>NZ_KB898220.1 GCF_000377505.1 Paenibacillus massiliensis 2301065 = DSM 16942 | reverse complement strand
TAGGTTTGTCAGATGGAGGACGTCCCATCTTTTTAGAGGACATCGCTTCACCTCTTTTTTGTCCTGACAATAATATATTATTGTCAGGACAAAAAGTCGACGATGTTACTTTACCGATCACTGATTTTTCTCGGCAAGTTAAATTATATACAATTTCATATATATTTGGTGTTTTTAACCATAATTAAACCTGAGCAATTTTTTTTCTGAACTCTCCAATACACTCGATACAGGCTAAAAGTAAACAAGAGACCCTGGGAATCATACCCCAAGGTCTGTAATCATATTATAATAATATATCGTATAGTAATTAGAACTTCTCAACAAACAATCCTATTTCTTCAATTTTGGGTATTATTACCTCGATAGGTCGGTCCGTATGAATTCCCATTAAAAAGTCATATCCAATAAAGACCTTTAGGTTTGTTTCAAAATAAACCTCCGCACCTATTTCTTCCCTTAGTAAAAGTCGAACCAAGGAATCGATCTGTTGGGATGAAAATTTCATGGTGTCAATTAAATTGTAGTAAATGTCCTTAAGATATTCCTCATTGTATAATTCACGATATTTGTTAATGGATTTTTCAAAACCACTATCATCAGTACTTCTTCTCACATCACTAACAACAATAAAAGGAGTATTCGTATAGTCCATAATGAGTTGTATTACCTTTACATACTTGTCTTCAACTGACTTATATTCCTCTACGGTAAGTATGTTACCCTCGAATTTCTTTCCAATATCGCTAATGGACATCCAGTCTTCTCTAAGATAGTTTCCGTTAGCTTCTCTAAAGAAAGGATTGTATTTAGTTATACGATATTTATTCATCTAATCACCTATTCTATTTAGAGTTCCATCATAAGTACCCATCCGTGTATCTTTTTTATTTAATGCTTCGGGTGATTTAGCCATTTTCCACACCCCACCATTATGAGGACCACTACCGTCACCGCTACCAATGTCTTGACTTATATACGTCTTAGTTTTTTTATTATAGAAAATTTTTTCTCCATTCTTTGCTGTGTAGTTTGTTGCTTCGTATCCCAGTTCTTTTGCCGCAGCCGTAGACTGCTTCGTGGTCATTCTAACCCAATCACAATCTGTATTATGCACCCAAATCCCAATATCTGTTACATAATACGTATGGTAGTCCGCAACTGTGAAGTTATACACCGTGATTGGCTTGTCCAGCTTAAGGAATTCAACCTTATCAATCTTCAGGTTGCTTCCATC
>NZ_KB898219.1 GCF_000377505.1 Paenibacillus massiliensis 2301065 = DSM 16942 | reverse complement strand
TATAAAGCGGTGACTTCCTTGTAACCTAAATCTCCCTCTGGATCACTCTCATCCTTGGCAAGAACCTGATCTCCGACTTCAATGTCCTCAATATTTTTCTCGCCTTCGTCAGTGAGTACCTATATTATCTACAGCTCATATTTTAAAAAACAAAAACCACATGGAGTTATTTAAATCACATGTGGTTAGATATACTTAGACAATATATTTATATGTCAATGACCATGCTTATATAGTTTTTAACGATCAACTTTATCTTTCATCGCATAAAATATATCTAAATGAATCTTCTCTCTTTCCATGAGTCCGAAATGGTGATTATAATCAAGTACGATCTCTTTGTAACCCATAATAGTAGCAATTTGCCCTTTTCGGGTTTCCCAATAAAGTTAAAATACCAGTAATCTGGAATTTCATCCCCAATAATTTCAAACCATTCATATTGATATTTATATCAATCAACGATAACTTGTTACGAAGTGATAAATGACAAAATCAACTAGACGTGACCATATACAAATAGCAACTTCATCCTTCAGCGTTACCATCTTTTATTTAGATGGACTGAGTGTATTCGGTCCTAATAGTCAAATTATTATTAGTCGCTATGCATCAACATTTCTCTCGCAATTGCTTGAGCATACTCCTTGTTTTCACTTTAACTCAATGATAGCAATAAATTATTTCATGTGAATTTATAACCATTAATATTCTCTATTGTTATTATAATGACATCTCCGAAGCTGCACTCGAAACCAACTTCTCCCGATCTCTCCCCACCTCAATGAGTAAGTTCGCTCCCAGCCTGAAACCATGCAGAAAAGCAGCTTCCACATGCATACTATTTACGCTGTCGCAGAGGTCAGAATATTCCTCCAACTCGCGAAACGTTTCCTCCCCTAATCGCTTGCGCCATTGCTCCGTCTGTGCTACTACTTGACGGCTTACAGAACGGTGTTCTGGCTGAGATGGAACAATTACCTCGTCGGGGTGAATTAGACCGCGATACAGAGCTTCCAAAATGATTTTCATGTTCATCCTCCCATTGCTTATTACCGCATCGCTTGAATGAGATTCCTCCACATGGTAGGATATTTATGCAGTCTGCTTATTTAAACGGTTGCAGGATAGGAAGTAGCGGTGTTCTTGGTGGGACTCATGCTGCTTCCTTTTTTATTTTTGGAGCTCGTCATACACCTTTTCAATCCCTTTGCGGTCAATTGTAGAACGTGACGTGTTCAGCTTTTCGGCAGAAGCATCAAGCTTGCTCAAAGTTTCCTGATCGACACGTATCTCAATCGTTTTGCTTTTAGGTTTGTCAGATGGAGGACGTCCCATCTTTTTAGAGGACATCGCTTCACCTCTTTTTTGTCCTGACAATAATATATTATTGTCAGGACAAAAA
>NZ_KB898218.1 GCF_000377505.1 Paenibacillus massiliensis 2301065 = DSM 16942 | reverse complement strand
ACCGGATAAGCCACCTAGAGATCATCACGAGGATGAACGGAAAAGAAGGGAAGATGAGGAGCAACAGAGAAAGGATGAAGAGGCTGAGGGGACGGATAAAGATAATAAATCTGACCTTTATGATGAGAACGGAAAATATACTGGAGGAAGAACCCAAGAAGAGTTGGATGACTTGGCTACAGATCCAGATAGGGGCCATGTTTTAGATGACCAAGGAAAAAAGGAAAGAGAAGTAGGCTTAGCTCTAGAAGAAAGAGGAGTTCTAGGCAGAATAAAGAGAGATTCTGGTGGAGCTGAGTTTTATGACGAATTATCACATAATAAGCAACGTTGGGATGTCAAGAGCTATGAGTCTTACCCTAATGGTCACACCGATCCTAAAAAGGGAGCATTTAGCGTGAAAACTACACTGAAGAATATGTACAAAAAATTGAATAAAGGCATCAATATAATAGTTGATACCAGACAACTAATTCCTGAACATATCGAGCAATTAAAAGAGGCTATTGTTAAGGAAGGGTTAGTTGATAGAGTAATTTGGTATCCTTAAATTAAGGGTGGTATAGAATGGAAAATAAAAAAAATATAATCGCACAGCTAGAGTTGCATCAAGTATGGTTAGAATCAGCAGGTGAAAACGGAAAGAAGTTAATACTTGACGAAATTAACTTAGAGTATATTGATCTGTCGAAGTTTTCCTTGAAGGAAGCTAGATTGATCAGTTGTTCATTTGATAACGTGAACTTAGAAGCGGGAAATTTTATTTTAACATGGGTTTGCTCTTCAACGTTTAGAAATGCTTGGTTAAAGCATGCTAGCTTCTATAAAGCAAATGTATCTTATGCTAATTTTAGTAATAGCAATCTTAAGAATACTAAATTTACCGATTGTGAGAGTGAAGAGACGGTATTTTTAGGGGCTGATCTATCAAATGCTGATTTAAATATTTGTTATTTTAGTAGTGTAGACTTTAGAGATGCAGTACTAGATAATGCTAATATTGAAGATTCTTTTTTTGAAGATGTTTTAGTTAAGGGAGCAAGTTTTAGAAATGTTAAGGGAATTGAGAACGCTAATATTATTAGTATAAATATTGGAACTCCCGAGCATCCTGTAACCTTAGATAAAGAACAGGCAAAGAAATGGATTTTTGAAAATTGTATGTGATGCTCTACTTCACACAATCGGTTAGTTAAGACATTGTGGTTTATTTGCCCTTGTTTCAACCCCCACTCAGTGCTGAATAAGTAGGGAAGCTGATATCAAATAGACTTAAACCATGTAACACCAACATAAAGATTTCTCCATTTCGGTTGTACGCGCATCAAATGCATTATTTTATACCCTAAATAACGCTGTTCCGATACATCTAGCAGGTTGATTATGGTCAGATAGCACCGTAATCGACCTGTTTTTTTGTTACCTTCACTTTCTCATCAAACGCATAAGTTCGTAGGCTCAGACGGTCTTCATCTAGGTACAACTACGGAGAAGCTGGATCTGGCGGAGCAAGTGAACAGCCAAGGGACGGAGGTACAGCTCGAAGCTTCCGTGCATCAATTCTATGGCGAGCCGCTGCT
>NZ_KB898217.1 GCF_000377505.1 Paenibacillus massiliensis 2301065 = DSM 16942 | reverse complement strand
CCGTAGGTTAACTGCTGATCTTCGAGTACCACCGCCACGTGATGAGGTGTTCGCAGCACCTGCTCCTCGAACAGCTGATGAATGGCTTGCTGCTTTGGATACGCTGCTGCTGTCGCATTATACCTCTCCACAAGTTGAGTACGCTCTTGTGGTGCTACGATGTCTACACCAGACAGCTTCTCATGCGGATTGCTTACAATAGCATCAATGATCTGCAGCAGATGCCCAGCCATCCGTTCTATCGTAGTCTGGTGGTACAGAGCACTTGCATATTCGAAGCTGCATACAAGCTTGTTATCATGCTCAGCCACATACAGCGTCAGATCGAATTTAGCCGCTACATGCTCTTGTGGATAAGGCTTGAATTGCAACCTGGCAATCTCTCGCTCACTACGCTCTGTATTTTGAAGCACAAGCATGGTGTCGAAGAGAGGGTTGCGGCTCAAATCCCGCTTGAGATTCAGCTTAGCTACGAGCTCCTCGAATGGATAGTCCTGGTGCTCGTACGCTTGAAGAGCCGTTTCTTTGATTTCCTGTGCGTAGTCGATGAACGACTTCTCTCCACAAGGATAGCTGCGAAGCGCCAGCGTTCCCACGAACATACCGATTAGCCGCTCCAAGTCTGCATGTGGTCTTCCTGCCATAGATGTGCCAACAATGATATCCTCTTGTCCGGTATATTTATGAAGCAGTGTAGTATACGCAGACAGCAGCACCATGTACAATGTGGACCCGGTCTGTTCCGCGATCAGCTTCAGCCCATGCATTCGGTCTGAGTCAATGTCGAAATCCAATTGCTTACCTTCAAAGCTTCGCTGTGACGGACGAGGTGTATCGGTAGGTAAATCGAGCACAGGTAGCTCTCCACGGAACACATCCAGCCAGAATTCCTCCTGCTGCGCGATACGTTCACCGTGAAGCTCCGAATGCTGCCATACGGCATAATCCTTGTACTGCACACGAAGCGCTGGCAGAGCACTTCCTTCGTACAGCTGGATGAATTCCTCTACCAGCACGTCCATCGAAGCACCATCAGAGACGATATGATGCATATCGAACAGCAATAGGTGGCGCTCTGGCTCCAATTCAAGCAGACCAACCCGAAGCAGGGGAGCTTGCTGGAGATCGAAGGGACGAATGAACGCACGGATGTGTGCTGACGTCTCGTCTTCTCTGATCTGCGCGTATTCCACCATAAATGGCACTTCATCCCTTACACGCTGTACAGGCTCACCATCGACGATCTCGAAGCTCGTTCTCAGTGTCTCGTGCCGGGCGATGAGCTGGCGGAAAGCTTCCTCCAGCTGTGCACGATCGAGCTGTCCCTCTACTAGCATGGAGCCTGGCATATTGTAGCTAAGCTCACCGCCTTCAAGCTGGCTAAGCACGTACAAGCGCTTCTGTGCCGAGGATACAGGATAATAGCTGCGCTTCTCTACGACAGGTATGGACACATGAGCTTCCTGATTCCTGCTCTCCAGCAGCTCAGCAAGCTGCTCAATGGTCGGGAATTGGAATACCTCTCGAAGTGTGAGCTGTCCACTCATCTCTCTGGGGATCCGTGCTACCAGCGTGGTGGCCCGCAGAGAATGACCACCGATCTCGAAGAAGTTATCCCGGATGCCCACGTTATCAAGTCCCAGCACGTCCTGCCAGATGGTCGCCAGCTGTGCTTGGGTAGGCGTCCTTGGCGGCTCCTGTTGTGCAGCATCCACCCGGGTTACTTGTGGACTAGGCAAGGCTTTGCGGTCAATCTTGCCGTTCGGAGTATGCGGTAGCTGCTCCAGCTGCACAAAGTAGGACGGAATCATGTAATCAGGCAGCTCTTGGGACAGCGCCCCGCGAAGCTCCTTCGCTGTCAATAGCCGGTCAGCGACCAGATAGGCGCTCAGCTGCTTTTGGCCATCCTCGGCGGCATAGGCGGTGACAACGACTTC
>NZ_KB898216.1 GCF_000377505.1 Paenibacillus massiliensis 2301065 = DSM 16942 | reverse complement strand
GGATTCGCTGCCACCTGCTCCAGCAAGTGCACCAGATGACCCCGAATCTGCTCTATACCTTCACGATCAAAGGTCAGCGCGTTATAGCCAAAGATCATATGAATCGTATCCGCTGGCATTACGACGAGGTTAAAGTCATAGTTCGTCTGCTCGACGGATTCGACTCCTGTAATTCGGAAGCCAGATGCCTGACTGCCACCCAATTGCTCAATTTGCTCCTCTACCGGATAATTCTCGAAAATCATAATGTGATTAATCAAGTCCTGCTTCAGCTCTGACAGGCCCTGAATTTCATACAGCGGATACGTGTCGTAAGCATTGGAAGCAATAGATTGCTGCTGATTGTCCTTCATTACATCCGAGAACACCCTGTCACCTTGCGCGCTGATGCGCACAGGAATGGTATTAATGAACAAACCGATCATATTCTCCACATTCGGGATCTCGGCTGGACGACCAGATACAACGCTGCCGAATACGACATCCTGTGACCCGTTATACTTTTGCAGTAAAATGCCCCATACAGTCTGCATCAGTGTATTGATGGTCACTTGATAACGTCTTGCAACCTGCTGAATTCCTGCCGTCAGCTCAGCACCCAGATCAAATTCGAGTCGGTCTGCCTGATATCCGGCTTTGATTTGCTTGTTAGCCTGCGGGAGTCGGGATTGCTCCTCATAGTCTGCCAGATAGCTGCTCCAATAGTCGGAAGCGGCCTGTACACTCTGCTGCTCCAGCCATTCGATATATTGGCTATATGGCGATACAGGCGCCAGCTGCGGCTGCTTGTTGGCCAATAAGGCAAAATAGCTTGCAAATACTTCATTCGTCACAAGTGACAAGCACCAACCATCCATCACAATATGATGGAAGCTCCAGATGAAACGGTACGCGTCCTCTCCTGTACGCAATATAGCGACACGCATCAGTGCATCCTGTGCCAGATCAAAGCCACGTAGCTTGTCCTTGCGTGTGAACTCAGTAATATATTCGCGTTGAACTCTCTCGTCCAGCTCACGCAAATCCTCTACATACAATTCGCTGCCTTTGTTGCGATACACCACCTGCAACGGCTCATCCTTCCAGCCACTATAGAAGTTCGTACGCAATGCCGTATGTCGCTCTACCAGCTTGTCCAGACTAGCTGCGAACGCAGCGATGTCGAACTCGCCCTGCAGATCGAAGGAAGCTTGCTCAAAATACGCTCCGGATTGTGAATCCATCAGGTTGTAGAAGAGCATGCCCTTCTGCATCGGCGTCAGTGCATATACATTTTCCAATTCACCTGTATGAGATGCCTGCTCCGTGATCTGCTCCAGTTCCTTAATCGACAGCCCCCTGAAAGATACATCGCTCGGAGTCAGCGCCGGCTGATCCTGTGCCGCACAATGCGTAATCACTTCGTGCAGAGCCGTGTGCAGCATGTCTGCCAGACGTTCGAGCGTCTCCTTGTGATACTGCTTACGGCTGTAAGCTACCGTCAGGCGCAGCTTGCCCTCCGAGATCATCGCATTGATATCAAGGGTGTAATTCATGCGCGCGCTCGTATCCTCAGTCTCCCCTACACTGTAAGAAGACAAGGTGATGCCGCTGTGCTGGAGATCCTGATCGATCTGACCCAGATAGTTGAAGCTAATCTCCGGGTCTGCATTATGGGTACGCTCTTGCGCACCAGCCACAGCTGCACCCGCTGCAGCAGAGAACAGATATCGCCAGATTCCATAAGACAATCCTTTATGTGGAAGGCGTCGCAGGCCTTCCTTCGTCTCCTTGATTCGCTGAGCCAGCGTCATTTCTCTGCCCGTCTCCAGCAATACAGGATACAAGCTCGTGAACCAGCCGATCGTACGCGTAATATCCACATCAGGAATGATTGCTTCCCGTCCGTGCCCTTCCAGATTGACGAGAACCTGTCGTGCACCCGTCCATTGATGTACGGCCAGACCAAGTGCGGTCAGCAACAGATCATTAACCTCCGTATTGTAGGCACGGTTAGCCTGTTTGAGCAGCATTTGCGTCTGTACCTCGCTCCATTCCACGGACAACAGCTCACTGTCAGCTTGCACAGAGCCTTCATATATAAAGTCCTTTGGCAATGGGGCAACGCTGGATTTCTCCTGCTCAATGCGCTCCCAATATGATGTATTTAAGACACTCTCATGAGTGGCACCTGATTCACCAGAAATGGCTGCTGTCGTAGCACGCTGTGCATACGATGCCAGCTCGCTGGTCCATAGCTGGAAGGAATCGGTCTTGTACGGTAACTGTATGGCCTGACCCTTCAATGCCTTCTCGTACCCTGCAGCAAAATCTTCAAAGAGGATCCGCCAGGAGACTCCGTCCATCACCAAATGATGAATCGTGATGAGCAGGTGATCGCCATCGACAGTTCGGAACAATCCAAGCTTGACCAGAGGACCTGTGCTCAGGTCCATACTGCTATGAATAGCAGCGGCTCTATCCTCCAATTCCTCCGCATAGCTCTCCAGCGCGCAGAGATCAACGATGTCCAGGGTATACAGGACACCTTCATCGACGTGTCGTGTCCAAGCCTCGAATACCAAGCCCGATTCATCAGGACGGAACACGGTACGCAATGCATCATGGTGTCTCACAATCTGATCCATCACCGAGCGAACAGCTGCTTCGTGGAAGCCTTCCTCGCTATATAGCATGACTGCTTGATTGAAGTGCTGCGGATGCTCGCGCTTCTGCTCGAAGAACCATTGCTGAATCGGCAGCAAGCCTGTCTCTCCATGTACTTCACCCTGATCAGCCATCCGGCTTGCTTCCTGCAAATGCAGTGCCAGTGCTGCAATCGTTGGGTGCTGGAACAAGTACTTCATGTCCAGCTTATAGCCGGTCTGGAACACACGGGACGCAATCTGAATGGCCTTGATCGAATCACCGCCCAGATCGAAGAAATTGTCCAGGATCCCGACCGTCGGCACGCCCAGCACATCCTGCCACACCTTTACAAGCGCCCGTTCCTGCGCCGTACGCGGCTCAGCATAATCCGCTCCGCTCTGCAGGCTACCTTCCGGTGCCGGGAGGGCTTTGCGGTCAATTTTGCCATTCGGGCTCAGTGGCATCTGCTCCATCTGGATAAAGTACGTCGGCACCATGTAGCTTGGCAATTCGCGGCCCATTTCGCTCCGCAGCTCAGCCGCGCCAAGCTCAACACTTGCTACATAGTACGCCACCAGCTGCTTCTGCCCCGTCTCATCGGCACGGGGCATGACGACCGCTTCACGTACAGACTCCACCTGCAGCAGCTGTGCTTCCACTTCGCCCAGCTCAATCCGGTACCCGCGAATCTTCACCTGATGGTCGATCCGGCCCAAATATTCGATGTTGCCATCTGGCAACCAGCG
>NZ_KB898215.1 GCF_000377505.1 Paenibacillus massiliensis 2301065 = DSM 16942 | reverse complement strand
GGATTTTTCTCGCCGCCCACGGACAGCAAGCTTACCTTGGAGCCAACCATGGACCACCAGAACAGCTCCCATACGGATACGTCGAAGGTAAAGGTGGTCTTCTGCAGAATCGTATCCTCTGCGCTCAGACCATAGCGATCATGCATCCACAGAATCCGGTTGATCACCGAGTGATGCTCGACCATGACGCCCTTCGGCTTGCCTGTAGAACCCGATGTATAGATGACATACGCGATATGCTGCGGCCCAGCCAGTGGGGCCAGGTTGGATCCATCCTCGTGATACAGCTCCTCCTGCTCCAGCACCAGTATTTTGCCGCCGAAGTCTGCCCATCCACTAGCCTCATTTGCCCCTGCAACATCTGCAGCAGTACCAGTACCCTTAGCTCCATCAATACCAGCATCCGTATCACTAGCCATTTCAGTACCACTAACACTAACAATTCCAGCCTCTGCACCCAGCGCACTCGAACTTGCCGCAAAATGGCCCGACTGTGCAGACTGCACCTCCCACCGCTCGACAAGATGCTGCTGCGTCAGCACCAGCTGCGCACCCGAGTCCTCCAGCATGAAGCGGATGCGATCGGCCGGATAGTCTGGATCAATCGGCACATATGCGCCGCCAGCCTTCAGAATCGCATAGATGCCCACCATCATCTCCAGTGAGCGCTGCACGACCACACCTACGGGCTGATCTGCTACAACACCTTCCGCACGCAAGGTGCGTGCCAGACGATTCGCACGTTCATTCAGCTCCGCATAGGTCAGCGATTGCTCTCCACAGATGACAGCCACCTGCTCCGGTGAACGTAATACCTGCTGCTCGAACAGACTGCTAAGTGTCTCCTCCTGCGGATATGGTGCTGCGGTATCGCCCCACATCTCGATGAGATGTGCTTGCTCTGCCGGGGTTACCAAGGCAAGTTCATCCACACGGATATGCGGATTGGCGACAATTTGCCCAATCACTTGATCAATATGGCCCTGAATGCGCTCCACATCGGCAAGGCTGTACACCAGCGTGTTGTACTCGAACAGAATTGAGATGTCTTCGCCTGGGACTACAATCAGGTTGAAATCATAGTTGGTCTGCTCAGCAATAGAAACGTTGGTAATCGACAATGCTGATCCGGAATGCTCACTGCCGTGCTCGGAATCGCCTACCTGGCTGATCTGTTCGCCGATCGGGAAATTCTCGAATACCATAATATGATTAATCAGATCCTGCTTCTGCTCAGTCAGTGCCTGAATCTCATATAGCGGGAACGTATCGTAAGCTCCCGAGGCAAGCGCCTGCTCCTGCACACTATGCAGTAGCTGTGCGAAGGTGGTACTACGTTCATTCATAATCCGTACTGGAATCGTATTGATGAACAAGCCGATCATCTGCTCCACACCCGCAATTTCTGCCGGACGGCCAGATACGACACTACCAAATACGACATCCTGATTGTTATTGTAGTTCTGCAGGATCACGCCCCAGACCGTCTGTAGCACCGTGTTGATCGTAACCTGCTGCTGCCTCGCCATCCGATTCAAGGCCTCACTCCATTGCTGGCCTAACGTGAAGGATAGCTTACCAGGTGTATATCCAGCAGCCCCTGATCCGTGCTCAGTCCCTTGCTCAGCTACATGCTCTGGTGCAAGCTGGGATGAGTTCTGTTCCGCCAAGAGAATTCCTCCGCCTTGCTCACCAGGCAGCAATGTCTGTTGCTCAAAGCCTGCCAGATAGTCACTCCAGTAGCGGGAGGCTGCCTCTGTATTTTGCCGTTCCAGCCATTCAATGTAGTTACTATAAGGCTGCACCGCTGCCAATACAGGCTCTTTGCCTGCAAGCAATACCTGATAGGCTCCAAATACTTCGTCCGTCACGAGCGACAAACACCAGCCATCCATCACAATATGATGGAAGCTCCAGATGAACTGATACGTGCTATCTCCTGTGCGCAGCACTGCTACACGCATCAACGAATCCTGGCCAAGGTCGAAGCCTCTCGCCTTGTCGCGAGAGATGTATTCAGCTACGATCTCAGCTACTGCATCTCTGCCTTCTCTAACATCTTCATACTGGAAGTCTACTGCTCTATAGCGATACACGACCTGTAATGGTTGACCATGCCAGCCACTATAGAAATTCGTACGGAAAATGGCGTGACGATCTATCAGCAGCGCCAGACTCTTCTCGAACACCTCTGGTACAAATGCTCCATTCAGCTCGAACGTTGCCTGCTCAAAGTACACACCCGTCTCGGCATGCATCAGACTGTGGAACAGCATCCCCTTCTGCATCGGGGTTAATGGATATACATTTTCCAGTTCACCTACTGCTTGGGTCTGGTCTAGAATCGTAGCAAGTTGCTCCAGAGTAAGACCTTTGAACAAGACATCACTTGGTGTAAGCTCTGTACGCTCTCGACTGACACAATGCTCGATTATTTCCAACAGATGGCCTCTCAGCAGCTCGGCCAGCATCTGAATCGTATGCTGACGGAAGCCTTCACGGTTATAGCGAATCTCAAGCTCCAGAACTCCGTCTGTGACGATACCACCTACATCAAGCATATATTTCATCTCTGTCCGTTCACTAACGGCTGCACCGATCGAATATGGAGACATGCGTATGTTACTGTTGCTCAGATCCTGATCGAATTGGCCCAGATAGTTGAAGCTAATCTGTGGCTCAGCGTAGCCTGCACCAGAGACACCTCTACCTTCGCTTTGACGGAGGTCTGTCCGGGCTTCAGTCAAGTATCTCCATATGCCATAACCGATACCTTTATTTGGAATATGGCGGAGACTCTCTTTGACTTGCTTGATGCGTGCAGAGAGTGTTGAATCACTGGCTGCATCCAACAGCACTGGATATTGAGTCGTGAACCAGCCTACTGTGCGAGATACATCCATACCAGCGAGAATGTCCTCACGTCCATGACCCTCTAAGTTAATCAGGCTTCGCTCATGGCCCGTCCAGGCTTGCAGCGTCATCCCCAGCGCGGTAAGCAGCAGATCGTTCACTTCTGTGTTGTAGGCGCGATGTGCTTGCTTCAGTAGCTGCTCCGTCTGTGGCTGTGTCAGCTGTACCACGACGGTGTCTGTGTCAGCCAGGGTAAATGGTCCTTCCACTTCCGCATCCATAGGCAGCTTTCCTTGATTATCCAGCGCCTCGGCGTTGAGTCGCTCCCAATAATCCCGTTCACTTACCATAGCCTCACTATGGGCATATTCAGTAAGCTGATGGGACCATGTGCGGAAGGAATCCGTTTTGTACGGAAGCCGTAAGGCTTCCTGTGAGACAGCCTGCTCATATACAGTAGCCAGGTCCTCGAACAAAATACGCCAGGATACACCGTCCACGACCAAATGGTGAATGACCAGCAACAGATGATCCCCGTCAGCACAACGGAACAAGCCTGCTCGGAAGAGAGGTCCTTCATCCAGATTTATACCACTTTGAATGCTATCGGCTTTGGCCTCAATCGCTGCTCTGAGCACAGCCGAATCTGAGACATCCCTAAAGTCTGCAACCTCGAGATGGAATAGTTCACCCTCGTCTATGCCGCGATTTTGCACACTATAGCTGTGATCATGCTTGCTGAATACCATCCGCAACGCATCATGATGCTCAGCCAGCTTCGCAAGGGCCTGAAGTAATGCGCCCTCATCAAAGCCTTGCTCCCGATGCAGCATAACCGCCTGATTGAAGTGATGATCATCCGGTTGCTTCTGTTCTACGAACCAATGTTGGATTGGCGTGAGTACGACTTCTCCTGTCACTACTCCCTGATCTGCTGTATGCCGCTCTGCGAGACCGAGCTGTGGTGCGAGATCCTTGATCGTCGGATATTTAAACAGATCCTTCATGTCCATCTTGTATCCGGCTTGCAACAAGCGGGAGGCTACCTGAATCGCTTTAATAGAATCGCCGCCCAGCTCGAAGAAATGATCAAGTATGCCAATTTGTCCACCACCGAGCACAGCGCTCCACACCGTGGCCAGAGCTTGTTCAGCCGCTGTGCGTGGAGATACATAGGCTGTGCCGTTAGACATGCCGCCCTCCGGCGCAGGCAGGGCTTTGCGGTCTACTTTACCGTTCACAGTCAATGGAATCTGCTCTACCTGCATAAAGTAGGATGGCACCATATAGGAAGGAAGCTCTTGGGTTAGCACCTGTCTGAGCTCTCCAACATTACAGGCCTGATTTGAGGTGAAGTAAGCACAGAGCATTTTCTGCCCATCTTCATCCTCGATCACCAGTACGACCGCCTCACGAATATCTACCATTCGCAGGAGCTTCGCCTCTATCTCACCCAGCTCAATTCGATAACCACGGATTTTCACCTGCTGGTCCATACGTCCGGCATACTCCAATGTGCCATCCTCACGCCAACGTACGAGATCACCTGTGCAATACAGACGTTCTTCTGTTCCTTCATCCGCTCCCGCTGCCCAAGGATTCAAGCGGAATTTCTCGCTCGTCAGCTCAGGGCGGTTCAGATAGCCACGGGCTACGCCGTCACCACCCACCACCAACTCACCCCAAGCACCGATAGGCTGCAAATGAAAGCCTGCATCGACTACATACGCCGTGGAATTATGGATCGGACGACCGATTGGAACAGCATCATGCTGTAGCTCGTCGATGCGGTATGTCGTCGAGAAGGTCGTATTTTCCGTCGGGCCATAGCCGTTAATGATGGTCAACCCCGGATGATGATCCAATACCCGGTTAATGTGCGGTACGGAGAGAACATCCCCGCCAACCAGCAAGTACTTCACAGCTCCGAACAATTCGGCATCCTGCTGGGAAAGCTGGTTGAACAAAGGCGCCGTCATCCACATGGTCGTAATGGCATGCTCGCGAATGCTCGTCTTCAGCTTGGCTGCATCCAGCAGTGTGTCCTGATCTACCAACACCAGCTGACCACCATTTAACAATGCGCCCCAAATCTCAAACGTCGAAGCGTCAAATACGAGCGCTCCCGTCTGCAGAATCCGTGTGGATTCATCCAGCGGCACATAATCCGTATTGCACACTAGGCGCACGACACTGCGATGCTCAACAACGACGCCCTTCGGCAGACCCGTAGAGCCTGATGTGTAAATGATGTAGGCTGCGTCATGGCTGGAAGTACTCGACGGCAGATTAGATGTAAGTTCACTATTCAATGTATCTGTGTTACTCGATATGTCTGTACTATTCAATGTATGTGCTGTATTCAACGTGTCAGCATTACGGGAAGCCTCATCATTCAGCTCGACGATCTGTCCCGTAAATCCGGTCCAATCATATCGCTCTAGTAGTGCCTCCTGCGCAAGCAGCAGTCTGGCTCCCGAATCCTCCAGCATATACCGAATGCGCTCCTCTGGATATTGAGGGTCAATCGGCACATACGCACCGCCTGCCTTCAAAATCGCCAGCGTGCCAATCAGCATATCCAGCGAGCGTTCAGCCAGCAAGCCGACTGGCTCGTCAGCCTGTACTCCAGCCAATCGCAACGTATGTGCCAAGCGGTTGGCTGACTCATTCAGCTCACGATAGGATAACGATTGCTGCCCATACACGGCTGCCGTCTTCTCAGGCACACGCGCAGCCTGCTCCTCGAACAGCCGATGAATGGACTGATGACGTGGGTACGCTGTGGCTGTGTTGTTGAATACTTCACGAATTTGAGACTGTTCAGCAGCAGTAATAAGCTCCAACTCGTCTATGCGAGCTTGCGGATTCAGCGCAATCTGCTCCAGCAGATGTGCAAAATGTCCATGCAATCGCTCAATGCCTGCTTGATCGAAGCTCAGCGCGTTATACATAAAGCGAATCCGGATTGCTTCGCCTGGCATCACAACCACGTTCAGATCATAATTTGTTTGCTCTGTAGCAACGACGTTCGAGATTGTAAATGCGTCTTCTCCACTGTCACCAAGCTGCTCGACCTGTTGCTCCACTGGATAGTTTTCAAAAACCATAATGTGATTGATAAGATCCTGCTTCTGATCTGTCAGCGACTGAATCTCATACAATGGGAACGCATCATACGTATTGGATGCAAGTGCCTGCTCCTGTACGCGTCTCATCAGCGTGGCAAAGCCTTCGCCTGTTACCGTCTGAATACGAACCGGGATCGTGTTAATGAACAAGCCGATCATCTGCTCCACGCCCGGGATATCGCTTGGACGACCTGACACGACGCTGCCGAACACGACATCGGTGCTGTTGTTGTACTTTTGCAGCAGGACGCCCCATACGGTCTGAATCAAGGTATTAATTGTGACTTGATGCTGCTTGGCAACTCGTCCAATCTGCACGGCCAGCTCTGGCTGCAGATCACACTCCAGCTCACCCGCTGCATATTCCTTCTGGCGTACTGAGGTGGACTGCACCTTTTGCTGTGGCAGCATAACCTGCTGCTCATAGTCAGCTAGATATCCGCTCCAGTATTGGCGGGCCTCTTCACGATCCTGGCGCTCCAGCCATTCGATAAAGCGACTGAATGGTGTGACTGGCGAAAGCATCGGCTCCTGGCCCGCACGCAGGGCAAGATAGGTACCGAAGACTTCCTGTGTCATGAAGGACAAGCACCAGCCATCCATTAGAATATGATGGAAGCTCCAGATAAAGTGGTATGCTTCATCTCCAGTCTGTAAAATGGATACCCGAATGAGCGCATCCGCATCCAGACGGAATCCCTTGGCCTTGTCTTCACCCGTATAAGCTTCTACACGCGCCTCACGATCAGCAACTGACAGTTCACGCAGGTCCTCATAATATAGCTGTCCACTACGGCTGCGGAATACAGCCTGTACAGGCTCGTCCTTCCACAAGCTAATAAAGTTCGTCCGCAGCGCTTCATGGCGTTCAATCAACAGGTCGAAGCTGCGTCCGAAGGCCCCCACATCAAAGCGTCCGTTCAGCTCAAAGGTAGCCTGCTCGAAATAAGCTCCTGAATCAGCATCCATCAGGCTGTAGAAGAGCATCCCCTTCTGCATTGGCGTCAAGGCATACACATTCTCCAGTTCGCCGAGCTCACGTGTATCCTCGACCAGTTGCTGCAGCTCATCCATCGTTACGTTATTCAGCAGTACATCACTTGGCGTCAGCACTGTTCTGTCCTGTGCAACACAGTGAAGAATAACTTCACGCAGACTGGAGACCAAGTGCTCTCCAAGCCGCTCCATCGTCTCCTGACGGAACTGGGTGCTACCATACCGGATCGTGAATACAAGCTCGCCGTCCTCAATCAACCCGTTGATATCCAGTGCAAAATCCATGGCCGCCTTGGTACTCACTGGCACACCAATCGAGTAAGACGAAGGCTGCAGAGCACTGCCTTTGTAATCCTGATCGAATTGCCCCAGATAGTTGAAGCTAATCTCTGGCTCAATCTGGAGTAATCCGCCAGTTGGTGTGGTTGCTGAATTGGACAGGTAGCGCAGAATGCCATAGCCGATGCCTTTGTTCGGAATTTGGCGCAGACCTTCCTTGACCTGCGTAATCAGACGCCCGATATTGGCTTGATCAGCCCCTGCTCTACTAGAAGCAGCACTGACGTTCAATACAACAGGGAACTGGCTTGTGAACCAACCGATGGTGCGCGTAACATCCATATCTGGCAAAATGGATTCCCGGCCGTGACCCTCCAGATTAATTAACACGCGCTCCGATCCAGACCAGTCGAATATAGCCTTGCCAAGAGCACTCAGTAGCAGATCATTCATTTCTGTGCTGTATGCACGATGGGCCTGTTTGAGCAGCATGTCAGTCTCCTGCTTCGTCCAGCGTACCGTAATGACCTCGCTATCCCCCAGTTGTGCTTTAGGCTGGTCAAAGTCCTTCGGCAATGCCTGCACAAGCTTCGCTTCCGCTTGCTCGATATGCTGCCAGTACGCAAGCTCCTGCTCCATCGCTGCGCTGTTGGCATAAGCCGACAGCTGCCCTGCCCAGGTCTGGAATGAATCACTCTTATGAGGAAGCTGAATAGCCTTCTCCTTCTTGCCCGCCAATGCCTGCTCATAGCCAGCTGCAACGTCCTCCAGCAATATCCGCCAGGATACTCCGTCCACCACCAAATGATGGATGACAATCAGCAAATGATCCCCTTGCGCGCACTGGAACAGACCCAGCTTCACAAGCGGTCCTTCGCTTAGCTGAATACTTCCTTGAATCTCTGTTGCCTTGGTCTCGACAGCTAATGCTTCATCAGCTACACCCAAGAGATCTACAATCTCCAGCGTATATAGCACGCCATCGTTAGTCTCACGGTTCCAAGCCTCATAACCATGTTCTGTATCGCGGAAGACGGTACGCAGCGCATCATGATGCTGGACAATCCTGTCCATCGTATGCCGCAGTGCGTCTACATTAAAGCGTTCAGCCCGGTACAGCAGCATAGCTTGATTGTTGTGATGCGGCTCTGCAGGCTGCTGCTCGAAGAACCAGCGTTGAATTGGTGTCAGCTCTACCCGGCCCTTGGCATCCTCTTGGCTGGCGATCTTACCGTCGGTACGCAACAGAGGACTGAGTGATATGACTGTCGGATGGCTGAACAGGTCCTTCATCTCCATCCGGTACCCAGCCTGCAGGAGTCGTGATGACACCTGTAGCGCCTTGATGGAATCTCCACCTAGCTCGAAGA
>NZ_KB898214.1 GCF_000377505.1 Paenibacillus massiliensis 2301065 = DSM 16942 | reverse complement strand
CAGTACAGCGCCGGAGCGGATATCGCATGGGAGGCATGGTACCGTAAGCGCATGCCGCAGGTGCGACTGCGGCGGGTCGCCGTGCCGGAATATCCGCTGGAGCGAGTCTCCTGCTGGTACCTGGAAGAAGCGCATGCCAGCCTGTTCCGGCGTCCGAGGGCTGCCGCCCAACATGCGGAAGGCGAGGTTGAGCCGCCGAAGCAGCGACGTACCGATCGACTGCGACGGGGAGCGCGGGATTCAGGCAGTTCCGCCGTGGCCGAGATGACCGAAGCAGCGGGAAGGCAGACGGAGGCCTCGTTATCCGCGTCAGCGTCAATCGAATCGATTACCGAAGGGGGCTCACTCCGCCCGAAATCCTCTGAGGCAAAGGACGCCTGGGAACGAGGAACAGGCACGGAGGTGCGGTTGATTGGGCGTGCCAGCGGCGTGTACAGCGAGCGGGAGCAGGAGGTGGCGACTGTTTGGGGCAGCGAGCTGGGGCTGGAGGAAATTGCGGTGGATGAGAACTATTATGAGCTGGGCGGCGATTCGATCAGCGGAATACGAATAGCGAATCGGTTGAATGAGCGTCTGCAGGCGGAGACAAGCCTGACGGAGCTGATGCAGCATCCGACGGTGGCCGAGCTGGCGGCCTTCCTTGAGGCCAAGCCGGCAGAAGGGGCCGAGTTCTGGATGATTAAGCCAGCTCCGTGGCAGGAGGACTATCCATTGTCGTCTGCCCAGATGCGAATGATTCTGCATGGTCGGCAGGCTGGGGCGACCGCTTACAATTTACCGAGTGTACTGGTCATGGAAGGGGAGGTGGATGCCCCACGTGTGCAGCTCGCCTTGCAAGAAGTAGTGCAGCGACATGAAGCGCTGCGAACCTCCTTTCATCTGGCTCGCGGCAGGTATATTCAGCGGATGCATGAATCTGCCATTTTGGATCTTGTCTGTATCGATTCGCCAGAGCCTGTATTTAACGACCGCTATCTGGAACAGTTCATTCGTCCTTTTCGGCTGGATGAAGCCCCTCTGCTGCGGGCGATGCTGATTCGATTTCCGGAATCGCGCTATGCTCTTATGCTTGATGTGCATCATATGATTGCCGACCGGGCTTCCATGATTATTATTGCGAAGGAGTTTGCAGACCTCTACGAAGGCAGAGAGCTTGAGCCTATTCCTGTACACTACAAGGATTTTGCCGTATGGCAGCAGCAGATCATGACATCTGAGGCTATGCGCATACAGGAGGACTACTGGCTTCATGTATTCGGGCACTCACTTCCAGTAACGGAGCTGCCCACCGATTATGAGAAGAGCAATGTGACCAGTTGGGAAGGCAGGCTGGAATATTACAAATTCGAGGAAGAGTTCAATGGACGAATCTCAGCTTTTTGTACTGCTGCGGGGGTGACGAAAAATATGCTCTTGTTTGCAGCCTACAATATACTGCTTATGGACTGGACAGGCAGAGACGATATTTCCATCGGCACCAGTATACTCGGTCGGAACCTGCGGGAACTGGAGGGAGTAGTCGGGATGTTCATCAATACGTTAGCCATTCGTACCTTCCCTTCTGGGGAGAAAACCTTTCGGCAATTTTTGCAGGAAGCAAGGCAAGCTTTATTGCAGGGATATGCCCATCAGGACTATCCATTCGAACGATTGAACCAGCAGCTTGCGCAACGCTTTCATGATCAGATGCGGCCGCTTTTTAGCAGTATGTTTATCATGCAGAATCAGGACTATCCCGAATTGCAGATGAAAGACATTAAGGCGACACCTTATTACATTGCAGCCAATACCCGCTTTGATTTGCAGCTGGATGTAATAGAGTCGTCAGACGGTGCTTTGAGTCTATGCTTTACCTACTGTCCTGAGCTGTTTCGTCAAGCAACGATTAATGTGCTGATCCAGAAATTGAAATCCATGCTATCGCAAGCCATGGCCAAGCCGGATGAGAGGCTGGATGCATTACGGATTTCTTCGAACAACTAACGAATAGGCTATGCATGTAATTCATGGTCACAGAGGAGTTTGAAGCTGAATGTGCGGAATATGCGGTTATATGGACTTCAAGGGAGAAGGTAGAGCCGAGCCCCACTGGATCGAGCGCATGAACGGTGTGCTGCGTCACCGTGGGCCGGACGATACGGGATATTTGATCGCGCCTGACCTTGTGCTTGGTTTCACAAGATTGAGTATTATCGATCCGGCTGGTGGAGCACAGCCGATTCATAATGAAGACGGGTCGCTTACGCTCATATGCAATGGTGAAATTTTTAATTATCGCGAGCTTCGTGCTGATTTGGAGGCTCGCGGACACCGATTTGCGACCTGCTGCGACATTGAAGTCATTTTGCACTTATATGAGGAGTATGGTACCCAATTAATGGATCGGCTGAACGGACAGTTTGCGTTCGCTCTATATAACCACACTACAAGGCAGCTTTTGTGTGTACGTGATCATGTGGGCATTGCTCCGTTTTATTACACGATTACCGGAGGCATGTTCGTCTTTGCTTCAGAGATCAAAGCTCTCTTGGAGCATCCTGATATAACGGCGCGTATCGACTTGAAGGGGCTGGACCAGATTATGCACTTTCCTGGCCTGGTCAGTCCAAGGACACTCTTTCAAGGAATCCACAGCCTGGAGGCAGGACACTATTTGCTCGTGGATCAAGAAGACGGAGTGAGAGACTGCGAATACTGGGACCTGATCTATCCGCAGGGCGGTGAGTCCTATGAGTCTGTGAATGAGCATGATTATATCGAGGAGCTGGACGATTTGCTGACCCGTTCAGTGCAGCGACGCTTGCAGGCGGATGTACCGGTGGGCTTTTACTTAAGTGGGGGCTTGGATTCGTCTCTCATTGCTGCCAAAATCCAGAGTCTGGATCCCTCGGGCCGACGCCACTCCTTCTCCGTGAATATTACCGACCCGACCATCTCCGAAGCCAAGTATCAGCGGATGATGGTAGAGCGTCTTCACTCCAACCATCATGAAATACCGATCGGACAGGAGGAAATAGCCAGCAAGCTGTTCCAGGCAGTCTACCATGCGGAATGTGCGCTCAAGGAAACGTATAACACGGCTTCCTTGAGCCTGTCAGAGGCTGCACACCGTTTTGATGTCAAGGTAGTGTTGACAGGCGAAGGAGCTGATGAGCTCTTTGGCGGCTATGTAGGCTACCGATTTGACCAGATGCGAGCAGAGCAGGTGAATGCACGCCGGATTGAGCATCCGGCTGAGCTGGAGATCCGGCGCCGACTATGGGGCGATGAGGATTTTGTGTATGAGAAATATCATCATGAATACGCACGTGTGGTCCGTGGACTGTATTCCGAGCAGGTAAACGAGGTCTATGACCACATATCCTGCCTGAATGAGCCGATTGTGAAGCAGGAACGGCTGCACGGACTGGATGTGTTTCATAAAAGGTCATATCTGGATTTCAAGCTTCGAATGAGCGATCACCTTTTGTCTGATCATGGTGATCGCATGGCTCTGGCGCATTCGGTAGAAGCTCGCTATCCATTCCTGGATATGTCCGTTATCAATTTTGCCCGCCGTATCCCCATCTCCATGAAGCTGAAGCGTTACAAGGAGAAGTATATCCTGAAGAAGCTGGCAGAGCCAATGCTTCCACAGCAGATTGTTCAGCGTCCCAAGTTCGCATTTGTGGCACCTGGCAGCACAGCCTTGTTGGCTAGAGAGCGAGAGTTCTTGGGGGATATTCTCTCATATGATACGGTGCGGCGTCAGGGCTGTTTTAGTCCGGAGGCTGTTGAGCAATTGAAAAGGCAATATACGCAGGAAGGGTTCAGGCTGAATCTTCCATATGACAACGACATGCTGATTATCGTCATTACGATGGGGCTGTTAATGCAGCAGTATAACCTGAAGCTGTAGATTGTCCATGAAGAGGGGGAGGTGATGGTCTGAGCAGAACCATCGGGATTGTGGGAGGAGTCGGGCCTCATGCAGGGATTGATCTGGCAAGCAAGCTGCTGGATCAGACCGCAGCAAGCAAAGATCAGGAGCACTTGCCGTTGATGCTGTTCTCGCTTCCAGGCCAAGTGGCTGACAGGACAGGCTTCCTGCTGCATGGAAGCGGTGTAAACCCGGCTTACGGCTTGTATGACATTTTGCGAAAAATGGAGCAGGTGGGTGTCGATATCGCTGGCATTGCTTGTAACACGGCGCATGCTCCGTCTATCTTCTGCAAGCTGATGAATTTGTTGGAGCAAGGAGGCTGTCGGGTGCGGCTTCTTCATATGGTGGAAGAGGTTGCCGCTTTTGTGAGACTGAGGCTGCCTGCGGTGTACAGGGTGGGGGTATTGTCTACAGTCGCCGCAGCCCAATCTGGTATGTATACTACAGCCTTGCGTGCGCGAGGACTTGAGACGATTATGCCCTCATCGTCCTGCCGTTCGCGGATTGATCATGCCATATATGATTTGTCTATTGGACTGAAGGCCTGTCCGCGACCTCCGACTATGGCAGCTGTGCAGAATGTGCAGGCGGGTGTGAATGAATTAATTGGTCGTCAGGCAGAGGCTCTGATTCTGGGATGTACGGAATTGCCACTGGCTTTGCCTGCTTTGCGGCTGCAGGGCAGACCAGTAATAGACTCATCGCTGGTGCTGGCAAGGGCTCTCGTTCGTGAAGCCGCGCCAGATAAGCTGGTGCAGATGCCTGACTTGAATTGGACAAGTAGGGGGATCGGAACGAATGGACAATACGATACAGTATGAGCTTGCTAGAGCGTTTGCAGCCTTTCCTGAGCGGAAGGCAATTGAATGCGGGCAGCAGACGCTCAGCTATAAGGAGCTGGATGCGGAATCCGACCGCATATGTGAACTACTACATGCACATGGTGCAGCGCAGTATGACCATATCGGGATATTGATGCAGGATCGCTGTGCAAGCATTGCAGCAGTAATCGGCATCTTGAAATTAGGCGGCGTCTTCGTACCACTGGATCCATTGCACCCGGATGAGCGCCTGGTCACCATGCTGGATACGGCGGAGGTATCCTGCCTGTTGTGTGATGATGCACAATTTGAGCGGGCTGAGACACTGCAAGGTCATGAAGGGAAATATTTCGTGCTGCGGGCTCGACAAGCCATGTCAGTGCAAGCAGGAAGCAAGGAAGCATACAGCCATTCGGCAAATGCAACGGACCCGATTTATATATACTTCACGTCCGGTTCTACGGGTAAGCCCAAAGCGGTTGTCGGTAAAAATGAGAGCTTGCTGCATTTTATGAACTGGGAGGCTTCATGGCTGGATTTGACGGATCCGATGCGAGTTAGCCAACTGACCTCCATTGGATTTGATGCCGTGCTGCGAGACATTTTTGTACCTATTTGTGCAGGAGGAACCATCTGTATTCCAGAGAGCAGGGAGATTATTCTGGACCCGTTACGTCTTGTGCACTGGCTTGAGCACTCGCGGGTCCATGTTGTGCATTGTACCCCCAGCCTGTTCCGTTTTATCAATCACTTGTCGCTTACGGCAGACAGCTATCCGGATTTGCGCTACGTACTGCTGGCAGGCGAGACAATTCGGCCTGAAAGCTTGAAGAACTGGTACGATAACCTGGGAAATCGCGTGCGGCTTGTTAATTTGTATGGTCCTACGGAGACAACGATGATCAAGCTATTCTATCCCATCAAGCCTGAAGATGTTCATCGGGAATCCATACCGATTGGGCGACCGCTGCCAGACACTAGTGTATATTTGCTGGACGAGCAGCAGCAGCCTGTATCCGGCAGTGAGGCCGGAGAGATATGTATTGCGACAAGGTATATGACCCATGGTTACTTTCCTTCCAGTCATCCTGACCAGACAGCGTTCATTCCTGATCCCTGCCGAGATCAATCGGGCGAAATAATGATGTACAGAACGGGGGATATGGGGCGTTGGCTGCCTGAAGGGGAGCTTGCGTTATTGGGTCGGAAGGACAATCAGGTCAAAATACGCGGCAATCGCGTTGAGCTTGGCGACATCGAGCACAGACTGACCAATATGGCGGGAATCCGGGAAGCCGTCGTCCGAATGCGAGCGAAGGCGGACACGCCTAAGGGTATGGCGCAACAGCACTGTGCAGCCTGCGGGCTGCCTTCGACGTATCCGGGCATAAGCTTCGACGATATGGGAAAGTGCAGTGTGTGCACTGGGCAAGAGCAATACCGCTCAGCGGCAGAACAATATTTTCAGGGTATGGAGCAGTTGCAGAGCAAGCTGCAACCAGTAGAGAAAGAGAACCAACCTTCCTATGACTGCTTGCTCCTGTATAGCGGCGGCAAAGACAGCACTTATGCTTTATACAGGCTGGTTGAGATGGGAGCGCGTGTGCTGGCTTACACATTTGATAACGGTTACATTTCATCTGCTGCCTTCCGGAATATAGATTCAGTCGTGAAGGAACTGGGCGTGGATCATATTGTTGGTACCTTTGATGGCATGCTGGATATTTTTAAAGAAGGGCTAAAGCAGGAATGCAGCGTCTGTAACGGCTGCTTCAAAGCCATGCGAATATTGAGCACACGTGTGGCCGCTGAGCGCGGGATACCATACATTGTGACAGGCTTGTCCAGAGGACAAATATATGATGTCAGATTATATGATATTTTGCAGCAGGGATACCGAACGACAGCGGAAATTGAACTAAAAATACAGGAGCAGCGTGTACTATACCACGGTAAAAAGGATTATGTGGCAGAAGCCTTCGAGCGAGATGAGCTAATCAACCGAAGCATGCTGGATCAAGTCGAACTGGTGGACTTCTACCGCTACTGTGATGTCAGCAAGCAGGACATTTTATCTTTTTTGCAGAGCAAAAGCGAGTGTTGGAGCAATCCCGAGGATACCGGATTTTGCTCTAGCAATTGTCTCATCAATGATGCAGGAATTTATGTGCAACGTACACAGCTAGGATATGACAACTATGCTTTCCCAAATAGCTGGGAGGTCCGTACAGGGCACATAACACTGGAGCAATCCAGAAATGAGCTGGAAAGTCCGGTGAATGAGGAACGGGTTCATGTGATTCTAAAAGAACTCGGGTATGACGTACAGCTACAAGTGGAAGAGGCTCAGGAACCCCTCCTGATAGCCTATTATCTAGCAGATAAGATGATCGACGATGAGCAATTGAGTGTCTACCTGCGCCGTTTTTTGCCGGATTATATGATTCCTGCCCGATTCATTCGGCTTGATAAGATGCCGCTAACGCCCAATGGAAAGCTGGACTATAACGCGCTGCCTTCTCCATTTGAGCAGGATACCACTGCCAGAATCTACAAGGCACCAAACAGTTCAACCGAGCTCAAGCTGCTGGACATATGGACCCATATTCTCGGCATTAAACGGATTAGTGCAGACGATCATTTCTTGCAAATTGGCGTGCATTCCCTGAATATTATGACACTGATTGCACAGGTATATGAGAATTTCCAGGTAGAACTCCCTCTTGAGCAAGTGTTCGAGCACGATACTCTTGAAGAGATAGCAGCTTATATAGACGAGCAGGACAGCCAGTATGGAGTGAGGATCGAGCCTGCTGCCAAGCAAGCTTACTATCCTCTCACAGCAGCACAGATGCGTGTATTTATGGATGAACAGCTTGTGAATACAGGTTCCGGATACCATATCACAACAGCCTTTATGATATATGGACCGATTGACGTAACGCGGCTGGAGCGCGCCTGTGGGCAACTGATTGAGAGGCATGAAGCGTTGCGAACTTCGTTTGACATTGTAGATGGGGATCCTGTGCAGAGAATCCATGAGCATTGTGACTTCCATTTAGAGATCGTGCATCTGCAAGGACAGCAGCTTCATACTGCCGTAAATGGTTGCATACGACCGTTTCAATTGGAGCGGGCGCCGCTAATCCGGAGTATTCTTATTCCACTTGCAGAAGAACAGCACCTGCTTGTGCTGGATATGCATCACATCGTGGCTGATGGGAAATCTGTGTTCCTGCTGCAGCGGGATTTGGCTGCGTTGTATGAGGGCCGTGAATTACACGATCTCCCCGTTCAATATGTAGACTTTGCACAATGGCAGACTAGTGCCCCAGTCGTGGAGGATCTACGCAGACAAGAGCAATTCTGGCAAAGTATGTTTGCCGATTATCGTCCGTTGCCCGGCATTCCGACCGATCATACTCCTGAAGCAAATGAACGAAGCTTCGCAGGAGGACATATCACGTGGGAGCCTGATCCGGTGCTCAGCCGCCGACTGTATGCTGTTGCTGCTGAGCAGCAAACGACGCTGTTCATGGTACTGCTCGCGGCCTTTCATGTGCTCTATGCGAAGTATTCCGCGAGAGAAGAGGTCACGGTCGGTACTCCGGTGGAGGGCAGGAGACGGGCCGAGGTGCGTCAGGTGGTGGGGATGTTTGTGAATGCACTGGCAATTCGCAGCTATCCGGAAGGAGATAAGCCGTTTAGCTCATTTTTGCAGGAAATTCGAGGTACAATGCTACAGGCTTATGAGCATCAAGATTATCCGCTGGAGCGTCTGGCCAAGCAGTTGGACCTGCACCATTCAAGAGACCACCTGATGTTTGATACCGTTTTTTCCATGTTAAATTATGAGGATTTTGCGGTTCGTTCAGATGACCTGCAATTCGAATATGCAGAGCTTCCTACCTTGTCAGAGATCTATAATCTCAGGGTGGAAATTGTTGAATCTCCAGAGCGCCTGCGCGGCACCTTCAAATATGGACAAGAGCTGTATGAAGCACGCACTGTAAGCCAGCTTGCTCAAGATTATGAGCGCATTTTGGCAGCTGTAGCAGAATCTCCTAATATCAAGCTAAAGGACATTGAAATCCGTACGCCGCAGTATGATGAGATCCCAAAAGTTTTTGCTGACATTGGGTTCAACTTCTAAGTAGTGCGGGGTAGAGAGGAGAGCCCGCTGTGATTCAACAGGAGAGAGGGTTATGACATGAAAATGGTCAACATCTTGCCGATGGGAACACCCCTGATTACCAGCTATCCGACGCATGCGAATATACTTGCATGCATCAACGATAACGAGCATGTAATGCAATGGTTCTTTAATCATTACGTCCAACTCATGGGAGGCAAGGATTTAACACATGGCTGTTTTATTGATTTTTGCGCGCCTTTGGCTTGGAAGACCTGCCCTGGTCTGGAGTATCAGGTGATTTCACGCCAATGGCTGGACATTTGGGGGAAATCCATCGTCGAATTCATGCTGAATTGCATCCAGACAGGATGGTATGTTTTCATGCATCTGGACCAGTTTTACATTCCAGGCTCCAAAGCTTATGGGCAGTTTCACGTCGTGCATGACACGTTTGTGTTTGGCTATGATCGCTGGCGTAACCGATTTCATACGGCTGATTTTTATCAGGACTCGATATATGGACATTCTACCGTTGACTTTCGACAGATGGAGCAGTCGTTTCGAGCTAAAGCACAGGGGCCGATTAGTGATCAGTTGCAGGGAATCATTCTCGTCAAGCCGAAGGAGCAACCGTATTACCGCTTTGACATTCAAGTGCTGTGCAAGTATATGGAGGCGTACCTTCAATCCAACCTGCATGGCAAAAGCTATACGGACGGCTACCGCAACGATATTGGGGATAGCCGCGATCTATGGGTATATGGCCTGCAGGTATATGACCTGCTATATGAGAACATGGAGCGGTATGGCGAGAATCGTGCGGAGCTAACTCCTTATGAGGTATTAAAGGATCATAAACGAATGATGCTGGAGCGCATCCGATTTCTAAGCAAGCAGAATCTGTTGGCACGGGGGACAATCTTCGAGGCTCAATGCAATAAGCTATATGAGCAATCACTGCTGTTGCGTAATTTGGCCATCAAACATTCAATAGTAAGAAGCAGATCAACACTTGGCAAAATGATTGACATTCTTATGGAGCTCCGCACCAAGGAAGAGGTCATTTGGATGGATATACTGTCATGCCTTGCGGAGACAAGAAGCAATGAAGCAAGCTTGGAGAATCGTAAGCTGACGTTACAATAACGCAATCTATTGCATTTAAGTGCTGAGTACAGTATTGCGTAAGCATACCGCACTGTTTGCTGTGTAACCTTAGATATCTTAAGTTTCATGGACTGGAGGGGAATATGCGAGTGGACCAGTTAAAGCGTTATATTCTGGAGCAAGTAGCGTCTCGAGAATTGACAGTGATTTCAGCCGCAGCAATGCTGGAGGAGCTGAGGACAGCACAGGCGAAGCCACTAGCGTCGGAGGCGCGGCAGACACAGGCTGCGCGGGCGAAGGATATCGCGATTATCGGGATGGCCGTGCGCTTTCCCGGGGCCTCCAGCCTGCCCGAGTATTGGGACCGGATCGCGGCGGGCGAGGATCAGACCGGTCTGCCGGGGGCGGAGCGACGCCGTGTCATGGCTCCCGTCTATGAGCGTCTGTTCGGCGTGGCCGAGATTCCCGAGGACGCTTGCGAGCCGGGCGGTTATCTGGAGGAGGTAGACCGGTTCGATCCGGCTTTCTTCGGCATCTCCTTCAAGGAGGCCCTCCTGATGAGTCCGCTGCAAAAGATCATGCTGGAGACCGTATACCGGGCTACCGAGCATGCCGGGCTCACGCTGGGGCGACTGGCAGACACCG
>NZ_KB898213.1:8458-12062 GCF_000377505.1 Paenibacillus massiliensis 2301065 = DSM 16942 | reverse complement strand
CATCCGTCCCATCCAGGACGAGCATACGTCCATCAAATGCTACTTTATCTGCCAGATGACGCTGAGTCAGCAGCAGCTGTGCTCCTGAGTCCTCCAGCATGTAGCGAATTCGCTCCTCTGGATACGTCGGGTCAATTGGCACATACGCACCGCCGGCCTTCAGGATCGCGAAGATGCCTACGATCATGTCCACCGAGCGCTCGGTCATGAGACCGACCAACTGATCCTTCGTGACTCCTTCATGACGCAGCGTTCGCGCCAGACGGTTCGCTCGCTCATTCAGCTCGCGGTACGTCAGCTGCTCTCCTTCGCAGAACAGAGCTGGTTGCTCTGGAGTCTGCTCTGCCTGCGCCTCGAACAAGCCGTGAATCGTCTGCTCACTCGGGTAAGCCACAGTCGTATCTCCCCAGGTGTCAAGGATCTGTCTACGCTCTGGCTCTGTGACGATTTCCAGTTCATTCACTCGAATATCCGGGTTCCCTGCTACCTGCTCCAGCAGATGAACAAGATGTCCTTGAATCCGTTCCACCGCTAAGCGGTCATACAGTCCTGCGTTGTATTCGAATCGGATCTTCATTGCTTCCTGTGGCATAACGACCAGATTGAAATCATAGTTCGTCTGCTCCACCATGCCAGCGTTGCTAATGGCAAAATCCGATTCTGCCCCTTCACCGAGTTGCTCGACCTGCTGCTCCACCGGATAGTTCTCAAATACGAGAATGTGGTTAATCAGGTCTTGCTTTTGCTCCGTCAGAGCTTGAATTTCATAGAGCGGGTATGTCTCATAGGCCTGTGAGCGAAGCGCCTGCTGCTGTGTGCCCTTCATCAATTCAGCAAAGCTGTCCTCAGCTCCACCTCGAATCCGTACCGGAATCGTGTTAATGAAGAGGCCTACCATATGTTCAATCCCTGGAATATCAGCCGGACGACCGGATACTACGCTGCCGAATACAGCGTCATCACTGCCGTTATACTTTTGAAGCAACAAGCCCCATACGGTCTGCAGCAGTGTATTGATGGTCACATGATGCTGCTTGGCAACCACGTCGATGCGGGCAGTAAGATCCTTACCGAGATCACAAAGGATATGCTCAAATTGAGCTTGTTCCACTTTTTCCACTTTGACAGC
Organism: Paenibacillus massiliensis 2301065 = DSM 16942; assembly: GCF_000377505.1. Lineage (GTDB taxonomy): Bacteria > Bacillota > Bacilli > Paenibacillales > Paenibacillaceae > Paenibacillus > Paenibacillus massiliensis. Next base: position 10,933 of record NZ_KB898213.1, on the reverse strand, counting down.
TGCGCCACCCGTAGGAATCACTGCCTGCTGGTCATAGCTGAATAGATACTGGTTCCAATAGGAAGCTGCTTCTAGATCGTCCTGCTCTTCCAGCCACTCAATATATTGATGATATGGAGTAACCGGTGACAACTTCGGCGCTCGCTGCTCCACCGCAGCAAAATACACCTCAAATACTTCATCTGTCACCAGTGCCACACACCAGCCATCCATCAGAATATGATGGGAGCTCCACACAAAGCGATAATCCTGATCGCTGGTCTGTATGATCGCTACACGCATCAACGCATCACGAGATAGATCAAAGCCAGATTGCTTATCCTGACGAATGTATTCCTGTAGGAACACCTCTTGCTCCTGTGCGCTAAGATGACGCAGATCCTCATGGCTGAACCCAATTTCCTTATGGCGGAAAATAACCTGTACAGGCTCATCCTGCCAGCCGCTGTAGAAATTCGCTCTGAAAATCTCGTGACGCTGCGCCAAATGCTGCAGGCTATCCCGGAACAGCTGCACATTGAAACGTCCATGCAGATCAAACGTCGTCTGTTCAAAGTAAGCCCCGGACCCGGCATCCAGCAGACTGTGGAACAGCATGCCTTTTTGCATCGGTGTCAGCGCGTAGACATTTTCCAACTCGCCGATATCTCGCGTCTGCGTTATCAATTGATCAAGCTCTGTCATCGTTACGTTCTTCAGCATGATATCGCTTGGAGTCAGCTCCGTCTGTTCACGCGTCACGCAGTGCTCCAGGATCTCCTGCAGACTGGTTCTCAGCCCATCCGCAAGCTTTTCCATCGTGTCAGCCTGGTACTCTTGATGACTGTAGCTAATCGTCAATTGCAGCTCACCATTGGAGATCAAACCATTGATGTCCAAGGCATAGGCTCTTGCCTGCAATGCACTGTGCTCGCTTCCGCCAGCATACGGAGATACCTGAATCGAGCCCTGTGGAACGTCCTGATCAAATTGACCCAGATAGTTGAAACTGATCTCTGGCTCTACTGTAAAGCTCTCCTGCACGTCAAGCGCGGACAGGTATCTTAATATGCCGTAGCCAATGCCCTTTTGCGGAATATGACGGAGCCCTTCCTTCACCTGCTTAATTTGCTTGGAGAGGTCCTCGCATGCTGCCATATTCAGAACTACCGGGAATTGAGTCGTGAACCAACCCACCGTTCGTGAAATATCAATATCCTGCACGATGCCTTCACGGCCATGTCCCTCTAGACTCACAAGTACTCGCTCGATGCCAGCCCAGCGCTGAATGGACATGCCCAGCGCAGTAAGCAGCAGATCGTTTACATCTGTACTATAGGCTCGATGTGCCTGCTTGAGCAGTTGCTCTGTCTCCTGCGCTGTACAACTGATTGTCACCGTCTTGCTATCCCTGTTCAAGGAATACGGCTGCGGTGTATCCTTCGGAAGTGCCTCATAGCTACCTGACTCTATATCCTTCCAGAACTTCAGCTCGGCTGCTGCTGCTTCACTGTCTGCATAGCGGGCTTGCTCCTCAGCCCAGGTACGGAATGAATCTGACTTGTTCGGAAGCGAGATCACTTGTCGGTTCGAGGCTTGCTCGTAAGCTGCCGTAATATCCTCGAACAGAATCCGCCACGATACTCCATCCACCACCAAGTGATGAATGGCAATCAGCAGGTGGTCGCCATCTGCGCAATGGAACAGCCCCAGTCTTACTAGTGGTCCAGCGCTCAGGTCTATACTGGATTGAATATCGTTCGCCTTGGCCTCGATGATGGGAGCAAGCTCCGTCTCCGCTCTTAGATCAATTGCCTCTAGTGTGTACAGCTCGCCTTCACCAACTGCACGGTTATACGCTTCATAGCCGTGCTCAGCCAGACGGAATACGGTACGCAGAGCATCATGATGACTTACCACATGATTCATGGCTGTACGTAGCACCTTCTCATCAAAACCATCCGGGTTGTACAGCATGACGGACTGGTTATGGTGATGCGCTTCTGCAAAATGCTGCTCAAAGAACCAATGCTGAACCGGGGTGAGCTTCACAGCTCCCTGTACTTCACTCTGATCTGCCAGTCTGGTCACCGATTGTACTCTTGGTGACAAGGCCGCCACCGTCGGATGGCTGAACAGGTCCTTCATCTCCATTCGGTACCCAGCCTGCAGGAGTCGTGACGACACCTGTAGCGCCTTGATGGAATCTCCACCTAGCTCGAAGAAATTGTCCTGCGTACCGATGGCTTCCATGCCCAGTACACCAGCCCAAATCTCTGCCAATACCTGCTCCACCGCTGTGCGTGGTGCAACATAGGCTGCACCGGTATGGATGCTACCCTCCGGCTCCGGCAACGCCTTGCGGTCAATCTTGCCGTTCGCCGTCAGTGGAATGGCCTCCAGACGCATCAAGCGTGCAGGCACCATATGCGCAGGCAATCCAGCCTCCAGCTCGGCTTGAATATGCTGGCTGTTCACCTCGTGTTCACTCGTAAA
>NZ_KB898213.1:0-7628 GCF_000377505.1 Paenibacillus massiliensis 2301065 = DSM 16942 | reverse complement strand
AGTGGAATGGCCTCTAGACGCATCAAGCGTGCAGGCACCATATGCGCAGGCAATCCAGCCTCCAGCTCGGCTTGAATATGCTGGCTGTTCACCTCGTGTTCACTCGTAAAGTAGCCACATAGATATTTGTGTCCACGCTCATCGGTACGGTCGATCACCACGGCTTGGCGTACGCCAGCTACCTGTAGCATCGCTGTCTCAATCTCACCCAGCTCGATTCGGTAGCCACGAATCTTGACCTGATAGTCCATCCGCCCAATGAAGTCCACGTTGCCATCCGGCATCCACCGTGCCAGATCCCCCGTGCGGTACAGTCGTTCCCCTGGTACATACGGGTTGTCCACGAACTTCTCCGCCGTGAGGTCCGGACGACCGAGGTAGCCACGAGCCACCCCGATACCGCCGATGCACAGCTCACCCAGTACACCGATGGGTACCGGACGCAGCTGGCTGTCCACAATGTAGAAGCGGGCATTCAGCCAAGCCTGACCGATCGGCACATGGCCACTGGCTGGCAGCTTCGTCAACTCTTCGTCGTAGAAGCTGGAGTCAATCGCCGCTTCCGTGACCCCGTAGCTATTGATGATGCGCATCTGTCCACCGAAGCGCTCCTGCAAGTTACGATAATCGCTCACACTGCAGCTATCCGAGCTGGTGATCAGCAGCTCCATGCTGCTCATGTCCAGTCCGTGCTCATGCACATGCTGCATGAACGGCACGATCAGAGCAGGCGTCGATTCGAATACCGTAATCTGATAATCCCGAATCCAGCCGTACAATCGACTCGGATCGATCCGGTCGTCCTTCGGGCAGATGACCATCGTGCCGCCATTGTAGAGGGTGCGCGCGATATCCCCGACGAACACGTCAAAGGAGAAGCTCGCCAGTTGGAGCAGCCGCACCGGGAATTCGCTCAGTCGGTAATCCCGTCGATACGCCGCTGCCGTATTCACCAGACTGCGATGCTCAATCATGACGCCCTTCGGACGTCCGGTTGTACCGGAGGTGTAGATCACATACGCTAGATCCTGCGGCTCGTTGATCCACTCCAGGTTGCTGTCATCCCCGGCATAGAGCGACTCGTCATCCAGCTCTAGCACCTGGCGCAGACGCAGCTCATCTGCGGCCTTGGACTCGGAACCAGCCTCCAATGCTTCCTGCTGCGCTAACAATCCCTTTTGCGTCAGCAGAACCGTTGCTCCGCTATCCGCCAGCATGAAGCGAATGCGCTCAGACGGGTAGTCTGCATCTAGCGGTACATACGCTCCGCCAGCCTTCCACACCGCCAGTACACCAACGAGCATATCGACGGAGCGCTCACTCAGAATACCGACGATAGATTCACGCCCGATGCCTTCCTCTCGCAATCGACGTGCGAGTTGGTTCGCCCTTTCATTAAGCTCACGGTAAGTAAGCTCCTGCTCCTCGTACACGACAGCTATATGCTCAGGCACAAGTCTTGCCTGCTGCTCCACATATGGATGGAACAAAGCTGCTACCTCTGTAGGCACCTGTGTGCCGAATCTAGCGTCTACTTTTCCAGCGCCAGCACTTGCATGAATCTCATTGTCTTTCGAAGCCTCTGCGCTACCTCCACTTACATCCCCGAAGCCAAACAGGATTTGTTCCTTCTCCTCCAAGGTAATCATGTTCAGACTTGTCAGTGATTGAGAAGGATCGGCTGTAATGGATGCGATCAGCTCTGTAAAATGCTTCGCCAGTCGTGCGATCGTCGCTGGCTTGAACAGTGCCGTGCTGTACTCGAAGCTGCACAAAATGCCTTCCGGTTGCTCCACCGCATCCAGCGTCAAATCGAATTTGGATGTACGATGCTCACTTGGATATGGCTTGAGATGCAAGCCTTCCATCTGGAATTCCTGCTGCTCAAAGGTTTTGAGTTCGAACATGGTGTCAAATAACGCGTTTCGGCTAGTGTCACGTGTCAGCTTGAGTTTGTCGACTAAATCCTCGAACGGATAATCCTGATGCTCATAGGCGCTAAGTGCCTGCTCTTTAACCTCCTGCAAATATTCCAGGAACGTCTTGTCATTGGATGGGTACATACGAATGGCCAGTGTATTCAGGAATACACCTACCAGTCCCTCCAATTCAGCATGCGGACGTCCAGCAATCGGCGTGCCCACAATGATGTCCTCTTGTCCTGAGTATTTGTGCAGCAGGGTGCTATACGCAGCAAGCATAACCATGTATAGAGTCGATCCTGTCTTGGTCGCCAGCTGCTTCAGTAGCTCACCGTCCTCTGTCCGAAGTACGAAGTCCAGCCGCGCTCCTTCCTGACGTTGCACAGCCGGTCTAGCAAAGTCTGTCGGCAGCTCCAATGCCGGAATTTCGCCAGCCATCGTCTCCAGCCAATAGTTCTCTTGGCCGCGAGCACGATCGCTGCTCAGCTCTGCACGCTGCCATACAGCATAATCCTTGTACTGGATACGAAGCGGTGCCAGCTCCAGACCTTCATAGAGTTCAGAGAACTCCTGCACAATGATGCCAGAGGTCACACCGTCTGAAATAATATGGTGCATGTCATAGAGCATCACATGTCGCTGTGGTCCATTTTCTACTAATTGGACTCTGAGAAGCGGTGCTTCACTCAGATCAAAGGCGCGTACAAAACGCTCTACATACACGTCCGTCTCTTCCTCCGCAGCTTGTACACGCTCTACGTTGAATTCCACGGTATCTGCAATACGCTGTACGACTTCGCCATCAACCATTCCGAAGCTCGTTCGTAAAGTGTCATGACGGGCAATCAGCTTACAGAACGCTTGCTCCAGTCTCGCAACATCCAGTTCGCCCTCGATTATGAGTGCCCCAGGCATGTTGTAGCTGACATCCCCACCCTCCAGATGACTAAGCACATACATACGCTTCTGGGCAGAGGACACCGGATAATGTTCACGCGCTTCAACTACTGGTATGGACTCATGCACATCGTGAGTCTGTTCACCCATCAGCTGTACCAATTGCTCAATCGTCGGATATTGGAAAATATCCCGCAAGGCAAGCTTATGCTGCAGCTCCTGATGAATTTTTGCTACCAAAGTCGTCGCACGTAAAGAGTGTCCACCCACTTCAAAGAAATGGTCCGTAATTCCAATCTGTGGATGATTCAGCACACGCTGCCAAATGTCCACAAGCTGTTTTTCCAGCGGCGTGCGTGGTGCTACATACACTCTGTCTGCTGCAAGCTGCACTTCCGGCTTCGGCAAAGCCTTACGGTCAATCTTGCCGCTTGGCGTCAGCGGGAACTGCTCCAGTTGCACAACATATGCTGGAACCATGTAATCCGGCAGCTTCGTCAGCAGAGCCTTACGTACGTCCGATATATTCAGCATCTCTGTAGCTACAATGTAGGCACAGAGGTCCTTATGTCCATCTTCGCTGGCAAAGGCCGTTACTACAGCTTCTTGCACGGGTTCCATATGAAGCAATTGCGCTTCAATCTCGCCCAGCTCAATCCGATAACCGCGGATCTTCACCTGATGGTCGATTCGGCCCAGATATTCAATGTTGCCATCCGGCAGCCATCTCACCAGGTCGCCCGTCCGGTACATCCGAGCCTCGTGATGCTCCGCTTGAGCTTCAGCTCCAGTCTCACTGCCAAAGAACGGATCACGCACGAATTTCTCCGCGGTCAGGTCTGGACGATTCAGGTAGCCACGGGCCACACCGACACCACCAATGCACAGTTCGCCTGCTACACCGATCGGCTGCAATAGCTCGGTTCCTTCTTTGACTACATACAGACGGATATTTTGAATCGGCTTCCCGATCGGAATCAATCCGTAGGTCTCGTTCGGCTCACAATCAAAGTAGGAGACGTCGACTGTCGCTTCGGTCGGGCCATACAGGTTAATCAGCTTCGTGCCAACAAGACCTGTGATCAGGCGCTGGAACCGTTCCACATGCTGCGGCGTCAAGGCTTCACCACTCGCAAATACCTGGCGCAATGTTACCAGCTTGACCTGCATATCTGCGCGCGGCTGGTGCTCAACATACTCCAGGAAGGCGTGCATCATCGCAGGAACGAAGTGCATGGTGCTTACCTGGTCACGAGCAATGGTATCCACGATGTCCTCTGGATTTTTCTCTCCGCCCACCGATAGCAGACTTACCTTCGAGCCCACCATGGACCACCAGAACAGCTCCCATACCGATACGTCAAAGGTAAAGGTCGTCTTTTGCAGGATGGTATCCTCGGTATTCAGTCCATAGCGATCATGCATCCACAAAATCCGGTTAATGACGGAATGATGCTCAACCATAACACCCTTTGGCTTGCCCGTGGAGCCTGATGTATAGATGACATATGCAATATGCTGTGGTCCTGCCAGCTGTCCCAGATTGGAGCTATCTTTGTCATACAGCGCTTCATCCTCTAGCACCAATATTTTGCCGTTAAAGCCCTTAGCGCTACTCGTATCTGCTTCAGTTGCTGCACGATTCACATCTGCTATTTGCACGGCAAGCTGCTCGGATAGATGCGATTGTGTCAGCACCAGTCTTGCTCCTGAATCCTCCAGCATGAAGCTGATTCGATCGGCCGGGTAGGTTGGATCGATTGGCACATAAGCACCGCCAGCCTTGAGAATCGCGTAAATACCCACAATCATTTCCAGAGAGCGCTGAGCTACAATGCCCACTGGCTGATCAGCCTGGACACCTTCCGCACGCAGCGTACGAGCCAAACGATTGGCACGTTCATTCAATTCTGCGTAAGTGAGTGATGCCTCGCCGCAGATGACCGCTACCTGCTCTGGTGTATTGGCTGCCTGCTTCTCGAATAACGTGCTTAGTGTTGATTCAGGTGCAACCGTCGTGGTTGCTGTGTCCACAATGTCAGCTATACCTGCTGTGTTTGTTATGTCTGTCGGACTTCCTGTGTTGGCAGTAGCTTCATCAGTGTTAGTCAATGCCACCGCTGTATCATTAAATACGCGGAGAATCTGATGACGCTCTTCCTCTGTAATTATCGCAATCTCGCCCAGCAACACATTCGGATTCGCTGCCACGGCTTCTGCCAGACGAATGAAGTGACGGGTCATTCGCTCAACAGTCTCAGAACGGAACAATGCCGTCGCATATTGCAGACCAAGCTGGATGCCGCCCTCTTCCTCGCGCGCCTCCAGTGTCAGATCGAACTTCGCTGGCGCTTGCTCCATCTCATAGGGACGGAAGCTCAGCTCTGCCAGCTGCTGTAGCTCGCCTTCCTCCGTCGTATGCAAGGTGAACATCGTATCGAACAATGGATTACGGCTCATATCCCGCTTCACATTCAGCTGATCCACCAGCTCCTCGAACGGATAATCCTGGTGTTCGAAGGCCTGCAATGCGCGAAGCTTCACATCCTCCACATAGCTGCGGAAGCTCTGCTCCGCACTTGGATAATTCCGCAGGGCCAGCGTGCCAACGAACATCCCGATGATCGGCGCCAGGTCTGCATGTGGACGTCCTGCAATCGGTGTACCGACGATTATGTCCTCCTGTGCTGTGTAGTGATGCAGCAGCGTCGTATATGCCGCCAGCAGCACCATGTACAGGGTCGATCCGCTTTGGGTCGCCAGCTCCTTCAGGCGATCACTGACCTCTCGATCCAGTCCGAACACAATCGTGTCCCCTTCACTGCTGCGTACTGCCGGACGAGCATAATCTGTCCGTAGATCCAGTACAGGCAGTTCACCACGGAACGTATCCAGCCAGTAGGCTTCCTGACGCTGCATCCATGCCTGCTGTGCCTGGCTGTGCTGCCAGATGGCATAGTCCTTGTATTGCAGGCGCAATGGCTGCAATTCTTCTCCGCCATACAGGCGAACGAATTCGTCTGTAAGGACTCCCATGGATACACCATCCGAGACAATGTGGTGCATATCAAGCAACAGTAAATACTGACCTTGGGCTTGCACTTGAGGTTGCTCTTGTGGTTGTTCTTCTGGTTGCTCTTGGGCTTGCTCATGTTGCTGGCCTTCTACTTGCGCTTGCTGCTCCAGCGCCACTTGCATTTCTTGCATTTGACCTTGCGATTGTTCTTGTAGCCATGCCGTTCCTGCAGTCAGTTCGACCACACCGACCCGCAGCAGCGGAGCGCTATGCAGCTCGAACGGGCGAACGAAGCTCTTCACCAATTTTTGAATCACAGCGTTCTCATCCGCTGCTTCATCCGTTGTAGCTGAGTCTGTCTCCATGTCTGCCTGAATGGATGAAGATGGCGCTGCACGATTGACCATATCTATGCTCGTATCTAGATCGCCTGCTGGTGTCGTCACGGTCTCTTGTGCCGCCGCCGCTTCATTCTGCGCCTGCACATACTCGACCTCGAATGATACGGTATCTTCAATCCATTGCACAGGCTCTCCGTCCACTAGTCCGAAGCGAGTCCGCAACGTCGCATGACGTGCAATGACTTGACGGAATGCCGCCTCTACCCGCTTCACATCCAGCGGACCGCTGACATGCAGCACCGACGGCATGTTGTAGCTAATATCCTGTGGGTCCAGCTGATGCAGGACATACAGTCGCTGCTGAACCGAGGACAGTGGATAGTAGCTGCGCTCTTCCGATACCGGAATAGCTGCGTAGGTCATCTGCTCCAGCTGCTCCAGCACAACGGCCATTTGCTCGATCGTTGGCGCTTCAAAAATTCGCCGCAGCGGCAGCTGCTTGTTCAGCTCTTTGTGAATCTTGGCTGCCAGTGTCGTCGCCCGCAGTGAATGTCCACCAATCTCGAAGAAATTGTCCTTCACGCCGACCCGCGTTAGACCCAGCACATCCTGCCAGACCTCCGCCAGCTTCGCTTCTACCCATGTACGTGGTGCAACATAAGCTGCTTCACTCTGCAGTCCACCTTCCGGTGCCGGGAGGGCTTTGCGGTCAATTTTGCCATTCAGGCTCAGTGGCATCTGCTCCATCTGGATAAAGTACGTCGGCACCATGTAGCTTGGCAATTCACGGCCCATTTCGCTCCGCAGTTCAGCCGCACCAAGCTCAACATTTGCTACATAGTACGCCACCAGCTGCTTCTGCCCCGTCTCATCGGCACGGGCCATGACGACCGCTTCACGTACAGACTCCACCTGCAGCAGCTGCGCTTCCACTTCGCCCAGCTCAATCCGGTACCCGCGAATCTTCACCTGATGGTCGATCCGGCCCAAATATTCGATGTTGCCATCTGGCAACCAGCGCGCCAGATCTCCCGTGCGGTACATCTGACCGAAGCCTGCACGTTCACCCGAGAATGGATCACGTACGAACTTCTCGGCTGTCAGCTCAGGACGGTTCAGATAGCCGCGCGCCACACCGACGCCGCCAATGCACAGCTCCCCGGCTACGCCAATCGGCTGCAGCTGCTCGGTTCCTTCCTTGACGATGTACAGACGAATGTTCTGAATCGGCTTCCCGATCGGAATGATTCCATATGACTCACCCGGCTCACAGTCAAAATATGATACGTCCACCGTAGCTTCCGTCGGACCGTACAGATTGATCAGCTTCGCCCCGCTCAGGCTCGACACCAAGCGTTGGAACCGCGCAACATGCTGTGGCGGCAAGGCTTCTCCGCTGGCAAACACATGCTGGAGCGTACCCAGCTTCGCTTGCAGTACCTCTCGTGGTTG
>NZ_KB898212.1 GCF_000377505.1 Paenibacillus massiliensis 2301065 = DSM 16942 | reverse complement strand
TTCCTTGGCCTTCGTCCATTGTCACGAGACTCGGCTCCCTCTTTTCCCCTTCGCAGGTCCTTTTTGACGACGCGGCAGGATTCACTTGATGTTGCGGCCTGGGTTGTCGCTCGCCCGGTCTCTGACCGGTACTTTTGTCGATGCGCTTTTACACACAGATTTCACCATGCGCAAGCATCCTAGCTACAAGGGTGGCTTGGCCCCTCCCTTGGTTGGACTTTCACCAACTAGATAATGCGTGCCTCTGGGCACGCCAACAAATAAAAGCCAACCAGTTGGTTGGCTTATAAGTAAAGCTACATTGCGTACGATTAAGCTAAAGCGAATTTATATTTAGAGTAAGATCTCCGTAATCTTTCCGCCCTCAAAGATCAGTGCTTTGAAGTAAAAGGATCGATCTCCATAGACCCATATCTCCACACCAGATTCCTTGCTTTTGACTGTAGGTCTTCCCCAGGCGAATTCAGCTTGTGTAGTATTCATCCCAAAGCCTACCTCGTTACGCTTGATACTGTTCCAGACGGAGGTAGACCAGTTATATTTCTCATAAGGATTGTAGGTCAGAAATTGATCTGAGTCAGACAGCATGTCTGGTATACGTGAAGCGCCAATATCAGCTGGTGTTCTATACACTTGACCATTAGGCGTTCTGAATACAACACTGAAGGATTTCACTCCCATAGCGTCTGAGCTCACCTCAATATCCTGAATGGTCACCTTTTCAAATCGCTCTCCGGCATTGTAATAATTGTTCACCCAGTAGCTTTTGCCAATAAGATTCACCAGATTTCCGAGCGCGATGGACTTCTTGATCTTCCCGGTGGCAGAGGACTCTACAATTAACTTGGAGCCTGCGATGTCTAGTATAGCCTGCTGAAGCTTATTGTCCCATTGAGCTGTACCTTTCTTTAGATCCGTAAGGAGACTTGCAGGGAACACTGTCTGCCCATTAGCAGTCTGTATTGCCCCTTTAAGTGTGATGGTTTGTCCATTAAGTGATGCTGTAGTACTGCCCTTACGAAGTACAATGACATCCTTACCTAGTCGCACAGTGAACTTCTGTCCCTCAACCGCAACTGTGCCTCCTAATGTCTTGAATACAGGTTGTAGAGGCAGATATGCTTTGCCTTCTAGCATCGCTGCACCAGTCAATGGCTGAACGGTTGTCACGGATAGTGCTACAGCAGAGCTAAAGCCTCCAGTGCTAAGATTCACAGTTGAAGAGCCTATGCCACGTACCTTCAATGTACCTGGATCCTGAAGCGAAGCTACCTCAGTCTGATCGACGGTTATTTCTCCTGCATTGGGGTCTCGGACGAGCTGGTAGCCATTCGAGTACATTTCCTTGACCTGTAGATGGATAGTATCACCGACAGCTGCATTCCTCTCGCTACTCATTAAGGACACACTGCTTAGAACAGGAATAGTTAGTGGCGTAGACACCCCATTTTGATATCCAATCCAGGAACCGTCCCGCAGCTGTACAAAGAGCTCATTTTTGGAATCGACGAGCTTTACTGCATTCGTAATTCCGCTCAGTTGGGTAGGCTTATAACGCTGCATACGATCATAGCTCCATACGGAGCCGTCTTGATGAATGGTGAAGAGGGTATGAGTGCCTTTCTTCCAAATGATATAGCTGATGCCCTGTCCCACTTCAATCGGAGCCTCATCTGTCAAAAGATCAAGCATAACGACGCGCCCATTCGTCTGTAGCACAGCTGCATAGGCGCTGCTCATCTGGATATCAACAGCATGATCTACATGACCGACAATTCTAGGCTTGGAGCCAGTATAACCAGACGAGTACCATACATCGCCGGCATCAGTAATTGCTGTGAATTGTTCTTCCCGTTTGTCGCCATCAACAATGTTTGATAGACCATTCACAATTCGGCCACCTACGAGTACCGTCCCGTCTTTTTTAACGGCAAATCCTTCTCCTGAGATCTCCTTAATGTTCGCCGATTGAGTGGGTACACTGGCTTGACCGGTTGCGGTGTTCCAGGATACCGAGTGCCCGTCATTGGTCCAACCATAATGACTGGAGCCCTTCCCCGCAGTGATGCCGATAAGGTCCAAGTGTTCTAATACAGGTCCATCGACACTGGTAGTCCACAACGACCCATCCTCAAGCAAATAATTGTTGCGATCAATGACATCTGATATTTTGGCGCTCTTCCATGAATCATTCACAGCAGATTGAGCTACCACCGCTGAATAGCTAGCCGTAGGTAAATATGTCGCTACTAAAAGTGATGCTGCCAAAGCCGTTGTTACAATCTTCTTCATAAGTGCTCCCCTTTATGTGAATACATCTGATTCTTTTGACCTGAATCCAAGGTCTTATTATTATTCTGGAGGCGCCCTTATTTTTCCTTCAATAGATGGAGCATTGTGTCAGACCAAGCCAGAGCTAACCGTCAAGCATAAAATGAAGGAGACAGAGCGATGGGGAGAGCTCACTCAGACTAAGAAGGCTGAGATTAGGTAATCGATTTGGTACTTGAGATAGAGTAGATATTGAGTTAAAGGGGATTGAAATAGCGGAGAAGATCTGAGCTTGAGCATGGGATGGTTGCGAAGGGCAATGGCATACAGATCGACATATGAAAAAGGGGGTGAGATCATGCAGCGAGGGACGAATTGGCGGAGAAAGCTATCCAGCCGTAAGTTCTGGGCACTGCTAGCTGGCTTGGTTACTTCCATTCTATCGGCTCTAGGCTACTCGGAGAGTATTGCAATTCGGGTGACGGGTATTATAACAGCAGCCGGTTCAGTTATTGCTTATATTCTCGCCGAGGCATATATAGATGGCAAGCATGTTGAATCGCAGTATATGAGAAAGGAAGACCATCAGATTCAGCAGGAAGAACACCCATCCTCTGATTCAGCGTCGAATGCTCCGCCTTCTGACACGGGAACCCAGTGACTGGATTAAGCTCAAGTATGAAAATCGGACATATGCAATTTATCAATTGGCACCATGCCAGTAGAGCGGTCTCTCAGAATGCCAATATGCTAAACAAGCAAACAAGTAACCAAATAGTCCATTAGTCAAATAAACAAATAAGAAAATAAACGCCAATAAGCAACAGATCTTCCCGAGGGACAATCTGTTGCTTATTGGTGTTGTGTCGTTGCTATGAGGATTCCATCAATATCATGGACAACAAGAGGATGCTGGTGTGCTTATAGATAGATATCAGTACCGTTGTTGTTTCTTCATTAGTAGCTCATCACAGGCTCGGATGCGTGAATAGGTCTATATTGTGGCTCCCATACGAGACTTCGGATAGCTGTAGCAAGATCCTCAGGCTGCTCCCGAGCTACATGATCCTCGATAGCCGCCTGAGCTACTGCTATGGCAACCTGGAAGGATACCTTCTTTAGCTCCTCAATGCTAGGCAGTAGAGATGCACCCTGACGGTCTAGACGAGTGCTTTTGGCTACGGCATCTGCAGCTGCTGTGAACATGTTGGGTGTAATCATTGATGCTCGAACTGCAATTGCGCCCAAGCCCAGACCTGGAAAGACAAAGGCGTTATTGGACTGTCCAATTTCGTATGTAATTCCCTCGAAGGATACGGGCTCAAAGGGACTACCTGTCGCTACAAGTGCCTTACCGTTAGTCCAGCGGATGAGATCCTCAGGCATAGCTTCAGCAAGAGTAGTAGGGTTGGACATCGGCATAATGACGGGACGTTCCACATGACAGGCCATCTCCTTGATAATTTCTTCTGTGAATGCTCCGCTTACGCCACTTGTTCCGATTAGGATCGTCGGCTTCACCTGACGGATTACCTCAAGTAAGCTGATTGCACCATTCAAGTCCCGCTGCCAGTGCATTGTCTCTTCTGCATGACGTACATAAGGCTGTTGGAATTCCAGGATGTCCTCCATACCTTCTGTTAAGAGACCGCGATAGTCGATGGCCCAGAATCGTGCGGAGGCTTCTTCCTTTGTAAGTCCAGCTCGTACCATGGCATCACGGATTTGATCAGCATTCCCAATTCCCGCTGCCCCCGGACCAAATACGACCACACGTTGATCGCGCAGTGAGCTACCGTTTATCTTCAGGGCGGAAATAATTGCGGCCAGCGTTACAGCTCCAGTACCCTGAATGTCATCATTGAAGGTCAGGATCTGTTCGCCATAGCGGTTAATAATGTTGCGTGCATTTACATTGCCAAGATCCTCCCAATGGAGCAGAGCTTTAGGAAATTGTCTTAGAGCATGTTGGACAAACAGATCAATGAACTCTTCATATTGCTCTCCACGAATGCGGTAATGACGATTGCCTATGTATAAGGGATCTTCCAGCAGCTTTTCATTATTAGTACCTACGTCCAATACGACTGGAAGCACTCGGGCCGGATTAATGCCAGCCGCTGCCGTGTATACAGCGAGCTTACCAATCGCAATATTGATACCGCCTACTCCCCAGTCACCAATGCCGAGAATACTTTCCGAATCCGTAACGACAATAAGGTCTACATCCTCCTGTGTGAGACCGGTATTCGCAAAGGCTTGCTGAATGCCTTCCGGATCATCAATGGAGAGATATATACCACCTGGGCGATGATATTCATGACTGTATTCCTGTATAGCCTGGCCTACGGTCGGGGTATAGACTACAGGCAGCATTTCACTCAAATGATCCGAGAGCAGTCTATAGTAAAGCACTACATTTCGATTGTACAGGTCATTAAGGGATGCATTGCGGCGAAGCATGGTTGGCTGGGCGAGGAATTGCTCATAGGCTCTCTCCACCTGTTCCTCCAGCGTTAATACGGTTGGGGGCAAAATGCCGTTCAATCCCAGCCTTTGGCGCTCCTCGTAGGTAAAAGCCACCCCTTTGTTGAGGAGCGGATTCGCCAGTACATCCTTTCCTTTTAGTGAAGTACATAAAGACCCGTCTTCTCGAATATAAAATGCTTCCATTTCCTAAATACCTTCTTTCTCATTTTTCATTACATTTTTTTGCTAAGCTGCGCAGAATACACGCCTCTCTTATCTTACGGGCAGGGGACGTGTGGGTCCAATTAAATTTCTTTGACTTTATGATAAAAGAAAAGGCAATCCAGCTCGTGGGGCAAACTGCTGCAAACGCGTTGACTTTTTACCAAAAAGAATTATACTTAACTTAATAATTCATATTTGATTAGTAGGTATTGTGTAGCAGCCTAAAATGAATGAAGGAGCTATGTGAATCATGAACCTATTGGAAAAGGAACGCTTGATTGAAGTGAAAGCCGTGGAGCTGGAGCATGCATCACCAGAGGATATTATTCGGTATGCTGTGGAGACCTTCCCTAACATTACATTTGCCTGCAGCTTTGGGGCAGAGGATGTTGTATTGGTTGATATGCTTCAGAAGATAAGCCCATCCACAGACATTTTCTATCTGGATACCAATTTTCATTTTCAGGAGACCTATGATACGCGTGATCGACTGGCAGACCATTACAGCATTGACTTTGTAAAGGTAGCGCCGCAGATCACACCGGAGGAGCAGGCGCAGCAGCATGGTGAAGAGCTGTGGAAGTCAGACCCCAACGCATGCTGCAACATTCGCAAGGTAGAGCCACTTACTAGAATCCTATCGCAGTATGAGGCCTGGATTACGGGGATTCGCAGAGATCAGGCGCCTACACGTGCCAATGCCAAAAAAATCGAATATGATCAAAAATTCGGACTTGTAAAATTCAACCCGATTGCTCACTGGACTTCAGAGGATGTATGGCAGTACATCAGAGACAACGGAATTATCTATAATCCGCTGCATGACCGCAATTATCCAAGCATTGGTTGTGAATATTGCACCAGACAGGTGGCTGCAGGAGAAGACCCGCGTGCAGGTCGTTGGTCTGGTAATGATAAGACAGAATGCGGACTTCATAAATAAGCTCTTATAAATCAATACAGCTCATTAGCCGGAATACGAACAGACGCATCATTTTATCACCTAGCCATCACCTAGCAAGAAAGGCATTCATTTATCTTATAGTAACCACTATCGTAAGGAGTGAGAAAATGTCTGGCATAGCACCGCACGGCGGCACCTTGATCAATCGTATCGTGGAAGGAGAGGAACGTACTTCTCTTTTACAGATCGCTTCTGGCTTGGAGAGCATTCGTATCAATACGTGGGCAATTTCGGATTTAGATCTCATTGGGGTTGGGGCATTTTCTCCATTGACAGGGTTTATGGATGAGAGAGACTATTTGTCCGTTGTGTCGACCATGCGTCTGCATGATGGCACCGTCTGGAGTATCCCGATTACATTATCAGTAGATGAGGACACAGCTAGTAGTCTTACTGTCGGGGAGAAGGCAGCTCTGATCGGAGCAGAGGATGACGTAGTCTATGGTGTTATTGAGATTACAAGTCTGTATCGTCCGGATCGTGGAGAAGAGGCGGTCAAAGTATTCAAGACGGATGACCCTGCGCATCCTGGTGTGCAGAAGCTGCTGGAGCGTCCACCTGTGAATGTAGGCGGTCATATTCAGGTATTAAATCGTCCTCAGCCGAAGCGGTTCGCCGAGTTCTATTTCGATCCGGCTCAGACGCGCGAGCATTTTGCCAAGCAGGGATGGAAGACAGTCGTAGGATTCCAGACGCGTAATCCGGTCCACAGAGCTCATGAGTACATTCAGAAGAGCGCCATGGAGATTGTCGATGCGTTGTTCCTGAATCCACTTGTTGGTGAGACGAAGTCTGATGATGTTCCGGCAGATGTTCGCATGAAGAGCTATCTGACGCTACTGGAACATTATTATCCTTCGGATCGTACATTTCTGGGAGTATTTCCAGCTGCGATGCGTTATGCGGGGCCAAGAGAAGCTATATTCCATGCAATGGTCCGCAAAAATTATGGCTGCACGCATTTCATTGTTGGTCGTGACCATGCCGGGGTGGGTGATTATTATGGTACCTATGAGGCTCAGGAGATATTCCGTAACTTTACCGCTGAGGAGCTTGGAATAACCCCGCTGTTTTTTGAGCATAGCTTCTTCTGCACGACTTGCGGCAACATGGCGTCCAGCAAGACTTGTCCACATGGCAAGGAATCCCATCTCACGTTATCGGGTACCAAGGTGAGGGGATTACTACGTGAAGGGAAATGCCCTCCGCCGGAGTTCACGCGTCCTGAAGTCGCACAAATACTGATTGAGGGGATGTCCGAGCAGGTTCATTCCTAATGGATCGTTGACCATTTCTAATAACCTTCAATCAATCCTGAAAAGTTCTAATTGAGCGCCTTGTCCCATATAGATTATAAGAGTCTGTATGGGAACGGAGGCGTTTTTTGACGATTCTAGAATGTGTGAATTCTCAGCGGGGCTGAGCCATTCTACAATCACAAGAAAAGCCTTCCTTGAACCCGGTCTATCTTCCTGGAAAGTACGCCGATAGGAGGTTTCTTGTATGTCTAAGCATCGTCATCGCACCACCATGATGTGGATACGTTATAGCACGGTCAAGAGGATAGGGGTCTTATTAGGGCTAGGGGTACTCCTGGTCACCCTTGTGCTATATGAGAATCCTGTATCGCGAACCTGGAATTCATGGGGATTGCCACTATCGGGAAAAGTCATTGTACTGGATGCTGGTCATGGCGGGCCAGATGGTGGTGCAGTAAGTAAGGAGGGGGTCATCGAAAAGGATCTTAATCTCGCCATTGCTCTCTATCTACGTGATTATTTACAGCAGGCGGGAGCTATGGTAATCCTGACACGGGAACGGGATCATGATCTGGCTTCCCCCGATACACGGGGCTATGCCAGACGCAAGACGGAGGATCTCAAGCAGCGAGTCCGAATGATCGAGGAACAGAGTCCGGATTTGTTCGTCAGCATTCACATGAATAGTATGCCTTCCAGTCGTTGGAGTGGTGCTCAGACCTTTTACTACCCTAATCATGCAGATAATGCGACAGTTGCTGAATTGATTCAGGATGAGATCAGACGCAGCATGGAGAATACGGACCGGGTGGCCAAGACTGTGAATACAGTGTATTTGCTACAGAAGCTGCAGGTTCCCTCGGCACTGGTGGAAATCGGCTTCTTGTCCAATCCTGCCGAAGCAAGACTGCTGGCAGATGAAGCCTATCAGCGCAAGGTGTCAGCTGCTCTCTATAAAGGCATTCTCCGCTACATGTCTGGCGAAAAGCTGAATCCTTCGTCATAGGCTAGGAGATAATGGTATAATGGAAGCTCAGTATGACATACATACCATTCTATGAAGCAGAGGTGCTTTCATGATGCAATCTAAAGAAGAGATTCTGCAGAAGCTGGAGCCAATAGTTGAACCCCGAACCGGGAAGAGCTTAACAAGCCTGGATTTTGTACGTGATATTGTCGTAAGAGAAAATCGAATTTCACTGACCGTGGTGCTGATGGATGCGACAGAGGAAGAGAAAGAAGGCCTTCTTCAGGAGATTCAAGGGCGTTTGAACGAAACGGAGAACCTTCATATCCATGTTCGGTTCCGCGAGGCCTCGGAGCATGAGCGTTCTACAATTGGCGAGTCCACAGTAGCTGACCCAGCAGAAGACCCTGTTCTAACGAAGGGACACGCTGCGGGGATGGAAGGACATGAGCTGCTGGATGAGGCATCAGGGGTGGAATTTATCGCGATTGCCAGTGGAAAAGGTGGTGTCGGCAAGTCTACCGTAACGGTTAACCTTGCGGTTGCTCTTGCTCGCGCAGGTAAGCGTGTTGGTGTTATAGATGCGGACATTTATGGATTTAGCGTGCCAGACATGATGGGGATCGAGACGTATCCTGAGGTTGTAGATGGTGTTATTCATCCTGTCGAGCGCTTTGGTGTCAAGGTCATGTCTATGGGATTCTTCGTACGCGAGAATAATCCGGTGGTATGGCGTGGGCCTATGCTGGGCAGAATGCTGAGACAGTTCTTTAGCGATGTGGCCTGGGGCGAGCTAGACTATCTACTGCTTGATTTGCCACCGGGAACAGGAGATGTAGCACTAGATGTACACCAGATGATTCCACACAGCAAAGAGATTATCGTCACCACACCTCATGCAACAGCAGCCTTTGTAGCAGCAAGGGCCGGAGCCATGGCTATTCAGACATCGCACGAGATTCTTGGTGTAGTCGAGAATATGTCTTATTACATCGCATCCAATGGGGAGAAGGACTATGTGTTTGGTAAGGGGGGCGGGGCTATGCTGGCAGACACCGTGCATGCACCACTACTGGCACAGATTCCATTGGGTGCCCCGGATAATCATCCTTCAGAGCCTGATTTTTCCCCGTCGGTGTACAAGCCTGATACCGTTCAGGGAGAAATATACGATGAGATGGTACGCGGACTTTTGGCACGTAAGGTGAATTCGTAGGTTGGTGGACATACTACGGAAATATTAATGTGAAAAAGCTGGCCGAGGCCAGCTTTTTTTGGAAGTGTAGCTGTTTGTTTACTGAGAAGCGCCGCCTTGTTGACCTTGACCTTTTTCTTCTTCGCCGGACTTGGATTCGCCCTTTTTTTCTTCCTTCGGTTCGAGTTCTTCTTTGACAGCTGTCTTGAGCAGGCTCAGCACTTCCAAGCGGAACAATGGATTTTGCATAGCCTCCTGCATAATGGACATGGTCTGCTTACGATATTCCGGTGATTTAGTCATCTCCAAGAGCATTTGTGAGACCTCTGGTGACTTGAACATGTCTTCCATGGACTTCTGATAAGCTGGGTCCTTGATTAGCTCCATGTGTAGCTTCTTATTCTGAGCGGTGATGACCTTGGCAAATTCGCCAGCGAATTTCGGATCTGTCATGATCTTCTCGAATTCCTTCTGGTAAGCAGGAGACGTGAGCGTATCCTTTACAGCCATACGAATGTCATCATTCGTTCTTGAGGGCAAAAGCATCTTCATACTCATGCCGCCACCGGAGGATTTCTCTTTGCCTTCTCCGCCTTCTTCGTTCTCACTGCCACCACCACTAGAGGAACTTTCAGAGCTGGATTGGCCAGTAAGGGCCTCTTCTACGGCTTTTTTGCCATCGTCACTTTTAAGAATGTCAATGACCATGGACTTCGTTTCCTTATAGCTGCTCTGAGGAGGAGAGGAATAATTTTGATCAGATCCGCAACCGCTCAGGATGATGCCGAGTACAAGCATTAAGCTGAACCAACGATAATCCGGCCTTTTCATGCTGTAGCCTCCTTGTCTTTACTGTGGGTAGTATGCGACGAACAAGGCGGAATTATAATCAACACAAATAAGAGCCAACATTTGTTAGCTCCAATACAGAATCCATTTGTTTTTGCTTGATGCCTTTTGCTTGATGCCTTTTGCTCGATGCTTTCTGCTTATTTGTTGTTCTATGCTATTACAAAATCATTTAGGGATTTGTATAAGTTGCGGCCTGGTCACGAACTTCCTTGCCTTGGGCTGTGCCTTGCTGCAGTAACTCGGATACAGAGACGAACTCATAGCCCTGCTCTCGTAGCTTATCTATAATCACTGGCAATGCTTCATGCGTCTGGGTCACAGAATCACTCGCATGCAGTAGGACAATATCGCCCGGATGAGCTTTACTTACAACCCGATCAATAATGGCCTGAGTCCCTGGATTCTTCCAATCCAATGAGTCAGTATCCCATTGAATGGCGGTATAGCCAAGATCGGATGTGATTTGTAGCACGCGTTTGTCAAAATCTCCATTAGGCATGCGTATTAATTTAGGTTCTTTCCCTGTTAATTCGGTTAACATAGTATGAGCAGTAGTGATTTGTTTGCGGATGTCCTCGTCACTCAGGCTAGTGTAGTTCTCGTGCTTATGACCATGGCTGCCGATTTCAAAGCCACTGTCCTTGATTTCATTTACAAGCTCGGGATGGGTCTTGCCCCAGGGGGAGGAAAGGAAGAATGTCGCCTTTTGTACATTCTTGTCCTTGAGTACCTGCAAAATAGGCGCTGCTCGCTTCTCACCCCAACTGATGTCGAAGGTCAGTGCAATAACCTTTTTGTCGCTTGGTACGCTATACACAGCTGAGGGTGCCTCTTCAGAGAAGACACTGATGTCACTGGTCTCCACATAAATAATGCCTAACGCAAATATTGCTGCAGCTATTGCTATAAGACCTCGTTTAATGGTCTTGCCGCTAATTACATAAAAAAACGAATTCATGATCGATTCCCCTTTCCCGCAATGCTTGTTCAGCTTGTTTACTTATCCCTATTTCAGCAACAAGTAAAATATGACTTCACCAGAATATAGGAGGACAGACAATGGGTTTGAAAAAATTTCTGGGTATCTTGCGCTCCATGAGCGCCTTGATTTGGATTACTACAATTATTTTTGGTCTCAGTATGGCTGCAGGTTGGTTCAGCACGGGGGCTATACAGTCCCTGCTAGTGAATCAACTGGATCAGCTTGGAGAGGTGGCTCAAGGGCTGCAGCAATCGGACAATGCACAGCTCAGCTTCTTTGTCTTTATATTTTTGAATAATGCAATTAAATGCGTACTTGTTATTTTTCTAGGGGCGGCCTTTGGCATCTTTCCATTATTGTTTATTACGATTAACGGAATGGTTATCGGTTTTCTTGTACATATGGTGGCGGCCAGTGGAACAGTCAGTTTATATGACCTTATCGTTAAAGGTTTATTGCCACATGGCATCATCGAACTACCGGTACTTGTCATTGCCTGTGCGTATGGCCTGAGATTCGGAGGGATGGTATGGTCATCCATTACAGGGGCGATCAGCGGGGAGCGAAGTACGAGAAGGGACTGGCCCACATTTATGCGTGAGACAGGGAATATGTCCTTGTGGGTGGTCGTTCTGCTGTTCATAGCAGCAGTCATTGAGAGTACAGTAACTTACAGCTTGCTAGGGGGATAAGTAGACGGACGGGGGTGTGCCAAAGGTAAGGTGGATTGCCGGGATTCGGTTACTGCTGATCATCTTTGAGCTGCCTGGACAAGCCTATCAAAGGATATGAATAACCTTCATGCTCTGAGTCTCAACTTCGCTAGATTTGTTTAATGAATGTATAAAGCATGGGACAACGATACAGAATGAACTAGTGCATGCAACAACGAGTTAACATGGGCATTCCATACACGCGGTAGCTTGTTCTACTCAATTCATCTGTTGAAGGCGCTAGTCTGAGACAAGTGGATTATTCTCTGGTTATGGCATGGGGCGTGTGTGGGATGAGTCTTGCCTTAATACTACTATTTGCTAAGGGGTCTGGTTCTGATGATGGGTATGCTTTTCAATGAAAAAGAGTGCAAGGAACTGGATTATGTACTACGACGTGAGTTAGACGAAATGCTAATGGAGATGGGGGACAAAAGGCTTGATCAGGATATTCGCAATGCCATTGCTCTGCGGTATAAAACGGTATTTCGTATGTATGCGCGTTTTGCGCCACCCAAGCAATTGTCCAAGTATGCTCGCAAGATGAAGCTCCCTTATTCATAAAATCCAAAAATGTATTGACTTCGTCAGTCTTAATGTGATAAATTAAATTTCGCTCGTTTCGAAGAGCAGGACTTAAGAGAAACGTCGACTAAGTAAAACGCAAAAAAAAGTCTTGCCAAATGAAATTGAGTGTGATATATTATAAAAGTCGCCGCTGAGATGCGGTGGTAACGCAAGAAAAGAAACAAATGAATGAAGTTGATCTTTGAAAACTGAACAACGAGTGAGCGAATTTCACGCAAGTGGAATTCAAACAATGAGATATTAAATCTCGTCAGATTCAAAATGAGCTATCGCTCTTTTCAATAACTTTATTGGAGAGTTTGATCCTGGCTCAGGACGAACGCTGGCGGCGTGCCTAATACATGCAAGTCGAGCGGACTTGATGGAGAGCTTGCTCTCCTGAGAGTTAGCGGCGGACGGGTGAGTAACACGTAGGCAACCTGCCCTTTGGACTGGGATAACTACCGGAAACGGTAGCTAATACCAGATAATTCACTTCTTCGCATGGAGAAGTGAGG
>NZ_KB898211.1 GCF_000377505.1 Paenibacillus massiliensis 2301065 = DSM 16942 | reverse complement strand
AGTCCGCTCGACTTGCATGTATTAGGCACGCCGCCAGCGTTCGTCCTGAGCCAGGATCAAACTCTCCAATAAAGTTATTGAAAAGAGCGATAGCTCATTTTGAATCTGACGAGATTCATATCTCATTGTTTGAATCTCACTTGCGTGAAATTCGCTCACTCGTTGTTCAGTTTTCAAAGATCAACCTTTTCTCTTTACCGAGCAACTCTCGCTCAGCAACTTTTATATCTTATCATATCCTTACCAAGTTTGCAAGCATTTATTTTAATTTCTTTTGGATGTTAACCTTGGAAACTAAATACTGCTTTACCGCTCTGATTTCTCAGTGCTTTCTTGGCCGGAATTAGAATATACCATGTACAAGAACTTAGTGCAACACTTTTTTTCAGAAAACTTCTTTTCACGTTACCCACTTACCTTTTTGTTATCCCCTATTAAAAATGATCAGCTCATGACCAAGCCTCTCTCGTTTTTCATTAACTAGTGACTTATTCCTTCTGTTCCTTATTCCTTCTATTACTTCATTCGGATCGTCTCATCACCAACCTATATACTCCACACGCATCCAAACCCTATCTTTCACTTCTTAATTACCTATCTATACTTTACTTATACATCTTTCTCTACCGACAATGCTCTAGGCGCAGCAAAGTAACACTCCTTCCTCCCTCCACCTTCCAAACCATCCCCACTATACTCACTTCCCTCCCCATACTCACTATGCTCATTCCGTGAACTTATCCCTTGACCCTTATCGAAACAAAAGAACGAGCCTGCACTGTAGCTGCAAGCTCGTCCTTTTAACATTTCATCATTTATGCCTTGGCCGGCAGGATGCTTTTGTCGAAGTCTACCTCGAATAGATACTCATCAAGATCCACCTTCAACGCTGAGTTAAATATGTTAGAAGCAATCATCTTGCAGCCAACCGTTGTGATGACCACAATCTGCTCATTCGTGAAATGCTCCTTCAGTTTCTCGTAGATAGCCTGATCAATATGATTCGGATCATTAACCAATCCTCTACCGTAAGCAATTAATACGTTCTCTATCTCTGTGAATTCGAATTCATCGAACGCAATATTTAGTTCTTTCAACAGCTTGGCGTGATACGTAGAGCATACGAGACAATCATTTTCTGTAGAAATCGCATAGCAATAGAAGTATACCGCTCTTGTACCAATTACATTTAACAGCTCATTACGGATCGGGTAGAACTCCATCGCCCGGAAGGAAGGCATGGAATGTAGCAAGGTTTTTACCATATTCGTTACCCTTGCATTGTCTCTCAGCTTTGCCTCGTAGAACTCCTTAGCTTCTGGTGTCATATCCTCTACTTGCGCCAAAGGTATTATACTCATCCTATCGTCCTCCTCTGAATTTGAATTTCTTCAGCAAATTGACCTCAACCATTCAACCTCTAATATTCGAAATAAGGAATCTCAATTCGTGGGATCGCCTGAATAAGCGATTGCGTGTAGGGATGCTCGGGCTGTCTGAATATTTGCTCTGTATCCCCTGACTCTACGACCTCACCCTGCTTCATGACCAGAACCCGATCCGATATCGTATAGATAACTTCGAGTCCATGGGCGATGAAGATATAGGACAGATTCCGATCCTGCTGTAGCCGCTTCAGCAACTCCAGAATTTGTGATTGAACAGTCATGTCCAGTGCTGATGTAGGCTCATCACATACAATTACCGTTGGTTCAGCCGCAATGGCTCGGGCAATGCCGACACGCTGACACTGTCCCCCTGACAGCTCCTTTGGATACAGATCGCGATAATGGACAGGTAGACCGACATCCGTCAGCAGTTGATCTACTCTTCGCTCGACCTCTACCCTCGAATATCTGAAGTACAAGCGTAATGGCTCACCTAGAATATCCTTGATTTTGAGTCTCGGATTGAGTGAGGATACGGGGTCCTGAAAGATGTACTGAATATTACGCTTCGTTGCTCTGCTCCGTCGCTGGCCGCTGACCACTTCACCATTCAAAGTGATACCACCCGAGGTCACCGGAATCATACCAGCTATCATCTTGGCTACGGTAGTCTTGCCACTTCCCGATTCACCGACAATGCCAAGCGTCTCCCCTTGCTTTAGAAAGAAGGAGACCTCCTTAACGGCTGCGAACTCCCCACTCGTCTTGGTCTTGTATATCTTTCTCAGATTCGAGACCTCCAAGAGCGGTCTGCTCATTCGATCACCTCACCTTCAGTACTAGACATCATTAAGGCGGCATTGACCACCTATCGACAATGAATTATGCTCTTCACCTTATTTTTGAAAATAAATCCGCGGCATGCTGTTCAGCAGCTGTCTGGTATACGCATGTTGTGGATTTGTGAAAATATCCGTCTTGGTGCCTTGCTCCACAAGCTCGCCATTCTTCATCACAAGCACTCTATCCGCCATCTCATAAACCACGCCCAGATCATGCGTAATGAAGAGGATACTCATCGCATATTGCTCCCGCAGCCTGCGAATCAGCTTCAGTATATTGGCTTGCACCGTGACATCCAGCGCAGTAGTCGGCTCATCGGCCAGTAGCAGTCGCGGCTTGGAGGATAATGCCATCGCAATCATGACACGCTGCCTCATCCCTCCCGACAGCTGAAATGGATACTGCTGGATGACCTCCTCCACATTACGAATGTCTACCTGATGTAGCAGCTCCTTGGCTTGCTCCAGAGCTTGCCTCTTCGTTAGTCTGGTCTCTCCATGCAGACGGATCACATCCGCCATTTGAGTCCCAATGGTAAAGACCGGATTCAACGCGCTCAGAGCATCCTGAAATACCATAGCCATCTCACGGCCCCGGATCGCTTGCAGCTCCTTCTCATTCATCGCAAGCAGGTCCTTGTTGTTGAAGCGAATCTGTCCGCTTGTATATCGAGCTGGTGGGGTCGGCAACAGCCTCATGATGGATTTCGCCGCCACACTCTTCCCACTACCCGACTCTCCTACCAAGCACACAATCTCGTCCTCATAGATGTCAAAGGATAAATTGTTGAAGATCGGAGACCATTGCTGCTTTTTCTCGAAGCCCAGACTGACATCCAGCACTTCAATGATTTTATTACGTGTCATGGCTGTATCTCCTCAAACAAAGCAATGTCCTGTACGCCCGTCAGATTTCGCCCCTGTATTGTGTTCAGTACGGCATGTGCAAGCGCCAGATCGAAGATCTGCAAGCCGAATGCGTTGAACATTAGCTTATGCTGTGCATTTTGCTTCGGATGCGGTTGTTGATTAGGCTGTTCCTGAGGACTCTGCCCCTGATTGATACGGGATCGCTGCTCACGCTTCGCTTCAACTTCACCACAGAGTAGCTCCTCCAGCAAAGAGATTTTACCTGTCACGACTGTCTCATCCTGACGAGCCAGCTCGAACAAGGATTGACTACTGGTCAGTACACCACTCTGATAATCATCGCAGATGATATGGTCGAAAGCCGCAATGGCCTCTGGTGTCACATCCCTAATACCCGCGTGAATGTACAAATGTCCCGGTACAAAGTGAGTCGGCTGCAAATAAGGTGTGGTAGCAGAGGTAATTCCGATGACGATCTCAGCCAGATCCAGACAATCAGGCAGAGCAGGCAAGACCTTTAATTGAAGATTCCGTTCGCTTGCCAAGCTCTGCAGACTCTCTGCCAAACGACTAGCATGCTGCTCGTGACGACTCCAGATATAGACGGTCTTAAGGCGGGGCAGGAACGGAATAGCAGCCAGCAACTGATGCCTGGCCTGATATCCCGATCCACATACCAAGAGCGTCTGGGCATCCGGGTTCGCCAGCAGCTTAATAGCCGTGGCTGATACGGCACCTGTACGCAATCCACTGATCAGGAGTCCGTCCAAGAGCGCACACGGCATCCCGGTATCCAGATCATTAAGCATAATCATCGGGTGCGTGGATGAGCTGCGTCCTGCTTGCTTATGCACATGCGAAGTCCATTTAATACCGGCTATTCGCTCCGCAGCTAAATACCCAGGTAATGAATAAAAGGCCCCCGCATCCAGATGCTCGGGAATCATGGCTATCTCCTGTGCACAGACGGCCAGACCCTCAGCCTTGTGTCGGAAAGTACGCTCAATGATTGCTTGTGCTATCTTAGGCTCAGCTATGCCGCTCTGAACGACCCGCTCATGAGTAATGATTAACATTCGGGAATCCTCCTTTCTCCAGCACACCTTACTTCTACTTTTACTTTTACTTTTACTTTTACTTCTGAGACTTCATAGCATAATCTGATCATAACTAATGATGAAGTAACTGTTGAAGCAGCTTGCGTCTTATGAATTTAGCAACGGACTTTAGCGACGGACAGGTGAGCAATTCAGGGAATGGACGTCTGTACTCCATCTAGAGTCTGTCCTCCAACTAGAGGTCTGTCCTTCATCTATACCTCTGTCTCTATCGAGCCTCGGACTTGTCCCGAAGCCAATCACTTACCAGATTAATGGTCAGAATGACAAAGGCAATCACTAACCCCGGAATCGTGGATAGCCACCAGGCTGAGCTAATATAATTCTTGCCATCATTTATCATCCCGCCCCAGGTCGGAGTAGACACGTCGATACCAAGTCCCAGGAAGCTCAGGGATGCTGCAAGCAGGATCATACGCGACATCTGCAGGGCCGCCTGCGTGACAATTGTGAATAACGTGTTCGGTAGGATGTGACGACGCATGATATCCAGATTGGGTACCCCCATGGCCTTGGCTGCCTCTACATACTCCAGTTCCTTCAGCGACAGCACCTGACTGCGGACGACACGAGCGAACACCACCCAGCCGGTAACAGACAGAACAATAATAATATTGGTCAAGCCTGAGCCAAGAACTGCTACCATAACAATCGCGAGCAGCATGCTTGGAATGGACATCTGAATATCCGCAATGCGCATCATCAGTGCATCAATCTTGCCTCCATAGTATCCAGCAACGATGCCAATCATTGTACCGAATACACCTGCAAAGGCTACAGACACCATACTCATCCAGAGCGATAATCTGCCACCATACAACAGCCTGCTCAATATATCTCTACCAAGCTGGTCCGTACCGAGCAGACTTAGACCATCGTGCGAGCTGTAATGGCTGAGCGGAGGGATCAGGATGTCCTGCAAAGACTGCTTGTATGGGTCATAGGGCGAGAACACGGGGGAGAAGATAGTTACCATGAATATGATGGCTAGTACCGTAATCCCGATAATCCCTTTCCAGTTGCCTTTCAGCAGAGCTAATTTATTCATTGCGACTCCTCACTTTTAATTCCTCACTTGGTTACTGCACCTTAATTCTGGGATCGATCCACAGATAGATAAGGTCTGTCAGAAAATTAATGGCAATATACAGCACGCTAATTACGAGTATGCTGGCCTGCACCAATGGGAAATCCCGATTACTTACCCCCTGGACGATTAACTGCCCGACTCCGGGCCACGAGAAGATCGTCTCGGTCACAACAGCGCCCGCAATCATGACACCGAACTCCAGACTGATAACTGTAATGACTGGTAGCAGCGCATTTTTTAATCCACGCCTGAACACCATTTGCCGCCTGGAGAAGCCTTGTGCCTTGCTTGTAATCATGTAGCTCTGCTCCAATACGTCAATGAGGGCGGATCTCATCGTGCGGGCAATCGGCGCAATCGGATATGCCGCTAGCGTGATGGCAGGCAGCACCAGCGAGGCCCAGCCTCTATTACCTGAGGTCGGGAACCAGTGTAACTGTACAGAGAAGATCAGAATAAGTACAATCCCCACCCAGAAGACAGGCAAAGACTGTGTCACGAATATCCATGTGCTTAACAAGTAATCAACAAAGCTATTCTTCTTGTATGCAGACACAATGCCTACCAGCATACCTACGACTACAGCAATCACAATTGCAGCTACAGCAAGACCAATTGTCTGCGGTAGCCGATCCAGAACCAGTTGGAGAGCAGACTCCTTAAAATATAAAGAGTTGCCCAGATTACCAGTAATCAGGTCCTTAAGGTAATCCACATACTGCATAAGCAGGGGACGATCATAGCCTAGACTGGACCGAAGTGCCGCCACCTGCTCCTCTCCAGCCTCTGGTGGTAGCATGAGTCTGGCCGGGTCTCCAGACAGGCGAATAATGAAGAAGATAACTGTGGCTGCTCCCAGCACCGCCAACAACGACTGCCAGACCCGACGGATAATATAGGGTCTCAATCCACACACACTCCTATCACCGACATATGCTGATGCTTATAATTGAAGCAGCACATATTCGTTATGAGGTCACTTTCTAGCATTCGTACCTTTTCAAAAAGTAGTACCGCTACGCTGACATAGCCCCTCATGATACAAGAAGCTTTGCCAGCCATGTAGCGGTGCCCTATCTATAAGATGGCCTTAATTCGCAGGCTTGATCGTCACTACTGGAATTGAACCATCAATACGGCCATTCCAGTTCAGTTCATTCGATACGCCGTAGTATTGATTCTCTTGATATAGGAAGATACGTGGTGCATCCTGCAGCACAATATCCTGAATCTCCTTGTACAGAGCCTTGCGGCGTTCCTGATCTGAAGTAGAGCGTGCCTCATCCAGCTTCGCATCTACCTCTTCATTATTGTAGGTAGAGTAGGACTCCCCAGAGCGCAGAATTGCATAGATCGCTGCATCCGCATCCAGTGTGTTCGTACTGCTCCAGCCCAGCACATACATATCGGATTGCTTATTGGAAGGCACCAGCGTGCGGTATACAGAGCTTTCTACATTGTTCACTTTGACAGTTACGCCGATCGCCTTAAGCTGCTCCGCAATAACCTGTGCGACATCTGTATTCTTGATGTACCAGTTGACTGTATCCAGCGTAGTGGAGAACCCGTTCGGGTAGCCTGCTTCAGCCAGCAATTGCTTCGCTTTCTCCGGATCATAGCCATAGCCATCAAATTCCCCAGCATAGCCAAAATCCTTAGGACCAATCAGGCTGTTCGTCTGGACAGCAGCCCCCTGCAGTACATTATCCACGATTGCATTTACATCAATTGCATAGTTCAATGCTTGTCTAACCTTCGGATTGTTAAAAGGCTCCTTGTCTGTTTTGAAGCCAACATAGACTGTGTTCCCCGCACGCTCAACAACCGATAGCTTGGCTGCCGAGGAGGATTCGATCAGATTGCGATTCTCTGGAGACACTGCCGTAATAATATCTACCTCACCGTTCAACAGGGCGCTCACACGTGTGGATGCTTCAGGGATTGAGCGGAAGGTAACCTTCTTCACAGCCGGCTCACCACCCCAATATTCGGAGTTCGCTTCGAGCACCACTTGGCTTCCTTTATCCCAGCTTACGAATGTATAAGGGCCTGTACCGACAGGCTTCTGGGCAAAAGCTTCCTGGCCGACTTCTTCGGTATATTTCGGCGGAACAATCTCCGTCGGATAACGATTGAAACGTGTAGGAATCAGCGGGTCAACCTTCTTGGTGATTACATGCACCGTCTGCTCGTCTATAACCTTGACCTCTTGAATGGTAGAAATATAGCTTGCAGTAGGAGCATTATTCTCTGGCTTCAGCACGCGGTCAATAGAGTATTTGACAGCCTCTGCATTGAACGGCTCACCATTCGTGAACTTGATACCCTCACGCAATTTGAACTCCCAGGTCGTATCGTCCACCTGACTCCAGCTTGTGGCAAGGCCCGGGACCAGCTCTTCATTCTCATCACGCTTGACCAGCGTATCGAAGATATTGTCTACGACCTGTGCATTTTCAGTCAGGAAGCCAGGGTCTAATCCATTGACGTCAAAGGCTCTGGCAACCGTGATCTCCAGCGGCTCCGTGGCAGCAGGCTCTGGGGAGCTGCCTTCTTGGGTCGAGGTAGTGCAGCCTGCAACAACCAAGCTAAAAGCCAGGAACAATAGCAACAGCGCGGATTTCTTTCTCATTTCTTTCATAACCCTCTTTCTTATATGTTGTCGGCTATCCCCACAATCAATGCTTCTTGCGGTCGTCTTTACAGACCAACACTATGGTATTTCCAGAACCCCCCGGATTTACACTCGTGCTTCTCTATAGTCAACCCCTGATTTGTGGATCTAGCCTTGTGTATCCTCTACAGAACCTTCAAGAACTCCTAACATCACGGCATAGCCCTGTGTCTTTACAGTGGACGCCGTATGTATGGATAGAATGATCGCTTGAGGCACTGGGCACGATATGACACTCTCTTCAAATCCTGGTAAGCTGACTACCTTAAGCAACTCTTCACCAAGAGTTACTATGGAACCCACCGCTGCATGGCGAAGTAATAGACCTGATGTCTCGAACCTGAGCTCCTTCACTTCACGGATCGTGGTCGGAGATTGCAGTGGCGTGAAGGGTACGACTTCAGACTGCATGCCTAGTCCCGATAGAATCATCGCTATCGAATGCTCATGCTGCCTCACTGCCTCTGGCTTCCACGCGATCCCACCTCCGCTTTCCAGCAATACAGCTGGAATACCTGCCTCGCACACCGCCTGAACCAACATTCCTTCTTTTGCATCCGATCCACACTCATAAATGGCGGTCAGAGACAGCTGATGAAGCAGACGGGCTGCGGTCTGATAGGCTTGCAGGTGATTCGTTGGCAGCATGGCGAACGGACTGACATCCAGATACGCCCCTCCCCCGTGAAGGTCAATCAAGAAATCAGCATGCTGTACAATCTGTTGTAGTAGCCACTCTCCATAGTAGTAAGAATAGCTATCCTTGCGTTCTTGCCCGAATACCCTGTTCAGATTCACCGAATCAACGGGGCTAGCGTTAGTCCCTGCCAGACATGCTGAAGGGTTGACGACAGGACATAGAATAATCTGTCCTTGCAGACTGGAAGGCATTATAGTCTCTAACAAGCGAAGTATCGCCACAATCCCGTCGTACTCATCCCCGTGAAGAGCAGCTTGCACCCACAGTGTAGGCCCAGACCGTTGTCCCTTCACGACGAAGAAGGCTGTAGCCTCATCTGCAAAGGAAAGCGATACTCTTGAGACGGTACCTTCAGGCTGTTCTGACAGGGCTGCTTCGAGTGAAGCATATTGCAGTTGTACATCTCTAATCATGAGACACAAGCTCCTTCGGCTCTGTTGATGAATGATGAAAAATGGCAATCAAATATCCAATTAATTTCATCGGATTTAATGTATTAATGAATATTATTAGACTCTTTTCGACAGATGTCAACAAAAAATAGTATGTATATTCTTACCAATGCCACATAACGAAAAAATGACAAAAAAACTGCCCCAGGCCTTCGCCTAGAGCAGCTTGAATTTGTTGCATTTTTTACTGTATTAGCCCTCGCTACCTACCAGTACATAACGCAAGATAATCAGAATAGCCAGCACCCACATCATCCAGTGAATGGAGTATTTCTTACCCGTCTTCGCAGATGCCATATTGGCTACCAGAGCCAGAATGACATAAGTCACGATCCCAAAGGAAATACCATTAGCAATATTGTAAGTGAATGGCATGATGACAAAGGTCAGGAAAGCCGGAATCGCAATGACCATGTCCTGGAAGTCAATCTGCTTGATTGATTGAGCCATCAGTACGCCAACCACAATCAAAGCTGCCGCAGTCGCTGCACCTGGAATCAGGGCCGCAATCGGCGCCAGGAATAGAGCCAACAGGAAGCATACGCCTGTAGTTACAGCCGTCAGACCTGTCCGACCGCCTTCAGCAATACCTGCCGCACTCTCTACGTAAGCCGTCGTTGTGGAGGTTCCGAGCATAGCACCACCAGTAACAGCTACTGCATCAACGAACATGGCTTTACCGACACGCTTCTTGCCTTCTTCCGGCTCATCCATAATTCCCGCGCGCTGAGCTGTACCCACCAATGTACCGAAAGTATCGAACAACTCAACAAAGGTGAACGTAGCAATCGCCGAAATGATACCTGTATGCATAATACCGTTCCAGTCGAATTCCATAAAATTCAGCTGTGTAAAATCAGGGGTCCAGTGAGCGTTAGGTCCAGATAATACGCTGTAATCTACTGCACCCATGAACATTCCGATCACAGTCGTGCCCAGAATACCGAACAAAATCGCACCCTTCACACGCAGAACCATCAGAATGGAGATCAGCAACAGGCCGAAGATCGCGAGCTGTACACTGGTATTCTCCAGGCTTCCAAGATGAATGACTGTCTCATAGGACAATACATTTGTGAAGGTATGTGCCGGAATATCATTACCAGCCTCGACACCGATAGTCATAATTCCACTGTTCTTCAATCCAATAATGGTAATGAACATACCAATACCAACTGTAATCGCATGCTTCAGACCATCAGGAATGGCTACGAGCAGCGTCTGACGAACTCTCGTTACCGTCAGTAAAATAAAGATCAGACCGGAAATAAATACAGCCGTAAGTCCCATCTGCCAAGTAAACGGCTGATCGCTCGTAGCGGATGCCAATATTACAGAAGCGAAGTACGCATTCAAGCCCATTCCCGGAGCCAGTGCGACAGGGAAGTTAATGAACAGCCCCATAGCAATGGTGAAAATACCTGCTGCAAGCGCGGTAGCCAGAAATACGGAGTACCAGCCAATATCAATCTGTCCGAAGGCTGTTAGTGTATTCGGGTTGACTGACAGAATGTAAGCCATAGCCATAAAGGTCGTGATCCCGGCCATAATCTCCGTACGTACTGTCGTGCCGTTCGCTTTTAATTTGAAAAATCGTTCCACTAATCTCTCTCCTTAAATTCAAAATGTCATTGCATTTCGTACGGTTACTGCAAGACTCCTTACTACTATTGTCAGCAGACCTCTAGTTCATGTACGTGCAAAGGATTGACATTGCTTTCTCATTTTAGGGCGAGGCAGCAGGATTGTCAACCATATAAACGAACATTATTTATTTTAACTGTCACATCGTTCGTAATCTATGATATTAGGCCTTGATTTTATAAGCCATTGTATGTAATCAGACCATAAATTCATGAGAAAGAGGCTCTTGCATCATGTTCTTGGATCCGCTCATAGCCACCATGTTCTATCATCCCAGAGACCAGCCTCCTCAACCACTTGCCGAGCAAGCTTGTTAGACTTGAGACTCTTAAGCCCCACTAACATTCGCCGCAGACTATTCGGTTGTTGAACACATCGCTCAATATCCTCTACCGTTAGTGTCTTCATCTCGAACATCGCCAGCTCCTCCAGCACGGGGGATGATTGCACCCATTCCAGGCTCTTCAGCCCTACATTGGCAAGTATAATTCTGTGCAGGTTACTTAGATGATCCAGGGCAGGAAGCTCGGCAAGATGCGGCTGGTCCTCTACCTTCAGACTGCGTAATCCTGTTAGTTCAGAGACGACAGAGAGATTAGATAAGCCTTTCACCCGCAACAGCTCCATATGCTGCAATGCTTCTAGTCCTGCTAGTGTACCGAGATGCTCGGCGCTGCCAAAGCTTAAACCTAGGCTTTCCAGTAAAGGCAGCTCCCTAAGAAATTCAAGCTCCTCCAGTGGCATACCCTGAAGTGTAACCTGCCTCAGACTTGTCAGCTCACCAATCACACTCAGATTACGTTGATGCCCATTCACACTCAGCGTTTCCAGATGTGTGAACCTCTTGAGCACCGAAAGATCTGTCTTCTTCGTCTTGGTCTTGCCAATTCTGAGCAGCCTTAAGTCCGCAGGAACAAGCTCCAGCACCGACAGCGAATCAGCCTCATACACG
Organism: Paenibacillus massiliensis 2301065 = DSM 16942; assembly: GCF_000377505.1. Lineage (GTDB taxonomy): Bacteria > Bacillota > Bacilli > Paenibacillales > Paenibacillaceae > Paenibacillus > Paenibacillus massiliensis. Next base: position 22,596 of record NZ_KB898211.1, on the reverse strand, counting down.
TCCAATTCAAGCTCCTTCAGCTTAGGCAAGGCTCCGATAGCCTCCATGTGAGTTACCCGAGTGTTGCAATCTACACAGAGCTTCTCGACATAACTCATCTGCTCAAGACCCGAGAGATCACCCGGCTTCAGGTGAAAGCCATAGATTCGCCATACGATATCCGGCCTTACCCGAAAGAGCTCCTCATTCAACATACGCAGCATATCCATATCAGGTATATAGAGAGGCTCGCTGTATTGCACGATACCAACCTCTTGATCCTCAGCCAAATGCTTGATGTATTCAAGCGTCCAACCTGCTTCCATTTGAATGCGTTTGTGCATGGTGTCACCCCTTCTGTCCATTGAAAAAAATAAACTCTATACCTAGATTATCTTATCGTAGGCTCTTCTCTTGCTCAACAAGACTTGGGACTCCATGACTGATTGTACGACAAGCATGAGGGAGCCATGAGATCATTCGACATCCAACAAATAAACATGGGCTCCCATATGAACATGACAATCAGTTGTCATATTCCAGCACCTATAATAGTTGAAGGTAGAACCCGTACACGTTTAATCTATAAAGCTTGTCTTTTCGCTGCGTCGCAGAAAGTTATACATTTCACAAATACAGGAGGTATTTATAATGGCAAGCTTTAACTACCCAGACAAGCAAGCCTTATTGAATGAGCTGGACAAGCGGGCTGAGCTATTCATTTCGGAGTTCGACGAGGTTCAAGAGCAGGACAAGGACGTCCTTCACGCTGATGTAGACCGGACACCCGCACAGATGCTGGCTTATCAGCTCGGCTGGATGAAGCTGGTGAAGCAATGGGAGGAGCAGGAATTGGCAGGGCAGGAAGTTAGTATGCCGCTGGAAGGCTATAAATGGAACCAGCTAGGAGAGCTATACCGACACTTTTACAAGCAATACGAGAATCATACACTAGAGGAGATGACTATCGAATTCAAAGCAGACATCACGCTTTATCATGCTTGGATTCAATCCTTACCAGACGAGGAGTTGTTCAAGCAAGGGTACAGACAATGGACAGGGAAGCTTCCCCAGTGGCCGATTGCGAGATGGATTCACATCAATACCATCGCACCTTTTCAGACATTCCGTACCAAGATCCGCAAATGGAAAAAGGGTCACTCTATTCATTCATGAAAGCCGCCATACTCGGGCTTGGCTACCTTAACTACATCCAAACCGGAGTAAGGTGGCTAGAGCCCTTCAAGCGGCCTGATGGGGCAGATCAAAGGGCTCTTTTCAACAAGCTATATGCTGGTGATAAAATGTATAATTGCTCATTACTAACTGATTACTCATTACGCATACTCATTACGCAATATTTTGTCTATAAATAGAATTCCAGCTCATTTTTCTTCGCTGCATATTTCAACATGTAGTCCCCGTCTCCCTCCAGCCTTCTGGATGCTATCTTGATCTGGGTGTAGTCGAGTCTCGACTCTCGAAGCACACGCTTGACTGCTTGTATTCCTAGCTCTTCATCAATCACGAAGCAGTATATGTTCAGGGCATATTGTGGGACCGGACTCGCTGTCTTACCCATGTCGTATCCGTCGACATCCCCCAACCCCATCCAGCCCAATTCATTTTGCAACGCCTCGCTGGCTTTGTCCTTGAGCCACAGATCACGCTTGCTGCCTGCCATACTCTTCATCGGATACTGGACGATTAGCATATAACCATCATCCTCCCAGGGAGCCTGATAGCCTTCGGCATGGTATTTGTCCATGAAATCCCGTCTGAATTCGTCCTCGCTGCTATATATGCCCGGGAAATCGACTCTACTCGTTGTGCCACGGGTGCCAACTGTGCCAGCGTGCTCAACGACCTGGCCTTCCTCGTGCCAGTACTCCACATACAGCAGCTTACCATCCTGTTCTTTTTTGTATAATTTGATCACGCTCTGCCCTCCATTATCGTTGTGTGCTGCCATTCTTCATAGATAACGGCATTTCGTATGTAAACTAGTATCTTGACCAGATCAAATGCGAGTATGGAGCTCCTGCACCGACATTCTAATACGAATTTGGAGAGTTTATATCGGATAGGGATAAGACGTCAACATGAATTCACATATTCATGCCTGCTTGAAGTCATACTTTCTCAATACGGATGTTATCCTCCTGCACCAGAATAACTTCAGCATTACTAATAAGGTATAAATTTAATCGGCTCCCATATTCCTCAATAATGTTCTCCACTGCTCTAATGAACGGAATGTTCGTATGATGGGGTACGGGATAGAAATCAATGACCCCCAGTGCTGCAAAGGTATCCAAAGCCGGACCTTCCTGCACATTATCCATGAGCTGAGCATATTCAATTGAGGGCGCCAAAATCATGGAGCCTGCGGATTCGCCAATGAACATTTTCCCAGCTTGAACCTCTTCTCTGATGATTACATCGGCACCGCTTCTTTTTAACTCTTGAAGCAGATAAAAGGTGTTGCCTCCACTAATATAAATGTAGTCATTCTCTCTAATCTTATATTCCATCTCTTCTTGTGTGGCCGTGCTTAGTTCAAGCTCATCGACAATCAGACCCATGTTCTCCAATGCTTTCTTTGCTGATTTTACATAAAATTTGACCTTCTCTGGAATACTTGCCGTCGGGATAAAGGTGATCTTCTTCCCTTGCAACGGTTCAGCGGCGAAGGTGGCTAATGATGGAGCGACATCCTTAAAGGACGAGGATAGGAATAATTTTAGCATCTGATATTCTCCTTTGGGCAGCTTGAATGGGGACAGCATATGTATAACTGATTTCAGATATATTATAAAGCATAATATCGTCAAAAGATGACACCTTTGAACAGAGCACATTCATATAAATGGGCGTGCATCATACTTAGTAATATTTCCTCTTCTCACCTTCGTATTCTGTTGCGTAACCCTATGGGCCTACTCTCACGATCTATTAAGAGATACTGTCTGAAGACACCTTCTCAGGGCTACATAGGCCAATTCCACGCGTAGTCATATAAAAAGAAGACTCCTGCCGTACAGCGATATTTCGCCGATACAGCAGGAGTCTTGATATGACGATATAAGTCTTAACGATCTTGTTTATTCATCCCGCCTTATTAAGGCCAAGAGCAGATGAATCTACTCCCACTCAATCGTCGCTGGCGGCTTGGACGTAATGTCGTACACGACGCGGTTCACGTTATCCACTTCGTTGACGATTCGCACAGAGATTTTCTCCAATACGTCCCAAGGGATACGTGCCCAGTCAGCTGTCATGCCATCAATGGAAGTAACGGCGCGAATACCTACCGTGTAGGAATACGTACGTGCATCTCCCATGACACCTACGCTCTTCATGTTCGGCAGAGCCGTGAAGTACTGCCAGATCTCGCGATCCAGGCCAGCCTTCGCAATCTCGTCACGCAGGATGTAATCAGAATCGCGCACGATCGTCAGCTTCTCCTCTGTCACTTCACCCAGCACACGAATAGCCAGACCCGGGCCTGGGAACGGCTGACGCCATACGATCGCTTCTGGCAGACCGCACTCTTCACCTACCTTACGCACCTCGTCCTTGAACAAGGCACTCAGCGGCTCGATCAGCTTGAACTTCATGTCTTCAGGCAATCCGCCTACGTTGTGGTGAGATTTGATCGTCTGAGCCGTAGCCGTACCGCTCTCTACGATGTCCGTATACAGCGTACCTTGGGCCAGGAAATCAAAATCATCGAAGCGAGCCGACTCCTCTTCGAATACATAAATGAATTCATTACCGATGATTTTACGCTTCTGCTCCGGATCATCCACACCTACCAGCTTGGACAAAAAACGCTCACGCGCATCAATCTTCACGACCTTCATATCGAACTTGCCAACGAAGGTCTCCATGACGCTTTCCGCTTCGCCTTTACGCAGCAGACCATGATCAATGAACATACAAGTCAGTTGATCGCCAATCGCTTTGTGAATGAGCATAGCCACGACAGAAGAATCCACCCCGCCGCTCAGTGCGCACAGAACCTTCTTGTCCCCCACCTGCTCGCGAATTTCACGAATCTGATTCTCAATGAAGGACTCCATCGTCCAGTTGCCTTCACAGCCACAGACCTCGTACAGGAAGTTACTGATCATCTCATTACCTTTCAGGGAATGGCGCACCTCGGGATGGAACTGAACAGCATAAAAGTTCCGATCCGGATGGCTCATCGCTGCAATCGGGGCACTTTCTGTACCTGCGTCCAGCTTGAAGCCTTGTGGCAGCTCAGTAACATGATCACCATGGCTCATCCATACGGTTTGCGAAGCATCCAGCCCTTTCGCCAGAGCAGATCCTTCATTGAACTGCACGTCTGCCTTACCATACTCACGCTTGCCAGCACGTTCTACCTTTCCGTTCAGCTGCTGAGCCATGAGCTGCATACCATAGCAAATACCAAATATAGGAACTCCAAGATCATAAACAGCCGGATCTACGTGAGGAGCATTCTCGGCATACACACTGGATGGACCGCCAGAGAACACAATTCCTTTCGGAGAGAGCTCACGGATCTTGTCGGCAGGTGTATTATATGGAAGCAGTTCGCTATACACACCCAGATCCCGGATTCTTCTTGCAATCAATTGGTTGTATTGTCCTCCAAAATCCAGAACAACAACGATTTCATTAGGCTTATTCATTACCGTGCCTCCCTCAATTAATGGATTCATTATACGCAACGACAAAACACGTCGTCAAGGAAGGCACTTGTCTTTTCAAGATATCCCAGAATACGGACTCTCCAGCCGAACATATCCTTATGATCTCAGGCAGATCCTCTCTTCCAATTCCTCAGGCTTCAATTGCTCGCTGCCCCCTACATTCTTTCCTAAAAGCATGCTGTCGCCTGCCAATGGGTTGAATCCATGATTCCCTGTAATGTGCCGCATCAACTGTCCCGAGCTTCACGGGTCCTAATGCATTCATTCATCATATAGCCCTGATTCGATACTCCGCGGATGGCTCCCTCTCATATGTCACGGCATAGCCCAGTCCTTCCAGTAAGTCCCTCAGTGGCAGGTAAAGACTATCCGCTCTCATTTCAATGCTTGAATTCATCATATTCACACCTTGGGCTCCTTGGACTCCTTGTACATAATTCCTGTTTGCCTTGCTTTGGATAAAGGTCTTACTCATATATGCATTTTGAAGCAACTTAGTTTTCATCAGATAGTCAGTAAAATACTTCACACCACCCGTCAGATTGGACAGAGTACTGATACTTGCATTCCTGCTGTGAGCACTGACCATCAGGAGAGGCACATCACGCTTGGGCACGTAACTCATTTTGCTGCTATTATTCGTCTGATAGATCCCACCTTGTCGGGCATGAATCTCTATATATCGTTCGCCTATGCGTACAGAGGCGATCCCTGTCTTCGGTTGCCAGACCACAGTGCCGCCAAGCTTCTCCACAACACTGCGTAATGGGGCAAGCACATGTCCTTGCTTCCATTCATACTCGCTCGCGGACAGGCTCAATTCTTGTGCTCCTATAGCGACATGTAGAGCAGGTCCAGACTCAAGCAGCGCACGGTTCGGCAAGATATGCTCGGCGATCCAGCTCTTCCCCGGTTGGGAACGTGTAAGCGCCTTTGCCTTCTGTGCTACCGGGAACTGCCACTGCCGCATCTCTGGAGTGAGTACAGCAAAGGAATACCCTGCCGCCTGGTACTTCTTTATGATTCGAGGCAGTGCCTTCACCGTCTCTCCCCTTGCCCCTCCATCGTGTAGCAACACCACCTTGTCTCCGCGTTCCGTAATCCCCCGGGTAGACTGCTGTACAATCTCTTGTGCCGGAACACCTGACCGCCTCGAATCACCGCTGTCCACATTCCAATCCACCACCGTATACCCGGCCTGATCCAACAGGTTATAGTAGACATCATCAAAATGCCCATAGGTTCCTCCTGGTGCTCTTACCAAGGCAGGACGCTCCCCTGTAACACTATGAATAATGCTCTCCGTTCGCTTGATCTGACTCCAGAATTCCCGAAAGTTGCGATATAGCTCCTCGTAGCTATGATTATAGGTGTGATTACCGATGACATGACCTTCCTCTGCCATACGCCGAATCAACTCTGGCGACCTCACGGCATGCTCTCCTAATACAAAGAACGTTGCTTGCACATCATATTGCTGTAGGATGTCGAGCACCTGCCCGGTGTATTTGCCTGGTCCGTCATCAAATGTCAAATAGACCGTGTTGCTATCTGTAGTCCGAGCTGAAGCTGCTATCGTGGATGGCTCCGAGCCTGTCGATCGGCCAGACTGTAGCAGGGGGGTATCCACCTGAAACCGTGCTAGCGCCTGCTCGTATGATAGAATGGACGTGAGCATCCATAGAATGGTTATACACACAACGAATCTATATCTCATCATGATCCCTCCATATATTGAACCTAGTATTTTTTGATAAAATATATGAAAAGATGAAGTTAAATAGACTAGCCTGGTGCATATTTCGAAAGAAAGATATCGCAGGGGAAAACAGGAGTGAATAGCTGTGGAAGTGCTGCAATGGATTGAGGGTTTATTTGAAAATTACGGGTACTGGGTTCTCTTCGTCGGACTGCTGCTGGAATTCATCGCTTTGCCTTTCCCTGGGGAGACATCCATGGCTTACGCCGGGTATCTTGCCTATGCAGGCAGCTTGAGCTTCTGGCCCTTGATCGTTCTGGCCTTCCTAGGTACGACCATTGGCATGAGCATCACGTACTGGATTGGCCGCAGAGTGGGGCTTCCTTTTATCGAGCGTTATGGAAAATGGCTATTGCTCAAGCCTGACAAATTCGCCCTGACCCAACGCTGGTTCGTCAAATATGGCTACATGCTCATCTTTGTGGGCTACTTTATTCCCGGCGTGCGCCATTTTACGGGCTATTTCTCGGGCATTACAGCTGTGCCATTTCGCAAGTTCGCGCTCTACGCCTATAGCGGGGCCATGTTCTGGGTCATACTCTTTATCAGTCTGGGAAAAGTATTTGGCCCACAGTGGGATACCGTATTCTTGTTGGCGGAGCGTTATGCCATAAGGATCGTGATTACTATAGCAATGGTAGGGGGAATCCTGCTGCTACTCAAATATCGCAAGGCTCTATTTCAAATCTTCTCTTCTTCATCGAAAAAAGATATTCGTTAGCTGAAGGATGGCTGCAGTCAGCTTTCCGGCACTAAAATGCGGGACACAAAAAACGGGTCCTTGTAATCAATCACTAGGGCCCGTTAGGATTGTACTCATTTTCAGAGTAATTAGATAAATGAATTATTATGTAGAGATGCCACTCAGGATTCTGAAATATGCTGGAGCACGCTCTCAATATGCCCCTTCACCTTCACCTTGCGCCATTCCTGTACAAGTATTCCTTCTTCATCAATCAGGAAGGTGGAACGCACAATCCCCATATACTGCTTGCCATACATTTGCTTCTGCTGCCATACACCATAAGCCTCTGATACGGTATGCTCCTCATCAGCCAATAGCTGGAATGGCAGGCCGTACTTCTCGATGAACTTGCTGTGCCGCTGGAGCGGATCTGTGCTTACACCGAGAATGATTGCCCCTTGTCCAGTGAACTGCTCATGATGATCTCGGAAGTCACAGGCCTGTGTCGAGCAGGTTGCCGTCAGATCCTTTGGATAGAAATACAGTATCACCTTGCTCCCACGGTAATCCGATAATTTGATCATACTGCCCTCACTGCCAGGCAGCTCAAAGTCGGGCGCTGGTTGTCCTATTATTGCACTCATGCCCCTTTACCTCCTAAATATTTAACTAGCTGAATGAAGTCTTCACACAAGGACAGAATTTATTCAATCCACACGTCAAGCTCTCTTCTATTAAAAGCTCTGAAGTCAAAAAATACAAACTTTGCTCCAAGCAATTGATTCCTTCACTACCACTAATGATAAAGGCAGCCTGCATGGAAGCCATTTTCACTAATCCGAAATACGCTTCACAAGCAGCTGCCTGCTTAATTCTTATTCACTTGATTTCTTAACTTTAATTTCACTCTAGCCCATTATGCCGTGACTTTATTACTCCATGACTCAGGAGCCCGCTCCCCGATAACGGCGCACCCCATGATTCCAGGCCAGCAAGCCCAAAGTCAGGAAGATGGCACCCATGACTGGAGTAAGCAGTGCCATCATGCGCATCTCGGAGCGCTCCAGGAACAACGATGCTGGATAGACTCCTACGAACGCGAACGGAATGATCCAGGTCAGCAGCACCTGAAGTGTTCTATTGTAGATCGTAACTGGATAGCGCCCATAGCCCTGGATGTTGTACATCAGCGGAATGATTCCGGTTGGCGCATCCGAGTAGAAGGACAGAGATGTCAGCATCGTATAAATCCCTGTATAAATAGCAACTGAGCTTAACGTCATAATGATTAAGCCCGGAATGTACCACCATTCGAAGACCATGCTCATCTGCGCGCCACTGGCGATCATGATGATCACGCCGACCAATGAACCGACCAGCGCAGGTGGGTCCACATTTTCCAGCATGATCTGGAATAGATTATGGGCAGGACGTGTCATGACACGATCCATCTCCCCCTTCACGATGTACCTTTCTCCGAACCCCCACATGTTGACAAAGCAGTTGAACACGCCAAAGGGAACCATGAAATAGCCGTAGACGAACAGGACCTCACTCTGACTCCAGCCGCCAAGATTATCGGTATGCATGAATACCACAAAGATAAAGATCAGGTTCGTGGCCTGGAATAATAGATCGGATACGACCTCCACCCAGAAATCGGCACGGTAGGTCAGTCTGGATTTCATGTAATTTTTCAAATATTCAATGATTAAGCTCCAATAATACTTCATTACACCTATCCTCCTTGCACGAACAGACGGCGACGCGCCAGACGCCAAATGATGATCATGGGGATCAGCAGCAGGATGAACCACAGGATCTGAATCCCTAACACATTCCAGATCCCTGTCCCCTGCACACGCCCGGTAAACACGGAGCCCGGAAGGTAGGTTATCGCCTGAAAAGGAAGCCAGGCCGAGAGGCGTTCCAGCCAGCCTGGAAATAAGCTAATAGGCACTACCAGACCCGAGAAGAGATCGACAATGACCCGCTTCATCCGCATCATACCTTCATTATTTTCAATGAAGAATGCAGACAGGCCTGTAATGACATTCAGCTGCGAATTGATCAGGAAGCTGAAGAACAGCATCACGAGAAATCCGATCCAGGCATACGGATCACGAGGTAGCTCTACCGGGAACAGCAGGATGGCAATGAGCATACCCGGGATCATCAGCATCAGAAAGCGGAACATTCCCTCACCCAGCCCCTGCGTCATTTTGACCAAAATATAGTTATAAGGACGTATGATCTGGATGGCAATGCTCCCGTCACGGATATCCGTCGATATCTCACGATCCAGATTGTTGAAATAGAACGCCCGGGCCATCCATGATACGGCCACATAGGTAGTCATCTGTGCGGCGGTGAAGCCTCCAAGCTCCTTGCTACCGCCTCCATAAATCGCCATGTAAGTAAAGTAATACACGCCGATATTCAGGGTATATATAAGTATGCCTGAGTAATAATTGATCCGATAGGCCAGCATCGTCAAAAAACGAATGCGTATAAAATCGGAATACACACTAAGCATGCGTGACCGCCTCCTCTTGCGGGGCCGCTGCCTCCGGTCGATCGGCGGAACCTGACTGGTAGATTCTGCGTACGATATCGTCCGTGTTTGTCTCGATAATTTTGATATCCGTAATGTCCGTGCGACCCACGACGACACCGAGCACATCAGATACGTTCCAATCCAGTGGAATCCATACCTTGGCCATCAGATCATGCTCCGCTTCCCATTTTACTGGCATGCCAGCAGTCCATTGCCGAAGCTGCTCCAGGCTCGCAGGTGTCCCGAATTGGAACAGGACCTCCCGCCCGGTTCCCCAGCGGGATTTCAGCTCATCAAGGCCGCCATCATAGATGATGTTCCCGTCATCGAGCATAATGACCCGGGAGCACAGTGCCTCGATATCCTGAAGATCATGGGTAGTAAGCAGAATTGTCGTTCCATGCTCGCGGTTCATATCCTTGAGGAATTCGCGTATTTCCGATTTGACCACAATATCCAGTCCGATCGTAGGCTCGTCCAAGAAGACAATTGACGGATTATGCAGCAGAGCTGCTACCAGCTCACAGCGCATCCGCTGTCCCAGACTAAGCTTGCGAACGGGACGATTAAGCAGTTCCTGAAGCTGCAGGCGTTCTACCAATTCATCTAATCGACGCTTGAAGTCCGTATCTGGAACCTGATATACTTTCCGAAGCAGCTGAAATGATTCAATGACGCCAATATCCCACCAGAGTTGACTGCGCTGTCCGAATACGACGCCGATATTGCGGACGAACTGTTCTCTTTCCTCATAAGGCGTGTACCCACCTACCTTCAGCGTTCCTGAAGTAGGCACTAGAATGCCCGTAAGCATTTTAATCGTAGTCGATTTCCCCGCCCCATTCTCTCCAATGTAGCCGCAAATCTCCCCCTGCGGAATCTGAAAGGAAATATCTTTTACAGCCATCACTTCCCGGTATTCGCGTCGAAATAAATCAAGGAAGGCACCCTTCAGGCCCTCCCGGCTCTTATGGACATGAAACGTCTTGCGCAATTGCTGAACATCAATAGCTAACATATTGTACCTCACTGTGTAATTGATTGAGCTCCAAAAAGAAATTATAATGTAATGAATTGAAAAGGGAAAGGGAGAACAGGAAACATGACCAGAAATACCAAAAGAACGATCTGGACCGTTTTGGCTGTCGTAGCCGTTGCGGTTATCGGTGTTGTCATTTTTTATTTTACATCCATATATAATCAGTTGAATCAGCTTCAAAAAACGGGGGAGGCTTCTCCGTTCCACAATATTGAGAAAATCGACAAGGTTGTGACTCCTGATCCACCGAAATGGGAAGGAACCGAGCGAGTCAACATCCTACTCATGGGCGTTGATTCTCGTGATGCTCAGGACGAAGGCGTTCCACGCTCAGACAGTATGCTGGTGTTGTCCCTCGACCCTGTGCAGAAGAAATATCACTTGTTCTCCTTGCTTCGCGACACGTACACATCTATTCCTGACCATGGAAGAAATCGGATCAATACCGCGATTACCCACGGCCCAAATACAGCAATGAAGGCCGCAGGCGACTTACTCGGAATTGATATCCAATACTACGTATACACAGATTTTCAAGGCTTCATCAAGCTGGTCGATGCGATTGGCGGTGTGGACTTTGAAGTCGAGAAGGACATGAAGTACATCAGTAAGGCCGATAAGCATCTCTATGACATTGACCTCAAGCAGGGCATGCAGCATCTGGACGGAAATACAGCCTTGCAATATGTCCGTTTCCGGCATGACAAGATGTCCGACTTCTCTCGAACTAGTCGTCAACGGGAATTGCTAAAGGCTATTGCTGAGAAAATGCAGACCACGACCTCCATTGCCAAGCTGCCAAGCATTCTGGAGCAGGTGAATCCGTTCATTGATACGAACCTGTCCGTGAACGATATGTGGAAGCTGGCTAGTGTCGGGTACGAGAGCAAATTCGGTGGTAGTGAACAGATTCCACCAATGAACATGCTCAAGGAGGAGCGTATTAATGGTGCGGCTGTCCTGACTGTTGGCAGCGAAGATAAGCTTAGGGAATACATTCAGGAATTCCTGAACTCCACGCCTGAGGAGGAGAATCCAGAGCAAGATGACACGGGAACAGGCACAGAAACGGATAGCAAGTCATCGCCTTCCACCAGTCCCCGGGAATCTGCATCAGAGCCTTCTTCTGGCAGCACTAGCAGCCGAGCATCTGTATCTGACATAAATTAGAAGAGGTACTGATTTTCATCTGAATAACATTCAGCAGTTCATGGATGCTCTCCACCCTGTATGGGGGAGGGCATCTTTTTTTGTGCCGCTCACTCGTGTGCTGTGCTTTGAAAACACAAGGAGTTTGACGGACTACTGGATAGCCTTTCCTCCAAAACTGTCACATAACCTTTGGCAGCAGTCTGATATAATAGCTATGTTACCCGCATGCAGCACAACTTATAAATCAGGTTATCGCCTGCTGACAGGCGCAGAAAGGAATCTATATACATGAATCGAGACACTTCAGCATCACTGTATCAGGAAGCACTGGAGCATATTGTAGGTGGGGTCAACAGCCCTTCGCGTTCGTTCAAGGCTGTAGGCGGTGGCTCCCCCGTCTTCATGAAGAAGGCAGCCGGGTCCCACTTCTGGGACGAGGACGACAATCGTTACATTGATTATCTCGCGGCATATGGCCCCATCATTACCGGACATGCCCATCCACATATCACCAAGGCCATTACAGAAGCGGCGGCAAACGGTGTACTTTACGGTACCCCTACCCGACTTGAGATTAAGCTGGCTACTATGCTGAAAGAGGCTATCCCATCCTTGGACAAGGTACGCTTTGTGAACTCGGGAACCGAGGCCGTCATGACGACGATCCGGGTCGCACGCGCGTATACCAATCGCAACAAGATCATCAAATTTGCGGGCTGCTATCACGGTCACTCCGATCTGGTCCTGGTCGCAGCTGGCTCGGGTCCCTCCACATTAGGAATTCCCGACAGTGCAGGTATCCCGGCGAGTCTGGCGAGCGAAGTCATCACCGTACCGTTCAACGACCTGGACAGCCTGAGACAAGCCCTGGAGCATTGGGGGGATGAGGTTGCTGCCGTGATGGTCGAGCCGATTGTCGGTAACTTTGGCATGGTCATGCCCGCCCCAGGCTTCCTGGAGGGATTGTGTGCGATGGCTCGCAGCAACGGCTCCCTCGTAATCTATGACGAAGTCATTACTGCCTTCCGCTTCCACTACGGGTCCACGCAGACCTATTCAGGACTGGATAATTTAGAGGCTATCCAGCCTGATCTAACGGCCCTTGGCAAGATTCTGGGTGGTGGACTACCGATAGGCGCCTATGGCGGCACCAAGGAGATTATGGAGCAGGTGGCACCACTCGGTCCTGCCTATCAAGCAGGTACGATGGCAGGCAATCCTGCATCCATCTCGGCAGGCATCGCCTGTCTTGAAGTTCTCCAGGGAGAAGGTGTCTACGAGGAGATGGAGCGTCTCGCGATTAAGCTGACCTCAGGACTGGCAGACTCCGCGAGCAGACATGGTGTCCCTCTTACGATTAATCGCATTCGAGGAGCCTTCTCCACACACTTCTGCGATCATCCAATTACCAACTATGATGAAGCACAGGATACGGATGGTGAAGCCTTCGCCAGCTTCTTCCGCCACATGCTAGATCGTGGTATTAACCTGGCTCCATCCAAATATGAGGCTTGGTTCCTGACCACCGCCCATACAGATGAGGATATCGACGCCACGCTGGAAGCTGCGGATGAATCACTCCGATTGCTTGCTGCAGGCAAGTAAGAGAGTCGCGAATCTGGCAGGCTGTAGCTAGCCGAGGCCAAGAATTGATGGCCTAATGGAGCGTAAGCTAGTACGCTTGTTCTGCTTGTTCTGCTTGTTTTTCTTAACTATTACTTCATAACCTGCTTATCTTAACTTGTTTGTATGACTTGTCACATTTGGTCTGCTAATTATATAGTGCCACTATACAGGGGTATGCTGCTGTCTTTTCCAAGACTGTGGCATACCCCTGTTCGTGTGACTAACATCGTTCGTGGATTATGGGCCGCTTGACCAGATCCCTTGGGCTCATCCCGCCCTATCTTTTATGGCGATCCAGCCGTTCCAACTCCTCACGTACCATCACCAAGCCCCGTTCGATCTGCGACTCATGCACATTGGAAATGTTCAACCTCAACAACGGTGTAGCTCGATCCTGATCTGCAAAATATCGATTAGCTGTGTCTGCATGCACCCCTCTCTTAGACAGCCCGCTCAGTAATGCCCTGTACGACAGGTTTGCAGGTAAAGGAAGCACCGTATGTTCTCCTCCATTACGTGGTGCTTCGGCAAAGGCTGGGTGATCCCCAAGTCGGTCCAGCATACTATTGAGCATCTTCATCCTTGCCGTATACTGCTCACGAATGCCGCGTCGATGTCGATCATACATTCCACTGCGAATATAGATTTCCAGTGCAGCCTGTGACAGGGTAGAGCTATCGATATCAAGTATGGTCTTGTAATGTGCGAAGCTCTCAATCAACTCTGCTGGCAGCACAGCCACGCCCAGACGCAGGCCAGGAAAGATAATCTTGGAGAAGCTCTTCAGATAAATCACCCTACCGCTACGATCATAGGTGTAGATCGGGTCCCTTTTGCTATCCGTATCCAGATCTGCGAGGTAATCATCCTCCACAATATAGCTATCATAATGTTGAACCAGTTCGATGAGACGCTGCTTCTGAGCTATCGTAAGGGATACTCCGAGCGGGTTGTGGAACCGGGGCATGACATAAATAAATTTAATCTCTCCCGTCTGAAGTAGCTGCTCCAGTCGATCCATATCCAGACCCTCCATATGCCGAGGAACTGTATAATAGCTCGCCTGCAACCCTCGCAGCAATGGGAACATATTATGATAGCCTGGATCTTCAATGACAATGCCTGACTTCTTGTTCGGAAAAGGCATCGTGATTAACACAGCTAGTGCCTGCTGGACACCTGACGTAACACAAATCTGCTCTCGGCGGGTAAATACCTGATGGTCCGTCAATCGCTCCTGCAGCAAGGCCCTGAGTGATGGTAGCCCTTGAGCTGTGCCATAGACAAAGAGATCCGTGCGGTAGTTGTCGATCGCTTGATTAATGCAGTGCTGAAAATCCACATAGGGAAATACTCTGGGGTCAGGAGCGGCGGAGGCAAAATCCAGCGGTCCCCCTTCATCCTGGGCAGAACGAGAATCTGGGCCACTTGTCACTGCAAAATACCCACTCTTGGGTAGACTGTAGACAAGATGCTCCCTCTCCAGCGCCGCATAGGCCTGCAGGACGGTGCTTTTGCTACATTGGTAGCGGGCTGCCAGCTCTCGTACAGATGGCAGCTTGTAGCCATCCACACCGCGCGGAATTCGCCGGTTCAATAGCTCTGCCCGCAGGTCCGCAGCAATGCTAGCATATTTGAGCTGCACAGAGGCCGATTCAGAATGTACTGATCCGAGCTGTGCATATGCCGATTCAGACTGTGTATGTGCTGGTTCGGACTGTATATATGTTGGTTCCGATTGTGTATGGGCTGATTCAGGCTGTGACTGTGTTCTTTTCATAATCTATCCCTTAACCTCCAATTCACCTAGCAAGCTTGATATAAGGCTACACACCTGGTCAATAATACAATGATTGGTGCAGCTGCATTACGATAGCTGGAATGCCACCAGCGCGCATCGGTCTGTTCGACACGTACTACCAGTATAGCTTCCAGCTTAATCTAACCTGTACTGGTACAGATAGGTTGTTTTACGATGGCTACAAGACTCCACCTCTATTATATTTAATAGTGTCATCAGTAAGGCAGGTTTGATCTTCTGCTTCTTGTATGACAAATACACGATTTCAAGGAGCTTCCTATGAACACACAGACATCCAATGGTACGGCCTCTGCTTATCTCGCCGCGATCGCCTATGCCCTCATCATCGGCTTTTCATTTATGTTCGTCAAGTTGGCCATTCAGGTAGCCAATCCGCTAGATCTTTTGGCTCATCGCTTCTCCTTGTCCTTCCTCGTACTTACCGTTCCGGTAATTGCAGGGTGGCTACCCTTCCGCGTGCAGCGTCAGGACCTTCTGCGTCTGCTACCGTTAGGATTATTCTCTCCCGTACTATTCTTTATGTTCCAGACCTTTGGACTGGTCACCACCTCTTCCTCCGAGGCAGGGATCATTCAAGCTACAGTTCCTGTATTCACCCTGATTATGGCTACGATCTTCCTGAAGGAGAGAACGACATTACTTCAAAAGCTTTCTCTGCTACTATCGGTGGGCGGTGTCGTCTTCATTTTTGCTATGAAGGGGGGCGCGCAGCTCTCTACAGCCAACATCATCGGTATTGCCCTCATTACGCTCTCGGCTATTTGTTTTGCAGCCTATGGTGTGTTGGCCCGGCCCCTGACCCAGAAATATGCACCACTTGAGATTACTTACGTAACCTTGGGTATGGGCTTTGTGATCTTCAACGTTCTGGCCATCGGTCAGCATCTGATCGAAGGGACATTACCTGAGTATGCACGCGCATTGACAAGCCCTGTTGCGCTAGGAGCCATCGCATATCTAGGAATAGCATCCACGCTAATCACAACACTACTGTCTAGCTTTGCACTTTCCCGACTTCAGGCCTCCAAGATGAGCGTATTCAGCAATCTGTCCACACTGGTATCTATCCTGGCTGGAGCTCTCCTACTTCAGGAGGAAATCCATTATTATCATATTGTAGGCGCTGTGGCGATCGTGCTGGGGGTGCTCGGAACGAATTGGAGAACACGCCATATTCGTCAATCCTCCAAGTCAGGCGTTAGACCATCAAAGATGAGTTAGTAATTTGGACAAATCAAATGTGAGTGGATCATTTAAGGTACTAAATATGGGAGACATAGCAAAGAGGCAGACCCACGGTCTGCCTCTTGTTCAAGATATGATGTCTGCTCAACCTCTGAATCAGTTACCCGCAGGGTAAGCCATGACACTCATCAGCGCCAGCTCCGGCTGAGTCGTATCAAGGCGGCTGTACTGAACGAATACAGGGATATCACTTTCCACAGTGATCGCATACGGAACTCCTACAGGAATCCGCTCCCCATCCTTTTCTAATGAAGCAGTACGGATGTGGCGTGTTCGCTTGCCTTCCACTAACGCCTCCATGGCCTCAATGGGCTCGCGATCCTCGAAATAAATGCTAATCTTCAAGTTCGCATCCTGCTGGTCGCAATTCAATACACAGATACTCTCGTGACTGAGAAGCTCCCCATTACTGATTGGCGGTATATAGCCATCCGGAATAACCCAATAATAGCTTCCCTGCCTGCCAGTCTGCTGGCCTGCCTGGGTGTTCAATCCATCCTTCACGTCGTGACCTCCTTGTCTGTTCAAGCGAGTACGCCCGTCTACAGCGACATAAGTGCTACTCCTTCGGTAATACTTCTACAGGGAAATACTTCTACAGAAGCAAGGAATAGACCTCCTGCAGCTCTATCTAATGCTCATCTTAAATACATCAATAATGGCTGTAGTCCTTCTTCCCTGATCCAATCTGCTACAAGCTGGGCAATGCGAATCGCCCCGGATTCCTGAAAATGCGTGTTGTCCTCCACACCACTGGAGAAGTTCAGATATTCCCCGGGTAGCACCCACATAAATATGTCTTTCGTGCCTTCTACTCCCGTCTGCTCAAATAGCTGTCTAGAGCGTTCAGCCAGATCGAACAGTGGTACCTCGCATTCCTCAGCCAGCTCACGAACAGCAACAGTGTAGTCTCCATGCGTATCTGACAATGTACCATCCGGCTCGAAATATCTCCGCTGGATCGGAGTAATCAGCACAGGACGCGCCTCCTTGGCGCGGGCCCCATCGATGTAACGACGCAGATGCTCCTTATATGTCGTGAAAGGCTCTGTTCCACGAGCCGGGTCATTCTTCTCGTCATTATGTCCGAACTGAATGAACAGGAAGTCTCCTGCCTTCAGCTCCTGGAGGATCACATCCAGCCGTCCCTCCTGGATGAAGCTACGTGAGCTTCGGCCCGAGATGGCGTGATTATCCACACATACGTCATGCTTGAACAGCGCTGGCAGCGTCTGTCCCCAGCCTGCGTAGGGATAACCCGACTCTGCTTGATCCGTCACTGTGGAATCTCCAGCCAGATATAGCTTCATCGTCTGAGGAGCTTGGACCAATTGAAGCGCATTCAATCTTGGGGCTTTGCCAGAGATGATCAGCCTTAATCTGCCTCCTCGCACAGTTACGGAGAAGCGCTCCTCGGCATATTGCCCGGGTGCTGTTCGAATCGGTGGAAGAACCCGCTTACCTTCCACGGCCTTAATCAGGGTATGCGTCTCTGCGAGCTCGTCGCCCACAATCACTTTCACCTGATAGGTACCGTCAGGTACATCCACGACGAATGCTGCTCCCACCGGAATGCAGAAGCTACTGCGAAGCCGCGGCGTGATTACGGAGATGTCCATCTCCTGTTGGGCGTTGCCAGCTCTGTCCAGAGTGGCTGCTTCATCGTTCCCCCCAGGTGTACGCACTCTGCCATACACCCTGGAGGTATCCTCAAAACCGTAGCCGCGCTCGGCAGTGTACTGACAATCCGGAGTTACTCCTTCATAGCCCGGTACAGGTTCGCCAGGCCCGAAGTCAAAATTTCGTTCCATTTCCTATTTCCTCCTCAAGACTGTAACGTATCCAGGTATCAGCCTTTGAGTCCGCTGGTGCTCATTCCTTCAACAATTTGCTTTTGGAACAGGAAGAAGACGGCGATAACCGGAATCAGACTGACTATCGACATGGCGAACATGCCCCCCCAGTTGGAAGCGGACTCACTATCCAGGAACATTTTGAGCGCCATAGATACAGTATATTTTTCCGGGGAGTTCAAATACAAGACCGGACCCAATAAATCTTCCCAACGCCAGTAAAAGGAGAAGATCGCAGCCGTAGCTATTGAGGACTTCAGCAGCGGCATGATCACCTGCAGATACAGGCGGAACTTGCCACATCCGTCAATTGTCGCTGCCTCATCCAGCTCCACGGGTATCGTACGAATGAACTGAATCATAAGGAAGATGAAGAATGGCATTCCGAAGAATGCAGGTACTACAATTGGCAGAATCGTGTTCAGCCAGCCGAGCTTGGTAAAGATAATATATTGCGGTACGAGCACGACGTCATGTGGCAGCATCAGCGTCACCATCATCAACGCGAACCAGAAATTCCGACCGAAGAAGCGCAGTCTGGCAAAACCAAAGGCAATTAGAGAAGAGGAGATAACCGCCCCAAGCGTAGCGATTACTACAATCACTAGTGAGTTATAGATATATCTGCCGAAGCTGTAACCAGAGATCCCGGCCCAGCCAGTAAGATAATTCTCCCACTTCCATTCCGTTGGCAGCAGATAGCCCGCCGTTGCGAAGATGGTGCGGCTTTCCTTGAAGGAACTGAATAGCATCCAGATGACTGGGTACAGCATGATAAGGGCCAGCGATGCCACAAAAATGTGATAGACCGGCCATTTGATCTTTTTCCATAGCATCGTGATCAGCGTCCCCTTTCCGTCTCGTAGAACACCCAGAATTTAGAAGTCAAGAACAGAATCGCAGTTAAGATCGCAATCATAATGAGCATCACCCATGCCATCGCAGCGGCATAGCCCATATTGTTGAACATGAACGCCTGCCGGAAGAGATAGAGGGAGTAGAGCAGGGTTCCATCCAGTGGTCCGCCCTCACCTTTGGAGATAATGTAGGCAGGTACGAAGGTCATGAATGCGCTGATCGTCTGCATGATCAGGTTGAACAGAATGATTGGGCTGAGCAGCGGCAATGTGATGCTGAAAAATTTACGAACCGGGCTCGCACCATCCACACTGGAGGCCTCGTACATTTCCATCGGGATGTTCTTCAGTCCAGCCAGGAAGATCAGCATAGAAGAACCGAACTGCCATACGGAGAGCGAGATTAGCATGCCTAGTGCCGCATTGGGATCACCGAACCACTTGACCGGGGTTCCTCCGAGTGCACCAATCAATGTATTAATGACACCTTCATTACTGAAAATATTACGCCACATGATGGATACGGCAACGCTACCACCGATAATCGACGGCAGATAGTACATGGTCCGATAGGAGCCAACCATCCGCGATTTGGTGTTCAGCAGCATAGCCACGAACAAAGCAAACATCAATCGAAAAGGTACCCCAACAACCACATACAGGAAGGTGACCTTTACAGAGTTCCAATACTTCGGATCGTTCGTGAACATCTTCTCAAAGTTATCCAGCCCGATCCAACGAGGTGAAGTAAAGAGATTGTAGCTTGTGAACGATAGATACAGGGAAATAACCATAGGAACCAACGTAAAAGCCAGAAATCCAATGATAAACGGACTGATAAAGGCATATCCGGTCAAATTGGCTCTAAGCGTATGACTTCGCCGCAACGGTACCAGCCTCCTTATTTCGTATTTTTCCTCTCCATTCCATCCTTTACATGCCCCTTCGAATTACTAATTCCAGTGAAGGTTAGTAGTATAAATACATTGTTAGTTGCAGTAATAGTATTTGTACTCATTGGCATTGGATTGAAGGGGCCGGACTTCGCACTTGAATTCGAGCGGTACGTCCATTCTTCATCTCAAGGATGATCCAATAGACGACTACTCTGTCCATGCGCAGCTTCCGGCCGCCAACAGTTCCTCTCTAGTACTTATTTATTGTCGTGCAAGCTAGTTTATTGATTTTGTGACAAAATACTATTAGCTTCCGAGCGGAATTTAGCCGCTGCATCTTCTGGTGTCATTTGACCAAAGTTCACTTGCTCTACGTAATCAGCCAGCGTAGCAATAACCTCTGGAGAGCCTACTGGTGGTGGTGGGCTCATTGGAGATGCCTTCGGCTCCATCTCTGCCACGAAATCGAATACTTGCTTAGTTGGCTCATTCAGCTCTGAGGAGACAGCTTCCTTAATCTTGGCTGAGATTGGCACGCCGCGCTCACCCTTGATCAGCTTGTTAGCTTCTGGATCATTAGTGTAGAAATCAATGAACTTAGCTGCTTCTTCCTTTACCTTAGAGCTAGCTGCAATAGACCAGTACATCGTTGGCTGCATGTAGATACCCTTTTCCATATCCGGTCCGAACATTGGAGCCAGTGCCATCGGCTTATCCACTACCGATTGCAGAGCCACATATTGGTTAGACCATTGCCATTCACCAATCTGTTTGCCCTTCACGATCTGGGATTCTTCCAGAATACCTTTGGATTGATTGATAATTTCTGGGGATGGAGCTCCTTTGGCTTGCATCGTGTCAGCCAGTGTACCGAAGAAATCGGCGAAGAGCTTGTCATCCTCATATCCTAAAGCTGTACCTTCTGCATTGTAGAGGGACAGTCCCTTCGTACGCAGATAGTAGTTGAAGAAAATGTCTGCTGCCATCGAGCTGTCAAAATAAATGTCCTTGGAGCCAGCTTGCTTGGCGAGCTCAGAGTATTGCTCAAAAGTCCAATTCTCAGGAATTTCAATACCTGCCTCTTTCAGCTTCTCAGGCACATATTGATAGCTGAGTACGTTTACCCCTGTCGGGATGCCATATTGCTTGCCTTGAATGACGCCTGTCTGCAGTACGCTTTCAGCTACATCTCCAGTCTGGATGGCACTGCCCACATAGGAGCCGAGATCCTCCAGCTGACCATTTTGAGCGTATTGGCTGATATAGGATACGTCCATCTGAATAATATCCGGAAGTTGGTTGGCTGCAGCCTGAGGCGCAAGCTTCTTCCAGTAATCATCGAATGCAGCATATTCCACGTCAATCTTCACATTGGGGTTCTTTTGCTTATAGAGGTCAATAACCTGTTGTGTATACTCATGACGTTTATCAGAGCCCCACCACGCAATACGCAGTGTTACCTGTCCGTCACCAGAGGTACCGCCACTGTCCCCGCTTCCCCCTGAGCTACTGCAAGCCGAAGCAAACAGCAGCAAAAAAGTCATCATCAAAAATAGTCCTTTTTTCTTCACATCGCTCTCCCCTTTTTCGCTGTAATGGAACGGAGCTGTCGGAATCACAGGAAAACATTTTGTTGATAGCGCTTTCATCTGCTCCTAAGATCATTTTCCCAAAATTCAGGTCTGATTTGAATACACAAATCCGTGTTCATACCTTCAAAATTCAGTGTAGCATATACTAAAAAGAGATGGCACTATAGCAGTGCCATCTCTCTTAACGAATCTATGTAAGCGGGTGATGGGAATCGAACCCACGCTACCAGCTTGGAAGGCTGGAGTTCTACCATTGAACTACACCCGCACGTATAAGATCGGGACGACACGATTTGAACATGCGACCCCCTGGTCCCAAACCAGGTGCTCTACCAAGCTGAGCTACGTCCCGATATTGAATATTATGACGTCCCCTGAGAGATACCGACAACATGCGTCGGACTACGAAGTTAAGCTAACGAGGCTTAGCTCCGACGAACTCATTCGTTCGAATCCATATCAGTGAACTTTGTAAACCACTGTAAGTAGTTATATGGCGTCCCCTGAGAGATTCGAACTCCCGACCTTTTGATTCGTAGTCAAACGCTCTATCCAGCTGAGCTAAGGGGACTTATTTGGAGCGGACGACGGGAATCGAACCCGCGACCCTCGCCTTGGCAAGGCGATGCTCTACCGCTGAGCCACGTCCGCAAAACCTATGCGCGTGGAGGGACTTGAACCCCCACGTCAAAGACGCTAGATCCTAAGTCTAGTGCGTCTGCCAATTCCGCCACACGCGCATATGATACATTATGGTGAGCCATGAAGGACTCGAACCTTCGACACCCTGATTAAAAGTCAGGTGCTCTACCAACTGAGCTAATGGCTCTC
>NZ_KB898210.1 GCF_000377505.1 Paenibacillus massiliensis 2301065 = DSM 16942 | reverse complement strand
CTGTGAAGTTATACACCGTGATTGGCTTGTCCAGCTTAAGGAATTCAACCTTATCAATCTTCAGGTTGCTTCCATCGGCCTTCTGGAGTTTGTCCCCGACCTGAAGCTCATCAGCGAAAATCCAACCTTTCCCTTCCACCCAGAACGGATGATTGTCGGTCGTCTCGATGACTTGCTCCCCGGCATGTAGCTTAATAATATCATCACGCTGGTTGCGATATAAAGCGGTGACTTCCTTGTAACCTAAATCTCCCTCTGGATCACTCTCATCCTTGGCAAGAACCTGATCTCCGACTTCAATGTCCTCAATATTCTTCTCACCTTCGTCGGTCTGAACCTTCGTTCCTGCGGCAAAGCAGTTACAGGAAGGAACCTTCTTCTTCCTCAGCTTATTAATCTTCTCAGCTACATCATCTGAGATTCGGATGAAGATTACTCTGCCTTCTTTACTTGCATACTTTACGACCTTATAGCCTTTGCCAACAAATTTCCCCATCGGTATAAAGCCTGCGACCGCCAATGTTTTTTCGTAATTCGCAGCATTCGGATCTCGCAGGGTATTCACATCATCCAGCAGCAGGAAATTAATCGTACTTCCGGCAGGACCACTCCAGCCCTTCCAAGGCTCAAGTGAAACATTTTTGTCCCCTACAAATCCACCCCAGCCTGCTCCAGCCTCGTGTCTATTCCCTGTTGAATCCACATACTTCAGTGGATTATTAATCACATACGTATACAAATTCAAGGTCAGTGGATCATCTAGTTCGCCCTCAAAGGTATCCTCATTCAGGAATCGCCCTACAGATGGGTCATACCAGCGAGCACGCAGGTATTGCAGATCCACCGCATCATCCCATAGCTCGCCCGAGTAACGGAACGGGTTGTGGACAGCAGCTGCGTTACTCGAATCCTCTAGCGGGTTCCCCCAGATGTCATACGTATACTCGGCCAGCACCGCCCCCGCTGCATCCTGCAGCTGCACGATATCTCCATGACCGTTATATACCGGGTACGCCTCACGACCATCTGCATAGCGGATCGCCTCTAGTCGATTACCGCGGATGTAACTGGCCTTCAGCTTCGGTGTACCCTGCTCTACAGTAGCCTCTGCGATAATCTGGTCCTCATCGTAGTAATACCGAGTCTCCACGCCGCTTTCGATGCGCCCGGTCAACAGTCCATCGCCATTGTAGCGATATTGCACGGTATTACCGTTCCGATATATTGTAAGTCGTTCTGGCATTTTAACTTTCAATATACTTGAGGGAACTACTAATTATGGTGATCAGAGACATAATCCGGATTTTTTATTTATAATAAATTGCCTAGTTCTCGAAAAAATATAGAAGGATTTTCCATATATATGTCGAATATTTCTATTACATCTATTTTATGAAACTGGAGAGCTGCCATGGTCTATGACGGAATTATCATTGGTATTGTTGTCGGCTTTTTTAGAGGTGGGTGGCAGCTTGAAGGGCTCCGCCGGCTGGGTCAGCTGAGATTAAAGGCTGGTTGGGTATTCCCTCTGCTACTGCTTGTACAACTCGTTATTTTCTACCTGCAAGGCAAGTTCGCGTTACTGGCATCTATGAATGGCATACTGTTCATGGCGGTATATGTCACAGGAATGATCTTTCTGTGGCTCAATCGACATCATCCGGGGTTTACACTCATTCTGATAGGCGTGCTGCTTAATTTTCTGGCCATGGCGGTCAATGGCGGGCGGATGCCTGTGTCTCTGACGGCTTCGACGGTACTTGGTCCATATTATATGGAGCTGCTATCATCCGGGGAAGTCATATCCAAGCATGTCATGATGGACACCTACACGCGCTTACCCTTTCTCGGGGATATTATTCCATTATCCAGCCCATATCCACGAACACAGGTCATTAGTATCGGAGATGTCATTATGAATCTGGGAATCTTCTTTCTGATACAGCATTTGATGGTGCCCAAGAAGAAGGGATATAGTAGCGCTAATCCGCATCATGCCTGATATCCATAGCAAGATTGCCGACACTAGCAATCATCTTGCTGTCTCTATACTCCAAGAGAGGAGGTAATCCTATATGAAGTCACTCAAATACTCTCGCGTCCTTATCAATGCCATCATTATTGTATCTGCTGTCATTGCCTTGACTTCCGGGTACAAGATCGGAGGCTAGCGACCAGTCTTGTTCCTGACAGATTGGACACAGGCTGGTTACCAGCCTGTTTTTTTTATTTTCTCATGAAAATGCTGATACATAACCATGGCAAGGAGAATCAAAATGAGGTTATTTAATCTGTTGCTTCCGCTCGTCACACCGATCCGGATTTATATTCTCAGCATTTGCTTGCTCGGTGCCAGTGTCTTTGCGTATGCGAATCATCTGTCCTTTCTCCATTATTCCCTTGAGCAATGGATAGTTGTGTATGCACTACTGGGCGCCGTAATGGTACTGGAGCACTTTACCTTCCAGATTCCCCCGGCGAGCAATAAGCAGTCTATGGACACCTCGGTATATCTGGCCTGCATTTTCGTATACAGCCTGGAGATGGCTATTTTCATCCTGCTGCTGAGCAGTATCATTGCGGCCGTGCGTGAACAATCGCTGTCATGGTGGAAGCACGCTGTCAATTTCTCCATCTACTCCATGTCCATGTTTGTGGCGACACTGGTATTTACAGCTAGCGGAGGACAGACAGGTCCGCTGGACAGTTCTCAGCTTGCAGCATATCTTCTGGCAATGATCACTTATTTTGTCATCAATACGCTCACTCTCGGCTTGTACTTCTATATTGCCTACAAGGAATCCCTTAGCGAGCTTCGCAAAGCATTTTTTGCAGAATCCTTGCTTGTGTACGTATGCACTCTCCTGCTATCGCTCGTGCTGACGGTTCTGTTGTATCATAATGGATTCCTGGGACTGGCTATCTTTTTGGCACTCAGCAGTCTGCTCTCACATGCCTTCAAGCTGCTGTTCCATATGTTCCGTGATGTCGAGCAGAAGGCGAATGTAGACCAGAGGACCGGATTATTTAACCATACGCAGTTCGAGAATGTGTTGAATTGTAATGTGAAGACGGCGAGAGGAAACAGTACTCCCTTATCTTTGGCGCTAATCGACATTGATGACTTCAAGGCGTATAACGACCATTTTGGCCATCTGAAGGGAGATCAGTTACTTGGATTTGTAGGTGCTCTGTTACTGAAGGAGACAGAAGATACCGATATTACAGCCTACCGCTATGGCGGCGAGGAATTCTCCCTGCTGCTCCCTGGATACCATGCTGATGAAGCCGCTCTCTTCGTCAATCGACTGCGCAAGCGTCTGAATGACTCTCTATTTGAAGGTGTGGAGATATTTCCGCACGGCTGTCTGTCCTTCTCTGCGGGGATTGCCGAATATCGGATAGACATTTATGATAAATCACAGTTGGTAGAACGAGCTGATAAGGCACTCTATTATGCCAAAAGACAAGGGAAGAATACCGTTCATATCACCGGCAGCCTCGACAACCTGGAGCGTGCCATTGATCTGAAGCAAGATATTAACGATATCGAGCAGCAGCTCAAGCTGTTCCTGTACAAGGACATCGACACCTTCAAGCACTCCAAACGGGTGTTCAAATACGCCAACGATATCAGCAAAGTACTGAACCTCAGTCCTGAAGAGAGATCCCGCTTCGTGCTGGGGGCCCTGATTCATGATATTGGCAAGCTGGAAATACCCTGGTCGATTTTGAACAAGAAGGAGCCACTGACCTGTGACGAATGGAATATGGTGAAGGGACATGTAACCTGGGGTAAACGTATAGTAGAGGCGAATGGCCGCTTCGCAGAGCTCATCCCCTTCATCGAGCTGCATCATGAGCGTTATGATGGCGGCGGATATCCTTATGGCTTTGCCGGCGAAGAGATTCCCTGGCTATGCAGGATGCTAACCATCATTGATTCCTTTGACGCCATGACGACAGAGAGACCCTACCAACGAACGAAGACCTTCGATGAAGGCTTGAACGAGCTACGTAAATGCTCCGGCACCCAATTCGATCCGGTCCTTACAGAGATTTTCATTGAATACATCACAAGCATACGCCCTGTATCGGATCAGGTATAGAACCTGAATTCGACAGTAAAGGAGAGTACATGACCTACAGAGATATCAAGCGGATGATTCTGTTCATTCCTGCAGTTACAGTCGGATTATGGGAGTATGTTCGACATCAGTTCCTGATGCCCTACATTTCTATGGAACTGGGCAATTGGCTGACCCCTGTTATTCTACTCCTCGTCAGTATTACGCTGCTGAACAGGCTGTTCCATATGATGGAGACGGCACGAGCGGAGTTGGAGCGTGAACGGGCTGCCAAAGACCAGCTGGAGTCCAGAGAGCTGCTTGCAAGAGAGCTACATGATGGTATTGCTCAGTCCCTTTTTCTACTATCGGTAAAGGTGGATAAGGCAGAACGCTCAGCAGAAGCTGCAGCCTCACCGCAATTCTGGAGCGGCATCCGCAAGACTCTACATGAAATGGATCGCTATGTCCGCCAGGCCATCTCCAATCTGAGAGAGGTCGAGCCTACACATCCGTCAGCGGAATTCTCCGCATTGCTGCAGCGCGTAGAGGACATTACGAGGGATGTCTACCCGCAGGCCGGACTAGACTGGGACATTCAAGACAAGCAGCTTACTGCCTTGGAGCAGATTGAACTGCTTGCCTGTATAAGAGAAGGGCTATTGAATGTCCGAAAGCATGCTCAAGCCACAGAGGTGAACGTAAAGGGTGAACGTCTGCCGGGGCAGGGCTGGAGAGTCATTATTGCCGATAATGGCGTAGGATTCGACGATCATCCTCTGGAGCGTAAAGACCACTATGGACTACAAATCACCAAAGAACGCAGTGAGAGACTCGGCTGGATGTTCCGATTCGCCCGATCGAATGGCCAGACAACACTTGAAATCAGCAAGGAGGTACAGGCATGAATCTACCTGTCCGCGTTATGATCGCCGATGATTCTGCACATGCACGTGAGGCTGTACGGGACATTCTGTCTGAAGACGACTCCTTTGAGATTATTGCCGAAGCCTCCAGTGGGGCCGAAGCATTAACGTTGACCGAGGAGCTGATGCCCGACGTGCTGCTAATGGACATACGCATGCCCGATATGAACGGACTAGAAGCTACGAGCTTGATCAAGCTGCGCTTTCCATATGTCAAGATTGTGATTATTACCGTATCGGACGATGTAACGCACCTGTTCGAAGCATTGAAGCGAGGAGCTCAGGGATATTTATTGAAGAATCTGTCTCCCTCCACTTGGCTGGAGTACCTGCAAGCCATCGTAAGGGAAGACGCGCCACTCAGCCGAGAGCTGGCTTATCGGATACTGCAGGAATTCCCAACCTCACCGAAGGGGAACGAGGCAGCACATGGCTTGACTGCACGCGAGCGCGAGATTCTCAATTGGGTCGCTTCAGGCAAGACCAATCGTGAGATCGGCGAAGGCCTCTTCATCTCGGAGCAGACCGTGAAGAATCATCTCAAGAACATCCTGCACAAGCTGCAGTTGGAGAATCGAGTACAGCTTACGCGTTATGCCATCGAGCAAGGCCTGGTCGAGCGCGACCCCGGAACTTCCCGGTAATGATTTTGGCTCAGCTATCCAAATGAACAATGGCTCTAATGCAGCGTAATTCGATACTTACGAGAAGTCATAACATAGACTCATGCTATAAACACATACTAAAGACGCATACTATACATGCAGAGATTAGACCAAGAGGCCGTGCACAGGAGGTGCAAAGGTGGATCTGCTGTTATCGTAGTGCGTCTTTTTTGCCGATTTTTCATATAATCGTCAAATTTAATCGTATAAAACACATTTTTATAGCCCTATATGGTGATGTTCGCACTTGCCAGCAAGACTTTATAATGAACTTTCGTATACTAGCATTGGAACTAAATTTTTATTAAGGGAGGTCGCATGACTCATGCTCATCATACACCGTCGGGCAGTGACCATCCTGATCACCGTCCTCTGCATGTTAGGCATACTGGGGTTACCTGGGGTCGCTTGGGGACATGCCTCACTGATCCAATCCTCTCCAGAAGCCAATGCGGTACTTGAGGAGGCACCCGAACGAGTTGAGCTAACCTTCAACGAACCGCTACAGACTGCGTTCATGTCCATTCAGGTGACAAATCAGGATGGGCAGCGTGTAGATACAGGTGAAGCCAGACTCTTGCCGACTAACTCCAACGTAATGGAAGGGGATCTGAAGGCCGATCTGCCTTCCGGGGTCTACACCATACAGTGGCGGGCAATCTCTGCGGATGGACACCGAATTGAAGGGATCATTCCGTTTCAAGTTGCTCTGGCTGGGCAGACCGGGGAACTCCCCCTGACTACAACGCCGATCAGCTCTGGCGAGACTGAGCAGACTCGTATCGACCTCGTTCTGATTCGCTGGCTGATGTACCTGGGGATATCGCTGCTCTTTGGAGGGCTTGTGTTTCGACTGTATGTACTACAACAGGGCTGGGGTACCACAGACTCCGGGAAGGACAGCAGCATTGATAAGCAAACAGCCAGAAACAGGCTACGAGCACTGACCATTCCACATCTCCCTGCCTTGTTATGGAGCGGATATGCCGCCCTCGCTGTTGCCGTAATTCTGGCGCTTCCCCTTCAGGTCTCCTGGGATGCTGCTGTACCTATCGCCCAAGGATTCAGTGGGCAACTCATCGGAGAGGCACTACGCTTCACTCATGCAGGCCAGCTATGGTTCGTTCAAGTTATGCTGCTGCTGATCATCAGTGTCACTATGATCTATGCACATGACCGTGAGCAGCCTCTTGCCAAGCAACGCCGATACGCACACTTTACTGTGATTTTGACTCTGGCTATTATGCTGGCCAAGGCCTCTGTAGGGCATGCAGCAGCGGCTTCGTTGCCTATAGCAGCCATCTTGGCTGATTGGGTGCATTTTGCAGCAGCAGCCTTCTGGATCGGATCGCTTAGCGTGATGCTGATCTGTATGAGCGTACAACGGCGTGTAATGGACCCCGAAGAGCACAAGCTCCTCATGGGTGACCTGCTGCGAGGCTTCGGCGGCTGGGGCATTGTGGCGACAGCGCTGTTGCTTGGGACGGGGGTCTATACCTCATTTGAATACCTGCCTTCACTAGAGGCACTCGTATCGACTGGTTACGGCTGGACCCTGCTAGGCAAAGCCCTCCTGATGCTGATTATGCTCGGGATTGCAGGCATTCAGTTCCGCAAGGTGCGCAAGCCACAGGAAGTCCCTCCGATAGGTAAGGGTATCCGATGGGAGCTGGGGGCGGGGATCGCTGTCCTGCTACTCGCAGCGCTGTTGACTCATTTGTCACCTACACCGGCTCCATCTACAACGACATCTCCATCTCCGGTAGCCAACGCTTCCTTCCAGGCTACCCAGACGGATGAAGCCAATCATCAGGTCACATTGACGGTCCAACCGACGCGGGTTGGCAGTAGCACCCTCGAGGTAACGTTCACGGATCAGGCGAATGTGCCTGTCGAAGGCATACAACAGGTGACGCTGACCCTTATACCGGAGCAGACTGAGCGCACAGCGCAGGAGTTTATCATACCTGCCCAAGCAGAGCAGCCGTTCACAGCTACAGAAATCTTACCTGTTGCCGGAAATTGGACCATTCATGTGCACGCCTTGACAGCATCTCTGGACTCTATTGATGCGGAGTTCTCTGTTGCCGTATCTGCCGAGTAGGCTACAAGCGTGTGTGATTCGCCTCTTGAACGTACATCGGAGCTTCACAACGCTCATTTGCTTGATTTTGTCTGTAGCAATTAACGAAGTATCCCAATCCAATCATAAAGCGAGGTATTCAACATGTTCACACGATTCAAGAAGCACTCCCGTCCATTCACCAAGCTCATGACAACGCTGACTACAGCTGCTGCAGCGATGCTACTGTTCGCTGGCATTGCCAGCGCTCATGTCACTGTATCCCCTGCGGTATCCAAGCCTGGTGCCTGGGAGACCTATACGATGAAGGTCCCTGTAGAGAAAGAGGTTGCTACCAACAAAGTCGCGTTGAAGGTGCCTGATAATGTAGATTTCAAGCAATATGAGCCCGTGCCTGGCTGGACTGTCGCCATTGATCGCAATGCGGCGGGAAAGGTCGACACCGTCACCTGGACATCCGAAGGAGATGGTATTGAAGCTGGTCAGTATCAGCGCTTCAGCTTTGTGGCAGTTAATCCTTCAGGAGAGGCTGATGTCACCTGGAATGCTTTCCAATACTATGCTGATGGAAGCATCGTTGAATGGACCGGCGGGGAAGGCTCCCAACGTCCCCATTCCATCACCAAGGTCACTGCTGATGACACTGCAGCATCGGATACAGGACATTCCCACGGTAACACTGATGGCCATCATACTGAAGGGGATCTGAGCGGAGGCACTACAGGATCAGCAGACAATAATGAGGCCTCCAATGATACGGCAGCTACAGATTCATCGACAGGTAGCACAGCACCAGAGAATGCCGAAGAGCAAGCTGGTACTCCAGCACAGACGGATGCTAGCACTGGACAGACAGCGTCTGGCACGGAGACTGCTGCTTCTCCTATGAACACGAGTACGACTGTAATCAGTATTGCTGGTCTTGTCATTTCACTGGCAGCTCTGACGCTAGCGATCCGTAATCGTCAACGTCGATAATCCGGACAGGACAATAAGAAAAACCTCTATCGTCGCATTTTCTCAGAAGACAGACCGCATTAAGTTGAAGTTTTTCTTGCGATGATCGTATGGTTCAGCTCCGGTAAAAATTTATATACTCTATGATCTAAATAAAACACCGCTTCTTTCGACAAGCGTAGCACACAAGGTGCTCGCATCGTCGAAGAGAAGCGGTGTTTTTTTGAGGGATCAGCTCTCCCGAACCTTGAAGAAGGAGATCAGTTCCTGTAGCTGTTGCGATACCGTAGACAGCTCATCAGAGGCCGTAACGATCATCGCCATGGAGGCTTCCTGCTCTGCAGTAGACTCCTGAATTTGCTTGCTGCTGTTCGCAGCCTTACTTACACTAATAGATAATTCCTCCGCAGTCGCTGTCATTTCCTGAGTGCTTGCGGATATTTCTTCAGTAGAGCTGGAGATATCTTGTATCTGGTTAGCAACTTTATTCGTGGCTGCCATGATATTCTCGAAAAATTCACCCGTCTCTTGAGTGACATTCAGGCCCTTGTCGACCTCAATTGAGCCCTGCTGCATGGCTACTGCTGATTTCCCAATGTGCTCTTGAATCTCGTCAATCAATCCACGGATTTGCTGCGCTGATTCCTGAGACTGCTCAGCCAGCTTGCGAACTTCCCCGGCTACTACGGCGAAGCCTCTCCCCTCTTCCCCTACACGCGCAGCTTCAATCGAGGCATTCAGCGCCAGCAGGTTGGTCTGATTGGCAATCTCCGTAATCATATTCACGATGCTGCTAATCTCATTAGAGCGATTCTCCAGCGAACGGATCGAGCTTGAAGTGTTATGCACAGCGTCAGAGATTAGGTTCATCTGCTGGATAACCTGACTCATCCGTTCATGACCCGCGCGGGAGCGCTCCTCCATACCTAGAGCCTCATCAGCCACATCTGCTGAGCTACTGGCAATCGTCTGTACTACGGTTGACATCTCTGCCATGGATCGCGCACTTTCGATCGTCGCCTGATCCTGAGAGTTAAGCCCTGTAGAAATCTCTCGAATATTGCCACTAATCCGTTGAATGCTGCTGTTATTGGTCGCTGAGATCTCCATCAGGCTTTGGGACGAGCTGGACAGCTGACCTGCGGTTACTTGAACCTTATAGATCGTATCATTGATCCGTCCGATCATCTCATTGAACTTCTGGTTGATGACACCCAGATCATCTTTCCCCGTCTCTATGGTGATATCCAGATTCCCTGTACTCACTTCCTCGATGCCCTGCATCAGATTGCGAATCGGGCGCAGCGTCTTCTTCAGCAAAACGAACTGCAACACGATACACAGCAACAGGAAGGCTACTAGGAAAATAGAGCCGTAAGTAAGCATTTTGTTCAGTCCCTTAGGCACGGCACTCGCATCAATATCGAAATAAAGTGCTCCGATCAACTGACCTTGGTCATTTTTGATGGGATAGATCATCGTTGTCCAGGTTCCGTAATCGTCCGTATAGAAGGTACTGAATGAAGGCTGATCATTCTCCATCATGTGCCCAAGAGCCACCACGTTCTCTTGAGGCAAAGGATACATGGCACCTGCTGGCAGATTATCCTTCTCAAACGGCTCCACGAGATTCGTAGGAATTGCAATGACGGAGGTCTGGTCCCCACCCTCAAGCTCCACACCAAAAATATAGGCCTGTGCAATATTGGGATAGAACTCATGAATCGAATCCAGGTAATCCCTCAACTCCTTTTGCACAGGACCTGCATAACTTTTTTCATCTATCGCCGCAACGACCTTACTTACATCCAGATCGTTGGACCATTTCAGAGTCATGACTTCAGCCTGATCATACAGCTGCTCCACCAGTATACTTTTTTGAAGCTGGTAGCTTGATGTAATTAATATAACGCCGATAAGAACAATACTTCCGAAGGAAATCACAAGATTTTTGACAAAAAACGGGAGCGTACTCCACCGTAACCTATTAAACAAGACGACTCACTCCTTCATAATATGCTGAAAATGGACAAACTAATACTTCTGTACGGATCACATTATCCGAATTAGCTTACTTCAAAAGGTATAGTAATCATGTTGCGCATCTTTTCTACAAGCGTCTACATACTCTCTAAATACTTCTATCTAGTCATGGTTATGTATTGTTCTCAAAATATGGGCCTTCTGGACTCATATACTAGGACCTCCAGACTTATAGTATTCATGGAATATATCGAGATCAAGCTATACTTATGTTAGTTACATAGAAGAAAACGGTCCTTTAGAACTACAATATTATCCTTTTTTTCGACATCTTTTTCACTTTTACACTCCTTCCCTTGCATACATGCCGCTACCACCATTGAGTGCATCCTATCGCTGCATAACGCAAAAAAAGCTGCCGAAGGACGAGTTCACGCATCCCTTCCTGGCCAGCAGCTTTGATTATTATCCACACCTACTTTACCTATATTTGTATAAAAAATTGCATCTTTGCTGTAAATCAGACCTATACACCCGTCTGCTTATCTTCCAAACACCCGATTTTTAACGTTGCCGATCTCCCCGACACACTTGTCTTACTCCACTCATGGTCTCACCACTTCACTTATCTTACTCAAGGACCATACGGATGCCTGTCAATACAATCCCTATTAAAAAGCCCGTCAGCGCGCCATTAATCCGAATCCACTGTATATCCTGACCCAATTTATCCTCCATCAACGCGATTAAGGTGTCGTTATCCATCTTATCCACGTTCTCACGCACCAGCTTGCCGATCTTTCCATGATTAGCTTCTAGAAGCCCTGTGACAAGGTCCACTGCCTGGGAATTCAGCTTATCCAGTAGCCCTTGCTCCTGACGCACATAATCAATCATCCGCCGAACGACAGGCAGTAGATGACGCTCTACATAGGCTCCATCCTCCATCCCTGCCAGCAATCGGGTACGTAGCTCCTCCAGCTTGGTATGAATAAGCTCCTCACCTTGCCAGGAAGCGGCCCAATCCGCCTTCCAGTCGTTCAGACCTTCATGCAGCGTATCGTCTGTCGCGAGCCTTCTGACCTGCTCCTTCATCGCTCTCAGGACTGCCTCCCGGCGCGGATGAGATTGCATTCGCAGTTCATCGATTCGCTCCAGCAGGAAATGACGAATCATCTCCCCCATACGCTCCTCATTCAGATACCCCATAAATGCATTCACCGCGAACTGCATCAGCCCATTAAGCTGCAGACCAGCAATGGCCTGCATCCCCATGGAGCCCAGCATATATTGACTATCCGGCTTCATTAGCCAGGATTCAGCCTGCCCCAGAGCATAGTCAAGCGCCTTGGAATCATAGCTCTTGTCCACGATTCCCTTTGCCAGTTGCTCCAGGATTGGCCTTGTATCCATAGCTGTGACCTGATGGCGAATTTCTGCAGTGAGCACAGGCACCAGCCCTTCGAGCGGAATGTGCTCAACCAGCCGCTTCGCTATATGGTCGATAGTCTTGGAGGCCTGTGGAGTCTCCAATCCTTTTTCCAGCGCATTCACCACCAGCTCAGCCAGACGAGCTCCATGAATCTTGGAGGAAATACTTTCCTTGTTCAGAAGATTATTTTCTACGGTATTAACAAGTGCATCCGTTAGCTTCTCACGATTCTTTGGTAATAGTGCTGTATGGGGAATAGGAATCCCCAGCGGATGTCGGAACAACGCAGTGACTGCGAACCAGTCCGCTAATCCCCCAACCATGCCTGCTTCGAATGCGCCCGTCACGAGACGCACACCTGGTATATGTTGAAAAGGTAACGTAGCCGCGAAGCCCGCCCCCATAATGACAAGCGACCAGGTGGCCGCCTTCTTGGTCTGTTTCGGTTTTGCCATGTTCATCCTCCATCATTAAGCCTGCAATCATCCTTTGGAACCATATTATCACCGTCCGTGGAAAATCCCAAATTTCAATGTTATTTTCTGCCCAGATGCAGCTTGTATCCGTTAAAATAAGGGTAAATATATAAGGCCGGACTTTCCGGTGTACCATGACAGTGAGGGAGGAATTCAAGTAATGAAGCATTTGCAGGATACAGTCACTTTGAATAACGGCGTCAAGATGCCTTGGTTCGGTCTGGGCGTCTGGAAGGTTGAGGATGGGCAAGAGGTCGTGGACACCGTCAAATATGCCATTCAATCGGGCTACCGCAGCATTGATACAGCTAGAGGCTATAATAATGAAGAGGGCGTCGGCCAAGGCATTCGCGAATCCGGTGTTCCTCGGGAGGATCTGTTCATTACCTCCAAGCTCTTCAATAAGGATCAGGGCTATGAATCCACACTGGAAGCCTTCGAGGGCAGCATGACCCGTTTGGGCCTGGAGGTGCTGGATTTGTATTTGATTCACTGGCCTGTCAAAGGAAAGTACAAGGATACTTGGAGAGCCATGGAAAAGCTATATAAGGAAGGGCGTATTCGCGCCATTGGCGTTAGTAATTTCCAGATTCATCATCTGCAGGACCTGATGAGCTCCTCCGAGATCATTCCGGCTGTGAATCAGGTAGAGTTCCATCCCCAGCTCACACAAGTGGAGCTACGACGCTTCTGCAAGGAGCAGGGAATTCAGCTTGAAGCCTGGTCCCCACTTGGTGGTGGTGCTCTCCTGGACAACAGTACGCTTAAGGACATTGCAGCGAAGTACGGAAAATCAGTAGCACAGGTGATCCTGCGTTGGGATCTGCAGCATGGGGTCATTACGATCCCCAAATCTGTCCACGAGGAGCGTATTCGAGCCAACGCTGACATCTTTGATTTCGAACTGACTCCAGAGGATATGACGCAGATCGACGCATTAAATGAGGACAAGCGCACGGGTCCAGACCCGGATAACTTTAATTTCTGATCATTTCAAAATTGTTGCTAGCTTTAATGATTGATGGGATCGTGATTAAGCTCGGGGTAGCCTTATCGGCTGCCCCGATATTCGAGGACAAGATGACGAAGTATCAGGGCAATGGATATGCCAACTTCCAAGTCTATAGCTACATCATCCTTCGGTGGGAATCATTCAATAAAGTTGGTGATGTTGGTGATGTTGTTCATTTTGTTCATGTTGGTGATGCTGGTCAGGTTGATCAGATTGACCAGGCTGAAGGTCACATGATTTCCATAGTAAATCTCTGTATAATGAGCTTCATGAGAGCAAGCTGTATCATACATAGACTGGCAAGGAACCCGTGCAGGGCAAGAGCTAATCCTTTAGCCTTGACTGGCATGTTTACAGCGCAAATAAGCGGTACTTAGTGTGATTAGAGATCAAGTACAGGAAGGATGACTCGAATGACTGACAACATGGAGGATACGGTAGCCGAGAATGAATATGGCTTTGCCGCAATATATAGTGTAGAGCTGCTGCTCAAGGAGCCACCAGTGCTTCAGAGGGACAAGCTTTACGCCAAAATTCAAGAATACACAGGCCCGCTTAACCAAGGGAATGAGAATGATGGAGCCGCAACGAGCGAGGAGAATCTTGCTGTGTGGGAGCCTAACGAAGAGCATCCAGAAGCATTGCTACATTTCTTCCATCTCAATTATATGGTTGAATATGAAGATGGTTCGTTGCCCGCTCAGACTGCCATCGTCCCGCTGGATAGAGCATATGATCCCTCTACATATACAACTGCTCTTCAACAGGCCTGGCACTGGCCGGATGCAAGAGAAGCTGTGGAGCGTAGCTCCTATTCGTTGATCCTGCATGATCTGGTAGCCTCAGGCTTGCCACACCAGCAAAGACTGGAGCTGTTCACTGGCGTGCTGAAGGCGCTCCTGGAGACCTTGCCTTGTGAGGCTGTGTACTGGAGAGGCAGCGATAAGCTGGTGGAGCCACAAGCCTATCTCGCAGCGCTGGAGGATGGTCAGCTGCTATATGGAGCGCTCAACATCAGGATGTATCAGGCACCAGCTCCCATCGAGGGCAGATCGGATCTGGTCATGGACAGCTGTGGGCTGGCCGCTCTCGGGATTCCTGACGTGCAGTGCCACTTCCATTCCCTTGAGCCTAACGAGATGGCGGGCTTCCTGCTGAATATTGCCCACTATCTCTTCAATCAGGGAGATGTGATCTCCGATGGCGAGACAGTAGGCTACGATGAGGAGCAGCGCTGGGTATGTGAGCATCAATACTCGCTCGTTCAGCCTCGCAGAATCGTGCTCGACATTAATCCTGGACCCCAGCATTATGCAGGTGCCTAACGTTGCCTAATCCTTAGGTGATCTGTTCATGCAAGAAATTCTCATACAAGTAAGTTCATACAAGTAAGTTTCATACAAGAAAAGTGCCTTTCTACAAATCTCTGCTGAAGACTATTAAAGTCTTAAAGCCTTCTATTTAAAAAGCGTCCTTCCCGCCGAGTACTAAGCTCAGTCTGAGAAGGACGCTTTTCTTTGAAAAAGTATGCCCACATTCCTACATCCCCCGCGTATCCCCAACAACACACCTTCGATTCCTGTTAATGTGCTCAAATATGGTGGAAATACGCCATCCGGCACAGCCTTAACGCGAGATCAGCTTGAAGTCATCAAAGTGGAATCCAGGAGCTACAACACAAGTGACGAGTACAGGCTCATCACCGAGCGGACGAGCTGTCTGCCACACACCTCCAGGCACTAGTCCTTGCGGGGATTGGCCAGCAGCCACATCTGCCCCAAGAATAATAACAGTCTCCTCACCTGGGTTCTCACCGTTGCCCCCAAGCTTCAGCTCGATGGGACTACCCGAATGGTAGAGCCACAGCTCATCAGAATGTACTACATGCCACTCCGAGAACTCACCTGGATGCAGCAAAAAATACGTAGATGAGGCTGCGAATCTTGGTCCCGAATAAATATCCGGAAGCACTGGCTTAGGAATCTGGAAGCTCGCCTTCCACATTTCTTTGTACCAACCGCCCTCAGGATGAGGCTGCATATCAAGGGCCGCTACAAGCGGAGAGATTTCTTTGCTCATTACAATTACCTTCCTTCAGCTAATTCATTTTAGTTCATACTTATTCACCTTTTATGTCATCCATATCTTGCAATTGGGATACACAGAAGCCGAAGCTCACTTATTAATGTAAAACATGAAGCTGCATTTGTCACGTATGCAATATGCCCTGTAGCGTTCGAAAGCAATATATGTCATGTTTTCGAACGAAAACACTTGGTAACCGTGTTATATTTGTAAATTTTTATAATATTTTGACATAAATAATAAACAAAATGTAATAAACCTAACTTACAACCATCTAATATTTGACCTAATGTATATAAAATAAGTTCATTCGGTATTTACATGTTATATAAATTGACGGAAAATTATTGTAATTATTTCTTTGACATTGTATCATTAGTTAACTATTTTCTATTTTTGCTTTCTTTTGGATGATTCGGGCGATTCAGATGTCAGACAGTATGTTACGGAAGGAGGGCTTGTTCTGATTGAATTTCGCAATGTTAACAAGCACTATGGTCATTTCCATGTACTCAAGGACATTAATCTTACAATTGAGGAAGGTCAGGTCGTCGTTATTATCGGCCCTTCGGGATCAGGCAAGAGCACCCTGCTTCGGTGTATGAACCGGCTGGAGACGATCTCCGGGGGACAACTGATTGTTAACGGAGTTCCCCTTCATGACAAGCGCATGGACATCAACAAATTCCGCAGGGACATCGGCATGGTGTTTCAGCATTTCAACCTCTATCCGCATAAGCGGGTTGTTGAGAATATCATTCTCGCCCCCATGAAGGTGCTTGGCGTCTCCAAGGCAGAGGCTTCGGCAACAGCCTTGACTTACCTGAAACGCGTTGGCATCGAGGATAAAGCCGAGAGCTACCCGGCACAGCTATCCGGCGGTCAACAGCAGCGTGTTGCCATAGCACGCGGTCTCGCCATGAAGCCGAAGATTATGCTCTTCGACGAACCCACCTCGGCGCTGGACCCCGAGACGATCGGTGAGGTGCTGGATGTCATGCGCTCATTGGCTCATCAAGGCATGACCATGGTCATCGTTACGCATGAAATGGGCTTCGCCCGTGAAGTGGCAGACCGCGTCATATTCATGGATCAGGGACAGATTCTGGAAGACAGCACACCTGCAGAGTTCTTCGCTGAACCCAGGGAAGAGCGTGCACGCACATTTCTCAGCCGTTTGATCAATCATTAATCTAAATACAAAAGTAGAGAAAGGGGATCATCTCACATGAAACAAAGAATTCAATGGAAAGTCTCCATGCTATTACTTGTATCCTTATTCCTTATTCTTGCTGGTTGTGGCGGAGGCACCGACGGTGGCTCAAGTAATGCTGGTACCGGAGGCGGTGAAGAGGCTACTGCTCTGGAAGCTATCAAAGAACGTGGCAAGCTCATTATCGGGGTGAAGAATGATACCAAGCTCTTCGGTCTCAAGAATACAGCCACTGGGGAGATTGAAGGCTTCGACGTTGATGTAGCTAAAGCGATTGCCAAGCAGATATTCGGTGATGAGAGCAAGGTGGAGTTCAAGGAGGTTACCTCCAAGACGCGTATTCCATTACTTCAGAACGGCGAGATTGATATGATCGTTGCTACCATGACCATTACGGAAGAACGTAAACAGCAGGTGGATTTCAGCGAAGTATATTTTGAGGCAGGACAATCGCTTCTCGTTCGGACAGACAGCCCGATTACAGGTATTGATTCGCTGGACGCTTCCACGAAGGTACTGGCAGTTAAGGGCTCTACATCCACCAAAAATATACGGGAGAAGGCTCCGGACGCCACCGTGCTTGAATTCGAGAACTATCAGGACGCCTTCAATGGGCTCAAGGCCAACAAAGGCGATGCTCTGACTACAGATAATGCGATCCTGCTCGGAATGCAGCAACAGGACCCAAGCTTCCATCTGGTGGGCGGCAATTTCACTGACGAGCCTTACGGTATCGCTGTGAAGAAGGGAAATGAGGCATTGCTCCAGGCAGTGAATGATACCTTGACTGAGCTGCACAGCAGCGGTGAATATGACACCCTCTACGA
The DNA here is from genome assembly GCF_000377505.1 of Paenibacillus massiliensis 2301065 = DSM 16942. GTDB lineage: Bacteria > Bacillota > Bacilli > Paenibacillales > Paenibacillaceae > Paenibacillus > Paenibacillus massiliensis. The sequence goes on along the minus strand of NZ_KB898210.1, from coordinate 22,172 downwards.
GCAATGGTTCGGCACGAAGCCTGAATAGGCCCGAGAACCAGCATGTACAAGAACTAGCCAGGTACTAGAACTCCCTATCCCACAAGTGTGACAATCTAGCTTTTTCAAAATGGCGGAAGGAGCCGCAAGCTGCGAGCTCCTTTCTTTCATGGTGAGTCGAAGATCATCTTGTTCCCATATCGTCTGATGCAACGGAGGTGTGATGACACTAATGCTTGATTTCGACATCAATGTACTATTCAACAACTGGGATCGCTATATAGACGGCTTCCTGACGACCCTTCAGGTCAGTCTGATCGGACTGGTCGGCAGCTTCATTCTGGGTACCCTGATCGCTGTCTTCCGGATCGCACCAGTCAAGCCTCTTAATTGGTTCGGAACAGCCTACGTCGAATTTTTTCGAAATATTCCACTGTTGATTACTGTATATTTGTTTTACTATGGTCTGGGCTCGTTCGGGGTGAACTTCGATGGGTTCGCAGCGGGGACAATCGGTCTTACCATCTATACCTCTGCCTACGTCGCTGAAGCCATTAGAGCAGGCATTCAGACCGTACCCAAAGGACAAATGGAGGCTGGTCGCTCCTCTGGTCTCAGCTACAACCAGACGATGATCGAGATCATCCTGCCGCAGGCCATCAAAATCTCCCTGCCTGCCATCGGTAATCAGTTCATCAATATGTTCAAGAATTCATCCATCCTTGCAATCGTAGCTGGCGCAGACCTGATGCTCGTATCTGATCAGATTAACTCTGATATTTTCATGCCTGTCAGCGTGTATGCTTTTACAGCCATGTTCTATCTGGTTATTACGCTGCCACTTAGCTTCGGGGTGCTGTATCTGGAGAGACGATTGGCCAAAACATCCTAAGGAGGGAAGCCCGACATGGATACATTTTTCACATGGACGAACATCAGATTCATTCTGGACGGCTTCCTGCTTACGCTAGAGGTCGCGTTATATTCGATACTCATCAGTACAGCCTTAGGCATATTGCTCGGGGTGCTGCGCTATACTCGGCTACCAGTCATCTCGCAGATTGCTGCGTTCCTTATTGATATCATCCGCAATCTGCCACTCCTGCTCATTATCTTCTTCCTGTTCCTCGTGCTGCCAGCCGTCGGGTTCTCCGTTCCATTAAAGTGGTCTGCCATCATCGGTCTATCTGTATTTGAAGCAGCCATGATTGCGGAGATTGTGCGTAGCGGCCTCAATTCGGTGGATAAAGGCCAGATCGAGGCAGCCCGTTCCTCTAGCCTTAGCTATACACAGACATTATGGCACATTGTACTACCTCTGGGTCTACGCAGAATGGTGCCTCCAATGGTCAGCCAGTATATTTCGCTCATGAAGGATACGTCACTGGCCGTTATCATATCACTACCTGAACTGACGCATAGTGCACAGATTGCCGGAGCACAGAACCAGTCTTTTGTAATACCTGCCCTGCTGTTCGCCGCCTTCCTGTATTTTGTTGTCAATTATGGCATGTCACTCATCGCCAAGCGATTGGAGGTCCGCACATAACTTAACTTATAGGTCTGTCATAAAGAAAAAAGGAAGGCCCCTCGCAGAAGGAGCCTTCCTTGCCTGTTCACGCTAAGTTTTTACCACTTCGATCAAGTTAACATTGCCCGGGCAATTCTTACTCCTGCCGCCCCGGCCTGCGCCAGCCCCCTCGTAATACCTGCGCCGTCTCCCCCGCAGTATAGCCCCGTAATCTCTGTCTGGAGATTGGAGTCCAGCTTGGGCCGTGCCGAATAGAATTTGGCTTCCACGCCATAAAATAGTGTATGCTCGGAAGCGATTCCCGGCGTTACCTTATCCAGCGCCTCCATCATCTCAATCAGACTACGCATGGTATTGTAAGGCAACACCAATCCTAGATCTCCAGGTACGGCCTCCTTCAGGGTAGGCTCTAGGAAGCCCTCCTTGATCCGGTTGACAGTGGAACGCCGCCCTCTTATGATATCCCCGTATTTCTGCACAATCACACCACCGCCAGACAAGTCATTGGCACGCTTGCAGATTTCACGAGCATATTCATTAGGCTTATCGAATGGTTCGGTGAAGCTATGTGATACGAGTAAGGCAAAATTCGTGTTGGCAGAGCCAAGGGCAGGGTCCTTGTAGGAATGTCCATTAGCGGCCATAATCCCACTATGATTCTCGACCACGACATGACCGGATGGGTTGCTGCAGAAGGTACGCACCCGGGTTCCTACTGAAGTATTATAGATAAATTTCCCTTCATACAGATGCTCATTGATCTCCTGCATCACCACATCCGACGTCTCAACCCTCACTCCGACATCCACCTGATTGTTGTACATCTTGATCTTGCGCTTCTTCAGCAATTCTGCCAACCAGACTGAGCCGTCTCGTCCCGGTGCAATCATGACCCGATCAGCCTGATAGGTCTCCCCATTCTTGAGCATGATCCCGCTCACATGATAGTCAGAATCCTTCTTCTCCGCGAGAATATCCTCCACCTCAGCCTTGAAGACCATGTCGATCCGTTCCTGCAGATATTCGTAGATGGATTGCAAAATCTGAAGGTTCTGCTCCGTTCCCAGATGCCGCACCTCTGCACGCAATAGCTTCAAGCCTGCAGCATATCCTCGCTGCTCAATACTGCGTACAGTCTCAGTAGTAGGGTCTGTAATTACTGTCGTGGCCCCATGCTCCAGATTAATGGAATCCACATATCGAATCAGTTCCATGACCTCGGAAGGAGCCATATAATCTGTCAGCCAGCCCCCGAATTCGGTAGTCACATTGAACTTACCGTCACTGTATGCTCCTGCCCCACCGAATCCGGCTGTAATCGAGCAGGCCGGGAGACATCCGGCATGATCCTTCTTCCCTGCTGGAGGTGGGCACAGTGCAATCTTGCCCTCCAGAATCGGACAGCGCCTACGATAAATATCATGTCCTTTGTCTACCAACAGCACCTTCCACTCCGGTGCCCTCCTGCTCAATTCGTATGCTGCGAAAATTCCCGCCGGGCCTGCCCCGACAATAATGACATCATATGCTTTCATAGTGTCCTCCCCACATGAGCCTGCTCCACCACGGCCTTAAATGAGCGCACAAAAAAATCCCGGCTCTCCATAGGTATGCCGAAGCAGCCTATTCGTAGCCGGGAATTTACGGTTCCCTGTAGAAACCCTCAATCCTGATTATTGAGGTTATACGAACGATGATTAAATACTGACTGAATGTTGACTAACTGATCATTGAATGTTAACAAATGTTGATGATCGCCAAGCTAATGTACGATTATAGGGACAAATTAACTTATCTCAATCTTCCCTAACTCATTGTATGCCAGTAAACACGAATGTGTCAAATAATTATTAAAATAATGTTCGTGTTTTAACAACAACTCACGATGTACACTCCTCTAGCATGCTTAGCTTGTATGCACCCCTAACTCCACTCTCGCATACTATTATATTGACAAGAGTGGCCGTAACCGTTAATATCTTCGTTGGTGTCAAGATGCCAACCATCTCTTAACAGAGATATGACATGGAGATTCGATCTCCCGCTTGATCCATGAAGTATACAAGGGAGCCTTCTCAGGCTGACCTATGTAATTGTACATATATTGCGGATGATATTGACGGGAGAGACCTGCCAGCAAGAGCAGGGCACCGAAGGAGCAAGCTGCACGGCACCCGGCCGGCAGTTAATCTCTCAGGTACCCGTACCGTCAACGGACGCGCCTCTGGAGAGAGCGTAAGCCACCAAAGGGGTAAGGCGGGGATCGCAATCAAGAACCCGCAGCAAACTCTCAGGTACACAGGACAGAGATAAGGGATCACTTCCTTATCCTGTCCTTTTTTGTGCTGACATGACGCGGCAGGATTAGAGTGAACAGAGGAATATTAGTGGATACTGTAGGCAAATCATCCTGGACAGGAGGAGTTCTTATGCGCTTTAAAGATGTGTTTTCCATTATTGGACCCGCTATGACTGGCCCCTCCAGCTCGCACACAGCAGGGGCCGTCCGGCTCGGACGCATGGCCCATCACTGGGTAGGTAGTACACCCGAGCGGTGTGTCATGACATTATACGGCTCCTTCGCTGATACGTACAAAGGGCATGGCACTGATCTGGCATTACTCGGAGGCTTGCTGGACTATAACACTGATGACGCGAGGATCATTGATGCAGAGGAGCAGGCCGCGCAGGCCGGAATGGCTTATGAGTTCGTCACAAGCTCGCTACCTGCACCTCATCCCAACACGGTACGAATTGATGCATGGCAGGCCGGTCGTAAGTCCACACTCGTAGGCTCTTCTATAGGCGGCGGGAATATTCAGGTACAGCAGCTCAACGAATTTCGTGTCAATCTGACAGGAGAGCTTCCGATTCTTACACTGCTGCATTCAGATAAGCCTGGTATGCTGGGGGCCATAACTACGGCCTTAGGTGCATCCGGTGTGAATATTGCCTATATGCACGTAGACCGCACCGGTCGGGATGGAGAGGCACTATCAGCTATAGAGACAGATAGCATCATTCCAAGACCGCTTCTGGAATATCTGCAGTCTCTCACCTACATGTACGAGGTGAAGGTGATGGATATTCGTAACACTGCAAAGTAAGCATCAAGATTAGGTTAGGAACAGGAAGGGGCTAGTCACATGCGATTTCGGCATCTGCGTGAATTAAGCGAATTATGTATACAGGAATCCAAGACGATTGGCCAGTTGATGCTCGAAGAGCAATCCAAGGAGAGCGGCAGCTCTCCTGAAGAGATTTACACCCAAATGGCCAAATACTATGAAATCATGAAGGAGGCTGTCCACCGGGGACAGACCGAGGACACGGTATCCCGTAGCGGATTGACTGGAGGAGACGGTAAGCGCCTGGCCGAATACTTGCGTACAGGAGAGGCCTGCTCCGGTGATGCATCGGCACTTGCTATGGCTTATGCACTATCCGTATCGGAGGTGAATGCCTCCATGGGACGGATCGTAGCTACACCGACCGCTGGTTCGTGCGGTGTCATTCCGGGTGTATTCATCAGTGCGCAGGAGAGATTCGGCTGGGAGGATGAGCATATGGTTCATGGCTTGTTCGCGGCAGGGGCTATCGGCTATGTCATTGCCAATAACTCCTTCATCTCTGGAGCTGAAGGTGGCTGTCAAGCCGAGATCGGCTCTGCCATTGGAATGGCCGCAGGTGCGATGGTAGAACTTAGAGGAGGCTCTCCTGAGCAAGCTATGCATGCAGTCGGACTGGCATTGAAAAATACGCTTGGACTCATCTGTGATCCGGTAGCAGGATTGGTAGAGATCCCTTGTATCGTTCGCAATGGACTCGGTGCCGTAACAGCTTTGGCTGCGGCAGACATGGCTCTCGCCGGCGTGCGTAGTGCAATTCCTTCCGATGAGGTCATTGATGTGATGCTGGAGGTAGGAAGTGCGATGCCAACCCAGCACCGAGAGACTGCCAAGGGCGGGCTTGCCCAGACTCCTACTGGACGTCGTATGACGGAAGGACTCGCTAATCCAAAGAAAAATGATGCCGCTAACAGCAACCAGCCCATCGGACACGAATAATGTAAGACACTCTGATGTTCTGTTCATTCCGTTCAGTAGATCACCTATCAGCTGTGCTGTCATAGCCATCTTTCCATTCATCTAACAGCTCCAAATGCGAATGTAGAATTACGTAGGTTAATTGTAATTCGTAGCCTAGTAACAAACATGCCCCTTGATGAACGATATCCGTTCGCCAAGGGGCATGTTCTTTTCGTGTATAGAAATCTGTTTTCGTATAATTCCTATTGCACAGTTACATTTACTCTCGTAGTCTTGCCTGCATACTTAATCGTAATCGTGGCGCGGCCTTTGCTTTGCGCCTTGATTTTTCCATCCTTCACTGTAGCTACCGTGATCTTGGAGGACGTCCAGAGCGCAGGCTTGGTTACATCCTTGTCTGTCCCATCCATGAAGGTTGCTGTAGCCGTCAGTTGTGCTGTCTGCCCTGCCGTCAGAGTCAGCAACACCTCATCTGTCTGCAAATACTTCAACGTATCTACATCTACGCGTACGGTATAAGTTTTGCCGCCGTAGTTGCCTGTAATATTCGTCTTGCCGTAGGCCACCGCTGTAATTTGGCCATCCTTCACCGTAGCGACCTTATAGTTGGAAGTCTTCCATTGAGCTTGGGAAGTAACATCCTTCGTGCTACCATCGCTGGATTTCATAGTGAGCGTAACCGTCTTTTTATCTCCACTCTTAAGAGACAGAGCAACTTCACTTGCCTCTACGCTGGTCGCGATATCCACTTCAACGGTAAAGGTAATCTTCTGATTACCGTAGCTTGCTGTAATATTTGTTTTACCGCGGCCATTAGCATTGACTAGCCCTTTGCTGACCTCGGCTACTTTGATGTTACCCGTCTTCCAATCCGCGTCAGCGGTAACATCGACTCGCTCCGTTCCTTTGATCCCGAACACCTTGAGCTGCTTCGTTTCCTGTGCACCCATGATGATTAATTGCGTCTCGGTCTCAAGCTTATCTACCAGACCTACCTCTACATTCATCGTGTACTTCTTGCTGTTATAAGTAGCTGTAATGACCGCTTTACCGGAGGATTCCCCTTTGATGAGGCCCGCACTTGTAACCGAAGCGACTGTAGCCGAGCTAGTCGACCATTCCGCATCCGCACTCACGTCCTCAGTTCTTCCATCCCCATAATCTGCAGTCAGCTTCGCCTGGTGGGTCTCATTAACATCAATAGTCAGCGTCTTCGTGGACAGAGTGACATCACTCGGTACATCAACAGCTACCTTCACTGTAGCGTTCTTGCCACCGTAGGAGGCTGTTACTGTTGCTTCACCGGATTTGTAGCCCGTAACCTCACCCTTGCTTACGAATACTGTATCACTGTTACTGGAGGTCCAGGTTGCTTTATCCGTGATGTCCTCTGTCTTACCGTCGATATAAGTTGCTTTCAAGGTAAGCTGTTTGCTTTCCTTCGCCTGCAGTGATACCTTCTCTTCGCTCAGATCCAGATATCTGGCTGTCTCGACATCTACTTGAATGTTGACAGTCTTATCGCCATATTTCGCCGAAATAACAGCCGTACCTGCAGCATTGGCCATAATGTTCCCCTTGTTGACAGAGGCCACTGACGCGTTGCTGGAGGTCCATGTGCTATCATTTGTCACAACTGCTGTGCTGCCATCTGGATATACCGCTGTAATCTCAATCGCTTTTGTAGCATCCAGGTACATGAATACGTCAGATTCACTGGCCTTCAGCTTGCTTGTAGTGTCTACATCTACAGCAACTGTAGCCGACATTGTGCCGTATTTGGCTGTGATAGTAGCCTGTCCTGCGCTATAGGCAGTAATCTCACCCTTCAGTACATCCGCTACAGTCGGATTGCTGGAGCTCCACTCTGCCTCAGCCGTTACATCCTTCTCTGTACCATCAGGGAAGGTTGCCTTGACCGTCACTGACTCCTTATCCTTCAGCAGCAAGGAGAGTTGACTTTGGTCTACATCCAGACGCTTCACGACGTCTACCGACACGGGTACCGTGACCGTCTGCTTGCCATATACTGCTTTAATTGTAGCTGTACCTGCTCCTACGGCTGTTACTTTACCGTTCAGCACGGTAGCTACACCATCATTATCCGTCGTCCAGTCTGCCTTGTTAGCTACCTCAGCAGTAGAATTGTCAGTGTAAGTAGCTGTTAGCGCGATATTAGCCGTCTGGCCAGAACGCAGCTCCAGCTTCTGCACATCCTTGGTTAACCCTTTTACCTTTTTGGTAACACTAACGGCTACCGTCTGATGAAGACCTTGATAGCTAGCACTAATCACAGAAGTCCCTTCAGCCTTGGCAGTGATGGTTCCGTTATATACGGTAGCTACTGCTGAGCTTTCGGTACTCCAATCCGTATCCACCGTTACATTCGTGGTCTTTCCTGTGTCATACACCGCTGTAGCTGTCAAAGAGGCGGTATCTCCCGTTTGTAATGTCACTTCATTGGTTGACAGCACCAGTTTTGTCAGAACCGGATCTGCAGCTGAAGCTACACCGGCAAAAGATCCAATACTCGTCATCAGCATCACTAACACCAAAAACGCAGACCATTTTCTTTTCAAAATAAGTGTCCTCCCAATTACGATAAATATCTCGTCTGTTCTTTTTTCGACGAAAGCACAGGAATTATTTAGGTTTTTAATCAAAAAGGACGACATTTTCATCCCTATGAACGCAAAATGATTCTTAGTACCTACGTTCCCGCAGACCCTAAGAACCATACAGAATGGCGCCACCTTTGTAACAATATGTATTTTTTACAATAAAGAAGTTATTTTAATAGATCACTCACCGTCTCGGCCCAGCGCTCCACGACATCACCTGGCTCACGCAGCTTAATCTTGAAGCCGGACACCACCTCTGCATATGACGCTTTGTCCGCACGAACGGCTACCACTCTAGCTTCAAAACGTTCACGCCTGTAGCGTACTCCCTGTAATTCCGGTAGCTGTGCTAGCATCATGCGGACATAGTATACGATTCCGTCTTTACTAATCACCAGCTTGGCTTTACCTGTGCGCAGGATATTGTTCGTAGTGCGTGTCCCAGGCCACAGCGATATCCGCAGTCGCTCCTGATCCAGCGCCACGACCTCACCCACACTAACCATGGAGGTATGAGGCCACTCGTCCGAGCTAATCGTCAGTAACTGGAAAGCCTCTTGCTGCTTGTCACCCAGATCGCGTCCATTCAATAGTTCTACCAACATAGGGGGTAGAGCCGACTCCTTCATGATTCACAACTCCTTTATACGGGGGATAAATGCACTAATGGTATTCTCACCCTAGTCTACCACAATTAAATCCCTAGCCCCTAGCGGAGTTTGCTGCTAGCCCTGTACTCGGTAGGGGTCATACCACATTTGCGTCTGAACACCTGTGTGAAATGACGCATGTCGTGGTAGCCGATCTTCTCTGCAATATCTGCGAGCTTAAGCTGTGGTTGGAGCAAGAGGTTCTTCGCCTCCTCCATTCGTAAAGAGATCACATAGTCTTTATACCCCTGCCCTGTCTTCTGCTTGAACAGCTGGCTGAAATAGACCGGATTCAGGAATACGACTGAGGCCACCCGCTCCAATGACAAATCCTCTGTATAGTGAGCTCGGATATATTGCAACGCTACGTCAATGGTGTGAACGCTGTCCTTCAAGCATGCGTTACTGTCTGCCGCTTCCCTCTCCAGTGGTGTACTTCGCAGCTCCCCTACTACATCAGGAAGTCTGGTGAATTCTTCATGGGGACCGGAATGTGCCACCTGAAAGGAGATTTTCAGATAGCGACGCAAATGAGCCCGCAGCTGCTCAGCCACTCGTTGTCCTTCAGAGATATCGTCCAGTCTTGCGATCCCAAGCAAGCTATGTCGATCCAAGCTGACTACGAAGCCATGCCCTGCAGATTCCAGAAGCTCAGACAGGACATTCTCGATAATAAAATGCTCCAGATGAGTCTTGCGCTGAACGGCTTCCATACGAACCATGTAGAGGTGAAAATCAGGGTAATTCTCCACGAATGGCTGAATATCAAGCTTCCCAGTATCAAGCCCCAGTGCATACCTCTGAAAGACAGCCTCACGGAGATAACCAAGACTACTCCGCAAGAGCTTGCCCTCTTTCATCCGAACAGATTCAGCCTGAGCTTCATCGGCCAGACTTTCCACACATTCCAGTAGCTTCTTCTTGCCAATCGGCTTGAGCAAATAATCCTTGGCTCCCAGGCGAACTGCTCGCTGTGCATACTGAAAATCAGAATGCGCCGAGATCACAACCCATTGCAGATGAGGATGCTTGCGCTTTGATATTCTCATGAATTCCAACCCATCCATGCCTGGCATTAGAATATCGGTAAGAACAATATCTACGGGATGCTCCGACAGAATCATCGCCGCCTCCTCCGTTGACGAGGCCGCATAGATTTGGCTAGACGGCCAGGCTTGGCTGAGCGTGCGTCCAATACCCTGTCGAATCATTTGCTCATCATCAGCGATCAAAATATTCATCTACATTCTCCTCCTCATGCGGAAGTGGAAGCTCTACAGTAACGGTAGTTCCTACTCCGGGTTGTCCGGATATCCGAATCCCGTAGTCCGAGCCGAACATATGATGTAGACGAAGCTGCAAATTCTGTAGCCCGATGCCAGCCCCGCTAGCATGGCTATCATATTTTCCAGGCTCCAGCAGCGCCCATCTCACCTGCTCCAGCCGTCTCTCATCCATCCCTACGCCATTGTCCATAATGGTCAGATACAAGCGCCCCTCCCGGCGACTGGCGATCAGCCTCAGCTCTCCTTGTACATTCTCTCCCTGCTGATTGGTATGAAGCGGCTCCAGGCCATGCTTAACGGCATTTTCAATCAGCGGCTGTAGCGTCATCTTCGGCACACGGATATTCAGCCACTGCTCATCAATATGCACCTTGACCCCCAATCGCCCTTGGAGGCGTGCCTTGATGATGGTCAGATAATGACTGATCTGTTCTACCTCCTCGCGCAGCGTCACATTCGCGCCCTCGTGCCAGTGACTGCTGTATCTGAACATATGCGACAGGGAAAGGACAAGCTCTCCTAATTGATCCTCATTCTTCTCATCCAGCATCCAATAGATCATATCCAGTGTGTTATACAGAAAATGCGGATTCACCTGCGTCTGCAGCGCATGAAGCTCGGCATTCTTCTCACTGACAGAGGATACCTTCACGATCTCGATCAACTCGGCTATGCGTCCAACCATATGATTGAAGGAGTCCACAAGCTGGTTCACCTCCTGATACGAGGTTACCTGCAGCGTACCCCTGAAGTTTCCCGTCTCCACTCGCTTCATCTCCCGGATCAGGCGCTTGAGCGGCAGTGAGATTCTTTTGGATATAATAGAAGCAATCAAAGCAGAGAGAATAATCAGTGCAGGTACTACTATGAGGAGATAACGCTGTGTCTGTGCCAGCTCTACATTCAAGTCCTTGCTTGGCGTGACGCTAACGACGGACCAATCGACAAAAGGGAGCTGGGATGCAATCATAATCTGTTGATCTCTGCGCTCCACCACCACCGCATCTGCCCCTACAGCTTCTGGCCCCTGTATGACAGGTGGTGGTCGGGAGGTAGTGGCTGACACAATTCGGTTATCGTGTCCGATCAAATACACCTCGCTATTGGGACCAAGACGCAAATTATGCAACGCAGCCTGGATTGAACGTGGCTCGGCCTCGAATAATACGATACCAATCGGCTTATGCTCATCCAGATCGTAGAGCTGGCGTCCGAACGCAAAAACTGGCCTCTTCTCCATTTGGTCAATGACCGAATTCGGATAGACGCCAAGCCAGGCTATTTTCCCCTTCGCGCGCTCAATTTCCCGATACCAATCAGTCTGCGCATAGTCCCGATCAATTACATTCATATAGTTCCCGTAGCTGTACACTCTGCCTGAGTTGGTAAGCACATGAATCCCTATTAAGTCTGTTCTGGAATAATAAATGGCCCCTAGCGTATTCGTAATCTTCTGTTCGCTAATATAGGCGGCCTCAGGAGCAAGCTCCGTACTTGTTCCCAGCAGGCGGACCAATTCAAAATTGTTCGTAATCGACTTGGAGAGACTGCTATACGAATCCAGCAAAAGGCTGAACAGCCCAGCGGTCTGCGACACATTTTTGCGCGCCAGATCACTGATCTTGTTGTGATATTCTGCCGCTGTGCGGTTGTAGAAGAGTAGACTGATTGCCAGTACAATACCAGCCATACAAAAAAGAAACAGCACGAACAAACGATATTGAATGGATTGAAATCCTTTAAGCAAGCAGATTACGCTCCTTTCTCGCTTGTGCTGTTTCTTCTTCGCTTGTTAGATGATCCACTACCCCTTCACTGCACCAGCAACCATTCCTTTGGTAATTCGCTCTGAGAGCACAAAGTAGATGATGATGACTGGCAGGGCTCCCATGACGAGATAGGCTCCGATATTGCCATAGTTGACGGAAAACTGACTGACGAAGGTGTATATGCCAAAAGGAAGGGTCTTGAGACGCTCCGAGGAGATGAAGGTCGCGGCCAATATATACTCGTTCCATATATTAATGAACGTTAGAATACAGACCGTCATCACTGGAGGCAAAGAGATGGGTAGAATGATGCTTCGATAGATCCGATAGATACTGGCACCATCCATGTACGCCGACTCCTCAATTTCATGGGGGATCGAGCGCATGAAGCCACTTAGAATAAATACGGCAATGGGTGTCTGAAAGGCAATGTAGGGAAGGATTAATGATAAATGTGTATTGAGAATTTTGATATTCTTGAACATGACCATCAACGGCAGCAACGTAGCCTGCATCGGAATCATCATGCCTACAAGAAAGACGAGCATCACGATTGAGCCATAGCGCCAGCGGAACCTAGTAATCGCATAGGCTGTCATGGAGCTGAGCAGAATGACACAGACCATCGTAATACTGGTTACGAACACACTGTTGGACAAGTATTGCAGATAGCTACCCGATTCGTAGGCTTCCTTATAATTCTGCCACTGTGGGACATTAGGAAGCGCGAAGAAGCTACCGCCCAAGATCTCCTCATTCGTTTTGAGTGAATACGTCAAGAGCCAGAATAACGGGTAGATCTGGGTCACGACCAGGACCGCCAGCAAGGCGTAAATGAACGATTTTTTCACTACTCTCATCTGCTGCTCGGCCTCCTTAGCTTACCTTATTTTCAATTCGTTTGAAAACAAAATTAATGATGATGGTGAACACCAGACAGAACACTACGAGAAACGTCGCCAGCGCACTGCCATAGCCGTACTTCATGGACAAGAACGACATGTTATACATATAGGTAGCAACTGTATTTGTGGCATTAGCCGGCCCGCCTCCCGTCATGACCCAGATCAGATCAAAGGATTGCAGTGAACCGATAAATGCCAGTACAATTGATATTTTCAAAATGGGTACAATCAGGGGAAAAGTGATATGATAGTCCGCCTTGAAGCCTTCTGCTCCATCAATCTTCGCCGCCTCGTACAGCTCGCCGGGAACATTCTGTACCCCCGTGAATTGAATCAGCAGATGGTAGCCAAAATACTGCCATAACGCCACAATATAGATTGAATACATCGCAATCGCGGGCTCCGTCAGCCAGTTGCGCACCCAATCCTCCAATCCCAGAGAGATCAGCACACCGTTAATCATGCCGCCCATGGAGGCGGGGTTATAAATAGTCTTCCAGAGCTGACCAATGATGACAACGGACAGGATGACAGGCATAAAATACAGAGTTACGAGTGAGTTAGCCTTGCGTACATATCTATTCAGCAATATCGCAATGAACAGACAGATTGGAATTTCGGCCATAGAGAAGACAGCGAACATCAACGTCCGCTTCACGGCTGGCCAGAACAAAGGATCATCGAACAGAAACTTCTGAAAGTTGTCCAGTCCAATGAATCTGGCTCCGGCAATCCCGTTCCAGTCCAATAACCCGGTATAGATCGATACCAGAATCGGAATGAACACCATGCATACATATAGCAGCAAGCAAGGCAGAACGAATATCGCAATTGTACGGGCACTGACCTTTAGCACATTCATGATTTACCTCCTTGTCTCATCTCTATCCCTAACAAATCTATCTGTAGCCAAGAGAAGGGAAGGACCGGATGGCCCCTCCCCCATTGTAGATGGTCAGGATGGTGATCAGTTCAAGATCCTCAGGATTGCTTATTGTAGCTTTGGTGGGAAGCTGTGAGCAGATTTATTTATTGGCTTCAAAGGCTGCCTGATGCTCCTGAGCTACCTGTGCAGAATCCACCTTTTGTACGAATAGGTTCTGGATGCTGCTGAGATGTACCTGGGTTACTGCAGGATTCATAGTGTTGTCAAAAGCAAGGTCTCCACCCTTAATGTTCTTGAACAGATCATTCAGGCTTACGGCCAGATCGGAGTAGCCAGCAGCTTTGAAGTCACCTTCAATTTTATGTCCGCTGCCGACAGCATTTTTCAGCTCGAACTGTACCTTCGGCATTTCCGTGGAGAAGTAGTGCAGGAAGTCCTTGGTTTCTTGTAAATGCTCGCTGTTCGCTGAGACTGCGAAGGCACTACCTGGTGCAAGCATGTATTCGTTCAGATCACCTTTTCCGTTCACCGTCGGGAATTGGAAGGCTCCTACTTTACCTGCCACGGATGATGCATCAATCGCGCCTGTCTCCCACGTTCCCATGATATACATGGCAGATTGCCCCGTACGGAAAATGTTTCCGCCCGCATTGTAGTCAATAGAGGTAGCTCCATCCGGGAAGGCTCCGGCTTGCACCAGCTCCTGGAAAGCGTCAACAGCTTCAATAAAGGCAGGATCGTTGAAGGTCTTCTTGCCGTCCATGACGTCCTGCAGGAAGCCAGGTCCATTGGTCCGCAGCAACACATTCATGAAAAGGAACGATCCCGTCCAGGAGTCCTTCTCCCCGATTGCAATTGGTGTAATGCCTTGAGCCTTGAGTGTCTTCACGACCTCCAGTAGCTCGTCGAAGGTAGTTGGAATTTCTTTGATACCCGCTTTCTCGAAGATCTCCTTGTTATAGAAGACAACCTCAATGTTGTTGCCGTCAGGTACAGCATACACATTGCCATCAAAGCTATAATAGTCCAGCAGACCATCCTGATACATGCCGCGTAGGCCATCTTTATCGACCATATCGTTCAGTGGCGCCAGCAGGCCTGCCTCGACGAACGGCTTCATCTGTGCCGCCGGATTTACGATAGTAATGTCTGGTACCTCCTTGGAGGCTGCTTGCGTCTTGAGCTTCAGCTTTTGTTGATCTGTATTGAGGGAGTCCAGCTCGATCTTTACGTTGGGGTGATCCTTCTGATATTGATCCACTAATTGTCTCATCATCTCGTAGGATGGTGTGCTTGGATCGGGATAAATGTTCTGGAATGTGATGGTTACTTCCTTGCTGCCCGAATCCCCTCCTTCGGTAGCAGGACTTTGGGATGGACTGCCTTCCTGACTGCTGCAGGCTGCGAGCATGAAAATCATGACGCTTGTCAATGCGATAGCAAGCGCTTTCATCTTTCTCGTATTCATGACCCTTTCCTCCTCATCGTATTGAGCATTTCGCGACCGACTGTCTGTAGACTTTCTCTCTGCACAAAACACTCATGTGATATATGTATTATCTTCCATCTTTATAATGTGAACAATGTTTGAACTTAGGAAGTCGGGTTTGTTTTTTTAAGGCAGTTCTGTCAGCGAAATAGAAGCACTTGATTCCAGCCTAGAAGCACCTACAATCAGCCCTCTACGAGTATATGATTTGAGATTGCACATACCATCCTTGCCGATTACTATTGCATTTCTGAAATTAAGCATTATAATAAGATTTAAGAATAACTGATAATGATTATCATTATTAAGTTAATAATTACCTGCTGAGGACTACATAGCATTATTGCCTCAAGCATACCTTGATAGGGGGAATAGCCTGGTGAGTGCCGCCACGCGCAAGACTTCTCTTCACATTGATGATTATCTCGACCTGCTCAATCTGGCTATTCAGGTACAGGATAAGAGATGGCAGAGAGAAATTCACCGCAAGCTGCAGACATTGCTCTGCACTCGTGAAGAAGCTGACGTCTAGATTGCATGATGTGATTACTTAAATACCTGCTTGATTACTTGATTATGTGACCTAATGACTTCATCTGTGATCTCATAAGATGGTAAGCGTATGAAGAGTTTTGTTCATATCCTTTCGGGGTCTAGTTCGGCCCATGTGGCCCTTCTTATAGTTTCAAAAAAAACCATCTAGAAAAAGCTAACCTGCGACTACATCGGGTTAGCTTTTTTTAGTGGTTCAGAGATGAAACTGTCGAGTGGAGGGCATTTTCATCTATAGGCTGTCTAGCTTATAGAACCGCCCAGCGGCTTGATAAGAATGGTGTATACATAGTTCTTGTTATAATCGGCAGATTTCGTTAGGGCAATGTCCTTGTTCTGGACAGCCGCACAGGAATCGTAGATCCTCCAGATTGCGGACGACAATTTTGCCTTCCTTCGTCTCCAGAATACCTTGTTCCTTGAACGAATTTAACATCCGGTTCACACTTTCACGGGTAGCCCCGATCATCTCCCCGAGCTCGGTATGATTCAGCTTCATGCTAAGGGTAATTCCGTCCTCATCTTGAGTGCCGCACGTATTGCATGCACGGATCAAGGTCGAAGCCAGTGCACCCGCTTTTCCATACAACAGCAGATCTCTAAAACGCGACTCCATGATGCGCTGCTTGAGATTGTACCATTTTACAAATTGAAGACCCAGATCTCCATGCTTGGCAATTAGCCCCTCCAGCTCCTTAACTTGTATAACGCCAACCTCACAAGCATCCGCTGTCTCCGCAGTACTATTATAATCCTCGCTACCAAAGCCGCCGAAGTCGCCAATTACATCACCTTTGCGCTGAATCGTTAGAATGAGCTCTTTGCCATCCTCCGTCGATTTACGCAGCTTAATCCGCCCCGAACGTATATAGTATAGCTGACCGGCTTCTTCCCCTTCCATGAACAGGGTATTGCCAGCTTTTACTTTCTTCCATGTCATAATGGTCTGCAGCAACGCAAACTGGTCATCATTCAAAAATACGTGTATTCCCTGCCGACCTGTGCCCTGTTTTCCGTCTACACGTTGCATATAAGTTGCTGGCATGTTCACCGTCTCCTTTTGCTTTCCTGATACTTCTATCATAATGGCATAGCCTCAAATGCGTTATCAGGAGAATACCTGATTTTGTCCTTCGCAATTCCCTGATTTGTTGTGACGAAAGTCACTTCCTTAGCTGGAAAAATGTGATACTTCCGCGCTCTTACAGGGATTTTATCAAAACCAGTGTTTCTCTGTAGTAAAATAAGGGTTTTCCCTTAGTCCCTTTTCGGACGCAAAGATTTACAATGGAATAGTGGAAGTGTTCACAAAGTTGAGATATCGGTGACCTGCCTTGAAATTCTATTATCATAACAAAAGGAATCAGACTTAATAATATATATTGCAGTTCGACTTGAAAAAGGAAGTGTTGTGTGATGGTTGATATAACTGTCGAGTTATGCAAGGAGCTTGAACTCCTGCGCGATAGTATATCCAGTGACGTCGTCGCAGTAGCCTGGATAGATCAAGGGGACAGCTATTTTCGTTGGCGATATGTGACAGGCTGCCGCAGTGAGCGATATCGGCGCATATCGTTCAAATCCGGCTACGGTGTGGCTGGTACAGCTATCCGACTCGGTCGCACAGTGACGGCCAATCCCCTCGTACCAGGTGCCTCACGGCTTCGTCAGGAGTGTGCACTGATGCTGGCTGAACAGCTACATTCCGCTGTGGCTATTCCGCTACATGACGACAGTACGCCGCTACCGCAAGGAGTCTTGCTCATCGGCAATCGTAGTGCCCGAATCTTCCTGCCTCAGGAGCTGGCAGTGACTGAAGAGGTTGCACGACAGATCGAATGTATGCGTCATTCGGAGCAAGCAAGATAAGGAACTCTCAACAGTGCAAATTGGTTATGTGCTCGCGTACTGCTCATCTAAATGTAAGACCAAAGAATCCTTCGTTGGTAGGATTCTTTTTTTTTGCTATGATATTGTTAACAGCTTCATCTTTATGAGCTGGCAGGAGGGATAACGTTTGATTCGTATACTTGTAGTGGATGACCATGTCGTTGTCAGATCCGGCCTGATTGCCTTACTGGATGGCAAGCACGATATGAAGGTCATTGGCGATGCCGCAGACGGTGACGAAGCTATACTTAAAGCAGCCGAGTTGTTACCGGATGTCGTTCTAATGGATTTTAGTATGCCTCCGGGTAAAGATGGTCTCACAGCCACGAAGGAACTGAAGAAGCAGCTACCCGATATCGAGGTTCTTATTTTGACAATGCATGATGATGAGGAATATTTGTTCCGCGCTATTCAGGCAGGAGCATCCGGATATGTTCTGAAAAGCGCCCCACATGAAGAGCTGCTATCAGCTATTCAATCGGTCGCTGGTGGAAGTGCCTACCTCTATCCAAGCGCAACCAAACGCCTGATGAGTGAATATCTCGATAAGCTTAAGCAGGATGGTGCTTCAGGCCCTTATGATACTCTGTCTGACCGTGAACGTGAGATCTTGTCCTGGATAGCCAAGGGATATTCTAATAAGGAAATTGCTGAACATCTGGTTATTAGTGTGAAAACAGTCGAGACACATAAGAGTAATCTGATGGAAAAATTAAATCTTAGAACCCGGCCTGAACTGGTGAAGTTCGCCATGAAGAAGGGATTGTTGAATTATGAGTAGTCCGAAGGGAACCCCGAAGCATGTCATTGGTCAACAAGCCTCCTCCTTGCTTCAGGAATTGGATCACTATATACCTGACCCGGTTTTCCGAGAATCCTTGCGATATTCACTACATCAGCTATCAGATCTCAAGTTCGCGTTGGATGAGTCTTCTATTGTGGCAGTCACAGACCCCAAAGGTATCATCAAGTATGTAAATGACAAGTTCTGCGAAGTATCTCAATACTCCAGGGAAGAATTAATCGGCCAAGACCATCGACTTATTAACTCAGGGTATCATTCGGTAGATTTCATGAAAAATCTGTGGCGCACCATCTCCTCAGGACAGGTATGGAGAGGAGAGATTCGCAACCGCGCCAAAGACGGCTCCTATTATTGGGTGAACACGACCATTGTGCCTATTAACGACGAGAGTGGCCGGCCCTATCAATACCTTGCTATCCGTAATGAGGTCACACAGCTGAAGAAGGTAGAGGGCGAGCTCCAATTCATGATGACCCAGGTCATGCAAATTCAAGAGGAGGAGCGTAAACGCATCTCACGAGAGCTACATGACGGGATCGGACAAAGCTTGTTCTCCTTGATCATTCAGATCGATCAACAGTTGTCGGGTAACACAGACACCAAGCTCGCCCAGCTTCGTAAGCAGGTCACCTCCATTATGGAAGACGTACGCGGCCTGGCTTGGGAGCTTCGCCCCTCGGTGCTGGATGACCTGGGGGTCGTGCCTGCTGTTCGCACTTATATTGAGAATTATACCAAGCATTACGGAATTACCGTTCAATTTCAGTGCAATCTGCGTAAACGTCTTGAGATAAAGAAGGAAATAGTTATGTACCGTATTGTGCAAGAGGCCCTAACCAACATTGCCCGGTATGCAGACGTGTCAGAGGCTCAGGTAATTCTGGAGGATCGAGGTACTGAAGTTTGGAGCTGTATTCAGGATAAGGGAGCAGGCTTCACACCAGGCACCTCATCCAGCGGAGTAGGATTGTTCAGCATGGAGGAAAGAGCGAGAAGTGTCGGAGGCCAGTTGATCATTGATTCCCAGCCTGGAAATGGGACACGGGTAGAGCTGACCATGCCAAAGAACCAGGATGAAGCGCTTGAGAAAGCCTAGCAGCATGAAGCAAACAAGGAATTATTGATACACATATTTGTGTATAAAATAAATGAATTTAAATACAGAACGTACTCCCAACTAGATATAAACAACAAATGATGAACGACAAATCCCCTCGCTGCATTAGTGAGGGGATTTGAGCAAAAAAAAGAGAGAGCCTTGTCCGAGACGGGCTCTCTTATCTATAAGGTGTCACAACTGGTGTGACAAGAATCCGCATAAAGAAAAGCGGGTGATGGGAATCGAACCCACGCTACCAGCTTGGAAGGCTGGAGTTCTACCATTGAACTACACCCGCAAATACAATCGGGACGACACGATTTGAACATGCGACCCCCTGGTCCCAAACCAGGTGCTCTACCAAGCTGAGCTACGTCCCGATATCATAGAATTATTCCATAGATAAGAGTATCTTTGAAATAACGATTGTAAATAAATATGGCGTCCCCTGAGAGATTCGAACTCCCGACCTTTTGATTCGTAGTCAAACGCTCTATCCAGCTGAGCTAAGGGGACATATAGGCCCAAAATAAATTAGGTAAAGGCGCCACCCAGATTTGAACTGGGGAATCAAGCTTTTGCAGAGCTTTGCCTTACCACTTGGCTATGGCGCCGTATGATATGGAGCGGACGACGGGAATCGAACCCGCGACCCTCGCCTTGGCAAGGCGATGCTCTACCGCTGAGCCACGTCCGCATAATAATGGTGCGGTCGAGAGGACTCGAACCTCCACGGGGGGTTAGCCCACACGGACCTGAACCGTGCGCGTCTGCCAATTCCGCCACGACCGCAAATAATACATGGTGAGCCATGAAGGACTCGAACCTTCGACACCCTGATTAAAAGTCAGGTGCTCTACCAACTGAGCTAATGGCTCTCAACAAGAGAGTAAATGGCTGGGGATATAGGATTTGAACCTATGCATGACGGAGTCAAAGTCCGTTGCCTTACCGCTTGGCTAATCCCCAATAATAATTAAAATCAAGGGCGACCGATGGGACTTGAACCCACGAATGCCGGATCCACAAACCGGTGCGTTAACCCCTTCGCCACGATCGCCATAATTTTAAAAAAACTGGTGGAGGATGATGGATTCGAACCACCGAACCCGTAAGGGAGCAGATTTACAGTCTGATGCGTTTGGCCACTTCGCTAATCCTCCACAGTGGTGCCGGCGAGAGGACTTGAACCCCCAACCTACTGATTACAAGTCAGTTGCTCTACCAGTTGAGCTACACCGGCAAATGTTCACTTCAATAAGTCTAATGGTGGCTCGGGACGGAATCGAACCGCCGACACGAGGATTTTCAGTCCTCTGCTCTACCGACTGAGCTACCGAGCCAAATACTAATATGACTTATCCAGGAACATGGCCTATTCTATTAAAAACATAAATGGCGGAACTGACGGGATTCGAACCCGCGATCTCCTGCGTGACAGGCAGGCATGTTAGGCCTCTACACCACAGTTCCATGAGTTACTTTCAATCGCTTGAAAGATAATTGCGGGGGCAGGATTTGAACCTGCGGCCTTCGGGTTATGAGCCCGACGAGCTACCGAGCTGCTCCACCCCGCGATATTATATTATGGTGGAGGCTGAGGGGATCGAACCCCCGACCCTCTGCTTGTAAGGCAGATGCTCTCCCAGCTGAGCTAAGCCTCCATATTTATGCCCCGTAGGGGATGCGCCTCACGATGTGAGCCGACTGCGATGTAATCCTTCCGAAGCTTATGCTCCGACGAACATCTAGGGGTTCTCATTTTTCATCGGCTATGGGATAGCCTTATGACCCGTAGGGGATTCGAACCCCTGTTACCTCCGTGAAAGGGAGGTGTCTTAACCCCTTGACCAACGGGCCTTGATAACTTGTACTATACACTATGAAATTGAGTTGGCGGAGAGAGAGGGATTCGAACCCTCGCACCGCTTACGCAGTCTAACCCCTTAGCAGAGGGTCCCCTTATAGCCACTTGGGTATCTCTCCGAGTAGCGGCGGAGGGGATCGAACCCCCGACCTCACGGGTATGAACCGTACGCTCTAGCCAGCTGAGCTACACCGCCACCTATATATAGTAATTCAGTAGTGTACAAAATGGCTCCCCGAACAGGACTCGAACCTGTGACAACTCGATTAACAGTCGAGTGCTCTACCAACTGAGCTATCAGGGAATATTTGGTGGAGCCAAGGGGGATCGAACCCCTGACCTCCTGCGTGCAAGGCAGGCGCTCTCCCAGCTGAGCTATAGCCCCAAATTATTTAATGGATGATGGTGGGCCCTAGTGGACTCGAACCACTGACCTCACCCTTATCAGAGGTGCGCTCTAACCAGCTGAGCTAAGGGCCCTAATATGTATAATTGCTTCTCATCCAAAAAAGCTTGCTTGGCGGCGTCCTACTCTCCCAGGACCCTTCGGTCCAAGTACCATCGGCGCTGGAGGGCTTAACGGTCGTGTTCGGGATGGGTACGTGTGGAACCCCTCCGCTATCGCCACCAAACGTGCATTTGTTGATCAAATGCGGTATTCAGGTTACACCCTGAAAACTGGAACCGAAACGAATCATTGCATTTTACTTTAGGATAAGCCCTCGACCGATTAGTACTGGTCAGCTCCATGCATTACTGCACTTCCACCCCCAGCCTATCTACCTCGTCGTCTT
>NZ_KB898209.1 GCF_000377505.1 Paenibacillus massiliensis 2301065 = DSM 16942 | reverse complement strand
GGATGGAGAAATTACTACTACACGAACCACAGCCAAAAGAGATTAGCCAAGCTGGATTGGTATATTCTGCAGCGATTAACCCGGTGGTATGCAAAGAAGAGGCAGCGCAGGAGTTGGATGAGTTCAGGACCTGAAGTCAAGTATATTGCTAACATGTATGGACTAAAAACGTTATTGTGATCTGCATGCCCATGAAAGACGAACATCGGAAAGCCGTATGAGGGAAAACCTCATGTACGGTTTGATGAGGAGGGGCTGGTTTGAATCCAGCCCTTTACTCTAGAAGAGAATGATGTACCTACAAATACACACCTTCTTTGTTCAAGAGATAGTTCATCAGATCGAATCCAATCCTCATAATCGGAACCAGCTCAAAAGCAAAAACTAACCGAGTAAATTATTCACTATATCAGCTATGTTCTATTTGAACAGCTCTTAAAATAAAAACAGCTCCTGGCCATAAGGCCAAGAGCTGCATATTCTTGATAACAAGAAATATTAACGTTTGGAGAACTGAGGTGCGCGACGAGCGGCTTTGAGACCGTATTTTTTACGTTCTTTCATCCGTGGGTCACGAGTCAGGAATCCTGCTTTTTTCAGAGCTGGACGGAATTCTGGATCTGCTTTGAGCAGTGCACGGGAAATCCCGTGACGGATTGCTCCAGCTTGACCAGAGATACCACCACCATGTGCGATAACTACAACATCGTAGTTACCATTTGTTTCAGTCAGGTTCAGTGGTTGTCTTACGATCATTTTCAGTGTTTCTACACCGAAATAATCATTGATATCACGTTTGTTAATGACAATGCGTCCTTCACCCGGTACAAGACGAACACGAGCTACCGAATGTTTACGACGACCTGTCCCATAGTATTGTACTTGTGCCATGAAACTGTCCTCCTTTTAATTATCCGCGAAGTTCGTAAACTTCAGGTTTTTGTGCTGCATGTGGATGCTCAATGCCTTTGTAAGCTTTCAATCTCAGCTTCATTTTTTCGCCCATACGAGTCTTAGGAAGCATACCATAAACAGCCAATTCCAACATACGCTCTGGTTTGTTTTTAATCATGTCTTGAGCGACAGTCACTTTCAGACCACCTGGGTGCAGCGAGTGACGGTAGTATTTTTTGTTTTCCATTTTCTTACCAGTCAGTACAACCTTCTCCGCATTGATAACGACAACGAAATCACCGCCGTCAACGTGTGGAGTGAATTGTGGCTTGTGCTTACCGCGAATCAATGAAGCAGCTTCACTAGCCAGACGACCAAGAGTTTTGCCTTCAGCATCAATGATATGCCAATTGCGCTCAACTTCACTTGGCTTAGCCATATACGTAGTACGCATGAAAATGTTCCTCCCTTAGATCATTACAATCATTAATATTCATTTATCTTCGTTCATTAAGTTATTGCATTTGTGATGGATATTTACTCATTAGGTGTACATCTTAATTGGGGCTGTGGGAAAGCCATTAAGAAAACACAACTTATATACTACACGATATATTGAAATTCCGCAAGCAAATTATCATGTATTTTTAACTGTTTTATGTGTTTTCTTCATAATCCACTTTCCACAGCATCAGGGCATGAGCCACGGCAGTCGGACCAGCCGCACTTCGGTTCTTGGCAGCCAAAATATGCTGGATATCCTCAGGCTGTTTCTTCCCTTCACCAATCTCCAACAGCGTTCCCATCATGATCCGAACCATATGCTGCAAGAAGCCGTTGCCGGTAAAATACGTATGAATAATTCCTTGATCATCCGAACCTGGTCTAGAAAAGGAATAATCCACCGTCATATGGGCATCATACACGGTCCGTACATGATTCGTCTT
This sequence comes from Paenibacillus massiliensis 2301065 = DSM 16942, assembly GCF_000377505.1. Classification (GTDB taxonomy): domain Bacteria; phylum Bacillota; class Bacilli; order Paenibacillales; family Paenibacillaceae; genus Paenibacillus; species Paenibacillus massiliensis. Next base: position 55,136 of record NZ_KB898209.1, on the reverse strand, counting down.
CTGCGAATGCCGGGAAGCGAACGATGTATAATCATGCGTTCCGATGAGGAGCTGAAGCCCCTGCTTCATGGCTTCAACATCCAGACGAGTTGGATGATGCATCTGCGTCCTGCGATGAAAAATATCCGGGAAGCGATTGGCATTCACGGTATAGCGGTACGTCTTACGCTTGGCCATATGACGTGCGTGGAATTCCAGCGGCACTTCTGTGGCCTCCGTAAGAATGATGTCCTCCGGCAACCACGCATTCAGCGCCAGACACCAGCGGTGTAACGGGATACGTGATTCCGTTAGGAAGTTGAAGACTTGCCCATACGCATGCACACCTGCGTCCGTACGCCCTGAAGCAGTTATCTTGAGCCTTTCTCCTGTTAAGGAAAAGATGGCATCTTCAATATAATCCTGAATCGTATTACCGCCAGGCTGTGTCTGAAAACCGTAATAGCTTGTTCCATCATAGTTCACTTTCATGCAAATATTCCGCATGTCTGAAATCGCACCTTCTTATGGATCGTGTATGGCTTCATTTAGACCCGTACACTCAGATGAATGGATGCATGAATCCCTTCTATATCCCCGCCTACCGCCAAGCTTGCAGGAGTCCAGCGGACAACGTCCAATGAGCCCTTTCTGGCTAAAGAGAATGTAGGGGGACCGAAGACCGTTAATCAATTCATTAAAAAGGAGAAGCCCTTACGGAGCTTCTCCCACAGAAGAAAAAAAGGGCCGCTCAGAATCATCGGATTCTGCCACCCTTTCCTCTTCCACCTGCTTACGCGCGGTCAACCAATTCCAAGTAAACCATTGGAGCAGCATCGCCACGACGAGGTCCCAGTTTCAGGATACGAGTGTATCCACCTGGACGCTCGGAGTAACGAGTAGCCAAATCGCTAAACAGTTTTTGGATTGCATCCTGATCGCCGTCCAAAGTTTCGCGACGAACATAAGCAGCTACTTGACGACGTGCATGCAGATCACCTTTTTTAGCTTTAGTGATCAGCTTTTCAGCGATAGAACGAACTTCCTTCGCTTTCGCCTCAGTAGTTTGGATACGCTCATACAGGAACAGATCCGTTACCAGGTCACGGAACAATGCTTTACGTGCACTGGAGTTACGGCCCAATTTTTGATATGCCATGTGTTTTCCCTCCTTCACTCAGGACGTTGCTAAACTATTCTTCCGTACGAAGTCCTAAACCAAGCTCTTCCAGCTTCTCTTGAACCTCTTCCAAAGATTTGCGGCCCAAGTTACGGACCTTCATCATATCTTCTTCAGATTTCGTTGTAAGCTCTTGTACCGTGTTGATACCAGCGCGCTTAAGGCAGTTGTAGGAACGGACGGAAAGATCCAGTTCTTCAATCGTCATTTCCAATACTTTTTCTTTCTTGTCTTCCTCTTTTTCAACCATAATCTCAGCGTCCTTGGCTTCATCAGTCAAGCCAACGAACAGCATAAGATGTTCAGTCAAAATTTTAGCCCCGAGACTTACAGCCTCTTCAGGTCGAATACTTCCGTCGGTCCATACTTCGAGTGTCAGCTTATCGTAGTTGGTTACTTGGCCAACACGCGTATTCTCCACTCCGTAGTTTACACGTGAGATCGGTGTATAGATGGAGTCGACGGGGATAACGCCGATCGGCTGATCTTCGCGTTTGTTCCGGTCTTGCTTAACATAGCCGCGACCGCGATTGGCGAAAATACGCATGTGAAGTCTCGAACCCGGCCCCAATGTGGCGATATGAAGATCCGGATTCAGGATTTCAACATCACTATCCGCACGAATATCTCCTGCCGTCACAGTTCCTTCGCCTTCCGCATCGATTTCGAGCACTTTCTCTTCATCGGAATGGATCTTCAGCGAGAGAGCCTTCAGGTTCAAGATAATCTCCGTTACATCTTCCATCACACCTGGAACTGTTGCAAACTCGTGCAGAACTCCATCGATTTGCACCGATGTCACTGCCGCACCCGGCAGAGAGGAGAGCAGAATACGACGAAGCGAGTTGCCCAGCGTCGTACCGTATCCGCGTTCCAGAGGTTCTACTACGAATTTCCCATAGGTGCCATCATCATTGACGTCCACCGTCTCAATTTTCGGCTTTTCGATTTCAATCACTGCAATATCCCTCCTTCAAAACGTCGCTCCTATATGAAACCTTCACCATATCCATTTTTAACCATGCAGTATTGTCTAAACAATCATTATTAGCAGATTGCAATGGTTTTATACTACACGTACAGGATAAATCTCATTAGACACGACGACGTTTTGGAGGACGGCATCCGTTGTGAGGTACCGGAGTCACGTCTTTAATCAGGTTAACTTCCAGACCCGCAGCTTGCAGGGAACGAATCGCTGCTTCACGGCCTGCGCCTGGTCCTTTAACCATAACTTCAACACTCTTCATGCCATGCTCCATTGCAGCCTTGGCAGCTGTTTCAGCAGCCATTTGTGCAGCGTACGGAGTGGATTTACGGGAACCGCGGAATCCAAGACCGCCAGAGCTTGCCCAAGAGATTGCGTTACCGTGAGGGTCCGTAATTGTAACGATAGTGTTGTTGAACGTGGAACGGATGTGTGCCACGCCAGATTCGATATTTTTACGGTCACGACGTTTGGTGCGTACAACTTTTTTCGGTTTAGCCATTGAATGTTATCCTCCTTTCTTATTTCTTTTTATTTGCTACAGTACGACGAGGACCTTTACGTGTACGGGCATTCGTTTTTGTACGTTGACCACGAACAGGCAGACCACGACGGTGACGAATACCGCGGTAGCAACCGATCTCAGTCAGACGTTTAATATTCAAGGAAATTTCACGACGCAGATCACCTTCTACTTTTACCGATCCGTCGATTGTTTCACGTAATTTGCTCACTTCATCTTCTGTCAAGTCGCGAACACGAGTGTTCACATCGATGCCTGATTCTTTAAGGATTTTCTGAGAAGTCGTTTTACCGATTCCGAAAATGTAAGTCAAGGCGATCTCAACGCGTTTGTCACGTGGCAAATCCACACCAGCTATACGAGCCATTTTACGCTACACCCCCTTCTTTAACCTTGTTTTTGTTTGTGTTTCGGATTTTCGCAAATAACCATTACATTGCCTTTGCGGCGAATGACTTTGCATTTCTCGCAAATGGGCTTTACAGAAGGTCTTACCTTCATGCTAATTACCTCCTCCAAGTCTTACCCTGGTAAAACTCGTTTCATAACCATTCATAGTTTTTGGAACAAAAGATAACACACGATTTATTTCCGGTACGTTATACGACCTTTGGTTAAATCGTAAGGCGATAACTGAACGACCACTTTGTCGCCTGTCAGAATGCGGATAAAATGCATCCGCAGCTTTCCGGAAACATGAGCAAGAATTTGGTGACCGTTCTCGAGCTCCACCTTGAATGTTGCGTTGGGAAGAGGTTCGATCACAGTACCTTCTACTTCAATGACATCTTCTTTGGCCACAGCTAGTCTCCTTTCTCTTCAGTTGTTGGATTGGTGGAATCCAGGAATTCATTCACTGCATGACGCAGCTTTCCGTTCGTTACCCGACCGCATTCCTGCAAACTATTCACAACTTCGCTGCTAATTACTGGCTGCGGCATCAGGTGAAGAATATTCTTCTTCTTGGCCTGATCAAACTTGCGCTTGTTGCCATCAGCAATATATACAAAACGATCATCCGCTATGGATACTACGACAGCTGCCTGACCGGTATCTCTACCTCTCAGGATTTTCACAATCTGACCGATCTGCAGGCTGTTTTGTGCTTTCATGCTTACCACCTACGATTTCAGTATAGTGAAAATCTCCATGCCGTCCGGCGTTACCGCGACCGTATGCTCAAAATGAGCACAAAGTGATCCGTCCACCGTTACGACCGTCCAGTTGTCTTCCAACGTCCGTACATGCCGGGAGCCGGCATTGACCATGGGCTCAATCGCCAGTACCATGCCTGGTCTGAGCCTCGGTCCCACGTTCGGGATACCGTAGTTCGGAATTTGCGGATCCTCATGCAGCTTGGCACCTATGCCGTGACCGACATATTCCCTCACTACTGAGAAGCCAGCTTCCTCAATGTATCTCTGAATCGCATGCGAGATTGTAAACAGGCGAACGTCCGGCTTGACCTGAGACAGTCCCTCCATCAGGGCGCCTTCCGTCACATCTAATAACCTTTGGGCGGCATCTGAGATGCTGCCAACTGGATATGTCCATGCGGAGTCCCCATGGTACCCCCGATACTGCGCACCAATGTCAAACGTAACGATATCACCTTCGTCTAGCTTGCGGCTGCCGGGGAACCCGTGCACCAATTGTTCGTTGACTGAAGCGCAAATGCTAGCAGGAAAACCATTATAACCTTTAAAAGACGGCACAGCTCCCTGACTGCGAATGTACTGATCAGCTATATGATCAAGCTCACCGGTGGTTATGCCGGGCTCGATCTGTTCGGCCAGAATCTTGTGGGTCTCAGCTACGATGCGTCCGGCTTCCCTCATATAGCTCAATTCCGTTTCGGACTTGCAAACGATCATTACAATTAACCCCGCAGCAAGGATACCAGATCTTCAGATACCTGATGAATATCCTGCTCCCCGTCGATTTGACGCAAAAGATCTTTGTTCTCATAGAACGAGAGGAGTGGTGCCGTTTTGTTGCTATACTCATCAAGCCGTGTCGCAACGCTCTCTTCATTATCATCAGCGCGTTGGTACAGCTCGCCTCCGTCTTTGTCACAAATGCCTTCTACCTTTGGTGGATTGAATACCAGATGGTATGTTGCACCACAGGTCTTGCAGATGCGGCGTCCCGTAATACGGGCCAGCAGACGGTCGCGGTCTACCTTCAGATCGACAACATGATCAAGCGACATGCCCAGACGTCCGAGAATTTGGTCCAGCGCCTCAGCCTGTGCCAAAGTTCTTGGAAATCCATCCAACAGAAAGCCTTTCTTGCAGTCCGGCTGCTGGAGTCTCTCCTCTACGATACCGATCGTAATATCGTCGGGTACCAGATCTCCACGATCAATGTATTCTTTGGCCTTGATTCCGATTGGAGTACCGAGCTTCATAGCCAGACGGAATGCATCACCTGTAGAGATATGTGGGACACCGAGTTCATTAACGATTACTTCAGCTTGTGTGCCTTTTCCAGCCCCAGGAGGGCCCATGATCAGAATGTTCACTCTCTCACTCCTCAGGAACGACCCCTACACAAGAAACAGCACAATAGGTGCCGATGAACAGGCATAATCCTGTCCCGGAACCTATTGACTATTTATTGATGAAGCCTTTGTAATGGCGTTTAATGAGCTGGCTTTCGATTTGCTTCATGGTATCCAATGCAACACCAACGATGATGAGCAATGAAGTACCACCGATCTGTACAGAACGAGGCAAACCGGAAAGTGCACCGAAGAATACCGGCAGAACCGAGATGACTGCCAAGAACAGTGCCCCAGTCATAGTTAGACGGGACATTACCCGCGTCAGGTAAGTCTCAGTGGCTTTACCAGGGCGAATGCCTGGGATATAGCCGCCGTTCTTCTTCATATTGTCGGCCATTTGCTGCGGATTCATCTGCACAAAGGTGTAGAAGAATGTGAAGCCGATGATCATTACAACATATAACACCATACCGAGCGGTTTGTCATAGTACAAGTGAGTAGTTACCCATTGTGCCCATACCTTATCCGCCCAGAAGCTTGCAATAATAATCGGGAACTGCAGCAACGACACTGCGAAGATAACCGGAATAACGCCTGCCGCATTAATTTTCATCGGAATATGCGTATTCTGGCCACCGTACATTTTGTTCCCCACAACGCGCTTGGCATACTGCACAGGAATCTTACGAATTCCTTGCTGGATAAAGATAACACCCACGACAATCAACACGATTACCAAAACGATAATAATCGCCTTGAGAATATTGATGAACAGTTGATCCGCTTGGATGAACTGCGACTCAGCAATTGTCCGAATGTGTCTTGGTATACCAGCTGCGATCCCTGCGAAGATGAGGATGGAAATACCGTTACCAATACCTCTTTCCGTTATTTGCTCTCCAAGCCACATCAGGAACGTAGTCCCCGCTGTAAGCACGATCGCAATCAGGATGTAGTCTGCAACTGTTGCTCCAGGAATCATTTGTGCTCCATACAGACGATTAAATCCGATCGAGGTACCAAATGCCTGAATGAGCGCCAGTACTACCGTACCATAACGTGTAACTTGCGCCAACTGCTTTTTACCATGCTCTCCTTGCTTTGCCCATTCCGCAAGCTTCGGAATGACGTCCATGGATAGGAGCTGCACGATGATCGAAGCCGTAATATACGGCACGATCCCGAGAGCAAAGATAGAGAACTGATACAGCGCACCTCCGGAGAAGGTGTTCAGTAGGCCGAACAGCTCACTGCCTGCTGTATCATTAGCAAATACATTTTTGTCGACTCCTGGTACTGTAATAAATGAGCCAATACGGAACACTATGAGAATCATAAGTGTAAACCCGATGCGGTTCCGCAGATCTTCAACCCGCCATATATTAGAAAGGGCTTTGAACATTAGATCACCTCGGTTTTACCGCCGGCAGCTTCAATTTTCTCTACCGCAGATTGAGAAAACTTGTTAGCTTTTACAGTAAGCTTGACAGTGACTTCACCGTTACCAAGAATTTTGATTCCGGATTTTGTGTTTTTCACAACTCCGCTGTTAACCAAAAATTCAGGAGTCACTTCAGTACCTTCTGCAAAACTATTCAGATCTTCGATATTCACAACTGCATATTCTTTGCGAGTTGGGTTCACGAAACCGCGCTTAGGCAAGCGACGATACAATGGGTTTTGGCCACCTTCGAAGCCCGGACGTACACCACCACCGGAACGTGAGTTTTGACCTTTATGACCGCGACCTGATGTTTTACCTGTACCACTACTAGTACCGCGACCTACGCGTTTGCGTTCTTTGCGGGAGCCAGTAGCTGAGGACAGCTCATGTAACTTCATCGTTCGTTGCACCTCCTTGATTATTTGTTGAACTTCTGTATCTCTTAAGCTTCGATTTCTTTAACCGAAACCAGATGACTTACTTTGTTGATCATACCGCGAATGGCAGGATCGTCGTTGTGAACTACAGTTTGGTTCAGCTTACGCAGTCCCAGAGTGTTCACAGTTGTTCTTTGAGTACCTGGGCGGCCAATCAAAGAACGGACAAGGGTAATTTCTAATTTACTCATGACATATCCTCCTTAACCGCGCAGCTCTTCGACAGTTTTGCCACGCAATTTCGCTACATCTTCAGCGCGTTTCAAGCGGGACAAACCTTCCAAAGTCGCATTGACCATGTTCATGGAATTCGAAGAACCCAGAGATTTTGTCAAAATATCACCTACGCCAGCCAGTTCGAGCACCGCACGAACAGGACCGCCTGCAATTACACCAGTACCTTCAGATGCTGGCTTCAACAGAACGCGGCCTGCGCCGAACTTACCAGTAACCAAGTGAGGAACTGTAGTTCCTACGAGTGGAACGTGTACCAGGTTTTTCTTAGCGTCTTCCACACCTTTGCGAATCGCTTCAGGTACTTCGCCAGCTTTACCGATACCAGCACCAACCCAGCCATTGCCGTCACCGACAACAACCAGTGCGCTGAAACTAAAGCGACGTCCGCCTTTTACAACTTTAGCTACACGATTAATATTTACAACTCTTTCAGACAGTTCTAAAGTGTTCGGATCTACACGCAAGTCGTTAACCTCCTTTTGTAAAATGTCTTAAAACTCAAGTCCAGTTTCGCGAGCTGCTTCAGCCAGCGCTTGGATACGTCCATGATACAGGTAGCCTCCACGGTCGAAAACAACCGCAGTAACACCTTTTTCTTTACCGCGCTTAGCAACGAGTTCTCCGACTTTACGTGCGGATTCCACGCTAGCACCGTTAGCGATGTCTTTGCTCAGCTCTTTATCCATAGTGGATGCAGCTGCCAATGTCACGCCTGCTACGTCATCAATCAGTTGAGCGTAGATATGTTTTTCAGAACGGAATACGTTCAAACGAGGACGTTGAGCCGTTCCTTGGATTTTTTTACGAACACGCAGATGTCTTCTCACACGTGCTTTGTTTTTATCCTTTTTCGTAATCATCTTCTTCTTTCACTCCCTTCAGTTTGCCTTTAACAGCTTCAGATCAAGACGCACTGGGTAAAAAAGAGGCACGTAGTCTCCCCAAGACGGAAGACCACAGAAAGGCGGTAAGAAAGTTATTTCTTCTTACCGGCTTTACCTTCTTTACGGATGATGCGTTCGCCTTCATACTTAATACCTTTACCTTTATACGGCTCAGGCTCACGAACGGAACGGATTTTAGCAGCGTAGGCACCTACGCGCTCTTTGTCGATTCCGCGAACGATGATTTTAGTGTTCGAAGGAACTTCGAACTCGATGCCCGGTTCTGGAGTGATTTCTACCGGATGGGAGTAACCAACGTTCAGAACGATTTTATCTCCGGATTTGCTTGCACGATATCCGACCCCAACCAGTTCCAGAGATTTAGCGAATCCTTCAGTTACACCACTTACCATGTTATTGACAACGGAGCGGGTTGTTCCGTGCAAAGAACGGTGAAGTTTGTTGTCAGAAGGACGAACTACGTTAATTTCATTGTTTTCAACAGTAACCTGCATGTCTTTGTGAAGTTCACGAGTCAGAGTTCCTTTCGGTCCTTTAACAGTGATCACTGCGTTATTCAGTGTTACATCCACACCACTTGGTACTGCGATTGGTTTGCGACCAATACGGGACATGTATTGCACCTCCTATCTTCTTAGCTTTGTATTACCACACGTAGCAAATAACTTCTCCGCCGGCTTTGGACTGACGAGCTTCTTTATCAGTCATGATGCCTTTAGATGTAGAAATGATCGCGATTCCGAGTCCACCCAGTACGCGAGGAATCTCATTACTCTTCGTGTACACGCGCAGACCAGGCTTACTGATTCTTTTCAGACCAGTAATAACACGCTCGTTATTAGCACCGTATTTCAGGAAAACACGGATAATCCCTTGTTTGTTATCCTCAACAAATTCCGCATCACGAATGAAGCCTTCACGCTTCAGAATGTCTGCGATTTGCTTTTTCATTGTCGAAGCAGGCATCTCAACTGTCTCGTGGCGAACAGTGTTCGCGTTACGAATACGAGTAAGCATATCTGCAATTGGATCAGACATAGTCATTGTGTATAAACCTCCTTCCCGTTCAGGACTTTTTACCAGCTTGCTTTTTTCACGCCAGGAATCTGGCCTTTATAAGCTAATTCACGGAAGCAAATTCTGCAGATCTTGAATTTTTGCAACACGGAATGTGGACGACCACAACGCTCACAACGAGTGTATGCGCGAACTTTGAATTTCGGCGTGCGTTGTTGTTTAACTTTCATCGAAGTTTTTGCCACTTAGCCTGACACCTCCTAGATAGATTCGGAGAAATGGGCAGCTGCCCACAACGTTAAGCCAATATTACTTTGCAAAAGGCATTCCCAGTTGAGTCAGCAACTCACGGGACTCTTCGTCAGTGTTCGCAGTTGTTACGATAACGATATCCATACCGCGAACTTTGTCCACTTGATCATACTCGATCTCAGGGAAGATCAATTGTTCCTTCAGACCGAGTGTGTAGTTACCACGGCCGTCAAAGGCTTTAGTGGATACACCACGGAAGTCACGAACGCGTGGCAGTGTGATGTTGAACAGCTTATCCAGGAAGTAGTACATACGCTCGCCGCGCAGTGTTACTTTAACCCCGATTGGCATGTTCTCACGCAGCTTGAAGCCTGCGATGGATTTCTTAGCACGAGTGATAACTGGCTTTTGACCAGTAATCAGCTGCAGATCGTTAACAGCGGAATCAAGCACTTTGGAGTTTTGAACAGCTTCGCCAACCCCCATGTTGATTACAACTTTCTCGATCTTAGGCACTTGCATTACAGTCGTATAGTTGAACTTCTGCATCAGAGCAGGAGTGATTTCATTCAGAAAACGCTCTTTCATTCGAATAGCCATGAACAATGGTCCTCCTTTCCTTTAAAGATTATTTATCGATTTGTTCTCCGGAACGTTTAGCAACGCGCACTTTTTTACCGTTATCCAATACTTTGTAACCGATACGGGTTACTTTTCCGCTCTTTGGATCGATATGCATCACGTTGGAAACATGAATTGGAGCTTCTTTCTCGATGATGCCGCCTTGTGGATTTTGCTGGTTAGGCTTTTGGTGTTTTTTGATCATGTTAACACCTTCCACAAGCACACGGTTTTCACGAGGATAAGCAGCAATTACGCGTCCCTTTTTACCTTTATCCTTGCCTGTAATCACCATAACAGTGTCGTCTTTTTTGACGTGCAGCTTGTTGTTGTGGGATTCCAGAACCTTTTTCACTTTTGGCATTTCGTACACCTCCTATAACTTGCTGTATACGGGCAGGGTCTCTGCTTAGATTACTTCCGGAGCCAAAGAAACGATTTTCATGAAGTCTTTATCACGAAGTTCGCGAGCAACTGGTCCGAAAATACGAGTTCCGCGTGGGCTCTTGTCTTCTTTCACAACTACCGCTGCATTTTCGTCAAAGCCGATGTAGGAACCGTCTTTACGACGCACGGAACGTTTTGTACGAACAACAACCGCCTTAACTACATCACCTTTTTTGACAACGCCGCCTGGTGTTGCTTGTTTGACGGAGCAAACGATCAGATCACCGATTTGGGCTGTACGACGTCCAGTTCCGCCCAATACACGGATACACATCAGTTGCTTAGCACCAGAGTTATCGGCCACAGCCAAACGTGTAAATGGTTGAATCATTTAGATATCCTCCTTTCGGACAAAACTGCTTCTGTATTAGATAATTACTGCTTTCTCAACGATCTCGACCATTCTCCAATTCTTATCCTTGGAAAGTTTGCGAGTTTCCATGATTTTCACAGTATCACCGATTTGTGCAGTGTTGTTCTCATCATGTGCTTTGAACTTTTTCGTATACTTGATACGTTTATGGTAGAGATCATGTTTTTTGTAAGTTTCTACAGCTACCACGATCGTTTTATCCATTTTGTCACTAACTACTTTGCCGACTTGTACTCTACGGGCATTACGTTCGCTCATTGTTGGCCTCCTTCCTAATTACAGACGATGTCCTCGTCTGGTATGAGTTCTTAGCTAATCCCAAGTTCTCTCTCACGGATTACGGTTTTAGCACGAGCAATTTCCTTACGAACATCGCGGATGCGAGTCGGGTTGTCGAGCTGACCGGTAGCGAGTTGAAAGCGGAGGTTAAAGAGTTCTTCTTTAAACCCGGTAATTTTTTGTTCAAGTTCAGCAGTGGTTAGGTTGCGAAATTCACTAGCCTTCATTTACTTCACCACCCAATTCTTCACGTTTCACAAACTTAGTTTTGATTGGCAGCTTGTGAGCGGCAAGACGCATTGCTTCGCGAGCAACCTCTTCCGGTACGCCAGCAAGTTCGAACATGATCTTACCTGGCTTCACGACTGCAACCCATTTTTCAACGTTACCTTTACCGCTACCCATCCGCACTTCAAGAGGCTTTTGTGTAATCGGTTTGTCTGGGAAAATCTTGATCCACACTTTACCGCCACGTTTGATGTAACGTGTCATCGCGATACGAGCAGATTCGATCTGACGGTTAGTGATCCAAGCTGGTTCAACAGCTTGCAGACCGTATTCGCCAAAGTTCAGCGTTGTGCCGCCTTTAGCACGGCCTTTCATGTGTCCGCGTTGTTGCTTGCGGTGTTTTACGCGCTTTGGTACCAACATGATTAGTTGCCTCCTTCCTGAGCAGCTTGTTTCTTAGCCGTAGGAAGAACCTCTCCACGATAGATCCATACTTTTACGCCAATACGACCATAAGTAGTATGAGCCTCCGCTGTACCATAATCGATGTCGGCACGAAGCGTGTGCAGTGGAACAGTTCCTTCACTGTAGCCTTCTGAACGAGCGATCTCAGCACCGCCAAGACGGCCGCCCACTTGTGTTTTAATCCCTTTTGCACCGGAACGCATAGTTCTTTGAATCGCTTGTTTCAAAGCACGACGGAACGATACGCGACGCTCCAGTTGTTGTGCAATGCTTTCAGCAACCAGAATTGCATCCAGTTCAGGGTTTTTGATTTCAGAGATATTGATGTGTACTTTTTTACCGCCTGCGATTTTGGTGATTTCACCACGCAGAATTTCAACTTCAGAACCACCCTTACCGATTACCATACCTGGCTTCGCAGTGTGGATTGTTACGTTGATGCGGTTCGCTGCTCTTTCGATCTCGATACGGGAAACAGCGGAGTCTTTCAGTTTGTTCTTCAGGTGTTCACGAATCTTTACGTCTTCCAGCAAAAGATCACCGAAATCTTTGCCTGCGTACCATTTGGATTCCCAATCACGGATAATACCGACTCGGAGTCCTACGGGGTTTACCTTTTGTCCCACACGTTTTCCCTCCTTATTTTTCAGATACCACCAAAGTGATGTGGCTAGTGCGTTTGTTAATCCGGCTAGCACGACCCATTGCGCGTGGACGGAAGCGTTTCATTGTTGGTCCTTGGTTTACGAATACCTCGGATACATACAATTTGTTTACGTCCATGGAATAGTTGTGATCAGCGTTAGCAATTGCAGAGTTCAGCAACTTCTCTACTACTGGAGAAGCCGACTTTGGTGTGTGGCGCAGGATTGCGACCGCTTCACCCACTTGCTTGCCGCGGATCAAGTCAATAACGAGTTTAACTTTACGTGCGGAGATCCGAATAGATCTAGCATGTGCTTTTGCTTCCATTGAGTTACCCTCCTCTCAAACATAGCAGTGGTTCATTATCTTCTTGTTTTCTTGTCGTCGTCGTGGCCTTTGTAAGTACGGGTAGGAGCGAACTCTCCCAACTTGTGACCAACCATATCCTCAGTTACATATACAGGCACGTGCTTGCGACCATCGTATACACCGAAAGTGTGTCCGATGAACTGCGGGAAAATTGTGGAACGACGGGACCAGGTTTTGATTACTACTTTCTTGTCCGTTTCATTCAAAACCTCTACCTTTTTCAGCAGGTATGCATCTACGAATGGTCCTTTTTTAAGACTGCGGCTCATATGTGAATCCTCCCTTCGTCAAACGTTCTCGTTCTTAGTCCAGGCACGCATTAAGCAATGCGTGCATTATTTCGTGCGGCGACGAACGATGTATTTATCAGAAGCTTTATTTTTCTTACGAGTTTTGAATCCGAGTGTCGGTTTGCCCCAAGGAGACATTGGAGACTTACGTCCGATTGGCGCACGACCTTCACCACCACCGTGAGGGTGATCGTTAGGGTTCATTACTACCCCGCGGACTTCAGGACGCTTGCCCAACCAACGATTACGTCCCGCTTTACCGATCTTCACGAGCTCGTGATCTTCGTTACCAACGGAACCGATTGTAGCGCGGCAAACTTTCAGAATGCGGCGAACTTCACCGGAGGACAGACGAACTGTTACATACTTTTCTTCTTTACCAAGAAGTTGAGCTTCAGTACCAGCTGCACGGACCAATTGTCCGCCTTTACCTGGCTTCAACTCAATATTGTGGATCACTGTACCTACAGGAATGTTTTCCAGTGGCAGGGAGTTACCGATTTTGATGTCGGAAGCTGGTCCGGACACTACCTCGTCTCCTACTTTCAGACCTTTAGGAGCGATGATATAGCGCTTCTCGCCATCCACATAATGAATCAACGCGATGTTGGAAGTACGGTTCGGGTCATACTCGATTGTAGCAACGCGGCCCGGTATTCCATCTTTGGTACGTTTGAAGTCAATGATACGGTATTTACGTTTGTGTCCACCGCCGTGGTGACGAACCGTAATTTTACCTTGGTTGTTACGTCCTGCTTTTTTGCTCAGAGGCGCCAGCAAGGATTTCTCCGGCTGATTAGTCGTGATCTCTTCGAAAGTAGATACGGACATTGCGCGTCTTGCAGGTGACGTCGGTTTGTACTTTTTAATTGGCACTGATTTTCCCTCCTTACTTTAAAGGTTTCTTATACCGATTCAAAGAACTCAAGCGGTTTGCTGTCTTTGCTCAGCGTTACGAAAGCTTTCTTCCACTCGCTAGTGTAACCGGAGTGACGACCGTAACGTTTTGGCTTCGCAGGAACACGCAGAGTGTTCACATTGGAAACTTTCACGTTGAAAATAGCTTCAATCGCTTGTTTGATTTCGATCTTGTTGGAACGCATATCCACTTCGAACACATATTTCATATCGCCCATCATCTCAGCTGTACGCTCAGTGATAATAGGACGTTTGATAATATCACGAGGATCTTTCATTACGCGAACACCTCCTCAACTTTCTGGACTGCTTCTTTCGTAATGATCAGCTTGTCGTGTTTGAGCACGTCAAGAACATTAATACCGTCTGCTGCAACAAACTTCACCCCAGGAATATTGCGGGCGGAAAGAGCCACATTATCATCATAGCTAGGCGCTACGATCAACGCTTTGCGGTCTGCTTTCAGGTTGTTCAGGATAGCAGCGAATTCTTTCGTCTTTGGAGCATTCATAGTGAGTGCATCCAATACGATAATTTCGTTCGCGATCACTTTGGAAGACAGTGCCGATTTGATGGCAAGACGACGAACTTTCTTAGGCAGTTTGTAGGCATAGCTACGTGGTGTAGGTCCGAAAACAACACCGCCGCCTTTCCATTGTGGAGAGCGAATAGAGCCTTGACGAGCGCGACCTGTACCTTTTTGTTTCCAAGGTTTACGTCCACCGCCACGTACTTCAGAGCGCCCTTTCACTTTGTGAGTACCTTGACGCAAGGATGCCAGTTGCATAACAACTGCTTCGTGAAGAACGTGCTTATTCGGCTCGATTCCGAAAATTGCATCATTCAGTTCAACTTCGCCAACTTGGCTTCCGCTAATATTGTAAAGTGCTACCTTAGGCATTTCGTGTTCCTCCTTTCTTCAGTCCTTATTTCTTCACCGATTCTTTAATTTTCACTAAGCTGTTTTTAGGTCCAGGAATGGAGCCTTTTACGAGCAGCACGTTGCGTTCTGCATCGACTTTAACAACTTCAAGACGTTGGATCGTCACTGTATCATGACCCATGTGTCCTGGCAGACGTTTACCTTTAGGTACGCGGTTCGCTTGGATGGAACCCATGGAACCTGGACCTCTGTGGTAACGGGAACCGTGAGACATAGGACCTGTGCTTTGTCCCCAACGTTTGATAACACCAGCGAAACCTTTACCTTTGGAAGTACCGGTTACGTCAACGAATTCACCTTCAGCGAAGATATCTGCTTTCAATTCTTGACCTACTTCGTAGGCAGCAAAATCAACACCGCGGAATTCACGAACGTAGCGCTTAGGTGCAGTATTAGCCTTTTTGGCATGTCCTGCTTCTGGTTTGTTGGCATTCTTTTCTTTCTTATCTGAGTAACCCAGTTGAATCGCTTCGTAGCCATCGTTTTCTACGTCTTTCTTTTGCAGAACAACGTTAGGACCAGCTTCGATTACTGTAACCGCAACTACATTACCTTCAGCGGTAAACACTTGGGTCATTCCAAGTTTTTTTCCTAAGATACCTTTCATGTTGACACCTCTTTTCCTTTCCTTAGTTACATCTACTTATTACAGTTTAATTTCGATATCTACACCGGACGGCAGATCCAAGCGCATCAAGGCATCCACAGTTTGTGGAGTTGGGTTCACAATATCGATCAAACGCTTATGAGTGCGTTGTTCGAATTGCTCCCGGGAATCCTTGTACTTGTGCACCGCACGGAGAATAGTAATAACTTGTTTTTCAGTTGGCAGCGGAATTGGCCCAGATACACCTGCACCCGAACGTTTTGCTGTCTCAACAATTTTCTCAGCGGATTGATCAAGAATTCTGTGATCGTATGCTTTCAAACGAATACGAATTTTTTGCTTTGCCATTGTAGTCCCTCCTTCTATCGCCCAATTTGGTATCGGACATACTCCGTGAAAATTTTCCAACCACCACCCCATGGCAAAGGGGCCGGGTGTGTCAGTAACCTCTCACATCATCGCACAGTCACAAACAACATTCTTATTATATAGAATATATAGGCTTAATGCAAGCATTAAACCAAAAAAATATAAAATAATAATATCATTGCAGATACGCTAATGAAAAAGCCCCCACCCGAAGGTGGAGGCTTCCGAATCGTTACAGTACAATGTTACTCGTTCCAGTACAATGTTGCTTATGTGATAAGGGATAATCCCTTATTATTTAATGATTGTTGCTACAGCGCCAGCGCCTACTGTACGTCCGCCTTCACGAATCGCGAAGCGAGTACCTTCTTCGATCGCGATTGGAGCGATCAGGTTAACTGTAACTGTGATGTTGTCACCAGGCATAACCATTTCAGTACCTTCTGGCAGGTTGATGATACCAGTTACGTCAGTTGTACGGAAGTAGAACTGTGGACGGTAGCCAGTGAAGAAAGGTTTGTGACGTCCACCCTCTTCTTTAGTCAAAACATACACTTGAGCAGTGAACTCAGTGTGTGGTTTAACGGAAGCAGGTTTAGCCAGTACTTGACCGCGCTCGATTTGAGTACGATCTACACCCCGAAGCAGTGCGCCGATGTTGTCACCAGCTTGAGCGGAATCCAGCAATTTACGGAACATTTCAACGCCCGTAACAACGGATTTTTTAGTTTCTTCTTGGATACCGATGATTTCGATTTCGTCACCGACTTTAACAGTACCACGCTCTACACGACCTGTAGCAACAGTACCACGACCAGTGATGGAGAATACATCCTCAACAGGCATCAAGAAAGGTTTTTCAGTGTCGCGCTCTGGAGTTGGGATGTAAGTATCGATTTCTTTGAACATCTCAACGATTTTTTGAGCCCACTCACCATCAGGGTTTTGCAGAGCTTCACGAGCGGAACCACGAGTGATTGGAGTGTCATCGCCTGGGAACTCATATTCGTTCAGCAGGTCACGAACTTCCATTTCAACCAGTTCAAGCAACTCTTCGTCTTCAACCATGTCGCATTTGTTCAAGAATACAACAATGTAAGGTACGCCTACTTGGCGGGACAGAAGGATGTGCTCACGAGTTTGTGGCATTGGGCCGTCAGCTGCGGATACAACCAGGATTGCTCCGTCCATTTGAGCTGCACCAGTGATCATGTTTTTAACATAGTCAGCGTGACCTGGGCAGTCAACGTGTGCATAGTGACGGTTGTCAGTTTCGTACTCAACGTGAGCTGTGGAGATTGTGATACCACGCTCTCTTTCTTCTGGAGCTTTATCGATTTGGTCGAACGCTACTGCAGCACCACCGTAAGTTTTGGACAATACAGTTGTGATTGCAGCAGTCAGAGTTGTTTTACCATGGTCAACGTGACCGATAGTACCAATGTTAACGTGCGGTTTATTACGCTCAAACTTAGCCTTTGCCATTTGAACAAGTCCTCCTCAATATCTTGGTTTTATGTGTAGACTGTCGGGGCGACACCTTATGAGTGAAGCTCCGCCAGTCCAGTTACACTTCAGGTGTATTACTCACCTTTTGTTTTGGACACAATTTCGTCCGCAATGCTCTTAGGAACTTCTTCATAGTGAGAGAGTTCCATGGAGAACACACCGCGTCCTTGTGTACCAGAACGAAGAGTTGTCGAGTATCCGAACATCTCGGACAAAGGCACCTTCGCACGGATGATTTGAGCACCACCGCGAGCATCCATACCTTCGATGCGTCCACGACGGGAGTTCAGCATACCCATAACGTCGCCCATGTACTCCTCAGGAACCGTTACTTCAACTTTCATAATCGGCTCGAGCAATACCGGCTTACATTTGTCTTTCGCAGCTTTCAGCGCCATCGAACCAGCAATTTTAAATGCCATTTCGTTGGAGTCAACATCATGGTAGGAACCATCAACGATGGTAGCCTTAACGTCAACAAGCGGGAAGCCTGCGATTACGCCGTTCTTCATTTGCTCTTCGATCCCTGCAAGAGCAGGTCCGATATATTCTCTCGGAACAGATCCACCAACTACTTTACTCTCGAACTGGCTTCCTGTACCTGCTTCAAGCGGCTCGAACTCAACCCATACGTGACCGTATTGACCACGACCACCAGATTGACGAACGAACTTACCTTCAACACGTGCAGGAGCACGGAATGTCTCACGATAGGCAACTTGTGGTTTACCTACGTTCGTCTCCACTTTGAACTCACGACGCATACGGTCGATGATGATATCCAAGTGAAGTTCACCCATACCAGCCAGGATAGTTTGTCCTGTTTCTTCGTTAGTAGAAGCGCGAAGAGTTGGATCCTCTTCAGTCAACTTACCCAGAGCTACGGACATCTTGTCTTGGTCAGCCTTAGTCTTAGGCTCAACCGCGATCTCGATAACCGGATCAGGGAAGTTCATGGACTCAAGGATAACTGGATGCTTCTCATCACACAGTGTATCACCTGTTCCAGTATCTTTCAAACCTACAGCTGCTGCAATATCACCGGAGAATACTTCTGTGATCTCTTGACGGCTGTTAGCATGCATTTGCAGGATACGTCCGATCCGCTCACGCTTGCCTTTAGTTGCATTCAATACGTAAGAACCGGATTGCAGAACACCGGAGTATACGCGGAAGAATGTCAATTTACCAACATAAGGGTCAGTCATGATTTTGAAAGCCAAGGCAGAGAATGGCTCTTCATCAGAAGAGTGACGCTCTACTTCAGTTCCATCTTCCAGGTGACCTTGAATGCTTGGTACGTCAACTGGCGCTGGCAGGTAGTCGATAACTGCATCCAGCATCAATTGAACACCTTTGTTACGGTATGAAGATCCACAGATAACTGGGAAGATCTTAACTTCTACTACACCTTTACGGAGAGCAGCTTTGATTTCCGCTACGGAAATCTCTTCACCCTCAAGGTATTTCATAGTCAGTTCTTCATCCAGCTCAGCAACCTTCTCGATCAGCTCATTGCGGAGCTCCTCGACTTGGTCTTTGAACTCATCTGGAATTTCTACCTCTTCGATGTTTTGACCCAGATCATCCTTGTACATGTGAGCTTTTTGCTCAACGATGTCAATGATACCTTGGAAGTCATTCTCAGCACCGATTGGCAGTTGGATTGCAACAGCGTTTGCCTGCAGGCGATCACGCATATCAGCAACAACGTTCAGGAAGTCAGCACCGATGATATCCATTTTGTTAACATATGCGATCCGTGGAACGCCGTAGCGATCAGCCTGTCTCCATACAGTTTCAGACTGAGGCTCAACGCCTTCCTTCGCACTGAAAACACCTACTGCTCCGTCCAATACACGAAGGGAACGTTCAACTTCAACAGTGAAGTCAACGTGCCCCGGGGTGTCGATGATATTAACGCGGTGACCCTTCCAAGCGGCTGTAGTCGCAGCGGATGTAATCGTAATTCCGCGCTCCTGTTCTTGCTCCATCCAGTCCATTGTCGCAGCACCCTCGTGAACCTCACCGATTTTGTGCGTACGGCCTGTGTAGAACAAGATCCGCTCAGTTGTTGTAGTTTTACCCGCATCAATATGAGCCATGATCCCGATATTACGTGTATTTTTCAAGGAGAACTCTCTTGCCATGAAATGGGTCTCCCTTCAAAATAGAAGTTATTTTGTAAAACTGAATCCTACCAGCGGTAGTGAGCGAATGCTTTGTTCGCTTCAGCCATTTTGTGCGTGTCTTCGCGTTTCTTAACGGAAGCGCCTGTGTTGTTGGATGCATCGATAATCTCAGCAGCCAAACGCTCTTCCATTGTCTTCTCACCGCGGTTGCGGGAGTAGTTCACGAGCCAACGAAGTCCCAGGGAAGTACGTCTCTCTGGCTTAACCTCGATTGGTACTTGGTAGTTAGCGCCGCCTACACGACGAGCTTTAACTTCCAGGACTGGCATGATATTCTTGATAGCTGCTTCGAAAACTTCCATTGGGTCATTCCCAGTACGTTCTTGGATAAGCTTGAACGCATTGTACAGAATGTTTTGAGCAACTCCGCGTTTTCCGTCGAGCATGATGCGATTGATCAGACGAGTAACCAACTTGCTGTTGTATACCGGATCAGGCAGCACGTCTCTCTTGGTAACTGGACCTTTGCGTGGCATGGATATCCCCCTTTCTCACATATTCACCGACATTCATGCCGGGATTGAATTCATTAAGCTTTTTTAGCTTTTGGACGCTTCGCACCATATTTGGAACGAGCTTGCATACGGTTGTTAACACCTGCAGTATCCAATGCACCGCGAACGATGTGGTAACGTACCCCTGGAAGGTCTTTTACCCGACCTCCACGAATCAGCACGACACTGTGCTCTTGCAGGTTATGTCCGATACCCGGAATGTAAGCAGTCACCTCTACACGGTTCGTCAAACGAACACGAGCATATTTACGAAGTGCGGAGTTCGGTTTTTTCGGAGTCATTGTACCTACACGAGTGCAGACACCACGCTTTTGTGGAGCACTGATTTCAGTAGCCTCACGTTTCAGAGCGTTGAATCCTCTTTGCAGAGCTGGTGATTTGGATTTGTAAATTTTAGCTTTACGGCCTTTACGCACCAATTGATTGATAGTTGGCATGTTAATTGCCACCTCCTTCCTCGATTTTTAAAATGATCTTTTGCAAACTCACTTTTAAGTCCACAGACCCAGGCGGTTCATAAAAGAACAAATGAAAAGTTCTTGCCTTTGATGCTTACAGAAGCACTGACAAAAACATTCCTTACGTTATTGTTTTACGATAGCAGCCATCGCTGCTCCCACTTCAATTCCGCAAGCTTTACCAAGCTCTTGCATGGTAGCTACAAGCGTAACCTTCACTTCTTGTCTGTTACACAGTTCAAGCAAGCGTGAAGCGAGGCGTGGATCTGCGTCCTGCGCCAGATATACCTCTGAGGCCAAACCCAATTCGACAGTCTTAAGTGTCTGCTTGGTACCGATCTTGACATGAGCATCTTGCAGTGCATATTCATTGTTAGACATTTCGCATTCCTCCGAAAAGACCTGAATATCTCAGCTGCAACTCACGCACCTTTGCTATATTAGCATTCCTAATAGACAATGTCAAGACATATATCTATTTCACAAAAAAACTCCGAAAATACTGCTACATCGCAATTCACGACCAGTTACGGCCATACATCGAGGCAGTATTTTCGGGAATTTTTTAATGCGGAGCGTGTCTACATCAGACAGCGCTCCTGAATATTTATGGGTACGTTACAGCAGCTTATTCAACGCTAGCTGTCTCCAGCTCTTCAGCAGACAATTCACCATTGTCAGCCTCGGCAAATCTTACACTGCGGTAACGGTTCATTCCCGTACCCGCTGGAATCAGCTTACCGATGATAACATTTTCTTTCAGACCAAGCAATTGGTCTACCTTGCCCTTGATTGCAGCATCGGTAAGTACGCGTGTCGTCTCCTGGAAGGAAGCCGCAGACAAGAAGGAGTCTGTCTCCAGGGAAGCTTTCGTAATACCGAGCAGGACTGGCTTGGCAACAGCCGGCTCATTACCACCAAGAATGGCAATCTTATTGGCTTGCTCATATTCATGAACATCCACGAAGGAGCCGGGTAGCAATGTCGTGTCACCAGCGTCAATGATACGAATTTTACGCAGCATTTGACGAATCATAACTTCAACGTGCTTGTCGTTGATCTCAACACCCTGGTTACGGTATACACGTTGAACCTCTTGCAGAATGTAGTTCTGCACACCGCGAACGCCTTTAATGCGCAGCATTTCCTTCGGATCGATAGAACCGTCGGTCAGCTCATCCCCTGCTTCAATGGTCATGCCTTCGCTTACGCGCAGACGAGAGCCATAAGTAACAGAGTATGTCTTAGTCTCAGCTTCACCCTCAACTTCAATCTCACGACGATCTTTACCTTCGCGGATCTCCTTGACGACGCCGTCAATTTCACTGATCGTAGCTTGACCTTTAGGGTTACGTGCTTCGAACAGCTCCTGAATACGAGGCAAACCTTGTGTGATATCGTCTCCAGCTACGCCCCCGGTATGGAACGTACGCATCGTGAGCTGTGTTCCTGGCTCCCCGATGGATTGAGCTGCGATGATACCGACCGCTTCACCGATCTCCACGTGCTTGCCAGTCGCAAGGTTGCGACCATAGCACTTCTTGCAGACACCGTGCTTCGCACGGCAGCTGAGTACGGAGCGAATCTGCAGCTTAGCTACACCAGCTTTGACAATGGCTTCGGCTTTGTCAGAATCGATCAGCTCGTTACGGCGAGCCAATACTTCACCCGTTTCTGGATGACGAACTGTCTCGAAGCAGTAACGACCTTCAATACGGTCATACAGATCCTCGATAACCTCTTTACCGTCTTGGATACGGCTTACTGTGAAGCCTTTATCCGTACCGCAATCCTCATCGCGAACGATAACGTCCTGAGCTACGTCTACCAGACGGCGAGTCAGGTAACCGGAATCCGCTGTACGCAGCGCCGTATCCGCCAGACCTTTACGTGCACCGTGTGTGGAGATGAAGTACTCGAGAACCGTAAGACCTTCACGGAAGTTCGATTTAATTGGGAGTTCGATGATACGACCTGATGGATTCGCCATCAGACCACGCATACCGCCCAGCTGGGTAATCTGCGATTTGTTACCACGCGCTTTGGAATCCACCATCATCATAATGGAATTATAACGATCCATGGACTTCATCAGCACTTCGGTAATATCATCTTTTGCTTTAGACCAGATATCAATGATTCTATCGTAACGCTCTTCGTTCGTAATCAGACCACGACGGTACTGGTTCGTAACGATTTGCGCTTTATCATCGGATGCCTTCAGGATCTCCTGCTTCTCATGCGGTACGACTACGTCTGCTACGGCTACGGTTACACCCGCACGAGTAGAGTACGTGAAGCCAAGCTGCTTGATCTTATCCAAGATCACTGCAGTCAGCGTCGTATGGTAGATCTCGAAGCAACGGGCGATAATGTTACCCAGATAATCCTTACCAACACCACCAGCTTGAGGCGCATTCTGAATAGCTTCGTTCAGATTGACACCCTTCTCGTATACGAAGAACTCCTCAGCTGTACCCTGCAGCAGGTTCGCACGGGTAGCGTCGTTAATATACGGGAAGCTTGGCGGGAAGATTTCGTTGAAAATGATTTTACCGATCGTTGTGATCAGCAAAGCACCTTGTTGTTTTTCGGTAAAGCTCGTTTTGCCCAAAGACTTAACCGGGATAGCTACACGCGCATGCAGACCGGCGATACCGCGTTGGTATGCGGACACCGCTTCATGTACGTCACGCAGCACCATGTTGCTGCCGATTTCTTCTTTGTTGTCCATTGTCAGATAGTAAGAGCCCAAGACCATATCCTGAGACGGAGTAACAACAGGCTTGCCGTCCTTAGGGTTCAGGATATTACCGGAAGCGAGCATCAGAAGCCGTGCTTCAGCTTGTGCTTCAGCGGACAATGGTACGTGAACCGCCATTTGGTCACCATCGAAGTCAGCGTTGTAGGCTGTACATACGAGTGGATGCAGACGAATCGCACGTCCTTCTACCAGGATTGGCTCGAATGCCTGAATACCAAGACGGTGAAGCGTAGGGGCACGGTTCAGCAGAACCGGGTGCTCCTTGATAACTTCTTCAAGAACATCCCATACTTCAGCGCTCACGCGTTCAACCTTGCGCTTCGCACTCTTGATATTATGAGCCAGACCTTTATTAACAAGCTCCTTCATAACAAATGGCTTGAACAGCTCCAGTGCCATTTCTTTCGGGAGACCACATTGATACATTTTCAGGTAAGGACCTACTACGATAACGGAACGACCGGAATAGTCAACCCGTTTACCGAGAAGGTTCTGCCGGAAACGACCTTGCTTACCCTTCAGCATATGGCTGAGGGATTTAAGCGGACGGTTACCTGGTCCAGTAACAGGACGACCGCGACGACCATTGTCGATCAGCGCATCAACAGCTTCCTGTAGCATCCGTTTTTCGTTCTGTACGATAATGTCAGGAGCACCGAGGTCCAACAGTCTTTTCAGACGGTTGTTACGGTTGATTACGCGACGATACAGATCATTCAGGTCAGACGTCGCAAAACGTCCACCATCCAGCTGTACCATTGGACGCAATTCTGGCGGGATAACCGGAAGGACATCCATAATCATCCAGTCTGGTTGGTTACCAGAGTTGCGGAATGCCTCAATAACCTCAAGGCGCTTGATAGCACGGTTACGACGTTGTCCCTGAGCTGTACGCAGCTCTTCCTTTAGGAACTCCAGTTCTTTCTCGATGTCCAGATCTTGGAGGAGCTTCTTAACAGCCTCTGCTCCCATACCAGCCTGGAATCCATAGCCGTATTTCTCACGATAGCTGCGGTATTCCTTCTCGGAGAGCAATTGCTTCTTTTCGAGCGGTGTATCACCTGGATCAGTGACTACGTAGGAAGCGAAGTAGATGATCTCTTCCAGGGATCTTGGAGACATATCGAGCGCAAGGCCCATACGGCTTGGAATCCCTTTGAAATACCAGATATGCGAAACTGGAGCAGCCAGCTCAATGTGGCCCATCCGTTCACGGCGAACCTTGGCGCGGGTTACTTCGACACCACAACGGTCACATACAACGCCCTTATAACGGACACGTTTGTATTTACCACAGTGACATTCCCAGTCCTTCGTCGGTCCGAAAATCTTTTCGCAAAACAGTCCTTCTTTTTCCGGTTTCAACGTACGGTAGTTAATTGTCTCCGGTTTTTTGACTTCTCCGCGGGACCAAGAGCGAATTTTTTCCGGGGAAGCAAGCCCGATCTTCATATATTCGAAATTGTTGACGTCCAACAAGGAGCAACCCTCCTTAACCCAATCCTATGTTCTAGGTTCCACACCGGAGAGAATTCTCTCCGGTACGGGAGCCTGCAGAATACCATTGCTGTAGACGAATATCAGCGGCACTTGCCGGAGCTTATTCAGCTCCGACTTCAGCACCTTCCAAGTTAAGGCTCAGCTTGTCGCCTGTGTTATCGTCCTCGTCGTCGATTTCTTTCATTTCAATTTCCTGCTCGTCTTCAGAGAGAATCTTGACGTCCATCCCCAAGCTTTGCAGCTCCTTGATCAATACCTTGAAGGATTCAGGCACGCCTGGTTCTGGAACATTCTCGCCCTTCACGATGGATTCGTACGTTTTCACACGGCCGACCACATCGTCAGATTTGACGGTAAGGATCTCTTGAAGTGTATAAGCAGCACCATAAGCCTCAAGTGCCCATACTTCCATCTCACCGAAACGCTGTCCACCAAACTGAGCTTTACCACCCAGCGGCTGTTGCGTAACGAGAGAGTATGGTCCAGTGGAACGGGCATGGATTTTATCATCAACCATGTGCGCCAGTTTGATCATATGCATGACGCCTACAGTAACTTCACGCTCAAAACGGTCGCCTGTACGTCCATCGTACAGTACGGTCTTACCATTACGCTGCATACCTGCTTCTTCCATGGTATCGAATACATCGTACTCGTTCGCTCCGTCGAAGACCGGAGTAGCCACGTGAATTCCCAGACGCATTGCCGCCATACCCAAGTGAACCTCGAGTACCTGACCAATGTTCATCCGTGATGGTACCCCCAGCGGGTTCAGAACGACCTGAACCGGAGTACCGTCCGGCAGGAACGGCATATCCTCTTCTGGCAGAATACGGGCAACGACACCCTTGTTACCGTGACGTCCGGCCATCTTATCGCCTTCGGAGATTTTACGTTTTTGGGCAATGTATACGCGAACCAGCTGATTCACACCTGGTGGCAGTTCATCACCGTTCTCACGAGTGAACACCTTAACGTCCACAACGATACCGTCAGTACCGTGTGGTACACGCAGGGAGGTATCACGCACCTCGCGCGCTTTCTCACCGAAGATCGCATGCAAGAGACGCTCTTCCGCCGTCAGCTCCGTTACACCCTTCGGTGTAACTTTACCTACGAGAATATCGCCTGCGCCAATCTCGGCACCAATACGGATAATACCACGCTCATCCAGATTGCGGAGCGCTTCTTCGCCCACGTTCGGGATATCACGCGTAATTTCTTCAGGACCAAGCTTCGTGTCACGTGCTTCGGATTCGTATTCCTCAATATGAATGGAGGTGTATACATCCTCTTTCACAAGCTTCTCACTCAGCAGGATCGCATCCTCGTAGTTGTAACCTTCCCAAGTCATGAATGCTACGACTACGTTACGTCCCAATGCCAATTCGCCCATCTCTGTGGATGGTCCGTCTGCAAGAATGTCGCCCTTCTTGACGGCATCCCCACGTTTCACAATTGGACGCTGATTGATGCATGTTCCTTGGTTCGAACGCATAAATTTGTGTAATTTATATTTAACAATGTCGCCTTTGACTTCTTGACCGTCCACTAATTCAACCCGGCGCAGCCAGATCTCATTCGCAGAGGAACGCTCAATAATTCCGTCATATTTGGACACAATACACACACCAGAGTCTTTCGCAGCCTTATGCTCCATTCCTGTACCTACCAGCGGAGCCTTCGGAATCAGAAGCGGAACAGCCTGACGTTGCATGTTAGATCCCATGAGCGCACGGTTGGAGTCATCGTTCTCAAGGAACGGAATGAGCGCCGTCGCTACGGATACAACCTGCTTCGGTGATACGTCCATGTAGTCAACACGGCTACTTTGCATCGGAATGATGTTGTCGGATTGTTTGTTGTAACGCACAATTACGACTTCATCCTTGAAGGTATTCTCTTCTGTCAGCTCCGCATTCGCCTGTGCCACGACATAGTTATCCTCTTCGTCAGCCGTCAGATAATCAATCTGTGTAGTAACTTGGCTGTTCTTAGGATCAACCCAACGATAAGGTGCTTCAATGAAGCCATACTCATTGATCCGCGCAAAGGTGGACAAGGAGTTGATCAGACCGATGTTCGGTCCTTCCGGTGTCTCGATTGGACACATACGACCGTAGTGACTCGGGTGAACGTCCCGTACTTCCATGCCCGCACGCTCACGTGTCAGACCGCCTGGTCCCAGTGCTGATAGACGACGCTTATGCGTCAGTTCAGCCAGTGGGTTGGTCTGATCCATGAACTGAGACAATTGGGAGCTTCCGAAGAACTCTTTAATGGATGCGATAACGGGACGTATGTTGATCAGGGCCTGTGGTGTAATCACATTTGCATCCTGAATCGACATTCTCTCACGAACTACACGCTCCATACGGGATAGACCGATACGGAACTGATTCTGCAGCAACTCACCTACAGAACGCAGACGACGGTTACCCAAGTGGTCAATGTCATCGGTGCTACCGATTCCGTGAAGCAAGTTGATGAAGTAGCTAATCGACGAAATGATGTCCGCAGGAGTTACGTTCTTCACGGATTTATCAATATTGCCGTTAGCGATCAACTTGATTACCTTGCCATCCTCGATCGGCGAGAACACGTCAATCGTCTGGAGAGGAATATCATTGCTGTCCAGTACACCGCTCGCTACATGATAAGTGCGGTGGCCAACAGTGCTCTCCAGATGCGGCATGATCTCATCCAGCAGACGACGGTCCACCATTTGACCCGCCTCGGCAATGATTTCACCTGTAGTGGTATCTACCAGTGACTCAGCCAGACGTTGGTTGAACAGACGGTTCTTGATGTGCAGCTTTTTGTTGATTTTGTAACGACCTACATTAGCCAGGTCATAACGTTTTGGATCAAAGAAACGCGCTACGAGCAAGCTCTTGGCGTTATCCAGCGTAGGCGGCTCACCCGGACGAAGACGCTCGTAAATCTCAATGAGGGCCTTTTCCGTAGAATCGGTGTTATCCTTGTCCAGTGTGTTGCGAATATATTCGTCATTGCCAAGCAAATCCAGAATCTCGGCATCGGTGCCGAACCCCAGAGCACGCAGCAGAACAGTAACCGGAATCTTACGGGTACGGTCAATGCGGACATAGATAATATCCTTCGCGTCCATTTCCAGCTCAAGCCAGGCTCCGCGGTTAGGAATTACTGTTGCCGTATAGGCCTGTTTACCGTTTTTATCTACTTTAGTACTGAAATAGACGCTGGGAGAGCGAACCAACTGGCTGACGATAACCCGTTCCGCACCGTTAATAATAAACGTACCGGTCTCGGTCATCAGCGGGAAGTCTCCCATAAATACTTCCTGCTCTTTAACTTCTCCGGTTTCTTTATTAATAAGCCGGACCTTTACACGCAGAGGCGCTGCATACGTGACGTCGCGTTCCTTCGCATCGTCAACTGTATATTTAGGCTCCCCGAGGCTGTAATCGATGAATTCCAGCACCAGATTTCCCGTAAAATCCTGAATTGGCGAGATATCCTGGAACATTTCACGCAATCCTTCTTCAAGGAACCAGTCATACGATTTCTGCTGGATCTCAATCAGATTGGGAACTTCGAGTACCTCGTTAATTCGTGCATAACTGCGCCGAGTGCGTCGACCATATTGAACAAGATGTCCTGCCAACTTTAACTCACCCCTCATGTCTACTCACTTAAAAATTTCATTGCGAACCTCTGTTTGGAGCCGTATAATGAACTCATACAGAAGAGCATGTAACACACATACCACACAAATAAAGAAAAGCCCTTACTCGAATTCATTCGAAAAAAGAGCGACTCATCTGTGAGGTCTTCCTGCCGGAACCACATTATTACTTGTAGATTTACCCAAAATGGTTATATTATACGTAGAGAAGGACTTATCCATGCCTAATTCTCGTATAAAATAGTTGACATTTCAGCAAACTAAAGCCATAAAGGGCATCCTAATACTGACATTATACAATAATATCATAGGCTATGACCTAAGTCAATGGTCTTATTCGAATTTTCTGTAATTATTTACTTGCCTTAAATATCCGATAGCCTTTGTCCTTGGTGACTTCCTCGACCTGTGAAAATAACTCCTCCAGCTTGGCTCGTGCCGATGGCGCACCTTGCTTCTTCTGAATGACTACCCACAGTGTTCCGCCTTCCTTCACATGAACCGCAGCCTGCTCAAAGATCGAATGCACCGTTTGCTTACCGGCCCGTATAGGCGGATTGGTCAGAATCACATCGAATTGCTGTCCTTGCACAGCCTCTAGCCGATCACTCTGCATCACAGTCACATTCTTAATCCCGTTGTTGCTTGCATTTTCTTTGCTCAGTTGAACTGCCCGCTCATTAATGTCCAGCATCGTTACATGACCCGAAGGATTCAGGCGTGCTGCCACAAGACCTATCGGCCCATATCCGCAGCCCACATCCAAAATGCTTGCACCCACCGGCAGCTCCATGGCCTCGATCAACACTCGACTGCCATAGTCCACTCCATCCCTAGAAAATACCCCGGCATCACTAATAAAGCGAAGAGAACGTCCGCGCAGCTCCGTCTCCAGCACACGCCGATCATGTCCCACACTCGGGCTATTGGAATAATAATGCTCAGACATCATCTGCCCACCTTTGGTTTTGTTATGATCGCGGTCCGTCTCCTGAGAGTACGATGATAGAGGGTTTCTTAACATCCTATCCATCTCCAGGTTTTTTCAGACATCTATACTGAACAAACTACAGCAATAAACCCCTTGAAGAATACTCCAAGGGGTTTATTACTAACCTCATAGCAAAATACTATTTCAGCTCGATTGTAGCGCCTGCTTCTTCCAGCTTAGCTTTGATGGACTCAGCTTCTTCTTTGCCCACTTTTTCTTTAACTGGCTTTGGAGCGTTGTCAACAAGCTCTTTAGCTTCTTTCAGGCCGAGACCTGTAACTTCACGAACTGCTTTGATAACGTTGATTTTGGATGCGCCTGGGTTAGTCAGAACTACATCAAACTCGGATTGCTCAGCTTCAGCAGCGCCACCAGCAGCTCCGCCTACTACTGCTACTGGAGCAGCAGCTGTTACGCCGAATTCTTCTTCGATTGCTTTAACAAGATCGTTCAGTTCCAGTACAGTCATACCTTTAATTGCTTCCAAGATTTGCTCTTTACTCATGGTTGAACCTCCGTTTATATAATAGTTTTTTTGTTTATACCATTACTGCCGTCGCAGAACCGAATAATCGATTATGCGCTTTGCTCTTCCTTCTCGGCAACAGCTTTAACTGCAAGCGCGAAGTTGCGCACAGGAGCTTGAAGCACGCTGAGGAGCATGGAAAGGAGACCTTCGCGGGATGGCAGTTCTGCCAGTGCTTTAATTTCTTCAGCACCAACTACACGACCCTCTACTACTCCGCCTTTCAGTTTCAAAGCATCGTTCTTTTTAGCAAAATCATTAAGGATTTTTGCTGGAGCAACAGCATCGTCAACGCTGAACGCGATTGCGGTAGGACCCGTCAATACTTCGTCCAGTTCAGACAGTTCTGCAGCTGCAGTTGCACGACGCAACAATGTGTTCTTCAGTACTTGAAGTTCTACGCCTGCTTCACGCAGTTGCTTGCGCAGCTCAGTTACTTGAGCAACATTCAGACCACGATAGTCAGCAACAACAGTAGTTGCGCTCTCGCGCAGCTTTGCAGTTACAGCTTCAACGGCTTCTTGTTTTGCTTGAATCACTTTTGCATTTGCCAAACTGTACACCTCCTGATGAAATTTATTCACTTCTAATGAAGATCCCTAGATCTCACTACAAGTAGGCTACTTGAGCACAAGAAAAGCCTCCGTAGCAATCACGAAGGCTTGATAAATCAACATGAGCGGTAACAACCGCCGCATGAGTCGTTCTATCATAACACCTCGGTAGGAAATTAAGCCTGATGGCACCTACTGTCTACGGTAAGCATATTCAAATTTAACGGTCAATCTTCCGTAACCAACTTTAATATAATAACAGATCAGACTGAACTAGTCAATCAAAATTTATTATCTAAAGCTAGCTGTGTTTACACGAGCACTTGGGCTCATTGTGGAAGATACTGCGATGTTCTTCAGGTATACACCTTTAGCAGCCGCAGGCTTCGCGCGGTTCAGGGCATCAACCAGAGCTTTGAGGTTCTCACCCAGTTGCTCAGCTGTGAAGGACGCTTTACCGATTGGCGCGTGAATTTGACCAGCTTTGTCGAGACGGTATTCGATTTTACCAGCTTTGATTTCTTGAACAGCTTTGGCAACATCGAAAGTAACTGTTCCTGCTTTAGGGTTAGGCATGAGACCTTTACCACCGAGCAGACGACCCAGTTTACCAACCTCGCTCATCATATCTGGTGTAGCTACGCAGACATCGAATTCGAACCAGCCTTGTTGGATTTTGTTGATCATATCTTGATCACCAACATAATCAGCACCAGCTGCTTCTGCTTCTTTCACTTTGTCGCCTTTAGCGAACACCAAGACGCGTTGGGTTTTACCAGTACCGTGCGGCAATACAACTACGCCACGAACGGCTTGGTCTTGTTTACGAGCGTCAACGCCCAGACGAACTGCTACTTCAACGGTCTCGTCGAATTTTGCAGTCGCTGCCTTTTTCACCAGTTCAACGGCTTCCAAAGGCTCGTAAGTTGCTTCGCTATCGATCAGCTTAGCAGCTTCCAGGTATTTCTTACCGTGTTTAGCCATTTTCATTTCCTCCTTTGTGGTATTAGCGGATATACCTCCCACATGAATCGGTACAAAGCCGATTGTCGAAGCTTACGATTAATCTTCGATGGTGATACCCATGCTGCGAGCAGTACCTTCAACCATACGCATAGCTGCTTCAACGGAAGCTGCGTTCAGGTCAGGCATTTTTTGCTCAGCGATTTGACGAACAGTATCGCGTTTTACAGTAGCTACTTTCGTTTTGTTCGGCACGCCGGAACCTTTTTCGATTTTAGCAGCAACTTTCAACAGAACTGCAGCCGGTGGAGTTTTTGTGATGAAAGTAAAGGAACGATCTTCAAACACAGAAATTTCAACCGGAATGATCAGGCCTGCTTGATCAGCAGTACGAGCATTGAATTCCTTACAGAATGCCATGATGTTGACACCTGCTTGACCCAAAGCCGGACCTACTGGAGGCGCTGGATTCGCTTTACCTGCAGGGATCTGCAGTTTTACCATTTTGATTACCTTTTTTGCCATGGTGACACCTCCTTGACTCAATAGTGGTACAATGGATCAGATGATCCTCCCACAAGAAACCTTAAGAAAACCTATATTTTCTCCACTTGAGTATAATCCAACTCCAGCGGGGTTTCCCGTCCAAACATGTTGACATGCACTTTCAACTTGCTTTTGTCAGCCAATATTTCTTCCACGGAGCCCACAAAATTCGCAAATGGACCAACTTTAATCCGAACGGATTCCTTCACGTCGAATTCAATCTTCGGTTTCGGCTCGACCATACCCATATGCTTCAGAATCTGCTCAACTTCCTCAGGAAGCAAAGGCGTAGGCTTGGAACCAGAACCCGTCGATCCTACAAATCCGGTTACACCCGGTGTATTGCGTACAACATACCAGGAATCATCGGTTTGAATCATTTCGACCAAGACATAACCCGGGTAAACTTTACGCATGACAGTCTTTTTCTTACCGTCTTTGTTTACCAGTTCTTCTTCCATCGGAACAAGAACTCGGAATATCTTGTCCTCCATGCCCATGGACTCAACGCGTTTTTCCAAATTGGCTTTGACTTTGTTCTCATACCCAGAATAGGTATGAACGACATACCATCTTTTTTCCATATCAAGCCACCTGGGACCCTTCTTAAATAATCGCTTCGATCACAGCAGAGATGCCGATATCCAGAACCCAAAAATAAATTGTGACAAACGCAATTGTACCGATAACGATCAACGTATAGTTCGTCAACTCTTTACGATTGGGCCAGCGAACTTTCTTGAGTTCAGCCCAGCTTTCAGAGAAAAAGGAAATCAGAGACTTGAAACTACGTTTCACGCCGACTACACCTCCAAAAAACTATCTAGTTTCCCGATGAGGAGTCTGCTCGTTACAGAACTTGCAGAATTTCTTC
Source organism: Paenibacillus massiliensis 2301065 = DSM 16942 (assembly GCF_000377505.1). Lineage (GTDB taxonomy): Bacteria > Bacillota > Bacilli > Paenibacillales > Paenibacillaceae > Paenibacillus > Paenibacillus massiliensis. Next base: position 22,055 of record NZ_KB898209.1, on the reverse strand, counting down.
ATCTCCATGCGGTCAGGGTGATTACGCTTGTTTTTGGTCGTAGTGTAATTTCTTTGTTTGCAAGTTGTACAAGCCAAAGTAATTATTACCCGCATGATGTGCACCTCCCGAAGACATCCAAAAAAGACGGAGTCTCTAAATTGATCCTAAAAAAACGCGAATTTAGGCCTACCTAAAACACTTTATCACAAGGGGGTAGTCATGTCAACGAATGTTTGTAGTCATTTTCTCTGATTTATTTTCCGCATCTTGCTGTCTAAATCCCAAACGGCTAAAGGCTTCTGGCCACAATCACCAGATTGGATATCCATACATTCATATGCCAGTATTTATCAAATCGCAGCGTTATAAACCTCCGACTTGTCGACAACCAACATTTTGTACCGTTTGATGTCATTGCTCTTGTGAAATACATAGACGGATGAATCATTTCGATCCCTCATTGCTGAAATTGGAGACTACACTTCAGATTACTCACTTTAGACTTTGTAGAATAGTCTCCAACAAAAAAAGACTCGAATCACTGAGCCTTTTCTCGAAACGTATATACTAATTATCGCGAACTTCTAGGTATTTTTCAAGCTTTCGTTTGACTCGCTGCAAAGCGTTGTCTATGGACTTCACATGACGGTTCAAATCCACTGCAATTTCTTGATAGGAACGTCCATCGAGATATAACATTAATACCTTGCGCTCCAGATCGCTCAATATCTCAGACATCTTGTCTTCCAGGCCGACAAATTCTTCCTGATTGATAATTAATTCCTCAGGGTCACTGACCTGCGAACCGCAGATGACATCCATCAATGTACGATCCGACTCTTCATCATAAATAGGTTTGTCCAGCGACACGTAAGAGTTCAAAGGAATATGCTTCTGACGTGTGGCCGTCTTGATCGCCGTAATAATCTGTCGCGTGATACATAATTCCGCAAACGCTTTAAAGGAAGCCAGCTTATCACCCTTGAAATCACGAATGGACTTATACAGACCAATCATGCCTTCTTGAATGATGTCTTCGCGATCGGCACCGATCAGAAAATAAGATCTGGCCTTCGCGCGAACAAAGTTCCGATACTTGTTGATCAGGAACTCCAGAGCCTCGCTGTCACCTTCATGGACCGCTGCAACAATGTCTTCATCATCCCTGTAATCATAATCAGATAACATGATATCCTTGAGGTCGACACTCACTTAACAATCCCTCCGGCCGCAACGCAAGGTCCCCGTTACTTCTCTCAAAATATACGACAAGTATAAGCGAACGCATACGACAACGTCAACTGAACTTTCCACAATTATCATAAAGGAGGATAATTAATGTGTAATTTGTAAAAATTTAAAATTATTTGGAGAAGATTAGGATCACTCTCTGCGCCAGCGCTCGAATAGCTTTCTCATCTCTGGCGAAAGCTTTGCATCCAGTGTATTGCCCTTTGAGCGCTGCTGATCCAGCTCAATCCTTTGCTTCACCTGTCGCTCGGACTCCTGCACCTCAATCTTCAGCTCACGGGCAGATACCCGTAAAGCTCCCTGAGCAAAAGCCACATGCTGCTCCACCTGATCGCTTGTTGCCACATAGATCGTTCGACGCCTCGTACTTAACTCCCGGACCAGACGCTCGATGCATTCGTCTGCCGTCTCTTTCTCCTTGGTAAAGTAAATCTGTACTTTGCTATGTGTAAAAGATTTGCCAAGCCCGGGTACACGATACGCATCAAATACAACGATGACCCTTCTCCCCGAAAAGGCCTGATGATCCGCGAGCCTCTCCAGCAGACTGTCCCGTGCCTCCTGCAAGCTGTACTGCGCCAATGCGGAAAGTTCGGACCAGGCCCCGATCATGTTATAACCGTCCACAAGCAGAACATCCCGCATATCAGCCATAGGCTAGCTCCCGGCCAATCGACCGCGCAGCACTTCGTACATTACGACCCCGGCGGCTACGGAAGCGTTCAGGGAATTAATGCGACCCTCCATCGGCAACTTGACAAGGACGTCACATTTTTCACGGATCAGCCGTCCCATCCCTTTGTTTTCATTTCCGATCACAACAGCGACCGGCCCTGTGAACACATTGTTGCCGAACACTGGCTCTGTAGCTTCGACATCGGTGCCGACCACCCATATACCAGCTTCCTTCAAACGATCAATGGTCTGTCCAAGGTTGCTCACTCTGGCGACGGGGACATACTCTACTGCGCCCGCCGACGTTTTGGAGACCGTTGCCGTGATGGATGCAGAACGTCTTTTGGGTACGATTACACCATGAGCACCTGTGCAGTCAGCTGTACGTAGAATGGAGCCCAGATTATGAGGGTCCTCTATTTCGTCCAGCAATATCAGAAAAGGAGCTTGTCCTTTTGCCGCAGCAGCTGCGAGCAGGTCCTCAACCTCTGCATAGGCATATGGCGCTGCCTGTGCGACTACTCCTTGGTGCTGTATGCCTGGTACCATCTGATCCAGCTTACGCTTGTCCGCCTGCTGTACGATGACACCCGCTTTTTTAGCCTCCGCAATGATTGGCTGAACCAAGTGCTTCTGTGCTTGCTCAGCCAGCCATATTTTATTAATTGTCCTGCCTGACTTCAAAGCCTCGATAACCGAGTGCTTACCGGCAATCCATTCTTCTTCCATCCGTGTGACCTCCCTGCTGTATGAAGCCTTCCTGCCCACTTCTTACATGCACTATATAATTTCTTTATTGTATGCCCACAAAGTATTTGCCCAAAGTGAGCTTTCAAACATTTTATCGAAATTCGCCTAGTTAATACTAGACATTAGACTCCATCGCCCGAATCCCCTCATCAAGCAGCTCGGTGAGCCTGTCCAGTCGACCATCACAGTACAGGAATCCTACCAGCCCTTCCAGAGCTGTAGCATGTCTGTACTCTAGCACGTCCGCATTTTTGGGGATGCTGCCTGATTTAGCATTGCGACAAGCCCGTACAATATCCTGCTCCTCTTCTGTGAGGATCGCTTCGAGCTTCTGCAGCATCACACTTTGTGCCTTGGCTGACACCAGACTTATCGCTTTGCGGTGCAGATGGTGTGGGCGCAAGTTAGTCTGGCTCAGCAAAAATTGGCGGATGGCAACCTCATATACAGCGTCCCCAATATAAGCCAACGATATAGGGGGGATGAGTCTTGCTGGCTTGGAAGGGGGGTAGGGGAACCAAAGCTTCTGCAATTCCATTTTCCCTCCGCTTATCTCCGCCGCCAGCGCATGCCTTGAGCCGTATCCTCCAGCAGAATGCCCTGTTCTGCCAGCAGATCACGAATCTCATCAGCTCTGCCCCAATTTTTCGACTTTCTTGCCTCTACGCGCTCTGCGATCAGCTGCTCTACTTCCTCATCCAGCAGTTCACTGCTCGTAGCGTCATAAAGTCGCAGCACACTGTTCATCCCCTCGAAGGTCTTCAGGAGAGCTGTCAGCTCAGCAGAAATCACTACCTCCCGCTGCAATGTCTGATTAGCTTCACTTACCCAATCGAACAGTGCTGTAATCGCATCTGGAGTATTAAAGTCATCATCCATTTTCTCGCGGAACTGAGACTGGATTTGCTGCAGCTTGCTCTCTAGCTCTTGGCCTACTTGACCATCACCTGGCAATGCCGTCTTCAAGCGGTGTGTTACATTTGCGACAGCATTCGCAATACGTTCGACACTTTTCTCAGCCTGACTCATGGTCTCCTCATTGAAATTCAGTGGATTGCGATAATGCGTAGACAGCATGAAGTAACGTATGGCTTCCTTCTTATACTGTGCCCGCAGATCCTTGACAAGGATACCATTGCCGAGCGATTTCGACATCTTCTCATTATTGATTCGAATATAGCCATTATGCATCCAGTAGCGAGATAGTGGCTGACCAGTCAACGCTTCTGATTGTGCGCATTCGCATTCATGGTGCGGGAACTGTAAATCCTGTCCGCCGCCATGAATATCCAGCGTATCGCCCAGATAATGACGGGCCATGGCAGAGCACTCGATATGCCAGCCGGGTCTGCCATTCCCCCACGGACTGGACCAATAGATCTCACCTGGCTTGGCAGCCTTCCATAGTACAAAATCCTCCGGGCGCTCCTTGCGCTCATCGACACCGATCCGAATGCCAAATTGCAGCTGCTCCAGATTCTGACCTGACAGCTTACCGTAGTCCTTGAACTTCTCGGTACGGTAGAATACATCTCCGCCGTTCTCATAGGCGTAATCACGCTCAACCAGCTCACGGATGAATTCAATAATCAGATCCATGCTCTCGGTAACTCGCGGATTAAGAGTGGCCGCAGGTATGCCGAGCCCCGCAATATCCTCGTAGTAAGCGTTAATGAAACGCTCAGCCACTGTAGGTACATCTGTGCCAAGCTCTTCCGCCTTACGGATCAGCTTGTCGTCCACATCGGTAAAATTCGTAACGTAGTTAACTTCGTATCCCGAATACTCAAGGTAGCTACGCACCATATCAAACACGATAATTGGACGGGCATTGCCAATATGAATATAGTCATACACCGTCGGTCCGCATACATACATCTTGACCTTTCCAGGTTCTTGGGGGACGAACACCTCTTTATTTCTATGCATCGTGTTATAGACCTGAAGCGTCATACGCTATTCCTCCTTAACCGGAATCCCATGCACCGCATGAGGAGCTATATCCGGACAGCTTTTGCTGTATTAATATCATCTTACTTGATTGCCACGACGTTTCTCAATCCTGCTCGTCTTTTACCGATGGGACATGCATACGCTCATCGTGAAGCTTTTCCCGCGAAGATGGGCTGCTTTTCACTTCAGCAAGCTCTGTGCGCAGTAGCTCGATTTCAGCCTGCAGACTCCGTATGGAATCTACGATCGGGTCTGGAAGCTGGTGGCTTAAGCGATCCTGTTTAATTCCCGCCTGCTTCACAATACGTCCTGGAATGCCTACTACCGTACTATATGGAGGAACCTCCTTCAGGACCACTGAGTTGGAGCCTATATTGGACTGATCTCCGACAGTGAATGACCCTAGTATTTTCGCGCCCGAGCCGATAACTACATTATTACCAATGGTAGGATGCCTTTTACCCTTTTCTTTTCCCGTCCCCCCAAGAGTAACTCCCTGATATAAAATGACATCATTTCCGATCTCGCAGGTCTCACCAATGACGATTCCCATACCGTGGTCTATGAACAGACGATCCCCGATGCGGGCTCCCGGATGAATCTCGATTCCTGTCATAAAGCGCGAAAATTGCGATATAATGCGAGGCAGTGTACGCCACCCCCTGCGATAAAGGCCATGAGCTGCTCTGTGAAACCAAATGGCATGAATCCCGGAGTACGTAAAAATAACCTCCAGCGGCCCTGTAGCTGCCGGGTCATTATCCAGCACCGCCTGAATGTCCGACTTCATCTTCCTGAACATAGGAGCCCCCTTTTTGCTTCGGTCGAGATTCCATACATGCAATAAGGCAAATAAGGCATAAAAAAACGCCTCCGCAGCCAAAGCTGCAGAGACGTTTTACCGTGGTTCCACTCTGCTTGAGATGCCGCAGCATATGCCGACCTCTCATCTTTCACATCCAGTAACGCGGATGACACGGTTCAACCTGTCCTGGGCTACCGATCCGGCATCTCAGGTTCAATCGAACAGCTCCCAGGCGCATTTCTACTGCTGGCCATCTGGACAACTCACAGCCCCGGCCTTCGCCTTCGTCTGTCCTCTCTGGTTAGATGACTATTGCAATGTACTTCTCCTGCTCGTTGCTTTTATGTTACGGCGCAAATACGCCGTCATCAATCATTTCGTTGGTGACACCCATTATAGCGGAAAGACAACAAACTGACAACAATTCCAGTCCAGGAATTAGCCTTTGATCTGGGATTGCAGACGCTGAATGACCTTATCCCGACCAAGAAGATAAATAGTCTCGTTCAGATCTCTTCCGTGGGTCTGGCCCGTCAATGCCACACGAATCGGCATAAATAGCTGCTTGCCCTTGAAGCCAGTCTCCTTCTGCACTTCCTTGATGAGGGCAGCCATACGTACTGCTGTGAACTCTTCACTTGCCTGTACCTTGTCCACAAATGCCTGTAGTACAGCTGGGACCTGCTCTTCTGCCAGTACAGCCTGGGCTTCCCCGTCAAGCTCCAGATGTGAGCGGAAGAAGACGTCTGATAATTTGACAATATCCGAAGCAGCTGTCATTTGCTCCTGATACAAGCGTACCAGAGCCTCGGCCCATGCAGCCTGCTCCTCTGTCAGCTCCTGTGGAATTAATCCAGCTTCCTGCAGATGCGGAACAGCCATTGCCGTAATCCGTGCAGGGTCAGCATGCTTGATGTAGTGATTATTCAGATGAGCCAGCTTCAGCGGATCAAATACAGCCGGACTCTTGGACAGACGATTCGGATCGAAGATGGAGATCAACTGCTCTTGATCGTAGATCTCTTCTTCTCCCTCAGGTGACCATCCCAGAAGTGCGATAAAGTTGAACATAGCCTCTGGCAAATAGCCAAGACGGTCATATTGCTCCATGAATTGGATAATGGATTCATTCCGCTTGCTAAGCTTCTTGTGATCCTCACCCACGATTAGAGTCATGTGTCCAAAGATCGGCGGCTCCCAACCAAGCGCCTCATAGATCATCAGCTGCCGCGGAGTATTGGATACGTGATCCTCGCCGCGCAGGACGTGAGTAATCTTCATCAAATGATCATCCACCGCTACCGCGAAGTTGTAGGTCGGAATTCCATCCTTCTTGACGATAACGAAATCGCCACTCTCCTTGGAGTTGAACGTAATGGAGCCCTTCACCATATCATCAAATGTATATTCACGGTCCTCCGGTACCCGGAAACGAATGCTCGGCACACGTCCCTCTGCCTCGAAGGCCTTACATTGTTCTTCAGTCAAATCCCGGTGCTTGCCAGAGTAGCGAGGCGTCTCGCCACGAGCCATCTGCTCTTCACGCTCTTTCTCCAGCTCTTCCTCCGTGCAATAACAACGATAAGCAAGCCCATTGTCCAGCAAGGACTGCCATTGCTCCTTATAGATATCCAGACGCTCGGTCTGACGATAAGGGCCGTATTCACCGCCAACATCCACGCTTTCATCCCAGTCGATGCCAAGCCACTTCAAGTATTTGAGCTGACTCTCCACGCCACCCTCAATGTTACGCTTCACATCGGTATCTTCAATACGAATAATGAATTTACCGCCCTGATTTCTAGCATACAAATAATTGAACAGTGCTGTTCTTGCATTTCCGATATGTAGATGTCCCGTTGGACTTGGCGCATACCGTACACGGACTTCCGTGCTCATACAATCCCCTCCGAATGGGCGTTTTCCGAAATTAGTACCCGCTTTTGCTGGCAAAGTCTCCATTGTTCAAGGAGCTTTTCCAGCAAATTAGCGGTACTTTATTTCGGAAAGCTGCCTAACTTATCTCTCAACTCATGATGATAGCATACCCTTGACAAGGCACACAACCGATTGTGCAGCGACTCCCTCACCACGCCCAGTGAAGCCAAGCTGCTCAGTCGTTGTAGCCTTGACGTTAACCTGTGAACGTTCCTTCGCTCCAAGTGCTTCTGCTATAACATCTACCATTTGTGGAATATATGGAGCCATCTTTGGGCGCTGGGCAATAATCGTGCTGTCAATATTGCCAAGCTCGTATCCCTGCTCCTTGGCCAATTGCCATACATGCTGCAGTAGCTTGAGGCTATCCGCATCCTTAAATGCAGGATCATTGTCAGGAAAATGCTTGCCGATGTCTCCCATACCCAGGGCTCCCAAGATCGCATCCGTAATCGCATGCAACAGTACATCCGCATCAGAGTGGCCCAACAGACCTTTCTCATACGGAATGGTTACGCCCCCGATAATACACGGCCTTCCTTCGACCAACTGATGAACATCGAATCCTTGTCCTACTCGAATCATTCTGTCTCCTCTTCCTCTCTGCCCGTCCATAATGTTGCGATCTCCAGATCCTCCGGGGTAGTAATCTTGATATTGGTATAACTGCCCTCTACCATCTGTACACGGATACCAAGACGCTCTACCAGCATCGAATCATCCGTACCCAGGAATCCGTCTTTCTCCGCCAGCACATATGCCTCTTCCAAATCGGAAAGACGAAAAGTCTGTGGCGTTTGAATGCTCCACAGACTTCGGCGTTCTGGCGTTGCCACAACTTTACCGTCCTGATCCACCTGCTTAATCGTATCCTTGACAGGAACACCCAGCACGGATGCTCCATGCTCGCGAGCAGCTTCCAGACAGTCCCGTATGGCCTTCCGGGTCACAAAAGGGCGTACCCCATCATGAACCATGACCCACTCCGTATTCAGCCGCGCAAGACCGCGCTTGACCGAATGCTGACGCTCAGCACCACCAGCGACGATAGATGACACCTTATCAATGCCGAATTCATCAATCCAGTCACGACAGCGGTCCGTATCTCCTTCACCAGTGACGAGTACGATCTCCTGAATCTCAGGCATACGGGCGAACACCTCAAGAGTATATATAAAAACAGGCTTGTCCCCTAATTTCAAAAACTGCTTGCTCTCTGTCGTGCCCATTCGGGTTCCGCGTCCTGCGGCCACAACGACGACACCGAGACTATTGTCCATCGCTCCAATCCCTACCTTAACAGTCAGTATGCCGGAATGGCTATGGTCGGTAACACCGACCCTTCCATCATACCGTGTTTACTGAGCTTTTTCCAATAATTTCGGTTTGGCGAAGATCATGCGGCCCGCAGAGGTCTGCAGTACACTCGTCACAAGCACTTCCATGGTCGTGCCAATGTAATCCCGTCCACCCTCTACTACGATCATGGTCCCATCATCTAGATAAGCGACGCCTTGACCGTGCTCCTTGCCGTCCTTAATGATCTGCACGACAATCTCTTCACCCGGCAGCACGACTGGCTTCACCGCATTGGCTAGATCATTGATATTCAGTACAGACACACCCTGCAGCTCACATACCTTATTCAGGTTGAAATCATTGGTCACGACCTTGCCCTGCAAAAGCTTCGCCAGCTTGACGAGCTTGCTATCCACCTCAGAGATTTCTTCAAAATCACCCTCATAGATAAGCACCTTCACATCAAGCTCCTTCTGAATCTTGTTCAGAATATCGAGCCCCCTGCGCCCACGATTACGCTTGAGTAAATCGGATGAATCCGCAATATGCTGGAGCTCCTCCAGTACGAATTCTGGAATAACAATTGTGCCTTCAATGAATCCCGTCTTGCAAATATCAGCTATTCTGCCGTCAATGATGACGCTGGTATCCAGAATCTTGTGCTCCTCCAGCCAGCGTTCCTCAGGCTCCTCCGTGTGGTGAAAGCGTCCTGACGTCCATAGAGACGTAAGCTCATCACGCTTTTCCAATCCCACCATCATACCGACATATCCGCACACGAGCATGATGCCCAGACCGAGGATCTGCCCACTAACTCCGAGCCAGGACAGCCCTGGATAAATGAGTATCGCAAACAGCAGACCACTCAGCAAGCCTACTGTGCCCGAAGCAATCTCATGAATTGGGATGCCAGCCAGCCTATCAATTCCTCGTTGTAATCGGTTGGAAAGCGCTGAGCCCGCAGCTGAACAGCTAACGAGAAACACCAACGCACCCAGTATCGTCCAAATCACGCCACCCGCAGGAGAATCCTGCATCCATACCGGCAGCCAGCGAACAGTCCCTGCAACTCTATCATATAACGTATAGCCGAACCATGCCCCGCACAATCCTGTAAAAGTTAAAATGGCTCTTTTCCACATGAACCCCCGCACCTCCTCTGTTTCCTTGGTATCCATTTCTATCTGGATTCTTTATCCAGTATGGTCCAATTCAGCCAGGGTTAACCGTGGGTTGATGAACTTTTTTCCCAAGCTAGACAGGGAGAGTCAACGAGCAACCTTGATCTTTATATTGAAAGGGTATATTTTTTTGGCATATAATGAATTTATTCCTATAAATCAGAGGTGGGTAGCGAAATGACCGTACAAAGCTTGCACGCTTTTCAAGATCAGGTATCCGAACTGCTGCTCCGTCACCGCAGTCTGCTAGATGTTCTGTCCAAAACTGGGCAATCAGGCGCCTCTGTGAACCGTGCCGTTGCCAAAGCAATAACAGAATGCGGCTGCATTGAGGTCCACGCCAAAAAACAGGATTATGAGCTGGAGTCCAGTCTGGAGGATGCCAAAGCTCAGTTGGATAACCACGTTCAAGGGTCGCTTTGTGAGAATTGTAAGGAAGTTATTATGTCCGAGCTTGGTCGTAGCCTCTTCTACATGTCCGCTCTTTGCAATCTGCTGGAGATCAATTTGGAAGATGTGGTGGAGCGCGAGTCTCAGAAGTGCTCGACGCTGGGACTATTCAATATGTCTTAATGCTTTCTTTTACCTGAACAATGCTTCTCATCAACATCATAGAAGGCTTGGGACGCTAAGTATCCACGCTAGTGCCCTAAGCAACAAAAAGCATGTGTGCCCCATTAATGAGACATACATGCTTTTCCTTTTGCTTTGTTGAAATGGCCACAGCCAACAGCCAATACTCGATCCTAGTAAACATGGATAACAGCTTAATCGCTAAATCTATTCCAAAGCATATGTGATACGAATAATTCCTGTAACTTGTATTAGCTATCGCATAATTAGCGTACAAACATTAACGTTCAGAGTGGCGATACTGATCATCAGACGATTTACGCTTCTTCCGTCGTCTGCCGAAGATTCTTTCCAGGTGATGCTTCATACCGTAGAGCGCATAGAGCACCAGAGGTACGAAAATCAGCTTGGAGAGATTATCAGCGAACTGGATCGCAATGAACACGGCCCCGATTGCAACCAGAGGTGCAATCCATATCGCTTTCTTTGGAAGACCAACCTTCTTGAAGTTAGGATACTTTAAGGAGCTGATCATCAGGTATGAGAGTAGCATCGTCGCTACAGCCATCGGTATAGGAGATATATCTGCATGGAACAGGGACAGAGTCGCGAGCACACCGCCCGCTGCTGGAATCGGAAGTCCCGTAAAATAGCCTGGAATCCCCGCACGCACGTTGAATCTCGCTAGGCGCATTGCACCACACATAGGAAAAATGGCCGTAGCCGTCCAGCCCAGTGCTGGATGTACATCATGGAAACTAACCATATACATAATTACAGCAGGTGCTGCGCCAAAAGAAACCATATCCGACAAAGAATCAAGTTCTTTGCCGAAATCACTCTGTGCATTAAGTGCTCTCGCAGCACGGCCATCCAATCCGTCAAGCAACATTGCAACAATAACCATAATGGCTGCATAGCTGTATTTACCGTCTACCGCAAGCATCATGGCAATCATTCCAAGGAACAGATTACCCAAAGTAAACATGTTCGGAATTGATTTGGCTATCATATTTTCACCTCATAAGCTAAGCTCTAGTTCCAATATCATCCACTGATGATATTGCAATTACATCTGCCTGTCAATGAACACTTGCTCCTGCAGTCGCTTCAGCCCTTCCTTGATGGTACGGGCACGCACCTCACCAATGCCATCCACCTCATCCAGTTCCTCAATGGAAGCCATCATAACCTGTGGCAGCTCACTGAATTGGTCTACCAGATTATGAATAATCACATTAGGTAGCCTTGGAATTTTATTCAGTACACGATAGCCTCTTGGGGATACCGTTTCCTCTGAAGTGGCCGCGGACGAAGGATAACCAAGCAATCGTGCTATATGATGGGCATCGAGCAGTTCTTCATCCGTTGAATGCTTTAGACCATTAATGATTTCGCGAATTTTCTCATCACTGTCTTCTTTGGCATAGTCCTTATAGAGTAACCAAGCTTCTTCCTCTGTGGTCCCCACAAGCTCCTCCATCTGCATGCTGATCAGACGGCCTTCATTGCCAAGCTCGTTGACATAACGCTTAATTTCCATCTTAATCCGCATGACCATCTCCGTACGCTGGATTACATTGATAACCTCAGGGATGGTTACCAGCTCCTCGAATTCGGAGGCAGACAGGTTCGTCAGGGCCTGATTCAGTACAGATTTGTATTTCTCCAGCGTCTGAATAGCCTGATTGGCTTTGGTCAATATGACACCAATTTCCTTAAGGGCATAGCGAAGTGTGCCTTGATACAAAGTAATGATATTACGACGCTGAGAAATGGACACAACCAGCTTCCCCGTTTGCTTCGCAACACGCTCGGCCGTTCGATGACGAATCCCGGTCTCAATGGAGGAGATAGAGGAATCCGGTATCAACTGCGTGTTCGCATATAAAATCCGCTTTAAATCTTCGCTCAAAATGATGGCCCCATCCATTTTGGCCAATTCATACAGATAGTTCGGTGAAAAGTCACAATTAATGGAGAACCCTCCATCTACCACTTCCATAACCTCTGGACTGTAGCCGACGACGAGAAGCGCTCCGGTCTTAGCCCTGAGTACGTTTTCTAGACCTTCACGAAAGGGTGTACCCGGCGCTACAAGCCGCAATAAATCGTTCATTTTACCGAGTTGGCTCGTTTCCTTCATTGTATTTTTTCCCCCTAATTTAATGCGGCTGCCAGTGCTTCAGACACAGTCCCTACCCCAATGATCTCCAGATTTTTAGGTGGCGTCCAGCCTTTCAGACTTTTTTCCGGCAAAATCACTCGTTTGAATCCGAGCTTATGAGCTTCACGCACCCGCTGCTCTGCCCTGGACACAGCACGTACCTCACCAGTCAGTCCTACTTCACCAAAAATCACATCATAAGGCTTCGTAGGTACATCACGGAAGCTTGAAGCAATACTGACGGCAATTGCCAGATCTACCGCCGGCTCATCTAGCTTCACGCCTCCTGCTACATTCAGATACGCATCCTGATTCTGCAAGAACATTCCCATACGCTTCTCCAGCACCGCAATAATCAAACTTAAGCGGTGGTGATCAATGCCCGTGCCCATTCGCCGCGGGGAAGGAAAGTGGGTACTTGCAATCAACGCCTGCAGCTCCACCAATACAGGTCTCGTGCCCTCCATACTCGCAACCACTGTTGAGCCTGCTACTCCTAGTGGACGTTCGGATAGGAATAGCTCTGAAGGATTCTCTACTTCCCGCAAGCCTCCTTCTCCCATCTCGAAGATCCCCATTTCATTGGTGGAACCAAATCGATTCTTGACGGCCCGAAGCAAGCGATAGGTATGATGACGTTCCCCTTCAAAATACAGTACACAATCCACCATATGTTCAAGCAGTCTTGGACCTGCAATGGCTCCTTCTTTGGTAACATGACCTACGAGGACCGTGGCTATGCCAAGACCTTTGGCGATGCGCATAAAACGAGCTGTGCACTCTCGCACCTGGGATACACTGCCCGGCGCACTTGTCACATCTGGCAAATAAACAGTCTGGATTGAGTCAATGACCAGAAATTGGGGCTTCATTTGATCTACAGCTGCCTCAATGGTCTCCAGATTCGTTTCACATAGAACATATAATTCAGGCGAGAGCACTCCAAGTCGATCAGCACGCAACTTGGTCTGACGAACTGATTCCTCACCAGATACATACAGCACACGCAAGCCTGAACGTGCCAGTTCATTAGACGCCTGCAGTAGTAGCGTGGATTTGCCGATTCCAGGATCTCCGCCGACGAGAACTAATGAGCCTGGAACAAGTCCTCCACCCAGCACCCGATTCAACTCTCCAATACCAGTGAGCACACGCGGCTCTTTCCCACTCTCGACCTCGGTAATCGACAAAGGCTTCTCTTGCGTCTGGTTATGAAAAAGGGATGAGCTCATCCCTGCTGTCTTTACAACAGTCTCTGTTGCCTCAACCATGGAGTTCCATGCTTGGCACCCTGGGCATTTTCCGTACCATTTAGGCGATTCATAGCCGCATTCCGTGCAATAAAATTTGGTTTTTACTTTAGCCATTCGATTCTCCTTGTTCAAAAAGCTCCAATACTAAAAGTGTACCATTGAAGCAGAGCAACCGTAAAGCAATATCACAAACTTTTCCAATCACTGTAATGAAGCAAAATTCTGATTACCGAGCATGACTATGCCCGGAATTCAAGGCAGATAAGATTAATATATGACAGCATTTCACGAACATGAAGATGCTACCTCTCGAGATAAAAAAAAGGGTTGCCCCCATTGTATGCAGCACATCGCAGTACATAACGGGAGCAACCCTTTTCTATATAGTTCTCACTTGTCAAACGCTATATTCATCAGGATTGAGTGGGAACATTCGTTTTCTTACTAACCTTCAAGCCACCATCGATCTCATCGATCAGCAGGGAATCCCCCTTGGTAATCGTTCCGCTCAACAGCTCCTCGGACAAACGATCCTCAATATGCTTCTGAATCGCTCTACGCAACGGACGTGCCCCGTAGGCTGGATCGAAGCCTTCTTTAGCCAGGAACGCCTTAGCCTTGTCAGTCAGCTCGAAGTCCACATCGTATTCGTTCAGACGCTTACGAAGCTCTTCGGACATGAGGGAAACGATTTGACCAATGTGCTTCTCTTCAAGAGAGTGGAACACTATGATCTCATCAATACGGTTCAGGAACTCTGGACGGAAGCTCTTCTTAAGCTCTTCCATGACCTTACCCTTCATATTGTCATAGTCTGCCCCAGCATCCACCACAGCTGTGAAGCCCAGCGTAGAGTTCCGCTTGATGGCTTCTGCCCCGACGTTGGAAGTCAGGATGATGAGCGTATTCCGGAAGTCAACTACGCGACCTTTGGAATCCGTCAAGCGTCCATCCTCCAGCACTTGCAGCAGGATGTTGAAGACCTCAGGGTGAGCTTTCTCAATCTCATCAAGCAATACGACTGAGTATGGCTTACGGCGAACCTTCTCCGTCAGCTGACCGCCTTCCTCATACCCTACATACCCTGGAGGCGCTCCGACCAGACGTGATGTAGAGTGCTTCTCCATGTATTCGGACATATCGATACGGATAACTGCATTTTCATCACCGAACATGGACTCGGCAAGTGCACGAGCAAGCTCAGTTTTACCTACCCCTGTAGGACCAAGGAAGATAAAGGAGCCCATTGGACGCTTAGGATCTTTGAGACCAGCACGTGCACGACGGATCGCACGGCTGACTGCCTTGACGGCTTCGTCCTGACCGATTACACGTTCATGCAGCAGTTGCTCCATGTTCAAGAGACGCTCCGTTTCTTCTTCCTTCAGCTTGCTGACAGGTACGCCCGTCCAGAGTGCTACGATCTGCGCGATATCCTCAGGTGTCACCTCGGAATCGGTACGACCTTGTTTTTCTTTCCACTGATTTTTGGTCAGATCCAGCTCTTCACGCATTTTCTGCTCTGTATCCCGAAGCGCAGCAGCCTTCTCAAATTCTTGACTTTGTACAGCTGAATCCTTCTCTTTACGAATATCCTCAAGACGGTTCTCCAACTGTTTCAGGTTTGGCGGTACGGTGTAGGAGTTCAGTCTTACTTTAGAACCCGCTTCATCAATCAGATCAATCGCTTTGTCCGGCAGGAAACGGTCTGTAATATAACGGTCAGACAGCTTAACAGCTGCTTCAATCGCTTCATCCGTAATTTTCACACGGTGATGTGCCTCATAGCGGTCACGCAATCCGTACAAAATCTGAATGGCTTCCTCTGGAGATGGCTGATCCACTGTAATAGGCTGGAAGCGTCGTTCCAGGGCTGCATCCTTTTCAATGTATTTACGATACTCGTCCAGGGTGGTGGCCCCGATACATTGCAGCTCGCCACGTGCCAGTGCAGGCTTCAGAATATTGGACGCGTCGATCGCTCCCTCTGCACCACCAGCGCCGATCAATGTGTGCAGCTCATCAATGAACAGTACAATATTACCAGCTTGGCGAATCTCGTCCATAATCTTTTTCAGACGATCCTCGAATTCACCGCGATATTTTGTACCAGCTACAACAGAGCCCATATCAAGTGTCATAACACGCTTATCACGTAGTGTCTCCGGAATCTCATTAGCGATAATCTTCTGAGCAAGACCTTCAGCAATCGCCGTCTTACCTACCCCTGGCTCACCAATCAACACTGGGTTATTCTTCGTACGACGACTCAGCACCTGAATGACCCGCTCAATCTCTTTGCTGCGGCCAATTACAGGGTCAAGGTTACCATCCTTCGCGATGGCTGTCAGATCACGAGCCAGGCTATCCAATGTAGGAGTGCTCACATTCGCTTGTGTGCCGCTGTGACTGGATACCGCTTCACTGCTACCAAGCAGCTGAAGCACTTGCTGGCGAGCCTTGTTCAGGCTAATGCCTAGATTATTCAGTACACGAGCAGCTACACCTTCACCTTCACGAATAAGACCCAGCAAAATATGCTCTGTGCCCACGTAGGTATGACCCAGCTTGCGAGCTTCGTCCATGGAGAGCTCAATAACCTTCTTCGCACGAGGTGTATACGCGATATTCGTAGGCTGCTCTTGACCGCGTCCGATCAATGTCTCTACTTCGTCCTGAATTTTCTCAAGACCCAGCCCCAGACCAATCAGAGCCTTGGCAGCGATTCCTTCACCCTCTCGAATTAGTCCCAGCAGGATATGCTCTGTACCAATATTGTTGTGTCCAAGACGGACCGCTTCCTCTTGAGCCAATGCGAGTACCTTCTGCGCTCGTTCTGTAAATCTTCCGAACATCATATGTGTTGCACCTCCATATATAGTGTAGTTCTTTGTAATCCAATATTCATTAAACTATATGACTATATCATGCTCGGGAAGCTGAGGAACGAAGTTGCTCCCGAATCAATGTTGCTCTATAGGTGTCTCGCCCAGCATTGTCGAGCTCACCTCCAAATTTCTTTTGCAGGAAGCCCGGCTGCGTCATGACATGTAGCTCATTTAACGTCTGAATCGAGGGTCCCTCCAGGATGCCCATGTCCACACCAAGTCGTACATCAGATAACCGCTGAGCGGCTTCCTTCGATTCGACAACAGTGGCATAAGACAAGATACCGTAGGATCGCATAATTCGGTCTGTAATCCGCAATATCGATTCATTCATCAGACGCTCTCTGGCTGCTCTCTCATGCTCAATAATCTGCAGTACGACACCGTGAAGGTTCTCTATGATCTCCTCCTCGGTCTGTCCCAGCGTAATCTGGTTGGAGACCTGGAACAGATTACCTACTGCTTCGCTGCCTTCCCCATAAATTCCTCTAACCGTCAGTCCCACTTGTGAGACAGCAGACAAAATTCGATTAATTTGATGGGTCATTACCAAAGCTGGCAGGTGCATCATGACAGAGGCCCGCAGTCCAGTACCTACATTGGTCGGACAACTGGTCAGATAACCACGTCGATCATCAAAGGCATAATCTACAGCTGCCTCGAAGACATCATCAATACTGCTTGCCTTTTGCCAAGCCTCTTTGACCTGACAGCCGGGATACAGACATTGAATACGTAGGTGATCCTCCTCATTAATCATAATACTTACGGCCTCGTTCTCGCTGATCATCACGGCACCATTGCGAGATTCACTGGCCAGATTTGGACTAATCAGATGCTTCTCCACCAACACTCTTTGATCCAGATCACTGGTCTCGGGAATCTTAAGCAAATGAAAAGCACCATACTCCTTCATTTCCTCTTGCTCCAGCACCTCACTGAGCTTGTTCAACACCGCTTCCGATTGCTGGTTCGTAGCAAGCATAGGGAAGGGAAAATGCTGCAGATTGCGTGCGATCCGGACTCTACTGCTAATTACAATCTCAGAGTCCACAGCATCGCTGCGCATCCACTCACTTAAGGGCTGTTCGGTGAATCGGAGATTAGGCATGTCGCATCCCTCCTACTTTCCAACTTTACTCTTGGGCTATCTGTTTTTCAAGCTCACGGATCTGATCGCGCAATTGTGCAGCTGATTCGAACTCTTCCTGCTGGATCTTGAATTGCAGCTCACGCTTGAGTTCATCCACTTGCCGTCTGACTTTCATTTTGCCGCCAGTACGCACGGGCACCTTGCCCACATGTGTAGTGCCACCATGCACACGCTTGAACAACGGATCTAGTCGTTCATCAAAATATTTATAGCAAGAGCTGCAGCCAAAGCGCCCGATCTTGCTGAATTGAGAATAGGTCATTCCGCATTCCTCACACCGTATAGCCTGTGGTGCGGAAGCTCCCTGCATCTGACTCTTATTAGCAGGATCAAAATCAAGAAGGCCTGATAATAGACTGTGAATAGAAAATCCGTTAGAGGTTCCGGGAATGAGCTCACCCTTTTCCCTGGCACAGGCCTCACAGATATGAAATTCCGTCTTCTCTCCATTCACGATCTTGGTGAAATGGAGCGTTGCCGGCCTCTTATTACATTCTTGGCACAGCATACAAGTACCTCCTTTATAATGTAACCCAGACTTGGTCACAATCAGTCAAGAATTCCCTGACCAACGGACTAATCCCATCAGGCTACATGTCTTGGTTCAACCTCCATCAGCACTATAGATGCAGCTCAACTGAGTGGAACTCGGTCCTGCTCTATACTGCCGAAGAAGGCTTTATCTGGCGAGAAGTGCTATAAGCATCGCCTTGAAGACTCGCGCCCGCAACTGGTCCCTTAGTGGAAGCTTTAATGCCAAAGACTCTCTGGAGATCGCTGCTTTCATGATTGCTGCCTCCCGCCTGTTCAGCACACGGGCTTCCTCCAACTGATAGATTAACCCTTCTGCTGCGCTCTGGCTAATCTCATCTCCTATCGTATGGTGCAGATGAGTATGCAGTATGTGCTGAGCTGGTAGCTCAATTCGCTGAATGCGAATATACCCACCGCCTCCGCGTTTACTTTCAACGAGATAGCCTTTCTCAAGGGTGAACCGTGTACTTATAACATAATTAATTTGGGAAGGCACGCAAGAGAAGCGGTCAGCCAAATCGTTGCGCTGGATTTCCACTAATCCTTCAGGACTCTCGACCAGCATGCTTTTCAGATATTGTTCGATAATATCAGAAACATTACGCATTTCATCATCCTCCACTGATGAAGACACAGGAATTGCTCTGTGCTCCACAGAGTGTGCCGTATACACAACTTAACCAAAGACTAAAGCCACGAATCTTGCAAAAATAAGCCCTACAGCAGCTCAACCCCTGTAAAAAGGACCTTATCCACCATAACGCTTGATTCGTTTTTCGACCTACAAGGTCTGAATAATCAAAGACTGTTCCAAAAGACCAAAGCTTACCCAAGCTACATAGACAATTGAACTCCGTTGACTTTGACTTTCTTTGACTTTGTTTTTATTATAACATAATTTTCTCATTTGCCAAGTCATCCTGTTTTTATTTTTTGCACTTTTTGGCGTTCTTAATCGTTCCAGAGAGGTTTCGCCGCAAATCGTTCCAAATATAAAACACAGGCCCCTAACATAGGAGCCTGTGTTGTTGAACTTATTTATGCTAAACTATACAATTCTGCAACTTTGAAAGGGCCTGCTTAGAAGTGATCCATCAAATGAGTAGTAGCTTGTGGTAAGCGCGCTGCCCATGTGGCAGCGATACTAGAGCTACCTTGGAGCTTTTCCCATGTGGACAAATAAATCGGATCCCTGTAGCCGAGCATCATGGCAGTCAAAGCCTGAATGTCACAGGTGAGATCAGCCTTCTCTGCCTCTAGGTTGGATGGACGCCAGCTACCCTGACCACTACTTGAGATAACGATCTCCCAGACACCATCATTCCAAGGTGCATATGGATCTGTAAGTGCAAGCGTGAACCTGGTCTCCTCTGCAGCCGGAACAAAAGGATACTGGGACCAGAATGCTGATGCATCGACAATTCTACCCATGAAATAAGGAATAATCTCCTGTTGTATCCTCGGGTCTTGAAGCAGGTAAGGCATTGCGTCATCCATAGGAACGAATGTAAAGATGCCTCGCTCCACCATTGAATCGTGATTGGCTAAATAAGTCCATAGCCCACGTCTAGCCCGTTCAGTGGTGAAGACCAATTCATTACACAACAGCTCTCTATTTTCAATCTTATACAGCACGTAACCTTCAGGTTCACCCTTGCCGTTATAATATACTGCTGTATAGCGGTGGTCACGGAACACCCGCTCCTGCCACCAGCTCTCACTACGTGCCAAGGTTCCGTTATATCGACGTGCATAGACTTCATAAATTGAGCTTAAAATGGCAATATCACGAATATCCCGTCGGACCTCGCCTTCCTCCACTGTCTTGCGGGGGAATTTCTCCGCTGGAATCGTATACTTACGATACTCTGTATAGATTTCCCACCCGAATTTGCGATAGAACGGGAAAGAGAACGGGTGTAAAAATGATAGAGTCTGACCAGCACGCTTCATTTCCTCAAGGGCATGGACTAGTAGTCGGGACACCATTCCCCCACGCCGCTTCTCTGGCCAAGTCGCTACCCCAGCGATTCCTCCCATCAGAAAGGTCTGCCCATGAATATAAGCCTCCAGAGGTATTATAGTAAGCTTCGCCTGTAAATCCTCGCCCTGAAATATCCCCCAGCTATCCTCCGGCTTAAATCGCTTCTGTATAGTCTCACGTTGCTCTTCTGTTAATCGAGCCTGAAATGCATACTCTGACAAGGCCATATTTTTATCAAACTCATCTGCCCTGAATTGTCTAATATTCATTGGTCCACCTCAATTCTGATTTTTATCCAGCAGACTTTATCATTCACATGTGTGACCGTATCATCTGGCACACTACATGAGTGTCTCAAAGCTGTGAAAGGAAGTCAATTCATCCGCAAAAACTATTGGGAGCCATTGAGGAACTCTATACATTATTTACCTAATCACTATCTGGTGTTAACCATTCGCTTATGCTCACTTCGTACAATGAATCATATAACAAAATTCAGAATATAGGAGTGATGTGAAATGAATAAGTGGAAAAAGATAACCCTGTCATTCATGCTCGGCTTGGTTGCCTGGGGAGGTAGTATTACTGGTATTGGAGGACTAGAGACTGCCAAGGTATCTGCCGCTGCCAATGCCATTCCCTCCTACGAGGTTAAATTTCTGGCAGACCCAGCGCTCGTATTAAACGAGAATGGAAATCCAAGCAGGGACGTTCTGAATACCTTCGGGCTGGAAGACAATGCAGAGGCTATTCGAGTAGAATATTTTGATACAGACCAGCTTGACCTCAACGATGAAGGCTGGAATGTTCGTTTTCGTAAAAAAGAAGACAAATCCAATTATGAACTAACCTACAAAAAACGCTATCCCATCCTAAACGGCGATGTGGAAGCTGCTCTTACGCTAGCCAACAAAGAGGGATTCGATGCGTCCGATGATAACTATGATGCTGAGATTGATTGGGGATATGGCAAGCAGACGCTAAGCTTTTCTAATACCAAAAAGGTAGACACTAAAGATAAAGGAGCCGTATTGCCATCCGAAGCGAAGGCGCTGGAGATGCTGCTGGACAAGCTACCTGGAAAATTAAAAAACTGGTCCTCCTCTAATTGGGGTAAGAAGAGACTGAATGACTCACGTGCTTATGGTCCATTAACCTTCGAACGCTATAAAGGAACCTGGAACGGGCAGGAGATGACTCTTGAAGTATGGCCTGTTCGCAACGAGGCAGGCACTGGCATTGAGCCTATCGTCGAAGTTTCGTTTAAGACGGATGCTCCGGCAACTGCAGCAGACATGCGCCACGAATTATTAGATGAGCTTGACACACAAGGGTGGCTTATTCCAGCAGACGGACTAAAGACACAACAAATTTTAGAGCGTTACTAGTAGCAAAGGCGATTTGTAGAAAAAGGACCTGTTCTGCGGCCAATATATACGGCTACTCAGAACAGGTCCTTTCAACTTGCATAAGAAAAAATGTCTATTGACGTAATATCACAGAAAAAAACCACCACCGAATATCGGCAGTGGTTCTTGTGCTTGGCGGCGTCCTACTCTCCCAGGACCCTTCGGTCCAAGTACCATCGGCGCTGGAGGGCTTAACGGTCGTGTTCGGGATGGGTACGTGTGGAACCCCTCCGCTATCGCCACCAAACGTGCATTTGTTT
>NZ_KB898208.1 GCF_000377505.1 Paenibacillus massiliensis 2301065 = DSM 16942 | reverse complement strand
ATGCTTACCACGACATGCTGCCAAAGGTTGGCGCCCAAATCAGCATGTCTCGCCGGGGCAATTGCCTAGACAACGCCTCCATGGAGAGTTTCTTCTCGCATCTCAAAACGGAAGGACTCTATCCCTATGATATACGAAATCTGGCAGAGGCACAAAGACGAATTGAGAAATACATACGTTTTTACAACCGAAGACGACCACAGCGTAAATTAAACAAACTGACGCCGGTAGAGTACCGACGCCAGTTTCTAGCTTAGGTGTTTTTTCAATGTCCACTAAATGGGGTCTTGACCATAGTGGCTGTGGGTTTCTTTTTGATGACCATCTGCTCTAAGCTGTTACGTAATGCTGTATCCGGTGCTTATTCTGAAGCTTCAACGCCCTCACCTGATGTAGGGTTGTAAACACCGTCCGCCTCACGCTTTTCACCAAACACATCACCGACAGAGAAACGTACATATTTGACACACACTCTATTTTTATATGCATATACGAGATGCAATAATCCATCCTTCGTCTGGTACAATGTTGGATATTCATGTTGTGAATTGTTTGTCTTGTTTTCTACACCAATGTATCCTTCTGCCGCTTCGAATACACGGCCAACTGGCCACGTTTGTCCAAAATCCTCAGAGATCGACACAGCCACCGGATTTCTCAGACCAGGCCATGCCACCTTTCCGAACTCCGGATTACGGGCAGCGTTTACATTATAGGCCAGTGCAATTTCACCGGATTGGAGCTTGATGGCACTAATACTCGCATTATTATTCGGTAGCACGGTTTTTGACGGTACAGACCAAGAATCGCCATAATCGTGTGACTCACTAAAGTAGACATTGTCTGCAAAGCGGCTGCGCATAAAGGCAACCAAATGCCCAGGTTCCACTTCCAATACATTCGCATGAACACGGCCATTGCTGTCTGGCATTCTGACTTTCTTCCATGTTTGACCTTGGTCATCAGACACACGGAATTCCGTTGGATCATTGGTCAACCCTTCTGCTGAATCTTCACACAGCCAGGTTGCAAACAGCCAGCGCCCATTGCTCAGAATTTGAATCTCTTGGCGCGAGAACGTACCTTCTTCGGAAAAGAGTACTTCAGGCTCGCCCCATGTCTGACCCTCATCATTTGATTTTTGCACCATAATAATGGAGGTGAACTGCATATTGTCTTTGCCTTCTTGGCGGCTCAGTTGTGAGGTATAAATCAACCAAATCGGGCCTTCAGGTGATCTAAATAATGCCGGATTTTGCTCACTACGATCCTCACCTTTGGATACGGTTACAGGAATAGACCACACTTGTGTGTCAGGATCAAGCTTGGATACGACGATCGAAATATCTCCACTACCTTCAAAGCTGCCGGCAAACCAGGCACAGAGCAAGCCCCCGTCTGCTGTTTCAATCAAGGATGGCGCATGCGCGGTTCTATTTCCACCTGTAGGGATTAATCCAAAATCAATATTCAAAAATTCATCATGATACACAATGCCATTGGGGTCAGAAGTTCGAACTCGTGGTAAGTTGGTCATTTTACAATCTCCCTCCAATTAGAATCCATTTCCTAATACCTAGTCCATTATGAAAGGGATTCAGCAATAAAGTTATTTCACTTCCAATTTAATGACGGCCTTCGTGAAGGCTAGCGGTTGATCCATATGAAATACGGCTTTGTGAGCGTCCCACGGAAAGAGAACATACGCCATACCTTCTGTTATTTTCATGACATGCTGCGTCACGCCTTCATACTTTTCAACATCTCGATCCTCGCTGTAAGGAATGGCGACCGAGAGGTTTCTCAGATCCTCTAAAGCGGCATACTCACTTCCCTTGAGGACCACTTGGATGTCGATATATTTCCGATGTGCTTCGAATTGTGCTTCGGATAAAGGCTTCGTAGTGCCTGACTGAAAGAAGAGAAAGCCCCCATCAAATGGGTAGCGCTCCCCCTCCTTCCATTCAGCGATCCCTTGCATCGTCGCAAGTGCTTTATCCAGATTAGGGAGAATGGACTGATAGTGTTCCAAACGCTCAATTCGTTCAATAATCATAGTCCAGACACGCTTTCTATTGAGTATTTTCGGCAAGTCTAATGGCATAATCAATGGCATTTTCCAAGCTAAGCTCACTTGCTGTCCATTTACCTGCTTGGTCAAAGGCCGTGCCGTGGTCAACCGATGTACGGATAATCGGCAAGCCCAGCGTAATATTCACGCCCTCTACAGCTTTCCAGGAGCTCGTCTCTTGATCATAGATAAATCCGAGCAATTTCAACGGAATATGACCTTGGTCATGATACATGGCAACCACGATGTCGTACATGCCACCTCTAGCTTTGGAAAACAGCGTATCCGCTGGCAACGAACCAAATGCATTAATGCCTTCTGCTTTCGCCGCTTCCACTGCTGGATTAATATGCTCAATTTCCTCTGTGCCAAAAAGACCATTTTCACCACAGTGAGGGTTCAGTCCGGCAATAGCAATTCTCGGGTTAACAATCCCCAGATCTTTACATGCCTTATCAGCAATACGGATGACATCCAGTACCCGTTGTTTGGTTGCGCGGTCACAGGCTTCACGTAAGGACACATGAGTGGATACGTGAACTACACGCAGGTTGCCGTCAGCCAGCATCATCGTATATTTCTCTGTATTCGTTAGATCACCATAAATCTCCGTATGACCTGCATAGTGATGCCCTGCAGCATTCATCGCTTCTTTATTCAGTGGATTCGTTACGGTCGCATCAATGTCCTTCGCAAGTGCCAGCTCGATCACTTTCTTCACATATTGGAAGGCCGCGTCGCCGCCTGTTACGGACACTTCAGCAATTTGGAAATCAGCCATATTCACAAGGCCCAAATCAACCAAATCAATCGTTCCATACGTGTAAAGGCCATCTTTAGGATTCTCTACGACATTTACCTTCAGGTCTAATTCTGGATGCTGTGCAAGATAATATTCGATAACTGATTGATCACCTACCAGCAGCGGACGACAACGGTCATACAATTCAGGCTTGGAGAACGCTTTGATGGATATTTCAGGACCGATGCCAGCAGGATCACCTAATGTAATACCAATTATTTTTGTCATGGTTGGTCTCCTTTATTTCATCCCATTGGTTTGGTTGTCTGCAATCACTCGACGAAGGGCTTCAAAGCCTTGGTCTGAAAGTTGATTGAACGGTGCACGGCATTTACCGACCGGGAATCCTAATTCAGCAACAGCATACTTCACGATCGTGTTCGGATTACCAAATTTGAAGCAATCTCTAAAGGAACGAATGGAGTCCTGATATTGACGTGACGCTGCAATGTCGCCTGCAAGGAATTGTTCATAAATCTGTGCCATGGTAAAAGGATACACATTGGAGCAGCCCGCCACACCACCTGTACCGCCAGCCAATAAGGTCCACAGAATGAGAGAATCATTACCTGACAAGACCGCAAAGCCTTCCTGATCACGCGTGTGTTCAATATACTGAAGAATATTATCAAAGTTCCCACTGGAATCCTTTACACCGACAATGTTGTTGATTGTACTCAGCTTGCCGACTGTTGCCGGAGCAATCGCATTCCCTGTACGTGCCGGAATATTATAGAGAACGATGGGCAGGTCCACCTGTTCAGCGACGGTTTTGAAATGTGTGTACAGTTCATCTTGTGAAGCAGCTGCAAACCCAGGTGTAATAATGGACAAGACATCTACCCCGATGTCTTTCGCTTTCTTCGATAGACGAATGGTATCTAGTGTGCTATTCGAGCCCGTTGAAGCGTACACAGGGATTCGTCCAGCCACTTGATCCACGGTCGTTTTCATAATTTCACACTTTTCATCTTCAGACAGGATATATCCCTCACCGTTTGTCCCGAACACAAAGATCCCGTGTACACCATGCCCAATTAGGCGGTCAATCTGCACTCTTAGTTCATCATAGTTAACACTTTCATCAGCATTCATAGGTGTAATAATCGGGGCGATAATTCCTTTAATATCTACCATTCCGGCTTCCTCCTAATCGTTTCATCCTTATGGCTCTTCTACAATGCCTATAGCACTTCTAAATAAATGTTTCTTGCGTCATCGGGTGTCACTTCACGCATATTGTTCACCAACAGACGTGTCACCTGCATACCCGCTTCAACCAATCCCTCCAGATCACCCTCTGGCACATTGAACGTCTTCAGGCTTGTTGGGATTTCAAGAACGGCAACGATTCGTTCCAGCTCTGTAATGATATATTTCGATTTTTCATCCACGGATAGATTAGGGTTACCGCCTCTTACTACACGATCATATACTTTGGCTAAGTGTTCTTTAATGACCGGCTCGTTAAAACGCATAACCGGTGTCAGCAAGATGGCATTCGACACGCCGTGTGGAATGTGATATTTGCCACCAAGCGGGTAAGACAGAGCATGAATGGCTGTCGTACCTGAAGATGTAATCGCGACACCTGCATAGAATGAACCCAGTAGCATGTTATTTTTCGCATCAAGTGCTTCTGGATTGGTACAAGCTTCAATAATGTTATTCATAATCAAATCAAGTGCTTCCATTGCAAATGTATTGCTGAACGGATTAGCCTTCGTTGAGGTGAAGCATTCAATCGCGTGGCACAAGGCATCTACCCCTGTAGCTGCTGCGATCGGTTTTGGCAACTTTTTAATCAGGCGACCATCCAGAATCACATAATCGGCAATCATTTCAGGATTCACAATGCCAACTTTCAGCTCTTTTTCCGGCACAGCAACGATGCTATTTGGCGTCGCCTCTGCACCTGTTCCTGCAGTGGTTGGAATCATTAAGGAAGCTACCTGCTTTTTAGCCAGAAGCGGGTTGTCCAACAAATCCTTCACCGTGTAAGCATCTGTGGCCAGGATGGAGGCCAGTTTTGCTACGTCCATCACACTGCCGCCACCGACCGCAATGATGAAATCCGCTTTTTCGTTTTTGAACCGATCCACAATGTCTTGTGCTTGATGATAGCTAGGTTCTGCTGGAATTTCAGAAATAATAGTATAATCAATAGCTTTACTAGTAAGAATTTGTTCCGGGATTGCGATCAATCCAGCACCCAACACACCTTTATCCGTGAAGATAACAACCTTTTTAATATCGGCTGACAGAATGGTGTCCAATTGTTCCAGCGCATGCTCACCTGCGAAAATATTCTTAGGCATTTTCAAACTGTAATCTACTAACATGTCTGTTCCTCCTGCTCTATGATTTTCTTATTAAGATCGTCAAATAATTCTTTATGCCCGAACCCACCTGATTTTGTGATTACCTGGATCGGCTTATCCTTCCACATCATCTCGGATAACACAACCCCCTGACTGATTTCACAGAGTGGTGTTACTTCATTAATCTTCAAGACCTGCATCGACTGGAATAAAGTGTCGCCACCAGTAAAGAGTAAGGTTCGATTTATATTTCTATTAAGTAATTGTTTCGACAAGTTTCCCAACGACTGTGCTATTCTAAAACGAAATTCTGAAGATGGAACATGATTAGACTCTCCGTAAGATTCCAAATTATTCATGGTATAATCGCTGAGTGTTTCGAATATGATTAACTCATTTTCGAGCATGTCCACAAGATAGGATTCGAGACTTTCCTGTCCATCCTTACTTCCCCAATAATCTGTCTCCAGCAGTTGACGGGGGCTTAATGAATAGCGCTTACATTTTTTCGTTTCAGCATACTCAATTTGCTGTCTGGTAATAGGATTAACTGATCCGCAGATGACAACTAACGGTTCATGAATGACTACCTTTTGAGCTGCTCTATTTGAAAAAATAGTATCAGCTAATACCTTAGCAAACCCGGCACATCCAATGGTAATGTCTGAAATATTATGTTTCTTTAATGTAGTCATAATTTGAAGTAGCTGTTCGTCTGTTTCACTATCAAAGAGCAGCAAGCCCGCTCTGGCTTCTTCGATCTGATCATCACGAATCAATTGAGTATCTACATTGGCCTCGTCTAGAAGCCTTTTGGGAATATTACTTTCTGCAACAGGCTCATAAGGATCTTGACCAAACACACTTTCCGCAACCAACTGTCCATTGATATAGAGGTTACCGTCACGAACAATTCGGTTTATTTCTGGAAAAGCGGGTATAAAAGGAATGGTCTTCTCCGAGAAATGATCCAGCACAGCTTTGATTTCACTGCTGATATTTCCCCTCAAAGCAGAATCAACTTTTTTATAAATGAAGGGCACTTGAACCTTCTTGGATTGTTCTATAATGCTACTGATTATGTTGTAGGAATCGGTGAATGACAGATAACGACTTTCCGTATCCATAACCAAAACTTCCAGATCTTCTTCCAGTAGTTCGTAGTCAATAGCTAGATCTGCTGTGACTAAGGTTTTCACACCTAAGTTCGCAAACTGAACTCCCGTATCTAAAGCTCCAGTAAAGTCATCAGCGATCACCAGTAACTTCAGCATCAACTCACCCCCTCTTTGATTACAATTTTATTTTATAGCCATACTAATGATTAAGTAACCTTATACACGAACCAAATGTTTCTTTTTGAAACGATTAATGAATGATTGTATTATTATTTTTGATTTCGCATTATAATCGTTTATAAATGAAACGTTTTTCTGGAGGAGGCGAAGTCTGGTGACCCAAAAAATCAAATTACTCGGTATTGCACCTTACGAAGAATTAAATCATTCCATGACAATTGTCGGGGAACAATTTGAGGAGATTGATATCAAGATTTACACTGCCGATTTAGAAGAAGGACAACAATTAGTCTCTGAATTATCCGTAGACAACTATGATGCTATTATTTCTAGAGGTGGCACGGCTAGCTTACTTCATAAGTCCGTCTCCATCCCTGTGATCGATGTATCTATTTCCGTGTATGATATTTTGGGTGCCATAAAGCTTGCTAACAACTATACTAGTAACTTTGCCATTGTAGGATATCCCAGCATTACAGAAGCCGCCCACCTGATCTGCGATATTTTGCAATATAATATAAAAATTATTACCTTAGATAACTCTTCGAGTGCTGATAACTTATTAGACCAATTAAAAGATGAGCATTACGAAATGGTACTGTGTGATGCCGTTACTCATAAGATTGCCCTGAGTAAATCAATTAATACGATACTGATTACCTCCGGGATCGAGAGTATCAAGCATGCCTATCGACAAGCTATTTCCCTGGTACATGATCTTAAAAAAATCAAACAAAAGAATGAGCTACTAACCGCATGTTTTCATACGCAATCGCAGAAAGTCGCCATTTTCGATAATGAACTAGGAAGCGTTTTCTCTAATATCGATGAGAAGCTAGAAAAATCAATTCGTCACTTTCTCACAACCAAGGGGACTTTAAACGGTGAACAACAATTCTATCACACACATAATACACAGGTTTATCAGCTCAAAATAAAGCAACTCGACATAGAGGATGGGTACGTGCTCTGTGAAGTGAAGCATTCAACGCCTCCCCTAATCAACAATAGCTTCGGTGTGAAGTACCTGAATAAAGCTGAGATCGAAGAAATTATAAATAAAAAGCTCTTATTTACCTCTTATATCCAGGAAGCCTCTAAAAATCAGATCGAAAAGTTAGGCTCCTATTACAATGCCATGCTGATTTTTGGAGAGAGCGGCACCGCTAAGACCAGCTTGGCCTACACAGCCTACCTTAAGCAAAAAAATCATACGAATAATCTAATTGTTATTCATTCTGAACTCGTTAACGAACGAACATGGAAATACCTGCTGAATTCATCGAATGGCCCTTTAGTAGAAATGGGTAATACGCTATTATTCAAAGATATTGAACAAATGAACATTCAAGATGTAGAGAAGCTGCTAACTATTATTAGTAATACCAAGCTGCTGCAAAAAAATAATATTCTATTTACCTACAGTACGAACGGTGCGGATCAAGACAAACAAATCTTCAATCAAATTATGACCCAATTGGATTGTGGCAGTATTTACTCGCCTTCTATTGAAGAGAGAAAAAATGAAATGTCTGGGATCATCACCCTTCTGCTCAATAAAACGAATATTGAATGTAACAAGGAAGTCATCGGCTTTGATCCTAAAGCTTTAAGGGAATTACTGAACTTTGATTGGCCAGGAAATCTTAATCAGCTTGAGCAAACCATTAAAAAGTTAGTTCTGTATTCTAATTCATATTACATTTCAGAGCATCAAGTGCTGGAAGTACTAAAGCATGAAAGAACTGAATTGCCGTCCGCTAATATTACTGCTAATCTGACACAGCATCTGGTTGAGGATAAGACGCTTTTCGACTATACTACCGAAATTGTTAACGCTGTTCTTGAGCAAAACAAGGGCAATCAAACGAAGACGGCTAAGCAGCTAGGTATAAGCAGAACAACGCTATGGCGATATCTTAAGATAGATTAGTGCCTTGACCGGGTCACATGAGAAGATAGCTTCTACAAGCGACTGTAATCATGTTCGGTCAAGATGCCAGCTATACAGGCACTATACATGATCCATAAATGAGGAAGTACACCCATGCGGTCGGTGAATACGATCGCTGAACTGCTCCCATCATAGTAGACGGTAGAAGCATCGGAATTTCTATTGCTACTATGATGGGATTTTTTGCAATGTAAATAATCCCCCAGCTCTTGTCACTGAACTGAGGGAGAAACCGACCTAACCGTTATTTGTTTTTTTCTACAGTCTGTTGATTAAGAACTGATAAGCCATTTGGTCAGCTTCATTTCCCATCGTTGGGCCATGATTAGCTTGGGAGACCGATATATACATCGCTTCCGCATCAGCAGATAGCAGAGCTTTATACAGCCTTTCACTTTGCTCAATAGGCACAAGCGGATCTTGTCCCCCGTGCAAAATTAAGATGGGTGGACCATCGGCGTCTACATAGCTGATCGGACTGCATTTCTTCGCCAACTCCAGGTACTTCCAATCCTCATCATTTGTGTCGCCACTCTCAAGTAATTGATACAAATCTTTTATCGACTTTCCTGATCCAGATAAACCAAGAATGTTGGATATTACATCCTCTGTAGATTGACTGGTATTGTCGACCTCAGTTCCTGATACATTTACGGATTCATGCACACTGTTCCTGATGAACTCTATTAAGTCAGCTGGAGCATAAAAAATGGTTGCTGCTTTTACATCACTGGAGAAGTCGAGATTACCGCCGACGTCGCCTTCCATTTCACTGTTGTTGGCACTCAACGCCACCATGGCAGCTAAATGTCCACCAGCAGAGTTCCCTAGAACTCCAATCCGTTCTGGATCAATATGATACTCTTCTGAATTCGCTTTCAAATAACGAATTACTCCCTTGCAATCATGGATACACGCAGGGAAAGCAGATTGGGTAGACAAACGATAAGACGGCGATACAACAGTAAAGCCTTGCTCTACTAGTCTTACAAGCTCGCGAAAATATACTGCTTTTTGAGTCACCTGCTGGTATTCTCCGTGCATCCAGCCTCCACCAAAGTAATAAACGATGCATGGTCCTGGTGTTTTTTGGTTAAGGTCCTGATATATATCCATTTTTAAAGTATGAGGCTCTCCATTGTCCAGGGTCACATCCGCAAAGGGCACATCCTTGAAGCGTGGCGGGCGCCCTGGTGGACATAATGGTTTTTTAGGCATCTGTTTAGTCAATTTTGTTCCTCCTTTACAATCTATTTAAAAGTTATAAAGAAAGTTTTGTCCATCATACAGGGAACAAAAGCATCGCACCAACAGTCAGCGCCAAAATCCGAATGATATACATCGGAACTGAAAACGCCCAGAAATGGGATAGCTTATATTTACCCATTCCAAAGATCATTGCTGGCATTCCATCAACTGGCATATACCCGCCATTCCATGCGGAGACAACAACTGCAACTGCTGCTGCTGTAGGGTTCAGTCCCAGACTGATGCTGGCTGCAATCGCAATAGGTGCAAAGATATATACAGAACCCATAGCTGCCCCAGTAAAGGTTGCACAAGTACTAGTTAAGAGTGCAAAGATCAGAATCAGCATAAATGGACTGAGGTTCGTCCCAAATGAATTCGCTACATAGTCACCAACCATAGCCGTAAAGCCAGTCTCAGCTAAAGTATTGGCTACACCGATTACCCCCGCCATTAACAGGATCACAGGTGCTCCCATATTATCTCGAACTTCCTTGAAATCAAGCACATTGATGATTAATAAGAATGCTGCTGCAATACCAGGAATGACATATGCAATCTCACCTAATACACTCATCAGCATCATACCAACAACGCCTATGATAAAAGCAGCAATGGTAGCAGTTTCCTTCCATGCAGGCATGGTGGAAACTTCAGCCGTAGCAGCCGCCTCTTTAACTCCAGCATTCCCCTCTTCGGTGTCTGGATAATCTGGCAGAAAACGATAAGCGACCAAAGCCCACACTAAAAATCCAAGCGCCAGGATGAGGTTCACAACAGCGAATTTAGACATCGAAAGCCCACCGGTAAATCCGGCTGTTTCTAATACGCTTACAGTAATACCATAAAAGAGTGCTACGTTAATGGGAAGCAAGGGGTGGTTCGTCGCAAATCCTAACGGCAACATTAGCTTGGATGTAGGCATTTTTTTATTGTAAGGAATAGCCGATACGATGGACAGAATCAGTACATAATAGCCGGTGGAACCCGCGCCTGCCAAGCTGGCACCGAGCATAACCACGATAACTAAAAGAACGTAACTTTTATATCCGCCCTTATTAACCAGCTTGATCATAGCGGACTGAACCTTACCAATGAAATGCGTCTTCATAAGTGCGGCCATAACGACCATGAATCCGGCAATCATAATAACACTGGAATTAACGAAGCCTGCAAAAGCCTCTGGAACCGTTGCCAGACCAGTGACTACTAATAATAGACAAGCAATGAGCGGCGGTGCACCAAAGGCAAATTTGTCTGACATGATCATTACAATCATCAGGACCAAGATACCCAAGGCGAGAATCATTTCCATTGTCATTTTTATCTATCCTCTCTTGAAGTAGTTAGTTTATCGTTTTTTGTTGAAAGCGCTTTATATGCAAAATAATAATATTTTTCGTTTCTCTAAATAAGAAATTACACGAATTCATTCGTTTCTTTTTAGAACACTTTTGTTAAAAATATGAGTATTTTAAAGAATGGGATAATAAATCGTTTCAATTGTTAACGATTACTCGTTTTTTAGATTCCAGATATCGGTATTTACACGCTGATTAGCAGTGCAATAAAACATGTTGAAGAATTTCCGCTGCTTTAAAAAGTCATCTCTGCTGCTCTTAGTATGTGTAGATGTGGTGTGATCTACCATCCATGATCTTATTTGCCCCACATCTTGATGCCACGTAACCAGAAAGAAATGCTGGCTTTGAACCCAGTGATTGATGCAAGCCATTACTGTCACACGACACGTGCATAAATGCCTTCCACTGAATACCCCTTTCTTTCTGGTGTTCGTCACCCCATCACGCGCAGCATCTGCTGTTTTTAGGCATAGAAAAGGCAGGTACACCATTTGGCGTACCTGCCCATTCTGGAGTGCCTGCCCTTTCTAGGGTACCTGCTTTCCACAAGTTCGGACAAGCAATAACAGACACTAAATCGTGTCCGTTGCTGGTATTACATAGCATTCTTTATATAATTCAATTCTTAATTTGCTTCTTCTTACTGACTGGCCAGGGTTAGATATATTGTTTAGATATATTGTTTAGATATATTGTTTAGATATATTGGTTAGATTTATTGGTTAGCTAATCTAGCCTGCTCTTTTCTCAGCTTTTCAGGAGTAACATCATCATTATTCGGATCATAAATGGTAGAATTCAAAAGGATGCTTTTTACAGACCCCCGAAAGATTTGAAGGTATTCTTTGCGGAGGTTAGTCTGTTCGTTTTTTTCAATTTCAGTTAATCCAACTTCGTTTGCTTTTCTTGCGAGCTGATTAATTCTGTTTAACATTGTACGCATGTGTATACCTCCATATTCAAGATTTTGAATTTAATTGTGTTTCAAATTTAATTATCTTGATATAAAGATATAATATTTTGTAGTCTTTGTCAATACCTTGTTCCGAGAAGGATATCTCAAGGATTGATTAAGCCGATTGCATCAAAAACTTTGGCTTACGCGCATGCATGTTGACTAGCTTTTTTCAGAATTGCTAGGATCTGTTCTCAGTTTACAAGCATCTTGAATTACTCCGTCTTTATGATTTCATTACTATATCAAAAAGAGCCACCAACCAGCTGACTGGCCGATGACTCTTTGACTTAATAGATATGGAGGCGAGGGGAGTCGGACCCCTGTCGGAAGATAACGCCACATAAGCTTCTACGGGTGTAGTCACAGTTTTGATGCACCTAGGCAGGCGCTAATTAGGTTGAATTTCAATTTTATAATTGTATAATTGTTATAACAGTTGAATATAATGATAAGGAGGAATACTTATGAATAGGATGGTTGATATGGAACGAAAGGTAACAAAATTCGGTAATAGCCTAGGTATAACGATGACGGATGCTTTGAAGCAAATTGGATTGGAGCAGGGTGATACAGTTAACATTGAGGTTAGTCCAGATTCAGGAGAAATTAGAATTAAGAAATCTACAAAAGTTTCATTGCCTGTAGGAATCAGTTCAGACTTTATGACCACTTTGACTGAGGTTATTGAAGAGTACGATCAAACACTTCAAGGACTCAAAGATAGATGATGCAAACTCGTTATTTATCTGTTCAAGAAGTAATAGCCATAAATGTAGCCATGATTCAACGTTACAGTCCAGGGGAACATATAGGCGTTAAAGAAACTGGGTTGCTCGAATCAGCTGTCCACCGACCGCGATCTTCGGTCTTTGGAGAAGATGCTTATCCAACTATTTACGAAAAGGCTGCCGCTTTGTTCGAATCGCTTGGTCAAAACCCTCCTTTTCACAATGCCAACAAAAGGACCGCTTTCACAGCACTCGTAATATTCCTACGTTATAATGGTATACACCTTAAGATGGATACAAAGGAAGCCGAAGACTTTACAGTGGACATGGTTAATCATCAATTCGATCGACGGCACACCGCTGCAATCATTGAATCCTACTGCACTCCAATAACAAAATAAAAAGCAAAAACACCATCCGCATGAGGATGGTGTTCACAGACCAGCTAGGAATTTTCCCTACACAATATACAAGTGTATTTTGATCCAGCTCGGCCATTATGGATGTTCATAATGATTCTAATAACAAATATAGTACCTCATTTTTCTGTAATTAGATATATTCAATCCATGATTTTTAACAAAACAGAGAAGCAGATACCAAATGGTATCTGCTTCTGATCGTAAGTATGGAGGCGAGGGGAGTCGAACCCCTGTCCGAAGATAACGCCACATAAGCTTCTACGGGTGTAGTCACAGTTTTGATGTCACCCGAGTATCGCCCCGTAACCGGCTATACTTTGGGTCAGCCTGATTGTCTTCTTCAGTACACCCCAGGCGGAGATGTAACAGCGTATCCCACTATAGGTTAGCCCCTACATCCGGCACATGGGCGATGCAGGAGAGGAGCACGCTCACAGGTTATTAAGCTGCGAAAGCGTAGTTAGTTTGTTGTTTGCCGTTTAATAGGCTTTAGCGTTGATGAAGTGGACGCGTCCCCACTACCCGCTACTCATGCTCGAACTATCCCCGTCGAATCCAAGAACGCCCCCTCATTAAGAAGGGCCTGGATTAAATCCGGCAATGCCGGGCATAAGCATCTAATCTAGCCACAAAAAATAACTTCAATAACAATACTGCTTAGTTAGTATAGCATAATTCCGTCTCTAAATACAGACATCCTGCTATACTGAAGGTGTATAAAATACATCCAAAACAGGTCATTCAAGGCTATCACAGCAGGAAACACCTATCCTGCCAGCTCTTTCATGAACTGCAGGTGAACGCCCTGAGGATCAACTACTTTGTTAAGTCACTGCTTTTCTTTAGTCACCCAACTTCTCCAATCACCACTTATCCTGTTGGCAGGTGTCTCTCCATTAGATAAGCTATCACCCTATCTCTTGCGCTTAACTCTGTCATCCAAAGCCCGAAGGCTTAAATTAACGAGCGATCTTCTGCTTCTCACGCAGTGCACGCTGGATATCACGCTGTGCATCACGCTTGGCTGCCGATTCGCGCTTGTCGAACTGCTTCTTACCTTTACCAAGACCGAGCAGTAGCTTGGCATAGCCATTACGCACATAGATCTTCAAAGGTACGATCGAGTAGCCCTCCTGCTTGGACTGGCCCAGCAGCTTCACAATCTGCGCCTTGTGCAGCAGCAGCTTCCGAGTACGGGTCGGATCATCCGGATTGCTACGGTTCCCCTGCTCGAACGGGCTGATGTGCATATTGTGAATATGAATCTCTCCATTACGAATAGTAGCGAATGCATCTCCGATATTCGCGCGTCCATTGCGCAGCGACTTGATCTCGGTTCCGGTTAAGACCATGCCTGCCTCATAAGTATCCTCAATAAAATAATCGTGGGAAGCCTTTTTGTTCTGGGCCAGCACTTTTCCGTCCGCTTTCTTCGCCATGAGATTCACTCCTTCATCCACTAATTGCACGCAACTACTCATCTCAGACCTCACACTGTAGATGTCCTAATTCAACACACTGTCACGCAGAAATCACCGTGAAAATAACAGTCAGAATAGGGCCTCTGTTCATCATGTAAAAGTCTGATACGACGAATATCCCGTCTGCGTCAGAGCTTTATTGTACCAAATTTGGCTCCCTCAAGGCAAGGAAGCGCATCATTTACTCACAGACGTTGGCAACCCTGCAATCAAATGCATGTCATGCCCGCTGTTCATTTACGCCTTGGAAGCATTCCTTGGAATCATACGGATCACTTACCCACTGCTGTCCATTCTAACTCAATCAGGGAATCTCCATGCCAGACTTACCCACCACAAGCATCTCACAATAGCAATACGGCATCGGCTATCCTTGTAGGGAGTACCGATGCCGTGACTGTTTACCGATGTGTTATCCTGTTACTACTGCTGCTACCCGCTTACCATCTCTGCCTCGCAGCTTTTGAGCCTTCTCACAATATCTTTTCTCTTGCCGAATTACTTCTTTTTCTTCCGGACAAAGGCTGCTGTACCATTGCCATTGCCGTTACTCTTGCTCTTCCGCTTGCGGCGCGATCCACCGTTCCCTCCAGGGGCTGCTCCTTCACCGATGAAAATCCCGCTCTCACTGGTCCGCTTACGGCGCCCTTGACCACCGGAGCCATTACCACCGCCAGCAGGTGCTGGGGAGTTGTAGCCACCCTTGCCGCTACCGAAGCCGAAGCTGCGCTGCTGTGCAGGCTGATCTGCTCGCGGTGTACCCTGTTCAGGGCCACCTTTGCGGCCATTCCCACCGGACTTCGCCGGATTGCCGGTCTTGGACTTCGGCTTGCCGCGTTCGCCTTGGCGACCTCGGTGATCTTCGCCACGTGAAGAGCCCTTGCCTCGTCCTCCGCCAAATCTGCCACCGCCACCTTCAGGACGGCCACGGCCACTTTCAGAACGGCCACCATCCGCACGATCTGGTCGTCCACGCTCGCGGCGTGGCTTCATATCGACCATTTCGAAGTCAATCGTATGCTCATCCATATTGACACGAGCGACCCGAATCTTGACTTCATCCCCGATGCGGAACACCTTGGAGGTGCGCTCACCTATCAAGGCCATATGCTGTTCATCAAAATGATAGAAGTCATCGGTCAATCCGCTCAGGCGAATCAGACCTTCAACGGTATTCTCCAGTTCAATGAACATACCGAAGCCAGTCACACTGCTGATGATCCCATCGAATTCCTGCCCAACCTTATCGAGCATGTACTCTGCCTTCTTCATCTGCTCGGTATCCCGCTCTGCATCTACCGCTACCCGCTCACGCTCAGAGGATTGCTGTGCGATGTCATGCATACGGCTGGCCAAATACTCCTGGCGATCGGCCGGAAGGAGCCCACCATGCTCAATGACCTCGCGAATGACGCGGTGGATGACCAGATCGGGATAACGACGGATTGGCGAGGTGAAATGGGAGTAATATTCAGCTGCCAGCCCGAAGTGTCCCGTCATCGACGCATCGTATTTCGCCTGCTTCATGGAACGCAGCATCATCGTACTGATGACGGTCTGCTCCTTCGTACCCTCGATCGACTCCAGCAAGCTCTGGAGTGCACGCGGATGAATCGCATTACCACGCCCCTTGACCTGATGTCCAAAATTCGCAGCAAACGCCATGAAGTTCTGCAGCTTCTCCTGATCCGGGTCCTCGTGAATCCGATAGATGAACGGTACCTTCAGCCAGTGGAAATGCTCAGCGACAGTCTCATTCGCTGCCAGCATGAATTCCTCAATGATCTGCTCGGCGATCGTCCGCTCTCTTTTGACAATATCAACCGCCTTGCCCTCTTCGTCCACGATGACCTTTGCCTCGTCGAAGTCAAAGTCCACCGCTCCGCGCTTCATCCGCTTGTTGCGCAGCTTGAGAGCCAGTTCCTTCATGAGTCGGAAGTTATCGACGAGGTCGGCATAGCGTTCCATCACTTCCGGGTCTTCTTCCTCCAGAATGATACGAACATTCTTATAGGTCATCCGTTCCTTGGTCTTGATCACACTGGTGAAAATATCATGGCGCACGACCTTCATCTGCTCATCGAATTCCATCTCGCATGACATGGTCAGTCGATCCACTTGCGGGTTCAAGGAACAAATCCCGTTCGACAGACGGTGCGGCAGCATCGGAATAACACGGTCTACGAGGTACACGCTACAGCCCCGATTATATGCCTCCTGGTCCAGCTTGGAATTCTCCCGCACATAATAGCCCACATCGGCGATATGCACACCCAGCAGGTAATGTCCGTTCTCCAGTCGCTCTACATTGACCGCATCATCCAGATCCTTGGCATCCTCACCATCAATCGTTACAATCGTCTTGCCGCGCAGATCACGACGCCCCTGACGGATGATCTCATCCTCCGTAATGGCATCAGGTGCAGCCTCTGCCTCTGCCATGACCTCCTCCGGGAATGCTTCCGGAAGCTGATGCTTACGGATGACAGAGAGGATATCGATACCCGGATCATCCTTATGACCAAGAATCTCAATAATCTCTCCCTCTGCCGCTGCCCGGCCCTCTGGATAATTGACAATCTTGACGACTACCTTCTGTCCATTCACCGCTCCATTGAAGGATGGCTGCGGGATGAAGATATCCCGATTCACACGCTTGTCATCTGGCAGCACAAATCCGTACACCTCATGACTCTGGAAGACCCCTACAATCTGAGTGATGCCACGGGTAACGATACGCACCACTTCGCCCTCCAGCCGCCCACCAGAAGGTCCGCTCGATGTGACACGTACCAGAACAGTATCCCCATTCATAGCCCCTTTGAGGTCATTCGCATGAATGTATACATCCTTGGATTCCCGATCCTCCGGAATGAGAAAAGCAAAGCCCTTCGCATGAGACTGCAGCCGACCGCGGATCAGGTTCATCCGTTCCGGCACCCCGTAACGATTGTTGTGTGTCAGCAGAATTTGTCCGCTTTCCTCCAGCGCATTCAGCACCTTCAGGAACTCCCTGAAATCAGATGCCTCTTCAATGCCAAAATGCTGCTCCAGCTCCTGGTAGGTCATAGGTTTATAAGCGGTCTCCCGCATAAACTCCAAAATTGCTTCTTTCGTTATCATGTGTATTGTCCACCTCGGGTGCCCTGTAATTTTGACCTGTGCGTATTGGCAATGTAGCCCCAGGCCAATGCGTCACTGCTGTGCCGGGTACATCCGAAGTCTGCTCCAGAACATACCTTTCCTGTACAGCAGACCTTAGTATACTCATACCCTAGTATACACCATATTAATCCACAGCATCCGTATAGGATGACCCATTATCCTTTTTAAGATTCGAATCCGCATTTTCATTCACAAAAAAAGCCTTCGTTTCATTGTGAAACGAAGGCTTTCGTATTTCCTTGATTAAGTATAGATAGCAACCACAATCGATACGATCATGAACGCCGCACCCAGACCTGCAGTAGCACGCTGGAGCACCAGATCCATACCGCGAGCTTTGGTCTTACCGAACAGATGCTCAGCTCCACCAGAGATGGCACCGGACAAGCCTGCGCTCTTACCTTTTTGCAGCAATACTACGGTAACCACTGCCAGGGACAACACTACAAGCACAATCTTCAAGAACAATTCCATGTTAATCCACCTCCTATGAGACTGCATCTGATCTTCAAGAACCCAATACAGCAACATGTATGTCAAATGATGATTATCTGTAATTAGGGCCAAGCATAATGCTTAAAACACCAATTTCATTCTATCATACCCCACCGAGGTTGACAACCTGATTTGCTTGATTAGCTCAGTAACGTCATAAAAAATATGGTGGATTCTGGTGCTGCGAAGGCTAGCTGTGAATACAGCCTACATGCATGGACAGTATTCCCTATATATTGTCGATCTTGGCTGCCCATACCTAAGCTCGAACACGTTCAGGAGCTATACACTAGAACTCCCGCCATACATTAGCCAGAGGGTGCTCGCCAATATAAGCCCGATCCCCACCGATACTGTGAACCATGACAACCCACGGTACATGCCCTGCTTCCATGACTGTAATCCCTCATCCTGCAGAAGCCGATCATTCTCTCTTTGCAAGGATCTGGACGTTCGACGCACACCTTGTCCTAACATATGCAGCCCTTGTGAAAATGGAGCCAAAAATCCCGTGTTACGCACATAAGCGAATGCCCCCACGACGAGCGCCAGCAGCCCTAGAAGGAATATGCGATTGGCAGCCTCTGTCCCGCCCTGGAGCACAGGAACTGCATCCGCACCAGTCACGATGACTGGAATGTACCCACTACATATGAGCCAGCCTATCCCAGCCACCAGTCCAGTTATTGTGACTGTACGCAGCAGCATGCTTACTCTGCTACCCGCTTGGCGAAGCGAAGATCTGCATTAGAGCGCGCATCAAAGATGATGCCATCTACCTTAGGGCTGACGAGAGCTGTATCTGCAGAGAACAGCAGGTTCATAATCGGAAGCTCATCCAGCAGAATGCCCTCAGCCTCATGAAGCTGTGCGAACCGTTTTTGTGGGTCCTGCTCATATGTCGACTCCTGAATCAATTGATCGTAAGCCGCGTTGCTCCAGTTCGTGAAGTTGTTCGAGTTGTCTGATGTATAGTGTCCAAGTACGCCCAGTGGATCCAGATAGTTGCCGACCCAGCCCATCCGTGCGGCTTGGAAATTCTTTTGCTTGAACGTATCGATGTACGTGCCCCATTCCTGATTTTCCAGTTGCACCTGCACACCAAGGTTCTCCTTCAACATTTCCTGAACGGCTTCTGCCACTTTCTTATGCTTATCATTCGTATTGTACTTGAAGGTTACTGGTGGTAGCTCTGTAAGTCCTTCCTCCTGCAGGCCCTCTGTCAGCAATTTTTTGGCTTGTTCTACATTGTACTCATAGTACTTGACCGTTGCCTCCTCACGGAAATCCTTTCCGGACGGTGCTGTAGTTCCATAGGGCACATACCCATAGGCAGGTACTTCTCCTGCTTTGGTAACATTGTTAGCCAGCGCCTCCCGGTCAATGGCGTAGGAGAATGCTTGTCTGATCTTCTTGTTGTTGAATGGCTTCTCATTTACATTAAATGAGTACGTATAGACGCTGAATGAAGGGTGCGACAGATACTCTTGGTTGCTCTTCTCCTGATCAATCGTATCTACAGGCAGCGACAGAATGAGATCAAGGTCACCCGTCTTATACATCTGATAGTAAGTGGTGGAGTCCTGTACCATTTTGAAAGTAATTGTATCTAGCGTGATAAGGTCCTTACTCCAATATGAATCGTTCTTCCCGAGTACAATTTCCTCATTGTGCTTCCAGTCTTGAACTATGAATGGGCCATTGCCCACGAGTGTCTCAGCCTCTGCCGCCCATTTGTCATTTTGCTCGACAACAGCACGGTTCACAGGCAGATAAGCGCGTCCAACAGCAATCGTTGGGAAGAAGCTCAGCGGCGATTTCAGCTCTACCTTCAATGTTCGGTCATCAGTAGCCGTAATGCCTACGTCCTCGACTTTTCCTTTTCCAGTGTTATATTCCTCAGCGCCTTTGATGTAATAAAAAGAAGAAGGATCGTAAGCAGCCGTCTCCGGATTCAATACACGCTTCCAAGCATATTCAAAATCCTGAGCCGTAAGCGGATCGCCGTTGGACCATTGTGCACCATCGCGGATTGTGAACGTGTACGTCTTGCCATCCTCCGAAATGTCAACGTTGCTTGCAGCCGCCTCTACGACCTTACCCTCTTTGTCATAGCCGTATAACCCCTCATACAGATTGTCAATGATCCAGTAGGAGGTGGTATCCGAAGCAAAGGCTGGGTCCAGCGTATAAGGCTCGCCGCCTGCAAGATTGGTTGTTAGAACTTGGGGAACGCCCTCGGCAGATCCACCCTCTGTGCCCCCCGTTGAATCGGTCGAAGGGCTGCTGCTGTTAGAGCATCCCGCTACTGCAATAACGGCTACCAGCAATAGAACAATCCAGGATCTTGTGAATGATTTCATAAGACTCTACCTCCAAATATTATTATTTAATTGCGACCTCTCGGATCAAGCACATCCTGAAGCCCATCACCAAGTGCGTTGAATGCGAACATGGTTAGAGAGATCATGAAGCCAGGGAAGAATAATCGCCACCACTGCCCACTCAGAATTACGCCTAATGAATCGTTAGCCATCGTCCCCCAGCTCGCTGCTGGTGCCTGGATTCCCAGACCAAGAAAGCTCAGAAATGATTCGGAGAAAATGGCTGACGGAATGGTAAAGGTCAGATTCACGATGATAATTCCGGCCGCATTGGGCAAAAGATGCTTCAGAATGATTCTGGTGTGGGACATGCCCATCATACGAGCCGCCAGTACATATTCTCGTTGCTTGAGCTGCAGGATCTGACCTCTGACGACTCGTGCCATGCCGACCCAGCCTGTAATTGATAATGCGATAATCATCGTCCATATCCCAGGCTTCATGATGACCAATAGCAAAATAATGACTAGCAGGTAAGGAATGCTATACAGAATTTCGACAATTCGCATTAGTACGCCGTCCACCCTGTCACCCAGCTGACTTCTTCCTGCCATATAACCTGATATCCCCCCGACCACTATGCCTAGCACCAGATCAATCGCCGCTGCCGCAAAGCCGATGAACAGCGATATTCTGGCACCAGCCCAGGTACGAGCCCACACATCCCGGCCAAGGTCATCGGTACCGAACCAATGCTCTGCCGAAGGAGGCAGATTCGTCTGCGTCAAAGCCTGTGCGCTGGGGCTGTAAGGGGTCACATGAGGACCAAGCCAGGCCAAGATCAAGATCAGAATCAACAGTCCTCCGCCGAATACGGCGAGCTTGTTGCGAAGCAGTCGGAGGATCACCTCCCGCCAGGCTGGTACGGCAGGTTGTCGCTGAATGGTACTTTCCGGCTTTTCCTTGCCGACGAGCCTGAACGAGGACTCAGGATAGGTGCCCAGTTGCTCTGTAGATGCCTTCATGCTACTCTCCTTTGCTCACCAGTTGGATTCTTGGATCGACCACACGGTATA
Source organism: Paenibacillus massiliensis 2301065 = DSM 16942 (assembly GCF_000377505.1). Classification (GTDB taxonomy): domain Bacteria; phylum Bacillota; class Bacilli; order Paenibacillales; family Paenibacillaceae; genus Paenibacillus; species Paenibacillus massiliensis. The sequence continues at coordinate 40,437 of NZ_KB898208.1, read as the reverse complement.
GAATGTCTATCAGAAATAAGGTGACGACAAGCACCGTGCTGTAAAAGATGGTCGTGCCCAAAATAACTGGATAATCACGGTTGAATATACTATCCACGAAATATTTGCCAATTCCCGGAATCGCAAATATTTTCTCGATCACAAAAGTCCCGGTAATTACAGAGGCAAATAGCGGACCCATGAAGGACAACACCGGTATAAGTGCATTTCGCAGACCATGCTTAATGACAACCTCCCATGTTGATAATCCCTTGGCCTTCGCTGTATGTATGTAGTCCTGACGCAATACATCTATTAGACTTGTTCGCACGAAGCGAGCAATAATAGCCAGTGGTGTCACAGATAGAGCTAGAGAGGGCAGCACTGTATGCTTCCAGCTCCCCCACGATGCTACTGGCAACAGCCGCCACTGCACAGCTGCATACTTGATAAGCAGCGGCGCCAAGATGAAGCTAGGGATCGAAATTCCGATGATTGCTACGATCATGGACAAATAATCAAGCGCCCGATTATGGTACAGCGCAGCCACACTGCCCAAGGTCACTCCCGCCAGAATTGCGAACAAGATCGCCTGCAGACCAATCCATGCCGAAGGGGGAAAACCCCGGCTAATTAGTGTATTTACATCCGTCGTCTTGGACTGAATGGATGGCCCCAGGTCGAACGTAAGCAAATTCTTCAAATACATCACATACTGCACAGGTAAGGGCTGATCCAGATGATAGCGGGCTCGCATATTTTCTACTACGGCCTCTGGCAATGTGTTCGAGTCTGATGCAAATGGATCACCAGGAATCATGTGCATGATCAGAAAGGTCAGCGTAACGACAATCCAGATTGTGATCAGCATGGTTAGCATTCGTTTGGCAATATACATCTTTCTGTTCTCCTGTCTGTTCATATTACTCTGTAAACTTATATGTAAAGTAAGATTAAGAGACACAAAAATTGGACTACTAGGCAGTCAAAACATAGCGCAGTAGTATGAATCCACAAATGGTAAAATATTATTCCTACAAATTTAATAGGAATAATATAGTATTTAACCAGTCATGTCAACTATTTTTCCAGTATGAGCCTTCCTGTAGCCTCGTTTAATAGCCAATTCACTAGTATTTTTCGCCTTTCTATTATGAAACTTTCCAACCATCTTTAGTTGAGAAGCGACTTCATAGACTGGTATAATAATACAATTCATTCTGTTTCAAAATTCCAAGCTACAACAAAGGAGACAATTACATGACAGTGCAACAGCAAGCAGCCAAGGAGTCCTTGATTGAATGGTTGTCACACGAGCAAGAGCTGGGGCATAAGCCCCGCAGGATTGAGCCAGCGGGAGAGTTCGAACTGCACGGCATGCGCTACTACATATTTAAGTACAAGAAGAATCTACTGGGTGGTTGGCTGATTGGGGTATGCGGCGGTTATGAGAGCCCCGAGGATACTCAGCACTGCGGTCACGTATTCAGTGAGATGCAGCCTTATAATCCATCTACAGCCGAGCAGGATGCCATCGCGATGGTGGAAATGATTCGTGAATACTGGATGCAACAAGCTGCAGCCTATGAAGCCACTGGAGAAGCTCCAGCGCAGGGAGGCTCATCGGATTCCGATAACTCCGATGACTCCGACGACTCTCCGGGGCTATTTACCGGATTCGTGTTACTGAATTCATCTGAGTTCAATGAAGAACAGATCAAAGCGAATCTGCTTCAAGACTGGAGCATCTCGGTTGATGCTGCCGTGGCGGAGGAAGACCATTCTCGTGAAGATCAGGACGGCCCGACTCCCCTGGTCTTTGAAGCAGAGGGCTGTATGATCGCTGTCAGCTTCGTGAATGCCCCTGTTCCTGATGATGAAGCAGTACACAATGCAGCCAGTAATTATCTCTGGCCCGAGGCAGAAGAGGTCACTCGCACCCATGTCGCTCAGATCATCATCGCTGTATTCAAGCGGGAGAGCTCTCTGCTAGATACCGCTGCCGTATACACCAAGCTGGCTTCCAGCTGTCTTAAGCTCCCTAATGCGATCGGGCTGTACTCCTCGGGGACGGTATTCCAGCCTTCGTTCTTTCAAGAGGTAACGGAGGACATGAAGGCCAATGAGCAATTCCCGTTGTTAAATCTGGTATACTTCGGGTTGGTGCGGACAGAGAACGGGGTGAGTGGCTATACGATTGGGCTGAACTCCTTTGGCAAGGATGAGATTGAAGTGCTCGAAAGCCCTGCTTCTCCTGCTGAGCTCCGCGATTTCCTGGCGGATATAGCCCGGTATATTATCAGTTATAATGTTACCTTGCGCGATGGAGAGACCATTGGTTTCACTGAGGAGCAAAAGCTGGCCATTCGTCGCTCGGCTGGCGTGAATATTCAGGGAGACACACTTAAGATTCAGTTCTAGTAGCTTATGTATCTGACATATACACTGAAATTATTAACAAACAACATTCAGGAGGTTAAGCTCCCATGCAGCCCCAGACCATTCAACTGGATGCCTTTCAGGTAGTTGGCTACCGATTGGAAGCCACTGTTCAGGAATTTGAAGCAGAGCTAGGCCAAGACACATATCATGCTCTGGTCAATCGTAAGCATGAGCTATCCTCCATAAATCAAGATGAGGTATTACTCATCCAGATATACCCTGAAGATGAGGAATTCGATCCCAAGAGCGACAGCTTCTCACATATCATCGGATATCGTACAGCTGGTGTAGTAGAGGCGCCGTCCGAACTGATTATTCAGCACATCGCTAAGAGCTCTTATGTCCAATATACGCATGTTGGCCCCGAGTCTGCATTAGATGAGACCTATGATTACCTCTATCGAGAGTGGATTCCGTTTCAAGGCTATGAGCTCCGGGACTACGATTTCGAGATATGGGGAGCTGCTTACCAGCCCGAAAGCGAAGCGAATAAGATTGAGCTGTACATTGCGATTAAGTAATACGGCTCAATGAGGGGAGGAGCGTCCATGCCTGTGCCTTATCAGGTTGGCATATTTTTATTCAACGAGGTGGAAGTGCTGGATTTCGCTGGGCCCTTTGAGGTGTTCTCGATCACTGAGACACAAACCTTCCACAAGAACGAAGCTGGGGCGGCCATGACAGCTAAGGCCTTCACCGTGCATACGGTATCAGCGGACGGAGCCATGATTACGGCACGCAATGGACTTCAGGTACAGCCGGGTCACAGCTTTCAGACCTTGCCTGTCGTTGATCTACTCATTGTCCCAGGCGGCTATGGGGCGGAGGAAATTGAAATACGCAAGCCAGAGGTACTGGAATGGCTGCGTGAACAGGCACAGAACAAGGTGCAGATTGCCTCTGTCTGTACAGGAGCTTTACTGCTTGCTGAGGCTGGGCTACTCGACGGTCGTTCAGCCACCACACATTGGATGGATCTGGAGAGACTTGCCCGAGACTATCCTGTCGTACAGGTCCAAAGTGGCGTCAAATACGTGGATGAGGACGATATAATTACCTCTGGAGGAATATCGGCAGGTATTCATATGTCCCTCCATCTCGTTAGTCGATATCTAGACGTAGAGACAGCCCTTCAAACAGCTAGACGTATGGAATACGAGTGGAAAGCTCCTGATTGACGAGGATGATACGTGCGAGCCTTACTCAGAATGAGCACATACAGATTAGTTATCTAGATGCCAGGTGACGACCCTTGGTTGTACACCTCAGCAAGTATGATACGTTTGCGAGCCATATGCAAAAGAAAAAGCGGACCCGTAGGTCCGCTTTTTGTCGTAGAATAAGCCCTCATACCGAAGCACCTTATTATATAAGGATACTACAGTACATCAGCACTCATTCATATGCTAAGCACACATTCCAAGTCTTCAGGTGAAGACGTCAGGAACCGTTACTTATTTTTTCAGGTTGTAGAAGGATTTCAGGCCGTTGTATTGTGCCAATTCACCCAGCTCGTCTTCGATGCGAAGCAGTTGGTTGTATTTTGCAATACGGTCTGTACGGGAAGGTGCACCCGTTTTGATTTGGCCAGCGTTAGTAGCAACCGCGATGTCAGCGATTGTGCTGTCTTCGGACTCACCGGAACGGTGGGAGATAACAGCTGTGTAACCAGCGCGTTTTGCCATTTCGATCGCATCGAAAGTCTCAGTCAGTGTACCAATTTGGTTCACTTTGATCAGGATAGAGTTACCGATGTTTTCTTCGATACCTTTGCCCAGACGCTCAGTGTTAGTAACGAACAGATCGTCACCCACCAGTTGGATTTTGTTGCCCAGTTTCTCAGTGAGCAATTTCCAACCTTCCCAGTCGTCTTCGGAGCAACCATCTTCAATGGTAACGATTGGGTATTTTTCCACCCAAGAAGCCAACAGGTCAACGAACTCAGCAGGCGTGAAGGATTTCCCTTCGCCTTCCAGTACGTATTTACCATCCTTGAAGAACTCAGTGGAAGCTACGTCCATACCCAGCAATACGTCTTCGCCTGGTTTGTAACCAGCTTTTTCGATAGCTTCGATGATAGAGGACAGAGCATCTTCGTTGGAAGTGAAGTTAGGAGCGAATCCACCTTCGTCACCAACTGCAGTGTTCAGGCCTTTGTTTTTCAGTACGGTTTTCAGGTTGTGGAAGATTTCAGCACCCATACGCAGTGCTTCCTTGAATGTTGGAGCGCCAACAGGCAGAACCATGAACTCTTGTACGTCAACGTTGTTGTCCGCATGAGCGCCACCGTTAACGATGTTCATCATTGGTACTGGCAATTGCTTCGCATTGAATCCACCCAGGTACTGGTACAGTGGCAGTGCCAGAGCTTCAGCAGCAGCACGAGCTACACCCATGGATACTGCGAGGATCGCATTAGCACCCAGTTTACCTTTGTTTGGAGTACCGTCCAGGCTGATCATCAGCTTGTCGATCTCAACTTGGTTCACAGCATCCAGACCGATAACTTCTGGTGCGATGATTTCATTTACGTTCTTAACAGCTTGCAGAACGCCTTTGCCAAGGTAACGATCTTTATCGTTGTCACGAAGTTCTACAGCTTCATGAGCACCAGTGGATGCACCGGAAGGTACGATCGCACGGCCAATTGCGCCGGACTCCAGATATACTTCAACTTCAACAGTCGGGTTACCACGGGAGTCAAGGACTTCGCGGGCGTATACATCAGTAATAATAGTCATTTGTACACAGTCTCCTTTAATTATGTTATGAGGGTCGCCTCTTCGCTCCCGCATTCAGCAGAGATTGAAGAAGCGTCAGTACCAATTTACTTACGGCTTGCAATCATGGACTGGCCTGTCATTTCGGCAGGCTTCGGCAGCCCCATCAGATCAAGCAACGTTGGTGCGACATCGGCCAAGATACCTTTGTCACGCAGTACCACATTCTCATCTGTAACGATGAATGGCACAGGGTTCGTGGTGTGTGCAGTGAATGGACGGCCTTGCTCGTCAATCTCCATATCTGCATTACCGTGGTCCGCAATGATGATCACGACGCCGCCTTTGGCTTTGACTGCATCAACCACACGACCTACACACTCATCCGTTACCTCTACCGCCTTGATTGTAGGCTCCATCATACCGGAGTGACCTACCATATCCGGGTTGGCAAAGTTCAAGATGATCGCGTCGTGTTTGTCCGCTTCGATCTCCTTCACACAGGCATCAGCTACCTCGTAGGCACTCATTTCTGGCTGCAGGTCATATGTAGCTACCTTAGGAGAGTTAATCAGGATACGTGTCTCGCCTGGAAGCTCCACATCACGCCCACCACTGAAGAAGAACGTTACGTGTGGATATTTCTCCGTCTCAGCGATGCGCAGCTGCTTCTTGTTGTTCTGCACAAGCACTTCACCGAAGGTATTATCCAGATTCTTAGGCTCGTAAGCCACGAAGCCGTTCACCGTCTCGCTGAACAGGGTCAGACATACGAAGTGCAGCGACTGCGGGAACTTCGGTCCACGGTCAAAGCCACGGAAATCGTTACTTGTGAACACTTGGGACAGCTGGATTGCACGGTCAGGACGGAAGTTCAAGAAGATGACCGAGTCATTCGTCTCTACCAGGCCTACTGGACTTCCATCTGCCTTGGTAATGACTGTCGGCTCTACGAATTCATCGAATACGGACTTCTCGTACGATTCCTTAAGTGCTTTCAGAGGATCGGTATATTTCGGTCCATCACCATACACAATGGCACGGTAGGACTTCTCTACACGCTCCCAGCGCTTATCACGGTCCATAGCATAATATCGGCCTTGGACCGTCGCAATTTTACCAATACCTACTTCTTCGATCTTCGCAATCAGCTTCTCCATGAAGCCAACGCCGCTATCCGGGCTGACATCACGACCATCCATGAAGGCATGGATGTAGACTTCTTGCAGCTCTTCCTTCTTGGCGAGGTCCAGCATCGCGAACAAATGCTCGATATGACTGTGTACGCCGCCGTCGGAGAGCAGACCATACAGATGAAGCTTGGTATTGTTCTGCTTCGCATGGCGAACCGCTTCCACCAATGTCGGGTTATCAAAGAATTCACCGTCACGAATGGATTTGGAGATTCGAGTCAAATCCTGATACACGATTCGGCCAGCACCGATATTCAGATGACCTACCTCAGAGTTACCCATCTGTCCTTCAGGCAAGCCTACAGCTTCACCAGAAGCCGTGAGCGTCGTGTTCGGATATTGAGTCAAGTATTTATCATAATTCGGCTTATTGGCTTGTGCGACAGCATTACCTTCAACCTTGTCACGCAGACCAAAGCCGTCCATGATAATGAGAGCAACCGGTTTGGGTGCAGTCATCTTACTTCGCCCCCTCAACAAGTGCAATGTAGGATGCAGGCTGAAGGCTTGCACCACCAACAAGAGCACCGTCGATGTCACTTTGTCCCATATACTCGGCTACATTCTCAGGCTTAACGCTACCGCCGTATTGAATACGAACAGCATCCGCCACTTGCTCACCGTACAGTCCTTTAACCAGACTACGAATATAAGCAATGACTTCGTTAGCATCCTGTGCAGTCGAAGATTTGCCAGTTCCAATCGCCCAGATTGGCTCATAAGCGATAACTACTTTAGCTGCTTGGTCTGCAGCCAGACCTGCAAATGCAGCTTCTGTCTGTACCTTGCAGACTTCCTTCGTCTGGTTAGCTTCACGCTCTTCCAGCTTCTCACCGACACATACGATCGGAGTCAAGCCATGACGGAAGGAAGCATGAACCTTCTTGTTCACCGTCTCATCAGTCTCAGCAAAGTACTGACGACGCTCGGAGTGGCCAATAATGACGTAATCTACGCCAAGATCCGCCAGCATACGTCCGCTGATCTCACCAGTGAACGCACCATCTTCTTCAAAGTGGACGTTTTGTGCTCCAACTTTAATGGCCGTTCCCTTAACCGCTTCTACCAACGCTGGCAGATTAGTGAAAGGTGCACAAATGACGCTCTCTACGCCTTCAACTTCAGCTTTGCCTTTGACTTCTTGAACGAAGTCCTTAGCCTCTGGAACAGTCTTGAACATCTTCCAGTTGCCTGCAATAATAGGTGTTCTCAATATGTTCAGCTCCCTTGCCTTATTACTTGTCGTTCAGTGCTACAACGCCAGGAAGTGCTTTACCCTCCATGAACTCAAGAGAAGCGCCGCCACCAGTGGAGATGTGATTCATCTTGTCAGCCAGATTGAATTTCTCTGCAGCTGCTGCGGAATCCCCGCCTCCAATAATAGTGTAACCTTCTGTGTTCGCGCAAGCTTCAGCCACTTCACGAGTACCACCAGCGAATGGCTCCATTTCGAAGACACCCATTGGTCCGTTCCATACAACCAGCTTGGAGTTCTTGATAACATCAGCATAGATCGCGCGAGTCTTCGGTCCGATGTCTACGCCTTCCCATTCAGCAGGAATACTGTCGATGTCTACGATTTGAGTGTTAGCATCCGCACTGAAATCATCAGACACTACGATGTCTACTGGCAGGTAGAATTTCTTACCAAGCTTCTCAGCCTTCTCGATGAAGCCCAGAACTACATCCAGCTTGGATTCATCCAGCAGGGATTTACCGATCTCGTGTCCTTGAGCCTTGAAGAACGTATAAGCCAGACCACCACCGATAATGATGTTGTCTGCCAGCTCAGTCAGATGGTTGATTACGTCAATTTTGTCCTTAACCTTAGATCCACCGATGATCGCAGTGAAAGGACGCTCAGGGTTAGACAGAGCCTTACCCAATACATCCAGTTCTCTCTCCATCAACAGGCCGGATACTGCTGGCAGGTGATGTGCGATCCCTTCTGTGGAAGCGTGAGCACGGTGTGCAGCTCCGAAGGCATCGTTCACGAATACATCCGCCAGTTCAGCAAATTGCTTAGCCAGCTCAGCATCGTTCTTCTCTTCACCAGGATAGAAGCGAACGTTCTCAAGCAGCAGTACATCGCCATTGTTCAGCTTGGCAACTTCAGCCTTCACGTTCTCGCCAATTGCCTCATCAACCTTCTGAACAGGCTTGTTCAGCAGCTCGGACAAGCGTGCAGCAACTGGAGTCAGACGCATTTCCTCAACAACTTGACCCTTTGGACGGCCAAAGTGGCTAGCGAGGATGATCTTAGCGCCTTGCTCAATCAAATAGTTGATTGTTGGCAGTGTCTCGCGGATTCGCTTGTCATCTGTAATTTTACCATTTTCTACAGGCACATTAAAATCTACACGGACAAATACCTTTTTCCCGTTCAACTCGATATCACGAACACTCTTTTTGTTCATCGTATGTTCCTCCATACCCTTAATATTTTAATGGGAATTCCCCAAGGAAGAGCATTCCACAGGAGTCACTTGTGAGTACAACTCTGTTGTCATCTGGCAACAAGTTCATAGATAAAGAGCGGAAACAATAACGACTGTTTCCGCTCTATAGTGTTACTCAGGTTCAGGGATTACTTAGCCAGTTTGGCGAAGTGCTCCAAAGTACGAACCAATTGAGCTGTGTAGGACATTTCGTTGTCGTACCAAGCTACAGTCTTAACCAGTTGCTTGTCGCCAACAGTCAGAACTTTAGTTTGAGTAGCGTCGAACAGGGAACCGAAAGTGATACCCTTGATATCGGAAGATACGATTTCATCTTCAGTGTAGCCATAAGTTTCTGGGTCGGATGCTTCTTTCATAGCTGCGTTGATTTCTTCTGCAGTTACTTTCTTGTCCAGTACAGTTACCAGCTCAGTCAGGGAACCAGTAGCTACTGGTACGCGTTGTGCAGCTCCATCCAATTTGCCTTGCAGCTCAGGAATAACCAGACCGATTGCTTTAGCAGCACCAGTTGTGTTAGGGATGATGTTCTCAGCAGCAGCGCGAGCACGACGGAAGTCGCCTTTAGCGTGTGGAGCATCCAATGTATTTTGGTCGCCAGTGTAAGCGTGAATAGTAGTCATCAGACCTTCTACGATGCCGAACTTGTCTTGCAGCGTCTTAGCCATAGGAGCCAAGCAGTTCGTTGTGCAAGAAGCACCGGAGATTACAGTTTCGGAACCATCAAGAATATCATGGTTTACGTTGTAAACGATCGTCTTCATGTCGCCAGTAGCTGGAGCGGAGATAACAACTTTCTTAGCTCCACCTTTAAGGTGCTTCTCAGCAGCCTCTTTAGTTGTGAAGAAGCCTGTGCACTCCAGAACGATATCAACGCCCAGGTCGCCCCATGGCAGCTCTTCAGGGTTGCGGTTAGCCAGAACCTTAACTTCCTTGCCGTTTACTTTGAAGAAGCCGTCATGTACTTCAACGTCGCCTTCGAAACGTCCTTGAGTAGTATCGTATTTGAGCAAGTGCGCCAGCATTTTAGCGTCTGTCAAATCGTTGATTGCAACAACTTCAATACCTTCTACGTTTTGAATACGACGGAAAGCCAAGCGTCCAATACGTCCAAAACCGTTAATACCTACTTTAACTGCCATGAGTAAGTTCCTCCCAAGTTTCGTTTTTATTTATTCAAGACAGAGCGGTTAAGCCCGTCAAGACAACAATATGAATGATTGCCTATGTTACTTAATACAGCAATCTAGCTGTTGCTCACAATAATGTTAGCTGCTGCTTCGTCCGTGACCAAAATATCCTCATGACCAAAACGAAGAACTGCCTGAATCGCCGTAGCCTTGCTAGAACCTCCAGCAATCGCCAGCACAATCTCAGTTCGCTTGATGTCCTCCAGTCGGAGCCCAAGCGTCAGCATCTTGTGAACGACAATACCATCCTCGTTAAAGTAATAGCCGAATGACTCTGCAACGGCCCCTTCAGCACGAATCTCATTAATGATTTCCTGCTCCAGCCTGCGCCGGCGGGCCATCTCATTGGCGTTCCCGATGCCATGAATGATAATTCGACTTTTACGGATAATACTGACAATCTCCTGAACGCTCTGATCCTGATGCAATGATTCATAAGCATGGTTACTGAGCAGATCAGGGACGTGAAGCAGTCGGTACTGGGCACCAACCTTGCGTGCCATAGTGGAAGCAATCGTGTTCGCTTGCATCTCCATGCTCTCGCCAAGTCCGCCGCGTGCGGGTACGAACCATCCACCGCGAATCGGGCCTGTGGGCGGTGTAGTCAACTGCTCGGCCACCTCGGCAATCGTAGTGCCACCAGTGACGGCAATGATATCCTCATCCCCCATAATCCCCAGAAGGGCTTTGGCGCCCGCTCTTCCCAGTTCTCTTCTCGCAAGAGGCGAGCTATCCGAGTCACCGGGTACAACGACAACCTTCCTCAGGTTGTACATCTGACGAATCTGTTCCTCGAGCAGGGACAATCCGAACAATTCCTTGGCAATCGGCTCAAGCCGCTCTAGCAGCTCGTATCCGGCCTCGCTCACTCTCATGCCTACATGATCAATCTCCAGAAGCCCTTGGGCCTTCAACAGATCGGTTTCAGCTCGCAGTACACGTTCTGTCATATGAAGGGATGACGCCAGCGTTCGGCGGCCAACCACCTCAGACAGCATGATCTGATGCAGGATGGTATATCTTTTTTTCAAAACTTCCGTGAGATCAGGCAGAAGCTGCTTCTGTATTTCTAATATATTTCGCATGCTTTCCACTCCTGCAGACTTCTATTCTGCTCTAACTCACAATCAGATGGTACAGTCCATCTCAAACCTAGCTGGTCTCAAAATGTCCCGGGTTAACTTTTTAAGTCCCACAGTTATTCTACCCAATATTTGCTTCAGAAGCAAGTGCCCCGAACCTATATTTCACTACCTTTTTGCCCTTTATACATAAGTAAGGAATCTTTACGTCAAAAAAACAGATTCAGGCTATAGATTTTGCAAAAGAATACATCTTCCGTTAGGTATTGGTCAGTTACGTTACCCTAGATGGTATGTTATATCGGTAAATATCCATAGACCACATAATAAGCGTGCGTTCTAATCAGATACTTGCTTTTTCATTCCACTTAGCATATAATCAACTTTGCTCGCCAATTAGTAAATTAACTAGTTAATTAGTTAGTTAGAGGTATAATTGATTGAGTACTACTTTAATAAATAGCATGCGCCCGTGGTCCAATGGATATGACGTAGGCCTCCGGAGCCTGAGATCAAGGTTCGATTCCTTGCGGGCGCGCCATATTTTCTAAGAACTTGTACATAAGCACTTATTATATTGTTAACCATTTAAGAGCGGATTCGCTCTTTTTTTGATTCTTTAGTTTGACTTTCTTTGACTTTTTGATTTAAATTGTTTATGATGTGGTTATTAAGGTAACAGTTTAATGGGAAGGGACTTTGGAAGAATATATTCTAAGACCTTTCGCAACACATAATCGAACTAATTTAAGGGAGGTTTTTACGTGAGTTACATTCCTATGGTCGTTGAACAAACCAATCGCGGCGAACGCGCCTATGACATCTATTCCAGATTGCTGAAGGATCGCATTATTTTCCTCGGTTCTGATGTAAATGATGTTGTTGCCAATTCCATTATCGCTCAAATGCTGTTTCTGACTGCGGAAGATCCGGAAAAAGACATCCACTTGTACATCAACAGTCCTGGCGGCTCGATCACAGCCGGCATGGCGATCTTCGATACTATGCATTTCATTAAGCCTGATGTATCTACCATCTGTGTAGGTATGGCTGCTTCGATGGGCGCATTCTTGCTGAATGCAGGGGCCAAAGGCAAGCGCTTCGCCCTTCCGAACAGTGAGATCATGATTCACCAGCCGCTGGGCGGAGCCCAAGGACAGGCGACAGACATCGAGATTCGTGCACGTCGCATCCTCAAGATGCGTGACAAGCTGAACAAGATTCTGGCTGAGCGCACAGGACAGCCGCTGGAACGGATTGAGAAGGACACCGACCGCGACTACTTCATGTCCGCTGAGGAAGCCAAGGAATATGGTCTGGTTGACCAAGTAATCTCCAGCACTCCACCACAAGGTGTCTAATACACTTTGTCTGGGTTATAGCGTGACCTAGTATTACGGAAATAGTTGACAGCAACAAATAAGCCGCCTCCGGTTATAACCGAAGGCGGCTTATTTAGCTTGTTCACGCTGTCCTGTAGGTAGCTCGTTACGTTTCCTTTGATGAAGTGTGCAAATTATTGGTTTGACTGTTTATTCAGGTCTTCTCATGAGTCGCTGTGAAAGTAGCTATTCTCAGGATATTCTTTAACGAGAGAAGGGGGCCTTCCCTTGTGGCAGCAATGAGCTATATGGGAATACGAACTCCGGAATCCCGGCAGCATAAGCCGTGTACTCATATTGCTGGAAGAAGATCACCACGCCTGCAGGAGACAGATAGAAATCCTGATCTTTGCTAATGCCCTTGAAGTCCCCAAGATAGCCACCGTGGTTCGTAACTTGTGGAGTCAGCTTGTCATTTAGTGCCTTCAGGTAATTTGAGTTCGCCCCCAATACGTCTTCCAGCTTCAGCAGCTGTCCATCCTTCAAAGAGAAGGTATAGCCTTTACGGACAGTCATCCCGTGTGCTCCGCCAAGGTATCCATACTCATCCACAACCAGGCTGACGACATCAGCTTGAAGATCCGTCACCAGATAGTTATTCTCAAATTGAAATGGACGGTCTGCCGTCGGGCCGCCAGTCTCTACAGATTCCTTGGAAGCAGCCGCCAGCTCTTCCGCACGCTTCTTCAGGATCTCGTTGATCTTTGCTATTCCAGGATAGTCGCCTTCTAATTTCAAGGTGTGAATATCATATTCGACCGTTGATTCTTCCTTCTGCAGCACAGGCTCCGTTGACCATTTTAGAGGCTCATTCTGCCCCGCACTCATCCGAACCTGCTTACTCACACCGTCCCACGCTGCCTGGATGCCCAGATAATTCTTCACCACACCAATCGGTATATAGAGCTTACCGTTCTTCTTAGTTCCTTCCATACCCTTCGTATAGACCTGGTTCACATTCAAGAACAGCTCTTCAGCGCTCCCGTCATAAATACGAACCTTGTTCTGTCCGCCATTAATTGTATAGGTCAAGCTCTCGGCATCATAAGAGACACCCAGCTTCAGATCATCACGCAATGCGGATACAGGAATCATAGTCTTGCCTTGAATCAATAAGCCCTTATCCTTAAGCTCCTGTCCCTCCCAGAACAGCTTCACTTGCTGATTCTGAGCTTCTTGTACGGTCGATGAGGCCCAGGTAGACGATATCGGCAGCATTGCCCCTGTAACTACTGCTGTAGCCAGCAGCAGGTGCCCTATAGGCTTAGTGTAGTATCTCATAACATCCGTCTCTCCTTTATCAACATTTATGTACCTCTTCAAAAAGCTATTCTACGCTGACCCATGTTGAATTGGGTAACAACCCCGGTTACAAGATTGTTAGAATCTTATGCCAGCCTTTAGACGGGTCAAAAATCAAACAGAGGCTGCCACTCTCTTATGCAAGTCAGTGACAGCCTCCGCTTGGATTACACCTGGATAGCTAATGTTATTTATTTCATTTCATATTGTGCGCTAAGCTGCGTACTGATCTTCACTTCACCTGGTTCGAAAGATGTGGAGTCCGCAGTGCCGCCTGCTCTGGATTCCATCAATTCATTTTTGAGGTACACGAAAGGTACTTGAGCCTGCTCCAAATTCACATTCAACAGGGTACCAAGCTGGCGATTGGCAGCCTTGGCTACTGCGCCAGCTTTCATTTGGGCGTTAGCCAGCGCCTTCGCGATCACTTGCTCCTCATACGGCTGTGTATCCTCTACCGAGAATTGGATGTTGTCCACGCTGTTCGCTCCAGCATTGGTTGCCGCATCCAGCAGCTCCCCCACCTTGCTCAGATCGCGGTATTTCACGCTCAACGTGTGAGTAGCAACGTAGCCAATGAGCTGTTGGCCTTCTTTTTCAGTATAGTTATAGTTAGGTTGCACATAGAATTGGTTGGTCTGGATATCCTTGTCTGCAATGCCCCATGTCTGCTTGAGCAGTGTGTTCAGCTTGGTCATTCTTTCTGCGTTCAACTTCTGAGCCTCAGCGGCTGTCTTCCCTTCAGTCCGTACACCGATGTAGAGAGTAGCCATATCCGGCTTGATGGAGATCTCTCCAGACCCATTAACACTGATTACATTACGAATTACATCTGATGCTGTAGCTGCATACGCCCGGCCGCTATCCTGTCCTCCCAGTCCTACGGTACCAAAACCGCCTAAAAATACGCTACCTGCCAGCAAGGCTGCTCCTGCTGCTCTTGTCCATGTTTTCATTTACATGCTCCTCCTTTGATATGGCCCTGCTTATGTTGAAGTTGGATAATTTTAACCTCTAGACGGAATTACGCAAAAAAGGTTGCACTACATAAACCCAGAGTACAAAAAAAGATCAGCGGAATCTCTCCCTGATCATGTGTATAGCTTCTCCACCCTATGTATAACACTCCAAAATTCAAAAAAATAATTCAATAAATACATCCCAACTCTAATTACGGATTACTATTCTGACTATATACAAAAAGCCCCTCTTCAGGGGCTGCACACCGACAGAGCGCCGATTATTGATTTTCGAGTTCTTCCTTGCTTACCAAGCTTACTAAAGCGTTTACAGCCTGTTCAGCGTCCGCACCCTCAGCACTAATGTAGATTTCTGTCCCGGAGCTGATTGCCAGGCTCATAATTCCCATGATGCTCTTGGCATTTACTTTCTTGTCGTCCTTCTCTACAAAGACCTCAGAAGAATATTTATTGGCTTCCTGTACGAATAATGCAGCTGGTCTGGCATGCAGTCCTGTTTTCAAACGTACAACTACCGGATGTTTAGACATGTTCAACAACTCCCCCTTTTTTAGAGTGCAATCTATCAACACAAATGAAACATAAATACACCATTTTATTTATCACATTATACCATTAACCGGGGCCATTAACTAGAAAAAAAACAGCAACCGTCCAGTCGAGATGCCAGATGCAGCAGTTGGAAGTCCGTCAGGACAGTTCTGCACGTACTTTCTCCGCCATTTCATCAATCTTGCGGAGACGATGATTGACGCCCGATTTACTCACTGTACCTTTCAACAGCTCGCCGACTTCCTTCAGATTCATATCCGGGTGAGCCAACCGAACCTCCGCTACCTCACGCAGCTTATCAGGCAAAGACTCCAGCCCGACTTCCTTCTGCAGCAACTTGATGTTCTCAATCTGCCGCACAGCGGCACCGATCGTCTTGTTCAAATTCGCCGTCTCACAATTCACAATCCGATTCACCGAGTTACGCATATCACGCATAATACGTACGTCCTCGAACTTGAACAAGGCCTGATGCGCTCCAATAATGCTTAATAGCTCAATAATCTTCTCGCCTTCCTTGATGTAGAGAATAAAGCCCTTCTTGCGCTCAATACAACGTGCGTTCAGATGAAATTCATTCGCAAGCTCTACGAGTGCCTGGCAATGCTCCTCATACATCGATGCGATCTCCAGATGATAGGATGAGCCCTCGGGATTGTTCACGGAGCCTCCAGCCATGAAGGCTCCGCGCAGATAAGCCCGCTTACAACAGTTTTTCCGAATGATCTCCTTATTAATCCCTTCGGTAAATACAAATCCCTCAGACACAATATGAAGATCTTTCAGAATTTCCTGTACCCTGCTCGGTATACGGACAATATATACATTATTTTTCTTAAGCCGCATCTTTTTACGAACCAACAGTTCAGTATGCACTTGAAAATGCTTCTTGATGAAGGAATAGATCCGTCGTGCAATCGCGGCATTCTCCGTTGATATATCCAGAACGACTTTTTTGTTCGTAAGCTGGACTGAGCCAAGCATCTGAATCAGGGCTGACAATTCTGCTTTCTCACAGCAATCCTGAGCTTCAATCAGGGTCAGCTCTTTTTTGGTCTGGGCCGCAAATGACAATGGATTTCACCTCCTTCTGAACATCCAATTCTGTACCAGCTGATAAATGTGCTGGCTCAACTTGTCAGCATCATGGCGCAGGTACGTTCGAAATAGCACCAGTGTATCCGCCACCACTTTATATCCTCGCTCTGACACCGGTCCGAGATCAAGCTGTACGGGTCTTGCTCCTTGCTCGGCATACTTCTCCTGCACCTGAGGCGGAATCTCCCCATTATTCACAATAACATAGTCAAATAATTGATGTCCTACATGATCCACAATTGCTTGAAGATGATCACCGACACTGTAGTTATCCGTCTCTCCAGGCTGTGTCATCACATTACAGACAAAAATCTTGACCGCATCAGACGACACCACAGCCTCAGCCAGCTTGGGAACCAGTAAATTAGGCAAAATACTAGTATACAGACTTCCCGGACCGATGAGTATCGCATCAGCCTTCTGGATCGCTTCCACAGCCTCAGGCAACGGCTCCACGTGATCCGGCTCAAGGTAGACTCGCTTGATCCGCATGCCCGCCTCCGGGATCTTGGACTCGCCTGTGACGATGGAGCCATCCTCCATCTCGGCATGAAGAATGACGCCCTCACCCGCAGCAGGAAGCACGCGCCCACGAACGGCAAATACCCTGCAAAGCTCTCGCACGGCTGTAACAAAATCACCATCAGAAATGTCGGTCATGGCAGCCAAAATCAGATTACCCAGACTATGTCCTGCAAGCCCTGAGCCGGAGGCAAAGCGATACTTGAGCAGATCCGCCATCAGTGGCTCTACGTCTGCCAATGCAGTCAACACATTTCGTATATCCCCCGGCGGTGGCATCTGTAGCTCATTTCGTAAAATCCCTGAGCTACCGCCATCGTCAGCTACAGTGACAATGGCTGTAATATCCAGCGGCTTCTGCTTAAGACCTCTTAGCATGACTGACAGGCCCGTACCCCCGCCCATGACGACAATACGTGGACGCTCCAGCTGTTGTCCCGCTGTTTTCATAAACTCACCTCTATCTTAATGCCGATCCCGATCGGCATCCCTGTGACTGACCGAGACAACCTCTGTTTCGCTTGCACCGAGCATTTTGCCCAGATACTCTGATATCGCTACCGAGCGGTGCTTACCACCAGTACAGCCTATTCCAATAATGACCTGGCTCTTTCCTTCCTTCCGATATTGTGGAATAAGGAAATGCAGCATATCCAATAGCTTGGTCAGGAATGACTGGGTCTCTGGCCACTTCATAACATAATCATATACGTCGCTATCTTGTCCCGTGCGTGGTCGCAGCTGCTCCACATAATGCGGATTAGGCAGGAACCGAACATCAAATACCAAATCTGCATCAATCGGAATTCCATACTTGAAGCCGAACGATGTGATGTTGACCGAGAACTGACTGCCCTCCAGATGTGAGAAACGCGCAATAATGCGTTCCTTCAGAACAGCTGGCTTCAGCGAGCTGGTGTCAATCACCTGTGTAGCCGAATACTTCAGCTCTTCCAGCATCTTGCGCTCCAGACGAATGCCATCAAGTGGCATTCCTTCCGGAGCAAGCGGATGACGACGACGACTCTCCTTGTAACGCTGTACAAGGACGGCATCACTGGCATCCAAGAATAGAATTTCACAATGTATGGTGAAATGATCCTTAACGTAATTCAGCGATTCAGAGAGCGCCGTGAAAAACTCCCGGCCCCGCAAGTCAATAACCAGGGCAACCTTGGCAATCTTGCCTTTCGATTGTTCAATCAATTCGGCAAATTTGGGAATCAGCACGGGCGGAAGATTATCTACACAGAAGAATCCCAGGTCCTCCAGGCTTTGGACGGCAATCGTCTTCCCTGCACCCGACATCCCTGTAATGATGATTAGTGTTGCGGTCGCGGTTGCTATTGAGCTGTTTTCCGACATGCGGCTCCCCTCTTTCCCCATACGCTTGAATGAATTATAGCTATCTAATCAGGAACGCAACAGCAGACCTGCTGCCCCTACAACCCCAGCGTCATTGCCGAGAATAGCGGGCACAACGGTGAGTCCCTGATACAACGGTCCCGGCGTCAGCTGACGAACAACCTCACGTAGCTCATCGAACAGGATATCCCCTGCCTTGGAGACGCCCCCACCGACGATGAACATCTGCGGATTCAGCACGGCCGCCGTAGTAGCCATGGCCTTTCCTAGATAAAAGGCTGCGCGGCGAACGATGCGAACCGCTGTCTCATCACCCTGCTTTGCGGCATCGAAGACATCCTTAGCCATGATATGCTCTACCTGAGCCAGCGCAGTAAGCTCTCCCCGTTCCACGGCATCCTTCGCCATACGGATAATCCCTGTTGCCGAGGATACGGTCTCCAGGCAGCCCATCTTTCCGCAGCCACACTGAATGGCTTCCAGATCAGGAACAACTGCGATATGACCGACTTCACCAGCCATACCGGAGAAGCCTTGATAGATCTTGCCGCCTATGATGATACCACCACCTACGCCCGTTCCCAGCGTAAAGCATACACAATTGGCAACTCCTTTGCCTGCTCCAGCCCATGCCTCACCCAGTGCCGCTACATTGGCATCATTCTCTATCTTCACTGGCTTACCAATCCGCTTCTCCAGCAGAGCACGAATTGGCACGTCCTTAAAGCCTACGTTGGGAGCCAGTACAACAACTCCATCCTCGGAGTTCAGGAATCCAGCAATGCCCGCTCCTACCCCTTGCAGCTGATCCCAGCTGTAGGGAGAATCCTCGACAATCTGTCTGACGTACTGCTCGATATTGGATAGGATTTTCTCCACACCTTCACCGGTTCCTGTCGGTCCCTCATAGGTCTGCAGAAGCTGTCCCTCGCTGTTACAGATACCAACCTTTATTGCTGTACCACCCAAGTCAACACCAACGTAGATACCCTCGGACATATTAAGCCACCTTCTTCTATAACTTTAGTAAGAGACTAAAATTCAAATTATCGCGCTTACAGCAAGGGGTTTCCCGCCTTGGTCTTACCTACGTATCCAACTATAAGCGAACCTATTCATCCGGTCAAGCAGACGAGAAAGGATACCTTCCCGGGCCGAAAATTGCAACACCCACACATGCATGTTGCCAGCAAGGTGGGTGTGGGGAATACAAATAAACGGTGTAAGACCAAATTCCTGGTCTGATCTCTGCTCCTTGTTATTGATCCAGTGTCTCGCTCCAATCATGCACCATGCTGCCCTCAAGGTACTTCTCGGCATCCATAGCCGCCATACAACCGGAGCCAGCTGCTGTGATGGCTTGACGATATCGGGTATCCTGCACGTCTCCACATGCAAAGACGCCTGGTATGTTCGTCTCGGTCGTTCCAGGTCTTACTTCGATATAGCCATGGCTATCTGTCGTCACCTGTCCTGCGAGGAAGCCTGTATTCGGTGTATGACCAATGGCTACGAATACACCGTCCGCTTCAATGAACTCCTCTTGACCAGTCTCATTGTTCAGCACCTTCAAGCCCTTCACGCCAGTAGCCTCAGCCACGACCTCCAGCGGAGTACGGTTCAAGGACCAGAGGACCTTCTCATTATCACGGGCACGATCCTGCATGATCTTGGATGCACGCAATTCCTCTCTGCGGTGAACCAGGGTAACGCTGGACGCGAATCTCGTCAGGAAGCTTGCTTCCTCCATCGCCGAGTCGCCTCCACCAATCACAACGATTTTTTTGTTACGGAAGAAGAAGCCGTCGCAAGTAGCACACGTACTTACTCCCCGGCCCACATTATCCTGTTCGCCTGGAATGCCCAGATATCTGGCTGATGCCCCCGTAGCAATAATGAGAGATTCCGTCTCAATGACGCCCACTCCCTCTACTTTGACTTTGAAAGGACGCTTGGACAGATCCACCTCTTCCACCCAGCCGGATTTGAACTCGGCTCCAAAGCGTTCGGCCTGCTTGCGCATGTTATCCATTAATTCAGGCCCCATAATGCCATCAGGAAAGCCTGGGAAATTCTCTACTTCGGTAGTTGTCGTAAGCTGTCCGCCTGGTTGCATGCCTTCAATGACAAGTGGATTCATATTGGCTCTTGCCAGGTAGATCGCTGCGGTATAGCCTGCAGGACCTGTGCCGATAATAAGGGATTTGTACATGGAAATGACCTCCTTCAAAGTAGTTCTTCGTCTGTGCTGGGTGTAGCCCGAGTACATCCTTGCTGCCAACTATACTCGTTCTGTGAAATCCTTCAGGGTCTTGCTCGTCTTTGTGCTGATGCCACATACCGAATCAATCTGCCGGGCATACCGACTAATCGTGGATACCGATATCCCGTAATAATCTGCAACCTCACGATAGGTGACCCGTTGGTGATTCATTTTAGCCGTCAGATACTCCAGCGCTGCAGACCAGCCTTCTACATGCTGAATCACGAGCTCATGCCCGACATGATTCACATACTCAGACCAGAGCTGCTTCAGATCATTGATCTGAGCAGCGTCATAGCGTTGTCCCATGACGGAGACAGCTCTGTCGAGAACAGCCTGAAGCTGAATGTTGGCAGAATCCGAGAACATCGTTTCACTTCGCAGCTTCTCCGGAATGGCCGTGACAGAAGGGGCTGCTTCCTGCTCAGGTTGCTCTACTTCCATTTCACGGAGCACCTTGGTGGCCGCTTGATACAAGGTGTCACTCAGACCCGTCTCGGTGAGGAATGTCTCAAGTGCCTGCCGTACCTCCTCATCACCGATCAATTCCAGGGCATGAATCACCTGAAGCCTAGTTGCATCATCACCATGATGCAGAGCCCAGAAGAAGGAAGAGCGCACAAGTGGGTCCTTCTTCATATCGTCGGGCATACTGCGCGAACCATATTTCTCCCACAGCTTAAACTGCTCGTCGAACGGCAGATGGTAGTGATAGCTCAGCTTCTCAAGGTGCTTCCCCTGAGACTTAAGCTCATTCATTCGGGACAGATAGAACCTTGGAATCTCGGAGGAAGGATCCAGCTTCTGCACCTTCGCCCACAATCGCAAGGCCTCGTCATATCGTCCTGTATTGCTGGCCGCTACGGCAGCATAGTGGTACAAGGAAGGGTCCGTTCCACTCTCGGTCTGCCGCAACAGTCGCCGGAAATGGTGATACGCCTCTTCATGATGCTCCAGAATGCCCATGGTTGTGCCTAGCTTGAACACTTGATCATGCTGGAAGGGAATTGTGACCGCGAGAGTCTTGATCAATGTGTCCAGATGGGGACCACCGCCCTCATTCTGATAGAAGATCGCCAGATTGCACAGGGCATGCAGATTGCCTGGATCAGACTCCAGCACTTGTAGAATGGTCTCTTTGGCCTTCTTGAACATGCCCATGTAGTAGTAGGACAACGCCAGATTGTTACGGGCTGCAAGCAGTTCAGGCTGATCACCCGAGATCTGCTCCAGCAGTTTCGCCGCTTGGGCGAATTTGCCCTCTTCCAGCAGCTTTCTGGCTTGATCATGCTCGACAACTCCACCCCGAGCCTTGATCCGGTTCAGCTTGGTTGGACGATTCAGCTCATAGTACAGGAGCTCCATCATGTCCTCTGCCTCTTCCAGATACTGCCCCTCTGCGTCTTCCTCCAGATAGGTGACCAAGGCACGCTCCGCCTCTTCAAATTGTTCCATATTGGCATAGTTATTAGCCATATAGAAGTAGCATTCCGTCATTGATGGATTGACATGCGTCAACACGTGGTCGAGCACCTCGTTGGAACCTGTATAATTCCCCATCTCTGATAATATACCCGCCATATTGCAATGATTCACCGGATTATCCGGTTCATATTCCACAGCTTTGCGAAAATATTTCAATGCCTTGTCATAATGATTGCGATCCAGCGAGCGGACGGCTCTCTCGAAGAAAAAGGACGCGTCGAGACGCAAAGTGATCATATTGGAGCGAGTGTCCGTAACCCGCAGGTTTTTGCCTTTCATAATAACAAAGGCACCTCCTTTAACTTGCTATTGAGCCTATCTATTATAACATAACTTGATTGCCACTTCTCACAGAAATCAGCAAGTTATTTTTGGCACCAGCTCCGGACAACGCATTACAATATGCTTCACTTTTCTCTTCCCTGTGAGCTGCAATTACGAGCAATTCACCTCTGACCGGAGATTGAACTGAGTGTTTACGATAGGGGCTACTCTATGTTGAGCTCACGATCCCCCAAATTAGCAAATGTTCAGTAATAAAAATCCAAAAAGACGCATGGCATTTAAATGCCTGCGTCCTTGAACAGGGTAGCAATCGAGCCACCATCCATAATTATGCGAACAGCCTGAGCCAGCATAGGAGCAACGGAGAGCACCTTAAGCCGCTCCATCCCTTCTGCGGATAGCTTGATGGAGTCCGTAACGACAATCTCCCGGATGAATGGATGATTCAGCTTGTCCAGAGCACCGCCCGAGAACAGCCCATGCGTGGCACAGACGATGACTGGCTGTGAGCCTCTTTCCCTCAAGCTCTCGACCACATTCACAATCGTCGTTCCTGTATCGATCAGATCCTCAATAATAATCGGCGTACGCCCCTCCACATCTCCGATAACGTGCGTAATGACAGACTCATTATGAGCAGGACGCTTCTTGATCATGATGGCAAACGGGGAATCCAGTTGATTCGCCAGCTTCTCTGCCATGGAGGCACGGCCTGCATCTGGGGATACAACTACGGGACGTTCAAGAGACTGCGAACAGAGATGCTCACTAATTAGATCCAGAGCGGTTAAATGATCCACCGGAATATTAAAAAAGCCTTGAATAGCTGCCGCATGCAAATCCAGCGTCACGACACGTGTAGCCCCTACCGTAGTCAGGACATCAGCCAGCATCTTGGCGGAAATCGGCTCGCGTGGAGCCGCCTTGCGCTCCTGTCTCGCATAACCGTAGTAAGGTACCACAATATTAATTGTTCGGGCAGAAGCACGCTTAGCCGCATCAATCATGACAAGTAGCTCCACGAACAGCTCATTGATAGGGTGCGCGAGGGATTGCACCAGGAACACATCACAGTTACGTATGCTCTCCTCATAGTGAACATAGACTTCTCCACTCTTGAAACGCGATAGCTTGATGCGCCCCAATTCTACGCCCAGCTTGTCACATATGCTCGCAGCAAGCTCAGGATTCGATGATCCCGAGAAAATCCGCAGACTCTGTTGCATGCTTGTCCTCCCCCGACCTTCCATTCAATATAAGAAAAACGTCATCTGAGCTTCTATATACTTCATGTTTCTCTAAGTGGATTATAACGCCCTTTAGCCGCTAGAGCTATGAAAATAACCGATCTTGCTCAGACACGTATGCCTTCGAATCGAGATCGGTTACTGCTGTAAGTTACCCTTTATTATTCGACGTCCATAATATCCTGCTCATTCATTCTAACCGTTCCTGTTAGAGTCTTATGCCAGCTCGACGAATGAGCGCTCTCTATTCCGAAAGACTGCCAGCTCCCGATATCCCACATCATAGAGCAGCGCACGCGCTTCCTCCAGATGCTCGGACAGCTTGAGCGGATCATGCGCATCCGAGCCCAGCGTTACAGGAATCGCCAGTTGCCGTGCTTCTTCCAGAATGCGCTGACTTGGGAACATCTCCGCACATGGCTTCGATAACCCCGAAGCGTTCAGCTCCATTGCTCGACCACTGCGGGCTATCGCGCTCAGCGTCGCACGCTCCAGCTCCCGAAGCTCCTCCTCCTCGGATGGCTCCGGGTAATGACCGAACCGCTTAATGACATCAAGATGACCCATAATATCGTAGAAGCCGGTGGCAGCTGCTTTGGACACTGCATCATAGTACCTTGCATACACCTCAAGGACACGCTGACCTTCCCAGTTGTGAACCTGACGATAGTCGCTCACGTCCCATTCCCCGAGAAAATGCACCGAACCGATAACATAATCCCACGGATAGGCCTTTACGATCTTCTCGATCTCACGCTCCCAGCCCTCAATGTAGTCACCCTCCAGACCAACTCGAATATCAATCTGATCCTTGTAGCGCTCCTTCAGGCTCAAGCACTCCTCAACATAACGGGGCAGCTCCTCCATAGCCATGGCCATCTCGGGATAATACGTCGCAGGGTTCACATGAAGCAGAGGCATATGATCAGACAAGCCCAGTTGGTCGAGACCAAGCCGAATCCCCTGCTGAACGTACTCCTCCAGACTGCCGACTGCGTGCCCACAACGGGCATGGTGTGTATGATAATCAATACGCACAGCCTTTCCCCCTTTATGTGATCAAAATCCAGTTTCTCACAAGCTCTAGATAAACGTTATGAAAGCTGAATTACTAATGCGCGATAAGCGCACCCCGATCCCGATTAATCCCGTCGAGGACGTTCGTGTCGGCGCTCCAGCTCCGTCATGATCTCATCCAGTGGAAGCTTACGCTCCTGCAGTAGCACCAGCAGATGATACAGCAGATCACTTACCTCCAGCCGTAGCTCGTCATTATCCTGATTCTTGGCAGCAATGATCGTCTCCGACGTCTCCTCGCCCACCTTCTTCAGAATCTTGTCGATGCCTTTTTCGAACAGATATGTGGTATAGGCCCCCTCAGGGCGCGTACGCTCACGCTCGGCAATCACTGCTTCCAGCTCAGCCAGTACAGCGAAGCGATCCGGACGAGAGCTATTGGTCTCACCTGTAGCGGAGACTTCCTTGCCCGGAAGAACAATCTCGCGGTCGAAGCATGTAATAGCTCCCGTGTGGCAAGCCGGACCTGCGGGGTGTACGCGTACAAGCAGAGCATCTCCGTCACAATCCAGATTCAAGGATGCAATCCGCTGTGTATTGCCCGAGGTAGCTCCCTTATGCCATAGCTCTTGTCTAGAGCGTGACCAGAACCACGTCTCCCCACTCTCCAGGGATTTACGCAGAGACTCCCTGTTCATATAGGCCAATGTCAGTACCTGCCCAGTCACCGCATCCTGTACAATCGCAGGCGCTAGACCGGCCTCATCCCATCGCACATTCTCCACGACCTGCTCCAGGGAGATTTGCTCGTTAATTTCACTACTCGTCATCGAATCTCCACTCCCCTGTTCTTCAAATCTTTCTTCAATTCCTGAATGGCAATCTCTTTATAGTGAAAAATCGTAGCCGCTAGTCCTGCATCAGCGCCGCCTTCGGTGAACACGTCGTAGAAGTGCTCCTTCTTGCCAGCACCACCGGAAGCAATCACGGGTATGCTGATCCGATCAGCTACCGCCGCAGTCAAGGCGAGATCGAAGCCATCCTTCGTTCCGTCCGCATCCATGCTCGTCAGCAGAATCTCACCTGCTCCCAGCTTCTCCACATCGCTTGCCCACTGTAGCGCTCGAATGCCGGAAGCTGTGCGTCCACCATGGGTGTACACTTCCCACTCGCCCCAGGCTTCGTTATATCTGGCATCGATGGCTACCACGACACATTGTGATCCGAACCCACGGGCTCCATCCGTAATCAGCTTCGGGTTCAATAACGCAGCTGTATTAATGCTAATCTTGTCCGCTCCAGCTCGCAAGATCCGCTTCATATCGTCGACGTGAGATATTCCTCCTCCGACCGTGAAGGGAATCGAGATTTCACCTGCGGTCTGACGCACGACCTCTTCCATGGTCGCTCGCCCCTCCACCGAGGCCGAAATGTCGAGAAATACGATTTCATCGGCACCTTCCTGATCATACAGAGCAGCTAATTCTACTGGGTCGCCTGCATCCCGGAGATTGACGAAATTCACACCCTTTACGACGCGGCCATCTTTTACATCCAGACATGGAATAATACGTTTAGCCAGCATCTCCTTACCTCCCCGCCACGATTTACATTTACCTAACACCAGAATCACGTACACCACAAGACATGCTCCGGTCGTTTGCTTCTTACAATAGTTCGAATCCTGTACCCGACTCTGGCTCTATTATTCCGCTCCAGTCACGGCACGAATTGCTTCATCCAGTTGAATGCTGCCCGTATACAGCGCCTTGCCCACAATCGCTCCGCCAATGCCTTCCTTGGCATGAGAGGACAGCTTCAGCAGATCGTCCATCGTGCTGACACCACCCGAGGCAATGACCTGACGACCGCTGCTCTTGGCCAATGACAGGATCGCTTCAACATTCGGCCCCTGCATCATACCGTCACGCGATATATCGGTGAAAATGAACGTCTCTGCGCCTTTGGCAGCCAGCTCACGAGCGAGCTCTTCAGCCTTGACCTCCGAGGTCTCCAGCCAGCCGCGTGTCGCTACGTATCCATTTCTGGCATCCAATCCAATAGCAATCTTGTCTCCGTAGGTGCCGAGCACCTCCTCTGTAAAGGCACGATCCTCGATAGCAGCTGTCCCCAGAATCACTCTGCTTACACCGAGTGACAGCACACGGTCCACATCCGCCCGCGTCCGCAAGCCGCCTCCGACCTGAACAGGCACCTGTACCGAAGATGTGATGCTGCGGATAATATCATCATTCACGGGATGACCGGCCTTCGCCCCATCAAGATCTACCAGATGAATGAAAGTCCCACCCAGTCGCTCCCACTCACGAGCTACCTCAAGTGGATTGTCGTTGTATACCGTCTCACGGTTGTAATCCCCTTGTATCAACCTTACACATTTACCGTCCCGAATATCAATAGCGGGATAGATCGTGAACATACGCTGCCTCCCTGTACTGTGAATTCATATGTTGAGAGTCGAATTGACTCATTGATTATGCTTTATCATCTGTCATAGCAAGAAAATTCCCTAACAGGGCAATCCCCAGCTCCCCGCTCTTCTCCGGGTGGAACTGCATGCCATAGACAGTGCCACGCCCTACAATGGCGGTAACAGGTCCGCCGTAATCCGTTACAGAGAGCAGATCACTAGCAGATTCCGTCTGTGCGTGATAGGAATGCACGAAGTAGACGTGACCTTCCTCTAGTCCTCGAAATAGCGGATGATCTCCTTGGGAGAAATGCAGACGATTCCATCCCATATGTGGCACCTTCAGCCCAGAATTGGCGGCGAACCGTACTACGGTACCAGGCAAAATATCCAGTCCCTCGTGCTCACCGTATTCTTCACCCCGGCTAAATAGCAGCTGCATCCCTAGGCATACACCTAGTAGCGGCTGTCCAGAGGCAGCTACATCCTTCATCACCTTATCCAGTCCGCTCTTGCGCAGCTGCTCCATGGCATCCCCAAATGCGCCAACCCCTGGCAGGATGACACCTGCAGCAGAACGGATCATCTGCTCATCGCTCGTCACCACAGCCTCGTATCCAAGCCGCTCTACAGCCTTGCTGACACTATGCAGATTGCCACGGCCATAATCTACAATCGCGATGGTCACGTTACAGCACCCCTTTCGTCGAAGGAACACCTTTCACACGCGGATCAATAGACGTCGCTTCGTCCAGTGCACGTCCCAGTGCCTTGAACACCGCTTCAATCATATGATGCGTATTCTGACCGTAATGCACAATGACATGCAGCGTCATCCGAGCTTCAAGTGCGAACTTCCAGAGGAACTCATGAACGAGCTCTGTCGAGAAGCTCCCCACCTGAGCTGAAGGATACTCAGCACGGTACTCGAAGTGTGGACGATTGCTCAGATCAATAACCACCTGGGCAAGCGCCTCATCCATGGGAACAAATACACTCGCATACCGCTTGATGCCTTTCTTGTCTCCCAACGCCTCCTGCAGCGTCTGTCCCAGGCAAATACCGATATCCTCCACCGTATGATGGTCGTCGATCTCAATATCGCCTCGTGCCTGCACCTTCAGATCGAATTGCCCGTGCTTCGCAAATAAATCCAGCATATGATTCAGGAAAGGAACATCGGTCTCAAGCTCTGTCTGGCCTGTCCCATCAATTGCAAATGCCAATTGGATATCAGTCTCATTTGTTTTACGGCTGATGTCAGCCGTCCGAGCTTGTACTGTATTATTGTTGTCCATCTTGGGATCACGCCTCTCCTTCATTAATTAACCGTACCAGAATAGCTCTGGCATGCGCTTCAAGACCCTCGTGTCTCGCCAGCTCCATGATGGTCTCCCCGTTCTTCAGCAACGCTTCCTTGCTGTAGTAGATCAGGCTGGATTTCTTGATGAAATCGTCCACATCTACAGGTGAAGAGAATCTCGCTGTACCATTGGTCGGGATAATATGATTTGGTCCTGCAAAATAATCCCCTACAGGCTCTGAGCTATACGGTCCAAGGAAGATTGCCCCGGCATTCTCGATTCGGCCAACGTATTCCATTGGATTCTCAACCATAATCTCCAGATGCTCTGGAGCCA
Source organism: Paenibacillus massiliensis 2301065 = DSM 16942 (assembly GCF_000377505.1). GTDB lineage: Bacteria > Bacillota > Bacilli > Paenibacillales > Paenibacillaceae > Paenibacillus > Paenibacillus massiliensis. Next base: position 11,806 of record NZ_KB898208.1, on the reverse strand, counting down.
AGCGGTTCACAATAGAGAGCCCCTCCGTAATGTCCTCTACGACCACGATAGACCCATAATTCGCTACAGAGGCAGCAGCAATCTCCCGGCGTGGCAAATCAGCCAACTGGCGCTCCACCTCCGCAGATACCGCCTCAGCAAGCTGCTGTGATGGCGTAACCAGAATGGCAGAAGCCATCTCATCATGCTCAGCCTGTGACAACAGGTCTGCTGCCACATAGACAGGGTTGGCCGTATCGTCGGCCAGCACTACAATCTCACTCGGTCCAGCTATGCTATCAATATCAACGGCACCATAGACCTCACGTTTGGCGAGAGCTACGTAGATGTTCCCGGGACCGCAGATTTTATCCACCGGGCGAATGCCGTCCGTTCCATAGGCAAGGGCTGCGATCGCTTGTGCACCACCTACACGATACACTTCAGTTACGCCTGCCTCAGCAGCAGCCACCAGTGTATACGGGTCGATGCCTTCCTTTCCGTTCGTTGCCGGAGGCGTTACCATCACGATCTCAGGAACTCCGGCCACCTGTGCAGGTATGACATTCATTAGCACGGAGGATGGATACGCGGCTTTTCCACCAGGCACATATACACCTACTCGCTGCAGAGGTCGCAATACTTGACCCAACAACGTACCGTCCGGCTGCAGATCCATCCAGGATGTGCGCTTCTGCTTGACATGAAAGGCTCGAATCTGCGCTGCCGTGGCTCGAATCGCTTCCACGAAAGTTGGCTCCACCCGGTCATAAGCTGCTGTCAGCTCCTCTGGTGAGACCCGCAGTGAAGCGCCAGACAGACTTACTTTGTCAAAAAGCTCCGTATATCGCTGCAGCGCCTGGTCACCTTCCTCACGCACTGCACGAATAATGTCCTTCACGGCTGCATTCTGCTCTGGTGTTCCGTAATCCACTTCACGCTGCAGCTGCAGGTCACGGGCTGCTACTATCTTCATTACCGTTCCTCCTCCGTACACATCCGATCCATCTGAATCCTTAAATACTATATAACTGAACTCTAGCTGTAGCTCAGATACACTATCCACTTTGCTTGACGGCCCCAGGAATCACCTGCTGCAGTCGATCGCATATCGCCTGGATCCGTTCATTCTTCATCCGGTAGCTGACTCGATTCGAGATGAGACGGCTTGTAATCTCGAAGATCTCGTGCTGCTCTACCAGCCCGTTCTCACGCAGCGTCTGGCCAGTTTCGACCATATCCACAATCCGGTCCGCGAGGCCAATCAGCGGAGCTAATTCAATGGAGCCATTAAGCTTGATGACCTCCACCTGCTCGCCATGCTCTCGAAAGTATTGCGAGGCTACCTGCGGATACTTGGTCGCCACGCGCTGGCGAATGCCAGGTTGCCAGTTCGGCAACCCGATGACGGACATGCGGCAGCGTGCGATACCCAGATCCAGTAGCTCGTACACATCCTTGTTCTCTTCCATTAAAACATCCTTGCCTACAATACCGATATCAGCCACACCGTATTCCACGTAGGTCGGCACGTCTACCGGCTTGGCCATGATGAATTCCATCCCCAGCTCCGGCAATGGAATGACCAGCTTGCGCGTATCATCCACATCCTCTGGAATCGGAATACCAGCCTCCCGGAATAGCACCGAAGCCTGCTTGTAGATCCGCCCCTTGGGCATGGCGACTTTCAGAATCTCGGTCATTCGTAATCCCTCCTATCGTGTTATATTCCCGGCCGAGTGGCCAATCCCTTTTCATAGGTGATGATTTCAGTATAAGCAGTGGCCGAAGCTTCCGTATCGGCTGTGCCTCCCAGTATTCCAGTAATAACCACCTTACCCGCTTCACGCAATCGTGTAGCCTCGGTCAGAGCCTCTCTGCGACTCTCAGCGTCATATCGAATGAACACGGTATGCTGCTCCGTCACCTGTTGCTCTTCCATTCCATCCACGATCCGGTTGGTCTTCAGAGCGAAGCCCGTAGCTGGCACATCCCGTCCAAATTGCTGCAGCAAATTATCATATCTTCCTCCACTGGCGACAGGAGAACCGATTCCCGCAGCATAGCCCTCGAATATCATGCCCGTATAATAGGAAAAATCGCCAATCATCGTCAGGTCAATGAGCACATGCTCGGATACACCATAAGCCTCCAGCACCTCCCATACCTTGCAGAGATGTGAGACAGAATCCACTGCCAGCGGATTCGAGCTCAGCTCCGTAGCCTGATCGCAAATCTCTTTCCCGCCACGCAGACGCAGAATAGCTTCCAGTTGATTCTGTGCCTCTTCTGAAGCATCTGCACCCTTCCCAGAATTTGTCGAGAAAAGCTGTTGCACAGCGGCACGATAGCCGACCACATCACGTCTTAGTAGTAGCTCCTTCAGCAGCTTCTGATCCTCCGTCTGACCCGGAATAATCTCCTCGAACAGTCCATTCAGAAATCCGACGTGACCCATTGCAATCTTGAAGGATTGCACACCGGCGGCCTGAAGTGAAGCGATCGCCAGTGCCACGACCTCTGCATCAGCCTCAGGAGAGTCATCTCCCACCAGCTCCAGTCCAGTCTGGAAAAACTCCGCCTCACGACCCGCCTCCTCCTCAATAGCCCGAAAGACATTCGCATGATAGGACAATCTCAACGGTAGGGCCTCTGCCTTCAGAAGAGAGGATACAACACGAGCGATCGGTGCCGTCATATCAGAACGGAGGACGAGCGTAGTACCTCGGTTATTCAACAATTTGAAGAGCTTATGATCCGAGGTTGAGCTAGCAACACCAACTGTGTCATAGTATTCCATGCTCGGGGTTATAATCTGTTGATAGCCCCAGCGCTCCATACAAGCAAGCACCTTGCTCTCAATATCGCGAAGCCGTGCCACTACATGTGGTAGATAATCTCTTACCCCGATCGGTTTCTCGAATCCCTTCGGCTTGGACATATTTATTCACTCCATTTATAAGATCAGTTATCGTTTAATAGAAACATTGTAGAAAGTTTTGTTCTTTTCTACAGTACCAGCATTACACTTATATTCATCGTCACATGTACATCCATGACTACATTGTACCTGTTACTGCAAATCACTTCACTATGGTAAAGTGCTAACAAATTAAAGCGTTCGATATTTCGCTATATTAACATGAATACCCTTATTCAGTCAATTGCGAACCTTTGGCTAGCCTTAGAGCGGCAAGGTACAAATACGATTGTTATCTCTAATCTACAATGTTATCTATAGTCTGCGTAGCTAGTGAGAATCATAGCAATAAATACACAAAAAAGGTCAACCAGCAATTGCTGGCTAACCTGATCATACGAAAACGGCCCAAATGCCCAAAGATGGCCGAACAATCTAAAGATTCAATGGGCGTTTCCTAAATGTTAGCTCGACGTGGCTGAACCTTGGATGAGTCCTTCCCTGCTGTTGGCAGATAGGACCTGGGCACACTCCCCAGGAAAATTCTAACGAATGGGACATAGCGGAAGCCGAAGGCAACCATCAGCCAGGTAAGGAAGAGAGCAACCACCAGCCCCCCAGCGATCCATACAACATAGGTAAAGGAATCAATCGGGATGTGGTACCGGAAACGGCGATATACAGCCAGCACCAACGGATGGATCAGATAGATTGCAAAGGATGCCTCTCCCATCCGAATCAGGAAGGTCACCACAGCCTGATTTGCTCTCGCATACAGCCTGAAGGCGCTATGCAGCAGGACTAGTGCCGATAGCATGGTATGTGCATTCCACAGCAGCTCGTACCATAGCGTATCCACCCATACTCCATCTCGGCGGGCATACAGCCACAAGAGTACGTGTACAATCGACACCGTAAGCCAGCTTCCCCACAGCAGTATCGTACGCCAGCGAAGCGTAGCAGATAGCTCAGACCATGAAGAATTTAGCCAAACTTTGAATCGATCAAAATAAACCGCCACAAAAGCACCCATAAAATAATAAGCAAGATAGGAGATCGACAAGCTTCCTTTATTCACAATCTGCCACTCAAATTTGTTCATGAAGATAAATGCCCACTGCAACACAAGTCCGACGGGAATCGCCCAGCGAACAAGCCAACGCGAGGATTGGAACATTTTCAACAGGAACGGGAACAAAATGTAGAATTGAATACTGATGAATACAAAGTATAAGTGCGTATAATTAGATCCTGTCAGGAGTCTGTACAGAAAAAACTGCAACTGCTCTGTAATCGGTAAATACAACTCTCCGTTCACGGTCTGGGCCAATACGAAATAGCCAAGTGAGATGATGAAATAGGGGAGGAGAATATAGCTCATTCGCTTCCCGTAAAAGCGGCCAATCATCCCTCGGTCAATCGGACGATCATAATAATTGTAGAACAACACAAAGCTGCTCAAGAATATAAATGAAGGGGTGCCGAACTTAAAGAAGATATTCACAAAATTCAATATCCAGTAATAAGGTGATTCCATTGCCTGTATGCCTGCTGCATAGGATGTAGCATGAACATGGAGCACGCCGAGAATAGCCAGGGCTCGGAATATATCAAGTTGCGGCAACCTTTCCTTTTGCTGCCGTGCCATCATCATTCCTCCTTCTTAGACAAGCCTCTCCATTACCTTAGACGATTCACCAGGTTAGATCAACTAATATCCCAATAGTTACCTATATACCACAATGTAACTTGTTTCACATTCACCGGTGCTTCGCTAGTATACAGGCTGATTCTGACTACCAACCAAATGCACCCTGAGAGCAAGCTGAATGTTATAAAGACGCACCTGCCATGTACCAACAAAAAAGGCCCGACTGAAGCTGTCCGGCCTTGTTCGATCATTACACGTCTGTCAAGTATCTGCACTGAATCGGTATGTACTACGAACGCGGCCCAGACTGCTTCAGCTCCCGCAGAGGATTCCCCCCCACAAAGGCTCCTGCCGGGACGTCCTTATGCACAATGGAGCCAGCTGCTACTACTGCACCATCCCCAATGGTTACACCAGGTAGAATGGTTGTATTCGCTCCAACCAGCACCCCATCGCCAATAATGACCTCGCCAAGGCGGTACTCCTGAATCAAATACTCGTGGGCAAGAATGGTCGTGTTGTACCCAATTACGCTATTGGTGCCGATCTTGATCTTCTCGGGAAAGAAAACATCGACCATGACCATCAGCCCGAAGGCCGTGTGCTCACCAATCTGCATGCCGAGCAGCCTGCGGTATATCCAGTTTTTAAGGGGAAGCACTGGGCAATATCGTGCTGCCTGAATGCATATGAAATTCTTGACGCCCTTCCAGGGGCTTACACTTCTGTAGATCTGCCATAGTGCATTCGCGCCTTCAACAGGATAACGTTCCAGTCGTCTCACAGCGCCTCAGAGCCTTGCTTAACCAGCTTGAGCAGATCCCTCATATCATGCAGCATATAGTGCGGCTTATAGCTCAGCAGTGTCTCCTCACCCTTCAGGGACCAAGCCACTCCAGCCGATAGCACACCTGCAGCATGCGCCGCCTGTATATCAAACGAGCTATCTCCAACCATCAGCGTGCGCGCAGGATCAGCATTCAATGCGGAGACCGCTTTTAGTACAGGCTCGGCATGCGGCTTGGGATGCTCTACATCATCCACTGTTACAATAGTACCCATATAAGAGGTCAATCCAAACAAATCAAGCACCCGGTACGAAGATGGACGAATCTTGGTAGTTACTACTCCCATCTGTATACCCATCTCATGCAGAGACTTGATAACCTCCTCCACATGGGGGAACGGCCTGACCATATTGTCATGATGCAGCAGGTTATATGCCCGATATTGACGTACATAGTCAGCTACATCCGCTGCGCCCGTGAAGGTGCGCAGTTGGTTCTCCAAGGTACCGCCCATATGCGGAATGATGTGCTCCCGTGTCAGCGTAGCCGAGCCTTGATCCTTCATAATATGGAGAAATGAGCTGATGATCAGCTCATTCGTATCCATAATGGTACCGTCCAAATCAAATAATACTGTGTTAATCATGATTGCGCTCCTTTGGCTGTGCCTCTGTCTCCTCCGATGCCTCCTCTGCATGGCGGTCTGCGGTATTCGCTTGCGCGGAATCCACCTTCTCAGATGCTGTAGCACCATCTTGTCCATGCTGAACCTTGGTAGAGACAATCGGATCATTGTAGTGCGGCAGATTCGGATACGTTTTACGTCTATATACAATGAAGATAACGGCTGCCAGCACGAGCACAATAGCGAGGAGCTGCGAAATACGTACATTTCCATACGCTGGGTCCAGATAGCCTGGCTCGAATCCAAACCATGTCATTGGGGCCCACAGCCCATTTACGAAGGAAGCTAGCCATTCTGGACTCTGAAAAGCCAGACTGTCTGTTCTCAGACGCTCGATGAAAAAGCGACCAATGGAGTACCAAATGAAATAGCCAGCAAATATCTCCCCAGCACGCACGAATGGGCGGCGGCGAAGCAGCAGAAGCAGGCCTACTCCAATCAGGCTCCAGATGGACTCGTACAAAAAGGCAGGGTGATGGAACACGCCGTTCACATTCATTTGATTCACAATGAAATCTGGTAAATGAAGCTGTGAACGCAAGAAGGATTCCTCTACAGGTCCACCATAGGCTTCCTGATTCATGAAGTTCCCCCAACGTCCGATCATCTGACCAATGAGTAGACCTGGTGCACAGATATCCGCAATCCTCCAGAAGTTGTAGCCTTTGTAGCGGAAGTAAATGACCCCGCAAATAATCGCACCGATCAAAGCCCCGTAGATGGCTATACCGCCGTTCCAGATTTTGAAGACATCGACCAGGTTGTCACGATAATCTTCCCATTTGAAGGCCACGTAATAGATTCTGGCCCCAATGATGGCTGAAGGTACGCCCAGCAGTAGCATATCCATGAAAAAATCCTGAGGAATGCCATAGCGCTTACCCTCACGAATACACAGCAGCAGCCCCACCAGCGCCGCGCATCCAAGAATTAGACCATACCAGTGTACCTTAAGCGGTCCAATAGCGAACGCGATCGGATCTATTAACAGTGTTGCCATATGATTTATCTCACTCCCTGAATGCCAGTGTTTTCTTTAGCCTGAACTCCTGTTCAGAATCAGTCCATATCATCCATATCTTCAGCAATTGTTGCTGTCAGCTTGTTAGTGAACTGCAATGCAGCATTATAGCCCATTTGCTTCAGTCGATAGTTCATTGCAGCTACTTCAATGATAACAGCAAGGTTCCGTCCGGGTCTAACCGGAATAGTGACTAGAGGCACGTCTGTATCAATGATACGTGTAGTCTCTTCATCCAGTCCAAGTCGATCATATTGTTTGTCCTGCTGCCATGCCTCAAGACGAACAACAAGCGTAATACGCTTGTGATTCCGAATAGCACCTGCACCGAATAACGTCATAACATTGATGATACCTACCCCACGAATCTCCAGCAAATGACGGATGAGCTCAGGCGCACTGCCATGCAGCTGAAAGTCTGAGGTCTGACGAATCTCAACCGCATCATCAGCGACCAGACGATGTCCACGCTTCACCAGCTCCAATGCTGTCTCACTCTTACCGATGCCGCTTCCGCCGGTAATAAGCATACCTACCCCGTATACATCACACAATACACCGTGAATGGTAGCTGTAGGCGCTAATTTCCCTTCCAGGAAATTGGTGATTCTACTGGACAAGATTGTGGTGGCCATATTACTGCGCAGCACAGGAATGTCATGCTTGCTACTCGCATCAATCAGCTCCTGCGGCACCTCTAGCTCTCTAGTCACTACAATACACGGCGTATCTTCTGTACAAAGACGCTGCATCCGATCCACTCGCTCCTCTGGTGGGAGCATAGCAAAGAACGCCAGCTCAGTTCTACCCAAGAGCTGCACCCGTTCCTGTGGATGATATTCAAAATATCCGGCCATCTCCAGACCTGGACGATTCAAATCATCTACCGTAATTGGTCTGCGCAACCCCTGTTCACCAGAGATAACTTCCAAATGAAACTGCTGTACGAGTTCGCTCACTTTCACTTTTTTGGGCATGTTTCTCTTCCTTTCAACCTCAGCCGGGTCCGATATGTTATCATACAGAGCCTGCAAGCAAGCTCTGCTGCAATACTCAAGATTTGGAATTACCTAAAGACTGTGAGTAACCATCGAGCGTATAGCAATTCAGCAGATATTAGACAAAACACTTACTTCTTCTACAGATCAACCAAATAAACAAGCTAATGAGCCTTATGTAAGCTGAGTAGTAATAACTCCCCCATGATACATACCCATCGTATAGGAATTTTCAGTTAAATGCAATTGCAGGTGATGCAGAGCTTCATAAGCTATGACTAGCATAAAGTATAACTAGCATAAAGATATAACTGACATAACAACAAGAAGCCACCGAGTTACCTCGGCAGCTTCAACCTTTGTCATATCTCTATTAAGCTAGAAATACGTTGGCTTCGGACTCTTTGTCGAAGATATGGACTTTGTTCATATCAAAGGCCAACGTAGGCTTGCTTCCTTCACGAGTAGTAGAGCGACCATCTACACGAGCAATGACAGTGGAAGGACCTGCGCCTGTCAGGTACAACAGGGTCTCGTGACCCAGGTTCTCTGTAGCATCTACTGTAGTCTTGAAGGTTGTATTCGGGGAAGCTTCCAGGAATACAGGCTCTTCATGAATATCCTCTGGACGAATACCCAGGATAACCTCTTTACCAATATAACCCTTGGATCTAAGGATCTGTGCTCTGCCTTCAGGAACTTCGACGTCCAGATTCTCAGCTTGGAAATGAACCTTACCACTCACTTCCACCAGCTTACCGTTGATGAAGTTCATTGTTGGTGAACCCATGAATCCGGCAACGAAGAGATTCTTCGGACTATTATACAGGTCATCTGGAGAATCCACCTGTTGAATGATTCCTTCGGACATTACTACGATACGGTCACCCATTGTCATCGCTTCAGTCTGGTCATGTGTTACGTAGATAACGGTAGTTTCCAGACGTTTTGCCAATTTAGTGATCTCATTACGCATCGCACCACGCAGCTTGGCATCCAAGTTGGAGAGCGGCTCATCCATCAAGAAGACTTGAGGGTCACGTACGATCGCACGTCCCAAGGCTACACGCTGACGTTGTCCACCGGAGAGAGCCTTCGGCTTACGCTCCAGCAAGTGCTCAATGTCGAGAATTTTTGCTGCTTCACGAACACGTCTTTCGATCTCTTCTTTCTTTACTTTACGGAGCTTCAGACCAAACGCCATGTTTTGGTATACGTTCATATGCGGGTACAGGGCATAGGATTGGAATACCATCGCAATATCCCGATCTTTAGGAGCTACATCATTTACAACACGGTCTCCGATGTATAGCTTACCTTCCGAGATTTCTTCCAGACCTGCGATCATCCGCAGCGTAGTGGATTTACCACAACCCGAAGGACCAACCAATACCAGGAACTCTTTATCTTTAATGTCCAAGTTAACATCAACTACAGTCGCTTTATCGGAACCCGGATACTTTTTGAAAATATGCTCTAAACGTACACCAGCCATGGGTTTTGCCTCCTCAGTTCTCGTAATGAAATCGAATACATTTCCTAATACATATATTACCCGAGCCCTGCCTAACTGGCTATCCACAAACTGCACAAAAAAGCTATTTGCTTTTTGTTACTTTGTACAATAGCAGAATAAGTCTGGCCAAAACCGCATCATTAAAGGTACGCACATCAAGTCCCGTCTCTTGCTTGATCTTATCGAGTCGATAGATGAGGGTATTACGGTGCACATACAATCGCTTCGCCGTCTCACTGACATTACAATCCATCTGAAAAAATGTCTCCAGTGTCGTGAGGGTCTCTGCATCCTCGAACATGGCTGACTGGTTGCCCGCATGCTTCACGAAAAATTTGCGTTGCTCATCAGGGATACTATAGATCATACGCTCCAGGCTTAGCTCCCATGGAAGATGAATATGCTCTGTTACATGGAAGATACGCCCCAGATGAATCGTCTCTCTGAGCAAAGACACTGTTCTTGGTAGTTCTACCAAAGGTGTGATAGATTTGCCGACTGCAATATGGAACACCCCTACCCATTCGCTCGCAACAAGCTCGTACAGCCCGAGGGCAAAGGCCGTAAGCACCTCTTCCATTTGCTCTGCCGTGTTTGTGTCACGTTCATCCTCGGCTCCTACGACGAGTTCTTCCTCCGCCAAGATGAACCACTCCTGATCCTCCAAAGGGATGAGCATGACCACTCCACCAAAATAAGAGTTCAAAAATCTTTGTAGCAAGGCATAGTTCACCTGCCCTGAATGCAAGCCCTCGCCTGTTAGCAGCAGTGGTACCATTGCTGTCTGGAACTGCTGATCTAGCCTTAACTGATGTGGTACACGTTGGTCTTCATCCAATATCGACTGCTCCAGAGCCCACCGCCCCAGTCTTCTCATGCGCCCCTCTTCGTCATCCTCCAGATCTCCCGAGGCATCCCCATGCCCAGGAACACCATCCAGCCAAGCATCCACAAGCCTGCGCTCACGCGGTGAGAGTTGTTGCTCGTCAATTACAAAGGCAAGCTCGGCTCCAGCAGAAGCACGCTTTGGGAAAAAAATCTGGTGCTCATAAATGAAGGATTCTCTCCTTCCCTGCTCCTGATTAACCTGTGGTAACCAAGGCTCGTGCTCCTCCGTAAGCTCAACTATGGAAAAGGTTAAACCCGTAATCTGCTGTAGCTGCTGTAACGTCTCGGTATGATTCATAGCAAATCCCCGCTTTATGTAGAGTATATCTCATATTTTATCACACACGATGAAAATACAAAAAAGCCATCAACGTAAAGTTGATGACTTATATGAATGAGCCATGAAGGACTCGAACCTTCGACACCCTGATTAAAAGTCAGGTGCTCTACCAACTGAGCTAATGGCTCAAATTCTGGTGGAGGATGATGGATTCGAACCACCGAACCCGTAAGGGAGCAGATTTACAGTCTGATGCGTTTGGCCACTTCGCTAATCCTCCAGATTAAGGTGGCTCGGGACGGAATCGAACCGCCGACACGAGGATTTTCAGTCCTCTGCTCTACCGACTGAGCTACCGAGCCATATCAAAAATCCTTATAAAATAAAAATAAAGTGTACAGGGGATACCCCTTTCCACTTTACCAGTGTCTGTCATACTAAACAGTGTAAAGCTTAAGAAAATGGCGGAACTGACGGGATTCGAACCCGCGATCTCCTGCGTGACAGGCAGGCATGTTAGGCCTCTACACCACAGTTCCTCGCATATTTCATAAATGGTGCCGGCGAGAGGACTTGAACCCCCAACCTACTGATTACAAGTCAGTTGCTCTACCAGTTGAGCTACACCGGCACATATGGTGGAGGCTGAGGGGATCGAACCCCCGACCCTCTGCTTGTAAGGCAGATGCTCTCCCAGCTGAGCTAAGCCTCCTGGGTATGTATAGCGGCGGAGGGGATCGAACCCCCGACCTCACGGGTATGAACCGTACGCTCTAGCCAGCTGAGCTACACCGCCATAATAAATGAAGCTTGTACTCCTTAAAAATGTTACTACGGAGAGAGAGGGATTCGAACCCTCGCACCGCTTACGCAGTCTAACCCCTTAGCAGAGGGTCCCCTTATAGCCACTTGGGTATCTCTCCATAATTCCAAGGTGTTACACCCTGAAAACTGGAACCGAAACGAATCATTGCATTTTACTTTAGGATAAGCCCTCGACCGATTAGTACTGGTCAGCTCCATGCATTACTGCACTTCCACCCCCAGCCTATCTACCTCGTCGTCTTCAAGGGGTCTTAC
>NZ_KB898207.1 GCF_000377505.1 Paenibacillus massiliensis 2301065 = DSM 16942 | reverse complement strand
CCCATCCCGAACACGACCGTTAAGCCCTCCAGCGCCGATGGTACTTGGACCGAAGGGTCCTGGGAGAGTAGGACGCCGCCAAGCACAAGAACCACTACCGATTTTCGGTGGTGGTTTTTTGTGTTATTTGGATTTTTTAGAAAGTTATACTCAAAAACCAATTACAACCGATATAAAAAGAAAGGAATCATCTTAAAAGAGAATTAACCATTAGATATGTCGAAATGTGTGATCCCACAATCACCACCTGAACCAACCGTACAATATGCAGAGGTATACTATTGTCTCCTCTGTGAGTCGTCTAATGAATATTTCTAAGGAGTTGACTTTCAATGAAGTGGGTTCGCCAATGGTCACTAACGGTTAAACTGGTTACATCGCTTGTTCTCGTCCTTACCTTACTATTCGGAGCATGGATAACCATCAATCTCGGACAAGTGAAAAATCTGAGTATGCATAATGGTGAACTAGAGGCAGAGATTGCTGGTGAACAGTTCGCAACGCAGATTAAGGACAAACTAGTCGCTAACGAAAATATGTTGAAAGCCCTTTCTATTTTGCTGATGGACGCGAGAGAGCATCAGACTTACTCGCGTGAGCAGGTCGTGGCCCTCTTTGAGAAGATGCTGGCAGCAGATGAGAAGGTTCTAGCTATATACACACTATGGGAACCGAATCAATTTGATGGTGCAGATGCTCGTTATAAGAATATTAATGCTTATCATGATGCTACAGGCCGCTTTATTCCATATGTTGTTCGCAGTGATAACCATATTATTGTCGACCCACTCGTAGATTATGAGCAGCAGGGAGCAGGTGATTACTATTTATTGCCGAAACAGACGAATAAGACTACGCTCGTTGAGCCCTACAACTATCAAGTCGGCAACAAAACGGTACTAATCACTTCGCTAGTACTGCCTATGTTGGATGAGTCAGGCGCCTTTGTAGGAATAGTCGGAGTGGACTTTTCCTTGGATTCTTTACAGACAGAGGCATTAGCTTACTCGCCAATGGGTGGGCACGTGAATATCATTTCCAATTCAGGAGTCTATATTGCCAATTCAAACAGCGCAGATCAAGTGTCACAGACCTATTTGGATGGTCCGGAGAAGCAGCAGCTCTGGGAGGACGTCGTACAGGGCGCAAGAAATTCCGGCTATACGAGCAATGCTAAAGGCGACGAGGAATTGAGAGTGCTTCTTCCGGTAAAGCTGCAGGCTGCTAACGAAGCCTGGTATGTGGAATCGGTTATACCGCAGTACAGCATCCTAGAGCAATACACCAGTGAGCGGCTTAAGTCAATTATCATAGCGTTATCTTCGCTGCTTATTACCGCTTTTATTGTATACCTTTGCATTCGATTCATGGTTACACGCCGATTGGGTGCCTTTAGTGAGAAGTTTAGATTAATGTCAGAAGGTGACTTCACCCAGACCATCAAGATTCGTGCGGCGGACGAGCTTGGCGAGATGGGAGAACGATTCAACGCCATGTCTGGCGAGCTTCGCAGCATGTTCAGACAGGTATCTGATCTATCGTTATCTGTAGGTGCTACTTCAGAGCAACTGACAGCTGGTGCCGAGCAGACGGGCCAAGCTGCCGAGACCATTACCCAATCCATTCAGGAGGTTGCCGGAGGCTCAGAACAGCAACAGCAGGCCAGCGGTCAGATGATGCGAGCCATTCAGGAGATGTCTGTTGGCATTCAGAAAATAGCTGAGGCATCCTCGTATGTCGCTGGGGCTGTGGAGGAGGTTCAGACTCAGACGGTGCAGGGTAATACTCAGATTCATCAATCTGTAGCACAAATTCTCCAAGCTCAAGAGCGTGTAGTCCAGTCCGAGGAAGCGCTGCGCTCTCTAGAGCAGAAGTCTCAGGAGATTACTGGGATTATTGACTTAATCACTGTAATCAGCAACCAGACAAATATGCTGGCATTGAATGCAGGTATTGAGGCGGCACGAGCTGGTGAGCAGGGTAAGGGGTTTGCGGTAGTAGCCAATGAAGTACGGAGACTGGCTGAGCAGACAAAGGATGCAGCTAATCAAATTCGCACGGTCATGGTGGAGATGCAGTCAGAGACAGCACAGGCTGTGACGGCGGTAGGGATGAGTACGGCTGAGGTCAAGCAAGGTACACAGAGTGTGCAGGAGAGCGGACGTATCTTTGCTCTCATCACGGATGAGATGGCGAAGGCCACGGAGCAGGTACAGGAGGTATCAGCGGCAGCTGAGCAGATGATTGCCAGTGCAGAGAGCGTAACGCAGACGACCGAGCACTTGGTGCATATCGCTAAGGATGCTGCTGACAACTCCCAGCAAGTGGCCGCGGCATCCGAGCAGCAGTTGGCTTCAATGCAGGAGATTACTTCTGCAGCGGAGAGTCTTAGCTCTATGGTGCAGGAATTAATGACAAGTGTGACCCGGTTCAAAATCTAATCCGCATAACTAAATTGTATAGCTGTATTAATATACACAAGCAAGTGGCATGACTCTCTAGCGGAGGCCCACTTGCTTGTGTTATTTTGTCCCCTATATATTATGTAATACTCGGCAAATATCGTGGCAAATACTCTGATGCATGTACATATGTCCACCCCCCGCACACAGTTCCGAAAAGGCTGCAGTAAAAGATACAAACAGCAGGATATGGTGCCTTGACACCCCTATACTGCTTTGCTAAGATAAGCAATAATATAATTTCAGAAGCTTTCAAAATGTCCGTCACAGGCACACATTTGTGTGAGAGTATAGAACTTTTAAGGAGGAACAATCGGGTGTGGGAAGATAAGTTTACAAAAGAAGGCTTAACCTTCGATGATGTATTGCTGGTACCGCGTAAATCTGAGGTATTACCTAAAGAGGTGGATATTTCAAGTCGTCTAAGCGACAAGGTTAAGTTGAACATGCCGCTGTTAAGTGCCGGAATGGATACCGTTACTGAGGCGGCATTAGCTATAGCTATCGCCAGAGAAGGTGGCGTCGGCATTATTCATAAGAATATGACTGTTGAGCAGCAGGCAGAGGAAGTAGACCGCGTTAAACGCTCCGAGAGCGGGGTTATTACGAATCCATTCTCATTGACTCCAGACCACTTAGTGTCAGATGCTGAGGTCGTTATGGGCAAGTTCCGTATCTCCGGTGTACCGATTGTTAATGAGCAAAATAAGCTTGTAGGGATTTTGACGAACCGCGATCTGCGCTTCATTCATGATTATTCTATTAAAATTAGCGATGTAATGACCAAGGAAAACCTGGTTACTGCTCCAGTAGGGACAACCCTGCAGGAAGCTGAAGGAATTCTCCAGAAGCATAAGATCGAGAAGCTGCCATTGGTCGATGAAGACAATAATCTTAAGGGTCTTATCACCATTAAGGATATCGAGAAGGCCATCCAGTTCCCGAATGCGGCAAAAGATTCGCAAGGACGCCTGCTTGTAGGTGCTGCAGTAGGAATTTCCAGCGATACCTTTGACCGGACTGCCGCTCTAGTTAAGGCAGGTGTTGATTTGATCGTAGTAGACTCTGCTCACGGACATCATATCAACATCATTGATGCAGTCAGAAAGCTTCGCGCAGCGTATCCGGATCTTACGATTGTAGCAGGTAACGTGGCAACTGGAGACGGCACACGTGAATTGATCGAAGCTGGCGCCTCGGTTGTCAAAGTGGGCATCGGACCAGGATCGATCTGTACGACGCGTGTAATCGCAGGTATTGGTGTACCTCAAATTACAGCTATCTACGATTGTGCTACTGTAGCTCGTGAGTATGGTATTCCAATTATCGCTGATGGCGGTATCAAGTACTCTGGAGAGATTACCAAAGCATTGGCAGCTGGCGCATCGGCAGTTATGCTGGGTAGCTTGTTCGCAGGTACGGAGGAAAGCCCAGGTGAATCTGAGATTTACCAAGGTCGCCGTTACAAGGTTTACCGTGGTATGGGCTCTGTAGGAGCTATGAAGCAAGGAAGTAAGGATCGTTACTTCCAGGATGATGACAAGAAGCTCGTGCCAGAAGGAATTGAGGGCCGCGTAGCCTATAAAGGTCCATTGTCTGAGACAGTACATCAGCTGCTGGGCGGCTTGCGCTCAGGTATGGGATACTGTGGTACACCTAGCATTGAGTCACTGCGTAACGATACACACTTCATTCGGATCACTGGAGCTGGTCTGCGTGAGAGCCACCCGCATGATGTACAGATTACGAAGGAAGCTCCTAACTATTCCTTGTAATACGAATTAATTCCTATATCACCAAAGACAGGTTAAGCAGATTCGCTTAGCCTGTCTTTTTTTGCTGTATGGCCTGTGATAGAATAGACAAGTACTAAGTTATTAAGTTGGCATGACTGGGAGTTCTAACGACTACTGCCAGCGAACAAATGCAACACACCTATGATGAATGATAAGAACGGGCGTTAGCTCAGACATAGATAATATAGTGAAATGATATGGAATCAAGCGTTTTTGACAGCATAATTGGCTTAGACAACCCATGAAGTACCTGGCATATGCGGCATTATAGGTAGGGTTGAGTATGAGAGGAGTTCGTAACCGTTGAAAGAATTGAAATCATTGAATGTGAATCGTGACATGAAGAAGAGCAAGCGTGCCAAGGCTGGCAAGCTGGCGAAACAAAGCGCTGCTGCACTAGTAGCTCTTAACCTCCTGTATGGAGTGGCTTTACCGTCTGTAAATGTACTTAACCCGGCTTTTGTAGCTGCTGCTGAAGGAACAGCGACTGCCTCTACGACTGCCCTGGTGGGGCTTGGCGGCATTAAGACACCAGATCTGGAGCTCAGCTCAGCGATCCTGATCGAGCCTACTACAGGACAAGTTATTCTGTCCATGAATCCGGATCAGCCTTTGCCGCCGGCAAGTATGACCAAAATGATGACGGAGTATATCGTAGCTGAACAGGTGAAGCAGGGGAAACTAAGCTGGGATACGGTAGTCACCGTTGGTGAGAATGCTGCCAAAAGTGTGGGTTCACGCATCTTCCTTGCAGAAGGAGATCAACATACAGTCCGGGATCTATATATCGCTATGGCAGTCGGTTCGGCAAATGATGCAACGGTTGCCTTGGCTGAGCAAGTGGCAGGCTCTGAGGAGAACTTCGTGGCTATGATGAACGAAGAAGCCCAGCGCATGGGGATGACGAATTCATACTTTATTAATTCAACGGGCCTTGATAAGAAAGATATGCCTGCGAAATATCAGCCTAGCACAGACCGCGAGACAGTAATGACAGCACGTGACGTGGCTACCCTGGCTGGTTATATTGTACGTGATCATCCAGATTATACCGAATTTACAACGATCCAGTCTCATCAATTCCGAGAGAAAGATACAGCGCCAATCATCAACTGGAACTGGATGCTGGAGGCTAATAAGGACATTCGCAACTTCAGGCAATATGCGTATGAAGGCCTGAACGGTATGAAGACGGGACATACAACTGCAGCTAAATACTGTTTTGCAGGCACAGCCGTACGTGATGGAATGACGCTCATTAGTGTAGTTATGGGGGCTAAGACCGAACCGAAGCGTTTTACAGAGACACGTAAAGTACTCGATTACGGCTTCAATAACTTTGAGATCAAACAGGT
Organism: Paenibacillus massiliensis 2301065 = DSM 16942; assembly: GCF_000377505.1. GTDB lineage: Bacteria > Bacillota > Bacilli > Paenibacillales > Paenibacillaceae > Paenibacillus > Paenibacillus massiliensis. Next base: position 57,673 of record NZ_KB898207.1, on the reverse strand, counting down.
GGTAGCTCCAAAATCCGTCGTTCAAGGCGTGGAGAGCGTACCTGTTACCAAAGGTAAAGAGAAGACGGTTGGTGTCGTCACAAGTGATGCTGTGAGCTTCATTGTTCCTAAGAACGCGGCCAATCCGCAGCTTACTTTTTCGACGAATATTACACCTGAGGATCAGTTGGTTGCGCCTTTGACACAAGGTGCCAAGGTTGGAACTGTAACCTACTCCTATAAGACAGATGGGATGGAGCAGGCACAGGAAAAGACAGTGGATCTGATCACGACAGCTGCCGTGGAGGAAGCGGGTTGGTTCAAAATGTTGTTCCGTGCCATTGGAAGCTTCTTCGGGGATCTATTCGACGGGATTAAGAATCTCTTCTAGCTTTGAACTGTGGATTTTTGTTGTGATTTTAATCCTATTCCAGTAGAATAACAAGTTAGAATAATACACAAGATCATTGTGTTAACGCACAGTGAATGTATAGGTTACATGAGCTTACAATTCTTCTATGGTAGAACCATAACACAGGAGGTCAGGTATGGAAACGGGAACATCGCGTGTAAAAAGAGGTATGGCGGAAATGCAAAAGGGTGGCGTCATTATGGACGTCATGAATGCTGAGCAGGCAAAAATTGCTGAGGCTGCGGGTGCCACTGCGGTCATGGCTTTGGAGCGTGTCCCATCTGATATCCGTGCAGCTGGCGGGGTAGCTCGTATGGCTGATCCTACCATTGTGGAAGAGGTTATGAAGGTCGTTACCATTCCCGTCATGGCGAAGGCGCGGATCGGGCATTATGTAGAAGCAAAGGTGCTTGAGTCTCTGGGCGTCGACTATCTGGACGAAAGTGAAGTCCTCACGCCAGCAGACGAGGTATTTCATATTGATAAAAAAGAATTTACTGTTCCATTCGTATGTGGCGCGAAGGATTTGGGTGAAGCACTGCGTCGGATCGGTGAGGGTGCCTCGATGATTCGTACAAAGGGTGAGCCGGGTACTGGTAACATCGTAGAAGCAGTTCGTCATATGAGATTCATCAATAGTCAGATCCGCAAGGTACAGAATATGTCCAAGGACGAGCTGTATGCCGAAGCCAAAAATCTGGGTGTTGCCTATGAACTCTTGTTTGAAGTACATGAGAACGGCAAACTGCCTGTGGTGAATTTTGCAGCTGGTGGTGTAGCAACTCCAGCGGATGCAGCGTTGATGATGCATTTGGGTGCTGATGGGGTATTTGTTGGTTCCGGCATCTTCAAATCGGACAGCCCTGAGAAATTTGCACGTGCTATCGTGGAAGCGACCACTCATTATACGGACTATAAGCTGATCGCTGAAGTGTCCAAGAATCTGGGTACGCCAATGAAGGGCATTGAGATCTCCAAGCTAGCTCCACAAGACCGCATGCAGGACCGCGGCTGGTAAGGAGAGCGGGTTCATGAAGATTGGAGTACTGGCGCTGCAGGGCGCTGTAGCAGAGCATTTGAAGAGTATTTCGTCTGCAGGTGCAGAAGGAATTGCCATCAAGCAGATCGAACAATTAAGTGAGATAGCTGGGCTTATCATTCCTGGTGGAGAGAGCACTACGATTGGCAAGCTGATGCGGAAGTACGGTTTTATCGAAGCGATCCGGGAATTCTCGGGGCAGGGCAGGCCGATATTCGGCACCTGTGCAGGTCTAATCGTACTGGCCAAGGACATTGAAGGAAGCGAAGAACCACATCTTGGACTGATGAACATCACTGTAAGCCGTAACGCCTTCGGTCGCCAACGCGAGAGCTTTGAGACAGATCTGGACATCAAGGGGATCGAGCAGCCTGTACGTGCGGTGTTCATTCGTGCTCCACTCATTAGCCAGGTAGGTGAAGGTGTAGAGGTGCTGTCAGAGTACCAAGATGAAATCGTTACTGCGCGTGAAGGGCATCTGCTGGCGTCGTCATTTCACCCGGAGCTGACTGACGATTATCGGCTGCACCAGTATTTCGTGGATATGGTCAAGCAGCAGAGTATGTAAGATGCATATGAAAGCATAGGCATGTCAATCAAACCAACCTTGACCCTTCATTCTGACTCCTTAACTCGGTACAAGCCTCTTGGAGCCGATTAAGGCATAGGATTAGCCAGAGAAGATGTTTCTGCTGGAGGGTCAGGGTTTTTGTGTAGGAGGGCTATTCGTGTTAGATGTCAAAATATTGCGTAACGATTTCAGCCGTGTAGAACAAGCGCTGCAGAATCGCGGCAAGTCGCTGGAGCTCATTAGTGGTTTCCCGGAGATGGATACGCGGCGCAGAGAGCTGCTGCAGGAGAGTGAGGCGCTCAAGAACCGTCGAAATACGGTCTCTGGTGAAGTAGCTAAGCTCAAGAAGAACAAGGAAAATGCAGATGAGCTAATTCTGGAAATGCGTCAGGTATCTGATCGCATCAAGGAGCTGGATGATCAGGTCCGTGAGCTGGAGGAGCAAATCGAAGAGCTTACCATGGCGATTCCTAACCTGCCAAGCGGAGATGTTCCTGTAGGCGCGTCCGAAGAAGAGAATCAGGAGGTTCGTCGTTGGGCGGAGCCTAGAGTGTTTGACTTCACTCCCAAGCCACATTGGGAAGTTGCACAGCAGCTTGGTATCCTTGATTTTGAAGCAGGTGCCAAAGTAACAGGTTCACGCTTCACCTTTTACAAAGGGCTGGGTGCACGTCTGGAGCGAGCGCTGATTAACTTCATGATGGATCTGCACAGCACGGAGCATGGCTACGAAGAGATGCTTCCACCATATATCGTCAATAAAGACAGTCTGTATGGAACAGGACAGCTTCCCAAGTTCGAAGAGGACCTCTTCAAACTCCGGGATACCGAATATTATCTGATCCCTACAGCTGAGGTACCCGTAACCAACTATCACCGTGAAGAGATTATGGATGCAGAGGAGCTTCCTAAGCATTATGTTGCCTATAGCTCTTGCTTCCGCTCTGAAGCTGGCGCAGCTGGCCGTGATACCCGTGGATTAATCCGTCAGCATCAGTTCAATAAGGTGGAGATGCTGAAGCTGGTTCACCCGGAGACCTCTTACGATGAGTTGGAGAAAATGACGGCAAATGCTGAACGTGTACTTCAGCTATTGAACCTGCCATACCGCGTATTGTTGCTGTGCACAGGGGACATGGGGTTCAGCTCTGCGAAGACTTACGATCTTGAAGTGTGGCTGCCTGAGAGCGGTGTGTATCGTGAGATTTCCTCTTGTTCGAATTGCGAGGATTTCCAGGCACGTCGTGCCAACATTCGTTTCCGGCCAGAGGCCAAGGCGAAGCCGGAGTTCCTGCATACACTGAACGGCTCTGGATTGGCAGTAGGACGCACGGTAGCGGCTATCCTGGAGAATTACCAAGAGGAAGATGGCTCTGTTCGCATCCCAGAAGTGCTACAGCCTTATATGGGCGGAGTACAGGTCATTTCCCCACGTTAAGAATAATTGCATTTCTCAATAACTTGTGGTAAAATAATTTTGTTGCGCTCTTGTGAGAAGTCAACATTATGTTTTACCTACTCGGAGAGGTACCGAAGCGGTCATAACGGGGCGGTCTTGAAAACCGTTAGGGGGCAACTCCACATGGGTTCGAATCCCATCCTCTCCGCCATATTATATAAATACAACTACTTGAATTGGATTGAGACCTTATACATGAGTGTGAGGAGGATGCCGTTTAAGTAGTTTTTTTGTATTTGCAGGAGATCACTCTATGATGGAGGTTAAGGGTTATGCACACAATTCAAAAGTTATTTGATCATATGGATTGGGCCAATCTGCGATTGCTTGAGGCTTTGCGAGTAGCCACACCCGCTGAGGCAAGTAAAGCTGCAATTCTGTTTCGACACGTGCTCCAGGCGGAGAGCATTTGGCTGACAAGGCTTCAGGGTCAAAGTAGCAAGGGAATTGCAGTATGGGTCCATGAGGCTGACATGGATACTTGTGAGGAGCTAACCAAGGCCAACCGAGAGGGATTTCAGGCTTTGCTGGGCGCATTATCAGAGGATGCATTGGATTTGCCTGTAGAATACGCCAGTCAGAATGGCACACCTCATAGGACATCTACCCGTGACATTTTAATACATATTGCTCTGCATGGTCAGTACCACCGAGGACAAATCAACGCTATGCTTCGTACGGTTGGGTTGGAGCCGGTGCCTATGGACTATATTTTATATTCGCGAATTGCTCCACAATAACGCCATGCATACAGGGGGAATACCAGACGTTACTTCGAGTCACTCACCCGGTTGATCGTCTCCAAGAAGAGGATAAGAATCAGCTCTAGCCGGGATCAGGAGAGGATGTATATATTTCGCCTCTTTGCCGCACCTTATCAAGACGGAGGAGGTGCTAACATGAATAAAGAACTAAACATAGACCAACAGCAGTTAGTTCAAGCTTGGCAAGAGCGCTTGCCTGAGTTGTTGCATCCAGGAGATCATTCGCTGGTCGCGGCAGATGAGGCAAATGGTAAAGCGCTGCGCATTCATATTGATGCTAATGGGCGTCAAAGCTATTCATTGGACTTCGCCTGTACGTACGTAGATACACGCGAGGTGCAGGTCCAACTCGTCGATGTTGAACGGGATGGACAGACGATTGATGAGCGGGGAGATTATGTTCAGGAGCTCGCTGATCATTACACGAGACATATTCATCAATGCGCCCAAGCATTGCAACAGATTACGAACCCCTAGTTAAAATGCGCGACCGTCTACCAGTATAAGAGGTGGAAGTAGCGTGCAAAGAAAGCCTTGAAGAAGTGAAGCGTTCTTAATAACGAAGGATGTCCAATTGATGGAACTTCAGATGTCCAATCCGATGGAACATTTAATGGAATGGAAAGGATGTGTAGCGAGCATGAGCAAAGCCAAGCAAGGCCTGGACAAAAACCTGAGCAATGTAGTGCAGGACCTGAATACTACCCGTGTGAATTCTCATCACGCACAGCAGCTTCAACAGGATCGCAATGATCGCAGACATCAGGACGCTCTGAACCATGATGAGACTGAGGATATGAACCCAAGTCATTCCTGAAGGCACAGATGAACAAGCTCTCCGATAGAGGGATAAGTAGTTCATAAGTTCAGAACATCGATCTGCTTGAGATTCAGATACGTACTATACTGATCAAGTAGACGGCGTCCATGACAAAATACATCTGTGTGCTTCAACTATGTTTGCATAAGGAGGTATAAAGGATGAGCAAGCCCAAAGCAGTACCAGTACCGGAAGCTCAGGACAATAAGTCCAGAAGAAATGACGACCGAAGCGGTGGCATGCAGGAGCCGTTGTCGGGCTCCAAAAAGGTGAAAAATCGCAACCATGTCGACCATCTGAATCCGCAAGGTTAGTACCTTAACCGAATCAGATTACATGTGTAATGATCTGGGACGTAGTATTAGCTGAAAGTGTTCTATGCTTCGAATTTGACCTATTTAAAATAACAGCGTGCGAAAGGAACTCTGATTAGTCCACATACTAATCAGGGTTGTTTTCTGTTCCATGCGTTAATATACACAAAGCTTATGTCTCAGGTATCAATTTCCCTTTAAAGTGTTTCAATACCTCGCTAGTTAGGTTATGATTAAGGTGATATGTGTTATATTGATGAACAATCGATAAATGCATATCTATTTTTTTGAGGGGTTAATACGAGGGGAGAGACAGAACTTAGCATGAACAGAAAATGGACAACATTGGCAATGTGTGCGCTACTGGTCTTCATGTTGGCACTTGTAGGCTGTGCTAAAAAGCAGGAGCCGAAGGAACTGATTAACTCAGTTGTAGAGAAGACGAGCACAATGACTTCCTATGAGATGGCTACAAAATTGACTATTAATGACCTATCCTTCACTTCACCAGCGCTGGAGAACGATCCAACAGCTGGCATGATGATGAGTATGCTGAAGGATGCTGAACTTACAGTGAATGGCGTCTACCAGCTGGAGCCAGCACAGACGGAAGTAACAGTAGGTATTCATCTGAAGGGTGATATGGCAACAGAGCTTACGATCCCTATGGTAGTAACCCAAGATAAAATGTATGTGAAAATCCCAAGAATTCCGATGCTGCCAATGCCGGAGACGGTTGTAGGCAAGTTCCTAGAGCTGGATCTGAAGGAGCTGGCGGAGCAAAGCGGTGGCGAGTTCACTGCAGGATCAGTGGATCAAGTCCAAGCACAGAAGCTTGTGAATGAACTGTCTACTGCTGTACTTGCAGAGTATGATCAAGATACCTATTTCAAGGACATTGATCCTAAGGATGCTGCTCTTCCAGAGGGTGTAAATGCCAAGCAAGTCGTGCAATTCAGTGTGACTAATGATAACGTTCAAGAGGCACTGAATATTTTCATCACAAAGGCACTTCCTAATGTGCTCGATATTCTAGCTAAGGAAGAGTACAAAGAGCTACTCCAAGGAGATCAAGCTGAGATTGTAAAAGCCAAGGAAGAGCTCCAAGCCAATAGCGGAGAGATCACCAAGCAGCTTGATGAGCTGAAGAAATCGCTGAAGGTGAATCAGTTCGACGTTAACACTGCGGTGAACAGCGACGATCTGCCGATCTATCAAGAAATGAAAGCAAATCTGGAGTTCAATGATGCAGAATCCCAAAGCAATGTGAAGGTTGCCTTCACGGGTACATCCCAATACTCCAAGATTAATGAGAAGCAGACCTTCGTCATTGGCATTCCAACGGGTGATGACGTAATCACGATGGAAGAGTTCCAACAACAAACAGGTGCAGGCTTCTAATATCAGCTTCATCATAATAAACTGACAACAGATCGTGTAGCTAGTTCTCTTGCGTTTGAGAGGATCCTCTTACATCTGTTGAAAACAAAAAGCAACGCCCGACCATGCCAATGATATGCATGATACGGGCGTTGTTTTTGTGTACAGGGAATTCATGCTAATGCATGCTAAGCAAGAGCGAATGAGGCTACCCTTGCAAATAATCCAGCTCATCATCTACCATAACAGCGAATCTGCGATGATCCTGCCACTCACCATGAATCTTCAGATAGCGACGCGAGATACCTTCGCTCTGAAAACCAGCCTTGAGCAGTACTCGCTGCGAGGCTTCATTATGCAGAAGTGTACAGGCTTGAAGTCGATGAAGCCGCAGGGCGTTGAAGCCATATTGGACAATAAGCTTTAGAGCGGCTGTCATATGGCCTTTTCCAGCATCCCCCTGATTGATGAAGTAGCCAATATCGGCGTATTGGGCAACGCCCCGAACGATATTGGATATGTTAATCTGCCCTATTAATCGCTCGTCCTTCAAATCAAACAGGCCAAACAAACAACCCCGGTCCGCCGCGGCATCATCAAGACGTTGCTGAAGGAACCTTTGTTGGCCGTCTAGGGTAAAAAAGGATTCCTCCCGGATCGGCTCGTAGATCGCATGCGCCTCTCTATTGTGGATGCGAAGCTCCAGCAGTCTGTGTGCATCCTCTAGCTGAAGCTGGCGCAAAAAGATTCCTTGGGGGGTGTTATATAAAGTAATAGTCATACTGGATCGCCTCCTTTAGTTTTTTTGCGTAGCTGTCGAAAAAAATCAGTAAGCAAAGAGGAGCAGTCCGACTGAAGTACATTCGGAATCACCTCTGTCTGGTGGTTAAAGCGAGGTTCCTGTAACAGGTTCATCAGCGTTCCTGCACAGCCAGCCTTCGGATCTGTTGTTCCATAGATGACTTGGGGCACTCTGGACTGCACGATGGCTCCTGCACACATAGGGCACGGCTCTAACGTTACATACAGACGGCAATCCAGTAGACGCCAAGCGTCCAAATGCTCACTAGCCTGGCGAATGGCAACAATTTCTGCATGGGCTGTGCCATCTTTTGTCGTCTCGCGCAGATTATAGCCGCGTCCAATAATCTCATTATTATGCACAATGACAGCCCCAATGGGGACCTCGCCAAGCTCCTGTGCTTTTAAAGCTTCAGCTATCGCCTGTCTCATCCAATATTCATGATTATGCTCTTGCTCCATGATGCTTAATGTGGGCCCCTTTCTCCAACGGTTATTCGACGAACAGATATTCCGTTGTTAACATGATGTGCATAACTCTGTGTATAAGTCTGAATTTATACACAGAGTTATGCACAATCCGTTAATAATTTTGTGGATTTGTGTATAATCTGTGGATGAAATCCTTCTTTATTGTAGTCAATGCCAGAGTTAATGACAATACCAAGTGATCCCGGCTGAAATAACACCTTCTTTTCTTTTCAAAATGCTGTAAAGCGGTTATGATGGAATTACTATTGCCAGTTATCCCCATAACCCGTTAAGGGGTGAACTTTCAGTGTGTCGATGAAAATAAAACTAACTCTAATTATGTCAGGTTCTGCACTATTGATTCTGTTGTTGAACATTGCGCTTAATCTCTATTTATTGAATGAGAACGAACGAAGGGCTGTTGAAGTACAGCTGCATCAACTGGCGGAGCAGCTTAGTCACGCTGCCAACGAGAGTGGAAATTATGTGAGTGATAACATTGTAGCGCATACGGTGGAAAGCGATCCAAGAATTCTGGAGATTACGGGGGTGCGCGCACAGCAGCTTTTGGAGGGAACAGCGAACGATAGCTCTTTGGCCGTAGCCTTCGGCAATTATGAGCAGGGTACTCTAAGTGATGAAAGATCTGCCATTGAGGAGGCTGTTCGCACCTCCAATATGGTATTCCAGTACAGTGGCTGGGGGCAGAATCAAGTCGTCAAGATCTTCTATCCGTTCTATTCCAATACCTTCGAGGCATATGTCATCCGCATCATGGCGGATAACTCTCAAGTGGCTATCATGGTACAGGAGCAGCTGCTGAGCATGGTAGTTATCTCATTAGTATTACTTGAGGTCATTATTATCGGCAGCTACTTCTTGGCCGGAATGATTATTAAGCCAATTCAGGGTATTCTCGGCAAAGTGAATGAGATGGCGGCAGGGCAGTTTGATACGCGCCTGACGATTCGTAGTCAGGATGAGCTGGGACAGCTGGGAAGCCGTATTAATGTCATGGCCAACAATCTAAGCCTGTATACCCACCGTCTGGAGCAAATGAACGAGGAGAATCGCAAGGTCAAGGATTACCTGGAATCGGTCATTAATCAGACTGCTGATGCTATTCATGTGACGGACGCCAACGGGATTGTCGTGCGTGTCAATCGGGCATTCGAACAGCTATATGGTTGGCGACAGCAGGAGATTCTGGGCAAGCAATTGGACTTCATTCCGGAGGAATTGAAGGAAGAGCATATGCAGCAGCAGCATAGATTGCTCGAAGGGCATCAGATTCATTCGTATGAGTCGGTGAGATTACATAAGGATCGAAGTCAGGTCGAAGTGAGTATCAGTATTTCTCCGATTCATGATGAGAATGAAGGGATTACGGGCTACATCAGCGTCTCCCGGGACATTACCGGGCACAACCGAATGGAGGAGCTGCTCCGTCGCTCCGAGAAGCTGAAGACGGTGGGCCAGCTAGCCGCCGGGGTCGCACATGAGATTCGTAATCCGCTCACGACATTGCGCGGCTTTCTGCAGCTTCAGCAGCAGACAGATCGCTTGAATGCAAAGCATGTAGACCTTATGCTATCGGAGCTCGACCGTATTAATCTGATCGTGGGTGAGTTTCTGATTCTGGCGAAGCCGCAGGCGGTTCAATATCAGAAGCTGGATATTCGATATGTACTGGGCGATGTGGTATCTCTTTTGGACAGTCAAGCTCATCTGCATGATATCCAGTTTGAGCTGGAGATCAGTCTGGCCTGCGCTATGGTCTATTGCGAGGAGAATCAATTGAAGCAGGTATTCATTAATCTTCTGAAAAATGCCATTGAAGCCATGCCAAGGGGAGGAATCATCCGTATTAGTTTGTTCTCTTCACCGGGAAGCGTTACAATCAAGATCAAGGACCAGGGTCCAGGCATCGCGCCTGAGATTCTGGCGAAGCTGGGTGAGCCCTTCATTACCAGCAAGGCTTCGGGGACCGGGCTAGGACTAATGGTGAGCCAGCGTATTATTCAGAATCATCAGGGTACGCTGGAGATTGAGAGTCATTCAGAGGAAGGAACAGTTGTTACCGTGCATCTGCCCGAGGCCCAGAGACATTCAGCTTCTAAGCTGGCAGGTCCTGCAGAGGGTAAGAATGAGATAGGAGTGTAGAGAGCTTGCGTATCAATAAGTTTATCAGCGAGACAGGCTTCTGTTCGCGACGTGAGGCGGACAAGTTGGTAGAAGGCGGTCATGTGACAATTAACGGCGTGACTGCTGTGCTGGGGAGTCAAGCTGAGGAGGGTGACGATGTCCGTGTGCATGGCAAGCCGCTGACGGGGAAGTCCGGGCATGTCTATATCGCCTTGCATAAGCCTGTAGGCATCACCAGCACTACCGAGAGTCATATTCAAGGGAATATTGTAGATTTTGTAGGACATACAGAGCGAATCTTCCCGATCGGACGGCTGGATAAGGACTCTGAAGGGCTTATTCTGCTGACGAATGACGGGGATATTGTGAACAAAATTTTAAGGGCAGAAGGCCGTCATGAGAAGGAGTATATCGTCACTGTGAATAAGCCGGTGACAAGCTCATTCCTGCACGGGATGTCCACAGGGGTAAAGATTCTGGGGCAGCGTACCTTGCCTTGCAAAGTGACTCAGATCGGGGAGCGAGTATTCCGTATTATACTGACGGAAGGTAAGAATCGACAAATCCGGCGAATGTGTTCTGCGTTCGGCTACGAAGTGTACCGTCTTCAGCGTATTCGCATTATGAATATCCAGCTCGGCACGCTAGCGAGAGGTAGCTGGCGTGATCTGTCGCAGGCAGAGAAGCAAGAACTGGGGCAGTTGCTCGATTACAAGCTTACTTAGCACATATGTGCTAAGTCTGAAGCTGGGGAAGAGGTATTCTGCCTGTACTTCCACCAGTAAGTATATCTGCAGCATGACAAGCACGAAGACCTCAAGCTTGTAGTAAAAAGGTAGTAAATAGGCAGCAAAAGAGGCATCACCTGACTCATGGAGTTCAAGGAGATGCCTCATTTTCTTATGGATTATTGTTGGCTGAGGTTGCACTTATGACTTGTGTTCCGTTCTGATACTTACGAATGACGGATATTTCAACACGTCTGTTCTTCGATCTACCTACGTTATCATTATTGGAGGCCGTCGGACGATACTCTCCATAACCGATGGCACTGAATTTGCGTGGGTCCAGCTTGTCATCCAGCAGGAGAATACGCATGAAATTCAATGCTCGATCAGCACTCAGCTCCCAGTTCGAAGGGTACTGGCTGTTGGATATTGGTATATTATCGGTGTGCCCCGATACAATGATATCATAGTCTGGAAACCGTTCCAGCATTGCAGCGATGGCTAGAGCAATCTTACGTGACTCAGGCTTCACGATAGCCTGTCCTGATGCAAATAGCGCATTATCGGCGATGGTAATCATGAGCTGAGACTGATTGAGCTTGGTGCTGAGCAGATCTGTGAGGCCGTTGCTTGAGATGTACTGATCCATCTGCTTCTTGAGCTTCTCCAGATCCTCTTGCTCTTGCTTGGCCAGTTGTTTTTGCAGATTATCAGTCGTCTGCTTGCTCTTGCCCAGATCTACAGTAGGCTCTGTAGGATTGGCAGACTTATAATCAAGAACGCCCGTACCGCCGTTGAAGGCGGCGCTCATGGATTTGGCCATCTCCTCGAACTGTTTGGCATCCAGAGAGCTCATTCCGAACAGTACGATGAACAGGGCGAGCAGCAGGGTCATTAAGTCCGAATAAGGGAGCAGCCAGCTTTCGTCTGCATGTTCTTCATGCGGCTCATGTCTACCTTTTTTACTCACTGCCCCTCTCCTCCCTGTCGCTCATGGTTGCCCGCTCTGTCGGAGTCAGGAATACAGTCAGCTTCTGGCTGATTGCGATCGTGGATACACCAGACTGAATAGACAACAGACCTTCAACCATCATGAGCTTCACTTCGACTTCTTTTTTGGATAGACGCTTCAATTTATTGGACATCGGGTGCCATAGGACGTAACCTGTGAAAATACCGAGCAAGGTGGCGATAAATGCAGCTGCGATCGCATGGGAGAGCTTCTCCATGTCACTAAGGTCAGCAAGTGCTGCAATCAGACCTACGACCGCCCCGAGTACCCCGAGCGTAGGAGCATACATGCCGGCCTGTGAGAACATTAACGCACCACTACGGTGTCGATCCTCTGTGGCATTAATATCTTCCATTAATACATCTCTTACAAATTCCTGATCGTTACCGTCGATAATCATCCGCATACCACCGCGCAGGAAGGCATCATCAATTTCTTCGACTTTGGCCTCCAGGGCCAGCAGACCTTCACGACGAGTAATGGATGCCCATTCCATAAAGGTAGAGATCAATTCCTTGCGGTCAGGCAGCTTTTGTTCGGTGAACAGAATCTTGAACAGCTTAGGGACCCTTTTCATATCTGACATTGGAAAGGCCATGAATACACTCGCGGCGGTACCCACGAAGATGATCATGTAGGCAGCGGGGTTATTCACCAGATTGACAACCGGTGCTCCCTTCAAAATCATACCTACAACGAGCGAAACTAGCCCGAGTACCAGCCCGATAATTGTTGAAATTTGCATGATACACCTCATCCATGAGAAATTATTAACAATCTGCGCCGAAAGGACATCCTTGCCCCGGCGTATTGAAACGCGATTATAGTATTTATCGACACAATCCGCTTTTTTTTTAAGGGCAATTTTCCGGTATAATATAGTGCACAAGTACGATTCTTACTTTTGGCTTACTGAATTTGTCCCCATAAGAGCATCTATTGATTGGAAATTATGTAACCGGGCAGGGAGCAGAAGCCGCTACAGGAAGGATGAACAGGCCAAGATGGGCGTAAAGCATGGACGTGAATATGAAGAGATTTTGCGGGAGCTAACAACTGCCGTAGGACAGATTGCGGATAGCTATTTATTTTTTGAGATGGAGTCGGACGAATGGGGGGCCCTTGGTCAGGTAGAGCAGCACGAAGTGAATGAGGCGCTTGCGGAAGATTTGTTCTATGCACTGAGTGAGAATCCCGTTATTACGGTGGGTAGTGGGGTCATCATTCATGATCCGGAACACCATCGGATTAATATCCTCATCGGTGAGGAAGAAATTACCGTTGTATCCCTGGTATAGAAGCCCTTGGTGGCATTCTGGCTATCGTCATGGTAATATGAAACACGATATTAATCGGCGCATTGCACCATCGAAGGCAGCTAATGCTGTGAAGAGGTGTAATGGCGGGGGTTTGTCTAGCGGAGAGGAGTAGAGAATCATGCCTTTTACACAAGAAGAAGTTGAGGCCCACCTGGAGAAGCTCGAAGGCTGGGAGTTGGAAGAGGGGCGCTGGATTATCCGCAAATTCAATTTCTCAAGCTTCATGAAGGGAATCGCATTCGTTGATGAGGTTGCTGGCATATCAGAGGCCTTTAATCATCACCCCTTCATTACCATTGATCATAAAATTGTTACGCTCCGTCTAACCTCCTGGGATGATGGAGGAATAACAGCTGTGGATATTAAGGAAGCTCAGCAATTTAATGAGCTCTACGAGAAGATGCGTGCAGTTGATTAGAATTGGGCATGGATGCGTGAGGTCTGCCCTAGATTGTGAGAGGACAGGGTTCACGGCTCAACTATGTGCTTAGCACAGGATGGAGAACGAGACGATGAATGAGCGCAATGATACTATTGCTGTTGTAGGAAGCCTGAATATGGATCTGGTGGTTAAGGCGACTCGTGCACCTGAGCAGGGGGAGACTGTGTCGGGTGAGGCACTGTATTATCTTCCGGGGGGAAAAGGAGCCAATCAGGCTGTTGCTGCTGCAAGACTGGGTGCGTCTACGTACATGGTTGGGACGGTCGGTGATGATGCCTTTGGTCAACAGCTAATCGACTCTTTGCAGGCAAGTGGCGCAGACACAACGAAGATTCGCAGATTGTCCGGGCAAACGACAGGAACGGCCTCCATCTGGCTGTCTGGCGGAGATAATCGGATTATCGTCATTCCCGGTGCAAATGGACAGCTGACCCCTTCCATCCTACATGAGGAAGAGGTAGCAGGGACGATTGGTCAGGCCAAGCTGGTGCTGCTGCAACTGGAGGTACCACTGGGCACAGTGACCGAGGCGGCACGTATAGCTGCTGCCGGAGGAGCGCGGGTCGTGCTGAATCCGGCCCCAGCCGTGGAGAACCTGCCCGAGGAGCTATTGCGGAATACGCATGTGATCACACCTAATCGAAGTGAGCTTGCTATGCTTACCGGACGTGGGGTGTTGGAGGAACGTGAGGCGGTCGAGGCCGCAGTAGCAGAGCTGGCTGCATCCATTGGAGCCGATGTAGTAACGACTCTGGGGGCAGATGGAGCAGTGTACGCCTCCATCCCGGAGGCTGGTAAGGACATCGTAGTACGTCATGTGAAGGGCTATACGGTAGATGTTGTAGACACTACGGGCGCGGGAGACTGCTTTAATGGAGCTCTGGCTGTGTCCTTGGCACGAGGGCAATCGCTCGATGAGGCAGTATCCTATGCGATGGCTGCGGCCGCTCTGTCCGTCACCAAGCTTGGAGCCCAATCGGGTATGCCAACTGCGGTGGAGGTCGAGGCCTTCCAGAAGAAGCAGTCTCAAGTCTGAGTGAATACCTGATGAAGAGTTATGGCCGCTGGGGAACACTATTACAATAGAAAAACAGCGAATAATGTAAGGGAGTCGTGCACTAACACGGCTCCCTTTTGCATTATTCGCTCTGGCTACCTGCCTGATAGACCATACAGTGGAAGGGCTTCATGCCCTCAGGAGTCTGTCTCTCGTAGGTGTCCGTAATTCGAAAGCCTGCCGCCTGATAAGCACGGATGGCCCGTTCATTCCAGATCAGCACCTCAAGGTCAATCTCGTTCTCCGGATTCCTTCGTATGGCTTCATTAACGATGGCTGTGACAAAATGCTTGCCCTGTCCGTGTCCGCACAGATCGGGGCGCATACCTAGACCGAGACGGGTAACACCAACCATGGGAAAGAATTGTACAAATCCACATAGCGTGCCGGTAGCATTGAAGACAACCGCATATTGGGCCTGTCGTAGCTCGGGATTACCGAATTCAATCTCCAGTGCTTTCATCTGCTCCCAGGGGAGCCAGCCGTATATGTCATAAGGTGGAGTGTATTTCCAGCTGCTTATGATGGCTCCATGAGCCTCCTCCATGGGGAGGACATGATAGTCACCTGCTTCAGATGTCACCGTCTTCAACTCCTTGCATATCTTGAATATTAGCTTAATATCCCCCAATGAGTGGGTCAAGTCAACCTCTCATCTTACGTGATGGTATGTTTGGAAGCTAGCCGGCGGGGTAAATAGTCTATATAGAACGTTATAACCATTCGGTTATGTGCATAATTTCTGCAACCTTTCTTTGACTTACATCGTTAATGAAGTAGAGAATACAAAAAAACCGCAGAATGATCTGCGGTCTTATCCGTTGGATATATTATTGGAAAAATTAGCTTAATTATTCCACATCGTCGAAATCTTCACTGTCGACAGCTGCTTCATGATAAGTGTCTGTACTCATGATGCGTTTTGCACCTACATAACGATTCACATAGTAGCTCTCGCTCATAGAACTGATAATAACGCCACGAGAAGAAGAGGAGTGGGCGAATTTGCCGTCGCCGACATAAATGCCTACATGAGATACGCCTCTACCGCTAGTATTATAAAATACCAAGTCGCCTGCTCTCAGATCCGCGCGGGAGATAGCTGTTCCCATCTTGTATTGTGCACCGGATTGGTGCGGCAGCTTGATGCCAAGTTTGTTGAATACAAATTGAGTGAATCCTGAGCAATCAAATCCGTTAAGAGTTGTTCCACCAGCACGATATTTAGTACCAACGGCATCATCGATGACCTGATTCATCTTAGAGTCCGCAAAAGCGCTTCCTGCTCCAAAGGAGAAAGTGGAGAATGCGATCGCGAAGCTCACAGCTGCGATAGTTAGTTTCTTCTTCAAAAAAGACAAGCCCCTTCCAATGCCTACGAGGTTAGCTTAAGGATTCGGTAAGAAGGTCCCCTATGATCCCTCTGTTACAAGATCAATTCACCCAAAACTGGTTCCCCCGCTCCCCAGGTGCGAGGATTCGGCAACACATAATTTTGCACCTAGATTCAAGCGATATCAGCAGATTACAAGTTATTCATAATCATCACGGGAAAAATTACAAAGTTGTTACTATCCAATCACTGCGACTATTGTAACAAAGGATTATCAATTTGGCAAATGTTTCAAAGCAAAAAGTAACAAAAAAGAAGCCCTAGCATTTTTGCAAGGGCTTTCTTTGTAAAAATAATGCGTAATTATGAACAAGAACAGACGTTTTTTCTTGCTTTTTGGTCAAGATTCCTTCGTGTATGTGCAGTGGATTTCTTCAGGAATGTCTCTTTTTCAAAACACGATTACAACGATTTGTTCCTCAACATTGCCAATAGTTCATACTTTTTCTTGAAAATTTTCTTTAAAGAATTTCTCGCCTTTTGAAGATAGCTTCCCCTCTTCGTATGCCCAGGACAACAGATACTCCTGAAGACTGACATCAATCTTAAGTGATAAGGGGATAAGTTCATGTGCGTGGATCTCGTCTTGCTTAGCTGATGTTATTAATTTGTTAGCCCTGAGCATCAAGGGGTATTCTATCCGGCGCTCGTATTCACCGATGTTACGCATCAGTACTTCATCCTCAAGCAGGGAGGAGATTCTATCATTAGATATAAGGTTGTTATTAACATAATAGTTCATAAATAACGGCATTTTTTCACCGATAGCCTTTGTAACCCGCTCCAAGTCACTATTGCTTTGAATTAGAAATACGGAGGTGAACGAGACAAAATAATTGGCGTAATCATGTATCATGGTTCTAGGGTGAACGTGAAAATCTACATCCAGCACCGATGATAATATCTTCCCGAAGGCATTGGAATCCAGCCATAGCGAATACATGTTGTCTGGTTCACGATAGTATAGGAGTAATAAACCCTCTACATTCTGGCGGTCCCTAGGCTGCTTCGATTATATTAGTACAGTTTTCACTATATATCTACTGATTTGAGTAAGCACTACTATGAAGACAATCTTGAAGCTGGTGGAGCAACAGAGTGCCAGAGTGCATATTGCGAGCTAACGTGCCAGAGCCCGAACAGACTGGTCACGACATGATACAACTGCTGAAGAATGAGCGCAGCGAGACCTGTCCACAGCCACTGTACACCACCAAAGAGAAGGAATAGCAGACAGGAGAACAGACCGAGCAGTAAGGATATCGTCATCCCGGGAAGCAGATACCGCAGACAACGTAGGAGAGCTCCCCAGGCTCCAGTGTGGCTGACAGTGCCGAGCTGCATGTGCAGGATGCATTGCTTTATAAGCCAGCCATAAGCGATCCATGCGGCTACATAAGGAAGGATGTAGGTAAGATGAGCGAGATTTTGCGGAAGTCCTTCGATATGGGGAAGCAATCTCTGAAGTATCCAGTATCCAGGCAGCCAGATCAGGCAGGTCTCAATCCAGTAATAGAGCATGGATGAGCGCCAAGTCGTCTTCATGCCATGGAAGAAGGCGAGCTTACCGTGCTCTCCATCCTGGGCATACAGTGCGTAGTAGATACCTGCGCGAATGATTGGGGTCACTATCATGCGTATAAGCGCCATCACAATGATGACCCATATATAGGTCTGGACGCTACGCTCTCCTGTGAGCGCCAGCTGGCCCTCTATCCAGAACAGCGCTTGGTTCAGCTCGCTTTGCTCCTTTCCAGGATAGCGGAGCAGGATAGGGACTACAGCGTATTGCACAACTTGGTAAATGAAGACACCCCAGAGCAGACGGTATAAAAACAACATCACGACTATGTGCAGCCGGGCGCACACCAGCCCCCAGCCTTCCTTAATATATGCAGGCATTCAGCAGACACCTCACCATGACAGACTTCCAAGCCATAGCTCAATCAGCTTGGTAATACCTAGATTCCAGCGGATAGAGACCTGCTCATCAAGCCGGGCCCGAAGCATGTTATTGATATGCTTGTGCTCCAGTACGATGGTATGCAGTGGATCGATGGTAACGAGAGCGACTGGTGAGCTGCCTTCGAGCTTATAGGTAACGCTGCTGTCTGCACCGTTCCAGGACTTCATGAGCTGTTGTCCATTTTCAAATGTGATCTGAATGGGTACCGCCGGCACATCTCCCCCGCGCTTGGAGATCGTGACTGTCGATTCATAACGGCCGGCTCCAAGTCTCTTCGTCCTTATCTGATCGACCGCAAAATCGGCCATCTGACTACCGTACACATATTGCTCAAAGAAATCGCTCCAGGACTTATGGGTAACCTGTTCCACGACAGACTGGAAATCCTGCGAGGTCGGATGCTTGAAGCGGAATTTGCGCGCATAGGTGCGCATAATCGTATTCATTTTGTTCTTGCCCACCTGCTGCTCAATGGAATACAGAATCAGCTTTCCCCTGAGATAGGAGTTCTGGGCGTAGTTCGTGGACGAGCTGTATTTCCATGCTTCCCGGGTCAAAGGCTCTGGTGATGATATCTGACTGGCCTGTAAGGGCAGATTAGGAATTAAGCCATACTCCTGCTCCATCAAGCGGTCTTCAGCATAGCTAGTGAAGCCTTCGTCCAGCCAAGGCTCTTCGAACTCATTACTCGCAATCATCCCGTAAAAATACTGATGCCCAATCTCATGCACTACCGTGCGCTCAAGCTCATAGCCAGGTTGGCTGTCATCTGCTCCAAAGGCTGTGATCAGAGTAGGATACTCCATGCCGCCGGCTCCATTGCCCATCTTGGGAGGGACTACGATGGATAGTGTGGAATACGGGTAGGTGCCGAACGATTTGCTATAGTTCTCCAGTGCTGACTTGGCAGCATAGAAGTAACGATCCTTAAGGTCCTTGTGAGCAGGATCGAGATAAAGCTTGATCTTAACGCCAGGTACGCCTGCAGAGGAGAAGGGCTCCTCCGCTGTTACGAAGTGGGGTGAGGCTGCCCAGGCAAAGTCATGTACATCATCCGCATAGAACTGATAAATCTTTTGCCCATTTTGTGTAACAGGGGTACTGGTCGGGAAGCCTGTAGCAGCTACAATGTAGCGGTCAGGGACGCGAATGCGGACACTGTAAATTCCGAAATCTGCATAAAATTCCGAGTTGCCATGATATTGATGCAGGTTCCAGCCCTCCACAGCCCGTCCTCTACGGCCTTTCGGCTCATATACACTCAGCTTGGGGAACCACTGTCCAGCCATTACAAAATCCCCAGCCACGCCCATGCGGGCGAAGATCTGCGGAAGCTTAACCTCGTACTTCATATGCAGCGTGATACTCTCCCCGCCCTTGACTGGCTTAGGAAGGCGAACCTTGAGCAGGGTGCGGTCATTCACATTTCCATCATCCGGCTGTACATATTGCGTACGGTGCATCAGGGAAAGCCCGTCCTCGGTTGTTAGCTCCTTGAGCGTAATGGAGCCATATCCATCCTTGGGCATTCGGTCATTGCGCAGCTTGCCGCCTGATTCCTTCATGAAGGTTGTATTGGCGGATTCGAAGGCATTCGGATACATGTGGAGGTATAGCTCGGTTACCGTTTTCGTGCCGGGATGCTTCCATGTTACGGTCTGGGTGCCTTGCAATATCCCTCCATCCTCCAAGGCGACATCCATGTGATATTCCACAAGCCGTTTGCTTAACACTTCAGCCTGGGGTGCAGGAGGGGGCGTGGGTGGTGTTGGAACCGCCGCTGCTGCGGAGGGCTTGGCCGGATTGGAGGCAAGCGCAGAGGCGGGATCAGGATACAGCCAGCTGCCAGCTACCAGCTCTCCTGTGATGAGCACGATCATGAGCAAGCACTGAATAAAAGTTTTGGCGCGTGTTGGAGCCATACATTGGATACCTCCCGTTGACAAGCATCTACAGCATGTATATGTTTGCAATCAGGAGATTATTAGTTAAAATATTTAGAGTACATACTGGTTGGTATGGATGCTATGGAAGTTACCTGCTGGAATTAGGGTTGATATACTAAATACAACGTGTCATGGAGGATCGATATGGAGCAGAATCAGGATGGCAAGAAGCAGATTGCCTTGAATATTGTAAGCGCGAAGAGCAAGCACAAGGGCTTTGGTGCAGGGTCCATTGACCTGAATAACATGTCACCGGTCATTATTGATCGTGGTGAGGCCAAGATTGATATTGGAGCGATGCATGCCAAGAGCAAGGTGGAGCGCGGTATTAAATTTTCTACCAATAAAGAAGATGTACCCAATGGACGTCAGGTATGGCTCGTCTGGGTAGCGGTGGATCGTACACCAGAAGGCCGCTTGTATGCAGGGGCTACGGCATGTGAGATGTGGATTGATGAAGAGGCCAAGCGTGGCTGGAAGATTCTCGCCGAACATGTGAATAAGATGGATTATGCCCTGAAGCGTCGCATCATGCTGGATGAGCTGGGGCAAGAGGAGAAGGCAGCGCTGAAAACTCTGCTGATCTCCCATAATGAAGAATGGTGGAATGCCTCACCTGATGAGCTGAAGCAAGCACTGGAGGCCTAGCATTCGTAGCTGCGATTGATGTATCGTTAGTAGACTGAGCATGAATTCTGTTGTACAGAGTATATGTATACAAAAATAAGACCGGAAGAGATCCTATGATCCTTCCGGTTATTTGTATGGCTGGAAAGCAGCTATTGTGTTAGGTGTAGGAACGAAGCAGCCTTTGCAGGGCAGGCAGAACCTCACCGCTGAAAATCCCGCCATGATAGCAGATCAGTGTATCGATCTCATAGTTGGCCAGTTGCTGAACGGATCTCACTGCCTCGGGAAGATTCAGCGTATATTGCGGATTAGCAATTCCTAGCTCTCCACTGGGCTCAATAACTACAGCATCACCGGCAATCAGTGTGCGGCTAGCTGCCAGATAAATGGAGATATGTCCAGGTGTATGCCCAGGCGTATGCACAATTTTCATTCCTGAGCACCCAGGTGGCTGCTCCTGATCCTGCACAGTCTGATCGACTGGGGCCGATTCAAGTGACTCCAATACCCCGATGAATTCCTTCGCTGCTGGCAGCTCCTGTACAGGGAGGAGATTCAGCGAATCCAGAGCCTGTTGTAGGCGTGGTGCGGTGCACTTTCCTTCTATATATTGAGCCTCCAGCTCATGGGCAATAATACGGATGTGGGGAAACGTTCGTTTGATCTCGGCAAGCGAGCCTACATGGTCCAGATCATGATGTGTCAGGATTATTCCTGTTAGGTTTGAGAAAGAAGTCCCTTCTTGATTTAATGCTTTTTCGATCTTAGATATGAAGCCGGGGTACCCACAATCCACCAGGAAAGTATGCTGCTCATCTCTAATCAAGGTTGGGGTAATGACCTGGGTCTCTCCGTTATAGTCAAATTCAATATTTAGAGCTCGAATATATATGTTCATTTCATACGCACCTCCATGTACTTATGCCTTTACCCCCAATAGGATACGGTTGTAAGGTTTCTAAGGAAAATAGTAAAGTATCCTACCGTCAGGGAAAAGGTCATAGATGAGACAGCCTCAATGTTGTCCGTTGATCTGGTCCAAGTTACCATATTTCTTATAAAAGGATAGTGGCGCCTTGGGTACCGAATTAAACGCATGATCCCGGATGATGAAGCGCCAAGGCTTCTCGGCGTAGGCGCCTGCGTAGTCGATATTAATGCGGGGCCCGCTCATAATTTGCATATCTGGGTCTATCGTGGCCGTCTCTAGCCAGAGCGGCCCCTCTGTACTGCGAAGCGAGCAGCCGTTAAGGCTCTTATCAATACGCAATGCACGACATAGCTTGCCTGGACCATTGCTCATATCAGCTGGCTTCCTGAGCTCAGTCCCTCGATAGCGCTTCATTAACAGCTCATCCTGTAGTGTCAGCGGTTCGACGGCACGGATCAGTACGGCCTGAGGGTCATCTATGGCGCCAGTGACTACATTGAGACAGTGGTACATTCCATAGATGAGATAGATATATGCAGGACCACCCGCCTGGAACATAAGCTCCGTGCGGGCCGTGCGCCGATTCTGGTAAGCATGGCTGCCCTGATCCTCAGCCCCTCCATAGCTCTCAGTCTCCACAATGCGGCAGCGAATGACCCCATCCTCGGTAGCTCTAACCAGCGTATGGCCCAAGAGCAGTGGAGCGGCTTCTAAGGCGGTAAGGGGGTAAATGTCGGATATAGTGACTCTCTCAGCATCGGCAGAGCCATTATTCAGCAAGTGGACGCCTCCTTTCTCGGCCTTTCTCGTACGAGGTGACCTGAAGCGTCTAATACTTCTGATCCCTTTCTTCTATTGTATCGGCAATCGGTTGTATAGCAATCTTATGTATGGTTGTTACCCAAGTATGGTTACCAATGTACGGTCATCGAATGTGTGGTTATTAAATGTGTGGTTATTAAATGTATAGTCATCGAATGTATAGCTAACGATGGATTACGACATAACAAGAGCTTCACTCTGGCCGCAGCCAGGGTGAAGCTCTCTTTTACCATCGACTTAATCCATCCACCAGCGCTTGAAGTCAGACCACCAGGAGCGCTTCTCTTCGTGTCTAATCTCTGTGGTTCCAGCTGGCTCTGGCACAAGTGGCCCTCCACCATGTCCGTCACATGTCTCCTTAGGCTCGGTGCCGCTGACGAACACCTCCAATTGCTTGTTCGGGCACTGGGCTGAAGCCAGCTTGCCTGAGTCAGGATCAACATAGACGCTCACGACTCCATCCGGAATCGGAAAAATCTTGGGTGGCACATTCGCCAGAGCTTGCTCAGTATACTCCGCGAAGATCGGAGCCGCCCTTCTGCCATCCGTCGTACTGATTGCACGGTTCTTATCGTAGCCGACCCAGACCGCTGTAGCGAGCTCTGGTGTATACCCGACCATCCAGGCATCGGTATGCGTCGTGCCGCTTTTCCCGGCTACAGGGCGTTTCATCGTCTTCGCAACACGGTTGCCTGTTCCGCCCTCTTCGAAGACGCCCTCCATCAAGCGGGTCAGCACATAGGCGGCGGCGGGCTTCACGACCTGGACACCAACAGGTTGGGGGGCTTCATAAAGGATGCGTCCGGTTGCATCCGTGATTCGGAGCACCGCGATAGTAGGGCGCTTCTGGCCTCCTCCAGCCATGACAGCGAAGGCCGATGCCATCTCGAACGGACTGACGGGGGAAGCACCCAGAGCGAGAGAAGGTACTGCCTCCAGCTCAGTGGTGACACCCAGCTTACGTGCCATCTCAATGACGGATTCTGCTCCGAGCTGCATGATCGTGTTGACCGCGTAAATATTGTCGGAGGCCGCAATGGCTCGCCGCATATCGATATCTCCCCAATATTTATCCCCGAAATTGCGGGGCTGATAGGTCTTGCGGTCATCGTCGTATCGGAACAAAGTAGGCCTGCTCTCGAATTTGGAGGAGCTGGTCAATTGCCCCGAATCAATGGCGGTCAGGTACATGATCGGCTTGAACGACGAGCCTGGCTGCCGGGTCGCAGTCAACGCGTGATTATACTGGTTGACTCTATAGTTACGTCCGCCGACCATGGCCTTGACGTGACCTGTACGAGGATCAATCGAGAGAAGGGCTGTCTGCAGCTCCTCGGTACCCTGCAATCCTTTGGCTACAGCCTGTTCTGCAGCTTCCTGCATCCCCATATCGAGTGTCGTATAAATGCTGAGTCCCCCATGCTCCAGCAGTGCTTTGCTAATTCCCAGCTCGTTCAGAACAACATTGCGGACGTAATCCCGAAAATATGGCGCGGCCTCCACCGTGGTTCGTTCGCTTGGCGCCTTCAGCGGCAGCAGCTGTTCATAGGCCGCAGATGCCTCGGCGGGGCTAATTTTGCCAGTGTCCACCATGGCCTGTAGCACAACTTTTTGCCGGTTTTTTGCATTCTTCATGTGATTATAGGGTGAATAATAGGTAGGGCCTTTGGGAATCCCGGCTAGTAGAGTGCTTTCCGCCAGATTGAGCTCACGGGCAGTCTTCCCGAAGTACATCTGGGCAGCTGCTTCAATGCCATAAGCCCCATGACCGTAGTAGATCTGATTCAAATACATCTCCAGAATCTGCTGCTTGCTGTATTTCATCTCAAGCTGAGCTGTATATACGGCTTCCTTGGCCTTCCGTGTCCAGGTCTTCTCATGACTTAGATAGAGGTTCCTGGCCAACTGCTGTGTCAGGGTACTCGCCCCTTGTGACATGTTCATCTCTTGCAGATTCACGAGTACGGCACGGGTAAGGCCCTTAAGATCAAAGCCAAAATGCTCGAAGAACTTTCGGTCCTCCACAGCAATAGTTGCATCAATGACGGGCTGTGCAATGTTCTCCAGTGCTACAGGGATGCTGTCTTTGCCGCCGGCTGAGAAGGTGGCGATCACTTGTCCGCTGCTATCTAGCATTCTGGAGTTGCGGTCCGTATCTGCCAGAGGCAGGCTGGTCGTATATAGATACAATGCGGCTACTGCGGTTAGTAATACGCATAACACACCCGTAACCCACATGGTCTTGAGAAGCAGTATAAAAGCACGCAGGCGTGATTTGGGCCTGCCATCTGCGCGACTCACGCTTCCACCTTCTTCCATGGTTTTATACTCAGTATGTGCAATCTGCATCGGTCTATTCATGTGCTTGGGACAGGCGGTTAGTAGTGAAGATGCAAGAAGAGTTGTGGGATGGTTCTGGATGTATGCACCATGGAAGCCAAGGTGATGATAGGAAGACCAACACTATGTTAACGGAAAGAAGGGATATACGATGGAATTGTGGTACACGGAGAAGCAGACACCAACCTTCGGAATTACAGCCAAGATCACACAGACCTATGTAACAGAACAGACGGAATATCAGGAGCTGGCCATGATCGAGACGGAGGAATTCGGCAACATGCTCGTGCTGGATGGGATGGTTATGACGACGGTAAAGGATGAATTTGTATATCATGAAATGGTGGCCCATCCGGCGCTTCACACGCACCCGAGCCCCAAGAGCGTACTGGTTGTCGGCGGGGGAGATGGTGGTGTAATTCGTGAGGTGATCAAGCATCCCGAGGTAGAGAAGGCTGTGTTGGTTGAGATTGATGGCAAGGTGATCGAATACTCCAAGAAATATTTGCCGGAGATTGCAGGAAAGCTGGATGAACCGAACGTAGAAGTGCTGGTGAACGACGGATATATGCATATTTTGGAGCACAAAAATGAATATGATGTCATCATGGTCGATTCTACCGAGCCTGTCGGTCCGGCTGCGCCGTTGTTCGAGCGGGGCTTCTATCAAGGGATCTATGAGGCGCTCAAGGAGGATGGCATCTTCGTCGCTCAGACCGATAACCCGTGGTTCAAGGCGGACCTCATCCAGAAGGTAAACAAGGACGTCAAAGAGATTTTCCCGATTGTTCGCGTCTATAGTGCCAATATTCCAACCTATCCAAGTGGGCTGTGGACGTTCACGTTGGGCAGTAAGAAATACGATCCGCTAGAGGTGGATGAGTCACGGATTCCTGAGATGGACACGAAATACTACAGTCCACGCCTGCATAAAGCAGCATTCGTATTGCCTAAGTTCGTAGAAGATTTGACGAAGTAGACTGCTGCAGCTATGACTGCTTGTAGCTAAGCTACTGGATGCATTCAAGTCTTTATCCAAGGACAGTCCCCAGCAGTATGACAGCCCACGCTCTACTGGAATGTGGTAGTAGATTGGAATTATGAGGTTAGCTGAATATAGCGAGGTATGGCCATAGTAGCCGTCTTCCCTGGTGGTCTGCAGGCGAAGGCGGTTTTTCATGCGGATATGGGGCATACTGGTGTCATTTTTTTAGCCGGATATGTATATATCGTAACTTGTATATGTATACCTTGACCTATAAAATGTGAGGTGTGAGACAAGCCATTCAGGAGGTGTTCATCATGAAACGAATGAAATCAAGTCAGTCAGCCAGATTGTCATGGAGCACCCTATATCGGCGAATAGGAATCATAATGCTTATGGGACTGCTGACGGTGGCGAGTATGCCAGCAGGAACAGTGAATGCTACAGCGGCAACCGGAGCATGCATGAGTGGAGATCAGGAATTGTTAAGCAAGCTGAAGCAGGAGGGCACAGGCCATCCGAGAGAGCAGCTGGTCCTGACGGATATTGATTTTCTGAATACGAAGACGGGCCGCGTAGCGGGCAGTGGTTTTTTAATAGGGACATCGGATGCAGGCTGTCATTGGCAGGCTATTTATACAGGTCAGTGGAATTTCGCGCAGATCGACTTCCCCAATAATGTGCAAGGCTGGGCTCTGGCCACTGTAGGCGAGCAGCCGACGATGTACTTACTAAGAACAGAAGATGGTGGATCGCATTGGAAGCGCCTGAATACGCCAGCTCCGTTCATCCGCATTCAGCTGCTGAACAAGAGCACGGGGTT
Source organism: Paenibacillus massiliensis 2301065 = DSM 16942 (assembly GCF_000377505.1). Taxonomy (GTDB): domain Bacteria; phylum Bacillota; class Bacilli; order Paenibacillales; family Paenibacillaceae; genus Paenibacillus; species Paenibacillus massiliensis. The sequence continues at coordinate 31,124 of NZ_KB898207.1, read as the reverse complement.
CGGCTATACATCGTCAGGTGCTTATGTGACCAAGGACGGTGGTGACAGCTGGAGCAAGGTCAAGGTGCCAGCCAACACGCGTGGAGCGACCTTTGCTAGTGCACAGGATGGATGGGCAACCGTCGTTCGTCCGGGAAAAGGATATGCGGTGATGAAGACAGTGAATGGAGGCATTAGCTGGAGTCTCGTATTGGAGGTTCCCTTCAAGGACCCCGTTCAAGGTGATCTGTATGTGAAGGATAAACAGGTCTATGCCTTGCTGTATGGCGACTCTGGTATGTCACAGGTGTCTTACGCGCTGTATGGCAGCAAGGATGAGGGTAAGCAATGGCGACAGGTGCTGAATCAGGCGACAGCAGGCGGAGGCCCGGCACCAGGTGGACAGGTATCCAAGGTGCACGAAGGTCCTGCTAACCCTGGAGGACATCCAGGTAATATGGAGCTGATCGGGAGTCAGACTGCATTTCTGGCTGGTGGCTCTCCGGCAGCCGGCAAAGTGGCCGTAGGCTACACTACTGATGCCGGTGTTCATTGGACCAACAACACTCCTGTAGTAGAAGGTTATGGTGCGAGAATATCATTTACAGACAGCAAGACAGGGTATATGGCAGTGATCGGCTCTTCGACACCAGCAGTGTATGCTACACAGGATAGCGGTAAGCATTGGAGCCAGCTGCTGAGGTTACCATCCCTTTGATATCCATATGAGGTTTGGCCGAGGTTGCTGCAAGGTGTGGAGCGGAGGAATTGTAAAATCTTCGCTAAATTCATCGTCTACTCCGAAAATAGCATTATATTTGCCAATTCTTATGATCTAGATCACATGTGAAAACATCGCTCCCTCCCTATAATGAGTACAGCCCGAGGGCCTTAACGGCTTTCGCGTACAATTTCATATGGGAATGGGAAGTGAGTTATGGGCTTAGCATCTAAAATTACGTATAGCCTGATTGCTCTGCTGTTGGTCATGGGCATGATTCTGGGGATATTCAGCTACCAGACTGCTTATGAGCAGGTGAAGACGTCGGCTGGCGTTGAATTGGTCGGCTGTGCCAATATTACGACAGGGCTGGTTAATCCCAGCGATGTCGAGCAGCTGCTGCAAGGTAATAACGCAGGTCTGGCAAGTATGGAGCAGCGATTGAATTGGACCGTGGAGCATAAATCTCTCTTCAAGGAGGTCTTTCTGCTCTCGCTGGACGGTAAGATTCTAGCCGCCGATCAGAATGTGAAGGCGCGTGGGTATCAGTCAGGAGATAGCTTTTATTTTGATCCAGTGGCGCAGCAGATGATTAAGGAACAGAAGCATTCCATGTACTCGGACGTATTCACCTATGATGGTGTGGAACTGATGTCTGGCTATGGGCCTATTTATAAAAATAATGACTCCAGTCAGGACATTATTGCTGTGATGGTGATCAACTTCGATGCCTCCATCCTGAACGAGCGTACCTGGGATACCCTGTCTACGCCGCTAATGATTGGAGCTGGGGTGCTACTGGTGACAGCTCTGTTGATCTATCTTCTGGTCCATTGGATGATGAGGCCGATTACGCTGTTAACAGCGGAGGTGGATCGGGTGACGGCGGGAGATCTGACGATCAAGCCGCTCCCATGGACGAGCAAGGATGAGGTAGGAAGGCTCGCACGTAGCGTGGAGACGATGGTGGCGCAGCTACGGGACATGATAACGAAGGTGAACGATGCCTCCTTGCAGGTGGGCTCATCAGCACAGGAGCTGTCAGCCAGCTCTGAGGAGACCAGCAAAGCCAGTGAGCAAGCCGTCATGATTATTCAAGAGATGTCTGATGGCGCAGAGAGACAGCTACAGAGCCTTGAGTCCGGATATGCAACGATACAAGACATGGCTACACACTTATCTCGCATGACTGAGCATGCTCATGAGGCTGCACGTATTGCTCGCGAATCATCCTCCTTTGCTCTCGCAGGAGGACAGTCCGTGGCGCTCAGCAATCAGCAGATGAACGCCATGGATCGTCGAATCAGTGAGCTATCTTCAATTATTCAGAGCTTAACAGGCTTCTCTACACAGATTAACGGTATTTTGGGCGTTATCACCGGTATTGCAGGCGAGACCCATTTGCTGGCGCTCAATGCAACCATTGAAGCCCAGCATGCTGGAGAGCATGGGAGGAGCTTTGGTGTCATTGCACAGTCCGTCCGTCAGCTGTCAGAGCGATCCACGGCTTCTGTGAAGCAGATTGCGGATATTGTATCAGTCGTCGTGCAACAGATGCAGCTGGCCTCCGAGATGATGCAGACGACCTCCGGGGAGGTTGCCCACGGTACGGAGCTGGTGCGCAGCGCCGGAGAGGCTTTTGTCGCCATCGAGCAGTCTGCACGTCAGACAGAGACGGCTATTGCAGAGGTAGCAGGGGCGGCGGACCATTTATTGCTGCGCTCGGACCATCTCGTGCAGTCTATGAACGAATTGGTTGAAGTAGCGGATACGACAGTGGACGGAGCGCAGAGCATGTCCGCTGCATCTCAGCAGCAGCTTGCGGCGATGCAGGAGGTAGATGCCTCCGCAGCGCTGCTGTCCGAATTGTCGGGCAAGCTACAGCAATTAATCGAGCGATTCAAAGTATATTAGAAATGAAGAATAAGGACCGGAGATTTCTACTCTTGCAGTATGAAATTTTCCGGTCTTTTGTGATAACATAGAAATGTGCTGCTAAATCCCAATTGAATTGCTTGGGTGAACTGGATATAGTAGTACAATAGGACAGATATGCAGGGAGTCAAAGCCATGCCGCAATTCACACAGGTAAGAGTCCGTCTGCACAGTCGCCACCAAGGTGAAGATGTGGTGCAGGACATTCCAGCTGAGGCCATCCTTCGCGGCAGCACGCTGTACATAAGGTATGAGGAACCGCAGGAAAGTCCGCTGGGCGGAACAACCAATGTCACGATTAAAATAGGACAAGCTGAACTGAAGCTGATTCGACACGGTGAGGTGCAATCCGAGCAGTCCTTCGAAGAAGGAAAACGACTGCCCGGTTTTTATCGTTCTCCTTACACTAATTTTTCCATGTCCACGGATACTAGCAGGTTAACCATTCAGCGTGAAGGTCTGACTGCGCATGTGGAATGGGACTATGATTTATATGTGTATGAGGATTTGTCCGGAGCGTTCGCTATCAGTTTGCATATACAGGAGGAACAGGAATAATGACGAGCAATCCCCTTGAACGAATTCACCAGCAGGTGGTGGAAGCCATCGAAGCTGCGGTACTGGCAGCTGGTATTGTGAGCCAGGAAGAGATTCCGGCGATTACACTGGAGGTCCCGAAGGATAAAGCGCATGGCGACCTCGCTACGAATGTGGCTATGCAGTTGACCCGTATTGCCAAGCGCAATCCGCGTCAGATTGCTGAGCAGATCATTGAGCATTTGGATCGGAAGTCTGCATCCATCGAGACAGCGGAGATTGCAGGCCCGGGCTTCATTAATTTTCGACTGGACAAGAGCTATCTGTATCCGGTAATTCAGCGTGTGTTGGAACAGCAGGCGCAATATGGACGGGTAGAGGATGGAGCTGGCAAGAAGGTACAAATGGAATTCGTAAGCGCGAATCCGACGGGAAGTCTTCATCTCGGTCACGCGCGTGGTGCGGCTGTAGGAGATGCACTCTGTAATGTGCTGGATTTTGCAGGCTATAAGGTAACCCGTGAGTACTATATCAACGATGCCGGTAATCAGATCTATAACATGAGCCGCTCCATCGAGGCACGTTACCTTCAGGAGCTGGGGCAGGATGCCGAGATGCCTGAGGACGGATACCACGGTGAGGATATTATTGGCTTCGCCAAGGAGCTCGTGGCTGAGAAGGGGGATTCGCTGCTGTCGATGAGCCCTGGTGACCGTGCAGGCTTCTTCCGCGATTATGGTCTTGAGAAGGAGCTTGGCAAGATCAAGCGTGATCTGGAGCGCTTCCGTGTGCCATTCGATTCCTGGTTCAGCGAGACCTCACTGTATGAGAATGGTGAAGTATTGAAGGTGCTGAATGAGCTTCGTGATCGCAACGAGATCTACGAGGAGGAAGGCGCAACCTGGTTGAACACCACCAAATACGGTGATGACAAGAACCGTGTATTGATCAAGAATGATGGGACTTACACCTATCTGACACCGGACATTGCTTATCATCGGGATAAGTATGCCCGCGGCTACGATACGATCATTAACATCTGGGGAGCAGACCATCATGGTTACATTCCACGGATGAAGGCGGCTATGGAGGCACTGGGTAATGATCCAGACAAGCTTAAAGTCCTCATTGCGCAGATGGTCAGTCTCTTCCAGAACGGCGAGAAGGTCAAGATGTCTAAACGTACGGGCAAAGCGGTAACGATGGAGGATCTGATGGATGAAGTGGGCGTGGATGCCATCCGTTATTTCTTCACCATGCGCAGTATGGACTCGCATCTGGATTTCGATATGGATCTCGCGATCTCCACGTCCAACGAGAATCCGGTATTCTATGTACAATATGCACATGCTCGTGTATGCAGTGTGCAGCGTCAAGCAGAGGAGCAGGGTATTACATTGCGCCCACTCTCTGAGATTGCACTGACCGAGCTGAATACCGAGCGCGAGTATGATCTGATTCGCAAGCTGGGTGAGCTGCCTGAGGAAATATCCGTAGCAGCAGCCAACTACGCACCGCATCGTGTCATCCGCTATGTATATGACCTGGCATCCATGTTCCACAGCTATTACAAGGCCGAGCGTGTCATCACTGACAATGTAGAGCAGACCCAGGCTCGTCTGGCGTTGCTGTCTGCAGTACGTGTTGTCATTGCGAACGTACTGAAGCTGGTAGGCGTGAGCGCGCCAGAACGGATGTAGCTTGTTCAACCGTACCTCTTAAGTGATTACAATTTAAATAAAATGGTCTCAGAGCTAGTTTTGTTGTAGGACGGATTGTAATGCGAAGTGTGCTGAGACTCAAAGAAAGGGCCATCCTAGGGGGTGGCCTATTTTCTTTATAAGGTGCAGTAGCCGCGGTTTCAGCCCATTTGGGTGCTCTCCACCAGGATTCTTTGGAAAAAAATTCATTGTCGACCACATTCTTCTGGCTTATAATCTATTCCCATATTGATGGGAGAGGTGACTATGAACAATAGGATTGAATCATTTAGGGGATCCAGACATTTTCGACTGAATCGCGTAGCGGATAGTGTAGTAGCAGCAATTGCAATTCCTGGTACAGGTTCTTTGGGGAATGCAGCAATCATTGATTTAGGCGATACAACTGTTGTGGTGGATACCTTCTCGACAATACAGGCTGCAGAGGATTTGAAGGCAGCTGCAGAGCACCTTACGGGAAACCCTGTGTCCTACGTAGTCAACACGCATTGGCATAGTGACCATACTTCTGGAAATCAAGTGTTCATCCCTACGGCCCAAATCATCTCAACATCCATTACTCGAGAGATTATGGATACGTTTGCGAGAGACAGATTGGCTCAACATCTGAAAAACATGGAGAAGCTCAATCAGGCTATTGATGAATCGGATGTGCAAATACAATACGAGACAGATGAAAAGCTGAAAAGGGAAATGGCATGGGAAAATGCTACCGACCGTGAGTTCGTGAAGATGCTACCTAATCTCGTACATTCGCTGCCGACGGTCACTTTTGAGCAACAGATGACCATACATGGCAGCAAGCGTAGCATTCAGCTCCATACCTTTGGCGGCGGTCACACGCAAAGCGATGCAATCGTGTACATCCCGGAGGACAAAATTGTCGTAATGGGGGACCTGGTACTATCACAGCATCACCCGGTTCTAATGTATGCCAATCCTCAGGAATGGCTTAATATTTTGGGGCAGGTCGAACTGCTGGATGTCGAGACTATCGTACCGGGACATGGCGAGGTATGCTCTTTGCAAGAGCTTTACGAAGTGAAGGGATACATAATGCGTATCACTGAAATAGTGACCGAAGCCGTTCAGCGTCAGGAAAGCATTGATGAGATTCATGTACCGCTAGAATATCATGACTGGTACTTTACTACATATTTCAAGTCAAATTTGAGTAAAATTCATGCCATGATTACGGAATCTGTGGGTGTACGATAAGTATTCGTTTAAATATTTATAAATTTCTGAAAAATGGGGATGTTCACTTGGGTGACAACCCCATTTTTCGTATGAACGGAAGCCTTCCTGTCAGAATCTTTACTTGGGCCCAATAGAGATTAGACAGGCTGGTATGCGAGTGCTATATACCCGGCTAGATGTTGAATGAGTGCCGAACGGTGCCGATCTGAGTTGCTGACGAGGTAGATGTACCGTTCGTAAGGGTTGTCAGGAATCGGCTGAGCGATAAGTTGCCCCCTAGCGACTTCGGCCTCCACAGCAATACGGGATACGAAGGATACGTGCTCTCCCAGCATAACTGTCTGTTTAATGGCCTCCAGAGAGTCCATCTCCAGTCTGGACGTAAGGGATCTGCCTGCATTGGCTAGCCACTTGTCCGTTAGCTGTCGTGTGTTGGAATCCCTGCCGTGGAGAATGAAGGAGGCCGAGGCCAAGATATCCGGGGTAAGCTCCTGCGTGCTCGCCAGTGGATGTGTCGGGGCACAGATTAAGACCAGCTCATCCTTACAGATCTGTTCAGCTGTTAGGGAGCTCATAGTGAATGGCTCGGTGGAGACGAGACCAAGATCGAATTCACGGCGATGCAACTTCTCTTGAATGACTGGAGCGGTCTTGACGGACAACGAAATCTGAATGCCAGGATACTCCTGAGAGAACCGATGCAAAATGGATGGCAGAATGTAAGTTGCCGATACATAGCTCGCGCCTATGGAGATGTGGCCACGCTGCAGGCTGTCGAATTCACGGACCACCCGCTGCGCTTCGTTCGCGAGCGCGTTAATTTTGACCGAATAATGCAGTAAGGCACGTCCCGCATCCGTGAGCAGGATTCGACCCATACGTGCATCGAAGAGCTTAACCCCCATTTCCTTCTCCAGATTTTTCATATGAAAGGTCACCGTTGGCTGCTTCAATCCCAGCAAATCGGCAACTGCGGTGATTTTCTGATGCTTATCCAGCAATTCCACGATATGTAGCTTTAGTAGATTCAGGTGCAATTCACTCTCTCCTTTCAAGCTGGTACCCAGCTGAAGATCCCTCTATATAGATTAAATCTATGAATGTTAATAGAATTCATTGAAATTATTAATTTTGCTCTTACCTTCCGCTGACACTGCTCTTAAATTGAACAATTACACTGTAAACAGTCATGACAGATAAGAAATAACAGGGAGTAAGCAATGGATCTGAATATACAAGGAGTTAGCAAGACATTCGGTGAGACCACTGCACTGCATCAGACGGATCTCGTCGTACGCCATCGTCGGTTCACTACGTTACTTGGTCCTTCCGGCTGTGGCAAAACAACGCTACTGCGGATGATAGCTGGTCTGGAACGTCCTGATACAGGACGGATAACCATGGGTGACCAGACGCTGTTCTCAGCTACGGAGCGCAAGGATGTGCCCGTGCACAAGCGTCAGTTCGGCATGGTGTTCCAGGATTTCGCCCTCTGGCCGCATATGACGGTGTATGACAATGTAGCCTATGGACTTATGGCAGGCAAACGTCACAAAGATGTACGTAGCACGGTGATGGAGGCATTGGCATCTGTACGGCTTCAGGGTATGGAGCAGCGCTATCCTCACGAGCTCTCGGGTGGCCAGCAGCAGCGGGTCGCATTTGCGCGGGCGGTGGCGATTCGTCCCAGACTGGTGTTGTTCGATGAGCCGTTAAGCGCGCTGGACGCTGTATTGCGTGAGGAAATGCGGGTGGAAATGATGTCATTGGTACATGATCTCGGACTGACGGCGCTCTATGTCACGCATGATCAGATGGAGGCCATGTCCATGTCGAATGAGATTGTGGTGATGAACAGCGGGCAGATTCTGCAATCAGGAGCCCCGGAGGACATTTACAATCGTCCTTCGAATGCGCTGGTAGCTCGGTTCATTGGCAAATCCAACTGGTTGATCGAGAACGAGATCATGTTCCGGCCAGAGCACATTTTATGGGAGTCAGATCCCCAGTCTTCTGCTAAGCAGTTAGAGCGTTATCGTGTGAACATACGACATGTCAGTTATTTAGGAGACCGATACGAGATTGGACTCACTACAGATACAGGGCAGCACTGGCTGGCCTACCATCACACAAGGTTATCTGTTGGTGAGCAGCGCGATGTCTTTGTATCCAAAGAACATATTCACTATATGAAGCAATCATGAATTAGGGGGAGATGGAGAGATGAAGAGCAAGATGAAATGGACACGTGGGCCTATGCTGAGCAGTCTGGCCTTGATGATTGGGTTGGCAGTGACAGGCTGTGGAGCGGCGGGCCCTGCGGCGACGACAGGGACATCTGGAGCTGAAGCAGGAGCAGCACCAGTATCAGCAGAGAAGAAGCTGGTCGTGTACAGTGCCGGACCAGAGGGGCTGGCCAAAAATCTGATTGCAGGCTATGAGCAGGCAAGTGGTGTTAAGGTGGAGATGTTCCAAGGTACGACTGGCAAGATTCTGGCCAGAATGGAAGCAGAGAAATCCAATCCAGTCGCAGATGTCGTCATTCTGGCATCCTTGCCATCCGCACAGGGACTCAAGGCTGACGGCTTGACCATGGCTTATCCAGAAGCTGCGAACGCAGACAAGCTGAACCCGGACTGGTCCGATGCTGAGGGTCATTACTTCAGCACCAGCGCATCTGCACTTGGCATTGCGTACAACACGAATGAGGTCAAGATCCCACCGACATCTTGGGCAGATCTCAGCAAGCCCGAGTTCAAGGATCAGGTGAACATTCCCGATCCATCGCTGTCAGGGTCTGCATTGGACTTCATGACGGGCTATCTGAGCGTGAAGGGCGAGGAAGGCTGGACGTTGTTCGACGACTACAAGGCTAACGGAGTTGCGCTCGCTGGAGCGAACCAGGAGGCGCTTGATCCGGTTATTACTGGTGCAAAGGGCGTAGTTGCGTCTGCGGTAGATTATATGACTTATAAGGCCAAGGATAAGGGCGAGCCAATCGACATTATTTACCCGAAGGAAGGCACTGTAATCAGCCCACGACCAGCGATGATTATGAAATCCAGCCAGCACGTGGATGAAGCCAAGGCATTCATTGACTACCTGCTCTCGGATGAAGCACAGAAGCTGGTGGGAGATGCTTATCTGCTACCAGGGCGTACGGATATTCACGCTGAGAATCGTGCCAATCTCGATGAGATTCCGGTGCTTGCAGTGGACTGGAACTGGATGTCTGAGCACGGTGCTGACGTAACTGATCGCTTCCTGAAGCTATTCAAGTAATACGGGAGTATACATGACGAGTCGTTATATACGGGCGTGTAGCATAGCATTGGCGCTGCTCGTCCTTACTTTTCTAATTATTGTTCCGCTGGGTATGATCTTCGTTCAGAGTGTGTATCCCGAGGGAGAGCTGGATATATCATCTCCATTCTGCGTTATGCTGGAATCGGAGCTGTCTGGTGTGTTACTGGACTCAATTTGGCTAGGTGTATGCGTAATTGCGGGAACGACGGTGCTGGCGCTGCCCTTGGCATGGATGATGTCGAGTACCAGCTTGGGCAGGTACCGCTTCCTGGATGTTATTTTCCTCATTCCGTTCATGACGCCACCTTATATTGGGTCCATGGGCTGGATTCTGTTCATGCAAAAGAATGGTTATCTGGAGCAGCTCGTACCATCTGCCTCGAGGATCACTCCTGCATTCTTCAGCTTTGGGGGTATGGTGATGATCATGAGTCTACACTTGTTCCCCTTCCTGTATTTGCTGCTGAGAGGGGCGCTGATTCAGATCGGAGGAAGTCTGGACGAGGCAGGAGCCGTTCATGGTGGGGGCTTCCTGTACCGCTTCCGCAGAATCATAGTCCCCCTGCTGCTGTCTGCCTTCGGCATGGGCGCGATGCTGATCTTCGTGAAGACCATCGCAGAGTTCGGCACCCCTGCTACCTTCGGAAGAAGGATCGGGTATGAGGTGATGACGTCAGAGATTCACAAGTACATCTCTAGTTGGCCTATTCATTTTGGTAAAGCAACGTCGCTGGCTTCCGTCCTGCTGGCCGTATGCTTGGTCGTATGGTACATGCAATCTCTCATCAGCCGTAAATACTCCTATCGACTGGTAGGTGGCAAGGGAGCGAGAGGTACCTCATATCGTCTAAAAGGCTGGGCACTGTGGCTCTGTTACGTGTATGTACTGCTGCTGCTGTTGTTCTCTATAGGCGTACCTTACTTCTCCATTATTGCGGCATCTACAATGAAGCTGAGAGGCGTGGGATTGGCCTGGGATAACTTTACGCTGGATTATTATGTGCAATTGCTGACATGGGGTTCTGAGAGCATGAATGCTCTGGTTAGCAGCACGCTGTTGTCGCTCGCCGCATCTACGGTAGCCGTCATCTTAGGTACCTGGTTCGCTCTCATTATTGGGCGCTCTGCGACGAGAGTTGCACGGGTGACGGATTTGTTCAGTCTACTGCCTAACACGGTCCCTGGTATTGTCATTGTCGTGGGTCTAATTCTGCTGTGGAACTCACCATGGATGCCGATCCGACTGTACAACACATATGGAATGGTAATATTGACGTATGTAGTGCTGTTCGTTCCTTATACAGTTCAATACGTCAAGGCAGGACTGAATCAGCTTGATCCTTCTCTATTTCAGGCAGGCGCGGTATTTGGAGGGGCACCCTTCTATATTTTCCGGCGGATTATGTTGCCTCTGATATTACCGGGGATGCTGGCAGGCTGGATGATGACGTTCACCATTGCCTCACGTGAGCTGGTAGCTTCATTGCTGATCCTGCCGCCTTCTGTTCAGACTTCTGCCACTTATATCTTCGCGCAGTTCGAGCAGGGACAGGTATCCCTTGGTATGGCGATGGCTGTCGTCACAGTGGGTCTTACTACAGCGATATTGATATTAATCGAGAATGTAAGCTCGACAAGAAAGTGGAATGCACGATGATTAGTGTGACAATCTGGGGAGGAGCAGGGGAGCATGGACGTTCCTGCTACCTGATCACAGGCGAAGAGCATAAGATCCTGCTGGATTGTGGTGTAAAGAAGGTTGGCACCGGCGAATATCCGTTGCTGTCCAATGAACGGGTGCCTGAGCTGACCGCAGTATTCCTGTCCCACGCCCATGAGGACCACTCCATGGCATTGCCCTTGCTTTACAAGCTGGGCTATCGAGGAGAAGTATGGACGACGCGCGCGACAGCAGAACAGCTTGACTCCTATTTCCGTTCATGGTCTACCTTCGTTCATGCAAGACAAGGTGAGCTCCCCTACGAAGAGGAGCATATTCAAGCAATTACTTATCGTTACATTGAAGAGACTGTATCTGCAGGACAATGGCATAGGCACACTGAAGGAGTATCGTTCAGATGGGGCCGCACCGGTCATTTGGCTGGATCCGTATGGTATGACGTGGTCATGGAGGGCCGGCGAATCTTCTTCTCGGGAGATTACAATGCTGAATCTGAACTGATTGCAGCAGATCGACCAGAGGTCCAGGTAGCAGAGGAAGCTTCGCTATCTATTCAGCAGAATAAGGGCGGTTGTCCCGATATTTCGATCGTCGATGCAGCGTATGGCATGGATGTGGAGACACAGGAGGACAAGCAAAGCCAATTGCGTGCGGAACTGGTGGCGACCTTTCAGAATGGGGGGCATGTGCTAATGCCTGTTCCGGCCTTTGGAAGGGGACAGGATCTGCTAGTGTGGGTCGGTGAGCAATTTCCTGACATCCCTCTGATCGTTGAGAACAAGGTCTGGAATGGCTTGAGGCAGTTGCTACAGTGGAAGGATTGGCTGCGTCCAGAGGCCGAAGCAAGAATTGTGGCGGCAATGGATAGGAAGTTGCTACATATTCCGTCCAGTGATGCCGAGAGAGTACAATTGCTCGCCGCAGGTCCATCTGTCATTTTCACGGCGGATGGCACAATGGAGTCGGTGAGCTCTCAATGGTATTACCAGCAGTTAGCCACGGAATCCACGCATACAGTGCTGCTAACGGGTCATACCTACAAGGATACATTCGGAAATAGGTTGCTGAAGGGGGAGCTAGTCTCCGGGTTCAATGTGAAACGAATCACATACAAGGTGCATCAAGGACTGGAGGATGTCCGTGTCATGCTTCGCAGCATGCCAGCGCGCCAGACGTTGCTGGTGCATGCTCCTTGGGAGGAGACTAATCTTGTACGCGATGAATTGGAGGGCTCCGGGTTCAGTGGCATATACTCTCTAAAGCCAGGGATGACTTTGGGCTGCACCGAAGTACTGAGTGTCCCTATAGTGTCTACAGTATCTGAGTCAGGTCCAGCAAGGTAGCAGGGTAGATCGCAGAGTGGGGCTGAATGGCGACCACACAACACAGCGGGAGACCAGCCTTGGTGAGATAAACTAGTCAAATGGCTAGTTTAGGTCAACAAAGGTCTTAAGGGGTAGTCCAAGCCGAATAAACGGTCTGGCTCCCCTTTGTTGTGCTCTATCGTCGAAATAACCAGCCGATGCCTATTTCATATTGCGTAGCCTGATTGGCCGCCCAATCAATAGGGTCAGGACACGACCTCGCGAATGTCGCCGTCTACGCCATGCTGCAGCTCCAGTGACTTGAAGATTACCTGGCAGCCCTGCCCGATAGGAGACTGGGCTACAATGCCGATCTTAATGTCCTCTGGGCAATCCAGTCCGAAATAGCGAACGAGCTTCCAGCGTTGTCCATCCTTCGAGTAATGAAAGGCGAAGCTGTTGCCAGCTCTTGCAATGCTTAAGTAAGGTGTAGGGACACCGGTAGGGGCAGATACACAATCATCGGATGTGCCACGGGTCACGACACTGAGAATGGATGGCTCCTCCTCGAAGAATTCAAAGCATACCTTCGCCCAGTAATTCTCCTTCGCCATGATCATTAAGCAGCCAGAGTCATATTGCTCCTTCATATCGACACGGACCTGTGTGGTCAGTCGGAAGTCTCCGCTTACGTTGGTATAGAGAAAAGGCGCTGAATTCTTGGGTGCGGAACCGCCTGGGTCAAGGAAAAAATCACCGCCAGCAGGAGCCTCGATGACAAGATTTCCATCCTGAAATCCCCAGTCCTGAGGCTCATTAATCCATTTCAGATTCGAAGATAGCGCTTTCTCAAAACAGCCTTCAAACAGGTTCATTAGACTCGCTCCTTACCATCAATCATCATTATTCGAGGTGGAGATTGGGATAAATCGACAAAATATCACTGTTCTAGTGTGCCTGCTCATCCCATCTACTTACCTAAGATTCTATATTCGGCTGCGAGCTGCTGAATTCCTGTTAAAGGTCTGAGAACTCTTGAAATATCGCTAATCAGCCTATGAGATTCACATAAGACTGTGAGATTCACATCAGCCTGTGAGTTCGCAAGGGGAAGAGTGGGGCAGCCACTTCTCGTTCTGCCCTGCTCCTTATCTTGTTTCCGTTATGAAGTGTAGCGACAGCTTATTTCAAGCCTTCCTGAAGCAGACGATAGGCATCGATCTCTCCAAGTTTGCTGGTCCGACGCGTAGCCCCCTTGGGAGAGCGAATGGGAGAAGATGTCTTGCGCAGCAGCGCCTTGATCTCGGAAGGAGACAGGTCAGGCTTCTGGGCGAGCAACAAGGCAATGGCGCCGCTGACATGAGAGGTGGCCATAGACGTTCCACTCATCTCATGGTGTCGACCCTTGATCCAGGAGGATATGATTTTGTCTCCAGGGGCATATACGTCCACGTAAGGACCACGATTGCTGAAGGTGGCGACTCTTTTGAATCTGTCTGTAGCACCTACGGCTATGGTCTGTGGGTAACGTGCCGGATAATCAATGCTGCTGCGTTTGCCATCATTTCCAGAGGAGGCGACGATGGTAATCCCGCTTTGATGGGCTCGATTCACGACATCCAGCAGCGCTTTACTACGGGTCTTCATGCCGAAGCTCATATTAATGATATGAACCTGGTTGCGTACACACCAGTCAATGCCAAGGACAATATCTGATACATAAGCGGAGCCATTATGGTCAAAAGCTTTCACAGGATAGATGATGGTATGTGGGGCGACACCCATCAAGCCGGATTGGCCGTTGATGCTAGCAATGGTACCGGCAATATGAGTTCCATGACCGTTATCGTCGTAGGGCCATAAAGCACGGTTCAACAAATTAACCCCTCGTGCGAGTGCGTGCTGAAGATCCGGGTGCTGAAAATCCACACCAGTATCAATAATGCCGATCCGGACACGGGAGCCTGTTGAGATTGGCCAAATGCGGGGGGCACGAATTTGCTTGATCCCCCACGGAATGTCGCCCTCTGGCTCAATACGGATCTGCGGGGTACTACTCTTATGAATTCGAACACTGGAGTCACGTTCAATCACCAGTCTGTCCTGAAATCGCTCCAGACGTTCGCGGCAGGCGGCAGGAGCAATCAGGGCACGAATGGAATGGGCAGCCTGAATACGCCGAAGGCCAGAGAATCCGGATTTCATCTTCTGTAGGTGCGACAGACATTCCCGATATTGTCCAGGCCTGTTGAAGCGGATGATGTGCTTGTGACGTCCGCCATGGGCGGCGGAGCTCTGGATGGCTTCATGTAGCTGCTGCAAAAAAAACGAGTAATCCATACTCTGCGCTCCCCTCAGATGAGCTGTGCTGAGGTATTGTATGAAGGACATGGGGGAACGGCATGAGGAACTTGCCCCTTTTTTTACAGAATAGGCCTGCGCTCGTGTCAAATGTGCTGAACGGACATAGGATACATAGAGGGCTCAGGCCCTTAATGCACCAACTTTGAGGGCGCGTCCTTCAAAGCGGATACAGTCGAGAGGCGGGGGGAATTTCCTTCCGTCCTTTTTCCTTGATTGGACTTGGCCCTACATACTTGCATTTTGTGCCTAAATAGGTTTTACTTATGTGTGATAATGGATAGTGACTTGTGAATTATGCGTGAGAGGAAGTGTCCTTTAGTGAGTACGCCACTCAATTTGAAGATTGACCCTGAGAAGGTCCATGAAATTCCTATGGTGGATCTGGCGTTTATGGTGCTCAAAGCAGCCAATACGCCTTATTACTACCGTGACTTGATGAATGAGGTCGCCAAATTGCGCGGCTTGACCGAAGATGAGATTAATGATGTTATCGCTCAGCTATATACGGAAATCAACATCGATGGGCGGTTCGCTTGTGTCGGCACGAATCTGTGGGGACTGAAGCGCTGGTATCCTGTAGACAAATCCGAAGACGCCCTTACAGGCGCCAAGCGTCCACGTATCATCAATGATGAAGACGATGAGGACGATGACTATCAGGACGAGGAAGAGGAAAGCTACGACGCGGACGACGACTTCAGCAGTGATGATTCCGATGATGTGGATGATGACCTGTTCGATGGCGAAGACGACGACGATGATGCGGATGAAGAAGTTATCCTTGATGATGAAGATCTTGAGGATGAGGAAGAAGAAGAGGAAGACGAAGAGTCCGAAGAAGAAGGCGAGCCGGACGATCGTTAATTCGACTTGGAGAAGGGCGAGTATCTCTGCTTGATAGCAGGGGTGTCTGCCCTTTTTTTCCTGTTATAACGCCTTGGAGGTAGTCGTTTGAAGAGGCGGCAAACTTTTGTAAAATCTAGTCCCAACTTTCCTTGACACGACAATACACACAAGGTAAACTATTGCTTGGGCTTATGATTAGTATGTATATTAAATCATTCCGAGTGATAAAAAGTGCCCCGTACAGCGGGAGTGCTTTTTTTGTTTTTATAATGTCAGAAGTATAAGTTACGGAGCATCAGCTTCCTGATATTGCAAGGAAAACAACGATATATGTTTTTCTTATAGGGTGCTTGCACCTGTGGTAACCAGGGCGAGGCGGCAGGGTTGAAAGATCATTCTGCTGCCTTCTTTCATGGATGATGATCCGTGCTGGATGGATGACGATCTGGCGGGTTACGCTAACATCATAATGTCGCCTGAATTTTTGGACTATATTTAGGAGGGTATTAAACAGTGGCAAAGTATATTTTCGTGACGGGCGGGGTTGTATCATCTCTTGGTAAAGGTATTACTGCGGCTTCACTAGGAAGACTTCTCAAGAACAGGGGATTGAAGGTTACGATCCAGAAGTTCGATCCCTATTTGAATGTCGATCCCGGGACAATGAGTCCTTATCAGCATGGTGAAGTATTCGTTACGGATGATGGCGCAGAGACGGATCTGGATTTAGGCCACTATGAGCGTTTTATCGACATTAACTTGTCCAAGAATAGCAATGTAACCACTGGTAAAGTCTATTCCAGTGTCATCAGCAAGGAGCGTCGTGGTGAGTATCTGGGCGGTACAGTTCAGGTTATTCCTCACATCACGAACGAGATCAAGGAGCGCGTGTTCCGTGCTGGTCGTGAAGCAGGTTCCGATGTAGTCATCACTGAGATCGGTGGTACAGTGGGCGACATCGAGAGTCTTCCGTTCCTGGAAGCGATCCGTCAGATCAAGAGTGAGGTTGGACGTGAGAATGTGATGTACATTCATGTAACCCTCATTCCATACATCAAGGCTGCCGGTGAAGTGAAGACTAAGCCGACTCAGCATAGCGTAAAAGAACTGCGTAGCATCGGTATTCAACCGAACGTGATCGTGTGCCGCACCGAGCATGAGCTGTCGGCCGACATGAAGGCCAAGATTGCCCTGTTCTGTGATATTGACGCGAATGCTGTAGTGGAATGCCGCGATGCTTCTACTTTGTACGAAGTACCGCTTAATCTCCGTGAGGAAGGCCTTGACGAGATTGTCGTGAACCACCTCAAGCTGACCACGCCACCACCAGATATGAAGGATTGGGAGAGCCTGGTTGAACGGATTAGCAAGCTGGAGAAGACGGTTGAGATTGCCATTGTAGGTAAATATGTAGCTCTGCATGATGCGTACCTGAGTATCGTGGAATCTCTCTCGCATGCAGGCTTTGATGCCAATGCAGATGTGAAGATTCGCTGGGTCAATGCAGAGGAGATTACAGACGAGAATGTACAAGGACTTCTGGGCGGAGTTGCTGGTATTCTGGTACCAGGTGGCTTCGGTGATCGTGGTATCGAGGGCAAGATTAGTGCTATTCGCTATGCCCGTGTGAACCAGATTCCATTCTTCGGTATCTGCCTGGGTATGCAGGTATCCGTCATCGAGATTGCTCGTGCACTCGCAGGATTGGAAGGAGCGAACAGCTCGGAGATTAACCCTTCGACTGAATATCCAGTTATTGACCTGCTACCTGAGCAGAAGGACATTGAGGATCTGGGTGGCACTATGCGTCTAGGACTGTATCCTTGTAAGCTGGCAGAAGGCTCCTTGGCTATGGCCTGCTATGACGATGAGCTGGTGTATGAGAGACACCGTCACCGGTATGAGTTCAACAATGAGTATCGTGAAGTGATCGAGAAGACTGGTTTGAAGATCAGCGGTACTTCACCAGATGGACGTCTGGTAGAGATCGTCGAATATCCAGATCACCCTTGGTTCCTGGCTGTTCAGTTCCATCCGGAGTTCACCTCCCGTCCGAACCGTCCGCAGCCGCTGTTCCGTGAATTTGTCAAAGCAGCCCTGCAATTGCAAAACTAAGCTTGATCGATTATGGGCGTTGCACGGTAGGTGCATGTCTGGATCATTGGCATAAAATAAAAAATGATCTGTAGCAGTCCGGTTGGTTATAGCAGCGGGTATTGCTAACCTAAATAGCGCGTGTCGGTGAATTTCACCGATGCGCGCTATTTGTGTTCAGGGGCACGTATGATCATAATGCAGCAGGTGCATCTCTAGGCACAGACTCTAACTAGAATTCACCTTTCCAAATGGGGCGCAGGTTGGTGTAGCCCATATCCCGCAGCGTGTCCCATGCATTTTCAATAATGTGTGGTTGCCCCTTACACCAGAGCTCTGGCCGCTCCTTCTTCAGATAATCAATGATCTCGGCTATATGTCGGGGCTTGCCTAGATGAATGATCGTCTGTTCATTGTTTTTCTGTGCAGTAATGTCGTAAAAGCACCAGGAGGTGAAGGGGTCTTCGTCCGGTGGATCGGCTGCAAAGACGAGCGTGATTTTTATATTTTTGTCTACCTTGGGTGAGATATGTAGGACAAAGCGTGGTCCACCCGAATGCCAGTACACAAATGCGTGATTATCGACGGTAATATTTCTTAATGGGCTCTTCATTGTGTGCCCTCCCCTTGCGTTAATACACTGAACTTTACTTAACTACTCTGCTAAACACACTAATTTGGGATGCCTCGACAAGCCGACGTCGCCACATCAATTCGTTGCCCTTTCATAGGCATAGTGTATCTTATTTTAAGTTGCTTCTACAGTTTGGAGATACGATATTTTCCACAATTTTGTATCTGTGCAGGATTTCCCCGTACAATCTAGAATATCTTTGTATCAAACCTTATCTGATGCAATGGCATACTGCGCAACTTGAAGGGAAAGGCATCTGTTGTTGTTTTCATGACCTTGGGAGGTAAGAATGTGGAAAAGAAGAAAGTGTTGATTGTCGATGACCAGAACGGTATCCGTATTCTACTCATGGAAGTGTTCAGCAGTGAGGGATACGAGACATTCCAGGCTCCTAACGGCAAGATCGCTCTGGAGATTGTCGAGCAGGAGGTTCCTGATCTTGTGTTGCTGGACATGAAGATCCCGGGAATGGATGGACTGGAGATTCTCAAGCACATCAAAGCTATGAAGCCAGCCGTGAAGGTCATCATGATGACAGCTTATGGAGAATTAGACATGATCAAGGAAGCGACAGAGTTGGGTGCTCTGATGCATTTTACCAAACCGTTCGATATTGATGAGATGAGAGTTGCCGTTAATGGACATTTACAGCATAGTGGAATTAACCGTTAAAGCTGATTGTTGAGTCCTGCGCCCAGCAGGATTTCTTTGTCGTGTGCGTAGGCCAAGCCGCTGTAAGGCCCAGCTAGGAAGACGGCATATCATTGACGGCTTCTAACAACTGGAGTAATTCCTTCAACCCTTTAGAATAGGCCTTTCAGAATGATATAATATTCAAAGAAGGATTATTTATTTTCTGTGCTGGTGTGAGGAATTGTATAAATCGACAGGTAGCCCTTCAATCCTCAACATATAGATCGAAGTGATTCTATTCGTCTATACGTTGTGTTGATCAGGGCACTTCCTCCTGTCAATATTGCGAACCCCATAAACGTTGGGAATGAATTATGAAAAATACTTATGAAACAACGTGCAATATTCCCTTCAATGATTGTAAATGCTTGTTTAGTATTTGACATGGGATGTGGTATAATAACCCCGTATTGTAAGTCGGCTAAACAAATACAGACAAACGATAATCCTAGGAGGATGAACCATGCCATTAGTATCGATGACAGACATGTTGAACAAAGCGTTGAAAGGAAAATACGCAGTAGGTCAATACAACATTAATAACTTGGAGTGGACCCACGCAATCCTTGAAGCAGCTCAAGAAGAGAAATCCCCAGTAATTCTGGGTGTATCCGAAGGTGCAGCTCGTTACATGGGCGGATTCAATACCGTTGTAAAAATGGTTGAGGGTCTGATGGCTGACCTGAAAGTAACTGTTCCTGTAGCTATTCACTTGGACCACGGTTCTTCCGTTGAGAAATGTAAAGAAGCAATCGATGCTGGTTTCACTTCCGTAATGATCGATGACTCCCACAGCCCGATTGATACTAATATCGCGACGACGAAGCAAGTCGTTGAATATGCACATGCCAAAGGCGTATCCGTTGAAGCAGAAGTTGGTATGGTAGGCGGTCAGGAAGACGATGTTGTTGGTGACGTAATGTATGCGAAGCTGGACGATTGCGTACGTATCGTTAACGAGACAGGCATCGATACACTGGCTCCAGCTCTTGGCTCCGTTCACGGTCCTTACAAAGGCGAGCCTAACCTGGGCTTCAAAGAAATGGAAGAGATCTGTAACGCAGTAAGTCTTCCACTCGTACTTCACGGCGGAACTGGTATCCCAACTCATGACATCAAGAAAGCAATCTCTCTGGGAACTTCCAAAATCAACGTGAACACTGAGAACCAAATCTCCTTCTCCAAAGTTGTGCGCGAAGTATTGGCTGAGAAGCCTGAAGCTTATGATCCTCGTGTATTCCTGAAACCAGGCCGTGAAGCTATCAAACAAACAGTTATCGGCAAAATCCGCGAATTCGGATCCAACAACCAAGCTTAATCTAGCTTAGGCAACACTTTGAATGGCGAGTCTAATTGGACAAGTCTGCATGAATGTAAGCTTTAGCGGCTAAATGTAGCCAAATTTGAATAGAATGATATGGAGAGCACACCGCTTAGCCGGTGTCTTTCCATTTTCACCACTTTCACAGTACAAGCACCTCAGCATCATGTCTGCATCACCAGTTGCAAGTCACGTAGGAGGAACTTCTGGATTATGGAAAAATTGATGATCACCGGCGGACGTAAACTTCAGGGTATGGTATCCATCAGCGGAGCTAAGAATAGTGCGATCGCTTTGATTCCTGCCGCGATATTGGCGGAGTCGGAAGTAGTATTAGACAATCTGCCGCTCCTCAGTGATGTGGCGGTGTACGCAGAAATATTGGAGGAGCTCGGGGCCTCTGTAGCTTGGGAAGGCAGCCAGATGCGAATTGATCCTTCGGATATCAAGTCAATTCCTATGCCGAATGGTCCGGTGAAGAAGCTGCGTGCTTCTTATTATATGATGGGAGCTATGCTTGGACGCTTTAAGGAGGCTGTAATTGGCCTGCCTGGTGGCTGTAACTTTGAACCTAGACCGATAGATCAGCATATTAAAGGATTTGAGGCACTTGGTGCAACCGTGAAGAATGAGCATGGGGCGATTCATCTTTATGCGAAGGAATTACGAGGGGCCAAGATTTATCTGGATGTGAGCAGTGTAGGTGCTACCATTAATATTATGCTGGCGGCAGCGAGAGCCAAAGGCGCGACAACTATTGAAAATGCGGCCAAAGAGCCTGAAATTATAGACGTGGCAACACTATTGAACTCCATGGGAGCCAGCATTAAAGGAGCAGGAACCGAGACCATTCGGATTGAGGGTGTATCGGAGCTGCATGGCTGCCGACACTCTATTATTCCTGACCGGATACAGGCTGGAACCTACATGATTGCAGCCGCCGCCACCCGTGGCAATGTATTGATCGACAACGTAATCCCCAAGCACATGGAAGCTCTGACGGCCAAGATGCAGGAGATGGGTGTGGGTATTGAGGAGTATGATGAGAGCATTCGCGTCATTGGTGCTCCAGAATATGCTCATGTTGATGTGAAGGCTTTGATCTATCCAGGCTTTGCTACGGACCTTCAATCCCCAATGACCAGTCTGCTGACGCAGAGTCGCGGAGTCAGTGTATTGAGTGATTTTGTATATAGTAATCGCTTCAAGCATGTCCCGGAATTAGTTCGTATGGGAGCGAAGATTCGCGTGGAAGGTCGATCAGCAATCATTGAGGGCAGTCCGCTGAATGCAGCTAAGGTCAAGGCCTCTGATCTGCGAGCGGGTGCGGCACTTGTCATTGCTGGCCTAACTGTCGAAGAAGGTATAACCGAGGTTACGGGTGTAGAATACATCGACCGCGGCTATGATCATTTGGTATCGAATCTGCGTATGCTGGGTGCAGATGTGTGGCGTCAAACGGAGTAGTAGGGTTGCGTTGACACAGCTAACATCGAGTGTTATATTATCCGATATATTCCATAGGCGATCTTGCCTGGAAGTATCGATAGGCTAACCGCAAACAAGGTGATAGATATAGAGGCTGCGGATACATTTGATATCTGTATAGCCTCTGTAATATTATAAATTCTTAAAGAGGTGCATAACCGATCTATAATTGGGTAATTATAGTTTAATGGGATTTTTGTGCCTGTCTGATGGACTTATTAATTGAATAGGTGGTTATTATATGGATCTGCAAATTTCCAATTTGGAAGAAATGAAGCTGACCGATTTGTATAAACTGGCGAAACAGCACCAGATACCTTACTACGGTCAGATGAAGAAGAAGGAACTCATCTTCGCGATTCTGCGGGCGCAGGCCGAACAAAGCGGACTGATGTTCATGCAGGGAGTTCTGGAGATTCTTCCTGAAGGATACGGCTTCTTGAGGCCGATTAATTACCTCCCGAGTGCGGAGGATATTTACATCTCTGCATCACAGATTCGCAAGTTCGATCTTCGTACGGGTGATCTGGTATCAGGGAAATGTCGAGCACCTAAGGAAAACGAGCGTTACTTTGGATTGCTGCAAGTGAATGCAGTGAATGGTGAAAGCCCCGAACATGCTGCTGAACGGCTGCATTTTCCAGCACTGACTCCACTCTATCCACAGAAAAAGCTAGTCCTAGAAACATCCCCCAAAAATCTGTCTACTCGCATCATGGATATATTAGCTCCCGTCGGACTTGGACAGCGCGGACTGATTGTTGCACCCCCTAAAGCCGGTAAAACACTGCTTCTCAAGGAAATTGCCAACAGCATTTCTACCAACAACCCAGAAATTGAGTTATTTGTGCTGCTGATTGATGAGAGACCGGAAGAGGTTACGGACATGTCGCGCTCGGTAAAGGGTGAGGTTGTTGCGTCTACCTTTGATGAGCTGCCAGAAAATCATATTAAGGTTGCTGAACTGGTGTTGGAGCGTGCACTGCGTCTCGTAGAGGCCAAGAAGGATGTTGTAATCTTGCTGGATAGCATCACTAGACTTGCTCGTGCCTACAACCTGGTCATTCCTCCATCTGGCCGTACACTTAGTGGTGGTATTGATCCTGCTGCATTCCATCGTCCCAAGCGGTTCTTCGGTTCTGCGCGTAATGTGGAGGAAGGCGGTAGCCTGACGATCCTGGCAACGGCTCTGATTGATACAGGGTCACGGATGGATGATATTATCTATGAGGAGTTCAAAGGAACGGGGAATATGGAGCTCCATCTCGATCGCAAGCTGGCGGAACGGAGAATATTCCCGGCTATCGATATCCGTCGATCTGGTACGCGCCGTGAAGAGGTGCTGCTGAACAAGGAAGAGTTGGATACGATCTGGGCAATTCGCAAGAATATGAATGACAGTCATGATTTTGTAGAAGGCTTCCTGCGGAAGCTGCGTAATAGTGAGAATAATGCCGAATTCCTGGCGTCCTTCGACACCAGTTCGCTTGGCAATAATACAAGCAACTCTGGCACAGGAACCAGTGGCCAGCGTAGAACGTCTCGTTCCACGACAGCTTCTGTACCAGCCTCCACGAACTAACAATTCTCTGACTCCCACCGACGACGTTGCCTTTCTGGCATGAGTTATTACGGGTTGTTGGTGTGGCGGTCTGATTCCCTCAGTGACGTATTACAATCAACTTGAATCTACACTGGAAGGAACGAAAGGAGTTCCATTTATGTATTTGGTATACGCCGATGCTAACGGGAATGTATATGACCATGCTTCCTTGCATGGACTTGCCCGCAGCGCGGATATGATTGTCGAGATTATGGAAGAGGAGCTAATCCCTCTACCAGCGGGAGCTACTCTGGTTAGCCTTCCAAGCACCCGGCCAATAGGTATGGACCCGAGCACGGGTGAGATGGTTCCGTTGCCTGGCGATTTGCAAGCCGTAGGTGCCCTGCTACCGCAAGGCTTTACGCGGCTGTGTCTTCCGGGCTATGTGAAGACCGATAAGGATTATAAGTTACCTTTATTCGGATATGCCGCGGTGGTGTGGAAGGATGGTAATTTCTATGTAACTGCTGAACAGAGCGATAACCCGGATAAGTGGAACCCAGATCATTGTGACCGTACTCAGGTGAAAAGGGGAGTAGAGCGACTGGTCCAGCAATACCCGGACAATCGTCTATACGAGCATTTAACCAATTGTGCGCTTGGTTATGAATGCCTGACCTCGTCGAATACCTTCCTTGGTCGCTGGGAGGGTGGAGTCCCCGTCTCCTATTCCTGTAATGCTGGCTGCTTCGGATGTATATCGGAGCAACCGGAGGATAGCGGCTTCGTCTCTCCGCAGACCCGGATGAATTTCCGTCCCCGCGTGGAGGAGATTGTAGAGGTGATGCTGGAGCATCTGAAGACACCGGAATCGATTATCAGCTTCGGGCAAGGCTGTGAGGGAGAGCCATCCACTCAAGCCAAGCTCATTATCGAAGCGATTCGTGAGGTTCGATCCATCACAGATATGGGCTACATCAATATCAACACGAACGCAGGGCTGAACGATCATATCCGGGGCATCGTGGATGCAGGACTTGATCTGATGCGTGTGAGTACGATCAGTGCGCTGGACGGACATTATAATGCGTATTACAAGCCACGTGGTTATACACTGGAGAATGTCGAGAAGTCCCTGACCTACGCGGCCAAGCAAGGCGTCTACACCTCCATTAACTATTTGATCTTCCCGGGCGTAACCGATCGTGAGGAAGAGATTGAAGCGATGATTGAGTTCATTCGCAGAACAGACCTGAAGCTCATTCAAATGCGGAATCTGAATATTGATCCGGAGAGCTATCTGGAGCTGATTCCTCCAGCCCAAGGCGATGTGCTGGGAATGAAGCAGATGCTGGAGATCTACCGGGAAGAATTGCCGGATGTTGTAATTGGATCGTTCACACATGTTCCCCCAGAAGGCAGTGCACGCCTCAAGAAATCCATTCCCTTGCTCTAACAATTCCGGATGATTGAAGTATTTTTTAGTGCGCGTGAAAAAGGCGGGATGTGTCTATGTGGCTACAGCATGTTGTGCTGAGGTGGGATAAGTATACTAGGGGTGCCCCTTACTCGTCACTCAGGAACAGGTATCAGCGTGCATTCAAGCTTCCGGCAACGGCTCTTGAATTCCATCGGGATTATGGTATGCCTTGTCATACTATAAGTATATGGCAAGATCAGGAGGGTTTTCGCCAAAAGGAAAGTCTTACTATACTCAAGCCTGGTGCTGAAGAGTGGAACATCGGGTGTATAGATGTACTCCGTGAGGATGAATGGCTACATGTTGATTTTCGCTATGAAGCCTTCCTTGGCGCTCCTTACAGGTATGATTATTGGGGGAATTTGCTGCATGAGCGTGCTTTTTCCCTGAAGTCTGATGAGTACGGGCGAATCCAATATAATGGCCGAATTTCAACCCACGAGGATCCTTATTATGAGTTGAACATTATGAACATCTATAATGGGGAAAAGGTGGACAAGCACTGTTTTAGCAGCCACGAGCCTGATCAAGAGTATAGACAAATTGTGGATTTATACTAAGGTGTGTTTTGCGGTATTTTAAATACAATAAAGTATTTGCATATTAACATGGGTAGTGCTATAATTCGTTCATGTGTCTACATTACTCTGGGTGGACTAAGAAACTCAGGGCGGAAAGAGGTGAAACTCAATGCAACAAGCAATCCAACCGAAATACTTCAAGACAACTGTAACTTGCGCTTGCGGTAACACGTTCGAAACCGGCTCCGTAAAAGAAGCACTGCGCGTAGAAATTTGCTCCGCTTGCCATCCTTTCTTCACAGGTAAGCAAAAATTTGTTGACGCTGGTGGCCGTGTTGATAAATTCAAGAAGAAATACGGTATCTAATCTGAATGTTGCCTGATGGCATCATTTAGTAGCCATTCCCCCTGTCTTTGGCAGGGGGATTTTTGTGTGCCTATCCTTGATAAATGGATAGGACAAATCATGGCATAATTGCCACACACCTGTTGGTTGCAATTTGTACATGCTTGAGATATACTTATTTTCACCGTGCTAGATGGGGAGGTAGCGGTGCCCTGTAACTCGCAATCCGCTATAGCGAGGTTGAATTCCTGTTAGAGGTATTGCTGATGTGAGGCTGGTCCCTGCGCTTGGCGTTGACGGCTGGGTCCTCCGCAATGAGCACTTGTGAACCTGGTCAGGTCCGGAAGGAAGCAGCCATAAGCAAGAGCGCTCTTGTGCCGGAGGGTAGCCTAGCCTGAGCTGATGTTCAGGATTGCCGCTCGGGTCGCAATATCAATAACAGGTGCACGGCTTAATTTTATCCACCGGACTATTTTTTTCTGTAGCATCAATATTCTCTGGATGGGGATTTAATTAGGTTATACAAATTAGCGATCGACATCTTGCGCAGCAGCGCGAGATGTTTTTTTGTGTTCAGGATTATAGTATAATGAGTAACACGATGAAGGTCACCATAGTGAACTGAAAGAGGGTAACGCGAATTGGAACACATAGCGTTGTACCGTGCTTGGCGATCCCAGTCGTTCCAAGACATGGTAGGACAGCAGCATATTATCCAGACCCTGCAGAATGCTATTCGCGACGGGAGGACCTCTCACGCCTATCTGTTCAGTGGGCCGCGGGGCACAGGAAAGACCAGTGCAGCCAAGATTTTGGCCAAGGCAGTCAACTGTGAGCGTGGGCCGTCTGTAGAGCCTTGTAATGAATGCGAGACCTGTGTTCGAATTACGGCGGGGGCGGTCATGGATGTGCAGGAGATTGATGCTGCATCCAACCGCGGTGTAGAGGAGATTCGTGATCTGCGGGATAAGGTGAAATATGCACCGACCGAGGTAAGACGCAAAGTCTATATTATTGATGAAGTACACATGCTGACGACGGAAGCATTCAACGCATTACTCAAGACGCTGGAAGAGCCTCCGACGCATGTAATGTTTATATTAGCTACAACCGAGCCTCATCGCCTTCCGGCCACGATTATATCCAGATGTCAGCGCTTTGACTTCCGGCGAGTGCCATTTGAAGAACAGTCTCAGCATCTGGCGCGGATCTGTGAGCAAGAGAATATCTCTGCTGATCCAGACGCATTGCAGTATATTGCTCGTTTGTCTGATGGCGGGATGCGGGATGCGATCAGCCTGCTGGATCAGATTGCTTCATTCACAGATGGGACTATAACCTACCAGCAGGTGCTGGGTATGACGGGGGGAATCCCTGCTGAGCAATTCGGCAAGCTGGCACGTGCGCTTCATGCGGAAGATGTGGCCACTGTATTACAGATGATCGATGCCTTCATGCAAGAGGGTAAGAGCGCGGATAAGTGCATGGAAAATCTGCTCTACTATTTCCGCGATCTATTGATGGTCAAGATGGTGCCGGGTGCTGACCGTATGACGCAAAGGTTGCTGGAGCCTGAGCATTTCAGAGAGGTAGCCGACCTGTTCACTAGTGAACAGCTGTTCCAGATTATTGACACACTCAATCACTATCAGAACGGTATGAAGTATGCTTCACAGCCGCAGACACTCTTTGAGGTGGCTTTGCTCAAGTTGTGTAGCGTCCCTGCTTCGCCTGGTCAGGCGACTACGGCATCAGCCGAGGCGGCTGATCGTGGCGAGGTGACGGCATTGCGTAAGCAGCTGGCAGACCTGGAACGTAAGCTGGAAGGTGCCCTGCAAGCGGGGCTATCAGCTGGCAAGGGACAGGAACAAAGCTCTTCAGGGCGTGGGCCATCCAAGCCTCCAGCAGCACGGGTGTCGTCACCGGCGAAGCTCCCTTCCCAACTTAGTGAATTCGTTGCACAGAAGGGAAGCTCTGAATTTTCCGAGGCTACTCGAAAATGGAGTCAGATTTTACAGCGGGTCAAGGAAGAGAAGGTCACGGTCCATGCGTGGTTCATGGATGGCGAGCCAGTATCGGTGTATGATGATAGTGTACTGGTAGCCTTCAAGAACAATATTCACCGTGATACCACGGAGAAGGCAGCTAATCGTCAGGTCATCGAGCGAGTGCTTCAAGAGCAGCTGGGCAGACCTATGCGTCTGGTGACGATGATGCTGCGGGATTGGTCCTCCGCGATTGAGGGCTCAGCCACCAAGCAGGAGGAAGAATTCCGACTGGAGCCGGAGGATGCTGGTTCGGGAAAGTCGAAGGAGCCCTGGATTGATGAGGCCATGGAGTTATTTGGCGAGGATCTGATCGTCATTAAAGACTAGGGCTGTTAATAGTCTATCTAGTAAACCAATTAAGGAGATGAATAACATGAACAATATGAACCAGATGATGAAGCAAGTGAAGAAGATGCAGGAGCAGATGCTGAAGGCACAGGAAGAGCTTGGAGGCAAGACTGTAGAAGGAACATCCGGTGGTGGTGTAGTAACTGTCGAGGTGAATGGTCACAAGAAGGTTCTGTCCATTGCGATCAAGCCAGAGGCTGTTGATCCGGATGATGTTGAAATGTTGCAGGATCTGGTCCTGACTGCTGTGAACGACGCGCTTACGAAGGCGGATGAGCTTGCTAATAATGATATGGGTAAATTCACAGGCGGCATGAAGATCCCGGGCCTGTTCTAATCTAATCTTTATATACGAAGGAGCAACAGACCATTGTACTATCCGGAACCGATAGCCAAGCTGATTGATGCTTTTACACGCCTGCCGGGCATTGGTCCCAAGACGGCTGCGCGTCTTGCCTTTCATGTACTGAACATGAAGGAAGATGATGTGATTGATTTTGCCAAAGCTCTGGTCAGTGTAAAGCGCAATCTCCATTATTGCTCGGTCTGCTGCAACATCACTGATACCGATCCCTGCCGGATTTGCCAGGATAAGACTCGAGATGCCTCGGTTATTTGTGTAGTCCAGGATTCCAAGGATTTGGTAGCGATGGAGCGCACCAAGGAGTTCAACGGGTATTATCATGTGCTGCAGGGGGCCATCTCTCCTATGGAGGGTGTGGGACCGGAGGATATTCGTCTGAAGGAGCTGCTGACTCGTCTGAGTGATGAGCGAGTGGAGGAGTTAATTCTCGCTACGAATCCGAACATCGAGGGAGAAGCGACGGCTATGTATATTTCCAAGCTGGTCAGACCTTTCGAAATGACGGTTACCCGGATTGCCCATGGATTACCTGTGGGTGGAGATCTTGAATATGCAGACGAAGTTACGTTGTCCAAGGCATTGGAAGGTCGACGTCAGTTGAACTGAGCGAAATATAATTGTCATCCAACTTTATAGCCAAGCCCAGGATTTGGGCAAGCCTAAAAGCCGCTATTGCGGCTTTTTTTGTCATAGGATGGCATTGTTTGAAGTGGAAAGGAATCAAGATGATCATAGGGCGGTGATTATATGTACGAGCGTATTCACATCATGGAGTATGGAGGCTGTGATCAATCACAGATATCGAAGCTTATATTACATATCCAGCAGGAGGAATACCGGATTCCCATCACGATAGAGGATCAGCCGGATTTATTGGCTATCGAACAGTATTATCAACGAGGCAACGGGAACTTCTGGGTAGCTAAGGACGGAGACCGGATCATAGGTACGATAGCTCTATTAGATATTGGACGACAGCAAAGTGCTTTACGGAAAATGTTCGTACACCATGAGTACAGAGGTACAGAGTGGAAGGTGGCCTATCGCTTGCTACAGGAGGCTATTCGTTGGGCTGGGAGTAGGCAGGTTAGCGATATTTATCTGGGTACAACGCCGCAGTTTGTAGCTGCTCATCGCTTTTATGAGAAGAACAGCTTTATTGAGATCACAGTAGACCAACTACCAGGTAACTTCCCGGTAATGCGGGTGGATAAAAAGTTCTATCACTATCATATTTCGCCTGTACAGCCTTAGACTACCTGAAGGATTATCCCAGGGATATGTCTGTCTTCTGGTAATGCAGGTGGTTTCTTTCTGAGGATTGTCTCTTAGATTAGTTCGATCCGGAGGCAGAACGTTGTAGAGTTGTTAGGTTGTCGCTATGGAATATTGTGCATTTGTCATCTGGAGCAATGTAGTTCTTGACTTGTTCAGAGGAGTTCTTCGCCTTCCGTACTGTTAGCAGAATGCGGTTCTAAGTTTGTCCCCTTTTCGATATGAATGAATAGAGGGCAGTCGAAAGACTGTGATGCGAATGGTAGGGAGGCGCGCGATGATGACTATCTGGTATAGCAAGAAGCTGCGCAATCAGCTCCGCAAGGAACGAATCAGATCGGAGCTTTACGCAGAGATTATCGAGGGTGTCCGCCTTGCTCATGCGGACTGGCTTAGAGCACAAAGAATGTTTGAGGAAGCCGTGGGTAAGGATCAGGTGGACTATGCTATTTTTCTGCTGGAGGCAGCAGAGTTGAATTATCAGATTCAGCTAAAGCGAGCAAAGCAAGCGAATGTACATCGTCCTGATTATGACAACGATGGTGAAGAGAGTGGAGGGGCCGAGAGGGCCGCTACAGGGGAGGTGCTGTAGGGTGAGGAGTGTTCTGTGGATACTGCTGTCATTCTCTTCACTTATGCTTGTATATATTCTTATCAAGAAGAGCATGGGGTTCAGATGGTTGGGTGTATTCGTAACTCATATGGCGCTTGCAGCAGTTGCAATCTATGTAGTGAACTACTCAGGTTGGATCACACATGCATACATTCCCGTAAATCCAGTAACAATTGGGACCGTCGCTACTTTAGGTCTTCCGGGGGTTGGGTTGCTGCTGGGAATCAAGCTGGCTCTTTTTACTTGATGGCGGTCATGCGTATGGTGGGGAGGAAGCGCATTGCGATCATGTCCTCCACCCTGCGGGCTCTATATGGATATTCGAAATGAGATCTGTAGGCTTATGGGGGAGTTATGTGGAGGGAGTAAGCTGTGGAACTATGCTGTGGAACTATGCCAAAATCATAGGTCTAGACCATGTGTGGGGGCTTCTGGGGAGAAGCTCTTTTTTGTTGAAATATAGCGTATGGAGAAAAAAATGAAAAAAGGTGTTGACCTATTTGTGAAGTGTATGCTATATTATAAAAGTCGCCGCTGAGATGCGGTGGTAACGCAAGAAAAGAAACGAATAAATGAAGTTGATCTTTGAAAACTGAACAACGAGTGAGCGAATTTCACGCAAGTGGGATTCAAACAATGAGATATGAATCTCGTCAGATTCAAAATGAGCTATCGCTCTTTTCAATAACTTTATTGGAGAGTTTGATCCTGGCTCAGGACGAACGCTGGCGGCGTGCCTAATACATGCAAGTCGAGCGGACT
>NZ_KB898206.1 GCF_000377505.1 Paenibacillus massiliensis 2301065 = DSM 16942 | reverse complement strand
GTGGAAGTGCAGTAATGCATGGAGCTGACCAGTACTAATCGGTCGAGGGCTTATCCTAAAGTAGAATGCAATGATTCGTTTCGGTTCCAGTTTTCAGGGTGTAACCTGAATACCGCATTTGATAAACAAATGCACGTTTGGTGGCGATAGCGGAGGGGTTCCACACGTACCCATCCCGAACACGACCGTTAAGCCCTCCAGCGCCGATGGTACTTGGACCGAAGGGTCCTGGGAGAGTAGGACGCCGCCAAGCACAAGAACCACTACCGATCTTCGGTGGTGGTTTTTTTATGTTGTGTTGATTACAACTGTTGGTTCAGAGGGGATTGCTCCTCATGAAAAAGAAGTAGGCAGTTGTTATCTGATCGTGTCCTACTAGGAGGCATACATGAAGAGTAAAGAGTGATGCCGAAGTTTACAAGGCTAATGCTCCCTCTAATATGATTTTACAGCGGCGTGATACTCCATGTGCTCATCGTTGCAGTCCAAATATCTTGCCAAGCATTATTTCAGGAGAGTCGTCAACATCCCCAGATAGCCCCACTCTTTATTGAGATAGTACTTAACATAAGGCCGAGCTTAGCTTTATAAATGGATAGGCGTATCTCCGAAGCAGACTACTTGGGCAGATTATACAGATAATATGACTTTGGACAGACTGACAGTTAATTAAAGCTATTTTCTAACAAAAGGAAGGTAACATTTTTGTTACGGAAAAGAGATATGAGTTGGTTATAATGTAAAAGTGCACAGAAGTATATGAAGTATTCCTACGATTATCCTATTGATCATAGAGGATTGAAGTTCGCAGTAGGTAATAAGGAGGAGACACCATGCGCAAATATAGATGGCTGGTCCTTATACTCATCATAAGCGTCGCGTCTATGCTTGTTATCGGATGTGGGGCAAAGGAACCCTCCTGGACGGCTTTTGAGGGAGCAGCCAATGTGAAGACCTTTCCTGTACCCAAGGAAGCTAACAAGACTGATCGTGCAAACGGAAATTCGGATATGGACTTTGTGCGTTACGCCCTGCCAGGTATGAAAGAGGCTGATGATATTCCAACTCCATATTTGCAGGAGATTGCAGCTTGGGGATGGAAAGAGGAGGAGGAGCAGTCCGCACCTTCCCAACGAGTATTTCTGAAGGATAAGCAAATTGTGCATCTATCCGTTCATGACGACTATTTCACGCTACTTGTTCCTAAAGACACCAAGTCGGCTGCTAATGTACAGGATTTAAGCTCTGATGACGACTCGGACATAGATTCTTACTAAAGCAGCACCTTTCCATTAACATGCTTGCTACAACTCTTCATAGAGCCACATGGAACAAGCCCTTACTGCATAGGCAGAAGGGATTTTTTTAATGACATACAGTGAGTGAACGAGAAAGCTTATTTCCAGTAGAACATGGTCCTGTTCAAATTGCTGGAGATAGGCTTTTTTGGTTTATGCGAATGATGAAGAAAAAAAATCGAACGATATTCGTGAGCAATACCAATATAAAGTGTGAGGGAAGGAGGGGTTGATGATAGACGGCAGAGAGAATGGTTGCAGCGAGGAGATAGCTATTAGTGAAGGGAAAGAGATTATTAACGAGACAGAGGCTAACAAGGAGAAAAAAACTAAGAATCGGACAGAAGTGAACAAGGTTTTAGAAGTTAGTAAGCAGATCGAGGTTAGGATTCACAGAGATAGGCGAAGAGAGGAACAGAAAGCCAGATGTAACGAGCTGGTATACCTGACGCGAGCCGGGGACTACTCAGCTTATGGGGAGCTGTATGAGCTTACGGTAGCAGATGTCTATCGTACTGTGCGGTTTTTGCTTAAGAGTGCTACTGAGGCCGAGGATCTTGTGCAGGAGATATTTATTCAAGCTTACCGATCTTTGGAGAGATTTAATACTGATTGCGACTTTCGCCCATGGCTCATGGGAATCGCTATGCGACAGGTTCAGAACTATCGGCGGCGTGAGCTGATTCAGTTCCGATTCATGCAGCGGCTAAGAAAAAGTGATGAGGCTACAGCGTATGATTTCGCGGGAGATCTGGTACATAGGCTGTCCTTCAAGCCACTCATGGACCAGGTAAAAAGATTACCATATAAGCTGCAGCAGGTGATTACACTGCACTATCTAAATGAATACACTCAGGAGGAAATAGCAGCGATTCTGGACATTCCACTCGGAACCGTAAAGTCACGTATTCATGCTGCACTCCGTAAGCTGCGCCAGAAGCATCAGACAATGGAGATCTATAGAAAGAAAAGAGTGGAGGATATGATATGAAGCTGGAACATGAATTGCAGCATGCTTACCAAGAGGAGACTAGACAGTGGACGATCAGGGCGGAAGCCAGAGACAATATGCTTAAGTCTCTTCAACAACAGCGAGAGTCTCGACCTAACAGAAAACGAGCGAACTGGCTGGTGGCTGTGGTCGTAGCAGTTGTACTTATCATTCCATCAGGGGCATATGCCGGCTATACGTATCTAGCTGATTACATCTATGGCTCTGAGAAGAATATAACAGCCATCGGAGGGACAACGTCGGATTACCAGCGACTAGAGGCTAAACTGCGTGTCGCACAAGAGCAGCTAAGCTCTGAGGAGTTCGCGGCATTTATGGAAGTGCTGCTCGATTTCGGAAAGTTCGCTCTGACACATGCCGACCTTCGAGGACAGCTGCACCCAGAGGATTGGAGTATTGAGGAGCAACAGGTGTATAACCAGTTAGCTGAGCAGCTAGAGCCCTACTTCGATAAGCTATCGAATGCTGAGGCTCAACAAGCGATTATAGATGAGGAGCGTATTTGGCAAGAGAAGCTAGAGCAGGCCAAGCAACAGTTCTCCTCTGAGGATTACGCTGAGTTCACGTCTCTGTTAACACAAATGAAGCAATATGAGGCTATTGTAGTAGATCAGGATAAGAGCCTTCACGAAGATCGCCTGTCACCAGAGCAAAAGCAAGAGTTGAAGCAATTAAGAGAGCGCATAACCCCTTATCTACAGCAGTTGGGGATGTAATAGCCAGGAGTGGCAGCATAAAAAAGGATAGCTCTTGTAACGTTCGGTCCTGTAAAGTGTAGGGAGAGACCGCTGAGGGCTAGCCCGAGATGACACAGTGAGAGTTGTTAGCAGGGTGAAACCCAAGAAGATACTCAAGAAGATATGGCGTAAGGGATTGAATGAAGAGGCTCGAGAGGAGCTCGAGAGAGGCTGATGCTAAAGAAGATGCTGAAGATGAGGCTCAAGAAAATTATTAGAGAAGGAATTGAAAATAGAGATTGAAAGTAGAAGACTCCAATGCCACGTATAGTGGATTGGAGTCTTCTTGTACTTCTGTCGGAGGATGATTACGGGTCACGCTACTGCAGTAGCTCTAAGCCCTCTTAGCTGCATTCCATAGGCTACAGATAAACTCTAGTCTGTTTGGCCCAAATAGAAGCTGCTCTTGGTGTAGTACATTCCGTGTAGTGCATTTAGTGTGTGTATGTGTCTTGCACAATTATGTATTTCAGAGGTAGTCTTACTGCTGATAGTACGACACATCGCCTGGATTGAATTTGAGCATGCCATCCTTCCGCTCCCGACGCAGCTGAATCAATGTATAGAGTCGAGGTACCAGCAGCCACAGATGCCAGAAAATCAGCGAGATTGTGAATACCGGTGGTGACCAGAGTAGAAATACGGCGGTGATAAAAAATCCTGCCCAGAGCATGTGAAATTGCATGCGGTTGAACAAAACATACTTAATGTACTGTTCTGGCATGTAGCCCTGCCATGGGAACTTCCAGCTGTACTTCCAGCGCTTGCGTGAAGAGTTGCCGCTTACATAAAGGACTAGGCTGGACACCACAAAATGAATCCACATCATGACTGGCAGGGCTAACAGGAACAAGAATAAGCTCGTCCAGGTTAGTACCAGAAGGAACGCAAGCATGATGATGGGCAGGGAGTAATAGCTCCACAACATTTGACGATGGATATTAATCTTCTTAATCAATTGATAGTGATAATAGGTGGCCTTGGTACCCTGAATCTCTGCCATTCAATCAGTCCTTTTCATTCATACGGAATATCAATCATGCAAAAAATAGGGGTGAGGAGAAATAAAGGTGCTTTCCTATACATTATCGGCTACAACAGGTATTTTTTTGAATAGGCTTTTAGGTACAGACACCTCGGGACGCCAGTAGGAATAGGCTGTATAAAAATGTTGAAATGGCTATGAAAAGGTTTAAAATAATAGAAACTGTATCATACTGATAGTAAAAGAAGATGTAAGGGTGGGATAAATCATGTATGATAAATTGGAATGCCGATGCATCATCTGTAATGAACCCAAGACGGAAGGAATCTTTATTATGTCGGAATTCATTTGTGATGACTGCGAATCTGAAATGGTGCACACTGATGCTGCCGATGCCAAATATCATTTTTTTATTCATCAGTTAAAGCAGATTTGGGTACAGAAGAACGCGTGATCAGAAGTAGCGATTAGAAGAATTAGCTCTCTGGATTAGAAGAACTGGCGTTTTGCATAATGCAATATGTAGAGTTGAATACAATGGGCTTGTTCAATACACTAGCTTGTTCAACACAATAGCTTTCTAAAAGGGATACCGATCATGTTGAAGCAATGATTGACTAACTATAGATACAAATGACATATCTACTAACGAATAATGAAAACGAACTAATGATAAAACTAACGAATGATAATGCGAACTATCTGTTGTGAAGGGTATTAATTTGCTGCATTCATGTGAATGATGAACATTTATATAAGCTGCAAATATATTATATCGAGGAAAATCAGGCCTGTAATGGCCTTTTTTTGTTGTCCTGTGATTGCAATGTAGGATAGGATTCAAGATGTGTTTGCGATACAATATAAGTAGCTAATTCAGGTATGGTGTCTCATAGAGTAATAATATTATTAGTGCTATTCGCAGTATGATTGCAGGGACTACAGGAATATGCTGCGTCTGGAAGGAACCCACAATATGACGAATCAAGCAAAGGAGGCACAGGCTCCGATTATGGATGCCTTGCTTCATTATAGAGAAGCTGGACGAGCCTCCTTTCATGTGCCAGGACATAAGAATGGTCAACTGTATAGACAAGATGAGAGAGCTCGCTTGCTTCAGGATGTGATGTCCATTGATGTCACTGAGGTTACCGGGATGGATGATCTGCATCATCCGGAAGAAATGATACTAGAGGCACAGCAGCTTGCAGCAGATTGCTTTGGCGCGGAGGAGAGTTTCTTCCTGGTAGGGGGGAGCACAGCAGGCAATCTGGCCTTAATCTTGACTGTATGCAGTCAGCCTGGTGATATTTTATTGGTCCAGCGAAATGTGCATAAGTCTGTGCTGCATGGCCTTATGCTCGCAGGAGCCCGGGCCGTATTTATGGAGCCTTATATCGATCCTATTAGCCAACTGGCATCAGCGCCGGTGGATTCTACAATAAGGAGCGCTCTCGCAGCATACCCTGAAGCTAAGGGCGTGCTGATTACCGTCCCTAACTATTATGGAATGGGTCTTGATGTTGCGGCGATTGCTGAGGTATGCCATCAGATGGGGGTACCCTTGCTTGTAGATGAGGCACATGGAGCGCATTATGGTCTTCATCCCCAGCTTCCTGCTTCTGCGCTGGCCTCGGGTGCAGATGGGGTAGTACAGTCCACTCATAAAATGCTGTCTGCTATGACAATGGGAGCCATGCTACATATTCAGGGTGAACGGATTGATCGTGAGCTATTGCGTCAACGTCTGGCCATGCTTCAGAGCTCTAGTCCGTCCTATCCAATCATGGCCTCACTTGATTTGGCTAGGCGGTATGTTCATGTACATCGTGAGCAAGCATTCCAAGAGGGCATGGAGGCTATACGTGTGTTCCATGAAGGGTGGGCAGGCTTGACGCGCTTTGGGCTGCTAGAGCCAGTCAACGTGAATAGCACCGTTTCTGTACCTCCAGGGTGGGCTATTGAAACAGAAGTGCAGGGATTGGAGCCGTTATTGGATAGCATTCCAGGCTATTCTACACAGGACCCGTTCAAAGTTGTTATTTATGATCGTCATGGCGTATGGAGTGGCTATCAACTGCAAGAAAAGTTAGAGCAGCAGGGCTGTATTCCAGAAATGAGTACGGAACGTTATGTGGTCTTGTTGTTCACACTGGCATCTGTAAAGGAGGATGCAGAACGATTGCTGCAGGCGCTAGAGGTTCTGGAGACGGAGTCTACTCTACCTTTACATGTGAATGTAGGGGGTAAAGGCATACCGAAAAAGGATCATGAAGTTTCCACGTGGAACAATTTGCGTGTATTGAATTATTCTCAACCCATCCAATTTCATTTGCAGCCACCAAGAAAGGAGCAGGTGGAGAGCGTGTCATTGGAGCTGTGCAGTGGGCGTGTAGCTGCAGAGATGGTCATCCCCTATCCGCCAGGGATTCCATTGTTATATCCGGGAGAGACTATACAAGCCGAGACTGTAGAGCGGTTAATGAAGCTTCAGAATGCAGGAGCTAAGTGTCAAGGAGTTGCGGATCCGAGTATGAGGACGATCCGTGTGTTCAGTGACGGGACGGCTTAACGAATGCTAACCAGTCTCCGCTTGCAGCGGATCTTTACCCACATTTTGCTTGATCAAGATGCTAGTGAACCTGTCTAGAAATATTAGGTTCAAAATATACAGGTTTTGCAGACAATAGTAGGAACAATTATAAATAGCATTATGTTATAGCTACAGAGTTAGCAATCCAGGGAAAGCAGGTATGATATGAAAGGCAAAGGCAGATTCATTACATTCGAGGGAGGCGAAGGCTCGGGCAAGACTACGGTCATCAGATGCCTTGCGCAGAGACTGCAGGAGGAGGGCTACCCGGTCATCGCTACAAGAGAACCGGGAGGGATTGAGATCGCAGAGCAGATCCGATCCGTTATTTTGGATACAGCCAACACGACAATGGATGCTAGGACTGAGGCATTGCTGTATGCTGCTGCTCGTAGACAGCATCTGGTGGAACGAGTAGAGCCTGCCATTGAGGAAGGAAAGATGGTCCTGTGCGACCGCTTTGTTGACAGTAGTATGGCCTATCAGGGACACGCACGCGGAATAGGTATGACAGAGGTAGGTATGATCAATCAGTTCGCAACAAACGCCCGGCAGCCAGATGTAACGTATTATTTGGACATTGAGCCCGAGCTGGGACTTACCCGAATTGCCAGCAACCAGCGTGATCGGGACCGTCTAGATCGTGAAGGTCTTGAGTTCCATTATATGGTGAAGGAAGGGTATAGTCTTCTCATAGAACAGAATCCTGAGCGCATATGTGTGATTGATGCATCCCGGTCCATAGAGGATGTGACAAATGATATCTATGAGCACCTGAAAAAGAGGATTTTGCCGACTTTTCTCGAATAACTCTATATGCACAAAGAAAATATTAAATAACAGGGCATAGCATGTGGCAGCAGGTAGTAAGTATGGCATAACAATAGATATAACCATCCGAGGCCTTGCGTATCATGTTGGTTTGCCGTTCTCTTGTTCGGGGATGGGCGCCCCTGGCGTTGACCTGAAGATTATAGGAATTGTTCATTGAAGTAACCCATATTAAGGGAGGAATTCAGGATGAAACTGATTGTTGCCATTGTTCAGGATAAAGATAGCAACAGACTGTCCAGCGGACTGGTAAAGGCTAATTTCCGTGCAACCAAGCTGGCAAGTACCGGTGGATTTCTACGTGCCGGCAACACCACATTCATGATCGGAGTGGACGACAGTCAGGTCGAGTCTGTTATGAGCGTAATCCGCAATAGCTGTAAGGTGAGAGAACAGCTCGTGACGCCGGTGACTCCTATGAGTGGAACAACAGACTCTTATTTGCCTTTGCCAGTAGAGGTTCAGGTTGGTGGAGCCACGGTATTCGTTCTTCCGGTTGATCGTTTTGAACACTTCTAGATCTTCTACAATTCTCAGTACGATATGACGATAATATATGTATCTGCTCTTCCATGACTGGGAATGGCTGGCCTGCTGACAGGTCAGGTATTGAAGGTGATGTATGGAGCTATACATTCTGCGGCGATGCTATGGTGCCGTGCCTGATTAGTGCTCAAGATAGTTACAGCTTGCAGCTCGGCTATGCCGGCTAGCCTGCAGATACCTCGATGAGCCGAGCAGGAGAAAGCAGGTTCATTATGAAAATTAATCCGGGCTATCGCCCATTACAAAGCGGTATCGCTCCAAGTGATACGAATACCAAGCCCGTTCAAAGCAAGAGCTTCTCAGATATGATGAAGCACAGTGGAGAGCGAGCTTCACAAGAAGAATTAAGTCGACAATTCAAGGAAATTCAGATGCAAGGAGATCGGCTCGCCCGCTCCATGACTGTGCGTGAATTGAAGGCCTACAAAGTATTGGTCAAGAGATTTCTGGAGGAGACTGTACGCCGAGGGGTATCCATGAAGGATACCAAGGGCTGGGATCGTCGCGGTCGCAGCAAGCGTTATAAGCTCATTGATGAAGTAGACTCTATTCTGCTACGGATGGCAGAGGAGCTGCTAGATACAGAGCAGGGGAAGATTGAGCTCCTTCATGGTGTTGGGGAAATTCGTGGTATGCTGATTAATCTGACTTTTTGAGTAAAGCAACAGACCTCAAGTGCATAATAACCTAAGCAAATAGCGACCCAAAATATAATCTGTCGACTTTACAGTCGGCAGATTGTTTTTTA
Organism: Paenibacillus massiliensis 2301065 = DSM 16942; assembly: GCF_000377505.1. Lineage (GTDB taxonomy): Bacteria > Bacillota > Bacilli > Paenibacillales > Paenibacillaceae > Paenibacillus > Paenibacillus massiliensis. The sequence continues at coordinate 57,107 of NZ_KB898206.1, read as the reverse complement.
AGATAATTGAGTTATAGGTCTTCACAGGTAAAATCATAACGACTCGTGGTTTGGAAAGTGAGGCAATATGTCTTTTCAGGATATAATAGGTCAGGAGTTGCCGAAGAGTATGCTGCAGCACGCGCTTCGCAAAGGAGCGGTTAGTCATGCTTATCTGTTCCATGGTCCAGCAGGCAGCGGACAGTTGCAGATGGCCATGGCCTTCGCCAAAGCGTTGTTCTGCGAGCGATTAAGCGATGATGCTTGTGGTGAGTGTCTGGAATGTAGAAAGGTCGAGCATGGCAATCACCCCGACCTGCACATCATTGCTCCAGATGGCAACAGCATCAAGATTGATCAGGTTCGGGAGCTGCAGCGTTCGTTTTCGTATCGCTCGGAAAGTAAGCACCCGAAGGTGTATATCATTCAGCAGGCGGATCTGTTAACGACACAGGCAGCAAACAGTCTGCTGAAATTTCTGGAGGAGCCACAGCTGCCTACGGTGGGGATTTTGCTGACCGATAATGGACAAGCCGTACTCCCTACGCTACATTCACGGACTCAGCATGTACCGTTCTCTGCTCTGAATCCGGAGCTTATGCAGCAAATACTTACAGGGGAGGGCTATTCAGCAAGTCTTGTCAGATGTGCGGTTCATATTGCTTCTGGATTGGAAACAAGTAGAGAAATTCTCCAGCAGAATTGGTTTGCAGAAATTAGAAATGTAATGTTACAATTAGTAAAGGAGTCGTTGAGTAGAGGGAGTTCCTCCGTCATTTTGGCTCAACAGAAGGTGTTTAAGGCCGGACTCGGCGAGCATCTTGATATCCTGTTTCATTTGTTTCACCTGCAGTTCAAGGATATGCTGCACTTCCAGTATGGAAGGCACGATAGCATTGTGTTCATAGATCAATTGGAGATGATCTCCAAATTGGCAATCACCCGCAGTACCGAACAATGGGTCTCTTATATGGATTTGGCCGCGGAGTGCAGAAGAAAGCTCCGTTTCAATGTAAACGGTCAGCTTTGTGTAGAGCAGCTGATGATCGGTCTGTCCCCATCATGAGACAGATCCAGCGCCGATGGTCCGAGACTGCGCTACGGACAGGTTACGCATGAGTAAGGCCTGTCCCTCGCATACCGAATATGGGAGATTGTGCCCGTGGCACGTTCAGCTAAGATGTCCCCAAGCAAGGTTCTAGTGGCACACAAGGGGGTTTATTTTTGTACAGTGTAGTGGGTGTTCGCTTCAAAAAAGCGGGCAAAACGTATTATTTCGATCCGCTCGAGCTTCCGCTGGAGAAAGATAACTGTGTAATTGTTGAGACGGCGCGCGGTATCGAATATGGTAAGGTTGTTGTAGGCAAGAAGGAAGTGAATGATTCCGATGTCGTGCTTCCCCTGAAGAAGGTCATTCGGCTAGCTGGCGAAGCGGATGCACGGATTGTAGAGGAGAATAGACAGGCTGCCAAGGAAGCCTTCGGAACTTGTCTTCATAAGATCAAGGATCATGGACTCAAAATGAAGCTCGTGGACGTGGAATTCACCTTTGACCGCAACAAGATTATTTTCTACTTTACGGCTGAGGGGCGTGTTGACTTTCGGGAGCTGGTCAAGGACTTGGCTAGCATTTTCCGGACACGGATCGAGCTGAGACAGATTGGTGTGCGGGATGAAGCTAAGATGCTGGGCGGGATTGGGCCTTGCGGACGTATTTTGTGCTGCTCCTCCTGGCTTGGCGACTTTGAGCCTGTGTCCATCAAGATGGCGAAGGATCAGAGCTTGTCCTTGAATCCAACCAAAATATCCGGTCTTTGTGGAAGGCTGATGTGTTGCCTCAAGTTTGAGCATGATAATTATGAGAGTGCGAAGGAAGAACTTCCTCAAGTCGGCAAGCTCGTCGTAACTTCCATGGGAGAAGGTAAAGTAGTAGGTATTAATGCAGGTCATCGAACTGTTCACGTACAGCTTTTTGAGATTAGTAAAGTCAAGGAACTTCCAATGGATGATGTAGTCATCAAGTAAACCATTAGGTGGCTTCGGGGTGGAATCTTGGAAAAAATAAATGTTTTCGAGCGTATTCTCGAGTTGGAGACGCAAATGGGGCAAATGTACAGTGATCTTGGTGAATTGAAGCTGGCTGTAAAAGAGCTGCTTGAAGAGAACCAGCGACTGACGATTGAAAACGAACAGCTGCGTAAGATGCTGAGAGACCATACACATGCAGAGGAACCAGAACGTATAACAACATCAGACCATCCGGCACATCTGATCAAAACAGAGGAAGTGCAAGGAGAAGTCGTTGGTGAGGGGTACGATAATCTGGCGAGACTGTATCATGAAGGCTTTCATATATGCAATGTTTATTACGGACATTTACGAACCGAGGGCGACTGCCTATTTTGTCTGTCATTTTTGAATAAATAACATCAAGCCGTAGGACACGTGCCTACGGTTTTTTTGTAAGGAAACAGAACAATTGCACTAGACATATCGCGTGAGGGCTGCAGAAAAGGAAGGGAACGTTCGATGATAAATGAACCGCTTAACGACTCTGAACGAATTGATGATTTGCTGACACACGATCTTCGAATCATACAGAGTGAGGAAGTATTCAGCTTCTCTATGGACGCTGTACTACTAGCGAGATTTGCAGGTATTCCGAAAAGAGGGAAGATTCTCGACCTGTGTACAGGCAACGGGGTTGTGCCGCTCTTATTAACGACTCGGACACAGGCACAGATTGAAGGCATCGAGATTCAACCACGACTTGCAGATATGGCTCGTCGGAGTGTAGCTCTGAACGGACTAGAGAATGTAATTACGATTCGTGAAGGAGATCTGCGTCAGCTAGTCGAGGTTACCGGACATGGTGTGTATGATGCGATTACGGTGAATCCGCCTTATATGCCTTTGAATGGTAGCGATCTCAAGGTTAATATCCATGAAGCCATCGCACGCCATGAGCTGCACTGCACCCTAGAGGAGGTTATTCAGGCCTGTACAAGGCTGATTCGTACGGGTGGAAAGGTAACGATGGTGCATCGGCCACAGCGGCTGGGGGAGATTATCTCCTTAATGCGTGAGTATCGTCTGGAGCCCAAACGAATTCGATTCGTCCATCCACGGCCTCAGGCAGAGGCGAATATCGTCTTGATCGAGGCACTACGGGATGGCAAGCCAGATGTGCGGCTGCTCCCACCGCTCATTGCGTATGAAGGTGAGGGCAGAAATCAGTACACACCAGAGATGCTGGAGATCTATACAGGGCAGAAGGAGGAATAAGCATGGCTGCTACGGTGCAAAAAAGCTTTTTGGATGGGAAGCAGGGACAGGGCATACTGTATCTTGTGGCCACTCCGATCGGCAATCTGGATGATATGACATTTCGAGCGGTGAAGGTGTTGAAAGAATGTCATATTATTGCGGCGGAGGACACGAGGCAGACGAGAAAGCTGCTTACACATTTTGACATATCACCAGAGATGCTATTCAGCTATCACGAGCATAATAAGGCAGCAAGTGGGCCTGAACTAATCAGATATATAATAGAAGGAAAAAATTTGGCCCTTGTGAGTGATGCCGGGCTACCAGCGATTTCTGATCCAGGAGCGGATCTGGTGAAGTTGGCCTTGGATGCTGGAATCTCGGTCGTACCGATCCCCGGAGCGAATGCGGCATTGTCTGCATTGATTGCCTCAGGGCTTGATACCGATCGGTTTACTTTTGCTGGATTCCCCCCTCGCGAACGCAAGGAGCTTCAGGAGCTGCTGCAATCCTTTGGAGCTTCCCATGGCACGGTCCTCTTTTACGAATCCCCGCATCGAATTGCCAAGACACTTGGAGTTATTCAGGAGACGCTTGGTGCAAGAAAAGTCGTATTAGCACGTGAACTTACGAAAAGACATGAGGAATGGCTGCGCGGAACAGCCGACGAATGTCTACAGTGGCTGGAAGAGCATCCACCACTGGGCGAATATTGCCTGGTGCTGGAGGGGAAGAGTGAGGAAGCCGAGGAGCAAGAGCGTCAGGCCTGGTGGCAGGAGCTGAGCTTGGCTGAACATGTGACGCAATATGAGCAGCAAGGGCTGAACCGGAAAGAGGCCATGAAGCGTACAGCTTCAGACCGATCGATCTCCAAGCGAGACGTATACAATGCACTACTGTAATCCTGTGATAGGAATGTGTGAAATGAAGAGTTCTACACTGAGGGCACTCTATCGTGAACGAGGGGAATTTGTACGATTGCTATGATTCAGGGCAGTTATCCAACCCCCAAATGCTCCTTAGACAAAAAAAAGGCCTTCCACGAGTGGGTTCTTACCCGTGGAAGGCAACAAGGAGATATGAAAAGGTTAGAATTAACAATAGGTATAATTTAATTATATACTATAAATCTTATTTTGTCACAGGTGTTGGAATTTCAGAAATACATTCATTACATACGATTTTACCCTTGAAATATGTAACGTTCTCGGCATTGCCGCAGAAGATACATGCAGGCTCGTATTTTTTGAGCATAATGCGCTCTCCATCTACATAGATTTCCAGAGCGTCCTTCTCCCCAATACCCAACGTACGACGCAACTCGATTGGAATTACAACGCGTCCAAGCTCATCAACTTTTCTCACAATACCCGTAGATTTCATCATAGATCATCAGGCTCCTCTCGCCGTATCAAAAGTATAAGTGTCAAGTTTCGACATTATTTTATCTTTTATGATATACACTATACCAACCATTCCCAAAACAGTCAACCTATAAAATAACGACAAAGGTTAAAATTTCTAATAAATCAACTGAAAATTCGCTGAATACGCAGAAAAAACAGTTAAAATCGCAGTTTGCTGAATTTGTCGATTTGGAAACTGGAAAAATCTATAATTCGACACTATTCGACATTCTATGTCGAAACCAACAAGAAAATAGTGATAAAACAGGTGAATGTTGTGTAATCAAGTTTTTGGAATAAAATAGAGTTAAAGGAGTGGATACCTCATGAGTGGATTCCAAAACCCTCTGACAGAAGAAAAAGTATTCAAGGACCCTGTACATAATTACATTTACGTTCAGGAAGTGGCCATATGGAGGCTTATTAACACACCTGAATTCCAAAGGCTTCGCCGTGTAAGACAGCTAGGAACCTCCTACCTGACCTTCCACGGTGCCGAGCATAGCCGATTCTCACACTCTTTAGGGGTATATGAGATTACACGGCGGATTATCTCCCAATTTGAACGCGGTGATTATCCGGACTGGCCCAAGGAAGAGAAGTTGGTAGCTCTGTGTGCCGCATTGCTCCATGATGTGGGACATGGTCCATTCTCGCATTCTATAGAAGAAGCTTTTCAGATGCATCATGAGGATTGGACATGTCGGATTGTACTCGGCGATACAGAGATCAATAAAGTTCTGAAGGATATAGCTCCTGATTTCCCCGAGAAGGTAGCAGCCGTCATTGCCAAGGATTACGATAAGCCCATCGTAGTCAACCTTGTTACGAGTCCGCTGGATGCGGATCGGATGGATTATCTGCTGCGAGACGCCCATATGACAGGTGTCAATTATGGAACGATCGATCTGGATCGTATCCTGAGGCTTCTTCGTCCTCATCAGGGCAGGATTGTTGTCAAGGAGTCAGGAATGCATGCGGTTGAGGATTATCTCATGTCCAGATACCAGATGTACTGGCAGATCTATTTTCATCCAGTGACCCGTAGCTCTGAAATACTATTGCGTCAAATCTTCAGAAGACTTAAGGAGCTACGCTATCAGGACTACCGCTTCAAGTTCATGCTGGAGCCGATTCCGCAGCTCATTGATGGTCATGTGACCGTGCAGCAATATTTAATGCTCGATGAGGCGTTGATCCAGACGACCTTTAACCAATGGAGATTCGAGGATGACCCGATTCTCAGTGATCTGTGCAGCCGGTTCCTGGATCGCAGACTGTATAAATATATACAGCTGGAATGTCTGGATATGGATAAGGTCGATCATATTCGTGAAGCATTACGCGATGTGGGGCTGAACCCCGATTATGACTTGGAAATTGATTTTCCGACCGATCTTCCTTATGATGTGTTCAGAAAGAATGGCTCGACCGAGAATCAAATTCTGCTGCTGGGCAGTAAAGACACCGTAAGAGAAATATCGGAGGTGTCTGATATTGTGCGCTCCATCAGCGGCATTCATCGCGGCAAGTACCATCTGTATTACCCGCATATGAAGCTGGAAGCCGTCAAAGATCGGTTACCGCATGATATTCAAAAGCTATTTGTTAAATGATCACCCATTTGTCTATAAATTGTAAACGGCCATGCCTAAAACTGATTATTGCAAATTATTGAAAAAAAGAAAAAATACGATGAGTCTTGTCTGAATATTTGAGCGCTTTGCTGTAAGTCTGTGCTGTAATATGGAAAGGAGTCAGTCATGCAATTATTCGACACACATACACATTTAGATGCATCCCAATTTAAAGAGGATCAAGAGCAAGTCATTGCACGGGCTGTCGAGGCTGGTGTCACCCGAATGGTTAATGTCGGTTTTAATCGTGAGACGATCCCAACGACTATGGAGCTTGTCGAAAAGTACGATTTCATTTACGCCGCTATTGGATGGCATCCTGTCGATGCTATTGATATGAAGGATGGCGATCTGGAATGGATTGCGGAGCTGTGCAAGCATGATAAAGTAGTGGCTATCGGGGAGATTGGGCTGGATTACTACTGGGATACATCTCCGAAGGACATCCAGCACCAGGTGCTTCGTCGGCAGATTGGACTGGCTCGTGAGCTCAGCATGCCGATTGTCATTCATAATCGGGATGCACATGAGGATATTGTCAAAATTCTTCGCGAAGAGAAGGCAGGAGATGTCGGCGGAATCATGCACTCCTTCTCTGGTAGCTGGGAGACCGCGAAATTGTGCCTCGACATGGGCTTTCATCTCTCCTTCGGGGGACCGATTACATTCAAGAATGCACGTCAACCAAAGGAAGTGTTAGAAAAGGTACCACTGGATCGCCTACTGATCGAGACGGATGCTCCATACCTGACTCCACATCCGTTCCGAGGAAAGCGAAACGAAAGTGCTTATGTAAAATATGTGGCTGAAGCAGCAGCTGACATTAAGGGGATTTCACTGGAGGAATTGGCCGAAATTACTACCAAAAACGGACTGGAACGATTTGGCATTGTGAGCAAGGAAGAGAAAATAAGCTGAAAAAAAGAGATAGACGAAGACAATCATGAATTTGTTGCAGTAAAATCGAGAATATTACAATATTTTAACCGATTATTTAGAAAAACACACTTGAAAGCCGCTTTACAACATGGTTACAAACAGGATATCATTTCAACAGTGAATTGTTGTTCGCGATTTAGGTCCTAAGTCGTGATCGAAGCAACTCACTTCGTGAACCAGTCTCGCTGAGTCTCCAACCTGGAGAACGGGGGAACCGAATCGCACGCTGTCTGTCAGCTGTGCATCGATTTCTTTTTTGGGTCTTCGGGGTGAATGTGAAGGTGTCCGCCATGAGCGGATAACTGGAACTAGGGCGATCTCTACGTCCGAACCCGACAGCTAACCCCGTAAGCGTAACAAGAGAGAAGCAACCTCGTGCATGAATTTCCGCATCAGTCATCAGTGGAAGCCACGAAAGAGCTCTCTTGCTCTTTTTTTGGCTTTTTTTGCTTGTGGCCTATGTTCGGGAGTGATGTCCAATCTACAGTCTTGAAGTTGATGTAGATGGCGCATGCTGCGAAGACGGGAACATGATGCAGGACATCGGGAAGTTCCGAGGTGGTCCTGTAGAAAATCTGGTATAGTCGCGTCTATTTCAAGTTTGCATCATTCCAGACGGCGAGGCTATGTAAGGAGGGACGGAGAAGTGGGCATTTTCCAAAAAGGGGAGACCCATGAGTCACGCTCATCCAGCATGTCTTACGCGTTGCGATGGAAGTATGGAAAAATCAATCGGACTACGCTGGTTGCACTTTTTCTAGTCGCATTAATTACCATGATCTCTATTCTGGTGTACATTCAAGACAAGAAGCAGGTGTCTCTCGTAATTGATGGTGAGGCTGTCACCTTGGAGACACGCGAAGCGCTGCTGCATGAATTGCTGCAGAAAGAAAATATTACTCTCGAACCGCATGACATGATCTCCATGCCACTGAATGGGGCAATTCAGGATGGGGACGAAGTGGTGATCAAGCGTGCTGCACCTGTGCAAATCACGGCTGATCATCAGAGCAAGACACTATACACCACTGAGAAGACAGTTGGGGACGCAGTGAAGTCTCTGGGGTATAAAGTGTCCTCCAAGGACATTGTCACTCCGGCACTCGATACCCAAGTTTCGTCTAACATGGATATAAAAATCGTTCGGGTAACGACGCAATCGCTTGAGCAGGAAGCCGAGATTCCGTTTCAGGTCATTAAGACAGCCGACCCAAGCTTGTTCAAGGGGGATAATCGCGTCCTTCGTAGCGGCAAGGCTGGAGTTATGATTCAGAATATTGAGAAGGAGTACCATGACGGTGTACTCATCTCCAAACGGATGGTCAGCAAAGAGGTAGCCACGAACCGGGTCGACAGAGTGGTTGCAGTCGGCACGAAGAAGCCAGTGGTGCTCGCAGCCTCCACGGGACCAGCTAATGCCAAGACGGTAAGTGCTAGCGTAGCAAGCACGGGCAATAATGTCGTAAGTAAAGCTGGAATTGATTTTAAATATAAAAAGGTACTCAACAATGTATCCATGACAGCATACTCCTCTCAGGAGCCTGGCATTGGTACACGTACGGCTTCCGGTACACGCGTAACCGAGGGCCGCACGATTGCAGTAGACCCGAATGTAGTACCGATCGGCTGGTGGGTCTATATTGAGGGATTAGGCTTCCGTCGTGCAGAGGATACAGGCGGAGCCATTAAAGGCAACAAAATTGACGTGTACTACGATAATCTGAATCATGCGCTTAACTTCGGGCGTAAGTCAGGGATTACCGTATATGTCATCGGACCCGTGAAGCCAGAGCTGAACTAGTGTCTTCTGGACATAGCTTGTATTACAGGTGTCCATTAGGATAGTATAAGATCAAGATTATGTATACTTAAGAAGAGGGTGAATACTCTCTTCTTATTTTTTGTTTGTTCATATGTACGTAGGAGCCCATACGAATACATGTCGTGTCGTGGCGCGGCGCCTATATAGGAAGGAAGACACGAGATGATTAAGGAAGTTATCGTGGTGGAGGGACGGGACGATACAGTAGCCATCAAACGCGCTGTAGAGGCGGATACGATCGAGACCGGAGGCTCTGCCATCAATGCGATGACCATACGAAAAATAGCCCTTGCCCAGCAACGCAGAGGCGTTATTGTGCTGACGGACCCGGATCATGCGGGAGAACGTATCCGCAAGATTATTACCTCCAAGGTGCCTGGCTGTAAGCAGGCGTTCATCCCCGAGTCCGAGGCGACGCACAAGGGAGATATCGGAGTGGAGAATGCCTCTCCCGAGGCCATTCGTCACGCGCTGGAGCGTGTGCGCACGACGGTGGACGAGGCGGAGCCGACGATCGCTTGGAGTGATCTGATTGAGGCAGGCTTGATCACCCATCCCCGGGCCTCAGCCAGACGGATGGCGCTGGGTAACGAATTAGGGATCGGATATTGTAACGGAAAGCAGCTCCATAAGCGGCTAACGGTATTTCAGATTAGCCGGGAGGAGTTTCTGGACGCATTAAATAAAATTGAAGGTGAAGGACTGTGATGGCATGAAAGGATTCGAAGATATCGCAACACCCCGGCGTACGAAGGAGATCATTCAGCGCCATGGCTTTTCCTTCAAGAAAAGTCTGGGGCAGAACTTTCTGATTGACCAGAATATTCTGAGAAATATTGTCGCGGCCGCCGAACTGGATGATACTAAGGGAGCCTTGGAGATTGGTCCAGGCATTGGGGCGCTCACCGAGAAGCTGGCACAGACCGCCAAGCGTGTCACGGCTGTTGAGATTGACCAGCGACTGCTACCGATTCTGTCTGAGGTATTGGAGCCTTATAGCCACGTGAAGGTTCGTCATGGAGATGTGCTACAGCTTGATCTGAAGATGGTGTTTGCTGAGGATTTTGCCGAGGTAGAGCGGGTTAGTGTTGTGGCTAATTTGCCTTATTACGTAACAACGCCAATCCTGATGAAGCTGCTGGAGGAGAAGCTCCCGCTGGAGAACATTGTAGTCATGATTCAGAAGGAAGTGGCACAGCGGATGGCCGCTTCACCAGGGACGAAGGACTATGGTAGCCTGAGCATAGCTGTACAATATTACAGCATCCCGGAAATGGTATGTATTGTGCCCCATACGGTGTTCATCCCGCAGCCTAATGTAGAGTCTGCCGTCATTCGTCTACGTGTGCGTGAGAAGCCGCCAGTTGAGGTTATGGATGAGCAGCATTTCTTCGAGGTTATTCATGCTTGCTTCGCCCAGCGTCGCAAGACGATTGCGAACAACCTGAAGAGCAAGTTCTTCACGAAGGAGAACAGGGACGAGCTTGAGCCGCTACTTGGGAAGGCGGATATTGACCCTACAAGACGTGGTGAGACGCTCAGCATAGCAGAATTTGCCCGTCTGAGCGATGTCTTGCTGGAAGCAGGCATTCGCTAATAATAATCCTCCGGATGGTAACCAATCGGGCAACTGCCCCATACCATGAAGGAGGGGTGATACAGTGTGATGACATTAGGAGACTTGGTCGTTCGGAGATCGTATGGCGGAGATGTGACATTTCGCGTAGAGGGTATCCGGCAAGATAAGGCCATTATCAAGGGGACAGAATTTCGATTGCTTGCCGATTCCCCCGTGAACGACCTGGTCAAGGTCCCGGCTGCATCTATGAGCGACAAAACGAGAAAGGCATACATCAAGGCGAATCAATCACTGTCCCATCTGCAGCAGGATCGACAGCACCAGATGGAGAGAAGTCGTTCGATATTGTCGGAGCAAAGTCAAGATTCGCATATATCCTACTTCGAGCTGCCGGGGAAGGTGCTGCATCTAGATGGCGATGCGAACTATCTGAATAAAAGCCTGAATCTGTATAAGCAGCTGCGTGTGCCCGCAGAGGGATATCATGTGCATGAGTCGGCCATGGCCGATACCCTGTATCGTCTGCTTCCACGCTCAAGGCCCAGCATCGTAGTCATAACCGGACACGACGGCGTGCTGAAGCAAAGAGTTCCTTATGATCTTAGCAGTCTGTCCAGCTATAAAAATTCGCAGAATTTCGTAGCTGCCATCCAGGTAGCGCGGCAGTATGAGAAGAATCTGGATGGGCTTACGATCGTAGCAGGGGCATGTCAGTCTCATTTTGAGGCGCTTATTCGCTCTGGAGCTAATTTTGCCAGTTCCCCCGGTCGGGTGCTCATTCATGCGCTAGACCCGGTCTATATTGCAGCTAAGGCGTCATTTACCTCGATTCGGGAGACGGTCAGCATGTCGGATATTTTCCATCATACGATTAGTGGTAGCCAGGGTGTCGGTGGAATCGAGACAAGAGGTAGTTATCGTGTCGGTCTGCCAAGGCTTGAGGATCTATCTACCTTGAAGGTTACGCCGTCAGCCATCTGAGCATTTTGCCATACATGCAAATGGAGTTCAACTAGAGAATCAGGACAGCACAGAACGAATGATTAAGCCTGTTATTTGCTCTGTACTCAAACGAAAGTCTAATCGAATAATAGGCAAAATGGTGACGATAAAAGCTCCATATGGGGGCTTTTATTTTTTGTGCAAAAAAAACAATTGACAATATATTTTTGTAGTTGTTATAATTATTGTTTTGATTTGACATCGGTTATCTTCTTTGTTATAATGGACAAGGAAAGAGGTGGTCGTTAGCAATGGCAAAAAACTCGCTATTGGATATCAAACGCAGTCTCGATGCACATGTTGGGCAAAAGATTTTGCTACGGGCTAACGGCGGACGCCGTAAGACCGTTGAACGAACTGGTGTCTTGGAAGAAACGTACCCTTCTGTATTTATTGTAAAGCTGGATCAGGAGCAGCAGACCTTCAAGCGTGTGTCCTACAGCTATGCCGATATCCTGACGGAATCGGTGGAAGTAAGCATTTATGATCCTGAAGGCGAGATCGCCATTGAATATTCTCAAGCATAACCTTTGTTGGTTGTGTATCGTATAGAGAGAACTGCATCCCTAAGGGGTGCAGTTTTTTCTTTCCTCGATTATGGATGAGCATGTATTTTGTATTTGTCACAGCTGCTCCTCTTAGGTATCCTACGCTGCACTTCATAATCAGCTTTGGTCTGTATAGCTCCGTTCATGAGCAGGCATACTAACGTCGGTAAGATCCCGTACTCTTGATTTTCATATTACTGAGGGAGGTGCCTTCATGAGCCGGAGAAGACGCAGCGTGATGTCTGAGGAGCTAAAGTATGAGTTAGCGAAGGATCTGGGCTTCTATGAGACAGTACAGCAAGAAGGTTGGGGTGGCATTAAGGCGAAGGATGCTGGCAATATGGTCAAGCGTGCGATTCAACTGGCAGAGCAGGCTGCTGCCCGTAAGCCTTAAAGTGTTGCTGGGAAGGCTCCGGTGAAGTGACCGGAGTCTTCTTCCGTTGTAATAAATGCATAAGTGAGGCTTAGATTGAGAACTTGAAGTGTGATAGAAGAAAAGGTATTTATTATAATGTAAGCGATTACTTAATGCCATGCTGCCTCTTCTATGCTTGACAGCTATGTTCTGATATAATATGTTAAGTTGTCTTGATGGAAAGGTGAGGACGGGTGAACGCCTTGAAAATATACGAAAAAGCTCCAGCTAAAATTAACTTGATGCTTGATGTACTGCGTAAAAGGGATGACGGATATCATGAAGTTGAGATGATCATGACAATGGTTGATCTGGCAGACCGATTGGAAATGCATGAGCTTCCACGAGATACGATCATGATCTCCAGCCAAGCTGGCTATATTCCGCTGGATGAGAAGAACCTGGCATTCCAAGCAGCAAGGTTAATCAAGGAACGTTATGATGTGAAAACTGGGGTATACATACATTTGGATAAAAAGATTCCGGTGGCAGCAGGCCTGGCAGGTGGCAGCAGTGATGCTGCAGCTACGTTGCGGGGTCTGAATCGGTTATGGAAGCTCGGCATACCGGATCAGGAGCTGAGAGAGCTGGGAGCACAGCTGGGCTCTGATGTACCGTTCTGCATTACGGGAGGCACGGCCCTTGCGACAGGTCGCGGGGAGCTATTGACGCCTCTGCCGAACCCTCCTCAGTGCTGGATTGTCCTCGCCAAGCCACCAATTAATGTGTCTACTGCGGAGGTATATGGACGCGTGCGTGCGGACCGGATACAGCATCATCCTTCTGCAGCACGGATGGAAGCTGCCCTGCGCACAGGCTCATTTCATGACATATGTAACGAGCTTGGCAATGTACTGGAGGATGTAACGCTGAACCTGCACCCGGAGGTAAGGCACCTGAAGGAAGCTATGGTTCGCCTGGGAGCAGATGGGGTGCTGATGTCGGGCAGCGGACCAACCGTATTTGGTCTCGTATCGAAGGAAGCGAAGATTCCGAGGATCTATAATGGGCTACGCGGCTTCTGTAAAGAGGTTCATGCGGTCAGATTGTTGACCTGATTAGAGTGAAGTGTGTATTGATCAGCAGAGGCTTGTACAAGATTTTGCAGATTAACTTGTGTATACACGTACGAAAATGTTATATTTTAATATAAATATTCGGATTTTAATGAAAACCAGCAACATTTATGCCTGTGAAGGGGTTCGTCATACGGGATATGTGACCCTGACCCAGCAAGGATGATAAGATAGCGAGGAATCTCACGTGAAAAAATTAAAAAGAAGCGCACGCTTAGTTGAGATGACCCAGTTCCTGCTTGCTAGACCGCACACACTTGTGCCCCTCACTTATTTCGCGGATCGTTATGGAGCTGCGAAGTCATCGATTAGCGAGGACTTGGCGATTATCAAGGAAGTATTTGAGGATGATGGCACGGGAGAGCTGCTGACATTGGCTGGAGCTGCGGGTGGAGTGAAGCTGATTCCAAGGCTGTCCACGGAGCATGCCCTGACCTTTGCAGAGGAGCTGTGTAAGCAATTGGAGCAGCCTGACCGGATTCTGCCTGGGGGCTATCTGTATATGTCCGACTTGTTGGGTCAGCCCGCGATGATGAATGAAGCTGGCAAGATCTTTGCCACAGCCTTCGCAGAGAAGAGTATTGATGTAGTCATGACTGTCGAGACGAAGGGGATCCCACTGGCATATGCTACAGGTGCGCAGCTGAATCTACCGGTAGTCCTTGTAAGAAGGGATCATCAGGTGACAGAAGGTTCAGCGGTAAGTATCAACTATGTATCCGGCTCTCAGAAGAGTCTACATACGATGTCTCTATCCCGTCGAGCCCTCCGCGAGAAATCGCGTGTACTGATCGTGGATGATTTCATGAAGGCAGGCGGCACGATCCAGGGTATGGTTGACCTGCTGCAAGAATTCAATGCTACGGTAGCAGGTGTTGGCGTGCTGGTCGAGTCTGGTGAGGTGCATAGTGAGGAACGGCTGTTGCACGATTATGTATCATTGGCCCGTCTGACGGCGGTGGATGCACGTAGCAAGCAAATTAACGTGCAGCTTGGTAATTACTTCAGCTGACATTAAATTGTCATATTCCATAAAAATGCCCTTGTAACAGGCAAAAATTGAGGGTATTGAAAAATTTTCCTGATTTCAGGATACAAATTGTACAAAAAAAGAAGGAATTTGCTCCGGCGTGTGGAATTATACACCAAGTCCTTATTGGAAAAAGGTGGTGAATACAACACATGCAAATTACGGATGTAAGACTTCGCCGCGTGAACTCGGAAGGGAGAATGAAGGCGATTGCTTCCATTACGATCGATGGAGAGTTTGTCGTGCATGACATTCGTGTCATTGATGGTAACAATGGAATGTTCGTGGCTATGCCAAGCAAGCGCACCCCGGACGGGGAGTTCCGCGATATTGCCCACCCAATCTCCTCTGGTACCCGTGAGAAAATCCAGGCTGCAGTCCTGGCAGAGTACGAGCGGGCAGCTGTGGAGGAAGAAGAAGTAATCGAAGAAGGCGCCTAAGATACAACTTGGACGCGATTGGGGTTTTGAAGAAAAGAGAGCCACGAACTGTGGCTCTCTTTTCTTTTTGGCTAATATAAAATATAATCTTTATGGTATTGACTATAGGCAACAGCATGAAGGGCTAATCTTGAGGCAGCATATCTTGAGCAAATTCGATGAAGCAACCATCAAGAATTGGATTCCTGTAATGTGAAATATAGCTGAATGCAGCAAAAGGTTGAGCTAAAGGATTGGAGGATAAGCACTTGAAAAGGATGGCTGTGATTCTTGCCGCAGGGCAAGGAAAGCGTATGAAGTCCAAGCTCTACAAAGTGCTGCATCCCGTATGCGGCAAGCCAATGGTCGGCCACGTTCATGATACAATTCGTGAAGCTGGCGTGACACGCACAGTCGTGATTGTAGGCCACGGTGCAGAAGCCGTACAGGGATATTTGGGAGACAAGGCGGAGTATGCTCTGCAGCAGGAGCAACTGGGTACTGGTCATGCAGTCAAGCAAGCTAAGGCCCTCTTGGGTGAAGAAAAGGGCACTACCATCATTATCTGCGGAGATACGCCACTCGTTACACCGGAGACGGTAGAGGGGCTTATTGCTCATCACGAGAGCAAGGGTGCTGCAGCTACTGTACTGACAGCTGAATTGCCAGATCCACATGGTTATGGGCGTGTCGTACGCGATAAGGCAGGTTCTGTCATCAAGATCGTAGAGCAGAAGGATTGCTCGGCAGAAGAAAATGCTATTAGCGAAATCAACACGGGTACGTACTGCTTTGATAATGCCAAGTTGTTCAAGGCGCTCGAACAGGTCACGAATCAAAATGCGCAGCAAGAGTACTACCTGACGGATGTAATCGGCATTTTGCGCGGTGAAGGTGAAGCCGTCGAGGGGTATTTGGCTCATGATCCGGCCGAGTCCATCGGTGTGAATGACCGGGTAGCCCTCTCAGAAGCTGAGCGTTACATGAAGGAGCGCATCGTTCGTCGCCATATGCTAGGCGGAGTAACAGTCATTGATCCGGCTTCCACGTATATTGGTAGTGAGGTGGAGATTGGAGCAGATACCGTACTTCATCCAGGGACGATTCTCACAGGCACCACTCGTATCGGTGAGTTCTGCGTCGTTGGACCGAATGCGAATCTGACAAATACGATTGTGCATGATCATGTGGAAATTCGCTATTCCGTTCTGGATGATGCAGAGGTGGGACAGCGTACATCTGTCGGTCCATTTGCATATTTGCGTCCTGGCTCTCGTTTGGGCGAGCACGTCAAGGTTGGCGATTTCGTAGAGGTCAAGAATGCAACAATTGATGACAACTCTAAAGTGTCGCATCTTAGCTATATAGGGGATGCGAAAGTGGGTAAGAATGTAAATATAGGGTGCGGTGCAATAACGGTGAATTACGATGGATATAATAAATCCATTACAGAGATTGAAGACGATGCATTCATTGGCAGCAACGTGAATCTGATCGCTCCAGTCCACATCGGTAAGGGCGCATATGTCGTGGCAGGCTCCACAATCACCTCGGACGTTCCTGACAACGACCTAGCGATTGCTCGCAGCCGTCAAGAGAACAAGTCTGGCTACGCGGACAGAATTCGCAATCAGGCGAAAGCCAAAAAGGAACGCGGCAATTCATCTAAATAGACAGTTATACACTAGTTGATTCAGTGATAGTAGGCATCATTTCCCGGTTGTTATTTGAAAATCAGCAGATGAATACAGTGTGTATCAGATTCCAATGAATGAACCAGCACGGAGGGTTTATATTAATGACTTATTGTGATTCCAAATTAAAGATTTTCACCTGTAACTCTAATCCTAAGCTAGCCCATCAGATCGCAGATTATATCGGGATTCCAATGGGCGAGTCCCACACCACCTCATTTAGTGATGGGGAGATTCAAGTCAAATTGTCCGAGAGTGTACGTGGATGTCACGTCTACATCGTGCAATCCACCTGTAATCCAGTCAACGATAACCTGATGGAATTGCTGGTTATGGTAGATGCGCTTAAGCGTGCCTCTGCCAAGAGCATCAACGTTGTTATTCCTTACTATGGTTATGCCCGACAAGACCGTAAGGCACGTTCACGTGATCCGATTACGGCCAAGCTGGTGGCCAACCTGATTGAGAAAGCCGGTGCACACCGTGTCATAACAATGGATTTGCATGCCATGCAGATTCAAGGCTTCTTCGATATTCCGGTTGACCATATGCTGGGGGTACCTATTCTGGCTCAATATTTCCGCTCTAAGCAGATTGAGAATCCCATTGTCGTATCTCCTGACCACGGTGGCGTAGTCCGGGCGCGCAAGCTGGCTGATTTCCTGAATGCCCCGCTCGCGATCATCGACAAACGTCGTCCAGAGCCCAATGTAAGTGAAGTGATGAATATCATCGGTAACATTGAGGGCAAGACAGCCATCCTGATCGATGACATTATTGATACGGCTGGTACAATTGTTCTTGGTGCGAATGCACTCAAGGAAGGCGGCGTGAAGGAAGTCTACGCGTGCTGTACCCATCCCGTGCTATCGGGTCCAGCTATGGAACGTCTTGAGAATGCTCCACTCAAAGAAGTGGTGGTAACCGATACGATTCCTATCATTCATCCGAATCCGACGAGTAAGTTAAAGGTCCTCTCCGTGGCGCCGTTAATGGGTGAAGCCATTATCCGTGTTCATGAAGAACTGTCCATTAGTAAGCTGTTTGAAATCGAATAAGAAGACCGGGGTATGACGTAGGGGTTACTTTTCCATTCAGGAAAAAGTAACCCCTATCGGCGTGTCTCATAGGATTGCAGGGAATACATGGATAGTGCGGCTGGCATGGTAAATATATGATGCTGGATTATCCGCTTGATCAAAAGCCAGGACGTGAGATAAAGGTGAATCGTTTGCGGTGATAGAGAGTACCACCAATCTCTACGAAATATTCATTGAACCGGGCTATGAGCCCAAGTTCAATGTGCTTACCTGTGTCATCATATACCTGGACAGGAACGGCGTTCTTCAGATGATACAGAAAATGGCTGTCATATGATAGTGTATCTGACGGGTCTCGAATGTGCTGTCACCTTCCTATTCAGAGCTGGAATATGCAATATATTCAATATACAGATTACAGACTATTGTATCAAAAAAATAAGAACTGCAAAGAGAGGCGAAGCCGCAATGAAATGGATTGTTGGATTAGGGAACCCAGGTCCACAATACGAGAAAACTAGACACAATGTCGGCTTCATGGCATTGGACAGGCTGGCTGCACGCCACGGCATTGCTGTTAATCAGAGTAAATGCAAGGCCTTGGTGGGTGAAGGAATGATTGGCGGGGTGAAGACGGTCATCATCAAGCCGATGACCTACATGAATCTGTCTGGAGAGTCCATTAGAGCCTATATGGATTATTATAAGGCTTCGCTTGAGGATTTAATCGTCGTATACGATGATCTGGACACCGAAATCGGCAAGATTCGTCTTCGCTACCAAGGCAGTGCAGGCGGACATAACGGAATCAAGTCGATTATTCAGCACACAGGTACTCAACAGTTCAACCGCATTCGGATGGGGATCTCGCGCCCAGAGCCTGGCTATGCCATTGTGGATTATGTGCTCTCCACCTTCCCCAAGAAGGAGAAGGAGCAGCTCGATTCCATGATTGAAGAGACCTGTGATGCACTGGAATTCAGTCTGAATGAGACGTTTGAAAGAACGATGGCCAAATTCAACAAGTAAATGCTCAACAAATAGGACGATTAACAGAGAGTAAGAATGAGAAGGATCATCACAACGATCGGGTAGGGCTAAATTGGCATTTTCCGGGCATACTGAGAGTATGGACATGGCTACATCATTCATGAATGTGGCATGTTCAGTATAAAAGACTTTCAGGAGGCATATAGATGTATGGCAGTTAATTATGTATGCAGACATTGCCGGACGTTCATTGGACGAATTGATGCTCCCGATATATCAGAGGAACGGCTCGGCTTCCATTTCTTGACCCCGTCCGAGCGGCGAGATATAATAGCCTATAATTCAAGCGGCGAGATTACGGTTCGTATCACTTGCGATTACTGTAGGGAGAATCTCGAAGATCATCCGGAGCTGAGTCTCCTGGCCAACCCGCTACAATAAGAACCAGATGGCACAATGATGGCCCCGTCTTCCTGACCATGGCAAGATGAGCTTGGCCTTGTGGAGCCTTGGCAGCGCTGCCGAGGCTTCTTTTGAGTTTTATATGTTCTGGCGTATACATATGCCTCCAAGTGATATTGATGAGTATGAATGAAATGAATGTAAAAAGGGGTGCCTTTTTTGTTACAAGCACTTATTCAGGATTTTTCCAATGATAGCGATTTTGGATCAGTTGCTGCCGGACTTTCATCCGGGATGAAGGAGCAGCTTATTTCTGGTCTATCCGGGTCTGCTCGTCAGCTGCTCATTGCAGCACTAGCTTATGAGACGAAGCGGCCAGTACTTATTATGACGCATAATATGTTCGCCGCACAAAAAATCATGGATGATTTGCAGGAAGCGCTTTCATCCGATCAAGTGCTGTTATACCCAGCCAATGAGCTGGTAGCTGCTGAAGCTGCCGTATCCAGTCCTGAGACGTTGTCCCAGCGGATCGATGTGCTGACCAAATGTGCTCAGGGCTTTCGCGGCGTAGTTGTCGCTCCTTATTCAGGCATTCGCCGTTATCTTGCTGTGCCAGAGGTTATGGCGGGGGCTAGAATTGAGCTGAAAGAGGGAGAGAGTGTACAACTGGATTCGTTCTTGCTACGTATGGTGGAGTTAGGCTATCAACGGGTAGAACGGGTGGAATCCCGAGGCGAGATGAGTGTGCGTGGAGGAATTATTGACTTCTATCCTATGACGACTTCGTTAGCCTATCGGGTCGAGCTGTTCGATGACGAGATTGATTCGATTCGTACCTTTGATCCAGGAGACCAACGATCCATAGAGCGTGTCCAGACCATTATAGTAACTCCATGCAGAGAGCTCATTGCCGATCCGGCCCGAATGAGCCGTGCAGCGGACCAGGCTGCGATGCTGCTGGGAGAACAGATCGAGAAGACGACAGATCGGCAGGCGAAGCAGCGTCTGAAGGAGGAAATCCAGAAGGAGATTGAGCTGCTGCGGGAACAGGTATACTTTGATGAAATATATAAATATGCCTCACTCCTCTATCCAGAGCACAAGACACTGCTGGATTACATGCCGGAGGATACGATTCTAATCATTGACGAGCCAGCACGGATGCTGGAGACAGCCAAGCAGCTGGAACGTGATGAGTCAGAATGGAATCTGCATCTATTGCAGAACGGCAAGACGTTACCCCAATTTGAATTAGGGGCATCTAGCGATACCATATTGTATCAACGACGCTTCCAGACGTTATTCATGTCTCTGTTCCTGCGCCAAGTACCACATACACAGCCGCAGAATATTCTGAACTTTATCAGCCGTGCCATGCAGGATTTTCATGGACAGATGAATGTTCTGAAATCGGAAATGGAGCGCTGGATCAAGGCGGGTACCAAGGTTATTATGCTGGCTAACGGAGAGGATCGACTTGATCGGATTCGCCGTGTGCTGCAGGATTATGATATTCCAGAGCCAACGATGCTGATTGGCAATCTGCAGAGCGGCTTTGAAATGCCGTCTATTCATCTAGCCGTCATAACCGAGGGCGAGATGTTCTCGCAGAAGCAACGCAAGGCACGTAAGCAAGGACGCCATGTAGACAATGCAGAGCGGATCAAGAGCTATAGCGAGCTGAAGATCGGCGACTATGTCGTTCACCAGAATCACGGGATTGGTAAATATCTTGGTATTGGCACCCTTGAGGTCGGAGGCATACACAAGGATTACATGCACATTCTGTATGCTGGCGGTGACAAGCTATCTGTACCAATTGAGCAGATTGATTTGATTCAGAAGTATGTGGGCTCGGAGGAGAAGGAGCCCAAGATCTATAAACTGGGTGGCAACGAGTGGACGAGAGTCAAGAATAAAGTGCGTAGCTCCGTTCAGGATATTGCTGATGATCTCATTAAGCTCTATGCCGATCGCCAGTCCTCACCTGGCTATGGCTTCGAGAAGGATACACCAGAGCAGCAAGAATTCGAGGCCATGTTCCCTTATGATGAGACTCGTGATCAGATTCGTGCAATTGAAGAGATCAAGAAGGATATGGAAATGAGTCGTCCCATGGATCGTCTGCTCTGCGGTGATGTTGGTTATGGCAAGACAGAGGTCGCCATTCGGGCAGCCTTCAAGTCGGCTATCGAGGGCAAGCAGGTCGCTGTGCTTGTACCGACTACTATTCTGGCTCAGCAGCATCATGAGACATTCGTAGAGCGGTTCGCTGGGTATCCATTCAATATCCAGGTGCTCAGCCGCTTCCGCTCACGCAAGGAGCAGAATGAGACGATCAAAGGTGTGAAGCAGGGTACCGTTGATATTGTTATCGGTACGCATCGCCTGCTGTCGCAGGACCTGATCTTCAAGGATCTAGGTCTGTTGATTGTGGATGAGGAGCAACGCTTCGGTGTAACTCATAAGGAGAAGCTGAAACGGCTCAAGACCAATGTGGACGTGCTGACGCTGACGGCTACACCGATTCCACGTACGCTTCATATGTCTATGCTGGGAGTCCGTGATTTGTCGGTCATTGAGACACCACCAGAGAATCGTTTCCCGGTTCAGACATATGTTGTCGAGCACAGCCAGGCGCTAGTACGTGAGGCTATTGAACGAGAGCTGGCTCGCGGCGGTCAGGTGTATTACCTGTACAACCGTGTTCAAGGCATTCAGGAGATGGCTGCCGAGATCAATGCTCTGGTTCCTGAGGCCCGCGTGGGAATCGGTCATGGACAGATGTCGGAGTCGGAGCTTGAGAAGACCATTCTGGACTTCCTGGATGGTGAATATGATGTGCTGGTGAGTACCAGCATTATTGAGACGGGTGTAGATATTCCTAATGTGAATACCCTTATCGTGCATGATGCTGACAAGATGGGCTTGTCTCAGCTGTATCAGCTTCGTGGCCGCGTGGGCAGATCGAATCGGATTGCATATGCGTATTTCACCTACCAGCGGGACAAGGTACTGACAGAGGTTGCAGAGAAGCGTCTGCAGTCGATCAAGGAGTTCACAGAGCTCGGTTCAGGCTTCAAGATTGCGATGCGGGACCTCTCTATACGTGGAGCGGGTAATCTGCTTGGAGCAGAGCAGCACGGATTTATTGCTTCTGTCGGCTTTGATCTATATTCACAGATGCTTGCTGAAGAGATTAATAAACGTAAGGTCACTATGTTCGGGGAAGAGCCTGAGCAGACACAGCATTGGAAGACCAGCATTGATCTGAGCATTGATGCGTATCTCCCTGGCGATTATATCTACGATAGTATTCAGAAGATTGAGATCTATAAGAAGGTGGCAGCAATCAGTAGCTTCCAGGAGGCGACAGAGCTGGAGGAGGAGCTGGTGGACCGTTTCGGGGACTTGCCGGAGGCGGTGGTGAATCTACTGGCAGTCGCAAGGATCAAGGTGTACGGAAGAGCTTATGGAATCGAGTCACTTACTCAGCGTGCTGATCAGATGGTCTTGCGCTTCTATGAAGGGCAGGAAAAGGCGATTCAGCCTTCCGGAATTGCCCAGATTGGCAATCGCTTTGAAAGACGTGTACAATTTGATCAAGGGGTTCCTATGACCGTTGCTATAAAAGGCGCGGGTCTAGGCGATCGTCAGCTTATGGAACTGCTTGAGGAATTCCTAAGCTCCATGAAGGAAGCTTTTAATTTAAAGGGGGAACTTTTGGATGTTGTCAAATAGACTGAAATCCTGGAGGACGTTGCTGCTGACGCTTGCAGTAGTAGCGGCGGTATCGCTGCTAGCTGCTTGTGGACAGAAGGGTGATCAGACGCAGGAGCAGCAGGATAACAGCAAGGTGGTTGCCACTTATGACGGTGGTCAAATTACCGAGAATGAATTCAATCTGGAGCTGGGCATGATGAAGATGCTGTATCCAGAGTATGAACAAATGCTGGCTATGGATGAGTTCCGCGAGACCATCGTGAAGCAAGAGATTGCGTATAAGTATCTTGCAGGTCAAGCAGATGAAAAAGCGCAGCAGGATGGAGCCAAGAGCGCGGAAGAGCAGTTCGCGAATTTCAAAAATTCGGTCGGCGAGGAGCAATTCCAGAAGATGCTGACGGATCAGAAGCTGAGCGAGCAAGATGTGAAGAATTATATGACACGGATCATGACTGTAATCAAGAGTGAGACGAACAAGGTGACGGACGAGCAGGTGAAAAAGGAATTCGAGACCAACATCGACCAGTTCACAACTGCATCTGTGCGCCATGTACTGATTAATTTCACAGATCCGAAGACCAATAAAGAGCGTCCGAAGGAAGAAGCGCTCAAGCTGGCAAAAGAAGTGAAGGACAAGCTCGATAATGGGGCAGACTTTGCGGAGATTGCCAAGAAATACTCTGAGGACCCAGGCTCTGCCGAGAACGGCGGATTGTATGAAAATTCGCCAGTGGGACAATGGGTAGAGGCCTTCAAGGAAGCAGCTAAGACACAAAAAGTGGGCGAGATCGGTGAGCCAGTAGAGACAGAGTACGGCTACCACATCATCAAGGTGGAATCCCGGAATGAGGCGAGCTTCGACAAGCTGACCGCAGAGCAGAAGGATGGTCTGAAGAACAAGCTGGCTTCTGACACGATCACGAACTTCATGAGCACCGAACTGGAAGGAAAAATCAAGAGCATCGATCTTCCTAAGGCTCCGGCAGCAGAAGGAACTGAGGGGCAGCCAGAGAACAGTGGTGCTACTACTCCTGAAGGCAGCACCGAGAATAAATCTGGTGATGCAGGTGCAGGCGGCAACGCGACGGATGGAAGCAATGCAGCCAATGATGGTGCTAAGGATGCAACAGAAGGTAAATAATACCCACTCGGTAGGTCTACGCAACACCTAGCAACCACACCTGGTGATCATTTGGACAAGAAAGGCGCGGAAAACCGCGCCTTTTCCTATTCGGGGCCAGTTCTTGAATCGCATGTATAATGAATTGGGAGCGGATGAATACTATGGTTAGACTTCAATAATTACCGTTTTGAGGCAGGGCCGTAGTAATTAATCTTCCTAGAAAGTGGGGCAACATGTACATGAAAGCTACTGGCATTGTTCGACGCATAGACGATTTGGGTCGGGTAGTCATTCCGAAGGAGATTCGCAGAACACTGCGTATCCGCGAAGGAGATCCGCTCGAGATTTTCGTGGATCGGGATGGAGAAGTAATTCTGAAGAAGTATTCGCCAATTGGAGAACTGGGTGATTTTGCGAAGGAGTATGCGGAATCATTGTACGAAAGTACAGGTCATATTACGATGATATCAGACCGTGACAGCTTCATTGCCGTTGCTGGTGGATCCAAGAAGGAATACCTGGACAAGTCCATAAGTACGCTAATTGAGGAATGCATGGAGAATCGCAAGACGCTGCTGGAGACCTCAGCTGGCGCCTATGAGATCGCGAAGGATAACACGGAGCAGATCTCGTCATTTGTGGCAGCGCCGATTATTTCCGGGGGTGACCCCATTGGAGCCGTAATCCTGCTTAATAAGGACGAAAATGTGACCATGGCACAGATGGAGACCAAAATGGCAGAGACAGCTGCTGCATTCCTTGGCAAGCAGATGGAACAATAACAAAATGAAGCAACTGTAGCGCTCCCGGAGGCCTCTAGTCTTTCGGGAGTTTTGTATGTCTACGGAAGCCGCTATAATAAGAGGGGTGTAGCCGCTAGTTAGGGACAGTAGCGATTGTGATTCTTACATAGTAGGACAAGCATAGAAGTGGATAGCTAAGAAAAGTGCAACAAGCGTAGGAAGCAAAATCCAGAGTATGAGCAGGGTATATTCATGCAAAGTCAGTTATAACCTTGCAAGTAGGAGGCCGTCATGGGCAAGAACGATAAGGCAGGGAAGCTGCTGCAAGGAGCGTTGATTTTGACGGTGGCTGCCATCGTCACCAAGCTCATCGGTGCACTGCAGAAGATTCCCTTGCAGAATATTGGCGGCGATGGTGTATTTGGCATTTACAATACGGTCTATCCGTTCTATACCGTGCTGATTACCATAGCCGCTGCTGGCTTCCCCGTAGCCATCTCCAAGTTCGTAGCAGAATACGAAGCAGCCGGGGACGAGCAAGGAGGGAAAAGGGTAGCCAGACTAGCTTACATGGTGTTGGGTACATTCGGGCTGGTCCTGGGAATGCTGACGTATGTGTCTGCTCCACTCCTGGGTAAATGGATTGATAATGCACACGTCATTCCTTCCATTCGGGCGGCTTCGGCAGCCTGCCTGTTTATCCCAATCATGGCCGCGATGCGTGGATATTTTCAGGGACTCCATAATATGATCCCTACTGCTGTGTCTCAGGTGACGGAGCAATTGATCCGCGTGACAGTGATGATTGTGCTGCTGCTGTATATGATCGGTCAAGGCTTCTCCCCGGACTGGATTGCAGCTGGAGCCATGCTGGGCTCTGCGGCTGGCGGCGCTGCAGGCCTCTGTATTATGCTGTTCTACTGGTTGCGGGCCAGTCATGGCCGTTCTCGTACGACGAGACCACCTTATTCGCCAGAGGTGGCGGCTACCTCAAAGGCGGGGTTGGCTGACAGGCATAGGTATAAGTCAGAGCGTACAGGCCACTCTGATAGGGATATAGATAAGACTGCATTACTGGATGGCATGCTGGGCGAACAACGGGGTCAAGAGGAGCCGTCAAGCCATGAAGGGCGCAGCTCGCTTCACCAGACCTCGGACTGGAAGACTGCTCAGGAGAACGTATCGGGAACCAGAGGGCATACAGGGCTCAGAGGGCGCGTATCGAGGTTCGAAGAGCGCGGTTATGCTCAGCCAGAGTATAAACAAATTGAGAAGCTGCCTGGATCGGAGTTGTCCCGGCCAGGGGCCTTCAAGCTTCTGCGGTCTCTAATGCGCTACGCGCTCCCTGTATGCCTAGGCAGCCTTGCGATTCCGCTCATCTTGATGGTTGATACGTTCACGGTCCCGCGTCTGCTCAAGCAGGAGGGATTAGGAGAGGCCGAGGTTATGGTCGCCTTCGGAATCTATAATCGGGGTCTGCCTCTGGTACAGCTGGTCATGATGTTAGCGACTAGCCTGACCGCGTTATTCATCCCGGCCTTGGCCGAGGCCAAATTCAGGGGCGATGATGGGCTGATCCGACGTCAGAGCGGTCTGGCGCTGCGCTGGTCCTGGCTGCTCGGCTTGGCTGCTGCGGCTGGTCTCGCCATCCTCGCAGAGCCCATTAACCAGATGCTGTACAAGGATGCCGCGGGCAGCGATGTCATGAGCTGGCTCGCGCTGACCGCAGCCGGCGGGACAGCCAGCATCATCTCGGCGGCGCTGCTGCAAGGGCTGGGTGCCGTCCGTGCGCCGGCGCTGCACCTGCTGGCCGCCGCCGCGGTGAAGGCGGCGCTGAATGTGCTGCTCGTGCCCATCTGGGGCACGACAGGCGCCGCCATTGCAGGCGCAGCCGCCTATACGCTGGCGGCTGCGCTCAACACTGCGCAGCTGGCCCGCCTGGCTGGGCTGCGCACGTCTTGGTCCGCCGGCGTGCTGAAGCCGGCGATCATGCTGGCCGCCATGGTGCTCGCGGCGGCCTCGGTCTCCTGGGGCACCGGCGCAGCGCTGGGTGCCCTGGGCTATGCGGCCGACAGTCGAACGGCCGCGATGGCGAAGAGCCTGCTGGGCGTAGCCGCAGGCACCGCTGTGTTCATGCTAGCCGCTGTTCGATTGCGGCTACTGACCGAGGCTGAGCTTCTGCAGCTGCCGAAGCTCGGCTCTCCGCTGGTGAAGCTGCTGCGCGGCCTGCGGATGCTGAGCTGAGGCTGGTCACCCGCCTCAGCTAATGAAAGGCTTGAAGGCAATGCAAGGCAAGCTTGAAGCCACATGTGGTAAGATAATAGTCACACGAGTTCTGTTTCAGACGTGATACTTGAGATGATATGCAAAGCTTTTATACAACTGAAATATTTAGCTTAGCCTTTTGATTCATTCGATTTCAGTCAATTTTCAATACAAAATATGCATGAATAAAATCGTTTCGATTAATATCCTGCTGACTACGTTCTTTGGATTTATGTAACATGCTCAGCTAAGAATCGCTTAGACGAATAGGAGGATGGCCATGAGCAGTACCCTGACAATAGTCGGTCTTGGGTCAGGTGGCCCTGACCAGCTTACGATCGGCATTCTGAATCGACTGAAACAAGCGGATACCTTGTATCTCCGAACCAAGGAGCACCCGGTGACCGCCGTTCTGGAAGACTACAACATCAAGTCTGAATCCTTTGACGACGTCTATGAGGCCAAGGACTCTTTCCCCGAGGTATATGAGGAGATCGCACAGCGCTTACTTACACAAGCCTCACAAGGGGCTGAGGGCACTAGCATCGTCTATGCCGTTCCTGGTCATCCGATGGTGGCTGAGGCAGCTGTACAGCTATTGAGAGAGCGTTGCCCGGCTCAAGGGATTGAGCTGCATATTCTGGGTGGGGAGAGCTTCCTGGACGAAGCCTTCGTGCGACTCGGCTTTGACCCGATTGAAGGATTCCAGCTTCTGGACGCAGGCAGTATGGATGCCAGCTGGCTTCAGCCGCGTCTACATACGCTGATTGGACAGGTCTATGACAGCTTCACCGCCTCTGACGTCAAACTATGCCTTATGGAGCGTTATCCAGATGATTATCCAATCATCGTGGGACATGCCCTTGGTGTAAGCGGTGAGGAGCAGATCCATAGAATACCGCTGTACGAGCTGGATCGGGTGCAGGGCTATGGCAATCTGTCGGTTGTCTTCATTCCACGGAGTGAGGATACTTTCCTGCGGAGGCATTCCTTTGAGCGTTTGCACGAGATCGTGGACATCCTGCGAAGCCCTGAGGGGTGCCCTTGGGATCGTGAGCAGACACACTCTTCCATTCGCAAGAACCTGATCGAAGAGACCTATGAGGTACTGGAGACGATTGATGAGGATGATCCAGAGCACATGAAGGAGGAGCTTGGCGATCTATTGCTGCAGATTCTTCTTCATGCCCAGATGGAGGAGGAAGTGGGGACCTTCAGTGTATATGACGTAATTGCAGGTCTACACGACAAGCTAATCTTCCGCCATCCGCATGTTTTTGGCGAGCAGACCGCAGACAATGCTGAAGAGGCCTTGCAGAGCTGGGAGCAAATGAAGGCGGAGGAGAAGCGGCTGAAGGGAACAGATGTACAGGAGGCCTCGCTGTTGGATGGCATTCCCAAGGACCTTCCTGCCTTGATGAAGTCCTATAAGCTGCAGAAGAAAGCAGCAAAGGTCGGCTTTGATTGGGAGCAGATTGAGGATGTTTTTTCCAAAATACGCGAGGAGCTAGAAGAACTGCAGGAGGCCGTGCAGGAAGGGCAGACTGCTGAAGAACAGATGCTGGAGCTTGGCGACCTGCTGTTCGCTGCAGTAAATGCTTCAAGATTCATAGACGCCGATCCGGAGGAGGCACTGGCGCGTACGAACCTCAAATTCACCCAACGATTCCGCTATATTGAGCGCCGTCTGCAGGAGCAGGGAAAGACGCCTCAGCAAAGCACACTGGAGGAAATGGACCGTTATTGGGAGGAAGCAAAGCGGGCTCTGTCATCTGACAATTAGCGGTGTGAGCTCTCAATGTATGTAAAAGATGGGAACGGATATACTGAAAAATACCTAAAAAAATACGCTATTGTTGACCCGTCTCGTAAAAAAAAGTAATATCGTGTTGCAGGAATTCGGTAAGACATCAAGAATACTTGATCTTAGTAATTCTAAACATTCAGTGCTCCTGGACGTATCCCAGGCTGCCGATTGTTCAGTTTACAAGGTTCCAAGCAGGCTTGGTTTGGAAATCGTCCCGACAGGGAAGACGTACAACCTGCTACCAGGCTGAATCTATTTCTTTTTAATTCTAGGAGGCTCTTAATCTATGAACAAGACAGATCTGATCAACAACATTTCCAGCAAAAGCGGACTGACTAAACGTGATGTTGAAACCGTACTGAACGGTTTTCTTGGAGAAATTACAGACGCGCTCGCAAGCGGTGACAAAGTTCAATTGATTGGCTTTGGCACATTCGAGACTCGCAAACGTGCTGGTCGTACAGGCCGTAACCCACAAACAGGTAACACCATCGAAATTCCTGAATCCACGGTTCCTGCATTCAAAGCTGGTAACAAGCTTAAAGAAGCAGTGAATTAATGCGTCTTGATAAATTCCTGAAAGTATCCCGGCTCATCAAGCGCCGTACCGTTGCCAAGGACGTCTCTGAACAGGGACGAGTGATGGTGAATGGTCGCGAAGCCAAGCCCAGCAGCTCCGTCAAGGTAGGTGATGAGCTTACGGTCCAATTTGGACAGAAGCTGGTCACGGTGCGAGTGGAACGACTTGCGGATACGACACGCAAGGATGAGGCGGCAGGGATGTACACGCTAATTAAAGAAGAACCGATTGCCAAGGATAACGGAATCGATTGGTAAGGAGAAGCATTCCTTCGTTGCAAGTTCATTGCACAAAGAGGAATGCTTCTTTTTCGCATTGACGCAAAAGCTGTTCGCTGAATTAGGTTCTACCAGTCCCTTTAAAACATCAAGATTATAACCGACATATAATATTGGTTCTATTTGCAGTTCCCCTTCCATAAGCTATCAACAGAAGGAGGGGTACATGCCATGGTGGAACACAGCAAGCCGAAAAAGCATGATCTGCACATGCAGAACCGCAAGCTACTGGACCTGACGGGAGTCAGCAACGTAGAGAGCTTTGACAGCGAGGAATTTTTGCTCCAGACCGAGCTTGGCCACTTAACTATTCGCGGGCAAAATTTACATATCAAAAACCTCAGCCTGGAGGAAGGGCTTTTGTCGATCGAGGGCACGATTAACTCCATTGTCTATCTGGATCCCGGTTCTCGACCCAAAAGCAACAAAAGCCTGATCGGCAAGCTATTTAAATGAGTCCTTACACACAGTGGATTACCTTGATCTGGATGACCCTATCTGGAGCAGCTATGGGAGCGGTGTTCGACAGCTACCGGGTGCTGTCTGGTCGCTTCCGCTTCGCCAGGTGGACGGTGCATATCCTGGATCTGCTGTATTGGATACTGTCTGCGCTGTTTATTTTCTACATGCTGTATGAGAGTAACAGGGGACAATTGAGGTTTTATGTATTTTTAGGACTAGTTTTAGGAGTTTGCTTCTATTTTTGGCTGTTAAGTGTTACGACTCAACGATTTGTGGTAATGTTAATAGAGATCATCAACAGGTTTATTTATATACTGTGCAGAATATTTAATGTATTGATTATACAACCACTGTTGGGGATATACCGCCTGATGCGAGCGCTAGTTATCGGACTGTGGCGACTGGTTATCCTGATCGGTCGAGCTATGATTGTGCTGCTTCGGCCTTTCATTAAGCTAGGGTGGTGGATCATTCGTCCGCTGGTCGTACTGATTCAGAACAGATTCCCCAAGCCACGTTGGCTGTTTCGGGTATGGAACTGGCTACAGCGATGGTGGACAAGAACATGATTATATTATTATTGCGCAGAAGGAGGTACAATCCATGAGACATTCGTCTGTCGGCACAACTTCATCTTCATCAACATCCAAGTCGCACACTGGTGCACGCAGACGAATCATGATCTGGTTGACGGCGGTAGTATTGTTTGCTGGTTGGACGATATTCACCTTTTTCTCTCAGTCGTTCAGTATGCAGGAGCAGAATAGTGCACTGCAGCAGAAGCTTGCTGCACAACAGGCTGCACAGGCTGCTGAGAATCAACTGAAATATGAGGTGAATCGACTTCAGGACCCTGAATTCATCGGCGAGCTTGCAAGAAGCAGATATGGACTGTACAAGCCTGAGGAAACACCCATTCTAAATGAACAGAAATAGGCGCCATTATAGGCATTGCTTAGTTGACCTAAGTTAAGCCATTTTGTATAATCAAATCACCACAGCGTGATTTTGAAAAAATCGGTTGCATATATTTAAGGGAGGATCATTTTATTCTATGGCAATTGAAGTGGGCACCAAGTTAGAGGGCAAAGTGACAGGCATCACGCATTTTGGAGCATTTGTGGATTTGTCTGGAGGTGTCACGGGTCTCGTTCACATCTCGGAAATCGCCGATAACTATGTTAAGGATGTCAACGACCACCTGAAGATTAATGATGTCGTGACGGTGAAGGTCATTAATGTTGACAAGGACGGGAAAATCGGACTTTCCATCAAGCAGGCTGTAGATAAACCGGCTTCCGAATCTCCACCACCACGAGCCCCAAGACCGGACCGCGGTCCAGGAGAACGTTTTGGCGGTGGTGGTCAAGGGCAAGGACGTAGCGGTGGCGGTGGCGGATTTAACCGTGATCGTGGGGGACGGTCGTTCAAGCCTGCAGCGGGTAAACCTTCATTTGAGGATAAAATGTCACGCTTCCTGAAGGATAGTGAAGAACGTATTTCCTCGCTCAAAAAGAACACCGAAGGAAAACGTGGAGGACGCGGAGCGAAGCGCGTATAACCGCGTTAAGTATGGCGTTCATCACAGCACACAAACCGATCAATATAGAAGAACCGCAGAGCCCATCGGCTACTGCGGTTTTTTTGTCGTGTCTATAGAAATGTCCGACATCATACAACGGTAATCCAGATAAGTCTGGGCAAAATCCAGTCGACTCGCCTGTGCCGACGCCGCAGAAAGCGCCATTCACTTGCTTTATCATGATCGGCAGGGGAAGGAAGAGAACGCAAGCGTAGGGGATCAGCGGGCTTTTCTCCTTGTTTCGCATGCGTCTTTTTTTTGTCGGAAATTTCTTTGGCATCATGGAGAGTTTCTGACAAACTTTCACAGCTTGTCCCGGTTAAGATAGGAACCATCAAATTGTTGAATGGGGTGCCTGAAAATGATGAACAAGTGGAATGTGCTTCAATTTCCAGGATTGAGAACAAGCAAAGCCAAAAATAAAAAAAGCGGAACTGAACTAACCAGCCGCTTGGTAGATTGGCTCTACTCCTTCAAGATCATACAGGCACTGGATGCGCAGAAATGGACACTCTTACTCTCGGCTATGGGCTTCTTGCTCGGAAGGGCTACAATTCTGGATGAGCTATCCCCTTTTGCAGCAGCTTACTTCGGGGTTATTCTCTTTATGCGGCGTGACTTGATGATACCAGTGGGCATGTCTCTGCTACTTGGTAGTCTGTTCGCTCCTTATCCAGCCGTGTGGGTAGTGGCGCTCCAGCTGCTTATCTTCTTCCTCCTCAATAAAGGGATCAGCGCTTACGGCAAGCCGGATCTGTCCTATATTCCGATCATGGTCTTCGTATCTGTCTTCATGGTGAATCTGTTCCACGTCGTTATCGGTCCGTCCATGTCATGGTATGCCTTCATGATGATGACGACGGACGCCATCCTCAGCTTCATGCTGACATTGGTGTTCATTCAGGCGATTCCACTCTTCACCTATCGCAAGAAGGTTGCACAGCTGAAGAATGAAGAGATTCTATGCCTGATTATTCTGCTAGCTTCCGTCATGACGGGAGCCGTCGGCTGGAGCGTATACTCCGTATCCCTGGACCATGTGCTGTCCAGATATCTTATATTAGTATTTGCCTTGGTTGGTGGAGCGCCCTTGGGAGCGTCTGTCGGGGTCATAATGGGTCTGATCCTGAGTCTGGCCAACATATCAGCGATCGTCCAGATGAGTCTACTGGCATTATCGGGGCTGCTTGCAGGGATGCTCCGTGAAGGTCGCAAGATTGGGGTGGCGGTCGGACTCTTACTTGGCTCCTCTATATTGACTGTCTACCTGGACGGCACTAGTGATGTCATTACATCAACATGGGAGAGTGGTATTGCCATCCTATGCTTCCTCCTGACGCCAAAGAGTCTATTCTCTGCCATCGCTAAATATGTCCCCGGTACCCAGGATCACGCCCGCTCGCAGCATGAATATGCCAAGCGAATCCGCGATCTGACGGCGGAGCGCGTCAGTCGCTTCTCCGAGGTGTTCCGCCAGCTGGCACGGAGCTTCCATCAGATTACCGCGGCAGATCAAACCCAGCGAGAGGATGAGATGGAGCACTTCATGAGCGCTGTAGCCGACAGCACCTGTGCCTCCTGCTTCAAGCGGGAGCAGTGCTGGGACCGAAAGTTCATGCAGACCTATCAATTCATGACAGAGATGATGGGTACCATTGAGGATCAACCGGATATACAACCTGCAGATATGCCTGCCAAGTGGAGCCGAAGCTGCGCCAAGACAGAAGCTGTGCTGCAGGTGATGAAGCAGCAATACGGTCTATATCAGCATAATATGCAGTGGAAGCGCCAGGTATTCGATAGTCGTCAGCTCGTGGCGGAGCAACTGTCAGGCGTATCGCAGGTGATGGATGATCTGGCACGCGAGATTCAGCGGGAGACACAGGCCATGTACCGCCAGGAGGAGCAAATACGGGATGCGCTGGACAAGCTGGGACTCTCCATTTGCAGTATTGAGATTATTAATCTGGATGCGGGGCAGGTTGAGATTGAGATTGTTCATGCCTATACACAGGGCTTTGATGAATGTAGGAAGATGATCGCACCGTTGCTGTCCGATATTCTGGATGAGCATATAGCTGTGCTGGGGGAATCCATGACCGACGCCAGGCAGGGGCTGGCTACGGTAACCTTTGGCTCGGCCAAGACGTTCGAGATTACTACGGGCATTGCTTCTGCGGCCAAGGGAGGGGATATTCTGTCCGGGGACAGCTTCAATGCTTCTGAGCTAGGGAATGGCACGTATGCGGTGTCACTTAGTGATGGAATGGGGAATGGTGAGCGAGCCAGACAGGAGAGCAGCGCAGCCTTAAATATACTGGAGCAATTGCTGCAATCAGGAATGGACGAGCGTCTTGCGATCAAGTCGGTCAATTCCGTCCTGCTGCTGCGATCTCCTGAGGAAATGTATGCAACCGTCGATATGGCATTGATCGATCAGTATACCGCCAAGACCACCTTTATGAAGATTGGCTCTACGCCGAGCTTTATCAAGAGGGGCAATGAGGTCATCCCTATTTCGGCTAGCAATCTGCCGATCGGGATTATTCAGGATATTGAGGTCGATCTCATCTCGGTTCAACTCCAGGCAGGAGATACTCTGATTATGATGACCGATGGGATCTACGATGCTCCAGGCTATGCGGTCAATAAAGAGCTGTGGATGAAACGGCTCATTATGGAGCTGGAGGACGATGATCCGCAGCGTATGGCAGACCTGCTATTAGAGAGGGTTATTCGCTATCAACAAAATCAGATCATAGATGATATGACGGTCGTCGTCAGTCAAGTAGATCATTACCGACCGGAATGGGCAACCCTGCATATGCCTGGTCTGAGCCGAATGGAGCGACCACGCACGGTGAGCTAGAGTGGCACTAGAAGAGCTTGCGCGTTCTGTACTACCTTTGCGTCCTCATGCCAGTCCTTGGCTTCGTCATGAAGCCTACACGAAACTTCACTAAGCTACCAAGTTTGAACTATCGATCATTCGGGAATGCTAGATGATAGATAGATTCATGCTAGATCATAGCGGAGGTGAAGCGTATGAGACAAATTTTGTTGATTACAGACGGATGCTCCAACGTAGGAGCAAGTCCAGTTATGGCAGCGGCTCATGCACTACAGCAAGGAATTACGGTCAACGTTGCAGGAGTCATTGACTATGGAACTATTGGTGAGCTGGGAAGTGTAGAGATTGAGGAGATTGCCAAGGCAGGAGGTGGGTTCAGTCGAATTGTGGGCACCAGGCAGCTTGCGCAGACAATCCAGATGATGACTCGCAAGACGGTGGTTCAGACCATTCAGCATGCTGTGAATAAAGAGCTTAGACATATTCTCGGTGAAAATGGACCTGGCAGTATAGAAGAGCTGCCACCACCAGAGCGTGCCAAAGTAGTAGAGGTGGTGGATCAGCTGACCGAGACGAGCAATCTGGAGGTGGCTTTGCTGATTGATGCCAGCGCGAGTATGAAGCCGAAGCTGGCAGCGGTGGAGGAGGCGATTCGTGATCTGAATTTGAGCCTGCAGGCTAGAATGGGAAGTAGCCGAATTTCCGTATTTCATTTTCCTGGACAGCGATCGGGGCAGGATGTAGTCCGAACCGTGGATTGGACCTCAGACCCCGCCGCTCTCAAGACGATATTTGGCAAGCTGCAGATGAAGGGGGCGACACCGACCGGACCGGCCATTTTAGAAGTGATTGATTATTTCCGATATGATACACTAGAGGGACAACAGCATTTGGAAGAAACTTACGGCAAAGGAGAAGGGATGCTTGGTGACTACGTCGTCTGATCCCGGTCTTGCGCCGGGGACTACCATCACAGGCAGGTGGAAGCGAAGCAGCTATGTCGTCCAGCGCATGCTGGGACGTGGAGCCAATGGAACTGTGTATTTGGTGAAGGAAGCCGGGGGGAATCGGTACTATGCTCTGAAGCTCGGGAGGGATCCCCTGGATATCCAGTCCGAGATCAATGTGCTAACCACGCTCCAGTCGGAGGGCGGAGCACTGCATTCGAACGGCGTTCCTTCCTATTTATTTGAAGTAGATGATTATCCAAGGATGAACGGTGATGTTCCCTTTTATGTGATGAAATATGTAAAGGGCGAGCCGCTTCATCGTTTTGTGGCCCAGCGAGGGGTTACATGGTATGGGGTGGCAGCGGCTGGTGTCTTGAAGCAATTGGCCGAACTTCATAATGAGGGATGGATCTTTGGTGATCTGAAGCCTCAGAATATTCTGGTGAGTCCATATGGACAAGCAGAGCTCATTGATTATGGAGGCGTTACTCGTGCAGGCCGCAGTGTGAAACAATTTACCGAGTGGTATGATCGAGGCTTCTGGAACGCAGGAGGGCGCAATGCTGACCCGCAATATGATTTGTTCTCATTCGCTCTGCTGGGCATTCATATTATGGAGGCGGATGCTCTTAAGGTAGCGGCAGGCAAGCTGCCACAGTTAAGGAGCATATCTGATCTCACCTCCATTGTTGCGCATAGCCAGGTGCTGAGACCCTATGCAGCGTGGCTCATATCTGCAGTACGTGGTGAGCACCAGGACACTCGACAGGCGGCGAGAACCTGGTCGCAGCTGGCGGCTGCTCACGCCAAGAGCCCCGGGACCAGGAAGAGATATAAGGCACGGTGGCTGGGCTATGCATTTACGGTATCACTTTCCCTGCTGGCAGGAGCGATCTGGCTGGCGTTGCGCTAGTAAGAGTGGACAATCGGAAATTGACAGCATAGCGTAACGTCTGTTGTCATGTCAGAAATGAAGGCAGCCAGCGGGAGTATACATAACGAATTCCAACGTATTTCTGGTTGATGTTAGATCAGGTATAGAAAAGAGTGACGATCTATGGAAGGACGAATGTGGGATAGCATTGTGGCGCATGTGCTTAGGTCCTCGGCTGAGCATGCTATGTGGGCACCTGGAGACAGTATAGTAGTCGCAGTGTCCGGGGGACCGGATTCTGTGGCTCTTTTGCATGCATTGGAAGAGGTCTCAAGGCTGCATACGCCACTGCGTCTCATCTGTGCACATGCTCATCATGGCTTCCGGCCAGAGGAGTCAGATGAAGAGGCTGAAGTTGTGCGCAAGCTTGCGAATCAGCTGAATATCCCTTTCGTCATGTCTAGGCTGGAGGTGCCGGCTTACATGAAGAGCTCAGGCAAGGGACCACAGGAGGCAGCGCGTGTGCTACGATATCGTTTCCTCCATGAGACTGCCATGCAGTACGGGGCCAAAAGCATTGCGCTGGCTC
Source organism: Paenibacillus massiliensis 2301065 = DSM 16942 (assembly GCF_000377505.1). Classification (GTDB taxonomy): domain Bacteria; phylum Bacillota; class Bacilli; order Paenibacillales; family Paenibacillaceae; genus Paenibacillus; species Paenibacillus massiliensis. Next base: position 20,032 of record NZ_KB898206.1, on the reverse strand, counting down.
ATCACGGCGACGATCAGGCTGAGACCGTGATGCTGCATCTACTACGAGGGAGTGGTACGACAGGGCTTGCTGGAATGCGTCCTGTGCGCATGGAGAAGAATGTGCAACTGATTCGTCCACTGCTTCGTATGTACAAGACGGAATTGGTCAGTGCCTGTGAGCAGAAGCATATCCCGTATGTAGTGGACAGCAGCAATGAGCATAACAAATACAGACGAAATGCAATCCGTATGGATGTACTTCCTTATTTGGGGCAATATAATATTCAACTGACAGAGTCTCTGAATCGGCTTGCAGAGGTACTGCGTGCTGAGGACGACCATATGGGGGAAGAGGCTGAACGTGTATTCTCGGACCTGGTGAGGCGGGAGCCAGACAAAATGACCATTGATCTTCCGGCCTTTCGGCGCTTAACCCTCGCTTTACAACGGAGAGTGATTAAATTAATATTAAACTACCTGCCTTCAGATCATGAAAATGCAGATTTTCACAAAGTTGAAGCCGTGCGGCGGGGCTTTATTCAAGATAAGCCTACGACATGGAGTCTGGATTTGGGAGGTATGGCAGTATGTATCCGGGAATACGATACAGCCAGCTTTTACAGCGAACCATTAAGCTCCTGTACCGAATATAATTACAAGATTCAGCTCAATCAAGCTGAGGGAACCCTGGAATTACCGCAGAAGAGCAGTTTATCATGGTTTTTGCGCGAGCAGGAGAAGGGTATACAAGTACCTTTTAATGCCGATGATGCTGTGTTTGATGCGGAGCAGCTCATATTTCCGTTGACGATTCGTACACGAAGACCGGGAGATTCCATACAGGTTATGGGGTTAAAAGGAAGAAAAAAGGTTAAAGATATTTTTATAGATGCCAAAATTCCTCCTTCCGTAAGGTCCTCCATTCCTGTGGTATGCGACGGTTCGGGTACAATTGTGTGGCTTCCAGGTATCCGGCGCTCGATTCATGCCCCGGTGCAAGAAAGCACATCTTCGGTTATATATATGTCATGGCGTACAGGGAGCGCCCGCAAGAGCGGAAAGTGAATCGGTAATCGCCCGGTTGCTGCGTTCATAGTATATATTTAGGAGGTTCACTCAGTTGTATAACGATATTCAGGAAGTGTTGATCAGCGAGGAAGAAATTCAGGCAAAAATCAAGGAACTAGGCGGCATTCTTAGCGAACGCTATGAGGGAAAGAATCCGCTGGTGATCTGTGTGCTGAAAGGTGCTTTTATCTTCATGGCTGATTTGGTTAAGAATATTACAGTCCCTCTTGAGCTTGATTTCATGGCTGTATCCAGCTATGGAGCTTCGACAAAGTCGTCGGGTGTAGTCAAAATCATTAAGGATCTGGATCAATCCGTCGAAGGACGTGAGGTGCTGATTGTCGAAGATATTATTGACAGTGGCCTGACGCTCAGTCATCTAATCGAACTCCTGAAGAGCCGGAATGCAAGCTCGGTTACGGTTGTAACCCTTTTTGACAAGCCTGCTCGCCGCACGGTCAATCTGGAGGCTGATTTCACAGGATTTACACTGCCTGATGCCTTTGTGGTCGGATATGGTCTGGACTACGGTGAGCACTACCGCAACCTTCCATACATAGGGGTATTGAAGCCAGAGATTTACACCACCTAACATCCCGTACTACAGTCCTAGGACTGTACTAGTATGTGTGTTGAGAACATCTTACAGGCTATGGTAAAATAACTTGAGTGTTTTGAGAGGAGGTAGGGGATGAATCGGTTCATCCGGAATTCTGGTTTTTATTTGATACTTTTCTTAGTCGTGGTGGGCATTTCTCAATTTGTAATTCGAGGTAATGAAACTGCCGATCTCCCTAGTTATAACGAAATTCGCAGCGAACTGAAGGCTAACAACATCAAGAGTGTTACCGTTCAGTACGAAGGTTTCTCATTTCTAGTAACAGGTACTTACAAGCAGAAGCCGAGTGAGGCAAAATCGGAAGACTTCTCACTGTACATTCCACCAACGGATGCAGCGATTAATGAATTTGTCGCATACAGCGAGAATAATGGATTTGATTATCAGCAGAAGAAGATGGAAGGGCAGAGCATTTGGCTCACGTTCCTGACCTCCATTGTTCCGTTGATTATTATGTTTATCTTGTTCTTCTTCTTGTTCAATCAGGCCCAGGGTGGCGGCGGCAAAGTGATGAACTTTGGCAAGAGCAAAGCCCGTCTGTATAACGAAGAGAAGAAACGCATTACCTTTGAGGATGTAGCAGGAGCTGACGAAGAGAAGCAGGAGCTTGTCGAAGTCGTGGAATTCCTCAAGGACCCTCGTAAGTTCGCAGCTGTGGGCGCTCGCATTCCTAAAGGGGTACTCCTTGTGGGCCCTCCGGGAACAGGTAAGACTTTGCTGGCGAGAGCAGTAGCTGGTGAAGCTGGAGTACCGTTCTTCAGTATCTCTGGTTCCGACTTCGTTGAAATGTTCGTCGGTGTCGGTGCATCCCGTGTTCGGGACCTGTTCGAAAATGCGAAGAAAAACTCCTCCTGCATCATCTTCATTGATGAGATTGACGCGGTTGGTCGTCAGCGTGGCGCGGGTCTTGGCGGTGGCCATGACGAGCGTGAGCAGACGCTGAACCAGTTGCTCGTCGAAATGGATGGATTCGGTCCGAATGAAGGCATTATCATCATTGCGGCGACGAACCGTCCAGATATTCTGGACCCAGCCTTACTTCGTCCAGGACGTTTTGACCGTCAGATTACTGTAGACCGTCCAGACGTCAAAGGCCGTGAAGCGGTACTGAAGGTACATGCCCGCAACAAGCCGCTGACCAAGGACGTCAAGCTGAATGTAATTGCGAAGCGTACGACAGGATTTACAGGAGCGGACCTTGAGAACCTCCTGAACGAAGCTGCGTTGCTCGCTGCTCGCCGTAACCGCAAGGACATTTCCATGCTGGAAGTGGACGAAGCCATTGACCGTGTCATTGTCGGTACCGAGAAGCGCAGTCGTGTCATTAGTGATCGTGAGAAACGCATTGTGGCCTACCATGAAGCGGGTCATACGATTCTGGGATACTTCCTGGAGCATGCCGATATGGTGCATAAGGTAACAATTATTCCTCGTGGGCGTGCTGGCGGATATGTCATCATGCTGCCGAAGGAAGACCGCATGCTGACTACGAAGCAAGAGCTCCTCGATAAAGTAACGGGACTCCTAGGCGGACGTGTTGCGGAGGAGCTGTTCATCGGTGAGATCGGAACAGGCGCTTATAGCGACTTCCAGCAAGCAACAGGTATTGTAAGAAGCATGATCGTGGAATACGGTATGAGTGAGAGACTTGGACCAATGCAGTTCGGAAGCTCACAGGGTCAGGTATTCCTGGGCCGTGACATCGGTCATGAGCAGAACTACAGTGATCAGATCGCTTATGAGATTGATCAGGAGATGAACCGCTTCATCACTGAGTCTTATGAGCGGGCGAAGAACCTCTTGACCGAGCGTTCCAAGGAAGTCCATCTCATTGCACAGACGCTGCTTGAGCAGGAGACATTGGAGCTCGATCAGATCAAGCAACTGATCGAGACAGGTTCCCTTGATCCGTCCTCCAGTAGCGATCCAGGCTCAGAGCAAGGAGAGCCTACGATTGATAACATCGGAGATGTTCGTGTCCGTATTCAGGGCAAGGACGAAGAGAATCAAGGAACGCAAAGTTCTGGAGATCTGCTGAAGAAGTCTGATGACGAAGATGGCAACTCCAACAACTCAGGCGGAACACCACCAACGAATGCTTAAGTTGAAATAAATAGTACAAGGCAGTCTCAGTAATGAGGCTGCCTTGTTTTTTATTATTGGTCCCTATGCACGGAGTGAGAGCATCAGGGGCTATATTCATTTATTCAGCACCATGCAATCATCGTCATGCGACATCAGGAATTAGCTTCATCCAAGCGCTGAAGTATCAAACGCTTCTTATAGAGCATCTGTCCAGCCTCTGCAACATCACGGATCGTATTTCGATTGCTGACCGAGCCGAACCACATACCTGCAATGGGGACAAGCTGGAACAGCTTTTTCCAACCAAAGGATTCTTGATAGGACAGCACAACCTCTCTCCACCCTTGAATCTGCGAGATAATTTGTACCTGTCGCTCAGGGTTGTCATAGTCCACTAGTTCTTCAAGAATGGCCTGCTTGCCAACGATGTCTGCAGAAGAGTACTGGAGGCACTTCACGATAAAGACACGCTCCTGTGGTTCATCAGGGTCAAAGCCGTAGCACAGGGCCATTTCTTGCAGAACCTTCAGAGACAATCCCAAGACAAGTGGAATATCCGCGATCATGGTCACGGCCCCGCCAATCCCTGTAGTGGCCCCTTGAGCTGCGGCGAACTTTACTCTGCGTTCCGTGATATGCTGAGCTGCTTGGTCGAGCACATCAAGTGGGAGCTGCTGTACTATTTCCTGAGAGCTGTTGACCTTCTTCCCTCTCTGTTCGGTTGCGAAAGAGTAGTCTGCTGAAAGAACTGCTGAAGAATCCACTGGATGCTCTGTTGAATGCTCTGTCGAATGCCCCGCTGGTTGATCTTCTGAAGAATCGGTTGAAGAATCCAGGTAGCCTGCCTTGGCAGCCTCTTCCTGCAGCAGCTTGACGATTTGCGAGGGCTGTACGAGATATTTCCCACCATCCTGTACGAACTTTCCAACCTCATTCAAGGCTGTGGCAAGCTTGTCCTTCAAGCCCTTCGGCAGAACCCGGTCAAGCAGGGCAAAAGGCAGTCTCCCCAGCTTGTCCCACCACGCAGTATCCTTTTGCTCCTGTTCCCATCTCTTGATGATATCCAGCTCTTGATTCAGTCTCTCTCGTGAATCCATAATATCCTCCCTTGCTTATGCCTCCATAATATAAATCACGCAATTTCATCATTCTATCTTAGTGGCTTTTACGTACGACTTCGTCGAGAGGTTGCTCGTATACGCAAAATCCTTTGTGATTTAAAAATTGACACGCACGGTTACGTTGTGTACATTGGAAAGGATGTACCAAATATGAGTTGTGGTATCATATTGACATCATGGCATGATAGGCTTAAGCTGATTCAGCATGGTTGCAATTGGATATTAACATGAAAGAAAGAAGGTACCCCATTGATTCTTGTAGTAGATATAGGCAATACAAATATCGTGCTGGGTATTTATCATAATCGTGAGCTTCTACATCACTATCGAATTCTGACATCCAGACAGTCTACCGAGGATGAATACGGAGTCCTGATCCATAATTTATTTGGTATGAAGAGCATATCCTTTCAGGATATTGAAGGTGTAATTATCTCATCTGTCGTTCCTCCATTGGTCAAGGTCCTAGAGCAGATGTGTACCAAATATATTGGTAAAACCCCACTTATCGTAGGGCCTGGCATTCGTACCGGACTTAACCTCCGCTATGAGAACCCGCGTGAGATTGGTGCGGATCGGATTGTAAATGCTGTAGCGGCTGTAGAGCAGTATGGTGGACCGCTGGTTGTCGTGGATTTCGGTACAGCGACTACCTTCGATTGCATTGATGATCAGCGCAATTATCTGGGCGGTGTCATTGTGCCTGGCATTGGAATTTCGACGGAGGCGTTGTATCAGCGTGCCTCGAAGCTGCCGCGTATTGAGCTGGAGAAGCCCAAGAAGGTGATTGGGCGCAATACTGTCAGTGCGATGCAGTCCGGTATTATCTACGGCTATGCAGGTCAGGTCGATGGTATCGTAGCTCGTATCCGTCAAGAGATGCAAGCTGAGCCAACCGTGATTGCCACGGGTGGCCTTGCCGAGCTGATTGCAGGGGAAACGACCAGCATTCAGGAGATTGCTCCGTTGCTGACGCTGGATGGGCTGCGTATTATATTTGAACGCAATCGGGACTAAGAACTGCTTGAGATGCTAACAGCATCTCAAGCACCGAGCCGCCACGCCTGACTAGTGTTGCCTGGTTTGGCCTTGGTGGTGTTTTTCGTCTATAATGAGTACAAACTAGAGACATATACAATGAATTTCATTTGTGCATAGAGAAGGAGCTGTACAGGTATGGAGAAGAAGCAAGATCGGTTGATCCGGGGCACGGCGATGGAAGGACGGGTGCGTGCTTTTGCCATCCGGACTACTGAGCTGGTAGAGGAGTTGCGGAGAAGACACGATACCTTTCCTACAGCTACTGCTGCATTAGGGCGTACGGTCACGGCCGCTGCCATGATGGGCGCTATGCTCAAGGGTGAGGAGAAGCTAACTGTTCAGGTGAAGGGAGACGGACCCATTGGTCAGGTCGTGGCGGATGCCAATGCCAAGGGTGAGGTCCGGGGCTATGTCAATGAACCACATGTGCATCTTCCTAGCAATCGGCTGGGTAAGCTTGATGTTGCAGGTGCAGTCGGTACTACTGGATTCATTAACATTACCAAGGATCTGGGGCTGAAGGAGCCTTACCGTGGAAGCATTCCGATTGTTTCGGGAGAGCTGGGGGAGGACTTTACGTATTACTTTGCCAAATCTGAGCAGACGCCATCGGCAGTGGGGCTGGGTGTGCTGGTGAACGAGGATAATTCGGTGATTGTCGCTGGTGGTTTTATCATTCAATTGCTCCCTGGGTTGAACGATGCTGAGATTACGGCCATTGAACATGCTGTAGGAGCACTCCCGCCAGTCACTTCCCTGCTGGACGAGGGATTGGAGCTGGAAGAAATGTTACATCGGATGCTGCCAGATGTTCAGGTGCTGGACGAGATGGACATTCATTTCCGATGCCAATGTACGCGAGAACGTGTAGAGGCTACGCTGATCAGTCTGGGACAAAGTGAACTGGAGCAAATGATCGAGGACGATGAGCAGGTAGAGGTCGTGTGCCATTTTTGTAATGAAGCCTTCCAGTTCGATAAAGACGAGCTGCAACAGCTATTGATTCAAGCCAAGGCATAAATTACGGGAAGAGAGATCAAATGGGATGACAAGACAGGAAAAAGGGTTGTTAGCGGCTGTCGTTGTCTTAACCATCAGTGTTGTGGTGCTGGGTAGTATGGTCTATAGAGGGTTCCAGCCTGCCCGGAATGATGCAGATACGACCGGAATGGACAATACGGACGATATGTCTCGCATAGCCGCTATAATCGGTGGGGAATCCATTTCGGAACAGGAATGGGTTAAAGAGCTCAAGAAGCGGTACGGTACCAATACGCTGCTGGAAATGCTGAACCGAAAAGCCATCACCTTGGAAGCCAAGCAGCGGGGTATCCAGGTTACGCAGGATGAAATAGATGACAAGCTGAGTCGGCAGATGCAAGGGTACGAGTCCCCAGAGGCTTATTATGGTGAGATGCAGAACCAGTTCGGTCTTTCGCGTGATGATCTCAGGATTGAGGCTGTTTACCGGCTTAGCCTGGAGAAGATTGCTACGCTGGACATTCGGGTGGATGACCGGGAGATTGATCGGTATCTAGAGGAACATGCAGCTGATTTTCAACCGCACAAGCAGATGAACCTGTCGTGGATCAAGCTGTCCAAGGCTTCCGATGCCGAGCAAGTGATGACGAAGTTAGAGCAAGGGCAGTCCTTCGAGGAGCTGGCAGGGACGTATTCCGTTGATGAATTCAGCAAGGATGTCGGCGGGGAGCTGGGTTGGCTAGATGAAGGCGATCCCTTCATATCGGAACAGGTCATGTCTGCTGTCAAGTCACTAAGTCCTGGTGATATTGCAGGACCCATCACATTGGATGAAGGATTCGCCATTGTGTACGTTAAGGGTATCCGAACCGATGGTGAGACGAACCCGAACAAGATTCGTGAAGCTGTCCGTGAAGAGCTAGCACTCCAGCAGGCTGGGCCACTCGATCAATTGGAGGAGAGTCTGCGTGCCAAATACGGGGCTCGTCTGATTGAAGATCAGCCTTCGTTGTAGTATCGTACTGAGCATGAGTTTATGAGTTTGTTTGCCTCAAGCCTGGCTAAATACAGATGAAGATGATGGGTACAAAGCGCACTGAAGAGGTCGATGATCGATTTGGTGTGCTTTTTCTCATTTTGAAAATAATATCGTACTTTCTTCTTCCTCTCAGTTGACAACAAAACGATAACTTTGTTATGATTATCTCAAAACCAACCTGATTACTCGGGAATTGATCCTTTACACACAGAAGCGTTGGAGCATTCATTCAAGCTTAATATCACAGCTATATATTTATTGCCAAGGAGGCCATGATTATGCCGAAAGTCGTTAATAACGTAACTGAACTGATTGGTGGAACACCGCTTGTTCGCTTGAATCGTATCGTGCCGGAGGATAGTGCAGAGATCTACGTGAAGCTGGAGTTCCAGAATCCGGGTGCGAGCGTTAAGGATCGGATCGCTGTCAGCATGGTAGAGGAAGCGGAGAAAGATGGTCTTCTGAAACCAGGCGGAACGATCGTAGAAGCAACAAGCGGTAACACGGGAATCGGCTTGGCGATGGTGGCCTCTGCTAAAGGCTATAAAGCAATTATTGTAATGCCAGAGACGATGAGCTTGGAGCGTCGTAACCTGCTTCGCGCCTATGGTGCAGAGCTGGTACTTACTCCGGGGTCTGAGGGGATGAACGGCGCTGTCAAGAAGGCCGAGGAGATTCTGAAGGAGAATCCAGAATACTTTGCAGCAGAGCAATTCAAGAACAAGGCTAATGTGAAAATCCACCGTGAGACTACAGGTCCTGAGATTGTAGAAGCTATACAGTCTATCGGGGGTAGCCTTGACGCTTTCGTAGCAGGGATCGGTACTGGTGGTACAATTACAGGTGCAGGAGAGGTGCTCAAGAAGGAATTCCCAGGGGTGAAGGTAGTGGCTGTCGAGCCAGCTGCTTCTCCAATCCTGGCAGGCGGTAAGCCTGGCCCTCACAAAATTCAAGGGATTGGCGCGAACTTCATTCCAGAAATCCTGAATCAGGAAGTCTACGATGTAATTACTCATGTCGAGAATGATGAAGCGTTCGAGACAGCGCGTCAACTAGCCAAGGAAGAAGGCATCCTGTCCGGTATTTCCTCCGGTGCGGCGGTCTTCGCTGCGCTCAAGGTAGCCAAGGAGCTGGGTAAGGGCAAGCGCGTAGTTGCCATTGTCCCTAGTAACGGAGAACGCTACCTGAGTACGCCACTATACAACTTCGAGGCTTAATTGCATAGTGATCTGTAGCCATACCCTCATCTCTGTCCGCTGTAGTGACAGGGGTGGGGGTTTTTCTTATGATAGATTTCCACCAGTTGCTCATGATATAAAGAGATAAGCAGATGAGCCGGAATGGCGGAATTGAGGAATGACTCATGAGTATACAGGATGTAATTACACTGGAGCAGTGGAGGACATGGTGGCAGGAAGGAACTAATGTACTTCCCTTCCTGCTGAAGACAGAGGCTGCGGCCCTCCCCTCTACCTGGAGTCGGGCCTGGGAGCAGGCTTCTGATTATGCATTTGTGCTGGAGAGCGGCAAGGACGGACGGTATACGTATTTGGGATTGCAGCCTGTCGAGATCCTGTCAGGCAAAGGATTACATGCACAGCTGAAGAATCTGGTGCACCACGGGGAGAGTGTCAATGAGGGACAACCACTTGAAGTGCTGAAGCAGTGGATGACTCCGTATCGTGCTCCTCGGCTTAAGGACGAGCCCTATTATCATGGAGGCTGTGTCGGATTCCTGAGCTACGATGTCGTACGTTCCTTGGAGCGACTTCCAGAGCAGGCCACTGACGATCTAGGACTGCCTGATTATCTATGGATGCGTCTGAATGAGGTATGGATTTACGATCACCATCAGCAGGTCATCACCTGTGCGGTTAGCGTATGTCTATCGGATTCAGAGGGCGAGGTGTCTGACAGTCAGCTTGAGGCCATGTATGCCAACGCGCAGCAACAGGCCTTGAGAATGCAGAAGCTATGGCAAGACATTACCACATTGCCAGTCGAACAGCAGACCCAGCGTTCCAGACGAGAGACGTGGCTAGCTCAGCAGACACAACAGACACATCAGACGGATAACGTAGCAACAGAAGAATGGGCTACTCCCTTTCCGCAGCAGGATTTCGAGCAGGCGGTAACCCGTATTCAAGAATATATTGCACAAGGCGATGTCTTTCAGGTAAACCTCTCGTTACGGCAACATCGCAAGCTGGATTCCGCGCCAGAGGAAGTGTATGAATGGTTGCGCTTGATGAATCCATCCCCTTATATGGGTCTGCTACGCACGCCAGACTTCCAGCTGATAAGCGGGTCGCCAGAGCTATTGGTGAAGCTGAGCGGTGAGAAGATCAGTACCCGACCGATTGCAGGTACTCGCAGGCGTGGAGCGACCGCTGAATTGGACAAGGCGATGGCTGAAGAGTTATGGACCAATGAGAAGGAACGTGCCGAGCATATCATGTTGGTGGATCTGGAGCGTAATGACATCGGGAGAGTGGCGGCGTATGGCTCGGTACAAGTCCCGGAGCTAATGACCATCGAATATTATTCGCATGTGATGCATTTGGTATCTCAAGTAGAAGGGCGTCTTGCAGCTGGATATAGCGCCTATGAGCTGATTGCGGCAACATTTCCAGGTGGAACAATTACAGGTGCGCCTAAGGTCAGGACGATGGAGATTATCGAAGAGCTGGAGCCCGTTCGTCGTGGTCCCTACACAGGCTCCATGGGATGGATTGACTATAACGGGGATATGGAATTAAATATAATTATAAGAACGTTAGTGGCCAAGGACGGAATGGGTTATGTACAAGCTGGTGCTGGCATTGTCATTGATTCTGATCCTTACCGAGAATACCGCGAGTCCCGTAGTAAAGCTAGAGCAGTGATGAAGGCAGTTGAGAACAGTGAAGTCGAGCATGCCAATATTCAAAAGGCATAAATTAGGAGGGAATTGCTGATGATTCTGGTAATTGATAATTATGATTCATTCACTTACAATCTGGTGCAGTATTTGGGTGAGCTGGGGCAAGAGGTCGTTGTGAAGCGTAACGATGAGATCAGCCTGGAGCAAATTTCTGAGCTGGGACCGGATCATATTCTGTTATCGCCTGGACCTTGTACACCCAATGAAGCGGGGATAACCCTTGATGTGATTGAGCATTTTAAAGGGAAAATACCGATTTTCGGTGTATGTCTCGGACATCAGGCCATCGGCCAGGCTTTTGGGGGCAACGTCATTCGTGCAGAGCGTCTTATGCACGGCAAGACGTCACCAATTCATCATCAGAACCAGTCGGTATTTGAAGGGTTGCCTGCGCCGTTCACAGCAACAAGATACCATTCGTTATTGGTGGAGCGGAGCAGCTTGCCTGATTGTCTGGAGATAACCGCAGAGACCGCTGAAGGTGAAATTATGGGATTACGCCATAAGGAGTATGATGTGGAAGGGGTACAATTCCACCCCGAATCCATTATTACCGATTATGGACACCAGATTTTGCGCAATTTCCTCCAGCGTAGTATTCGGGTTTAAGCGATGCAGATGATTGGATTGAACGGTGTCCTGACAAAGGCCGCTGATGCCGTGATTCACGTAAGTGATCACGGCTTTTTGTACGGCATGGGACTATTTGAGACGTTTAGAACCTACAGAGGGCGCCCCTTCCTGCTGGATCGACATTTGCGACGCTTGGAAGAAGGCTGTCAGCTGTTGGGTATTCCTTATACTAGTGACGAAGCATCCCTATCGAGGCTCATTGCACAGCTCATGGCCGCAAATGACCTGCAGGATGCTTATGTAAGATACACTGTATCGGCAGGAGAGTACGCCCTAGGCTTGCCAGGAACGGATTATCTGCAGCCGAATGAGGTGTTGTTCGCAAAATCATTACCACCTGTGCCTACTGAAACAAGTGCTCGCGCTAAGTCGCTATGCCTGCTGCATACCCGGCGCAATACACCAGAAAGCGGCGTGCGATTGAAATCGTTGCATTATATGAATAATATTCTCGCGAAGCGTGAGCTCAATCGGTACCCTGTAGCAGTGAATGGTCTACAGACGGAAGGTCTGATGCTTACGGATGCGGGCATTGTTGCCGAGGGGATCGTGAGCAATGTCTTTTTTGTGAAGCAGGGCAGATTGTGTACACCATCTCTCGATACGGGGGCACTGGGAGGGATTACACGGGGCTTTGTCATGGAACTGGCAGGTGCCAAAGGAATTCAAGTGGACGAGGGACTGTACACCTGGGAGGAGCTTATGGAGGCAGAGGAGGTCTTTCTTACGACTTCAGTTCAGGAGATTAGCCCTGTGACCTCACTCTCTGACCCGGAGGGGAGAACTTATGTGATCGGCAACGGGCGTCCAGGGCTGATGACAGAAGAACTGCTAGAAGACTATCAGAAGAAAGCGTGGGGGTAAAATGACACCCGTCATATATGAACGAAGCTACACATGCGGTCCAACCGAGCTAAGGCTAGGGAAGAGCACACTGATCATGGGCATACTGAATGTAACCCCAGACTCCTTCTCCGATGGTGGGAGCCATCAGACCCCGGAGCTTGCTCTGCGTCATGCACTACAACTGGTCGAGGAAGGGGCAGATATCATTGATATTGGCGGTGAATCTACGCGTCCAGGCCATGATCCTGTCGGACTGGACGAAGAGCTGTCACGCGTTATACCTGTCATTGAGCTATTACAGCAGGAGGCGCCGCATATTCCGTTATCCGTGGATACATATAAAGCTGAGGTAGCCAAGCAGGCATTGCATGCAGGGGCCCATATCATCAACGATGTGTGGGGGTTGAAGGCTGATTCTGGTATGGCTGGCGTAGCAGCTGAGGCCGGGTGTCCCGTAATTATCATGCACAATCGCCATGATCGGGAGTATACCCATTTGATACACGATATGGAAGCAGATCTTCTGGAAAGCATCAAGCTTGCTGAAGCCGCTGGTGTGCAGCGTGAACAGATTATTTTGGACCCTGGTATCGGCTTCGCCAAAAATCATGATGAGAACCTGCAGGTCATGGCCTCCCTATATAAACTGGGCGAGCTGGGATACCCGCTGTTGTTGGGCACATCACGCAAGCGATTTATCCGTACGGTGCTTGATCTGCCTGCTGATGATGTGGTGGAGGGGACAGCTGCTACGGTGGCCTTCGGTATTGCGCAGGGGTGCCAGATTGTACGCGTGCATGATGTGGGCAAGATCGCGAGAACAGTCCGTATGAGTGATGCGATGCTGTATGCCTCGCAAGACTTGAGAAGGATCTGAGTGTGTAGTGTAGCTGAAGCTGCAGTGAGGTACTGGACATACGTCGTTAACTAGTTAAGGGGGCATTAAGATGGATAAAATCATAATCCGCGGCATGGAGTATTACGGGTATCATGGTGTATTCGCAGAGGAGCGTAAGCTTGGTCAGCGCTTCTATATTGACCTGGAGCTGGAGCTTGATCTGCGGGCAGCTGGTGAGAGGGATGATCTGAATCAGACCGTCAATTATGCCGAGGTGCATGAACAAGTGAAGCCGATTGTAGAGAAAGAATCGTTCCAATTAATTGAAGCCTTGGGGGAACGTATTGCATCTTCCCTACTGGACAATTATACTAGTGTCAATGCACTGACCGTCAGGGTCACGAAGCCGCATCCGCCTTTTGATATCCATTTCCAAGGTGTGACGGTGGAGCTGTATCGTACAAGAAAGTGAGACATGTACATGACTGCTTATCCGACCTCTGAATCATCAGAGGCTTATATTGCTTTGGGGGCTAATCTTGGAGATCGGGAACAGACGCTGCGCTCTGCGATTGCATTGTTGGATGCGCACGATGAGGTTCAACTACTGCGCTGTTCTGGAATCTACGAGACAGATCCTGTGGGGTATCTGGATCAGCCCGCTTTTCTAAATATGGTCATTGCAGTAACTACCACGTTGTCTCCACAGGCACTGCTTGCCTGTATGCTGCAAGTAGAGCAGCAGCTGGGACGCGAGCGTAGCATTCGTTGGGGCCCTCGCACAGTGGATTTGGATTTGCTGTGGATGGAGGATCAGAGTATTCAGACGGAAGAACTAGAGCTTCCCCATCCTCGAATGGAGGAACGGGCTTTTGTCCTCGTTCCATTAGCGGATGTTGTTGCGGCTGACACGCCTGTGCTCCATCATCTAGTACAGACTGCCCTAGAGATAGTGGAAGGTAAGGGAGGCGTCCGGCTGTGGAAAACATGCGTCTCGCATATCGAATCCGAGCCTTCAGGAAGCTGAAGGGATACACGCAGCAGCAATTAGCTGAAAAGACAGGTCTATCCTTAGTATTAATTGGGTCCATTGAGAGAGGTAACCGCAAGGCAACTTCTCAGATCGTTGATAAAATTGCGGCAGCTCTAGGCGTTAGTAGCCAGGAGCTGAATCCGGAAGATGAGCTAAAGGGGTGAAAGAGGACAACATGCTGAAGATTGGATCAATCGAAATGAAGAATCAGGTTGTGCTGGCTCCGATGGCCGGCGTCTGCAACCCGGCTTTTCGCTTGATTGCAAAGGAATTCGGTACAGGGCTGGTCTGTGCTGAGATGGTTAGCGACAAAGCGATCATGCATGGTAACAAGCGCACGCGTGAGATGCTGTTCGTCGACGAGCGTGAGAAGCCGCTCAGCCTGCAGATTTTTGGCGGTGATCGGGAGACACTGGTTGAAGCAGCCAAGGTTGTGGATCAGGAGACAAATGCCGATATTATAGATATCAATATGGGTTGCCCTGTACCAAAGGTAACGAAGTGTGATGCTGGCGCACGCTGGCTGCTGGACCCTAACAAAATTTATGAAATGGTGTCGGCGGTAGTGGATGCTGTCCAGAAGCCCGTAACAGTCAAGATGCGTATCGGCTGGGATCACGAGCATATCTACGTGGTAGAGAATGCCCGCGCGGTTGAGCGCGCCGGTGGACAGGCTATAAGTGTGCATGGACGGACGCGTGAGCAGCTCTATACAGGAACGGCTGACTGGAGCTACATCAAACAGGCCAAAGAGGCGGTATCCATTCCGGTTATTGGCAACGGTGATGTCGCTACGCCAGAGGATGCACGCCGGATGCTGGATGAGACGAACTGTGATGGTGTCATGATCGGACGTGGAGCGCTTGGTAATCCGTGGATGCTCTACCGTACCATTCAATATCTTGAGACTGGGGAGCTGCTACCTGATCCAGCGGCAGAAGAGAAGATTCGTGTAGCCATTCTGCATATGGACAGACTCGTGGCGCTCAAGGGTGAGGCTGTTGCTGTACGGGAGATGCGCAAGCACATGGCCTGGTATCTAAAGGGACTCAAGGGAGCTGCACGCGTCAAGGACATCATCATGGAGGAAACAAAGCGTGATGAGATGGTTCAGATTTTGGAACAATATGTAGCAGGACTGGAGACGGCAGAGGAAGAAGAAGCGAAAGTATCCTGATAGGCTTCATTGACTTTTTGAAAACCTTGCCATATAATCTTTCAGTATAAAATTCTGATGTGGTGAGCCCACAAGAGGAATTCAAGTAAGACATCTGCAGAGAATGTTCTCATTTTCTCAGAACGGCATATAGTGTTACGAAACGTGCATGAGCTGCACATTTAACTTTTTCCATGACAGGAGAATCGGTTGATGAGCGATAAAGAAGTCATTCTTACACAGGAAGGTCTCAAGAAGCTGGAAGAAGAGCTTGAGAATCTGAAATCGGTTAAGCGCCGCGAAGTAGCGGAGCGGATCAAAGTAGCCATCGGATACGGTGACATCAGTGAGAACTCCGAGTACGAGGATGCGAAGAATGAACAGGCTTTTATCGAAGGCCGCGTTATTACACTGGAGAAAATGCTGCGCAACGCACGCATTATCAATAGTGATGAGATTGATACTGACTCGGTAGGGATCGGTGCCACAGTTATTGTGGAAGACCTTGAATTTGGCGATGTAATGGAATATACGATTGTGGGAACGGCAGAATCCAACCCACTTCAGAACAAGATTTCCAACGAAAGTCCGGTAGGTAAAGCCATTCTGGGCAAGAAAAAGGGGACTGTCGTTGATGTGACTGTTCCTGCAGGCGTCATCCAATATAAGATTGTGGATATTAAGAAGTAACACCATAACTTCGGAATTACGAAAAGCTTCCTGAGGGAAGCTTTTTTTCTCATGATATCAGGGAAGTACATACTTTGATGATATTAGACGAAGCTCCGCGGACGATGGGATCTGGCATACGATCTGGCATACAGCATATCGAATAACAAGCGGTCTGAACCGCTAGTAAATAAAGGAGTTGACCTAGCGATGCAAGAGGACAACAACATGAACCAGGAGAATCAGGACAATCAGCAGACCGGGGAAGAGCTCAGTGAGCTCTTGCAGGTTCGCCGTGCCAAATTGGACGAGCTACGAGCACTTGGTATTGACCCATTCGGGCGCAAGTATGTCCGTACAGAGGAAGCGGGGCAGATTCTTGCCAAGTATAATGACCTGACACAAGAAGAGCTGGAAGAGAAGCATATTGAAGTGAGCCTTGCCGGACGGATTATGGCCAAGCGTGGAATGGGTAAGGCTAGCTTCGCCCATATCCAGGACCTGAGCGGACGCATCCAGATCTACGTGCGTCTCGATACGGTGCCTGAGCATAAGTACAAGGCGTTCACCATGCTGGATCTCGGGGATATCATCGGGGTGACGGGAACTGTCTTCAAGACGAAGACAGGCGAGACTTCCGTGAAGGTGCAGGATCTGGAGGTCCTCTCCAAGTCCCTCTATCCACTGCCTGAGAAGTATCACGGTCTGAAGGACGTTGAGTTGCGGTATCGCCAGCGCTATGTAGACCTGATTATGAATCCTGAGGTTCAGAAGACCTTTATTACACGTTCCCGCATCATTCAGTCCATGCGTCGTTATCTGGATTCACTGGGGTATCTGGAGGTGGAGACACCGACTCTGCATTCGATTGCTGGTGGGGCTGCTGCGAAGCCTTTCATTACGCATCACAATGCGCTGGATATGCAGCTGTACATGCGGATCGCCATTGAGCTTCATTTGAAGCGTCTGATCGTCGGCGGATTGGAGAAGGTATACGAGATCGGTCGCGTATATCGTAACGAGGGAATCTCCACACGTCACAATCCTGAGTTCACGATGATTGAGCTGTATGAAGCCTATGCGGACTATAAAGACATTATGCAGCTGACTGAGAATATGATCGCTCACATCGCACAAGAGGTTTTGGGCTCCCAGCACATTAGCTACCAGGGGCGTGAGATTGATCTGACTCCGCAATGGCGTCGTGTCTCTATGGTAGATGCAGTCAAAGAAGTCACGGGTGTGGACTTCGGAGTGCACATGACGAATGAAGAGGCGCATCGACTGGCTAAGGAGCACAAGGTGGCTGTAGAGCCTCATATGACTTTTGGTCATATCCTGAATGCCTTCTTCGAGCAATTCGTAGAGGAGACTCTTATTCAGCCGACGTTCATTACAGGACATCCTGTTGAAATCTCGCCGCTTGCAAAGAAGAACGAGGAAGACCCTCGCTTCACGGATCGTTTCGAGTTGTTCATTGTAGCGCGTGAGCATGCTAATGCGTTCACAGAGCTGAACGATCCAATCGATCAGCGTCAGCGCTTTGAGGCGCAACTGGTGGAGCGTGAGCAAGGCAATGATGAGGCTCATGAGATGGATGATGACTTCATCCGTGCGCTTGAGTACGGTATGCCGCCAACAGGTGGCCTCGGCATCGGTGTTGACCGACTCGTCATGCTGCTGACGGATGCAGCTTCCATTCGCGATGTGCTGTTGTTCCCGCATATGCGTAATCGTTCTGTAGAATAATTAGCTCTGAGTAGAGTAGCATAATTAAAGATGCTTACTGTAACTCGTATGATATGTAAAAGAAGAGGATCAGGCAGGTCGTGTCCATGCCCTGTTCCTCTTTTTTCTTAAATAACGTATGTAATGAAGTGTAGATTTGAAAAAATGGATGGAGAGAAGGCAGCTATGAAGCTCACCGTCAAAATTACCCGCTGGGCCTCGCCGCCTATTATTCTGGTGCTTGGGCTCCTCATAACTATCGCTATTGGCACATTGCTGTTGAAGCTGCCTGTCTCGACCCAGGATGGAGTAACCCTCCAATGGGTGGATGCCTTCTTTACTGCGACCTCAGCAGCTTGTGTGACTGGACTGGTTGTCGTTGATGTTGAGACTACCTTCACCGTCTTCGGAGAGACCGTAATCGTCGTGTTGATGCAAATTGGCGGTCTGGGGTTCATGACCATGGCTACGCTGTTTGCATTAGTACTAGGGCGGCGTTTGTCACTCAGGGACAGGTTACTGCTGAAAGAGGCCATTAATGCGGAGAGCATGGAAGGGATCGTCCGGATCGTCCGTAAGGTTATGATTTTCTCATTTACCATTGAAGGTATTGCTGCTGTCATACTTGCGCTGCGTTGGGCGACAGAGATGCCATTGGGTCAGGCGATATATTATGGGCTGTTCCATTCAGTATCCTTATTCAATAATGGTGGCTTTGATTTATTCGGGAATAGCTTTCAGTTCTATACGGGAGACTGGCTGTTCAATCTGGTAGCCTCGGTGCTGGTTATCTCGGGTGGGTTAGGCTTTGTAGTGTTGAATGATCTATTCGAGTATCGCAAGACCCGGCGTCTGTCACTCCATTCCAAGCTCGTGCTTTCCGTATCCGGTGCGTTGATCGGGATTGGAGCCCTAGTTCTGTTCGTGTTCGAATTCACCAATCCTCACACCTTGGGCTCGTTGAACTGGAGCGAGAAGATCTATGCTTCGATCTTTCAGTCCGTGTCCACACGTTCATCGGGTACGAGTACCATTGATATTACGGAGATTAGGCAGGCAACTCAGTTCTTCTTCATTCTGCTGATGTTCATTGGGGCTTCACCCGGTTCTACCGGCGGCGGAATCAAGACCACAACCTTCCTGCTCATGATCGGGGCGGTATATGCCATGATTCGGGGCAACCGAGATATTGTATTCTTCCGTCATCGTGTGCCAAGGGAGCTATTGATGAGAGCTCTGACTATTATTATGGTAACGCTCATGATCTTCATGGTGGTCGTTATGTTGCTCCTTGTAATCGAGGATGAGCCTTTCCTGTCAATTATGTTCGAGGCAGCCTCAGCCGTAGGTACGGTTGGTTTATCGGTAGGGGTAACTGCGGAGCTGAGTGATATAGGGAAGATCCTAATCGCGTTTACAATGTTCGTCGGCCGGATTGGGCCGTTAACGATTGCTTATGCACTCCGTCCGCGTAAAGAGAAGCAGCTGTATCGTCATCCTGAGGGCCGAATTATTATTGGGTAATGATCAGTCGGACCTGACCAGCAACATGCAAGGAATGAAGCGGTGGGTAATTCTGCTGAATAGTAGAAGTTATAGAGGTATAGATAAAGGATGTAATGGGAAGGCTCGCTATGAGCGAGTTCTTCTATATCAAAGCCGTAAGCACTGCAATAGCCCGTGGTAACAACGGGAA
Source organism: Paenibacillus massiliensis 2301065 = DSM 16942 (assembly GCF_000377505.1). GTDB lineage: Bacteria > Bacillota > Bacilli > Paenibacillales > Paenibacillaceae > Paenibacillus > Paenibacillus massiliensis. The sequence continues at coordinate 575 of NZ_KB898206.1, read as the reverse complement.
GCTGCATTGTTGCTTGCGGTTTTTTGTTATTTGAAGAGGGAGGCTGCATCGGAGCTAAACATGATAATTAAAAGGGTTGCAGTTTTTTGAAAAAAAGTGTTGCGTTAAATTAATACACATGGTATATTCTAATTCCGGCCAAGAAAGCACTGAGAAATCAGAGTGGCAAAGCAGTATTTAGTTTCCAAGGTTAACATCCAAAAGAAATTAAAATAAATGCTTGCAAACTTGGTAGGGATATGATAAGATATAAAAGTTGCTGAGCGAGAATTACTCAGTAAAGAAAACGAAGTTGATCTTTGAAAACTGAACAACGAGTGAGCGAATTTCACGCAAGTGAGATTCAAACAATGAGATATTAAATCTCGTCAGATTCAAAATGAGCTATCGCTCTTTTCAATAACTTTATTGGAGAGTTTGATCCTGGCTCAGGACGAACGCTGGCGGCGTGCCTAATACATGCAAGTCGAGCGGACTTGATGGAGAGCTTGCTCTCCTGATGGTTAGCGGCGGACGGGTGAGTAACACGTAGGCAACCTGCCCTTTGGACTGGGATAACTACCGGAAACGGTAGC
>NZ_KB898205.1 GCF_000377505.1 Paenibacillus massiliensis 2301065 = DSM 16942 | reverse complement strand
CGCCTTCCTCGTTGATCCAATAGACCAAACTCACCTTTCTCACGGTATTTTCGCATCCAACGCTTCATCCGACCCTGATCTTGGATTCCGAAATGATCGTTGATCTGCCGATACGTCCACTTTTCCTCTACGTGCAGGCGAATTGCCTCCACCTTGAGTTCCTCGGAATACGTCTTAAACTTTTGACCTTTAATAGCCATTAAAAATGCACCCCCTAGAAATTCATCGGTTAAACCAAGGGGTTTTTCCAATGTCTATTCTAAGGGGTGCACTTCATTGTTTCATAGGTGCGCTTTGTATTTTTGCCGAATGGTATTCAGGCAAATACGAATATTTACTTGCTTCATGTTGGTACTATGAGTTTAATTATCCCGTCGCAGGCACCACAGGTTGGACAACAGAGTCTTTTAATGAGACAGAAGTCAAGGGGCTGCTACGTCTGGGAGGAAGGGCTGACTACACTTGGCATGAGAAACCCGATTGTTCAATCGGGTTCTCAGTCATAAGAGAGCAGCTATCTCAAAATAAACCCGTAGGTTTTGTGTTCGATGCCTATTTTTGTCCGTGGTCAACAGTGTTTTGTCAGGAGCATGTATACCATTTTTTATTGGTTACGGGTATTAATTCCGAAGGTTATTTGAGGTGTGTTGACAATATTTCAGATATAGCTATGGAGTTATCTCCTGATTATTTTATTAACGGTTATAATCGGTATATTACCTTTAACTATTTGAATTCAGATCCTTCCCATAATCAGACGGTGAATATGGACGAGATAAAAGATGTATTGCTCTATTTGACGTCTCCCACATTTAAAGAAAGCCGTGCAGCCAACTTTGAGGACATGAGGCGCCTAGCAGTATTTTTGGAAAGTATAGATGTTCAGCAAGAGTTATTGTCATATTCGGTGCTTGAAGGGGCGCCTCTTCTGCGGATGTTTCGTTTTTTTGAGGGAGGAAGACTCCATTTTAGTGAGTTTATGTTGTGGATATATCAGGTGACATGTTGGAAATGGTGCCAATCATTTGCTGATGAAATGCTAGGTATTTCAAAAGAATGGGAATCTGCCAAAGGTATGCTAATCAAGGCTACATATGTGGAAAATCCCCTCCGCTACTTTGATAAAATTTCTAAAAAGATCATAGAGATAGCAGACCAAGAAGAGGAACTTTTTCGAAAGTTTTGTCGGCAAATTAAAGCAATAAACTATCTATAATAGGAGGCCACCGATATGAAAGTGCTTGCCTTAGACGATAGATCTCGCAGGAAAAAATACGAGGAAAAGGTTGATGCTGATCTCTTAAGTCTCTTTACTGGAGCGGAGGCGGTAAGTATTCCGACTTTACTTCACCGCAGTACACTGAAAAAGTGTGGATATTTCGAATCCTTTCCCAATCAATTGTTAGCCGTTGGTACCGTGCACGAGTCTTGTTACCAGCATGTGATCGATACAGATAATGTTGCACCTGAGGATTTAAATGTAGAGCTTATGTATCTTACACCCGCCGCGTGTTTAAATATCTATCCAATGATCAAAAAAAACACCCAAGCTAATCGAGTGCTTACAACTAAGACCCCTGTATATCGCAAAGAAAAGGATTATATTGAAGGATTACGTCAAACGGAGTTTACGGTTAGAGAATTTGTTTTCTTAGGTGAACCTGATTTTATAGCAGCCTCACTAGAGTCCGCAAGTGAAAAGGTATTGGCGTATGCCAGGCATTTATCACTGGAAGCCAGTCTTGCAGGGGCTGTTGATTTTTTTTATCCAACGAAAGAGAATATGCTTAAAGCCAGATTTCAGCAGCGGAATGCACAAAAACAGGAGCTACTCATCTCAATTGGTCAAGATAAGATTGCTTGTGCTTCATTTAATAATCATGGTTTGCACTTTAGCTCTTCCTTTGATTTTGATCGTGGTGGTTCTATTGCGACTGGATGTGTAGGTTTTGGACTTGAAAGATGGGCTACAGCTATGATGAACAACGATAAGGAGTAATAAAATCGGGCATCCAGTCGAAGAACTCTATGGAGCAGAATCGATCAGGATGCCCGAATTTGATTGTTAACTAACTGTTATGAGAATTATCGAAGCTCTATTAGCACCGTGCACACGCTTAGCTTATGGTTTGTTTACGTTAACATAGTTAGCTATGAGCTATGCAGAAAGATTACAGCTTGGATGGCCAGTTGCCATACCAGGCATACCCGCCTCTTCTTTCCTTGTCAATTTCGGTAAGATCATACTTGACTACCCCGTCACGGCCTACGAAAATCGGTTTGTTCGTTCCAATTTCATAGAAGCGTGCCCACAGTGCTGAAGCGCTGGAGTCTTTGATGAGCTTGCTATCCCCATTCTTACGCTCATAGCGGTAGCCTGTAATTTTGACTTCCTCAAACCAGGCTTCTGCAGCTTTGATGGAAGCTGAGATCTTGGAGTTGGAAGGTCTTGTCTTCAGGAACTTTACAATAGAAGTGCTCTCTCCAGCCGAGAGGGAAGGTACCTCATAGATTCGTGCACCTGCTGGTTTGAGTGTCTTGGAATCGTGTTGTTGTCCCCATGCTGTCAGCTTACCGTTCGCCACGACTTGCGAATTCAAGATCGCGTCTACGCCCTTGTCCACAGCAGCCTGGCTGCGAGAAGCCAAGGAACTGTCAATGAAGGAGAAGTCACCTTTACGGCTGCCCACCTCATCCAACAAGTACAGTACATTAATCATCGCGTCATCATTAAAGGTTATGTGCGTATGATAGCCTGAGCTTTTATAGACTTGCGGGAATCCCCCGTTGGAATACTGCATGTTGAGCAAAAAGTTAATGCCCTTGATCGCAGCATCTGAATAACGGGAATCCTTTGTTTTCTTGTACTCACTTGCAAGTCTTCTGATTTCTGAATAAGTAGCCTTGTTATCAATTGTCGATTTGGCCCATTCCCCGCTAGTCTCCGAATAATCCTTTTTCCATCCTCCATCAGCAAGCTGATTCTTTAGAATATCGGACATACTAGCAGTCGTCCCTGAAGCATCCGCAGCGGATACTGTACTGATTGGTTGGAACAACGTTACCCCACCAGCTACAGAAAATGCCATTGTGCATACCATAACGCCTGTAATGATCTTTTTCTTGTTCATAAACATTGTACACTCTCCCATTTCATCGTTTATTTATGTTTACTTGCCATTCATAATTACAATGTAAACCATATACTCCTTTCTTTAATATTTAATGGCTTTGTTTTCGTTTTACACCCAATATTTGTATTGGATAATGGAATTTTATGACATGGCAATTCTTTTGTCAATACATGAAATATTATGTAATAAAAAATAATAAATTGACGATTATTAATTAGTTCTTTAGTAGGATTTTCGTTCGTAGTTATGTAGGGTTTGTAGCTGGATTTAGATCTGGAACGAAGCAAAATTACTAGGAAAAGTCTCGGTTTTAGACGGGTTATCACAAACGAATTATGTCTTGTATTAAAAAGAGAGAGAAAGATTAATACCTAATCATATGGTCCTATATGAAAATGGGGTCAAACGAACGTGTTCAGATATGAGGAGTAGAACATGAAAGAGGAGTTGAAGGAATTCCAGAAAGATATATGAAAGAAAATGAAAAATAAAAATTCGAGATTATAGGATATATTTATAGATTAGCAAGGAATTGTTTAGACAGAACTTGGGGTCATAGCTTATTTTAAGCGTTGTTTGATATAAAAGGGGGAGTACGCATTGAATAAGCGTTTTATTGGAAGGTTGAGTTTACTGATTGGCTTAGCATGTGCATTGGTATTAAGCTTGTCTACGGCAACTTTATATGCCGCAGCAGTTGGGCAAGTCATATCTAGCCCGGAGAATGGATGGCAGCGATATGATGATAGGTACGTTAAATCTACCATGGCACGGGGGAAGGACAATGCCTATTATCAATCTACAGGGACCTCAACTAAAGAAGTAGGGAAAAACATTAAGTTTCAATTCTATGGAAGTAACATCAGGCTCTTAACTTATTCCAGTACAAAGGACCATGCTACTGAAGTTTCCGTGAAAATCGACGGTGTTCCTTATAAATACAGTGAAGCATATGACGCTAAAACACTGACTCTTGTGTTTGAGAAGACGGGACTTGAGAAAGGACTGCATGATGTTATCATCGAATCCGTTCAGTCAGGAAAGTTTACTTCTCTTGATGCCATTGATATTGATGATGATGGTTACATTGTTCCTATGAATACACCTGCTCAATTAAAGGCAGCCTCTGGGGATGCACAAGCCATTCTTAGTTGGAATGAGATCGAAGAAGCTACCGGCTACACCGTCTACTTTGGTACAGAAGCTGGCAAGTATACAGACGAAGTGTCCGTGACCAAGGACGCTTATGGTAATTATGTAATCCCAGGTCTTACCAATGGGACAACCTACTATTTTGTTGTAACAGCTACAGTAAACGGAGTTGAATCAGAGCGCTCCATGGAAGCCTCCACAACCCCACAGGCTGAAGTTGCAGGTGAGGCTGTACTGAATGTTACGATCGCAGAAGATACGGTGAAAGTCGGAGATGCATTTAAAGCGGCTATTTCTCTTGATCATGTCAGTGACATCTATGCAGAAGATTTCAAAATAAAGTACGATACAGAGCGGTTTGAATACATGGGGTTTGATGAAGTGGAGGGCTTCAAGGTCTACAACACGACAACGGATGAGAATGGCCATATCCGCTTCATCGTAGCTAGTCAAGGAGAGCAATACGGGATTACTGGAGAAAAGGTATTCTTGAATCTGAACTTCAAAGCTAAGGCCGTTGGATCTGGCGATGTGGATGCGTTGTACTGTCGGATAGCGAATACAACCATTGAATGGGATCTGGAGGGTGATGCATGCGGGAGTGATACGGTAACCGTAGAACTAGCTGATATTCAGGATGTTAACCATTCTGGCGAATACACACTGGTTGATCTTGCGATCGATGGGTATTATTTTGGACGTGCGGCTGCCGATACAGATACAATCAATCACAGCGCAGATCAAATCGTTGATGGGAACGTAAACGATGATGACCTGGTGTATATCGTAAATCAAATGCTGAGCAATACGAACTACGCGCCTAATCTTCTATAAAAAGTGACCAAAGCTCCGCTGGCTAATTGCCGACAGAGCTTTTTTTGTAACCCCTTGTTAGCGGTTGCTCTTTCTATAATAGCTGGGGGTGACTCCAGTTATTTTTTTGAACATCACATTAAAATTGGCGACATGCTCAAAGCCTGTACTTTCGGCTATTTGTGAGATGGGTGCCTTGCTCTCTCTAAGCAAACGTTTGGCCTCGCGCAAGCGAATAATCTGCAAATATTCTTTGAACTGAAAGCCTGTAATTTTCTTGAACGTACGACTTAAATAGGAGGGACTGATGTAGAAGAGCTTGGAGACCTCATGCAGCGTGATCTGACTATGGAAATTATCGCTCAGGTAGCCAGCCACTTCAGTCATCTTCTGATGCATGGGATGGGCGGTTATCGTTTGTTTCATGTTCTCCTTAACAGCATGTCGTCGCATGTGAACCAGTAATTCAATTAATAGGGCACGCACACAGGTCTCAACGGCTTCGTATCCCAGTTCACATTCACGTAGCATCTTTTGCAGCAGCTCTTCTACTCCGGCTTGCATATCAATGGGGAAATGAATCAAAGGACTAACAGCATTTTTTTGCAGTAGCGGAACCTGACATCTCGATAGCTCTGTCGTGATAAAGGATTCACTGAAGTTAATCAAAATACGCTCGCACTTTAATGCATCTGAGCTTGTGGTCCGATGGATATCATGAGGATGAAGCAGGATCAGCTCTCCCTTTTGGGCAGTGTATACGGTCTCGTTTACGAAGAACACTCGCTCCCCGTCCAGTAAGTAATAGATTTCATACGTTGAATGTGAATGTGATCTAGGCATGGACGCAGGTCCGGTCTGGTAGAGATACTGAATCGTGAATTCGTTCTCCGCAATCGCATATTTGGTTCCCAGAATCTCTGTCATATTCATACACCCTTTGCTCGATAGCAGATTTAAAAGGACAATCATAATAAATTATAAGGCTAAAATGGACATATAACCGAAAAAAATATAGTTTTTTTTGCACTATAATAATCTTATTGTCCTGATAAAAGATAGGGGTTGATGATGAAATGAGCACATTCCATAATCCGATTATTCCGGGGTGTTATGCTGATCCTTCGATATGCAGAGTCGGGGAGGACTATTATCTAATTACGTCATCCTTTGAATATTTTCCGGGGGTTCCCATCTTCCATAGTAAGGATCTAGTAAATTGGCGTCAGCTTGGGCATGTGCTGGACCGACCATCCCAGCTTGATCTGGATGGAACTCCTTGTTCTAAAGGGATTTATGCCGCAACGCTTCGCTATCATGATGGAATCTTTTATATGGTCACCACCTTCGTTGTAAGCGTAACCGGAGCGCGCAGGAATTTTTATGTGACAGCGAGTGACCCCTCCGGACCGTGGTCAGACCCCGTATGGCTTCCCGATGCACCGGGAATCGACTCATCGCTCTTTTTTGATGACGATGGAAAATGCTACATCATGGCAAACCGTCAGCCTCCTGGGGGGCAGCAATATCCCAAGCATATGGAGATCTGGATGCAGGAGCTCGATGTAAGCAAAGGTGAGCTGGTTGGAGAGAAGTATAGTCTCTGGGACGGTGCGTTGAAGTACGTTCATGCCCAGGAAGGGCCACATATGTATAAGATCGACGGCTATTATTATTTAATCATTGCTGAGGGGGGCACTGGACATACCCACTCGGTGACGGTGGCACGTAGTACAGATATAAAGGGGCCATATGAAGGCTGTAAGTCCAACCCGATTCTTACGCATCGTCATCTGGGCAATAAGCATCCCGTGACCAATGTAGGCCATGCGGACATTGTGCAGACGCAGGATGGAGAATGGTGGATGGTGTGTCTGGGATCGCGTCCCTATGGAGGCTATTACAGAAATCTGGGGCGTGAAACGTTCCTGGTGCCATTTGTCTGGGAGGAAGGCTGGCCTGTGGTTAATCCAGGAAAGGGCGTTGTTGAGCTGGAAATGCCGCGTCCTTCGCTTCCCGAGCACCGATGGCCGTCCCAGCCTGTCTGCGATCATTTTGACAGTGAGCAGCTGGGACTGACATGGAACTTTATCCGTACACCAAGAGGTGAGTTCTGGTCGTTAACAGAACGCCCGGGATACTTGAGGCTGAAGCTGAAGCCCGAAACGATGACGGAATTCGTCAATCCAAGCTTCGTTGGGCGACGTCAGCAGCATATTCAATTCTCCGCGCGGACCGTGCTTGAGTTTGCTCCGCAATCGGTTCATGAGGTGGCAGGTCTGGTCATCCTGCAGCACAATGACGCCCAATACCGTGCAGAGTATACTCGTAATGAGCAAGGGTGTATTGTACGGTTGGTTCGGCATTTTGAAGGAATGAGCACAACGCTCGCTGAGCAATTGGTCGGGTCCACTGAGTCGAACCATAAGCTGTATCTCAAGGTGGAAGCAAGGGGACAGGATTACAGCTTCTACTTTGCCACGCAAGCAGAGGTGTGGAATCCGCTATTGGAGCATGTTGATGGGACAATTCTGAGTGTTGATGTAGCAGGGGGATTCTCTGGAACGTATATCGGCTTGTTCGCAAGCAGCCAAGGGCAACCGAGTCAGAATCATGTCGATTTCGATTATTTTGAATATTCGCCACTGTATTAAGGTGTGTGGGCTTTATCGTAACAGAGTCTTGTGGCTTGAATTCAGAAAACTGTGCATTATAAATTCCCGATGATTATTCATCGGGAGTTTTTTTTAATCTTAGAGCTATTCAGATCTTAGTGCTATTTGGATCTTGGAGCTATTCAGATGTTTCAGATATTCCAATACCCCGACATTCGAATGTTACTTAGGCTGATGGAGTTAATGCTTCTTTTCGGTGACTGCGCCATTGAGAAATGAATACGCCAGCCAGCACTAGCATGGCTCCGATATATCCCTGCATGGTTAGTATCTCCCCGACAAAAAGAAAGGCGAACAGGGCCGCGAATACAGGCTCCATGGCATACATCAGACCGGTTTGCGTTGGAGCCAAATATTTTTGGGCTACAGGCTGGGCTATGAAGCCAAAGGCACTGCAAATCAGACTAAGGGCCAGAATGGCTATCCATCCGTTAGGTGTATGAGGCAGGGCAGGCGACTCGAAGATGAAGGAGAAGAGAAGCCCGTATGCCGCTGTGAACCCTAGTGAGACGATGCCGAGATTGATGGAATCGGTCTTTTTGACGGCAGCAGTTGTGACGAGGATGTACAAGGCATTGCAGATTCCCCCTGCGATGCACAGCACGTCGCCAGAATGTACACGTAAATCGCTATTAAGCGTAAGCAATCCAATTCCGATGATCGCTATAATTGCCCCCAATAGATGGTTTTCCGCAAGTCGTTTGCGATAGAAGAGGACATGGAGTAAGGGGACAAAAATCACCGTAAGACCGACCAAAAAGCCAGCATTGGAGGTGCTGGTTGTTTTTAGACCAAAGGTAATGAATGCGAACACGCCAAACAGAATCAGCCCTAACAAGGCGCCATACTTCACAGTCGTCTTGTCGATTCGCTTCAGACGCTTGAAGAATAAGGCGCCCGTAATCAGGAAAGCGATCCCGAAGCGAAGTGCAATGAGATTGAATTCCTCAATGGACCCCAGCCCCATTTTCATGAATAAATAGGATGATCCCCATCCCAGGGTAACAAGCAGAACTAGCATACTGGCCTTTTGTGCATTCATTGTTTTATACGCTTCCTTTGAGCTATGTAGTAGATGGGAGTAAATATGTATTTCAGACGTAGGTTTCTCTGAAATTCCTTCTCTAGTATACTCGGATTTCAATACAAGAATATTGAAGGTTTGTTATACTTAGCATGAGAAAAATTCATGGAAAAATAGCCCGAAGGTGGGTCGCTAATCCGCTTAGAGCATTGCATCATAATGTAGAGATGTAGAGATGTAGAGATGTAGAGATGTAGAGATGTAGAGATGTAGAGATGTAGAGATGTAGAGATGTAGAGATGATGTAGATGAGGTGTAATGTGAGTATTCATAAATATACGATCCTTATGAAGGTCGTAGAGTTGGGTAGTCTGACCAAAGCGGCTGATGTGTTGGGCTTTACCCAGTCAGGGGTGAGCCATGCCATTAGCAGTCTGGAGGAGGAGTTGGGTTTTACACTGCTGCTTCGCGGAAGGTCGGGAGTAAGACTGACCTCCAACGGAGAGCAGCTACTTAAGCCCATAAGGGAAATGCTCAATTGGAATGAGCAATTGAAGCAGGTAGCCGCCTCCATTCACGGACTGGAGACAGGTACGGTTCGCATTGGCACCTTTACCAGTGTGTCCGTCCATTGGCTACCTCAAATGATCAAGGAATTCCAGAAACAATATCCCCGCGTGGAATTCAAGCTGATGGAGGGCGATTACGAGGAGATTGAGAACTGGATTGCTGAGGGTCAGGTGGATTGCGGATTTATCACGATTCCCTCTCGCGAAGCCTTCGACGTGTATCCGCTACGAAAGGAACGGATGCTAGCCATCGTGTCCATGGAGCATCCGCTTGGTCATCTCCCTTATTTTCCTTTGGCTCAGGTGGAGTCGGAGTCGTTTATTGTCCCAAGGGAGGGCTCGGATTATGATGTCCGCCGGATTATGGAGAAGGCCTCGCTCAAGCCCAACATCATGTTCTCTTCCAAAGATGACTATGCCATTATCGCTATGGTGGAGAATGGTCTGGGTGTAAGTATACTGCCGGAGCTTGTCCTGCAGGGACGTGCCCAGCATGTGCACTGTATGGAACTGGACGTGCCCAGCTATCGCTTTTTGGGCATAGCCGTTCATACGATGAAGGATGCCTCACCAGCTACCAGGCATTTTGTCAGACACGTTCAGCAGTGGCTGGAGACAACGGATACGCCGTAGAGAACGGTAGGATTGGTGCTAGGAAACGATCAGAAAATAGAAAACCAGAAGCTAAAGGAGTGCCACAACATGAATTACCAAGAATCGTTGGAACAATATATAGAGGCTACGAATTCACATGATTTTGCGAATGTTCAAAAGGTGCTGCATCAAGATGCGATATACTGGTTCACGGATCAGACTTGTACGACGGTGGCCCAGATTCAGCAATATTTTGAAGCCGCATGGGACACGATTAAAGAAGAGGTCTATACTGCAAAGGATGTACAATGGATCGCAACAGATGAGAATGTGGCAACATGTGTGTATACATATCACTACCATGGACTGCACAATGGCAAGCGAGTGTCAGGGAGCGGTAGGGCGACGAATGTCTTCATAAAGGATCACACGAATGAATGGAAGCTGATTCATGAGCATCTGAGTAGTCTTTAAGTACCGATATTATTGAGCATTGAGCATACTGGTGAGGGGCCGCACAGATAACTGGTGGCCCTCTCTTCTGTCATTTTTAAACTACAATAACGTATTCAAGCAGGAAGAAGGGACCCAGCCCAGCTCCCCTTTCTCTGTCTTGCAGTAGGTCCAGGCATTCAAATGCTTCAGCCCAAGCAACACTTCTCCTTCGAGCACGGTAAGCTCATGAGCAGAGTAGTCCTGAAGAACCTTTGCAATGCCAGAGTCATCGGGTGTCGTTAGCATTTGCTTGGGCACCCATCCTTCTTTGTCAGTCAGAAGAGATTTGCAAAATATCCAATTCGGGTATTCTGTATCCTCTGCTCCGTATAGCACTTCTTGTTGTGCCTGCAGGATGATCGGGTCGGGGTAGGTCGATTCGTGGCTCTTAATTACTATATAACGATGCAAAGTTGCGCCTCTCCTTTCATCTATGGGGCTGTGTTACTGAAGAGAATATATCATGTTAGATCCCTGTTAAAAAAGGGGAGATTGTGAAGCGGCCTAAACCCAAACTATCTTATGGTATAATGTCCGTATTTAGCCGGAGGTGATGACTTCTTGAAAGCATATCATTATAATGCAGAACCAGCTTACCGTGCGGACCCGGATATACATTTGCAGTACTGGGGAAGGGAGGAGTGTGTGCCTGGACATGCTGTAGGTCCCTTGGTGCGCGATGTCTACAAGATTCATTTTATACACAAAGGTTCTGGGAGGGTTCAGGTTGGGGAGCATACCTATACATTGGGCGCTGGAGAGGCCTTTCTCATATATCCAGATGTCTTGACTTACTATGTAGCAGATCAGAACACACCTTGGGTGTATTCGTGGATCGGATTTCATGGGGAGCAGGTCAATTCTGTGTTGAACCGTACTCGACTTACTCCAGAGCAGCCTGTATTTCCGATGGATCTGAGATTCATGCCAGGAATGTATGATTTGCTAACAGAAGCTTCCACTCAGGAGACAGGGTCTGATCTACAGCTTCAAGCTTTAATGTATGGATTTTTGTCAGTTCTTGTGGAGACGGTTCCTTACACAGCTGAACGAATCTCCATCCCCAGAAAACAAGACGTATACATCGTGGAGGGGATTGAGTTCATTCATGCCCATTTTCATGAAGCCATCTCCATTCAGGACATCGCCGCATATCTGGGGCTGGACCGCAAGTATTTCTCTACGATCTTCAGAGAAGCTGTTGGTGTCCCCCCGCAGCAATATCTGCTGCAATTTCGAATGGATAAAGCGTGTGAGTTGCTGAGGAAAAAGCAGTATTCAGTTGGAGAGGTGGCCAGATCTGTAGGGTATCAGGACGCATTATTATTCTCCAGAATGTTCAAAAAAGTCAAAGGCACTGCTCCAAAGCATTATTATTAGTGTCTTGGCCGTATCGAATGTGCCTATAGAGTCGCGCATACGCTAACCGTTACTCCTCCAGATCATTCGTGCTATAAACGACATTATTCCATAAACAACACCCTTGCTGATATAGGAAATATTCGTCATAATCGTTAAAATGACCTTAGTTCACAAGGGAGGGATTCAGGATGATATACCAAGCAAATGATAGCAGATATGACACTATGATATATAACCGCTCTGGTGCAAGCGGGCTGAAGCTACCAGCCATCTCACTTGGGCTGTGGCATAACTTCGGGGGACATGATTCGTTTGAAAATGGGCGAACTATGGTTCGTAGAGCCTTCGATCTAGGAATTACCCATTTTGATCTGGCGAATAATTATGGGCCACCGCCAGGCTCAGCAGAAGAGACCTTTGGTCGATTGCTTAAGACCGATCTGTCTGCTTACCGGGACGAGCTTATCGTCTCCACGAAGGCTGGTTATTATATGTGGCCTGGTCCTTATGGGGAATGGGGCTCTCGGAAGAACCTGATCGCAAGTCTGGATCAAAGTCTGAAGCGGCTGCAGCTTGATTATGTTGATATTTTCTATCACCATCGCCCGGATCCGGATACTCCGCTGGAAGAGACTATGAATGCGCTCGCGCAAATTGTTAGCCAAGGTAAGGCCCTCTATGTCGGTCTATCCAACTACAGTCCTGAGGCGACTCGTGAGGCCTCGCGCATATTGAGGAGTCTGCGGACGCCTTGTCTGATTCATCAGCCTAGATATTCTATGCTGTCCCGAGGTGCCGAGGATGGATTGCTGGATGTTCTGGAAGAGGAGAAGATCGGTTCAATCGTATTCTCTCCATTAGAAAAAGGTATCTTGACGGATCGCTATCTGAACGGAATTGCTCAAGATTCGCGTGCGGCGGGATCAAGTCCGTTCTTGAAGCCAGAGGATCTTAATGAGCAGCTCATGGGTAAGGTCAAAAAATTAACGGAGCTTGCTGAGCAGCGTGGCCAAAAGCTCTCGCAGATGGCACTAGCTTGGGTACTGCGGGGCGGACGCGTGACCTCCGCGCTCATTGGAGCAAGCAGAGTCAGTCAGATCGAGGATGCGGTCGGTGCGTTGTCGGCTCTTGAGTTCACCGAAGAGGAGCTAGCGGTCATTGATGCTATTTTGGCGTAAGTAGTCAAGGGAATTAGTTCTTTTTAAGTGCACAGACTAGGTGCAACTAGCCTTGGTTCAGATATGTGAACTAAGGCTAGTTTATGTTGGTAAGTAGATCGGGAATAGAACATCTTGCAGGAGAGAGAGCTGTATTACCGAGTAGTTAACGATCTGTTAGCGATGTAGGCCCATCCATCAAGGCCTACAGCTCGCTCTAAATTGCTCTGGTGTCATATGAACGACTTTCCTGAAGCACTGAATGAAATAGCTGCTCTGTGAGAAGCCAGAAGCAAAGGCGATGTCCTTAATTGTCTTATTCGTTGAGACCAGTAGCTGCTTCGCATGCAGAATTCGGGACTCAAGTACATATGCCGTGACTGTCTTACCCATGAACTGGTGGAACTTGCGGCTAAAGTAGGGGACACTATATCCCGTGAATTCGGCTAGGTCAGCAACCGATAACGATTGAGTACAATGGGACCGAATATAGTCGGCAGCGGCGTAAATATTAGGAATGGCCGGATCTCGTGGAAATGAGAGCGGCGATGCGCCTTTTATAATGTGCAACAACAGCTCATAGAGTACGACAGAGGCACGGATCTCCTGATCAAGGTCAAATGCTCTGCCTAGCTGCAGTAGCTCCTCCATCCGTTGGTTCACCGCCGAGATATCCTCCAGCTCGAACAGCCACACTTCCCCAAGCCCCCGTGCCCCCAACAGTGCTTCCATACCATGCGTGGCAAAGTGAATCCAACGTATATTCCAAGGATCATGAGGTGCTGCCTCGTAGTACTGCGAAAGACCAGGTCCGTACAAGAATCCGGTTCCTGCACCAAGCTCGAAGCGTGTGCCGGACCAGGTCACATAGCCGCTTCCATCAAGAATAAAGTGAAGATTGTACAGCTGATTCAGCTTCAGGTCATTCGTCTGGGGCGACCGCTGAACGGCATGCGTCGGATCGTCCTTGTACCCGCCAATAAAGTCTGGATAACAGATGTAATGCTGCATGGAAGGGGGGGGAAAGAATAAATGCTCCCTCATGATGTGTACCTCGCAATGAGAAATTATTGTTATGGAACCAATCTATTATATCATTCTGTCTGGTATATACTGCGCTTTGAAGCACAAAAAAATGATATCAAGTCAAAAACTCATTATATACGCTTACAAGGAATCATTCTAAAATGGTAGCATCAGGAGAACGGAGGGAATGTTCGTGACTAAATCCATTCAATTAGATGCTTTGCAATTAGGAGTCTGCTACTATCCGGAGCATTGGTCCGAAGCGCTGTGGGAGGATGACTTTCAGCGAATGAGGAGCATGAATATTTCATATATTCGCATTGCTGAATTTGCCTGGTCCATTTTGGAGCCGGAGGAGGGCCGGTTTCAATTTGAGCTCTTCGACAAGGTTCTGGACTTGGCCCATCAGTACGAATTGAAAGTCATTATGGGTACACCAACAGCAACACCACCAGCTTGGCTGACACACAGGTATCCAGAAGTGCTAAATGCAACGTCTGAGGGTGTGCCTTATCAGCACGGTATGCGCCGTCACTATAATTACAGCAGTACGAAATATCGGGAGCTGTGCGCGCGAATTACCCGTGAGATGGCTAACCATTATAAGGCTCATCCGGCCATTGTAGGCTGGCAGATCGACAATGAGTTCAACTGTGAAATAAATGTGTTCTATTCTGAAGCAGACCATGTGGCTTTTCGAGCTTGGGTGAAGGAGAAATATGGAACGCTGGAGGCCCTTAATCATGCCTGGGGAACCGTCGTATGGAGTCAGACCTATAGCGATTGGGAGCAAGTATATTTGCCGCGTAAAACGACGGCTGACTCGCCTAACCCACATCATACGCTGGATGAGAAGCGGTTTATTTCCCATAATGCGATTACATTTGCTCAGATCCAGGCAGATATCATTCGGGAGCTCGCCCCGCAGCACTGGATTACGACCAATGGTATGTTTGGACATCTGGACAGTCATGCACTGACCGAGTCCATGCTGGATTTCTTCTCTTATGATTCCTATCCTCAATTCTCTACGATCTTCCCGGGGCAGGAGGATAAGCCACTACTTGACCGGAAATGGAGCCTGAATCTAAGCGCTGTGCGTGACATATCGGGTAATTTCTGCATTATGGAGCAGCAGGCTGGTCCTGGGGGATGGGTGAACCGGATTGATATGCCGTCCCCTCGACCTGGTCAATTACGGCTATGGACATATCAGTCGGTATTGCATGGAGCTGATCTTGTCCTGTACTTCCGCTGGCGTACAGCGACCGTAGGGACAGAAATCTACTGGCATGGTCTGAATGACTACCACAACAGGCCTAACCGTCGCGTCTTGGAGGCTACCCAAGTAGGGCAAGAATTCGGAGTGATCGGCTACGAGCTTGCAGGTACGAAATATATGGCTGATGTAGCGATTTTGCGGGATTATGATAATGAGTGGGACGGAGAATTCGATGTCTGGCATGGTCCTCTTACAGCCCGTAGTGTCAACGCCTGGTACAAGCAGCTCCAGTACCGGCATATTCCGGTAGATGTGGTCTATTTACGGGATCAAGACCTGACTGCATTACAGAAATATAGACTGCTGATCTATCCGCATGCGGCGATTATGACCGATGAGGCGGCGGAGCTATTGGAGAAGTATGTAGCGGGGGGAGGTACAGTCATCTTCGGTGCCCGAACCGGGTACAAAAATAAGCATGGTCATGCTCGTATGCAGCCGCTCCCGGGACCTGTAGCTGCATTGTGCGGAATATCCGTGAGTGATTTTACACTCATTAAAGGCACGGTGCAGCCTCCGGTATTGAAATGGGAGGGCGATGGCCCTTCCCGGGATACCGTTGCCGATGCCTTTAATGACATTTTGCAGCTAGAAGATCCAAACGTAGAGGTCGTGGCTTCCTATGCTTCAGATTACTATGCAGGTAGTCCGGCTATGACAAAGCGCATACATGGGCGTGGAGCAGCTTGGTATTACGGAGCGGCATTTAACGAAGCTGTTGTGGATACGCTGATAGATAGGCTGGAGCTGACCTCGCCGGTGGAACAATGGCTTGAGGTGCCTGAGCAAGTGGAGATAGGCATTCGCGAAGGGAAGGATGCGCGCTACGTATTTCTCCTCAATTACGGGTCTGATTCCGCAGAAGTTGTACTACATGAGCCTCGCAGGGAGCTACTCACTGGAGAGAAGATTAGTGGACGGGCGCACCTTCCAGCCTATGGCGCGATGATCATGGAGTGGCCCTGTGTGATAGAATAATTAAGATAGGCTAGACCTTGAAGCACGGGGGAGTAAGACGATGAATAAAACCGAAAGACAGCTTGCTATCACACTAGAGTTGCAGCGGAGTAAAATGCTGAGAGCAGAGGATCTGGCGGCTCAATTCGAGACAAGCGTCCGGACGATCTACCGTGATATTCAAGCATTAAGTGAGGCGGGGGTTCCGATATTTGGGACTACGGGACAGGGGTATTCTTTGCTGGAAGGCTATTTTTTACCCCCGATCGGTTTTACGACAGAAGAGGCTGTTGCTCTGCTCATGGGTACGGATTTCATGGATCAGAGGCTGGATGCCGATTTTGCAAGTGTAGCTCAATCCGTACGACGTAAAATTGAAGCGGTATTGCCTGAGCCCGTACGAGTGGAATCAAGACGCGTACGTGAGACAATGCGGCTCATTCATGTTGATGAGCCAGTAACTGGTCGGAAGGAAAAGGATTATCTAACCATAGCTCGGTATGCGATTATGAATAGGCGTAAACTAAGCTTCGGGTATGTAAAGAAACGGTCTGAAGCAGACGGGAATCGGAAAAGCTGGCGAAAGGTTGATCCTTACGGGTTAGCGCTTGTTCGGGGACATTGGATGTTGATTGCACATTGTAATTTTAGGCAGGAGCTTCGCCATTTCCGATTGTCCCGAATGACGGAGTTGACCTTGCTGGAGGAAGGCTTCGCGTTCCCGACAGGGTTCGATCTGAATCATTACCGTCCGCCGGATGATCGTCATGTAATCGTAGTGGTAAGAGTGAATCGGAGCGTGATCGACAAGATCTTAGAATCAGGAAGCTTCTACATGGAAGCACTGGTGGAGGAGAAGGATGAGATTCGGGTCACTTTTCGAGTCAGACAGGCTGAAGAGCTGCTCCCTTATATCCTGACCCTGGGAGGGGATATCGAGGTGCTGGAGCCGAAGTCCTTCCGTGAGCGCGTACGACAAGAGATCGAGAAAATGTTTAAGCACTACTGACACAGTGTTGTCAGTAGTGTTTTTTTATATTCGGGTAACACAAATAGATAGAATTTCTGAAATCATGGGAAGAACAGTGGAAGTGCTGGCAGCATGTAAAGAAGTCCAATGCAGATGATCGTACCCGCCTCAGGTACATCTAGAATAACTGCATAATGATTTAGCATCATAGTAAGTTGTGGCGGTATTGTGACCATTTTTGCTCGATGATGTTCAACCTGCACCCCTGATGATTACACGTGCTCCGCCATGAAAGTTGTACCTTAATAAGCGGTAATTAATAAGTGTGAAAAATAAAATTTATCACTATGAAAAAATAAAACTTAACATGTCGTGTAAATAATTCTTGCCGACTGGCGGATATTTCAAGTAATATGTTGAATTAAATAAATTAATTGATTCATAGGTCTGTTTTTGTATTTCAACGCGGTAACGCTTTGCAGAGTTCTTGAGCTTCATTCCTTCCAAGAGATCCTGCAAGCTACTGACTATTTTAAATGATAAAGGTGGATGAACAACAATGGCCGAAGCATCAGCTAAGCAGTATATTCAGAGTGTATATGAAACCGTAGTGAAACGAAATCCTCATGAATACGAGTTTCATCAAGCCATCAAAGAGATTCTTGAATCGCTTGTTCCTGTCATTGCCAAGCATCCAAAATACATACAGCACGGTATTCTGGAAAGAATCGTAGAGCCGGAACGAATGATCACATTCCGCGTACCCTGGGTCGATGATCAAGGAGTTGTACAAGTGAACCGTGGCTTCCGTGTCCAGTTCAATAGCGTGCTCGGACCTTATAAGGGCGGTCTTCGTTTTCATCCTTCTGTGAATGCCAGCATCATTAAATTCCTTGGCTTCGAGCAGATCTTCAAGAATTCACTGACTGGCCAGCCGATCGGTGGAGGGAAGGGTGGATCGGACTTTGATCCAAAAGGTAAATCGGACGGAGAAATTATGCGGTTCACCCAAAGCTTCATGACGGAGCTGTACAAATATATCGGACCAGATGCCGATGTACCTGCCGGAGATATCGGTGTCGGCGCTCGCGAGATCGGGTATATGTTCGGACAATATAAACGAATTCGCGGCGGCAACGAAGCGGGTGTCCTGACAGGCAAAGGAATCGGGTATGGCGGTAGCTTGGCCCGTACAGAAGCAACAGGCTACGGTACGGTCTACTTCGTAAACGAGATGCTGCAAAGCAAAGGACTTCAGTTCGAGGGAAGTACAGTTGTCATTTCCGGATCAGGCAATGTGTCGCTATATGCGATCCAGAAAGCAACGCAGCTGGGAGCCAAAGTCGTGGCATGTAGTGATTCAAACGGATATGTCTACGACCCGGACGGTATTAAATTTGAGACCGTCAAGCGCCTGAAGGAAGTGGAACGTAAACGGATCAGCGAATATGTGGTGGAGCATCCAAACGCAGTGTATACAGAGGGCTGTGAGCAAATTTGGTCTATCCCGTGTGATATTGCACTCCCATGTGCCACGCAGAATGAGATTAACGAGGATTCAGCTAACTTGCTGGTATCTAACGGGGTCAAGGCGATTGGAGAAGGAGCCAATATGCCTTCTACTCTCGAAGCTATCGATATCTTCCTTCAAGCTGGCGTGCTATTCGGACCTGCCAAGGCTGCAAATGCCGGTGGTGTTGCTGTATCGGCTCTCGAAATGGCACAAAACAGCATGAGATACTCCTGGAGCTTTGAAGAGGTGGACACGAAGCTTCATGAAATTATGAAGAATATTTATGCTTCGGCTGTCCAGGCGGCGGATGAATATGGTCATCCTGGCAATCTGGTCGTAGGAGCCAATATTGCTGGCTTCACGAAGGTGGCAGATGCCATGATCGCACAAGGTGTCATCTAATTCATCGAATTGCAATAAGCGGCAGTGAATCGGTTGTAGATTCAACTGCCGTTTTTTTGCACCTGGACCGATGATCAGGAGGGTCTGTCATCTGGATGAGGATAGGTTAATTATACTGCTCTAGTGTAGATGTCAGGATTAGGCCTAGTGTTGGTGCAGCTTCACTTGAACGTGTGACTGTAGATAGCCATGCTCTATGAGCAGCTCTTGTGTAGCCTGCCATAGCTTTTTCTGCAATTTGACATTACCCCCAGGTTCCGCTGGCTTAATAGATTTTCCGCTTCCAACATTGAAATATCCACCTGTGACGCTGGAGAATTCCGGATCCATAATCAGGCGTGTGATGATTGCGGCCCCCTTTTGCGGGTTACCGAGTCGAAGGAATCTCAGAATCTGTTCGATTATACCCGCATATTTGAGCTCACGACCAAGCCCCGTAACATTAAATCCGGGGTTGAGTGCATTCACATGAATTCCAGTTCCGGTCCATTGCCGAGCCAGTTCCGCAGTGAACATGATATTTAACAATTTGGTCTTGCCATAGATAGCAGATGAGCCTCGGGCTGTAAACGGAGTGGTGTCCGTTAAGTCGTCGGGCAGGGTCAGCACGCCATGGCGACGAGAAGCTTCGGAAGCGACATTGACGACCCTGGCTGTGCCCGTTTTTTGCAAGGAAGGTCTTAGCAGATGCGTTAACAGCCATGGGGCCAAATAATTCACGGCCATCATCTCGGGAAGCCCCTCGGAGGTGATGCGAGGTTCAAAGGCATGAATGCCAGCGTTATTTAATAACACGTCGATTCTAGGGTGAGCATTGGCGATCTCATTTCCTACGCGAACTACGTCACGCATGACCGATAAATCCCCGTAGAACACATCTACCTGTGCTGAAGGAGCATGCTCATAGATTCGTTTTCGAGTGGCAGCTGCACGTTCCATGCTTCTTGCCGTCAGGATGAGATTATAGCCGCACATGGCTAGCTGAACGGCAACCAGCTCTCCAAGACCACTCGTTGCGCCTGTAATGACAGCTATTGGCTTATTACTCATACTCATGCTCCTTTGTGTGATACAATTTTAATAAATATGGAAAGAAGAGATTGAAGAATCAGCAACAGAAGCAAGACTTTAAAGTAATATAATTGACATATATCCACTATATTAATTTGATTGATATATGTCAACTATACTTCTGGTGTTACTTTACGAAGGAAAGGTGAACGAGGATGGAGGAGGAGCAATCTTTCCCTGTGTCGAGAGCTCAATTGGAATTGGATCTGGGTAAACAGCTGAATGCGCTGATTAGTGCTTCTCATGCACTCCATGTGGAAGCTGCCGCCCGGTTTGACTCTTCTTTGCAGCCAGCTGCCTTCCACATTGTACGTTGGCTCTATTCCTACGGGCCGACCAATGCGGCAGCCTTAGCAGAAGCAATTGCTATGGATCGGAGTTCAGTCAGTAGGCTTGTCAAGCGACTAGAGGCTTTGGGGTATGTTAAAAAAGAGGCGTCGTCTGAGGACGGCAGGGGAGTTATTCTATCCCTAACAGATGTCGGACAGCAAAATATGATTCGTGCCTCCCAAGAAAAGGAGTCCATTTTCTACGAAAGAATTACAAATTGGACGAATACCGATTTGCAAGCTTTTATCGAAATGCTGAGGCGTTTGAACGGGTTGGAGCTCTAGACATACCATTGCTCCTTCTATCGGAGTTTGCGAAAGGCGTATATGACATGCGGAGGACGTATCCGACAGTATGAAGAGACAGGCTTCTGATTCATTCAGAGGCCTGTCTTTTATGTTATTCATATAAATCCTTCTCGGAAATTGGCCCTACTTTGGATGGATCAATAGTAGCTGGACCTGTATATGATCTAGGTCGGTACTGGAGTGGAGACAGGCCCGTCCAACGCTTGAATTGTCTGCTGAAATGACTCTGGGAGGCGAAGCCCAGCTGCTCCGCAATGTTCTGAATTTTTAAGTCGGAGTAGACAAGCAGGTGCTTGGCTTGTTGAAGTCTTTTACTCGTCATATACTGCCTTGGAGAGATCTTATATACCTTGGAGAACAGCTTGTGGCACTGTACCCGACTTAGACAGAGCTCCTCCGCCATTGACTGTATCGAAAGACTTGGTGAATGCAGATTGTTCATCATATATTGCTCAATCCAATGTGCTGTCTCCACCTCGTAGAGGGAATGCTTCTGTTGGATGGACTGTGCAGGTAACGATGTCTGCTGGAGCTGTGCAGCCATAATCTCACTTAGAATCATGAGGATGGTGGAGTGAAGACGCAGTCTCTCTTTCATCAGCAAGAAGCCCTCAATCTTCTCCGGATAGTGGGTGGATGCTGCTGTCGTCATCAGAATGCTATTCTTGATGAATTCATCTAGATGCTCAAGCTGGTGACTGAACTCGGGACGTGGAGGCTGTTCATGATTCCATGCTTGCAGAGGCTGAGCCTGGAACCACCGACGACACTCCAGGTCATCGATGTCAAAATGAATGGAGAGATAAACATAGGGTCCTGCATTGGAGCTAACGACATGATGGCGAAGACCAGGTGGAATTACCAGCCAATCTCCTTTGCTAAATGGAATCGAGCATTGATCAATATATTGAATGGCGCTGCCATCATAGCAATACAGAAGCTCAAAAATTTTGTGGTGATGATCGGGATAAGTCCAGCCGGGCTCGGTTACCCGAAAATGAAAGCCAATAAGATGAAGGGTGCTCATCATGTCTGGAAAGGCAACCTTGTAAGTCAAAGCTTTAGCCTCCCTCTAGGTTTGGAGTTCCAATATACTTCCATAATTATACATACTATGCGACAGATACGATAGCAATTAGTATTACAAATGGTCAAAAAATAGAGAGAAACTATCATTGGAATCGCTTACATAAAAAGTCATAATGGAGGAAGCGCGCGTAAGAACTATCAAGCGGTATCGCAATATACGTAAGGAGAAGGGAGAATTGAGATGAAAGGATTCTGGACCATGCTGCTTTCCTTATCACTGCTTCTAACTACGATGCTGACTTCTGGTTATGGCAAGCTAGTAGCTGCTCCCAATGAGCCAATAGAGGAGGGAAATCATGCTATCGTTGCTGATTCGTATCGGTTCAATTTCGCTAGCCAGACCAAGCCTGGTTACCAGTCTGTAGTGTATGATGCACACATAGGTGCCCCTTTATATAACGCCTCAGTAGGCTACGGATTTGTCGAGCACACCAGTGCCCTCCCACCACGAGAGGTACATACAGATACGATTACCTCCGATGGAACAGGCTTTTTCATCACTGAGCCTGAATTCTATGCGGAACCAAAATTCGAGAAAGACAACTATAACAACTATGGTATGACTTTTCGAATTGCGGCTCCTCCAGGTGCTTATAACGTATATGTGAGGACTACCTCAGACACGGCGGATACTACAATATCGATCTCAGGCATGCAGGCGAGTCGTCTGCTGTCTGGTGGACATTGGGATGCTGCCAAGCTTGTACCCAAGCAATTCAAGGCCGAGGCACGAGGGAGGGATTGGACCTTTGCCTATGTCAATGGACGAGAATATCTGGATGTTGAAATTGAGCCGAATCGCGTTGGCACGAAAGTAGGCATTGAAGAGATTGTTCTGGAGCCTATTGCAGCGCAGGAGGGGGCTGCAGGGACTCTTCCGACCATTTTTACCCTTGGGGATTCGACGGTCAAGTCCTATACCTTCGACGAGGCACCGATGAGCGGCTGGGGCCAGGTGTTCGATACCATGTTTGATCTGGACAAGGTGAAAGTCATTAATTATTCCATGGGTGGTCGTTCGTTCAAAAATGCATACACGGAGGGGCGCTTGAATGATATTCTGCTGAGCGGCAGGATTGGCGACCATGTGCTGATCCAGTTCGGACATAATGATGAGAGCACGGATGAATTCAGGCGCTATGGGCGAGGCTCTACAGAGGCGATGTATGAGACCTATATCAAAGAGGTCTACCTTCCAGCAATTCGCTCAAGAGGTATGGTTCCTGTGCTGATTACTCCGGTATCCAGAGTAAAAGGTGATGCAGCCCAGGATTACGTGTACAGCAATTCCTTCACGAATCGTAAGTTTCCGGATATTCTGAAGCGTATTGCAGCCGAAGAGAGCATCACGCTCATTGATCTGAACACCGAGAGTGTGCAATATTACAACGAAATTGGCGTCAAAGCTACGACAGCAATCTTCATGTCTATTGAAGCCGGAGAGACGCCTGGCAAGACAAATGACGGAAGCTATGCCAATGGGCATCCATCCAAGAAGATTGACGGTACGCATTACAAGGAGGCGCTTTCTAAGCAATTGGCGCGGATGGTTGTGACTGATCTGGTGAAGCAGGCACAGGCAGGCAATTCCGTCGCTGCCGATATTTCATCTCATCTGAAAGATCATGTGAAGCTGGCGGTTACGACAACAGACTGGACAGAGATTTTCCCGGAGATGGCCAAGGATACCACCACCGGTGAGGGGGCTTATTACCGGAATCAGATTGAGAAATTGCTACAGTTAGGAGTCATGAACAAGGACCATCAGGGTAACTTTAACCCGCGAGCGATGATCAGCGTGGAGGAGTTTGCGGATAGTCTTACCCGACTCATGAATTTGGATCGTTCAGTATTGGCCGGATATAGCAATGGGGAGTTATCTCGCGAGCTGATGGGAGCAATGCTGTATGATGCATACCAGTCCAGGTTCATCGACAAGCCAAGGTTCATGACGGACTTTAACGGCTCGACAGTGGTGCCTGGGGACCCGGATTATGATCCGAATCTGGATTCAGGAGCGCGGGGAGCCATGTATTATCCACTGGTGTCCTGGCAGCAGTTGACGGATACGGAGAATACTCAGCCGCACCTGTTAGCCAAGCTGAAGGGAGCCTATGATCTGGGGCTAATTCGCTCGGAGAAGGGGATTACGAGAGGTCAGATGACCAATGGTACGGAGTTAGAGCCAAGGCTCGGGGTAACCCGCGCGCAAGCTGCCAAAGCACTGTATTTTATGTGGGTTCTTAGACAGGACATCACGGCGGAGAATGATACTTCTTCTCTGATTCCCTAGGTAGCCCTCCTTGCTCAGTAACAGCTATTCATTCCTATTCCCTATGAAATGGCGGAACCACCTATGAAACACCTTATATACTAATTTATTAACAAATGGTTTATAAATCGTTTTCTTTTACCGATATAGGAACTAGGAGTGTTCCATTTTTTAACTGGGGGTAAGAGGATGAATACGCTTGAAGCTTTGGTCCATAGCATGCCATTTGTAAGTCAGATGTTTCGTGATGATGTCTCGATATCCATCAATGATCATGAGAAGGTGCTGTATTTTTTGGAGGCCCAGTCGCTTGATATCGGAGTGAAGGTGGGCGACGAGCTGCACAGTGACTATAAGAATTTCAAGATGCTGACGAATCGTGACTCTAGAACCGTCGTGCGGATGCCAGGTGATCTTAAAGGTAGACCCTTCGATGCCATTCTTATCCCAATTAAGGAGAACGAGCAGGTCGTTGGAATACTGGGTGTCAACTATTCATTGGATAGTCATCATACGCTGGAATCACTCATTTCGGAGACCGAGACAATTATCGGTTCGCTGTTAGGCGGGATTCAGCAGGTAGCTGCCCACTCGCAGGAGCTATCCGCCACCTCGGAGGAGATGCTGCGCAATTCCAAGCTAGCCGTCCAGAACTCAGCAGGTGTCACCAAGGTGACTGGTGTGATTCGTGAGGTCTCGGAGCAGACCAATCTGCTTGGGCTGAATGCGATGATCGAAGCGGCGCGTGTTGGTGACCTGGGAAGTGGCTTTGGCGTTGTCGCAGGTGAGGTGCGGAAGCTATCCGATCACACCAAGCAAGCGGCTGCGAGCATTGAAGAATCGCTCGTCAATGTGCAGGCCTCAATGAAGCATATGGAGGTCGAGATCAGTCAGATTACAGCAGCGACTCAGGATCAGGCGATACTGGTTAATGAATTTGTGAATAGTATCGAGCAGCTCAATCAGACGAGCAAGAAATTGAAGGAGTTTGTACAGCAAATGCTTGCTCTGAAGTAGGTAGAAGTGGTTCTGATAGTATCCAACAGCTCTATTCGCGATACGCGAGTAGGGCTTTTTTTAATATGGGATATGTGACATTGAAATAACTGGACTACATCATGTAAAAAAGACCCTGAGTCCAGAACACGAATTCTGGGCTCAGGGCTGAGGCTATGGGTAAGGAGCTGCACCGCATACTTCGCACATTACTTAACGCTTGCGTTCACTTTCGCGGTGCTGCTTCATTTTCTCCACTAGCTGTGGCAGGGTGAGTGTCTTGCTCTGACTCATATATGTCCGGATCTCAGTAGTGGAGTTGTCCTGGGTAAGCGAGCTACCCCAAGTCATGGAATATACCCATTTCGGTTGATTTTTGAGTACTTCTGGACTAGGAAGCCCACCATTCTCACCGATGGCGATCGGTTTGCCCCCTGCGAGTGCAAGCAGCTCCTGATAGTAGGATTGCTTGAAATCATGCTCATAGATATCGGCCGCCAGTATATCGACCTTCGCCGTACCAGGAAAGAACGCCTCGTAGTCCAGAGAATAGGCATTCGGAGCATTAGGATTCCATACCCATAATAGATTGTCCAACTGGTGAACGTTGACGAAGCGATCATACATTATGCCCCAGAGGGCCTCAAAATTATCCTTCTCCCCCCACCAGAACCAGCCTCCATTCATCTCATGATAGGGCCTCCACAAGACAGGTACATCTGCATTCTTGAGTGTCTTCAAGGAGGCGGCGACCTGATCCAGATCGCGGATTAGCCGCTGGTATTGAGGGGTTCCGGGAGTCACATAAGCATTGAATTCAGCTTGGCTAATCTTGCGCTGCACATTCTTCCAAGTAGGTGCCGTACCTGGCAGAGGCTGATGATAGGTCATCACCACAATACCGCCCGAACGGCTCCACTGGATAGCTGAATGGATGACACTTTTTCGCTGGGAAGCAGCTACTGTCGGGCTTTGATTGGAGATTGCACCAAGCTCATATCCATGCAAGCCAGGCATTGAGCCGCTGATTTTCCTAAGACGATTTTTTTGCTCGTCTGGGCTTTCCAGATAATCATGCTGGCCTGTAATCAGGTATTCACCTGATATATCGGACAGGAAAGCTAATAGTTGCCGAGAGCTGTCCGAGGCGTTCGGATTGATGGGTTTGAGGGCCGCTTCAGCACTAGAAGTGGAGTCCTGGGAGCCGGTGAACAATAGCAGGCACAGGAAAGTGAGTGTAAATGCTTTTACGAGCATCAGCGATTGTCTTGAAGTATTTTTCACAAGCATCAGCGTCCTTTCTTCATAACCTGGCGGTTATTTTCTGGATGTAGCATCATGTACTCTGAACCGATTTTTGCTCCAAGCCCGTAGCGAAGTCAATATTACTACTGTATTCAAGATAGATTAACGTCATGTTATAGATAGATATAATTACATTAAGCAGAAGGGTTCTATAACATATATGTAAAAAGGTTATGTAAGATAACAAGAGGGCGTATACTTGGCTCCCTCTCCGCCTGACTGTCTATTGGGGTGGAATCATTATCCATATATACCCGAATTCAGCCGTACTGATTACAATTATTGCAGATAAATGTTTGGTTTGCATGTGCAAAAAGACGTAGGTCCTGTGCTGGAACCAACGCTTTCCTGACATCACTTGGGCACATCAGAGACATAATGTATTTGACAGGCTAGCTGTTTTTTTGCTAGAGTTTTATCAAATCCATAATCTGTATCATTAGGGATGTTACCGTAAGAGGGCATAACCTGATCTGGCTTGTTTGCGTTGCCTACTAATGCATACAGGCTGGTTCGGGTTTTTTTGTTGTAAAGGGCAAGCTATACGGTAGCGAATTTGAACTATTCGGAAGGAGAGTTAGTATGTCCAATTTTGTGTTTCCTGAGAATTTCCTGTGGGGAGGTGCCTTGGCTGCGAACCAGGTTGAGGGCGCATATCTGGAGGATGGCAAAGGTCTGAGCGTTGTCGATCTTATGCCAGCAGGCGAGAAGAGAAGAGATATCATGAAAGGATATGTTCCATCCCTGACTCCACTTGAGGGAGAATTTTATCCGTCACATGAAGCTATTGATTTCTATCACCGCTATAAAGAGGATATCGCATTATTTGCAGAGATGGGCTTCAAGGCTCTTCGTGTCTCGATCGCATGGGCCCGGATTTATCCAACAGGTGAAGAGGCTGCACCGAACGAAGCAGGACTGAAGTTCTACGACGATCTGTTCGATGAGCTGCTGAAGCATGGAATCCAGCCGGTGGTTACATTGGCTCACTTCGACGTGCCAGTTAGTCTGGTAGAGAAGTACGGAAGCTGGAGAAGTCGCGAGCTGGTGCCGTTATTTGAGAAATATGCGCGCACGGTGCTGGAGCGCTACAAGAGCAAAGTGAAATACTGGATGACATTCAACGAGATCAATATGCTGCTGCATTTGCCATTCGTGGGTGCAGGGCTTACGTTCCAGGAAGGCGATAATGTGAAGCAAATTCAGTATCAAGCGGCACATCATCAGCTAGTCGCAAGTGCGCTTGCGGTAAAAGCCTGTCATGAGCTCATACCAGATGCCATCATCGGCTGTATGCTGGCAGCAGGAAGCTTCTATCCGTATACTTGCAATCCTGAGGATGTATTCCAGGGTATGGAGAAGGACCGCGAGTCCTACTTCTTCATTGACGTGCAATCCCGCGGGGAATACCCAGGCTATGCCAAGCGTTTCTTCAAGGACCATGGTCTGAATATAGCGATGGAGCCTAGCGATGCAGACATTCTCAAGAATAACACAGTAGACTACATTGGCTTTAGCTATTACTCCAGCCGTACAACCAGTACCGACCCAGAGGTCGTGAAGAAGATGACCAGTGGTAATGTGTTTGGCTCGGTTTCCAATCCTTATCTGGCTAAATCCGAATGGGGCTGGACCATTGATCCTAAGGGCTTCCGTATTACTGCGAACCAATTGCATGATCGTTATCAAAAGCCTCTATTTGTGGTGGAAAATGGCCTTGGAGCGGTGGATACAGTCACTCCAGACGGAGAAGTGGATGATTCCTACCGAATCGACTACCTGCAGCGTCATATTGCCGAGATGGGAGAAGCCATTCAGGATGGTGTCGAAATCATCGGATATACCAGCTGGGGGCCGATCGATATCGTCAGCGCGTCGTCTGGTGAAATGAAGAAGCGCTATGGCTATATCTACGTCGATCGTGACAACGAAGGCCAAGGTACGCTGAAGCGCATCAAGAAGAAGAGCTTCGACTGGTACAAGCAAGTTATTGCATCCCGTGGAGCCGATCTCGAACAAAAGTAACCGCATCTCGACTACCTGATATCTTATAATCGTCTGCCGGAGTCCTTTTTCTCCTCGGAATGAGGGGATAAGGCTGCGGCAGGCTTATTTCGGTTGAAAGCGTTGACATATCCCTGTTTTCAGGCTATACTTGACGCGAATCCATCTTTACTATTGGGATTGTTACTATACGGGTATTATGCGTACTCTCATGCATGGTGCTGACTGTGTAGGCAAAACCTAAGCTGTCAGAGGACCGGCAATATTGCCTGTTTTATTCTGGCCTGCTTTAGGTTTTTTTTGTATCCCGAGACCCAGATGAATAAGGGGCGGTTGGTGCAGTGAGAACGGGGGATCAACATGAAAATAGCCAAAGTCATTAACAACAACGTAATCAGTGTATATCAAACGGACGGTACAGAGGCTGTCATCATGGGGCGTGGAATTGCGTTTAAGAAGAAGCCCGGAGATCAGGTTGATGAGACGCGGATCCAGAAGGTATTTGCACTGAAAAATAAGCAGACCACCGATAATTTCAAGATGCTGCTGCGGGAAGTACCACTGGAGCTGATTGAGATCGTGGAAGGAATTATCAGTGACGCCAAGCGTGATCAGGACCGGAACCTGAATGAGAATATCTATGTGTCGCTGACAGATCACATTCACTTTGCCATGGAACGTTATGAGCAGGGAATAGAGATTAAAAATGCCCTCTTGTGGGAGATCAAGCAGCTCTACAAAGAGGAGTTCAATCTGGGTCTCAAGACACTGGAGCAGATTAAGCATAAGCTGGGCGTAGAGCTCCCTCCGGATGAGGCGGCCTTTATTGCTATTCACCTCGTTAATGCGGAGATGAACGAAGAAGTAGCGACTACGATGAATATTACCAAATTCATTCAGCAAATTGTGAATATTGCCAAATATCACTTTAAAATGGAGCTGGATGAGGAATCATTAAGCTATTTTCGCTTTATTACGCATTTGAAATTCTTCTCGCAGCGGATATTCAACGGCACGCATTATGATAACCATGATGACCATTTCTATGATCTCATTCGGGATAAGCATCCTGAGGCAGCAGCCTGTGTGGAGAAGATCAATGTCTTTATCCAAAATGAGTATAATCATGTTCTAACGAATGAGGAAAAGCTGTATCTAATGATTCATATTCAGCGAGTGATTACACGTGGGCCTGAGGTTGCGAATGATTAAATAGCGCTTTATCAAGTTGTTATATGAATTTAAAATAGTTGTTGACAATCTTCAAGGCTGTCGTTTACGATATGTCTAACAGGAACTGAATAATGATTTAACTGGGATTGTTACTGGTTATGCAGGCAAAACCTAAGTCATGGGAGGAATAGGACTACATGTGTCCCCTCGCCAATGGCTTAGGTTTTTTGTGTGCTCAAAAATCGGTTCCACCTGTTCTAATAACACACGGGGGTGTACAGCATGAGTCAGGAGAAACTGGCAAAGGAAATTATTGAGTTGGTAGGTGGCGAGAAGAACGTCGTATCTCTCGTACACTGTGCCACGCGTCTGCGCTTCGTACTGAAGGACGATAGCAAAGCAGACAAGGCAGGTCTGCAGAGAACAGATGGGGTCATTGCCGTCAAAGAAAATGGCGGACAGTTTCAAGTTGTCGTAGGTAACAAGGTACCTGAGGTCTATAGCGCCATCGGCAAAATTACCAAGCTGCTGGATGACGGACCTAAGGAGCCAAGTGGCAAATCCGCTAAAGGTATTGGTGCTATCGTCGATGTCATCTCCAGTATTTTTGCTCCATTGCTTGGAGTTATGGCTGGTGCGGGTATTCTCAAGGGCTTGCTGCTGATCGCCAGCAATCTAGGCTGGTTGGAGACGACAGAGACCACTTATACGATTCTGTATGGTACATCTGACGCTTTATTTTATTTCCTGCCAGTGCTGTTAGCGGTTACAACCGCTCGGAAGTTCGGAGGAAACATTTTTATTGCAATGACCATAGCCGGATCATTATTGTATCCGTCTATCATGGCTTTGAAAACAGAAGGTGTAGCAACTGATTTCTTCGGGATTCCAGTCATCATGATGACGTATTCCTCTACCGTTATTCCGATTATTATCGCCATTATTGTAATGTGCAAGCTGGAGAAGCTGTTCAACCGATTGATTCATGAGAGCGTGAAGAACTTCATCACGCCACTGCTGCTTCTGGTCATCATGGTTCCGCTTACGCTGATCGTGTTTGGACCATTCGGTGTGTATGTTGGTAATGCCATTGCTTCCGGTCTGGTAGCTGCCTTCGGCTTCAGTCCACTGATCGCTGGTGCGATCATGGGTGCATGCTGGCAGTTGCTCGTTATCTTTGGAGTACATTGGGGTCTGGTTCCGATCTTCATCAATAACGTGGCTGTTCATGGCCGTGATGGCATCAAGCCTGCAGCAACAGCATCTGTATTTGCTCAGACCGGCGCATCCTTCGGGGTTATGCTCAAAACCAAGAACAAGAAGCTCAAAACATTGGCGGGTTCCGCTACACTGAGTGCCCTGTTCGGAATTACCGAGCCTGCTGTCTATGGTGTGACGCTCCCACTGAAGCGTCCGTTCATCGCTGGTATTATCGGTGGTGCTGTCGGTGGTGCTATCATTGGTCAAGCGGGTACACAGGCGTTCGCTTCCGGCGCACCTGGACTGTTGACACTGCCAATCTTCTATGGACCAGGTGGACAAGGCTTCCCGGGTCTGATTATGGGTATTACGGCATCCTTTATTATCTCAGCGGCGCTCACTTATATTCTGGGCTTCGAAGATCCGGTGGAAGAGGAAGACAAGGCTACCAAGTCCGTTGAACCATCCAATCAGACGGCTCCTGTAGCCAGCGCGAATCAAGAAGTGCTCAGCCCGATCCAAGGTAAAGTAGTATCTCTGTCTGAAGTGCCAGATCCAGCGTTTTCATCCGGCGCCATGGGGCAAGGCATTGCGATTGAACCTTCTGAAGGACGGGTAGTGGCTCCATTCGATGGAACGGTTACTGTAGCCTTCAAGAAGAAGCATGCTTTGGCTGTTGTCTCCGAGACAGGAGCAGAGGTTCTCGTTCATGTCGGAGTAGACACTGTCAAGCTGGATGGACAGCATTTTACCTCCTACATTAAGGAAGGGGATCAGGTCAAGGCTGGCGATCTACTGCTGGAATTTGATCTGGAGCAAATCAAGGCGGCTGGTTATCATACGGTAACGCCAGTCATTATTACGAACTCGGCCGATTATGCTGAGGTGAAGCCTGCTGCGGATGGTCAAGTTCAGCTTCAGCAGCCACTATTGAAGCTACACATCTAATTCGACGATAAAGCTACTATAATGTTCATATCATGGATAGGCAGCGAGCCCTTGGGGGGTGTCGCTGCCTCTTTTTATTAAGATGATAGAATATATAAGCTTTCAGCGAAGCTGATAGTAAAATAAGAAATGCGAACTATTGTTCCCTACAATGACTTGCTATACAATATATGAGGGAATGGAGCGGTAACATCCATTATTGACATTGTGGCTGCCCAGATGAATAGAGAGGATGCATGACATCATGATGGGAAGAGCCCATATTATTATTGGTACTGGCGTTAGCTGGTCAGTGCTTGTGCTGCAAGGCTATGATGTAACATTGCCCGCTGCCGCAGCGGCTGTGATTGGATCCTTGCTGCCGGATATTGATGAACCGAATTCGCTCTTGCTCAGCAGGACGATGCCACGGAAGCTGTTGCGTTGGGTACAGATATTGACGCTAATCGGTGCTGTGATTGTGTTCATGGCAGGTGTATTCAGCTACCCATGGGATTGGATTCTGGCAGGGATTATGGCCGTCGTGGCGTGGATTCCTTCCCGCTCCTTACGGAAGGTCATTCTGTTTGCGCTAGGCGCGGGGTTCGCTTGGTACGGTGGTGCTTATAGTCCGTGGAATTATATTGCGGGCAGTCTGCTCGTAATTTGCACGATTGTCCCTCATCGTGGGCTGACGCATACGCTCTATGGAGCGGCAGCCTGGACAGGGCTGCTGTATGGCACAACAGCCGCTTATGGAGACAGCATCTGGCTGGCAGGTGGTATAGCCTATGTAGTGCATCTCCTTGCGGATTCCTTGACCAATAATGGCATTAAGCCACTACCGCCCCTGAATCTGCGCCTTCGCTTCCGCCTGATGAGCACAGGAACGAAGAAGGGAGCCAGGGTCGAGAACATTTGCATTGCTCTGACGCTGCTACTGGTGACGGTCGCGTACATTTTTCGATCCGTTTGATGAATTAGTAGTGACAACACACCAAAGCCATGCTCTGCGGCACGTATCCCTTTTCAGGATAGACGAGCCAGGAGCATGGCTTTGATCATTGTGGCTGTGTAAGTCTCATGATCTCGGCATGATCACGAGTTCTCAATGATGGTATTGAGTGTGGTGCGATCCAGATGCTTCACAAGCTTGATAATCAGTTCTTTTGCAGCTGCATAATCATCTGTGTGAATAATGGAGCCAGAGGTATGGATGTATCTACCACATATGCCAATGACAGTGGAAGGCACACCTTTACCACTTAAATGAACCTGACCAGCGTCTGTTCCACCTGGAGAGATGAAATATTGATACTTAATACGATGGGTATCCGCCATATCCTTTACATATTCCACCAACCCACGGTGGGTCAACATCGTAGGATCAAATACGCGAAGTAAAGCCCCGTGACCGAGATGCCCATAGGCATTTTTGTCGCCGGTCATATCATTAGCTGCACTACAATCAAGTGCGAAAAAAATGTCCGGCTGAATGAGATTGGCCGCCGTTCTTGCTCCTCGCAGCCCCAATTCCTCCTGCACAGTAGCTCCCGTATATAACGTGTTTGGCAGCTTTTCCTTATGTACAGCCTCAAGAAGCTCAATTGCCAGGCCGACACCATAGCGGTTGTCCCAAGCCTTGGCCATTATTTTTTTGGGGTTAGCCAGAGGTGTGAACTTGCTTACTGGAACAATGGATGTCCCGGGCACAATTCCCAAAGCCTCTACTTCCTCACGACTATCTGCACCGATATCCAGATACATGTGCTTCAATTCAACAGGTTTGCTGCGCGCGGCATCATCGAGCAGGTGTGTAGGCGTCGAGCCCACAACGCCTTCGATAGGTCCATTTGGCGTGATGACCTGAAGTCGCTGAGACATGACTGCTTGACTCCACCAGCCGCCGAGCTGTTGGAATTTGATCATGCCAGTATCTGTAATGCCGTTGACCAAGAAGCCAACCTCATCAAAATGTCCCGCTACCATGACGCGAGGTCCTTCTTCATCGCCTCTTACAACACCGAACAGGCTTCCCAGATGATCCTGTACGAATTCATTGGTGTAAGATGACATCTTGTCCTTCACCCATGCTCTGAGCTCTCGTTCATGCCCTGGTGCAGAAGGGAATTCAGTCAATGTTCTGAACAATTCTAAAGTGTGCTGATCCATGTATGTAATCACTCCTCATTAATTAACCGCCGGATAGTTATTATGTTTAAGTATAAAGCATTATGTATAAATGTCCATGCTGAATCCGTTTGTCAGAAGTGGTGATCAGCACGAAATTACCAATCATAACAAGGGCTCCCTCGACAAATAATGAACATGGAGAAAGATTGTCCTTTAGTTCTTTATTTAAATACGATACAGGAGGTGCGGGGATGGCTGTGAAAACAGGGCGTTCCAATGCTGGACAACAGATTAAGCCCAAATTGACTCTCCACGAGGAAGAATATCAGCAAATTGCCAAGAAGCATGAGCCTTCCAGAAAGGTGCTGGTGAACTGCATCCGTGCTTTTTTAGTAGGTGGTTTTATTTGTCTTATCGGTCAGGCCATTCTCCGTGCTTTTATGGCCGGATTCGATATGACGGCAAAAGATGCAGGGAATCCAACCGTTGCGGTCTTGATTCTGATCTCCGTCATTTTGACCAGCATGGGGGTATACGACAAGTTCGCACAGTGGGCGGGTGCAGGGACAGCCGTACCTGTAACGGGCTTTGCCAACTCCATGTGTTCAGCTGCAATTGAGCATCGGTCAGAAGGTCTGGTGCTTGGTGTCGGTGCCAGTATGTTCAAGCTTGCGGGCTCCGTCATTGTATTCGGCGTGGTCGCTGCGTTCATCATTGGACTTGTCTATGCAGCTCTAGGTGTAGGAGGCAACCATTTATGAAAAGATTGGGTGAGCAGACCTGGAAATTCGAATCACGTCCGCGGATTGCGGGAAGCGCTACTGTAGTTGGCCCTGATGAAGGCGAGGGTCCCCTTGCCGCAGATTTCAGCTATGTGTATGACAACCTTGAGATTGATGAGAAGACTTGGGAAAAAGCTGAACGCCGCTTGCTGGAGCAAGCCTCACAGCTTGCTCTGGTCAACTCCAATCTGACCAAGGATGATATTCAGTTTTTTGTGGGCGGCGACTTGCTGAACCAGATTATTAGCAGTTCCTTTGCTGCTCGTAAGCTTGGCATCCCTTACCTGGGCGTATTTGGTGCCTGCTCCACCTCGATGGAGAGCCTTGCTTTGGCTTCCCTTATTGTGGATTCAGGGGGCGCAGATTATGCCATCGCGGGTACTTCCAGTCACAATTGTACGGCAGAAAAGCAATTCCGCTATCCTACGGAATATGGCTCTCAGAAGCCGCCAACCGCACAATATACCGTTACTGGGGCAGGCTGTGCCGTCGTTGGTACCACCGGCAATGGTGCAATTGTTGACTGTGCGACCATAGGCAGGGTACAGGATATGGGGATTAAGGACCCGTTCAATATGGGAGGCGCTATGGCTCCAGCAGCAGCAGACACCATTCTTTCTCATTTTCGAGATACGGGAAGAAGTGTTCAGGATTATGATTTGATTGTGACTGGTGACCTCGCATCTGTGGGTCTGCCTATAATGAAGGAATTACTTAAGGATCATGGGATGGATACCGAAGCGACGGAATTTAACGACTGCGGGCTCATGATCTTTGATCGTGAGAAGCAGAAGCAAGTTATTGCGGGTGGAAGCGGCTGCGGCTGTGCAGCAGTAGTGACCTATGGGCATCTGCTCAAGCGCCTTCAGAGTAGGGAACTGAAGCGAGTGCTGGTTGTTGCTACAGGAGCACTCTTATCGCCACTTTCGTATCAGCAAGGAGACAGTATTCCATGTGTTGCACATGCTGTAGCTTTAGAAGCAGGAGGACAATAATATGCAATTTTTATGGGCTTTCTTAGTAGGTGGCGCGATCTGTGTCGTGGGGCAAATCTTAATTGATGTATTCAAGCTGACTCCTGCCCATACGATGAGTTCGCTTGTCGTTGCGGGGGCAGTAGCAGATGCAGTAGGCATTTATGATCCACTAATTAAGTTCGCAGGGGCTGGAGCAACCGTGCCCATTACCAGCTTCGGTAATCAACTCGTCCACGGAGCACTGACAGAACTGGAGACACAAGGATGGATGGGGGTTATTACCGGCATCTTCAGCCTGACGAGTGCGGGCATCTCCTCTGCGATCATTTTCTCCTTTCTGGCAGCATTGGTCGTTCGGCCCAAAGGATAAAGCTGTCTTAGCTGAACATAACATTTACATGTCGTATACATCGGTTTCTGCGGCGACCTGCAGATCAGGTCGTGAATTCAAAAGCTTCATCATCTAATAAGCGAATGCCGACATCCCGGAGCAGAGTTCCGGGGTGTTTTGCTGTTAGCTACACTGGGTATTGTACATAGATATGAGAAATTGATAGTTATAGAGAAAATCATAGGAATACTTGAATCTGGAAGCTGTGGCAAGTGTACTCTCGCTTCATGTTCATGTACAATAATAAATAGAAACTACTTTTAATAGAAGCTATATCGTAGAGTCCAACATCTTAATGCACTTACTCATGAATGCAATGAATTCAATAAACTCAGTAAACACAATAAACTCAACAAACTCAATAAACTCAATAAATTTAATGAATGCTCTTAATAGAATAGCAGTTGAATCGTTTACGTCCTGTGAACGGACTGCATGTTGATATTTTAGGAGGTACACGATTATATGCCCGTTCGCCAAGAATCTCTGCAGACGATCTCTGCAGTCCGTACGAATCTAGAATCATGCATACTAGGTAAATCTTTTGAAATACAGCTGCTCATGACCGCGATGCTTGCGGGAGGGCATGTACTCATCGAGGATGTGCCGGGTACTGGCAAAACTCAGATGATCAAAGCATTGGCAAAGTCCATGCGAGGCGATTACAGACGGATTCAATGTAACCCGGACTTGTTGCCAAGTGATATTACAGGGGTATCCATTTTCCACCCCAAGGATGAGAAATTCTACTTCAGACCCGGTCCGGTCATGACGAATATTTTGCTTGCCGATGAGATTAACAGAGCCACAACCAAGACACAATCTGCCCTGCTGGAGGTTATGGAGGAACGGAGCGTCACTGTGGATGGCGAGACATATCCACTACCATCCCCGTTCATGCTGTGTGCCACCCAGAACCCAATTGACTTCGAAGGTACGTATATGCTTCCTGAAGCGCAGCTGGATCGATTCATGCTGAAGCTCAGTCTGGGCTACCCAGATGAAGAGACAGAGAGAAATCTGCTGTTCAGCCATCAGCAAGGCCAGCCAGTGGACAAACTGGAGCCTGTAGCTAATATGGAGCAGATCGCAGCCATTCAGCGCGAGATTCGTGATGTCTATCTGAATGAGGATGTAGCATCCTATCTGCTGGGAGTGGTTCGTTCTACGCGTGAAAATTCAGCCGTGCTGCTTGGGGCCAGCCCTCGTGCCGCCCTATCTTTTGTTATGGCTGTCAAGGCTTATGCCTTTTTGCAAGAGAGAGACTATGTGCTTCCTGACGATGTGAAGACCTTGGCTCCTTATGTGCTGGCACACCGCTTGCTGCTGCGCCCGGAGGCCCGCATGGATCACGCAAATTCGCAGGCTGTGCTGCATTCAATTCTGCGGCAGGTTGAGGTGCCCGTACAGCTGGAGAGATTGTGAACATGAGCACGGGTAAATTCAGTACCAAGTTACGTTATATTAACGCTAAAGTAGGTACTTTTATTCTGATCTGGGTGGTCTGTCTCCTCTATGTGTTGTTTCAAGGCGGCAAGACATCCTTTATGCTGCTGTCCATGATTACGTTGTTGGGCTTATATTTGTGGATTTCGGGGCTCAGCAGTGTAAGTCGTGTCACAGGCGTCCGGCGACTGTCCTCTGGAGAGGAATATGATGATCTACTTCACGCGGGGGATCAGGTGCATGTCAGACACAATGTCAGCATCCCTGGATTTTTGCCGCTGCCTTATGTCATTGTCAGAGAGGTGCTGCACCGTCATACAGGCGAGACATGGTCATTTGAGGAGAGTATTATTCCATCCATGAAAGGGGAGGGGCAGCTCTCCTATCAGACTCCGTCCTTGGAGCGGGGAAGGTATTCCTTTGCAGAGACCGAGATTGTCAGTGAGGATATATTTGGTCTCTTGGAGAATAAGGGACGTCTTAAGGTGCCGGGGGATTTCAGAGTCCTTCCCCGGACAGCGTTCATTCCCCACTGGGATCTGAATGACTACAAGACCAGACGATCTGGCCAGCAATCCACCCACATTCGTACCCGCAGAGAGACGACTCAGATCAACGGAGTTCGTGATTATGTATATGGGGACCGGCTATCGCGTATTCACTGGAATGCAACAGCCCGGACGGGTAGCTGGAAATCCAAAGAATATGAGCATGAGACGATTCCGAAAACCATCGTAATTCTGGATCAACTGGCTACGCATTATGCTTCAAGAGATCAATTCGAGCTTGCTGTCTCCTGCGCGGCTTCACTGCTGGATTATGGTGGTCGTGAGCGAATGCGTATTGGCTTGGGTGTGGCAGGTAATGGACTAAAGGTGTTCACGGCAAGTGAGAATATCAACGATATTCAGAAAATGATACAGCATCTCGTGGATGTCGACATGGAGGAGAACGGCGACCTGCAGATTGCCTTGGAAAAGCAGCTTCATCTGCTTCCATCCGGGTCGTATATGGTACTGATTAGTCCGTGTACAGATGATCGGATATTGGAGCTGCTGCGTTGGGCAGACACACGTGGGATGATTCCCTGCCATGTACATGTTGGAGGCTCTCGTGCAACCTCATCTCAAGAGGAGTGGAAGGAATTATTACGCATGAGAGGCATTAAGGCTTATACAGTATCCTCTCTTGAAGAGTTACCTGCTGTGATGGGAGGAGGGGGACGATGAATAAATGGGTAAGACTGATGCTGTCGAACTGGTATCTGTCTTTTGCAATATTGTGGATCATGGTCATCGCCTTTCAGTGGCTGTCCTTTGCTTCTATATTATGGTTTGAGGAGACCACCACGATTGTCCTTAAGACGTTGATTGCTGTCGCAGTGATCAATATACTTCTTCCTTTCAGCTCCTGGTGGAAGCTGCTCCTGAAGGCAATTGCATTGCTATTTATCCTCTTCAGAACGTTAAGTGACTACTCCATTATGCTGAGTGACGGGAATGCCTTGGAGCAGGTTATATATTTTACAGGTATGGTCACCCCATACATCTGGTATGCGATGATTGCCTGGCTGCTACTTGAGCTCATTCCGATGCTAGTCACAAATAAGAAGCGTATTCTCGTTTTTATCGGCCTGAATATTGTTGCTCTGGGGGTACTGGATTCCTTCACACCATTCGTGCTCTGGCAGGAAGTGGCCTGGATATTTTTTGCCGGCATGGGCTGGCTTGTGACCAAGCATTTTGAGCAATTTAGACAGCGTTACCCGCAGGGCTGGCGCAATTTGCGACGTTATCCGTTCAAGATTACCGCCAATATTGCGATAATTTTCTCGTTGGTCATTGTGGCTGGCGTTAATATGCCTGAGGTTCCTCCCTCATTAATGGATCCCTATACAGCCTGGAGAAATATGTCTGGAACAGGTACGGCAGGTGGGAATGGGGTGACGGGATCACCAGTACAGCAGATGAATTCGGAATCCGGATACAGCCGTCAGGACAATCGTCTGGGGGGCGGCTTTAATTTTGACTACTCACCTGTTATGACAGTCATCACCAATCAGCGCAGCTACTGGAGGGGAGAGAGCCGGAGAGTGTATACCGGTCTTGGCTGGGCAGACAATGCTGGTAGTCGGGCTGATTTTGAGGATGTTGCGGCTAACCAGGAACTCGGACTTGGGGAGACTCCTTCGATCCAGACAGAGTCAGTCGTTCAGACCGTGATGATGCAGAATGAGAATTCCTATCCGGTGCTGTTCGGTGCCTTTGCCATTAACAGGGTCGAATCGGTAGATGGCACTACGAATACAGACTGGCTTAGCTGGAAAGAAGAACAAGGCGAGCTACACTGGAATTCTCCGCGTCGTACGAATCGGTACCCACGGACGTATACGTTGATCTCGCAGGTGCCTGTCATTCCGGAGCGGGAGCTCCGCTCCAAGAGCTTTAGTGAGCTCTATGGCAATCGTGATCTTGAAGAATATTTGCAAATGCCCGGGAGCTTCCCCGACCGGGTAACCGAGCTGGCAGAGACCATTACCGAGTCAGCAGATACACCATATGAGAAGGTTGGTCTTCTGCAGCAATATTTGCAGCAAAACTACACGTACACGAACAATCCGGATCTGTCGCGTAGCAACAGTGAGGATTTTGTGGAAGGCTTTCTATTCGATATTCGCGAAGGCTACTGCGATTATTTCTCGACCTCGATCGTTATGATGTCACGGTCCTTGGGGATTCCTGCCCGCTGGGTGAAGGGATATGCCCCAGGCCAGATTACCTTTAACGAGCAAGCTGCATCTGCATCTCAAGAGGAGAATATGATCGCTTATTCTGTAACGAATGCAGATGCCCATTCCTGGGCAGAAGTCTATTTTGGTGAAGAGTATGGTTGGATACCAGTAGAAGCTACGCCTGGATTTGATATGCCGTTGCTGACGCAAAGCGAGGACTCACAGCCTGTTCAAGCACCTGAGCTGGAGGAAGAGGAGCAGGCTCAGGAGCCGCAGCAGGAGACACCTGCTAACCAAAACAATGAGACAAGCATTCCGCAAGGCATCGTTTGGGTGGCAGTTGCTGTGCTGGTATTATGGGCAGGGTACATTCTGTGGCGCAACCGGATATTTATACATTTTTACATGCTTCATGTTCGGCTGGGGCGTCCACTGAATGCTGCGGAGAAAGTAGTAGTAGAGACGGAGCGATGGCTACGTTATATGAAGCGAAGAGGCTATGGACGACAGCCTGGCGATACGCTGAGGGAAGCCGTCAATCGCTGGCAGTCTGAGTCAGAGGAGCTTGCGGTTGTGCTGAACAAGCTGCTGGAGCTGTTCGAGCAAGCCAGATACAGCCCGGCAAAGGTGTCTGAAGACGATTGGCGATTGGTGCGCGTGTACGCAGCCCAGCTTCGGAAAGCAGGAAGACAGTCAGGTCCTCCTGGAAGCAATGCACATCAAGCAGATGTGAATGGATAGCAAGTGAGGAGTCGCTTACGCTTCGTAAGCGGCTTTTTACTAAGCTCCCGTAATATGGTATAGTTTGTCGTATGAAGCTGAGGTGACCGAATTGTTTGAATTGTTCATGCCCAAATTGCGGGTAGATACAGTGTTTGACATTGATCTAGAGGGACTATACGCCCAAGGATACCGTGGTATTATCACGGATCTGGATAACACGCTTGTAGGAGCCAAAGCACCTAACGCAACTCCCGAGCTCATTGCATGGTTCGAGAAGGTGAAGAAGGCCGGCTTCAAGCTTATTATTGTGTCCAATAATAAATTGAATCGTGTATCACTATTTGCTACGCCACTGGATATCCAATTCATTCATGGCGCAAGAAAACCTACGAACAAGGCATTCCGCCAAGCGATGAAGCTGATGGAGCTAACACCTGAGCAGACCATTATGGTAGGCGATCAGATGATGACAGACGTGTTCGGCGGTAACCGCATGAAGCTGCACACTGTCCTCGTATTGCCTATTTCGGAACAGGATGAAGGCTGGACGACACGCATCAATCGGCGCTTGGAGCGGATTGCCCTGACACAGCTACGTAAGAAAGGGATTTGGCTTGAGGAGGAAAAGAATAAATGACAGAATCCAAGAGGGACAACGTTAAGCTGCGCTGTAGCGGCTGCGGAATTGCTTTGCAATCTGCAAGTCCCGAGCTTCCGGGTTATATTCCGGAGAAGACCATGGAGCGCGAGCCAGTAATCTGCCAGCGCTGCTTCCGTATCAAGAACTATAATGAGGCATCGTCTGTGGCTGTGGACCAGGACGAATTCCTGAGTCTGCTTAGCAAGATTGGTGATAAGGACGCGCTAGTCGTTCACATCGTTGATTTGTTTGATTTTGAAGGTAGTCTGATCTCTGGTCTGCAACGCTTTGTAGGCAGTAATCCAGTTATTCTGGCAGTTAACAAAATTGATCTGCTGCCCAAGGTGACCAACTGGAACAAGGTGCGTAACTGGGTGCAAAAGCAAGCCAAGGAGCAGGGACTTCGCACCTCCGAAATTGTCTTGTGCAGCGCCAAGAAGAATCAGGGCTTCGATCGTCTGCTTGAGGCTGTTGCCGAGCAGCGTGGTAATCGAGACGTCTATGTTGTAGGCGGAACGAATGTGGGTAAATCCACTTTAATTAACCGCTTGATTAAGGATTATAGTGATCTGGAGCAGGAATTGACGACCTCGCGCTATCCAGGCACGACCTTGGATATGGTTAACATTCCGCTGGATGACGGACATTACATTATTGATACTCCAGGGATTGTGTACCCTTGGCGGTTCAGTGAGATTGTATCGAAGCGTGATCTGGGGGCTATTATGCCAGATAAGCCGCTTAAGCCTGCTGCGTATCAGCTTGATGCGGGACAGACGCTGTTCTATGGCGCGATGGCTCGGTTTGATTTCATTGAGGGTGCGCATCAATCGTTCACCTCGTATATCTCAGGTGCGTTGAAGATTCATCGGACGAAGCTGGAGCGAGCGGATGAGCTGTATGCTAACCATAAGGGAGAGATGCTATCTCCTCCCCATACGGCTGAATTGGCTGAGATGCCTGCTTGGACGAGACATGAATTTAGAGTACCTAAGGGTGCCGATGTAGATTTGTTTATCTCGGGACTCGGATGGATTAAGGTAAACGGCAGCAGCGGAGCTGTGGTGGCTATTCATGCGCCGCGAGGAATCCGTGTGCTGATGCGACCATCATTGATATAAGACGGTTCACAGTCACTGGTTAGATGAGCAAGGCAAATGATCAAGTTAAATGATGAAGATAAATGGTCAGGTAAATGATCAGGATAAATAAGCATTACAGAAATGATACTGGCAAAGCAGGGGGCTATGGTATGCAGAAAAGGGTTACGGAGTCGGGGCAGGAGCATCGTGTCCAACTGGGTGTATTAGGAGATCCGATTGCACAGTCTCGCTCTCCGCTCATGCATCAGGCGGCCCTGGACGCTGCTGGCATACCGGGAGAATATGTTGCCATTCATGTGACTCGGGAACGTCTTGGTGATGTAATGCGTGACATCCGGGTGCAAGGCTTCCGAGGTGTAAATGTAACGATCCCCCACAAGGTGGAGGTCATGAACTACCTGGACGAGCTGGATGAAGCAGCCAGGCGGATTGGTGCTGTGAACACCGTGGTCAACGAGCAGGGACGCCTGAAGGGGTACAATACGGATGGAGTCGGCTACGTAAGATCTTTGAAGGAAGAGGCCATAGCCCAGCTGTCGGGGTTGAAGATCATGATGCTCGGCGCTGGTGGTGCCGCTAGAGGTGTGCTGGATGCTTTGGTTGCAGAGCAGCCGGATACCGTATATATTGTGAATCGGACCGTGGATAAAGCAGCGAGCCTCGCAGCAGAGTGGAACGGAGCAGTTAAGGTAGAGGGCTATGGAATGGAGGACGCTGAGCGGCTTGTTCGCGAGGTCGATGTTTTGATCAATACAACCTCTTTAGGCATGTACCCAGCTATAGACGAGCTACCTTTTCCGACTGAATGGATTCCTAAGGGAATTGTGGTCAGTGATCTGATCTACAATCCGCTGGAGACGCGTTTATTGCTGGAGAGCAAGGGGCGTGGCTGCAAGACTCATGGCGGTCTTGGTATGTTCATTTACCAAGGGGCGATTGCCTACGAGCATTGGCTCGGACAGACTCCGTCGATTCCTCATATGCGTGAGGCATTGCTACAATCTCTGGGCAACCAGGTTGAGTGATAGCTAAAGTATTGAATGATTTACATGTACAAGGCTGTGCTTATATATGTAACAAGCTTAAATGAAAAGCAGTCTGTTCAGGGCAACTATTGGAGGCAGACGAAGCTATGAAGGAGTACAATAATTATGTTAACTGGTAAACAAAAGAGATATCTGCGCTCTATGGCGCATC
Source organism: Paenibacillus massiliensis 2301065 = DSM 16942 (assembly GCF_000377505.1). Lineage (GTDB taxonomy): Bacteria > Bacillota > Bacilli > Paenibacillales > Paenibacillaceae > Paenibacillus > Paenibacillus massiliensis. The sequence continues at coordinate 32,601 of NZ_KB898205.1, read as the reverse complement.
ACCTTGATCCGATCTTTCAGGTCGGCAAAGGGGGAACCAACGAGCATCTTTTCCGCCATATCAATGATGCCATTGAGAAGCGGGAGCTGATGAAGATATCCATTCTGAATAACTGTCTGGAAGACAAGCAGGATATCGCCAAGGAGCTGGTCGAAGGCACAGGAGCAGAGCTCGTGCAGATCATCGGCGGGACGATTATTCTGTATAAGGAATCTCGTGATCACAAGGAGATCCAGCTTCCTAACTGAGTAATTTTGCATTGCAAAATACTGAACTAGATGACAGACAAAGGTGATGCTATGAAAGTCGGTATAATGGGCGGTACGTTCGACCCGATTCATATCGGTCATATGCTGGCTGCTGAAGCGGCGAGAGATGGCTACGCACTAGATCAAATCTGGTTCATGCCCTCTCATATTCCACCGCACAAGCGGGCAGCAGGTGCAACTGGAGAGCAGCGTCTGGCTATGACACGGGAGGCTGTGGCCTGTAATTCTGCATTTGAGGTGCTGGATCTGGAGATTCGGCGTGGAGGAGTAAGCTACACGATCGATACCATTCGGGCACTACAGGAGCTTCATCCTGACAAGGACTTCTATTTCATCATCGGAGCGGATATGGTGAACTATCTCGCGGCGTGGGAGCAAATTGAGGAGCTGGCCTCCAGAATAACTTTTATCGGGCTCAGAAGACCGGGGTTCGAGCTGGCGCTGGATTTACTACCTCCCTTCCTGCATAACAAGGTTCTACTTGCTGATATGCCAGTCGTGGATATTTCCTCTACAGATATTCGGGAACGACTTGCGACAGGGCACTCCGTACGTTATATGATCCCTGAATCCGTGTATGAATATATAAGGAAGGGGCGTATGTATGAATTACAGCCGTGAGAAGCTAATGGAGAAGGTCTCTGTACAAATGCCCCAGAAGCGCTGGCAGCATACCCTTGGAGTTATGGAGACCTCTGTCCTGTTGGCCCTTCGCTATGGTGGAGATGCACAGAAGGCGGAGCTGGCAGCGATCCTGCATGACGTAGCCAAATACTGGCCAGTCAAGGACATGGAGGCTGTCATTATGGATAGTCCGGAGGCTGACCGGGAGCTACTGCAGCATGAGAAGCAGCTGTGGCATTCCGAGGTAGGCTATATCGTAGCCCGGCGTGATTATGGCGTAGAGGACTCCGAAGTGCTGAATGCCATACGTTGGCATACATCAGGCCGTGTTGGAATGAGCTTGCTGGACAAGATCGTCTGTCTGGCTGATTATATGGAGCCTGGTCGTGACTTTCCAGGTGTGGAACGGATTCGTGAGCTGGCTCAGCACAGCCTGGAGGAGGCTCTCGTAGCTGGACTGGATAACACCATCTCACATCTTCTGCAGCAAGGGAAGGTCATCTATCCACAGACGGTGCTAACCCGGAATGACCTACTGCTCCAGCTTAAGTCTGTTAAAGACCATAACAATAATAAATGATGACTAATGGCTATCAAGTGAATTGGAAGAGAGTCCATGAATATGTGGATGTGTTCGTTATTAAAGTAACATAAAAGAAAACTGTTGGCTGGATATATGATTCAGGCATGTAGGCGTTTAAATATGAAGCAGCACATCAATAAATGATTATTGGAGGCGTGTGAATGGCAGTAGCAGCGGATCAAATTATGCAGCTTGCAGTAGCGGCGGCAGATGATAAGAAGGCAATGAATATCGTAGCACTGGATTTGCGTGGAATCTCGCTTGTAGCAGATTATTTTGTAATTTGCCACGGTAATTCTGACACTCAGGTGCAGGCGATTGTTACCGAGATTAAGAAGCAAGCGCAGCAAGCAGGAGGCGTAGTTAAGGGAATAGAAGGTATGGATTCAGCACGTTGGGTGTTGGTAGATCTTGGCGATGTCATCGTACATGTGTTCCACCGGGACGAACGTGAATATTATAATATTGAGCGGCTCTGGTCGGATGCCAAAGTCGTGGAGACCGTATGATGCTGACAGCTGGAACCTATGCCAATATTATGGTAGACCGTGAGGTCTCCCCTTATGGGTATTTTCTCAGCGTTGGTGCTCAGGATGTGCTCTTGCATTACACAGAGCTGACCCGCGAGATTGAGATTGGGGAGCGTCTGGACGTCTTTATTTTCTATGATACGGAAGATCGCATTGCAGCAACGATGAAAAAGCCTTACTTGACGTTAGGCGAGATGGCCAAGCTACAGGTGGCGGATATTCACCCGCGCCTGGGCTGCTTCCTGGAGATGGGCCTTGGACGCCAATTGTTACTACCAATCCGTGAACTACCTGAGAACAAGGATCTTCATCCGAAGGTCGGTGATTATGTATTCGCGATTATGGAGCATGACAAACAAGGGCGTCTACGGGCAAAGCTAGCCGGTGAACAAGAGCTGGCACCGCGGGCATTCCATGCCCCTCAATCCTGGGTAAATACCTGGGTCGAAGCCACCGTGTACAAGCCATTACAGATGGGGACTTTTGTTCTGGTAGATGGTGGGGTGCTTGGATTCGGAGCCATTGGTATGATCCACTCCTCCGAACGGAGCCGCTTGCTTCGTCTTGGTGAGCAGGTTAAAGTACGGGTTACGCATGTACGGGAGGATGGAAGAGTTAATCTGGCTATGGCTCCGCGCAAGGAAATTGGCAGGGATGAAGACTCGGAACGCCTGCTTGCTTTCTTGAAGGAACGTCCAGGTGGCGGTATGCCGTATTCCGATATGACTCCTCCGGATATCATCAAGCAACGGTTTGGAATTAGTAAATCGGCGTTCAAGCGAGCGATCGGCAAGCTCATGAAAGAAGGCATCGTCGTTCAGGAGGAGAATTGGACTTACCTGAAGGACAGGCTGCCGAAGAAGGAAGGCAAAGGGCAGGATTCATAACTTACGGTTACGCAGTCACTGTCATACAGGAGATGTTATATATTGTTTATTTTAGGCTCGATCTGAAATATCAGCTGTTGACATGAAGTGCGAATAATGTGCAGGCAGAGGAATGCTGTAGAATCAGCGGTTCATCCTGAAGCACCATTTGGACTTGACGGCGCTGATATGAGGATTGGGCCTTCCGTATGATGAATGCCAATGAAACGAAATGAAGCTCCCCAAGCCAACCAGCTTGGAGAAGGTATAGAAAGTGCGGTGTAATATGGCTTCATACCGAAAATTTGCCTATGTGTATGACGAATTAATGGAGGATATGCCTTATCCGGACTGGCTTCGTTTTGCTAGAGAGGCCTGGGATCGATATGGAATGCCCCATACTGTGGCCGAACTCGGCTGCGGTACGGGTGCCATTACGATTCCCTTGGTCCACTCTGGCTTCGAGGTTGCGGGAATTGACTTGTCCTCAGATATGCTCGCCGTAGCTCGGCAGAAGATGGAGAACACCCCGCAAGGACAGCGTCTCTTCAGGCAAGGGAGTATTCGCTGGCTGCAACAAGATATGCGGGACTGGACGCTTCCAGAGTCAGTTGATACGGTAATATCCTTTTGTGATTGCCTGAACTATCTGCTGCAGGAGGATGATATTCGTGCTACCTTTGCCCAGACCTATGCTGGTCTCAAGGAAGGCGGCACTTTCCTCTTTGACGTGCACCATCCCCGTACGTTCAGGCGTTATGATGAAGAGCAGCCCTTTGTGCTGGATGATAAATCCATTTCTTATATATGGACCTGTGAGCTGGAGGAGGCTACCTGCGAGATCGAGCATCATCTGAGCATTTTTGCCAGAACGGACGACAAGCACGGGGATCTGTACCAGCGGTTCGAGGAGATTCATCTACAGCGTGCCTATGATCCTGATTGGATGAAGAGTGCACTCCTGCAGGCAGGGTTTCGCGAAGTACATATGTATGCGGATTTCGAATGGAAGCAACCGGATGAAGAGACGGCTCGTCTGTTCTTTGTTGCTGTAAAGTGATCGAATTGATTGACTTTATGGATACTTTTCAACTATAATAAGGCGAAAATTAGTGCTGTCTAACGTGAGGCACTATAGCATAGGTAATCCATGATGAGGATTAGTAATTCACACTGGACATAGCAGAGAGTCGGCGTATGGTGCAAGTCGATTGTCAGTAATGAATGAACTCGCCTCGGAGATATACGGTCAACGCAGGCACAGATTTTCACTGTGCATGTCAGTAAATCGTATCGGCGCACCGCCGTTATCAGGTGTAAAGGGAGCGAACAGCGAAGCACGCTGGACGCTAACTAGGGTGGTACCACGGGAATTCAACCTCTCGTCCCTAGCGCTGAACACGCTAGGGATGTAGAGGTTTTTTTTATAGATGATAGGGTATTTAAGGTTTCCAGAGGAGCTGAACCACTCGATCATCGAGAAAAATTTGCGCAAAATGAGGTCTGTCTTCAGGGGAAGTACGTCGATAGACGTAATTTGTTCTGAATTTCAGTGAGTACGGCCTGTCATGCGACAAGAGTAAGTGTACATTGTTGGAGGAGGAAATAAGATGAGCGACACGACACAGCCGAAGCACGGCTATCAGCCACAGCAGCTTGAACCGAAATGGCAGACTTATTGGGAGGACAACCATACCTTCCGTACCGGAGAAGAGGCTGGTAAGCCTAAATTCTACGCACTGGATATGTTCCCGTATCCTTCGGGCGCAGGGCTTCATGTAGGCCATCCAGAAGGGTATACAGCTACAGATATAGTATCGAGATACAAGCGGATGAAGGGCTACAATGTACTTCACCCTATGGGTTGGGATGCCTTCGGTCTGCCTGCTGAGCAGCACGCACTGGATACTGGAGAGCATCCACGGGACATTACCGTGAAGAACATCAATAACTTCCGCCGTCAGATTAAGTCTCTGGGCTTCTCGTATGATTGGGATCGTGAGTTCAGCACGACGGACCCGGATTATTACAAATGGACGCAATGGATCTTTATTCAGCTTTATAAGCGGGGCTTGGCCTATGTGGCTGAGGTTCCGGTGAACTGGTGTCCAGCCCTGGGCACGGTGTTGGCAAATGAAGAGGTTATCGACGGCAAGAGTGAGCGCGGAGGTCATCCGGTCATTCGTAAGCCGATGCGTCAGTGGATGTTGAAGATTACGGCATATGCTGAGCGACTGCTGGAGGATCTGGAGGAGCTTGATTGGTCCGAGAGCATCAAGGACATGCAACGTAACTGGATCGGCAAGTCCACAGGAGCAGAGGTTACCTTTGCTATCGATGGACATGATGCACAGCTTACAGTATTTACTACTCGTCCGGATACACTTTTCGGCGCAAGCTATTGCGTATTGGCTCCAGAGCAGGAGCTTGTGGCGCAAATTACTTCAACGGAATACAAGGATGCGGTGCAGCAATACGTGGATAAGGCAGCGCACAAGAGTGATCTGGAACGTACGGATTTGGCCAAGGAGAAGACGGGTGTATTCACAGGAGCTTATGCTATTAACCCGGTTAACGGCAAGAAGCTCCCGATCTGGATTGCTGATTATGTACTGGCTGGCTATGGTACTGGGGCAATTATGGCTGTGCCTGGGCACGATACACGTGACTGGGAATTCGCTAAGCAGTTCAATCTCGATATTGTAGAAGTCGTGTCTGGCGGAGACATCACTCAGGAAGCCTATGCGGGCGATGGAGAGCATGTGAACTCGGAATTCCTGAATGGCATGAAGAATGAAGAAGCCATTGCAGCCATGATTGCCTGGCTGGAGGAGCAAGGCGTAGGAACTGGCAAGGTCACCTATCGTCTGCGTGACTGGCTGTTCAGCCGTCAACGTTATTGGGGAGAGCCGATTCCTGTGCTCCATCTTGAGGATGGATCAATGAAGACGGTGCCTGAGGATCAGCTTCCACTTGTTCTGCCAGATGTGGAGCAGATCAAGCCGTCGGGAACGGGAGAATCTCCGCTGGCGAATGTGAAGGAATGGGTAGAGACTGTTGACCCAGAGACGGGTATGAAGGCACGGCGTGAGACCAACACGATGCCGCAATGGGCTGGAAGCTGTTGGTATTACCTGCGCTACATTGATCCACACAATGATAAGGAGCTTGTCTCCAAGGAGAAGCAGCGCGAATGGCTGCCTGTTGACTTGTATATTGGCGGTGCTGAGCACGCGGTCTTGCATTTGCTCTATGCTCGTTTTTGGCATAAGGTGCTGTATGATATCGGTGTGGTTGAGACGAAGGAGCCTTTCCATAAGCTCGTTAACCAGGGTATGATTCTGGGCGACAACAATGAGAAGATGAGTAAGTCCCGTGGAAATGTTATTAACCCTGATGATATTGTTAACGCCTACGGTGCGGATACATTACGTGTATATGAAATGTTTATGGGTCCATTGGAAGCTACCAAGCCTTGGAATGAAAAGGGCGTAGAGGGAATCCATCGTTTCCTTTCTCGTGTATGGCGTCTGTTCATTACTGACGCTGGTGAGCTGAATGACAAGATTACTGACGAAGTCGGCAGTGATGAGTTCAGACGCACATGGCACAAGACTGTGAAGAAGGTTACGGAGGACATGGAGCATCTGCGCTTCAATACCGCCATCAGCCAGCTCATGATCTTTATCAATGATGCATACAAGGCTGAGACGTTGCCTCGTGCCGCGATGGAGAACTTCTTGCAGTTACTCTCCCCGCTGGCTCCGCATATTGCTGAAGAGCTGTGGGAGCGCTTGGGGCATCAAGAGAGCATCACGTATGTGGCCTGGCCGCAGTATGATGCAGCTTGGGCTATTGACGCCGAGGTGGAGATTGTCATTCAGATCAACGGGAAAATTGTACAGCGTACAACGGTCTCCAAGGAGCTGGATGCCAAAGGACTGGAGGAGCATGCCCTCTCACTGGAGTCCGTGACAGAGGCGCTTGCTGGCAAGACGATTCGCAAGATCATCGCAGTTCCAGCCAAGCTTGTCAATATCGTTGCTGGTTAATGGAGCTGTCGCCGAATAGCGCATCAAGCTTCTGTACATCCTCATCATACTTCGTGTGAGTTGTCCGGGTCAGTTCAGGAAATACACTGTCCAGACTCATGCTGAGGACACGGAGCGCTTCCGCTGTAATGCCGCCAGGCACGGACACCCGTGCTTGCAGCTCAGCGGGAGTGAATCCCTCCTCTTGCAATAGCTTGCCTGTACCGATAAGCATCTCTCCAGCCAGTAGGCATAGTGTCTGTGAATCCACACCAGTTGCTTCTGTGGCTGCTTGAATCCATTCCTGTAGAAAGTAAGCAAGGAACGCAGGACCGCAACTGGCGAAGTCAGAAGCGACACGGGTGTGCTGCTCTTGAATACGTACAGGTCTGCTGATGAAGGACATCAGCTTCTCGACGACAGCACAATCCTGTTCACTCATTCGCTCACCGTGTACACAGAGAGAGGACCCTCTTCTGGTGAGATTTGTGATGCTGGGTATGATTTTGCTGATTTTGGCGGGAAGCTCCTTTTCAAGATGAACAAGCTGTAACGGACTTGTAATGGATATAACAATTTGTTCAGGAGATATGAGGTCCTTAATCTCATCCAGGACACATTTGTATTCAAGGGGCTTGACACAAATGAATAATATATCACTGAAGTCGGCTGTTTCACGGTTACTCCATGAGACATGAAGACCGTGATGGCGTTCAGCTAGTTCCAAGACTTTAGTCGTGGTGCGGCTGCTCGCCATGATTTGCTGCGGTGTGAGAGCACCCGCTGCTATAAAGGCGTCAATGAGCAGGCTTCCCATGCTTCCGGTCCCGATAAATCCCACTTTCATCGTTCAACGTCCTCCTTTCATACTGTAAAGGTGTAGGCATAGTCATTCTTCAGAGTATATGCATCCAGTCTTGGCCAACATGTCATGTTTATGAAGGAATTCAGGATTGGATTGAAAAAGGGAGCAGACTATAGACTGGACATTGCAGGATGGAACTTACATATGAGGACGAGAAAGGATGACAGGCTTGAAGCGAGGAACGACATTAGCCGCTGCTGTACTAGCTGTACTCGGCAGTGGGTTTATTTTATTCTCTGGAGGCGAGAAGCCGCATGAGGAAGTATGGAAGCCTCTGAATCAGCAACTTGAGCGGCAGCTTGAACAATCCTCCGACAACGGATTGCCTGTAGCGGAAGCCAGGTCTCTGTCGCAAAACTCTTCGGTTACTCCGTCGGTAACCTCGACCATGAATACTGCCGAGGAGCAGATAGAACCCAAAGCTCAGGAAGCCAATAATTCTGATAAGGGTGAGCACCCGACTCCGTCTATAATAGTTGGTGAAGCAGCGGGAGCGAAAGAAGCTGTACAGAACACGGCTACGATAACGGAAACTTCTCCTACAGAGCTGGGTGTTAATGTTATTGCAGATGGCAAAATAAATGTGAATACAGCGTCGCTCGCTCAGTTGATGGAGCTTCCGGGCATAGGCGAGAAAAAAGCGCAGGCTATTATGGATTATCGGACACAGCACGGTGCCTTCAGACAAGTTGAGGATCTGGAGAATGTGAAGGGAATTGGTCCGAAAATGCTGGAGAAGATGAAGCCATACGTCGGTCTGTAATTACGGCTTGACTTGATGATGATGTATATCTATTCCTGCTACAGGAGAGCGAATGAATATGAGCTTAACGATACGAAAAGATTGGGATACGTATTTTATGGACATTGCCTATATGGTATCTACACGCTCCAGGTGCTCACGCCGTCATGTAGGTGCTGTATTGGTACAAGGCAAGAAGCTACTCGGAACAGCATATAATGGAGCTCCCTCTGGCGTGCCGGATTGCTCGGAAGCTGGCTGTATGATTTCGGAGGAAATCGAATTGGTTATGGTTGACGGGAATGAGGAGCATGTAAAGAAACAGCGGTGTATCCGCACAATTCATGCTGAGCAGAACCTGCTACTATTCACAGACCGCTCTGACCGAGAAGGGTCGACCGTATATGTGACGGATGAGCCATGTTGGACCTGCTCCAACATGCTGGCGAATAGCGGTATTGTGGAAGTTATCTATCACAGGCCATATCCAAAGGATACGCGGAAGGTACAGCAGCTAATGGAGCAAAAAGGGATTGCCTTTCGGCAAATAGTGGACTATCACCCTCCGCAAGAGACTCTGATGAAGATTCAGGATTAGACAGGTAACGAGAGGCTAAAGTTGTATGACTACAGGCAAAGGGCTGTAGGATGCAAGAATACACTGCTATTTATATTAGAGGAGGAACCTCTGAGCGACGATATGTCGCCCAGAGGTTCCTTTTTTGTTGCATAGCTATCGTCAGCATAAGAAAGGGAGGTGTACCATGCAACGAAGACTCTTGGTATGCGTGACCGTGAGTTGGATTGTTGGCAATGCAATCGCTTGTATGTATTCTGGACGTGAGCTGCTCCTGATCTGGATCGGATTGTCGATAGTACTGGCTGCAGTACTACTAATCGTGCGTATCCCCGTGCAAAGAGGCTTATTGCTATGGGTAACACTGACGATTGGCGGATTATACTGGGAATGGAATGACAGCCACAATTCCAGTCAGATACCATCCATATTTCATCATACGGTACTGGAGTCTGCCATTTCGGCGACTGAACAGGGGGAATCTGTAGTTGAAGCTCAATTGGCAGTTGAAGATCAAGCCGTTGTCATTGAAGGCAATATAGCCTCTGCGCTGAAGATTGATGGAGATCGGGTGCAATTTCAGATGAAAATGAGCCAGATTCAGGCCGCTGACCAGACTCAACCACAAGCTTTAGGTGAACTTGTCCTGGTACAAATTAGATTGGCAGCTGTAGAGGAACAGTCCATTGCTAACCAATGGCAAAGAGGAGACCTGATTCGCTTGCAAGGGACCTTGAAGCAACCCTCTCCTGCTAGAAATTTTGGTGGATTCGATTATAGAAGGTATCTACATACGCAGAGAATACACTGGATAGTGAAAGCAAATGGAATTAGTGCAGCGAGCGTTACATCACCATCAGGCTGGAATCAACATACACTGCTACGTTGGAATGATGCCCTCAGAAATAAACTGGGCGGACAGATGGACTCAGTCTTTACAAGCACTGTTCAATCAGGCTATATGAAGAGCCTTGTACTTGGCGTGACAGAGGATATGGATGCTGGAGTATATGATGAATTCACTCAGTTGGGATTGACACATGTGCTAGCGATTTCTGGTATGCATGTTGCTGTATTTACAGCGGGACTATCCTTCTTATGCAAATTGATCAGGCTTCCACGTGAGCATACTTTATTGCTGATGTTATTGGTTGTCCCTGGTTATGTACTGATTTCTGGTGGATCACCATCAGTTGTTCGAGCAGGTATAATGGCGATGCTTGGACTATATGCAGCCAGGAAGGGGATTCTGAAGGATGGTCTGAATATATTATGTGCAGCTGCTCTCGTCATGCTTCTATGGGAACCCTATTTCCTTCTTAGTGTAAGCTTTCAACTCTCTTTTCTTGTGACCGCTGGCTTAATGATCTACGGTCCTATTCTGCGGCCGCTGTTCCGTAGCTGGAAGGAGAGCATTGGAGGAGCTGCTTCGGTGACTATTACCGCTCAACTGGTTTCCTTTCCGTTAACCATATACTACTTTAATCAATTTTCTCTGCTGTCACTTGCTGCGAATTTTGCCTTGGTGCCCGTAATAACCTCCATAGTGATGCCTTTAGGTGCTGCAGCCCTCTTGCTTGGCTTCGTGTGGCAACCAGCTGCGGTGATTGTGGTATGGCCTGCCGAGAAGCTGAATGAATTAAGCTTTGTCATCATTGAATGGGTGAACGGTTATGGAGGTGCGGTGAACATCTGGCCTTCTGTTTCTCTTCCCTGGCTCTGTGCTTATTTTGTGATCCTGTATGCTCTGTTGCGTCTGTTGATGAGATGGATCGATGCATACAGATCATTAAACTCGCACAGTCAAGATATGACAGCTCCTCTCTCCCAATCCAATGAGCGATATGGATGGGTTCGTTCTTTGTTCCATTCCCGCCGGCCTACACATGCGGGGGCAGTTAATGCCGTGTCATCGTTGCCGCTTGCGGCTGTCCCGGAATGGTCCGTGACATGGCGTCCATCAGCGGCTGCTTATGCCAGGAATCGAATGACTAAAGGCGCTTATATCCGTCTAACACTCACATTGCTATCATTCATTATCTTGCTGGTGATGGGATATCAGACACCGACTTATGGCGGTGCGGGTCTGGTGCAATTTCTGGATGTGGGTCAGGGCGATAGTATTCTGATTACGACACCAGCAGGCAAGCATATATTGGTTGATGCCGGTGGGACGATGGACTTTGCGCAGGGTAAAAATGCCTGGAGAAAGAGGAAAAAGCCTTATGAAGTTGGAGCGCAAACGGTCGTACCTCTGTTAAAGCAAAGAGGTGTACATCAACTGGAAGCCGTGATCGTCACTCATGGTGATGAAGATCATGCTGGAGGGATGAGGGCGGTGCTGGAGCAGATCCCCGTTAAAGCTTTTATATTTAATGGAACATTAACGGGGAAAGCTCCTGACCAACTGATTACATTGGCGCTTGCCAAGCAGATTCCTATATATTCAGCGTATAATGGTCTTACCTTGGAACCAGATTCTCATACGAATCTCCGATTCTTGGCCCCTGACATGCGAGGAGAAGAGGTACCTACCCGAAAAGAACAGAATGTCGAATCCGTAGTATTCTACCTTGAAATGGGGGGAGCCTCCTTCCTCTTGACCGGAGATACGGTAACGTCTGTGGAGAAGAGTATGGTTGAAGCACTGATGCAGAAGGAGGGGCATACGATGATACCATCGAACATGATTGATGTACTGAAAGTTGCTCATCATGGAAGCAGGACATCTACAAGTATGGAGTGGCTTTCCTATTGGAAGCCTCGCAATGCTGTCATATCAGCAGGGGTCAACAATGCATATGGTCATCCAAATGAGCAGGTGCTGAAGCGAATAGAATCCTATGGATCGCGTATTTTCAGGACGGATCTTATGGGGGAGGTTCAGTTCAGAGCCAAGGACGGCTTTCTGGAATACCGCCATAAGCTTGTACAGTAGTTGTAGTAGAAATGTCGCGATTAGGGAAAGGTAGCGGAGCAGTTGGCAACCAGGTGGCGATCAGATGCTGCTCAAGCTCGTCACAGGTGACTAGTCTTCTTTTTTCTGTTATTCTTAGATAAGCTTTCCGTAGGGCCATTTTGTTCGGATAATATGCTATTTTCTATTGAGCTAGCTGGAATATAATAGAGTGCGGCTCAGACTGACTGAGCTTATCGACATATGTTACTATTAGTTCATGGGTCCTGAAATGTGTCCCTTCATACATAGGTCCTGTAGGGCTGCTACCCATTTGATCCAGGCTGTTCTTGGGGCGTAATTCTGTGGAATGCAATCGACAGTATGTTCTTATTAGAGAAGCCTCTTGTTGATGTGTAGTACCCCAGGTATAGCCAATTGTGGGAACCTGAAAAATAAGGCTCTGCAGCCAAGGTATTTCCAATAATTACTCTTAACAAAATGAAAAAATACAGAGTTCGGGTGCAACAATCTAAAATCTGAATCCGTCTGTAATATTAACAAGGAGAGGGGGATCCCTTGTGGTAGAGCAGGAGCTCATCAGAGCTGCTCAATCTGGCGATCGCGACGCACTAGTTACCCTTTTAAGAGAAATAGAACAGCATGTATATCGAACTGCCTATTATATCCTGAATAATGAGCATGATGCTATGGACGCTGCTCAGGAGGCACTGATCCGGATTTATTCCAAGATCAACTCCTACGAAGAGAAAGCCCAGTTCAAGACGTGGGTGCAGCGCATAGTGACGAATATATGTATTGACAAATTCAGGCGCACAAAGCCATCGGTGTCCATGGATGAGCATGAATTAGTATTTAGTGATTCGCAAAACGTGGAGGCTGAGGTGCTAACGACCTATATGGCACAGGATGTTCGAGAAGCGATTAACCTGCTGCCCGAGCATCATCGTACGGTTGTTGTGCTCCGTTATCTTCAGGATTTTTCTTACAACGAAATTGCCGATGCACTTGATCTGCCTTTGAATACCGTCAAATCTTATTTGTACCGTGCAAGACAGCAGCTTCAGGGGCTGCTCCAAGAATATCAGAAAGGTGGTGTATCAGGATGAAATGCGATGATGTGATGGACTGGATGCAGCGTTATGTTGATCATGATCTGGGCGAAGATGAGTCGGTACAGCTGTTGAAACATATAGCCCAGTGTGATGACTGTGCAGAGAAGTTCGAAATTCTGCAGGCGTTGTCCCAAGAGCTAGAGCAGCTGCCTGCCGTCACGCCCAAGTTCAGTCTGGTCGATGCTATCATGCCTCAGCTGGATGCGATCGACGAAGCTCGCAAGGAACAGAGTAGTACATTGCAGGAAATGAAACCAATGTCTGCTCAGCAAGAGCCAAGCGGTATGAAACGTAGCAGACCACTTCCATGGTGGAATCGCACAGGTGGACGAGTTACGATCGGCGTAGCCGCTGCAGCGGCTGTACTTGGAATCGTCGTGATGACCTACCAACCTCAAGAACTCCAAAATGCAGATGTTATGTCAAGCCAATTGCAGCAGGAAGACAAAGGACTGATGGAGACGAGTAACGGAAGTGGTTCTGCGCAGGAGCCCTCCGTATCCGACGATATAAATTCCACGTCACCTGCAGATGAAGACGTGAAGGCCAAGGAGTCAACGGGCGAAGCTGTGGAGCAGGAAAATGGCGATCAGCCTGCACAAAATGAAGCCCCGCCATCGGATGATAAATCGCAGCCAGCCCAGTCATCAGCAGGAGATAATTCTCAAGCCGAAAGGTCTGCTCGTACAGGCGAAGAGCCAAGCTCCAAGGAGAGTAGCGGTTCGCCGGCCTCTGACTCCACGAATTCTAAGAAAGAGGACCCTGCTTCATCCTCCCAGCAAGAGTCGAGTGCCAACAGCCGATCGCTTCTCTCACAAGAGGCGGATCAGCCGGCAGAGAGCACCAATGCAGATGAACCTCCTATGGATAAGGCACCGAAAGCTAATCCGGAATCAAACGGAGACATGGCATCTTCTGAGCAGCAGGAATTCAGCCATAATGACATGCTCATTCAGGAAATTCAAATTAACGAGGATCCTGAACTCATGATGTCCATTACAGGAGATAGTCCAGCTAGCGGAAGTACGGATACATCCAGCAACACTGGCAATTCTGGAAGTGCTGGTAATGCGGGCAGTACTCCTAGCTCTGGTGATACCGGGGCAACCAAGGGCAATACAGGTTCAGGTTCAGCAACTACCGGTAGCAGCGGAGAGGCAGCAACGAATTCGCCAGACGGGCAATATTCAGTTGTTGTTGAAGGAAAGAAGCTTACCGTGTATCAACTGACGAATAGCGGCGCTGGCAAAGTATCCATGGAGGTCCGAACCTTGAACGGAACATGGGTATCAGGTAGCTGGTCTGACGATAGCAAGACCTTCACTTACGAGACAGAGCAAGACGGGATTACCAGCAAATATACCTATACCGTGCCTCGTTCGGCAGGTCAGTAATGGTACAATTACGCACAGACTCGATGATTTCTAGGTGAATAAGTTACAAATATGCTGTATTGGCTAGCACGGGGGCGAAGCTCCCGGCTGGCCTTTTTTTGAAGATAATAAAATTTATAAGCTTTCAGCGGGGCTGAATCATTCATTATTTGCAATAAACCTTCAGCAAAAGCGGTCAGTCCTTTGTGAAATTACGTCGATAGTCGTTGTACATATTGGACTTGTTGTGCGAGCGCTCTTTCCCCAACAGCTGATATCTGGTAGGATAAATCGGTGGGGGTGTTGGAATGGACGTTAAATCAGCGATGCAGGCTATTCGCAAAGGAAAAACTGCCCCGATCTATGTGCTGTATGGTACGGAGAAATATCAGATGAAGCAGTTCCTTGATACGCTGAAGGAGCAAATGATTGAGCCAGATCACCAGGAGTTCGCGGTGGCATCATATGATCTGACGGATACGCCAATTGAGGCTGTAGTGGAGGAAGCGAACACGGCGCCGTTTCTCGTGCCGAGCAAGCTTATAACCGTGCGTGACTCCAATCTGTTGTCGGCTGCCAAGGACAATAGCAAGATCGAGCACCGGATTGAGACTTTGCTGAGCTACATTGAACAGCCAGCGGAATATAGCGTCATCGTCTTTGTGGTCTATGCAGACAAGCTGGATGAGCGTAAGAAGCTTGTGAAGCAGCTCAAGAGCGTGGGTGTGGTACTGCACTTTTCTCCGCTTGGTAGTGATGATCTACTGCAATGGATCGGTCATAAGGCACAAGAACAGCAGGTCATGCTGGACACAAGTACAGCGGAGCTGCTAATTCGTTATGCAGGCACTGGGCTTGAGACATTGGCTGCTGAGATTGATAAGCTTTGTCTGTATGCGGGACGGGGCGGGACTGTGAGCAGCTCTGATATTGAGGAGCTTGTGCCACGAAGTACGGAACAAAATGTGTTCGTCATGGTGGAGGAGCTGGCCAATCTGCGTATTCAGAATGCGCTCGCGATCTTCTATGAGTTGCTGAAGCAGAGAGAGGAGCCCATCAAGATTGCAGCGCTGATTACAAGGCAATTCCGTATCATGCTCCAGGTCAAGGAGCTTATGCGCCAGAACTATTCGCAACAGCAGATTGCTGGACAGCTGAGCCTTCATCCCTATGCGGTGAAGATCGCTGGAGAGCAGGCGCGGCGCTTCAGCTTGCAGCAGCTTAGCAGCATGCTTCATGAGCTGGCTGAGCTGGACTATCGTATGAAGAGCGGTCAGATTGATAAAGTGTTGGGGATTGAGCTTCTGTTCCTGAAGCTAGGAACGGGTCAGTCTGCTTAGGAGTGCTGTGCAAGCGAGCATCTGTAGCAAAATTATAGAAACAACCAAAAAATCCTGATCAGCACGGGCTGGTCAGGATTTTTGTCATCATCATATGAAGAAGCGCATTACGCTTGAGCTTTCAGAGCGTTCAACTTTTTAGCCAAGCGGGATTTTTTGCGAGCTGCAGCGTTTTTGTGGATCAGGCCCTTAGTAGCGGCTTTATCCAGCTTTGTGGAAGCAGCTTTGAAAGCAGCAGCTGCAGTTTCAACTTCGTTGCTAGCCAGCGCAGTATCAGCAGCTTTAACTGCAGTACGAAGCGCGGATTTTTGCGAAGCATTCAACGCACGACGCTTTTCAGACGTTTTTACGCGTTTAACAGCGGATTTAATGTTCGGCATTCCATTCACCTCCTGTAAAGGCATTACTATGAACACAAACGTTTCACAACTTAAAATATTTTAGCATGAGCCTATGTAAAATGCAATACAAAACATGGATAAGTACGTTACTTCAAACCCAATGATCTGTATTTTCTCACGGCTTATGCGATAAAAATATATTATGCGGCATATGGACGATGTTTTCAACTATTATTTTGTGCAAAACCTATTTGAATGGATGAATACGGCCTTTTGCTAATTCTGGACGTCCTGTTATTGCTGACGTTGCTCTTATTTGTATTGCAGCTTCTTCAACGTCCGAACGACATCAGCTCTATTCTTGGCTTGTTTCATATAGGCAGGTATGGTGTGAGATGCTGTCCTGAGAGGCGTAGCATAGCGCCTTACCCGCAAATCCGCCGACACGTAGGAGATTAGATAATTCAAATGAGCTCGATTCATGGCCCATACGACTTTGCCGCGCACATAGTCCAGAAAATATAATTCGAGATGAAAGATAGGATCGCGCCCATTTCGAATGTCCGGGTAACATCCTTGATACGCTGGCTTGCGGTGTAGCTCACATAATTGAATCCATCCGCAATGAGGACAGGGCACACGAGCCGATTTGTGCAGGGTACGTTTCTCTTCCTTTATTTGTACATTGAACCAGCGCTCGCAGCTTGTGCAGACCTTCTTGGCATAATACTGATATAAAGGTTGCTCCACTTGTCGGGTGTAGCACTGTGTGCAGCGCCACTCCAATTGATCGTTCTTGCTCAAAATGTACGCATGCCCATCACACTGTCTGCATTTGACATCCACTTGCTCTCCCCGACGGAGAATAACATAGAAATTGTATTTAAAGCCTACTTCATCCTCAAATCGCTTCAACAAGACTCACCTTCTTATAGATCTTTGTCCTTGTACCTTGATCGTATTAAATCTGAGTATGGAGCTGTTGCACGGGGTGATCCCTATCGACCGCTGTTAAGATTGACGTTTCGATCAAGGCACTATCCTAGTACCTCAGATTATAAGAAAGTCTGCTATTCAAAACAAGAAACGTATGGGTGGGAGCAGAAGACGACCTAATGTATGTTCTAATGAACGGTCTAATGTGTAGTCTAATGTGTGGTCTAATAAATGATGCATAAAGTTGGCATCTCTCCAGCACAATAAGAGGAACATGTGTATAGAGGAGGATAATGATGGAGCTGGATTTGCAGAAATACTCCGTTCGGACGGATTTGGCCATAGAAGCGAAAGAGCTGGCTGGCAAGGGCCGTGAGCAGTCTATACCGGGTGTCTGGGAGCAGGTGGAGAATGAAGACGATATTCGAATTACGAGGCTGGATGTAGAGAATGAAGAAGGGGCCAGTCAAATTGGTCGGGTCGTGGGGCATTATGTAACGCTGGAGGTCCCTAAACTGCGGGAGGGTGATACACCTCTTCAGGATCAGGTATCTATGGTGCTTGCTAGAGAGATGGAACAATTCATGACCAAGATTGGGATTGGACCGAAGGGCAAGGTGTTGGTGGTTGGACTCGGTAACTGGAATGTCACACCGGATTCATTGGGGCCTCTTGTAGTTGAGAATCTCATGATCACGCGGCAGTATTTCGAATTGGTGCCTGATCAGATCAGCCCCGGATACCGCGAAGTCAGTGCCATTGCACCAGGGGTGCTGGGCATCACAGGCATCGAATCCAGTGAAATCGTGCAAAGCATCGTTGAACGTACTCGTCCTGATCTGGTGATTGCAATTGATGCGCTTGCTTCCCGTTCTCTGGAACGGATCAACACGACCATTCAGATTGCGGATATTGGCATTCATCCCGGTTCTGGTATTGGGAATAAGCGAAAAGGAATTACGAAAGACATCATGGGCATTCCATGTATCGCCATTGGGGTACCAACAGTATGCTATGCTTCGACCATCGTGAATGACTCCATTGAATTAATGAAGTCTCATTTCGGTGCTAACACGAAACGGGCTATTCTAGGTATGCTCGACGAGATCTCCGAGCAGGAGCGTCTCATGCTGGTGAAGGAGGTCTTACAGCCGCTCGGGCATGACCTGATCGTGACACCCAAGGAAGTGGACAAGTTCATTGAGGACATATCCAATATTATAGCTACGGGATTAAATGCCGCATTGCATGAAGCGGTCGATCCTGGCAATGTTGCCGCTTATACGCATTGAGTAGTTGAGTGTTACTTACGTATTTGATGAACGATCAAGACACAAGGCCACAAGGGACCGCATTTCTCTCTGGAGAAAATGTGGTCTTTTTTCTCCTATTTTGTTCTAGTATCTTCCATTCGTTCATAGAGTTGAAGTATGAGAGATTCCCTGGTAGGGCTTAAATGGGAAGAAGGAGGACATCCCTGAGATGAGCAAATATCAAATCTGGAACGTTGCACAATGGAAGAGTACAGGGTTGAGAATCTTGAGTATGGGGCAGACGCTGATTGCGCTAATGGTTGGTACAGCCGTGCTATTTGTGCTGCTAGGTCTCGGAGGACTGGTGGAGCAGCGCATTCAATCCTCTCCCGTCTCGTCTATGAAAGGCTTTGCGTCGTCAGTTCCTTCTGATTTTTTTGCAGATATGCTAGGTATGGAGATTCCCCATCTAAGTGCAGATAAAAAGGTATCCGTCCTGTCTGGAGAGCAAGTAAGCACATTTGCATTTCAATTGCTGACCGGTGTAAATCCACAGGATCCCAAAAGCCTTATTGCCAGGGAGATTCCTGGAATGGCTTCAGGCAATCCGGTCCTGCTGCGCTCCGGCTCAGGGAATCTGCAGGTGGAGGCACCGGAGGATTATCAGCCAGATCCGGGCTTGGTCGATTCGTCACATGCTGAGGATGCTGAAGCTGCTGGTCCTGATGGAGGTGGTTCAGGTGCTGGCGATGGTGGTCCAGAAGGCACGGGCGGAGGTACAGAGGGTGCAGATGGATCAGGCCCAGTCAAGAACCCTTCATCTATTGACTCTAGCAAGACAAAGGACCCTGTAACGAAAGAAGTACTAATCTACCATTCTCATCCGCGAGAAGCGTACAACCCACTGCTTAGCTCAGCAAGTACGAATCCGAACTCCTCCTCCCCTAAGGCCACAGTAAACAGAGTGGGAGACTATGTAGCCAAAAGGCTGGAGCGGCAAGGGGTTGGTACGTTCCATGCTCAGGAGGATTATGTGACGACAATCCAGGATTACAACTGGAATTATTCTTATAAATATTCACGCCAGACCGTGAAGGAAGCGATGAGCATGAATAAGCAGCTTACTTATCTGATTGACATCCATCGTGATTCACAGCGCCATGCCAAGACTACTGCGACGATTAATGGCACGGGATATGCCAAGCTCTATTTTATCATCGGTCATGACAATAAGAACTGGCGGCAAAATGAAGCATTTGCCAATCGTATACATGCGAAGCTCGAACAAAAGTATCCGGGCCTCTCACGAGGAATCTGGGGCAAGGATAAAGGGGGAGGGAATAACGGCGAATATAATCAATCCCTGTCCCCCAATGGCATCCTGGTGGAGGTTGGTGGCATTGATAACAATGATGAAGAGCTAAAGCGCACATCCGAGGTGCTGGCCGATGCGATTGCAGAAGTGTATTGGGAGGATCAGGCCGCGGTGAAAGCGAGCGAGCCTCTTCCAGAGGCGCCTGGAACAGACAAACATTAACGAGCAGATAGATATAGAGCGGATAATATTAGGTTCATGACTTAACCTCATGGCTTGGAATCATAAGCTGAAATTCATCAGCATATTTACACTATGTCAAGTGAGGTTGTTCAAAAACAAGCAAAGTTATGTTGGGAGGAAATAATCATGGCTCGCTTCAGAACCAAGGCTATCGTATTTACCTGTCTGGTTGGCATGGGCATGCTGCTCGGGATGCAATTGGCTGGATCGGGGATGCGCACGGTATACGGACCTACATGGGACCAGCCAGAGTCTGCTCGGGAACAAGGTACCATGAGTCAGACAGTGATCACCCAGACAGCTCCAAACGCAACGGAAGCAGCACGGGGGCAGTCGCAGCCGATAACGCAGACGACGGAGCAATCATTGGCGATGCAACCACAGGTACCGATTAAGCAGACGATAGCTGAAGCGAGCCTAACAGAGGAGAAGGCTGTTCCACTCGTTCCTGCCACGAAGAGCAAGCAAGCCTCGGTTGATGTCATGGCGGATAAGACCGCAGGCCTCCTGCAAAAGCTGTCCAAGAAAGGAATTCATCTGGTCGTCTCCATGTTCGAAGGAGTGACGGAATAGAAGCCTTGAGCTGTTCATATTGAAGCCTTACTCTTCAACTGGTATAATGAAGCGATTGACACTAGGTGGTGTGGGGGTAAGGCATGACAGACATTTTGGCAAGACAGCAGAAAATACGAAACTTTTGTATCATTGCACATATAGACCATGGAAAATCAACCTTGGCGGACCGTATTCTTGAGTATACGGGTGCTCTGACCTCTCGTGAAATGCAGGAACAGGTGCTCGACCAGATGGATCTGGAGCGCGAACGCGGCATCACAATCAAGCTGCAGGCGGTACGTCTAACTTATAAGGCAGATAACGGAGAGGAATATATCCTGAATCTGATCGATACACCAGGACACGTCGATTTTACGTATGAGGTATCCCGTAGCCTTGCGGCTTGTGAGGGTGCTCTGCTCGTAGTTGATGCGGCTCAGGGGATCGAGGCTCAGACGCTCGCAAATGTGTATCTGGCGTTGGATAATGATCTAGAGATTCTGCCAGTCATTAACAAGATTGACCTCCCTAGTGCGGACCCTGACCGGGTAAAGCAGGAAGTTGAGGACGTTATTGGCCTCGATACGAGCGAGGCAGTTCTGGCATCTGCTAAGGCAGGGATTGGGATCAAGGAGATTCTGGAGCAAGTTGTAAAGTCAATCCCTGCTCCGCAAGGGAATCCTGATGCACCGCTGAAGGCGTTGATCTTTGACTCACACTATGACCCGTACAAGGGTGTAATTGTGTATGTGCGGGTAGTTGATGGAAAGATTAAAGCGGGTTCCAAGATTAAAATGATGGCAACGGACAAAACCTTCGAAGTTATTGAGGTCGGTGCCTTCAAGCCACGTATGAGTATTGTGGACGAGCTGAATGTCGGTGATGTTGGCTTCATCGTGGCTGGAATCAAGCATGTTGGTGATACGCGTGTCGGGGATACGGTCACCGATGCCAAGAATCCGGCTATCGAGCCGATGCCAGGCTACCGTAAGATCAATCCGATGGTGTATTGCGGATTGTATCCAATCGAGACCTCAGACTACAATGATTTGCGTGAAGCGTTGGAGAAGCTGCAGTTGAATGATGCTTCCCTGAGCTTTGAGCCAGAGACCTCCAGCGCCCTGGGCTTCGGCTTCCGCTGTGGCTTCCTTGGCCTCCTGCATATGGATGTCATTCAGGAGCGGATCGAACGGGAATTCAATATTCCTCTTATTACGACGGCACCGAGCGTTATCTATCGAATTCAATTGACGGACGGCTCGATGATTCAGATTGATAATCCTTCGAATTATCCAGAGATTGGGCGTATTGATTATGTTGAGGAGCCGTACGTGAAGGCGGGAATCATCGTTCCTAACGATTATGTTGGAACAGTTATGGAGCTGTGTCAGTCCAAGCGTGGTGAGTATGTGAACATGGAGTACCTGGATACAACTCGTGTTACGATCACATACGAGATTCCACTATCCGAGATCGTCTACGATTTCTTTGATCAGCTGAAATCAAGCACGAAGGGGTACGCTTCCTTTGACTATGAGCTATCAGGCTATCGCCAGTCCAATCTGGTCAAAATGGACATCCTCCTGAATGGAGAGCAAGTGGATGCGTTGTCCTTCATTGTGCACCGTGAACGTGCATATCATCGCGGACGCATTATTTGTGAGAAGTTGCGTGAGCTCATTCCACGTCAGATGTTCGAAGTGCCGATTCAGGCTTCTGTGGGTACGAAGGTTGTTGCCCGGGAGACGGTTAAGGCGATGCGGAAGAACGTACTTGCCAAGTGTTATGGTGGTGACATCTCCCGTAAGCGTAAGCTGCTTGAGAAGCAGAAGGAAGGCAAGAAGCGGATGAAGCAGGTCGGTAATGTAGAGGTACCTCAGGAAGCCTTCATGGCCGTACTGAAAATTGATGAGTAGCCAATATACCAAGGGAAAGCCTTCAGGCTTTCCCTTTCCAAATATACGGGCCGATTCTTGATTGGCGGAGTCTGGTTCAGCAGGAGTGAACAATATGTCAGCTTTTGAACAGGGACAGCATGCGTCTGCACCGCAGGCCGTGTATATTCATATCCCTTTTTGCACGAATAAATGTTTTTACTGTGATTTCAATTCCTACGTCCTGAAGGACCAGCCTGTCATGGATTATCTGCGAGCGCTGGAGCGCGAAATGGAGCAGACGGTACAACTGCACCCGCCAGGGACCATCAAGACCATCTTCGTAGGTGGCGGCACACCGACGGTGCTTACACCTAGCGAGATGGATTATTTCTTGAAATCGGTTCGGACTTATTTCCCGAATTGGGCCGAGGATATTGAATTCTCTATGGAGGCTAACCCGGGTACTACAGACCTGGAGAAGCTCGGAGTCATGAAGGAAGGCGGTGTAAACCGTGTCAGCTTCGGGGTGCAGGCATTCCAGAATCAGCTGCTATCAGGTATAGGACGTATTCATAATACGGATGATGTCTACCGCAGTCTTGAGAATGCCCAGAAGGTCGGCTTGAACAATCTGTCCATTGATCTCATGTTCGGCCTGCCGAATCAGACGGTGGATATGCTGGACGAAAGTGTGACCAAGGCTCTTGAGCTTGGCCTGCCACATTATTCGATCTACAGCCTCAAGGTGGAGGAGAATACCCTCTTCCATACGCTCTTTCAGAAGAACCAACTACCGCTCCCGCATGAGGATGACGAGCTCCAGATGTATCAGCTGCTTATGGATCGGATGAAGGCAGCCGGATACATGCAGTATGAGATCAGTAATTTTGCCAAGCCAGGCTATGAGAGCAGACATAACATGACATATTGGCGCAATGAGCCATATTATGGTCTGGGAGCTGGTGCGCATGGTTATGCGGCAGGCCTGCGTCATATCAACATTAAGGGAGTTAATGCCTATAATGAAGCTGCAATGCAGCGGCTGCCACGACTGGATAGCGTCGATATTGATATGGAAGAGGCTATGGAGGATTTCATGATGGTGGGCCTGAGGATGCATGAAGGAGCTTCAATAAGTCGTTTTCAGCAACAATTTGGTCAATCCATGGATGAGGTGTTCTCTGCTTCCCTCCAAAAAATGCTGCAAAGAGGTCTGCTGGAGCCGATTACAGACGGATACCGCCTGAGCGCACAGGGCATCCTTTTTGGCAATGATGTATTTGCTGAGTTCATCGGTGCTGCCTCCAAGACGCAGAGCGTATAATTAAACAGATTATATAGAAGTATGCGAAATGGATTAACTGGAATTCAGTCTGCCGAGAGTACTGCCACATGCTTATGCCATGTGCGTGTAAAGGCAGGTGTATTGGGCTGTAAGGTGCTGCATAACCTTCATAGCTTGATGTTGTATGGATTCAAAAAAACATCTAATTCCTCGCTTGCAATTCTATACGTCATGTTGTATATTTATTCGTATCTTACAGCAGGCGTCAGGAGGAGAGCGGATGTCATCGGTGTGCAAGCAGGTCATATGTCGGAGTGCGGTTCCCGAGGATGTGGAACCTTTATATCAGATGATTAGCGGATATGCAGAGCGAGGAATTATGCTTCCGCGATCACGGGAGGTACTACATCGTCAACTTGAACACTTCGTGGTGGCCGAGGTTGATGGCGAAGTGGTTGGCTGTGGGTCTCTTTGCCGACTGGGCACAGATCTGGTGGAAATTCGCTCGCTTGGTATATCCGAAGGCCATAAGGGAATGGGCATCGGCTCCAAGATTGTGGATCAGCTTATCGTCGAGGCGAAGAAGCAGGGGATTCCCAAGATTATGGCTCTGACCTACGAGGTGTCTTTCTTCATTAAGAACGGGTTCGCGGTAGTGACGAAGGATATCTTTCCTGAAAAAGTGTGGACCGATTGCATCCATTGCAGCAAGCAGCATGCTTGTGATGAAATAGCTGTACTCAAAGTACTGAACTGACTTGACAACAATCAGGTCGGTTTGGTATTTTTGTATTATCGCTTAGCACTCAAGTTGAGTGAGTGCTAATGATTATGGATGATTGTGGATGCAGATATTGTATTTGGTTTGAAGAAAATACATTACATCATTTGGACAGCAAGGGAGGAACTCGCATGTTGACCGAGCGTCAAAGGTTAATACTAAATGCTATAGTTGACGACTATATTCGTTCGGCTGAGCCGGTGGGGTCCCGCAGCATATCCAAGAGAGAAGATGTCGGCTTCAGCCCGGCAACCATCCGCAACGAGATGTCGGACCTGGAAGAGCAGGGCTATCTGGAACAGCCCCATACCTCTGCCGGACGGATTCCTTCACATAAGGGATATCGCTATTATGTGGATCATCTGGTGCCGCTCAGCAAGCTTGCATCTGCAGAGATGAGAGAGCTGAAGGCTTTTTATGCACAAAAACTAAATGCTATGGAGCAGGTTATCCAGCATGCATCCAATGTTCTGTCGCATATGACGAACTACACTTCCATCCTGCTGGGACCGGAGGTTTTTCATACTTCGTTGCGCCATTTTCAGCTGTTGCCCCTTAATGAGGATTCAGCGGTGGCCATTATCGTGACTAACACTGGCCAAGTGGAGAATAAGACGATCTCGATACCGGAGGGTGTGTCCTTCTCGGATATGCAAAATATCGTCAACATGCTGAACGCCAAGCTGGCGGGCGCGCCCATTTACCAGTTGAAGACACGAATGCACACAGTGCTCGGCCAGGAGATGGAGCGTCATATCTCCCAGATCGAGAACGTCATTGATGTGCTGGATAAGACACTTGAGAACGAGAGTGATCAGCGTCTATATCTGAGTGGTGCCACGAATATGCTGACACAGCCTGAATTCAGGGATGTAGACAAGGTGAAGGATATTCTGGATTTACTGGAGGAGACTCCTACGCTCCTGAAAATGATGACCCCTGTCATGGGTGCTCCAGACATTCAGGTGCGAATTGGCACGGAGAATCATCACGAGGCCTTTTCCAATTGTAGCCTCATTACGGCTACCTATGCTATAGATGGGGAAGCTCTTGGCACGATTGGCATTCTGGGCCCGACACGGATGGAATATGCCAGAGTCATTAATATTCTGGGTATACTCTCCAAGGATCTTACCCATATGTTGAGTCAACGCTTCAAATGACAGTAACCGTACAATGATTGAATTCTTACTCGCAGCAATTGATCGAAGGAGGTGAAACATCTTGAAAGACAATCAAACGTTTCAAGGGGAAGAGGCAGTGAATACTGAGGAGCAAGCTTCTGCAACTGCTGCAGAAACGGTTAACGAAGATGTGCAAGCACAAGAGCAGGAAGCCGCTCAACAAGAGGAGCCTGCAGCTGAGACAGCTGGCGCAGAGAGTCGTCTAGCCGCCGAACTGGAAGAGCAGCAGCAACGTCTCCTTCGTACGCAAGCGGATTTCGACAACTTCCGCCGCCGTACCCAGAAGGAGAAGGAAGAGCTTGCGAAGTACGCATCTATGAAGCTGGTTACCGAGTTGGTACCGGTCCTAGACAATTTTGAGCGTGCACTGGCTAGTGCTCCGCAATCCGATGAAGGAGAATCCTTCACGAAGGGTGTAAGTATGATCTTCCGTCAACTGGAGAGCGTCCTCACAGCAGAGGGTGTACGTGCGATGGAGGCTGTAGGGCAGCCATTTAATCCAGAGTTTCATCAGGCCATCATGCAGGTCGAAAGTGATGAGCATGAGGAAGGCATTGTTGTTGAAGAGGTACAGAAGGGCTACATGCTGAAGGATAAAGTACTTCGCCCTGCGATGGTGAAGGTTAGCATGTAATACTTACTTGATTCCATAGATGAATTACAAAACTACGGTCAGAAGACCAATGGTACTTATAGAAGGAGGATATTCTTGTGAGTAAAGTAATCGGTATTGACTTGGGAACTACCAACTCTTGTGTAGCTGTCATGGAAGGCGGCGAGGCAGTCGTTATTCCAAATCCGGAAGGCGCCCGCACAACTCCCTCGGTAGTTGGCTTTAAGAAGGACGGCGAGCGGATCGTAGGTGAGACTGCAAAGCGTCAGGCGATCACCAACCCAGACCGTACAATTAGCTCCATCAAGCGTCACATGGGTTCCAACCATAAGGAGAAGATTGAAGACAAAGAGTATTCTCCACAAGAAATCTCCGCAATGATTCTGCAAAAGCTGAAGGCTGATGCGGAAGCATATTTGGGTCAGACAGTAACCCAAGCGGTTATTACTGTACCAGCTTATTTCAATGACAGTCAGCGTCAAGCAACAAAAGATGCAGGCAAGATCGCTGGTCTCGAAGTATTGCGGATCGTCAATGAGCCTACAGCAGCTGCATTGGCATACGGTATGGAGAAATCCGAAGATCAGACTATCCTGGTATATGACCTGGGTGGCGGTACGTTTGACGTATCTATTCTCGAGCTTGGAGATGGCTTCTTCGAAGTTAAGGCGACCAGTGGTGACAACCAACTGGGTGGAGATGACTTTGACCAAGTAATCATCGACTACCTCGTAAGTGAATTTAAAAAGGATCAAGGTATTGATCTGAGCAAGGATAAAGCAGCTGTCCAACGTCTGAAGGATGCTGCTGAGAAAGCGAAGAAGGAATTGTCCGGAGTACTCACGACAACGATCTCTTTGCCGTTCATTACAGTAGTAGACGGCGTGCCACAGCACTTGGAGCTGAGCCTTACTCGTGCGAAATTCGAAGAGCTGTCCGCGAATCTTGTTGAGC
Organism: Paenibacillus massiliensis 2301065 = DSM 16942; assembly: GCF_000377505.1. GTDB lineage: Bacteria > Bacillota > Bacilli > Paenibacillales > Paenibacillaceae > Paenibacillus > Paenibacillus massiliensis. The sequence goes on along the minus strand of NZ_KB898205.1, from coordinate 5,432 downwards.
GCACACTAGGCCCTACTCGTCAAGCATTGAGCGATTCCGGCTTGAATGCTAGTGAGATCGACAAGATCGTTCTGGTTGGTGGTTCCACTCGTATTCCTGCTGTGCAAGAGGCAATCAAGAAGCTGACAGGTAAAGAGCCACATAAAGGCGTTAACCCGGATGAGGTTGTAGCTCTGGGTGCGGCTGTTCAAGCTGGCGTATTGACTGGTGACGTTAAGGATGTTGTCCTGCTCGACGTGACACCTCTGTCCCTTGGTATCGAGACTGCAGGCGGCGTATTCACGAAGATGATTGACCGCAATACAACAATCCCTACAAGCAAGTCTCAGGTGTTCTCTACTTATGCGGACAACCAGCCAAGCGTAGAGATTCATGTCCTGCAAGGTGAGCGCGAGATGGCTGCTGGCAATAAGACTCTGGGTCGCTTCCAATTGGGAGACATCCCTCCAGCACCACGTGGTGTTCCGCAGATTGAAGTTACCTTCGATCTCGATGCCAACGGTATTGTGAACGTATCTGCAACGGATAAGGGAACAGGCAAGAGCCAAAAAATCACGATTACTTCTTCCAGCGGTCTGAGCGACGAGGAAGTTGAACGCATGATGAAGGATGCCGAGTTGCATGCGGAAGAAGACAAGAAGCGCAAGGAGCTTGTTGAGGCGAAGAACTCCGCAGACCAATTGATCTATCAAGTAGACAAGACAGTCAAGGATCTTGGCGATAAGGTCGATGCTTCCGAGATCGAGAAGGCAAATGCAGCCAAAGACAAGCTGCAAAAAACACTCGAAACCGACAATGTTGACGACATCAAGGCTGCAACAGAAGAATTGACAGAAATCGTGCAACAGCTGTCCGTGAAGCTCTATGAGCAAGCAGCACAAGCACAGCAAGCTGCTGAGGGTGGCGCATCCTCCGAAGGTGCTGCTCGCGATAATGTCGTAGACGCAGACTATGAAGTCGTTAATGATGATCAGGATAAGAAGTAAGCTACAATTAAAAAATGGCATGATGAACAAAAGGGCGTGAGCGTTAACTTCACAGGAAGCTCGTGAACACATACAATTGTCGCATCATGCCGAATGCATAAATATAACGTGCTGAGCAGCCATGTCATGATGGAAAGGTCAAAGCCGGGACCTCCCGTGCTTTGACTTTGCTTTTTCCATGCCATACATGGGTTAGCCAATCAGTGCGTTAGGATGGGGGTGGAATGTTGGCTGACAAGCGTGATTACTATGAGGTGCTTGGTGTAAATAAAAGCGCCGGCGAGGACGAAATCAAAAAAGCGTACCGCAAGCTGGCCCGTCAATATCATCCTGATGTCAACAAAGCACCGGATGCCGAGAATAAGTTCAAGGAAGTCAAGGAAGCCTATGATGTGCTTAGCGATGGTCAGAAGCGAGCGCGCTATGATCAATACGGGCATGTAGATCCTAACCAGGGAATGGGCGGCGGATTTTCTGGCGGTGGTGATTTTGGTGGCTTCGGGGATATCTTCGATATGTTCTTCGGTGGCAACGGCGGTGGTCGTCGTGACCCGAACGCACCACAGCGGGGAAATGATCTGCAGTACAACATGACGATTGAATTTAAGGAAGCCGTCTTCGGCAAGGAGACAGATATTACGATCCCTAGAACCGAAAGCTGTGATACCTGTCATGGCTCAGGTGCGAAGCCGGGAACTCATCCTGAGACGTGCTCGGTCTGCCGTGGCACAGGACAGGAAGAGGTTGTGCAAAACACGCCGTTCGGTCGCATGGTGAATCGTCGTGCTTGCTCCAACTGTAGCGGCACAGGCAAGATCATCAAAGACAAATGCTCGACATGCAGCGGCAGCGGTAAAGTCCGTAAGCAACGCACTATACATGTTCGCATTCCTGCGGGAGTAGACGACGGTGCACAGCTACGTATGACAGGTGAAGGGGAAGGCGGATTGCGTGGTGGCCCAGCTGGTGACCTGTATATCGTTATTCGCGTAAAATCGCATGATTTCTTCGAGCGAGAGGGCGACGATATATACTGTGAGATTCCGTTGACTTTTGCCCAGGCGGCGCTCGGGGATGAGATCGAGATTCCGACGCTGACGGAGAAGGTCAAGCTTAAGGTTCCTGCCGGAACACAGACTGGAACGTACTTCCGCTTAAAGGGCAAGGGTGTGCCAAGACTCCGTGGTGTCGGTCAGGGTGACCAGCATATCAAGGTAGTCGTAGTGACACCAAGCAAGCTTAGCGATGAGCAGAAGGATCTCCTTCGTCAGTTCGGTTCCTTAAGTGGAGAGCAGACACACGAGAATGAACAATCCTTTTTTGACCGGGTGAAGCGCGCATTCCGTGGAGATTAAGGCTCGTCATTGAAGGCGATCGTTGTAGTGCTCTAAAGTACTGTTACTGTGTGTATGACTTTAATGAGTACAAATAAATAGATATGTGAATAAGCCAGATTGCTGTGATCCGTTAAAGGATGCAGTGATCTGGCTTATTGCGTTACAGCGTATAAGACAAGCATCCATGCATAAGAAACGATGCCGTGCACACCCTAAAGTGAGGCGGCAGGGGCTCAGCACTACAGAAGCTAGGACCTACGCATTCTGCAATTTTACTTCGAAAAGATTACACGCAGTATGATTGCATTTGGTGGTGCTATGCTCGCGTTGTACTAGGGCATAAATGAACTGTCGGACATTACAGGAAGAGGGATGGCTTGTGAGCGAGAAAAACATTCTAGCATACTTCAACACACCCGAACAGGCGCAGGAGGCGGCTAACAAGCTGAAGGCACTGCGAGTCGTCGATATGTCCATTGACCGGTTCAGTCGTTATCCAGGCGCAGGTATGAGCTCAGGTATTCCTGTCTTTTCCGGGAAAGTAAGTAGCCTGTCCTCTTTAACATCAGGTGCCGATTTTTACGGAAGCTCCTCATCCATTCTTGCTGCAGCTGATATTACGGCGAGCGGGATGAGTGACGGCGGCCAGGGAGGACCGACAGGGAAGGATATTTTGCTAACGGCCGTCGTCGATGAGTCCATTCATCACCAGGCATTGCAGATCGTTGAACAAGCCGGAGGCATGGTTTAGGAAAATAAAATCAGGAAAATTTACATTCCATCTCGAAGGAGGCTGCTTCATGTCCAGAAATAAACGTCATGACAGAGTACTAACCAAGACTGACAAACTGAAGAAACTACAGTCCGCGAAGAATGAGGACGTAGAATTCTCGGCAGAGCTGGCCGATCATGATGATGTCGAAGCACTTCGTCGTAGTGAGGCGGCAGACCGCAGACAGGATCGCATTATGAACAAACCTGAGCTCAGCGATCTCTAGAATGCTACAACGAGGGCTTGAAGGATTGATGAGGGACAGGGCTAGAGAGGGCTGCACCATAAGCAGTCCTCTCTTTTTTTGTGCTAGGGACAGCAAGTATAGTACAATACTATGGATGCTTGTTAAATGAGGAGGAGTAGAACTACATGTTATGGCATGAATTAACCATACATACAACAGAAGAAGCGGTGGAGATGATCTCCAACTTTTTGCATGAAGCCGGAGCTGGGGGGGTATCCATTGAAGAATCGGGGACGCTGAACAAAGAGCGTGATACTTCCTTTGGACAGTGGTACGAAAGACCGCTGAACGATATTCCTGAGGGGCAGGCTGTCATTAAGGGTTACTTCGCTGAAGAGACAGATTTGAATGATATTCAGGGAGAGCTTGTACCACGAATTGAAGAACTGAGAACATTCGATATTGATCCTGGGGAGTATCGCTTCGAGCAACAGACCGTGAATGAAGATGACTGGGCTGACGCCTGGAAGCAGTACTTTAAGCCACAGCGTGTATCAGAACGTCTGACCATTAAACCAACATGGGAGAACTACGAGCCAACTGGTAGCAACGAGCAGATTATCGAGCTGGACCCGGGTATGGCCTTCGGAACAGGGACACATCCTACCACATCTCTGTGTCTGCGTACGCTGGAGTCGGTCATCAAAGGTGGCGAAGAGGTCATTGATGTCGGTACAGGCTCCGGTATTCTATCTATCGGTGCAGTGAAGCTCGGTGCCAAGCACGTATTAGCCTTGGATCTTGATCCTGTAGCGGTGTCAAGTGCACTGGCGAATACTAGCTTGAACGGGCTGGAGAAGCAGATTACAGTTAAGGAAAGCGACCTACTGTCTGTCTTGGATGGTCAAGATCCGTCGCTTGGTGTCAAGCTCCCGGTTCAGGTTGTCGTCGCGAATATTTTGGCTGAGATCATTCTGTTGTTCATTGACGATGTGTACCAAGCGCTCGTTCCAGGCGGTGTATACATTGCTTCAGGGATCTGGAAGAACAAGGAGCAGGTCGTTGAGGAAGCGCTGGTTGCAGCTGGCTTCCAGATCGAGGATAAGCACCGGGACGAGGACTGGATTGCGTTCGTAGCGAGAAAGGGGTAATCCATGGATTTCTTGAATTCCATATTCAGGTTCTCATTGACCGAATTGCCATTCGTACTGCTGACACTCATGTTTGCATTTACGATTCACGAGTTCTCGCACGCCTATTTTGCGAATAAATTCGGAGACCCGACGGCCCGCCTCCTGGGGCGGGTATCGCTCAATCCGGCAGTGCATCTGGATGTACTAGGGACGCTACTGCTCGTTATTGCGGGCTTTGGCTGGGCAAAGCCTGTCCCGGTTAATCGCGACAACTTCAGTAATCCCCGGCTCATGGGGATCGTGGTCTCCGCTGCTGGACCGTTAAGTAACCTGTTACTGGCCTTTGTGACTACACTGCTCTATGTAGGACTTGCAGCCACTGGGCTATGGTCGACGATTAGTGAAGCTAATCCGAATGCTTTTGAGGCGATTCGCATTTTTGTTAATTATATGGTGACGCTGAATATCCTTCTGTTCCTGTTCAATCTGATTCCACTGCCACCACTGGATGGATACCGGATTCTGGAGGATGTGGCCCCTGGGCCGCTGCGTCGCCGATTGCAGCAGTTCGAGCAATACTCTATTTTTATTTTTCTGCTAATTCTGGTGCTGCCACCTGTGCGCGCCTTTACGATTGACCCACTGTATTCCATGATTAACGTGATTGCCGATCAATTTTTCAGATTTGCCATCATGTTGTTTGGAGTAGGGGGAGCCTAACGGCTCCCTTTTTTTGTTGGCGTGCCCAGAGGCACGCATTATCTAGTTGGTGAAAGTCCAACCAAGGGAGGGGCCAAGCCACCCTTGTAGCTAGGATGCTTGCGCATGGTGAAATCTGTGTGTAAAAGCGCATCGACAAAAGTACCGGTCAGAGACCGGGCGAGCGACAACCCAGGCCGCAACATCAAGTGAATCCTGCCGCGTCGTCAAAAAGGACCTGCGAAGGGGAAAAGAGGGAGCCGAGTCTCGTGACAATGGACGAAGGCCAAGGAAGCTGTGCAGAACTTGGGACAACAG
>NZ_KB898204.1 GCF_000377505.1 Paenibacillus massiliensis 2301065 = DSM 16942 | reverse complement strand
GAGAGCCATTAGCTCAGTTGGTAGAGCACCTGACTTTTAATCAGGGTGTCGAAGGTTCGAGTCCTTCATGGCTCACCATAATGTATCATATGCGCGTGTGGCGGAATTGGCAGACGCACTAGACTTAGGATCTAGCGTCTTTGACGTGGGGGTTCAAGTCCCTCCACGCGCATAGGTTTTGCGGACGTGGCTCAGCGGTAGAGCATCGCCTTGCCAAGGCGAGGGTCGCGGGTTCGATTCCCGTCGTCCGCTCCAAGTAAGTCCCCTTAGCTCAGCTGGATAGAGCGTTTGACTACGAATCAAAAGGTCGGGAGTTCGAATCTCTCAGGGGACGCCATAATATTTAATATCGGGACGTAGCTCAGCTTGGTAGAGCACCTGGTTTGGGACCAGGGGGTCGCATGTTCAAATCGTGTCGTCCCGATCTTATATGTGCGGGTGTAGTTCAATGGTAGAACTCCAGCCTTCCAAGCTGGTAGCGTGGGTTCGATTCCCATCACCCGCTTTTATGATGTAACAGTTGAGCCTATAGGCTCTTTTTTTATTATCTATTTCTAATATTCATAATGACGTGGAATCACGAGTAACATGTGCAAGCAATCTTTATTATGATATGTTGGGTGGAATTGAAGCTTCTCGTGAATTTAATCTGTACATATGACTCATCCTACCCATGTCTCTTCCTGTTGTTGTTCCTAACTGATGTGACCATCACTTCGCCCCTTGCCCTTGCAGCTATTCATTGAATCCTTCCTCTACTAGGGAATATTTGCTTGTATTTCAGTCACACTGATCTTAACAAATAGATGCTCAAACCCATATTTCACACTATTACTGTAATAAGGTATTGATTTATTGTGCTAAAGAGTGCTACACTCAGTGTCATACTTTGGACAAATTCGAGGAGATGTAGAAAAATCACATTTTTACAAAAAAAGTAAGGCTGATTTATGAATTTTTCTAGCTTAAAATTGAAGCTTTTCAGGTGCTTTTATTGTATGATGTTAAGAAAGTGTCAATTTCGTACTTATGGAAGCGGATGAGATGGGAGGAAAAGCATGACTGAGCTTACGTTAACCGCAAACAAAAATCAATCGAACAATTCATTGCGGCGAGACGTTCGTTTTTTAGGAAACATTCTCGGAGAGGTACTAGTACACCAAGGCGGCAATGAGCTGCTGGAGACCGTAGAGAAGATCAGAGAAACGAGCAAATCCTTGCGTGCGGAATTTCTACCTGAGTTATTCCAGGATTTTAAAGCCATGATCAGTAATCTGGAGCCTGATACTCGGCATCAGATCATTCGTGCGTTTGCTATTTATTTTCAATTGGTGAATATTGCAGAACAAAACCATCGCATCCGTAGAAAAAGGGACTATGAGCGCTCTGTTGGTGAAGAGCCACAGCCAGGCTCTATCGAGAGCTCTGTGCGAGAGCTTCAAGAGAATGGCTTCACTGCCCAGGATGTGCGTGACATGCTGGAGGAGCTTTCCCTAGAGCTGGTAATGACCGCTCATCCGACAGAGGCCATGCGGAGAGCAATTCTGGATATTCATAAGCGAATATCCGAGGATGTCATGCTGCTCGATAATCCTACATTGACATTCAGAGAACGCGAGCAGACACGGGAAAACCTATTAAATGAGGTTAGTACACTGTGGCAGACAGATGAGCTTCGAGATCGCAAGCCAACCGTACTGGATGAAGTGCGTAATGGAATGTACTTTTTCCATGAGACTCTGTTCCATGTTCTACCTGATGTATATCAGGAGCTGGAGCGGTGTCTTAAGAAATACTATCCAGAATCGCAATGGCACATTCCAACCTATCTTCGTTTTGGTTCATGGATTGGTGGAGACCGGGATGGCAATCCATCCGTAACGGCTGACGTTACCTGGAATACCCTGCGTATGCACCGTAAGCTGGCAGTTCGGGAATACCAGCGGATCTTGGTTGACCTAATGGGCTATCTTAGCTTCAGTACCAGCATTGTAACTGTCTCCGATGAGCTTATCACCTCCATCGAGGAGGATCGCAATAATGTTACGCTCAAACGTTTGGAAATTTGGCACAATGAGAAAGAGCCTTATCGCATTAAGCTGGCGTATATGATTGCCAAAGTTAACAACGTAATGGACGAAACCAAGCGGGGAACATCTGAGGCATACAACAGTGCTGAGGAGCTTATTGCTGATCTGAAGATTATCGACTCCAGTCTGCGTCATCATTTTGCTGACTATGTAGCCGATACTTATGTACAGAAGATGATCAGACAAGTGGAACTGTTCGGCTTCCACACGGCAACCCTGGATATCCGGCAGCATAGCCAAGAGCATGAGAATGCTATGACGGAGATTTTGGCCAAGATGAACATCGCTCCAAATTACGGTCAGCTGACAGAGGACGAGAAGATTGATCTGCTGGAACGACTCATGAACGATCCTCGCCCAATCACTTCTCCGTACTTAAATTATAGTGATGCAACTGAAGAGTGTCTCAATGTATATAGAACAATTAATAAGGCTCAGAAGGAATATGGTCAGCAATGCATTACCAGTTATCTGATCAGTATGAGCCAAGGGGCAAGTGATATTCTGGAGGTTATGGTACTGGCGAAGGAAGCGGGACTTTTCCGTAAGGAAAAGGATGGTTCCGTCGTGTGTACACTGCAATCGGTACCTTTGTTCGAGACGATTGAGGATCTACATGCAGCGCCAGCGATTATGCGTAAAGTACTTGGACTACCGGTATATCGTGAGTCCGTAGCTGCGATGCATGATCTCCAGGAAATCATGCTCGGCTACTCTGACAGTAACAAAGATGGCGGAGCAGTAACTGCCAACTATGAGCTACGTGTAGCGATGAATGAGATTACCAACGTAGGTAATGAATTCGGTGTGAAGCTCAAATTTTTCCATGGACGTGGAGGGGCGCTAGGACGTGGAGGCATGCCTCTGAACCGCAGTATTTTGGCCCAGCCACCACACACAATCGGTGGAGGTATCAAGATTACAGAACAGGGTGAGGTGTTATCCTCCCGTTACTCCTTGAAAGGTATTGCTTATCGGAGTCTGGAGCAGGCGACATCAGCTTTGCTGACAGCCTCGATGTATCGCCGTACAGGCAAAGAGGAGCATTTGGAGGAGCGCTGGGAGGAAATCGTTAAGCATATTTCGGAAGTGTCCTTACACAAATATCAAGACTTGATCTTCCGTGATCCTGACTTCTTCACCTTCTTCAAAGAGTCTACACCATTGCCTGAGGTCGGTGAGCTGAACATTGGTTCTCGTCCTTCCAAGCGTAAGAACAGTGACCGCTTCGAGGACTTGCGAGCAATTCCATGGGTATTCGCTTGGACCCAAAGCCGCTACTTGCTCCCAGCTTGGTATGCTGCTGGAACAGGATTGCAGAGCTTCTACCAGGATAAGGAAGAAAATATGGCTGTCCTGCAGCAGATGTATCAGGACTTCCCATTCTTCCGCACATTGATTGATACACTGCAAATGGCAATTGCCAAAGCAGATCTGATCATTGCAAAGGAATATGCAGGAATGGCGCAGAATGAGGAAGCCAGCCAGCGCATTTACGGCTTGATTGAGGAGGAGTTCAAGCTCACCTCATCTCTGATTCTTAAAATCACAGGCCAACAGGAAATTCTGGACAATGTACCTGTGATACAGGAGTCCATTCGTTTACGTAATCCGTATGTTGATCCACTAAGCTATCTGCAGGTACAGCTTCTCAGCGAGCTGCGTAGCCTTCGTGATCAGAATGAAGACGATGCAGAATTGCTGCGCGAGGTACTGCTTACCATCAACGGAATTGCTGCTGGATTAAGAAATACAGGCTGATGCCAAGAACTATTCGAATCGGGCGCCGCAAGGCTCCCGGTTTTGTTTTGTGCATACTGCATTTTTTTGAGCTTTTGAAGAGGAAAATCCTTGCTTTTTCACTTCAGATAACATATCTTTAATAGTTGTAGAAATTCGAGAACCCATCAGCAAGTCTGGGGGAATATATGGTGGATTATTTGGAGAGCCGCTTAGTCAACCTGGTCCTTAAAGGAGATCAGAGGGCCTTTGCTGAGCTTGTAGAACTGTATAAGGATAAAATATTTCATTTGACGTACCGGATGCTGAATAATCGGCATGAGGCAGAGGATATGGTTCAGGAGACTTTTCTGCGAGTATACAGGAATCTGGAGAAATATGATCATAATCAGAAGTTCTCTACCTGGATTTACCGGATTGCTACCAATCTATGTATAGATCGGCTGCGAAGAAGAAAGCCTACATATTCACTGGATGCCGAGCTGAATGATCAAGAGGGGTCAGATGGCTATGCCATGCTGCCCAGCGATGATCGTACACCTGAGGGTGAGACACTATTGCTGGAGACGCAGACCATTATTCGTGACGCGATAGCTACGCTACCACCTAAATACAAGACGGTGATGGTGCTTCGTTATCTTCAGGACATGTCATTGCAAGAAATCAGTGAGGTCGTGGACCTTCCGGTGACAACCATCAAGACAAGGGTACATCGCGGACGTGAGTATTTGCGTAAAAAACTGGAACATAAGCTGTAAATTTATAGCCATACAATGGCTCGGATTTTTTTGAAACATATCCGTCTGCAAAGCGTATGGTATGTTGAGTAGCTGTGTTTTCGTGCTGAGATGTTGCAGATCAAGCTTAGGTGACTAGGGCAGCATGCTGACATCACAGTACCGCAGGAGTTAATTGAAAGGAAAGGACTGGCTCATATGGAATGCAAACAGGCCATTTCTTGGATGCATGATTACTTGGATCATGAGCTGCCGAAGCAAGAAGGACTAGAATTGCAGGAGCATCTGCGCTCGTGTGAGGATTGTCGTATACGTTTTGGAGAGCTGGAGCGGACTGAAATGCTGCTGTTTGGGACTCGTGATTCCCTGCCTCCTGTATCGGATGCATTGACAGAGCAGATTTTGAAGGTCATGCCACAGCAGAAGCAGCAACGGACTTGGGTCCGATGGATCAAGAGGCATCCGGCACTAACTGCGGCTGCTTTGTTTCTGGTTGTCATTGTATCTAGCGGCTTGAATTCATGGGGACAAGGAGATCAATTGATTGTCCGTGTCAAAGGGGATAACCCCGAGAACGTGATCATTCAGGGCCATAAGGTCATTGTGCCAGAGGGCACCTCCATAGCTGGGAACCTTACGGTGGAGAATGGCGAGGCAGAGGTGTACGGAGAAGTTCAAGGGAATTTGACAGTTATTGACGGTTCGTATTTCAAGGCTTCCACGGCCCACATCTCAGGTGAGATCAAAAGTATAGATCAAGCGCTGGATTGGGTATGGTACAAGGTATCTGATATCTTCACAGAAGTAGCATATCGTTAAGAAGTTATAGTATAATTGAGGGAAGCGCCTGTTCTGGTGGACGGGCGCTTCTTTTCGCAAAAAAGGTACCAAATATTCTCAGAAAAGACGTATTCGGCTATGAAGTAGCGACATGACTTGCAACATGGCTTGTAACGTTATAACCTAGATACACAATCCACAATATATACATATGTGAATTGGGGATAACCCACTATTTATAGAAATACGGGGGCATGCGCATGCTGGATTACTTTGCGAATATGACGTGGCAGGAATCCATTAAGGATTTAATCGATATTTTGATTGTAACCTATATTATTTATCAGATTATCTTGCTAGTCCGTGGTACACGGGCGGTGCAATTGCTCAAGGGGATATTGGTGCTGGTCGTGATCTGGGCGCTAAGTACCTGGTTCGATCTGTTCACGCTAAAATGGCTGATGAATCAGATGTTCACCTTTGGTGTACTGGCCATCTTCATTATCTTCCAGCCTGAGCTTCGTAGGGGTCTTGAGCAGCTTGGTCGAGGCAAGCTGTTTGGTCGGAGTCCGATGGAGGATGAGGAGCTTAATAAGTTTATAGGTGAAATTATTAAAGCCGTAAATTATTTATCACGTCGAAAAATTGGTGCTCTGCTCGTGTTCGAGCGGCAGACAGGGCTAAATGAATACACCGAATCAGGGATTAAAATGCAATCCTTGATTAGCTCCGAGCTGCTCATTAATATTTTTATTCCGAATACACCTCTTCATGATGGGGCGGTCATCGTGCAGAATAATCAGATTGCAGCAGCAGCCTGCTATTTGCCGTTATCTGAGAATCCTTTTATCAGCAAGGAGCTAGGGACTCGTCATCGGGCGGCTATCGGTGTCAGTGAGGTTGCGGATGCGGTAGCCATCGTAGTCTCTGAAGAGACTGGACATATTTCACTTGCCATGAATGGACAGGTTGTCCGTGATATAAAAGAAGAATCCTTAATCTCTAAATTATATGAAGAGCTGCGTCCGGCTGCAGTTCTAAAAGAAAAGCGTGGCTCTTTCTGGAAGCGGGGAGGAGGCGGCAATCAGGCATGATGGAGAAATGGTTCAACAATAATACAGTAGCCAAAATTCTGGCACTTGCAGTAAGTATACTGTTATGGGCGATGGTTCATCTGGATAGCGGTACGACAGCACCGTCTCTGACTACATCTTACGGGACGCGAACTATTGATAATGTGAAAATTCAGACGATTGGTCTTGATGATTCACGTTATGAGTTGACCGGGATGAATACGGATCGTGTTCGTATCCAGGTGAGAGGACAGCGTTCTGCCCTGACCTCATTTTTCGGTGATGATTATAACGTAAGTGTAGATCTCAGCCACATGCAGGAAGGCACAGAGACTCTGCCTCTAATGAAGCCAGACGTTCCATTCGGCGTGGAAGTTGTATCTATGGAGCCTTCTATGATTACTGTGACGGTCGAGCAGAAGCAGACAAAGGCATTCAACGTCAAGATAACTCCTACCGGAGAGGCAGCAGAAGGGATGCACGTTGGAGCAGGGGTGGCAGATCCGACTACCGTCAATGTGACCTTGCCTACTAGCAGGATGGAGACCGTGGCAAGTGTGCAGGGATTTGTGGACGTAAGCAAAGCGTCAAGCAATATAGAGAACCGAAAGGTGAAGCTCAAGGCATATGACAAGAATGGTAAAGAGATCGAGGGTGCAGTCCTTGAGCCAGACACTGCTTCTGTTGTTGTACCGATCAGTCAGGGCTACAAGTCCTTACCTATCAAAGTGAGCTACACTGGCGAATTGCCAGAGGGTCTTGTGCTCTCCGATGTAAATCCCAGTGTGACTGAGGCTGCTGTCTATGGTACGCCGGATTATCTCAGCAAGGTTCAAGGGAGCATTCATGCTACACTTGACTTGAGCAGGCTTGAGGCACAGGGGACGACAGGGGTGCAGGTTGCGTTGACGAAGCCTGAGGGGGCTGAGCGTATTACTCCAGAATCGGTGGAGCTACAAGTTACCATAGCACCTTTTGGAGAAGTACAGGATATCAGGCGGACTATGACAGACATACCCGTGACCCTTCAGGGAGCAGCTAGTGCAGAAGCCGCTTCGATTACTGAACCCCAGAGCCGAAGCCTGAATATCGAGGTAAGTGGTCCTGAGAATTTGGTGAATAATCTTACGAATGATGATATCATGCTAGTGGCGGATGTTACCGGGCTCCAGGCTGGTGATCATTCAATTCCTGTACAGATTACACTTCCAAGGTACATTACAAGACCTGAAGGCAGTCAGCCACTGATGGTCACAGTTAATGTTCAGGAGGCTTCTGTGCCGGCAAATACGCCAGAGCAGACAGCACCAGAATCTTCGCCTGATGCAGAGAATAATCAGCCTGTACAGGGAAATGATGAAGCTGCACCTTCTACTACAGACCAAGCTGGAAATACAGGGGAGTCTAGTCCAGAGACATCCAGTGATGATAGCTCCCAAGATAATAACAATAGCCAACCTTAGGGCGACTACAGAGAACATACAACAAAGACTATATGATAGGGGAGTCATGAAGTAATGGGGAAATATTTTGGTACAGACGGTGTCCGTGGAGTTGCCAATAAAGAATTAACCGCAGAGATGGCATATAGCATCGGTCGGTGTGGAGGATACGTCCTTGCAGGTAATGTGGAGAAGCCTACCGTAGTCATCGGAATGGATACGCGTATCTCGGGCCTGATGCTGGAGTCTGCGCTTGTTGCTGGGCTTCTGTCCATTGGTGCTAATGTCATTCGACTAGGCATCGTATCGACACCAGGAGTAGCTTATCTTACGCGATTGCTCCAGGCCGATGCAGGGGTCATGATCTCGGCTTCACATAATCCCGTTGAGGATAATGGCATTAAGTTTTTCGGGGGAGACGGCTTCAAGCTGACGGATGAGACCGAACTGAAGATCGAGGAGCTGATGGATGCGGAAGAGGATACGCTTCCTCGCCCGATTGGTGGTGCACTTGGTGCCCTCCGTGTTGATAATGAAGCACGTTACAAATATCTGGACTATCTGAAGACAACAATTAGCCAGTCTTTTGAAGGTCTTAAAGTTGTTCTTGATTGTGCTAATGGAGCGGCTTATGAGCTTGCACCTAAGCTATTCGAGGAGCTTGGAGCGGAGGTAATTGCGATTGGTGCGGAGCCTAACGGTCTGAATATCAATGATCATTGCGGTTCTACCCACCCAGAACAATTGAAGGAAGCTGTGCTTCAGCATAAGGCAGATATTGGTCTTGCCTTTGACGGAGATGCGGACCGTCTGATTGCAATTGATGAGAATGGCGCAGAGGTAGATGGTGACTTCATCCTCTGTATTTGCGGAGATGCCATGAACCGTGCTGGCAAGCTGAAGGATTCTACCATCGTAACGACGGTCATGAGTAACATTGGTTTCTATAAAGCTACCGAGCAGCTTGGCATTCAGACGGCCAAGACTGCGGTAGGGGACAGATATGTGATGGAGGAAATGCGCCGTGGCGGGTATAATCTGGGCGGTGAGCAGTCAGGTCATGTCATTTTCCTCGACTATAACACGACTGGTGATGGCATCCTGACAGGGATTCAACTGATTGACACGATGAAGGCTACTGGCAAAAAGCTGAGTGAGCTGAAGTCGCTGATGACGCAGTATCCACAGGTGCTTGTGAATGTGCGTGTACAGGATAAGAGCAATTATCCAGGTAATGTTGCCATTGCAACTGCGATTGAGAAAGTTGAGCAGGAGCTTGGTAGTAATGGCCGTGTGCTTGTGAGGCCATCGGGAACAGAATCGCTGATTCGCGTTATGGCTGAAGGACCCGACAAGGCAGAGCTGGAGAAATATGTCGATGAGATTGCTGAGGTCGTGAAAAAGGAACTGGTTTAGAAAAAATCGGTGACCTTTGATGACTAGCTAACATATGCTGTGATGTGGGCTGTTGAACGGTTCAAGCCGTTTCGACAGTTCATGTTACGGGTATTCGTTACAGAAGCTCATTGCAAAATTGTAGCTGAGTGCATATAATGATTGAGTGCATTTTACTTTGAGGAAGAAAGTGAGGATCGTAAGGTATAACCACTTAAGCGCCAGAGCTTGCTCATGCGCGGGGAACATGTTGGTACAGCTTCTAGGGAGTTGATTGACATGGACGGCTGCTGCAAGCTGACGAGGTGGGGGTGTTCGAAATATTCGGCGGGGACCTCCCGGTTGTATCACCAGACCGTAAACCGATGCTTGGAAAATGGATAGGTGACTGTCCACACAACAAGCCGGTTGGTGAACCATAATATACTTGAACAGTTCATTTCATGGATGTACGGCATCAGAAGAGGGTATGCGGTACAGAAGAAATGCGTAGCATTCGTGAAGCCTGTTGTTTTAGTGATGCGTAATTGTATATCTCATATAGGATAACTTCATAACTGTACACATTTCGGCATGTACCGCATGCGTTTCCTTCTGTTGTCCTGTCAGTGAAATGACGAACGGAGGAAACGAACATGTGTGGTATTGTTGGATATATTGGTAATCAGAATACGCAGGATGTACTGATTGATGGTCTCAAGAAGCTGGAGTACCGTGGATATGATTCTGCTGGTATTGCTGTTTTTACAGATAAAGGATTGCAAGTGTCAAAGGCTAAAGGTCGTCTGGCTAACCTGGAAGCGAAGCTGGAGGATGCTCCATTGGTTGGTTATGCAGGTATCGGCCATACACGTTGGGCTACTCACGGTAAGCCTTCCGATGTGAACTCCCATCCACATACAGATGAGAGCCAGAAATTCTCAGTCGTCCACAACGGGATTATCGAGAACTATCTGGAGCTGAAAGAAGAATTGATGACTGAAGGTCATGTGTTCGTATCGGAGACGGATACAGAGATCGTATCGCATCTGATTGCACGTGAGTATGAGGGCGATATTGTTAAAGCTGTGCAAAAGGCGATCACTTATATGCGTGGTGCATTTGCATTGGGTGTATTGACTGAGCATGAGCCGGATAAATTAGTAGCAGTTCGTCAAGCGAGCCCGCTGGTTATCGGTGTTGGTGAAGGGGAGAACTTCATTGGGTCTGACATCCCTGCGATTCTGAAATATACGCGTAATGTATTTATTTTGGAAGATGGAGAGATGGCTGTTCTGACTAAGGATGCTGTCGAACTGCTGACGATTGAAGGGAACTTTATTTCTCGGGAAATGATTCGTGTCGATTGGGATGCAGTCACTGCAGAAAAAGGCGGCTTTGAGCATTTCATGCTGAAGGAAATCCACGAGCAGCCGAAGGCTTATCGTGATACGATGCTGGGACGGATTGATCACAAGAATCATCAAGTAGTGCTTCCAGAATTGAAGCTTACGGATGAGCAGATCAAGAACATTCGCAACATTCACATCGTAGCTTGTGGTACAGCATACAATGCTGGCCTGATCGGACGTACAGTGATTGAGAAATTTGCACGTATTCCAGCGGAAAATGATGTGGCTTCCGAGTACCGTTACCGCTCGCCAATCATTACACCAGAGACGCTCGTGATTGTAGTCAGCCAATCTGGTGAAACTGCTGATACGCTGGCTGCCTTGAGAGAAGCACAGGCTAATGGCGCTCATGTATTGGCTGTTACCAACGTCGTAGGTAGCTCCATTGCTCGTGATGCAGATGATGTATTGGTGACACTGGCAGGACCAGAGATCGCTGTAGCCTCTACCAAAGCATACTCCTCACAGTTGATTGCGTTCTATCTGCTGGGCCTGTACCTGGGTCAAGTTCGTGGTACAGTAACCAAGGAAGAGGCTAGTGAAGTACTGGCAGCCATGGAAGCTCTGCCTGAGCAAGTTGAGAGCATGCTGAAGCAAGCAGATGCTATCAAAGCCTATGCGGAGCAAATCTCCAAGCATGAGCACCTGTTCTTCATTGGACGTGGTCAAGACTACGCTGTAGTACAGGAAGGTTCCCTGAAGCTCAAGGAGATTTCCTACATTCACTCCGAAGCCTATGCGGCAGGTGAGCTGAAGCATGGAACGCTGGCACTGATTGAGGATGGAATCCCAGTTATTGCGCTGGTAACCCAAGAATCCGTAATGGAGAAGACGGTCAGCAATATTAAGGAAGTTAAAGCTCGTGGTGGTGACGTACTTGCAATTACTTACGAAGAGCATGCAGCTGAGCTGATGAAATCGGTAGACCAAGTGTTCGCGATTCCGAAGACATTGCCAATTCTGTCTGCTGCCGTCTCTGTCGTGTCCTTGCAGTTGCTGGCATACTATGCAGCTCTTGCTCTGGGTCATGACGTGGATAAACCGCGTAACCTTGCGAAGAGTGTAACGGTGGAATAAGAATCCAGATTAACATCATGACTCCAAACGGGGCTGCCTTCGGGTAGCCCTGTTTTCTTTTAAGGAGGCGTATCCATGGCAAAGCGTAAGCGTGAAATCACGGATGCCAAAATTAATAGATTCATCAAAGAAGGTAGAGGTCAAGGAACAGGAGCCGATTACCTTCCTTGGTTGCGAGGGTTCGAAGAAAATAAAGGGCTAGACTCGGGAAATAAAGTTGTAGACTGATAAAATGGAGTATTAGACTGATAAATTTTTGCTGCAATATTATGGAATATCAATACCAAAGCTTAGTGCCATATTGCTAATAAATTCATCTTCGCTCAGTTTCTCACGTGCCTTCATTAAGTCTTCGCTGGTATGGTATCTCAATTGGCTAGATGGATCAGTTGCCGCCTTGTAAATCAATTCAGCGTATTGATGCAATCTGATTCAATTGAACGCGAATAATTCGTACAAGGCTTGATAGACAAATAAAGATCGGTTTAGGCTCATTCGTACTTGATCCCAAACCGATCTTTTTCAATGCTTTTAAATCCACTATTTAAGCCTTATTGCATGAACCCAACAATGGGGCTATTGGATATGAAAATAATCAAAGTCGACGAATCCACCAGTCTGGCGTGTGGCGTAATGGAATAAGGCGAACCGGTAGCCCATAAAATGAGGCAACGTGTACGACATTTGCAATGTGTTTCCAATTGGGGTCCATTGGGTTCCGTCAAGACTGTAATAAAAATAGGCCTTGTCTGTCTGATTGGTAAAGTCACATAACACCTTGAAGTATACTCGATTCTGGGTAACGGGAACATTGGCCACTTCCGTCATGGCTCCTGAGCTTGCATTGACCATAACAATGGATGTGGAGGAACCTGTCTTCTTCACACCCACAAACCCATATTTGTCTTGAAAGGCTGCCAGCCCGGCATAATCTCCATCTTTCATTCCCTCTGTCTCCAGCGCGATGATTCCGGTGCTCCGAGGTCCAAATGTTCTTTGTGTGAGCGTATTTCTGGCATTGAGAATACTTGTACTAAGCGTTCCTGCCGTAAGTCGCAGGAAGCCAGGGCGCTGCGTAAGCGACCAGTTGGCCGGATCCGGATTATGATTCCACTGCCAGAATTTCGCCAGCTCGGAGGAGACTTCTGCGGTAGCAGTGCTTGTGAGTGAGACATCGTCGAGATAGAAGTCCATTAAATCATTCGCGGAATCAGGTGATGCTTGATAGGGAGTCTCCACGAAAATAAAGCTTTGCGAAAGGTCAGCCTGAGCAGGAAGGGTATAGGTTCCTTGAATGGTTCCCCATTGTCCCTTGGTTAACGTAGCACTGCCCATAATGGAAATGCCAGTATAGCTGGGGCCGTGCTGGATACTCAGTTGAAAGGGCTTGGTAACCGGTCCTGTCAGATATTTGACCTTCGCTGAGAACTGATAGACCTCACCTGGTTTCAGCTTGCCAGTCAATTCCTGCTTTGGACCGGCAGCAGTCTGCCGCCTACCACTGATGAACAGGCTCTGATTCCCACTGAATTTCTCGGCTTGAGTCTTGTCGATGATCGCTGTGTTATTACGTTCCCAGGGGCTTGTGTCATTATTCTCAAATCCTCCATTGCCAATCAGTTGCTCTGCTGTGGTTGCAGCGGAGAAATCGTCAGATCCATAGATTTTCTTCAGTGGATGACCTTCTGCAGGAAGCTCCATCGTCAGCGGTACCTTACCATTCACACCAAATACCGGCCATTGATCGGTCCAGGTGACTGGGACGAGGTAAGGAATACGTCCTATGGCACCGCTGTCCCTGAAGAGCATGCCGTACCAGGAGCCTGATACGGTGTCGACAATCCCGCCCTGTGCGATTCCTGAATCCTTAAGGACAACTTTTCCCGTATAAGGGCCAGTCAGGCTATCAGCACGATAGCATATTTGAACTCTTCCCTCGCCAGTGGGCCAAGCAATCAGGAAAATATAGTATTTGCCGTTGATTTTTTGTATATGAGCTCCTTCTGCCTTCAAGATCAGGTTAGAGCCCGCGACCTGGCTGGCATTGGGTATGATGACCTGCTTCAGGCCGCCAGATTTAATAGCTGTAGCATCCGGGGTCAGCTCTACGATACTGATCTGGTCACTACCATAGACAAGATATACGTGTCCATTATCAAATAGCAATGAAGCATCATGGTAATAGCTGCTCAGCACGTTCGAGGTCCAGGGACCCTCTTCAATGTTACGTGTCTGGTAAACATAGGTCTTGCCAGTAGAAAGAGAACCAAAAGCAACGTAGTATATTCCATCATGGTACCGAAGGCTACTTGCCCATGAACCTCTCCCATATTCATTCTGACCATTTTGCAGATTGTGAGAAGCTTGATCGGCGTAAATATCATACACGTAATTGACAATCTCCCAGTTGACGAGATCATATGATTTCATGATCGGAACACCAGGGTTCATGTGCATGGTTGTACTGGTCATATAATAGGTGTCCCCTACCCGAATGACATCATTATCTGGAACATCTGCATAAATTACTGGATTGTTGAAGGATGCAGCTGACGATAGATTACCTATTGGAAACATGACCATGAGGAGTGGAAGGATCATGAACAGCAGCCCTGCTTTCTTTAACATATTAGTGCCTCCTGACCAATTCTAGAGCTTCTATGAGAATGACCTATAGCGAAAACTCAATATAGTCAACGTAGGCGTCCCAGGTCCCGTCATCGGATGTCAGGGTAAGCTTGACCTCCTGGTCTCCTGTGAGGTGAGTAATATTGGATAGGGTCTGAACGGTCGGCGTTGTGCCTGTAAAATAGAACGAACCTACAGTAGCTCCACCAATGATCAGGTCCACTTTGGCCGTAGCTGCATTACTTGAAGCTCCACGTACCGATATCTGGTGGGTAGCGTTGGCAAAGAATTGGGTATAGGATGCATAATCTTGGTTGGCATATAAGGCAACACCTTCAAAAGGACTACTAATCTTGCCTGCATAAGTCCCGCCGATATTCATATTTTCCGCCTCAACCCGCGTTGTGGTATTGCTGCCGCCCGAATTAGGTGTGAATTGCCAGGCATCCAGATTGAAGAGTTGATTGCTGCCGGCACCAGTGAACACGAGATAGACATTACGCACTCCGGTTGCATTGTTGATGGTAGTCTCTAGTTCTTTCCAAGCCTGCATGCCTCCGGTGGAAGGAACATTCAGTGTACCGACCAAAGGTCCAGTCTCACTGTCAAGTCGGATTTCAATGTTACCGCCGACATTTGTGGCGACATTGGCCTTGAAGGACTTTGCCCCCGTAGAGCCAAAGTCAGCCTTGCCGACTGCAATCCAGTCCCCATTGTGTATGTTGGTCACATTCAGATTACTGATTGGACCACCACTAGCTTGTGTTGGCTCCGTCGTCACACCTGCCTGCCACGCAATGGTCTCGGCTTCGACGCGGGTGTAAGGATTCAGATTGGAGAGCTGAGC
Organism: Paenibacillus massiliensis 2301065 = DSM 16942; assembly: GCF_000377505.1. Taxonomy (GTDB): domain Bacteria; phylum Bacillota; class Bacilli; order Paenibacillales; family Paenibacillaceae; genus Paenibacillus; species Paenibacillus massiliensis. The sequence goes on along the minus strand of NZ_KB898204.1, from coordinate 70,444 downwards.
AATTCCTGTCAAATTGCCCTGAACTTCGGCAATACTCCCATCTGAGTTGTGGACCAGCTTGTTGATATGCGGAGAACGGTAGCCCATTCCAGCCCCGATTTGCGCTTTGCTAACGGTCTGGGCATGGTACACGACATACCATTCATTTTTAAAATTGAATACAGCATGGTGATTGTTGCCACCTACACCGAAGAAGGTATATGGATTTTTCAGAAAATGCCCCTTATAGGTGAAGGGCCCCATGGGACTGTCGCTGACCATATAGCCAATCTCGCCTGCAGGATATTGGGGCGGGTGCGTGCCAGCAAAATTAATGCAGTACGAATAATAGTACTTCCCGTTATATTTATGCATACCAGAATCCTCGAATAGATAAGGGGCATCAATAGTGGTAGCGCTTCCAATAACGCTTATCATGTCTGCCCCCAATTTGATAACTCTGGCGGTCTTTGGATTCGCAATGGAAGCCGGGTCGGATGTGTTCGGAATTCCGCCGCCACTGTATAAATATCCTGTGCCATCATCGTCCACCAGCACGGCGGGGTCAAACAGCCAGGTAACACCAGCCATTCCAGGCGTACTATGTGTCAGAAGAGCTCGACCAAGGGGATCTGTCCAAGGTCCGATCGGGGTGTCTGCTGTCAGAACACCAATACCAGCTCCACCATTAGCGAAGTACAGGAAGAACTTGTCCTTCCCGTTAACCTTTTTATGAGCTATGGCTGGCGCCCAAGAGTTGGCTGCCCATTTGGCGATACCTTTGCCATTATTTTTGTTGTTGGCACCAGCGACAGGGATGGCACCATGATCTGTCCAGTTCACCATGTCTGCGGAGGAGATGACCTGAATACGGTCCAATGCACTGAAGTCGTTATCTTTAATGGAGCCGTTATTGTTATACACATACGTATCACTGGACATGTAAATATAGACTCTTCCGTCGTGCACGAGGGCGTAGGGGTCAGCCCCCAGCTTATGGTCCATAAGCGGATTGGAGTTGCCAGGGAGCTTGGCTAATGGCTGATTAGCAGCATCGGCATACAGTGTGGGGAAGACAGCGAACAATAAAGCCAATGTTAGAAATGAAGCCAGACATCTTTTGATCATCTTAATAACCTCCATGTTTTTTATATGGTTATATGCCAGGCAGCCCAACATGATTTCATTGCTGTTAGGTAGCACTGGACCTGAACCCAGGATAAAAAATGACATGTAAATCCTCATGCATGTATTTAACAAAATAGAAATGGAATCGCTTTCATGAATCTGCAAGCATCGTATAGCCCAAGGCGTTCTATGAAGTCTCATGGCTTTCTGTGAAGTCTGTGCGTGAGCGTTGAAACTATGTAGTGAGTCATGCCACGAGCAGAAATGTACAGCAGTGGAGAGGAGTTGAACAGCTGATTGTAAAAGAAAAATGAGTGTGTTCTAAGAGAATGAAGCGCAATCAGAGTTAAATGAATAGCGGAAAAAATGAAATAATATGTAATTGTTTGGGTTTAAATGGGTTTTATTGGCGCAATAATACCATTTTGTATCATAAATTACAATATATTTATTTGTGAATTGAGGCCATTTACGGGTAAACCATAGCTATGTTTTCATGTTTTGACACGAAATCGTATCAGCTTGCATTCGGATATGGCACTACATATATTCCTTTTTTCGTGAAAAAAACATACAAAAGCAGGCTCAACATCCGCGATGGGAATAGATCCTGCTGTGTGGGAGTCTGCTCACTTGGACAGCATGGAAGCTTGGACCAAATGACTATCGACGTATTGCTTGAAGCGTACAATTTTTCCGTTCTCAACCCGCCAAATATGCACAAAGTCTGCCTCGAAAAATTTGCCCGTCAGCTTATAGGTGCCAGAGTAGACACCGACGACGATGATGGTATTTTCGTCCTCATAGAATTCCTTTGGCTTCGCCATATAATTATCCCATTCGCTGCCTAGCCGCGAAAAAACGTTGTGGAAGATCTCTTCGTAGCCCACATATGTGCCAGCATAAGGAAAACCTGCGGCTTCTGTCCATTCGGCGTGCTCGGCTAAATAAGCTTGATATATCAAGCCGTTTTCCTTAGCGTCGCCTTCATAAGTGCTTTTGACCATTTCCAGATTGCTCAGCATCATTTACCTCATAAACATGGGTATTGTTCGTTCATTATTGGATAGAGCATCCATCGTCACTGCAAGTACCATCGGAATCCGAACCGCTCACATCGCCCAGAATCTGTAGAGGCTGCGATTCGCTCCAGGACGTATTCAGTGCTTGCAGGAAGGTGTCGCTCGCTTGAGCACCAGAAATAGCATATTTACGGTCAATGACAAAAAAAGGAACACTGGTAACACCTAATTGCTGTGCTTCCTCTTCATCCTGTCGAACCTTGTCTGCAAATTCCGAGCTTGTGAGGAGGCGACGTACAGAGCTCTCATCTAACCCAGCTTCAAGGGCTAATTGAATCAACGTCTCGTGATCTCCCAGATGACGACCGTCTGTAAAGTAGGCTTTGAATAAGTCCTGAAATATAGCTGCTTTTCCTTGTTGGTCTGCATACTTCGCTAGGCGGTGGGCATCGAAGGTATTGGTCAACTGGATAGCGTCGAATTGGAAGTCGAGCCCCGACTGGGCTGCTTGCACTCCAATGTTATGATTCATCGCAATAGCTTCCTCACGCTTCATGCCATACTTGCCAACCAGCATGTCATGCACGTCATGCTCTTCACGCACAGGTGCATTTGGATCAAGCTCAAAGCTTTTGAATACGATCTTCACCTCCTCCTTGTGTGGGAATTGCTCCAGTGCTTGCTCAAATCTCTGCTTGCCAATATAGCAAAACGGACAGGCAAAATCAGACCAAATTTCAATATTCATGATAGATCTCCTCTCAGATGAAAACCATATTGTAGTCCTTCATTGGTAAAATGAGTGTTGTATCGTTCATCTTGATGTAACAATAATAGTTACAACAATATTTTCTGTCAAGTGGAATTTTTAAATTCAAAAAGGCCTTCATTCCCATTTAGGGAAGAAAGCCTTTAGGATGACTGACTAGTTGGAACTATGTCTCCAGTGCAAAAGCGATGATCTGATCCTTGGTTAAGGACTTGCCCTTGTTCCATATGTCCTGCCACTCCTGCTCTTCAAGAGCATTCTGTGCCATATGAAATGCGTGTCGGTACTCTACAGGATAATTTGGAGATGTAGACCCACCAGAGGCCTCGCGGTATTTCTCGGCAGCACTCAGAAGAACAACGGTATCTGGATAGGCTTGCTGGGCGCACAAGGCAATTGCCAGCCCTTCGATACTTCGCGATAGTACCCAGGTTCCCTTATAGATATGGCTGATGGCCACACTTTTCTTGAAATATTCTATAGCTTGCTCCACTTGTCCAAGCTTCAATGCGGAGTAGCCAAAGCCTTCGTAAGGACCCGACAACTCCCATTTATCCTGTATCTGTTCAAAGCATTGGATGCTTTCTTGAAATAACAGGACAGCTTCACTGTACTGATTTTGTAGGAGCTCAAGCTTACCCCACGCATGCAATGAGCCTCCCAGATTCCAGAGATCGTGGGCTTGTCTGGAGATATTTACGCTTTCTTGGACAAAATCCCTGGCTTCCTTCAACTGTTCGAGACTCATATGGATGAATCCCATCAGTCGTAGCGAGGAGGCAAGTAGTCCCGCATGATTCAGCCTGCGCGCGAATGTCACACTGGTGCCTGCCGAAGCTCTCGCCTGTTCCAGTCTTCCAGAGACGAAGAGAATAACCCCTTGTCCGTGTAGTGCTTTGGTGGTATCAGCATGGACCTGTTCCTCGTCGATAGGCTCCTCCATATGGATATCGTCCAGAAAACGCCCCAACCACAGCAACCCTTGATTCCAGGTGCCTTCGTGGAGCCAGAACCAGTATAATGCGGATGCCATCTGAATGCCGATGGGCCGGACTACCTGATGATGATAAGCCCACTGTAGCACATTACTTACATTTGCATATTCGCGTCGGACATCCTGTAGACAGGCATCTCGTTCATGGGTACGGAATTTAGCCTCGGCACTCATCAGATAGCAGCTGTAATACCGGGCATATCGCTCCGACAGGAGATGTCTGCCCTGGTCAGCGGATGCCTCAAGCAGTCGCTCTGCAGCATATTCCTTAATGGATTCCAGCAGGGAGTAGCGCATGGAATTATGGTCATGGCTTGGATCGATACCTACCAGTGATTTATTCACGAGACTGGATAATAGATCTAGCAGTTCTAGCTCTGTAATATTATCCGGGCGATTAACGGCTCCTGGTTCACAGCTGCACACCGACTCAGCGGCATCCAAAGTAAAGCCTCCCGAGAAGATGCTTAGCCGCTGTAAGAGAAGCTGCTCCTTGGCCGTGAGCAAAGTATAGCTCCAGTCGATCGTCGATTTTAGCGTTTGTTGGCGGTGGGTTGCCGTTCTCCTTCCAGCAGTCAATAACGTGAGCAGACTGGAAAGACGCTCAACGATTTGTTCCAGAGTCAATACATTCATTCGCGCCACAGCAAGCTCAATGGCTAGAGGAATGCCTTCCAATCGTTTGCAAATTTCGCAAATGAGCAGCAAGGATTGCATAGTTGGTTGAAAATGGGGAGTGACGGTTCGGGCCTTTGCCAAAAACAGCTGCACCGCTTCATATTGTTGAATGTCCTCCGCAGGCAACTCCTCCACAGCATCCGCCAGATGTGGCGTTGTTAGGGGTTGAACCCGGTACATATATTCACCATGGATGTTCAGAGCTTCTCGGCTCGTGACGAGAATGCTTAAGGATGGTGCAGCTGATAGAAGAGCTTCCGCCAAGGCGCTGCTTGCATTAATGAGGTGCTCACAATTATCAAATATGAACAATTGCTTTTGGTCAGATACAAAGCTCACAAGTGATCCTATGTCACTTTGCGCTGGCTGATTCTGCAAGCCCAGGGTCGACAACAGGAACTGACTTACAAGATCAGGGTCACCTACGGAGCCCAGCTCGAACAGCCAAATACCGTCTGGATACACCTCGGTAAGCTGTGCAGCCACCTGTATGGCAAGCGATGTCTTGCCAATACCTCCAGGACCCAGGAGGGAGACGAGGGAGTGCTCTCGCAGCAATTCCCTAATCTCGGTCGTTGCTTCACGTCGTCCAATGAAGAGAGAAAGAGAGCCAGGTATATTGCCTTGTGGCTTGGAGGAGTAGGCTACTTGATCCCCCTGTCTACGCACTGGATGATGTCCTGCCTGACCAGAATCTGACGCTGTCGCGTTCGTGCTGGAAACAGCCACGTCGGCGGGACTCATGATCGTGTCGAACCAATCCTCATCAAAGTCGGGGAATTCACGGTGTGTGGTGGAACGGGCCTCCGACAATCGTTTGACTGCAAGCCATAGCTCGCTAGCTTCCTTCTGCTGGGCTCCTTCCAGCAAATGTCCTTCCTCCAGAAACACTTGAATCAATCGCTTCAGACTGCCGATGCTTGGTATGCGATCACCATTTTCCCATTGCTGAACGGTTCGGGGGTCAACGCCCACCTGAGCTGCCAAGTCCACTTGGCGCATTTTTTTTCGTGCGTCCTCTCGGACGGGTCTGGATCGGAATTTTTTGATCAGTTCATGAGGCCACTCTTTGGAGAATTTCTGGTCATCCATTGTATCACCTGAAATCTATTAGTTATGGTCACAGCATTTCAATGTCCGGCAGCCAGATTGCATATCCTATGCTGTGCCTTGCACGAACAAATACGAACTCATATACATTCGTGTTCAGGATTCTATCAGATAAGCTATACCATATCAACACACAAATCCAATAAGGAGGTGCACGACATGCCTTTGACACGTATTTCCATGCTAGCAGGTCGTTCGAGTGAGGTAAAAGCACAGATTAAGGAAGTGGTCTCCCAGACGGTCGTTGATAAGCTGCATGTACCAGCGAGTGACCGTTTTGTACTTATAGAGGAATATGACCGGGAGAATTTCAGTTATGATCCGAACTGTCTGGATATCGAGAGAAGCGATGGATTCCTCATTGTCCAGATTGTCCTGAATGCGGGAAGAACGTCCGATGTGAAAAAAGAATTTTATGAAGCCTTGGCGGAGCAGCTCCATCAGCAATGCCAAATTCGTACCGAAGATGTGTTCATCAATTTAGTTGAAGTTACCAAGGATAACTGGTCTTACGGTAATGGAGCTGCGCCATTCATTCTGTAAAAAATTCAAAATAAGAGAGTAAGTTACGACCATGTCAAAAGTTCTGTATATTACTGCCCATCCAGGAAATCCCAATCAATCCTATAGCCTTGCTGTAGGGGAGCAATTTGTACAAGCCTACAAAGAAAATCATCCAGGGGACACGGTGGAACACGTAGACCTGTATCAATTGACGATTCCGCAGATTGATGCAGACGTATGGGGAGCATGGGGACAACTTCAAGCTGGAGCTCCATTCGATCAACTGACTGCTGCCCAGCAAGAAAAGATAACTCAACTGAACCAATTGCTTGAGCAGTTCATGACGGCCGATAAGTATGTCTTCGTTAACCCAATGTGGAATTTCTCCTACCCTCCAGTGATGAAGGCCTACATCGACTCCTTCTGTGTTCGTGCCAAGACCTTCAAATATACGGAGAATGGACCAGTGGGTCTGCTGAGCAACAAAAAGGCGTTCCATATTCAAGCAACTGGAGGTGTGTACTCCGAAGGTCCAGTGCAGGATCGCGAGCATGGAAGCAGCCATCTGAAGACGGTTCTGAACTTTGTCGGTGTCACCGAGTTCGAAAGCTTGTTCATAGAAGGAATATCCACCGCAGGAGATCGCGCTCCACAAATCAAAGCTGAAGCGATAGAAAAAGCGCGTGAGGCAGCCAAAGCTTTTTAATAAACACGTGTACTGAATTGCCATAAAATCATTCTCCTAACCGTTACAAGCAAGCTTCTTCATAACCGTAGTACCTATAAAACTCTCAGTATATCCTGAGAGTTTTTATAGGTATGCACGGGGGCGATGAATGGAGCGCTAAATAGGAGAGATCTATAAGAGAGGATAGCGGAAATGAAAGAAAGCTTTTTGGGAGCTACGCTGACCGCTAAGCAGCGTCTGGGCATTGCAGTAGTACTGGGAGCCTTGGCTGCAATTGCTCCATTTTCTTTGGATATGTATCTACCAGCCTTGCCGGAGCTAACGAGAGATATGCATACCTCAGCGTCCATGGCTCAGCTTAGCTTGACAGCTTGTATGCTGGGACTTTCGTTGGGACAATTGTTTGCGGGTCCTCTGAGCGACATTTATGGCCGGCGCAAGCCTTTGATGTTTGGTTTGCTTTTGTATGTGATTGCTTCTATATGCTGTGCTTTTAGCGGTTCCATTTGGACGTTTATTCTACTGCGATTCATTCAGGGCTTAGCTGGAAGTGTAGGAGTTGTCGTGTCCCGAGCGATGACCAGGGATCTTTTTTCTGGCTCTGAACTAACGAGGTTCTTCTCCCTGCTAATGCTGATAAACGGGGCTGGTCCTATTTTTGCTCCCATTGCTGGAGGACAGCTATTGCGTGTGTCCTCATGGCAAGGAGTCTTCTTTGCATTGTGTATAGCTGGTCTAGTCTTGTTTTTTGCGGTTGTCTATAAGCTGCAGGAGACCTTGCCCGTGGAGAGAAGAACGGAAGGCAATCTGAAAGCTACGCTCCTTACCTTTGGTAATTTGTTAAAGGACAAAATGTTTATAGGATATGCTCTAGCTCAGGGGTTTGTCCTTGCTGCAATGTTTGCCTATATATCGGGATCAACGTTTGTTATTCAGGATATTTTTGGGGCATCCCCTCAGGCATTTAGTTTCATTTTTGCCGTGAACGGGATTGGTCTAATTGTGGCTGGGCAAATTACAGGCAGATTATCCAGCAGAGTTAGCGAGCGACGATTGTTCATAAGCGGAATTATGCTGGCCTGCCTTAGCGGTGTTCTGCTGTTCGTCATCCTGATTAGTGGTGGAGGACTTTATGCCGTTCTAGTCCCCTTATTCTTTGTAGTAGCGAGCGTAGGAATCGTTACAACAACGGGATTCTCGCTAGCCATGCAAAATTACGGTGCCGCGGCAGGGAGCGCCTCAGCGCTGTTAGGCTTGATTTCCTTTATTCTGGGCGGTCTTGCTGCTCCGTTAACTGGCATTGGGGGAGGGCACTCTGCCATCCCGATGGGGATTGTCATTGCTGCAGCTAATCTGGCCGCGTTCGTATGCTATATCGTATTTGTACGAGCGAATTCGAAGCAAAGCGCTTAAGAAAAGAAATTCATCATTCTTTGAAAGACAATGAGTACAGGAGGATTTAAAATGAATATTTCATATCATGGACATTCCGTTGTTCGCATCCAGACGAACGGAAAAACTATACTTATTGACCCTTTCTTGAGGGGCAATTCTGCTACAGATCTGGATGCAGCCACTGTGGAGGCGGATGTTATTATTTTGACTCATGGGCACGGAGATCATGTAGGAGACACAGTAGAAATAGCAAAGAGAAATAATTCGCTGGTCATTGCCTCGGCAGAGCTTGCGGATGTGCTCAGTTGGGAAGGGGTGAGGACCCATGCTATGAGCATTGGGGGCGCTTATACGTTTGCTTTTGGAAAAGTGAAGCTGACTCAAGCCTTTCATAGCTCCAGCTATGTTAACCAGAAGACGAAAACGATTGTCTACACCGGCATGCCTACGGGGATTCTGTTCACTGCGGAGAATAAGACCATTTACCATGCAGGAGATACAGGGTTGTTCTACGACATGAATGTGATTGGAGCACGCCAGAGCATTGATGTGGCCTTCCTTCCGATTGGGGACAACCATACGATGGGACCAGAGGATGCTGCACTGGCGGCTGAATGGCTTCAGGCCAAGCAGGTAGTGCCGATCCACTACAATACGTTCCCTTTTATTGAACAGGACCCCAACAAGTTTGTTTCGCTTTTGCCAGAAGGCGTCGGAGTTGCATTGAAACCAGGGGAACAAATATCAATCTAAAGATAAGGAGCCGTCTCATTAGAGATGGCTCCTTATCTTTAGATTGAAAGGTAGCAGATCATCTGGTATCAAGGTTTTGATAAGTTGGTTAATTTTGTCTTAGGGGTAAAGTGAGTTATAATATATCATGTTGTCTAACAAATTAGTAATTTATATAATGGAATTATTAACGTTGCAGATGCTGTGGTATCGAGGAAAGTAGAAATACGGAGGTGAGTTCCATTCAGTTCAATCGTGTATCCAGTAACAAGCTCTATATACAGATATATGATCAGATTCTGTCACAGATCCAAAGTGGAGCGTTTCAGATTGGTGACAGACTACCAACCGAACGGGAGCTGTGTGCGCAGTTCGGAGTTAGCAGAGCACCGATCCGGCAGGCCCTTAGTGCTCTTGAAATGAAAGGATACATCTACTCTCGTCAAGGAGAGGGCGTATATGTCAAGAATACGAGTATGTCTACGGAATCGTTAACGGAGGATGCCTCCTTCATTGATTCCATAACCCCGGAGGATATTGTGGAAGCTAGAATGAGCATAGAGCCACTTATCGCCAAATTTGCAGCTCAAAGAGCAACGGATGAAGACGTCGAGCTTCTGCGCAATACGATCGATCAGATGGAAGCCGAGACCCGAACAGGCAGCTATGTGCCTGAGACGGATGAGAAGCTGCACATGGGGATTGCCAAGGCTTCCCATAATGATGTGTTCATTCAGTTCATGACTGTCATCACGCAAGCGATGAAGCAGCAGGAAATGTGGAAATTCATTCGTGATCGAACCGTGACCCGGCCTGATTATAGAGACACGAACTTCAGTGAGCACAAGGGCATTATTCATGCAATAGAGAACAAGCAGGCAGACAAGGCGTCCAAGCTTATGTCTGAGCATATGCAGCATCTGTATAATCGCTATTGGAAAGATTAATTTATACCAGGAATCCTCTGCCCGTTGATAGGTGCAGGGGATTCTTATTTTATGTGACAATTATTATAGCAAACAACAGTTGACATTTAAAAAGTATGCTATTATACTCAAGTCACAAGTTCACTTGGTATACAAGTTATCAAGTGAACCAATTTTTCAGGAGGTGTTGGAAGCGCTTAATCTCATGATGAAATATTTCGATTCAGGAAATACTTTCATAAGTCACTTTTTTTATCAATCGTGTTGAAAGCGTTTTAAAATTATGACATGAAGCAGTGCATCATCTTTTGGGAGGATTTCATATGGATCTGCAGCAACTGGAGAAATCTACAGTCCGTAAAGTTACCTTGCGGCTTATTCCTTTCTTGTTCCTTTGTTTTACAATATCTATTCTGGATCGTGTTAATATTGGGTTTGCCGCTCTGAGCATGAATGAGCATCTTGGCTTTTCCGAGGCGGTATATGGATTTGGTGCAGGGGTGTTCTTCCTGGGATATTTCCTGTTAGAGGTACCCGGAAGTGCTATGATGGCGAAGATTGGTGCAAGACGGTGGATTAGCCGTATTATGATTTCATGGGGAATTATAGCGATTATTATGGCATTCATTCAGACGCCAATCCAGTTCTACATTGTTCGTTTCTTACTGGGTGTAGCTGAAGCAAGCTTTTATCCTTGTATGGTGCATTACTTGAGCGGTTTCTATCAGACTAAGCACCATGCCAAGGCGATTGCAGGGTTCATGATTGCAATTCCGGCAGCGAACGCTATCGGTTCTCCGATCTCGACCTTCCTGCTGCAGATTGATTGGATGGGACTTGCGGGGTGGCAGTGGTTATTCATTTTGGAAGCGATTCCAGCATTGATTCTTGGGGTTGTGTGCTACTTCTATCTTACAGACCGGATTGAGGAGGCAACATGGCTGACGAGCAGTGAGAAGAACTGGCTGCTTGAGGTTACTAAAAAGGAAGCTCTGGAAAAGCAAAAAGTAAAGAAGCCCACGTTTATGGAAGTATTGCGTGATCGGGATGTACTGATTCTGGCTGTGGGGTATTTCTTCTGGATGTTCGGTTACTATGGAATTAATATGTTTCTGCCCACCATTTCCAGAGGTCTGACGCAGACGACCGGGCTGACCTTGCAGAGCATCGGCTGGCTGCTCGGATTAATGTACTTGTGTGCCATGGTGGTTATGTATCTGGTGGGTAAGAACTCGGACAGAACGAATGAGAGAAAATACCATGTGGCGTGCTGCTTGACTGTAAGTGCTGTAGCTATGATTGTCAGTGTCTTTGTAGCAGAATTCAGTCTGGTCGGAGCTTTCGTATTATTGACCATCAGTCTTTGTGGAGCTTTTGGTGCTTACTCGCCATTCTGGGCCATCCCGCCATCATTTCTGACAGGCGTCGCCGCTGGGGGAGCCATCGCATTGATTAATAGTATTGGTAATCTTGGTGGATTTTTCGGTCCATATTTCGTAGGCTTCATGAATGACATGACGGGCTCGCATAATCTGGGTATGGTAACCTTGGGGATTAGTATGCTTATTAGTGTCACCATTATCGTGCTGCTTGTAAAGCAATCTGGAAAAAGCAAGACGATGACCGTGGATAGCAACCCTCCGTTGGAGCCGATTGGCAAATGACAGAGCTGCTGCGCAACGAAGACTATTAACAAAACGGGTATATACGCCATTCACAAATACTCGTTTTTTATTTACAATAACTTAGGATACAAGTTAACAAGATTATAAGATAACAAACAGCTATTGAGATTAAAAATTCATGTTGAGGTGAGCCAAATGACAAATATCAGCGTCCATGAGCTTGAACAGAAAGCCGCTGAGCTTAGACAGACAGCTCTAACGATGATTTATAAAGCACAATCAGGACATCCTGGCGGGTCGCTGTCTGCCGCTGATTTTGTAACAGCCCTTTATTTCAGAGAAATGAATATCGATCCAGAGAATCCGAAATGGGAAGATCGTGACCGTTTTGTACTCTCCAAAGGACATGTTTGTCCCATTCAATATGCTGCACTGGCGCATCGAGGTTACGTTCCGATGGAGACCATTCATACACTCCGGCAATACGGCTCTCCATTTCAAGGCCATCCTGATATGAAAAAGTGCCCTGGCATTGACATTTCAACAGGCTCGCTCGGTCAAGGTCTGTCCTGTGCTGTAGGCATGGCTTTAGCAGGCAAACGGGACAACAAGGACTATCGGGTATTTGCAATATTGGGCGATGGAGAATGTCAGGAAGGACAAATATGGGAGGCAGCTCAGACCGCGAATAAGTATCAGCTTGATAATCTGATCGTCTTTGTCGACGACAACAATCTGCAGATTGACGGTACATGTGATGAAATTATGCCTAATCTGGATCTGGAGCTTAAGTTCAAGGCCTTCGGCTTTGAAACGAGACGCATCGACGGTCATGACATGCAGCAGATTGTGGATACGTTGGATGAGGTGCGTGAGCTGAAGAACAAGCCTATCTGCATCGTGTGCAATACGATTAAGGGCAAGGGTGTATCGTTCATGGAAGATGTGTGTGGCTGGCACGGAGTTGCGCCCAAGGAAGCAGAGTATTTGCAGGCACTAGAAGAAATTGCGGGAGGTTTGAAAAAATGAGTGTACAAGAGAATACAGCAGTAGTGAAGAAAATTGCAACTCGTGAAGCCTTCGGTCATGAAATTGTGGAGCTGGGTAAGAGCAATAAAAATATCTACGTCGTGGATATTGATATCGGTAAGTCCTGTAAGACTACGGAGTTCGCCAAGCAGCTCCCGGACCAACATGTTAATGTGGGCATCGCCGAGCAGAATGCGGCTGGCCTGTCTGCGGGTCTCGCCACTACCGGCAAAATCCCCTTCATTAGTACCTATGCGGTGTTTGGCTCGCTTCGTATGGCAGAACAGATCCGCCAAGAAGTCTGCTATCCTAACCTGAATGTGAAAATTGCATGCTCGCATGGAGGGCTGACACCTGCGAATGATGGAGGCAGTCATCAGGCTATTGAGGATATGGGCGTGCTCCGTACCATTCCTAATATGACGGTTATTATGGGCTCCGATTATTACTCTACCCGTAAGCTGGTGGCTCAAGCTGCCGAGCATTACGGCCCAGTCTATCTCCGTTTCACTCGTGATGCGATTCCTGTAATCTACGACGAGAATGAGGAATTCCAGATCGGTAAGGCCAAGAAGCTGAAGCAAGGCAAGGATCTTGCCATCATCGCCAATGGTGATACCGTCTATCTGGCCATACAAGCAGCCGAGCAATTGGAGCAGGAGGGAATCTTCGTTACCTTGCTCGATATGCATACGCTGAAGCCGCTGGATCGGGAAGCTGTCGTAGAGTGTCTGAGCACCGGGCACATCATTACCGTTGAGGATCATAACATTCTCAATGGCCTCGGTAGTGCTGTCAGCGAGGTAGTAGCCGAGGAAGGTGGAGCAGTTCTTCGCAGAATCGGAATCCAGGATAAATTTGGGGAGTCGGCACCATACGAACAACTGCTGGAGCTTAATGGAATTACTATTGAGAATATCGTTAATACAGCTCGTACCATGCTCAAACGAAACTAACCTATATATAAATTGATCAAAGGAGTGTTTAAACCATGTTTGAACTAACCAATCGCGTAGCTATTGTAACTGGAAGTGGCTCCAAAAGAGGAATCGGACGCACGATTGCACTGACTCTGGCCAAGCAAGGAGCGAAGCTATGCATCGCTGATATCAATCAGGAAGGTATTCAGGAGACGGTGGATGCTATTAAGGCAGCAGGCGGGGATGCAATCGGGGTTGAACTGAATGTGACCAGTGAAGAGTCTACAAAGGCTATGGTGGCACAAGTGTTGGAGGCGTATGGAAGAATAGACATTCTGGTCAACAATGCTGGCATTTCTCAAAAGGCAACCGTTGCAGAGATGACGCTTGAGGATGTGACACGGGTATTTAACGTCAACATGTTCGGACTGTTCCTGTGCACGCAGGCTGTACTTGAGCCTATGAAGAAGCAGGGATATGGTCGAATCGTCAATCTCTCTTCAGTCTCTGCAAAGCGTGGTGGGGGCGTATTCGGGGGTGCACATTATTCTGCATCCAAGGCGGCTGTATTGGGCTTCTCCAAGAATCTGGCGCGTGAAGTGGCAGCGGACGGGATCACCGTTAACTCCGTTGCGCCTGGTCTGGTGAATACGGATATCTGGAAGTCGCTCGATAAAGAAGTGGCTGATGGTGTTATTGCAGGCATCCCGATGGGACGTCCTGGTGAGACGGAGGAGATTGCCGCAGCTATCGCATTTCTGGCTTCTGAGGAATCCTCGTATATTACCGGCGAAGAGATTGACATCAATGGTGGTTCGCACATGGATTAATAGTAGGTCACAAGCAGGAACAGGCATCCTGACATGCAAGCATACAGGTGCACGGAGGGATGTCTGGAGTGCAGGCTCAGCTATAAATATAATAGAAAGGAGCTCCTTATTGGGGAGCTCCTTTTTGACGTATGATCTTTATGTAGAATGCATTTGAAATTGATGTATAACATCTTCGCTCCATATGTATTCCATAAGACTCCATAAGAACTACGTGTGACTTATGTTCCGTTCTCATTATTGAATATAGGGTAGAAGGGCGATTACGAACTCGTATACAAAATAGAGCGCAAATTCCAGCAGAAGAATGCCTGCAATAATAGAAACGATCTGAATCATTTTGCGGCTCATGACTTTTCTTGTGATCGACACGATGGTCAGCAAGCCGATGTCATGAATGAGAATGCCGCCTAGCACACCGCTGGCAGCGATGGCAAAGCTTCCTTTATTGCCTGCGCTATAGGAATCGGTCAGGACAGCACCGAACACGGACACCCAAAAAATCAGATTACCCGGGGAAACAGCCACTAGCAGTCCATTCCGGTATGTACTCCAAAATGATTTATTCGTTCGTTCATCTGCCGGGGTGATGTCTTTATCAGCATTTTTGATAGAAATTTTTATGGCTAGCTAGCGGAAAGGGCTTGTTACTGTATCCATAACCACTCCAAACAGGGAGCGAGGTGGAGTATAATTATAACAACAAGAATGGATGTTTCATGAAGGAAAGGAGATAACTGCTATGACGAAAAAAGCTTACTACCTTCGCCGCCCTGTCATGTCTGACGCTCAGGCTGTCTGTGATCTTGTAGCTGCCTGTGACACGGAGGATCTGGGGGCACCTGATATCGTGCTAGATGATGTTCTGGACATGTGGTCTGGCTTCGATCTCAACAATAATGTGTGGGTCGTGGCGGATGCAGACTCCACATTGATCGGTTACGCATTTTTGGAGGAGGACAGTGAAGAGAAGCTGTTCAGCTACGGGTGCGTGCTTCCCGCGGCACGGGGCTACGGTGTTGGTTCTGCGTTGATCTCTGCGCTGGAGGCACGTGCTGATGAGCTTCGTGAAGCTTCTGGAATAACGAAACGGCTGCAAAGCATGATTCCCACCTTATGTGAGGATGCCAACGATTTACTGAAGTCTAAGGGCTTCGTTCCGGTCCGCTATTTCAAGCGAATGGCAATACGTTGGAACGAGGCACCACCCCTAGTCATTCCACTGGAAGGCTTCACGATCAAGTCTTTTGTGAAAGGACAGGATGAGCAGTCTGTCTATGAGGCCTATGTCGAATCGTTTGCCGATCATTGGGACTTCACCGTGCCTGCCTTCGAGAAATGGAAAGAGAAGACGCAGCTTCCTACATTCGACGAGCAATGGTGGATGGTAGCTTGGGATTCGACAAATACCGTGGCTGGCTTTGCCCTGTGCCGGATGCGTGAGGATATGCTCTTCATTGAGCAGATTGGTGTACGGCGACAGTACCGTGGACGCGGACTAGCACAGCTGTTGCTGCATGCTGTATTCGAGAGTTCCTATAGGGCAGGGCAGCCACATATTTCGCTTGGCGTCGATGCCGCCAATCCCTCAGGTGCATATCGCCTCTATGAGAAGGTGGGCATGAGACCAGACCACGAGATCAGCATTTACGAGAAGCTATTTCCGCTTTCATAAGTTTTATATGAATGATTGAAGGCGGCTCCAGCTCCTTAGGTGTGAGGTGCAGGTTTGATTTAATAGGGTCACCGCGAAATGCGTTATCTAATTAAGAGTACTGTCGAGAATTGTATCGCAAGTGATATAAAGGAGGGAGGAATGAAGCGAAGTAGCTCATTCTTCCCCTTTTCTTTTTGTAAAATAAGAAATTCTCCAGAGGATAATTTCTCTTTATCGAGTGCCCATCCTTCGTTATCATATCGATAACGGCAAGTAACTAGTAGAATGTGGTAAATACGCGATACTATAAAAGACGGAGGGCGTAGGGAAATGTCTATACTGCTGTCTATTGGTCTGCTATGCATGATCCTGCTTATCTTGTTCAGAAGATCCATCATAGGAGCTCTACGAATTGAAAATCATGTCATACTGCAGCAATTAAGCAAGGCTAAGTGGTATCGGAACCATTGGCTAGGAGGGCTATTCTTATTCATGCTCAATACGGTGTTATTTGGCGGCACGTTGCTTGCACTCTATATAACCACACTTTTCCTAATTCCCTATGTACATATGGTAATCATGCTATTGGCGGTTCTCCTTAGTGTCTACTTGTGGTCTATTCTAGGCAAAGCGTGGCAGGGTGATCGGAGTGACCGTCTTAAGATGGGGATGGTTGGGGGAAGTTTTTATTTGTTACTGGCCTTGCTGTGTATGTATGGGCTCGTTACGCTGGCGCCTGCTTATCCAGGTGAAGATACATTTATGAGTGCTATAGGCTTCATATTTGGTATAGTAGTTACTACCGTGGCCTTTGTAGTCTGTCTGATGTTTACGGGCTTTTCGCGCGTCAGGAATTAAGGCTGATCAGTGAGGCGAACGGGATAAATGTATTGGAAAGTAGGGAAACAGGCTTTGGCACAATCCGAAAGTAACAACGTAAAATTAGATCCGTTATCCTTCTCGTTCATTCGTTTCTATATATTAGCATTTCTATTCTTTGCCGCGAATTCGGCATTAACCATCATTCTTCCGCTACGCAGTGAAGCTGCTGGCCTCAGTGAGGCCGAGATTGGCTTGATGATGGGCTCGTATATGTTCACATGCATGCTGCTGCGGCCTTTTGCGGGACAGCTCTTAGGGAGATATGGCCCGCTTCGTGTCATGAAGGGGCTATTGCTGCTACACGCCATTACGCTGCTGCTGTTCATGATCGCCGGGGCGGAGAGCTATCTATGGCTTCGGGCGCTACAGGGCGTAGCTACAGCCTTTTTTTCGATGACCATGCAAGCAGGTATTATGGAGAAGCTGCAGGACAAGGATCGTGCCCAGGGCCTGTCGATGTACACCTTGTTCACGATGGTTCCTTCGCTTATCGTTCCTGTACTCGCTATTCAGATTTGGGAGCAGGCCCACCACATGTGGTATGTACTCCTGCTATGTGGACTGGCTGCACTACCACTGCTGTTCGGGTATAATCTGGATTTGCCGCGAAGCACAGTACAGAATGCATCGTATACGCTAAAGGATATGCTTCGTTCCCTGAGTGGGCTCTGGCGTAGTATTCCCTTACTGGTGAGTACACTGATTATGCTCTGTGCTTCATGTGTCTTTGGAGCGACAGCTACATTTTTACCCCTATATATGATATCTTCGGGCACGGGAAGTGTCGGTCTGTTCTTGGCCGTTCAAGGACTGGTGGTCATCCTGTGCAGGTTCATGCTGCGTAAAAAAATCCCGTCAGACGGTAGCTGGAGCCCTTGGCTTATGGGCGGTCTGCTGCTCTCTGCTGCGGTGGGAACCCAACTGCTGGTGCTGCTGGAGTGGCTTGGACCGTTCGTATACTTGTCCGCTATATTCAGTGGATTCGCCCTTGCGCTGCTGTATCCGACATTAACAACGTATCTGTCCTTTGTGCTGCCGGCAGAGTCGAGATATGTCATGATGGGAATCTTCATGTCCTCGTACGATCTGGGCTTTGCGCTTGGCGGGTTCGCGATGGGCATGATTGTGCAGTTCAGCTCATATTCGACAATGTTCATGGTCTGTACGTTGCTGTCTCTACTCGCTGTAATTCCGATCGTGGGCTACAGGAAGCGGATGGGGGAAGGGGCCAGGGTATAGGTCGGTAGCTTTTGAAATCCAAGCATTGTATGCAATAACCGTTTCCCGGAATTCCAACGGAAACGGTTTTTTTGATTTTTATAATGTAAAGATTACGAAAGTAAATTATTACAATTTACACTATTGACGAATGCCCTTTGGAAGGGTTTATAATTGTATATAATTCCATGTATGGGATTAGAAGGGTCCTATGACTTGCCGGGTGGATCATCCAGAGAAGCTCGCCTGCGCCCCGCCCCTCGCTTTCCGGCCATCTGGCCGCCCAAGAAAAGGAGGAGGAATTGAAATGCAGAGCCAAGTAATCCGCATGATTAGTGAAGTGAAGGAAGACCACGAACTCCCCGGGAAGCTGGATGGCACCTCGGATATTATTCATGACGCAGGCCTGGATTCCCTGCAATTGGTGCATTTTATGCTGAAGATTGAAGATGAATTTGACGTGGAAGTCGATTTTGACAATTTTGAACTGGAATACTTAAGCTCCATTGATGCTTTCTGCGATTATATCCGGCAAATGAAGGAACACTCTGGATTGACGGAGACAACGGAAATCGGGACAATATGACGTCATGACGCGCTAAAGCTCTATCAAAACGATAGCGAGGTGCATAACGATGCAGCCGAAAAGCCATGTATTGATTGATGAAAAGGCGTTCAAGCTGATTAAAAGAAATTTGAAAAATGCTTCGGTTTCCTACCGTAACTCTGTCAAGGACCCAGCCTTTAGAACGGACATGCCCCATACAATCGGCATCAAGCTGACCAACCGCTGTAATCTCCGCTGCACACACTGCTTTGAATGGAACGAGGAAGGCTACCACCATCAGATGGACAAGGAAGAACAGAATATGGATTTGGACCCTGCGTTGCTCAGACAAATTTTACAGGAGACACAGGAGGTCAAATCCCGTTTGTATATGTGGGGTGGGGAACCGATGTTCCACCGCCGTTTTGATGAAATTTTGGACGTGCTGGCCGAGGACCGACGGGAGATGACGTTCTGCACAAACGGTCTGCTAATCGACAAGCACCTCGATCGAATTCTGGAATTGTCCGACAATCTGGAGCTGCTGATCGCCGTCGAAGGCTTCGAGCGCGAGCATGATCTGATCCGCGGAAAAGGTACCTTCAAAAAAACGATGGCACAGATGCAGCGGCTGATCGAGCTTCGTGACCAAGGCTTGTATAAAGGTAGAGTAACCGTGCATGCAGTCATTAATGACAACATGATCGGACGTATGTTCGAATTCCTCGAAATGTTCGAGACCATGAAGCTGGATCTCGTTCTGCTTACTTTCCCATGGTATATCTCCAAAGAAACCTCACTCAAAATGGACGACTATTTTTCCCGCAACTTCTCCTGGCTACGCGAGCTTGAAGAAAACAATATCAGTAGTTGGCATGCCTTTAAGTACAAAATCAATCCGGACCGCATCGATCCCCTCATGCAGGAGCTCCGTCGTATCAATGAGCGCGTATGGAATATCCGGGTTCGTTATCAGCCAGGTCTCGACTTCGAGGAGATCGACAAATTCATTCATGGCGAGGAATTGGTCAGTCGCTGCTCCTCGCGCTGTCTTGCCCTGAATTCACGCACAGACATTTTGCCTGATGGAAAGGTCATGCCCTGCAAGTTTTTCAGCGAGTTCACAATCGGAAGCCTACAGGAGAACACTCTGAAGGAAATCTGGGAATCCGACAAATATGAAATGACCCGCTCTATCATCAACGAAAAGGGGCTGACTCCTGTATGCTCCAAATGCAGCGTGCTTTATCTTCATGGAGCCGGTTCACTGAAATATATTTGAGCAGTAGCCGAACCGGTAGAGCAGCTTTTAAAAGGAGATGCAGAGATGGATATTGCTTTGGATGTGAATTTGCTGACGGCGCTCTCCACAGACCGCGATCGGCATGTATTCGTGTGGCTGTTCAATATTGGCGCTGAGGAAATATGGCATCCTGGTTCACGGGCCGTTGCTGACCCGGCGGAGCAGATTGTCGTGAACCGGATGGAGGAAATGAATCTGCTGCTATGTCGCAGCCAGGATATTATCGTGCTGAGAGAGCAGCCACAGCCTCATTTTCTGAAAATGCTACAGCACATAGGATTCGACATTCCTCGGATTGAGGTGCCGGAGCCTTCTGACCCGCTGACGCCCATTACTGAACTGGTGCTTGCCGATGAAGAACTGCTGCAGCGGCTGCGAACCGCATCAGAGGAAGCAGGCGGCGCTTATCTGGTGCCATATGCTGTCACGTGGAAGGAGGAGGAGGTTGCGGAACGTGGCTCCCTGACCTTGCTCGGAGCGGATGCGGAGCTGTGTGCTCGTGTGAATGACAAGATTTTCAGCCGCCGCCTAGCCGAGCATCTCGGCTTTCCGGTGACTGAAGGTGCTGTATGTAGGAATGAAACGGAGGTTCAGGAAGCGTGCGACCGCATTGCGGCAGCAGCGACAGGTCCCGTTCGTTTTATTATCAAGCAGCCGCACGGAGCCTCCGGCAAAGGCATGTTTCTTGTTGAGGACCTGTCCCGGCTGAATACCATTCTTAATGTAATGAAGCGCTTTGCCGGTCGCAATTCACTTGCAGGTGGCTGGCTGGTGGAACGGTGGTATGGGAAACAGCTGGATTTGAATTATCAGATTTATATTAGCCCTGAAGGCGAAGTGACCATGTTCTCGCTAAAAGTGCAGCAGCTTGCCGGAACCGTATATACCGGCTCCCGTATGCCTGCCGAGCTAGGGAAGGGGCTGGAGGAGCAGATCCTCAGCTATGCGGAACTGCTCGGTTCCTCCTTGTGTGCTGCCGGTTATTTCGGGATTGCATCCATTGACGGTTTTGTGGATGAGGACGGTCTGCTCTTTCCGGTCATCGAAATTAACGGCAGGTTTACACTATCGACCTATATTTCGTTTGTATCCGCTGTGCTTGGAGAACGTAAGTTTTTGTCCCGCTATTACCGGGTTGTCTCTGACGAGCCGCTAACGTATGAATCCTTGTGCGCACTGCTTCGGGAGAATAGGCTGCTGTACGGGCCTGAGCACCGGGAAGGGGTAATGGTGTATACCGCAGGTACCCTTTCTCCAGCCCGTCTAAAACAGGGATTCATCAACCGTATTTTTGCTCTGATTATCACGGACAGCTGGGAGGAGGCTGAGGACTACGCGCGCCGGCTGGAGCTGTTGTTCGCCGCTGAGCAGCAAGTTCAAGCCCTTAACTCATGAAAGGCATGGAATAGATAGTCTAGCTTGGACGCTCTAGCTTAGACATGAAGGTCTGAACATACCCAATGAATGGAGGAGTCTGAATGGAGACAGGTGTAAGTATCGTGCTGCCTTTGCTGGAAAGAGTGCTGAAGCTGCCTGAGGGCGAGCTGGCGGGAATGGAAGCGGATCGGGATTTGCGGAGCTTGGGACTGAATTCACTGTCCGCGATTGAATTGATTGTGGAGCTGGAGAACGAGCTCAACATTGTAATCGATGACGATGACCTGCTGTTGGACAATCTGTCCACGCTAAGCGAGATTGAACAGCTGCTGGACAAATATGTATAAGGCCGGGACAGCTTCACACAGGCAATCTGTGTCTGGAACAGACCGGGTAGGCAAGCATTGCCTCTATTCTTCCCTGTGCGGCTTGCTGCTGCGCCGAGGTATTGTAGCTGCCGAGGCTGATTTGTTCCTGCTAGCAGGCAGCATGAACGCGGAATATGAGGGTGAGCTGCGTCCATTTGGTCCGGGAACCTTCGGGAACCAGCTGCGCAGAATCACGGCTTCCGGAGGTCCTGACCTCCGGGTTGAAGCCTGGGACCCGCAGGACCGCGATCCGCACAAGCTGTTGAAGGCTCTGCCTGATGGATACAGCGCGATGCTGCACGTATCCAGCGCAGCCCTGACGTATCACCAGATTTATGTTATCAACCGTGCACGCGGACATGTGATCGAGCTGCATAGCCTGGATGAAGAATCACGTACTGCCCATGTATCGGACAGCTTCCTGCTGGACTCATCAGGTCAAGCATTCCAATACACGGGCGAAGCCCGTCTTGACGATCTGCTGGGCGGAGTGCTGGATTATGCGTGGCTGGCGGGAGCGCCAGTCGAGCCTTCACCGGCAAGGATATACCAAGCGTGCGCCCTGCATATTCGGGATTATCTATCAAGTCGGAGCGACGTGCCTCAGTTCCGAAAAGGGGATGCAGCCTATCGCGCCTTTATAGCAGATTTTCAGCTGCTGTTCGATCTGAACGATCAGGAGTTTCGGTACCAATGTGCAGAGATTTATTATCAGCTGCGAATCGGCACTGCGCTCACTCTGGCGGATTATCTCCACGATTTTGCCATGCTCCATCAGGACACGCTGGGGGCGGGGGCGCATTTCATTGCCGACGGGGCCACAGAGCTCTACGCCGGCTGGCACCGCCTGAATCTGCAAATTTACAAGACTGGCCTGCAGCTTGGCAGGCATCGTGTACAGACATTGATCAGCCGTGCGAACGAGCTAGTTGACCAGCAATACAGGCTGCTTGAACAGCTCCTGCCGCTTGTGGAAGACGCTAGACAACAGTAGGGAGGGAATCGTTTTGCCGGTTATTACACTGAACCGATTGTCAAAAACATTTACGTACTACAAAAAAGAACCGGGTGTGCGGAAATCGCTGCAAAACCTGTTCCACAGGGAGAAGCTGGCCAAGGAAGCCGTTAAGGATATCAGCTTTTCCGTCAGGGAAGGTGAAATGGTCGGTTTTCTTGGGCCGAACGGGGCGGGCAAAACGACAACTCTGAAAATGCTGTCAGGCATTCTGCATCCGAGCAGTGGTGAAGCTTCCGTACTGGGATTTACGCCTTGGAAACGGCAGAAGGAATTCAAGCGGCAGTTCTCCATCGTCATGGGCCAAAAAAATCAGCTGTGGTGGGATTTGCCTGCAAGCGAATCCTTTGCGCTGAATAAGTTGATTTACGAAATCGGCGACCATGAATTTCGCTCTTCACTGGACGAACTGGTCACGCTGCTTGGTGTAGAGGAGCAGTTGCATGTGCAGGTGCGGCGTCTGTCGCTTGGAGAGCGCATGAAAATGGAGCTGATTGCCGCGCTACTGCATCGGCCGAAGGTGATTTTGCTGGATGAGCCGACCATCGGTCTGGATATGGTATCCCAGCGCAGGATTCGGGAATTCTTCAAGGCATATAACCGCCAGCACCGAACGACGGTGCTGCTGACCAGTCATTACATGAAGGACATCGAGGATTTATGCTCACGGGTAATGATCATTAGTGGCGGAAGCCTTGTATATGATGGGGATCTGAAGAGCATCAACCAGCGGCTGGGGGCCCGTAAGCTGCTTAAAGTCAGGCTGACCGAGCCCGTTGCCCAGAAGCAGCTCGCGGGACTGGGAAGTGTACGAGCAAGCAGCCAGTTGGAGGTTGTTTTTGAGGTCGATGCAGAAGACACGCTCGGATGGTCGAAAAAGGTGCTTGATGCGTTGCCTGTTACGGATTTTACGATTGAGGATGTCCCGCTGGAGGAAGGCATTGAAAATTTGTACAACGAAGGCAGATGGGCCGATGCGAAATAATCCGCTTGAATATAACAAGTATGTCAAAGTGTTTTTACTTGGCATGCAGAATGAGATGGAGTACAGGACGAACTATTGGCTGCAGCTGTTTTCGTTCATTTTGCCGTTGATGACGCAAATTTTTCTCTGGCTTGCTGTCTTTGGCTCTTCGGGTGAACGGCAGCTGCTCGGCTACACCCTGGAGGAAATGCTTGTGTACGCCGTAATGGCAGCAGTTACCGGCAGGCTGATTGCAGCCGGTTTTGAATACGAGATTGCGGAGGATATCAAGGAGGGAGGGCTTGGCAAATTTCTTGTACAGCCCGTGCACTATTTTGCCTACCGTCTTTTTCGGTTTGTCGGGGCCAAGGCTGTGCAGAGCGCTGTTATCTGGACAGGTGCTGTCTGTATGCTGGTCGGGCTCAGTCTGTGGGGCGGCGGCAGCTTTTCAATCATTCATCTTTTGCTGTATATGCTGACCCTTCCCGGAGCACTGCTGCTAAACTTCCTCATCTATTATACGCTTAGTGGCATGGCTTTCTGGATTACGGAATCCGTGGGACTGTTCTATACCCTGTCCCTCGTCATCTACGTTGCGAGCGGAACTGTCTTTCCGTTGACGATTTTTGGGGAGGCGGTGGGAAAGCTACTGAGCATGCTGCCGTTTGCCTATACAGTGTTTTTTCCCGTCAATGCGGTAACAGGTAAACTGAGCGGCTCCCTCATAGCAGCAGGCATCGGCCTGCAGGCCTTCTGGATTGCCGTACTCCTGATTCTGTCGGGGATTGTCTGGCGTGCGGGTGTCAGACGCTTCGTAGCTGTGGGAGGATAACATGAAAAAACTGCTGCGGACGTGTGTCCGCTATGTCAGGTTGTACATGCGGTTCGTCAAATTTTCCGTCATCTCGCAGATGGAGTATCGCATTAATTTTGTTACTGCATTTCTGGTGGAGACGGCTTACCTGCTCATCAAGCTGCTCTATGCCTCAGTCCCTTACCGGACAGGCACGGACATCAACGGCTGGTCCCCGGATGCGGTGCTCCTGTATATCGGGGTGTTCACGATTATGAGTGGCCTGTACAGCGGGCTTTTTTATAGCAATTTTACCGGGCTGCCGACCAAAATCCGCACAGGCTCGCTGGATATGCTGATGACCCAGCCGGTCTCCCTGCAGTTCATTGTCACCCTGCGACAGTTTAATTTGGGCTATACCATCCCCAATGTTGTTGGAGGTGGCATTATGGCAGGCGTCGGCTGGCATCGTCTGCAGCTGCCGTTCACCTGGGAGGCAATTGGCGGCTTTTCCCTGCTGCTGGCAGTCGGTGTGCTTACCGCTTATTCGGTCTTTCTGTTACCGCAAATGCTCGGCTTCTGGACCATCCGCACGAATGGGGTGACGGAATTATCAAACAGCCTGTTCGACACGAATACCGTGCCGATGTCGGTATACAGCAAGCTCATTCAGAGAATCGGCATTTTTGTACTGCCCATATTCGTCATCTGCAATTTTCCGCCCATGTTTGTACTGGGCATGATGAATGGCAGCCTGCTGCTGTGGGCTGTATTGGTCCCGCTTTGGCTCCTGCTGATTGTGCGGCTGGTCTGGCAGTTCGCGCTGCGTGGTTATACAAGCGCAAGTCAATGACTGGAGCGGGAAGGAGCTACATTCTTATTTCTAGGGAGGGAAGAGTGAATGACACCGGATGTACCTACACTGAAGCGCATATTTATGGGAACGTTTGAGGCGGAGGCTTATTGGAAAGATCCAGATACAGCGTCCCTGCCCACTCTGCCGGATCGGTCTGGTGCGGCGATTGTCGCCGCCATGGATGAGCTGCTGTTCTGCTTCTGCGGGCAGGAGGATGTGCTGCTTACCCGTTACGCCATGTCCCCTGTACACTGGCAGTATATATCTGGATTCGGCTTCAGGCCTGCTGTCAATGCGCATGATCTGTCCTATGATGAAACCGTTGTGCTAGGCTCATCTGCTTCCGTCTTCGAGCTGCTCTGCCAGCGCCGGGAAGACGGTGTGCCGGGGCTGCCGGATTTGCAGGATGGCCTGCTCGCCCCGTTTGCCTACCTTCCTTACACGGAGGAAGCGGCAAAAGCGTGGGGTATCCGCCTTCATCAGCCGTCTCTTGAGTCAGTCCGCAAAGTGAACGCCAAGACTTACTCCTCTAGGTTGAAAGAGCGCTTGGGACTGAGCAATCCCGGCCAGATCGTCACGAGTGCCGATGAATTGGAGCAGGAAGGGCGGAAGCTGCTAATGGAAGGCACTTTTCTGGTAAAGGATGATTTTGGCGTATCCGGCAAGGGCAATCTGCATATCACTTCACTACAAATGCTGGAACGGATCGTGGCGTATCTGAGGCAGCAGGAGCGGAAGGGGAAGAGAGTATGCTTCATATTGGAGCCTTTTCTGGAGAAGGAGCAGGATTTTTCCTGCCAATTTGTTGTGTCCGAAGCAGGTGAGGTGGAGATTGTATCCGTGCAGCTGCTGGCCAATTCAAGCTTTTCCTACAGAGAGTCGCTGCTGCCTGATGCAGGATTTATGGAGATGCTGGAGGACAAAGGTTATTTTTCGTTCATGAAGGCGATTGGCAGACAGCTGTGGATGGACGGTTACTTCGGGGATGTGTGTGTCGATTCCATGACGCTTAGAGACGGAAGCCTTGAAGAAATTGTCGAGATCAATGCGCGGCGTTCCATGAGCCTGATCAAGCACCACCTTGATGTGTTCCTGACGGAGCGCTCGCTGCTCGGCAGCATGACCAATTATACGCTGTCCCATCAGGGGGCGCTATCGTACGAGGCCCTGCTGGACAAGCTGGAGCAGGCGAAGCTGCTGTTCACGGACAGCCGTGAAGAGGGCGTGATGCCGCTGTCGGCCAATACGCTGTACGTGAATACAGGAGGGAGGGATGCGTCCAATCCTGACAACGGTATGAATGGAGGCACAGACACGGGACGAAAAGGAAAAGGGCGGCTCTACCTGGCGATGATCGCCGAGAATCAGGACAGAAAGGCACAATTGACTCAGCGGCTGGAGCATTTTTTGGCTGATAACCAGTTTGCTGTATTAAATTAGCTGGCATGGGTGAACAGACATTCATATTTCGAAAAAGCTGGGAGGAAGGGAAATGAAGGTTACGATATTATGCTCTGGCTTCGGGTTGGGATTCTACACGCCCGGATTGCTGATTGAAGCAGGACTGAGCAGACTTGGCATGGGTACGGCCGTTCATGTATTCGAGAATGTGCTGCCAGAATCGGCGCGTACCAAGGTGGACCAGAATCGTAAAGCCTATCATGACAACTTCAAGATTGCACTGATGTCACAAAAAATCCCGCAGGATATGAGTGAATCCATTGATTTGGAAGCTTTGGAGCAGCTCCTGTCTTTATGGTGCGAGGAGGATCGACGCCATTTTATTTGCCTGTCAGGCCACTGGATGTACGTTCTGGAGGAATACCGGTCCCGGCGGAGCGGGGTTCCTCTGCACATTGAGCTGCTGTACATGGATTCTACGCCATCCCCTTCCTGGAAAAATTTAATGCGCCACCGGCCGCAATTTGCTGAAGGCTGCGGTCAGCTTACTCTGTTTGACCATGCCACAGGCAGCATTAACTGCTATATTGATGTGTCTGTTCCCCTTGTATCTTATAGGGAACGGGAGCATCGGTTGTTCATTCACGGCGGCGGCTGGGGCATGGGCACCTATCGCGACAAGCTGGACGAGCTGGAAGCGGCCGGCTATGGGCTTGATATCATGCTCTATAACGATGACGCTCCTGACGAACAGGCCGGTAGCCGCAAATATTACCGGATGGATCCGCAATGGCGGACATGGCAGACCGGAGCGGACGGTAGACACAGCTTCCCACCGTTTGCCGAGGTCCACTCTGGCGAAGAAGTCCTGTACCGCAATGAGCAAGAATATCACCTGTTGTATGTGCGGCAGCGTCAGATGAAGGCCATTGTCAGCAAGCCAGGAGGGGGAACCATGACAGATTCCTTTGCATCCGCGACACCACTGATCATGCTGGAGCCTTTCGGTGCGCATGAGAAAGACAATGCAGATCTGTGGGAGGAGCTTGGATTCGGTATCCGCTACGAGCGCTGGCTCTCGGAATACGGAGGCGGTGCGGATATTCTGGAGAAGATGCATAAGGACATGCTGGAAACGAAAAAGCGGACCCCGGAATGCTCGCGGCTGCTGGCTCAGCGCCTTGGCCTGTACTCTGCGCAGACCGTTCCCGATGTGGAGGAGGGGAGCTGATGAACGCTGTCGCAGAAGCATGGGTGCCGCCTTCCCCGGCCGGAGAGCCCGTCAAGTTCGGCGTCATTGGCTGCTCGTCCATCGTACCGCGTGCGTTGCTTGATCCTGCCCGCTATGTGGAGCATTCGGCTATTGTGGCCGTTGCGAACCGGACTGCCGCAAAAGCCGAGTTGATGGCTGAGCAGTACGGCATCCGCACGGTGCACCGGACCCCTGCAGAGTTATTAAACGACAGTGAGGTCGATGCCGTATATATTGCACTTAGTAACGATCTGCATGCGGAATGGATTGCAAAGGCGCTGAGCGCAGGCAAGCACGTACTGGTCGAAAAGCCGCTATGCCTGCACACAGATGAACTGGACCTGATCGAGTCGGCCCTGCGGGCAGGTGGGCCATACCTGCTAGAAGGGGTCATGGTCAGGTATCATCCCTGGCAGGACAAGCTCCGTACTATGGTAAGCGACCTTAGCTTCGGCAGGCTGCGCTCGGTAGACACCAGTCTGTGCATCCCGGCCAAAAACGGGCATAAAGACAACTACCGCAGCCGTCCGGAGCAGGGAGGGGGCTGTTTCAGAGATTTGGGTGTGTACTGGCTTCAGTTTTTGCAGATGCTGGTTGGATTGGACGGGGCCAGCTTTCAAGGACAATCCTCCTTCGATGGGCCGGGCGGCTGTGATTGGACCTTTCAGGCGCAGGCGGAGTACCCGGACGGCTTGAGGGCGACGGCCCTATGCTCATTTGAGCGACCTTACCGCTGCTCCCACACCCTGACCTTCGACGATGCGGTCGTTTCGCTGAATGACTGCTTCCGTGCGAATCTTGGATTTTATAAAATGACGCTGCGTATTCGCCGGTCCAGCGAGCTGTCCGCCAAAGCCGAATTCCGGCCCATGAATTATTATGTGAATCAGCTCGATTACTTTTGCCGGATGGTCCATGGGACAGCTGCTCCTGTTCCTTTCGGGGAATCGGCAGAACGGATCAGGCTGCTGGATTCCATTTACCAATCGGCCCGCCAGAGCAGGGTAAAGTGAAGGAGAGGATTTCATGAATCTATCCGATGATCAACTGTTGTCCGTAACACGGAGCCACAGGACCCCGTTTTTTCTATATGACGGAGATGCTCTGTACTCCCATGTACGGAGTATACTCGCCCGTCTGCATCCTTCAGTCAAACTGCATTATGCGCTGAAGGCGAACGGAAATGTCAGCATCGCTGCGCTGCTCTGCTCCCTTGGCTGCGGGGCGGAGATTGCATCGTCAGGAGAGCTGTATACAGCTCTTACTGCAGGCTATGAGCCGAAGGATATCATTTTTGCTGGGCCGGGGAAAACCGAATCTGAGCTGAATGAGGCTGCTGAGACAGGAATCGGATGCGTCAATGTTGAATCGGTCCGGGAGCTGCGGCTGCTGGAAAAAGTGGCGGCACGAAGCGGTGTCCATGTGCGAGCAGC
Organism: Paenibacillus massiliensis 2301065 = DSM 16942; assembly: GCF_000377505.1. GTDB lineage: Bacteria > Bacillota > Bacilli > Paenibacillales > Paenibacillaceae > Paenibacillus > Paenibacillus massiliensis. The sequence continues at coordinate 41,049 of NZ_KB898204.1, read as the reverse complement.
CGTCCGCATTAATCCTGACGCGGATGTATCCGGGGCGACGATAAAAATGGGTGGGGCAGCCCGCCCGTTTGGTGTGGATGAATCCCAACTGGACGTTTTCTTTGCAGCTTTGCAGGAATGTAGACATATTCAATTTCAGGGCATCCAGATCTACACAGGCACTCAGATGCTGAAGGCAGAGGAGATTATTGGATCGTTTGCGAATACCGTCAGACTTGCCGGGGAGATTGGTGAGAAATACGGCCTGCCTATTCATAGCATTAATCTGGGCGGCGGCTTTGGCATTCCTTATTTTGCTCACGAACAGTCGCTCGATATGGATCAAGTGCTCCAGTATCTCAACGGATTGGCGGCAGAGGCGGTGCAGCGTATGCCAGGCGTCCGTCTGATTATTGAGAGTGGTAGGTACCTGGTCGCCTGTTCCGGAATGTATGTGACAAAGGTACTGTATACCAAAACATCCAAAGGAGAAAAGTTTGCCGTCACGGATGGAGGCATGAACCATTACGCTTCCGCAGCTTTCCGGGGCCGCAGGCTGCGCGATAATTTTCCGGTAAAGGTCTTCAGCGCACACAAGCAGCAGCCGGACGTGGATAAAGCTGGAGAGGCCAGGCAGCAGGAGGAGGAAATCACCGTCGTTGGCCCCCTCTGTACTCCCGAGGATTGTCTTGTTCGGAAAGCGAAGCTGCCACTCATCAGGGAGGACGACTACATTGTTATTCCTAATGCGGGCGCGTACGGACTCAGCTATAGCCCTGTTGATTTTCTAGGTCATCCATCTCCAACAGAGCTGCTTGCAGCCGGTGGGCAGGTATATGTGATCCGGGAACCTGGCAATGGGAAGGATGCCATGCGTCATCAGCGTCTGATCGTGCCGAATACGCTCCAGCAGATCTAGCAAGAGTGTACGTGCTGTATTTGAAGCAAAAATTCGTATACGGTTCTTCCCTCGCGTTAAAAGATGAGATTCCGGTCGTTATTTGGGGGATAAGGTGATGAGGCTGGCCGAATGGCAGCGACGCCCATCCCCTTGAAGCTTACATGGACGGATTGGGGAAGCTCGGACAGTATGAAGTGCGTCAAGACTTCCCAGGGCATCGTCATCCGTTCAGTCCTTTCAGGGACCGTGTACTCCTGCTCATAAAATTCGGGCTACCTTAAAGCTCCACATCTGCCGATATATAACTAGTGAATCTAGTGCCTTAATTCAGATTGATGCGAGTGTAGAGCCAGGGCATTAGGAATATATCAAGTGGTTAGGAAGTGTTGTATGTTAAGGAAGCTTTGGGGTCTACTATTTTCTATTTCTCTAGCTGTAACGATGCCGGGAGTCGCAAAGGCTGCTGAGAAGCCCGTTCAGTTGTATGTTAATCACGACAAGCTGGTCGGAGTGCACACAGTTATGAAAAAGGGGAGGTTGTATGTACAGGCACAGGAATTCTTCTCTAAGCTCGGCTACAAGGTGTCCTATGATCCAGAGTTTCAGGAAATCATAACAGAAATTAACGGACACGAGCTCATCTTCTGGGCTACCGATGATACGATTGAATTTAATGGTCGCTATTATATGGATACACCCGTTTTTCTAATGGATGACAAACCATTCATTTCTGTTCGTTTGCTGGGATATTTTATGGAGCATTCTGTGGAATATGACCCCGTCAAGCAGACTGTTAGTATGAATCCTTATGGTGATGGCCAGATGGAAGCTATTCGAGAGCTTGTCTGGAAATATGACAAGACTTTTAGTGTAGATCTACTGACTTTCGATAATCTTGAGCGGGGATACTATTCATCGGATTACGATTATCAGTCGTATCAGTTGCATAGTGAAGTGCCACTTCGGGAGTACACCGCAACTGTAGATCACATTGAATTCACATCTGCTACGGAAGCAGATGTGCGCGTAACCTATGTTGAGAACACAGATGTGCTGAATCGACTACATAAATACAATTTGGAGATTCGATGGGAAGATGGAATGTGGAAGGTGGCTAGATCTGAGGTAACTTTGTTTCAATGGACACTTCCCAGCGATATTGATGCCAAAGCAACGGCTATTAAGCAGAATTCCGACAAGAAGCAGGCGGAGGTTTTGTCTGATCTAACTAGTTATTTTAAGGCTTATAACACAGAGGATTTAGAATTGACACGTCAATATACTTCCCCAGCCGAGATTCAGACTTGGGGTGAGGGTGTTTTCTCATGGGAGCACACCTTTAAATACGGCTTTAATAATACCGATACTACGTATCAGCTTTCAGACGAGCGAGTAGTTTTTCTCGGTGAAAGGGAAGCAGTAGTCCAAGCGACTATGGAATGGAGTCAGGTTAGAGAGGGTGAAGAGAAGGAACAGTCGATATTTCCAGCTTTGATCTTTATGGATTATGCTAACGGTCGTTGGAGTTATAGTTATTATATGCATCTGAATGATGATGATGGTACTAATTAATGTGGTGCGAGTTCATAAAAGCACGTGGCCACCGGCAGCGTCAGTGCGATTTCGGAATGTACAAGTAGCATTCTTAAGCCGAGTTTCTCCTAACAGGAATTCGGCTTTTTTTGCTATGTATTTGCTAGGCAGACTACCTTCGTTCCTTACCTATGTTTTGCTTGGAAAATCTCGATATGTATGCATAACATGCAAGCTCTTCTCCTATTTTCATGATAGAATGAGCTAAATTTAAAATAGACAGATAACAAGAGACAGGGATTGGAGTGGGTAACCGTGATAGGTATTACACATTTTGGACTGTTTGTGATTACGGCTTTGCTTGTGAATTTCACCCCCGGAGCTGATACGATGTATATCGTAAGTCGAAGCGTGTCGCAGGGAAAAAAGGCGGGCCTTTACTCTGTGCTGGGCATTTCCTCGGGCATTCTGGTACATACCTTTTTGGCTGCCGTCGGGTTATCGCTGCTACTGACCACATCGGTTATGCTATTCACAGCAGTGAAGCTGATAGGGGCAGGGTATCTGGTATACCTGGGCATTCGTATGCTGATGCAACGTTCGTCCAGCTTTGAGCTGGCGCACAAAAAGGAAGCCTCCTACAAGAAGATTTATGTCCAGGGACTCATTACGAATGTGACCAATCCGAAGGTCGCGCTCTTCTTCATCTCGTTCATTCCGCAGTTCATTGCTCCGAACCAGATTTATGGGTCCTTGCCATTCATTATCCTGGGGCTTACCTTCGTCCTGACGGGCACGCTGTGGTGCTTACTTGTGGCATTCTTCTCAGCGCTACTCACGAACAAGCTGCGAGAGAATCCGAAGGTAGAGCTGATTTTGAACAAGATTACCGGCCTGATTTTTATCGTCATGGGCATCAAGCTCTTCCAGACCAAGGCTGCCTAGGGAGACACGCTTATCGGAGCCCATTCATCGAATCTGCAAGTCGGGATGGAAAGCGAGCGGAATTCAATATAGAATCGATCATAACTATGCGGACTAAACTCCTTTTTGGAAACATCTTTCTGAGTCCGATATAATAATAAGGCAAGTCTTTCTAAAAAACGGTGTGGAATAGGAAAGTTACGTGTGTTGAAGCTTATAATTAGAGGAGAGTGTGACAGATGTATACGACTATCAATGGATTTTTGAACGATTGGAAGCAGGAAGCTGCGCTTACGCTGCAAGTGCTGGACAAGCTGACGGACACCTCGCTGAGCCAGGCGGTATCGAATGAGCAGCCTCGTACGATTGGCGAAATTGCGTGGCATATCGTGCAGAGCGTACCTTTTTTTGTGAATCAGATCGGATTTCAACAGGAGGTCCCAGCTCCTGAGCAAGGCTCCGCATCAGCGATCGCACAAGCGTATCGCCGCGCCAGCGAGGCGGTAGTTGCGGAAATGAGCGCACATTGGGCGGATCAGGATGACAAGCTGCCACAGACGATCAAATTGTTCGGCGTCATTGACACGACTGTCGCTGGCGTGTTGAACACACTTGTTCGCCATCAGATTCACCACCGTGCCCAACTCACGATCCTGATGCGTCAGGCAGGGCTGGTAGCACCGGGGATATACGGGCCGAACGAGGAAGAGACGGCAGCCATGAAGGCGGCGCAAGCCAAGTCGTAGTGTTGATAATCAAGATTAAGCCTGACGTTTTAGTGAAGCGTCAGGCTTTTTTATCGAATGATCATTCGCTTGGTGAAGTGCTAAATGAATCGGTGAGATTCACAAAGGGATAGAAGAACTATTATGACCCAAACTGACCTAATACAGAAAGGAGCATATATGAATAGTACATACTCACGGGAGTTACGTAGCGTCGTCGGAAGTCTTTGCATAATACTGATTTCTGCCCCTCTCCTCTGGAGATTGGTGAACTGGATTCATTTTACGGCTGTGGGGCCAGATTATAGTCGTGGCATGCGTCTTCTGACGGGAGTGGCGACTGCTGTGCTGAGCATGCTTCTACTTGAAGGGATACGCCGTCTGCGCAAAGTAAATTGGAGTGAGCTGGGGGTGAGGTGGTCAAGTGCCGGGATCACTTCCTTCGTCTTCGGCTTCTTGTTATGGCTCATTCCTGCCTCCTTCGGAGTCGCATTATGTGTAGCCATGGGTTGGGCACAGATCGAGCTGTCCCCATTTTCGATGACTGAGATTGTGGGAAGTCTGCTTCTATTGGCGCTGACAGTATTGCTGATTGAGGCCCTGCCAGAGGAGTTGATTTTTCGCGGAGTGATCTATAGAAGCTTGCATGTCTTCCTTCCACAATGGGCTGTAGTGCTGGTACAAGTACTACTGTTCTCCTTGTTTGCTTGGCTCGTTGGGGCTATGTATTCATGGGAGCAGATTCAATTCATTCCTGGGTTCGCGCTCATTCTGGGGTATCTGCGGGCTGTATCGGGCACCGTGTGGACGGCGGTAGGGTTCCATACTGCGATGATGACCTTCACACAGCTGCTTGGTCCTGTTCATGGACATGTAGAGGTGAGTGGTATGCTGACACTAAAATTTATTGCGTTCATCCTGCTGCCAAGCATGCTGGGTGGCATTGCTCTGGGCTTTATGTATCCGAAGACGGACTGGCGTAGTAAGTTAATGTAAGGAGGCAGAGGGCCAGGACTGCAAAGAGTAGTACGCAAGTGGACCTGAATTTTATAGACGTTGTCATTAGACTATTGCAATCAGAGTAGAGATAGCTTATACTTCGATTTAGTGATTGATCAATCACTATCACTAAATCATTATCGCAACATTACATATTAAGTAGGAGGTGTATCTATGACCAAGCGATCAACGGTCTCGGTGAATCGACAGTCGGAAATCATAGCTGCTGCGATTGAAGTCTTTGCAGAGTTAGGCTATTATCGTGCTACTACGGCCAAGGTAGCGGAACGGGCCCAGATATCCCAGCCATATGTGTTCAAATTTTTCGCCACGAAGGAATTATTGCTGCTCGCAGCCCTGAAGGCATCTTGGGCACGGGTTGAAGAGTCGTTCAGTCAGGTCATTGAGACCGTGTCGTCAGAACGACTGGAGCAGGAGCTGATTTCGGCCTATGCACAGATTATGCACGAGCATCGCAATGAAATTTTATTGCAGATGCAGGCTCAGACGATTACAGATGCTCCGATTGTAGAGGTCATGCGAGAGGGATTCAATCAAGTCAGGAGCATGGTCTATGATGCATTCGTGAAGGCCGGAATTGCTCAGCCTGCGGAACGAACGATGCTATTTCTGGCCCGTGGTATGCTTTGCAATATTTCCATGTCTCTAGATATGCCGGAGCTGATGAAGATCGAAGATTAGGGATCGAAGATTAGGGATCAAAGATCAAGATATAAGCATTAAGCGTTAAGAAACAAGAAATAAGGATTACAGATTAAGCTCAGGGGCTGATGACTGATCACGGTCTTATGAGTGTCATATATTATTATTGGGGAAATACGTCATAGTGACGTTTTTCTTTACACATTTAGTGAGTGATTAATCACTAAATAAACCTCGTTACACTATTTTAAGGAGCGTGGAGTTGATGTTGAACAAAGCTGTCGTATTGGGTGCTACCGGAGGAACAGGAACGGCCATCGTTCAAGAATTGATTCGCAAAGGTATTCCTACCGTCGCTTTTGGGCGGTCAGCTGAAAAATTGGATCGACTGCTGGAATCACTGGGGCGTCCAGCCCATCTCACGAGCTATACGGGCGATGTATTTCGGGTACAGGATGTAGTGAATGCGGCGCAGGGCGCGGATGTCATGTTCCAATGCGCTTCGGTTCCCTATCATGAGATGTACACACGGCAGCTGCCACTTGCCGAGTCGGTTATGGAGGCTGCTGGAATTGCGGCTACAAGTATCGTATTCATAGACGGCATTTACCCTTATGGCAGAGCAACCACACCTCGAGTACGTGAGGATCATCCCAAGCAGCCGCATACGAAGAAGGGGAAGGTGAAGCTGCAACTTGAAAGGTTGATCTTCGACAGCCGTTGGGGCGCTACGAAGCGTCTCATCGTCCGCCTGCCCGATTATTATGGTCCATCAGCTAACATGGCCTCCTATCTAGGGATGACCATGGAGGGCATTGCTGCTGGCAGACCTGCGATGTTCATTGGCAATATGAAGGTGGCACGCGAGTATATCTATTTGCCAGATGCTGCGCATATGATCGTGGAACTGGCTGGGAGAGAGGAAGCCTACGGTCAGGATTGGAACCTACCTGGGGCTGGTGTCATTTCGGGGCAGGAGCTGGTGCGGATTGCTCAAGCGGCGAGTGGTGCAGCTAAGCTGGTTCTTCCGTTGCGGAGAGCTTCGCTGCGTCTCATCGGTATGTTCAATCCGGTCATCCGTGAGATTGTGGAAATGCTATATTTGACTGAAGAGCCTGTAGTATTGGATGGCAGCAAATATGAGCGACTCATTGGACCGATTACAGCGACTTCGTTCAAGCACGGGATTGAGACGACCATTAAGGCGATGAAGAAGCTGTCGTGAAGAGAAGGGGTAGCTTAACATCGCATGCACTATTAAATACACCGTTAACATTTCTGAAGTAATCCCTACTGTCATGAAAATTGAACGACGTTAATGATTAAGCTCCCAAGTTATTAAGGCGTTTAATTGAAGGTACACAGCTAAAAGACAGATGACAGTTCATCTGTCTTTTGCTGTTCATTCATGAGTGCATCGGATTTGCTCCGTTGTTCTATGGGAATTATTATAGTACTGTTAGTGACACTACTATAAGCAGGATTCAAAAATTCAGAGTTGCAAGGACACGGAGCAGTAACTAATCCAGCATATTTGTATTCAAAAATACATTCAACGAAATTCCAGCAAAAGGGGGAGTGTGCATGATCAAGGTGCTTGTCGTAGATGATGAAGCTAGTATCTCCAGTGCCATTGCTTACGCGCTAGGTCGGGAAGGCTTCACGGTCGAGACGGCTGCAGACGGGGAGGAGGCACTAAGAAAGGTTGCCGCCTTCCACCCGGAGGTCATGGTACTGGATGTGATGATGCCGAAGCTGAACGGATATGAGGTATGCAAAAGGCTGGATGACAGCAATAGACCAGCCGTCATGCTGCTGACGGTCAAGAATGACATTGTTGATAAGGTGCTGGGACTTGAGCTGGGGGCGGATGATTATATGACCAAGCCGTTCGATATTCGTGAGCTAATAGCCAGAGTCAAAGCCTTGGCCAGACGTTGCCACCGCCAAGAGCCTCTTGCATCAGAGGCGACTGTTGAGGGACGTATTGAGCTTGGTACGCTGTGGATTGATGTACCGAGTCGTACAGCAAAGGTAGCTGGACAGGAGCTGGAGCTGACGCCGAAGGAGTTCGACCTGCTGACTCTGCTCGCGGGGCACCCCGAGCGGGTGTATACACGGGAGGCATTACTGGAGCAAGTATGGGAGATGGACTTTGCTGGAGGCACACGTACCGTAGACATCCATGTGCAGCGTCTGCGTAAAAAGCTTGGGGAGCAGCAGGAGCTCATTCAGACCGTATACGGCATCGGCTATAAAAGCAAGAGGCTGCCTACATGAGCGGCTCCGGCCATCCTTCAGCATCCTCATCACGTTTGCAGCGTAGGAGATGGCTTCATATTGGCCTGAAAGGCAAGATTGCTCTGCTGCTGGCCCTGCTGCTAGCCTTCGTCATTCTATTGCTCAGCATCCTGGTGCTAGCGGGCATCCGTGATGATCAACGGACCCGCATGGAGCAAAGTCTGGCCCACCAAGCGGATGCGGCAAATCTGCGTGTGCGTGAGGCCTATCTGACTGGCAAGCGCGTAACACCGAAGGCTTTCATGGAGCAAAGTGGTCAGCGTTTGGCTGTGGATCTGGGTGGGCAAAGTGGTATGGCGGTGACGTTATACGATCCGGACGGTAGCTTTGCAGGCACATCCTTGCCGATTCAGCCGCTAACGGATGTGAAGGCCGCACTCAGGCATACAGCTCAAGGACAGTCAGCGTATATAACTCAGGGTGAGCAGCTGCTGTATCTGGCACCGTTATACAATGTGGATGAGCTGCTCGGCACGGTGCAGTTTCATTATTCGCTCAAGGAGCAGAATGATTTTTACAGCCAGATTAAGCAACTCTTCATGGGGATCGGGGCGGCTGTTCTGGTGGCAGGCTTTCTGATCGGGTACGGGTATGTCTGGCGACAGGTGCATGTACTGGGCAGGCTGAATCAGGCTGCGCGAGATATTGGGCAGGGTCGTTACTTGAGCGAGCCTCCAACTCAGCGGAATGACGAGCTAGGTGAGCTGGCGCAAGGCATCTATGATATGAGCAGCCGGATCTCCTCCTATGTCAGCGAACTGAATGAGGAGAAGCAGAAGCTGCTTGCTGCCATTATCCGCCTACAGGAGCTGGAGCAGCAGCAGAAGCAATTTATAGGGAATATCAGCCATGAACTGAAGACGCCGTTGACGTCGATTGTTGCTTATTCGGATCTGCTAGACATGTATAGCGATGATCCGGCTCTGCTGGAGCATGCACGTACACAGATTGGCAAGGAGGCAGAACGGCTTTATGCGCTAGTCGAGAAGGCATTGCAGCTATCTGCAATGGATGTCTACGAATTCGAGACGAATGCTTCCCGAGTGGAGATTCGGCCTTTGCTGGAGGAGGCGTTGAATCGGTTGCATATGAAGGCAGAGCAGCGTGAAATCTTGCTGACTTCGGCATTAAATGAGGATACGGCCTGGGTGGATCGTGATAATGTCATGCATATGGTAGTCAATTTGCTGGATAACGGAATCAAATATAATCGGCCTGGCGGGACGGTCAAGCTGTCCAACCGTTCAGTGATCTCTGACTCCGGCGAGCGAAGCGTGATCATCGAGGTCGAGGATACAGGAATCGGGATACCACAGGAGCTACAGGAGCGGATTTTCGAGCCATTTTACACCGTGAGCGATGATCGTTCCCGCGATACCGGGGGGACAGGACTAGGTCTTCCTTTGGTGCGAAGTCTGGCAGCGAAGCAGCACGGATCAGTGAGGCTGGTTGCCTCCGGGCCTGACGGCTCACATTTCATGGTTACTTTACCCGGTGATCCTCCGTTTGATCCAGAGGCCCATTAATGTATCCCTTTGCTGCGCCTTGTCGATGCGTTCTGTTGCTGTGCGCACGCTTCTTGTTACAAGTTCGATACAAGCTGGATATGGTTTGGAGACATCGCTCCATTATTATCGAAGGAAGCAGCAAGCTTAACAGAGGTCGACAGGGCTAGGGCTCCCCGCTTGCAGCGGCTCTATACTTATATTTATCTATTAAGGGAAGTATCAACTTACTGAGGATAGTGCCAGCCTATGAGAAGGCAGCATTGAAGGTAGCTTCATGCCAGAAGAATGCATTGTATTGGATACAATAAGCATATTAGGGCAGGAGTACCTTTGGACATGATGAAGGATGCAAGTGAAGTGATGAAGACTACGAACTAAGGAAGCATGAAATAGGAAACCTGGAGATGGAGAAAGGGGGAAATCCATATGAAATCCATAGTTGTCTTGCTCAAGCTGGGGGCGGCCCTAACATTAACGACAGGGCTAATGGGATGTGCAGCTGCTCAGTCTCCATGGGGACAAGCGGATCAGGATGCCCCCAAGGGACAAGGGCAATTGACGGTTGTGGAGGGCTCTGGTCCGAAGCCAGAGCAGGGGATTGTGGTAAAAGCCATTCATCGGCTGGAGGGGGCCAATATTGAGCAGTGGTTATCCGATGATGAGCTGCAGATTAGCCTGACCAAGCTGCTTAAGCCAGGTACAGCGACAGAAGAGCCGAAATATGAATATAGCTCCCAGAAGGTCAATCTGGACAGCAATGAACAGACTGCGATTACAGACCAGGCAGATTCAAATATAGTTCGCAAGGAGCAGGCTTCTCCAGATGGTCAGTATAGCTTCATCCAGCAATGGCAAGATAAATATACTGCACGTAATTTTATCGAGAACCGAAGTACAGGCCAAGTTACGGAACTCCATGAAGAGAACTATTTGGAGCAGGGGAGTTGGTTGAACAACGACACTTATGTACTTGCTGCAGGCTCGATGCAGGGGCCCGGCCCGATTCTCACCATTCATGTAGATGGTACGATTACGCCATTGCCACTTCAGGACCCGGAGCTGGATAACTTTACGACCTTTGGGGCAGGACAGGACCGGATTTATTATACCGATAACAAGAGAGTCTTGAAGCGGATACAACCCGGTACTGCACAACCGACCGAGCTGTTGAAGAATGTAGTGAATTTTGAATTGTCCCCGGATGGCAAGCATCTTGCTGTAGAGACGACTCCTGTACCGGGGCAAGCGGGCAGTGAGCTGCGCATGTTCGACGGCAATGGTAGTGCAGAGAGTATATTGATTGCCAAGGGAGATCTGATTCCTTACATCGCGTGGTCTCCAGACTCCACCAAGCTGGCGGCAGCTCTGTATACCGAGGATTCAAGGGGGATGAACGGGGTGTATATTCTGGATTCGGACTCTGGCAAGGTCTCGCCGATCGGGCTGAATTATTTTCCACAGTTCCCATTGAGCTGGAACCCGTCTGGTACGCGTCTTGGTGTGACCATTGATGGTCAGGATGGGCTGCCAATGACGCAGATTATTGATTTTAAATGAGTAAGTGGTCGAGTGAGCAGTTGAAGCTGTTGTGGCTGAGCTGGGGTGCAGGTGCATTCCTTTACGCCGCGCGGCTTCTTTTTTTTGTAAATAATAGATACAAAAAACAAGCTCATACATCAGCATAAGTGTTACAAGTTCGATACAAGCTGGATATGCTTTCGAGATATGGGGGTTCTATACTGAGTTCATCAGGAAGGAATAACAAGCTACAGCATGACAATCACATGGTTTCCGCCATTGGCGGCATAGACAAAGGAGCTAATTAAATGAAGAAGAACAACGTAAAGAAATCCATTACAGCGATGATGGTAGTAGGTATGACCTTAACAGGGGCAGCGGGTGTATACGCTGGAACCAACCTCCAGACGATTCAAGCGTACGTGAATAACAAGATCAGCTTCAACGTGAAGGGCTCTGTATTCGAGCCAAAAGACGCTAACGGAAAACCATTGGCACCCATCATGTACAATGACACCACCTATTTGCCTGTTCGTGCACTATCGGAGGCATTGCAAGCGCCAGTATCCTACGACAGCAAGACAGGGGTCATTACGATTGGCGCACCAACGAGCGGTGTACCTGGAAATGGTCAGACAGACATATGGGTGAAGCCGAGCTATACAGCCGCCCAACTGGAAGCCATTCAAAAGGCTTTCGCAGGCTTTGACGGATTCGAGACGGCCTATGCACCACAGTTGATCAAGAAAGGTGATGTGCTGCAAAAAATAGTCGCCACGGATGATGGAGTGAACTTCATCTTCGCACAAATGACGGTTAACGTATCTCCACGGGATTACTCCGCTGGCTACACAGGTACTGAAGTGACATTGTCGAACGGACATACAGGGAAATGGTATACCCCAAGCGATACAGCTATGCTGACCGTGAAGCAGGATGACCGTTATGTAACGCTTAGCTCCCCGGATGGTAAGCTGAGTAAAGCAGAGCTGGAGAAGGTAGCTGCGAATGTAATGAAGGTGAATAGCTCTCAGGCAGGTGCGGTGCAGTTGAGTGAACTAAAGTATACAGAGGCTCAGCGCAAGGCCATTAAGGCGGAGTTTGCAAAATTTGACGGCTTCAAAACAGCGTATGCACCTATGCAGATGGCAAAAGGAGACACGTTCCAAAAGGCAGCCGCCGGCGGAGACGGCGTGACCTTCCTCTTTCAGCATATGAATGTAAGTATCTCACCACGAGACTACTCCTACGAATATGATGGCAAGAATGTGACGCTTTCCAATGGTGTGAAAGCTAAATGGTACACGCCGAGCGATACAGCCATGCTTACCTTCGAGTTGGATGATCGTTACGTGACGCTTAGCTCCCCGGACCATAAGCTTAATCAGGCACAGCTGGAGCAGATCGCCGTAGGCGTGGCCAAGTTGAAATAAGACGAAGCAACAATTGAATCGAGAAAAGCTTGATATGTAATGGGGGCTGTCCAGACAGCTCCTTTTTCATGTGAAAGGATATCGAGAGTGCAAGGAGCCCTAGCTATATGGAGCTTTAGGAAGTGTTTATTGGATGTATTTTTTGGATGATTAGTGATAGAACATATAACATATATTACATAATAATTCCATGGATTGTACTACGATATTTTTTGATATTGTAATCGTTTGTTTGATATTGAAATCGTTTGAAAGAGGAAAGCTATGAAAATCCAAGCTCACAAATTGTTCTATTCCATCAGCTTTTTGCAATTTTTTATGAGTGAAATTACAGGGACGACATTAATTCTATTTCTTCTTTTCAAGGGTTTGTCTTTAGAGATGGCTAATTACTTACTTGTGATTTTATTTCTAAGCGTGTTCTTGTTAGAAGTACCTACAGGTGCGATAGCGGATAAGTACGGCCGTAAGGTATCTATGCTGTTAGGGCTAGTGTGTTTTATGATCTACAGTGTATTGTTCGTAATGTCCGAGGATATGTGGCTGCTGATGATCGCGCAGGTTTTTGGAGGATTGGCTATTTGCTTACAGTCAGGCTCGCTGGAATCCTGGGTGGTTGAGCACAGTGATCGTCCGATAGAAACACTATTCACGAATGCTAATAGCATACGATATATCTCGGGTATCCTTTGTGGATTACTCGGTGCTGCATTAGCCAGTTACAGTTATGCACTTCCGTGGTTTATCAGCATGATTTCAATTGTAGTAGCTTTTATTCTGGTTGTGGGTTTTATGATAGAGCATCATGTGGAGAAACGTCGGCAAAGCAGCCTTAAGCTTACAGATATCGTTAAAGAAAGCATCCACATAGGGATGAGCAATAAGGCTATTTGGATCGTCTTCCTCATTGGTCTGTTCATCAGCTTCTCTAATTCAGCAGGGAATACCTTTCAACAACCACGATTGGTTGCTCTGTCTGGAGAAGGGGTCTGGATTATGGGGATGATTAAAGCAGGCTATTCATTGTGTATGACGTTAGGCAGTCTTTTGGTCCAGCGTTTGTATCGGAAGTATCAGGATGTTACCATTCTTATTTTTTCGTGCCTGATGTTGGGCATATGGTTATTTGCAGCGGGAGTGTTTAATACATTTTACCCGGTATTAGTGACCTTCCTGATTTACGAAGTAGGGCGGGGAATGTACCCGGCAGCTAAGCAAATCTTCTTGAATAAAAGAATCAGTAATGAGTACCGCTCTACTCTGCTATCTCTGGATTCGGCCATTTCACAGTTGGGAATGTGTATTGGACTTATTGTCACAGGAATCATCAGCCGTAATTTCTCAGACCTGTCATCAGATCAAGCACCTATTCGTTTGTCATGGATAATCTGTGGCTTAATAGCGATTGTACCGGTATTTATCTTGTTGTATCATTCCAGATCAGCAAGAGAGAGCCATTCAGCGGAGTCTGCCACTAAGATACCCGGCAAAGAAACGTTCTAAGAAAGCTTATTATATACAATGAGGCTCTATCAAAATAAATATAGGCTTTAGTACAACAACAGAAGCAGCCCGTTATCGAGACGAGAAATCCTCTTTAACGGGCCGCTTTTTGTTCATATTGCTAATCAGATTCAATTCAGCTACTTCTGTACTAACTTCATCTGACTTCACTTTCTTCTAGACATTGTAGAAGTCTCGAATTCTATTACTCTACAGCGCGCAGACGGAAGGTCAGGCTGGCGAAGTCGCCTTGGAGATCGGAAGTGACCAGACCAATTCGCATCAGCTGATCGCCGCCAAAGCTCTGTCCACCAAAAGCTTCAGTAAATGTAGCAGTCTCGCTACCAGCATCAGTAGCGGAATCAGCAGGAATATGCGCTACACCGGATTCAAGACGATATTTCTTGTTCGGGTCCAGTCCCTTGAGCGTCAGGCGACGGATCGGCCCGTTGGCCTCGGCCAGTACACGGAAGAAGGCCACGAATGCCTCCGATTGGTCCTCATTCACGAACATCCACGCTGTATTGCCACGTCCCTCGAACGGGCTTAGAAGACGGTGCATATCGCCCTGCTGTACGAGAGAACGAATCTCCTTGTATTGGGCAACCTGTCTTGCAGCCAGAGCCTGGTCCTCAGCAGACAGTGCGGTCAGATCAAGCTCGTAGCCGAAGTTACCGCTCATGGCGACGTCGCCGCGCATCGTAAGGGAGGTGATACGGTGCACCTGATGGTTCGGTACGTTGGATACATGCGCCCCCATCGTACTGGCTGGATATACGATGCTCGTGCCGTACTGGATTGCGAGACGCTCAATCGCATCGGTGTCATCGCTCGTCCAGGTCTGTGGCATATAGTACAGCATCCCTGGGTCAAAGCGTCCACCACCACCGGAGCAGCTTTCGAACAGAATATGCGGGAAGCTGGTGGTCAGACGCTCCAGCAGATCATACAGTCCAAGCATATAACGGTGTGCCGTCTCCTTCTGATGCTCACGGGAGGCAGACGCCGAGGTGACTTCTGTCATGTTGCGGTTCATATCCCACTTCACATAGGTGATTGGGGCCGATGAGAAGACAGCGCTTAGCGTATCGTACAGATAATCAATTACGTCCTTCCGCGACAGATCGAGCACGAGCTGGGAGCGGCCTTCCGTACGACGACGGCCTTCAGCGTGCAGGCACCAGTCTGGATGCTGGCGGTACAGCTCACTTTCTGGAGAGACCATCTCAGGCTCTACCCATAAGCCGAACTGCATGCCCTTGTCGTTGACACGTTTGGCAAGATCAGCAAGACCTCCCGGCAGCTTGCGCCGATCCTCGAACCAGTCTCCAAGGGAACTGTCATCATTGTCGCGTTTGCCGAACCAACCGTCGTCCAGAACGAAGAGCTCAATGCCAAGTGGGCTTGCTGCCTCGGCAATCGCTTCGATCTTGTCAGCATCAAAATTGAAGTAGGTCGCTTCCCAGTTGTTGATCAGAATCGGACGTACTTCGTCTCTGTGGTTACCGCGGCACAGGCGAGTCCGATACAGGCGGTGATAGGTGCGGGACATGCCACCCAGGCCTTGGTCAGAATAGACCATTACAACCTCAGGCGTCTGGAAGGACTCTCCAGAAGTAAGCTGCCATGAGAAATCAAATGGATTGATACCAATGCTCACCCGTGTCTGACCAAATTGCTCGACTTCGGCTTGGGCGACAAAGTTGCCGCTGTACACAAGGCTGAAACCGTATACGTCACCGACATCTTCGGTGGCGTCTGGACGGAGCAAGGCCAGGAAGGGATTCATCTGATGGCTGCTGGAGCCGCGACGGCTCTCCAGACGCAGCGCGCCAGGACCGAGCTCTCTCCGCTGAATATGACGCTCACGTACCCACGCACCTGGCAGGTAGAGAGCCTCGTACTGGGAATCGCTGAAATCAATGGATGCGCTCATAGCCTCATCCAGCTGAATTGACCCATTACCCTTGTACTCGAAGAAAGTCGAGCGTGTAATCGCGCTATGATTGGCAAAAACGGTGTATAGCAAAGTTACCTTGAGGCCAGAATAATCATCCTTAAGCTCCAGATAGAGCGTTGTAGCTTCCTCATCTGCTTCCGTATAGACCGCAGGAAGTCCAGTCAGCTTGGGTTTGCCCGCTTCAATCCGATAGCCGCTGTATTTCAGCTCGGTAATTCTGCTGCCATCCGCAAGCTTCACTTGATAAGCAGGCTGGCGGAAGTCACTGGTGCCATACTGCGGATACTCCTGGGGAAGCGTGTCGAGCGAGATGTTGCGGTTCGCAGGCACCGGATTCGGCGAGAAGGAGCAACGCTCACGCAGCTCTACAATGTGGGCCAGACTCGTGTCATGATTCAATTGTGCGCCCCAATACAGATGGGCAGGGTAGCCTTCGATGATCTGGAACAGATAGCTGCTGTCCTTAGATTGTAAATGGAATAAGCCTAGTGTCTCGTCTACATAAATATTCATCAGATTCACTCCCGATTTTTTATAGTCTGGTTGTGACGCCATCATTACATTCGTACCGAACATTCGTATCATTACGTTTTGAAGTTGGAAACGACATCCGTTTAATTAAGCTACACTTCATTCATTGAGAATTTGCATCTGACTCTAAGCCAGTGCTAGTGCCTGAGCTTTCCCGAACGATGAGCTTGGTCCCGATGACGCTATGTGCGGGGGCCTCCCGCCCTTCCAGTCGCTCGGAGAGTAGCTGGACAGCAGATCGACCCATTTGCTCAGGATACGCCCGAATAGTGGTGAGTGCAGGCTGCAGGTAAGCAGCCATCTCGATGTCATCGAAGCCGACGACAGCCATGTCCTGTGGCACCTGAAGCCCATGTCCGTGTAGGGCACGCAGTACACCGACGGCCAGTGGATCACTGGCGGCGAAGACCGCAGTAGGCCGCTCGGCTCCTGTCAGCAGGTCATTCATCATGCGGTACCCGTCAGCACTGCTCCAAGCACCCACACGAACGAAGTCAGGGTTATAGAGACCTCGCTCCTGCAAAAGTTTCTTGAAGTAGTGAGCCCGTCGTTCTCCGTTACTCTCGCCACCTACGAAGGCGATGCTGCGATGTCCAAGCTCAACCAGATGGCCCAGTGCTTGATCGACAGCCTGGCGAAAGTGTACCCGTACCGTGTCATAATCCAGTAGCTCCTGATACTGATCGACCAAGACAATCGCTTCCTTGGTGACAGGCAGGGGGGTAATCTCTTCCGGATCGACACCACCGACGACGATCAGTCCGTCAGCAGGCTGCAATTGAGCAATGGAGTGGCGCCCCCGCAGGGTCTGACCCAGAGTCAGTCCAAGCTCCTCACAGCGGATCTCGATGCCGCGTCGAATGGAAGCATAATAAGGATCGTCACGTTCCTCCTCAATGGAGCACCAGAGCAACAGTGAGACTGTTTTGCCAGCACGCTGCATGTTCCGCTTGAGCTGCCCAAGTCGTTTGGGCTTATATTGAAGCTGTTCCGCAATGGCGAATATATTACTCCGGGTATCCTCGCTCACGGACAGAGACAGATCATTATTAAGCACTCTGGACACGGTTGCGGCGGATACGCCGGCTTGCCGGGCAATGTCCTTGATCGTTGCCAACTGCGCTCACACCTTTTTAGTTAATAAATTTACTAAAAACACGCTTTAAGCCTATCACACTCTACAAACGATTTCAACAACCGCTTACATCTTCCCGACTTTCCCTCAATTTCTATCTACTCCTCAGTGAAGAAGTTGTGTTAACATGATGAATATTCTTCGAATTGCGGGGGCAAATCATGTACAAGTTCTTGTCTTGGGCACAAAAATGGTTCGGGCGACTACGCTTCAAGAGTAAGGTAATCGCCTTGTTTCTACCCTTGATCATACTATCCTTGGTTATTCTTGGTGTCGGATCGAGCCAAATCTTCAGCCGCTCCCTGATTGAGCGGACGACCAGCAATGTCATGGATGAATCTCAACTGATTCTGTCCAGAACCGATTACATATTCAGCAGTGTAGAGACTGCCGCGAATATTATGGTGACGAATATTAACCGCTTGTATGAATCGAATGGCAAGCCTCCAGCATCCACGGTTGAGCAGACGCGTTTTGCCAATCTCATGCAGAGCCGTCTGTCTATTGATGTATCGATCTTCAAGGAGGTAGACGGGGCTGTATTCGTCGATAGCAGCGGATATATATATGCCTCCTATGATGAGAAAGGGGATGCCGAGCAGATCCGTAAGCTAGTGCATAGTGGTCAGGAGATGGACAGCTACGGACGCGCAATCTGGATGGGGATGGAACGCAGAGACCTGCTGACTCCGGACCCGAGCTCCCCAATGCTGACGCTCCGCAAGACGGTCATTCACATCGACAACGGGGAAGTGTACGGTACGTTGTTCCTGCTGGTGAAGGAGGAGCGGTTATCCGCATATCTGAAATCCAGTGATGCTTCTACGCCGAAAGCCTACTATTTTCTCGATAGGGGCAATCAGGTGGTCGTAGCTGAAGATAATGCCCAGCTAATGCAGCCCATTAGCTCTGAGCTGGCATCGTCAATGCAGTCCTGCGCCGATCAATCCCCCGCTGGAGCGTGCTCTTTCCAGGAGGAAGGCAATCTGATTTCGGTAGTCGATTATGATCGGATGAACTGGAAGCTCGTGAATGTCGTGTCTTTAAATCTGCTCATGGCCGATGTGCGCAAAAATGTTGGCTTGACCGCAGCGATTGGCCTGTTCTGCTTGGTGCTCTCCTGGCTGGGCGCGAGCTTCCTGTCCCGAATGGTTGTAAGTCCGCTGGAGCAGGTGACCGGGGCGATGCGAAAGGTAGTGAACGGAGATATTCATACGGTAGCGCCTGTGCGTTCCGAGGATGAGATCGGTACGATTGCCGAGGCCTTTAACTATATGGTCAGACGGGTACGGGAGCTGCTTGATACCGTCAGGCAGGAGCAGAATCGCAAGCGTGAATTTGAGCTCGCCTTGATGAGCGCACAGATTAAGCCCCATTTTCTATACAACACGCTGGATACCATCTATGCGCTCAATGAGCTGGATCGTCATGATGAAGCGAGAGATACAACCAAGGCGTTGGCTGATTTTTACCGGATGGCCCTGAATAAGGGACGAGAGCTCATCATTCTAGAGAAGGAGACAGAACTGACGGATGACTATCTGACGATTCTACAGATTCGCTATCCAGATGTATTCCGCTACGAGATTGATATTCCATCTGAACTGGCGGGTACCCCGATTCCGAAGCTATCTCTCCAGCCTCTGGTAGAGAATGCGATTTATCATGGGCTGAAGGCCAAAGGAATCAAGGGGTTCATCCGTATATCCGCCTTCAATCAGGATGACAAGGTTATTATTCGGGTGGAGGATAACGGTGTAGGGATGGACTCTGCACAGGTAGAAGCCATCATGTCACGTGATTCCTTCGAGGAGGGTGCACGTTCGATCGGCACGTATAGCGTTCAGCAACGATTGAATTTGTATTTTGGTGAGGAATACGGAATTATGGTGCACAGCGCTCTTGGAGAAGGGACCAGGGTCGAGCTGTCTTTGCCGATGCTGCAAAAGGGGAGTGGGACACAGCATGTATAAAGTGATGATCGTGGATGATGAACCGTTATTTCGTGATTTTCTGCGTCTGAAAATGGACTGGGAAAGCCATGGCTTCCAGGTCTGCTGTGAGGCGAGAAATGGACAAGAGGCACTTCAGGAGGCAGAGCTGCACAAGCCGCATCTGGCTCTGGTCGATATTAATATGCCCTTCATGGATGGGATCGAACTAGCGCAGCGGCTGAAGGTCCGGTTCGACCGGATGGCAATTGTATTCATTTCCGGGCATAACGAGTTCGAATATTTGCAGAAGGCGGTGCGCACAGGCGTTAAGGATTATTTGCTTAAGCCGTTTAATGCAGAAGAGATGAGCGCGATGTTGACACGGATTGCACCGGATCTGCCAAAGTTGCCGACAGTAGAGCAGCGCAGCGAAGCTAATGAGTCGATGGGAGCTAGTGGTGGCGCTCGGGCTGTGCCGCCCGATCTTGGCAGCTTGCGCGATGCGGTCGTCCTCGGCCTGATCATGAAGGACAGCGAGTGTCTGGAGGAGGTCCGTAGGGCGGTGCGGCAGCTCCGAATGTATGAGTGGGGAGACGAGCATGCGGATGCGACACTGATGGGAATCGTATCTCTGGCTCTGACCTTTGCCAGTGAACGGGGCATAGGCTATGATCAGCTATGGGATAACGGGGATGCGGTCTCACCCTACGATTACTTGCGAAGGCTTGGAAGCTGGGAGGCCGCCGAGGAATGGTTGGCATCGCTATACCATCGGCTGATTCGACTAATGGAGCAGATCCGTCCAACGAAGGCTGCGAATCTGTTCGCTGCGGCCATCCAGTACATTCAGGAGCATTATTCCGATCCAGACCTGTCTGCAGAGCAGGTATCCGGTGGCGTATTCGTCGATCCCAGCTATCTGCGGCGTGTCTTCCGCAAGGAATCCGGCTTCTCTATCGTCGATCATATTACACATATTCGTATGAAGAAGGCCAAGGAGCTCATGCTGGAGGGTAACCGCAAGCTGTACGAAATCGCCGAAAGCGTCGGCTATAGTGACCCGAATTATTTCAGCAAATCCTTCAAAAAATGCTTCGGCATGACGCCGACGGAATATGAGCAGCTCAAGAAGCGATAGCTACAGAATGAACGGTTGGACTTTTATTAAAATTAGCTCATATCAAATTGCGATCATATAGAGCAGCTATTCCTCGTCATGAAGGGTGGCTGCTCTTCATTTCAGGGAAAAACGTGAGTTTCGTGAAATTCGTAAACGCTCTACGGGGATTTGTCCCGTTTTTTACAGATAGCGCCCGTTTTGTGCCTTAAAGAACCATGTAGGTGTTGACTATACTATAGCTACAGCAATGAAAACGCAGTCAATAGAGAGCTGCACAAGGGGGCAATGAAATGAAAGCACAGAGTCACAAACGATTGAAGGCTGTATTGCTAACGCTTACAATGTCATTGGTCTTGGCTGCTTGTGGGGGAATGGAATCCTCTTCCTCGGAAGCATCCAATCCATCTGGTGATGGGACAATCAAATTGAAGGTGTATGCGCAGCATTTTGATGATGATACGTCCAAGCCGTTCGACTATGCGGTGGAGAAGCTTAAAGAGGAAATGCCGAATGTAGAGATTGAGCTGGACGCTGCGGTACAGGATGGCTATCAAAAGCTGAAGACTTATGCGGCAACGGGCAATATGCCTGATATCTATTTTACAGATTGGTCGACACTGCAGACGATGGCAAAATCCAAAAATGTTGAGTTACTGGATGACTATGAAGCTACCACCGAATTCAAGCAGAACCTGAATCCAGGCGTAGAATCCCGTCTGGTGGCGCCGGATAATCATGTCTACGCGTATCCCGATACGGGAATTGAGTTCCAGATCATCTACTACAACAAAGCGATCTTCGAACAGGCTGGCATCCAGACACCGATCAAGACCATTGATCAGATGGCAGAGGCTGCACAGAAGCTGAAGGCTGCTGGCTTTGTACCGATGTCCATATTTGCAAAAGAAAAGTGGATCACGACCGCCTTCTATAACGGTCTCGTGACCCGGGAGCAGCCGCAGGGCTTTGGTGCAATCGGTCAGGAGGGCTTGAAGCAGCTGCCTGAGGCTTTCGTGACGGCTGCTCAGCAGATGAAGCAGCTGCAGCAAGCGGGATTATTCGATGCGAATGCAACGAATACCAACTATGATCAGGCGTCCTCCTTGTTCTATCAAGGCAAAGCTGCCATGTTCGTAAATGGTCAGTGGGAGATCTATAGCTCGCAGGAGAAGCTGGGAGATCAGGTCGACTGGATGTACTGGCCAGCCAAGGATGAGGCTACTTATGAGCAATCCAAGTATTTCATCAATGGGGCGGGAGCTCCGCAAGGCTATGCCGTATACCCTGGCAGCAAGAACAAGGATACAGCGGTCGAGGTCGCTGCGTTCCTGGCAGCCAAGTCTGCTGAGTATCGTTACACACAGCTAGGTAGCCCGATCGTATCCCCTAAGGTTGACCTGCCGATCGCTTCGGATGTACCTGCGATGATGCAGCGCGTAGCAACAGAGCTTCTGCCAAATGCAGAGAATTACGCACAGCTACTGAGCAATACGGCTATTACAAATGCCATCAATGACGGCACGCAGTATCTCATGGTGGATAGCTACACGCCGGAGGAATTCGTCGAAAGTCTGAACCGTGTATTGGATAAAGAGAACTAACAACTAGGAACCCGGCAGCCCTTGGTGATTCATCATCAGGGGTTGCTCTGACAGACAAAAGGGGTGGAAGGAACACATGAATAAATATTTAGGTAACAAGACAGCATTGACTCTGTTTTTGCTGCCAGCACTGCTGATCTATAGCGTTGTTCTGATATATCCCGTACTTCAGACGGTATTTCGTAGCTTCTATGATTGGGACGGGCTGAGCACGCCCGAATTCGCAGGGCTCAGCAACTATATTGAGCTGTTCCATGACCCACTACTCATCACTTCGTTGAAGAATGGGGGCATCTTCGCTCTTGTCCTGATCGTCTTCCAAATTGGACTTGGTACGATTCTTGCCCTGATCTGCGCTGACCCCCGTACTCGTGGTCGAAAATTCCTGAAGACCGCTTACTTTATTCCCGTGGTGCTGTCAGTTACGGTCGTATGTCAGCTTTGGATTGCGATGTATGATCCGACTAACGGACTCATTAACCGTCTGTTCACGCTGCTGAATATTCCGTACCAGCAGAACTGGCTCACTTCTCCGACTGCATCTATTATTGCGATTGCGTTCGTCAATGCCTGGCAGTTCATGGGTTATCAATTCGCACTCCTGTATGCAGGTGTGAAATCCATCCCGGAGGACTACTTCGAGGCTGCCACTATTGATGGCTGTAGCAAATGGAAGGCACATTTCTACGTCACCCTGCCCTTGATGAGAGAGACGTTCAAGTTCTGTTTCATCATTGCGATTACTTCAGGGATTGGTGCATTCGTGCAGATGTTGATCATGACCAGTGGAGGTCCAGGTACGATTAACTACACCCTTACCTACATGATCTATCGCTATGCCTTCATGGAAAGCAACTATGGCTATGCATGTGCTGTATCCGTAGTGCTAGTAGCGATCTCGCTGCTTGCTACCGTCATCATTAACAAGGTATTTGATCGTGGGCAACACGCCTGATTCGCCACGAATGCAACTTGAGATATAAAGGAGAACAAAATGAGTATAACGGCTGTGCGCAAAATCGGACAATTTGTCTTACAGCTACCGCTGTGGCTGTATGTGATCGTATCCATCTACCCGCTATTCTGGATGATTTCCTATTCATTGAAGAACAATGATGAGATATTCGTAACCAATCCGTTTGGATTCCCGACGACCTTTCGATTTGAGAACTATATCAATGCCTGGCAGCAATTCAATATTCCACGCTATTTCATGAACAGCTTCGTGGTATCGACAATATCCACCCTGCTGATTATGCTCATGGCTCTGATGTTTGCTTTTGCCGTGGCCCGCATGAAATGGCGCTTCAATTCACTGGCGCGAATGTACATGATTATCGGGATGTTCATGCCGTTGCAGGTCATCATGATCCCACTTGCACTGCTAGTTCGTGATTTTCACCTGACCAATACCTATGGAGCCTTGATTCTGCCTTATGTAGCTATTGGTCTGCCATTTTCTACTATGGTGTTCTATGGCTTTCTGATGGGAATTCCGAAGGAGATTGAGGAAGCAGCTTGTATGGACGGGGCCAGCATTTATCGGCTATTCCTCAGTATCGTTGTACCGCTCGCACTTCCAGCCATTGCTACCGTAGCTATTTTCCAATTCCTGAACAACTGGAACGAATTTACCCTGGCATATATTCTGATCTCGGATGAGAACATGAAGACACTACCGCTGGGTCTATTATTCTTCCAGGGCTCCTACAGTACAGATTGGGGAGCTATGGGAGCGGTCATGACGATCGCGTCTCTGCCGATGGTACTCGTCTATCTCCTCCTGAGTGACCAGGTTGAGCGTGCGATGACAGTAGGCTCGGCAGTTAAGGGCTAATTGGAGATGGTGTAAGGGTACCTTAATCAGATCACTTGTGAGGTAGAACTGCTGCAAGCGGGGAGCGCTGTCGACGACGACTAGCGCTTGCTGTTCTAATGAATGAGGATCAAAATTAGATGATAACTCGTGATACTATAATCTTTTGACGTCAAGGAGGAACGGTAATTGAAGACGGATCTGCTTCATCTCAGAGCACCAGGTCATTGGATCAACGACCCGAATGGCTTCATCTACTACAAGGGCGTGTATCATTTATTCTATCAGTACTTCCCTTATGGTACGATGTGGGGCACCATGCACTGGGGACATGCAGTGAGTAGGGATCTGGTGCACTGGGAGCATCAAGGCGTCGCGCTTTTTCCCAGCAAGGGCTATGATCAAAATGGCTGTTTCTCAGGCACTGCGCTGGAGGTGGAGGGGAAGCTGCATTTGTACTATACAGGTGTCAGATATGAGTTGTTTGATGACGACAATATACACCGGATTGTAGATGAGCAGTTCGAATCGAGCCAAGCTCTGCTAATCTCCGAGGATGGAATTAGCTTTGATAACTTCCAACAGAAACATCTTGTGGTACCTCCCATTACCGACCCGGAGCTCGGTGACCGTGCGCATACGAGAGATCCGAAGGTCTGGAAGGGGCAGGACGGGTATTATATGGTGCTGGGTTCGAAGGCAGCTGGACAGGGGAAGCTGTTGTTCTATAAAAGCGACGATCTGCTGCAATGGCAATATGTGAGCAGCTATTCGAAGCCGGGGCTGGGCTATATGTGGGAATGTCCTGATCTGTTCAAGCTGACGGATTCAGATGGGACGGAGCATTCGATCCTGCTGATGTCACTAGAAGGGGTGCCACAAGGGAGATTCTATACGAGCCATGCCATCTGCAGCCTGGTTTCATTTCAGGAGGAAGGTGCGCAACTGGCTATCCCGGATACCTATCAGTTGGTCGATTATGGCCTCGACCTCTATGCGCCACAGACGAATCTCGATGCGGAAGGTAGACGAGTCCTTATCGCCTGGATGCGTATGCCGAGCAAGGTCCAGCGGACAGGAGCAGAGCCGTGGATTGGGATGATGTGTCTGCCAAGAGTAATAGAAGTGGTGGAGGACCATATTTATTTTCGTCCCCACCCACAGGTGCTGGACAGCTTCTCTAGCAAGCTAGAGCAACTGGAGCAGCTGGATTTCACAAAGCCCTACTATCTTCAAGCCACACTCCACAACGGGGATGAAGTCTGTATCGGAGGGTATAGAATTTGGCTACAGGATGGTGTACTACATACGAATCGATCAGAGGTGTTCGGAGAGCTGAAGGGCTATGATATGCAATTCAAGACCCCTGAGTTGGACGCAAGCTGTAAGCTCGATATCTTCGTGGATGCGGATATCATCGAGACTTTCGTTGATGAGGGAAGATATGTAGTTAGTAACATTGTGTATGATCTACAGGGTGGACTCACTAGCACAGTAGAATTATCTGTGAGTGTACAGTAGAGCAGGGCAGCATACAGCATGACTTTTAGCGTAGTCTTAAGCAAAGGCATTGGCAAGCATAACAAAACCCGGCAATTGCGGGCGGGAAATGCTCGGTTGTAGAGCATCTTTCCCTTAACGCAATGCCGGGTGTTTTTGTATTGCTGTAGGCTATCTGATGAGCTTTACTGTCAGATCAGGCCAGACTCACGAAGCAAGCGCTCCAGAATCGTAGCGATCTCTGCGCGAGTGACGACCTGCTCCGGGGCCAGACGATTACCGCTCAGTCCAGTGATCAGGCCAGCCTGAACACTGGAGGCTGCTGCCTCACGAGCCCAGTCAGGGACGCGATCTGCATCAGTGAACTGCTGGACAGCAGTACTGTCTCCAGAAGCACTGCCAGACAGTCCCGTGAGTGTCATTGCCCGAGACAGCATGACCATGGCCTCTGCGCGGGTGATGCTCTGCCCTGGACGGAAGGTGCCATCCGTGAAGCCTGTAATCAAGCCAGAATCCACAGCAGCGGAGACGGATCCGTTGTACCAGGAGTCAGCAGATACATCCGCAAAGTCTGCCTTGTCATCAGCTGGTTCTAGTCCAAGGCCCTTCGACAGGATGGAGGCGAACTCTGCCCGGGTGATTGCACGCTGCGGCTGGAACTGTCCAGCTCCCGTACCAGACACAATCAGTCGATTGCCCATATTTTCAATGGAGCTTCGTGCCCAGCTGCCTGAAATATCCGTGAAGGTCTGCTCCTGTCGGACGAGCATATAACTGCTGTTGCTAAGACTCTTGATCGAAGCATACCAGCGGCCATCTACATTAACGATCCGAGTCGGTACATGACGCACGGAACCGTCAGGGTCCACAGCGACTGCCGTGGTGATACGATCCGGTTGCACATCCTCCGGTATTGGAACCAATCCTTCCACGTAGGTGGAGTAGCGGTCAATGGCTATTGAACGACCGTCGCTTACCTCAGTGATGTCGAACTGTACAGGTGGAGTCAGGCGTTCCAACTGATTTGCTGTGGCCGCACGATCTGCTGCTTCGCTCTGAACAGTTGAAGCCGCCGTCACTCTGATCTGAACGTCCACGTTGGACATGTCATTCGAGCTAGGCGATCGCAGCTGGATTTGCTGTGCGGATACAGTATAGTGCCCACTTGTTGTCTGGACAGACAATAGGGTGGACGCCTGCTGCATTTCACGCATCAGATCGCCGTCGAAGTTCGCGACGAATGCATCACCAGTCGGCAGGTCTGTAAATGGTACAGTTACCGTAGCTCCTTGCGGTTGGTCATTCAATACGCTGCGGATCAGCTCCCGATCCATTTGAATGGAATGAACCGTCTGACCATTTTGCGTACTGGTTGTTAAGACACCAGCCTTTAGAATCTGCCCGTTCACCAACACATTCACCAGCTTAGAGGTGTCTACTGGCGGAGTCACTGGTGTTTGGACCGGAGGTACAGACGATCCGCTATTGTTGCCACTATCCATGTCCGATGAGCTACTTGACCTAGTAGTTACATTAACGGCATTGGACTGAGGGCTTGCAACGCCATTGATCATCTGAACTACATAGTAGCTGCCCCTGGATGAAATGTTACTAAAGCGATAAGTGCTATTTTCCTGCTCTGTAGGCTGCATGGCAAGCGCCTCTTGGGAGGATGCTCGGTACAATCTCAGTGTAGCACCAGGGTACACATTTGTGACTTCAACGGTATTTCTCCCGCCTGTTGCAACAGGTGTGCGAAGAACAGGATTGACGAAGACCGAATTGATGCTCTCAATCCCATAGACGGACTGGGTTACATAATAGAACTCTGACTGTGGCACGACATGCTCAAAGCGGTATTTACCATTCCCGAGATCCGAATAGGTGCTGGAGACCACGTTATGGTTCGCCGCATCATACAGCTTCAAGGCCGCTTGCGCAGACACGTTGCTGACATCGATATACTCGACACCTGCTGTAACCAGCGGAGTACGTAATAACGGATTGAAGAAGCTGGAATTGACGCTTTCCTCACCATCCAGAGTCTGGGTCATGTAGTAATAATCAGGATGAGGCAGGATGTCGTCAAGCGTATAGACCGATCCCGTTACACTGGAATAGATACCTTGCAGAACACCAGCTCCAGTGTACAGCTTCAGAGTTGCACCAGGTGTGTACTCACTGACTGTAATCGATTCCTCGCCGCCAATAGCCAAGGGAGCACCAGGGATATGGACGGTTACGACCACTTGGTTGGAGTGGGAGCTAGTAATTCCATTGATTCTCTGCGTTACATAATAACCAGTCCCGGCTGCAACTGAATTGAAGCGGTACACACCGCCCCCCAGATCAGTTGGATTCGAAGCGACGATCGTTCCATCCTGTCGATGCAGATGTACGGTGGCATCTGGATAGATATTTGTAACGTCTACCGATTTCAGTCCACCAGTCGCACTTGGCACCCGTAGCGATGGTGTAACGAAAGTGGAATTGCTACTGCTGATGCCATCAATGGATTGAGTGACATAGTAGTAGTCGCTATGCGGTACAACGTTAATCAGACGATACACACCATGACCCCGGGACTCTACGTTAGCAGCGACAGATTGCCCTGTGGAAGCATTGTAGAGCTTGAGCTCTGTACGATCGGATACGTTGGAGACATCAATGTACTCGATTCCAGCGGTAGCTACAGGAGTACGCAATGTTGAGTTAATAAAGCTGGAGTTGAGGCTCTCCCTACCATTTACGGTCTGGGTGACATAGTATTGATCAGGATCAGGCAGCACATCCGTAATGGTATAGCTTGAATCCGTGATATTCGGATAAGTCCCTTTCAGGACGCCTGTTGTGGTGTACAGCTTGAGTATTGCACCGGATACAAAATGAGTAACCGTGATAGCTTCCTCGTCACCAGTTGCTACGGGAGCCACGGGTGTATTGTCAGTGACAACAACAGCATTAGAGCTTGCGCTATGGATGCCGTTAATGATCTGGGTTGCATAGTATCCAGTGCCCGATGCGACGGATTCGAAGCGGTATACACCACCGCCTTGATCGGTTGGGTTCGTCGCAATGATGGTTCCATCATTACGATGGAGTCTCACGCCAGCCCCTGGATACACATTGGACACATCCACAAATTCCCCGCCACCAGTCACACTTGGTACCCGTAGCGATGGTGTAACGAAGGTAGAATTGCTACTGCTGATGCTATGAATCGATTGCATGACGTAATAGTAGTCACTATGCGGTGCAACGTCAACGAGACGATACACACCATTGCCTTGGAACTCTACGTTAGCAGGTACCGGTTGCCCAGTCGAAGCATTGAACAGCTTGAGCTCTGTACGATCGGATACGTTGGAGATATCAATGTACTCTAATCCAGCAGTAACAACAGGGGTGCGCAGTGTTGGGTTAACGAAGCTGGAATTGACGCTTTCCTTGCCGCTCACGGTCTGAGTGACATAGTATTGGTCCGGATCAGGCAGCACATCTCTAATGGTATAGCTTAAGCCGGGTACATTCAGAATAGTCCATTTGAGGATACCTGTGGTAGTATACAGCTTGAGTGTTGCGCCAGATACATACTGGCTGACGGTGATAGACTCATCTCCGCCAGTCACTGCAGGAGCATCCGGGAAATATTCTGTCACGTCAACTCTACTGGAGTCTGCGCTGGTAATGCCGTTGATCGTCTGGGTTACATAGTACCCCGTGCCTTGTGTAATGAATTCAAAGCGGTATGCACCACCGCCCAGCGCAGTAGGATTGGACGCAATGATCATCCCGTCATTTCGATGGAGTCTCACCGTAGCACCTGGATACACATTGGAGACACCTACATGACCCGAGCCGCCCGTTGCTGTCAGCACGCGCAGTGATGGTGTAACGGAGCTTGAATTCGAGCTAGTGGTTCCGTTCATCGTCTGCGTGACATAGTAAAGATCGCTATGTGGGACGACATTGATCAGTCGGTATACATTGCCGCCCTGATACATGGCGTTCGCGGTGACCTCTTGGCCTGTGGTGGCATTGAATAGCCGCAGACTCGCGGAGCCTGACACATTGGACACTTCAATGTACTCTACCCCGGGAGTAACAACAGGTGCACGTAAGGGAGGATTGACGTAACTGGAAGGGGGGCTTTCTTCGCCGTTTACAGTTTGTGTTACATAATACTGTCGTGAATCAGGCAATGCA
This sequence comes from Paenibacillus massiliensis 2301065 = DSM 16942, assembly GCF_000377505.1. Lineage (GTDB taxonomy): Bacteria > Bacillota > Bacilli > Paenibacillales > Paenibacillaceae > Paenibacillus > Paenibacillus massiliensis. Next base: position 11,259 of record NZ_KB898204.1, on the reverse strand, counting down.
GGGACAAATAAGGTACTATAAGCCGGGAGATTTGAGTGTGTACGGTACACCTGCCCATCTGCTGTATACACGGTTATGGTGGCCCCGTCGGGATATCCGTTTATGATAATTTGCTCCTCGCCAATTGTTACATTAGGAGCTGGTGGCGGAGCGGCATAGGCAGGCTGCAAGCATGAGATCGACAAGATTGCACATAGCATCATCAATCCGATCGGCCTTAATACCCGTTTGCTGAAGTCTAGCTTGTTCATTGAATCCCCCTTTAATTGATGTGAAGCATAATTCATAGCCAGTAGCCATCCACGAGTATGGGGTAGCTGCGGATTGGGTTCTTTTGCTAATCTAAATCAGTATACCTTACTTATTATTATCGTGATTTTTAAGTTTTGCTTAAATTTATTTGGCTCAAAAGCCAGATCTGAAGTCAGTTCTAAAGCCAGAACCAGAAGTCAGACCTCTAAAACAGAACTATTAAGAGAGTAGAGCGGACTGTCATTGCATCGTCCAGATACAGATTGTAGAATGGTTAGGTAGAATAATAGACAGGCCTGTAATGTCAGATGTTGTGCATGGCTGTTGAGCTGAGAGATGGGGGAAGATAGACAGATGATAGATTTACCGAATTGTCCGAAATGTAATTCAGCTTATACCTATGAGGATGGTAGCCTGCTGATCTGTCCGGAATGTGCTCATGAGTGGACTCCGGGTGCAGAGAGTGAAGGTGCTGAGGAGCAGAAGGTTGTACGGGATGCCAATGGCAATGTATTGCAGGATGGAGACTCCGTAACCATTATTAAGGATCTGAAGGTTAAAGGCAGCTCCTCTGTCCTAAAGATCGGTACGAAGGTGAAGAGTATCCGTCTGGTGGATGGGGATCATGATATTGATTGCAAAATTGATGGGTTCGGTGCCATGAAGCTGAAGTCCGAATTCGTGAAGAAAATCTAATCGCCGGTGACACCGCAGGGAATTAGGCGAGGTAGGGAATGTACCATATAAATTAACTATGACGATAGGAAGCACAGGCATTTGGCCTGTGCTTTGTTGTGCTTTGTGAAAGCTAAGTTAGTTGTGTTAGGCGACATCACACGTTCAAATGGTGAAGGCAGCGACTTGAGCTGATATTGTGAAGCAGACAGACAGCTTGTTAACATAAATTTAACTTTATTTTAAAATGTTGTCATTCACATGTCATTCTTCTTCTTTTTGGTTTTGGTATAATTTTTCCAGATCGAATTATGCAAAATGCTAGCTAGTCAGGAGAGGAGATTATTGTGTTGATAAGAAAAGTAGGCGCAGCCTTCGTGCTTGGCGCTATCATGCTGTCGGGGTGCAGCTCACAAGAGGTGGCCCCAATTGCACCAGAGCCAGAAGAGTCCCCCAGCAAGCACGTGTCGATGCAACTGGAGCAAGAGAAGCATGACGAATGGATAGCGGCTTCTGCAGATGGACAAGTAAAATTGTATGCCAAGAAGGACACGGGGCATGCGATTGAAGGGGTAACGCTGGAGATCAATGGAGTACAAAAGGAATGGGATTGGCAGATTCCCAATACAGGAACTGACCCCCAGGTATTCTATACGGATCTTACAGGAGATGGTCAAGAGGAAGCTGTCATCATCATCCAGACCGGACGAGGGACAGGGCTGAGCCTCTATGAGATTCATGTGGTGGATGCCAAGGACGCTACCGAGATCCAGGTACAGGGCTATGAGGATATTGTTGCGGAACAGATTGAATCCCATGTAACCCAACAAGCCGATGGTACATTAGGGATTACAGTGAAGACGCAAGGCCAGGAATACAAGCTCGAATATCCACTAGATGCTGCAACAACAGTCGATCAAGAGGAGCTTTATTTCGGTGGTGTTGTGCTCTATTCCTTAGAGGGGCAGTCAATCAAGCTGTATATACCGGGCTCTGTCGGCGTATCCCCCATGTATGTGTGTGATATTAACGTCGTATATAAGTTCGATGATGCCAAGAATCAATTCGTAGTGGATCAGATCGAAGTGAAGCCTGTCGAGTCCTAATATGGCTAATAACATATGCCAACACGGCCTTAGTCTCAAATATCGGGGACTAAGGCCGTCTCTATTATTACGTACTTCTTAATTCACAATGTAATCAAAGAACATATGCGCACCAATCGAGATTTTCGAGCTAATCTGGACCGTGCTTCCCCCAGGGAACTTATAATAAAGCTTCCCGTTCTGGGTGTAGCTCAGCTCTTCGAATCTCTTGTTTGTGTTGTAGAAGCATTTTGCGGCGATCGGGTTGGCAGAGTTGCTAAGATTGGAGGCCAGATTTACGATGTTCTTCCAGGCTGCGCTGCTGGTATCAGGCCGAAGACAATGAGCAAGGTTGGGATCATTATCGTTAAAGCAGCTGAAGGCATACGGATGAAGCACAACCGCCTCAATCGTGTTGAGATTTTTGAATTCGTTGTAAGTCTTGTTGCTTTTACGATTAGAAATGACATAGGCTACACCTACGCGAGAAGCGGAGTCACCTCGGGTCTCTCCATAGAGTGTTCTAGCCAACAGATCCACGCTGTCGCGTCCTTTAAGCTGAGATTTCGAAGTTAATGCATCACCAATTGCCATGATTATTCCCCCTCTTTGAATCTGGAGCGTCTAGTAGAGACGTTCACTATATAAGGAGATTTGTGAGAGGGAATTACAACTAATTTGCCTAGAGGTATACATATAGATTTCACGGTAAATGCACAAAATGCAAAAAAGCCCGCATGCACTATGTAGCACTCGGGCCTGGACAAGAGTTCGGCAAGTCAGTCCAGCGTGACATGACGGCAGCCTGTACGCCTGTATATATTAGTCCTCTGTAGGATGTTTCTGCATCACAGATTCATCTTCGAAAAAATCACCCTCACGCAGTCGATCCACAAAGCCCTGCAGCCATTTGTAATATTGCTCCGCCTGCTCAAGCTTGTGTAAATCTTGCAAAGCCGTCTCACGCTCCGTGGAAGACGTCTCTCTCGATAGAATGAATTCAATCAGCTCTGGCTTGACCTGCTGGAGACTGTGCGTCATGACATCCACCTCTCGCTGCAGCTTATCCCCGAAGAAATTTTGAAATGTCAGGTAGAAGTTAGTCTCAGCTACATACAGGTCCTTCCGTTCCTTCTTCTCCTCCAGCTTATAGATCATTTGGGATTCAGTCAGGGCACGCACGGCATAGCTCATGTTGCTCTTGCTCATCTGCATGGCTTCTTTCATTTCTTCGAGGGTCATCGGTCGATCCTCAAAATACATAATCCCGTATAGCTGGCCAAACGTATGGTTCACGCCATACAAATCCATTGTGCTCGCAATCGCTTCAATCATTTCTGTACGATGCTTCTGTGTAGTACTTAGCCCGGAGTTATCCGGTGTCAAGGCCTTTTGATCCTTCATAAGGTCACCTCGAGGGGGGAGTTAGCAGGCATACTGCAATATTTGGGAAAAAATTTTTACATGGACACCCGTTATTTTAACATAAGTCAGGCTTACATTTATCAAAAGCATCGTACAATCATTTTTGTACACAAGAAAAAAGTCATCCAACACAGCCGATTAACTTGTTGGTAACAGAAAAGTTAAAACTTAAGGACGTGATTGAATATGAAAGTAAGGCTGATGAAGGAGACGGAGGCTGTAATGTTCACTCTGCCGGCGCTTCTTCCATTGCTGCTATTCTGGCTGTGGCCGCTGGGTTACATCGTATACCTAAGCTTGACATCGTGGGATTTCATGAGTCCCGACAAACTGTTCGTCGGTTGGGAGAACTATCAATATTTATTTACGAGCTCGGATTTCTATCAGGCCTTGCGGGTAACACTTCTATTCGGGCTTGGCAGTGTCATTCCGACGATGGTAGGCGGGCTTGGACTAGCATTGCTCATGAACCGAAAGATGAAGGGAGGAAGCCTGTTCCGAATGCTGCTTTTCTCACCATGGGTTACCCCGACAGTGGCTGTGTCCATTGCGTGGTCCTGGATCTTTGAGCCGGAGGTAGGTCTGGCCAATCTGTTATTGGGCTGGTTCGGTGCTTCTCCTATTAGCTGGCTTCGTGATGGAGATTGGGCGCTAGTCGCTGTACTAATTGTCACTCTGTGGAAATCCATTGGTTGGTGTATGGTGTTCTATCTCGTGGCCCTGCGTAATCTTCCGGCAGACTTGCTGGAGGCGGCAGGCATTGATGGGGCTGGCTGGTGGGACAAATTCAGAGCCATTATCCTGCCACTGATCTCGCCTACGACCTTCTTCTTGTCTATCATTCTGACGATTCAATCCCTGCAGGCCTATGACCAGATTAACGTGATGACTCAAGGTGGACCGGCAGGGGCAACCCGGACATTGCTCTATATGTATTATCAATCCGCATTTGAATCCTTCAATGTAGGTGAGGCTTCGGCTATTGCGGTAGTCATTATTCTGATCTGCGTACTCCTGTCAGGAATCTCCTTCCTGCTGGGCAGACGCCTGGTGCACTACTGATGAACATGACCGTGATTCCTAAAAAATTACCGAAGCAGGCGCCGAGCCAAGCGACAGGTCGTCCGCGGAAGCTGGCTTGGTTCAACCGGGAGCGGCTTCTAAATCTTCTGCGTTATATCCTGCTGGCGGCGGTCAGTCTGGCAATGGCCTTTCCATTCTATTGGATGGTCACCAGTGGCTTCAAGACGAATGATGAGATTTGGCAGTTCCCGCCAACCTTTTGGCCACAGGAATTCCGATGGAGCAACTATCTGGATGCCTGGCATGCGGCTCCGTTCGCTCGTTATATGTTGAACAGCATCGGCGTAGCTGCTGCGATCTGTGTACTACAAGTGATCAACTCCAGCATGATGGCTTATGCCCTGACGCATATGCAATTCCGTCTGAAGGGTCTGCTGACAGGTATCGTGCTGCTCGGATATATGATTCCGAGCACGGCAGTCTACCTGCCGAGCTATCTGATATTAAGCAAGCTGCAGCTGCTGGATACCTATACAGGATTGATTTTGTCCAACTGTGTCAGTGTATTCTCGATTTTCCTGATCCGCCAAGCCTTCCTTCAGGTATCGCATGAGCTTGTTGAGGCGGGGCAATTGGACGGGGCTTCACATTTCCGAATTTTGTGGACGATTGTGGCGCCGCTGATTCGCTCGACTTTTGCGGTAATGGTCCTGATCACATTCATCGAGCAGTACAACAACTACTTCTGGCCCATGCTGATTACGAAGGACCCAAATCTTCAGCTCGTGTCAGCGGGCTTACGAAGCTTCTTCGTTGAGGGTGGAGCCTATGGGCTGGCCTGGCCGCAGATTATGGCTGCTGGAGCCTTCACGATTGCGCCGCTGCTGCTGCTCTTCGTGTTCACCCAGAAGACGATTATGGAGAGCGTTAATATCACGGCTGGCGTGAACAAGAATTAAGTCGTAACAGGCACGAGCAAGAATGAAGTGTATTCGCGAAGTATCAATTTCAATTCACATAGGGGGATATTATTCATGAAGTGGAATCATCTGTACAGCAACATGCGCACCATGTGGTCACAGCAATGGAAGAGAGGTACGTCGCTGGTGCTGGCTTCGAGCTTTGCCCTGCTCACAGCGTGTGGAAGTGCTTCTACGGCAGGAACTTCTGATACAGCAACGAACAGTAGTCCATCGAATGCGCCGGCAGCCGCACAGGCTCCGGTAGAGATCGAGTTCTGGTATGGCCTCGGGGGCAACCTGGGCGACAATATGAAGAAGATGATCGACAACTTCAACAGCTCGCAAGATAAAGTTGTGGTAAAGGGTATCGTACAGGCTGACTATACGGAGACCGAGCAGAAGCTTCAGGCAGCTATTGCATCGGGCAAAGTACCTGCTGCCGTGCTTGGCTCCAACGTGGATTGGGCGCGCAAAGGCTACTATGCTTCGGTGGATGACCTGATTGCTGCCGATCCTGAATTTAATAAAGAGGATTACGTACAGACCTTCCTGCAGCAGGGCCAAGTAGATGGAAAGCAATATTTCCTACCCATGTATGGAACGACACAAGTGATGTACTATCGCATGGACACGCTGAAGGAGCATGGCATTGATCCTGCCACCCTGACGACTTGGGAAGCCCTGGCTGACGCTGCAGCCAAGATGACCAAGCAGGAGAATGGGAAAACCACATTCTATGGCTGGGAGCCAATGTGGGGCAAGGATAATATGATTGATGCTGTGTTCAGCAAAGGTGGCCAAATCCTTAGTGATGATGGCAAGACTGTGATGATTGATTCCCCGGAATGGGTGGAGACCTGGGAGCTGTTCCGCAAATGGATTCATGAGGACAAGATCATGGGCATCCAATACGGCGGACAAGGCTGGGAATATTGGTATAAGACGATTGATGATGTCTTGAAGAACAAAGCAGCAGGCTATACAGGCTCCAGTGGCGATCAGGGAGATCTGGACTTCAGCATCGTAGCTGCAATGGAACAGCCGGGCTGGGAAGGTATCGGACAAGGTAAGCCAGTGGCAGAAGCACGTATGGCAGGGATTTTGGCAAAAGCAAGCCCAGAGCAGCAGCAAGCAGCCTTCGAATGGCTGACGTATTTCTCTGAAGCTTCCAACACGGCCCAATGGTCGATGAACACAGGCTACATTGCAGTTAGACAATCTGCGCAGGAAGATCCTGCCTTCAAGGAATTCAGCGCGAAGAATCCACAGATTACAGTACCGCTGCAACAGGCTGCTCATGGCTCATCGCCATTCCAGGACCCTACAGGCGGCAAGATTAATGAAGCACTGAAGGATGCGGCAGATGAAGTGCAGATCAATAATGTACCAGCGGCTGAAGCATTGAAGAAAGCGAAAGAAAAGGCACAGAAAGAGCTGGATCGTCTGAATAAGTAAATAAGCAAGCAAGGTAAAGCAAGCAAGTCCATATGTAATTTAAAGCAAGCGTGAAATACATGAGCCAGCCATCGGTGATGCGATATGGAGCACATATTGCTTAGCTGATGGCTGCTTGTGACGGATGGGGAAGGAGTGCGGTACATGTCAAAGCTGATAATCCCTGGTGCTCCAGCGCCAGTGGAGGCAGTGTTGTTCGATAAGGATGGCACATTGCTGGATTTCACATATCTCTGGGGCCATTGGACTGATGTCGTGCTGACTTGCTTTCAGGAGGAGTTGGCCCGCCAAGGACGGCTGCTCGCTGCGGAAGCACTCCCTGCAATCTGGGGAACAGAGCACGATGAACAGGGGCGGGTGATCGGTTATGATGCTCGCGGGCCGCTTGCGATGGGCAGCATGGGAGAAGTAGAGGCTGTACTCACATGGCATGGCTATCGAGCTGGCGTATCCTGGGCCGAGGCGAAGCTGATGGTGTCACAGAGCTTGAACCATGCAGAGCTGGAGCTGGAGCGCACTCGCCCTGTCAGGCTGATGCCGGGTGCCCGCGAATTTCTGGAGCATTGCCGGAAGGCACGGATTCCCATGGGTATTGTTACTGCGGACGAGACCAGTCAGGCAGAGCGACACTTGAGCTGGCTGGGAATCGAGGAATACTTCGAGGTCATTATCGGTAATGATCAGGTGGAGCGAGGCAAGCCGTTTCCTGATATGGTGCTACTTGCCTGTGAACGAATGAAGGTAGCGGCAGAGCGGGCACTTGTCATCGGGGACACAGACGGCGATATGGAGATGGGAATTCAGGCTGGCGTACTATGGAAGGTTGGAATTGGGGAACCTGAGCGATTGTCGCTGGCGGACGCCAGCATTCATTCATTTATTGAGCTAATGGAAGGCGACTAACAGGATGACAAATCAAAATTATATTGGCTGGGGCCTGCTTGCTCTGGCGATTGCACTGGAAATCAGCGGCACGATCATGATGAAGCTGTCAGGCGGTTTTACACGGCTATGGCCATCGGTGCTGATGTTTGTCTGTTATGGTGCAAGCTTTACAATGCTGAATTTCGCCGTGAAGCATATACCTCTCGGTGTAGCTTATGCAATCTGGTCAGGGGTAGGTATTACGCTGATCGGTCTTTTTGATCATTTTGTATTTGGCGAACGATTAAGAGCAATGTCTTTGGTATGGATGGGATTCATTCTAATTGGGGTCATCGGATTGAAATGGGGGAATTCTTGATGAAGGACGAGGCAGCAATTCACCATGCAAGGCAAATGAAGCCTTTGGCAACGTTTCAGGTTATCACGGATACTCATATCACGGAGGAGCCACAGCATATCCATAATCTTCATTTGGAGCGCGCCCTAACGGATCTACTCTCCTTCAGTGAGGGAAGCAGTGGGATTATGCATATTGGAGATGTGACGGATCATGGGAGACCGGGGGAGTATCACGAGTTGCATCGAATTCTGAAGTCCTATCGTACTCTCCTGCCAACAATTCGATACACCCTGGGCAATCATGACGTAGGCATCGGAGTGGTGGAGGAGCACCCAGCCGATCTGATGAGTATGAGCAGTCAGGAGATTCATGCATGGGTGCAGGAAGCCATGGCGAAAAGTGCCGAAGCGCCTATGCAGGAAGAGCAGCTTGGCGACTTCTGGGAGCAGCGGCTCGGAATGTTCCTGGAGGAGACAGGTTCGCTGGCACCGTATCATGATCATTGGATCGACGGTTATCATTTCATATTCCTGGGCACTGAGCAGCCTCATCCCAAGGATTGTGAGATGAGCAGCACACAGCTGCAATGGCTGGAGACGACACTCGCCGAGAAGGCTGCCCCGAATCGCCCGATCTTTGTCTTCCTGCATCAGCCGCTGTTGAATACAGTAGCTGGTTCTATGGAGGAGCAGGGCTGGTACGGTGTCAAGCAGGATACGGAGCTGAAGGCGGTGCTGAACCGCTATCCACAGGTGATGCTGTTCACGGGGCATACACATTGGACACTGGATAACGAGCGTACCCGCTATGGCGACGACCAGCAACGGCCTAGCATGTTCAATGCAGCCTCGGTAGCCTATCTCTGGACGGATGAGGATGAATATCTGGAAGGGAGCCAAGGTCTACATGTTGAGATCTATGAGGATCGTGTGATCGTACGTGGCCGGGATTTTGTGCAGGGCTGCTGGCTTGAGGGAGTCGAGTACACGGTGAGTTACCCCGTTAGCCGCGAGGTGGAGTCTACTCTCTAGAGCATTGAGCTTGAATAAATGGAACAACGGCTTGTTACCGCCTAATGGTGACAGATGCAATTTGGGAGAAGTCATTAGTTTGCTCTAAGGGGAACGTTTTTTCTGAAAGCTAGCAGTGAATTCCTTTATCATTAAGACATGTGGAGGCCAACCTCTATAAATGCATCTGAGGAAATAGCGATCAAGCTGGGTATTGAAATAATGTTGTGAATTCAACAATGTTTCAGTATAATAATACAAATAAAAATGATATAGTGCTTGTTTTTATCCCCAGGTAAACACGATTAAAAGCATTAAGTCTCACTCCCGTTAGGGCCTATGTATATAGGAGGGATGAGATTTAATGCTTTTTTTGATGATCTGACTATGGAGGTAGAATAACAGATGCGTTTTCTAAGTGATAAGGATCTTAGACAAGAACTGAACGTTCAGCAAGTTATCCATCTTGTTGAGACGGTGTACAAAGCTAAAAGTGAAAACAACACGGAGACTTGGCCAACCATCTTTTATGATTTTGTTCCGGGGAAGGCAGATATGGACATCAAGTCAGGCTATCTCAAGAGCGATAAGGTATTTGGACATAAAACAGTTACATGGTTCGCTGACAATGAAATGAAGCAAATGCCGACTTTGATGGGCCTAATAACTGTATTTGATGCTGAGACAGGAAAACCTATAGGGTTAACCGAGGCAGCATTTATTACAGGAATACGAACAGGAGCCTCTGGAGCGATCGGAGCTAAATATTTAGCTAGAAAAGACTCTGAAAAGCTTCTTGTAGTAGGTTCTGGGAACCAAGCTATTTATCAAATTGCATGTGCCTTGTCTTTACTTCCCAATTTGAAAATGGTCCGGGTCGCAGGTAGGGACAAAGTGAAATTAAAAAAATTCGTTGATACCATTTCGAGCAGACTTCTACATGAGTTTGGAATAAACGCAGAAAAAATTTTGTTTGAGGAGGTGGGTTCTCTAGAACAAGCAGTGAAGCAGAGTGATATCATCATTACAGTGACACCATCAAGAACCCCCATAATAAAAAGGGAATGGGTAAAAAAAGGTACACATATTTCTTGCATAGGAGCAGATATGTCTGGAAAACAGGAGATTGATTCTAGTCTGGTTTCAGAAGCTCGCCTTTTCTTAGATGATAAAGAACACTGTATACAAGTTGGCGAAATTGAAATGCCGCTAAAAGAAGGCAAGATTACAGAGAGCAATATATCTGGTGAAATCGGTGATTTGATCCTGGGAAAAATGAAGGGTAGAACTAGTAACGAACAAATTACAATTTTTGATGCCACAGGTATGGCGATTCTCGATATATATGTAGCGAAAATGGCTTTACGGACTGCAGAGAAGAAAAATCTCGGAGTTAACTTTGAAATCTAAGGGAGAACGAGAAACGACATTTAGCTATGAAAATGTGAAAAATGCATATGATCGAATCAAGAATCACTGGTGTAGCCGCAATTTCTTCGGGCAACCATGGGGGTTCTGTAAGCTACGCCGCATCCCTTCTTGGGATAGATCATGTCACTGTTATAATGAGGATATTGACACCATAGTAATCCCCGTAGGCGGTGGTGGCCTTATTACGGGTATTGCTGTTGCAGCAATTAGGGATTATAAAGAACCTATTGGAGGTAGAAATGTAGCCCTTGTGTTAACCGGTGGGAACATTGATGGAAATGTATTAACGAATATTTTGTCCCAATATTAATTTGTCTTTTTCCTAACTTAATGTGGACACCATTGATCTGAAAAACAAATAGTATATGGGCTTTTAACAAATAAGCAGCAGATCTATGTGATCGGCTGCTTTTGTTTGTTAGCGTGCCCAGAGGCACGCATTATCTAGTTGGTGAAAGTCCAACCAAGGGAGGGGCCAAGCCACCCTTGTAGCTAGGATGCTTGCGCATGGTGAAATCTGTGTGTAAAAGCGCATCGACAAAAGTACCGGTCAGAGACCGGGCGAGCGACAACCCAGGCCGCAACATCAAGTGAATCCTGCCGCGTCGTCAAAAAGGACCTGCGAAGGGGAAAAGAGGGAGCCGAGTCTCGTGACAATGGACGAAGGCCAAGGAAGCTGTGCAGAACTTGGGACAACAGTGAAGAACCCTCCGGCG
>NZ_KB898203.1 GCF_000377505.1 Paenibacillus massiliensis 2301065 = DSM 16942 | reverse complement strand
GCTACCGTTTCCGGTAGTTATCCCAGTCCAAAGGGCAGGTTGCCTACGTGTTACTCACCCGTCCGCCGCTAACCATCAGGAGAGCAAGCTCTCCATCAAGTCCGCTCGACTTGCATGTATTAGGCACGCCGCCAGCGTTCGTCCTGAGCCAGGATCAAACTCTCCAATAAAGTTATTGAAAAGAGCGATAGCTCATTTTGAATCTGACGAGATTTAATATCTCATTGTTTGAATCTCACTTGCGTGAAATTCGCTCACTCGTTGTTCAGTTTTCAAAGATCAACTTCGTTTTCTTTACCGAGCAACTCTCGCTCGGCAACTTCTATATCTTATCATACCCTCGCCAAGTTTGCAAGCAATAATTTAGTTTGTTTTAAATGTCCTCATTCAAACTAAATTCTACTTTACCGCCCTGATTTCTCAGTGATTTCTTGGCCGGAAATAGAATATACCATGTCCTTCGGTATAGTGCAACCTTTTTTAAAAAAAATACATTTTTCTAACAACCACCGTAATTCAAGAGATGCATGAATCCCCCCACCATAGCAGCGGTCTTTATAATCGCTTTCCCCCAGTTCTTTAGATTATTTTATAGTATAAAAGAATCCTGTAATATTCTATATTCGCTAGTAAGCTTTCTTACAGAAGGTGTGGAAGCAGTACTTCCTTGGCCCCGTTCCGTACTCTCCGTTTATGTGTGCATATCGACTGCGCTTATATAAAGCTACTATCCAGCATCTACAGCAGGTAGTAGCTCTTAAGGTAGTAGCTCTTAAGGTAGTAGCTCTTAAGGTAGTAGCTCTTAAGGTAGTAGCTCTTAAGGTAGCATCGCAGATAAGCGATGCCCCTGATAGGAAATCATCCACACCTCCTATCAGAGCATCTTCAAAGTTCCTTTCGACCCCAGAGCCCCTCAAGCTTGATAGGCCATTACACCATTCACAATCGTCATCTGCACTCGGGCCTTTAATACATCATCTGGATCATCCTGCATAAGCTCTCTATCCAGTACTGTAAAGTCCGCCCGACAGCCTTGCTGGATGATCCCTCGCTCTTCTACCTCCCCGGCAGCTACTGCCCCTCCCTTGCTGAACAGTAATAGCGCCTCTGATAGAGATAGCTTTTCTTCAGTGATGTAGCCCTCGTGTGACTCTTCAGGCTTACGTCGAGTGACTGCAGCATGTAATCCAAGCAAGGGATCCAAGGGCTCTATAGGTGCATCACTGCCACCTGCACAAGGAATCCCGGCCTGCATGAGCTTTCGCCAAGCGTACAAGAATTCCGTTCTGTGCGGCCCCACTCGCTCCAGCACCCACGGGAAATCACTAACGACAAAACGCGGCTGTATATCCGCAATGAGATGCAACTGCGACATCCGCTCCACCAGCCCACGATCGAGCACCTGTGCATGAATAAATCGATCAGGCAGCATCGAAGTTGCTGGTAGGCGGTGCTTCTCCAGAGCCGTAAGCAATAGATCCGCCGCACCATCGCCAATGGCATGCGCCGCAATCGGAAAGCCTGCCTGCCTTGCCGCAGCCACAAGCTTTTCCAAGCCATCCAGCGAATGAATTGCCATCCCCATCGTCTGATCGTCATCATAATATGGCTCACGCAACAGGGCTGTCCTGCCTCCAATGGCACCATCCACAAAAAGCTTCACACTGCCCATCTTCAGCCATTCATCTCCTGAACCCGCATGTAATCCCAGCCCAACAGCCTCTTCAAGAAAGGGATGGTACAGCAAATGATGAGTTCGAAGGGCAACCCCTTCCTCAAGCAGCTCTCTATGGATGCCAAGCATCGTCTCTACACTGCCATGAAGCCGCAAATCCTCTGTATGTACACCTGTTAGCCCCAATCTCAGCGCATCCAGAGATGATTGACGTATCATCTGCTTTTTGGTCGCATAATCGGGCTGTGGCTGGACTTTCTGGAATAGGAAGCTCGCTTCCTCGTACACCCAGCCATTCAGTTCTCCGTACTCATCTCTGCCAAATGAACCCGATGCAGGATCAGGAGTATCCTTGTGAACCCCCGCACGGCGAAATGCCTCCGTATTTGCGAGAAAAGCATGAAAGCAGGTTCTAGTCAAAAAGACCGGATGTGTGCTAGTAATCTCGTCCAGCTCTGAGATATGTGGGGCCATACGATCCGGGAAGGCATTCTCATTCCAGTTCAGGCCCAGAATCCATTCTCCAGAACTCGTCGTCTCCGCCTTACGGCGCAGCATGTCGAGCATCTCCCGTCTGGAGGATGCGGCGCTGAAATCGAGCATGGACAGCTTCATCCCGTGCATGGACAGATGCATATGCGAATCAACAAGCCCCGGTAGCACATACCCTCCCTGCCAATCCACGATCTCATAGTGTCGGCCACTAAGCTGAAGCATCAGCTCCTTTTGCCCACCAATAGCCTCAATCTTCCCGTCCTGTACAACTATGGCCTGCGGCTCATCTGTAGCACGCCCATACAAGTGACCATTTATATAGAGAGTTTTTGTCATCATATCATCCTTCTACCTTTTGAATTGGCCTACACCTATTGAAGCTGAATCTCCTCTACTGTCACCACATCCAGCTTGTCCGGGAATCCAGGGTGTAGCGCACTTGCTGCCAGCCTATAGCCTGCGTCTAGATCATACTGCTTGAAATGCTGATATCTTGTGGACCAGTCCTTCGTACGTAGAGCAATGCCTTGTATACCGATGTTGATATCGAAGCTAATTGAATCCAGAGGAATGCTTAAGCCCTTCCCCTCCGCCTTGACGAGACTCTCCTTCAACGTCCATATATCATAGAAATAGTCTAGCTGAGGCTTTCCTTCGAGCTCACCCCATCGCATGTACTCGTCATCCGACATAATCATGCGCGCTACTCCATCCTCCACAGGCTTTACAGCCTCCACATCAATACCGATCTCCGCAAAATCTACAGCACATACTACCCAACGCCCTGCATGGGACACATTGTAATACAGCCCTTCGTGACTCGATAGACTCGGTTTACCGTATGCGTTGGCACCAAATTGCAAACGATGATTAGGCACATCCAAATGACGGCAGAGCACCCAACGTGCCAACACATCTCCCCCTAGGCTTCGCAAGGCATCTGCCCGGCGATGATATCGTGCGAGTCTGTCCCTTTTGTCCCTCGACACCCACGACGTCAGCTCATCATAACGCTGCTCCATAGCTTCCTCTGTAATATCTAACGCATAGATTTCCATGAAGAGACCTCCTGCAGACTACTAAATTCCCTCGACTCCCACCATCTTCTTGTACATGAACACGACTACTGCCAATTGAGCACCAGTTCAACTATTTCTTTTGCAGCAGATTCCAACAGGTACGTCAGTCGAATCGGGCTCGTTATACCGAATTAGCTAGCTTATTAGTAACGAATCAATTAGACATTGAATCAAATATTTATAAAATCAATTAGCCGAATCAGTTGGCGGATAAATCTACCAAATATAGTATTCATAAGTATAACAGATGAGACACATTTCCCGCCATCTTCGGCATCCTGGATCATACTCCTACTGCGATTCTTCCTCTTCCTGCTGCATGTCAGCAGCTGTAGATGACTTGTAATGGAATACATTCGTCTTGTCTGCTTGTCTATTCGCCTGCGGCCAGACTGCCCGATCTCAAAATATAGCCACTAATTATTCTAAGGAGCCATCACATATCGCACTGCCGTCTGAATATACATAAGAACCAAGCATTACAATTGCATGAAGGAACGAAGTCGCTGACTTAACCCAAGCATACTACAAGGAGGTGCCTATCGTGTCGGAATCACATATGCCGTATTCATTTGTTGTATCCCGTGAAGACTGGTCACTGCATCGCAAAGGGTATCAGGATCAGCAGCGTCATCAGGAGAAGGTCAAGGATATCATCAAGCAGAATCTGCCAGATTTGATCACGGAAGAGAACATTATTATGTCCGACGGCAAGCAGATCATCAAAATTCCCGTACGCAGCCTTGATGAGTATCGCTTCGTCTATAATTTTAACAAACAAAAGCATGTAGGTCAGGGAGACGGAAAGAGTAAGGTCGGTGATACGATCGGCCGTGATCAGGCACCGAGCAAGCAGCCAGGCAAGGGAGAAAAAGCAGGGGACCAGCCAGGCCACGACATTATCGAAGCCGAGGTAAGTCTTGAGGATCTGGAGGATATGCTGTTCGATGAGATGGAGCTGCCGAATCTTCAGCAGAAGGACAAAGATCAGATCGAGGTACATTCCGTAGTCTTCAATGATATACGCAAAAAAGGAATGCAGTCCAACATTGACAAAAAACGAACGATCATGGAGAACCTGCGCCGCAACGCAAGACAAGGACAGCCAGGAATTCATCATATCAGTCCGGATGATCTGCGTTATAAGACCTGGGAGGACAAATACATCCCGCAATCCAATGCTGTAATCATTGCCATGATGGATACGTCCGGCTCCATGGGCTCCTTCGAAAAATATTGTGCAAGAAGCTTCTTCTTCTGGATGACCCGTTTTCTTCGAAGACAATATGAGAAGGTTGAGATCGTCTTCCTCGCGCACCATACCGAGGCTAAAGAGGTCACCGAGGAAGAATTCTTCACACGCGGAGAGAGTGGTGGAACCATCTGCTCCTCTGCCTACATCAAGGCTCTTGAAATCATCGACAAGCGTTATCCCCCTGCCAGCTATAACATCTATCCCTTTCACTTCTCGGATGGAGATAATCTGACCTCTGATAACGAACGCTGCGTGAAGCTGATCGGTGAGCTCATGCAACGCAGCAACATGTTCGGCTATGGAGAGGTGAACCAATACAACCGCAGCAGTACACTGATGTCCGCCTATCGGCACATCAAGGGAGAGCAATTCATGTACTATGTGATTAAGGAGAAGGGCGAGGTCTATCAGGCCCTGAAGTCCTTTTTCCGCCGACCGACATAAACGGATTGTCCGCACATACTCATAAAATATGAAGCAGAATATAGACCTGCGGAGGGATGGTTATGACGCAAGCGGAAATGAAGCAGCTGGAACGATCCATTGCAGAGATTACGGAGATCGCGTCTGGCTTTGGCCTTGATTTTTACCCGATGCGCTACGAAATTTGCCCTGCAGATATCATCTATACCTTTGGCGCCTACGGTATGCCTACAAGATTTAACCACTGGAGCTTCGGCAAAAATTTTCAAAAAATGAAAATGCAATACGACCTCGGTCTCAGCAAAATCTATGAGCTAGTCATCAATTCCAATCCTTGCTATGCATTTCTCCTGGAGGGCAATTCCCTAATCCAGAACAAGCTGATTGTCGCTCATGTGCTGGCCCACTGTGATTTCTTCAAAAATAACGCTCGCTTCTCGGCCTCTAACCGTAATATGGTAGAGAGCATGTCCGCCACCGCAGAACGGATTAGCAGCTATGAGCTGGAGTATGGCAAGGAGACGGTTGAAGCCTTCATTGACGCAGCTCTTGCGATCCAGGAGCATGTGGACCCTCAGCTCATCAAGCCCCGCCATCTGGATAAGCAACGTTATCTGGAGCTGAAGGTGAAGGAGCAGAAGAAGCCCTCACAGGAGGATACCTCTACAGGCCGCTATGATGATCTGTGGAATCTGGACGCCCCCGCTCAATCGCAGCACACTACAGATGACATTCAGGTACATCATTTCCCACCAGAGCCCGAGAAGGATGTCGTGTGGTTCATTCAACAATTCTCCGAAGTGCTGGACGATTGGCAACGGGATATTCTGAGTATGCTGCGTGATGAAATGTTATATTTCTGGCCACAGATGGAGACGAAGATCATGAATGAGGGCTGGGCATCGTACTGGCATCAGCGGATCATTCGCGAACTGGATCTATCCAGTGATGAGACGGTTGAGTTCGCTATGCTGAATGCATCCGTCGTCCAACCATCCAAACAAAGTCTGAACCCTTACTATTTAGGATTGAAGATCTTCGAGGATATCGAGCGTCGTTGGGATCAACCCACCGAGGAGGAGCAGAAGCGGCTGGGACGGCTCCCAGGCGAGGGACGTGCCAAAATCTTCGAGGTACGAGAGGTAGACTCAGATACCTCCTTCATACGCAATTACATGACCAAGCAACTGACAGAGGATCTGGACCTGTATGTATTCGAGAAACGTGGACCCGAGTGGAAGATTACCGACAAATCCTGGGAGCACATCCGTGATCAACTCGTGTACGCCCGTTTGAACGGGGGGTCTCCTTATCTGGTCGTCCATGATGCGGATTATCTGCGTACTGGAGAGCTGGTGCTGAAGCATCAATATGAAGGCGTGGAGCTCGATCTGAAATATATGGAGCGTACACTCCCCTATGTCTATAAACTCTGGGGACGAACGGTCCATCTGGAGACAGTCGTTGAGGATAAGCGGGCCATGTTCTCCTTTGACGGAAAGAAGCATCATCGCAAGTTCCTGCAATAGTTGATCCATATATACGATTACCATTCAACATACGATTTTCAATTACATTTACATTTCAATTATATAGCTACACAACGAGACGGTCTCTCCGGCATCATGCGGAGGACCGTCTTTTGGATATATCTATTTAGCGTCCCGTCTTCTTCTTATATGCTGTTGCATATTGATCCGCAGCAAGGATCGCATCCAGCATCCGATCGGCGTCGATCGGGAAGGGAAGATTGTGCGAGGTCTCCCCTTCCTTGGTCGCTGCTTGTGCCACTCGGTACAAGTCCTCATGTGAGGCCTTCTTCAGCTTGATATCTTCCAGCGTGACAGGCAGATCAAGCTGTAAATACAATTCCATATATCGCTCTAGCTCCAGCAAAGGACGTTGCTCCAGTGTCAACTGTACCAAAGTCCCGAATGCGACCTTTTGTCCATGAGTCATATGATGAATATCACCTTCAAGTACCGTAAAGCCATTATGCACCGCATGCGCGCCTGCTAGACCACCGCTCTCGAAGCCAATTCCGCTTAGGAGCGTATTTGCTTCGACGACGGCCTCCAGAGCCGGAGTAACTACCTTCCGCTTGGCTGATTCATAGGCGAGCACACCATAATCGAAGAGCACCTCCTCACAGCGGCGGGCAATCGCTTCGGCAGCAATAGTCGGAAATCCACCTGCCATTGTTGTCTTGCGTGCTTCAATCACCGCTCTGGCCTCCACCCAGGTAGCGAGCGCATCGGCAATGCCCGAGGTAAGGAACAATGGCGGTGCTTCGGCAATCACCTTCGTATCCACCAGAATCAGGTCCGGGTTTTTCCGGTAAAATGCATAAGATTCGAACTCTCCATTATCCGAGTAAATGACGGACAAGGCACTGGTAGGTGCATCCGTCGAAGCTGCTGTAGGAATAATCACACAGAGAGCCGCCAGCTCGTCATTGACGGCTTTGGCGGTATCCAGGGTCTTCCCTCCGCCTACGCCAATAACGATATCTACTCCACTCCCTTTTCCTTGTTCGGTTATACGCTCGATTTCATTACGGGAGGCCTCCCCCTTGAATTCCGCCCTGACAGCTGCAATTCCCTCCTGCTCCAGACTATTGACGACCCGATGACCTGCAATCTCCCATACGACCTCATCTGCAATGACGAGCGCAATGCTGCCAAGGCCCTTGACGTAATGTCCCGTCTTGTCCACGACATTTCTGCCTTGTACATATTTGCCCGGACTGATAAAAATTCGATCCGTCATCATTCACCCTCCAATTTTAGATCTCCTTCATGTATTACCCAATTCCTGACTGTTTTGTACGTAATATTTCTCACAAGGATTGATGTGCTTAGGCTATGGCTCAAGCTATGATTAGGAGTTGCTCAATCCAACTGCAAGTGTGCTATACGTTCACCAGTATACGAAAAAGCACAGTCATTCATGCAAATGAACTGTGCTTCTTGAGGATATAATCATTCATAACGCAAGGCATCAATCGGTTTGAGCTGAGCTGCCTTCCTGGCCGGGTAGACACCGAAGACAATTCCCACCGCCATGGACGACAGGAAGGAATACAGCATCGGTTCCATAGTCAACTCAATAGATAGACCTGCGAATTTCTCCAACAGTAGCGCCGTTCCCACTCCGATCGCTACCCCAGACAGTCCTCCAATAATACTGAGAATGACCGACTCCACGAGGAATTGGCGTAAAATATCACCACGCTTGGCCCCGATGGCCTTGCGAATACCAATTTCCCGTGTGCGCTCCGTGACCGACACGAGCATAATATTCATAATGCCGATTCCTCCGACCACCAGCGAGATAGCAGCAATACCGGACAACAACGTCGTCATCACGCTAGTCACGCTTTCAGCCGTCTCCAGAATCTGGGACTGATTCGTAATCGAGAAGTCATTATCGTCACTGGACTTCAGCTCATGCGAGGTGCGCAAGGCCTGCGTAATCTCATTCTGTGCCTGCGTCATGACCTCAGCAGAGGTGGCTGAAGCATAGATTGTCCTGACATTCGTCATGCCAAGTCGTGCTTTGGCGGTGGAGATGGGAACGATGATTTTGTCATCATTGTTTGTCATCCCCGAACTTCCCTGGCTGGCGAGCACACCTACAATGGTGAACGGCACCCGGTTAATTTTGATCGTCTCACCAATGGGATTGGCACCCTCGGAGAAGAGATTCGTAACGATCTCACTACCGACGACAGCCACATTCTCATGGTTATTGTATTCATAATTATTGAAGAATCGTCCCGATTGCACAGATATACTCCGCACCTCAGGAAAAGCCACGCTGGTTCCCTCTACACTGGTATTATAGTTGCTTGACCCATAGATAACCTGAAAATTGGATGACGCACTGGGCACCGCATCGGATACGGTAGATAGCTCACGTATCGCTGATATATCATCTAGCGACAATGTATTGGATGAGCCAAAGCCCATATTAATTCCACCAGAGGATTGCTGACCAGGCGAGATAATCAGCAAATTACTCCCCAGCCCGTTAATCTGCGAGGTGACGCTTGAACTAGAGCCCTTACCAATGGCAACCATCGCGATGACCGCGCTGACTCCAATGATAATGCCAAGCATGGTCAGGAAGGAACGCAGCTTGTTCGACAGGATGCTGCGAACCGAGACACGCATAATCTCCATAATGTTCATAAGCATCCAGCCCCCGATCCAGCGAGAGTACGATTGATCACGCGGTCGTCGGATACGATCTGCCCGTCACGAAAATGAATGTTCCTCTTCGCATAGGCTGCAATTTCCGGCTCATGCGTAACGATAATCACCGTCTTGCCCTTGTCGTTCATTCGTTGGAATATCCCCATAATATCCGCCGTTGTCTTGGTGTCCAAGGCCCCTGTAGGCTCATCAGCTAGAATAATCACCGGATCATTGACGATAGCGCGAGCAATGGATACCCGCTGCTGCTGTCCCCCCGATAGCTCGTTAGGCTTGTTATGAAGCCGTTCTCCAAGACCAACGCTCTGTAGCGCTTCAACCGCCCGTGTACGACGTTCTCTAGCCGATATTCCTGCATACATCATTGGCAGCTCTACATTAGCTACTGCTGTCGTACGTGGCAGCAGGTTAAAGCTCTGAAAGACAAAACCGATCTTCTGATTGCGAATGATCGCCAGCTCATCATCATGAGCATCCAGAATGGAGTAGCCGTCCAGCAGAAAGCTACCGGAAGTCGGTTTATCAAGACAGCCAATCATGTTCATCATCGTTGATTTGCCTGAGCCAGACGGACCCATAATGGTGACGAAATCTCCCTCCTCGATCGTCAGATTCACACCGCGCAGGGCATAGATAGCTTGCTCCGCAACCTGATAGGTCTTGATTAGATGATCAATTTGAATAACGGGCTTCATACTCATCGACCTCCCGGAGGACCACCAGGGCCGCCACCAAAGCTGCCGCCACCCATGATGCTCTGCTGTGAGCGGGACGATGACGATGTGGATGAGGAGGAGGAAATCTCCGTCTGGGTCGGGATAGTAATTGTATCGTTCTCCTCCAGGCCAGAGGTAATCTCAACACGATCAGCTGTGTAGAGACCGATCTCTACTGGCTGGAATTGCACCCCACCTGCAGCATTTTGCCGATTAGACTGAACACCACCATTTGACTTATTTACATTGTTACCAGCAGTATTGTTATTTTCAGATGGTGTCGTAGCAGCCGGAGACTCTGTGCTGGACTGATTATCCGCACTGCCACCAGACGAGTTACTGGATGGGTTATTATTCGATATGCTTGAGCCAGTGCCCGCAAGCTTCATCACACCGTCTTGATCGCCTCTTGTGATAAGAGCTGTTGAAGGAATGTACAGCACATTGCTATGTGTGCCCAAATCCAGCGTGACATCCATCGACATGCCTGTCTTCAGTAGCCCATTCGTATTCGAGATGGACATCTTCACCTCATAGGTTGTAACACCCGAATCCGTCGTCGCTTCCGGCGCGATTGAGGTCACCTTGCCTTCAAAGCTCTCGTTCGGATAAGTATCAGACTTGAAGGTAGCCGATTGGCCGACCTCTACACTCCCAATATCACTTTCACTAACAGCGGCGCTGACACTCAACTCCTCGCTGTTCGAGTCATTCATTACGATAAATGGTGTAGTTGGGCTAGTACCTACATCCCCATTCACCTGCAAAATAATCCCGTCCCACGGAGCGGTCAACACCAGCTTCTCAAGGTCTGCCTGCTTTTGCTCTACCTGAGTCTGAGCTTGCTGCACAGATGCCCTAGCTGACACCAGACTCGCTGCCTTAGGAGGCTCCAGGGTAGCATTAAGCTGTGCCACAGAGGACTGGTAGGAGATCTCAGCCTCCTTGATTGCCTTGTCTACCGATTTTTGCTTATTACTTAGCTCTAACTGGGCATTGTCATACTCCTCCTGAGCACTGTCCAGCGAATCCTTTGCTTGATTAAGCTCAGACTCGGCAATGGCATTCGCTTCATATAGGTACGCCTGATCCTCGTACTCCTGCTTAGCGGAATCCAGCTTCTTTTTGGCAGAATCTACGGTTCGCTGGGCCGTCTCTACATCGGTTGCAGTACGAGCAGACTCCAGCGTCAGCTCCGCTTTACTAACATTCGCGCGCTGCACGGCAATCTCGCTCTCCGAGGCAGTCTCCTGCGCTTGCTCCAGTTGAGCCTGGGCCACCTCCAGGCTGGCCTGTGACTCCTTCAGTTGTACCAGCCCATCTGATTGGTCCAGCGTCGCCAGTACCTGACCTTTCTTGACCACGTCGCCAACCTTGACATTCACAGCCGTCAGCTTGGTATCGTCAGAGGATGTAAAGTTCAGATTGACCTCCTTGGTAGCCTCCACGGTCCCCGACAGCTCCAGTGTCTTCGTCACATCACCACGCGCTACTTGCACAGTCTGAGCTGTTGGCACGAATGAGGGCGTGCTTTGCATATTGAAATACAGATAGCCACCTGCTCCCAACGCCACGGCCAGTATTCCAACCGTCCACATTAATCTTTTGCGACGCTTTTTTCTTAATGCGCCTAACGGATTTGTTATTGATGCTTCACCCATATATGTAACCTCCAATTGTCTTGATGGAACCTAATTAACTAATCAATCCAAGCTAATCAATCCAAGGCGCTTCCAGCACACGCTGCACCTCATCCATCTGCAGTAACAAATCCTGAAGCTGTACTTCGAGATTGCTCACGCTTTGCTCTGCCTTCATTACATCAATCTGTGTAACGAGTCCTCGCTCCCACTTCTTATTAACAATCGTCAGTGCATTGTGTGCAGCGGTTAGCTTCCCCTGAACTTGCTCATACTGCTGCTGTAGATTTTGCTGATTGTAATAGGTGCTTCTGAGCGATTCACCCAGCTCCTTTTTGCTGTTCGTCAGTTCGCTATTCGCATCGGCAACAGACATCTTGACTAGCTCATACTCACCGTCACTGGAGTTGAACGAGAAGTAGGTGACATTCAGCTCAGCCAGCTCCACACTTCTCTCCTTCTGCCAGATTGTAGGGTCATAAGAGATCACCTTTTGTATATAGGTCTCGATATCAAGCTTCTCTGGCTCCTGATATGCTGGCGTGTCCGATAGCACAAGCGTCTCATTCAGGCCCATACCCAGCATCGTTAGCAAGCTCTCCCTCTTCTGCTTCAGCGTATCCTGAGCCTGAGTCAAGCTCTGCTCTGCCTCGATTCTCGACTGGACAAATTCATCCCGGGCTGCTCCAGAGAGCTTCCCTTTGCTGGCCTTCGCCAGCGCAGCTTGCTCCTCAGCACGGGCAATCTCCAGCGAGGTCTCTGTTGTCTGCAGCGCTCTCTCGGAGGACAGCACACCATAGTAGGCGACCACCGTCTTGTATGCGATCTGATCCTTCACAGTATCGATATTCCTCAGTGCCATCAGATAATTCACATTAGATGAGTTATATTGCTTCCAGGCTGAGCGAGAAGACGCGCCATCTTCACCAGTCCCTGTCCCTGTCGGGATGTAATCCAGATTATCGGCAGCTGTCTCCAGATTAATTCCGCTGCGCTGATAGCTGCTTAGAGCACTCTTCAGGCTGTAGCTATTCGTTATAGCTAGCCCTATCGCATCATCCAGGGACAAGCCTGATACCTGCCCAGCCTCCGTTGCACTGGAGGTGGAGCTTGCAGCACTGGGCACACTTGAAGTGTGTGCATTTGTGCCCGTGTCTCCGATTGCTGCGCCCTTGGCAGCATCGTTAGCCGCTTCAGTCGTCAGATTGGCCGCTTCACTCACTTTTGCCGGGTCAGCGGCTCCTCCCACCAGCTCTGTCTCTGCGTATGCAGCCGGAAGCAGGCTGGCTGAACACACGGTCAACATCAGTACGGCAACAGCTGTGTGTCGCTTCATTTCCTTCACTCCTTCATAACTCTCATCTCTGCTAAATCTAGCGTAGCAATGCAATGTGTCAGGCATGTGTCAAGCAACCCAAAAAAAAGGGACAACCCGAAGCCATGTAGCGGCCCCGAATGTCCCTAGTTCCAAGCATATATAATTCAACATGAAGCCATGCTGCATGTGAGCCTTCCTCACCAAGTGCACTAGTTTAGCTATCTCGTTCCTTCAAGCCGATGATCCGTCACAGGCAACACCAGTCTGAATACCGTCTCTCCTTGTCCACTTCTCAGAAGCAACAGCTCTCCCCCAAGCGAACGAGCCATCATGCGGCTGAAGGGTAGCCCAATACCTAGCCCTCGTACCTTGTGCTTCTTCCCTTCTCCCCGATAGAAACGCTCAAATATAAGAGCCTGCTCCGCTGCAGGAATACCGTTCCCCCAATCCTTGACATCGAGGATGATCTCCTGACCCGTCATCATGATGTCCACCTCTATGCGAGGAATGGCCTCCATTTCCCCGCTGGAAGCATCACTGGCTTGGCGGGCGTTATTCAGCAGGTTATACAGAATTTGCTGCAGTCGCAATGGATCGGTGCACACCTCCAGCTCCTCTTTATTCGAGCTCAGCGACACTTTGACGCATCTGGCCTCCTGTGTAAGCTCCCATTGACGCAATATATCCTTCACAAGCTCCTGTAGCTGAACCATCTCCTTATGCACCTTGAAATCCCCTACGGCAAAGGAATTGAATTCCAGCAAATCCTCAATCATGTGCTGCAAGCGATTCGTCTCATGGCGGCAAATATCCAGGAACTCTTTCGCCTCCTCACCACTGACGACATCCTCCTGCACAGCCTGAATCAAGCCGCTAATGGACGTGACCGGAGTCTTCAGCTCATGAGTAACGCCAGCCAGCAGCTGTGTTCTCATCAGCTCCATCTGCTTCAGGCGCTTCGCCATCTCCTCAAATGCATTCATTAACTCATAGATTTCCTGTTCCTTCACACCTTTATAGAGACTCAGATCATAATTCCCGGCAACGATCTGCTCTGCCGCATTCACTACAACTCCGATCGGACGGTACAATCTGCGTGTGAGCAGATAGATGACTGCCCAGCCGAGCAGTCCGAGACTGAGTACCAGAATGATCAGCAGATGCACCTGCCACGGAGCGGTGATCAGCAGCTTTTCAGGCTGTAAAATGATTACCCACCCCAGCGTGCGGCCATTATGCTCAACTTCCTTTTGCACAGCATAGAAGCTTAACCCCGGTCCTGGCCCGATCTGGAAGCTATCCGTCCGATCCGCTCCTCCAGCAAAGCGCTGGAGATGGCTCATAATTTCTCCGTTTACATCGTAATACATACTGCTGGAGATGACCTTCTTATTATCGTCAAGCAGGATGAAGCAGGGCTTGTCCTTGAACGGAATCATCTTCTGCTTGCGTTCCACGATATTGAAGAGATCGTAATCCGGCGCCAGCTTCCCATCTACAACGACCAGTTCGGCCGTATCTGCTGCCAGCAGATCCATGTAATCCAACTGCTTCTGCTTCTCGTAATACTGCAGCCAGAAGAAAGACAATATACCAATGGTTATGAGCCCGATGCACAGCGTTAGCAGATATCTGGTTGTCCAGTATCGAAGCATCGTTGTTCTCTGATTAGACTTCCTCAACACTGAACTGATACCCCAATCCGCGTAAAGTTTTGATTTCTCCCTCTGCATTTGGCCAACGCTCCAATGTTTTGCGTATTCGCTTCACAGCCAGGTCCACCGCCCGATCACTTCCCTCGTAATCAATGCTCCATACCTGCTCTATTAATTGATTTCTGGTGAAGGTCTGATTCGGATGCTTCGCGAGGAACAGCAGCAGGGACAGATCTCTTGGTGTAAAGTAAAGCTCCTCACCACATAAATGCACAGAATGCGCATTAAAATTAAACATTAGACTCCCGTATGTAATAATCTCTTTGGTCGCCACCTGACTATGGGATCGCCTCAGCACCGTGCGGACGCGAGCAGTCACCTCTTCTCCTATGAACGGCTTCGTAATGTAATCATCCGCTCCAAGGTCGAGCCCCTTCAGCTTGTGATCAATGCTCCCCAAGGCTGTTAGCATAATGACCGGGCAGTTATGCCGCTCACGGATCTTCCCGAGCAGATACCACCCGTCATAATCGGGAAGCATGACATCCAGCAGCACCAATGACGGATGTGTCGTGGATGTGCACTTCATTAATGCCTCCATCCCGGAAAAGGCTTGCTCTACCTGATATCCCGATTTCTCTAGATAAGCCTTCAGCACTCGCGAGATGGCTACCTCATCCTCTACGACCAAAATAACTTCTGACATGCGGTTATATTTCCCCCTTGATTCTTAGCGACCCTAATTCGTAATTTCCCCTTTGTCAGCCTATCTTGTTGCTAACTGCCAATGCCCGTGCTCTCATCCTCTCTCTATCCCAGAAGATGTGCCGGAGCGGCAGTCGTCTCGCGTACCACCAGGTCTGGTGGCTCCAGAGCTGCAGGGGGACGTGCATCAGGCTGTTCAATCATTCTGATCAGATGCTCAATGCAGCGAATACCGATGTTGTGAATATTTTGATTCACCGTCGTCAGCCCTGGTCTGAACACTTGCGCATAATAGGTATTATCGAACCCTACTACCGAAATATCGGTAGGCACGGACAGACCACGACTCATCAGCTCATGAATGGCGCCGAAGGCAGCCATGTCCGACACGCATACCAATGCCGTCGGCGGATGAGCGATGGTTATTAGCTTGGATGCCGACTGTCTTCCACCATCAAAGGTATAGTCACATTCCTCAATATATTCATCCAGACAAGCAAGTCCACATGCTTGCAAACCCTCCACATATCCCTGCTTTCGCAAATGGGCAACCGCCGTCCCCTGGGACCCGGCAATGTAAGCAATTCTACGATGACCAAGCTCATATAGATGCCGTACCACCATTTGAAGGGCCATTCGACTGTCCGTCATGATCGAGCCTGTGCGCGGCCCAGTGACATCCTCATCCACAAACATCACTGGAATATCTGAATCAATAAGATCGGATACACCCTTGTTGTCAGGCTCCGCCCCAAAAATCACCACACCGTCCAGACTTCGGCTACGGCAATGCTCATAAAAGGAATAGGACGGATCATCAAGCCGGGTGGACAGCTTCATCAGATCATAGCCGCTATGCTCCAGCGCCGTCTTGATACCCTCCAGCAATTCAGAGACGAATGGATTTGTGAACGGTACATTGATCAGCACTCCTACATTCCACGATCGCTTCTTCACGAGTCCACGGGCCATGACATTGGGATGGTAGCGAAGCTCTTCAATGATCTTGTTCACTTTTTTACGAGTCTTGTCACTGACATCCGGGTAGCCGTTAACCACCTTCGACACGGTCGCGACAGATACGCCTGCCGCCTTGGCGACATCATGAATAGAGGCCATATCATCACTCCATTGCTATGGATACTATGGCTCTCATTATACAGACCAAATAGCATCCCTGCCATACTGCCCTGAAGAGGGAAGTCACCGGGATGCTCAAGGCTAATCTATTCATCTGTCCTCTATCTATTCAGCAGACTACCCACATATCGCAGTAGCTCGTTCGCGCAGATCGGGCAGTAGCCATGCTCGTCGATCAATCGCTTACTCACTTCATTGATACGCTTGAGCTGATTGGCATCAGGGGTCTTGGTAGAGGTCGTAATCTTGACAATGTCCTTCAGATCTGCGAATAGCTTCTTCTCAATCGCTTCCCGCAGTCGGTCGTGATTATGATACTCGAACTTGCGTCCCTTTCGAGAGTAGGCAGAGATGCGGATCAATATTTCCTCGCGGAAGGCTTTTTTGGCATTTTCCGATACCCCGATCTGCTCCTCAATGGATCTCATCAGTCTTTCGTCCGGGTCCAGCTCCTCATCCGTCAGTGGGTCACGGATTTTGGACCAGTTGCAAAAGGCTTCAATGTTATCGAGATAGTTATCGAACAAGGTACGGGCAGACTCCTCGAAGGAGTACACGAAGGCTTTTTGCACTTCCTTCTTCGCCAGCTCGTCATATTCTCGCCGCGCAATAGCGATATAGTTCAGATATCGTTCGCGCTCCTCCTTATTAATAGAGGCATGCTGATCGAGGCCATCCTTGATCGCCCGGAGAATATCGAGAGCATTGATGCATTCCAGATCCTGCTTGATCAGTGCACTGGATATCCGGTTAATGACATAACGTGGATCGACGCCTGACATTCCCTCATCCAGATATTCCGTTTGCATCTCTTTAAGGTCAGCTTCCTTGTAGCCCTCGACCTCTTCACCATCATACATCCGCATTTTCTTGACCAGATCCATCCCCTGCTTCTTACTCTCCTTGAGTCTAGTCAGGATGGAGAATATCGCTGCTGCCCGCAGTGCATGCGGTGCAATATGGATATGTCGCATATCGCTCTGTTGAATCAGCTTGCTATATATCTTCTCTTCCTCAGATACCTTGAGATTATAGGGAATTGGCATGACGATCATGCGAGATTGTAGTGCTTCGTTCTTCTTATTCGCAATGAAGGATTTGTACTCTGCTTCATTCGTGTGGGCAATGATCAGCTCATCTGCACTGATTAACGCAAATCTGCCTGCCTTGAAATTGCCCTCCTGGGTCAAGGAGAGAAGGTTCCACAGGAATTTCTCATCACATTTGAGCATCTCCTGAAATTCCATCAGACCACGGTTCGCCTTGTTAAGCTCGCCATCGAAGCGATATGCACGTGGATCGGATTCCGAGCCATATTCCGTTATCGTAGAGAAGTCGATGCTTCCCGTCAGATCAGCAATATCTTGGGATTTGGGGTCAGATGGACTGAAGGTACCAATACCCACCCTTTGATCCTCCGAGATGAGTACGCGCTTCACACGCACCTTCTCAATATCACCGTCATATTCGGTACGTAGACGCATTTGGCAGGAAGGGCACAGATTGCCCTCAATTCGAACACCAAGCTCTTTCTCTACTTCCGGGCGCAGCTCATGAGGTATCAAATGCAAAGGCTCCTCATACATCGGGCACCCATCAATAGCATATACAGCTCCTTGGTCGGTGCGTGAGAACTGCTCCAGCCCCCGCTTCAGCAAAGTGACCAAGGTCGATTTGCCCCCGCTCACAGGTCCCATAAGCAGCAGGATTCTTTTTCGCACATCCAGTCTGCGCGCTGCCGAATGGAAATACTCCTCCACCAGCTTCTCTACAGCCCGGTCTAGACCGAATAGCTCCTGCTCAAAGAATTTGTAACGCTTCTGGCCCCCGGAGGTCTCGACTCCAAAGGATTTGATCATCTCATAAACCCTTGCATGAGCAGTCATCGCCGGCGAGGGGTTCTTGCTGAGAATCTCCAGATAATCACGGAAGTTCCCACTCCACGCCAAACGCTCGCTTTCCGCCTGGTACTTCGCAACGCGCTCAAAAATCTTCATAACCTGTACCTCCTATGGCTCCTTAGTAGTAACCTCCGCTCCGAATGGTTAAGGATCGCTTAGTTATGCGTTACAAAAGCGTATTACATAACTATGCAGAATCTAATGGATTATTGACCGCTTTTTTTCGTGGCCGTGTACGAAATCCGGGCTTGAAGACCGTGATATACTATTAGCAGATGGAATCAAAAAGGAGCGGAGTTACCATGGCAGTCCAACGAGAGACAGAGCTATATGCACCGATCAAAGCCTTTTTCGAGGGACGGGGCTATATCATTCGTGGAGAGGTGAACAACTGTGATCTGGTGGGTCTCAGGGAGAATTCGCAGCAGCCGCTGATCGTAGAAATTAAGAAAACCTTCAGCCTGGCGCTTCTCCTTCAGGGGCTACAGCGATTGAAGCTGGGAGGCGAGGTCTATCTGGCTGTGGAGAAAAATCGCAGCAAAAAAGGCGCTGTCAATCAGCGCTGGCAAGAGCTGGCGGAGCTGTGCCGCAAGCTGGGCTTGGGCCTGATTACAGTAACGCTATACAAGACGAAGCCTGCGCTTGTTGAGATCATCTGTACCCCGGCAATCATACAGGGACAAGGACACACCGCAGCAGCTCCGCGAAAAGGCTCACGTAAGGAGCGGCTCATCCGGGAATTTCAAGCACGTAGTGGAGATTATAATGAAGGTGGGAGTACACGGCGCAAGCTGGTAACTGCCTACAGAGAGAAGGCCTTGCGAGTAGCGTCCATACTTGCTTCCCTGAAGGAGGCTTCGCCCGCCCAGATCGCACGCGCAGGGGCTGCAGCTGACGCTGCCTCTGTACTGCAAAAAAACTATTATGGATGGTTCGAACGCGTAGCACGAGGCAAATATGTATTAACAGCAGCGGGGCAGGGTGCATTGGAGGAATATGCGGCTGTATTGGAGGCTCAAATAGCTCTGTCGGCCTCATGTGCGGCTGAAGCCCCGACCCCATACGTGACAGCTCCAGATGAACGCTCACTCAAGAACGCCGAGCAGTGAACTCCGTAATGGTCTCGCCGATGAGATTCATCCCCATAAGCAATTCCTCTCGTCCTGGATGACTGAAGTTCAGCCGGATAAAGCTATTGCCACTGTTCCCCGCAGTACACAGCGCCCCTGGCATGAAGGCTACACCCTTAGGCATTACAGCCTTCAGCAGGGCAGCACTCTCCAGTCCTTCTGGCAGACGTACCCACATATACATGCCCCCCTCAGGAACATGATAGGTGACCTCTTTCCAAAATGGCCGCTTGAGCAGCTCCAGCATCAGCTTGAGTCGCACACGATATTCGCGGTTCAGCAGCTCCAGATGATCATGCCAGCGGAAGCGATGATCTGTAAGTAAGTGATGCAGCAGTCTTTGATTCATGGAGCTGGATTGCATATCGGCAAGCTGCTTAAGAGCTGACATACCCTCAATTAAAGACGGGTGCCCCGTCACCCAACCTGTACGCAGTCCTGGAGCAATGGTCTTGCTGAATGAGCCAATGTACAGCACGTGTCCCCCTCTGCCTTCATCATCAAGAGCCGCCACAGAAGGGGGAATCTGTTCATTCTGATGCAGATGCAGCTCACCATAGGAGTCATCCTCTACCAGCAACACATTGTATTTCTGGCACAGGGACAGAATCTCCTGCCTCTGCTCAAGCGTCCACAGAAAGCCTGTCGGATTCGAAAAAGACGGTGCCGCAATGAACAGCTTGGGGCGATCTGCAGCCATTCGCCTTTCCAGCGCCGCAAGGTCAGTCCCCTGTGCATCAGCCTGGACGGGAATTAATCTCGCTCCCTGCATGGACAGCACCTGCAATGAACCCGGGGAACCTGGCTGCTCGATCAGCACGGGGTCTTCTGCATTTACCATAAGCCTCACGACGAGATCGATGGCCTGCTGGGTTCCGGTCGTAAGGAGCACCTGACGAGGATCAACATTCATTCCCTTTCTGGACTTCCACTCCGCAGTAAGCCATTCCCGCAGCGGCAGATAGCCTTCCGGATCACCGTATTGCAATACAGCAGGCCCGGAGGTCAGGACCTCATGGGCCGCTTCATCCAGGAGCTTAACGGGAAAAAGCTCCTGCGCAGGGAGCTCCTCCGCAAGAGAAATAAAAGAATGCCGTCTGGCATGGTCCCGAATGTGACGCAATGGTGATGCCAGCAAGGCAGCCGTACGTGTAGCATAGGAATATTGCATGAAGAACCCCCTCATTTACACCCTAACGGGTATTCTGGTATACCTCATGATGCTCCGGTCCTAGCAGCTGTGAAATGTACAAAAGCTCCTACAACGTATTCGGTTCGTTATCCAATTATGCGCCTTACCTGCCAGGTTCTATGCAAGGAGTACACTTGTACTAGGCATATAGCGGCTTGGACTGTCTTACATACAAGGCGTACCGCTCAATCGCCTGTGCTCTGCTCGACACACCCAGCTTCGCGTAAATTTTTCTCAAATAATTGTCTATAGAGCGGCGACTGACCTCGATCTCTACAGCAATCTTATCATATGTAATGCCCTGAACTATACGTTCCATTATAAAAATTTCGGTATCTGTCAATTCATCGAACGGTTCTGGTGACAGAAGTTGGGTCATGGGCCAGCTCCCTTGCTGAATCCATTCCAAAGGCACGGATACGACCCCCTCACGCAAACCGTTAATCAAATGAATGAGTTGATTGGTGGAAGCTTGCTT
This sequence comes from Paenibacillus massiliensis 2301065 = DSM 16942, assembly GCF_000377505.1. Classification (GTDB taxonomy): domain Bacteria; phylum Bacillota; class Bacilli; order Paenibacillales; family Paenibacillaceae; genus Paenibacillus; species Paenibacillus massiliensis. Next base: position 66,167 of record NZ_KB898203.1, on the reverse strand, counting down.
GGAGATCACGCCACTTGCCCCGACTTTCGTCGCTTGCTGAAATAAGTTCAGATCGTAAGCATCTGTCATAATGATAATGTGGCTCTCAGGCGAGACCAACTTGATTTCAGTAATGAAAGGAATGGCGGTTCCCTCCGGCAGCTTATAGTCCATCAAAATGAGCTCGGGCTTGATGCTGCCCGCCAGCTGCTGTGCCTCTGTGCCGCTTGATGTCATCCCCCGCACAAGCAAATCCTGCTGATCCTCCAGAATCAGCTTGGTTCCGAGCATGCTTGTCGGATGAATATCAACGATAACCACCTGCCACACTTTTTTCATACTGTTGTACCTCCCGATTATGCGACCAATGTTATGTCCCCCGATCCTTGCTGTATGGATATGTACTGTAGGTTTCTTATTAGAATTCAGGGGCAATCATTTATAATTCAAGCTTGGAAACTATTACATTTTTGCGATTTAGTATAGGCCCGTGATAGAATGAGACTGGAAAATTGAACTATAAAGAATCAATTCATACTAGCTGTGGCTAAATGGATTATGAATTGGATTCACCACGGGAGTGATTTCATGCAGAACTCTACAGAACCATCCACAGTTCCGGCATCACGCCGTAGCGAACGGGTGAAGAGTCCTTCCGTCAAGGCTTTTCTCATACTCTGGGTTGTGCTGATCCTAGCCGGTATAGCCGCAACCTATCTGTACAGCAATCATCTGAAGCAAGAAATGCTGTTCCAGGTGCAGGGCCATGTGGATCAACAAATGGCAGGCCTGCAGGCGGAATATGAACAAAAGTTTGACGTGATGTCCAAAGAAATGGACGAGTTGCAGGGCAAGGTTGATTCGTTGAATGAACTGCTCACGTTCACCAAGGACAATGCGAGCGATAAGACGGACAATAGCAACAAGCTCTATACGCAACTAGCCGAGGTTAAGAAGCAGCTGGACACCCTGCAGAAGAAGATGGACTTATTAAAATGAGAATGGAAGCCAAACAACTTAACCGTCTGATGATGATGACGTTAGCACCGTTTATTGGACTTCTGCTCTTCTTGGTCTTCCTGAATCGCCCGCTTGCCTTCCCAGAGACTAACATTAAGTATGGTCCTGTAAGTGATTGGAGTGCCCAGAGCCAGCATATTATGGGCCAGCTGGACGAAGCTGAGAATACAGCATCCTATACGGTAACATCCATTCAGAAGACCGCCGAATTGTACAAGCAGACGACACAGACCATGAACAGCATTGCCAAGTCAGCTGCCGCGCAGTCAAGCCGACCTGAGACCATATACAATCGACGAATAACTGCTAAGCTAGGCACGCCCTATGAGCGAGTGAACAGTGATCGAATTACTATCGAGCTGTTCAAGGTTAATCCCGGTGCCTACAAGGGCTACGCCATGAAGGTGAAGCTGAAGGATCCTACGGCCATGCAGATGTCCCTAGGTACGGGGACGCCTGGCAGTACAGAGACGACAATGCGAGCCGTCTCCCGTAGTGGGGCCGTGGCTGGCATCAATGCTGGCGGCTTTGCTGATGGCGGGGGCAAGCGTTACCCGCTTAGCACCACTATAATGAACGGTAAATATGTGAATGGCTTTCAGGCCAGCTTCAAGGACCTGACTTTTATCGGTCTGAGTCAGTCAGGTCGGTTGATTGGCGGTAAATTTGCAAATCAAGCTGCACTTGACGGCCTTCAGCCCTCATTTGGAGCTACCTTCGTACCGGTACTCATTCAGAACGGACAGAAGGTTGCCATTCCAGCGAAATGGAAGACGACACCCAAGCGTGCACCACGTACTGTCATTGGCAATTATAAGGATGACCAATTGCTGATTATTGTCGTTGATGGCTACAATGAGCAGGGCAGCTCAGGGGCCACCTTGGAGGAGCTACAAGCCAAAATGTTCAATCTGGGCGTCCAGAATGCTTACAATCTGGACGGTGGCGGCTCCTCCTCCATGATTCTGAACGGACGGGTTGTGAATAAGCCCTCCGACGGAAGGCTTCGTCCAGTGCCCACACACTTCTTGTTCTTTAAATAACATTACAGTTAAGGGTACATCAGCACTCCTCGAAAGTATGAATAGCGCTTGGAGGAAAGCTAATGTACTATACAAAGAGCATCACGAAATACTCGTGATGCTCTTTGTCATGAGCTCTTAAGCATGCTTAGGGAGCTGTGTCATATCGCTCATGCATTGACCGCAAATATAACGATCCTTGAATTCACTAACTTCTTCCATGGAGCCACAGAACACACATTTAGGGCGATAACGCTCCAGAATAATATGATCCCCTTGAACCAGAATTTCTACGGGATCTCCTTCATTCATTTGATATCGTTTTCTTAGGGATTTGGGCAAGACGATTCTTCCCAGCTGATCCACTTTCCGAACTACACCAGCAGGCTTCATTTATTTAGACACCTCTCCTGTTAAGATGATTATACTGATGAATGCTAGGTATAAAGACTCTGTTTATACCTCCATTCAACAATTCGCCGAATTCTTGTCGAATCCTACCCGAATTTGTGATTTCGTGCTTAAATATGCACGTCTATAGCACCATTCAGGTGTGTCATTAACAAAAAACAGCAATACCACATACATATGTTATCGTCCGATAGCCCTAATCTGTTTAGGTTTTATGAAAAATAACTGTTGTTCCATACAAGTTTTTTCATATTAAACCGGGAAAATCAAGCTGTCTTAAGGCTTCATACACCATTATTGCAGCCGAATTCGACAAATTCAAAGACCTGACATCGTTCGACATCGGCATTCGAACACACCATTCTTTATTGGAAGAAATTAACTCTTGGGGTAGGCCTTTTGTCTCCTTGCCAAATACGAAAAAGTCATGATCGCGATAGCTGAAGTCAGAATACCGCTTCTCCGCCTTCGTCGTTGCATAAAAAAACCTGCCATCAGCATATTTTTGCTGAACCTCAGCAAAGGAATCGTGATATTCCACGTGTACAGCATGCCAGTAGTCCAGCCCTGCTCTCTTCAGTGTCGCATCATCTGTACGAAACCCCAGGGGCCTCACCAGATGCAGGTGTGCTCCCGTGGCCGCACAGGTGCGTGCAATGTTCCCAGTATTCGCGGGAATCTCCGGTTCTACTAATACAATGTGTAATGCCATGTTTCATTTCTCCTTTTCGATTTCAAGAAAAAACCTTCCTATTGCTACCAGCATAGGAAGGTTATCTTGTGCTGCTATATACTTGTTACATTATACTTAACCATGACGCTTCTGGAAATCACCCATGAAATCAGCCAGAGCACTACAGCTCTCGTAAGGAACAGCGTTATAGATCGACGCTCTAAGTCCTCCTACGCTGCGATGACCCTTGAGGCCGATGAAGCCTGCCTGCTCGGATTCCTTCGCAAACAACTTCTCTAGCTCCTCTGTAGCCAATCTGAACGTTACGTTCATCAGAGAGCGGCTCTCTGTATCGGCACAGCCCTTATAGAAGCCACCACTGTTGTCAATCGTCTGATACAGCAAGCCGGCCTTATCACGGTTCTTCGCCTCAATACCAGACAAGCCACCTTCTTCCTCAATCCACTTCACGACCTCATTAACCATATAGACGGAGAAGGATGGCGGTGTATTATAGAGAGAATTATTACTCAGGAACGTACTGTAGCGCAGCATGGTAGGAATATGTCCTGGAGAATCCGCAAGCAGCTCCTCACGAGCAATGACTACCGTTACACCGGAAGGACCGAGATTCTTCTGTGCTCCAGCATATACCATACCGAATTGGGTAATATCCAACGGCCGGCAGAAAATGTCACTGGACATGTCCGCAATCAAAGGCACATTGCCTGTACTCGGGTACGATTGGAACTGTACGCCTTCAATAGTCTCATTAGAGGTTACATGCAAGTATGCAGACGACTCTGGCAACTCCAGATTGCTTAGGTTCGGAAGACTCATATAGCTTGATTCCTTTGAGGATGCTGCAACATGTGTCTCTCCTACGAGCTTGGCCTCTTTCAACGCCTTGTCCGCCCAGCTTCCAGTCATCACATAGCTACCAGTCTTGCCTTCGCCCAAGAAGTTCATAGGAATCATGGCGAACTGGGTACTGGCACCACCCTGGAGGAACAGTACCTTGTAGCCTTCCGGATTACCCAAGAGGCGAAGAATACGTTCCTGTGCTTCGTTATGAACAGACTCATACACGGCACCACGATGAGACATCTCCATAATAGACATCCCCGTATTACGAAAATCAACGAACTCGGCTTGGGCGCGTTCCAATACCTTCAGCGGCAATGCCGCAGGTCCCGCATTAAAATTATAGGCTCTCTTGCTCAACAGTACTCCCATCCTCTCTACTGGTTAACATGGATTCTTTAACAGGTCACCCATATCTACACAAGATGCAAATATTATCGCTTATAATAGCAGTATTCCATGGCGTGTTCAAGGGCTTCAAGACCGTTTTGCAAAGTTTTTGTGAAATGCTTCACCACTACATCTGGATACCTCGGTTCCGATTATTTACTATTCTCAGGGATGCTGACACGTGGCTTGTCAGCTTTGCTCTCCTACTCCGGTTACATGACAATGTCACATTTAATATCTAACATTGGATGTAATATCAACGGTGTAAGAAGCGGCTCCTTCTTACGTTCATGTAACACCCGCTCCTGATACGTTCATTCCTACGTTACTATAACGCCTGCTGCCCATACGTTCGTTCCTACTCTTCGCGTGTGCTTCAAGCTCCTTGCTTCAGGATCGCTCAAGCAAAAGACCTCCAGAGCTCTGGAGGTCCCGAATTGCTGCAAATATCGTATTAGCAGTCGAAGTAGAGGCTGTACTCGTGTGGATGAACACGGATGGATACAGCTTTTGCTTCAGAACGCTTGAATTGTACGTAGTTATCAATGAATTCCTTGGTAAATACGCCACCCTCAGTCAAGAACTCAAAGTCAGCTTCCAGAGCATCCAGCGCTTCGTCCAGTGTACCTGGAACGCTGCGGATTTTGCCCTTCTCTTCATCAGACAGCTCGTAAATGTTAGTATCCAGTGGACCATAGCCCAGCTCAACAGGGTTCAGCTTGCGCTTGATACCATCCAGACCAGCCATCAGCATAGCTGCAAATGCCAGGTAAGGGTTCGCTGTGGAATCCGGTGTACGGAACTCGATACGACAGCCCTTAGGTGTAACAGCTGCTACCGGGATACGAACTGCTGCGGAACGGTTACCTTTGGAGAATACCAGGTTAACTGGTGCTTCGTAACCAGGAACCAGACGCTTGAAGGAGTTCGTGCTCGGGTTCGTCAGAGCGATCAATGCAGGAGCATGATACAGGATTCCGCCGATGTAGTGCATTGCTGTCTCACTCAGGTTAGCATATGCGCCTTTTTCGTAGAACAAAGGTGTGTCGCCATCGAAGATGGATTGGTGAACGTGCATGCCGCTTCCGTTATCACCGAACAGTGGTTTTGGCATGAAAGTTGCTACTTTACCATATTGACGAGCAGTGTTATGAACAATGTATTTGTATACCAACAGGTTATCTGCTGTTTTCTTCAGCGTATCGAAACGGAAGTTGATCTCTGCTTGACCTGCTGTAGCTACTTCATGGTGATGACGCTCAACGCTCAGACCAGCTTCTTCAAGCAGGCGGCACATTTCACTACGGATATCTTGTTGAGTATCTACTGGAGCTACTGGTACATATCCACCCTTCACGCCAACCTTGAAGCCAAGGTTACCGCCCTCTTCCTTACGGTTCGTGTTCCAAGCTGCTTCTTCGGAATCCACGAAGTAGGAGGAACTGTTCATCGTGCTCTCATAGCGAACATCATCAAAGATGAAGAATTCGGACTCAGGAGCGAAGAACGCTGCCGTACCAACACCTGCAGTCTTCAGGAACGCTTCAGCCTTATCTGCGATTCCGCGTGGGTCACGATCATATTGTTCACCGTCAGGAGTGACGATGTTACACATTACATTCAATGTAGGATGCTGTGTGAACGGGTCAATATAAATGGCTTCTGGATCTGGCAACATAACCATGTCAGATTCCTCGATACCACGATAGCCCGGGATGGAAGAACCGTCGAATGCAACACCATTAACAAATGTTTCCTCATCTACTGCAGTAGCCGGAAGCGAGATGTGATGCACGCGTCCAGACAGATCGACAAAACGGAAGTCTACCCACTCAATATTGTTTTCTTGGATCGTTTTCAATACTTTTTCAACGGACATGTCTTCTTCCTCCCAATTTTCCCGAACATTAAGATTACTTGATGAAAGCAATGTTCATGTGCGATTTTTTTCTTTCCGTCATTATAAATCTCATATGTGACATGGGTCAATACTCATGTCAGGTATTTTTTATCCACATGTCAGATATTCTTACGCTTTATAGCGGGTTCAAAATGCTAAAAAAGCCCGTCATGACGGGCTTTTCGCTTGATTCACGTGAAATACTTTTCCACATTATAACGTTTATGCATTAACGCTTGAAGGAAATGCATTCAGAGGTTGTTTCTGGGTTGAAAAGGTTTTACCAACAATCGGTGCCAGCTGTTCGAGCTGCTGCAGCAGCTCAGCGAATTGATCTGGGAACAAAGATTGGACTCCGTCACCTGTCATAGAATTGTCAGGATCTGTATGCATCTCAATGATCAGACCGTCTGCACCCGCAGCCACGGAAGCCTTTGTCATCGGTGCCACCAGCTCTCTTCTGCCTGTACCATGACTCGGATCGGAAATAACCGGGAGATGGCTCAGCTGTTGCAGGACTGGGATGGCAGACAAATCCAGCGTATTTCGAGTGTAAGATTCGAAAGTACGAATACCACGCTCACAGAGCATAACGTTCGGATTTCCCCCAGCAAGGATGTATTCAGCTGCATTCAGGAATTCGTCGTAAGTAGAACTGAAGCCACGTTTCAATAGAACAGGTTTACCACAGGTTCCAAGTTTGCGGAGTAGATCGAAATTCTGCATATTACGGGTTCCGACCTGCAGAATATCTGCATACTCAGCACAAATATCAACATACTCCGGTGTCATAACTTCCGTAATGGTCAATAGTCCATGCTTCTGGCCTGCTTCAGCCATCATGATGAGTCCCTCTACGCCTGTCCCCTGGAAGCTGTAAGGGCCTGTACGAGGCTTGAAGGCACCTCCGCGCAGAATCTGCCCACCAGCAGCCTTCACCAGTCTGGCGATCTCATCAATCTGCTCTGCCGTCTCTACCGCACAAGGACCACCCATGACAGCTAGCTCGCCACCACCAATTTCTACATCCTTAATGCGAATAACTGTATTTTCCGGGTGGAAATCCCGACTTGCCAGCTTGTAAGACTTTGAAATCTTAACAACCTTCTCTACACCCTTCATCTGGCGCAAATGCTCAGACAGCTTAGGCTCTACCGCCCCAATCAGACCAATGACTGTACGGTCCGTACCTCTGGAGACGTGGGCTTGCAGCCCTTCTTTTTCTACCACGCGGACAATATCCTGAATTTGTTCTTCGGCAATAAGCTGATTTGTAATAACGATCATCGTAACATCGCTCCCTTAGTGAATGAAATTTATCATGGCTCCATGGCGCTACGCCAACTGTGTAGTTCGAATAATAATCATTGAATTCTCTCTTACACTGAACATTCTGTGAACACTCAAAAGACATCTTGTCAGCTAAATACTTAAGTACTTGTGAACCAAACACTTATTGCTTACGCACCCATGCACTTAGTTGCTTATACACCCACGCACTTACACGCTTAGACGCTTGTTCGCTTTTAAGCTTTTAATCACTAAAGTAATTATATGCATTTCTTCCGCCCTCGTCAACCCTATGATGCACGTGAGACATGTAATTGCTTGTATTGCTTGTATTGCTTGTTATCCAAGTGAGACGTGTGAGAGGTGTAAGAGGTGTAAGAAGTGTAAGAAGTGTAAGAAGTGTAGCTGTGTGATTGGGTCTGAACCGGACAGCAGAAAAAAGAGACTGCGCTCGGCGCAGCCCCTTCTCTTGCCCTATTCATGTAAGCTTCAGCTACCTTTAAGCTCGTTGTCATGATTTCCATCAGGCACAACAGCGTCGTAGACATCCTCTCCAGGATAATTTCGGGTCATGCCTTCATGCTGCTCATGATCCTCATAGTCAAATCGCCCCGGTGAGCGTTGGTCCTCACGCCATGGCGTGTTTTTCCCCAGCTTAGCGGAGGGAATGGATGAGCCATATGGTCCTTCTGGAAATTCCTCAAAGGCCAGGTCGTTCCGTTGTGACTCCACGGTAGCCATATCCGGGTAATTTGTCTTGTCTTCTTTCTCGAACCCTTTGCTCATGACGGCACCTTCCTTTCCAGCAACAGTTCCTTCCTCATTTACATCAGGTGAAGCTTCTCATGGAGTAGCTGTCCTTTGGGATGAAGATGAATCTGCTGTCCATGTATAGTGTCCGCCAGGAGAGGTTGTATTTATGCGCTGCTTCCAGAGAGTTACGCTCGGGGAGCTTTACTTAGAATACCTTCGTTGTCCAAGATTCGCAGTTCCAAGTGTCTGTAACAACATCCTGGTAGAATTCAGGCTCGTGAGAGATCAGCAGAATGCTTCCTTTATAGGCTTTGAGTGCACGCTTCAGCTCATCCTTGGCATCTACATCCAAATGGTTCGTAGGCTCATCGAGCACCAACAGGTTAGTCTCGTTATTAATGAGCTTGCACAGGCGCACTTTCGCCTTCTCGCCACCACTAAGGACAGCAACCTTGCTCTCGATATGCTTGGTGGTTAGACCACACTTTGCCAGAGCCGCACGCACTTCAAACTGGGTAAAGGAAGGGAACTCCTGCCAGATTTCTTCGATACAGGTGTTATAGTTAGCTTCCTTGATCTCCTGCTGGAAATACCCGATCTCCAGATGCTCTCCACGTTGGACAGTGCCTTCCAGTGCCGGAATTTCGCCCAAAATGCTCCGCATCAATGTCGTCTTACCGATCCCGTTCGCCCCGACCAGCGCAATCTTCTGTCCGCGCTCCATGCGTAGATCCAGCGGTCTGGACAGCGGCTCGTTGTATCCGATCACCAGTCCATTCGTCTCAAAGATCAGCTTGCCTGAAGTTCTCGCATCCTTGAAATTGAACTGCGGCTTCGGCTTCTCTGCTGCCAGCTCAATAATCTCCATCTTGTCCAGCTTCTTCTGCCTCGACATCGCCATGTTGCGGGTAGCGACACTAGCCTTGTTGCGTGCGACAAAATCCTTCAGGTCTGCGATCTCTTGCTGCTGACGCTTGTAGGCAGACTCCAGCTGCTGCTTCTTCATCTCATATACTTCCTGGAAATGATCGTAATCACCGACGTAACGTGTGAGACTCTGATTTTCCATATGATAAATAAGATTGATAACACTGTTCAGGAACGGAATATCGTGCGAGATCAGAATGAAGGCATTCTCATATTCCTGCAGGTAACGCTTCAGCCACTCAATGTGCTGCTCGTCCAGATAGTTCGTCGGCTCATCCAGCAGCAAAATATCGGGCTTCTCTAGAAGCAGCTTCGCCAGCAGCACCTTGGTGCGCTGTCCACCACTTAGGTCATGAACGTCCTTGTCGAGTCCAATATCCGTCAGGCCAAGTCCACGTGCCGTCTCATCTACCTTGGCGTCAATCAGATAGAAATCCTGATTCGTCAAAGTGTCCTGGATCGTGCCCACCTCTTCGAGCAGCTTTTCCAGCTCCTCTGGCGTAACGTCACCCATCTTTCCGTACATGTCGTTCATTTCCTGCTCCATATCGAACAAGTACTGGAACGCACCGCGCAGCACATCACGAATGGATTGTCCCTTGCTCAGCACCGCATGCTGATCCAGATAACCTACACGCATACGCTTGGACCACTCTACCTTGCCTTCATCTGGCTGGAGCTTGCCCGTGATAATGTTCATGAAGGTCGATTTACCTTCACCGTTCGCCCCAATGAGGCCGATGTGCTCACCCTTCAGTAGGCGGAAGGATACGTCATTGAAAATAGCACGGTCACCAAAGCCGTGGCTCAATTTTTCTACATTTAATATGCTCATGCATGACACCTTTTCTGTAAAATTTAAATTTTCGGTATTGCCAATCCTGTATATTATAAGCTTCAAAGCAGGTCTGACTCAATGGGGGATTTGAGGATGGAGGCTGCAATTGCAGAATTCTCCGCTGTTCGTGGAGACATGGCATGTTAATAGGTGAAAATGGAGCTGTTGTGCGGGGAAACGACATGGAAATGCTATGTGCTTGGAAAAGCTGATTGGGAAGGCTACGTGGAGAAGGGCTACGGGCTCGGAGGTTTCTTTCGATCGCTGTTAAAGCCTGATTCATTCATATTATATAAAAGAATTAGCGGATTAAATCATGCTTTAAATGCGAGCACTTCGTTTCTACAGAAATCCTCCGACCCTCCGCTACTGCCGTGGCTCAAGTTACTTTAAAAATAGATATCCAAAACTGAGCTGTTTCCAGCTATCTTTTGGGGCGAATGCCAAGCTCACATGATTTCCCTGGGACATTCGCACCTCAGATTTTGTCGAAAGCATGTCGAATGTGAACAAAACGTGAACACACCTGCATTTCAAGCCGCATGAAGTCTTCCATTTTAATGGATATAAGGTAAAATATAGGCTAGGTACAGCGTTTATACGCTGTTTTCCGCTGTCGCACTCTACATGAGTGCGTGGATTGAAATTCCAAGAAAATGATTAAAATCTATAACAACTTGTTGTCGCACTCTACATGAGTGCGTGGATTGAAATGCTTTCCGGTAGGCTGCAAGATCGATCACGTTCCGTCGCACTCTACATGAGTGCGTGGATTGAAATTTGGCCGTACGGGTCTATAGCTGCGACCACATATTGTCGCACTCTACATGAGTGCGTGGATTGAAATCCCTCGGCTTCCATGTATTATTGGATGCGAGATAGTCGCACTCTACATGAGTGCGTGGATTGAAATTCTTGCAGTTGGTTCCGTGCTTGAGTCATCTGTTCGTCGCACTCTACATGAGTGCGTGGATTGAAATTGGCTGGTAACTATCAAGCATCGCCTTCCACGGAATGTCGCACTCTACATGAGTGCGTGCTGTGAAAAATTGCATAACAATATCTCTGGTTAACTTGAAGCTCACTCCAAATGCCAAAAGCCCGCGATCCTGACGGATCACGGGCTTGTTGTTTTTAAACCGGTCATTAATCGAAAGTACGAGACATGCACCCACTATAGCGGAGGGTCGAAGGAATTCTGGAGAAACGTAGTGCTCGCCTTTAAAGTACGATTTCATCCGCTAATGCTCTTAGTTAATAAAAGAAATAGGACTTTAACAGCGATCGGAAGAAGCCTTCGAGCCCGTAGCGATCTCCACTCACGAACAATTCACACTGGTTTTCATGTTACCAGCTACGCATGTCTGCGTCCCCATCACAATTATGTCGTGCTAGAGGCCTTGCTCTTATTTCTCACAGGCGGCAGAATCTTACTCTTATCAATGGTACGCTTGATCTCCCACGTCTCAGGCTTCTCGTGATCATACTGCTCCAAATACTGTACTACTTCCTTCGTAATCAGAGTCGGCGTGGACGCTCCAGAGGTCACAGCGACACGCTGGATCCCCTGCAGCCATTCCTGCTTCAGCTCAGTCACATCCGCGACTCGATACGCCTTCACTCCTGCAATCTCCTCCGATACCTGAGCGAGACGGTTCGAGTTGTTGCTACGTGGGTCACCGACCACGATGACCAACTCAGCCTGACCGGCTTGACCAGCGACGGCTTCCTGCCGAACCTGTGTAGCAAGGCAGATCTCGTTATGCACCTCGGCTATCGGGAATTTCTCCTGTAGCTTGTTCATGATGGCCTTGATATCCCACTGACTCATGGTCGTCTGATTCGTAATAATAATCTTGTCGGCGGACAGCTCCAGCTCGGCGATCTCATCCTCTTTCTCGATCAGATGAACTCGATCTGGTGCAATGCCGATGGCGCCTTCCGGTTCGGGATGACCTTTTTTGCCGACATAGATAATTTCATAGCCTTCTGCAACCTTCTCGCGAATCAGATCATGCGTCTTGGTCACATCGGGACAAGTGGCATCGACCGTAGTCAGGCCCTTCTCTTTGGCCAATCTTCGTACCTCCGGTGACACACCATGTGCCGTGAAGATGACCGTTCCCTGATCTACCTGCTCCAGAATTTCTAGTCGGTTAGGGCCATCCAACGTAATAACTCCCTCCTCTTCGAAGGAAGAGGTGACATGACTGTTATGAACAATCATGCCAAGTATATAAATCGGACGCGGAAGATCAGGATTCTTCGCGGCCTGGCGAGCCATAACCATGGCATCGACCACACCGTAGCAATATCCGCGCGGCGAAATTTTGACGATCTCCAAGATAGCACCTGCTTTCTGACGGCCTCGTGTATACAGTCTAAGACGGTATAGCGCTATTTCCATAATGGCCGCTCTATGATAATTGCTGCAAGATGAGTCGTAAACATCCCTTGATCATCATCCACTAGCATACTTCCCTGCATCACATAATTGTGATAGAGCTCACGTCACATTATACCCTATTCGAGCGGGGCCGAAAAGCTGACTGGCAGCCAGATCATAAATGTTGTCCCTTCACCGCGTCGTGTCACGACCTCAACTGAGCCGCTATGCTCATCGATAATCCACTTGGCGATCGACAGTCCCAGTCCTATTCCTTCCGTCACTCCTCTAGACTCATCGGCCCGGTAAAAGCGATCAAAAATATAAGGAACCTCATTCTTATCCATCCCGATCCCGGTATCGCTAATCCGTAGACCGACCTGCCCCTGATACAATGCCACATCAAGGCTGACTCTGCCCTCCGGCGTATACTTGAATGCATTATCTATGAAGATGAATAGCATTTGCTGCAAATAATCCTTGCTCCCATCCGTATATACACCATTCAGCACAGACAGATCTCCTACACTCCACTCAGCGGTCCGGTCCATATACTGAGCCCGACGTGCCACCTCCTTTACTAGTGGCTCCAGCGCAGTAGGCTGCTTATCAATGACCTGGCCTGTATCAGCTCTGGCAAGCGACAGCATATCACTGACTAGGCGACTCATGCGCTTGCCTTCGTCCGCAATATCATTAATTGCCTCCATCGACAGCTCCATTCGCATATGCTCATCCATGTCCGGTCGGTCGCTTTGCTCGGTGGTCCACATTTTCTGCAAAAATTCAATATTACCGCGGATCGTTGTCAATGGTGTCCGCAGCTCATGAGATGCATCTGCCACGAATCGGCGCTGGGCGGCATAAGAATCCTCCAGCTCTTTATAGAAGCCCTCTGTACGAGCTAACATACTGTTCACCGTTCCGATCAGCTGTCCGATCTCATCGGGTGGACCATCATACTCAATGCGTACACTAAGATCATCGCCAGATTGAATCTGGTTGGCCCCTTTGGTTACATTCACCAGAGGCTTCATGGACTTGGTCGCCAGGAACCAGCCCATGGTCGCTGCTGCAAATAACGCAACCAGTGATCCGTATACAAGCACATTTTCCAGTCTGGTCATCAGTCGATCCTGAGACCCCGTGAATTGAGCGATCTGCAGTAGACCTATCACTTGCTGATCTAGCACAATCGGCCTTTGATAGACCATGAAGGGATTGCTGCCTACGCTCACCTTCGTGAAGCCCTGCTCCTGAATCGCCTGCTCTGGTGTAGCTGGAACTGGCAGCTCCATCTGTAGCTCTACCAGATTGTTCGATTTCTTCAGTACATCAGAGGTATAATTATATATTTGCACATAAAGCTGGCTTCTTTCCACACTGGTACCGGTCAGTCTCAGATCCAGATTCGGCTCGGTTCCATGCAAAATACTGCCAGAGTTAATCGTCAGCTTCAGCTGTTCCCGGATGCGCGGTGTCTGCTCCAGGATCAAATTCTTCACTTCGTTGTAGGTATAGAAATTAACCAGAGCATATATAGCTATACCAAATACAAGTAATACAAAAGCAAGAATACTGGAATACCAGGCGGTTAACCGCCAGCGAATCGACATGCTATGAGTCACCTCTCAAGATGTAGCCAGCCCCACGAATGGTCTGAATAATACGCTTCCCACCATACTCCTCTGTCTTCTGACGCAGCATCGCAATGTACACCTCTAATACATTGGATTCACCGCTGTAATCGTACCCCCAGATTTTATCCATGATAAGATCACGAGATAGCACACGCTTGGGATTTTGCATGAATAAATGCAGCAATTCGAACTCCTTGGCCGTCAACTCCAGGCGATGTCCGCCCCGGACCACCTCACGTGAATCCATATCCAGCATCAAATCCTCGAAGGTCAGCGCCTGCCCTGCACCCGACTGCTGTTCTGATTTGCGGCGCAGTAGTGCTCTTACACGGGCAAGTAACTCCTCCAGTGCGAAAGGCTTGACCAAATAATCGTCGGCCCCTGTGTCCAGTCCTTTCACCCGATTCTCTACCTCATCCTTGGCCGTCAGCATCAGGATTGGAACCGTACTCCCTGCTGCCCGAAGTCTTCGGCATACCTCAAAGCCATCAACCTGCGGCATCATGACATCCAGTACCAGTAGATCTGGCTCCTGCGATAGCATCTGGGTCAAGCCCTCTGCACCATTCGAGGCTGTTGCAACCTCATATCCATCAAAGGCAAGACCACGACGAAGCATGGACACAATTTTATCATCATCATCAATAATCAGTATTCTTGAACGCATCAACGATCGGACTCCTTCTTATCATAAGCTACATCTATTGTAGCAGGTTCATCATAAAAAAACGAAGCAAAGGAGATCCGTTGCCAAAAGCCCCTTTGCTTCGCTTAACTCATGTTTTATGGCTGCTGTGTGCTGCCAGGTGTAGTCGTCTGATTCGTATTAAAATCATTCTTATTGCCGATCTTCACCGGCAAGTCGATCTTCTTACCGAAGCGTTCGATATTCAATGTAATGGTCGATCCTACGGATTGCTTCTGAATAAAGTCGATCAGCTCTTGCGTCGTTGCATACTTCGTTCCATTAGCCCCGATGATGATATCATACGAACGCAGGTCCGCTTGATAGGCGGGTGATCTGTAAATGACCTCTCCCACGACAGAGCCTTCTGTCAGGGAAGTATCCATTTCCTTAGCCACCTCAGGTGTCAGATTCATCAATGTAGCGCCAATGAACGGCACAGGCTCTTTCGGAATCTCCTGATTGTTCTTCAGCTTCTCCACGACGGACTTGATCGTATTGGATGGGATGGCGAAGCCAATACCCTGTGCATCCGCACTAACGGCTACGTTCATGCCAATGACTTGCCCCTGCAAGTTCAAGAGCGGACCACCAGAGTTACCTGGGTTGATGGAGGCATCTGTCTGTATCAGATTCTTATACTGCGTTGGGCGTCCAGTAGATTGGTCGTTGATCGTAATGGTACGTCCTGTCGCACTAAGAACTCCTGCAGTAACGGAATGCTCGAAGCCCTCGGGATTACCGATCGCAACCATCCATTCCCCTACCTGTGCCTGATCCGAATCACCAAGCTGGACGGTCGGGAAGTTGTCCCCTTCAATCTTCAATACAGCAAGATCCAGGTCAGCACTGCTGCCGAGTACCTTCGCCTCGAAAGGCTTGTTGTTGTTCTCCAGTGTTACTTGTACTACATCTGCTCCATCAATTACGTGATTGTTGGTCAGAATATAGCCTGTTTTATCGAAAATAAAACCTGAGCCAATTCCCAGCGGGGTCAATTGGCCATTGCCAGAGTTGGAGTTATTCTGGCTGTTGCTCCCTCCCTGATCTCCAAAGAAATATTGATAGAGCGGATCATTAAAGTAGGGGCTGCTCTGGCGGCTGCGACCACTGGACTGCTTAACAAGTGTCTCAATCTTCACGACCGCTGGACTGGCTGTCTTCACGACGGATTGTACATCCGCTGCCCCGGCTGGCAATGACGCTGTCACTGCATTGGAGCTGTTGCCATTGTTGCTTGAGCCCGATGACTGCTCCTGCTGAACAGCCGGTGCGAGAGCACTCTTGCCTGTGAACAGATTCGTTACATCTGATGTATACATCAGCGCGGTAATGACAAGCGCTCCAGCCATGAACGAGAGAAACATCGACTTGAAGGATGAGCCTGATTTAGGTTGCTTGCTCTGCTTGAAATTCCAATTCCCTTCTCCACGACCATTACCTTCAGGGCGGCCTTGGCTGGATGAATGGGATGAATCACGATAGCCTAATGGAATCGGCTTGATCGGATCTGGTGGGGTCATCTGAACCTCCTCCCGACGGGGCGCATCTGCCTCGGATGAACCAGAACGCTGATCATTGGAATTCATGGATGAGAACGGACCATATGAATAATAGTAGGAAGAGTCATTTTTTCGCTCATTCGATCCATTCCTCTGATCATCCTGCTCTCCGTACCGGGAATTTGAGTTTTTGTTTTTGTAATCGTCCATCATGTATCTCCTCCTTAACCCTTAGAATCAAGGTGTTTGTTAACTGTTTTTATTTTGTACCTTAAACCTTAATTGCACATTAAAAACATTATAAAAGTTGATAAAAGCTAAAAACCCCCGGTCTATATAGACCGAGGGCTTGCTAGTCTTCATATGCACATTGCAAAAGTCAGCTTCGCAATACTAAGCTGTCTTGCTATCGCTGTCCTTGCAATTATTGTTGATTTGTGGAGCCAGATCCGAATTTTTCGTTCGGTGTCTTGTAGTTGTCCTGTACTTTTTGGCGCTGGGAACCTTGTACTTTTTTGTTGACGCCAGCAGCTGTATCAGCACCAAATTCTGCATCATACTTTTCATTTGGTGTCTGATAATTGTCTTGCACTTTGTTTTGTTGAGCTTGTTTTACTTTTTGAGCAACCTGTTGCGTGTCCTGACCAAATTCCGTACCTTGTGCACCAAGACCCGCTTTAGACGGCTGTTTGTTGTTCACGATAATTCCTCCTGTATAATGAGTTTGGGAACTTGTCTGTCCCGCACATATTATGTGAAGGCGACTCCTACATTATTCAGGTGATCCCAGCCAGCGTTGCCTATGTGCTTCATTAAAGAGACTCGTCAAGCATGGATTCAGGTATCATCTTGTGCACCTGGATGGCCTTCTTGAATTCCGCCATCATTTGCTCAGTGCAGCGGCCACCTCCCCGCTTGATGATCTGGACCTCGACGTCTTTTTTACCCCATTCCTCATAGACCTGCTTGGTCGTGGCAAAATACAAATCAATCTTGCGCCCTTTGATTGCCGAGCCCGTATCTGCAACAATTCCATAGCCGTATCCCGGAATATACAAAATGCTCCCAAGCGGGAATGTACGTGGATCGGCTGCTATCGTAGACAACGTATTCTTGTCCCTTGTAACCTTTACTCCTGAATAAGTAATGCCATATTGCGGATGATTAGGACGTTTGCCTGTAGATTCGAAGCCAGCCGTATAACCGGTGGCCGTCACCTTCATAGTCGTTATGACCTGCTCTGCAGTTGGTGCCAGAACGGGTACGGAATTAAGCTCCAGGTTATCAGGCTTTCGTATGGTCCTTGCCTCAGGTCGGCGGATTGGCTTACCATGCAGTTCTGTCATCCAACCTACACCACCGCCTTCGTTTGGATGAAGCATACTCATCATTCCCTGAGTCAGGCCTCCCCATAGTCCTGCATATGCAGGAGTTGGTGCCT
Source organism: Paenibacillus massiliensis 2301065 = DSM 16942 (assembly GCF_000377505.1). Lineage (GTDB taxonomy): Bacteria > Bacillota > Bacilli > Paenibacillales > Paenibacillaceae > Paenibacillus > Paenibacillus massiliensis. The sequence continues at coordinate 48,446 of NZ_KB898203.1, read as the reverse complement.
GAAAGTCTTCCCACGACAGGCTTGCTTCCTCCTGCCAATATGCATGATACGAAGTACTATATGGATCATACTCTACTAAGGCTCCTGTAGACTGAACTTGTAGCGCAGATGGCTGCTCAAAAGCATGGGCCTCCGTTATCGGTAACATAAGCAAAGCCCACAACATAACGACAAAAATCCTTTGCCGCAAAATCACTGATTTCATTCAAAAACCTCCCCTTGTTCCAAAGGTTTTCCAGAAATCAGCCAAAATATACGGCAAAGGATATATTAGCCATCACATATTGTGCAAGTTTAATAGTCTTTTAAGGGCTTGAGACTAGATCGTCTTGGAGTCAATTTGCTCCTTCAGAATAGCAATCAGCTCATCCAGTGGCTTCACGCCAAGGTCACCCTCGCCACGCTTACGTACGGATACGGACTTATCGTTCTTCTCATTCTCACCAACTACGAGCATATAAGGAATCTTCTCAAGCTGGGCTTCACGAATCTTGTAGCCGAGCTTCTCATTGCGCAGATCCTCATCCACTGCCACTCCAGCCAGACGCAGCTTATCAGCCACTTCCTTGGCATAGTCATCATAGTTCGTGGAGACTGGAATAATTTTGGCTTGTACCGGTGACAGCCACAGCGGCAGGTTGCCCGCGAAATTCTCCAGCAGGAAGGCAGTAAAGCGCTCCATTGTACCCAGAATACCGCGATGCAGCACGACTGGACGGTGTTTTTGCCCATCCTCGCCTACATACTCCAGCTCGAAGCGCTCTGGCAGCAGGAAGTCGATCTGAACCGTCGAGAGCGTCTCTTCTTTACCAAGAGCCGTCTTGACCTGTACATCTAGCTTAGGACCATAGAAGGCTGCTTCTCCCTCAGCTTCGAAGAACGGCAGTCCTGTCTCTTCAACAACCTCACGCAGCATGCTTTGTGCCGTATTCCACATTTCATCATTATCGAAGTACTTCTCGGTATCCTGCGGGTCACGATAGGACAGGCGGAAGCGATAATCGTGAATGCCGAAATCCTTGTAAGCAATCATGATCAGATCAATTACCCGTTTGAATTCGTCCTTGATCTGATCCAGACGTACGAAGAGGTGAGCATCATTCAGAGTCATGGCGCGCACCCGATGCAGACCTGTCAGTGCACCGGACATCTCGTAGCGATGCATTGTACCAAGCTCCGCAATACGAATCGGTAGATCACGATAACTGTGCATCTCACTCTTGTATACCATCATGTGGTGAGGACAGTTCATCGGGCGTAATACCAGCGACTCGTTATCCATTTCCATGACTGGGAACATATCCTCCTGATAATGCTCCCAGTGTCCCGAGGTCTTGTACAGCTCCACATTTCCCAGTACAGGAGTGTATACGTGCTGATAGCCAAGCTTCTCCTCCAGATCTACGATATAACGCTCCAGCGTCCGGCGCAGCTTGGCACCGTTCGGCAGCCAGATTGGAAGACCTTGTCCAACAAGCTGTGAGAAATTGAACATCCCGAGCTCTTTCCCCAGCTTACGGTGATCCCGCTTTTTGGCTTCCTCCAGAAAATGCAGATGCTCATCCAGCTGAGCCTTCTTCACGAACGCAGTTCCATATACCCGTTGTAGCATCTTGTTCTTGCTGTCTCCACGCCAGTAAGCTCCAGCGACATTCATCAGCTTGAATACCTTCAGCTTGCTGGTAGAAGGCACATGGGGGCCGCGGCACAAGTCAACGAACTCACCTTGTTCATACAGGCTAATAATGCTGTCCTCAGGCAGGTCACGAATCAACTCCAGCTTATACGGATCGCCCATTTCGCCGAACAAGGCCAGAGCTTCCTCACGGCTAACTTCCTTACGCACGATTGGCAGATTCTCATTTACGATGCGTTCCATTTCCTTCTCGATCTTCTGCAGATCCTCCGGATTCAGGGAATGCTCAAGGTCCATATCGTAATAGAAGCCATCCTCAATGACAGGCCCTACCCCTAGATGAACCTCATTTTTTCCGAATAATCTCTTCACGGCTTGTGCCAGCAAATGAGCGGTACTGTGGCGAATAACCTCCAGTCCCTCTGGAGCATCCTGAGTCACAATCTCAATCTGTGCTCCCTCTGTCAGCTTGGTGGACAGATCCACCACGATTCCGTTCAGCTTGCCCGCTACAGCGTTCTTACGCAGACCGCTGCTAATGGAAGCCGCCACATCCTCAATACTGCTACCTTCTGCATATTCCCGAACAGAGCCGTCCGGCAAATGAATACTTACTGCCATGTTGTGCTTCCTCCTCATTGTTATAACAGGTTCGCCCGGGACGCCCGGTTCTTATTTGTATACACAAAAAACACCCGTCCCGGTATCAAGGGACGAGTGTGTGCTCGTGGTTCCACCCTAATTTGGCTGATTTATGCGTCCAATCCAGTAAGTCACTACTAGACCAGCATGCTGCATTCAGCCCTCAATTGGCATCCTGTAACGGGGACGACTCGTCTGCTCCTAGACATCGGATTAGTTACAGCCGATTTTCAGAACAGCAGCTATGAAGGGGTCAATCAAAGGTGGGCTCGTAAGGAAATTTCAGCCTGAGTTTCCTCTCTCTGGGACGTCCAGTCCATGATTGCTGTCTTCATCATCGCTTTTTCAACAGTTATTATAATTGCCCCATTCTTTTCCGTCAAGATGAAGTTCGTAATCCACGGCATAGTCAAGCCCATCCTTGTGCATATCGGCTTTTTCGTAGATCTCCACCTTATTCTCAAAGATGTTCAGCACCGTCTGAATGATAGCTGCACCCGGCTCGTCTGTATACAGCAGAATTCGGGCAGGCGAGATCGATATCAGGCTGCTGACGATCATCTCTTCCATTCCGATCCCAAGCTCCATCTCCGGAAGCTCTACGATGATATCATGGGCAGGCTCCATGCTCACAGGCTCCATCTTGGCATCAAGTATGGTGAATTGGCTGGCTCCCTGATGAATCACATGCACCAGCGGAATCATGCTTTCCTGGAAAAAGACGAAATACTTGAGTAAGCCCATAAATTCCTCATACTGACGATCCGCCCAAAATTCTTCCAGTGAAAAGTCCACAAGGTCTTGAAGAGCTAGCTTGTATGCCTGTAGTCGAAAGCGAAGTAATCCCTTAAGATGCAATTCAGCATTCTCTCTCAGAGCAGATTCTACACCTAACATCAAAAAATGATGACGCTTTTGGCTCATTTCGTTCGTATGATGAAGAAGAGACATACAGTGCTGCTCAATCCTTACGTACTCTTCCTCTTCAAGTCCAGCTTGCTGATTGCGAATCAAGCTTGACACCACAGGTCGCTCCAGCGAGTACTCCATATAATCAGCAAGCAGGCTCGACAAAGCACGAATGAGGCGGGGCAAGCAGGTTAACGAAGATATGGCCGGGTTCGCACTGCTGCATCTCCATACGGCACTATCCTGATTTCGGTTGTAGGAGAACAGCAACTCCTGACCAGGAATATGTAATTCCTTCAGTCGGCCGCGAATCATTTGGTAAAATTGCTCTGCATCCTCAGGGCCTTGGATATCCGTCCAGATCGAGAAAAGCTCCATATGCTCACCCCTTTCATTTTCTGGTTACAGTATATGGTGAGGAAGTGGCGGTTATACGAGGTAGACTGCTGGAAGAGCGGTTATGAATTGAATAAACCTAAATATTTATGGTAAAGTTAAAGTAAGCGTTCCTAGCTATTTGTCTTTATTTGAATTTTTCACAAAAGGAGGGGGAGTATGATGATTCGTTGGCGTATATCGTTATTTGTTCTTTTGAGTGTAGTCCTGACTCTGTCATTTCCCGCTCCTTTCACAGCTCAGCACAATGAAACCCAGGAACTTGTGGAGGCTACAGATATTTCACGAAATGAGCAGCGTGAGACGCATCAGCGTCCTGTCGTTCGTACACCCTCTCATACAGTGTCCATCATCAAGAATATATCGCAAGCCAGCCCATTATTTATCATCATGACTTGGTTATGTCTGTTTACGATTCCCAGACCTTATTTACCTTTTATTCCGATTATTTCGATTAGGAAAAAGCTTGATTTTCTTCAGCCTATAAAATACACGTCTAAGTTCGTGGCAGCTATGGCATAGCCGTACTTAATTTGTCGGTTCAGGAGCTTGACAGTCGTGTAATACATTACTGAATTCAATGTACCACTTCATTTATTTACTACTGATATGACGTCAAGTATGGCTTATTATTCATTGTTCCAACAACTAACATCACTCTCTAGGAGGCACATTTTATAATGGATATTCGTGAAACTATTTTGCCCGGAATCGGAATGAAGTATCAGTTGGATGGGGCTAGTGGCGACCGGATTGTCGTGATCATTCACGATGACGGAAGACGAGAGCTGTATCACTTCGAATACGAGGATTTGGAGAAAAGCATCTCCATGATTACACTTGAGGACCAAGAGGCCCGTCACCTTGCAGCCATCATAGGTGGCATGACTTATAAGCCAAAGCAACTTGAAAGTGTCGAGATGGCCTTTAACGATCTGATTATTGAATGGTATAAAATTGAACCACAATACGCTTCTGCTGGTAAATCGATCGGGGAGCTGAACGTTCGTCAGAACTCTGGTGTATCTGTCATTGTCGTGATGGAGGATCAGAAGACCAAGCACATCAATCCGGGACCGGATTCGGTACTGAAAGCCAATTCTACAGTACTTGCGGTGGGCGAACGGGATCAGCAGAAGCGCTTCAAACAAATTCTAATAAGTGGAGCGGGTGATTGAATGGACCATCTGATATTTGAAGTTGGTCTAGCGCTGGCGTTGATAGCGGCATCCGGTCTGCTCGCTGCCAAGCTGCGCTTCTCTGTAATTCCGTTTTATATCCTCATTGGAATGGCTGTCGGTCCCCATGCCATGCAAATCTGGCATCTTGACTTCAGATTCATTGAAAGCGAGCCCTTCATTGCGTTCATGGGCCGTATAGGTATATTGTTCCTGTTGTTCTATCTTGGATTGGAATTCTCGGTGGGACGTCTGATCAAGTCCGGACGTTCCATCGCCGTTGGCGGTACGATCTACATTGCCATTAACTTTACTCTAGGGCTGGCACTGGGCTTTGTAACAGGGTTCCCTGTTGCTGAAACCCTCGTTATTGCTGGTATTACCACGATTTCCTCCAGTGCGATTGCTGCCAAGGTATTGGTTGACCTTAAGCGAACCGCGAATCCTGAGACTGAGATGATTCTAGGTATTATCATGTTCGAGGATGTATTCCTCGCCGTGTATATCTCCATTCTTTCCGGGCTCGTTCTGAGTAACTCCTCATCACTTGGGGGTGTGCTCCTATCCGCATCGATTGCCCTCGGCTTCATGCTTACACTGATTATCATCGGACGTAAGGCTGTTCCCCTGCTGAATAAAGTCCTGAATATTCGGTCCAATGAATTGTTCTTGCTCGTTATTTTCGGCGCACTCTTCCTCGTGGCAGGCTTCTCTGAGACTATTCATGTTGCAGAAGCTATAGGTGCATTGCTCGTAGGACTGGTACTTGCCGAGACAGAGCATGCCAAGCGAATCGAGCATCTCATTATTCCATTTCGCGATTTCTTCGGTGCTGTGTTCTTCTTCAGCTTCGGACTATCCATTGATCCTCTCTCACTCGGAGGAACCGCCGTTTGGCTTGCCCTTGCAGCTGTAGTCGTTACACTGTTCGGAAACTTTACAGCCGGCATGCTGGCTGGACGAACGGCTGCTCTGTCGCCACTAGCCTCGGCAAACATAGGGCTGACCGTTGTAGCTCGTGGTGAATTCTCGATTATTATGGCTAATCTGGGACGTGAAGGTGGGCTTCTGGCCATTTTGCAGCCATTTGCTGCCATATATGTACTAATCCTTGCCATTATGGCACCAATATTGACCAAACAGTCAAAATCAGTATTCAATGTCCTTAATAAAGTATTCCGATTCAAGGACCATCGGCCCAAGCGACAGGAAAGGGCCTGATCAGAATCCATCATATATAACGGGGAGGTAAGGCTATGAAGCATCCTCCTGGGAAAGACGTTGAAGCTTCGTCGAAGTTCACCTTGTCATCCCTAAATCCGTATCCGTTACTGTATGCAATTGTTGGTGGTATCCTTGCTTCTGTAGGCCTGGAGCTATTCCTGCATCCCAACCAGATTGTAGTTGGCGGGATGACTGGCGTCTCCGCATTAATGTCACATGCCGCAGAAGTGAAGCTTGGTTTATTTTTATTAATACTGAATGTACCACTTGTTAGTCTGTATCTGTACTTTGTTCGCAAATCCGGACCTTGGTATGCCTTTCCAGGATTGCTTGCCTTTGCAGGGACAGCGCTCCTGCTGGAGCCTGTTCCTGCTTTGAGCGAGCATACGATTATCGCTGCAGTCGTGGGCGGGATCACCCTTGGCTTTGGCGCTGGTCTTGTAGCACGTTCAGGAGGACTGCTGGATGCCTTGGAGTTGCGAGATGCTGAATTCCGTAGCAGCAGCCGGCTGATTATACTACATAAGAGTCTATCTATGGAGCAAATCGCGGCCCTGTTTCAAATTCTCGTACTTTCGGCAGCTGGCCTCATGCTGGGCTGGGAGCAGGCCTTATACTCAGCCGTTGCTTGTCTGGCTGCCTTTGAGACGGCCCGATTCATGTTAACTGGTCTATACCGTCACATGTATGTCAGAACTGCAGCTGCGACTGATACGAAGGCAGTGCTGCAAAGGATGCTGCATCTCGTTCCCGTTCCTTCCCTCCCAGCAAGTGACAAGACGGCTCTGATCCAGGATCAGGAGCAGCATAACAGCGAATATGCTTCTTCTGGAGGCGAAAGCAACAGTATTGTCTATAGGGTGCATGTTCTGGATTTGCCACGCTTCAGGGCAATGATTCGTGACCTGGACCCAGGTGCGGATATCGTTTTTGTGAGAAAGGCAGAACGATCATAGCAATTTTTCACCGGGTGAATCAATTTCATATACCTTTAGCTGCTTCAATCAGAACTAGATATAGATCAAAAAAAGGTTTAATTTTGTCTATATCTAGTTACAAAAATCAATGTTGAATGAGTTAAGAAATTGATTTGGGTACAGAATAATAGCTGTTCTTGAGTAATTGTAATGAAAGCTTAAGTGTACGGAAGCTTAATATTAGAACACAAAAAGGCTTGTGCAGTAAGATGAATGATGATCGTCATTCTCTTACCTGCACAAGCTTTTTGTTATTCTTCGTCTGAAGGTGGTCGGTATTAATTTTGCATGATAAAGTCGCGTTCTGCCTGCTTCGATCCATCAAACATACGCAGGATGTCATAGCGTGTATTCCGTTGAGCCGGAGTATTACCTGTCTCACGAATGAGCTGCAGTATCGAGTCGATATTCACCTTATAGGTAGCGCCCGCGGCCGATACGACATTCTCCTCAATCATGGTGCTGCCAAAGTCATCACAGCCATAGCGCAACGAGAGCTTGCCGATCTCAGGTCCCATCGTGACCCAAGAGGATTGCAGATGCTTGATATTATCGAGAACAATCCGACTGATTGCTACAGTCTTCAAGTATTCCTCGGGTGTCTGTCTCTCCAGCTTCAGGTTCGTATTATCCGGCTGGAACGTCCACGGGATGAATGCGAGGAAGCCCTCGGAATCATATTTGTTGGCAATGCACTCATCTTGGGCATCACGTACCCGCATCAGATGCAGCGCTCGCTCCTCCATGGATTCGCCCAAGCCAATAACCATCGTAGCGGTCGTGTTCATGCCAATGCGATGAGCTGTCTTCATTACGTCCATCCAATCTGTCCAGGAGCCCTTCAGTCGGCTGATCTTACGCCGCGTCCGGTCATCGAGAATTTCCGCCCCACCACCTGGCAACGAATCCAGACCCGCTTCATGAATTTGCCGGATCACCTCTTCCAGTGTCAGGCCATCCGAGACCTCCTTCATTTTCTGAATCTCTGCCGGGGAGAAGGAGTGCATCGTAATATCCGGGAAACGTTCCTTAATTCGTCTCAGTAGATCCGTGTAGTAGCTGAACGGCAAATTGGGGTTCGTTCCCCCTTGCATCAGAATTTCAGTTCCATTCACATCCTGTGTCTCTTGAATCTTCTGGAAGATCAATTCATCTGGCAATACATATCCCTCGTCCGAGCCTGGACGGCGGTAAAAGGCGCAGAACCGGCAATATACATCACAGACATTGGTATAGTTAATGTTGCGCCCAATTACGAAGGTCTTGATCGGGTCTGGATGCATCCGATTCATGATGACATTGGCTGCTTCCCCAATCTTCTCTACCTCATTGGATTCAAATAATGCAATGGTGTCCTCTAGATTCATACGCTCGCCCCGCAGGGCTTTATCTAAGATACGATCAATCGTACTCATTCTTAGGTGCCTCCTATCCTGTATTCCATAACTGAAAATTAAATTAGAACTGTGACGCTATCTACAATGCAACCTATGATATATGAAAACTTTCTTACTATTCTCCATCGTAACACAGGTCGAATGTGAAAAACAGCACCTAATCTAGGTGCTGTCCGAAAATTCATAAAATTAATACTATAAATAAATAAGATTCAAAGCCGCTCAGCACTACTCGCTGAGAGCCTGATCCAGATCCTTGATCAGATCTTCAATACCCTCCAGCCCCACAGAGAAACGAAGCAATCCATCTGTGATGCCGCGTTCCTTGCGAACCTCTGGAGGCATTGCTGCATGGGACATCATTGTCGGATAGGACAGGATACTCTCTACAGCACCCAGGCTGACGGCTACAATCGGTAGCTGTACCTTGTTCAGGACCTGCTTGGCTCGCTCGCCGCTACCCACATCAAATGATACTACTGCACCATAACCGCTCGATTGCCGCTCATGAATGTCCCGACCCGGATGGTTGGCCAGCCCAGGATAGTACACGGCAGAGATATCTGAGCGCTGACTGAGCCACTCAGCCAGCCTTGCCGTACTCTTCTCACTGTGCACCATCCGTGCCTCCAGCGTCTTCATTCCCCGCATCAGTAGCCAGGATTCCTGTGCCCCTAGCACCGTACCGAGTCCATTCTGCAGGCGTTTCAGCTCCTTAGCAAGCTCTTCTGTACGAGCTACAGCGAGTCCTGCCAGCACGTCACTGTGACCTCCCAGGAATTTGGTAGCACTGTGCAGTACAATATCTACACCCAATTCCAGCGGCCGCTGATAGTAAGGTGTCATAAACGTATTGTCCAGGAACGTAATGAGTCCATGCTCCTTCGCCCAGCCAGTTACTGCTGCAATATCTGTAATCTTCAGCGTCGGGTTGGATGGAGTCTCCATATAGACCGCCTTAGTATTCGTTCGATAGGCGGACTTGACCTGATCCAGATCAGTCATGTCCACGAACGTCGTCTCAATATTCATGCGACTCAGAATCGTGGTCAGCAGTCGGTAAGTCCCTCCATAGACGTCCTCTGTCACGATGATATGATCTCCCGCCGAGAGCATCATGAAGGAGCTGGAGATTGCAGCCATGCCTGAGGCGTACGCGAAGCCCTGAACACCGCCTTCCAGGAGTGCAATATAGTCCTCCAGTGCCTGACGGGTCGGATTACCCGAACGGCTGTAATCATGTACTGGCGGATTAAAAATATCATGATGATGGAACGTAGACGCTTGATAGATGGGCACACTTGATGCCCCGGTCGTCTTGTCTATCTCGGAGCCGAAATGAAGCAGCTTCGTACCGAAATCCAGTGCTGCGCGATCCTTGCCTGTATTTCTGTTATCCTCTGCAGTCATTCCGCATTTCCCTCCTCAACCTCGCGACGCGCGGCTTCCAGTGCCTGCCCCAGATCCTGAATCAGATCATCAGCATGCTCAATACCAACGGAGAAGCGCAGCAAGCGATCATCGACCCCAACAGCCTCACGGATCTCCAATGGAATGTCTGCATGCGTCTGAACTGCTGGATAAGTCATCAAGGATTCCACTCCTCCAAGACTCTCTGCGAAGGCAATCAGGCGAATATGTCTCAGGAGTGGTTCTACATAGCGAGCATCGGTTACTTTAAAGGAGAAGATGCCTGTATTGCCACTGGACTGCTTGGACTGGATATCATGTCCTGGATGATCAGCAAGTCCTGGATGGAATACCTCGGCCACAGCCGGGTGTGTAAGCAGATAATTGGCAATCTTCAGAGAGTTGTACTCATGGCGCTCCATACGCAGAGCGAGGGTCTTCATCCCTTTCATGAGCTGATAAGAATCGCTAGGTGACAGCACCGCGCCAATGGAGTTATGAAGGAAGGCCATTTCCTCGGATAGCTCCTTGCCCTTCGTGACGATCAGGCCTGCCAGTACGTCGTTATGTCCACCCAAATATTTGGTTGCACTGTGAATTACAATGTCTGCTCCTAGCTCTAACGGACGTTGGAAATACGGTGTGAGCAGGGTGTTATCCACGATGGTTAATAGCTCATGCCGCTTCGCCCAGGAGGTGACTCTTTCAATATCTGTAATCATCATCAGCGGATTTGTTGGCGTCTCAATGAATACTGCCTTGGTGTTCTCCCGTCTGGATTGCTCCAGAGCATCGATATCATTCGTATCCACATAGGTTGCTGTTACGCCGAACTTGGACAAGATCCGCTCCAACAAACGATAAGTTCCTCCATACAGATCGAGCGATACAATCAGGTGATCACCTTGTCCAAATAACGAGAATATCGTCTGCAGCGCAGCCATGCCTGAAGCACAGGCAAAGCCAGCATCCCCGGACTCCAGCTGTGCAGCCGCCTCCTCCAGTACTTTGCGCGTAGGATTGGTCGTACGAATGTAGTCAAAGCCTGTGCTCTGTCCAAGACGTGGGTGGCGAAATGCGGTAGCTTGGTAGATCGGGAAATTCACCGCTCCTGTCTTCGGGTCGTTAATGGAACCAATTTGTGCCAGCCTGCTCTCGATCTTCAACTCTCTGTCATCCATATGAAATCCTCCTGTCACCTGTATGAATTTTTAATGATTATACTATTTCTTCTGGTTAAATCTGAGGTCCGATATCGTATGGAGTCTCTTGGTACACATAATAATTCAACCAGTTGGAGAACAGCAAGTTCGCATGGGCACGCCATACAGACGGTGGTGTGCGGGTCGGATCGTCTTTCGGAAAATAGTTATAAGGCAGCTTGACCTCAAGCCCTTTAGCCACATCACGGTCATACTCCCACTTCAAGGACAACGGATCATATTCTGAATGACCAGTTACGAAAATCTGCTTGCCGTCCTTGGTGGCAACGATATATACGCCCGCATCCTCCGAGTAGGACAGTAGCTCCAGCTCTTCAATGGATACAATGTCTTCACGTCGAACCTCGGTGTGCCGGGAATGAGGAGCATAGAACAGCTCGTCGAACCCGCGAAGCAGCTTCACATGGGGCTTCTCAACACTATGCGAGAATACGCCGAAGCATTTGTCCTCCAACGGATACTTAGGAACACCAAAATGATGGTATAGACCCGCCTGTGAAGCCCAACATATGTGCATGGTTGAAGTCACATTCGTCTTCGTCCAGTCGAAGATTCGCTGGATTTCATCCCAATAGTTCACATCCTCAAAATCGAGCTGTTCCACCGGAGCCCCTGTAATAATCATGCCGTCAAATCGGGTATTGCGAATCTCATCGAAGGTCTTATAGAACATATCCAGATATTCCTGGGACGTATTCTTCGATACGTGTGATTGAGGGTGAACCAACGTTACATCTACCTGCAACGGGGTATTACCGATCAAGCGCAGCAATTGGGTCTCGGTTGTTTCTTTGGTTGGCATCAAATTGAGTATCGCAATGCGGAGCGGACGAATATCCTGATGGTAAGCTAAGCTTTCGTCCATGACGAAAATGTTCTCTCCAGCCAAAATCTCTTTGGCTGGTAACGTGTCGGGAATCTTGATAGGCATGTGCCCTCTCCTCCTTCGTATAATGAAATTAATCTGAGTTGTGAGCTGCGAGGATTAAAAAAAATGACCCTTCCCAAAGTTTCGAGAAAGGTCATGTTTATACTCCATATACGCCTCTCTCATCTCTCAGACATGTCATCATAATGACATGCTGCAAGAATTAGCACCGTGCGACGTATCGCCGGTTGCCGGGCTTCATCGGGCTAGTCCCTCCACCTGCTCTTGATAAGAAATTGACTTGATTCATGCTTATTCAATTAGTAATGCAATCAGTAATTCAATTACATTCATCATACTTGTTCATAATTATACACATATTGTTCTGTTGTGCAAGAAGAACGTGTGATTTGACCCTTGAAAGCCGCAGGTGTCGAGGGTTATACTATACAAGTGCTATGGACTAGAGTCCTTGTACACATACTAATTCCAGATGAGAGGTGACATCATAATGGAAGGCGACCCGAGCTCGAACAGGCGGACGAACCTAGATAACTATATAGGAATGAGCCTTGCTTGCCGGAGACGGGATACCTATGCCTGCCCAGGCTTCTTAATTGATGTCGGTGCCCGTATGTAATCTGGTCCATGCATCGCTCATTTCTTATGTGATTGACAACCGCTTGTGGCGGGAACATAAGGAGTGATTACGATGAAAATTCGTTTGGTACAGAACGGGGTCTTTACCCCTATTGATGATATTGCTATGACCGTTACACCACCTGAGGAAGGCTTCTTTTGGATCGATGCTGATGTCGATGATCTAATTGTGCTGCAACCCCTCTTCTCCATGCATGATCTGGCTGTGGAGGACTGTCTCAGCGAAGAGGAACAGCGCCCCAAAATTGAGATTTACGAGAGCCATTATTTCATTGTTGTAAATAGCATTCGCTTTGATGATGAGGAAATCTTCCTACGTGCACTCAATATTTTTCTCGGAAGACATTTCATAATTACCGTGACCAAGCAGAAGATCAATGAGCTTCGGATGCTAAAGCCGATTCTATGGGAGCAGGAGGTTCATCAGCCTGACCGTTTCATGTACCTGCTCATTGACTTGATCGTTGATAATTACTTCACGGTCGGTGATCGTATCGAGGTGCGCATCGAGAAGCTGGAGGAAGATATCCTCATGCATACGAAGAAGACGCATCTGAATGAAATCATTGGACTCCGAAGTGAGATTTTGTGGTTGAAAAAGGTACTTGGTCCACAGAAGGAAGTTATCAATACCCTGAATAAACGTGATTTGCGTCTCATTGATGATCAATTACAGAAGTATTTCAGCGACATTTATGAAAATGCGGTAAAAATTTCCGAAACCTTTGAAACCTATCGCGATCTGATGGGCAACCTTCGAGAAGCTTATCAGTCAAGTATTGCGAATCGTGCGAATGAAATCATGCGCGTATTTACAGCCATTACGACGATCTTCATCCCATTAACACTGATTACAGGTATATACGGAATGAACTTCGACAACATGCCTGAGCTGCATACACAGCATGGTTATTATGTAGTGATCGGACTTATGGTGCTATTAGGAACCATCATGTATCTCATCTTCCGCAAGAAGGACTGGATTTGAAAGAAACGATACAGGACGGACAGCTGCTCTAGCTGAATCCGTCCTTTTTATTTAGTTGATCACGCTTGATTCATTCATTGGCAAGCTACGATCGGTCGGTCAGTTCTCCTGTACCGAATCCGAATCAGACGCAATCGCTCATAACGATCACTATTACGCACCTCAGCATGCTGCTCGGTCCCATATACTTTATGCAATACGGGCTTGAGGTATTGATCCCCCAGCTCTTCGTAGGCTGACCAGACGGCATGCTGCTCATCCTCAGACATCGGTGTCAGCTCCTGCATGATCAATGGCTCCAGATTACAGCCGTCACGTGCCAGCTCCTCTAGCAAATCCAACAGTTCACGCCTTGGCAAGCCCGTGCTCTGCCCGAGCTTCTCCAGTCCCTGACCATCAGCTATGCCTTGTAGCACGCATCTTCGTTGGTTGAATTGATCCAGCTCCAATTTATATTTAAGCTCCTTCTGCTTGTAGCTCCAATTCACGAATAGCTGCGGATCCAGTTCCTCCTGAACCCAGTCCAGTGGAAATGATCGCGGCTGCTCCGCACGAGCCGTCAGCTCCAGAATTTCTTTGCCATAGGTCACCAGCTTGCTATCTCCCATCCCTGGTAGCTCTAATAGCTCAGAATCCGTTCTCGGGACAAATGCGCTGATCAATCGTAACAGACGGTTGCCAGCAATCATATAGGGGGCACGTTGATCACGTGCAGATCGGCTACGCCGCCAAGCAACTAGCTCTGCGTATAGCTGTTCATTACTATGCAGCTCACTATAGCAATACAGCTGCTGAATCCCTTTGACACGTCCGCTACTATCATCATGCTCATGAAAAACCCCCTCTAGCAAAGGTCGATATCCAGCTGACAGCTTCTGCGCAAGCTGATACCGGTAGATGCATAGCAGCTCTGACCAATTTCCACCCTCATACCAGATTTCGTTTCGCTCCTCTCCCGTATCCTCACTCCAGCCCGTACTCCATAGTCCGTCCTGCTCCCCGATCCAGATCTGGGCGAATGCTTCCGCCTCTTGGCCATCGTCCTTGTGCAGCCTGTTCAAGAATACAATCTCCATGTCGTTCGTTCCTCCTGTTCCACATCAAAATATATACAGATAAGCACAAAAAAAGCACCTCCCCTGCCATTGGCAAGAAAGGTGCTTCCCTTATCATTCCGTGCTGTTCTGTTACTGTAATAATACTCTGTTCATGTCCAATCGTCAAACGTTAGCGTGCAAGATTTGCCAGAGCCAATGCTCCGGCCAGTCCAGCGTTGTCGCCAAGGCCTGGAGGTACGATATACTGATCAATATCCGTAGTCAGTGCTGCATGCTGTACATATCCGTTCAACAGCTCCTGCAGCTTGGTGCGGATGAGCGGGAACAGCTGCTCCTGCTTCATCACGCCACCACCCATAATAATCTTTTGTGGTGACAAAATAAGTACATAATTCATCAATGCCTGTGCCAGGTAATAGGCTTCCATCTCCCAGGCAGGGTGATCTGCAGACAGTTCCGCTCCCTGCACATTCCAACGTCTGCCAAGCGACGGGCCAGCTGCCAGTCCCTCCAGACAATCCTTATGGTACGGACAAGTTCCCTCATAGGAGTCATCCGGATGACGGCGCACGACAATATGTCCCATTTCCGGGTGCGACAGACCATGCAGTATTTTGCCGCCGACTACAGCACCTACACCGATTCCCGTACCAACCGTAATGTAGATACAGTTGTCCGTGCCCTTGGCTGCTCCCCAAGTCGACTCACCTAGAGCCGCACCGTTAACATCGGTATCGAAATTCATCGGCACGTCAAAGTGCTCCTTCAGCTTGCCGATCAGATTGTAATTTCCCCAATGCGGCTTCGGAGTCGTAGTAATGTAACCATATGTATGACTGCCCACAATCGGGTCGATCGGACCAAAGGAGCCGACACCGATGGCTTCGACCTGTTTTCCCGTAAAATAATCAACGACCAGCTTCATCGTCTCTTCCGGTGTAGTCGTCGGAAAGCTAACCCGTTCCAGCACCTCGCCCTGTTCATTTCCAATTCCACATACAAATTTGGTACCGCCTGCTTCAATGGCTCCCAATACCTTCATTCTATCGTTCCCCTTCCCCTGCTACTCGCTTGTACAATGAATCCTTCCAGCTGCTTGACAAGGCATCCAGTTCCATCAGCGCTCTGGCCTGCTCAAGATCATTCTTCTCATGATACTTGACCCGGTTCGCCCTCATTACGGTAAATGGATGCTGAGGCCGCTCCAGTAGCTCTAGTGAATCTCCCTGTGCGACCTCGCCTTCCTCCAGCACTCTGAAATAATAGCCGGTATACCCGGTCGATTGAAAGCGAAGCGGGAGCTCCTTCCAATCATACCGAGCCGCCAGCTTGAAGCAAGGCTGCCTTGGCTGACTTACCTGAACTACGGCTTGCCCAATGCTGAAAATATCTCCAATATAGACATCGTCCTCTAAGGCCCCCTGAAGAGACAAATTCTCTCCGAAGGCACCAAAGGTAAGCTGTCGCCCCATCTCTTGCTCGAATAAGGGGTAACGGTCGATATCGTAGATGCATACAGCCTTATCAGGACCTCCATGGTTAATGAGATCCGCCTGACCATCTCCCGCAACACCAGTACGAGTAAGCATTACTGAATGCTGTACCGGCTTCTTATGAATGCCGCTTAGTATCTGCTTGCCACCATACTGCAGCGGTGATGGCATGCTCACATTCACCGACATGACTTTAGCATCAAGCTCAGTCACATGCATCCCTCCCTATGAACCTACAGCCACGCCCATCAAGCTGCAGAGGCTCTTCATTTCCAGCTGTTCGAACTTCTCAAGCACCAGTGCCGGATCAAGCTGAAGTACACTGCTATCCAGTGAGCAAGCAACAGGTACCTCACAGTGAATCCGTGCCAATGTCCGTGAGAGATGTAGCATCTCCAGATCGCTCTCGATCTTCTTTCGGACTGAGGGAGTCAGCTCATTAAGGCGGCTTAACAGGACATCAATCGTGCCAAATTCCTGTACGAGCTTCAGCGCGGTCTTCTCACCAATCCCGCGGACACCAGGATAATTATCACTGGTATCGCCCATGAGTCCTTTCAGATCAATAATTTGCTGTGGCTGAAGCCCCTTCTCCTCTAATAGGGAATCCGGGGTATAGAGCTTGTAATTGCCGTGTCCCTTTTTCATAATAATGACAGAGACACGATCATCCACCAGCTGTAGCAAATCATGATCCCCTGAGAGAATCAGTACATTTATTCCTTCTTCTCCACTGTAGTGCTTCGCCAAGGTGCCAATACAGTCATCGGCTTCATAGCCCGCCGCGCTGATATTGGGAATACCCAGACTGTCCACTACCTCGCGAATCAGGCTGAATTGGGGGATCAGATCCTCTGGGGCCGAAGGTCGATTGCCTTTGTATGCTGTGAACTGCTCTCCACGAAAGGTCTGTCCTTCCATGTCCCAGCAGCAGACCACATGTGAAGGTTCATAGGTCTGAACCGCATCCCAAAAATAACGTATAAAGCCGTAAACGGCATTCGTAGGCACCCCATCACGGGTTCTGCGGATATAACCGCTAGAGGCTGTCGCGTAGTAGGCACGAAACAGTAGTGCCATACCATCTACGAGCATTACGGATTGCTGTTGCTTCACTTCTCGTTCCGCTCCTATTCGTGTAATATTTCATCCAAGTATAGCATACCTCGTATAAGAACGGCGTGACTTCCAGTAAATGCACCCGGTAAATGCACCCGGTAAATGCACTCGGCTTGCAGCATATAGCATAATCAGGCTAGTCAATCTGGTCAGCAGGCGACTACAGCCTTATAGCTCGAACTATGCCTTGCTCCATACCTCGGTGAAGGCTTCCTCCTTGAAGCCCACCGTAACCTGGTCTCCATCTGTGACGATCGGCCTCTTGATCAGCCTTCCATTAGAGGCAAGCAAGGCCAGCTGCTCTTCCCGGCTCATGCCAGGTAGCTTGTCCTTCAGCTGAAGCTCCTTGTAGACCTCTCCACTCGTGTTGAAGAACTTCTTAAGCTCCAGACCGCTATTGGCAACGAGCAGAGCTAACTCCTCGACATTTGGCGGTTGGTCAAAAATAGGGCGAAGCTCCAGCTCGTGATCCTGCTCCTTCAACCATTTGACTGCCTTTCGACAGGTCCCGCATTTATCATATTGATAGACGATCAAGTTACTCATGATATCCCTCCAGTTACATTCCATCGCTGATCGGGGCCTTCAACAGACCCATTTAATCTTTACTATTACTATTCAAATACCGTTCCAGGCTTGCCATGTCCTCGGGTAACGGTGCCTGGAATACGAGTCGCTCTCGGGTAATCGGATGGTCCAGTACCAGCTTGGAGGCATGCAGTGCATGTCTCTTGATGCGCATGTCCAGAACCTCGAACGCCAAGCTCTCCGGTGAATCGGCAGCCATTGGCCTGTGCTTGTACATCTTGTCTCCAATCAGCGAGCACCCCAGATGCGTCATATGCACTCGAATCTGATGTGTACGGCCACTCTCCAGCTTCAGAGATACCTTGCACGCTGCCGCCCACTGCTGCTCCACCTGATATTTGGTCAGCGCCGGATAGCCTGTTGGCGTAACGATGCGTCGATGCGGCTCCTCCGGATCACGATCAATAGGCCCGTCCAGCATTCCGGTGGGATGCGGCGGGCTGCCATGCACGAACGCTGTATACAGCTTATCTACTGTGCCTGCAATCATCTGCTCCGAGATATGCTGGTGCACATAAGGATTCTTCGCAATCGCAAGCGCCCCGCTCGTCTCCTGATCAAGCCGATGAACCGGTCTGAAGCGGTAAGCAAGCCCCTGTTCACGCCAGTAGTGAACAATTCCATTAGCCAGTGTCCCCGTGTAGTGACCATGCGTCGGATGCACGATCAGACCCGCAGCCTTGTTCACAACCAGCAAATGCTCATCCTCGTACAAAATGTCGAACGGTATGGGCTCAGGCAAAATGTCCTCTGATACCTCCTGCTCCATCCGAAGCTGAATGAGATCCCCCGTAGATACACGCACACTGATGTATACCCGCTCTCCATTCAGCATAATCCCCTGCTCCGTCAGCTTGAGACGGGAGAGGAGCTTGCGGGATACGCCCATACGCTTCTGTAAAATCGTCTTGAGCAGTAGTCCATCCTCCTCCGGGGATATTATATATTCAATTGGCTTGTAATACAGTGTCATTTTTTTCTCCCGAACACCTTTTTGCTCCGCAAGTACTCCACATCGGGAACACCAAGCCGTACATTGGCAGTACGCGCTAGTACGAAGAAATAATCGGATAGCCGATTTAGATACATTCTTACAGCCGGATTAATATCGGTATGCGCTCCTAGTGTAACTGCGCGACGTTCCGCACGGCGACACACTGTTCTGCACACATGCAGCGTCGATGAGAGCTGACTCCCACCAGGAATGATAAAACGCTCGACCTTCGGATTCTCCTCCTCACAGCGGTCAATCCATTGCTCCAGCCGTGCCGACATTTCGTCCTTCACCTTGTACTTGCTCTCATTCAGCTTGACGAACGCCAGATCAGACCCGCAATCGAACAGCTCCTGCTGGATTTCCTGCAGCTGCTCACGCACATCCTGGAACAGCTCGCCTTCAGCAAAGCTAATAGCCTGTCCCACAAAGCTGTTCAATTCGTCTATCGTGCCATAAGCCTCGACGCGATCATCATCCTTGCGGACTCGTCCTCCGATCACCGAGGTCTGTCCTTCATCACCTGTACGTGTATATACTCCCACTGTCTATCCTCTCCTTCAGCACTTATCTCTTCATTGCCCTTATTCCACGATAGCCTTTATTACTTTGATTGCTTCATCAATATTGGAGGTTCTAGGCGGAACCGTCACGAACAAATTAGGAGAAGTATACTTTAAATCCTGAAATAACGCCGTCTCTGCTGCCGGAATTCCATACAGATGCGTCTCCTGCACGATATCCTCCACTTCCTTGCCATCCCGGTTCACCGGCTTGAAGACACCGCCTTCAAAAACACCGTTCTTGTACGTATCTGCATCAAAATATTCATCAAGAGGTAGATTGCCACCTTGATTTCCATTTATCTTCATATCCTCTTCCGGTAGAATGAACAGGTCATGCTCACCCGCAACGTATTCAATTAACAGCTTCTGCCTATCATAAATTGGACTCGCAGCCACCTCGATCTTGGTTCCCTCTTCCCCCAGCTTCTCCTGTAGCAACTGCTGCATCTGATCCTGGATCTGGCCAGGGTCTCCTTGGTTATCAATAATAAATATGGAGAATGTATCCTCCTTTGCTCCACAGCCTGCCAGCAAAATAATAGCAAATACCCCAAGCACCAACCGCATCATTCTCATCTAATTCCAGCCCTCCCATTCATTCTTTCAATATAGCACAAGTGAAGGGTACAACAAAAGAAGACCCCGAAGGGTCCCCCAATTCAAGCTTAAATCACCCAGAGTGCAATGACTTAAAGCTCTTCTTCACATAATATGATTTCATATATTCATTGATCTTCAGATCCAGCTGACAACTGATCTCGACTACCAAATCAGAAGTAAGTGACTCCTCCTGTTGGAACATCCTCACCATTTCATCGCGCAGGTACAGTATTTCGTCTTCCAGAGAAATGCTGCTTGCGACTGACTTAGGCTGTTGTTGTTCGACGCAAATCAAAAACATTCCTCCTTGAAATGATCTTCCCTTAACGATTACAAATTATAACACATATTCCAAAAATGAAAAGCATATTTTGTAAATTTTTCAAACTTCTTATCCTTCTTTTTTAACTTTATACACAAATTGTCCGATTCGATCGAGTGCCTCGGTCAATTGTGCTACTGAAGTCGCATAAGAGCAGCGAAGGTAGCCTTCTCCGCCCAATCCAAATACATTCCCTGGCACGGCAGCCACATTGCCTTCTGCGAGAAGTCTCTGGGCGAATTCATCGGAGCTCAGGCCGGTAGACTGAATGCTCGGAAAGACATAAAACGCTCCTTGTGGTTCATGGCAATCGAGACCGATATCCTTTAGCCCTTGCACCATTAATCGACGGCGCTGATTATAGGAATCGACCATGCGCTCCTTCTCCTCTTTACCGTTGCGCAATGCTTCAAGGGCGGCTACCTGTCCCATGGACGAAGCACACATGACGGTATACTGATGAATTTTCAGCATCGCCGAAATCAGCTCCGGATGTCCGCAGGTGTAGCCCACTCTCCAGCCTGTCATAGCGAAGGCTTTGGAGAAGCCACTCACCAGAATGGTACGGTCCTTCATGCCAGGAACAGAGGCAAAGCTCGAATGATTCTGACCATAGGTAAGCTCGGCATAGATTTCATCCGAGATCACAATCAAATCATGCTTCTTCACAACCTCGGCGATCGGCAGCCAATCCTCATAGGTCATCGTTCCTCCAGTCGGATTGCTCGGATAGCACAGAATGAGCACCTTCGAGCGAGGTGTGATCTTGGCCTCCAGTGCTTCAGCCGTCAGCTTGAAGTTATTATCAGCGAACATCTCGATGCCGACAGGCACGCCTCCGCCAATATAAGCAATAGGAGAATAGGAAATATAGCTAGGCTCAGGAATGAGAATCTCATCCCCTGGGGTAATAAGGGCACGAAGGGCCAGATCAATGGCTTCGCTTCCCCCTACCGTTACTATTATCTCATTCTTCGCATCATAGCGTACAGAAAACCGCTCATCCAGATAATCGCTGATCGCCTCGCGGAGCTCTGGTGTCCCTGCATTGGAGGTGTAGCTCGTGAAGCCCCGCTCCAGTGAATATACACACGCTTCCCTTACATGCCATGGCGTAACGAAATCCGGTTCACCGACACCCAGTGTGATAATATTTTTATTGGTGCCTACGAGATCAAAAAATTTGCGAATGCCTGAAGGCGGGATATCACGGACCTGTGGCGCCAGATAAGAGCTCATTGGTTTGCTATGTGTGACAGATTCCTGCTGCTGTTTGAGAGTCATAGGATATCCTTCTTTCTTATGGTGAAATCTTCAGGCGCTTATCTTCTTCCTTGTCTTCGAAGATAATGCCGTCCTGCTTGTATTTTTTCAATGTGAAATTCGTCTTGGTAGATAGTACTGAATCAATTGGGGAGAGCTTCTCGGACACAAAATTTGCAACCTCACGCAAATTGCGACCCTCCACTTCCACAAGCAGATCATAGGCTCCTGACATTAAATAGACAGATTTCACTTGTGGATACAAATAGATTCGCTCGGCAATTCCTTCGAACCCTCTGCCACGCTCTGGTGTAATTTGAACCTCGATCAAGGCTGTTACCTTCTCGTCGTCCACCTTGTCCCAGTTGACCACTGCTGCGTATTTAACAATGACATGCTCATCTTCAAGCTCTTGAATGGCGGATTTGACCTCCTCCTCCGTTGCACCCAGCATGGTTGCAAGCAGTGAAGGGGTCCTTCTCGCATCTTCCTTCAAGAGATCCATAATTCTCAGCTTTAATTCATTCACCTGTGTCATGTATAAGCCTCCACGAAAAGAGATTAATATTCATATTACAATAATTCATTAGCTATGCAAAGCAAGCATTTGTGAGAAATCCTTTAGAGTAATCATAGATAACAATAATTACAAAGCAAAAAAAACCGCCTGCTCCATAATAAGGATACAGGCGGTCACAAGTATCACTGCTTCAAAGGCAACTACACTCGTTTACATATAATAAGAATTGCTTGTATGGCCGTAGTGCCCCTGTTGCTGAGCTTGACCGTACATGCCACTAGTGGAAGCCTGCTTTTGTTGCATGAATTGCTGGCATTTTTGCTGAGTCTTGTGCGCCTCCTGGATCTGCTTGTCCATTTCCTGACGAAGCGCTTTTCCGCCCAATGTATACATCTGATTTTGCTGCATGAGACGGAAGAGATCTCCTTGCTGCCGAAGTGTGGCACCAGTCAGATCGTTGAATAGCTGACGAACGGTAGGACATGCAGATTCTGTCGTGGCCGTCGTATACTCTCGGGATGTGCGCTTCAGATCGGCCAGGATGGTATACAGCAAATCCTCTTCGGGCATAAATGAACTAGTGTTTTGATTGGAATACATGAACGTGTTCCCTCCTTGATCAATTGTTCGAGCTTAGGGACGAATGACCCTAGGCTGCATGCTGAGTGGATGTCGTAAAGCTTAATGAGCCAGGCTGCTGACAGATAGACTCTCGAATCGTTATTGGGGCTGGGTAGGAGCCAGCTGCTGATGCTGATGCAGAGCCTGGATCAGCATGTTCAGGTGCTGCTCATGAGTTCGTGCGAACTGCATGCAAGCTTGCTGAATGGCTGGCTGCTGGCTGGAGGCCGCTGTAGCTGTGCACTGCTTCAACAGTAGCTCCTCATTGGAAATGGAATCCATAATGTACTCCAGTTCTTTCGTGGTTAAAGGCTGCATTTGCATGGATTGCATGGTATGTCCTCCTTCATCATGTAGATGTTTGCTGGACCAAGCCGCCTGTATATCTATACGAGCAAGTGCCCACCGCACAATCGCTCAGGCAGGCCCAAATCTGATATGTAGTCAGGCAGATCAGTCCAGTAACTTCATCGCTAGTTAGATTGTCCTATACTACGAATTTTATGACACAACAGAAATAATGACCTTTTCTGAACAATACAAAAAAGCAATTAACAAGCTGTTCTTATATATTTTTTTGAAGGGACGATGGAGATGATCTTAACGAATGGACGTTTATATTGGCCAACAACTGTAGGTAAAACCTCGCAGCATTCTCCGTTAACCGAAGATATTAGCTGTGATGTATTAATCATAGGTGGCGGTATGGGCGGCTCGTTGATCTCCCGACTGCTCACAGATCGGCAAGTGGACACCGTGCTGATCGACAAGAGAAAGGTGGCTCACGGAAGCTCCTCTGCTAACACAGGGCTATTACAATACAGCAATGACAAGTCGTTGACTTCATTCATGAACACTTTCGGAGAAGAGAACGGGGTACTATTCTATAAAATGTGTCAGCAGTCGCTGGAGCAGCTGGAGATGCTAAGCAAAAATATCCCGACAGACCCGAAGTTCATCCGACGCAGCAGCTTATATTACGCTAGTACACCGGAGGATATGTCCAAGCTGCAGACGGAATATGAGCATCTCAGAGCACATGATTTCCCTGTAGATTATTGGAACGCCCAAGATATAAGCCATCGTCTACCTTTCACGAAGCCTGCAGCTTTGTACACGAGCGGGGATGCCGAGGTGAACCCGTTCCGCTTCGCGCTGGGTCTACTTCAATCGGCTGTAGAGAAAGGTCTACGTATATATGAGAATACCGAGGCCAAGCGATTGGAATTTCTGGAGGATGGCGTTCTCTGCCACACTCCTGACGGTCGAATCCGTGCACAGCGGGTTGTCTTCTCCACAGGGTATGAGACACAAGAAATCAAACGTGATGCAGGGGCAGTGCTGGAGAGCTCTTACGCCATCGTGACGAAGCCTGTCAACAATCTGGATGACTGGTATGAACGCTGCCTGATCTGGGAGACAGCTAGGCCCTATCTGTACATGCGCACCACGGTAGATAATCGAATCATTTGTGGAGGCCTCGATGAAGATGTGCTCATACCCGAGGAACGCGAACGGCGTATCGTTCATCAACAAAAGGTCCTGCTGGAGCGTCTGCAAGAACACTTTCCGAGGCAAGATTTGCAGATTGATTATGCATGGGGGGCCGTCTTTGGCACTACGCATGATGGCTTGCCTTATATAGGGGGTCATCCTCGTTTCCCACATTGCTATTTCCTGGAGGGATATGGTGGGAATGGTGCTGTGACGAGTATGATGGCTGCACAGCTGCTTACTGATGAGATCACCGGGACATCACGTCCTGAACTGGAGCTCTTCTCGCTGACCCGTACAACCAAGCCATCACCGCACCATAGCCCCCCATGAGATCTACATAAGAGAATGTGTTGCAACGAGCCTGATGCATCAAGCATCAGGCTTCGACTGCCAGCCTGCAGACTGCAGCACCGGACGTATGCACAGCCACCCTAAGACTGGAGCTGTTCCAAGGCCAATCAGCAGCCAGATGATCACTTGTGGAGCTTGACTGAGTGACAACACACCGATAAATATCAGTGTACCGACCAAGCGCCCCGTCATCAGGCTCAGCTCACGCAGGACGACCAATTCTACCCGCAGCTTGACATCCTCCCCCGATGCCGCCATGAGATCGAAGCCTAAGGAGATCATGGGGATGATATACAGCGGAATGAACAATGCCGTTCCAGCTCCAGCGAGCAGTAGTATTGTGTAGTTCATTTTCCACAGTAATGGGCACATAACAGCCACCAGCAATACAGCGCCGAGCAGCATTCCCGACGTTCGAAATCGCGGCTTCAGCCATTTGCCGACTGCCCAGAAGCTGAACAAGGATACCGCCGAGGTAATTAACGAGAATTGCCCCAGCTTCCATTCCTGATTCGTGACGACATAGACCATCAGGATGAACAAAAACGAATATACACCTTCACGCACACCCTGTGCGACGAGCCCCAAGGAAAGCCATCTCCAGCTCTTCTCTCCTCGCAAGCGATGAACGGGCTCCAGCCAATGATACGTCCCTTCGACTTTGCGTTTTTTCAAGAAAAAGCTCAGTACGACACCACCAACATAGATACCCAGGGAGATTGTGAAAATCACCCGGTAACCAGCATCATCGGACATTTTGGCTATTATCCATGCTGACAGTAAAGGACCGACAATCCCGGCAAAGGAACCAAGCAGCCCTACCCATCCATTGAATTTATCACGACTATCGCGATCCGTTACCTCGAAATACACCACGTTGAATGCCAACCAGAACAACCCGAGCGCAGCACCAAGAAGGATCCCCAAAGGCCAGATATAATCGATGGACTTGGGCCCTAGCCACAGGATCACCAGATAGAACAACCCTGACAGCGCCGTACCTAGTCGCAAGGCGTTCATCTTATTGTGCTCTTTGACCCATTTTCCTGCCAGCCAAAAAGTTAATCCAAGGGCCAACTGCTGACTGACGGTGAACCAGCCAATCATGATATAATCCTGCTTCGCCTTCCATAGATACACGTTCAAAAAAGTACCCGATAAAGCTCCGGCAAATACAAACAGCCCATTCATGCCAAGCAGCAGAATAGACTGTAAGTTGAGGTTAGTCCTCATATGGTTCCCCCTATCCAATAGCTGCTGCCGTTAGATGCCGCTCAGCTTTAAGATACCCCTAATTCAGCAAAACATGTCCTTCCATATTGTCAGATTTTTTTGAAACACTGCAAAAAACGACAGCTCTCATCATTTTCTGATTGAGCTGCCGCTACATGCTTTTGTGCTTGCAATTGAAGTATTCTTAACCAATCATAGTCCTGTGTCCATCCAATATTACTGGTTGTCTCCTGCCGCGAGATGTTTAATCATGCGTACACGATCATTCTCTGCCAAAGCGTGTTGAATGTGGAAGCAGCTAGTGCACACATAGACATTCATGTGAAAAGGAGGCTGCATAACAGACTTCCCAAGTGAAGCTGGTATTGCAGGCTTGAAGGTATCCGCAGTTACCTCCTGTGTGCCTGTAAGCAGCATATACTCCCTGCATTGTGGACATTCTGGTACTTCCTCCTGTCCATCTAATGCCTGCTGTACACGATCCTGATAAGCTCCAAGGTCTGTCCCCTCTTCCTGCAGTCTCTGCAGGGTATGTGGAACAGGGACGTTGTACATCCCTTCCTCATCCCACCCCAGATCGTCATCAGCCGCTTCTGTAACGGCTTCCTGCTCTTCCGCGCCCTCATCCTCATCCAAATGCACACTAATCGTGCGATAACCGTCCAATTCATTGTGGCAATAAGGACATTCTTTCTCTGGACCAATCTCCTCATCCCATACGATCTCAGTATGGCACCACGGGCATACAGTTGCTTCCATCTTATTGCTCCTCCGTTCTTGCGTTCAGCTCAAAGTCATTATTATTTACTCGTGAATCCATTTCACAACTCAAGGGCGATTATACAATACTGGCACCGATTACGAAGGATAGAGACACCGAAATGAGCATAGCGAATAATCCTACAGCTCGATTATCTTCCTTAATCTCCTTGTCGATCGAGAATACAGGAGTCAGAAATTCAAAAAGGAAATAGGCGGCCAGCAACAAAAAGAAACCAACCGTTGACCAGATCATGGCATCGTAGACACTTGCTTTGGCAAGGATGCTGAATCTGAGCACATTGCATATGCCGAATATTTTCCCTCCAGTTGCCATAGCGACCGCTACATTCCCTTTTCGAATCTCATCCCAGCATTTATACCGCGTCACCAATTCAAAACAATACAAAAACACAATCAGCTGCAGTACCGCTACTGAAAAGTAGCCCAGCATCATCCCCAGCGGGTAAGATAACAATTGATCTATCATCAAATATCGCCGCCCCCGTTCAGCCCAGACTATTTGAGCTCAGCTACGGTAACTCCTGTACCGCCTTCGCCATAATTTCCGATACGGAAAGACTTCACATGCTTATGTCTGCGCAAATAATCCTGAATGCCTGTTCGCAGCACGCCCGTCCCTTTCCCGTGAATAATAAAGACCATTCCAAGGTTCGCTAGAAATGCCTCATCAATGAAGCGATCGACCTCAATTAAGGCTTCCTCTACGTTTGAACCACGCAGATCCAGCTCACTGCGAACATTCTCATCCCGGGTACGCTTCACACCAGCCGAAGCCCGCTGTGTCTTCTGAGGCTGTTTAGGTGTGTCCAGCAGCTCCAGATCATCCAGACTGACCTTCATTTTCATGATGCCCAGTTGAACGATGGCCTCCTTCGCACCAGACAGCTCTACAACATGGCCTTTCTGGTTAAGGCTATGCACTGCAACCTCATCCCCTGGCTGGATACTTCTGCGCCCTCCGCCCTGGCGTACAGCAGATTTCTTCTGGCGTTGTTTGGGAGCTGCCTCCTCAAGCTGCTTGCGGGCCGCGATCAATCGGTGCTCCTTCACTGAAGCCCCTTCCTCTTGAGCCATTCTGCGCAGGTCGCCTATGATCTGCTCCGCTTCCTTACGCGCCTTCTCAATGACATCTCTGGCTTCGCTCTCGGCTTTGTCCAGCATGCGATCACGCTGTCCCTCAAGCTTCTCCATCTCCTGTTGATAACGGGCCTTGAGCTCTTCATGCTCCCGACGCAAGCGTCTCGCTTCCTCGCGCTCCTGCTCTGCACCAAGGCGATTCTCCTCCAAGGAAGCAATCATATGCTCAACGCGCTGATCCTCTTCTGTCACCTCACCGCGAGCATAATCCAGGATACGGGAAGGAAGTCCCAGACGCTCAGCAATGGCAAAGGCGTTGCTTCGACCAGGTACACCTACTAACAGACGGTATGTCGGGCTCAAGGTAGCAACATCGAACTCCATGCTTGCATTAATTACACCTTCACGATCATAGGCGTAAGCCTTAAGCTCACTGTAGTGCGTGGTCGCGACCATTCGGCAGCCTGTTGCATGAATATGCTCCAGAATAGCTACCGCAAGCGCAGAGCCTTCTGCCGGATCGGTTCCAGCACCAACCTCATCAAGCAGCACCAGGCTGCGAGAAGACATTTGCTTAAGAATACTAATGATATTCGTCATGTGACTGGAGAAGGTACTCAGATTCTGTTCAATGCTCTGCTCATCCCCAATGTCCGCATAGATCGCATCGAAGACAGACAGCTGGCTCTCATCCTCTGCCGGGACGAATAGTCCAGACATGGCCATAAGGCTCAGCAGACCAATTGTCTTCAAAGTAACCGTCTTACCACCGGTATTCGGACCTGTCACAATAATTGAAGTAAAGCTATCCCCAAGCTCCACATCGATCGGTACAACCTTCTCGAGCGGAATCAACGGGTGACGTCCCCTGCGAATACGCATACGACCCTGGTCATTCATGAACGGCAGGGTGGCCTTCATATGACGAGCAAGGCGGGCCTTCGCGAACATAAAATCAAGACTTGCCAGCATATCCGCATCATACAACAGCAGATCAGCCTGTTCTCCTACAAGAGCAGTTAGCTTTTGGAGAATGATCTCAATCTCCCGCTCCTCCTGCAGTCGCGTCTCACGAAGCTTGTTATTCATCGCCACAATAGACTCGGGCTCAATGAACAGGGTCGCCCCAGAGCCCGATTGGTCGTGAACGATCCCGCCGAAGTAAGCTCGGTGCTCGGCTTTGACTGGGATGACAAAACGATCACCACGAATCGTAATAAGCTGATCCTGCAGCATCTTGGACACCGTGGAGGAACGAATCATCGCATCCAGCTTCTCCCTAATCCGGACTTCACCGGATCGAAGCTCACGACGGATTTGTCCCAAGGCGGTACTTGCTGTATCTAATACATCTGCATGCTCATCGATGCAATTCTTGATGGCATTTTCCAGCGCCTTCTGGTCGGAGAGCTGTTCGCTCACTGCCAGCAATGCGCCAATCGGATGCTCTTCATGAATTGCACTGATATATGAACTGATTCTGCGGCCTGCCTGGACCGTTGTACGAATCCCCAAGAGTTCATGAGGGTTCAAGGTGCCCCCGATCCGTGCTCTCTTAATGGCTGGTGACATGTCCACTACCCCGGTAAATGAAGGGGTTCCCTTCAGACGGTCCACCGCAAAGGCTTCATCCGTCTCCCTTAATAGTGCTTCTATATATTGAACTTCTGTAAATGGGCGAAGCTCCTCAGCACGCTGCCGTCCCATCGGTGTCTGTGTGTAGCCCGCGAGTGCGGATAGAATTTTACTGTATTCCATTGTCTGCAATATTTTCGGATTCACATTCATACTCCTTCAACGTTATATCCATATTATAACGAAACCAGCTCTCTTTCGCTATTTGTGTTACTGGACACATAAGATTCGAACATGTGAAACACACTAGATGCTGTATCACAAGAAGACCATAGGAGGTTACACATGAGAATTCTGGGACATATCGTTCGATTTATTGTCGCCGCTCTGGTGCTGATGGTCGTGGGCTGGATCGTACCTGGCTTTAGCGTAGGCGGATTCATGAGCGCCCTAATCCTCGCGATCGTCATAGCGCTTATTGGCTGGATCGTCGAGGCCATGTTCGGCAGACGAGTTAATCCATTCGGTAGAGGCATCGTTGGATTCATCGTCAGCGCTCTGGTGATCTATGTTGCGCAGTTTATCGTCGGAGGCGTGGAAGTCTCCATATTGGGAGCCATTCTTGCTGCCTTGGTCATTGGGATTATCGATCTGTTCATTCCTGTTGCGACTCCCTTTGACGCAGGACGAACCGGTAAGAGCTAGTTTCGGAACATAGCAAGGATAGGATAAACGACTAGAACATCAAGATCATCAAAATCAATAAGATCAACAAGAGAACGACAAGAAAAGCTGCCGACCAAGCATGAAGCTTGACGGCAGCCTTTTTGCTATGCTCTAGCTTGAAGCACTTAAGGAACATACTGCACAGAGAATAATGCAGCCTTCCTTTGCAATCCTGTATATAGCTTCATACCCAATAACAGTACTTCTACAAATGGATTCGTACCTAGGAGCTACTGGTCCTGTTCTATAAGTTCAATCCATTCGTTGTACTCCGTTTGAAGCTTGGCATACTCTTCCCGAAGCTGGCGATGCTCCTCTGCAAGCTTCTCGTTCTGCTCCTGCTCCAGCTCTCGCTGCACCTGAAGTAATCTCAACTGGTGGGCTGTAAGCTCATAACGATCGCCTAGCTCCGACAACTGTAGCTGCAGGGCATCTCTGGAATGGATAGCTTCTTCACGTGTGTTGATCAATTCCATGCGAGCTTTCTCTGCCTTCTCAGCCTCATGCTCCAGTTGCCTCTTATCCTCAGATACCGCAGCTACCTCATGCTGCCAAGCGCTAATCTCCTGCTCCCGCTGCTCCTGTTCCGCCTTCAGGTCGTGGATCGTGGACAGATGCTCCTCGCATCTCACCTGCCATTCAATGGCCTCTTCCTCCAGCTGCCCCACTTGTACCTTGTACACGCTGACTTGCTCTTCCAACTGGGCCATCTGTGTATGCAGTTCGTCCATTTCCCGCTGCTGCACAGTGATGGCTGTCTGAAGCTCATCTTGTGAACGTTGCGAGTCCTCCAGCAGACTAGCTGATCGTTCCATCGCTGAGCGCGCCTTGTCCAGTTCGGCTGCACGTACATCCAGCTCTGCTACTAGCTGCTCATAGCGCTCCTGCTCTTCCTCAAGAAGCTGCTCGCTGGTCTTCAGCTCTTCATTCAGTTGGGCGATTGTCTGTTCAAGCAGTTGCTGCCGTTCTTGCTCCCTCTGGAGCTTCTGTTGCTGGCTCTGCAGCTGCTCTTCCCGCTTCGACACTTCCTCCTGAAGGACTGCCACCCGCGCTCCGTGCTGCTCAGCCAGCTCCTCCGTGGCCCTCAGCTGCTGCAATAGCTCCTGCTGGTCTTGCAGCTGCTCTTCTCGCTTCGACACTTCCTTCTGAAGGACTGTCACCCGCGCTCCGTGCTGCTCAGCCAGCTCCTCCGCGGCCCTCAGCTGCCGCAATAGCTCCTGCTGGTCTTGTAGCTGCTCTTCTCGCTTCGACACTTCCTCCTGAAGGGCTGTCACTCGCGCTCCGTGCTGCTCAGCCAGCTCCTCCGTGGCCCTCAGCAGCTGCTCTTCTCGCTCAGACAGCTCTCCCTGAAGAGCTGCAATCTCTGTTTGATACTGCTCGACCTGTTCCTCAGCAGATTTTTTCTGCTGCAGGAGGTTTGCCAGCTCGCTTTGCAGCTTGCGACTGGAGGCATGAGCCTGCTCCAGAATCTTTTGAATTCGCCGCTGCTCCTCCTCCATCTTCTCCTGTTGCTGATGCAATGCTGACATTTCCTGCTCCAAACTGCTGTAGCGTACCTGAAGCTCTTCTCGTTCCTGTACGGATTGTTGCTCTCTTGCCTGTACTTCCTTCAGACTCGACACAAGCTGACTACGTGTCTGCTCGGCTTCTTTAAGCTTCTCCAGAACTCCCTTAAGCTCTTTGGAGAGTTGCTCCTTGTCACCTTTGACATCCAGTAGCTGATCTCGCAGGTCTTGAAGCTGAGCCTCATAATCACGCGACATCTCCTCCTGAAATGCCTCGGACTCTTCCAAGCGCGCCTGCTCCTGCAGAAGCTGGGCCTGAGCCTGCCTGCTGTCATCCTCCAGCTGCTTGGTCAGTTCCGCGAATTTGGCCTCCCAATCCGCTTGTTGCTGAGCATGCTTGGCTTCGAGCTCGGTACGCAGCTGCTCCTTCTCCTTCTGAAGCTGCTTGGCATATGCCTGCTCTGCCTCGTTCAGGCGAGATTTCGTCACTTGCTCTGTCTCCGAACGAATTTTATCCGCTCTGCTCTCCGCATTCGCGACGGCTTTGGTCAGCTCTGCTGTCCGCTGCTCCTGCTGCTTCAAGAGACGCTGTAGCTCCTGCAGCTCCTTGGCGGAACGCTGCTGGGCGTCAGCAAGCTCCTTCTGAAGCTTCTGCTTCTCCTCATTCGTCTGATTGTAGCTACCTTGTAGCGAAGTGTTCTTTTCCTGCTGCTCTCCAAGCTGGGTCTGCAGCTGAGCAAGCTCATTTCTTAACTCTGTCCGCTCTTGAGATACACGGTTCAGGTTTTTTTGCACATCATTCAATTGAATAGCCTCTTCGGCCATATGGACAGCAGCCAGCACAGCCAGTCGAGGCGTATCGAGATGTGAATGAGCCTGGGCAACAGTGTGCATGCGGTCATTGACATAGCTCGCTACTTGCTTCATATATTCGGTGCTGCTACCGACAAGCTTGTAGGAATTACCATATATTTCAACAGCGACGCGTACGCGCTCCGGTGTATTCACAATAACGCCCTCCTCTGATCTGAATGTAGATTCTATGTTGTATGGTGGTAGTCTATTAGTATTTTTTCATAGTGTCTTCTGTGGAAGCACAGTGATGACGTTTTTCTAATTGTACTCTTATCACTACAGGATGCAAATCTCGGTTCGATTGTACAAAAACAAGATTCAAGACTATTTGTAGATGCAAAAAAAGCCACATCGAACCTATGCTTCCTTAAGATTCGATGTGGCCTGGCTTATTTCCTGCTATTTTCTTAACTCTGCTCCAAAACTTTGCTCCAATGCTTCTACGACACGGGCATGGGCTACAGAGATTTCCTCATCGGTCAACGTCCGCTCCTGATGGCGATAACGCAGAGCGATAGCTACGCTCTTCTTATGCTCACCGAGCTTGCTGCCCGTGAAGATATCGAACACTTCCGCATGCTGCAGCAGTTCGCCACCGGATTCCCGGATCGTCTTCAGCAGATCGCCTGATTCTACCGCTTGATCTATAACAACGGCAACATCACGTTCAACGGATGGATAACGCGGCAGCTCGTGATAACGAATATTGCGATTCATATGTCTTACGATGGCATCAAGTGCGATCTCGGCCACATAAGTATCCTGAAGATCATGCTTGTGCTGAATCTCCGGATGAAGCTGTCCAAGTGTGCCAATCCATACCTGCTGTCCATCGAGCTCAAGGTATACCGACGCTGCACGTCCCGGGTGATAGCCTTGCGGCTGGTTAGCCACATAACGTGCCTGCTCAGCCAGACCTGCATAGGACAGGACGGCCTCAAGCGCACCCTTGAGGTCGAAGAAGTCAACCGGTTCAGCTGCTGCGTTCCATTGCTTCGTACGGCGACTGCCTGTCAGCAGCAAGCTAAGGACAGGAATTTCCTGAGGCTGCTTGGTCAAGGTCTCCTCACCGCTCAGGAAGACACTTCCGATCTCGAAGAAGGACAGATTCTCCTGTTTGCGGTTGCGGTTATAGACAGCTGCATCAATCATATGCGGAAGCATGCTGGTACGCAGTACACTGCGCTCTTCGCTCATTGGCATCGCCAAGGCTACAGGGTGAGCACCTTCCAGCCAGGAAGGAAATTGTCCGTTCTGTCCTGGATGGGTAAAGGAATAACTGATCATCTCCTGCCATCCACTGTGCACGAGCAGTTGACGAAGCGCTCTCCGCAACGACTGGGCTGGTGTCAATGTTCCTTGTGTTGTAGGTCCTTCAATGGGTGTCGTCGGGATATTATCATATCCGTACAAGCGAGCAACCTCTTCAATCAGATCAACATCCAGTGTAATGTCACCGCGTCTCGTTGGCACTGCAACCTCCAATACACCGTGCTCAGCATCACCGTAATCAAAATGCAGGCGCCCAAAGATTGTCTTGACCTCCAGCAGTGACAGCTCCGTACCGAGATAACGGTTCAGCTTATCCAGGCTCAGGCGGACAATTCGATTCGCAGTCTGAGCTTCTCCCGCTTCGACAATACCTTGCAGCACAGACCCTTGGGCGTATCGCTCAATCAAGGCTGCTGCCCGGTTCAGCGCAGGAATGACTGCTCCTGAGTCTACCTCTTTCTCGAAGCGCAGGCTTGCTTCTGAACGGAGGCCCAATTGCCGAGAAGTCTTACGAACACTACTGCCACTGAATCTTGCAGATTCCAGCACAATGTTCACTGTAGTCTCGCTGACCTCTGAATTGGCGCCGCCCATCACACCAGCAATTGCAATTGGCTTCGCACCATCGGTTACGAGCAGCATATGTGGCTCAAGCTTGCGCTCTTGATCGTCCAGGGTCACCATGGTCTCGCCAGCATTGGCCAGACGTACCGAGATCTGCTTCCCTTCCAGCTTATCTGCATCAAATGCATGCAATGGCTGTCCATACTCCAGCATAACATAGTTGGTAATATCGACAATGTTGTTAATTGGACGAATACCAGCAGCCATCAGGCGGTTGCGTAACCATAGCGGAGAGGGTCCAATCTTCACTCCCTTGATGACACGAGCTGCATAGTGGGAGCATTGCTCGGATGCCGCAATCGACACCTTCAGCTCCTCGGCAGCAGCTTCAGCTACCTCGACAAGATCGGCTTGTGGGTCAGGCAAAGTAACATCCCGGCCAAAAATGGCACTGACCTCATAGGCTGCCCCCAGCATGCTCAAGCAATCCGAACGATTCGGTGTCAGATCGAATTCCAGCACCTGATCCTCCAGACCGAGTAGCTTGGTGATCGGAGTTCCAATCTCCGTCTCCTCGGGCAAGACCAGAATGCCTTCCTGTTGGTCCTTCGGCAGCAATTTGTCGTTCAGACCGAGTTCCTTCGCCGAGCAGATCATGCCCTGGGAGAGCACACCACGCAGCTTCGCTTTTTTGATGTCAAGTCCGCCAGGCAGCTTCGCGCCGACCAGAGCTACAGGAACCTTTTGCCCGGCATCTACATTTTTCGCCCCACAGACGATCTGCAGCTCCTCTTCCAGCCCTGCATCCACGATACATACATTCAGCTTATCTGCATCCGGGTGCTTTTCCTTACTCTTCACATAGCCAACAACGACATCCGTTACTCCCTTATTACGATTCTCGATCTGGTCAATCTCGATGCCAGAGCGTGTAATACGCTCAGCCAGTTCCTCAGCGGACAGCTGATCGAGCGATATATAGTCAGACAACCATTCTGTTGATACTTTCATTTAGGTACACTTCCTTTTTTCCTGAATTCGAACGTATTGCAATCCGTGCAAGGTACTAGATTCGTGAGAACTGCTTGAGGAATGCCATATCGCTATTATAGAAATGACGGATGTCATCGACACCGTACTTCAGCATGGCAATTCGCTCTACGCCCATACCAAACGCAAATCCGCTATATTTCTCTGGATCATAGCCGCCCATCTCCAGTACCTTCGGATGAACCATGCCGCAGCCCAGAATCTCCAGCCAGCCCGTCTGCTTGCAGATCCGACAGCCATTTCCGCCACATTTCACACAGGTCACATCTACCTCAGCACTTGGCTCCGTGAACGGGAAGAAGCTTGGGCGCAGACGAATCTGGGTGTCAGCACCGAACATCTCTTGCACGAACTGTAGCAACGTCCCCTTCAGATCGCTCATACGAATATTCTCACCGACCACAATGCCTTCAATCTGGTGGAATTGGAAGGAGTGCGTCGCATCATCATCATCACGGCGATATACTTTACCTGGACAGATCACCTTAACAGGGACTTCTCCACGCATAGACTGCATCGTACGAACCTGCACTGGTGAGGTATGTGTGCGCATCAACAAATCCTCGGTAATATAGAAGGAATCCTGCATATCACGCGCAGGGTGATCCTTTGGCAAATTCAACGCCTCGAAGTTAAAGTAATCCATCTCTACCTCTGGACCTTCAGCAACCTGATAGCCCATACCGAGGAAAATATCTTCAATCTCCGTGATAACTTTGTTCAACGGATGCACCGCGCCTTGTGGCATAATGCGACCCGGGAGCGTGACATCGACCTTCTCGGCCTGCAATCGTTGTTCTGTCTCTGCACGCTGGAATGCCTCCTGCTTGGTGTCGATGATACTCTCGATCGCAGCGCGCACATCATTGGCTACCTGACCGATGACGGGACGCTCCTCTGCGCTCAGCGAGCCCATCCCACGCAGGATTTCAGTGAGCGCACCCTTTTTCCCAAGATACTTCACACGTAATTCATTCAGCAGCTGTGGCTCATTAACTTGCTCTAGCTGGGCCAGTGCCTCCAATTTCAAAGCCTCGAGTTTTTCCTTCATTCTGGCTGATGCCTCCTTCTTGAATGCATCGGGCTGTCCCCGATATGATGCACAATGCAAAAAAGGCCTTCTCTCCCATAAGGGACGAGAAGACCGTGGTACCACCCTTGTTAGATGTCTGAAACACTTGAACACTGCGAGTAGCCATACAGTAGGCTGCACTCCTGCCAAGTGAACTGTGAATCGTTCCATCTCACTTATACACGCGATAACGGGCGTGAAGCGATGTCCCCTAATAATCACTGCATGGAGCAGACGATGTTCAAGGAATGGCTCAGGAGCGAATTCAGGCAGCTCTGAACTAAGCAAAGACGCTCTCAATCAACGGCGTCTCCTCCCTGTGCAGCAGAAGCGGCTTACTACTCTCCATCATGGCATGTAATATATTTATGAACCAGTGCTTTTATTATATGAGAACTTGCTTAGCTTGGCAAGCCAAGGGCTTTTCCAGCAGGTCAATAGCCCATCATTCCTGGTTCAGCAATGTATATTAAGCGCCCGCTGTTGCATCGGTGAATCGGATGCGATACCTATGATATGCCCTCACTTGTAAATTCAGTTCAAGTCGATACGTAGCAAGTTCAATCCCCCCTTATATTTTCCTAATTTAAATTTCGGTTATTCATTGGTGAATATTCAGGAGGGTTAATAATCGCTACTCTTGTCTACGCAACTCATCCAAGCGAGCACGAATACGGCGAATCTCCTCCAGTAATTCTGTGCCTTGAGCATCCTCAGCTGATACAGGATCGCGTTGCATAAGCTCCGTCAGCCTCAATTCCAGGCGAAGCTGCTCCTCTTGCTCCTCTCTTCCCGCAGGCTGCCCCGCTCGCACCTGACGGGTCTGCTCCAGTTCATCCATGCTTCCGTCGAACCGCTCGTACTCCCCACCATGCCTCAGCAGGAGGAGACGGGTTGCTGTACGGCGTATCAGCTCGCGGTCATGCGAGACAACCACAAGAGCACCATCATAGCTGCTAAGTGCCTCCTCAATGACCTCACGAGTGTCAATATCAAAATAATTCGTAGGCTCATCCAGGACCAACAGATTGGCTCCGCTAAAGTACAAGCGCAAGAAAGCCATACGGCATTTTTCCCCCATGCTCAGATTGCCGATCTGTTGATTCACCTTGTCTTTAGAGAACAAGAAGCATCCAAGAATCGTCCTAGCTTCTGTCACTGTCATAGAGGGTAGCTCCAGGAGACTGTCCAGCAAGGTCTGATCCTCGGGAAGATTCTCAAGCTCCTGTGAGAAGTAACCCATGCGAAGCTGAGGATTCCTACGAATACTCCCAGACTGTGGCTGCATCTCACCTGTAATCAGTCGCAGCAGCGTCGTCTTGCCTACCCCATTCGGCCCTAGGACAGCCACTCGATCCCCGCGTAACAGTTGCATGTTAAGCTCGTTGATCACCTGCTTGTCACCAAAGGAAAGACTAATCTGCTCTAAGCTCAGCATGTGCTTGGCCTGATATTCGCTGGTCTGCAGCTCCATGTTCAGGCGCATCTCTTGTCTCGGCTTCTCAATCCGATTCTCCTCCAGCCGCTCCAGCGCCTTCTGCTTCGCATGATAGCGAGAAATATGCTTGTTTGCCTTAGCCTTGTAGTAGCTGCCCATGATCTTCACTTCCACCTGCTGGTTCGCCGTGGCGTGAGCCCGGTGGAACCATTCCCGATAGGTGCGTATGGATGCCTCTAGTGCAGCCTTGGCCTGCTCCTGCTTGCGATACTCCGTCTCCTGCTCTTTGCGCTCTCGTTCTTTGTGGCTACGGTATTCATCATATCCCCCGGTATATCGAACCACTCCACTGGCGGACAGCTCGCACATTCCGGTGGCCACTCGATTCAAGAACGTTCTGTCATGGGATACGAACAGCAGCGTCCCCTGATAATCGCGCAGCCACTCCTCCAGCCAGATCAAGCCCTCCTGATCCATATGATTCGTCGGCTCATCCAGCACCAACACACGCGGCTTGCGCAGCATTAATGCTGCCAGCCTTACTCGCGTCTTCTGTCCACCACTTAATCGGCCATATTCCCGCTGCCAGGTCTCATTCGGCATTCCAACACGAGTCAGCAACAGCTCCGCTTGCGTCTCCCAGCTATAACCCTGCAATTCCGCATAGCGTTCCAGCCACTCGCTATATTCAATTGCAGCCTGCTCGGCTTGTGCACCATCGGCAGTCTCAAGGAGCTGTTCCAGCCGCTTCAAGGCTGCTCTTGTCTGCCACAGCTCCGTGCTCTCCAGCAGTACCCGCTCCAGGACGGTTAATTCCGCAGTATCTGGTTCATCCTGCTGCTTCATCCAGCCCCATTCCTCCAGGGGCAAGACTCGCTCGACCTGTCCGAGAGTCGCTCCCTCCACGCCCATCAATATTCGCAGCAACGTAGTTTTTCCACAGCCGTTGCGGCCGTGCAGCGCCACACGTTCACCTTCGTTAATCTCCACATTTACATTCTCGAATAGCCGTCTGCCATTCCAGTCCTTCGTCAGGCCCTTAACACGCAAGATTGTTGCCATACATGATCTTCCTCTCTGTGATCCTGTTCGACTTCATCCTCAGCATCTTATCTACTTGGATGAGACAAACACACGGTAATCTGTACAAAAAAACCGCAGACGGTCTGCGGCTTCAGCAAGAATACGGGTATGGATCATGAGATACGAAAAAGACGACAAACGGCTATAACAAAAAAAGCCGAACTCCGAAAGCTCGAACCCAGACGACCACATCGCAAGGCATGTAAAAACAGCCTGCTATCATAGTCATATGAATTCAAGTTGAAGTAGATCTGCGTCCAATTCCGATGTCATGTAGACACACCTGTTCCCTGCAGCTTCACAGCCGCCTGCCTTCATGTGCAGTTGACGGGATACAGATGTAATTACTTCATCGGACGCAAGTACCTACCTTTCTACAGAGTTCAAGCTTTATTTATTGTGCTTGTTAAAGCGGGTGATGGGAATCGAACCCACGCTATTAGCTTGGAAGGCTAAAGTTCTACCATTGAACTACACCCGCATATACGAACTACGTACTGATCATTATAAAGCAAATACCATATAAATGCAATTCTGGTCCAAGCCCAAACTTTTACACAATCAAATTACGAGCTTACACCCGATTTCTGGCGATACGAGTGACCACCTTTGGCTCATCCCATGCTCGCTCTAAAAGAACAATCCCCTTCGAAACAGATACAAGTCATCAATTAGATGAACATCGCATCCATTTCAAAGGGGTGTAACATACTCGCTTCATTTGTGTTGCCACTATATTTGTGTGCTACTGTACTTGGCTAACGGATCATCAGCCTAGTTATGACTTATCATTAGGATTTATCAAAAGATACTTCCGGCGTAGTCAGCGTGTCATAGAAATCGACAGCCTTATCCTTGTCCTTGGATGCACGCAGAGCCATTGCCGAACGCGGATGCTCGTCCAACGTACCTGTAATCATGTAAGGGATAATGTACCCCCACTCTTCCTTTTCACGCAGCGGAATCATCAGGTTCTCGATGACATCCAGTACTGGACGCAGCTTGTAGTTGGTATGCTTCAGATGAGTCACCAGCAGCTCTGTTGGGCAGTTCCCAGCCGCACGGCCCATGCCGTACACCGAAGCATCCAGCAGCTCCACGCCATTCTCGGCAGCAATCAACGTGTTGGAGAACGCCAATTGAAGGTTGTTATGAGCATGAATTCCTAGACGCTTGTTCGGAAGGTGCTTCTTGAATTTCTCGGTCAGATATACGATGTCCTTATGATCCAGGCTGCCGTAGGAATCTACAATGTACACGACATCAACGACACTATCCTTAATCAGCTCGAATGCTTCAATCAGCTCGTTCTCCATGACATTGGAGAGAGCCATAATGTTGATTGTAGTCTCATAGCCTCTAGCGTGGAAAATGTTGATCAGATCGATGGCCTTGTCCACATCCTTGATGTAGCAGGCTACGCGAATCAGATCCAGCATGCTTTCGCTGCGCGGCAGGATATCATTCTCATCCACACGTCCGATATCTACCAGTGCGGAGAGCTTGGTATTCCCCTTCTCTGGCAGAATCTTGCGTAGGAACTCATCGTCCAGGAATCTCCATGGGCCCGCTTTGTCTGCACCCTTCAATAGCTTGGGCGAGTTTTTGTAGCCAATTTCCATATAGTCAACACCGGCTTCATTAAGTCCGGCATACAACGCTTGAACGAATTCAACGCTGAAATCCCAGTTGTTGACCAGACCTCCGTCGCGGATCGTGCAGTCAACAATTTTGGTATGGTTCGTTTTCATCTGTAAATTATCCCTCCAGGCTAACTATTTCTCCTCATCATACTTGAATCTATATTTAAAAGTAAAGGTATCGAAAGCTAACGCATAAAAAAAGAACCGCACATTCCACAGCACTCGGAAATAACGGTTCTTGCAATCACTTGAGCATTGCTTCTCTCAGGCTATATTCTCATACCAGTGGCAGTAGTATCTTGAAATCCGTGCCTTCACCCCGGGAGCTGTCCACACGAATAAACCCTCCGTGATTCTTGATAATCCGGTAACTGACAGACAGACCTAGTCCCGTACCACTCTCTTTGGTCGTGAAGAATGGATCGAATAAATGAGACAGTGTATTGTGATCCATGCCTAATCCATTGTCGGAGATGGAAATCTCGACAAAGCTCCCCTCCTGATGAATGGCGATCTGAATAATACCTTTACGGTGGTCCTCAATACCCTCGATCGCGTCCATGGCATTTTTGATAATATTCAGAATGACCTGCTTGATCTGCTTCACGTCAATGGAGACTCTCATCACACTGGACGTGTCCTCCAGCGATATTTCACAGCCCTTCATAACCGCTTCGCTTTCAGTCAGCATCACAACCTCACGCAGCAGATTTCTGACAGGAACGGCCGTCATTTGCGGTGCGGAGGGCTTGGATGAATTCAAAAACTCGTAAATGATATCGTTCGCGCGGTCAATCTCGGTCAGAATAATTTTAGCATATTCGTCCTTGCCGAGTTGTGTAAGGTGGGGTCTAAGGAGTTGAATAAAGCCGCGGATAGCAGTCAGTGGATTGCGAATCTCGTGGGCTATGGAAGCGGATATTTTGCCTAGCATGGCCAATTTGTCGTTCTGATAAGCGGTCTGCTCGATTTGCTTATAGTCTGACACGTCCTTGACACTAAACAGAAAGTCACCTTCCATCTCATCACCAGCGGTTACAGTAACCAGCCAATGGCGACCACACTCGTCAATCACTTCATGATAGCGTTTTCTATGATGGATAGTATCACGGTAGATTCTCAGTATTTTTTTACGTTTATATCGACCTAGCTTGGGGTGAAGAAGAATTTGCATCAACGTACATCCAATGAGTGACTTTCGCGGGAGTTCGAACAGCTTGGCCATTTGTACATTAATAAATGTCAGTACTCCTTCGCTGTCAAACAGCATTATTCCGCTGTCCAAGTGTTCCAGCACTCTTTCATACTTGTCGGTATTGGGCTGTCTCGGATGGAAAGAGCGTATCGACTGAAGCATACTATCTTGAACTTCGCTGATCATGCCAGGCTTCCCCCTCCTATCGGATTGATAAAAACTGGCCAATAGTGTCGTGTACCAACTTGCATCAGATAGTTATCCTATAAGTAATGATAGTCAACTACAAGCTTTACCGCAACGGGGAAACATGTCGAATGCATGTTTTTTTCCATTTTTTTTCAATGGTATTTTTGCACACGTATGCAAAACAGGGCCATTTTTATGCATAACACAACTTGGCTGCAAAGAACATTCAGTATTCATGCGATAATATCAGTCCGAAATACCTGTCATTATAGGAGCAGTAGAACATCTATTATTTAAATGACATGCACGCCCACATCTCATAATATGCATGCCAAAATTCTACAATAGGCTTACCAAAAAACTACAATATCTGCAACAAAACAGTGCTGAAGCACGCAAAAGCCCCCAGTGTGCGGAGGCTTGATGATGTTAATGTGTACAGTCCATTGGACGCGATCAGGTGCTTTTGTTGTGCTG
This sequence comes from Paenibacillus massiliensis 2301065 = DSM 16942, assembly GCF_000377505.1. Lineage (GTDB taxonomy): Bacteria > Bacillota > Bacilli > Paenibacillales > Paenibacillaceae > Paenibacillus > Paenibacillus massiliensis. The sequence continues at coordinate 6,209 of NZ_KB898203.1, read as the reverse complement.
AAGCCGAGAGCGTCGTTGGCTCATTACGGCAAGTCTGCGCTTGAGCTCCCTTTCCCATTTCTCATCCTGAATCTGTTTTGCGATTGTTAGTAAATCCAGAGACATGTCAATTTGTTTTTTCACGATTTCCAGTGGGTCTTCATTCTCGGTATTGACGCAATTCTCAAAGATAGCCTCTTCTTCTTCCAGCACATAGTCCTGAAAATCAATCTCGTTGGCCCCATCGCCATGGGCGTATTCGGCTAAAATTTCATATTCATTTTCAACCCGGTAATGCACTTCGATACGCTGACAGACCGGACAGAACAATAGAGGAACATTATGAACCTGCGTTCGGTAATGCTTCAGCGTCCCTTTGGTTCCCACCATGCTTGCTCCACAGCAATAACTCATCTGGCGCTCACCCTCCTCTGAACATAACCAGTTCGCTTCCGTATATTTATTCTTCCCTTACCTTATTCGTCTTGCGATTATGAAATTCCTTCCAACTCAAACTTCTTGTTCATCATAATGTAAGAAATGAAGACAAGCAAACCCCCAAAACCTTGTCAAAGGCATTTGGGGGCTGCATATACATGGACTTTATGAATTACAGATTCTTGTCGCCTGGCTTCCAGTTCATTGGGCACAATCCGCCGGATTGCAGAGCTTGAAGCACACGCAGTGTCTCTTCTACACTACGACCTACATCGTTGTGGTTAACAACTTGATATTTCAATTCGCCTTCTGGGTCGATGATGAACAGACCGCGCAGAGCGATACCTTCTTCCTCGATCAGGACACCATAGTCTCTAGCTACTTGCTTCGTAATGTCGGAAGCCAGTGGGAAGTTCAGCTTGCCAAGTCCGTTGCTTTCCTTCGGTGTGTTGATCCAAGCTTTGTGGCTGTGCTCAGAGTCTACGCTGACGCCGAGGATTTCAGTGTCCAGAGCTTTGAACTGATCAGCAGCATCGCTAAGAGCTGTGATCTCAGTTGGACATACGAATGTGAAATCAAGCGGGTAGAAGAAGAATACGAGCCATTTGCCGCGGTAGTCAGACAGCTTAACCGCTCCAAAGTCCTGTCCATCACCAGATACGGTATTCATTGCAAAATCCGGGGCTGCTTTTCCTACTAATCTTTCCATAGTATAAAATCCTCCTTTGAAGTTATGTGAGCACTGTAGCATGTGCTGCACTAAATGCCAGCTCAGTTCCGTTCATCGGACCGAGTATACTACAAGCCTATTGAAGAAGAAGCAAGTTCTTCTCATTAGCATAATCGTGTAATTTCCTTAGCTGCATAGAAAATGTTATCATCCGTCGAAATCAAAGTCAACATTATACTAGTTACTTTTTTATAATTAATATAATCTACATCTGATCTTCATTTAATCTTCATTAGTCCTTGATTTATAAGGGGTTGACATGGAATTACCGCTTCGTTGAAGAGGATGATTGCAGGCTGGTGGAGCAACTGGTTGCTTCCATTTATAGCTTCCTGCGAGAAGCATTAAGATTCGTTGATGAACACACGATCTATCGTGGCCTACATCATTATGAAGCAGGGCAACTATACATATAAAAATGAATATGAGGGTACGCTAGATTATTTTTACGGTCACGCCACTCAAAACAAACAATCCGGCCAGTGAGGAATGTAGATTCGCTCGCCCAGCCGGATTGCAAGAGTTATGATCTTATTTCATGCTCGTAAAGAGCAGATATCAATATAGCCTATTTCATCGCTGCTGCAATCAAATCGCCCATCTCACTGGTAGAGAGAGCCTGGCTTCTGTCAGCAGCAATATCTGCTGTACGATGACCCGCATCCAACACCTCGGCAACCGCCTTCTCGATTGCATCAGCAGCCTTATCGTATCCAAAGGTAAGACGGAACATTAGTGCTACCGACAGGATCGTTGCGATCGGGTTCGCCAGACCTTGTCCAGCAATGTCAGGGGCAGAGCCGTGTACAGGCTCATACAAGCCGAAGCTGCCTTCACCCAGTGATGCAGATGCCAGCATACCGATTGATCCCGTCAGCATAGCTGCCTCATCGCTCAGAATGTCGCCGAACATATTCTCGGTAACGATGACGTCGAAGCTTGACGGTCTACGAAGCAACTGCATCGCACAGTTATCAACAAGTACATGCTCCAGCTCTACGTCTGGATATTCCGGTGCTACACGGATGACTACTTCTCTCCAGAGGCGGGAAGTCTCAAGCACGTTTGCTTTATCGACTGAGGCAAGCTTCTTGCGGCGCTTCTGTGCAATTTCGAAAGCTTGGCGTACAATACGCTCTACTTCTGTTACATTATATACGCAAGTATCTACAGCCTCTTCACCTTGCGCTCCTTCACGTCTGAACTTCTCACCGAAATAAATACCGCCTGTCAGCTCACGCACGACCATCAGGTCCGTCCCGTCCAGCACTTCTGGCTTCAGGGTCGATGCATCCTTCAGGCAGTCAAAGATAACAGCAGGACGCAGGTTGGAGAAGAGTCCCAGCTCCTTGCGGATACCAAGCAATCCTGTCTCTGGGCGCAGCTCCTTCGAGTTATTATCCCATTTCGGTCCGCCCACAGCACCAAGCAATACCGCATCTGCGCTTTTACACACCTTCAGCGTATCTTCAGGCAGTGGTGTTCCTTTCTCATCAATAGCAATACCTCCAAAGAGTGCATGCTCAGTCTCAAAAGAGTAACCGTACAGCTCCTCCGCACGCTTCAGAATTTTTTCCGCCTCGGCTACCACCTCAGGACCGATTCCATCCCCTGCGATTACCGCAATTTTTTTCACTTCAGACATTGGGCTCAGCTCCTCTTGTTCTTGGGTTCACATGTCGAACCACTAACTTATTCCGCATGTCACGCAGTTCTTCCTATACATGTTTGTACCATAGGGTGAAGGATTTGACCAAGACACACATTCTATGGATTCGATAGGCTTAGCCTATAAGTCATGCTGTCCTTGATTCATTCCCCTTTGAACATGTCATAAATAGATATAAATAGAGGCGAGTGACATCTCGCCCTGTTATCCCCTTACGTTCATAAGGGAAATCCCTAATTCATGCAAGGTGATTTCCCTAACCCTCCATGATTTACTGTATCCTATGCTATAATTTGATAAACAAAATAGATCAACTTTCATCTTTATATCACCACTAAAATCACATCGCTTTTGGAGGTCGTGCCATGATATTGCAAAAAGGGGATACCCTGTTCAGGCAAGGAGAATCGGGTCCACTCTACAAGCTTGTCAAGGGCATGCTCAAGATTGTCCGCGTCCACCAGGATGGCTCTCAGTTCATGGTGAATATCATCGTTCCGGGAGATACGATTCCCCATCATTCGCTGATTAGTCCTCACCCGTATTATGGAACGGCGATCGCCCTTGTTCCCAGTGAGGTAGAGGTTATTGCGACCGACCGCTGGTACAAAGAGTTGGCCGAGGAGCCTGAACGCTACAAAGATGTTGCCATGGCCTTGCAGAACAGTCTGCGAATGATGCAGAAGCGCATTGATCAATTAACAGAAGTCTCTCCTGCAGCCAAGCTGGAACAGCTCCGGATCTGGATTGAAGGCTATATCGCCCCTTCTACGATCAGTGACATTCTTACCCAAGACGAGATTGGCCAGTTCATTGGCCTGCGTCGAGAGACAATTAACAGACTCATGCGCAAGACTCACAAGCAGGCTAAATAACCTTTCTCAGCCCGTTCTTAGACCTCTGGTCCAGGGACGGGCTATTGTCTATTTTCTATTTCTGTTTTCTGTTTTCTGTTTTCTTTCTTCTGTTACAAGCACTGTTCACGCATGCTGCGACTCTAATTTCATCATTTTTATGACAAAATCAACTCACAATTAGCGATTATGGTATTGAATTGGCAAAAAGTGATCCCAGTCACCTGAGAGTAAAGGGCTGTACGATATACTCCGGGTATTGAATGTCTATTACAGCGTCGTACAGAGGAATTCAGATTAGACATTCTTATCTGTATGATGTTCAATACTCAGGAGGTAATCGAAATGACAACTAATGTGGCAAAAATGGTATCGGAGCAGCCACCCATGTTCTGCTTTCAATGCCAGGAGACGGCCAAGGGGGTAGGCTGTACCGTAGTCGGCGTCTGTGGCAAGACACAGGATGTTGCCAATCTGCAGGATTTGCTAATCCATCTGCTTAAGGGAATCTCTTGGCTTAGCCTTGATATTTCGTTGCCAGAGGCGCAGGACCGCAAAGTATCTCATTTCATCATGGATGCTCTGTTCGCCACCATTACCAATGCCAATTTTGACCGAGATGTATTCATCTCCAAAGTGCGTGACGCCTTAGCGCTGCGCAATGAAGTCAAGAACTTCCGTGACCAACAACAGCTATCCTCTGCTGCAGAAGATCTGCCAGACGCTGTGACCTGGTACTCAGACAGTGAAGCTGAAATGGATATCAAGGCTCACCAGGTCGGTGTCCTTGCTACCAAGAATGAAGATATTCGCTCATTGCGGGAGCTGCTCATCTATGGCCTGAAGGGGATGGCTGCATATGCCTACCATGCGTGGCAGCTCGGACACGGAAATGATGAGATGGATCACTTCATGCGTAAGGTGCTTGCCGCTACACTTGATGACACCCTGGATACCCAAGCGCTGATCGCTCTGGTAATGGAGACAGGTAAATACGGTGTCGATGCCATGGCGATGCTGGATGCCGCCAACACGGGAACTTATGGTCAGCCTGAGGTGACCAAGGTCAATATCGGGGTCAGAAATAATCCCGGCATTCTTATCAGTGGTCATGATTTGAAGGATCTGGAGCAGTTGCTGGAGCAAACAGAGGGAACAGGAGTAGATGTGTACACACATAGCGAGATGCTTCCTGCCCACTACTATCCAGCTTTCAAAAAATACAATAACTTTGTCGGTAACTACGGCAACGCATGGTGGAAGCAAAACACTGAATTCGACGCCTTCAACGGTCCTATCCTGATGACGACGAATTGTATTGTGCCGCCAAAAGCCAGCTATATGGATCGCATCTATACGACAGGGAATACAGGCTTCGCTGGAGTCAAGCATATTCCAGAGGGTGAGAACGGAGCTCCAAAGGATTTCTCGGCTATTATTGCCCAAGCTCTTACCTGTCCGCCACCGACAGAACTGGAGACTGGTGAGATTGTAGGCGGATTTGCCCATTCAGCAGTCCTGAACGTCGCTGATCAGATTGTAGATTCCGTCAAGACAGGAGCAATTCGTCGTTTCTTCGTCATGGCAGGCTGCGATGGTCGGATGAAATCACGCAATTACTATACTGACTTCGCCAAGGAACTGCCGCAAGATACGATTATTCTGACAGCTGGATGCGCTAAGTACAAATACAACAAGCTGGACCTTGGAGAGATTAACGGCCTGCCGCGCGTGCTTGATGCCGGACAGTGCAACGACTCCTACTCGCTTGCCGTAATCGCTCTGAAGCTGAAGGAAGTATTCGGCCTGGAGGATATCAATGATCTCCCGATCTCCTATAATATTGCATGGTACGAGCAAAAAGCGGTTATCGTTCTGCTGGCCCTCTTATATCTGGGCGTCAAGAATATACATTTGGGACCAACACTACCGGCCTTCCTGTCACCGAATGTAGCGAAGGTATTGGTAGAGAACTTCGGCATTGGCGGCATTACCAGCGTCGAAGAGGATATGAACTTATTCATGACCGTATAAAACTCACAATATTCATGCCAGCACTGGCATTGCATTGTTGGGCCTCGTTCTCTTACTGGAGAATGAGGCTCTTTTCATTCCCCATACTGGAGGAGCAACAACTGCCAGTGGTTCAAACGTTCACCGCAGTTGCACGGACCCCAAACACTTAACATCTTCAGTTTAATCTATATACTTTTTCGTTTAATACTACCGCCATAATGCAAATCAGGACCACCCGTCCAACGGGTGGTTTGCTCTTAGGGTATAACCCCCTGTTGCCAAACTGCGCCTAAAGACGCTAGCCTGACAGCAGGGCTGTTCAGGCTCATTGTTATTTGTCTCTTTCACTTACCAGTTAAACTGGTTTTACTTCTTTTTGCTCCGATTACTGCTGAATGGATCTTCGTATTCTTTTACACTCAGCTTATCTACTGCCTGATCGTGTGCTTCTTGCTCTCGAATATACTTTCTTACTGTTGCTTCATTTAGACCCACCGTGCTCACGTAGTATCCTTCAGCCCAA
>NZ_KB898202.1 GCF_000377505.1 Paenibacillus massiliensis 2301065 = DSM 16942 | reverse complement strand
ATGCTTACCACGACATGCTGCCAAAGGTTGGCGCCCAAATCAGCATGTCTCGCCGGGGCAATTGCCTAGACAACGCCTCCATGGAGAGTTTCTTCTCGCATCTCAAAACGGAAGGACTCTATCCCTATGATATACGAAATCTGGCAGAGGCACAAAGACGAATTGAGAAATACATACGTTTTTACAACCGAAGACGACCACAGCGTAAATTAAACAAACTGACGCCGGTAGAGTACCGACGCCAGTTTCTAGCTTAGGTGTTTTTTCAATGTCCACTAAATGGGGTCTTGACCATTTTTTTTGCTTCCTGCTCTTCCCTCACTTCATTATCCAAGCTCTTATTTCCGTGCAATCAGACAGGTTGGTGAGAAATCTCAATATTTCTCCGAGCATTCCTCCCTTGAATTAACACTGCTTAATATTTCGATGATATTCAGCAAATAATTCAAATTTATAGTAGTCGTATAGACGTCTAGACAAATGAGGGGAAGGAGAACCGATTGAATAGATTAAGCGCAAGTCTAAAATATGGAATTTTCATAATTCTACTTCTATGGACGCTGTTTCCGATCTATTGGATGCTCGTCATTGCTACTCAACAATCTTCAGATTTATTCACAGAAGTATCTCTATTTCCAAGATCAGTAACCTTAGAACACATTTTTAGCATTTTTAAGGAAGACCACTATATACAACCATTGCTCAATAGCTTTGTGATCACTGTCAGCTCTTTGCTAATTGTGCTCGCTTTTGGATTGTCCTGTGCGTATGTGCTTGGACGGAGAACCTTCAGAAGCAGTTATAAACTTTTCAAAAGTTCCCTCATGGTATGGATCTTACTGGTTCGAGTCCTGCCGCCGATTACTTTTGCACTTCCTCTATACATCATGATGAACGATGCAGGATTATTGAATACGAAAATTCCGATTATTATCGCACATGTCCTGATGAACATGCCACTCGTCATTTGGTTTATGATGGCATTCTTCTACGGCGTGCCGGGGGAAATTGAGGAAAGTGCGCGGATTGATGGTGCATCTGAATTTGAGATTTTTTACAAAGTGATGCTACCGCTTGTGTTACCAGGCATTGCTGCCGTGACGATTTTATCCTTCATGGCTTCATGGAATGAATACCTATACAGCGTCATCTTCATCCAGAGTCCTGACAGCTTCACGATTCCGCTCAAGCTCGCCACGCTGAACAGTGAACAGGAACTAACAGAATGGGGTAAGGTTGCAGGTGGCGGCCTAGTGTCTGTGCTGCCTGTCCTGCTGACTGCGATCTTCTTACAAAAACATTTAATTAGCGGCTTAACTGCTGGTGCAGTTAAAGAATAGGAGATGAGATAAAAATGAGAAAAAAAATGTCGTATATGCTGAGTACGTTGTTAACAACGGCGGTGATATTCACCGGATGTCAATCTCAAGAGCCGGCTATGGGGCAAAGTCCGAGCCAGGGAGCAGAAAAACTAGTTGTCGCTGCCAGAGGTGGCTCCCATGTCGATGCGATGAATGCAGTAAAAGAATCGTTCGAGGCCACGCACAATGTGAAGGTTGATATTATCGGACTGGAATCGGCAGATTTGAAGCAGAAAATATCACTCGATGCCAAAAATAGCAATGGAGCATATGACCTGATTATGGCAGACGATCCATGGATGCCTCAATTCAGTGAAGCAGGTATCTTTGCCAAGCTGTCTGACCTCGGAATCCAGGAAGATGCTGACTTTGAGGAGTCCTCTCTTGCGCTCGGCAAGTCTCCCTATGCTACTGGTGATCTGTATGCCTTACCTTTCTCGGGTAACGTACAACTATTCTTCTACAACCAAGAGCTGCTCGCTAGCCATAATTACGACGTTCCGACGAACTGGGCGGATGTGCTTGAGATGGCCAAAGCCATCCATGCTAAGGATGGGACTACAGGCTACGTGATCCGTGGTCAACAAGGAAATCCGATTGTGTCTGATTTCTTGCCTCTGTTCTGGGCGTATGGCGGTCAGATCTTCGATGATAACTGGAAAGCACAAATCGACTCCGAGGCTGGTAGACAAGCATTAGAAACGTACATTGGGCTGCTTGCTGTGGGTGAGAACTTTGAAAATACTGACATCGTCGGCTCCGTCTCGGAAGGTCGTGCTGCCATGGCACTAGGCTGGCCATCATGGTTCATCAAAGGCGAGACAGCAAGCGCAAACTATGCTGCGATCCCGGCCAAAGCATCATCTGATGCTCAATCCGTATCCACAGGTATGATTGGTAACTGGATGATGGGTGTAACTGCGAACTCCCACAACCCGGAGCTTGCTGCTGAATTCTTGACCTTTATCACGAGTAGCGACACGCAAAAACAAATGGTTGAGCATGGTGGCGTACCTACTCGGAAGAGTGTCTATCAGGATGCCGAGCTTGTCGCAAAGTATAAGCACTTCCCTGTCATGCTAGAGGCGTTGCAAAACTCCGTAGCCAGACCAAGAACAGCAAAATGGTCGCAAGTCGAAGAGGCACTCGGCGCTGAATTGTCCGCAGCTATTGCCGGCACAAAAACAGTGGATAAAGCACTGGCGGATGCCAACAAGGCGATGAATGACATCATGCAATAAGAGGTTCATTCAAAATTAAAGGAGTGGAATGAACTTGGCTAGTAAACGAGGCTTTCAATGGGCGATGCTGGCACCCGTAACATTGTTATTGCTTGGCGTGACCGTGTTTCCGTTTATCTTTACCGTTACCAACAGCTTCACCGATTATTATTACCTGGCAACCGATGACAAGCAGTTCATTGGATTCAGTAATTATATCAAGATCCTTCAGGATGAGCAGTTCCTCCAAGCCGTCTGGAATACCATTAAATTCATGATCCTGGCCGTTTCTATTGAAACGGCTCTGGGCCTTGGAATCGCTGTGCTTATTGAGAGCCTGAGACGCGGACAAAAGGTGCTGCGGATTACAATGCTAATCCCATCTTTGCTACCACCGGTTACAGTGGCATTAATCTGGCAAATGATGCTCAGCAATCATAACGGTATTGTTAACCATCTGCTCCACTGGTTCGGTGTCGGGCCGTTTAACTTCCTGATGGACATTAACATTGCCTTCAATGCCATTTTATTCATTGATATTTGGCAATGGACACCGTTTGCCTTCCTATTGTTATATGCAGGTCTACAGTCGGTTCCACGTTCACAATTTGAGGCTGCAAAAGTAGACGGTGCAGGCAAGCTGCGTATGTTCATTCATATTACACTACCGAATATTATGCCGACCTTGTTCATGGTCATACTGCTACGGACGATAGATACGTTCCGGTTATTTGATAAAGTCAATATCTTAACCGGTGGCGGGCCAGCAAATTCTACGACAACAATTACACAGTACATTTACAAGCAAGGCGTGTACAATCTGCAGATTGGCTACGGAGCAGCAGCATCGGTAATCATGGTCATGCTGGTCCTAGTGTTCTCCGTGTTCTACATCAAGCGTTCGATGGGAGGAACTTCATAAAGTAGGCCTGGCGGTGTACTCCCCATTCTGCATCATGTGCCTGTTGGAGAGGTCATCCTGCATATACAACTGCCGTAATACGTTCAGAAGAGCGGATTAAACGATCAGTCCGCTCCAATTCTAAGTGAAAACTACAGGAGATGAGGTTGATTCATTGGGAGGCTATCAACATATCAAGCATGAGCTGGAAACGATGATTGAAAGTAATATATGGAATGTAGGACAAAAAATTCCTTCCGAGTATGAACTGGCCAAGCATTTCGGTGTCAGCAGAGAGACGCTTCGCGCAGCAATCAAGCTATTGGAGCAAGATGGAAAGCTACTCGTAAGACATGGGGTAGGTACCTTTGTAATCAAACCACTGCCAAGTATCCCTAGTCGTCTCGAGTTTCTTCAGAGCATTGGAACGATGATCAAGCTAGAGGGCTTAACTGAAACGGATCGTAAGGAAATGATCGGAGAAGTGGAATGCACCAAGGAATGGGCTGATGCGCTGAACATTGAAGAGGGCTCACGGGTTGTGAAGATGGAGAGAGTTCGGTATGCAGACGGAGAAGCTGTTGCCTATTCGATTAACATCATGCCTAAGGATCTGGTAGTAGGTGCTTTTGAACAAATAGACTTCTCTGGTTCCTTGTTTAACTTTTTGGAGGAACAGTGCAAAATTTATATTGCGAGAGCTGATACAGAACTCGTGGTTCCTTCCAAAAAGGACAAACATGCGGTGCGATTGCAGAATCATCAGGAGGAAACACCGGTTCTTCTCATGAAACAATTGCACTATGACCAGCAGAATCGGGAAGTGCTATATTCCTTTGATTATCTAAGAAGTGACGTCTTCCAGTTCTGGGTCCGCAGGGAACGTAAATGAATAGGAAAATCTGTATCCGGGTATCAATATCCTGGGCAATATGTTCAATCGAATACATGCTTAACACCCTTATCCTGCATATGAATGGGATAAGGGTGTTAGTTCTGGTATTATTTATTGAACCTTAACAAGCTGAGAATGCTGATTCGTACCTTCATTCAAATGCGGCGGAAGGTGTACAATGTGTATTAATGATCATGATAGAAGTAAAAAAACGCCTAATATGAAGCATCCTATGCCCTCCGCTACGTTTCTTGGCGGCTCAACTCAGGAACCACATGAATAACATGCCCAAGCCAGCAGCAGCTACAGCCAGTACTGTCGAACCTAATACATACAGGACTGCTCGTCCGTACTGTCCTTTCTCTAACAGCTGTACAGTCTCGTAGCCGAACGTTGAGAATGTCGTATATGCTCCGCAAAAGCCAATGCCGAGCAGCCCCCACAGCGCTGACGACAACGCAGCAGTCTCATGCAGCATGAATAGCATTCCCAGCAGGGCAGAGCCACTGATATTAATGAGGAAGGTTCCCCAGGGAAAGGCCGTTCCCCAGTGGCTTCCCGCCCACAATCCAAGACGGTAACGGCAGATTGCCCCTGCAACGCCTCCCAGACCGATCCACAGCAGCATTATACGCCCTCTCCTTTCCTGGAGGAACCTTCCCGCATCATCAGCCGTTCATTCATGTACATACCCAGACGAATACCAGCCCAGGCCAGCACTATCCCTCCGACCAGACTGGTTAGCATATATACTAGTGGCTCTATAATTTGCCCAAGCATGAAGAGACGAAGGATATCCACCGCGAAGGTAGAAAAGGTCGTAAAGGCCCCGGTGAATCCGGTCCCAATCATCAATCTTACACGAGGCGTGATTCTGGAGGAACGCAGAGCTACCGTGAAGAACCAGCCCAGGAACAGGCAGCCCACAAGATTAATCGTCAGCACCGCTACCGGGAACCCGTTCGCTAGCTGTGGAACAGCCAGCTGCAGTCCGTAACGCGCCCAGGCTCCTAGCCAGCCACCCATCCCCAGATACACGATATCTTTCATCCGTTCGACACTCCCCTAGGATTGATCCTGGCCGCGGCGCCATTGCTGGTTTTGCTTAATCTTATTCTCATTCCCCTGCTCTGTAGCGGCGTAGAAGCTTCTACCCGCAAGTGAGTCAGGGAGATATTGCTGCTTCACATAATGATTCGGATAATTATGGGGGTATTGATACCCCTGATGCCCCAGCTTCTCAGCACCTTTATAGTGCGTGTCACGCAGGTGGAGCGGTACCTCGGCTGATCTGATCTCGTCCATGGCACTCATGGCATTGGAGATGGCTGTATATACTGCATTTGACTTTGGACTTTCGACAGCGAACAGGATGGCCTGCGCAATATTCAGCTTGGCTTCCGGCCACCCGTTGTTCCGATACGCGTCCAATGCACTGACTGCCTGTACCATCGCCTGCGGATTCGCAAGCCCGATATCCTCGCTGCTGGCTGCAATCAAGCGCCGTATGAATGTCATCGGGTCCATACCCAGCTTCTCGACGGCGTATAAGAACCAGAACAAAGCTGCGTCACTAGAGCCGCGAATACTTTTGTGAAAAGCAGACAGTACATCGTACTGTGTGGACTCATCTGCCCTAACGATCGGGCGGCGAATAGATTCCTCGGCCACAGCGAGTGTAATATGAACCGTGCCATCCTGCTCTGGCGGAGTAGTCATAGCTGCCAGCTCTAGCGCATTCAGCGCTCGCCTGATATCCCCATTTGCCATCGTGGCAATGTGCACGAGAGCTTCCTCATCCACGCTAAGCTTCATGAAGCCCAGTCCCTTGTCCTGATCCAGTAACGCTCGTCTCATCGCCAGCAAGGAATGCTCCTTGTTCAGCGGCTCTAGCTGGAACAGCGTAGAACGGCTCATCAAGGCCCCGTTTACATAATGAAACGGGTTCTCGGTAGTTGCGCCTATGAAGGTAATCGTTCCTTTCTCCACAGCTGGAAGCAGTGCATCCTGACGGGAGCTGTTGAAACGATGAACCTCGTCCAGGAACAGGATTGTCTTGGTTCCGTACAAAGCTTTGTTGCTGTGCGCCTGCTCAATTACCTCACGCACATCCTTCACAGAGGCATCGACAGCATTGAGCCGCACGAATTGTCCTTGTGTATGCCGCGATATGATGTGAGCCAGCGTTGTCTTCCCGCAGCCTGGAGGACCGTACAGCAGAATCGACGACACCTGATCGGCCTCAATCGCCCTGCGCAGCAGCTTGCCTGGCCCAATAATATGCTCTTGCCCGATATATTCATCAAGCTGCTCTGGCCGCATCCGATCAGCGAGCAAGCGCCCCTGTGGCTGAGCATCCTGTTGATAAGAGAATAAATCCATCATTCATCACTTCCTTACCTGATTCCCTTCATCATACCACACCCCGCTCCCGTTGAAACGTCCTGCCTCATTCCATAGGAAGAAGCTGTCCTAGCTGTACGATATATAAATTCTATTATCTTATGAAAAAAGCTATTGATGACGATCCCAGAAGAAAAACTGTATTCGCGAAAGTCTTCCTTACCACCCTATAGCTGCGCCGTCACAACGAGGATCTGTTCCTCCAAGCCGGAAGCCATGCTCATCAATGACAATCGCATGCGCATGCCCAGCTGCTCCAGCGTAATCCTCCATCATTCGGACGCTATGCCCAGCCTGTTGCAGACGATGCGCCACATCCGCAGATATGCGACCTTCCAGCCTCAGCTCCTGCGTTGCTTCCCCCCATGTTCTGCCCCATACCCAGCGTGGTGCATCTATCGCTGTCTGCGGGTCCAGACCATAATCCACGATACGGGTCAGGAGCGCTGTCTGCGTCTGCGGCTGGCCTTCTCCGCCTTGTGTACCGTACAGAATATAAGGCCGTCCCTGACGACAGGCCATAGCAGGCATGAGTGTATGAAACGTTCGTTTATTCGGCTCCAATCTGTTCACATGCGTGTTATCCAGCGAGAAGAAGGAGCCGCGGTTTTGGAGCAGAATTCCGGTATTTCCGCCAACTACCGCCGATCCAAATTCGAAATACAGACTTTGAATGAAGGAGACAGCATTTCCTTCTGCATCGACGACTGCCGCATAGGCTGTATCACTGCCTACAGGTTGACTATCCATAGACAAGGCACGCTCCATATCAATCGAGGACGCCAGCTCCATCGCATACATCTTAGAGAGTAATCGCTCCAGTGGAATTGCAGCAAAGTCGGGATCAGTCAAATAGCGGTTGCGATCCTGAAAGCTCAGCTTGAGCGCTTCTACCAGCAGATGATAGTACTCATAGGAGCCATGTGGAATGTGCCCAAGCTCAACATTCTCCAGAATTTGAAGTGCCATAATACCCGTAAAGCCCTGTGAGTTAGGAGGAGCCTGATAAATATCCAGCCCACGATAGCTTCCACGCAAGGGCTCCACCCATTCTCCTGCATGTGCCGTAAAATCTTCTAATGTCAACATTCCACCCTGCTCTGCCAGCGAGCGCACAATGTCCTGTCCAATGGAACCTGTATAGAAGGCATCCCGTCCCTGCTCTGCAATCTGCTGTAGACTGCTTCCCAACGCTGACTGCACAAAGCGACTACCGATCGAAGGTACCTTGCCCCCTGGAAGATAGATCGCAGCCGTCTGTGGCTGTGACTGCAGCACCTCCATTCGCTCTCTCGTATGGTTATGCTGGTCTGGCGATAACGGAAACCCCTCCATGGCATACTGGATCGCAGGCTGCAGCACCTCTAATAATGTCATGGAGCCATACTCGCGCAACACGGCATCCCAGCCATCAACCATCCCGGGAACCGTTAGGGCACTGCGTGCGCCCCGCTGAGGAATAGCCGCTTCACCACTGAAGCAGGCAGCAGAGACCTGCCCGCCTGAGCGGCCACTGGCATTGTACGCCCGAACACGGCCCTCGTGGGTGCTATAAGTCAGCCAAAAGGCGTCCCCACCCACGCTCGTCATGTGCGGATACACTACCGCAAGACAAGCACTTACCGCTACTGCTGCATCAAAAGCGTTGCCCCCTTGCTCCAATATGCGTGCACCAGCTGCGCTTGCCAGGTAATGTGGACTGACCACCATTGTCTGCGTGCCTATTATAGGTGCTGTTTTCATAAGTCCCACATCCTCCCTCACTACTCCGTCTACATTCTTCTTACTGTTGTAAGCACAAATACATCTGGTGTAAATATATTCTGAGAACTTTGGGATCCGTGACTAACCATTCGCCGAACATTTGTGAGCGACAACTACTATTCATCCACTTCTATGCGGAATAGAAAGTGTATTGTCTGCGACAGATACCCAAAGATACATTATTGCATTGATACATTATTGCATTGATCATTTGTGCATTGATGTGTAGATGCGTTATACATAGGTATATATAGATGTACAGATACATTGGTGCATTGAAAATAAATAAATAAATAAGCTTATAGATAAATGAGCAAAAAGATACCCGCTCAGCCACTAGGCTAGCGGGTATTTCTGAGGTCTGCCAATAGTTGTCCATCCACCATATACGTCATGCCACCATGAACTGATTTATCTAGCACCGAAATTATATATGCCTAGGAATTTGATCATAACTAATATGAGTAAGAGCCATACTCTTAAGCTCCATAACTTAGTCTTTGGTGACTAGTTAGAGCGCTGATCCGAGCCAGCCTCCAGCGATGGAGAGAGCTTGATTTCAACTGTCTTCTCGAATGGTGTCATAAGGTTGACCAGCACCACCTTGCATTGCTCAGGCAGCTTGGCCTCACGCACTGTCGTAGCCAGATGACCAAGCTCGCCGCCGCAGAGCTCGATCCAGTCATCCCCACATGAATAGCGAAGTGTGCCGCCCTTCCACAAGTAATGCCCCTCCGCGGTCTGGTGCAGTTCTCCCCCAGACAGATGACCCTCATCACCAAATACGAACGACAGCTGCACCATGACCTCCTGAGGCTCACATGCCGCCACGTGCAATATCCAGCCTGTCTCCGTTCGCTGCGTCTTGGCCTCGACCTTGAATGTCTGTTCATGCGTAAGCTGGCGGCTCTGATGCGGCAGCAAATACCATGGACTGATAGATGTATGTGATGTATCTGGCAATAGCTCGGCAGAAACTGGACCATAATATCCCTTCTTCTGCTGCCCAACCAGACGATAGCCTTCAGCTATACGGTCCAACTGCTGCATAGGGACATAGCCAGGATTGAAATAGGATGCTAGCTGTACAGCCAGCAAGCGCACTGCTCCATGCCGAAGCGCAAAGAATGAGGGAACCTCCGTCATTACGGTTACGCTCGTTACACCATCCCGGAACCGCGCTACAGGTGCGCCAAAATCCGTGTGAAGCCGGCTATGATAGATATGTCCGTGATGCCCAACTGCATCCATCTGTTCCAGATAGTCAGCTCGCTTGAACCATTCATTCAGCACAATATCATATTGAGTAGGCAGTAGCGCCCTTCCATTTTGAACAGTTGCAGCCGTGCCTTCTGCCCCTGCCTTATCCTCCGTACCTTCTATCTCTGCCTTATCCTCCATGCCTTGGCCGTCAATCTTTGCGTCAGCTACATTTAACTCCTCCCTTGTACCGCCAGCTTCCTGTAGTTCCGGTTCCAGCAGTAGACGTACGAGCGCATTGACGGAACACACGCCAGGATCCGTCAGTGACTGCCCCGCCCACTCGGCCATTCCGGCGAATAGTGGATCACCGTCGATCCTCGCCAAGATGGCATATGGCAAATAGTAAGGTGCCAGATTATGCATATGCCCCAGATCCTGACGGCCTGAGTAATCCGTAACGATCTCACCACTCGGATGAACCAAGTACACCATCATCCGCAGATTAAGCCTTACGGGCTCCATCAGGTCAGGACGATCCAGCAAACGTGCAGCATGAATAAGCATGATATCACTGACGGCACTGTAAATGCCATTGCTTCGTTCCGTCCATTCCCCGTCAGGTGTAATATCCATTCCTTCAGCCAACCACTGCTCCGCACGCTGAGCTGCCTCCTTCCACCCGAACAGCTGATACAGGAATCCAAGCGCTGCACAGAGCACCCAGCGATGATTTGGAGTATGGCAGCCTCCAGTCAGGAGGACAGGTATGGTCCGCTCCAGGAAGAGTCTCATATTATTCGTTACAGGCTGCATATCCTCCCATTCCTCTTGCAGCAGGAGCTGATATAGCTGGGCATATCCCACGACGACAAAGGCTGTATCCGGCGGGGAATGATAATTGGTCCAACCAGGAGAGATGGAGCCATCCTCATGCTGGGCACGCAGTACATACTCGCTGGCCAGGCACAGCCGCTTCAGCAGCTCTGCATCCCGGTAATATGCTGAATCCGGGTTAACCAGCGCTGCTCCCCAGTAGCACATCTCGGTTGGTGTTCCAGTGGTGTGATTAACCCAGGCCACTCCCGTCGCCGGATCAATCGTTCCACCATAGTAACGGCTCTCAGGATCCAACACCTGCCGGGTTATTCCTCTCTCAACCGCTTTGTCATTGCTGATCACCAGTTGCTTGTACATATACGCTTCCCTCCCAAGCTACATTTGCTGCGCAAGTATGCTTATAGCCTCTCCAGCTTGGCGACCAGCAAGCGATGACTTTCATGAATATCTTCCGGTGTACAAGCAGCCTTCAGCTCATACACCTTCACTTGAGACCGCTGTATCATCGGTAAATAAGCGTCATAGAAGTTCATATCCTGACTGTGGATGTATGGACACCAATGGTCGGACAGACCGAGCGTCTCGTGGATGTGGACACCCACGATGTCGTCCATCAGTCCCTCCATCTCACTTACGCTATCGTACAGACCAAGGCGGTCCATCATAATGGCATGCCCAGTATCGTACCAGATGCCTACCTGAGCCCCCTTCAGAGCTTGAATGATCGTCTTGGCCTCAGCCAACGTTGGAATCTGCTGTGGTCTGGAGCGGGTCTCAATACCAAAGCGCACGTTCCATCCTTTGGCCGCAACTCGACTACATACCTCATCGAGACTGTGAATGATCGTCTGTACATAACCAGAGCTAAGAGCTTCTCGCTGCTCCAGGAACTCCTCCCATTTGAGCCGATAAGCCGTGGAATCCTTGCCCTTCTCGTTATACAGCTGCG
Organism: Paenibacillus massiliensis 2301065 = DSM 16942; assembly: GCF_000377505.1. Taxonomy (GTDB): domain Bacteria; phylum Bacillota; class Bacilli; order Paenibacillales; family Paenibacillaceae; genus Paenibacillus; species Paenibacillus massiliensis. Next base: position 80,367 of record NZ_KB898202.1, on the reverse strand, counting down.
CCAGCTCCTGGCTGACATTCACCGGAATGGGTACCTCACCTGGATGCACGACGACGGCTTCGCCACCATAACGGTGAGCATACTCAGCTGAGCCTATGAGCAGATCGATGGCCCGCTTACGTCGGTCCTCATCCTGAAAGCCAAGCAATTCAGAATCGGTCCCATAGTCCGGGTCAGCTACATGTGGAAAGGTATTATGCACACTGGAAATGCCGATCTCCCCACGCTCAATCATTGGTTCAATGGTCGTCAGCATGTCTCTGGTGACATTGTAATTAAGCTCGATTCGGCGAAAGCCAAGTTCGGCTATCTCACGAATCATGTCTGAGCCAACAGGATGACGCTTGATATTCCAGCAGGTGGAGAATGAGAATTCCCCTTTGTCTAGCCAGCCTTGTTCCTTAGCAGCACTCATACCTGCATCAGTACCTTGCTCAGTGACTGCATTTGTCGTACTTAGCTTATCCTGCATCCGCTTCGCTTCCTTTTCGTTCTATTCCATTGCTTTTCAGAGGCGCTCAGCTACTTTCTTCTGACTATGCTTGAACGCCTTGTCACTAGCTTAGACTCAGTTTCAGCCAATTGTTTATGTCTCATTGTAGGAGTCATTGACCCAGCATACAAGGCTTTGCCTAAGGAGATATGCCCATTACTATGTCTTTGAGTCTGTTTTGACTACGGTATGTTCCTGTAACTCAGCCTTTGACCGCACCCAGCATGGCCCCGCTGACAAAATATCTTTGCAGCCATGGATAGACGAGCAGAATGGGCACGGTTGCGAATACCACGGTAGCCGCCTTAAGGCTTTCTGCTGGTAACCTCGTTCTGTTCGCACCCTCCATTTGCGTCAGCTCGCTGACCATGTTGTTCTGTACCATCTGGAACAGCTTAAGCTGGAGCGGGTACAACTGAGGCTCGTTAATGTACATAAGTGAATCCTGGAAGCCGTTCCAGCGGCCAACAGCATAGAACAGCGCAAGTGTAGCCATTACCGGCATGGACAGCGGCAGGATAATTTTCAACAGTGTGTAGAAATGCGAGCTGCCATCAATCTCCGCAGACTCCTCCAGACTTTCGGGAATGCTATTGAAGAAGGAGATCAGAATGATTAGATTAAAGGGACTGACGAGCCCCGGCAAAATCAAAGACCACACTGTATTGAGCATATGCAGGTCACGAATCAGTAGATATTCAGGAATGATACCGCCGCTGAAGAACATCGTTATAATGATGACGTACATGAAGAGCTTGCGGCCCTTCAGCTTTTTCTTAGTTAACGGATACCCGGCAGCAATCGTGAACACCATACATAGCACCGTGGTAACGATTGTCAGAACTACCGTGTATCCCAGCGAATAGATCATGGATTGATCAGAGAACACCTTTACGTAGGCATCCCAATTAAAATCCCTGGGAAGCAGCCTCACCTCACCCGAGGTAATCGCCCGGTTGGAGCTGAATGAGATGGCAATGGTGTGCAGGAAGGGAGCCAGACAGAACAAGACGAACAAGGCTACAAAGGTAATGTTGACGATATCAAAAATCCGGTTAGAGGTACGTTCACTCATACGCGCACAACTCCTTTACTCATGCTTTGCATATTTGTCGATAGACCTGTTGACCTCACTTGCCTACTGTGTTTTACAAGATCCCCTCTCCGGTCGCCTTTTTCGAAATATAGTTAGAGCCAAGTACAAATATTAGCCCTACCACAGCCTGGAACAGGCCTACAACCGTAGCCAGCGTGTATTGCCCTGATTCCAGACCGACCCGGTACACGAAGGTACTAAGTACATCTGAGTATTCTCGTACAGCCGTATTACCGATAATATAAGGACGATCAAAGCCGATGCTGACCATTTTACCCAGATTTAATATCAAGAGAGTTACAATGGTAGGCTTGATGCTTGGCAACGTAATATGCCAGATTTTCTTCATCCGTGTTGCTCCATCGACCTCAGCCGCTTCGAACAGCTCCTTGTTGACACCGGTCAGTGCTGCCAGATACAGAATGGTTCCCCATCCCGCACTTTGCCAGACACCTGTGAACAGATAGGTCACAAGCCATGGATTCTTCTCCGTCAAGAAAGGAATCGAATGGAGTCCTATGCTCTCCAGCACACCGTTCACCATACCGGACTGATTACCGAACAATTGATACACAATCCCGCCGATGATCACCCAGGAAATGAAGTGGGGAATGTACAGAATCGTCTGCGACACGCTCTTGAACCATTTAAAACGGATTTCATATAGCATGATCGCCAAGATAATAGGAGCCGGGAACGACACCAGCAGATCAAGAAAATTCAGCATAAATGTATTACGCAAAGTCGTATAGAAGTCCCGCATGGCGAAGACCTCACGGAAGGCATCCAAACCGATCCACTCACTGCCATTAATCCCCTGAAACAGATTAAAATCCTTGAAGGCAATCTGCACACCATACATCGGTCCATAACGGAAAATCAGAAAGTAAATCAAGGGCAGCGACAGCAGCGCGTACAATTGCCAATACCGTCTAAAGTATGTCACACCGTTCTCCTCCTATCTGCGAAGACACGTGGTGCCGCCCCACGATGGCTGACGGCACACGCTCCTCTGTATGGATACAGCACTCTCTTTTATTTTGTGGATAGCCCCTGAACGGCCTCATCAAGCTCCTTCTTCAGATCTGCACCGCCCAGAGCCATATAATCACTCATTTCACGCTCATATACCTCTTCAAATTGCTCAGGCTTAGCCATCGTTGCTTTGACAATAATGACGTTGACCTTATCCTTAAGCGCAGTACTGTACTTCAGCTCCGCCTGAATCGGCTTGTCGAAGACAAGAGGACCTACTGTATCCGTGTTTGCAATATCAATAGATTGTCTCAACAGCTCCTGATTACGTTCAGGGAAGCCCATAATCCATGCTTTTTCATTCGTGGCCTGATCTCCGATATTTTTGCCGTTGGAGATGATTGCGAGATCACCTGCATTGAACAGACGGTCAATGGCCTCCTGGGATGCATCCGCTTTTACAACTGGGATCCCGTCCACCATGTCATAATTTTCGCCCTCAACACCACTGTAGATGTCGATGAGATTGTTGTCTGACGCCATCCAGTCCAGGTACTTGATAGCTTCCACAGCACGTTTGCTGCTCTTTGGAATCATGATATACAAGCCATTGGAGGCATAGCGGGACTTGATATGCTTGTTGTCTACATTCGGATTTGTGTAAGCATCGATAGGGAGCACCTTGCTATCCGCCACATTTTTGGTCAAGTTATCAATCGTTCCTTCCGCGTAGAACATGGCATCCACATCCTCTGACCAGAAGCCTGTATTGCCATTCTGAATGTCCTTAGCCAGTTGTGTCTTGTCTTCATCCAGACTGAAGTCCTTGCTCATCAGCCCTTCATTGTAGAGCTTGTTCATGAACTTCAAGGAATCCTTGAAGCCGTCATGCAATGGCAGCTCATAGCGCTGAGGGTAAGCATAATCACCGTTTATTGGCTTGATGAATGAGAAAATCAGAGGCTCGAACTGAGCTGGTGCCAATGTCATGCCCATAGGTATATTTCGGCTGCCAAGCTGACCTGGGTCTTTGTCTTTAAACGCTTTCAAAGTTGTGTATAGCTCTTCTGTCGTCGTTGGAGCCGGCAATCCCACCTTATCCAGCCAGTCCTGACGAATATAAGAGCTATAACGGCCTGTAATGGCACGTTTGCCCGGAATAGCGAATTGCTGACCCTCAACCTGTCCGAACTTCAGCGTATCTTCGCCAAGGAATTTCTTGAGATTAGGTCCATGTTGATCCAGCAGCTCTCCGACATCTGTCAGCCCCCCCTGCTGGGCATAACGGTAGAAGACACTGGAATCGTATACAAAAACAATGTCGGGAACATCGGTATTACTGGCCATCAGAACGTTCAGCTTCGTAACTTCCTCGGAGCGCTGAATCGGTACAAACTGTACATCAATGTTGTTCGGATCACCGAATCGTTCCTGCACCAGCTTCGATAAATAGTTATTGGTAATCGTGTGGGGCGAAGGACTGTTACCGCGATCAAATATTTCTACTTTCAAGGTGACGCGTTCTCCATTCGAAGCGTTGCCATCGCCCGCACCTTCATTGGAAGCGGATGAGCAGCCTGCCAGCAAGGACACTCCCATGACCATGGTAAGTGCCAATCCTACCCATTTCTTCAGACTCCCTTTGGTTGCTTTCAGTGTCATTCGTGTCATCTCCTTTGCCTTTGCGTGAATGATCGAAGCTTGCTCTGAGTATTCCACATAGACACTTTCATTGACAATAAACCTGTTTCGGAACAAGGACTGAGGCATTCATCCGATCTATGGTTTATGACAAGGTAATTAAGGTTCAGCTTGCTCTGCTATAGGATTAGACACGGCTTGCAGTGACTTCGTTACACCAACCATTCTCGGTGATAACAAACTGAAATCGGATGTCAATAAACCGCTTTCATATCCAGTTATTTCGGACAATTACGCAACAAGACGCATGCCTGCTGGCTCTCCCTCCTAATGGAGTGTGCCTGCATAACATGCGCCTCAATATTGACCCAATATGCATCAAAAATAAACGTCTTTATACCGACATTTCACGAATCGGCCATCGGAGCATCCCGTTTCGAACGCCGGTAATCCCCTGGCGTCATACCTATAATTCGTTTGAACACGCGCCCAAAGCTGATCGCATTCGCATACCCTACCTGTACGGCAATATCCTGCAGGGCTTGGTCTGTATTCAGGAGAAGCTTCTCGGCCTCCTTCATCCGCAGTGCGGTCACGAAGTCCACAAATTTCATATTGAATTCGGTCTTGAACAAATAGCTCGCATGCTTGCCAGAGACTTGGAATCGGTCGCTCAGATGCTTCAGAGACAGGTCTGGATTAGCGAACTGCTCCTCAATGTAGCTCTTCATCTCGTTAACCATCGCTTTGTAGCTCTTCGTCTCACTGACGGATACATAGATGCGGAACAGGTCTGTCAGTTCATCGAACAGCAGACTTTTGACATCGGCCAAAGTCTCTGCTGCCTGCACACGCTTCAGCCGTTCACTGTTGTTCTCTTCAGACAGCTCCTGCTGGAGTTGCTCGGACATCACGGCTACTTCCCGGCTCAGCATTTGCAGCAATGCTTGCATGAAAGAGCGAATATCCTCATCTGACAGCAGATTACGCTCGAACGCCGCAAAAATCTCCTCCAGCTGCTCTCGCCACTGACCGCTAGACATACGGAAGCGCTTGACGAACTCCGCAATCATTTGTAAATACGTATACGTCTCTAGCAACTGCTGATGTGTATCGCTGCTTTCAGCCAGAATGACATCACCGTTCATCAACAGCTTGCGGTGAAGCACGGCTTCCGCTGCCATATAGGATTCCCTAATGAAACCAATGCCTTCGGCAAGCGGACCCACCCCGAAGCTGAGCGAGATGCGAAGATTCTGCTCCACCCAGGTACGGCATTCCTCCGCAACCGTGCGAAGCTGCTTTGTCATGTCAATACTATTGTCGGAGGACATGAAGATAATCGCAATCTGGTCCGCGCTGACCCACTCCGCCCAGCATTGCAGCCTCGCATTGCGAGAGAGCTCCTGCAGAACGTTCATCAGTGCGAACTTCAGCGTATTCTGATCCCCTCGGGTGTACTTATCCTGGAATACCTGCTCATAACGATTGATTTCACTGACCACGACAGCAAAACTGGGCTGCTCATCCATATCCGTGAGTGGCGATATCTCTCGCAGCCGCTCAGCGGCCTGCTCCAACCGTTCGCCGCGTAGCAGATCATGGAATAGTTTGCTTCGCTGCAACAGCAGATTCTCCCTGCTCTTTTTGTCATAGTCCATCATATGGTTGATCAGATTCTCCAGTACACCATCAATCAGCTTCATCTCATCCATACGGGAGCCGGATTGCTCCATGGTTCGAATCTGATGCGCCTCGATCCGGTTCATAATAATCTGGATCGGCTTGTAATTGCGACGTGTGATGTAGACGATGTAGATAATGGCGATCACTACTGTCGCAATCGCAATAACCACCCATAGGTAGGAGATCACTGACACCCAGCCAAATAGATTCCCCGCCTTTATACCGCTTACAAGGGTCCAGCCCAGTCGATCCAGCTTCAAGGTATTCAGCTTTTGTCCACTTGCTGCACCCGCCTGATCTGCATGTGCGTGATATACGAGCTGGCCTTCACGATCGAGAATGGTCATGAACGACAGTTGACCGTTGACCATGCTGTCGATACTCTGCTCAATACTGCTCATCTTCACATTAATCACCAGCACACCATCGGTACCGAAGGGCAGCGGCATCTCTTTGTTCACCGTCAATACCCGCACAGGCGTGCGCTGCACAAAGCCCGGATTAAATTCGCGAACAGGCTGCCAGCCTGGGGCGAGTGATCCGGATAGAATACGGTCAATCCATACCTTATCGGAGAAGGTCTCAACATCTCTCAAACCGCTCGACGTTAAAACGCTTTCATTTTTCTTGTCATATAAATAAATGGACTGGATGTAGGAGGAGGAGTTCGTCATCTCACGCAAGCTCTGCGCAATGGCATATTCAGCCTCTCGGCCTGAGCGCACATTACGGTTGAAATACCGCTTGTAGGCTTGGTTTCCCTCTACTGCCTCCAGCACCGACAATTCAATATCCCGAATCGTGCGATCCACGCTATCCACTAAATAACTGGAGGAAATTCGATCTGCCTTCTTGGTCTCGGATCTAGAAATATCATTAACGAACACAAAAGCGATAAAAATGAGTATAGTCACCGTAAGCAAAAAAATAGGGAAATATGATACCAATAATCGGTTGTACCAGGTACGAGACAATAGATACCACTCCTCACTCCTCGCCGTCATTGCAAGTCGGTTGCGGGTCTGCTGTTCCTCTGTTCGACATGCCTTTGGGGCTGTACTCGTGTGTAACGCTGTTCCGTCTTATAGGTTCAATTATTATGGCTATAGTATACCATAAGCCCACAGGACACAGGCAGTCGCGTAACAACTCGGATCACTGCTTTTACTCGTGCAAGACCAGCAAAAGACGCCCCTACAGGATGACCAGGGCGTCTTCAGATCATTGCTTCAAGTGCTTCTGCGTAATGCAACCCAATGCAGCCTAATTTAGCCTAATGTGGCCTCTTGTTGCTTGATTTGGAGTTGCGATACGGTGATATTGGTAACGAACATCAATCCGCTAGATATCTCCGATAAGCTAGCTTTGGTCCTTCTTCACTGGAGCCGGGAATAACCATTCATGAGCCGGATCATTATGGAACACCCATGTCCGTGTCGGACCAGCCATGACATTGAGATAATAGGAATCATAGCCTGGCGGAGCAGACACCGGGTGATATCCCTCTGGCACCAGAACAACACTACCGTCCGTCACAGCCATCGTCTCATCCAGTGTCCTGTCATCGTTATATACCCGCTGCACGATGAAGCCCTGGGGTGGATTTATCCGGTGATAATAGGTCTCCTCCAGATAGGACTCCTGTGGCAGGTTGTCACGATCATGCTTGTGCGGCGGGTAGCTGGACCAGTTCCCGCCTCGTGTATACACCTCAACGACCAGCAGGCTCTCGGCCTCTTTCTGCTCTGGAAGAATATTGACGACCTGCCGCGACATGCTTCCGCTACCGCGTTCCTCCACCTCCATGTCGGCGGGAGTAATCAGTCTAGCTTCGTATTTGCCTTTGGCAGGAGCAAGACATACGGCTAGCTCTACAGGGGTATGCGCTGTGATCTCATAGCTGGCTCCTGCTGGTACATAGACGGAGTATGGAGGGATACCTTCGAATACGGACATACGCTTGCCGATAGCCTCAAATGTTCTACCTGCCGCCTGTATATTAGCTATGCCAGATAACAATACAAGACAGGCTTCATGTCCCTCCGTCATCCGCGACAAGCTCGCACCAATCTGCAACTGGTATACTTCAAAGCCGACATATTGCCAACCAGCGCTCTCTGGACTTACAGCCAGAATACGTCCATCCTGATTCGGCTCCGCAGCCTTAACCATCAATCGTGACATGTGCATGCTCCTCCTCGGTTGGTTGGTGTAGGTTGGTTGGTGTAGATATCCTTCTCCGTCAAGACATCGGAGGCGCTGCTGCAAGATCAAGCACAGGCAGCTTCACAGGAAGGCCCAGACGATGTGATTCCTTGGCCGCCGCTGCGATCCGCTCCGCCTGAATGCCATCCAGACCTGAGCATATGATGGACTGGTCATGCAGGATGGCATCGGCAAAAGCCATAACCTCATCAATATAGGCCTGCTGATAGCGCTCCAGGAAGAAATGCAGCGGCTGATCACGTATGACGGAGGCAGCTGTTGACAGCTCCACCGTAGTCGGGCGACAATTGTCTGCTGCTGCGGCTCCCTGAGAGCCGAACACCTCCACACGCTGATCATAGCCATATACAGCCTGACGACTGTTATCAATCACACCGATGCTTCCATTGGCAAAAGTAAGTGTAATGATCGCAGTGTCCACATCACCGTGGCGCGCGAACATAGGATCAATGAGGTTCGCACCGCGCACGTACACCTCAGTCACTTCCTCACCCATGATATAACGTGCCATATCAAAATCATGGATCGTCATATCCATGAACATCCCCCCTGATGAGCTGACATAGGCCTCGCTTGGCGGCTGGGGATCACGTGACGTAATCTTGAGTACATGCGGCTGACCCAGCTCTCCGGCATCCACCAGCTGCTTCAATCGACGAAAGCTCGGGTCCATGCGGCGATTGAAACCTACCTGTAGCTTCACTCCAGCCTCCGCTGCAATCCGTAATGCCTCCGCACTCTCTGTATGGGAGAGACTGATCGGCTTTTCACAAAAGATATGCTTGCCTGCTCTGGCTGCCTTCTTGATCCATTCTGCATGTGTATCGGTGGGCGTACAAATAAAGATGGCCGCAATGTCGGGATCATTCAACAATACATCACCATCGCGATGCAACTCCTGAATCCCTCTGGCCTCTGCCCATGTCTGCAATTCCTCTGTGATCCACGCCTCCGCAATCGCTTTCAAAGAAAATGCTGGCAAACGTAACAAATGATCTGCATGCAGCCTGCCAATTCGCCCAGCACCAATGATGCCTACTCCGATTCTACTCGTCATCGCTCCATTAACCTCCCCGATGTATCGCCAACCACTATAGGCACAATATCATGACATCAGCAGTTCGCACGGTGCTTCAACAACAATATAACGCTTCACCCAGCAGCACAATCGTCAAAGCCTGACCATATGCCATCGGCCCAAGGATAATATCCTTGTAATCCTCCTTCTTCTTCCCGATCCCGGTACCTCCAGATACTCCTTCCACGGTACCATCCTCGCGAATCCGTGCCAATACGGCTCTAACGGCCTTCACAGCTTGATCTGCATAGGAGGCAGGCAATAGTCCCTTGCGCACACTGTACAGCAGTCCCGCAGCAATTGCAGCCGAGCCCGAGGTCTCGGTATAGCTGTCTGGATCATCGAGTAGCGTATGCCATAACCCATCCTCATGCTGTAGAGCAAGCAAAGCATCCATCTGGGAACGCAGCGTCTGTTGCAGGTATTTCAGCACCCCTTCATCCAAATATGGCTGCATGAGTTCTATATACTCTGGCAATCCGAGTGCGAACCAGCTGTTACCACGGCACCAGAAGGCTTCACTAAAATTATGTCGCCCGGTGAAGTGCCATCCATGATAGAACAAGCCTGTGTTCTTGTCGTACAAATATTTAATGTGAAGAAGCAATTGATGAAGTGACTCTTGTCTCCAGACTGCATTGTCATACTTCACCCCCATCTTCGCCGTGAACAGAACAGCCATGAAGAGTGTGTCGATCCAGAGTTCGTTCTCATGGAGTGTCACATCGTGAGCTGTTGCACCAGAGGTCACATGCTGATAGCCATCCTCCTCGGTTCGCGGGAGCTCTTGTATTAGCCAGGCAATCCATTCCTTGCTTAGCTGCTCCGCCTGATCCAGATCCATCAGAGAGAGCAGGGGGGCAGTCGTATTAATATTGCGACCTGGAAAGCCTTGGGCGAAATGCTTCTCCATCCAAGGCAGCGCATAGGCAGCAAATCGATCATCCTCAAAATACTGCCCAATCTTGTTCAGACCATATAGACCTACGCCTTGTGGCCAGTCCCACTCCTCCATCCCGAAATCGCGGGCAAAATAGCCGCGCCGTGCTGCGTCCGATCCCAGCTGCTGTAGCTCATCCTCATTGTCAGGCCGCTCCAGATTCATTAACTTTTGCATGACCCGATTCAGCTTGTCGATCAGTTCACTTCGTTCCAACGTGTTCTTCTCCTTCGCCATCATCCGTCTCACCATCACTTTGCTAGTATTCTTCCTGCACAATATTGTTACCGCTTACAAACCACTGTGCTCCCGGATGAATGCCCGTGCCTTCTGTGCATATTCGAGCGGATCGGCGAGTGCCGGGTCCTGCTCTGCTTCTACGACGAACCAGCCTGCATACTCCGAAGCGGCGAGTGCCGCGAAGATCGGTGGAAAGGTAATGCAACCATCGCCAGGTACCGTGAAAGCCCCTGCCTTGACTGCCTGCAGGAAGCTTAGTCCGTCCTGCTTCACACGCTCCACCACATTCGGTCGTATATCCTTCAAATGTACATGCCGAATGCGCCCCAGATGGCGCCGCAAAATGTCCAGCGGATCTTCTCCCGAGAAAGCCAAATGGCCTGTATCGAACAACAGCGATACCTCCTGAGGATCAGTCATCTCCATCAGCCGTGAGATTTCCGTCCCTGTCTGAACGCCGGTGCCCATATGATGATGATACACAATTGTCATGTCCTTTTCACGTGCCAGTCTACCAAGACTTCCCAGTCCTTCTGTCAGCAACACCCATTCCGCATCTGTAAACACAGGCTTATTCGCGAACAAGGGTGTCTCCATCTGCCCCTGTATACTGCCACCTTGTTCAGATACGACGATGACCTTGGCCCCCATAGCATGTAAGAAATCACGATGTGCCTTGAACGCCTCGGCTGTCTCCTCAAAGGGGTGAGTTGTCAGATAACTGCTGAACCAGGCACTGGCAATCTCCAGCTTGCGGAGCTCCAGAGCACGGCGCAGGATGGCCGGATCACGTGGATACTTATTCCCGACCTCACTGCCCTGATACCCAGCAAGCGCCATCTCGCTGATACATTGCTCAAAGGTATGTTCTCCACCAAGCTCCGGCATATCATCATTCGTCCAGGCGATAGGAGCAATCGCCAGCTTGACTGCATGTGCTTTGAACATCGTCTTCTGTCCCTTCCTTATGGGGTGAGGTTGTTGACCAGATCATTCCACCTGAAATCCGATTCGTCAATGCACTAACGTGATCAGATCAAATGTGTGTATACAGCCGCTGCAAGCGGGGAGCCCTGTCGACCGTTGTTAAGCTTGCTGTTCTTTGATCTAAGGCGAAAAGTAGTAGAACTGCAAGCTTAAAGACGGGCACTTCGTTTCTCTAGGGCTTCCTCGTTTTCCACTAACGATGACGCTCACGAGGTCATTCTACTGACATTAAATTCGAACGAGGCTTTAGTAACGGCGTGCCTGCTTCAGGCCTTCCTCTCGTCGAGAATGGGCATCCTGGATTGCCTTGCTATCGGATTCAGCAGCTGTACCGACATGCCACCATGCTCCATAGCCGTGTGTCATGGTCTTCGGCAGCACCTTGATATCAAGCAGCGTGGATACGGTCTGCTTACGCGCATCTGCAAGAGCCGCTTCCAGTTCACTTATGCTGGTAACCCGATAGGTTACTGCACCGTAGCCCGCAGCACTGGCCGCATAATCAATTGCCATGACATCACCATTCAGCTTGCCACTGTCACTGCGGTAACGGAACTCGGTGCCTATGCTCCCCATCCCGTTCTCTATTTGCAAATTGTTGATGCAGCCAAAGCCTGCATTGTCCAAGAGCACAATGTTAATTTTGCGGCGTTCCTGCAGACTCGTCACCAGCTCCGAATGCAGCATCTGATAGCTGCCGTCGCCCACCAGCGCATAGACCTCTCGATCCGGCTGTGCCAGCTTGATTCCCAATGCCCCGGCAATCTCATAGCCCATACAGGAGAAGCCATATTCCATGTGATACGTATCCGGTATGGTCGCCTCCCACATGCGCTGCATATCCCCAGGCAGACTTCCTGCCGCACCAATAACGATCGCATCCTGCGGGATTTGTTCATTCACTACAGCCAGCACGCAGGTCTGTGTCAGTGTCGTACCTAGTGCCTCTGCATATTCCACAAGCTCGTGATCCAAATGACCAGCCACTTCGGGTACGTAGCTGCCCGACGAATAATCTGTGCTGGCAAGTCGCTGCCGTTCTTGCTGCCATTCAGCCTTCGCCTTGGCAATTTCTTCTCCGTAACCCGAGCGATAGCTCTGCACCTCCAGCACCGTCTTCAGGGCTCGAAGCCCTTCTGCTGCATCACTAACAACAGGCAGCGCATCCAGCTTCGAGGCATGGAATGCCGAGGCATTGATCGTAAGGAATTCTACTTCTGGATGACGGAACAGACTCTTCGAGCCCGTAGTGAAATCCGTGAAGCGTGTGCCCACTCCGATAATCAGATCCGCTTCGGCTGCCAACGTATTAGCAGCAGCATTCCCTGTCACGCCTATACCACCAAGGTTATACGCATGACTGCTCTCTACCGCACTTTTTCCGGCTTGCGTCTCACCGAACGGAATGTCGAAGGCCTCAGCAAAGTCTTTCAGCTCCTGACCTGCATTGGAGTACCGTACCCCTCCACCGCAGATAATCAGGGGCTTGTGCTTTGTCGATATCAATTCGGCAGCTGCGAGGATGTCACGCGGATGCGGCTGTCGTCGCTCAATTCGGTGTATTCGTTTACGGAAGAACTCCACCGGGAAATCCCAGGCTTCACCCTGTACATCCTGCGGTAGTGCAATGGTCACTGCACCGGTATCAGCCGGGTCTGTCAGCACTCGCATCGCATTCAGCATGGCCGACATAAGCTGCTCCGGACGCGAGACACGGTCCCAATATTTACTGACCGCCTTGAACGCATCATTAACGGATATAGCCAGACTATGGGTATGCTCCATCTGCTGAAGCACCGGATCGGGCTGTCTAGTCGCGAAGGTGTCCCCAGGCAGCAGCAGCACGGGAATCTGATTCGCGGTAGCTGTAGCCGCCGCCGTCACCATGTTCGCGGAGCCCGGACCGACCGAGGCCGTACAGGCCATAATCTGACGGCGGCGACTCTGCTTGGCAAAGGCCACGGCGGCATGCACCATTCCCTGCTCATTCCTTCCCTGGTAGACCATCAAGTCTCCTGGGGCGCTCTCCAGTGCCTGACCGAGTCCCAGCACATTGCCGTGGCCAAACACGGTGAACACTCCTTTTACAAAGCGTTCGGCCCCATCCTCATGCACAGCATGCTGCTGAGCAGCTGCATTCGTCTGTGTATGTCCCTGATCCGTCTCAACATATTGGTTGTTCAAAAATCTGACCAATGCCTGCGCTGTTGTCAATCGAATCGTTTCCAAGGAACTACCGCCTTTCATCCGAATTTGCATTAAGTGCTTCCTAGCCAGCAATCCATCAGGCTATCAGGCTATCAATCTATCAATGACCTTCCAATGCTGCTTTATCTTACTGCCAGCGGGCCGTAACCATCTTCTTGCGAGTATAGAATTCCACCCCATCTGTGCCGTTCGCATGAAGGTCACCGTAGAAGGAGTCCTTCCAGCCAGAGAACGGGAAGAAGGCCATCGGTGCTGGGACACCCACATTCACACCCAACATGCCAGCCTCTATATTCTCACGGAAATAGCGAACCTTGCCTCCGTCATTCGTGAAGATACACGCCCCGTTCGCAAAGCGTGAGGCATTGGCAATGTCTACAGCCTCCTCTACGTCCTTGACCCGAATGATCGACAGTACAGGAGCAAACACCTCTTCCTGCCAAATCTTCATCTGTTGTGTAACCTCGTCAAAAATCGTCGGGCCGACAAAATATCCATCCCCTGCCACGGCCTTGTCCTTGCGGCCATCTCTCAGCAGTCTCGCTCCTTCCGCTACACCTTGTTCAATATAGGAAATGGTTCTGTCTTTATGACTTTCGCGAATCACCGGGCCGAGGAAGGTATCCTCATGCAGACCGTTGCCAATCGTCATGGTGTCACATGCCTGCAGCAGCAGCTCCAGCAGCCTGTCGGCCACTTCCTCCTGCACCGTTACGACGGAGCAAGCCATACAACGCTCGCCAGCCGAGCCGAATGCTGCGTTGACGATCTGGGTAGCCGTCGCTTCCAGTTCAGCATCCTGCAGGACGATGGAATGATTTTTGGCTCCGGCAAGCGCCTGTACACGCTTGGCATGGGCCGTACCTTTTTGATACACATACTCGGCAACAGGCTGCGAGCCCACGAAGGAAATCGCTTTCACATCTGGATGCTCCAGCAGGCCGTTCACGACATCCTTTGCCCCGTTGATGAGATTGAATACCCCGGCAGGAAGACCTGCTTCCTCCAACAGCTCTACAAGTCTTGCTGCCAGTAGCGGAGTACGCTCAGAAGGCTTCAGCACGAACGTATTGCCACAGGCGATCGCGAGCGGGAACATCCAGCAGGGCACCATCATCGGAAAATTAAATGGGGTAATTCCCCCCACGACGCCTACTGGATACCGGTACATCCCGGATTCAATACCTGTAGCAATGTCCGGCAGCTGTCTGCCCATCATTAATGTCGGGGCTCCGGCAGCGAATTCCACACACTCAATCCCGCGCTGTACCTCACCATAGGCTTCGTTGTAGCTTTTACCGTTCTCCAGCGTAATCAGTCGGGCCAGCTCCTCCCAATGCTCTACCAGTAGCTGCTGGTACTTGAACATGATGCGAGCGCGACGTGGCACCGGTGTGCTGGACCAGCCTGTGAATGCTTCCTTCGCTGCCGCTACGGCGCGATCCAGCTCCTCCCGCGTAGACAAGGGTACCTCTCCCAGCACTTCTCCGGTAGCGGGGTTGAATACGGTTTCGGTCTGCGATACCTCTGCTTGCACCCATTGTCCATTGATATAATTCCTGAGCACCTCTACTCCCTGCTTCTCCATATCCTCTCTCCTCCGGTTCGCGTATTGGTTATATAGGATCACACCAGCTCTTTTATCTCCTCATTCTCCTGCAGAAAAGTGTTCAGCTCTTCCAGTGTAGGCATGGCATCCGAACAGCTATGCCGGGAAATGACGATCGAGGCTGATGCACTACCACGCTTCATGGCCTCTCCAACTGTCTCGCCTGTCATGAGTCCGTAAATGAAGGCTGACGCATAGGAGTCCCCAGCTCCGAATGTCTTCAGTACCTTCGTACGGAAGATCCCGCTACGGTGTGACTGTCCGTCTGCCGTGTAAGCGATGGAGCCGCTGCCACCATGCTTGATGACGACCAGCTTCGCCCGATGCCCGAACCAGCGTCCGGCCGTCGCCTGATCATCCGATGCCGCTTCCTTGAACAACTGCTCCATCCTATCGAATTCCTCGCGTGTACCAATGATGCAGTCACATTTCTCGGCAGCCAGATTGTAATACATGGCCGTCTCCGCATCCGACTTCCAGGTATAGGGGCGATAGTCAAGATCGAAGAACACCGTAACTCCATGCTTGACTGCGAGCTCCAGTGCCAGAAACACCGCTTCCCTGGATGGGCTCTTCGCGAGCGCAGTCCCGGATATGAGCAAAGCTTTGGTCTGGCGAATGTAGTCCTCGGAGATATCCGCCGTAGTCAGCAGCAGATCAGCAACATTGTCACGATACATTAATATGCTACACTCCTGCGGGCTCTTGATTTCGGTGAAGGCTAATCCAGTTACCGCACCCGTATGATCATCTACAACCTGACTGTCATCCACATGATTCGCTTGCAGATAGCGCCGGATGAAGCGGCCCATCTGGTCGGAAGCAATTTTGCCGATAAACCCACTCTTCAAGCCCAGCCTTGCCGCGCCGATCGCAATGTTTGCCGGAGAGCCTCCTACATATTTCGTAAAAGTCATCGTATCCTCCATGGGACATCCTGTCTCATTGGCATTCAGATCAATGCAGAGACGGCCTACGGATACCAGGTCTATCGGGCGTGCAGCATCAAAAGCAAGCGGTCGTACCGGATCAAATGCAGGCTGCCCATTGTGAAGCAATACCTCTCCATTCATAGCGCTTCCTCCTTGAAGGTAGAATCAACTAGCTATTATATTTCTTCCAAGTAAATTTCTTGCACAGTATCTTGGTTAACTACTTCGCTAATAGCTTGAATTTTGGAGTCAGAGTCAGGGTCAGGATCAAGGCCAGAGTCAGGGTCAGAGCCATGCTCTTGCTAAAGATTTTTGTTAACACCTTAGGTTAAGCGCTTAACCCAACTGTAAAAACTATTATAGTAGAGATGTAAGCGCTTATCAATTACATTTTTCGGAATCCTGCAAGTGAAAAATAGTGCGTAGTAGCGCATGAGGAAAAAGGTCCCTTTCTCCCGGAGAACAGTCAAATTAATCGGGAGCGGGACCTGTGGATTGACGAATAACGAGCTCTGGCTGAATCAGCACCTTATTCTTAGCAGCATCGGGATCAGCGATGCAGTCTATTAGCTGCTGCATGGATTGTCTGGTCATATCGCGCAGGGGTTGAGCGATACTCGTGAGAGAGGGATGGCAAATATCTGCCAGCAATGTATTATCGAAGCCAACGACAGACAAATCCCGTGGAACAGCCAGCCCGACGTAGCTGGCCTCCTGCAGTACGCCGATGGCCAACAGATCGTTGCAGGCAAATATGGCAGTTGGCCGTCTATCTGTAGGAATGGATAACATCGTGCGTGCCGCAGTCCGACCATTCTCCAGCGTGGCAGAGGTCTGGATCATACATTCAGACTCATCTGGCTGCAGTCCCGCTTCGGTTAATGCCTCTATGAAGCCTTGCTCCCGCAAACGGCTACCAGACAGGCTGTCCGAAATAATCCCTAGCCGGCGGTGCCCAAGTGACAACAGATATTTCGTGGCCTCATAGCCCCCCTGATAATCATCAATGGTGACGCTGTTACAGGCTAGCGAACGAATATCCGCAGAGAACAGTACCGTCGGAATTCGGTCGGTCAGCAGACGGGCTACCCGCTCCGGCGGACCTGTGTGCGAGGCGATGATCAGCCCGTCTACACGCTTGCGCAGCAGGGACGAGATATATCGCTCCGCCTTCGTATCATCACGATCGGTACTACAGATCACCAGATCATTGCCCGCTTGCTGGGCATGATCCTCGAAATGACGGGCTGCTTCTGCGAAGAAGGGATTGGCAATGTCCGGAATCATCAGGCCAATTGTGCCTGTTCGCTGACTCGTAAGCGCGGAAGCCACCATACTCGGCTGATAGTTCAATTGCTCCATGATGTGCGTCACCTTCTGCCGTGTCTTGTCACTGATACGACCGTTATGATTCAGCACCTTGGAGACGGTAGCAATCGAGACACCTGCTTCTCTAGCTACATCGTAAATGGTTGGTTTGCTCATTATTTATGTTCACCTTTGCTTAAAATAACCGCTTTGTATTTACTCCTTCTCTGCTTCTACCGTGCTTCTACCGTGCTTCTACCGTGCTTCTACCGTGCCTCTTCCTTACTTCTTTCGTGCTTTTCTATATTTCTTCTATTCTTTTTCTGAATTAGTGATTTGACGCTATTATAAGTAATATATCTGGATATGGCAAAGACAGGCGCTCACTACGGAGATTGCAGCCTGTCTTTGCCATAGTGACAACGGAGTCGGCTCCAGTCACCAATATAGTGTTCTATCTTACAAATATCAACCGAGCCTGGTCATTTCCACGTGCTCAACTAGTCTTCAGGCCAGCCCTCCAGAACCATGTTCTCGCTATCTGTCAGATTAGCAGCTTGGGCATAATCCGGCAGAGCCCCGCTATGGAGCAGCCAGAGCTCATGCAATGCCCGCGTACAGCCTACATACAGTAGCTTTGCATCTCCGGCATTGCTCAGATAATGCTCTGTATCCGCATCGGCAACAACGACCGCGTCGAATTCCAGCCCCTTCGAGAGATAGACCGGAAGGATCGAGTGACCGCCTGTGTACTGCTTTTTGCTACCGTCAATCAGATTCAGCTCCCAGCCCTGCTTGGCAAGCTCCGCATGCAATTCAACGGCCTCGCTTAATGTACGTGTCAGAATAGCTACGGTGCGGTAATCCTTCCCGGTCAAATGTCGCAACGCACGTTCCAGATCCGTACTGCGCTTCTGCGTCGGGTGAGCAATGACCCGGACCGGATCACCACTACGAAACACCGGGATCGCAGTAATACCGCTCTTCACGCCACGCTCCAGAATAATGTTCGCATAATCTATGATCTCCATAGTCGAACGATAACTGCGTGTCAGTGCATAATAAGCATGATGCTCAGCAGGAAAGAGACTGCTCATCTCATCCCAGGCGTGGACGCCGCGATACTCATGAATGCCTTGGGACAGGTCTCCCAAGATCGTGAAGGAGTGCCCTTTGACGAACAAATCCAACAAGGCAACATGAAATGGAGAGAAATCCTGTGCTTCATCAATGACGATATGGTCGAACCGCTGTCCGCCATCAATATCATGAATTAACGCATGGATGTACACCAACGCAGGCAGATCCTCCTCACGGATGATATTCTGCTTCAAATCCGTAGCCGTCTGCTTCACGATCGAGCGTGGAAGCTGAGCATGGATCTCGTCAGGGACACTCCCTCCCTTGACAGTCTTGAATAGCTGCTTGTACATCGTTAGCGGCTCATATTGTGGCCATTTCTTTGCATAGGCCTTCTCGCGCGTGGCTGCCTTCTTCTTACATTCCTTGCGCAGGGCTTCCGATTTCAGCTGCTTCAGCTCCATCTCAATCCAGCGATGAATCCGTGCCATGACGCGCTCCTTGCGCTTCGCAAGAGGATAATGTCTATATTCCTCGCTGAACCAGCGCTCAATCTCGGATCTGGTCAGCACGGCCCCATCCCACGGTATGAAGTCTGCCTCTGGTACAGCGTCACTCTCCAGCCCGGATAGCCATTCCTTCAGCAAAGTCATGAATCGGATCGAGCCCTTGTAGCGTCCCGGCACCTCATCATTAAGCTTCGGACGGTTATTCGGCTCCTCGAACCAGAGATTCAACGTCTCACTTGCATTTGCAATCGGAAGCTCAATCTCAAGTAGCTGGACAGCCCAATCTGTGAACGTGCTCTGCTGAATATCTCCAACACCCAGCTCAGGCAGGACATCCGAAATATAGTCCAAAAACATATGGTTGGGGGCAAAAATGATCATACGCTCAGCCGCAACCTGCTCCTTGTACTGATACAGCAAGAAAGCAAGCCGATGCAAGGCCACGGTCGTCTTACCCGAGCCCGCTACACCTTGAATAATCAAGGCTGTATCCCGCTGCGCCCGAATAATCTGGTCCTGCTCCGCCTGGATTGTGGAGACGATATCACGAAGCTTGTTGTCCTTGTTCTCCCCAAGTCGGTAGACGAGAAATTCATCGGACACCGCTGGTTGGTCACTATCCCGGTTGAAGGTATCCGCAATTCTCTCCAGCATTCGCTGGCGAATAACCACGTTCCGCTTCAGGTATACCAACCCTTCAATCAGACCCTCCGGAGCTTCATAGGTTGCCGGGCCCTCTCCCCCAGTGAAGGAGTAGAACAAGCTGGCTACTGGCGCACGCCAGTCAATGACCAGCGGATGATCCCCTACCTCTTCCCGATCCACACCGACCTTACCGATGTAGAGCGGCTTTCGGCTATCCGTTCCCGATTCTTCAAAATCCAGCCGCCCGAAATAAGGCTCCTTAGAGCTCTTCGCCAGGGCAACTCGTCGTTCTTCACGCTGGGCCTCAAGAACCTGCTCCGTGAAGTCATGACCTGTATAGATCGGTATTCCTCGCAGTCTTTCCAGCTGCTGGTCCACTGTCTCCATGGTCCGCTTCAGTCGATCAACTTCTTCTTGATAGGCACTTTGAAAGCTTTGTGACATGTTTCAGTTACCTCCTAAGAATATTCTCTTATGGTCAATCGCTGACAACACAAAAGGATTACCAATATACCACATTCCTCCAACGAAAGCTATAAGAAGCCCAACATGAACCCGCTTTCCCGAACCCTGCAGTTCCCCATAAGAAACAACCAATCTTTTGGTGCTACATCATTTTTTCGGCAAGAGCTTTTGACTGTTCAGTGATCTTAATACATTATCATTCTAAAAAGGATACCGTAAGCTCAGCTAATTCCTTTGATTTAGTATGATGTAAATAGTGTCCTCCCTCTATAATTTGAATAGCTGACTTATCACTATTTTTAACCATGTCTTGATGAATCCTCAACCAGTTATCATTAGAATCCGTACTTTCTGTTGCCAAGAAATACATAACGGGCAGACTCTTAGGGTACTGTATCTCAGCCGTTTTATTAAAATTCTCCAGCATGGATTTGCCTTCATTCATTGTTGCTTTTGATCCTATATTTTTTAGAGACAAATATTTATATTGCTCGGCTAATTTATCTCCCACATCTGGAATCTTCAGCATGTCGGTGTTCATATTTGAGAGTACACGATACAGTCCCGATTTACTTAAAAGCTCAATGGCCCCTGCTATATTATCATCGGCTCCCCCTTGTGAAGGAAGGCTGCTATCAATTCCTATAAAGGCTTCAACCTCATTAGGATATTTTTTAATATACTCAAGAGAGTAGACCCCCGTAATTGAATGGCCCATCATCGTATACTTTTTGATTCCCTGCTTAACCAACACCTCATGTATTTCGTCGGTTATATTTTCAACAGATCTTTCCTTATCCGTATCATCACTTAGACCATACCCAAAGGGTTCTATCGCAATAACTCGATAGTTTTGTCTAACTCACTAATCAGTTGCTTGAAATCAATGATCGGTGCAGCTGTCATATAGCCCGGTAATAAAACGATCGTCTTTTCACCTGTCCCGGAGATCTGAAAGTTCATGTTTTCTCCATCTATAGCGACGGTTTCGCCGTAAGAAGCTATCTTCTTTTCTTCACGACTTAGTTGAATTTTATTGTTAATAAACACTCCTGCAAAAAACAAGACAATAATGATTAGTATGGATAGTAAAATAATTCCCGTAATTTTCAATGTTTTTTTCATTACTTGCTCCTTTTTGTAGTAGCACCTGTTAGTTCTTTGACAATGGTTGAGAAGACTTCATCACTTATAACGTTCACTCCACTTTCCTTTAATACATACTGAGCAGCTTTTAATTTTTCAAAAAACGTCTCCATTGTATTTGGGAATAATGCTTGGATGAACCAGGTACTTGTTAATAAAATAATGATTTCAGCCATTTGTTCTGGATATGCTACCTTAATAGAGCCATCCTCATTACCTGCATGAATGTACTTTACTATTTTAGGAGCCATAATTTCGCATATTTGAGTATTATAAATCGAGCTAAAAGTGGGATCGTTTAGTAAGGCTAATGAAGCTGCTGTGGATTGAGTAATATCCTCATTAAACATCGCTTCAAGTAAAATATTTTGAATTTTTTCTAGACCACTTAAATCCTCTCGTTCATCAATAGCATCTAATAAATCCTGATCCGGTATAAACCTTTTTGCGATTCCTACAATAATCTGATATTTGGATTCGAAATGATGGTAAATCGCACCGCGAGTAAGTCCATCCAATCCAGCAACAATTTCACTAATCGAAGTCTGCTCATACCCTTTCTCAATAAATAAAACAGAAGCAGTGTCTAGTATTAAGTTTCTGGCTTCCTTTGCTGTATACTTCTTCCTCAAATTATCCCTCCCAAAATAAAAAACATTCAATCGGTATGTTTTTATTCAATTTAAAGCAAAAACATATAAATATCAATTCTTTTTTAATCTTTCTTGATAACTAGCACAGCTTATATCAATTGTGTCTTAATATATTATTAATGAGTTGTTATAAACAAAAACCACTGACTACCTGAAAATACAAAAAAGCCTCCGAACCCATATGACTACGGTTCAGAGACTTCTTAAATTATCCAGTTACGTTCAGACTACTGCATGCAGCACGAAATTGGCAAGGAACAGGATAGCAATGACATACAGCACGAGTGGCACTTCTTTGCCTTTTCCCGCTGCAAGCTTCGCCAAGGGGTAAGCGATGAAGCCAAATGCCATTCCATCCACAATGCTGTAGGTGAACGGAATCATAACCATGATCAGGAAGGCTGGAAATGCGTCTGCAAAATCCGCAAAGTTCATTTCCTTCACATTTTGCACCATCAAGCCACCGATAATAATCAGCACAGGAGCAATGGCGCTGTCTGGAATGTATGTCAGCAGCGGAATGAAGAAGAAGGTCAGACCAAACATGATCGCTGTCACGAGTGGCGTAACACCTGTTCGACCTCCTGCCGCAATCCCGGCAGTGGATTCCGCCGCGGCCACGGTAGGGCTTGTACCGAACAGTCCAGCAAAAATATTACTGATGGCCAGCGCACGCAGACTGCCTTTAAATGCCTCCGGCTTGCCAATCATTGCGGTCTGACCCGCAACAAGGCCAATGTTCTCAAAGACCACGATGAGCAGCAGCAGGAAGACCGCGATCCAGAACGCGATCGTAACGAAGCCAGACATGGTAAAGTGCGCGAAGAGCTCACCATATTGCCGCACGGTCTCCTCACTCTTCACAGCAGCCTGTGGGTGCACCGCGCCCAGCAAATACGCCAGCCCCGTACCTACCAGCATGCTGATCAGTAGCCCACCCTGTACATTTCGAATAAACAGAATCAAGGCCAGAATCAGCGTCACACATGCAGTAACAACTCCAGGATCACTAAAATGTCCAATCGCGACAAAGGTCGTCTGATGAGCGATTACGATCCCGCTCTTTTGCAGACCAATGAAGGTCAGGAACAACCCAATTCCGACGGTAATACCGTGCTGGAGATTATGAGGAATCGCCTCACTAATCTTGCGATACAGGGAAGTGAATGCCACGATCGCGAATAGAACACCAGTAATTGATACGACTGTCAACGCTTCCTGCCAGCTCAGCTTCATGGAGTGGACAAGAGTATAGGTGAAGAACGCATTGATCCCCATTCCGGGCACCACAATAATCGGAGATTTACCACCAAAGGCCATCAGCAGACAGCCTGCCACCGAAGTAAGCAGTGTCGCCAGCATAGCACCCTGCAAGGGCATGCCCGCATCGGACAGAATCGTCGCATTGACCAGAATAATATAGACTACGGAGAAGTAAGACAGCAGCCCCGCCGTAATTTCCTTCTTCCATTGGTGCTCGGGTGTGAAGCCAAGCGTACGGGAAAACATCCCTCGGTTCATAAACGTGCAGCCTCCAAATCGTTAACATAAGATGTCATGATAAAAAGCAAACATTACCCATCATACACTCCTTTCGCACCTTTCACAAGGCTTTCACAATAGTTTCAGATCCCTTTTCATGCCCCCTCCAAAGACCACACCACGCCCGACCTCCGCCTGAATCCAATCATTCCAGAATCACAAAACAACGGACCTCTACCATTTGAGCAGAGTTCCGTTATTCTGGACTTAATTCTTATTTAGTTCGTTTCTGATATGGCTAGCTTGGATGGTATCCTGTTATTAGTCCAGTTATGTCCTGTCCATTACCACACTATTCAGACAATACGATTTAGACAATATGATTTAAACAATACTATTCGGACAAAATTCGTTTCTGTCCTTCCAAGGCACGAATTGGCGCTACGTTCTGCGTAAATTCCAATGTCCCCAGATAACGACCATCTGCATCACGGACAGCGAAGTAGCGAATCAGGATGAATTTGTCCTTCATTGTAATCCAGAAATCCTCGGCATCCTTCTTCCCGGCTTTGAAGTCCTCCAGCAGCTTCTCCACGACATGTACGCTTTGTGGTGGATGACAATTTTGCACTGTACGACCAATTACGGCTTTTGTACGGGCGAAGATCCGTTCCTTACCGTGAGAGAAGTAGCGAACAACATCATTCTCATCAATAAAGGTTAGATCCACTGGCAGGTGATTCATGATCAGCTCCAGCTGCTGCATGGATAAAATTCCTGTCTCAAAGCGGATGAAGCCCTGTGGAGTCGCACCTTCAGTCTGTGCTGTGCCAGCTTGCTCCGTAGCTGTCTGTGCGTGTGTACCGTCAGAGTCTGCTTGGGACCCTTCCGGCTCCGCCGCTCTGTGAGGAACCCATTCCTGCTCTGGGGCTGTCAGGCAAAATCCAATTTCCTGACTTTCATGGGCAATCTTGACCCATTCATCCTCAGTCAGCTTGCCGAGAGCCATCGGGAGCAAGATGTTCTCCTCCTTGAAAATCATCTCGTTGACCTCACGGATCGCTTGCTCCAGCGTATCCACTACCTCTTGTTGATTGCCCGTATAGTTCGTCAGCATCGCTTTGGCGCCCTTGATCATCGCCCGAATGCCGTCATCAATTCCCCACATTACCTTTGTTGGCCCAAAAATTCCGTAGCGCTCCAGGTAAGGGAAGAGCAGATTCTCCTTGCGGCTATAGTGTTTGTCGATGTCCAGCAGCAGATTGAGATCCTCCAGCAGCTTGTATCTGATCTCGTCACTATCCTGTCTAGCGAACTTGTCCTTGTGCAGCTCAATCTGGAAATTGACCAGCTTCTCAATTTCGCGATTTTCCAGCTTGAAGGTGTGTACCGGGTGACCTGGCTGCTCTTCAGGCTTCTCAGACCGGTGAATGTCCTGGATCGATCCCTTGAAGATCGCTGTATGCACAGAGCATAGGCGCTGCACCTCGGATACAGGAATGCCCTCCTCCGTCATCAAGGCGTGTTCCAGCTCGGAAATCTCCGCCACCGTCACATCACCGACCGCCTCCTCGAAGCGAGCCTTGACCTCCTCGACACTTTTACCAGCATGCAGTTCCTTGATAATCTCCTTCAGCAGCTCCTGACGCTCCGACCGTTCTTTTCCCATCATTTCACGATTATTAATCAGTTCACTCATCTTCGCTCGCCCCTCTATTCTTCAAGTGCAAAGCCTTGCATGGCAAAGGCTTGCCGAACCGTATCTACATCCATCTTTTTCAGCTTCATACCTTTGTTCAAGGTCATGTAACGACCTGCCGTCTGCAGCATGCCTGGAATGGCGATATCACGAAAGCCCAGTTCCATCATGATGTCCTTCACTTCAGGATAACGCTCCACAAGGTGCAATATTGGCTCATTCATGCTTAACGTACGACCCATCTCATCACTCCTGGCTAGCTGCCGTATTACGGCAGTCGATATAGGGTTTAACTTTGACTGTCTTGCTTGGATTGAAATCATTGAGAACATTTCTCACTAATAACTTAACATATGGCAACGCAGGTCGATTGTGATTACAATCACAAGTTTTTAGAAATCACAATTTGCACTAAACTGTCGGTTTCACAAGAATATAAGGCTTGGACATGCGGAGGTTAGACATAAGGAGGCCTGTTCGAATATCCTCTAGTAGCTTCTCTGTGTATTCTCTATGCTGACAAGCTTGCAATGTAATGCTATCTTTTTTAACAATCATTTACTAAAGAAGGATGATTTGCGCTCGAATCCAAGTAGTATTCAAATAATAAAGAAAAAGACCGATATATGAACTGTTATTTTGTATTACACAATTTTCTAATACATACAGTCAGGATGGAGAAGATTATGTTCTGTAATAGCTGTGGAAAAACCATCATTAAAAGTAGTCGTTTTTGCCATCATTGTGGGGCAGAAATATCAATCCCCGAGCTCAAAGCACCTCCCGAGCCTGTGAGTTCAAAGGAGAGTATTACTGATGTAGTGAAGGTTGAATCTGTTATACCGGTGGAGTCTACACCTGAGGATTTGATCCACCCTTCAGATACACATACCAAGCCCGTAAATGCTTCTAAAGAATCAGCAAAGTCTAATGAGGGGACAAATCGTCACGCTGTGCCAAGTAAGACCCCTCGATCAAAAAAGAAACTGATAGCTATGATCTTGGTCGCTACTGCTGCTCTAATCGTAATCTCTGGTATTGTAACGTCATACCTCTCACAGCAAAAATACACGCATGCCGCATCTCTGATGAGCAGCGGTAATTATGAGCAAGCCATAGAGGAGTTCAAGGATTTAGGAGACTATAAGGATTCGGCAGTGTTATTAGCAAAAAGCAATTATCTGTACGCAACGCAGCTCATCAAGAACAAAGACTATTCGCAGGTTAAGGAGATTATCACGGATTTGGAGCTTTATAAGCATATTCCGGAAGCTAGGCTTCAAATGGACTATCTAGAGGGGCTTGTATCCCTGAACAACTCGGAGTATGCAAAGGCAATCGAGGCATTTGAAAGAAGTGGAGATTATGAAGATAGTAAGCAGCAGCTCATCGAAGCTAAATATCAGCATGGAAAATATCTGATTTCGGGTAATAATTCTGCAAAAGCCCTACCCTTACTTCAAGAAATTAAAGAGCATAGGGACACTGGTACACTCCTTCATGAAGCACAATATTTAGAAGGTATCCGACTTTTCAAAGAAGGGGACCTGACCGAAGCCAAAGCTAGGTTGACTAGCATCGGAGATGACAATTACAAGGATACGAAGAAATATTTAAAGGAGATCGGACTATTAGAGCCTTTCCAAGGTACATGGCAATATGGCTCAGGCCAACAAGTGATATTCTCAGGATTAACTATATATACTATCACCTGGCCAGGTACGTACAAGCAACATGTGTATGATTGGAAGGTTATCATTGAGGGGAATACTGTAAAAAATAATGCTGCCTCGACATTTGTCATTAAAAATGGGAGTTTGCATGAATATAGAACGTTTGAAGGAGAGACAGACTTAACCGTTTTTAATAAATTAAGTTCCTCAACCACGCTTCCCACCGCCAAGATATTGCGGAATCCTGCCATTGGCATGACCGCTTCGGAAGTACGAGAATCCAGTTGGGGAGAGCCTTCAGACATCAATAGGACGACGACTAGCTTCGGTGTGAGCGAGCAATGGGTTTATTCGAATTACTCTGGCTACCGTTTCATTTACTTGGATGATGGCATCGTCACCTCTATTCAGGAATAACATGCTTACCCCATAAAGCGAATATCCATTGCCAACAAACACTAACAACCACTTCCCTTCCGAAGTGGTTGTTACTCATTTGACACGCTTGCCCCACAACTTGACTCTCCACCAACTAGAAGTTGCAATGCTTAGCTGGGCACGCCACATAAAAAAAGCCCGCAGACAGCAATGAAGATGCTATCTACGGACAGGCCCGTGCACAGGTGCAACCAGGCATTGACGTTGAGTATGGTAATGGAGTCTTGCACGCTTAACCATAAGGAAGGCAACGTCCCCCTCATTTTAGCCACAAGTTATGAAAGAAGCTCTATGCAAGCAGTTCCTTCACCGCGACACTGACCATGATCAAACCAGCCACAGGCGGTACGAATGCATTGCTTGCAGGAGGCTGCTTGGCTTTACGGATCGCTGGAGCATTCTCCGGCACGATCTTCTTCGTGATGTCCTCACGCGGCTTGATCGGCTCCTCCGTGGAAAAGACCACCTGAACGCCTTTCTTGATGCCTTCCTTGCGCAGCTTCGTCCGAATGACACGTGCCATTGGGTCCATCGAGGTTTTGGAAATGTCCGCTACCTGGAACTTGGTCGGGTCCATCCGGTTCGCCGCACCCATGCTTGAAATGATGGGAACCTTGCGCTCCAGACACTGCTTGATCAGATGGATCTTGTAAGAGATCGTGTCTGAGGCATCAATGACGTAATCCAGCTCGAATTTGAACAGCTCCTCATAGGTCTCTTCTGTATAGAACATGTTAAGAGCTATGGCTTCGCATTCGGGGTTAATCAGCTTCACACGATCTACCATCAGATCGGCCTTCTTCTGTCCAATCGTGCTGGTAAGCGCGTGGATCTGACGATTAATGTTAGTGATGTCCACGACATCCTTGTCGATCAGGATAATCCGGCCAACTCCGCTGCGAGCTAGAGCCTCTACCGCAATCGATCCTACACCACCTATACCAAGCACAGCGACTGTGCTATTTTTTAACTTCTCAAGTCCTTCGGAGCCAATGGCCAGCTCAGTACGGGAGAACTGATTCAGCATACCCGTCGATGACCTCCTTTGTCATGCTGTAATATTAAGCCTTGCTTGCAGCAGGCTTCGGTGCGAGACGAATATGCAACTGCTCCAGCTGCGAATGGTCCACCTCAGACGGTGCGTTCATGAGCAGATCCGTAGCGCTCGCCGTTTTCGGGAAGGCAATTGTCTCTCTCAGGTTCGTGCGGCCCGTGAGCAGCATCACCAGACGGTCGAAGCCAAAGGCGATACCACCATGAGGAGGCGTTCCGTACTCGAAGGCATCAAGCAGATAGCCGAATTTATCGTTGGCTTCCTCTGGAGACAGACCGATTGCGTTGAACATTTTCTCCTGCACGTCACGCTTGAAGATCCGCATGGAGCCGCCACCGACTTCGTAGCCGTTCAGGACGATGTCATAGGCTTGGGCACGGATTTGTCCCGGGTCAGTATCGAACAGGGCCAGATCCTCATCCTTCGGACGAGTGAACGGATGATGCTCTGCTACATAACGTTTTTGATCCTCATCATAACCGAGCAGCGGGAAGTCTACCACCCACACGAATTTGAATTTGCTGTCATCGATCAGCCCCAATTGGCGCCCAATCTTCAGACGCAAGGCACCGAGTACATCCGCTACGACCTTCTTCGTGTCTGCAGAGAACAGCAGCAAGTCGCCTTCTTCGGCTCCCGTGCGCTCTTTGACAGCTTCGATCTCTTCCGGCGTAAAGAACTTCACGATTGGCCCCTTGAATTCGCCGTCCTTGACTTGAATCCACGCCAGGCCCTTCGCACCATAGCGTGCAGCATATGGTCCAAGATCGTCAATCTCTTTACGTGTCCATGTTCCGCAGCCCTTCGCATTCAGGACCTTCACTTCTCCACCCTTCTCAATGACCGAAGCGAACACCTTCACACCGCTAGTCGCTACAATATCGTTCATCTCGATTAATTCCATACCAAAGCGCAGATCCGGCTTATCTGAGCCGTATTTGCCCATGGCATCCGCATAAGTAATGCGTTGGAATGGCAACTCCAATTCTACACCGACCGTCTCGCGGAGCAATCTGGCCATCAATTGTTCCATCATGCCCATGAGGTCATCCTGCTGAAGGAAGGATGTCTCAATATCGACTTGAGTGAACTCTGGCTGACGATCCGCACGAAGGTCCTCGTCACGGAAGCAGCGAGCAATCTGATAGTAACGCTCAAGGCCACCTACCATCAGCAGCTGCTTGTAGATTTGCGGCGATTGTGGCAGAGCGAAGAATTCACCCTCATGTACACGGCTTGGCACCAGATAGTCACGCGCACCCTCTGGCGAGCTCTTTGTCAGGATTGGTGTCTCTACCTCAATGAAATCTTCTCCATCCAGAAAGTCGCGGAAGATCTTCGCAGCCTTGGAACGCAGCTTGAGTGTGTTATACATTTCCGGACGACGCAGATCCAGATAGCGGTATTTGAGACGCAGGGACTCATCCACCTCTACACCATCTTCGATGAAGAACGGAGGAGTCTTAGCTGCATTCAATACCTCGATCTCGGTAATCTGTACTTCAATTTCCCCTGTCGCCAGATTCGGGTTAATCGTCTCTGCGTCACGCTTCACCACTGTACCTTTGACAGCAATGACGTATTCACTGCGCACACGGTCAGCAATGCCCAGAGCATCACCAGAAAATGCTGGATTAAATACAACTTGAACGATTCCGCTGCGGTCGCGGAGATCGATGAACAACACGCCACCCAGGTCACGCCGGGTCTGTACCCAGCCGTTCAAGGTTACTGTCTCTCCAATATGCGCTGTTGTCAGGGTGCCGCATTGATGACTCCTATTCATGATCATTCTCCTTTAAAATGTATATTTTCTATTTAAATTGAACGTAAGCTTACATGTTAAGTTCAACTTATATAATTAGCCTATATCAGTGCATCCTTAAGCTCATCCAGACGAACGGTGCGTTGCTCTCCTGTAGCCATTGCTTTCAGGGCAATCTCACCGCGCTCCAGCTCGTCATCACCCAAAATAGCTGTATACCGTGTGTGCAGTCGGTCAGCAGCTTTCATCTGAGCCTTCATTTTACGATTCAGATAATCGCGCTCGGCAGCAATCCCGGCTTGACGTAACAGGAACAGTTGCTTGGTGACCTCGCGTTCGGCAGCTTCCCCAAGTGGAATCAGGTACACATCGAGTGGCTTAGCCGTATCTGCTGCAATTCCCTGATGCTCCAGAATCAGTTGAATCCGCTCCAGCCCCATGCCAAAGCCAATACCTGGTTGATCTGGTCCTCCCAGATCTCCGACGAGCCCGTTATATCGCCCACCGCCGCCAATCGTATCAATGGCGCCGATGCCCTGCGCCTTGAATTCGAAGGCTGTCATCGTGTAGTAATCTAGCCCTCTTACAAGACGCGGATTCAAGGTGAATTCCACATTCATATCATTCAGATAAGATTGAACCTTGGCAAAATGTGTGCTGCATTCCTCATCCAGACTATCCAGAATCGAAGGCGCATCCGTGAATTTATCCTGATCCACCTTGCAGTCTAACACTCGGAGCGGGTTACGCTCGATGCGGGATTGACAATCCTTACACAGGGTATCCTTCATGGGAAGCAGGAAATCCAGCAGACGTTGGCGATAAGCCGCACGGCTGGACGCATTGCCGACCGAGTTCACTTCGACACGGACATCCTTCAGGCCCAGCTCCACACAGAGCTGGTAGCCCATAGCAATCACTTCAGCATCAATCGCAGGATCAGTGGCTCCCAGCGCCTCAATCCCGAATTGGTGGAACTGGCGCTGCCGGCCCGCCTGAGGACGCTCATAGCGGAACATAGGTCCCACATAGTACAGCTTGGTTACGTCGGGTTCGCCGTACAGCTTATTCTCGACATAAGACCGAACCACGCCTGCGGTTCCCTCCGGGCGAAGAGTCATGCTGCGGTCTCCCTTGTCCTTGAAGGTATACATTTCCTTCTCGACCACATCGGTGGTCTCTCCTACACCACGAACGAACAGATCTGTCTGCTCGAAGATCGGTGTACGAATTTCACGGTAGTTGAAGCGGCGGCTAATATCCCGCACTTTCTCCTCTACGTACTGCCATTTCTCGACGGTACCGGGCAGCAAATCCTGCGTCCCTGTCGGTTTTTGAAAGGCCATTTCGTTTCCCTCCATTATCTCTGCAATTCAATATGAACAGCTTGCCATATACAACAAAAAAATCCCTCGCCCTGTCTGTAACAAACAGGGACGAGAGATTGTCGTTTACGATCACCCGTGGTACCACCCACATTCCGATAACGCACCTCGGATCAGGAATCCGCAGTCCGTATCGCTCAACACGTGTAACGCCCGCACAGCGCAAATCAGCTACTAATCGTCACAGCAGAATACTGCCATACTCTTGTTCGCTGTTTGTTCTCGGGGAAGTCATTCGTCCGTTCATCAAGAGAGCTCTTCCAGCCAAGGAGCTCCTCTCTGTACTTGTGGGTGCCGGATTACTTGGTCCCGTCATCAAATCCATATTGTAATTATTTTTTGATTTTAATGAACTAAATTGTCAAAGTCAAGACAAAACAATCTACTTGGGTACATTTCAGTCTTATTTCTACATTATTCCACACTTTTTTCATTTCGAGTTCAAATGTTATCTGTTTCAATTTTCCTATGGACCTGATCCGCTATT
Organism: Paenibacillus massiliensis 2301065 = DSM 16942; assembly: GCF_000377505.1. Taxonomy (GTDB): domain Bacteria; phylum Bacillota; class Bacilli; order Paenibacillales; family Paenibacillaceae; genus Paenibacillus; species Paenibacillus massiliensis. The sequence continues at coordinate 48,467 of NZ_KB898202.1, read as the reverse complement.
GATACGACTAATTGGCTTCCCATGTAATTCCAAACGACTCCTGAAGGCCGGCTCTGCCCTCCAAAGTGATGTCTACAGCACGACTGTCCGGGCGGGTACGAATCCACCCTAGGTCTAGCAGACGGTTCAGCAGCTTCTCTCCCAGCACACCTGCAACATGGTAACGACGCTCGCTCCAATCGAGACATTGGCGTGCTATAGCCCGGCGCGATGAGGAAGAGCCCGTCCATTCAATCCCGAAAGACTTAAGCCAGGTATAGCCCTCTGCTGTAATCTCGTAATTCCGCTCCTCCACTGCTGCTGGCTCCTTCAGAACTCCTTTTGCAAGCAATGCTTCACAGATGGCAATGCCCAGTTGCCCCGCCAGATGACGATAGCAGGTACGAGCACCGCTCAATCGTTTTAACTGCTCAGACTGCCTCAGAGATCGAATCTGTACAGGTGGCGCCAAGTGAGCCATCGTTTCGACAAGTCGGGCCACTTCCGGTCCCGCTATCCGGTAATAGCGATGACGTCCTTGGGGCTCGACCGTAAGCAAGCCTCCCTCCACCAGCTTGGCGAGATGGCTGCTGGCCGTCTGGGGCGAGACACTCGCCATATAAGCCAATTCACCTGCGGGAAGAGCCCTTCCGTCTAATAGGGATTCCAGAAATATCGCCCTGCTCGGATCAGCAATCAATGAGGCTACGACAGCTATATTCGGATATGCATTCATATTTCGATCATATATGAAATATTTGCGCGTTACAATACAGATGATCTTAATACATAGCTATTAATAAGGAGAGATGAGCCAAATGAATTCCCACGTTAGCATCCAGCCCAGCATATTGTATTATGGCATGCCAATCCTTTTGCTGAGCACCTCTAATGAAGACGGATCTACGAATCTGTCTCCCTTGTCCTCTTCTTGGGCACTTGGAGATTGCATAGTCCTCGGTATAGGGATCCAGGGACAAGCCTATGCGAATATTATGCGCCATCCGCAATGCGTCATTAATTTGCCAGAGGCAGGCTCATGGGAGCAGGTCGAACAGATCGCCTCTTATACGGGAATGAATCCTGTACCCCAAGCCAAGCAGCAGCTCGGATTTCGATATAGGAAGGACAAATTCAGCGCTGGAGGATGGACGCCACAAAAGTCAGACCAGGTTGAACCCATGCGTGTAGCGGAGTGCCCCCTTCAATTGGAGGCTGAGGTGCACCATATCCGTGTTCCCGAACATACGCCGTACATGGCTATTGTGGAAGTCAAGGTAGTACATGTGCACGCCCATCCACACATTCTGCGGGCTGACCATAAGATTGATCCTTTGAAATGGCAGCCACTCATCTACAATTTCCGCCATTATTTTGGTCTGGGTGACCAGAGAGGCGCGAGCTACCGCGCGAATTAACGAGATTGCAAGTACCAACTACAGTAGCAGTGCAGTCACAGCACATATGAAACTGCAAGAGTAGATGTTATAGAGATGTTATAGACTATCAAACGAAAGTTAGCGATCACAGCCTCCCGAGTGAACCGTTTCCCATCTGTGTCCAGCTAGAGACGTGGCTTGCGGCATAAATTGGAGGGCAGCTCAGAGCATGCCTAAAGCGCAGCTTGAGACGTAGCTCGTAGCTTTGGACGGACTGTGATCGCTAAATAGCACCAAAGTCCTACATATGCACATTTATGTGAATAAAGGTAACAAAGCATAGCTAACTAGCAGCCCAAAAATAAAAGCAATAGCAACACTTAACCACTGTGGGCGTCTATCAGCATCTTTTTCCAAAATCCCGGCAATGCACACCAACACGAGCACAATGATTTTCCCAGTTAGGCTCAGATATGGATTAACCAATCCCATAATAAAAGCGATTAGACGCAGTAAGCTTCCCCATAACAGTGGGAGTTTAAAATTCAAATAAATCAAACTCCGTTCATAGTAATTTGTAATTGTCATCGAAAAATAAGCGTTTGATTATACAATACATCGTTCCTTTTGAGATACCTTCCTTGAAAAGTAATGGGGATCGAGGTACCGTTCAAGTAATCCCCATTGCTAATATCTTTTACTGCATGAATATGAAGATGAGGCTCGGTACTATAGCCTGAATTGCCCACCTGAGCTAATACTTGTCCTGCTTGTACCGTATCATTTTTTTCAACAAGAACACTGCCCTTCTTGAGATGCAAAAGGACAATATAATATTCCCCGTCCTGGATGACGATCATATTTGAGGTTGTATCTCCCAATTCATTCGGTGCATTATCATCCACTCCATCTACTACTTCAACAACCACTCCCCCAACGGGGCTGTACACTGAGTTCTCATAGATTGGATAGGCTGCTAACGCCCCTGAATCATTTAAGATATGTTTTCTCGTACCAGTCGGAGTAAGCCTAGCTATATCAAGGGCGTATTTCATAGTTCGGTGATCATAATGATAATTCATAGAGGCGTTCATTCCACCATTAACCACTATGATGAATCCTTCCTGTAATGGAAACATAAGATCAACTGACTGTTTCTTATCTGGAGTCATTACTACATAAGACAAAATAAACAGCACGCAAATTATTGCTTGATATCCTGCTAGTACACCATACAACAATAATAAAACCTTCGCTCTTGCTGACAAAGCCCCCGTTTTGGGTAAGGGCCTAAACAGACTGCGATGCAATAATGAATATAAAAAAGCAATCACACAGATCGGTCGAAAATAATAATTTAAATCGGACCAATCATTAATAAATAGAAGCATGAACAAATACGAAACAGTAAACAAAAAGTGAATATAATAGACGATTCGATGTTTAAATGGAAAGCAAGCTAACATATATAAAAGAATAAAGGGAATAATAAGTAATTTGATTGCCTCATACAGCATTTAGTAGCCCTCTTTCATAGACAATTGTTTTTGTACCTCCTCTTCAAACAAGCTGTCCGTTAATAGCTTCCCAAGAAACAAATCTATTTTTTTCTTTAGCCAGATTTGTTCTAACTCAGATTCTTCATGAATAAATAGGGCTAATTGAATCTCGTTTCCTGTTACATCAGTACAGTAGAGGGCCTCTGTCAAGATAGAAATGGATGACCCTCCTTTATTTCCAAGCACTTTCAATTTGGTAGAGTCCACAGGCCGCTCTAATAGACTTTTGAGGACTTCATGAATAGCATTAGGGACTAGGCTTTCATTTTGTATGGCCCTCATCAAATTTGCATAATCTCTTGCTGTTCCTCGGGGTTGCTTTTTGGACTCAAGTAGCTGCAACTCTCTAGTGTAGATTTTGCGTGTGTTCCATCGTTTGATTGCGGATAAATCATTTTTACTGCCAAATACATCATGAATGTTCATTGAATGGGTCATGTATTCTTCACGGCTCATATTTTTTATTCTTAACAGTGCTTCTTTAAAACCAATATTCTCTTGCTCCTGAAGAAAAGAACATATAAGTCCCGCAGATGAAAAAGGGAATAATGGATCATGTAAAGTTAGTGACAGATGCTGCAGATTGGAATTTATGGAATCCAGACCTAGCCTCTGTATTAAGTATTCCATATTGGCATTTGAACTGTGAATTAGCATCCCCCGAGCAATTTCAAACAGGGTGACCTTGCCCTCTATAATGCTATTTTGAGATTTGACAGACTCAACCCATTTTTCATGAGCGTGGCCATCAGATCCGGGAATGTAATAGCGTTGTAGTTCCTCTATAGACACGAGTTCATCCTTCTCCAAGGACTGGTTCACAAGCTGACGCGCAAACTCAACAGCTACGATTAATTTTGCTGTACTCGCCAGAGGTCGTTGCTCCTCGGCATGATAGCTAACTTTCTCTACTCCGTTTTTGAGCATATAAAAAGAGACTTTGTCTGGATTGTTTTTGAAATAACTCAGAACATCATGTTCTGTCTTCATCTGATGTTGCCGTTTTGCCATAAGAATCAGAACTACGAATAACAGAGCAATGATACTAAATGCAATAGTCACAATAACTATGAGCAACTTATAGATCACTCCTTTGCCGTGCCAACAGGAACAAAATCACATGCTTGATCACAATTTCCGACTGGAATTACTTTTCTTCTGGAAGCAACGTAATCGTACAGAAGACCTCCAATACCCAACTTACTGAAGATATATAAGAAAGGCGCTACAATCCATAATTGCGGAATTCTTATACTAATTTGATACAAGGCATCTATTCCTTTTTTCTCAGAGCCTGGCTTCCCAACTGAGACTGTATGCATTCTTTTCACCAGCTCTTCTGCATCCAGTTCGTAAGACTTGACTAGCACAGAATCTCTCAGACTAACAAGTTGTAGTAGCCTGAAGCAATCTAGATTACGTAACTTCACACTAATTTGGGTACAAATCGGACACCAGCTATCATAAAAGACAACTATTCGCATTTGATTAAGCTTCGCGGTCCCCCAGACCCTTGTTTTTCGCTTTAACGAAACGGATAGTTTTCTCGTTGTTTTCTTAATGTATGCGTGCATTGATCTATACTCGCTATCAGAAAACACAAGTAATTCCATGACGATCATCACTAGTGAGAATGTAAGCAGCCCCATCCCCATTCCAATGCCAGCATGAAATAAAATCATTGCGCTCACTATAAATGGCTTAATCCGTTTATTTGTAATCACAAAGGGAAATGCAATCTTAATGAGTATAGATAAATATGAAATAATAATTGTCAATCCAATATAGTTATCCACCACGTCCTTCAAAATGGGCCTACTAAACTCCCTAACTTGAGAAATGTAGTACAATGCAGTTCCGTTTTGCCACATCTCACCCATAATCTGGTACATACCTGAGAAAAAATAAACAATACAAAGCTGTATTATACAAAATAGCACTGCAAAATTATGAATGATTAGCTTGAATTTATGGAATACATCAAGTTCAGAAAAATCCCGAGTCTTCTCTCTCAACGCAGCATCTAAAGAAAAATAGGCTGTATTATTAGTGAACAATAGAAAGAACATATTAACTATCAGAAGGTTATCCCCACCATCGCTAATGGTAAATGACCGAGTATATATCGAATAAAAAAATACATAGGTTAAGAATGTGAATATACGCCCCTTATACCCTAACAAGTATATAATTGTCACTATGATTCCAAGATGGTAGATTACATCAAAATACAAGATTGAAGAGCTCAGATTGTAAAGTGACCACGACATTAATTTGAATTCGTCAGAATACATATTTATACCAAAGTCATGCCATAAAAAATATCTCTGCCAATAGTTAACAAAATAGTTATAGAGTATGATGAACCCAATGGCTATTCTTAGTAGACTTGTACCGATTAAGAACCTCTCAGTTAAAAAAAAGCTACGGTAACTGGACAACATCATCCACTACTCCCTTCCAGTCAAAAACAACTGTCGTCTCTTCAGGCTTGAAGGAGGAATCGTTTCGTTTTGAATACGGAACAGCATCTGCTATGGATGTCATAAACTGTACCTCTCTGATCTCAGCCTCTGAAAATTCTTTTTTAGCAAAGGCAGAAGCGTATCGATATAGAATGTTCTCAATATGCTCCGAGTCCTTCTCTAGTGAAGAATTTATTTTATTTTGTGCATCCTCTTTATCTGAATTTTTCTCTATTAATTTGTATGTAAGTTCATCTTTTCCTCCAATGTATAATTGATGAATGTACCCGCTCCCTATTCGGATAATTCTGTTATAGGGGGAAAATAGCGTTTCTTCATTTGTCCTAATCATGGGTTCGGTAACGTCGTACCATTCACTCACGTTGATTTCTTTACTGCCAATGTCAGTATATTTAACCCGAACATACAGCTTTAAATTTTGAGTCATTGGCTGTGGAGCAAACAGATGCCAATTCTGTTGAAAAAAACGCCCAACGTAATTATCAGTTACTGACTTTAACGCAACGGAAATGGGATTAATGGGTCCAGCATGGAGAAAAACCAAGAAAAAGTGCATCAGCAGGAGCATAGAGAGCAAGAATATTGTTGTATTCAAAAAAATAAATTTGTATTTTTGCTTCATTGAACTAAGCCTCCTATAAAAAAGGAGGAGCGCATATTGGATAAGCATCCCCTCCTAAAGTTATGTCTATTTATCAAAAATTACATCTGCATTGTCAACATCCGTTGAGGATACGCCTGTACCCAATAAGCTACCTAGACGTGTGACTTCTCGCAAGGCATCTTTATTGGCCTTATAGGCCTCTGTGGCTACAACCCATGCTTTTCTGGCAAGAGATGCTATAGCCTGAGGTTCAACTGAAGCTTTGCTGGCATTCTGAATATTTACATTTGCTACCGTGCTTACAGATTGGTAACCAGAGGCATAAGAAGCGGTCAAACTAAGAGTAGAGAATGCCGTAACAACCACAACAAAACTTAAAATCTTCCACTTTTTTTTCACACTTTTTCCTCCTCATATTTCCTAGAATAAACTTTTTGATGGGTAATGAATTGATTATTTCAATTCACACCATATTATTCCAATAGTTATATTACCATTAAATCCAAATAATTTAAATATGAAATATAGAAATTTTAAATATAATCTGCTTTTGCTCAAAATTAGTTCATTGAAGTACCGCAAATATATCAAGGCCTCTGGAAATTCTCTTTTCGCAAAAGCGGAAGGATACCGATATAGAATCTCTTCTATTCGCATAGATTCTTCTTCCAGTAGAATATATTTTGTTTTGAACATCCTTTTTATGTGCATTTTTTCGATCAGCTTGTATGTAATCTCATCTTTTCAGAGTCTCCTCATTCGTTCTGAACATTGGCTCAGTACGTCTATCCATATCAAGCTGTTTGGGTTTCACCCTTAATAAGCCTTCCTGTGGAGTAGGAGGAGCTCATTTTGAGAAACAGCTCCTCCTTTAAAGTTGCTACCTATTTATCAAAAATTAAATCCCCCAGGCTACCCGAACCATCGACTTCAACGGGGATTTTCCCTGCCACTTGAGCTTGAGAAAAGAACACCATTTTCGGAGCACCAGCAACTAAGACAGCCTTGTCCCTAACTGACATATCGTCAACTTTTACAGAATTTGCAACAGCTTTTGTTCCTACAGATTGATAATCAGAGGCATATGAAGCCGTCAAACTAAGTGTAGAAAAAGCTGCAACAGCTACTAACAAGCTTAAAACCTTCCACTTTTTTTTCATCTCTTGTTACCTCCTCTTATTTTCCATAAATAGATATAAAAAATAGATTATTATCTTTTCAGATATTTATCACCACCTTTTTCCATTTACAATATTACCATCAAAAACCAAAAATTGAAATGTAAAAATTTTAACCATTTAAAGTTAGTTAACTGACATGACTCAGAGCTGTTTCATAGAAGTGCTTGAGATCAGATATTTTCCAGTTCTGAAAAAGTCTAACGTAGTAAATTTGCCAAAAAAACAATCACATGCCATCTCGAAAATTTTTATCTTGACTCTTTTGCTGTTGTGAAGCCTAATGACTGTCTACTGCTCAAGAGCTATTGTTAGGAATAGACTCGCTTTCTATAAAAATTTGAAGAACACGCCGTTATTCAATCCTTTCACCTATAACCGTCCAATGACTAACATGAGCTCCGACAAGAAAGTGTAGTATTTTTACGAATCCAACAATTCCATATACCTCGTAGTGTTGATAGGCTCATTTCGAACCTGCTCATAGAAGTATTCGGTCCAAAAAGCCATTTTAGACGTTTTCTAACTATCACCTCGCTCACTACATTCGCAATTTTGCCACACTCCCTCTCCTGTTTCCCAAGTAGTTGGACCCCTGTTGACGGAAAAAAAAACACGCACTATGATTCAAGTGAAAGTATTCACAAATTCATTCCGGAGTGAAAGTGAATATTTTCACTTAAATCGTTCGACACCTAATTTATCTACTTTATCTGCTTATCTATTCTTCTACTTATTCCGTGATGACGGCAATGAGCCTGCACATGAGACTCGGCAGTTTGCCTCACGTAGCAGATTACCTATACGTAGCAGTTTGTCCGCACGTAAATAACAGCTTTTAATCTATGTTACTTCTAGCCCTATTCATTCAATTCATGCTATCGAGGGAGTGAGCATTCATGTCTAAAATTATTACAGCCAGTCAAGCAGCAACACTTATCCCGGATGGAGCCACCATTGCCGCAAGCGGCTTCGGTCTTTCCTGTTGGGCCGAAGAGATGGGCATCGCCATTGAGGAACGATTCCTGCAATCCGGTCATCCCCGTAACCTGACAGTCGTTCATGCCAGCGCAGTTGGCGATCGTCGGACCAAGGGAATGAGCCATCTGGGCCATGAAGGTCTGATCAAACGCTGGATCGGTGGCATCGCGATTGCATCCCCCGCTATGGCTAAGCTCATCGAGGACAATAAATGTGAAGCCTACAACCTGCCACAAGGCGTAATTACACAGCTGTTCCGTGAAATTGCGGCCAAGCGTCCAGGAGTCATCACCAAGGTTGGTATGGAGACCTTCGTCGATCCTCGTGTAGAAGGCGGTAAAATGTCAGCCTGTACAACAGAGGAGATCGTCAAGCTGATTGAGCTGGAAGGCGAAGAATGGCTGTTCTATAAGAGCTTCCCGATTCAGGTCGCATTGATCCGCGGTACCGTGGCCGACGAGAATGGAAATCTGACGCTGGAAAAGGAAGGCTTGCATATGGAGGTTCTGCAGATTGCTCAGGCTGTGCGCAATTCTGGCGGTATTGTGATTGCTCAGGTAGAGACCGTAGCCAAGAACGGCACACTGCATCCGAAGGATGTGAGAGTACCTGGCATTCTGATCGATCATCTGATTATCTCGGAGCCGCAAAATCATTTCCAGACCGAAAATACACAATACAATCCGGCCTTCGCTGGGCATGTGAAGGTGCCGATGGATGCAATGGAGGTAATCCCGCTCGACGAGCGTAAAATTATCTCACGCCGCTCGGCTGCCGAGCTGGTACCAAATACGGTGCTTAATCTTGGCGTCGGCATTCCCGTCTGTGTGGCTACGGTGGCGGCAGAGGAAGGTGTCAGCGATCAATTAATTCTGACAACCGAAGCTGGCTCAGTCGGTGGCGTACCAGCAGGCATCAAGGATTTTGGGCATGCCTACAACTCCGAGGCCATCGTGGATCATGTGTCCCAGTTCGACTTTTACGACGGCGGCGGTATTGATCTCTCTGTGCTGGGTCTGGCACAGACTGACGAATCCGGGAACGTCAATGTCAGCAAGTTCGGTACTCGTGTAGCTGGCTGCGGAGGCTTCATCAACATTTCCCAATCGGCTAAAAAGCTCGTTTTTGCCGGAACCTTCACGGCAGGAGGGCTGCAAATTGCTGTTGAGGATGGCAAGCTTCAGATCGTGCAGGAGGGCAAAGCTAAGAAATTCCTGAAGAAGGTTCAACAAATTACCTTCAGCGGCTCCTACGCGACCAAGGTCAAGCAGCGGGTTGTCTATGTGACAGAACGTGCAGTATTTGAGCTGCAAGATGGAAAAATGACACTAACAGAGATCGCCCCTGGCATTGATTTACAGACCCAAATTCTCGATCAGATGGAGTTCATGCCTGTCATCTCGTCAGAGCTAAAGGAAATGGATGCCGATATGTTCTGTGAGCATTGGGGCAAGCTGCGTGACGTGATCACAGCCAAGGGTAGCGAGCAAGCGAAGCATGAGATAGATGCTGTGGCTACTGTATAAGCGCAGGCCAAGAGAGTATAGATGCTTGTCAAAGTATCAAATGATCACAAGGACTGACAGAGATGAATGATCGAATGAATGAAAGTCATGATATAGCGAAATTAATAGCGGGAACAATGCCCTCTCTTCACCCACACTGATCCTGCACCAGAAAGGACCAACCTCCTATGGAAAATGTACAATTGAATCGCTGGCGCATTCTAATCGCTGCGACCCTGATCAATATTTGCGTCGGCTCTATTTATGCCTTCAGTATTTTTGCCCTTCCACTCAGCAAAGTGTTCTCGGCAAGCATGCCTGAAATTATGATGGCCTTTACGATTAATGGTGCCATTTCACCAATCCCGATGATTTTGGGTGGGAAGCTCGTAGACCGGGGTGGGGCAAGAACCGCGATCTTCCTTGGCGGTGCGATGTTTGGACTTGGCTTCATCTTGTCAGGTCTTGCCACGGCCCCCTGGATGCTCTATGTGACCTACGGGGTGATCGCTGGCCTCGGGCAGGGGATCGTCTACTCAGCTACCATCGGGAATACTGTGAAGCTCTTTCCGGATAAGCGTGGACTCGCAGCCGGGATTGTAACCGCTGGTTATGGCGGCGGTACGATTATTATCGCTCCGCTGGCGAATGCCTTGATTACTAGCTCTGGCGTGCAGACAACTATGATTATGCTTGGCACAGCCTTCCTGATCGTCATTATGGCTGGTGGACTATTCACCAAGGCCTGTCCGGCAGGGTACACACCTGCTGGCTGGACACCACCCCAGACAGCAGGCGCACGTCCAGGCTCGGTCAATCTGAATTGGCGACAAATGCTTAAGCAGCCACTGTTCTACGTCATTGCTTGTCTGTTCCTGATCGGTGCCTTATCCGGTATGATGGTTACCTCCAATGCCTCGGTCATCGGCCAGACGATGTTCGGTCTGTCCGCAGGTGTAGCGGCTCTGTTCGTAAGTCTTTACTCCCTTAGTAACTGCCTGGGACGCATCTTTTGGGGAGCCGTATCGGACCGGATCGGCCAATTACGCTGTCTCATGATGATCTACCTTGTTATTGCTGCCATGATGCTGACGCTGGCATTGTCCAGTTCTGTCGCTGGATTTGCCGTCGCCATTATCGGCATTGGCCTATGCTTCGGCGGCACAATGGGTGTCTTCCCTTCGATCGTCGGGCAGAAGTTCGGTATGAAATATTACGGTGTCAATTATGGCGTAACCTTCATCGGCTACTCGGGTGCTGCCTTTTTCGGACCGCGAATTGCGAATTCCGTCGCAGCGGCGAATAACGGCATGTTCACCAACGCCTTTTACATCGCGCTCGTCATTGCTCTGGTAGGCTTCGCGCTGACCTTCCTCTACAAAGCCTTGGAGAGTAGCAATAGACCTGCACCTACCACTGTCGAAGCAGCATGATCTGCTTTAAGTAGCTATTTTAGTTAGAAATATGGGCTTTGAGCCAGGAATGTGAATTATGAAATGTGAATTATAATTTGTATGACTTTGTATGGCTTTGTATGGCTTTGTAAAACTCTGAATCCTATTGATGGACCACATATTATAATAAGATTATTGGAGGAACTAACCATGACTATTACACAACTGCTTGGTATTAAATATCCTATTTTCCAAGGCGCTATGGCCCAAATTGCCCGTGAACCACTCGTAAGTGCTGTATCCAATGCTGGCGGACTTGGCATTATTGGCTCTGGCGGGATGTCCGCTGAGGTGCTTCGTGAAGAGATTCGCAAGGTTCGTGCAGCCACCAGCAAGCCGTTTGCCGTGAATCTGATGCTAATGATGCATAACATTCCCGAATTGATTGAGGTTATTGTCGAGGAGAAAGTCAAGATCGTGACGACTGGCGCGGGTACACCAGCCCCGTATATGCCGATCTTCAAGGAGCATGGCATTAAAGTAATAGCCGTTATTCCTTCTGTCAAGATTGCGAAAAAAATGGAGGCTCTCGGCGTGCACGCTGTCGTTGCCGAAGGTACCGAAGCTGGCGGTCATGTCGGTGAGACAACTACGATGGCACTCGTTCCGCAGGTCGTTAGTAGCGTGTCCATTCCTGTCGTTGCCGCAGGTGGTGTTGCCGATGGACGTGGTATTGCAGCTGCCTTTGCACTGGGTGCCCAAGGTGTCCAGGTTGGGACTCGCTTCCTTACTACCGTCGAATGTCCTACACATGACAACTTCAAGCAAGCTGTCATCGACGCTGACGATACCAGCACTACTGTTACCGGACGTAGCCTTGGCGGGCCTGTACGCAGCATTAAAAACAGCATGATTGCTGAATATCTGAAGCTGGAGCAGGAGCATGCCACCCGTGAGGAGCTGGAGAAGATCAGCCTTGGCTCTCTGCGCAAAGCCGTCTTCGAAGGCGACACTGATCGCGGTTCGGTTATGGCTGGACAAATTTGCGGCCTGTGTAACGAGATAACTACGGTCGAGCAAATGATTACGACCATGTTCAATGAAGCACAAGAGCTGCTAAATCGTCTTGGACAGACTCAAATTACCGGTGAGCAGGTAGCATCCGTGTAACCATTCCAAAGTGACAATGAAAGGCCGGGTGTATCCCTCTTTGCAGGAGATGATCCGGCCTTTCTAATAGCTTCTATTGTTCATTTCTACAGGCCATATAGTAAGGTATAATCAAGGATGATAACCAGCTATTACTTCGATTATACAAAAGTGAGTTGATCGATCATGACCAGACATACAGATAAACGAGCCCCCGGAGGTAGCAACCAGTCTCCTGCCACGCTGTTCGTCACAGACGCGAAAGGCAATATCCTGATCTCCAATGAATTCACCGCCTTGACGATTGGTATCCCGCTTGATGAGCTGCTTCGTTACAATGTGCAGGACCTCGTGAAAGCAGGCTACTACAGTGAATCTATCACTATGAAGGCGATTCAGTCCAAGCAGAAGGTGACTCAATACATTAATACCGTACAAGGCTTCAAGGTCAAGTCGACAGCTGTGCCCATTCTCGATAATACAGGTGAGGTGCAGCTAGTCGTTACTAGCTCCAGCGGCTATAGAGGAGGATCTTCCATCCTTGCTGGGACTGCGCTGCCACCTGCTCATGAGAATAGCAAACGCTCAAGCACTGCCGCCTCTGTACTCAAGAATAATGGCGTCGTTGCGGAGAGCCTGGCGATGAAGCAAATTATTCAGGTATGTGACCAGATTGCCTCTTACGATAGCAAGGTACTGATTCTGGGTGAATCGGGGACAGGCAAATCAGTCATTGCCAAATATATTCACCGCCAGAGCACGAAGTGGAACGGTCCATTCATTCCAATTAATAGTGCCGCTATTCCAGCCGCCTTATTCGAATATGAGCTGTTCGGATATGTTCAGGGGGCGATGCCCGGCTTAATGGATGAGAAGCAAGGCTTGTTTGAGGTGGCCAGAGGCGGCGTACTGTTCTTTGATGAGGTCGCTGAGCTGCCATTGGAAATACAGGCCAAGCTGCTTGATGTGCTTGAGCGTGGGGAATTCAGACGTGTGGGGAGCACCGAGGCTATCCCGATTCAATGTCGGATGATCTTTGCTACGAATCGTGATTTGTGGAATATGGTAAAAAAAGGATTGTTCCGCGAGGACCTGTATTATCGAATCAATGTCATCCCGATCCATATCCCGCCGCTGCGCAGTCGCAGGCTGGATCTCGTCGGACTGATCTCCAGCTTTATTGCTCATTTCAATAAGGTGTATGACAAAAAGTATGTATTGCCAGCCGATGAATTTCAAACAATGCTAGCCGAGCCATGGCACGGAAATGCACGCGAGCTTCGCAATTATATCGAACGACTGATCGTAACAGATCAGACGGGGCTATGCCAGCAGCAGCCCATCGAGCAGGTCACAGACTGGTTCACACTGGATCATTTCATCCAGGCCAACCGCAGTCGACTGAACGGGCTAAAGGAATATACGGCGTTAACCGAGGGACGATACATTCAGCAGATGCTGCAGATCTGTGGTGGCAATAGTGCCGAAGCAGCCAGACAGCTAGGAATTGACCGCTCTGCCGTCTATCGCAAGCTGAAGAAGATGGAGGACATTCTGGCAAAGCTGGAGGTCTGATTATAAAGCTCAAAGCATGAACTCCTTCTTACTCATTATTCCCCCCACATGATTATGACCAAAAAAAAGACCTGCGGAAACGGTCCACAGGTCCAAAAGGTATATTAAAAGGGGGTCATGCTCTTATTATAGACACGATATGTTAACGGACTGTGATGCTAATATTACATTTGTATTACAGATAGAGATTTTGTCATTATATGCTAGGCATACACGGAAAAGCCGGGAAAACGGCGACATGCGCAGTCCTCCCGGCGTATTATGTCTATACTGCATCTTAATCAAATTTCTCAATGAACGCATGACCTGCCCGCAGCTTGTTTACGACCTGATCATAATCGCTCTCTGCGACCTTGACGGATAGCACATAGCGCAGATCATCATTGTGTTCTGAGGAATACACATCATCCGCATCGAGCAGCACCGGATTGGATGGTACCTCATCATCCCGATCATCATCACGACTTCTGGCTTCTTTGAAATCATTGGTACTCACAACAGAGACAGAATCCGGTCCTGTGGAGCCTGGTGCAGAGATGCCTCCCACAGCCCCTCCAGTCATGGAGCCGGTTGTGTTATAAGGAACGATCGGAATGAGTAGCCTCTTATCCCTGCCCAAAGAACTTTCCAGTGCCCCTACCTCCACATCACTCGTTTGGTATGCCTGCAGTGAATATCTGGCGGCCTCTGCCTCATCCTCTGTTCGGAAATAAGCCTGGATTAACTTTGACATGTCAAACCCCTCCTTCTGGATTTTGTCTGACGTTTGCTTTACTGCTCCTCGTATGCTGTGAAGCTCTTGCGATACTGTTAGATATACTTACAGTGCCCTAAGAATCTCCCGTACGAAGGCTGGCTCATCTTGTGGTGTACGTGACGTGATGAAGTTCTCGTCCACAACTGCCTCATGATCTCTGAACTCTGCTCCGGCATTGATCATATCGTCCTTCAGTGGAGGATATGCAGTGATGGTACGTCCCTTCAGAAGATCTGCACTAGCCAAAATTTGTGGACCATGACAGATAGCAGCAATAGGCTTCTTCTCCGCATTTGCTTCTGTGACGAATGTCAGAATATCCGAATTCAGACGCAGATTCTCTGGGGATGATCCACCTGGGATGACTACGGCATCATAATCAGCCGCCTGCACCTCGCTAATCGCCTTGTCTGTCGTGTAGGTCGCTTTGCCGTTCTTACCCGTCAAGCTCTCACCCTGTTTCAGGCCAATGATAATAGCTTCATGACCGGCCTTCCTTACTTCATCGTATGGAACTTGCATCTCGGAATCCTCGAATTGATCAGCTAATAAGAATGCGATTTTGCTCATGATCAGCTCTCCTCTCCGGTATAGTAACCACTTTCTTGTATTACCCTCTTAAGACTCTTTTATAACAAGTGAGTTCTTGCAGAAATCTCCATATTTCCGCCTCGGGCAACAGGAATAGGGCACCCCCTCACGCTATATGCGATATGGAGCTGCCCTTTACGACTTTATCTTATTTGTATTTGCTCTATTAAGACAGATCTCTTTAGCTGAAGCTTCCTGCGATCATGGAATTGTTCAGATCCGTTAAAAACTTATAAATTCTCTTATCTTAACATGTAGCATACGACTTAGACTCTCCCTTAATCACTTTAAATCGGATTGGAGGCTGCCTCATGCAGCGCCTCGACATATACCGTAGCAAGCTTGGATAGTGCCGCACTCTTATGGCTAATCCAGCCTACATTCATCGTCTCCTCGCAGTCCAGCGGAACAGGAATAATATCCCGTCCGTTCAGCTCAGCACTCAGCACCCCCGTAGATATGGTATAGCCATTGAGACCAATGAGAAGATTGAACAATGTTGCCCGATCATTCACACGAATACTCTTGGGGTGGGACAACGTGCTAAGAATCTCCTCGGAGAAATGGAAGGAATTATACTCGCCCTGCTCGAACGAAAGGTAGGGATAAGGCTCAAGCTGATGAATACTGACCACATCCTGCTTAGCGAGCGGGTTGTTCACACTGATGAAAATATGCGGCTTCGCAATGAACAGACTGTGGAACTCCAGATTCGCATCCTTCAGCAGACGCCTCATTACCTTTTCATTGAATTCATTCAGGTACAGTATGCCGATCTCGCTACGCAGAGTACGTACATCCTGAATGATTTCATGGGTCTTGGTCTCCCGTAAGGCCAGCTCATACTCCTCTTGTCCGTATTCCTGCACTAGCTTGACGAAGGCGTTCACGGCAAAGGCATAATGCTGAGTGGACACAGCAAAGTGCTGTGGTGAAGGCTTAGCGTTCAGATAGCGGCCCTCCAGTAGCTCTGCCTGCTCCACTACCTGCCTAGCATAACTAAGGAACTCAACGCCTTCTTTCGACAGCGAGATGCCCTTGTTGGTGCGCTCAAAGATCGTGATTCGTAGCTCCTGCTCCAACTCACGAATCGCATTCGACAGACTGGGCTGAGACACGAAGAGCCGCTTGGCAGCTTCATTCATGGAGCCTCGTGTGGCAATTTCAATCACATACTTCAACTGCTGCAGCGTCAATCTGCTTCCCCTCCAAGTGGTTTCATCATAGATCTCCACACATGATTACAGTTTCAGAGCCTTACATTGCATTTGAAGGATACTTATCTATATATGCAAAAGCGCCCACAGCCTGTCCGCCGGAAAAGCTTTCTCCGATTCTGACAGTGTGAACGCTATCTATTGCTACTACATTTATCCTACAACAACTATCCTGCAAGACCTATGCCTGGCTATCTAAAATCAGCGTAACTGGGCCCCAGTTCGTGAGAGAGACATCCATCATGGCTCCGAAGCGGCCCGTCTCGACGGTTAGTCCCCGATTACGTAGCTGCCGATTGAACGCCTCATAGAGCTGCTCAGCAGGCTCTGGTCTGGCCGCAGCCATAAAGTTCGGACGTCTGCCTTTGCGGCAATCCCCATAAAGAGTGAACTGAGAGACTGACAGCACAGCACCACCGATGTCGAGGACGCTGTGGTTCATTTTACCCTGCTCGTCCTCGAAGATACGAAGGTCAGCTGCCTTGTCCGCCAAATATACAGCATCTGCCTCAGTATCCTCATGGGTCACGCCGACAAGAATCATCAGCCCCTGCTCGATCTGTCCTACAACCTGCTCATCTACTGTGACAGAGGCTCGTTTACAACGCTGTATCACAATTTTCATCTGTATTGCTGCTCCATTCCGCAAATGCTACATAATCAATGGATATCCCTGCTTCAATTCAGTATTCATCCTGCATGCCGACTCCTGATAGCCACCATAGCCGTTGCAGGCTGCTCCTGGATTCGACTATTGCATGATCCGATGCACCGTGTACACATCCTTGACCCGCTTGATCCGTTCCACCACAGAATGCAGGTGGTCTGTATTGCGGATCAGAATCGTAATATGCATCATCGCCATCTTGTTCTTGTCTGAGCGTCCGGTGACCGCCGCGAGGCTGGTCTTGCTCTCCGAGATCGCCTGCAGTACCTCGTTCATGAGTCCGTTGCGATCATGTCCGGTGATCTCGATATCGACGCTGTAATTCGCTTCTACTTCCTCTTCCCACTCGACCTCAATGACCCGAGCCTGTTCTTCACCTTCACCACTTGGTATGTTAGGACAGTCTGTACGGTGGACAGAGACACCTCTACCACGTGTGACATAACCGATAATCTCGTCGCCTGGTACCGGATTACAACAGCGTGCAAAACGAACCAGCAGATTGTCTATGCCCTTCACGCGCACGCCATTCGTTGGGCGATTCTTGCGCTCAGCCGCTGGCTTGATCTCCTTAAGCTCTGAAGTCAGCTCCAGCAGCTTGGCCTCTTCCTGCTCCTTGCGTAGCTTCTCAGTCAGACGGGTACATACCTGAGCGGCTGTGATGCCTCCAAAGCCAATAGCTGATAGCATGTCATCCACGTCATGGAATGAGAACTTTGTCGCTACTTCCTGAAGCTTGTCATCGCTCATCCAGGCAGATGGCTCGATACCCATGCGCTTCAGCTCGCGCTCCAGATTCTCGCGACCCTTCTCCATGTTCTCCTCGCGCTTTTCCTTCTTGAACCATTGCTTGATCTTGCTGCGCGCATGAGAGGATTGGGCAATCTTCAGCCAGTCCTGGCTAGGGCCATAAGAATGCTTGGAGGTCATAATCTCCACGATATCTCCGGTCTTCAGCCGATAATCAAGCGGAACAATTCTTCCGTTCACCTTGGAACCAATTGTCCGGTTACCGACCTCTGTATGGATACGATAGGCGAAGTCGAGCGGCACAGATCCGGCTGGCAGCTCGATGACCTCACCTTTCGGTGTAAATACGAATACAAGATCGGAGAAGAAATCCATCTTGAGCGACTCTACGAACTCGGAAGCATCCTTGGCTTCATTTTGCAGCTCCAGAATCTCTCGGAAGAATGTAATCTTATCCTCTAGATTGCCGTTCGCATTGTTGCCTTCCTTATATGCCCAGTGTGCAGCAATACCAAATTCTGCAGTACGATGCATATCCGATGTGCGGATCTGCACCTCGGTAGGCTCCCCGTTAGGTCCTACTACCGTGGTATGCAATGATTGATACATGTTCGCTTTGGGCATAGCAATATAATCCTTGAAGCGGCCAGGCATCGGCTTCCACAAGGTATGAATAATGCCAAGTGTGGCATAACAATCCTTAATATTATCCACAATAATACGAATCGCCAGCAGATCATATATTTCGTTGAATTGCTTGTTCTTGGTGGTCATCTTCTTGAAGACACTATAAATATGCTTCGGACGACCGGACAGGTCCGCATGAACGCCCATCTCACCCAGCTTCTCACTGATTCGCGCAATGACATTATCAATGAATTGCTCACGCTCTGCGCGCTTCTTGTGCATCAAATTCGCGATTCGGTAATACTGCTGCGGATTCAGATATCGCAGGGCGATATCCTCCATCTCCCACTTAATAGCCGAGATCCCGAGCCGATTCGCGATCGGACAGAAAATCTCCAGTGTCTCATAAGCAATTCTGCGCTGACTCTCCTCAGACTGGTACTTGAGAGTCCGCATATTGTGCAGTCGATCAGCAAGCTTAATGACAATGACACGAATATCCTGTGCCATCGCTATGAACATTTTGCGGTAATTCTCGTTCTGCTGCTCTTCTTTGGAACGGAACTGAATACGCTCAAGCTTGGTCAAGCCATCGACGAGCATAGCGCAATTATCGCCAAAGCGCTCGCGAATCTGATCCAGAGAGACGGTCGTATCCTCAACCACATCATGCAAAAGAGCAGCAATAATAGACATCGTATCCATCTGCATGTTTACGACAATATCTGCTACCGCCAGCGGGTGCAAAATATAAGGTTCTCCGGACTTCCGCGTCTGGCCATGATGAGCCTGGTCTGCAAAATCATAAGCTTCCCGTATGCGAAGAAGATCAGGTTGTCTGATATAGGCTCCGGCCTTTTCAAGTAATTGCTCAATGCCCATTCTGCTCTATTCCGTGTCCTTTCTATACAAAATGGAACCCGACGTAATTCTTGATCGCACAGGTTCCGCATAAGTAATTTCCTCTAATTATGACGCTTGTAAGCTCTAACGTCAACTGCCTGCAAGCATTGGAAGAATGTTATTGCTAAATTTGACGAAACTCATTAATGTATATAAGAATGACTGGACGCTCACAGAGCGAATAATGTAGCGAATAATGTTAGGAGTGAACCCAAGTTGCAACGTGAAATTCAAGTGCATGAGAAGCTTCCCGTGGTGCCGGGATTCTTACTGAGTCTGCAGCATCTCTTTGCCATGTTCGGTAGTACGGTGCTGGTACCAACCATTTTCGGCGTCGACCCAGGCATGATTCTGTTGATGAACGGAATTGGTACCCTGCTGTATCTGTTCTTATGTCGCGGTAAAATCCCTGCCTATCTCGGCTCCAGCTTTGCCTTCATTGGACCTGTTGGCCTGGTGCTGGCTGCGAATCCCGAGAACGGCTATTCTATGGCGCTAAGCGCCTTTATCGTGACTGGTGTCATATTTTGCATCGTTGCCCTGATTGTCAAGCTCATTGGGGCAGGTTGGCTGAATGTCGTATTCCCTCCTGCAGTCATGGGTGCCATCGTCGCTCTGATTGGTCTGGAGCTCGTACCGGTAGCAGCTGGTATGGCTGGACTGATCAATTCCAATCCACTAGAGCCATGGACACCAGATTTCAAGACCATTACCCTGTCCATGATTACTCTTGGCGTAACTGCACTCGGTGCCGTTCTGTTCCGTGGGTTTGCCAAAATCATACACATTCTACTCGGCATTGTAGTCGGCTATATTCTGGCCTATTACATGGGAATGGTAGATACCGCAAATATCGCTAACTCTTCCTTCCTCGCTATGCCAACGGTAACGACACCTACATGGAACATGTCGGCTATTCTAACCATCCTTCCGGTAGCGTTGGTAGTCATCGTAGAGCATATCGGGCATCTATTGGTAACAAGCAACATCGTCGGCAAGGATCTGTCCAAGGACCCTGGTCTGCATCGTTCTCTGCTAGGTAATGGTGTGTCCACCATCATGTCAGGCTTTGTAGGTTCGACTCCGAATACCACTTATGGTGAGAACATCGGTGTCATGGCTTTGACGAAGGTTTACTCCGTCTGGGTTATCGGGGGTGCAGCTATTATAGCCATTCTGCTGTCCTTCTCCGGTACCTTCTCGGCTCTGATCATGAATATTCCTTCTCCTGTCATGGGAGGCGTATCACTCCTGCTATTCGGTGTCATTGCAGCCTCAGGCCTGCGCATCTTCGTAGAGCAGAAAGTTGATTTTTCCAAAGCGAGCAACATCATTCTTACAACCATTGTGTTGATTACGGGAATCAGTGGAGTAAAGCTAACGCTTGGAGCCGTAGAGCTTAAAGGAATGGCACTGGCTACGATTGTAGGTATCGCGCTGAGTCTGATCTTCAAGCTAATTGAGATCACGGGACTATCCAACGATGGCCCGGATGAGAAGCTAACAGAGAAGACTCCAGATTGATATAGTACGTCTATCCAGACATACTGATATTATCATCATTCATTCAGTGGCAGCATATGCCTGACCCTAGCTCATACATGCCAAAAGGCATCCTTCAAGCCAGCAAGTCTGGTTCGAGGGATGCCTTTTTCATATAGAATATAAGGTTATCAGCAACGCTGATTCCTTCAGTAACCGCAAGAAGACGTCTCAAGCCTGTGTATACTTCCATATCCTATCTTCAGTGCCGTACAACGAAATACGGATTTTACCAGCTGACCCCTCCCCTTATTTCCCGGGAAAAGTCGCTGATGCGCCTCACGTACTCACAGCCTCACTTACCTGTCGCCTTCACGGAGCATGCTTCTCCTAAGCTAAAAAGGAGTAACAGGCTGCTCCCAGAACAAAAAATGCTGGTGACTTAGTAAGTCATCAAGGTGAACACTTCTACATCAGGAAGCTTGGCACGTCCATTCAGTTCAAGCAGTTCAATGAAAAAAGCAGCTCCTACAACATTACCACCCAGCTGTTGAACAAGATTGATTGAGGTCGCGATCGTGCCACCAGTAGCGAGCAGGTCATCTGCAATCAGCACATTTTGCCCCTTCTCAATGGCATCGCTATGCATCGCGAGCTTATCCTTGCCATACTCCAAAGCATAATCCGCTTCAATCGTCTGACCTGGCAGCTTGCCACTCTTACGAATCGGCACAAATCCCACACCTAAAGCATATGCAAGTGGTGCTCCCACTACAAAGCCGCGTGCCTCTGGTCCAGCAATCACATCAATCTTCAGTTCCTCAACCATCTTTTTCATATCATTGATGGCTTGACGGTAGATGCCTCCGTCTCTCATCAAGGTCGTAATGTCTTTGAAGCTGATCCCCGGCTGAGGGAAATCGGGAATTACCCGAATGAACTGTTTGTAATCCAATATAGGTCCTCCTACCTGATCATGATCTCATGATTCTAATCTTAAGCAGCTAAGTTGGCACAACCTCTGCCAATTCATCCGCTTTTACATTGTACCGCGAACGTGTTCAAAATCAAGCTTCAAACTGTAAAATCGTTCTAAGAAGCTCCTTTGAGCACAGCTTTCATCCAATTCGTGAGCTGTCCCGTCTCTGCATCCAGCAGCATTTGCTCCATTTCAGCCCCCTGGTGCAGCTCCTGATATCTGCTGGATGTCGTCAAATCTTGCTTAGGGGGATTCGCAACAATACTGAGCTGACCATCCGCTCTCATCACAAAGCCTAGCTCTTGGAATACATCAAGCATCCCCGTCAGCATTCTTACAGAGCAGGATGTCTGTCTACTGAGTGCAGGCAGAATCTTCTGCTCCTCCAAGGGGCCAGGCCCCAAAGACCTTAGCTGGACATAGATGCGCTTGAACTGCTCTCTACTCGGAATCTGCAAACGACCTTGGAAGGAGTGCGTGGCATGCAGCACGAAGATATTGTCCACATTGGAGAAGACAGTACGCAATCTCCGCATTTGCTCTGCACTTTCCGGAGGATCGAGCAGAAATAGCGAGCGTACCTCCGAAGGGGCTATAGCGGTTAGCTTGCGCTCCCCGTCCTCATAGGGCCGTACTCCATCCTGCTGGTCATATATCCATATACTATCCTTGTTCAATGCATCGGGCTGGTACACCGAGGAATTGCTGCGCATCGCAATAGCATAGGATCTGCGGTTCTCCTGCCCAGGGTGAACATTGCGCACACAACGTTCAAAGACGGCCAAGGGGTTCGATTGACCACGGAAATCAAAAATTTGAAACCCATGCGCTCTTAAATCCTTCAGCATCAGTTGAACTGTTCTTCTACCATTCCATTCATTGATGGAAAGCTCGCCTAATACATCCACTGACTGGCCAGGCTCCAAATAGTCAGCCAGTTCGCCCCGACCAAAAGCGACCGCATCCAGTGTGCGACCGTCCTGCTCCAGAATGAGCTTCAAATGATTCTTTTCCTTCCCCATCTTCCGTGCCTCCCGCAACTTCATCTGCGGTAATACGAATGTAGGAGCAGGATTGTCCATGCCGAAGGGCTGTAATTGCTCCAATTGCTCCACAGCCTCCAGATTCAGCTCTGCAAGCTGGCAATTCCCATCTGCTGCAACAGACTGAACCAGCTGTTCAGCCTGTAGCTCTTGACCGGCGTATACATTCAACTGCTCATCGAACTTCTGCAGTTGCTCACGGTGAAGGCTCATTCCTGCGGCAGAGTGATGTCCACCGAAATGGTCCATCCATTCCCGACAGGTCGTTAATGCAGTGTAGATGTCGAATTCGGGAATGGAGCGGGCAGAACCCTTGCACATTCCCGTCTCCGAATCAATGCCTAATACAATCGTTGGCCTGTAATAGCGATCCAGAATACGGGACGCTACGATGCCGATTACTCCCGGATTCCAGCCTTCTCCTGCCAGCACGATGACAGAGGGAAGCTCCTTGTCCTGTATCTTCTCTTCCAGCATAGCAACAGCTTCATCATAGATCCTATTGACCAGCTGCTGCCGTTCCTTATTCAGCAGATCCAGTTCATAAGCGATCCGATCTGCCTCGTCAGGGCTATCTGCCGTCATCAGAGCTACAGCCTTGCCGGCGTGCTCCATTCTGCCTGCCGCATTAATGCGTGGTGCCAATGAGAATGCAATATTGGTGGAGGTCACTTGGTCCGGCTGCACACCGGCGACCCCGAGTAATGCCTTGATGCCTATAAGCGTATCCACACGCATAGAAGCAACTCCTCTTCGCACAATCGAGCGGTTCTCATCGTGAAGGGGCATGAGATCAGCTACTGTGCCGACCGCAGCAATTTGCAGCCATTCCTCAGGGACTTCCTCTCCCAGAAGTCCCTGTGCGAGCTTAAGAGCCACTCCGACACCCGCCAATCCCTTGAAGGGATATGTACAGGTTGGAATTTTGGGATTCACCAGCGTATAGGCATCGGGCAGCACCTCTGGTGGCTCATGATGGTCTGTTACGATGACATCTATTCCCAAGGTACGAGCATAAGCAATCTGGTCAACCGCGCTAATCCCCGTATCTACCGTAATAACTAGCGTAACTCCCTGCTGCTGAGCCCAATCCAGGACATGATTATGCAGACCATAGCCTTCATTGGTGCGATGTGGGATGTAGAAATCAAAGGATGCCTCAAGCTTGCGCATCAATTGAATCATCAAGGAAGTACTGGACACCCCGTCCGCATCGTAATCCCCATAGACCAAGATATGCTCTCCCTGCTCCAACGCTTGCCGAATACGCGACACGGCTTCTTGCAAGCCTGACAGCAGGAAAGGATCATGCTGGATGTTCTCAGCTTCGTATAAGAACCTGTGGGCTACCGAAGAGGTATGAATCCCTCTATTCAAGAGCAGGCCCGCCAAGAGGGGAGATATCCCGCAGTCCTTAGCTAACAGGCCCGCCTCATCCGTGTTCGTATTGGGTAATTTCCATTGATATTGAGCGTGCAGCACTTTCCGTTCACCTTACCTTCCTTCCCCTAGAACGCTACTGGATAATGGATGGGGTATGACTCTCCGGCAGCTCATAATTAGACTTGTATGGATAGCTTGAATGATATGGGGTGAAATGAATGGTCACATCTGTCACCTGAGTGAAGCGACTTAACAGCAGTAATTTAGCACGATCCGCAATCTCCTGTGCATCCTGAACCGTAATACGTGGCCCGACGCTAATCATGACATGGATGCTGACCGTCTTAGCTTGGGCCGTCGCTTTAAGGCTCTCAACTGTTACAATTCCGTGAACCCGCTGGATGGTCTCCATGTATTGCTGCAGCTCATGAGCGCCAAGCTCACGTAATCTCGGCCCATATACGGATTGTACAATTAATCCATAGCCCTTGCGCAGCACAAAACAGGAGATTAGCAGCCCCGCTGCTGCGTCCATATACAGAAGCCAGCCGAAATTCAGGGCATTCCCAGCCATTGCACCAATCATCCCAAGCAGAGCCGTCAAGGAGCAATACAGAGAGAAACGATGCTCTCCGACATTCTTTTGAGCCTGCTGCTTATCTATTTTTTTAATATGACGGTATTCGTACTGAAAAAGGCTCTCCTTCAGCACCAAAGCTGCAAAGGCGACCACAAGCACGTATAGTCGAGGTGCTGTCGGCTCAGATCCGGCCATCGACATCACTGAACTGACAGCCAACTGCAATGCACTCATAATGAGTAGAATGGCAAAAACAACTGACACCGCTGGCCCTCTTGCTTCTTGTGATTGAGATCTGACTCCCATACCTTGCTTCTCGCGGAAAGAAAAACGCTGCGACAAAGCGGACGCTGCATCGGATGCTGCATACAGCGCATCTCCCAATAAAGCCTTGCTATTGGAAAAATAGCCTACAATCCCCTTCAGAAGAGCCAGCGCCAAATTTCCGATCATGGACGACCAGTACACTCTCTCAGCTGACAGACTCCGTTTGCTGTTCACTACAAATCTCCTCTCATTTCCATCCAGACCGTAGCTTACCCCGGATTGATTCCAAGCTCCGGGCACTACTTACTTTGCTCTACAAGAAGAAATGGGTGCCGCCATAAGATGGTATGCACCCTTGTCCTACTACTTTGTAAGATCATGAAGCCGCGCCAAAGCTGGACGCGGCTCCACAGAAACATCAATATTACGTGCTAATCAAGTTGCTCCGAAACGATCTACGCCTTGCTAGCCGTAGAAGCTGGCTTTTGTCTGACTTTCAGAGCCAGCCAGAGCGGTGCAGCGATGAATATCGAAGAATACGCACCAAAGAGCAAACCAATAGTCATTGCCAGCGAGAACATGCGAATCGATGCTCCACCGAAGATTAACAGACACACAGCCGCAACAAATACGGTAAATACAGTTGCGAGTGTACGTGTCATCGTCTGGGCAATACTGTTATTTACAATCTCCTTCAAAGAATCTGGAGATTTCTTCTTCGCGAAGCGCGCATTCTCACGAATCCGGTCAAATACCACGATTGTATCGTTAATTGAGAAGCCGATGATCGTCAGTACCGCAGTGATAAAGATAAGCCCAATCTCCAATTGGAAGATGGAGAATACGGCAATGACGAGAATAGCATCATGTAGTAGCGATACAATGGCCGCAATGGCAAAGCGCCATTCGAAACGGATAGATACATAGATAGCGATTGCCACACAAGCGATCAGAACAGCGAGCATCGCATTGCGCTCAAGCTCTTTAGCCATTTCGGCATCGACCGTATTGACTTCAAAGGCTGCACTTGGATCCAGTTTTTCATGGAATGCTGTCTGGATCTTATTCACCTGTTGATCTGTCAAGTTGTTGGCAAATCGGATACTAACCCGCTCATTACCGGGGCGGAAATCAATCTCTTCATCGACTCCCTGCTCGGCTAGTAACGATTGAATCTCAGCCTGACTGACCTGCTTGGTCATATTGATATCCATATTGGTACCAGAGCGGAAATCTACTCCGTAGTTCAGACCAAAAATGGAACCAAACAAAATCCCTGCCAGGGTAATGACAATAGAAGCTATAATAAAAATTTTGCTGTGCTTAATATAATCCCATTTCCAATCAAAGCGCACGAATGTCACTCTCCTTCACTCCGAAGTATTTCGGCTTCTTGATGGCATCTGCCTTAATCAGGAGATTCAGCAAGAAACGGGAGAAGTAGATATTCGTCAGGATACTCACAACAATATCCACGATCAATACGAGAGCGAAGCCTCTAACTGAGCCTGTACCCAGGAAGAACATGACCCCAGCTGCGATCATGGTCGTAATGTTAGCATCCATTACGGTCCGGAAGGAATGCTTACCACCAGCAATCATCGAAGAACGAACGGATTTGCCTGTGAGCATCTCTTCTTTGATACGTTCATAGGTGATAATATTCGCATCGACCGCCATCCCGATCCCCAGCACGAAGGCTGCGATACCCGGAAGAGTCAATACAAAATCCCCTAAATAGAAAATAGCTAGTACGAGCCATGTGTGCACAATGAGACAGAAGCTGGCAATTAAGCCTGGCACACGATACATAGCAACCATGAAGATCAGAATAATGACAGAACCGATCAGACCTGCACGAATCGTCTGCTCCAATGAGATCTGACCAAGTGTTGCACCCACACTCTGCGAGTATTTCTCGGTCAATTTCAACGGGAGCGCGCCCAGATTGATGGTATCAGCCAGTTGGTTCGCTTCGTCACGCGTATAATTACCGCTAATCGAGGCGCTACCATCCGTCAATGCTTGTCGTACTTCGGGAGCAGACAGCAACTCCTCATCCAGATAGATAGCCAATGGTTTTCCGATCAAACGCTGTGTAATTTCAGCAAACTTTTCTTTATCCTTTACCTTGATGCTAATCTCTGGTTGGTTAATGTTGTTGCTGTACACGGTAGCTGCATTCTCGACGAAATCATTCCCGCGCAGCTCAATCTTGCTGTACGTGCCAGGTGCATCTCCCTCTGCCGCACTGCGGAAAGTCAGATCTGCCGGTTTCTTGAGCAGCTCACGTACTTCAGATTCATTCGTGACCCCTGCGAGTCTTACCCGAATCCGATTCGTACCTTCTGTTGTAATCTCAGGTTCAGTCGTTCCCAGCGCATTAATTCTGCGTTCCAGACTTTGTGCTGTCTGAATCAGAGATTGACGGGTAACAGTTTGTCCAGCTTCCAGAGGCTCCGCTTCATATAAAATTTCAAAGCCTCCCTTAAGATCGAGGCCTAATTTTAGACTGTTCAGCAAGCCTGGGCTCGTCCCAATCATAACCCCAGTAGTAATGAGTACGACCAAGATGAAACTTAAAACTCTCTTCATGTCGTCCCTTGTTCCCCCTTCATTCTCAATATTCCTATTATAGCTACCCTGTAAAACACAGTCAATTTACACACAAAAAAGACCCGCTTTCTATTCGAAAGAGGATCCACGGAGCGCGGACATGGTCAAAAAGTTCATGAATTTGGTGGCCTTGAGGGAAAGGATATCATTCACTAGCTTATGCAAAGGGGGAACTCCTTCTTTCTCGTACCCGCTACTGATACAATCCCATACATCCTGGCTTGTAACGTACTCGTATCCTACCAATCGAAGCTCTTCAGCCTTGCTCTGACACAG
Organism: Paenibacillus massiliensis 2301065 = DSM 16942; assembly: GCF_000377505.1. Classification (GTDB taxonomy): domain Bacteria; phylum Bacillota; class Bacilli; order Paenibacillales; family Paenibacillaceae; genus Paenibacillus; species Paenibacillus massiliensis. The sequence continues at coordinate 20,540 of NZ_KB898202.1, read as the reverse complement.
CATCTCAATCGCTTCTTCCCAATCCTGCTCATTCAATTCCTCCGTCATTACTACGCGCCTCCTCCCTTGTGCATACGACCGTCTGCGAGCTTCACTATCGAAGCTGCACGAAGCACATACGTGTTACCTGCACGTACCTGTCCAAGCAAACAATAGCTTGATTCCAGCTCCACGTCAATAGCATATGTTACCTCCACTCAAACAAAGGGCAGGCCGAAACCATTTATTCTGCTGGTCAAGCAGTCATGAAATCGGACAGGTATCGCATATCCATGTTAATAACCGCTCGTTACAGTACCGGAGCAGTTCAAAATGGACGGAAGAGGGAGTTGCGGTTGAAAAAGCAAACATTTATCCAAGGCGCCATCATTCTCTTGGCTGCGGGCATTATCAACCGACTGCTCGGTTTTATTCCCCGCATTGCTCTGCCCCGCATTATCGGAGCAGAGGGAGTGGGGCTGTATCAGCAAGGATATCCATTTTTTATCGTGCTGGTTACGCTCATTACAGGTGGAATTCCACTAGCTGTCGCCAAGCTGGTAGCTGAAGCAGAGAGCGCTGGTATGCCGGACAGATCCAAGCGAATTCTGAATATCAGCCTGCGCTTCACTCTGGCCTTTGGCTTACTGATGTTAGTGTTATGCCTTGTTTTCGCCTCATGGATAACGACACATATTTTAACGGACAATCGAGTGTACTACACATTTGTAAGTATGAGCCCCATGCTGGTCATTATCGCTGTATCTTCCGTATATCGCGGATATTTTCAAGGAAAGCAAAATATGATCCCTTCGGCCGCCTCATCTGTTGCCGAAAGTCTGATTCGCATTTTTTGCGTCATCTGGTTCTCATATTTGCTGCTTCCCAAAGGACTAGCCTTCGGCGCGGCAGGTGCGATGCTTGGGACGATGGTCGGGGAATTGGCAGGGATGTTTGTGCTGTTATGGCAATATAGCAGACATCACGATCAACCACAGGCGGATACGCCTGCTATCGTCAAGGGAGTATCCCAGCCCCCCATTTTTCGGCCGCTGATGAAGCTTTCCATTCCAGTAACAGCAAGCAGACTTGTAGGCTCCTTCTCTTATTTGCTGGAATCCATCGTGCTGATGCGATGTCTTGCATTTGCGGGGATCGCGACTGTCGTGGCTACTTCCCAATACGGGGCTCTACAAGGGATGATTATTCCAATTCTGCTGTTGCCTGGCGCACTTACTACGTCGCTGGCAGTATCGCTCGTCCCCTCCTTGTCTGAGGCTGCAGCACAGGGGAACATCTCTACGATTCACAAAAGGCTTCATCAGGCCATTCGATTGTCACTAGTCGCCGGTGCACCATTTGCTGTCATCATGTATGTTCTGGCAGAGCCACTGTGTATGCTGCTTTACAAGCAGACCGACATTGCGGCTATGCTCAAGGTCATGGCTCCATTTGCCCTTTTTATCTACATTCAATCTCCCTTACAGGCAGCACTGCAAGCGCTCGATCGACCGGGTCAGGCCCTCATTAATACTGCCGTAGGTGCTGCCATCAAGATCGCGCTGATCGTACTGCTCGCCTCCAATCCAGACTACGGAATCTATGGTGCGGTCATGGCCATCTGCATCAACAGCGCGGCTGTCACCATCATGCACGCTCATAGTGTACGCAGACTATTGCAATTCCGAATTCAGCTTAAGGATATCGGCAAGACTGCGGTAGGTATGGTCATTATGGCGGCGGGTCTGACGCTTTCGTATCAACGACTCCCCTTCGAGGAGGTGATCTGGCTTCAATTCGTGAGCTCTTCCGCACTGGGGATGCTACTATATCTCCTGATCATGACCTTGTGCCGTATGATACGCTGGAAGAACCTGCATCGTTTTCCTCTACTGCGACGATGGCTAGGTCCCTGAGCTAATGAACAGCTTTCCGTTATGGTCCATGGAGCAAAGGAACACTTCCTTGAAATCCTTATATCCTTGCTGCTTCAGCTGATCCTTCAGCCAGAATCTCGTCTTGCCTAGACGCTCTAGATTTTCATCCTGGACCTTACCATCCATAATGAGCGGAATGGGCAAGCCCTCATATCTGAATTGATGTACGGTCTCACTACGCTGCTTGATATCCATCTTCTCAGCTAGTCGCTGCTTGGAAAGTGCTTTGGAACGTCGTGGGCTCTGGACAGCGCCTTGATTTCTGCCAGCATTGCTCTCTTCCTTAGGTATGACGGTTAACTTGCCGGATGTCTCAAGGATTGCGAATTCGACCTTGGCCAGATCATCAATCTGCTGCTCTCTTAGCTGAAGCATCAGATCATCCAGATTGTAGCGCTGGCTAGCCATCTCTTCTCGATTCAGCTTGCCATTCTGTACAAGAACATTGGGCTTCCCCTCAAACCATATACGAAGCTTACGGCTCTTCAGAGTGATGTAGGCCATGCCGATCTGCAGGACCACTAACACTACCAAAGGAATAATTCCGTCATACAATGGCCGCTTGAGATCTTCCAGCACCAGCACGGCAATCTCAGCCATCATGAACGAGATAATCAGATCGAAGATGGACAGCTTGCCAATCTCTCTTTTACCCATCATCCGCATTAATGCATACATCACTACATACATCAGCAAGGTGCGAAAAATATGGTTCAATATGTGATCAAGCATCATGACCCTCCTCATTCCTGTATTCACATGAATTTGACAGGCGTAATGCTATTCTCACCCTGCCTATAGTAGGTCATTCGGAGGACAGAAGCTTAATTAATGGAAAACATGAAATAGGAGGAATTGTTATGGAAACCATCCGCCGCTGGTCATCAGCACGCATGTCTCACCCCCTACTTACAGGTGTTCTTCATGCCTTCATTTGGATGCTGATTGGTTCTCTGATCTTATCGACCCTACTATGGCTGACTCATTTGAAGGAGCAGGATTTGTCATTATACACTTATCTCGTGCATGGGATATCCTTATTTGCCGGTGGATTCATGTCAGGTAAGCGATCTGGTCAGAAGGGATGGTACCAGGGTGGATTAACAGCGCTGCTGTATGGGGTCATTGTACTGCTAGTGGGCTTTTTGGCACTGGATGCCGCTGTGGGCTTGCAGGACATGCTGCATATGGCTGTTGCCTTCTGCATTGGGGCGGTTGGAGGCATGATTGGTGTGAACATGAGCCATTCTCAATCCTGAGTAATATCACTATAGCGAAAACGCAAACAGCGATGCTCCTGAAGACAGGTCATCGCTGTTTATGTATATCTATGGATGCTAAGTATTATTTGGATACCTCAGCAGCCTTCTCCCCAGTTGTAACCTTACCGCTGATCGCACTACGATCGAATGTCAGCTTGGTGACATCGTTTACACGCAGAATGACAATATCATCGGTGATGTCTACAATGGTACCGTGCAGGCCTCCAATCGTAACCACCTTATCACCTTTATCCAAGGCATTCAGCATTGAAGTACGCTGCTTCTGTTTCTTCTGCTGTGGGCGAATCAACAGGAAGTAGAAAATAGCAAACATCAGGACGAATGGCAAAATAAGACCCAAAAGCCCGCCTTGCCCTTGACCGGCTGTGGCCGTAGCAAATTGCATCATGTATAGTTTCCCCCCTTTCATGAACTATATTACAACTTAAAGATTGCATTCACTTCTTGTCATCTAGAAACCCCTGGAATTCTCATGCAGACCATATTGCGCAAAGAACTCATCTCTGAAGTCCAACAGTCGGTCATCCATGATGGCCTGTCTTACATCTCTCATAAGATTGAGCAAGAAATGTAGGTTATGGTAGGTCGTAAGCCGCAATCCGAATGTCTCGTCAGCTTTGATCAGATGTCGTAAATAGGCACGCGAATAGTTGCGGCACGTATAGCAGTCGCAAGTCGGGTCCACTGGACCAAAATCACGGGCAAACTGCGCATTCCGAATAACAAGTCTTCCCTGACTCGTCATCAAGGTCCCGTTACGTGCAATGCGTGTTGGCAATACGCAATCGAACATATCCACTCCACGGATGGCACCTTCAATCAATGCATCGGGAGAGCCTACACCCATTAAGTATCTCGGCTTACCGAAAGGCAGGAGCGGAACCGTATAGTCCAGCACCTCATACATCAAATGCTTGGGCTCGCCTACGCTCAGTCCACCAATAGCATACCCCGGGAAATCCATGGAAGTCAAATCAGCTGCACTCTGCTTACGTAAATCCTCATGCATACCACCCTGAACGATGGCGAACAGCCCTTGATCATGTGGACGAGCATGGCTTTCCAGACAACGCTCGGCCCAGCGGCTGGTGCGTTCCAGAGACTTTTTCACATATTCATATTCGGCAGGATAAGGCGGACATTCGTCAAAAGCCATCATGATGTCGGAGCCTAGCGAATTTTGTATCTCCATGGCCACCTCAGGCGATAAAAACTTCTTATCCCCATTAAGATGAGAACGAAAATGTACCCCTTCCTCCGTAATCTTGCGCATTTCACTAAGAGAGAAGACTTGAAACCCTCCACTGTCGGTCAGGATGGGTCGATCCCAGTTCATGAATTTGTGCAGGCCACCCGCCTCACGAACAATATCATGGCCGGGACGCAGGAACAAATGATAGGTGTTGCTCAGAATGATCTGCGCATCCATCTGCTTTAGCTCTTCCGGACTCATCGTCTTGACAGTAGCTTGTGTTCCCACAGGCATAAATGTCGGCGTCTCAATGACTCCATGAGGCGTATGCACCCGACCAAGACGGGCTCCTGATTGCTTACAGGTCTTAATGTGTTCATAGGTTATTGCTGCTGACATGCGTAACATTCCTCCGCTCAATAAATAAACATGGCATCGCCGAAGCTGAAAAACCGATATTTCTGATCAATAGCTTCCTGGTATGCCGCCATGATTCGTTCTCTGCCTGCCAGAGCGCTAACTAGCATCACCAGCGTGGATTTTGGCAAATGAAAATTCGTAATCAATGCATCGACGACCTTGAACTCGTAGCCTGGATACATAAAAATCTGGGTCCAGCCACTGCTGGCTTTGAAAGGTGCACCCTTCAGCTCACTGCCTACCGTCTCCAGGGTCCGGCAGCTCGTCGTACCCACGGCAATAATACGTCCGCCACGTGCTTTGGTCTCATTCAAGATCTGAGCCGTCTCCTCAGACAACTGATAGAACTCCTCATGCATAACATGATCCTCGACGACATCCACCGACATCGGTCGGAAGGTACCAAGTCCCACATGCAGGGTCACAAAAGCAATCTCGACTCCCTTTGCACGAACCTGCTCCAATAGCTCCTCGGTAAAATGAAGTCCAGCTGTAGGGGCTGCGGCTGATCCCTCATGCTTCGCGTACACAGTCTGGTAGCGCTCGCGATCTTCAAGCTTTTCCTTAATATAGGGTGGCAGTGGCATCTGGCCCAAGCGATCAAGAATCTCGTTGAATACTCCATCGTAAGAGAACGACAGAATTCGCGCACCAGACTCCCCTTCTTCGACAATCTCTGCCTTAAGCTCATCACTGAATACGATGACTGCACCTTTGTGCAATCTTTTGCCTGGCTTGACAAGTGCCTCCCAGCAGTCTCCCTCTGTATTCTTCAGCAGGAGTACCTCTGCCTTTGCTCCCGTATCCTCCTTGACCCCGAACAAGCGAGCGGGCAATACACGTGTATCATTTAGTACAAGCGTGTCCCCCGCCTTCAGGTAATCAAGGATAGCTGTAAATGTATGATGGCTGATCTCACCTGTGTCCTTGTTCAGCGTTAACAATCTGGAGGAACTGCGTTCCAATAACGGGGTCTGAGCAATTAGCTGCTCTGGTAAATGAAAATCATATAAGTTTACATCCATGTGTAGTCGTCATTCCTTAACTATAGATACATTCTGGTAATAGTGTTGCAGAATATCCCGGTAATCATACCCTTCATCTGCCATTCCTTTAGCTCCCCACTGTGACAGACCCAGCCCATGGCCGTTGCCTTGTCCAGTGAACAGGAAGCCTTCATTTCGATCAACGACTCGCGCCTGTCGTTCTCCATTCATGATGACCAGATTGGAGCCTGCAGCACGTGAACTGCCGCTTGCAGACATGATCGATGCCCCATCAGCGCCGCTAATATTTCCCTTTACGCCTCCAGCGCCTAATACAGTATAGCTTCCGGTTCCGCTAATATCAAATTTCGTGCTTGGTAAGCCGCCGAATGCAGAGCGGAATTGATCTGGATACTTGACGGACAAGGTCTGACCGTTCGCCTGTACTTCCAGCACGCGCCCCGAAGGACCACGCTTGGTCACATCCAGGAACTGAATCGCTGAAGGTAGCGACCCGGACACCTTCCCATTCAGGAATTTAAGAACCTCTGCTGAGGTATATGGGCCTCTGACCCAGGAATACGCACCTGAGCCTGGCACCTTGTCCAGCACTACTGCCGCCTCTCCCGGAACCATCTGTGCCACAGCTGCCACTCCAGACTGAATCTGTGGAATCGGGCGCACATTGGTTTTTTCAGCAGTCACTGTCATTTGGGGCAATCCAGCGGTTGTGACACCCTCAAGCATCCTGGCGTTATCCTCGCGAACGTACCCTGTCTTCCCATTGTCTAGCAGCACGTGATACCACATGAAGCCATCGCTATTGGCGGAGGCATCTCCTGGGCTCTCCACGCTGGCAAACAACGTCCCGCCGCCGTTCCATACTTCAGATGGATCAGCCGTCATGCCTCCTGCGTTGGAGGAAAACACTGCTTCAATGATCTTGTCGCCGCTCTTCAGCACCTCACCTGTTGTAGCATCCACAGCACGGTTCACACTGGAGCTTTCCGAGGCGACACCGTTATAGGCTTGACTTAGCGTGGTGTCGACTACGTCTGCGATCTTGAACTTGTTGTTCTGAAATAGTGCATAGCTTCTCGCCGCAACAGCCTGGGCTTTCAGGGACTCGGCTGGCCATGAGGCTGGTACCTCTGCCCCTACCACAGAATACAGATATTGTTCTACGGCCAGTACATTGACTAGAGCGAGCTGACCGGATTGCTTGCTGATCTCGAAATCACCACGATAGCTTCTAGCTGAGCGCTCTACTACCTGAATGCTCTCGCCGCTGGTCTGTACAGTCAGCTTGGCGGAATCTGGTCCACTGAGCATGTAATGACGAACGGTCTGCGCGCTTGCTCCAAGACCTGCATCCTGTCTGATTAGGATAGCAGGCTCACTCATATTGGCAGGACTCCAAGTCAGACCAGGTACAACATCTCTAACCTCCGCTCGAACTCCTGACAATTGGGACTCATTCGCGGCCTCTCCAATCCAGACCGAATAACGATCCCCGGACTGCAATACAGTGAACGCATCATATCCGGCTGCGTTAATAGTAGCACGAGTCAGATTCGCCTCCTGCTCGCTGACGAAGCTGCCTGCGGACAAATATTTATTACCCGCCACTACAGGCATTTGTTCACCCAGTTGGGCAGCAGCTGTAGTGGCAGTTCTCGCAGCAGCTGAGGAAGCAGCCTGTTCACTGGCATACATACCTGTATATACCTGATACACTACCCGTCCATTCTTCGAACCCTGAATAATGAAAGGCTTATCGCTCGTTGCTTGCAGAGCCTTTGCTGCTGCTGAGGCCGTAGCGAAATTTGTGGTCTCCAGCACCTTGACCCTGTAGCCATCCACACTGAATTTTATCGTCTGACCGGGAGAAAGGAATAGCCACGGCCGATGACTGTCACCTGTATCCTGGCCGATAGTCCAGCTATCACCTGATTTCAGGGTAACGGCAGGTATCGTTGATTTATAAGTACTTCCCAAGTCCGCATACATCGCTACGCGAATAGTCTGGTCTGCCTCTGCAGCAAATGACGGGGACTGCACAATGCCACTTGTCATCATTACAGTCAGTCCCATTGCGGCACACGCAATCTTCTTGTAAATACCTCTGTACACGTTACTCCTCCTTAACACTTATCGCTTATCGTCAGTATCTTGACCCAGATCAATTATGAGTGTTGATCCGCTACAAGCGGCGAGCCCTGTCGATCACTGCCTATAGCTAAAAATCAGCTAGCCGTTCACATCAGGCATCGGAATACCCAGATGAGCATAAGCCGACGGTGTAGCTACTCTGCCGCGTGGAGTGCGCTGCAGCAATCCTACCTGCAACAGATAAGGCTCATATACATCCTCTATGGTCTGACTCTCTTCTCCGATGGTAGCTGCTATCGTATCCAGGCCAACCGGCCCTCCTCGGAATTGATGGATCATGGCTTTCAGCATCTTGTGATCAATATCATCCAAACCAAGCGGATCAATGCGTAAGCGCTGCAGGGCATCCTCAGCCAGGTCAGCATGTATGATGCCATCTCCTTGTACCTGGGCAAAGTCTCTTACCCGCTTCAGCAGTCGATTCGCAATCCGCGGAGTTCCACGTGAGCGGAGTGCAATCTCTTCGGCAGCATTTCCAATAATCTCTATGCCAAGAATATCCGCGCCTCGGGATACGATATAGGCCAATTCATCCTTCGTGTAGAATTCAAGGCGGCTAATGACCCCGAAGCGGTCCCGCAAGGGCGCCGACAATAATCCTGCACGCGTCGTTGCTCCTATCAGTGTGAACGGTGGAAGGTCCAGTCTTACGGATCTCGCACTGGGACCTTTCCCGATCATAATATCCAGCGCAAAGTCCTCCATTGCGGGGTACATGACTTCCTCGACCGTCCGATGCAAACGGTGAATTTCATCAATGAACAGCACGTCGCCTTCCTGCAGGTTGGTCAGCAATGCAGCCAGATCGCCTGGACGTTCAATCGCTGGACCTGAGGTAGTACGTAGATTCACACCCAACTCATTCGCAATGATGTTGGCAAGCGTCGTCTTACCGAGCCCGGGAGGCCCATACAGCAAGACATGATCAAGCGCCTCGGACCGCATTTTTGCAGCTTCTATATAAATTTTAAGATTTTCCTTGACCTGGTTCTGACCAATATATTCATTCAGGAACCGGGGACGCAGACTTAGCTCTACGGTCTGATCCTCCATCATAAGATTCGCTGATATTAAGCGGTCTTCCATTACTAATCGCTCCTATCTGTATCCCATTGCACCTATACAGCAGGTGGCTTTATCCTATAACGAAATGCCTGTTAACAGGCTCTGTTCTAGCCAGCATACAGGAGCTTAAGCGCTCGTTTGACAAGCACGTCCGCAGTCTCATCTGCTGTAGTCTCCTGCTTCATACGGCTCCATGCCTGATCAAGCTCTGCATCCGTATAGCCCAATCCCTTCAATGCTTCCCTTGCTTCCGCCCAAGCGCTGCTGTCTGTCTCCACAAGCTCCGGTGGTGCGAATAATCCTGTTGCCATCGCTGCCGCACCAATACCATCCAGCTTGTCCTTCAGATCCAGAATCATCCGCTGCGCTGTCTTCTTCCCGATCCCCGGCAGCTTCGTCAGGAATGTAATATTCTCCTGATAGATCGCGTTAACCACATGCGCAGGAGTACCACCGCCCAGTATGCCCAAGGCTACCTTCGGACCGATACCTGAGACGTCGATCAGCTTGCGGAACAACTGCTGCTCCTCCCGTGTCGGGAAGCCGAATAACAGGATCGCATCCTCTCTGACGTGATGATGAATATATACGGTCACCGCTCCATCCATCTTGGCAAAGGCATAAGGGTTGGGGCAAAACACCCGGTAGCCCACGCCTTGTACATCCAGCACTACATATTCACCTTCCAGATGAACTACAGGACCTCGTAGAAAATCAATCATTTTCGCAATACCTCATTTAACTTGGAATTAAGTGTATAAGAATGCGCATGGCAGATCGCTACAGCGAGCGCATCCGCCACATCATCCGGCTTGGGAACAGCCTGCAGGCGCAGGTACATCCGCACCATCTCCTGAACCTGCTTCTTCTCTGCCTTACCGTAACCGACGATGGCCTGCTTGACCTGCATTGGAGTATATTCAGCAATCGGCAGCCCTCGCTGCGCCGCAGCGAGAATCAATACCCCACGAGCCTGACTGACCGACATCGCTGTCGTTACATTGCGGTTGAAGAACAGTTTCTCGAAAGCTACCGCTTCCGGTTTGTACTGATCTATAAGCTGAAGCATACCTTCATACACATGAAGCAGACGCTCCTCATCGGGGGTATGTGCCTCTGTCTGAATCGAGCCATACTGCACCGGCGTAATCTTGCTCCCGACCTTGTCGACCAACCCGAACCCGACAATGGCTATACCGGGGTCGATCCCTAAAATACGCAAAAACCATCTCTCCCTTGTCGTCCAGAGCGAACATATGTATCGTTTCATTTCATTATAACAAAAGATTAGAGGGTGGAGAGAAAAAGTTTAGAGGCTTAAATCCCTTGCTATTGGTACAACAAAAACTACCAAAACAATAGGCCAACCAGAAATTTCTGGTTGACCTTGTAATACGAAAAAGGACCAGCCTCTATGATGGCTGATCCTGAATTTAGAATTCCTGGCCCATAACCTTCCTGGTATGCTCGATTGCAAAATCGCTGAAGGTTGATAACACACTATAATACTCCTGCAAGTCTTGAACCCGAATTCCATCCATAAGCTGCTGGTATACTCCTTCGGGCAAATTCGTCTCCATGGTGCCGATATCCAGTTGAAAAAATGTCCGAATCACCTTGTCCTTCTTGGGAGGTCCCTCGAAAAGCGTTAACTGCCCTTCCTTATTCATGCCCATGTATGCCTGCTTCTTGCACAAGGGGGACAAGTCTTCTACCTGTCTCTCAACCCAGAGCTCGCCTTTGGTATTCAAGCGGCCGTGCCAGTCCGGATGCTGCTCTAGCAGCTCAGCTATGGAGCCAGCCTTCAATTGTCCCATTCTGGTGGTCTCTGTCCCACAAATAAATGTTGTTATCATGTGTACTTCACGTTCAAGACCTGAATCACGAATATGATCAATGAGCTTTTTTTGCTCCAGTCCAAGCAGCTCTTGTGTATCCTGTCCTTCATCCATACTAGCTACTGCCATGACAGCCGAGGAGGTGTTCTGGCGTGTCAACAATTGCTCCATATACTGCGGCATCATTGTACCTGCCAAGCACCAGGCAGCGGCCCCTACTGCGATAAATACCCAGACGGCTTTTTTCCAGAATCTAAGCTGCTGCCGTATTTTTCTCCGTAATCTTGTTCGATTCAATGATATCCCCTTCTATCCGCTTTTTGCGTTATTGTACCCAGGGGACTTTCATTTATACAGATCTAAGAGAATAACAACAAAAAAAGAATCGCCTAAGCGATTCTCTTCGAAAAAATGATCGGGATGACACGATTTGAACATGCGACCCCCTGGTCCCAAACCAGGTGCTCTACCAAGCTGAGCTACATCCCGTTATGACATTATAGACTCAATAACTTTCAAGTCACTTCTCATATATTAGCACTATATCAGCAGAAAAGTCAATCGTTTTTTATCCTAATGAGCTGCATCGAATGGAATATAAGGTTTGCCAATATCGCTATGAGGGACTATAATACTGAATCAGCGTTCAGTATTATTTTCTCGACATAAGACATCCGTTCTCGGAGAAAATAGTAATTCATGATTAGAGGTGAGGCTTAATGAATAAAAAGCAACTGCAGAGCGAGCAGACCAAAAAGAGAATTGCTGATGCCGCCCGTGCATTATTCATACAAAAGGGATACAACGCCACTTCCATTGAAGACATAGTCAAGGAGACAAATTGCAGTCCGGGGAACATTTATTATCATTTCAAGAGTAAAGAAGGGCTTTTTTTACATTTGATCGAGGAATCTGATAAGGAATGGGAGCAGCAATGGCTCGCTAAGGAATCTTCTTACGCTACTACAGCTGAGAAGCTATATGCTATGGCTGAGTATTTATCGCAGGAGCAGTTGAATCAGCCACTTGTCAAAGCCACGGATGAATTCTTTAACAATTCGGAGAAGATGTCCGATGCGAACGAACGAATCCAGCAGCTCGTAGCCAATTATGTTCATTTTAACGAGGAATTACTACAAAAGGGAATGGAGCGCGAAGAGTTCCGGAATATCGATCTTAACCGGCTGGCAGTAATCATGGATAGTCTGCTGTATGGGTTAAGCCAGCACTCTCGAGGTATGGATCAGGACGAGTCACAGGCGCTCTACCGTCTCGCTATGGATATTTTTCTTTACGGAATTGCTAAGCCGCAGGGCTAGCTTTTTCAGGTCATAATTTAGAATGAACATTCAGTATTTTGGAAAGTTAACAGGAGGATAAACATGTCTATCTTATTAAAAAATCGGGGGTCCATGCTAATTCTAATGCTCAATCTGTTTCTCGTCTTTACGGGAATCGGATTGATCATCCCCATTATGCCTACTTTCATGAATGATCTGGGTATCGGCGGGAGCATTATCGGCCTCTTGGTCGCTACCTTTTCGTTAACACAGTTTCTCTTCTCGCCCTTGGCAGGTCGACAAGCGGATATTTGGGGCAGAAAGCGCATGATTGTCATCGGTATGCTCATCTTCGCATTCTCTGAGTGGTTATTCGGGATTGCGACCTCTCCGGTATTATTGTTCGTATCACGTATGCTGGGCGGAGTAAGTGCTGCCATGATTATGCCTGCAGTTATGGCTTATGCGGCCGACATTACGACCAAGGAAGAACGTGCGGCCGGAATGGGCTTTATTAATGCTTCCATTACTACAGGATTTATTATTGGACCCGGCATTGGAGGGTATATTGCAGAATTTGGCATACGCGTCCCTTTCTATACGGCAGCCATCGCAGGATTGGTCGCTGCATTCATTACCTGGTTCACACTGCGCGAATCACTGCCTGCCAAGACAGAAGCTACAAATGCGCATACACCGGCTGTGATGAAGCAGCGGAGCAGTCTACTTACACAACTCATGAACTCTTACCGCGAGCCATACTTCTTAAGTCTGGTCATCGTATTCGTGATGTCTTTTGGCTTGGCGAACTTTGAGACTGTATTCGGACTGTTCGTGGATCATAAATTCGGCTTCTCACCCAAGGACATCGCTTTTATTATTACATTCGGCTCCATAGCTGGAGCTGTGATTCAGGCTACCGCTTTCAGTTGGATTCTGAATCGCTTCGGTACAAGACGCGTAATTTTGTTGTGCCTTCTTTTTGCTGGCGTGTTCATTTTGCTCACCTTATTTGTTCATACCTTCTGGTTGATCTTTGCCGTAACCTTTATCGTTTTTCTGGCGATCGACATACTGCGTCCAGCAATTGGTACCCAGATGTCCATGCTTGCGAAGGATGAGCAAGGCTATGTTGCGGGTCTGAACTCGGCCTTCACCAGTCTTGGCAACATTGCAGGCCCTATCGTAGCTGGTCTCTTGTTCGATATCAATATTAATTATCCATATATGCTTGCGTGTCTCGTCCTTGTCCTTTGCTTCGCCTTTTCACTAAGCGTTGGACGACGCAATTACGCTATGGAGTCTGAATCCCGCGTGTGACCTCTTACACCGTTAAGTAACTCTCATACGCAAAACATGATACGCGAACTTAACTTGATACTGAAAATTCATACTGAAAATTCAAGAGCCTGCCTTCTTCATCCGGCAACTAAAAATGCAATAACTAAATGCGATAACTAAATAAGATAACTAAAATACGATAACAACGATATCCATCTCTGTATCAAAAACAAAGCGGGTTATACGCAGCACTAACACACACGTACGACCCGCTCTTTTGTGGAGCGACCCGCCTTACCTCTTCACCCCAAGAGTTTCAATATCCCATTATCTCTAACTCCCTATAACCTCCTAAACTGTATATGCCAACTATTATTCGTCATACAGTCGTCAAACATGATCCTTCCATTGTTCCTCCGTCAAGTCTGCTACCACCCCCATAGCTGCTTTGCTGCCAGAGGCGGCTGCATAGATCAATTGAGAAGGCATAACATAGGCGGAATCGCCCGCTGCATAGATTCCCTGAACAGTCGTTCTCCCCATCGGATCGGTTACTACTGCCCCATTCTCGGCCATTTGATAGCCTAGTGCATTAGCAAAATGGGCATGATTCGGTAGGAGTGCAGGCGACAGGAATCCCCCACTACGCTCAACGCTACTGCCATCTGTAAAATGAACTCGTTCAAGCATGCCATTTCGCCCCGAAAATGCGGCAACAGGCGTATCAATCGTTCGCACCCCTTTGAAAGCAAGGAATTGGATCTGCTCAGGTGTCAGGGCGGGGCCACCACTCGTACATACGATCAGGTCTTGGCTCCAATTCAGCAGCAGCTTCGCTCGATGAAACGCATCACCTGTGTCTGACACAATGACCAGCGGTTGATCCCGCAGCTCCCAGCCATCGCAGAATGGGCAGTTGAAGAGGCTTTTTCCATAAAACTCTTGGGCTCCTTCTATATCAGGTAGCTCCTCGCGCAAGCCAGCGGCCATAATGATCTTATGAGCCTGTATATGTCCTCCTACAGCGGTGTGGAGATCAAAGCCTTGCTCCGAGCTCTGAATGTCCACTACCTCCTCCTGGATATGATGAACGGTCGGATATTGTAATACTTCCTCCAACGCAATCCGTCGGAACTCGGCGGGCTGAATACCATCGCGTGTAATAAAACCGTGTGACGCATGAGTTACAGCATTCCTTGGTCGACCATGGTCTATGAGCGCTACTGTACGTCTGGCTCTTCCAAGCACTAACGCTGCATTTAATCCTGCTGGGCCACCACCTATAATGACACAATCGTATTTCATTTCTTTAATCCCCCATACCGTTAGATTTGTTCGTCGCTGCTGTACATGTGCTGTCTCTCCAACTGAACGAGCACTTTGCCGAATCTTCCTCCCTGACGAATGCTTACTTCATCTGAAGGATATGCTTTCTCCAGGTAATCAGACACGATGTTACGAACCCGTTCATCACACGACACCCCGAATAACGACAACTTGGTCATGGCTTCATCGAGGGCCTTTGCTCTGGATACGGTCTTCGTCGTTATCTCACGAGTAATTAGCGATTGATAGGCGTAGCCCTTGAGTAATAATAAATTTATCAGGTAAGCCATCTCCAAATGCTCTGAGCCTCGCGGCTGATCACTTACAAGAGGCCATACCTCATCAATGAGACTATTTTCGTGAGGACCGACGGACAAGCTCATATAGCAATATTTCCGAGCAACGCTCAGCACCCTCTCCACACTTTCCCAATCAACGAGGACCGGGCACATGGATACAAAGACGAGATCGTAAGCCTTCTCCCAGCCTTTGGCCTGCAGGTCAATTTGCTCAAAAGGCTCAGCAACGATTTCTACAGCTCCACTTGTGAGGCTCGATATATTTTTCTTCATCAGTTCAATGAGCGGTAATGAGGTTTCTACAGCTGTAACCTTGGCTCCCTCCTTGGCAAAAGGTACTGTAAAGCCACCAGAAGCAGCACCAATGTCCAAGATCGAAGCATCCTTAAAAACCACTCCCTGATGCTCCAGCCAGCTCATGATACGCTTAGCTCTGCGCCTTCCTTCGTCACTAAAGGCCTGCTCATTGAACGCCTTGGCCCTTTGATCCATCACATGCGCCGGGTCCATGCCGGCTCTCTTCATTCTATTGACTGCTGTATGTGCATCCTCCCTCCACGCCTTCTCCCAGCTTGCTGGATTGAACCATTCTTTATTGCTCATAATCATTTCTCCTTTCATTCATTTGTAGATTTAAAAGACTCTTTATATCTGTAATACAAACAAAAAAATAATTAGCTTTCATAAATAGTTATCTCTGTAGTTCTCCTTTCTATATAATAAATTAAAGGATTTAAAAGACTCTCTATATCCTTAATAAGATTAAAAAATAAGTTTGAAAACAGCGCTTGTTACAGCGAAATCCTAACGGAATTAACCAAGTCAGACATCTCCCTGTTCTTCGGATACGTCTTCATCGCCCTTCGGCCTTAATCACTGAACTTGACCCATGGCAGAATTTTTAGATAGGTGCGTAGAGGAGATCTGCTGACGCTCTGCCAGCTGCTGGACACCGATACGTTAGTCTGGAGTAGCTGCCACAAGAAAAAACATCGTGTGGAGTGCATAGTTCGTTACTAGTTCATTACTAGTTTGTTGATAGTTCGCTGCTTTAGAGAAATGCGCAAGCTGTTTTCAACTCATTACAGATTATATGTATCTACAATAACTCTTATTTATTTTAATGTCAACTTGCCTAATGCATTTATTGTTATACTAACGTACAGGCTCAATGAAAGTACGGACATAAAAAGCACAGACATAAAAAAGCCACAAGGAGTTTAATTCCTTGTGGCCTCTTGCTGAAAAGCTATGATACATACGCAGACTCTGGACTTTTATACAGTACAAACGTTTTCTGAAGCTTAGCCTCGACAAGTATCTGCCAGTATGGATCGAATAACGGGCTAAATGTGGTGATTGAAATGTAAAGAATGAATGTATAATTGGGTGTACTGATTTAATCAGTGTGTGCAACCGCCCGAATTTCGACAAGCTGATGAGGAAACGCTAAACCTGATACTCCGACGAGAGTCACTGCTGGACGATGCTCGCCTACATACTCTTTGTACAGACCAACGCACTGCTGAAAGTGCTCTTGTGGGTGGGCCAAGAAGATCTCTAATTCGGCAATATTTGCTCTAGCAACACCAAATCCAGCTAACACTCGATCCAGGTTTTCCAGCGACTGTCGTGTCTGCGCCTCAACATCTCCCTCGCCAACAAAGTTCCCCTCCATATCATGGGAAAATTGCCCGGAGATATAAATCGTCCCATGGATGCTATAGCCTTGAGTAACACCAAAATCCTCTTCCCATGCGACACCGTGATTATAAATTTGAGCTGTTGTCATACTATCCTCTCCTTAGTTGAATGTAAGGCTAGTATAAATTGAACACAGCTGAAAATATAGTACGGTCTTTTATGATATATACTATCCGAAAAGATAGTAACTCTAATTGATATCAGTTTGTAACTCACACACTTGTTGGAACAGAGAATAGAAAAAAGTTCATTAGATGTCTAATGAACTTTTTTAAAGCGTATACCGGCGAGAGGACTCGAACCTCCACGGTTTCCCACTCGATTTTGAGTCGAGCGCGTCTGCCATTCCGCCACGCCGGCATATAAAATTATGGCGTCCCCTGAGAGATACCGACAAAATACGTCGGACTGCGAAGTTAACCTTACGAGGTATAGCTCCGACGAACTCATTCGTTCGAATCCAATTCAGTGAACTTTGTGAATTACTGTAAGAATATATATGGCGTCCCCTGAGAGATTCGAACTCCCGACCTTTTGATTCGTAGTCAAACGCTCTATCCAGCTGAGCTAAGGGGACATATGGAGCGGACGATGGGAATCGAACCCACGACCCTCGCCTTGGCAAGGCGATGCTCTACCGCTGAGCCACGTCCGCAAAACACTTATTTAATTCTTGTATTAATCTAAAAAGATAAATGGCGGAACCGACGGGATACTCTCACTTCGTGAGAGACTGCGAAGTTTATGCTTACGAAGTATATGCTCCGACGAACCCAAATGGATTCTCATCCCTGATGCTAAATCAAGATGGCGGAACCGACGGGATTCGAACCCGCGATCTCCTGCGTGACAGGCAGGCATGTTAGGCCTCTACACCACGGTTCCATGAGGCACTTTCAATGATTTGAAAGACAATTGCGGGGACAGGATTTGAACCTGTGACCTTCGGGTTATGAGCCCGACGAGCTACCGAACTGCTCCACCCCGCGATATTAAATTATGGTGGAGGCTGAGGGGATCGAACCCCCGACCCTCTGCTTGTAAGGCAGATGCTCTCCCAGCTGAGCTAAGCCTCCATGTATGTATGACCCGTAGGGGATGCGCCTCACGATGTGAGTCGACTGCGATGTATTCCTATCGAAGCTTATGCTTCGACGAACCCAGTGGGGTTCTCATCCTTCATGGGCTATAGAATAGCCTTATGACCCGTAGGGGATTCGAACCCCTGTTACCTCCGTGAAAGGGAGGTGTCTTAACCCCTTGACCAACGGGCCTCAATTAGTTAATATCTTGTAGCAACATTTAAGAGTATATCAAACTGGAATGAAATATGCAACTTTTTTTTCTAACCAATTGAATTTTTATTGAGAATCTACAATTTATTATTCCTTTAACATAAATCTTTATATCACAAGCAAACCTGCGGATTATAATGATGGGATTCCAATGACAATATTAACTTCGCAGAGAATCTTGTTACACATTGTATGTTATTGAAGTAAATCCTGAAAATTGCATAATCACTTATGAAATTGCACAATTCATTACATTCACTTATAATTAACTAATAAGATGTAGCGATATTACACACGAATGCTGGGAGGTCTTCTGTGTTTCAAGAAGAACGTATGCAGCTCATTATGGAATACTTGCGAAAACACCAACGTATTTCAGCCGATGACATCGTAACGCTGTTTGATGTCTCCAGGGATACAGCAAGGCGAGATTTAATCAAGCTTGAAGAACAGGATGCCCTTGTTCGAACCCGTGGAGGAGCGATTCTTCCTTCTGCTCACGGAGAGTATAGAAGCTATAACGATCGCCTTCAGTACGTATCCGAAGAGAAAAGAGCTATTGGCAAGCTAGCTGCCGCACTCGTACGCAAGGGAGATCATATTATCCTCGATTCCTCTACGACAGTCCAAGCGTGTGCAGAGTACCTTCACCAGAAGGATTGTACTGTAATCACTAATTCCATTCACTCTGCAGATACTTTATCTAACCATTCTGCTGTAGATATTCATCTGCTCGGCGGCAGACTCCAAAAAGAGCAAAGATATTTATATGGCCCTTCTGTGTTTGAAGCTTTGGATCACTATTATGTGAACAAAGCCTTTATTGGGGTTGGAGGCGTGGCAAGACAAGGGTTATATTCAGGAGTAGAGGACGGCAAGATTAAGCACAAAATGATGCAGCAAGCTGAGCAAGTCATCGTTCTGGCTGATCACTCCAAGCTTAACCGTCGTTCGATGTATCGGTTTGCCGACTGGTCTCATGTACATTTGTTCATTACTGATCAACCTCTCTCCGCTGAATGGAGAGAATTCCTGGAGAAGCAACAGGTTGAAATCCTGATTCCTGAATTATAAGCAGAGGAGCTGTTCACCATGAAATTATTCGCAACCGATTTAGATGGAACCCTGTTAAATCTGTATAGCCGTATTGCCCCTGAGAGCGCTGCAGCTATACACCGGGCACAGCAGGAAGGACTCCACATTGCAATTGCAACGGGGAGAATTTATGCGGATGTAGTAGAGATCTCTAAGGACGGCGGGGTTAAAACACCCGTTATCGCCTCCAACGGTGCTACAATCCACGATATGGATGGCACATTGCTGTACCATCTTCCTGTTGAGCGAGATACGGCGCTATCTGTCATGCAGTGGCTCGATGAGCAAGGATATTATTATGAAGCCTCCACCGACCGCGGGCTGTACGCTCCCCTCAATAGAAATGAAGAAATGCTCGCTGAAATGGACCGCCTCCTGGGTAATCAGCCAGGTGAGTATACTGAACATATGATCCGCAGCATTAAAAAGCACTATGAGAAGCCCCACTTCCATCGGGTTGGCTCTTATCTAGATATTCCGAAAGACGCATCCATCTACAATATCATGGCCTTCTCTCTGTATCCAGAAGAACTGAATCACGGACGCGACTACTTTGCAGGTCGTAAAGATGTTGCAATGGTCGTATCATCTGATCACAATTTTGAAATGCAGCACCCAGATGTGTCTAAGGGTAATGCTCTAGCACGGCTGACCGCTTCCATGGGTATTTCCATGGATGACACAGCAGCCATTGGAGATAATTACAATGACGTATCCATGCTACAAATGGCAGGCCTTGGTATCGCGATGGGAAATGCAGCTCCTGATATTCAGGAAATTGCTCAAGCCGTAACACTCAAGAACTTTGAGCATGGCGTAGCACATGCGATCCATTGCGTATTGGATGGAACACCGATCGGCCAGTCAAAGCTTCCTTTAGGTGAATAGCCACTTTTCAATACAGGATCAATGACTATGATCTAGTTGTGCACCCAAAGCCAGATATCCCGGCTTTGGGTGTTTTAGTAAAGAATAGCGATTTCTTTGATGTGCTGACAGAATTGATTATCACAGATTAAATACAAATATATCGCTGAAATACATTAGCAAAAAGCAAAAAATCCAGATAGCTAGTGGCTAACTGGATTAGACTCTTAAGTTCAACGGAGAGAGAGGGATACTCTCACTTTGTTCGAGACTGCGATGTAATGCTATCGATGCGAATGCTTCGACGAACCCCTTATGGGTTCTCATCCCAGCCATGATGTAAAAGCTACGGAGAGAGAGGGATTCGAACCCTCGAGACGCTTTTGGCGCCTACACGATTTCCAATCGTGCTCCTTCGGCCAACTCGGACACCTCTCCATATGGCTCCCCGAACAGGACTCGAACCTGTGACAACTCGATTAACAGTCGAGTGCTCTACCAACTGAGCTATCAGGGAATAT
>NZ_KB898201.1:103730-108993 GCF_000377505.1 Paenibacillus massiliensis 2301065 = DSM 16942 | reverse complement strand
ATACGACTGTGGCTTACCCGAGTGAGCAGACGATTCACGGCTTGTTCGAGGCGCAGGCAGAGCAGACTCCAGAGCAACCAGCTCTGTTCTGCGAAGGAGAGCAGCTGACGTACCGCGAGCTGAATGAGCGAGCGAACCGTCTGGCGCGAACGCTGCGTCATGAAGGAGTCACGAAGGATCAGTTGGTCGGTCTCATGACCGAGCGCTCGGTGGACATGATCGTAGGCATCTTCGCGATCCTGAAGGCCGGCGGTGCGTATGTGCCGATTGACCCGACGTATCCAGAGGAGCGAATTCGCTACATGCTGGAGGACTCAGGAGCACAGCTGCTGCTGACTCAGCGTCATCTGGCAGATAAAGTAGCATTTGATGGACGTATGCTCGTCCTGGATGGGACGGATGCCGTCTACCATGGAGATGGCTCGAATCTGGAGCCATGGTCTGGACCGAACGATCTGGCGTATGTCATCTATACCTCAGGCACGACGGGCCAGCCGAAGGGCGTCATGCTGGAGCATCATGGCCTCTGCAACCTGAAGACCTACTTCGATCAGACGCTGCAGATCAGTCCTGCGGATCATGGGTTGCTGTTCGCGAGCTATTCGTTCGATGCGGCATGCTGGGAAATATTCCAGGCGCTGTTCTGCGGAGCGACACTGTATGTACCGACCAGTGAGACGATCCTGAACTATGAGCGGTTCGAGCAGTATATGGCGGAGCATCGGATTAGCGTGGCGGCCTTACCGCCGACGTATGCGGTGTATCTGGAGCCGGAGCGGATGCCAAGCCTGCGGATTCTGTTCACAGCCGGATCAGCGACCTCAACGGAGCTGGTGTACAAGTGGAAGGATCAGGTGTCGTATTACAACGGCTATGGTCCAACGGAGAATTCGGTCGCAACATCCATCTGGCCGGTATCTGAGGATAGCCGGGCAGGGGAGATCATCTCGATTGGACGTCCGATGCCGAATCACCGGGTCTACATCGTGGATGCTCATGGTCATCTGGCACCTGTCGGCGTAGCGGGGGAGCTGTGCGTATCCGGTCCGGGTCTGGCCCGTGGCTATCTGGATCGTGCGGAGCTGACGGCGGAGAAGTTCGTGTCGAATCCGTTCGTGACTGGAGAAGTGAGGGAGTCTGAGGAAGCTGAGGGAGTTGTAGGTGAAGCGCGACTGGCTGATGCTGGACTTGGCTCTGAAGCTGAAGGGCATGACGTGACAGAAGGTCGAGCAGCTAGACAGGCAGCGAGCCATGCCACGAGCCATTATGAGCGGATGTACCGTACCGGAGATCTGGCGCGCTGGATGCCGGACGGCAACATCGAATACTTGGGCCGGATCGACCATCAGGTGAAGATTCGCGGCTACCGGATTGAACTGGGCGAGGTGGAGGCTCAGCTGCTGAAGGTGGAAGCTGTGCAGGAGGTCATTGTACTCGCGCAAGCGGATGAGCAGGGGCAAAACCAACTGGTGGCCTACTATGTAGCTGAACAAGAAGTTGGTGCAAGTGAGCTGCGCGCTCAATTAGCCGCTGAACTGCCGAGCTACATGGTGCCATCGCACCTGATCCAGCTGGAGCAGATGCCACTGACACCGAATGGCAAGATTGACCGCAAAGCGCTTCCGGCTCCAGATGGCAGTCTGCACAGCGGTGCTGAATATGCAGAGCCACGCACTTCCCTGGAGCAGACGTTGGTATCTATATGGCAGACCGTGCTGGGATCTAAGCGGATTGGTATATTGGATAATTTCTTTGATCTGGGCGGCGACTCGATCAAGGCGATTCAGCTAGCTTCACGCTTGCTGCAAGCTGGCTATAAGCTGGAGATGAAGGATCTGTTCCAGTACCCAACCATCTCATTGTTGAGTGGGCATGTTCATCAGGCTACTCGCACAGCGGATCAACGCACGGTAACGGGTACTCTTTCGCTGACACCGATCCAGCATTGGTTCTTTGCACAGGATTCGGCAGAGCCGCATTACTTCAACCAATCGGTCATGCTGCACAGAGCAGAAGGCTTCCAAGTAGCTGCATTACAGCAGGCAGTGGCGAAGGTTGTGGAGCACCATGATGCATTGCGAATCGTGTTCCGTCATGCCGAGGAGCATGGCTATGTGGCATACAATCGTGGTTTGAAGGAAGGCGAGCTATACAGTCTGGATATTGTGGACCTCACCGACATGTCTGAGCAAGCCATGGTGGCTAGAGTGATTGAAGACAGAGCTAATGCTATCCAAGGCTCCATGGATATAGAAAATGGACCACTGATGAGACTCGGACTGTTCCGTTGTGCGGACGGTGATCATTTGCTGGTTGCTATCCATCATCTGGTCGTAGACGGTATTTCGTGGCGAATTGTACTAGAGGATATTGCTGAAGGGTATGAGCAAGCCGTCCGCGGAGAAGTCGTTCGTCTGCCGGCCAAAACGGATTCATTCGCGGTATGGGCAGAGCGCTTGTCGCAATATGCGAGTAGCGAAGCAATGGCGCATGAGAGCAATTACTGGCAGCACCTTGCCGAGCAAGCTTCTGGATCAGTGCGTAGTAACGAGGAGCGTGCTGTAGAAGCGGGATATCCGCTGTGTGACAGCAAGACGGTGACGGTAGCGTGGAGCGAGCAGGATACGCGCCAATTACTGCAGGATGCGCATAGAGCTTACAACACAGAGGTGAATGACCTCCTGTTAACGGCACTTGGCACTGCATTGCACCGCTGGAGTGGTCAGCAGAGAGTTCTGGTCAATCTGGAAGGCCATGGACGGGAAGCAATCGTACCAGAGCTTGATATCACACGTACTGTGGGCTGGTTCACGAGCCAATATCCAGTGCTGCTAGAGGTGGATGGACAAGCGGAAGCAGGTCAGCGGATCAAGCAGGTCAAGGAGAACCTGCGCCAGGTGCCGCAGAAGGGAATTGGTTATGGTCTTTTAAAATACTTGTCTGCCGAAGCAGCCAATTCTGCACTCCATCTGCAGCCTGAAATCAGCTTCAACTATCTGGGTCAATTCGATCAGGACCTGGATCATGGCGCAATTGTTCTGTCATCTCACTCCGGCGGTGAGCCGATGAGTGAACATACGTTGCTGGAGCAGCCGTTGAATGTGAACGGTATGATCACAGCAGGTGTACTGACACTGGAAATACGCTATGACAGCAATGCCTTCGAGCAGCATAGCGTTGAGCATTTCGCACAGCTATTGAAGGAAAGCCTGCAAGAGGTTATCTCGCATTGCGCGGCTAAAGAGCGGAGTGAGCTAACGCCTAGTGATGTTCTATATAAAGGTCTCAGCCTGAAGCAATTGGAGCAATTGATGCTGGAGACGGCTGGTATCGGTGAGCTGGAGAATGTGTATGCTCTGTCACCAATGCAAAAAGGAATGCTGTTCCACAGCCTCATGGAGCCTGAATCCGGTGCTTACTTCCAGCAGGCGTCGTTTGATCAGCAGGGTCATTTTGATGTAGCCATTTTCCGTAAGAGTCTGGATCTGTTGACTAGGCGTCATGAGGCGCTGCGCACGAACTTCCGTATGTTCGAATTGGAACAGCAGCAGGAGCCATTACAGATGGTATTCCGTCACAAGTCGAGCGATCTCACTTATGAGGATCTACGGGCAATGGACCCTGCACAGCAGCAGGCGTATATTCGGGCGTTCAAGCAGCAGAACCAGGACCGAGGCTTCAATCTTGCCAATGACTCGCTCATGCGAGTGCATGTGCTTCATACGGCTGAAGAGGCATACCATCTGGTCTGGAGCTTCCATCATATTGTGATGGATGGCTGGTGTTTGTCACTTGTGACAAGCGAGGTGTTCGGCACATATTTTGCGCTGCTGGAGCATAAGCAGCCACAGCTGCCTGCGATTACACCTTTTAGCGAGTATATTGAATGGCTGGAGAGTCAGGACGAGCATGCGGCAAGGGACTATTGGAACGGCTATCTGGCTGGCTTTGAGCAGCAGACGTTGTTGCCTGGCAGTACGTCCGTCCTTGAGGGACAAGAAATATCAAGCAGCCTTGCCCAGGATCATCCCATGACATTGGCAGATTCAGCTTCAGCGCTGACGGAAGAATCAGCAAGCACAAGGATGCATGCCGAGCTGGCTATTGATGAGCAGAATGCCCATGCTTCCGAGTATGTGTCTGAGTATGTATCCAAATATAGGTCTGAACAGATAACGGTTGATCTTGATCGCACATGGAGCGATGCCTTGTATCGAATCGCGAAGCAACAGCAGGTAACGATTAATACGTTGATGCAGAGCGTGTGGGGCGTGATTTTGCAGAAATATAACAACAATGAGGATGTTGTATTCGGTAGCGTAGTATCAGGACGTCCGACGGATCTGCCTGGCGTGGAGAATATGATCGGCTTGTTCATTAATACGATTCCGGTACGCATTCACAATGCTCGTAATGCTACATTCACTGAGATTATGCGGAGTACACAGGAGCAGGCACTGGCCTCAGGGGTCTATGATAGTTTCCCGTTGTATGAAATCCAGGCGCTAACCGAGCAGAAGCAGCAACTGATTAATCATATTATGGTCTTTGAAAATTATCCGGTAGAGCAGCAGATGGAGCAGCAAGTAGATCAGATGGGTGAAGCACGCTCATCAGCCTTTGCAATCAGCAATGTTGAGGTGGTCGAGCAGACGAATTATGATCTGGATCTGGTTGTCATGCCGGATGAGCTCTTCCGCATCATGTTCCGATATAACGCGAATGTATATGATCGCGCTGCAGTTGAGCGTATGCAAGGGCATCTATTGCAAGTGCTGGAGCAGATTATTGCGAATCCGCATATCCGTGTGGATGAACTTGCCTTGGTAACCCCGGCAGAGCAAGCACATCTCATCGAGGTGTGGGGTGATACCGCAGCACCATATCCGCAGGAGGAGACACTTAGCAGTCTGTTCGAGCAGCAGGTACTACGTGCACCGGAACAGGTGGCTGTCATCTGTGGGGAGCAATCGTTGACCTATGCGGAGCTGAATGAACGTGCGAATCGTCTGGCACGTACCTTGCGTGCGGAAGGTGTTGTAGCAGATCAGCCCGTAGGTGTGGTCGTGCAGCGCTCGCTGGAGATGATGGTGGGCATCTATGCGATTCTGAAGGCTGGCGGCGCATATGTGCCGATTGATCCAGACTATCCGGCCGATCGCATCCGCTTCATGCTGGAGGACTCGGGTGCGCAGCTGGTGCTGACGCAGCAGCATCTTGTCGAGCGGTGGGAGGTGCAGTCTGCACAGTCGGGCCATTTTGC
>NZ_KB898201.1:0-103630 GCF_000377505.1 Paenibacillus massiliensis 2301065 = DSM 16942 | reverse complement strand
GAGCCATGCCACGAGCCATTATGAGCGGATGTACCGTACCGGAGATCTGGCGCGCTGGATGCCAGACGGTAACATCGAATATCTAGGCCGGATCGACCATCAGGTGAAGATTCGCGGCTACCGGATTGAGCTGGGCGAGGTGGAGGCTCAGCTGCTGAAGGTGGAGGCTGTGCAGGAGGTCATTGTACTCGCGCAAGCGGATGATCAGGGTCAGAACCAGCTGGTGGCCTACTATGTAGCTGAACAAGAAGTTGGTGCAAGTGAGCTGCGCGCTCAATTAGCCGCTGAACTGCCGAGCTACATGGTGCCATCGTACCTGATCCAGCTGGAGCAGATGCCACTGACACCGAATGGCAAGATTGACCGCAAAGCGCTTCCGACTCCAGATGGCAGTCTGCACAGCGGTGCTGAATATGTTGCACCACGTACATGGGTGGAAGCGAAGCTGGCGGAGGTCTGGCAGGATGTGCTGGGTCTAACGCAGGTCGGCGTGAAGGACAATTTCTTCGAGATTGGTGGACATTCACTGCGGGCGACGACACTGGCAGCCAAGATTCACAAAGAGCTGAACAAGCAGCTGCCGCTGCGGCGTATTTTTGAAGCGCCAACGATCGAGCAAATGGCGGTTGTGCTGGAGCAGCTGGAGCAGGTGACGTACGCCGCTATTCCGGTATCGGAAGAGCGCAGCTACTATCCACTGTCCTCGGTTCAGCAGCGACTGTATGTCTTGCATCAGCTGGACCCGCAGGATATTAGCTACAACATGCCATCGGTGCTGCATGTCAGCGGTCCGCTGGATGTGAAGCGGGTAGAGGCGGCATTCCGTCAAGTCATTGCACGTCATGCGACGTTGCGGACTCGCTTCGGAGTAGTGGACGGAGAGCCTGTGCAATGGATTGAAGATACCGTGTCATTCGAGGTCGAGTATGTGCAGGCGCAGAATGAAGCGGCGGCGGCACAAGAGACCGTTACGACACCAGCAGGCGATCTAGATGCGAGCATAGATATGGCCAATCATGCAGCTCCATCGTCATCCATCCAGGCAGACATGGAGACAGACTCAGCTACAACGGATGAAGCAGCGGATGAGAACGCTGTGATTCAGAAATTGGTGAAGAGCTTCGTTCGTCCGTTCGAGTTGCATAACGCTCCGCTGCTGCGGGTCGGTGTGGTCGAATTGACTGCAGGAACGGCATGGTTACAAGAACAATCGCAAGGTCAAATGCAAGAAATGCAAGTGGCGCTGGAGCAGCAAGCGCAAGTAGAAGGCCAGCAACTTGAGCAAGCCCAAGAACAACCACAAGAGCAACCTCAAGTGCAAGCCCAAGGTCAGTATTTACTGTTGCTTGATATGCACCACATTGTCTCGGATGGTGTGTCCATGGGTGTCCTTACAGAAGAATTCGTTCGTCTGTATGACGGAGAACAATTGCAGCCATTGCGTCTGCAATACAAGGACTATGCTATCTGGCAGCACAGCCAGGCACAGCAGGCCTGGATGCAGCGTCAGGAAGCCTACTGGCTAGATACGTTCCGCGGAGAGCTACCTGTACTGGATCTACGGACAGATTATGCTCGTCCGGCAGTACGCAGTAGTGAAGGGGACACGATCGTATTCGGACTGGATCGAGAGGTCAGTGATCGCCTGAAGGAGCTGGCGACCCAAAGCGGATCGACCCTGTACATGGTGCTGCTGGCGGCATATACGACGCTGCTGCATCACTACACGGCACAGGAGGACATTATCGTTGGTACGCCGATTGCAGGGCGTCCGCATGCGGACCTGGCGCCGATGATCGGGATGTTCGTTGGCACGCTGGCCCTGCGGAATTATCCAAGTGCGGAGCAGAGCTTCCGTAGCTATGTGGAGGATGTGAAGCTTCGCGCATTGCAGGCCTTCGAACACCAGGATTATCCGTTCGAGGAGCTGGTGGATCAGCTGAATGTGAAGCGGGATATGAGCCGTAATCCATTGTTCGATACGATGTTCACCTTGCATACGACGGAGGAAGGGGAACTGCAGCAGCTGGCAGAGCTGAGCTTCCGTCCCTATGAGATGGAGCAGGCTCCAGCGAAGTTCGATCTGACACTGGAGGCGCGTGAGGAAGAGGGCGGCATCCAGCTTGGTCTGCAATATGCGACGGCATTGTTCCGTTCTGAAACCATTGAGCGAATGACCCGTCACTTCATTCGTCTGGCAGAAGCCGTGGCAGCGAATCCGAATGTGAAGCTCGGAGAGATCGCCCTGATCACAGAGGATGAGAGTCAGCACATTTTGAACGTATTCAACGATCCGCAGCTACACAGTCTACGCGTGGAAGGTTATGGACAAGGTGCGGAGTCGCCGGGACTCTCGCTTAGCGAACGCTTCGAGGCACAAGTACAGCAGCATCCTGAACGGGTCGCGGTCGTATTTGAGGATACAGGCATGACCTACGCCGAGTTGAATGAGCGAGCGAATCGATTAGCTCGTCTGCTGCGAGCAGCAGGAGTGGAAGCTGACCAACCGGTTGGTATTTTGCTGGAGCGTTCGGCTGAGATCGCTGTGAGTATTCTCGGCATACTCAAGGCTGGAGGCGCGTATGTTCCGATGGATCGCATGTATCCGCAAGAACGGATTCAATACATGCTTGAGGATAGTGGAGCACGTGTGGTGATTACATCCAGTTCAGTTCATTCAGAGGTTCGTTTACCCGCTACGGTCCAAGCTATAGTAATCGACGACGAGGATGTTAGAGCTCTAATGGCTGAGCAGGAAGTCCACAATCTGACTTCCACGGTGGATCTGCATAATTTGGCGTACATCATCTATACGTCAGGTACGACCGGACAACCGAAAGGTGTGCTGATCGAGCAGGGCAGCGTCAACCATCTGGTGGATGCTCTCGCTGATCGTGTATACAGCCGTTATGATAGACCATTGCAGGTGGCTTGGCTGTCGGCCTATGTATTCGATGCATCCGTTCAGCAAATCTTTGCGGCCCTGTTATTAGGTCACACCTTGCATATAGTCTCCCGCGATGTAAGTCTGAACGGCGAACTATTGATTGGCTACTATCGTACGCACAACATTGACTTGTCAGATGGCACACCTGCGCATTTGCAAATCCTGAACGAGACGGTTGCAGTACCCGAGGCGCCAGAGGTCAAGCATTACCTGATTGGTGGCGAGGCGTTGCCGGTAGCTCTTCTTCACACCTTCATGCACAAGTGGTCCGGGTATCATCCGATTATCACCAACGTGTATGGCCCTACAGAAACAACTGTGGATGCTACCGCTTATACCGTGGAGGATGTGAGAAGCCTTGATGAGCTGTTGAAGCAAGGACAGCACACATTATCCATCGGCACACCGCTCGGTAAGCAGTCTCTGTATATTCTGAACGGCAAGCAGCAGTTGGTGCCGATCGGGGTGGCAGGCGAGCTCTATATTGGTGGGCAAGGTGTAGGACGAGGCTACCTGAATCTACCGGAGCTAACGACAGCAAGATTCTTGCACAATCCGTTCGTGAATTCCGTACATGCTGTCGAGATCGAACATCCATCCATTAGTCATCAGACTGACCGGATGTATCGAACGGGGGATCTGGCTCGTTGGTTACCGGATGGAAGTATTGAGTATCTGGGCCGGATGGACCAGCAGGTGAAGATTCGCGGCTATCGGATCGAGTTGGGCGAGATCGAAGCGCAGCTCCTCAAGGTAGACGATATCCATGGTGCGGTGGTTACCGTGTGGGAGCAAGAGGATGGGCACAAGGATCTGTGTGCTTATATCATGGCAGTATCTCCAGTGAATCTGCCGGAGCTGAGAAGCGTTCTGCAGCCAATACTGCCGGATTACATGATCCCGACTTATGTTGTACAGCTGGAGCAATTCCCGCTGACAGCAAGTGGCAAGGTGGATCGCAAGGCGCTGCCTGCGCCAGAAGCAAGACTTGGTGGTGGACGTGAGCATATTGCACCACGGACCGCACTGGAGGCACAGCTTGCACGCATATGGCAGGATGTCCTCAAGCTGTCTAGCGTAAGCATCGGCGACTCGTTCTTCGATGTAGGCGGACATTCTCTGCGGGCGACGACGCTTGTGGCGAGAATCCATCAGGAGCTGGGAAGTCTGATTACGCTGCGTGAGGTGTTCCAGTATGTCACTATTGAGGAGCAGGCTAGACTCATTGCGAAGCAAGGAACGACTGTCTACACAGCCATTTCTTCCGCACCGAAGCGGGCATATTATCCAGTCTCCTCGGCCCAAAAACGAGTATACCTTTTGAGCCATCTGGAGGGCGGAGATACAAGCTACAACATGCCGGGTGTATTGGAAGTGGCAGGAGCCTTGGATGCTGATCGTCTGGAGCAGGCTTTCCGTGCAGTGATTGCTCGTCATGATACACTGCGTACCAGCTTTGAGATGGTGGATGGCGAGGTTGTGCAGCGGATTCATGAGCAAGTTGAATTTGCGATAGAACAACTGGAGGGCGCAGAATCGGAGCTGGATACACATATAGACTCCTTTGTACGCAGCTTTGATCTCCGATCTGCACCGCTATTGCGTGTTCGTCTTGTGCGGACTGGAGGCGACCGCCATCTGTTGATGTACGACATGCACCATATCATCTCCGATGGAGCATCGTCGAACAATATCGTGCAAGAGCTGGTACAACTGTACGAAGGACAGGAGCTTCCACCGCTGCATATTCAGTATAAGGATTATGCGGTATGGCAGCAGCAGCAGATACAAGAGGAGCGCTACCAGCGTCGGGAGCGGTTCTGGCTTGAGCATTTGACGGGCCCACTGCCTGTACTTGATCTGCCGATTGCCTATCCAAGACCTGCAACACGCAGCTTCGAGGGAGCATTGTATGATTTTGCAGTCGAGCCAACTGTGTATGCACAGCTGAAGCAATTGGCAGCGCAGACCGGAAGCACGTTATATATGGTCCTGCTGGGTGCCTATACATTGCTGTTGTCCAAATACAGTGGCCAGAATGATCTAATCATCGGTACTCCGGTGGCTGGTCGTTCACAGCCAGAGCTTGAGCCACTGATTGGTATGTTCGTGAATACGTTGGCGATTCGTCATCAGCCTACGGATAATCACACGTTCCACAGCTACTTGCTTGAGGTGAGAGATCGTACGCTGCAAGCATTCGAGCATCAGGATTATCCGTTAGAGGAGCTGGTGGAGAAGCTGGATATCCCTCGTGATGCAAGTCGGAATCCACTATTCGATACCATGTTCGTGCTGCAAAATACGGAGTCACAGGAGGCGAGTCTGGAATCCCTCTCCTTCCGACCGTATGAGCAGGAGCATCGGATTTCCAAATTCGATCTGACTCTATCCATGAGTGAGGAGGATCGTGTACTGCGAGGATCTTTTGAATACTGTACCAAGCTGTTCGGGGCAGCCGTGATGGAGCGACTCAGTAATGACTTCATCGCGATTCTGTCGCAAGTAGTCGCTAATCCAGATATACCACTCGGTGATATTCAGGTGCACACAGACGAGCAACCAAAAGGCTTCACGCCGGATTCCATTGATTTTGCTTTCTAGCATCTGACGGTAAGTTGAAGTTCCCGGTACTGTTCCTACAGGTTTGATTCACATTGCATGTGCAGAGGGCAGCAGCGAGTCTGCTGTCCCTGCCTGCACTGTATTTTTCCGATAAACGAGCTCAAGTTATTAGCCAAGCACCATTCCAAGCGGGGAGAAACCCCATGAAGCAGGAGGGATGTCATTGAAAGCTTTATTTGAGAAGGAAAAAAAATATTGGAGTCAGAAGCTGGAGCCCGAGGATCGGATCATCACCCTGCCTTATACAACTCATGTACCCAAGGATGTAGCAGCAAACGCTGATTATGCTACATATACATTGACATTTTTATCTGATGTCTCAAGTCGCATATCATCCATCACTGGCGGTAATCCATGGGCTGTATACATGGTGCTGCTTGCTGGAGTAAATAGTCTATTACATAAGTATACAGGTGAGGAGCATGTACTGCTGGGCATTCCTGTTGCAGAGACTGGCAGTGGTGCTGCCAAGCCGCTCAATTCTATGCTCATCCTGAAGAGCACGCTGAATACTGCCACAACCTTCAAGAGTCTGCTCTCACAGATCAAAGCAGATATCAGTGAAGCTATAGAGCACCAGAACATCCCCTTTTGGACCTACACGGAGGGGCTGGATATTCCGCGCAGCAACGCGGACAAGCCG
The DNA here is from genome assembly GCF_000377505.1 of Paenibacillus massiliensis 2301065 = DSM 16942. Taxonomy (GTDB): domain Bacteria; phylum Bacillota; class Bacilli; order Paenibacillales; family Paenibacillaceae; genus Paenibacillus; species Paenibacillus massiliensis. The sequence continues at coordinate 97,415 of NZ_KB898201.1, read as the reverse complement.
CTATTTCACACGGTAGTCTCCTTACACAATCTTCATGAAGCAGCTTGGATGAATGAGGTTGATGCAGAGCTGCATATGCATTTCAAGTGGGAGAATGACATCGCTTCTCTTACAATGACCTACAATAATAGCTATTACAATGAAACGGCTATTGCATCCTTTGGTGAGCAGCTATCCCGGCTCTATGCCGTTGTACTGCATCAACCGGAGCTAATGTTGTCCAGTGTAGACATACTATCCGCACAGGATGCAGATAGGCTGAAATTTACCTTCAATGATACCATCGTGGATTACCCACGAGAGGCGTCCATTGAAGAGCTATTCTCACAGCAAGCCAAGCAGACTCCTTATCAGGTCGCACTTGTCGAGGAGCAAGGCAGTATGACTTATGGCCAGCTAGACGAGAAGACGAATCAACTAGCTGCTACCTTGCGGAGAGCAGGAGTAGGCCTGGAGCAGCCCGTTGCGATCATGGCTGAGCGATCCGCTGATATGGTCGTCGGCATGCTGGCCATTCTTAAAGCCGGCGGTGTGTATGTACCGATTGATCCAGACTACCCGGAGGAGCGTGTGAGCTATCTGCTGGAGGATTCAGGCGCTGAGTTGCTCCTGGTGACACGAGCTGAGCACAGACCTTTGGGCTATAAGGGAACCATTCTGGATTTGCGGGATGAAGATGTGTATGGTGCAGGTCAGCAGGAATCCTCAGCTTCTGGATCACTGTATGGTCGTGGAGACAACGTTGGCGACAACATAGATGAAGCGACTGACCAGCTCAAGGCTCATAAACCGTTAACTGGCGGCGATCGACTGGCCTATATCATGTATACCTCAGGCACAACTGGTCTGCCCAAAGGGGTCATGGTCGAGCATCGAAATGTTGTGCGGTTGGTGAAGAATACGAATTTCGCAGAGCTTCATGCGGATACAAAAATTTTGCAGACGGGGGCTGTTGTCTTCGACGCATCTACCTTCGAAATCTGGGGAGCACTCCTGAATGGTGGCCAGCTCATCCTCGTAAGCCAGGACGTTATCCTGAATGCTGCAAGATTAAAAGAGACTATACGAGCTCATGGTGTTACGACCATGTGGCTAACGGCACCACTCTTTAACCAATTATCCCAGCAGGACGTGGAGATGTTCGCTGGCCTGAAGGAGCTGCTGATCGGTGGCGATGTGCTGTCTGTACCACATGTGAATCGTGTACTGGAAGCGTACCCGTCATTGAAACTGATCAACGGCTACGGACCGACGGAAAATACGACCTTCTCGACTACGCATGCTATTTCTGGCATTCAGTCGGAAGCGGTGCCGATAGGTCGTCCTATTACGAACTCGACAGCCTATGTAGTGGATCGAGCGCTGCAGCTACAGCCTGTAGGGGCTTGGGGCGAGCTGCTCGTCGGTGGAGACGGAGTAGCCCGCGGCTATCGCAATCGGCCGGATTTGACAGCTGAGAAGTTCATGGAAAGTCCATTCCGCAGTGGTGAGCGCTGTTATCGGACTGGAGATCTTGTGCGTTGGCGTGAAGATGGGACCCTGGAGTATAAGGGAAGAATCGATGCTCAGGTGAAAATCCGCGGCTATCGGATCGAGCTAGGCGAGGTGGAGGCACAGCTGCTGAAGCTGGAAGTGGTAAGTGATGCGATTGTCGTGACACATGAGGATGAGCAGGGGCAGAAGCAGCTATGCGCATATGTCGTGCTGCAGGGCGAGGCTCCTGGGGTGACAATTCACAGTGCTGCTAAAGAAAGAGTTGCTAAGGAGATAACTAGTGATGCTGCTAATGAGCCAACTAGCAGCGTTGCTAACGAGGCAGTAATGGCAGAGACGGCTGCTATCCGAGAGGGAAATATAGCGGGTGTTGCGTCACAGATGCAGGAGCTACGTAACGCCTTGCTTCGAGAGCTACCGGGCTACATGGTGCCTTCATATTTTGTGGAGCTGAAGCAGCTACCGCTCACACCGAACGGCAAGGTTGATCGACGAGCACTACCACAACCGGAGCGAAGCATGCATGGCGGTAGCGTCTATGAACCTCCAAGGACTTCCATGGAGGAGCATCTTGTGAGTATTTGGCAGGAGGTGCTAAATGTCGAGAGGATTGGCATTAAGGACAATTTCTTCGAAGCGGGAGGACATTCTCTACGTGCGACGCATGTTATTTCACTAGTGCATAGACAAATGCATAAAAATCTTCAGCTTAAGGACTTGTTCGACCACCCTACGATCGAGCAGCTTGCACAGGTGCTGGAGACACTGGAGCAGACAGGCTATACTGCGATTCCGATGGCACCGCAGCAGTCACACTACGTGCTATCTTCAGCGCAAAAGCGAATGTACATCCTGAATCAGCTTGAACCGGACGGAACCAGCTACAATATTCCGGGTGCTGTGACACTGACTGGCCCGCTTGATGTCAATGCTATGGAGCAAGCCTTTCAGGAACTGATTCAGCGTCATGAGACATTGCGCACCAGCTTTGATACCGTGCAGGGCGAGCCTGTTCAGCGCTTGCATGACAAGGTGTCCTTTCGCCTTGCGTACATCGAGGCGCATAGTGCTGACAGGGAGCAGACAGATCAGCTGCTACAGGACTTTATTCGTCCATTTGAATTGAACCGGGCACCACTATTCCGGGCAGGATTGATTGCTGTAGGGGCGGACCAGCACATTTTGCTACTGGATATGCATCATATCATATCGGATGGCACCTCCGTTCAGGTGCTTATGCAGGATCTTGTCCGTCTGTACGCCAAGGATGAGCTACCCGCACTACGCATCCAGTACAAGGATTATGCGTTGTGGCAGCAGGAGCAGCATCGAAGCGAACGATACAAGGAGCAGGAGGCATACTGGCTTGGTACCTTCGCTGGTGAGCTGCCAGTTCTGGATATGCCGACAGATTTCCCGCGCCCGGCGGTTCGAAGCTTTGCAGGAGATGTGTTGCCATTTTCACTTGACGCGCGGCAAAGCGCAGGTCTGAAGCATATCGCAGCACAGACGGAGTCTACCTTGTACATGGTGCTCCTGGCTGCATACACAACTCTACTCAGTCACTACAGTGGTCAAGAGGATATCATTGTAGGTTCACCCATTGCAGGTAGGACGCATGCCGAGCTAGCTCCACTAATTGGAATGTTCGTCAATACATTGGCCATCCGCAGCTACCCACAGGGTAGCAAGTCGTTCCGTGATTATGTGCTGGAGGTTAAAGGGCATACGTTACAGGCTTTTGAGCATCAGGACTATCCATTGGAGGAGCTGATCGAGAAGCTAGATCTTGATCGGGATTTAAGTCGTAATCCACTATTCGACACTGTATTTGCATTGCAAAATCTGGAACAGCGCGAGCAGCAGTTGAATGGTCTGAGAATGGAGCCATATCCAGGCGAGCAGACGGCTGCCAAGTTCGATCTAAGTCTATTTGCATTTGAAGATGGAGAAGACATTGTTTGTGGTCTGCAATACGCTACGCGGCTGTATACGCAAGAGACAATTCAGCGCCTGGCCTTGCATTTCCGACAGTTGGTGGACGCGATCATTGAGCAACCGGACATAGCGCTGTCTGCCATCGAGATCATCACGCCGCAGGAAAAAGAACAGATTATTAAAGAGTTCAATAACACGGTCGCAGATTATCCGTATCCCAAAGATTTGCCTGTGCACGTCATATTCGAGGAATATGCAGCGTGTACACCAGAGCAGATAGCCGTTACCTTTGCTGACGAAAGGCTGACCTACCAAGAGCTTAATGAACGATCCGAGCACCTTGCACGAATATTGCAATCTCGAGGGATTCGCCGCAGACAGGGCTCGGATACGCAGCGTGTAGCGCTGATGGCTGAGCGATCCATCGAACTGATCGTTGGTATGCTGGGGATTCTGAAGGCAGGTGGGGCCTACGTCCCCGTTGACCCAGACTACCCGGAAGAGCGCATCCTTTATCTACTGGAGGACTCAGGTGCCGAGCTGCTTCTGGCTCAGCGCTATGATCAGGTGTTCTTTGTGACGGATATTCCAATCCTGGATCTGAGTGATGAGCAACAGTGGCGAGGTGGTTCGCTTGGTGAAGGAAGTGAGTTGAAAGAGACTGCAGGTGATGCCGGGGAATCTGAGAACCTTAATAACCTGCACGGAACTGGCTCGGCATTAACAGAAGAGGATTTTCCTGTGAAGGCAGCATCGACCGATCTTGCCCACGTGATGTACACTTCCGGCACAACAGGCAATCCGAAAGGCGTCATGATCGAGCATCGGAATATCGTTCGACTGGCGAAAAACAGAAGCCATGCCACGCTCGACGAGGGTACACGGCTCTTGCAGACCGGAGCGGTCGTATTCGACGCCTCAACGTTCGAGATCTGGGGGACGCTGTTGAACGGTGGACAGCTACATCTGGTGAGCTATGACACGATTTTGGATACGGTCCAACTCAAGCAGGCAATTCAGCAGCACAGCATCAACACCTTGTTTCTCACGACGTCCTTATTCCACCAGCACTCGCAGCAGGATATTGACCTGTTCACACCGCTGAAGGAATTAATTGTCGGAGGAGACGTACTATCCGTACCACATTTGAATCGTGTGATGGAGACTCACCCGCAGCTTCGAATCATCAACGCCTATGGTCCGACAGAGAACACCGTGTTCTCGACGATCTATGATATTACCGAACCACAGACACAAGCCGTTCCAATCGGTCGGCCTATCGACCATTCCACGACATACATTGTCAATCGAGCGCTCAAGCTACAGCCTGTTGGAGCTTGGGGTGAACTGCTTGTTGGTGGTGACGGAGTGGCGCGTGGATACCTCAACCGGCCAGAGCTGACAGCAGACAAGTTCATTGTCAGTCCTTATCGCACTGGAGAGTATTGCTACCGCACGGGTGACTTGGCACGCTGGCGTGCTGACGGAGTGCTGGAGTACAAGGGTCGAATCGATGAGCAGGTCAAAATCCGAGGCTACCGCATAGAGCTGGGCGAGATTGAGAGCCGTCTGTCCTCTGTAGCTGGGGTAAAGGAATCCATTGTTGTCGTAAGGCAGGATGAGCTGGGACAGAAGCAGCTATGTGCTTATTACGTAACAGACCGTGAGATGGGGGCAGGTCAATTGCGTCAAGCACTATCCCAAGACTTACCCGGTTACATGGTGCCATCCTACTTCGTTCAGCTGGGCGAGCTACCATTGACGCCGAATGGGAAGGTAGATCGTAAAGCACTCCCTTCACCGGAACAGCATGTGGATTCAGGCATGGATTATGTAGCACCACAGACGGAGGTTCAGCAAGCTCTGGCTGATGCGTGGGGAACGATACTTGGTCTTCAGCGTGTGGGAATTCAGGACAATTTCTTCCATTTAGGTGGTGACTCCATCAAGGCAATCCAGGTGTCATCCCGTTTGTTCCAGGCTGGTCATAGGCTAGAAATGAAGGATTTGTTCAAATATCCGACGATTGCTGAGCTATCTACACATGTTCAGCCTGTGACTCAATTGGCGGAGCAAGGAGAAGTTAGCGGCGTGGTACGCCTGACTCCGATTCAGCGCTGGTTCTTTGAGCAACAGACCGCAGAGCCACATCATTTTAACCAGTCTGTCATGCTTTATCGCCCTGAGGGCTACGATGAGCAAGCGCTGCGGCATGCGCTTCAAGCGATCACTACGCATCATGATGCCTTGCGAATCGTCTTCCATACAGCGAACAGCCATTCAGACTATATGGTAGATGACGATCATGTTCAAGGAGAAATTACGGCCTGGAACCGACGAACGGAGGATGGCGAAGCATACCTTCTGGAGGTCTACGATTGCATGGATTTGAATGAGGCGGAACGAACGGAGCAGATTGAGGCTTTGTGTAATGAGCTTCAAGCCAGTATTTCTCTGGAGCAGGGCCCGCTCATGAGATTGGGATTGTTCCGTTGCCCGGATGGCGATCATTTGCTGATGGTCATTCATCACCTGGTCGTGGACGGCGTATCGTGGCGTATTTTGTTTGAAGACCTGGCAGCGGCTTATGAGCAGGCTTCCCAAGTTGCAGAGATCATTCAGCTCCCGCACAAGACAGATTCGTTCCAGACATGGGCTCAGCAGCTCCGTGCTTATGCAGAAGGTCCGGCTATGGAGCAGGAACAAACATACTGGGCAGCGATTGCTCAGACAGATGTGGCTCCGCTACCAGTGGATTATGACCAGACTGATAACGATCAAACCGGCGAAAGAATGCCACTGATTGCCGATAGCGAGACCGTCACCGCCGTATGGAGCATGGAAGAGACAGAGCAACTGCTTAAGCTTGCCAACCGCACTTATCGCACAGAGATGAATGATCTGCTCTTGACGGCAGTCGGTATGGCCTTGCAGGCATGGAGTGGGCAAGAGAGATTTCTGATTCAGCTTGAAGGACATGGTAGAGAGCACATTATCCCGGAAGTGGATATTAGCCGGACGATTGGCTGGTTCACTACCCAATATCCGGTATTGCTCGACATGCCTCAAGCGATGACATTGGGTCAGCGCATCAAGCATGTAAAGGAGGGGCTGCGTAGCGTTCCGAATAAGGGGATCGGCTACGGCATCCTAAAATATATGACAGACTCAGGCAGATTGCCGAGCATGGCAGAGCTTGAAGCTAATCCAGAGATTAGCTTCAATTACCTTGGGCAATTTGACCAGGACATGGAGAGTAATGAGCTTCAGTCCTCGTCATATAACGGAGGGATGCCACTCAGTCCCACGATGGCGCGGACATATACACTTGATTTCAACGGGATGATCTCGGGAGGTCAGCTCGGTCTGACGATCAGCTACAGTACGACCAGCTACCGTTCAAATACGATGGAGGCATTGGCGAGATTGTTGGAAGCGAGTCTCAGAGAAATATTATTGCACTGTATTAGCAAGGAGCAGCCTGAGCTCACGCCAAGCGATATTTCCTATAAGGGCCTTAATGTAGATAGTCTTGATCGTCTCTTGGCCGAGATGAATGTGCACGGAGAGGTGGTCAATGTCTACGGTCTGACTCCGATGCAAAAAGGGATGCTGTTCCACAGCCAGCTGGATCGACAGATGGCTGCACATGATGCCTATGTAGAGCAGTTCAGCTATGATTTGCAAGGAAAGCTGAATATCCAGGCTTTTGCTGAAAGTCTGAACATGCTTGTGCAGCGCCATGAAGCGCTCCGTGCCCATTTTTATTTTGGCCGTGAGACAGAGCCGTTACAGGTCATATACCGTAGTAGGGAGTGCGGCTTTATATATGAAGATTTACGAGAGCTGGCTTCAGAGGAGCAGGAAGCCCGATTAGCCAAGTTCAAGCTGGAGGATCAAGCAAGAGGCTTCGATCTGCGGCGAGACGTTCTTCTGCGTGTAGCAGTTTTGCATACGTCCGAAGACAATTACCGCTTCATATGGAGCTTTCATCACATTGTAATGGATGGTTGGTGTCTGTCCCTGGTAAACAAAGAAGTGTTCGAAGGCTACGCGGCCTTGCAAGCAGGCCAGATGCCGGAGCTAGCACCGCCTGTTCCATACAGCCGCTTCATCGAATGGCTGGAAGCTCAGGATCGCCAGGCGGCAGTAGATCACTGGAAAGACTACCTGACCGGATATGATCAGCAGACTCTGATTCCGGGTACTATATCCGCCCAGTCCCAGCGGACTGAAGGCTATGCTGCTAGTGACTGGGTGAGGGATTTGGATCGCGAGCTGACCCGCCAGGTAGATGACACCGCCAAGCACCATCAGGTGACGATGAATATACTGCTCCAAGCTGCATGGGGAATTGTGTTGCAGAAATATAACCAGCATGAAGACGTACTGTTCGGTAGTGTCGTCTCGGGGCGGCCATCTGATATTAACGGTGTCGAGGAGATGATCGGTCTTTTCATTAATACGATTCCGGTACGTGTTCGAAGTGAGGCAGGGGAGAGCTTTGCAGAGGTCATGAAGAGAATGCAGGAACAGGCTATGGCTTCTCATGCATATGATACGTACCCGCTCTTCGAGATTCAGGCCTTGACGGATCAGAAGCAGACTCTGATTCAGCATATTATGGTATTCGAGAACTATCCAGTGGATGAGCAGGTTGAGCAACTGGGGCACAAGGAAGAAGCTCTGTTTTCCATTGATAATGTGACTGTATTCGAGCAGACCAACTATGATTTCAATCTCGCCGTCATGCCAGGAGAAGGACTCCGTCTGAGCATTGGCTATAATGCTCTGGTATATTCAGAGGCTGATATTGAGCGAATTGCCGGACATTTTGCATATGTACTGCAGCAGGTTGTAGCCAATCCAGACATGGTGATCAGCGATATCAGACTAGCTACCCCTCAGGAGGAGCACGAGATCCTACATGAGTTCAACAGCTGGGGCACAGAACAAGAGGTCTCACTTGAGCAATGCAGTTTTGGAAGAATTGACAGAACGGACAGAGCTCACAGCTCAACGGATCAATTCGTGACTGGTTCAATAAGTAGTTCAACAGGGGAGGTGGGTCAGAAGCTCCATGAAGCTGTTAGCTTCACATTACATGAGCTATTCGAAGAGCAGGCTGCAAGGACACCGGAGCTGGATGCAGTAGTCTTCGAGGACACGAGCTTGAGCTACGATGCTCTGAATCGAAGGGCTAATCAACTGGCAAGAACACTGCGTGATCAAGGTGTGAAGCCAGATCAGTGCGTTGCACTGCTGACAGAGCGCTCCATTGAGATGATTGTCGGGATTCTGGCGATTCTGAAAGCTGGCGGAGCCTATGTGCCGATCGACCCATCTTATCCGTCTGAACGGATTGAATATATACTGAAGGACTCCGGTACAGCGATTCTGATGCTGCAGCAAGGACTTGCAGAGGATATTTCGTTCAGTGGTAAGAAGGTAGTGCTGGATCTTCCTGAAGTCTATGCACAAGAAGACTCCAATCTACCGTCAGCTGCTGGGCCAGAGCACCTTATGTATGTGCTGTATACCTCTGGAACAACAGGCTTGCCGAAAGGGGTCATGGTTGCTCATCGCAGTGTAGCGAACACGGTGAACTGGTTCGCAGATCGCTATGCTGACTATGTCAGACATCGCATTGTGCTGACAGCTGAATATACCTTCGATCCAAGTGTCGAGCAGATCTTCGCCGTGCTCCTGCATGGAGGCGAGCTGCATTGCATTCGGCGGGATACGCTGCTCAGTAAGTCGTTGCTACTCCGTTATATTTCTAAACATGACATTGGCATGCTGGACTTGCCGCCAGTCCTGATGCGGGCTTATCTGGCTGAGGAGCCCAAGCTCGAGAGCTTGAAGACCTTGATCTCTGGTGGTGAGCGACTTGAGGATGCGTTGAAGGATGTCCTACTGAGCAAGGGCTACCGTCTGCACAACCATTATGGTCCGACAGAGACGACAATTGATGCCCTTGCAACCGAATGTGAACAGGGTACAGCCGTACATCTGGGCAAGCCGATTCGGCAGACTGGTGCCTACATTTTGAATGCTCATAGGCAGTTACAGCCAGTAGGGGTTGTAGGAGAGCTCTTCATCGCTGGTGCTGGTCTTGCCAGAGGGTACCTGAACAGGTCTGAACTAACCATGGAGAAATTCGTAGAGCATCCGTATCTTCACGGGCAGATCATGTATGCTACTGGTGATCTGGCACGATGGCTGCCTGACGGAAATGTGGAGTTCGTAGGACGAATGGACGATCAGGTCAAGGTACGTGGCTTCCGGATTGAGTTAGGTGAAGTAGAGGCTCAGCTTGCGGGTATTCCGTCGGTGCGTGATTGCGCGGTCATTGCAGTAGCAGATGAAAATGGTCAGCACCAGCTTTGTGCTTACTTTACGGCTGATGCATCGCTAACGGTACGTTCCATCCGCGAACAGCTGGCGGGTGCCTTGCCCGGATACATGATTCCGTCTACTTTCGTACAGGTGGAACGCATGCCGCTGACGACGAGCGGCAAGATTGATCGCAAGGCATTGCCAGCTCCGGAAGCAGGTATGAATCATGGTATCGAGTATGTAGCTCCTCATACTGATGTTGAGCAAATGTTAGCCTCCATTTGGCAGGAGGTCCTTGATCTTCCGCAGGTGGGTATCCATGACGATTTCTTCATGCTGGGAGGCCATTCCTTGAAGGTGCTGGAGCTTGTGCGCAAGATTCAGCTTGCCACGGGTATTGAGCTTCCGATTCGCACCGTGCTGGATTGCCCAACAATTGAGGAGCAGGCGTTGGAACTGATGAAGGCAGAGCTGGAGACGGGACAGAATCAGCCGATTCTTCGACTTAATGATCATGGCTATGCAACCCTGTTTTGCTTCCCGCCTATGCTTGGTTATGCATTGTCATTCGCAGAACTGGCAAAGCAACTGGACGAGGAGGCGGTTCTGTACGGGCTGGAGTTCCCGGAGGAAGCCATGGATGAAAGGAAGCTGCTGGCAAGCTATGTAGATTTAATTGTCAATACCCAGTCGACGGGACCGTATATGCTGCTTGGTTATTCCATTGGTGGTAATCTGGCGCATAAGGTGGCAGCTGCACTGGAGGTGCAGGGACATTCAGTGGCAGGCATCATTATACTTGATTCGGTGCGTAGCACCGAATACTCATCCGCTACGGCGGAGGAGACGACACAGGAGATTGAGGCCATGCTGGAGCAGGTGCCCGAGGCTTATCGTGAGCTGCTAAATGACTCCTATCGTCGCAAAATGCTCGCCTACGCAGTATATGGTAATCAATTACTGAATACAGAATGCTTGCAGGCTGACATTTACGGACTTGTGGCAGTCGGCTCAGAAGCGGTTAAGGGTAGCGGTGACAATCGTCTACTATGGAAGGATGCCACACAAGGCAGCTATGTAGAGCAGGCCATGATCGGCAATCACTATGAGCTTCTTGAACCAGGCTTTGTGGAGGAGAATGCCAAGATCATTCGTAAGATCATTCGTCATATATGGCAACAAGGAGAGGCGACGGAGAAGTCCAGACTCGTTATCAGCGATAATCGCTGATCAGTTCACTTCTTGCCTTCGCCGAGATCACGATCTTCACATTACTTGTCCTAGCAGCAGAGGATGGTATGATGCCTCTGCTGCGGTGGCAAGCAGATGCCAGACGCTATAGCTACCAAAGCATGTGGCAAAGCACCGTCAAGGCAATGAGTTAACACATCATTAGGTAAGGATGGTACTTCACATGATGAACAAAGGCATGCGTTGCCTGGCAATGTTATTTACAGCGTTGATGCTCTGGAACCAGTCCTATACCCCAATATGGGGCGCAGCAGCCTTGACGCCAGATTCATTGGAACAAGCGATGGATGATCTAATGAGTACAGGATTGGAGCAGTTGCACATTCCAGGCGCAGCTGTTGTTGTGACCAAGGGGGAAGATATTTTCTTCAGTAAAGGCTATGGGTATGCAGATTTGGAACGCTCTACGGCCTTTGATTCGGCCCAGACCATTGTCCCTGTAGGCTCCCTGACCAAATCCTTCAGTGCAAGTGCAGCAATGCAGCTAGTCGAGAGGGAGCAGCTCGATCTGCACGAGGATATTAATCGCTATCTTCGCAGCTATCAAGCATCGCAATATGATAATCATCCCTTTCATATGCATCACCTGCTTACCCACACCTCGGGGCTGGATGAGGCTGTGTATGGGATTAATAGCCATACCCCGACAGGAGCGCTGACAGCAGAAGAGTACCTGCGTGATTATTTTCAGAAGCAACCGCCTATTCGTGAGCCTGGCATCCAGTATGATTACAGCAACGTAGCCTATGGATTGATCGGGAATGTGGTGGAGCAGGTAAGTGGGCAGCAGTTGAACGATTACTTCAAAGCTAATCTTTTCGCGCCCATGGATATGCCCAGTGCTACGCTAGACGTGCCTGTGGATAACCCCAAGCTTGCCCAATCCTATTACTGGCAGGATGACAGCTATGAGAAACAACCTTTCTCATACATCCATCTTCCGGGGGCTGGAGCACTCAGCGTGACGCCAAACGAGTTCTCTCATTATTTGATCACGCACCTGAATGAAGGCTTGTACGGAGGGCAAAGAGTGCTGGAGAGCGAGACGGTTTCAGCGATGCATGCGCAGCAATTCGCAGTAGATGAGCGACTGGATGGGGTAGGGTACGGATTTTTTCGTGGTGAGCTTGAGAATGGAATACCGATGCTGTGGGCTACCGGTGAGATTGATGGTTTTATATCGGAAATGGTACTGATCCCGTCGTATGAGCTAGGTATATTTGTTACAGTCAATGCAGCGAATTCAGGACTGGCCTTGCATGGAGCGGTAGTGAATGCGATCGCCGAAAGACTTCCAGCAGAGGAGCAGGTAGATACGTCTAAGTCACTTCAGAAAGCAGTGAATGAAGAGGATAAACTGCCAGAGGAGGTCGCAGGTGTCTATCAGGCTACCTTGAATCCGGTTCATGGGTGGGGAAAGTGGATTCGCATGCTTGGAAGCATGAAGTACACCGTAAGTCTGCAGGATGAACATACATTGATCGTCAATGGAGAGTTCCCGAACGAGAACCAGACGACAGACAGGGTGTTCCAGACGGCCGCGGATGGCTTGCTGGTCGAGAAGGAGGGTAGCAACAAATTACTGCTATACCAGCAGGACGGTGTATGGACGCTTATCGCCCCGGACAGCAAGACGTTCAAGCAGACAGCGATATGGCATCAATCTCGTATGTTGCTCATCAATTACGCAGCAGCCTCCTTATTCTTTATTTTGGCCCTATTGGTGTGGGTAGTACGGTATGTGAATAGAGCTATACGGCGGACCCAAGCGCGGATCTCTACCAGCCTTGCTGTGATCGCACTGTTGAACACGGTGTTCCTCGGGGTGCAGTTCATTTATGGCAACAGCCAGATCGTATATGGTTATCCAGCTTGGTATATATGGGGAATCTGTACATTGCCGCTGATATCCGCTCTGATTGCAATGTGGGTCATCATCGTAAATGGCAACAAGTTACTTAGGGGAGAAGGCAGGGGCCGGTCGACGGGGAAAATCATGTTTGCGGTCATCACACTGCTGCATACGATATATCTCTATTACTGGAACTTCTTGCCGATCCATTACACTTGATGCTCTTTGGACGATTAGAAGCGTAACGTAGAAGACGTTTTTACAATGTACAGCATGAACAGAGAAAATAAAATCAAAAATTAACAAATTTCACCATGAAAACAAATTGACTTCAAGGAAAAATGTGGTATTTTATTGAATAAGAGATATTTAATTACATTTTTATGCGATAAGAGGATTTTGGAATTTCTAAAAAAATAATTGTTGTTAGGTGGTGTTACAGTGATCATCAGACCCTCATTCCAACGAATCAATAACGCATTTGTGAATGTACAGATGGATAGGGTCTGCTTGATTCCGGAGGCTTTGGATCTTCTTTGCAAATTGGATTACATATGTACACTTATTGCTTTCCGAGTGTGGAACGATTTCCAATCAGGTCAATGGGAGGATGAGTAATGATGAACACATTTGAGGTACTGGAGTCCAATGTAAGATCGTATTGCAGAAGCTTTCCGGTTGTATTTAACAAAGCCAAGAACGATATGCTTTACACCGATTCAGGAGAAGGGTATATTGACTTTTTTGCTGGAGCAGGTGCCTTGAACTATGGTCATAATAATGATTTCATGAAGCAACGCATTCTGGATTATGTAACGGCAGATCGAATCATGCACGGCCTGGACATGTATACGACAGCGAAGCAGGAATTCATAGAATCCTTTTCGGAGCGTATTCTAGTGCCTAAGCAATTGAATTATAAGCTGCAATTCTGCGGACCAACAGGCACGAATGCTGTCGAGGCTGCACTGAAGCTGGCTCGCAAGGTGACGAAGAGAAGTGGAATATTCGCCTTCATGGGTGCGTTCCACGGCATGTCCTTGGGAAGTCTCTCCGTAACCAGCAGTCGCTCGATACGGGAGAGCGCAGGTATTACGCTAGATAATGTAACGTTTATTCCGTATTACAATACCTTTAGTGGGCTGGATACCATTTCTTATATGGAGCACTTGCTCACCGATTCCCATTCGGGGGTAGAGAAGCCAGCTGCGATCATTCTGGAGACGATCCAGGCCGAGGGTGGAATTAACATGGCGGATGCCGATTGGTTAGCGGATCTACGTCATTTGTGCACAGCGCATGATATTTTGCTGATTATTGATGATATTCAGGTTGGCTGCGGACGGACAGGCTCCTTTTTCTCATTTGAACGGGCAGGGATTGTACCGGATATCGTGGTCTTGTCCAAGTCGATCAGCGGTTATGGACTACCTATGTCATTGCTGCTGCTTAGGCCGGAGCTGGATGTATGGAGTCCGGGTGAGCATAATGGTACCTTCCGTGGCAATCAGCTGGCCTTTGTGGCGGCAAAAGCGGCACTGGAATTCAGAGATGCCATCGGGCTAGAGGAGCAGGTGAAGGAGAAGGAGGCGTTCGTTCAGCAATTTTTGCGGGACAGCATCCAGTCGATAGATCCCTTCATCAGAATCCGTGGCATGGGCTTGATCTGGGGGATAGATGTATCGCATCTGGGCGAGGCCTTCGCCAAGGAGGTCACGGAGCTCTGCTTCCGTAGAGGTCTTATTATTGAGCGAGCAGGACGCAATGATACCGTGATTAAGATTATGCCTGCGCTGACGGTAAGCATGGAGAACCTTCGCAAGGGCTGCGATATTCTCGAGGAAAGTATGGAGCAGGTATACAGCTCGCTGGTTACTTCGGTTATGTAGCATGTACTGGGTAGGTCATGATTAAATAAGTAAATGAGGAAGCCGTTCCATGCCGAACTTGCTTTTAATAGCTGGAGAGTCTCTGGCCATTAAAAGCAAGTTCTGTGCTGGAACGGCTTTGTTTACGATGACTACAGTGTAGCTACATCAATGACGAACCGATAGCGAACGTCACTGCGCAATACACGCTCATAGGCCTCGTCCACTTGATCGGCAGAAATCACTTCGATCTGAGGCTTAATATGATGCTCAGCAGAGAAGTCCAGCATTTCCTGTGTCTCGCGGATACCACCTACAAGGGAACCGGCGATGCTGCGTCTGCCCATGATTAAGGAGAATACATGGTACTGATCCGGCTGACTTGGTGCTCCTACGTTCACCAGGGTTCCGTCAATGCGGAGCAGGGATAAATAGGCATCCACGTCCAGATTGGCAGATACGGTATTCAGAATTAGATCAAAACGCCCAGCCAGTGTAGTAAAGGTCTCGGAGTCGCTGGTTGCATAATAATGGTCTGCACCAAAGCTCAAGGCTTCGGCCTTCTTGTCCGTAGAGCGGCTCAGAACAGTAACCTCGGCTCCCAGTGCATGAGCATATTGAATGGCCATATGACCCAGACCGCCCATACCCAGAATGGCTACTTTCTTCCCAGGCCCTGCGTTCCAGTGTCTTAACGGAGAGTAGGTAGTAATCCCGGCACACAGCAGTGGACTGGCTACATCCAAGTCCAGAGCGTCAGGAATACGCACAACGAAGCGCTCCGTTACAACGATCTTTTGACTGTAGCCACCATGGGTTGGTTGACCATCATAGTCCAAGGAATTATAGGTAGAGACCACACCTTTTGTGCAGAATTGCTCCAAATCCTGTTGACAGTATTCACACTCTCCGCAGGAATCTACATAACAACCGACCCCAACGCGGTCGCCTACGGCAAATTTGGTGACAGCCGAGCCGACAGCCTGAACAACCCCAGCGATCTCATGACCAGGCACTAAGGGGAAAATGGCTGCGCCCCAGTCACCGTGGGCAGTATGGATGTCAGAGTGGCAGATACCGCTATATTTAATGTCGATCAGGACGTCATCTGGACGTAGGTCGCGACGCTGGATTGTAGTTGTCTCAAAGTTCGCATTGGCGTGAGACACACTTAATACACGAGATTCACACATGTTATTCGCTCCTCTAGATAGATGTTATAGGTAAGCATATGAGCAAGGCAGACCGAGCTATTGATCTGGGATTGCTCTGCACAAATTGAAGTATAGACCTTCAAGTTAACTTTATAGCAAGAGGAATTTTGAAAATGAACTGAAAAAGATTAGAAAATGATATGTTTGATAGTCTTGGTAGATGGTGGTGGACTATTGACTTCAAGTGAGCTTTAAGTGTTAAATTCAAATATGAATGAAGAAGCACGAGGTGACCTAATGAACATTGCCAAGGTAGCCAAGCAGTTCAATCTGACTTCAGCAACACTCAGGTATTATGAACAGCTTGGTCTGATCCCCCCTGTTATGCGAGATAAGAGAGGGGACCGTAAGTATTCTGAAGAAGATATCAAATGGATTGAATTCATAAAATGCATGCGAAGCGCGGGCCTGACCATCGAGGCGCTAATGGAATATACCTCCTTATTCTCCAAGGGAGAAGAGAGTCTAGAGGAACGCAAAAGCATTCTGATCGAGGAAAGAGAGAAGCTGATTGTCCGTCGCAGAGAGATCGACGAGACGATCCAGCGTCTGGATCAAAAAATTAAGGATTATGACGGAAAGCTGCGGGTAAGTGAGGCGAATCTGAGAGTGGATTATACTTAATTTTGAATAGTTACGAGTAGTTGCGAGATTGGAATCGTGGTAGGGACACTCTCGCGGATGCTGAATGAAAGCCAGGAAAGCATAAATGGAGACCCGGAAAGGGGGGGATATTAGGTGAATCAGATTACTCTTCATCAGTCCGAATTCTCAGATGTGGAGACCATTGCAAATTTAAGAGCAATAGTGCTGTATGATGATTTAACAAGGCTAGGTAGATTTCATGAGGAGAAGGTGCGCCAACGTTTTCGGGATTCATTTGCCCCTGAACATACGTGGATCATACAAGTAGAGTCTACCTTTATTGGGTGCATTGCCTTCAAGCCGTTAGCCAAAGGTTACTTATTAGAGCATTTTTACATAAAACCAGAGTATCAAGGTATAGGCATTGGTGGCCAAGTGCTAGAATATTTCCTTACACAAGATCATGTCGCAGGAAGCCTGGTGACTTTAAATGTTCTTCAAGGAAGTTCAGCCAAACGCCTATATGAACGATTCGGATTTAAAGTGGATCGTGAGGATTCCATAGACATTTTTATGTCAATGATAGCCGGCTTGTAAAGAGAAAGGAAATTAGACGAATGCCATTCGATATTACTAATAAATTTGTGATTGCGGTAGCTTCAAGTGCCTTGTTCGACTTAACGGAGTCTGATCGTGTATTCCAGGAAGAAGGGGAAGCGGCTTATCGAGACTATCAGAGAGAACATGAAAATGAAATCTTAGCACATGGTGTTGCTTACCCACTTATCAAGAGATTGTTAAGTATCAATACACCTGAAGATCAATTAGTGGAAGTGATCTTGCTGTCACGAAATGACCCGGATACGGGTCTCAGAGTGTTTAAGTCCATTGAGCATTATGACCTAACCATAAGTAGAGCTGTGTTTGTTGCGGGGAGTAATCCATTTAAATATATGGCAGCGTTTAATGCAGCCCTTTTTCTATCTGGCAATCCAGATGACGTCAAGGAGGCTGTCGAACATGGATATCCAGCAGGATGTATGTATCCTTCGGATTACATTGATGATGAACAAGATAATGAAATAAGAATCGCTTTTGATTTTGACGGAATTATAGCGGATGATTCAGCCGAGTCTATTTTCCAACAAGGAGCACTCGACCAGTTTCATTCACATGAGAAAGAGCTGGCAAGCCTTCCTTTACCAGCCGGACCACTCTCCAGATTCTTCACGGAAATCTCTAAATTACAACAAAAAGAAATATTGAAAAATCAAAATGACCCTGATTATAAGCCTAGAATACGAATAGCCATTGCTACAGCCAGAAATGCACCTGCACATGAGAGAATGATCAACACACTTAGAAAGCTAGATATCAGAATTGATGAAGCCTTCTTTCTTGGAGGAGTAGAGAAGATCAGAGTGCTGAATGTCTTCAAGCCACACATATTCTTTGATGATCAAGTAGGTCATATTGAGGGTGTAGCCAGAACATTTCCTTCCGTTCATGTTCCATTTGGAGCGATAAATAATAAGCTTGATAAGCAATGAGAAATACAACTGTTGAAGGAGTGGGCTGCCCTTATCATCCAGAACTCACTAATCGAACCTGGAAGGAGGCACGTTGTAGTATTTTTTGAAGGCTTTTGAAAAGGTAAAAGGATCAGGATAGCCAAGAAAGGCGGCGATCTCCTGAATGCTATATTTCTTCTCATATAGATAGTCGCGGGCGCGATTCATCTTAATCTGATAAATGTACTGCCCCGGCGTGATCCCGAGCGCCTTTTTGAAATACGAGATGAAATACTTCTCAGAAATACCGACAAGCGCTGCCAGCTCACTCATTTTGAAGCTCTGGTGCAGGTTCTCATCTATAAAGGCCAGAACTGGCTGCAGCACATCCAGACTTCGCTCCGATGTTCTTATTTTCGTGTCGCTATCCAGAAAATTTCCATGGTATTGACCCAATGCATGCAGCTCGATAATTTTGGCAATCACGGCTGTGAGGCAGGCCTTGACGTATAAGCGGTTCCCTGATTTGCTTCCCTGCTGCTTCAGTCGCTGATAAGCCTGGACAAGCAGGAAGGTCTCATCATGAATCAAGGAGGCAGAAATGATACCCGGGAGCTGAAGCTCACTCAAGATCCGCTCGTTATGACCGATACGAAAATCGAAATGCACATACATAAAGCGACATGCTCCCTCACAGGCTGCGGCAGTGTAAGGCACCCCAGGATAGAAAAATACCACATCGCCAGGCATGACCGTATGTTCCTTACCATGTACCGTGATTTTTGCCTTTCCTTCCTGCAGGAACCACAGATCGTAATCATGATGCATCTTGTGCTCGATCCAGCTCTCGCCATGCTCCGATTCCCAAAAGGAGCTCATACGAATAGTGATCAGCTCGGAGAGCTCATTAAGCATTCCCATGCCCGTGATCTTATCATTCATGAATATCCTTACCCTTCACTCTCTGACATGCATATATATGGCTATTATAACACTTGAGTTAATAACGCTTCCATAAGCTTACTATTTGACATGTACTTCGTACCGACGCATATTCTGTTTTTTGCCACCCAAATTATAATGAACGTAGAACCTATTATTTCAGGGAGGCTAATCATGATAAATACAAATATAGAGCGGCCCAAGGTAGTGGTCATTGGTGCAGGGAGTCTGTTCTTCGGTCGTCAATCCATCTGGCAGATGGTGCACTCATCTTATCTGAATAAAGGAACACTCGCCTTGGTGGATTCCGACCCGGAGAAGCTGTCCAAGATGGTGCGCCTGGCAGAAATGGTGGCTCGTGATAATCAGGTGGAGCTTCGGATCGAAGGAGCTACAGACTGGCGGGAGGTTTTGCCTGGGGCTGATTTTGTCGTGCTAAGCTTCGCCAAGGACTCGGTCAAATATCGTGGTATAGATTGCGAGGTCTCGCTAAAGTATGGCATTCGTATGTGCTCCGGGGATACGATCGGTCCAGGTGGTATCTTTCGGGCGATGCGTGAGCTGCCTGTCATTATGCAATGTGCCAAAGACATCGAGGAGCTATGCCCCGAGGCCTGGGTTATTAATTACATCAATCCTTCCACGGTCCATGGCATTGCGCTGACCCGTTATGCACCAGCCTTGAAATCATTTGCCTTGTGCGACAGCCATCATATGCCCCATAAGAAGATCCATTACGCACTACGTGCAGGTATTATTCAGGAAGCAGAGGAATACACGAGTGAAGTTGATGAGCGTTTTGATTTCCGTATCGCTGGAGTGAATCATTTTACTTGGCTGCTCCACGCAGAGTATGACGGAATGGACGTCATGCCACGGATTGCGGAGGCTTTGCGAGAATCCGCTGGTACCGAGAATGATGGCGGAGATACGGGGGCCAAGGCCCTTCATAACGATGCGATTACGTACGAGCTATATGATATATTCGGTTATATCCCGACCTGCACGGCGCATACCAAGGAATACGTTCGCTATTGGCAGGGACTGGGCAAGACGAAGGATATCATTCCACCGTTGTCAATCTGGGAGACGGAGGACCGCTACAAGCGTCATGAGGAGATGTGGCAGCAAGTGGATGATTTTATAGACGGAACTATTCCAATAGGAGAATATATGAGCACCTTGGGGCCAGATCATGCCACGGATATCATTGAGAGCATGGTGGGCAATCTGGGCAAGAAATTCTTTATTAATACCCTGAATCAGGGAGCTGTGAGCAACATGAATGACGATGCGTTTCTGGAGCTGCTATGCGAGGTTAGTATGGATGGAGTCCGACCGATTTCTGTCGGGGAGATGCCTCGGGGGATAAGAGGGATGCAGGAGCTGGTGCTGGATACGCATGAGTTAACCGCAGCAGCCGTGGTTGAACAGAGCTATACACAGTTGCGAAAGGCTATGTTAACAGATCCATTAGTGAATTCGATTCATGATGCGGATATGATCATTGCAGAACTGCTTGAGCGTGAGAAGGATATCATCCCGTCCATCTGGTATAAGTAACAAGTTGCATAAGAAACAAAATGCATTCATAAACAAAATGTATCAAATAACATCCTGCACCAAGTAACAAAGCAACAAAAGAGTGAGGTCTGTTAAACCGCCCCCAGTCAGCTTGCTCAAAGAATGCTCGCCATGCTAATATGGCGGGCATTTTTGTTCTGCTCAAAAAAAAAATGAATCATTTCGACCGCTGACTTGTCTATAATATAGTCCAACAAGAAAGGAGTGCCGGGGGTGACCGAGCATGAACTATTTAATACTTACAATAAAGAAGTCTACCGCACCTGCCTCTACATGCTTAAGAACAGTCAGGATGCAGAGGATGCATGCCATGATGTATTCGTAACCGTATTTCGGCAGGATTGGTCCAAGGTGCAACATCTACGGGCCTGGATTATGCGGATAGCGATGAATCAGTGCCTGAATGTGATCAAGAGAAATAAGACGAAGACACGCAAGCAGGAGCAACTTCAAGTTCTTCATGACCAGGAAGCGCTTTTCAAGAGATCGGTAGATAGCATTGCTATAGCCAGGGCTTCCTTTGCTGAAATGGAGGAAATGCTGCATAAGCTGCCGGACAAACAGATCAGCGTGTTGACCTTGCGATATATCGGCGATCTGTCCGTACCTGAGATTGCACAGATTCTGAATATTCCGGAAGGAACCGTGCGTTCGAGAATACACAAAGCATTGAAGATACTAAGGCGGAAGCTGGAGCACCAGAATACATTTGGCGTGAGGGGAGAGAACGGATTTGAACTCCATTGAGAACAAGGTTCAAGAGCATATGAACGATGAAGGTGTGCGTTACCCTGATTTCGACCGACTGTGGACGAGCATCCAGAGGGATGAGCTGAGAATGGAAGAGGAGGTCGTGCCCGCTCCTCGATGGTATAGACAAAAGAAGACAGCCATAGCAGCAGGACTAACTGTTGCTCTGATGGCCACTCCAGTCTATGCTGCGATACAATACGACTGGAGCCAACTACTTTCAAGTAAGCCTGGCATTCAGATGGCGCTGCAGGCTGGCTATGGACAGCCCATCGAACAGAGCGTAACCGCCGATGGGGTTACACTGACGGTCCATACGGCCTTTATTGATGAGAATCGTACAGTGCTTCTATATACAGTCAGACCAGGTATAGCAACAGATGGTCAGGAGATCCGATATGATCAGATTGTGCTCAAGGATAGCGAAGGTTCACCGCTGGAAGGTAGATATGTCCAACAGTGGAATGATGAGCTAGGCGTCTATCAAGGCTATTTCGAATCGAATTGGGTCATGCAAGCGGACCAGATGGAGCTGCAATTTGCCATCACGAACGTTCGGTATCTTGAGGACCGAGAGCAGGAAATTCCATGGAATCCGAATGATAAGGAGACACAGAAATTCGAAATTCAGCAGGACGGTATTCAATCGGTCACACTCCAGTCCTTTCCGGCGTCGTCCGATTATATCCGTATCAATTCAGCAGTAAGCTTCACTGATCAAGAGGTACAGGAGGACACCTGGGCAAGAATTCGCGTCTATAATCGAGACAATGTATTGCTACATGAGGCACAAGCTCCAGAGTATGGTACAGCAGGAGCGACAGGGGCCTATTCAAGCCGGCAGCTATTCGATGAGCAGGAATTGCTGGATAAGGGCGAACGATTTACTTTGGCCTACACTCATGTAAAAGCACGTACAGAAGGGGAGTGGAAGTTGAACCTCTCTCTGTCACGCGACCAAATGGAGAAAAGCACCTACAAGCAGCAATTGGATATTCCACTGTCCACAGTAGCTGGTGACGCCAGCATAAGCGAGATGATCGTGACGCCTACCCAGATTCGGGTGACGCTAAAGCATGCTGAGGAGAACCTGCGGATTCCTTATCAGAATTTCCAGTTAGAGGCCGCAGGGCAGCTGATGAATGGCAGGATTCAGCTTGAGGGCGAGCATGACCCACACCAGACAGAAATACGATTCGAACCAGTGAAATCGGCCGTTCTGAACCCGAGCACAGTCACTGCCCAGCCTGTCGTCCTCATTGCCAAGGATCGGATGGATGAGCACGCCGGTGGCAGCACTTCTGTTCACTTGACCAACATATCCTCACAGCCGCAGACCATTCGCACAGACTATGAGGGCTATCCAATTAACTGGACTTATTACACGAAGGATGGCAATCTATACGTCGAGTCGTACAGCACGAGTGCGGACTTTGGAGAGGTGAACCAGACTTACTATCTCCAAGGTGGGGAGAAGCAGTACTCCATGCCGCAATTCAGCAGTGGCTTGGACTCCAAGCATGTAGATGTGTTTGATCATTTTACGGGTACGGATCTCAATCTCTACGTGTGGAACTATACGACCGTGAAGAAGGGTGAACAACTGCGGATTCAGCTTACAGAATAGCTGGGTAACAGGTAGTTTTGAAAATGAAGGGCAGCGACTCTCGAACAGGAGGGTGCTGCCCTTTTTGGGTTTTGCCAATTGTGATCAAATCAGTAGGCACAAGGATCAGGAATATACGAGTTCACGACACCCCTACCGAGATCCGTATGATGAACTGGTCAGGATTTTTCTCCGCAAGATAGTTCAGTAACTCCGTCTCATATACATTTCCACTAATGCTCAGACCTTTGCTCAGTATGAAATCTTTTAAAATAGCATAGGTGTGCGGCATGGTCTCATAGGAGCCTCTATGATCCATGACGGCATACATTCCTTCAGGCTTGACGAGCACTTTATCTCCAGCCATCGGCATGCTGAGCTTATTGGCAACGTAATCGGGATAGTATTGGCCTGCCTCGAAGTTCACTTTGTCAATAATCGTATTGAGCGGAAATTCGTGTAATATGAAGTGCTTTTCACAATAATCCCGGTGCTCAGTCAGCTTGACTACGAATTCCTTATCATCCATAAGTCCGCTGAGCTTCGTGCTGATGAAGTACTCCGCCTCGCAGGTCTCCAGCAGTGGAGCCGAGCGGGGATCATTGTGGGCCACTTCTATCATTTCAAGCGCACCGCTCAGGAAGGTCTGCATCCGCTTCAATCTTAACTGCTCCAGCTCCAATTCCTGCTGCTTCTGCTGGATCAGATTCACGAACAGCGCCGCATTCTGATTTTGCATGAATTCCTTGATTTCCTGCAGTGAGCTTCCTGCTTTCTTAAGGACATGGATAATATCCAGTGCGTAGCAATGATAGAAGGAGTAGTAACGGTAGCCTTTCTCATTGACGAATTCTGGCTTGAGTAATCCGATCTCGTCATAGTGGAACAACGTATGTTTGGTGATGCCTGTAGCTTTGGCCAATTCACTGGTGGTGAAGTATTGCTTTTGAATGTCAGACACGTGTTAATCCTCCATAAATAAAGGGAAATGTTCATCATAAGCAATGGGGAATATTCATCATAAGCAAAGGGGAATATTCATCTGGCTATGGTTATTGTAAATGATGAAATACTACTTGACTATAGGGTTACCCGATAGTTTAGGTTTTTTCTATACACATTTTTATTCTTAGTCCTGCAAGGAGGAGCTTAACACATGTCTACTTTCAAACGCTGGGTGGTTCTAGGGGTTGTCTCCAGCGCACTTTTGCTGATCGTGATGGATATGACCATTCTCTATACGGCATTACCGAGTCTTACCCATGATCTTGGTGCCTCTGCATCGGAGAAGCTATGGATTCTGAACGGCTATTCATTGGTCATGGCTGGCTTGCTGCCTGCTATGGGCACGCTTGGAGATCGTCTAGGCTATAGATTTATTTTTACTGGAGGTCTGATTGTCTTTGGTCTGGCCTCGATTGTCGCCGCCTTTGCCCCTAGCCCGCTTGTGCTGGTGGCTGCGAGAGTCTTGCTTGCCGTCGGAGCGTCCATGATGATGCCAGCTACATTGTCGATTATTCGAATTACCTTCTCGGAGCCACGCGAACTGGGACTTGCACTTGGAGTATGGGGCTCCGTATCCGCTGGTGGCGCGGGACTCGGGCCAATCGTAGGTGGACTTTTGCTGGAGCATTTTTGGTGGGGCTCTGTCTTTCTGGTTAATATACCGATTGTGGTGCTGGCCCTGCTACTTACGTTGCTCTATATCCCGGTCCATCCAGGAAATCCGGACAAGAGCTGGGATTTGGTCAGTTCTGTGCAGATCATGATCGCCTTGGTGACCTTGGTGTATGCCATTAAAGAGATCACCCGGCGCGATGGCTCCATGTTGCTGGCAGGAGTTAGCTTCTTGGTTGGGATTGTCGCCATGGTAATCTTTATCCGCCGTCAACTCAGAAATCCACATCCTTTAATTGATCTGTCGCTCTTCAGAACGCTTCGCTTCTCTGTCGGATTCGTTACAGCAGTGGTGGCGGCTTTCTCACAGCTGGGCATTCAGTATTTAATCACCCAAAGACTTCAACTTGTGGAGGGCATGACTCCGCTCCAAGCAGGAGTATATACGCTGTGCATTCCCATTGCTGCGCTGGCTTCCGGTCCGGTAACAGGAGCCATATTGCATCGGTATGATGTGCTGAGAATCAAGAGTATAACACTGCTGGTTGCAGGTGCGGGTACAGCTATCTATCTGCTACAATTGCAAGGAGGCATGCTTGGACAGTTACTTGGTCTGACACTGCTTGGCGCGGGCTTGGGCGCAGCGATGACAGCTGCTTCTCATTCGATTATGACCTATGCGCCCGCCCATAAGGCAGGCATGGCAGCTTCAATAGAGGAGGTAGCCTTTGAACTGGGAGGAGCCTCTGGCATTGCGATCATTGGAAGCTTGTCGGGTCTGATCTACACGTTATCTCTTCAGATCCCTGCGGGACTGAATCTGCCAGGCATCGTGAAGGATAGCCTGGATGAAGCCAAGCTGGTGTCTGAATCATTGCCTGCAGCGGCATCAGAGGCATTAACAGCGGCTGCTCATACGGCTTTTAATGAATCATTCATGGTCGTCTTTGCAGGAATCACAGTGTTTCTGCTAGCTGCTTCTCTGGTAGTAGATATAGCAAGGGCTCGCTCGAAGCGCAGTAGCTCCTCTAATTCACAGCAGCTTTACTAATTTTACTAGTTCATTGTATTTCAAATGAGCTTGGGCAGATGCCCAGATATTGAGGAGGAAGCATGAAATCCCTTTTGCACAATAGAGTCTTCGTGATCGTCCTGTTTGCAGATTTACTTCAGCAAATGGGAATATGGATACGAAACATGGCCTTGCTATTCTATATTATGGAGCAGACCCATAACAATCCGACAGCCGTGTCCATGCTTACAGCCATGGAATACTTGCCTATTTTTGTATTCTCGCTGATTGGCGGCACCTTTGCAGATCGGTGGAATCCCAAGCGAACAGTGGTTATAGGCGATACATTAAGTGCATTGTCGATACTCATCATCCTGCTTCTCATATCGCTTGGTGTATGGCAGGCTGTTTTTGCGGCTACAGTCATCTCCGCGATTGTGAGTCAATTTTCCCAGCCTTCGTCAGCCGTTCTGTTCCGCAGGCACATTCCAATGGATCAGGTAGGGACGGCTATTGGCATCAATCAAAGTCTAATGGCCATATTCACCATCTTCGGACCGATGCTGGGCACGCTCGTATATACTCAGCTTGGTATTGAGGTCTCTATGGTGGCGCTATTTGGTATCTTTGCCACGGCAGCCATCGTCCAGCTCTTCTTGCCTGCTTCAAGTCGGGAGAAGTCTGCCGAACGTCCTTCCCCTATACAAGATATCAAGGCTGGACTGCAATACGTCATGGGACAATCCAATCTGAGGTTAATCGCTGTGATGTTCCTCATTACGGGACTAGCTATGGGCATTACGATGCCTCTGGATGTCTTTGTCACGATGGAGCGCTTGGGCTTGCCCAAGGAGTATGTACAATGGTTCGCTGCCGCTGAAGGGGTGGGAATGCTGGTCGGTGGAGGACTTGCCGCCTTGCTTGCCACTTGGATGAACCGTTACAGACGGGCCATCATTACAGGGACCATGCTGATCTGGGGTGTGATAACCTTAATTGAAGTATTGTCGGTGTGGCCTATGCTCACTGCCAGTGCACGAGTATTGTCCGGGATCACAACAGCTTTCTTCCAAGTCGTATTCAGTGCCATGATGATCAAGGAAATCAGGGAGGAATATATCGGAAGAACCAATGGCGTCATACTGCCTCTCATGATGGGTGGGCTTCTATTAGGCAGTGCGAGCTCGGGGTTCATTGTGCACCAGGTGGAGCTGTTTGGAGCATACTTTATTGCTGCCACGCTTACGATCGCATGTATCTTTTTCACAGCTCGTCTGAAGCTCGCCGTTCCGAGGAGCGAATCATAAGCGGAATCTGATTCCAGATTGGAATTATGCGGTAGAGTAGTTAGCGGAAAGCGGGGAGGTCCTAGAGAAACGAAGTGTCCGCCTTTAAGCTTGCTGTTCATCTGCTTATAATATGCCTTCAAAAGAACAGCAAGCTTAACAGTGGTCGACAGGACTCCCCGCTTGTAGCGGCTCTAGGCTCACATTTGATCGGGTCAAGGCGCTAGTTAAGTACACCACTACCTACGATGGTTACCTGCACTTGGGGATGAAAGCGAACCTCTGGGTAATCTTTGTCCCAATCAAGCTCGTTCCACAAGGCAGGGTGATGGGCGATGAGTTGTCTGCCGATGCCGAAGGCGTCGCATCTACTGTCTTGTAGCTGTTGGATAATGCGCTCTGCGTCCTCGGTCATCTGATCGGTGAGTTCCCGATTCAGGCGCTGCTGTGTCTCCTTCTTATGCAAATGATTGGAAGCATACTCCACGACAGTAATGGGGAGCTTGATTCGCAAGTACACATCAATCTGCCCATCCCTGAGAACCTTGACTACAAGCTTACGCTTAATGCTTCGTGTTACTGCCTCATAGGTAATATAATTCTCGGGATCATCGGCAGGTCCCGGGTTAACCTTTTTGATGAAGCGCGCTGCTTTTTTCCATTTCCCACTCATGATGACGTACAGGCTGCTTTGCTCTCGACTCAGTGTACCCGTGAATTTTTGTCCATTGAATAAGGCGATTCCTTGTGCAACGATGTCTTTATCCTGCTTGGTCAAATAGGGCAGCACGAAGTCCTGTCCAGGGTCAAGCATTGGAGGGAGCAGAGTCTCCAGCGTCATGTCGGGGAACACACACATTTCCTCCAGACTTCTGATCTTTTTGCTTAAAAATTCCCCCACTAACAGATTGCCGACTTTTCCTTCCTGCAGTAGCTCTCCCGCCTCTCCATCCACAATAGCAATTTTGACGTGTGAGGTTGGATAGTCAGGCTCACGATACAGCACATCCATATAAGGATAGATATCCCTGACTGCCAGCTCCTTACCGTACAGGATCACTCCATATTTGTAATAACGTATATCTCCGCTCACTTTGCTTCGAATCTGATCGGTGCTCTGCCGGATGCTTCTTCCTATGCCTGAATGAACTTCATTGGCGCCACTTTCCTGATTGTTATCGAAGTCATTGACAATTTCCAGAGTCTGCTTGATCTTGCCGTTCGGAGTCAGATCGTATGCTGTCGCATTGGCAAGTCGTGCATCCCTCAGGTTCACCTGATCCCAACAGCCTGTAGTACAGATGAGCAGGGCCAATATAGCAAATGAGCTTCGCATCTTATTCAAGTCTGTGGCGCCTCCTTTTTCTTGAGAATATAAGACAGGATTAACAGCAGCAGCGGCAAAATAATAAGAAAATAATAGGCAGACTGGTTGGCAATGGTGCTAATGGCCTCCAGATCTTCCTGCCGCTGCGGCAGGGAAGCGATGGTACACGAAGCTAGAACAACGAAGGGGACCACATTCTTGTGGCTTTTAAGCTTGCACAAATATGCAATTCCATACGAAGCTGCATAATAATTGCCGCAGATGGCACCAAAGATGGAGATGATCCAAATGGGCAGAAACAAAAAATCTGCCCGGTCCATCGTACCTAGTGGAATAGATCGGAGCAGATAGATTACTGGCTCCGGCATCATGCTAAGCTGCTGCGGGCTGAAGGCAGTGGAGCATATGAATACCGTGAATCCATACAGGAGAGACACCAATCCACTGGCTGCAGTAATCGTTCCGAGCTTGCCTTTGCTGGTGCCCTGAACAAGCGGGAGCACGACAAGAAAGAATTCAAAGCCAAACATAGCCATTAGCGATTCGGTCGAGGCGCTTATGATCTGGGACCATCCTGCTTCGGTCAGGGGTAGCAAGTAAAGTAGATTGGTCTGCATAATCCCATAGCTGATCAACAGCATCATGGGAGCGATCAGAAAGGAGATCAGCACCAGCACGCGTGCGATCGTCCTTAGATTTTGGCGGACCAGGTATATGCTGCTGAACATAAACAGAACCAATATCGCCCAGCGCGGCGTGTTCTGCAGCATCCAACGATTGATGACGTCATAAGCGTTCACTAGGACAGAGGTACCCATAAGCAGATAGTACGCAGCATAAGCGATAATCAGGATGGCTCCGATCCAGCGCCCGGTAATCCGCATCATAATCTGATAAATGGAGGAGGTGGGAAAACGCCTGAGCAGCAGCCAGCACATGAGAATAATGAGTTGGATGAGCATTCCGCCTATAAGTACCGATATCCAGCCTCCACCCTTGGCAATCAGATGAATCCGGTAAGGGAGGGATAAAATATCGACCCCAATCTCGAATTTCATAATCATGAAAAATAATTGTCCACGTGTGATCGTGCTCTCTTTATTCACGTCGTTTCCAACTCCTAGAGAAATACTGTTGCCGGAGCCTTTGAGGCCTAGGGTCATGTGGCCGCTCACGGAGTGCCCACAGCGGGAAGCGAATGAGTACATCCTTCAGGTCACCAGGGCGAAAAGGGGCAAGTGGAGCGAAATAGGGGCTACCAAAGCTTTCCAGCTTGCATAAATGGATCGTGAGAATAATTAGGCCGAAGGCAATCCCGATATATCCGAACAGTGCTGCACCGATCATTAACGGAAAACGGAGAATCCGGACGGCCGCACTCATCTCGTTCGAGGGTACCAGAAATGAGGAGATCGCAGTCAGGGATACGACAATAATCATCGTGTAGGAGACAAGCCCAGCACGTACGATGGCATCCCCAATGACGAGACCACCCACGATCCCGATGGTCTGTCCCACCCGACTTGGTAGACGAATCCCGGCTTCCCGGAGTACCTCAAAGATCAGCTCCAGCAGCATGGCTTCGACAAGAGCAGGGAAGGGGATATTCTGTAAGGATTTCTTGACTGTATGTGCCAACTCTACGGGTAAAATCGCCCAATGGAACGAGATTGTCGCAATGTAGACGGCTGGTAGCGTGAAGGCAATGATGAAGCTCATCATACGAATGAGCCTCAGAAATGAGCTGATTATCCAGCGTCCATGGTAATCATCCGGGCTCTGGTAGAAGGAGAAGAAGGTGACCGGAGCGATGAGAGCTACTGGGCTGCCATCTATCAGAATCGCGACGCGCCCCTCCATTAGATTGGCCACGACCCGGTCTGGCCGCTCGGTGCTTAGCTGCTGCGGGAACAGTGAGAAGGGGGAATCCTCCGTGAATTCCTCGATAAAGCCAGGCGCCAATACCATGTCGGAGGAGATAGCGTGTATACGCTGTTCTACTCGCTCTATTAGATCTGTGTTGGCTATGTCGTGAACATATAAGACAGCTACCTTAGTGCGCGCTTTGCGTCCCACATAGTAATATTTTACGACAAGGGACGGGCTTTCGAGCTGTCTGCGAACCAGATTCAGATTGACAGGGAGCTGTTCGATAAAGCCATAATGCGGCCCCCGGACAACTGCCTCGTTCTCCGGTTCATTTGTGCTGCGGTTGTATAGCTTTTCAGTGGAGAACATAAAGAACTCACGGATTCCATCAATGATCAGGATACAGTGTCCTTCGAGTAGGGCGTCTACAGCTGCATGCAAATCTGTCTGCTTCTGACTGCCCAAGGAGCTGAACATTTGATGGGCGTCTGTGTCACTCTTCTCATACAAGGGAGCCAGCACATTCGTCTGAATCATGTCCTGATCCACGAGTGAATCAATGTATAGGAGCGCGCCTTCTTGTCCGTGCACTGTAACGGACTGCTGTTCCAGATCGTCGGTATGAAATAAAACCTGCTCAAGATACGAAATGTTCTTATGCAGCTCAGTACATGCGGGATGGGATAAGGGCATGAACACACCTCTTGATGTAAGACATACACGTAATGTGTGCTAAATCAGGAGGAATTATCCATGTATAGCATGAGAATAACCTGCTCTAATGACAAACGGGTAATTGAATGTTGTAAGCTCAATATAAATACATCAGAATAAACTCAGAACCAGTAGGGGGTTTGTCGACAAAATATTACAAAATATTGATCTATTTAGAATTGATAAAGTTTATTGACATAATTAGATTATTTATTCTATCATGAAGTCAAATATTGCTAATGCACTAGATTTTGTTAGATTAACCTCATTCAACCTCATTCATTCCGCATTATTATTTTTGTTTCTGAGCACTTCAATTTTTTTTATTTTTGCTTTGTCACTCGCCGCTTCCTAATTCTTACATTTTCCTTAATCAATTCTTTCATAATTAATTCTTTCGACACATCATTGCTGAGAACAGTACAGAAATGCACAGCTTCATGCTATACCTTACTAAATGTTTAGAAGGGAGTATATCATGGATCACATTGCATTATTTTTTCCAGGGCAGGGATCTCAGTACGTTGGTATGGGCTTGCATCAAGAATGGCGGACTTTGGAGTCAGCACGGTTATTCGAGGAAGCTTCAGATATTTTGCATTTTGATGTAAGACAATTATGTGAAGAAGGACCTCATGCCCAATTAATGGACACTGCATATACCCAGCCGGCCTTATTAACCGTAAGCTACATAGCATTTATGCGTTATTGGGAGGAGGTTGGTGTACCTCCAGCCTATTGTGCCGGCCACAGTCTAGGGGAGTACTCAGCTCTGGTCAGTAGCGGAGCGCTAACTTTTGCCGAGGGGCTGCGTGTCGTATCGAAGAGAGGGCAATACATGAAGGAGGCAGCAGAAGAGGGCCGGGGAATGATGCTGGCCATCCGAGGTCACTTGTCATTAGAGGATATCCAAAGCTTACTTGATGATAGTAAGGCAGATCAGATAGCTGTGCTCGCCTGTCATAATTCCCATGAGCAGTATGTGTTATCAGGACATCATGATGCTATCACGTCCTTGGCTACCAGATTGAATAATCAAGGCATAAGAGCTACGCGTCTGCAAGTCAGTGGCCCATTTCATAGTCCATTAATGTCTGTGGCAGCCACTAAGCTGGCTGAGGACCTGAAAGAATGCAACATCCAAATACCGAAATGGCCTGTGATTTCAAATGTGACAGCATTGCCTTATCTTGATGTAGACGATATTCAAAATGGACTGGTGGCACAAATGACGCAGCCAGTACAGTGGGTTCAAACTATTGATTTTATAGCCAATCAAGGTGTTGGTCATGCTGTTGAGCTTGGCCCTGGAACTGTGCTCCGTAATCTGGTGGGAGAGATGACGAACAGCCTTCGAATATACTCTTCTGACATTTTGAAGGATTGGACAGATCTGAAGCAGCAATTCTCTTTGCAGCAATCCATAGTTCAGGCATTATCATTAGCTGCTTCTACGCCCAATTATAATAGGGATGAAGAGGAATATTATTCGAGTGTGACCGTTCCAGTCCAAAGATTAAAGAGGTTACTGGAAGACGCCGGGAGCTCACGAGAGCACCTACATGAACGGCGAATAGCGATAGTTCAATGCCTTCGTTCTATAATTCTTGGCAAGCGCTTGCCAGCTAAGGAGGAGGAGTTAGAGGTATTCCTTTTGTAATATAACTCTGGTACCTAAGAAAATGGTTATTTGTCCCCGAAAGTGAATGAAAACGAAGTATACAACATGCTAATTACAGATGTAGCCTATGTGTGATATTCGTACGATTCCGATTGACACAGTCAATAAAGAGGGGTGCGTAATGGAACAATTTGAAACGTTATTAGACGCGATACAGGCACGAGCTGATAGAGAGTTGCGTGGGATCACTTTCATCTCTGGTGACCAGGATGAAGAGTACATATCTTACCAAGAGCTGCTTCATCAGTCACTACATACTTTGCAACAGCTGCAGAACCGTGGAATAAAGGAAGGACAGCAGCTGATTATGCAAATCGATGATAATCATCTGTTCTTAAATGTATTCTGGGCTTGTCTACTTGGCGGTATTATCGCGGTTCCTGTGAGTATAGGAAATAACGATGAGCATAAGCTAAAGGTCTTCAAAATATGGGGCCAACTATCCCAACCATATCTTATTGCGGATAACAAGGTGTTAGAGCGATTGTTGAAATATGCCGAGGAGCATGAGCTTCAGGAGTCTTTTACCCAAATTACTGAATCTTCAATGAATAGTGAAGAGCTGGATAGAACGGGTACAGGTAAGGGACGTATACATATTTCTACACCACAGGATCTTGCATTTATACAATTTTCCTCAGGCTCGACTGGAGATCCGAAGGGGGTCATGCTCACGCATGAGAACCTTGTGTACAACACAAGGGACGTAGCTGGGGCCTGTGGCCTTCATCCCCAGGCGAAATATCTGGGCTGGATGCCATTAACTCATGACTTAGGCATGATCGCATTTCACCTCACTTGCTTGATGGCAGATGCTTCACAGTACATTATGCCAACAGCTTTGTTCATTAGACGCTCGTCACTGTGGTTGAAGAAGGCTTCAGAGCATAAAATAACGCATATTTGCTCGCCGAACTTTGGGTATAAGTTTTTTCTGGATCAGTACAATCCTGACAATTCTTCTAACTGGGATTTATCGAGCATACAAGCGATTCTTAATGGAGCAGAACCCATTTCTGTAGAGCTATGCAAGCAATTTATGGATAGGATGAGCGTTCACGGTCTCAATAAATCCACAATGATACCCGTCTATGGGCTGGCAGAGGCCAGTGTTGGTGTCACGCTGCCGCCTTTGGTAGGAGATTCGTTCCTTCAACTGCATGTGGACCGACGATACCTGGCAGTTGGTGATGATGTCCGGCAGGTTGACTCAACTGACCCCAACCGGCTAACACTTCTGGACGTCGGTCATCCGCTTGTAAGCACAGAGGTGCGTATTTGTGATCATGAAGATCGTGTTCTGCCTGACCTGACTACCGGCATTATACAGATTAGAGGCAAAAATGTAACGGCTGGCTACTACAACAATCCTGAAGCAACGGCCAAGGTCATAACAGGCGATGGCTGGCTGATTACAGGGGATCTGGGATTTATGAGAGAAGGGCGTCTCATTATCTCCGGCAGAGAAAAGGACATTATCTTTATCAACGGACAAAATGTATATCCCCATGACATAGAACGTATAGCCGAGGAAGTCGAGGGAATTGAGCTTGGAAAAGTAGCGGCTTGTGGAGCTTATAATTCCGTAACAAGACAAGAGGATATTATCGTATTCGTCATGCATACCAAGAAAGTAGACACGTTCGCCCCTATTGCGCAGAAAGTCAAAAGTTACTTGAATTTTCGTGGAGGTTGGAAAATTGGCGATGTCGTTCCGATACGGAAAATTCCTAAGACAACCAGCGGAAAAGTACAGCGCTATGTTTTGGCTAGAGAGTATGAGCAGGGCAAATTTGCAGAAGTTCTTCAGCAGGTGGACGATATTATTCAGGCTTCCCAACAAGGAACTGCTGAATCCGCCGATGCTGCACTAAAGAGTGTAGAACAAAAGCTAATTGAAATTTGCCAGGAAATATTGGAGATTCCGTTGGTTGATAGCAGTATTGCTTTTTTCGACATTGGTATCACTTCGATACAGCTTGTCAGGGTTGTGGATCAGCTTGAACAGCAATTCAATCTGCGTGTTGATGCAGCGGATTTCTTCTCTTATCCAAGCATCGCGAAGTTAGCCAAGTATATTTCAGACCGCTTATTAGCTGACCAAAAGGGTATCCATGTGTCTCATCTGGAATCCGAAGTAGATTCAAAGTTAAACAGCACAAAAGGATATGAGAAGGATATAGCCATTATTGGTATGTCTGGGGTATTTCCGCAGGCGAATACACTTGAACAATTCTGGACGAATGTGGCGGCAGGAGTCGACAATATTCGCTCATATCCTGAAGAGCGCTCTAGGGATGCTCACCATTTCATGACACAGCTGAACCTGGAGGGTCGTAGTCTGGAGATGTCAGAGGGAGGTTATCTTGACGACATTGACAAATTCGATTACTCGTTCTTTCGCTTGACTCCCCGGGAAGCTTCACTCATGGATCCGAACCAGCGATTATTTCTGCAGACAGCATGGAGTACGATTGAGGATGCGGGCTATGGAGGGAGACAGTTAGAGGGGCAGCAGGTAGGCGTGTTTGTGGGTTATTCCAAGACTAGTTTTGAATATGAAAGACTATTATCTGAGATTGAACCAGCGGCATTACCCCAATTTGCTTTGGGTAATCTGCCATCCGTGCTCTCCAGTCGTATTGCGTACCTGTTGGACTTAAAAGGACCTGCAGTTACTGTCGATACAGCCTGTTCTTCCTCGCTGGTAGCCGTGCATATGGCTTGCAAATCAATACTTAACGGAGACTGCGAAATGGCTTTGGCTGGCGGCGTGAAGACTATACTGCTGCCGATCAAATCTGGAATCGGAATGGAATCCTCTGATGATCGTGCCCGTGCTTTTGATAATAGCTCCGACGGAACTGGCTGTGGTGAAGGAGTAGGGGCTGTGCTGCTCAAGCCACTTAAAGCAGCAGAGCGTGACGGCGACCAGATTCTGGCTGTTATTCGAGGAAGTGCAATCAATCAGGATGGAAGCACAAATGGTATCTCAGCACCAAGTGCAATAGCACAGGCGGAGGTTATCTCCAAGGCTTGGAGCGATGCAAGCATTGACCCCGAGACAGTGAGCTATATTGAAGCTCATGGCACGGGAACGAAGCTAGGCGATCCAATTGAAATTGACGGAATTACAAAGGCGTTCCGTAAGTACACAAGTCGCAAGCAATTTTGTGCGATCAGCACGGTTAAAACGAACATAGGCCACCTTTATGAAGCCGCAGGAATTGCAGGTCTACTCAAAGCAGTGCTGTCTTTGCGAAATAAACAAATTGCACCACTTGTACATTTTCATGAACCTAACCGGAGCATTCGCTTTGAAGAGTCTCCAGTCTATTTCAATACACGCCTACGAGACTGGAACACAGACTCGACGCCAAGACGGTGCGGAGTCAGCTCTTTTGGTTTTAGCGGCACGAATTGTCATCTCGTACTGGAAGAGTACACACAAATAGCTGAGAAGAGCCATCAAGCTCATCATGGCAGTAGTCCACAACAGACTCAGCTTGTCCTGACTCTATCGGCACGAACGAAGTCAGCTCTTGAACAGCTTGTTCAGCGTTACGCAGATTTCGTACAACGTACTGTCAACGTGAATATGAGAGATGTATGCTTTACTGCTAATACTGGTAGGCATCACTGGAAATACCGGATTGCACTTGTAGCGGACAGTGATGAGGAAATGAAGCAAAGGTTGCTACAACTGCATGACCAGAACACTGCCGTGGCGGGTGTATTACGGGGAGAAAGTGAGGATATGACCAATAACATCCCAATCCGCCCCCTGAAGCTTCAAGAGTATACGGCCGAACAGCTTGCAATCTTATATGTCCGCGGAGGTAGTGTGGATTGGAGCTCTTGGTATTCGGGAGTGCCACATCAACGTATATCAATTCCTACCTACCCATTTGAACGAAAAAGATGCTGGGTTGATGTACCCATCACAATTCTGGATACAACGTCAAATTACGAATCCAAAGGAGAGCCATACATGGGATTGGAGCATATTGTATCAGGATCGGCAGATATGCATAGAGAAGCTGTTCGCGAGCGACTAGTAAGCATGATCGGTCAAGCAACCCGGCTGAGTCCGGAGGAAGTGTCGGAGGAGACGCATTTCTTGGAATTGGGACTGGACTCGATCAATTTGACACAAATTCGACATAGCATTAAAGAAATATTCCAACTGGATATTCCGATGAATGAATTTTTTGAATCCTTGACTTCATTAGGCAGACTTACGGAATATGTCGCAGCTCAGCTACCAGCAAGCCTAACTGTAGCTTCTCAGCCACCTGATGCGGCTGTCATAGTAGCGGATGTGCAGCATGTGACTACACCAATGGAATCACCAGCAGCAGTTACAAGCACGGCAGGTCCAGAGAGCTTGTCAAGCCATGAACAAGTACAAGGAACAATTTACAGTAATCGTGGGACCCTTATGGAATCTATTGTAGAGCAGCAGCTGCAGCTGATGTCCAAACAGCTTGATCTGCTGGGCCAACAGACAGCAGCTTCTAGGAGGGATAGTTCGCATACCCCGGCTAGGCCAGACACCTTCGTCGCCTCTGAGGTGCGTAGACATGAGAGCTTTGCTGAATCAGCTATATCAGAGGCGGCTGTTGCGACGGTAACAACTACAGTTCGGCAAGGACAACCACTTTTTAGGAAGACTGAAGCAGATACGAAGCCCTTTACTCCCTACAAAAAAATAGAGGTCCATTCGCAGGATTTGCTGCCTGCCCGTCAGGAGCGCCATCTGCAGGAGCTAATTGCAAGATACACGGCCAAAACCGAAAAAACCAAGCAGTATACCGATCAGTATCGAGACGTATATGCTAACAATCGCAACGTTGCTGGATTTCGCCCCGTTCTCAAAGAAATGGTCTATCAATTGATTTCTCAGAGGGCTGAAGGAGCAAAAATATGGGATCTAGATGGAAATGAATATGTGGATTTAACGATGGGATTCGGAGTGAATCTGTTTGGTCATCGACCTGAATTTGTCCGTAAGGCGATAGAGAAGGAATTGGATAACGGTATGTGTATTGGTCCTATGTCCAATATGGCGGGTCAGGTAGCAGAAAAAATCTGTCATATGACCGGCGTGGACAGAATCGCCCTGTACAATTCTGGTACGGAAGCGGTTATGGTAGCTCTGCGCCTAGCTAGAGCGGCTACAGGAAGGGCCAAGGCTGTTATTTTTGCTGGCTCCTACCACGGTACCTTCGATGGCGTATTGGCCATGGGCAATGCAGGGAGTCCGGAAAAATCGACACCACTCGCCCCAGGGATTCTTCAGCATATGGTAGATGACCTAATCGTGCTTCCCTATGGATCGCAAGAATCGCTTGAATATATTCGACTGCATGGGCAGAATCTGGCCGCCGTATTGATTGAGCCAGTGCAAAGTCGTCGGCCAGACTTCCAACCCTCCGAATTTCTGAAGGAGGTCCGTGTGATCACAGAACAATCGGGCACAGCCTTGATCCTGGATGAAGTGATTACAGGCTTCCGCATACATAACGGAGGTGCTCAAGCGTGGTTTGGAATACAGGCTGATTTAGTCACCTATGGCAAAATCATTGGCGGTGGTCTGCCCATTGGAATCGTCGCAGGCAAAGCAAGCTTTATGAATGGTATTGATGGAGGAACATGGCGTTTTGGGGATCACTCGTATCCGCAATTTGAGCATCAGCGTACATTCGTGGCGGGGACCTTCTGTCATCACCCACTTGCTATGGCTGCAGCCTTAGCTGTGTTGGAACGTCTGGAGAAGGAAGGCGAAGAACTCCATCGTGCACTGAATAAGCGCACTTCGGCTCTGGCCTCAGAGCTGAATGCATTCTTTTCCAGTGAACATGTGCCTATGAGCGTTGTGCACTTTGGTTCGCTCTTCCGGTTTGTGCTGCGAGGGGACCTGGAATTATTTTTCTATCATATGCTGGATAAAGGAATTTACATTTGGGAGGGGCGCAACTGCTTTTTATCGACAGCTCATACGGATGAGGATATCAAATTCATCATTCAGGCAGTCAAGGATAGCATTAATGAACTACGCAAGGGAGGTTTTTTACCTGACCCGCCCCCGAACGGTGGGGGAGCTCGTGAGCAGTCTTCCCTGGCGGAAAATACGAACAAGGATTGGCAGCCATCTAATGGAGAAGGAGATTTTTCCCTCCCCATGACTCCCGAACAGCAGCAGCTTTGGCTAGCCTCCTCTAGGAATCAGCATCTATCTCAAGCACTTCAAGAAACGGCTATGCTACGGTTTCGTGGCCCATTGAACCACAGCATACTTGAGAAGGCTGTGAACATCATTGTTTCTAGGCATGAGGCATTACGTATATCCGTGTCTGGGGATGGTCTAACCCAGTGGGTAGCCTCAGGTCTTCAGATGACTATCCCGGT
Source organism: Paenibacillus massiliensis 2301065 = DSM 16942 (assembly GCF_000377505.1). Classification (GTDB taxonomy): domain Bacteria; phylum Bacillota; class Bacilli; order Paenibacillales; family Paenibacillaceae; genus Paenibacillus; species Paenibacillus massiliensis. Next base: position 58,564 of record NZ_KB898201.1, on the reverse strand, counting down.
TGTAGACTTCACTTTATACCCGGTGGGCGAGCGTGAGCAGCGGATAGGCGAGTGGCTTAGTGAGTATAAGAGTATTCCATTTCAGCTTACACGTCATGAACCTCTATTTCGAATACATCTGCTCCGGCATTCCCTAGAGCATCATGTGGCCGTCTTTATATTCCATCATCTGATTGCTGATGGGTGGTCGATTGGACTTTTCTTCCAGGAATTAGAAGGACTGTATTCTACATTGCTGCAACAAAAGGAGCATGATCTTAATCCTGCAGTTTCTTTTCAAGCTTATATGAACTGGCAGCAAGAGCAGTTGGATCTCAGAAGCGATGAAGCACTTGCGTATTGGTCGGCCCTGCTGGACAGACAAGATGCATTCATGGAACTACCCTCTCCCACCCGTGGAATAACCGCACCTACCTCTCACGGAGCTAGGTATACCATGATGCTGGATGCAAGTATTGTACAACGACTTAGAGCCATAAGCATGGAGTGGCGTACAAGCCTGTTCAATACCATGCTAACCGCATTTCACATTTTCCTGCATCGGATTACAGGTCACAAGGTGATTATCGTTGGTGTGCCTATGGCTGGACAAGCACAGATGGGTGCGCATGTGATGATGGGAAACTGTGTCAACATGCTCCCTGCCATCTGCGAAATAAGCGGTAATCTAACTGCAAAAGATCATGTTGACATCATAAAGCGACGTATGTCTGAACTGGACCGCTACCAATCCTGTAGCTTTGCCGGTTTGGCACACTTGGGTCTGAAGCATTTGCCGTCGATGCCTGTTGTGTTTAATATGGATCGACCTCTACCTCGTTTGCAGTTTAGCGGCTTGAACACAGAGATCATGGAGCAAGAGCTGTCTTATAGCAAATACGAGCTCTTCCTGAATGTTATGGAAGAGCAGGGAAGTCTTCGCCTGGAATGGGAATGGAATACAGATCTGATCGAGCCGTGCATTATCCCTGTATGGGCTGCTTGTTATCGTGAATTATTAGAATTCATGACTCAGAATACCAATGTCCCCGTGATGGAGATATCGTTGCTCTCAATGCCAGAGACTCAACGCCTGCATACGCTACAGGCAGCTAAGAGGGATGATAAGGGAGGATACTACACCGTCCTCGACTCCGCTGAAGGCTTAGCCTTACCTGGTACCATTGGAATTGTACACAGGGTAAGCGACAGGGGAGAGAGAAGCGTTACCAACGATTTAGCTTATGTAAATGATAACGGGGAGCTTCGTATTTTAGGGAGTTACCATCGGCTTGTTTCTGTTCGAGGCCATCAGCTTCACCTGGGACAATTGGAGAAGTATCTGGAAAAGCAGTTGGGGCTGCATGAGTGTGTGCTAACGACGGAGACGCTCCATTCGGAGCATGCTCTGTCTAACACGGCTGCTCATGTTATAGCCTATGCTGTAGTCGATGCCACCAAGCCATGGGATGAAGAAGGCTTGAAGCAGAGCGTAACCGCATTACTTCCGGATTACGCTCAGCCGAGAAATTGGATTCTAATGGATCATATTCCGCGACGTCCAGATGGACAGGCGGATCTGAAGGCTTTGCCGCAACCGAAAGCAGCCAGTAATGAATATGCTGAGTCCATTCCGTCTGAGGTACTTGAGGCAGAGGAGAAGCTTGCCGCGCTGTGGAAGGAGATTTTGGATATAGCAGTAATTGGTCGTCATGATCATTTCTTCAGTGTCGGTGGCGATTCATTGAAGGCAACGGTACTGTTGTCGAGGATCAATGGGGCCTTCGGTGTGCATATTCCGCTAAGTGAGCTGTTCAATCTAGATAGCATTCAATTACAGGCTGGTTATATCCTGCAAAGTGACAAAACAGAGCGTGAAGTCATCCTCGCTGCTGAATCGCAGGCGTCATATCCACTGTCTTCCTCTCAGAAAAGAATGTACGTGCTGGAGCAGATGGACAGTGGAGCCGCTTATCATGTCTGCGGACAGCTCTACATTGAGGGTCGTCTACAGAAGGAGAAATTCATGAACGCTGTGAAGGAAGTCGTCATGCGTCACGATTCCTTCCGTACAAGCTTTAGAGTGGACAACGGAGAGGTCCGTCAATATATTTCGGATCATGTCACATGGGACACTCCGTATGTGCTCATAGATATGGATCAGCTAGAGCGGGAAAAAGAGGCATTCGTCCAGCCTTTTGATCTCGAGTGCGCTCCTTTGATCCGCGTGAAGCTTATTGAATTTACATCAGGAGACCATTGCCTCCTGATGGATATGCATCATATTGTGGCTGATGGATTCTCAATGTCCATTTTGCTGGATGAAATCATCCAGCGTTATCAGGGCAGGCAGCTACCGGAGATACGATTGCACTACAAGGACTATATTGTATGGGAGCAGGCCCAAGACAAGAAGCTTCAGCAGAAGCAGGATGAACAATTTTGGCTAAAGGTTATGGACGGTGAACTGCCTGTATTGAATATGGTCACAGATTTTACCAGGCCGACGGTACAAAGCTTCAATGGGAACTCCTTCACGGTCGAACTGAAGCCGGAGCTCAGGGAAAAGTTACAAGCCTTGGCAGAGCAGGAGCATATGACATTATTCATGCTCTTTCTATCGGCGTATAACGTGCTTCTGAGCAAGTTCACAGGTCAAGCGGATATTTTAGTAGGCACACCTGTGGCTGCTCGTAACTATGCGGATACACATCACATGATTGGAATGTTCGTCAATACGATCGTGTTGCGTAATCGACCGCTACCATCAATCACATTTAGTGAATTTATGCAGCAGGTCAAGGCCAGTTCTTTACTGGCACTGGATCATCAGGAGTTTCCATTTGAAGAGCTGGTCAGTAAGCTGGAGCCTGTACGTAATCCGAGTCGCAATCCGCTATTTGATACGATGTTCAGCTATCAGAATGTAGCGGTGGATGTAGTAGATATCGGGGAGATTCGGTTCCGGCCAGAGGAATTCAACAGTGGAATATCCAAGGTGGATTTTTCTGTATACGTCAGCGAAAGCAAGGAGCAGTTGAGCTTGACATGGGAATATAACACCAGCTTGTTCGAGCATAGCAGCATCAAGAGGCTTGCCGAGCACTATATACGAGTTCTGGAGGTTGTTGCTGCAGCTCCTGAGACGCGAATTGGAGAAATGGATATCATCACATCGGATGAAAGACAGCTGCTATGGGGTGAATTTAACAAGACAGAGCTTGATTTTCACGAGAACAAGACCATCCATGGGCTGTTTGAGTGTCAGACGGAGCAGCATCCTGAGAAAACAGCGCTCATTTATCGTGAACAGAAGCTTAGCTACAGAGAGCTGAACCAGCGTGCAAATGCCTTGGCGAACGAATTGCGTTCATATGGGATTGGCCCAGGCAAGCTTGTAGGGATACTAGTCGCTCGTTCTCCCGAACTAATGGTTAGCATTCTAGCAGTGCTTAAGGCAGGCGGAGCCTACGTTCCTATAGATCCCGAATTCCCTTCTGCACGTATCGAGTATATGCTTCAGGACAGTGGTGCTGAGGTTCTGCTGAGCAGTCATGAGCTTATTGCTGCAGGTACATACCAGACCAAGATCTTATTCGTGGAAGATGTCTCGGTCTCAAGTGAGAATTGCACAGATCCTCTGCCCTCAGCTCTACCTTCTGATCTGGCTTTTATCATCTATACTTCGGGATCCACTGGCAATCCAAAAGGTGTGATGATTGAGCATCGATCAGTCATGAACTTGATGGCAGGCATGAAGCTATGGATTGATTGTCGGATAGATAAAGTTATCCTGTCACTAACAACGATTTCTTTTGACATTTTCATAGTGGAGACGATATTCCCGCTACTGAATGGGATGACCTTCGTACTTAGTGACCGTGAGCAACAGGTTGATCCAGAGGCAATATACAAGTTGATCACTAGTCAGGATGTTGATCTGGTGCAGATGACACCTTCACGTCTGAAAATGCTTCTTGATAGTGATTATGGGGTTGAGGCGCTACGAGGTGTTCAGGAGATCATTCTCGGGGGAGAGGCTGTGCCTATACATCTGCTTGAAGCATTACAGAACTTGAATGGGCCACGCATTTTCAATATGTATGGTCCCACGGAGGCTACCGTCTATGCGACAGCTGGTGAACTTACAAAGAGTAAGCAAATTCATATCGGAGGTCCAGTCGCGAATACACAGACCTATGTTATCAATGAAAACAACCAATTGCAGCCGATAGGTGTGCCAGGAGAGCTTTGTATTGCCGGAGCCGGGTTGGCACGAGGATATTGGAACAAAGCGGAGCTGACAGAGGAGAAATTCGTTCCTAATCCTTTTCAGCCGGGGAAACGCATGTACAGAACAGGGGATCTGGCCCGTTGGACCGCTGAGGGGAATTTGGAATACCTCGGCCGTATTGACCATCAGGTCAAAATCAAGGGCTACCGAATTGAACTTGGTGAAGTGGAAAACGTCCTGTTAAGTCATCCCGATGTCAAAGAGGTCGTGGTCACGACGATTGCGGATCACAATGAGCAAACAGCTCTTTGTGCCCATCTGGTTCCCGTAGCTGAATTCAGAACGGAAGTGGCATCATTGCACAGCTATGCCGCTGCACACTTACCTTATTATTCGATCCCTGCATATTTTATATGGCTGGATCATCTGCCACTTACGCCTAGCGGAAAGACAGACAGAAAGTCTCTACCTGCTCCGGAACGATCAGGATCCAAGGAGCCCGATTCCTATGCTGCTCCGCGTCATGAGGAAGAGCGAGTATTGGCCGAGGTATGGGAGCAGGTTCTGAATTGCGGGCGTATTAGTATACATGATAATTTCTTCCTTCTGGGCGGCGATTCAATTAAGGCAGTACAGATTATTGCTAGGATACGTACTAAAGGTTATTCATTAATGATCCGCGATTTGCTGGAGCACCCAACGATTCAAGATTTAGCCAGTCATATGAGAAGCCTGCAGCTACCTTCCTTGCAGGAAGGACAAGGGGAGCTGTCGCTAAGCCCATATCAAAGGTTGCTATATAAGGAACAGAGAACGGATCATAGTGTCGCTAGCCCGTATGTTCACCTTAAAGCAAAGATTGGACTGGAAGAAAAGCCATTGCGTGCTGTACTTCAACAATTGCTGGAGCATCACGATACCTTACGCTTGCAATTTAGTCTTGAAAATGGTGTGCTCACCCAACGCTATAGGGATTGGGAGGCTCCGCTATTCGAACTGCAGGTCCATTACGCGACTCATCCAGTGAATGAGTCCCAGAATACGCTGAGCGAAGCGGCCCTGTTGCTCATTAGACGGTTGACACAAGACGAAGCTTCAGGTGTTCAGGCTACTTTACTCCACATGAGCGATGGTGACCATTTGTTGCTTGCAGTCCATCCGCTGCTTATGGATGCTGTGTCCTGGGGGATTTTGCTGGAGGATCTGTCCATAGGATATGGGCAAGCCCTGGAGGGAGAGACGATCCGGTTCGCTGACAAGACCGAGTCCTATAAATCCTGGGTGCGACAGTTGGAGGAGCTCTCGTACAGCAGCGAGTTAATGCGAGAACGAGATTATTGGATTAGGCAGCTAGCTTCAGGAGAACGATTATACAATGCTGGTGCCATAGAGGAGGAACAGCTTCAGCCACGTCGCCTCAGTCGTATCGAATTCAAGCTGTCTGAACAAACGACTAGTCAGTTGATGGAGGAGAGTGGCTATGCATACAATACAGTGCCAGATGAGGTGCTGCTGGCTGCCATGGCCCAGACTTTGTCGGAATCGACAAGACGGAGTGAGCTCGTAGTACAAGTAGAGAGAGCGGCGAGACATTCCGTTACAGATCGGGATATGGACTTTTCCAGAACGATAGGTCCGTTCATATCTGTCTATCCCGTTGCGCTATCAGTACCCGACGATGCATCTCCCTCGATGCTAATCATGCAAGTGAAGGAAGCGGCAAGACAAGCTCCGAATGAAGGGTTAGGCTATGGGATTCTTAAGTATCTCCCTTCCGATGCTGGAGGAGAGCTAGCGCTCAGCGGGGTAGGACCAGAAATCGGATATCACTGCATGACTATACTGCCAATGACTGATTCCAACTATTTCACTCCGGTACACGTAGCTGTTGAAGACGGAATGCGGGAGGGACACAACCTCAGTTCAGGACAGGCTTCTCCTTATGCTTTATATCTGGATAGTCGACTTCTAGGAAGTGAATTGTTGCTGAGCTTGTACTACGATAGCAGTTTATATAGCGAGACGACCATTACACAGTGGTGTAAACGCTTTGAAGATCATGTACTGAAGTTGATTCATCATTGCATGCAGCAATCTATTCAACAATTGACTCCTACAGATGTAGGAGCAAGCGATATGGATCTGGAGGAGTTCGCAGCTATGAAGCTGTTCTATGAGGAGGACCACTAGCAATCATTCATGATAATGACCAGGGAGGCACGGGATGAATAAACGGATGGCGATTGAAAAGGTAGCACATCTGACCCCTCTTCAGGAGGGAATGCTCTTTCATGCGGTCATGGAGCCCGAATCACAGGCTTATATGGAGCAGGTAACTCTTGTACTTGAGGGTGAGCTGCAACTGGATACCCTCCAGCGCAGCTTTCAATATTTGGTGGATAGGCATGAGGTATTAAGAGCCAATATCTATTATCAGAGCGGTTCAAGGTCACGACTCATTGTATTCCAAGAACGGAAGGTACAGATTGACCATGTAGACCTAACGGAATTGACTGATTCGGCCAGTAAGCAAGCGATTGATGCATATCTAGAGACGGACCGAAAGAAGAGCTACGATCTAAGTAAGGACCCGCTTATACGGTTGGGAGTACTCCAGCAATCTCGTAATACTTACACACTGTTACTGAGCTTTCACCATATTCTTATGGACGGCTGGTGCCTGGGGATTATTATGAACGACCTGCTAGCTGCCTATGAAGCGTTCCGGCAGAACCTGGCCTGTCATTTGCCTGAGCCACAGTCCTACACCGGATATGCTCGTTGGTTGGAGAAGCAGGATCAAGATGCGGCGCGTAATTACTGGAGTTCTGTCCTGGCTGGATATGAGCAGCCCGCGACACTTCCGTCCTTTTCAGGAGAATCTCAGAAGGGGAATGAATACAGGCTTCGGGAAATACGTGCGGGGCTGACGAAAGAGACGACGACGCAATTAAGAACCTTGGCTAGACAAAGTGCTGCGACACTAAGCAGTCTATTCATGGCAGCTTGGGGAATCGTATTGGGTCGCTATAATCGAAGCGAGGATGTCGTCTTTGGTACAGTGGTGTCGGGAAGGCCGCCAGAATTACCGGGAGTTGAACAAATGGTGGGATTGTTTATTAACACCATCCCGATGCGTGTCAGGGTCACTGAGGAGCTAACTTTTGTGCAGGTGCTGCGCGAAGTACAACAAAGCATGGTTCAGGCGAAGCCTCATGATTACTACTCTTTGGCTGAGATACAGGCTCAATCCTTGCTGAAGCAGCAATTGCTGGATCATATTGTTGTGTTTGAGAACTACCCACTTGATGATTTTATTAATCGCACCGATCTGCAGCAACGGCTCGGCTTCGTCGTTCGAGATGCACATTTATCGGAAGAGATTCCTTATGATTTTAATATCGAGGTAGAGGATGCAGAGGCTCTGAGCTTTATGTTTGCCTACAATCAGAGTGTATACCAGGATAAGATCATGGAGAGTCTGGCTGAGCAATTGAAATATGTATTGATCCAGATTGCCTCTACATCAGATACTCGGCTAAGTGATCTTTGTCTACTGACGAAGGAGCAGGAGTCAGAGGTTATTCATGACTGGAGCGGATCAGTACAGGAGTTCCAAAGCGTTACGTTCCACGAGCTATTTGAGCAGCAGGCGCGGCAGACGCCGGAACATGAGGCTGTGATCTATGAGGGAACGACCTTAACTTACTGGCAATTGAATGACCAGGCTAATCGCTTGGCCAGTGCACTACAGCAAGCTCATGGAGTGAAGGCTGGAGAGCTTGTAGGAATTATGCTAGAGCGATCAGAGCTGATGCTGGTAGCTGTATTAGGAATTATGAAGGCCGGAGCAGCTTATGTGCCCATTGATCCAGCATATCCCAGGGAGCGAATCGCCTATATGCTTCAGGACTGTGGAACAAAGCTTGTATTGACTGATGAATTACTTCGGGAGCTCCTAACTACTACAGGCTTCTATGGCACAATACTGGATTTACGCCAGCTACTGCTGGATATCCAGACAGAAGAGCCTGTTCATTATAGGGCTAACTATGATCCGCAGAGCCTGGCATATGTTATTTACACCTCGGGAACTACGGGGCAGGCCAAGGGAGTCATGATCGAGCACGAGCAATATGTAAATACAGCCTTCGGATTCAAATATGGACATGGCTTAAAGGATATCCCGGTACGACTACTGCAGGTGGCAAGTATTTCCTTTGATGTGTTCGCGGGGGATATGGCCAAAGCGTTTCTCAATGGTGGTGTGATCGTGATCTGTCCACAGAGGGCCCGTCACGATCCAGCAACGCTGGCTACACTAATGGAGAACCATCGAATTACGGTTATGGAGGTTCCTCCGGCCTTATTAAGTCCATTAATGGAATTTGTGTATGAGCAAGGCACAGATGTTAGTTCAATGAGGTTGCTTATAACAGGAGCTGATATTTTAGGAGCTGATAATTATCGTTTGCTTCTGAAGCGTTTTGGGGGCGCTATGCGCATCATTAACACATACGGTGTTACAGAGGCTGCAATAGACTCCACCTATTATGAAGGGAACGCAGATACCACGGCTCCATCAGGCATAGTGTCCATTGGGAGGGCGCTCCCAAATCACAGGTTGTACATTGTGGATCAGGCATTCCGTCCTGTGCCTATTGGTGTAGCAGGAGAGCTATGTCTGGGCGGCGTCTCTGTTGCACGAGGATATTGGAACAAGCCAGAGTTAACGGCAGAGAAATTTATGATCAATCCGTTTATTCGTGGAGAACGATTATATCGAACTGGTGATTTGGCCCGCTGGCTTCCTGATGGAAATGTTGATTTTATCGGAAGAACCGATAATCAGGTCAAAATACGAGGCTACCGTATTGAACCGGGAGAGATTGAATCTGTTCTATTGGATATAGAAGAGGTGCGACAGGCAGCAGTCTTGGCCAAAGAGGACCGGACAGGCCTAAAATATCTCTGCGCTTATGTTGCAGGGACGGACCGTAAGGAAATATTGCGGGAGGAGCTTGCACGAAAACTCCCATCCTATATGGTGCCTTCCCAGTTCGTGATGATGGATCGTCTGCCTTTGACCCCAAATGGAAAAATTGACCGAAAGGCATTACCGGCGCAGGAGGATTTTCAGCTTGGGGATATGGATTATCTGGCTCCTGAGACAGAGCTTGAGCAGATTCTGGTCTCCATTTGGGAGGAAGTGATTGGTGTTCAGCCTATTGGCGTCAACCATAACTTCTTTGAACTCGGCGGTGATTCCATTAAAGCTCTACAAATGTCTGTCCGGCTTCATGCCAAAGGGCTACGAGTGGATATTAGAGATCTGTTCCGATATCCAGAGATCAGGCTTGTGCTTCCATATATTCAGACTGTTAAGAAGGCCAGTCCGCAAGGGATTGTGGAAGGCAAACTGGATATGTCGCCTGCCATGCTTGAAGCCCTAAACCTTACCTCAGCAGATGTGGAAGTCCCCAGCGCGATATCATCTGTTATCCTGAGGAGCCCCGATGGCTGGGAGGAGAGCTGTCTGCTTCAAGCGTTGGATGTATTGGTGCGTCATCATGATGCTCTTCGTATGATCGTTACAGAATCTGAGGATGGTCTCACTGCATTCAATAGAGGTTTTGCTGGAGAGAAGTATTATGATTATCAACTGCAGGATTGGTCCGGAGCTGCAGAACCATCCAATGAGTTAACGCAGCGGCTATACAAATATGTCACTCGTTCCATGGAACTGAGAGACGGACCCTTGCTGGCTCTGACACAATTCAAGCTGCCGCAGGACAGTTACTTGCATCTGAGTCTTCATAGAGTATTGGCTGAGGAAGACTCATGGAGTCTCCTGCTTCAGGATTTTCGTCAGGCTTACGAACAAGCAGCTCAAGGGGAAGAAGTGAAACTACGGTCAAAGACAGATTCTTACCTGGAATGGGCGAGCCCAACTCATCATACAGCCCGTCAGGCTGCGGCCGAGAAAGAGAACAGCTATTGGTCTGCTGAGGCAGCTATGAACCTGGACGCGCTTCGTCTGGACATAGATACCAATCAGGTAGAGAATTCGCAACTTGTTCAACTCGAATTCTCATTATCTCAACAAGAGACAACTGGTTTCTTAACCGGTTCCTCTCAAGCATACCACACGGAACCAATGGATCTGCTGCTCGTGGCCTTAGGACTCGCCATCAGGGAATGGAATGGCTGTACGCACATACCAGTCCTTCTAGAGGCTGATGGAAGAGCGAATTTGAAAGGGCAACTGGATTTGTCTCGTACAATTGGACGCTTTGCATCGGGGTATCCTGTCGTGCTGGACATGTCCGTACAAGCAGACTTGGGACATCATATTAAGCTGGTCAAGGATAAGCTTCGTCGTGTACCTGCCGGAGGCGCTGGTTATGCATTCGGACAGATATCCATACCAACGCCGCAAATTCGTGTCAAGTATTACTCCTGGTCGGAAGAAGAACAGCAAATGTTATCACCATGGCAACTCCTTCGCGATCGCAGTGAATTAATGATGCAACTGGATCCTCCAGACCCTCACTGCTGCTTCAATGTATACACCTGGGTAGCGAATAATCAACTGCATGTGTTGTTGAATTTTGATGTGCAGAAGTGTGAAAGTAGTAGTGCTTCCGAATGGTTTGGCTTATACCGGCAGTATCTTACAAAAATTATTGCGCATTGCTGTGCGAAGGATACTGAAGAGCATAGTCCGACCGATTTCACTTATAATCAGCTATCCATTAACCAATTGGAGCAGGTGACGAACAGCTTATCCGCCAAGCTCTTAAGTCGACTTAAATAGTGCAAGGACAGGAAGCATGTGCCAATAATTTTTTTCATCAGAGGAGCGATCGATTTTGAGCCAGGTTCAAATTAAAGATCTCTATCCATTATCCCCTATGCAGGAAGGGATGCTCTTTCACTCGATACTTGATGAGAAATCAGATGCCTATTTTCAGCAATCCATTATTAGCCTTGGTGAGGAATTGGAAGTCTCTCTATTACAGCAAAGTCTGCAGCAGCTCATTGATCGTTATGATATTCTTCGGACTGTTTTTACATATAAAGAGACGGATCGTCCGCTTCAGATTGTTCTGGAGAAGCGCCAAGCTGATCCCGTATATGTAGAAGATGTAAGGGGGCTATCTCCGGAAGCTAAGCAGCAACGAATGGAGTATTTATTGAAGACCGAACGTGATAGAGGATTCGATCTGGAACAGGATATACCGTTACGACTTGCGCTGATTCACTGGGACCATCAGCGCTCGAAGCTGCTCTGGATATCTCATCATATTAGTATGGATGGCTGGTGCGTCAAGACAATTGCAGATGAATTCTTGCAAATATATACAGCACTTCGCGACTCTACCCCCTTATCTTTAGGGCCAGTAGAGCCATACAGCCGCTTCATTCAATGGCTTGAGCATCAGAATCGTGACCATGCTCTTGAATATTGGCGTCAATATCTATCTCAACTGGAGCATGAGACGACCATTCCAGGTTATAGTCGACCTTCGATAGCAGCAGCTCATTATAATTCCGCCGATTGGGTGTGCACCTGGGATGCGGACTTGGTGGAAGGTATCGAACGTCTAGCCAGACAATATCGGGTAACTCCAAGTACAGTGTTCCACTCTATTTGGGCCGTATTGCTTCATAAATATAATAACAGTGACGATGTCGTAATGGGCACAGTTGTGTCTGGTAGACCCCATGATATCGCGGGGATAGAAGAAATGATTGGGTTATTCATCAATACCATCCCTATTCGGGTAACAGCTTCGATGCAGGATCGGTTCTCGGAGATACTCACATCGATTCAGCATTCAAGCATAGAATCCGACCGCTATTCATTTTTATCGTTATCAGATATACAGGCCGGTACCGAACTGAAACAAAACCTGATACAGCATCTCATAGCATTTGAGAATGTTCCACAAGAGGGGGCTGCGGACTCCTTCTTAAGCTCAGGTGCGATTCAACTAGAGGGGATTCAAGATATTCATCGAACCAACTACGACCTGAATATCATCGTCATGCCTGGACGTACCTTTGAGATTCGCTTTAGCTATAACCAGCAAGCCTATGAGGAGGAGATGATTCGTCAGCTTGCCACTCATTTGACTCGAGTTCTCAAACAGGTGATAGACACGCCAGATATCCTACTGTTCCAAATCGACATTCTTTCTGAAGATGACAAACAGCTGCTTCTTTTTGACTTGAATCGCACAGCGACAGACTATCCATCAGAATTAACAGTCTATCAATGCTTTGAAGCTCAAGCACTAAGAACACCTGAGGCCGTTGCATTACGAAGTGACTCCAAAGTTATGACGTATCAGGAGCTGAACGAAGAGGCCAATCGCCTTGCTCATTTCCTCATCAATAAAAAAATGGGACCTGGGCAGATCGTTGGCATCGCTGCTGAGCATTCCTGCGAGCTAATCATTGCCATATTAGCAGTATTAAAATCGGGAGCTGCCTACTTGCCTATAGACCCTCAGTATCCAGCCGAGCGTATTCAATATATGCTGAACGATTCCAAGGCACGTATGGTCCTGGCGCATAAGGAACTGCTTCATCGTATGGATTTCAAGGGTGAATGCTTCGATCTCCAGGATCCGTCCATCTACTTGGAGGACTGCAGTAACCCGGATCTGGATTGTAGTAGTGATCAGCTAGCCTATGTCATCTATACCTCTGGCTCCACAGGTCAGCCCAAAGGAGTCATGGTCGTGCACAGAGGCTTGACCAACTATATCTGGTGGGCGAGTGCTAGCTACTTAACTGGTGAGAGAGAAGTATTCGCTTGCTACTCTTCCATATCGTTCGACTTGACGGTGACCTCCATATTCGCACCACTGATTAGCGGACATTCAATCAGACTGTATAGGGATGACCAAGCGGAATTTGTACTGTTTCGAATCCTGCGCGATCAGATGACAACAGTGGTCAAGCTAACCCCTGCCCATCTAACATTGCTGACGGATGCTGGTATCGTGAACTCGAGCGTGCGTACCTTCATTGTTGGTGGAGAGGATCTCAAGGTGAGCCTGTGTCGGAGTATTCATGAGCTGTGGCAAGGAGATATTGCGATTTTCAATGAATATGGCCCTACTGAGACTGTAGTAGGATGCATGATTCATCGTTTTGATTACGATCGGGATACCAAGAGCTCAGTTCCCATTGGAGTTCCTGCGGATAATGTAGCCATATATTTGCTTGATGCTGCGCTGCGTCCCGTACCCTTCCATGTAGAAGGAGAGATATATATTGGGGGGGATGGCGTTGCTCGTGGTTATCTGTACAAGGAGGAGCTGAGCCGGGAGAAATTCATCCCGAATCCCTTTATCCCTGGCACCTTCATGTACAGAACCGGCGATCTGGCACGGAGACGACCTGACGGAACGCTGGTATACGGAGGGCGTGCAGATTTTCAGGTTAAAATCAAAGGATATCGCATTGAACCAGGAGAGATTGAGAATCTGTTGCTTCAGCTCGAAGCTGTTACCGAAGCATATGTTATGGTTCATACTTCCACTCAGGGACAAAAAACATTGTGCGCCTATTTGGCTGCTGATCAATCGCTTACTTCGAATGCAGTTAAGGATTATTTACACCCATTGCTACCGAGCTATATGGTGCCGTCTCATATCGTAGTTCTGGATACATTGCCACTGACGGTGAATGGCAAGGTAGATCGATCCGCTCTTCCTGCACCGGGTATATCAACAGACAAGACTAGTTATGTAGCTCCTCGAACGGAAGAGGAAGCACTTTTGGCAGTGATCTGGCAGAGCGTACTGGGCAGAGAAAGTGTAGGAGTATATGATGACTTTTTCGAGTTGGGTGGCGATTCGATCAAGGCTATTCAGGTATCTGCCCGCTTATATCAAGAAGGCTACAAGTTGAATATGAGGGACCTGTTCAAACATGGTAACGTCGCTGCTCTGGCTGCTCATCTGAAGAAAGAAACGGATCCGAGCGCAGTCAATCAGGAGGAAAATGAGGGCACCGTTACGCTGACTCCTTACCAAATCAGAGCTATCGTTGAGCGAGAAGCTTCCGCCTCTCATCACCATTCAGACATTTTGTACTGGTTCAGACAACAGGGCTTTGATGAGACTGCTCTAAGAGCTGCTCTGCATCAGTTGCTGGCTCGTCATGACAGCCTACGGATGAACATTCACAGAACCTCTACAGGTTATGAGGTTTCGCTTCATGATTCGTGGATGGATAAGCTAATACCTCTGCAGCTTCGAGATGAATACGGGAGATTTGATGCTGGAACTGAATTCAATCGTTTATCTTTACCACCAACAACTGAAGAGAGCCCATTACAAATGGAGCTGTTACATCAGCCAGGCGGCGATCTCTTGACAATTGCAGTCCACCCGGCCTTACTGGATGTTTGGTCCTGGTCTGTGGTTCAGGAGGACTTATCAATAGCCTATGAGCAAGCAAGTAAGAAAGAAGCCGTGTCTATACCAGACAAGACGCTTTCCTTTCAGGCATGGTCTATCGTCTGGAACAACCACATTAGTGAAGCGGAATTCATGGCTGCAAAAGACTATTGGAGTCGGTTCGAACGGGAATATGCGCTAGCACCTGTGGCACAGATTCAACCTGATGGCTTGTTACCAAAGACGGAACGGGACAGTACGGTCAGTTCCATCACGACTAGCTTAACCCTAGAAGACACCACTTTGCTGCTTCGTGATGCACATCACGCCTATAACACGACTCCTCAAGAATTGCTGGTGACCGCTCTCGCCAACACCTTGAAGGATTGGACGCATCATGAGCGAATTGGGGTCTACCTAGAGATAGATCGCCGAGATACGTTATCTGGAGCAGATATCTCCCGAACAGTGGGTTGTCTCACAGCGAGCTACCCTGTATTATTTCAGCTTCGTGAAGACAGTGAGCTGTCAGATCATCTCAAGCATATCAAGGAGCACCTGCGGCATGTCCCTGCATATGGGGTAGGCTGGAGCTATGCACAGATAACCGATGATATTCAGATCAGCTTCTCGTATACCGCTTCTCCACAGGTTGTTCTTGAAGAAGGTATGCATCTGGAGCTATCTGGTCCAAGGCAAGGAAGCGTGCGGGTTAGGGCTCATGCCACTGGCGATTCAGTAACCTTGATGATTCAATATCATCCTGCTGATTACCAGCAAGCTACCATGCAACGATTCATGGATGATTGGTTGCAGCACATCAGGGCTGTGCTGAAGCACTGTGCGGGTATTGCAGAGCCACAATTGACTCCAACTGATGTATTGCTGAAGCCTATCACGCAGGAGCAGCTGGATACGCTAGTGTCCCGTGCGCAGAGTGTCGGAAACATGGAGAACGTATATCCGCTCTCTCCCATGCAGAAAGGAATGTTCTTCCATAATCTGATGAATCGGGAGCAGGGGATGTATTTTGACCAGGTTGCCTTTGATTTGCAAGGCGAGTTTGACCCCCAGTACTTCCGTCAAAGCTTGCAACTCTTGATCCGCAGGCATGCCATCTTTCGCACCAATTTTTACACGGGATGGCATGATCAGCCACTACAGGTCGTATATCGGGATAAGCAAGCCGAGTTCAGCTATCGGGATGTAGTGGGTCAGGACACTATCGTCTCTGACTATATGAGACAGGACAGGTACAGAGGCTTTGATTTGGGCAAAGATGTACTATTACGAGTTGCAGTATTTCGTATGGGAAATCAGAGCTATCGGTGTGTCTGGAGTTATCACCATATCCTGATGGATGGTTGGTGCATGTCCCTGGTGACGGATGAAGTATTCACTACCTATTTTGCTCTCTTGAATGGTCAGCAGCTGCAAGAATCTACAGTAACACCATACAGTGATTATATTCACTGGCTTGAGCGACAGGATAAAGAGAGTGCTCGCAGGTACTGGAACGACTATTTAACTTCCTTGGAGCAACAGACATTACTTCCTGGCGTACAATCGCCACAGATAGCCTGGCAGAATACAAGAGAGATGGAGAGCCAGTCTCTATCCGGTCCAAAAAATGAAGCTACGAAGCCGATGTCAACTTATATCATCGCCAATCATACTGTGGAGCTAGGCAGTGATTTGACAGGGCAGCTAAGGCAGCTGGCACAGCAGCAACGTGTCACGCTCAACAGCGTGCTGCAGAGCGTCTGGGGAATTCTGCTACAGAAGTACAACCACAGCCGCGATGTTGTATTCGGAAGTGTCGTATCTGGTCGCCCTCCTGAATTGGAGGGGGTAGAGAACATCGTTGGACTTTTTATTAACACTATTCCAGTACGAATCACATCAGATGCTGAGCTAAGATTTATAGAGCTACTTCAGCGCTTACAGCAGCAAGCGGTATTGTCTGCCGAATACGACACCTATCCGCTTCACGAGATTCAGTCGTTGACAGAGCAAAAGCAAGCCTTGATTCAGCATATTATGGTGTTCGAAAATGTTCCCGTTACCCAGAGGCTTGGGTTGCTGAGCTATTCTGGATTGTCTGGGGAAGAGGGAATAAGCATTTCCAATGTAGAAGCGACAATGCAAACCAACTATGATCTGAACATCATCGTTGAGCCTGGAGACTCGCTGCAGATAACGATGGAATACAATGCTTGTGTGTATCCTGCTGAAGCCGTAGAGCGTCTGCAGCAACAGTTCCTGTATCTGCTTACCCAGGTTGTGAAGCGGCCGAATAGTCTCGTGGACGAGCTAACATTGGCAACACCTGCTGAGCAGGAGACGATTGTTAATCAATGGAATGCCACTACGGTGGAATATCCGAAGGATAAGTCTATTCGTGAGCTCTTTGAGCAGGCTGCAGTCTTATACGCAGATCAGATAGCCGTCAGGATGGGCAGCAAGGTACTGACTTACCGAGAGCTTAATGAACGTTCCAACGCCCTCGCTCGAACCTTACAGGATAAGGGGGTATGTAAAGAACAGGCGGTAGGCATTCTTTCTGTGCGATCATTAGAAATGATCGTTGGCGTACTGGCCATTGTCAAAGCAGGAGGGATGTATGTACCGATTGACCCGGATTATCCGGTGGATCGAAAAATCTATATTCTGGAGGATTCGGGTGCACAGCTTCTGCTTGTTCATGGAGAAGAACACCTGGATGATGAATATGGCAACTGTGATTTGCTGGATCTGCTCTCAGCGCATTCGTACAGTGATTCTGTTGATAATGTGGAAATGGAACACGAGCATCCAGGAGCAGCATATGTCATTTACACCTCTGGATCCACGGGTAAGCCAAAAGGGGTTGTAGTGGAGCAGCATAATGTGTTGCGGCTAGTTATGAACACAAATTATGTCCATCTGGATAATACAGTTCGCATATTACAGACAGGATCCCTGGTCTTTGATGCATCGACCTTTGAAATATGGGGCGCCCTCCTTCATGGGGGCCAGCTTATTTTGACAGAGCGCGAAGTGCTGCTGGATGTAGCCGCTTTGAAGGAGCTCATCCGCTCTTCAGGGACAACGACTCTATTCATTACAACTGCTTTGTTTAATCAACTCGTGCAGCAGGATGCCATGCTGTTCAGTGAGCTGCGGGAGCTGTATGTAGGCGGAGAGATCATGTCGCTTCCACATGTGAATAAGGTGCTCCACTCCTGCCCATCCCTTTCGCTTAGCAATATATATGGGCCTACAGAAAACACTACCTTTACAACAAGTTATCTGCTTGTCGGGGAACAGACTGAAGCTGTGCCGATCGGCAGACCGATTAGCAACACCACAACATATGTTGTGGATGAGGGCATGAACTTGCTGCCTGTTGGAGCCTGGGGAGAGCTGGTGATCGGCGGGGATGGCGTGGCTCGAGAATATTTGAATCGTCCAGAGCTGACTGATTTACATTTTATTCCGAATCCATTCATTGCGGGCACGCGCCTTTACCGTACAGGTGATCTGGTTCGCTGGCGTGAAGATGGAGTATTGGAATATCAGGGGCGAAAGGATGAACAGGTGAAGGTTCGCGGCCATCGTATTGAGCCTGGGGAGATTGCTTCTTATATGCGCCGAATCGAATCTCTGCATGAGGTCGTAGTTGTTACGTGCGAGGATTCTGAAGGCCAAAAAGCGTTGTGTGCCTATTTCACCTCGAATCGTGAATGGCAGCTGGGTGAGCTGCGAGCCCTGCTGCTGAAGGAACTGCCGTCTTATATGGTTCCGTCCTATTTCGTTAAGGTTAGTCATATCCCGTTGACCATCAATGGCAAGGTGGATCGCAAGATGCTGCCTGAGCCGCAGGCAGCATCCAGGCAAGACCGTACTTATGTGGCCCCAACTACAACAGAACAGAAGCTGCTGGCTTCGATTTGGGAGGGCGTATTAGGCACGACTCCTGTCGGTCTGCAGGATAACTTTTTTGACCTGGGTGGAGATTCGATTAAGGCTATTCAGGTAGCCTCCAGGCTGCAGCAGGGAGGATATAAGCTAGAGCTTAAGGATCTATTCAAGCAACCGACGATCGAACAGCTGGGATCGCTATTAATTAAGGCGACAGAGTCAACAGCTGAACAGGGCGAAGTCGAAGGGCAAGCACCTCTAACTCCTATTCAGCATTGGTTCATTCGGCAGGGAGATGAGGTCGCAACTCATTTCAACCAGGCGGTTCTGCTTCATAGACAGTCAGGCTTCGAGCAAGCTGCCCTGCGCAAGGCTCTGCTTAAGCTAGTCCAGCATCATGATGCGCTTCGTATGGTATTGCGGAACGGAGAGACAGGTTATGAACTCTGGAATAGAGGATGGAAACAGGAGTATGATATTCACCTTGAGATTCTGGACTGGAGGGACCATACAGAAGTTACGGAGCTGCAACGAGGAGTGGAGGATAAATCCAATACCACACAGTCCAGCCTAGATCTAGAGAATGGACCGCTCATGAAGGCTGTATTGTTCCGCTGCCCTGATGGAGATCACTTGCTCATCGTCATTCATCATCTGGTCGTGGATGGTGTGTCCTGGCGAATCATTCTGGAAGATTTGAATATGGCTTATGAGCAAGCGCTGCAAGGAATGGAGTTATCTTTACCAGACAAGACCGATTCCTTCCAGCTGTGGTCGCAGCATCTAACTGCCTATGCGAATGCCTCTAATAGGGACAAGGATGATGCCTATTGGGAGCGGTTGAATCAACGTGCCTTGACCGTATCAGCAGATGACAGCACTTTTGCTGAGTCAAGTGATATAACCTTCGGAGATAGCAAAGTAGTCAAGCTTCGACTGTCATGTGCAGAGACAGAACTGCTGCTGAAGCAGGCGAATCGCACCTTTTATACTGAGGTGAATGACCTGTTGTTGACAGGCTTGGGGCTTGCATTGGCGGACTGGACCGGCAAGGAAGAGAATCTGATCAATATGGAGGGACACGGGAGAGAGGACATTTTGCCAGGCCTCAACATCACCCGAACTATAGGCTGGTTCACCAGCCAATACCCGGTACTCCTCAAGGTCGACAACGAGGATGACCTCGGTACATGTATTAGAAAAGTTAAGGAGGATCTCCGGGGGATTCCGCAAAAAGGCATTGGTTACGGCATTTGGAGGTATTTGAAGAGCACAGTAAATGGTGAATCTCAAGGAGAAAGAGACGCTTGTCCAGTATTCGCTGAGCCGAAGCTAAGCTTTAACTATCTCGGCCAGTTTGACCAGGATGTTCAAGGAAGTGAGGTCCAAATATCTGAATATTCCTATGGTCAGGATATTGGCGATCAATTTCCGTTGCCTTATGATCTGGATTTGGTCGGCATCGTTACCGAAGGTGCTCTCGAAATCGATATTCGATATAACACACGGTTATATTCTGAGCTTTCAGCTCAACAATTTTGCATCACATTGAAGGGCTATCTGAGCCAAATACTTGAGTACTGTACTACCAGCAAACAAAGAGTGTTGTCACCGAGTGATTTATTGTTGAAGGGATTGACGATTGAACAATTAGACAGGCTGGTGGAACGCACACGAGGTATTGGTGAGATTGAGGACGTATTTCCTTTGGTACCGATGCAACAGGGGATGCTATATCACAGTCTGCTTCATCCAGACGACGCTTCTTATTTTGAACAAGCCAGATTTGATCTAGAAGGAGACTTTGAGCAAGCATATTTTGAAGAAAGCCTGCAGCTACTGGCGCGGCGACATGCTGTATTCCGCACGAATTTTATGGATGACTGGTGTGGGCAGCCTGTACAGATAGTATTCTCTGATAAGAAAATCGGCTTCAGCTATGAGGATATACGTGAGCATCATGATCAGATAGACAGATTGACCCTCTTTGCAGCTGCTGATAAGACAGCGGGTTTTGATCTTGGTAAGGACTCTTTGATGCGTGTTGCTGTGTTCCGAACCGGAGAGCGGCGCTTTCATCTCGTATGGAGCTTTCACCATATCCTAATGGATGGTTGGTGCTTGGCACTTGTAAGTCAAGAGGTATTTAGTGCATATGATGCAATGCGGCATGGAGAGCAGCCAGCCAGTCCTCCTGTATCACCGTACAGGAATTACATTGAATGGCTTCAGCAACAAGACAAACACGAAGCTAGGCAATATTGGCAGAGTTACCTGGCAGAATACGAGCATCGAGCCGCCCCTCTAGGAATGAGTAGATTAGTGAATTCTGATCCGAAGGCACAAGCACAGCCTGAATACGTATTGGCCAATCATACGTTCATGCTGAATCGAGAGCTGGTTGCTGGACTGGAGCAGCTGTCCAAAGAGCAGCAGGTAACCATGAACACGCTTCTGCAAAGCATCTGGGGAGTCATGCTACAAAGATATAACCATTGCTATGATGTCGTGTTCGGCAGTGTCGTGTCTGGGCGTCCACCAGAGGTGAACGCCGTGGAGAACATGATCGGATTATTCATCAATACCATACCGGTTCGGGTGCAATGTGAGCCTGATACAAGCTTCAGGGAACTGCTGCGTAACGTACAGGAGCAGGGGCTGTCTTCTACAGGCTATGGTTCATTCCCGCTATTCGAGATTCAGGCACTGACCAAGCAAAGACAAGATCTTATTAATCATATTCTGGTATTTGAGAACTATCCTGTTAGCGAGCAGCTTGAACAATTAGGTACAGGCTCTAATGAAGACGGAGAGCAGTCCTATCGCATATTCAATATGGACTTCACGGAGCAGACCAATTATGACTTCAACCTGATATGTGTCCCGGGAGAGCAGCTTGAAATTATAATGAAGTACAATGCATTCAGCTTCAGCCGGGAAATGGTAGAGCGTATGGCAGGGCATCTGATTCAGATGATGGAGCAGATTGTGAACGATCCATACGCAGTGGTAGGCTCACTTCAATTGCTGACCCAGCAGGAAGTGGAGCTCATTGTTCAACACTGGAACCAGACCGCTGATGTGCCAGTGGGAGATCAGTCAGTCAGCAGACGCTTTGAGGAGCAAGCCTTGCTTACACCGGATCAGGTCGCTGTGAGACATGGGGAGCAGGCTCTGACTTATTACGAGCTGGATCAATGGGCTAATCAGCTTGCATGGACACTGCGGGAGCAAGGGGTGGATAACGAACAAGCTGTAGGCATTTTTGCGCAGCGCTCGCTGGAGATGATAGTAGGTGTGCTCGCCATAGTAAAGGCCGGAGGGTTATATGTTCCGCTTGACCCGGATTATCCGGAAGAGCGAATCCTCTACATGCTGGAAGATTCAGGTGCCATGCTGCTTCTGGCACCACAGGAGCATAACAAGGCAATTCCGTTTCAAGGGCGTACACTGAATCTGCAGGACCCGCTTGTATATAGTAGCAACAGACAAGCTCCAGAGATATCGGGAGCAGGCCAGAATGGGCTGTACATTATTTATACATCAGGCTCTACTGGAAAGCCGAAGGGAGTACTAGTTGAGCATAGAAACGTCTTGAATCTCGTAACGGATACACAGTATGTGCAATTGGACGAGTCTACTTGCATTCTACAGACAGGGTCTCTGGTGTTTGACGCTTCTACTTTTGAGGTGTGGGGTACATTGCTGAATGGTGGACAATTGGTGATGGCAGATGCGGAGGATCTGCTGGATGCAAGCCGACTCGGAAAAATACTCGGAGATAATGGCGTCAATACGATGTTCATGACTACAGCTTTGTTCAACCAGATGGTACAGCAGGATGTCTCACTTTTCACAGGTCTACGGGAGCTAATGGTCGGAGGAGAGGTCATGTCTGTGACACATGTGAACAGAGCGATTCAAGCAAGTTCCGAGCTGCGAATTAGTAATATCTACGGACCAACCGAGAACACCACCTTCAGCACCATGTACACTTTACAGGGACAGCAGTTCGGCAATGTTCCTATTGGTCGCCCCATACAGCATTCCACGGCTTATGTAGTAAATGAATCTTTGCAGCTGCAGCCGATTGGAGCATGGGGGGAGCTTTTGGTCGGGGGAAGTCGTGTAGCCCGGGGCTATGTGAACCGTCCTGAGTTGACGGCTAAGCAGTTCATCTCTTCACCCTTCCGAGCAGGAGAACGATTGTACCGTACAGGTGATTTGGTACGCTGGCGGGATGACGGTGTCCTGGAGTACCAGGGCCGCATGGATCAACAAGTGAAGATTAGAGGCTATCGCGTCGAGCCTGGTGAAATTGAGTACAGAATCGCGAAATATAACGGGGTAAAGGGTGTCTTTGTCAGGGTACTAAGTGATCCGAGTGGTTTCAGCCTTTTGTGTGCATATATTGCAACCAATGAATTGATATCGACACGCGAACTCCGTGATTACTTAGGTGGGCATCTACCAAGCTACCTGATTCCAGATCGATTCCTATTCATAGAGAAACTTCCGCTTACTGTGAATGGTAAAATTGATACCAAATCCCTGCCTCTACCTGAGAATATCGATGTCTCAGGTGCTGGCTATGCAGAGCCGCGGACACCACTAGAACATCAATTAGCGGATATATGGACAACCGTACTCAATGTACAAAGAGTGGGCATTGATGATTCATTCTTTGACCTTGGGGGGCATTCCTTGAAGGCCATTCAGTTGATTGCCGCTATGAAGGAAGCAGGGATATCAACGGAAATTCATCATCTCCTTCAGCAGCAGACGATTCGTCGATTGGGAGCAACACGGTCACTTTCTAATGAAGAAGAGCTTGGTGGCGCTAGTGATCTGTTAAATCATTCTACATTCCGATTCACCAGTGCCGCCGAGGATAGCAGTAACGAGACGGAATTGGAGAGCTTTGATCACGAAAAGGCGCTGCAGGAAAAAAGTAATGAATTGTTGAGAGAGCTAATCGAGATGTGCGGACAATGGTCAGACCAACTATATGATGCTTATACCATCGGCTATTATGAGCTAGCGCCAATTCAGGAGTACCATGCCATGCATCCAATGGTCTCTGGAATGACAATGATCATGGAGGACGCCCTACAGTTGGAGCATTTGAACGCCGCCATTCGACAGTTGATCAGTAATCACGAATTGTTAAGAAGCTGCTTGACCAAGGAGCAGGAAGAATGGAAATGGGAGTTGAAAGAATCGCCGTCACAGCTCTCAGTTCCTCTTCTGGACTTATCAAGCTACTCCAGCTCCTCTCAGCATAAGCTTCTTGCGAGGGTGTTGCCATCCCTGTATTCAGCGAGACATGCAACGGGAACAGGATTGCAATATAGCTTCGTACTCGTTCGTATGAGCACCTACAGACATATGCTGGTATTTCTCTGCTCCCACACGATCTTCGATGGGACAAGCAGCGGTATCTTGCGCAGTCAGCTATTAGATGCATATGTTCAATTGATTCGTTCAGAGGCTAATCTATCATCTGAAGACATTCAAGAGCTTGACAACCATAAGTCCTATAGCTGGAGCTACCCGGATTATGTACAGCATGTTCGGCAAGGGCCACTTGATATGCCAGATATAGAGCTTGTAGATAACTTTAGATTGAGGGAGTTTGCAGACAATCATGTCCGAAAAAACATGCCAGACCGAGCCATTCTGGGCTCCTCAGGTAGCTCGTACCATTGGGAATTCGATTGCTTGCCGAACAAGGAAGAGAAGATCAGCCCATTGGATGTCTCATTGCAATTAGCGTATGCCTTTTTTAGCGATTACTTTGGATTGAAGCAAGTTCCGCTATGGCTTACTCACTTCGGAAGGCAGTATGGCTCCTACAGCTATTTTGGTACGTTTGGCGAGTGTATTGACCATATACCGCTGCTGCTGGTTGAGGAGAGTCCGGATCAGCGAGTGCAGCACTTGCAGGGAATGCTAGACACTGTAATTCATCATCACGTCAACTTTTTCAACCTGATTATGAATGAAGAGATGGTTGCCATCTATCCAGAGTCCAGCAGCTTGCTGAAGATGGGTCTTAAGCAATTGCCTATTGTGTTCAACTACCTTGGTGATATTACTGAAGAGGTGGAGTTAGGCGAATACTTGCACGATCTTGTTGTACTAGATGGAAAAGAGAGTGCAGCGGACGTTATCTACTTCGAGGTGCGATCGAGTGACAATCGACTGCATATCGATTTGACTCTGCCCTACACAGAGCCGAAGGTAGATCTTACCGACATGTTTGAGAAGCATAAGGAGAAGGTGCTATCGCTATGGATGGCCAACAAGAAGGAGATGAATATGTGAGTTTGTTTAGAGACATGCGCTTCTTACGTTTTTTTACTTCCAGAACTTCGGCCAATGTAGCAGATAGCATCTATTCCATTGCACTTCTTTACTGCGTGCAGGCATCAACAGCATCTGTTGCCTTTACCAGCTTTACGTACACAGCAGTATCAACTGCAGCAATATTCAGCTTTCTGGTGGGGCCGCTCGTTGACCGTTACAAGGCCTCGTTACTAGCCAGTATATCTTTATTTGTACAAGCCATTCTAATTGTTCTGGTGCCATGGTTTATTCAGGATCAAGGAACGAACCTAATCGGCATTCTGGTGGTTGTTTTTATAGCTTCGTGCTTCTCCATGCTATTCTACCCGGCCAATTCCAAAATGCTACCGGAGTTGCTACCATCATCAGATTTGATAGTCAAGGCGAATTCATTAATTACGTCTTCAGACCAGATTATCAATATTGCAGGATATCTTGCAGGTGCATCTCTGATCATTGTGCTTGGTATGAAAAACACTTTTTATTTGGCAAGTGGATTATTAATCTTTGCAGGCCTAGTGTATTTGAATCTGAATCGTGAGCGGCAAATACAGAGTGAATTCAATGCTGGTAAGCGAGGGCGCTGGAACTTCAAGCCATATTGGTCAGAGCTTAAAGAGGGGTATAATTTTGTCAAAAACCATACCATGCTGAGAATTATGCTTCCGTTTTTTGCAATGACGAATTTTTCAATGGCTATTCTGATCATTGCCTTGCCATCGATTGCAGTATCCTATAATTCACCTATGTATTACAGCCTGCTGTACATTGTGTATTTTGTGGGGATATTCTTAGGCTCCTTTTTAACAGGGATGCTGCGAAAGAATGGTCTTACAATATCTATATCCTGGATATTCATGGGGATTGCCATCTTTCTTTTTTCGATACTAACAGGGATGTTGTTCAAATTAATAGCTATTCTGCTGCTTGGCCTGTCAGCCGGTGTCATTAACGTATTACAGATATCCTTCGTACAGATTATTACGCCTCTTCCTCTACTAGGGAGGGTAATGGCATTTGTCAACACACTTTCCAGTGCTGCTCTTCCAATGGGTGCTCTGATTGGCGGCTTATTGACACTTCATTTTGAATTGAATGAAGTATTCATGATTAGTGCAGTGATTACCTTACTATGTGGTATTCTACTGCTCTCCATCAAGGCAGTACGACAATTTGAAATTCCTGCTGAAGCAGAGAAAAGAGTGACCGCTGTAGCTGCTACTAGTGAGAACAAATAAGAGTCTGGTCGCAGAAGTGGTCATTATGGTGGCTTTTGCTGTAAACAAATAATTCAATATTCTTTTGCAACAGAAGCATTTATAGCACTTTCCATTGGAGTGTTGTAAGCGCGGAACAAGTCAAGCAGCGAAAGCTCCCTTCGGATAAAAGTTCTAGATAGGTAGGGAGCAAGAGGCAGTTCATTTCATTATGTAAATACCATTAATTTTAAGTAGTATTTTAAATAAATGTAATCTATTTACAAATAATAAAGGTGGGTGTATACTATCGAACAAGCAGAATTGGAAACTATATACAATATCTAGCACATGATGTGAACTTTTTTGGCGGAAGGGTAGGTGGTCTATTATCGATAAGGATGACTTAGCCCTGCAGATCAAGCGACTGATACTGAAATGCTCGCTATTACGTCTGGCGGAGCAGGACGATATTCGGTTGGAGGATAACCTGTTTGACAAGGGCTTGGACTCCATACAGGGTATCCAACTGATCGTGGCACTGGAAGAGGCTTTTCACATGGAATTCATGGACGAGGACTACGACCTTGAGAAATTTCGCACGCTAGCTCGCATTACGGAGTTGGTTGCCGAACGCATGCATTCATTTCCTTAATACAGCTAACAAAATGTTGTCTGGAAAGGAGGTGAGACCATGAAGAAGATTCAAGTGCTTGAAGCTATCGCTCTGGAGAGCGAGCAATTCAAATGCTTTATTACCAAAGTTAGTTCCGAAGTGAAGCAGACAGCTTATCAGTTTCTTTCGTCAGCAAGAGAGTTAACACCAGATTCAAAATCTGCAGCCTAATAGTAGTAGGGAGAATCGGGCTTGATAGACAAAACTCGCTATTCAATTCCGGTTCTCCTGTATTTTTCGGTATGATTATGTTAACTGGAGGACACATTGATGCGCAGCTTTCACTGTCTTGACTTATCCAGTATGTTGAATCATAAAGCCTGCACAACTCCCGAGCAGAAGGGAATTGGAGGCTTGACTGTTGTGGGGTCCTCAATCCCGGAGTCATATTTGCCCTTTGACCAACCTTTCCAATACGATTCGATTCCCTTCATCATGATGAAGCAAGAGATGCTGGATAATATAGAACTGTCCGGTCAACGATTGGAACTTCCACGTATGCGAGCATTGCAGCTACATGTGATCGGCACATCCAGCGAGACGGACATGTGCGAACCGATTCAGTTTGAATTCGAGCGGAGACATGTACATAGTGAATTGCTTGAGCTGGGCTGCTTTTCGTCGTCACATTCTGTCAGGAATAATGAATGCATTATTCAGGCCCCTTATTTGCACACTCGCACAAATATTAATGAACGTATCCAGCCGAAACTGTGGTATACATCGTTGCCTCTAGCCCGATCCGTCGAAATCAACTCCATTTTGCTTGGGGACAATCCGTGCATGCATATTTTCTCGCTCACCATTGAAGTTGATAGTACCAGTACAAAGGAGGTATAGTCCATGTCGTTGGAGACGGGGGATGATTTTGTAGCTGCCCTCAGCAGCTTGGCGGCAGACAATGGCGAGCAATGTACTATTCGAATAGCCTTAATTAGCAATATTACCACCAATCCTATTCTGGACACCTATCTACGGTATTACCTTCTTCAGGAGAACATTCGGGCTGAGTTAAAGCATCTATCGATAGATGAAACCTTGTATGCTCTCACATCCCATGAAGCAGCTCCCATTCCTGAACCTATCGATTATGTCATCGTTGTCCCGCATACCCGCCCTTTTTTGAACCCTTCCCACCCGACTGAACCACTGCAGCAAGATCATACGAGAAGCTTACTGATTTCATTGCTTCAGGGCATCCGACGCTCTACCCCGGCGATTATCGTGTATTGTGCTCTGGAACAGCTAGAAGCACTGGAGGAGGTATTTCATGCTTCACGCGGCAGCAGCCACTCCAAACAGTCCGTCAATGAGCTGAATCAGGCGATCGAGCAGCAAATAAGCAAAATACATAATCTTTTCATCATAGATGTGAATCCGTTGTTGTTGAAATACGGAACTATGCAATTATATGATAACCGTCTATGGCATTGGACGAAAAATCCTTACAGCAGACTGGGCAGCTCTGTCGTTGCCAGACAGATAGCTGCTCAGATAACAGCTCTTTACGGCATTGATCGCAAATGTATTGTGTTGGATTGTGATGGAGTGCTATGGGGAGGCACCGTTGGAGAGGAGGGAATGGACGGAATCCGATTGGCGCCTACTCACCCGGGCTCCTCATATTTTGAATTTCAATCGGAGTTACTTCGCTGTCATGAAAGAGGAATGGTACTTGCATTGTGTAGCAAAAACAATCTAGAGGATGTGCTGGATACTGTGCGGCACCATCCGTATATGCTCCTGCGAGAGCAACACATTGCAGCTTATGCCGTGAATTGGGAAGACAAGGCTGACAACATCAGGCAATTGTCTGTTGAGCTGAATATTACACTTGATCAAATGATCTTTATGGATGACAGTGAATTTGAAATCGAGCGGATCAGACAGGCATTGCCGCAGGTGCGGACCGTGCTGCTGCCCAGGATGCATCCAGATCGTTACCGCAGTTTGTTGCTGGACATGCCAGAACTACTCGTAAGACAGCAGACTGCTGAAGATTCATCCCGTACTAGAATGTATCAGCAGGAGCAAGATCGGCGTCAATTCAGGGAAGAGTATGCACCAGACAGTCTGGAGGAATATTTACGAAGCCTGCAGCTTAGGGCGAGTTTCATAGAGGCTGATACGATGACGATACCCAGAATTGCGCAGCTTACGCAGAAGACCAATCAATTCAACCTAGCAGCTGTCCGATATACGGAGGATGATATTCGGTGCTTCAGTCAAAATGAGGATTTTGAGGTGCTCGGGATGAATGCATCAGACCGCTTCGGAGATATGGGGCTTATCGGAGTTGCTATGGTTCGATATGTTAATCAAGAGGGGTGGATCGAGCTGTTCCTATTATCCTGTCGTGCGCTGGGACGCACACTGGAGGATACGCTTCTTCTTCATGTCCTTGCACGAGTTCGCCGTAAGGGAGTCACATGTCTATATGCTGTTCGAGTGCCATCGAAAAAAAATGAGCAGACTGCGTCGTTCTATCCGGATCATGGCTTCGAACTAGTCGCACAGCATGCCAGGCAGACGCTATATCGGTGTAATCCAGAAGAGCTTGATGAGCATAAGTTGTTCCCGGCCAGATTTGTGGAAGAGCGGTACGACAAGGATCAGGCGGAGGTGAATTTGCATGCATCCCACTGAAGAGTTGTATTTAGCCTGCCACCAGACATTGCTCATGTACTATTTCAAGAGCAGGATCAAGATCAAGCAACCGATAGATGCAGTCTATTGCACTGCATTGGAGTCGATAAGCCGAATCTATGATGGCAGCATTGTCAAGCGACAATCCCGCTTCCATTATACGAACGAAATGCTCCTGGGAGAGTTGCCCCGGCTTGGTATACATGTGAAATTGCTGCAGGGCACAAGTTATACCCACCTGCGCCAGCCGATCTTAGAGCTACTGGAACAAGGCAAGGAAGTATTTCTGTTTGTGGATGAATACTATTTGCCCTATTCACTGCAATTCCAAAAGGAGCACCTGCATCACAGCCACATGCTGACAGGCTATGAGTATCATGCAGACGAAAGTCTGATATTTCATGTCATCGATAATGTAGGAGCCCATATTAAGGAACAGACTTGCCCAGAGTCGATTCTGCAGTGTGCATTCGAGGCCTTGCAGCAGGATAGCATCAGCTATTTTGAATGGGAGGAATCTGAAGGCGTATCATGGGAACGCGCTTACTTTATGGACCGGCTGCAGCAGGCGTTAATCTCTTATGAGGATAACTATGAATTGTTTTATGGGTTGACTGAAATGACAGAGGCTAGTTGGGCGGAAATGTTGCACTCAGAGCAGGATTTGGCCTGTTATGGGCATGCATTCGGTCTGCTGGCTGGCTCTCGCTTCTGCTTCCTTCTAGCACTGCGGGCGTTGGGCTGTGACGGACAAAGAGAAATCGATCTGCTGATGAAGGCCAGCGATGAAGCAAGGGTCATCATGTTCCTGTTTAATAAAGCATTATTTTCTCGTAAATTGAACAGAGAGCGAATTCAGGGAGCATGTCACCAAATATTAAAGTTCAACGAGGAATTGCTTAATGGGTTGAGAGAAACCTGCGGTGCAGGGAGGATGCTGTAATGACAGAACAACTGTATCATAATCCCCGTTATAATTGTATTCATGTAACTTTGGCTGCTATGCTGCACAAACTCGGCTTCGATGAGGAACTGTTGTTTCACCAATCAGGGCTGTATTTTCTGAATGAGCCTGACGGTGATTTGCCTTATGTATTGGACCCTTATTACCGCAAGTTTTCGGATTTAATCCAGTGTTGCTTTGGTGTAAAGGTAAGAACCGAAGAATATATGAGTTTAGCGCTATGTATGGACCGGATTGAGCAGTTGATTACCGATGGCTATCCTGTGGGAATTCTAGTCGATATTTATTCGCTGGAATACAGCAATTCGTTTAACAGCAAGCACTACCTGCATAGTATAGAGATTACTGATTACGTCGAAGGAATGTATCGTATTTTCGATCACTACTACCAGCATCAGGAGCAGGTGCCGCCCAGCAAGTTGGCAGAATGGCTGATGTCCTGCCAAGAAAACCTCAGTGAACAGTTGCTCCTGTTATACCATATCGATTCATCCTCTCGTATTGTGGGGCAGAAGCATGATTACAGAGATTCGTTGATCAGTAATTATGAAATAATGAAGGGTGATCGTATCGGCGCCTATGTCGATCCGTCCCTTGCACCTGGTCTAGTAGGAATAGCTGCAATTATGCCTTATGGTGAAATGCTTATAGAGGATATCTACCTGCCGCCAGTGGAGAGGAACAAACGCTGTTCGCATGGGTACAGCAGCTTGAAGGAAATTTCCAACTCAAGACATCATTGCTATAACTATTTGCAAAAATTTGGCGAGCATCATCTTGCCGGGCTGTACTATGCTGCTCATCAAAGCTGGATGGTGCTTAGCAACTTGTTAATGAGAGCCGCTATGTATCCAAACAGCCAGATGGAACAGCGACTTCAGAAGCGTTTATCCAATATAGCTGAGCAAGAAATTGTTATATTAAATGGAATAGAACGTGAAATAATCAATAAATTGTAACAAATGCATATTGAATTACCACTTTTTGCGTCGGATAATGTAGAAGATAATACTCCATATTTCATATGTTACGTGGGTTTTGGTAATGGAATGGGATACTGTTGATCCATCGATTCTTGCAAGGCCTATATATTTCGAGTTCTTTGGCTGATGTTTCGGCACAGCAATGAATGTCGAAATTGACATATATTCTGCAGTAGCGCAGTCGCTGAATTGGGTGAACGGGCGAAGCTATGGACATGATTACTACCCGGTACCTTTAGGTATCGGGCTCTTGTGCTGTACGGCTTCGTAACAGGGTCCTGAAAGGAGTGAGTATAGGAGTGATATCCGCTACAATGTTCCGTTGTAATCATGACCGTACGAATCTTCAGCGGCTACTGGAGTTTAGATACAAGGTATATGTGAAGGAATTAAAGTATTTGGAGGGAAAGTCGGAATTTCAGTTGCTAGGCATGGAATTTGACGAATACGATTTATATTCTGATCACATTATGATTGAACAGGACGATGAGATCGTCGCGTGTGCTCGTATTATTCAATACAGTGAGCTAGGATTACCTGTACTTAGTAAACTGAATTATTCATATAACAACGAATTAAGGATAACTGATGCAGTGGAAGTTAGCAGACTCATTGTTAAGAGTGAACACAGGGTATCACTTGTTTTTATGCATTTGTTGCAAGCAATCTTCAAACAATTGTTATTGTCTGACTGCCAGAGCGTATTTGCTGACACCTTCGTGGACAGCGACAGCTATAAGCTTATGCTTTCCCTTGGCTTCAAGAAGGCCGGCTGGGAATATAACGACAGTTGCTTTAAGCTGGATGCGCAATCCTCGGTTCTATATTTTCAGATGGATGAGATGAAAGAAATGCTATGCAATCGTCCAAATCGGCGGCAGCAGGCTTTTCTGAAGAATTTGAAGCAACCCATTTCATAAATATGTCGAAAGGGGCAGTGATTGATGGTAGAGCGGCACATTCTTTTAATTCAGCCCCCTCTGCTTCAACCGACCATGGAAGCAGATGTGATTCAAAATAGATACTGGGAGGTTTTGTCCGAAAGTGTGCACAATCTTCTGGTTCGCAAAGGTCTTATCAAAACTCTCAATGAGTACGACAAGAATTTTTCCGGCTTTATTGAACCGAACATTGGTCTACTTTACATCGCGGCGGCAATTCGTAACAAAGGATACAAAATTCATTATATTGACGCCCATCTGGATGATGCCAAAATTCGCTCTGAGCAGGGGCGTGTAATAGCGATCGAGGACATCCAGCAAGCACTTGCCGCCCTCCCCACGGAGGCTCTTAGGGTAGTCGCCATATCGCCACTGACAGTGAATTTCAAATGGGCAATTCGGATTGCGGAAGCGGTTAAGGCACTGAATAAAGAAGCTGTGATTGTACTGGGAGGTGTACATGCCAGCTTTGACTACAAGAACATATTGGAGAAATACGATTGCGTTGATGTAATATCCGTTGGAGAGGGCGAGCAATCAGCTGTAGAACTGCTAGATGTCTTGTATGAGAATGATATGAATGTAGAGGCAGTACAGCATGTGAAAGGTATGGCGATCCGCCGTAACGGAAGAGTTCTATTCACAGGCGCTCGTCCTGACATACAAGATCTGGATATGCTCTCCTATCCGATGTATGAGTTGTTCCCGCCGGATATTATGCAGAATTACATGATTCGCGTCATTACCTCCCGAGGTTGCACTCATAATTGTTCGTTTTGTGTGCCAAGCAAATTCTTCAACCGACTGCGCTTCCGCGACCCTGTCAAGGTCGTTGATGAAATGCAGCACTACTACGAGCTTTATGGCTGTCGTACGTTCATGATTGGTGACCTGAACTTCCTTAGCAGCTACAGAAAAGCAAAAATCTTCTGTGAAGAGCTGGCACGACGTGAAATGGACATCGTCTGGATGTGTCAGAGCAGGGTGGATTTGATTCGTCAGGAAATTGTGGAATTAATGAGTAACGCGGGCTGCATTATGATCTGTCTTGGTATTGAGAGCGCAGGTCAGGAAATATTGGACAATACCAACAAACGGACTACCTTGGATCGTTGTATGGAGGCCTGTAAAATTGTTAAGGAAGCGGGCATAGGGCTGTTTACCTTCTGGGTATTTGGCTTGCCAGGAGAGACACATGACAGCGCTCATGCGACAATCAAGCTGCTCCGGAAGATGTTGGATGATAAGCTGATCGATTATACGCATTGCACCACCTGCGTTCCTTTTCCGGGTACGGATCTGTTTTTGAATCCTGAGAAGAACAAGATCAAAATACTGAGCTACGATTTCGATGATTACTGGATGGGCTGCGATTACCTGGGTGCAGGTCTGCCGGTAATGGAGACGGAACAGCTAAGCAATTATGAGATCTATGCCTATTGGCAGATGGCTCTGGCGGTAGTTGCAGGTCAATTGCTAAAAAATCCAGAAGAAGGGGATATAGCATATGGAGAAGCAAGTACATTACAGCTGGAAGGACGCCACTGATCTTGATGTTGCTGAAGTAACCGATCTGCACAGGCAATATCTCAATTCCGGATACGTACGAATGATGGACTTGATGGACTACGGTCTTGTATTCGAGAAAGCCGAAGGCTGTCTCCTTCATGATCTTGAAGGAAACGAGTACCTGGACGTAATGGGTGGCTATGGCTCACTTAATCTGGGGCACAATCATCCAGTTGTGTTGCAAAGCCTGCAAGAACTCGTTGGGAAGCCTAATCTGTCCCTCAACAGTCTAAGTCCCTATGCAGCAGTTCTGGCTGCGAAGCTTGCGCAGGAGACGGACGGGTACCTGACACGATCATTTTTCTGCAGTAGCGGCAGTGAAGCGGTTGAAGCAGCACTGAAGCTGGCAAGGGTTGCTACAGGGAAACGTCGATTCGTCTATTGTACGGATGCTTTCCACGGTAAATCGCTAGGAGCTTTGTCTGTGGCTGGCCGGGAAAATTATCGTGCTCCTTATGCACCGCTCCTGCCGGATTGCCTTGAGATTCCTTTTGGAGATGCTTCCGCTTTGGAAGAGGTACTGCTACTGGGAGATGTTGCAGCCTTTATTGTGGAGCCGATTCAGGGAGAAGGCGGGGTCCATGTTCCTCCTGCCGGATATTTCCGTCAAGTGAGAGCACTGTGTACGCAATACGAAGCACTGCTGATCCTGGATGAGGTGCAGACGGGCCTCGGTCGAACCGGGTGCATGTTCGCTTATGAGTATGAAGAGATTGTGCCTGATGTGTTGTGTCTTGCGAAGTCACTTGGTGGTGGGATTATGCCAATAGGAGCCTGCATCACTACAGATGAGCTTCATCAGCGCGCATACGGCGACATCACGCAATGTCTGCTCCATTCAGCTACCTTCGGTGGTAACGCCTATGCTTGTGCTGCTGCGCTGGCTACACTGGATACGCTCCACGGTGATCAATTGATCGAAGAGTGCGAGGCGAAGGGATCGTATCTGCTAGAACGCTTGCATCGGCTTAAGGAAGCATATGCATGCATTAAGGATGTACGTGGAAGAGGGTTGCTGCTGGGGCTGGAATTTCATCGAGAGACGACGAATCGTCTGTTGCACGCCTCCGCCGACGGTCTTCAGCATATAATTGAAGGCAATTATGCTGTGCTGGTAGCGGTTCGCATGTTAAAGGAACATCGGATTTTGACAGGGTATTCACCCAACAATCCGGATCTAATACGCATTGAGCCTCCGTTGACTATATCATACAGCCAATTGGATCAGTTCGTGGACGCACTAGAGTGTATGCTGAGATCCTTCGCTCATGCCCATGAGAGCTGAGGCACGAAGGAAGGAATATGAAGTGGCACATGGACGATTCGGACTGGGGCAGCTTCATGCAGCATTGCGGGATAATTCGGACAATTTTCTTGAGTTCTATGGGCGGGGAAGCATGTATATCAAAAAAAGCTATGCGGACGTGTACATTGATGTACTAAAGACAATATCCTTATTCCGCAGCAGGCATCTTCACCTCGGCGATCGCATCGGCATATTGGGTGCTAACTCCTATGCCTATGTACTGGCTGACCTTGCCGCGGTTATGGGCGGATATGTCTCTGTCCCCTTTCCAGACAGACCATTCGCTGAGCAGGTCGGGAGCCTGCAAGCCCAATACAACCTGAAGCTGCTGCTGGCAGACTCGGGTTATTTGACCTGCCCTGAGATGGAGAACGTGATCGAACTGGACAATTTGACGGAGAGCATTGTCGATCAGCCCGCGAAGCAGCAAGAGGTGCATGTACCGGAGGAGGAGCAGCCTTTCATGATCATCTTCACCTCAGGGACGACCGGATTTCCCAAAGGAATAGAGGTGCGCAGCAAGTGTGTGGCAGAATGGATCTCTGTGCTGATCGATCGGTTTGACTTTGAGCTAGATGACAAGGTGTTGGATTTCCTTCCGCTGTCCATTTCCAATGCGAGATTATTCGTGTATGCGGCCATTCTACTGCCCTTCAATCTTACAGTTACGGTACCTGATCAGCTCATGAGGGTGCTGCAGGCTGCACAACCAACAATATTGCAGGGAGTGCCCTACTTATTCGAGACGGTGTATGGCAATGTAATGAGAGCCATTCAGACCTCGCGGTTGCGGCAGACAGCCTACTCCGTGTACCACGCGCTCAAGCCTATGCTGCCTCTTGGACTGAGAGCACGCCTGCAAACGCGCATCTTTGGTCAAGCGTTGCAGTTTTGGGGCGGTCGCATGCGACTGCTCGTCACTGGTTCAGCAGCCATTAGCCCGAAGGTGCTGAGCTTGTTCGATGATATGGGGCTGATTATCTATGAATCTTATGGAATTAATGAGGTAGGACTAGTATCCATTAACAGTCCTGGTCAAAACCGACGAGGCAGTGTGGGGCGCCCCTTCCCTACGAAGCAGATCAAGATTGACGACCAAGGGGAAATACTGATCCGCAGCGACTACAGCTGGGGGAGTTCCTATCTGAATGAGACTGTAGAACGGAGCGCCGAAACGTTCAAAAGCGATGGTTATATCTCTACTGGCGATCTTGGCTATGTGGACAATGAGGGCTATTTGCATATTATTGGACGGATTAAGGAGGTCATCGCGCTCACTACTGGCGAGAAGATTCACCCCAATCAGGTGGAGGCGGCATTGAAAATGTCAGCTTCCGTCAATCAGGTAGCTGCATTTGGGGACGGGAGACCTTTTATCAGCTGTGTAGTTGTTCCGGCCGCAGCTAGCACAACAGTCGATCATATTGAGGCATCAATCGCTGCTGCCAACAAGGAGCTTCCTCCGGCACTGCATATAGGCGGGTATGTCATAGCCAAGGAGGCTTTCAGCACAGAGAACGGGTTAATGAATGCCACACTGAAAATCAATCGATCCAGAATACATGAGGTGTATAGGCAAGAAATTACTTCTATATATAAATAACATTGGAGGAGTGAATCATGAGCCACAACGAGGAAATGGTTATTCGAATTGTACAGGACGTGGTGCTGAAGCTGTATAAGGACAAGGTGACTCTGCAGTCCAAGCTGAGAGATCATCTGGGGATTGATTCCATCAATATGATTGCGATTGCGGCCCATTTGAAGGAGGAGGGCTATGATGTCATTTCCGTTAGCGGTGAGTACGATTTTGCAACAGTCGAGACCGTAAAGGACATTGTGGATATCATCAACGAAATGCAGCCCCAAGTCTAAAATTCAACAGAAATGAGGCGGACCATGTTTGACAAAGCGCGCTATGAGAACAGTAAAAATAATTTGAAGACGGTATTGAATATGTACCAAAGCAATCATTTGTTCCAAGATCCTACGCCGATGACCGTTTCTTTTTTGGTCACAGATCGCTGTAATCTGAGATGCAAGCACTGCTTCAACCACCGCACCAGAAATAACCAATACGAAAAAGCGCAGCAGGAGCTGACACTGGACGAGATCGAGAAAATGTCCTCCTCCATGGGCTTCTTCTCCTCGGCGCTGCTGTGCGGCGGGGAACCGTTCCTACGCGAGGATTTGTATGAGATCGTTAATATGTTTCGCGTCAACAACAACACCCAATGGTTCTCCAGCAGCACCAACGGCCAGTTGACCGATAAGATCCTGTACCAGATGGAGCGGATCAGCAAGCCCTTTCCGAACAAAAGCTACACCATGAATTTTTCCTTCGAGGGCTTTGAGGAGGAGAATGATGCCATTCGTGGCAGAGGAGCCTTCAAGCGCAGTATTGAGACCTGGAAGGAATGCCGGAAGCTGAATAAAATCCATGGAAATATTAAGCAGAACATCGTCAGCACCATGAATGCGGTGAATCAGGAGACATTGCCGGAGTTCTTTGAATGGGCATTCGAGACGCTCCAGCCGGATCGGATCATGCTGCTCCTTATTCGGCAAGACCCCCGCGGAGGCGCTCATCTGAAGGATATTAAGCCGGAAAATTACGAGCGTGCGCGTCTGCTCCTGAATCGTCGCATTTGGGAGGGTACGAATGGAGACTGCAATTCTCCTCTGGCTTACATTCCTGCTGCACAATACCATTATATTTCCAAGACGCTGCAGACCGGTAAGAGATCATTCATGTGCTACGCAGGAAAGCATGGTGCTTTTATCGACTATGACGGAGAAGTGAATGTCTGTGAAGTGATGAATGACGAACGCTGCAACAGCAGCGCCTTGTCGCTTGGGAATCTGCGGGATTACGACATGAATTTTATGGAGCTGTGGAATAGCCCGCAGGCGATGCAGGTCAAGCAGGCGGTGAACCGCCACCCGGTCTGCGAGCATTGCACGCATGAGACCGAAGGGATTTTGCCTTCGGTCTATTTTGAACCGAATTTTTTTGGTATAGAGAGCATGCAACGGGAGATTTGGCGTAAATAATGTGGGGAGGCGTGGCTGATGAACGTTGGAATTGTATCGGCCGCTACCGGAAACGGCCATATCAGTGTAGCTAGAGCGATTGGGAACAGACTGATGGAAAAGGGAGCCCAGGTGTCCATTCGGGAACGCTTCTATGAAGAACTCATGCTCAGCAACAAAGTGATGAGTGATTATTACAACTTTTTGCTGCAATCCTCTACAGAGCTGTGCTGCAAATTCAGTGAGCTGTCTTACTTGACACGTCCGGATCTATCTGAGGACTTTTATCAAGGGACTCGTGAGGCCATCGTACAGTACTTGAGCTCACATCCATTGGATGCGATTGTCTCCACCTCTCATACAATCAATCATGCCATGCTAAGGGTGATGAAAGAGCTGGGGATAGATCGAACGTTGCCCTACTATACGGTAGTCACAGATCCCTTTGTACCGATTTCGGTCGGATTCGATGCGCCGGGTGCTGATCGTTATTACTGCACGGGCCAGTCGGTGGTCGCCTTCTTGCGCAAACGAGGTATTGAAGAGGAACGTATTATGGAGATTGCTTATCCGGTACAACCGCAATTTCTTAAGAGCTGTACTCCGAATGAAATCGCCAGTCTGTGTGAACAGAACGGCTTGCGTCAGGGGGAGCCGATTGTGCTGATTAACAGTGGCTCCCAAGGGGCCTATCATGCTCTTGAATTCCTCAAAACGGTGCTAAGGCAGGTTCCTGAGTGTCAGGTTGTGTTTGTAAGCGGACGTAATGACACTTTATATACTATGGCACAGCGCGTTGCCTCTGCTGCCCGGGACAGGGTGAAGGTCATTGGCTATGCGGAGCATCTGGAGCAATGGATACAACTCGCGGATGTCATCATTACCAAGCCAGGAGCTAATGCTTTCTTTGAGTGTGCGTATGCCCGCAAGCCAATGCTGCTTGATGCGGTGAATGGATTTCTTTTTCAGGAGAAGGGAGTGAAGGCATGGCTGGGCAGCAATTCTGCTGTAAGTGTGGTGGAGCATGTAGATGAGCTTGCCCCTCGTCTGAAGGAGATGCTGCAGCAATTGCGCCTCGGATTCCTCCCTCCAGCATTGCATGCGGATATGCCAGAGGGGGCGCAGGCGATAGCGCAGGATATATGGAGTCGTTTTACCATGAGGGAGCGTGTGAATGTCCATGATTATTGATATGCATGTTCATTTGGCAGATCGCCGAATTTATCCCGATTATTGGCTGCAGGGAATCAAGGATTCAATACGGAGTTCTATCCTCATCGAGAATGGCTTGGAAGTAAACGACGATTTTTTGGATCAGGTGATGGCGGCTACGCTGTATGATACCGATTGCTCGCTATTGATTCGACGAATGGATGAGGCAGGAATTGACCATGCCAACTTACTGATGGCTGATTTTGGATTTGACAGAGAGGACATGCCGACTTCCATAGATGCATTGTATCAGATTCATGCCGAGGCACTTCGACGCTATCCTGATCGCTTCAGCGTATTTGCAGGCGTCGATCCCCGCCGAGGACAGAAGGGGCTGGAGCTGTTTCAGCAAGGGGTGGAGCAATTCGGCTTCTGTGGCTTGAAGCTATATCCGCCCTGTGGCTTTGATCTCGATGATCCACTGCTGTACCCGTTCTATGAGATATGTGAGGCTTACCGTCTACCTGTGCTGGCCCATATAGGACCATCTCTGCCCAGCATGCGAAGAGAGTTCCGATATCCGGGAGCAGTCCTTGATGTAGCGTCACGCTTCAGA
The DNA here is from genome assembly GCF_000377505.1 of Paenibacillus massiliensis 2301065 = DSM 16942. Classification (GTDB taxonomy): domain Bacteria; phylum Bacillota; class Bacilli; order Paenibacillales; family Paenibacillaceae; genus Paenibacillus; species Paenibacillus massiliensis. The sequence continues at coordinate 18,600 of NZ_KB898201.1, read as the reverse complement.
AATATTCCCTTTATACTTGGTCATGCCGCATTAGTTCATTATGAGGATAGCAGGAGGCTGCCACTGCACCGGGACAATATCTATCTCGAGGTATCTGGCTATCAACCGCTGCTTCGCCAAGGAGTGGATCTGTCAAGTCGGATGTTGGATCTTATGCACACATGTGGGGAGCGCGTACTGTTCGGCACGGATTGGCCACTGTTCAGCAGTCCACGGGAGATTGTACGTTATTTTCAGGATATGAAGGAACTGACGGATCAGCAGAAGGAGATGTTGTTCTGCGAGAACGCGCGCTCTATATTTGCTTTACGTCGAGGTGTTAAGTCGAAAGCCCAGGAAGGGGAGGCTGCTAATGAGCTATAGTCTCGGATTGGATGCCTCCGTGAATGGGTACACGTTCGATTATGTGAATTGCTTTGAGAAGCCGCTTGGCATCATTCTTGCCAATGATGAGCAGCATTTGCAAAGCTGGTTGTGGATATATCTGAAAATGCTGCAATGCTACCGCTTAGAATACTCAGTAGGCTCGGATGTTTTTTACACAATTGATTTCAACAGCGCTCTCTTGCGTATCCTTGGGCAAAAGCTGGGTTATGTGATGGAGCATCAAAAAGTGCAGCCAGACCAGCTCAACGATATCGTCAAGAAACATATTCACTCCGGCCATCCTGCTCTTGTACCTGGCAATCTGCGTGAGCTGCCTAATTCCTCATACTACGGTAGTGGGGACTGGAAGCATATCTTTCTGATTCATGGTTATGACGATGAGCGACAACTGTATACTGTCACAGACACCGATCATCAGCCAACTGGCCCTGTACTGCATTATAAGGAAAGACAGATGGCATATGAGCTTGTTGACGAACTATTTCGTTCTGCTGGAGAGCATCTGCATACCTCATGGGTATGGAGCATTCATCAGCCAGAGGACTATGTACCGCCTGATGAGAAGGAGCTATTGCTGGAAGCACTCCACTGGCTGATTCACCGTCGAAGTAGCCAACCTTATACGGAGCTGGAGTATATTGAGAGAATTAACTGCGGTAAGAATGCAGCAGATGCTTGCAGCGAATACATTTCAGATGAGGCTGGAGATGTGAGCGAGGCGGATGATCCCGTGAGTAAGGTGGACTTCATGTTTTTACGTTCAGTTAAATACAAGGAACTGCTGTATCGTGAACTGCACACGGTGCTGAAGCGCTGCGAATTATCGCATGAGAGTCTGGAGCAACTGGAGCAACGGCGTACACAGCTGTGTCGGTTATGGTCAGCTATTGCGAATCAGGCGCTAGTCAGCCATTATTTGCAGCAAGCCGTTAGGCTGACTGAGGAGATGAATACAGTTCTCAAGGAAGAGGAAGAGATGATCCAGTTGCTTATTCATATAGAGCAGGAAGTTCGCAAGGTGCCTTCACCACAAAGGGCTGTGCAATCATGAGGTGGCTACGGCAGCCCAGAAGGCTGGTATTGTTACTTGGAGTCCTGCTTCTGACCGTAAGTTCACTGGTCCATTTGGCAGCTGAAGCAACCAGCGTGACTGCATCCGCTCAAGGAGCTATAACAGATGGACAGATTAGCCAAATTGAGAGCATGGTCAAACAACAAATGGAGGTAGCGGATATTCCCGGCTTATCGCTCGTCATTGTGGAGGGCGGGAATGTCACGTATCAGAAAGGCTTGGGCTATGCAGATATTGCTGCTCGTCGCCAGGTCGAGACGGACACTTTGTTTGAACTGGGATCCAATACCAAAGCGATTACGGGATTGGCTATTCTGAAGCTGGAGCAGGACGGGAAAGTTGATCTGAATACTCCGGTCAGTCAATACATTCCGTGGTTCTCTCTGCATAATGGCGGCAGCCAGATTACGCTGAACCAGTTCCTTCATCATACCAGTGGCATTCCATTCACCACGATTGGAGATATTCCGGTCACCAATGGAGAAGCAGCCTTGCAGGAGACGGTGCAGACTTTACGTCAGCAGTCTCTTTTTACGACACCCGGCTCACAGTTTGAATACACTACGATTAATTACGATGTGCTGGGACTGGTCATTGAGCAGGTGTCCGGCAAGAGCTACGAGCAGTACGTCAGGGATGAGATTCTGGAGCCGATGGGCTTGAATCATACCGTTCTGTCTCGTGAAGATGCCCTTGCTCCTGTGGCAACCGGATACAAGCTCGGATGGTTGCAGCCACGACAATATGATGCTCCAGTGTATAAAGGAAATACACCCGCGGGTTACGCGATGATGAACGCTCAGGACTTGGCGGTATGGATAAAGCTTCAGCTAGAGACTCAGCCTGCCCAGGAGGCATATCGCGAGCTCATTGACAAGTCCCATGAGCCAGACCGAACCGTAAGCCCAGGGATTGAAGGCTTCTCGTATGCGGCAGGCTGGAGAATTTTTCAGGACGGTCTAGGTGAATGGTCACATGGCGGGGAGAATCCGAATTATTCGTCGTATATTGTGCTGAGGCCTGGAGAGCAACTGGGTGTTGGTGTGATGGCGAATCTGAATTCGGAAATTACCCCGGTGATTGGCCAAAATGTTATGAACATGTTGATGGGAAAAGCTGTGCTGGGGAATACGACAGACAAGCTAAAGTATATGGATAACCTTGCGGTGCTTGTGGCAGCTGTCGCCCTGCCCCTGCTGTTGTGCAGCGTTGCTCTTGTGGTGAGATGCTGCTTGCAGATTGCCCGGCACAAGAGAGTAAGGCAGCTGTCAATAGGAGGCACTGTCTGGCGCTTCATGGCATTGCTGTTGTTTCTAAGCGGTTTCGCTTATTGTCTGTACAAGCTGCCTGATATATTGTTCTTTAATTTGCCCTGGAGCTTCGTCAAGGTGTGGGGACCACTGAGCCTTATTCCGGCATTAATTTGTCTATTCGCAGCGGTAGCCAGTATATGTCTATTGTACTTGCTGACTAGTGTGTATCCGAAATCCACGGAGCATTCTTTCTTTATGGTTACAATATTGAGTTTTGCGAGCGGACTGGGTAATGCCTCCTTGATCATGATCATTAATGAAACGTTTGCCCGTCAGTCAGCGGGGCTACAATCAGGACTTCTGTTATTTTTTGTACTCGGGATCGTCGTCTATGTATATGGACAGCGCCTTGTGCGTATCCATCTCCTTCATATGACGAATCAGATTCTTTATGAAAAACGCGTCATGCTAATCAAGCACGTTCAGGCTGCCGATTTTGCGAGCATCCAGAATATGGAGGATGGTAAAATTCATGCCGGGCTGAACAATGATACCGAAACGCTAAGCGTTGTGGCCAATATTATTGTGACCTCATTCACGAGTCTGGTTACGCTGCTATGCTGCTTCATTTATATTGGCCTGATCAACTTCTATGGATTCTTGCTCTCGTTCGGGATTATCTTAGTAGCTGCAGGGATATACGCTCTGGTCGGAAAATATGCCAACCGTATTTATGAGCGAACGAGAGATGTCCAAAATGTTTTTTTTCGGTATATTCATGATTTGCTTGGTGGCTTCAAAGAACTGAAAATAAGCCGCAAGAAGACGATGGAATTTCAGACGGATATGATTGAGCAATGTGCTGAATATCGTGATCAGAAAATTAAGGCGGCTCTTGCCTTCGCTAACGTATTTGTAGCTGGCGAGCTTCTGTTCACGATCGTTATTGGAGTTGTCGTATTTTGGTTCCCATTGCTTTTCAGTAGTATGGAGACTAGCCAACTTCGCAATTATATCTTTATCTTTCTCTATATGACCGGACCGGTGAACAGTCTGTTGAATTGCATACCGGAGCTGCTGCGTACGCGAATTAGCTATAAACGCATCCAAGGGCTGATGTCTGAGCTGCAGATTGTCCGAACACCGGAAACTTGCAATCATAGTGTGGATGGTGAGACGCAATTCGAGCAATTGTCATTGGAAAATGTACACTACAGCTATACCAGCAAAGATCGGCAGTCATTTGCCATGGGTCCGGTGAATTGTGTATTCAAGGCAGGAGAAATCACCTTCATAACCGGCGGTAATGGGAGCGGCAAATCCACACTGGGCATGGTGCTGACAGGATTATACCATCCCTCTCAAGGCTCTCTCTGCCTGAATGGCGTCGCAGTCGAGCCAGGGCAGCTGAACGACAGGGTATCTGCTGTATTTAACGACTATTATCTGTTTTCCAAGCTGTATGGCATTCCTTATGCAGAAAGAAAGAAGGAGATAGCACATTATTTGAAGCTCTTGCGGATGGACGAGAAGGTGAAAGTAGAGGAAGGGAAGTTCTCCACGACAAAATTGTCTACCGGGCAGCGTAAGCGTTTGGGACTGCTGGTCACATATCTAGAGGACCACGATATTTTCTTTTTTGATGAATGGGCTGCTGATCAGGAGCCGGGATTCCGTGAGTTCTTCTACAATGAGCTGCTTCCAGCATTGAAGACAAGGGGGAAGTGCGTGATCGCCATCACCCATGATGATCGTTATTTTGACAAGGCGGACCAGATTCTTGAAATGGAGTTAGGCCAGGCTCGCGCCCGAGTGGTGAACAGGATGAGTCAGGTGCAATTTTTCTGATGTCAAGGGAGGTCAGACGAATTGGAGGAAGCGTTGCGGATAGACAGCCGGGATGTGGAGGATTTGCTGAGCTTGAGCCCCGTGCAGCGGGGAATGCTGTACTACGCTATTGCTCAGCCGGATAGCTATGCTTACTGTGCACAGCTTGCGTTGAGTCTGAAAGGGGACATTCGTCCAGAGCTGTTCAGGCAGGCGATCTCTGCTATGGCATATCGGCATGATATGCTGCGGACGGTGTTTCGCTGGCAGGGACTGTCCAGTCCTGTACAGATTGTTCTTCGCGGTAAGGAGCCGACATTTTCATATTCCACATCAGCAGGGACTGATGAAGTCACGCTGGATGTCTTGAAGCGAGAAGAGCTATCAGGTATTCAGCTAGCTGTTAGTCCGGTCCGTTTTCTGCTCTCTGCGAGAGCCAAGAATGAGCATATGCTGGTCATCAGTTGGCATCACATACTGTATGACGGCTGGAGCAACGCACTGTTGCTGGAGGAATTGCTGAATAGCTATGAGCAAATCTGCAATGGAGACGGAGTGGAGACAGCTGTGGCGAGCAGCTACAAGAGTTATATCGAGTGGTGCAGCAGTCAGGACACGGTAGAGCATGTGAGCTATTGGAGCAGTTACCTGCAAGGCTTTGCCAAGCCGACTCCATTACCTGCTTCGAACAGGCTGCGCAGTGGGCAAGCACGAGCTCGAAGCTATTCGTTTTCTTTATCTAGGCAGCTACAGGAGGCTTTGCAGAGTCTGCTAATCATGGAGCAGACGACGCTGGCGGTGCTGGCTTATAGCGCTTGGGCTGTCCTGTTGTATAAATACACAGGGCATGAAGACCTCGTCTTCGGGGCTACCTCATCTGGACGGGATATGAATCTGCCTCGGATTGAGCAACTGGTAGGCTTGTGTATCCATACTCTTCCATTGCGGGTGCAGCTGGATCAAGAGAGCACGCTGAGAGATATTGTGGAGCAGGTGACAACCAATTGGAGGTCCTGCCTTCGTTATGAGGCTGCCGACCCGATGAAGATTAGGCAAGCAAGTGAACTGAATGACGAGGCGTCTCTGTTCAATTCGGTTGTGGTGGTTGAGAATTATCCGCTGCCAGCCGATCGGTGGAAGCAAGGGGCAGCAGGTGATAAGGATAGACTGATTATTCAGGATTATGAGATGCAGGAAAATACAGAATTCGCTCTGGTGCTGGGCGTCATGCCGCTTTTCCATAATCTGTTTACCTTACAGTATGACGAAGGCTTATATGACGAAGAGGTGATAGCTCGGCTGGGGAGGCATTTCGAGCTTATTCTGAATGCTATGGTGAGCCGTATGAATCAGTGCCTGTCTACTATAGAATGGGCATCTGAGCTTGTACATGCACAGGAGGGTCTGGAGCGGATGGGGTTGGAGAAGAAGCTGGAGTTCGATTTCGAATTGTAAAAGAAGGTGAAGTCGCGTGTCCCACATATCGGAGCAATACGAAAATACGGTGCAAGAAGCACGTGCTTACTGGGAAAAGCGCTTTGCCGGACTACCGTCCCAGGGCGTGCCTCCGGGCCATGAAAGACCGGTTCAATATGATGTATGCGGTTTGTTAAGAGTGGAGCTGAACGAACAGCTAACCGTCAAATTAAGACAAGTCAGTAAAGGGCATGAGGCAGGCTTGTATTCATTACTGCTTTCCGGTCTGGTGCTTGCGTTATTTAAGTATACTGCGCTACCGGATATTATCGTCAGCTCACCAACCTATGGACATTCACGCACAAATCGTACTATTCCCTTACTGGTGCATGTAGAGCCGCAGATGACGGTTCGGGAACTGCTGCTTAGTACGAGGGAGACGTTAATTGATGGCTATAACTATCAGCTATATCCACTCCAATATATCGGGGAGCTGAACTTTGCTGCTGAGCGCTTCGGACCACTTACAAAAATGCTTCTGATGCTGGAAGGGATGCACTCATTTGAGGATATTGCAGACATCGTACATTCTGCTGACAACGATATGACGATCATCTGTAACAATGATGGTCCCAAGGCCAAGCTTACAGCTTTATATCACACAGGATATATGAACGAAGATACCGCACTGCTCTTCTTGAACGGCTATATAAATATGCTGAACTACCTGTTGTATAATCCTGCCGAGAAAGTGAGCGGGGCAGATGCGTTCCCGCTGACCCCAATGGAGGATCTAGCAGGCGTAAAGGAAGAAGTGGAGGGCAGTACATCGGCGCTATCAGAGGTCACAGATGTTATAGAACAACAGATGATCGCCATCTGGAGCAAGCTGTCTTCACAGCGTCCGATTTCGCGTCAGCAGAGCTTTTTGGACATGGGCGGTAATTCCATTCAAATGCTGAAGCTGGTTGCGGAGATGAATCGGCTTTATCCCCAATCGCTGAATGCTGCTGAGGTATTTGCCCATCCGACCATTGAGAAGCTGTCCGCACTTATTCGTAGCAGAGTAGGCGTGAATCTGGAAGAAGCCGGCTTGCCTACACACGCCAACAAGCCGGCTGCAGGGCCAGAGCCGCTGACTATTCCTGATCAGTTCTTCATTGACAATAGACCTGGAAGGTATCAGCTTGCCAACCTATCGTATAGTTTACCTGCTTCAATAGCTGGGCAATTAGAGCAATATGCTTTAATGATGCATAACCATTCGGCAGGCATAGTTGCAGTAGCCATCATTGAACGGCTGGCTTCACTTAGCCAGAAAGATACAGCAGCTATTCAGCTGCTGCTCAGAGTAGAGGAGCATATTGATCAGCTACGAGTCGTCACCACCGAACGGAAGCGGTTGCAGACGCCCTTGCAGGTATTAATCCGACAAATATGCGAGTTATGCTACGGATATCCTGCTGATCAAAATGATGAATACAAGCATGGAGATGACCCGATACACTCCTTCAGTCTGGAAGAATGGTCTTCTTTGCAGCGCACTAAGTCGAAGCGGGAGGTATATCCGCTCGTATATGATGCTGATCGTCATTCTGTACGGCAGGAGTGGCTCGACCAATTTGATTTATTGCTTGGTATACGGGTACAGCACCGTCAGGTAAGGCTGTCTCTGCGCTTTAACAGCGCAAGATTGCACAAGCACCAGGTGCAGGCTTGGTTCCAGCAAGCAATCATGGAATTGGAGCAGGTGCTGAGGAATGCGCGTTAATAAACATAGGGAAATAAAATGAAGAGGAGTGCGGTGATATGGATCAAATCGCTTTACTTTTCTCAGGACAAGGCTCTCAGTACAAGGGTATGGCACAGCGGGAATATGATCGCGTCCCGGCAGTTCGATCATTGTTTGCTGAAGCGGAGGGGATACTTGGCTGGGATGTCAAGAAGCTGTGCTTTGAGGACCCTGACGGACGGCTGTCACAGACTCGCTTCGCGCAGCCTGCGCTTTATACAGTGTGTATGGGTATGTTCATAGCATTTCAGGAGCTTGCCCAGGATGACCCCGCATACGTAGCTGGCCACAGTCTTGGCGAATATGCAGCGTTGACAGCTGCGGGAGCAATGACGTTCCGCGACGGGCTAAAGCTGGTGCAGCATAGGGGACATGTGATGCAGGAAGCAGCCGAGCACGCTCAGGGAAGCATGTATGTGATTCGTGGATTGGAGCAAGCGCTGGTGGAAGCCGCGTGTCGTGATATATCAAAGCAACAAGGATACGTTGTCGTAGCTAACTACAATTCTTCAGAGCAGCACGTCATCTCTGGGACCAGAGAAGGAGTGTCAGCGACGGTGGCACAGCTGGAACGGCAAGGAGCTACGGCTATTCCAATGGCGATTCAGGCACCTTTTCATAGCAAGCTTATGGATGCGGCTGCACTGAGCTTCCGCAGTGTTCTGGATGAGGTCTCGCTGACGTTGCCACAGTGGCCAGTGATTTCGAACGTGACTGGATTGCCTTATCCGGAGGATATAGAGCAAATGAAGGATTTGCTAGCATCGCAAATCAAGCTGCCTGTGCTCTGGAATATAGCAATGAGCACGCTGCATCATGCCGGCATCGATACTGTGCTTGAGATCGGACCGCGTCATATTTTGCGAAATCTGGCGGTACAAAATTACCCGGGCATGACCGCTTATGCCTGGGATCAGGAAGAGGACAGGGCAATCTTCTTGAAGGGGGCACGCGATCGTGATGAACAACGTTCTACGATGGCCTCAGGCAATATGATGATTCAGAAGTGCATTGCTGCTGCGGTCAGCACACGCAACCGCAACTGGTCGGAATCGGAGTATCAGGAAGGAGTTGTCAGGCCTTACCGCGAGGTAAAGGAGCTGTTCTTCCATCTGAAGGACAGTGGAGGCGAGGCAAACGAACAGCAAGTACAGCAGGCGCGGCGCATGCTGGAGTCTGTGCTAGCGACCAAAAAAGTGCCGAGGGAAGAGCAAGCATCAATCTGGCAGGATATTCTTCATCCCCTTGCATGAATGAAGGAGGCGACAGGGTTGAAGCCGATTCAGAGAAATGCGTATGCACAGCCAACGACAGGTGGTCCGGTAATAGAAGAAATCAATGAGAACGATATTGCTATCATAGGCATGGCAGCGAGATTGCCGCAGGCCAAGAGTGTCAAGGAGTTCTGGAGCAATCTGCGCAGCGGGCTTGATCTCATTGGCGAGCTTCCAGCTTCCCGAAGAGGAGATATCGAGTCCTATACAGGCTTGTACCATGATAAAGGTAAGAAACCGAACTATCCTCCAGCTGCCTACCTTCATCGTATTGACACTTTTGATTTTTCCTTTTTTCAATTATCGCCTCGCCTTGCTGCGCTGATGGATCCCCACCATCGTATATTTCTGGAGACCGCATGGGAAGCCATTGAGGATGCGGGTTACGGAGGAGATCGGATTCGCACCTGCAGCACTGGTGTATTTGCAGGCTTTAATCCTAGGCTGGAGTATAGAAGGATGATTGCAGATACGGACCCGACATCGCTGGCTGACTCGCTGGCAGGCAACCTCCCGTCTCTCTTAGGTAGCCTTATTGCTCACACACTGGATTTGCAAGGACCTAATATGACCGTGAATACTGCTTGCTCTTCATCGTTAGTAGCAGTACATCTGGCTTGTCAGGCCTTACGCGGCAGGGAGTGCGATATGGCACTGGTAGGTGGAATCCGCCTCAGTCTACTGCCACATGAGGATGTAGAGGGCGCCGATATTGGCATCGTATCGTCCACTGGACGTGCGAAAGTATTCGATAATAGTACGGACGGTTCCGGTGGAGGAGAAGGATCTATCGCCTTATTGCTTAAGCCGCTAGGCGCTGCACTGGATGACAATGATCTCATTCATGCTGTAATCAAAGGCAGTGCAGTGAACAATGATGGACGGTCTGCCAGCTTGGCCGCTCCCAATCCACTTGCCCAGGAGAAGGTCATTCGAAAAGCATGGGAGCAGGCTGGGGTTCATCCTGAGACCATTAGCTATATTGAAGCTCACGGTACCGGAACCCTGCTGGGAGATCCTATTGAAATTGAAGGGATCACACGCGCATTTCGCTCCTATACAGCCAGAAAACAATTCTGCGCCGTAGGCTCGGTCAAGAGCAATATGGGCCATCTCGATACGGCGGCAGGCCTGGCCGGAATGCTCAAGTGTATTTTGTCTTTGAAGCATCATGAGATTCCGGCGAGTCTGCATGTTGAGCTACCGAATAAGAATATAGATTTTGAATCCTCCCCGGTCTTCGTCAATCGCCATCTCAGTGCTTGGGAAGCTGGTGCAGGACCTCGCAGATGCGGGGTGACCTCTTTAGGACTTAGTGGTACGAATGTGCATGTTGTGCTGGAGGAGGCGCCTGAGCAGGATGTTCTTCCTTGTTATGATACTGAGAAGAAGCGAATTGTTGGACTATCAGCGCGCACTCCAGAGGCTTTGCGTACACTGACAGAACGCTATATCAGCTTGCTGACAGAGGATGAGGAGATTGACGCAGATGATCTGTGTTATACCGCTAACACCGGCAGAAATCATTACAGCTGGAGAGTAGCTGTCCTTTTTACTAGTTGCAGTGAACTAAGGACTAAGCTACAGCTTATTGACTGGATGCATCCGGTCTCCCTTCCTTCAGAAGGCATATTCATCACTAGTCGACATGGTGGTAATGAGCCTATTGCAACGTCTTCACAGCTTGAAGGTATTAGAAAGTCAGATCCTGCTAAGGGCTGGATATATGCAGGAATAGAAGAGATAGGAAGCGCTAATGTGCTGGAAGACGACCTGACGGAACTTGGAGAGCGCTATATCGAGGGGAAGACCATCGACTGGAAGTTGCTTTATGAAGGACAAGGCAGAAGAAAGATCAGTCTGCCCACATATCCGTTTGCCCCTACACGTTGCTGGCTAGCGCTGGATAACGTAGGGGTAGACAGCGGATTAAGGGGAAGCGCAGATTTGATAGAGAAGGAACTGGCAAGAGAGAACCTGCCGGAGCAAGCGCTAGCTACTGTAGAGAAGAGCAAGAGAGCATTTCGTTCCGTGGAACTGACAGGCTCACGCAGGGATCGGCCTATATTGTCGGAGGAGTTGTGTATTGCGGAGGTATGGGGGCGCTTGCTCGGATACGACAAGCTTGGCATTCATGACAATTATTACAGCCTGGGAGGGGATTCCATTCTGGCCTTGCGCATTGTCAATACACTGAATGAAGAGCTAGGAACCACCTTGAACGTAGCAGATATTCTCCAGCAACCGACGATCGAGTCACTCGCCACCCTAGTTAGAGCAAAGATGGTGTCACCTGCTGCCATCATCCATCGCTCCATAGAGCATGCCCCGAAGCAGGGGGATTATCCCCTGTCCTCCTCGCAGCGACGGCTGTACCTGGTGGAGCAGCTGGAGGGCCCGACGATCAAATACAATTTGCCGCACCTGGCCGTGCTGGAGGGGCCGCTGGACCCCGAGCGTTTTGCGCGGGCAGTCCGTGCTTTGCTGGCGCGGCATGAGGCTTTGCGGACATCCTTTGCCTTCCGGGACGGGCATCCGGTGCAGCGGGTCCATGAGCATGTCGCCAGTCCGCTGACCTTCCAGGAGGCCAGCGATATATCGCTGGCGTCGCTGCTGGCCTCGTTTGTGCGACCATTTGATCTGGGCTGCGCTCCCCTTCTGCGCCTGACCCTGATCCGGCAGGCAGAGGATCGCCATCTGCTGGTATACGACATTCATCATATTATCTACGACGGAGTGTCCATCGGGATCCTGATTCAGGATTTGCTGGCGTTCTACCGCGAAGAGACGCTGGCTGCGCTGCCCATCCAGTACAAGGACTATGCGTTCTGGCAGCAGGAGCGACTGCGCAGCGGCGAGATGCGGGCACACGAGACGTACTGGATGGAGCAATTGTCCGGCGAGCTGCCGCAGACCCGGATCGCGGCCGATGTCGCTTGGCAGGGGCCGCGGCGCTATACGGCGGGCACGGTGCGCTTCGGGGTGGATGCGTCCACCACCCGCCGGCTGCGAGAGGTGGCGGCTGAAGCAGGAGCGACGCTGTACATGACGCTGCTGGCGGGCTTTGGCGTACTGGTATCGCGCTACACGGGCCAGACGGAGCTGGTGCTCGGTACTCCTGTGTCGGGACGACAGCACCCGGATATGGAGAAGCTGATCGGCGTATTCATTAACGTGCTGGCGCTGCGGCTGAAGGTCGACGGCCAGGCGAGCTTTCGCACTCTGCTGGCGGAGGTACGCCAGACAGCACTCAGGGCGTATGAGCATCAGGACTATCCGTTTGAGGATCTGGTGGAGCGCCTGCAGGTGCCGCGGGATACCGGGAGCCATCCGCTGTTCAACATCTTGTTCGCGCTTCATCCACGTCCTGAGGCACTGCCTGCGCAGACCGGACTGCGCCTGAAGGAAAGCGAGGAGCAGCTGAATACAGCGGCATACGATCTAACGCTGGATGTATTGGAGAGCGGCGAGGGGCTGGAGTGCAGCCTGGTCTATGCGGACGAGCGGTACCGGGCGGATACGATGGAGCGTCTGGCCGGACACTGGCAGGAGCTGCTGAAGAGCATTGTTGCGTCAGCGGATTGTGCGCTGTCGCAGCTGGGGATGCTGACGGCTGGGGAGGAGCGGCAGCTGAAGGCCTTTGCGACGGAAGCGGGAGCCTCGTCTGTGCTCCCCTGCGCCAGTACAACCGCAACGCGTCTGATTGTCGATGCGCTGCATCGTCACGGGGATGCGCCCGCACTGATCTGGGGAGACGAGCAGATGAGCAGTCGGGAGCTGGAGGTGCGGTCTGCGCGTCTGGCGCAGGAGTTGCGCTCACGTGGGCTCCAGCCCGACGAACGGATCGGTCTGCTGCTGCCCCGTACAGGTGCGCTGCTGGTGGCGATGCTGGCCAGCTGGAGGGCCGGGGCGGCCTATGTGCCGCTGGACCCGGCCTACCCGCCGGAGCGCTTGACGCACATGCTGCAGCATAGTGGGGTGCGGCTGTTGTTATGTGCAGAGCCACCCGCCCCGGGCATAGGCTATACGGGAGCCGTCCTGCGGCTGGATGAGCGGGGGAGGCTGCTGGGAGCCGCCGAAGGTGAAGCTGCCATGACAGCACCCCTAGAGACCGGGCTTACGGAGGGGGATACCGCGTCGCCTGCGGGCTTGGGAGTCGAGTCTGTCCCGAGCCGTGAGGGGATGTCAAGGTTGAGGGAGCACGTCTCGGAGGACCAGGCTCCCCGCCACCATAGCTGGGTGCAGGCGTCGCCGGAGCCATTCGCGGAGCCCGGGCAGGCAGATGCTCTGGCGTATGTCATCTATACCTCTGGCTCCACGGGACAGCCCAAGGGCGTCATGATTGAGCAAGGGGCTGTGGCACATCTGCTGGAGCAGCTGCCGCAGAAGCTCGGGTTTGCACCCGGACGTCGCCTGCTGTCCGTGACGACGGTATCCTTTGACATCTTTGTATTGGAGAGCCTGGCTCCACTGGCGTATGGCATGACGGTCGTGCTGGCCGACGAGCGGGCGCAGCAGGAACCGCAGCGGCTGCTCAGGCTGCTGGACAGTCAGCAGGCAGACCTGCTGCAGGTGACTCCTTCGCGACTGCGGCTGCTGCTGGAGGCGGGAGAGGGGAAGTTGCCGTCTTCGCTGCGCACGCTGCTGGTCGGCGGAGAAGCGTTAGCGCCGGAGCTGCTGAAGCAAGTACGCCGCAGCTATACAGGGGAGCTGTTCAACCTGTACGGACCGACGGAGACGACGGTCTGGTCGCTGGTGCAGTCGCTGGCCCAGGAGCCGGAAGACGGGCCGGTCCCGATTGGCCGTCCGTTCGGGCAGACCGAGGCGTATGTGCTGGGTCCCTTCGGCGAGCCGTTGCCCATAGGCTGCATGGGTGAGCTGTGGCTGGGCGGACCGGGGGTAGCGCGGGGCTACCTTGGTCAAGAAGAGCTGAGTGCCGAGCGGTTCCGATCTGCGCTCCGGGCTCGGGATAGGGAGACAGATCGTGCACATCGTACCTTGATACTTCCAGGGACGCGGCTGTATCGCACAGGAGACCGCGTACGCTGGCGGGCAGAGGGCGTGCTGGAGTACATGGGACGGCTCGATGAACAGCTCAAGCTCAACGGCTACCGGGTGGAGCCGGGCGAGATTGAAGCGCGGCTGCATACTCATCCAGCCGTGCAGGAAGCTGCCGTCCGCCGCTGGGATGGCCCAGGCGGATCGCAGCTGTGTGCCTATGTGCGCGCCAATCGCCCGTTGACGGCCACGGAGCTGCGTGTCCATCTGGCGGAGGAGCTGCCGGGGTACATGATCCCGGGCAGCTACGTGCAGCTGGAGGAGCTGCCGCGTACGCCGGGAGGCAAGCTGGATCGGCAATCGCTGCCGCAGCCAGAGCGTTCGCGTCTGCTGGGAAGCGGAGCCGGACGGATCACAGGTGATGCACTGGAGAGCGAGCTGGCGAGGCTGTGGAGCCAAGTCCTGCAGCGGGAGTCCATTGATCTGGATACACCGTTCTTCGAGCAGGGCGGTACGTCGCTGCTGCTGGTGCGGCTGCACCGGGAGCTGGAGGCGCGTTACCCCGGGGCGATCGGTCTGACGGAGCTGTTCGGCTATGCGACGGTGGCACGGATTGCCCAGCGGGTACGAGAGCAAGCGGAGCGAGCGCGTGAACGGGAGGCGCATTTGCCCTTATTGAGGTTGCCCGTCGGCTATAGCCGGACACAAGGCGCGGCAGTACAGCCAACGGCAGGGCTACGGTACCAGCTGGGAGCGGAATCGGCGGCCTCCTTGCAGGCAGCGGCCCGGCAGTGCCAGCAATCCGTGGAGCGGCTGCTGCTGGGGCTGTATCTGGTGCTGCTGGCCGAACTGGGCAGCGAGAGGCCCATGGGGCTCAGCGCTACCCTGGACGGGGAACGACAGGTCACGCTGGTCACGGTGGAGGGGTGGAGCCAGCAGGTGCAGGATGCCGATGATCTACGGAGCCGCCTGCTGGAGGTGCAGACGGCCTGGGAGCAAGGTCATCGACTGTCGCCGGAGCAGGTGATCCGGCTGCAGCGGGAGCCTATACGTGCGGGAGGCGTGCGTGGTTTGTTCCGCAGCGGCGCCGGCGGTCCGGGGCGGATGGAGCAAGGGTATGATCTGATCCTGACGTGCACCTGGGAGCGGACGGGAACAGCGGCAGACGCGAAGGAAGCGCTGCTCCTGAAGCTGAGCTACAATTCCAGACGGCTGGAGGCAGAAGGGATGAAGCGGCTGTTTTCGGGATACGTCCGGCTACTGACTTCTGTAGTGGATCTGATTGAGAAGGGCCTCTTTACTGAGGCTGCTTCGCTCATACCTCCTCATCAGCCGACCCAGCCTGGCACCTTACCACGACCAGCCAATCTCATTTCCAAAACGGAGGTAGCGTATGAGTAATGAGGTCATGAGGGGGTTGACTGCTGGTGATATAGCTGAACCGGGAATCGCATACTGGAGCAGCATTGTTGCGAATTCCCCTGAGTTCGCAGGAGTTCCTTTTGATTATCACAATAAGGGCGCAGCACAATACGAGGTAAGTCACCTTGACTTGACTCCTGCTGATATAAGCCGGCTTAGAAGTGTATGCGAGCAAGAGCATATTTCTCTCGCCGCATTGCTTGCTTCACAGGTCTACTATTTGATTCATCGTTACGGACAATCGGAGCAGCTCTTGCTTGGCTGTACATTGCGTGAGAAGCGGGAGAAGCAACAGACAGAGGATTGCTGTATTGTGCAGCTTCAGCATGATGATCAATGGTCGCTTGTTGACTTTCTGCGCTTTGTTGAACAGATACTGCAATCGTCAGAACGGCAGTCATTGCTGCATTTTGAGGCAGGACTCCGTTCATTGGCAGCGCGAGGGAAGTCCGTCGAGCCCATGCGAGCTCCGCTGCTGGATGCTATGCTGGAACTCCATTTGGATACAATCGAGGAACAGGCGCATGACCGATCTAATAAGGCATTGCCAGTCCTTGCTGATTTATATTCATTTTTTGACCTGGGCTTCTGTTGGAGAACCTGTGGAGCAGGTTTAGCCTGTGAGATTCATTACAATATCACTCGTTATAAAACAAGCACGGTGGAGCAATTAACCGATCATTTGCGCTATTTGCTGCAACATGTTCACGATAGCCTGCATTTGCCGCTGAATGAAGTCCCGCTATTCTCCTTAGTGACGGAGCACATGCTTTTGAACGAATTTAACAGCACGTATTGTGACTATCCTGCTGATCGGACACTACAGGAGCTGTTTGTACAGCAAGCAAGAACGTCGCCTGACCAGCCTGCCGTCATGGATGAGCATAAGCAATTATCCTACCAAGAGCTTGATGTTCTTTCTAACCGCTGTGCAAGATGGCTGAAGGAGGAGGGGATCCGAGCTGGGGATGTAGTAGCGGTCATGATGCCTCGTTCCGTGGATACGGTCATTGTTGTGCTTGCCATACTCAAGACAGGAGCAGTGTGCCTTCCTGTTGATCGCTTTTATCCGTCAGAGCGGGTGTTGTATATGCTTGAGGATAGCGGGGCTCGTATGCTGATCCATGCTGCCCGTGACGAGGCTGTGATGCGTCTGCTGCCCAAGCTGCACACTCAGACGGCTGCGTATGAGGTGTTAGGAATTTCTGCATACAGCGATGCAATGCTTCCCTTCACCACAGAGCAGGCAAGTCCAGCTTATATGATTTATACCTCTGGCTCAGAAGGCGCTCCCAAAGGAGTGCAGCTCTCTCATCACGGGATTATCAATCATGTACTGACGAAAGTATCCCTGCTGGATATGAACGAACAGGATCGAATTAGCCACAACATCAATTTAAGCTTTGTTGCCTCGATATGGATTATACATGCACCGCTGCTGACGGGAGCAGAGCTTGTGATTTACAGCGACCAGATTATTAAAGACGGTCCGGCATTCTTCCGCCAGGTCGATCATGATGGCATAACGTTGATGGAGATCGTCCCGTCTGCGCTGGAAGCCTATCTTGATATGGTTGATATGGGTGCTGCCAAGGCCAGACTCTCTCATCTCAAAAAACTGCTGATTACCGGGGAAAGGGTCCATCCCGAATTGGTTAACCGCTTTTACAGGGAGTATCGCATTGAATTAATTAACGCGTACGGCCAAAGCGAATGCTCGGATGATACATTGCACTATACAATTCCTTATAGTACCCATACTGATCGAGTCCCTGTAGGCAAACCGTCTCACAACACGCGTGTCTATATCCTAAGTGACAGGCTGCAATTACAGCCACCGGGTGTTCGAGGCGAACTATATATTGCAGGAGAAGGGGTATGTGATGGATACCACCGCCGCCCAGAGCTGACAGCTGCCAGGTTTGTGGCTAACCCGTTTGTGCCAGGCTCGATTATGTTTCGTACGGGAGATTATGCCAGATGGGATGAGAATGGGAATGTTGAATATCTCGGGCGTGTAGACCAACAGGTCAAAATTCGCGGCTATCGCATTGAGCTAGACGAGATCAAAACATGCTTGCTGCATCATCCAGATGTCAAACAGGCCATAGTGACCGTCCGAAAAAACGCTGCAACTGCGCCGATGCTGTGTGCATATATCGTATGTCATCAAACGCTATCGACTGATACACTGCGCGACTATCTGGAGGAGAGGTTGCCGGAGTATATGCTGCCAGATCGGATGATGGTGCTAGAGGCTTTTCCTCTTCTACCGAATGGAAAAATCAACATGAAGGCTCTTCCTGATCCTCCTAGACAGCTGGACTATAAGTCCGGAAAGTATGAGCATAGTAAGAACACAGGGGACACATGCAGCGATAACAACGACTTGCAGAGTACGCATCTTACGAATACCGAGCAAAGACTTGCACACATCTGGTGCCGTCTGCTAGATCTTCCGCAGGTGGGAAAGGACGACCATTTTCTGAAGTGTGGAGGCAGTTCCTTCACGGCCACGAAGCTGGTCTATTTGCTGTATCAGGAATTTGAGAGAGACGTAACGATTAAAGATATATTCATCTATCCCGTCTTAAGTGAGCTAGCGGCGTGGATTGACAATTATGGGCCAAGTGCTTCTCAACCTATCGGACATGCTCCGAAGCAGGAGGATTATCCCCTGTCTTCCTCGCAGCGACGGCTGTACCTGGTGGAGCAGCTGGAGGGCCCGACGATTAAATACAATTTGCCGCACCTGGCCGTGCTGGAGGGGCCGCTGGACCCCGAGCGTTTTGCGCGGGCAGTCCGTGCCTTGCTGGCGCGGCATGAGGCTTTGCGGACATCCTTTGCCTTCCGGGATGGGCATCCGGTGCAGCAGGTCCATGAGCATGTCGCCAGTCCGCTGACCTTCCAGGAGGCGAGGGATACATCGCTGGCGTCGCTGCTGGCCTCGTTTGTGCGACCATTTGATCTGGGCTGCGCTCCCCTGCTGCGCCTGACCCTGATCCGGCAGGCAGAGGATCGCCATCTGCTGGTATACGACATCCATCATATTATCTACGACGGGGTGTCCATCGGGATCCTGATTCAGGATTTGCTGGCGTTCTACCGCGAAGAGACGCTGGCTGCGCTGCCCATCCAGTACAAGGACTATGCGTTCTG
>NZ_KB898200.1 GCF_000377505.1 Paenibacillus massiliensis 2301065 = DSM 16942 | reverse complement strand
CATCCTCCGGTGACAGATTGCTCCGTCTTTCCTCACTCCTCCATGCGAAGAAGTGAATTATCTGGTATTAGCTACCGTTTCCGGTAGTTATCCCAGTCCAAAGGGCAGGTTGCCTACGTGTTACTCACCCGTCCGCCGCTAACCATCAGGAGAGCAAGCTCTCCATCAAGTCCGCTCGACTTGCATGTATTAGGCACGCCGCCAGCGTTCGTCCTGAGCCAGGATCAAACTCTCCAATAAAGTTATTGAAAAGAGCGATAGCTCATTTTGAATCTGACGAGATTAATATCTCATTATATTACATCGTCCATTTGTTCAGTTTTCAAGGAACTTGTCTGACACATTCAATCGTCTGCGTCAGGAATTTGATAATATCATGTGTCGAACATTGTTGTCAACACATTTTATTTTTTGTCGTTTCCGCTCGATATATTTCATATCGGGGCAACGAATAATAATTTATCACATCCAACCTAACAAAGCAAGCTTTTTTTAATCACTGCCCTTTTACAATTGCCTAACCAAAATAATGCCCATGATGTTCTCCCCCACGCAAAAGTATTGTAGAGAGATATTCATTCCATTGATGTCTCAACAACATTAATAAAAAACGGCCCAGGGCAAGCCCGAGCCGTGCAGCATGTTACATTTACAGTTGCTAATATACAATTGTGAACTAAGGGTCAAAAAAAACCTCACTCGTATCTTCTACTCATTGCTCATTAAGCAAACGAATGAACTCATCTTCGCTTTCAATCGTATCAATACCTAGTTGCTTGGCCTTCGCCAGCTTGCTCCCCGCTTTTTCACCTGCGATAACAAGGTCCGTCTTCTTGGATACCGAGCCAGTAACATTCGCCCCAAGACGTTCCAGACGAGTAGTGGCCTCATCACGCGTGAGCTGATGGAGAGTTCCCGTAAGTACGACTGTCTTTCCACTGAAATAACTATCTGTCTGCACAGGCCCCACTGCCGCAGGAGCTTCTGCCTTGACACCAGCATTCAGCATCTTCTCAATGGCCGCACGAGTGAACGGATCTGCGAAAAAGGCCACGATGCTCTCCGCTACAATACCGCCGACATCCGGCAATTCCACTAGTTCCTCGACCGTCGCTTCCATCACACGTGTCAGATCCCGATAGTGATCAGCAAGCATACGTGTAGTAGATTTGCCCGTGTTAGGAATACCTAGCGCATACAGGAAGGAAGCCAGATCACGATCTTTGCTCTTCTCGATCGCCGCTAGCAGATTATTCGCCTTTTTCTCGCCGAACCGCTCCAGCTTCAATAACTGATCAAACTCCAGGCTGTACAGATCAGCTGGCTCACGAAGCTCCAGCTCGTCATGCAATTGGATAGCGGTCTTGTCACTGAAAGTCTCGATGTCCATCGCATCCCTGGAGGCAAAATGCGAAATACGTGCAACGATCTGCGGCTTGCAGCCCAGCTTGTTGTCACAGAACAAATGCGCACCTCGCTGCTCCAGCGGGAAGCCGCAGGCTGGACAATGATCTGGTGTGACGATTTCCTCTCCGTCCTGCTCCTCCGTCACTTTTCCCAAAATCTCAGGAATGACGTCATTGGAACGTCGAATGAACACACGTGTCCCCAGTGCAAATTTAAGATTCTTGCGTTCTATATCTCCCGCATTATTCAAGGTACAATTCTGAACGGTGACGCCCGCCAGTTCTACCGCCTCCACTCGCGCGAGCGGAGTCACCTTGCCAGTACGCCCCACATTCCAGCTTACAGATTCAAGCACAGTGGTTGTTTCTTCTGCCTCAAATTTATAGGCAACCGCCCAGCGTGGGAATTTGTCAGTATATCCAAGCACTTCACGCGTACGCATATCTGTGATCTTCACAACAGCCCCATCGATCAGAAAATCAAGCTCGGATCTTCCCTGCTCGATCTCCGTCAATTGCTCGATGACTTCCTCAAAGCTATTGAAGTAAGTCAAGTAAGGATTCACTTTAAACTGGTTATCCTTCAGGAATGCCATCATTTCCTGATGGTTGTCAAATTGAATTCCGTCACTGTAGCCCACATTGTAAAAGAAAGCATTCAGCTTGCGCTCTGCCGTGACCTTCGGATTCAGGTTGCGCAGGGCTCCTGCAGCTGCATTCCGTGCATTTTTGAGCGGCTCCGCTGCGGTCTCATTATATTTAGCCAATACAGACAGGTTCATAATCCCTTCGCCCTGCACCTCAATCGTCCCCTCACGATAGGGGATGTTCAATGGTACAGACTTAATGGTCTTGACTTGCGCAAGGATGCCCTCACCCGTGACACCGTTACCCCGAGTAGAAGCCTGAACCAGTTTGCCATCTGTATAGGTTAGATTCAAGGTTAATCCATCGAACTTGAGCTCAATTGCATAGCTCGGTACAGGGAGTGGCTGATCCGGGTTTTTGGCATTGTAATCCGTAACCAGCTTGATAACCCTAGCATTCCATGACTGAAGCTGCTCCGTATTTTGAGCCTTATCCAAGCTCCAGAGCGGAGCCAGGTGGCGATGCGGTGTAAAGCCCTTCAGAATCTCACTGCCCACGCGTTGCGTCGGAGAATCCGGTAGGCTCACGCCACTTTCCTGCTCCAGGCGAAATAGCTCGTCGTACAATACGTCATACTCCTTGTCGCTGACCAAAGGCTCATCCAAGGTGTAATAATGATAGTTATAACGGTTCAACTCAGTGACTAGCTCTTCCATTCTGTGCATAGGGTCCATTAAGAAGCCACTCCTTTATTCATTATTCCACTTTGGTAATGGGGGCGAAGCCTGCCAACAGCCGCTTGACGCCCACTGGAGCAGGGAACGCAATTTGAAGCTCCATATCATTGCCGGTGCCTTTGACTGCCACAATCGTGCCTGTTCCCCATTTGCCATGCTGCACCTTATCGCCTGCGGCAAAGGAACCGTCGCTTGCCTTGCTTGGAGCTGCTGGCTTGGCGCCTGGGCCAGATACGGTAACCCGCGAACTAGAGGTAGAGGTTGCACTGGAGCCACTACGACTCAAAGCATCGAAAGAGCGACTGCCTCCAAAATTGCTGTTTCCACTGGAGCCAAGACCTTTTCCAGCATAAGAGCCTCCGATGTTACTTCCACGTCGATAGCGATCTCTTGCCACTCCGGTATCTTCCTTAAGCTCCTCAGGAATCTCCTCCAGGAAGCGGGATGGTGGATTCGCCGTAGTCCGTCCGAACAAGGTTCTGCTCTGCGCACAGGACAAGAACAACTGCTGCTCTGCCCGAGTAATCCCTACATAAGCCAGTCGACGCTCTTCCTCCAGCTCTTCTTGGTCCAGGAAAGCACGGCTATGCGGGAATACTCCTTCTTCCATGCCCACGATAAAGACAACCGGGAACTCCAGCCCCTTGGCACTATGCATGGTCATCAGAATGACAGAATCCGCCTGCTCCTCAGGATCATCATTCATGGAATCAATATCCGCAATGAGGGCAAGGTCCGTCAGGAATGACACTAATGACTTATCATCATTCTTGTTCTCGAATTCCATCGTCACAGATAAGAACTCATCAATATTCTCCAGACGAGCTCGGGACTCCAGTGTATTTTCCTGCTGCAGCTCCATTCGGTACTGGGACATTTCCAGTATCTTTTCCGTAAGCTCCGTCACAGACAGATACTCCACCATCTGATGTAGAGCCGCAATCATATCGTAAAATTCAACGAGCGCATTACGTGTGCGTCCCGCGAAGCCTAGATCATCCACAACCTGCAGGATTCGGAAAATCGAAATACCACGCTCAGCCGCAGCACTTTGCAGCTTGGCTACCGTAGTATCACCTATTCCCCGCTTGGGCACGTTAATGATGCGAATGAGACTGATATCATCATCAGGGTTGGATAAAAGACGTAGATACGCAAGCAGATCCTTGATCTCCTTTCGATCATAGAACTTCACGCCCCCTACAATCTGGTAAGGAATATCCGACTTGATGAGTATTTCCTCCACAACCCGGGATTGCGCATTAGTACGGTACAAAATCGCATGATTGCTGTAGTTCTTGTTAGCCTTAACGTTCTTCTGAATCTCCGAAGCAATGAAGTATCCTTCATCATGCTCCGAGTCTGCCCGATAGACCTTGATCTTCGGTCCGCCTTCTTTGTCAGTCCACAGCTTCTTGGGCTTACGTCCGCTATTCTGGGCAATGACTTCATTCGCTGCGTTCAGGATATTGGAGGTCGAGCGGTAATTTTGCTCCAATAGAATCGTACGTGCCTCAGGATAATCCTCTTCAAAATTCAAAATGTTCGAGATATCTGCTCCACGCCAGCGATAGATGGACTGATCACTATCCCCTACAACACAAATACGATGATGCTTGTCTGCCAGCATGCGGGTCAGCATGTACTGGGCCCGGTTCGTATCCTGATACTCATCGACATGGATGTATTGGAATTTCTTCTGATAGAAATCCAGTACCTCCGGCACTTCCTTGAAGAGCTGAATCGTAGTCATGATCAAATCATCAAAGTCCAGAGAGTTGTTGCTCTTCAGACGCTTCTGGTACATGGTATATACTTTGGACACAATCCCCTCGAAATAATCGCCAATCTTGCGCTCATACATTTCCGGGGTCACCAGCTCGTTCTTGGCTGCACTCATCATAGCTTGTACAGCCTTAGGCTCGAATTTCTTCGTATCAATGTTCTGGTCCTTCATACATGCGCGGATCACGGAGAGCTGGTCTCCTGAGTCCAGAATGCTGAAGTTCGAGGTAAAGCCAATTCGTTCAATATCCTTGCGCAGAATTCGAACACACATGGAGTGGAATGTCGATACCCAGATGTCCCGGCCAGCTGAACCAATCAGCTTGGATACACGCTCCTGCATTTCGCGGGCCGCCTTGTTCGTAAAGGTAATCGCCAGTATGCTCCAAGGCGGGGCCTTGCGCGTAGCGATCAGGTACGCAATGCGATGCGTCAGCACGCGTGTTTTTCCCGAGCCGGCACCTGCCATGATCAGTAGGGGTCCTTCTGTCGCTTCTACCGCTTGTCGTTGCGGTGGATTGAGACGTTGTATTGCCTCATGTATATCAATCGGCTGCATGTTACGTTGCCTCCCATTTTTCATAAACTTGAATAGATAATCCATTCTGAATCACTACAAATCACTACAAATAATTACTAATCAACTAAGATAGCTACTATATAATTTGAAATTTAACTACGTAAAACATCCTTGACTGCACTTACCGTAGTTAGTGCCTGCTCCAGATCATCGTACACAATGTTACCAACAACAACGGTATCTGCGGCTGCTGCTGCTTCTGCAGCTCGCTCCGCCGTAGTTATCCCGCCGCCATAAAATAACTGTGCCTGATCTAATGAGCGATGCACACGACGAACTGTGCTCATGTCTCCATATGTTCCGCTGTATTCCAGATACACGATCGGGAGGGACATCAGTCTGTCGGCTATTTGTGCATAAGCTGCTACTGCATCCGTATCAATCCGTGCATCAGCGCCAGTCAACTTGGTCACCGTCGCATGTTCATTTAATACAATGTACCCCTCAGCTACGACGAGCTCCCACGGAATCATGTAGCCAAATCGCTCGATGCCCACACGATGCTGTCCCATAATCCAATTGGAATCCTGCGTGTTCAGCACCATCGGCACCATATACAGGTCAAAGCCAGGGACAACAGCTTCAAGCTCGGACACCTCCTGTACACACGGCAATTCATATCTGCGCACACGTGATAGCAAGTCAACGGTGTTATCATAGGTAACTCCCGAAGAGCCGCCGATCATTATAGCATCTGTGCCTGACATGCAAACAGCATCCAGCGCTTCATCCGATATACTCTTGTCCGGATCAAGCTTAAATACATGCCTCCATGCTCTTAACTGTTCCTTCAAGCCTCATTCCTCCACGTTAACGGTTAACCTGCTAGGATTAGTCTAAGACAGCGAGGGGTGCAAGTCAATTTGATGTTCGCATTTTATACGAACAATTTATACCTATTCAGAATTAGACCCTCAGGATGCTGCATTACTCGCGATTCGTATGCAATAAACAAGTACCTTCGTTCAATAGTAAACCTATAAAAGACTAATCATTGGCAGGGCAAAGGAATTAAAAAGACCTGGTATGAAAGGTCGCTTTATTTACAAGTCCTCAAACGAAGAGTCCTCTCTGTGCATATCCTTTCCGCTACTACCTGGAGATGGGACTCGAAAAGCGCATAAATGTGAATAACTTCTTAGTTGGTGGTACATTAACTAAACGCAAAACTTAGCTTCTCAACATTTTAAGGATAAAGACTGAATAACAGGGGCGATCATACCGAATTTACCCCCGAGATAAACACAATCTGTGCACAGAATGTTTATAACTAGGGATAACTTGTGGATGAACACTGTGAATATTGTGAGTAACCTGTTAGCATCTGTTTATAAACTGTGAATAAGTCTTTAATCCGCATTCTTAGGACTCATTTCTGTGGATAAAAATTGATTCCTCCGTTTTCTTTTCCACAATAGCACCTCCACTCCAACACCTAACCGCACTTCACCTTGTTGTGATAACAAAAAACCTCACCCGGCCTGAATGCCGTGATGAGGCTCAATAATAATCTAATATAGATAATGATCATGAGTGCTTGATAGCTTACGTACCATAGCTTGGTTACAATCATAACTACCTCAAAAGCTAACTAAAAGATCTTTTCGTGCTTCTCATGATTAATATGCATTTTTGAAGCCATTGCGGATGGTCAGGAAAATAATTTTGATATCGAAAAGCAACGACCAGTTCTCAATATAGAAAATGTCATGCTTAATCCGCTCCTCAATCGAGGTATCTCCGCGAAGGCCATTGCTCTGTGCCCAGCCCGTAATTCCTGGTCGCACGTGATGCTTGACCATGTATTTCGGAATTTCCTCACGAAACTGATCTACGAAGAACGGTCTTTCCGGTCGTGGCCCTACGACGCTCATATGTCCCAAGAGCACATTAAAGAACTGTGGAAGCTCATCGAGGCTCGTCTTGCGAATAAAGGAACCGAACTTTGTCCGTCTTGGATCATTCTCAATCGTCCAGCCTGTATCTGCTGCACCTGGTGGGAGTAATCGCATAGAACGGAATTTATACATATAGAATGTGCGACGGTTAAGCCCTACTCGCTCCTGCTTGAAAATAATAGGTCCGCGCGAGGTCAGCTTCACTCCGATCGCCACAGCCAGCATGACTGGTGACGTAAGTATAATCGCAAACAGCGAGAACACAATGTCGAAGGTCCGTTTGAACAGTCGATTAGCCGCGATATCCAGCGGAATATCTCTGACGTTGATCATCGGCATACCTGCAAAATTATCGAAGTAGGGACGTGCTGGCAGGTAATCAAAAAAGTCTGGAATGATCAGCGTGCGAACACCAGCTTTTTCACACTGATTAATGATTCTTGGATACTTGTGGTGAGCATCCAGCGGAAGAGCCAGAATGACTTCATCAATCATCAGTCGCTTTAAGGTAGCCTCAAGATCACCAAGCGTACCAAGAATCGGTTGATACAGACCTTCCTCCTCCTCAGACCATGTACGCTTGTCATCGAGAAATCCGATTACCTCATACCCCAGATCCGGATACTGCTGGAGATTGGCGTAGAATGTCTTGCCTAGTGTACCGGCACCAAGAATCAATACGAACTGTTTATTGTAGCCCTTCTGACGAACAGCCTTCAATACCTTCTTCACATAGTAACGATAGCACAGAATTAGCAGCACATTAGCTACCATATAGATAGCCAGATATCCACGTGAGATGTTGATTTCTTTCACAAAGAACATCACACTCAAGAGAACGAACAAGCCCACAACATGGGTCTGCAGAATCTTCATCAGATCATCGGCATATCGTTTCTTACGAGTAGTCGTATAGAGCCCGATCATAATCCCGATAGACACCGCAATGGTCCCGTAGATCAGACTCCATCCACCGTACACCTCAATAGGAAGCGGCTGCTCATACGGAATGAGCCCGCTCTCGAACTTAATGAACCAGGCAATCAGGAAGGAGAACTGAATGACTGCGAAATCTGCCAAAATATACAGTTGTGTTAGGAAACGCTGATTTCTGCGAATCATGCTTTCACCTCGGTACGTGATTCTTCATGCGTATTCGACGGTCTGGGCGGTGCAGGTGCCCTGAAACGATTCATCGCCATGGCCATTGTATATTTCAGCGCAATGCCTGACCAGACCGCTATATTCGTAATTAGATTATACCTGCTGTAATAATGCTTGCGATGAAACACCCACATAGCTCTATGAAACTCATAGATGATCTTTGGCGGACGCCGTCTGGCGCTGCCTCCCTTGATATGAACAATATATGTGCGTGGATAGTAGTAAATACCCCAACCAGCCTGCTTGATTCGGTAGCACCAGTCGATATCCTCACCATACATGAAGAAGGTCTCGTCCAGCCCTCCGACCTGGTCAATGGTCTCTCGACGCACCAGCATAAATGCCCCAACAAGCACATCTACAGGATATTCTTCATCCGGGTTCAGGTGCCCTAGCTGATACTGATTATACTTGGGATTATCGGGATAGCGCTTGGAAAAACCGAACGCATAATAAAACGACGCTGAGGGGGTAGGGAAACCCCGCTTGCATGCTTTATCCAGTGAACCGTCGGGCAAGATGACCTTACAGCCTGCTGCCCCGAGATCTGGACGGCTATCCATCAGCTCAACCATAGTCTCCAGTGTGTCCAACTGCATCAGCGTATCTGAGTTGAGCAGCAGTATGTATCGCCCAGTGGCCACATCCATGCCTTGGTTATTTGCCTTGGCAAACCCCGTGTTCTCCTCGTTCGCAATTAGCGTGACTGCTGGAAATTGTGCGTGTATTGCCTCCACAGAGCCGTCACTGGAATGATTGTCAATCACAATGACTTCATAGCTGAACCGGGTCTGTGACGCGTATACCGATGCAAGACAGTCCAAGGTTAGGCGCTGCGTGTTGTAATTGACGATCAATATGCTTACATCCATGAAAGCTAATCTCCTGACTTCATCGTAATCTATCAATGATTATAGCATATTGTGCTGCGCTGTGACGGTAGAGATGCTCCACTAAGGGATTTTTGACACAGTAAAGAAACGTCTTACATCTATGTAGACGTTTCTTTGCGAGAAAAGTTCCAGCATCTGGAGAAATATTGAATTTGGATTTCTTTTGCAGACTACAGCTTACCTATCATGTAGACTACAGCTTGCCCATTATGTAGACCAGCTTATAAATAAGATGATCTGAAGCAGACTGTCTATAGAAAGGGGTCTGAAGAATATATTGGAGTCGTCGAACAGGGCCTTTGCGGTAAGCACTCAGGAAATTGTTGATGTCCTGCAGATATGTAGGCTTGATACGTGCTCCAAAGGCAGCTACAAATTCGTCAGCCTGCCTACTGAGAATATATCGGTTTTTCCCCTTTATGAACCTTTTAACCCGTTTTACCCATTTGCTAAATAACCGGTCTGTAGCTCCCCCCAGCGCATTATGCTGATGCTGACGATACAGGATGTAAGAATTCTGATCGAACACCACCTCGCCAAAACAAGATACAGACAAATAGACCCACCAATCATGCATGATGACCTTATCCACATCTTTGGGCATCTGTTGCTTGATCAGCAGCATGGCCTCACGATTCATCAGCATCGTACAGCCTACACATACATTTTCAATCAGCGCGTTATAGGGACTGAGCTTCTTCTCCGGCATGGGTGGCCATATCTTCGTAGGATTCAAGGACTCATCAGTCATCTGCGTCGTGGAGCAATACATTAGAGGGCGTTCGTGAGCCAGCTCACTCGACCCTTCAGATTGACCTTTCAGCTTGTGAATGGCACTGATTAGCTTGGTAGGCAACCACACATCATCCTGATCACAGAACGCATAGTAATCGTACTGGTCTGAGCATTGCTCTATTAGGTCAAAAAAGCTCCGCACCACTCCTATATTGGGTGATGGCATGGTTGTAATCCGATTCGGGTATTGGCTCTCCCAATGCCGCAGCCTTTCTACTGTACTATCTTTGGAGCCATCGTCCCTGACGAGTATATGAAGCGCTACTTCTTCTTGCTTCAGCAAACTCTGCATTTGCTCATCTATGTACTTCTCACCATTGTAGGTGGACATTAGGACAAGAACTGTATACAACGGCTGTCCTCCTCTTCTAAAGCACAAATTAAAAAACCACATATATTAACAATACAAAATGAACGAATTGTTCTATCTCTGCCTCACCCTTCAAAGTATATTACGTGTCTCAAGCGGCATGCAATCTACAACTCCCTAAAACAAATAACCTCACCACTCCAGTTAACGCTGGAGGGCGAGGTGGCTTTTCATAAACAGTGTATGATTCGGTATAGGCTAAGCTGAAAGCTCCTTGAGAAAATCCTTCAGTGCTTCACGCCAAGGCCGCAAGTCACTGAAGCCATTCGTACGAATTGACAGATGCTCCATCACCGAATTAGCTGGACGATGAGCCGGGCGTGGGAACTGATCTGTAGTGCAAGGGTGCAGTTCCGCTTGAATGGTAAGCCCCATAATGTCCCGAGCTTCCTCAAAAATGGCTTGCGTGAACTCATACCAGGTGCAGGCACCACTGCCTGAGGCATGATATATTCCATATTTCTCAGTGAGCATCAGCTCAGACAGAAAATGCACCAAATCCACGGTATACGTAGGTGAACCCTTTTGATCGTGTACGACCTGAAGACTCGGCTTCTCCTGTCCAAGCTTCAGCATGGTCTTCACAAAATTATTGCCGTGTAAGCCATACACCCAAGAAGTACGCACAATGAAATAACGTGAAGATAGCGTCTGGGCATGAACCTCACCAGCTCGCTTGGATTTACCATAGATCGACTGAGGGTTCGTATTGTCATACTCATGATAAGGCTGCTCCGATTGGCCATCGAAGACATAGTCCGTACTAATGTAAATGAGCTTTGCACCTACCTGTTCAGCAGCGACGGCCAGATTACGTGTACCTACTGCATTGACACGATAAGCACCGTCCACGTCTGTCTCAGCAGCATCTACAGCCGTATACGCTGCACAATGGACAATAGCGTCTGGCTTAAAGGCTGTAACGGCATCTAACGTCTGCTGCTGGTCTGTAATATCGAGTTGCGCACGATCACTGGCTAGTACTTCGTGGCCTTGTTCCCTGAAAATGCGTACGGCATCTGTCCCCAGTTGCCCAGCCGCTCCCGTCACCATGACTTTCATCTATTGATCCCCCAAGCGGGAGGCATATTGCTGCTGATAGTATGCTTGATAGTCTCCGGACTGAATGCGCGTCCACCACTCTTTATTGGCCAGATACCATTGAATCGTTTCTTTAATCCCCGTCTCAAAATTATGCTTCGGCTTCCAGCCCAGTTCATTCATCGTCTTGGTCGGGTCAATACCGTAGCGGCGGTCATGGCCAGGACGGTCCTCTACATAGGAAATCAGTGACTCTGGCTTACCAAGCTCGGCAAGGATCGTCTTAACGATGTGCACATTGGTACGCTCATTGTTGCCACCAATATTGTAGACCTCCCCAAGCTTACCGTTATGAATGACCAGATCAATGGCACTGCAATGGTCCTCTACATACAACCAATCACGGATGTTCAGGCCATCCCCGTACACAGGCAATTGCTGATCATTTAACGCACGAGAGATCATAAGCGGAATCAGCTTCTCTGGGAACTGATAAGGGCCGTAGTTGTTGGAGCAACGCGTGATGTTCACAGGCAAGCCAAAAGTCTCATGATAGGCGCGCACGAGCAAGTCCCCGCCCGCCTTCGACGCGGAGTAAGGACTGTTTGGCTGCAAAGGTGTCTCTTCAGTGAAGAGTCCTGTCTCGCCCAGGGAGCCGTAGACTTCATCAGTGGATACCTGTACAAATTTGGTTACACCATACTTCTTCGCTGCATCCAGCAGCACTTGGGTTCCCAGCACATTGGTCTTCACGAATACTTCAGGCTCCAAAATACTCCGGTCTACATGCGATTCAGCCGCAAAGTTGACAACAACATCAATCCCTTGCTGCATCAGTTGATCAATAGCCTGAGCGTCCGTAATATCAGCCTTCACGAAGGTATGATTGGGGTTTTGTTCGATGGATTTCAAATTCTCCAGATTTCCTGCGTAGGTAAGCGCATCGATATTGATAATCTGATAATCTGGGTGCTGCTGCAGCATATACATGACAAAATTACTGCCGATAAAGCCGGCGCCGCCGGTGACGAGAAGTTTCATAAAGTCCTCCTACATACTCTTGCTTTTAAATAATATATGCCCCGTATAAACTTTTGACCCAGTCCAAAGTAGAATTTTCATAAAAATAAGATACTAATGTACATCAGTATCTCATTTCAATGATGTTGTTAACGTTGTAATTAACTATTCACACCAGAACTTCAGTTAATCAAAATTATTATCCGCATCTGCCAGCACAGGATGTACCCTATCCTTATCCGATAATACGGGATACGAAGTAGGCCAATCAATGGACAGCGCCGGATCATTCCAGAGAATCCCACGATCATGATCTGGAGAATAATACTCGTCAACTTTGTATATAACCTGTGTATTCGGAACAAGTGTGCAGAACCCGTGTGCAAACCCCTTCGGAACCAACAGCTGTCGTTTATTGTGTTCACTTAAAATGACTCCGACCCACTGACCAAAGGTCGGGGAGGATTTACGAATATCTACAATTACATCGTAAATGGCACCTGCAATTACACGAACAAGCTTTGTTTGAGCTTTAGGGCTAAGCTGATAATGTAGACCACGGATTACGCCAGTTTCAACGGATAAGGAGTGATTATCCTGTATGAACGTGTAATTTATTCCACTTTCCTTCATAGTCTGTTCATTGTAGCTTTCCATAAAGAAACCGCGATGATCACCGTGTGCTATCGGTTCTAGAATTTGAGCACCCTCTAGTTTCAAAGGAGTAACTTTCATTTGGACTTATCCTCCTTTATTACAACTTCAACTTACCGAACTCTTCCCCAAAAACGATTTCCTTTGCCAACTCGTTAGCACGTGCAAGTGATGAATGCGTCCCCGCATCTGTCCACCACCCTTGCAATACATCATAAGTTAACGTACCTCTATTTATATATGCATTATTAACGTCTGTGATTTCCAATTCACCACGACTGGATGGCTTAAGTGTTTTTACAATGTCAAAGACATGATGGTCAAACATGTATATTCCGGTAACTGCGTAATCACTTTTGGGATTTAAAGGCTTCTCTTCAATCGAAATAATATGACTTCCGTGTAACTCGGCAACGCCAAATCGTTGAGGATCATGTACTTTTTGCAGAAGAAGCTTGGCTCCATGAGCTTGCTCATCAAACCTGTTCACATAAGGAGTAATATCATCTTCAAATACATTATCCCCCAGAATGACTACCATCTTTTCGTTACCTATAAACTGTTCTGCCAAATCAAGGGCCTGAGCAATCCCCCCGGCCTCATCTTGAACTTTATAAGTAAACGTAACTCCCATCTCTTTGCCGCTACCGAGCAAATTAACTACATCACCCATATGCTCTTTTCCGGTCACAATTAATATATCTTTAATCCCTGCTTTTCTTAGTTTGTAAATGGAATGAAAGATCATAGGATACTTCCCAACGGGTAGCAAGTGCTTATTAGTTACCTTCGTTAAAGGAAATAGACGAGTTCCAGTCCCGCCTGCAAGAATAATCCCCTTCATTTTTCACTCTCCCAAACATTTTTTCACCAAACCACATCAACTTAATTTATAAATTCAAATAAGAATATATTCAAGACCTTATAAATGAAAATAATCTTGACATAGGTATATACCCTAAGTTTATAGAACCGTGCTCCAATAATTTGAATAGAAGCACTTTGTCTATGTGATGTCTTTCAAAACCTTGAAAAAAATATCCCCAAAATTCTTCATTATGAATGTAATGCTGTTCTTTGATAAATAATTCGATATACTTTTCGGGATGTTTATAAAAAAGTAGTGCATCATGTGTGAAAAAATGATTCCTATTTTCTTCTACTTTTTTTCTTTCAGAAGGATGTAACACTTTCACATTTTCGGAAAATTGAATTTCACCCAAGCTTTCTAATCTCCAGCCTAGATCTGTATCTTCTCGAAAATGAGGGTTGTTGAACCTTTCGTCGAATCCAGCAACTTTCTGAAAACACTCCCTTCTTACAAACAGGTTGGCAGTCATAAAACCTACATTTTCGAGGCCAAAGTTAGATACAACTCGATATTTTTGGGGATTTGTCTTGAATCGTTCTGGGTAAATACGCCCTTCTAATCCAACGATATCTTGAGCCTGGAACATAGCATAGGCTTTTTCTAGCCAGTCCTTAGCGGGAATGCAATCATCATCTGTAAAAGCAATAATTGCTCCGTCACCATACTTAGCACCGTAGTTACGAGCTAGACCCGCTCCACGAAACGTTACATGATGATATTGGATATTCAATTTATTCTCAAATTCACAGACATCAAACGGCAGCTGAGATTGATCGACTACTATAACATCAAATTTTTTAAAACTACTTTGGCAAAGTCGACGTAAAAGTTTAAGGAGATAACCATGACGCTCAAAAGTAGGTATTACAACTGAAATCTCGACTTCATTTCTTGACATACTTTTTTGGATATCTCCTTCCAACTATAGTTGGCCTCAACCATTTTCCTACCTTGTTGTGCAACTTTAATACGCCGATTCTCGTCGCTAAGAATTTCTTTTAGATGATGCTCAAACATACCTATATCTGCTATAACTATAGCTTCCTTCCCCTCATATAGGTTATATTCCAAAACATCTATACCTCTAGAACCAAGTGGCGTGGAAATAACCGGCAAACCCGACTCCATATAAGTGAATACTTTAACGTTGCTTCCTGAACCCTCCTGAATTGGATTTAATCCGGCATCAGCTAGATCATAAATCTCCTTCAAGTTTTTTTCATGAAGCAATCCCACCATATGAACATTCGGCGATAAATCATTTGACCTTATTATATTATTCAGGTCCCCAGTAATTACAAAATCAATGTCTGGCGATGAAGATGCAATTTGGTTTAAATAACGTACAGCTGTGATATTGGGACCAAAGTAGCTTCCGGAGAAGACTACTGAATATCTCCTATTAAATCCCCATTTCTTCTTCAGCTTGTGCTTTATATTGTAACTGGTATTTGTATAAATTGAATTTATTGATACCCCGTTAGGAGCTAGGACTAGTTTATCTGGCACTACTTCAAATATTGAATGAAATTGCTTAAGGTCTCTGGTTGAGCAAGTTAATACCAAATCAGCATCATGAACAAGCTCGTTTTCAATTTCTACTATTTCCTTAAGTAGATTCCATCCATTTCTTTTGTATTCCTGGCTCAAAAGATCCTTCGCTCTTAAAAAAGACTCGACATTTTGAGAATCATACACTAGAAACTGTGATTCAGAATCTAAAAATGGCTTTAAAACTTGATAGCTCCATGGATGTGAGAAAACAACTATATCTGCTTCCTTCATATAACGAATAGATTCATTAATATAATCCCTAGAAAGTTGAGCAAATCTGTGAAAAGCCAGGTCAAACAAATTCAAACTGGGAAATAAAGCATTGGCAGTATGCAACTCAGAAAAATGCTCTTCGCTACAAGGAACCAATATTTCATTGGAATTACTACCAAACCGCTTCACTGTTTTTTTTTGATTCGGAACATCAAAAGTCCCTACATAATTCAATCGAAATTCTTCAGGAATATTCCCCCATATCCCTGCAAGCCGTAAGCGACCACCAGCAATAGCGGGTAAAATAGGTTGAATATCTGATACGAAAATACGGATTGGTGAGTTATTTCTTTTTACCAAAGTTTCACCCTATTCCTTGTCAACTTTAGATTTCAAATCTTCTATTATCACATGCTGTAGATATAGAAGGTTAATTAGTGTAGCATGAAATTGGTTGTGATAGCGTATATAAGGTGAAGCGCCAATCCGCCATACTTTCCTATACAGATTAAGTATTCTTTTTTTAAAAGTCTTTGTTTCTTGCCGCTCAAAATCTGTAGAGAAATCTCTCATTAAATATAGAGACTTATACAGACGATCATATAATTCATTAATATCTGGGGCGGATTCCAAGTGCCCTTCCTCTTTAAGAAGATTCAACAGGTTTTCATGAGCAGTTGTACTAGATTTCTCATCTTGATTTGTTCTTTTCATATTCCATCCTTCCAACTCCTTATTATGTTTGCCATGGATTTGAGTTCTTCGTTATCACCAATAACTTCCACTTTAGTTTTGCTAACATACCGCCCGTATCTCCGTAGTAGATCTTCTACGCTAAAGCCAGATCTTAGATCATACAATTCTAGTAATGTAAAATCGAAGTCGACATATTTCTCAACGGGAAACTGCCTTAGAAGCGAGACAAAGATAACCTTATTGTTCTGAGCTATATAGCTCTTCACTTTCTCCCAGGAGTCACTATCAGCCTGCAATTGATTTTCAGAAAATATTATTATTAATTCTCCAACTTGGCGAATATTAAACTCAATTTCAGCTCTCTTCTCTCTGCCAAAGAGATACCCTGAGTACATTTGATCAGTAATTGGAATAGGTTCTGGTGAATAAGTACCTTGGCGCATTTTGGCTTGTCTTAAATAAAAACCAGCATCACCCATATGGTTTTCACCAGAGCCAACTCCATAAGAATAGAATTTCTTTAAGCAATCTTCCCATGTTCTTGGAATGTCCCAATACACATACGCCGCTTTGTTAAATACCCAATGAGTACTTATATTTCGATAAAAAATATCGAAAAGAGCATCTTCCCCAGTAAAACTTAAAAACTCTGGAAACCCTCCCATGGATAAAAAAGCTGATCTTCGTACTGCCATTGTCTTTCCTGCTGGTAAGTAATTATGCCACTCTCCGAAGCCTTCCCAGCCATAAATAAAATGCTCAGCGAATTTATCGTCAACAGCATAGAAGATTGCTCCTACCAACTCTGCATCGGGATACTCAAGTAATGCGCCTACCATATTTCTAGTGTAACTTTCATCAAGAATATTGCCAGCATCAGCCATAACAATAAGTTCATGCTTAGCTTCTTTGATCGCTAAATTGCGTTGTTCTGAGATACTCTTGCTATTGATTTCAATTACACGATAGTTAACTTTACTTCGCTTTGAAAACTCCTGAATAACAGCAACGGTACCATCATTAGATCCACCATCTACAATAATGACTTCTTTAGGTAATAACTGTTGTTTTTCGATACTTTCCAAGTATTCCACGATATCTTGGGCTTCATTCTTGACTGGTGTTATTAGGGAAAACTCTGCATCTACAAGTTCATCATAGTTCTTATCAATTACAGTTACTTCAATATCCTTTAATAACTTCAAGCCATCATATGGATTGTAGTAGCCTTCGTTAACTGCAACCTGAATAGGTGAATCTTCTCGAACGGCCTTATATAGCACTCGTTTTGCTATACTTTTTACACTTTTCATTAAATCCATTACGTATCAATCCCTTTTCTAAAAGTCAGACTCTTACCCAGAAATAAGACATGCCTACTGTTAGTATCTCATCTAACATAACATGCTCCTATGTAGTCAATCGTCCAAACCCTTTAACAAACAGTGTTTGAAGGCTTGGACGATTGACATGTACAGTATTCAATTTTATGAAATTTACCGCTTATGGCTATTCTCTCTCATTTCTTAACTTATCAGCCGTTTCTTGCTCAGTCTCGTCTGTTTGAGGATCCTCTTCAATTTGAGGCTGACTTAGTAAGCTGATCTCCTCACTTAACTCAGTGATACGAGCATCTTTTTCACTTTGAAGCTGGCTAAGCAAGCTAATCGCTTCACTAAGCTCATTGATACGTATATCTTTTTCGTTTTGAAGTTGTCTCAACATACTTATATCTTCACTCAGCTCATTGATGCGAGTATCTTTAAGTGATTGAGTTTCATACAGAGCATTTAACTGGTCACTCAGATTGATAATTCGAGTATCCTTATTGTGTGTGCGCTCTCTTAGATTAACTAATTGATCACTTAAGTCTTTCACACGATTCTTGTACTCTTCCAGCATTGCCAATATCTCCGATTTCTGCATCACAAATGATTCTTCAAGCTTCTTCAACAGTACTTTTTTGCTAGCCAAGTTACTTTCTAACTTAGTCATATACAATAGTTTTTTTCTATTGATCTCCAGAGATAGTAAATCGACATTGTTCTTTAATAATTCTTGAATGAACCGATAATAATTCTCTACAGCATCTTCAATAGCAATTGGGAAAATCTGTTGTTTTAAAATTTCAACTTTCTCACATTGCTCGCTATAATGCTCTTTAATATTTTGAACTAGTTCAAAGTCATTTTCCGAATAAATTGTTGGAATCTTACCTTCCATCACAAGCTGCTCTTCCAATGGAGTTGGAGATCCGTGGAATACCTGTGACTTTTTCTTAAGAAGTGCGAGTGGAATACCATATTGAATCGAATCAAAAATCGAACCAGAGGTATCCGTAATTATCAAGTCAATTTCACCCAATATATCATTAAGGAAATTTTCATGTGTAAATATCTCTTCTGCTTCGAAGACTTCTTTAATCTTCTTCACTCGCTCAGGTTCATAATAAAGAGTCATATGATGGAGCTTTATCTTTATATTGTACTTTTCCTTCAGCTTCGTTATGAGCTCAAATCTCTCGTCTAATGAACTTAATTCACCGTAAGTTGGCATATAAAGAATAGTAAAATCTTCATTAGGAACAGTTTTGGCCGAGTTTAGAAACTTCGGATTTCCTAAAAGCTTGGCCTGAGTGTAGTTTTTCAATGCTCTGTAATCATAATCTGATTGACAAAGTATATAATCAAAACTCATGCTCCAAATATCGAAGTTATACTCAGCTTTACCAATTCCATATTGATAGCGAACAACATAATCACTCTCCACTGAGAAAAAGAACGGGAGAAAAGGATAAAAAACGGCCTTATAGCGTATATTGGGGTTTTCAATACCTAACATAACATTTGAAAACTCTTTACTTATAAATAATGCTGTATCCTCAAACATCAATTGTGCATTTTCATCAGATTCTGATACAGGGACGATGATATCAAATGGAATATCATTTTCTTTTAATTTGAAAAGAACATTCCTCATCGACTCATACGTCACCAAATTATGAAATACAAAGGCCAAAGGATTCTTTGTCAACATCTTTGGAGGCTCAATTAATTGATTACCTATTTTTGGTGCAAATACATGAGCTAATTCTTCTCCCGATTCTACATCAGTAATTTTCTCAAGTTGAAACCGTAATTCTGGCAGTTCTGCAGATGCCCCCCAAGCAAACCATGTGCCTTTGAAAGACTTCTTGATTGAGAAACCACATTGAACAAATAACTTTTCCCACATCATCTGAGAAAGAACAGAATAGTGGTCAGGGAAAGAATCCGCCCACTCATTATTTTCCGGTACAGCTACTATAAGTTGCCCACCCAGGCTGAGTACACGATTTAATTCTTTAATGGCGATAAAAGGCGCAACACAGTGCTCTAAGATATGTCTGGCATAAACAGCATCAAAAAAACTATTCTGGAATGGAAGCTTATGCGCATCTCCATATACAATCTGAAGCGTATCGTCGCTGTTTTCCTCTGCTTCTGTCTCATTGGCAGTAAGACCATATAACTGTGCGTTAGGTAATAATTCCTGAAGTACACGTGTTGTTTTCCCATCTCCACAGCCAAGATCTAAAACACGATTTGCCCCTGGGTCAATCAGCTGCATCAACTGCAATTGCGCTACATTATTATATGAATTTGCCGAGTACTTTTGTTGTCCTTCCATACTCTCACTCCCTAACTTCAATATGAAAGCACCTTTTAAAGTTTTTATTTCACAGCGATTCTATCATATGTTCTACGCTTCATAAACAATGCCTGCGACATACTATGATTTTCCTGAATATACTTGAGTGAATTTAACCTAAGCTGCTCTACCAATGCTTGGTTATTAGATAATTCAACTAAATAGTTAGCATAACTTAAAGGATCATCGGTAATTAAAATATTGTCTCCATGTACTACCTCTATTCCTTGAGCACCACGTGTTGTAGCTACAATTGCTAGCCCCATACTCATGGACTCCAGAATTTTAATGCGTACACCACTGCCAGAAAGAATAGGTGAAATAAGCACATGTGAATTCTCAAAAAATGGGCTAAGGTCATCTACTCGCCCCAACACCTCAAACCGACCAGGCTTATGCAACTCCCGTAATTCCTCGAACGGTGAACCTCCAATAATATGGAAGACAATTCTTTCATCATTTTTTATATGTGGATAGACTTCTGAAATGAACCAGCGCATTCCCTCTTCATTAGGATACCATCCGAACCCCCCTAACCACAAAACGTGTAACTTTCCATCATAATTCTTTGTACTAATTGGAGCTGCTTCAAACGCAATGGGAATAAATTCATTATAACTTTTCACACTATTCACACGAGACATGTCTTCTTTGGACATAAATATTTTCGACTCAATGTTGTATAAGTTACCTATTTCTATGTCGAACGTATTTTTTCTGCTGATTTTAGCAACTGTTTTCCAAACTAACCATTTCAGTTTTGAATTTGTTGCAGGCTCCCAAAAAGGAAATAAATCTCCCTCTATATTCTGATTAACTAAAACCATAGGAATCTTAGGAAAAAATCTCTTAACATAAGAACAATGTAGATTGTGAGCTTCAATGATGTCTATTCCGGTATCTGATTTTAGTCTTTTAATTGCTTGTATCATCTCTTGGCTATAAAAGCTAATATCCATTAATGGTAATCTATGCATGGAATGCTTAAGGATAAATTTCACTTTTTCAAAGGGAGACAACTCATGCAACATTCTAGGCTTTGGTATAAGTGTGACAGACTTGAATAACTTATCGTACATCTCTTTGTTTGCTTGATAAGAATCATCGCCAGGAATTTGGAATGTGAAAAGGTGAAAGTCATACTCATCAGCTAAAGGTAGGATCGTATTAGCTGTTGCAAGTTTGCCCCCAGAGTCTATAGGCAAAAAAGGAGCTAATGTTATTAAGGCTACTTGTTTCTTCTTAATATCATTCTGATAGTTATTACTTCTATAAAATTTACTGTCATCTGCAATATCAGTATCCAGTATCGGTTTGAAGGTATTATTATATACCAGTGATCTGTTTCTATCTGTAATATAACGAGCTGGAACACCGCCGACTACTGTAAAAGGGGCTACATTTCGTGTTACCACTGCTCCTGCAGCCACAACAGCTCCTTCACCGATCGTTACACCAGGTAAAATAGTTGCATTTGCTCCTATCCATACATAATCATGGATAATTATAGACTTACCTTCACAAGCAAAATCAGGAGAATTATAGTCATGCTGTAAGGTGATTAATGTAGTACCGAAGGAAATATTAACATTATTCCCAATCGTAATTCCGGAACGACCATCAATATAACAGTTCCTATTTATTATTGTATTATGCCCAATACGTAAGCTTACGCCGTTATGGTACCCAGTTATTTTTTGTCCACTTCCAATATATGCACTTTTACTAATTTTCACACGAAAAAAAACACTCAAATATGATTTGCGCGCTCGCTGAATGGGTACAAAAGTAAAAAAATTATTAAAGAACCAGAATAAAAATGCTACAATCCAATAGTAGAAAGTATGCTTTTGGAGTTTGTTCCGGAGTTTTATCAGGACTTGTTTCACTAGTTCACCTCTATTAAGATCTATAGGTTTCCAGAAAATCCCTTACTTTCTGTAAGTCTTCTGGGAAATCTATTTCTTTTACAAATTCATTATTAATACTTAAAGGAAATACCGAAATTTCTTTCTTTATTATTAAGTTCTCAAATGCTTTTTCAAAATAATCCATTTCTGCTACTGCTGCAAGCTCCCTTTTTACAGAAGATAAATCTTCAGATTTAATGAAATTTATACCCACTGCTTCACCTTGCGCATCAATGACTTCTTTGGATAATTCACAAATCTTCCCCTCATCGTCTAGCCTATATTTGACTTCTTCATCAGAGGTAGATTCCACATTGACCATAACAGATGTTCTGGTGCACTTACTAATATCCTGAGCCGTTCGTTTGCTAAAGTAAGTATCACCATTTACGAAGATAACATCCTCATCTCTAATGTTCTCCAAAGCAAGTAATAAGCTTTTTGAAGTGTTGGTCTTAAGGTAATTTTCATTGTAGACATACGAAACTTCAGGATAAAGCTTCATAATCTTCTCTTTCTCAAAACCAACAACAACCGTAATATTATTGATACCTACGATATCACGAAAATTTTCAATTTGCTGATCTAGAATTGTTCGAGAAGCTTGGATTTCTACTAAAGCTTTCGGTATACCTTCGCCTAGACGACTACCAATGCCAGCTGCCAATATCACAAGCTTCATTCGTCTCCTCCTATTGAAGCAAGTTTGTAATTTTGTTCAACGTAGACCAAGCCTGGAACCCAATTCTGGTTCTCAAGTAAAGGAACATCAAAGATGATAGCAGAATAAATACTATCCATAAAAGTAGAATTATGCAATTTAGATTTCAATCCTAATCCCACAACATATCCCTCTCCAGGGGCAAGAATGTTTTTAAAAGTTATATTCGCAACTTTAATATCCCCGGATTTCAGTTCTGGCAGCAACTCAATTTTGTTGTAGGAATTTAGACCAAATACATCAACGCCATTTCTATTTCGAATGGTATAGCCGATCGTTCCACCTTCAGGAATATCCTCAGTACACTTAAAATACAGCTTTAGTGTCATTGTAGAACCAAATGGAGCTGTATTACTTAGCTCACCATCAACATAAAGGTCTGCTCGTATAAATTGAACTTCTCCTGTCCCAGCTCGCAAATCTTTAACTCGTTTGTCAAACTCTTTATCAATTAGCTCATCATATGTCTTGAAGCCGTCAGGTATATTCCCGCCCTTTTTGCTAATCAATTTATCCAAAGACATGGATTTATCCAAAACAGCTAAACGTTGATTGTTATCCTTTTCATATTGTTGGGTGACGCTTCTTACATCCCCAT
This sequence comes from Paenibacillus massiliensis 2301065 = DSM 16942, assembly GCF_000377505.1. Lineage (GTDB taxonomy): Bacteria > Bacillota > Bacilli > Paenibacillales > Paenibacillaceae > Paenibacillus > Paenibacillus massiliensis. The sequence continues at coordinate 95,045 of NZ_KB898200.1, read as the reverse complement.
CCATAAAAACGGTTCCGTCTTTTATATAAATAACTCGTTTACAAAAACTACGTATTACGTCCATCGTGTGAGATACAAAAATAACAGTCTTATCTTTAATTAATTCTTTCATTTTAGCAATGGACTTAGCCTGGAAATAAGCATCTCCAACTGAAAGAGCCTCGTCAACAATTAAAATATCAGGGTCCACACTTACTGCTGTTGCAAATGCTACACGAGCAACCATACCACTGGAGTACATTTTAACGGGTTGATATATATAGTCACCAATATCAGCAAATTCACAAATCGAAGAAATTTTCGAATCAATTTCTTCATCGCTAAGCCCCATGAGCATGCAAGTGTACTTAATATTTTCAAACCCACTTTTTTCAGGATTAAAGCCTGCTCCTAGCTCGAGTATAGCTGATACTCTTCCATTTATGGATAATTCACCACTAGTTGGTGTAAGAATTCCCGTTAATATTTTTAGTAGGGTTGATTTTCCAGCTCCATTAGTACCAATAATACCAACAGCTTCTTTTTTATAAATGTCCAACGAAATATTACTTAAAGCTTTCTTTGTCGTATGCAGTTTTTTATTAGAGAAAATCTCTTTAAAACGATCATTCGGATTGGTATAAAGTTTATATTCTTTATCTACCATTGATAAACTAATAACTTTGTCAGCATCCTCTTGACTTATTACACTTTCACTGTTGGTGCTTATTCTTTGCATATCATCTTCTCCTAGATTGCTGCAATTTTAATCAATAAGTAAATCAAGATGTTAAAAAAGAGTTACTTTAATGATGATAACCCCATTATCTTAAAGCATATCCGCATAAGTACCCTCTAAACGATTATAAATTTTCATGGCGACTACAAGCAGAATTGACATTGCTGCAAACATGATCCAGAAACCAGGATTATCAACTAAAAAGTTTTGTTGATATACGAAAATGGATCTGTAGCCTTCGACTAAATAGTACAGTGGATTCAATTGAAATAGCCACTTAATATTATCGGGAACTATGGCCATATCCCAAATGATAGGCGTTACCCAAAATGCAAATTGTAGTACTATGGATATAATTTGTGGGAAATCCCGGAAAAAGGGTACCAAAGCCGCATTAAAATATGAAATTGCCATTATAGTAATATAGCAATATGGAATTATGACTAAAAATTGAAACCAATAGACGGTTGGCCAATAACCATATGAAAAAACTAATATCATACTAAGAATAAGAAAAATAATATGAACGAATGAGGAGGATATAATTTTAATTAGTGGAATGAACTTTAAATTAAACACTATTTTTTTCACTATATAATTATATTCCATTAGAGAATTACTAGCCCCTGATATAGCATCTGAATAAAACAACCATGGGACCATCCCTATAACCATCCACAATACAAAAGGAACCTGGTCTGCTCGTCCACCTGATTTCAACCCAAACTCAAACACAAGCCAATAGATAACTATAGTTATAAGAGGAGCTATAAACCCCCAGACTACTCCCAATGCGGAACCAAGAAAGCGTGATTTAAAATCGTTTTTTGACATATTAAGCAGCATTTTTCTTTGCCGTAAAACATCTTTAGTAAAATTCACCATTAAGTTCAAAGTAGTTCTCCTTTGTCAAAGTAAAAAATTACTGGTTTCGATTATATCGAAACCTCAGTATTCATCCAATAATCGTAGATATCTTTCAGACTGTCTTCCAAAGCAATCTCAGGAGACCAGCCAGTAAGATTACGTAACTTACTGTTGTCTCCATAGTACTCTAGTATATTTACAGGTCTGATCTTTTCATTATCTGTATAAACTTCAATTTGTTTAGAAGCAAATGATAACAATGTATCAAGAATGCTCTGAATTTCTACAGAAACGCCAGAACAAATATTATACGCCTCACCTTTAATGCCCACTTCACTAACCAGACGATAGCCCTTTACAATGTCTCGTACATCCGTAAAGTCCCTTCTCGCTGTTAAATCTCCCACGCCTATAAAAGGACGTGCAAGTCCTTTTTCAATATCTGTAATTTGTTTTACAAAATCAGTTACGACAAATCCAAGGCGCTGACCAGGCCCAATATGATTAAAGGGTCTAACATGGACAATGTTCATATCATATAATTTTTGATATAAAAACAATGTTTTCTCCATTGTTAACTTGGACAACCCATACGGGTTTAAAGGATTTAGAGCTGCGTCTTCAGTAATAGGCTGTTTATCTACCAAGCCATATTGCTCTGAAGAACCAACAGATACAATTTTAAGCTCATTTGCAATTGATGAGGAGCGAACAGCCTCTACCAGTTCAATCGTCGCCATCAGATTAGTCTCAAAAGTCTCCGCTATAGCATTCCATGATTTTGCAACAGAACTCAGTGCAGATAGATGAAAGAGAACTGTGGGTTGAATGGCTTCTAGAGCTTCTACTATTTTTTGTTTATTACCATATTGAAGGGTAATCAGATTTGCATTGTTCTGAAAATTGAGGGAGTCACTTCGTGAACTCCCCCATACCTCATAACCGTTTGATTCCAGTTCCTTGGCTAAATATTGACCAACAAAACCGTTTATCCCTGTTATAAGTGCTCTCTTCATTTATAGACTACCTGTCTTGAGGAGGTTAGAAACTCTATTCATGTCACTATCTACCATCATTTTCACCAGTTGTTCAAACCCAACTTCAAGTTCCCAGCCTAGTTTCTTTTTAGCTTTTGTGCAGTCCCCTAGAAGAAGATCTACCTCTGCAGGGCGAACAAATTTTGGATCAATAACAACGTAATCTTGCCAGTTAAGCCCAACATGATCAAATGCAATTTGCACCAACTCTTCAACGGTGTGCGTTTCTCCCGTAGAAATAACATAATCATCAGGTGTGTCCTGCTGCAACATCAGCCACATAGCCTTCACATAGTCGCCAGCAAAGCCCCAATCACGTTTAGCATCCAGATTTCCCATGCGCAATTCGCCTTGAAGACCTAACTTTATACGCGCCACTGCATCTGTTACCTTTCGAGTAACAAACTCTACACCACGGCGTGGAGATTCATGATTAAACAAAATACCAGAACATGCGAACATATCAAAGCTTTCGCGGTAATTGACTGTGATCCAATGACCGTATACCTTTGCTACCCCATATGGGCTTCGAGGATAAAAAGGAGTTGTTTCCTTTTGTGGTGTCTCTACTACTTTACCGAACATTTCGCTGCTAGATGCTTGATAGAATTTAGCTTCAGGCTTAATGTAACGTACAGCCTCAAGCATATTGGTTACTCCTACCCCTGTTGCCTGCCCTGTAACTCCTGGCTGATCCCACGATGTTGCCACGAAGGACTGAGCCGCCAAGTTGTATACTTCATCGGGGTTTGACTTTTGGATAGCTTGAATCAGCGAGCCCTGATCTAGCAAGTCTCCATCAATAAATTCAATCTCATTTTTAATATGCTCTATGTTAGTCATAATTGGAGTACTAGTTCTACGACGTAATCCATACACTTTATAGCCCTTTGCGAGCAGTAATTCCGCCAAATATGAACCATCCTGTCCTGTAATACCTGTAACCAGTGCATTCTTAGCCATTGTTTAAAGTCCCCTTCATCACGCAATTAATATATAATTAAGATTGGTGTAACCTATAGATATTCTTCCATTTTCTGCATTCTCAGTTCCTTAAGCAGCAACTTCACTTCTTGTGCTTTATCCTTAGTACAAATTAGAGTCACATCTTCAGTATCAACTATAATTAGATCCTCAATGCCTAAAGTTGCAATTAATTTCCCATTACTTTCAATGATACAACGCTTAGTATCCAAGTTAAGAATATTACCACGAATTACGTTTCCGTTGTCATCCAGTTCATTAATTCTCTCTAGGGCTGTCCAGCTCCCTACATCATCCCAACCAAAAACACAAGGTATCACGTGAATATTATTCACTTTCTCCATTATCCCGTAATCAATGGATTGATCTGGCATATTCAAAAATTCAGACCGTATAATGTCGTCGCAATCATCTGTAGGTAGGGCTACCTTCATTTTCTCAAGAATATCATGCATCTCTGGCATAAGTTCTTTTATGTAACCTCTAATAGTATCGACTTTCCAGACAAAAATCCCACTATTCCAGAAAAAGTTCCCTGCTTCTAGATATGATTGCGCTGTTAGCAGGTCTGGTTTTTCAACAAACTTATTCACCTTATGAACCGGAAGATCATTTATAGTTATCGACCGATTACTACTTTCAATATAGCCATATCCAGTTTCCGGATAGGAAGGCTGAATCCCCAGTGTGACTAAACTTCCATTATCCTGAGCAACCACTACTGCAGTTTTAAGTATATTAACAAAGCCTTCCTCATTCTCTATGATATGATCAGAAGGAATAACAATCATCGTGCTGTCTGGGTAACGTTCCTCAATAATAACTGATGCAAGTCCAATACATGGTGCTGTATTTCTCCCCACAGGCTCAATAATAATGTTCTCGTGTGGCAGAGTAGGAATTTGTGCCTTAATTAATTCAGCATACAACTCGTTCGTTACAATGAATATTCTGGTTATATCTGTCAGCATTTCAAGACGAGCAATGGACTGTTGAATCATTGATTTATTACCTGAAATATTCAAAAACTGTTTTGGAAGATTGGTTCTACTCTTTGGCCAGAACCTTTCCCCTTTTCCGCCAGCCATAATTACACATGTAATATTCATTTCATCCCCCAAATTTCCACTTAGATATATATTCTAGTCTCTTCTTAACTAAATCCCCAATGGCTTGTGGAGAATAGTACTTTTTTATATACAGCTCTCCATTGTTTGCAGTTCGTGTATAAAAATCACTATCTGTATATAGTCTGTACATGTATTGACTTGCATGTTCGACTTCTGGATCAGCCCAGTACTGATAAGCCTTATACGGACCAAAATCCTGATCTAATTTAACTAAGCTATAGTTGACCAGGCATGCGTTATTTTGGTTCATAAAATCGGTATTTGAGGACCATCCTGTTCCAATCACTGGCTTGCCCAGATACATTGCTTCAGCCAGACCAAGACCGAACCCTTCACTGCGATGAAGTGATATATAACTATCCGTAACAGAAATCAATGCATTTGTATCGTTTCTAGAAAGAGTTTCTGTAATCAAATGAATGTTTTTGTACTGCCCTATAAGGTGATATAACTCTGATAACTCGGACGCTCCAGTAGCAACTCCGTTCACCTTAACTACAAGGCCGACAGATTGATCCTCCGGCAAAAAAGCTAATTGGAAAGCTTGTATAGAAGCCTTTGGATTCTTTCGACTCTGGTAACTTTTCAAATCATACATGGTTAAGAACAAAAAAGCATTATTAGGTAATTTAAAGTAATTTCTGTCTCTCAGATTGTGAATAGCGACTTCAATACTATGTGGAATCTTCACAACAGGAACAGGACTCTTCTGAGCAATTGAATCGACAACGAAGGTAGAAGGAGCCCATATTTCATCGACCAAATTAAAGCTTTCGCTCCATTCATCCGGAAAGTCAGGTAACTCCCAATGCCAGAATCCAATGTTATATCTGCCCTCAAAGATGGAGTTACCATATTTCGAATATACCTCCATCATTTGCTCAGCATTAATATGAAACATATTAACATTAAATTTTGGGTTCTCTACCTCTTTATGAATCCATGTAGTATCATTCATACTAGCAGTACTAGTTCCTGTAAAATTAATAATTCCAAAAGGAATATCAGTGGTTGAAAGACTCTTAGCTGCTATTCTGCACGATTCACCAATTCCCATCTCGGCACGAGCATACCCTACAAGATTTATCCCAGTAAAATCCCCACCAAGATGCACCTGTCTACCACTTTTCTGTATAGGAAAAGCTGTTTTAAGAAGTTTCGCCTTAATTCTTTGCCTTGACTCAAAAGATACCCATTTAACAATCACTGGTTTTAATTTAATAGCTACCTTATACAGTTTTTGATAGATTACAGATTTTACTTTCTTCATATAAAGAATATCTTCCTTCATTTCATTTTATCTGTGAATATACTGCTTAATAGACAAGTATAAGCACAATAAGACAACTATCATGGTATATGTTAAAATACTAACAGTACTCTTAGGAAAAGGAGATTGTAAACCTTGTCGAATCCAGTATACGGGAAACAGGCCCAAACGTCGACCCATGACGGGAAAAGGTCGTCTTTGTTTTGGGTGTTAATTGTTGGCATCATACTCTTATGGACCTGGGCACCATTCCAGGCTGCGCTATTTAACGGACAACAGCTGAATTTCGAAAGACCACTGTATTGGGCTGTAGTCATCTCTGGGCTTTTGCTCATTCTAGGAATCGTATCCTATTATAAGAAATTCAAGCTGGAAGAGCAAAGAGACTGGCTGGCAATCATCGTGCTTTTATTGCCTTTGTCATATATTGTCTCTTTGATCACAGCAGCCTCCCACTACTTGGCTATGAATATGGTGCTCGCGCAATGTATCTACGCTTCCATATTCATCCTTTCATTGTATCTAATGCAGGACCGCTTGGGAAATAAAATTATGCACATCATGGTGATGTCTCTTGCATACGTCATTGTAGGCTTTGGCTTCATCAACTGGTTCGGGCAATGGGTACTGGCTGGCAAGCTCGTAGGCTGGTTCTCCAGCATGGTGCATAACGAGCGATACATCAACGCTGTTATGACCGATTCGAACGGCCTTCGTCTCACATCGGTGTTCCAATACGCCAATACATATGCCGCCTTCCTGATGGCATTTTTGTTTGCTGCGGTATTCTGCCTGATGAAGTCCAAGACCTGGTATGGGCGGATGACGCATGCATTTATGCTGGTGCCTATTCTTGTGTCCCTATTCCTAACGTTGTCACGTGGGGGATTAGTGTTGCTTCCGGTTGTTTTTGTTATCCTACTATTATTCTTTAAGCCGGGACAGCAGCTCTTATGGATTATCCACTGTGCAGTTGCTGGAATCGCATCTGTCGTTATTCTAGTACCGATTACGAACATTGGACTGCAGTTGAATGAGACGTATAGTGGAGGCTTAGCTGCTAAGGCTTGGTTAATCCTTATTGCAGCATCTGCAGCCACAGCAGCAGTGCTATGGTTCATTCAGCACAAGCTGGCTCCAAAGTTGACCACAGAGGATAGTGGCTGGAACACACGTAGATTGGCGAATTTGTGGCTCCCCCTTGGCTCAGTAGTAGTTGTAGCGGTAGTTGCATATCTACTGATTGGAACAGGTCTGCGTAACATTCTACCTGAGAATGTTCAGACTCGAATTGAAGGTATTAATTTCCAACAACATAGTGTATTGGAGCGTTTCACTTTCTATAGCGATGCGTCAAAGCTTCTTACTGACTATCCAGTAATCGGAGCCGGTGGCGGAGCCTGGGCTTCCTTATACGAGACTTATCAGGATTATCCATATGTCAGCCGACAAGCTCACAACTTCTTCATTCAGTATCTGGTAGAAGTCGGCATATTGGGATTTGTAATATTCATGGGCTTCGTGTTGTATATTTTCTTTAAATATATTCGTGGTTATATGAAGCAAACGAGCGAAGAGCGTGAAGGACATTTCTTGTACGTTATCATCACTTTATCCATTCTGGTGCACAGCTTCCTGGACTTCAACCTAAGCTATGTCTTCATGGGTATGCTGGTCTTCATGGGACTCGGAGGGATGGCAGCAGCCATGGATAGTAAGCCTCTCAAGCGCCTGTCGATGGGATCAGCATTCAAGCCAGTGTATTCGATCACTATGGGAATTCTGACGATCATCGTGCTCTTTACAGGACTGCGTTACCTACAATCCAATGGGGCGATTAATGAAGCCAGAAATCTGTATAACACAGGTGGCTCAGCGGAACAAATTCAGAGCTCGATACAGGATGCTTTGTCTGTAAGGCCGACTCATCCAGAATCGGTTATCATGCTGTCTTCTATGTACCAATCCTTCTATCAGCAGACACAAGACGACCAGTTCTATACCGCAGATCAAGAGCTGCTTGATCGCGCGCTGAAGCAGGAACCTTACAATAAGTCTCTTGTGACGAATCTTATGAATCATTATCAGCTGAAGAATGATAACGCCAAAGTATTCGAGATCTTGGAGAGCACCATACCGCACTATAACTGGGATATTAATTGGTACAAAAATCTAATTGCTCACGCCTACTACTTAGGAAATCAGGCTAAGGAACAACAGGATCCTGCTGCGGAAGAGAAATATTTCTCAGTTGGCCTGAATGCTTACGAACGTATTCTGGAGGGTGTTAAGCACATTGAAGCACTTCCAGAGGGCCAGCTCTCCGGTCGCGAGTTCGGAGTTACGCCGGATATAGCACTGAATATCGGAAAAATCAGATTTGTATCAGGACAGACAGCCGAGGCTACAGCTCTTCTCCAGGGCTACTTAAATGAGAACCTTAGTGATGCTACCAACAAGGAGATTGTAAGGTATTATGTTGCAGCTACGCAGAAGCAAGGTCAAGCTGACCAGGCTTGGAAAGATCGTTTGATACAAGCTGATCCGGCTGAGCAACAGCTGATTCAAAGCTTGGTGAACATCCGTGCTTCAAATTAAATAGCTATCTGCTGCCAACTGCTATATCTGAATTGTGCAGCAGAAGAGGTCCTTTCCGGGTGGGAAGGACCTCTTCTTATTTACTTGCTTTGGATTACAAAGCTAATCTTCAATTAACCTTCAATTTGCTTAATAACCTTTTTCATGTATGCCAGCACATCATCTTTTATCTCGTCATGCTGTAGCGCATAATGAATTGTAGTCTCAATGAATCCTAATTTTTCCCCTACATCATGACGATCCCCGTTAAATTCATAGGCTAAAATAGGATTCTCCTCTCCCAAACGGAAAAGTGCATCCGTTAATTGAATCTCCCCGCCTACACCTACCGATTGCTCACCAAGCAGGTCAAAAATTTGAGGTGTGAGAATATAACGGCCCATAATCGCTAAATTGGACTTCGCTTCCTCACGTGCAGGCTTCTCTACAAGGCGTGTAGCCTGAACAAGGTTATTTTCCACCTGTCTTCCTTCGACAATGCCATAACGATGAACTTCATCCCAGGACACTTGCTTCACTCCGACTACAGGCTGCTGGTAACGATCAAAGACATGAATCATTTGCTGTAGACAAGGAATCTCTGCCTCGACAATATCATCACCGAGCAATACTGCAAACGGCTCATCTCCAATAAACTTTCGAGCACACCAGATAGCGTGTCCCAGGCCCTTGGGTTCTTTTTGCCGAATATAGTGAATATCAGCCATCTCGGAGGGTCTGCGCACCTCATCAAGCAGCTTCCATTTCTCTTTGGATGCCAGATTATGCTCAAGCTCAAACGAGGAGTCAAAGTGATCCTCAATGGCTCTCTTTCCCTTGCCCGTTACAATAATAATATCCTCGATTCCTGAGGCTACCGCTTCTTCAATAATATACTGAATTGTAGGCTTGTCTACGATCGGTAGCATCTCTTTGGGCATGGCCTTGGTTGCTGGCAAGAATCTGGTACCCAAGCCAGCAGCCGGAATGATTGCTTTGCGTATTTTCATACTTGATCTCCTTTATGTAATCCTACTGGTATACAGCTCTCTAACTATCATGGAGCCGTAACATTTAAATATCATTATATCAGGAAAAACTGAGCAGAAGATGAAAAATAGTCGTTGAATTGGGTCTCATATTTTAACAATAGTTCCAAAAATGAAAGAGGTACCTACTCCAACCTTCTTCGAAGCAGATACCTCTTTACTATGTGGATCAACTACACATCCTACATTAATCTATAATTATATCCTCTAGTCACCGTTCAGCTATTTCACCAATTGCCCACGAGTAACGCCAAGCTGATTCGTTGCCTTTAGCGTCTTCCATACTTGTGTACCGGTGATCTCGCCACGAAGTGCACGCTGGTAAAGCTCAATGACCTCATGCACCTGCTCTGGAGTCTCCTCCAGGAATTCTACCCGGTAACGGGAGACACCTAGCTCCTGGAAATTCGGCAGGTATTCGGCGCCCGATTGCTCGATCGCGTTGTACACCGTATTACGACAGCCTTCATCAACACGTACAGGGTGTGACATACCGATCCGATCCTGTAAGGATACGTTATGATCCTCGCAAGGACGACCGCAATTTGTAAAGTCGGTCCCTTCGCTGAGGAAGGTACAATATACGCAATGCTCGGTGTGGAACATCGGCAGATGCTGATGAATGACTACCTCAAGCTTGTCCGTGCGGGAGCGACCGAGCAGATCAATCATCTGCTGAATGTTCAAGTCGTAGGATGGCGTCACATGATCACAGCCAGCCTCCAGGAACAGCTCCACTGCCTTATGGTTCGCGATATTCAGCGAGAAATCGCCAATCAGCTCAGGATGCGACTCATTCGGGTGCTCCATACGGTGACGCAAGTAGAAGTACAAAGCACCTGTATTCCGCACCAGCACTGCATCGGGCTGCAAACGTAGAATATTGTTATGGTATCCATTCTCTCCCGGCATGTGGATACGCGGCGTCGCGAGCGCGATCTTGCGTCCCGCTGCGCGAACCATCTCCACCGCTGCCGGGAACTGCTTGATGAACTCGAAGTCGGCGTAGATGAAGCCGACACCGGCCGCAAGTGCAGCCTCGACCTGCGGGAGGCTGCGGCATAGCGCGGTCAGCTCAGCGGCACCGCGCGACACTGGCGATGCTGGCGTAGCCACATCGCCGTACACTTCCACCGCCCGTTTGATGTAGACGGGCGGTTTGGGCCGTTCGCCCGCGAGCAATTCTACCGCCTTCCGGCGGATCTGATTGAGCTCGCGCATGGGCACGATGACGTCCCCATGCAGATGGACGTCCAGCTCCTCCAGCTGGAACACCGTGCCGCCCAGACGACCGAACTGCTCTTCGAGCAGCTCGCGCGTCATCGGACGCTTCTGGGCAATCTCCAGTTCCAGCTCTGAATCGACGCGGATGGTCGTTCCCTTCTGCACATCCGTCCACCATGTTGTAAGCGGTTGGCCCGGATGTCCGACCGCTTTGACATGAACCGGGAATACCCGGTAAGGCTTCTCCGTCTCGAAGGTCTGGCGCAGCCGCTTATCCAGCGCTGGATCATTCGTCTTCCAGATGCGGTCACCGACGTGCAGACGACGTAGATCCACATCATTTCGTCCTGGAACGATGTCGATAATCCAGCCTTCACCGGCTTCGCCCTCCAGCTTGACGCCCTTACGACGCAGATCATAGACTCTGCCGCCTTCTTCTTTTTTCGTCGGGTCTCCGGCGTCGAATACGATCCCATCCCCACGCTTCAGTGGTGCTTCGATGCGGCAGACCACACCATCCCGCAGAATCTGCTCGACTCGTCCCAGATAGACGCCCCGGCTTTTCGGGAAGGTACCGTCTACCAGCTTCTTGTTGTTCGTCCCCTCCAGGAAGCCATGTGTGAAGCCACGCGAGAAGCTCTGCTGCAGCTCACGAATCTCCTCCCGGCTTGGCGTAGACGTATTACCATCGAAATAGAGGTCAATTGCCTTGCGATACTTACTGACGACATTCGCCACATATTCGGGCGATTTCAAGCGACCTTCGATCTTGAAGGAGGTAACCCCTGCCTCGATCAGCTCCGGCATGATGTCAATCGCCGCCAGATCCTTCGGTGACAGCAGATAAGCGACGTCTCCCATCGGCTTCTGCTCCCCATCCACCATCAAGTCATACGGCAGACGACAGGCCTGTGCACATTCCCCACGATTCGCTGAACGACCGCCCCACATCTCCGAGGTGAGACATTGTCCAGAATAGGATACGCACAACGCTCCATGCACGAAAACCTCCATAGGCAGCTTGGCTTGCTCCCCGATTTTCTGAATTTGCTTCAGATTATTTTCACGTCCGAGTACGACGCGCTCCATATTGAAGGGCTTTGTGAACTCGACCGCCTCCGGCGAGGTAATGGTCATCTGGGTAGAGCCATGAATCGGAAAGTCCGGGGATATCTCCCGAATCATCTTCACCAGCCCCAGGTCCTGAACGATCACGGCATCTACACCCGCATCAATGCAAGCATCGATCAGTTGCTTGGCATCGGCCAGCTCATCCTCGAAGACTAGGATGTTGAAGGTCAGGAAGCCCTTTACCCCATAGCTGTGCAGAAACGCCATAATCTCCGGCAGCTCATCCATACGAAAATTATTCGCACGTGCCCGTGCATTGAATTTCTCAACACCAAAGAATATGGCATCCGCCCCGTTGGCTACCGCAGCTCGCATGCAGTCCCAATCTCCAGCTGGAGCCAACAGCTCCACATCTTCTCTACGTAATGATTGTACTTCCATTATATCCTCCTTGAACGACTCGTAAGCCGCCTTGTTCTATATGCATATTTCATACGATCCGTCACCACTGGCCCTAATCACGATTAATAGCTCTATTTTAAAGTATATCCACGAATCAGGCCTCAGCAGTACAGCCAACAACTATAATCCAACTACAAATCCAGCTACATCATCTATTGCACAGACTTCTTGTCAGCGATAACCAGCAAGGTACATGACGCGAACCGGAGAAGGTTATCCCTCCCAAGCCCCCTCACTTCTTCAGCCTCACATCAAGGAGGGCGACTGATTCTACGACATCCCGCGAGACTGCCTGGATACTGGATACTCGATCCTCACCCTGCCTCATCGTGCCCTGCTCAGCGCCCTGTAAGCCTGTATGTTTCCGTAACAAACATTCAACAATATTTTAACTAATCCAGTGTAACAGACTGTGGCCTCTCGTTCTACTGTTTCCATAGATTCCTTTCAAAGAATTATCAATATAATAGAAAAACAGCCCTCCTGAGACTATCAAGAAGGCTGCTAATTTTTACCTAATCTTAGCAAAAGCACTGTGCAGTAATTAAGATGCTAGTGCCTCGACCAAATTTGATTCTATGTTGAATGATATGAAAAGCGTGATGATTATCGGAAAGCGGAGAAGCCCTAGAGAAACGAAGTGCCTGCCTTTAAGCTTGCTGTTCATCTGCTCGTGATTCTTTATTCCAACGAACAGCAAGCTTAGCAGCAGTCGACAGGGCTCCCCACATGCAGCAGCTCTATACTCGCGTTTGCTCTGATTATGCTTACATCATCATTGAGTCAGTCAGCCCACCTATTTTACTAGTGTAAAAGAATTCAAGGCTGAATCCAGCGCCACTGCTTGGGCGGCCGTGTTGTTCGCGTCATTCAGGACAGTGCTAATCGTGTAAGTCGAGCCATTGTGCTCAAGCAAGATCTGACGTCCCGTGTAGCCTACACCGTTATCTGTACGATGGAAGGTAAAGGATACCGCAGGTACACCTGCAAATTGGATATCCTTCACTTGCTCCACCTTCAGATTCGAATAGCCCTTCGCCTCGTCAGCATAGAAGTCTTTCAAGCGGGATACCTGCATGTCGAACGGATCGTCCGAGTTGATCCGAATGGCAAATCTTCCGCCTACGAACTGGTACTCCACATAGCCAGATTCAAAACGATCGCTGACCGCAGTCCAGTAACGTGGTATTTCTACGCTATACTCGTATGCCTTGGATATCTTCTTCGCAGCTGTTGTCTTATCCGTTAGATATTGATTATCGTCTAGCTGCCCGAAATTCTCCGCTACTACGGAGTAATCAATCTGCAAGGAGGAAATGATTTTCTGGAATTCATCCTTACCCTTGTTCGATTCATCATCAGGCACTGAATATTCTACAAAATAACGATAGCCGGCCACCTGCAGCATGACATCGTATTCCTTGACCCAGCCATCCCCGAAATTATAGCGGTACTCATGCACAATAGCGGCTTCGCCAGCTACCTCCAATGGATAAGTCTTTACCGCCTGATAAGCAGAGGCGGTAAAGGAATCCCGCAACCACTGCTGCAGCTGCGCGTTCCAATCCTCTTCCTTGGCTTCTGCCGGGGCAGAGCTGACCGTAATGCTCAGATAAGAAGAATCGTTGCCTTCAAAGTTCAACTGACTGTTATCAATGAGCCAGCCCGCAGGGACCTGGAGCGAAATACCATAATCGCTGTTATACACACTTTTCATTCCGCCCTCTACTGTAGACAAGTCCTTAATCGTTCTGTCCTGTGTATTGAAGGACGTCTTGAAGGAGCCCAGCAAGGCTGAGTGCTTGTTCAGATCCTTATAGTTCGTCGCAGCAGAGTCGCTCAGATAGACGGTATACAGCTTGTCATGAGCGTAGTACATCCGATTTTCCCACATAGAGCCATCTGTACCTTTGGTAATCACGCGGGCATAAGGGACCTCACCCTCGCCAAAGGACTTACGATCCAGAATCATTTCTCCCGTATCCTTGGCTTCCTGCACCAGTTGCTGCAGCAGATCATCTCCATCCAATGGAATCGGCTGTGGCGTAACATGCACTTCCATGTAATAATCCCCGTTCTCATCCATGAAAGTGGAGGTGCTCTCATCGCTACCTGTCTGGCCAATGACAAGGCCCGTCGGATAGTTCATGGACCACCCATAGTAGCTATTACCAATCTTGCTCTTGCCCTGATCCTGATCGATCTGCGGCGTGTCAGATATGATCTCCGTCTCATCTTCCTGTGCTGCCATGCGTACGGTGACTCCACCTGCATTGCCTGTCAGCTTGCCTCCAAGCCCTTCTGCGACGGGCCGCAGTGGTACCATAAGATAACCGTTCTTCATCTCTGGTGCAGCTGATAATGTTACCTTGCTGCCTCCAATATAAGCCGTGCGGCTATCAATGGTCATGGACACGACACGCGAGCCACTAATCAGCTTCACGTTCCGGGCCGATTCCAGGCGAACCTGCGTGTTGAAGGCCTTCTTGAACACACCGACTGGGACCATCATCGTTCCGTTCTTGCTATATGGAGCAGCAATGGTCATGGCCTGCCCATTCACTGCAGCCTTGGCACTTCCGCCCTGAATATAGAGCTCAGTCAACTCCTGATCTGCTGCCGCTGGAAGCGCCGACAGGATTAATGAACCTGTGAGGACACCTGCGGACAGTAGGCGAGCTATTTTTGCATGGGTTTTGTTCATCTTTGATCTCCCGCATCCTATATATAGTTCAATGATTGAAGCAATACAATAAAATCAAATGATTTCTACATGAATCCTGTAAAGAGGTTTTCGTACTGTTCACTGACAATACGGCTCTCCCAATTGTTAATATAGTACATAGATAGTACTGCAATCATCGACTAGACAGTTCTCTTCTCTGAAATCAGACAACAACAGAAGACTATGGCTCGAGACCTTCAAAGTCCTCTCCTGCTTCGAAGCTGTCTGCCGCCGCCTCGGCTGCCTCCAGCATGCCTCCCTGATCACGACTAAGCTTGAGCTTCCGCTGGACAATATCTCCATCTGACTGCATTAGCACATTCACGGTCTGTCCTGGCTGGTAAGCCTTCAACAGCTCGTTAATATCAATGATGGACGTGACACGCTGCCCATTAATGCTGTACAGCTCATCACCTTCATGGATTTTGGCCTGAAGTGCTTCGGTCGAGCTCACTTCAGTTACTGTCAGCGGATCGTCCGTAGGAAGACCTACTATAGCAGACCAGCTCTCTTCGAGCTTCAGTCCGAGACTTGCCCTACGCACCTCTCCATATTTGAAATATTGGTTCATGACATATTTGACCGTATCTGCTGGAATCGAAAACCCCATATTCTCGACGCCCACAGCCGCAAATTTCATCGTATTAATCCCTACGACCTCGCCCTTCATATTCACCAGCGGCCCACCACTGTTACCGGGGTTGATGGCAGTATCACTCTGGATGAGCCGATAGGATGCATTTACCCCACGGTTCAAACCACTGACTACTCCTGCTGTAGCAGAGTTACGGAGCGAGAAGGAGATTGGCGTACCAATTGCAACGACCTGCTCTCCTACCGCCAGATTCTGAATCGAATCCGCAAAGGTAGCTGGCTTGAGTGAAGAAGCATTGATTTTGATAATGGCAAGGTCACTCACTGGATCACTATAGCTGTCTGTAATGCCGTAGGTTTTACCATCGGAGGTAACGACCACTGCATCATCCAGCCCAGTAATCACATGTGCATTCGTAACAATCCAGCCGTTGGATTTGACAATAACCCCGGTGCCATGCGCCAGATTGTAGCGATCCCCGCTCATCCCATAGCTGCTGGTATTGGAGCGTCCTATGATACCGACGACTGAGGGAGATACCTTCTTGACGACGGATGGGATTAACCCCGAGGATAACGAATATGTACCACTAGAGCTGTTATAGGAGCCTGTCGTTCCCAGTGCCTTGTTCAGCTCATTCACGTTCACGTAGATACCACCTTCAAGCTTCTTCGCTTGCAGTGATACATCTGCGGCCTGTACGCTCGCAGGCACACCAAGACTTGCCCCTAGTACAACTGCCAAAGAGGCAACAGCCCACTTGTTGCTCACAATTTTCATATATTTATGTACCCCTCTTCCCCTACTGCGATGTCTTACGAGCACATACATCTCTGTTCAGCATTTCACGTGAATCCGTCAGTCTGGAGACTTCCGAACACCTGCGAACATTGCCTGCTCAGAGCGAATCCCATATCATCTCTTAGCTTCTTCTATAGAAGCCCCCACCTAATGCAGGCATCCATGCTCATATGTAAATACTACGAATCTCTGACTCTATTGTAACAGGCATTACCAAAAAAAAGATATTGATTTTAAATATTCCACAGAACATTTTTTCGCCTATATATCAATATATGGAATAAACTTCTTCCCCTACATCGTTCGCTTCCTATCAGGCATTTTAAGACTTAAAATGTATAATGTGCTTCGACCGCAATACTAGAGTTCATTATTCAGGAGAGCTATTTCCACGCTAGCAGCCAGTCACTGGAAAAACCGCAACTGGCTGCTCTGCACTTATTTATTTATTAATTTATTTATGAACCAGAATTTTCATCAAATCCAGCATTACACCTGTGACACCATTACTCTCCGTTCGGCTCAAGATCACATAACCTTCAGGAGTTTTGTAGAATAGCGAGCCATCTAGCGTGACTCGGAAATAATCGTCCTCCTTATACACGGTATTGGTCGACCACAGCTCCTTCCCCTTGCGATTCAGACTTGTGATCGTAATTCCATGCATGGACATGTTGCCTTTTACGCCCATTGCTTCATATTGATCCGATACGGAGAGGAATGCACCATCCTCAGGTATATAATAGAGGTTAGCATCATAATCTCCGGTGTCGCTGCGCTTTTTCATTTGATGGTCAAAAATGAGTGTGCGTTTCTTGGTGGACGCTTGCGATTTGCCAGTAACCGTAACGGCGATGCCATCTTTCCATTCATGGACATCCAGCACCCTGCGTTTGCCCCAGCCATTCCATACCTGGTTCCGCTTGGGCTGCCCATATACATCGGAGAGTACGGATTTCACACCTCGATCAGTATTTAATATACTGTAGTACCCATCATCCGCAGCAATGAGCCAGCCAGTCTCTACTCCACCGGTTCTTCGGGTCCAATCCAGTTCACCATCTCGGTTATAGTGATAGGTCGTTAACGTTCGATGCTGATCAATCGTATATACAAGAAAATCCCCCTGCGGTAAAGGCTCAAGGCCAAGAGAGGCATTCTCCTGTCCCGTGGCCATTCCATCCGTCTCAAGCGGTCTGGACCACAACACCTGACCATCAGCTGCTGTATGTACTGCCAGCCATTCGGCTCCTGATTCCGCTTTCATATATGATATTAGCCACAGCTGCCCACCACTGTAGGTCTCCCGCTGTACTCCCTTAGCGGGCGTAGCACCCGCAGCTAATGGTAATGTGCTCTCTTGCTGCCACTGCTGCTGGAGCGAGCTATCCCACTGTCCATAAGTAACTTGTAGTACATTGGCCGCTTGATCCTCTTTTAGACTCAGCGCAGCAACTCCCCCCTGCCTCGTCTGCTGAATATAGTTTTTTGCATGCGACGGATCATTCACTTCACCCATGAAAGGTCCACTCTCCAGCTCAGTGGTAACACGAGAACGTTCTGTCACTGCCTCGACTTCAGCTGAATTCTCTAGCTCGGTTGTCTGCGTGGATTCCGGTGATGACTCGGTAACTTCAGAAGCTTGTACATAGGCAGGTCCCCCCAGCAACATGACGATAATTACAGCTGTGAAAGCTATACCCGATACCACCTGCACCCATTTGCCCTGGATACCCATTGAATAATTACATTTCACTGCGAAGATCCCCTCTCTGTAATCTACAATGCATTGTCCCATGGTGTTATTCATGGATATGCCTCTGCTGACTGAATTCATGACCGACGACTTCTCTACGGCATCATTGATACTGCGATTACGTGGCAGGATCTCTGTAGTTCAAGCCTGTGTCTTATATAACCGATTCCAGATTTCCCAAAACACGTATGATTGATCTGCCACTATTGTACAGGGGATGACCTCCAATGGCTATGTCTTAAAATGACGAATACTGAGAATTAAACAAAATTTAAGAAATATGACCACAACATACAAAAAAGCCCTGAAGAGACTGACCGTTCATCATGGATCAGTTCCTTCAGGGTCTATGAACACTGTTAGCTTTTACTGGAATTAAGCTGCATTACTCGTTATGGCTATATGCCAGTGCTACGTTTACCCCACAGCAGCCTTAGCAATGCATTGCTGACTTATCAGGGCTTGAGCCTACAGCTCTGCGGTCTGTAGCGCTCTGCTGCGAGCGGTATCCCGCTCCAGAACAGGCTTCAGATATTTACCTGTATAGGAGGCCTCTACCTGAACCAGCTCTTCCGGTGTACCTGTAGCCAGAATTGTACCGCCGCCGCTGCCACCCTCTGGGCCGAGGTCGATCAGGTAATCAGCTGTCTTGATGACATCCAGGTTATGCTCAATGACGAGCACCGACTCACCAGAATCCACCAAGCGATGCAGAACAGTCAACAGTCGATCAATATCATGAACATGTAGTCCCGTGGTCGGTTCATCCAGAATGTACATGGTCTTCCCTGTGCTACGACGATACAGCTCAGAGGCAAGCTTCACACGCTGAGCTTCCCCACCTGACAGTGTTGTTGCTGGCTGTCCAAGATTCACATAGCCCAGTCCCACATCAAGCAGGGTCTGGAGCTTACGATGGATTTTCGGGATGTTCTCAAAGAATTTGACCGCATCCTCAACCGTTAGCTCCAGCACATCCGAAATACTCTTGTTTTTGTACTTCACTTCCAGCGTCTCACGGTTATACCGTTTGCCCTTACATACCTCACATGGAACGTAGACATCAGGCAGGAAGTGCATCTCAATCTTGAGAATACCATCGCCACGGCAGGCCTCACAGCGTCCACCTTTAATATTGAAGCTGAAGCGACCCTTCTTGTAGCCCCGCAGCTTCGCTTCGTTTGTCTGGGAGAACAGATCGCGGATATCATCAAATACCCCTGTATAGGTCGCTGGATTGGAGCGAGGTGTCCGCCCGATCGGAGACTGATCAATATCAATGACCTTGTCGATATGCTCCAGACCCCGAATTTCCTTGTGTTGCCCTGGACGTACTCGCGCCCGATTAAGGTCCCTTGCCAGCGTCTTATATAGAATTTCGTTAACAAGCGTCGATTTACCTGATCCAGACACCCCAGTTACTGCAGCGAATAGACCGAGTGGAATTTTGACGTTCAAATTCTTAAGATTATTCTCCTTGGCTCCTCGAATCTCCAGATGCTTATCCGAAGGCTCGCGGCGCTTCTCTGGCACCGGAATGAACTTACGCCCACTCAAGTACTGACCCGTCAAGGAAGCAGGATTCTCCTGAATCTCGGCCGGTGTGCCCTGAGCAATAATCTGTCCCCCGTGAATGCCGGCACCTGGCCCCACATCAATGATATAGTCAGCGGCCATCATCGTATCCTCATCGTGCTCCACAACGATCAAGGTATTACCTAGATCACGCATGTGCTCCAATGTCTGAATCAGACGGTCATTATCCCGCTGATGGAGGCCAATACTAGGCTCATCAAGAATGTACAAGACTCCCATCAGGCTTGAGCCAATCTGGGTAGCCAGCCGGATACGCTGCGCCTCACCACCAGACAAAGTTCCAGCAGCACGACTCATCGTTAGATAATCCAAGCCGACGTTGACGAGGAAGCCAAGACGACTATTAATTTCCTTCAGAATCAGGTTAGCAATTGCCTGTTCCTTCTCACTCAATACGAGTGTAGAAAAGAACTGGCTAGCATCACTGATGGAGAGGCTGGTGACATAAGCCATATTCTTATCCTGAATGGTTACGGCGAGCACTTCCTTCTTCAGACGGTGGCCCTTGCAAGTATTACAAGGCTTGGCCGCCATGAAGCCCTCGATGAATTCACGAATGCCGTCGGAGGCTGTCTCTTTATAGCGACGCTCCAGGTTCGGAATAATTCCCTCAAAAGTCACCAAGGCTTCCTTACGCTGTCCGAAGTCATTCTCATAGCGGAAACGGATCTTGTCCTTGCCTGTCCCATACAGGATGGTCTTCATGTGCTCTTCGCCCAAATCCTGAACTGGCACATTCTGCGGAATACCGTAATGCTCACACACGGATTGCAGGAACTGCGGATAATACGTGGATGTTCCGCCAGCCCATGCCTGAAACGCTCCATCCTCAATGCTCTTCGTTGGGTCTGGGGTGAGTAGTTCCGGATCGACGATCATCTTCATCCCCAGGCCATCGCAGTCCGGACAGGCTCCGAATGGGTTATTGAACGAGAACATCCGCGGGGACAATTCCTCCATGCTGAAGCCGCAGACTGAACAAGCAAAGTTGGAGCTAAAACGCAGCTCTTCCTGATCAATAATATCTACCAGTAGCTGTCCTCCTGACAGATTGAGAGCCGTCTCAATAGAATCGGCCAGTCTGGAGGCTACATCAGGCTTAATCACAATCCGGTCAACGACGACCTCAATGGAGTGCTTCTTATTCTTCTCCAGCTCGATATTCTCGGATAGATCTCGCAGTTCTCCGTTCACCCGCACACGCACAAATCCCTGCTTCGCAATGTCTGCGAACAGATTTTTGTGCTCTCCCTTTCGTCCGGACACAACTGGAGCAAGAATCTGCAGACGGGTACGCTCAGGGTACTGCATGATCCGGTCAACCATTTGCTCTACGGTCTGTGAGGTAATCTCGATGCCATGCTCGGGACAGTGGGGATGACCAATTCTCGCGAACAACAGGCGCAGGTAATCATAAATTTCGGTTACCGTACCTACCGTCGAACGCGGATTGCGACTGGTGGTCTTCTGGTCGATGGAGATCGCTGGAGACAGACCGTCAATCGAGTCGACATCAGGCTTCTCCATCTGACCTAGAAATTGACGAGCATAGGCTGACAAGGATTCTACATAACGGCGCTGTCCTTCCGCATAGATGGTATCGAATGCGAGGGAGGATTTTCCTGAGCCACTGAGACCTGTTAATACCACGAATTTATCACGCGGAATGGTCACGTCAATATTTTTCAAATTGTGCGCTCGTGCGCCTTTGATTATGATGCTTTCTCTTGCCAATTGCGTCATCTCCCTTGCTTAATCAGCCTTTAATTCCAGCAAAGCGTCACGCAGCTCTGCGGCCCGCTCGAACTGAAGATTTTTTGCAGCATCCTTCATTTCCTTCTCTAGGCGCTGGATAAGTGTCTGGCGATCCTTCTTGGACATTTTTCCAGTATCCCCTGGCAGATATTCATTCTTGGCCTCGGCAACCTTGGTTGCCTCTATGACATCACGAACCTTCTTGCGAATCGTCTGTGGAGTAATGCCATGCTCCTCGTTGAACTTGATTTGTAGCTCACGCCGTCTTGCCGTCTCCTTGATGGCACGATCCATGGAGTCCGTTACCTTATCACCATACATGATTACGAGACCCTCACTGTTGCGGGCAGCGCGGCCAATCGTCTGAATGAGGGAACGATCTGAACGAAGAAAGCCTTCCTTGTCTGCATCGAGAATGGTCACCAGAGATACCTCTGGCAAATCCAGTCCCTCCCGCAGCAGGTTAATACCAATCAGCACATCAAAGACACCTAGACGCAGATCCCGCAATATTGCCATCCGCTCCAATGTCTTGATCTCGGAGTGCATGTATCGGACCTTAATGCCAACCTCTTTGAGATAATCCGTCAAATCCTCGGCCATCTTCTTCGTGAGTGTCGTCACCAGGACACGTTCGTCCTTATCCACTCTAACGCGTATCTCACCGATCAGATCATCAATCTGTCCTTTGGTCGGTCGTACCTCGATGATCGGGTCAAGCAGACCTGTTGGGCGAATAATTTGCTCTACCATGGTGTCGCATTTCTCTGCCTCGTACGGGCCTGGTGTGGCGGACACGTATATAATCTGATCCACCTTATCCTCGAATTCCTCGAAGCGAAGCGGCCTGTTGTCCAGCGCAGAAGGCAGGCGGAAGCCGTGCTCCACCAATACATTCTTGCGTGCCTGGTCCCCGTTATACATAGCGCGAATTTGCGGCAGGGTCACGTGGGACTCATCAATGACCACCAGCATATCATCCGGGAAATAATCCAACAGCGTATACGGAGTAGCTCCTCGCTCACGGAAGGTCAGAGGACCCGAATAGTTCTCAATCCCTGAGCAGAATCCGACTTCCTTCATCATCTCAATATCATAGCGTGTACGTTGCTCTAGTCGCTGTGCCTCCAGGAGCTTGCCATTCGCTCTTAGCTCTGTCAGGCGCTCCTCCAGCTCACGCTCAATGTTAACCAGCGCGACCTTCATCGTCTCTTCTTTGGTAACAAAGTGAGAAGCCGGGAAGATGGCGACGTGATCTCGTTCGCCGATCAGCTCTCCAGTCAACACATCAATCTCCGTAATTCGTTCTACTTCGTCACCGAACAGCTCAACACGTACAGCATGCTCTCCCTGCGAGGCAGGGAAGATCTCAATCACATCCCCACGCACCCGGAAGGTCCCCCGTACGAAATTGATATCATTACGCTGATACTGGATGTCAACAAGTCTTGATAGAATCTCATTACGCGGCTTCTCCATTCCCACTCGCAGGGACAGCAGCAAGCTACCATACTCCTTTGGTGAACCGAGACCGTAGATACAGGATACACTCGCTACAATAATGACATCCCGCCGCTCGAACAGGGAGCTAGTCGCGGAGTGTCGAAGCTTATCAATCTCTTCATTAATACTGGAGTCCTTCTCGATGTACGTATCGGAAGACGGAATATAAGCTTCTGGCTGAAAGTAGTCATAGTAGCTGACGAAATAATCAACCGAGTTGTTCGGAAAAAACTCCTTGAACTCACTTGCGAGCTGTGCCGCCAGCGTCTTATTATGTGCGATTACCAGGGTGGGGCGGTTAAGCTTCGCAATGGTCTGAGCAATTGTAAAGGTCTTACCTGTTCCCGTCGCACCTAGCAGTGTCTGGTGTTTCTTTCCCGCCAGCACACCCTCTACTAGCTCCACGATGGCCTTTGGCTGGTCACCCTGTGGCGAGAATTCGGACTCAACTTCAAACGTCTTGTTGCTAATGACAATATCACTCATTGCCCTGCATCACCCTTATCGTCTAAAATAAAATCATCCTGTTTTTACAAAAAACGAGTTATTGCTACATCTATGAAAGAAAAACGTCGATCAATGTACATCCATGGGAGACAGACCGCGTTTAGTAGTGGTTAATTGGGCAAGGCTCATGTTGTAGCTGTACAGTCAATTTCAAGTCCATCCCAGTGCTAGCGATGAGACCTTGCAGTTAAAGCAAAGGTAGCCGAATCACAGCCTTATGGCCTTCGAGACATTATGCTTCTTTGCGCACAAGACTGTTACCCTGTACCTGCTAGTTTGTACGACTTTTTGCGTAATTTTACCTGCGAGAGGCTCGCAATCTAAAGTTATGCAGTAATAAAGCCGTTCTATCTCTTATACCCACTATTCTAGCTGTCACCTCAGACGGTCACAGCTGACTTATTCCGTGTGTCTCGTGCTGTCGTTATTTCCCGAGAAATGACACGGAACACTTGCTATAAGAATGTTTGTTCCCGTCATATTATACCTCTTTCATATTACGGATGCAAACGATAAGTATTCATTGGGAGTGATTAACTTTTGGACATCACGATTTGGATTGGCATCATTGCAGGGCTCGTAGCTATAGTAGGCGGCTTTCTGATGGATGGGGGAGAATTTAGCGGCTTGTTGCAGTTCACTGCTGCTCTGATCGTATTCGGCGGTACCGCTGCTGCTGTCATTATCAGTTTTCCCAAATCAAAGCTACGTACGATCCCGGCAGCATTGAAAGTCGCCTTCGGGCGTGAAGATATACCTAATGGACGCTATATTAAGGATATTGTGAATATGGCTACCATTGCCCGCCGTTCAGGGGTATTGGCTCTGGAGCGCAATTCAATGGACCATCCGAGTCCATTTTTGCGGGAGGGCATTCAGCTTGTGGTAGATGGCACCGATCAGGAGCAGCTGAAGCAAATGCTGTCCCTGGAGCTTGACGCAGTAGAGCAGGAATATGAGGGTTATGCCAAAGTGTTCGAATCGGCTGGCGGTTACGCTCCTACGATGGGAATCATCGGTACAGTTATGGGTCTGATTCACGTACTCAGCAGCCTCACAGAGCCAACATCTCTCGGACCCTCCATCGCCCTTGCCTTCACCGCTACATTGTATGGAGTAGCCAGCGCCAACTTGATTTTTCTGCCTATCGCCTCGAAGATCAAAGCTCGGGGTGAGCTAGAAGTCCATACCATGGAGCTGCTCATGCACGGAATCATTGCTATACAAAATGGTGAGAACCCTCAGCTCGTTCAGCGAAAGCTAAGCCTGTTTGACCGCACCAGCGGTACGGACAGCCGCAGTCGTCCGATCGCCAAGGCCGAGGAGGGCGTCCATGAGAGTGCGAATTAGAGACAAAAAAGCTGCTCCTGCAAATGATAGCAGAGACCGCTGGCTGATTACTTATGCTGATCTTATTACCTTGCTCCTGATTTTCTTCGTCATTATGTATGCCATGAGTCGACTGGATGCAAGTAAATATGAAGTCGTCTCACAGTCCATTCAGGGGACATTTCGCTCTGCGGACTCCATCCTGGAGCAAGGCTCAGGGATTACTGGCACTGCAGATGTGAATACCAGCAAAAACCCTCCTGCAGCACAGGAGGGCAAGGGCAACGGACCTGGCAATGACGGCCAAGCCGTAAGCGGCGAGGAGCCTGGCTCTGAAGTGATGACCGAACGAGAGCTCGCTTTCCGGCAGCAGGAGCAGGAATTAATGGATCTTATGGGCATGATTCAGGAGTACATCACAGAGAACCAATTGGACGACCAGGTCTTCGTGGCTGACGAGCCACGCGGTATATCTATCACCCTTAGCGACCGATTCCTGTTCGATATCGGCCAAGCGTCTCTCAAGTCAGGCTCAGCCCCTATACTTGATAAGCTCGCCAGTCTATTTCGCAATCTGAATACGCCAATCAGTATTGAGGGTCATACCGATAATATTCCTGTGGGCTCTGGCTCCGCTTACCGTGATAATTGGGATTTGTCGGGTGCGCGTGCCTTATCTGTGCTACGCTTCTTCATTGAACGCAGGCAGCTGGACCCTAAATATTTCCAATATGCTGGATATGCAGATACACGTCCTGCTGGAGATAATTCCACGCAGGCTGGACGTCAGAAGAATCGACGGGTTGAGATCACCGTGCTTCGTCAGCTGCAACAATAATAACTATCTATAGCCACTCATAGGAAATCCCCGACAAGCCTTGTGAAGCATCATGAGCTTATCGGGGATTTTTTTAGATATTCAGGATATCACTGCCCTCAGCCCTTGATGCCAGCCTCATGGGGTCTCAGAATTGTAGCGCCCAGTATAATCAGAATGATGGCCATGCAACCCAGAATGGCCAGCGGGACCATAATATCCGCCCATTCTCCGCCTGCAGCCATCGTCTCAATGGCCTGAATAGCCCATTTCTGTGGCATAAAGTTGGCTAGCTTTTGCAAGAAATCCGGCATGATGGAAATGGGCCAGAAGCAGCCTCCCAACATGCAGGTAGGTGACACGATAAGCGGATTCAGCATGCCCGCATTAGTCTGATTACGAATCATTCCTGCTACCGTGCTGGATAATCCCAAAGCTACAATAGTAAAGAACATCAGTATCACAAAATGCGGTAACAAAGGAACACCATAATCAAATCCGAATATACCACGCGTTACTCCCAAAATGAGCACAATCTGAAAACAGCCTACCGCAAGGCTCCCCATAAAATAACCCAACGTAATCTCTGCCGAGCTTACTGGAGCCATGTACATCCTGGCCAGTATATGTGAATTGCGGTCTCTCGTCATTAGTGTCACAGCGCTGGTCACCAATCCCAGTAGGAATAACAGCATGAAGCCTGTACCATTGCGAAGACCTTGCTTCGGATACAGATTCTCGTCTATTGTCGAGACCGTGATCGCTGGTGTCAGCTCCCTTGCAAGCCAGCTCTGAATCGCAGGCTCACGACGCTCTGTCGGCAGAGACTGCAGCATAGCCATAGTACGACTCATACGCTGGATGGCACTCTCCAGTGTAGCCTTGACAGCATAGCCTGATTCACTAACTGCAATCTCATAAAATTCAACGGAGGGCGCTGCCCCTGATCTCAGCTCTGTCGAGAATGTTTCGGGCACTCGAATGCCAATGACCGCGCGTTTATCCGTCACAACCTTGCGCATTGCATCCAGTTCAGTCATCTCCATTATCTCTATTCCATCCATGGATTGCAGCTCACCACGAATCACCGCCGCCTCTGCTCCTTGATCCTGAATCATGAATGCAACGCGCGGCTCCTCTTCCTGTATCCCACCCAACAACACATAGGTCAACGATACCACGACAGAAGGGAGCAGCAGTAAACCTAATATTCCATTGCGTGTACCTATCGTTCTCCTTATGACATTCCAGGCTATTGCAGCTATAATCGGAATATTCATTGATAGCCCACCTTCCTGTACATCAGTCCAGTGATCAATAGCAGTCCAAGTGCTATCGCACATAAAGCGCTGATGGATGGCCAGATCTGAGCTGGCTCCCCATTCTGCATCAGTAACAGCATGCCTTCCATTCCCCAGTAATTCACAGTCCCCTTACCAATTACGTTCAACCAACCGGGTAATTGAGGAGTCATCCCGCCACTGATAAACGTCATAACAACAATTATCATACTAATGACCGTCGATGCTACTGAAGGTGCTGCTATGCTGAAGGTGAGAATCACAGCCATACACATGGAGATAAAGATAACCAGTATACTGATTATAGCCAGCATCCACGGATGACTACCCCAGTTCACCCCAAAGATCCAGTGGGTCGCCATGATGATGAACAGCACCTGTACCATCGAGACAAGCATATTCCCCAAGATTTTTCCGAAGAAAATATGGTTGCCATGAATCGGAGCAGCATACATTCGGGCTAACGTTCCTAAGCCCTTCTCATTGTTCAGACTATGGCTAACCGTCATTCCACAATACAACATGAACATGATGAGCATGGAGACTGCATAGAACTGAAAGGCCGTATAGCTGCCATGCTCTCCAAGCTTACCAGGCTTCAGCAAGCTCTCATTGGCTTCAGCACTATACCACTGCTCCCATGTCCCTACCTCTGGAGGGGATTCCCTCATAATCATCGTCACCGTCTGGCCTGTGTTGGCTTGCTTCACGAAGTTATTAAATAACGATTCTGCTACCATATTTCTTGTAGCATCTCTGCCACGGATGAGCTCCAGCCGGGTCTGCCCTCCTGTGACAATCTGCTGCTCGAAGTCAGCCGGGACAACGACCGCAAAATCCGCCTCCCCACTGCGAAGCATCTTCTGTGCTTCCTCACGGCTCTCCGTCGTAAAGGAACGGAGCAACTCATCAAGGGATGGCCAACTTATAAAGCTATTCCAGATCTGTTGTTCATCGGCGTTCCCCTGCTGCACGATAGCCACCTTCATAGGTGTCCAATTCAATTCCTGTCTCCCCTCAAAAACAGATGACAGAGCTGTTCCCAATATAAAGATCAGCAGGACAGGCAGCAGAAATTGATTCAACAGCACCACTTTTAGCCGTAGCATACGCTTTAATTCAAACCAAGCAATCGTCAGCATCACATTACCTCCTTAATCCCGCAACAATCGTCCGGTTAATTGCAGGAACAGGGACTCCAGATTGGGCTCCTCGCAGACAAGGGAGAGAATAACAACCTCATGCCGCCCACAAATAAATAGCACATCCTGCAGGCAGCCCTGAGCAGAGGGTAGCGCAATCTCGACACGACCGTTCTCTTCGGCAACACGGGTAATGCGCGGATGCTGCTGCAGCTCTTCCCACGCCGCTTGCTTCCAGCCCGATACCTCCAAGATGATCTTCTCTTCCCGGAACACGCGCTCCTTCAGCTCTTGCTCCGTGCCATATGCGATAATATGACCTTTGTCCATAATCGCTACCCTGTCACTAATCGCTGCGACCTCCTCCATGTAATGGCTCGTATAGATGATGGTCGAGCCCATTCGGTTCAAGCTACGTACCGACTCCAGAATATGATTGCGGGATTGTGGGTCAATGCCCACGGTTGGCTCATCCATGATGATAATCTGGGGACGATGCATGATGGCACAGGCGATATTCAGCCTACGCTTCATACCTCCCGAGAAGGTTGATGGCAGCTCGCGGGCATGCTTCTCCAGACCAACGAACTCCAGCGCCTCAAGTACTCGGTCATTCAGAAGCTGGCCCTTTAGTCCGTATAGCCGTCCGAAAAAGCGAATATTATCCGCAGCACTTACTTGCTCATAGACAGCAATATCTTGAGGCACAAGACCAATATAGCGTTTGATCTCCCTTGCATGGGATTGGACAGAACGTCCATCCACCCGTATGTCTCCTCCATCGAGAGGCAATAGGCCCAGAATCATGTTAATCGTAGTGCTCTTCCCAGCGCCATTAGGACCTAGCAAGCCCACAATCTCCCCTTTATCAATGCTCAGATTCAAGTGATCGACTGATAGCTTGGGTCCGTAACGCTTAATGACATCCTTAAGCTCTATATAAGCCATGGGCTCCCTCTCCTCTTGTGTGATTCATTTTTGCAGCATGTTATCCATTCCAGTGCGCCTGCCATTTAGAGCATTTCTATTGGTCAGAATACTTCTGGCATTACACATGATGATCTGATTGCGCTCACCAGCACTTCTATTTCATATTTTACCTGCCTGAGACCTTCTCGTAAGGTCACTGAGGTCACGACCTTCGGATGACTTAAGTCACCCCAGATGTCCGTACGGCCTGTGATATAATGTAGCAAGCATGTAAAGAATTCCAGCGAACAGGCAGACACTATATTCCTCAAAGCGAGGCTTTGGAGGAGAAATGGAGTAGACCCGGATGAAATCCATACGCCATGATCTGTGGCCCTTGCGGTATGGTCTCATTATCGGACCAGGCTTACTTGGCATGTATGCTCAGGGGGTAGCACTGAGTGATACCTATACGCTTCATTTCTTCTCTTTTCTGGCCTTGGCCGTCATCAGCGATAACCTGCGTCCCGGACGTACCATGATTGCTAGCTGCGGATTGGAGCTGGTGTGCGCAACTGGGCTAAGCTGGTATTATGGTGGTGTATGGTTTGTTCCCGCATTATCGACTATGACACGATACATGGCCTTTCCGAGTAAAAAATCACGATACCTCATGTTGCTGGGGCATTTTGCGTTCCTGATCTGGTCCGCACAGACTTTGCCAGTGCTTCATCAAGGCTTACTGTTGCTCCTCTATGCCGCAGGAGCATTTTTGCTCCATCGACTGTACCGGACGACTGAGGACCGGCGGCTTACAGATCAGCTATACGATGAGCTACGCAAAAAAAACTACGAGCTGAATGATGTCCGCAGCCAGCTACTTCAATATGCAGGTCAGATTGAATTCATCGCTCAGATGGAGGAGCGCACACGTATTTCCAGACATCTACATGATGATATCGGGCATCGGCTTATACGAACCAAGCTGTTATCTGAGGCCGCCCTTCAAGTAACCCCAAAGGATGCCGACAAAGGACTGGAGTTGCTAAGACAGATCCGGGATGAGCTTGCTTCCAGCATGGATAACATGCGTCAGATTGTCAGACGCATTCACCCAGAGCCTCGATTCGAAGATGCATATTCTCTTCATTCCCTGCTGGAGGAGACCGGAAGAGGCACCGGAATCCTCACACAGCTCATCATAGAAGGAAATACCCTTCCTTTATACCCGAGCCTGCGAATTGTTCTATATCAGAATGCACGTGAGGCGATTACCAATGCGTTGCGCCACGGAAAAGCTACCGAGATTACAATCAGACTACACTATACCCGGCATGAAGTTACCATGCTGGTCAGCAATAATGGCTCGCTTCCCAAGGAAGCCAAGCGCCCCATGGGGCTAGGTATGACGGGAATGCTGGAGCGGACCTCGATCATAGGGGGGGAGGTCACCGTTCATTGTACGGATACCCCGTATACGGTAATCACCCGCTTGCCTGCAAGCTACGCTGAGCATCAGGATTTCTATGAGTCTACTTCGCAGCAAGGAGGATAAGCGATGATTCAGGTTATGATTGTAGATGATGATCCTCTCATTTGCGAGAGTATGAGGATGATTCTGGGGCTAAATGAGCATATTCAAGTGACAGGGACCGCTGCCAATGGACTGGAAGCCGTAAGCTTGGTCAAGGGCGGGGTCCAGGCTGATGTAGTATTGATGGACATTCGTATGCCAGGCTGTGACGGTGTTGAGGGGACTCGTCTCATGAAGGAGGCCTCCCCGGACAGCAAAGTACTGATCCTGACAACCTTTGACGATGATGAATTCATTATTGAAGCGCTACGGAACGGTGCCCGCGGATATTTGCTCAAAAATATCTCACCAGAACGGATCATCCAGGGAATCCGGACGGTGCATGATGGAGATATGCTCATTCACCCCGACATCGCCCGCAAGCTTACGGAGCTGCTCAGGACACCATCCCCCGCACACCATGAGCAAAGCATGGCATGGTCGTCCGAATATGGGCTGACGCCAACCGAGGACCAGGTGGTTACCTTGATTGCGGAGGGAATGACCAACAAAGAGATAGCGCAGCATCTCTACCTAAGCGAAGGAACCATTAAAAATTATGTCACGGATATTCTGAGCAAGCTGCACCTACGCGATCGTACCCAGATTGCCATTATGTATTGGAAGAGGCAACAGTCCAGATGACAAGAACAGTGCTACATGCTTTAAAGCTCACAGCACTTATACGACTATTTTTCGCAAAAAAATAGCTGATCAATGTAGGAATATGTCCTAGACTGATCAGCTTATTTATTTTGAACAGGAACATTCGTTGTCTTCCCTACTGTTGTATGCTTCTAGGATTTCGCCGCTCGCTGCTCGCTTCTCTCTGGTAAGGAAGCTGTGCTGGTCCTCGTCTTGCGCCGAGCCCCCTTCTTCATGCCAAGCAGCTGAAGGACGGACATCTGTCTCCCCGATACAGCCCAGCCTGCTGCCTCATCGGGCGCCAGCACCAATCCGAGCTGATGATGATCTCCCTCATACAGCGCACGCTGTAGGAACTTGCTCTCTCCCTGAAGATTCCGTATCTCCAGCTTGCAGAACGCAGCATTCAAGCGAAGCGACCGGTGCAGCTCCTCCTTCGTGTGAATCAAAATTCCATTGGCCTTATAGATCGACTCTCCCGCCTGTATGCCCAAACTTTCAGCAGGGCTGCCTGGCAACACAGCCAGTACACGCAAACCTTCCTCGGGATGCACGAACAGGGGAGGGGCATTCCGCTCCTCGTAGCTGTCGTACCAGAATAAAGCCTCATGGGCTAGGAAAGCGAACAATGCCGCCACGATCATGAATGGACTCCACCATGCAGCAATCAAGCTCAGGCCTAACAGCAGGACACTGTACAGGACCAGCCGCCGGGAGGCCATTCCTGTCTTTTGCCGGGGTAAGAAGCCTGTGGTCATACCACTATAGCCCATCATTACTGGAAGAGCAGCCAACATGTACAGCCCCTCTCCTCCCAATAAGGTAGGCCAAGGCAGGGACAGACCGTCTGTTACTGGCACTAGCAGCAGTAGCGGAACCGGCCAGTAGCTTTGCATAAGATAGCCACCCACCAATCTGCCACGCTTCCCCTCCATAAACACAGGTGTGGCATCTCTCCCCTGCCGCCAAGCGACCAGCAACGCCTCAGCACCATGCAACAGGGCTACAATAATCAGCAGGGCCACCATATCAAGCTCACGGACAGTCTGTGCAACGAGTCCCAGCCAGCCATCCGCACGCCACTCTCCGGTCCAGAGCAATATGGCTTGGACGACACCCAATAACCCGACGGCATAAGCGAAGCACAGGTATCGAATACGGAATAGCATCAGAATCGCAACGGTTACCCATAAGCATACGATTCCGGCTCCTGTTAAATGAATGCCAATGAACATACCGAGAAGACTCACAAGTAGGCCTGCACCCAATCCTGCAATGACCGTCTCCCACGTCTGTCTCACCCAGCTATGCAGTCTGGTATGAAGCAGCCTCCGCTCCAGCTGAATCTGGCGCCAATAGGCTAACGCAACAAGCAGAATCGCAATATAGTAAAAAGGCTGCGCCAGCAGTTGAATGCCCCCGTATAGCAAGCTCCAGCCCCATGGTATAATCCCTTCCAACATTCACTCACTCCTTTCCCGCCCATGATCAAGAACGCCATGCAGGGTTATGTAAGAAAAAGGAGGCTGTCTCCAGCCCCCTTCAGCCCTTCTCTTATTTCGACACGGAGCTTGCGATCTCCTTCCGAATCTGTTCGATTCCCTTCAGCAGCTGCGTGTCATTCTTCGGATCACGTATATTCTCAATCAGCTTGGTTTCCAATTGAGTGGCCGTCTTGGCATCAACGACTCCATTCACCGCAATGCCCTCCTTCTTCTGGAAGGATTTCACAGCCTCTTCTGTCGCTTTGTCAAAGTATCCGTCCTCTCGACCCGGGTCATAGCCGAGTCCTTCCAGCATGATCTGAGCACTCTTGACGTCGGAGCTGTTCGTATTGTATTTCAAGGTATTCTCCTTGTTAATCGGAGCAACCGAGAAGTATTCCGGCTGAGCTACAGCAATGTCTGGCTCAATACCCTTCTGATGAATCCAGCTTCCATCTGGCGTCAACCATTTCGCAATAGTAATCTTCAGCAGGCTTCCGTCTCCCATTTGCTTATCGTAGCTGGTCTGTACAGTCCCCTTCCCGAAGGAATGCTCTCCGATCAGGGTAGCCCCTGCCGATTGCTGCAATGCACCAGCCAGAATTTCGGAAGCGCTGGCACTACCTTTATTCATCAGCACGGTCACCGGATATGGCTTGCTGGAGCCTTTGGACAGCTCCTTCTCACGCTTCTGGTTCTTATCCTCTACCTGAACGATGACTTTGCCCTTCGGAACGAATTGCTGAGCAATATCAATAACGACAGACAAGACACCACCCGGATTGTTACGCACATCAATGACGAGTCCGTTAATATTCTGCTTTTCCAGCTTCGTGAGCTCTTCCTTGAAGCGATCAGCCGTATTTAGCGAGAATTGGGTAATCGTAATGACACCTATACCGTCATTTTCCATATGTGAAGAAACGGTCTCCAGATCAATATCGTCACGGACGATTGTGTATTCCATGGGCTCTGCCGTGCCCTCACGTTTGATCTGGATTTTAGCTTCGCTGCCCTTTGGTCCCCGGATCTTGGATACTGCCTCGTTCAGGTCCAATCCCTCCAGCGACTCACCATTCACAGACAGGATCACATCCTTGGCCCGCAGTCCTGCTTTCTCTGCTGGTGATCCTTTGATAGGAGACACAATGACGACACTTCCGTTCTCAGACGAGACCTCTGCCCCGATCCCTGAGAACGAGCCCTCAATGGATTCCTCGAATTGCTGAGCAGTCTCTTTTCCCATATATGAAGAATACGGATCTCCCAGCGCATCCATCATCCCTTTGATGGCACCATCCACCAGCTTCGTACGGTCAACATCCTGGTAGTATTGGCCCTGAATCAGGTCTAGCGCGGTTTCTATTTTCTTCAGATCGCTCTTGGAGGAGGCGCTGCCTGTGACGCTAGCCAGCAATCCCTCACCTGTTACTGCGCTGGGAATAGCTGCGCCTGTATATGCGAACGTCAGCAAACTTCCACCAAGAAGTCCGATCACCATTAGCATAAGTGCCGTGCCCTTCTTCATCATTTACCTGCTCACCGCCTTTGTATATTTTCACCATAGCTCCAGTATGGGCAACTCATTTTGCCATTATCCACCTTCATGTATCCACATCATCCGATTAGGACTTTGAAGACTCTATGTATCTGGACCTGGCTACCCACATGGTTACTTTCATATTATCGCTTGTTCAGCGTAGGATATCAAACACGAAACCCTATTCATATCCAGATCAGACATGAATAGGGCTGCTACTAGCGCTTGTAATAGTTCATATGAGCTTACAGATATTTGTTCGGATTCACCGGAACGTTATTCTCACGGACTTCAAAGTGGAGGTGAGGACCCGTGGAGTTCCCCGTAGAGCCGACCTCGGCAATTTTTTGACCACGCTTGACAGTCTGTCCATTGCTAACCTTGATCCCCCCACTACGGATATGCCCGTAGAGAGTCCACAGCCCATCGCCATGATCAATGATGACCGTGTTGCCATAACCACTCCACCATTCCGCCAAAATGACTACGCCATCCTCGGCAGCATAGATCGCAGAGCCTTGAGGTGCAGCCATGTCAATTCCCGTATGCATCTTTCCTCTTACACCCGTAATCGGATGGGTTCGCGGACCGTAGCCGGAGGACATGCGATAGCTGCCAATCGGCATACCCATAATACCACTGCCACCCGAGAAGCTGGCCGGAGCTGTGGAGGCCGATCGCTTAGCTGCTGCCTTACGTGCTGCCGCTGCTCGCGCAGCCTGCTCAGCCTTCAGCTTGTTCTGCTGCTGAATGAGCGTGGAACGCTTGCTCGCCAGCTGCACGAGCATCTCATTCGCTTCATCCGAGATATCCCCTGCTGCGATGATTTGATCATCATAGCCAGCAATCAGCCGTTGCTTCTCCTGTTCCTTTGCATCCAGCTCTTTCCGTGCATTTTGCTTGATCTCATACAGACTCTTTGCATAGGCATACTCTGAATCAAGCTGTTGCTTCTTGGATACTACCAGAGCCTTGTCCTTCTTGTGCTCATCGAGGAGGAACTGATCCTGGTCCACGATCGTCTTGATCGAATCAACACGTGTTATGAAATCATTAAAATTCGTTGATGATAGCAATACATCCAGGTAGGACACGGTGCCGTCAGTATACATAAGACGTACTCGTGTCTCCAGCGTCTTCTCACGAGCACTGATCCGGTTCGTTGCTTCCTCAAGCTCCTTCTTCGTCTGGCGCAAGCTTTCCTCTGTGTTCTCAATATCGAGTGCTACGCGGGCCAGTTGGTTACTGACATCCTCAATCTGCTGCAAGACAATCTCAAGTGTCTTGATCGTCTTGTTCTTGTAATGCTCGGCTTCCTCTTTGTCCGCCTCTGCTTGTTGTTGTTGCTTCTTGAATGATTGAGACTGACTATCCAGCTTATTAATCTCCCTGTTGACTTCCGACAGACTCTTGGCTTGTCCCTGTGCGGGCTGAAAGATCGTGGCAATCAGCAATGCGGCAGCCAATACAGTAACTGTTTTTTTCAACTTGCACTCCCCATCCTTTGTTCCAATATGAAGCCGGGATTCCCCGCTTGATCGTTATCCAGCAGTCAGGCGATCTGAATCATGACGTCCTATTATTTCAGCAACTATACCTTAAGAAATTTACGGATGGACAGTGTACTGCCCAGTATGCCAACAAGTACTCCAAGTATCGTCAGCAGTCCTGCAATCTGAATCCAGATATCTCCAAGTGGCAACAGCTTGATCATGGAGAGGGACAAGTCATTCGCAAGACCTGCTTCAAGTCGATTATAGCCAACGAACAATGCTGCAATTGTAACCAGCGAGCCAATCAGGCCAATTAATGCACCCTCGATAAAGAAGGGCCAGCGTATGAAGAAATTTGTGGCTCCCACCAGCTTCATAATGCTGATCTCACGACGACGGGCCAGAATCGTGACGCGAATCGTGTTGGAGATCAGGAACATGGACATGAGCCCAAGCCCGGCTACAAAGATGAAGCCAACGTTACGGATCAATCGAGTAATCTTGAACAGGGTCTCTACCGTTCCCTCGCCGTACTTCACTTTCAGAATCGGCTTCTCCGCATATTGATCGTTCAGTGCCTGAATTTTCTCTGATACGAATGGGACCGTAGTTGGCTCTACAACCTCTACGATGATCTTGTCAGGAAGTGGGTTGTTATCCTTATCGAATCCCTCTAGCAATTCCTTGCCACTCTCACCCATATCTGTACGAAGCTCCTCCAGGCCTTGCTCCTTGGGAACATACGTAGTCTTGCTTACTTCTGGCATCTTGCCGATCTCGGTCATCAGTTGATCCTTCATCGGCTGCTCTACATTCAATTCCAAAAATACATTGATGCGCACCTGACTGTCGGCTTCATCCACCAGCGAGTTCACATTCAGCACCAACATAATAAAGACTCCCAAGACAAACAGGGAAACAACGATAGAGGTAATGGACGCCACGGACATCCATCCATTGCGGAATATGTTCTTGAACCCTTCCCGCATATGACGCAAGAAGGTGTTAAAAGTCATATCCGTATTCTCCTCTCACCTGATCTCGCACAATGTTGCCATCTTCAATGGCAATGACACGCTTACGCATGGAATTCACAATATCCTTGTTGTGGGTAGCCATAATGATGGTGGTACCCCGGAAATTAATCTCGTCCAGCAGCTGCATAATTCCCCATGATGTCTCGGGATCAAGGTTGCCTGTCGGCTCATCCGCGATAATTACGGAAGGATTATTCACAATGGCACGAGCAATCGCAATCCGCTGCTGTTCCCCACCAGATAGCTGGGAAGGCTCACGGTCTGCCTTACTCTTCAATCCCACCAACTCCAGCACCTCGGGAACACGCTTGCGGATCAGACGCTTGGGTGCTTCGATAACTTCCATAGCAAAGGCTACATTTTCATAGGCTGTCAGAGTAGGCAACAATCTGAAATCCTGAAAGATAACTCCGATATTGCGACGAACATAAGGAATCTTACGTTGCTTGAGCTTACCGATATTAAAACCGTTTACGGATATTTGGCCTTTGGTAGGTGCTTCTTCTCTATAAATCAGCTTCATGAATGTTGACTTCCCGGCACCGGATGGGCCAACCAGGTATACAAATTCATTGCGGTCAATTTTCACAGAGACGCCCTTAAGTGCGTGGGTTCCATTCTGGTAGGTCTTCCACACGTCCTGCATTTCTATCACTCTATCACTTCCCGATGCATGTATTTCATACTCAACTCATACTATTTCGACATATTCCAGCCAATTCCTTTGCAATGGCCCAAATTTCACCACGTTATTCATTATTGTAACAAATTCGTTACCTTTTGAGTACCTGTAATCTTCAATTTCATACAAGCATCGTATGGGATGAACGAATAAAGGCACGCATATACATGGATAGAGTCCGTAATTTGCCCGAATAGATCCCTGACTAGGAGAGTTTGACTATGAAAAAAACCCACATCACGCTGATTGTATTGTTGGTTACATTATTGGCTGGCTGCATGACGTATGGGGGGCTGCATCTGTATGCAGATCGCTCTGGCTTACCGAAAGATACGAAAATAGGAGGGCTACAGCTTGGAGGGATGGACCGACAAGAGGCGGCGCAGCTTGTTCAGGAGAAGTTAAAGGAATTGGCGCAGCTCCCCCTTCATCTGGAGGATGAGGAGCAGGCTGTAGATATGAAGCTGACGCTGGGTACAGCTGGTGTATCCTATCACGCCGATGCTTTTTTCACTGCGGTAGAGAAGCTGGACCAAGGGCATCTCTGGGAAAGGGTGCAAGCCAGACGTTCCTTCGGAGCATCTTGGGATATTGACGTCCATATAGAACCAGATACGATGAATTCATTGCTGGACCAGGACTGGGAGGAGCGGCGCTATGGTCATCCAGTCGATGCTGTACGACAAATCACAAGTAATGATCAGGTGCGCTATATTCCTGAAAAATCAGTCTATCGGCTAGATCGTAACCGTCTCATTCAGGAGCTCGGGCAGCAGCTGCCCAGGGACTTCAGGGCACTCGATCATGACGATATGAAGGAGTTAGCGCTGAAGCTGCCACTGAGTCGTTTGGAGCCGAAGCGTACTGTTGAGAGCTTGAAGCAGGAGGGGATAGAGCGAAGAATTGTGCGATTCTCCACTTCACTGGGCAGCAGCTCCACGGGCCGGGTCCATAATGTGCAGGCCGCAGCCAAGATAGTCGATGGCATGATACTTCGACCAGATGAGGTATTTGATTATGCCAAAGTTATTGCTGATGCCGAGAGCAAATATGGCTTCCGCGAGGCTCCTGTCATTGTAAATGGTCGGCTTGAGCCGGGGATTGGCGGCGGAATCTGTCAGGTATCCAGCACGCTGTATCATGCAGCTCTACAGACAGGGCTAAGCATTGTCGAACGCCGCAATCACTCGCTCCCGGTCAGCTACCTGCCCAAGGGACAGGATGCGACCTTTGCTACAGGCTCCATTAATTTCCGATTCAAAAATAACACCGGTAAACATCTGCTTCTTCGAGCGAATGTAGAGGCTGGACAGCTCGTCGTCAAATTTTTCGGTACCTTCCCAGAAGAAGTAACTTATCAGATCGAATCCAAGACTGTGAGCACCATCTCCATCCCAGAAAGCTATGTGCAAAGTAGCTCTCTCCTGCCTGGACAGTCCCAGGTGTTAATCCCGGGCAAACCAGGCTATGTAGTAGAGACCTATCGTACCAAGCTTATTGCTGGCAAAACGGTTGAACGTGAGACGATCTCCCGTGACACCTATCGTGCCCAGAAAAGAGTCATTGCCCGAAACGGTCACACCTCCAATGGCACGCCTCGCTTGGAAGAGCCAGGAACGGAAGAGGCTCCTTTGGTGGAGGATGGCGTACGAAGCCAGCAATAAAAGATTGCTACTCAGGTAAGCTGGTATTTTGCAAAAGCAAGCCCGATCGACTGTCGTTCATGCGCTGCTAATGTACTAAATGATCATAAATTAAAAGCCTCCCTAACCACTCAAAGGTAGCTAGGGAGGCTTATGTTGTATCAGAACGAAGCAATCAGATTCTGTCCTTAATGAATCAGAACGGTATTCTTCATAGCTTCTCTGGAATGCTTGCCTTTTACAGCTTATTGCTCTTCAAAGCTGTCTGTAGTAACATCAGCCTCTGTATCATCAGGGGCATTTCCATCCTCATCCAGCACGGTAATTGTCAGATGCTCACTTTCGTTGCCGTCCACATCTTCCGCATACACGGTCAGTTCAACGCCCTCAGGCTGTGTGCCCACAAGCACGCTGAAGCTTCCATCTGGTCTGGCTGTTATGCTAGAGAGCAGTGTATTGCCGGAATAGACACGAATGATGCTACCTGCTTCAGCAGTACCTTGAATCGTGCTGTCGCCGGCTTTAACAGGGTCAACAGAAGGTGCAGCTACTGCGGATTCATCAGCTGTATCCTCATCATCCGCATTATCCTCTGTATCAGCAGGAGTTGTCGCGTCATCTGTAGTTTCTGTCTCATCTACTGTATCCTCCGGGGACGTTGTATCTTCGGAGTCTACCTCCGTCGCTGGCGTCTCTTCCTCTTCAGGAGGTGTTACCACACCGGTATTATCCTCACCATAAGTATCATCAATGACACCTGTGCTTGGTCCACCAGGGGTTACCGTGGTGCTACCATCCAGATTGAAACCGGATGCAGCATCAATAATAACGATGGCCTCAGCACGCGTCAAGCCTTTGGTTGGCTGGAAGGTGCCATCCGGATATCCGCTCATGGCATCCTGGCTGATGGCAGCCGCTACGCTTGCTCTACTCCAGGAAGCGATATCTTCATAATCAGAGAATCTCGTCAGACTTGAGGCTGAACCCGGCGCCCAACCCGTAGCCTTGGCCAGAATAGCTGCCGCTTCCTGACGAGTAACCACTGCATTCGGCTTGATTGTACGATCGGCATAGCCCCCAATGAAGCCAGCATTTACTGCTTTCATCATTGCATCATAGGCCCAGTGATTGGAAGGCAGGTCCGTGAACCCGGAGCCGTAAGTATCGTCTGTGACTGCCGCATCGGCACCTGTTACCACAAAATTACGATTCACCAGCGATATGAACTCTGCACGGGTAATTGTCAAATCTGGCTTTAGTGTACCGTCAGCGTACCCGCTCAGGTAGCCCGTGGCTGCCCAGCGCTGCAACTGATCTCCCGCCCAATGGTTGGACAGATTCTCGGTTGCCGCAGAAGCGCTCCCAAATGCACTGAATAATAGACCTGCTCCCAATGTACCCGCCAACACTTTACGAACCTGCTTATGTTTATTGCTCATATAATTGCTTCAGCCTCCTTTTAGATGTGACTGTGACATGCAATCATGTTCACAAGTCCTTGAAAAACGAAGTGGTTTGCCTCTGATGGCAATGTCGCCGGATGAACCGCCGCTGTAAATTACTTAAAACAATTTACCAGAAAATTAAACAATGGGAAGCAAAATTCATGAAAATGATCCCAAATAACCAATTGTTCTCACGACAGAATTTCTGGATTGCGCTATAGTAAATTGGACACAAAAACCATCAAAAAGGCGGTTAAGAACATGGCGCTTATTCAATGTCAGTTTTATTCCGAGACACTGGGACTGAGCACTTCCATGCGTGTCATCCTGCCACAGCAGACCACATCACAGATCGGGATGCACAATGCACAGGGGCTTGGCCCCCACCCCGTCCTATACCTCTTGCACGGACTCTCAGACGATGATTCAATCTGGGTCCGTCGTACTTCCATTGAACGATACGTTGCTTCGTTGGGACTTGCCGTAGTCATGCCTCAGGTGCACCGTAGCTTCTACACAGATATGTATGAGGGAGGAGCCTACTGGAGCTTCATTAGCGAAGAGCTACCTATGCTGGCACGCTCCTTTTTCCCGCTATCTGCCGACCGCGAGGACAACTTTGTAGCCGGCCTGTCTATGGGCGGTTATGGCGCCTTCAAGCTGGCCCTACGCAAGCCAGAGCAGTTCAAGGCCGCTGCTAGCTTATCCGGGGCACTCGATATTGGGCTGACGAGAAGAGACCCCGCACTACGTGTCATGTCCGAGTCGGAATGGCTACGAATCTTCGGCCCTGAGTCGGTGGAAGGTTCGGAGCATGATTTGCTTGAGCTGCTGAGCCGACTGCAGCAATCCAACGCTCCACGGCCAATGCTCTATCAATGCTGTGGGACAGAAGACTTTTTATACCGTGAAAATATCAGCTTCAGAGAAGCCTGCCAACGGACTAATATTTCATTGACCTATGAGGAAGGTCCTAGTGGGCATGACTGGGGATATTGGGACCAGCAAATTCAGCGAGTATTGGACTGGCTACCGCTGCGTAACAGATTAACTGAATAAGGCAAGGGCAATTAGGTCCTAAGAACCATTTCAGAGTAACCTATATTGAATCTAGCAAAACGCTACTGTGAACGGCTAGCACCCTTATCGGGCTAATAAAGCTATGATAGAGCGATTAAGTGATTTGAGTGAGTGAGAAGTAAGTGGGTAATTGTTTGATTGTTTGATTGTTTGTTTGTTTGATTGAGTATGTGAGTGATTGAGTAAAATATGAGTAAGAAAACAGATCTCAGCCTTGGGCGAAGATCTGTTTTTTATTTTTATTTCGTACAAAAAGAATTTTCACAACCAATTTCTATTGATTAATGTACATAATCAGGCTTATATTATTACAGTTGGTAAGATATATATCTATTATAATTACATTTAGTTATTCCGCATTGCACATGAGTAACGTATGGGAGATGACGAATATGGATTCTGGAAGCCGGTCTAGCATGGATGAGATCGATCAACGCATTATTGCTGTGCTCCATGAGCACGCGCGAATTTCTTATACAGACCTGGCGAAGGAGGTTGGACTATCACGGGTAGCAGTTCAGACAAGAATACAATCCTTGATGGATGAAGGTGTCATTGAGCGCTTCACCGCTGTTATTAACCCTGAGAAGATCGGCATTAATGTATCGGCCTTCTTTAATGTGGAGGTAGAGCCCAAGTTCTTGCAGCAGGTAGCCGAGATACTCGCAGAGGAATCCGTTGTCACAAGCCTCTATCACATGACTGGACCAAGCAAGCTGCACATGCACGGGCTGTTCAGAAATCATCAGGAGATGGAGAGGTTCCTCAAAGATAAGCTATACCCGCTACCAGGCATCACGGATGTGGACTGCCAGGTACTTATTCATAGATACAAGAGCCGCATGGGAATGCGACTGTAAGGACCAAGGAGGATATTTCGTCTATGGGAACATCAACAAACAAATATATCGACCTCTCTTCCGCCATGCTGCGGACAGGGATTCTCGGCTATGGAGGCGGCCCCTCTGTCATTCCGTTAATTCGCTATGAGGCGGTAACACGCTATCAATGGATGAACGATGATGAATTCGGAGAGACACTCGCGATTGCAAATGCCCTGCCTGGACCGATCGCAACCAAAATGGCTGCCTACCTGGGTTACCAGCAAAAAGGGGTGCTCGGAGCTATCATTGCCGTCATCGCTCATATTCTACCTAGCAGCATAGCCATGATTGCCCTGCTATCCATGGTACGTGTCCTTAGTACCTCACCAATCGTGGCTGGCATGATCGGAGCAGTCACACCTGTAATCGCCGTAATGCTCGGCACGATGGCTTATGAATTTGGTGAGAAGGCCATTAAAGGCCTCGGCAAATATATGGGAGTAGGACTCTTTATTGTGTCACTGCTCATGCTGCAATGGATTGATATTCACCCAGGCATCGTTATCATTCTCTTCCTTGCTTACGGAGCCGTGCATTTCCGGCTAGTATCCAGACTGAAAGCACGTCGTCAGCAGAAGGGAGACTCCTCCTCATGATGGAATGGCTGCAATTATTACTTGGATTTTTCATCTCAAATGTATTGGGCTATGGGGGCGGACCTGCATCCATACCGCTGATCTATCAAGAGGTCGTAACCCACTACGGCTGGCTGGACGATAAAGAGTTCTCCAATATGCTGGCATTGGCTAATGCCCTGCCGGGTCCTATTGCTACGAAGATCGCGGCCTTCGTCGGGTACGATGTAGCGGGCTGGATGGGCTTTATCATTGCACATGCAGCGACCATCATCCCCTCATGTGTAGCCCTTATCATCTTGCTACGCATAATGGCCAAGCATCGGCAGTCCCCTGTTGTCAAAGGAATGACTCTGCTCGTACAGCCTGTCATTGCGGTGATGATGGCGATCGTGACCTGGCAAATGGGTAGCGAATCGCTTGCCTCCATCGGGATATGGCAATCCCTTGGTATTGCCGCTATTGCCTTCTGGGCGATGAATATACGCAAAATTCACCCGGCGCTAGTCATTGTAGCAGCTTTTGCCTATGGTGGACTCGTGCTCGGGCACCTCCTGGTCTAATTTAAGTCCATTACCAAAAAGGTCGAAGACAAGCGCTCATGGAGCCTGTCCTCGACCTTATTTTGCGTATGATTTACCCCACTGGAGCAATTTCTACTGAGATGAGCGAATGCATCCTTACCTACGCCTATGGATAACCGGTATGGATGATTGATATGGATAACAACTAGTATTTACGAGCTGGAAGCCACATTGCCTTGACGCAACGCAACCCATTCCTCAGTGGTCTTGAGCAACAGCTCGCTGCGGCCAATTGCCTCGCGAACCTGCGGCGTTGCTGTACCCCCATACACATTCCGTGCATTCACGACCGCCTCAGGCTGCAGCACCGCATAGATCCGATCATCGAACAGCTCGGAGAACTGCTGGAACTCCTCAAGGGTCAGATCCAGCAAATACTTGTTGTTCTGAATGCAGTACAACACCGTCTTGCCGATTACCTCATGCGCCTGACGGAACGGAAGGCCTTTATTCACCAAGAAGTCTGCAATATCAGTCGCATTGGAGAAATCCTGATTTACGGCCTGCCGCATCCGCTGTTTGTTCACCTTCATTGTGGCGATCATTGGAGCGAATAGCTGCAGCGCACCCTCTAGGGTAGCTACCGTATCGAACATGCCTTCCTTATCCTCTTGCATGTCCTTGTTGTACGCAAGCGGCAAGGATTTGAGCACCGTCAACAGCCCCATCAGGTTGCCATATACACGACCTGTCTTGCCGCGCACCAGTTCAGGAACATCCGGGTTCTTCTTTTGCGGCATAATGCTACTGCCTGTGCAGAAGGCATCATCCAGCTCCACGAAGCCGAATTCTGTGCTGCTCCACAGCACAAGCTCTTCGCTGAGACGGGACAAGTGCGCCATAATCAGTGAGGCGCCAGCAAGGAATTCAACGATAAAATCACGATCACTTACGGCGTCCAGACTATTCTCATAGACACCATCGAAGCCTAGCTGCTCAGCCACAAAATGCCGATCAATCGGGAAGGTCGTTCCCGCGAGTGCCCCAGCGCCGAGCGGGAGCACATTGATGCGCTTGTAGCTGTCCTTCAGACGATCAATATCACGCTCCAGCATGGAGACATACGCTAGCAAATGATGTGCGAACAGGATTGGTTGTGCGCGTTGCAGGTGAGTGTAGCCTGGTACAATCGTATC
Source organism: Paenibacillus massiliensis 2301065 = DSM 16942 (assembly GCF_000377505.1). Lineage (GTDB taxonomy): Bacteria > Bacillota > Bacilli > Paenibacillales > Paenibacillaceae > Paenibacillus > Paenibacillus massiliensis. The sequence goes on along the minus strand of NZ_KB898200.1, from coordinate 50,119 downwards.
CAGATTATCTTTGGCCTGTCCAATCAGAGCTTCCTGTACAGCATGCAGCATACCGACCAGAGATACGACACGGTTGCGCAGGTACAAATGCATGTCTGTGGCGACCTGATCATTGCGGCTACGGCCCGTATGTAGCTTGCCGCCCACGGGTCCAACCTCTTCGATCAGGTTCTTCTCGATGTTCATATGGATATCCTCATCGGATACCGAGAACTCAATCTCACCCTTGCGAATACGATGCAGCACCTTGTCCAGACCCTGCTTGATCGCCTCTACATCCTCCTGTGGAATAATGCCGCATTTGCCTAGCATAGTCACATGTGCCAAGCTGCCTTGAATATCTTCCTCAGCCAATTGCTTATCGAAATTGATAGAGGCTGTGTACTCTTCCACCAGCTTGTTCGTCTGCTTGGTGAATCGGCCTCCCCATAGCTTGCTCATTGGTCAGTCTCCTTTTCTATAATGCGGGCCGCCCTTGTCTCCCGGACAAAGGCGGCCCGCTGAAATGTATGAAATTCAAGTACCTTGATTCGATTAAATGTGAGTATGGAGCCCGCTTTCCGCTAACGACGATGCCCAAGCCCATCCAACCGAATCAGATTCGTTCAAGGTACTATGCTCATTATGCTTACTTATTCTGGTTAACGCCAGAGTTTACCTTCAGACGCAGTGCGTTCAGACGGATGAAGCCTGTAGCATCACCTTGGTCGTAAGCCTGTGTAGGGTCGGCTTCCATCGTGGCGATATCCGGGTTATACAGACTCACAGGGCTCTTCACGCCTGCCCCGATGACATTACCTTTATACAGCTTCACTCGTACTGTACCTGTCACATTCTTCTGACTCTCCGTGACCAAAGCCTGCAGTGCGAGACGCTCTGGTGCGAACCAGAAGCCGTTATATACCAAAGTAGCGTACTTGGTAATCAGGCTGTCACGCAGATTCATGACTTCACGATCCATGGTAATGGATTCCATCTTGCGGTGAGCTGTGAACAGAATCGTACCGCCTGGCGTCTCGTACACACCGCGGCTCTTCATGCCGACAAAACGATTCTCGACCATATCGACACGACCAATACCGTGCTTGCCGCCCAGTTCATTCAGCTTCTCCATGACCTGAAGTGGGCTAAGACGTTCGCCGTTCAGGGCTACGCAATCCCCCTTCTCGAACTCCAGCTCCAGGTATTCGGACTCTTCCGGTGCATCTTCAGGAGCATTGCTCAGCAGGAACATGTCTTTATTTTCTGGTGCGCTCGGATCGAACCAAGGGTCCTCCAGCACGCCGCTCTCATAGCTGATATGCAGCAGGTTGCGGTCCGTCGAATATGGCTTTGCTGCGGACGCAGTCACGGGAATACCGTGCTTCTCTGCATATGCGATCATTTCGGCCCGACCTGGGAACTGGTTGCGGAACTCCTCCAGACGCCAAGGCGCAATGACCTTGATATCTGGTGTAAGTGCTGCCGCGTTCAGTTCGAAGCGCACTTGGTCATTCCCCTTACCAGTCGCACCATGTGCAATAGCCGTAGCGCCTTCAGCAATCGCGATGTCTACCATACGCTTAGCGATCAGTGGACGTGCAATACTTGTTCCAAGAAGGTACTGTCCCTCATAAAGAGCGCCAGCCTGGAACATAGGGTAGATAAAGTCACTTGCGAACTCATCTCGCAGGTCATCAATATATACCTTGGATGCTCCGGTAGCCAGTGCCTTTTCCTCCAGACCGTCAAGCTCATCCTTCTGGCCAATATCCGCCGTAAAAGCGATGATCTCTGCATCATAAGTTTCTTTCAGCCATTTCAAGATGACTGATGTATCCAGACCGCCTGAATAGGCGAGTACGATTTTTTCCTTAGCCATGAATTAATAAATCCTCCCTGTAAGGTCATGTCATATGCTTAAATAAGTGCTACATGATTAGCTGATCCACATTAGCTCATCAAAGCGACGAGTAGTGCCTTCTGTGCATGGAGACGATTCTCTGCCTCGTCAAAGATCACGGAATTCGGTCCGTCAATTACACCCGCCGAGACTTCCTCTCCGCGATGCGCTGGCAGACAGTGCATGAACAAGTAGTCGGGCTTAGCCAGCTTTACCAGCTCTTCATTGACCTGATAGTCGGCAAACGCCAGCTCACGCTGCTTCTGCTCCTCCTCAAACCCCATGCTCGCCCATACATCAGTATAGATGACGTCCGCGTCCTTCACAGCGGCTTGAACATCGGTAGTTACTTCCACACGGCTTCCTGTACCTGCAGCGATATCCTGACTTTCCGCTACGACCTGCGCATCAGGTGCATAGCCTTCTGGACTAGCTACCGAGATGTGCATTCCCAGCTTGGCTGCGCCAATCATGAGTGAATGCGCCATATTGTTGCCATCGCCGATATAAGCGACCTTCAGTCCCTTCAGCTTGCCCTTGTGCTCATAGACCGTCTGGTAATCAGCCAGCACCTGACAAGGGTGAGCCAGATCACTTAGTCCGTTAATGACCGGAATCGTCGAATACCGGGCGAGGTCCACCACATTGTGATGTCCAAAGGTACGAATCATGATGCCGTCCAGATAGCGGGACATGACTTGTGCTGTATCACTGATCGTCTCCCCACGCCCCAATTGGATATCGTTCTTGCTCAGGAACAAGGCGTGACCGCCCAACTGATACATACCTACCTCGAAGGATACACGTGTACGGGTAGAGGATTTCTCAAAAATCAATCCCAGGGTTTTTCCTTGCAAAGGCTGATAGACCTCTCCACTCTTGTGCTTCTTCTTAATATCTACCGCAAGCTGAATCAGATATTCAATCTCCTCGGTAGTAAAGTCATTTAATTCTATAAAATCCCGACCTTTGAGGTCAAGCTTCATCTGCTCTGCTGTCTTACTCATGATTACTCTCCTTTTCCAGTCCCTGAACGTGGCTGCTGATCAGTTCCGCCAGCATATCTACGCAGAGATCAATTTCGGCCTCCGTCACATACAGATTCGGAAGCAACCGGATCACATTCGGCCCTGCTGTCACGAACAGCAGTCCCTTACTTTGCCCAGCCAGTACAATGTCACCTACAGGACCTGCACACTCCATACCGATCAGCAAGCCTTTGCCACGAATCTCCTTCACAAAAGGAACCTTCGCGAAGCGGCTCTCCAGCTTCTCCATGAGATAAGCACCCATGCTCGCCGCACGTTCAGGCAAATTCTCGGACACGATCGTCTCTACCGTTGCATTGACAGCTGCCATAGCCAGTGGTGTGCCGCCAAACGTAGACCCGTGGCTACCTGCGGTGAATGCCTCCTTCAGATACCCTTTGCCCAGCATAGCTCCAACGGAGAAGCCACTGCCGATGCCTTTGGCTACCGTGAAGATATCCGGCTCGATACCATAATGCTCGAACGCGAATAGCTTGCCCGTTCTACCCATTCCGGTCTGAATCTCATCAATGATTAACAGAAGTCCGTGCTCCTTGCAGAGCTTGACGATATGCTGTACGAATTCCGGCTGTACCGGATATACACCGCCCTCGGCCTGAATCATTTCCAGCATAATCGCCGCAGTATGATCCCCGATCGCATTCTCCAACGCGTCAACATCATGGAGCGGAACGCTCTTGAAGCCTGCTGGCAGCGGTGTAAAGCCTTCCTTCACCTTATCCTGCCCTGTAGCAGTCAAGGTTGCCAATGTACGGCCATGGAAGGACTGCGTGAAGGTAATCACCTCATAACGGCCGGTTCCCTTCACCTTCTGATGATAGCGGCGAGCCAGCTTGATGGCAGCCTCGTTCGCCTCCGCTCCACTATTGCAGAAGAAGACTGCGTCTGCACAGCTATTGGCCGTCAGCAGCGCTGCGGCTTGCTCTTGTCCTGGAATGTGAAACAGATTGGATACATGCCACAGCTCATCGATCTGCTGCTTCAGCCGCTCTGCGACCACATCAGGAGCATGACCCAGGTTCGTTACAGCAAGGCCGCACATGAAATCGAGATACTTCTTCCCCTGATCATCCCACAGCCAGCTTCCCTTCCCCTTAACCAAAGCAACCGGATATCTGGCATAGGTCGGAAATAACGAACTCTCCTGCTTGCTATTCTTATTACTCAGCGATGGACTAGATACGTCTTGTCCCGACTGTGCGACTGCTGTATGTTCACCCTGACTCATTTTAATCACGCTCCTGTTCATATCATCAGAAATATCCTTTGGCTTATTGCCATTTCCATACGTTATATGCTCTTCAATTTCAACTACATACGAACGATTCGGGTCCCGATCCCGTCTCCACGTAGCACTCGGCTCAGCACATTCGGCTCACTGCCATCAACGATGACCACTTCCTGCACCTTACCCTGGATGCATGCAATGGCTGCACGAACCTTAGGGATCATCCCCCCATAGATTTCACCCGTAGCAATCATGTCCTCAATCTCCTGGACCGTTACGGATGGTAGCACTCGCATGTCTCCGTCCACATTCTTCAAAATACCCGGCACATCCGTAACCACGATCATACGGGTTACCCCAAGATGGGAGGCTACTGCGCCCGCAGCCGTATCTGCATTAATATTGTAACGCTGTCCCTGGGCATCGATTCCTACCGGAGCAATCACCGGCATATAGCCCATGCCGAGCACACCGCTTATAATCTCTACTTTGACATCGGTCACATCACCGACCCAACCGACCTCTGCATGATTATGAACGGGCTTGGCCTGAATCAGCAATCCATCAGAGCCGGACAAGCCCAGCGATTGACCCCCATGGGTCAAAATCCTGCGTACAATCTGCTTATTAATACTGCCTGCCAGCACCATCTCCACGACATCCAGCACATCCTCAGTCGTTTTGCGAAGTCCCTGCACGAATTCGGTAGGAATGCCGAGCTTGGCGAGGTTCTCAGAGATAGCCGGTCCACCACCATGCACGATCACAGGCTGAACCCCCTGCTGCTGCAAGGATACCAGATCGTCAAAAAAGGAATCTGGCAGTGCTGCCAGGGTGCTGCCTCCGCATTTCATTACAAACTGCTGCTCCATAACAGCCTCCCTCTACTTATATTGCACAATCCTTATCCGTCCCTCTGTACCTTGATCAGATCATATGTGAGTATAGAGCCGCTACAAGCAGGGAGCCCTGTCGACCGCTGTTAAGCTTGTTGTTCTTTAATCTAATTAGAGTAGCAGATGAACAGCAAGCTTAAAGGCGGGCACTTCGTTTCTCTAGGGCTTCCCTGCTTTCCGCTAACAACTACGCTCTCCAGACTATTCAAGCTGAAATCAGATACGTCGAGGTACTACTCATTGTACCGATCCCAGCGAGTCTGCCTTATCATCACTTAGCACACTTAGAGCTAGGTCCGGTAAGCTGCATTAATCCTTACATAATCGTACGTCAGATCACAGCCCCAAGCCGTCGCATGTCCTTCACCCTGATGCAGATCCACTACGATCCGCACGGTGTCGCCACGGAGGTAAGCCAATGCTTCCTCTTCATCAAAAGAAATCGGCCGTGAGCCCTTCAGCACGACGATGTCACCGAGCCGAATGTCTACCGTATGAGGGTTGACAGGCTCACCCGCGCGTCCAACAGCTGCAATAATTCGTCCCCAGTTGGCATCTGCGCCGAATACAGCAGACTTCACGAGGCTGGAGCCGATGACAGTCTTGGCAATGGCTCGTGCAGATTGTTCACTCACTGCACCCGTCACCGATACTTCAACCAGCTTCGTCGCGCCTTCGCCGTCACGGGCAATCGCCTGCGCCAGTACTTGGCACACATAAGTAAAAGCATCGGCAAAGTTCTTCCAGTCCGGGTGCTGCTCGCTAAGCTCCTCATGGGCAACCAGGCCGCTAGCCATCGCCACCAGCATATCATTCGTGCTTGTGTCCCCATCCACAGTAATCATGTTGAAGGTCTGATCAGTGGCCTGCTTCAGCAAGCCATGTAGCGCTTCCTGTTGGATCGTCGCATCACAGGTCATGAACGCCAGCATCGTGGCCATGTTCGGATGAATCATGCCTGAGCCTTTGGCTGCTCCTGCAATATGCACCGTTTGTCCGCCCACCTGAACGGCTACACATACTTCCTTTTTGACCAGATCTGTCGTCAGAATGGCTTGAGAGAAAGCCTCTGCGCTTTCTTGATCCGCAGACATCAGCGCAGGAAGTCCTGCAATGCCATGATGCACAGCATCCATGTTCAAGACTTCACCAATGACGCCAGTAGAGGCTACTGCAACATCCTGTTCAGCCACACCCAGTTCCCTGGCTGCTGCAGCACGCATGGCATAAGCGTCCTCTTCTCCCTGCTGTCCTGTGCAGGCGTTCGCATTTCCACTATTTACGATAATCGCTTGAAGTCTACCGTTAGCCAGGCTTTCTCGGGTTACCTGCAGTGGTGCTGCTTGGAAAATATTCGTCGTGTACACAGCTGCAGCTGTAGCTGGCACCTCACAACGAATCGCTCCAATATCATTACGATCCGTCTTCTTCAAGCCACAATGCATGCCACCAGCCGTAAATCCCTTCGGCGTCACAACCGTGCCGCCCTCCACAATCTCAAAACCATGTGCACTCATGCTCATATGTGTATGCCCCGGCCCATTTACGGGTACACTGGTGTCATTTCCAGTCCGAGACTCTCCTTCCATCCCATCATCAGATTCATGTTTTGTATAGCCTGCCCAGCCGCTCCCTTGACGACATTATCAATGACTGCAATAACCGTCAGACGATTCGTACGGGAATCCACCGCAAAGCCGATATCGCAGTAATTCGAGCCGGATACTTCCTTCGTAGAAGGCCAGATGCCTTCATCGCGCACACGCACGAATGGACGATCTTTATAGTAGTTGCGATAGAGCTCAATCAGCTCTGCTTCTGAGTGAGCACCCTTCAACGTGGCATACATCGTTGACATGATACCGCGTGTCATCGGTGCCAAATGTGTTGTAAAGGTTACGGTTACTCGCTCTCCCGCGACATTGCCCAGTACCTGCTCGATCTCGGGAATATGCTGATGCTTGTTGATTTTGTAGGCTTTGAAATTCTCATTGATCTCCGCATAATGAGTCATCAGGCTTGTTCCGCGTCCTGCCCCAGATACACCAGACTTCGCATCAATGATAATACTGCGGTGATCAATCCAGCCCGCTTCTACCGCCGGAATCAAGCCAAGCAGCGTAGCAGTCGGGTAGCAGCCAGGGTTCGAGATGAATCGAACATCAACCACCTGGTCGCCATACACCTCGGACAGGCCATACACGGCCTCCTCCAAGTAGGCTTCCGGTGCTGCAGGCTTCTTATACCACTCTTCATAGGTAGCGCCTTCCTTGAGCCTGAAGTCTCCTGACAGGTCAATAACCTTCAGTCCGACCTCCAGTAGCTGAGGCACCAGCTCTGTACTAATACCGGAAGGAGTAGCCGTGAATACGAGGTCTGCCTTAGCTGCAATCTCTGCTGGATGCACTCCATCCAGATTCTGTGTCACAATATTCGTTAAATGAGGAAACCCCTCACTGATCGGCTTACCACTGCTGGAAGAGGAAATAACCGATACGATCTCTACCTGTGGATGATGCTGTAAAAAACGAATCAGTTCCACCCCGCCGTAGCCGGTGGAACCGACAATTGCCACTTTTACCTTGTTAACCATGCTGCTCCTCCCATCCGAAGCTATCGAGTTGTGTATTATTATACGACTCTACTCATATAAATACAACCACTGCATGTTAAGTTTATGTACGAAAAAAATCCCTTCGCCTCCCGCCTGTAGGGGAATATAGCAAAGGGATTATCATCCATAGAAAGTGCACCGGTTACGGTAAGTTAGACAGCTTCAACGATGTCAACCATTGAAATCTGCTGCTCCTTGGACAAATCACGGAATTGCTCTCCAACCTTCACGAGAGGTCGGAAGAAATCCAACGGGTTATTCAATACAATAACGGCGGTCTCACCATTGCTCAGACTGACCTGCTTGCCAACAAGCTGTGGCAGCAGATGCTGCATCATAATTTGCACAGGCCTCTCGCTCAATCTTCCGAAGCTCATCTCATGTACCTTGCGCAGCACAGTCAGGAAGCCCTCCTTGATCTGACCGGGGCCCGTCAGTCCCATTTCAACGAATACGTCCGCTACGGCTACAATCTGGGCATAGGGATGAATCTCATCCTTGGTAAGCGCCTTCGGATAGCCACTGCCGTCGCCACGTTCATGATGCTGAAAGGCAACTAGCGCAGAGACCTCATCCTGAATGGAGTTAATAATAATCTCATAGCCATAAGCCGTATGGCGCTTAAAAGCATCCTGCTCCGCTTCAGTCAGGTCCAATGACAGATTGCGTAGCGATGGTGAGATCCGGCTGATGCCGATATCATGAAGGTACCCTGCCTTGGTGATCTTGTAGATCTCGTCCTCGGAGTAGCCTAGCCATTTCGCTATGTAGTAGGACAACACCCCTACCTTCAGAGAGTGCGCATATGTATTGGTATGTTCACGCTCTAGCATCAAGAGAAGGGATACTACATCCTTCTGCTCCTCAAGACTATCCAGCAATTCTGATAAGCTGTTATCAATACGATCGTTTGATATCTTTCCCTTCGTGATTACATCAAGGAACAAGGACTGGTAGCTTGCTACCGTGCTATCAATATTCTTCTTCAGCTTCTCTGCTGATGCATCGTATAAATCCTCGGCTGATACATCTATGGAAGGCTCGGCGGTCATGGCCTGTGTCTGTGCTGTCTGAAGGTCGCGATCCTCAACCTCTACATAATCAATTCCATGCTGAAGCAGCAAGGATAATGCCTCGTTGTTAATTTGAGCGCCACCCTTCAATAAGTGGACACCATACTTGTTAAATGTATCTTCCTTTAATAGGTCACCTTGTTGAAGGTCCATCACGTGAACTCTCATTCGAATTGCCTCCTCCGAAAAGTAAATGCCAGCAGCTGCATATATGGAATATAGAGCCAAGCCGTCATGATGACCCAACTCCATATTTAGCTTGTCTGCACCAAGTACTCTTAGTATCGGCTACATTTTAGACGTTTTAGAGAAATATTTTGGAAAAATCCCAAAACGCTACTAAGGTCTGAGAAGTTCGCTCTTCAAAACAATGCATTTAGAACTAGACGCATAGTCCTTGCTTCGTAAGCACGAATGGGGCCATGTATCTACTCTCTCCCTGTACCTATCCAATAACTGCGTTCAGACTGGCGTTGGACATGGTGTCGAGTCACGATTGGAGCCATGAAATATATAATAAGAATCGAACCTTGACCAAGGGAGTATATAGCAACTGGTTATCAGCTCTACACTGTAGATCCACACAATATCTAGTGTCCTGTGCAGCAATCTATTGCTCAGGCTGACTCACGCTTAAAGCCCTTACCCAGCACCTCATGCGTATCGCCAATAATGACAAAAGCGTCCGGGTCCACCATGCGAACGAGCATCTTCAGCTTGGTAATTTCATTCTGACCGACTACAACCATTAATACCGGTCGCTCCTCCTGTGTGAATCCACCGCGTCCAGCCAGCTCTGTCAGGCCACGATCCAGATCATTTAGAATAACTTCCGCCATTCGTTCCTTCTCCGTCGATATAATGTACGCCACCTTCGAATAGCTTAGCCCCATCTCGACAGCATCAATTACTTTGCCGGTGACATATAACCCAATGAGCGCGTAGAGCGCATTCTCTGGAGTCAGCAGTATGCCAGCCAGCAGAATGACCGTACCGTCCAGCAGTACGACAGACAAAGAAAAGCTGAAGCCCGTATACTTCTGAATGATCTGGGCGAGGATCGTCAGTCCGCCAGTGGAGCCACGTCCGCGGAATACAATACCCAGTCCCAGACCGACACCGATGCCTCCATAGAGGGAGGACAGTAGAATGTTCGTCGTAGGCACAGGCAGATCCTTCGTCAGGTACACGAAGAGCGGCAACAGAATGCTGCCAAGTAAGGAACGAACCCCGTACTGCTTGCCGAGCAGTGCAACCCCCGCAATAAACAAGGGGATGTTCAGGGCCCATTGGGTATAGGCTGGTTCAATGCTCAGCAGCTCTTGCACGAGAATAGACAGACCAGATACACCGCCAGAGGCGATCCGACTAGGGAGCAGGAACATATTAAAAGACAGGGCCGTAATCAGAGAGCCTGTCACAATCAGGATGACATCCAGCAGAGTGCGCCAGGGACCATTCGCGGGAATCACATCGGACAATCGCCTTCTTCGTGTAGATGACGTAGTCCGGGCTGAGGAAGAGCTATTTGAAGGTGCCATGTTGGTTCTCCTTTTCCAAGTTGAAATCTTGAATCATTTAGGTATGTACAGTAAAGCACAAAAAAATTCCTACAGAGTACCCTCTCACCAACTCAGGAGGCGCTCTGCAGGAATTTTATCAGGATTCAGTTTCGGATTTGATCTGGCTACGCAGATAGCCATCAATGAAGGGATCTAGCTCTCCATCCATTACCGCTCCGACGTTACCGGATTCCACACTTGTACGATGATCCTTCACCATGCTATACGGATGGAATACATACGAGCGAATCTGACTGCCCCAAGCGATATCGGATTGTTCCCCCCGGATCTCGTCGAGCTCCTTCTTCTGCTCTTCAATCTTGCGTTCGTATAGCTTGGAGCGCAGCATTGTCATCGCTTGTTCCCGGTTCTTGATCTGGGAGCGCTCATTCTGACAGGTCACGACAATGCCTGTAGGGATATGCGTGATTCGTACCGCAGAATCCGTGGTGTTAATATGCTGACCGCCCGCACCACTTGCACGATAGGTGTCAATCTTGAGATCCTCAGTCCGTACCTCGATCTCCACATCATCCGCAATTTCCGGTACCACATCACAGGATACAAAGGAGGTATGACGACGTCCAGAGGAGTCGAACGGGGATATCCGCACAAGACGATGGACCCCTTTCTCCGCCTTCAGATAACCGTAGGCATTAAAGCCTTTTATCAACAGCGTCACGCTCTTGATTCCCGCTTCATCACCAGGCAGGTAATCCAGCGTCTCTACCTTGAACCCTCGCTTGTCAGCCCAACGCGTGTACATTCTCAGTAGCATCTGTCCCCAATCCTGAGACTCCGTGCCCCCCGCACCGGGGTGAAGCTCAAGAATGGCGTTCAACCGATCATAAGGCTGGTTCAGCAGCAGCTGCAGTTCAAAGGCCTCCAGCTTACCAACAAGTGCAGTCACCTGCTCGGCTGTCTCTCCTGCAAGCTCCTCATCGCTCTCTTCATCCGCCAGCTCGGCCATCATGGAAGCATCCTCATATTCCTGATACAGCTTGTTATACTCATCCACAGCGGATTTTACTGCATTCATCTCGGCAATGACAGACTGTGCCTTTTCATTGTCGTCCCAGAAATCCGGAGCGGCCATCTTTTCTTCAAAGTTCGCAATCATTTCCTGTTTGAGATCTAAGTCAAAGAGACCCCCTAAGATTATTTAATTTCTTGCCAATTTCACGCAGATCATGCTTAACACTTGGATCTATCATGTTCATTGCTCCTTTTGCCTCATTAGTTATGCCTCACTTGATGACAGACCATCATTTCAAAGATAGCTCCCCGGCTAGTGTGTACCGCCGGCCATTTGTAACGCACCAGCCATCATACATACACTCTTCGGGGAGCTGTTAACCCCATCTACGAACAGACCCGCATGAACCGGGTATCGCTATTCCGACAAATATCGGATTAGGCGTTCTGACCGTGACAGTTCTTATACTTTTTACCGCTTCCGCAAGGACAAGCATCATTACGGCCAACTTGCTCACCGACATGAACCGGCTTTTTCTCCGCAGAGTCGCCGCTAGTCGTAATCTTGTTCTCATCGACTACCGCTTGACGCTCCAGATTCGTCTCAATCTGAGCCTTCATGATGTACTTGGAGACTTCCTCCTGGATCGTTGCAATCATCGCATTGAACATTTCGTAGCCTTCAAATTGATACTCACGCAGCGGATCGGTACCGCCGTATGCACGGAGATGGATACCCTGACGAAGCTGATCCATCGCATCAATGTGATCCATCCATTTGCTGTCTACCGAACGCAGCACAATAACCTTCTCGAACTCACGGACCATTTCCTGACCAATAGATTCTTCACGTGCATTGTATTTATCTGTGACCTTGGTGAAAAGGAAGTCCACAATCTCTTCCTGCTCCTTACCCCACAGCTCATCACGCGATACAGCATTCTCTTCGAGCATATTGTTGTTCACATACTCAGCGACCTGTTCAAGCTCCCAGTTCTCCGGAATATCATCGCTACAATGAGCCTCTACCACACGCTCAATGGTCGGTTTGATCATATCGAATACAATTTGCTTGATATTCTCGGATTCCAGTACTTCTTTACGTTGCTTGTAGATAATCTCACGCTGCTGATTCATAACATCGTCATATTGGAGGACGACTTTACGCATATCGAAATTGTTGCCTTCCACCCGTTTTTGAGCAGACTCGATCGCACGGCTGATCATCCGACTCTCAATAGGTTGGTCTTCTTCGAAGCCCAGACGCTCCATCATGGCTAGTACGTTATCTGCACCGAAGCGCTTCATCAGCTCATCACCCATGGACAGGTAGAACTGCGTTGAGCCTGGGTCACCTTGACGGCCCGCACGTCCACGTAGCTGGTTATCGATCCGGCGAGATTCGTGGCGCTCTGTACCTATAATATGCAGTCCGCCAATCTCAGCCACACCTTCACCCAGCATAATGTCCGTACCCCGACCAGCCATGTTGGTGGCAATCGTTACAGCTCCGGCTTGTCCAGCCTTCGTGATGATCTCTGCCTCTTCTGCGTGATACTTGGCGTTCAGGACCTTGTGCTGAATGCCTTTGCGCTTCAGCATTTCGGACAGTAGCTCAGAGTTCTCAATGGAAACCGTACCGACGAGAACTGGTTGTTTATTTTGGTGACGTTGTTGAATCTCTTCAACTACCGCCTTGAATTTGCCAATAACACTCTTGTAGACTACGTCTGGCATATCCACACGCTGATTCGGACGGTTCGTCGGAATCTGCAGTACCTCCAGACCGTAAATCTTCTTGAACTCCTCTTCCTCTGTCTTCGCTGTACCTGTCATCCCTGCAAGCTTGCGGTACATACGGAAGTAGTTCTGGAACGTGATCGTCGCCAGCGTCATGCTCTCATTCTGAACATGAATATTTTCCTTCGCTTCAATAGCCTGATGCAGACCATCACTATAACGACGGCCCTGCATGAGACGACCTGTGAACTCATCCACGATCATGATCTCATCTTCAGTCACGACGTAATCAACGTCACGTCTCATGATGACATTGGCCTTGAGTGCCTGTACGACATGGTGGTTAATCGTTACATTCTTCTGGTCATAGAGATTCTCCAGTCCGAAGAAGTTCTCAGCCTTGGATACACCGTTCTCGGTCAACGCCACAGATTTGACCTTGATATCTACAGTATAATCCTCGTCCACCTTCAGGTTCTTCACAAAGCGATCAGCTGCGAAATACAGCTCTGTCGACTTCTCAGCTGCACCCGAGATAATAAGTGGTGTACGAGCCTCGTCCACGAGAATGGAGTCAACTTCGTCAATAATACAGAAGTGTAATGGACGTTGAACCATTTGTTCCTTGTACAGAACCATGTTATCACGCAGATAGTCAAAGCCGAATTCATTATTCGTACCATAGGTAATATCGCAGGCGTAGGCCTCTTGCTTCGCTTCATGCCTCATACCCGCCAAATTCAGACCCACTGTCATACCGAGGAACTCATAAATCTGTCCCATCTCGGCGCTGTCACGTTGTGCCAAATAGTCATTGACTGTTACTACGTGCACGCCTTTGCCAGCCAGTGCGTTCAAATACACCGGCAGCGTCCCTACCAGTGTCTTACCTTCACCTGTCTTCATCTCGGAAATGCGACCTTCATGCAGCGCAATACCGCCCAGCATCTGCACATCATAATGGCGTTTGCCCAGGACACGCTTGGAAGCCTCACGAACTGTAGCAAATGCTTCTGGCAAGAGTTCATCCAGATTGGTACCCTGCTCCAGGCGTGAACGGAATTCCTCTGTCTTGCCCTTCAATTGCTCATCCGATAACGCAGCAAGATCCGGCTCCAATTTATTGATCATATCCACGGTCTTCATAAGACGCTTCACGTCACGCTCATTTGTATCTCCAAAAATCTTCTTAACAATGCCTAGCATGGCTTACCCCTTTCGTGCAACAACAATGGTTAGAAATCAATTTCACAAAATACAAAAAATCAGCTATACATCCATTGACGACAGACAGCCTCACAGCCGTCCAAATGAATGCAGACAGCCATATAACAGCTCACTCTGAGCAAATGTAGGTGTATATCCTTGGGAATCAGCCAGTTGCAGACTTATCAGAAGCTGCTAATCCCCGATGTTCATAAAGGGACCATGGTGAAATTGATTCCTTTTTCGCAAAAAAAGTCTTTGGATAAATTGTAACAGTTTGTAGAAGATGCCGCAACACACACGGCCTGCTACTATTAAAGTTGGTGCTAATCATAACTATTAAAGTTCATATAATCTACAACCCTCTTCTGGCTGCTATCTATTTATAGACGAGTCAAGTGTAGCTTTAGTTCCGTACATACTTAATTTGGTATATAAGGGGTTTAATGAGACATCGCTACACCGCTTCACGATAGCTTTAGTAACATCAACTTATTGTCGGCTCGACTTCTGATGTGTAGGAGGAATCACCCGACCAACCGACCATTATGTCCGCTTACTCGAACAGTCAGATCGCAGCTATCTATATAACAGTATGTAAGGTAAGAAGCACACATAGTGAATTTGCCAATAGACGCTACCATGCGTTAACGGCAGGCCCACCTCTTCCCCCCCGTTACCGCAGCTCTATGTTATCAAAAAAGCCCCGTCCGGCTAATACAGCACAGACAAGGGCTTGGAATATACGCTATGCAATTGTTAAAGATGGCAATGAGTTAGTTCCATATAGATAGCGACCACTTCGGCTGGCTTGTCCTTACTCTTGCTCGATCAGGCCATACTTGCCGTCGTTACGCTTATACACTACATTCACTTCTTCATTGTCGATGTTGGAGAATACAAAGAAATTATGTCCAACCATATTCATTTGCAGAATCGCTTCTTCCACATCCATTGGCTTCAAGAGGAAACGCTTGGTACGCACGACCTCCAGATCATCATGATCCAGCTCATCAGCGCTAGCGGAGCCATTCGTAACCGGCTCTTCTACAAACAGCGTCTTCAAGCCACGATCCTGGCGGAATTTGCGGTTCAGCTTTGTTTTGTGCTTGCGGATCTGACGTTCAAGCTTGTCCGTAACTGCATCGATGGATGCGTACATATCCTCACTTTCGTCTTCGGCCCGGAGTACTAACCCCGGCAAAGGAATGGTAACTTCTACGGTGTGAAGTCCTCTTGTGGTGCTTAACGTGACACTTCCATCAGATGTTGGGGGTGCATCAAAGTATCTCTCAAGTCTGCTAAGCTTTTTCTCAACATACTCTTTCAAAGCGTCAGTAACCTCGATTTGTTGACCTCGAACTGTAAAGTTCATAAGACACGCCTCCTTTGCTTCTTCATTATACCACATGTGTTAACCTCACGTAAAAGCCATGAAGCAGAATTCTAACAATTTGTTAAAATGAAAAAGTATTTTAGTTCACATCTTTTCTTTCGTGTAATTTCGACATTTCATGAAAGTTTTCTTGACACGAAGAAAACATTTTCATTATAGATTTATAGGCTCAAAACATATAAAAAAACCCTGGAATCTGTTCCAGGGTTATTGCTAGCGTTGTCTAAATTGCTAACCATCTTACCAATTATGTAGGTCGGCCGAGCCGGGATGATTATAATTTGATTACGTTAGCTGCTTGCGGACCACGAGCGCCTTCAACGATATCGAATTCAACGTCTTGTCCTTCTTCGAGGGTTTTGAAGCCTTCAGATTGGATTGCGGAGAAATGTACGAATACGTCGCCGCCTTCGGCTGTTTCAATGAAACCGTAACCTTTTTCTGCGTTAAACCATTTTACTTTACCTTGCATGCACTAACATTCCCTTCGTCATCAAATGAAGTGAAGCTCTCGCCCACATTTCCGACTATACCACCCAAGGTTATCCATTGTCAATTGGAAATGTAAATGTTTTTTTGTAATATAATGTCATGCTAATGTAAATACTTGTCGAATCTATGGGTAGAGTACACTTTATTGATTAGTAACCGGATTCAGAGAACATGAAACAGTAGCTACAAGATAATTAGGATATTGCTGATCTTTCATTATTAATAAGCCTTAAGAGATCAACATTACTAGTCTTTGATTCTGCAATATCCAGATATCTCCGCGCCTTAGCCTGATCCAGCACGGACATCTCTCTTGCCAAATGAAGCCATAATCTGGCGTTATCTTGATTAGCCTGCAGACTCGCAATGAGTAAGTCAACGTTACGTTTCTTCTTGGCCTTAAGGTCGACAATGTTTACGTCATAGCCATCATGCAGCAAGTGAATATCACTCCGTAGCCGTGGCAGGTCCCCAAAGGATATCTGTTCATGGATGCGATCCTCATATCTTAAATGCGCCGGGAACAGTCTTACATATCCCACTTCAATTACCTCAACGATGTCTCCGGCCACGGTGTTATCATATACAATATCAAAGACGGCTTCCTGCGCTGTCTCCAGCTGTCTCTGGACATAAGAGCGCACCTTTGCCTGCTCTGTGGCGGGCAAAACATCATCGGAGTCAACGACAAATACCCAGTCGTGGGTAACCTTCCCAAGAGAGTAGTTGCGCGCAGCGGCAAAGTCATCAATCCATTTGAAGTGATAGAGCTTAATATGATGATAGTTCTTGATATATTGCTCGATAATATCCAATGTTCGATCCGTAGAACCCGTATCCACGATGACAATCTCATCTACAGCATCAACTATACTATCCAGGCAGCGAGCAATACATCGCTCGGAATCTCTTACAATCATAGCTGCTGATACACTCATTTGGCTACTTCCCCCAATCCATTCTTAATCAACAGACTCATGTGGCCTACCGTCCCATACTGGTTAGCCGTCAGGAATTCCAGGATGTTATCTACATATTGATTGGAATGCTCCGAGGTCTTGGTAAATGTCTGTATAAGCTTTACTACCAATTGAGCCGTTAAGCCCTGATGCTTCGCTGACATTCCGATGAGCAGTAATTTCATCAGTACATAATGGCTAACCAAGATCGTATAGATCTTAAATACATTTCGGCTATTATTCTTGGGGAACAGGTGTGAGAACATAAAGTTCACCGCATAGTTCTCAAAAATATGCTCATGCTCATCCATGAAAGGCTTATAGTAGTCCATGTAAGCCTGATCATATCGATCAACGACATTAGCCTCCGTCCTGTTCTCCAGCTCGCTTGGGTTCATGCCCTCCAGGTAATCCCTGATACATTCTCTGAATCTTTCATTAGAGCCGATGTTATTCAGATTTTTCGACACAATATTATTTAATGTAATGAATTGGAACTCTGAATTTGTCGGAAAAGTATCGAAGTTACGCAGCTCTTCATTCGTTGTCATCATGATTTTAAAGCGCTCAATCAGATCTTGAACCTTATCTTCCTGATCCATACCTTGGCTGATAAGTTGCTGCAGCTGCTCACAAAACAGTCCCAGAACTAACATTCGATGTGGAAAGCTGAACTCTCTACTCTGCAGGATCTCAATGACAAAAATACGAATTGGCCAAAATGCTCCCATATAGTTGGCGGACTGGCGCTCTGGAAAAATGTTAGCTTTAATCAGCGCGTTCCCATACTCTACAGGTTCGACATAAGTGAATGCCATTTTGTCAGGATTCAATAACGCTAGCCGTGCTGCTTCAGGACAGGACATGACTGCCGATATTTCCTGCTGTTCGTTGACGTAGTGAATATTACGTGGATAAGTTGCACAGATTGGCGCTAGATAGTTCTCACCAATGGAAGCATGAATGTTGCATAGCTTCTGTTCATTCAGCATGGAGCAGCAGCCTGTCTCCGCATCCATTTTCATCATGGCAAATTGATCATCCGTTCGGACCTTCTGCTCCCGTTTTACAGAACCATTCTTAAAGGTCTCTCTGAGCTGCTTATGTGGTACGTTGGAAAGATTTTGGTATGTTTTCTTATCCATAACAACCTTCCAACCAATGCAGCAGCTGTCCTCACATGTGGAACCAATACATTGAAATTGTGTCATATATTCAGGGACAAGTGCCTTTGCTGTGCTCATACGTTCACTCCTAAATTAGGACCTAGTCCATTAGCATTTTAACTACACAAGGGCTTCTCTAAAGAATATCGGCATATCAAATTAAATCTACAACAGCCTATTCCAATGAGTGCTCAAATAATAAATCCCTGCTAGTTAGGACAGCAGGGATTTGTCACGGCTCCATCATTCGAAAATGTATAACTTAATTATTCGCATAATACTTCATTACGCCACTTACTATTATAGTTCAACATTTTATCGTATCATTAGTGTATTAAGAAGCTTTATTTCTTCTTCCTCAGTGTAAGGGCAATTAATCAAAAATTGGTAATTATCACTAATTTCATTTAACATTTCATTGTAGTGCTTAGAATAATCAATTTCTTCAAAGTTTTTAATTCTATTGCACATGGATAACATATATGAGAGTTCTGAGTATTTAGCCCTCTCTGATATTGGTCTCACTTTTTCAGATAGATAAGCTGTACGCTCTTTAAATGCTGATAAGTATTCCTTAATAATTTCTGGAGAAGGCCTATTACTCTGAATAAAATGCGTCATATTATTAGGATGTTTTCTAAAACTATAAAGAGGTTCACCGTTAGCTACCACTATATCCGCGTTGGCAAAAACCTTATAAATCACATGTATGTCATCCACCAAAACATTTTCCTTAAATGTTACGCCATCAAATAGTTTTTTTCGAAATAACTTTGTAGGGGGAGCAACATTATAACGTTTTCTTAACAAAAGCTCGTCTAGTGCTTGAACTTTATTAAGTACAAGGGTGTCATCAAATATAAAATAAGGCTCTAATTCCCCGTTAATATTATTCCAACTACCGCATAAAGCAATATCAGCATCATATGTCTGAGATAACTCCCAAAGAACCTGCAGCATCCTTGGTTCACAATAGTCATCATCATCAACAAAGGTTATATACTCCCCCGAAGCTTCCATTAGCCCCCTGTTTCTACCTTTAGCAGCTCCTTCGTTGATCGGGATATTGATAAGTTTGATTCGTTTGTCTTTTGCTTGATAATACTCACACAATTCAAAACTGCTATCCGTCGATCCATTATTAACTAATACAAATTCAAAATCCTCAAATGTTTGCGAGAGAATGCTTTCAATGGAACGTTCCAGAAATTCTGGTCTATTATAAGTGCACATTATAACGCTCATTTTATGTGGACTAAGTTCCATCCTACTCTCCCCCCCTAATTTCACTAATAAATTCTTTTAGCAAATTGACTATCCTTCAAGCCTAATTCTCTAAGTTGATTCATTAAAGCGCTTGATATTTTTTCCTGCTGCGTTGATATGATGACAAAGGTATTTTCAAGATTAGAAGCCGGTATCTCTTGAAGAACACTTGGTAACATTACTGGAAGTTCATTTAACTCAGAACCTGCTTTTGACACGCTATTATCTAAGAAACCTTTCACACTGTATCCTTGCTTTTTCAAAATTCTTGCAGTTGCCTCACCGTTATAGCCCGTTGGAAAAACATAGATATCTTTGCCCTCGTGGGTTGATACCAAACCTATAGTAACTTCTTCAACAAGAGTTTTATACAACTGCAATCCCATAGTAGCTCCAAATAGACTCACAAGTTTGAATAGTGAAGAATAAAGAGACTCTTCAACATCTGTTAATGGCTCTAGCTCCTCTCTCAAAATAACTGCCAACTCGGCAATTTCAGACCTGGTAAAGGTATCACATCGAGTTGAAAACAGCCCCAATAGAAAAGTGATTCGTGATTCAATCAGTTTTTTTCTTCTATCTGTGTATTTTTTATTCAGTAAAAAACGAATTAAATTCAATGCTACCACAAGGTGTGACTTACTATTTATGAATGATTTGGATGAAGTGATAGAACCAACTGCTCTTGGACGGTAACAGTAAAAGGGAACTGGTAGATGTGCAAAAGTGTCTGAGCAGCAGATAACTTTTGGGAACCACTCCTCATCTTCTGAGTGGATCCCCTCAGGAAACTTTATATCATTAGTTATAAGAACATCCCTTTTTACGACCAGTCTCCATGGAGTGCATAATAACTGTGGCAAAGAAAGAAGATACTCAGATATATTTGATGAGTTTCCTTTTTCTATGATTTCTGAGTTTAAATCAACATCGGAGGTTACATATGCCCCTTTTTCAGGAACACATAAAAATTGGCCCATTACAACCGATGGGCCCCTTTGATTCAGTAAATCCGCCAATAATTGCAAACTTCCTTCAGTGTAATAATCATCACTGTCACAAAAGTGTACATAATCGCCTTGCGAGATCTCTAGCCCAACATTTCTTGCTCCAGCAGGTAGTACATTACGCTCGAGATGAACTGTCCTTATGCAACTGTATTGTTCGGCATACTTGCTACATATACTTCCACTACTATCAGTTGATGCATTATTAACTAGGATAACCTCATAATCCTGAAATAATTGGCTAAGTATGCTTTTGAGGCAATCTTCAAGATAATGTTCAACATTATACACTGGAATGATAATACTCAAAAGTGGCATAAAACACCTCACAAATAATATCTACAGTCTACAAATGTCTTTAATGGATATTTTTTATTGACTGCAGCAAATTCGTCCCATGCGGTGACTAAAACAAGCACTGTAGATTCGGTACAAATCTCATCTAAGGTATCGTAGTAATTTATACTTAGATCATACTCACTAGCAAATGCTTTATTAGCAACAGGATCAAACACATTAATATTTTTATAATTGGACGCCATTAATGATTTTATAATTTTAGCTGAGGAACTATCTCTTACATCATCTGAACCAGGCTTGAAGGATAAACCAAGTATTCCTATACTGTCCGTTTCTTTTGCAACCTTCATGATTCTATCTACCATAAATTCAGGCATTGTATCATTAACTTCAATTACATGTTTTAAAATTTCAGGTGCATATCCTTTCGATAGCGATTTAGCATACATGGCTTGTGTGTCCTTTGGCAAACAATATCCACCATAACCACAACCAGGGTAGACATAAGACGCCATTGAAGCCCCCCCCCAACGACGATCCATATGAAGAATCTCGAACGCTTCTTTAATTTGAATACCACCAATTGCATCAGCAACTTTAGACATTTCATTTGCATAACTAATCATCGTAGCTAGTAGGGTGTTGGATAAATATTTAATGTATTCACCAGTATTCAAAGAAACTCCAAAGAAAGGGGAATCAAACGAACGATATAGAGATTTGAGCATCTCTTCACCTCTAGAATCAGCCACTCCGCACACAATGCGATCGGCATTCATCATATCCTCCCAACATTTCCCTTCCCTGAGAAACTCAGGATTATTGGCAATACTAAATTCTTTACCCGGGAGTAGGTCTTTCGAAGAAAAATAGGGTACTATTCGTTCAGCAGTAGTCGATGGTGGAATTGTAGATTTAATAACTACTGTTCTATACTTACTATCATTTAAAATAGGCGAGAAAGTATCTATAGCAGAGAAAATATACTTCAAATCAGCTTCGCCATTCTCTCCTTGTGGCGTGCCGACGCACAGAAAAATAAAATCACTTTCTTTGACAGAAGTAATTACATCTGTGGTAATACTAAATTTATTATTTATATGTCTTAATAATGCATCATCTAAGCCTGGTTCTACAAATGGGAGCTTACCTGAATTAAGTAATTCTGTTCTTTGTACATTAACATCATAACCATGAACTGTATGACCTTTTTCTGCAAAGGCAAGGGCCGTAGTTAATCCTACGAATCCAAGGCCGAAAACTGTTATTTTATAGTTCATTAACCCTTCACCTAGCTTCTCAATTGTAGTTTTCATAGTATTTTTGTCCTTTTATATATACACCTTCCATGCGAGGAGCAACTACTGTTACATCATGATTTAGAATCTTTTCGACCATAAGTTCCCTGTTATTTGGATTCTTTAAAATGTTCAAAATAAATTTTTCCCATAACTCCGTTCCTTGCTCTAAAGGAAGATAATCAATTAAGCCCATATTGGTTTCAGTTGGACATCTATCGGATGCTATACATGGGACTCCAGCTGCTTGTGCTTCAATTAGGACATTACCAAAACCTTCATACAATGAGGGAAAGAGAAAATAGTCTGATGCTGCGAGAGCGATCTGTATGTTTGTATCACTTGGTAACATAGTCACATTACGTTCAATACCAAGAGTTTGTATACGATCTTTCAATTGATCTTCCAATGCCCCTCCCCCCACTATTACCAAATGAATGTTTCCTTCACTCGTTAATAATTGGGAGAATAAAGAGAGTAGGAATAACTGGTTTTTTGAATCTGTAAACCTACCAACATGCAAAAAATTTATATTGTCATAAGAAATATTCAAGATGGAGCATGCTTCATCCTTAGTACATTTCTTCGTCAAATAATCAACTACTTTTATTGGATTTTCAGGTATCTCCAACCTTTTATCATCCGTTATTGTTTTACCAAAATGATGTTGGGCTGCAGCTATTGAACATCCCCAAATATGAGTAGCATATTTTTTGCATAATGAAGCTCTAAACTTACGAGTTAATTTAAGAAGAATACCAGGTTTAATTTTGTCATCTATCCCAGTATAACGGCTATGAACGATTCTAACCGGAACCTTAGCTAATATGGCGGCAATAATTAAAAAACCATCAAGAAAAGGATGAACAATGTGAATCGCGTTGTAAGGGCCTTTTTGTTTGAGAATTCTATAGAACCCAAATAAGGAGTATATATCCATTATTAAATTCCATTTTTTCTTTCCCTTATGCTTAGTCTTTTCAAAAACATTGTATATTTCCCCACCATAATTTTCTATTTCATCGTGAAAACAACCTTTATCGGGCTTTCTTACTGCGAAATCAAGCTGCAACTTTTCATGATTAATCTCGCGTAGAATTTCCATAGTTGACTTTTCAATTCCTCCCATATCAATAGGCAAACCATTAACAAATAAAGCTTTGATTTTATTTCCTCTTATCATAAAAATTAGCACCTTTCAAAATCTTGAAGGATTTGATTATGCTCGTATAACGTTTTCCTTTTCACCTCTATAAACGCCTCTTGTATCTACAATTAAGTCACTGTGTTTAAGAATTAAATCATAATCAAAAAGATCATGATCTGTACTAATCAAAACACAATCCATTTTTTCTAAAATATCAGTAGTTAACTCAACACTTTCCATATGAAAAAAATGCTCACGCATTTTAGGAAAGGAAGGGATATAAGGATCAGAATAGTAAAGCTTAGCACCTTTATCTCTTAGAATTTCCATAAGTTCAACTGAGGGAGACTCTCTAATATCATCAATATTTTTTTTGTATGACAAACCTACTATTAGGATATTAGAATTTTTAATTGATTTCTCTCTTTCATTGAGACCATCTGAGACCTTGTTGATGACCCAACTAGGCATTGAAGTATTTACTTCCCCAGACAATTCTATAAATTTAGAATGAATCCCATATTCCTTTGCCTTCCAAGTCAGATAGAATGGATCAATTGGTATGCAGTGTCCACCTAATCCAGGTCCTGGAGTAAAAGGAGTAAATCCGAAAGGTTTTGACGAAGCAGCCTCTATCACCTCCCAGATATCAATATTCATTTTATCAGCAATAATTTTCATTTCATTAACAAGCCCTATGTTAATAGAGCGATAAATATTTTCGAGAAGTTTTGTTAGTTCTGCAACCCTTGTGGAACTTACTGGTATCACGTTACTAACAACAATCTCATACAGTGCAGTTCCTACTTTCAAACAATTTTGAGTAGTACCTCCAACTATTTTAGGAATAGTTCTAGTTGTAAAATTAGGATTTCCTGGATCTTCTCGTTCAGGTGAATAAATCAAATAAAAGTCTTCGCCAATTCTAAAACCATTTTCCTCCAATCTTGTTTTAAGCTCTTCATCAGTTGTTCCAGGATAGGTCGTACTCTCAAGACTTATTACCTGATTTTTTCTTAAATAAGGTAATATAGACTCTAGTGTGCCTGTAACATAAGATAAGTCAGGTTCTCTATATTTATTCAGTGGGGTAGGCAAACACAAAATGACAATATCTGTTTCCTGAACTCTTGAAAATTCAGTTGTTCCGTCTAATAATCCTTTTTCTACAGCTTCTTTTATTTGACTAGAGTCAATATGAGAAAAATAACTTTCTCCCTTTTTTAGAGCTCTAATTTTAGACGGGTCTATATCAAATCCAATGACTTTTATCAATGCGTTTGTGAACGCCAAGGCCAACGGAAGACCAACATAACCCAAACCAACTATACCCACAGTTAATTTTCTGGATTTTATTTTATCAATTAGTACAAGGGCTTTGTCGCTTACATCACTCACTCAAACCACCGCCTTTTAAACTTGTCACGAGGTGAAACTTTCTAATATTCAGATACTTATTGCATAGCAAACTGTTTCAGATGAACCATAATTATAGTGCCTCATATAGATTTTATACTCTGGGACAAGCCCTTTAATGTACAAAGGTATGTCAACAATATCTAATGGTTCATGATAAATACATATTCCTAACTTTGGCCTATAAGTTTCAATAGTATTTTGAGCTCCAATCAGTGCTTTCATCTCTGAACCTTCAATGTCCATTTTGATAAAAGTAGCTTCTGAACCATGCAGCAATTCATCTATGGATATTACATCCACCTCCATGTTGCCGTTTGGAGAAATAGAACTGGTGCCACTATTCCTGCCAACAAACTTAAGTTTCGAACGTTTATTCCATAGACCCATAGGCACAATTTCTATTTTCTCATCCATGAATACTCTTTTTGAGTATTCCTTATGTTTAACAGTCTCGGGCTCCAGAGAATAAATCTTTCTATACTGACCCCCAGTTTGGTCTACAAACTCTTTAACTGTTTCTCCGATGCATCCTCCACCATCAATGAAAATTTCATCATCATTCAATGAAATTATCCCCTCCTCAAAATACTGAGGTGATTGACTTCTTAGGGGAGCCAAAAAATTGCTGTTTAAAGAAATACAATAGTTTATTCTATCGATAAATATCCTTCTTGATTCTTCATCCTCAAGAAGATCATAAACTTGTTTAAATTTAAGTAAATTATTTTCAATTACTTTTTTATAGTTTTTAAATTTGAAATAAAAATCATAATCATCGACAAAAATCTCGTTTTTCTTCAATTTCACAAGTGGTTCCAAAGCATAATTTGATAATTGAGTATTTAACTCATCATAGTAATTAAATGATGAAATGATAAAATAAGAGTCCCTATATCTTTGGATCAATTCTTCAAAGCTAATTACAAGAATCCCATTTATATATGTTCCCCATTTAATAGGGTCATTATCGCAAAATAATATTTCTACATCCATTTCAATTTCTTTAATATAACTCAAATAAAACTCACCAATTATCCCTGATCCCAACAAAATTATCGGTTTTTTTTCTTTTTCTAAAGCCTCAGAACATATTTTCAAAAAAATATCGGCTTTATTTTCTTGGTTTGTCAACATATCGATCGAAAAATCATTCACCAGAAATACTCCTCTCGGTCGCAATTCACCAAATAATTAAGATATCTTTTTATTCCCTCCTCAATATGAATTTGAGGATTATAACCAAGTATATGTTTTGCTTTATTTATATTGGGACAACGTCTATTAGGATTATCAACAAGATATTCCTCATCATTATGAACTTTAAATGATATATTTCCAGAATACTGATTAATTTCAAAACCAATATTACGGTACATTTCAGCTAGCTGTCTCACACTAATTTCTGGACCATCAGATCCAATATTAAATATGTCAAACTTCCCATACAATGCACACTTTATATAACCGACTGTAGCATCAGGGATATAGTCAAAGGTTCGTGTTGGAGTACCATCCGAGTAAATAACAATATCCTCATTATTTACTATAGCTTGAGCAAAATCAGCTACAACCCGTTGATCATTAATTCTCATCCCAGGTCCATAATTATTAAAAGGACGTACGATTGTTGTTGGCATACCAAACTGTCTTGAAAAATTATAACAGAGTGTTTCGCCAAAACGTTTTGATTCATCATAACAGGCTCTAGGTCCACAAGGATTAACATTCCCCCAATATTCTTCTGGAGTTGGAATTTGAGAAAGATGGGGGTCCCCATAAATCTCACTACTAGAATAAAATAAAAAACCTTTTATTTTTTTGGTTTTATAAAATTCTAATAGACGTCTTACCCCAGTTACATCCGCATCAATTGTCTCTATCGGATGTAGTCGATAATAAACAGGAGAGGCTAGTGAAGCCATATGAAAAATAATATCAGCACTCTCTGCAAATTCGAGATCACAATTAATAATATCCAACTCGCGCAAATCAAATAAAGGATGCTCTGAAACTCTTTTAACCCATGCTGGTTTTCCAAACATATAATTATCAATGCCAAACACTTTTTTAACACCTAACACTTCACCATATTCAACAAAAAAGTGAAGTAACGAATATCCGAGTGATCCAGCATAACCCGTAACGAGAAGCGTGCTGCCCTTCAACTTTTCTTTGTCATCCTGAGACAAATTATTATAGATAAAACTCATATCATTTTTCGTAATGTTAGATATTACCACCTAAAAACCCCATTTCACTTCAATGTAGTTAATCCCATAATTTCCAAGGCGCTTTTTCACTTCTCCAAAGGTTTTCCAAAACTCCCTTGTCACGTTGGGTATCCAT
Source organism: Paenibacillus massiliensis 2301065 = DSM 16942 (assembly GCF_000377505.1). Classification (GTDB taxonomy): domain Bacteria; phylum Bacillota; class Bacilli; order Paenibacillales; family Paenibacillaceae; genus Paenibacillus; species Paenibacillus massiliensis. Next base: position 23,098 of record NZ_KB898200.1, on the reverse strand, counting down.
ACACTGCCAAAAACCATGGTGTTTGAAAGCTTCCAACTTATCATCTTCAGCAACTCTTGATAAAGCTTCGCTTTCAAATACTGTCTTGTCGTCATGAATATAATCAAATATTTCAGGCTCAATTACCATAAAACCTCCGTTGATCCATCCACCATCCTCTTTCGATTTCTCTGCAAACCTTTCTACTCGATTTGTAGCTTCGTCAATATCTAGTACACCGAATCGCCCTCCAGGCTGAATTGCTGTCATTGTAACTAAACCGCCTGACAGAGAATGGTATTGTTCAAGAGCGCTAATATCTACATCAGAAACTCCATCTCCATAAGTCATCATAAATCTTTCTTGGCCTATATATTTCTGAATTCTTTTTATCCTTCCACCAGTCATAGTGTCACGCCCCGTATCAACCAGCGTAACACGCCAAGGCTCAGATACATTATTGTGGATGGTTAGTCGGTTCTCATTTACAAAGTCAAAGGTAACATCTGAGGCATGAAGGTAATAATCAGCGAAAAATTCCTTTATGACATAACCTTTATAACCAAGACAAATTATAAAATCGTTATATCCGTAATGACTGTAGATTTTCATAATATGCCAAAGAATTGGCTTATCGCCTATCTCAATCATAGGCTTTGGTTTTAAATGACTTTCCTCACTAATTCTAGTACCATATCCCCCAGCCAGAATCACAACTTTCATTTTTACACGCCCCTATTACTTTTCTAAAAATTCAGATTATACGAAAAAGATGATGAGTGGTTACTCAAGGTCTGAATGGCCTACAATTCGTAGACTTTCGCTTTGCTCAATTAATCCAATTGCACTATAAAATTGGGCAATTAATAATAAAACTTTGTTGTCCTTCGGGTAGAATACTCTTAAAACTTCAGCAGTCTCGAGTGCTGTAATGAAATCACCGAGCCGATGCATCAAAATTAGTTTATGAATTAATGCATCTTTATTAAGAGGGCTCACTGTTAAAATTCTTATAATTACTTCTGCTAGTTCATTATCACTTATATTAGGACTCGCTAGAGCCAAGAATTCTACTTCCTTATTAATAGAATCTCTATTTTGATCAAATGAAATTTGAGTCAAAACTTTCATAACGTTACTATATTCCGATTTATGTGAATAATTCAAACAAATCTCTATAGCCCTTTCAACATTTCCATTTACTAGCTCACGAAGTAAATCGTTATCTGAAGATAAAAATTCAGCAGTTACTCCTGCATCTTCTAAACTTTTGTAATGTCTATTGCAAAACATAGTTAAAAATGGATATAAGAAAATAGATCCTATTTTATTATTGTTTTTATTATCACAAACAGAGGATAAAAATAATAATAATGCACTTATTTTATTCTCTGCATTCGAATTAACGATACGAATTGATTCAACAAGCCTATATATATAATGCACTATTGCTGTAGGAAGATTTTCTTTCTCGACCTGCATGGCTATAGTTTTCAAATTTTCTAAAGCTTCAGCTACAAATACCGGCCCCAAAGCCTCGCCGTCAGCTATAGTTAAGATATCTTTATTTGCTAAAAGTTCTTGGATTCCTTCTAACTTATCCTTCAGCGAAACTACTTTCGAATCCACGTAGACCCTTATACAAACTAATAATGAGTTCATCAAAGTAACAGCAAGAAATTTTGTAGTTCTTTCGTTGATTCCTCCCCATCCATTTAACAATTTTTCACTCTCTTCGTATATAAACAAATAATCAAGATATCTATGTTTATCAATTTGCGAATGATAGTAGGAGTTAGATCTTATTCTATAATTATGAAGAATTCTATTTATACCAACTACACTGTTTGAAAATTTCAATAAATCCAAGGTGAACATTGTATCATTTGCGTGCCTTAATACTCTCTCTAAATTTTTAGTTCTATAGGCTCTTTGCTTTTCTAACACTGACACCTTAACTAACTTTCCCCACTGAACACTAAGCAAAAAATAAATATCCGGAAATAATTCTCCCAGTTGAGAAATTTGCTGAACCTCAAAATTCGGGCAAGGCCTTAAATCATTCGGGCGATTATTCTCTTCATAGACTTTCTGTGAACCTGCCATTGCAATATCTGCATCACATGTTTTAGCCAACGTGTAAAGTTCATTCAAAAAATCTGGATGTATGGTATCATCACTATCTAACATACACCAATACTCGGAGCGAAGATTTAATAAGTAATTTACATACTCTGAATTCATTTCTGCCTTATGAATAATAGTATTTTTCTCGTTCTTAAAAAGCTTAATCCTTGAATCTTTAATAGCATATTCACGAAGGATATCTCCGGTCGAGTCTGTTGATCCATTATCAACTACAACCCATTCAAAGTTCTCGAATGTCTGATTCAATATGCTATCAGCACATTCGCGAATGTATTTTTCTACATTATAAGCAGTCGTTTGGATGGTTATTAACGGCGTTTTGTGACCATTCCCCTTCTGCTTTTCTAGTAGTTGGAGTGTATTACTTAAGTCTTCGTATGCCGCAATTGCCTCCACACTAAAAACAGGTAGCATTTTCTCAATTGATAGATTTATAAATTCCAATTGTTTTTTAATCCCTATACACACATTAATTTCAAGAGTTTGTAGCCACTCTTTATAATTCTTCATCACTGCTAATTGAAGGGGAAGATCATCACTTAATAGCCCATTAGCTAAATTGCTAAGCAAATTCCTTCTTAAATAGTGGTGTAAGTAGTATATATAGAGATTCTCTGCATCCTCTTTTTTATCAATGCTTGTTCTCATTTGGTCCTGCACTTTTTCAAAAACACTAATAATATCCCTTAAATATCTATCCGGCAACAGATATCCAGACTGTGTAATTTGGCCTTCTCGTTTACGATAGGAATAGACAATTGAATCAGTTAGAAATATCTTCTGTGCTCTTAAATAGGCTTCTGTTATAAAGACCTGGTCTTCCCCGAAAACTATTTCTTCAGGAAAAGATATCTTATCTAAAAGACTTTTTGAATATAACTTCCCCCAGCAGTAAGGAAGCTGCAATAATTCTTTATCCTTTAAAAGGCTTTTTTCACCAGGGATATTTAAACTTTTGAACTCCTTAAAAATCCAAGGAATCTCCTTATAATCATTCATAAACATCTCATGATGACCAACAATTAAATCTGCTTCTTGATCAACTGCACACCCATATAGAATTTCTAATCCTTTAGGCGCCAATATATCATCTGCATCTAAAAATAAGATGTATTTACCTTGGGCCTTTTCCATGCCCAAATTCCTAATGGAGGAGGCACCCTTGGATGAATGTTTGCTTAAGATTATACGGGCATCTGACTGTGCATAGGCTGAGGCAATTTCATAACTACGATCAGTTGAGTTGTCGTCAATTATAATGAACTCAAACTCTGTTAAGGTCTGACTTAGAACTGAGTTGATTGTATCGACTATATATTCATCAACATTAAACATAGGCATGATTACACTTATTTTAAGCTGACCAACTTCCATCTCATCACCTTCATTCCACAATCTAGTTGTTCAATTCCAGATTTCTAATTAGTGACAAAGTCTGTGAATCAGGATGCTTGACTTCTTTCAAATAAGAAAGGGCATCCTTGAACCTACTTAATTTCACCATTAAAAACCCAGCAAACGTCAGAATTTTATCATCTTTTGTATATCCTAAAAGAATTTCAGTCATATTTAGAGCAACTCCCCATATCTCCCTCTTATAAAAGTAGCTCATCAGAAATTGAAGAGTATTATTTTTATCTAAAATACTCGATTCTACAAACTCTCGAATCTCATTCATAATGAAATCAGCATCTTCTCTATTTATGATTTCTTCGAGTTTACCCATTGACCCTTGTCTATCGACATTATGCTCAATCCGCAGCAGACTAAGTTTGATTTGTTTTATTAAGTCGTTTCGCTGAGATATCTCAGATTGTATTTTGCTTATCCAGCTTTCAACCTGTTCGCTTCTAGCTTGAATACTTTCTAACCAGTGTAGGGCCTTTTCGTTGTCACCTACACCATAATATACTGTTCCAAGGTTACACAGTGTAGTTGGGTCCTCAGGATTCAACTCATAGGCCGCTGATAATAATGGAAAGACCTCTCTCATTTCATTTCGTTCGTAATAGGACAGTGCTAAATAATTTAATAATGGAATAATCGGCCCATTATAGGATTTTGCAGCTTTTAAGATGGTACCCGAGGAACTCTGCAGGATCTGCTCAACAAGCTCCTCGCTTGGGCTTTGAAATAGTTGATCAAAATCTTCCTGTATCTTTGCAATACTAGGTACTTTACTGGCTATAATCCAAAAGCGACTAATATCCGAGTACTCTGTTAATTGATTGGAGTTAGAACGTGTTAACCCATTTATTAATTCGGTTTCTTTTTCTGACATTGACACTCTTACTGCTTCAGCTGTTTTCACTTGGAAATTGGTATTTTCCAATAAACTTACAAAACTGCTAATACTCCAACTTGTAATATTACGTTCTTCTAATTCTGTACCGTTCACCAGACTTAGTATCGTTGAATAATGATATACGTTGGGGAGGCATATGATTAGCTTCCCATCTTTTTTTAATAAGCGCTCACAGTGCCGTAATGTTTCCTTCACATCGCTGAACGTATTTAAAAGGATATAATCAAAAGAATCTTGCTCACCATCGTAATCAGATAACGATTCCGATATTTTAATTGAATCAAAGTTTAACCTTTGGCTGGTCACGCGTGCCACTTTATTGTTTTCAACAATGTGCAATTCTAATTCAGGGAAACCCCCCTTTAATGTCAGCAATGTCCCTCCATTACCACTTCCAAATAACAGTAGGCGGGAGGAATTAGATATACTAGAAGGGAGCATGGATACTAGCTCTGGGAAGGGTTGCAACTCCGTGGCACAGAATCCCCACAGTGATTTAAATATGTTTTCCGAACTCAATTCACTAGAATTGTCAACTCCATAATGATGAACAAACACATTAGTACAGACCATTAATCTATATTTTACCTGTGCAATTCTTAGACAGTAATCTACGGTTAGCTCTTGCCCCTGAAGCTGCTCGTGAAATGACCCAATCGAATCTATCACGTCCCTTTTTAAGAACAGACAGAAGCCTGACAGTGTAACCTGCTGCTTCAAGCCAAAGCTGCGATTGCAGTTGCGGCCAAATTGGAGCATACCCTCCATCGAATCATAATTAACCTCTATAACCTGATCACCAATAGCATGATTAGATAGAGGTCCTACACCTGCAATATCTTCATTCTGATATAAAGACTGAATCATATAATCCAGCCAGTACTCCGTTACCAGAGTGTCACTATGTAATAACAAGACACTATTACCAGAGGACATCTCGATACCTCTATTCCAGACTTGGCCTTCCGTCAAGGGACTATCGTGAAATAACGTGAGAATATCCGTCTGATCTGCCAGCCACTCTTTTTGTTTAAGAGAGCCTCCATGCTCCACGACGATTAATTCATAAGCCCCTCTTTCAGTAAATCTGCGTATATTATCAATGGAGGCAGCCAGATATTCTTGAATATTTGGGGCTGCGTTAAGTATTATGCTAGTCTTGTGCATGGAGAACTCCTTTACGCTCATTGTTATCTTAATTATCGGTTTATTTGTGTTTTTTCGACAGAACATCGACAAAATAACTTCTTTAGGCCTAACTAGATTCGACTATCCTTAGACATGCTGATTTTCTAAAACACTCAATCTCGCAATGGAAGGTTCATAGTGATACAAAGATGCAGCAGCGTACTGCTCTTTAGCGTGCTTTATGTCCCCCAGTACCTCGTAGAAGACACCAAGGTTATGGTGAGCTGCGTAGCTTCCCGTTCCCTTAATACTTCCTTCCTGCCCGTTCTCACCAATCTCCAAAGCCCTCATGTAGTTTTGTTCAATGAATGAAAGGAGATGCTCGTATTTGGCTGGTTCACTCATAATCAACTCTAGTAAGTACAAGGCAGATACAAAAAAGAAATCGGGATAATCATACAAGAAATCTTGCTCTTCATTGATTACGTCAATGCCAAACTCCAGATTACCGGACGCCATCATAGCATACATATAATTCACAATCAGAGAAGGGGCATACGATTCCTGCCTGGTAAGCAATTCATAAGCTTTACGTAAGTACTCAAATGTCAGCTGATGCTGCTCCAGCCCGCGATATTCCTTGGCCAGTTGATAATAGTAATAAGGATCATGAGGATGCTGCTGAATCATGGCCAATAACAAAGGAACGTTCCGTTCACCCTTTGTTTGTTGAAAGTAGCCGTCATGCTCAATCTCTACATTGACCCGTATTCGGGGATAATCCGCATTAATTTGCTCGTGGATTGTGCCACTATAACGACAAGTCGATGGAAAAAGCCGAGTAATATAGATTTGTTCGTACTCTACACCCGTCTGCCCTTGGAATTTATTGTTGATCTTCACCTTTCCAACGACTGGAGCAGGATAAGACATCAGCTCCTGCAATGCAATCGAAGGATCATTTGAGATATACTCGTCGGCATCCATCACCAGACACCAGTCACAAGTAGACTTGTCCAAGGCAAAGTTACGTGCCGCTGCAAAGTCATCACCCCAGGTATATTCATATACCTTTGCTTGAAATTCTGCTGCAATCCGTTGGGTCTGATCCGTAGAGCCCGTATCTACAACGATGATCTCATCTACATAATTCACTACGCTTTCAAGACATCTTCTAAGATGCCTTTCTTCATTTTTCACAATCATAACTAAGGAAATCGTTTTATTCATGGCTACCTCTCATACGAAAAGTTCTCACATTTACACTGTTATAGTTATTATCGGTTGATCTTCACAATTCGAAGAGACTAGAAATCACTATATCTATATTGTATTTTTTGACAGTAAATATTAATATCTGTTATTCCCTTTATCTCTAACAGGAAACAGCCGATAAATGATATAACTACTATTTTAAGCCGGAAGGGAATATATGCATGAATTCTAAAATCAAGATCACTTTATTCCACTTATCTGCCTCTGGATCCAATAATTATCACTTATTTCAGGGAGCACCTGAGCATTTACTTTCTAAATATGACATTGAGCTGCTGACGAAAGAGCAAACCCTTTATAACCGATACCTTGATGAAAGTGATGTCTATATCACCACCCATGGTGAATATTTGTCGCATTATGAAAAAGTGAATATTGATTTATGGCATGGCTTCCCACTAAAAACGATGGCAAAGATGGACCGGAACGAAAAACTGCCTGATGAGGATATCCATAAACATTGGTCCGAAGTGGATATGATTATGTCTTACTCCACTCTCTATAACACACTTATGAACGCCTGCAACGGTGCCAACATATCCAAATATCAAGTTACAGGCATGCCACGCAATGATGCGCTATTCAGTTCAAATTCAGTGCAGCATCTCAAGCGATTATTTCCTGGTCTAGGAGACGGAAAGGTCATCTTTTACATGCCGACTTTCCGTCAGTCGATTGTTACTCCTGATAAGGTTGACGGAGGCAAGCATACTGGAAATGTATTCGGACTTCCAGATTTCAACAAGACACAGCTAATACAATTTTTGAAAGAGCACAATCTATCCCTTGTCCTTAAGCTTCACCCGTTTGAAGAGCAATACTTTAAAAAGGAGCTGCAGGAGCTATCCAGCCAAGGTGTTTTTTCATTGAGTGATAACCAGCTAATGGAAGCTAACCTAGACCTTTATGACGTTCTAGGCGCAGCGGATATGCTGATTACCGATTATTCTTCGGTCTATATCGATTATTTGTTGTTAGAGCGACCGATTATTTTTCTAGCTACTGATTTGGAGGAATATAGGGCTAATCGCGGCTTCCTGCTTGAACCCTATGATTTCTGGGCACCTGGACCCCAATTAAGCTCTCAGACCGAGCTACTCGAAGCCATCCAGCGTTTTGAGACAGAGACCGAATGGTTCAGTAGTGAGCGAAGCACGATCCTCAATCTGAGCCATCACTATAAGGACAATGGATCCTCAGAGCGGATCTGGCATCATATCGACAGCTACATTGAGACCCATCAGGAGGAAATCCACAAAAGAAGAGTTAGCTATCAAGAGCATAAACAAATGCAGCAGCAGGTAAAGCGGGTTATTCAAGGAATGATTGAGCAAGGGCACTTAGAACAAGCTAATGGTGCTATTCAAAAGTATCTGGAGAATAACAAAGCCGACTCAGACATTTTCGCCATGAACGGAATGCTGCACTTAAGTAATAATGATCCACAAAGTGCAATCAAAAATTTCTCGGCAGGACATCAACATTTCCCTTGGGATGAAGATCTCCTGTATAATTTAGGCTATGTGTATGAGCTTGTAGGCCAATTAAAGCTAGCCAGACAATACTATGAGAAAGCAGCAGCACAATGTACAAAACCAGACTTAGCCGAACTGTTACGCAACAAGCTACAACAGCTCGTATAAAATAGGAGGCACTTTATGAAAAAAGTCATTACCTACGGGACATTTGACCTCCTTCATTATGGCCATATCTTATTGCTGCAACGTGCGAGAGAATTGGGAGATCATCTTACGGTCGCTTTATCTACAGATGGCTTCAACCATATTAAAGGGAAGCATGCGTACTTTTCCTATGAGAAACGCAAAATGATGCTTGAAGCCATAAAATACGTGGACACCGTCATTCCAGAGCGTAACTGGGAGCAAAAGCAGCATGATATTGTTGACTATGACATTGATATTTTCGTAATGGGTGATGATTGGAGAGGAAAGTTCGATGAGCTCTCTGCTCACTGCGAGGTTATTTATCTGGAGCGTACGCCTGATATATCCACCACATCTATTAAAGATAACTTATCCGGCACTTCTTAACCTGCAAAAATGATAAGAGGCATCACTGATCTAAATGTCAGGATGCCTCTTTTTGTATTACACAAGAGCCTTATCTTTAATGAATTCCTCCACAAACGAAATGGAAGAGAAATTTGGAAATCTCTGCTCAAATTGCTGAACAAGTGAAGAAGTTTGCTCGTTAGGTAATAGACGCATCAGAACGGAATAAAGATGTCTTTTTCCCGGTTGAACCGCTATAGCCTCTTTCAAAAACTCAACCGCTTCTTCATTAAAACCATGATTTACATGATAAATAGCCAAATTCTCGATACTAGTATGATCCAACTGCTGCTGTTCTAGTAGGAGTGAGTAGTACTGCAGAGCCTGTGGCATGAGATTTAGACTATAGAAATGGTTAGCTAGTTGATTAATCAGAGCCGGGCTTTGAAACACACCAACAAACTGATCAAATATGGAATACTCTTGAACCAAAAACAATTGTTTGGACACCATAAACAACCATTCTGCATATTGCTCATGTGTAGCTTGATCCGGCTGTTGCCCTTTAACGGCCTGTAGGATTAATGCCGTGGCTTCCTCTAATCCCTCGGCCTCACCAAGATGCTTAAGAGACGCTTCCAGCATATCAGCTTTATTCCATATCAATGACCCTACCACAACCTGAAGCCACAATTGCTGCTGCTTCGCTAGCTCTGGTCCAATGGCTGATTTTAACAGCTTATGGCCTTGTACAGCATCCTTGTTCAATATGGCCAGTCGCAATTGATCTGTTTCATGTAGAGTGTGTAACTGAACATACTGCTCATAATGCTTCACCAGAGCTGTCTGACCTAATGCTAATGCGACCTTGAATATAAGAGCCGCATCCGATGAATTCGTTCTATCATAGATCCGATCAAAGAATTCAATGACATTGGATTCCGTCTCATTTTGACTAAGCCACTGAACTAACTGTAGCAAGATCTGAGGGTTCTGTTTGTTTTTATTGAGCTGCTTGGACATCCAATAGATGGCCTGCTGGTTATCGTTGATCCGAAAACTCAGCGAGACAAGCTGCTGAACAGGTGAATCAAAGCTATGCACTGGATCTGTCAGCCAAATTTCCTTGCCCTGCCTCGCTCTTAACTCAGCAATCTCAACCGCTTGCTGATAGGAAGCTACGGCTTCTTTGAAAAAGCCCAATGTTTCATAGTGAAAACCACAAATCGTATGATATTCAGAAAAATCACTGTAGCGGGATAGCTTTTCTTCAGTCAATTTCCACGAATCTGGGAGACGACTCATTTTATAATAAAGTGTTATTAGGCCAATAAGACAATGTGGGAACCAGACTACACTTGTATTCTCAATCCCAAGGGCATTCTCATAGCATTCGAGGGCCTTTTCCTCTTCTTTTGCATATCTATATTGGTTTCCTAGTGTAAACCAGTCATAATAATCAAGTTTCTGCTTCTCTCGCATGGTTTCAAATATTTGCATATTCCGCTCATGCTTATTCTTATTAACGATGGTCTGAACCTGGTAGCCTGTATGAAAAATATTTAAGCTCAATTTCTTATGATATAGATTCTCGTGCGTACGACTTCTCGATAGATCCTTAAGCAGAACGTCGCTAGCATCAGGATCATCGTTATCTTGCATCTTCTCATGAATACTACTTCTTGTTAGCTGTTCATGGATCGGACGCTCGAAAATAATCCCCATATGGTTAGGGAACAGACGTGTGACTGGTGCAGTGGTGATTTCATCCTTGTTTCCTTTATCCCCTGTAAAATTAATAACTGGTAATGTGTAGGCTAAATAGGGGAGTGGGGTCTCCTGATCTAGAAATGAATTCCACTCGTCGTGCTCATCCTTAGAAAGATACTCATCTGCATCAAGAACAAGAATCCATTTACCAGTAGCATGCTTTAAAGACTCATTACGAGCTGCAGCAAAGTCATTCGTCCATACGTAATCATATATCTTATCCGTATATCTCGTAGCTATAGCCTTCGTAGCATCTGTAGACCCTGTATCCACAATGATGATCTCATCGGCAATTCCTCTTACACTTTCCAAACAACGTTCCAGGACTGCTTCCTCATCCTTGACAATCATACATACACTTAGCCGTTTCATTGAGTATACCAGCCCTTTGGTTTAGTTCTTCCGGTCAAAAAACATGCTGTCAGGAGTATAGCTAGCATTATAGGCTGACTTTTGCCCCTTGATGGCCTCCTGCTTAATAAGCCATTCTCCAGCATCTGATTTCAAGCTACTCATTCTCCCCAGAATGATCTCATCATGTACTTGTAGCTCCACGATATGCTGCTTATCACTAGGGGTAAGCGTGGCTTGACACTGCGCAATGTGCTGGACAAGCCGCTCCCGCTCCTCACTGAATTCGGATAATTCCTCATAAGTGCTATAATCAATTCGCTCTACTAATTGGGCTGTCAACTTCACCAATTGCTCGACGTATTCCTTAGCAAGCATTACTTGCCCTGTCCTAATGATTTAATAGCCGTATCCCAAGCCTCTCTAAGTTCCTGCAAATGGGACAGCACCTCATTAGCAGGACGTACATCTTTTTTCAAATTGGATTGGATCAACTGATGAATCATATATTCATAGACCTGATATAGTGTTTTGGCAACTTGATAATCCATATTCAAAGCTGCAATTAATTCATGAAGGACAGCCTGTCCTTTGCACAGGTTGGTATTGCTCTTTTCGTAGTTGGCTTCTTCAATCCCTGTAATTCCCAGCTTCACAAAACGGATTGCTCCATCATACAGCATGATCAGGAGCTGCTCCGGAGAAGTCTGGAATTGTGATTGTTGATACTTCTGCAGTGGTGAATTAATCAATCGGGATCTCTCCTTCATTCTAGTAAATTAAATATTATAGGAAGCTAGATAGACTTGAGGACGTAGAATTATATCTGTTCATGGCAGTCTCCATAGCGGTAAACTGCTTGTAGTAATTGTTCTCGATTCGAAGGAGCCGGCTCTGCCAATCTGTAATTTGTCTTTCAAAGGAATCCAACTGAGTTCCCATTTGACTTTGAGGTAGAAATGCTGTTGTAATATCTGCGCTTATTTTGGATGTACCGGCTTTCTCAGCCAATGTATCGAGTGCACCACTATTTATTTTCCTGATGCGACTGAATAGTCCATCTTTTTCTGTGACGTTCTTTTTTTGAGTAGGAGTCAATCCTGGGGTATCATCCGTTTGAGAGAATAGTGCAGTTAGCTTCTCTGGATCGCTCTCGATGGCCGCTCTCAATTTATCTTCATCAATATGAAGCTTACCCTTTTCTCCATAGGCCCCGGTGGTAATTCCGAATTGTGCAAGATTTATTTTCTCACCATTTGGCAGGGTTACATCTGAGGTCATTGCTAACCGCATTTCAGAAATAGCCTTATTAAGAATGGTATCATTCTTAAGCATACCACTCTTGGCTTTGCTATCCCATAACTCGATTTCGCTTTCCTTCATCGCTTCTCTTTGCTCTGTGCTCAGCGGCAAATATTTGCGATAGCGCTCCTCATTCGACTTACCGTTAAGCAATGCTAATGTTTCGTTATAGGATTCTACAAACGCCTTGATATTGTTGACAACGGAGTCAATATCCTTGGAGATCTCCACCTGGGTAGATTGTCCTGATGGTGATACACCAGTCAGCGTAAGCTCTACACCATTAATTGTAAAGCGATTGGAGGACTGGGTGGTCTCCAGACCATTAATGATGACCGTTGCATCTTTACCAGCTTTAGGTCCAGTCGTCGTAAAGCCAGTATTCCCAGTAAACAATGCACCTTCGAGTGCAATAGCCTTGTTCCCGGTTTCCTTATTCGTCAAGGACAGGCTTCCTGAAGCCGCATCATATACAGCAGTCACACCTGTTGCTTTATTACTATTAATCTTCTTAACGAATGAATCAATTGTATCATCTGCAGTAAATTCGATGGTAGCATCGCCGATCTTGACGCTTGTCTCACTTCCGGAATATAAATCAGACATCTTGGAAGCACCTGCAGCACCCTTGTAGACAACGCTAGTTGCCGATGCAAGATTTTTAACCTCAATATTCAAGACAGAGTCTGCTGCTTCACCTGTAGCAGTTGCAGTTACTACCCCTGTTGCTCCAGTAATATTGGCTTTTTTCGAATCGATATTTTGTGTACGACTAAACGTATCCGTAATTTTGGTATTAAAGCTCACTAGCTTTGTGCTTACATTGCGATACTCCTCACGCTTCCACTCTGTAAGCTGTTTTTGTTGATTTAATTTATTCAGAGGCGCTTTCCGCGCGCTCATCAGCTTTTCTACCATTTCATCAATATTAAGTCCAGAAGAAAGTCCACTAATTCTCATCATTTATCCCCCATTCAAGCTTTTTCATCAAAGAAAAGTCCGTTCAGCTCCATTATGTTGGCTGCCACATCAAGCAATTTCTCTTTCGGTATTTCGCGAATCAGCTCCCCAGTCGATTTGTCCATAACCTTGACCATAATGGCATGTGTTTCTTTATGAATCGAGATTTCGAATGATTTTTCAGGTCCTTGTATTGCACGAATTGTTTTCTCAAACAACTCCAGAGCCTGTTTTTCTTCCATAGAAAATCCTCCGGAAATACTGCCAGGTCCTACATTGGAAGCTGTTGAGCTGTCGATGTCAGCATTCGTTCGAATGGGCTGAGGTACGACAGGTGCGACTCCGGAGATATTCGCTGTGATCCTGTGGTCCATAACGGGCCTCCCCTACAATAATCTTATCCTGCGAAAGCCTATGATTGAAGCTACTGTAATACTATGTATATCGGATTTCCGCACTGCTTTTTGAAGAGAATAACAAAAAAGAGACCTTGAAAAGTCAAGGTCTCTTTTGAAAAAGCTGTTAAGATTAACGAAGTACAGACAGAACACCTTGTGGTGCAGAGTTTGCTTGAGCCAGCATAGACTGGGAAGCTTGCAGCAAGATGTTGTTTTTGGACAGTTGAACCATTTCTTTTGCCATGTCAGTGTCACGTACACGGGACTCAGCAGCAGTCAGGTTTTCAACAGTAGTGCCCAAGTTGTTGGAAGTATATTCCAGACGGTTTTGTACAGCACCCAGCTTGGAACGCTCAGTGGATACAGCTTTGATTGCATCTTCGATCGAAGCCAGACCAGTAGTGGATCCCAGGCTGCTGAAGCTAGTTACAGAAATAGTACCAATTGTGATGGAACCAGTTGCTTTATCGTTCACAGTGATTGTTGCGCCAGCAGTGATGCTGATGCCGTTGAACGTAGTCTTAGTCATGATGTTGTCGATTTGAGCACCCAGTTCTGACAGCTCTTCATCGATGTTAGCCTTGTCATTGGAGCTATAAGTTCCGCTGGACTTTTGTACGTTCAGTTCTTTCATACGAGTCAGCATAGCACTAACTTCGTTCATTGCACCTTCAGCTGTTTGTACGAAAGAGATCCCGTCTTGAGCGTTACGTTGCGCTTGCTCCAGACCACGGATTTGTCCACGCATGGACTCGGAAATGGAAAGACCTGCAGCGTCGTCAGCAGCACGGTTGATGCGCAGACCGGAAGACAGTTTCTCCATGTTTTTGCTTGTTGCGTTAGTGTTCAAGCCCATGTTACGGTGAGTGTTCAATGCCGGTACGTTATGATTGATAATCATTGTTATATTTCCTCCCTGAAATGGTGTAATTCCCACGTCCATGTGGTATAAGCGTCTTCACAGGTCGGCCGCCCTGAAGAATTACCGCTCTAAATTATATATCGTCCCTGCATTTTAAATTGTTAATAGCTTTGCAGATATTTTTTGAGAAATATTTGTACTTGGAGTGCTTTAATATTCCTTTCACTTCAGGCCATCGATCTCCAGCATAGCATTCTTAACAGATTGAATATCTAATACAGCATTTTGATTATTTTGCTGAATGGCATCAAAGATCTCTTTTCTATAAATATCTACATCTCTCGGTGCTTGAATACCGACTTTTATCGTATCCCCTTCCACCGCCAATACAGTCAGTACAATATCATTTTGTATCACTATGGATTCGCCTTTTTTTCTTGTCAGTACAAGCATTACGAGTCACCGCCTTCGGAATGATCCGGCCAAAGCCTATGTTTGGTATTATAGCCAGTATTCTGTAAGACTATTTGCTTTCCTGATTGATTCTCGGTGTTAAATATTAAGGGTGCCAGTAAGTTAATCGTTGTCTTCTTCCGGTCGCTGTGCCATGTTACAATGCAACGCACAATAACCTGTTCACGATTATGCACCTGTAAATCCTGCATTGTCTCATCTGAAAGTACAAACTCATAATCGCTGATAAAGTCAAACGGGTCAACTGTAATAAATGTGATGGCAGGCTCTTCTACGGCACTTAATAGACTGAAGAGCTCATTATGTTGCTGGAGTTGAAACTCTCTCAGGTGTTCAAACCCTGGCATCCCCTTAGGGAAATTATATATATGACTAGCTTCCTCTGTTGTTACACTATGTTGCTCGTAATTCGCGGACATAGGAATCCTCCTTGAAATCGTAGGGATGTTATAGAAAGAAGCTACGGACTCTTTGTCCATAGCTTCTCACTACATTATAAAAAAATCAAGATTAGCGCATAAAATCCATTAATGACGGTTGCATAATAGATGCTGAGGATTTTAGCGCTGCTTCATATATGGTCTGAGCAGAAGTGGCTTGTATCATGAGTGATGCAATATCAGCATCCTCCGTTTTGGACTGCAGCGTTGTAAGATTGAGACCACGGTCTTCCAGGCGAGTCTGTACCAGCTCGACCCGATTCGTGCGGGCACCCACCTCTGATAAAGCGGCCTGCATTTTCGTAGCTCTCGACTCAATTTGATTCAATTGTGCTCCAATGACATCATAATCGCCGCTGGTAAGACCCGCGACCAGATCGTCCATAATCTTAAATACGTTATCTCCGTCCGCTGACGCACCAAAGAATTCACTACCTGAGGTGTTCACACGGAATACAGATTGATCCCCAATGGCATAATTGACACCTGCTGTATCTGGATCAAGTTGAGAGAACTTCGTGATCGCACCTGATAATTCATAGGGTGGCTGATCATAGTTCTGTCCATTGAAGATATATTTCCCTCTAATTTGGCTATTCCCTATGTTACCCATTTGCTCCTGTAGCTGCTCAACCTCCAGCTTAACAGCATCCAGACCTGACTCAGGGACTGTGCCGCTAGAAGCTTGTACTGTTAGTTCTTTCAAGCGGTGTAGGACATTAATAGCCTGCTGCATGTTGGAATCTGTGAAATCCAGCCAACTGACAGCACTGTCTGTATTGCTCTGGAATTGCTCGTTCGAAGCCAGCTCTGCACGGTAACGCAGGGCGTAGGTAACGCCTACTGGATCATCCGAAGGCTTGTTTATTTTACGCCCCGTGGAGATTTGATTCTCCATATTCATCATATTCCCGTAGTTGCGGTTCAGGTTACTGAGCGTCTGCATGCTCATCATACCCGAAGTGACACGTAAAGACATAGGTTCATCCTCCTGCTTCTATAGACTACAGGCCTACACGCCCGGTACTGTTAATCAGCTTGTTCAGCAGCTCATCATAAGTGGTCATGAATCGGGATGCAGCACTATAAGCATGCTGGAACTTGATCAGGTCCGTCATCTCTTCATCCAGAGACACGCCACTGACAGATTGACGACTCAGATCCACTTGCTCAACCAGGGCTTGTGCATTCTTCGATTGACGCTCCGCTTCCTCTGTCTGTACACCAAGCTGTCCCACAATCGAGCTGAAGAAGTCATCGACTGTACCCGGCGCACTTAACGCGGTACCAAAATCGAATTTGTTGCTCTTCAGGGCTGCAATCGTCAGGGCAAGATTGTTATTCCCCAGTACAACCTTCTCATTGGCAGTGCCTGCCCCACTTACACGCATGGAGGAAGCAATCTTGTTTGGATCATTCTGAATGTCCAGACTAAGTGTGATGTTCGCAGCCGTAATTGGAGCACCATCCGTGGTGGTAAAGAAAGGGCCGCCAGCTGTAGGCGTAGTCCCACTCAATGTGTAACCAAGCTGATGGAGACCATTGATACCTGGAACAGTCACCGTTAGATTATCTGTCAGTGTCCGGTTACCATTGGCATTCGAATAAGTGACTGCCGTATTGTTCGGACCAGAATTCAATATCGTCCCTTCCGGAAGCACTGTGCCGGCCGGAATTGTAATCTGAATATCGCCATTTGCCAACGTGTTGGCAAGTGTGTTCATTTGCGTTCTGTAGTTGGCAACATATTGGTCGCGAGAGAAAATCATCCCATGGACCTCACCGCCGGTCAGCGTACCGCCATCGTACAAGCCTTGGAGAGTATCGCCAGTTACTGCGGTGGCAGTTGCACCAGTCACCAGAACCTGCCCCCCCAATGTAACCTGGTAACCATCTTCCAGCTGTGTTACCTGCACGTTCGCCAGCTTGGACAGCTTATCAATCGCAAGATCGCGTTGGTCGCGCAGATCATTCGGGTTATCGCCCAGAATTTCCAGTTTATTAATACTGTTATTCAGATCGGCTACATTTTGCAGTAAGGATGAGATTTCCGTGGCCTTCAGATTGACACTGTTCGTAAGGTCCGAGGTGAGAGCATCTAACTGCTTGCTCACTTGATTCATTGCATCCGTGAGTGCTAACGTCGTCTCCTTGACAATCTTGCGGTTCGTAATATTCTCTGGGTCCTGGCTCAGGTCCGACCAAGCGTTCCAGAAATTATCCAGCACCTTACGAATCCCCGTATCTGAAGGCTCATTCATGATTGTCTCCAGCTTGGACAATGAATCATAACGTACACTCCAGCTACCTACTGATGTGTTCTCATTGCGATATTGGTCATCCAGGAAGCTCTGTCTGACACGCTCAATGGCGCTGAACTCAACCCCTGTTCCCAATTGACCAGGCGCTGTAGCACGGAACATGCCGTAAGCTTCCATTGGAAGAGAAGGCACCATACGAACGACCTGTCTGGAATAGCCTTCTGTGTTAGCGTTGGCTATATTGTGGCCTGTGGTGGCCAATGCTGTGGATTGCGTGTTCAAGCTCCGCTTCGCCGTTTCTATACTATGAAAAGTTGATGCCATGTTCTTTCCTCCAATTCAGGCACGTGTATCGAAAAGCCCGGAACGATTTGATCCGGTGTGCTTCTCTCCCGGGTGTTGATAGGTTACGTCTGCTTCCGCATAATAGGACATGCTCTCTACTGAGAAATTAATGAACGACATTGCCTGTTCAATCAACTGTTGATTCAGGTCATTCATACGTTTTACCTGCTGCAGAGTATCTCCAAGTGTAGCCTGCATTTGCAGCAGCTGTTGCTTCTCCTCTTGGTCGAACACCAGCCTGGACAGCTCTGTGATCGTCAGATTCAGCTTGGATTTAATGCCACGCTCGTGCAGGACCTCATATAAGCTAGATGTACGTTGCTCCTCAAGCTGCTCAATTTCCTTCACACAGCGGGACTCTTTTTTCATAATCTGAATTAATTCATCTACTTGGTTGGAAATAAGAGCCTGTTTCTTCGCTTCTCCCAGCTCCAAGAGGTATAGATGGACATCATTCAACTGATTCAGCACATCAACCAATCGATTCAAGGCCATATGTTCAATCACCTAGTTCCCGGAATTCTGCTTGAAATAAGGCAACAGCTTGTCGGCAATTTTGGATGCATCCACATGGTATGTACCAGAGGATACTTGTGATTTCAATTCCTTAATCCGCTCAGCACGATCGGTGTCATTACTGCGTTGCAGCATCTCCATAGCTTCAGGAGAAAAGGACACCTCATCCTTGCGCCGGCTCTTCTTCTGTTCTTCCTGGCGTCCAGTCTCCTGGTTACGTTGGTATGGATTAATCGCATTGATGCGGTTGGTCTCGTTAATTTTCATAACTTAACTTCCACCTTCCTCATTATTTATAAAATACGTGGTATTAGAAAAACGTTAATCGGCGTACTTGCACGGATGAACAGGCCGTATTGGGCGGGCAATTCCTGCGCTTGCAGAATAGTTAAGCTCCGCTGCGATGCAACATACGGGCTCTGTACTCTTCATAAAAGTGTTTGGATTATTCGCTCAAATAAAAAAAACACCGATAAGCTTTACTAAGATTATCGGCGTGCTTTAAAACTTTTTGAATAGCTGTAATCGTTTTTAATTCCACTGAACTAGTAATCCCGCTTTTTGTCAATAGCATTGTAGGTAGCTGAACCCACATTGTTACCTTCGTCCTGTTTCTTCTCTACGGAAGCCCGTGTTAATTCCTTCGTAAGTCGTGACCGGCAGGAATCACACATATTATTCTCACGGATGAGTGTCCCGCACACCTCACAAGGATACATCATATTCGGTGCATTGGCGATGGAGATTCTTCCCTCCCGAATAAAGCGAGTGATCTGCTTGATCGGTACCTCGGTCGCATCAGACAGCTCTTGAATATTCGCACCTTTATTTTCGCGCAAATAAGCAACGCACACTTCATATTCACGTTCTATATCTTTAATGCAATTAGGACACAGCTCTCTAAGGTTAATGGAGTACAAACGCCCGCAGCGAGGACAATTGGCAAGATTCATAAGTACACGCCCCCTTCAATAATCTGGTAGTCAACATCTGTAGTACTAATTTACCTTATTTACACAAAGCTCGTCCAGATGGAAAAGGCTTTCTTGTAAAATTTATTGCAGTAGGAAATTAGCAGCAATTCCTTCTACAAAAGGGATGATAGAGATTACACTTCATGTAATAGAGTATTTCTATCCTTGTAGTTCATTCAAGAACGTGCCCAAGTAAGACCGTATATGGTTAGGGGAATGTTCAGCTCTTGCCCCAAAGCTCTTAACACACTGCTGCATTGCTCAAGAGTACTACCTGTTGTATAGATATCATCCACAAGCAGTATACGGAGTGGTGTCCGCTTAGACCGCCCATGTCGTCTGCCTTCATATGCCTGAAGTAACCACTCTCTGGCTCCACTGGCTGGTGCAAATGCATGAGCAATGGAATCTCCACGCTCTTTGCGGCCCTTGAAGCTTTGCTTCCCGGTGTCTCTGGACCTAATCAGCAGTTCACAGATGTGAAGCTTCTGTCGCTTGCATAATTCACGGGCCATACACTCCGCCTGATTAAATCCTCGCTCCATCAGTCTGGACGCGCTAACAGGCACATATGTCACCAGCTCTGCCTCCCAGACTGGGCTAGCTCTCCAGCATTTCCATGGCCATCGCTTGGACTCCCGAATGTGGCTCCTTCGTACAGGACGGCAATCAGGGTGGGGCTTCGAATGACTACGGCTGCTCGTAGCAGGCTTCCCTTGTTCTTGGCCATTAGCAAGGACAAGGGAAGCGCAGCTGAAGTGTTCCACGGTTGTCCTCTCTTCCTGTAGTGCCTGATAGGCCAGCTGTAGCATCTTGCCGAATAAAGGCGACAGCTTCTCATTACCTCTATACTTAAAGTCGCTGATCCACTCCTTCATGTCACTAGTATACTGAACAGAACTGCGATTGCATTCGAACGAACGGCTCACTCTGTCAGGCCGGAGGCAATCAGGACACCCGACTTGCCGGCCACAGCAGGTACAGCGAATATGCTCAATCCACGGAATACGCCGCTCACACTTGCTACAGATTCCGAGCTGGCTGCTGGTGAAGACTCGGCTACCACAGACCAGGCAACTATGTGCGGGAGGAGCTAACCATCTCTGCAGGCAGCGATCTACGATATTCAATCGGGTTCAGCCTCCCATCTTCTTCAAATACCCACCTCGATGGGCAAGCTCATTCATACTCTGTATTTGTCTGATCGCTTGGCGCTGGGCTCGTGTCCATTCTGGAGAGACAAAAATCACCTTGCCTGCCGGGTCCTCTTTGGATCTGCCAGCTCGTCCAGCCATTTGTACCAGTGAAGCTTCATCGAACAAGCCGTTATCGGCATCGAGAATGTAGACATCACTGCGTGGAATCGTGACTCCTCGCTCCAATATCGTCGTGGTGACCAGCATTCGAATCGTTGCCGCGCGAAAAGCCTTCACTTTATCAGCTCGATGCTCGTCCTCGGAGGAGGTTCCTGCTATTGAAATTCCAGCAAAGTAGGTCGATAACAAATGAACCAGGGAAGGAATCTGTGCAATTCTTGTCACGAACACAAAAATTTGTGCCCCCCGCTTCAGCGAAATTTGCAAGGAAGAGAGAAGCCCCTTAGGCAGTCTGCGTTGTTGCAGGCACTTGGCAACCGAACTCCCCGAGATGCGAACAGGTACTGGCAAAGGATGGCCATGGAACCGGGCAGGCACCTTTGCATAGGGCAGAAGCCCCCGCTGAACTTCTTGCTGCAGCTTGAGTGGCGGTGTGGCAGATAAATAAACAAATTTACCCTTCTGCTTACAACAGGTGGCAGCCGCATGAGCAAGCATTGGGTCGTTGTGATATGGAAAGGCATCCAGCTCATCAATAATGACCAGATCAAAGGCGCTCCGAAAACGCATGAGCTGATGGGTCGTCGCCACTGTAATCTGCCCCGATCCCCAGCGATCCGTGCTTCCGCCATATAGCACCGTTATCCTTATATGGGGAAAAGCCTTTTCAAGCCGCGGTGCCAGCTCCAGCACTACATCTCTTCTCGGCGTTGCGACGAGAGCACGCCCCCCTCTGGATACAACGTAATCCAATAAGGGAAATATCATTTCGGTCTTGCCAGCTCCGGTTACGGCCCATAGCAAAAAACGTCCTTGATCTTGAAGCTGACTCTGCCCCCTCCTATGCTGATCTGGATCTCTGCTACCTACGATTAGCAGACGAAGACACTCAAGGCGTATCCCTTCTTCGCTGGTATGTGAACTCGCCCTCGACCAAAAGCGGCGCCAGCCCATACGCCAATCTACAAAATAGGGAGCTTCATCATTCTTATCCTTGCTGCCCGTCCTCTCCACGCTAATGCCTACTGGGTTTGTATCTTTAGGACTTGCGAGGAATTGAAGCGCTCTGGTCGTTGCCGCACGTTGTGCCGGACTGAGGCCCCACTTGTCCAGCTTCATACTGCCTGGCACCCCCAAGTTCCCACCGAGGAATGCGGTTTGCTTGTGCTCTTCATGGTATAGCAGCAGGGAACAAGCACGACTTCTACCCATGGTGCGACAAGCCGCACAGTAGGCACATGCCGACAGACCGCAAGAAGCGCAAGGTGTGCTCTCTACTGTAGCTGTACCGCAGCGTCTGCAATGCGGACGTCCAGAGCTTCGGTTCATCCTACTCGCACGTCGAACTCCTGTGATTTGTGAGGCGATTCCGGTGTCATAATGAATCGTCCCTTGTAGATAAGCCAATTGAGCGGCTTCCTGCCAAGACAGACCCATTTGAGAGCTTGATTGTATAGAGTTCGGAAATATTCTCTTGTTCTCATCCTCATTATGGATTCCATTCTGCTCCCATAGGGTCTTTACCTCGTCCGCAAATAGCTGGCGACCCTCCATAATCTGGCTAAAGTACTGAGCATCACGAAGGAGATTGGTCCCCATACGTGGGGACCCATCACCATCCTGATAGCTCTGACTGTACCGAGAAACCTCTCTCCCTGCTGGATATAGTATGTATTTCTCCCCCAGGTGATGATCTTCGCCGCTCTCTGACAGGCTCTCCAGCTCCCCTTTTAGCTCTCGCACCATCCAACCATTCCATTCCCGCTCCTTCCAATTATCCATGACAGCCAAGCTGCGAAAGCTCTCACGCAACTGTATAGCCCAAGGCAATGGGATACGATCACCTAGCATGATGAGATACCCTGCTCGTTGAAACCCTCCATCCAGCCACCACCACACATCCATGCTCATCGCTAGTGAAATGCAGAGTCTCCAGCTTGTCTCCTCGCGATGCACGTATACAGCGACCTTCATTCCAATCATCCTTTCTCTTATTTTCTCTGGCTACACTAGGGCTAGAGTAAAGGGCTGGATTCAAACCAGCCCCTCCTCATCAAACCGTACATGAGGTTTTCCCTCATACGGCTTTCCGATGTTCGTCTTTCATGGGCATGCAGATCACAATAACGTTTTTAGTCCATACATGTTAGCAATATACTTGACTTCAGGTCCTGAACTCATCCAACTCCTGCGCTGCCTCTTCTTTGCATACCACCGGGTTAATCGCTGCAGAATATACCAATCCAGCTTGGCTAATCTCTTTTGGCTGTGGTTCGTGTAGT
>NZ_KB898199.1 GCF_000377505.1 Paenibacillus massiliensis 2301065 = DSM 16942 | reverse complement strand
CGCCGGAGGGTTCTTCACTGTTGTCCCAAGTTCTGCACAGCTTCCTTGGCCTTCGTCCATTGTCACGAGACTCGGCTCCCTCTTTTCCCCTTCGCAGGTCCTTTTTGACGACGCGGCAGGATTCACTTGATGTTGCGGCCTGGGTTGTCGCTCGCCCGGTCTCTGACCGGTACTTTTGTCGATGCGCTTTTACACACAGATTTCACCATGCGCAAGCATCCTAGCTACAAGGGTGGCTTGGCCCCTCCCTTGGTTGGACTTTCACCAACTAGATAATGCGTGCCTCTGGGCACGCTAACAAAAAAAAGAAGGCCCCCCACTTTGAACTCAGGGTACCTTCCTTTACGCTACCTACAACTTGTCATTCTTCATCTACTTTACTTCTCTACTGTACCCAATCCTCAGCCCATGATTGAATCTGATCCATAACTGGACGCAGTGCCTGGCCTTTAGGCGTAAGCTCATATTCGATACGAACCGGAGTCTCTGGGTATACATGTCTGATGAGGATCCCTTCGCTCTCGAGGTCCTTCATCCGCTCCGATAGCATCTTGTCACTCATGCTGGGAATTTGATTCGATATATCCTTGAACCGCTTAGGCCCATCCATTAGCGTCCGAATGATCAGACCATTCCAGCGCTTTCCCAAGAATGAGAAGGCTGTCTCAAAGCGGGGACACAAATGGGTTGGATGATTGTCCATAATTTTATTCACCTCTTTGACAGGTCTGTTGTTAACTTTCAATTAGTTAGTATATTTCAGTTTAGCATATTTTCATCAAATTGAAAATGACCTGGTCCCAATTAATTGTAGGACATTGCTGTAGGGCATGAAAATAACGAAAGACAGGCGATTCCCGGAGTCGCCTGTCTTTCACCGTATCATTACAATAGCATGCATGTATCCGTCAAAGACTGTCTGATGGGAGGTACACCGTTGATCAAGCTACACCTTCCTGCGGGTCGCATCCTACTCTTCCGGACGCTCTACGAAAACACATGTGGAAATGTCATACGAGTACCTCGCCAAAAGGGCGAACCGGTTCGCTGCGTCCATAAGTCTGCTGCGGGTGATGCACAGGGTACGTCCAGCGAATGCCGTTGGCAATAACCTTCAGAATCTCGGGGTGATAGAACGTTGGATACGTCTCGTGCCCTGGCCGGAAATAGAAGATCTTGCCTGCTCCACGCCGGAAAGTACAACCACTGCGGAATACTTCGCCTCCAGCAAAATTACTAATAAACACCAGCTCATCCGGAGTAGGAATATCGAAGAATTCGCCATACATCTCTTCCTGCTCCAGAATAATCTTCGCATCAATGCCCTCTGCAATCGGATGCGAGGGATTTACTGACCACAGGATTTCCTGCTCGCCAGCTACTCTCCATTTCAGATCACAGCTGGTGCCCATCAAGGCCTTGAACGGCTTGGAAAAGTGCCCCGAATGCAGCACCACGAAGCCCATGCCTTCCTGTACCTTGCGAACCACCTTGGCGACCACCTCGTCACTTACCCGATCATGAGCCATATGCCCCCACCAGATCAGTACATCCGTAGAATTCAGCACTTCATCCGTTAGCCCATGTTCCGGTTGGTCCAATGTTGCTGTACGGATTGCGAAGCCTTCTCCCCCAAGCCCCGCAGCGAGTGCATTATGCAATCCATCGGGATAGACGCGCTGCACGGCATCGTGTATTTTCTCATGAACAAATTCATTCCAGATGGTTACGTTAATCATAACTTATCCCCCTAAATATTGCCCCTGTTGTCTCCCAAGCTGTTATACCCACCACATCTCGCCTAACGGTTCATTCATAAGCACCTGCTTCAGATTGTGAACCGCCTTGGTGAAGCCTTCCTCGATGGACATCAGTCCATCTTCATGCTCAATGCTAACAACATAATCATAGCCTACAAGACGAAGTGCGCTCAGGATATCCGCCCACGTCTTGATGTCATGCCCAAATCCTACTGTACGGAACTGCCACGCACGCTCCAGCATATTGGTGTAAGGCTGCATATCTGTCAGGCCGTATTTATTGACATTCACTGGATCAATGACGGTATCCTTGGCGTGGAAATGATGAATCGCTCCTTCACGGCCAAGAATCTGTACAGCCTGAACCGGGTCAATACCCTGCCACCACATATGGCTTGGGTCGAGATTGGCACCAATCATTTCTCCTGCAGCTTCACGCAAACGCAACAACGTAGCAGGCGTATGCACAGAGAAGCCCCCGTGCAGCTCCAATCCAATCTTGACATGATGCTCAGCTGCGAACTTGCCTGTCTCCGTCCAATAAGGAATAACTTTATTCTCCCATTGCCACTTCAAAATCTCCTGATAATCGTTCGGCCACGGAGCTACGGGCCAGTTCGGATACTTCGCGTTCTCATGATCCCCCGGACAGCCGGAGAATGTATTCACAACAGGTACTTCCAGCTTCTCAGCCAGCAATACCGTGTTGATAAAATCTTCATGATCCTGCTGTGCCAGATGCTTTTGCGGATGCAATGGATTCCCGTGACAGCTTAAGGCACTGATTGTCAGCCCACGAGATTCCACCGCCTTCTTGAAATTCTGAATCGCTGTATCATTATCCAGCAATGCCGCCGGATCACAATGCTTCTTGCCTGGATTGCCACCTGTTCCAATCTCTACGGCTGTTACCCCCGTGGATGCTGCAAAATCCAATGCTTCTTCCAAAGATCTGTCCCCGAATAAGACCAAGAATACGCCAAGTTTCATAGAATAATCCTCCCCTGTCGCTGTGGATGAAATTCAATAACTATAATGTAAAGTTCAATGGATCAAGCATATTTTTCGACTGAATGGGATTGCCTTGTCTCGAGCCTTTAATATTACATACGCATGTCATGTTAAAAAAGTTTCCTTTTATGCATAAAAAACACATTTTTCATTCTTATGAATTCTCTTTGAATGAAACCTTTCCTTGTATGCCGCTCGTTTGATTTCAACGTCTACCTAGACTTCAACCTTCGCCAGAATCTCATTGCCGTAATACAAGGTCTCATCCGGTTCGAAACGGCTATCCAAGATGATGTGCTTCCCTTCCAGTGAGGAACGCTGAAACGCATGCATCGCCTCCAGAATGTGATAAGCAAGCTCTCCACTCGTTCGCGGCTGCTTACCTACTCGCAAGGCTGTGACCATCTCCGAGGCCCCCAATCCGCGCTCGTTGCGAGAGCATATGAACAGTGGCTCCACCGTCTCCCACTCTTCCGCACCGAAGCGTCTGACCTTCACATCACCATTAAACGTATTGGGATCAGGAACGCTCATTGTCCCTTCTGTACCATAGATCTCAATGAAAGGCAGCTCCGAGGCCCCCCGGATATCAAAGCTGGTAATGACAGTGGCAATCGCCCCGCTCTGAAAATCAATGTTACCTGCCAGATGCGTCGGAGTCTGTACCCGAAGCGGGGTTCCTTCCTTCGGCCCACTATGGATTATTCGATCAGGAATCTGAATTCCGACCGTGGAGCTAATCCGCCGGATCGAGCCAAGCAGATTCACAAGGGCTGTTAAATAGTATGGGCCCATATCAAACATAGGACCACCACCCGCGGCATAGAAGAACTCAGGATCATGATGCCACCATTCCGGGCCGCTTCCCATAAAGAAAGCCGTGGCTGCAATCGGACGTCCGATCATGCCCTGTTGTATCGCGCTCCGTGCCGTCTGAATACCTGCTCCCAGGAAGGTATCCGGTGCGCAGCCGACCAGCAGACCTTTTTCTCTGGCGCATTCAAGGACTCGCTTGCCATCCTCAAGAGATACGGCCAGCGGCTTCTCGCTGAATACATGCTTTCCTGCCTCCAGCACAGCCAGATCCGTCATGGCATGACTGCCAGGAACGGTCAGATTAAATACCAGCTCAATGGACGAATCTCGAATCAGCTCATCCACTGTGTATACGTTTGCAACAGAGAATTCCTCTGCTCTTGCTCTTGCACGATCTGCCAGCAGGTCAGCAACAGCTACGATTTCGATGTAAGGACTATGCTTCAAATTTTCGAGATATACGGCACTAATGTGACCGCAGCCGATAATGCCTGCCTTTACTCTCTCCACTATATTCTTCACTCCTCAGATGCCAGTTATATGAGGTGTACAATCTACTCTCATGGTATTCTGTACAGCCCTCGAATAAAATGAATAATATGATTAGAACATGAACAATCTGGCCAATATTTATCAAGTAACCGTGATTATGATTCCGGGATAAGGACAGATATCCGGGAATTGGACCATGGAAGCAAAGGAGTGCTTACAATGTCCCCTAATGAATCATGTAAGGTGCTGACTGCCGGATTTTCTTTTCACCGCAGGCCCTATTATTCAAGCCAGCCCGAAGGCATTCGTAATTACATGCTGCGCCTGCAGACAGACGGTAGCTGCCGAGCACGGATCGGTAGTGATATGGTCGAAGTGGTGGCTGGTGATCTGCTGCTCCTTCATCCTTCAGAGCCTTATGAATTGACAATTGACGGCGAAACGGATGCGACAGGGGACACGCTGATCGAGAGCAGCGATTATCACATCTTCTTCACTGGACCCTGGGCTGAAGCCTGGTGGAAGCAGCGTAAACGTCCAGCCAAGATGCGGGTAGAACTGAACGAATCCCTACTGAATATATTCCGCCAGATTGTCATGCAGCAGCGTCGGATATTCAACCCTTACCCTGAGATTTCGGAGTATTACATGCGGATTCTCTGTCTCGAGATTGACCGACTGTTGGCAGAGCAACCTGTTGCCTCCCAGCACGGCTATCTGGCCTTCCAGATCAAGCATTACATTGAGGAAAATGCCTCGACTGCCTTTAAGCTGGACGACGTTGCAGGCTACCTCGGCATCAGCGTATCCCGTGCCGTGCATTTGTTCAAGGAAACATTCGATACCACCATCATGCGATATGCGCTGGAGGTTCGGCTCAATATGGCGCGGGAACGGATTATTTTCAGCCCGATGTCCTTGGAGCAAGCGGCTGAATCGTCCGGATTTGCCAATTATACTTATTTCCACCGCGTATTCCGTGCAAAATACGGGATATCACCAAGACAATACCGCGCCGAGCACCGTGAGCAGCTGTAAGCTCCCTTTCCCATAAGTTAAACAACTAACGCGAGCAATAACCAAAAAAAACGTATGACAATGGGAGACTTGCTCTCATTATCATACGTTATTGAGGTGGGAATCATCCGGGCTTAGCGGGATTTCTGTTCAATTGCTCTCTTGCCTCCGCCACGATCATGGCCAAATCCTCATTACCGAACATGGACAGCACACCAAGGACGGTATCATCCGGAATATCGCCAGCCTCCTCGCGAGGTACTGTCAATTCAAGCACTCGCTGCAGGCGCTCATTTTTCTCCTGATGCGGGTACGCTTGTCGATACAAGACCTCAGGGTCTAACCCCTGATTCACGCACCACTGGGCAAAGACAAGAATCATCATATCCTCTTCCTGCCGATATTGCTGGGCTATCACTTCCTCCATTGAGGAAGGCTTATTGCTGTCATCCATCGTACTTCTCCTCTCACTTCCTACTGTTGGCTAGTGACCAAATCGTATACCAACTTCAGAAGCGATGCAACCGGAAGTAGCATTCTTGATACAACTACCGAAATGCTGGACCCCTTCCCTCAGGAGCAGCACTAGTAATGATTACTCCGCCGTTTTAATCCGAACTGGACGGCTCTTGATCTTGCTCTCACGTCTTTTCTTCACATTCCAGCCGTACAGCACTACAGCGATGACAACAAGAAGCTCGAAGCCATATTTCACGACAGGATTCACGAACCAGTCATGAAGAAGCGGCTCGGCGACGATCATTTTGGCAGCGGTATACGCAAGTACAGCAGCCCCGATGGCAATTACATAGGGGAAGCGGTCGGTAAGCTTAAGGATAATCGTGCTCCCCCATACCATTATCGGTACCGAGATCGCCAGCCCCAGAATGACCAGAAACATGTCACCATGCGCAGCCCCTGCTACAGCGAGTACATTATCCAGCCCCATCATGGCATCTGCAATAATAATCGTACGAATGGCAGCCCACATCTGATTTCCTGCCGAGATTTCATGCTTCCTTTCTTCAACGAGCAGCTTATAAGCAATCCAGACGAGCAGCAGTCCTCCGATCAATCGCAAGCCGTATATTTGCAGCAAATACGTGACCAGTAGCGTAGCAATAACACGAATCAGAACGGCCCCGACCGTCCCCCAGAAAATCACCTTCCTTTGATCCTCTTTTCGTACATTACGCGCAGCAAGTCCAATGACAATCGCATTGTCGCCAGCAAGCACCAGGTCGATAATTACGATGGACATGAGTGCTGTCCAGAACTCCACAGACATGAAATCCATGCGCTCCCCACTCTCCCTCATTTTTTTGTTATACTTAGCTTTGCGACTCGCATTCATGCATGTCAGCATTTTGCATCATTTTCGGGATCTATGCGCAACACTCATGCAAAAAGGCGCTTGCTCCTTGAACAATCAGGAACGGCGCCTTTTGAATTCACATCAAAAAGACCTTTACCCGAATGTTCAAGATTCCAGGCAAAGGTCTCGCTTACAACGTCACGTTGCCAATAAAGCCGGGGCAAATTTACCCGTCATGACGACTTTATTGTCTGAGCTACTCCCCTTTGGGATTATTCTATGCGGCATATTATAGCATTCATGACATAAACAAGGAATCGGCACTTACATTATTTTTTGAGCACGATCGTAAGCACTTATATTAAGGCTCCTCCAGAACTTGCTTTACTTTTTAGAAACTTGTTTACTTCCTCAGAACTTATCTAGAACTTAGTTCATATCTTATTTATAGCATGTTCAGGACTTTTTCGGGAACTTGTTGGAGAGTTATTAGAGACTTATTAGGTATTCATTCGTTGTTAATTAGGGTTTTATTCAGGAAAGGATTTATTTATGAAAAAATGGATTTTTGTGAGTGGATATATCCTGCTACTGCTGGTGACATGGTTGGAGAGAGAGCGCTTGTGGACATGGACTGAGCAACAGGCATCCTGGACTGTATTGCTGTTGGTCTCATTCCTGTTTGCCCTGCTCCCTGTCTTTCCTTACAAGCTGGTGATCGCGGCTATCTCCTATACAACCGGCCCATGGCAAGGGGCTCTCATCTGCTGGACCGGAAGCTCTTTGGCTGCATTTGCCGTCTACGCAGGGATTCGCTATTTCTTCCGCGCCAGCGGACAGGCATATTTGCAGCGTTCACCTGCCCTATCCAAGGTCAACCGAGTCATGGAGGGTCACCCCTTCGTCTCTGTGCTGCTGGCCCGGCTCTTTCCGCTCATCCCCCAGACGGTGGTCAATGTGTATGCCGGGGTAGCTCGCTTTCCTTTTCACAGCTTCGCACTTGGTACATGTATTGGTAAGCTACCAGGTGTAACTGCCTATGCTTTCGCTGGCGGTCTCTTGGCCACCTACCCACTGGCTGGTGTCTCACTTGCCCTGTTGTACCTCGGGATTAGTATTGGCATCTTCATGCTGGTGCGCAAAAAGTTGTACGGTAGCTAGCTAGTTTGGTCTCAGAGGCACAATTCGAGTATAATTTAAATTAAGGATATTTCCCGATAGGAATTATCCGCGGCTTATAACATGTCTTCAAGAACGGAGTGATTATAGATGGATATCATTAAAAATCCCAACGATACAGAATTAGCTACCTTTGCAGGTGGATGCTTCTGGTGCATGGTATCTCCCTTCGAGGATCTGCCAGGAATCAAGAAAGTCCGTTCTGGCTACACAGGTGGTCACACAGAGAACCCCACTTACGAGGAAGTCTGCTCCGATACGACAGGTCATGTCGAGGCTGTCCAGATTACCTTCGATCCTTATGTCTTCCCTTATGAGAAGCTGCTGGAGCTATTCTGGCAACAGATTAATCCGACAGATGCTGGTGGTCAGTTCCATGATCGCGGGGAATCCTATCAGACGGCCATCTTCTATCATAGTGAGGAACAGCGTCTTAAAGCAGAAGCCTCAAAGAAAGCACTTGCGGACAGTGGACGATTCGATCAACCAATCGTTACACCGATTGTACCAGCATCTGTATTTTATGAAGCAGAGGAATATCATCAAAACTATCATAAGAAGAATCCAGGGCACTACAAACGCTATCGCAAAGGCTCTGGACGTGAGGACTTCATCGAGAATCATTGGTCCGGCAAGCTGGACAAGTCCAACCTCCAGGAACGGCTGACACCGCTGCAATATGAAGTCACCCAGAACAATGCTACCGAGCGTCCCTTCCAGAATGAATTCTGGAACCACGAAGATGAAGGCATCTACGTGGACATCGTCTCAGGTGAAGCCTTGTTCAGCTCACGGGACAAGTATGATGCAGGCTGCGGCTGGCCTAGCTTCACTCGCCCATTGAGCAGCTATAGCATCAAGGAGAAGACGGATCTTAGTCATTTCATGATTCGCACCGAGGTCCGCAGCCGAATCGGAGACTCCCATCTTGGCCATGTATTCGATGATGGACCTGGCGAGAATGGCTTGCGCTACTGCATCAACTCCGCTGCGCTGCGTTTTGTTCCTAAGGACAAGCTGGAGGAAGAGGGCTATGGAGAGTACGCTTCACTATTTCAGTAAGGTGCTTTTTTCAGAATGATACTTTTTTAGATAAGATACTTTTTTAAGTAAATTGCTTTTCCAGTAAGATGCTATTCCAGTAACTAATTCATGTACAGTGTTACTGAATTTACCCGGGGAGAAATTATCCTTGTCAACGATATAGCTTCGAATTGCTGTTAATACGCACAAATAAAGCCACAGGATCTTCATTCAACTTCAAAGTCGGATGATCCCCTGTGGCTTTGTTATCCGTGGCCCTTCTCCTTCCGATAGCTGCAAGCCAAATCCTTCTCATCTAACGGCTGGGCACAGATTCTACTTAGTTTGGAGATACAATTACGGCGATCCGCGTTTGCCCACGAATGGGAAGGGTAATATATATCTAAGCTCCATATCTACCGTCCCTTAGGGGCATTGATTCAATCTCATTTTTCGTAATCTGAAGGAAGAGACAGGAGGAATGATTATGCCGTGGAACAAGCAGGATTACCCCCCATCCATGAAAAATCTGGAGGAACGTGTGCGCAACAAGGCGATCGAGATCGCCAATGCCCTCCTATCGAACGGCTATGAGGAAGGGAGAGCAATTGCGATTGCAACGGCTCAGGCTGAGGAATGGAATCGCAACCATCCCGCACACGAGACGGATGAGCCCATTCATGTCGTTCCCCACGAGGAAGGCTGGGCGATTAAGGAGCAGGGACGAGATCATCCCTCTTCTGTGCACCATACCAAGACGGAGGCCGTTCAAGCAGCCAAGTGCTGGTCTGCAGACCAGAGCATACGGGTGATTATTCATGATCAGCATGGTCGCATTCAGGAGTCACGCCATTTCAGTAAATGATGTATACACATACAAATAGAGGTGCTCCTGATCCATGGTCATGGCATCAAGAACACCTCTATGCTTGATCTGCTCTATTATTCGTTCATGTTTATCGTCTGTCTGCGTACCCTTCTCATTCTCATCAGTCCAGAGCATTCGCCTGAAGTCCCAAACAATGCTCTTCGGAACATAGGGCACTGCTGTTACTATGCGGTTAATTCGAACCGCGTATAGCTCCCCACAATCCACGCCTAGCTGTGCGCTTGCTGCTTCAGAGTTACTTTAGGAGCAACAGTTGGCTTCGGTAGACGGAAGGTGACGGTGATGGTGATAATCTTTCCTGCCACCCATACTGCAAGAATCGTATACAGTGTCTCCTTCATCGGTAAATATAACAGAGAGAGAAGAAGTACGATACAGTCACTGGCAAAAAATACATTCCCCAGCTTCCAGCCTCTCCACTGACTAATGAGGAGGGATAAAATATCATCGCCCCCAGTAGCACCGCCAAATCGCATAACCAGACCCGCACCAACGCCTGTCAGTAAGCCTGATAACAAGGCAGCTACCGCCAGATTGCCTGCCAGATCGATATGCAGAGGCGAGTATAATTCAAAGGCAGCATAGAATCCAGAGAACATCAAAGCTCCGACCAATGCTGAGGCCATGAACTTCCAGCCCTTCCACAGCCAAGCGACAAGCAGCACCGGAATGTCCAGCAACAATGCCGTCCAGGCAGGTGACCAACCGAAGGCGTATTTGCCCAAAAGAGCCAGGCCAACGAAGCCTCCTTCAGTTAAGTGATTCGCAAAATTAATATGATAGTACGCAAATGCAAGAATAAGCGTGCCCAGCATCATAGCCAGCATACGTCGAGCTAGCGGGGCGAGTTGACTAACAGTAATTGAACTTTGGTAGGGTATCCTCATACAGGCTTCCTCGGTTTCTCGTAAGTTTGGTGTAACTACCGCTCTTACGGAAGCCGAAATGGATGCTTAGCCTGGAGGACTTGGTCCTTCGCATTTCACAATCCCCTCTTCCGTAAAGTCGGTCAGAATGGCTGACGTCATCCACGAGAAGAAGCTAAGTATAAGAGAGATCATACCGTTTCCAGATCGTCCTTTGGGGAAGTATCCTTCGGGGACACATGGTATCCTGATCCTTTCTGCATGTTATTTCGTCACAACTGGTCGGTTAGCCGAACCAGTCCCTGTAACAATTCTACCACAGACGAGCACCTGTGAAACAGCCCTGTTATGTCAAACCTACGTAAAATGGACGATATGCATAGTCGACGATATACATATCCATGGTGACGAATGTTGCAGAGCCCTTAGACGTCAGAACATTCTACACCACCACAAAATCCACACGAAGTAAGACTGAAATCCGCTGGCATTAACAATATATGATTAAAAGCTTTGGTTATGCGTCTGGCAGCAGATGCACGGAAAATATGCAACAATTCCGAAGATGCGGAAGATACAATGCAGAATATAAATACTGTTATGCAAAACTGGACTTAGGTTGGGAATACAACTGGACTAGGGCACGTTCTTCCTCAACTTCACTTTTGTTAAAATTCTGGATATCTAGCATGTATCACACGCTTCAAACCATATAGCACGAGCTTATATAACATATAGGGAAGGATGTGTGGAATCAATTAGCGGAGACAATAGATTGCTCTCTTAGGAGCAGATATTTCACAGAGAAGGAGCGATAATAATGATCAAAAATAAGAAGCAGTTGGTACTAACCTGTGCTACCTTAACCCTGATGACGATCCTGAGCGCTTGTAGCACCCAGGCGGCTCAGGAGTCCGGAGATAGTAATAATACTGTATCTAACGGTAGCAACGTGCCCGCTGCAGAGAGCATAGCAGATACGAGCAAGGCCTCCACATCTGCAGCGAAGCCTGCGGAGGCAGAAGTGAACCAGAATAAGCAGCTGCCTGAAAATATGCCTGCTGACTTTCCCTTACCGGCTGATGCCAAGATTGAATTAGCTCAGTCCGGCGAACAAGGAGGCAAGAAGTCAGTGATGATTATCTTTACAACCCCTGAAGATCTGAAGGCCGTCTCCGATATGTACAAAGATTATTTTGCCACCAAAGCCATGACAGATGCTGTGGAGACCATCGATGAAAAAAATATCATCATTCAAGGAACCGATACAGAAGCCCATGAAAAATGGTCCTTAATTGGAGGAGTAATGGCCAGCAAGGACGGATCTGTAGAACTGACAATGACCTGGAGTGAAATCTGATCCCTACCCACCCTGAGTTCGACAATCCATGTCTCATCGCCCCGTTGGCACTGCCTCCTCTCTGATTTCGGTTAGGAGTGAAAGATGAGATAGATAGCAGTTCCTCGATATATACGTATGTATTTCAATAGTGTAGCATCTGAAGCGTAGAATCGGACGAGTAAAATGATGGCGGGTAACGCTCGAAGCGCACCCGCCTTATTCTGTATATCAGTTTGTGAAATTCGACTAATGCATCATAACGATTAGTGTCTGTCCTCCGTTATTCTATGCTCGATAAGAGCTACCTTCTGTCTCGTTGGCTTTTTTCTTTCTTCTCTGCTCCATATGAACCGTCGTTTGCTTTGCTCGATCAAGCCCTTCCTTTGCCCTTCTGCCTGATGAACCTACACTTCCCCGACGATTAGCGATGAAGACTCCACCGAGGATCAGCACCAGTCCACCCAGCAGATTCCAACCGATATGCTCACCTAACAAGGCATAGCCCCATACCATCGCTGTGGCAGGCACCAGATACGTTACGGAGGTCGCGAACTCTGGGCTACCCTTCATCAGCATGTAATTAAACAGGATGTACGCTACACCCGAGCCAAGGACGCCGAGTCCCAATAGCGAAACCATGACCTGAGGTGACCCTAGCGATGCTAATGAAGCTATTGACGGGCTCTCCAGCACCAGCGCAGCCAGCGTACTGCTGATCCACGCGCCTGCCAGAGTAGCCACCGAAATCTGGTACATATCCATACCTCCCAGAAGCTTGCGCGCAAGCTGGGAGCCGATAGCGTAACACAATGTCGCCAAGAGCATCACCGCAAAGCCTATTGGATCTGCGGCAATGATCGTATCCGAATTAATGCCGAGCAGTACTAGGATGCCTGCAAATGCAATGCCCATCCCCAGCCATTGCTTTCTGCCGAACACCGCTCCAAAGAACACCAGACCTACAAGCATCGTCCAGATCGGAGTCGTCGCATTCAGCACAGAAGCCATACTGCTCGTGAGTCTCGTCTCGCTGAAAGCAATGAGTGCCCAAGGCAACGCCATATTGATAATTCCCACCAGCAGAGACCCGCCCCAGTTCAGCTTTTTCAAATCAAATGGCCTACGTAGCAGCACCATCATCAGCACGATGAACAGCATGCCCAGCAAGGAGCGGAGGCTGGCTATCGTCCACGGGCCCATCTGATGTGCCAATAGCACCTTGATGAGCATGAAGGACGCTCCCCACACAAGACTTAGCAAAATAAGCGCAGTATACAGCCGGCGCATCTGATCATTCCTTCTTTCGTTAACAATTGTGAACTCCAATAGACATGACCAACCATACCTTATTTTGCTGTCCATGGGAAGCATGTGCCTTCAAGTGTCTGTGTGCACTGCATTTTCCATGAATTCCTCGTTGCTGGAATGTATGAACTCCATTATGATGGTTATATTAAGAACATACGTTCTCATACATCTAAGATAGTACCCCATGAAGGAAGTGAACGATGTTATGAAGCCATCATCAGCACCTCCCATCCCTACACATGAGGATGACCGTCTGGTGAAATTCTATGTCTTGTATACCTTGATGCTCGATATGCTGGCAAAGGATATTGCCGTCTTGAAGCATTCCTCCTCTACACTGTACCTCTCTGATCTCTACACTCGCGGACTGGATCGCCTGCAGCAGCATATCACCCATGAGCTGACCTCTACCCGACGGGATATGCGGGCAAGAGGGATTAAGGTTCTGGAGGAGCAGCGAGGTCCTGATGGCATTGAAGTGCATTACCTGTGCCGGGGATATCGGAGATTCTTCTCCATGCTCCCCCGCTTCGCCAGAAGTGAGGTACGACGCGAGCTAAGTCGCCTGTTCCAGATTGTACATTAATCGAACCTTTGCAGATGCAAGGGCTAGGTGGGTACGCTCTGCTCGACTCTCTAGACAATCCCTCTAGTCCAGCCCCTCAAGCCGAGTGCCAGTGCATCATCCGCTCATAACCCGGCTGTGATTCGTTTCGCACGGACAGCTGCCTGTTGCAGCAGCTCTGGCTCGTCTATCGTCAACAGCTGGCGTTCTCTCATCAGCACACGACCATTTACAATAGTGGTGTGCACATCCGAACCACAGGCCGCATAGGCCAGTAGGGAGAATGGATCATGAAGGGGCTGCAGGTGCGGCTGCTGCAAGTCCAGCAGGATGATGTCAGCCAGTCTCCCAGGCTCCAACTGACCTCCCCTTGTTCCAAGCCTGAGCAATTCTGCTCCTTCGGTTGTAGCCATGGCTAGTGCTTGTCTGGCACGGAATCGGGCGGGGTCTCCACTAGCCAGCTTCTGCAGCCATGCCCCCGCACGTACCTCGGCAAACATATCGAGCGTTGTAGCACTGCCTGCTCCGTCTGTCCCTAGACCGACGCTAACCCCTTGCTCTAGCAGCTCGGTTATAGGGGCAATTCCGCAAGCCAGCTTCAGATTGCTCACCGGATTATGAGCTATTCCACCACCACGAATAGAGCGAAGCAGGTGGATATCCTCCTGCTGCAGATGCACTCCATGGGCCAGCAAAATATGATCATGATCCAGTAGACCACAATCGTGCAAATACTGTGTTGGTGTACAATGATACCGCTCCTGAATGATCGCGCTCTCCTCCAGAGTCTCAGCTAGATGAATATGGATCGGTACGCGCTTGGATTCAGCAAGCTTCAATACCTCCTTCAGCATATCCGGAGGGCAAGTATAGGGCGCATGGGGTCCCATCATGGTCGTGATTCGTCCCTCTGCTTTGCCGGACCAGCGATCGATCAGATCAATCGCCTCATGTATTCTGCGGCCCCCGTCGTCCTCCAGACCAATTACTCCCCTGGTAAGCGATGCACGGATACCACTCTCCTGTACAGCCTCGGCAATTTCATTCATATGAATGTACATATCAGCAAAAGCTGTCGTACCCGACTTGATCATTTCAGCAATCGCCAGCTTGGCTCCCCAATAGATATCCTCAGGCGTCATCCGCGCCTCGGCTGGCAGCATCTTGCGATCAAGCCAGTCCATCAGCTTCAGATCATCGGAGAAGCCCCGCAGCAGGCTCATCGGTGAATGCTGATGGGCATTGATCAGCCCTGGCATAGCGATCATGCCACGTGCATGAATGCACTCCCCCGGCTGCTTCGAAAGCTCTGGCCCCATCGCCTCTATTCGCGTGCCCTTGATTGCAATATCTCCTTCATATGGCTCTTCTCCAGGTACCATGCTCACAATGAGAGCACCCTTGATCATGATCGTATCGCTTGCCTCTGTCATCATTTTCATTTTCTTCATCCTCCTGGCTTATCACATGAGTACTACTTCACCAGAAGACTACAAGTTTCCCTTACGTCAAGGTCAAGAGACTTTCACTCATCAGGAGAAAAGAGCTCCGCTGCGCGCCTGACCATAATGAACAGGAACGGCATATACCATGTAGACAGGACCAGCGACACGCCGGGTAATCGTTACATATCCATGCTGCTCAAGCCATTCTGTCAGAAACGAAGGCGTCACATAGTAGGCTGGCTGCTTGTCCAGATGATTCGCCAGTGGATCTGACATAGAGCTAGACAGAGGATCTGTCATAAAATTGGGCTGAAGGCTTGGCTGAGGGTTGGGCCAATCATTCGATAGATAATCCACCGGACGATCCTCCAGACGCCCTGCTTGATCAGCGACTACGATATCATCTGAAAGCGCTGCGCTCACCCAACGTTCTGGCTCCTGCATCACATCTGCAATGCAGATGCGGCCATGCGGCTGGAGCACACGGCATATTTCCCCTAAAGCAATGTATTTCTGTTCATCAGCCAGATGATGCATAGCATAACTGCTCACCGCAAAATCAAAGCTCCCGTCTACGAACGGGATCCGCATCAGATTCCCCGGACGGACATCAATATGTGGAAATTTACGACGACACTGCTTCAGCATCTCTGTAGACTGGTCAATACCGGCCATCATTGCCCCTTCTGCTGCAAAAAGCCCGGCCAGATTGCCGGTCCCCGTCCCCATATCAATTCCCTTTTCCCCGGGCTGTGGCTGAACGCGCTCCACCATGAACCGCAGGGTATCCGAGTAAGCCGGATGACCGCCACTCTGCAGCTCCTCTTGCTTCACCAGTTCATCATGTATGGCTGCGCGGCTATCAAAATCCCAATTGTCCTGCCATGAATTCCTCAGCTGGCGTTGTCGCTTCAAGCCACCAGCCTTCGCGAACCAGCTTCCCCACTCAGGGTCTTCGCCCGTCCGCAGGCAATCAATCATATAATCAGCGGCCTCCAGCTGCTGCTTGCTCTCCATCCAGCTATCGAACATCGCTGAACGCTGAAGCTCCAGTGTATGCAGCGCCTCCTCCCGCCGCCCTTGCTCTAGGCTGCCCAGCAGCTGCTTGACCTGCTCCACCGACATCCCAAATTCGCGAAGCGAGATAATCATCCTTAGCCGGGTCACATCACGCTCACCAAACACCCGATAGCCGTTATCCGGGTCCTTCTCAGGAGTGATCAGCCCCTTCTCCTCGTAGAACCGGATCGTTCGTGTAGATACGTGCAGCTCTGAGGCCAGCTCCTTGATTTTCCATCTCTGACTCATTCCTACGCTCCTTTCGCCAGACTGCCCTGTCCTTAGTTCTCAAGCACAAGGCTCTCTATCCAGCGTCTGTCCTGAGTCTCATTATAGAACATTAACGCTACGTAAAGGCTATAACAGGCGAGCTGTCATCAGCTCGGCAAAATCAATCCACTCAAAGCCATCCTGCGTATCGACTCTGAATTTTCGCTGATGCTGGCTAATGGCTGTAACCGTGCCTTCTGCGCGATGAGCAGGACCACGTTCGGTGAATAGCTCAATCTGTATCGGCAGCCCATCATGCTCCGAGATCAGGATATAGCGAAGCATCTCCTCCAGTTCATCCTCATGCAGAAGTGGACGAGACCTCTTGTCTGCCCTCCCTGCCTCCTCCAGAATACGCGCCCGATGCTCAGGCAGCATCATCCGGCTAGATTCCCATAGCCCGTTATTTTGCAGCTTTTTGCTCATTTGTAATGCCCCCCAATCTTCAGCGATCTTTCCAATGCCTGACCCGCATAGGTCAGAGAGGATGCCCGAACGATAGCAGCACTGCCATACCGCTCCTTGATGCGATCGGTCGCTTCCTCAAGGGAGCGCACCCGCTCCTGATCCTCGAAGAAGGAGATCTGATAGACCCCATCCTCGACGAGATCACTCAGGCTGACACCCAGACGACGTACAGGCATATGATCCCAGAACTTATAGAACAGCTCCTTCACGGACGCAAATACTTTATTAGTGCTATTCGTCGGATCAAGCAGCTTCCTTTGCCGGGAAAATCCCGTAGGTGCCTCATAAGGGCTGCACATGCAGCTGACATTCACCACCTGCCCCATATAGCCTTTACGCCGACTGTCCCGGCATACTTCCTCCGTCAGCTCCAGCAGAATGGTCTCAATTTCCTTCGGCTCCAGATAATCCTTGGGCAATGTCATCATATGACCGATGGACTTCTGAGGGGTACGAAATGTGTACGGGGCGACTGGACTGTCATCCAGCCCATGAGCACTCCGCCACAGCACCTCTGCCTGAATGTCTGACTGCTTGCCAAAATGAGCCCGTAAGCGGGACTTCAGCACAGGAAGCGGCGTACGGGCGATATCTCCAATCGTATGCATACCCAGTCTGGCCAGATGCTTCGTCATGCGCGAGCCAATACCGAACATCTTCTGCACGGGCTGAGGCCACAGCAGCATCTCAAGCCCCGACTTCGGTAAGCGATACAAGCCGCTCTCGTTCTTCTTCGCCCATATATCCGTGGCCATTTTAGCCAGAATCTTGTTGGAGCCCATTCCGATCCGTACCCACACTCCCGTCTTCAGAAGTACCCTCTGCTGAATCTCTCGGGCAATCTCTAACGGATCACCGAACAATCCAAGGCTTCCGGTCACATCTAGGAACTGCTCGTCTATACTGAACACCTCTACCAGATCTGTATACTGCCTATAGATATCAGAGATGGCCAAGGACACATCAATGTAATACTGCATCCGCGGTCGAACAACGACGAGCTCCGGGCATTTCTTCAGCGCTTCCCCAAGACGTTCTGCCGTTGTCACGCCAAAGCTCTTGGCTATCGGGCAGGCAGCAAGAATAATTCCAGATCTTCGGGCAGGATCACCTGCCACCGCAAGCGGCTTATGCTCGCAATCCAGACGTGAGGCTTTTTCTACGCTAGCGTAAAAAGACTGACAGTCTGCCAGAAAAATGATTCGTTCATTTTTTTTAGGCATGATTATGCACCCCTCTATAAAATCACAGCAATGAGAACATACATTCTTATCTAATTATAATCAGAACATCCGTTCTGTATACATTATAATTTCTGGAAGCACTTATGTATTGAGTTCACTCTTCCCATCAACTATTATATAAGCAGTCACTTATGTATGAAGGAGGGATCAGGTGAAGACCATTCAAGAGGTCGCTGAACAACTAAAGCTGTTAGCTGATAAGACACGTTTGACGATGCTAGCGCTGATGAAAGAACGAGAATGGTGTGTTTGCGAATTTGTTGATATTTTAGAGATATCTCAGCCAGGAGTTAGCCAGCATTTGCGTAAGCTCAAGGCCCAAGGAATCGTCAAGGAGGATAAACGTGGGCAATGGGTATATTATTCGTTAAATGTAGAAGACAAGCCTTATATTCAAGACGTGTTGAAGTATATGCCTGACAACAAAATGATACTTGCTGCCTTAAATAAAGAATGTGTTACATCCGTTTGTAAATAGCGGCTCCCCCTCGCCTCAAATATAAGCATATACTTATATACTAATCAAAAGGAGATATCCATTATGAAACAAAAGACAATCTACTTCTTGTGCACAGGCAACTCATGTCGTAGCCAGATGGCTGAAGGATGGGCTAAAAAATACTTGGGAGACTACTGGAATGTATATAGCGCTGGGATTGAAGCTCATGGACTTAATCCAAACGCTATTAAGGCTATGAAGGAGGTCGGTATTGATATATCTACTCAAACATCGGATATTATTGATTCCCATCTGCTGAACAGTGCTGATCTGGTTGTAACCTTGTGTGGGGACGCGGCAGATAAGTGTCCAATCACTCCTCCACAGGTAAGACGTGAGCATTGGGGTTTCGATGACCCAGCCAAGGCACAGGGAACGAATGAAGAAAAATGGGTTGTATTCCAAAGGGTTCGCGATCAGATTGGCGAGCGCATCCAAAGATTTGCTGCTACAGGCGAATAGGAATAAGCGCATACCAGTGTTATACCAGTGTATGACTACTAGGACGGCTTTTGCTCCGGGAATATTCGGTTAGGACTTATTTTCAATTGTACTTCTATTCATAGAGTTATATATTAAGATGAGCATTTAGTAGATTTGAGGTTTTCGTTGTTCGTTGAACATCTAGGAGGGTACTTGTGGTTGGTATTGTTTTGTCATGCATAATATTTCTGATTACTCTGGTGCTGGTGATCTGGCAGCCCAAAAATCTCTCGATCGGATGGTCTGCCTGTGGAGGAGCACTGCTCGCCCTTCTGGTTGGCGTCGTCGATCTACAGGACGTCTGGGATGTAACCCAGATGGTCTGGAATGCCACGCTGGCCTTCGTCGCCATTATCCTGATTTCATTGATTCTGGATAGAATCGGGTTCTTTGAATGGGCCGCCTTGCATATGGCCAGCGCAGCGAAAGGGCATGGGGTACGAATGTTCGTGTATATCTCGGTGCTAGGCGCTGTGGTAGCGGCCTTTTTTGCCAATGACGGAGCCGCTCTCATTCTGACGCCGATCGTGCTTGCCATGGTGCGAGCGCTGCGACTGGATGAGCGACAGGTGTTCCCCTTCATCATTGCCGGGGGCTTCATTGCTGATACGACATCACTGCCTCTGGTCGTCAGCAATCTCGTCAATATCGTATCAGCTGATTATTTCGGGATTACGTTCATGGAATATGCCGGGCGGATGATCGTCCCCAATCTGTTTTCGCTCGGAGCCAGCATTCTTGTGCTGTACCTGCTCTTCCGCAAGGCCATACCAAGACAATATGACCTTGCTCATCTCAAGCCGCCAAGGGAAGCGATCCAGGACATAAAGCTATTCCGAATCTCCTGGTTCGTGCTGGCAGCGCTGCTCATTGGCTATCTTGTCAGCGAATGGCTACGCATACCCGTCTCACTCATCGCTGGAGCGATTGCACTACTGTTCCTGCTCATCGCTGGCCGAAGCAAAGCTGTACCGGCACCAGAGGTGATTCGGGGAGCGCCATGGGCGATCGTATTTTTCTCCATTGGGATGTATGTTGTCGTGTACGGGCTGCGTAACGCGGGATTAACCGATGCTCTGGCGCATATGATCCAAATCGCCGCCCAGGAGGGATTGCTAGCAGCTACCATGAGCATGGGGATGATTGCTGCCGTCCTCTCCTCCGTGATGAATAATCTGCCGACGGTGCTAATTAATGCGCTTGCCATTGATAGTGCATCCGTCACCGGAACAGTCAAGGAAGCACTCATCTATGCCAATGTCATCGGTTCGGATCTGGGCCCCAAAATGACTCCGATCGGCTCCTTGGCCACGCTGCTCTGGCTCCATGTGCTCTCCTCCAAGGGCATCCGCATTTCGTGGGGTACCTATTTCAGGACAGGTATCGTACTGACGGTGCCGACCTTGTTACTGACACTACTGGGACTATATCTCTGGCTGGCATTTTTGTAAAATCAGCAATTACAATGCAAGGATTGACATGCTGCCAAGCCATGAAGGTACAAAAAGAATCAGATATGAGAATGGCTATAATCCCAAGAGAATCATGCATTCTTGGTACAAAAAAAAGATACTCTAGCAGGCTTGATTGCCTTAGAGTATCTTTTTTTGTGGGCGATTCATTAGCGCTTACCATTACACTTATCGAAACATCCCCCACAGCTTAATCAGATGAAAGGTGTTGTTCGGATCAATCCGCTGCCCAATGACAAAAGAGACAAGCTGCTCCTCTTGGGCTGGTGTCAGCTTCTCATGCAGAATGACTGCAGAGCTCTTCACCAGTCGATGTACTGTGGGTCGATTCTGGAGATCGGCCTTCGTGACCCCGTCCATCAGCTTCTTGATCCGTTCCTTCACGGCTGAATTCTTCATCTTCGTCTTCACCCGCTCTACCAGCTGCGGGCTGATGCCATATTGTTGATAGCTCACTCTGTCCACGCCTCCCGTCAAAATTCAATCATCCTCAATATATGACGGGAAGAACGTGAATTTGCCTAATCCATAACATCTCCCTGAAAAATCTGCTCCTGCTGCAAATAATCCCGCAAGGGAGCATAGGAGGAGGAGG
This sequence comes from Paenibacillus massiliensis 2301065 = DSM 16942, assembly GCF_000377505.1. Taxonomy (GTDB): domain Bacteria; phylum Bacillota; class Bacilli; order Paenibacillales; family Paenibacillaceae; genus Paenibacillus; species Paenibacillus massiliensis. The sequence continues at coordinate 103,188 of NZ_KB898199.1, read as the reverse complement.
TCCAGAAATCCTTGTCCTCTATCAATTGAACTGCATCCTCACGTGCACCCTCCAGGATCTCGAAATCAGCTACCATATCCGCTATACGAAATTCTGGCAGACCGCTCTGCTTGGTCCCGAAGAAATCTCCAGGCCCACGCAGCTCCAGATCCCGCCGGGCCACCTCAAAGCCGTCATCCGTCTCGGTCATCACCTTCATCCGTTCCTGACCTACCTCCGACTTGGGATCGGCAATGAGCACACAATAGGAGCTATGCGCTCCACGCCCGACACGTCCACGCAGCTGATGCAGCTGAGAGAGCCCAAAGCGCTCCGCATCCATAATGATCATCAGGGTCGCATTAGGCACATCCACGCCTACCTCAACTACGGTGGTAGATACGAGTAGCTGGATTTCATTCGCGTAAAAGGCCCGCATGACCTCTTCCTTCTCCGCAGCGCTCATCCGTCCATGCAGCAAGCCTACACGATAGGATGGGAAGGCCTGCTGCATCTGAATATGCAGGTCGATAGCATTTTGAACATCCAGCTTATCCGATTCCTCAATTAATGGGCAAATGAAATAAGCCTGTCGCCCTTGATCAATCTCACGCGAGATGAAGCCAAGGACCCGATCCATCATATTGTGCTTCACCCAGTAGGTGGAGATTGGAATCCGTCCCTTGGGCCGCTCGGAAATCGTCGATACATCCATATCCCCGAAGGCCGTAATAGCCAGCGTACGCGGAATCGGTGTGGCCGTCATGGTGAGCACATCCGGATTGTAGCCCTTGCGGCGTAATATACTGCGCTGATTCACACCAAAGCGATGCTGCTCATCCGTGACCACAAGACCAAGCTGGCGGAAGTAGACGTCCTCCTGAATCAGCGCATGCGTACCGACGATAATGTCCGTAAGACCCATTTGCAGGGAACCCAGCAGGTCCTTGCGCTTACGCCCATTCACACTGCCTGTCAGCAATGCTACGGTTACTCCGAACGGCTCGTACATCTTCTGTAGTGAGCGCATATGCTGCTCAGCCAAAATTTCCGTCGGCACCATCAGTGCACCCTGAAAGCCGGAACGAACGGAGGCATACAGCGCAATCGCTGCGATAACTGTCTTCCCTGAGCCAACATCCCCCTGCAGCAACCGGTTCATGCTGTAGGGCGAGCGCAGATCCGCCAGAATCTCCAGCTCTACCCGCTTCTGCGCATCCGTCAGCTCAAAGGGCAGACTGCGTACGAAGCTGCGAATCGTCGCATTATCCGCCGTATGTACCACACCGTCTGCACGGCCACGATTGAGCGCCCGGAAGGCCTGCATCTTCATCTGGAAGAGAAATAGCTCCTCATACACCATCCGGCGCCGCGCATCCTGCCCTTCCTGGTTATCCTGAGGGCGATGAATGGACGCAATAGCCTGCTTGCGTGGCATGAGCGCATACTTCGTCATGAGCTGCTGTGGCAAAATTTCAGGGATCATCTCTCCGTACTGCTCCAAAGCCTGATTCATCATCTTTCGCATCCAGGATTGAGTAATCTTGCCCCCTACCGAATAAACAGGCTGAAGCGTGCCTGAACGAGACGTGCCTTGATCAGGGAATTCAGAGTCTGATACCGTGAGCTGCATTCGCTTCATATCCCACTTTCCGGTTACAACAATCTCCCGCCCCGCCGTCAGCTGCTCCTTCAGAAAATGGCGGTTGAACCAGGTAGCACTGAACATCCAGTCCTCTGCCATCAGCTTGCATGTGAGACGGGATTTGCGTCCATAGCGCTGCAACACAGGAATCCCTATAATCTTGGCCTGTACCGTGACTTTCTCCTGATCCTTGGCCTCGGTTAATGAACCTAACCGATAGTCATCATATCGGTAAGGATAATATTCCAGCAGCTCCTTGATATTGGAGATGCCAAAGGCGTGAAGCTCCTCTTCCTTAAGAGCACTCACGCCGTGGATTTGTTTCGTACGTATTTGATCCAGATTCAGCATACCTCAGACCTCATCTCCTGCAGGCCACGCGTAGACAGCAAGTGTACCAGGACCCACATGGGTGCCAATGACAGCACCAATCTCACTGTACTGCACCTCTTCCACAGCAAAACGCTCACGCAATAGCTGAAGCAGGGTATCGGTAGAGGCTTGATTCGCGGTATGGCCTACAGCCACATTAATTTTTTGTCCCTGCAAATCAGCTTCTAGCATCTCGACAATACGCAACATCGCTTTTCTCTGTCCTCTCGCCTTCTCCATCGAGTAGATGATCCCTTCCTGGTCGATGGACAGAATGGGCTTGATGTTCAACAATGTGCCGATCATAGCAGCGGCTTTGCCGATCCGGCCGCCCTTCTGGAGATACTGCAGCGTATCTACGAGGAAAAACAAACGTCTTTGCTCTCCCATCCGCTCCAGCTCACGCAGAATAGCATCTTTGTCCGCTCCATTTGAAGCCAGCTTGGCTGCCTGGACAACCAAGGCACCATAGCCGAAGGAAGCGGATTTGGAGTCTACCGTAGTTACAGCTTCTTCACGTTCCAACATGGTAACGGCCAGCCTCGCGGATTGGTACGTGCCACTCACCCCGGAAGATAGGTGAATAGACACAATATGAGCATCAGGGTGCTGCTCCAGAATTTCGCTATAGACCTTGAGAAACTCCGCAGGAGATGGCTGGGATGTCGTAGGCAGCTCTGCCGCTTGAACGAGTCGTTCATAGAACTGTCCGGCAGACATCTCCACTCCATCGAGATAGGCTTGGTCACCGAACATGACTGTGAGCGGCACTACATGAATTCCCCACTGCTTAACCAGGTCTGCAGGTATATCAGCCGTGCTGTCCGTTACGATAAATGTCCGGCTCATCCGTCCGTCCCCTCTCTGCAATCAGATTGATATCAGGATTCTACCGAGAACAGGTATGAGTAGATCGGCTGACCTCCATCATGTACTTCAATGTCGATCCCCGGATACTCTTGCTCAATCCAGGATACGAGCTCCTCGGTCTCGGCTGGGTCGCTATCCGAGCCTGTCAGCATCATCACAAGCACCGCTTCATCCACACTGCCGAGCATCTTGGACAACAGCTCACGGCAGGTAGGAATCAATTGCTCCTCGGTAGCTACAATCTTGGAATTGTGAATCCCGATATAATGTCCGGCCTTGATCTCCATCTCATCAAGTACCGTGTCACGCACTGCATATGTCACCTGCCCGGATTGCACCCGGGTAACTGCCTCTGCCATATTTTCCAGATTTACACCGAAGCTCTCTTCCTCCTGGAAAGCAAACGCAGCCGCAATTCCCTGCGGAATGGTCTTGCTCGGAATAACGAATACCTGGCGCTCATCCTCCAATAGCTCACGTGCCTGCTCAGCAGCAAGAATAATATTAGAGTTGTTCGGCAGGATGTAGATGTACTCCGCCGCGATGGAACGGACCGCATTCACGAAGTCCTCCGTGCTCGGATTCATTGTCTGTCCTCCAGACAGCACTACATCTACGCCCATGCTCCGGAAAATGTTCGTAATGCCTTCACCCGGCGATACGGCAATGAAGCCATGCGGGGCCAGCTCATGAGCAGGCAATTCGGAAGGCTCCACCGTGCGGGCAGGCTCTGCCGGAATCTCGGCGAACCATTCTGGCGCAGGAGCCACGTCCATACCCGCTGTTAGCAGTTCACGGTGCTGCTCGCGCATGTTCAGGATACGAATCTGGGTGATCTCCCCATATTGGAGTGCCAAATTAAGGACCTCTCCTGGAGCCTTGGAGTGAACATGTACCTTGACAATATCCTCATCCGCAATGACGATAATGGAATCACCATTCACTGATAACGCTTTCTCGAATTTCTCCTCATCAAATGGCTGTCCATTCGATTCGCCCAGATGGCGATTGATGAAGAACTCCATATCGTACAGGAACTCAATATGCTCTGTCTCCAGCTTGGCTTGCGCGGATAATGGAGCATCATAGGATGGAGCCACTACCGATGTCGGTACAGAGCCTGCTACTGGCGAGACCGCTGAAGCTGACGTTGTCGATGCAGCCGTATGGCGAACCTGTCCTGTAGCTGTCGTTCCGCTGGAGAGATACTGCATGAATCCTTCATAAATATATACAAGCCCTTGTCCACCAGAATCAACGACACCCACCTGCTTGAGTACAGGCAGCATCTCCTGTGTCATGGCGAGCGCTTCCTTCGCCTTGGACAGCACCTCTGCCATGAGCTCCGGAATATCATTGGCCCGACGGGCATAATATACGGCATGCTTGGCAGCTTCCTTCGCAACGGTCAGAATGGTTCCTTCTACGGGCTTCACCACTGCCTTGTAGGCAGCATCCACACCGCTTTGCAAGGCGGCTGCGAATTGCAGAGTATTCAATTCCTCGTATGGGGCAGCGTAACGGCTAAACCCGCGAAACAACTGAGACAGAATTACCCCTGAATTTCCGCGAGCCCCCATCAGCAGGCCTTTGGAAAGAATCCCCGACATCACACCAATCGATGCAGAATCTCCTTTCGTGATCTCGGTTACGCCTGCATTCATTGTCAGATTCATATTCGTTCCCGTATCACCATCAGGCACCGGGAATACATTCAGGGAATTGACGTGCTCGGCATGCTGTTGCAATTGTTCCGCTCCGGCTAACACCATTGCGGTAAAATCTGTTCCATTCAAAGAACGCTTACTCAATGAGAATTCCCCTTCCTCGCTTTATGCATATCGTCCTCAGGTATACACCAAGTGGCCGTATCGTCGATCTGATTATTACTTAGAGCAAAATGAAGCCGCCGACATGTGGGCAGCACATGTAATAAGACCAACATCTATAGCCCGGGTCATGCCTGGCCCAGGCCGGTAAGGCTTTCCATTATTAATATGTCAATTTGTCACCTGGAGTATGATGGACTACTCAATATTGTACTATAACGTGCAATAGAAATAAATAAAGTTTTTGGATATATTGACGAAGGTTTTTTAACTATGATATGATATTCAAGTATTGTTTTGTTGAGAGTAATACAACTCACGAATAAAAAGCAACTGGCCTCTGTAAGGGTTATTTTTAGAATAGGAGGTGGAATCTATGTCTCGTAAATGTTATGTGACAGGTAAGAAACCTGGAAGTGGTAACCACGTTTCTCACGCTAACAACCGTAACCGCCGTACTTGGGGCGTTAATGTGCAAAAAGTTCGCATCCTGGTGAACGGTAAGCCAAAACGTGTATTCGTTAGCACGCGCGCGCTGAAAGCTGGCAAAGTAACACGCGTATAAGACAATTAATATGTATAAGCAAAAGGCACCTCGTCATGAACGGGTGCTTTTTTGGTTATATCAGAAAGTATGGACCCCAGCGCCCCCTGCTCCCTGATATGGTAAAGACATACTGCAGAGCACAGGCTATCACTGGAGTCATTCAGTCTCCCTTGAGGATATCCCTGATCAGCAGTAGTTTGGGATATCAGCTCAAATGGACATGAGGCATGATCCCGTGTGTTCACCCGTTCTCGGCAGCCCGCCCGCATCTGCAGCCTGTACAGGGAACATGCCTGTATGTGCCACTTTGCATGTCCTTCAGTTTTTCTGAAATGTATTCAGGATCGCCTTCACAAAACCTCCCAGGAACTTCGGCAGCTTGATTGTATAAAACTTCATGCTTCACCCTCCCCATCATCCTCATGCATCATTCATCCTAGTCTATGCACCCGATTGCAAGTTGTTGCCCCATAAAAAAAGGCTACATGAGAACACCCTCATGTAACCATATCTATGCATCAGTCTTCAGGCCTATGACTTTCTAACGGACAGTATTGCCTGTCAGCTTATACCTTGGCTGCCCAGATCTCGATCTCAATCTTGATCTCTGGCAAGCCTAGCTCCGATATGTAGCCAATGGTCATCGCCGGAAAGGTCTCGCTGAATAGCCGTCCCCACTCAGCATATAAATGCTCCCAATCAATCTTGTCAACGGCCCATATATTCACCTTGATGACATCGGAGGCAGTTAGCTGCTCAGATGCAAGCACCATCTGAATGTTGCGAAACGTATTGCTGATCTGTTCATTCATGGACTTAGGGAATTGTCCCTGTGAATCCACTCCTACTTGGCCTGAAGTCACGAACAGCTCGGCATTTCTAGGAATGCGGGTGATATGCGTGTACTGGCCGACAGGCGCTGGCGCACCCTCTGGATTCCGTCGTGTTATTGTTGTGTTGTTCATTATACATCCACCTCATCAATTTGGATTGTCCTGCTTGTCTTCTCTAATAGCCCTGAGATACATCTGTAATTGGACAGACTGATCCCATTGTCAAAATTCTAGAAAAAGACAGCAATAGAGTACCCATAGCCAACAGCTAACGAGTGTAGTGTTCTTTTCTTCATGCCTGGGCAGCTCCTCTCCGCAAATTGATAAGGTTATTAAATAAAACCCTGCCAATGATTTTAGCACACTACGAGTTGAACAGCAAACAAGCCCTTGTCTACAGAAGGTAGAATAGGGCCTGTTTGCATGCCTTCAACCAAAAGATCAGAGTACTCGACCCTCAGCATGTGCGCGGATCGAAGCAATGGCAGCGGCACGATCCTCTCGTCCGAATACAGCACTGCCAGCCACTAGAACATCAGCGCCTGCCTCCGCTACCAGAGCTGCGGTGGACTCGGCTATACCGCCATCCACTTCAATATGTACGTCTGGACGCCCCAGCTCGTTAAGCCAGGAACGTATTTGTCTGATTTTTCCGAGCGTGCCTGGAATGAAGGATTGCCCTCCAAAGCCAGGATTAACCGTCATCACCAGCACCATATCCACATCATTCAGTACTTCCTTAATGACATAAGGGGAAGTTCCTGGATTCAGAGCCACTCCACACAATGCGCCCTGCTCCTTGATCATATGCAGCACTCGATGCAGATGCGTACAGGCCTCTGCATGAACCGTCACAACATTAGCTCCAGCCTTGATGAAATCCGTAACATAGCGCTCTGGCTGCTCGATCATTAAATGAACATCAAGCGGAAGATTGGTATACGGGCGGATCGCCGCCGTAATGGCTGATCCCAAGGTTATATTAGGCACAAAATGACCATCCATAACGTCCACGTGAATCCAGTCTCCACCTCCAGCCTCAGCCGCAGCTACCTCACTGCCCAGTCGGGCAAAATCTGCTGACAAAATCGATGGCGCGATCTTTACCATACTTCAGTACCTCCGCTTCTTCTCTTTCATTTCCTCCATGAACTGCACATAGCTGCTATATCGGCTGCGAGCAATCTCTCCGCTCTCAACAGCATCTCGGACCTTACAATCCGGTTCATGGATGTGTGTACAGGCTCGGAACTTGCAATCCGCCGACCGCTCTGAGAACTCCCGGAAGCATACAGACAATTCCTCCACGCCAAGCTCAAGAAAATCTAACTGGCTGAAGCCAGGTGTATCGGCTACCAGACCACCATGATCGAGCGGAATCAGCTCCACATGTCTGGTCGTATGCCGTCCTCTGCCCAGCTTATTGCTAATTGCGCTCGTCTCCAGAGCAAGCCCGGGTACAAGTGCATTCAGCATGGAGGATTTACCAACACCGGATTGCCCGGAAAAGACACTAATCTCTCCGGCCAGCATGGCTTTTAGTTCCTGTGTACCTTCTCCTGTAATCGAACTGGTCACCAGCACCCGGTATCCAATCTGCTCATAGAGCTCTCGTACCGTATCTAGAGCAGTGTCATTCTGTACCTGTTGCTCCAACAAGTCACGCTTCGTGAGACAAATAATCGTATCCAACCCTGCATGCTCAATGTGAACCAGGAACTTGTCCATTAATGGGAGGTTGAGGTCAGGCTCACGCAGCGAGAATACCAAGACAGCGAGCGTCGTATTGGCTACAGGGGGACGAATCAGTTCTGTGCTTCTCGGATGAATCTCATCGATCATCCCTTCCCCATTCTCGGTATGAGAATACATCACGCGATCCCCCACCAGCGGCGAGACTCCTCTTTTCTTGAAAATTCCTCGCGCACGGCACTGAGTCACAGGTTCGTTCGGTAGAAGAGCTCCTTGCTCATCCACAGGAGCGGCATAATAATATCCGCTTAGCGCCTTAATAATCCGGCCTTCAGGCATATATCAGGATGTCCTCCTTTTGTTGAGTCAGTCGGCTCAGGCAGGATCTAGAAGAATCCTGCCTGAACGATGTTGTAGCCTATCAAGTATCGTTGTTGCTGGTGTTGCGTTTTTGTCATACTTTTAATTATTACCATTTCCATTTCCGTTATCATTACCGTTGCCATTTCCATTCCCGCGTCCCACATGCTGGCTTGCCTGCTTGATTGTGCTATTCGCTCCATTACCGCTATTCATGGCTGAAGGATCAGTCGTCTCGCCACCATTCTCCCCACCCGTAGCATCCGGTTGCTCTGGAGTAATTGCAGGATCTGCTTCTTCCTCTACAGGCGGTATCTCTGGCTCCGTGCCTGCAGGTGGAGCGACTTGTGGCATTTGAACGGTACCATTCTTGGCATCAACGTAAGTTACGATATAGTTATCTACAAATTTGCCATCACGTGTCACAGAGACGACCGCATCCTTGTTCGGACGCAGCAGCAGATCGACGGTGACAATCTGCGTGGTATTCAGGGTTCTTGTTCCCCAGTCCTGATTATCGCCACGGGCATCGGTAACAGTCACTTTGATCTTGGCATTCTTGCCTTCCTCTGCTGGTACTAATGGCAGCTGGAATGGCACCTTGATCGCTTCTGGCGGGTATCCTGTACTCACATAGATGGTAATCTCGGAGCCTGGGGCCACGTCCGCACCTGGTTCGAATGGCCATTGCTTCGTAACCTTGCCCTGCTCAATCTCATAGCTAGTCTCTTCCTTCACTGAGACAAGCTTAAGCTTCGCATCACTCAATTCCTTCTCCGCTTCAGCTCTGGACTTGTTCGTAAGATCAGGCATGGCTATTGTCTCAGAGCCTTTACTTACGGACAGCGTCACCTGTACCTCATCCGGATTGAATTCCTCATTTGCTGCAGGAATCTGATCCGTAACGGTTCCTTCATCTGCCGAGTCGTCAAAAACCTGCTTTTGCTTGATACGATCCTCGGTTATCCCCTTGGATACCAGCAAGCTGACTGCATCGTCATAAGATTGCCCGGTTACACTAGGCATTGGCGTGAGCGGCTTCTCCGTACCGACAGTCACCTGGATAAGCGAGCCTTCCTTCACTAGCGCCCCCTCGGGCTGGCTCTGCTTAAATATAATTCCGGGCTCAATCCCTTCCTTATACTCCTGCAGAACCGGATCTGCCAGCTCCAGGCCTTGTGCGGCCAAAGTCGCTCTCGCTTGTTCCTCGGTCTGTGTGACCAGATTAGGCACCTTGACGTCGGAGACCTCAAATGCCTTATCAACAACGATGACCAGCACGGCCATGAGCGCAAGTACTACAAGCGTTAGCGTGACCCAAAAGGCCAAGCGTTTCTTCTTCTTCGGCTGCTCAAGTGCTGTGTCCTCTTTCATTTCCTGCAATGAATCCCGTCCTCCACCGTTCCGTTGGGACATGCCCTGCTGATGCGGCTTGATTGCCGGGATAATTCGGGTCTGCTCCACGTCCTCTTCCACGTAGAACTCTGCTTTAGGTTCGTTCCTGCGCTCTGGCAGCAGACAGGTCTCCAGGTCAGCTAGCATCTCATCAGCCGACTGATAGCGTTCATCCGGATTTTTACGCATTGATTTCAGAATAACGTTCTCTACACTCTGAGGAATGAGCGGGTTCACACGGCGCGGCTCCTCGAATTCCTCCTGTAGATGCTTCAGTGCCACACTGATCGGGCTTTCACCCAAAAATGGCAGCTGGGCCGTGAGCATTTGATACAATACAATACCTAATGAGTACAAATCCGATTTCTCGCCAGTCGTAATGCCCTTTGCATGCTCAGGAGAAAAATAATGCACTGAACCGACAACAGAGCCTGTCTGTGTAATGGTCGTAGAGGTTACTGCTCTAGCGATACCAAAATCGGTTACCTTGACACGTCCATTCCGTCCAATAAGAATATTATGCGGCTTAATATCCCGGTGAATAATCTGGCTTTGGTGGGCATGCTCAAGTGCATCACAGATTTGCGAAGCGATTCGAACAGCCTCATCCACTTGTAGCGGAGCACGCTCTTTGATAATTTCATTCAAATTCTGCCCCTCTACATACTCCATTACAATGTAATGCACCTCATCCTCCTGGCCAACATCATAAATACTGACCACATTAGGATGAGATAGGGACGCAGCAGACTGGGCTTCCCTGCGGAAACGACGAATGAACTCTTCATCATGCACAAACTGCTGACGGAGCACCTTGACAGCCACATAGCGATTCAGCAGTATATCCTGGGCCTTGTAGACAAGCGCCATGCCTCCGCCGCCGACACGTTCAATGATCTCATACCTTCCGCCCAACAGATGTCCGATCATCATTCATACCCCTTTTCATCAGCAGATGCCTCGGGACGCGGCTGCTCGAACAATGCAACCGTAATATTATCGTCGCCCCCCGCAAGCAATGCCAGATGAAGAAGCCGGTCCGCACGTTCCTCCAGCGGAATATCACCAGCTCCTACCACCTTGCCAATCTGTTGTTCGTTCACCAGGTTACTCAATCCATCGCTGCACAGCAGCAAGACATCACCTTGCTCTAGGCTAACTGCATCAAGGTCAACTTTGACCTCTGCATCTGTGCCCAGGGCACGCGTCAGTACATTACGACGCGGGTGACTCCCGGCCTCTTCTTTACTAATTTGCCCATTTTTGAACAATTCGTTCACTAGTGTATGGTCTTCCGTAATCTGCCGGACCTGACCACCGGATATGATATAAGCACGACTGTCCCCGATATGCCCTATGACACCTCTAGTATCATTCAGCAGCACGGCAACTACGGTTGTGCCCATGTTGTGATATTTATCATTTTTGGCAGCTGTCTGATAGATCACTTCATTCGCATGAAGAATGGCATCACTGAGCGCAGCTGACAAAGATTGTTCCGACAAGCCCGTCTCCAGCGTGGCCAGATCCGCAGCCAGTGTCTCAACAGCGAGACGACTAGCCGTATCACCTGCAAGGTGCCCTCCCATGCCATCAGCTACGATACCCAGAATGTAGCCCTGCTCCAAATGTCTGATCCAGGCTGAATCTTCATTAACGGAACGAACGCGTCCCACATGGCTGACATGAACTGTTTTAATCAAATGAACTTCACCCCAACTCCATATGCTTAGCCCGAAGCTGGCCGCATGCCGCGGCAATATCGTGGCCCTGTTCGCGACGGATGGTCACGTTGATGCCCTTCTCTGCCAGCTTGCGCTGGAATTTGAAAATGTCATTGCGTGAGGTACGGACGTATTTGCGCTCAGGTACATGATTGACAGGAATGAGATTCACGTGGCACATCATATCCTTCAGCACATCTGCAAGCTCCTCTGCATGCTCCTCTCGATCATTCACGCCGCCGATCAAAGCATACTCGAATGTAATCCGCCGCCCTGTCTTCGCCAGGTAATAACGGAGTGAGTCCATTACGTCCTGGAACGGATAGCGACGATTCACTGGCATTAGCTTGGAGCGTAGCGCATCATTCGGCGCATGTATTGAGATCGCCAGATTAATCTGCGTATCTTCATCTGCAAATTTGTAGATATTCGGTACGATTCCGCTCGTAGACACCGTAATATGACGTTGCCCGATGTTTAGTCCTTTTTCATGAATCATCGTTCTGAGGAACGTCATGGTTGCTTCATAATTCTCGAATGGCTCGCCAGAACCCATGATAACAATGCTGCTGACACGCTCATCCCTGGTATCCAGGATTTTCTGTGCCTGGACTACCTGGGCCACAATCTCGCCAGCGGTCAGATTCCGTTTCAATCCACCCAGAGTGGACGCACAGAATGTACAGCCGATCCGGCAGCCCACCTGTGTGGTGACACAGATGCTGTTACCGTAATTGTGCTTCATAATAACCGTCTCAATCGCATGATCATCATGCAGCCCGAACAGGAACTTAACGGTTCCGTCCTTGGACTCCAGTCTTGTTATCTCCTTGAGCGTCACAAAGCTGAACTGCTCTTCAAGCTTCTCCCGCAGTGCCTTGGATAGGTTCGTCATTTCATTAAAATCATTCACACGCTTGACGTATAGCCAGTCGTAAATCTGACCTCCACGAAACGCCGACTCTCCCTGGTCCACAACCCACTGCTGCAACTCCTCATAGGAGAGATCATATATAAAAGGTTTTGTCATATGTTATTCACACCTGTTCTTCCATTCATTGAATTCCTGCCCGTCTGACTGTAATCAACCCGTGCAGTTTAATTTTTCATTCTTCCTATTTTAGCACAAATGAAAGAAGCGGTAAAAAGCTTTCAATCGAGCCGGTCTGAACAAGGCATGAATGTCCTTGGCCAGACCTGCCCTTCGTGCTGTATAGGTTCAACTAAAGAGTCTTTACACTGGCCACTCCGACGACAGAACCACATTCTGATCGCCGTTATCCCAGGTTTCTTTTGATATCCTTGTCATCATTTGTCTCTCCGTGTCATGTCCGGTCCAGCAGCACAAAAGCCGCCGGTTATAGATAGCCGACGGCTTACTAGACAATTCCACGGCAATGCAGCCCACAAGTTAACGGGAAAACGCTTGTCTGCTTTAATAGCATCTCAGCCTGTTTCAACTTCCACAGGTGACCATGGCCTACTTCATTCGTTGCAGACGGGCTATGTAGAAGCCGTCACTTCGAAAATGTTGCGGTAGTATTTGCAGGGAGCCCTCCTTACGCAGGGCTTCAGGTACATGGCTCCAGATGGAAGAGTCATCAGGCATAAGCCTGAAGTCCGGATGCTCTTGGAGGAATCGTTGAATCTGTCGCTCATTTTCGTTCGGTTCAATCGTACATGTGCTGTACACCAAAATTCCACCCGGCCTCAGCAGTACGCTCGTCTGCCGAAGCAAGTCAGCCTGTAAGGCGACGATATCCTGTACGTCCTGCTCGGATTTGCTCCAGCGCAGGTCCGGCTTGCGTCGAATAACGCCAAAGCCTGAGCAGGGAGCATCGAGCAATATTCTGTCGAAACTGGACCCGGCATATCGTACACCAAGCTCCTGGGCATCCCCGGTCACTGCCTCAATGCTGTCCAGACCCAGCCGCTCCGCCTGCTCCTGAATAAGCTGTCGCTTATGTGGGTGGAGATCATTGGCGATAATGGCGCCCCGATCCTTCATCAACTCTGCCATATGCGCTGTCTTCCCACCAGGTGCAGCACAGCAATCGAGCACATGCATGTCAGGCTCCGGCGCTACAGCCTCTGCTACCAGCATAGAACTCTCATCCTGCACAGAAAGAAGTCCGTCCTGGTACCAGGATGTAAGCGCCATATTGCCTCCGCTTCTGACTACAATCCCATAAGAGCTAAGCTCGGAGGGAACAGCATCCAATCCCGCTGCCTTCATCTCCTCCAATAGTCGCTCCCGCGATGTCATCGTCGTATTGACTCTGACACTGACCACAGGCGGCTCATTGTTCGCACGACAGATCTGTTCAGCGACCGCCTCACCATACTGGGTAATCCAGCGCTCGACCAGCCATTCGGGATGCGAGTGCTCCAGAGCAATACGACGGGCAGTCGGTAGATCCGCCGAAATCTGCAGCTTGTCCGGTTCACGCAGCATACTGCGCAAGACGCCGTTCACCATGCCAGATATACCCTGATGTCCTCGACGCTTGGCTATATTCACAGCTTCACTGACGACAGCATGAGATGGAATCCGGTCCAGATACACTAGCTGATAGACACTCATGCGTAGCAGACAGCGGACCCAAGCCTGTAGCTTGGCCGTCCCCTTCTGTACAAAACGATCCAGCAGGTAGTCCAGTGTAAGGCGCCGAGCTATCGTGCCATACACCAATTCTGTAACGAGACCGCGGTCGTTCGGCTGTAAATTAGCCTGTTGCAAACTGTTGTTCAACTCCAGATTACTGTATGCCCCTTCGTTCTCCACTCCGAGCAGAACGTCCAGCGCCACCTCACGAGCTGTGCGTTGCCGAGAAGTTTGCTTGCCTCCTGTCTGCTGTCGGTTCCCCGAGGAAGGCTTGTTCCCAGAGCGCGGTTTGCTCCCTTGCTCTGTTTGAGCCTTGCGGTTGCCCCCGCTCATGACAGGACCGTTCCCATCTTCATTTGTCCACCACGAGCAAATGAGCCTGCATTCATAACCTTCTTGCCCGCAGGCTGAACCTCGCGCAACCAGATACTTCCATCTCCAGTTCGCACCTCAATCCCATGCTCATTCACTTGCAGCACCTTGCCAGGAGCATCCGATTCCGTATACGTGTGTGAAAGGCTGGAATCAGCGTCCTGTCCATGAAGTGAAGATTGTGGCGGGGCAGCAGCCCACACCTTGAACACCTGTTCATCCCACATCGTGTAGGCACCAGAGAACGGAACGAGACCACGAATGCGATTATATATAGCCAACGAGGAGTCACTCCAGTTGATTCGCTCGTCTTCCCGTGTCAGATTGCGGGCAAATGTTGCGTCAGCATCGTTTTGCGGAGTGCGGCTGTTGGTTCCCTCTAGCACCGACGGAAGCTGCTCCAATAACAGCTTGGCGCCTGCCTCGCTCAGCTTGGAGAATATCGTACCTGAGTTATCCTCCAGCAAAATAGGTACCTCGACCTTCGCAATCATATCTCCCGTATCCAGCCCTTCCGCCATATACATCAAGGTGACTCCCGTTACCTCTTCCCCTTGAATAATGGCACGCTGGATCGGTGCTCCGCCCCGATAGCGTGGCAGAAGCGAGCCATGCACATTTAGACAGCCATGGCGTGGCATGTCCAGAACAGATTTGGGCAGAATTTGTCCATAGGCAGCCGTAACAATCAGATCCGGCTCCCATGCTGACAGCTCCTCCACAGCCTCCGGGTTACGCAAGCGTACAGGCTGCATGACAGGTAGACCATGGCGAAGAGCCGCCTCCTTCACCGGGGTTGGAGTCAACACCCGCTTGCGTCCTTGCGGCTTATCCGGCTGGGTTACAACACCCACCACTTGGTAGCCCTCAGCAAGCAGTGCCTCCAAGGAAGGCACTGCGAACTCAGGAGTCCCCATAAAGACGATCCGTGTGGAACTCTTCATCTGGATCACCCCTATTTGCGGCTATTTGGTCCCGGCTTCTCCGGAGACACCGCGTATATTTTTTCAGCAATATCCGTAAACAGTACCCCATTCAGATGGTCGATCTCATGCTGGAAGGCACGGGACAGAAGACCTGTCGCCTTCACAGTAATCGGTCTTCCTTCACGATCCAGCCCTTGTACCGTCACCTGCTCTGCACGGCGCACATCACCGTTGAAGCCTGGAATGCTCAGGCAGCCTTCAGCTCCAAATTGCTCTCCATCCTGCTCTATAATGACCGGATTGATCATTTTGATAAGGCCATGCTCGTCACCGGCATCGACGACGATCAATCTTTTGAGGATACCTACCTGCGGCGCAGCCAGTCCTACTCCCTCGGCGTCATACATCGTATCAGCCATATCATCCAGCAGCTTCTGAACGTTGCCGTTAATCTTGGTAACTTCCTTGGCAACCTTGTGCAATACATCATCAGGCTCTTTTACAATCATTCTAATCGACATAACTTAAATACACCTTCCTCTATCCTCAGCAATTTACTTAAAATATCTCTGTTCATTCATATATATATGCAGCTCATGAGCCTACATTAACATTTGTGGGTCTACATCAAGACTGATCTGAAGCTGTTGTGCCTGTGCGGCCTCTCCTAATTCATCAGCCGTTCTGCGCGCCAACTCGATGACGTCGATAGTCCCACGCCATTTTATCATACATTGGAATCGGTATCTATTCTTGATTCTCGGTATGGGCGAAGCTACGGGACCCAAAATATCCATAACATCAGCTGTAAAACGATCCATATTCCCGAACCAACCAAGTCGCCGCGCCTTCTCCTGAAGCAGTGCCGTGTAGTTCTCCGCCAGACGGACAAGCACAGGCAACTGCTCATGCGTGAAGGTAACAAGAATCAGCCGGCAGTAAGGGGGATAATGCAGATTACGACGATGCTTCAGCTCATCACGAATGAAGGAGGCATAATCGTGTCGGCTCGCATGAATGATGGAGTAATGATCCGGTGTGTAGGATTGTACAAAGACCTCACCAGGAAGCTGATGTCTGCCTGCTCGGCCAGCCACCTGTGTCAACAGCTGAAACGTCTTCTCTGCTGCACGGAAATCCGGCAAATTGAGTGCAGAATCAGCAGTGATTACTCCTACCAAGGTGACGTCAGGGAAATCAAGCCCCTTGGCAACCATCTGCGTTCCGAGCAGGACATCTGCCTTCTTCTCCCGGAAGCTCGTCAGGAGCTTTTCATGGGAGCCCTTCTCCGTGGTAGTATCCACATCCATACGAATGACGCGAATCCCGGGGAATAGCTTGGCCAGTTCCTCTTCCACCCTCTGCGTCCCTGTCCCGAAATATCGGATATGCTCACTGCCA
Source organism: Paenibacillus massiliensis 2301065 = DSM 16942 (assembly GCF_000377505.1). Lineage (GTDB taxonomy): Bacteria > Bacillota > Bacilli > Paenibacillales > Paenibacillaceae > Paenibacillus > Paenibacillus massiliensis. The sequence goes on along the minus strand of NZ_KB898199.1, from coordinate 86,638 downwards.
CAGTCCGGGCATACCTCGGGAGCCTGAGCGGCATATCCACAATAGTGACATCGCAGATTGTGCGAGCGCTGATGATAGGTGAGGGAGATGTCACACTCAGGACAGCCTGCCACATAACCACAGCTGCGGCACATCACGAACGTAGAGTAGCCACGGCGATTCAACAGCAGTACCGTCTGCTCCCCCCGTTCCAGACGCTGGGCAATTCCCTGATGCAAGGAACGGCTGAACATGGAGCGATTGCCTGCACGTAGCTCCTCTCTCATATCCACGATATGAACCTCAGGTAACGTATTGCCAAGCGCACGCTGATTCATTTCCAAGAGAAGCGGAGCGAATTCGTCATTGCTCTGGGAGCGGGCTGCATGGTAGCTCTCCAGCGCTGGCGTAGCCGAGCCCAGAATTACAACCGCTCCATGCTGATGTGCACGTGTCACAGCTACATCTCGCGCATGATACTTAGGCGTCTCCTCTTGCTTGTAGGAGCCCTCGTGCTCTTCATCCATAATAATGAGACCAAGCCTGTCGAACGGAGCAAATACAGCTGAGCGTGCACCGATGGCGACCTTGACACGTCCCTCTCTGATTTTACGCCATTCATCATAACGCTCCCCGCCAGACAAACGGCTGTGCATGACGGCCACCTGATCACCAAATCTTCCCTTGAAGCGCTCGACCATCTGAGGAGTCAATGAGATTTCAGGTACAAGCACAATCGCTTGCCGTCCTTGTTCAATACAGCGGCTAATGCTCTGCAGGTAGATTTCAGTCTTACCACTACCTGTCACTCCATGCAGCAGAAAAGAACCATGTTCATAGGATTCAAGTTGTCGTATCACACGGTCATAGACTGCTTGTTGCTCTGTAGTCAGTTGCAGTGGACTTGAGGGCTTGAAATGCCGACCTTTGTATGGGTCACGGAACACCTCAACATCCTCAATCTGCAGAAGTCCCTTGCTCTCCAGTGCCTTAACCGTTGCAGCCGAGGTGCTAAGCGAAGTCAGAATCTCCTTGAGCGACAGCGGCAGGAACTCACGACGCTCCAGCAGGAAGCTCAAGACCTCCTTCTGTCTCTGCGCTTTCTTCGGAAAGCTGTCCAGCGCAAGTTCTGCTTCGCCCGGGGACACGGCAAGATTGACAGCCTTCAGCGTCTTCTTACCTACCTTATCCTTGATGACCTGATTCTCCTGCAGGACTCCCCTGCGTAGCAGCGACTTGATTACTGTGGCTTCACTCGGAAAATGGCGACTGAGCTGCTGCAGCGTCAGTTCGCCCTTGTTGCGTACAAAATGTACAATGTTGCGCTCAACCGGATCACTCATCCCATCATCTGCAAGCAGCACACCTGCTTCTTCGGCATCCGGGTCTGAGTCTGGCTCTGCCCAGGTCACATAACGCTCCGCTTTACCTTTTAACGCAGTCGGAATCATGGCTTGTAAAGCTACAATGTGATTGCAGGCATAACGTTTACTCATCCAGGCCCCAAGCTCCAGCAAATCCATGGATAGCGGGGGGACAAGATCCAACAGCTCCTGAATCGGTTTCAGCTTGAAACGGGTCTGCTCCGGCTTCGGCTCAATAGATGTTACAAAGCCTTGAACTGTCCGCTTGCCAAAGGGTACAGCGACTCTGCTGCCTGGTTCAATCCAGGTGCGCAGTGTCTCTGGGATTAAGTAATCAAAGGCACGGTCAGTGGCCTTCGCAGGAACATCCACGATGACTTTAGCAATATTCATCTGACTCACTCCGATCGAAGCCGCTCCGCTGCAATAAGTAACAGACGCCGGGCAATCTCCTGTTTGGACATGAGCGTCAGTTGCTCCACCAGACCATCCCTGTCATAGATCTGCACCGCATTGGTATCCGTTCCGAAGCCAGCCCCTTCCATCGTCACATCATTCGCAACGAGAAGGTCACAATTTTTACGAGCAAGCTTTCCGCGTGCATTCTCCTCAAGCTGCTCCGTCTCGGCCGCAAAGCCTATCAAATATTGATGTTGCTTGTTCTGTCCCATGGTCTCCAGAATATCAACGGTCTTGACCAGCTCCAGAACAAGGGTATCTCCATGCTTTTTCATTTTGTGTGCAGCAGCCTCCTTCGGACGAAAATCCGCAACCGCCGCTGCCATAATAACAATATCACTGTCATCCCACTGCTTTTTAACCGCCTGATGCATCTCATCGGCCGATTGGACCCGCTCCGGTACGATCCCGACAGGCAATGGCGCGGTGGTATGGGCAGCGATCAGATGCACATCAGCTCCCAGCTGGCGTGCGGCACTGGCGATGGCGAAGCCCATTTTGCCAGATGAATCATTCGTGATGTATCGGACCGGATCAATCCGCTCCACCGTCCCCCCGGCAGTAACGACAACCTTACGACCTTCCAGCGGCTTCTGTTTCAAGTCTATGCCCTGTTGTTGCTCGAAGAAACGCTCCACTACCTGCACAATGGTCTCAGGCTCCTCCAGACGACCCTTGCCAACATAACCACAGGCCAACTGGCCTTCTCCAGGCTCAATCATCATGACGCCACGCTCTACCAGCGTCTGCATATTCTCCATGACAGCAGGATGTGTATACATATGGACATTCATGGCCGGCGCTACCATAATCGGAGCAGTCGTCGCAAGTAATGTCGTCGTCAGCATGTCATCTGCGAGCCCAAGTGCCATTTTGCCAATGGTATTAGCCGTAGCTGGTGCCACAAGCACCAAATCTGCTGAATCAGCCAAGTCGATGTGGGATATGACTGAAGCATTTCGCTCGTCGAACGTATCTGTATAGACAGGATTTCGGGTTAACGATTGGAGTGTGAGCTCGGTGATGAACTGACGGGCCGAGTCAGTCATAATGACATGTACGCTCGCGCCCTTTTGGGTTAATTTACTGCATAGCATGGCTGCCTTATATGCCGCAATCCCCCCCGTGACACCCAGTACAATGGTTTTCCCCTTGATCATTACCAATTCCCCCTGACAGAAAAAAATAACAACCTTGCGGTTGTCAAAAAAGTAGGCTGAACGCCGATTTCTTTATCTGTATTTAAAAGCCTTCTAGTCCTCGGTACGCTCTACCCGCACATGATCATTGTAGATCTCTTCAAGCGCCACACCCACGTACTTGTGGGATTTCGGTTGCTTCAGCTCTGATTTCTCTCCCTCACGCAGCAGACGCGCACGACGTGAAGCCGCTACGACCAGCGAGTATTTACTGTCAACTTTATTCATCATTTCATCAATGGACGGATACAACATGATAGTACACCTCTTCATGGTTAAAAGTATTTTGCTGCTATTTGCAGCTTGCTACAGCTTGTTACAGACGTACTTTGCAATGCTCGGCAGTGATAATGGATTCAATCCGCTTGCAGGCCAATTCAATCTCGTCATTTACCACAGCATAATCGTAATGCCGGATCAGATTCATCTCATCCACAGCTACGGACATGCGGTGATCAATGACCGCTGAGTTCTCTGTACCTCTTCCACGGATGCGGTCCTTGAGCTCATCCAGCGATGGTGGCAGCAGGAATACAAATATCCCCTCAGGGAAGCTTTCCTTCACCTGCAAGGCTCCCTGCACTTCAATCTCCAAGAAGATATCCTTGCCCTGATTCAATGTCTCTTCCACGAAAGCACGCGGTGTGCCATAACAGTTCCCAACATACTCAGCATGCTCAAGCAACTGACCATTCAAGATCATGGACTCGAACTCTTCGCGGGTCTTGAAGAAATAGTTGACTCCGTCCTCCTCACCCAAGCGTGGCGAGCGAGTCGTCGCCGATACGGAATACGTCAGCTCCGGAAGTCGCTTCCGAAGTGCGTTGCCTACCGTTCCTTTGCCAACCCCTGACGGGCCGGATAATACAATCAATAGTCCCTTAGCCATATTACACTCCATTTTATTCATCATTGTCATCATCTTTGGTGGATAAACGATGGGCAACCGTCTCCGGCTGCACCGCAGACAAAATGACATGGTCACTGTCTGTAATAATTACCGCTCTGGTACGACGTCCATAAGTCGCATCAATCAGCATATGCCGATCTCTGGCCTCCTGGATAATGCGCTTGATCGGCGCCGATTCCGGGCTTACGATCGAGATGATGCGATTAGCCGACACAATGTTACCAAAGCCGATATTGATCAATTTAATAGCCATAATCCGGATTTTCCCCCTATACAAGTGACTGTAGCCGACAAGCCTGCAGGAAGCTACTCAATATTCGCAGCTTGTTCACGAATCTTCTCAAGCTCCGCCTTTAATTCCACAACCCGGGTGACCAATTCCAGATGATTCGCCTTGGACCCGATGGTGTTCACTTCCCTGTTCATTTCTTGAATTAAGAAATCCAATTTACGGCCAGCGGGCTCGTCCGATGACAGAAGTCCCTTGCATTGACCAAAATGGCTTTGCAGCCGGGTCAGCTCTTCATCAATGTTACAGCGATCGGCAAATAACGCAATCTCCATGCCTAATCTGTGCTCATCCAGCGAAAAGGAACCATCCTGCAGCTCTGCAAGCCTCTGCCGCAGCTTGATCCTGTAGTCCGCCACCACCGTCAGAGAAAGTTCGGCAATCTCGGCATGCAGTCCCTCCAGACGCGCAATACGGGACTGCAGGTCACGTACCAGATACTCGCCTTCCCTGCGTCGCATCGCCACCAGCCCGAGACAAGCCTCTCTGAGACCCTCGAGCAGAAGTTGGCTCCAGGCTGCATCATCCTGCTCTGCGTCCTGACCTTCAGCAGAAGTGAATATATCCGGCAGAGCCAATAGATCGCTAATACCAAGTTGCCCTTCCATGCCGTAGCGGCTGGCCAGCTCTCTGGAAGCCTGCAGATAGGCCTCAACAGCCACGTGGTTCAGTCGAACAGGCCGTGTCTGTTCCTCTTCCCGCTCGCGTTGAATGAATACATCGATTCTTCCGCGCTTGACGTGCTGTTGCACCTCTTTTCTCAAGCCGTCTTCAAACCGGGTCCATTCCTTCGGAATCCGCAACGACACCTCGCAATAGCGATGATTGACGGATTTGACCTCGAAGCGTACCTTGTAGCCTCCATAATTGAGGACGGCTTGACCGTATCCGGTCATACTTAATGACATCGGCATCACATCCATTATTCTATTGTAATTGATTATTATGGACGAGACAAGGGGGCCGGACGGGCACCTGTTTTTTGCCATACATAGTCAGTCAGCTCAGCAGTCATTTCATAGAACATAAATGGTGTCATGAAGTAGATGCCGTTAAAGTGCTCCAGAGCGGTGTCCAGCAGCTCCTTGGCGATCTGAACTCCCATCGCCCTACCCTCGCTGCCCTCCAGTCCTGACATACGCTGGCGGACCTCCTCAGACAATTGAATGCCTGGTACCTCATTGTGCAAGTATTCGGCATTCCTTCCACTAGCCAGCGGCATAATGCCAAGGAAGATCGGCACCTCCAGATGCTTCGTCTCCTCTTTGATCTGGACAATCAGCTCTCTGTCATAGACAGGCTGTGTCATAATGTAATCCGCACCTGCAGTTATTTTCTTTTCAAGACGCTGCACAGCCTTATTCAAATGCTTTACGTTCGGATTAAACGCTGCTCCGACCACAAATTTGGCCTTTTGCTTAAGAGGATTACCTGAGAAGGCAACGCCGTCATTCAACTGCTTGATCATACGAATGATCTCAAAGGAAGTCATGTCATATACGGAGCTTGAACCCGGAAGATCACCGAAGCGCGCAGGGTCACCCGTAACGGCAAGCACATGGTCAATGCCTAAGGCATCGAAGCCCATCATATGCGATTGCGTACCAATCAGGTTACGATCCCTACAGGCGATGTGGATCAGGGGACGTACTCCTACTTCCGTCTGGACAAGCTGACCAAGCGCCATATTGCTCATTCGAGTCACAGCTAGTGAGTTATCTGCCATCGTCAGAGCATCCACTCCAGCTGCCTTCAGCGCCTTGGCTCCCAGCATGAATTTGCGAATATCCAGATCTCTCGGTGGATCTAGCTCTACGATTACAGTATGGCGTTCCTTCACCAGCTCAACAAGCGAAGGCCCTCCTGGGGGAATGACCTGCTCGGAATCCGTGACCTTGTTTGATTCCGGCTCAACCTGAGCGAGCTCATCCACCGTAATAGTCAGCAGCTTCGGCTCTGTTGCTAGTAGCGGAGCCGTGTAGCTCTTAAGGGCGCCTGCCACCGCGCGAATATGATCAGGTGTTGTTCCGCAGCAGCCTCCGATCATGCGTGCACCCTGCTCTGCAAATGTTATTGCACATTCTGCCATATATTCAGGTGTAGCACCGTAGATATATTGTCCGTCCACATAATCTGCCAACCCTGCATTTGGATAGACCGACATCGGGATCTCCAGTGGTCCATCCAGCGTCTCCAGAACGCTCATGATACCTTTGGGTCCGGAATGACAGTTGAAGCCGAGTACATCGGCCCCCTCCTGCTTCAGGATGGAAAAAGCCTGACGAATACTGTAGCCATCCGTAGTACGACCGATCTGATCTACACCGAATTGGCACACAACTGGCAGATTGGTATATTTACGAGCGCTCGCAAGCGCAATTCTCATTTCCTCAAGCTCGTAGAATGTCTCCATGAGCAGTCCATCCACACCCTCGGCGAGCATGGCCTCGATCTGCTGCTCATAGTTATACTGTAGCTCCTGATTCGTGATATCGGGGCGTTTCGCGCCGCGAATTGAGCCTACAGCACCTAGCACATAATTCTCCTGTCCCGCCGCCTCGCGGGCCAATCGGATTCCTGCGCGGTTAATCTCAACCACACTGCTCTCCAGACCATATCTGGCAAGCTTATATCGATTCGCTGAAAAGGTGTTGCTCTCCAGAACCTGAGCACCTGCTGCTACATAGCGGCGATGAACATCCGCTATAACCTCTGGTGAGCTGATGTTCAATTCCTCACAGGAGCTGCCTACCGGCACACCAAGCTGGTACAAGTAGGTTCCCATAGCCCCATCCCCAACTAGCGCACCGCGGTTCCAAGCTGTTCTCAAATCCCCTCTCATGCCTTCACTCCACCCTGTCACGTTGTTTCATACTAATGTATCACAAACCGACAGCAAACATAAGACATCGAAGTGAAAAAGGACCGAGATCGCTTCGGTATTGTCCGAAATATCCCTGTCCTCTTGACTGTGTTGTCCCCTATAATATTGCCTAATTCATCGACTGTCTGAGTATGTGACTCATTTATTGTAGCTTGCCATTCACCGGGCTTAGAGCCAGCTCGTAGAATACGCCTTTCTTGTTGATCTTACCAACGAGAGTTGCTTGTCCTTTGCGTGTAAATGTATACTCATTGGCCTTGACACTCACGCTGTAGCCCGAGAGATCCATATTGAAGAGCTTCTTCGCAGCTGGTGAAGCTTTCGTTATAGCCTGAGCCGGAGTGTATTTCGGTTCAGCAAAAACCTTGTCAAACTCTGAGGCATTCTGCCAATCCACCTGAAACGTAGCTGCCTCATAAAGTCTACCTGTCTTGGAGCCAATTCTGACACTGTTAATCTCGTTGGCATCCTTCAGTACCCAGTAGGAGCTACCACTGCCCTCATCTCTGAATCTGGTGGCATACTGAAAGTTCACCTTGCTTCCGCTCAGCTCCTGAACGGCCTGCTTTCCGCGATCTAGCAGCGTCTTGGCCACCTTACTCACAGGATAGTCAGCCGTCATTGTAATTCTGTTGTCACTAGCTACATCTACATACAGCGACGAGGCTCGCTCTCCTGAGCCCCAGAATACCCAGTAATCCTTCGGATTATTGTCCTGATAAGGTGACTTCACACGCCAAAAGGCTTCGAACTCCAAAGGCTCTGCAGGATTGAAGTCATGGGCGCTGCTCTTCACCTTTTGTCTTAGCGAGGCATCCAGCACCTTATCCACTGTCGAGATCTTATATCTGATAATCGTGGACTCTACCCGATTCTTGATCTTGCTATATTCAACCTGAAGCATAGCTGTTTCATTATTCAGTTGCCCTTCAACCAGCCACGTTGATCCCATATCCGAGACACTCTCAAAGGTAAAAGGCTCGTCTGTCAGCTCTGCCACAGCTTTCTTCAGGCTATTCGTGACCGTAGTCGTCAAGGAACCCAGCTTTTTCTCCGTTCCGTTATCACCAACCTCAGATGCCTGCACAACGCTTTCTGTTACCTGGCCAGGCACCGCCGCCAGCAGCATAATTGCAGCCAGGGATGCTGTAACCCATGTCCGTTTGCCCATCTCATGACCTCCCTTGCTGAATGACCCAAGGATGTACCCTTGAATCTACTTAATCTTTTCACCCACTAAATCTATGTACGAAACAACTGAACAAAATGTTGCCCGGAATTCTTCGAAGATTACAAGAAAAGAAGGCCGATTCAGCCTCCTTTTGCCTTTATACCGCTATTATCTGTTATATATTCCCATGATATACAATGGTAGCCGGGCCCGTCATATATACACGATCATTGTCCGTGCTCCATTCAATATGCAGATCACCACCAGCCAGACTGACCAGTGCTTCCCGATCAGCATAACCATTCATTACAGCAGCTACCAATGTCGCACACGCTCCTGTACCGCAAGCCAGTGTGGGCCCTGCACCACGCTCCCATACCCGCATATCCAGACGAGAACGATCTCGTACGGTGACAAATTCCACATTGGTCCGATTCGGGAACAACTCATGAGACTCCAGCAGCGGCCCCCAGCGATGCAGATCAAAGTCTGGAGCATCCTCCACAAAAATCACCGCATGCGGGTTCCCCATGGATACCCCTGTAATATGAAAGGTATGCCCCTCTACCTCGACGGGCACATTTTTGATCTGCTCCATATCCAGGGTCATCGGGATGCTTAATCCGTGGAAGACTGGAGCCCCCATGTCTACACGAACCTGATCCACCTGCCCGTCCACAACAGTAAGCTTGACATGCTGGACTCCTGCTCCGCGCGTCTCTACCGTAAGCTCTTGCTTCTCGGTATGGCCTTGATCGTACACGTACTTCGCCACACAGCGTATGGCATTGCCGCATTGCTCCGCCTCTGACCCATCGGAATTAATGATCCGCATCCTGAAGTCCGCTTGCTCGGAGGGCAGTATATATACAATACCATCCGCTCCGATCCCAAAATGGCGATGGCACAAACGTTGAGCCAGCTCTGCTGCGTGCTTAGGAAGCTCCTGCTCTCCATAGATCACTATAAAATCATTTCCTAAGCCATGCATTTTTGTAAAATTCACTTTCTTCCACTCCTTCACAACGGTGCTGTCCGACTTTAAGTACGGATGGAAGAACAACTCCCCATCGTATATATATCGCTATCATAGCACGATAGTAAGGTGTGGGGAACTGTCTGCTGCTTTCTACTTTTAGTGTCTACTATTTGCTATTCACTTTATTCTACATCATGTTCTATGTTACTGAACTCTAGACCAATACGCCATGAGCCGTCGGCCCATGGCGTATCCCATATTTGATCAATATTATAACGACTAGTTTAGATCGGGGTTCGCAGATCGCGTCCCGTATAACCGCTGGCACTACGCATTCTTTGATTGCGTCGTCCACCCCAGACACTTCCTATGCCCATAAGGAAGGTAGGAATCCCTGCAGCTACGATACACAGTGCCCATTCTCTCAAGCCAAGCGGAACCGTTTTGAAGATCGGCTGCAATGACTCGGTGTACATTACTATGAGCATCAGCACGATGGATGACAGGACAGCCAGCACGAGATATTTATTTTGGAACGGATTCCGATGAAAGATCGAGCGGGAGCTTCGGCAGTCAAAGACATGAATCAACTGTGCGAGTACTAGGGTAGCAAATGCCACGGACTGGGCAAGAGCAAGCTGTGCCGGGTTCTCGGGAGCAATTCGAAGAGTTACCCAGAATGCACCGAGCGTACACAAGCCGATGAGCAACCCGCGACTGATAATTTTCCACCCTAATCGGCGTGCAAAGATATTCTCCTTGGCCCCTCTAGGCTTGTGCTCCATCAAATCCTTCTCCGGCTGATCCACGCCCAGCGCCATTGCAGGCAAGCCATCCGTCACAAGATTGACCCACAGAATCTGGATGGGTAGCAACGGCAACGGCAGTCCCGCCATCACCGCGAAAAACATCGTCAGAATCTCTCCTACATTGGAAGCTAGCAAGTAACGAATGAATTTGCGGATATTCTCATATATATTGCGCCCTTCCTCAATGGCTGCAACGATGGTGGAGAAATTATCGTCTGACAGCACCAGTGATGCCGCCTCTTTTGTCACATCCGTTCCGGTCACACCCATCGCAATTCCGATATCCGCAGCCTTGATGGCTGGTGCGTCGTTCACACCATCACCGGTCATGGCGACAATATGATTGTTGCGCTGTAGTGACTTGACAATTCTGAGCTTGTGCTCAGGAGATACCCTTGCATAGACAGACACCTGATCCACGGCCTTATCCAACTCATCATCACTCATGCCGCTCAGCTGGTGCCCTGTCAGCACCTGCGAAGATCGTCCCATAATACCAAGCTGCTGCGCAATGGCATGTGCCGTCGTCCCGTGATCTCCAGTGATCATGACCGTACGAATGCCTGCACGCTTGCACTTCGCTATGGCATCTCTAGCCTCACGGCGCGGAGGATCAATCATACCTGTCAGACCCACGAAGATGAGCTGTGTCTCCGCTTCCTCCGCATCCGCAAGCTCCTCCTGCAATCTTACATCACGATAAGCAATGCCAAGGACACGCAGTGCCTGCGATGCCATCTCTTCATTTGCCTTCATCACCATGGAGCGCAAGGTCCCCGTAAGAGGAGTCTTCTGTCCATTCCATAAAATATAGGAGCAGCGCTCCAGCAGCACATCAGGAGCTCCCTTACAATACAAGGAGCGACTCCCACCCTCATCGCGAACCAGTACAGACATCCGCTTGCGCTCAGAATCGAAGGGGAATTCCTGCTCCCGGCTGAAGGATTCCTCAAGCGAAGAACGGGTGATGCCTCCTTTGGCAGCAACCGTAATGAGCGCTCCCTCTGTAGGATCTCCCTTCAGATCCCAGACTAGCGAATCCTGCTCCTTGTCCTTTTTCTTGCCACGTTGGGAATCCAAAGGTACCTGAACAATCTCGGCATTGTTACATAAGGCCGCTCCTTTCAGCAGGAACTGTAGGGCAGGCTCACGCTGCAGGTGCACAGGTCTGTCCTCGCGCATAATATGCCCGGCAGGATCGTAGCCTTCACCGCTTACCGTAAGCGGGTTCCCGCCAAGCCATAGCTTGGTCACCGTCATTTTATTTTGAGTAAGCGTGCCTGTTTTATCTGAACAGATGATCGAGGCGCATCCTAGTGTTTCTACCGAAGGAAGCTTGCGCACAATCGCCTTGCGCTTGATCATGCGCTGGACTCCCAGCGCAAGTGCGATGGTGACGATCGCCGGAAGTCCCTCCGGAATCGCTGCTACTGCCAGACTCACCCCGGCCAGGAACATGCCAATGGCAGGCTGTCCATGCAGAATCCCGGCTACTACCACGACTACGGTTAGAGCGAGAGCGACACCAATAAGGATTTTACCGAGCTGCTCTAGCCTGTGCTGAAGTGGTGTCTCTTGTGCCTCCGTATTTTGGATCAGATCGGCGATCTTCCCCATCTCCGTAGACATGCCTGTACGAATAACGACCCCTTTGGCTGTACCTCGCGTCACCATCGTTCCCATGAAGCTTATGTTCTTCAGATCCCCTAGTGGAACCTCCTCCGCGGCAATTAGCTGACTGCTCTTGCTTGCAGGCACCGATTCCCCGGTCAATGCAGACTCCTCTACATCAAAGCTGTTCGTCTCCAGCAGGCGCACGTCAGCAGGAACTCGGTCACCACTTTCCAAAAGGATGATATCACCCGGTACCAGCTCCCTGGCAGGAACATGATGCACTTGTCCCTCCCGCAGCACCTTCGCAGATGGGGCAGACAGCTGCTTCAACGCTCGCAAGGATCGCTCTGCTCTGAACTCCTGTACGAAGCCGAGTAGTCCATTTAACACAATAATGGCGATAATCGTAATTGCATCCAGATATTCACCTAGCAGGCCCGAGATAATGGTGGCTCCCATCAGCACCAATACCATAAAATCCTTGAACTGATTCAGCAGCAGAGTAATCGGCGAGATCTTCTTGCCCTCGCTGAGTTCGTTCCAGCCCACTTCCTTTCTTCTGAGCGCTGCTTCTTCATGCTGTATTCCACTCTTCAGATCCACTTGAAGCTGCTCTTGTAACTCCCCGACATCTAACTGATGCCACCCCGTATGATTCATCGTCTCCTGTTCCCTCCCGGTCTAATAATCCGGGCCCCGGCCCTCTGCCGGAGCCTGATGTACCAGTCGTTTCCCCATCTGACCACCTGCTGATCAGCACAAGCACTGCTCCTTCTCTAACCGTTGAAGCTACTCCTTACCTATGGCGCCATTGGTCTGGACTCCAGCCAGCGAGCCCCCAGCAAGTCCATAACTAGATAAGCCCTAGGCGCAAACTAGCTCGGTACACACTCCAACTATGCTTCGAAGGGTCGGACAGACTCCTAAAACTAATCTATTCGGACAGGATCCAAAATATCACAAGGCTGCCTTGATGATGTCGAGATGCATTTCTGCATCATGTCCACTGGTTTATGCCAAACGCCTATGTATGATAGAATCTTATGTGAGCATTTTGCATAAATCCGTCAAACGATATCCAATCCTCTATGTATAGATCGAATTGCTTCTATTCGTCTAAATATTGCCCTATATAGTGGTATTAATCGAATTATGCAAGATGCTAGTGTATGATAGTGTGAGATCTCATGATTGAAGACAGGAGAATTGACAATGGCATTAGATGGAATCGTTACACGTGCACTGGTTGCCGAGCTACAGAGCTACATAGGAGCACGTATTCATAAGATATACCAGCCCAATGAACGGGATATTGTGTTGAATTTGCGGGTGAATCGGGGCAATGATCGTTTGCTTCTCTCGGCTAATCCGACTTATCCGCGTGTGCATCTGACTGACCGCACATTTACCAATCCGCCTGAGGCACCCATGTTCTGCATGCTGCTTCGCAAGCATTGTGAGGGTGGCTTCATCGAGCAGATTCGCCAGATTGGCATGGAGCGTATTATACACATAGATATCCGGCAACGAGATGAGCTTGGGGACATGTCCTCCAAAAGGCTAATCATTGAACTTATGGGTCGACACAGTAACATTGTGTTGGTGGACCCAGCCACAGGCACCATTCTGGACGGGATTCACCATGTTACTCCAGCCATCAGCAGCTATCGTGTTATCATGCCGGGCTTTGCCTATGTAGAGCCTCCACAGCAGCATAAATTGGACCCTTTAGCTATCGGTGAAGCAGGATTTCTGCAAGCACGCCGGGAGCAGCAGGAGGAAGAGGCTGCCCGGTGGATTGTGAATGCTTTTACAGGAATTAGCCCACTTGTCGCTTCCGAGATTGTCCTTCGAGCCTCAGACTTGCCGGGTCAGCAATCAACCACTACTCCAGCTGTTACCCCGCCTGCAAGCGAGTCTTCTGCGGAGCACACGTTGGGTGAGGATCGCGGATCTTCTGCCGGTACGACCACATCTGCATTTGTAGCACCAGAGCAACTGTGGCAAGCCTTTAGTGATATGATGGAACAGGTACGTGAGCGTCACTTCACCCCTGTCTCGGGACTGCTGCATGGTTCGGACAAAATGGTCTTCTCCGCCATACGACTTACGCTGACAGAGGAGCATCCATTCGAGTCCATCAGCGCCTGCATGGAGGATTTCTATGGTGAGAAGGCGGAGCGGGATTCCGTCAAGCAGAAGGTTAGTGATCTGCTGAGATTCCTACAGAACGAGCGGAACAAAAACATCAAGAAGCTAGACCATCTGAACAAGGATCTCGAAGAGGCTGAGGATGCCGATCAGTATCGCATATATGGTGAGCTGCTATTCGCCTCCTTGCATCAGCTTAGCAAGGGAGACAAGAAGGTCACATTGATTAACTATTACGATGAGGAGCAGACTGAGCTCACCATCGATCTGGACCCGCTGCTGACGCCTTCTGATAACGCACAGCGTTATTTTAAGAAATATAACAAGTACAAAAACAGTCTTGCTGTCATTCACGAGCAGCTTGCGAAGACACATGAGGAAATTCGATATATGGATAACCTCTTGCAGCAGCTGGCTCATGCCTCCATGAGTGATATCGACGAAATCCGTGAGGAGCTGATTCAGCAGGGCTATCTGAGGGATCGCGCCAAGAAAGGCAAGAAGAAGAAAAAAACAGATCGCCCTACGCTGCATCTGTTTACCTCTTCAGAAGGCATTGACCTGTATGTCGGCAAGAACAATCTGCAAAATGAATATGTCACGAATAGGCTCGCAGGTCCAAACGACACCTGGCTGCATACGAAGGATATTCCGGGGTCCCATGTCGTCATCCGGGCGGAGCAGTATGGGGAGGCTACTCTGGAGGAAGCTGCGCAGCTCGCCGCCTACTACAGTCAAGCCAAGCAATCCAGCAGCGTTCCCGTAGACTATACACTCATTCGTCATGTCAAGAAGCCTAGTGGTGCCAAGCCCGGCTTCGTCATCTACGATAATCAGCGCACCCTGTTCATCACACCCGATGAGCAGACCATCAAGCAATTACCGGTTCGATTGAAGCAAATGTAATTCTGAACTGAGGCTACCTATGATAAAAGGGAACTCCTGAGCAATGGCTTCAGGAGTTCCTTTTTATGTGTTTCATTATTCTTATCTACTTTTGCGATAACTGAACTAACGCTAATCAGACCCAGACCGCTTATGCTGGCGCAATTGCTCGATAATATCCGCAGCCACGGTCCTACTGCCCAGATCCCCATGGAATACAACACCCTGGCGCTCCCCATGGTAGTCCGAGCCAGCTGTCGGGATCAGGCCGTACTGCTCTGCCATTCTGGCATATCGCTCCTCGGCAGCCGTGTCATGATCCGCATGATACACTTCGATACCAATAGGCCTGTGTTCTTCCAGTAATGCCTCTACCAATGCGTCATCCGCATAGAGCCCCGGGTGTGCCAACACCGGCACGCCACCAGCAGCCCGAATCCAGTCACAAGCTTGTCCCGGACTTACACGTGGTACTGACACATAGGCCGCAGCTCCTTCGGCCAAATAGCGGTCAAACGCATCGCGCATATCGCTTGCGTATCCCTTGTGAACAAGTGCATCTGCAATATGCGGCCGTCCGATGCTTTCGTCCGGCTCCAGCGGCCTGCCGAGCTGTGCAATGACTTCGTCCATCGTGAGCTCCACACCAAGCTCGCGTAGCTTCTCCACGATCCGTTGATTCCGCTGCCCTCGAGTCTCCCGTAGCTCTTGCAAGCGCTGAAGCAGCAATGGGTCCAGGTAATCTACAAAATAACCAAGCACGTGGATGTCTTTTCCTTTCGCTCGCGTACTGATCTCAACGCCCGGAATGACCGTCACCCCGTGCTCCGTTCCGGCCTCAAGTGCCTCCTGGATACCCGATACGGTATCATGATCCGTGATGGCCACCCCCTGCAGTCCCTTGACCTTCGCCCTTCTGATCTGCTCTGCTGGTGTGTTCATCCCGTCAGAAGCACGGGTGTGTGTATGCAGATCATAGCGACCACTGGAATGCAACTCATGTCCAGTATCCCCAATATTAGCTGCCATCGGTAATTACACCTCCTGTGGGCTGATGCTGCTGCTCACGCTGGATTCCGGATTGGCGCCGCAAATAAGATAGGAACGTCACTGCTGGAATCGGGAGCAGCATGGATTTGTGATGAATCACGTAGAATTGGCGCTGGAAGGAGATATTCGAGATTTCAATTACCTTGAGCAGCCCAAGTGCCACTTCATGCTTTACAGAGGAAGGAGACAAGAAAGTGACCCCTAGCCCCGCCTCAACAGCCGATTTGACCGCACCCGTACTGCCAAGCTCCATGATAATGTCCAGTCTGGTGGGTTCAATCTGATGCCGAGCCAGCTCCTCTTCCATCACCTGTCTCGTTCCTGAGCCCTGCTCACGCAATACGAACGGATACGCAAGCACCTCCTCCAGACAGACAATCTCCAGCTCAGCTAACGGATGTCGGGATGGTACAATTAGCTTCAACTCATCCTTCATAATCGGCTCTACAGCGATATCCGCATGCTGGACCGGAGCCTCAATCAATCCGAAGTTCAGCTGGTTTTTCAGGATATCATCCATGATCTGTGTTGTGTTCATAACCTTCATAACAATGCGAATATGCGGGAACTCCTGTCCGAAGGATCCAAGCAGACGAGGAAGTACATATTCGCCAATAGTCAGACTAGCTCCAAGCAGCAAACGTCCCTCCAGCATGCTTGTGAAGTTCGACATGGACTCGTCAGCCTCCCGCAAGAGGTCAATGCTTTTTCTGGCGTAGGGCAGCAGCGTTCTCCCTGCCTCGGTTAGTTCAATCCTCTTGCTGGAGCGCTCTAGCAGCTTGGTTCCGAAATGCTCCTCTAAGGACTGGATCTGCATAGTGACGGCTGGCTGGGTCATATGCAACGCCTGAGCTGCAGCCGAGAAGCTTCCTCGCTGGGCTACGGTATAGAAAATCTGAAGCTGATGAAAATTCAAAGCTACCGCTCCTTCCTGTGTGTTCTATTGTACCTGAAAAAGAGACCCTATCACAAAAAAAACAATCCTTTTCATACTGCGCGCAAAGACTTAATTGCTCATATAAGCTAAAAAAAGAACATGCATCAAGCAAGTCCACTGTGTGCTGCTAAGTAGACATGCAGAATGCTGTTCTTCGGCTCTTACTATCTGCGCTTACGATTGTTCTTGATCAAGGTCATACGCCGGGAATGACGCAGCCAGGAATAATAGGACTTCAAATCCCTCAGCTCGATCGTCTCCGACATCCGTCCCAAAAAGGTCACAATAATCATCTTGTGGAGCGGGTTACCTGCGATATCTACTTCTCCTGGCAACTCAGCAAATTCCACAACTACGACAATATCCTTATCGATTAGAAATACATCCTGCTCATTGCGGTAATAGGCAGTCATTCTGCCCTGCTTCAGACACTCCCATAACCAACGGGCAATATGATCCACATCATGCTCGCCACTGACTAAGCGATCTGAGTAACGCATCTTGGCATGGTTCGTAATCACAATATCTGCTACCTTTTTGTCGCTTACCGCGATGAAAAATGGCTCATATGTACTCCAACGTTGCATTAATTTGTCACGAATGGGTTATCCCCCCCACTAGATAGGTCTTTCTATCTAATTGTCTAACCAATATATTACATCATAAGTCCCGGTTTCACAAGCCAAAAATTCTCAATTTGCATAAAAAAACGGGACTGATCGCCTTATTTCGACGGCAAAAGGTGGTTCAAGCTTCGTGGTTATGCAGTAAATTACCCAAATCATGACCACCCGTCCAACGGGTGGTTTGCTCTTGGGGTATAACCCCCTGTTGCCAAACTGCGCCTAAAGACGCTAGCCTGACAGCAAATCTGTTCAGGCTCAGTGTTATTTGTCACTTTCACTTACCAGTTAAACTGGTTTTATTTCTTTTTGCTCCTATTACTGCCAAATGGATCTTCGTATTCTTTTACACTCAGCTTATCTACCGCTTGATCATGTGCTTCTTGCTCACGAATATACTTTCTTACGGTTGCTTCATTTAGGCCCACTGTACTCACATAGTACCCCTCGGCCCAAAATTTTCGATTTCCGTACTTATACTTCAACTGGGCATGTTTTTCAAATATCATGAGCGAACTTTTTCCCTTTAGATATCCCATGAACGTTGACACTGCAATTTTCGGCGGAATCGCTACCAACATGTGGACATGATCGGGCATCATGTGACCTTCTATAATCTCTACTCCTTTGTACTTACACAAACGTTTGAAGATTTCGATAAAATCTCTTCTCACTTGATTATAGATTTCTTTCCGTCTATACTTCGGGGTGAACACAATATGGTATTTGCACATCCACTTTGTGTGAGCTAGGCTGTAGCTCTTGGTTGCCATTGATGACCATTCCTCTCTTTTGAGCCTGAACATCTCAATTTGATTGGAATGGTCATGGTGGTCAAACCCTCAATCCCTCCACCCGCATAGCGGGTGGTTTTTTGTTTCGCGCGCTTCACGCACTCAACTGGCTAAAGCCATAATAAAAAACAGCCCGAAGGCTGTTTCTGAAAGATGCCACCATTACATTCCGTAAAAGCTGGTCTCATCCGTAGACTTGCTGTACTCGGTCTTGATCTCATTGCGGAAGGAGCGTTCGACCTTGCGTACATAGGACAGCCTGCGAATGTTTTTGAGCGTGTCCTCAGCTCGATCGGCATTCATATACATCACTACATAGTGAAGACGCTTGGATATGTAGTGCACACTTCCGTATTTCTCAAGATTTCGGGCTGCCTTGACATCGCTCACCCAGATAATATAACCTGTCCGTTCGGCAAACATGCTTGTCCTCCTCTCCTCGTGTCAGGGTGAATCCTGCGCCGTAGCGCAGGACCTTAACCACATGAGCATTTACCTCCGCTGCCGCAGCCGCCTCCCTTAGGCAAGGGGTCGTTGCCGGGAACCTTAATCGTATCCGATACCGAATAAGCAATCATCTCCGACATTTCATGCAGGAGCTTGTCTAGTGCCTTCTCGGCCTCTTTAAAGCGGGCAACCTCTTCGAACCGTTCGAGCTGCTCTTCAACCTTCTGTACTTCTTCTCTGGCAGCATGATAATTCGGATGGAAATGGCCAAAGCGCTCTGTCTCCTGAAAGAGCTCCTTCTTCTGCTCCAGCTTGCGCACCCATTCAGCAATGTCCGGGTTCATCTCCACACGTTGCTTCCAGTATAGATAATCCGCCACTTCGGTGGATTCATTAATCATATCGCCTAATTCATAGGCGTATATCAGCACGTCGGTAAGGTTCACCGAATCCAGTTCAACTACGTCCATGAATATTCATCTCGCTTCTATGCCTTATTTCTACAGCTTGGCTGTAGCCTCCTTCATCATATCACATCCGTCTAATATGCAGAAGAGCTTTTCACGGGTCAAAGAGGCAATAGCAGCTTCATTTCTTTCCAATCTGCCGGAGACAGCACAGCGAGGCTGGAAGGCATTGCGGTCATAGCTTGTTCTTCTGAACCTGGTAAGCATGAGTTGGACAATTGTTCAGATAACTCGGCTGTACGAAACATCCCTGTTACTCTCCAATCGCTCCCCCCTGTGATCGCTTCTGGCAGCCACTCCTGCCTTCCTGTAGCAGTCTCCAAGCCGACTGCGCAGTCCCAACGAATAGCCTGCTCCAGCAGCGCTCTAGCTGTGGAAGCATGATAGCTCCGCCACTCCTTATACCAGGATACGGGGACAGCCTCCAAGCCCGTATAGTCTCTCTCTAACTCTGGAAGGATGGTATCGGCCTCGTAGTAATGCAGCGTCCGCCCAGTATACACTAGCCCCGAACGCGATCCTGGCGAGAAGGCTCGAGCTTGCGTTTCGTCCGCTCCCACTTCATGAATCAACACTCCATAGTCATCATCCTCAAGCTCTGTGAGCAGCGGGATCAGCTGTGCAGAAGTATCTTCTCCCTGTAAAGCACGACGAGGAGCCAACCCGATACTAGCCAGTCTACTGCGCACTCGCTCCTGCTCTCCTGCGGGCACAATAAAGTCCAGCTCCCCAAGCCTTTGCATGACCTTGCTTAGCTCTGGATCAGCGGCAGCTCGTTCTGCATCATCTAGCGATTGACAGCGCAGTAGAGTGACGATCTCTAGTGAGGTTCGCGCTACAGCAGCTGTCCATTGCTCGATAGCCAGCTCCACGTTTTGTGGAAGTTCAGTTGCACTGTAACCCCTCAGGAATGACATCAGACCAGAAGAGGTCATGCCGCCTTCAATGGCTTCCGCTATTCGGTCTCTACTCAGTCGATAAACGCACATCGCACCATAGCTAATTGGCTCAGCACAGCATTCCAACCGCCAACGAGTATGCAGTCCAACCTCCGGTGGCACCAGCACCTCAAAATCTGGCTGAATAAAGAAGCTCCCCCGATCTGTTTTCGCGGATGAGACTTCTTCATACCTGTGACCGATTGTATGGCGCCAGCGAAACGCCAAATCGCCATCAGCTGTTATCCCCACATCCATGAAGCCAAAATCAGCTAGAGCCAGCATCCATTGCTTTGCCTTGTCTGTAAGCAACTCTGCTCCATTCTGGTGAAGGCCTACCTTGCTCATCCATTTCTCCAAAGGAGGCCAAGCATACCACTGACCATCTGTGAAGCTATCCGTCTGTAATAGCTGTCGAATATGCTCCATGATAGCGTCAGCTGCACCATAACGCTCCATCACGACAATCATGAGCTGCTTCTCTGCCTCTCCCGTCGTCAATCGAAGCCAGCTTGCCAGTCTACGCTCATCCAACTCATAAGCACCCGTCTTCTTGTCCAGCAGCCCCAGGCTGAGTAACACATCCAGAAGTACGGCAGTATGTACAGGATATAGCTCCTGATGCGCGTATTGAAGCCCCAATCCTTGCAGACCATCTGGCTTAAATGGAGACATCTCTGCCAGCTTGCCGAGCACACGCTTATGGACCGTCCCCTTGGCAGTTAAAGGCACGCCATCAGGTGTCATGCGAGCTAGCACGTGAAGCAGACGATAGACAACAGCCTCCGTCGCTTCCGCAATGACCATTTCTGGCTGAACTGTCCGTTGGATGGTAGACTCCTCCCGCTGAAGCATCGCAGCATAGAGCATTTCAAGTCGTTCAGCAGGAATATAGAGCAGTCGCTCTCCCCACGTCTTAATCACCGCCTTGAGCCATCCCTTGCGCCGCAACCCTACAATTGCCGCTCGAGTCTCGGCTCCGCTCAGTCGTCCTTTCATGTAGAGCAGCGGGTCCCGTTCATTCATAGGCTGCCCTGCAAATGCACGGAAGCATGCCATAAGTACAGCCTTTTCCCGTTCCGTACAGGCAGCTTCTGCTGCTGGCTGGGCTGCAGGGTCATTCTGTCGCATGTCTATGCCTCCTTTCGACTATCATGATGTATAGCATATTCATAGCCCTGCTCGATCAAAAAGAGCTGTCTACGAGCTGCAAATTCACTCTCCTTGCTATCTGCTGTGACAAGCGCATAGAAATAAGCACGGTTATCATCCGCCTTGGGACGCAAAATGCGCCCTAATCGCTGGGCTTCCTCTTGTCTGGAGCCATAGCTACCCGACACTTCAATCGCCAGAGCGGCGTCTGGTAAATCCACAGCAAAATTCGCCACCTTCGAGACAATAATGGTATTCAGCTCCCCTGTACGGAAGGCTTCGAACAGCCGAACACGTTCAGACTGCGCCATGGACCCGCTAATGAGAGGTGCTCCAAGCTCTCTGGACAACGCCTTAAGCTGGTCAAGGTACTGCCCAATGACGATGGCTGGTTTGCCAGCATGCTGCTTTAATAATGCCCGTACCATGTCCAGCTTGGCTGGATTCTCGGCAGCAATTCTGTAACGATCCTTACCTTCTGCCAGGATATACTGCTGGGCACATGGCTCCGTCATCGGAATACGAACTTCCACACACTCCACCTTGGCAATCCAGCCTTGTGCCTCCAGCTGCTTCCACGGCATGTCATAGCGTTTGGGACCGACAAGCGAGAAGACGTCGCGCTCGCAGCCATCCTCCCGTACGAGAGTAGCTGTCAATCCTAATCTTCTGGTGGCCTGAATGTCCGCGGTAGCACGGAATACTGGAGCTGGGAGCAAATGCACCTCATCATAAATAATCAATCCCCAATCCCGTTCACTGAGCAGCTTCATATGCTCAAATGCAGCTGCCTTGGAGCGACGGTGCGTAAGAATCTGATAAGTCGCTACAGTTACAGGGCGGACCTGCTTTCGTTGCCCAGAATACTCACCGATCTGATCACTCGGAATATCCGTCTTGTTCTTCAATTCATCCATCCACTGTCGTACCGAGGTCGTGTTCGAAGTTAATATGAGCGCTTCACATTGCAGTCGTTCTAGCACCGCCATCCCGATCACGGTCTTTCCTGCACCACAGGGAAGAACCAACACACCGTTACCTCCGGCACCACCCGTTCCAGCGAAAGCTTCTGCAGCTTGCTTCTGATAGTCTCTGAGCTCAAGTGTTCTCCCTTCTCCACCCAGTTGAAAAGAAAGACTGGTCCCCTCGTGGTACCCCACCAGATCCTGAACAGGATACCCGAGACGTGTAAGCTCTTGCTTCAGCAGCCCACGATATTGCAAGGGGACAATTGCACAGGACGGACCAGAAGGACTTGATGAATCCGAGCTAGACCACTCTAGCTGATAACACTCCAGGTCCTGACGCTCCTTGATGAAGCTGTATATCTTCGGATCATTACATTGCAGCAGTATCTCTCCCGAAACTCCCTGCTTCAATATCAACTGCCCATACCGTGATATGTAATTCCTGATGTCTTCCTGCAGCAATATGGGAATCTCCCATCTGGAGAAGGCATTTAGACTTTCAAGGACCCCGTCAGCTGTCCACCCCATAGATGCTGCATGCCATAGAGACAACGGAGTGATCCGGTAGGTATGGAACGTAACAGGGCTTTTGACAAGCTCCGCGTAGACCTGTAGCTGACTTCGTGCCTCATCTGATGTCGATAGCCCCATCTCAAGCAATACTGTGAAGTCACGCTGCACGATGCAAGGCTTATCCTCCCTCATATGTACCTCCTGTGAACAATAAAATATTGACCTATTTGTTAAGAAGCAGTACACTCAGACACCCTTGCAGTATCGCCAATCATAAACAAGAAGCCCAACCTGAGCATCAGGTTGAACTTCCGTGGCTACCGCATGTGTGATGATGGGTACATTTGTCCTTAATGGAAATGCTGTTCCGAAATTTTACTCAATGCTTCTCCTGCATTATCCGCAAAAATATCACGGACTGCCAGGTCACCAATAGAGACAATGCCAATCAGACGGTCTCCCTCTGTAACGGGAACACGGCGTATCGCTTGATCGGCCATGAGCTCCGCAGCTTCATCTACTGTCATGTCCTGAGAGGCAGTGCGAATTCCCGTAGTCATTACGCGTTCCACGCTTGCAGAGCCGGGATGCTTGTCTGCATAACCACGGATGACCAGATCTCGGTCTGTCACCACACCTACCAATCGGCGTCCTGCATCACTGTCGACGACAGGAATAAATCCGGTATCATGATCACGCATCTTCACAGCCACCTCAAAAATATCATCGTTCGGCGTCGCTGTTACACAATCCTTGGTCATTACTTCTTGAATTTTCTTCATAAGGGATACCCTCCTTTCGTTCAGTAGCGTATCCATTTGATCATGAAGTCATTCGTGCTTATGAATATACTCTCTTGCAAAGCTTGTAGCCATCGCTATGAACAGCCGGACCCCGCTCAGCATGACATCCTCATCAAAATCGAACTTGGGATGATGATGCGGAAAAGAAGCGCCCTTCTCCGGGTTACCTGCTCCAACAAACATGAAGCAGCCGGGCAGCTGCTGTAGATAATAAGCAAAATCCTCGGCAGGCATAATCTTGGGTGTCTCCTGCACCTGCTCTGCACCAAATATGGACGTGGCCTCGTGAAAGAAGCGCGCAGCTTCCTCTTTATTATTTACTACTGGCGGATAGCCCATAATATATTTAATTTCAGCCTTCGTATTATAAGCTGCTGTGATCTGCTCTGTTAGGCTATGCAGCCTTTCTTTCATCAAGGCCCGAGTATGCTCATCGAACGTCCGCACCGTTCCGCTCAGCTGACAGCGCTCAGCAATTACATTTTGCGCAGCACCGCCCTGAATCGTACCGATGGTCAGCACTCCAGGCTGCAGCGGATCAATGGAACGACTGACGATGCTTTGAAGCTGCATGACGAGTGCTGCTCCGGCAACTACCGTATCATTCGTGTGCTGAGGCATGCCGCCATGACCGCCTTTTCCATGAATATCAATATAAAAATCATCCGCCGCCGCCATCATAGCCCCTGCGCAGCTGGCCACCGTTCCCTTAGATAACGGAGTCCACAGATGAATTCCATAGATAGCATCTACACCGTCCAGCGCACCATCCTTGATGACCTGAAGTGCCCCGCCAGGAAGCAACTCCTCGGCAGGCTGGAACAGGCAGCGGATCTCGCCTGCCAGCTTATGACGATGCTGTGCGAAGTAACGAGCCGTTCCCAGCAGCATAGCTGTATGCCCATCATGTCCACATGCATGCATAGCTCCGTCTACGGTTGAACGGTACTCGCAATCCTTCTCATCCTGAATCGGCAGAGCATCCATATCGGCTCGAAGCATTACGACAGGACCTGGTCGATCCCCGCGAATAATCCCGATGACCCCATGTCCTCCAACATGCTCGCGTACTTCAATCCCCCACTCCTGCAGATGTGTTGCCACAAAGGCTGCTGTCCTGCTTTCGTGAAAAGACACCTCAGGATGTCTGTGCAAATGTCTTCGCCAACTGACCATCTGCTCCTGCAAACCCTCAAAGCCCGCTAGTTCTGTCATGCTACGTTCCTCCTTGATCCACTCTTCCTTGCACTATATGTATGTTCATGTGTCGGCTGCTCCTTGGCAGCTTTTCTTTCATCCTATTGTACCAGAACATTCAAGCTTCTGATACCTAGCACAGCACAACCTAATTACGCACAGGCTGACTACCCTTAATACGCTTGCAGAAGCCCCCCAAAAATACTATGATGGTAAAGAATACATGAGCGCTCGGCTAGTAAGGTCGAGGCGTTCACCAAGGGGTAGCTAAGATGACACAAACGAAACCGGTGCGACGTAGAGGTACGCCCGATTTCCAACTGCTAATACTGACATTACTGCTGGTCGGTTTCGGCGTAATCATGGTATTCAGTTCCAGTTCGAGCGTTGCCCTTCTGAACGAAAAATACAACAACGATGCACTCTATTTTGCAAAGCGCCAGGCAGGATTTGCTGTGTTAGGCCTTTTCGTAATGCTTGTTGCCATGAACATCCGAATGGAGAAATACAAGAAGCTATTTGTACCTTTATTCTTCGTTACTGTTCTTCTACTAATACTGGTATTGTTCATGAGCAAGCTGAATGGGGCCAAGAGCTGGTTCAACCTGGGATTGTTCGGCATACAGCCTACTGAGCTTGCCAAAATCTCAATTATTCTCTACCTATCGGCCTTAATCGCCAAGAAAGGTGAGAAATTTCGAGATTTGCGTACGGGCTACATACCTGTAATGGTTATTGTTGGCTTCGTCGCCGGTCTGATTATGCTCCAGCCGGATTTAGGGTCTTGCTTCATACTGGTCGCAACCTGTGGCCTGATTATCTATACTGGCGGAGCCAGTCTCAAGCATATTGTAGGCTCTGTACTGTTGTTCGTTCTTGGGGCAGGAATCGTGTTTGGAGCCGGGTCACTCCTTAGCTCGCTGACTCCTGATGATCAGGTGGATGGTGGCAGTAATTACAAGGTAGGACGGATCGAAGCCTTCCTTGACCCGACGAAAGACCAACAAGGATCAGGCTATAACTTGCTACAGTCGCTAAGAGCCATCGGTGAGGGTGGTGTAACAGGTTCTGGATTTGGACAAGGCATCGTGAAGCTGCATTATCTCCCGAATCCATTTAATGACTTCATCTTCTCGGTCATCGGTGAAGAGCTTGGCTTTATTGGAACTACGGTGTTTCTGCTCTTATATCTATACTTCATCTGGCGAGGTATGCTTGTGGCCTTGCGTTGCCATGATTCGTTCGGCACCCTTGTCGGCACAGGTATAATGGGACTGATTGCGATTCAAGCCTTCATTAACATCGGCGGTGTTACCCAGACCATCCCGATGACAGGTGTTACTTTGCCGTTCATCAGCTATGGGGGGTCATCATTGCTTGTCATGATGCTATCTATGGGAATCATGCTTAGCATTTCCCGGGAGAATTCCAGGCAGAGCATACAAGAACGGACGACCGGAGTTCAGATTCGAACTCAGACCCCTTCAACACCGTTCGAGCGTAAGCGCGCTAATCGTTCACGCTGAGCCGCTGAGTACACATTTCTCCACAAAAAGACTGACGGATTAATACTCCGTCAGTCTTTTTTGCAATCCAGCATGCAATGTTACATCCATTATAATGTGTTTACTTGTTGGTGCTATCATGTAGCCCTTGGAACATATACCCCGATTCACAAATCAGGAACACTGTATGCCAATTAGAGTTCATCTTCCTTGTTGAATACTACGCCCTCCACCTTGACGTTAACCTCAACAACCTTGAGGCCCGTCATGGTCTCAACCGCTTCCCGTACATTCTGCTGGAGCATGCGGCAGACCTCGTGGATCGGTGTTTCATAGAGAACCATGATGCGGAGATCAATGGCGGCTTCCAGCTGACCAACTTCAACAGTCACGCCTTTTTGAACATTTTTGCCGCTTAATCTTTTCGCCCATCCATCAGACAATCCCCCCGACATTGCAGCAATGCCAGGCGTCTCCAGCGCAGCAAGTCCTGCGATCTTGGCGACGACATCGTTGGATACTCGGATACTTCCGCTCTCTAATTGCAGTTGTTCTGCCATGCCACACATCCCCCTTCACCTTCATACTCGTATTGTAAATCCTTCCCCACTGCAAATGCAAACCCTGTTATGCATCTCTTTGTGAATATTTGGAGAGCCTATCTACGTACAGCCTTTACGAGGATACAGTGTCATACATCGTTTATCTTTTATGTCGTTCTGGTTATATTAATTGAGCAAGGATTTACATATGAAAGACTCATCTATATAAACGAGGTGTACACAACATGTCCAAGCCGTTGTATCCCATTCTTCTCATTGTATTTTTCCTGCTGAGCGCTATTGGTCATTACGCAGGATGGAGTCCCATTATCCAGTTTATCCTGTCTGCCGCATCTGTAATCCTGGTAGCGGGCTTCCTTGGCAAAGCAACCGAAAGTGTAGCCCACTATGCAGGCCAGCGGCTGGGAGGATTTCTGAATGCCACCTTCGGGAATGCTGCCGAATTGATTATTGCCATCTTCCTGATTCGTGAAGGTCTGTATGATATGGTAAAAGCAAGCCTCACAGGCTCGATCATCGGCAACCTGCTGCTCGTACTGGGTGCTAGCCTGTTCGCAGGTGGCTTGAAGCACAAGGTTCAGAATTACAACGTTTCACTGGCTGGACTAAGTGGCTCTCTGATGGTGGTGGCGGTCATTTCGCTGTTCATTCCGGCTGTATTTCTGAAGACTCACTCCATTACTGATCAAGACACCGACACCCTCAGCCTAATCGTAGCAGGTGTGTTAATTGTGGCCTATCTTGCCTGGCTGCTCTTCTCGATGATCACTCATAAGGATTATCTATCGGATGTAACGGATCAGAAGGATGAGGAGCTCCCACATGAGCACGCTCCTGCCTGGAGCAAGCGAACCTCCATTATCTATCTGGTCATTGCCACGATTATGGTTGCCTTCGTCAGTGAATGGCTGGTAGGTACACTGGAGACGTTCACCACACAATTTGGCTTGAGTGAATTATTTGTGGGGGCCTTCCTGGTGGCGATCATCGGGAATGCAGCGGAGCATAGCGCAGCCATCATGCTCGCCATGAAGAATAAGATCGGTGCATCTGTCGAGATTGCTGTCGGTAGCAGCCTGCAAATTGCTTTATTTGTGGCACCCGTCCTGATCTTCATTAGTTATTTCATGGGAAATACCATGGATATTGTGTTCACCACCATTGAGCTCGTTGCCATCGGGGTATCTGTATTCATTGCCAAATCCATCACGCAGGATGGATCGACTAACTGGTATGAGGGACTGATGCTGCTGGCTGTCTACTTCATTCTGGGTGTATCCTTTTATCTGGTATAAAGAGGAGAGCCGCCCTTCTCATAAGCTGAGGCTGGCCTGCCTGCTACGAATAAAAAAACGTCCATCGCCGTTCAATTGCATCTTAAAAAAGGCGGCTCTCTAGGAATAGAGAACCGCCTTTTTTATAGTCTGGAGCTAGGACCTCAAAAAAAGCATGCAGGTATGATCTGCATGCTCCTGTATCGCTTCAGCAGCTACAAAGCTACTCCTCTTTGTTGTTCATTGCTTCATACAGAAGAGCCAAATTGCGTTCCAGCTTGCTCACCAACTGTTTGCCCGCATGCTCTGGAAGAAGTCCTGCACGAACAGCAAAGTCTACCTCCTTGGAAAAACCATACATTTGAGTATCCAGAACTTCCTCATAGAGAGGGCAGTAACGGGTAGCCAGATTCTCCATCTGTACTTCAATAAGCTTCTGTATTTTATCCGCATCTTCCTGAAGAAGACTGATTGCTTTCAGGTGTAGCTGTTCTTGCAAATCAGATGAAGTCACATTCTTCCCCCCTCTGTCTTGGTATAACCTAAAGACATCCTGTCTTTAATATTAGACGAATTCAGGCGCCAATACAAGAACCTCTGCTTAAAAAACGTCCCACAATATCAGTACAGACAGGGAAAAGCATAAAAAGCAATATTTTCTTATGCACTGATGTCCCATTATTAAAACAGGTGCCGCCCTATAAGGACGACACCCGTAATGCACTAGTATAACTAATTCTGAAGCTACACAGATCGATTCTGATCGATCTAGTCAGTCACGACTTGAATTTCCATGCCGTGCTTGGCAAATACCTCTGCCATAGCTTGCTTAGCCTCATCTGCATCTGGTCCGTGCACATGGAGCTCGTAGCTGTGGCTATTCACCAGTGTGGTGAACAATCCCAGAATACTCTTCACATCAATGTACTTGTTGTCCGAATGAAGCACGATGGACGATGTGAACTTACCTGCGGTCTGGGCGATTTCTACTACTGCTGCATTGTTACTGGACATATGAATCCCTCCGATTTAACTGGATTACCTTGTTGTATCATATGATTTATTACTCCATTCATGATACATTGAATCCGCTTTCTCAGCAAGAAATTAATCCTATTTCAGCTGATCCGGATTCAAGCACTCCAACTCCGGCAACACGAAGATGCCATCCTTGCGAATCAGGACGTCGTCAAAGTAGATCTCTCCGCCGCCATATTCAGGACGTTGAATGAACACCAGATCCCAGTGAATGGAGGAGCGGTTGCCGTTATCAGCCTCTTCATAGGCCTGACCTGGCGTGAAGTGCAAACTGCCGGCGATCTTCTCGTCGAACAGGATGTCCTTCATTGGTGTCAAAATGTACGGGTTGAAGCCAATTGCGAATTCACCAATGTAACGTGCGCCTTCGTCTGTATCCAGAATTTCATTCAGCTTGCTGCTGTTGTTGCTCTCTGCTTCAACAATTTTTCCGTTCTCGAACCGGAATTTCACATTGTCGAAAGTCACACCATTGTACAGAGTCGGTGTATTGTAGCTGATCGTACCATTAACCGAATTACGGACAGGAGCAGAATAGACCTCTCCATCAGGAATATTGCGCTTACCTGAGCACTTGATAGCTCCAATATCTTTGATCGAGAAGGACAGGTCTGTTCCCGGTCCTGTAATACGCACCTTGTCTGTACGGCTCATCAGGTCAGCAAGCGCGTCCTGTGCTTTATCCATCTTGGCATAATCCAGCGTGCATACATCGAAATAGAAGTCCTCAAAGGCCTCTGTGCTTGTATTCGCCAGCTGAGACATACTTGCATTAGGATAACGAAGAACTACCCATTTGGTATGCTTGACACGCTGTTCACTATGTATCGGATGCGAGTACAATGAGTTGTACAGCTTCATCTTGTCCTCTGGAACATCGGACAGTTCATTTACATTTTCGCCTGCGCGAATACCAATGTATCCGTGCATTTGCTTCATACGCTCCAGGTCCAGCTTTGCCCATGTCTCAATCTGCTCACGATTGGCATTGCGCAGCATCACTCGTTGCACCCTGCGGTCCGTCAGCTCAACGAAGGCATTTCCCCCACGCTTAGCTATTTCCTCAATGATGGCGTTAAGCAAATCCCGCTCCGAACCGATCATCTCTACCAAAATATTCTCGCCTGGCTGAACATCAACAGAATAGCCGACGAGTGTCTCTGCCAATTTTAAAATTCTTGGGTCCTTCATTAAGCTCTCTCCTCTATGCTTGCTTTGTCCATTCATTCCTAGGCATTTTGCAAGCTTTTAATTTACAGCGTTAGCCGATTATGTAATCACCTGCAAATGCACATTTGAACACAGGTTAATTCTTCATTATTTATTGTATCACGTTCTTTCACACAACTTAATACCCTTCAAAAAAAACATCCGTCACCAATGCTTCTCCCTGTTCCGGATCATTCTTGTAGCTTAACTTCGTCTCGGAGGACAGACGCAATGGCAGACTGGTCGCCTTATCAATGGTCATGTGATAGACTGCACGCACCTCGGCATCCTTAAGTCTGTTCAGCATCTCGCTCTGCTCCTGCTTGCGGGTATGCTGAATCTCCTGGCGTAGCTCATCTTTATGAACGGTGGCTACTGCATCCATTTGCTGCAGTTGCTTCAAATAATGGGTCTCCATATTCTCCATCTCCGTAGTCAATTCATCACGAAGCATTTGCTTGGCATCGGCCGGAGTCAATTCAATCCGAAGCATTTTGACACCGCGGGGAGAACCGCTTTCCAATGATACAAGCTTATTGTAGCGGTCCAGCTGACTTAATTGATGAAAAGGATTGAATCGCCCCACTGTCCCATCCCACTCCCTGCTGCCCAATGAATTCAACTGCCACTTGCCTTGTTCTCGCCGCATCATTGATTTTGGCCCGCCTTTGTTTTCAATAGAAAAAGGCTTGTGCTCGCTAGACGTCTTGTGTACAGGGGAAAGCGTTGCTTCCTCCGACGGCAGTATTGTCCGAATCTCGACAACATCATGCCCACGCAAAGAACCCTCATAATGTATCTGCTGCTCAAACAAGCTGCTGTTAGATCGCCTAATCGCGGCCATTCCACGGAAGCTCATACGTTCCTTACCCGCAATCCCAGCTGAAGCCATTCTGTACAGCTCCTGCGGCGTGTGGCCCTGATCTGCATTCAAGCAGCCCTCTGCCAGAAGTGTACAGATGATGATCACTGCGTATATTCGCCATCCTCGCATATCTACCGCCTCCCCAAAATCTAGGTTCAGCACAATAGGCTTCCCTACTCACCCCGCTTATATTCAGAATTACAGTCTGCAAGCTGTGCCCTAGCAGGGGCGGGAGAGGAATAGGCCCTTAGAACAGATTTGAGCCGATGATGCGACAAATAAGCCCTCCTGCACGCAGCCATAGTGGCAACGAGCTTAGGAGAGCTTACAGTTCATGAATCTAATTCGGTTCCAATAGCTGTACATCTGCTGCATGTCATTCGATCTGGCCCATAAGCTCAGCGTCCAGATTCTCAAGCACCGTACGATTGCGCCCCTGCTTCTTGGCATCGTACAACGCCATATCAGCTCTATAGAACAGTTTCTCTATGCTGACCTGATCGTCCATCCAGCTCCATTCCGCAATACCGCAGGAGATGGTAACCGACGGATCCGTCTCTCCTGGTACCTTCTTGCGGATCGTCTCAGCCACCTGAAGAGCCTGGTAAATACCCAGCTGAGGCAAGTAGATAGCTAGCTCCTCACCACCCCAACGGGCACTGAGATCCTCACTGCGGACACTATCCTTAATAATTCCGCTGACAATTTTCAGCACATCGTCGCCCTTCTGATGTCCAAACGTATCGTTAACTCGCTTGAACTGATCAATATCAATGAGAATAAGAGATCCACAGAAATCCTTCTGCTGGTGCTCCTGAATGACCTTGTCCAGATAGTGGCGCACGTGTAATCCTGTTAGCATATCCATATTAGCCAACCTTCTCACCTGTGCATGCAAGGAAGCATTCATGAGTGCGAGTCCGATGTGCGTCGAGAACATCTGGAGCAATTTATAGTTATTATACGAGAAATAATAGGGCTGTGTATGCGTCAGCATGATCGAGCCTCGGACCTTGCCGCTCATGAGCAGCGGAACACCAATCATGGATTTCGAGCCCGTCTCGTTCATTAGCTCGGACACAATCGCAGACTCCTTGCTATAATCGGAGACGATCACCGGTTCACCAGAACTCTGGATATGGCCTGAAAATCCTGAATCTCCATATAGAACTCTATTTTCAAAAGCCCTCACGTTGCAGCCAATGATTTTTGAATGTTCTCCATTCTCTTCAAGCTGTACAATGCAGCAATTCTCGGCCTGAAAAATGGACATAAGCTCGAAGATGGCAAAATGAACGATATCGGTAAGCTGAAGACTCTGATTCAGGCGTTGGACCAGTTCGTTGATCAATCTGAGCTCCTGGATGAGCAGGTTGGACTGCTCCAGCAGGTTAGCGTTCTCAAAAGCTACTCCAGCTGTGTCCGCCATCATCGTAATCAGGCTGATATCCATTTCGCTCATTTCCTTCTGCCCTGGCGGCAATTGCAGATGCACAACACCATATGTGCCCTGCTTGCCCTTCAATGGGATGCCAAGCTCGGTGATCTCCTGACCGTCCACCTGCCCCACTGCAGGCTGGCCACTGACAAAGGCCTTCACGCTGACATTGCTGCTCTTCTGATCCAGAAGTAGCTGCTTTACTCGCAGATTGAGATTCTGCCTCTCCTGAGCCATATACAATGTAATCTCCACATCGGGGAACATGTCCGATATACTGTCGAACACCTCATCCAACACTGCATCCACTTCGATCTTGTCATGCATGCGCTTTACCAATTGAAATAGAATAGACGGCGTCTTGGACGGGCCACCCACCGTATTCTTCGAATGCAGAAGATCTGCAACGAACAGACTCTCGAATTTCTGATAGAACACGCTACGGTAATGTAATGCAGCCGTCTGAAGTGAGTCTGTGCTAGGACCCGGAGCAACGCTGGTCGCCTGCGCTGGTATCTTGAAGAGCAGAACAGCAAACAGATCATGATGAACCCGGGAAAATAAGGGAACACCGTAGACGACGTTGCGAATACCACCCGGGGATTCTTCAATCGTGTGCTCACATGCACCGGAACTCAGTACTCTTGACGCACAGGCTTGATATACCTCGGTCTCCCATGCACCAGCTATCTGTGCACTTCCGGTGTTAAATACGGCTGTGGAGAATTTCCGTAGCCACTCTAATCCTTCAGACTGCCTAATCCAGTCTGTATATGCGGTAAGCAGCAGATTATCAATGTATGGAAAATCCAAAGGCGTAATGTCCATGTTTTGCAGCCAAGAAAGAAAATCCGGGCATTGCCCGTCTAACAGCGGCTTTATTGGATTGGTCTTGTTACTCACGAGGACGTTGTCATCCGCTGATGGAAATTCTGACATATCGGGCGCTCCTTCACAGCAATGATATAACCCTCCTCCTGTACAAATTCTCAACAGAAGGCTGGATATCTTGTACAACTCCTTCTAGCGCAATTCTGAAAGGCATCTAACACGAAGACGCAATCGAGGAATGTAGACATGCTCTATTTTACTCCTTTCCCTTCGCATTTGCATCCATTTTTCAGTGAATCGGCCCAAATTTTTAGTCCATTAGACCTATCGACATTTTTTGACGTTTTCTTTTTTTAATTTTCTTGACATTACCACTACGTTTCATATAATATTTATTGTTGATGAAGACTGGGTGGTATACATTACTGCTCCGGTCTTAAATTTGGGCGAAACGGTTGTGTCACCCTCATCTGTTGTGTTGCTAACAGGACAGCGGCTGAACTTTCCTGTCAGTTGTGCATGATCTGATTTACATGCCAGACACTCTAGAGCGCAAAGAGAGCCCGACTCAAATTTAATTATGAAGGAGTTAACTCTATAATGGCACGTTACACTGGTCCTAAATTTAAATTAAGCCGTCGTCTCGGTATTTCTCTGAGCGGCACTGGTAAAGAATTGAAACGCCCTTTCCCACCGGGACAACACGGTCCTAACCAACGCAGAAAAATGAGCAACTACGGTATGCAGCTGCAAGAGAAGCAAAAGCTGCGTCACATGTACGGTCTGGGCGAGAAGCAATTCCGCACACTGTTCAACAGAGCTCAAAATATGCAAGGTATTGCCGGTGAGAACTTCATGTTCCTGCTCGAAAGCCGTCTGGACAACCTGGTATACCGTCTTGGATTCGCGAACTCCCGTGCGGGTTCCCGTCAATTGGTATCCCACGGTCACGTGACTGTGAATGGCAAAAAGGTAGACATCGCTTCTTACCAAGTATCTCCTGGTGATGTTATCGGTCTTCGTGAAAGAAGCCGCACAATGACTTCCATCAAGGAAGCATTGGAGAACCGTACACACCTGGCTTCTTACCTGGAGTACAACGATGCTGCGTTCGAAGGTAAATACATCCGTTTGCCAGAGCGTGCTGAGCTGTCCCAAGACATCGATGAGAAGCAAATCGTCGAATTCTACAACCGTTAATTTGTAACTAGAATTACCGAAAGGAGAGTCTCAAGAGCAAATCAGCTCTTTGAGGTTCTCCTTTTTTTCGTATTTATGAATGATACACTACATTGCTTGCATCAAATATTGTATTTCCCCTGCCTTTTTTTACAAATATAAGCGTTCTTGAATCGTCAGTTTTCAAAAGACAGGCTTATGTGCTTATGGGTCGAACCCATATTTTTGTGCTATAATAGTGCCTGTTAAAAGGAGGAAGACTTGATGACTGATGAGAACAAAAAAGTCCCTAAACGTCAAGTATCCCGTTGGAGGAAATTTTTCCGCGGACTGGGCATAACCATGAAATGGCTATTCGTTATAGCCTTTATGGGCATCCTGTTTGTCGGTGGAGCCGTATCAGGCTACGTCGCTTCCATCGTTAAGGATGACCCCGTGCGTTCTAGGGCTATGATCGAACAGCAGATAGGCGAAAATGCGATTACTGGCTTCGCATATTTCAATGACGGCTCACCGATCGGACAGCTTCGTACGGATGAGGACAGACGCCCTGTCAGTCTGGACCAGATTCCTCAGATCGTCATTGATTCTGTCATTGCCATCGAGGACAATCGTTTTTATGAACATAAAGGTGTAGATATCTCTGGAACACTTCGCGCTGTCAAGCAAAGGGTGCTGAATGAATCCGTTCAGACAGGCGGCAGTACACTGACCCAACAGTTGGCACGTCGAGTCTTCCTGAGTCTCGATCAGACCGAGGATCGCAAGGTGAAGGAAATCCTCCTGTCCCTGCGCCTGGAACGATTCATGACGAAGGATCAAATTATGAGTGCATATCTGAATAAAGTCCCCTTCGGCAAAGGCTCCAACGGATATAATGTATTCGGTATCAAGGCTGCCTCCAAAGGTATTTTCAATATTAATGATCTGAAGGAGCTTAACATCGCTCAATCTGCTTATCTGGCAGGTCTGCCTCAGCTTCCGACTAGATATTCTGCTTATAACAGCAAGGGTGAATTCGTTGAAGAGAACTTCAATAGGGCGATGAATCGGCAGAAGCTCGTGCTGAGCCGGATGCTGCAGGAGAACAAGATTACACAAGCTCAGTATCAGGAAGCACTGGCCTTTGACGTCAAAGGATCGCTAGCCAAACGCACCGTCAAGGCATATAACACCTATCCTTATCTAATGCTGGAAACGGAACGCCAGGCAGCACAGGTGCTAATGTCTGTTATGAACAATTCCGAGCAGACAGCGAATGCAGACACGCAAGGCAATAGCAGTGAGCGCCTGCAGGAAGCTATGGACCAACTCCGTACAGGTGGTTATCGCGTCTACACTACAATCGACAAGACGGTGTATAAGGCGATGCATACGATCTCGGAGAACGCTAACAACTTCTCTCCTACAAGCAAGACCAAGGGAATGGAACAGACGGCAGCTATCCTTATTGATCATAAAACAGGCGCCATCCTGGGAATGATCGAGGGACGGGATTTCAACGAGGAACAGATGAACTACGCTACGCAGATGGTTAGGCAGCCCGGTTCAGCAATGAAGCCCATTGCAGCCTTTCTGCCAGCTCTGGATAGTGGAGCAGTTCAGCCAGGAAGTGTCCTTGATGATTCCCCTATTATTCTGAAGAACAGCTCGAACAGCTATCATATTCCCAAGAACTCGAACAATCGTTATGAAGGACTGGTCACAGCGCGCTATGCGCTGAATAAGTCGATGAATACCGTAGCGCTCAAGATCTTCAACGAGAAGGTTGGCATCAAGGATGCTTGGGATTTTGCCAAGAAGCTAGGGATCACCACCATCGAGGATAGTGATTATCAGGCACAGACTGGGGTACTGGGTGGCATGAAATATGGCGTGACCGTTGAAGAGCTGACAAATGCTTATGGTGCGATTGCCAACGGCGGACAATTCAATGATGCCTACATGATTGCCAAGATTGTCGACTCTAACGGTAATGTTGTGTACAAGAAGGACCACGAGCCTGTTCGCGTCTTCTCACCACAGACAGCCTATCTGATGACCGATATGCTGAGAACTGTCGTGACTGAGGGTACAGGTGGACTAGTAAAGCGCAACTTCAAGCATAGCAATATTCCGATTGTAGGCAAGACCGGAACGACGCAATCCTATACGGATGTGTGGTTCGAGGGCTTTACACCAGATGTTACTCTAGGCGTCTGGGTTGGCTACAAGTATCAGGAGCATAAGCTGGAGACAACAGCTCAGAAGGAACGTGCACGCCGGCTGTGGGCCCAGATTATGAATGAAGTCGTCGAGCAGCGTCCTGAACTGTTCACTACCAAGTCATTCCCTGTCCCAGACGGGATCGTAAGCAGAACTGTATCGGCTTACAGCGGTAAGATTCCGACTGCTATGACAGATCGCTTTGTGACTGACAAATTCAACAGCAAATTCGTTCCTAAGGAACGTGACGATGGTATTTCAAGAGCAAAATATATTACCTTCAATGGTGTCAATTACATCCCTAAAGATGGCACTCCTGACGATATGCTGAAGGAACGTACAGTAATCAAGCGTGAGAAACCTATCTCGGAGCTGATTAAGGAGCTGCAGAAGGCCTTGCCTTATGTCAAAGGACGCCGAGATATCTCCTATTATCTGCCGCAGGATGCTACGGCGGATATGCCGACGGATGTCGACCCGAGATCTGATGACGGCAGTGATCCATCTCCTCCATCCAATGTAAGTGCAGGGACGAAGGACGGGAACGCCATCATTACGTTTAGCGCAAGTCCAAATAAGGATGTCGTCGGCTATAGACTCTACCGGTCTACAGGTGGAGATTTCAGACGCCAAGGCAAAGTCGTTATGGCAGATGCCAGCAAGGTGTTCACGGCAGGCACAGGCAGCTATTATGTTACAGCTGTAGACGTCGCTGGTCGAGAATCTGCGCCTAGCGCTACCGTTACTGCGGGTGCTGCTCCACCGCCTGACAGCACACCACCTGACCAGGCTGGTGAGCCTGTAGTACCTGCTGGACCTCCTTCAGCTCCAGCCGCTCCTCATGTGCAAGCAACGGCTAATGGAATCTCCCTGTCCTGGCAGGGAAATGCCTCTGCTGAAGGGATTCAAGGGTATAACGTTTACTATAGTGAGGACGGCAAAGATGCCTTTAATTTCTTAGGGACTGCTCAGAGTACCCATTTCAATTACAACTCACACAGTCTGAATAAAGGCTCATTCCGAATCAGCGCCATCAACGCAGCGGGTGAATCAGGACTTTCTCCTGCCACAAAGACTCCTTGATTTTTGAGGCCTAGATAAATAATAAAAAAAGAAACCGATCCTATGATTCGAAATGGTTGTGATCTCCATTTCATCATAAGGATGGTTTCTTTTTTTGTAGAGGATAGAATTAATAAGTGTTCATGTCAGTCCTCGATCGTCGATAGATCTCCTGTAGGCAGGTTTAGCTCCCAAGCCTTGAGTACACGTCGCATAATCTTGCCAGAGCGTGTCTTGGGCAGCTTTTCCCTGAATTCAATCTCACGGGGAGCCGCATGCGCCGAGAGACCCTCTTTTACAAATTGATATATCTCAGCCTTCAGCTCTTCTGTCGCTGCATAGCCCTCACGCAAAGCTACAAACGCCTTGATTAATTCCCCCCGGACAGGGTCAGGCTTGCCGATGACCCCAGCCTCTGCAACCGCAGGATGCTCTACCAGCTTGCTCTCTACCTCAAAGGGGCCGATCCGTTCCCCAGAGGAATTGATCACATCATCAATCCGCCCCTGGAACCAGAAATATCCATCCTCGTCCATATAGGCAGAGTCTCCAGATACGTACCAGCCCTCAAAGCGAAAATACTCCTGATACTTATCCGGGTTATTCCAGATCGCTTTCATCATGGAGGGCCATGGGGTTCGAATCGCCAGATGTCCCATATGATTCGGTGGGAGCCTGTGCCCCTGTTCATCCAGAATAGCAGCCTCAATCCCTGGTAATGGCTTACCCATAGAGCCAGGCCTGATCGCCATCTTAGGGTAGTTGCAGATGAGCTGGCCGCCCGTCTCCGTCATCCACCATGTGTCATGTATGCGCTGGCCATAAGCCTTCCAGCCCCAACGAACGACCTCCGGATTCAGTGGCTCTCCGACGGACATGACATGCCGTAGACTGGTCAGATCATATTTATCCAGAATATCCGCACTCGCACCCATCAGCATGCGAAAAGCGGTCGGTGCACTGTACCATACCGTAACCTGATAGCGCTCAATCGTGCGGTACCATTGCTGAGGGTTAAAGCGCCCTCCTCGAATGACATTGGTTGCTCCATTCAGCCAGGGTGCGAAGATTCCGTAAGAGGTTCCTGTCACCCACCCTGGGTCTGCTGTGCACCAATAGATATCATCCTCACGCAGATCAAGCACCTGTCTACCCGTATAGTAGTACTGAATCATGGCATTTTGGACATGGTACACTCCCTTCGGTTTGCCTGTCGAGCCAGAGGTGTAATGAATGATCAATCCGTCCTCCCGATCCAGCCACTCCGGCTCCAGCTCATAGGAAGCCTCATCCATCTCGTGCTTCCAGTCAATGAGTCCATCCTCTATATTCACATTGTCTCCTACTACAAAAATATGCTTCAGGTGTGGCAG
Source organism: Paenibacillus massiliensis 2301065 = DSM 16942 (assembly GCF_000377505.1). Taxonomy (GTDB): domain Bacteria; phylum Bacillota; class Bacilli; order Paenibacillales; family Paenibacillaceae; genus Paenibacillus; species Paenibacillus massiliensis. The sequence continues at coordinate 47,514 of NZ_KB898199.1, read as the reverse complement.
CTCCTCACGCCGAATACGCGGTAACAGCTCAGGTGTCGTTATGATCGCCACTGCGGAGCTATCCTCCAGCCGATCCTTGACAGCTGTCTCCATGAACGCTTCGAATAACGGTCCGGCGATGGCCCCTACCTTCAAAATTCCTAGCAAGCCAATAATCAGCTCCGGTGAACGTGGCATGAACACAAATACACGATCCCCGCGGCCAATCTGAAATTTACGCAGTACATTACCTGAGCGGTTGGATTCCATACATAGCTGCATAAAGGTGTAGGATTCCTCACGGACATCATCAGCATAGAGCAGCGCCGTCCTGTGCCCCCGCCCCTCATATACGTGCCGATCAATGGCTTCATGTGCCATATTCACCTTGCCTGTCTTATACCAGGTGAAGTGGCGTTCTATCTCCTCCCACTGAAAACGCTTGCAGGCTTGTTCATAATTGCCCATATTGGAACCGTATACAACACTTTCCATTGATTCATTATGCATGAATTCTCGCCTCCTCACGACTGATAAATGAGATTCCTCATCTTGCTCGTTTATTTTGGCTATTGGAAAAATGTGAACTTTTTATGTCTAAATCAGTATAGCATAGCACACTTGTGACCGCTATTCTTTTCAAAGAATTGTTTTTTTGCTATAAAAAGGGGAAGACAGGTAAATCCGACATCATTTCGAGGAAAGGAGCCTGTTCATGCAGCATACGAAAATATACCAGCAGCAGCAGCTTTCGCATGCCGAAATACCATTGGTGGTGGAGGGACCGATAACGGCCGAATATTTGGAGGGACTTGAGCTCCATGAGCAGCTTGATGCCTTCCGTAGACCACGGGAGCAGCATGAGGCTTTGATGGAGATTGCCGCTCTGCCAGAAGGAAGAGTCATTATCGCCAGAACGGATTCAACCATTGTCGGATATGTCACCTTCCATTATCCTGACGAGCTGGAGCGCTGGTCGGAGGCAAATATGGATGACCTGCTGGAACTGGGAGCCATAGAAGTAGCTTCTGATTATCGCTCCACCGGGATCGGTCGTGCACTCATCCAGGCAGGCTTTCGTGAAGGACAGCTCGATGATTATATCGTATATACGACAGAGTATTATTGGCATTGGGATTTACAAGGCTCGAAGCTATCCGTGTGGGACTATCGAAGGATGATGGAGCAGCTCATGAAATGTGTGGGGATGGTCTGGTACGCGACCGATGACCCTGAGATTTGTTCACATCCTGCGAACTGCCTTATGGTCCGTGTGGGGCCGAATGTCTCATTATCCTCCGAGGAAGCCTTTGATCGGGTTCGTTTTCAGCGACGTAAAATGTATTAGCCATACATCCGCTTACAGCAAAGGTTGGTGGTGAAGTGACCTAGTGAACCTGCACATCCACCACCAACCTATTACCTTCGCTTGAAGCAGGAGTACGCTTTTGTTTCAGTATGTAGCTTCCGCGGTCAGCACGCATAGCAGCTTAGTGGATCGGGAGATGCTTGAGCATGTAATCTACGATGGCATGTGAGCGCCGGGATGCCTCTACTGTGAACTCTGCAAAGCTGGTATGGGCTGAGCCATCCGCCTTATCCGACATGGATCGGAGAACGACGAATGGGATGCGGTGCATATGGCATACCTGTGCCACTGCTGCTCCCTCCATTTCTGTACAGGCCCCTTGCATCTCCTCATATAAAGATGCTACCTTTTCCACATTGGCAATGAACTGATCTCCCGACAGCACCTTCCCAATTCGGTAATTGGCTCCGAGAACCGAACATGCTTGCTCTGCCAATTGAATCAGCGCGGGGGCGGCTGCAAATTCCGAGACTTCCTGATAAGGGATAATCCCTTTCGCGTATCCAAGCGGCGTGACATCCATGTCATGCTGCATACAGGTCGATGAAATGACCATGTCACCCACATTCAGCTCTGGGTCGACTGCACCAGCCACTCCTGTAAAGAGAATGGTCGTCGTCTGAAAGCGGTCTATGAGAATCTGTGTAGTCACCGCCGCGTTCACCTTGCCAACACCTGATTTGCAGACGACCACTCGCCGCCCCTCAATCTCTCCCTCGACATAGATAATTCCTGCCCGCTCAACTCGATTCTGTTGTTCCATTGAGGACAGCAGCAATTCAATCTCCTCATCCATCGCTCCAATAATTCCTATCACTTCACTCATTATTACGTTCTCTCCTTTTGCCTGCTGCATCTATTGAGGACTCTTCCAAGGTCTGATTTCGAAAAAAAAGCTCCCGTAAAGGAGCTTTCTTCCTGCTTGATCCCCTGCACGCAAAAGATCAAGTCATATATTGTATCTATAGGACTAATCTAGTCCACAGAGCTTACAGACAGACGCAGAATCGTCTCATGTGGCAAAATCACGCGTGGATTTTCCACATTTTCCTTCTTCATCAGCTTAGTCAACAGACGCATTGCTACCGCGCCAAGATCATACATCGGCTGCGCGACTGTCGTAAGCTGCGGCCGCACCATGGAGGCCATACGAATGTTATCCACACTAATGATGGAGAAATCATCCGGCACCTTTAAGCCTTCATCCTGAATGCTGTGAATGGCACCAATAGCCATTTCGTCTGTAGCTGCGAAAATAGCGGACGGTTTTTTCTTCAATCCAAGAAAATATTTCATCGCTTCCACGCCAGATTCATAACGATAGTTGCCAATACGCACCAGGTCCTCCTGGTACTCAATTCCAGCTGCTTCAAGCGCCTTCTTATAACCTTGGAAACGTGCATAGCCGTTAGCAGGATCTTGAAGGGTTCCACTGATCATCGCGATCTGACGGTGTCCGTGACGAATCAGTGTGCTGACTGCGTCAAATGCTGCAGCTTCGTGATCGATATCCACGGATGGATAAGAGCCCTTCTCGTCGCTCGTTGCACACAATACAATAGGTACAGCGGACGTCTGAAACGCTTGAATATGCTCGTCCGTCACCGTCCCCCCCATGAAGAGCAGTCCATCCACCTGCTTCTCTAGTAGCGTATTGATGACGCGGATTTCCTTCTCTTTACGTTTATCAGCGTTACACAAGATAATATTGTAGTGGTACATGTTAGCTATATCCTCGATACCACGCGCAATCTCCGCAAAAATCGAATTAGATATATCCGGAATCACGACACCAACGGTCGTGGTCTTCTTACTTGCGAGTCCCCTTGCGACAGCATTTGGACGATAGCCGAGGCGCTCAATAGCTTCGTACACCTTCTTGCGGGTCTGGGGCTTTACGTTAGGGTTATTGTTGACTACGCGGGATACGGTCGCCATCGACACGCCTGCTTCGCGAGCAACATCATAGATCGTTACCGTCACATTCCTTCTCTCCATTGCCGATAAATTTTCGTTGCAGTTCTCCAGGTACCGTTATGTATTTCGCATCTACCATCCGAATCGGTACTGACAGTATAATCATATCCCGGAGTTGCCTATGTACCATACTGCATAGAATAATGAGATTCAGTGGGATTTTGAAGCAATGTGTGCAAAATACTATTTTAAAACATGATACGACAAAAACCTCAATTGCGCAATGACAGGCCTTCTCAGACCTGACTCAGGGTGTCTTGAAGCGTTCCAGCTGTAATATCCGAATGAGAGGTATGCCAGACGACTGAGCCATCCTTCACAAGGATAACCTGAGGTGATTCATGCTTCACTTGAAGTACCTCAGCAGCCTCCAGAGACACTGGACGATCCTCAACCACAAGGATGATACCGTATTCAAAATTGTCGTTGGCGGAACGCAGATAATTCTCTACCTCTTGATGCGCACGGGCACTGATTGGACAGCGTGTGCTGTGCTTGAACACAAGCACAGGCTTGTCCGAAGATGCGTCCAGTACCGCGTGTAATTGCTCCGAAGTGTGGATCGGGTTCAAAGTAGCCATTGGACATGCATTCCTTTCACTGATAGTCATATTTACATGGTAACAAAAAGTGCATGCAAAATCCAATGATGGCCATGAAAATTTTCATGAAAAGTATCAAGCGTCAGTTAACAACGGATCATTGGTGCAATCCGGGAGCTGAGCCAGCCTCTCTTGAAGCTGTGACTTCCACGCCTCGTCCCCACTTTGGGAAGCAACACGATAAAGATCCAGCAAGAGATTAATCCTGTCCTGCCTTGCGGTTTCAAAGCGCTGTTCCCAATGCTCACCAGGGGCATCGGTCTCATCTGCAATGAACAGACGGATGACATCCGCCAGCTCATTCCGCTGAGCAAACGATATGCTTTGCCGGGAGGGAGACTTTCCAAGCTCCGCAATCAAGGCTTTCATACGTCCAGCAACCTGTGGCATGATCTCGTAACCACAGCATTCCTCACATACATATACAGGAACATGTCTGATTCTGACCTTGCGGGCATAGATAATCACTCGTAACTCCAGACCCATCGCCCGCCCGCAACTACAATGCTTGCGCATTTTCCAATACACCCCATTATCTAATTCTACGCCAATACATTTGAGATTCGACCTCTGGCCTTCATTTCCCTGCCTTTGTACAGAAGTTGAACAAATTGCCATACTTCGCGAAAAAAACGGATAAATTATCGAATTCCAGCACGGAGCCCTGTCCGTTTGGTGTATTACACGTCGAATGTTATATTAAAAGCATAAAGCAGAAGAAGGGATGTGTACACATGAGATTGGCTGGAAAAAAAGTAATTGCACTGGTAGATGAAGAATTCGAAGATTTGGAGCTGTGGTATCCCGTCCATCGAGTTCGCGAAGAGGGAGCAGAGGTGCATCTCGCAGGTGAGAAGAAGGGCAAGACTTACATCGGTAAATACGGGGTCCCTGCGGAGGCAGAATATGCATTCGATGAGCTGGATAGCCGTGATTATGATGGCATTCTGGTACCTGGCGGCTGGGCGCCTGATAAGCTAAGACGCTATCCGAAGGTGATCAGCCTTGTTCAGGAAATGCACGCTGATCGCAAGATCATCGGCCAGATTTGCCACGCTGGCTGGGTGCTAATCTCTGCCAAAATTCTGAACGGCGTCACTGTGACCTCGACACCGGGCATCCGCGACGATATGGAGAACGCAGGTGCCATCTGGAAAGATGAGGCTGTCGTCACTGACGGACATATCGTCTCTGCGCGCCGACCACCGGACCTTCCGCCCTATGGCAAGGCATTTTGCGACCTGCTCGCGGCCAAAGGGTAATCAATACGTTGACCGGGTCGAATATATGTGTGGAATCTCGCAAGTGGGGAGCCCTGTCGACCACCGCTAAGCTCACTGTTGGCTCGAACGAAGTTGATAAGCACATAAAAGGCTAGATCAAAGGCAGAACTTTGTTCTTCAGAGCTCCGTTGAGGCATTTGTAGCAATCTGGGGCCATGTAGGCTCATCTGTTGCATTCAGAGGCATTCTAAGCTCAGTGAGGCTCCGTTGTGGTGCGTTGAGACTCCGTGTAAGCTTTCCAGAGGCTTTGTTAAGCTTTTGTCTAGATGCGTTGAAGTTTGCTACTACCGTCCCCTGCAAAGACCTCTGCGTCACTCTGACAGGCTCCTGTAGGGCCGGATAAACTTCACCACAACTCACCTACTTGTATGCACTTCACATTCAGCTCCAAATGATAAAGGGACGTCCGCAATTCATTCTAGCGGGCGTCCCTTTCCTATTAAGAAGCTATATCTACAAAGCTATAGCTACATTGTGATCACACTCAGTCATGTTCAGCTCTGCCGAGTCAATCAACCATTGCTATTCGTTATAGTACCCATTGCCTTCACAACTAGCCGAGTGATCACCCAAGTAATGCTGTGTTGACCCGCGGCTGGTCTCGTCAGCTCTTGACCTGGTCGACTACAACCAAGCCTGCTGCAACGGTTAATTTCTCCTCAATCTGCGCTGCATATGAGATGCCTAAGCATTCTTGAGCAATCACCTTCGCCTTGGAGGCCGTAGTATTCAGCACCCGATGCTTCACACGAAGTAGAGACTGTGGCGACATACTGAGATTATGAATCCCAAGCTCCAGCCAGAGCGGAACAGAGCGCTCGTCCCCAGCCATCTCCCCGCATACACTTACCTTGATGCCAGCCCTATGCGCTGCCTGCGCTATCATTTTGAGCATCCGCAGCACAGCAGGGTGATAGGGATGATACATGTGGGCAATTTGCTCATTCATGCGGTCTACAGCGAGTACATATTGTACCAGATCATTAGTGCCGATGCTGAAAAAGTCCGCTTCCTCCGCAAGCAAATCCGCTATCAAGGCTGCCCCCGGCACCTCAATCATGATGCCCTTTTCCATACGCGGGTTGAAAGGAACACCTCGTTCCTCAAGCTCCTGCATCGCCTCCGCAAGTACCTGATTGGCTTCACGAAACTCCTCTACAGAAGAAATCATCGGGTACATCAGGCGTACATTACCAGCCGCACTCGCTCGCAAAATAGCCTTCAGCTGCGTCTTGAATATATCACGTTGATCCAGGCTGATTCGAATAGCGCGGTAGCCCAGGAACGGGTTCTCTTCCTCTTGAAGCGGTAAGTAATCCAATTGCTTGTCCGCTCCGATGTCCAGCGTGCGGATGACAACTGGGTGAGAGCCAGCCTTCTCCGCCACACGTCTGTACACCTCGAATTGCTCATCCTCATTCGGAAAAGCAGGCCGATCCATATAGAGAAACTCGGTTCTAAACAATCCAACACCCTCGGCTCCATTCTTCAGGGCCATCTCCAAATCCTTAACCGAACTTATATTCGCAGCCAGATGAATTCGCTCGCCATCCTTCGTTACAGAATCGACTGTTGCGAGCAGTTCAAGCTGTTGCTTCTTACGAAGCTGCTCTGTACGAAGCTTCGTATAGCGACGAAGTGCCGTCTCTCCAGGATTGACATATACCTTGCCGTTGTCCCCGTCCACAATCATCATATCCCCGGTCTGAACCGGCAGATTGTTGTTGCTTTCCAGCCCTGACACGAGTGGGATACCGAGGGCACGCGCCATGATAGCGGAATGGGAGGTCTTCCCGCCGATCAGCGTAACAATCCCTAGGACGTGCCCCGGATTCAGATGGGCGAGTTGAGACGGCGACAGCTCCTTAGCTACCAGAATATATGGCTGCGTGTCCTTCGGCAAGGTCACCTCAGGGGCCCCCAACAGATGCTTAAGCAAACGATTCCCGACATCCTTGATATCGAGCGCCCGCTCCTTCATATATTCATCGTCCAACAGATCGAACATCGTAACAAAATGATCAATGGCTTCCTTGACGGCTACCTCAGCAGCCTTATATTGTCGTTCAATGATGCCGCGAATTTCATTCATGAATGCAGGATCATCGAGGATGGCTAGATGAGCATCAAATATGCTTGATTCCTCCGGCCCCACGATCTCACGGAACTCATCCTTTATGGAATTAATCTCATCCTTGGAGGTCCGTATCCCTTCATACAATCGTTCAAATTCTTTGGCAAGGTCCACCGGGTCCATTCTTTGATCGGTTAAGTCCCACTCCCAGCTTGGTAGAACGAAAGCATTGCCGATGGCAATCCCCGAGGCAGCTCCTATGCCGTATATCATGTTTCAACCCCTCCAACATTCCTATCATACAGTACAACAGACATGACCGACGCTTGCCCCTTCTTCACCGTCTTGAACGGAGCGAAGCTCCATGACTTGATTCTGTCCGGATTCGTTATCACCATCGGTGTCACTAGCGAAGGCGCTAGCTGACGTAAAGCCTGCAGATCGAACTTGATCAGCAGTTGTCCTGGCTCTACCTGATCACCAGCAGCCACCAGGGCCGTAAAATGACCCTTGAGCTGTGATGTATCAATTCCGATATGCAGTAGCACTTCGATGCCGTCGAGTGTCTCGATCCCAATGGCGTGCATGGTCGGATACAGATGCATGACCGTGCCGTGCACAGGCGAGACCAGCTCTCCCTTCTCCGGAATGAAAGCTACACCGTCACCCACGAGCTTGGCAGCAAAAATCTGATCAGGAACTTCATGGATCGGAAGCATTTTTCCTTGCACCGGAGCGTTAAACAGCACCTGAGTGAGATCACGCTGCAGTAGCTTAGCAATCTCCTCCCGAATGAGCTCTGAATACGTTCCGAAGACGACCTGCACATTGCCGCCTCCCAGCTTGATCAGACCTGCCGAGCCCAGTGCTTTCATAGCTGTCGTATCAATAAGCCTGTCATTATGTACAGTCAGCCGTAGCCTTGTGATACAGGACTCCACCTGCACGATATTCTCCTTGCCTCCAAGCGCCTCCAGAATCAGCGGTGCACGGTAAGGAATGCTCCCCGCCCAGTCCTCCAGTACAGATCCTTCCTCCCGACCTGGCGTCGGAATTCGGAACGTACGGATGGCCCAGCGAAACAACACATAGTAGATTAGTCCGTAAGCGATGCCCACAGGAATGAGCAACCAGGCATTTTCTGACAAGTGGAAATTAAGCACATAATCGATAAAGCCTGCCGAGTAGGAGAAGCCATGCCTTATATCCAGCTCGTAGGTCAGCCACATGGCCAGCCCTGACAATACAGCATGCACCAGAAATAAATAAGGAGCTGCGAACAAAAAGGCAAACTCAATCTGCTCGGATACCCCTGTCAAAAAGCATACGAACGCTGCTGTGAGGAACGTCTTGCGAATCTTCGGCTTCAAATCCTCACGAGCTTCCTGAATGATCGCAATGGCTATCGCCGGAAGCGCAAACATCATAATAGGGAATAATCCTGACATGAAGTAGCCTGCTGTCGGGTCTCCACTGAAGAAGCGAGGCAGGTCACCCTGCACGATATGTCCAGAAGGCGTCTCATAGGTCCCAACCTGGAACCAGAATACATTATTCAGCAGATGATGAAGCCCAAATGCCACAAGCACCCGATACAAAATGCCATACAGGAACAGGCCAAAGCCCCCCATATGCTGCTCCAGATCAGCCAACTGTCCCAAAAGCCCCTGAAGTACCGGGGCAATGCCCAGCATCAGAAAGGCAAACAGGGCAGAGAAAAGCCCGATGACCAGTAGCACGAAGCGTGAACCGCCAAAAAACTGCAGTACTTCAGGCAGCTTGATGCTCTTGAACCTATTATGCGTGACCGCAGAAATAACGCCCAAGATAATGCCTATAAGGGTGGCTGGATGTACCAGTCCTTGCCCGAAATATTTAGTAACCTGGTCATAGATGGCCATTCCGGCCAAAGCAGCAAGCCCCGCTTGCCCTGCCTGATTCGACATGCCGAGAGCTACACCTACGGCAAAAAAATAAGGCAGAAAGTAAAAAATGCCGTTCCCGGCCGCCTGAGCCACCTCTGCAATCAGTGGCATTCCCCATTGGTTCCAAGGCAGACTCGCCAGACTAAGGAGTATGGCAGCCGCAGGAAGCACCATGGTTGGCAGCATAACCGCGCGGCCCAACCGCTGTAAGGATCCTAGCCAATTCATGGCTATCCTCTCCTTTCTATCCTGATGGTAAGCGGTCGGCTGTCATTTGTCAAAAATTTTCAAAGCAAAACGAACCCGATGAGACATCGGATTCGTTCTGCTAACACCCAAGGCGACTCGATCGTCCGAGTAACAGAGTCTAGGGTCGATTCGGGCGGGTGATCGCCTCCTCGACTTTGATGCAACGGTCCATTATGACCTGCATTCCATGGCCCGCTGCAATCTCGGCTGCCTCTTCACTTATGATTCCCTGTTGAAGCCATAATGTAGAAGCCTTCACCTCGACGGCTTCACGAGCGACATCCGCACAGAATTCACTACGGCGGAAGACATTCACCATATCAATGGGTTCTGGAACCTCTTTCAATGATGCATAGCAGGTCTCCCCGAGAATCGTCTGCCCTGCCGCAGTGGGGTTCACCGGGATGATGCGGTAGCCTCTGCTCTGCATGGCCGCAGCCACCATATAAGATGTGCGGTCCGTCTTGTCCGACAAGCCGACTACAGCAATATTACCTACTTGCTCAAGAATCTGGCGAATGGTATCACGATCAGGATTTGCATATGTCATCCTTCATCACCTCCATAGCTTGGCGCTGGGACTCTAGCTATCGCTTGACGCCCTGTGCCTGTTACATCCTCTCTATTATCTCACAAGGAAAGGCTTGTCACTATGAATTATTGTGCCCGAATTATTGTACCCACTCAACATCAGCTCCAAGCGCACGCAAATGATCAAAATATTGCGGGTAGGATTTGGCCACATGATGTGCATCCTTAATTCGTAGCGGTTGTGCCGCTCTCAGACCGACCACAGTCAAAGCCATAATGACACGATGATCGAAATGCGCATTAATCTCCACCCCACCTGAAACACCTTCCGGGGTACCGTGGACAATAATTTCGGCCTGACGCTCTTCTACATGTGCCCCTGCTTTCTTCAGCTCGTTCAGATAGTCCGTAATCCGGTCACATTCCTTGTAGCGCAAATTCTCTACATTGTAGAAGCGGGAGGTGCCTTCAGCAAAGACAGCCGCCGCAACCATTGCCAGCACAGCATCCGTCGCCGCATCTCCATCGAACTCTACCGCCTTCAGCCTACCATTCCCCTGAATACGCACCACGTCGTTCTCATGTGTCAAAGGAACCTCCATCATCCGCAGTACATCAACAATAGCACGCTCACCTTGCTTGCTGTGCTCCATGAGCCGCTCTACAGTTACGTCAGAATGAGTAACCGCTGCTGCTGCCAAAATGGCTGCGCTGCCCGGATAATCCCCTTGCACAGTGTATTCACGAGCCTTATAGGACTGACGGCCAGGGACGTCGAAGGACATGTAGTCCTCACTGGCATGGACTGTGATTCCTGCCTGCTCCAGCACCTCCAGCGTCTGGCCAATGACCACTTTGGATTTGAGATCATGCAGCACTTCAATGTGACTGTCCTCCTCCAATAGCGGCGTCAAGAACAGGAGTGCACTTAAGTACTGCGAGCTGACGGAACCCGATACACGGATATGACCGCCCTTAGGCTGACCTCCCCGAATACGAATAGGCAAGCGTCCTGCCTGATGCTCCACCTCTACCCCCATCTGCTCCAAGGCCTCAATCAGGTCCAGATGAGGACGTTTGCCGAGCGATTCAGGGTATGTGTTCACGAAGGTCACATCCGGCAGCAGCGCTGCTGTCCCCATCAGAAAGCGTAATACAGCCCCTGCGTTGCCCACATTCAGTTCCGTCGCAGGATGGGGATTACGTCCAAAGCCTGTAATGACGATCTTCTCGTCATCCTCTTCCAGCAGAGCTCCCAGGTCCGCAATACAGCGGCGCATAGCGTCACTATCCTCACTGTGTGCAGGGAAATGAATCGTGCTCGTGCCTTCTGCAAGAGCAGCTGCGAGTAAATAACGAGTCGTATAGTTCTTGGAGGACAGCGCTCCGAATTGACCCTTCAAGGAGGGAGTAGGTTTTACGATAACATCCATATACAATGCGCCCCTTATTTATAGTTTGGTAAGCCGTGGAATGAAGTGCTCCGTTGACAGCACAGACATGGCTTGGATATCATAAATGCCATGAGATATATCACAGCCATTTGCGAAAAATAGCAGTGAAATTATCTCAAATGACATGAAATCAAACGAAATGAGGTCCGAACGATGACACAGATTGCCGAAATCGAGCCCTCTGTATTACGCAAGCGTCTCCAGGCCGGCGAGCGTCTGCAAATGATTGACGTCCGCGAGGATGAGGAAGTAGCAGCAGGCATGATTGAAGGAGCGAAGCATATCCCCCTCGGGCAAATTCCGGATCGTATCACGGAGATTGAGAACACGGGTGAAATTATCTTCATCTGTCGCAGTGGCTACCGTAGCGAGCGTGCCTGTGAGTACCTGCAGCAGCATGGTTATAATGGCTGTACCAATATGGTAGGCGGCATGCTGCAATGGAATCAAGAGCAATAGGTTAGATACAGCCTTCTATAGTCTCACAAAAAGAAGAGCGGTTAAGCCGCCCTTCTTTTTCATGGGACGCTCCACTTACTCCCCTAAAAGCTTAGACGCGGTACTGTGTTAAAATGTCAGAAGCTACTTCAGCAGCGCTACGACCTTCTGTGTCGATCGTGACATGAGCGAATCGATAAGCATCTTTGCGCTCCTCCATCATCCGTCTAACCTTCTCCTCAACATTACCAGCTAGTAAAGGTCGCTCTGTGTTTCCTTGAATCCGTGCGACAATCGACTCCAACGATGCGGTCAAGGCCACTACCAACCCTCCTGCAAGCATAGCCTCACAGTTGTCTGGACGGAGTACGGCTCCCGCCCCTGTAGCGATAATCTGATGCTGGTTCTTCACGACCCGGCACAAGCAATCGCATTCGGCCTGTCTGAAGTAAGCCTCACCCTCATCGGCGAAGATGTCCACGATCGGTCGCTGCTCAGTACGCACGATCTCAGCATCAATGTCGACCAGCCTGTAATTCAGCCTCTGAGCCAGCAATTCAGATACCGTGGATTTCCCGGTGCCGGACAGCCCGACTAGAATAATATTCGAAAATTGCTCTTTATGACTCACTGTGACACCTCTTTTGGCTCTAAACTTTTCATATCATACCACAGGCCCGAAAGATTAGACAATCCACCGACAGGATACCATGAAAAACCCTGCCGCCAAAAAAGCAGCAGGGCCTAGTTTTAGTAAGTCTGAAGTCGGGAGCTATTCGCCCCTGGCACACTACAGCTATCATAGCTGTAAAGCAGCCGTATTAGAACCATTGATGGTGGAATACGCCTTCCTTGTCCACACGCTTGAAAGTATGGGCTCCGAAATAATCACGTTGAGCCTGAAGCAGGTTCGCAGGCAGACGCTCTGTACGGTAGCTGTCATAGTAAGCAAGTGCGCTGGAGAAGCCAGGTACAGGAACACCATTAGCAACGGCAACAGAAATCACTTGACGCCAAGCGTCCTGATAGGATTCTACAACATTTTTGAAGAACGGATCCAGCAACAGGTTTCTGAGTGCAGGGTCCTGATCGTAGGCATCCATGATGTTTTGCAGGAAGCGGGAACGGATAATGCAGCCGCCACGGAAAATCATTGCGATTTTGCCGTATTTAAGATCCCAGCCGTATTCATCGGAAGCTGCACGCATTTGAGCAAAGCCTTGAGCGTAGGATACAATCTTGCTGGCGAACAGCGCCTTGCGCACATTCTCGATGAACTCCTTCTTATCTCCGGTGAACGCTGGTGCGGTAGGTCCGCTCAGTACCTTGCTTGCCGCCACGCGCTCTTCCTTCATAGCCGACAGGAAGCGAGAGAACACGGACTCTGTAATCATGGACAGCGGAACGCCGAGATCCAGCGCGTTTTGGCTTGTCCATTTACCAGTACCCTTCTGTCCAGCAGCATCCAGAATGACATCTACCATAGGCTTGCCTGTCTCTGGATCATACTTGGAGAAGATGTCAGCGGTAATCTCAATCAGATAGCTGTCCAACTCGCCCTTATTCCATTCGGAGAAGATTTCATGCAGCTCTTCTGCACCTACGTTAAGTACAGATTTCATCAAATGATAAGCTTCGCCGATCAATTGCATATCACCGTACTCGATTCCGTTATGAACCATCTTCACATAATGGCCTGCGCCATCCGTACCGATATATGTACAGCAAGGATCACCGTTTACTTTGGCCGAGATCGCTGTCAGGATCGGCTCTACCAGCTTGTAGGCACTTTCCAGACCGCCTGGCATGATGGAAGGTCCGTTCAGTGCCCCCTCTTCACCACCGGATACGCCGGTACCGATGAAGCGAATGCCTTTGGCCTCCAGCTCTGCGCTGCGGCGTTGAGTGTCAGGGAAGTAGGCGTTACCGCCATCTATAATAATATCTCCTTCGTCCAGATGTGGCAGAAGTTGTTCAATCGTAGCATCTGTTGCCTTGCCAGCCTGAACCATGATCAGAATCTTGCGCGGGGATTCCAGGGAATTCACGAATTCTTCAATAGTGAACGTGCCTGTCAGGTTCTTGCCCTCCGCTTCCTTGAGCAGATCATGTGTCTTCTCGGAGGAACGATTATATACCGAGACCGTGAAGCCTTTGCTTTCAATGTTAAGAGCCAGGTTTTTGCCCATTACGGCCAGACCAATAACACCAATTTGCTGTTTTGCCATCTGGTTTCTCATCCTTTGCACATATATTTTTTTATTCAAGCATTTGCATATGCGCATGCTATTACATTACATTTTAACGTTTTTGCGTGTAGAAGTGAACCCCTGCCTGTTACAGGACTGCTTGTACAACTTACAATGCCTCTTCGAGACCGGACTCAGTCGTATTTTGTATTTCAAAGACTACTTATACTCGCTTACGCTAACCAGCGCCTAAGTAAAGCTTACTCGTACTGATCCCTCGCCAAGCAAAAGAATAGCTGTCGGTCATCCCGACAGCTCTCCAGTTGAGTTCATGTGCTTGTGCCTTTACCTGCTAAAGCGTTCCTTGCTCATCCTTCCAGCATCATAAGCTGTCTGGCTAACGGAACCAGCTCTGTGCGGCATCGTTCTGCCTTGAGATCATCGCCTTCCCGAAGCGCAACCGACAATCGTTCCAGATGATCGTCAATTTCCATCGTCAGTAGCTGCAGCCGCTCTTCCCCCTCGCACGAGTTGAACATTTCCTCCATTTCCTCGGCAGACAGAACGGGTCCCTTCTGGAACAGAATGCGCTGCTTGAAGCCTGTGACCTCAACGAGACGAATCACTTCTCCGAACAGAATGTTCTCCACCAGAATATGATGATCCTTGAACCGTTTGACGACAGCATGTCCGCGTGTCACCTCGATCAGCTTTTCCAGCCATTCTGCCAATTTTGTATCCCGAATCATGTAATCCCCCGCCAGCTTATAATCGCCTGTCCGAAGCTGTTGGAAACGGAGCTTGACGAGCTTGCGTCCTGTTCTGACCGAGAGCACGAGATAGGATTCGTCCTCGCTCCAGTACAGAGAGTACCCCTCCTGAATAAGGTCCTTGATTAAATTGTGGATGTGCCGGCGGCTAAACCGGAGCTCCAAATTGCAGTATTCCACTTCGCAGCCCTTATTCACGGCAATCCCTCCTTCTTAAGGTTCGGATCAGCCTCGGCTGCGCAATGGCTGCTCAGTCTGATCGTATCCTTGCTCTATTTTATACTTCATCATATGTAAGGGTACTTGGTTATTTGACTAAATTTCAGCAGCTTGCTGCTCATATGGCTATATATTCTATGACTAAGCTGCCTCTTGTTCTGAATTCCAATGATTCATGAAGATAGATCCAGCGCTGAGCCTTGAACTTCATCATATCTTCAGGCACGGAGCGTCAATAAAAACTATCGCATATGCTATACTTATCGTTATGAGCTGCTACCAAAACACTGAACAGACACTGAATGATCATCACGCGAATTGCTTGATGTGACAGGAATATACAGGAGGTACAGGATGACATTTCGTGGATTTGAAGAGAAGGATTTTGATGTATTTGAAATTCCCGGGCTTGAAGCCAGAATGGAGGTACTCATCGAACAGGTCAGACCTAAGCTTGAGCTACTTGGTCAGGAATTGACTGCCTACATGACCGAGCTGACTGGCGAGCAGATGTATCCGCACGTCGCCAAGCACGCACGTCGTACGGTGAATCCGCCGAAGGATACCTGGGTTGCCTGGGCTGCTAATAAGCGCGGCTACAAGGCCTATCCGCATTTTGAAGTAGGTATGTTCTCTACTCATGTCTTCATTGTCTTTGCCATTATCTATGAAAGTCCCAACAAAGTAGTGTTCGGCGAGCAGTTGAAGTCTCACATCGATGACATTCCTGATATCGTTCCGGGGGATTATTACTGGTCCATGAACCACATGTCTCCTGAAGGAACTCCTCAATCAGACACAGGACTAGAGACGCTGCTCGAAATCGCCGACAAGCTGAGCCGAGTCAAAAAATCCGAGGTCGTCTGCGGCATTCGTCTAGAGCGGGATGATGCACGCCTGCGTGACGGACAAGGACTATTGTCTCTCATTCAGTCCACCTTCAAGCAGCTACTGCCCCTCTACAAGATGGCATTCACTTCGGCAGATGACCTCGCCATTAGCTGATAAATACAAGAGCTCCTATAGCTACAGCTATGCAGTATCAAAGGCACATCGACATGATCAGCACCTCGGCATGAAATGAAGCTTCCGATTGTGGGCTCCAACGAATACAGCCCCTGAAATCGCACTCTAGCGACTCAGGGGCTGTTCGTAATGAGACTACCATGAAGTAGTCGTGATGTGGGGACACGGTCTAGGATGGATCACTGCGCCCTGGCTTGCGAAGAGGATTTCGGGCTAATGCGAAATGACAGCAGAACAAGAGCAGCATCCCTGCACCTGCGAGCAGAAACGGTGAGGCATGGCCTGCCCGATCCCACATCAGACCAGAAATGATGGGACCTACGACCAGACCAGAACCCTGTAACGTCAAAAAGAAGCCCCAGATCGTGCCACGCTCGCTCTTGGGAATCAAGCTGGCAATGAAAGCATTCCAAGCTGGCAGGATGAGTGCGTAGCTGAACCCGATAACGCCGACCGCTATAAAAATATGCGGAAGAGCTCTAACCTGAAAGAACACCAGCAGGGTAAGACCTGCCAGCATGAATCCAACATGCAAAAATACCCTCGGGCCAAAACGATCCACTAGCCGCCCACACGGAATAAGCGTGATGGCCGTTACCGCCCCACCAGCTACGAGCAGCACGCTATACATGTTGGGAGATAGACCGAGATCCGTACGCGCGTACAGCGTCAGCACAGGGCTCAGCACACCGATGACAAAGGATTGCAGAAACAGCGCCGGATAGATCAACCGATTCACGTGGAGATGATGCCGCACGAAATCCAGCGTTTCTCTAATACTGTCCATGAGCTGATCCACTCGCCCACCGCCGTCCGAATCTGATACTGTCAATACAGGCTTCCTGCCAGGCAGCAGCATGGAGACCAGCAAGGCTAGAATGACGCTTCCAGTCAATACCATGAACACGACTCCGTATTCGTGGCCCGAATGAGAGGAAATATAGTTCATAATGATGGGGCCAAGGCCTGTGCCGCTCAGGAGAGCGATCTCAAGCGTACCCATCGCACGCCCGTTGCTATTGGTCGGCCCAGATATTTCAGTCGTACCTGTCATGGCACAGGGCCACAGCGGAGAGGTTCCCATGCCCAGCAACAAGCAGGCCAGCACCAGCATGAGTGGTGAGGTGAAGAAGGCTAGCATCAGGACCGACAGCAAGGTCACAATAAAGGCCGCGATCATCGTGCCTCTGTAGCCGATACGCTCTGCAATCCAGCCTGCAGGCGCCCGGAACAGATTGTCACCCAAGTACTGAAGCGAGAAGGCGATGCCAATGACACCTGCAGATAGCCCCAAGGAGTCTCCCATATATATAGGTAGGATCGATACCAGCAAGGACCCTTTCAGAAATTCGACCAGAAATACCAGTATCCACAAAGACACAAAAAATGGAGACCAGAGCCTTCTGGCATTTGCCGTATGCACAGCACTCATCCACTTCACATCCTAAGCAGTTTAATTTCACAATTGTTTGCTTGCATTCCGTTCTCATTTTGCTATACTCAATTTTGTTTAATAATTAGGTATTGTATCAGGAAGCACCTTATCATTTCAAAACTATAACTCACACGCGAAGCCGGCGGAGTGTCGGCAGCGTCAACAAGAAAGGTTGTGACAGCACTAATGGATCATCGCCAGACCCCGCTTTTCTCGGCTCTAAAACAACATGCGGAGCGTAATCCGGTACAATTTCACATTCCAGGTCATAAGAAGGGACTAGGCACAGACCCGGAATTTCGAGAGTTTATTGGAGATAATGCTCTTTCCATAGATTTAATTAACATTGCCCCGCTTGATGACCTCCATCAGCCAACCGGGGTTATTGAGCAGGCCCAAAAGCTTGCAGCCGATGCGTTCGGAGCCGACCATACTTTCTTTAGCGTCCAAGGGACAAGCGGAGCGATCATGACGATGATTCTGTCCGTGTGCTCACCGGGTGACAAGATTATTGTTCCGCGTAATGTACACAAATCAGTAATGTCTGCGGTTATTTTCTCGGGTGCTAAGCCAATCTTTGTGTCTCCTGCACAAGACGAGAATCTCGGTATCGACCACGGCATTACAACAAGCTCGGTCCGCCGCGCTCTGGAGCGTCATCCAGATGCCAAAGGCGTATTGGTCATCAACCCAACCTACTTTGGCGTATGTGCCAACCTGAAGGAGATCGTCGATCTGGCCCACAGCTATGACGTTCCCGTGCTGGTGGACGAGGCACACGGAGTGCTTATTCATTTCCATCCCGAGCTTCCGATGTCGGCCATGCAGGCCGGTGCGGATATGGCAGCTACAAGCGTGCACAAGCTAGGCGGCTCCATGACACAGAGCTCTGTACTGAATCTGAATACCAAGAACGGCTATATCAATCCTTACCGGGTACAGACGATTATCAGTATGCTGACAACGACATCCACTTCATACATCCTGCTGGCATCTCTGGACACCTCGCGTCGTAATCTCGCATTGAACGGCTTTGAGATGGCGCAGCAGACCATTGAGCTTGCAGAGCAGGCTAGACGGGCTATCAACGAAATTCCTGGCCTCTACTGCTTCGGCAACGATATTCTAGGCTCGGAGGCAGCGTATGATCATGACCCGACCAAGGTCACCATCCACGTACGTCATCTTGGCGTAACTGGCTATGAGACGGAGAACTGGCTGCGTGAGCACTACAATATCGAGGTTGAGCTCAGCGATATGTATAACATTCTGTGCCTGGTTACACCTGGTGATACACAGGATTCTATAAATATATTGCTGGAGGCACTGCAGGCGCTGTCTGATAAATTCTATCCAGATGGCCAAGTCAATGAAATGATTGTGAAGATTCCGGAAATCCCACAACTATCCCTCATTCCGCGTGATGCTTTTTATGCAGATACTGAGGTGATTCCATTCAAGGAATCGGCTGGCCGAATCATTGCTGAATTCATTTATGTGTACCCTCCTGGTATTCCAATTCTGCTTCCAGGTGAAGTCATTACTCAGGAGAATATCGACTATATCGTCGACCATGTTGAGGTTGGCCTCCCTGTGAAGGGTCCCGAGGACCGCTACATCAATCAGGTCAAGGTCATTGTCGAGGCTGATCCGATTTTCTAACTGTAAGATGATCATTCTGCAAGCAAGACATAGCACCAAAGATTAGAGCAGCCGAGAGCTGCTCTTTTTCTCGTAAAGGGTTAGGGCCGCAGTTAATTGGTTCCATTCGAACTGTTGAATGTGCCTGCAATTGAATATTTACACTTAAATAAAAAGCCCCCGCTAAGCGGGGACCCTAATATCCGGCCTCTGTAGCCGGTCATGGGATTATTCGTACTGAGCAACGAGCTCGTTGTACGCTTCTTCCACACGTTTCCATTCTTCTTCATCTTCAATATTATAAAGCATCATCTCTTCGTTCTCTTCCTGTAAACGAAGAATAATGCCGTCTGCTTCCGGATTGCCGCGTTCGAGTAGCAGTGCATAGACCTTGTCTTCAACATCAAAAGTCTCTACCAATACCATCTCAACATCGTTACCATCTTCATCCGTCAGAGTGAGCACCATTTCTTCATGCTCGTGATCATGATCATGGTCGTGTCCACAGGATTCGCCGTGTTCATGCTTGTGGTCAGTCATGGATATACCTACCTTCGGTTAATATTGTCCTTCATGTGTATGGTAACATGTCAGCCAAGTAAGGTCAATTTTTGCCAAGCATCAAGATTCAAGCGCTGTAATCACCTTTTCAGAGATCAGCACGAACGGTCCATCCTTGGACTCCTGAATATAGAACCCTACCCGATACTTCCCTGCTTTCTTGAAATCATAGGTGAAATCAGCCGTCCTGAACCAGAAGTTATCCTTCTGCTGGTCCTTGATCTCCTGGCTCTGTATGTCCTTCACATTCCCGTCCGGATCAGCAATCGCGATCTTCACAGCATATGCATTGGTCTGCAGACTGTCTACCTGCGAGAACACATTGAACTTCAGCTTACCTTTATTGACATTGCCAAAAGGGGTGTCCCCTTTGAACAAAAAGATATGCACATTCGGCTGTTCAAATATCACTTTGCCGGTAGCCGGATCAAAGCTGACGATACCATTAAAGTCACGAAGCGGTACGTAGGTCTTGCCCTCAATGACGACCCCACCGTCCTTCGCCTCTTCCCCGTTGATTATTAAACGCACCTGATCCTTGCTAGGCTCAGCCGCGAGCGTAGTTCCACCGAAGAGTGAAAACAACATCGCCATGCACAGTACTTTTCTCCATTTCATCCCGTTATGTCCCTCCACTCAACATCTGTTGTTGTACATTTATACTGCAAAACAGGCCACAAGTTGCGCTAGCTGTCCACAAAAATGACACTTTTGACATCTTCACTTGGGAACAGCAGAACAGTCATGCTACACTGTCAATATAGACCGCTGACTAGCTGGTCCAAGGATCAGTTTGCAGCTTGTACTCCAAGGTTATTTTAATGGAGATTGATGGTGCAGAACCATATAATGAACCTATCCATTTGAGGGAGGATATCGACGAATGAAACTGCAAATGCTGGGAACAGGCGGAGCCTTCGCCAAGACCTACTTCAACAACAATGCACTGCTGGACAGTGGAAACGGCAAGCTGTTAATAGATTTTGGAATTACAGCTCCCCAGGCCTTGCATCAGCTCCAGATACCACTAACCGAGCCGGACGCAGTCCTCATTACACATATTCACGGCGATCATGTAGGCGGGCTTGAGGAGCTTGGCTTCCGCATGAATATTGTACATGGACGCAAGCCGATTCTGTACATAGCAGAGAGCCTTGTCCAGCCACTCTGGGATCATACGCTGCGGGGCGGCATGCATCAGGACGGGTATATCGAGCGCATTACGGATGTATTCGATGTGAGGCCACTCACCCCCGGATCTCCGGCCGAGCTTGTTCCTGGTATTAGCGTCGAGCTAATATCTACTCGCCATATTCCAGGCAAGGATAGCTATTCCTTGCTCATCAATGAAGAGATCTTCTACAGTGCAGATATGACATTCCATCCCGAGCTGTTAGAGAGACTCGTTCGCCAGCAGGGATATCGTCTGATCCTGCATGAGGTGCAGCTCATCGGCCACGGTGCGGTGCATACGACGTTGGATGAACTCCGCTCTCTTCCTGAGGATATTCAGGAGAAAATCTATCTGATGCACTATGATGATAGCATGGAGCAGTTCCGTAACCAGGCGGGTGTCATGAGGTTCCTTGAGCAACACCGGATGTATGATACAGATGACATGATACGCTAGACCGTCTTTACAGACTGGTCGTACGTGAGCACCAAAAGCCGCAGCTCCCATTCAGGAGACTGCGGCTATTTTTTTGTATCGCTAAATGTACTGACACAGCACACGTAGTACTCAATCAATCATCTTGAATTTTTGCGGCTAGCTCGCTCTATCACTTAAATCCGTGCTCAAACTGATTTCGTCGTGCTCTAAAGCTCCTTTCGCATCCGTACATGCGGAATACCCGCATCATCGAAGGGCTCATCCGATATCGTAACATAGCCCAGCTTCTCATAGAAGCCGAGAGCCTGACATTGAGCATCCAGCAAGGCAAATTGAAGCCCCAGCTCTCTGGCTCGCTGCTCCAGCGCCAACAGGATCACGCGCCCATAACCCTTGCTCCGGTGCTCCTGCAATACAGCTACCCGCTGCAATTTCGCTGTAGCGTCATCATAGTAGATAAGACGGGCTGTTGCAACAGCTGTACCACCCTCTAACACGAGTAAATGGTGGACCTGATCCCCTAACTGGTCGTACCCATCAATCTCTTCCTCCAGTGGAACGTGCTGCTCCTCCACGAAGACCTCCTTGCGGATCTTCAATGCCTCTTCCAGTTGCTCTTGTGTAGTAATGCTTACAATCTCTGCTGCCACTTCTGATCCTCCCAGCCATAATCAGTAAATTCAATAAGTTATTTGTACTATGATCAATTACTTTTACTTTGATCAGCTACTTTGACTCCTAAAGAAACTGTATATCCGGCATTATAAATGGCTGGGGCCGAAGATGCAAAACATCCATCATAGAAGGACAACAAAGTAGCCTATAGAACCTCCTCAAGTCTTCGTGCAAGCTCATCATCTGGAAGTGGATTTCGATGCGTATTTTCGAGATAAATATATTTCTCGGTCTCCGGCATCAAAAAATCCTTGTACCAGCGAAACATATCCGGGCTATCCCCCTGAATCCGCACAAAGCGGCGGGCCGTATCCGCATGGCCAATTGTATTGTCGATATTCGTCAACCAATCAGCACGATAGAAATGCTCCCAGCGTCCCTGTGCAGCATGCTCCAGTGCCTGCTTGCCCTCGCTGTAGCTCCACACTGCATGAGAAGCTTGTATGAAGGAGCGCGGGTTATCTCCCGCCTCAAAGTATTCGTAGGCCTGGCACAGGTATGCCAGCCCTTGACAGCCGCTCCGATGCAGCTGCAGCTGAACCAGAAGCTGTGTTTCCAGCCTCCATCGCTCATCTGGGGGTAGCTGCTCCAGAATCTCAGCACATTGCCGTTCCAGCCGCTCCCAGCGTGGAATGGCCTCATCTGCCTTGCTGCGGAACCAACGCACCTGCTCCAGCAAGGAGGGAGCTTCGACTGCCCAATTCAGGCTGTCCTTGCCCTGCTGTTGTCCGCGAAGCCAGTGCCCTATGATCTCCCTCGCCGCATGATGATAGAATTCATCTCCTGCCCGATCATCCGCATGCGGTCCATACTTGATCGTGCTGGAAGCATACTGCTCATATAACGCTGCGATCTCATGCTGACACACCGTATAATTGCGAGCAATAAAGGCCTCCAGATGCTCTCGCTCACTTGCCTTCCCACGCTGCCACAGCTCAGCGACCAGGTCCAGCGTATATAAATGAGGTAAAATATTACCCGAATTCACCAGCAGATAATCGCTGGCTCCTACTGCAAAGGCTTGTCCCAGCTCATCTGCAATAAGTGATGATGGTGCAGGGAACATGGTCAGATGATTGGAGGCCTGCAGATCATGAAAGGTCACATGATAGTAGACACCATGATGCCCCTTATCATCGGGCGCAGGCAAGGCGGGTACACGATGATTGGTAGAGCCGTGTCGTCTGGACACCATTTTGCCATACCCATTGTCCGCCCATATTTTGATCACGCGATGAGGAACCTCAATATGCCCTTGCTTATACAGCTCCGCAATCTCTCCATACATCGCCATACAGCAGACCGGATGCTCTACATATTCATGCAGCATGTCATACTGCTTGCGAACAACACTGGAGATCAAGGCCCCTCGTGCGGCAGGTGTGTCGAAGCTGGGATCATCCTCCCAGAACGGCTTGTCCCCCTGTCCCCGGAATGACAGCACCCAGAGGATCTTGTCATGCCTTTGCCGCTCGATCGCTTCCCGCCAGAGCTGCTCGAACAGCTCCGGATGCTCCCTATAACTCGGTGCCTTGCCAGGGAACGCACGCAGGAACATTTCTGCCCCAAGTGGTTCGGCGTGATGATGCGTCACCCACAAGCCCATATCGACCGCCAATTGATGATGAATACCCGTTCGTGGTAAATCGGTACCTGGAATGACCATGTTTCCTCCACAGCGCAGTAATGCCTCGAAGACTGGCAGCCATACCTCCTCGCCCGGCGGGTATTCTTCCTTCCAGCCGATCAGGCAGACCTCGTCGTTCACGAACCAGCCGCGATACCGTACACGAGGCTGCCCGGATTCATAATCCTCCGCAGCCACTTCAATCAGCTCCCTAGAGAGCGGCTCCAGCTCGGACCAGAACCAGAAAGGATCTACACCAAGCACTTTGTGGCTATAGCGAAGTAGCCCGTAGATTAGTCCCAACTCGTCTCTTCCTACGATCTCCAGTACCGTTCCATGCGCCTCTTCTCGATAGTGAAAGCTGTACGACTCCGGCCACGAAGGGCAATCGTCCTCACCCTCTGCATAGCGGACAATAACGACTGGCGCTCCTGCCGCTTGAGTCAAAGGTGGTGCTCCAAATACCGCTTGATGATCCCTCTGAATCATCCGCCAGACATGCTCAATGGGCTTGGTGTGCTCTACCTGTATATCATATACACTCGCTGCTGAAATTCGCAGATTTGAAACCCCTTTCAAATCTAGTCATCTCCTCTCCTCTTAGGGACCATAGACATCTTGTATGTCATTCTGGAATGCCTGACTCAGAAGCCATATTATGTAGTAATCTATCTACTCTGGAAGCGCTCTACACAAAAATGATATCACAATGTACTACGCAGCAGCAAAGGTTAACATGCTTAAATGCAAACAAGCCTGCAGCTCATACCACAAGCTGATGTCGCAGCATGGCATGGTGCAGGCGAAGCTATTTACATTCATAATTACGTCTTGTGAATACTTGCCTGGACGATCACTCGTTGCTTACCGTTTGGAGTGCATGTGATCAGTGTCAACATGGCCTCATTCTCCCGATCCGCCAGAACAGATAGATCACTTGGCTCGACGATCGTAACCCGATCAACGATGTACTCGAACTTCTCTGTAGCTGTAGAGGCCAGGATGGAATCACCCACACGGACCTCATCCAGCCGATTGAATAGCCTTCCCTCCGCTCTGGCGCGATGAGCCGCAATCGCTGCATTACCACCAGTACCGACCGGTGCCGTCTCGCTCATGTGAGCGGCGGCGTAACGCATATTCGACTGGGTCGCTCCTTCCAGCACGGGCAGCTTCAGTTCGATCACCGGGATCTCCAGAACAGCTACCGGGATATCTCCATTAACAGCATTGAATGCCTCAGAATCCACAAGTGGAGCCTCAGCTACTGCATCTCCCTCCAGCATGGCGGAGACGTTCGCAAATTCATTTACGAGGGATGGCTTGAGCTTGTGCTGCCCAGCCTCCCATTGCTCTGCCTTCAGCATCAGTTCATTCTGCTTGTGATCGTTGAACCAGCGCATCAGGGAAGGACTTAGCATGATGAGCACTCCTAGTACAATCAAGCCATATGGCAGCAACCGCCGCATTGATCTCCATCCTTTCATGAGTACATCACAATTACAGGTGGTATCGTATATAGATTGGACTTAGGATCAGGTTCAATCTACATAGGCTAGATACCTCTATTATACTGTCTGTTGTCTAATTGCTCAAAAAAGCACCTCCTGCGGGTGTAGCTCCCCAGGAGGTGCATGCTGTACGGATTATCTGCTACCCGTCAGCGTCTGTTAACTCTTGTACGCCAGGTCATCCAGACTCCTAGTAGAATCACTAGCAGTCCCATCAGTTGCAGTGGCAATGAGCTACCTTCACCCGTTTGTGGCAGCATGCCCTTGACTGAAGCATTTTGATGTGGGGCCATATTCGCGTTATCCTCGTCCGTGGACTGGTTAGCAAGGGTATCCCCCGCTTCGCCCAGTTGACCATCCTGATCCACAAGACTAAGGTCGCCTTCGCTATCCTCCGCATCTGCTGCCGGCTGCGTGCTAGTCGTATCTGTCTCACCTGCTGCAGAGCCTGGATTCGTGCCCCCATCTTGATTTGACGTGCCACCAGGCGTGGTAGGCGCCTCCTCAGAGGTGTCGTTCACTGGAGTTTCTGTAGGAACTGTGGAGTTCCCAGGAAGCTCATCACGATCCCGATCCTTATCTCCCTTGGATCCCCCACCACCTGGCCGACTTGGCTCTTCTGGCTTCGGCGTTTCAGGAGTTGGCTGCTCGGGAGTTACCGGCGTGGCTGACTCTTTGTGGTTCGTGACCACGAGCTGCTGTACCAGTAATCCATCCACCCTAACTCCTTCTGTCGTGATATTCACATGTCTGACTGCATTCGCTTCCAGGACATAACCTTGCGGAGCTTTGATCTCCTCCAGTGTGTACTGCCCAGCCTGCAGCTTCGTGAATACCGCCTTCCCGAAGGCATCTGTAGTTACAGTCTGCGATTCCAGCTGTTGTAATGAATCCTTAAGGAGGAACGTAGCTCCTTCGAGAACCAGATCCGATTGTGCATCATCGACCTTCAGAATTTGAAGCTCGTATTCAGGTGTCTGTGGCACTCCTGGTCCACCTGGACCCGGCCCCGGATTGACGGGAATCTCTGGCTCAGGCGTCTTCTTGTTCGTCATCGTAACTCGCTTCACACCGCCCGTCTGCAGCACAGTGCTATCAATGACGATTGCATGCGAACGAGTATCCAGCTCATACCCTTCTGGAGCGGTTGTCTCGGTCAATGTATACGTACCATAGAGAAGCTTGGTAAAGCTCAGCTGCCCCAGGTTATCCGTTACCTTCTGTCCGATCAGGCGGCCTAAGCTATCATGTAATTCATAGGTGGCATCAGCCAGTACGAGGGATGCATTATCCTCGTCCACCTTGGTGAGCGTGATAGCCCCCCGCGCAATGGACCCGGTACCTGAACCATCCGAGAAGCGAATGACAACGCTATACTCCGTCTCCTTCACACCCGACGTGACACCGTCTCCTACGAAGCTTACTTCATTAGTGACGGGCTCCCGGTCTGCAGTGACAGCAATTTCGGAGGAATAACGAAGTACATAAGCCGTATCAATGCTTCCATTGAATATCAGCTCGAAGCTCTCCTCATCCAAGGCTCCTTTATGGAATACTACGTCGTAATCCGTTCCTGGAGTGAGTAATGCTCCAGAGGTGACTGTTCCGTTAGCTGCTACATCTCCCTTGTAGAGCTTGAACGAGTCACGCACCAGTACCTGATTGGCGCTTGGTGTATCAATAATACGAGCGTTCTCAACGAGAGACTGTCCTTCATTAATCTTGATCTCCCAGTCCACCAGATCTCCATTTCTGGCCCCTGTCTTGCTGACATAGACTTCACCACGTGGAATCGTAACCTTCCGCTCCCAGCTCCACTCAGCTCCATCAGTGCCAGTAACGCCCGCAGTATTAGGAATCTCATCCGCTACCAACGTGTTGTCCAATCTGGTATTCAGTGTAATCCAATACGGAGTGGAAATATCACCCAGATCAATGGTAAGCAGATTCGCATTATAGCTAATCTTATCTGGACTCAGAGTAATTTCCGCTCCTTGAAGCACCTCACCATTGGCCTGCACCTGAGCATGATAGACTTTGACTGAATCCAGATCCAGCTTTTGTCCTTCCTTGAGCTCATCCTTGAATAGAGCACCCGGAATAGCAAAGCTGTTATAGTTGACGATTACATCCCAGGTCAGTCTCTTCTCACGCGCATTGTACTGACCATTTTTGTAGCCATTATTTATTGTATAGGCATTAGGACGGAAAGATGCTTGCAATCGTACCGGATCCGTTGATTGCGATGTTTTTTCTGTCCAATCCAGCAATGCAGTATTACCGTAGACGGATTCTTTTGCATCAAATGCAGTCTTGTAAGTAATCGTATACGTATCTTCAAAAGTTCCGGTGAAGCTAAGCTTAAATCCCTTGTCCGGTTCACTGTCATCCAGTGTATAAGGAAGAACCGGATCGCCCGTGGAAGTAATGCTCAAGGACCCTGGCAGATACGTCAGACCTCCGCCTGTAAAAGCATCATCAATGACCAGATTGGACATCGACCACTGATCCCGATTCACTACGATTCTCCACGTTACTTCCTTAGCACTATAATCCGTTGCTGCAATGGATTTCACCCCGATGGAGCTACGGAAGGTATGAGTTGCTGTAGCCGTTGTTTCCTTGCCAGACAGCTCCGTTACCACATCATTAGTTACTGTGTGGTTCTGGAACACACGATCTGTTGCCTTCGTCTGGTACTGAATGTTATATGCAGCCTGCACATCGGACGTGAACTGCAGGTCGAATCCATTCTTCCCATTAACTCCGACGACAGGAGTCACCTGATACAGGCTGGCCAGCAATTCATCCCCTGTCAGGGCATCTGTCACCTTGAACGAACCCGGAACGAGCTCCATATCTTCCTCAAAACGATCTTCAAGGAAAGCATCGGACTGTGGAATGTCCTTCTCGCCGTAGTTGTATTTCAGAGTCCAGGTCACCGTCTGCTTGGCATCATCATACGCCCCTGCTTCTTTGGTCACCAGCTTCTCGCGTTTGATATTGACCGTGTCATTCTTGCGCGCAACATTGCCTTGCTGACTGTTCAGTTCGGCCGCATTAGTGAAGCTAGTCTCTTCTTCATCTGTAATCCAGGTAGAATACACAACCCGGTAAGCAGAATTCAGACTGGTGTCGTTAAATGCAATCCGGAAGGCCGAGCCGTCAGTCTCTGTCGTCAAGGTGTAAACATTCGCTCCCGAAGCTACCTCTGCGCCAAGATCCGGTGCACGATCCACATTAGGTAACAGCTTGTACACGCGAATGGAAGCAGGATCAAGCTCAAGACCTGCTGGAAGCTGGTCCGAGATCTCTGCATGCTGGATCGTATCCAGAGAGGTGTTCACATCCAAGGTCCAGTCGATCTTGATGTCCTTGTCTGCGACTCCATCCTTCTCCAGCGGTGTGCCTCTCCATGGCTGGAAATTCACGAGGGCCACATGATCTCCGCCCCGTATAGGGAAGTAGATCGGCACCTCCACGCTACCTCTGATCGTCTGGGTGCTGAATTCTGTGTTGATCTGCAGCATGCCGCCAACTTCCGAATAGTTCTCCACCATACTGTTGAACGTCATCGTCACATGACCTGCAGTATCCACTGTAAAATCACCAACGCTCAGGCCACCGTCCATCATCAGCTGACCGTTAATGTTGCTGTAAATGACGAATTCCTGCGGAATATCAAATTCAAACGTGTCTCCACTCTTATAGGAGTGGCCATTCTCTAACGCCCATTCGTATTCGAGCCTTACGGCATCGCCGAGCTGTGAGCGTTCGATCCGGTCTGGATTGTATACAGCATCAATCACAGTCCCGCTGGAATCCTTCACCGTCACCTTGGTGAGCAGACTGTCAACCTGTGCCATTGTAGTCTGCAAGGCACTTACTCTCGCCAAAGTGTTCGAGTCACTTGCGCTCTCTTGCGATTCAGTTGCTCCATAAGTATCACCTGTTACAGATGCAGTTCCTGACGGGATTGCTGCTTCGTCCGCACGGACTGATACCGCTCCATTACCGACGATCATCTGGAGAAGCAGCATCCAGGTCAGGAGCATGGCTATAATTTTTCTGTTCATGCTATGAAACATGTCACCCTCTTTTCTTTTTGCTTGTGCTAGTATGGTATAATCTATGGATTTTGTCCGACTTCCCCCTCTCTAGGCTAACAATGGACATTATACTTAACATACCTTTACAAATTCTGGACAGGTCCCTGTTTTTAGTTCATTTCATTGCGAAATACAAAAAAAGCCAGCCTCTAATCCGGCGTGCCGGATCAGGGCTGACTCATGGATAAAGCTATGTCTTTTTGCCATTTCTCGTACCAATGTGTAATATGAGGACTAGGCTCCAGCCCCAGTTCCTCGTACATGCTGTTCTTAAGTCTGCTATAACACTGTATAACCCGTGTGTTCAATCCCTGGGTTGCATAGATGAGCATGAGTGCAAAACCAGCTCTTTCCTCGTGCGGAATAATCTCCACAATCTTCCAGTAGCATTGTTCCTCTTCCTTGATCAGACCCTGCTCCCGATACCAGTTTGCAAGCGCAAACGATACATCAAGCCAGACTTCCTTTAGTCGCTCTCGCTCGGCTTCCAGCCACCAATAATCATACATAGCCAGATAATGTCCAGTGTATCCGTTCATAACCGCAACATAATCGTGTACTACACTGGCTGAGGGCTCAGTCAGTAGAGCCTGCAGCTTCTTCCATTCATCTACGTCCAGCAGGACATTCTGGAGCTGCAAAATATAACCCTCGGATACGGTCTCCAGCCGTACATGATCCTGATAAGGCCTCAAGGCTTGGCGCACATGATACACTGTGTTATACAACTGCCCTAATATTTTGTCCAGCTCGTGCTCTGGCCACAGAACTTCAATGAGCATCGACTTTTGAACGGGACGCCCCCGATGCTGCAGGAGGTACATGAATAATTCCTGTGCCTTGTTGGTCCGCCACTGCAGCAACCGGAGCTCGCCACCTGCCTCCTCGATCATCACCTGCCGGAATAGCTTCATCTCGATGATGCGGGGACCACTGAGCTGCTTGGGAGGCTCGACCATGATCTGCTGACTTCTCATTCGATTCTGTATCCGCTCAATCGTCTTGGTCAGCCGTTCTACGCTAACTGGCTTAACCACGTAATCTAATGCTTCCAATTCATAGGCCTGTACAGCATAATCATTATAGGCCGTAACGAACACGATTGAGATATTGGGCTTATGTGTAGCAATTTGCTCTGCTAGCTCCAGACCATTGATCTCTGGCAGACTAATATCGAGAAAAAGTACGTCTACATCCGATTGTAAGACGTGCTCCTTTCCCATATGAACATCAGTATACTTGCCAGCAATCTCAATGCCCGGAATATGCAGCAGTTGTCGTTCAAGGAAGTCAATTGCCAGCTTTTCATCATCAATAATTAGTATCTTCATTCGCTCGACAGCTCCCTAATACAAGAAAAATATCCTTTCATGAATATGTATTATGCTATTCGTGAATAAGAAATGCCTTAAATCTAACTATACTCTTCGGAGTTATACTTGCCAATAGATAATAATATAAAGGGGAACGGTTGCTGAATGTCGAGTTTCAATCCCATGATTCACCAGCAGAAAAAGTTTACTGGAATCTATCTCAAATCTGTAACGGTCATTATTGTTACCTTTGCTCTGCTCCTCGGAATGCGCTGGGCATGGTCACAGCTGTTCCCAATATCCGAGGATTATCATCCCGTGAATGGTGTTCTGGACCTGCGGCATGTGAATCTGGGGGAAGCCCCTGCTCTCTATTTAAATGGAGAGTGGGATTTCTATCCTGGAGAACTGCTCACGCTAAGCGATATCCAATCTCAGGCATATACCCCAAGTGCCATTAAGGTGCCGGGTGATTGGGGAAATATCATGAACCTGGACAAGGAGCGATCCTACGGCTACGGAACCTATCATTTACGCATTCTCACGGGCCCTTTGGATCAGCCCGTTGCCTTCTGGTTCAGGGAGCTGCAGGCAGCAGCCGAGGTGGAGATTAACGGGGAGACGACCGGAATTATGGGTAAGGTGGCTACGACAGCTGAGGAGTATATCCCGCACAAGCTATCCTTTAGTCCTTCCTATTCGATGAAAAAAGATTCGACCAATACGGTTGAACTCGTCATTCGTATGTCGAATTTCGATAGTCCTGGCAAGGGTGGAATCGCTGCTCCTGTAAGGTTTGGATCACAGGCCGCTATAGATTATGTTCGCTGGTATTCGATCGGGCTGCAAATCTTCATTTTCCTCGTGCTGGCACTTCACGGATTGTATGCTTTGATTCTCTACTTAATCAGTGCTGGAGAGCGAAGTTTGATCTATACCTTCATGCTAACGCTATGCACAGGAATTGCCATTCTGATCGGACATGATAACATCCTGCTGTTATGGTTGCCCATTGATTACTCCTGGGCCTACAAGCTGAGAGTAATTCTGCTATTATGGCAAAATGTATTTATTCTATTGCTCTTCAGCAGGTTCACCAGCAGACCGACCTCGACAGTGGCCTTGCGAATATTTATTACAGTATGTGCTGTAGTTACTGCGGTATTGTTGGTCACACCTGTATCCTTCAGCTACGGGATTGTACAGTATTATATCTTCGATGCGCTGTTTTACATAGCATTTATATGGCTCGTCATGATCACCTGGAACATGCTGAGCAAGCAGCACATGGATCGCGACATTGTATTTCTCATCATCAGCATATGCGGCATGGTGTCTAATCTGATGTGGAGTGGAGAAGAGTCCGCCCGGAATATAACGACCGTATATTATCCAGTCGATCTGATTGTTGCGATTACGGGCTTCTCTACATACTGGTTCAATAAATATTTCCGGCATGCAAGAGCCAATGCGAGGCTGAATGAGCAGCTCCAGATCGCAGATCGGCTCAAGGACCAGTTCTTGGCGAACACCTCCCATGAGCTCAAGACTCCTCTACATGGCATTATGAACATTGCCCATAATCTTGCAGAGCAAGAGAAGCACAGACTGAGCACAAACAGTATGAAGGATATGAAGCTGCTCATTACGATTAGTCGCCGGATGTCGCAATTGATTGACGACCTGCTCGATGTCGTGCGCCTGAAGGAGCAACGCATTGTGCTGGAGAGGCAGCCCCTTAAGGTACAATCCATTGTGACTGGAGTTGCGGCCATGCTCAACTTCATCACGGAACGCAAGCCCATTGAATTACAGATTCAAATCCCAGATACGCTGCCAAGTGTTATGGCCGACGAGAAAAGGCTCGTGCAAATCGTGCACAATCTATTGCACAATGCTTTGAAGTACACAGAGCAAGGGACCATTATTGTCTCAGCCGAGTTACAGGCTGGTCACCAGGGCGATCAGATCCTGGTCTCTGTCCGTGACACGGGCATCGGAATGAATGAAGAGCTTCAGCGTCGGATCTTCCTGCCTTACGAGCAAGGTGGCTCTGGAAGCGAGGGGGAACAGGGAATGGGACTGGGGCTCAGTATTTGCAAGCAACTAATCGAGCTTCACGGAGGGACACTCTACGTCGAGTCAGAGCCTGATAAGGGCTCCGTATTTATCTTTAATCTGCCCGTAGCTACTACCCGTGATATGACACCTGATAATGCTGCATTGTCCGAGCATGTGGAGGCTGAAGCAGCCTATCGACAGGAAGAGCTTGCAGCAGCAGGACTGACAGATACTGATGTTCCCTTGTTTGCCGATGCTGCCTCGCAGCAGGAGATCCTAGACGGCAAGGTGCAACCCCTATTGCCTGCAGGTCATACTCTTATTTTAGCTGTAGATGATAATCCCATTAATCTAAAGGTGCTGGAGAGCATGCTGTCCTCCGAGCCTTATAGCATCACATCAGTAGCTTCGGCACGAGAGGCCCTTGAAATATTGGACACCAGACCATGGGATTTACTCATAGCGGATGTCATGATGCCGCAGATGTCAGGGTATGAGCTGACTCAACAGATACGAGAGCGTTATTCCATGTCAGAGCTGCCTGTCTTGCTGCTCACAGCCCGGACCCAGCCATCAGATATTTATGCAGGCTTCTCTTCCGGCGCAAATGATTATGTTACCAAACCGGTGGATGCTATGGAGCTGAAGTATCGAATCCGGGCGTTAATCTCGCTGAAGCAATCGATCAATGAACGCCTGCGCCTTGAAGCAGCCTATCTTCAGGCACAGATACAGCCCCACTTTCTGTTCAATGCATTTAACTCTGTCATGGCGCTGAGCTATATTGACACGGACAGAATGCGCAAGCTGGGAGATGTATTTGCCTCCTTCCTGCGCATTAGCTTCAATTATCTCAATACGGGCGAGCTTGTGAAGCTGTCCCATGAGCTGGAACTAATCAAATCCTACCTCTATATTGAGAAGGAGCGCTTCGGAGAACGGCTGTCTGTCGTATGGAATGTGGGGCAAGCCATTGAGCTGATGCTACCGCCGCTCTCCATACAGCCTCTTGTCGAAAATGCAGTCAGACACGGACTATTAAGCAGATCCGCAGGTGGGACACTGACGCTTACCATTGCCCGTGTGCAGGGAGGCATTAAGGTGGAGGTACAGGATAATGGCAAGGGCATGACAGAGGAGCAGGTACAGCAACTACTGACTACATCGATGCATGAGAAGAACGGCATCGGCATAGCCAATACGAACCGGCGTCTCATTCATTTGTACGGTCAGGGCTTGTCCATCCTGAGCGAACCGGATGTAGGCACGACGGTGTCCTTTGTTATTCCACAAGGAGCTCGCGTCTAGCTCAGGGAAGCGAGCTAAACTCTAAGCATAGCCACGCATCCATTGTAGGTTAGATACTTTTGTATTTTAGATACTTTGACCGAATCTGAAATTAGGTTTAGTGATCGGCAGGGCTCCCCACTTGCAGTGGTTGTATAACCTAGGTCAAGGTACTAGTAACACCAATAAGCATCCCCATCCAGATCAGGTCACTCCCAGATCATGGTTGGAGATGCTTATTGGTGTTAGATCACGGTAATTGTACCGAAGCACATGTACATCCCACAATTGTAGTTGTAGGTGCCTGGCTGCAAATCCTCCACCGTGAAATAATTGTCCTTGCCCTCTAGATAGAGCAGCATCGACATATCCGGGGAGGTAACATCTGTAATGCAGGTAGATGACGTCGTTTTCTTGAAATTAATCTTGGTAGGAACACCCGCCTCGACTTCAATATTGCGAGGATAGAAGCCATCTGATTTGACCTCTACGGTCACGATATTGTAATTCTCATGATCTGCATCCGTAAGGGCAGGCTGTACTTGACTAGCCGACGTGGGCAGACTATTTCCTTGAAAATACACCAGTGTAATGCCACCCGCAATCAAGGCCACGCAGACAAGCGTCAGGATAGGCCATGTGTTGGACAGGAACTTTTTCATATGGAGTACCATACCTTTCATGGTTGTAGTAGTTAAATCTTGAGATCTATCAAAACTCTCTCATATATAAGCATAGACAATTTATATCATATTTAAAATGACTCGTTAGGGCTAGTCCCTCTTCTTATAGAACTCTTTTTTGCAACATAACGCAAAGGAAAAATTATCTGCACCGTTATCGTCAATAATATACCGCTCACTTCTGACGACTGAAGCCGCTCCATAGTGGATTATTTTCAACTCATACATCGCTCCGATCGTAACCGGCACATGAAATCGATTCTCCATAATTCTGACATGGGTGGCCTCTTCTTCCTCGCTGCTTAACGCAATCCACTGCTCTTGCTGATTCATAGCTGTCCCCCCTTAAGATGCCTCGCACTCGCCTAGTCCCAAATCTCGCATCAGAATGCCTCCATTTTATCCAGCACAACGTTCAGGAGGTCATGAATCTTGTCGCGCAGCTCCTGCAATTCACCGTAATCACAATCATCCATCGTCAAATAAAGGTACAGCTCATTAAACCGCTCAATATTAAAATCTCGCATCCTGCCCATCTCCCCATTCCATAAATCAGTCACATAAAATACATAGCGAATCGATTGAAACGAATGTCGATATTCTTGCTATGTCGATAATAGATGTCCTCAGGATCATCACAATGAAACCGCGCAAGCTTGGCCGGACTAATATACTCCTGAAAAAGCCGTTCCAGTGCTGGTACTTGGTCTACCGTGTATGCCTTCACGAACTCCTCGCAAGATGCATAGCGGGTGAATCGGATCTTTTGTTGTCGATAATGAATGAGGTACTGATGAATCTGATCCTCGCTTGCCCCGATGCAATCCATCAGCAACTGTTCGATCTCATGCTCAGTCGTGAACAAAAACTCCACAGTAGCTATCAGCTCCAACGATTTATTGTCAATATCCAGTAATTGAATTACATTCTCCATATTTTCTAGCCCCCTTGATTAGCCTTGCGGTACAAGCGAATAATCAGCTCTATTGAAGGGAATTTCCAGTCAAAAAGTCGTCCCTTCGTCTTCATGTCAGAAGCCAAGCTATATGTTAAATAGTTGATGTGAAAATAAAAAAAACAGGAACACCTGTTCCTGTTTATCGTAACATAATCCCCTTCCATAATCGCCGATGTTTTGGTAGATAAAAGACTAACTTTCAGCTTGTCTATTTCACACCACAAAAAAGAGAATAAAGCCTGTGCTTTATCCTCAAAGGTTCAACGAATAGATCTGGTTCAACGTGTCATGATTGAGAAAATCAATCTTGAAGCGGTTCAGGTTGTAGCCAGCAGCTGTAATGCCAGTATTGTAATGAACGCAGATCAGTTTAAACTCAATATCTCCCAATTTCCCCTTCTCCGCATACAGATCTCTGGCCATCTTGAGCATGCCACTATTACGAATATTAGTGGGAGTAAGCCCCTTCCGGCCGTAATACTCGGCCAACGTTGCAATTCTACGGTTAATCAGGGCAGGGTGCGCAGCAGCATTGGCATCCCTCGTTCGTACATTTCTAGCGGGCCGCACCACATAGCTGTTCGTGACAAGTTCGTTATAGTCCTTCTTGATCGAAGGGCTGACGATACCATTGTTCTTCTTGTATTCCTTCTCCTGGTCGGCTATACGAATGATGTCAGGAATTGCTTAATGTGCTCCAGCTTGAAATCATAAAGATCCATGCCCAGCTCTTCTTGAGCAATTAATCAAGAAAAGAGCCCTTGCAATGCAAGGGCTCTTGGCTATGATCTGTAGTGGGCTCGAACCACTGACCCCCTACCCTGTCAAAGGGGATGGGTCATGTATCTCAATTGGAACAACTTCTAAAAACCCATTGATATCAAGGGTTTACGGCGTTTGCATTTTGTTCTCATGTGGACTGAAGTATATCATTTGGCCTATAGTCTGTCCCCAATTCGTCCCCAAAACAAAGAGCAGTGAGGCCAAGCCTGAACTGCACCCCAATTGTTAGACACCATCTAACAGTTGGAGGTGCAGTTTTTTTGTCCAAATTTAATTTAGAATTAAAAAAAGAAGCGATCAATCAATATCTTTCGGGGTCTGCTGGGGCAAAGAGCATTGCCAAGGCTTTAGGCGTGAATCATGAAGTTTTGCGTATGTGGATCAAGCAATACGAATATCACGGTTTAAAAGCCTTTGAAAAAAGCTATACAGCCTACTCCATGCCATTTAAACTAGACGTACTCAACTATATGAATGAGAACGGGACGTCTCCAAATGAAGCTGCTGTGATCTTCAATATCTCTTCACCAGGGGTTATTCGAAGGTGGCGCAGTGAATATAATGAATATGGTAGCGACGCCCTAATACCAAAGAAAAAGGGGCGTCGTATCATGGCAGATAAACAGAATAACGGATCTAATCAGAATAAGCCTGCGCAAGGATCAATTGAAGCATTACAGGCCGAACTAGAACGTTTGCGGATGGAAAACGCATATCTAAAAAAGTTGAATGCCTTAGTTCAAAACAAGGAAAAATCACCAAACAAGACAAAGCGCAAGTAGTCTATGAATTAAGGCTTGAATTTCCGGTGATGGCATTACTACGACTGGCAGACATCCCTCGAAGCACGTTTTATTACTGGTTGAAGCAATTGGACAAGCCTGACCCAGATGCAGAACTGAAGTCAATGATTCAAGACATCTATGAGGAACATAAGGGCCTTTACGGCTATCGTCGAATACGTGATGAGCTCTTAAATCGCGACTATCGGGTTAATCATAAAAAAGTGCAGCGTATCATGAAGGAGTTAGGTTTGAAATGCGTAGTTCGAATGAAGAAATACCGTTCATACAAAGGAACTGTAGGTAAAATAGCCCCAAACCTGCTTGACCGCCATTTTCAGGCGCAAAAGCCAAATGAGAAGTGGGTTACCGACATTACGGAGTTTAAGTTGTTGGGTCAGAAGCTGTACCTATCTCCCGTATTGGACTTGTTTAACGGTGAAATTATCACCTACACTATCGGATCTCGTCCCATCTACTCCTTGGTCTCGGATATTGTGATTCGGTATTTTGCCCCAGCGCGGAGCCCTCTAGCATCCGCTTACGTTCCTCGGATGCCATCCATGTGCTGACTTCCTCCCGGATGATCTCCTGCAATGACATCGGTGCATTGGCATCCAGATTCTCTAGGATCTCCTGTAGTGTGCTCATGTGCTTCCTCCTCTCTTATTTCCTGAAGGACACGCCGCCTCTTGACATATTATCTTCCAGCTCATAACGCGTCATGTCGATACTGTGATTATCCTTGTCTGGGTAGCCTGCCTTGAAGCCACCATTACTGTCAGGCTCCAACTCGTACCCGTAGAATTCCCGCTTGGTGTTCGGGCAGCGTACCAGGTCAATGATAATCTCAATCAGATCCTGCAGGAACTTAATGCCGTACTCCACGGAATCGGGACCCTTCTTGGCCCCTTTAATCCGAACGCCGTATCCCTTGATTTCAGCGATAGACTTCGGCTCAGCGGAATCGGCAGTTACCATTCCATTATTCGGGTTCTCTGCCTTGATGTGATCGGCACTGCATCTTATGCAGTTCGTGGAAGATATACAGTCACTGACGGGTCTTGTCATAATGCATTGTCCCGTAATGTGCTGGGTCCTTCGCAAAGCCAAAGTCAACGCCACGGCGAATCTGGTCAAAGATGCGGATTTCGTCGTCGGTAATCTCCCGGAATGTGAGATTCGTGAATATCTCCCCTCCGGTCCCCGTCACTTTGCCCAGATATTCATGCTCATATTTGCCGAACTTAGTACTCTTCAGATGCTCAGCCTCAACAAAAAACTGTTCACCCGGCCATTGCCGAGGTACAGTCTCATAGGTGCTATGGTGTACCAGCCGATCCGAACGCTGTTCTGTCACTTCAGCATTCACCCAGTTTCGCTGACTCTGTGGCGGGTTATAGCTGTAGAATACGGTGAACGTCTCGCCGCCGCGTAGAAACGTCTGGTTGATAGTCCGAACAGCTTCCATTCCGTCAAACTCGTCAAACTCTTCATACCAAACATACTTGTTGTACCCGTGCCGCAGCTTACTTGACTTTACCTTTTTTGGCTTATCGGCACCACGGAATAAGATCTTTTATCCCGTAGGTGTATATGTTAGACTCATAGGGCTTACACTGTCATGCCAAAGATGGGATACCCCTAGCGCCTCAATGGCCCATAGTAGCTGCTCATACACACTCTCACGTAGGTTCTCTTTGACCTTACGCAAGGCTACGCCATTCGCGTTCGGATCCCTCATGATTCCGAGTATGATCTCCAGACTGATAAAGGACGATTTCGTACTACCACGTCCACCCTTAAGCCAGTAGTGAGTATACCGGTCCTCCTTCAGTGCATGGTGCACACTGTAGAAGCTCGGCGCTATCAGCGAACTGAGTGCAGTCATGAGCTGTCAGGCCCCTTCGGAATATCATCCACGATCTGGACGGCGCCCTGAACGTCTATCTGCTGCTTATCAATCCACATGCCGAAGCGCTTGCCAAGTAGCTCCAGCGCCTTCAGCTTATCGGCGAATTTCACCTCGCGCTCGACCATATCAACGTCGCCCTTCATGGTCTTAACCTTGACTGAAGCTATAGCTGCACGGTCATCATCGCTGGTATCTTCCTTGAGTGCTGCACTGTCCATATCAACCAACTTCGTAGGATCCAAAAAGGCTACACGGGCCAATTCCCTCATAATCCGTTCCTGGTTAACCCCTGTTCTTCGGGATAATATGGCCATACGCTCATCAATGTACGCGCGAATGTTAGGTTTTGTTAGATTCTCGCAACCTATCTCTTTTGCCGTTTTACTGCTATAGTCTGCCCTGATAGCTGCCTGCGTGGCATTGAGGTCTATCAGGTATTCATCTGCAAATTTCTGTTGTTTGGCTGTCAATGCCACACAGATCAGCTCCTCTCTCAAACTGTATGTAAAAGAAAAAACATCCCGAAGGATGCCTTAATTCTCTTCAATTTTTATTTGGAATTCTTCAGTTAGGATTCGATGAAATGCTGCTTGTAACAAATCCTCTTTTTTCTTTGAGGGATCAAAAAATTAAATAGAATATATCGCTCAGCATCCTCAATTCCCTCATATGTTATTATTTTAGTCAAATTATTAGCAGTTAATTCGATAACTATTGGGGTTACGATTATAACCTTTAACTCCCATTCGATTTTATCACCGCATAGTTTCCCAATAGCGGTCGGAATCCCTTTAACTTTCTCATTGTCATTAGCCCAGTT
The DNA here is from genome assembly GCF_000377505.1 of Paenibacillus massiliensis 2301065 = DSM 16942. Taxonomy (GTDB): domain Bacteria; phylum Bacillota; class Bacilli; order Paenibacillales; family Paenibacillaceae; genus Paenibacillus; species Paenibacillus massiliensis. The sequence continues at coordinate 7,656 of NZ_KB898199.1, read as the reverse complement.
ATCCATTTGCTCTCCTCCTTTGCACCATAATTCGACGTAAGGAAGCATTTTCCTCTAAAAGAGAAACTGTCCCCTGAGAAGCGGCAAGGGAGAAGGTTATGAAATAATATAGGCGGCAGGATTCGAACCTGCGGTCTCTGCCTTCCAAGGGCAGCGGGAACGGCCCAGCTTTCCTACACCTGTGCAATATAAAAAACATCCCGAAGGATGCTAATGAATTATAGAGCAAGCTGGTTTAGAGTGTTACCTCATAGACAAGCGCAACATGTCTAAACTCATTCTTTTTATCAATTCCAAGTTCAATAGTCTTCTGATGTACAACAGAGACTGGATTACTTATGGCAGCCTGTGGTTGCGAATTAATATGGTATTCATGCGTTATTTCTTCAACCCGATCCATGTATTCATCATCAATCACTTGTCCTACTGGGATAGAGTCTGTGTAAATAAATAACTTTTCTAACTTAGAAGAAACACCCTGTCCTGCCTCAAGCATCTCCAATGCTCTAAGAACTGCCGCTTTGTCAGGTGTATTATCTGGGAATGTTGGACTGAGGCGACCTCCAACACGACCGTTATAAACCATTTGCACTTTTGTCCCTCTAACTATTTGGTCACTCCAATTCTCTTCTCCCCATGCTACTCGATATTCTGTTCTTGGTGGGTGAGGGTTTGAAGCGAGAACGTGAATAGTTTTATGAGCAGTGAATACTTGTGACATAATATCAAATCCCTTCTCATGTTAAAACCCATAAAAACTCCCATGGGATATACCAATAAAACAGGACATAGGATTAAAAATGTCAATAGGAGAAGATAATAAATATTTCCGAACGCAAAAAGAGCCCTTCACAATGAAGGACTCCTGTAATCCAGTAAGATAAAGGCGTATCCGCTCTAACACCAGAAAGAGTTATCGGCTATGACTGAGTTACTGTTTGCGTGGCGTTCAGGTCAACCAGGTATTCTCTAGAAAGGAGCTTCTGTTTGGCTGTCAACGCCATTTCGGTCAGCTCCTTTCTAGAGAATATAAAGAGCCACTCAATTGAGTGGCTCGAATTTAGATCATTTTCTGTCTTTATCTTTGACTCTCATAGCACCTCTTTAATCCGCTAATTCAAATACCGCGTCTGGTGTCAATGTTACTTTATAGTCACTGGCATTCCCATTTGAGATATCTTTTTCAAAAACTATCTCTTCTTCCTTTGAGAAATTGAGAAAATCTATCAGTACTAAATAATTAGTTTTAGCTAATTCCCCTTCTTTGGTGATCACTAACGATCCACTTTGAGAGCTAAAGTTCGTCCCCTCAAAAGATGGGCTGTTTACCAGCACAACGTCTATGTCCTTTAGATATACAACTGTACTGTCTGTCGCTTCCGATACGACACGTAAGGGTACATAAACCTTTCCGTTTGAACTGAATGGCGCAACTTGAAGTATTTTATCTACTCCGTTTATGTTTGTTTTTTTGCTCCCTATAGTGAAAGTTACATGAAGTCCCCCCTTAGTGCCTGTTACTTTTTTGCTCTTCGAATCATACCCTACTGTTAGCCCTAATTCAGTAAATAATTCTCGAAACGGGACAAAAGTAGTACTATTCTTATTAATTGCCCCTCCAGATAAAGCGAAACCGTCTACCACAACATCTCTTTTCCCCATAAATGCAGATGCCGACACAGGCATTATGGCAAACACCATTATTACAATAAGCGTTACAAATGATATTTTCTTCATCTCAGATATCCCCCTTAGACAAGTATTGATTATATTCTATATGAGGGATAATCTTCCTGCAAATAAAATAACCGCCTCACTAGGAAGCGGCTAAGACTTAAGGTTATGAATAATACCGGCATCAGGATTTGAACCTGAATCTCTGCTATCTGTTTTACAGGGCCCAGCACGCTCTGCCAATTGAGCTACACCGATACGTAAAGAGGTAGCCGCCTAACAGCACGTTTGGTCTATTGACGACTGCCTCTTACAACTTTCTCACAATATCATTTTATCATGGGTTGACACGGCAAACAAGAACATATGTTTGTCATTTTTCAGTCAATTTAGAATCAATTTCGTGCTAATATTATTCCATTATCGTGCCAACATCGCGTATTCCCCTTCTGCTACGCGGATTCTACGCCTTACGGTACTCTCAGAAAGCTCTAATTTTTCTGTAATCTCCTTCAGCTCCATGCCCTCGACATACACCCATCTCAGCAACGTAGCAGCATAGGGCTTGTACTCTTCAAGCTTATCCAGTATGAAGTCCAGCCTCTGGATGTCTGCCTGCAGGTCCTGAAGCTCAGTCAGTCTGTCAATGATCTCGTCTATGTCACTGCGCTGGCCTACACGCGCTTCGACCACTTTGCTAATCTTGGTGTGTTTTTTTATTGAAAAGAAGAGAGAACAGCGTTAGAAATAAGTCCACTTTAGGCATAGGCATAGGCTTATGCTTAAAATCAGGTTTCGTCCCCAAAATGTCCCCACAGTAGATTTTCAAGGGAGTTTAATCTTCAGACAAAAAAGAAAAAACCCTTGCAATGCAAGGGCTCCTGGCTATGATCTGTAGTGGGCTCGAACCACTGACCCCTACCCTGTCAAGATAGTGCTCTCCCAGCTGAGCTAACAGATCAGATATATAACGGTAAATAGTATAATATCGTATATTCTCAATTATGTCAACTACTCCCCCATAATCATCGTCCAGATCACATGACTTCAGCATGACTGACCCTTACTATTCATCTTGCTCTGCCTACCAGCGCTCCTTCTTCTATCAGCGGCCAGATTAAACTGGACCAGCTTTTTATTACCGAATTGGCTCTTTAAGTACATCCAATTTTTTTTTATAATTTGCTTGTATTTTGATAGTTAACATTCAAAGGAGCTGTGCCAGATGTTCAATGGTCTATCCGCTTTTCCTCTGACCCCAATGAACGAGGATGGCATTAAAGAAAAAGAATATGTGAACCTGATTCACCGACTGGTTGATGCGGGTGTAGATTCCATTGGTGCCTTAGGCTCGACCGGAAACTACGCTTATCTGAACCGTGAAGAGCGTTTTCGTACTTTGAAGCTAGCTGTTGACTCAGCCAATGGTATTCCTGTGATGGGAAGTATAAGTGCAATTCGTACACTTGATGTACTTCGGCTCGCAGAAGACGCCCAACAAGCAGGAGTAAGTGCTGTGTTGCTAGCCCCGGTTTCTTATCATGCACTATCACACGATGAAGTATATGCACTCTATGAGGACGTGACGCGCACTCTCTCCGTTCCGCTTTGCGTATATGATAATCCAAGTACTACTCATGTTCATTTTAGTGATGAGTTGCATGGTCGCATTGCTAGGCTTCCTCACGTCCACTCCATTAAAATCCCTGGAGTTCCTCCTGAACCAGAAGCAGCCAAAGCCCGAGTTGACACATTGCGATCGCTCATTCCGTCCCATGTTACGATCGGTGTGAGCAGTGACCCGTCTGCATTCACCGGCTTACTCGCAGGCTGCGAGGTGTGGTATTCCGTTCTAGGTGGATTATTCCCGAAGACATGCCGCAGAATGACCCGATTAGCCTTGGAGGGGTATGCTGAAGAGTCACATCAAATCGCCGCATGCTTTGAACCGCTGTGGTCTTTATTCCGCCAATTTGGCAGCCTTCGTGTTGTTGCCGCAGCAGCAGAGATCAGTGGGTTGATCTCGAGCCCTAGCCTCCCTCTGCCCTTACAACCCCTAAACCAATCCAGCAGGGATGTTCTTAAGCCTATAGTTAAAGTTATACATTCTATAGAAAAAAGTAGTTAATGAGCGGTTCGTCTCTATAAGTTGACTATCTAAGCAGAATGATGGTGAAAAAAGCCAGTCCCATGCACGCCCTCCGGTATCACAACATTCTCCAACGAATATCGTGACCTCCAGAGTACGTAGCCTGTGACTGGCCCTTCTTCTCAAGTCCTACAATCTACACATACATCTCAGCATGACCTTCGAACTCTGGCAGCAAATACTCCAGTGCTTCCAGATCATCCATGCCGACCGTGATGAGACGTGCCGACGTACCAGCAGGGATTGCAATCAGCATCATTCCGAGCAGACTTTTCACATCTACAATTCGTTCACCGTTCTCATCTCTATATTGAAGTGTAATCCTTGCTGCAAAGCGGGAAGCGTCCGTACAAATACGGATCATGTCCTCTCTGTCCAGATCACCTTGAATGATAAACTCATGTACCCTCATAACTCATGTCTCCTTAGCTCTTTATGCGCTTCTTCAATGTGACTAATATTATATCGTCAGATAGGCGTTATAACATTAGTAACATATCACGATGGTACATCAGATGCAATCATTCAAGAAAGGAAATGATCCTTCATTTGTCCAATATCGTATGCGTCCAGAAGCACGAGGGTTATGTGGAGCATTATACTAGATCAATTGCTGTCTGCGCTTCAAATACACATACAATATCACACCAGACACAGAGCAGATCGCCGCACACAAGCCAATGAAGCCGTATCCTGCCTGCAGTCCCCGCAGCAAGCCAAGCTCCGTTGTCTCACCATACGCAGCTTTGAAGGCATCAATGACCCAACCAATCACATAGTTGCCGATGACACTGCCGATTCCCATGAGCGTAACCGTGAATGTAATTGCTGTATCGCTGCCATGAGGATATCTTTTGGCAATCAGCGCCATGACTGTCGGGTAGATTATAGCAATACCTGCGCCGGATACCGCAAATAGGAAGGCCATCCCTTCTCCACCAGCAATCGCCACGAATGTGCAGATCGCCGAGAAAGCGGAAAACAGAATAAGCGAGAGGACGAATCCGATCCGGTCAGTCAGTGGCCCAAGCAATAATCTTCCTAGTGAAAAGGTCAGAAAGAAAGCTGACAGCATACCCGAGGCTTTGACCGTATCCCAAGCGTAGGCCTTCTCCAGAAAGTTGACGAGCCAGCCTCCCACCGCCATTTCGGATACGACACCGAACGATAGGATCATAACTACAAGCCACAGAACAGGATCACGAGTAAGCTGCTTGAGTGATACCCGATCCTCATGTGGCAGATCATCACCAGGAAATGTACTTCGTAGTGCCGCAATAATCGGCAACAGACACAGTGACAGCGTAACCAGATACATGCCACGCCAGTCCAGCACATGTCCGAACACGGTCAAGGACATGACCCCGGTCGCCAGTAGCGGTGCGACGGTTGAACTAAGACCGTAGAAGAAATGAGAGAGATTCATCATCATCCCCGTATTCTTCACGAAAATTCGCGCGCCAAGGATGGCCAGTGCGATCTCCAGCATGCCGTTCCCGATATACATAAAGAAATATGAAGAAGCAAAGAGCGGATATGTATGAGATAAGTAAATAAATACTCCTGACAAAATCATGGACGCAAAAGCAAGCACGCTCACTGCCTTGATCCCCCATTTGCGGACCAATATAGCTGTGAACGAGCAAGCAATCAGATATCCCAACGCATTCAGGGACAGTAACGTTCCCAGTTGCTTCTCATCAAGATGGAAGTCGAACTGAATACGCGGAATTGCAGGCCCTTTTACATTTTCCGAGATCCCAAAAACTATGAATCCCAAAAAGATGGTAGCCAGTTGCATGGCGTATAGCTTATTGAACTTTCGTGCCTGTGGTTCGGAATTCAAAATAAGTCCCTCCAGTTGTCCTTAGATATTACCATCTCTTCTCAATTCGCTCCATACGATACGTCAGACTTTCCAAGGCCACAGCAATGAGTCCGGCGACATATTCACTTGCAGTATCTTTGCGAATGATGAGGTTCGGCATATGCTCTTGCGGGATCATAGTCAAGCAGTCTTGCGTGAGTTCATCCAACATAGACTCGTCGATCGTGTCGCCAGTAATTACGATTGCAGCCGGATTGATAATCGCGATAATAGATACCAGCGTCTTTCCGACCAGCATGCGCAAGCCCTCTCTTGTATTAAGCAGACGTAGCTGCTCCTCCCTCGACACACCAAAGGGCAGAAATGACACCTCACCTCCAAAATGGGTGCTACCCGAGAGTGGATGCCCCTCAATCATGAAGCCTGCCCCTGGAAAATGAGATTTTGGAAAAGTTACGACTGCAAAATTCGTCTCCTCTGCAAATTGCTGCTGATTGTACAGACCATACACGGTCAGGTTCATATCGTTGCCAATGATCACTTCCACATCTGCGTACTGCTCCCTGAGCCGTGGACCTAGCGGCTGATCAACCAGCTCAGGGACATCACAAAGACCAATAACACCGTTATGCGCTACACCTGGAATGCCGATACCGATGGCCTGCACATGTTGATATTGATCCATTAGCTTATTGATTAGAGCTTCTACGATAGCTAGCGTAATGCTCTCCATAATGACACTCTGCTCATCTATAATCTCTCCATTCAGATTGGCCAAGGTATGCGAGATCGAGTGTATGCCACCTTCTGTACGGATGATTAGACAGAGGACACTACCGTAGTCTGCGTTGAATTGATAACGACTTGCAGGTCTTCCTCCGCTAGATTCATCTGGGCCAAGATCAATAATCTCTCCTGTCTGGAGCAATTCGTTCAGAATTGTGCCGCAGGTAGCGATACTGAGCTTCGTCAGGCTGGCAACCGACGCTTTGGTACCCACACCAATGGAGCGCAGCGTATTTTTGACCAGCTCCACATTAAGCCGCTTCACCTGCTGCGTATTATGCGAGATGGGATTCATATTGCTGGGCAGCCTCCTTTCTTGGACTATTTCAGACATTCTCTATTCCATTTAGTTTTTAAAAGTATTTTAATAAATGAAGTGTAGATGGTACCTTCAGAAAAGTCAATGCTTAATGATAATTAACGCCAACATGAAAAAAGCAGACCTCGCCTTTGAGGCGCTGCCTGCTTCAACAGATGCATTCAATCGTGCTGCCCGCTCCGATCCGGGATGCGCAGCCATTTCCCTAGATATCCTGAAGACACTCACTGGAGGCTCCATTCCATCTGCTGGGACTACACATCCCCTAAGCTGCCGATTACTGCGTGTATATTGCTACTCTGAAATTCGCTCAGCCATAGAACCATGACTGGCTATTCATCTAGCCCTCTCTGACAGTCCTTACACACAGAAAGCCTTAGTGATGATAACAAGCAAAATGAACAGAACCAGAATGGCACCAACCGATGTCCATCCGCCATATCCACAGCCTTGGTTAACTTCTCCCACGTTAATTCCCCTCCCTTCTCTAGGGGCTTGATATACATTATGTAGGATGCAGAGCCAAGGACAGGGCACTATGACAAAAAACAGCCTAATCAGGCATTTGCTCACGTGACCCGTAGTCACATAGTCCAAAGGCCGTACTCCTTGAGCTGGGCATTTGCTATCGCTGACCAATCAGGACCACCCGTCCAACGGGTGGTTTGCTCTTAGGGTATAACCCCCTGTTGCCAAACTGCGCCTAAAGACGCTAGCCTGACAGCAGGGCTGTTCAGGCTCATTGTTATTTGTCTCTTTCACTTACCAGTTAAACTGGTTTTACTTCTTTTTGCTCCGATTACTGCTGAATGGATCTTCGTATTCTTTTACACTCAGCTTATCTACTGCCTGATCGTGTGCTTCTTGCTCTCGAATATACTTTCTTACTGTTGCTTCATT
>NZ_KB898198.1 GCF_000377505.1 Paenibacillus massiliensis 2301065 = DSM 16942 | reverse complement strand
GCCTTCCTCGTTGATCCAATAGACCAAACTCACCTTTCTCACGGTATTTTCGCATCCAACGCTTCATCCGACCCTGATCTTGGATTCCGAAATGATCGTTGATCTGCCGATACGTCCACTTTTCCTCTACGTGCAGGCGAATTGCCTCCACCTTGAGTTCCTCGGAATACGTCTTAAACTTTTGACCTTTAATAGCCATTAAAAATGCACCCCCTAGAAATTCATCGGTTAAACCAAGGGGTTTTTCCAATGTCTATTCTAAGGGGTGCACTTCAGACGGAGGTCGGGTGTTAACGATCTCTTGGGCAAAAAAGACGTGGATGTAGCGAGAGGAAGCGTGTGTCGAATGAGGTTGTTCAGGCAGAATTTAGTGGTTCGCATCGGTACGATAGTTACGTTGATGATGGTCATCATCTCTACAGGAAGCTTACTGCTGCAGCTAATGATTATGAAGGAGGCTGCTCAGGAAGCGATTACCCGCTACAATATACAGATTGCCCAGAGCTACGCCTCCCAAATGGATACGAAGCTCTATGTTGAGGTAGCCAGAGATCGGCAGGAGAATAGCACATCACTCCAGATCCGGGATGAGCTGGATGATTTTCGTGAACGAATCGGGGCTATGTATGTGTATTTTGTCGTACTTGACGGAAGTGAGCCCCTGATCATGGTGGATGGTATGCGTGATGAGGCGCTGGCTTCACCGATGAATGAAGTGACGGATATTCCGGAGGAGGCCGTGCTAGAGCTGCAGCAGGGTCGGACCGCAAGCTCATCCATTATTCGCAATCCCGAATATGGGGACTATATCTCCTCTTATGCACCGATTGTGGATGCTTCGGGCACGATGATTGGTGTGCTTGGCATCGACACCTCAGTATCTAGTCTGGATGAGATTGAGGAGGGCATTATTCGCTCCAGTATTCCATTTTATATCGGACTGACCGTCATTACGATTGCTGGAATTATTATTGTGTTGTGGTTCGTACATAAGGGGCTGCGGCCACTACAGATATTGAAGCGAAGTGTGGATCGTATGGCCAAGGGTGAGCTGTCCGAAGCCAATCACATCTTGACCCGTTATCCGTTGAAAAGTCAGGATGAGATCGGTAGTACCTTCAAGGCGATGATCTATATGTCAGGTAATCTGAATCAGATGCTGGCGCAAATGATTGCGGGTGTGACAGCTACGGCAGATACGTTGATGAGCTCTGCTCACCAGTTCAACCGTAATGCCGAGGCCATGCTGCAGATGAGTCGCACTGTAGACCAAGCTGTAGAACATATTCGGCAAGGTGCCCATACCCAAAGGCAAGGGGCGGAGGACAGTGCACAGGTCATGGAGGAGATCTCCAAAGGCATCGTGCTGATCTCCGAGTCCGCCTCTTCTGTAGCGGATGCAGCTACTGGGGCACTGACTTCAGCTCAGTCTGGCAAGCAGGGAATGGCGCAGCTGAGAGCGCAGGTCGAACGGATTGCCACGGTAGCTCAAGAGGTCACGGTGATGGCAGGAGGGCTTCAGGGCTACTCGCAGCAGATTGGCGGCGCGTTGAATACGCTGGAGGAATTCGCCAGTCAGACGAAGCTGCTCGCTCTGAACGCTTCGATTGAGGCGGCTCGTGCAGGAGAACATGGCAAGGGCTTCGCGGTGGTTGCTGAAGAGGTAAGGAAGCTGGCGGAGGCCTCCAGCGTCTCTGTTCATACGATCTCGGAGCTGCTGCACGGCATTCAGCGAGAATCGGACCAGATCGGTACACAGATGGAAGTAGCCGGACAAGAGATTCGTGAGGGAGTTATGTCCTCAAGAGAAGCAGAGCAGGCATTTGTCCATGTCGTTGACGTCTTCGAGCTGGTGGCTGGTCGTGTGCAATCGGTATCGGCCTCGGTCGAGGAGATTACAGCCAGCACGGAAGAGGCAGCTGCCTCGGTGGACTCCATATTCCGAATTGCGGCAGATGTCTCGGATAAGTCTAATGAAATCTATCAGCTGACGAATGAACAACAGGTGATCTTCCAGAAGGTTGCCCAGACGGCAGAGGAGTTGCAGGAACGCACACAGGAGATGAATGAAGCGGTTCAGAAGGTACAGGTGTGAGGTGTGACGCGACAGAGATTGCTGCTGAGCTGATGGTCATGGAGAGATGATAAAGAAAGATGATAAAGAAAGATGCATAGAGTCAGCCGGAGGGATACTCCTCCAATCGGCCTGTAGACAAGGTTCCGCCAGGAACTGCTCTACAGGCTTTTTTGTTGATCACGTAAGGGGAAGGGGGATGGCTTGTGATAAAAAACAGACGAGCTCCCGTGCTTCTTTCGAAACAAGGAGTTCGTCTGCGATCCGTAACGACCCATGAAGGTCGCATATCTGTTCTTCAAGAACAGCTTGCAAGGCTGCTTCTCTGTCCTGCAAAGTCTACTCTCTGACTTGCAAAGTCTGCTATTAAAAGTATTCCCTATAAAGTCTGCTCTATAAAGTCTGCTCTATATTTAGGATGCTTGGTGTTACAGCTTAAATTGTGCAATCTGCGTGCGCAGTTTTTCGGCCATGCTGGCCAGCTCTGCCGAGGAGGAAGCAATCTCTTCCATGGACGCCATCTGCTGCTGTGCTGCTGCCGAGACGTTTTGTGACTCTGCTGCGGTCTCGTTGGCTGACTTGGCAATATGACGAATGGAATCAACAAGGCTGCCAGTACCTGATGCAATCTCATCTGCCGCGGCTGATACACTGTGAATGCTGTCAGCTACCTGTCCTATTGAAGAGCGAATCCGGGTGAACAGCTCACTGGCCGCTTCACCAGCTTGTCTGCCCTGAAGGGCCTGGGCAACGGTGAGCTCGGAGGCTTGCATGGTTCGATGGATCTCCCCTTGTATGCTGCCGATGATGCCAGCAATCTGCTCCGCCGATGCCATCGACTGCCCGGCAAGCTTGCGGATTTCATCGGCGACAACAGCAAAGCCCCGCCCGGCTTCCCCGGACCGTGAAGCTTCAATAGCGGCATTCAGGGAGAGAATGTTGGTCTGACGGGCGATAAGACTAATGCCGCTGACGACCTCCTCAATTTTGGCGGATAGTGTGCTCAGATCTTGAATCGTGCCCGATAGCTCACTAATTCCGTGCTCCATCTCGCTCATCTTTCCGTTCAGCTGATCCATGGCCGTATGGCCGTCGGTTGCCAGAGTAGAGGCTGCTGTAGCGATCTTCGCTGCATCAGTGCTGTGCACAGCAATACCGTTGATCTGCAGAGCTATATTCTCGGCGGCATGGCTGCCGTCCTGAACACTTGCAGTCTGCTGGTCTGAGCTCTCGGCAACGATGACAATAGCCTCCGAAATATTTTGCGCTGCCTGTGAGCCTTGGTCGGCTCCTGAGGCAAGCTGGTGGGCAGAGCTGCTCAGCTGCCCGCTTAGGCCGCTTACATCCTGCATTAATTCGCGCATTCTCTCACTAGCCGTGTTATATGCAAGAAGTGCTGTACTAATATCGTTATTTCCTTTGACCGGGATGCGATGTGTAAGGTCACCTTGTGCCAGCTTGTCAATACCTTGTGTCAACTGACGAATCGGATAGACAATCTTCAGTGCAATAAGAACGTTCAGGATGAGGGCCGCAATAATCATACCTGTTCCGACGAGCAGCACAAGCATGAGCATGGCTCTAATGGGTTGTAGAAATTCACTTTCTTCCAGATTGGTGACAACAAGCCAATTCAAATCCGTCTTCACGATATAAGATAGCTGGTTGGTCCCGTCTTGATTGAAGCTTACCGAGGTAGCGCCATTTTGCACAGCATCGGCGAATGCCTCTTCAAGAGCGGGGTTGCCCAGATCCGAGATTTTCTTGTTCATAATATAGGACTCGTCCGCAAAATAAATAAATGTACCGTCAGAGGTTGTCATGATCGCTTGCCCTGTCTCGCCATGTGTGAAGGAGCTCAGTTTCTCTACCACCGAGCCGATTGGATATGAGGCCAGATAGAAGCCGAAGGCTTGTCCATCCTTCATTAGTGGTGCTCCAATTACAACAATGATCTGATTATCCACCTTGGACAGTACTGGATCAGATACAAACGACTGGCCTGCCTGAATATCCTTGATATAGCTACGCCCAGACACGTCAACCTCTTTACCTGTGAGATCGAACGCAGACTTCCCTGTCGGATCAAGGGAGTAGATCATGGATGTGAATTCAGGGTGAAGCTGCTGCGAGCGATTAATGTTGTTAAGATGCAGCTCATGCTCTTCCCCGTACTCTGCACCATCCTCGGCTAATATTTGCAGGATGGTACGTTTATCCGAGAGCTGACTGTCAACTTGCTCTGCCAGCAGCTTCGTGTTCATCTCCATTTCATGTTCCAATCGGTTGATGGTCTCTTTCGAGGTCGGCACATAGAACGTGACGGACAGAACGGACACACAGACGATCACGACGAGTAAAGAAGATAACACAATACGGCCAGCTGTCTGACGGAGCGAAGTGAAGGTGAGAAACGCATGAACGAAGCGTGAATTTTTAAATGACATCAGCTTATCCCCTTTTAAATAACCACACAATTTAGAGATTATATCGGATGGATGCATACGCTAATTTAATTAAGTTTTCTTAATATTAAGGAGTTGTGTGCGGCTTCAGATTGAATTGTTCTATCTGTGAATAGTCATAATCTATTGGAGTTCAATTGACGTTGATCAGGGGAGGGAGTAGATTTAACATCATAATTCCTATTTAACAGATAGGTATTATAAAATATAAACGCTTATTCTATTCTATCTATATATCATGATTGGGAGGTTATTTGATGCCATCATCCACTACTGTTGTCCTTTGGAGCAAGGAAGGCTGTCATTTCTGCGGAGAAGTGAAGTCTTATCTGGAGTCCAAGAATCAGCCTTATCAAAATATTGAAGTATCAGGCAACGACATTTTGCGCGACGTACTGGAATTGAAGTATGGCATTCGTCACGTACCTGTGGTGGAGGTAGGCAGGGGCGGAGTCTATGAGGCTTTGCTGGAGCCTGATCTGACCAAGCTGGAGCAGCTGTTGGCCGCCGCTGGAGAAGAGGTCATCTCGTAATTCGGCGGATTGGCCTCGTGCGATATAGCCTCTGGCTCTGACAGCTCATTCGCTCCATTAGTGCCCATCTTTAAGCTTGCTGTTCATCAGCTTTTCAAATTCGTTCATTAGAACAGCAAGCTCAACAATGGTCGACAGGGCTCCCCGCTTGCAGCGGCTCTACACTCACATTTGATCTGGTCAAGGTGCAAGCTTACCGAAATTCAACCAGGATTCATATATAGCCAGGCATAAACAATGCTGTAGTACGGGGTGTGGGGCCAATAGGAGGCTATATACAAGAGCAAGTGTGGGCCGTTCGTTGCCCAAGGTGCATTAAGCGAAAGTATGCGAAAGGTGGAGATGATTCATGAGTCAACGCAAATCAATCAAGTTGGGTGCTATTCTGCATGGGGTAGGCGGTAATATGGCAGGATGGAGACATCCTGATGCCCAGCCAGATGCGAGTGTTAGCTTCAGCTTCTATAAGGAGCAAGCACTCAAGGCGGAAGAAGGTAAATTCGATTTTCTCTTCGTGGCAGATGGGCTCTATATTACGGAGAAATCTCTTCCACACTTTCTCAATCGCTTTGAGCCGATTACCGTTCTATCCGCTCTTGGTGGCGTGACCTCGCGAATTGGTCTTGTCGGCACGTTGTCCACGACGTATAGCGAACCATTCACGGTGGCTCGTCAATTCGCCTCATTGGATCAGCTGAGCGATGGTCGTGCCGGATGGAATGTCGTGACGTCCCCACTAGAGGGCTCTGCCCTGAACTTCAGCAAGGGACAGCATCCCGAGCATCCGCTGCGTTACCGGATTGCAGATGAATATCTGCAGGTGACCAAGGGACTGTGGGATTCGTGGGAGGATGATGCCTTTGTACGTAATAAGGAGACAGGTGTATTTTTTGATCCAGAGAAGCTGCACACGCTCAACCATCAAGGTGAGTTCTTCTCGGTCAAAGGACCACTGAATATCGCTCGTTCTCGTCAAGGTCAGCCAGTCATCTTCCAAGCCGGGGCCTCGGAGGATGGCAAGACTCTGGCCGCGAAGCACGCAGATGCGGTATTCACGAACCATGAGACTCTTGAGTCAGCCCGGGATTACTATCAGGATGTCAAGCAGCGTGCGGTGGCCTTTGGAAGATCACCGGAGGATATTGTAATTCTGCCAGGGATCAACGTCATCGTAGGAGAGACGGAGCAAGAGGCCGAGCAGAAATACTGGGAGCTGGCGAAGCTGGTCACGATTCAGAATGCGCTGGATTACCTGGGCCGGTATTTCGAGCATCATGATTTTGGACAATATGCGCTGGATGAGCCGTTCCCGGAGATCGGAGAATTAGGCGGAAACAGCTTTCGTAGTACGACGGATCGAATCAAGCGGGAGGCTCAGGAGCAGAAGCTGACGCTGCGCGAGGTGGCATTGCGGGAAGCGACTCCACGGACGGGCTTCATTGGCACTCCGGAGCAGATTGCTGATAAGCTGCAAGCCTGGTTCGAGGCCGGGGCAGCAGATGGCTTCATTGTGGCAGGCGGTGTGCCTTCCAGCTTTGCTGATTTTGTGGAGCAAGTTGTACCGATCCTGCAGCAACGTGGACTCTTCCGCACGGAATATGAGGCGGACACGCTGCGAGGGAATCTGGGGCTGACGATTCCGGTCAATCAGTATGCAGCAGATTATAAGTCGTCCACGGCATCCGTGGATACACCAGCTACAGCAGCGACCAGTCAAGTATAAAGCAACAGTCATGTATAAAGTGATCAGTTATGCATAAAGCGATCAGTCAAGTATAAGGGGAGGAAAGAATTCTACCCCATTCCCTCAACGAATCAGGAGGTCATGATATGCCACATGTAGTAATCATTGCGGGCGCACCTTCGGTGAGCTCACGACTTACCGGGCTGACCAGCTACAGCGCGGAAGTGCTGGAGAGAGCTGGACTGTCTGTGGAGGTCATTCAGGTATCAGCTCTGCCAGCTGAGGACTTGGTTTATGCCGACTTTAACAGCATAGCGGTCAAGCAGGCATTAGCAAGCGTGCAGGCAGCTGATGCTGTAATTGTAGCGACTCCAGTATATAAAGCGGCTTATTCCGGTGTACTGAAGTTGTTTTTGGACCTGATTCCACAAGAGGGATTACGAGGAAAGCCTGTGCTTCCGCTGGTCATTGGCGGCTCAATAGCTCATCTGCTAGCGATTGATTATGCGCTGAAGCCTGTGCTGTCCGCGCTGGGGGCGAGACAGCTGCTGGGAGGCGTCTATGCAGTTGATCAGGGAATTACTCGTCTGGAGCAAGGAGGGTTCTCCCTGTCAGCTGAAATTATTGACCGACTTGAGCGCTCTCTACAGGAGCTTACAGAGCCTTTGCCTGCTACTCAGCCTGCCATTTCTTAGGGATTCGAAGAGAGAACAAGCCATTAGGAGATTATCCATTGGTTGACAGCAGCGTAAGTCCGCATTATGATACAAAAAAACCAAGTAAGTTAATTGGTTATGTTGTATTTAAAGGTGTCTATAAGACGCCTGTGCGGAGGCGGCATATGAATATCGAGAATATTGAGGCATTCGTCTATATCCATCATTATGGTAGCTTCAACAAGGCAGCCGAAATTCTGTTCCTGTCTCAACCGTCGGTAACGGCACGTATCCAGACTCTGGAGCGAGAGCTGGGCTGCAAGCTGTTCAATCGTATGGGCAAGCAAATCGTGCTGACGGATGAAGGCAGAAAGTTCCTTCCTTACGCGCAGCAGATTTTGCAGGTGATTCAAAAGGGACGGCATTCCTTACAGCGGCGTCAGGAATTACTGGAGACCCTGCGTCTGGGTAGTACGGTATCGGTATCGAATTATGTAATTCCCGACTTCCTGCCCAAGATCAAGGAGGCCTATCCAGAGGTCAGCATCAAGCTGACGACGGCTCCTACGGATCAACTCGTGAACAGATTGCTAGCCAAGGAGATTGATCTCGCCTTAGTGCGTAAGGTGATGCATCCTTCTATCCGTACCGTTGCGTTCTATGAAGACCCTATTCAG
Source organism: Paenibacillus massiliensis 2301065 = DSM 16942 (assembly GCF_000377505.1). Classification (GTDB taxonomy): domain Bacteria; phylum Bacillota; class Bacilli; order Paenibacillales; family Paenibacillaceae; genus Paenibacillus; species Paenibacillus massiliensis. The sequence goes on along the minus strand of NZ_KB898198.1, from coordinate 143,919 downwards.
TTGTATGTCTATGAAGATCATCCATTCGCGAGGCTGGGCCAGATTAGTCTGGAGGCCTTGCACGGCGAGACGCTTGTCTTCTTCGAATGCGGTTCTCTAGACTGGATGCGAATTCATCGTGCCTTCGACGCATTGGAGCACCCGGCAGATATCACCTATCAGGTGGATAACTCAGAGACAGCGAAGAAGCTGGTGCTCCAAGGGGCAGGTATTGCCTTCTTGCCAGGATTGTCTGTGAGAAAGGAAGTTCATGAGCGAAGCTTGATCCCGATTCATGTTCCGGAGGTTGCCGGGGTGTCGCTGCAAATTAGCGTAGTGACCTTGAAGGAGGAGCATTCTCCCTTTGCGGATACATTCGGGGAACTGCTTCGACATTTATAGAAAATATAGAAGTTCAGGAGGAGAGCTACATGGCCATTCGTCTTAGCATATTGGATCAAAGCCCAATCTACGAGGGGGAGAGTGCTACGCAGGCATTTCAGCATACGATCGAGCTCGCCCAACGGGCGGAACAGCTCGGATATCACCGATTCTGGGTATCGGAGCATCACGACTCTGCCAACGTAGTGGGCTCCTCGCCGGAGGTGCTGATCTCCCATCTACTCGCGAAGACGAACACCATTCGCCTGGGCTCTGGCGGCGTCATGCTGCAGCATTACAGCCCTTATAAGGTAGCAGAGAATTTTAATGTGCTGGCAGCTCTGGGGCCTGATCGCATTGATCTGGGCATCGGGCGAGCTCCCGGAGGACTGCCTCGTTCTACACGTGCATTGCAGCAAGGAGGGGGAGGGAGCATAGAGGCCGCTACAGATCATGGAGGGACAGGAGTGTCCAATAATGCTGGCGTAGCTCCATCGCTGGAGGATAAGCTTGTGGAGCTGCGTCATTTCCTGCAGGATGAGCTACCCAGCGAACATCCCTTGCACGGCTTGCGTGCTACACCTGTGGTCTCCTCGCCACCTGAGTTGTTCGTATTGGGAGCGAGTGTGGATAGTGCACGAATGGCTGGGAGGCTAGGCCTGCCCTATGTATTCTCCCTATTCATAAACGGAGATGTCACGGTGGCTGAAGAGGCGTTCCGCCAATATCGAGCGTCATTCGAGGCGACATCTCCGAAGGCATCCCATATACAATCCCAGCAACGTACACATGCTCAATCGCATACAGAATCACATACAACTGCTCATTCTGGTTCACACACGAACTCGGGCGCATTTCACGTTCGTAAGCCTTATGTGGTTCTGGCGCTATCCGTGATCGTAGCCGATAGTGAGGCCGAAGCGGAGGCTTTGGCTGGCGAACATATGCTGGTGAAAATTCATCTAGAGAACGGTAAGACGCTGACAGTGGCTTCCATCGAGCAGGCTGAGGAATATGGGCGCCAATCAGCTGAGCCCTATCGGATCGAGGTGCTGGAGCCGAATGTGATCCGGGGGACGCGGGAGGTGGTCGAGCAACGGCTTCGGGAGCTGCACGCCAAGCTGGCTGTAGATGAATTGGTCGTGACGACAGCTACACGAGTGTTCGCCCATCGCATCCGTACCTTTGAACTGCTGAGTCAGGCACTGCGGTCACCTGAGGAGCAAGTGATATGAGTAATGATGTGAAGGGAGCAGAACAGCGACATACGGGGGGAGATTCGGCAGGTAGCGAGAGACTCAGAACGTTCTATAGGCATTTGCATCAGTATCCAGAGCTGGCTATGGAGGAATATGAGACGACTGCTGCCATTCGCGACTGGCTGGGCGAGGAGGGGATTCGTGTTGCAGATCAATTTGAGCTCCCGACAGGGCTTGTGGCGGAAGTAGGAAGCGGGGGAGGTCCGATAGTCGCGCTGCGTGCTGATATAGATGCCCTGCCCGTGCAGGAAGCTAGTACGCATCATTATCCATCCAAGATCCCTGGTAAAATGCATGCGTGCGGCCATGACTTTCACACGGCAGCTCTGATCGGTGCGGGTATTCTCTTGAAGCATAAGGAAGCAGAGCTACAGGGGACTGTGCGGCTGCTCTTCCAGCCTTCGGAGGAGAATGCGAAGGGAGCCAGACTGGTCATTCACAGTGGTGCATTGGAGCAGGTAGAGGCTGTCTTCGGTCTGCACAACAAGCCCGATCTGCCGACAGGTGTGATTGGCATCAAGGAAGGAGCGATAATGGCCGCTGCAGACGGGTTCGTCATTGAAGTGGAGGGGCGTGGCACGCACGCTGCCGTCCCGGAGGCGGGATTGGACCCGATCGTTGTCGCGGCACATATCATTACTGCTTTGCAGTCTGTGGTCAGCCGGAATGTAGGGGCGCAGGAGAGTGCAGTCGTCAGTGTGACGCGTCTGTATAGTGGAGTGACCTGGAATGTCATTTCTGATAAGGCGGTGCTGGACGGCACAGTGCGTACCTTCGATGAAGGAGTTCGTCAGCGGGTACGCACTCGGGTCGATCAGATTGCAGCCGGGGTAGCCGGGGCATTTGACACCACAGCTTCTGTCCGCTGGATCGAGGGGCCGCCAGCAGTGACGAATGCGGCTGCTTGGGTGAAGGCTGCTGAACAGGCTGCTCAGATAGCAGGGTTAGAGGTCATTACACCTGTTCCTTCTCCGGCCGGGGAGGATTTTGCACTATATCAGAGGGAGACTCCAGGCTTATTCGCATTCCTTGGCACGTCGGGTCCGCATGAATGGCATCATCCATCATTTGAGGTCGATGAAGAGGCTCTGCCTCTTGCAGCTCGCTATCTGGCAGAGCTCGCGGAGCGAGCACTGGCTGAGCTAAATCATCGCTCCGATTCACGTAAGGCATGATGTATGCACGATGTACTCATGATGAACGCATGATGAACGCATGATGTGCACATGTACATACTACCTAGCATCCTTTGATATAGAGACAGGCATGGGCATCTGTAGGCCATAAGCGATTATGAGCATGAGTGTAGCTGTTGTTGTGTTATCTGATAAAGTGAGAGTAGCCGCCGGATCCAGGCATGGATGATTCCGACGGCTTTTTCACACTATTCTATGTGCAGCTCTGGGGCAAGGGTCAATATTGTAGTTTGTAAAATAAAGAAAATCTATAACACCATCAAGAACTCCTATTAGTTAGCCATTGCCGATCAGGAGTACGAGATGATATTCTGTGAAAAACATAAATCCGACTTTACAAATGTGAATAATTATAATTTATTCGTTACATAGGTAGTCGGGCATACATTAAAGACCGCTGCGCGGCACATAGGGGGAATCCATATGACAGTAAAGCACACCAGATTCAAGCGGATGATCAAGGCAGCTGCATTGATGATCACGATCATTGCCCTTGCCGGGTGCAGCTCCATCACTGGTCAAGATACCGAGGCAAGCTCTTCCGGGGCAGCTGGCTCCGGTACGAAGCAGGTTAAGAAGATTATCGTGGGTACGGGGACACAATTCCCTAACGTCTGCTTTATTGATGAGAACGGCAAGCTGACAGGCTACGATGTAGAGCTGATTCGTGAGATCGACAAGCGTCTGCCTGAGTATGAATTCGAGTTCAGTACAATGGAATTCAAGAATCTGCTGCTCAGCCTGGAGACCAACAAAATTGACTTGATTGCGCACCAGATGGAAGTGAATGAGGAGCGCCAGGCCAAATTCCTGTTCAATGATGAGGCCTATAATATTTTCCCGAACAAGGTCGTGGTTAGCCAGTCCAACAATGATGTGAAGTCGATTGATGATCTGAAGGGGAAGAAGCTGATTGTCGGCGCGACAAGTAATGCGGCTGTTCTGGCGGAAAAATGGAATGCAGCCAACGGAAATGGCATTGATATTGTTTACTCGGGAGCTGGTGAGGATACAATCACCCAGATCAAGACGGGACGTGTAGATGCGACGATCAGCACGCCATTTGCCATTGATTATCAGAACAAGGTAGTTGATGCGCAGCTGAAGACCGTAGGAGAGGCTTTATCGAATTCCAAGGTCTATTTCATCCTTAATAAGGATAATGAAGAGCTGAAGGCGAAGGTCGACGAGGCTCTGAAGGAAATTAAGGCAGATGGAACGCTCTCCAAGCTGAGCACAGAGTGGCTGGGGGCAGATTATACGGTTGAGGAATAGCGTGATCGCGGGAGGAGGAACGGTGAAGTATGGGAAAAGCATTTGATCTGTCACTGGTCCTGGATTTCCTGCCAGAGCTGCTGCGATATTTGCATATTACACTCATTGTGCTGGCTGGCTCCATCTCGTTGGGATTGGTGCTTGGATTGCTCCTTGCAGTAGTGCGTCTGTATCGGATTCCGCTACTGAGCCAGTTCGCGACGGTGTATATCTCCTTTATGAGAGGAACGCCGATTCTGATCAAGCTGTTCCTGATCTATTATGGGCTACCCGAGCTGATGCGACCACTGGGAGTGGATCTATCACGTGCGGATCCGATGCTCTTTGTCATCGTGACCTATGCACTGAGCGATGCGGCCTCGTTCGCGGAGATCTACAGAGGTGCCGTACGCAGCGTGGACAAGGGACAGACGGAGGCGGCCTATGCTTCCGGGCTGACCGCATTCCAGTCGTTCCGGCGAATCGTGGCGCCGCAGGCATTAGTGGTGGCTTTTCCCAATATGGCGAATACGTTGATCGGTTCGCTTAAGGACACCTCGCTGGCCTTCTCCATAGGTGTCATGGATATGGTGGGGCGGGGGCAGACTCTCATCTCCGCTACCTCCCATGCGCTGGAAGTATACATCAGCCTTGCTATTGTGTACTACGTCATTGTGCTTGTATTGGAGAGAATCATTGCAGCTGCCGAGGGCAGACTCCAGCGTCATCAGTTGCGGCCTTTGCAGGCCGGGAAGCGGAAGACATTCGTTACAAGTGGGCTGAAGAAGGGCTTGAAGGGAATCGGGGTGAGATCATGACGCTGGATTACGGATTTATTGTCAGTTCATTTTTCAAAATTCTGGAGGCGCTGCCGCTCACTCTGATCATCACGGTGGTGCCACTCATCTTCGGGTTCGGGATTGGGCTGCTCACGGCGTTCATCCGGTTGTATCAAGTGCCTGTGCTTTACCCGCTCAGCTCCTTCTACGTATCATTTGTACGTGGGACGCCGATGCTGCTGCACCTGTTCCTGATCTATTACGGGGTGCCCATAATTATTGATAAGTTATCCCAGCATTATGGATGGGGGATCACATCCGCTTCCGTACCGATTCTGGTCTTCGTGATTCTGGCCTTTTCCTTGACGGCAGGTGCCTACATGTCAGAGATGATCCGGTCCGGTATTCTGGCTGTCGATCCGGGGCAAATGGAGGCGGCGCAGGCCGTAGGAATGAGCACTCCGCAAGCCATGTACCGCATTGTCCTACCACAGGCCATCGGCGCCGTATTGCCGAATCTGTGTAATATGTTCGTAGGCTTTCTGCATGGTTCAACGCTGGCTTTTACCGTGTCGCAGATGGATATTCTCGGCAAAGCGGATGTTGTAGCCTCGGTGAGTCTCAAATTCCTGGAGGCCTTCATCGCGGCGGCGGTAATCTATTGGGCCCTGACGGTGATCGTTGAGCGGCTGACGGCGCTGCTTGAACGCAGGGTAGCCTTGTATAGTAAGGGAGGTGTCTCATGATTCAATTAACCAATATTCATAAATCCTACGGGAATCATAAGGTGCTGCAAGGCATTGACCTCAAGGTAGAGAAGGGGGACGTCGTAGCCATTCTTGGCCCAAGCGGTTCAGGCAAGACCACGCTGCTGCGCTGCGTGAATTTCCTGGAGCATGCGGATGAGGGGAAAGTGCAGGTAGAGGACCTGTCGGTGGACTGCCGCCACGCGCGTCGTGCCGATATTCTCAAGCTGCGCCGCAAGACGGCAATGGTCTTCCAGCAATACAATCTATTCAAGCACAAGACGGTATTGGACAATGTAACTGAGGGCTTGATTGTGGCGCAAAAAAAACCTAAGGCCGAGGCCCGCGCTCATGCGGCTCAGATTCTGGAGCAGGTCGGGCTCTCCTCGAAGCTTGATGCGTATCCCAGCATGCTATCTGGCGGACAACAGCAACGGGTAGGTATTGCCAGGGCACTGGCGCTTAATCCGGAGGTCATCCTGTTCGATGAGCCCACCTCGGCACTTGATCCCGAGCTGGTAGGAGAGGTGCTGGCAGTGATTCGGGCGATCGCGGAGCGTGGGATTACGATGATTATCGTGACCCATGAGATGGGCTTTGCCCGAGAGGTAGCCAATCATGTCGTCTTCATGGACGGTGGCTTCATTGTTGAGGAGGGCACACCCGAAGAAATATTTGTGCGACCACAGCAGGAGCGTACCCGCCAGTTCCTCAGCCGCTTCTCCAATGACTGGAGTTATGTCATCTGAGCTTGCATGTAAGCAGGCCATCGCGGCAAGTTTTTGAGCCAGATATTTGCGTGTGTGGCAGAGTATCCAGTAAGTTCAACACAGCAGCCCAGCACTCCTTATCTTCCTCATACCAACAACTGCCCTGTCTATCCAAGAAGGTAAGAAATCTTGGAGGATAGGGCAGTTTCTTTTTGCTGCTAGCAGCGGTGCGTCGTGATCTGGCAAGGCATGTTGCAGAAAGGCCTTCATGCCTCAAGGACCTGAACCGGATTTAATACTAATCTCTCAGGGACTAATGATAATCGTATTGAAGGATTCGGGCTCCAGCTCAAAACCGAGCGTCTGTTGTCCATAGGCAAGATTCAGGTCGCGGCTCTCCTGATATGGATTGTTGATGACGATCACCAGACTCTCATCCGGATTGCGGAAGGCGACGGCCTTGCCACTCCATGCCCCTCCCAGGCCCTCTCTACGTGCCCCAGGTGCGACAGCATAGGCAAAATGCTTCATAACGTAATATTCGGGATTGAGGGTGACCGAAGCATCTGCCGGGTCCACGGTAATCATGGAATTTTGCTCCCAGCCCCATGTGCTGCGTCCCTTTGGCTCAAGTAGCATGTTCCAATAGATATAGGCATTCACGCCGTTGGTGAAATAATGCTGATATAGATTGTACACATATTTGGCATATAGCCACGTATTGTTGCCATCACCGCATTCATTCTCTGTCTGCATATAACGAAGCTCAGGGTAGCTGGCTACAGTACGCTGAATGGCGTTCTTGCCAGCCCATTGGTAGCCAACACCTTTAATATAGGAGTAGGCTTTAGGATCACTGAGTACAAGACCTGCATATTCGTCAAAATCATTCGACTCCTTCTTGATCAGCTCCTCCCAAGGATCGGGAGCGTTGATCGTGCCGAGCCAGATTTCGGTATCCAGTCCGTGGCGCTCAAAGGCTGGGCCGAGGTAATCGGCAATGAACTCGCGCAGCTCTTCGCCAGTCCATTTGCAGGACGGGAACTTCTGGTCTGCGATGACTTCATTTTGCACATGAATCTGGTGAATGGTAATCCCTGCCTCTTGATAGGCCTGTACGAATTTGACGAAATACAGGGCGTAGGCCTCCAGAATGTCCTTCTCCCAGCGCAGTGTGCCGTAGTTGTACGCCTTCGGCGTCTTCATCCAGGTTGGCGGACTCCAGGGAGAGGCGAACAGCTTCAGGTCTGGATTGTAAGTAAGAGCTTCCTTGATATATGGAATCAGGTACTTGAAATCACGCTCGATGGAGAAGTGCTCCATCGCGGTATCTCCATCAACCTCGTTGTGGCTGTACCATTGCTCTGCATAGTCACTTGCGCCAATGGGCAGGCGACAGATCGTGAATTTATGCTCACCCTCGGGATGGAATAGGGAATGAAAGACCTGCTTACGCTGCTCTTCGTTCAGATGGGCAAGGGCTATATATCCCAGCTCATTGAAGCATCCACCGAACCCTTCGACAATCTGGTGAGACTCATCGGTTAACCGCAAATTCGGACTTATTTCGACGGAAGAGTGTGATAGCGCTTTCCATTTGTTGTCTGGTGTGCTATAAAAACCTTGAACGCTAGGTGACATGTTGATTTCCTCCTCATTTGCCATGATAATATAACGCAAGATAGCGCTTTAATAGGTTCAGTATAGCAGTGCACGCTGTCAATGAAGATACTCGGTTCCAAGCAAAATTTGCCCAAATCCAAGGTGGTGAAGGCTTCGTGATTATCCCTAAGGAATACCGTTCATATTTGTCACCGGATGCGCGCTGGCTTCCAGCCACGGACTGGAATGTCAAGCTATTCGGAGCCCATATGCAGACTGTGCAGACAGGCTGGCGAGTGCCGCTGGAATCCCATCTCGCCTTTGAGATTGCCCTGATTCTCGCCGGAGCGCAGAGCACCAGACTGGAGCATGTGCAGTATGAGCTGCAGGAGGGTGATATTCTGCTCATTCCCCCCGGAGTCAAGCATACGAATGAATGCCGTGCTGAGCAGGGGTTAACGTATTTTATTGCCCACTTCAACGTGGATGATGCCTTATTTCGGCAGGAGATGAGTCAGCATGCGCAGCTGTTATTCGAGCGGGATACAGAGCATAATCTGCAGCTGCGGGAGCAACTGATGAAGTGGGTGGGGCTCTTGCAGCAGGAGGAGGATTACAGAACGGCAGCCCTGTTTCGTAGTCAGGCGATTCTATTCGAGATCCTGAGTATTCTGGCTGAGCAGAGCTCGTCACGTCTACAGGAGGCTGTACCCCCGCTGGCGGCTCGCTATGCAGCCCAGATCGCTGAGGCGATCAAGTCATGCTTCAGTCATGAGAATATGAAGAAGGGTGGCCTAAGCAATCAAGGTGTGCGGATTGAGGATATTGCGAGCTCTCTGAATATCAGCTCCGGGTATGCACTGGAGATTTTTCAGAAGGTATACGGGATCTCCCCGCGTCAGTATCTATCCGAGCTCAAGCTCCATGAAGCGAAGCAGTTAATTCACCAGCCGGACTTGAGCCTATCGGATATTGCCACATTGCTGGGGTATTCAAGTCTGGCTCACTTCAGCCGCCAATTCAAGAGATGGGCAGGGATAAGTCCAAGTGAGTATCGTCGAACATTGGGCGATATTCGCTTTTTCTAGAAAATATTTTATTTCACATCGGAAAAATCGGAAATAGATCTTTTCAAATGGCAATTCCTGTGAGAGAATGAGGTAAGCAATCCACCGATCTACTGTTAATCAAGCATTCTTTGGCACGATACAATGAAAGTCATGTGAAGCTAACAAGGGAGGATGCATTACTATGTCAAGTGAGCGTGAATTTGCCTTCGAGACACTGGCGATCCATGCAGGTCAGGAGATTGATCCTGTAACTGGAGCTCGTGCAGTTCCACTGTATCAGACCACCTCATACGGATTTCGGGATACGGAGCATGCGGCTAATCTATTCGGCTTGAAGGAGTTCGGCAATATCTACACCCGATTAATGAACCCGACTACAGATGTATTCGAACAGCGCATTGCTGCTCTGGAAGGCGGAGCCGCGGCTCTGGCAACGGCCTCAGGACAGGCGGCGATCACCTTCTCCTTGCTGAATATTGCAGGTGCAGGCGATGAGATCGTATCTTCAGCGAGTCTGTATGGGGGGACCTATAACCTGTTCTCGACGACCTTGCCCAAGCTAGGGTTACAGGTCAAATTCGTGGACTCCAGTGACCCGGAGAATTTCCGCGCCGCCATTACGGATAAGACCAAAGCGCTGTACGCCGAGACGATCGGCAATCCGCAGGGCAACGTCCTTGACATTGAAGCTGTCGCTGCGATCGCTCATGGGCATGGAATCCCGTTAATCGTGGATAACACATTCCCGAGTCCCTACCTGCTGCGTCCGATTGAGCATGGAGCCGACATTGTAGTGCATTCAGCCACCAAGTTCATTGGCGGACACGGTACCTCTATTGGCGGAGTCATTGTGGATGGAGGCACCTTCGACTGGAAGGCTAGTGGCAAGTTCCCAGGCCTGACGGAGCCAGATCCTAGCTACCACGGAGTGGTATACACAGAGGCCGTTGGCCCGATTGCATATATTATCAAGGCTCGTGTCCAACTGATGCGGGATCTCGGAGCACCTATTTCTCCATTCAACTCATGGCTGCTGCTGCAGGGCCTGGAGACGTTGCATCTACGTGTCGAAAGACATAGCAGCAATGCTCTTGCTGTGGCGGAATACCTGGAAAAGCACGAGGATGTGTTGTGGGTAAGCTATGCAGGCTTGCCTAGTCATGCTTCTTATGAGCTGGCACAGAAATATTTGCCGAAGGGTCAGGGGGCCATCCTTACTTTCGGAATCAAAGGCGGACTTGCGGCAGGGCGCAAGCTGATCGAGAGCGTGAAGCTGTTCTCTCATTTGGCGAATGTGGGCGACTCCAAATCCTTGATCATCCACCCTGCCAGCACCACCCATCAGCAATTGTCAGAGGATGAGCAACGCGCTGCCGGGGTGAACCCGGAGCTGATTCGTCTGTCGATTGGTACGGAGAATATTCAGGATATTCTGCATGATCTGGAGCAGGCTATAACGCTTAGTCAGGCATCGGCTGTGACTGCCCCTTAAATTATTCCAAAGGCCTCTCATCCGTGTCCTTCCGACATGGAGAGAGGTTTTTTTTGATGAGATTATGGCTTGATAGCGATCCTCCATGTGAGCATTTAGCGTGTGATACAGTAACTGATACTCCAGTAACTCTGACCCGGCGGGCAGCTCGAAGTACACGTCAGCGAATCACAGGTTCTTGTCCTTCCTTGACACTATCTTTACATGGTACAGCACAGGAGTGGAAGACATCCACCGAGAGTAAGTTGGATCGAATTTAGAAATTATGACATAAAAAATATATATTTTTCCATTTTGGCTTGTGATATATTTGAAATAAGCTTGTTGCATCAGCTCCAAATATAGCTAGAATTTATTGTCAGGATGGTCTTGTGTCTGTCATGAGCTAAATGGGGATGTGCAGCATGCGAAATCCAACCTATCCATAGAAGGAGGAATTGGAAAATGAAAAGATTCACGCGTTCTGCTCACAAGGGATTGTTACTTGTACTGTCTGCTATGTTGTGCTTGACCTTGTTCACACCCGAACAGGCTCAGGCAGCAGAGGCTTCTGTCAAAGGATTTTATGTAAGCGGTACCAATTTAATGGATGCGACAGGCAAGCCCTTCATCATGCGAGGAGTCAATCACTCCCATACCTGGTTCAAAAATGATCTTGAGGCTGCAATTCCGGCCATTGCTGCTACTGGCTCCAATACGGTGAGAATTGTTCTGTCTAACGGCAGCCGATGGACGGAGGATTCGATTGCTGATGTCGAGCGTATTCTGGCATTATGCGATCAGTACAAGCTTACGGTGATGCTGGAGGTCCATGATGCCACAGGGTCAGATAGTGTTGCTGAGCTTCATAAGGCTGCGGATTACTGGGTTCGTATCAAGGAGGCTTTGATCGGCAGGGAGGATCGGGTCATCGTCAATATTGCCAATGAGTGGTATGGCTCTTGGGATTCGGGTGTATGGGCCACAGGCTACCAGGAAGTAATTCCTTACCTGCGTGCAGCAGGCATTAAGAATACGTTGGTCGTTGATGCGGCAGGCTGGGGACAATATCCGAACTCCATTTTCACCAAAGGGGAGGAAGTATTCGCTTCTGATCCTCTAAGCAATCTAATTTTCTCCATTCATATGTATGAGTACGCGGGTGGCGATGCGCAAATGGTAAAAAACAATATCGACAACGCGCTTGCGATTGGCGTGCCTGTCATCATCGGGGAATTTGGGCATAAGCATACGGACGGCGATGTGGATGAGGCCACCATTATGAGCTATGGGCAGGAGAAGAGCGTAGGCTGGCTCGCCTGGTCCTGGTATGGCAATAGCAGTGGTGTAGACTATCTGGATCTTAACCGTGGACCTGCAGGGGCTCTTACGGATTGGGGACAAGCGGTCGTGAACGGTCCAAATGGAACCTTGGCAACCTCCAAGCTTAATTCCATCTATACCACACCTGGGTATGAACCCGTACCTGCCGATGGTGGAGAGGTTACAGTTCCAGCGGCACCAACCCGTGTTGTGGCCACTGCTGGGGATGGTCAAGTCTCGCTTAGTTGGGGTTCATCTTTCGGGGCAGCCTCCTATACGATCCAGCGTGCATTGACAAGTGAAGGTCCCTACGAGGATCTCGCAACAGAGGTGACGGGGACATCATTTGTAGATGAAGGATTATCTAACGGGACTACCTACTATTATAAAGTGTTGGCAGTGAACAGTGCGGGAACCAGCCCAGCGTCTGTGGTCGTCCAGGCTACGCCGCAAGAGACCTATGTACCTGTGGGGAATCTGGAGGTGCATTATCGGGTGGGTGATACCAGTGCCACAGATAATCAGATCAAGCCATATCTGAACATTCATAATACGGGCAGCTCACCGGTGGAATTGAAGGATCTGAAGCTGCGGTATTATCTGACACGTGATGGGGATGCGGATCTGCTCACATTTATCGACTGGGCTCAAATGGGTGCGCAGCATATGACAGTGACGGTTGGTAGCCTGGAGAGCACGAACGCCGATACTTATATTGAGCTTGGCTTCAAGGAGGGGGCGGGTGTGATTCCTGCTGGTGGCTCTACGGGGGACATTCAGCTTCGTGTTCATAAGAGTAACTGGACTAACTTTGACGAATCGGGCGACTACTCCTATGACCCAACCAAGACCACCTACACTAGCTGGGAGAAAATAACCCTCCATCAGTCAGGTGAGCTGATCTTTGGCCTGTTGCCTTAAACATGGGGAGTGTGGGGCTAAGCGAGTTCAATCAAGCCTGTTCACTTATTAAGAGACACGGCACCGGCACAGGCTAGGGATTTTGAACTGCTCTAGGTAGCTGAGAACCAAACATGGTTCATATGAATTAGTTAGATGAGATAAGGAGCTTGAGCTCGGTATCGTGCCGGGCTCTTATTGTTTTTCATAGTATAGGTAATTTTATACAAAAATCCCTTTTGAGTTAGACAATAAGGGAAAGGTTCCTTAGGGTCTAATCCAAAAGGGAGTCGTTGTACCTTGATTGTACCTTAGTTGTACCTTGGTTGATGTGGAAATTTCACTAATTTTATATCGTTATCTACTTCAAAAATCAGTTGTAGTACGGGATGCTACGTTGTGCATACAGGAGATTAAGCTGGGGTATGCAATCATGTAGCCATTTCTCAGCATGCTCCTTGCATGTTCTCTAGGTAAGCTCATGAACAGACCAATTTGTCATAGAGGCTGCTGTTCCTCCAAGATTAAGGCTCAATGTAAGACCGCTTGATACATAGAAGACGCCAATGACATCGCCTGCAGTCAGCTGGAAATCTCCCGTAAGTGTCACTGTGGCACTGCCAAGAACTGCTCTCAAGTTGAGCAAAGTTACATTGACATTCAGAATAGGGAGAAGTCCAGTAACCAGATCTGTAGTGGTGGGAGAAGTCCTTCTTAATACAAAGCTGGGGTTGACCCCGGCGCCCAGACTTAATGCAAGCGCCACTGTTGCTAGCTAGCGGCTTGTGTATTTTCTTTATTTTTGAAATGTTTAGCGGTTAGCTTGGGAATCTGAAATGGCTGGTTTGGGGAGTAAAGGTTACATGTATTCAACCCTTTGTAACCACTACTGTCATTTTTTGCTGGGGCAGCAGGCGTATAATTCATGGAGTGGAGAGTTGGTATGCATATGTAGTACAATCTAATGATGGAGTTTATCGTGTTGTCTCACTTGCGACCTCATACAAATTAATACAATTAACCATAAATCTACATCTTGAAGAAATCATCTGATCATGAGAAAATTTCCAGGCACCACGCGCTGGAAAACGAACAACGAAAGGTACGTACATCATGTCAAAATCAACCAGATTTAATTGCGCTTTCAAGGCCCTCCCGTTAGAAGCAAGGGCAACCTCTATGGCTGAGGGGGCACAGGCATGTCGCCATTAACAAAATCCACAAAGCACATGAACGGGCTGGATGGTCTGCGTGCGCTGTCTGTGCTAGCGGTTATCGCTTACCATCTAGGGATCGATAGCATCCCAGGCGGCCTGCTAGGTGTCGGTATTTTTTTCGTGCTGTCAGGCTATCTCATTACAGATCTGCTGCTGAAGGAGTGGCAGGATAACGGACATATTTCATTGAAGGAATTTTGGTTGCGTCGTGCAAGAAGGCTGCTGCCTGCGATGATGACGATGATGCTTGTAGTTCTGATCTGGCTGTTATTTACGGACCCGACCCGTCTGAGCGCATTACGCGGTGATGTGATCGCAGGGTTATTATACATAAGTAATTGGTACAATATTGTTCACCAGGTGTCTTATTTTGAGAGCTTTGGTCCGCCATCGCCCTTTGGGCATTTTTGGTCACTAGCGGTGGAAGAGCAATTTTATGTGCTGTGGCCTATTCTGCTGATGCTTGCGATCGCTATGCTCCGGAAAAAGGGGCTGCTCATCGCAGCTATTCTCGGAGCAGCGGTAGTGTCTATTACAGCCATGGCCATCCTGTATAACCCGGACGTTGACCCTTCCCGAGTGTACTATGGGACAGATACCCGAGCATTTGCCTTGCTCATCGGAGCAGCACTGGCAGTCATCTGGCCGAGTCGCAAGCTGTCCTCCTCATTATCTCTAGGGGAACGAACGGTACTGGACCTTACAGGTGTGGTGGCCTTGGCTTTGCTGGTCTGGATGATGCTCAGCAGCGGAGAATATGATGAAGCTCTGTATCGCGGTGGTATGGCCGTGCAAGCGCTAGCAGCAGCTGTACTTATAGCCGTGTTAGCACATCCATCCTCCATTCTGGCCAGACTAGTCGGCTCCTTGCCGCTGCGTTGGATGGGACAACGCTCTTATGGGATGTATTTGTGGCACTATCCCGTGATTGTACTGACTAGTCCACTCGTTGAGACTGGCGGTGCACATCCGCTCCGGATGCTCATGCAGTTCACCGCTACGTTGCTCTTATCCTCATTGTCACTGAAGTTCATTGAGAATCCGATCCGCTATAATGGCTTTGGCCTGTCCTGGTCCCGCTTCTGGAATCCGGGGCGGTATCGTCGAGGGGTTCGACATGTATGGTGGCGGCGCGCTGCGCTGCTGCTCACGATGGGGATTCTGTCGTTGAGTGTGACGGAGATGCTATCCCCGACTTCTGCCCATTCCAATCATCAGCAGGGGCAGGGCGGGGCTTCGGTAGGGGATACAGCCGCGGTGCAATCGCCAGCAGATGGTACAGATGGAGGCAACAAATCAGACAAGAGTCTGCAAGCACCGCACCAGCCAAGGGCAGGAGATGCTGGTAGCAAGGGAGCAGGGGCATCATCATTGTCCTCATCGCAATCTCATGCTCAAGCTCAATCAGACGCATCTGGAGAACCAGCTCCTGTGGACGGAAATCCATCTGCTTCCTCTGCCCCCACGCCAGCGACAGACGGGGGAGCGGATTCAATACCTGCTATAGCGGCGGAGAACGCAGTACCGAAGGATTACCTGTATACAATCATCGGTGATTCCGTCATTCTGGATGCTGAGCCTTACCTGGAAGATAGTCTGGAGCGGGTATACGTCGACGGCCATATTGGCAGGCAGATGTGGCAAGCGGCAGGTATCATCAAGGCACTTCAGGACAATCAGCAGCTTGGTAAGCATGTCGTTCTGGAGCTTGGCACCAATGGTTCCTTTAATTCGAAGGACCTCTATGAAGTGCTGGATAGCTTGAAAGCGACAGAGAAGGTATATCTTGTAACGGTGCGGGTACCCCGACCTTGGGAGCGTAATGTTAACCGAGCGCTTAACAAGGCAGCTACAAAATATGATAATGTAACGCTGATCGACTGGTACAGTGCAAGTGCGGGGCATGATGATTATTTCATCAAAGACGGTGTGCATCTGACGAAGACAGGAGCCCAAGCGTTCGCTGCACTCCTGAAGAAGAATATACGATGAAGCTGAGCGACTAATAGAGGTAGAGAATGCAGTATTTCAGCGATTAAGCAATTAAGCAATTGAGTAATTAAGTATTTGAACTATTAAATGATTAAGGAAAATCAAATTCTGGAAATGTGGCACATCTCTTACTTGCAAAGGGGTGTGTCTTTTTTTGTAGAAGATTGCATTGGATCTCAAATAACGTCTGCGCCTGTGCTAATTGACAACAGCAGTGTGCTTAAGCGTCGAATGGAGATCTAGCTAGTGTCTATGAGATTTGAGACCGTGCTATGATAGGGAAATAACCTTGATGGGAGGAGCCAAAAGGATGGAAATATGGATAGATTATTGTGAGGACAAGCTGGGGGCAGTTCGCGATTATCCGTTTGGCCCGAGTCCGTTAGTGATGAAGGTAGGAGGGAAAATGTTCGCATTGTTAACGATGGACAACGATGTGCTCCATATTTCACTCAAGTGCGATCCGGTCATTGCCGAGAATTTGCGAGAGCAGAACGAAGCGATTCAGCCAGGCTATCATCTGAACAAGAAGCACTGGAATACAGTACGGGTGGACGGGGTCTCCATCTCTGATGATGAACTGAAAGCGATGATTGATCATTCCTACGAATTGGTATATAAAAGCTTGGGCAGGGCGGCTCGTGCCGAGATTGCCGAAGAACAGAAGTGAGAATACAGAGGGGGTAGACGAGGCTGTATGCAGGTATCCTGTGTACAGCCTTCTTTGTGTGGGCTAAGAAAAATAATGTTTACCATCCACCATTTATTATTAGATACAATAATTGACAAAGCGAGAGGATGGTTTTATATTAAACTAGTAAATTCAGGAAAAGGAGAGTTTGAAATGTTGAAAAAACTGGCAGTCTTTCTCAGTGCTCTATTAGTACTGACCGTTAGTGTAAATGTTACTCCAGGCTATGCAGCATCCGTTGCAGGAGACGAGGAGGAGCTACAGCAAGTTGAGCTTAACATCGATTCACAGGCGCTCTCTGCCAAGGAATATGACCAACAATCGGCATATGAAGCTCTGCCCCAAGATGTGCAGGCTAATTCATTATTCTCTTATTCCCAAAACAACGAGTTGACGAGTGAAACTGTAGATGTTAACTCTTTGGTAGCAGAGGGATTGGATGAGCAAGCTGTAGCTACACAATTAAGAGCAGAGACCTCCGTCACAGCGGCTACATACGAGACGCCGGATAATACGACGATCGGTGGCGCCATTCAGATTCCACCAGGCTATCAGCTGCAAGGATTAGTTACGGAAGAAGGGCAGAATCGCTGGTATTATACATACGTGGATAAGACAAACAAGCTTACAGTACGTATGGACCCACCGGCTTCTACATCCGTAGACTATAGTCTGGCCCTGTACAAAGAAGATCCTGCTACAGGTGAACTGTCCTTCGTAGCTTATTCTTTGAAGGACGCCGGGGTTTATGAGCAGCTGAGCTATGTAGCTACACCAGGATATTATGTCATTCTTGTGCAATCCAATGTAGGCTTTGATACGACGAATCCTTTCACCCTGTCGGTAATAGCTTCTGATAGCTATGACAGCAGTGAGCCGGATGACAATCCATGGTTCGCCAAGGATCGTGGATCCGCGCCGTTTACCAGCAGTCAGACGATTGATAACTTCTTGGATGAGGATTGGAGCAAAATAACGATTACCGGCACGGGAAGCCCAATCATGATTAAGTTCGGGAATACCTCCCAATATGGGGACTACAAGCTCTATCTCTATGGAAGCAACCTGGCCAATCTGGGTGTCTTTGATCAGAACTCGAACATTACCGGGACACTGCCAGCAGGTGATTACTACATTATGGTATCTGCACCACAAAAATTCGATTCCACAACGCCATACACACTTAGCGTTAGCTACCAAAGTGCTGATGTGTATCGTGTGAATATTACTGGCGTCAGCAGTGAAGAGAGTGGTTTTATTAACTATGGCTCAGGCAATATGTATCGTGTTAAAGGAAATACTACCTTTACAGGGAAAGCCTTTGACGCTAGTGGTAATCCGGTAGCCAATGCCCAGGTTACGGTGAAAGTCACTGTACGAATCAATAATACTGTAGTGTCTACGACGGCGAACACAGACAGTCAGGGGAACTTCCAGGCCACTATGAGAATTCCTGCTGCGGCTGGATATTCCGTGTACTACAATGGTAGCCTCAGCAGGCACTACTACGATATTGTACCGATCCGCTTTGAGAGCGGCGGCGTGAATGTGAACGCTAATATCAGTAGCTTGTATCATTTTGCTTATTCTATTCGTAACTAAGAGACCTGTGATCGTGACCTAGGAACTACCATGTAGCATCAAAGGCGGTACCTAGCAGATCATGCCCCTGTAGACCTGAGAAGGCTACAGGGGCATTGTCTATTGTTACGTGGTCGATAGGCTGATGTTGTTAAAGGATGCAGGCGTAATACGGATAAAGCTTAGTTGGGAATGTGTTGGGCAGACAGCTGTAATACCTCATGGTGTCTGGCCCATAACTAGTTAGTGTGCTCAGGGGATATTATATGTAGGAGTACATAGAACATTGTACTGGAATGCATAGTAGGTACATAAGTAAGCCCACAGTAAGTACACAATATGTGCATAGTAGGATACAGCAAGGGCACAGCGAGTAAATATAAGTTTGATGTGTGTCGAACAGAATGCAAGTAGGGTCTCATTAGAATGCCTAATGAAACGCATATACATACGAATACATTGGCTCATAAGATACATTCATGCGTACATACGAAAACATCATAAAAGGCCAGCAAGGAGGCATCCTTGACTGGCCTTGGATTCATTTGCGTAAAAAAGCTCCGTGCACGATGTCACGGAGAAGAAAAAAAAGTTATGACACTTATGAGTATACTAGAGTATATCAATTTAGTATATACTTATTTGCATGATTCATCGTGTTAATTCATGGATATTGGAGCTTATGTAGATAGTATCTCATCTGTTGGAATTAGGACTTATTGTGAATTAAATAAGCTGCTGGTGTTATGTATAATCTAAGTACAAGCCTAGACGACAATAAGGATTCGGGCAGAGGGGGTGCTGGCTTGAGAAAGCAAGGTGTAAACGGCAAAGAGAGCAGATTACGACTGCTGAACGCAGCTGCAGAGGAATTTGCCTTGAATGGATTTTACCAGACGAAGATCAGCTCCATCGTGGCCCGGGCAGGGCTGACGCAGCCCGCATTTTATCTATATTTTGAGAGCAAGGAAGCAGCTTTTGCAGAGCTGGTGGACGATTTCCGGAAGGGAATGAATCAGGTGGTGCGCGATAGCCACATACAGCCAGGGAAGAACAGAGCCGATCTGCAGCAGGCTGTAGTGGTCTCGTTAGAGCAGATATACCGCTATTTGGCGGAAAATCCTGCCTTGACGCGCATTGGATTTTATCAATCTACAGAGTCTGTTCGTATCAAGGCCGAGGTGGCCAGACTTATGGAACGAAATCTGATTGAGGAGCAGCGCTTCGGGTATTACCGGCATGATCTGGATACGGAATTTACGGCGGAATGTCTACTCGGGATTATTGAGCGCTTGACACTGATCAAGCTGCTGCCCGGTCGGGAGGGTCCATCACAGCTGGCGCAACGTACACAGGATCTCTTTTTTCACGGCATATTGGATAACGACTACGGAGAAGACGGCAGAAAATAGGCGCGAGACGGGTCAAATGACCCAGTCCCTCCAATACATTAGCGCATAAGATGCTTGTGTAGACTATGGAAGGGAGGAAACAATGATGTCAGGCGTAGGCCCAGGTTATGGAGCGTTCACCTCAACAGGTGCTATCTTGGTATTGTTTATTCTGCTGGTCATTATCTCCAAGGCTTTCGTAGTTTAATGTCCAACATTTCTGGTACCTCCAATATGTCTAGAAGGGAGGATGTACACATGAGCGAAGTGAATTCCGCATACAACGGTGGATGTGGCTACCCTGGTGGTCTTTGGACTTCCACAGGCGTGATCTTGGTTCTCTTTATTCTGTTGGTAATTATCTCTCGTACATTTTTCCTGTAAGCAATAGTGGGGAGTAGCACTCTTAGGTCCTGGCGCTGAGGCGTCAGGGCCTTTCTTATGATCAGATCCGCCGGTGAATAACCGGGGGGTTTTTTTGTAAGACCAGGCTAGTCAGTAATTACTGGCTGGCATATTTTTATGAAAGTTTGTTTGTACCCTGTTTGTGGACGGGAGGCTGGAAGATGCCCAGAAGTGAATGAAAACGCACCCTCCACCAAATTGTTTGCTGTCTTCCGATTAAGAAAGGGGAAATGGCGGTAATGTATCATGAGACGGTTTCACGGATATTTACATATTGACACACCTGTATATACAAGTTAGAATGAAGGCGTTATCAAACGCTTGTATATACAAGTTGTCTATGTGGAAACGATGATGTGCACCCAGCACAGAAATCATGTATATGACGATACGGAGGTGCGGAAGTATGGCGGTAAATCGCAAAGCAGTTGAGGATATTGTCAAAGCCATTGGCGGCAGCGGCAATATTGAGGCAGCTACACACTGTGTGACCCGGTTGCGACTTTCTCTTGTGGATGACAGCAAGGTGGATACAGCAGCGCTGGATGCTAACGAATTGGTAAAGGGACACTTCTCCACACAAGGACAGTTTCAGGTCATTATTGGTCCTGGATTGGTGGACTCGGTGTTCGAGGAATTCATGAGTATTACGGACTCCAAGCGTGCGACCAAGGAGGAGGTTAAGGCAGCAGCGTCGGGTAAGCTGAATCCGCTTCAACGTGCAATCAAGACACTGGCAGATATCTTCATCCCGATCCTGCCTGCAATCGTGACAGCAGGTCTTCTGCTGGGGATCAACAATATTCTTACAGGCAAGGATATCTTCTTTGAGGGCCAGGCACTTGTGGAAGTATATACGCAATGGGCCGATTTTGCAGCCATTATCAATACTATAGCCAATACGGCCTTTACATTCCTGCCAGCTCTCATTGGTTGGTCGGCGGTCAAGCGGTTTGGCGGGAGTCCGCTGCTTGGCATCGTACTTGGATTAATTCTTGTTCATCCAGACTTGCTTAGTGCGTACGGCTACCCGCAGGCTAAGATTGACGGTACTGTACCAATGTGGAATCTGTTCGGTCTCCAGATCGAGAAGATTGGCTATCAGGGGCAAGTGCTGCCCGTGCTGATCTCCGCCTATGTCCTGGCCAAAATAGAATTATTCCTGAACAAGCGAATTCCTGACAGTGTGAAGCTGCTGGTTGTGGCTCCTGTAGCTTTGCTCATCACCGGCTTCCTGGCCTTTATCGTAATTGGGCCCGTTACCTTTGCACTTGGAAATATGCTGACAGCAGGCTTCGTGGCAATTTTTGACCATGTAGCAGCATTGGGAGGTCTGATCTACGGTGGATTGTATGCGCTACTGGTTGTAACGGGCATGCACCATACGTTCCTTGCGGTGGATATACAGCTCATTGGCAGTACAGGAGGGACGTTCCTGTGGCCTATGCTCGTTATGTCTAATATTGCCCAAGGTGCAGCCGCACTGGCGATGTTCTTCGTTGCCAAGCAGCAGAAGACCAAGGGTCTGGCTGCGACATCCTCTCTGTCAGCCTTCCTGGGTGTAACCGAGCCAGCTATCTTCGGGGTGAACCTTCGCTATCGCTTCCCGTTCATCTGTGGCATGATTGGAGCGGCGATCTCCAGTGTCGTTCTGATGATGGGCAAGGTGCAGGCTGCTTCAATCGGAGTTGGTGGCATCCCAGGTTTCCTGTCCATTTTCAAGCAATATTGGGGCACCTTCTTCCTGGGTATGGGAATCGCATTGATCGTGCCGTTCGTTCTGACGTATGCCTTCGGCGTATTGCGTAACCGTAAGGGGACGCTTGAGCAAGGAACTACAGAAGATACACAGGTGGTGAGCAGATAATGAGTATAGAGAGGACTACTGAGCAGAAAAGAATTCACGATGGTAGACAGCATGCAGAGAGCAGTAGCCATGATATTCCTTGGTGGAAAAAGGCAGTCGTCTACCAGATCTACCCGCGCAGCTTCCAGGATACGACTGGCAATGGAGTGGGGGATATTCAGGGAATCATCTCCCGACTCGATTATCTGGCTTCACTGGGAGTCGATGTGCTGTGGCTGACGCCAATCTATGACTCGCCTCAGCAGGATAACGGCTATGATATCCGGGATTATTACAGCATCTATCCTGAATATGGAACGATGAAGGACGTACAGGAGCTCATCTCGGAAAGTCATACCCGCGGACTGAAGCTGATGTTCGACATTGTCGTCAATCATACATCAATAGAGCACGCCTGGTTCCAGCAGTCACGTGCTTCGCGCGATAACCCGTATCGGGATTTCTACATCTGGAGAGATCCGGTTGACGGCGGCCCGCCGAATAACTGGAAGTCGAAGTTCGGAGGCCCCGCGTGGGCCTTCGATGAACAGACAGGTCAATATTATCTGTGCTTGTTCGATAAGACGCAGGCGGACCTGAACTGGGAGAATGAGCAGGTACG
This sequence comes from Paenibacillus massiliensis 2301065 = DSM 16942, assembly GCF_000377505.1. Lineage (GTDB taxonomy): Bacteria > Bacillota > Bacilli > Paenibacillales > Paenibacillaceae > Paenibacillus > Paenibacillus massiliensis. The sequence goes on along the minus strand of NZ_KB898198.1, from coordinate 121,504 downwards.
GGCTGAGGTGTACAAAATGATGAAGTTCTGGATAGAGCAAGGGATCGATGGCTTCCGGCTGGACGTCATCAATCTCATCTCCAAGGATCAGGACTTCCCGAACGATGATGGACGAATCCCGCCAGGAGATGGTAGAAGGTTCTACACGGATGGTCCACGAGTGCACGAGTACATGCAGGAGATGAACCGGGAGGTATTCGGAGATGCACAATTCGTGACGGTGGGCGAAATGTCGTCCACGACGATTGAGCAGTGCGTACTCTATTCGAACCCGGATCGACGTGAACTGAGTATGACGTTCAACTTTCATCATCTGAAGGTAGACTATCCGGAAGGGGAGAAATGGGCGCTGGGGGACATGGATTTCCTGAAGCTCAAGCGCATATTGTCTTCCTGGCAGGAGGGCATGCATGAGGGAGGTGGCTGGAATGCGCTGTTCTGGTGCAACCATGACCAGCCGCGCGTCGTGTCCCGGTATGGAGATGATGGAGTCTACCGTAAGCAGTCTGCCAAGATGCTGGGGACGGCAATCCATCTACTGCAAGGCACGCCTTACATCTATCAGGGAGAAGAGATCGGGATGACTGATCCCGGATTCGAGACCCTGTCTCATTACCGGGATGTAGAGAGCTTGAATATGTACCAGCTCATGCAGGAGCAAGGTCTGCCTGAAGAGGAGATCCTGACGATCCTGAAGCAGAAATCCCGGGATAATTCCCGGACGCCTGTGCAGTGGAATGGAGGAGCGCAGGCAGGCTTCACTACAGGCACACCATGGATTCCGATAGCTGCGAACCATGAGCATATCCATGTGGAGGAAGCCCTGGCTGACCCGGAATCGGTCTATCATCATTATCGTGCGCTTATTCGCTTGCGCAAGGAATATGAGATCGTGACTACTGGCAGATTCGAGTTGCTGCTGGACGAGCACCCTACTCTCTTCGCCTATGCGAGATGGGGAAGCGATGAGCACCTGTTGGTTATTAATAATTTCTATAATGAGCCAGCATACTTCGAGCTACCCAAGGATTCAAAGCTATTCGCCTGCAAGCCGCAGCTACTGCTGTCCAATTATGCGGATACTCCCGAAGCACCACAGAAGCTCACCCTGCGCCCTTATGAATCGGCTGTATATCTCATGAAGGAAGTATGAGCGCAATTCCACATCGACAGCGAATCATGCTACAATTACTGACGGTGAGAAGGAATGAGAGAAAATATATTTGTCACAATATATCATGAGCTAGTGGAGCAGATTCAATCAGGTCAGCTACGAGCAGGAACGAAGCTTCCTTCGGAAAGCGAGCTGGCTGAAGCCTACAATACGTCACGTGAGACGGTTCGCAAGGCTCTAACGATGCTGTCACAGAATGGGTTCATCCAGAAGATCAGAGGCAAGGGCTCCTTCGTGCTGGAGCTGGGCCGTCTTAGCTTTCCCGTGACGGGGCTCGTCAGCTTCAAGGAGCTGTCAGGAACGATGGGCAAGCCCACCCGGACGCTGGTCTATCAGACGGAGCTATTGCCAATGGATCGGTACATTCGCAAGCAGCTACAGCGGGAGGATAACGCTCTTGTCTGGAAAGTGCTGCGTGCGCGCGAGATTGAGGGAGAGCGGGTCATTCTGGATAAGGATTATTTTGATGCCAAGATTGTACCTGACCTGACTCCTGAAATCGCTGAACAATCCATCTATGATTATCTGGAGGGCAGACTGGGGCTGGAGATCAGCTTCGCTCGGAAGGAAATTACCGTAGAGTCTGTCGATGAGGATGATCGACGCTATATGGACCTACAGGGGTATGAGCAGGTTGTGGTGGTGCGGAACTATGTGTATTTGAGGGATGCGATGTTGTTCCAATATACTGAGTCCAGGCATCGGCTCGACAAGTTCAGATTTGTTGATTTTGCCCGGCGTATGAAGCCATAAGCTTTGCCAACCGCTACGAAATTGTACAAACCGTGCAATTCATGAACTCATGGAATCATGAACTCATGGAATCATGAACTCATGAAATCATGAACTCATGAAATCGTACAAACGCAAAAAGACGATTCCTCATAAAGAGCGAATCGTCTTTTTGCGCTAGGTTCCTATAGCCTCAGAATCTCCTCAATGGCCTTCATAATGGGATACGGTCCCCGACTCTGGTTAGAGGTGATGACGAGCTTCAAGCCGTGCTGAGGATATACAGCGGACATGAAGCTGACGCCAGGATCAAAGCCCATCAGATGGTATTTGCGAATCTCCTTCTCCTGCTGTTCAATCCATATTCCGTAACCGTAATAGGATTCATCCTGTTCATGTACATGCGGGGTGAGCAACTGCAGCAGCATCTCGCGCCCAAGCAGCTTGCCATCCAGAAGAGCATTCCAGAAGAGCAGCATATCGGGAGCTGTTACATAGGCCCCACCGTCAGCCCCGCCTTTGACAGGCACCGAGAAAATATTCGTTCGCCAGCTGCCGTCATCGTTCTGGATATAGCCAAGGGCTGTATGGCGTGGAAGATTATCCATAGCAAAATACCCAGAGGAGCTCATGCCACTTGGGGCAAAAATATGACGTTCCACATAATCGGTGAAACTGCTCCCCGTCTGCTGCTCTACAATTAGGCCAAGGACGATAAATCCCGCATTGTTATAGTGGAATCGCTCACCTGGCTGAAACTTCATAGGTGCTTCACTGAACATAGGGAGGAAGTCACGAAGCTTCCGCAGTCCATACACCGGGCGCTGCTTCCATAGCTCCTCAAAATCATCCATTACTTCCTCGTCGAAATAATCGGGAATTCCTGCCGTATGCGTGAGCAACTGCCGAATCGTAATTCCTGCATCCCATAGTGGAAAATCTACACTCAGGCAGTCCTTTAGTCGTGTGTCCAGTGACAGCTTACCCTGCTCCACCAATTGGCAGATGCTAACGGCAGTGAACACCTTGCATCCAGAAGCAATGCCGAAGCGGGTATCGAGCTGAATCGGCAGGTCCTCTGCCCGATTCGCCTTGCCACGAGTTAGAAGCAGAAGGGGAGTATCGCCGTTTTCGTGCAACATGATTGTCCCTGAGAAATCTACACGTTCCATCGTCTCATGTAATTTAAGCGTCAATGTATTAATTGTTGTTGAAGTGATTTGTGTCATGTAGTGAAAGTCCTTTCTTCCATCATGGAACTCCATTTTCCATCAATATACATATAAATCGAAATCATGTACAGATCTACTAGCACGGAGAAGTGACAGCGGAGCGACAAGTACGGAATGAGCAGTGAAGGATCGCAAAGGGAAAATTATTAGTCATAGAACCAAGACGTACATGAGGAATTTGGAAATGAAGATTATTATGAAGAAATAACGCCATCAAATGATGTCACAAACACTTTCTTAGAATTGTTATATAGGCATCAAGACAAGGAGGTGAGCCAGTGCAGGCAACCATCCCCGGGGACATGCAGGTAAAACGTGATAAATACCAACGCATCGAACAGGCCGTAGAGCGGGTCAAGGCTGGCGAGCAGGAGGCTTATGAGATCATTATTCTGGAATTTGAACGCCAGATGTATACCTATTGCTATTACATCTTGAGGAACCATGAGGAGACAGAGGATGCCGTACAAGATATTTTCATAAGAGCTTATGAGAATCTTGAACGGTATCAGAGGCAGGCGACCTTCTCGGCGTGGCTGTATAAGATAGCCTACAACCATTTAATGAATATCAAGAAGAAGCAAAGTCGCTGGCTGAAGCTGGTGAATGAGTTCAAGAAGACGGAGCCTGTCGTGCAGGTATCCCCTTATGCCACAGTTATTGAAGAGCTGTTGACCTATCTGACACCGGAGGAGCGTCATATTCTGCTGCTGAAGGCTGTTGAGCAATACAGCTTCGATGAGATCGGGGCAATCATGAACATCAAGCCAGCCACACTACGCAAGAAATATGAACGACTTCGTCGTAAGCTAATGGAGCATACAAGCAAAGGAGGATTTCTGCATGGACAGACAGCCCGTTCGCACTTATGAGCAAGAGCTTGAACAGCTGGAGCAAAGGATTCAGGATTCCCAGATGCCGCGAGGAAGTATGAGTAAGGAAATCATGAACAAGTTAGGAGAACGTACCATGACCAGACAGCGAACGAAATCCAAGATAGTACAACGGACTGTAATTGCGGCCTCTGTAGCTGCTGTATTGGGAACAGGTGTAGTTGGAGCAGGTTTTGTGTCGCCGACGATGGCGAGTGCTTTGAAGCAAATCCCGGGTATCGGAGCAGTGTTCTACGGACTGAATGCGGATGAAATCCAGCGAGCCGTAGATCAAGGTATTCTGACGCAACCGCTTGAACAAGTCACGAAGGACGGCGTTACTCTAACGCTGACGAATGTGCTGTATGATGGTACTCGTCTGAGTTTCTCCATTGAGCGCGAGGGTGAGATTTTTCCGGAGAACGCCGCAAGTCCATACATTCCTATGGATGCTAAGATGGAGGGAGGGGACGATGAGTGGGTGAAATCCCGCAAAATCCCTGAGGAAAAACAAGAAAAGGGCTACATTAAGTCTCCCGAGATTTTGATTAATGGTCAGAAGGTCACACTCTTTGGGAGCTTTGGAGATGATCCATCCAATTTGAATGCCGTCTTTGCGGAATATACCGAAGTAGATGCCCTACCGAATGAATTTGAACTGACCGTTCGTACGGAGGTGACCCGAGTAGATGGAGCTTATGAGTTCAAGGTGCCTGTAAAGCTTGACCAAAGTAAGCTCACCGTTCAGCCGAATGAGACGAAGAGCAGCGGAGACTTCAGCTACACGGTGAAGAAGCTGGAAACCACCGCGACAAGCACACGTCTGATACTGGACAGTAAAGGAGAAGTACCTGCTTCATTTGAGCAGACAGGAGAATATGCTCCGACCATGATGTATTATGAGATCGTGGATGACCAAGGCAAGGTGCTGGAGCAGCGGAGACTCGGATTCTTCCACAGCAAGCCTCTGACCGAGTACCATGTGGATGAGTTATATGCTGCCATTAGTCCGAACGCCAAATCCGTTACGATTAAGCCGTTCACTTTCACTATGAAGCCTGCGGATTGGAGTGTTGTTGGTGAGAAGCTGGACGACAACGGGAAGATGATCAGCAACGGAGACCGGACATATCTCAAGGAACTGGAGATGAACGTACCGCTGGAGCGTTAATTCATAATCAGGAGCAGGATCGTTCAGTAGATAAAGTAGTAAGGCTATGAATAATCTATCGGATGAATTAAAGTATAGGTAAGCAGCCATCTGCCAGTTCGAAGGAATCTGGCGGATGGCTGTTTTCTATTTGTTGCTTGGATCAGCTCTAATCTGAATATTCATGTTCACCTGAGCATATCCGCCAGCACAGGTGCAAGGAAGCGCTCGAATACCTCCGTAGGCGGCTTGTCCCGCTTGCGCTTATCGTTCGTGAGTACTGTAACGAGCTCAAGCTGGGGTATGACATGCACGAACTGTCCTCCGTATCCACGGGCGTAATAGTACCTAAGGACATGATCTGTAGAAGCATCAGGACGCTCACGTGAATCAGCTTGATTAGTATCAGTTTGGTTAGTATCAGTTTGGTTAGTATTAGTTTGATTCGAATCAAACTGATAGGTATCAGACCACCAATGCCAGCCATAGCCTCCGCGCCAGGGTGGCTCTACAAGTATAGCCGCGTGCGTGGATCGGGCGACCAGCTCGCGTGAAATGACCGTTTGGCCTTTCCAGACGCCCTGTTGAAGGTATAGCTCTCCGAATTTGAGCAGATCGTCTGGGCGCATCCGTAGGCCAAACCCTCCGGTATGGATGCCTTGCGGGTCCTGATCCCATGAATAGGCTGTAATGTCTAGCGGTCCGAATAGTTGCTGCTCTGCAAACCGGGTAACGGACATGCCAGATGCTTGGACAAGAATGGCCGTTAACAGCTGGGATACCCCGGAGTTATACTCCATTCGTGTCCCGGGCGTGTCTCTTAAGGGTTGGTCCAAAGCGAATTCCACCCAATCCGCTGTACGTGTCATACGGGGAAAGGAATTATCGCCGCCGAACTCAGTCCAATCGAAGCCGGCTGTCATCGTAAGCAGTTGCTCCAGTGTAATTTCTTTTTTGCGCGAATCACTGTCGTGTCTTAGCTGCGGAAAAAACTCCGTGATGGGGGTGCTTGTACCCGGCAGCATGTCATGATCCATTGCAATGCAGATCAGCGCGGACACAATACTTTTGGTGCAGGAGTTGATCTTGGCTACATCTGTTGCAGCCTCGGTATTCCGATAATGCTCATATATCAGCTTCCCCTGGTGACTAATAAGACAGCTTCTCAGGTCAAGTGGTGGAATGATGGTATCCAGATGGGAGAGATTCATAAGGTTCCTTTCTGTAGGTGCTTGGCGCTGTGCCTGTTATTTTCTGTTATTATACCAGTAAATAATGAAGTACATGCTCGTGTAGATGAGCATTAGCTTCGCACAAGATACTTTAGCCTGAGCAGTGGATGATTCCCCCTGTAGCTACCATCAACAAGTACGTTGACTGATCTAATTTCATGGTGAATGATCGGGAAAGGGCAGTGGTTAACGGAAAGCGACTCAATACTCACATTTGATCTGGTAGAGGTACTGGAATTGGAGTAATTTGAGCTGCATCCCTATGGTACCAACAGGTCTATTTGACAAGCCACAAGGCGGATGCTAGATTACAATCATATTTTACAGGCTAGTCTACAGATTCAGTGTAGCGCACTCGTATTGTACTGAGCATTATTGGATAACAAAGATAACAGCGAAGCTATTAAGCAGATAACAGGGAGTGGAGTATAACGTATGGAAGCCATAACGGTGAACAATATTACCGACCTGATCGGTGGAACCCCGGCCGTGCGTCTTCGCAATCTCGTAGGCCCCGAGGACGCTGAGGTGCTGGTGAAGCTGGAATACTTCAACCCTAGCGGAAGCGTCAAGGACCGTGCAGCCCGCAATCTGATCGAGCAGGCCGAGCGTGACGGGATACTGCAGCCAGGTGCGACGATCATCGAGCCGACGAGCGGAAATACCGGGATCGGACTAGCCATGAATGCCGCTGCCAAGGGATATCGTCTCATTATCACGATGCCCTCTAACATGAGCAAGGAGCGGATTCAGATTATGCAGGCGTACGGAGCGGAGGTCATTCTGACCCCTGGGGAAGAGCGTATGCCAGGTGCGATTCGTAAGGCTCAGGAGCTGCTGGTACAGATCCCGGGCAGCTTCATGCCCCAGCAGTTCGAGAACCCGGCTAATCCGAATGCGCATCGTGGTACGACTGCCCGGGAGATTATGCAGCAGACGGGGGGCAGGCTAGATGTCTTCGTGGCAACATCAGGTACAGGTGGAACCATTACGGGGACAGGGGAGGAGCTGCGCAAGGAGCTACCGGATCTACGGATTGTGGTCGTGGAGCCACAGGGCTCTCCCGTGCTCTCCGGGGGGGAGCCTGGGCCGCACAAGTTGGTCGGTACGAGCCCGGGCTTCATCCCGCCAGTGCTGAATCGTGAGGTCTACGATGAGATTATGCAGGTCAGGGATGAAGACGCGCTGAATACGATGCGACAGCTCGCACGACAGGAAGGAATACTGGTCGGCCCTTCTTCCGGTGCATCAGTCTGGACAGCACTGCAGGAGGCACGTCGCCTTGGAGCGGGTAGTAGGGTGCTGTGCATTGCCCCGGATAACGGGGAGCGTTATTTAAGCTCAGGTATCTTCGAGCTGGAGAGCGGTCGGTCTTAGCCGCAGATGTGGACAGGGGCGGAGCTTCTATGTAAGGTGCGGTAAGGGCGGAAAATACAGCAAATACAGCAAATACAGCAAATACAGCAGATACAGCAGATACAGCAAAAATAGCGAATACTTAAAGCATGGAAAATCGGAATGAGGTTACACTTGTGGGCACAATCGTTGTACGTTCTGGTTCGACGTAGACGTATGAGGTGTTATTTCAGAAGTGGATAAGGCAAAAAGCCAAGCTCCCATCAATGAACGGGAGTTTGGCTCTTTTTATATATGGCGTGTATGTTAGTACGTTGACAGCGAGCTTACCAATGGTCGACAGGGCCGGCTGGGCTCCCACTTGCAGAAGCTGCCTGTACACTCACAGGTAATCTGGTCGAGGCAGTAAGTGGTACAATCAGCAAGAAGTGCAGGACCCGGTCATCCTGCTCCTAAATGGAATTCGCCGCATAGAAACCAGAACGCACGGCGCTGCCCACCTTGCCGATCTTTACACAGTCCCCAATGAGACTAGTCTTGTGCCCATACGTGGCTCGAATAAGCTCAGCTATCGCGTAATTTCTTCTCATACCAAATGCATTGATCATGGTGTCTGCTTCAATGAACACTTTGGTGCCGTCACTTCGTTCAGCATGCAGGCCATGTTCCTCAAAGGAAAGAACCTTATGCCCACCAAGAATCTTCACACCATAGCTATCGAGCATCGGCATTAATGCTGCCTTGTTAATATACATCACATCCTGACCTGCCTCAGGTCGCATCTCAACGATCGTCACTTGCTTGCCTTCCATAGCCAGCTCCAGCCCTAGATCACAGCCGGTCAATCCACCGCCAGTAATCACAATGTGCTCTCCACGGACAAGCTCCTTTTGCACATGTGCTTCGATTGCACCAACGACATGACTACCGTCAATGCCGGGGATCGGTGGTACGAGCGGTACTGCACCAGCACCAATGAAGATGTGATCCGCTGCTGCAAGGATCGGGTCCTCTGGCTTCATTTCATAATTAAGGTGTAACTCCACGCCCGACTGCTGTAGCTGACGCTCATACCAGCCAATCAAGGCACGTAGTTGGCCTTTGAATTCAGGGGTAGCTGCGCTGGTTACCTGTCCGCCGACCGTCGCCTCTTTCTCGTACAGTGCCACACGGTGCCCCTTGAGGGCTGCTACCCGTGCTGCTTCCAGACCGGAGGGCCCGCCGCCGATGACCACAATGTTCTTGGGCGTGTCTGTCTGATGTATGGCAAAACGCTTCTCGTTCGCAGCCTGTATGTTAACCGCGCAACTAATCTTGGTATTTCGCTCGATGATCCGGCCAATGCATTCCTCGTTGCAGCGAATGCAGGGACGGATATCCTCGCGCCGCTGCTCACGCAGCTTGTTCGGCAGCTCGGCGTCAGCGATGAGGGCCCGTCCGAACATCACGAAGTCGGCATCGCCCGACTCGATCAGACGCAGGGCACTCTCTGGCGTGTGGCTGCCCGAGTTCAGAATGGGTATGCTCACGGCCTGCCGAGCAGGTGCACAGATATAATCCATGCAGGCATCCCCCAGATAAGCTGGTGGAAAAATATAATCAATCCGCTCATAGGAGCCTGCGTCAATATCAATCGCATCGACTCCCGCGCGCTCCAGAATTTGCAGCATTTCGAGGCTATCGTCCACGGTTCGTCCACCTTCAAAGCGATGATCCAGCGCGATCCTGAACAGGATTGGCATGTCCGGGCCAACGGCTGTGCGAATGGCCTGTACAATTTCGACGGCGAATCGCATTCGTTTCTCAGTCGTTCCGCCGTATTCATCCTCACGTTGATTCCAGATCGGGGACATGAACTGATCAATCAGATAACCAGCATGGGCGTGAACCTCAATGCCATCGAAGCCGGCCCGCTTCAATCGGGCTGCCGAATCGGTGAATTGATGCATGATCGTCTGAATTTCCTCGACGGTGAGCGGGTGGCACAGGACTTCTGGATTATAGATGGCTGGAATCGCCGAGGCAGACACAGGAGGCTTCCCGGAACGGTCTGGCAACGCATTACGGCCTGTACCACAGCTTAGCTGTGCGATAATCTTCGTACCGTGGTGCTGCACGGCATCGACGAGATCGGTCAGGAGCGGAATGACATAATCCTTTTCCACAATGCCCTCCAACACACCCTGTGCCAGATCCTCCGTCAAAAATTGTGCACCAAGAATGATCATTCCAGTGCCGCCCTTGGCCCGTTCCTCGTAGTAATCAATCTCTTCCAATGAAATTCTTCCATCAGGACTTGCTGAGTTGGTGCCCATAGGGGACATCACGATTCGATTCTTCACTTCCATGCTGCCAATCTTGAAAGGGGTGAATAGTCTGTCGTACGAATAGCTCATAGGTGTGAACCTCCTGCTGCAATAGTGTCTGTCAACGCATGTTTGTAATGGAATAGACGACAAATCCAAATGTTACTCTCGAGTAATATAATTCACTTAAAATATATAGGAGGTGGATACATGGGTAAGTGAAAATAGTCACAATTTATGTTTTTTGTTCATTGAGCTCTGATTAAACACATGATAGGGAGCCTCAACGGGCTCAATCTATCGCACCATTCGTATGACGGTTTATCTTCTTCATCTACCTGGAGTGGAGCTTGACTTCAGCAGGCTTGAAATGGGCGGAGATGAATGATGAAATATGGAAACTTTTATGTAAGCATTACGTCTAATGTACTGGAAATGGTTTTTATTTACAGATCAATCACCTGAAAACAAAGGAGCTCACGCATGATCAGAAAAATTGGAGCAACACTGCTGCTGTTATGCATGACGGTAACCCTCCCCTTGACCGGTTGGGCTGCTGGAGCGAAGACGGAGATACAGATCGTGAAGTCTGCCATGGATCATGAGCCGATATGGCCGCAAAGTGACGGCGCCTTCCACGATGGGCTGCTGTTCTCTCAATTGGCGAACGGTGAGAGAGTATACTACAACACGAAGGGCGTACCCGCATTTACGTTATCTTCTGGCGTGAAGGCTGTCTCTGATTTTCGGGAGCAGCGAGCTATAGTCAAGGACACGACCACAGAGCGATATGGTTATATCAATACGCAAGGAAAGCTCGTAATTCCCTGTAAATATGCAGAGGTTGCTCCTTTTTCGGAGGGTATCGCCCATGTGAAGGATGCGGAGGGTGGTGAGTTCTTCGTGGATCGTGTCGGGGCCATACAGATAACACTGACATCGGTCTATGATTCAGAATTTCAATTTGCCGAAGGGCTTGCTACAGCCTATGCGAAGCCAACAGGGCGTCTCGGATATGTGAATACCAAGGGAGAACTGGCTATTCCTTATGCATTCGACTACGCCCGTAGCTTCTCGGAAGGGCTCGCTCTTGTGGGCAACGATGCAGGACAGTATGGCTACATCAATAGTAAGGGCAAGCAGGTCATTCCGTTCCGCTATGTCTCGGCAGGGGATTTCCAAGAGGGGCTGGCTCCGGTGCAGAATGCTGCTGGCAAGTGGGGCTACATTAACAAACAGGGGAAAACTGTAATCGCTCACCAATTTGCAGATGCCTGGGGCTTCTCCGAAGGGCTCGCAGCTGTGTTTAATAAGAATAGACAGGTAGGGTACATCAATTCAGCGGGCAAGCTCGTCATTGGGTATCAGAAATACAACTCTGCAGGAGAGTTCTCCCAAGGACTCGCCCGTGTAGGGATTGTCTCGAAAAATAACCCAAGTGGAACATATGGGTATATCGATCGCCAAGGCAGACTGCTAACGAAGCTGGAATACACGGATGGATCATCTTTCCAACGGGGCTATGCAATTGCTATCAAAGACGGCAAGGGATATATTCTGGCTAAATCCGTAAGGAATAGCAGCGTGAAAAAATAAAAAAATAATGATTCTCTGGATGGAAGCTGAGAGAGCCAGCACTTCTTCAATGAAGGGCTGGTTCTTTCTTTTGTGACTTAATACAATTTCTATTTCGAATGGTCTTTTCTGTAAATCAATACCCTCATTCATCCGATAGATGTATATAATGGATAATCAAAATCTTATAGAAATTTTTGGTCATTATTTGAAATTATTCGATGATCAAGGAGGGTTCAAGTGGATTCTACGATAACTTACGGTCACATTGAAGTCATGCCATATACCTTTATTCGGTTACATGAGCTGAGGATTATCAAGACAGTCAATGATCATGCACGGATGATATGCAGCGGCATTATTGCGGAAGAGAATCGAGAACGATATGTACGCGCCTCAGATGAAGAGACTGAGGTCAAGGCATTCGTGAGGGATAAGTCGGGTAAGCGCCAGGCTCTATTTCGTGGGATCGCCCTGAATGTAGAGGAGAAGGTCGTGCATGGAGTTCATTATCTTACCTTTGAAGCGATCTCGCATACCTACCAGTTGGATATTAAGCGACGTTCGCGATCCTTCCAGAATCCTCGGCTTACCTATGCTGGCTTAATCGAGCAGATCATGTCAGATTACCCCAAAGGGGAGGCGATGGATGTGGTCACCCAGCAGAAAGCCATAGGGACCTTCATCATGCAATATGACGAGACCGATTGGCAGTTCCTGAAGCGAATGGCCTCTCATTTCTATTCCCCTCTAATACCAGCAGTGGGCTACGGTGTTCCCAAGTTTTATTTTGGGATGCCTATGGGATTAAGCAAGGGAGAGCTGCAATCTCCTTACTACAAGGCAACCAAGCGGGTAGCCGCGTATCAGACGGCTGTAGACAACCGCATTCCTGGGGTACACGATACGGACTTTATACAATTCGAGGTTCAGAGTGAGAATCTGCTGGAGCCGGGTTATGAGGTGACATTCAAAGGTCAATTGCTGCTCGTGGCCGAGGTCGTAACCGAAATGCGTGATGGTGTGCTGATGCACACCGCCAAGCTGTCACCCCGGAGTGGGCTGCGTCCGATCAAGGATTATAATCGCTCAATTATTGGCGCCTCGATTCAGGCAAGTGTGCTAAGTGTCCGGCAGGATCAAATACGCGCCAAGCTGGATATGGACGATCAGCAGGACCCCAATACCGATTATTGGTTCCCTTACTCTACCATCTACGCCTCCGCGGATAATACAGGCTGGTACTGCATGCCGGAGGAAGGGGACAGCATCCGTATCTATTTCCCAAGCTACAAGGAAGAGGAGGGCTATGCCATCAGTTCAGTGAAGCGTCAGGCACAGGCGCCTGCTGCGAGACCTGCGGCTTCCGCAAGTGGGAAAGTGTCTGCCACATCCAGCCGCTCCTCATCTGGAGCGGCGTCTCAGACCGCTGCTGCTCCTGCTCCTTCCGTGGATGCGGTAGCTCCCGCAACAGATCGAATGGCCGATCCAGCCATCAAGACGCTCCGGACCAAGTATGGCAAAGAGATCATGCTGGCTCCCGACCAAATTGTCATTTCCGGTGACGGGATGTCGATCGTCATGAATGACAATTCCGGGATCAGTATCGTCAGCGGCAAGAATGTGAGCATCAGTGCGGCCTCTGACATTGTCATGAATGCGGGCAGTATTCAGCTGTCTGCCGAGACGATCGAGCTCTCGGGTAAGGGGAATACCGTGACGCTTAACGATAAGACCATCATTTCTGGCACCGAAATCAAAATGAACTGATTCGAGGGGAGGACTCACAGCCATGGACAGGTTGTCAGCGCTACAGCACTTCAGAGAACAGGAGGTGGCCCCGCTCCTCAATCATCAGTTGGACCTTCTTGAGACTACATTTCATCAGTGCCAGGGACAGTTGATCACGGATGTCCTCGCTTCGTTCCGACACCTATGCATGCAGATCCATCAGCAGCAGGAATGGGGCCATCAAGGACCGATCGGCTATATTCACTATTCCTTGCTGCGTACGCAGGTGCTGGAGCAGTCGTACCTGTATATGATGGAGGCTTATTCCGCCGGGTGGTACACGGACGACTCAGAGATTCGTTGCACCTATGATGCCTCATGGGCGTATGCGCCCCTGGGGCAGATGGTACTAGAGCTGGAGCAGGCACGCAAAAAATACATGGGCTCCATCCATCCTGCTGATGTCGAGCATCTGATATTGGGGCTGGTTCCTTATTTTCATCAATATGTAAAGGCTCTTCTCCACTTGGCATTGCCTGCGGCCATAGAGTTGCCGGAGTATCAGGGCATGGATAAAGCGAATCGTCTCATGATTCGAACGGGCGAATATAGAGACTATAGTGAGAGTGTATATATCGAGGATCTGGAAGTGATAAGCGCCGACGAACGGGTGGAGCAATTGCAGCAAGCGGATGAGGACAAGCCGTATGTCTACGAGAATCTGAAGCAGCTTGCATGGCCGCATCTGCATATATCGGAGCGGGATTTACGATATAACGATTTTAGCCATAGTGAACTCATTGCCAGTCGATTCGAAGGATGTATTCTGATCGGAAGCCGCTGGCAGTACGCCACCTTGCAGGAGAGCAGCTTTGAGGGCTCCTTGCTGACGGATGCCGATTTTCGATTCAGTCAGCTTGCGAACACCAGCTTTCGCCGCGCCAGTGCACTAGCCAGAAGAGAAGGGGGAGAACGTTCACCGGGGCTATGCGGGGTACGCTTCGAGCATGCTTGCCTGGATGGGGTGGATTTTACGGATGCGGAAGGCTTTGAGCATGCTTACTTCGCGGGAGCCTCCATGCAAGGGACTCGTGTACCACGTAAGTACAGCCAGAGCTGGCGACTAAGTGAGCTTCAAACCCGTTCCATCATCTGGACGGAGTAAGGAGGACATGCTATGCACCAATATTATGCAATTGTAGATGAAGATCGTACCTCCCGCCGTCTCAAGCTGGTCCACCCTGACTTACTGGATACGCCGTTCGTCCGTATGCCACCTGCCCAAGTATGGCAGGCTCAGGCTGCGGCGGAGGAGGATTATACGGATTGGCTTCCTGTATCCAGGGAGCAGCCGTTAGTGTCGGATGCCATGAAGCGAATTCTGGAGCTGTACAACGTACATATTCGCTGGAAGCAGATCCATCTGGTGAGCCCAGACACGAATCATCAGGAGCTCTATTGGATAGCTCATGTTCCTGTAGTAGAGGGGACCTCCATCCACTCAGAGTTCCACCCGCATGATCAGACCCTGAAGCGTCTTGTACTGGATGCAGTGCAGATTAAGGAGCATCATTATTTTCGGCTTGGCGGTGTAAGAGAGCCCTACTTCATCGTGAGTCTGGAGGCTGCGGAAAGTCTACTTCGGCGCGGCCTTACGGGCTTCCGTCTGCATAAGCTGGAGTTCATGTGAGGGGAGGAAGGACTTGAAGATGTATTGGGATGAAACGTTCCTGAAGCTGCGCAATCAGCAAGTGCTGCGGGAAAAGATAGATACAACAGAGAACGAAGAGAACTGGATGCTTATAACCACAGAGCAGGCTGTAGAGGAGATTCCGCATGGCGCATTGGTGTTGCCGGAGGGGCAGCAGATTTCATTTCATCCGGTCCCCTTATTGGGTGGTGATCTCATCCTGCACTTGCCTGTAAGCTGGATTCCTGAGACTCCTGCACAGCAAGCCAATAAGAAGCCCGGGAGCTGGACGGCTCGGGATCATGAGCAGGGGATCTTGTTGGGTATTCACCATAGCGCACAGGAACTGCTTCCTGCACAGGTGGAAGAATATCAGGAGCATCTGTTACATCAGATAGGACGTATACAGCCTGCCATGATGAGGGTGGAGCAGAAGCTTATACCGCTTCAGGATACTCACGTCCACAGCTATACCTGCGTCTTCCCGGTGATGCCTACACCCTGTCTACAGATTGGATTCATCCGCTCTTGGCGGGAGAGGTCGTTAATGGTGAGCTGTCAATTCAAGCTGGAGCAGGCGTCCATGTGGACTCCTATCATCTACGCGATATTCCGCACGGCGACTTGGACGGATCGTAGCTGATATGGCGAATTCATGAGGCGAAATACTGGGAAGCCAATATAAATGGGTTGAAATAGATAGGACTGAACATGATCCGATTAGAAGGAGGCTGAACATGCTTTTACAGATGCTAGTCAAGGCCTTAAGCCAGGGGGCATTTGGTGGTGAAAAGACGTATGTGGTGAGAGGGGCCACCTTGCAATGCAGTCAGGGGACAGATCCCGGTGTGCTCAATATGATGTACAGCCATGGTGTCTATATCAAGGACAAGCCCGTCTTGAGCGTAGAAGATGCCATATGCGGCGCCAACATAAGCAAGAAGTATGCTTTTGGACTATGCAAACTGCTGCAAGGTGCTCCTTGCGAGCCCCAGATTGAATTCGGAGCCAAATGGACGGGAGGGAAAGAGGATGTACTCATCGAGGGGGCCCCTGCACTGCTAAGTGATTGCACATTAACATGCAACTGCAAAGGCATACCTGGCGCTCGGATGCCAATAGGCCCGTCCCTTATTGTAGTAGATATTCCCGAGAGCGGCGGGATTATCTCGATTACAGATGATGGGCAGGACGCTTAAGACGATCTCTGAGTCCATAGATGAATCAGGAGAAGAACCAAGGAGACATGGGTATGAATGTAGAGAAAGACCGCCTGACCTATCAACAAATACATGTCGTCTGGCCCTATGGCAGTATCCGTCTTCAGCAGATGGACATGCTCCAGGAATGGGGAGATCACGCCAGACTAAGGATACAGGGGGGTGTTGACCCTTCGCTGGCCGAGTCTCTTCTCAAGGAGGCCAGTGCAGACGACAATATCGAGCTATGGTACGATGACGAGCAAGGTACAAGACGTCCCCTATTCATGGGGCAGTTGTATGATGTACAAGTACACCACGCCCCGGAGGAGGCCACGGTTCAGCTGGAGATCATCTCCCACAGCTTCAAGCTGGATACCGAATTCAAGAATCGATCCTTCCAGCGGGTGGATCAACAATTCGTAGAGATTGTAGATATTGTTCTTAATGACTATCCGGGGGCGGACAAGATCGATGAAGCCTTCAGCAAGCAAGCTACAGGGCAGTTCATTCTGCAATATCAGGAGACGGACTGGGCCTTCTTACAGCGCTTGGCCTCGCATGCGGGAGCCACGCTCATTCCGAATACACTGTCCCATCACCCTCAGATCTGGATCGGGATTCCGCAGACGGGTAAGCAGATTCGGCTGGAGGGTGTTCCTTTTACATTGAAAAGAAATCTCGCTCCTTATCTGGATCAGGTCACGAACCGTGGGGCGAGCGTACGTGCAGAGGATTATACCCGTTATGCGTTCGACTGGGATCGTATCCTGCAGTTAGGGGACGAGGTCCAGCGTGGACACGAGGTCTATGTGATTACCCGGCGAGAAGGGAAGCTGGTACGAGGGCTCATGACCTGGTCCTACGAGTGTGCCATTCCCGAAGGGCTGCGAGTACCCAAGAGGTACAACCAGACCATTATCGGTGCGTCGATTGAAGGCAAGATTATCGAGGTCAGCCGGAATCAGGTGCGCTTGCATCTGGATCTGGACAAGCAACCGCCACAAGCGGCTCAATGGTTCCCGTATTCAGCCGAGGGTAATCAGGTGTGGTATCTCATGCCGGAGAAGGGTGCACAGGTGAAGCTGTACTTCCCGGGGCAGGATGAGGATGACGCGATGGTCATTCAATCCGTGAGAACGAAGCCCTCGACGAATGTACCCCGAGCGTCTTCTGCTAGTTCGGCTGCGCCTGGAGCTATCGTCGAATCGCCAGCTCAGCGCCATGCACGGAAGACGGCCGATCCCGGGGTCAAATCCTTTGCCAATCCAGAGGGCAAAGAAATCTCATTAGGCCAGCAGGAGCTGGCGATGCATGCTCAGGAGGGCGCCTTGTACATCAACATGAATGCCCACTATGGTGTGAGCTTGAATAGCACCCAACGTGTCCAGATTCAGGCGTCAGGCGGCCTCAGCCTGTCTGGCGGACGTATTCAGTTCGTCGGCTCTGACGGTCTACATCTGGGTACAACCACGGAGAAGCTGGATCTGGCGGAGCAAGTGAACAGCCAAGGGACGGAGGTACAGCTCGAAGCTTCCGTGCATCAATTCTATGGCGAGCCGCTGCTCTCGGCATTCGAACAGCAGGTAGCTGAGCAAGGGATCGGAATGGTCATGGCCTCCCGCGCCCTGGACAATGCGCTGGAAGAGGGCAAGGGTGCGCTGGATGCTGGCATAGAGTTCGTCGAGGGCGTGTGGAATTTTGCCGTGGATGTCGTCGATATGGGTGCGCAATTGCTCAATCCCGTGGTCGAGCCCGGCGAGATGTTTGGTAAAGGTTTTTTGGAGCATAATGAGACGCAGGCAGGGCTAGGACGTGCTGTGGAGGCAACCGGGACGTATATTGCAGATACGGTCACGCTGAAGAAAAGCTGGTCTGAGCTGGGCAACGACATCGTAGGAGCCGGGGAGTCATTGATTGATCCATTTGTGAAGGTCTATGACGATAAGGGCAACGTGCTCACTCGCAGCGCCGAGGAAAGCTATAATGCGGGATATAACCAGATCAAAGCAGCGGAACGGGCCGTGGATATCATCGGATTTGCAAAAGGTGCGGCTAAGCTCGCCAAGAGTGTCGGAGATGTGAGCAAGGGCACTCCAGCAGTACACGGGGAGTCAACAGGCGGCAAGTCAGGTAGTGGGAGCGGAAATTCAGGCGGGAGGGGTATGGTTGCTCCTCGATGGAATGATACCCTGCACGAGGCGGTCAAAAGTCTGGGTGGAGATGGGAAATTGAAGACGAACGCCCTGCGGCTCCCGCTGGATATGGCCTCGCTGGAGAGCTTTATGCAGAGCCTTGCGAATCGGATGAATATCTTTTCCAAGCGACTCATTCCCGTCGGATTCGGGAAAATCAGTAATGGGCGACCGAGATGGGAGTTCGAGGACTATTCCCGGATGGATAGCAATGGTCGTGGAGGCTCTGGGGGTGGACCGGATAAGCCACCTAGAGATCATCACGAGGATGAACGGAAAAGAAGGGAAGATGAGGAGCAACAGAGAAAGGATGAAGAGGCTGAGGGGACGGGTAATTCTCGGAAGTTAGATGAAACTGTTGATGCTGAATTCATAAGCAAAGTAAAAGAAATGAAGAAAAACCTCCCAAGTAAAATAAGAAATAAATATAATTTTGGATATGCTGAGGTCAATATACAAGGATTAAACAAGAAGGATTATTATGCTCATAGTGGTATAAACAAAATAGAGGATTTAGAAGATCCATCTGCAAGAGCCAAAATACAAGACATTTCTACTGAGCCGCTAGGAAAGGACAAGCTTTTTACAACACAGAAGGTTAATAGAGAAAATATTGTTGACGGTGATGGTGCATGGGATCGAAGTAAAGACACCGAGTTTAAAATTCTTAATGAAGTAGCATCGTCTTTAGGAGATAAAACAGATGTCGCAGGAAATATTAAATTGTATACTGATTTAGATTGTTGCCCAAGTTGTAGTAATGTAATTAGACAATTTAAAGCGAAATATCCTAATATAACTATCGAAGTCATCTATAAAACTAAAGGGGGAGCAAAATAAGTGAGTGATAATTTTTTTGAACTGCAATATTTAATAACTGATAGTTTTTATTTTGAGGTTACAGTACATGAACATACTTATGAACAATCTGCTGGCATTTGCTATCAATCTTTCTATGAATATATTAGCGCTGATAACATCAGTAGTATACTATCCATTTCCTTACTAACCCAATTAATGATGCGACATAATGTTGCATTTACTGAACTAGATATTACTAATATGAAACGAGTCTTAGATTTGTCAGATAAGATTAATTATCAGGACAGCTTAGATGAGCACGAGGTTGAGTATCTAGAAGAGTACTTGGAACTGGTTAAGAATAAATATAAAGAACTAACAAGCAAAGTCTAATAATACACTATTGTTGTGGAGCACGGTTTTCTAGTGAGATACAACACAACTAACGAAGCAACACAGTTAACTGTCGGTGTTCTATCTTTTTTCGATTTTTGTTATGAACAGGGGGATGATGAAGTGATCTCCCCCCCACCCAGTGCCGAATGAGTAGCACGGCTGATTTCAAGTAGACTTAACTTATGTAATACCTATATGAAGATTTTGTTAATTTGTTTGTACGCACATCAAATGCTTAAATTTTATAACCTAAATAACGCTATTCGATCATCAAACAGGTTGATTATGGTCAGATACCACCGTAATTGACCTGTGCTGCTTGTAATGCGGCTTTATCAATTATGAACTTCAATTTATTTCCATCCACCGCCCCAATACACTAAGATGAACATGAACTAGAGGGATGATCGTATCCCTAGCTTTTCTTTTCTGGAAAGGATGAATACATACATGTTAAACCTGGTCTCTGAGCCAATCGGCTTCATCATATCTACGACGGATGTGGAGGTCGTCTACACCGAGCATGGTGGGGCTACAATCCGGCTTGATGCCCAAAAGTCTGATATCCAGCCAGCGAATGCCCTGTCCACGGATATCCGGCCGATAGAACCAATGGAATACGAGGAATTGGAGATTTATTTTCCGATTGTCGCGGAGGTCAATTGTATAAGCTTGAACTTCTACGAGGCACATCATGGGGAGTTCGAGATTCTGGATGGGCAAGGAATGAATGGGTTCTATGCCGTACCGGACTCGCAGCATCTTCAGCAGCGACAGCCTCTATACGACCCGCGCAATCGTCTGAACCTGCGGCATTATCTTATTACAGGGAATGACAGCTATATAGAGCTTATCGCCTCGGATTACAGTATACGCAAGACACAGAAAGAGAAGTAGTGCTACAGAAAATACGAAACAAGGACTTGACCGCAAGCAGCTATCTCTGGATAGCTGTATTTTTGCGTATGGCCACAGCGTTCCAGACTTATAAAAGGTCAAAGAAGCGCTCAGACTATCCTTGCGCAAGATCGGCGGCGTAAAGTAAAGTGCAGACTTTTTATTTAAAATTTTATAGAATAAGAATCGACATATCACAACGTCGTTTGACGCTGACGAGGAGGAAGATTATACGAATGCTGGAGAAAAAGGTGACCTGGCTTGAGCTCTTCTACGATCTGTTGTTCGTCGCTGCGGTCTCCAAAGCCACGCATGTGCTATTGCATGTCGAGCATGGAAGTATTTCACCAGAGCATCTGGGAAAATTCATACTTATTTTCATCCCGATCTGGTGGGCTTGGGTCGGTCAGACGGTGTACGTCAATCGTTATGGTGAGGATCGTAATACACAACGGGTAGCTATGATTGTGCAGATGTTCTTTGTGCTGATTATGATCGCGAGTCTGGACGTGAACTTTGATGCGAACTATTTACCGTTTCTGATCGGATACATCGGTCTAAGGGCGTTAACTGCGATTCAGTATGTGATAACGGCCCGTGCTCACACGCATCATAAGCGCGAGACAGCGAGTTTCTTCGGAAAGTATTTCTGGATTGGCATCGTCATCTCTTGCCTGTCGATTTTTCTGGACTCGGGACTGCGGTATGTGGTGTTGTATGCGGGGATTGCGATCGATATCCTAGTGCCCATCATTGGGCGGCGCAAGCTGGTCATCACACCGATTCAGACGTCACACCTGCTGGAGCGCTTCGCGCTGTTCACCCTTATTTTGCTCGGAGAATCTGTTGTTAGCATGATCTCTGTGCTAGAGGAGCAGCATTTTACGATTCAGTCGATTGTGTATACAGCCTTGTCCTTCATGCTGGTCATTGCCGTCTGGTGGCAGTATTTCGAGAACGTCGAGCGCTATGTGGATAAAGAAAAGCAGACGGCAGGACAGACAATTATGTACGGTCACCTGTTCATTTATCTCTCGCTAAGCATGATGGCTGCATCCTTGCAGCTGCTGTACCTTGGAGGCTTGGAGTATACGTTCATCTTGTGCTTTGTGTTCGGATCGGTACTGCTGTATTTCTGGTCGGTGATGTTCACCTTCCATTCGTTCAAGTTCAGCCATCGCAAGCCGAGCTATAAGCTCATGCTCTCCTTGACATCAGTGATTGGCGTGCTATTCGTATCAGACTTATATCTGGCTGCTTCACCGCAGCTGATACTGGATGAGCTGTTAGCATTCTTTATCATTTTTGCGAAATTAACAGCTTGATATGGAATCACGATGATATGTAGCGGTCTAATCACGGGAATCTGGTGAATCGCGGGAGATCAATGGAGTAGTCTTATGGAGTGCTCTTGACAAAGTAATCTCAACGGCAGGACAAAAAACATGAAGCGGGTAGCAGTGATCGTATGGATCGTGCACCCGCTTGTTTGTATTGGCAGGTATGCTGGTAGCAGAGCCCCTGCTCAAAAGGAGACTGTGCTAACCCCTGCAATTGCCCTAGAGCAGATGCGGATAATGAAAGAGATGATAACTGTTTGTAAAAGATAGACTTACCCGTGGAACTCAGGATCTGTCTGTCGGACCACAGCATAGACCGCCTCTTGCAGCTCTGCATAATCTTCAGGATAGACCAGTTCCGCAGAACTGAATTGTAGCTCTACACCTCGCACACTTCCGGGTGTCAATTCGATTCTCTGCAGCTTAAGCTCAAAGGCAAAGCCATCCGCAAAGGCAACTCCATCCCGATCTCGGTAAGCATAGAGACCTGAAATGTCCTCCAACGTAACGTTCAGTATGCCCTGGTCTGTGAATTGCATATCAATCATCCTCCATGCTAGATTGTAGATAGCAAGAAATGATGTGGAAGCGATTTACTCATATGGAGTATATATGATGGCACAAGACATAGGCAAATTCTCGCATAGACAGCGATAGACTCCATATTTTGCGTGTATGTGGGTTCTGAAGGCCAAGGTTTGTCTGTACAACAGCTATATGTAAGCTCAACAATGTCAATTGGAATTCAAAATGACTTGAGAAATTAGGAGGATTCACATGTCTTTGTCTGAAGAGCAGCAGCAGCAACTAGATCAATTGTTGGATGAGCACAGCTTCACACATGCTCGGTCGTATCTGCAGGAGCAGACGAGAGCGGGAATCCGCTTTATCAAAGCTGGAGCGGCAGACTATGGGCGAGTATGTAGCTCCAGAATAGGCGGGGAGCCGGATCTGCCAGAGGAGTGGGCATGGCCGCTAACCAAGGATGACGTGCCCGTGCCTATGACATTCCTGGCACAGCTTAATTTGGCAGAGCTGCAAGGTGTAGACGCTACAGGCCACCTTCCTGCGAAGGGGATGCTGTATTTCTTCGTAGGAGTGGATGAGCCTGCCTATAACATCGAGCATCGGGTGCTGTATGCCAAGGAAGAGGAATTTCCCACCGCGCGTCGTCGCTCGACTCCTGAGGAAACTGCGCTGGAAGAGGAATTCAACGGTTACCAGCTAGCGGCACGGTCTTCCTTGGAAGCACCGAATTATGCTTACGTGGATTATGATGTGATTGAAGACGAGGAGCATGAGTACGAGGATTATGAGGATCTGCTATTATCTATGAACGAGGAGGAAGACGATGTAGCTGTGATGTTCGGTTATCCAACGGGGCAGCATGACGACGACTTCCATGAGGCAGCTCTTACAATCCTGACGGATAAAAAATATGAATACAGCAAGGAAAAAGCCCTGAAGGCTATTGCTGGACATTTTGATGGAGATGAGACCCGGGCACAGCAGGAAATTGACGATACCTTGATGCTGCTGGAGATCGAGACGGATAGTGAGATCGGCTTTTGCTGGTGGGATGCGGGCGTGCTGCATTTCTTCATCCGTAAAGAGGATCTGCTGGCAGGCAACTTTGAACGAACTTATTGTGCCTTGTATTCGAGCTAGGGAATATAAGGAAATAAGTGATATAGGCGATATAGGTGATATAGGCGATATAAGTAATGTAAATGATGCAAATGATGTAAGTTAAATGAGAGTGGATTGTGGTCACTGAGGAGGTTCTATGTGGGCATGGGGAATTGCGTGCGTTAGTGGTGCGAACCCCAAGCTCACATGAAATCCCCGGGGGATTCGCACCTCAGATTTTGTCGAAACTGAGTCGAATGTGAATAAGGTGTGAACCGGTGGCGTGGAAAAAGCCCTCTATACCTTTCATTTGTACGAAAGTGCGGTAGAATAGAAGGTGGAAACACCTTTTTTACGTTGTTTTCCGCTGTCGCACTCTGTATGAGTGCGTGGATTGAAATTTTTATTTGAGAAACCATAAGAGTGGAATCACTATAAAGTCGCACTCTGTATGAGTGCGTGGATTGAAATAAAAAGGATGGATTGGATTTAATGGGCATGATGCCGGTCGCACTCTGTATGAGTGCGTGGATTGAAATCAGAGAATTAACTATTGATGATTATATGTATATCTTGTCGCACTCTGTATGAGTGCGTGGATTGAAATTCTACTAATAAACCATCTAGTTTATATAATCCAGTTGTCGCACTCTGTATGAGTGCGTGGATTGAAATCAACTATATATGATAAAGAGCCATTGGCAAAATAGTCGCACTCTGTATGAGTGCGTGGATTGAAATTTTTCCTATTATTACATTGTAAATAAGCCCAGTAGTGTCGCACTCTGTATGAGTGCGTGGATTGAAATAGGAAAAACGTCAAATTGAGCATGTCGGAGGCGTGGTCGCACTCTGTATGAGTGCGTGGATTGAAATTGATTGCTGACGGCAAGCTGCTTGACCCTAATGGGTCGCACTCTGTATGAGTGCGTGGATTGAAATAATGATATCGGATCAGCAATCGAGGGGTTAAAGCGCGTCGCACTCTGTATGAGTGCGTGGATTGAAATAATCGTAAGATGTGGATCTCCAGAAAACAGAAACAGTCGCACTCTGTATGAGTGCGTGGATTGAAATAATTACTTTTTCTGCAATTTGTCGGGTGTTACTGGGTCGCACTCTGTATGAGTGCGTGGATTGAAATTGTGGTTGGGATACCGCCGCCGAGGATGGCAGACGGGTCGCACTCTGTATGAGTGCGTGGATTGAAATAAGTCACAGGACTTGGGTACAGCACTGGACCCGTAGTCGCACTCTGTATGAGTGCGTGGATTGAAATTCCTACTGCCGTTCATCCTGTTAGGAGGTATAACAAGTCGCACTCTGTATGAGTGCGTGGATTGAAATATCACAATTAAGCAATTTATTGATTTAATCAAAAAGTCGCACTCAATACGAGTGCGTGGATTGAAATATCACTAGCCAGCTCCCGAACATAATCCCGAACAAGTCGCACTCAATACGAGTGCGTGGATTGAAATTCCTCGGCGTGCCAGATGTCGCCGTCATGATCGACGTCGCACTCAATACGAGTGCGTGGATTGAAATATACAAGTCTTCAGCGTGACAATTTAAGATAAGCGGTCGCACTCAATACGAGTGTGTGGATTGAAATACCTGAAATTGCACGGGTCATCGCGGACGAGCTACGTCGCACTCAATACGAGCGCGTGGATTCAGAAAACTATGTCCATTTTTAAATGTCTCATGTTGCACTCTGTATAATCTCATGGATTAATACAGCTTGTTAAGCTCCAAAATCCTCGTCGTCTAACGGACTAGCAGTCTTGATAACATTACTCTCCGGCACACAATTACTGGATACCAGAAATAACAGGTAAGCTAAAGCTCGAAGTAAGAGGGTCCTTATTGTGGGGCCACTCTTTTTGTTTTCTGCAAAATCCTGGTTTCGAGCATGATCTAATCAAGTACCTGCTTCTTATTCATCAGTCGTCTTAAATGTCATCTATTAATGGAATATTTTGTTTTGAGAATACTAGTGATATAATTAAAGTACTTGTGTATATTAATTCCATAAAACCATAAAAACGTAATTGCGGAGAGGGGTATCTCATGCATACACCCACGATTCGGACAGAAATTAGTGAGTATTTACAGGTTCATAATATGAAAACGAGTGATTTCGCTACTGTTACCGGGCTGAATCCAGGAACAGTAAGTAGTATTTTGACTAGTAATCGTGCTCTGTCTGTACACCAATTGGATTGCGTAACAACAGGAATGGGGAAACCGGAAGACTATTTTTACACCCGATATGTTCAAGATTATATCGTTGATACATCTCTGGATTGGAGGAGAGTTAAATCCTTTCTTAATCGCTGTGCGGTATTGAATCGTTTGGATTGTATAGCCCAAGTAGTAGTTCTACTGATGGACAATTTTACATATTATGCAGGGCTGGTTTTCGACCTGGCAGAAGATTTTTTTGAGCAAAAGCAATACGAAGCCGCAGCATTACTCTATAGAAATGTTGCTTTTAGCGAGAAGAACCAGCATTCTGAACGTCTAGCTACTTGCCACTACAGATTGTTTCAGATGCGCATTGGTGATGATCAAATTCAAAATATGAAAGCAGCAATTGAATTTGAACCGTATGCCGAACGGCTGGAGGAAATCGAGCAACTGGACGCACTGAAAGACCTCGCCAATCTCTACCGTGCTATAGGACAATGGGATAAGGTGTTTGAATTAGCCCAGAACATGGGGCGGAAAGCCAAGATCCAGTATAGGCTCAAGCATCAGAGTGGCCGGAAAAACAATGATGCATTCAATAAACTCAGCAAGCCACTATTTACGTATATAGCATATTCGGACCACTTATCTGCAAGCGCCTGTGACGAGCGTGGAGACTATGAGCAGGGCGCACGTCATATTCAGGCATATGGTGACCTCAGTTGGGTAAAGGAAGAAGATCCTGAAGCTCTGCATTGGATACAAACATACCGAGCATGGGCTGAAATTAATGCTTGTGTGAATAAACTTATGTCAGGTGATATGAGCGTTCTTCACCAGTACGTAGATTATATTGAGAACAAACAGGACAATATCTTCGTGGAACTGATAAATGTTCTAGAAGTGGCTATGCTTCATAACGTAGATATAGACTCCATTATTGAGCGTTTTGAACATCGGGTCATGGATTCATGGGATCAGGAGTCGGATGACGTGTACACCCGAAATGTATTACCAGATGAAATGGCTAGATTCTGGTATAAAACGGCAAAATATCGTTTCGGACGTGGTTCTTATTTGTATGGCTTTAAATCTTTAATTCTATGTTTGGAATTATCTGTTACTATTAATAATAGATCACGGATACTAAGTGCGATGGGCCTATTTGAGTATTATCGTGATTATTCTACACCCGAAACACAGAAGCAGTTTAACAAAATTATCAAGGAGGTATGGGTTAAACATGATGAAAAGGATGGTTTCTTCTATAGTTTTAATTAGTTGCTTTATGGCGGTATGCTTCATAAATCCACTAATCCCAGAAGTTCCAGGAGAGCAGCCGATATCGCCTATAGTTATTCAACCACAGGGACATACAGGCGGGATGTAACATTTTAAATGATGGATTTCTCAATACATAGTGTTGTAGCTCCTTTGTTAGTTGTAATGCAGAGAAGGGGCCTTCCCGATCCGATTGGTGGATTAGGAAGGCTCCTTCGCTATAAGCTGGATTAGTCTTTTGGGCTTAAGTTACGAATTGCCGGTGCAGACATCTGGTGCGAACCCCAAGCTCACATGAAATCCCTGGGAGATTCGCACCTCAGATTTTGTCGAAATCGAGTCGAATGTGTATGGAATGTGAATGGGTTCGAGTTGAAAGTATGAGTTGCGTTTTATTTCTTCGGGTCTACGTTAAAATAAAGATGGAAACAACTCTTTTACGTTGTTTTCCGCTGTCGCACTCTACATGAGTGTGTGGATTGAAATACATAGTTAGGACTTCGTTTTTCTGACAGCATTTGGTCGCACTCTACATGAGTGTGTGGATTGAAATAATTGTGACTGGCTGAGTTTTACAGCCGACTTTGCGTCGCACTCTACATGAGTGTGTGGATTGAAATTCAATAGATAAAAATAGAGAACAATATATAGAATTGTCGCACTCTACATGAGTGTGTGGATTGAAATCCCATACGGAATAAGATACCTGGCGCAGAAGGTTGTCGCACTCTACATGAGTGTGTGGATTGAAATAACGATGCGCTGATCGGCATTGAGATGAACTTTAATGTCGCACTCTACATGAGTCGTGGCTTGAAATTGGTAATCGCCTTCCTGTTCCTCGTTGTTCTTGGTCGCACTCTACACAAGTCCATGAAAAATTGCTGCTGCTCAGTAGAGCGGCTTTTTTTCGTTCAGCAAGGACACTTTAGATTTTCGCATGTTTATCACAATTTTCTACAAAATAATATAAATTTAGAAGGTTTTCTAGCTAAGAGGTCGAATGGTAAGAATATAAGTCTATGTCCTATGAACTATTCGATGTCGTATATTCGTGCTTCGATAAGATGATTGGGGTGAGCCATACGAACTATATTGCACATATTCGTGAATCAGATAAGACGATACAGACCGTCCCTGAGCATTTGTCGGGGGTACGAGAGTATGCGGAGCAGGCAGGGTCTAAGATTGGATTCAGACATTTCGCAGGACTGACTGGATTGCTGCATGATCTGGGCAAGAACACAGAGGAGTTCTTGACGTATATCCAGCAAGCTGCGGCTAGCACCAAGCTGGAAGACGCGCCGCGCAGAGGCTCGGTAGATCATTCAACAGCAGGTGGACGACTGATTCACTCCAGATACCATACCAAAGATGCCAAGCCAGAGCACCAGTATACAGCAGAGTGGTTAGCAAATTGCATTATTTCGCATCATCAAGGGCTAAGAGATTATATACCACCGGATGGTGTATCTCCCTATCTGGAACGAGTAGAGCAGCGTATGCTGAAGCAGTATGAGGAGGCAGTCGATGAATTTTTCCGGCATGTTCCTCCGCACGAATTAGACGAGCTATTCGCTCTGGCTACAGATGAATTCAAGCAGTATTTACGCTCGATCCGGGAACATCAGCTTCCTCCTATCGTAGCTACCTTGCTGTTGAAGTATATTTTTAGCTGTCTCATTGATGCAGACCGCACCAACACCCGTTTATTTGAGGAAGAAAAGGCTGATCATTCGGAGGCTCTTTCTCAAGTAACAGATTCCCCACGCAAGCACCATTCATTTTTTCTCTCCAGCTATGAAGCGCTCATGGCACATCTTCACGAGTTAGACCAACAACAAGAAGGCAACCCACAGATCAAGCGACTGCGACAGGAGATGTCTGAGCAGTGTGAGAAGGCAGCGTATCGCCCGTCCGGTACATACACGTTGTCCATTCCAACAGGGGGCGGCAAGACGCTTGCGAGTATGCGCTATGCGCTCAGGCATGCCCTGGAGACGGGGAAAGACAGGATTATATATGTCGTTCCTTACACAACGATTATTGAACAAAATGCGAAAGAGATACGTAAGATTCTTGGAAACGAAGACATGATTCTGGAGCATCACTCCAATGTGGTCGATCATAGTGATGATGAACGTACTGCCGAAGATGATGGGGAGGTCTATGAGACACGACGCAAGCAGACTAAGCTAGCGCGAGATCATTGGGATCGCCCGATTATTTTTACGACAATGGTGCAGTTTCTGAATACTTTTTTTAGCTCAGGAACACGCAATGTACGTAGATTGCATCGGCTGGCTAATGCTGTGCTGATCTTTGACGAGGTACAGTCGGTGCCTGTGCATTGTATATCCTTGTTCAACTCGGCGTTGAACTTTTTGCAAGTCGTTGGTGGCGCAAGTTTGGTATTATGCACAGCTACACAGCCTGCGCTGAACTATGTTAAACATGAGCTGCGGCTCTCACCCGATGCCGAGATGATTAAGGGCCTGAGTGATGTTGAGCAGAGCTTTCGGCGGGTCGAGCTCGTCGATCTGGCAACAGATGCACCGTCTGGCTGGGGAGCAGAGCAGATTTCAGAGTTTCTCCAGGAGCAGATGTGTGAGGTGAATAATGCGCTTGTCATTCTGAATACGAAGGCTGCTGTTCGCAAGCTGTATAGCCAATTACAGTCTGCGGATTGGGTGCGCGAGCAGAACATTCGAGTAGTTCATCTAAGCACAAATATGTGCGCGGCACATCGTAAGTATGTACTGTCTGATGAGGACACGGGGCTGATTCCATCTTTGGAGCATGAACGTATCATCTGCATTAGTACCCAGCTTATTGAGGCAGGTGTAAATATCAGCTTCGAGTGTGTGGTTCGTTCGCTTGCTGGATTAGACTCGATTGCACAGGCGGCAGGGCGGTGTAATCGGCATGGTCGTGACGTTATACGCAAGGTGTACATTATTCGCTGTGCTGATGAGAATCTGACGCGATTGCGGGAGATTCAAATTGGGGCAGATACGACTGAGGATGTATTGCGTGAATATCGTGGGAAGCCTGAACTATTGCTTTCTGCGGAGGCTATGAGGTTGTATTTTGAAAAGTATTACTGTCAAGTACAGCAAAAGATGCATCATCCGATTCCCAAGCTAGAACAGAATTTATTCGATCTAATAAATACAAATGCATATTACAAAGACAGCTATCTAAATCGCAACGGTACACTTGGGAATCTCAAGAACACGGCTGCTATTGCTACTGCAGATCGTTATTTTGAAGCGATAAATAGCCATGCTATACCTGTCCTGGTGCCATATGAAGAGGGGAAGAATCTCATTCTTGATTTAAACGGCGAACTTCCACACGGTCCCGATGTCTTAGGGGACCTGTTTCGTAAGGTACAACTATACACGATTAACATTCAACGGCATCAGCTTGATCGGCTATATAAGGAGGGAGATGCCTATCCGTTACTCCATGGACAAGCCTGGGCGCTGGCTGAGACTGCCTACTCGTTGGAGTATGGTCTCACATTGGAGTCAGAAGGCGAGTGGGGTTCTATGGTGCTATAAAGCGAATTAGAAATCTAAAATGAAAACAGCAGATCTCCCTAATAAGGAGTCTGCTATCTTCTTGGACATAAGAAAAAACAATTTTAAATCCACGCTTGTGAAAGCGACCACCTCATTTAATCAAAAATAATAGTAGAAAGCAAGATAATTTTGGTGTAATGTTAAGTCAGATATTTCCATAATAACATTAGAAATAACAAGAAGATATTAATTGGATTGGAGAGAATAATTTTATGCTTCAGTCAAGAGGTGGAAGCTGGAGAGAGTCGGATTTTAAAGAGTCTGCTAAAGAACTGTCAAGTGATTATCTTCAGCAGATGACAGATTCAATGTTTCTTTTATTAGAAGAATGCAGAGTAAAGCAAGATGAATTGATGAAGTTAACATCGGTTTTACAAAATCATAGTAAATTCCTTGTTTATGAATTGGAAAGGAGACAATTGATTAAATAGAAAGTACTTGTATAGCTGATTTGAATAATTTTGGAGAAAAGGCGGTAGGGGAATTCTCCCCTACATGGCCTTACTTTGAAAGGAGGCATACAGATGAGGAACCAGATTGAATTTGAAGTATGGGGCCAATATGCGCTGTTCACCGACCCATTGACCAAGCTAGGTGGAGAGAAATTCAGTTATCAGGTGCCTACCTATCAGGCGCTTAAGGGTATCGCTGAATCCATATATTGGAAACCGACAATAATCTGGATTATAGACGAGGTGCGGATCATGAACCCGATCCAAACGGAATCGAAAGGGATGCGTCCGATTGAATATTCAGGTGGTAACACGCTAGCCTATTACACCTATCTCAAGGATGTACGTTACCAGGTGCGTGCTCATTTTGAATTTAATGAGTATCGAGAGGATTTGGCACATGACCGTAATGAACACAAGCATCACAACATCTCCAAGCGAGCTGTCCATGTAGGCGGACGGCGAGATGTTTTCCTGGGAACGAGAGAGTGCCAAGCCTATGTGGAGCCATGTGTATTTGGTGAGGGAAAGGGTGCTTACGACGATGTGCCTGAACTGGACTTCGGCATCATGGTACATGGAATCAACTATCCAGATGAGACAGGCAGGCAGGAACGGGAAATTAGGCTATGGCGGGCCAGAATGGACAGAGGTGTGATCGTCTTCGATCGTCCAGAGGATTGTACCCTCATTCGTAGAGCTGGAGAGGGAGTAGCTAAAAGCTTCAATTCAACGAATATGCAGTCCGTCGATGAGCTGTATGAGGAACTACTTGGAAGCGGGGTGAGTGAATGACCTGGCTGGCTAATCTGAGCAAGACTTATGACGATCATGAGCAGTCCGTCGGAAAATTTGAGTTGAAAAAAGATGGGCGTGAATATGCGCTTATTCCAGTCTCTCACACCACACAGACCGCTCATATTGAGATTCATCTGGATATAGACGGTCAATTTTTACGTGCAAGAGTCATCCCTAAAGAAGAAGGAAGTACGATTATACCCTGCACGGAGGCTGCAGCAAGTCGTACCAGTGCGCCAGTACCGTATCCTTTATTTGACAAGCTCCTGTATGTAGCTGGGGACTATGCACAATATTGTGCAGAGCCTAAGGGAACTCCTCATCAGGACTATCTCAATCAGTTAAAGTCATGGTGCGATTCATCTTATGGCAACCGCAAGATACGCAGTGTCTATGAATATGTGCGAAAAGGCACCTTGATCGCCGATCTGGTCAGCCGTGAGATTCTATGGACGGATAGCCGTGATAAGCTGCTGGATAAATCAACACCTGAATTAGATCAACGCCCGGAAGGAAAACCAGCCATATTCAATGTTATTGCGGGAGAACAAAGCGGGGCTTTCGTAAGATTCGCTGTTCAAGTACCAGAAGAGAGCGAGCATCGTCTATGGCGTGATAAGGAAGTACAGCAGTCTTTTGTTCGATTCTATGCTTCCATGATGATGGATACAGATGTGTGCTATGTCAGTGGTAAGAGAGAGCCCGTCGCGGACAAGCATGCTTCACGAATCCGTCACTCTGGCGACAAATCCAAGCTGATTTCTGCTAATGATTCTAGTGGATTTACCTATCGTGGACGCTTTCGCACCAGCCGCGAGGCAGCGACAGTCAGCTATGAGGTATCGCAGAAGGGGCATAACGCATTGAAGTGGCTAATTGAGCGTCAAGGGACGACGAAGGATGGAAAAGTATTTCTGGTGTGGGGGAGCAAGCAGTTGGAGCTACCCGAACCACAGGAGGATACATACGACCTCTTTGCTGCACATGCAGTTGAGCCAGAAGCGATCGGGGATACCACGCATAAGGAATATGCACGGCAAGTGCAGAAGGCGCTGAGTAGCTTGCGACATGACCTGGAGTATGCTGCGCTTGCTGAGGTGAACATCATGATTCTGGATGCTGCGACGCCCGGTCGCATGTCGATTATGTATTATCGGAACATGGAACAGAACAAGTATATTGACCAGCTTGAGCATTGGCACACGACGTGCTACTGGCGGCATCGCTATCGTAAGGACCCGGAAAAGAACACGAGCTATTCGAGCTTCATAGGTGCTCCAGCTCCCAGGGATATTGCATTTGCTGCTTATGGCCCACGTGCCAGTGACAAAGTGGTAAAAGGATTAATGGAACGCCTACTACCGTGTATTGTGGACAGGCGTGACCTTCCCCGTGACATCGTACGAAGTGCTATACAGCGAGCCTCTAATCCTGTTGGGATGGAGGAGTGGGATTGGCAGAAGACGTTAAGTATTGCTTGTGCTCTCGTGAACAAGCACTATTCGAAGGAGGAGTACGGATTGAGCCTGAATACAGAAACAACTGATCGCAGCTATGTGTTCGGACGGATGCTGGCTATTGCAGATGTGCTGGAACGCAGAGCGCTCGGGAAAGAGGAGAAGAGGGCGAGTAACGCCATTCGATATATGAACGCATTCGCACAACATCCTGGTCGCACATGGAGCATTATTCAGTCTAACTTACAACCATATCAAGCCAGATTAGGTAAGGATGCGAAGGATCTTAACAAACTGCTGGATGAGGTCGGTAGCAGGCTCAAGCTGGAGGATTACAGTGATAAGCCACTTAGCGGCTTGTATCTTCTGGGTTTTTATAGCCAGCGACATGATCTATATACAAGTAAGAAAGCGAAGGATGCTGGAGAATCGGCAGGTGCAGGTAGTGAGAAAGATTCAGATCAGGAATCGAACCAGAATTAAATTTGTGATGACAACTATCAATCGTAATTATTAAGGAGGCTAATATAATGAGTACATTGGATCGTAAAATTGATTTTGCTGTAGTGCTGTCTGTACGAAATGCTAATCCCAACGGCGATCCGCTGAATGGGAATCGTCCGCGCCAGAATTATGATGGACTCGGAGAAATCTCGGACGTTGCACTGAAACGCAAAATCAGAAATCGTTTGCAGGATATGGGAGAGGCTATTCTCGTGCAGTCAGACGATCGCCGGAATGACGGATATCGTTCCATTAAGGATCGAGTCGATGCTAACACTGCCTTGCAGGAGCATGCCAAGGGGAAAAAAGCCGACAAAGAATTGTATGCGGATGTTGCCTGTCAGTCTTGGATAGACGTTAGAAGCTTCGGGCAAGTGTTTGCCTTCAGTGGCACGGATGTATCTGTAGGTATTCGCGGGCCTGTCTCGATTCATACAGCGGTGAGCCTGGCACCCATCGACATTTCCAGTATGCAGATTACGAAGAGCGTGAACTCTGTGACCTCCAAGGACCCGGATAAGAAAGGCTCAGATACAATGGGAATGAAGCATCGGGTAGACTTCGGTGTGTATGTATTCTATGGAAGCATTAATACGCAGCTTGCGGAAAAGACAGGATTTACTTATGAGGATGGTTTGAAGATTCGTGAAGCGTTACGGACATTATTTGAGAATGATACCTCTTCAGCTCGTCCAGATGGCAGCATGGAGGTACATGATCTGTTCTGGTGGGAGCATAACTCCAAGCTGGGGCAGTATTCATCGGCGAAGGTACATCGCTCACTGAAGATTGAGCTTAAAGAAGGCGTAGCCGTGGCGAAATCCTATGACGATTACTCGATTCAGCTAACTCCCCTAGAAGGACTGGAACCACAGCGTTATGCCGGACTATAACGAGGAGGATTATCTCCTGCTGTCGGGCATTCAGCACTTTAATTTTTGCCGTCGCCAGTGGGCGTTGATTCATATCGAGCAGCAGTGGGAGGAGAATGTACGCACGATTGAAGGCAGTTATTTGCATCGGAATGCAGATCAGCCGACCACTCGGGAGAAAAGGGGCAATAAGCTCATTGTGCGTGCGTTGCCCATCCATTCCAGGGAGCTTGGGATTACAGGCATCTGTGATGTGGTGGAGTTCGTACAGGATGTGAGCGGGATTGCGCTGGCAGGGGAAGAAGGGGGCTTCTTCCCCTATCCTGTCGAATATAAGCGTGGCAAGCCGAAGCGAAATGATTCGGACCACTCTCAGCTAGTCGCACAGGTGATGTGTCTAGAGGAGATGCTTGGATGCGATATGGATACGGCCTTCTTTTACTATGACGAGATTAAGCATCGGGTAGAGGTACGAATTACGACAGATGACCGGGAGCGAGTCCGTTCCAGTGTGAATGAGATGAGACAGTACTATGAACGTAACTATACGCCCAAGGCCAAGGCAGGCCCTCATTGTAGAAGCTGCTCGCTCATGAATATCTGTGTGCCTGATATCCTTCACAAAAGATCCGTCGCCAGTTATATCGAAAGCAGGTTGAACGAATGAAGAAGCTGCTGAATACACTTTTTGTCACGTTACCAGATACGTATCTGTCCCTGGACGGAGAGAATATCGTCATTAAGCAGGAAGAGAACACGCTTGGACGTTATCCATTACATAATCTGGAGGGCGTCTGTACCTTCGGCTACGCAGGTGTTAGTCCGGCGCTCATGGGAGCTTGTGCTACACGGGGGATTAATTTGACCTTCATGAAGCAATCAGGAAAATTCTTGGCCAGGGTCATCGGGGAGGATCGCGGCAATGTCGTGCTGCGCAAGGAGCAGTACCGTATCTCGGATAGCGAGTCTCGAAGCGCACAGTTAGCCAGAAATATGATTGTAGGTAAACTGTATAACCACAAGTGGATTCTCGAACGGGCGATTCGGGATTATGCGTTGCGGCTGGACACGGAGCGGATGAAGCGAATATCTGCCTTCCTATCAGATACGATGCTACGGGTACGCCAGACCGACCAACTGGATGTACTGCGCGGATTGGAAGGGAATGCGGCAGCACAGTATAACTCCGTATTTGACGATCTGATCCTGCAGCAAAAGGAATCCTTCTACTTCTACGGACGAAGCAAGCGGCCACCTCTCGACAAGGTGAATGCCCTGCTATCTTTCGCGTATACTTTGTTGTCCAACGATATGAAGTCTGCGCTTGAATCCGTCGGACTTGATCCGTATGTAGGTTTCCTACACCGAGATCGACCAGGCCGTCCTTCGCTCGCACTGGATGTTATGGAGGAACTGCGTGGAGTGTATGCAGACCGATTCGTGCTGTCTCTGATCAATAAGAAGATCGTGAATGACAAAGGGTTCTATATCAAGGAGAACGGTGCGGTCATTATGGATGACGATACGCGCAAAAAAGTGATCAAAGCTTGGCAGGAGCGCAAGCAGGAAAGGATACAGCACCCGTATTTGAATGAGCAGATTCCTTGGGGGCTCGTACCTTATGCACAATCGCTGCTACTGGCAAGACATATTCGCGGGGATCTGGATGAATATCCTCCATTTCTGTGGAAGTAGGTGTGAATGATGCTAGTGCTAATCACATATGATGTCAGCACTACCGATGCGGAAGGAAGACGGCGGTTGTCCAGGGTTGCCAAGAAATGCGTAGATCACGGGCAGCGAGTCCAGAACTCTGTTTTTGAATGCATACTGGATGAGACGCAGTATCGACGTTTGAAGCTGGAGCTTGAGGGGCTAATTGATAGGCAAACCGATAGCTTGAGATTCTATAATCTTGGTAACAATTATAAGAAAAAAGTAGATCATACGGGAGTCAAAGCATCCTATGATATGGAAGGTCCGTTAATTCTATAGCGGAATGTATCGGGTTTTGGTCAAAAGTAGTATGTGACTGTCAGGTGCGAACCCCAAGCGCACATGAAAACCCCGGGGGATTCGCACCTCAGATTTTGTCGAAACCGAGTCGAATGTGAATGAAATGTGAACGCCATTCTACTAGTTAAGACATTATGGACATGAAGTAAGACGGATCCACGTTAGAAAAGAGTTGTTTTGCTCTTATTTGAGCCATTTTTCGCTGTCGCACTCAATACGAGTGCGTGGATTGAAATTTGACTATCAAGAAAATGAAATTAAATTATTTCGTCGCACTCAATACGAGTGCGTGGATTGAAATATATCTGCTAATATTTTATTTCTACACATTGTAGAGTCGCACTCAATACGAGTGCGTGGATTGAAATTCCATTTATATCACCTCATATATGATTATATAAGAGTCGCACTCAATACGAGTGCGTGGATTGAAATACTTTGAATCGCGCTGTCTTTTTATTTGTGTTGATCGTCGCACTCAATACGAGTGCGTGGATTGAAATATTTGAACTGACCCGGCGCTACCCATTCCCTTGAGTCGCACTCAATACGAGTGCGTGGATTGAAATGGTATGTCCTGGCCGATATACCGAGCTTAGCAGCAGGTCGCACTCAATACGAGTGCGTGGATTGAAATCCGCTGAGATGATAGCCAATCAAAGCAAGCTTAATGTCGCACTCAATACGAGTGCGTGGATTGAAATTATCTGGCTTGGAGGAATTAGAGATGGAGCTTTATGGTCGCACTCAATACGAGTGCGTGGATTGAAATATATAGCCCCGGTACTTTCTGCAATTCGTTGAAGAAGGTCGCACTCAATACGAGTGCGTGGATTGAAATATAGACTCTTCCAGATCAGCAGCTATCAACCGCTCGTCGCACTCAATACGAGTGCGTGGATTGAAATCAATTAATATTTATGATGATAATGGAACAATTATAGTCGCACTCAATACGAGTGCGTGGATTGAAATAAAATATCGGTTATCTACTGATAAATGCCAATCTCGTCGCACTCAATACGAGTGCGTGGATTGAAATTTTCCAAGTTTTAATTTATATGAATGGAATATAGAGTCGCACTCAATACGAGTGCGTGGATTGAAATTGCATAATCCCTACAAATATTCGAATAAATCCGCTGTCGCACTCAATACGAGTGCGTGGATTGAAATTGCATAATCCCTACAAATATTCGAATAAATCCGCTGTCGCACTCAATACGAGTGCGTGGATTGAAATTGCATAATCCCTACAAATATTCGAATAAATCCGCTGTCGCACTCAATACGAGTGCGTGGATTGAAATTGCATAATCCCTACAAATATTCGAATAAATCCGCTGTCGCACTCAATACGAGTGCGTGGATTGAAATGATTTTGTTGGTGCGGTAGAAGTTTTGACCGGGGTGTCGCACTCAATACGAGTGCGTGGATTGAAATAAAAGCTTGGGTCGTTACACCGGGCGAGATGTAGTCGCACTCAATACGAGTGCGTGGATTGAAATAGGACGTTGCGTATTCGATCAAGACAAGATCGTCAGTCGCACTCAATACGAGTGCGTGGATTGAAATTTGGTCTTGTACACTGGATGAGTCCGCATTCCGAAGTCGCACTCAATACGAGTGCGTGGATTGAAATTTTTCAAGTTTCAGGGCTGAACATTGTTGGCGAGTGTCGCACTCAATACGAGTGCGTGGATTGAAATACGAAGTGGGACATGAGCCTTACCATCAACGACGAGTCGCACTCAATACGAGTGCGTGGATTGAAATCCTATTGTTGTAGTCTAAATAATCCATGTCTGACAGTCGCACTCAATACGAGTGCGTGGATTGAAATCAGACATAGAGCGGAAACAGTTGCTTGAAGGTGAGTCACACTCTATACGAGTGCGTGGATTGAAATACAACTCGCCCGGTGTACCCGGTTGATCGCATGGAGGACACACTCTAATAGACGTTTAAATAACGCAGCTTCACATTCATGTCTAGTGCTGGCTGGGGACTCAATAGTTAATTAGCGATAACGTATCTCTCTTATTCTTTGATATTAAAGTTTTTGTGTACTTGTAATCACATGCATTTAGTATAGCATGTGATTATTTACGTGCATAATTTATGCATGTTAGAATATACTTAGAAAGGAGGATGATTTTGGGCTACTCATCACGCAGCATTATAAAGAAGATTGAAGCGGATGGGTGGTACTTGGTTAGGGTCAGAGGCAGTCATCATCAGTTTAAACATCATATAAAACAATGCCTAGTAACAGTGCCACACCCGTCAAGGGATTTAGACCCTAAAACAGCAAAATCCATACTCAAACAGGCGGGACTACAGTAGCCCTTCCTCAAGGAGGTTATATATAAACTATGGATAAATTCATTTATCCCGCAATTTTTGAGAAAGGTGAAAACATTGGCTACACCGTGACCTTTCCCGATCTACCGGGTGCCATTACCGAGGGAGATGACATGGAGGAAGCATTGCGTATGGCTCGTGAGTGTTTGGAATTGCATTTGTTTGGAATGGAAGAGGATCAGGATAAAATCCCAAATCCTACAGATCCAACAGCAGTATTAGCGCCTAAGGATTCTTTTGTCACCATGATTGAAGTGAGAATGGGATCTATCCGAGATGAGATGATGAACAAGTCTGTTACGAAAAATGTAACCATTCCACGCTGGCTTGAGAAGGAAGCTGCGCGTGAGAAGCTTAACTTTTCCCAAGTGCTTCAACAGGCGTTAAAGGAACGCCTAGGAGTGAAGGACTACCCGACAGCCAAATAGGGATATATTGCATGCAACATTTTTTGTAGTTCCTTACACTACGGTTATTGAACAGGTCGCACTCTACACGAGTGCGTGGATTGAAATTTCCTCTCTTGTTACTAAGTACAATGCCCTTAGTAGTCGCACTCTACACGAGTGCGTGGATTGAAATGTTCCGGAGCGCAAGGACTCAAAAAAGCGGCAAGCGTCGCACTCTACACGAGTGCATAGATTGAAGCCCTGCAACGTTTTGATTCCAGCCGTTTTGACTGTATACGATTGTGGACTTAAACGATCTAAAATAGAGCGTGGTTAGGGGAAAGCGGGGAAGCCCTAGAGAAACGGAGTGCCCATCTTTAAGCTTGCTGTTCATCCGCTTTCCATTTCGTTCGAAAGAACAGCAAGCTTAACCATGGTCGATAGGGCTCCCCGCTTGCAGCGGCTCTACACTCACATTAATCTGGTCAAGGTAATAGTCACACTTTTGAAAAGTGCTCGGTTTAAAGTGGTCATTGTCGATTGTCGATCTTTTACGCCTTCGTTTGAATAGTCACACTCTACACACCGTGGAGGGATATTATGAAACCCAAACAAAGATCAAGGTTTAGACTTCTAGCTGGATCTTGTTACTTCAAGTTCAAAAGATACTTGAAGTGGCATTTTGGACATGTAAAGTTTGCTTCTCGTATAGAAAATGAAAAGCTCCCATATATCACCTTTACACACCAGACCCCTCTGCTAAGAAAGCTTAAAGAGGTCGATATGTGGCTGCAACACAACAAAATCATTAATCTGAAGATCGCCAAGCAAAAGCTAAATAAGATTACGATTGCTCCGGGAGAGACGTTTTCATACTGGAAGCTAATCGGCAAGCCTACCAAAAGAAAGGGCTACGTGGAAGGAATGACGTTATTCTACGGAACGTTCAGGCCTGGTGTGGGGGGAGGGCTTTGTCAGTTATCCAATCTCATTTACTGGATTACGTTGCACACGCCGTTGGTCGTGACCGAAAGACACAGACACAGCTATGACGTGTTCCCTGATGCGAACCGAACTCAACCATTTGGTAGTGGGGCCACGTGTTCCTATAATTATCTTGATTTGCAAATTTACAACCCGACAGATCAGCCCTACCAGTTAGTCATTGACATCGACAAGGAGTACCTGTACGGTGAGTGGAGAACGACAGCGAAGCCGACCCACATCTATGAAATATACGAACGAGATCATAAGATCACCCAAGAATACTGGGGTGGCTATGTAAGAACTAATATGATATATAAAAGAAAATATAATCTGCATCAAGAGCTTGTATCGGATGAGTTAGTTACGAGGAATCATGCGCTTATGATGTACCAGCCATTTTTAGAGTCACCGCTGTAATATATAATTGAAGAACCAGAGCCACCGCAGGATGAAAAATCCAGCAGGGTGGTTCTTTTTTTCACCTGTCTAGTATGCCATCATTATAGCTGGGGGCGATAAGGGATGTTCCAGGATTTCAGGCTGGTCGGAGACCGTCCAGTCGCATTACAAGTGAAAGAATACGTCACACGTTTAATCATAAAAGGATCACTCCAAGCGAACCAGAAGCTGCCCTCCACGAGAGAAATGAGCACGCTGCTGCAGGTGAGCCGCAATTCGGTCATCGCAGCCTATGAAGACTTGCAGGATGATGGTTATACGTATGCCCTTCCCGGGAAGGGCAGCTATGTCGCAGCCATGGCAGGCCAGTCGGCGGCAGCTCAAGGAGCGGCTGATGACACGGCAGCTTGGCAGATGGACTGGAAGTCCAGAATGAACGATTATGCAGTCGCAGCCGTAGAGCTGGACCTGATGAAGAAGGGCATTCGTGCACCCAAAGGCACGATTTCGTTCACAAGCATTGCCCCGGATGAGCAGCTGTTTGATCTGGGCGATGTGAAGCGTGCCTTCATGGACCGGATGGCCATCGAGGGGCAGGTGCTGCTCAACTATGGCTACGCCAAAGGCTACAAGCCGTTAATGGATTACCTGATGCGTTATATGGAGAATAAGGGCGTCGATCTGAGCGGCAAGGATATGCTGATTACTAGCGGATTCACCGAGGGGTTCGACATCGTGCTCTCGGCACTGCGTCCTACGGTGGGCCGTGGGGCGGCCCTTTGTGAGAATCCGACCCACCATACGGCGATCAAGAATTTGAGGCTGCATGGCTTTGAGATTACAGGCATTCCGATGCAGCGCGACGGTCTGGATGTGGATCAGCTAGAGCAGGTATTGGAGCAGCAGACCGAACAGTTCGATCTGGCCTATCTGACACCCTCGTATCACAATCCAACAGGTATCGTCATGTCACCCGCCAAGCGTAGTGCCGTGATGCAACTACTGACGCGCTACCAGATCCCAGTGATTGAGGATGGCTTCAATGAGGAGCTGCGTTATTCAGGAGCACATGTAGCTCCATTAATCGCGACAGCAGGAAATGGTAACGGAGTCATCTATATCGGCAGCTTCTCCAAGGTGCTGTTTCCTGGTCTGCGAGTAGGCTGGGTGCTGGCTGACAAGGCGCTCATTGATACGCTGGAGAGCATGAAAAGGGCACGTACCATTCATACATCAACGATCGATCAATCGATCTTATATCAATATTTGCTGAACGGAAATTTCGATAAATATGTCAAAAAGGCGCGTGCCGAATACAAGCGAAAATATGAATGGACCAAGACATGCTGTGAGACGCATCTTCCAGAGGCTCAACTGTCGGGTGATGGGGGCTTGCATCTGTTTCTTACGTTTCCGGCTGACCTCGATACACGTCAATTGCTGGAGGCTTGCTTAGCGCAAGGGGTTATTTTTACGCCAGGAGACAGATTCTTCGTACAGGAGGGTGAAGGGGAGAACACGTTGCGGCTAGGCTTTTCGCGAGTAACGGATGAGCAGATTGAAGAGGGGCTTCGGATGATCGGTGAGCAGGCACGTCGCTTGCTCGGGAAGTAGAGTTATATACACAAATTGAGGAGCAGCAGCAACCGAGAGGGACCCATCACATGGCTTCCTCTCACCTAGCCTCCTATTACGAAGTCAGGAAGTGCCACACAACGAGATGAGGGGAGAATGGAGTGTCATGATGAAAATCGGCGTAATAATGGGTGGAGTATCCTCCGAGCGTGAGGTGTCCCTACAGACGGGTCAAGAGATGATCAGGCATCTGGATCGTAGTCGTTATGACGTGGTGCCCTTAGTGATCGGGCAACGCTCCGATCTGATCACGCAGGTACAGCAGACAGGGATCGATCTAGCGCTACTGGCGCTGCATGGGCAATATGGAGAGGACGGCACAGTGCAGGGAGCCCTTGAGACGTTGGGCATTCCGTATACAGGCAGTGGTATTCTGGCAAGCAGCCTATGCATGAATAAGCAGCTCTCCAAGCAGTTGCTGAAGGTAGCAGGTGTAAATACCCCGTCGGGGCTGTGCTGGCAAGGGATGAACGAGTATGATCCACAGGCAGTAGAGCAGTTAGGCTACCCTGTCATTGTAAAGCCGAATACGGGAGGCTCCAGCATTGGTATCCAGCTCGTGCGAAATGAACATGAGCTACTGCCAGCCGTTCAGGAGGCGGAGAGTCTGGGAGAGGCAATCCTGATTGAGCCCTACATTCAAGGCACCGAGCTTACTTGTTCGATTCTGGATGGTGAGGTCTTGCCGATCATCGGCATTCAATCAGCTCATTCGGAGTGGTTCGATTATAGAGCGAAATATGAGATTGGTGGTGCGGAGGAGAAGGTCATCCAGCTTCCACACGAGATCGAGCAGCGTGTACGTGAGGCGGCACTAACCAGCTACCGCCAACTGCAATGCAAGGTCTATGCCAGGGTCGATATGATTCTGCGTGAGGATATGCCTTACGTGCTGGAAGTGAATACTTTACCGGGAATGACTGCTAACAGCCTGTTACCGAAAAGCGCAGCCGCAGCGGGAATCAACTTTTCACAGCTGCTGGATCGTATTATTATGAGCTCACTTCATGAGCGAACACAGGAATGGGGGATGGTCCAGCATGTGTAACGAAGAGCAGACAGGGAGCTTCCTATCCTCACGTGTACGGGATATTCGGCCATCGGGCATTCGTGCGTTCTTCGATCTGAATGCAGCAGGAGGGGATACGATCGCGCTTGGGGTCGGAGAGCCTGATTTTGTGACCCCGGAGAAGGTACGCGAGGCTTGCATTCAGGCCCTGCGCGATGGACGGACGAAATACACCTCGAATGCAGGCATGCTAGAGTTGCGGGAAGAGCTCGCAGCATATCTGTCCAGCAGCTTTGCGCTGTCTTATGAGCCTGAACACGAGATCCTCGTGACCGTGGGCAGCAGTGAGGCCGTTGATCTGGCGCTGCGGACCGTGATTGACCCGGGTGACGAGGTGCTGATTCCATCACCAAGCTATATTGCCTATGAGCCCATCTCTCATCTGCATGGGGGAGTTATTGTAGAGGTGGCAGCTACAGCAGAGGAGCAGTTCAAGCTGACTCCGCAAGCGCTGGAGGCCGCCATTACTCCGCGTTCAAAGGTACTCATGATTAATTATCCATGTAATCCGACGGGTACAGTAATGACGGAGCAGGATTGGTTGCCGATTGTAGAGCTGGTCATCCGGCATAATTTGGTCGTTATCTCGGATGAAGTGTATGCCGAGTTAACTTATGGGAGACAGCATGTGAGTATCGCTGCTCTGCCAGGAATGAAGGAGCGTACGATTGTGATTAGCGGCTTCTCCAAGGCGTT
Source organism: Paenibacillus massiliensis 2301065 = DSM 16942 (assembly GCF_000377505.1). GTDB lineage: Bacteria > Bacillota > Bacilli > Paenibacillales > Paenibacillaceae > Paenibacillus > Paenibacillus massiliensis. Next base: position 77,297 of record NZ_KB898198.1, on the reverse strand, counting down.
CGCTATGACGGGCTGGAGAGTAGGTTATGCGTGTGGCCCGCGTGAGCTGATTGCGGGTATGCTAAAAATCCACCAGTACACAGCTATGTGCGCACCTACCATTGCCCAGATTGCTGCGCTTGAATCTCTGCGTTATGGGCTGACTACCAAGGATGAGATGATGGCTAGCTACAATGAACGCCGCAAGCTTTTTGTCGCGGGTCTGAATGCAATCGGGCTATCCTGTCACGAGCCAGAGGGAGCTTTTTATGCTTTTCCTTCTATTGCGGATACGGGTATGTCATCGGAGCAGTTCGCGCTCAGGCTGCTGACGGAGGCTAAGGTAGCTGTCGTACCTGGGCATGTATTCGGATCAGGCGGTGAGGGCTATATTCGTTGCTCCTATGCAACCTCGCTCGTCGATCTGGAAAAGGCACTGGAGCGGATGAGCCAATTCATGCAGATCATGCAGCCGGTATGAAGGATGTGAAGATACAGAAATGCGAGGCGTGCGCTTTGACAGAATTGTCGGCGTACGTTTTTTTGTAGAATAGCATGACAATCGGTCACGATTACAAATATGAGGAAAGTGTAAATAAGCTTGAAGGATTGGTGCGAACCCCAAGTTCACATAAATCCCCGGGAGATTCGCACCTCAGAAAATGTCTTGATCGGTTTTCATTTTTCCTTAGATCAGATACAATAGAGAAACAAAGATACGTTTGTACGTTGTTTTTCGCTGTCGCACTCTACATGAGTGCGTGGATTGAAATAGATCCTTAACAGCAATATCGCCGCTGGCCGTGTGTCGCACTCTACATGAGTGTGTGGCAGGCCGATGTCAGCCGACGATTGCACTGGAAGGCTTATTGAACGGATACCAAAGACTCCGGTCATGTAAATACAATGTGATAACGTTCAGTATGAAGAAAAACCCCCGCGATCCCTTTCAGGACACGGGGGACGGAGGTTCCAGGGATTCATGTGCCCTTGGCACTCGCACCTCCCATGGATGAGACATCCAGATACCTAAGATTGCTTGAACATGATTCTTTCAGAACGGATGACTTGAACCCCGGATTACTCAACCCTGCATGTAGTTTAATCTTGACTCAGGTCTTCGCCGTTAGAGGCGATGACTTTTTTGTACCAGTAAAAGCTTTTCTTTCGGCTACGAGCAAGGGTACCCCGACCCTGATCGTCTTGATCGACGTATATGAAACCATAACGTTTGCGCATTTCGGAAGTTGAAGCGGAGATAAGATCAATAGGTCCCCAGCTAGTGTAGCCCATCAGATCAACGCCGTCGGCAATGGCTTCAGCCATCTGCTCAATATGTCTGGCCAAGTAAGAGATGCGATAATCATCGTTGATGCTACCATCTTCTTCAACCGTGTCAGCGGCCCCCAGACCATTTTCCACAACAAATAACGGGACGCGATAGCGATCATACATTTCCCTGAGAGCAACCCGCAGTCCGATCGGATCAATCTGCCAACCCCATTCGGAGGTATCCAGATAAGGATTTTTAAGGCCCGTGGACAGGTTGCCTTCAGTTAACTCGGAGATCTGCGGATCAACACTTACAGCAGACGACATATAGTAGCTGAATGATAGAAAATCTACCGTGTGCTCGCGTAGTATCTTTTTGTCCTCCCGGTGGAACTCCACATGGACCTGTTCACGTTCCCATACCCGGTTGATGAAAGTGGGATATTCCCCACGCACCTGTACATCAGAGCAGAATAATGCCATTTGATTCTCGGATTGTGCCTGGAGTACATCGCCTGGATGACAACTGTACGGATATAGGAGTTTTCTCGCCAGCATAGCACCGATCTGCGCACCCGGATCGATTCGGCGCAGAGCGCGGACCGCAAGTGCACTAGCAACAAATTGATGATGCAGCCCTTGAAAGGCAGTCTGTCTGGGATGATCCAATCCCTCCGTTAGGATGCCAGCACCAAGAAAGGGAGCTTTAAGGGTACAGTTGATCTCATTAAAGGTAAGCCAATACTTTACTTTGCTGTGATACCGCATAAATAGAGTTTCCGCATATTTCAAATAAAGGTCTATCAGTTCACGCGAGGCCCAACCGTTGTATTTGGTCGTCAGCATAACCGGCATTTCATAATGCGAAATGGTAACCAGCGGTTCAATTCCGTATTTGTGCAATTCATCAAAGACTTGATCGTAGAAGGCAAGCCCGGCTTCATTGGGTTCCAACTCGTCACCATTTGGAAATATGCGTGGCCATGAAATGGAGAGGCGAAACGTTGTAAAGCCCATTTCAGCCATGAGAGCAATATCTTCCTTGTAGCGGTGATAGAAATCAATTCCTCTGCGTTTGGGATATTGATCGGTTCCCGGCGTGTGAATTGCTTCATCCAGCTTGGCGTGATTCATGGATAACAATTCGTCCAGCGAACCGCGTTCTTCCGGTGGAACGTAACCAACTACATCGGCAGTCGATAGCCCCTTACCATCTTCAAGATAAGCACCTTCTACCTGATTCGCAGCGATGGCACCGCCCCAGAGAAAATTTTGTGGGAAACGATTAGGCATGAGAAGGAACCTCCCTGCTATTTTCCACCTGTTCACCCACAGATGCTTCTTTACGTTCTGCTTCGATTTCTTGAGCTAATGCTTCAGCATCGGCTTTTTTGAAAAATGGATAGTACATCGCACAACTTGCGGCAATGAGCAGGAGTTGAAATACACTTACACGCCATCCGCCCGTCATCCAGCCATTGAACAAAATGGGAATCCCGAGTGGAACCTGAACACCGTTCAGCACCGGCAAAATACCAAGCGACGTTAGCAAGATCGCTGTACCACTTGTAATTAGTGGAGTCAGGATAAACGGAATGAGAAAACGTATATTTAACACAAGCGGCATTCCGAAAATAAGGGGTTCATTGACACCAATCAAGCTCGGTACAAAAGCCAGGCGACCCAATGTTTTGTACCGTTTGGACTTCGCAAATAGCATGGCAATAACCAGACCGAGGGTTGCCCCTGCGCCGCCTACAAGTACATATACAGGAAAGAAAGGGGAGCCGATGATGTGAGTACCGGGTACTCCCGCCTGATATGCAGCCAGATTCTCAAGTCCAAGCGCGACCCAGATCGGTCCTACAACGGAGTAAACTACCAGCGTGCCGTGTACACCAAAGAACCACAACAGATGAATGACGAATACACAGATGATCATGGCCCACCAGGTTCCACCTAGACTGGTCAAAGGTACCTGTATAGTGGAAAAGACAAAATCATGCATGTTGCCAAAAGGCGTAGCCGCAAAGATAGCTGTCAGGATAAGCATAATAAAGGCAACAATAAAGCCGGGTGTAAGTGCTGCAAACGATTTTTCGACCGTAGGGGGTACTCCCTTAGGCATTTTAATATAAAATTTCTTCTCAAGCACAGTCGTATAGACTTTACCTACAATTAAGGCGACTATAATAGCTACGAAAAGACCCTTGGCGCCCAGCCACGAATAACCAATCGCCTTGGTTGCACCGTCCTCCAGCAGACCTTTTGGAGTGACAAGCCAGAAGCTCATCAGTGCCAGAATCCCAGCCGAAAAGCCTTGTTGTTTATGTTGCTGGGCAAAGTTATACGCAATCGAGAACACAGCATAAAGGGCAATCAAGTCTGTCGTTACCGTAGCTGGAACGGAGGTGTAATTTTTCAAACCGGTACTTTCCAGAAAGTGTTGATAAGGCTGAAGCTGGAGGGCGTTAAGGAGTGAGAAGATAGCCCCAAGAATCAAAATAGGCATTAAAGCCATCAAGCCATTGGAAATGGCACTGATATAGGGATTTTTTTGAATTTTGGTGCTGATTCTCTGAATTTTCACTCTCCATGTCGACTCGGATGAGACTGCCATGGATTAGACCCCCTTTTCCATCAGAGACAAGGCAGTATCCAGTACTTTTTCCCCGTCCATTGTTCCATAATCCATCATGTCAATCGTCGTCACCGGAATATTAGAATACTGCGCGGCCAGCTCATCTTCTGCGTGTCCCATTTGTGGGCCCAGCATAATAATATCGAACGGAGCTTGTTCGGCAATGTCATTTTCTGCGACAGCATCAATATCGATTTCAACTCCCCGGCTTTTAGCGGCCTCCTTCATACGTTCAACCAGCATACTCGTGGAGAACCCTCCTGCACATGCAAGCAATATCTTTCTCATCTTAATTCACCGATCCTTTCCATTGTTGTTCGAGTGTTAGACGTTGTTTGATCTCTTCTATTAATTCCACTATTAATTCCCGGACTGTCAACGCATTCATGAGATGGTCCTGGGCGTGTATGAGTAACAAAGTCACTTCGGTCTTCTCTCCGCGGCCTTCGGCCTGAATGAGCTTCGTTTGGACTTTGTGGGCTTGGGTCAGACTATCCTTGGCCTGTCGAAGCAATTCTTCCGCCTCTGCCAATTGGCCCTTCCGCGCGGTACGTGCCGCTTTCAAACTAAGACTTCTCGCTTCACCACTACTGGCAATCAGTTGCATTACAGCATGTTCATAATCCATCGTAGTCCACTCCTCTTCGGCGATAGGCCGATCTGTATCGGGATTTTGCATACGCAGAATCCTCATATCATTAAATTTGGGATAAAAGGGCTATAACAAGCGCTCCATTTCACGAATAAAAGAATCATAGTCCGTTACCGTCAACAGCCGATTGCGATAATCTTCCCTTTCCATGAGCACAAGCAATAATTTACTGATTTCCTTGTGAAGAAATAACTGTCCAGGCTGTAAATTAATCAAAAACACGATTCGAACGGGTTTGTCTGCTCCGTAAACGGGTTTATCCAGCAGGGTTACGCCGATGCAGTCCCGAATAGCGCTCATCCGCATCGGGTGTGGTCCGGCGACACCATTTTTATAAATGGTTGTAAATTTATTCTCGCGCATCATGACCTGGATTGGAAAATCACTCTCTGCATAACCCAATTCCACCATTTCCTCGCAGCGTTCGCTTAGCAGTCGCTGATAATCTTCGGAGCTTCCGATGTGGAATAATTCTCTGCGGAACAGTTCCTTGAAATCCAGAAGCTTATAAGAAGGTTGCGACCGACTTATTCTTGTGGCAATAAGTTCCTTGATCCGTTGAATCTCTACGTCATCCAGCAACTGTTTGATATGAATAATAGGTTTATCTGCCTGGGCAGAGTTCAGCGGTATTGTGGTAAGAATCAGATCTACCGGACGCTTTACAATCTCTTCAAACTCGGCTGAAGAAGCCGTCACCACCAGCGCTTTTGGAAAGATAGTCTCAAGTTTAAGTTTAATGAGCTGAGCGCTGCCTGCACCTGTCGAACAGATCACAACAATTCGTCGGTATTGTTCCAGGTTTTGCTGCTTCATGCGTTCCAGATAGGCGGCAAAGTGCAGAGCTACGTAACCAGCCTCGTCCCGTGACATCGAAAATCCGTATAAATCTTCAATCATATCTGCGAAGCGGAAAGAGATTAAGAATGCATTCGCGTATTCACTGTAAATGTCTTCAACGATCGGATTGTCGAGCTGAAGATTGTAATATAAACGATTGAGCAATGGGAGCATATGAAGAACCAGCGAATCAATCAGATTCTGGTCTAGGCTGAAACGGGTTAAAAATTCGCGATCCAGGCGCTCCAAAATGTCCGCAATGCCTGTACGGAGTTGTTGTTTTTTCTCCACGGACATCTGCTCAGTCGTCGTCTTGCCTGATAGGTGTAAGGCTAAATATAGAATCTCATCCTCAGGAAGCGAGACATTATAATTGGCTTTGATCCATTTCGACAGTTTACGTGATAACTCCAGATAGATAGGTTCCGGTATATCCGGTACTTCCTGTCCGGCAACAATCAGATTTTGTCGTGATATTCGATAGAGCAGGATTACAATATGGGTAACGATATTATCCAGAAATACATCAGAGATCGTTAACACTTTTTCTTTTAGCTGTTGAAGCATGTATGTCTTCAGCTTGTCCGTATCAAATCCGCTCTCAAAAGCACGGAAATCTTTGGATCTTCGCGTATCTGAACCTGTGCCAAGCACGAAGCGAGAGAAGGCTTTGCGGAAATTGCGCTCGCCACCTTCAACGAGAATGCCATAATGGGAACGCCGGCTAAGTGTAAGCTCGAATTCGTCTAACGCTAGCTCCGCTGCATTCAAATCTGCAATCAGAGTTGAGCGGCTAACATCAAGCTGTTCTGCCAGAAAGTCAATGGGTTGATACGAGTTACTTTGTAGTAAAAGACGTATAAGTTGAAGCCTGCGTTCCTCTTTATCAGCTGGATACGCAGCTTTTTGCTTGGCACGTCCATCTTGCATGTAGTTTTCCAATAGAGTAGAGTCAGTCACTTCCAGGGTGTAACCTTGACCCCGAATACGATGAATCAGAAATCCGTTGTTCAGACCAGCCTTCTCTAATGAACGAATAGCGTCCTGCAGGGTACGCTCCGATAAATTCATTTCGGTAATCAGCTCGTTCATACGGAGTGGCTGGTTGCCACGCTTGTATAACAAATCAAGAATGATCCATTCCCTCATCTATATTCCCTCATTTACAGAACTGATTTTTGGGAAAGTTCCCGGCCGATTGAGTACAATATTAATGGAAGTGCTATTATTACGAACAGGTTAAATTTTGCGGCTTAATTTAGCAAATTGTATCAAATCTTAGCATGATTTAATTCAGGAAGCCAGAAGTCCTACATCAATAAGGGGACAGCGCAAAAGCCATCGTTTGCATCAAGACGATTTCCCAGTATTCAAAAGAAGCCGTTCGGTCGGGGAGAAAGAAAGGTCTGTAAGGATAGCTGATTGAAGGGACGAAATGGAGAAGACACGTCGAACTCTACATGTGTGAGCGAGTATGCACACAAAAGGACTCCACCGACGTATTGTTGGTTTGGAGTCCTTTTCGTTGAGGTGTTCCTAATTGAACATTTTTTGTATCCATTAGTGTGCTTAAATCCAACATAGTCATTAAGGATACTTAGCTCTCTAGCTAGAAGCTTATATAAGTAATTGCTACCTTTTTATTGTACGGCCGTCTGTCGTCAATAGTCTGTCGTCAATAGTTTGACGACCGTCTCAGTCTTCCCCCGGATAACGGAGACCCCACTGGCTGCGGCATGCATCCAGCACATTTTCTTGAGGATCAGCCGTATTATAAAAAACCGTTGCTCTCCCAGAACCCCGGCCGGTCTTCCTTCATGAGCTCAATCTCCCCAATCCATTAGGCGCTACGGCTAAATTGTATTCGGGAATCCGATTGTTAACTCTGATGAGTTACCGGACGTCCAATGTATCGAAAAACGGGAACATGTCTCCCGTCCAGATCGCTAACGCAAATACCCCCGTAAAATAGATGCCCAGCCAGATATCTGCTTGCGAGTAACCTATTACATAATAATAGGTGCGCTTCTGATCCGAGAGTCCTTTGGCCTCCATGGCAATGGCTGTACGCTGCGCGCGGCGGATACTTTGCGCAAGTAGAGGGATCGCATACATCTTAATATGGGCGTACAGATTCCAGCGGCTGACATGACGACTCATGCCCCGGATTAACAAGGCATGCCGGAGTGTCTGGAACTCGTCCAGCAGCATAGGAATCATCCGCATAGCCGCAAGAAAGCTGTATGCATACCTTGGGGGAAGCCTCCATTGCTGCATCAGGGAATAGAACAGTCTCACAGGTCGCGTCGTCAGACCGAACAGCAGTCCAGCAACTGCCATACAGAGGGCGCGGCAGCCCAAGTGAATACCACGTAGAAAGCTCTCCTCCGTAATATGCACGAGTCCCCACCTCCACCAAGTTGTCTCTCCCGTTCCGAAGAACATCATCCCCGTAGATGTGGAGATAAAGATCAGGATGAATGGGGAAGCATACAGCAGCAATCGTCTCCATGGATGCCCAGACCATAGGAGCAACAGCAGCATTCCTGCAGCAAGATTAATCATGATATTCAGATTGTGAATCCAGATCACCGCCGGAAAGAGAAGGGCGAACACGAGCAGCTTCAAGCCCGGGTTAACCCGATGCAGCCAGGTCTCATGATGAGGAAAAGTTAATTGCATGCTCAACCCTCCCATGTCGGACCCGCCATTCATCCGTGCAGTAGCGGCGGACCGCCTCAGCATCATGAGTCACCATGATGATTGCCGTTCCAGCGCTACGAAGCGACTCCAGCAAATCCAGAATAGAAAAGGTATTGCGGGCGTCCTGACCAAAGGTAGGCTCATCTAGCAGTAGCACCTTAGGTTCACGAATAATGGCGGTGGCAATACTCAAGCGGCGTTTCTGCCCGAGCGATAGCTGATAAGGATGTCTGTGCTCCAGAGATAGCAAGCCGAATCGGGCCAGGAGCTGCTGCACCGTATACTTCCGCTGCGCTGGATTCGGAAGATCGAAGAGTACCGAATATTCCACCTCTTCATACACCGAATTGGTGACGAACTGGAACTCGGAATTCTGGAATACGAAGCCAATATGCTCTGCCAGTTGTCCTGTCTTACCTGCAGGCCGATGGCATATCTCGTACCGTCCCGTCGTCTTGAGCAGACCCATCATGGATAGCAGGAGGGAGCTTTTGCCCACTCCGTTGGCACCGGTGATCCCAATCCATTGACCGGGAAAGATCTGAGCCTTCTCCACTCGGATGACTTCTGTTCTGCTACGCAGCCCCGCAAAGTTGTCTAGCTCCATGACTGAAGAGGCACCATTACAATAGAAATTCTCATTACGTTGGAGTCTATTGGCTACGCAGTGGGCTTTCTCTGTATTCATACCTTTATTTATATCTGTACATGCATTTAAATCCGTATCTGTGTCTGTATTCGTACTCATATTCGTATCTGCTGCTGCATCGTTTGACAGCCGCGGAGAGGTCGCCTCACTCCACACCCCAGGGTACCAAATGCCGAACGCTCTCAACGTATCCTGAGAGGTGGCGAATACCTCTTCTGGAATTCCATCGGCGATGATTTCTCCATCGGGAGACAGTACGACAATCCGATCCACCAGTTGAATAATGTCACTGATCTTATGCTCCACGATGATCAAGGTCTTATCCGCAGCTATGCTCCTGATCGTGTCCCAGACCTGAAGGGTTCCTTCTTCATCCAGTAATGCGGTAGGCTCATCCAGAAATAGTACCTCTGCCTCTGCAGCGAGTACAGAAGCGACAGCCAGCCGTTGCTTCATTCCTTGTGACATCGCCTGAATAGGCATTCTAGCTACTTCTTCTGCCAATCCGACCTGTGTCAGACAGTCGTGAATGAGCGATGGCATCTCCTCGCGCGGAATGCGGCGGTTCTCCAGCACAAAGGCCAGCTCTTCATCTGCAAAGGACATGCAGAACTGGGTGTCAGGGTCCTGGAATACGACGCCTGAACGTTCAGGTATGATGACCTCATCGCATTTCATCGGCACCTCGATGGAACGAGGAATCATGCCGCTCAGCACCTGTAGCAGCGTCGATTTGCCGCAGCCGCTTGGCCCGAGCAGCAATAGCTTTTCCCCTTTGCGAACGGACAGGGATAAGCCCTGAAAGAGTAGCTCCTGTTCCCTTGGGAACTTCAGTCGCAGATTGCTGACACCCGCAGCGATATCGGGAGTGTGCCCTAAATGCTTCAGATGCTTCACATGCTTCAGATGCTCCACATGCTCCACATGCTCCACATGCGCCACATGATCCTTATGCTCTACATGCGCCACATGTTCCCAATGCTCCTCATGTTCTACGTGCCCCGCACGCCCTGAAAGAGCCATGCTCAGTTCAAAGCCTCATAGTCCTCACGGGATGCCGGTCGGAGCGATTGGGTCACCCCGGTCAGCTCAAGCGCCTTTAATAGATAATAAGCGAAGATCCCTGCGATAATAATACTCCCAAGCAGACGAAGACCGATGAAGAGCGTATAGTTCCAGGCCGTCAAGGATTCGATGTATCCATAGTGGAAATCAAGCAGGAGTGATCCGGCTGCCGCGCCGATTGCGGCCAAGCAGGTCACCCACAGATTGTTTTTTCGGTAGAGAAACATGGCAAAGAACAGCTCTGCTCCCAGCCCCTGCACCAGTCCATAATACAAGGTGGAGATTCCCCATTCACTGCCTAACAAAGCGCTGATGGTTGCAGCAGCTACTTCTGCAAGTATAGCCACCCCCGGCTTACGGATGATCAGATAGGCGAACGTTCCTGCCATGAACCACATGCCATAGGTAATCTGCTCTGCGTGCAAGCCGAGTGGCTTGACCATGTCATAGGCGGGGCCCCAGATTTTGTACACAATACCGAATACCACTGCGATGACGATTGTGACCAGAATGTCGGTTAGCTTGAGAGCTGAACCTTTTTTAGAAATAATTGCTGTCATGAGCCTCAACTTCCTTCCCGTTAATAAAATAAAAAAACCTGCCCCGATCCGGGCAGGTAGCTTGCGCAGTATGAACTTCATTTGCTGTCAGATGACTCTTGCTAGACGGCGTCAGGAAATAGCACGCATCGGCTGCGTCTACTCCATCTGCAGGTCTGCTTGAATACATACCGACTGCATTTGGTCTTCTCTACGCTGGCATTACCCAGATCAGATTTCACGGTCGGCGGCATACGGCCACCCTCTCAGCCTGACTTCATCAAGCTCCCGTTTCTTATTGGAATCATAGATTAATGTACACTACATTCGTTAAGCTGACAATAACCTTTTATAGAAAAAATAGGAACTTAGTAGTTGGAGTTTATATAAAAAATGCAGGTCTCTAGAGGGATCACTCTAAAGCCTGCATCTTTTATGTGTATATTTATTTAGATAAACCTATTACCTATTGCTTTGATTGTACAAACTCAGCGGATTTGATCCCGGCTTGACGTCCAAAGATGATAATTTCAGCAACAGAGTTACCACCAATTCGGTTTTCACCATGCAAGCCGCCTGTCAATTCACCTGCTGCGAACAAGCCTTCAATGGCTTTTCCATCCTTGTCTAACACTTCTGTGTTGGTGTTAATCTTTACACCACCCATAGTGTAGTGAATCCCAGGAGCGATTTTGATGGCATAGTATGGTGCGGCAGATAGGTCATGATCCATACCTGTTGTTCTGCCAAATTCACCATCTTGTTTGTTCTTCACGGCTTCGTTCCAAGTGTCTATAGTTGCTTTCAATTGATCTGCTGGAACGTTGATGGCTTGTGCTAACTCCTCGATCGTGTCACCTTTCACGACGAAGCCCATCTTGTCATATTGCTCAATAGCCTTCACACGAGATTTCACGCCAGCATCAAATACTAATGTAGCTGCTTTCTCAGGCAGGGCATTAATTGCTGCTGTTACTTTATCACGTGTATCCAATTCGTTCACGAAGCGCGTACCTTCAGTGGAAATAAGGAGTGCACCTTCACCACGTACAGCTTCACCAATTAAGTACGATTTATCTTGCTGTACAGTTGGATGAACCTGGATTTGATCCATATCTACAGTCGTACCACCAAGCTGCTCGATCATTCTAATACCGTCGCCTGTGCTACCAATTTGGTTGGTTGTTACTAAGCCTTTTAGGTCAGGTCTAACCTCGGCGATCATCTCCGCATTAGAACCAAAACCACCACTCGTTACAACAACGGCTTTTGCAGTAATTACTTTTTCATCGGTTTGATCAATCAATACTTTAACACCGTTTACTTTACCATCAGCTTGCGTTATTTCTTTTACATCCGCATTAACGAACAATGGAATCTCTTTTTCATGTACATTTCTAACCAACCCAGCAACTAGATACTGACCTATTGCTGAACCATCCTCAGGACGGTGTGTACGTTTTTCTTTCATACCGCCTGTTATTGTAAGGTTGTTCAATCGGATTCCAATCGAATCTAACCAATCAATTGCATCTGCAGAATTATCTACAAAGAAACGTAGCATTTCTTTATCATTGGTGTTATGACCACCTGCTAATGTTTCTTCATAAAATAAATCATTGCTATCTTCAATGCCTTGTTCCTTTTGGAATTTGGTCTGAGAAGCATTCATCCCTGAAGAGGATTTGGTTGTATTACCACCAGCGACTGGCATTTTTTCGAAAATAACAGGGTTCATTCCTTTTTCCTTTGCTTCCAATGCAACGGTCATACCAGCACCACCAGCACCAACAATAATAATATCATAGCTATCTTTTAACTGATCAATTGGTGTATAGCTTGCTTGTGACGCACCTGACACCGTATCCGTCTTTTTCTCCTCGGTTGTGCTTTGACCTTCATTTGCTTTTTTCTCACTATTACTACTACCATTATTTCCGCATCCTGCAATGACGAGAACGATGGATAGAAGGAGAGTAAGTAGTACTGTTGTGTTCTTTTTCATTTCTGTATTTCCCCCTTGTGTACCATTTCACAATATTATTGTGCATTATTTCACAAATGCTATAGTAATAAAGTTAACGACGGACTGTCAAGGAAGTTTCCGATAGTTTCTCGGGAAAAGATGCGCTAGCCGTTACAATCCGTCTTATGGCAAAAGGAGAAATTAAGTAGCTGGAATACAATAGATTATAGTCTGAGCCTGTACGTTTCTAGGCGAATTCCATACAATTATTTCGAGATTAAGTCATTGAACGCAACCGAATCAAAATGATCCTCCTGTACCAGCCACTTTCCCTCTTCATAGGATAGCGTTAGTGTTCCCTGCATCGGGACACGTTCACTGTCGCTGCTGACGTCATCTCCTAGAACGAGATCAACCTCATAGATCAGATCAATCATGTTCTCCTCGCGGCCAGATATGGAGAAGCTCAAATTTTCCGGGTGCAGGGAGGTGTTCCGTATATGTGCAGCGTGGAATGGAACGACAGTATAGCGAGTTCTTAGGGCCTTTTCCGAGAAATGCTCGGTGAAGTAAGGCTTCATCTCTTCCGTGCGCGCCAAGATAGAATCGTCAGACAGCATATCCTCTGATGCGGTCACAGAATATTCCTTGGTCTTGTAGGCTTCCGCTGCCTGTATAGCTTCCTGTACCATTTCCTCACTGAACGTTGATTCGGGAGCAGCTTCATTCCCCGCTACTGGATCACTCGAAGATGGGATTGTAGCATCCTTGCATCCTGCCAACAGCATAACAGCAAGTACCGCTGTGACTATGTACCACGTACTATTCCTTGAATTTCTCTTCATGGTGTCCCTCCTCTGTAATTAGCTAAAAAAATACCATATATTACTTGATAATACGTATAACATCCAGATTGGTCTCGCTTTTCTGGCAAGGAATTCACCAGCATCCTCTATTTTCTTGAGTGGAAGGTAGCACTTCAAAGCTGGTTCGTAATGTGCTACCGGGGTAATGGAAAGTACCTATAAACAGATACAAACAATACAAAATATATAAATAGTACAAATAGTACAAACTGCTACAAAGGAAATACAGGGAGGTGAGTATGGAGATGGCCTATACATTGGAGGAAGTGAGCGATATGTCGGGAATGCCGCTTGAGGAATTGAACCGCTACGAACAGAATGGCTGGTTAAAGCCGTCTCTGGTCCCAAAGGATGGAGTTCATTATTACGATGAGCGGGGGTTATTGTGTCTCCAGCATCTCATGATCTGTCAGGAGCTGGTCATGCCAGGTGAGGAGCTGGCGATGTGGATGCATCGCTATGAGGAGGCTCCGGCCGATGTATTGCTGGAGCATAGGCTCAGGATTAAGCAGAAGGCTCAGCGAATGCATCTGCTTGTTCAGACCATTGATCTAACCTTGAGTCATCTGAATGGCGAATTCCCGTTGGAGCATCGGAAGCTGTTCAGTGGACTTCAGTTGCAGCAGAGCTGGAACAATGCACGGCAGCCTAACCAGCATAGCGCCCAGCAAGAGCTTCATCACAGTGAAGTAGAGCCGCTAGAGGTGGGGCCTGATGCCACCAGGCAGTATGGAGAACTGTCAGGACATGGAGTTATCACGGAAGATACAAGGACGGCAGATACGAAGAGGACCGTTACGAAGACGAGTGGTGTGAAGGCTGTGAATCGTGCAAGACAGCGAGGTCAGGGGCAGCCGCCTGAAGAACAGACCTTGAACGGATCGGGTAATGGCTCAGCATCTGTAAGACAGAAGCATGAGGATCGAGAGGAGCAAGAGCAATCTCAGCAGCCAGAGGCATGGCCGAAGGAAAAGTATTTGCAATCCCAAGCAGAGGTTGAGGAAATCCACCATGACCTGATCGCCGCCATCAAGGATGGGGAGGAGCCGGGGAGCAAGAGAGTGCAGGCGATTGTACGGCGCCATTTGGAGTGGATCAGCCACTTCTATACACCTACAGCACAGATCTATAGTGATCTGGGTGATTTGTATGTGGAGCATGAGGATTTTCATACGATGTATCGTGAGTATCATCCCAGGTTGGCAGAATTCTTACGAGACGGCATGAAGATTCTTGCTGCGTGCGAGCTTAAATAGCGGATAGCAGATTAGCGCAGGATAAAGTATCGAGGTTAATAGGGATATGGCATATAAATTGGGTTACGACGCTCGCGGTAGGGGGCGTTTTTTTGTTGATAGCCTCACATCAATAGCCCTGCCACCAGTAACGGGAGCAAGGCTATTTAATGCGAGCTGTGTCAGGATGACTTGATATGCATGCCCCTGGACCTGATCTTGTCAGGTGCGGACGATGTACCTGCTACAGCAACTAAGACTATTGCAGTTACTAACGTGCTGCTACAGCTATAAGGTGCTGCCACAGTACTACAGATTTACAGCTGCTCGATCAGCAGTTCTGCGAATTGCTCCAGGAAAGCCTGATCTTCGGCATCAAACCGATTTTTAAGCGGGCTGTCAATGTCCAGCACTCCGATCAATTCACCGTCCTTGACTAAGGGAACGACGATCTCACTATTGGAAGCAGCATCACAGGCGATATGTCCTGGGAACAAATGAACGTCCTCTACAACTACAGTGCGGCGTTCTTCAGCGGCTGTACCGCATACGCCGCGTCCCAGTGGAATGCGAATACAGGCTGGAAGTCCCTGAAAGGGACCCAATACCAGCTCATGTCCATCGTAGAGATAAAAGCCGGTCCAGTTGACATCGTTCATAAAGTGCTTAAGCAAGGATGCGGCATTCGCCAGATTCGCCACTCGATTCGGTTCGTCATGAATCAGAGCCTTCAGTTGGTTCAGTGCAGAAGCGAATTGCTCACTGCGTGTTCCTTCATAAGGGATTGCTTGAAACATACCTTCACTCTCCTGCCTGTGGACATTTTGCATAAACTCCATGAGCCGCTGCCGACCCTGAAGCTTAAAATTGCATCTACCAGCGGTTAATTAATTTAAGATATACCGGAATCATGCATGGAGTCAAGAGTTACATATAGGTTCCTTACAGGTGAAATTTGGCTGCTGGCTTGTTTATCTTCCGGCGCTTGAGGGTAATACATCCATATCTTGAAGGCTTTAGCCGGAAAGGGGTGTTGCTATGCACGCCGAGGTTCAGAATTTGTTCATCCGTATTCATATGCTTCATTTTGCCCAACAGCAAAATTTGTCGGTAGGTGAATTGCAGCCTGTTCTTGAGAGCCGTGGCTACAGAGTAGGGGAGCGTGAAATCAAGCAGGAGCTGGAGCATCTGACCCAAGAGAATTTTTTGACGGCTCATGGTGATCAATTCAGTATTACGGGCGCAGGTATTGTCGAGCTTAAGGAGATCCGTGTACAGCTAAGTACGCTCTGCAAGGATGTCGTGACGGAGCAAGCACAGAAGGAGCCGCAGCATTAGGATGGCTCATCATTCCAGATATTCATCTGTGTCTGGCACAAAGGCATCCGTTGAATCATGATTAGATCTGTTGAAATGAACACTATACATCCGTGGGGACAGGGAACCGGAGGCTTGGCATCCGTTGTCTGCTCCTGGGGGTGTATTTGGCGTGTGGCCGAGTATTCGCTATTTAATATTTGCCCTATATTGCTCTATAGCTCTATATTGCCCTAAATAAGTTGCCCTTTATTAGAGCTGTATGGTTAAATTATGTATGGCCGTAGCGATGTGGAAGCGCTAACCATAGGGAGTACATTCAGGAGGTAGAATTCATTGTATACTTGTAATGGAAATATCCCGGTGCTTGAGGGTCCACGGCTTCGATTACGCCGTATGGACACGAAGGATGTTAAGGATATTTTTGCGATCTGGTCGGACCCTGAGGTGACACGTTATATGAATATCTCAGGGATGTCTTCACCGGATGATGTTCAGGAAATGATCGACTTGCTTAATGCTTTGTCCAGATCTGATGATGCACTTCGCTGGGGGATTGAACTGAAATCCAGCAGTAAAATCATTGGGAGCTGCGGACTGAACAATTGGCAGCTAGACGGAGCCTTCAAGGCCGAGATTGGCTATGAGCTAGGCCGTGAGTATTGGGGGCAGCGCTTCATGACCGAGGCGCTGGAGCTCATGTACGCTTTTACCTTTGATAAGATGAAGATCAATCGGCTGGAGGCACTTGTAGACCCGCGAAACGAGCCTTCCCAGAAGCTCCTGGAGTCTATGGGCTGGGTGCGCGAGGGGTTGCTGCGTCAGTTGCAGTATACATCTGCGGGATATACGGACATGCTCATCTACTCCTTGCTGTATGAGGATTATACGAAGCGAAATGCCGCAGCAAAATAGTAATTGTGTAATTGACAAAAACTCATCCCCGATCGACAATATAACATGTACTGTCAGGCGGTCCGTCAGGTCCGCCTTTTTCAGCTTTCGAAGGCTTGTACAGGCCGTTGAAATTGTCAGATTATCTGTTTGTTGAATGATCAGTTTGTTGAATTATTGGATTATATGAGAGCAAGAGAGGATTCTGAAGTCATGAATAATCAAGCATCAACTAGCACTCCGGCATCAACTAGCACTCCGACATCAACCAAGCGTGGGCTTGTGCTGATCGGCGTGCTGCTAGCGACCTTCCTCGCTGCGATTGAAGGCACGGTAATCGGACCTGCTGGACCCACGATTGTAAGTGATCTGGGGAGTGTCAGTCTGCTGAGCTGGATTTTCACCGCGTACCTATTGACGATGGCGGTCACGACGCCTATTTTCGGAAAATTAAGTGATTTATTCGGACGTAAGCCCGTGTTCCTGATTGGCTGCACGCTATTCGTGCTGGGCGCTCTACTCTGTGGTCTGGCGGGGACGATGGAGCAGCTCATTGTATACCGGGCCATACAGGGTATCGGTGCTGGGGCCGTAATTCCAGTGACCTTCACGATCATCGGCGATATGTACTCGATTGAGGAGCGGGGGAAGGTACAGGGAATGATCAGCTCTGTATGGGGAATCTCCTCATTGCTGGGGCCTATTCTGGGTGGATACGTTGCACTCTACGCGGGCTGGGAGTGGATCTTCGGCTTCAATATTCCCTTTGGTCTGCTGGCGATCTTCTTCATTGCTCGTTATCTGCAGGAGGGCTCGGTTCGTCGTAAGGCGAAGATCGACTATGCAGGGGCGGTCACCTTTACGATTGGTATGACGTCGTTGCTGCTGGTGCTTACGATGGGCGGGCAATATATGGATTGGACGTCCGTTCCGCTGCTGTCTCTGCTGCTGGGAGCGCTGGTATTCCTAGTGCTGTTCTTCGTCATTGAGCGGCGTGCTGAGGAGCCTATGGTGCCGTTGAAGCTGTTCAATATTCGAGATATTGCTGTAGCGAGCATCGCCTCCGTTCTCGTGAGTGCCCTGCTGATCGGCCTGACAACCTATTTGCCATTGTGGGTACAGGGTGTACGAGGCGGTGATGCTGCCGCTTCAGGGCTAGCGCTCGCACCGATGTCCGTTGGCTGGTTGGTCGGGTCGGTATTTGGGGGGAGGCTGCTAGTGAAGCTGGGACCACGTTTCACCTCCCTGTTGGGATTATGCTTCATTGTTCTGGCTTCCTTCATGATGCTACTGGCTAACGAGAGCTCCCCGATGGGAATCGTTTATGGAGCCACATTTATCTATGGACTGGGCTTTGGCTTCTCACTGACGATCTTCACGATTATCGCCCAATCTGCGGTGGGCTTCGAACTACGGGGGGCTTCAACAGCACTGAATACCTTTTTGCGGACCTTGAGCCAGACGGTGAGTGTGGCCGTGTTCGGATCTTGGCTGAATTATAGTATTATGCGCAATACGATGGATGATCGTTTATTGGAGAAGGGAATTACCCAGGAGGACATCAGCGGTCTATTATCCGCACACTCGGGTGGAGGGATTAGCAATGAGGCAGCGCAGTTGCTTAGACATGTGCTGGGAGATAGCATTCATGGGCTATTCTGGATCATGCTGGTGATTGCAGTAGCAGGATGGTTATCTGTTATGCTGTTCCGCAAGCGACTTGCCGAGGCTGGCTCCTGAGACACAAAATAAGACCACAGCGTGCGAGATACCACGCTGTGGTCTATTCATGTTGCAGGACATTGTGTGCAGTTACCGATAAGGTATCCACCTTCGTGATGGTAGGTACTGGCTACTTATGGGAGCCTGCAGCCAGATTCTCAGCGCTGCGTCCCAGTTTTTTCAGGAGACGAATGAGAGTTTCCTTCTCATCCTCGCTAATCCCACTGAAAGCCCTATCAATTTGTCTGGTGTAGGAAGGGTAGATTTCATCCATGACTCTTCGTCCCTCTGGGGTCAAATCAGCGTAGATAATCCGGCGATCCTGTGGACACGGCTGACGATACAGATAGCCTTTGCTCTCCAGCTTATCAATAACGTAGGTGACATTACCGCTCTGTAGCAGCAACTTCGCGCCAACCTGCTGAATCGGCTGTTGTCCCTTATGATACAGTACTTCCATAACGGCGAATGCCGTAGGATTGAAGCCCGCTGTCTTAATTCCAGTCACTGCGTGTTCGCTTATACTCTTGAACGATTTGGAGAACACGCTGTGAAGATGCATGGATTGCTGCGTCTGCAGCGTTGGGGTATCAAGCATATTCATTCCGCCTTCGATATGAATTTGGGGTCCTCGACCGCTCGATCCATAGTGACCGGGCAACCATGCCCATGAAACAAGTGTACAGGAACAGCCGAACATCGCGACATGAGGTTTGTCACACTAACTGTATTTTTAATTATTCAATTTTAAAAGACAATCAATATTTCACGTAATCCTCACAAAATTTCTTGCTCAGACCTCACGAATCAACCTCGTTAACCAGATACCTTGATCAGGCCATTATGAAAAGGCTGGAAGTGGTTATATTAATAATAAGAAATCTTGAATGTGGAGGGGAAAGTGATGAATACAGAAGCGGCGTCAATTCAGTTCTACTTTGCTAATGAAGGAGCTGCAGCATCCGCATGCGACACCTTGCGTGAGATTGGCTACGAGGCAGAGCATGCAGGGGGAGGAGAGGTCAGACTGCAGATTGAGAATCAGGACGTGGAATCTGCACTAGAGATTTGCCAGCTTCATGGGGGACAGCTACAGCTACAAGGAACGTCTCTGGCTTACGATGCTACACCTCATGCGTACGAAGCTGGGGGAATTATTATTCCGGCCCACACCGTGAATGAGGATTGGAGTGAGGCTTATAGCACAGGAGCTATTGACAGCTATCAGTCGCTGGAATCCTCCATGTCTGGTCGAAATGTGAGCAGCGATAGCCTGCCGGAACCAGATGTTGACGGATTTTCGGGTAGTGTGAAGGCATAGGACCACCTGGGGACATAACGGCGAAAGCTAGAACTATGAACACGAGCACAAGCCCTCTGTACCGCATTCCCACGATGTAATCATGGGGCGGCAGAGGGCTTGCTTAATGATGTGTATCATAAAGTGGGGCATACCGTAATAATTCGAACCTACGATACTAGTGCTTAAAGCGTAGCTGACAGACTCTCTGTCTGCAGCGGCCTGCGCTCACATTGGACCTGATCACGGAACTAGCCGCGACCCTTCAAGGTAGAAGCTGCATGCGTCCCGGCATTATGCCCGGTGGTGAAGGCAGCCGTAATGTTATAGCCTCCTGTATAACCATGAATGTCGAGAATCTCACCACAGAAATAGAGCCCAGACATGAGCTTCGATTCCATACTGCGGGGATCAATCTCCTTCAGATATACGCCACCGCCAGTGACGAAGGCTTCCTTAATGGAGCGGGTCCCGCTGATTCGTACGGGGATGGCCTTGATGCATTTGGCAAGCTCCATCCATTGCTGCTTTGGAATATGGGCATAGGTGATGTCACCAGATAGTCCGCTTTGTTCCAGCAGGATCGGCACGAGCTTCTCCGGCACGTACCCTTTGAGTACATTCTTGATGGCCTTCTTGGCATCCTGTGCAGCCAGCGCATAGCTTTCGTCATAGATCTCCTGCTCACGAAGCTGTGGAAGCAGATCAATGGTCAGCAGAACGTTACCGCCGCCATTCTTCTTCAGCTCCTTCACGACGAACTGGCTGCAACGCAGGGCCGCTGGACCTGAGAGGCCAAAGTGGGTGAAGATCATATCTCCCTCGTGGGTGACGATCCTTTTATTCTTGGCACTCCACACGGTCAGTGACACCTCACGCAGGGAAAGACCTTGAAGCTCTTTGCTCTGGATCACAGGCTCATTTGACACTAAGGGTACTTCAGTTGGGTACAGCTCTGTGATCGTATGCCCGGCTTGCTCAGCCCAGGCGTAGCCATCTCCCTCCGAGCCGGTATGGGGGACGGATTTGCCGCCTACGGCCACAATAACCTTCTCGCAGCGAATCTTCTCGCCATTGCGCAGGCGAACGCCAGAGACTGCGCCTTCTGTATACAGCACCTCCGCTACTGGACAGTTCGTCCGAATATCCACTCCAACACTGCGCACCTTCCGTACAAGAGCATCAACTACAGACTTGGCTTTATCCGTGATCGGGAACATTCGACCATGATCCTCTTCCTTCAGTCGAATCCCCAACTGCTCGAAGAAGGCAGCAATATCCTTGTTGCTAAAATTCGCCAGTGCACTATGCAAAAAACGCCCGTTTCCCGGAATATGGCGAATAAGCTCATCTAATTCCTTCGCATTCGTCACATTGCAGCGTCCACCGCCAGAAATACCGAGCTTCCGCCCCAGCTTGTCACCTTTTTCGAGCAAAAGCACACGTGCTCCCGCTTCACCAGCAGCAGCAGCTGCCATCAAGCCCGCTGAGCCAGCCCCTATTACTATCAATTCATATGTCATTGTTATATTATCTTCCTTTTTCATTAGTGCTAAAGATACATTTTTCCGACTTAACTGAACATAATCTCGGAAGTTATTACATATTATTGTAATATATTGTTGCCTATGTTTTAATCGAACTATCAGTTGCAGCCATTAGGAGGAGGAGATGGTCATTTTTACCGTGATGAAGGACATTGTACTCCAGATTCTTCTAGCTGCTGTAACGGCAGGCCTATTCTGCGTACTGCCCAAGGGATGGATCACGGGCTACTTCAAGCGCAGCGGCAAGAGTCAGTTGCATCTGGAATGGGTGATTCTGCTTGCTTGTCTGCCGTCGATATGGCTCTGCACCTTATTTCAACATGAGTTAATTCCCGGCGTCATTCTGAATCTCGGAATTGTTCCTTTGATGACCGGCGTACTATATGGTAACACGTTAACGGGCATAATACTCCTATGCTCCAGTATGCTTCTTCACTTTGGAGCCTCAGACCTCTTGTCGATGTCGAATCTGGTTCTCCATTCTGGTGTGCTACTGATTCCATTGCTATGGCTGGTTTCATTTCATTTTAAAATGAGATCCACCGTCCAGCAATATTGGATTATCTCCACATTGTCTGCAATTCACTGGAGCTTGGCCAGCTTGATTCCGTGGCTATCCTTTGATTATACATATTTATTTCGATTGCCAGGTGTAGCCATCTTGCTAAGTAGCTTGGCTGCGATGCTCTTGCTTCCGCTACTCCACGTCTATGCCGTTGAGAGGGTTACAGAGAGTCAGCAGAGATCGAGGGACTTCGACCAGTTGATGACGAAGTATCTGAATGAAGCCGACAGGTTCAGACAAATCTCTGAGGCACTGCCACTAGCTGTCATGGTGCTGGATCATAAGGAATCTGTTGTATTTATGAACAGGATCATGCTTCGCCTGTACCAGCGGGATCAAGCGAGTCTGCAAATGGAAGACGTGATTGGGAAGAAGATACCAGAGTTCACCTCGCCTCATTATATGAACGGTTTTCGAAGACGTTTTCAGGCCGTTATGGGGGGAAATAAAGTCACGGAACTGCTCCGTTACGGTCAGCACTCCTACTTATCTAATCTTGCTCCTCTACGTGACTATCAGACACAGGAGATTACTGGTGTGCTGATCTCCGCGCAGGATACGACAGAGCTGGAGGTGCTCCGCAGCGAGATGGGCAATGTCGAGAGACTCAGTCTCGTTGGCCAGATGGCAGCAGGTATTACGCACGAGATCCGCAATCCGATGGCTGTAGTGAGGGGATTTCTGCAGCTGATGCGTGAGAAGAGTCCCGCCTCCTTACACCACTACTACCGAATTGTGATGGATGAGTTGGATCGAGCCAATGGAATCATTACGGATTTCCTGTCTCTGGCACAGAATCGTGCCGTCGAGAAAGAGGAAATGCATCTTCATAGCATTATACAGGAACTAAGTCCACTTTTGTGGGCTGATGCGAATCTTAGAGGACAGAGTATAGAGCTTAAGCTGTCAGACAGCGTATCCTCATTGCATATGAATTCTAAGGAAATGAAGCAGCTGATACTTAACCTGTCGCGCAACGCGATGGAAGCGATGAACGATAAGGGGACTTTAACTCTGTCCACTCGCTCCTGCCCCGATTACGTTGAGCTGGAGGTGCGTGATACCGGCCCTGGAATCCCGCAAAGTCAGATTGACCGACTGTTTGAACCCTTCTACACGACCAAGAGCAAGGGGACCGGATTAGGACTTGCGCTGTGTATGAGCATAGCTGAGCGCCATCATGGTACGATCATCGTGAAGTCTACGGAAGGGGAGGGAACCTCTTTCATCGTGAAGTTTCGCAAAATTGCAGAAGTTTCTGCTGTATAAAGGATTTCGTGCAAGCGAGGACTCGGGTTCTACTTTGCATTCGAAGAGCTTGCCTGTATAATAAGTAAGAAAATAAGTTTCAGTTGTGGCGATTTTTTATATCAAAGTTTATTGACAGAGAGATCTGTCAACAAATAACCAATCCAACGGAAATAAAGGAGTGGACATACACATGTCAATGTCATTCGACCAATATATGAGAGACATGGTTCAACCTATGCGGGATGAACTGACTGCGCTGGGAGTTCAAGAGCTGCGTACTGTCGAAGAGGTAGAAGCTCAGCTTCCTACAGCCAAGGGGACTGCTCTTGTAGTCATTAACTCGGTATGCGGCTGTGCGGCTGGACAATGCCGTCCAGGTGTAGCACAGGCTCTGCAGCACGATATCACACCAGACCACCTGTTCACAGTTTTTGCTGGACAGGATAAGGAAGCAACGGCCAAGGCACGCGAGTATTTCGCGCCGTATCCGCCTTCTTCTCCATCCATTGCATTGCTAAAGGACGGCGAGCTGGTTCACTTCATCGAACGTCATCAGGTTGAGGACCGTTCTGCACAGCAGATTGCGGAGGATCTGACTAGCGCGTTTGACCGTTTCTGCCGTTAAGACAACGGATTCCATAACGCTCCTGCATCTTTCGTCTATCGAAAACTGCCGGGGCGTTTTACATATTTATTACGGTCCCTCACCCCTGCCTGTTAGAAAGTACATCGAGCAGCTGCAGGACTCCGTTTTATAATTGGTGTAGGCTCGAACCACATATGTGGTTAATGAAAGTCATGTGTAGAATGCATAGACTCAGGAAATAACAATTAAAAATGAGGTGTAAGAATGAGTTTACAGGAGCAAATCATTGCAGAGCTGGGCGTCCAGCCTACCATTAATGAGGAGACAGAGGTACGCAAGCGGGTTGATTTCCTGAAGAGCTACGTCCAAAAGACAGGCTCCAAGGGCTTGCTGATCGCCATTAGCGGGGGAATTGATAGTGCCGTAGCGACAGCCCTGTGCAAGCGGGCAACCGACGAGCTGAATGAGGAGCAGGAAGGGCCGTTCATGACGCTTGGCGTATTCCAGCCTTTTGGTACACAGCAGGATATTGAGGACAGCTACTCTGTAGCCAAGGCCTTCAACCTGAAGCACACGGCCGAGACGAATATTGAACAGCCTGTGAATGATATCGCACTGGAGGTCGAGAAGTCCTTCCAGTCCATGGGGATGGATCGCTCCATGACGTATCAGGGCAAAGGTAATGTGAAGGCGAGAACGCGCATGGTCGTACAATACGCACTGGCGAATGAGCTGAATCTGCTCGTTGTCGGGACAGACCACGCTTCCGAGGCGATTACCGGCTTCTACACCAAGTGGGGCGACGGGGC
Source organism: Paenibacillus massiliensis 2301065 = DSM 16942 (assembly GCF_000377505.1). Taxonomy (GTDB): domain Bacteria; phylum Bacillota; class Bacilli; order Paenibacillales; family Paenibacillaceae; genus Paenibacillus; species Paenibacillus massiliensis. The sequence continues at coordinate 52,899 of NZ_KB898198.1, read as the reverse complement.
GGTAGATATTACGCCGCTGTCGAGTCTGAACAAGCGTCAGGTCCGCAAGCTGGCAGCCTATCTGGGTGTGCCTCAGCCGATTCTGGACAAGGCACCGTCTGCAGGGCTGTGGGAGGGCCAGACAGACGAAGGCGAGTTGGGCATCAGCTATGACGATAATAGCGATTATCTGGAGGGCAAGGATATTGATCCCAAAGCCCGCGAGATTCTGGAGAATTATTTCACCCGCACTGCTCATAAGCGGACAAGTATCCCAGGCATCTAAAGACCGTTGATTAAAGCCGCAAGGCTCTGGATAACCATCTGGAGTCTTGCGGCTTTTTAAGATTTGCTTACATACCTCTACCTATTGTATTAGGGTATAAGAGACTGCATCTTAGGTGGCTGGGGATGTGACAGGGGCAGTATCAGGTAAGGGATGGGTTCAATAATCGCTCCATGAAGCGATGCGTCTCCGTAATTGCCTGGTTGAGCTGCGGCGTCGTGCCTGCGAAGGGATGAACTGTATTGAAGGTATGACTGCCACCATCAATCTGCACCCATTCTATATCTGGCCGAACGGCAGTCAGACGTGCGGAGCCCTTACGCAAGCGGGAGCTGTCCTCAGTGCCTTGAATCAGTACAGCCGGCAAGGAAGAAGCTGCAAGCCGATCAATGATCGCATATTGCCCCTGGTTCCGTTCCAGATCCTCCAGAATGATGACATCGAGCGGCAGTTGCTGGCCTGTCCGGGTATTCTCAACATGAGAGCGGCCCAACTCGCGCATCTCCTGCTTTTGCTCCTCCGTAAATAAATCGAGATCCGTGACCCCATTCCAGGAAATGACGCCTGTCACTTGATCCGGATGATCCAGTGCATAGACGAAGCAGCTCCCTGCCCCGCGGCTATGGCCGAGCAGGAATAAGGGGAGCTCACGCAGATCAGGCTTGTCCTTCAGAGCATGGACAACGGACTCCAGATCAGCCTGTTCGCGGCTGTAGGTATTCACAGCGAATTTCTCCAGCTCTGTGAAGCTCTCCATGTCCTGGCCTATACCATTGTGCGAGAAATTAAAGGTAACCACATGATAGCCAGATCGCAAAGCTTCAGCTACATAGGGGAACATGCCCCAGTCCTTAAATCCCTTGAAGCCATGTGCGATAATGATGACTGCTTTGGCTCTGTTATGAGCCGTATACAATGAGGCTTGGATGGCTTGGTCAGGTCCAGCGGAGATGATCCATGTCTGTGGCATTTTCAGTACCTCCTTGAATATAAGGGATTCTATTCCATTTTAGCATGCAAGCTTTTGGAAGGCGAAGAGACTCGCCAGCAGGTACAGCAACCTGCTACAATAAGGAGTGGCCTATTTCATAACGAAAAGGCTTTACTACCACCATTGGTGCTAAATAGGAGCCAAGTCGTACATTTTGAAGCAGAAGAGAAGGTGATGAACATCATCTACGGGATCGGACACGATATCATTGAGATTGGCAGAATTATTGCCATACTGGAGCGCTCAACAGGACAGGCATTTATGCGAAGGGTGCTGACAGATGCGGAACGGACACTGGCGGAGCAGCGTGCAGCCAGACTTGCTGAATTCGTGGCAGGACGATTCGCGGCGAAGGAAGCCATCAGCAAGGCATTTGGCTGCGGAATTGGGAGCAAGCTCTCTTTTTCGGATATAAGTATATTGCCTGCCGAGGGCGGGCGACCTGTGGTGTGTATCTCAGATGAGGCTTGGCATAGGCTGGGGCTGCAGGCACAGCAACATACAGTTCATATCAGCATTACGCATCAGCCGGCCTTGGCTTCGGCTTTTGCCGTGGTAGAGCGGATGACGACGACATAATACGGTTCACAGGAGATATGGTATACAATGAATAGAATGGAGCATCAACGGTATTTTAGTAGAGAGCTACTAGGCTGGTACATGGTTAATAAACGTGATTTGCCGTGGAGAAGACATCGTGATCCTTTTTTCATATGGGTATCCGAGATTATGCTGCAGCAGACGAGAGTGGATACAGTGATTCCCTACTTTCACCGGTTCATCGACCGTTTTCCGACCATTCAGGCTTTGGCAGAGGCTCCGGAGGAGGATGTACTCAAACATTGGGAAGGGCTGGGGTATTATTCCCGTGCACGGAATCTGCAGCAGGCTGCCAAGCAGGTCATGGAGTTGCACGGGGGGAACGTCCCCGATGATCGTGTGGCTGTAGCTGCGCTAAAAGGGGTTGGACCTTACACGACCGGAGCCATCATGAGTATCGCCTTCAATCGCCCAGAGCCCGCTGTGGATGGAAATGTGATGCGCGTGCTGTCGCGTCAGTTCTTAATCGAGGACGATATTATGAAGGGCAGCACTCGTGCTGCGATGGAGGAGCTGGTACGCGAGCTCATTCCCGATCAGCGGGCCTCGGATTTCAACCAGGCCTTGATGGAGCTGGGGGCACTCGTCTGTACGCCAAAATCGCCGCATTGTCTCACCTGCCCTGTGATGGAGCACTGTGCCGGAAGACTGGCTGGACGGGAGGAGACCTTACCGGTGAAGACGAAGGCCAAGCCGCCACGCTTGGAGCAGCGCTCGGTAGCCCTGATCGAGGGTGTGGGTGAGCACGCAGGGCGTATTCTGGTACGTCAGCGTCCGGCTACTGGGCTGCTGGCTCGCATGTGGGAGCTGCCCCATGTACCTGCTTCGCCGAGCGGTGTAGACGGTCCTGTACCGGATGAGCCGGCGATGGACTGGCTTGCAGGCAGTCTGCGTGAGGAGGGCATTGGGCTGAAGCCACTAGGCTTCCTGCGTGAAGCAGAGCATACCTTCAGCCATATTCACTGGAACCTGCGGGTGTACCGTTGTATGGAGGAGCCTACACTGGTGAAGGGTGAGCGAATCGAAGCCTTGGCCCCAATGACCAAAGGCGTACATGCTGGCATACAGCCTGAAGTGATGCCGGGCTCGGAGCAAAGAGTTGCGGAGTCTAGGACAGAATATACACGGGTACCTGATCGTGGCTCAGCGGATGGAAGCTCGGCTGTGGTGGGTGATGTGGTCGGACATGACAGCAGTGAGGAGCTTGCTGCTGCACCGTTATTACGTTGGATTCAAGAGAAGGATATGGATACGCTGGCGTTTCCGAAGGTCTTTTTGGATATTATTCGTGGATATTTTCAGCAATAATTGTTAGCAGTAAATAGTAGTAGCGATGGTAGAAGCAATAATTGTGTGGACCATCATTATGAGTAGCCAAGAGGCGCATTCCGAAGCTATATGGGATCGCTCTTGGCTGTTTGCATTGTCTTGCTAGAATGAAACAAGAAGTACAAAATAGGACCGATTAAAAGTGACCAATAAAAAAGTACCCCGCCGACCTCGCAAGGTCGACAGGGTACTCGTCACGTCACATAGCTTATTTTGCTGCTGCGTAGCGTTTGTTCACTTCATCCCAGTTGATTACGTTGAAGAAAGCTTCAATGTAAGCAGGGCGTTTGTTCTGATAGTTCAGGTAGTAAGCGTGCTCCCACACGTCCAGTCCGAGAACCGGAGTCTGACCTTCCATCAGCGGGCTGTCTTGGTTAGGCGTGCTAGTGATTGCCAGCTTGCCGTCTTTGCCAACTACGAGCCATGCCCAGCCACTGCCGAAGCGAGTGGTAGCTGCTTTGGTGAAGTCTTCTTTGAATTTATCATAGCCGCCAAGCTCGCTGCCGATCGCATCAGCAATCGCGCCAGTTGGTTGTCCGCCGCCGTTAGGTCCGATCACTTCCCAGAACAGCGTATGGTTAGCATGTCCGCCACCGTTGTTGCGAACAGCAGTACGGATGCTTTCAGGAACGCTATCCAGATTGGAGATCAGGTCTTCCAGGCTTTTGCTTTGCAGCTCAGGTGCGCTTTCCAGTGCAGCATTCAGGTTCGTTACATATGTGTTGTGGTGACGGTCGTGGTGAATCTCCATAGTCAACGCGTCGATATGCGGTTCAAGTGCGTCATTGGAGTAAGGAAGTGCTGGTAATTCAAATGCCATGATAAAATCCCTCCTGAGTTAGATAGTTGTTAAGGTGTTCCTATGTAATAATACCCTCGACACTTATATTAAACCGCATTCCACATATTTTTTCAACATTTTTGTTTAAAAAATACCCCGAGGTTAGGAATAGGCATCTCATAGCATTTCCTGGAACAGAGAAGCTATACATTTCTTGAAATACGAACGTTTGGTTAAATATAAGTAAAAATGTAAGTGTTTTATAGTAAGCGTTTGCACAAAAAATGAGATGAAATATGACTTATTTTGTGGTTTAATAATTGAGTGAGCCCTCCTAGTCGGCTTTTTTTGTCACTTTATTGTCACAAATATTTTACAATACTAGGAGAGTATAAAGAGCACTGAAGTAGAAATCTAATGTAGATTCTTTATGGCAGGCCGCTTTTTCCACATGTCACGGTCGGGTGTCCCATTTTCGACACATTCTGCGAGTTGTCAGTCGATTCGCACAACATTTGTCACTGCAAAATTACATTAATCCAGTACATATATAGTATAGACAGCTCAACCGGCTTTGTCTTGTGTGCTGGTTCCGGATGAGTGTACATTTTATTATGCTACGAAAAAGGGAGATATTACATTATGCAGATTCGTTCCTTTCAGTTGAGTGATGTTAGCCAAGTTACTGAACTTATGCAAGATGCATTATCTGAAGAGTGTTACACTAATACTATTGGGGCATTTGCCCGTCAATTGTCTTGGGATTCGGATCTTATTGTGGTTGCAGAGGACGAGGGGAAGTTGGTAGGTGCCCTGATTGGCACGATTGACCAGAACCATGGCTGCTATTACCGCATTGCCATTCATCCGGACCACCGGAGACAAGGCATCGGCAAAGCTCTGGTAGAGGCTATGGAGCAACGCTTCCAGACTCGCAAGGTTAGCCGGATCTGGGTAGCTGGCGACGAGCACAACAAAGCGGCTATGCCACTGTATGAAGCTATGGGATATGGAGCGAATCAGATTCTCCAAGCATTCCAGAAGCTAAGTATTTTGGCGCCTAACTGAACAGCAGGCTGGCAAGCTGTTTGTGAAAATTACCATAAAGGCATATCTCCCTAACCGTTGCAATCGGCCAGGAGATATGCTTTTCTATTTGTACGGCTTCTGTGCGCACTAGGAAGGGGCGAGGATATGGATACGCCGGTAAGGGACAGGCTTCCGAGCGGGGAAGACACGGGCCAGAAGACCGCAGATGCTCCGTGGCTGACAGAGCTTAAGGAATGGCTGAGGATGGCGGTCATCGGTATGCTGATCGTGCTGCTGATGAACCTGTTCATAGTTAACCTATCTACGGTTCGAGGCTACTCGATGCACCCGACATTAACAGAGGGCCAGCATGTGCTTGTGAATAAATGGGTCTTTCATTTCTGGCAGCCCCAGCGGGGTGAGGTTGTGGTGCTCCGTGATCCCCAGCCGGATGGCGACGGGAGAAAGCTGCTAATCAAGCGTGTCGTAGGCGTGCCTGGAGATACGGTCGAGATCAGAAGTGGACAATTATATATTAATGGCAAGCTTCAACTGGAAGCCTATACGGTGTCCATGATCGAAGGGGACAATTACGGGCCTTTGAAGCTGGAAGAATCACGTTTTTTTGTCATGGGAGATAATCGTCACTACGGAAGCAGCAAGGATAGTCGCTATTTCGGCAGTGTGGACAGGCATCTTATCAGTGGACGAGCTGAGTTCGTGTTCTGGCCTTGGGATGAACGCAAGCTGTTGAGATAGTGGGGCGAGTCTAACAACACTGTGGCTTGAGGATATGGAATGCCAGAGAAGTATGGAATGTCAGTAAAAAATGGAATTTTAGAAATACAGAATCATAGGGGAATACAGAGTACGAGAGAAGGATGAGCACGAGAGAGTGAGTATCGACTCTGTGTAATCTGTGAAAATATGGATGCGTTCACATGCGTCGATAAGGAGGGAAAGAAGTTGGATACGAACCATGCTGCCACCGCAGTCAGAGTGAACTGGGAGATGCTGAAGCAGGAAGTGATAGCAGCAGCACCTGATTTGGGAATAGATGCGATTGGCTTTGCTGCGGCTGATCCTTTTCTCTCCCTGAAGAAGCTACTGGAGGAGCACCGGGCCAAAGGCTATGAGTCTGGCTTTGAGGAGCCAGATATCGAGAAACGTGTCTACCCGGCGCTGGATGATGCGGTTCCGGCTTCGTTGATCTCTATTGCTGTCGCGTATCCATCCAAAATGAAGGACCCGCCACGCTCTGAGCCAGGGAAATATCGCGGTATATTATCACGATCAGCCTGGGGGCGTGACTACCATGAGGTCCTGCGAGAGGCGATGTCCAAGCTGGAGGCGTATTTACGAGATCGCGTACCAGGTGCTGTCATCAAGAGCATGGTTGACACGGGAGAGCTGGTAGATCGTGCGGTAGCGGAGCGAGCTGGCATCGGGTTCAGCGGAAAGAACTGTGCGATCATCTCTCCTGAACTGGGGTCATGGATATACCTGGGGGAACTGGTGACGAACATTCCCTTCCAGCCGGATCAGCCCGTGACTGAAGGATGTGGAGAATGCACGAAGTGCATTGATGCCTGTCCAACGGGGGCATTGGTCGGACCAGGGGAGCTGAATGCACAGCGCTGCATTTCTTTCCTGACGCAGACAAAGGGTTTTCTGGAAGAGGAGTTCATGAAGAAGATTGGCAACCGACTCTACGGCTGTGACACCTGTCAGATCGTATGTCCCAAGAACAAGGGCAAGCATTGGGATAGACATCCAGAACTGACACCGGACCCCGAGATTGTGAAGCCGCTGCTGCTACCATTGCTGGATCTGAGCAATCGGGAGTTCAAGGAGCGCTTCGGACAGAGTGCCGCTGCCTGGCGAGGCAAGAAGCCTATCCAGCGCAATGCAGTCATTGCCCTCGGGAATTTCAAAGACAAGAGTGCTGTTCCGAAGCTAACCGAGGTGCTACTGCATGATCCACGGCCTGAGCTTAGAGGTACGGCTGCCTGGTCATTGAGTCAGATTGGAGGGGAGAGTGCCATGAGAGCAGTCCAATTAGCAACCGAGAAGGAACAACATGAGCAAGTATTAGACATGCTTGATAAGGCCATTTCCCGTCTAAAAGGGGAAAAAGGCGGAGCAGTAAGCAAAGACGAAGGTGGGGCCAAGTCTCAACATGTAGCGGAGCATGAGCACACCGCAGCCGGGTATTCACAGGCAACCACAGAGACTCCCAGCCAAGCTACGCGGGGTACCGTGAATGTGCATCGGCAGCAGCCTGACAGCAGTCCGGTATACTATGATGAGCTGCACACTCCCATAGGGATCTTGACGCTATGCGCTACGGAACAGGGGCTATGCCGAGTCGAATTCGGAGCGTATCAGGTGCAGGAGGCGGTGCTTCAGCAATGGGCTCGTACATGGATCGGTGATTATACCTTTATACAAGAACCAGAGCGCCTTGTTGAGGCGGCTGATCAGTTGAAGGCTTACTTCGCGGGTAGCAGGGAGGCGTTCGAGCTTCCTCTGGATATCAAGGGAACGCCGTTCCAGCTACAAGTATGGGGCGCACTTGCCGATATACCTTATGGGGATGTGGTGTCCTACACAACGATTGCCCAGCGGATCGACAGACCAAAAGCAGTGCGCGCAGTAGGCGGAGCGAACAACAAGAACCCGCTGCCCATCATTATTCCTTGTCATCGAGTAGGCGGAGCAGACGGGCGGCTCGTAGGCTACGCAGGCGGCTTGCAAGTCAAGACGCATCTGCTGGATCTGGAACAATCGCGCACGATCCGTTGATATATAGACATTAGCAGAGCGGATGCTCATTCACGGGGGAAGACACGATGAAATATGTAAGCATAGATAAGGTGGAGCCAGGGCAATATTTGGGGAAAACAGTGTATTCGGGCAATGGGGCAGTATTACTGTCCGCCGATGTTCAGTTAACGGTATACATGATTAATACATTGAATCGTATTGGTGTCACCATGCTGTATATTAAAGATCCAACCCTCGAAGACGTCGAAATTGAGGACGTGCTGAGTGAGCATACCAAGGCTGCAGTCATATCCGAAATGAATGAGACCTTCAGTGCCCTGCGTTCGGGCAAGGATTGGAGTCCGCGCAAGGTCGCGGCCAGTGTGGACCAGATTCTGGACGAGGCCATGAGCAATAAAGAGACGCTTATTCAGCTGACGGATATTCGTACAGCAGATAACGCTCAATATGTTCATAGTGTTAATGTCTGCCTCATGTCCACGATGATCGGCATTAATATGGGCTTGAACAGCAGTCAGCTGAAGGAGCTTGCCATTGGTGCGTTGCTGCATGATCTGGGGAAGATTGATCTGAATTCCGAAACGAAGCTGCTGGATATTACTCGCGGCCATCATACTTGGCAGGGCTTTGAGCTACTCAAGAACAAGCGTGAATTCAATCTGCGGATTGCTCATGTGGCGCTTCAGCATCACGAGCGAGTCGATGGTGAAGGTCTGCCTAGGGGACTCACAGCAGATGATATCCATATCTATGCCAAGATTGTAGCTGTAGCCAATACCTATGATAATCTTGTGAATCCCTTGAATGGACGTGGTATGCTGCCACACGAGGCTTGCGAGGAACTCATGGCCATGTCGAACAGGGAGCTGGATCATGAGGTGCTGATCGAGTTCACTCGCATCATCTCTGTATATCCAAATGGCAGTGGAGTACGTCTGTCCACGAAGGAAGCAGGTGTCGTTGTGCGCCAGCATCGCGGCTTGCCGAGTCGTCCGGTCATCCGGATTGTAAAGGATCATAGTGGCGATCTGGAGGTTAAGGAAGTTGACCTCGCTACACATACGACTGTATTCATTGATTCGGTCATGATATGATCCGTCAATTTGTTTGCCGGGAATGATGGAAAATGCTATGATATCGTAGTGCGTAGAGCCCAAAGCACACGCAACATATGAACATATAGAGGTGACAAGCTCATAATGTGGAGTTACATTATTCCAATTATTACGCTCATCGTAGGTCTGGTCGGGGGATTCTTCATCGGAGCCTATTATCTCCGCAAGCAACTGGAGAAAATGCAAAGTGACCCTGCGGCACTGCAAAAAATGGCCAAGCAGATGGGCTACAATCTGAACAGCAAACAGATGCAACAGGCACAGCAGATGATGAAGGGCCAACAGTTTGCCAAAAATCAATCCGGACCGCGTAGAAATCAAGGTCGCCGGAAATAACTAGCATGAGTACAGACAGCAACAACAGCTGATCTGGCGTAAGGAGGTTGAACAATGGCCGGAGTTAAGGACTACGTGAACGACAAGGTAACAGAGAACCGTGAAAAAATCGAATATCATGTGGAGCAAATCCTGAAGCTGATCGGCGAAGACCCTCAGCGGGAAGGGCTGCTGGAGACACCGGCACGTGTAACCCGGATGTATGAGGAGATTTTCGCGGGCTATGCAGTAGACCCCCGTGAAGCGCTGGGTATTACCTTTGACGAGAACCATGAGGAGCTTGTCATCGTGAAGGATATTGTGTATTACAGTCAATGTGAGCATCATATGGCCCCATTCTTCGGGAAGGTCCATATTGGATACGTGCCTAGCGGCAAGATTGTAGGGCTCAGCAAACTGGCAAGACTAGTAGAGGCGGTTACACGCCGTCTGCAGGTGCAAGAGCGCATTACATCCCAGATCGCAGACATTCTTACGGAGGTTGTACATCCGCATGGCGTGATGGTGGTCGTAGAAGGCGAGCATCTGTGTATGTGCGCACGCGGAGTCAAGAAGCCGGGAAGCAAGACCGTTACATCGGCTGTACGTGGCTCTTTCCGTCAGGATGCAGCGCAGCGGGCAGAGTTCTTGTCACTGATCAAGGAATAAGTTCAGAAGCAGAGGCTCACAGGACATCCGTGGTACAGATACAGGCTAATACAAGCTGAATCACGATTAAGCTGTTCGGAGCAATTCAGTATATTTATCTAACAGACAGGAGGCATCCCAGGCAGATTTTGAATCTGATGGAGTGCCTCCTGTCTGCTTAATGGCTACTTTGTGGATGAGGAGGTCAATGAGGCGTGACTAGACAAGACAGTGGTAACCAGAGAGTATCGTCGCTCCCCGCAGAAATTCTGTTGCAGGTGGCACCGCCAGAGCTGAGCGCAAGAGGTGTGCTATATCCGTTAGCCTGGGAAGAGCTGACGGGCAGAAAGGTGGGGCGGGGAGAGCTGGGTCCCGTACTGCATCTATGGCAGCATCCTGGAGCTGTGGTCATCGGCCATCGTGATCGACGGCTCCCCGCAGCTACAGTGGCATTAGAGAAGCTACGTCAATCTGGTCTGGATGCCTGTGTCCGGCCATCTGGCGGGGCAGCAGTACTTCTGGATAGCGGTGTCCTGAATGTGTCCTTGATCATGCCGAACCCGCAGCATGGCATCGGGATTCATGCTGATTTTCAGCTGATGGCACAGCTGCTTGGTGATGCGATCCGTCCCTGGCATCCGCTCGTGAGAGCAGGAGAGGTGTCAGGCTCCTTTTGCCCAGGGGACTATGATCTAAGCATTAACGGGCGTAAATTCTGCGGAATCGCGCAGCGGAGGCAGGCCAAGGCCTACATGATTACCGCCTTCGTTATTGTCACCGGGACAGGCGTGGATCGGGGGCGTACGGTTAGAAGCTTCTATGATGCTGCAGCTGACGGGTCGGCGCATGACTACCCACAGGTGATACCAGAGACGATGGGCAGTCTGGCCGAGCTGGCCGGGGTTCCATCGGTTGAAGCCTACATACAATCACTTCTGACTAGTGTACAAAAAACAAGCACCCTCCAGATGCTGAAGGATGCCGAAGCTGGGTTATCTGATCTTGATGGACAGGTGACGGCTCTAAGAGCCCGTTATGATACGGATATCAAATGAGCATCACTATATTCATAGGCGTCTGAATTTATAGGCAACTGCATCACGAACAAACTGCATTACGAACAACTGCATTCACAAACAACTGCATTCATAGACAAATTCGTTTGGGCAATCTCGGTAATTGCACCAACGTTGAAGCATTGGGAATGGTGTGCTCTGACCAAAAAAGCTCGCCGTCAATAAGGTGTCCAGCGTAGCTTGGAGGCCTTATTGTAGCGCTCCTGCACAGCAGGCCAGTAGACTACATTCCACCAGTCCTCAATGTACTTCTTGCGTTCATTTTGGTGCTTCAGATAGTAGGCATGTTCCCATACATCCAGCGGCAGCAGTGGGATGACATCCCATTGGGACAGGTTCTGGTGCTTCTCCGCCTGGAGAATCTCCAGACGACCAGCCCTTGGGCTCCAGACAAGAATGGCCCATCCCCCGCCTTCCACCTTCTCGGCGGCCTGGCTGAATTGGTGTTTGAAGGCCTCGTAGCTACCGAAGTCCTGCTTGATCTGCTCTGCCAAGGTTCCCTCCGGCTTGCCTCCTCCCTTGGGATTCATGATCGTCCAGAAGATCGTATGCAAGTAGTGCCCAGCCCCGTTAAAGGCTAGCTCTCGCTCCCAGTGCTTGACCAGATCGAAGTTCCCCGTCTTGCGGGCTTCCTCCAGCTTCTTCTCTGCGGTGTTCAAGCCATCTACATAGCTCTGGTGGTGCTTGTCGTGATGAATCCGCATTGTTTTCTCGTCGATATAGGGCTCAAGGGCATTGTAAGGGTAGGGAAGGGGAGGTAACGTGTGTCCTCCGATAGGGACTGAACGCTCGCCTTGCGGATTGTTGGCGCGATATTCAAAGATACGCAGGATAGCCCCCTCGTGCTGGAAGGGGTGTGTAGAGCTGAGGAAATACCGACTGTCCTCTGTGGCATGACGAAGTACGTCTGCTGCCGACGGATAGTACCGCAGCGAACGGCTTCTCGTCTCTAGCAGGGACAGATGATGAACGAACTCCTCCGATTGCCTTCGTGCGGCAGCCAGTAGCTGCTCCAGCTCTTCACCCAATTCCAGCGCATGTTGCTCCTCTGCCTCAAGCTGCTCCTCCCACAGTTGGTTGAATAACTCCCCCGCCTTATAGCGCGTCCGCTCAAACACATGATCCCAATCCTGCAAATGATGAACATATGCAGGCTCCAGATCAGGCACAGCCGAGATCACCGTCTGTACATGTCTGCTCTCCAGGTGCTTCCAATGCCAGATCTCCTCCAGCATGCGCAGTGGCAGCAGATTACCGTAAATATGCAGCATGAGAATATTACCTCCCGATTGGACGAATTGACGCTGTTCATAGTGTATTCCTTGTAGCTGTTGTCCTATGACATATGTATCCAATCGGATTATCAGTCGGGTAATTCAAACGAACATGGATGCGAGGGCTGAATGTACTGTGCTGCATGAGGTGTGTCTGTTGCTGATCCCCCTTGCTTACACTGAGCAAGTTCATTAGACAAAAAAAACGACAGCTACGAGTGTATCTCAATCCGTAACTGTCGCTCTGTTCACATGCCCCTCGTCTCTGCTGTACTCGTGGTGGAATCAACCGGTTCATCTCCGATCTGTGCCTGGCTCAAAAAGGTGGACACACGCCGCAAGTATTCACGCGGGTGCTGACGGAACAGCAGCTCATGCAGTCCATCTTGTATGATCCATACATCAGAGGCCGGATTCGTCTGATTCGCAGCGAGCGTCTCGGCAATAGGATACGGTGCCTTCTCATCCTCTGTACCATGCACGAACAGGATCGGGAAGGGATAATCCTCACTCTTGACTTGCATATAAGGAATCTGCTGTACGCCAGTGCCGTTGACAAGCGGGAATAGCAGCTCCAGGATCTCAAGTGACGGATGACGAGGCAGATCAATCTGATTCTTGATGTTATGGTACAGTGTGTCCGGCTCTAGCAGGAAGGTACTGTCGAGAATCATGGCATCCACGTCCTTGGTCTGCAGTCCAGCCTGAAGTGCTGTGCCTGCGCCCATCGAGAAGCCCCATACGACCACCTTCTGTGCTCCACGCTGCTTGGCCAGCTGAATGGCTCCAAGCAGCTGTTGGGCTTCCACCTTGCCGCCTGTTGCGACCTGCTTGCTGGTCTGTGAAGCGAAGCCATAGTCGAACATAATGACATTGAAGTTCTGACGGTGCGCGTAATGGGCAAGATCATACATAGGAATCCAGCTCTCTTCACGATTGGCGCCATAGCCATGACTGAAGACGATCGTCTTGTCGGAATTCTCTGCTGGAATGTACCAGCCCTGCATCATGCGACTGCCATCCTTGGCGGGAAAGCTAATCTCTTCATAGGCCATTCCTTTGGCTTGCATCGGATTCGAGAACAGAGGGGCTACCGTTGGATTGGATAGCACCCAGGCGATATAAGCATGCAGGGCGATGAAGCAGAAGAGCAGAAAGAAGATGACCGACAGCAATAAGGCAATGACTATATGCTTGAATCGGATTAACCGGGGAGACAACTCGACGGGCGGCTCTTGGGCGGTAGCATGCAGATGCTTGCTATGCTGGGGTGTAAAGATCATCTGGGAGCCTCCTTACTTCTATAAGCTATTGTAGTGCTGTCGTCACAGCACCTACATGGATCGTATTTATTCATCGTAAAATGCAGGAAGGTAGAAAGTCAATCTTACATGGCGAATTGTGAAGGATTGGCATCGAAAATGGCTGATTCTGTCATAAGGGTTACCGCCTACCTCTGTACTCTTTATTTATATAAACGCTTGAACCGGCCTTATACCAAAAGATATGTGCACTGGTGTATGAGGAGGCTATGCAATAAGGAGAGCTGGCTCTCTGCATACCAGCTATCTTGGTTTGAGAATGTCAGTGTGCTGTTGGGCATTGGCCTATAACTTGCTGAAGGGAACAGAAATCAGCAGATGGACAGAGAAAGAGAAATACAGGCTTTATTCATATCACCAATCATTTTCAGCAACATACAATATTTTGTCTTCTGTACTATGCCAGATGCCGAACCGGAATAAGGACAGAAGGGACTTCTGAGGGTAGTTCGTCATCATAGAATAAGGATAAGAATAAGTTTGAATTTGAGTGTAGGAGGGGTAGCATGTCTCAACCGAACATACCTAATATTAGTCCTACTATAACCTTAACAAGAGATGACGCAATTAACTTACTTTTAGCGTCCATTGCAATGGAAGAGCTGGGCCTGGGACACATCATTAATGCGGAAGCAGAGAAGATTCAGTATGCAGTGGGTACACTGCCGGGTCTGACAATACCTGCAACCATTAGTGAACTGTTAATTGTGAATCAGAGTGTCCAGTCCACATTGCAGGAAACGATCAAGAAAGAATTATTGCTTGATAGTAAGCTGCAGACTGTATTAAGCAGTGTAGGACCAGTACCTACAGGATTTACTGGAGCAACAGGAGCCACTGGCGCTACAGGTGCAACCGGGGCAACAGGAGCAACAGGAGCAACGGGTGCCACTGGAGCAACAGGAGCAACAGGTGAAACGGGGGTAACTGGCCCGACAGGTCCGACCGGTCCAACAGGTGAGACTGGAGCCACAGGTGGAACAGGAGTAACAGGCGAAACGGGAGCAACCGGCCCGACAGGTCCAACGGGCGAAACGGGAGCCACCGGCCCGACAGGTCCGACAGGTCCAACAGGTGAGACCGGAGCCACAGGTGGAACAGGAGTAACAGGAGCAACAGGAGCAACAGGTGAAACTGGGGTAACTGGGGTAACTGGGGTAACTGGCCCAACCGGTCCGACAGGTCCAACGGGCGAAACGGGAGCCACCGGAGCCACGGGAGCCACGGGAGCCACGGGAGCCACAGGTGAAACCGGAGTAACTGGCCCAACCGGCCCGACAGGTCCGACAGGTCCAACAGGTGAAACGGGAGCCACCGGAGCCACAGGAGCCACAGGAGCAACAGGAGCAACAGGTGAAACCGGGGTAACTGGCCCAACCGGCCCAACCGGTCCGACAGGTCCAACAGGTGAAACAGGAGCCACCGGAGCCACGGGAGCAACAGGTGAAACTGGGGTAACTGGGGCAACTGGCCCAACCGGTCCGACAGGTCCAACAGGTGAAACAGGAGCCACCGGAGCCACGGGAGCCACAGGTGAAACCGGGGTAACTGGCCCGACAGGTCCGACAGGCCCAACCGGTCCGACAGGTCCAACAGGTGAAACGGGAGCCACCGGAGCCACAGGAGCCACAGGTGAAACCGGGGCAACTGGCCCAACCGGTCCGACAGGTCCGACAGGTCCAACAGGTGAAACGGGAGCCACCGGAGCCACAGGAGCCACAGGTGAAACCGGGGCAACTGGCCCAACCGGTCCGACAGGTCCGACAGGTCCAACAGGTGAAACGGGAGCCACCGGAGCCACCGGAGCCACAGGTGAAACCGGGGTAACTGGCCCAACCGGTCCGACAGGTCCAACAGGTGAAACAGGAGCCACCGGAGCCACGGGAGCCACAGGAGCAACAGGAGCCACGGGAGCCACAGGAGCAACAGGAGCCACGGGAGCCACAGGAGCAACAGGAGCCACGGGAGCAACAGGAGCAACGGGAGCAACAGGAGCCACAGGCGTCACAGGAATTCCTGATTATTTAAGCATTTTCCGGGTTGATCCAGGCACAGGTACGGATACGGTTCCTGCAAGTTCCCCGGTTATTTTCAACGGATTATTTGCTAACGTAGGTGGGTCATTTACATTTGTAGCTCCATCAGCGACAATCACGATCAATGAGGTTGGAACCTACTTGCTTAACTTAGTAATTCATAATCAAGGGAATGCAGATTTTAACATTACTGTAAATGGGACACCTATAACTGCATTTCCTTTTACTGGAAATGGCGGAGGGCCAACATCTGCTGAAGTAATTATCACCGTTGCTGCAGTTCCTGCAACTATTCAAGTGGTAAATGCTAATGCGGTTGTAGCGCAATTGCATAACTTTACTAACTCAACGCTTACCATTTTAAAACTGACATAATTCCAATTAATCAACGCAGCCAATGATGCATTATTACAGTAAAGTAAACGCAACTATGTCGTTAAATCAGTAGAAGATATAAAAGCGCAAAACCCACCGTTAAAGCTGAATAGCCTCGGTGGGTTTTGTTTGTGGAATGCAGTCTGCCCTGTAAGGCATACGTCGCTGTTCCGGAAGGTTTCAGTTCGTTATATTTTTTCGAATCGCTTGTACTTTTTCATCTGTAAAGACACCTGATCCTAACAAGTCTAAAATAGAAAGCACCCCGCCACGAGAGCCCCAGCTTCCCTCATCAATGACCTGAAAGCTTACCCACCAGGCTGGAGAAGGCTCTGGAACCTCAAGAATGCTGGTAAGACTCCTGAAAGTATTATTAATTACTTCTTTACGTACATCATTCGGCCAATCCCCATCCATCACAAGGATATTGATTGTGATCACATCACGCTCAGGCTGGTCTGATAACAGCTTTCCTCCAATAGCCATATAATCTCTCGGGCGCTCTGTAAAAAGCACCTGAAATCCTTCCCTTGCAGGTGGACAAAATTGTCCAACTTCAGGAATCAACACAGCATCTGTTAAAGCTTCGGCTAGAAGGCTTCGTTGTCTCGCGGAAATTCGTCCAACAGGGGAATTAACATTAATAATTGTCACGTGTGAATACGCTCCTTAATATATCCGAAAATATAGAAATTAATATGAATCTGCCGGCAAGGTAAATATAACTCTGTCTGAAAAACGTTGTCAAC
This sequence comes from Paenibacillus massiliensis 2301065 = DSM 16942, assembly GCF_000377505.1. GTDB lineage: Bacteria > Bacillota > Bacilli > Paenibacillales > Paenibacillaceae > Paenibacillus > Paenibacillus massiliensis. Next base: position 36,207 of record NZ_KB898198.1, on the reverse strand, counting down.
ACTAATTATTATAATAATATATATTTATTAAATATATAGAAAATACATAAGTGAAATATGATACGATATAAATATTGCAATGTCACGAATAGCGGTAGTAGCTCTTTAAATCTAGGAGGAACATGGAAAATGGCAAACCGACCGGCGAGAGTAAACACTAAATTTGCGGTGTTAGGCATACTTACTTTAGGACCACATACCGGTTATGATATCAAGCAGCACATGGAAGAAAGTACAAGCTACTTTTGGAATGAAAACTATGGCCAGATCTATCCCAGTTTGGCTGACCTTTTGGACACAAATGATATCGAGGTTGAGATCATTCGCCAAGATGGAAAGCCTGACAAAAAACTGTATAGCATAACTGACCAGGGGAGAAGAACATTGTCTGCTTGGCTGTCTCAACCTACAGATTATGTTGTTGATCTGAAGAAAAATGAGTTATTGCTAAGAGTGTTTTTTGGTAGTAACTCCTCACCGGAGACGAGTATTATGCATATTGAATCCTATCAGCGTAAACTTGAGGAAAGCTTGCGGGTTTTTGAGGAACTCGAAAAATGGCTATTACATCTTGAAAATAAGGATGTTAATTATAAATATTGGATGATTACGAACCAATACGGAAAGAAACATTTCATCAGTCTAATCGAATGGTGTGAAGAAAGTGTGCGGATGTTAAGAGCCTAACTCTTGGGGGGTGTAGCCTTTTTGCTACATTCCCCATTAATTTATTGGCCACTCCATGCCGCTTCGGTCCACTCAGTACATACCGGATAATTACCCCTTTCTAATTACCCCTATATTATCTAATGTTGTTTCTACTGAACGTGAAAATTGTATTAGAGCAAGAGCATTTTGAAAGTCATAATATCTGTATGTATATCAGGCGTGTGACACGCAGTCGAGAATGACTAGAAATATACTTAGAAGTCTGAAAAATAACGTGCCGTGTTCATATACGATAGCAGCAATGGTTGAAATGAGATATAATTAATGTAACCACGTTTCACAGAGTGAAACTAGTATTTGTAGATGGAAAAGAGGCGGTTTACTGTGGAAGACCGTAAATTGACTGTACGTGCCGTAGAACGGGCATTGGATATATTGTTGTGTTTTACTCAAGCGACTGATCTTGGACTGACGGAGATCGCCGCGAGAATTGGACTTCATAAGAGTACGGTACACCGACTGCTGACCACATTGGAGGATCGGGGCTTTGTGATTCGGGATGAGGCAACGGAAAAATATCGACTAGGTATAAAAGTCTGGGAGCTCTCCACGCATATGTCACAGAGTGATGAGCCTGCCGTGCTGCTGCTACCCTTAATGGAGCGGCTGCGTGATCATCTGGGAGAGACCGTGAGTCTATATCTACGGGATGGACATGAGCGGATTCGCATTCAGGCGGTGCAGAGCACGCAGGGTATCCGGCGGGTGGCTCCTGTAGGCGCACGCATGCCATTATCAGTTGGAGCCTCCAGTAAGGTGCTGGTAGCATTCGCAACTGAGGAGGAGCGTCAGAGCTTTCGACAGGAGGCAGAGTGGGGAGCGTTGCTGGATGATGAGAGCTATCTGCAGCAGCTAGCTGAGGTTCGAAGCATCGGTTTTGCTACCAGTATTGAGGAACGTGAGCCAGGAGCGGCTGCTGTGGCAGCACCGATTCTGAATCGCAAAGGACAGCTTGCTGCAGCTCTGTCCGTATCCGGTCCAGTGAGTCGACTGTCAGCCGAGACGCTCCACGAATTTGCACCGATCATTATGAATGCTGCCAAAGAAATGAGTATGCTGCTCCCGTAAAAGAGGTGTCAGGCTTTGGAGCCTAGCCGAGTTATAAGAGAGCGCTTTAATGACATTTTAGTAGCATATGTGAGAAGTAAACGCGTATGCCTGACTACGTATCACAGATTACTAGAGGAGCTACGTTTATAGCTTTTTTCGACAGCCGCTTCCCCTCGGGAATCGGCTTTTGCTATAGAAGATTAGGCATCTCGTAGTCGATTCATATTGACTCTTGCGCTATCAAAAGACGAGTAAGAAATAAACGCAGGTAGCAGGTATGAGAGGGAAGTCTGAAGAATACATGAATGTCAGCTCCAAGGTTCAGGATGTGGGATGTAAGTCCCTTCGAATACGACGTGATCTAACTTGCTATTACCAAAGGAGTGTACCCATGATAAGGCTAGAGCCAGCTCAATATGATCGCATTTTAGGGCCATTAGGCACCCTTAAGATGAACACTTTGTTTGCCGAGTCCGTGTTACTTCAGGATGTGGATGGCACGGTGTATGTGGATCGGGTTGAGGACCCGCAAGTATTTTACATTGCCCATGGCTATGGAATGTCATTGCTGTGGGGTGATATGCATCAGCCGGAATTTAATGAAGCTTTGCGGAAGTATTGGCTTGAGAGTGAAGAGCGCCAGCAGAGAGAGTGGCTTCAGGTCTACCCGGATGGCTGGAATGATCACATTCGAGCGTTAATCAAGGCTGGGAAAGGGAATATTGAGGAGCACACGCGAGTGAATTTTAGGTTCGATGCAACACGATACCGTGAGCTGCGTATAACGGAGCCAAGATCTGGCCTCGTACCTGTTCCGACGGATAAGAAGCTGTTCGAGCAGGCTCAAGGAGCAGTCGTTCCACGTTATTTTTGGAGAGATGCAGAGCAGTTTGTGTCCAAGGGCATTGGCTTCAGTCTGATATTGGATGGACAAGCTGCGGCTACAGCCTTTGCAGCTTTTAATATTCGTGGGCGCCTGGAGATTGGCATTGAGACCGTGGAAGCATATCGTGGGCAGGGGCTAGCTCGTATTGTATGTACGGCATTAATTGATTATTGTCTTGCTCATGGTCTGGAGCCGGTATGGGCATGCAGACTCGGCAATCAGGGATCCTATCATCTGGCCCAACAGCTGGGCTTTGTCCCAACACTACAACTTCCGTATTATCAGTTCAGGAATGGACCCCTCCACTGATCAGATTGAGATGAGAGGGTTAGCTCTGTTGCTGTATCTACACGGATTTAAGTCACTGTTGTGATGGCACATATCATTATACTCCGTAAGCGTGGTCAGTGGCAGAAGCGACCCGTTATCTTGCCATTTTTTCATTCAGAATTTGCTGGAAGCTGAGCTTCTTGTCACTATCGTCCTTCTTGGAGTTCTGTACAGGATTCGTTCTTGGATATTGATGGTTATAAGGAATGAGCGTATGTAAGGTAATGTTCATGATCTGCATGCGTTCTCCTCCCAGATTCGTAATAGTAATCAAGATAGTAGATGACTATGCCAGTTATCTGCATTTTATGTAGGTTCGATTGAGTAGGTTACTTTGATATAGATAGATTACTTCAGCAGGGTATCGTGCACAGGTCCCAGATGACTCACTGTACTGATACATTCTCACTTCGTTAGGGTGTCCCCTATTTTACCCATAATTAAATAAAGGAAAACCCTTTTCGGGGAAAAGGGTAAAATGGTCTTAATCATCTTGTGGTGGACTTGGGAAGGTTGTATGAATATAGGTGGAATTGACTAGTAATCAAAGAGGTCTATAGGCCTTTGGAAAAGAAGCGCTTTCTAGGACCTAGGGGAAGCGCCTTTCACATGAAGTAAGGCATATCATTTGCGGTCTATAAGCTGTATGTGGCTTGCAGAAAGTGCTGTGTGTACAGGCCGGGGCTGGGAGCTATTCAGTAGGATCATCTTCGCTGCGCTGGATCGCAACATAAATGTCAGCCTCTACGTGTGGGTCCGAGCCACTTCCATCGTAAAGCTCAAAATCTCCTGTGTATGTCCGATGGATTCCGTGCTGTGCAGCTACTTCGGTCCAAGCCCAGATGTGCTGCCAGGTATCGAAAACGACTTGTGCGAGGGGCCCATTCGCAGTACGAAACACAGCATAGTCAGCTGACGGCAATGATGTAGAGACTAGTCCCTGCGGTAGTATTGGTACGTCTGCTGGAGCCATGCTAGTGCCGAGCAGTAAGGTATAAGCACCGTTTACCCCGTCCTCATAGTCCGTGTAACAGCCGTAGATCGGTTGACCTGGAATATATCCCGGGATCTGTCCCGGAATGTTCTCCTGCGTGAATTGACCCCATAAGCGAGGAATGAGCCCCTCATGGCCCGCATTGTCTGTCTCTGCGCTGTTGGAGGTGCGTGCTGCGATTCCTCCCAAGACAAAGCTCTCAAGCTTCACGAACCATGGTGCACGCGGCGAAGGCATGATACCAAAGGTTGGTAGTGTGTCAACAATTATACCGAGTGCTGGGGAAGACCCCTTGGGGCCGGACCATCTCTTAAGTGTAGGCAAAAATTCAAGCAGCATCGCATGGGCGTTCTCAGCGGTCCATCCGTCCTCCACCAAGTAGGGTAAAGAACCTTCAATCATGCTGTGAAGCGTAGCGTTTGGCTCGGTGAAGCTACCGTCTGTATAGCAGTATTTGCAGTAGTCTATGGAGGTGCTGCCATTCAGCTCGCTTCCTCTCAGGTCTTGGTCGTCTATCGGCATACCGCAGCTTTGACAATGGATATTCATATGTAATTCCTCCTGTATTCATTATTCATGAATAGTGTAGAGGTTGAAATATGACAGCTTTCTGTCAGGTTACTGGTGGAAGGCTATACTTTTTTTGCATGTCCAGCACCATCTCATGAACTCGCTGCCGAATGGCAGGAGGCTCCAGTACCTCAGCGACTGCTCCGATACTTAGTATGAAGCTGTAAAGCCAGTCATTTTCGGGCATGGATACGTACACCCGGGTGTAGCCAGCAGCGTCCTGTTGTTGTTGCTCCAGAGGGAACCATTCCTCGGCGAGATGTACTCCGTTAGGATGGAAGCGGAGAACGATGTCCACCTGCTGCTCTGGCTTGCCCCAATCCTGCTGCCAAGGCAGCTCCTCCACAGCGAGCGGTCGACGGATGAAGGTGTCTGGTCCCTGCCGAACGTCCTTCATACGTGACAGCTTGAACAAACGGAATTCGCAGCGAAGGTGGCAGTAGCCATATACGTACCATTGGTTTTTCTTTAGTACAAGGGTGTGAGGCTCCAAGGTTCGCATAGTGGACTGTCCGTCAGCATTCCTGTAGCTAAAATGGAGCATATGGCTGTCGGCAATGGTTGCTCGGATTTGTCCCAGCATTTCAGGTAGTTCCCGGTGTCCACCCCAGTCCGATAAATCTACGACCAGTTGCTCGGTCTGAATGCGAAATTGCTCGGTTTTGGAGGGAGGGATGATCTGGGTGATTTTGTCTAGCAGCAGCATTTGCTCTTGATCTGGCATGGATGTACTGAGGCCACGAATAGCTGTCGTGATCGCAGCTAGATCCTGATCGGTGAGCAGGGTATGATCCAGACGGTAACCCTCCACTAGTCCGATCCCGCCGTTCATGCCCTGATAGGTCACGACAGGCACTCCGGCCTGACTTAGCGTATCGATGTCCCTGTAAATAGTACGCAGGGAGACTTCAAAGCGATCTGCCAGCTGCCGGGCGGGCATTCTCCGGTGCTTCAGTAATAGCATGACAATGGCCAGCAGCCGATCAATTTTCATAGTATGGATGACCTCCTGAGTGTCATTTGTGTATTTTATAGATTATTCAAGTATTGAAGTGTTGAAGTATCCCTGGCCGGTGGCTCTTGTGACATTGAGCTAAGCTTGTTCTATACAGTATAAATCATTGACAAAGAAAAGCAGCAGTTCATCCCAACATCGGAATGAGCTGCTGCTGTCTTTGTATCAGTATCAGGGGCTATCCATAATTCTGATTATAGATTTAGTTGTTCTTGATCATCTGGCGCAGTACCGTCTGCAGGATACCACCGTTACGATAGTAATCGATGTCTACCGTGCTGTCCAGACGAGCCGTGACAGGGAATTCGAACTTGGTACCATCCTCACGCTTCGCTACAACAGTGAGTGCCTGACCAGGCTTCACTTCGTTGTCGATGCCCAGGATGTCGAACGTCTCTGTACCATTAATGCCAAGGCTGGACCAGCCATAGCCTTCCTGGAATTGGAGTGGCAGTACACCCATACCTACGAGGTTACTGCGGTGAATCCGCTCGAAGCTCTCCGCGATGACTGCTTTGACGCCCAGCAGGAAGGTACCCTTCGCTGCCCAGTCACGGGAGCTTCCTGTACCGTATTCTTTACCTGCAATAACGACCAGATTCTGTCCGCCGTCCTGATACTTCATAGAAGCATCGTAGATGGACATGACTTCATCTGTAGGGAGATACTTGGTTACGCCGCCTTCGGTTCCTGGAGCAACGTTGTTGCGGATACGGATATTCGCGAAGGTACCACGCATCATCACTTCATGGTTACCACGACGGGAGCCGTAGGAGTTGAAGTCCTTGCGCTCGACGCCGTTATCAGTCAGGTATTTGCCACCTGGGCTGTTCACGGCGATATTACCTGCTGGAGAGATATGGTCAGTCGTTACAGAATCGCCGAGCAGGGCGAGTACGCGTGCATTACGAATCTCTGCAATGTCCTGAACACCATCCTGCAGACCTTCGAAGAATGGTGGATTCTGAATGTAAGTGGACTTCTCATCCCACTCATACAGCTCGCCTTCCGGTACATCGATTGCATTCCACTTCTCGTTGGCCGTGAACACATTTTCGTACTTGCTGCGGAACATTTCCGGACTAAGGGACAAGCTGATCGCTTCCTTGATCTCCTCGGAAGTCGGCCAGATATCCTTCAGATAGACAGGCTGCTGTTCCTGATCATAGCCGATCGGATCATTCTGCAGATCGACATTGACATTGCCAGCCAAGGCGTAAGCCACGACGAGCGGAGGTGAAGCGAGATAATTCGCTTTGACCTGGGCGTGAACGCGACCTTCGAAGTTCCGGTTACCGGACAATACGGCAGCTACAGTCATGTCATTATCAGCAATTGCCTGACTCACTTCATCTGGCAATGGACCGGAGTTACCGATACAAGTCGCGCAGCCATAGCCAGCTACGTGGAAGCCAAGTGCTTCAAGCGGCTCGATGAGCCCTGCTTTTTGCAGGTACTCGGTTACGACCAGGGAGCCTGGAGTCAAGCTGCTCTTCACATAGCCTGGCTTCACCAGACCGCGTGCTACAGCCTTCTTCGCAAGCAGACCTGCACCCAGCATAACGCTTGGGTTGGAGGTATTGGTGCAGCTAGTGATCGCGGCGATAACTACCGCACCAGTAGCCAGTTCGCTCTTGGAGCCATCTGGATGAGCTACAGCAACCTTTTGTGCAATCTTCTCATCGCTCAGGCCGTATCCGCCCTTGTCTACAGGGGTACGGATAATGCTTTCGAAGTTCTCTTTCATATGTGCAAGCTCAATGCGGTCTTGCGGACGCTTCGGTCCAGCAAGGCTCGGCACTACCGACGCGAGATCCAGCTCAATGGTATCCGTGAATACTGGATCAGTAGTGTCAGCTGTACGGAACATGCCTTGTGCTTTGTAATATTGTTCTACCAGCGCTACCTGCTCTTCGGAGCGGCCTGTGCTGCGCAGATAAGCGAGCGTCTCGGCATCTACCGGGAAGAAGCCAATCGTAGCACCATACTCTGGAGCCATGTTCGCTACGGTTGCGCGGTCAGCAAGACTGATATTAGCGAGACCTGGGCCGTAGTATTCAACGAATTTACCTACTACACCCTTCTTGCGAAGCATCTCAGTAACGGTCAGCGCAAGGTCTGTTGCTGTTGCACCCTCGGAGAGGCTACCTGTAAGCTTGAAGCCAATAACGTCAGGAGTTACGAAATATAGCGGCTGGCCCAGCATACCTGCTTCAGCCTCGATTCCACCTACGCCCCAGCCTACGACACCAAGACCATTAATCATGGTGGTGTGGGAATCTGTCCCTACCAGAGAGTCAGGGAATACAACAGTCTCGCCATCGATTGTCTTCGTGGCTGCGACAGAAGCCAGATACTCCAGGTTCACCTGATGCACGATTCCGGTTGAAGGGGGTACAGCACGGAAATTGTTGAATGCTGTCTGAGCCCAACGCAGGAAGCGATAACGCTCCTCATTTCGTTCAAATTCTACATTAATATTGTAATCCAGCGCATCTTTGCTACCGAAGGCATCAACCATGACGGAGTGGTCAATAACGAGATCGACCGGTACGAGTGGATTGATCTGCTTCGGATCACCGCCAGCTTTCTTCACGGTGTCACGCATAGCCGCAAGATCGACTACGACAGGTACGCCTGTGAAGTCCTGTAATACGATACGTGCAGGAATGAAGGGAATTTCTTTGTTCGCATCACGATCAGCTGCCCAATTCGTCAATTGCTTGACATGATCCTGGGTAATCGCACGTCCGTCGAACTGACGAAGCGCCGCTTCCAGCAATACCTTGATTGAGAATGGGAGCTGAGCTACGCCTGCTTCTCCTTGCTCTTCAAGTGCCTTAAGACTGTAGTAGCGGTAAGATTGTCCGTTAACCTCTAGGTTACGGGCAATAGAGAACTGGTCTTGTCCTGGCATGAATGAACCTCCTCATGAAGTTGTTTCATCAGATGAAACATAATTTCAAAAATCACCATGAGTTAAGTATACCGTTTTCATAGCTGTTCGTAAAGGCCTTTTAGCCTTGATTCGACTGCCTAAAGACACCATTATTAGCAGTCAAATTGCTTTTGTGGAGAGCCTATGCTACGCTATATTTAGTTCCAGAACCAGCCAGTATTTTTATGAATGTGACTTTATTCAGATCAATGCGTTTATGACGTAGTATGTAGACAGATTGAGTCAATAGTATGCTTCCGAATGAGTGTCATTACTATAATTTCATCTACTATAATTTCATCGAACGAGGATTGTAACTGGTGATCAGGCAAAACCTAAATCGATGGTAGAAGTAATTCCCTAGACCGGGGGAGTTGTTTGTACCTTGGATTTAGGTTTTTCTTGTTTTTCGGGCATAGTTGACAAGTAGTTACGCAACACATTTTGCCGGGAATCCTGAAAAGCCCATATTAATGTAGAAAAGAGGTCGTTATCAATGAGTGCAGCAAAACAAGGATTTCCCAAAAATTTCCTGTGGGGAGGCGCTACTGCGGCTAACCAGCTGGAAGGTGGATTTGATGCTGACGGTAAGGGCTTGTCCACCGCAGACATGATCGCACTGGTGCCTAAGGACCAGCGTAGAAGCGTTCATGCTATGGAGATGACTACCGAGCGTATTCAGCAAATCCTGAACGGTGAAGTCGAGGCTCGTTTCCCTAAGCGTGACGGTATTGATTTCTATCACCGCTATAAGGAAGATATTGCGCTGTTCGCTGAAATGGGCTTCAAAGTATTCCGGATGTCCATTCACTGGGCACGTATTTTCCCTAATGGCTACGATGCGGAGCCGAACGAAGCGGGGCTGCAATTCTATGACAACGTCTTTGATGAGCTGTTGAAGCACGGGATCGAGCCACTCGTAACGCTGTCTCACTATGAGACACCGCTTGGTCTGACCTTGAAGTACAATGGCTGGGCTAGCCGTGAAGTTGTAGATCATTATGTGAGATATGCAGAGACAGTATTCAAGCGTTACAAGGACAAAGTAAAATATTGGCTTACCTTTAACGAGATCAACATCATGCTCATCAGCCCGTATACGGGTGGCGGCGTATTGACAGATCAAGTGGATAACAAGCTGCAGACGTCCTACCAGGCACTGCACCATCAATTCGTAGCCAGTGCAAAAGCAACCAAGCTGGCACATGAGATTATTCCAGGCTCCCAAGTGGGCTGTATGCTGGCTCGCATGGAGACCTATCCATTCAGCTGTAACCCTGCCGATGTACGCATGGCACAATGGGAGAATCAGGTGAACCTATTCTTCACGGATGTACATGCACGCGGTAAATATCCGAATTACATGGAGCGTTATTTTGCTGAGAATAACATTGTAATCGAACGTGAGCCAGGCGATGATGAGCTGCTGCTGAACAATACCGTGGATTTCATTTCATTCAGCTACTACATGACGATCACTCGCTCCTCCAATCCGGATGACGAGGTTGGTGAAGGTAACCTTATTGGTGGTGTTCGCAATCCGCATCTGGAAGCATCCGACTGGGGCTGGGAGATTGACCCGATCGGTCTGCGTGTGACGCTGAACAACTTCTACGACCGTTATCAGAAGCCGCTGTTCATTGTGGAAAATGGTCTGGGTGCCTACGATCGCGTCGAAGAAGATGGCTCTATTCATGATACGTACCGTATTGATTACCTGCGCAAGCACATCGAACAGATGAAGGAAGCTATCAAGGATGGCGTTGAACTGATGGGCTATACGAGCTGGGGGCCAATTGACCTGGTGAGCATGTCGACGTCCGAGATGTCCAAGCGTTATGGCTTCATCTATGTTGATCTGGATGATGAGGGCAAGGGAACATGGAACCGTTCGAAGAAGGATTCCTTCGACTGGTACAAGCGTGTTATTGCCTCCAATGGTGAGGATTTGGCGTAAAGATAGTCATTGACAGCGCTACCAATACTACGTTAAGGTGAAATTACAACGATAGGATTGTAACCGCACAGACGGGCAAAACCTGACATATGGCTCCTGAAGCACATCGCATGTCTGAAGAGATGCAGATGCGCATGAGGGCGACCATTTGTTGGTTTTGACCGTCTTTTTTGTGTGCTGTGTGATCCTGAGAGGGAGGCTATAAGCAATGAATTTGGTAAGAAAAAGCTTGACCGGACTGTTGGCGGCAGTCATTGGAACCGCAGGGCTAATCGTACCTGCTGCTGCGGAAGAAGCGACGTTTGTTCAACAAATTACAGGCCAGGCGTATGTCGGGGATGCTGGAACGATGGTGGAGTCCTTCGATATCAAAGTATCGGATGTTAGTCGCTATGCTGATCTACAGGCTGAGGATTTTGATATTACAGGCAATTATGACGGTTATCCTGTAAATGAGCAGGGGGAGATTGTGCAGGACAATTATGAGGATGATGGTCTTGAAATCGCTGTCAGTGAGGAGGGAATCCATCTTACCTTCAAGCCATTCCGTTATCCCGGAGGCACCGTATCCGCATTCGCTGTAACCAATGCGAAGTTCCCGGAGCTATCCTTCAATGCAGACAAGGTGGATAGCGTATCCATTCGTACTGTAGATGAGTTCGAGCCTGGAACTTTCACAGCAAGCAATGGGGAGACGCTGCCGTATCGACTGAAGCTGAGTGCATCCACAGGACCGCAACCGCTTGTTGTATGGCTGCACGGTGGTGGAGAGGTCGGCACGGATAATATCAAGCAGCTGACCGAGAATCGTGGCGCCACGACTTGGACCGAATCTGGCAAGGATACCTCTGTGCTCGCGGTTCATTATCCGAAGAATTATGATTGGGCAATCTATAGCAATGCAGAGCAACTGAAGAAGATGCAGGATTACTTCGTCCTGCAATATGAGCTGATTCAGAAGCTCGTTGCTGAAGGTAAGGTAGACCCGGATCGTATCTATCTGGCGGGGGTATCCAGCGGCGGCGGCGGTGCTTTCCGTTTCATGATGCAGTATCCTGATCTGTTCGCAGGTGCCATTGTAGTGGCGGCCAAGGATGCCGTTGCAGACTATAAGGGGCCGGTGGATGCTTTCAAGCAGGAGCTGAAAGGTCTGGTGGACATGCCCCTCTGGATCGTCCATGCGGAGAATGATCCGATTACGGACAGCCGTACCAGCAAGCTTGCTTATCAGGCACTGACCGAGCTGGGCTCAACGAAGGTGAAGGAAACGCTATACACTGATGAATTTATGGACAGTCAGCGTTTCTACGGTGCCATGAAGCACTGGTCCTGGGCGCCTGTCTTCAATGATCAGAATATGATCAATTGGCTGTTCTCACAGAAGAGAGATTCCAGTGAGACGCCTTCAACAGAGACTACTTCAGAAGAAGTTGTAGAGCAACTAGCGGAGCAACCAGCAGCAAGTGGGCCAATCACGAGATCAGAGCTTGCAGGACTGCTGACCACAGAGCTGAATCTGCCAGTAGCAGCTTCTGTATATGGACTATATGAGGATGTTCAGGGTACCGAACGAACTCAGGAGATTGAAGCCGTGACCCAGGCAGGCTTAATGCGTGGGATAGGTCAAGGTCAATTCGCTCCAGATGCCGCAGTGACACGCGCTCAATTGGTAGTCATTGTAGGTCAATGGCTGGAGTCCAATGGCGTAGAGGGAGCGGAGTCTCCCGGCTCCACGACAGGATATTCGGATGTACCCGAGAAGCATTGGGCCTATCAGAATGCGGTGATCGTTAGCCGCTTCGGAATTATGCCTGCGAATGGCGCTGGCCAACTGAAGCCTGCACAGGTGGTGACAGTAGAAGAAGCAGCACAGGTCCTGAAGTCTTTGCAGCAGTATAAAGTGAAATAATCACTTGTATCTGGTGTAGTTACGCGTAGAGCTAATGCAGTCAAATGAATAATAAGAGACCTGTACAGCAGTCTTGATCCATCTCAAGAAGTTACTATTCTTGAGTCCAAGCTCTTGAGTTCAAGCACTCACTGTGCAGGTCTTTTTCTGTAATCATGAGATCCAAGCAGACTGGTGGCGTCACGTTGTAGAGCGCAAAATGAGCTTGTATTCCAACTGACTCTGTTTGAGCTCAGTATGCAGCAGCGTGGGGGCAAGCATGTAGAAGGCATGCTCTGCCTGGGCTCTGATCGGGTTATGTACCGTCGTCAGCTCCAGTGTGCGTGATATCTCGTTATCATCGAACCCGACAATCGCTAGATCACCCGGTACGCTCAGACCATGCCTGCGTGCTTCGCACAAAATACCTGCAGCGACATAATCATTGGAGCATAATATGGCGTCTGGCAGCTCATGACCTTCCTTCTGGCGCTCAAGCAGAGTCTGAATCAATTGTTCTCCATGATGAACAGAATATATAGAAGAAAAATAAAGTTCCTGTGCGATGGGAAGCCCATGCTCATGCATGATTTTCTCATAGCTGCGCATTCTACTTTGCGTATTGAGACTTTCAGGGCGTCCAAAGGCATGAGCGATACGGCGTCTTCCTGTAGCAAGCAGATGCTTGAGCGCCAGACAGTAGCCTATACCCTGATCCATGGCTACAGAAGGGATGACATGCTCGGGCATTCGCTGCCAGGATACGATGGGGCCGTATTTGCTGTATGTACTTAGCAGAGAAGGTGGGTTAGCACAGGTAACGATCACGAGTGCATCCGTCCGCTTACTCCTTAAATCTTCAAAAGCTTGCAGCTCTGTAGCTGGATCATCACCAGTGAAATAAATGACCGTCTGGTAATCATGCTTTTTAGCTGTCTCAATGAATCCGTTCAAGAACGGCATGATAACTTCACTGATGGTCCCGGTTACCAGTCCGATCTGTTGCGTCCGTCCCTTGGACAGGGATACAGCTGTACGATTTGGTACATAGTCCATCTCATCGATTACCTGCTGTACCCGAAGTCTGGTCTCGGCACTCACATGAGGGAAGCCGTTGATGACCCGTGAGACCGTGGCTTTGGAGACGCCCGACAGCCGCGCGATTTGTTCTAAATTAGCCATTTCCATTCTCCTTCGGAAAAGTCGCTTGACATGAAACGCGTTGCAGAACCTAGAATTGAATCAGGCCTAGAATCAAGTCTAGCAAATCCATTTGATTTTGCAAAATCCTGAGCTATGAGGTCATATAGGCTTCATATCCATCCACTTAACGAAAGGCAGGTTCATGATTATGAGCACACCATTTCCACAAGGATTTCTATGGGGCGGCGCAGTAGCTGCCAACCAACTCGAAGGAGCCTATAACGTTGACGGCAAAGGCTTGTCCGTGCAAGACGTTATGCCAAATGGCATCAAGACTCCACCAACCCCGGAGCCTACCGAGGACAACCTGAAGCTGATCGGAATTGATTTTTACAATCGCTATAAAGAAGACGTTAAGCTGTTCGCGGAGATGGGCTTCAAGGTATTCCGTACCTCCATCGCCTGGTCACGTATCTTCCCGAAGGGGGACGAGCTGGAGCCGAACGAGAAAGGTCTTCAATTCTATGATGATCTGTTCGACGAGTGCCATAAATATGGGATCGAGCCGCTTGTAACGATCTCTCACTATGAGACTCCGCTGCATCTGTCCAGAGAGTATGATGGCTGGGTGAACCGTAAGATGGTCGGCTTCTATGAGCGCTATGTGACTACTCTGTTCAATCGTTACAAGAACAAGGTTAAATACTGGCTGACATTCAACGAGATCAACTCGATTCTGGAAGCCCCATTCATGAGCGGCGGGATCAGCACACCTAAGGAACAGCTGTCCAAGCAGGATCTGTATCAAGCAGTTCATCATGAGCTGGTAGCCAGTGCGCTTGCTGTGAAGATCGGCCATGAGATCATGCCAGAAGCCAAGATCGGCTGTATGGTACTGAGCATGCCGACCTATCCGCTGACTCCTAATCCGGATGATGTGATCGCTGTGATGGAATCCGTTCACAAGAACGACTTCTTCGCTGATATTCATGTACGTGGCCAATATCCTAAATATTTGAACCGTTATTTCAAAAAGCACAACATCAACATTCACTTCGAACCAGATGATGAAGAAATCCTGAAGAACACAGTAGACTTCATCTCATTCAGCTACTATGTGAGTATCTGTGAGACAGGTGATCCAGAAAAGAAAATTGCTGGTGAAGGCAACCTGCTGGGTGGCGTACCGAATCCTTATCTCCAAGCAAGTGAGTGGGGCTGGCAGATCGATCCGCAAGGACTGCGCTATGTGCTGAATACGTTCTACGATCGTTACCAAAAGCCATTGTTCATTGTTGAGAATGGTCTGGGTGCAGTAGATGAGCTGATTACAGACGAGAATGGCAACAAGACGGTACATGACGATTATCGCATTCAATACCTCAACGATCACCTTGTACAGGTGGGAGAAGCGATTGAGGATGGGGTAGAGGTAATGGGCTTCACGCCTTGGGGGTGTATTGACCTCGTAAGTGCCTCCACAGCAGAGATGAAGAAGCGTTATGGCTTCATCTATGTAGACCGCAACAATGATGGTACGGGCACACTGGAAAGATACCGGAAGAAATCCTTCAACTGGTATAAGGAAGTAATTGCTACTAACGGTGCAAGTTTGAAAAAATAGAAGAGCTTCTTTTTAACAATCCACCATCCATTGTTATTTACTTAGAGTTATGCTAGAATTGGTTACGGTCAAATAACTCTGGATTGTTACTGTTCATTCAGGCAAAACCAGCAACCGGCATTTTCAATTCATGCCTGTTTTGGTTTTGCCTTTTATACTATGACGGTTCAAGGTGATGGAATGAAAATTGCGAAGGTGCTCAACAATAATGTCGTTACGGTATTAGATGCATTCCAGAACGAGCTTGTGGTTATGGGACGTGGCATCGCTTTCAAGAAGCATGCTGGCGATACTATTGAAGAAGACCAGATCGAGAAAATCTTTTCGCAGGACAACAAGGAAGTATCACAGAAGCTGATGACCTTACTGTCCGATATTCCCGCAGAATATGTGGAATGCTCGGATGAAATCGTCCGGTATGCTGAGACGGTGCTGGCCGAGAAAATGCACGACAGTATTTACATTTCCTTGACTGATCATATCCATTTTGCCATTGACCGCCATAGACAGGGACTTCCGATTCGGAATGCGCTGCTCTGGGAGATCAAGCGGATGTACCGTAAGGAATATGCCATTGGTGAGAAAGCGCTACAAATTATCGAAGAGACGCTTGGTGTCTCCTTGCCAGAAGATGAGTGCGCTTTTATTGCAATGCATTTGGTCAACGCCCGGATGAATGGTGAAATGCGCGAGACGGTCAGCATGACCAACATCGTGAAGGACATATTGAATATTGTCAGACGCAGTTTTCTGGTGGAGCTGGACGAGGACTCACTTAGTTATTATCGCTTCCTGACGCATCTGAAGTTCTTCGCTCAGCGCGTGCTGCAGGGCACAGCAGTTGAGCAGCGGGACAAGGATAACATGCTCCATGATCTGGTAAGTCGTCAGTATCCGGAAGCTTTTGCTTGTGCGGAGAAGATCGGCAGCTATACTCGTAAGATCTACGGACGAGATCTGTCCAAGGAAGAGATTCTGTACCTCACGATCCATATTGAGCGGATTGTAGGGGGAGAAGCCAATTGAATAAGCAACACGGGATTGTTACTAATGTAGGCAAAACCTAGGCTTTGAATCACGACAAGCAAGCATTGCATTGCTTCGGGGTGATTCGGGGTTCTAGGTTTTTTTGTTTGTACATGCTGTGGATAGTTCTACACATGCTACGAACTATCCAATCCAAATTCAAAGGAGTAGACATCATGGATAAAAATGCTTTGTCCAAAGAAATACTGAAGCATGTCGGTGGAGAAGAGAACATCGATCAAGTCACACACTGTATGACCCGTCTGCGCTTCAACCTGAATGACAACAATATTGCGAACAAGCAAGCATTGCAGAACACTCCTGGAGTTATGGGCGTTATGGTGAATGGCGGCCAGTTCCAGGTTATCATCGGTAACGATGTGCCAGTGGTATATAACGAGCTGGTGAATAACATGTCCAAATCCCCAGATGCGAAAAAAGCAAGCACAGGCGATACTGAGCCGGTCAAGAAGAAGCGCTCTGTAAGTGATGTGCTGGGCTTCATCTCCGGGATCTTCACTCCGATCCTGCCGGCCATCGTCGGCGCAGGGATGATCAAGGGGATTGTAGCCTTGCTGGTCTCCATGGGCTGGATGACCGAAGGCAGCATGAACCATTCCATTCTGTCCGCTATTGGCGACGGAGCATTCTACTTCCTCCCGATCATTTTGGGCTTTAGTGCAGCGAAGAAGCTGGGAAGTAACCCATATATCGGTGCAGCGATTGGTGCGGCTATAGTCCATCCGACGCTTATTACCTTGCTAGCTTCTGGAGAGCCTGTGACCTTCGCTGGATTGCCTGTATTGGCAGCAACGTATTCTTCATCGGTTATTCCAATTGTATTGGCTGTATGGCTGGCATCTTACGTTGAGAAATTCGTAGATAAATATACACATGCTTCCCTGAAATTGATTGTGGTGCCAACGGTAACTCTGCTGATCATTGCACCAATTACATTGATCGCAGTTGGACCACTTGGTGTAGTTGTAGGTAACGGATTGGCAGATGGTATTGCCTGGTTGTTCGCAAATGCCGGACTGCTGGCTGGTCTGCTTGTAGGAGGTACCTTCTCCCTGATTATCATTACAGGTATGCACTATGCCTTGGCTCCGATCATTATCGGATCTATTGCTACACTGGGCTATGATTATCTGATTCCACTGATGCTGATGGCGAACATGGCACAAGCAGCTAGTGCTTTCGGTGTTGGTCTGCGTACGAAGAATAAAGGGGTTCGCTCCACAGCGTATTCTACTGCTGTTACGGCATTTATGGGTATTACAGAGCCGGCGATGTACGGTGTGAACATGCGCTTTAAGAAACCGTTCCTGGCAGCACTCATCGGTGCAGCTGTCGGTGGTGCCTTCATGAGCTTCTTCGGCGCCAAGGCTTTTGCAATGAGTGGTATCGTAGGTATTACAGCTCTGCCAGTCATGATTGGACCATCTTTCGTATACACCATCCTGGGTCTGGTTATTGGTATGGCTGTGGCTGTCGTTCTGACTTATGTACTTGGCTTTGAAGATGTGAAAGAGGCAGCTCCTGCTACCGAGACTACAGCTGTTGAGAGCTCTGCTGTAGCAAGTGGGTCTGCTGCAACTGCGGCTGTACAGACACCAGAAGAAGTGAAAATGCAGGATGAGCACATTTTCAGTCCGATTGCTGGAGAAGTGAAGCCGCTGTCTGCGGTCAATGATCCTGCGTTCTCGGAAGAGATTATGGGTAAAGGCGTGGCGATCCAACCGTCCGAGGGCCGTGTGGTATCTCCAGTGAACGGAACGGTATTCTCCTTGTCCAAGAGCGGTCATGCGATTGGTCTGGTAAGTGATACAGGTGCTGAGATGCTGATTCACATCGGTATCGACACCGTGAAGCTCAAAGGGCAGCATTTCTCACCGCAAGTTCAGGCTGGAGCGAAGGTATCTGTCGGAGATGTGCTGATGGAATTCGACCATGTTGAGATTGCCAAGGCGGGTTACGATACTATTACTCCAGTAATCATTACCAACATTCACAACTACAGCTCCATCGAATCCTCCGGTGCTTCCACGGTACAGGAGAAAGAGCTGCTCTATACCGTCAGGGCCTAAGCCTTGATGGACTTATAGAGATATAGAAGAATAAAGCCTTGATCGGAGCATTCGTGCTCTGTCAAAACATACTTGGAGCTTACAATGCTAATGGAGCTGTCCCAAAAGCCATGAAATGGCTGCTTGGGATGGCTTCGTTTTTTAAGTAGGATCAACGTGTGCGCTTGGATGGACGCTCCGCGAACGGACCGTTGTTACAATCGCTGTTGTCCCCAGATTTTATCTATTCTCCTAAGCGGTGAAAATCCGGGGACAAAGGCGACCGCTGCCGCTTTTCCACAATAAGTCCGTCCGCTCCGCTGCTTTAAGCGGAAGTGCTGCCTCAATCTTCGATTGGAGTTAGCTGTCGCAAGTGTAGGGGAAAACTACTTATGGGACAGTCCTCTGATATGAAGCTTAGCCCCTTTATTCCTGGAACCAGGTCCTTGCCTTATCGCTGGCTGGCGGAAGCTTCATTCCTTTTTTCCACACCAACATGCTGTCATCTGGTCTGCCATAATACAGGGCTGTGATCTCCCGATCTTCGCCGTATCTCTGCTTGTAGATTTGCAGCTCATGGTCTATGGCCTCATAATAACGAATTGCAATACCAGCCTTGGCTTTCGTGGGGAAGACAGGGCGGTATGGAATGACATAAAAGTTCCCATCCTCATCCATTTCGTATTTGGCACGATTCGAATCGAACCCATCCGTCAAGGTGACATGATAAGCAATGCGGCCATTATCTAGCTGCCCTAGGTCCGTAATGGCAATTACCTGAGATGAGACAGGGATGACGTTCCAGCGAAACAGGCCAATGTAACCGAGAAGCAGCACACTACAAACGGATAAGGAAAGCAGGGTGCCCTTCACAAAGGACGTCCATTTTGAACGGCTCCAGCTTACTGATATTTTACGAATCACTTCGGCATCTGGACGATAAGGTTTGTTCGCTTCCAACGATAAGCGCAGATCTGCTCTCAGTTGTGCCAACTCTTCTCTTAGCTCAGGTGACGCTTGCAATTGCTTCTCCACCAGCTCCTCGCTCTCTAGGCTGCATACCCCGTCAACATACAAAGGCAGCAAATCTCTGATAATGTTATCATGTACCCTGTTGCTCATCCCTGTTCCTCCTCCTTCATCAACCCCTGAATCTTTTGCTTGGAACGATAGAACGTTACCCTTGCCCAGCCTTCGCTTTTCTCGAACAGTCCGCTGATCTCGGCGAAGGACAGCTCGCCAAATACTCTCAGCGTGAACACCTCTTTGTACGGCTCCTTCATGTGGTGCAGCGCCAGATGAAGGCGCATCGTTTCATCTTTTATCAGCAGCATTTTCTCCGGGTCGCCGTCTTCGTCCTGGAAGGGGCCATCCTCCTCCAGCGGAACGCAACGTTTTTGTTTGTCGAGATGGGAAAAATAAGTGTTCTTGGCAATCTGGCACAGCCAGACACCAAGCTTACAATGGCCTTTGAAGCTATGAATGCTTCTCAGCGCCTTGAAGAACGTCTCCTGTGTAATCTCTTCGGAAAGGGCTTCATTGCGGCTTAAAGCATAGACAAAGCGATAGACGTCCCGAAAATATTGATTATAAATCTGCTCAAAGTCTGTCACGCCTTCACATCCTCACGAACATATGACTGGCATGCTTGTCATTCGTTACAAAAGTAAGAACGAATTTTATAGGAAAATGTTTCCGGATAGCAGCTTACGGAGGGATCAGAGCATAAAAAGGTCAAAATTTGACCTTAATAAAGTAAAATAACCCCGCTGTCTGTAAGCGTCATCATGTTATGCTTAAGTTGTTAAGTACTAACTTTGTTAATTGGGAAAGGAAGAGACAGATGAGTCCTGAGAAAGAATACACAAAAATAGCGCAAGATGTTATTAAAGGACTTGGCGGAGAGGACAATATCATTTCCATGGCGCATTGCGCCACAAGATTGCGTCTGATTGTGAAGGACAGGGACATTATTGATGATGAGTTTATCGAAAATATTGACAAGGCCAAAGGGGTTTTCTTTACTTCAGGGCAATTTCAAATCATTTTCGGAACCGGTACCGTGAACAAGGTGTATGAAGCGATGATCAGCGAGAACATATCATCTACATCCAAGGCGGATTTGAAAGAGCAAGCCTCTACCCAGGATGATAACTTCTTCAAAAGAATGATCCGCATCTTCGGGGATGTGTTCGTTCCCATTATCCCTGCGCTGGTTGCCACGGGATTGTTCATGGGAGTTCGTGGGCTGGTCACCCAGCCAGCATTGCTCCAGCTATTTGGACTTACACCGGATACGATTCCCGCGAATTTCTTATTGTTTACCCAGATATTGACCGATACAGCCTTTGCTTTTCTGCCCGTACTGGTCTGCTGGTCGGCCTTTAGAGTGTTCGGTGGATCGCCATTGTTGGGAATATTGCTAGGGTTAATGCTGGTGAGCCCATCCTTGCCTACATCTTGGGATGTCGCCCAGAAGGTGCAAGAGCCGCTTGTATTCTTGGGCTTCATTAAAATTGCAGGCTATCAGGGATCAGTGCTGCCCGCATTCATCATAGGGGTCGTGGGAGCATTGCTGGAAAAGAGAATTAGAAAATCCGTTCCGGAAGCTCTGGATTTGATATTAACTCCATTTTTGACCCTGCTGGTCACATTGGTGTTAGGACTATTTATCATCGGTCCAATTTTCCATGAGGTCGAAGTGTTAATCTTGGCTGGCGTGACGGCTATATTGCAATTACCGTTTGGTATTGGTGGTTTTATTTACGGTGGTATTAACCAGATTATCGTCGTTACTGGGTTGCACCATGCTTTGAACCTGATTGAAATACAGATGCTGGTGGATAACGGCTGGAATATGGTCAACCCGATTAGCTCAGCGTCTATTTGTGCACAAGCAGGAGCTGCGTTGGCTGTCGGACTGAAGGCCAGAAGTGTAAAAACCAAATCCATCGCTTATCCTTCTGCGTTGTCTGCGTTATTGGGGATTACAGAGCCTGCTATTTTCGGAGTAAATATTCGGTACGGCAAGCCGTTCCTGATGGGACTGATTGGCGGAGCGGTTGGCGGATTTTTCGCACGGATTTTTGATATTCAGGCAACAGGGATGTCGATTACGGCGATTCCAGGAATCTTGTTGTATCTGAATCAGCAGATCCTACTGTACATTGTCGTCTGTGTTATCGGTTTTGCTGTGGCCTTTGCACTTACCTGGTTCTTTGGATTCAAAGAGAAAACAGCACATCAATAAAATATAGTGGAGAGAAGATATGGACAACCAATTACTGCTTAAGAAACTAAATAGCCTTTCTATAGAAGAGAAAATAGGGCAGCTGGTTCAACTGACTGGTGATTTCTTTGAAGGGGATATGGATACGGTCGTAACGGGACCTCTGAAGAAGTTGGGGTTAGACAGCAGCTACAACGTATATAACACTGGCTCCATCCTGAACGTGACCGATCCCGATAAGATTATTCGGCTGCAGACCGAATATTTGAAGAGATCAACACATCAAATCCCGCTGCTGTTCATGGCAGATATTATCTATGGCTATCGGACGATCTTCCCAATTCCGCTTGCTCAAGCTTGCAGTTGGAACTATGAGCAGATTGAGCAGGCGGCTGCGATGTCCGCACGGGAGTGCTATGATGAGGGCATCCATGTGACCTTTTCCCCGATGGTGGATATCGTTAGAGATCCCCGCTGGGGACGAGTAATGGAATCGCCTGGAGAGGATACCCTGCTGGCTATGAAATATGCGGAGAGTCTGGTGCTGGGCATTCAGGGAGAGTCTGGACAGCGTACTATACCACCTCATAAGATCGCCGCTTGCGTCAAGCATTTTGCCGCCTACGGGGCGCCTGTCGCCGGGCGTGAATACAACGCTGTGGATATGTCGGAGCATATGCTTAGGCAATATTATCTGCCAGGCTATCAAGCCGCGATTGCAGCAGGGGCCAAGCTGGTGATGACTGCATTCAATACCCTGAATGGCATCCCCGCCACCGGCAACGAATGGCTGAATCGTGAAGTGCTGAGGCGGGACATGAAGTTCGAGGGTGTATTGATCTCGGATTATGCCGCAATAGAGGAGCTAATCATGCACGGCTATGCTGAGGATGGTGCCGACGCGGCAAGGCTGGCCTTGCTCGCCGGGGTGGATGTGGATATGAAGACGGCGATCTACGCCAATCAATTAGAGAAGGTCATATCAGGGAACGAGCATTTGCTGAGTCTATTGAACGAAGCAGTGTATCGTGTATTACAGTTAAAGAACGATCTGGGGCTATTTGAGGACCCATTCCGGGGATTGCAGGACACCTTGCAGCAGCAGAAGAGTAGTGTTCTGTCGGATGAACATAGACAAGCTGCATTATCCTTGGCAGAGGAATCTGTAGTCCTGCTGAAAAATGAACACCAAGTGCTGCCATTGTCCAAGCATGCCAAGGTAGCTTTGATTGGCCCCTATGCTGAGGAAAGCTCTACCCTTGGTATGTGGGCGATCAAGGGGGACGAGGCCGATACCGTTAATCTGAAGACAGGACTCCTGAAGCACATTGTCCCCGACCTACTCTCGGTATGCAGGGGAGCGTACATGCTTCCACTTGCCGCGCGAGAAGCCCTTGGCAAATACGAGGAGAAGCTGGCTGGTGAAGCCGTTGCTGAGGACGATCTGCTGCAGGAAGCGATTCGAAATGCGAGCGAAGCCGATGTCATTGTTCTGGCACTTGGCGAAAGTGTCTACCAAAGCGGCGAGGGTGGATCACGAACAAGCCCGATGCTTCCGGAGTCCCAGCTAAGGCTGCTTCGTGAATTAAGCGTATTGAGCAAGCCAATGGTTGTCATTGTGTATAGCGGAAGGCCTCTGATTCTAACAGAGGTGGCTGCAGAGGCGGATGCCATGCTCCAGGCCTGGTATCCCGGCACTATGAGCGGGGAAGCGCTGGGCAATCTGTTGTATGGGGCAGCCAATCCGTCCGGGAAATTGACGATGACCTTTCCGCGTAGCGTCGGACAAATCCCGGTGTATTATAACGAGCTGAATACAGGAAGGCCCGATTTACCGGAAAATGGATCCTATCGTTTTGCAACCCGTTATATTGATGAAGTGAATGAGCCGCTATATCCGTTTGGGTATGGTCAATCCTACACCACATTTGAATACAGGCTGTTGTCCGTCAGCCGGGAAAGCATGCGCCACAATGAGACGGTCGATGTGAGCATCGCCGTCGAGAATACCGGAAGCCATGATGGGAAGGAGACACTCCAGCTGTATATTCGGGATAAATTCGCAAGTGTCGCAAGACCGGTGAAGGAATTAAAGGATTTTCGGAAAATCTTTGTGCGAAGCGGAGAGACGAGAGAGGTACAATTCTCAATTCATGAGGAAATGCTCCGATTTTACGGAAATACCTCAGAATATACAAGTGAGCCGGGCGAATTCGAGGTCTATATCGGTTCAAGCTCGCGTGATATCGTGTTTGCCTTCAGCTTTATGCTATTGCAGGAGGGGAAATCATGAAGAACAGCGAAGCTTATCACCTGAAATACCATATTACCCCGCCTTACGGACTGTTGAATGACCCGAACGGGCTTGCCTTTTTCCGTAGTCAATATCATGTATTCCATCAATGGAACCCGACTGGAACCGAGCATCGGAATAAATGTTGGGCCCACGTTGTGTCGGACGATCTGGTGCACTGGCGCAGGAAAGGTATCGCGCTGGAGCCTTCGGAATGGTATGACAAGGACGGCATTTATTCTGGAGGAAGTGTTGTACATGAGGACCAGCTGTATCTGTTCTACACTGGAAATGTGATCAGAGAGGACGGGGGGAAGGAAAGCTACCAATGCGCGGCCATCTCCGAGGACGGAGAGAGCTTCCGCAAGCTTGGTCCCTTGTTCCCGCATCCTCCGGGTTACACCCGGCATGTGCGGGATCCGAAGGTATGGAGAGACGATCGCGGGAGCTGGTGGCTGATCGTTGGAGCCCAAAGAGAGGATCAGACAGGAGATGCTCTGGTATACAAATCCGAGGATTTGTTGGCTTGGACATACCAAGGATCATTTCTGGAGCATGACCATACGTTCGGATATATGTGGGAATGCCCGGATGTGCTGTCGTTTGCCGAGCAGGATGTCTTCGTATTCTCCCCGCAGGGCTTGCCTGAAAAAGGAGAGTACTATAGAAATCCGAACCAATCCGGGTACATCCTTGGCGAGATATCAGATACAGGAAAATTTGATGGAAGCATAGAGGATTTTAAAGAGCTTGACCGAGGCTTTGACTTCTATGCGCCGCAGTCGTTTAAGGTTCGCGACCGACTGATCATGTTTGGCTGGATGAGTGCCATGAATGAAGATGCGGAGCGAGCTGTTCCGACCGTACGTGAGGGCTGGCTCCATGCACTTACGCTTCCCAGAGAAATCGTATTAAGGAACGGCAGGTTGTATCAGATCCCGCTGTCTGAGCTTCAGGGCTTAAGGCAGCAAGGTGTACAGGCAGAGGTACAGGAGCACGGCTCATGGCAGCTGCCCTCTTTGCAGGCGGAGATTATCATTAGCTTCTTGGAGCTGAAGGAATCGTTCCGAGCAGTATTAAGAGGAAGTGTCGAGATCAGCTATGATTTCGAGGAGAACAGTCTGACCATCTGGAGGACGAATTGGCTGACAAGCGAGAGAGAGTATAGGAAAGCGGAATTATCTCATAGACCTGTAGAGTTGCAATTATTCATTGAAAGCTCCAGCTTGGAGATCTTTGTGAATCAAGGAGAAGAAGTATTTTCTCTGCGATACTTCCTAGAAGATACCGAGCAGAGAAGCATACAGCTTGAGGCAGGCGGCAATAAAGGTCAGATTAACATTTATCCATTACGAGAATCCGTAGAATAAGGAGAGAATCATATGTTTCATTGGGGGCGAGATAAGAAAACATTGGAAGCGCTGGAGGTTGCTTTCCCCATCCCCGGCACAGCAGTAGCTCTGGATCGGGTGCCTGACCCTGCCTTTGCCCAGGGACATATGGGGGCAGGGGCAGCGATTGAGCCTGCCGAAGGAAAGGTGTACGCCCCGTTTGACGGGAAGATCGCTCATGTCATGGACAAGAGCAAGCATGCAGTTATTGTTGAACATAAAAGCGGTGTCCAGATTCTAATCCATGTCGGCATAGATACGGTCTCTTTAAAGGGCAATGGCTTCAGCCTTCATATCAAAAACGGAGCCAAGGTCAAAAAGGGACAATTGTTACTTGAGTTCGATATGCATCTCATCAAGGCTGCTGAGCTGTCACTACTCAGTCCTGTCCTTGTCCCGGATGGACTGGAGGTCGTGTCCGGTGTAGAGACTTATATCGGACAAAAGGGCGATGTCAGCAGTGGCACATTCATGACGGTGCATTTGAAATCATGAATCCGTCGAATTATAATCAGTTGCTTGTCGTGTGACCAGCAGACCAAGGAAGGTCGTTTTCTATTCCACATGTGGAATGAACGGCCTTCTTTTCGTGTTCGCTCGCCAAAGAATTGTAGCTTGTCGTGAGTAATTTTCTAACGGTATAGTTAAATTAATAACCAATAGATCCCCCGATCATGGCTGGCTGATGAGGTATCGTGATGAAGAAGATATATGAACATATCGAAATAGACCGAAGAAAGATGATTAACCTCTTCACCTTTCAAGCAAGAGACATGGAGAGGGTTATTCCCATGCATTTTCATAGCAATATGGAGCTGATTTGCTGTATCAGCGGAGAACTGAAGGTATGGCATGAAGGGAAGATTACGATCCTGACGGACAATGACATGCTGTTCATGAACAGCAATGTCCCTCACTCCACCCAAAGTATTTCGGAGAACCGTGTTCTTGTGCTGCAATTTCCAGAGACCTTTTTTGCTGATGAACAAATCATTATACAATTGAATACACAGGAAGGGCAGGTTGAGGAGCCTACGCTCTCCAAATTAAGAACGCTCTTGATGGAAATATACGAACTGCATTACTCTACAGGCAGGTATGATTACATTCTCGAACAGAGCCGGATTGTGGAGCTTAAGTATTGGCTCCTACAACACTTTGGCCAAGCCGTTGACTTTCAGCCGGAACTATTCAGTGCCAAGCAGCAGAAGCTCAAGACCATCATGGACTTTATTAAAGCGCATTACATGGAGAACATCAGTCTCGCTGAGACAGCGCGTGTCTGTGGGTATTCCGAGGCTTACTTGTCCCGTATGTTTCATGAATATACAGGCCAGACCTTTACTGAATACAAGCAAATTTTGTCCTTGGAAAAAGCCATTGACCTACTAGATACAACTAATAAGTCTCTGACCGAAATATCGTATGAAACGGGATTCCCCAACGTCAAATCTTTTCGTAAAGCATTCAGAGAAGTGATGGGGAAGACACCTTATGAATACAAAAAATCGCATACGAACTAAACATATGACTACTGCTAAAGAAACCTGCATACATCCCATTCATAACGCGTCCCATTTCCTCATAGACTTCGTAGAAGAGGAGCCTTAGTTCTTGGGGGAGAGAGGGGAGGGTGCTCCATGGATGGGCAGGGTTGGAGACAAGCGCTATACAGCTATGTGAATCATTACAACAGAGTACAGGTGGGAGAGGGGCCTGTGCGGGAGGATGGCGTCATTACAGATCTGGGCCTACTGTACCAGCGAGGGGAGCTGCGGTCTCGGCTTGCAGAATGGTATAGGGAGCGTGGAGCGGTGCCCCTGCGTAGCGAGACCCGGGCCAGTCAGCTCCGCGTTGTGACATCACTGCCGGAGGAGACTGTAGTGGATGTGCGACTGCAGCTTCGGGTGTTCTATGTGAAGGGTGGCATGACACATCGTGAGGACCGAATTGAGCAGGAGCGACTGACGTTTATTCGTGATGGACGGTACTGGATCATATCGCGGGTGGAGAGGGATTCCGCTGAGGGTCGCTCGGAGGCAGAGGCAACCTTCCCAGAGACCGCGGATGGGCAAGGCTCGATCGTGAGGCCAGACAATCCACCATTTCTGAACCAGGAAGTGCTTGGTGCTAGCGGAGGAGGGCGGCCCATTCGGTACAGGCGGGAAGAGGCAGTTGCTTATGCTGATCGATGGTGGGACAGCTACAATCCAGAGTTTGAAGCCTTCGATGTAGATTGTACCAATTATGTGTCGCAATGTCTCTTTGCAGGGGGGGCACCGATCCACTATACTGGTAAAAGAGAATCGGGCTGGTGGTACAGAGGTCGGTCTAGTGGCAAGGAGCTATGGAGCTTCAGCTGGGCGGTATCGAACGCGCTGGAGCGCTACTTGGGTGCTAGTGGGCGTAGCTTCGACGCGGTACCTGTGGAGCGACCGGAGCAGCTGATGCTGGGGGATGTTATCTCGTACGATTGGGATGGCGATGGTACGTTCCAGCATAGTACGATCGTCACGGCTTTTGATGCCGGAGGTATGCCGCTGGTCAACGCCCATACCGTTAGCGCGCGTCATCGTTATTGGGATTACCGGGATTCTTATGCGTGGACGGACAGGACGGTCTATCGCTTTTATCATATTGCGGATCATCTGTAATCGATCACGTTTCAGAAATGGGCTATCCAGATGGATGGCAGTTAAGCAGAACACACACAGGCTCGATATCACTTGAGTCACAGGCATGGTCAGAAAGCGGAGGTAAGCATGGCAGAGAACAAATTGACAGTCGGTCTTGTCTATGGAGGCAAGTCAGGCGAACACGAGGTATCATTACAGACGGCATATGCCGTGCAGAATGCTTTTGATTTCAGTAAATATGCTATTATTCCATTCTATATCACTAAGCAGGGCGATTGGCGGAAAGGTGCGGAGATCCACGAGCCCTTCCCTGCCATTGAGGATCTGAAGCTACCGAACGCTAGCTCATCAAGCAAGGACGCAATGAATACCTTGTTCAGCAAGCTGTATGGTGAAAGTGGTGGGCCTGATATTATGTTCCCTCTGCTGCATGGCACATTCGGTGAGGACGGAACCATTCAAGGGCTCTTTGAGATGGCGGATATGCCTTACGTGGGAGCAGGCGTGCTTGCTTCTGCAGCGGGAATGGATAAGGTAGTCATGAAGAAGCTGTTTGCGCAGGCAGGACTGGAACAGGTCAATTTCTGCTATGCTACCAGCATTCAATGGCAGCAGGACCCGCATGAACTGCTAATTCAGGTGGAACGTGAGCTGGGCTATCCATGCTTCGTTAAGCCTGCCAACCTGGGTTCCAGCGTCGGGATCTCCAAGGCCCGTAATCGTGAGGAATTGGAGAAGGCTGTGGAATTCGCCCTCCGTTATGATCTGAAGGTCATTGTAGAGGAGTTCGTGGATGCCCGTGAGATAGAGGTCAGCGTGCTGGGGAATGAGGAGCCCATGGCATCTGTGCCTGGGGAGATCGTATCCTCTGCTGATTATTATGATTATGCAGCGAAATATACAGATGGCCAATCGGAAATGGTCATTCCGGCAGTGCTGGATGAGGAAGTTGTGGACCGTGTGCGTGAAGCTGCGTTGAAGGCATTCCGGGCTATAGAAGGCTGCGGTATTTCGCGAGTGGACTTCTTCGTCCGCAGATCGGATGGTCTCGTACTGATTAATGAGGTGAATACGATGCCAGGCTTCACCCCGTTCAGTATGTATCCGCTATTGTGGAGAGAGACTGGCGTATCCTATCCCGAGCTGCTTGATCATATGATCCGGTTGGGGTTAGAGCGTTATGCTCAGCGATCATCTCTGCAATATGAGCATGGTAACTAAGTTTGTTTATTTAATTAATTGTATTTATTACTAAGCATGTTAAGGGGAGAGATTCTCCCCTTTTTTTCATGATACAAGAGGTGCAGAAGTACACACTATCTACATAGTTCCAGCTACCATATAATATGTAATCCTCAAGTCTCTCTACAAGCCCTGTGTGGGGAATAATACATCGTGGAACGAACCAAGCTAAAATGATGTTCATGATATGGAATATTCACATACTGAACTCAGAGTTCACGGAGCAAGAGGGGCCTTCCTTCAGCTATTCGATAAAAGTTATTGCATTACAGTTAATCGGCAATCGGAGATTAGCTGTTTTTCTGTTACAATCAATATACAGTATTCATATTTAGGAGGAATTCTCATGGGCTTCCAGACAGAGTTTAACTCAGTATGTAAATTCAAAAGCGAGCAAGAGCTGTACGAGCTGCTGGAATACGGGCGGGGGAAAATGGTGAAAAGCGGGCTGCGCGTCTTCCCGACAGGTCAGCAGGTTATTGCCTATAGTCCGGATAATGTTGCTGTTGCCATCGTAACCATCGTAGCGAGCATTGCCGAGATTAATTTTCAGGGTGAAGAGGTTACTGAGGTGGAAATGACGCTCAACCGCAAGCTGAACGAAGAGGAATCGAGAGTACAGACGGCCCTGGCAGATGAAATGTTCTTCAGTCGCCAGTCAGGTTCCTAGCATCTGGCGGAATTGAGACGCTACTTTCCGGGTAATATGCTTAATATAGACAGTCTGGCTTCGGGAGTGGATAGATGACTCGAGCAGGCTAGTGAAGTATGGACCCGGAAGGACGTGGAAGGCATGAGAGTCAGATTCGGATATGTAGCGATGTCCGTTACCGTCAGTAACGCATCTCCCTCCAGGACGATGACGTATGCAAGCTTTAGCAAAATCCCGGACAGAGAGGCTGCTATTCGCAAGCTGGAGCGGATCGCGGAGGAGAATCTACATAATACATTAAGGCTGCTGCGTCATAATATGGCGCACGATATTATGGTCTATCGCTTCTCATCCAAGCTCATTCCGCTGGCTACTCATGCGGAGCTGCAGGATTGGGACCCGTATCCTGTGTTGCGGCCAGCATTTGCCGCACTCGGAGATGTGATCAAGAAAGCGGGCATGAGGGTATCCTTTCATCCCGATCATTTTACTGTACTGAGCACGCCCCGCCCCGAGGTGCTTGCTAGTTCCGTCCGTGATCTCCGGCATCATGTTCGTATGCTGGAAGCCATGGGCCTGGGGCCAGCAGCGAAGAATAACATTCATATCGGTGGAGCCTATGGGGACAAACAGACCTCAGCGCTACGCTTCGAAGAGCAGGTAGCTCGTCTCGAACGGGCTATGCTGGAGCGGCTGACGCTGGAGAATGATGACAAGACCTTCACGGCATCCGAGACGCTGACCGTCTGCGAGCATACCGGACTGCCCATGGTACTGGACATTCACCATCAATGGGTTAACAATGACGGAGAGAGGCCCTGGGAGCTGTGGCCTGCCATATTGAAGACATGGCACACACCACTCGCTCAGGCCGGATCCTTGGCAGATAAGCCCCTGCCACCCAAGATTCATGTATCCAGTCCCAAGAGCACAAAAGACCCAAGAGGTCATGCTGATCATGTCTCAATAGAGCCGTTGCTTGAATTTCTACGAGCCATAGCTTCCAAGACGCCCGAGCTCGATGTCATGATCGAGGCCAAGCGCAAGGATGAAGCACTACTGAAGCTTATGGAGGATTTTCGAACCTACGAGGGTGAAGGGATTCGTATCCTGGATGGAGCGACGATTGAGGTAGAGGGCTGATGAGAGGAAATGCTGCTTGTCGCAATTTCGGGCGAAACTTTGCTATGGAAGTGGCGTATCTTGTACAAGCAAAGCAATCGAATTGATATTAATAATAACAACATCATGGGCACAGCAGCGTGGTTGCTGTGCTTATGGATGTGATATGAAAGTAGAGTGAGTGCTGTGAACGAGAGAGAACAAGAGAAGATTCCTTATGTCGTTACAAGCAAGAGCTATACTGCTGTAGCCATTAATGCTGCTTCGAAGGCGGGTGAATGGATCAAGAGTCGACTGGGAACGGTGGAGCACCTGAGTACGAAGCAATCTGCACAGGATCTGGTCACCGAGGTGGACAAGGGAGCAGAGCAGATGATCCGCAGACTGATCCTGACCCATTTCCCAGACCATGCTATTCTGGGTGAAGAAGGTGTAGAGCCGGGGCGTGAGGCCGCTGCTGCAGCATTAAAGGCGGCACAGGAGGAAGAGTTCCTATGGATTATTGATCCGGTTGACGGTACGACGAATTTTGTACATGGCTTCCCTTATTATTCTGTATCCATTGCACTGGCTCATCAGGGTGAGGTTATCGTCGGGGTCATCTATGACCCGTCCAGAGATGAAATGTTTGTTGCTGAAAAAGGGAAGGGCGCTTATGTGCATGGTACACGAATGACTGTATCAGAGGAGCGTGAGCTGGCCTCAAGCCTTGTCGCTATTGGTACGCCGCCAGACCGTGAATTTGCGTTACCCGTGAATATGAGGGCAATTCAGGCACTGGCTCCGCAGGTCAGAAGCCTCCGGGCCGGTGGCTCTGCTGCACTGCATCTGGCTTATGTAGCAGCCGGGCGTTTAAGCGCCTATACAGAAGTGGGATTGTCTCCCTGGGATGTGGCAGCGGGCGCCCTGCTGGTGCAGGAAGCGGGTGGTAGCATGACGGATACAGTCGGGAAGACTTATGATCTGACCGTACGCCATATTGTGGCCAGCAACAAGCATATTCATGCCGAGCTGCTGGATGTTCTACACAAGAACAATGCAACAGGTCTGGAATAACGTTGTAAAGTAATGATGGTTCAAAATACCCCTTGCCGTTTAGTCCGGCTTGGGGTATTTTGAATGAAGATTATAGATTTTATACATTTTCGTCGAATGTAACCAATCTATATACGTCGGATAACCTCCGTGGACAATGGCTATTGTAAGAATGTACAGTGAGTGCCCCTATTCTTGTAACCTCAGCTTCCAGCTTGTACCTAGCGATGTGCAGAAGGAGGAGTATGATGGCGAACAAAATAAAAAGCGCTTTCATAAACGCTGGAATTCATCATAAGATGATGCTGCTCATTACGCTGCTTATGCTGACCAGCTTTGCCATTTTTGCTGCTGTGCTGACATACGTCTTCAACATATATGATGATCAAATGTACAAGAAGACCTCACAGGTGCTGAACATGTCATCCATAGATATAGAGAATCAGCTCAAGGAAGTGGAGCGTCTCACGTTCAATGTCGTCTCAGATCAAGCGCTGCAGGATCATCTCAGACAGCTTGAGAAGGAGCAGTCCTCCTACGGTCGCACAGTGTTGCACAAGAAGATCACGAATCGCCTGATCTCTCTGGCTGGTTCAGAGAAATATGTTTATTCCATGTTGTTAATTGATAACGAGGGGAAGGTAATGGCGGCGGGGAACCGTGAAGGGATTCCTGAGGATCTGCGCTCTCATCTTGTCCGTCTTGCTCAGGAAAATAGCGGCTCCAATGCTTGGTTCGCTCCAGGAGACTCGTCACTGCTGGCAGCCCGTCAGATCAAGTCCTACACGGGTCAGACCTTTACCCTGCAAGGATTGGGTACCTTGGTGCTTAAGGTGCGTATCGACAGGATCGTCAATGAACGCGTGCAGGATGCGGATAGCGGACAGCTGATGATTGTAGACGGAGAACGCTTGATCTATCCTGAGGTCCCCCTGTTAAGCCCGAAAGGAATCAGCACGGAATTGAAGCGCACATTGCCTTATGGGATTGAATCCTACGACCAGGAGAGCTATTTTACGGCTAAAGCTACCTCAAGCTATACAGGCTGGACCTATTTGCACACGACTCCGTTTCAGGAAATGTTCCAAAGAGTCCAAGTGATCAAGGATCTGGTCATGGGGGTGTTCGTACTTATGCTGCTTGTAGCACTAGCATGCGGTGCGAAGCTCTCTGTCAGCATTACCAGGCCCATACAGCAGCTCATCGCGAATATGCGCAAGATCGAGCAAGGGAATCTCGACAAGCTAAAGGAGGAATCCCTTGGCCGCATGCCTTCTCCATCTCATAATGAAGTTAGTCTGCTCTATCGTACCTATATTAAAATGATCCGGCGTATTCGTGAGCTGATCGACGAGAATTACGCTAAGCAGCTATTGCTTCGTGAAACAGAGTTGAAAGCGCTTCAAGCTCAGATTAATCCACATTTTCTATACAATACCTTAGAGTCCGTGAACTGGCTCGCCAAATTGAACAAGCAAGACAAGATATCGGAAATGGTGGAGGCGCTGGCTTTTCTGCTACGCAACGCCGTGAACCTGCAGGAGCAGCTGATTCCGCTTGAGCGTGAGCTGGATATTGTCCATAGCTATGTAACGATTCAGAAGACGCGCTTTGAAGAGCGGCTGAACTTCGAGCTTGATCTGGAAGAAGGAGTAGAGACAGCGCTTATTCCGAAGCTGACCCTGCAGCCTCTCGTGGAGAATGCCATTCACTATGCCCTTGAACCACGTATTGAGCCTTGTCATATCGTCATTCGTGTTCGTCGGCAGGATTCTGCGCTGGAGATCTGTGTTGAGGATGATGGTCCAGGGATGACCAGTGACTTCATAACCAGGCTGCATAGCGGCAAGGTCAAGACCCGAGGGCAAGGTATCGGTCTCTCTAATATTGAAGAACGTATTCAACTAACCTTCGGCCAAGCATGGGGTATCCGCCTAGAGAGTGGTCCTGGCCAAGGTACTGCTGTTCATGTCCGTATTCCATATGTGAAGGGGGAGGAAATTCATGTACAAAGTTCTGTTGGTTGATGATGAGCGTATGATTCTGGACGGCATCTCTCAAGTGGTGGATTGGCAAAAATCAGGTGCCGAGCTGGTAGGCACGGCCCGCAATGGGCTGGAGGCTTACGATCAGATTGTGAGCAATCAGCCGGATATTGTGATTAGCGACATCTCTATGCCGGGACTGGACGGTCTTGGCCTCGTAGCGAAGACTCATGAAGCCTATCCGGATATCCGGTTCATCATGCTGTCAGGCCACAAGGATTTTGACTATGCCTGCCGCGCGATGCAATATGGTGTGAAGCACTATCTGTTGAAGCCATGTAATGAGAATCAGATCAGTGATGCTATCAATGAACTGCGTATAGAACGTGAAGAGCAGAGGGACCGGGACGACTTCGTAAGTCGGATGAAGCAGGATTTCGAGAAAATGCTACCTCATGTCAAATCGCAGGTACTGCGTGAGTTCATCCTGAACAAGACATATGGAAGCCGGGATCTGGAATATTATCAGAACCTATTCGGTCTGGAGCTGCAGAACAAGCAGGTGCAGATGGTGCTAATGCGACTGGAGGGTCCGCATGAGCCAGAGCATTGGTTCGCTCTTCAAAATATCGCCGCCGATGTGTTAGGCCAGGTGTTGTTCAGCACGACGATTCAGGGTCAGGTGCTTATTGTTCTGGAGAGTCCTGAGGAGTCGAGTCAACTAATGAGCGGAGTGGAGGAGGTTCGCAGCACCTTTCACAAATTTTACAAGCTGGAGGTCACGGCTGCTGTCACTGAATCCGATCGCATGTTAAAGCTGCGCAAGATGTACCGCGAGGCATTAGAGTGTCTGAGTCACCGCTTTTATACGGGGGAAGGCAGTCTGATCACCAAGGATGATCTCGCAACGAGTGACTTGAAGGAAGGCGATGAGCTGGATCTCGATGTAGAGGAGCTGTGCATGCTTATTAAGGCTGGTAATCGGGAGAAAGCGGCAGAGGAAGTGGATCGTCTGTTCAGCATTCTAGCAGTACAGCGTCATGAGATTGCGGTGACCCGTTCCTACGTACTGCAGCTCTATGCGGCGATGATCCGACTGTGCCCTCAGGAGGAACGAACAGACTTCACGGCTCAGATGGCCAGCCTGTCCGAGATGGATACGCTGTCCGAGTTGCAGGAATTCGTCAAGAATGCGGCTGAGCGCCTGACAGCCCTCTATTACAAGCGTAATATCTATCGTCAGTCCTCAACTGTTGATAAAATGATCGGAATTATTGAGGAGAACTATCACAAATCAGACCTCTCCCTGAATGGGGTAGCAAATGAAATGCTATATATGAACTCCGATTATCTCGGGAAGATCTTCAAACGTGTCACAGGGGACAACTTCTCTCATTATGTGAATCGCTACCGGATTGAGCGTGCGGCCGAGTATATCCGCCGAGAGGGTGATGTGAAAGTGTTCGAGCTGGCCGAGATGTTCGGCTTTGGTGGGAATGCACAGTACTTCAGCCAGGTCTTCAAGAAATGGAGCGGGACGACACCCTCGGAGTATATCAGGTCCCAACTGTAAATGAATGAGGAGAGGGAGTCATGGGGCTTATTCTTTAGAGATAATTGTTATGTAAACTGTCGACTTGTCAAAAGTGGGCCACCAGGAATAAGTTTCTGGTGGTTCATAGACGCTCTTTGTATAGAGCAAAGAGGATAAAGTAAGTTAAGGAAATCAACTCTGGCGTACGGCATTATGCTGCAGGAGCCTTTTCCTAAAGGGAATTCTCATATATGAATAGAGGCGGGGCGATGAGGCAGAGTCAGAGTTTTAAAATATGCTTGCTTTTATTCTGCGGACATGATAAATTAATGTTCTGCCGTTAA
This sequence comes from Paenibacillus massiliensis 2301065 = DSM 16942, assembly GCF_000377505.1. GTDB lineage: Bacteria > Bacillota > Bacilli > Paenibacillales > Paenibacillaceae > Paenibacillus > Paenibacillus massiliensis. The sequence goes on along the minus strand of NZ_KB898198.1, from coordinate 525 downwards.
AGTGAGCGGCAAACGAGTGAGTTAGAAGTAAAAAGTTTTTGAAAAAAAGCTTGCACTTCTCTCGGAAACATGATATGATCTTATAGCTGTCGCAAAAACGACAGGAAAGAATAACGAAGTTGATCTTTGAAAACTGAACAACGAGTGAGCGGATTTCACGCAAGTGAGATTCAAACAATGAGATATTAAATCTCGTCAGATTCAAAATGAGCTATCGCTCTTTTCAATAACATTATTGGAGAGTTTGATCCTGGCTCAGGACGAACGCTGGCGGCGTGCCTAATACATGCAAGTCGAGCGGACTTGATGGAGAGCTTGCTCTCCTGATGGTTAGCGGCGGACGGGTGAGTAACACGTAGGCAACCTGCCCTCTGGACTGGGATAACTACCGGAAACGGTAGCTAATACCAGATAATTCACTTCTTCGCATGGAGAAGTGAGGAAAGACGGAGCAATCTGTCACCGGAGGATGGGCCTGCGGCGCATTAGCTAGTTGGAGAGGTAACGGCTCCCCAAGGCGACGAT
>NZ_KB898197.1 GCF_000377505.1 Paenibacillus massiliensis 2301065 = DSM 16942 | reverse complement strand
CTTCTCCATGCGAAGAAGTGAATTATCTGGTATTAGCTACCGTTTCCGGTAGTTATCCCAGTCCAAAGGGCAGGTTGCCTACGTGTTACTCACCCGTCCGCCGCTAACCTCAGAAGAAGCAAGCTTCTTCATCAGTCCGCTCGACTTGCATGTATTAGGCACGCCGCCAGCGTTCGTCCTGAGCCAGGATCAAACTCTCCAATAAAGTTATTGAAAAGAGCGATAGCTCATTTTGAATCTGACGAGATTCATATCTCATTGTTTTGCTCCAGTTTCCATACAGTCAAAGACATGTACCAAAAACCTTCGCGTTGGATTTTGCTTCACAAAATCCGCTCACTCGTTGTTCAGTTTTCAAAGATCAACTTCAGCCTTAATTCTCAAGGCCTGACCGCTTTAGGTATTCCTTTTTAGCGGATCACCACATCTCAGCGGCGACTTTTATAGTGTAACATGTTTCGCTTTTTAATGTCAACAACTTTTTTCGATTTAGTTAGTCGAAAATTTATTGTTCTCAAAATCAAGCGAAGTAAGACGAGTTATAATGTATCATAGCTACCAGCAAGCAGTCAACCTTCATTGTGAGCTTTAGCGTTTTTCATGATCCCCCAGCTATTCAGACCTATCCGGATAGCTGTCGCGAATGCATGTAGTAGCCACTATCGGAACTCCTTCCTGCTATATATCTTACTGGTTACAAAATACGAAAGCCCAAAGAGACAGATGGCAACCATTAGAAACAAGCTGGAGAACTGTTCATCAATTACATGATTAACAAGAGCATGATACACTCCGAATACCGCACCAAATACACCAAAAGAAAAAATAATGCTCAAAATCATCATGATCTCCGCTTTATCCGGGCCCATTGCATAGCCTAATGGATAGGTCAAAGCAGCGCTACATAATATAATCCCTGAGCCACGTGGTACAAGATTGTACATGGGCCACAGGGACTCAGCTCTATATGCGATAATAATTAATTGAATACACAGGGTCACGAAGACGCTCAGCAATAACAGCAGTATAAATGTAGCATACTTGCTTTGTATGATCTGCTGCCTAGCAAGGGGCAAGGTAAGCTCATAACGATCCCAACCAGCACTGCTGTGCTGCTTCATTAGCGAAAATGCATTAGCAGGAATTAAAATAATAGACAGCATAACGGCCACTTGTGCTGCAGCAGGGGTATCCATAAAAAACAGCATTATATTAACCAAGCCTACAATCAGAAACGAAATTTTGAGATGGCTCTCTAAAGAATACAAGTTATTCAGAATTAGTCCTCTCATGCCCGCTCCCCTTTCATTAGCAGCTTTGTAATATCATCAATGGTTATGCTAGGTTGGATGTTCTCGGTAAGTGCTGTATCTTTGTTAGCAATCAATGCCTGAATAATATCTCCTTTCTGCACGTATGCTGCTACATCAGGTAGATCTCCCTTCAATTCGTTCCATATATGAGTATCGTATTGCGCAATACTGAAGACACTTAAGAGCTTCTCCTTCGCACATTGTAGGATAATCTCTCCGCGCTTAATAAATATTAGATCATCCGCTATTTTCTCGATATCACTTGTAATGTGAGAAGATAATAGAATCGAGCGGCGTTTGTCACTCACGAAATCCAAAAAGACCTCAAGAATCTCATCCCGTGCAACAGGGTCCAGCCCAGAAGTGGCTTCATCAAGAATCAATAGCCTAGCATCGTGTGATAGAGCCACAGCGATGGCTAATTTCATACTCATTCCACGAGAATAGCCGCTAAGCTTTTGGTTGCTCGGCAAAGAGAAGCGGTCTAGAAAGTATAGGTATTTCTCCTGATTCCATCGTTCGTAGACATTTCTCAATACTCGGCCCAGCCTCACCGCATCCAGTCCAGGCGAAAAATTTGCACAATCAAATACAACACCGATTTGCTCCTTAATTTCTTTCTCAGCTTCGAGCAATTCTTTACCGAAGAGCTTGATCACTCCCCGATCTTTATGCAATGTGCCTAGTATGATCCCCATCATCGTCGTTTTTCCCGCTCCATTTTCACCAATAAATCCAGTGATTGTGCCATAGGGAATGGAGAAGGTTACATCCTTCAATTGAAAGTCTGATTTCGAATAAGATTTGCTCACATTTCTAACCTCAAGGATTGGCTCCTCCATAGGTCCTCCCTCTTAAATGAAATCAGGAAAAAAATAAGCGAGCTTATTTTTTTCCTGATGGTTAAGTAATATGATTCTATTTTATCAAAAAATATGAAATTCTAAATTAACAATGATTGCTCGCTGTAGACCAGCCTACAGTTACCGTAGTTACTGTCCAAGTGATCGTAATCGGAAATACCTCTTGCTCATCGCCAATTTTTGCAGACATTTTTTGCAGCGCCAATACGTCGTTCATCTTATATTCCCCTCTCATGATTTAGTTTTATATGGATTTTATATGTGACAATAGCTTAGATGACATGGTGTAGAACACGCTTCATAAAGCTTGCTACGATCATTAGCAGTGATTGCTAGCTGTGGACCAGCCTACTGTTACTGTAGTTACTGTCCACGTAATCGTAATTGGAAATGCCTCTTGCTCATCGCCAATTTTCGCAGACAATTTTTGCAGCGCCAATACGTCGTTCATCTTCTCACCCCCTTTCAAAAATGTGTGCAAGTTCACATTCCATCAAAATAATATTAACACGTTGTTATCTGTATTTTATTCACTGTCTATCTGTTGAAAGTACTGAGAACCGAGCTTCATTCCTCTTATAAGAAGTCTTCGCCACAAATTGATTAATATGAATAAGTGGAAGCCAGTACAGCGGATTCGACTCCTGCAAACCTTGTAAAGCAAGCATTATACCCGCACTTCCGGTGTACCAATCATCAGATAAGCGATATCCAAAATTCCCAGAAAAATGTATCTGATCCTGCCGGGCTACAAGGAACAATTGTAATCGCTGCAAGGATAGCTTGACATGTTCTTGTCGCACGTCAGCAGCATCTTCAATGAGACATGGCAGTAACAGGAAGCCCCCTGCCCCATCCAATATTCCACCGCTGAAGGTACACCTGATATCATTCAGGTTCATAATCAACTTCAGTTCTTCTTCATAGTGTCTCTTCCCAGTAACATGGTTGAAATACCAGATCGCGACCCCGATACCTATCGATCCCCCAGATAGATAAGGAAGCACTCGTTTCTTCTCATCCATTGCTTGCAGGACCAACACTTCTTCATCCCGATGTGAATGCTCCAGATCCGTCTCAATTAATTGCCTAGCTCGAATGTAACAGTCCTCTTCTCCAGTAACAGCATACATGGCGCTGAACAGCACGGATACACCCGACCACCCATCTATCATTCCTATAGGAACAGCCGCCCAATCAGTCACCGTTAACGGTCGTCTCTGATCCATCACAGATATAATTTTGGCAATGATGCGTCTTGCCTCGTCTAAATATGCTTCCTTACGCTCCTCCAGATACAGGCTCAACCACGCCAATCCCATACCCGCAAGCCCTGATCTCAACGAGACATCATGGGAATCGTCATATTCAATATGAGAGAACCTTTTCAGTGCTTCTCCTGTATAACCTAACTCGTACAACGTGGAGGCTATCCCAGCATTGCCTACCAACAGTCCATGTCCGCCTTCCAAGGTATTATGGGATAAAACGCTAGCCTCCAACCACTCATTGACCCGACTATCCATATAGCCTGTTCTGTGAAGAGCCAATGCAGCGCCAGTACCGCCCGTTAATACATTGATTAAGCCACCTGAATTCTCATACTGTCTGATATCACCATGAACGAGGCCCTGCTCTGGTACCAAGTTGGCTAGCATTCCTCTACTCAGCCCCTGAATGACAGAGCTAATGTCACTAGATGACATCAATGATACAATGACCTGCTCGTCAGGGTACGTTTGCTCTTTTGCAGCTGTAATATTCTCATCGCATTGCTGTTCAACATGCCTGACGAAATTATGGAACACTTCACCAAACTCACTTCTGATCCATTCATTGTGATAGAACGATATACTGCGCTCAATGTTATCGACAGGACCTATAGGCAGTACACAGTATCTCAAGATTTTCTTAACAGCGTACCAATCGCGTTCTTTATGATTCTTATTGCGCGTATCTGAAAAGCCAATGGTATGAATAGCTGCCTTCTCTTCACTGTCCTTATCGCTCGCAGATTCAAAATCAATAAGGATGACCTTCAAATCTTCAGTAATCATGACATTGGATGGTTGTAAATCCCCCATGCCAACCTGGCGGTCATGCATTTCAGCTACAATAGTCATCAGGCTGGTTATGATCGTCTGAACCTTCAACACATACAATGCTGTATTCTTCAATCGATGAAATGGATAATGAGCCGCTAACCATCTCTTGAGATCGATCCCTTCTACAAACTCCTCTACTACAAAAAGATGCTTCCAAGCTTTGAAGCAATCTACAACATTCACTATACCCTTTACATCCGCAAGCAAGGACAACGCCTCATGCTCTTTAACTAGCCGATCTATAGCATCCTTATTCTGCCCGTCCAGACCGACCTTGGGCCTTGCCTCTTTAATGACAACCTTCATGTGATCCGACTTTCGCTCTGCCAAATATATTCCGCCTCCATTATTAAAGCGAATGACCCGCTGGATCTCATACGCTTGGAGGCCGGAGCTGTCTGCCTCATTCTCTGGTATGTTGTTATGGCTATCCAGGTAGATGTCGAATTCCTTCACAAATTCAGGCACCTGATAATAAGGTGTTCGGTTATCCGGGATGAGATTGCCCGATTCATCTCTGATGCATAACTGTCCTTCTTCATTTTGAATACTTCTGAATCCCCCATACCTGTAGTATAGATTGCTATCCTTCCAGCATTTATCGCTGAGGATGTAGGGTCCGTTATCTTCATCTCGAATTGCCTCATGCAGCACATGGAGTAGCTCCAGGAACTCCTCATCCGTTGCAGGGTAGATGGTTATGAATTTCCCTGATGATATCCTGTTGCCATTTTTAGAATTGACGCTATGCAGCTGCCGTTCACTAACAAGGTGCTTGAAGGCCACCTTCCGTTTCACTAATTGTTGACTCACCGTTTCTAAAATAGTGTGCGCGTTATCCATTGTGGCACTGACATGAATTTTCCAGCCCTGATCCTTCAAGCTCTTACCTGTGAAGCTATACATCACCCAGGGGGAATGATGATCTTGATTGATTATGCAATCCTCAGATAATTCCTTTACCTTGTAGCCTATCGTGTGATCCCCTGTCATCATCCTTGTATAATAATCGGAGTCACCCAGATAATTCAGATAGAGTTGGTTTTTATCCATGGACAAGTAGTTCACCCCTTTTTTCGCTTATGGCTGTATTAAATTGTAATTCACAGAATTGCTTGTACAATTCATGCGTTTGCTGTAACTCTTCATGTCTCCCTTGGCCGGTGATTCTGCCACCCTCTATGAAGATAATGTGCTCGGAATCTATGATGGTGGACAGTCTGTGTGCAACGACAATAGCTGTTCTACCCTCTATAACTTTCTTCATCGCGGATTGCACCTTCTCTTCAGATTGGCTATCCAGACTGGAGGTCGCCTCATCAAGCAAAATAATCTCCGGGTCCTTGAGGAACATTCGAGCGATAGCGATTCGCTGCCGTTGCCCACCAGATAAATTCAGGCCTTTTTCTCCAATATACGTATCCATTCCGTTAGGCAGATCGTTGATAAACTCCCAGGCATTTGCCATTTTGCACGCATCTATGATTTTCTCTTCACTCAGATGCTGCTCCAGACCGAACATCAAATTCTCCCTAACAGTACCGCTAATCAAGGTATGCTCCTGTGAGACATATCCAATCTGAGATCGCCAGGAGTGCAACGAGAAGTCCTCTATACGCTCACCGTCTACGAAGATATTTCCCCCTGTCGGCTGATAAAAACGTTCCAGCAGGGCCAACAACGTCGTTTTACCACTCCCGCTCGGCCCAACCAAAGCATAGGTGCTTCCCTTTTGCAGGCTCAGATTCATGTCTTCCAGCCCAAACGCAGAATGCTCATGTGTGCTGTAGCTAAAGCTCAAATTTCTGAGCTCAATTCCCTTGTAATTTGGAGCTAGCAGCTTCCCGGCACTCAGATTCTCCTCTTCCTCTGCGAGTAATTGCGAGATACGTTCTGTGGCCCCCTTCGTCTTCTGCAGCTGGGAGAAGAATAAGCCAAAGTTGGATAGTGGATTCATTATGTAGAAGATCAAGGTTAGAAATGCGATAAAGGTTCCCGGTGACAATTCACCATTCGCAAGCTGCATGCCACCATACCCGATGATCACCACAATGATGAACAGCATGATCATATTAAGAAATGGAGTAACGGCGGCGCTCCATTTGGCCTGTTTTAGACCAATGCGCATTAAATCCTGTATGATGCTGTGCCCCTTCTCGATCTGATTATGCTCTGCTGTGAATGACTTGATCAGCTTGTTCTCTGCAATCATTTCGATAGCCTTCACATTAAGCTTCGCCGTGGATTGCTGTAATTCTCTCGATAGCTGCGATAGCACTCTGCCCAGTGGAATGAAGAACAGCAAAAACAAAGGAATTGCAGCAACAATGATCAATGACAGCTTCCAGCTGTAGTAAAATAACCAAAAACCACAAAACAGCAGCGACAGTGTTGCATTGATAAATTGCGAGAACGAATGGCTAACCAGATTGTAAATAACCGTCGTGTCACTCACCAGTCTACTTGAGACATCCCCCGACTGATTTTTATCAAAAAATGGAGTGGGAAGCTTCACAATTTTAGACCAAGTTAGAGCTCTTAGATTAGCAACAACACTTAATCCTACTTTGCTAAGTAAATAACTCGACAGCACGCCTGTGATGGTTACGAAAATGAACAAGCCCCCCAGACCTGCAAAGGTTGAGCCATTAAAGGTGCCTGATTGTGTATAGGCGTCCACTATCATTTTCAGGAAATGAGGGATAAATGTCGTCAACACGGCACTAAGTGAACTTATAAGGCAAGCAACGACGAACAGAGTAGTTCTTGGCCGCGACTTATGAATCAGTTCAAAAAATTGCCGCCACGAGTAATGGTGTTCTCTTTTGTCTCTGATCATATCTTCACCTTTTCTATTTAGTTGTGTCGTCTGGTCATGTGTGTGGTCAGCGAGGTTCGTTTTAAGAAAGGCTCTGTGAAAGGTCTTGGGATGTGATGGTCCTGGGATGTGATGGTCCTGGGATGTGAACGTACTTGGTCTATTTGCTGGCTGGTGGTTGCCTAGGAGTTAGTATTTATGTAGTGTGCTTTACGAGTGTTAATTTAGTTAAAATTTATTATATATGATCTACAAATACCATAAAATAGTATTTTATTCCCAATTAAGATGGTGCTTAATCCCTAATTATTCCTTAAAATAACTAATATAATAAAAAACGACCCCCTTAACAGACTAAGGAAGTCGTGCCATACTTACATAGCAGCCAGCACGAAGTTGGCTTGCCTTTGCAATAATATTCAGATGCATTAATATGAGCAGTATCGCAATTCATTCGGCTTGTCATTATAGTAAGTAGCCTTGCTCCCGCTCTTGGCAATCTCTTTAATAAAGGAACGATAGACCAGCTTACGCAATACAAGTGGCAGCTCGAACTTGACGTGGATCAGCTCAGGATGATTGATCAGCTCTTGTATGGACCATGGCTCACGGCGGCTGCGTAGAATGCGGAAGAGCAGGACAGAGCAATCGGCCATTTTGGACATAACCGAGAATTCACAGGCAAGCAGTACCAATTCCACCCGTTGCTCCACAGTTTCTATACTTAGTGTCAATTCCTCATACAACTTGTACACGCCTTTGTTAACCATTTGTACCTCCTGCCATACGTTCACGGTTGGCAGGATTCCCCGATCAATTAATTCGATGCATGCCCAGTGATGCAGCGCCTGAAGCACACGGTGATAAGCATCCAACGACTGCCCTTCCTTCATACAGCGCTTGGCAAGTACATAGTGATTCAGGAAGGCGGCGAACTCATGGAATAGCTTCTGCTCACGCAGCGTGCCCTCAAAGGCCATAATTTCCTGCCTTAGCAGTTGAATCTTATGATCCGTCTCCCATAAAATATCGCCCTCCAACAGATAATTGACAAGATCAGAACGTTCTCCATCAATGATCCAGCGACGAAGCTGCTTTAAATGGACATGAAGAATCTGGCATGTAGTATCTCCCAACATCGCATGCTCCATGGAATCTTCTCGAGACTCTTGTTCATAGACGATCAGAATCAATACGCCAAAATCATGAATCAATGACCCGTGAAAACTCGTTCCGTTACGCCTGCAAGCTATCGCTCCAATGGCAGGCTCCTTCATCCACTCCATAGACAGCACATTGAATTTTGTTAACTGCACGTCACCCTCCATAGCCATTATGGCGACCTCCGCCAAATTTGAGTCTGAATAACAATGCTACAATTCTCCAATAATGAAATAAGTATCCCTTATCCGAAGTATTCTACACTGCAATTCCAACTTCCTGCTTAGATCACCATACACTTTACGGGTGAATTTCATTAAATATTTTATACGCCCATCTCTACATATCTCATATCTACATAAAAACATATCCACATAAGCTACTGTGTATTGAACTTGCTTAGTACCTTCCACGCCGTATCATTTGCAAAATTGCGATTCCAAACACCAATGCCCCCCAGCTCGAAAGACTTCGCTTGCTCAACTCTCGCCTGCAGCGACACCTCATCCTCCAGCCAGATTTTTTTGACTATGCCATCTTCCTTGTATTCCACATAGTTTTGTCCGACATCCTCCAGATATTCCTTGTCCAGCTTGAACTCTGTCAAAATGCTTGCCGCTGTACTCATTCCAACAGCCTTGGAGCTGACCTTCGTCTCCCCTTTGACTTCTTCCTCGGACCACACACGAGTATACAGCGGGATTCCAAGCACCAGCTTCTTCGGAGGCACGGAGTCCTCGTCAAGAATGCGGCGAATTGAACTCTCTGTCCATGGAAGGGAAGCGACTGATCCTGCCTTCGGACTGGCAGCCCAGTGCTCATCATACGCCATCAACATCATATAATCAGTGACTTCGCCCAGTGACTTGCGGTCCAGGAACACCGACCACATCTCACTATTGGATTTTGGAGTCACATCAATAGAGAGAATCAGGTCGTTAGCACGTGCCAGTGGCTTAAGCTCTCTCATGAACTGAGTAACATAAGGTCCATCTTTGGTGTAGACATTTTCAAAATCTATATTAATACCGTCCAGATCATACGACTTCGCGAGATCAATCGTCTGTTGAATAATATACTTGCGTCGTTCATAGGTCGAGAGAGCCTCGGTTGTCAGATCAGGATCAAAGCTGTTGCTCAGCAGTCCCCACACTTCCATGCCACGGTTATGAGCCCAGCGGACATAATCCATGTTCGCTTTACTATTCACTTTACCCTCAGGTGTGGTAATCTCGAACCATGTCGGACTTGTGACATTCACCCCGGGCATTGAACCAATATCAGCGGTTCGCGGATTGCGCGAATAGACAGCCTCCCAGGCGAGGTTGACAGGCTTATCCTCCCAATGCTGCTCTGATAATGAAAGTGTCTCTTCAAGAGGTGCCACGCTAAGAGCTGTACCAGGGCTAATATCATTTGCTTGTACATAGCCTGTAGCCCCGTTGTCCATCTGGGCATAATACCAGCCCTCCGCTTCACTCCATAACTTCACGACTGTGCCTTGTGGCATATCCGCTAAGATCGGTGCATACTTGGACGGCTCTGAACGAAGAGGTGCTGTTGAATCACTTTTGCCACTTGGAGTCGATACATTTCCGGTATCCACCTGCTCCCCTGCCCTCATAAGCAGTACCGCTCCTGTCGTCGCATCCTCCTGAACAGTTGCCCCATATATTTCAGCAATGGCCTGAAAAGGAACATACATCACTCCATCCTTCTCGGTCACCACCGTTGTTAATGCATACGCACTTCCATTTAATTCAGCCTCGTTCTCCGAAACGATCAAGCGCATGACCTTCTGCCGAGTAGACAGAACGACCGAATCCGTACTCTCCTCATGCCATACAGCCGAATTAACATATTGCTGAATGACCTCCAACGGCAGGCTTAGCGTATCCCCCTCACCAACCGCACTATAGTCTGTCAGTTGTCCCTCCACAAAAATCGGGCGAGCTACTCCCCAACTTAGCTTCTCATGCAGCGGATTTCCCCACCAGACAACAGCAAGTACACATAGAATTATGGCAGTAAAAAAAAGTCCAAACGTTCGTTTGATCGCCTTCCCTTTATGTCGGCGTTGTCGATTCATTCTAGTCAAAATGGGCCTCCAATGTTCATTTTCGATTTAAAACAGCTTCATGTCGTTAGATTGTAATACGTTCCAAGGAATGGGAGCGTTTCTAAATTACTTAATACCTACCCTTCGCTATCTGGACAATAAAAAAACGTGCAGAGCTGAATAGCTCCACACGTCGTATTGTACGTGAATTTCCGAGTCACCTGCAAGACCTGCATACTCCTCGCAGCTCCAACCGATGCCCACGAACCTCGAACCCGGTCATCTGTGCGGCATGCCGCTCCACATCCACCAAGGATGGATAACTAAAATCCTCAATCTTCCCGCAGCTCTCACACACGATATGGTAGTGATCGGACACATTAGCATCATAGCGGCTTGAATTGTCTCCGTACGTTAACTCATGCACCATTCCAGACTCGATGAATACCTTTAGATTGTTATATACCGTCGCAACGCTCATGTTGGGAAATTTGGGTTCCAGCGCCCGATAAATCTCATCTGCCGTCGGATGCGCCATGGATTCCATTAAATAATCTAATATCGCATGGCGTTGGGGGGTTATACGTACACCGGTCTTCTTCAGTTCTTGCAATGCATGCTGAACTCGAGTTGCCATTATACCCACCGCCTTAATCAATCGTTAACGTCTCTTCATCATATGTTTAATCATCTTATTTTAAATATATTGTAAATTGATATCAACTTTCTTGTCAACGCAGGGAACGGCTGAGTCCTCAGGCTACCCCTCTGCAGGATCTCCTATAGCTTCTCCAGCATTGGTATCCTCCGTATTTGATTCCCCGAAAGCCTCACTATTCGTGCTAGCAGCCGGCCCCTCCTGATCAGAATCAACCTCGTCAGTTTCACCCTGATCAGTTGTCTCCGTATCAGGCTCCTCTACTGGCGGGGGCAGCTCAGTCTGGTTCACAGTGAGGTCACTGTTGCCCTCAACCTTGACGCTGTATGCTCCAAGCCCTACTACACCTGTGATGCTTTTCCCTTCGATTGAGAAGGGGAAATCCGTGGACAGACGCCCATAGCTGCTTGACCCCTCTAATGTAAAATTACCGTCCGGTGGCAGGTAGAGCACAATGTCCCCAACCGCACTATACACATTCCAGTCTCCACCAATGCGATCTGTACGAATCGATACGCTACCATTCAGCGAATTCGCATTCACATTCCATACCGCGCTATTTATGATAATGTTGCCATTCTTGGTGTCCGCCGTAACTTTGCCATTTGTACGGGCAATCTGAATATCACCGACCTGTGTAGAGTAGGACACCAGACCGCTGATATCTCCTGCCAGCATGCTGCCCCGATTCGTCTTCATGTCCACGTTTCCGTCTACACGGTGCACATCGACGTTCCCGTTCAACGTTGTCCCATTTACATCCCCAATAGCATCCTGTACGATAAGCTGCCCATTCCCCGTCTGCAAATTCATACGGTCGATAGCATCGACGCGATCTACGGTAATATTGCCATTGGACGTCCGAATGTCCATATTGAGGCGGCGATTCTCCGGAATGACGATCGTTAGGTTGATTAACGGCTGACGTTTGCCTGACTGGCCGTATGCTTGTCCTTGCGTATGAACCTGTATGCTTGTCCCATTGGATATATCAATGGAGGAGGCTTCGGCAATAGCTGCAGCTTCCACACTACTTACCTGATCGACCCATACCGTCGAATGAACCTCTACGTGGGATACAGGCCCCCGAATCAATCGAATATTACCGTTCACCGACTCGACGAGCAGGCTTTCCGTATCCATGGACAAGGGCAGCAACACACTTCCTTTTGATAAGCGATTGTCAGCCTCTTCACTAAAATCCATTGAGGCTGTCGTTAAATTGATGCTAACTCTATTCCATAAATGCATATAATGGTGCTGCTCAGTCACTATGAACACCGAAGCGGACAAAATGATAGCCAGCATAAGCCCCTTCAGATCTGGACGAAAACGCCGCATTCGATGCGGCTTCCTGCCATTTCTCGTTACACTGACAAGCATAATTAAATATTCGAGTCCCCAACTGACGAAGATCAGCGGCCACCATTTCAATAGCAGCATCATGTGCTCTGTTCCGTTCATTTGATCCAATAACAAGAGAACACCAACTACCAATAGCAGTAAGGAGGAAGTATAGCGCCCAACTCTGATTTTGCTGTTCACGCCCATTATTCCCCCTTCTCCCGGAGATCGCGCTGCCGTTTCACGGAGATTCCCATCTCACGAATGAACAGCAACAGCCCTACGCCCACAAGCAAGAGTGCAGTCAGGACAAAGCCGTAAGCAGCAAAGAACTCTCCCAGCCAACGAGGCTTGGTGTGAAATAAAACCATCAGTCCCCCGCCAAGGATCAGCAGGAGCGCAAACGTAGTTCCCTGCTCCCATGCATCGAATCTGCTCTGCGGCTGATCAGCAGTACTACGAGGAGACAGTCGTCTTGGCTTCCTGCGATACAGCGTGATGTAGTCTGCTGATTGCAGTACATCATACACATTATAAAAATATAGTACCGGAATGAAGATACCTAACAGAATCAGCAAAGGTACATTGATCTGCAGACCCACGGAGGATACATAAAGCATAGCTGAAATATCCAGCAGCAGTAGCATCAGGAAAGTCAGCCCCCGCATATAGAGGCCCAACGAGAGATGGCCAACTCCCGGCAATAGTGCAGCTAGCAGAACAGATATGAACTTGCGGAGACGTGGCCTTAGCTTACGCGGCCGTCCTTTGGTCTGCCTTTGTATACCTCTAAAAAACCTTCTCGGTTGCATCGCTCCTCCTCACTACTGTCCAGACAGCTTTCCTATCTTGTACATTTGCGCATTCTTCATTTAAGCAAAGATCATAAGATCGTATATGTCTTAACCCTGGTACAACTCCGTCATACTATATCGTCTTTACGTTCGGATAGGATATGAAACATGTCTAGCCACATTCCTTCACAGAAGACAGGCCGCACTTAGTCGAAGTTTGTCTTGCGATAATGAGTTGTTCAGCCCCGTTGAAAACGTATGATTTCTTTTATCTTAAAATAGTACCCCATTCTACAGTAAGAGTAACTGTAAAAAAACTGGATAGCACCAAAAGGCCCTCCGCAGCAGCAGAAGGCCCTTGATTATGCATTACTCCACCGACACTCCGGATAACTCTTCCCAGTTACGCAGCGTTCCCGCAATTCGAAGCTGGTCAAACCCGGGCTTGCACAGCACCTCCATCTGAATCTCAACTGCCTTGCCCTCAGATGGAAGCCTGCCGATCGACATTGAATCCTCTTCCTTGATGGTGACCTTCTTAATCTTGATCTCTTCTTCGTTCATAAAATCCGAGATTCGTTCCAGCAAGCCTGGTGAAGAAAAGCCTTTTAAAATAATAATATGAACCTTCTGACCACTCATATAACGCTGCTCAATCTTGTTGAATATCCATAAATTAAGGAGAACAATAACCGTAGACACGATGGAGGCAAAATAAAAGCCTGCTCCCACACCCAGACCGATGGCTGCTACTACCCAAATAGATGCTGCCGTCGTCAGACCCGTAATGGATTTTCCAGTGAACAAGATGGTTCCTGCTCCCAGAAAGCCGACTCCCGTAATTACGGCAGTCGCCAGACGCGCAGGGTCAATACGGACATTAGGCTCGTCAATGAATGAGGCAAATCCATACACTGAAAGCATCATAATGAGCGTGGAGCCTACACATACAAGGATATGCGTCCGCAGTCCGGCTGCATGGTTGGAGCGCTCTCGCTCGTACCCGATAAGTCCGCCTAATAATAGTGCAAGCAATAGCCTACCCAAGATTTGCACATTGCTAATGATCCACGGATCTTCCAGTGATAATCCCTCCCAGTAGCCGCGGTTCAGTGTGCCGGGCGATGTAAGAGCCCCTAATCACCATCAGGAGCTTCTACATGCTATTCAGATGAAAGGTGATTAATTCCACGCCTGGCGCAATCTCTTCCGAGCTCACAGGCTTGAAGCCGTATTTCTGATACAACGACACAGCCGGAAGGTTCAAGGCACCGGTAGATACCACCTTTAGCGGAACCGTACTATACTGCTCCAGCACATACTCCATTAGAGAGCTGGCTATCCCTTGCTTGAAGCAATCTGGGTGTACCATCATTCTGGAAATACAGATAGAGTCCGCACCCTCTTCTACAGCCACTGCGCCTATGATCTCTGCCTCTTCATCCAATCGGCCATAAAACTGCTCTCCGCAGGCTCGTAATGTATCTAAAGTATCCATAAGTGGAGGGATCTGATGAAATCCGATGCGCTCTGCCTCCAGTCTATACGCAATATGCTGCAGGCGCCATAGCTGCTCCAAGGTGTCTTGATCCTGTAAAGATAACGGAGTAATCATCGTTCAGCCCTCCCAGTAAAAGCCATTCGGGACTTGCATCGCTTACCCTCGAATGGCTACTGTTGTTGTTAACGGCTCAGCACATCAGCCAGAAGCTTGTTCACCAGTCCTGGGTTGGCTTTGCCTTTACTTTCCTTCATGACTTGTCCGACCAGGAAGCCGATGGCCTTCTGCTTGCCTGCCTTATAATCCTCTACGGATTGCGGATTAGCTGCGACCACTTGCTCGACAATTGTCAGAATGGCACCCTCATCACTGATTTGTACCAGACCTTTTTCCTCGACGATCTGTTCAGGACGCTTGCCGCTCTCCAGCATTTCCTTGAACACCGTCTTGGCGATCTTGCTGCTGATCGTTCCTTTCTCAAGCAGACCGATCATTTCACCGAGGCCTTGTCCTGTCAAAGGAACCTCTGTCAGCTCCACACCCGCGCTGTTCAGATAACCCAGAAGATCACCCATAATCCAGTTGGCTACAGCCTTGGCATCCTTGGTGTACTCCAGGCTCGATTCCAGCAGATCAGCTAGAGGCTTGGAGGAAGTAATTACCTCCGCATCATAGGCCGACAGCCCGTATTCGGATGTATATCTGGCTTTGCGTTCATCTGGAAGCTCTGGAATAGAAGCTCTGATCCGTTCTTTCCAGGCTTCGTCAATATGCAGCGTCACCAGATCCGGGTCTGGGAAATAACGATAGTCATGGGATTCTTCTTTACCACGCATGGAGAAGGTCTTCCCTTGACTCTCATCCCAGCGTCGCGTCTCCTGTACGACACTTCCGCCCTCTTCGAGGATCTGCTCCTGACGGAATTGCTCGTATTCCAGACCGCGCTGAACGCCACGGAACGAGTTCATGTTCTTCAGTTCTGCCCGAGTACCCAACTTCTCCTGCCCATGAGGGCGGAGACTGATGTTGGCATCACAGCGGAGGGAGCCCTCCTCCATCTTCACGTCAGAGACATCACAGTACTGCATGATCGCACGTAGCTTCTCCAGATATGCTTTAGCCTCCTCTGGTGAAGAAATATCCGGTTCGGATACGATCTCCACAAGCGGTGTGCCGACTCGATTGAAATCAACAAGTGAAGCATATCCGCCATCCACGTGGGTCAATTTGCCCGCATCCTCTTCCAGATGCAGTCTTGTAATCCCAATACGCTTCGTTGTCCCGTTCACTTCGATATCGATCCATCCGTGCTCACCGATCGGCTGATCAAATTGTGAGATCTGATAAGCCTTCGGCGAATCTGGATAGAAATAGTTCTTCCGGTCGAATTTGCTTACGTCAGCGATTTTACAATTCAGAGCCATCGCGGCCTTCATCGCATAATCGACAGCCTGCCGATTCAGCACAGGCAGCACGCCAGGATGCCCGAGACAGATCGGGCAAGTATGCGAGTTAGGTGGCGCGCCGAACGCCGTTGAGCAGCCACAGAATATTTTGGATTGTGTATGTAGCTCTACATGGACTTCCAGTCCAATGACCGTTTCGTATTTTGATGTAGTTGTAGACACGATTGATTCCCCTCCTTCTGGACCGATTACAGCTGCGGACGCTGCTTATGGAATTCCGTATGCTGCTCGAACGCATGTGCGGCACGCAATACGGTAGATTCATCAAATGGTTTACCGATAATTTGCAGACCTACTGGCATGCCATCGGCGAAGCCGCAAGGCACACTGATAGCAGGGACACCAGCGAGACTGACAGGGATCGTCAGGATATCATTCAAATACATGGTAAGTGGATCATCTACCTGAGAACCCAGCTTGAAGGCTGTTGTCGGGGCTGTAGGTCCGATAACGACATCATATTTCTCGAATATTTGATCAAAATCGCGCTTGATCAATGTTCGTACTTTCTGTGCCTTCAGATAATATGCATCATAGTAACCTGAGCTAAGCGCATAGGTTCCCAGCATAATCCGGCGCTTGACTTCATCTCCAAAGCCTTGTGTTCTCGATTGATGGTACAGATCGAGCAGGTTGTCCGGATTCTCGGCACGTACGCCATAGCGGACACCATCGAATCTTGCCAGATTCGAGGAAGCCTCTGAAGAAGCCAGCAAATAGTATGTCGCCACTGCATATTCCGTATGTGGGAGCGATACTTCCTCCCATGAAGCACCGAGCCCTTCCAGTGTCTTCAACGCTTGCAGTACAGTCTCTTTTACCTGCGGATCAACGCCTTCTCCCAGATATTCCTTAGGAACTGCAATCCGCAATCCTTTCACGTCACCAGTGAGTGCCGATGTATAATCAGGAATATCGACCTTCGCCGAGGTAGAATCTGACCCATCATAGCCTGCAATGGCTTGCAGCACATACGCAGAGTCCTCAACATTTTTGGTGATCGGTCCGATCTGATCCAGTGAGGAAGCAAATGCCACCAGTCCAAACCGCGATACAAGACCATAGGTTGGCTTCAATCCAACTACTCCGCAATACGATGCCGGCTGTCGAATGGAGCCACCTGTATCCGAGCCAAGTGTAAAGTAGGCTTCTCCGGCAGCCACAGCTGCTGCTGAGCCGCCACTGGAGCCGCCCGGCACACGTTCAAGATCCCATGGATTGCTGACCGGATAGAAGCTGGAGTTCTCATTAGACCCTCCCATCGCGAATTCGTCCATATTCATCTTGCCCAATGTGATGACGCCAGCATCACGAAGCTTGCCTGTTACTGTAGCATCATATACCGGATTGAACTCACGAAGGAACTGACTGGCACATGTCGTCCGCAGACCTTTGGTAACAATATTGTCCTTGATCCCTGCCGGAATACCGAACAGTGGTCCACGCTTCTCCCCACCAGCAAGCTGGTCGTCCAGTCTTCGAGCGGCATTACGCGCGCCATCCTCATCAATAGTGATATAAGCCTTAACCTTCTCCTCACGCTGACTAATCGTCTCAAAAGCCTGCTCTACCAAATCCGTAACTGACAGTTCTTTGCGATCCAATCTGGATTGTAGCTCTGGCAATGTATGTTCAAACAAACTCAAGTGAAGCTTCCTCCCTTCAATCTTTCGATGATTACTCCAGCACCGCCGGAACCTTGAATTGTCCTTCTTCCTCATCTGGTGCATTCAACATGACCTCATCCAACGAGAGGCTCGGACGCACCTCATCCTCACGCATCACATTGCTGACATGCAACACATGTGTTGTTGGCTCGACCTCATCTGTATCCAGCTCATTTAATTTCTCCGCATACTTCAGAATGGCGTTTAATTGCCCGGTCATGATCTCCTCTTCCTCGGCTGTCAGGTTCAAACGGGACAGCTTGGCTACATGACGTACGTTATCAGCAGAAATACTCATGTCGGCTCCTCCTTATGGATCGGTGTGGTACATGCAAAATATATGTTCAGCAAGAATGACTGTATCTGGTCCCCATGACAGGTCAGATATCCAGTGCATTCATTCTGGCAAATCAAGTAGCTAACGGGGCTATTTCCCCTTTAAAATAACGTTTTTAATTATATTGTAGAATGTTGGACAATTCAATGTCACACCTTGCAAAAAAGAGCCGGCATAGGCCGGCTCCTCATATCCAAGCACGCAAATTAATTTGTTTGATAAATTCCGCCTGTGACAACGGCTCTGTAACCGCCTCATTCTCTTCCGCTTGCTCTTGCTCTTGATCACCATTCATGATGCTTCGGAACAATCGTTCATTATGTGTAGCCAGTGCATAGTCTATCAACGCTTCGCGTTCGACGCGTTCTGCCTCAAGCTTAAGCATGCTCTCCTCAAGCTCTACGTCCTGTTCCGGAACAAAGAAATTCCGGTTGGCCTTGGGCACTCGGATAATATAATCAAATGCATTATCCGGGTTACGGTCATATGCAATGATATAACCATACTCCCCTATTGGAAGACTTTGCTCAAAGGCGTCCGCGACGATTACAATTTTCTCTCCTAAACGGTGCATCGTCTACCTCCCCGGCTGTCTTGGATTATCTGCCTAGTCTACTAAAAAAATATGATAATGTCTATCATCAAATGATAATGCCTATCATTAATTGTAGGTCATCTGCTGATATAAGCGCAGTAATAGCCAGTGAAGACTCCAATATCCCTGTTGTACATCGCCCCGAATAGTGTCCCCTGGTGAGACTCTGCCAGATACTATGACTCTAGCATCCGATGCTATGATCTGCGCTGGTCCCGGTGCTGCTGCAGCCATACGAGCCAGGGATGTCTTGCTAATCTGCTACGTACGTTCTCTCTTCCTCCCCAAGTCACAACCTGAACCCGGCCTGTTGTGCTTCTGCTAGCAAGCGATCCTCTATCTTCATAACTGTTCGCTTCCCTGCGCCATCCCCTGCTCGACCTCCGGTAATCTCTGGATTCTGTCTGATCGACCGCGCGCGATACATCCACTGCCATCAGGACACCTGTAGCTTCTGCCCCATCACTCCAATATAGAACTCCCGAATATGGTACTTTCTTTCTTCCTCTATGCTTCATGGAATCCCCCTTGTGCACCCCGACCGACCACCCTTAATGTATCGAAAACCTAAAAAAAGACAAAAAAAGAACGCAAACCGGGCTTAAATCCACAGTCTGCGTGCTTCGCAAAGTTAATATGTAACATGTAATAAGGCTATATTAGCAAACCTTCCATCACTTGTCCAGATGATTTCGCAAGAAAAACGTCGATTGCTGCATTTTCATGGAGACAAACAATCGATCCGTTCTACTGATCAACTGTGTCTACCTAACGTAAGGATTATGCTGCTTCTCATAGCCAATCGTTGTCTTCGGCCCATGGCCAGGATAGACAATGACATCATCACCCAATGCAAAAAGACGTGAGAGGGAATCGAAGAGATCCCTTTCCCGGCCGCCTGGAAGATCGGTACGACCGACACCCATTCGGAACAGCACATCTCCGCCGAATAGATGCTGGTTGATTTGCAGGCTGACACTTCCCGGTGAATGCCCAGGTGTGTGGAGGACGGTAAAGCTATGGCCAATTAGCTCCAGCTTCTGCCCATCGGCCAGATCATATTCAGGCGGGTCTGTCTGGAGTGGAGTCGTAACATCAGGCCACATGGTAGAGCCATTCAGCTTGGGCGACGCCAGCCATTCATACTCAAGCGCATGCAAATATACGGGGCAGTTATGAAGCTTCCGCAGTTCATCCACTCCGCCCATATGATCGAAATGTGCATGTGTCAGCACGATCGCCTCAACGGTGAGGCCCTCGACTGCACGAATCAACGCTCCCGGATTCATTCCGGGATCAATAACAAGCGCACGCGTGGGGTCATCCCCCTGCAGCAGGTAAGCATTCGTCTGCAGAGGGCCCAGCGTGAAGCTACGAATAGATAATGTCATCCTTTTCTACACTCCTGACAATAGCTCACGCAATTCTTGTACGATCGTGCCATGAATCTCTGTTCCTTCTCCGTAGCGCTCCTTCATCTCTTGACGCGCCACCATAAGCTTGTCCTGATAATCCGCTGCTTCACGATCAGGGTTCTCTGTTTTGAAGCGCACCATAACTTCCTGTACATGGGCCGGGCGAGGGCCCCAGCGTCCCAGCACATGACCGCCGCTGTCTGCCACGATTACAACAGGGACTGAACGCCCCCCCATCGTCAGGAAGTCATCCATCAGCGCTTCATGGTTCTCCAGAATCAGAATTTCAGTCGGTACTCCACTGTGCTCCAGTGCACGCAATATTACAGGCACATTCCGAACTACATCGCCGCACCAGTCAGCTGCCAGTATAAGCACACGCAGATCATCCCGGTGATTCAG
Organism: Paenibacillus massiliensis 2301065 = DSM 16942; assembly: GCF_000377505.1. GTDB lineage: Bacteria > Bacillota > Bacilli > Paenibacillales > Paenibacillaceae > Paenibacillus > Paenibacillus massiliensis. The sequence goes on along the minus strand of NZ_KB898197.1, from coordinate 156,161 downwards.
ACTTTCAAAAAACTCGCGGTCCTCTTCATTCGCCCAGGAGAACTGGTCATACCAGGAGCGGAAAGCCTCCTGATTCTTCGTCATGACCTCCATGAATTGCTCACCAGACAATCCTTTGCCAAAATACTGAGATACGTTGGTTCGACTCATGCTATACACTCCCTTTCTTGTTTTTGGCGATCAGCCACTTTACGAGAAAATAGACAATCATGGCGGCAAGAGCTACCAGCAAAATCGGCGTAACGTAAGGTGTAGCTTTCTCATCAATCTGCGACCAGCTGCTGCCCAGCACCATCCCTAAATAAATAAACAATACACTCCACGGAATAACAGCCAGTGTCGTCAATAGAATGAATTTCCAAACACTCATACGAGCAATCCCGGCCGGGATGGAGATGGCATGACGTACTACCGGGATAAAACGGGCTGTAAAAATCACTCCAGTCCCATACTTGTTGAACCAGGCATCCGCATGGTCGATATGACTTTTCTTGATCAGTATGTACTTCCCGTACTTCTCCAGCACCGGTCTACCACCATACTTGCCAATCCAATAGATAAAGAGCTGTGCGAGCACCCCGCCGATCGTACCGAAAATAACGGCAATAAAGAAATTGATCTGTCCTTCAGATACAAGATATCCCCCATACGCCAGCACGATCTCGCTAGGTATGACCTCGATCATCAGACCGAGCATAATCCCAAAATAACCCAGCCCTCGAATCCACTCGAAGAGCTGTTCAATGATGCTTGATAACAGGTCCACATCCTACCTTCTTTCCGCATGTACTCTGTTTACAACGTTCCAATTCATGGTTCATTGTAGCATATGGCTTCCTAGCACTTCCAGCATGTCCATGTGCCCATAACGGTTCCCCAGCATGGGCTTGCGGCATATTCTGATGTGAGAGGAGCGTGGTAGGATGCCTGCCCATCAATTACCCAAGCACGCCAAAGGCCAATCCGGCCTCCCCACGGCGCGCGGCATTCGAAGAGCCTGCAGCAAGGAACTGTATCGTGCACGAAAGCGTCTTAAGCTCTATATAGCTCCAGAGCTCGTCAATAAAGGAGAAGAGCTCTATTGCCAAAAGGTTGGAGCCAATCTCTTATGGATCTCGGAGAATCACAGCAATCGTAAGGCACTGTGCGACTGGTGGGATACCGAGGTCAGTCAAGAGCTCGCAGAGCTCTGGGAAGTGGACCAGACACAGCTAAGTGCCGCCTTTCGCCAGTCCTTCGGGGGCTAATAGCGCGCAGACCTAACTCCATAATTCATAACATGCCATTAACTCGTGAGGCAGGTGTGTGAATCCTTTGCTACTTATAAAAACCTTTCGCTGTACCTCCCTCACGATGTCGGCAGCAAATCTGCACAGGCCCGTTCAAGATACGGGTCTGCATGGATGAAATCCCGAAATGAGGTATATTCCTCCCACAGTCTCTGCCGATCCTCCTGTGAGCCTTTTACCGCACGAATCAGAATATTCTTCGGAGTATGCTCCATATCAATGAATTCAAGAAGCTGTGTCTTATAGCCCATCACATCGAGCAGCTTGGCGCGAATGCCGTCTGTTGCGAGTGCAGCAAAGCGTTCCTTCAATATGCCATGTGACAGCATCGGCTCCAGCACCGAATTGTTGACCTGGCCGAACAGCTCGTGCTGACAGCACGGAACGGACAGGATGACGGATGCGTCCCAACGGACAGCCTTTTCCAGCGCAGCATCTGTAGCTGTGTCACAGGCATGGAGGGTCACCACCATGTCAACCTGCTCCATTTCGTCATAATCTGCGATATCACCGACCAGGAATTTCAAATTCTGATAGCCCAGCTTTTGCGACAGCGTATTACAGACTTCGATGACATCCGCCTTCAGATCAAGTCCGACAATATTCAGCGGTCTTCGCTGCTGAATCGCCAAATAATGATATAACGCGAAGGTCAGGTACGATTTGCCACAGCCAAAGTCCACAATGGTCAGAGGACGGCCTACTGGCAATGCAGGTAGAATATCCTGTACCATTTCCAGAAAGCGATTGATCTGCCTGAACTTATCGTACTTGCGGGCCAGCACCTTGCCATCGGCATTCATGATACCCAGCTCTACGAGAAAGGGAACTGGCTCCCCTTCCTCCAGCACATATTGCTTCTTGCGATTATGCGCCAGATTCATAGCTGACTTGGTCGGTGACTTGGTCAGGATGGACACCTTGAATTTCTTGCTGATCAGCACCTGATAGTCGGCCTCGGCTGTACACAGCAATCCCTGGCGGAAGGTCTCACCGAACAGCTGGGACAAGCGCTCCTGAGCCTCCTCTGGTGTCAGATTGTCATGTGTAACCTTGTTGCTATAGTGATAGGCGAACTGATAATACAGCTTCTTCTTCAGCTCTACAGGCTTGATCTGCACCTTGGTAAAGGTATCCGACTCCCGCTTGCGTAGCTGACTCAAGGTAGCCGTAATCAGCGTCCCCCCCGACAACAGTTGATTGGTTAAGTTAAGCAATGCTTCCACTACGTATTCCTGCTTTCTGCCTTTATTAGGCTATTTATCAATCGAATCCATCGTGATCATTCGGTATATTGGTCGGATGGCACGAGAGCTCTGAGGCGCAAAAGCTCCTGTCTGCCCTCCTCCACCTCCTGACGGGATAGCCCTCCCTGCTCCAACTCCTCCTCACCAAGCTGCTGCAGTCGGTCGTAGAAGGTAAACGCACCATCAAAAGACTCTGGATGCATGGCAATCAACCTGAACCAGATATTATCAGCCTCCGCCAATTGTCCCTCTCCCTCTTCATATCGGGCCAGCAGTTCGTCCACTTCTCTTGATAGTCGATACTCTCGCAGCTCTAGTCTTACTTCTGCAATGCGTTCCGGGAGCTGTAGCAAGGTACGATCCGCTCCATTCATATCGCTGTATACGTACAGGTAGAGTGCCTTCATCAATGTGGCTGCATCATCCTTCGTCTCCTCCATCTGCATACGCAGTCTGCCGGCCTCCTCCAGTAGCCGGGCAGCCTGCTGGAGCTTGTCAGGCTCAGGTGAACCGTTCATCCGGAATAAATCCGTAATCTGCTCCGGTGGCATCGACTCCAGCAGCTTGAGCGGAATGCGGAACTGCTTGCGCAGCAGCTCGTCCAGCAGTGCAATCGCCTGCGGATGCTTCATTTGACGCTTCAAGCCGAGCACCGCTCCAATAACCTCTCCCATTTCCTCAATCATGCGAGTCAAATAATCTCTTTTGAACACAGGCGCACCTCACTCCTTCCGTTCCATATGACCTGGGTCATCTTTCAATGAATAGATTGTAAGCCAATCCCGCTCCAATTGCCAAATGGACACGAAAAGAAGCCACCCTGTGGACCCGGACTTCCATTCACCAGGTCACACCAGGGTAGCTCATGCTGTAATCAAGCCGTGCCATAATTTTTACTGGATTCGTTCCTTCATGAAACCCGTAATGACTTGTGCCAGTTCAGATGGCGTCTCCAGCATACTCATATGCCCCGCACCTGCTATGATGGTGTGGACAACATTGGGCCCTTCTGCCGTGAAGGTTCTGTCAACAGGAATCAATTGATCCTTCTCCCCTGCAACGAGCAGCACTGGCAAGGAGGTCGCGGACAGAACGTCACGTCGATCCGGACGCTCGCGCATGGCCAAGGCTGCGCCACTCGCTCCCTGAGGAGGTGTCTTGTAGCCGAGCTCTCTGACCTTCAGCACCTGCTCAGGCATCTGCTCCAGATGCTCGGGTGCAAATAAACCTGGCACCAGGCCATCAATGAAGGCTGTAATCCCCTTGTTCTCAATGGTAGATACCGCCTGTAGCCGCTTGTCCTTTGCCTCCTCCGTGTCCGGGTAAGCTGTAGAGTGAATTAACCCTACTGCACTGAGTCGATCGGGGTACCGCTCCGCAAGGGATAGCGCAATATAGCCTCCCATCGAATGCCCCAGTACTGCTGCGCGAGGGATATTCAGCTCGTTCATCAGCTTCAGGACGTCATCGGCCATTCCGTCGATGGAATAAGCTCCCTTCGGAGCATCCGTACGGCCATGTCCACGCAGATCGGGAACAATGCAGCGGGAGGCTTCCGACAAATGTGGGACAACGTCGTCCCAATAAGCCGAGCTACCACAGAATCCATGTAGCAGAATGACAACTTGCTCTCCTTGCCCTTCCTCGGCATAACAGATGGTGGTTCCTTCGCACAGTACTTTTTTCATGAATGGCGCCTTCTTTCTCCGATTATGGCTTAGTCATTATTTTTGAAATATGAATTGTATATTATTAAGCACTAATGGTTCATCTGAAACTATATTGAGCAGCTTCCTCTATCTGAAGCCCGAAACCGACAGCCGCAGCCTCCGCAATCTGTGATGCCATCATAAGCACACTATGGAGGGACGTAGTCTGTAGTGTCCAATAGGGCTTCGGTCCGTATGCATTAACCACACCAGCAATGCTATAATCACCGATACCAGGCAGCTCAAGCCCTACAGATTGTGCCGGCCATAGCGGTCCTTCAGATGTCAGAAATAGTCCTACCGAGCCGGGTAATCCAAGGCAAGCATCAATAGCAATCACTGTATGCTCTGAGGGAATACTGGTGATGACGGATTCCAAGCTGTGTGCATCACAAGGCTTGTCCATCGTACCGAGCACATTCGTGAAGCCCTTATTCTTCAGCATCGTTCCGGCCAATGGCCCAAGCGAGTCACCTGTCGAGCGATCCGTGCCGACACAGATGAAGGTGATGGGTTGTCCCCGATGCGCTTCATGGACAAGTCGGAAAAATGCAGCAAGCTCACGACGGCTCGTTCTCTGCTGACCAGGCCTGCGCTCCCTTCCTTGATTCGGCGTATAGATTGACACCAAGGCATCCCCTTACCTTTCGTTTAAGATGGATTGTATATTTAACGTAGATTTTACCGTAATTATGTACAGCGTGGCAAAGTAATTGTATACCTAACATATCAGTATATAGCTACCGTTGGCTGGATTTATGTAAAATGCTCATGTTACAATATGGGCAATCGAGATTTTACGAAAGGGTGAACGGATTAGCATGGATTTAACTCAACCTTCTCAGGTCAATGTAGAGTACATGATCGAGAGTATCAAAAACAAGCTTCGGATGGCCAGCGGAGCTGCCATGCAGGCCTCAGCATTCTCTGTAGATTATTATGAGGATATCCATGATATATACGAGATGGTTATGAATAAGCCAAGCCTGAGCATCTCTGAGGTGGAAGCTGTCGTGTCCGAACTTGGACGCCTGCGCAAATCCTGATGCACCAACACCAGTATAGAATTTTCTGTATGCGAATTACAGCAAGCTCTGACTGGTGTTTTTTTGTACAAGCTATTTACCTGCACTGGCTGTTCATCGGAAGGCTGTAGCTCATTTAACTTATACTACCTGGAGGCTTTCAAGCTGCATGATTAAGTATCCATCGATTCAAAATTCATACATTCGGAGCATGATGGTTGCTCTAATCGTCATCCCTGTAGCTATGCTATTGATCGTTTATGTGCTCAAGCTACTCGGTACCGAGGGTATATTGCATCTTGATCGTACACTGCATGACCTACTCTTTCCTGGTCGCTCCGAGACTTCGTCACCTGTATTGCAAGCCCTGCTTCCCCTCATGCTGCTCATGAGCACGGCTGGCTCCTTCCCGGGAACTCTCCTGCTCACGATTGCTGTGTGCATCCTATGCTGGATACTACGCAAGCCGCGGACATATATCCTTGCCGTAGGAAGCAGTTTTGCGTCCATGTGGGGACTGAATACATTGCTGAAGTACATTCTTCAGCGCGAACGTCCACCGCTGGATTATTTAATCCAGGTGACGGGCTATAGTTTTCCAAGTGGACATGCGATGATTGCTACCGGCTTCTATGGGATGCTATTTGGACTATGGGCCATTGAAAGACGTATCCGGCGCAAGTCCATGCTGCTGCCTGTCATTCTGGGGATACTGTACAGTTTGATTACCGCCATCAGCCGAATTTACCTCGGGGTACATTATGCCAGCGATGTCATCGCAGGTATGCTAGCGGGAGGCATGTGGCTGTGTCTCATGCTCCCCCCGTTATACCGTAGAGCCGCTCGACTAGCTTAACACGTCAGGCCATGAGAGCTGCCGCTTGTCCTATGTATTTCCGCTCATTACCATGCAAGCTGTTGTTTCAGTCCCCCCTTTCGAAGTTTATATACCAAATAAGCAGATGAGAGATCTGTAACGTATAGCCACTTCTTACGTATTCAATAGTTAGTATGCTTGGCTATGGTATCTTCGAAGGGAGGCCATCTGTATGTGGGGGATTATACTCAGTATCATCATGGCAGTCATTATTGGACTGATTGGAAATGCCATTGCTGGTAAAGAAATGCCTGGCGGCATCATCGGCTCTATGGTTGCTGGATGGGTTGGAGCTTGGCTAGGAGCCATGCTATTCGGACATTGGGGACCAGTCATTGGCGGCTTTGCTATCGTCCCTGCTATTATCGGCACCGCCATCTTCGTGTTCTTGCTCGGACTCGTGTCCAGGCTAATCAGACGGGCAACCTAACTTTATATATAGTTGCACAAGTTTGAATCTATCAAAGGAGTGATTCAGTATGAATAAAGAAGATAATCAACAATGTTCAACCCCGGCTTCATCCTTTGCCAAAGGCGTATTTATCGGAGGTCTCCTTGGTGCAGCAGCTGCACTGCTATTCGCACCGAAGCCAGGACGTGACCTGAGAAGCGATTTGACGGACAAAATGAACGTCGTAACCGACAAGACCAAGGATGTAGCTCATGTTGTCGGTGAAAAAGCTAGCGATCTGGCCAAAACCGTGTCCACCAAGTCCTCAGAAGTAGTCAAGACCGTCGTCGACAGCAAGAACAACGTCGTAACCAGTCTCCAGAATGCTTCAGCCGATATTGCCGAGGAGGCTGCGGAGGCCGATCAGGAGATCATGGAAGCTACCGAGCAGGCCACCAAGGAAGCTAATGAAGAGCTGAACACGTTGTCCCGTTCTTAATCCGAACTCCTTCTTTCTTTACAAATTGAACCAGAACAGCCAGCTCAATTCTGAAGCTGGCTGTTTGCATGAACAGACTCGCAGCAAAGGTAGGGATCGAGATGAGTGAAATCAATCGAAAACACACGCCAGCGAATCCTATAGATGAGCATCCTTTCGAGCTCCGGCACGAGATCAAGCACCTGAACAGCAGATTGGATAAAATTTCAGACATGCTGGAGAAGGCAGAGATTGCAGATATTCTCCAGACCTATTCCAATCCGAAGAAACGACTCATTAGCAATCTCACGGCAGGCATCGCACGAGGACTAGGCTTGTCCCTGGGAACAATCATTGTCATCGCCCTCCTCGCTTGGCTTCTCAGCGCCCTTGTTCAGTTGAATCTGCCTGTGATTGGCGATTTTCTGGCAGAGCTATTGAAATATGTAGACGCGGCCAGAGACAGGTAGATCTAGCCTCACACTTCTGGCTGAGCAAAGCCACGTAAGACATACGTCTCTCTAGCCAAGCCCAAGTACCTTGGCAACTCAAATGTGAGATTAGAGCCACAGCAAGCCTAACAACGGTCGACCGGGCTCGTACGCTTGCTGCGGCTCGCTCTAATCATCTTTTACTTGACGCTGATTATTTAGCAGATCTCCGGTCCAGCCCTTCAAGTACATCCAATAATACATGCCCGCCGTAATCAGGAGCGTCCCCAGCATGACGCCTGTGAAGCCGAGTCTGGTCTGAATCCAGGGCAGGTTCTCAAAATTCATTCCCCATATAGCACCTACAGCCATTACGGGAGTAAATACTGTGGTGACAATCGTAAGCGTCTTCATAATCTCATTCCCACGGAAGCCAGAGATCGCATTATCCATAGATATCATGGTATCAATCTCCTTTTCATACCGTTCAAATAGCACCTCCATCCGCTCCATACGGTATAGCAGCCTCAGGAAAAACGGATTGTCATCAAGCTCCTTCAGACAGGCCTCGCGTGAAGCAGAGAGCAGTTCCCGAAATGGGGCAAACAGATTACTCCAGTACAGCAGCTCGAAGCGCGCCTCAACAATTCGATCCATCAGGGTACGGCGATTATGCCTATGCATTAGCTCCTCCAGCTCTCTCAGGTTCTTGGCGAACTGATCCAGACCCCCATGAAAATAATGCAGCAGCGTACGAATCAGCACAAACATGCCATCCATCCCGGTCCTACATGCATCCATCATCTGTCTGCGCTCATGTCCCAGCATCGTCTGTCTGGTCTGCTCGTCCAGATTGAGCGTAATCAACCTCTCCCTCGATATGAAAAAATAGAAATGATGACAGCCACGCGTACTTTGGAGCCTCTCCTTCATGGAATACTGCAGTGCTCCGAACATCACAGGCTCCTTTCCATCCGGGAAACGAACCGTCAGAAAGTCCACATCCATGTCAGGCAGCATCTTCAACCACATCTCTGCTTCTGGAGCTAGTTGACCAAGCTTGGTCAGCCTCGGATCAGAGGAGGATTCAAGCTGGACATCCCACCATTCCCATTGGCCATCATGAAATACGTGTGTCTCGTAGAAAGATGTATTATGCGGCACAGAACCACTCCCTCAGATATCTGACTTCTTATAGCCACAGCTTATAGCTACAACACATGTGAGTATCAAATACAACTTTTCAAAAAAGGACACGGTATCCATTCTTTCAATGAATACGTGTCCTTATTATGGAACAACTGGAACAACTAGTAGAATAAAGGCGGGATCACTGTTCATAATGACCATCAACCAGACGAAGCCGGATTAGACATAATCTGCTTCAGCTTCTCCGTGGCCCGCTTCTGAATTCGGGATACGCTCATTTGCGATACGCCGAGCTTCTGCGCAATAGCCCGCTGTGACTGTCCATCCTGGAACGCCAATAGCAGCACCTGCTGCTCTTGCTCCTTAAGCTGGTTCATCGCCTGCTGCAAATCCATCCTTTTCTCGACCGCATCATAATCATTGGCATCCGCACTAATCAGTTCACCTAGTGTGGCAGCACTCTCATCCTGAGATAGTGGAGAATCCAGCGATACATAGTGGTAGCATTCTCTGCCCGCTAACACCTCAATCGTCTCCTCTACGGATAGATCCAGATATTCTGCAATTTCCTTGACATCAGGAGAGCGTTCCAGCTTCACTGTCAGCTCATCAATCGCATGCTGAACCAAGGCTCCCTTTTCCTTGATTCTCCGCGGAACCTGTATGTACCAGGACTTATCTCGCAGATAATTTTTCATGTGACCAATCATACTTTTCATTGCATATGGCTCAAAAGGAATACCAAGCCCGATATCGTACTGCTGCAATAATCGAATAAGCGCCATTTGGCCGGTCTGATACAGGTCCTCATATAGATCAGGGCGGTTGCGGGCAATCTTGCCTGCTGCCATCTTGACCATAGGCTCATACTTTTTGATCAGCACAGTAGCGATTTCATTGTCCTTGGTCTGTTGGTACTCCCAGATTAGACTAACGGCTTCATCCATCGACTCTGGGGGAGTTACCTTTTCATTCATACTTTCTCCTCGCTTCTTGTTATGCGCTTAATCAATACGACTTCCGTACCTTTTCCAGCCTCATTCACGACACTGACATCATCCATTAGCGCCTGCATCAAATAGAATCCAAGTCCGCCAATCTGAGCATCGTCAAGCTCCTTCTCATGCAACGTCGGACGTACCCCCGCCTGCTCCAGACGCTCGAAGCTCTGGCCCTCATCCTTGACCTTGATGTGCAGAGAGGTATCATCGAACTCAAAGGTCACCTCTACCGTGCCATGCTCGTCGTTATAAGCATAGAGCACCGAATTGTTACAAGCCTCCGAGACAGCAACCTTCATGTCCTCAATCTCCTCGTAGGAGAAGCCCATCTTGGATGCAATCCCATATAAATTTAATCTGACAATATCGACAAACTCAGCAGTAGCCGGCAAATTAAGCGTTACTTTCTGCAGAACATTCATGCTATTCTTTCCTTTCCTATTGGGAATTCTCCTGTGTAGTGAAAAACTTGGCAATGCCCGTCATGTCGAAGAGCTTTTGAATCTGGCTAGGTACTTCTTCCACGTAAAATTTGGAGCCAGCGGCGTGCCTAGTTTTCAAAATTGACAGCAGAATACCGATCCCCGTACTGTCAATGTATTTCAGCTCCTTCAGGTTCATGATTAAATCCTTCTCAGATTCCCCCACCAGCGGCTCCATCACAAGCCGGAAATCAGGAGCGACCGACAAATCAAGCTCACCGCTTAGGTGGACGACATTTGCCCCGCTGCTTACTTCGGTTCTTGTATTGAACTTCTCGCTTTTATGTGTATTCATAGACTGCTCTCCCCTGTAATAAAGATGATTACCTTACCTAATAACCCAGATGGGCTCCAGTCGAAACAATCTCACATCGCATTCCACATTCCAAATTCAGGAATTAGGCCTCGTGTATATGTTCAATATTTCTTAAGCTTCGTTCATCGACCGTGTGGCGAAGTAGCATCTGCTTGACGCTGCTCATTTTGACTGGCTTACTGATGTAGTCGTTCATCCCTGCCGACAGGCACAACGTCTGTGTGCCCTCCATTACATTGGCTGTCATGGCGATAATCGCTGGTTGAATGGAAGATTGGAGTTGATCCCTGATTTGTCTGGTGCATTCCAGACCATCCATCACAGGCATGTGAAGATCCATGAAAATATAGCTATATTGAGCAGACAGCGCCTTATCCAGAGCCTGTTGCCCGTCCATAGCCACATCCGCCTTCATGCCAAGACGACCTAAGATACTGACCATCAGCTTCTGATTAATGGGATGGTCATCCACGACTAATACCGGAGCCGCTGGTCTGACGGAGGCTTCCTCTCCTGCCAGGTGCTCCAATTCCTCATTCTCCTTGGAGGTATCTGTCTGGCTGTGAGCCTTCTTCATTTTCACCGTAAATTTAAAATGTGCCCCCTCCTGGACGGTTGTATCCACATGAATATCGCCGCCCATCATCTTCACGAGGGTTTTGCATATAGCCAATCCGAGTCCCGTTCCGCCGTATTTACGAGTCATCGAAGAATCCAGTTGGGAGAACGGCTGAAATAACCGATCTGCCTTAGCTGGGTCAATTCCAACGCCTGTATCCTGTACAGAGAATTCCAGCATGACGTTATCCTGTTCTATTTCACGCAAGGAGGCATGTAGCTTTACGTAGCCTTGATCCGTGAACTTCACGCTATTTGAGATGAGATTGATCAATACCTGACGCAAGCGAGCCATGTCTCCATATAACAATGGAGGAATGTGATCATCCGTACGGTACTGAAGATCCAGCTGCTTCTTGCCGACTTCAACCGTGAACAGACTGAATACCTCCTTGATACAGGAATCCAGGTCAAAAGGATGCTCCTCCAGCTCTAGCTTGCCAGATTCCAGCTTCGTAAAGTCCAAGATGTCATTAATGACCGCCACGAGTGCATCCGAGCTGCGACGAATAATCTCGGCGTATTCACGCTGCTCTCCCTTGAGCTCGGTCTCCATCAGCAGATCAATCATTCCAATGACACCATTCATCGGTGTACGAATCTCATGGCTCATCATGGCCAGGAATTCGGTCTTAGCCTTGACAGCAATCTCTGCTGCCTCCTTGGCCACGACCAGCTCATGATTCATCCGTTCCAGCTCCTGAGTCTTCTGATGCAGGAGCGCCGATTGAGTCTTGAGCCGATTATTCGTCTGGTACATGTGAACAAACGCTTCAATCTTGGACTTGAGGATCTGGGGAATGAACGGCTTGACCATATAGTCGATACCACCAGCAGAATAGCCCGCGAATAGATGCTCCGCTTCCTTGCTATTGGCTGAGATGAAGATAATCGGGATATCCTTCGTCTTCTCTCTGGCCTTGATCAATTTGGCGGTCTCAATGCCATCAAGACCAGGCATTTGCACATCCAGCACAATGACGGCAAATTCGTCCTTTAACAAACATCGCAGCGCTTCTTCGCCAGACGTAGCCTTGACAAGATGATATTGCTCACTCTCAAGCACCGCCTCAAGAGCAAGTAAATTCTCGGGGCGATCATCGACTAATAGAATGTGTATCGGCTCATGCAAACCCATGGGACCCTCCTAAGCGTCTCTATTTAATCTTCCGGTATATTTTCTCCGATCGATCCAGGGGCTCGTAATGATCCGTATAATCCGTAAAGTGAATTGATTCCTTAGAGCCCAGGACCAGTACGCCAAATCGACTTAAGCTTTCGTAAAACAAGCCATGAACATGATTGCGTAGCTCATCATTAAAATAGATCATGACATTGCGGCAGAAAATGACATTGAACTCATTAAAGGAACGATCCGTTGCCAGGTTGTGCTCAGCAAAGATAATATTTTTACGCAAAAAAGGGTGGAATATTACTGAATTGTACTTAGCACTATAGTATTCCGAAAAAGACTGGCTTCCTCCAGCCTCCATATAATTTTTTGTGTACGTCTTCATACGGTCAATCCCGTAAATCCCTTCTTTGGCCTGTATCAGTGAACGGGAATTCATATCCGTAGCGTAGATGCGGGCCTTGTCGTACAGCCCTTCCTCATACAGCATAATCGCCATTGAATAGACTTCTTCACCGGTCGAACACCCTGCATGCCAGATGCGAATGTAAGGATACGTGCGCAGGATTGGAATAATCTTTTCGCGGAACGTTCTGAACAAGTCCGGATCACGATACATTTCGGTCACGGGAATGGAGAGGCTCTGTACCAGGCGCTCAAAGCAAGATCGATCGTGAAGCACCTTTTCCTGGAGGCCCGAGATTGAATTCACATTCTCAGATTGGATACTGTAATAAATACGCCGTTTCAAAGAAGGCAGGGCATAATTTCTGAAATCATACCCATACAGCCGATGAATTCCGCTTAACAGCAATTCAATCTCTATCAGTTCACGTTCGTCATGATTCGTTGCCAGCTTGGCTCCAGCACTTAGTTCATTCGAGGTCATACTATCTCTCCAGTTCATCAGTCTACGTTAACCTTTATTTACCCCAATTTTCGGTTTACGAATACAACCAGACACGCATCAGGGATAAAAGCTGATCCGTTTGGATTGGCTTTTTGACATAGTCTGACGCACCTGCTTCAATGCACTTCGCCCGATCATCCTTCATAGCCTTGGCCGTTAAGGCAATAATCGGTAGCTTCTCGAATTGAGGCATCTGGCGAATGCGAGTCATCGCCTCATAGCCATCCATCTCCGGCATCATCATATCCATCAATACCAGATCGTAATTGCTATTGTTCTCAAGAAGCTGAAGGGCCTCTTTGCCGTTCTCTGCGAAGGTGACATTCATGCGGTAGCCTTCCAGCACGCTCGACAGCGCGAAGACATTGCGGATATCATCATCCACTAGCAGGATGTTTTTGCCCTCGAACAGTTCTTCCTTGTTGTACAGCTTTTGTAGAATTCTCCGCTTATCCTCCGGAAGGTTGGCTTCCACACGGTGAAGGAACAATGTTGTCTCATCGAGCAGTCGCTCCGGAGATTTGACATCCTTGATAATGATGGACTCCGCATATTTTCGCAGCTGCATCTCTTCCTTGTTATCAAGCTCCTTGCCCGTATAAATGATAATCGGCAGATCATTCAGCTTCTCGTCATCCCGGATCCGATCAAGCAGATCGAAGCCCGTCATATCGCTGAGCATCAGATCCAGCACCATGCAGTCGTAATGCTGTCTGTTCAGCTCCTCCAGAGCCTCCTTGCCCGTGGATACAGCTGTGATGGCAACATCGTCGTGACCGATCAGTTCCATAATGGATTGCCGCTGCACATCATCGTCCTCCACAATCATGAGCTTCTTCACCGTGCTCTGTGTGTAAGAGGAGATTTGGGCGAACGCACGATCCAGACTTTCCTTGGAGGAAGGCTTCTTCAGATACGCAATAGCTCCCATCATAAGTCCCTGCTTCACATCATCGACGACCGAGATGACATGCACAGGAATATGTCTCGTGGCAGAGGATGCCTTTAGCTCGCCCAGGATGGCAAAGCCGTCCATGACAGGCAGCTGAATATCCAGAATGATGGCATTGGGCAGGTAGGTTCTCGCCATATCAAGCCCAGCATCCCCCTGTAGAGCAACCAGAGCCTTGTAACCACGACTTCTAGCCATCTCCATAAGGATCTTCGCGAATTTCTCATCATCCTCGATAATCAGCAGCACCTGATCTGTCGCTTGAATGTTCTCACGATCATCATTCAGTGGCTCCGACACCGCCGTCTTACTCCTATTCGTTGATGCAGCAGGCGGTGTTGGAGAGACAGCTAAGCTTGAGCGCGTATCTGCTCTGTGCTCCGCGATCGGGGCCACCTCCTGTCTAGCCTTGTACTGCTGATCCTGACTATGCTCCATTTGGGTATAGCCAGAGGTCTGTGCAGGGTCCGCAGGCAGGAAGAGGGTGAAGCAGCTTCCTTTCCCTTGCTCGGAGGTCAGCTCAATGCCACCACCCAGCAAGCGGGCCAGCTCACGACTGATAGACAGACCAAGCCCGGTTCCCCCGTATTTACGACTTGTCGTACCATCTACCTGCTGAAAGGCCTCGAAGATCAGGTCCGTCTTATCCGGTGCAATACCGATGCCCGTATCTTCTACAGATAAAGCAAGATAAGCCTGATTCTCATTCAAATAAGAAGGCAATTGCTCCGCTGCTGCAGGTGAAATGGAGAAGGTGATCGAGCCTGTGCTTGTGAACTTAAAGGCGTTAGAGAGCAGATTTCGTAAGATCTGCTTCACGCGATAGCTATCACTCATAATGGCTGTAGGCAGTTCACGATCGGCTTCGGTAATCAGCTGAAGCTCCTTCTTGGCCGCCATAGGACCAAAATTCTGCTCGACGAATTTTTGAAGCCCCTTCAGGCTGACCGTCTCATAGTTAATGTCCATTTTCCCTGCATCGACCTTGGACAGATCCAGAATTTCATCGATCATCTTGAGCAAGTCCGAGCCAGACATATAAATGGTCTGCGCATATTCCTTTTGTTTGCTACTCAGATTGCCATCCTTATTCTCGGCTAACAGTTGAGATAGGATCAGCAAGCTGTTGAGCGGTGTTCGCAGCTCATGCGACATATTCGCCAGGAACTCCGACTTGTATTTGCTCGTAACCGCAAGCTGCATGGCCTGCTGCTCCAGCTGAGCACGAGCCTTCTCGATCTCAAGATTCTTCTCCTCCACCTCGCGCACCTGCTCCTCCAGCGCTCTGGTCTTGGACATCAGCTCGGTATTGAAATGTTCAAGCTCCTCTTGCTGTCTCTGCAGCATCTCCTCGGAACGCTTCAGCTCTTCTGTCTGCTGCTCCAGATTCTCATTAGAGCGACGAAGCTCCTCCTGCTGAGTCTGTAGCTCCTCGGACTGGCATTGTAGCTCCTCAGTGAGAGCCTGTGATTCGCGCAGCAGCTGCTCGACACGCATTCTACGGCGAATATTGTTCAGGATAATCCCAAGATTCGACACCAAACGATCCATCAAGTCCCTCTCAAGGGCTGAGAACGATCCCAAGGAAGCCATCTCAACGACTCCAAGCAGCTCCTCCCCGAACATAATTGGATAGATCATAATCCCTGTCGGCTCTGTCGAACCAAGCGCTGATCCGATCGTCAGATAGCCTTCGGGGGCATTCTCCAGCAGAATTGGCTTCTGATCTAATGCGCTCTGACCGAGCAGTCCCTCACCGATGAGAAACGTCTCCTTGGTATGGTGATCTTCGTCATTACGGGCATAGCTACCGCTAAGGAAGAGCTTGTCTGGCCCTTTCTCTTCATCGAGAAGATAGATGGAGCCATAGCTCGCCCCAAGAATCGGAGTGAACTCGCTGATGAACGTCTGTGCAATCTGTTCGGGAGAATTGATGCCACGCAGTAGCTCCGTCACTCTGGCCGTATTGGCACTCAGCCATGTCTGATCCTTCTGCGATTGAATGATCGACTGCTCTAACTGGCGCTTCTCCTCCAGGTCCTCAGCCATCTCCTGGAAGACCAGAGCCACCTGCCCGATCTCATCGGTCGTGGTGACCTTCATCCGGCCAATCGCTTTGAATCGGCTTTTGCCGAAGCCAGAGATCATCATGGATAATGTATTCAGACCACGGGTAATGCTTGGAAGCACCCACAGAATAATGCCGAGTGACAGCAGCAGACCTGCAGCCATAATCAGGGTAGTTGTCTGTATGGCCTCCGAGAACATCTGCCTGGATACGGCCATTTCCTCATCGACAGCACTATCCTGATAACGTGACAGGTTATTAATACTGTCCAGAACATCGCTTTGTGCCGGTAGCCCTGTACTGTTACGCAGGGCATTCGCTTCGTCCATCCGATTCTGGGAGAGCAGATTCATCAAGCGATCCTCGTAGCTGTTGAACTCCTGCCACGATCTCACTACCTCCCGCATCAATCGGTCTTCCTCAGGATTCGAATTTCCTTCCTGCATACGGGTAAGCAAATCACCGCCAATAGTGGCTACCTGCGCAAGCTCTCTTATGCTGTCCTCCACGGATATCCCGGGATTCAGGAGCTGGTTAGCCATGATCTTGGCTTTCTCGTTGACCTGGGAGCGAAGTGCAGCCGTCTGTCTCACCTTGATGTATCGCTCCTCATATACCTTGTTCAACTGCTCGCTCATGCTCCCCAGCCTGTCATAGCTGATGACCGTAAGCGCTATAATGATGCACATTAGCAGGCTGAAGCCAATGAGCAGCTTATTTCTAATTTTCATGCCAAGCTCGCTCCTTCTTTCAATGATATCCATACCAGGCATTTATCATCATCGTGTGTGCTCGACGATTCCTGCTGAATGAAGGCCTTACGCATCGCGTCCTCATCCCATTCCACTCGGTCCCGTAGCTGATCAATCAGGAACTCAAGCTGCTCTTCATGCTCACCCTGAACGATCTCTAGCAGACCATCTGTATAGAGAGCAATACGCTCCCCATCCTCATATTGGATCGTCTGTGTCTCTACCTCGATCTGGTCGAACAAGCCAACCGGACTTGCTCCACTACTCAGCTGAAGCACGGTGCCATCGTTGCGGAACATCAGGCCAGGCGGATGCCCTGCATTCACATAATCGATCTTCTTGGAACGCGTATCAATGACCATGTAGATGGCCGTGAAATAGTACTGAACGAGCTGTCTACCCAGATCAAGCTGGCCAAAGCGTCGATTCAGCTCCTGAATCACCCTCTCCGGCTCCACATACGTGGTTACTGTATCCTTGAGAACTGCTGCGATGAACATGCAAAATAAAGAGGAAGAAATGCCGTGTCCCATCATGTCCAACAGGATGACACAATATCTTCCTTCTCCGAGCGAATACCAGGAATAGAGGTCTCCCGCCAGCTCAAATGAAGGCTGATAGATGGCGTGGGCTTGCAGAACGGGATCCTTGATTGCCGGACTTAACACTGCCTGCTGTACCAGAGAGGCCAGCTTCAGCTCATCCTGAATTCGTTGATCACGCTCCTTGTGCCAGTCCTTCTCCAGCTTCAGACGTAGAGCCAGCCGAATACGAGCCATCAGCTCTACCTTGTTGATCGGCTTGGTGACATAATCTGTTGCTCCCGCGTCCAGCGCTTCGGCCAGCTTCTTAGAGTCGCCAACAGCAGTAACCATAATAATAGGAATATCCTTCAAATGCTCATATTGCTGCACGATGCCACAAGCCTCAATGCCATCCATCTCCGGCATCATCATATCCAGCAGAATCAGGTCAATGTCCGAAGCAACTGGCCTAATATCCAAGGTACGATCACCTATTCCCAGTCGCTCCAGCATTTCCTTGGCTGAACTGGCGGAGACGATGTTTCTGTAATTTTCCTTCTTCAATATTTCACGGATAATGATTACGTTCGTTGGATTATCATCGACGATTAGAATTTTCATGGATGTCTCCTTTATATCTGGTTGGAGTTCTATATATAACTATAACTTCTGATCCTGTAGGTTTAAATATGAAAAACATAGATAAGGAATGGGATTGCTGGAATCCCATTCCTTATCTATGTTTTTCAGTTATCGACCGTACCCAGGCACCGTGAAGAATGCGGTCGCAACATATTATGGCTTGGCCTTGGCGATGACGAGCACCTTGCCAAGATCCAGTTCTTTTTCGTAAAATTCAGCCTCGGATTGCTGGAAGCCCATCGAGACGATTTTGGCACGCAGCTCATCACCACGAGAACGGAACAGATTCGCCAGAGAGTCAAAAACGCCTTCTTCCTTGATGCCAATCTCATTCGCATCTACGGTGTCTGCAATGCGATCCGTACGATCCTGACTATGAGCCAGCACGTATACATCCTCATAACGGTAGCCAGCGTTGCGCAGCTCCTTGACTGTCTCTACCGCTTGAACTCCATTCTCCACCACTTTTGCATAAGCTTGAGCATTCGTTGAATTCATTTTTCTCACTCTCCCTGTTACAAAATTCAGTATCTCGTATATTTCATCCCACTTCAGGGATGGATGTAAGATACTTGCTTGGATGACCCTGGAGGTGCATCCTCACGTTGTAACATTAACCCGTCCGTCTCATTCTGAAACGTCAAGGTGATGAGGTTTCGTCAAACAATTCAACAGCCTTTAATTCCCCGCTGTCTTGATCCGTGTATACCTTGATGGCATGATGCCCCCGAATGTATACCTCTCCATCCTCTGCAGTGAACTGAGCACCTCCCAGCTCATGATCCAACGTGCTACGGTCCAGCGGTAGCCAGCGGTCATTCACCTTCACCCGTACAGAGCTATTGTCCACATGTACGTAATTGACGTAGCCATCCCGAACGCCGACGACCACATCCTCATAGTGATATTCAGTAGAGCGCAGAATAGGGTCCTCATACGTACGGATCGGCTGGCCTTTCTTCTGTAGAACATCCTCTGTCCGATCATCAAGGGAAATATCATTTAACGTCTCAAAGCGTTCCTCATAGACTGCACCAGTTACACTTGTACCACGAACGTCCACAGCGTGTGTTATTTTTCCGGCTGCATACGGCGGAGCCGTAGCCTGAACCGTTTCCTGAGCGGAAAAGGGAGAAAGCAAACCTAGCCAAAGAAGTAGTTGTATCATCGTATCTCACCCTTTCAATGGAATGATGGTTCTGAGCACCGTCACACCGCCGCTACCCTGCTAACGCCGCATTTTTTGCCACACACCAGCAGCAATATCTACGTACGTTAACCATTCAGGGCCTGCTTTTCGGGGTTCTCCTCCGATGACGCGATCCTGAGGTAATGGTTGGCTCTCAGGAACAGGAGGCTGTGGCGACACTATAGCTGTAGAGGCTACATCTTTTTGCTTGGGCTTTTGAAATCGATTCATCAATGTAGCAGACGCCTGCTTGGCTGCAGAGGTCAGCTCACTAAGTACCTCGCCCAGATTTTCTACGGATGTAATAATAGGGTCGATCTTCTTCATCTTTTGCTCTACATCCGCTGTAATGCCATTCGCATGACGAATCGTCTGCTTGACCTCGTAGCTTAGCTCATCTACTGTCTTCTGTACCTCTTCCAGCGTAACGGATACCCGGTCCAGGGAGCCCTGCGCGGCTTTCAAGGTCTTGACCAAATACAGCACCAGCACTACAAAAGCCAAAGCAATAATAAAAACACTAATTTCCATTAACATGACGTAACCTCTCTTTCCAATCTGGGCGTGCTCTCCATTATGTATATTCTAGTTACCCTCTGGGTGTTAGCCCGAAACAAAGGTTCGACACCAATGAGGAAGATGAGAAAGACGCCTCTGGACGTACTTTCACAGAAGACAGACCGCACTTAGCGGAAGTTCTTCCTAGGATGTTCGAATGGTTCAGCTCCGCTGAAAACTTATAGATTCTTTATCCAAAAAAACTTCGGAAGCCCGTTACGGGCCCCGAAGTAATTCGAAGGACCAAGGCTGCTGCAATTAGAGCACCCGATCTACTACACTTCCACCATAGAGGAAGCGATCCTGCCATGATTGGCTAAAATCTGTTACCTTCACCCCACCTGCTGCTACAGAGAAGGTGTGAAGCAAGCGTGAATCTCCCAAGTACACAGCTACATGGGTAATGGTCTGCGAGAACGGATCAGGCTGAATAAGGCCATCTCCTGCTGGAACCGCATAATCCCGAAAGAAGACCAGATCCCCTCGCTTCAGCTCCGATATATCCAGTACTGGCTGGCTATTCTGTCTAACCCAGTTCCCCTGCGATCTGGAATCTCCCGGAAGTAGTAGACCCATGCTTTCCAGAAAAATACGCTGCGTAAATGCAGAGCAATCGAAGGTGGCCGTCGAGTTACGGTCCGAACCATACTCATACGGTGTCCCCAGATACGTCATTCCCGTACTAATCATCTGCTCAATTGCCGTATCTACATCACGACCTCTGTAGATTCCTTCCTCCCGCATCACCACGGGCTGGTAGGCTGGTACGGTAGCAGCGGAAAATGCTGGCACAGCCACATTCTGCCCTGAGCCGGAGTTCACATTTACTGAGCTAGCATTGGTAGCAACGGGTACGATTCCTGCTTTGATGAATTTGTCCGATGCTCCTACATAACCGGTGACTCCCGCATCAGTAGCGATCTTGAACCAATATTTATTACTGGTGTCCAGCAGCTTCACCTGCTGTCCGGGGCTAAGCAATCCGAGAATGGCTCCTGTGTTGGCAGGCTCACTTCTCAGGTTGACCGCAGATTGAATGGTGGCTACAGCTTGTCCTGCTGTAGATGTTGCCGAGGATGCGCCATTAGTGCTTGTTGCCGCACTTGGTACCGCCACTGCACGGGATGCTGTGGAAGATGCGCCGGACACGCTGACTCCAGCCTTCCCGACAGGCAGTATGTACTTTTCCGAGATGCTCGTGTAGCCTATGGTTCCATCAGCCGTCTTGACCTTATACCACTGATTCACTGTCTTTTCCAATACGGTCACCTTATCACCCTGACTCAGAAAGCTCAGTGTGTCCCCTTCCATGGAAGGAGAGATTCGTACCCGTACCGGTGCCTGTATGATTCCCTGTTCCCCTGCCGGGATCGTGACAGCAGCCGCTGAGACATGACTGCTTGAAGTCACATCCATAACTGACCATAATGCCGCAGCAACTGCAAGTGTTCCCCAAACGCGTTTGTTCATGCTGTTCCTAACCTCCCGATTACTTCACGAATCTTGACAAGACATGCTGCAGGATGCCGAACATCCGTGTACTTAGCTAATCACCGTCTCACCATGCTTCTCCGTACATAATTCATGCAAATATCGTGAAATACTCCCCATCTGACCTCATTATAGTCAAGCACAAGGAATATAAGCATGATGCAAAAGTCACAAAAAAAGACACATACATTGAGGATGTGATCCCAATTACCCATGTTCTTCTGCAATCTGATAACTTGTCTTTTTATGTATCCCGCTGTTATGTATATCGGTAATTACGGGTTAATCTGTTGCAGGAGGGTATTTCCATTCCCCATATACCTACCTTGTTATTAATCTGTTGCAGGAAAAGTGAAACGACAGGATGTGAACTACTGAACTACTGGAGTACTCAAATAACCGGAAAGCCTGCCACATCTGAACAGTGGGATCATCAATGGATGCAAAAGAAGAGTCTCCGCGATCATCCGCGGAGACTCTTCTTAGCTTACTATATGCACCCAGACAGCCTGTCTGCACTCCATTCAGTAGGAAAACATGCTGCCCTTACCTAGTGTGCCTTGGCCCAGTATGATTTCAGGTTGGTAACCTGGCCAAGATGCTAGTGCTGGAGCTGGGTAGAGCTTATATGCTCACTCGCTCTAGGCTCCACATGCACATGTACATGCATCGTATTATGGAATTTCTTCAAGCGCTCTTCAATTTGGTCACTAATCTCATGCCCTTCAATGAGCGTAAGTGTCGGATCAACCTCAATCACCACATCGACCATGACATGACTGCCATGCACACGTGCCTTTACGTCTCGAATGCTCTCTACGCCTGGTGTTTTGGAGATCGTACCGCGCAGTACCGACAAATGTTTCTCATCAAAGCCGTCCGTTAGCGAGTGTGTGGAATCACGGAAAATTCCCCATGCCGTATAACAGATCATAAGCCCGACTGCAATGGCAGCAACCGTGTCCATCCAGGGGAAGCCGAATTGGGATGCAAAAATGCCTATGGCCGCTCCTATGCTGACAAGCGCATCTGACAGATTATCCTTCGCTGCTGCCATGAGTGCCTGGCTTTTGATCTCACGAGCAAGCTTCCGGTTGTAGAGGTATACCCCTCCCATAGCCAGCGCACTCACTACAGCGACGACTGCAGCCAGCATGCTCGGCTGTGCCTTGCTTCCTTCAAATATAGAGCGAATCGCCTCCACCAATACCTGAATACCGACTAGAGCCATAATGAAGGAGGCGATCATGGCCGCTATGGTCTCTGCCCGAAAATGCCCGTAGGTATGATCGGAATCTGGTGGTTTTTGGGATATGCGCAGACCAATTAACACAGCTACAGACGCTACAATATCCGTCATATTGTTGAACCCGTCAGCAAGGAGCGCACTGGACATGAACACGTATCCGCAGAACACTTTCAGAGACGAGAGCACAATGTAGGAGATAATACTTACCCAAGCGCCCCGCTCCCCTTTACGAATTTCACCATACACATCAGTCACTTGCAGTACACTCCTTCTAAACAAAAAGTTGGTAGCTACGACTTAGACAAATACTTATGATTAAGCTATTCAGAACAGCTTGAACATGCGATATAGGTGGGGCCCGACACGGCAAGCATCGTCATGGTAGTCTTTATTCATTGTAGCCCTTGTCCCCCCTTTTAAAAACGTATAAAATGAAATACAGCTTAGACATTACAGGAGGAACAGGGATGAGCGATAATCAGAAGGAAGTCCGTAAAATTGACCTGGCTGAGGCCGTTCGACAGAAGCTGGCCGAGAAGAAGCTGGCCGCTTCCCAAAAACAAAATGGCGGGTTCCAGGGCAATCAGACCAAGGCATTGAAGAGCCAGAACAACAAAAAGCCTAACAATCAGCGCAGACGTACCGGCGGATCATAAAGTATAACTTTTGCATACATTTGCATACAGCTGTTAGCATGAAGAAGAAGCTCCCAACCGAATTAAAGGTAGGAGCTTCTTCTTCATGCTTCCGTTGACTGTAGGAAAATCTCCTGAGCTACTGCCAGGAAGGCTCTCGCAGCAGGCGAAGCACTGGATTGTGATGGGCATGCTAGAGCAACATTACGCCATCTGGTAATATCCAGATACCCCACTTGGATATGCTGCTGTGTCTTCAGAAATAGCTCCGGCCCAATCGTAATGCCAAGCCCCTCCTGAACCATATTGGCGATGGTGTTACAATCATACACTTCGAAGCGAATCTTCGGTTGCACCTTCATCTCCTCGAGCATGGCCAGAATATGAGCTTGATACATGCCTGTCGGCATAATAAAGGGCTCGTCCTGTAGCTCCTTCATGGAAATCTGGGTTCTTCCATTGAATCTGTGCTCGGCTGAGAAGCCCAGAACCATCTTGTCCTGAATCAGCGGCACACAGTCGAACAATACTGGTGAATCCTCCTCTACCACAAATCCGATGTCAATCACGCCTGTATTCAGCCACTCTGTAATTTCTTCATAAGAGCCTTCATAAAATCGAAATTCAATATGCGGATGCTTCTTCTGAAACCTGGATAACAGCTTGGGCAGCAGGCAGGAAGATGCGCTTGCAAATGTTCCAATGCGGACTGTCCCCGTCTCCAGATTGGCTGCCAGAGCCGCTTCCTGCTGGATCATTTCCATTCGGCACAAGATTTCTCGCATGTGGCCAAGCACCTTCTGCCCCACTTCCGTCAGCATAACCCCCTTCCTGCGGTCGCGAATCAGCAGTGTCGTCCCTAGTTCTTTCTCCAGACTTGCAATAGCATGACTTACAGCGGATTGCGTCATATTCAGTCGCTCTGCTGCTTTAGTGAAATTTCGAGTCTCAGCAATGTGCACAAAAACCTCGAAACGCGCTATAGACATGAGTATTTACTCATCTCCTTCATTAAAAACATGAATTTCCCTCATGATAACATGTCAGCTAAAATGAACACAATCGTTGTAGCAGGCTACATAGCAGCAATTTCTACAAAAGGAGTGAAGTCATTGAATCGTCTAGCTGTATATCTATTAGCGATAGGAGCCTTTATCACAGGCACAGCAGAATTTGTCGTATCGGGGATCCTTGAGCTGATTGCAAGCGACTTACAAATCTCTATTGCGGCCGCGGGACAACTCATTACAATTTACTCTATCTCTTATGCCGTTGGCGCCCTTGTGCTTGTCATGGTAACAGCACGCTATGAGCGCAAAAAGGTACTTGTCTACTCCCTTATAGCATTTATTGCAGGGAGCATCCTTGCATTCCTCAGCATGAACTTTGCAGTACTGATGCTGTCCCGTATTGTCATGGCAGCAAGTGGCGGATTATATACGGTTGTAGCTACAAGCTATGCAGCGCGTCTCGCTCCCAAACAACAACAAGGTAGAGCGATCGCCACTGTCATTACTGGCTTCTCCATCTCACTGGTGCTTGGAGTACCATTCGGAACACTGATGTCCGTCTATATGGATTGGCGCTACATCTATCTATTCCTTGCCATCGCTGCACTTGTCAACGCAGCTCTTCTTCAGCAGTACATTTCAAGGCTTGAAGGGTCAATAGCGCTCACATGGCAGGAGCAATGGCTTCTCTTGAGAGATTCACGCATGCTTACCGGGCTACTTACAACGGTGTTCTGGATATTAGGATACACTATGGTATTCGCATATATCGCTCCCCTCTTAAGTAGTCTGATGGACTTTTCACTGGAAATGATAAGCTCCTCCCTGCTCGTCCTCGGAATAGCGGCTCTGATCGGCTCACGCTTGGGAGGCTATGCAGTTGACCGCTGGGGACCCGCACGTACAATCATCATTAGTCTGACATTACATGCTGCGGCGCTGTTCTTGCTTAAATCTACATTCGCGGCTGTCTCCACACCCATAATTTTCGTGATTCTTTTGCTATGGGGAGCAGCTACATGGACTACGACACCAGCGAATCAATACTATCTCATTACGCTCCAGCCCCGGTCCTCCGAGATCATACTTAGCCTGAACACTGCATTAATGAATATGGGTATGGCACTAGGTGCTGCAAGTGGCGGGATCGTGATTGAATATGCAGGTATTGAGCAGATTAGTGGATTTGCAGGAAGTATTATATTACTGGCTATCCTTACTTCTGCATGCTCATTTAAGCTGAACGCACACGCAGAAAAGGGCAACAGCCATTCCATCAACTAAGCACAGGAGGAGATTGATCGGTAATATATTGCACAACTACGGTAAGATAGATCAAAAAAAGACCTCAAGTCTACTCGTAGGAGTAACTTGAGGTCTTAAGCTTACTATTCAGATCACTAATTAGTTAGCCTCTACTGGATACATCCGTTCACGCAGCTGCTTGACTTCATCGCTCTCCAGGTACTCATCGTACGTCATAACACGGTCGATGACCCCGTTCGGTGTAATCTCCACAATGCGGTTCGCAATTGTCTGAATGAACTGATGGTCATGCGAAGTGAATAACAGTGTACCATCGAAATCAATCAAGCCGTTATTGAGCGCAGTAATGGATTCCAGATCCAAGTGGTTCGTAGGCTCTTCCATGATGAGCACGTTAGCGCCGTTAAGCATCATTTTTGCCAGCATACAACGCACCTTCTCGCCACCAGACAATACACTCGCCTTCTTCAGCGCTTCCTCGCCGGAGAACAGCATACGTCCCAGGAAGCCACGCAGGAAGGTCTCATCTTGATCCTTGGAATATTGACGCAGCCACTCCACGAGGTTCAGTTGGACTTCGTCAAAGTATTGGGAGTTGTCCTTCGGGAAATAAGCCTGACTGGTCGTCACACCCCAGGTGTACTCACCAGCGTCTGCTTCCTTCTCACCCATCAGAACTTCGAAGAGCGTCGTCTTCGGCAAGCCATTAGGTCCGACGAAAGCAATCTTATCACCTTTATTCACGACAATGCTGAAATCATTCAGTACCTGCTCGCCTTCGATCGTCTTGCTCAGACGGTCTACGGTCAGCAATTGCTTGCCAGCCTCACGCTCAGGCTTGAAGTTAATGAACGGATACTTACGGTTCGATGGACGAATATCGTCCAGCGTGATCTTGTCGAGCTGCTTCTTCCGGGAAGTCGCTTGCTTCGACTTGGAGGCATTCGCCGAGAAGCGTTGGATAAAGGCTTGCAGCTCCTTGATCTTCTCTTCCTTCTTCTTGTTGGCGTCGCGAGCCAATGTCAGCGCGAGTTGACTGGATTCGTACCAGAAGTCATAGTTACCCACGTACATCTGGATTTTACCAAAATCAATATCCGCAATATGCGTACATACTTTATTCAGGAAGTGACGGTCGTGAGATACCACAATAACGGTACCTTCATAGTCCATCAGGAAATTCTCCAACCATTGGATAGATTCGAGATCCAAATGGTTCGTAGGCTCGTCAAGCAGCAGATTATTCGGACGACCGAAGAGCGCTTGTGCGAGCAGGACACGTACCTTCTCGTTACCGCTCAGCTCAGACATTTGCTTATCATGCAGATCGCGAGGAATCCCCAGACCAATCAGCAAGGCAGCGGCATCTGGCTCCGCATCCCAGCCATTCAGCTCGGCGAATTCGCCTTCCAGCTCCCCTGCACGCAGGCCATCCTCTTCCGAGAATTCAGCCTTCGCATAGAGTGCATCCTTTTCCTTCATAATGTCATATAGACGTGTATGTCCCATAATAACTGTCTCCAGCACTGGGAACTCATCATATTCATAATGGTTCTGCTTCAGCACGGCCAGGCGCTCGCCAGGTGTCATATGCACCTCGCCGGAATTCGCCTCGATCTCGCCAGAGAGAATCTTCAGAAACGTAGATTTACCAGCACCGTTGGCCCCAATCAGACCGTAACAGTTGCCAGGCGTGAATTTGATATTAACATCCTCGAAAAGTGGGCGCTTGCCATAACGGAGCGTTACGCCGCTTGTACTGATCATATGTGCATTACCGTCCTTTATACGTTTTGGCATGAAAGCCTCATACTAGCTATGTATTATAACACATCGAGGGCTTGAATTCAGCAAATTGCAACGTCTGCAACAAAAAAGACCCCTTCACGGAGTCTACAGCCTTCAATAGATCATTTCAGCCTCATGCGAATTGTCGATATTTGTACAGCTTCACTGCATAGTAGGCTGACCTTGCTACACATGATAACCCAACAATTCCTGCAGCCCAATGCTGAAACTGCATACTTTGAGAGTCAATAGGATAGGTAATTCTAGCGTAAAAAATGGTTCCTATAACTAGGAAAAACAGTGCCAGATTCATAATTAATCGAAATTTTGCCTTGGCAGGTGTGATCTCACCGAAGAAGGTATTCATAGGGTCGTTTCCCCTTTCAATGTGCCATCGTGGCCAGTCTAAGAAGTACACATCATAGGAAACATGCATCATAGGAAATATAGCTATGCTCTCTTCCAAAAATCTCGCTATACCCTATCTTATACATGAATTATGAAATATAAGGAACCTTCTCGCTCCTATTCCTACCAGTACCTGGATTATATCCAAGGTGAGTGTAGCATCGCTGCAAGCGGGGAATCTTGCCGAACTCTGTTAAGCCCCCGCTTTTCGCTAACCACGAGTTCTCCCAATCATACACAATGGAAATCATATTCGGTCAAGGTACTAGACTCCGGCTTTGGAGGTACGCGGTACAAGCTTGCCCTGCACCACCAATCTACCATAGTCGGGGTCCAGTATATAATCGCACGTAGAGAGCGTGATGATACGATCCTCAGGGGTAACCTCCACACCCGTGTTATAGATCGAACGGGCCTGCATTTCGGAGAGAAAAGCACCATATTCCTCATCTGTCGCAAAATCGGTCCGTATATAATTCACATCAGATGTGGTGGTATAGACGGCGAAAATCTCAATATCGTATCCAGCGTAGAGATCATCATAATAGAGCTTCCCATGCTCCTTGAAATACGACTCTTCCAAATAATGCTTCAGACTGCCGAACATACTTCCGTCCTTCATTCGGTGTCCGTAGATGATCGTATTTCGATCCTGTCCACCTACACGATTGCGGTAATCCATGAAGATGCTTCCCGCCCGTGTCGTCTCCTGCTTGTAATTGCGGTTCAGATAATAGGCATTGTCCTGTGCCTGCACGATCGGATAGTCAATAGGTGTCCCATCTATAGTCACCCAGCCGACAACATCCTCATTCACCGCTAGTAGCGGGTCGAATTGTGGGCGTACCTTGCCTGCTTCAGCAGAGCCAGCAGCCGTCCATCCGCTGCCTTCCCTCTCTTCAGAAGCCGCTGTCGTCATGCTGGGTTCCTGTTCCCCATGATACAGCGCCGCAGCCTCCTTCATCAGCTCACGGTTCATATAATCGTCCATCGCAATCTGAAGCAGTCGGCCACCCGAGAACAAAAAGACACCTATCCACACAACCAGCATGCAGCGATTCAGCAGCCTTTTCCGGCTTGAACCTATTCCATGCTTCGGCGCGTTATCCATGCTCGATCATTCCTTGCGCAATACCTGTCGGGATGATATGCATACCAATGTCATCCTCATGCCGAATGCTGACCTCCACCCCATATACCTCCTGCATGAGCTGCTCTGTAATGATCTCCTGTGGTACGCCAGTCCTATGGATGCGACCATCCTTCATGACGATAATGCGATCACTATAACGAATGGCTTGATTGATATCATGCAGCACCATCACGATGGTAATCGCGAACTCCTCATTAAGCCGCTTCACGAGCTCAAGAATCTCCAGCTGATAGTAGATATCCAGGTAGGTAGTAGGCTCATCCAGAAAGAGAATCGGGGTATCCTGCGCCAGTGCCATGGCAATCCATACTCGTTGTCGCTCTCCCCCAGAGAGACCGTCAATGCGCTGCTGGCGCTTCTCCAGCAGATTCGTACCCGTTAAGGCCCGTTCTACCGCCCGCTCATCTTCCTCCCGATCCGCAGATAGCCATTTACGATGCGGCATGCGCCCATATTGGACGAGCTTCTCAACCGTCAGATCAGAGGGCGCCTGATTATGTTGGTGGACTACTGCCAGCTTGCGGGCAAATTCCTTGGGCGTATAAGTGCTGATCGTCTTGCCATCCAGCACGACCTCCCCGCTACTTGGAGCATGATGCCGCGACATCACGCCGAGCAGGGTGGACTTGCCACACCCGTTGGGACCGATAATCGTCGTAATCCGACCCGTCTCTACCTCAGCCTCAATGCTATGCAGGCGATTGATTTTACGGTCATAGGAGAAGGTAACATTTTTAATTTCCATAGATGCGGTCACTCTTTCTCAACAGGAATATGAAAAATGGTCCGCCAATAACTGCCATCAGCGTGGATGCCGGAATCTCCAATGGTGCTACCAACGTCCGGCCAAGTGTATCTGCTGTCAGAATCAGCAGCGCCCCGGAGAGAGCTGAGAAAGGAATCAGCAGCTTGTGGTCCGAGCCGACTAGCAGCCGGGCAATATGCGGAATCAACAGACCGACAAAGGAAATGACGCCAGCAATCGCAGTAGCCGTACCCGCCAGCAATACGGCAACAGCGGATATGAGAAGTCTTGCTCTGGTGACACGCAGCCCCAGATTGCTGGCTGTCTTGTCTTGCAGGGAGAGCATATTGCACCAGGTTACCAGCAGGAGGGACAAAACAAGGCCAATGCCGCCATAGGTCACCATCGTCTGTACATCCATCCATGTCAGCATCGTAATGTTGGAGGTCGTCGACGGATTGATATTCGAGCCCATAATGTAGCTGCAGGCGATAATGAACGCTTCGTTCAGTCCAGTGAACATAGCATTGACTGCGATCCCGACGAGCACGATGCGAATGGGACTTAATCCTGACTTCCAGGATAAGGTATAGACCAGGAAGCAAGCAAGCGCCCCGCCTACGAAGGCCATCAGAGGCGAGTAATAATACAATTGTGGCAGTAGAAAAATGACAATCGTGGGGATAAAGTTAGCCCCCGCAGAGATCCCGATCACGCCTGCATCAGCTAGTGGATTACGCATGACCGCCTGCAGGAGCACCCCTGCTACGGCAAGCGCCGCTCCAGCGAACATCGCTACGATAATCCGTGGTAAGCGCAGATCCTTGATGACCTCGACAGTCTCATTATTCCCTGTCCACATTCCTTGAAGGAACTCCCCGAAGCTCACCTTCAGGCTGCCGGTCACTGCAGACAAAATCACCATATATCCCAGGAGAGCAATGACAATGACAAAGCTCCATACTTTTTTATTCATGAGAGAATACTTCCTTATGTTTACTTAGAATGGGTCAAGCAATGTAACTTCGACTCTACAAATCTTGGACTCTACAAATCTTGGACTCTACAAGTCTTGGACTATACAAACCCAGGACTATACAGATCTTAGCTACAAAATCCTAGACTGCAATAGATGTCCATGAATACAGCGACAATTACGGATAGAGCATCTTCTGCAGCTCATCCAATGCCTGATCAGCGGCCAGATTGGCTGTAGTTCCGAATAGACTTTCCTCCAGATCATATACCCTACCATTCTGAACAGCACTGAAATGCTTCCAGATATCATTGGTTGCGAACTCCTGGTTGAACATCTTGACGACCTCATCAGGCATACCATGCGCGGCACGCAAAATGACATCAGGATTCGCCTGCTGCAAATACTCTGTGTTGGAGGCCAAATATTCCACCTTCTCGTTCTGAACGATATTCTCTCCCCCCGCCAGCTTGACCAGATCTCCGATAAATGAATTCTCCGTAGCTACCAGATAGCTTCCTGGCACGCCTAGCAGAATGAGAACCTTCGGCTTTTCTTTTCCAGCAACCGCCTGCTCAATCTGAGCACGCTTCTCCTCATAACGGGATATCAACGCTGTAGCTTGCTCCTCGCGATCATACGTCTGTCCAAGTCTCGTAATAGTCTCTTCCATATTCCCCAGACTTTGCAGATTCAGAAAATCAGCCTTAATACCGAATTTCTCAAAGGTAGGCTGAAGATCGTATTGCAAGGTCGATACGGACAGAACCTCCGTTGGACGAAGAGATTTCACTACCTCCATATCAGGACTCATAGGGTTGCCAATCGGAGTTAGCCCATCATACCTTGCTGGCAAAGTCTTGGTGCTCGTTGGCACGCCGACCAGATCGATCTCCAGTGCGTCCATAATCTCTGTGACAGCAACGGTCGTGGATACGATTCTATGCTCCTGTGCAGATGACGATGAAGCAGTCTCCTCTGCCTGCTGGTCTACTTGCCCCGCTGTTGGAGTGCCCCCACAGCCAACCAGAACGAGTAGCAGGAGCAATACGGACAGGCCATATATTTTACTAAATCGTTGCTTGCTCAACATGAATGCTCTCCTTATGCAATAGCATTGATATATTTACTGCAGTCATCATCCTAAAGCAAATCTTGGCGAGCTATGGAAGCCCGCCAAGATTGATATACGTGATTACATCAGGTAATGTGTTGTAACTGGCTTAGTGAATGCCAAGCACTGTCTACTATTGTTATCCAACGATTACCGTTATAGAGCTATTACTGTTATCGTAATATGGGTGCTTCTTGTTACTTATTGCTGTTTTTTGCGCTGCAGACGGAAGCGAATCAGCATCGCTGCAGATCCCGCCATCAGCATGGCGTAGAGCATTACAGGAGAGTTATCACCCGTTGAAGGGTTGTCAGAGTTACGTGCTCCTGCCACTCCTGTTGCTTCTGTGCCCGTAATCGAGGCATTCCGTGTCCCTGCCTGATTCGCATCTGCATTGCGGTCAAAGGCAGGCTGTGCACCTTCTTGTCCGTTCACACCAGCTTTACCCGGTGTAGTAGCCGCAGCATTCTTATCAGTAGAGGAATTCGGCGTTCTGTCTCCGTTGGTTGAAGTATCTGTGGTGGCTGCAGAAGCACCGGACCCGGAAGTCGTTCCATTCTGTCCAGCCGTATCAGCTGTAGCTACAGGAACGCGCTTAATGCTATTCGCATCGAACGTGAGCTCCAAATCATATTCACCATCAGCCAATACGATCTCAGCTTGCTGCTCAAGTGCTTGAGCTGCTGCAGCATTCTCTGTCAGAGCAGATAGTGCACTCAGGAACAGCGGTTGCTCGAAGCTTGCAGATCCTGTTGTCACACCTGCCTGATCAGCAGCCGGAGCAGGAGTTGCAGGTGCTGCAATGTGCAGCTTCGCTTTTAGCGGTTGAACCAATGAATCTGGTGTGAACGTTACCTGACGCTGATCCTGCGTCTCGTCATTAGCGCTCACCTCTGGTGATACATAGCTGTCGCCTTGCAGCACAGTGAAGTCCTTCACAGATGAGCTACGGTTCAAAGTAACACTTGCTTGAACTTTGCCATCCTTAACTGTGAGAGATGCTCCTTCTCCGAAGTATTGATCGACACCTTCCGGACCAGACAGCTTGAAGCCAACGTTATACTGTCCTTCCTCCAGAACAGGCTCCGGAAGCGGTGCTGGTTCTACATAAGCTTTAGGCAGACCCTTTTCGATGTCGCCAATGTTGAAGGTAATTTGCAGCTTGTGCTCATTACCTGCCACGTTTACATTCATGAAGATTGGCTTCGTCAGATCGATAACTGCGAACTTGATGACACGAGCATTCTGTTTCGCATCTTCACGGACTACCGTCGGTTTTTTATAAGCCTCACCGCTATCAATCTCGATATCGGACACTGTATCACTTTGACGAATCGTCAACTGAACTTCATTTTTCTTGTTGCTTACAATCAAGCCAGCCGGGCTGATGAATCTATCCTGCACGGACGACAGACGACCAGTTGCAGTATCCTTCACCTCCAGTGGAATGGAGTATTCTCCATCCTCCAGCAGACTTACTGCTGGCACTTCACCAGAGCTCACATATGGGTCTGGTGCTCCTTCTTTGATCGTGCTTGGATAGAATACCAACAGTACATCGTAATCACCAGAATAGTTGATCTCTGGAATATCTACCTGAACCTTGGACCATATCGGCTGATTCAGATCATTGACATCAAAGGAAATGACGCGTGTATTTTGACCTGGATCAGCGCTTACTGTAGCCACTTCTTCATATTCACCAATCGTTTTGACCTGCATTCCTAGAATGTAGCTGCTCTCTTTGACCGTAATCGAGATGGTCTTGCGGTTGCCCATAATATTAAGTGTCGCCGGGCTTACCAGATACGTAGACATACGGGATTCCTTCACACCATCCGGATAGAACGCTCTGAAGTTGATGCTGTACACGCCATCCTCACTCTTAGGAGGTGCCACGCCACCACCGCCACCTGGTACAGGTGTTGGAGTGACTGGTGTCTCTGGATTACCAGGTGTTACTGGGGTTCCAGGGACATTATCCAGTGAGAATACCAGATCCACATTGTATGCTTCGTGGTACGAGATCGCAGGCCAATCAATCTGCACCCAGCCTTTTAGGCGCTCACTTGGATTAGGCACTTCAAAACGAACGGTACGTTGGTTAGCTCCCGCATCCTGGCTTACCACTTCCGTATCGGTGAGTACGCCGTTAACTGCGGTCTTGAAGCTGGTAATCTCCTTGCTTTGCTTCAATGTGAACGTTACATGGTATTTGCCATTAGCAGCAGTCAGTTGGCCACTGTTCTGGTCTACATACGTGTACATAACGGATGATTCATTCGTACCCTCTTTGAGGATATTGAATGCAATCGGATAGGTTCCATCGGCAATAACCTCTGGATCTGGGTTAGGAACAGGCTCAGGAGTTACAGGAGTATCGCCTTTGAAATAGTCCGTGAACACCAGATCCACATTGTGCACCATCAAGCCCATAGGGCCTGCGTTCACGGATACTTTTCCTTTCAGACGGCTTGTCAGATCCGTTACTTCAAAGCGAACGATCCGCGTATTCGTCGCCGTATCCTCACTTACCTTCTCTGTCTCCACAAATGTACCATTCAGCTCCGTCTGGAACGAAGTAATCATACTGCTGCTCAGCAGCTTGAAGGAGACGTACTTCTTCCCACCTACTTCGCTCAATATACCACTGCTCAGATCCACACTTCTGCTCATGGACGATGTCTCGTCCGTTCCATCTTTGAGAACATTGAACTTGATTGGAGTATCTACTCTCAGATAGTCTGTGAACACCAAATCCACATTGTGCACCATCAAGCCCATAGGGCCTGCATTTACCGATACTTTCCCCTTCAAACGGCTCGACAGATCCGTTACTTCAAAGCGAACGATCCGCGTATTCGTCGCCGCATCCTCACTTACCTTCTCTGTCTCCACGAATGCACCGTTTAGCTCCGTCTGGAACGAGGTAATCATGCTGCTGCTCAGTAGCTTGAAGGAGACGTATTTCTTCCCGTTCACTTCGCTCAGCTCGCCACTGTTCAGGTCCACACTTCTGCTCATGGATGATACATCGTTTGTGCCATCCTTCAATACATTGAACTTGATTGGAGTTGTTGGAGCTTCTGCTTGGTAGTATTCCGGGAACACCAGATCCACATTATGGACCATCAAGCCCATAGGACCTGCATTCACGGATACTTTTCCTTTCAGACGGCTCGTCAGATCCGTTACTTCAAAGCGAACGATCCGCGTATTCGTTGCCGCATCCTCACTTACCTTCTCCGTCTCCACGAATGTACCGTTCAGCTCCGTCTGGAATGAGGTAATCATGCTGCTGCTCAGCAGCTTGAGGGATACGTATTTCTTCCCGTTCACTTCACTCAGCTCACCACTGTTCAGATCCACACTTCTGCTCATGGACGATGTCTCATCCGTACCGTCTTTCAGAACGTTGAACTTGATAGGAGTTGTACTTGCAGGAGGAGTAATCACAATACCGCTTGTATCAAAAGTCAGGTCGACATTGTATTCTTCATCATAAATGAATGGGAAGCCCATAATAGCGGTCATATCCCAGTAGATTTTGACCCATCCATTCAGTCGCTCATTTACATCCGCTACTTCAAAACGAACGATGGCCCGATTGTCCTCGACGGACGTTCTTGCTGCATCTTGCAATTGTCCGTTGATCTCAGTCTTAAAGCCTGTGATCTCCTGATCTTGCGTTAATTCGAAAGAAACATACTGCTTGCCATTAATGACTTCCAGCTTGCCACTGGTTGCATCCACATATTGATACATAACAGAAGTATCATCTGTGCCATCCTTAAGAATGTTGAAGCCTAGCTTATATGTCCCGTCCGGGATCGCTGCAGAAGCTGCTGCTGCCGGAATCGTCACATCATAGGAACCCAGGTTAGCAAAGCTAAAAGAATCCCCGTTAACATTCGTTACAGAAGCCGCTTCCAGCTCTATTGTCGTATTCGCAGCCTGTGCTGCTGGTTTGGTCTTGAACACCAGTTGTACTGCATTTTGATTGACTACAGCCCCACCATCTTCGAGGGAATCCGCCGTCGATTGTACCAATACCTTGCCTGTTCCCTGCGGAGCAGTCTGTACGCTAAATCCATTCAGCAAGGATTTCGAGGTAATCAGTTCAAGCTTCTGGTCATCATAAGAAATTTGAGCTGTATGACCATATACGCTGGTGTATACACTGTCTGTAACTCCACCAAAGCCTACATTCACACGTACTTCACCATTGGAATCTGGTGCAGATCCCGTAAGACGCGCCTCTTCACCCGAGGCAGCCGAAGCTGTAGTTGCCCAGCCTGGTATTTGCAAGGAACTCAACAATAGACAGAGCGCGAAAAATACAGAGGCAGTCTGCTTGACTAATCTATTCAATGTAATGTTCTCCCCTTAATCAAATGTAGCCGCGATCTGCTCGCGTCCGCTGTTTATATTCATAATGAACCGGCCCCCAGATCCGTCGCAGCCACTAGCAGCGGCTGCAACAGCTGGAGTGCTCGTAAAAAACAAAGGTTGTTAGATTTGCTTTATTATTGGGCCGCAACAGCCAGTGTAGCTGTGTCGAATTTGATCTGCACTTCATATTGGCCACTGTAGTTGATCGCTGGTACAGACACCTCAGTGTATGCATTCAGCTTCGCGGACAGGTCTGCTACCGGGAATCCCACAACACGTGTGTTCGCTGTTGGGTTCGTGCTGATCACTTCAGCGTTCACATATTGTCCATTTTGTTCTACCTGGAATTTAGTAATCCAGCTGCTGTTCTTCAAAGTCACGTAAGCATAAGCCTGACCGTTAGTCACCTTGATTTGGGCTGGTTTCACGGTGTAAGTATCCATCATGGAAGCCGTATCTGTACCATCCTTAAGCACCTTGAATTGAACTGTATAATTGCCGTCAGCCGGGGCTGCTGCTGTTGCTGTTGTTGCTGCTGAAGCAGAACCAAGTACTGTGAACAGGGACAGGATCAAAGCCATTACGGGAAGCATCATTTTTTTCATGGATATCATTCTCCTCTTTATTGGGGTTTGGTTGGAATCCATTCGTGTTCGTCAAGCTTATTTCTTAGCCGCCAGCACCGTTCTTCCGAGGAACAGGGCAGATACAGCAAGGCCTACAAGCAGCCAGCCATAAGGAACCTCATCTCCAGTATGCGGATTATCCTCTATTGGCTGATTTACAGTGTTCGCGGCCACCGCACCGCTTTGCTGAGATTCGGCAACGGATGCTTTTCCAGCAGCTTGGCCACCTGTTGACGATGCTACCTGTGACGAGGAAGATACTACCTTGGTATCCGTTGACTGCTTGCTCTCGGTGCTTGCAGACGCTGCTGGAGCTGATCCAGAAGCAGCCTTGACGTCCTTAGATACTTTCGTATCCTTGGAAGCTGCAGTGCCGGAGGCAGAAGAAGATTTCTGTGCGGTCTGTGATGCGTTGATTTGGGTAAGGCTGTCCTGCTTGAAGTCAAAGCGAATGGTGTAATCGTGATCATAATCGACGGAAGGTACCGTCACGTGAATCTGTGATTTCAGCGGAGTCGAAAGACTCTCCACCGGGAATCGCACCACGCGAGTATCCTTGGCCGCGTTATTGCTGATTACACGCACATCGGAATAACTACTGCCACGAGCCGTCTTGAAATCTGTAATCCATTCGCTATGATTCAATTGGATCTCCATCTCAATCTTCGAGTCCTTGACGTAGATCCGGGCAGGCTTCTCAAAGTAATCGTTAGCCATGGATACCGAGTCATTCTCCGCCTTGAGAATGTTGTAATCCAACGTGTATTCTCCATTCTTCAATGCCTTGTCTGCCGCTGAAGCCTGCAATCCTGGCCCCCAAGTAAGACCTACTCCGATAATCGCTGCCCACAGGACAGGACCGAACCACTTTTTCTTGAACATTTCTTGTCTCTCCTTACCAAAGTCCACCGAGTGATAATCAAAATTTAAGTTAATAGCAATTGATTATCATTCTCAATAAATCCTGAAAAAATATTGCCCTCGACAGGCAATTTTTGCTTTTTGATGTGTATCTTTGTTGCGTCAGCATGCCTGACTTCAGTGCTGTTTACAGTTACTTAGCTCTCAAGCTCTAGGTGCGTTTTAGGTGCAATTAAGACTACACAAATTCTTTTAACAGCATTTTAAAAATAGCACTTTCAAGCTACCTATAGGCCTCACCTCTTTGATATATGTAAAAAACAGGCATGACATGACAACTCGCCTTGATATTAGCCCACTCGTTTTTAAGTTGTCAATAGGTTTGTAAAATTCATTAAGATTATTTCATAATTCTGTTGACAGTGATATTGATATTCATTATCATTTAATCAAATTGCTTCTCTTTCTATTAATTTCCACGAATTTTAATTTTCACATTTTGAATCTTTATTATCAGATTGACCACAGGAGTGTTTGTCTTATGCGTACAAAAATAAACGGCCTGCTTGGTGCTGGGTTTCTACTATTTGCCCTATCAGGCTGTGCTACTGGTACTGGAGATGCCCACCTATCGGCATCCGGTGCTGGCAGTCCCTCCCCCTCCTCCAACACCGCAGCGTCCTACAGCATTACTGATTTTGCCGGACGATCCATTACATTCAATCAGGTTCCTGAGCGAATTGCCGCACTAAGCAGCGGGGATATGGATGTCATCTATGCACTTGGCGGACAGCTTGTTGGTAGACCTGCAGTAGAGGGCGGGCCTGTTCCAGAGGCGGCTGAACAGGTCGAGCAGATCGGAACGACCCACGAGCTGGATCTGGAGAAGATCGCTTACGTCAAGCCTGACGTTGTACTGGGTAATGCCGCTCTGAATGCCAAGGATACTGCAACCGTTGAGAGCCTTGGTTCCAGAATGGTCCTTACCAGTGCTAACTCGGTGGCAGATATCAAGCAACAGATTGAGCTGTTCGGCAGCATGCTGCACAAGGAGGCTGAAGCTGCCAAGCTGATTGAGACACTCAATGGCAAGCTTGCTACCTTGTCCCAGCAGGTTCCAGCTAATAAGCCACGTGTACTGATGGTCTATGGGGCACCAGGCACTTACATGGCTGCTCTCCCCAATTCACTAAGCGGGGATCTATTAAGCCTTGCTGGTGGAGCTAACATTGCTGCGGACTTCCCACAGCTAGAGAACTATCCACAATATGCACAGCTGAACACGGAGCGAATTATTGAAGCAGATCCCGAATTCGTGCTGATCATTACCCACGGGAATCCAGAGGCCGTCAAGAGTGGATTTCTAAAAGAAATGCAAGTCAATGCGGCCTGGAATCGGATGAGTGCCATTCAATCCGGTCGTGTCGAGGTCCTGCCTTCGGATTTGTTCGGTACGAACCCGGGCACCCGGGTCACTGAAGCCCTGGATGTGCTCGGTAGCATCCTGAGGGATGTCCGTTGATGCCCCAAGTACAGCAGCGGGATCGACGCAGACGCCTCGTCATGCTGATATTGCCTGTTCTACTCATCGCTTCATGCCTGTATGGCCTTACCTATGGCTCGGTTCCTATCTCTCTGCGGGATATTGTGCAGACGCTCACAGGCCAAGACAACACGGCCTACACCACCATCATCATGGATCTTCGGATTCCGCGTGTGCTGACTGGACTCCTGGTCGGAGCCTGCCTCGCAGCCTCGGGTGCACTGCTCCAAGGTGTGATGAGGAATGCTCTCGCTGATCCAGGAATTATAGGCGTCTCGGCTGGCGGTGGGCTGGCGGCCATGATCTGCATGGTCATGCTGCCACAATTGGGGTACCTGCTCCCTGTTGCTGCATTCGCTGGTGCCTTCCTCACCTCAGTTGTAGTGTATGTACTCGCTTGGGATAAAGGGGCCTCGCCGGTGAAGATTGTACTTGCAGGAGTTGCGGTTAACGCCCTTCTCGGTGCAGTTACCAACGGCATTATGGTCATCTACAGCGATAGAGTCCAAGCCGTATTACCTTGGCTCGCCGGTGGCTTGAACGGTCGTAGCTGGTATCATCTAAGCTTCATTACTCCCTATGCGCTGATCGGACTGGTGCTCTCTCTGGCTGCTATTCGCCCGGCGAATGTGCTGCTTCTCGGAGACGATGCCGCCAAGCTGCTCGGTCAGAGAGTAGAGCTGCAGCGTGTGCTGATTATCCTACTAGCCTCACTGCTGGCAGGAGCTGCAGTAAGCGTCGCTGGGCTGGTAGGATTCGTAGGTCTCGTCGTACCGCATATGATTCGGCTGATCGCCGGAGAGGATTACCGTGTGCTGCTACCAGCCTCGATGCTGGGTGGAGCAGCGCTGGTCGTATTCGCGGATACGATCGCACGCTCCTGGTTCGATCCGATCGAGCTGCCGGTAGGAATATTGCTGGCCTGCCTTGGTGCCCCATTCTTCTTGATCCTATTAAGGAAGCGAGGAGCCATGACATGAAGGCCATTGATATTAGGGAGCTTGTCGTAGAGCGTGGCGGCTTCCGTCTGAAGGACATTGAGGCCCTGTTCCCACAGGGACAAATGACAGCAATTGTTGGGCCGAATGGCTCTGGCAAATCCACACTCCTTAAGGCCGTTACTCGTCTGCTACGTATACAGCAGGGTCAGATTCACATCATAGAGCAGCCTGCGGATACGTTATCGCCCAGACAATTCGCCACATTGGTGGCTATGCTTCCCCAGTCCCGCGAGGGCTTCCCCGATCTAACCGTCAAGGAGCTTGTAGCCTATGGTCGCTCTCCCCATAAGCGTCTGCTGAGCAGACGACTGAATGATGAGGACGAAGAAGCTATCCAGGCAGCAATGACAGCTACGGGAGTTCTGGCTTACGCGGATCGGCTTATCCATACTCTATCTGGAGGTGAACAGCAAAAGGCGCGTATTGCGATGGCGCTCGCCCAACAAACGGATATTCTGCTGCTCGATGAACCAACCACTTATCTGGATATGGCTCATCAGCTGGATTTAATGAACATGCTGACAGACCTGAATCGCAAGCGAAAGCTTACCATCGTCATGGTGCTTCATGATCTGCAGCAGGCTGCTGCATATTGTGACTACATGATTGCCATGAAGCGTGGACGCATCGTCGCAGATGGTGAGCCGAGCACGCTGTTAACCGCAGATTTCCTGCGTCAGGTCTACGAACTGGAGGCCAGGGTGACGTTCATGGACGGATATCCCTTAATCATTCCGAGTACAGGATTACATCATAGGAGGTAATAAGAATGGTAATTGTAACGAACACTTCGCAATTGAAAAAAGGCTATGCAGATCAGCTCATCGAACGCTTTAATAAGGTAGGCAAGGTAGAGACTATGGAGGGCTTTTTGGGACTGGAGGTCATGCTGACTGACCATAAGGGCGATTATGATGAAGTGACTGTCGTGACACGCTGGGAAGCAAGAGAGAATTTCCAGGCGTGGACCCGCAGCGATGCATTCCGTGAATCCCATTCCCATCGTCAGATTCCGGATTACATTCTGGATAACAAGATTTCCTTCTATGATGTCAAAATCGTCCGCCATCCCCTTTCCAACGAAAGTGCATTTTTGAGTGAGTCTGAGGCAGGCTAAGATGAACAGCTGAGAACAGCTGAGAGCAGCGAGCCTGGAAACGGACAATCCGCTTTTCCAAGACGTTTCCAAGGCTTCCCCGCTATCCGTTGATACTAGCACTTATAGCTTAGCTTGCAAAAAGCCGTGAAATCAGGGCACTCGTCCTTGATCTCACGGCTTTTATTGTTGAAAATAGTTAGTATCTCCGTATCCCTGCCTACTCAGTGAATCACAATGGTAGCCGCACAATAGATCAGCAGCAACCCCATCACCACATTAAACCCCCTCTGATACTTCGCCAGCAGACTACGAAAGACTGAACCAAAGATACTCCAGCTAAAGGTACCCATACACCCGATCAGTGCTACAATGACAGAATAGCTCAACAAGGCAGCGTACGAGGAATTATTGGGAAGAATAAAAGTTGAAGTTACTGTAATTCCGTACAATATCCCTTTGGGATTAATGAATTGCAGCAGCATACCTGCATGAAAGCTGTTATGGCGAGCTCCCGAGTCAGAATCATTCTCCAGCTTGCTTGTCATCATTTTAAATGCCAGATAGACTAGATATAGCGCGCCAAGCACAGCCATCACAGGCTCGGCCTTCGGCAACGCATGATGTAACATTACATTGAAGAAGCAGCACACCAGAATAATAATAAAGAAGCCGGTCCCCACACCAAGACAAAACTTCACCGTTCTGCTCAGCCCGAATCGATTGGCAAGCATCAGCGCCATGATATTATTGGGTCCAGGCGTAAAGCTCGCGACCAATGCAAAAATAAGTAAAGAACCCAGCACGTTGTGCTCCCCCTATCATATGTTATAACGAACGAATTAGACGTTATATAGCATTTGATCTTTTTATTGTACATATCGGTCGTTATAAAGTAAATAGAATTTGGAGGAATTCGCATGGAGAATATTAATGCCATTATCGCCGAGAACGTCAAGAAGATCAGAGCTGACAAGAAGCTCAGCCTGGAGAAGGTTGCCGAATTAACTGGCGTCAGCAAGACGATGATCGGTCAGATCGAGCGCGGGGAATCGACACCTACCATTACGACGATCTGGAAGATCGCCAATGGCCTCAAAATATCCTTCTCCTCCTTGATTCACCAGCCTCAGCCAGATACTACGATTGTGAAGAGAAAGGACATTCGCCCATTGCTAGAGGATGGTGGTAGATATCGTGTCTATTCCATGTTTTCTTTTGATGAAGAGCGACGCAGTGAGGTGTATAACGTGGAGATTGATTCCGGTGGTAGCCTGGATGCAAGCGGACATATTGAAGGAACCGAGGAATGGATTACTGTCTTCGATGGCGAGCTGTCCTTGAGTGTCGGTAACGAGGAGTACACGCTGCATGCCGGGGATGCCATCCGCTTCAAGGCAGACAGACCGCACTCGTACCACAATTCCGGCCAGAGCATGACCCGGCTGAGCATGATCTTGAACTATCCCTCCTAACAAAGCAAAAGAAACCTTTCCTTTGAAATGTGTGGTCGGTGTCCGCATTTTCAAAGGATGGTTTCTTTTGGGTGTCAACATATACCTATCCGAGCAGATGATTCTCTACCCTCAAAGTCTCACCGTGGCCCAGCACCTGAATCCGCTCTGGCGCAATGCCGAGTCGTTCACGCTCTACCTCTAGCCTATCAAGCGCTTCCCGAGGCGTATCATCAGCCAATTTGAACGTGCCATAATGCATGGGCACCATGAGCTTGGAGCCTGTCTCAACGAAGCCCTGCAACGCCTCCTCGGGCGTCACATGCTGGGAGGTCATGAACCATTCCGGCTCGTAGGCACCAATAGGCATTAAGGTCAGATCAATCGGGAACCGCTCGCCAATTTCCTTGAAGCCACGGAAATAGCCGGTATCCCCGACAAAATATATAGTAGGCGGCATCGGGGCCAACTCCTCGGACGCTACCTCAGGATTTGCATCCAGTGTGCCGCCGTGTCCGCTCACATGCGCTTCGGATTGGAGCACAAAGCCGCCCCAATGGGATGTATTCGTATCCATCAGAGTCCGACGCGTCCAGTGCTGAGCAGGCACAAAGGAGATACGCACTCCTCCCACGATCACATGCTCCCACCAATTCATTTCCTGACAGCGGTGGAAGCCCTTGCGGATCATTTTCGACTTCAAGCCCACCGGAACGATTACCGTAGTACCCGCACTGTACAGCTTCCGTAGGGATGCCATATGCATATGATCATAATGCGAATGAGACAGCAGAATGACATCAAGTGGCGGCACATCATGAATGGGGATGCCTGGTGGAGTGAGCCTGCGGTTAAAGGCCATGCGCTCAGCCCATACCGGATCGGTCACGATATTCAATCCCATATATTGAATGAAGAACGTAGAATGCCCTACCCACGTAATCGTGGTCGTCTCCTTATTTTCCTGCAAATAGGTCAGCTCTGGTGCATGGCTGGGGACTACAAAGGAATAATCCTTGATTTTGCGTCGTCGCTCCTCTCGCCACTGCCGGAACTGCTTCAGGGTCTTGTCTGTGCTGACATTATCTATATTGTTGAATCGGAATTTTGGCATGGTCACTGCTTCTCCTTCCTGACGAGGCTTTTAATACATTTAACACCCTCATCCATCCTGAAACTCTCGCTTTTATTTCGTCTTTAGCAGAATGCCCCGTGATCACGTCATTTCGTCATGAACTGGAAGTATCTAGAACCCGCAGCATGTCGTCACGAACCGGCAGCATCCAGGAACCGCAGCATGCCAAAAACCGCACGCAGCAATATGCCCCTCTCTGGAAGCATACTGCCCCGTACGGTCGATGTCAAAAAACGACATATTGTGCCGCATTCCTCCTGTACTTCTACAAGGCTGAGCGATCTGTCGAATTCTACACTTCCTTCACAGACGGTCTCTATTCTCGTGGTTCTCATGGATTTTGTGGATCTCGTGGATTTGGTGGAGCTGGTGGAGCTCGTTTATCTCGTAGTCCCCTTCGTCCTTATAATCCATGTTGTCCTCATCATTCACTCGATTCTCTTACTTCTAGAGATCATCTTGCTTCTCTTGGCTGCGATAATCCATGCTACTCTCCATCCAGGCCGGGATTGTCCTACCCTAATCCTCCGGGTTCTTGTATCTGGCTGTGTAGATGAACAGGAATACAATAACCGCAAGAATAATTAGCGGAGATTCGTACATGATCGTAAAATGCTCAAAGGCTGCCATCCACCTCACCCCTTCCCGCGGTTATGTCCGCGAATGTATGCCGCATCGAACAGGAACAGTCTGAGTAGCAGAATCAGCGAAGGGATCAGCACAAGCAGCCCCGCGCAAAAGGCCGTTATCAGCGCAATACCCATGGCATCATTCGTGAAGCTCTCA
The DNA here is from genome assembly GCF_000377505.1 of Paenibacillus massiliensis 2301065 = DSM 16942. Lineage (GTDB taxonomy): Bacteria > Bacillota > Bacilli > Paenibacillales > Paenibacillaceae > Paenibacillus > Paenibacillus massiliensis. The sequence continues at coordinate 111,692 of NZ_KB898197.1, read as the reverse complement.
TAGATGGATATGTAGGGATACAGAATATAGGGCAGATGCGTGCCCCCATAGCCGTACCAGGCACATGCGAACTGAAGGATCACGAAGATGAAGCTGGTCCCCAGATTCCGCCGCTTCCATAATAAATAGACCGCCAGCACAAAGCATATGAACGAGGCTATGAATATCCAGGCCTGATCAAGCATGTTCGCAAAATGCTCCGGGTTCTGACGATTAATCTGGAAAAAAGCGAGGACACTCGCGACAATTGTCGGCCCGCTCCAGAGCAGAGCATATCCTCTGACCACCTCGAAAGCCAAGTCATCCCCCGCACGCTTGGCATAATACGACAGGAACATCGCGGAGATATACAGCACGCTCACCAGCGCAAGCAGGATGACTGCCCATGTGTAGGGGTTCGCTAAGAACGTCCCCCAGCCTAGCGTGACCAGTCCATCCCGCTCTTCAATAACCCCACCCTCGGATATCGCGAGGATCGTAGACAGAGCGGCAGGGATGAGCAGGCCTGTCGCCCCGTACAAGGCCATGTAAATGATGTTATTGTCCCCATTGTTGCCATAGGTGTTATATGCATAGTACACCCCACGAATTGCAATCAACACCAGCGCGATGCTTCCCGGGACCAGTAGCCCTGTACCATAGTAGTAAGCCGTATCCGGGAAAAATCCGACCAATCCGACTACAAAGAAGATCAGGAACACATTCGTTACTTCCCACACTGGTGACAGGTAGCGCTGGATAATGTTGTGGATCAGGTTGCGGTGACCAGTCAGTACGCTGTAGAAGCTGAAGAAGCCTGCCCCAAAATCAATGGAGGCCACAAGCAAGTACCCGAACAGGAACGTCCAGAGCACCGTGATACCTATCAGTTCATAGCTCATGCTCCTATGCCCCCTCTATGCCAAGCTGCCGAATCTCTTCAAGCGCATCCTTGTTGCGGAACAGCTTGCTGAGCACTCGTATAGCTGATAAGCACAGCACAAGATAGAGAACAATGAACATCACCAGCATCCACCCCACACTGCCAGAGGTTGTTGCGGCCTCAGATACCTTCATATAACCACGTAGAATCCACGGCTGTCTTCCGACCTCCGCGAACATCCAGCCGAGCTCAATCGCCACCATGGCCATCGGACCAACAAGTAGCAGCGCGAGTAGCAGCCATTTCGGATAAGGCTTGCGTCCCGGAAGCCATTTTCGCAGGATATAGAGCAATGGAATGCAGAGAATAAGCACACCGGTCGTAATCTTCAGATCGAACATATAATGGATCGACAACGGAGGTCGCAGGTCCTCTGGATAATCATTCAGTCCCTTGACCACAGTACTCGGGCTATTGCCAGCCAGAATGCTAAGCGCATAGGGAATCTCCAGTGCATACTTGATATCGCCGTTCTTGTCCATATATCCTCCGTATACGAACGGAGCCTCAGACATCGTGTCGAAGTGCCACTCCGCGGCTGCCAGCTTCTCAGGCTGGTACTTCGCCAGGAATTTACCGGATGCATCTCCAATCAGTACCGTTCCAAGCGCGAATACAAAGGTGCAGACTGTCGTCAGCTTCAGCGCTTTTTTGAAATACGCATGATTTTTGCCCTTCAGCAGACTATAGGCTGCAATGCCTGCCAGTACGCCTGCACTCAACGTATAGGAGGACGCAAGGACGTGAGAGACCTTGGTCGGGGTCGCTGGATTGAACATCGCTACGAGCGGATTGATGTCCGTCATAATCCCATTCACTAGCGCGAAGCCCTGCGGCTGGTTCATGAAGGCATTCACTGTCGTGATGAAGATGGCGGAGGCGGATGAAGCAACGGCTACCGGGATCAAGAGTAATAGATGCGTGTATTTACCACGGAATCGCTCCCAGGTGTACAGATAGATACCCAGAAAGATAGCTTCGATGAAAAAGGCGAACGTCTCCAGAAATAACGGCAGAGCGATCGCCTGCCCCGCCACCCGCATGAAGGTCGGCCAGAGTAGACTGAGCTGGAGACCGATCGAGGTGCCTGTTACAACGCCGACAGCGACAGTAATGACGAAGCCACGAGCCCAGCGGCGGGCTAGCAGAGTATAGTGAGGATCACCCGTCCGCACACCTCTCCATTCTGCCAACGCAATCATCAGCGGGATTCCTACCCCGATGGAAGCAAATATAATATGTACGAACAGCGTAATGCCGGTGAGGAGCCGGCTCAGGATCACGGGGTCCAGCGCGGACATACAGCTACACTCCTTTGAACAAATCGGTATTACGACATCAAGCGGCTGATACTTTTAATCAGGGAGTACAGCATGATGACTGCAATCACACAGCATACAATAATCAGAGCTTTTTCCTGCTTGCGGAACATTCATACCACCTCCTGATTCGCTTCGTATCAGCCGATATGCCGATAATTACATTGTGGTCCAAATTTCCACATTTTAACCAAATGCCAACGTGAATCCTGTTCAGTGAATCCTGTTCGGCCTCACCGGAGCGTAAGGTTCCTTGCTTTTGGCACAGACAATAGAATCATGTACAATAGAGTTAGTTAAAATTCAGGAAACTGCAATTCGAAATAAGGAGGAAATCAAGGTTATGAAAGTAACTTCTATAGAGCCAACCCCAAGTCCGAACACCATGATGCTTCATCTGGATGAACGTCTGGAGGACGGCATTCGCAAGACTTATACGCTGGACAACGAGCGCTCAGCTCCTCCCTTCATTCGCCGCATGCTGCGCATTGAAGGCGTGAAGAGTGTATTTCATACGGCAGACTTCGTGGCATTGGATCGTAAGGGCAGTGCAGACTGGTCGACGGTTCTAAGCGAGGTGAGGGAGCAATTCGGTGAAGATGGCCAGGAGGCCGATTGGGAGCTTCCAGAGGAAGGAGCCGGAGAGCATTACGGGGAAGCACAGGTATTCGTGCAATTTTTCCGGGCCGTACCGATGCAGATTCGGGTAAAAGCCGGGCAGCAGGAGGAGCGAATCTCCCTGTCGGAGCGATTCGTGCAAGCTGTCACCGAGATTGCCAGCGCTACGCTGATCAAGGAACGGAAGCTGAGCGACTATGGAGTACGATACGGTGAATTGCCGGACATCGCCAGGGAGGTCGAGCAGGAGCTGGAGGCGGCCTATCCGCAAGAACGGCTGCGCAAGCTGATCGAGCAGGCGATTGCGCACAGCATAGACGGTGGCGAATTCGTGGAGCAGCGTCGCAGCTACACAGATGCCGAGCTACAAGAAGCCATGCAGCAGGCAGATTGGCGTGTACGCTACGCCGCGCTGGATGCGCTGGAGCCGGAGCCAAAGCATCTTCCACTACTACGTCAGGCTTTATCGGATGACAAAATGCAGCTGCGCCGGCTTGCTGTCGTGTACCTCGGCGATCTCAAGACACCAGAGGCCATGGAGCTTCTCTATCAAGCGCTGAAGGATTCGTCGGCTGCTGTGCGCCGGACAGCAGGGGATACTTTGTCCGATATCGGGGATGCTGCCGCTACACCTGCCATGATTGAGGCTTTGTCCGACAGCAGCAAGCTCGTGCGCTGGCGCGCGGCCAGATTCCTGTACGAGGTAGGCACGGAGGATTCCCGGGAAGCACTGGAGCAGGCAGCTCAGGACCCTGAATTCGAGGTCAGCCTGCAGGCCAGAATGGCATTAGAACGTATTGAATCCGGTGAGCAGGCCGCTGGGACGGTATGGCAACAAATGGCCCGCAGAAATTCTTAATACCCTCACCCACCGTTTGAATGAAGCACAGCTATTCGCTAATCAGCTCATGCAGACGTGTATACATGCCCACAACCTCTTCCAGCGGCATACGGACAAGTCCGCTGGAAGAAGGGGCTACGAATTCATGCACACCATCCACGACAGAATGCTCCTGTAATCCCCATGGCACATCAGACAGACGACTGAACTCTGTGTACACTCCTTTACCAACAAAGCAAGCATAGCTAGGGCGAAATTTCGCCAGCTTGTCATAGAGCAGGCTTCTTCCCTCTTCATATTCCTCACGGGTAATCTCGGCCGCTGTGCGGGTGGGCCTTGCTACAATATTCGTGAAGCCATATCCCAGCTTCAGCAGCTCGCCATCCTCGCTTGGCTTGTACAGCCGCGGGGTCAGACCAGACTGATGAAGTATCCGCCAGAACCGATTCCCGGGATGACCGTAATGATGACCCGTCTCGCCTGAGCGGAGACTGGGGTTATAGCCGACGAAGACAATCGTCAATCCATAGTCCAGATGGTCTTGGACTGTATCCATTAGACTCCTCCTTCCCGCTTACTAATACTTACGAGAAATGCCAAGGCGTGAACCATTGCAGACCCTATAGTTGCATAGGGTTGTATGGGGATGTATAGAGTCGCTGCAAGCTCTCCAGATACGAGCAAAGTACGAGCAAGATACGATTAAAGTACGAACAGCCCGACCTATTCTGAGCTCATGTTGAATGATCTGGAGAGCGCCGCCGTTAGCGGAAAGCGGGGAAGCCTTAGAGAAACAAAGTCTCTGCCTTGCAGCTTGCTGTTCACCTGCTTACGATCTTTGTTCAAAAGAACAGTAGGCTTAGTAGCAGCCGACAGGGCTCATTGCTTGCAGCGACTCTGTACTTACGTGTGATCGGGGCAAGATACTATTGCTGCCGACTAATTCACGCCCTGTGCAGAAATAGGTTCAGATGAGGTGTTGCCATCCCTCGCGAAGGATCTGCGACCAAGCCAACCAATCAATACCGCCGTTCCTGATAACAGCCCAGCGAATACATACAGATTGACAATTCCGAACCGTTCGGCGATCCAGCCCATCAGTAACAAGGATACACAGAAAGTGAAGCTCATAAGCGTTGCCTGTGCCGAGAGCACCTTCGGCAGATCATGTACCGCCACACTTTTCTGAATCAGAGTCCTTCTGGATACTACAGCCAGTTCAGCGGGCAAGCCCATAATTAGCACCACGATGAGACTAATCAGGGGTAATACATTTACAGCATACAGTATGGTCAGAATAGCATAACCAGTCATTCCAGCTAACATAGCCGGGAACAATCGGTGCTGAAGGCGATTCACTAGCATAAGCACCAGCAGGCCGCCGACAATCGTCCCCGCAAAATATGCGGCATTAATATATCCCCACCAGGACTCGTCCTTAAGCAGTACCTGCTGGACGAAGGCCAGTGTGAATGCACCGACCCATACGGAGCCCCCCAGCATGTCGACCATATCCATGAAGGTGAGAATCCGCAGGCGAGTGCTTTTGCCAATCAACATCCAGCCTTCTCGTAGTATGGCCCATTTTCCATCTCTCGATGGTTGATGTTGCTCAGAGCCAGCCGTCACCGCAGAAGCCGAATGGATCGGAGTCGGTTCCTCGGGCAGCCTCTGATCTCCACTCTTCACCAAGGTATGCGGTCGAAGCAAGAAGAAGCGCCCTGCTTCCATTGGATCACGCAGCAGAGCAGTGAAGAGCATAGCGATGGCATATAGCACGACGGCAATTATCAGTGTCTTCTCCGCTCCTGCGAAAGCCACAAGCATTCCACTCAGCCCCCAGCCCGCGAGCTGTACCGTCTGATCACTGACGGAAATCATACTGTTAGCCTTCATTAACGCATCTCCCGTCGCAAGACGCGGAACCAGCGCATTCCTTGCAGGAGTCGTCCAGCCATCCAGGAAGGACATGCCCAGCACAAGTGAGAATACAACCAACCAATCCGTGGCTGGGTGTGCCGCATTGATATATAGCACGAGTAAGGTGAAGAAGGCCAGCTGACCGGTCTGGGATATGAACAAAATAAAAGGAAGCTGATATCTGACGAGCAATAGCGGCGCAAAAAAACCGCTGATCATCTGGGCTCCCATGCGTAGCAAGGGAATGAGTATGGCTGTGATGATAGAGTCAGTGCTATTAAAGATGAGTGACACCAGTGCCATAATATATAGCACATCGGCAGCATTTGCCATGCTCTGTGTGCCGAGCAGGCAAAAGAACGATTTTTTGTACAACATAGTCTTCTCCTTATAATGATTAGAGCCAACAAATAGAATCGGGGTTGCAACCTATGCGTCTGTATACTTCAACAGTACAGGAGCTTCTTACATGTACTTTCACGCCTTCCTATAAAAATGGAGCAGCCCGCTAAAAGTGGAGCAGCCCGCCCCGGACTAGATCGTCCAGGACAGGCTGACTCTAAGGTGATTAGAATCGTGCTGATTCGTTACGCGATAGGAGATGGATTTCATCCCTAGCTGATAGAGGACCTGCAGATCCTTCTCCAGATTTTTCTCCGTCCCCTTATAGGCGAACACTAGTGTTTTGGTCCCCGCAGACATGGCCTTGCGTGCCTTCTCTACCATTTGCGGAGCTGATGATACCAGATTGCCCTCCTGATACATAGCGTATTCCAGCTCATTGTACATTTCCTGGTAGACCTTGGCCTTGGCCCCTCCGGCAGTGATTAACTGCGTGAGCGTCTGTTCATAGACGGTACTTGCTGCAGGATATTTCTTCGTCCAGGAATGATCCTTGCGAATCTGCGCATCCGTCAACAGATAGTAGGCGGTGCTCACTTCATTCGGCCGGTCCGGTGTCGGGTCATCCCATGTCGTATCCAGGTGGTACCACTTGCCATCCAGCAGGACCAGATTCCACGCGTGCAGCTGCCCCCCGGCTCTTCCTTCCACAATGCGGTTGGTAATTCCGGTTTCGTTCAGCATCTTGTAGGTTAAAAGTGCATAGCCTTGGCATACTGTAGTACCTGTAGCCAGCCCGTCATAAGCTGTATATTTCTGTAGTGTCTCATCGTAGGCCAGACGCACGACCACCCAATCATGAATGACCTTGACCTTCTCGTGGTCGGTCATTTCCGGCTTAATTAGCTCCTTCAGTGCGGCGCGTACCGTCTGATCCACAAAAGCTGTCTGCTCCTTGGTCTCACGGTATTTGAGCGTCACGGTAACCTGTGCCGAGTTGGACGAGCCTTTATAATTGTAGGCATAGCTTTTCAAAGTATAGTTCACATAAGGATCGCTCTGCATGGCCTCATCAATGGCGGTCTGCAGATCCTTTTTCAGATTCTTGACCTGTCCCTTATATGTAAAATTCAAGCTGTCTTTACGGTCCATCATGGCCGCCAGCAGCTTCTCCTCCAATTGCCCTGTAGTCACCTCGACTGACGGATTGACAGCCGCATAGACCTCGCTCCACTCCACTACCTGAGGAATGCCTAATGCCAGTACAGAGCTTAACAATAGCAACTTAATCAGTCGCGGACGTACTCGATTCATCATCCATGTGCCCCCTTCCAGCTTGTCTGTTACACCTTTTATATCGGAGATTCGGCTTCATTCATGAAGTTAAGGTCATTTTACCACATAAAAGACACAATAAGCTGATTATGCGTGCTAATTTATGGAATTACTCTGTCGCATGGCACATTCCCTCACCATTTCATCATCTGGCTTCACACTGAGAGATTCATCACTGTCTGGAAAAGTGGGCTGTGCTACATTACATTCACCAAATGAATGATATTGATTCTCATTTTCGCATGAAGGGTGATTGCTGATGTCTATCGGTATTTCCTTATTGAAGCTGAAGCCCGGAAGTACTGGGCAGCTTATGTCTCTTGATGCACTCGATCCTTTGGTACACCGAAGACTCACCGATATGGGAGTAAGGACCGGAGCCACAATACGTCTTCACAAGGTCACGCCACTCGGCGGTCCGGTTATTATTGAATGCAATGGCCAACTGATTGGTCTGAGACAGAAACAAGCTGGTCATATGGAGGTCTGTCCCGCATGAATACGATTGCGTTATTCGGGAATCCGAACACCGGGAAGACTTCTCTGTTCAACAAACTAACCCGCACCTATGCGGAGACTGGGAATTGGTCTGGGGTTACCGTATCTATGAAAAGCGGGCTCCTTCGCAACAAAAGCGGGGTGCTGGTGGATCTCCCAGGACTATACTCTCTATTACCCTTTTCCCTTGATGAAGGTGTAGCCGCGCGCTATTTGCTTGAGCAGCCTCCTTCTTCCCTGATCAATATCGTGGACGCTGCTCAGCTTGAACGCAATCTGTATCTGACCGTCCAGCTGCTGGAGTACGGAGCTCCCTTGGTGCTTGGTCTCAATATGATGGATGTTGCGCGCTCCAGCGGAATTACCGTAAGCCCTGAGAAACTCTCATCCGAGCTAGGTGTCCCTGTCATACCAATGAGTGCACGCACCGGAGCAGGTAGTAAAGAGGTACTGGCTGCTGTTCATGAGAAGTCGGCCTCTATCTCTCACAAGCCGCTGCATCTGAACTATGGGCCCGAGGTAGAACAAGCAATAGACCGCATCATGGCTATCCTCCCTGACATATATAGTGCTGAATCGAGATGGCTTGCCCTCCAGCTGCTAGAGCGTAATCCTGTTGTATGGGCGGAAATAGCGGACCCTAATCTATATGCTGGAATCACGCAAATTATAACGGAATGCCAGGCAGCCCTCATGCAGGCTGACCCGACTTCCAGTACCAGTCCCGAAGCTCATCTACGCAACGTACGCGTCAACTGGATTGCTTATGTCTGTCAACAGGTCATGGTCCGCTCCACAGAACAGCGCAAGACATGGACAGAGCGAGCAGACATGATTCTAACCCATCGAGTATTTGGACTGCCACTGTTCCTGCTATTCATGTTCCTGACCTTCAAGGTTACCTTTGACTGGCTCGGCAATCCGCTCTCGGACGTGCTGGACGGCTGGATTGCTGGCGGTGTGAGCGACACGGTAACAGCCTTGCTGGAGAGCCTTGGGGCTTCCTCCTTCACTCAGGCATTAATTGTAGATGGGATTATTGCCGGGGTCGGGGGTGTATTAGTATTTACACCGCAGATTGTGCTGCTGTTCCTCATCATATCCATCGTCGAGGACTCGGGTTATATGGCCCGCGTGACCCTGCTGATGGATCGTCTGATGGAATCCGTAGGACTGAACGGGAAAGCCTTCATCCCCTTCATCATCGGCTTCGGCTGCAATGTGCCAGCGATTATGGCCGCGCGTTCGATTGAGCAGCCCAAGGAGCGCTTGCTGACTACACTGCTCGTTCCCTTCATGTCCTGCTCCGCCAGATTGCCTGTATATGCCCTGTTCGCAGGGGTGTTCTTTCGGGAGCATCAGGCATCGGTTGTAATGCTTATGTACGTGCTCGGTATCGTTCTGGCTCTGTTACTGTCCAAGACGTTCTCTGCGCTTCCCTTCGTCACCAAGGAGCCATCATTATTCGTTGTAGAGCTTCCACCATACCGCATGCCCCAGGCCCTGACGTTGTTCCGTATCACCTGGGAGAAGGTGAAGGGCTTCCTTCGCAAGGCTGGGACCATCATTCTGGCGGGCTCTGTCATCATCTGGTTCCTGTCGAATATGGGGCTGCATGGCTTCGGAAGCGAGATGGACGACAGTCTGCTCGCCATGCTCGGTGGCTGGCTGGCACCGCTACTGACACCGCTTGGCTTTGGTACCTGGCAGGCTGGGGCATCACTGGTGACCGGGTTCATGGCCAAGGAGGTCGTCGTCTCGACGATGAATATCATTTATCATGCGCCGGATATGAGCGGGCTGGAGACTAGCATACACGCGGTATTTACACCGCTGAGCGCCTTTAGCTTCATGGCATTCTTATTGCTGTATATTCCATGTCTAGCGACTGTCGGGGTCATTCACAAGGAGACTGCTTCCTTCCGCTGGACGATGATTTCGATGCTCTATCCGCTGGTAATTGCTTACGTCATATCCATGCTGATTTACCAGGGCGGGCATCTGCTGGGCTTGTCCTGAACCCATATCTTCATCGGAAAAGGAGACCTGACCCATGATTGATATTCTGATTATTGTTGCCGTACTAGGCTATTCAGGCTGGATTGGAGTACGCTTCTGGCGTAAGAGTCGTCAGGGGGCATGTGCTGGCTGTGCGTCGACTGGAGCATGTCCGGGCTGCCCTCCTGCACCTGACAAGTCAAAGAACGTGGAACATAATAGACCTGAGTCAACGTAATAGTTAAATGATATAGCAGTAGTTGTATAAGGTATTGAGCTGAGAATTGCACAAGTCTACCTAAGGCATGCTTATCGCCCCCTCATTCCTCGTGCATGCAATGATCCTTGAATATAATAGTCCTTGGACTGGTCCCAACACCAAAATCAGCGACAGCCATGGGTGAGTATATCCCCCAGACTGTCGCTGATTTGTTGTACTAACAATCGAAGCTACTTCAACAATGGCCTCTCAATGATGTTGCTCCTCATAACTGGCACTCGAATCCATTTCCTGTTCACTTATAGCTTCCTTGCTTTCATTACAAAAGTTACAGGAAGCATCTTTGCTTTTTTGGCAAAATCACTGTCACTTGACTGTATGATGTCATCATCAGATTCCTCAATCATTTGCTCAATGACAAATCCCGCTTTTGCCAACGCATTCACATAAGTGGATAGTTTGCGATCTGATAAGGTTAGCTTACCTTCGTCAAGGGATACCGAATACCAGGATTCATCGAAATAACACTTTTTAAACGCAAGCATGTCATTCTCTGCAACAACACATTTGTGTATAGGGTGAGACCAACTGAAGATCAATATGCCATCTTTTTTCAGGTAAGAAGCAATCCTGCATAAAGTCCCCTCAAGGTCGGTAGTCCAGCCTATGGCATAAATCGAATACACAAAGTCAAAGTAATCCGCTGGTATGCCGCATTCCGCTTCCATGGGAGAACAAATTAATTGTGCCGAGAGACCGCACCCCGTCAAATGTGCCCTTGTCTTCTCGATCTGGTTCTCTGACATATCCATGCCCCATAGTTCGGATGCTTTGCGCTCCCCGAGATATTGCAAGGATTGACCGCTTCCACAGCCGATCTCCAGCACCTTTTTTCCTGTGACATCCCCAAAAAGCTGACACTTTTCTTCTGTGACAAATGCTCCATAAAAAGGAAGTGCGGTTGTCCCCAGGACATCATTTCCTTTGGTATCCCAGAACAAGCTGTTTGTCTGATGAACCACTTTCGTATCCATGTCGACCGAGATGGCAATGCCAACCTCGCCAGCCCCTATAATATTAGTTCTATTCGAAGAATTCTTCTTCATCTAGACATCCTTCCGAGCATATTCCCCAGCTCATCGGTGGGAAGACAATCCATCATTCAGAGCACGGGTCGCAGGGTATACTTCCTTATACAGGGCATACAAAAGATCATACTGATCTGCCGTCTCCGATCGCGGCGAGAATCGTCTGGCCGGACGAATGAACTCCTGCGCACAAGCCTGTAGTGAGTCGAACCAGCCAGCACCGTACGCAGCCAGCATGGCAGCGCCAAGCGCAGGCCCCTGCTCACTTTCGAGCTTGATCACGTCAGCCCGGAAGATATCCGCTTGCATCTGCAGCCATATATCACTACGGGCACCGCCGCCAATCGAGATTACCTCGTTCACCGTTTTGCCCGTCGCACGCAGGATATCAATGGACTCCCGGAGCGAGAAGGTAATCCCCTCCAATACGGCTCTGGTGAAATGAGGCAGCTTATGCCCGGCGTCCATGCCGATAAAGCTTCCGCGTATATTCGCATCCGGGTGCGGTGTCCGCTCCCCTACAATATACGGTGTGAACAGCAGTCCTCCGCTCCCTGGACGAACATCTCCAGTGGCGGCCAGCAGCTCCTCGAATGGCTGCCCCGGAGCAAAGGTCTCCTTGAACCACTGCAGGCTGTAGCCCGCGGCCAGAGTCACACCCATAATGTAGAACGCATCCTTTTCACTATGATTGAAAAAGTGCGCCTTCCCCTCCAGCTGAATGTGCTTGCGTTCCTCGTAAGACAGCACGACCCCGGAGGTGCCGATGCTGCACATCGTCTGGCCCTCCTGTAGAATCCCTGCACCAATCGCGCCGCACGCATTATCGGCTCCACCAGCGAAGATAGCCGTATCAGCAGCAAGTCCGGTCTGCTCGGACCATTCAGGCAACAATCCGCCAGTCTGATCGAAGGACTCCACGAGTGGCGGGAACAGACTGAGCGGCAGCTGGAACGCCTCAGCGATGGCTTCACTCCAGTGCTTCGCCCCCACCTCTAGCAGCAGGGTTCCTGCTGCGTCGGAGTACTCCATAGCGAGCTCGCCTGTCAGCCGATAGCGTACATAATCCTTCGGCAGCATAAAATGTGCTGCCTGTGCCAGCAGCTCTGGCTCATGCTCCTGCACCCATAGCAGCTTGGGCAGCGTGAAGCCTTCCAGCGCACGGTTTCGAGCCAGCTCCAGCAAGCTTGCCCCCAGCTTCTCTTCAATACGGCGGCATTGGGCTGTGGTCCGCGTATCGTTCCACAATATTGCATTTCGCAGCACCTGGCCTTGCTCATCCACAAGCACAAGACCATGCATTTGTCCGGAGAAGCTGATGCCTTCTACGCTATCAGGCGCAATGCCAGCACCTTCTACCAGTCTGCGCAGGGATGCAATCGTACCCCTTACCCAGTCTTCGGGACGCTGCTCGCTGTAGCCTGCTTGCGGCTGTAGCAGCTCATAAGATTCCGAGGTCTCATAAGCTACCTGTCCGCTTGGGGTCACAAGTACCGTCTTGACGCTGCTTGTGCCAAGGTCTACACCAATAACATATCGCTCCTTCATCATAGGTAGCTCCTTAATCGGCCAGAATATATTGGTTCAGCTTCGCCTTCAGCCATTCCTGACGTCCGGATTCATTGCGGCGTGGATTCTCGTTGTTCAGGGCGTATTCAGCAAGTGAAGCCAAGGTTGCCTTGCCAGCTACGACATCAGCACCAATACCTTCCTTGAAGCTGCTATAACGCTTCTCAATGAACTCCTCCAGTACGCGATCCTCAATCAGCTTGGCAGCGACCTTCAGTCCTTTCGCATACGTATCCATTCCTGCGATATGAGCCAGGAACAGATCCTCTGCCTCGAAGGATGCACGTCTTACTTTGGCGTCAAAGTTAATGCCACCTTTACCGAGCCCATCATTCATCAGCACCTCATACATGGTGAGCGTAGCATCATAGATGTCTACCGGGAATTCATCGGTATCCCAGCCAATGAGCAGATCTCCCTGATTGGCATCCAGCGAGCCCAGCATGCCGTTAATACGAGCTACACGCATTTCATGATTGAACGTATGGCCAGCCAGCGTCGCATGGTTCGCTTCCAGGTTCAGCTTGAAGTGCTTATCCAGATCATATTTTTGCAGGAATGCAATCGTCGTAGCCGCATCGTAATCATATTGGTGCTTGGTTGGCTCCTTCGGCTTCGGCTCAATCAGGAATTGTGCATCGAAGCCAATCTCCTTGGCATAATCCACTGCGAGGTGGAACATACGCGCCAGATTATCCAGCTCCAGCTGCATGTCTGTGTTCAGCAGTGTCTCATAGCCTTCACGTCCGCCCCAGAAGACATAGTTCTCTGCACCAAGACGCTTACCCACCTCAAGACCCTTCTTGATCTGAGCCGCTGCATGTGCGTATACATCCGCATTACAGGTCGTAGCTGCACCATGCACATAACGTGGATTCGAGAACATGTTCGCTGTGTTCCAGAGGAGCTTTTTGCCCGTTGCTTTCATTTGCTGCTCGATCAGATCGACGATGGTATCCAGATTGCTATGGAATTCCTTCAGGGAAGCGCCCTCAGGTGCAATGTCCACATCATGGAATGCAAAATACGGGAGGTTCAGCTTCTCCATTAATTCGAAGGCAGCCTCTACACGAGCCTTGGCCAGCTCCATTCCTGTCAGATGATCCCACGGACGAACGGCTGTATTTACACCAAACGGGTCACTACCGCCAGCTGTCAGCGTATGCCAATAGGCCATGCTGAATTTGAAGTGCTCCTCCATCGTCTTGCCTGCTACGACTTCCTCAGGATTGTACCATTTGAATGCATATGGATTAGATGAGTTCTTGCCTTCGTAGTTTACTTTTGAAACGTTTTCAAAGTATGCCATAATGTTGACGCCTCCCCAGATTTGTCAGGATTTAATTAGCTTCCCGGACGATCCGGGAGCATTTACACCGTTATACTAACACAACCCATCAAACTTTGTCTATTGCTTAAACTAAGTTTATTTTTTATGATAGAGACACTATTTGTTGAAATGGTTTCGGGCATTATTGCCATGGTAAGCCAAGCTACTAAAGCCATAAAGAACACGTTAACGAACAGGATGTGTACACGATGAAGGTTACAGGTGATCAGGCACTTGTCAAAAAAATAAATAAATCCATTGTGCTGGATACGATTCGGCAGTATGCTCCCTTGTCACGCGTGCAGGTGTCACAGCGAACCGGCTTGAACAAAGCCACGGTATCCAACCTCGTAGCCGAGCTAATTACGGAGGATTTGATTCAAGAGATGGGGCCAGGTGAATCCAGTGGAGGGCGCAAGCCGTTGCTGTTGCTGTTCAATGGTCGTTCTGGCTTCGCCATCGGTCTGGAGCTGAGCGTCAGCTATCTCAAGGGAGTACTGACGGATCTGCACGGGCATGTAGAGGCTGAGCAGTCCCTCCCGCTGGAGCGTACAGACTATCCGTCGGTATTGGAATATATTCAGGCGATGGTGCGCCAGCTATCAGCGCTTGCTCCTTCTTCAAGACATGGCATTGTTGGTGTTGGTATAGGAGTGCCGGGGATGGTCGATGCCGATGGTACAGTACTATTCGCTCCCAATCTGGGCTGGGAAGAGGTGCCTCTTGGACAACAGCTGGCGGCAGAGCTCCAGATGCCCGTACTTGTAGACAATGAAGCTAATGCCGGAGCACAAGGTGAGCTACATTACGGGATGGCTGGCGAGGAAGGCTATGGTACAAGGAATCTGGTCTACATCAGTGTAGGCTCAGGGATTGGATCGGGCATCATTATGGATGGCAAGCCGTACAAAGGATCATGGGGTTATGCCGGGGAGACAGGTCACATGTCGATTGACTGGGATGGGCTTCGCTGCTCCTGCGGTAGTCGGGGCTGCTGGGAGCTGTATGCGTCCGAAAGATACTACACGCGTTCGGAGCCACCATTGCCCACGCTTCACACACCAGAGCTATTACAGCATGCAAGTCATGGCAATACGCAGGTGCAGCAGCTATTTCATGAGATCGGTGCCTATATGGGAATCGGGATTACGAATATTGTGAACAGCTTCAATCCAGAGCTGATTATCATCGGAGGAAATCTATCCGAGGCTCGCGCATGGCTGGAAACGCCGTTGCAGGATATTGTCGCGGAGCGTACACTTCCCTACCATCGTCGGGAGCTGAACATTCGTTTCGCCCAGCTTGGCAGCCGCTCCACTATGCTCGGTGCAGCCTATACGGCGATCTCTGCGTATTTGGGGCATGTTCGGGTGTCGCTATAGTACCTTGACCAAATCATATGGGAGTGTAGAGCCGCTGCAAGCGGGGAGCCCTGTCGACCGCTGTTAAGCCTACTGTTCTTTTGATCGAACATAACAAGCAGATGAACAGTACGCTTAAAGGCGGACACTTCGTTTCTCTAGGGCTTCCCCGCTTTCCGCTAACTACTACGCTCTCCAGATCATTTAACATGAATAAGTTTCAGCCAAAGCAATAGCTGTGTCTGTAAGAAATAGAAATTAGCTAAACGTTCTAGTGGGTGACCACGATAAGAGTTCAATGGATAATATCCACTGGATTTAGGCCACCAGCCTATCGCTGATGACCCTTCTTGCTATTAACCACCGTGATGCTCAGTTTGAGGTGTTATTACAACTCCTTTTGAAATAATCGGAGGCGTTGTAATAATAATCATTGTGCATAATAGTAAAACAGACATACTAGCTAATTTCTTCATTTAAAATTCACTCCTCTGTAACCAGTAAACGATAATCATTGCATAAATCATTTGACGCACTCTGCCTATAACGTTCAAACAATTTCATACAATTAAGTATGCATTTTTCATTGTTAATTGCAATTGAATTTCTTAAACTCAACATTAAATCACGAAAACCCCAGTTGTATTCTTCCCTTTGTAAGTAATAGAAAGCCAACTCATATAATAATTTGGTGACTCGCTCACTAATATATTGTTGTGTGTATACACCCGCATCGAATTTGCGATGGACAATTTGCTCAATTACACTACTATATTGATTTAAAACATCCTTCACATCAAATCCATACTTGTTAGCAGCCTGGATAATGTTTAGAAGCCCCGGAAGTAACTCCTCGTTCCTGACATTTAAATAATCCAAATATTTTGGAATAACGTTCGTATCACCAGACATGAGAAGAGTGACATAAGTGTTCACCTCAGCCCACTCTATAAATAAACCTTTCCAACGTAACGTCTCCACATCCGTCTCACGTACCCATGATAAATCGGAATACTGTCTAATATAGACTAAGGCTTGCTCATGATTCTCCCACTCGGCATGGGCATTCGCCGTTAATAGGTTCGCTAAAGCAATGTAGTAAAATAAAGGCTTCTGCGTTCTGACAGGCTCCTCTTTTCTTCTCAGCTCGGTATTATGTAGCAGTTCATACATGATATTCGCCTTCTTGCCCATAATATGAGCAATATTTGCTACCTTATCCCACTTTCTCAGTGAGCGATAAGCATTAGCTAAATCCCGCAGCGCGTCCAATTGTTCCATCTCATCAAGACGCTCTACATAAGGCTCAAAATGAATTGCCGCCTCCAGATTCTTCCCCTGGTCCTCACCCAATCGCAGCGTGAAGAGTCGATACTGACATAGGGCAAGTCTCTCTGAATGCTGACTGCGTTCACTGAGGGCCACACCTTCATACAACAGGGCTGCTGCTGCAAGCTCCCCAAGATCCCTCAACTCCTCAGCCGTCTCAAATAGCAAAGGGGAATAGGTCAGGTTATCCAACAGCAAATTAACGATGCGCTGAGTACAATCCAGACGATTCAACTCCGCACAGCGAAATAATAACGGCTTCAGCCTGCGCCAGTTCGGAGGTGCATCTACCATAGATTCTTGTATGTATTGCGAATAAAAATACCCTTCCTCCAGCCCCATGACTGAAGTTACCCGATCAAGCTGATCAACAGCAATGAGCTTATGGCCATTAAGAATAGAGCTGATCGTCCCTGGATTCAGCCCTGTCTGTCTTCCTAGCTGGCTAACCTTGAATTGTTGCTGATCCATGAATTGCTCAATCTCTGAACGTATTGTGCTCGTCATCTCCAAAGTAACCACCCCTTAGCTATTAAGGAAGCGTAAACGCTTTGAAATCCATATAATACACTACAAATACAATCCGAAGTTATTATGTAATATTTTTACTTTTATTCACCAAGTATAGCACATGGGATAAGTTGGTCAATACTGAACCTCACACCAACAACGATTTAAATACAAAAAAAAGCCAGCACGTTCATAGCTCTGGCTTTAGTCTGTGTACAGCAATGATTTAAAATCGGAAGCCTATCCAAGTAACACTTATAGAAGTTCTACATGTGTAAGACTAATGAGCATCTGGTGTGTCATTATCTATACCAGAAGTCAGCATGTCTAACAGCATATGATACCTGAGAAGAGATTGCTCATTATTCAACGTCGTATACTTTTTCCAGACCTCGATATACTCCTTCGCTTTTAAGAAATCTCTCCTACCAATGTAGTACATTGCTAATTCGTAGAACAACAGAGACATTCGATCGTTAAAATACTGTTTCGTATACACCCCTAGATCACTATCTTGGCTCTGTAATGTTAAATGGCTGATGGCTAGATTGATCTTCTCTATATACATTTCCAAATCAAAGCCATACTTATTGGCAGCTTCTAAAATATTGTTAATTCCAGATAACAATTCCTGCTTCTTACTCTGAAGGTAGTTCAGATAAGAAGGAATAACAGACACATCACCTGACAATAACTTACATACATGAATATTGACCTCAGCCCACTCTTTAAATTGATTCTTCCAATACAATGTTTCCTTATCAGTCTCTCTTACCCAAGATAAATCTTCATACAATCTAATATATCGAAGCGCCCCTTCAAAATCTTCTTTTTCCAATACAACATTGCACATTAACAAGTTTGAGAAAGCTATGTAATAAAATATAGGTCTACTTGCGTGCTTCGGCTGCTCCCGTCTTTTCAGCTCAGGATTATGGGACAGATCGTACAGAATACTTGCCTTTGTTCTTAGCATTAGCACTAAATCCTGCACTTTATCCCATCTGCGCAAAGAGCGATAAATATTAGCCAAATCCCGCAACGCATCCAATTGCTCAATCTCATCTAGACGCTCTACGTAAGGCTCGAACTGGATCGCCGCCTCCAGATTACGTGCCTGATCCTCACTCAGCTTGAGAGTGAAGAGACGATACTGGCACACGGCAAGCCGCTCAGAATGCTGTCGCAACTCACTCTGAGCTATGCCTTCATACAATATCGAGGCCGCCTCCCCCTGCTGCATCTGATACATATCCTCTGCCGTCTCGAATAGCAAAGCGGAATACATCAGGTTATCCAATAGTAAATTAACAATTTGCCTTATACAATCAAGCAGATTCAGCTCCACGCAGCGATACAATAAAGGTCTTATTCGGCGCCAATTCGGTGGCGTATCGACCATGGATTCCTGAATATACCGTGAGTAATAGTGTCCTTGTGGCAATCCCATAACCGAGGTGATCCGGTCAAGCTGATCAACAGCGATGAGCTTGTGGCCGTTCAATACGGAGCTAACTGTACCCACGTTCAGGCCACTGAGCCTGCTTAATGTCGTAATATTCATTCCTTGCTCCCTCATATAGCACTCTATCTCTGAACGTATTACCGTCATTTGCTCCACCCAGTGCCTACCTCACCCTCTTATAAAATAAATTACCACCCGCAAAAGACAATTGATTAATAATTCATATAATTCAAAGTTATTATGTAACATATTTACTTTTTCTCATCGAATGCGATTACGACACCATGAAACATCCGCAGAGACTGTCGCATGCCAAATAGATATATTTTATACATTTCTCAGACATGTCTGTGTCCGCACACAAAAAAAGCCAGCACTCCTAAGAGTAACTGGCTTCTGTATAGATTGGGCCCTTTGCCGCTTCTCAGCAAAAGCTCTTACCTTATTAACCTTCTGGGTTCAGCACCTTGTTGAATTGGGTCTTGTTCATACCAGAGATACGAGCATCCCCGATCAAGGTCAGGGGTACTGCACGAATTCCCATATCCCACACCTCTTGTGCATAAGCGTCATTCGTCTCAATGTTGCGTTCCTCGAATTCCACGCCTTGCTCGGTCAGGAAGCTCTTCACCTGTTTGCAGTGCGGGCAGTTGCTGGATGTATATACGATCGCTTTTTCCATCGAAATCACCTCATCATTAGATTTGTAAAAAATATTCCCTCCAAGAGCTCCAATGCTCCGGATGAATGCCTCGAACAAATGTCTTAGCACTATTGTAAAACATGGCCAATCAACGTTTCAAGCCAGCCTGTAATAACCTACAACAACTTACAGCGTTACCGAGCTGTGCTCCAGGCTTTCAATATATTTCTCAGCATCCATTGCAGCCATACATCCACTACCTGCAGCAGTGATTGCTTGTCTGTAGCGAGTATCCTGTACGTCACCACAAGCGAATACGCCCGGAATGTTCGTCTCGGAGGTGCCTGCCTTCGTTACAATATAACCATTCTCATCCGTAGTAATCTGACCGTTCAGGAAGCCTGTATTCGGATGATGTCCAATCGCTACGAACACACCGCTTGCTTCCAGCAGCTCTTCCTCACCTGTCTCGTTGTTCTTCATACGCAGTCCGGTTACGCCGCCATTCTCTTGAGCAACGACTTCCAGCGGTGTACGGTTGAGCGCCCATTCGATCTTCTCGTTAGCACGTGCACGATCCTGCATGATCTTGGAAGCACGCAGCTCTTCACGACGGTGAACCAGCGTTACTTTGGAAGCAAAGCGAGTCAGGAAGTTCGCTTCCTCCAGCGCGGAATCTCCACCGCCCACCACGATGATCTCTTTGTTGCGGAAGAAGAACCCATCACAGGTTGCACATGTGCTGACACCACGTCCAATGTTCGTTTGCTCTCCAGGGATACCCAGATATTTTGCAGTTGCACCCGTGGACAGAATGAGGGTATCGGTTACGAGCTCACCCAGACCTTCGACCTCCAGCTTGAATGGGCGGCTCGACGTATCGACCTTGTTGACCCATCCTGTACGGAACTCCGCACCAAAGCGCTCTGCTTGCTGACGCATGTTTTCCATCAGCTCAGGGCCCATGATTCCTTCCGGGAAGCCTGGGAAGTTCTCAACCTCAGTAGTGGTGGTCAATTGACCGCCAGGCTGTGGGCCCTCAATGACGAGTGGGCTCATGTTCGCACGAGCCAGATAGATTGCTGCTGTCAGACCCGCAGGTCCTGTACCGATAATGATAGATTTATACATAAGATCAACCTCCAATATGTGAATTAAGGAAAGACAAGCTACATGGATGAGCACCCTCGG
This sequence comes from Paenibacillus massiliensis 2301065 = DSM 16942, assembly GCF_000377505.1. GTDB lineage: Bacteria > Bacillota > Bacilli > Paenibacillales > Paenibacillaceae > Paenibacillus > Paenibacillus massiliensis. Next base: position 91,193 of record NZ_KB898197.1, on the reverse strand, counting down.
CATATACTAGGTAAGGGCCCGAGCAGGAAAGCTCGAATCTTTATCTATGGCTGGATGCAGGCTACTCTCTAATTACGTTTGAACTACTTTTGAACAAAAGTCTAGGTTGAAATAGCCATTTCCTACTGTTGTAGTTTATAATCATTCTAATGTGTAACTTAATTATGCGGAATAGGAGAGAAAAGGTCAAATGAAGTTTTCATGAAGCAATCTAGTATGAAGTAATTAAATATTGAACAATTAATTATGGAATCTCGAAATTATTTATATAAGTACTTGGGGAGGTCTTGTCCGTCAAATGAATGATGTATTTATCGGTAGCTTCATTTCAGCGATGTCTACCGGACTCGGAGCTATACCTATTCTGTTCATGAAGCGGGTCACGCATCGCCTGCGTGATATCCTGCTGGCCTATGCGGCTGGCATTATGACCTCAGCTTCTGTATTCAATCTGATTCCGGAGTCCTTGAATCAATCTAATTTTTTGGTGCTGTCGTTAGGTGTGCTACTGGGAGCTGTTGTACTGCTTGTACTGGAAATGTATATCCCTCACGTGGATTTGGAGGACCCGACCCAGCCGCAGATCTTCCAGCTGGAGTCCAAGGCCTTCATGATCATCGCTGCAATCACCTTGCATAACCTGCCTGAAGGGCTATCTGTAGGTGTGAGCTATGCGAGCGAGAATGAGAGTCTCGGGAATCTGATCGCACTGTCAATCGGATTACAGAATGCTCCTGAGGGCTTCCTCGTTGCCCTCTTTCTGGTGCATCAGAATATCGGACGATTCAAGGCACTTGGTATCGCCACATTGACGGGTGCCGTCGAGATCATTACGAGTCTCATTGGCTATTATCTTAGTTCCTTCGTTGCCGGGCTGGTGCCTTACGGACTCGCCTTTGCAGCCGGTGCAATGATGTTCATCGTCTACAAGGAGCTGATCCCGGAGAGTCATGGGGACGGCAACCAGCGCGTTGCGACCATCTCATTCATCCTGGGATTGCTAACGATGATCGGTCTAACGGTACTGCTATAGCTAATCGGAGATATACCAATGCTATTGAAAATCTCCTACCAACCGTCAGCTGTCTTCTAACTACATCACGCTTCTCCCGGATACTGACTGCGGATACTAGCTGCAAAAAAACGCTACTGACATCGAACCGTCAGTAGCGTTTTTGGCGTAACATGTGTTGTCTCCTGCTTCATTGATTCGTTCCCTGTGAGACAGGTCGCAGCAGTCTTAGACCATTCAAGATCACAAGCAGTGTACTGCCCTCGTGTCCGATTACGCCCAGCGGGAGCGCAATATTCTCCAGGAAGTTCGCCGTGATGAGGATTAGAATGACCAGAATCGCAAAGATCATGTTCTGCTTCACGATACGTGCAGCGCGGCGAGCTACGATAATCGTGGAGGCAATCTCCTCAATGCCATCATTCATCAAAACCACATCAGCCACCTCCAGCGCAGCACCACTGCCATTCATGCCCATCCCCAATCCCACTGTAGCAGCGGCTAAAGCCGGGGCATCATTGACACCATCCCCCACCATCACGACATGACCATGCTGCTCTCGCAGCTGCCGCACATGCTCCACCTTTTGCTCCGGCGTCAGTCCGCCATATACCCAATCCACTCCTGCCTCTCGTGCAATGACAGCTGCGGTGTCGGGATGATCGCCCGATAGCATCGCTACCTTTACCCCAATGGCACGTAGACGTTGTATTGCTTCTCGGGCCTGTGGGCGCAGTTCATCCCGTGCTCCAATCAGACCAACAAGGGCATCCTCCCGCAAAATAACAGATACCGTCTTGCCCTCCTGCTCCAGCTTCGTTCGAAGCTCCTGCCAGTGCGGAGCCAGGTTCGGCAGCTGCGTCAGCACGTCAGAGCGACCAATCTTCCATTCGATTCCCTCTACTCGACCTTCCATCCCCCAGCCGGTAATAGACCTCACTTGCTCGGCCTCAGGCAGCTCCAGCCCTTCCTCTTCAGCCTTAGCTACGACTGCCTTGGCCAGCGGATGCTTGGACAGACTTTCGATCGCTGCTACAGCGGTCATGGTGTCCTGGCGATCGAAGCCATCTGCCGTGAACCAGTCTGTAACCTGTGGAGCCCCCTTAGTCAATGTTCCCGTCTTATCAAAGGCCACCACGGAGGTCAGAGCCATATTTTCCATGTGGCTACCGCTTTTGAACAGAATCCCACGTCTTGCCCGGTTGGAGATAGCTGACAGCGTGGCAGGCATAATCGAAGATACCAGCGCACAGGGGGATGCCACCACGAGAAATACCATCGCCTTGTAAAAAGTCTCTTGCCAGCTCCAGCCGAACAGCAGCGGTGCCAGAGCAAGGATCAGCACCGTAATCGCCACTACAGCCTTGGCATATATCCCCTCGAACCGCTTAATGAAGCGCTGGGATTGCGGAACCTCTGTCTTGGCTTCCTCTACCAGCTTGACGATCTTGGCGAATACCGATCCCTCTGATGAGCGACTAACCTCCACATACAGTACACCCTCTCCATTCACGGTCCCCGCATATACTTCGGCTCCAATCGTCTTGTCAATGGGTACAGATTCTCCCGTAATGGATGACTGATTCACAGCGGAGCGACCGCGGTCGATGATGCCATCTGCTGGAATCAGCTCTCCTGGACGAACAAGGATGAGATCGCCAGGGATCAGTTGTTCAATCGAGACCAGCTCCATCCCTTCGTCTGTCATTCGGACAGCAGTCTCAGGCTGAAGCGCCACCAACTGCGATATATCCCGGCTGCTACGCTCATTCGTCAGGCTCTCCAGGGCTCCGCTCAGGGCAAAGATAAAGATAAGCATTGCCCCTTCGTTCCAGTAGCCGATGGCAGCAGCTCCAAGTGAGGCAGCAATCATGAGCAGATTCACATCCAGATCCCGTTCCTGTAGCAGTGTCTCCAGACCTTCCCGAGCCTTGGACCACCCACCGAGAGTATAAGATACGATATAGAGCGCTACAGACAACCAATAGGAGTAGCCCGTTACTCCCCATGCAATCAGCATAAGTGCCCCACTACCCAATGCTGCCTGCATCTCCTTGTTGCGAATCAGAGCTTGCATTCGAGAGCCTGGCTGTGGTCCTGATCCCGGACGGCCCAGTTGGGCTTTCTTGGTGTCCTCTTTCTGTGGACGTACGATTCCTTTGTTAATAGCTTGCATGACCATCACGATCCTTTCTGTCCAATCATAATTCTGTCCTTAATGAGAATGAGAGCCATTGTTAGTCCCCTGAAAATGACACATGCTGCACCGATATGAACCGGTGCAGCATGTCAGACAATGAGAATGATAATCATTGTTTACCTTATACAATTATTTTTACCAAATGCAACTTATGCAGTCATTATACGCTCCTATTGTATAGCTGTAAAGGGCAAATCGCTGAGGTGCAATATCGTATGCTACACACAGCAAAAAAGGCACACATCTCCGCGAGATGTGTGCCAAGACGGGATCATATTTTTTTCAGCGCCCATGGGCATGCCCTGCTAATGTCTCATTATAATGACGTTGTAAGCTGGTCAGGCTTGAGTAAATACACCCGGCTCGCAGATGAAGCCGTAAGCTTCACCCAGCGTCACGTCTTCAAGATAGCGCTCTATGGCACAAGGCTGCTGCCCTTTGGCCGTCGCCCATACCTTAATATGCGGCTTGATACCGCTCAGTGCATGAGCCAGCCCCGCCCACTCTCCGGCTGATGCGAGATGGTTATAGCTGCTACATGTGTCTGCAGTCGTCTTGGGGAGCCCATCCAGAATGACAAAATCTGCGATTCTCGCCATATCCACATGAATCCGTGTATAGTCGATCCCACTGTAGATGGCTCCAACCCGATACCGTACTGAGCCACGGTAGCCAAGTAGTGTCTGCCTGCTCACCTGCTCCAGCCATTCGTCCATCTGACGGAAGGTACTTATACTGTCGGGATCTGGGATCGCAATCTCCAGTTCAAGCTCCTTTCCTTGGCGAATGGAGGTCCAGGCTGCTCGTAGCAAAGCTTCGGCTTGAATATCCTGGAGCTCGCGCAACAGACCTGCCTCAGGTACCGAATGTACCAGAGCTACAGACAACGCCTGCCCGCTCAGCACAGACATGCATGAATCATATTGGGCTTCGAGTATAGCCCTCATTCTTCTTCCCCACACAAGCCGGGTATCGGGAGGCGATCCTTTGTACATTTCAACAAGCTCAAGTAGGCTCGTTGCCATGAACTGGGCATCTCCCCTGAGGAACACCCCATCTACGCTGGCGGGTACCTCAGGCCATGACGGATGAGAGAAATCCATCATATACCTGGACAGATCCATACGGATGCCTGATCGCTTACTCAGCGTGCCAGACTCCCTGACTCTAGCTACCCTGTCTTGGCCAGCATGCTCCTCAAGCCTTAATTCCCCTCGTCTTGCGCTCATGCATGCTCATCCTTTCCAACTCATATTGAATACACTAATTCACGCTGCATGATGGTTCCAATAAAGCGTTATCAGCAGCCCTAGAATTACCATATTAGCTTCCATCTTCCCTTATGCCGATTAATGGATGGATCAATAAAAGAAGGCACCGCAGCTCCCAAGAACTGCAATGCCTTCGACTCGTCAACATGAACTGACTCTTCACTACCTGCTAATTGATCTTGACGATATTAGAGAACCGTTTACCCTGTTGCGGTGGTTGGTTGATCAGATGCTCCCGTATCCTCTGTTTCAACTTTTAGCACCCTCATCACATTTAGTACGGCCAACAAAGTAACCCCTACATCAGATATGACTGCTTCCCACATCGTTGCAATACCGAAAGCCCCGAGAGTAAGAAACGCTGTCTTGACCAGCAAGGCAAAAATAATATTTTGCCATACAATCGTGCGCGTGCGCTTGGCAATTTTTATCGCATCTGCCAGTCGAGACGGCTCATCATTCATAATGACAATATCCGCTGCTTCAATAGCTGCGTCCGAGCCTAGTCCTCCCATTGCCACCCCTACATCAGCTCTTGCCAGCACCGGGGTATCATTGATCCCGTCACCTACGAACAGAATTTTCTCCTTAGTGGCCTTGCTCGCAGCCAAGCGCTCAATTTGCTCCACCTTATTCTGTGGAAGCAGCTCTGCATATACCTCATCGAGGCCTAGCTGCTCACCAACCGCCTGCCCCACTGCTTGCGCATCGCCGGTTAGCATGACTGTCTTCTTGATCCCCAGCTTCTTCAATTCAGCCAACGCCCGCGCAGAGTCCTCCTTCACCTCATCAGCGATGTTCAGATATCCTGCATAGGTGCCATCAATAGCGAGGTGTACAACCGTACCACTACTCTCTGCCTGTGTGAAGTTGATGCTCTCAAGCTTCATTAGCTTAACATTGCCTGCCAGTACCTGATGACCATCAATGACCGCTTGAATTCCGTGACCAGATATTTCGTCATATTGTGTGATACGCCCAGCTTCTAACGGATGTCCATAAGCAGAGCGTACAGATTCTGCTATAGGATGCGTGGAATGCAATTCTGCCAGTGCAGCTGTCTCCAGCAGCTCATTCTCGCTTAAGCCCTCTGCCGGATAGATGGCAGTGACTTTGAAAGTTCCCTTGGTCAATGTTCCCGTCTTATCAAATACCGCGTAGCTGACATCGTTAAGGGCCTCCAGGAAGTTTCCTCCCTTAATTAATACGCCAATTCTGGAGGCCGCACCGATCCCGCCGAAGAAGCCAAGTGGAATGGATACGACCAGCGCACAAGGGCAGGAAATCACCAGGAAGATTGTCGCGCGATAGATCCACTCCGTAAAAGTCGCATCAACAAGCACAAGCGGAGGAATGACCGCCATCAGGAGCGCAATCACGACAACTACAGGCGTATAGTATCTTGAAAATTTAGTGATGAATTTCTCGGTCGGCGCTTTCTTGCTGCTCGCGTTCTGCACCAGCTCCAAGATTTTCGATACTGTGGATTCCCCGAATTCCTTAGTAACCTCCACCGTGAGCACACCGCTCTTGTTAACCGTACCGCTCAGCACTTGTTCTCCTACATCGACACTCCGTGGCACCGATTCACCTGTGAGCGCTGAAGTATCAATCATAGACTGGCCCGAAATGACCTTACCATCAAGCGGAACCTTCTCCCCAGGCTTGATCTGAATGTGATCACCTACCTCTACCTCTTCTGGCGGGACACGGCGTACCTCTCCATTCACTAACAAATTAGCGGAGTCTGGACGGATATCAAGAAGCGAGGTAATCGATTTGCGAGAACGATTCACCGCAATTCCCTGGAACATTTCGCCTACCTGGTAAAATAGCATAACTGCCACGCCTTCAGGATATTCACCAATAGCGAACGCGGCCAGTGTGGCTACGGACATCAGGAAATACTCATCGAAAAGATTGCCTCTAAAGAGGTTCCTTATAGCCTGATAGACAATGTCACCGCCAATAATGAGATAAGCTAGTGCATAAAGAGAAAATGATGGCCAAAACTGATCGTTCAGTAAAATTCCACCAATCCCCAACACCAGCGCTGCTCCTAGACGATACAGCATCTTTCGTGTTGCACCTTCGCCGTGATCATGACTATGTCCGGCATGACCATCCCCGTCATGGACATGGCTATGATCATCGTGATCATGATCTGCATGCGAGTGTCCATCATGCTTGTGTGAATGCTCCTGGCCTGCATGGTCGTGACCAGCATGGCCAGAACTATGAGCATTTCTGTTGCTACCAGCTTTCGATCGGCGTGCGACAGCCCCGGCATCCATCATCTGAATATGAGGCTCCAGGCTCTTAACCTTTTTACGCGCTCCCTCCGCAACCGCTTCAGCCAATTCCTCTTTCATTTCCAGCGTTAACTTCTTGGTTACAAAATTCACGGAGCATGAAGTTACACCTTCGACCTTCTGTACTCCATCCTCAATCTTACGGGCACAGTTCGCACAATCCAGTCCTTCCAATATCCATTCCCGCTTGACGCTTCCTTGAGCCGTACTCATGTTAGCACCTCATCCCTTAACGAATAACATATGAGCAATTGTTCATGTTTTGGTTTATACAGTTATTATATTCACCCCTACTTTGGTAAGTCAACCACATTTGCCTGCTCAAACGGATTTTTTTCGGGAATATCAAACACATGAGCATGATGAATCATTCCTAAGAGGACTCCAGAGCTTATAGCTTCAGGCGATTGATATCGAATGGTGCAAAATGCTAACATATGAACAATTACTGAATTCTTCAAGAAGGGCTATTCCAGACGGTGCTTATCCACTACAATTTGAAGTATAGCGATTATTTTAAATTTTAATCAAGCTACGAAAGGGGTCCCCATGAACAATAAGCTTTTTATGATGCTGCGTATGGTGCTGTTAAGCGTGTTCCTTTTGTTACCTAGCGCCCACATAGCCGCTGCCGGGTCTAGCGGAGCTGATGCTGTACCTGTAGCTAGCATCGACAATACGAGTACAACAAATTCACATGACAATGAAAACGGTAATCAAGTAGAAATGACTCCGGCTCCGACCAAGGGGTACATTGTCTTTGAAGACGAATTACCTTATACCGGCCTGATCCTTGGCTGCGTCCTGATTCTACTGATCGTCCTTGGCCGGATTGGCTTCTCGTACTGGAGCCGAAAGCGCTAATTAACACTCTCCGTTCCTCCTTCACCCCACGCTTTACAGAGCTGGAGCGCACAAAAAAACAGGCAGGATACTGAACATGTGATATGCTCCCATCATAGTAGACAGTAGAAAAAACAAAACTTCTACTTCTACTATGATGGGAGTTTTTGTAATGTCCAAGAAAAGTCCGATTTCGTACGAATTAAAGATTCAGGCTGTGCGGCGTTGTTTACGGTATGAATCAAACCCAAACCATGAGGCGAAGCAACTGGGAATCTCTCCAGATACGGTGACCGATTGGGTCAGAAAATATCAAGCAGATGGAGAAGAAGGATTAAGAAAATCCAAAGGATGGAAGGCTTACTCCAAACAACTAAAACGATCAGCTATCCAGGATGTACTTTCTGGCGAATACTCCGTACGAGCAGTGGTGAAAAAGTATCACATTTCGAGTAGAAGTGTGTTACAGAGTTGGGTTTCCAAGTATACTGGAGAGATACCCATGAAACCAACTCGTAGAGAAGAAGGACAACCCTACATGAACAAAGGACGGAAAACGACTTACGAAGAACGGATTGAAATTGCACAATACACCATCGCTCACGATCTCAATTATCAGAAAGCAATCGACAAATATGGTGTCTCTTATCAGCAGGTATACGCATGGGTTCGTAAATATAAGGCAAGTGGCCAGGAGGCTTTACAGGACCTCCGGGGCCGGAAGAAGCCGCCAGAGGAGCTAAATGAGCAGGAACGCTTAAAGCTTCGGATTAAGGAACTTGAAGCGCGTAATGAGCACTTGGAAATGGAGAATGCACTCTCAAAAAAGTTGGCAGAGATCCGGCGAAGAAACACGGACTAACCTTTGTTCGGCATGTAGACATCTACCAAGCCATTAGGGAATTACATGCCGACAAAGGATATGCGATCAGCAAGCTCTGTGAGCTAGCAGGAATCGCCCGATCTGCCTATTACAAGTGGCTAAAATGGACGCCATCCACCCGGGAACTCGAAAATCTTGCACTGGCTAAGGAAATCAAACAGCGTTATGTCAAACGAAAGGGAATACTCGGCTACCGCCAGATGCGTATGCAATTGAACCGTAAGCTGAAAAGAAGCTACAACCGTAAACGATATTACCGCATCATGCGTGCACTTGGATTAAGGTCAGTCATTCGCAAAAAGCGACTAAACTACGTGAAGGCTCCAGAACTTCATCTCGCAGAGAATGTCATGAACCGGGACTTCCAAGCGGATGCTCCAAATCAAAAGTGGTGCACCGATGTGACTGAGCTGAGGTACGGAAATGGCCGCAAGGCCTACCTGAGTGCCATGATCGACGGATATGACAACTCTATTGTTTCGTGGGTATTAAGTCCTTCCAACAACAATGAGCTTGTCATGGATACGGTAAAGAAAGCCTACCAAAGAAACCCAGGGGTCACGCCGCTGTTGCACAGTGACCGAGGCTTTCAGTATACCTCGCTTACATACAAGCAGATTCGAAAGAAATATAAGTTTACCCAAAGCATGTCTCGTGTAAGTCGGTGTCTGGATAACCAACCCATTGAACGATTCTGGGGTATCTTTAAAGCAGAACGCTTTTATCTAGAGAAGTACGATACCTATGACGATCTCCTGCACAGTGTGAGATCCTATATCCGTTATTACAATAATGATCGGTACACAGAACGACTAAACGGCTTGTCCCCGAACGAATTTCGACGAGCAGCTTAACAAAGAATAATCCCCCTTCACCGAGGGGGACTACATACAGATGTTTTTGTTTTTTTAGACTGTCTACTTGACAGGGAGCATTTCAATGTTCAGCTCCTGCCTGTTTTTTGTTGCGAATCATTTATGCGTTATGTGCTCATGTGTCTGCAAGAAGATCTGCTCGACATGATTGTCGTCCAAAGAATAGTAGACCGTCTTGCCTACTTTTCTGCGCTTCACAATACGAACGTTCCGTAAATAGCGCAACTGATGGGAAACGGCGGATTGACCCATATCCAGAATGACTGTCAGATCATGCACGCACAATTCATTTTGCGCCAGGGCATAGATGAGCTTAATGCGGGTTGGGTCACCGAGTGCCTTGAATAGCTCTGACATTTTGTAAGCTGTGTCATCTTCAATGATGGAAGACTTGATATGATCAAGCTCCTGTTCACCCGATCCATGACACGTCTGCTCACATTCCATGGCCTCTGTCTCGGAATTCATCGTCTCACCCCGTTTCTTGAGCTGCAATTCGAGCTCATTCATTAATATGCCGACTGGGACTCCTCGCCCTTCGCGATTGCAACCCCACCACTAGTTCCGATACGTGTAGCACCAGCTTCTACCATGATGCGAGCATCCTCAGCGCTACGTACACCACCAGATGCCTTCACACCTACATCAGGGCCTACAGTCTTACGCATCAAGGCGATATCTTCCTTGGTTGCTCCACCTGTAGAGAAGCCTGTGGAGGTCTTCACATAATCAGCTCCTGCTTCCACAGCCAGCTTGCATGCCCGTACCTTCTCATCGTCCGTAAGCAAGCAGGTCTCAATAATGACCTTGGTCAATGCCTTACCACGCGCAGCCTCTACGACAGCAGCGATATCACGGCGCACCAGATCATCCTCTCCGTTCTTGAGAGCTCCGATGTTAATGACCATGTCCACTTCAGTTGCACCTTTGGCAATAGCGTCACCTGTCTCAAATGCCTTCGTCTCCGATGTAGAAGCGCCCAGAGGGAAACCAATCACGGTGCATACCTTCACTTCAGGTGTGTCTTTCAGAACCTCATAGGCTGTAGCTACCCAAGTCGGGTTCACACATACCGAGGCGAACTTGAACTGCTTGGCTTCCTCGGCCAGCTTTACAATATCCTCACGGCGGGCATCCGCCTTTAATAACGTATGATCAATAATGCTGGTTAGGGATTGCTGGGTCATGGGTATTCCTCCATATAAGTAATATCTTCTCTTCGTTATCATACCAATTGCCGACGATTTTGCCAAACTGTATCCTATTCCTCTAGCCTCTTGTGCACAGCTGATTCATATTCATAGAATGCAAGCGAATTGCCAAGCCCTCTCTCCTCCAAAAGCATCCGCAATCGCAAGGATTTTTCCGTCAGCCTGCGGCTAATCCGCTCCTTCTCCCCTGCTTCACGGCAAGCATGCAGTAAGTCGTGCAGCTTGATGCATTCCTGACGAAGCTGCAGCTCCTCCGGAAGGATGCCGGCATTTTTCAAGAGCTTATACGACATGCGCAGGTCCTCCGGGACATGGGATAAATCCTCCATGACAAGAGGCTTACCTGCTCCTGGTAAATGATCAAATTCTCCCTTTGCCATAGCCTCGGTAATCTTCTGCTCCGCTAATCTGGAGAACATCCCCATAGCACGTATCAGCTCCTTTTCTCAGCCTCTCACATACTAACTATGATACACCGAACTGAAGTCTGGAGGACAGTTTTTTGTCCCTTACCTGAAGAGATAAGCCACAACTACCGCAATCAATCACAAAAAAAGTGCCCCGGACCAGTACAGTCACGGAGCACCTGAATGAAGCTGTTATGCAAGGGAAATCATCCCCGAATATGAATCAGTGAGCAACTGTGTTGTTCCCCATGATCCAGATAGAGCCGCCTACGATCGTCAGCAGAATGGTCACTCCAAGTACCAGAGTCATCACATTCCAACGAGGTCCTTGGCCATCACGGATATGCATGAAGAAGTACAGCTGTACAATGAACTGCAGCACGGCAGTTACGAAGATCACGATCAAGGTACCAAGACGATCCACCATATCGTTCATGACGATAACGAGTGGAATAATCGTCAGCACAATGGAGAGGATGAAGCCAACTACATACGACTTCACTGAACCATGACTCTCATGCTCATGGGAATCTGAATGATGCTGCGCCATCTTACATCACCCCCATCAGATAAACAACGGATAATACGAAGATCCAGACGGCATCCAAAAAGTGCCAGTAAAGGCTGAGCGTGTTGACCTTGCCCTTGGTATCCGCTGTGATGCCGCGCTTCTTCAGTTGAAGCATCAGACCAAAGAGCCAAAATGCCCCTACGGTAACGTGAAGACCATGCGTACCTACCAGCGTATAGAACGCCGTCCAGTAGGCACTCGTTGAGATCGCTGCTCCTTCATGTACCAGTTCACGGAACTCATGAATTTCAAGCCCCAGGAACGTCAGACCCAGCAGCAATGTAACTGCCAGCCAGAACAGCATTGGCTTGAGCTTGCCTTTGTTCATTTCCAGAACAGCAAGCCCGCTTGTGAAGCTACTCGTCAAGAGCACGAAGGTCGAGATAATGATACCTGTCATATTGAATAGCTCAGGTCCCGGACCACCAGCCGTATTATTCTGCAACACAATAAAGGTAGCAAAGATCGTACTGAACAGGATAACGTCCGTCACCAGGAATATCCAGAAGCCAAGCATCTTCATCTCTTGAGGATCATGATGCCCATGATCATGGCCATGATGGTTATGAGCTGCTGCTTGTGCCATTACACTGACCCCCTTATAGCCGCTTCCGTACGTTTTACCTCATCGACAGGGATATAATAATCGTTGTCGTAGGAGTAGAACGAACGTGCAATCATACAAGCTGCTACGCCGATCAGGCCCGGAATGTAGAAGAACCACCAGCCGAATACGAAGCCAAAGCCAGCAATGAACCAGAACACCGACATGATGAATGGAATTGCAGAGTTCTTCGGCATGTGAATCGGTTCGATCGGTTGTTCCTTCTTGAAGATGCCTTGCTTACGACGTTCTTTCTCTTCCCACCAGTCATCACGGTCAGTAACCTGTGGCAGTGTGGCGAAGTTATATTCAGGAGCCGGAGAAGGAATGGACCACTCAAGCGTACGAGCATCCCATGGATCTCCAGTTGTATCCTTCAGCTTGCGGTAATTCAGAATACCTACAGCAATCTGTGCAACCTGGAACAGGAAGGCAATCCCCATCAGGAAGGCACCGATTGTCGATACGAAGTTGAGCGGAGCCCAGCCTGTATCCCAGCCATAGGTGCTGATCCGGCGCGTCATACCCATCAGACCGAGTGAGTATTGCGGCAGGAAGCAGACATAGAAGCCGATGTTCCAGAACCAGAATGCCCATTTACCCAGCGTCTCCGGCAAGCAGAAGCCGAACATCTTCGGCCACCAGTAGTAAAGACCTGCGAAGTAACCGAACACCACACCACCGATCAGAGCAGAGTGGAAGTGAGCAATCAGGAAGTAGCTGTTATGGAACTGGAAGTCTGCCGGTGCAACGGCCAGCATAACCCCTGTCAGACCCGCGATGAGGAAGTTCGGAATGAACGCAATCGCCCACATCATCGGCGTCGGGAAGGTCAGCTTACCACGGTACATCGTGAACAGCCAGTTGAATACTTTAACCCCTGTCGGGATTGCTATCGCCATTGTACTTATCGCGAAGAAGGCATTGACGTCCGCCCCCGAGCCCATCGTGAAGAAGTGGTGAGCCCATGTGAAGAAGGACAATACGCTGATGATCAGCATCGCGAATACCATGGATTTGTAACCGAACAGACGCTTCTTGGAGAAGGCCGCGATGACATCAGAATAGATACCGAATGCAGGCAGAACTACGATATACACCTCAGGGTGTCCCCACATCCAGATCAAGTTGATATACATCATCGGGTTCCCGCCCATATCGAGCGTGAAGAAGTGTCCGCCAGCGAAGCGGTCGATGAACAGCATCGCCAGAGTTACCGTCAGAATCGGGAATGCAAAAATGATAATGATACAGGACGCGAATACCGACCAGGTGAACATCGGCATTTTCATCCAGGTCATGCCTGGAGCACGCATCTTGATGATCGTTACGATAAAGTTAATACCTGTTGCCAGGGAACCGATACCTGAGATCTGTATCCCCCAGATGTAGAAGTTCTGTCCGACACCAGGACTGTGTGAAAGCTCCGATAGTGGCGGATAACTCAGCCAGCCTGCATCCGGCGAACCGCCGATGACGAAGGACAGGTTGAACAGCATTGCACCCATGAAGAACAACCAGAAGCTCAGTGCGTTCAGGAATGGGTATGCAACGTCGCGCGCGCCGATCTGCAATGGCACGGCAATATTGAAGAGACCGAACATGAGTGGCATCGCCATGAACAGGATCATGATCGTACCATGTGTCGTAAATACTTGGTTGTAATGCTCAGGATGCAGGAAATCTATACCTGGCAGTGCGATCTGGGCACGCATCATGAGCGCATCCACACCACCACGGAACAGCATCAGAATACTCGCGAGGATGTACATAATCCCCACTTTTTTATGGTCAACAGTTGTTAACCAGTTTTTCCAGAGCCAGCCCCATTTTTTAAAGTACGTCAGTCCTCCTACAATCCCGATCGACGCCAGTGCGATGGTAACCATCGCTCCGTAGATCAGCGGATCGCCAGTAACGAAGAAGAACTGTGCGAACTCTTTAAGGTTCTCTAACATTGGGGGCCTCCTTTCCCATCGTCAATTAATGTCCAGAATGTGATTCACTGCTCTCGCCATGCTCAGCATTGGCATCCGGTGCAGTGCGGTATTGCGACATATCCATATCGCCCATGCTGTTAGCTCCGTGGCCTGCATGAGGGTTATGGGAGCCTTCAACTACATACTTGGTAACGATTCGGAAGAACAGGCCTTCAGGGAACTCGGAGTACGTCGTCACATTGGATACGCCAGGCTTAGCAAGCGCCTCGTAGCCTTCCTCTGTCAACGGATTCGTATCCTGCTTCACCTTCGCAACCCATTGATTGTAATCCTCTCGGGATACGGCATTCACATCGAACTTCATCTGTGCAAAGTGCTCTCCACTAAAGTTCGCACCCGAGCCATAATACGTCCCTGGCTCATCCGCCTGCAGATGCAGTACCATAGCCATCCCGGACATCGTATAGATCTGACCACCCAGCTGTGGAATCCAGAAGGAGTTCATCGGAGCATCCGAGGTCAACTCGAAGCGCACAGGCACACCCTCAGGAATCGTCAAGGTGTTCACCGTAGCGATCCCTTCCTCCGGATACATGAACAGCCACTTCCAATCCAGTGAAGTCACTTGGATGACTACTGGCTTCTCGGTCGAAGCAAGCGGCTTGGAAGGCTCCAATGCATACGTGTATCTAGCTGTAATGATGGAGATGATCAGGATGATCACGATCGGGATCCCCCACCACACGGTCTCCAGCTTGAAGCTGTCATCCCAGTGCGGCTTATATTTGGCCTTGCTGTCAGGTCTCTCGCGATAACGCCATATAATCACGAATGTCATGATCATGACTGGCAGAATGATCGCCGCTGCGAGAGCCGTCGTAATGATAATAAGCTCTTTCTGCGCTTGCCCAATGGGGCCCTTTGGATCAAACACCCAATAGCTGCCGCCGGCAAAGAAGCACGTCCAAATGATCAGCGCAACCGTGAGCACGGTCAAAACCAATGCAATAATAGCTTTTGGTTTTTTGTTCATGATGTTCCCCTCTCTTTAAAAAGTGCTCAAACTTTTCGAACTACCCTAATATTCTGTCCTTATATAAGATAGCAGAAAATCGCTCCGATTTTTGCGTTGTTAACAAATTTGTCGATATTTATTCTTGTTTTTGTGAAATAGTTCGCAAAAAAATAATTTCCTCTTGCCAAACGAGCTTGTCTTATGAAAGAAAGTCACTATGATTTTTAAAGTGAAAGCGCATGCATTTCCAACCAAAAAAATCTCCGGCTGAGTCGGAATTACGACCGGAGATTCCTTGTGATACCGATTTATCGTTTTCCCTCTTCCTGCTCCTCCTTCATACGAGCCGTGCCGAGCGACTTGCCGATCATGTAAATGAATATGCCACCAACGACGCACCCGATGCCAATCATCAGCCCCAGGTTACGATCACTGAAGAAGCCCACATTTACGACGATTAGAATAATACCGATAATACCAGCCACCCATGCCAGAATGGACATGAATGATTCCGTACCCTTCATTTGCTTCTGCTTGGTCTCCAACTTGATCCCTCCTCTACACTCTGCAGAGTGTCCTAAGGTTATTCCTTGAAGCTATCCCATGAGCCTTCACTAAGTATCCCAACTTGCGGGTCTGATCATGCATACTTGCTTGTAGCCTGCCTGATGCATGTCTTGCTTGCAGTTCGCTTATAATTGTTATTTAACCCTTCTATACATCCTCCTAAACATGACAAGCAGGACTGAAGCTACGCTCCAGTCCCCAATCCTCCTGCCTGTCTTCTATTAGGTTTATCTTAATTTGTCGTTGTCTACATCAGAATATTATTAGGTTAATTAGAACATCATATGCTAATCAGCTCATCATTGTGGAATCAGGTCATCATTATGGGAATCAGGATTCGCCGTTCCACAGCTTCACCCGGTCCTGCACCATCTTGGAATACTCCTGTTCCATCTCTATGGCTCCTGCTGCATCCACTTCCCCCAGCATGGTGTCATAGACCGCGTCAAAGTTGTCTGGCGAAGTCAGGATCGCTTCAGGTATTCTTTTGCGAATAATATCCTGTGTCTTCTCAAAGGCGACTGCATAGCTGGAGTCATTCTCCATAGTCATGTTATAGGCTGCGCCCCATGGCTTAACCGGGAACTCTTCCTTACTAGGATACAGATCCTTCCACGTGGTAGCTCCATAAGCAGCCAGCGTCTCTTTCTCTGGCTCGGAATACGATTCGATAATCTGCTCAGGGAATCGGGTCGTGTAATAGTTGCCCGTAGCATCCTTCACTCCGTCGCCATAACGGCCACTCATGAGAGAATACAGCTCAATGCCGGTGGTTCTTTTGAAATTGATCGCATTGTTCACCTTCTCGTTCAGCACATTCTCGGGAATGACACGCTTGCCATCCTCGACTACATAATGCTTGCCTTCAATCCCCCAGTTCACCAGCACCTGACCTTCATCCGATGCCAGAAAATCCAGGAATTTGATCGCACGTACAGGATCTGGGCAGGAGGTCGTAATGCCTACACCATACCCGGACAGAAATCCTGCATCCTGAAAAGAATGATCCTTATACTCCTCCGTTAACGTGACAGGGAAATGGGCATAGGAGGAATCCTCCATACCAGCCGCCTTCAGCGCATCCTCCGCATCCTGATAGCCCCACTCCGCATCAATCAGACCGAGCACTCGTCCGCTGGCAATCTTGGACTTGTATTGGTCGCTCTTCTGTACAAAGGACTCCTTATCCAGTAGACCTTCGGCGGACATATGGTTCAGCCAGCGAAAATATTCCCGTGCCTCCGGACGTTTGTAATGCAGCTTGGCCTCATACGTATTCGGGTCAATGAAATACTCTCCATCATCCGGTGCACCAGTCGTCAGGAACGCCGCATTGGTGACGGTGATCATAATTCTCCAGTCATCCGCATCGAGGGTCAGTGGAATGGTTGGTCCACCGTTCGTCGTCGGGTGCTTCTCATAATAGGTGCGCAAGACATTCTCGAAGTCCTTTACCGTCTTGACCTCAGGATAGCCCAGCTCCTTCAGGACCTTGTGCTGTATTTCGAATCCGCTCGTCGCATCGAAGGTCGTCTGGTCCACCTGACTGTAGCTAGGAATGACATAGATAGACGGGTCCTCCAGACTGTACTTCAAGCGATTCATATGCGGGCCGAACATCTTCTTCAGATTCGGGGCATGCTCCTCGATCAGATCAGTCAGATCCAGCATCGCTCCTGCGTCTACAAGCTTGCTAACCTCTGTCTTCGCCGAGATCAGATCAGGGTACTCTCCACTGGCAGCCATGAGAGACAGTCGGTCCTTACCTCCGCCACTGACCGCAAATTCGGCATTGAGCGTAACCCCCGTTCTTTTGATAATCTCTTGACCGACCTCATCCTTCATATTGTTCCATTGGGGGCTTGAGTCGGCTCCGAAGAATGTGAGCGTTATGGGTTCAGTGCCCGTATCGCCAGTCGGTGCAGAAGAACCACCCGCACAGCCAGCAAGAAGAGTTGTGGTTATGAATACAGCTCCGATCCACTTCCAGGTTTTGGTGATCATATATAGTCTCCTCCCAGTCTCTATCGTTGACTTTATCTCCTTCGTACTTCAAGACTTCACAGCACCGAGTGTCATACCCCCGACGAAATACTTTTGAAGGAACGGGTACACGAGCAGGATTGGTACGGTCACGATGATGGTAATGGACATCTTGATGGATTCGGGCGAGATCTGCGTCATTTGCCGCGCCATATCGTTGACATTGTTCATGCCTGCCCCCCCTTGCTGTGTGCTCTGCAGCACCTTCATCAGCTCGTATTGCAGCGTGGTCAAATGTGCCTTGCCCCCGTTATAGAGGTACGTATCGAACCACGCATTCCATTGACCAACAGCAAGGAACAATGCGATCGTAGCCAGCACAGGCTTGCAAAGCGGCAGAATGATCCGCCAGTATATGGTGAAATCATTTGCTCCGTCCAGCTTGGCTGATTCCTGCAGGGCATAGGGCAGGCCATCAATGAAGGAACGAATGACAAATACGTTAAAGGCACTGACCATTCCGGGGAAAATGTACACCCAAAAGGTGCCGATCAGCCCCAGATCACGCATCAGAATATATACCGGGATCAGACCACCTGTGAAATACATCGTTAATGCGAGGAAGACGGAGATGAATCTTCTGCCTTGAAAGTCAATCCGGCTTAGCGTATAAGCCAGCATGGATGAGCTGAATAGCCCGAGCAGCGTACCGGATATCGTTCTCAACACCGATATATAAAGACCTTGCAGCAGGCCTTCATACTGGAAGATCGTGGAGTAATTCTGGAGTGTGAACTCACGCGGCCAGATATAGATTCCTCCACGTACGGTGTCTGTAGAATCATTCAGCGAGATGGCGAGCACGTTCAGAAAGGGGTACAGCGTTACGACGACTACCAGACACATGAATGCCGTGTTCAGAATATCAAAGAGCTTCTCGGAACGAGTGGCGTTGAAAGCACGGTTCGTCATCACATTTACCTCCTACATAATGCTTTCTTTGGTATATTTCTTGAACAGACCATTGGCAACGAACAGCAGCGTAATGCTGACGAGCGAGTTGAAGATCCCAATCGCCGTTCCGTAAGAGAATCGTCCCATGTTCAGACCGTAATTCAACGCATACAGGTCAAGGACCTCGGAATAATCGGTGACCAGACTGTTGCCGAGGAGGAACTGCTTCTCAAAGCCTATACTGATCAGATGTCCAATGGACATAATGAAAAGCACCGCTATCGTCGTACGGATGCCTGGCAGGGTTATATGCCAGATTTGCCGAATACGACTGGCCCCATCCACACGGGCCGCCTCATATTGCTCCTGATCAATACCTGCGATAGCAGCCAGATAGATAATCGTATTCCAGCCTGTCTCCTTCCATAGATCTGCTCCCGTCACGATGTACCAGAACCAGCTGCCCTTGGCCATGAACGTCACAGGCTCATCCACAATATGCAAGGCGAGAAGCAGATCATTCACGACCCCGCCGTCAATGGATAGCATCTTGGTCACAATCCCAGCAACTACAACCCAGGATACGAAGTGGGGAAGATATGAAACCGTTTGCACAAAACGCTTGAAAATCATGCCGCGTAGCTCATTCAGCAACACTGCAAACAGAATCGGAATCGTAAAGCCGAATATAATCCCCATAGAGCTCATCGCAAGGGTATTGCGTAGTACCAGGTAAAAACGTTCATCCTGGAACAGCTCTACAAAGTGCTTGAAGCCCACCCATTCCTGCTGAAAAAACGATCTGGCTGGCTTGTAATTCTGAAAAGCCATCGTCCAGCCCCAGAGCGGTAAATAGCTGAATACAAACACCCAGATCACAAATGGAATGGACATAAAGTAAAGATACTTCTGCTTGCGTGCTGTCTTCCAGAACCCCGTCTTGCGGGCATTCAGAAGGAGAGATGCATCCGAACGTCCAGAAGACTTTTTTGGTAGCGTTTCCATTTAAATCCCTCCCAGGTATGCTGTTTCTTTAATCATACTTTGGGAGAGTTTGGCATCATACCCAAGGGATTGGCGGGAATTTCAGGTCAAAATTAGTGATTGCCACTATGCATTGCTCCCTGCTGCATGAGCAACGCAAAAAAGACCAACTGCATACAACAGTTGGCCTATAATGTCCTACCTTATTTTATGATGCTGCTATCATACGATGCTACTCTCTATGATACTACTATTTTATGATGTTAGTTTATGATGTTAATTTAGGATGTAACTATCCTATGATGCGAATTACATTCTATTACTCTATCCATATCATATGATTCTATTCCATTATACGATTATAATTACTATACTAATGGTTCTAATACCACTTCTGTCTCTGCCAGGGTTACTCCGTTTGCAAGCAGCGAAATCCTGTGAGCACCCGGATAATGCTTGCGGGTCGTGAGATCAGCCCAGCGATGCGTACGTGTCCGCTGGAAGGTCTCAGCTTGTGAAAATATATGGTCTACCAGCAGGAACTTCTTGCGGGAGGACTTTCCATTTGCCTTCACAAAATCAATGGCATATTCGATTCGAACCCGCTCTGTCATCGGCTCCGTAATCGTCAACTGCCAGCTGAGCACCGTGGATTCACCCATAGTTACGCGGGCTGGATCAGAATCAATCCGTGCATGCTGAAGCCGTGACGGAGACTGGCTTAGATCCGCATATTCGAACAAGGCATAGGCTTCTGCGCGCTCTGTGCGCAACAGCCCTCTACAGCCGTGCCGAACAATCCAGTCGGTGCCCGGATGCTGCCCGCGCCACCGATTGGCCAGCTCTAGCACGAGCTGAGGATGATCCTTGGAAATATCGTTCAGATTATTCGCCACACTTTTTCTCACATACAGAGACGGATCTTCCTTTAATAGCTCCAGCACCTGAAGTACAGGCAGCGGGTCCTCACGGAACATGGGTAGCACTTGTCCCCAAGGTAATCTGGGACGGCAGCCTTCGCTAGCCAGTCTTCGGACATGCTCGTTATCACTCCTTGCCCAGCGCTGCATCTGCTCCATCATTCGCTCTGGATGCTGAAGCAGGAATGGCCGCACTGCAAATTCGGACGAGGAGCCCTTGGTAAAGTGCTCCAAAGCCTGCATCGACAGATCCCAGTCTTCCTCCTGCTGGCCGTACACCTCTACAAAATCAGGAAACAGCACAAACAGTCCCTTTTGTCGATCATTCCCCAGACTTATGAGGAGCTGGACTGCCTCACTATAATCAGCAGGCAAATGCTGCCCCAATGCCCGAGTTATATGGCGAATACGCTCTTTAAGTGCAAGTGACTCCCACGTATCATCGAATATTTGCTTCATGAAGCTTGCCGTCTGGAAAGGAGCATATACCTCCTTCAGGTGCGCTGCTAATTGCTCCAGCACTACTGGATTGTACATATCTCTTAATGGTTCAGCCATTTCATCACCCCTATGCATTGTAATGCACTATACTTGACAGCTATATGTCATCTTTATGAATGAACAGGAATGATTAAGCTACTTCGCCCCACTAGCCCGATAGCTTGATGGAGAGCAGCCAACGTATTTCTTGAATTTGGCATGAAAATAGTCAGCATTGGCATAGCCAATCTCGACCGCCACCTGATGCACCTTCTTCCCTTCCAGTAAAAGCCGCTTGGCCTGCTCGATTCGAACCTTGTCCAGATAGACATTGAATGACTCACCCGTATGGCTCTTGAACAGCTTCCCCAGATAGCCGCTATTGTAACTGAATGTCTCAGCGAGCAGCTCCAGCTTCAGATTCTCATGGTAATGAGCCTGAATGAAGTCGGTCATCCGCTTCATGGCTCCCTCACGGGTATCATCATGCAGCCGATCGGCGATATCACTTAGCTGCTCATAAGCATGGTCCAGTAGAGACTGGAGCGTCTTTCGGGCATAAACTTCCGTGATCACGCCGGAATAATCACGAAATAACCGTTCATGTCGACCCGTGAACAGCTTATTTAACACCAGGGTAAAGGAATGGGCACAGGCATCCTTGAGCACCTGTTCAGATAGGGAGCAGCGTATAAGCTCCTCCCTTAATTCTTTCAGTATGCCCTTTACTGCCTCTTTATTGGCTACCTCCACCGCATAATAGAGCCGCTCGCCATACGGCTGCAGCTGCTCCATAGAGATGGTCGTATCTCCCTGCAGCTCCAGATCATATTCAGGCGCATCGCTAGATAGCAACACACGGTTGCCACCAAGTGCAAAGCGGACCTCAAGCAGGCGCAAGGCACGCAGGTAAGATTGGTGTATATGTTGCATCTCGGCCACGACAGGACCTGCAACAGCATAAGGGGACAACGCCAGCGGCTGAAATACCCGTTCCAGCTTTTCCTGCATCCAGGCAGCTTGATGTCTCCCTGTCAAGGGCTGCTGCAGCAGCAAGCCTAGCCCACCCGCCAATATGAATGATACCGTATCTCCTTCCAGCGCAAATCCCTCATCAAGCCTCTGCTTCAGGGCTGTTAACGGCAGATGGCTATCTGCTGATGCTGAAGTCCATCCAAGCAGAAGCACCTGATAAGCCGACCAATCTCTCAGTCCAGTCGGGATTGGGATTGTCTGCATAGGCTCTTGCAGATGCTCCTTTACGATCTCCCATGTGCCAAGCAGCAGGGATTCCATGATCCTTTCAAGCGTTGCCTCCTGCTGCTCCTGTCCCGTGTGATGCCATGTATGCTGCTGGTGCTGCTCGGCGGTAATAAGCTTATGAATTCGCTTCAGCTCGCTCATCATCTCTTCCTCATCCACTGGCTTAAGCAGATAGCCATCCACACCATAGGCAATTGCCTGGCGCGCATACTCGAAGTCAGCATAGCCAGTTAACAACAACACGTGGGGGGATATAGGATGAGACGATGTGTCTGCTGAGTACTGATCCCTGATTGTGCGAATGACCTCCAATCCACTCATACCAGGCATTCGAATGTCCATAATAACAAGCCTCGGCGCAAGCTTCTCCAGCTTCTCCAGCGCTTCCCGTCCGTTACCCGCCGTATCTGCCACCTGAAAGCCACAGGCTTCCCAATCAATCAGGGTCGTCAATCCTTCCCGAATGGCAGGCTCATCGTCTACAATCAGCACTCTATACATCATTCATCCTCCTCCACTGGTATTAAGAATCGGACTATTGTGCCTTCCCCTTCCCTGGCCTGTACCTGCAACCCGTAAGCTTCACCGTACATCAGCCGCAGTCGGTGATGTACATTTCGCATGCCGATGCCGCTATTGTCCTCCTCCAAGCGCTGCAGATGTTGCTCCAGCTGTCGCAACCGTTCCTGAGACATGCCACTCCCGTTATCCTTGACCTCGACCTTTACAAGCCTATTAGCCTCTTCCAGAGTAGCGGATACCTGCACAGTAACGGCATCCTCCATGTTCTCCAGACCATGGATTACAGCATTCTCCACCAAGGGCTGAATGAGCAGTGGAGGAATTCGAACGCTCTCGATTCCGGGTTCGCACAGCACCTCAGGCCGTAGTCTGTCACCATATCGGAAGTGCTGAATATCCAGATAGGAGCGAACCATGTCCAGCTCCTCTTGAATCGTCGTATAGCCGCTACCGATCTCTAGCTTGCGTCGCATGAGAGTACCAAGTAGCTTAATGACATGGGCAATCTCCTTCTCACCTTTCATATGTGCCTTCATGCGTAGAGATTCGAGCGTATTAAATAGAAAATGCGGATTAATTTGACTAGCCAGCATCTTCAGCTTGATATCCCTCTGTGCCAATTCTAGGCGGGCATTCTGCTCGCTGGTCTCATAGACCTCCACCATCAGCTGCTGGATGCTAGCTACCATTGTGTTGAACTTTCGTGACAAATCACCAATCTCATCCTTCCCCTCGACACGGGATACAACCGTCAGATTGCCCCCAGCTACATCATGCAGCTCGCTGCTCAGCAGATGCAAACGTCTTGTAATTAGAAAGGAAATCAGCATAACCAGCAGTAAACCCGCCAATAGAACCGTCACAACACAGATCGTACCTAGCAAAATGACACGATTTGCCTCGCGGACGATGCTCTCATTCGAGAATATGGAGATGAAGGTTAGACCATTCTTGCTACCACGTGGAATCAGTTCATCTACAATAATATGGGAGGATTGTCCCTGCAGCTCTGCCTTGTAAATGCCTTTTTTTAGTTCAGGCAGCTCAGCGCCAACCGTATGTCGACTCACCTTGGTTCCGACCATGGCTGGATCTTTGGAAGCTACGATAATTCCCTGTTGGTCAATGATCATCGTATTGAAGGGTTCTATGCTTAACATATTGTTCAGCTCATTCCGGTTGATTCCGACCACAAGCACTCCCCTGCTCCGATATTCAGGAAATGGAATCTGGCGGACAAGGCTCAGTCCGGATATGGGATTATTAACAGAATCGCGCACATAGAGCCAATGCACACTCGTGCCCTGCATCGCAGACTGAAACCATGACTCATGCATTTGGCTTGACTGAACGGGGATGAACTCCGTATTGTTGACGAGCGTTGGATTAAAGGAGTAGAAGCGGATATTCTCAATCTCCCGATACTGATCTCGATAGGTCTGGAATTCATGAAAATCATTATAGGCTGTTGTAAGCTCCAACATGCCGCTGTACCGTTTGTTCACTATACCGGCGAAAACCTTATCGAACATCAGTCGGTTCGAGATATCCAGCGGCACTCTAAGTAAATTATCTGTCTGATTCTTGAGCTTGTTGACATTGTTGACGGTCTGGGCGATCGCCGATTCCAGGGCTTGCTCACGCAAATGATAAATGACGGTCCCCCCTACCAGTAGCACGGGTAGCATGACCACGAATACGTAAGAGAATAAGAGCTTGTTGCGAAGACGAACATTGTTAATAAAACGAAGTAGTCTGGCTGACAAAACCATACAAGCCCTCCCCTCCTATCAAGCGCTTACATGATAATAGGCCGGACACTCACATGATCAGGCAATTGGAATGGATTCGGTAGAGAGATGTGATCGTAGAACAGAACACCGTCCAGGTGATCCAGCTCATGCTGCACAACAATACTAGTGTAATCGTGGAATGTGTACTCATTTACCGTGCCCCATGCATCCGCGGCCTGAACCTTTACCCACTCATAGCGCGGCACGAAGCCCGGAACATATCGATCAACCGACAAGCAGCCTTCACCGGCCGCCAGGAATATCATTGTATCGGAATGACTGATCAGAACAGGATTGTACAGCTCGTATTCCACTTGAAGCTCTGGCTTCTGAATGCAGATTACGCACATGCGCTTATCTAAGCCGATCTGATTGGCAGACATACCTACGCCCGCTCGCAGCTCGTATCGCGAGGCTACGTTAGGGTCTTGGCTGTTCTTCAGGTATTCCATCATAAGCTGCATGTAATGTCTGTCTTCTTCGCCCGGAGGTGACGACACCGCTACAGCACGTCTATGCAATGCTGGAGCACCTTCTCGAATAATATCCTTCATCAGCAACAACGGAGGGGCTAATGGCTTGATTATGGACATGGACAGC
Source organism: Paenibacillus massiliensis 2301065 = DSM 16942 (assembly GCF_000377505.1). Lineage (GTDB taxonomy): Bacteria > Bacillota > Bacilli > Paenibacillales > Paenibacillaceae > Paenibacillus > Paenibacillus massiliensis. The sequence goes on along the minus strand of NZ_KB898197.1, from coordinate 65,983 downwards.
CTCAACTTTCTTATTCAGCATCTTGAGCTAATGCGATTCTTGTCACGATATCCGCATCAGTTCATTACATGTACGATTATAGCGAGGACAGCCGTTTACTGTCAAAAAAATGTATTTATTGGCGGATATAGAAGAATAATTAATACCAAAAAAACATGGACGACCCTATGAGGCTAGGGCCACCCATGCTCGTGCTGATATCTATAAGAGTTGCTCCACCGGAGCTGACTCTTCACTGTACAGCTTGGCCTTGGTATTTCCCGTCGACCAGGTCTGGAAATACAGCGAATTCTTCCCGTAAGAATTATCAATTACAATATGCGGGATGTCCAAGAGGCATGCAAGAATATGTCCATGCAAACGGGAGGTACGTACTTCACGGTAGGAGCTGAACAGATCCACGGCCTTACTCATTAGATGGTCTGTATACTTATACCAGAATACCCGTGTGGGAAGCGGGCCGCCGATCTTTTTGTCGAGACGGTAAAATTTCTGGAAATATTCTATGCCACGAATCTCGAACGGTGTGAACAAGGTATCCCAATCCCGACGATGATCCGCATCTGCTTCACGATCGAACTGCTGCTGATCCTTCACCGTCTCAATATCATTGCGCAGGAAATAGAGCACCTCCTGCTGTGGAGCAGAAGTCGTCTTGAGCGGCCATAATTGATGCGCCATATCCGGACACATCTGGATATCGCAGTTGTTGAATTTCTCAGAGGCATAGGCGTAAGAACGTGTGTCCCTTACAAAGATGTGCATATCGGGATGACTGTTGAACAACGCCGCCGCTTCATTGGCCTTGGCCTCACTCTGGAAGTGGATCGTCTGCGGCATGACTACAATCCGATGCGTTGGAAAGTCACGCACGACCTTCTCTCTGAGATTCTGGTGATTCAGATACAAGTCCCCGAAGTTCCCCCCCCCGTGACAGACGATAATCCAGTCCTTCGGGACATTCAGCTTATCGGGAAAATCCATGGCACTATATCGGGCACGGACACGAATGCCATTTGCCTTGAAGAACGCCTCCGTTCCCTTCATGATCAGCACGTCTCCACCGTTGTTATACACCGGGTAGTCTACATAAGCAATGTTTGAGCCTGGCGGGACCACCTTCAGGATCATCTTCAGCTTGTTCTTGAGCTCATCCATTGGATGCAAGTTTGCCATCGTTCAGTTCTCCCTTCTTGCGCTTCTTGTGTATCATTTCCATAAGGAAAGTAAAATCGTGTCTGTCGAATATGATTCGCCGGAGCGGAACCCCAAAAAATACAGGGAATGAAAAAACGGAAAAGACAAGTCTGACACAGGCCCCGGACAACAGAGCAAGCGCAATGCCCTCCAGCCCTAACAGAGGGGTGAATACGAAGAACAGAACTACGGTAATCGCATAAGCGACGATTTGCCGAATCAGCACAAGCCCTGGGCGACCAAGCGCGTTGAAGGCTGAAGCCAGAATCCATGAGCCGCCTCCGACTATGCATTCCAGGGACAACAGATAGAAGGTCGTAGAGGCCTCCAAAAATGACGATCCGTAGAGCAGCCCCAGCATATATCGACCAACAAAGAGACTGGGGACAATTACGATCAGCATAAGCGCCATGGAGATGCGGAACGCACGCCCCACCGTCTCGATAATCTTCTGCTGTGCCATGCCCGTTACCTTGGGGAAGGTAACGTTGGTAACCGCGTTCTGCACGACATTGAAGACACGAGAGAGCGCGTAGACGACGGAGTATAACCCGAAGTCACGTGGGGACAGCAGAGCCACAATGACAATCTTATCCGTCTGGGTGGACAAGGTGCCCATCAGCTCCATACCGTACACTCTGGCTCCGTAATTGTAATAAGGACGCATGACTTTGCGGTCCATGAAGTGCTTGAAAGAGCGAAGCTTGAGTGACCCACCTAATTGATACAGCGCCCATAGCAGGGCCGCGATGCTAGCCACGAGGTTGATGGCTGCTGCAATCTGCACCGTCAAGAGCCCCATCAGCCAGACGACAACCAGACCAACGAAGTTAACAAATGGATACAGGAATAGCAATCCGTTATAAACCTTGAATTTCTCAAGGCTTTGAGAGAGCGCCGTTGTAAGAGCCGTAAGTACCGCTGCCGGTATGGCAGCTATGGCATATAGCTGTGCCAGTTGAATGATCTCTGGTCCATATCCATTCAGCCACATCGGCATGAAGAGCCAAGCAATGGCCGCTGAGAGTAGACTGGCTGGTAATTGGATCAAGAGCGATAGGCCGATCAGGTCCTCTGTATTGCCCGTCTTGTTCTTCACGTTGTAGATCAGCGAGGTCGGCAGTCCGAAGCTGAGCACACTCCCGATGAGCACCGGCCAGAAGATCACCGCGGCCAGCTCTCCTTTTCCCTCTACACCCAGCATGCGTGCAGTCAGGATCGAGGTCAGAGTCGTGACGATGAGCACAAAAAAATTGTTAAAGCTCGTTCGCATGATGGTCTTGGCGAGCCCTTCACCTGAGAAGAACTGCTTCGCTGATGTCCATGCGCTCATTCACTCCACCTCCTTCTGACGCCACTATACCATTCGAATGCATTCAACCAAGCGCCTCCCTGGAGAACATGGACTTGAGTGCCTTGGCATATCCACGAATGGCCGAATTATTCTTCTTGGGTCTTTCTCGTAATATAAAATACAGTGTAGTCCAGCACAGTGCTGCATAAGGCACCACTCCTGCGCGCTCATCCCGCAGCAGATGCACATGATTCATAACTCTCATATACGCTACATGCTCCATGTTATCCCTTGAGGACGGGGACTCATGGTGCTGAAGCTTCAGCACCGGATTGATCAACAATGGCCCGTGCATCCGTGCGATCCGTGACAGCAACAGGTCCTCACCAACACTATAACTCTGCAGCCAACTGACAGGCTTGATCGAACGAATGGCCTCCCGTCGGAACGACATGTTACAGCCGTGAAAGAACTCAGACTTGAAGGTACGACGTGCTCTGTGCCAGTTGTACATGGAGCCAGACTGGCCACTTAACGACAGCCGCCCCATAAAAGGAGACTGCTGGAAGGATAGCAAGCAACGAAGCGTACCCATCAGGCTGTTCCTCATCCCAAGCGCGATACCGCCTACACCTGCAGCATCGGGGTTCTCGCGGTAAGTCCTCATGAGATTGTCAATGTAATCCACAGGCAGCTCAACATCATCATCGAGGAACAGAATGATATCGCCGGCTGCGATCTCAACCGTCTTGACCCGGGACAGCCACAGTCCGGGCTGATCCTTCCTGTAGTAACGAAAGGAAAAGCCTGCCCGCTCCAATCCCTCATTCATCTCAGCTCTTAGCTTGGGGCATAGATCTCCATCATCCACCACCAGCACCTCGGCTTGAAGAGAGGGCTCCGTCATTCGGCTAGCTGCTATGGAAGCGGCACAGCGGGCCAGATCCTCCTCCCGGTTACGCGTGCATATAGCAATCGTCAAATCCATCCGTGCTCCTCCTCTCATCTGCCATGATTCGTCATGCCTTCTCCGGCGATAACCGGGCATTCATATATTCCTTATACGATTCTTTGCGGGGATTCAGGACGAACAGCATTCCTGCTGCGTAGCCCTTCACGGCATTAAAATTGCGCTTCAGGGATTCCTTCCCCATGAGATACGTTAGCGTCCAGAGCAAGGCCACATAATGCCTCATGCCTGCCTGCTTCAGGTTCAGGAAATAATAATGATTCACTGCCGTTGCCTTAGCGACGCGTCCCGCATTATCCCGGGAACGAGGCGATTCATGATGCAGGATCTGAAGGCTGGGATCGATGATTAGCGTGCCGTACTGGCTCGCCAGATGGCACATATACAGGTCGTCTGCCACAGCATAGCTTGTCATCCACGGATACGGCAGCATATCCTTCAGTGCTTTGCGACGGAATGACATGTTGCAGCCATGGAAAAATTCAGTTCGAAATGGCTGCTCCGCCTCATGCCACCGCAGCAGTGAGCCGGCCAGCCCGCTTACTGACAATCTGCCAAGAGATGCTGACATTTGGAATGTCAAAATACCGAGCAGCTTCCCGGCCCGGCTCGTACTCAACCCCTTGGCGATGCCTCCCACACCTACAATCCGTTCATCCTGGTGATAGGTATCCAACAGCCGCCGGATATATAGCGGATCATCTAGCTCCGCATCGTCATCAAAATACAGCACAATATCGTATTGAACCATGGACAGGGCCTCATAGCGAGACAGCCACACTCCTGGCTTCGATTTCTTATAATAGACTACACGACTGCCAGACAGCCGGGAGAGCAGGCTTCTAAATTCACCAAGCACCTCTTCCGGAATGTTTCCGTCGTCCACAATAAGCAGTTCAACCGCATCTCCCACCAGCTTCTGCTGAACGGAAATGGATCGAATCAGGCGTGTCAGATCTTCAATCCGATTACGGGTGCATATAATGATGGACAATTCAGACATGCTCCATTCCCTCCTGCCTCATTCTTCCAATTGCTGGTTCTTAATAACTCAATTGTAGCTGTGTGTACAAAAGACTGTACATACCACTTTCGTATACTTTTTACATGGGTCAATATGAGCAAACACCTTATGGAATAAGACATCTCAGGGTATCGAAAAGCAAGACCAGGCGGTATGCGTAGGAAATTCCGGGGGATAAGCTCTATCTATAAATCAGGTACTTCGGCATAAAAAAGAAGCGTAAGCTACCGATGCTTAACGCTTCTATACACGCTGTGGTTCCATTCGCAGAAGGGAATCATTTCAATAATCCAAAAACAGGGTTGCGTTCACATATCGACGGGCCATGGACAAAAAATAAGAGTTCTGCACTGATACGACGGCCACCAGCAAAGTGTTGCACAGCGCCTCACGCTGAGCTGGTTGGAGATGCCCCAGATTCTCCGTGTACTTGGCAGCTACTCGGAGCAGCATATCCTCGGTCAATACTCCACCCAAGCCGCCCGCAGCGGCTCCCGATGGAATATCGAACATTCCGTCCTCGTTCGCATCCAGCTCCTCGAACATAGACGCATAGGCTGCATACAGCTCCACAGGCTGCATCAGATCATCCGCATCATCGTCAGGCTGGCCGAACAGCAGTTGGAACAATCTACGGATGGATTCAAAATCAAGACTGGACTTGAGATCCTCAATAATCAACAGCAACGCTGCTTGATTCACCGAGTATTTCTTGCCAATTTTGGGAGCACCCAAAAATTCGCGAAAGTCACGCTTGACCCAGTTCTGCATCGAGGCAAGCGAGACGTGGCTATATTCCACCAGCTGTGCGAGGGAAGCGATCTCCTGGAGAGAGAAGGCTCCGTGTTTTTTTCCTTTGATAATCTTGTCCAGTACCGGATGGATCTCGGTGCTTACAAACGTAGGCAGCGCCCTGCCAGAACCAAGCTTGTCCGCATGACTTTTTCTCCAGGCTGCCTGAAGTACAGTCAGGGGCGGTTGCTCTCGACGGTGATCCAGAGCAAGCAGTAAATGCGCCATATCTCGGCGTGTCAGGGTAAAAGATTCCATAGTCCTTCCTCCTTTCAGAGCTCAGCTATCAACGAAGCAAGCTGTCATTTGAAGTTCATGCGAACCCATCATACGCCCCCGGAAGTGTCCTTGTAAAGGGGAGATACAAAAGAGCGCTACGGAACGAGTGAGCCCCATTCTTCCTTCTTTTCCGCCTAATTCGGCCCTTAGAAGGTTAATAGCTTTCTTTTTGACAGTTGTCATATTGATTTTAAGTTCTTACAATAAGTTCATATGAACTTAAATATATATGAAAAGGAATGAGTAAAAATCATATGGACATAGGTGTCAGTCTATTCTTATTTGCGCTATTGATTATATTGAGCGGATTTTTTGTAGCTACGGAGTTCGCAATCATCAAGGTCCGTTCCAGCCGGGTAGACCAATTGGTGGTTGAGGGACGCAAAAATGCGTTAGCACTTCAGCGGGTCGTTAGCAATCTGGATGGCTATCTGTCCGCCTGTCAGCTCGGTATTACGATCACAGCGCTGGGACTTGGCTGGCTCGGTGAACCGACCGTGGTCAAACTGCTGGAGCCCTTGTTCCTCAGTCTGCACATTAACGACGAATTAGGTCACGTTCTTGCTTTTGTCATTTCTTTCATTCTCGTTACTTACCTGCACGTCGTTATTGGTGAATTGGCACCGAAGACGCTGGCCATTCGCAAGGCAGAGAGCGTCAGCCTGCTGACCTCGCAGCCAATCATTTGGTTCAACCGGATTATGTATCCTTTCATCTGGCTCTTAAATGGTTCGGCTAACCGTCTTGTGCGTCTCTTCGGACTACAGCCAGCTTCCGAGCATGAAGAAGCTCACTCCCAGGAGGAGATTCAGATCATTCTGTCCGAGAGTGTGGAGAGTGGCAAGATCAACAATACAGAATACGGATATGTGAATCGTATCTTTGCTTTTGACGAGACCGTTGCCAAAGAAATCATGGTTCCTCGTACGGACATGGTCGTTCTGTATACGACCCGTTCGCTTCAGGAGAACATGCAGACGATACAGGAAGAACAATATACCCGTTTTCCAGTCGCTACGGATAGTAAAGACCAGATCATCGGGATGATTAATACGAAGCAGCTGTTCCTGGAGCACAACAAGAATCCCGAGGTGGACTTCAACTCTCTGATTCAGCCCATTTTGACGGTGCCTGAGGTCATTCCGGTCAATGACCTGCTCAAGCGCATGCAGAAGCAGCAGGTGCACATCGCCTTGCTGGTAGATGAATATGGCGGTACCTCGGGACTGATTACTATTGAGGACATCATCGAGGAGATCGTCGGCGAGATTCGGGATGAATTTGATACAGATGAACGTAGGGAAGTTGAGCCATTGTCGGAGAACAGCTACCTCGTGGATGGCAAGGTGATCCTGTCCGATCTGAGCGACCTGACGGGGCTGGATCTGGAGGATGAAGAAGTGGATACTGTAGGTGGCTGGGTATACAGCCGTGTGCCTGAGCCAAGAATAGGTAAAGAGTTCACTGAAGATCATGTCCGGGTCATCATTCGTGAGATGGGCAAAAACCGGGTACGTCGCGTCGAGATTATTATTGAGAAGGCTGAGGAAGCAGCAGAGGAGCAGCCTACAGACTAAACATTTCTTGGTGTCATGCGGTTCTTGACGCCTGGTCCTGTACACCTCCAGATTGTGGACTTTACTTCCACTCCTACAACTGTATACAATAATGGACAGGGCAATGGGTCTTACCCGTTGCCCTCTATATATGTGTAGGAGGAGACTGGAGTACATGGACTTTATATCTGCAATCATACTGGGAATCATTGAAGGCCTGACGGAATTTCTGCCTGTCTCGTCGACCGGTCATATGATTTTGACTTCACATCTGTTGAATCTGAATACGGATAGTGAGGCGGTCAAGACCTTCGAGGTCATCGTTCAGTTGGGTGCTGTACTCGCTGTAGTGGTGCTATACTGGGAGAAGTTCCTCAGCCTGTTCGATTTCAGACAGCAGACCCGCAACTCCCTACAGCCGAGGCTCAATCTGCTTCATATCATCATAGCGATGATTCCGGCTTGTCTACTGGGCGTACTGCTCCGCGACGTGATCAAGACTTATCTATTTGGACCTGAGACCGTTGTATACAGTCTTGTGGCTGGCGGTATACTGATGATCATTGCGGAGAAATTCCATCCAAAGGCTACAGCGGAGACCGTCGATGACATTACATACAAGCAGGCCTTTGTTATCGGCATGTTCCAGATTCTGGCGCTCTGGCCTGGCTTCTCTCGCTCCGGCTCCACCATTTCTGGTGGTCTGCTTGCCCGAGTAAGCCATACTGCTGCGGCTGAGTTTACATTTCTGGTATCCGTCCCGATCATGATCGGAGCAACGGGGGTCGATTTGCTTGGAAGTATGGGACACTTATCTATGTCTGATTTCCCGATCTTCGCAGCAGGCTTTATTGCCGCTTTCATCGTGGCCATGCTTGCGATCAAGACGTTCCTGGGCTTGCTCAAGCGTCTGAGTCTGACGGTATTTGCTGTATATCGTTTTGTACTTGCCGCCGTATTCTTCTTCATCATTCTGTAAGTAGAGTAGAGAATATTGGCTTGCCTAAGTTCATAGCTTGCTCGAAAATAAGACTCCAGCATCGAGCTACAAGATGGTAGAGGTCAGTTCTGACTACGTATCATCGTGACAGCTCGCCCACAATTTGTGGTGCGGAGTCTTTTTTTGTATAACAATTGAAAATTGACTGCATTTGCTTGCTATCCAGACATTGTCCTCTTCCGAAGCTCGTCGCTTAAAAAAATCCTCTTATGTCAGGACTGCACTGCTTTTACTGCTTGGATTCCATGGTCTCAAGGTACTCTGAGACCTGGGTCGGTGTCTTCGCATATTTGCTATGCAGGTGAGCCAGCTTCTCCCCACCCTTGAATACGAGCAGGCTTGGAATCCCACGCACCTGATTGGCCTCAGCAACGGGCAAAAGCTGCTCGGCATCCAGCGCATAAAATTCTTTATCCGGGTGCTGCTCGATAATTCCTCCCATGAATTTGTCCAAGGTCTTGCAATCAGGGCACCAGGTTGCATCAAATTTGATGACGGTCAATACGTCCCGTCCAATAAGCTCTTCATATTGTTGCTGTGTCGTAATTCGTTCCATTTGTCTATCTTCCCTTCGATCTTAGATGAATAGCAACCACCGTGCTCTACATATTATGCCAATCCGAAACTATATTCGGCCAAGCTATCAGCTTAACGATGCTGAGTATACGTGTTGGCTCTGGTAATACCACGCAGACGACTGAGCTCCTGTGGAGACAGAGGCGGTACGGCAGAGGCTCCCACATTGTGTTCGATCTGCGTCGGCAGGCTCGCTCCGCATACAACTGCTGCCACAGCCGGGTGCGCCAGACTGTACCGAATGGCGGTCTGCTCCATGCTGCGCTCCATTCCTTTTACTGTATTCAATTCGTCACGAATGTCAATCAGTTCGCTCTCGTTATAATCCAGATAGCCTTTTGTAGCCTTTGTACGCCCATCTTCAGCCAGTACACCACCTGCCACAGGCCCACGAGCAATCAGACTGATCTGATGCTGCTCCAGCAGCGGCAGGATTTCCTCCTCCGCTCTGCGATCCAGCAGACTATATTGGTTCATGACGCTGACTATATTGGACCGCTTGACATATTCCCGAATGACATTAGGACGAATAGAGGAGATACCGTAATAACGGATCACACCCTCCTTGACCAGTTGCTCAAAGGCCTCGATCGTCTCATCAATCGGGTCCTCCATAGTACCGCCATGCAGCTGATACAGATCAATATAGTCTGTCCCAAGACGACGCAAGCTATCTTTTACCGCGGATAAAATATGAGCCTTCGATGGGTCCCAGCTCCATCCTTCCTTCCCCGGAATTCGACGATTACCCACCTTGGTAGCCAAAATGACATCTTGACGACGCCCTTTGATCGCTTGTCCGACAATCTCTTCATTACGTCCACTATCGTAGAGATCAGCCGTATCCAGCAGATTAACGCCTCTATCCAGAGCTTCATGAATAATGAATACGCCCTGCTTCTCGTCGGTTCCAATGGACATGCACCCGAGTCCGATTTCGCCAATCTGCAGCTCGGACCGCCCCAATTGGTTCTTATTCATATCGGTAACGCCTCCCTCTCCTTAGCTGAACCTGTAACTACACTAGCTATAATCAATATGGTACCGCAAGACCAAGGGCTCCTTCAAGTCGAATCCGAGATTTGTACAGCCCAATACCTTGACCAAATTAATGTGAGCAGTAGAGCCGCTCAGATATACAACAAAGAAGCCTCCTGTCTCTAATAGAGAACAGAAGGCTTCTTGATGAATACACGGCTGATGTCTTTGCTATTCTGTTATAGAACGCTAAGGACGCATCGCTAAGCTATTCAATCCAAGTATATCCCACTCCAGGGGGCTCCGTAGCTTAGGATCAGTTAGACAGTATTAGAAAGGCGACATTAGCTAGGTAGTATTAGCTAGGTGGCGTTACTCAGTAGACGTTAGCCTACTTGCCCGTTCATCCCCTCAAGCAGCCACGCCACCGCTGAAGGAAACTGCTTCACGAAGGCTTCATGGCCGTGCACTGCATCCGGGATGACCTCCAAATGGGTACGATCCAAGGAAGCACCACGCTGCAGCAATGCATCATGTGCCGCTATAGTGAGAGGTAGCATGTCTTTCTGGATTGTATGCTTACCCTCACCTTCCCGGCTTCCTACGGACATGTAGTAGCGCCCATCATAGCCTGTCCATGTCTCTGACTGCATGAAATCTACGAAGCCAGGATACCAATAGGAGCCAGACAAGGTCGCTGCATGACCAAATATTTCAGGATGCCGATAGACGGCATACATAGAGACAAGTCCACCTAATGAAGCCCCCATTATTCCCGTATGCCTTGGACCCGCCATCACAGGATAACGAGCCTCAATATAAGGACGTACATACCCCGTTATAAAGGATAAATACCGATTTGCTTTCCCTCCGAATGCCGGTCTGCCTTCAGCCAGTGCTGGACTGTGCCATGGTGAATATTCATCTAGACGGTTGAGGGGCTGTATCCCTACCAGAATCAGGTGAGGTAGCTGCCCCTCTCTATATTGCTGCCCGAGAGATCCCAGACCGTCCGGGAGCAAGGTATCACCGTCTTGAACATACAATACCGGAGCAGACTTCTGACCATTCAGACAAGTCGGCGGTGCGTATACAGCTACTGAGTAATCTCCGATCCGGTGATGTATGAGCATATATCTCCCCTCTTTTTAGAAAGCTTCGTTCATTTTGTGATCCAGGTTTATGATGAAGAGCATCTTCCTCACAGTCGGATTCTAAAAGAATCGGATTGCGCGTTAATTGCTACAGGATCAGTCCGCATACACTCATGCTCGCTCTGGCAATAATAATACTGATCAAGCGATAACGATAATGATTATCATTATCGTTAAATAACCCTTTGAACTATTATAACAATCTGGATTGTGCTGTCAATGAAACATGTATCTTATAGCATGAGAATTTAGCGTGTTTTATTTGTTGTGTTCAACATATTGACAAAAGTTGAATTGTAGTTTATCTTTAAATTAAGATATTTGAAATTGATTATTTCCACATTCACATACTACTCTACTTGGAGGAATTTATTATGAAATTATTAGGTCTGCATCACGTGTCCGCCCTGACAGCATCGGCTCCGAAGAACTATCAGTTCTACACTGAGATCATGGGGATGCGATTGATCAAGAAGACAGTTAACCAAGACGATGTGCGCGTATATCATTTGTTCTATGGAGATGAGGAGGGTAATGCCGGTACAGAGGTGACCTTCTTCGAAATTCCGAACGCAGGACAGACCCGTCGCGGTAACAACAGCATCTCTTCCCTCTCGCTGCGTGTACCGAATGACGAGGCTCTCCGTTACTGGAAAGACCGCTTCGACAAGCACAATGTCTCTCATGAAGAGATCACAGAACAAGCTGGTCACCGTATCCTTAGATTCGAGGATTTTGAAGGGCAGCGCTTCTTCTTGATCTCCGATGAGCATAATCAAGGTGTGCCAGCCGGCAAGCCTTGGAAGCTTAGCCCCGTTCCTGCGGAGTATGCGATCATTGGCCTGGGTCCCGTGCAACTGACTGTGCCTAATGAAGAGCAGACTGCCTGGATGATGACAGATATTATGGGGATGCGCCGAAAAGGCACCTATCCTTCTACGATTGCTGGTCAGCCCGACATTGTCATCTTTGACATGGCAGAGGGTGGCAACGGTGCCGAGATCCACTTGGAGGTGAGAACCGATCTGCCTGCAGAACGACTTGGTCGGGGAGGCGTCCATCACGTGGCCTTCCGTGTCGCTGACGAGGAAGAGCTACGGACGTGGGTCGAGCACATTCGCAACTCTAAGATCGGCAGCTCTGGCTTCGTAGATCGCTTCTACTTCCGTTCCCTGTATTTCCGTGAGCCGAACGGAATCCTGTTCGAGCTGGCTACGGATGGCCCTGGCTTCGCTACGGATGAAGATCTGGAGCATCTGGGAGAAGCCCTGTCACTGCCTCCATTCCTGGAAGAGAGACGAGCTGACATTGAGGCTAATCTCAAGCCGCTTGATACGAAGCCTCACGCATGAGAAATAACAAAGCTCTAGAGTATATGCTCATTTTATGAATAGCTTCTTCTGAATAACAAAAAAGCTTCCAGCAACTCCCGTTCGGGATCCTTTGCTGGAAGCTTTATTTTCGTATTCAGCATACTTCAGAATTACTTAGAACTCGTGAATTCCACATCTGCTCCTTCATCCTGCTACTGCTGTCAGCGAGCCAGCTTCATTATCTCATTCATCATAGGCACGGTATCCAGGCCATCACGGTTCCCGAGCAAAATAACGGTCAATCCCGTGCCCGTGTCCCTCATCATTCCCGTCTTGTAGCCGGTACCACTTCCATTATGATAGATTGTCATACCTGGTCCGTGCTCGTTATTACGGATTAATAAGCCATAGCCATAATTCTTGACGGAATAAGAAGTTAGCATTTTCGCCAGTGAGTCCATACTCAGCAGTTGCTCGAACCCCTGTGCACTATTCCACAGCAGCAGATCATCCACGGTAGAGTACAGCGTCCCAGTCCCTGATACGGAGACATAGTATGGAGCCTCTGCCATCTGCTTCTTCACATAGGTATGCCCCTTGATTGTAGGGGTTGAGCGTGAGGCTTCCCCGGTGTGGTCCATCCCGAGCGGATGTAGTACATGGTTCTTCATATAGCTACCATAGCTCTGCCCGCTGGCTTTCTCAATGATATAGGCCATGACGACATACCCACAATTGCTGTAATTGAATATCGTCCCGGGCTCCCATTGCATCTTCATCCCTTTGATCTGATTCACCGTGCTCTCCAGAGTCATCCCCTCTGTACGGGGAAAATTCGCCGGCAAGCCGGCCGTATGGCTGAGCAGCATATGTACCGTCATTTTGTCTCCCTGCGGAAATCCAGGAATGAACTGGGACACGGTATCGTCCAGCGACAGCTTCCCTTCCTCCACCAGCTTCAAGGCAGCTACAGCAGTGAAGGATTTGGACAATGAAGCGATTCGACTTGGCATGTCAGGACGGTTGAATGTGCCTTCACCCGCGGGGCCGTACCCTTTGCGGAGCAGTACTTGTCCATCCTTTGCCACCAATGCCATGCCGGAGTAGCCTTGCTTCAGCAAATAAGCATCGACACCAGATACACGGCTATCTCGAATAGTCTCTGTATCTGTATCTATGGCAATCTGTGTACCTACTGAACTCTTCGTAGGGATTACCGTTGCCCGGAGCGGCTCAGTAATTCCACGCAACGGTAGGGTAAGCGTCCCTCGTACATAAATTAGGGGAGAGGTCTGCTTCCAGGCATAACCGTTCACGTTTACAATATTCGAGCCTAATTTATACGTAATGGTGTCCCCATTTTTGGTCACTATAGCGCTATTCGATGCCTCATTCCAGCGTACCTGAGCGCCCAGTGAAGCTGCTGCATCCCGAAGCGGTACATAAGTCGTCCCATAAGCGATATAGGGTGCAGTGGACCATTGCGTCTTGGCTCCGTCCACCATGATGCTGATCGTATTGGAGCTGGCCTGCACAGCATGACGCCCGTCACCGAACAATGCCAGACACATTAGGAAAAGTATCAACCATTTACAGGAATTCATGAATTTTTGACTAGTCGATGAGAGGTATCTGTTGAACAACATTGCATTTCCTCCGATAATCATAAATCTTGTGTAGTACTCTATATACACTATGTGTAGACGAGAATCCGATGGCAATAGTTGCGATAAATGCCGAAATTTGCTGAAAATTGACTGTCGGGTTAGGATTTCCGTCAGGCCGTGCATGCATACGACAATACAGCAAATAGAGCCCGCTGTTCACGGGCTCTAAGCTCTGTCTGGGCTCTACATCAAGACATATTCTTCATCATTCTGACCATCAGACTATTTGATCCTGATCTGACCATTCAGAGTACTGGGGCCGATATCAGAATGCAGCTTCAAATATACTTCGTGTGATGCACTAAGCCCGGTGCAGCCGATGAGCAGCATGCAGGGTTGGTCCAACGAATTCATTCAACCGGAAGCCGCCAGCAATGGCCTGCGTGATAAAATTCTTCGCTTGCTCCACTGCCTTCGGTACGGTCAGTCCCTGGGCCAGACCCGCGGTTACTGCGGCGGAAGAGGTGCAGCCTGCTCCATGTGTGAAGTGCGTCTCTACCGCAGCTGTCTCGAACCAATGGAACTCCTTACCGTCATACAGCAGGTCCATAGCCTGTCCTGCCTTCACTTTGCCACGATCCTTAATCAGAACGTGCTTGGCTCCGCGCTCATGTATGATGGCAGCGGCTTGCTGCATCTGCTCTACGGTGCGAATTGGGCCTGTCTTAGCCAATTGAGAGGCTTCAAACAGATTCGGAGTTACCAGATCCGCCCCTGGTATGAGGAGCTCCAGCATCGCTTCCGTATTCTCTGGTTGCAATACCTCATCTGTGCCTTTGCACACCATAACCGGGTCGATGACGACACGCTGTGGATTATGCTTGTTCAGGTAACGCGCCACCAGCTCGATGATCTCCACAGACCCCAGCATGCCTGTCTTCATGGCATCAAAGCCGATCCCATCCAGAACCGTCTTAAGCTGCGATTCGACGACATCCAGTGCGACCGGATAGACTTGATGGTTCCAGGTTCCTGGCTCCATCGCCACGATCGTCGTTAATACGGTCATACCATATACGCCAAGCTCCTGAAATGTCTTCAGGTCAGCCTGTATGCCTGCGCCTCCGCTAGTGTCGGAGCCGGCAATTGTTAGTGTTTTGGGAATACTCATAGTCCATGCTCTCCTTCAATAATGTCTGCGTAAATGTGCTGCGTACTATCTTAATTCATTTATCCTAATCCCCGCACGCGATCTTGTCAAACAAGCCCGGAAAGTCCAGGCTCTAAAATAGACTCCTGCTGAATTCCATCCCGGCAGAGAGCTGAATATAATGCTTTTGAAATTAAGCTCATGCTCATAATGCCGAGGCAGAAGCTTAATTATACAAGGCAAAGGAGGATTTACCATGGGAGCTGAGTTGGAACGCGGTAACTATCCAGGTGTACCTTTCACATCCACAGGGGCCATTCTGGTTCTCTTCATTCTGTTGGTTATCATCTCTAAGGCGTTCTTGATCTAACGCGCTAGACGTAGTGGATCATGAATGCACATTAATAATCAGAATCTCACATAGTCAACTCAATCCGATAAAGGGGGTGTACACATGAGCGAAGAAAGAGGCGCTTACTGCGGAGGAGCATGGACTTCTACAGGTGTCATTCTGGTTCTCTTCATCCTGCTGGTTATCATTAGCCGTACATTCTGGGTATAATTCCTGATTGATCGGCGGGGCACTGCCCCATTCACACAGCTTACCGCTCTTACTGGTGTTCTCGTATAACACCAATAAGAGCGGTATCTTTGTGAATATAGATGGGAACACAGATGTAATTATGAATAGTAGTCCGCTTCACCAGATCAATTATGACCTGAATTCGTCTTCCGAACAGCCTGCAAGGACGGGCTATTCCCGAAACGCTTGCGTTCTGTCCGCTCCATCTGAACAATCTGGCCCTCGTGTACAGTAATATGCAACGAACCGAACTCCATGTCATTCAGCAGCTCCGCAATACGATTCAACCACACGCCATCTACCTTCAGCGATTTTGCCACACGGATTCCTCCTTGGGCCGGGAGCATGCCCGACAAGATCACTACGTTATTTATGCTGCTACATTATTTATGCTGCTACATTCATGCGGCCATGATCCAATATTCAAATGACATCCAACGCTTAATTTACATAACTCCAATTTGTATACTTGGATATAATTTATCATGACCACCAATCCCTGTCAACGCTCAGGGGCGGGGAAGTCTGCTGCTCAGCCAGCTCTTCACGATGAGCGTAGCCAGTGCAAGCAGAAGTAGTAAGGAAGCCACAGCAAATGAGGCTGAGAACTGGTATTCGTTATATAATATCTCGACATGTAAGGGCAGCGTATTCGTCTCTCCACGGATATGGCCGGATACTACAGATACCGCACCGAACTCTCCCATCGCTCTGGCATTACACAGAATGATGCCATACAGAAGCCCCCACTTGATATTGGGCAAGGTCACCTGCCAGAATACTCGCCAGCCCTTGGCACCGAGGGTAATCGCAGCTTCTTCCTCCTGCGTCCCCTGATCCTCCATCAGAGGGATCAGCTCTCGGGCTACGAAGGGAAATGTGATGAAGAGCGTCGCTAGCACAATACCAGGTACGGCAAAAATAATCTTGATATCATGCTCCTGCAGCCACGGTCCAAGCCAGCCCTGTGCCCCGAAGACCAGCACGTACATCAGCCCTCCAACTACAGGCGAGACAGCGAATGGCAGATCCACCAGCGTGACGAGGATGCTTTTACCCCGAAATTGAAACTTTGTGAGCAGCCATGCAGCAGCCACACCAAATATGGTATTCAGTGGAACGGTGATCAACGCCACCAGCAAGGTCAAGCGCAGGGCAGACAGGGCATCTGCATCCGTCAGCGCTGCCACGTAGACACCCCAGCCTTGCTTGATTGCTTGAGTAAGCACGACGATCAGCGGCAGAATCAGCAGCCAGCCCAGAAGCAAGGCAGCAGACAGAATCAGTAGCCATTTGACCCACGGAGCTTCGTCCACTGCACGATTCGCTCGCGGACGATTAGGCCGTGGGCGAGCCACAGCTAGGCCATTCGCCACTTCCTCCTGTACCATGTAATCCCCCCTCACACACTCTTGTAAGACGATATCTATGGAATAAATTTGCACATGCTCATATTCGAATGCATACTCAGCACTGCTCGCCCTACCCCATACTTCTTCGTCTTGTCCACCGCTGTAATGTATTGATAAGCAGCAGCAAGGCGAAGGAAATGGCGAGCAGCATAATAGCTACAGCCGTAGCTCCAGCATAATCATATTGCTCCAGCTTGGTTACGATCAGCAGGGGTGCAATTTCTGTCTTCATCGGCATATTACCAGAGATAAAGACAACCGATCCGTATTCCCCGATTCCTCGGGCAAAGGCCAGTGAGAAGCCAGTGAGAAGTGGTGGAACAAGCTGAGGCAGCAGGATCGTCCAGAAGGTCCGCCACCGCCCAGCCCCAAGTGTAGCCGCTGCCTCCTCCACATCGCGATCCAGCTCCTCCAGTACAGGCTGCACAGTCCTTACGATGAACGGGATGCCAATGAACATGAGTGCCAATGTAATACCTGTACGGGAGAAGGCAAGGTTCCAGCCCAAAGGCTGAAAGAAGCTGCCTAACCATCCGTTCGGTGAATACATCGCTGTTAATGCCACACCCGCTACGGCCGTCGGTAGCGCGAATGGGAGATCAATAACGGCATCGAACAGCCTTTTCCCCGGAAAGTCGTATCGTACCAGTACCCAGGCTACCAGCAGGCCTATAAACATATTGATAAAAGCTGCCAGCGCAGCACACAGAAAGCTTACTTTATAGGAAGCAACCACCCGTGGATCTGTAGCAGCCTCCCAGAAGCCTGACCATGTGAGCCCTGTTGAATTCAGCAGTAGCGCTGACAAGGGCAGCAGCACAACCAGACTGAGGTACAGCATACTGTATCCCATGGTTAGCCCGAAGCCAGGAAGTACTTGCCGCCTTTTGGGCTGTGCATAGGCCATGTGATCACTCCTTTCTTCTTCGCTGCTACAGTTGCCTGCTTATTGGGGAACATAGATTTTGTCAAATACGCCGCCATCCTTGAAATGCTTCTCCTGTGTCTCTATCCATGTACCAAATACATCTCCCAGCTTAATCAGCTTCAGTTCAGGGAATTGCTCCTTATAATTGGCAGCCACACGATCCAGTGTAGGGCGATAGTAATGCTCGGCAGCAATGCGCTGTCCTTCCTCGCTATACAGGTACTCCAGATAGGCTTCAGCGGTCTTGCGCGTTCCCTTCTTGTCTACCACTTTATCGACAATGGCTACAGGTGGCTCTGCCAGAATGCTAATGGACGGATACACAATATCAAATTTGTCCTCCCCCAGCTCCTTCACGCTAAGCAGGGCTTCATTCTCCCAGGCAATCAGCACGTCCCCAATCCCACGCTCCACGAAGGTCGTAGTCGCCCCACGAGCGCCACTATCCAGCACAGGTACATGCTTGAATAGCTCTGAGACAAAGGCCTCGGCCGCAGCTTCATCGTTGTTATTCTTCTCAAGGGCATATGCCCACGCAGCCAGATAGTTCCACCGTGCTCCACCAGAAGTCTTGGGATTCGGGGTAATCACCTGTATGTCACCTTTGATCAGATCATCCCAATCCTTCACGCCTTTAGGATTCCCCTTGCGCACGAGCAGCACAATTGTAGAGGTATATGGAGAGCTATTATGCTCAAATTGGCTCTGCCACTCAGGCTCAATCAGCCCCTTCTCCTGCAAAGCATCAATATCGTAGCCTAGTGCCAAAGTGACTACATCAGCCTCCAGCCCATCCAGCACGGAGCGACTCTGCTTGCCGGAGCCACCATGGGATTGCTTGATCGTTACCTTTTGCCCGGACTCCTGCTCCCAATGTGCAGCAAATGCCTTGTTATACTCGTCATACAGCTCCCTCGTCGGATCATAGGATACGTTCAGCAGCTCGACTTCCTTGGGCGGTGAGGAACCATCGGTCTGTTCACCAGATTGTGCTCCACTCTGGGCGTTGTTGCCACCGCATCCAGCTAGCAGCACCGCCAATGCCAGCATTGCAATTCCAGTCTGTAGTCCACGCTTACCTCGTCTTCTCATCTTCAAATCCCCCTACGTGTGTATTTTGTATGTTGAACTTGGAATGTATCAGATCCTATGTGCACAAAAAAACAGAGGAATCCCTTGATGGCAGCAGGGTCTGACTGGTCCTAGACCATGTCTGCTCGCTGCATTACAAGGAGTTCCTCCGTCGGTACGGTGAGAACAATATTGTATTATACCTACCTGTTTAGTGAGTTATATACACATAATAGCCATTGCCACATCTTCTGTCAAAGGTTTTTTGCAATTTGAACAGAAGATTCTGGCATGACTATTTATCAACTATCTTTCAACTATCTATCGACTACTTATCAACTACGTTTTACGCAGTGCTGTTGGCATTGCGTATATACAGAAATGTGGCAAGGCATCAGATCAGTTGACGGATACTGGCCTCCAGCTCGGCTACTGGAAGCGGTCTGCTGAACAGGAAGCCTTGTGCAATATGACAGCCGTTCCGTCGCAGGAAATCCAGCTGCTGCCGATTCTCCACTCCTTCGGCCACGACGGACAGATTGAAATCAATGGCCATACTAAGCATGGATCTAAGCAGCTTGGCATCACTATCATTCTCCGTGCAGTCTTCCACGAAGGAGCGATCAATTTTCAAGGTGTCTATCGGAAATTGCTTGAGATATGTAAGCGAGCTGTAGCCTTTTCCAAAATCGTCAATGGCAATACGTACACCATCCTGCTTGATCTCCTGAAGTGTACCTAATGCATCCTCCGTATTCAGCATGATATTCTCCGTAATCTCCAGCTCCAGATACTTTGGTGCCAGCTGGCTCTCCTTCAACGTCTTCCTGACCGTCTCGGCCAGATCTGGATTATTGAATTGACGCGGAGAGAGATTGACCGACATGACAAGCGGCTTGTACCCCTTCTCCTGCCAAGCCTTATTCTGGGCACATGCCGTCATGAGTGTCCAATGACCAATGGAGATAATTAATCCCGTATCTTCCGCGAGTGGGATGAATTGATCCGGGGGGATCATCCCCCGCTCAGGGTGATTCCAGCGAATCAGTGCCTCTACCCCCATCATACGCCCTGTGCGGATATCCATCTTCGGCTGGTAATACAGCTCTAGTTGCTCCTTGAAGATAGCCTTGCGCAATTCGCCTTCCAGTACAAGAGAGGAGCGAGTGTCCATTTTACTCTGATACAATTGATAGCCGTTCTTGCCCAGCTTCTTGGCCACACGCATCGCTGTCTCTGCACGATTCCATAGCAGCTCAGGGTTCTCCCCATGCAGCGGATAGACGCTAATCCCAATACTAAAGGTAATGACAATCTCCATCTCAGCCACAACGATAGGTTGTTGGAACCGTTCCATAATGCGCTCTGCAATCTGCTTGGCCTTGGTCAAATTAACCTGGTGGAGGATGATCGTGAACTGATCTCCTTCAGAACGAAAGACGACGTCATACTCCCTTATGTTCGCCGAGATTAAGCGGGCAACGTATACCATTATAGCGTCTCCGTGATCATAGCCCAGGTAGTCATTCAGCACCTTGAAACGGTCAATATCCATGACCAGTAGCGCAAAGGTGTTCTCCTTCGGCTTGCTTCGATTTACCAGCTTGCTAAGGTGCTTGTTCATCTGCTTCTGATTCGGCAACCCAGTCAGACTGTCATAGAAGACCATCTGGTTGATCTGCTGCTCTGCCTGCTTGAGCGCCGTCACGTCCTTCAGATAGATAGATGTCTCACTATAAAAGGGGACAAGACGAGCATTGAACCAGCTGTTGCGATCCTGTACATAATATTCTATAGTCGTATTCTCTCGCTTGCCCAGCGCATCCTGAAAAGCTTGCGACACTTCATCAGGGATGTGATCGATGACCACACGACCCAGTGCGTCCCTGCGCGACATGCCCATCATGCGTTCGGCTGCATGGTTCCAGTAGATGATTCTTCCATCCTGATCTAGTCGTATGTACCCGTCTGTAATGTTCTCCAGCACATGCTCCATTTGTGCGAATTGTTTCTCGGTTAACCAGCCAAAATGACTGGGACTCTGTAAAAGTAAATCTTCATCCTGCTCTGCTGCATATGAAGGCCCCTTACTACTAATCTCCCGACACAGCAAAATAGCTCCATCGTTACTGCCCGAATGAGGAAGCACTGTTAGCTGAAGTGGAAGTTCTCTTCCAGTAAAATGTGTGAGCCGTGTATCCCACTGCAATGATTGGTCCCATCCTGCAATATCGAAGAAGCTCTGTATGGATTGGCCAACATAGTACTCTGCATCGTATTCGGTCATTCTGACCATGGGGGCATTTACCGCAGTAATGATGCCCTTGTGATCCAGAGATAGTGCCGGATCTGAAATACAATGAATGAGCGAAATCTCATCTCTGCTGTAAGAGTCCAATGAGCCTCAACCTCCATCTAAAAATATGATCTGTAATACAGCATATGCCATCCATCGATTCTGCGCCATCTCCAACGCTACACATTTCGACAAAGAATCTGTTATTTCTTATTATCGGCAAAAACTGTACTTTTTCCAAGATCAAAACTTGCACCATCTGACAATATATATGCATTTCATTGCGCATTGACGAATTTTGTCCGATTATGCAAGCCTTAAGGTGGACCAATACAGGCCAGGCAAGGATTGTCATTGATAGAGAAGTCCTATAGAATATGTGCATCAGTAACGGAAATGGAGGAAACCTTGTTGAATTTTAATCAGCAGATTGAACGTATCAATACAGCTTCCCAAAAGTGGGATAACCTGCTCGAAGTATTCCAATCCACCGAAGTATTGCCTCTATGGGTAGCAGATATGGATTTCGCCGTACCCCCCGCCGTCAAGGAGGCATTATCACAGCGTGTTGAGCATGGTGTATTCGGTTACTCTACCTTTACTCCGGCTTATTACGAGGCCATCATACAATGGATGCAGACCCGTCACCAATGGACCGTGGAGAAGGAATGGATTCAGTTCGTGCCTGGGGTAGTACCTGCACTGAACTTCATTGTTCAGACCTTCACCGAGCCAGGTGATCAGATTGTAATCCAGACCCCGGTGTATCCACCATTCTATAAGGTCGTACTGAACCACAAGCGCAAGCTGGTGAAGAACCCGCTTGTTCGGGATGAGGATGGCACCTATCGGATGGATTACGAGGATCTAGAGCGGAAGTTCGCTGAAGGAAAAGTACGTATGATGATTCTGTGCAGTCCGCACAATCCAGTAGGCCGGGTGTGGACCAAGGCTGAGCTTACCCGTCTGGCTGAGCTATGTGAGAAGTGGAAGGTGATGCTTGTATCGGATGAGATCCATGCCGATATGATCTTCGAGCAAGGAGCACATACGCCATTCACCACGCTCTCTGATTACGCTCAGCAGCATTCTATTGTCTGTACGTCGCCAAGCAAGACCTTCAATATGGCCGGATTCCAGACTGCTAATATGATTATCCCGAACCCCGAGCTCAAGAGTCGAATTTTGAAGACACTGCAGCTATACAGCCTACAAGAAATCACCCCGCTGGGGCTTGTCGCCACAAAGGCTGCCTACACCGAGGGAGGTCCTTGGCTGGACGCGCTGCTTGACCATGTGCGAGATAACATGAGCTACGTTAGAGAATTCTGCAAGCTTCACTTACCGGAAATACAGGTGAACGAACCTGAGGGGACCTATCTACTATGGGTGAACTTCAGACAGTTAGAAATGCCAGATGATGAGCTGTTCCAATTCCTCGTTAAAGAGGCACGTCTTGGACTGAATGCAGGAGTATCCTTCGGAAAAGAGGGACAAGGCTTCATGCGGATGAACATGGCTTGTACCCGTCAGACGCTGGAGGAGGCTATGTCTAGACTGCAGACTGCCGTTCTTCAATGGCGAGCCAGCAGATCGTAAGCACCAGATTAGCTGTACTGGGCATGGGTCTGGGCATAAGCATTAGTATGA
Source organism: Paenibacillus massiliensis 2301065 = DSM 16942 (assembly GCF_000377505.1). GTDB lineage: Bacteria > Bacillota > Bacilli > Paenibacillales > Paenibacillaceae > Paenibacillus > Paenibacillus massiliensis. The sequence goes on along the minus strand of NZ_KB898197.1, from coordinate 43,153 downwards.
GTATGAGCATGGACCACTACATGAATATGAATATGAATATGAAATGGACTTGAACATAAATAAGTCCGTCTGGCCCGAGCATCGAATAATTACAAGAGGATGTACAGCATACAACCAAAAGAAGCCGTCCCATCTACTCAGGGACAGCTTCTTTTGGTTGTAGATTAACTAGCGATGCTTGCCATGTCTGTCACATGTCATATGCGTTGGCATGTCGTCTCATGTGATTGCGGTGTACTGCATCCACCATGACATCAATCCGCGAATTGGTAGGTCCATAATCTCTCCCAGCCATAGCGAGTGTTCAGCTCTTGCTCTGTCAGGGTCTTGGTGCCCATCAGCTCGGCAGCCTGAAATTGGGAACGATGTGCTCGGATCGAAGCCACCTTCTGTTGTAAATAAGCTCTGACATCATATTCCACGTCCGGCTTGCCCAACGCCTGCTCACAATCTCTGGAAAAGGCCAGGCATTGCACTGTCGGTCTGGATTCAGCCGTCATACGGGCGATCGTGCGAATGACCGCAGCCCCTGTAGCATCATGGTCTGGATGCACACTGTATCCCGGGTAGAATGTGAACACCAGCTCGGGTGTCAACTCTTCTAGCAACTCGCTGATCACCCGCTCCAAATACGGCTGATCCTCAAATTCAATCGTTTTATCATGAAATCCGAGCATACGCAGATCCTGAATACCAATCGCATCACAGGACTCCTGCAGCTCCTGCTTGCGGATCTTCGGCAACGTCACCCGGTTCGCAAATGGCGGAATTCCCATATTACGTCCCATTTCGCCTAGTGTCAGACAGGCATAGGTCACTTCATAGCCTTGCTGGATATATGAAGCAAGTGTGCCTGACAGACCAAACGCCTCATCATCAGGATGGGGTAAAATAACAAGAATGCGTTGTGTCAACTATCTCATCTCCTTCCACATCAGAACGGCTCCCGGCTCAACTGGAGGGCTACGATCAATTTGCCCTGTGCATCATGCCCAGCCAGAATCAGACGCTCTCCGTCCTCTTCATCCCAATGAGTCAGCCCCTCGGCATAGACCCAGCCTTCCTCTGTCTTCAAGCCTACACGAAAAGGATGCTGGCCCGAGATGGACCCATGGGAATACCGAATACGGGCATTGGAAATAAAGTTACCCGCAGGATGACGAGAGCTGTCCAGATGAGAGGCATAGGCTCCAGTGGTTAGTTCCAGGTGAAGATATACCTGCTCTTCTCTTAAGGCATCAAGCCTATGCTGTACTTCTATTTCATCAATAAGCTGCATATATGAACCTCCATGTCATTCACCCAACAAAGATGCAATATTTTGAGCAATTAAATTTGTACCATGCTAATACTATATCACAGCCGCTGCATAGAATTGTACCTTCTCCAATATAAAACAAAAAGAAGCGCCATCGTCTCCGATCCGCTTCTTGTGCTTTATTCGCTGTAGCTTCTCCTGTTTGCCTGGCAGTACCCGTACATGCTGGGATATGACACCATAATCCTCATTGGTCCGGCGATCATGGGCACTGCTTCTGCGGCCTGCCCTTTCTGCCTTGCGTATTGCCTTCTGTGTCTGTGATCTAGCCATGGTAGATGCTCACTCCTTCATCATAATCTCATCCATTATAACATAGTTTCGGGGTACTTATATTCCACCGTTGTGCAGTCCCACAGCTTCACTTGAGTGGTTTGTTTGGCAGGCACTGAGAATACCCGCAAACGCTATTCCCTCACAGTTTCCAAAATGTATTCTGGGAAAGGTCTGAAGGATTGCTCATAATCTGTAAAACCCGACTGGACTTATGCCGATATATGATATGTAAGCTCTCTGCCGCCACATGGGCTATTCCCAACGGATTACCGATCAAGTGGCTGGCAGCAGCAGTCCCATAATAAGGGGTCTCAGCATGTTAGGGACATTGAGGTGTACAGCAGGGTTCAATCACTGAACCTATTTTCAGTAAGGAGCGTGTCCATCGTGATACCATTCATTATATTTAAATTGCAAGGCAAAGACTTTGGCATCCCATTTCAGGAAATTGAAGAAATCCAAAATGCCAAGACAGGTACTCCACTGCCCTTCTCCCAACCTTGGCATGAAGGCATGATTACCGTTCGCGGCGATCTATTCACTCTGATCAATCTGTCCATGAAGCTTGGCTTGTCGGATCAGAAGGGCACTGCTGAGGACAAAATCATTCTGCTAAGCCGCTATAAGGTAGCACTGCTCGTCAATGAACTGGATGACACCATTACAGCAGAGGAAGAGGAGATTGCAGCTCATGAGGATGAGCGCCTGCGCACCATCTTCCCTACCATCATTGAAAAGTCAGGACGTAGTGTCCCGTTGCTCAGCGTAGATGCGTTGATTGCCTCCACTCAGGCGTAACCCTGAATAGGGCTAAGAAAGGCCGTCCCATAAGCCACGAAATGGCTGTTGGGCCGGCCTTTGGTTTTGGAGTAAGGCATACGTAGGCTTTTTGGGCGGACGCTCCGTGAACGGACCGTTGCTACAATCGCTGTTGTCCCCAGATTTAATTTATTCTCCTAAGCGGTGAAAATCGGGGACAAAGGCGACCGCTGCCGCTTTTCCACAATCAGTCCGTCCACTCCGCTACTGAAGCGGTCGCACAACTTGTTTCTTTCAAATCACAACCAAAGAAACCGTTCCTTGGTAAAATGGAGGGACAACAGACAACAACTCCGTAATCAGGTGAAAGTTAACCTCCAATATGCCAGCCCATCGTCCCAATAAGAGATGATCCTGCACCTATCACCATACGAATAGAAAATTAATGACTGAGCTGATCATCCGAATTATGTTGGTTATAAATTTCGTTTTCTTCATACTCCAAGACAATAGATTATAGCTTCAAATTTACTAAGGATAGGTCGACCTTAATCTTGCATCGGTCAGCCTAGTATTTTTGGAATATAATGGACTTATAAATCAAAACTAAAGGATAGCAATAATACCACTCTAGCGAACGGGTACAGCCTGCTGAAGAATCGCTTCATTCCAGCGCTGTTGCCAGGCAACATCCTGCCAGAATGGATGATGAGGGGCACAGTTGGAGCAGAGCACCATCCCCCAGAAGCCCAGCTTAATCCCTTTGCGGATGGCATACTCGGCAATGAATTTGCCCACAGGTCCTTCCTCGAACCCTGCATATAACGGAGTATAGCCTACGTAGCCCTCACCGATGACAATTGGCAGGCCCTTCTCCTCTGCCCACTCCTGCAGCTCATCCAGCCGCAAATCAATCTTCTGCAGCATTGCTAGCTTATGCGCCCCGTAATGATCATACAAGAACAAGTCCCACTGGTCCGGATCGGCCCAATCATGTAAATACAAGAGTCGAAGACCGACCGGATTGCCATGCAGACGCCACTCCTCCGAAGCAGGCAGCTTCCACTCCGCAAATGGCGGAGCACCCTCGCGAAGCAGTGAACGGACAAAAGCGTTCGGATACTCTTGCTCATGATCATGCAGCGCGGCTGCGTCCATCAATTCCTGTAGCACACCGTTCAGGTACAGATGAAAATGAGCAACCTGCTCATTTTCAGCCACATATTCCTTGGGGTAGGCCTGGTTCAACGTATAGCAGCTAGTGATGAGCAGATCGGTATGACCTGTGCGCAGATAATCCAGCGCCTCTTCAATGTATGGCTTCATACAATGAATGATTTTCCCTGCGGCATCCGCCGAAATATTATGATCAACGGCCACCTGGGCCAGCCGTCCGAACTCCACTTCATTATGAAGCTCTGCATAGGCAATTCGATCCTCGTAGCCCTCCTGCTTCAGGAACTGCAGCAGTTGATCCATGCTGCGCGCCAGCTCCATGAATCGCTTCTCTGAAGGAATAGCCAGCAGCTCCTCGAACAGCTCAGGTCCCTCCAGGAAGCTAGGACTCTGCTGATACTCCCACGACGACAGGATGATGTAACAATCGTGACGTCTGGCTTGCCGGAACAGCTCCAGTAAATGCGCATGCCCATCCAGCTCCACACCTCCCTGACAATTGTACCAACGGGTGCGCTGACCGATTTGGCCGAGGCTACCCAGACGGAGTGGTCCTGGACGTTTGCCCTCAGCTGTGAACAGAAAATACGGCATGGCGCAAATGCGGATCGTGTTATAGCCCCGCTCTACAGCCTCTGCAAAGCGGGCCTCCAAATCACTGTAGGGCTCACCAGGAGCAGTCATCGTATACCAGGAAAAATCCCACATCGTAATGGTTAAGCGTTGCGGCAAATGCTCGGGTATCTGTGTATGCATAGCTTCCTCCCCAAAAGATAAATTGGCGTGAATCCATTTCATAATACCTGTGGCTGCTCCAATCAAGGCTAGATGCACATTAAAATGATTTAATTAGTCTATATCCAGTTACAATAATTAATCTTGATGGACTTATGACACTGCTTCGTGTGAATACATCAAGAGCTCTCGCCTGAGCCCTAATAATTAGGACCAGTCTGTACGAAGGTACGCGGTACCCCGGTAGCTTGGGATCGCCTCAATATGGTGATACAAGCCAATCTCCACACCCTCAAAGCGTTCAATATACGCCTGATTCACGTAGCTGTGAACGGTACCCTTACGCAAAGGGGTAATGGAAAGGTGCAGCTGCTCCTCTGCCAGCTCCAGTCGAAATTGCTGCAGGCCGATGCTCCAGGGCTTGCCATAATGGATATGATCCGTTAACAAGCGCTGACCGATATATGCAGCTGCAACATCGCCGTCATAGTCAATGCGAAGCCAGACATCTGCTACATAAGACGGCCAGTCCGTCTTCAAGGAGAGCAAAGCCGTGCTATCTGCTGGGTACTGCGCCTTCAGTCCGGCATCATAGGCTGGGAAATGCCATTCATAGATCTGAAAGCCTGCATGCGTGGACGTAGACAGCTCTCCGTAAGGTGCTGCAGCCTCCCTCGATGGAGCCGGATAGACCCAGGCCGTGAGTGTTGCTTGCTCAGATGTACAGACTAGCTGCTCGTCCTGTACATAGACATGGCCTTCACTCACAATAAGCCGATCCTCTCCCCATACCCGCAAGCGGTAGGCCTGCAATGCTTCCTCTCGGGATAAGGTGATAAGACGGATTCGCTTCCCTTCCGGAAGCGTGAGCATCAGTTCATGCTCCTTCCCGACTTGTGGTCTGATGACGAGGCGTCCCGCTTGCTCTTCCCATTTCGCAAGGCTTGCATCTCCAGCATGAACGCCACTTACAGTGTTCTGATCCAGCACATACTCAGCCGGAATCCCTTCGCGGGCAAAGAAGACGATCGCTGTCTCCTCTACACCCTCCAGTATCGTGAGCGGCTGTACAGTGGCGCTTAAGAGCTTGAGACCTGCAATATTCAGATGAAACGGAAGAATCATGCTGCTACTGGTAGCTAGCTTCATGCTCCCGCTACTTGGAAAACGAACGCTTCCCTTCGATGAATGCAAGGTCAGCGCCAGCTCCTGCTCTGGCATCTCCACATGATCCTGAAAGTTGTTCAGGAACACGAAGCCCTGCTGATCGCGCTGGCGAAGGGACCAGCGAATGGAGTCTACATCCTCTGGGACGATCCTCTCTTGTCCTTCTGGTAGAACGGTTCCCATTGGGGCCAGTACATGACCGAATGACTGCAGGAAGAGGGACAGGAGACGAATGCGATGGTACGAATCCCCTACCCGTCCGAACTCGCCCAGAGGAGACTGATAATCATAGGTGATCTTGGGCAGGCCGGATTCATTCATGAAGGACCTCTTCCCGATCGGGTTGGAGCCTCCATGATACATGTAATAGCCGATAAGATTGCTGCCATTGGCCAGCTTGACGACGGACATGGCCTCTACGCTGTCCGCCTCTACGACAGGGCGTGCCTTGTAGCTGACCTGCATTCCACCCGCCAATTCACAATAAGCCGCAGGGTATTCACGCGTATCATAATCCACAGGCTCTGCAGGAGTCTCATGTAGATTCCGAAAGATATACTCGCCGCTGGGTGGCTGATTCGGAATCCATGGTGTGTAGGCGTAGCCTGCCAGCATAGGCAACGTATCCTGCTCTGGCACCGCTGCGCCACCCCAAGCAGTAGCAGTAAAGAATAATGGACGTATACCTGCATCCTCAGCGATCTGACGCAGCCGTTCCAGATGCTTCTGTCCATCCTTCCCCGAGGTGAGGAAGCGCCCGCTGTTGTAACCCCATGCATCCAAAGGCGCCCCGGCATGCATGTATTCATTTTCGAGTTGCACTGCTATAATGGGCCCACCCTGCTGGAACAGCCTCCCCTCCAGCTGACGGGCAATCTGCTGATACAGTCGAGTCACATAATGCAAATATCTCTCATCATTAGAACGCACCTCAAGTGGGTAAGAGAACAACCAATCCGGCATTCCCCCATTACGAACCTCACCGTGGCAAAATGGACCTATGCGGACAATCAGCTTCAGCCCATGCTTGGCACATAGATCCACAAAATGCCGCAGATTCAGATTCCCGTCCCAAGAGAATTCCCCCTCCAGCTCCTCATGCATGATCCAGAACACATAGGTTGCGACAATCTCGATGCCGCCAGCCTTCATCTTCAATAGCTCCTCCTCCCAGTGGAGATAAGAGAAGCGAGAATAGTGAAATTCCCCAACTACCGGAATATATGGTTGCTGATTACGCGTCATATAATAATTCGTGAAGCCAAGCTGCTCTCCTTGCGGGCTCTGACCGCCGCACGTAGCCATACGCCCAGGGGTAATGGTCTGATTCGGATGCTGCAATGTAAATTCCAGATGCTTCATGCAACAATCTCTCCTTTGATCGGAATACGTTGAATGCTTTGAATGTAGTCGAGTGCTTTGAATGGAACTGAAAAATTGAATAAATAAAGTCCATCATTAGCGATACGCATATGGTAGCGCTACCATGAAGGGACATTACAACGCCTCAGCTCTTGGAGTTCCGCCTAACGCCTGGAGTACCGCACCAACAAATCAATTGTGCTTTCTAAGTCTATTGAACATCACGTCTTCAGGAATGGCCAAGCCAGCGTCCAACATATACTGGGCTTTCATGCTCTTCATTCTTGGTACCAAGCCTAATCGTGACTTGTGCTTCTCAGGCCAGAACTCCCCTACCCATCATTATATCTTGATCATACGCCACATTCATCGACGGGAACATAAACAGAATACGGATGATGATGGACTATATTCGGTTCGTGACGTATGAAAAAGAGGCCAGACCCTGGAACGGGCTAGCCTCTTGTCATGAACAACTTGTTTGTTATCACGATTACCTTTGTTTATTATCACGCATACCTTTGTTTAATTACTTTTACGATTGTTTGTGTGATGATCTGTGTAACTGTCTGTACGATTGCGATTCGTTCACTTCGCATGCCAGCATCACACTTTTTGAGCTCTCTAGCCAAGCACGATCCGATCATCCGCCAGCTTTTCACCGCTAATCCGTTCGAATTCACCAAGCAGCCGCTCCACGGTCAGCCCCTTCTTCTGTTGTTCATTAACATCCAGAATGATGCGGCCCTTATCCATCATAATCAGGCGATTACCCAAACGGATTGCCTGATCCATGTTGTGGGTGACCATGAGCGTGGTCAGCTTCATATCGCGAACTATGCTCTCCGTCAGTGTGGTGATCAATTCAGCCCGGGCCGGGTCAAGTGCTGCTGTGTGCTCATCCAGTAGTAGAATATCCGGCTGGGTGAAGGTTGCCATAAGCAAGCTAAGCGCCTGCCGCTCCCCACCAGAGAGCAATCCCACCTTAGCACCCAGACGATTCTCCAGTCCGATACCAAGCCGCTGTAGCTCCTCACGAAAGCGATCGCGCTTGGCAGCCGTAACGCCGAAGCCGAAGCTGCGCGATTTACCGCGGGTGTATGCCATCGCCAGATTCTCTTCAATGGACATATTTGGTGCCGTACCTGCCATTGGGTCCTGGAATACGCGTCCAATCCAGCGGCTACGCTTGAATTCCGGGAGCTGACTAATATTCCGGTCCGCGATGCGGACTTCGCCCGTATCTGGCTTCATGACACCAGAGATGATATTCATCAGGGTGGACTTGCCCGCTCCATTACTCCCGATCACTGTGACAAAGTCACCAGGCTTCAGATGAAGATTCGCTCCGATCAACGCAATCTTCTCATCTACAGTCCCTGGATTGAAGAGCTTCGATACATTTACGATATCCAACATCAGCCTCGACCTCCCTTGCTCTGGCTCCCTGAGCCCAGCAGCTCAGCCGAACGTATCTTGGCCATGGCATTCTGCTTCAGGGCTCGCCGAATGGTCGGCACGACGAGAGCGATAATGACGATGATAGCAGTAATCAGCTTCAGGTCAGAGGATTCGAACCATTTGATCTGTAGAGCAATGGCCACAACGAAACGATAGACGATAGAGCCCAGAATGACAGCAATTGTCGCCCGGAACACCGTTTTGGCCCCGAAAATCGCTTCCCCGATAATAACGGAGGCCAGCCCGATCACGATCATGCCAATCCCCATCGTAATATCAGCGAAGCCCGATTGTTGGGCGATGAATGCCCCAGACAAGGCCACCAGTCCATTGGACAAGCTGACACCGACAATCGTCGTCGTGTCTGTATTTGCGCCAAAGCTGCGAATCATGCGCTTGTTGTCGCCTGTCGCGCGCAAGGCCAGACCCAGATCAGTCTTCATGAACCAATCAAGTGCCAGCTTGAACACGAGCGTAACGACAAGCATAACGAGGGTGATAGAGGTAAATTCCCATACCTTACGCGGCAGATCCGAGAAGATTGTATCCGCACCAAGCAGGGACACATTCGGTCTGCCCAGTATTCTCAGGTTAATCGAGTAGAGCGCGATCATCATCAGAATACCGGACAGCAGTCCGTTAATCTTGCCCTTCGTATGCAGCAGGCCTGTGCAGGCTCCAGCAGCCAGACCACCGATAAAGGCCGCAACACAAGCTATCCAGGCGGGGGTGCCGTTCGAGATCATAATCGCCGCGATGGCTGCTCCTGTCGTGAAGCTCCCATCCACCGTGAGATCGGGAAAATCCAGAATACGAAACGTAATATATACACCGAGTGCCATCAAAGCATACAGCAATCCAATCTCCAGTGAGCTGAAGAAGGATGATTTAAGAATAGTTAACAAAATCAATATCATAACCTCCTGCCACAAATACGTAACAAGCAGCGTTCATTCGTGGACCCCCTCTTGATTCGCAAAAGAGAATAGGGCTGTTTCGGCAGAAACGAAACGCCCTATCCCAGCTCCCCGCCTAGACGTAGGTAACTGATCCGTGTACAGACACTGCTGGTCTATTCGATAATATTATTGTCCGGGTCCTGCACCTTGGATCTCATGGAATCCGTTACTTCTACACCCTGTTCTTGCGCTGCTTTGACGTTCAGGATGAGATCCAGCTTATCAGGTACTGTAACCTTGAGGTCTCCTGGCTTAGCTCCATCTACGAGAATCTGGGCAGCCATTTGACCCACTTGATAACCATGATCGAAATATTTGAAGCCAACAGTTGCCATGGCTCCCTTCTCCACCGTATCACGATCACTGGAGAAGAACGGAATGTCATTATCATTCGCAACCTGGATGATTGTATCCACGGCACTGACTACAGAATTATCAAGAGTAATGAACATCGCATCTACATTCCCTACCAGAGAGTCAGCAGCCTGCTTGACTTCGGAGGTGTTCGTAATCGGTGCTTTGACTACTTCAATGTTATGCTTGGCAAAAGCTTGCTGAGCATTCTCAGCCATGACCACTGCATTAGGCTCGCCTTCATTAAGAATCAGACCAACCTTCTTCACATTAGGTAGCTCTGTAGCGATGAAGTCTACCAGCTCAACTACAGCTTCTGGATTCGTATCCGAAGCCCCGGTTACATTACCGCCCGGCTGATCCAGATTGTCGACAATCTTGGCACCTAGCGGGTCAGTTACAGCTGCGAACAAGACGGGCTTGTCCTGAATCTGCTGCACGAGTGCCTGCGCCGATGGCGTAGCAATACCAAGTGACAGATCCGCGTCACCAGAGGCAATCTTCTGAGCAATGGACAGATTCGTGGCTGCATCGCCCTGAGCGTTGTTGTAATCTACGGTCAGATTCTTACCTTCTTCAAGACCAGCTTCCTTCAATGCTGCGAGGAAGCCTTCACGAGTGGAATCCAGCGATGGATGCTCTACAATTTGTGAGATGGCAATCTTGTAGCTCTTGCTATCTCCTGCCCCTCCTGCTCCGTTCTCGCCTGCAGTCTGCTCGCCACCTGTACTGTTGCCGCAACCCGCTGCAATCAACAGGCCAGCCAGCATCAAACTAGTAAGTGCTTTTTTCATCTCAATGACCCCTTTCTGTATACCTGCTCCCATAGTAAATTTCAATGCGGTGAGACATAGTCGGTTCGACGCTTCTATGCATCCTTGCTTTTCCTTAGGAAAGTAATAAAGCAAACGAAGACGCATGAGGTACATGTCAGTCAATCTTACACCACAAGAATTCGAATATGACTTTAATATTAAGGGGGGCCGTATTATTCGTCAATTGGAAATCACTGAATCTACACAAAGAACCCCCGCCAAGGCAGGGGTAAGATGCAACGCTTATTCTAAAGACGATTCCTAAGCTGGCTCGAATACTGTTCAGAGCCTTATATCGACTCTGCCAGGTTCTATATCATTCCCTTATCTGCAAGGGATATCGTTACCGAAAATAAGCCTGAATCTTCAGATCAGGTCCGATCATCTCGGCAGTCATGCGGTTCAAGCGTAGCGCTTCATCCATCTTGGCCGCTCCTGTACCTTCTACGAAGGTAGGAGCATATTGTCCGCCCACGAGCTTCGGTGCCATATAGAGCACCAGCTTATCAGCGAGCCGCTGTTCCACGAAGGAAGCGTTGATCTCACCGCCACCCTCCACGAGCAGCGAGGATATCTCATTCGCTCCCAGCTCATCCAATACCTGCTCCAGCTGCACACGGTCCGCTCCTTGAGTAGGAATGACGCGGACTCCGAGCCGTTCCAGCTCACGACGCTTGCCTTCATCGTAGCTAGCCGCCGTAAAAATCCAGGTTGGAGCCTCGCCATCATTCACAACACGGGATTCGAGTGGGATTCGTAGCTTGCTGTCCAGAATGATACGCAGCGGATTTCTCCCTCCTGGCAGCCTTGTCGTCAGCTGCGAATCGTCATGAATGATGGTCTGCACGCCAGTCAGAATAGCTCCCGCTTCATGGCGGAGCTGATGCACATCCTCACGCGCCTGCTCGGAGGTAATCCACTTGCTGCTGGCCGTACGAGTCGCAATTTTGCCGTCCATCGTGACGGCTGCCTTCAAGGTGACGAAGGGGCGCTTCGTCACGATGAATTTGTTAAACACTTCATTCATAGCCTCGGATTCCTCCGTAAGCACACCACGGATGACCTCAATGCCTGCTTCCTCCAGAATACGTACTCCACGTCCGGATACGAGCGGATTCGGGTCCATTGCAGCTATAACTACCTTGCTCAGCCCCGCCTCTACGATGGCCTCGGCACAAGGACCTGTCCGTCCGTGATGGGAGCAAGGCTCCAGCGTGACATAGATAGTCCCCCCTCTAGCTTGCTCTCCAGCCATACGGAGGGCGTGAATCTCGGCGTGAGGCTCACCTGGCTTCAGATGTGCTCCGATCCCCACGATCCTGCCATCCTTCACGATGACTGATCCAACCATGGGATTCGGTGTCGTCTGCCCCTTTGTCATCTTGGCATTGTTCAATGCCAGACGCATGAAATCCTCATGCGTATTCATGATAGATCCCCTCATTTTCTCCATAGTGGCCTGAACGCTCCACTTTCGTCTTCAGATATCTAGCATTATATTCGGATACATCGCCCCATAACGGAACTCTGCCCTCAACATTCATTCCGGACGATCTTAGAGCCTCCAGCTTCTTGGGGTTGTTCGTAATCAGCTTCACAGGCAGCTGTCTCAAGTGCTGCAAAATGCTGATGGCATCGGTATAATCACGTGAGTCATCCTTGAAGCCCAGCTCCAGGTTAGCCTCAACCGTATCCAAGCCCTGCTCCTGCAGGATATACGCCATCGCCTTGCTGAACAAGCCGATCCCACGACCCTCGTGATTAGCCAGATAAAACAGTGCCCCTGCTCCGTTTTCTACAATCATCTTCATGGATTGATGCAACTGGAAGCCACAATCACAACGCTTACTGCCGAAGATATCCCCCGTATGACAGATACTGTGCATGCGGATCATCGCGTGCTCAGCATGCGCAAAATCGCCGTACACCAATACGCTGGATTGTTGTCCTTCTGCCAGATTAAAGGATGACAAGCGCTTAATCAAGGTCTCCGCTGTTGCCGTCCGGCACAGCTCCCGGTCCTCTTGGTCCTTCACTGGAAGCCAGCAGTACCATTGAAAGACAACAGTCTCCCCATCCAGATTGACCGGAAGCTTAATGGGGCCTACTAATATATTGGAGGCTGTCTCGGAGACTACGTTATGAATCTTATCCTGAAGCAATTCTACTGCATTATGTTGAAGCATAGAAGCACCATCCTTTGGCTCTGTGTATTTATCCATCGTAAATGATCATTCTCAATAGTCCCTGTTCATGAACCACTGTAACGAACCATGAAATCTTTAAAATATCTACGTATTTTCCAAGAGGTCAGCCTACTGTGACAGAGCTTTTCTTCCACCCTCCACTTTGATGAATGGTTAAGACAGCTTGCCAGATCTCACTAGACATCGCTAGACTTCGTTAGACCTCGCTATATTCAAAATGCTGGCTGAACGCTTCTTCCATCATAAACTGCCGTTCCTGCTGCTGCTCGGCTGCTGCCCGTCGCTTATACTCAAAGCGACTCAATCGAGCTGCGGACACATCCCCTGCTCTTAGGCAGGCAAGCAGCTCGTCTGCGAGCACATCGGCATCAGCGAGCGCAGCATTCAAGCCGAAGGCCCCCGTAGGCGTCATCGTATGAGCGGCATCACCGAACAGCACAAGTCCGTCCTTCACCCAGGTATCACAGCTGGCACTGAATATTTGCAGCAGCACGAAGTCCTTCCATGAGGTAATATGTCTGCTCACCTGCTCATTCAGATCAGGGAATGCCTGAGCAAACAGCTGAATGAACGGCTCGAAAGATCCTTTTACCAACGCAGGATAGGAACGCTCTTCAATATTCCAGCCAATCTGTACATGCTCATGAGTCTGAGTAAAGAGAGATAGCTGATGCCCGTTCACGAGGGCAAATCTGGAAATGGGCTCCCAACCGGATGGGGTAGGAATCTTCGCCCAGAGCATGTCATATCCGTGTCCCGCCTTCTCTACCCCAATGCCAGCCCGCTTGCGTACGGTGGAATAGCGTCCGTCCGAGCCTGCAACAACTGCGCTATGGACCTCCAGAAGCTCACCATCTGCCATACGAACGGTAACACCGCAATAGTACCCCTGCTCATTCTGAAGCAGATCAATCATCGTTGCCCCGGTAAGCAGCTTGAAATGCTCATATCGGTTGGCTCTCTCCAGAATGGCATGAAGCAGCTCGGTCTGCGATATGTGGATGCCCACATGACCGACCTCCTCCTGCGGAACGATGGTCTTGAGAATATGCTGCTGTGCCCAGTATTCAATGCGCTCCAGCTTCAGATAAGCATCCGTGGGCATTTCCTTCAAAATCCCATGCCTCTCCAGCACCTTGAAGCCTTCTTCATTCACTAGTTCACCTCGGAAGGCTGCTCCAATCGACGTCTGCTTCTCCAGCAAGATTGTAGAGATGCCATTCTCGACCAATAGACAAGCAAGCAAAACCCCTGCCGGACCACCACCAACAATACATACTTCATAATCCAGATTTATCATAAGCTCCACCCATTGATATTAAGATAGCAAATGTTTATTTTCTTAAGATAAAGACTGCATAACAAACGAAACTTCATGGAATAAGTACACTTCAAAAGAACGAGTACACACTTCAAAAGAAGAAGTACACTTCAAATCATCTAATTACTTTATGTAACGAATTATATTTAAATAACAAACTTCCGTCAAGTATATAATTTTAGTAAAGTAACATTGTATAATTTGCATAGTTTAGATATAATGATAACAAGAGGTGATTACTATAGAACTCCCACAATTGTGTCCCAGGTTCGAGAGAGCGGTTGAGATTTTGAGTAAACGCTGGACCACGCTTATAGTTCATCAATTGTTAAATGGTCCCCAGCGATTCGCTGCGATCGAGAACTCCTTGACTCATCTGAGCGGTAAGGTTCTATCCGAACGTCTGAAGGAGCTGGAAGAGGAAGGTATCGTTCAGCGGACGGTATATCCCGAGAAGCCTGTACGCATTGAATATTCCCTTACGGACAAAGGCAAAGAGCTCGCCCCATTATTTGACGATATCTCCCATTGGGCGACTCGCTGGATTGAGCTGCCTGCCACTGCGGAGGCTTCTACCGCCAAACGTTAATTACACGTCGTCCTTTTTTTCAAAAGCTCGCTTTCATGAGTTCCAACGAAAGCGGGCTTTTGTATTGGAATCGAGCTTTGACGACAAAACACGATAAAACAACATTACACAAAATGCGAAAAAATCTGTGCATAAAGACCTATTTTTCGAAATTTTATAATTTTATTACAAAATTAGGTAGTAAAATCATCATTCCTTCGTTACCCTCAAAGTGTGTTGGATAAAATTACATGCAGGAGGGATTGGCAAAGTGAGAAATCGATGCTTCAAACACGCAGCAAGCCTGATGTTCATCTTCACGCTCTTATTATCATCATGGACGGGGACCTCGGTACAGCAGGCGGCAGCGGCGGATGCGCTGACCGTTAGCGAAGCTATTGCTCTAGGCAACAACGGTAGTTCTGCAACGGTAGAGGGCTATATCATTGGACATGCTACTGGCTCTAATGCTGCAAAATTCCAGGCCCCTTTTGCTAACGACTTCAATGTACTGATCGCAGATACTACGAGTGAACAGGACAAGACCAAGCTTGTGAATGTACAGCTCACTGCTTCATATCGTGGCGATTACGGGCTGCAGACGAACCCTGACCTGATCGGCACCAAGGTGCGGGTAACGGGTACACTGGCGGCCTATAATAATTTCCCAGGACTGAGAAGCCCAAGCGCTATCACTCTGGCAACTGATGATAACGGTACTCCTGGAGATGGCGACGGTGGCGGTAACGGAGATGGCGACGGTGGTGATAATGACGGCGGGACTGATCCCGGCGACAACATACCTCCACTGGAGAACGGGGCCGGCAAAAAAGTTCTGTTCGATAACACCCACGCCCAGACAGCCGGAGCAGCAGACTGGGTCATCGAAGGTGCATTCTCCGATTTTGCCGATGGGCTGAGGGCTGAGCAATTCGAGGTGGATCAGCTCGAACGCTCGATCCCTTATACTTTTGGAGAACAGGCTATTACGTATGACAAGCTGAAGGATTATGATGTATTCATCGTTGGTGAAGCCAATATTCCATTCAAGAAATCCGAGCAGGACGCTATCCTGCGCTTCGTGGATGAAGGCGGCGGCTTGTTCTTCATCTCGGATCACTATAACGCGGACCGTAACAAGAATCGCTGGGATTCCTCAGAAGTCATGAATGGCTACCGCCGCGGAGCATATAACAATCCGACACTGGGCATGTCTGCTGCCGAAGCAGCCTCTCCTGCCATGCAGGATATCGTAAGCTCCGATTGGCTGGCTGATCATTTCGGATTACGATTCCGTTACAATGCAATTGGTGATGTGACAGCCACAGATATCGTTGCTCCTTCCCAAGCCTTCGGCATTACCGCAGGTGTAAGTGGTGTAGCGATGCACGCTGGCTCGACGCTGGCGATCATTGATCCTGCACAAGCTAAAGGAATTGTGTATCTTCCGCAAGGCAACACCCCTGCTTGGAGCTATGCTGTGGATCAAGGGGTCTACAACGGTGGAGGCCAGGCTGAGGGCCCTTATGCAGCGATCTCCAAACGAGGTCTCGGCAAGGCTGCCTTTATCGGCGATTCCTCTCCGGTAGAGGATGCGACTCCGAAATATTTACGTGAAGAGACAGGTACTTCTAAAAAGACCTATGACGGCTTCAAGGAACAGGACGACGCTGTATTCCTCGTGAATACAGTGAAATGGCTGGCGATGCAAGAAAATTACACCAGCTTCGATCAGGTGGACGGCTTGACGCTGGACACACCAACGTCTCTGCTGCCCATGGAGATACCTGCGAATTCGACAGAACCACAGCCAGAGCCATGGGCAGAACCAGCTCCAGGCTATCTGTGGTATGACCCGACAACATTCAAGCCCGGCTCCTACGGTGCTACTCAAAGCTCGGGTGGAACCGCTGGCTACAGCCTGTCCGTCCCAGGTAATCTCACAGCTGGTGGGACATACACCTTGACCGTCACAGCGCAAGGCTTGAACCCTGGACAGACCGTATCGGATCTCCGTGCTGGCATTTACTTACCTGGCGGTGAGCAAATTGCCCGCTTCCAGAGTGCTAACGGTAGCTGGTCTTCTTATGGATACAGTCCGACCTTTGCAGCTACAGCCGACAATGATGGAAAGGCAGTGTACACCTTGACTTTCCAGTTGAAGGCTGGCGCTGCAGGCCAAGCTAGCATGCGACTCAGACAAGGCAGCAACAATCTGCTGACCGAGTCGGTTACCATTGGAAGCGCGACGACATCCGCAGCACCGATCATTCCGTTGCATCCTGCGATATCGAGCTACTCTGAAGCTCTCGCAAGCTGAGCATGTTCAGCCTAGATATATGCGATCCATTAAGGCTTATATAGACTCATTCAAATTCATCAAGGCTTGATTTGAGAAATATTTCAGGCTTACTAAGACCCCACCAAAGCTTCATTTAGTCTGTTGAAATTAGTTGAGATTAGTCGAGATTAGATGACTCTATTCAAGCTCCAGACTGCCCCCTGTCTCCTGACAGGAGGGCAGTTTTTTTACATTGCTTTTACATAACGCATACAGAGTAAAGCATTCCGAGCGCTAAGCTTAAGAGGTGACTTTACACACGTAGTTCTGGGCGAAGCATTATAGGAAATATCGCCTAGGACTGCGTCATAAGAGGAGGAACATGATCGTGACCGCAGCTGTGCGCCGTCAAATTGCTATTTTGACAACAAGTGATATTCACGGGTACATTCAACCCTATTCGTATATGGAGGGCGGACCGTCCAATCTCGGCTTCGCCCGAATCGCAACACTGCTTCAAGAAGAGCGTGACAGATGGGGCGATCGCATGCTTTATGTGGACAATGGTGACAGCCTGCAGGGCTCGCCGCTAACCTATTATCAGGCCAAAATTGATAGCTTTGCCGACAACGCCGTCGTCTCTGCGTTGAATGCGGTCCGTTGTGCCGGAGCAGTCATTGGCAACCATGAGTTCAATTTCGGACTTGCCCACCTGCAAGAAGCCATGCTGCAATCCGACTTCCCGTGGCTCTCGGCCAACACAGTATCTGCATCCACTGGTGAGCCAGCCTTTGGTCAACCTTATCTGCTGCACGACACATCAGAAGGGATTCGGATCGCCGTACTTGGCCTGACTACAGCGCATATTCCCGTATGGGAGCTGCCAGAGCATATCGAAGGCCTTCGCTTCGAAGACCCGGTAGCTTGTGCTCGGCATTGGGTGCCTTATCTCAGGGAGCAGCTGGAGGCGGATATCGTCATTATCTCCTATCACGGTGGCTTTGAGCGAGATCTTCGGTCCGGGGAGCCCACCGAGGCATTGACGGGTGAAAATCAGGGCTACGAGCTTTGTCACGAGGTATCTGGCATTGATGTACTGCTGACCGGGCATCAGCACAGACAGATTGAGGGTCTTCATGTGAACGGCGTCTGTGTCATTCAGTCAGGCACGCAGGGGCAATTTCTTGGCAGAGTCATATTGGAGCTGGAGTTAGCATCGGAATTCGATTCAGCATTGCAGCCAGAGTTGGAGCCATGGATGGAACCCGCGTTGAAGTTGGACACGCAACCGTTGAAGCATCTTCCCACCGCGAAGCTATCGGACAGCCAATCCGACCCTAAGCCTCGCTGGAGACTGCTCTCGGCCCATTCCGAGCTGCTTGCAGCAGGCGAAGTGGAGCCAGCAGAGCACATTCTCGAACGGACGGCTCCCGTCGAGGAGCGCTTGCAGCATTGGCTGGACCAGCCGATTGGCGAGACCGCTAATGACATGCGCCTGGTGGATGTGCATCAGGCACGTCTGGAGGAGCATCCCTTCGTTGAATGGATCAACAGGGTGCAAATGGAGGTTAGCGGAGCAGCCGTCTCCTGCTCTGCCCTGTTCGACGACTATGCCCCTGGCTTCGGTGAGCGGATCTCAATGCGAGATATTCTCGCCAACTACAAATTTCCTAATACGCTGCGTGTCTTAAGGGTGACGGGACAAGATATCCGTGAGGCACTTGAATTATCAGCCACCTATTTCTTGCTGGAGGCAGATGGCCACATCGGTGTTCATCCATCCTTCCTCCTGCCGAAGCCCCAGCCCTATAACTACGATATGTGGGAGGGCGTAAGCTACACCCTTGACGTATCACGTCCTGTGGGAGAGCGGGTAGTGATGCTGGAGATCGACGGAAAGCCGCTTCAGCCCGAGGCCGAATATGAAGTAGTCATGAACAATTACCGCGCAAGCGGCGGTGGCGGGTTCGATATGTTCCGTGGCAAGCCTGTCATTAAGGAGCTACAGACGGACATGGCAGAGCTGCTCGCCGACTACATCCGTTCGAAACGAACCATTAGTACCACCGTGAACCATAACTGGCGCGTAATCAGCAAGAGCTGACACCCAACTCTCCCTAAACTACGAGCACTGCAAATACAAAAAAACAGGAGCTATCGGATAATTAATCCTGGTAGCTCCTGTTTTTGTACAGCATGTTACATAGCTCGGGTTCAATCACCTTTGGGAGACTAGATATCAATATCTTGCTGCCAATTATATAGCTGGATATGAGCGGTCGACAGGGCCCCTCACTTGCAGCGGCTCCATGCTCACATCATGCTCCGCTAGCCCTTGACCAGCTTGGAACGAAGTCGATTAGATACCCACTCGATGATCAGGATCAGGACTACCAGCCCAATGAGAATGGCTCCGACCTGATTCCACTTGTAGCTTCGCATGGCGAAGATCAGCGGTGCACCAATTCCACCTGCGCCGACGAGACCCAGAATGGATGCCTCACGCATATTCATATCGAAGCGATAGATCATGACGGACAGAAAGACCGAGAACAACTGGGGTACGATACCGAAGCGGATTTTCTCAAATGTCGTACAGCCAACCGAGGTCATCGATTCCAGGACTTTCGTATCCAGCTCCTCAATCGCATCCACGAAAAGCTTGGACAGCATACCGATGGAGACGAGCCCCACGGTAAGCACGCCGGCAAACGGCCCAGGGCCCGTTACACGAATCAGCATCAGACCATATACCAGCGCTGGAACGGTCCGAATCGTAATAAGCAATAGCCTTGTAACCCAGGATACGGGCCTTGGTACTACATTGGATGCAGCCAGAAAGGCAAGCGGGACAGCCAACACAGAGCCTACCAGCGTCCCCAGAAAGGCAATGGCCACGGTCTGAAGCAGCAGGTACAACACGCCTTGCTCCGTGAAATTAAAGAGCAGGGCGAGATCCGGCTGAAACAGACCTTTAAAAATATTAATCGCAATCCCTGCTCCGCTCTGATCGATATCTTTCAGATTCACTGTCGTCAGTGACCATACAAAGAGTACGAGAATAACTGCCATAATCGTCAGGAGGTAGCGATGACTACGTGGTGCAGCCTGCAGCTCCTTTTCTACTGTCGTCATAGGTCCTATATTCTCCCTTAGATTAACTTTTTCCGGAAATGCTCGCTTATCGTCTCAATGATGTACACGGTGACGATCAACGACAAAATGATCATGCCGACGCTGGAATACTCCCGCCAGCCCAGATTCTCATTGATGAGCAGTCCGATCCCTCCAGCCCCGACATACCCCAGAATCGCTGCATAACGGACATTGCCCTCAAAGCAAAATAGGGAGGTCGACAAATAGCTTGGAAGAATCTGCGGGAGTGTCGCGTAGCGAAAAGCCTGGATTCTCGTCATTCCGATGGACTCCATGGCCTCAAAGGCTCCCATGTCGACATTTTCAATCTGCTCGTAGACCAGCTTCCCCACATACGATACGGTAAAGAGCATGATTGCTACCGTTCCTGCCATCGGCCCCAATCCGAAGATGAAGGTAGCAATCAGTGCAGTCACTAGGGTTGGCATTGTTCTTAGCAGACTCAGTAATGTCTTGCTGATGACGACGATGACTTTATTATGAACAATATTCGAGGAAGCCAGCACAGCCGCAGGAAGGGCAAGCGCCGCCCCGATCATGGAGCCGAGCAAGGACATCTTGAGCGTATCCAGCAGCGGTCCCCATATGGATGAGAAGCTATTCCAATTGGGAGGAATCATATTCCCGATAATGACAAAAAATTGACCGATCCGCGAGAACAGCACATCCAGCTTGAAGCCGGTGAACTGAACCGAGAAGATGGTGCAAATCAACAGAATAATGATGACCAGCGGTGTTCTTGATCTTCTTTGCAGGACGACTTTACCACTGGGTAGCTTGATCTGGTGTGGAGGAAAGAGCTTATCCACCATAGACAGAGCCTCCTCCTACGGCAACGGGCTCTGCTGCATGCTCGTTAAAGGATGCTTTCTCCTCCTCAAATTTGCCTCCATAAATGTGCTCCAGAATATCTGTATTCACTTGGGAAGCTGCGCCGTCAAATACGACCTCGCCTTTGTTAATTCCGATAATACGATCTGCATATTCCAACGCGATTTCCACATGATGAATATTCATAATGACGGAAATATTCATAGCCTTGTTAATGTTCTTGAAATCGTCCATGACGATACGTGACGTCACCGGGTCCAGTGAGGCAATCGGCTCATCCGCCAAAATGATATCAGGGCTCTGGGCCAAGGTGCGCGCCAGTGCTACCCGCTGTTGCTGACCACCTGATAGCTGATCTACACGGACGAATGCCTTGTCGAGTATGCCGACCTTATCCAAGGCCTCCAGTGCCTTGATCTTCTGATCCTTAGTGTACAGTCCTATCCATTTACGCCATTGCGGCAGGTCCGGCACAAAGGAGACCAAGACATTGTTAATGACCGTCGTTCTCGTCACCAGATTGAAGGATTGGAAGATCATTCCGATTCTCCGCCGAAACTGTCGAACCTGCTTTCCCTTCAGCTTGGCCACATCTACCTTATCAACCAGCAGTGTACCTCCAGTGATGTCATGCATTCGGTTAATGCAGCGAATGAGCGTAGATTTACCGGCACCGGAGAGACCGATGACCGCTACGAACTCCCCCTGCTCAATCTTCAGATTAATGTCTCGCAATGCGGTCGTTCCATTGCTGTAAGTCTTGTCAACATGATTAAATTCGATCATGGAACTACTCCAATCGTTATTAGTGAGTGATTCATAACCCCGTGATAAGCTTGATAACATGGCGGGAAGATTCATAAAACCAATGAGAACATCCAAAAAGCCGATGTTCTCATTGGTCTCCATGATGGGCCATCTCTGATATTTATCGTAAGTGCCCGTTGCCGTCTTACTTCTTCATATTTCTGAGCAACTCTTGGGCTTTTCTCTCGCCATCGTAATCAGCTGCTGTAGCTTCCTTATAGCCTTCATGCGTGTAGACTGCGATGACTTCTTTGCCTTCTGGTGTCTGTGCAATAGCGATGAACGCTTTTTGCAGTGCAGCCTTGAAGGCATCATCCATGATTGGGCTTGTCTTGCTGACACTAATGGTATCGTTATAGATTGGCTGTGTTACACCAATAACATTGGTCTCATCCCAGATCGTGCCGCTACGACCGAAGTCTTTTGTCCATTGGTCCACGTAGTCTCTTCTTGCATCCGCATAAGCTACGATAATATCAGCTTGTCCGGAAGCCAGTCGCGCAAAGGAACTACCGTAAGAGTCCGATTGTGTAACATGTGCCAGATCAGTTAGGCTCTTCTGGAAATTGTCCTGCAGCCACAGGGTAGGATAGATGTATCCAGCCGAGGATGAGGAAGACATAACTGCCCAGTTCGCACTGTTCAGATCCTCCCAAGTCAATTGCTCACCTTTATTTACTTTCTCAGCCAGCTCTTTACCCTTATCCGTAGGACCCGCTATGAAAAGGCTGCGGTAATAAGTAACTTGATCGCTTGTAGGGTCTGTCGGCTTGTTGTCATTCCAATCCTTCGCCGCATCGGAGTCATTGGACAGTCCTGCACGGGTTGCCGTCAGAATGACGTCTGCTCCATCATCATACAGAGCATAGGTACCTCCCGGAATAAAGCCGATATCTGTAGTACCCGCTGACAATGCTTCACCAACAGCTTCGTATGTGGTTCCAACATTGATGTCTACGTTACCCACTGTATAGCCTTCCGTCTCCAGTTGCTTCTTGAGAAGCTCCTTAAGCGGCTCGGTTGTCGTTACGATTTGATCCGGATCTTTGGATGGTACAAAGCTCACCTTTAGCTCCGGAATTTCCTTGTTTGCGGAAGAGGTATCCCCAGTGGTTTCCCCTGCTGGCTGCGTTCCAGCTCCGTTACTTTCTGTAGTGGTACCTGCACCTCCGGATGCGCAGCCTGCCATCAGCCCTATGACCAAGATCCACAGAGCAACAAACATCAATCTGTTTTTGACTTTCACGTACACTGACCCCTTTTTTGGTAGATTTGTTAACACTCTGGAACTATACCAAACATGAACTATCATACTGCTGAAATATCAGAGCGAATTCAATTCTATGTAAAGGAAATGAAAAAATTAGCATATTGAAGAAAAACACAATAATAAAAGTACTATAGTAATACAAATAAGCCGTCACCCATGATCCTTGATGACGGCCTGTCTATGTTGAATCAAGTTACTCCCTGACTGAATAAAGTTCCTGTGTGTAGAAAGTCCACTAGTCCTGCACAGCTAATTTGGGATAGCCCCATTGGATGTGAATTTAGATAAAGAGATTAATTCCGGATTGATCCGCTTGTCCCAGGTAGTAGCCCACTCCTCCAAGTCGTACACCGTCAATCAGCTCCTCTGGCTTGATGCCCATGACATCCATGGACATTTGGCAGGCGACAAGCTCCACTCCCTGCTGGATAGCCGTCTCAATCAACTGCTCCAAGGAGAGAATTCCCTGGCTTTTCATGACACCACGGATCATTTTTGGGCCCGCACCAAGCATGTTCATACGTGACAGCGGGAGCTTACGGCTACCACGCGGCATCATGAGACCGAGCATACGACTGATCCCATTTTTGACGACAGGTGTCTTGGTGGACTTGCGAATGACATTCAATCCCCAGAACGTGAAGAACATCGTAACCTTCTTGCCGCTAGCTGCTGCTCCATTAGCAATGATGAATGATGCAATAGCTTTATCCAGGTCGCCACTGAATACAACCATACTGGTGCCTGACGCAGATGCCCCTCGATTCAATTCAGCGTTCGGCTCTAAGCCTTTCCCCTTCTGAATATAGGCCTCAATTCGCCCACCTGGCAGTCTGTTAAGCTGAAGCAGATCAGCTTGAACCATATTCGCCCAGGAGCGAATATCCTCGTAGAAGCCTGGATCTGACGCAATAACATGGAGTACCTGACCCTCGCTTAGCTGATCCATCTGCTGGCGTACCTGGATTAACGGACCAGGACAGGATAGTCCACAGGCATCAAGCACAACGTCTGCATGGGCAACATTCGTACTAGTCTCGCCTGACATGCTGTGGGTTGATGACTCATGTACAGCTGATACCGAGGCCGAGCTCGTTGCCGCTACCTCCCTTCTGACTGTCTGCCTTGTGCTACTGTCATCGCCTTGCCCCGGCTGATACATGAACATTTGATAGCTCTTGTATCCTCCTGTCAGATTCCTAACCTTATAACCAAGCTGACTTAGAATTCTTGAGGCCGTATATCCTCGAAGACCCACCTGACAATAGACCCAAATCTCCTTCTCTATATTCAGTTCCTGCAATCGATCTCGCAGCTCATCTACTGGAATAAGTAACGAGCCCGGGATGTGACCATTGTTATGCTCTAGCTCTGTTCGTACATCAACCAGAATCGTATGCTCGGGATCACGTCCTTGCAGCTCCTGTGGGACGAATACATCCACCAGTCCCATTAATACATTGTCTGCAGTGTAGCCTGCCATGTTCACAGGGTCCTTGGCCGAGGAGTAGGGAGGAGCGTAAGCGAGCTCCAGCTCAGTCAGATCCGTCACCCTGCCCCGCATGCGGATGACCGTCGCGAGGGTATCTATTCGCTTATCCACGCCCTCGTAGCCCACTGCTTGCGCACCCAGAATGAGCCCCTCATCGTTGAACAGGAGCTTGATGGTCATTGGCATTGCCCCTGGATAATAAGTCGCATGTGAGGAAGGATGAACATAGATCACGTGATAAGGTATGCCTTCTCTGATCAACGTTTTCTCATTGTTCCCCGTCGCCGCTGCTGTCATATCAAACACCTTCAAAATGGACGTACCCTGTGAGCCTTCATATGTTCTGTTCAGACCACAGATATTGTCTGCAGCAATTCGCCCCTGCTTGTTGGCAGGACCGGCAAGAGGCACCGCTGTGATCGCCCCATTGACATAGTCTCTGACAGCCACAGCATCTCCTACTGCATACACATCTCCAAGACTTGTCTCCAATCTCTCATTTACAAGGATATGGCCGCGAGGGTCCCGTTCGATCCCGCTCTCCCGCAGAAAATCGGTGTCCGGGGTAACACCAATAGCAAGCAGCACCATATTACCTTGAATAAAGAAGCCATCCGCCATGTGCACCTCGATACCATCTGCTACATCCCGGAACGATTGAACCTTGCGGGACATCAGCAGTTCGACACCACGCTGCTCCATCTCCTTCGCAACAATCCCAGCCATTTCTGAATCCAATGGTGACAGGAGCTGAGGACTTCCTTCGACCAGCGTGACAGCAAGACCAGCCTCTCGCAGATTCTCAGCCATCTCCACGCCGATGAAGCCGCCTCCGATGACAATGGCTGATGATATGCCGTCCTCGGTAATCATTTGTCTGATCCGATCTGTATCTGGAATGCTGCGCAGCGTATAAATGCGTGGACTGTCTATGCCCGGAAGCTGTGGCCTCAGTGGTCGTGCCCCTGGAGACAGAATAACCTGGTCATAGCTCTCCTCATAGCTTCCACGTTCTTTGCTATGGATTTGAACAATCTTCCTGTCCGGATCTATACCAATGACTTCGCTATCCGTCCGAATATCCAGATTGAACCGTTGTCGCATAGCTTCCGGGGTCTGCACCATTAGTCTGGAACGGTCTGTAATCACACCACCTATATAATAGGGTAGACCACAGTTCGCATAGGATATATATGAGCCCCTCTCAACCAGAACAATGTGGGCACTCTCATCCAGTCTCCTCAATCTGGCCGCAGCAGATGCCCCACCTGCGACCCCGCCGACAATGACAATTTTCTTACCCATGAAATATTTCCTCCTCTGCAACGAGCACCCTTACCAGTTGTCTGATTCGGTCGTTCGCAATCGTATAATATACTTCCAAGCCATTGCGCTTCGCTTCGACGATCCCTGCGCTACGCAGCTTCTGTAAATGCTGGGATACTGTTGATTGTGGAAGATCCAGACATTCCTGCATGAAGGCCACATTACACTCCTTCTTGGTCAGTAACCCGTTGACAATACATAGCCTTACAGGATGGGCCAGCGCCTTCAGCAGCTCCGCAGCTTCTCCATAAGTTGTGATGACATCCTTTTGCATCAGTACTAATCCCCTCTCGAAATCGTTATATTCATATATTACGATATAACGATGCGAAATACAAACTCTTTACTACCTTTGACGAAATAAACTACACCTCAATATGCAAAAGAGCAGCAATTCTCCAACAGGAGAACGCCGCTCTGCTTGGCTAATATAATAATGAGTGCGAGCCTGGTACCCGGCCAAATCTGTCTCTTGCAACTATGACTTCAATACAGGAAGGATGCTCACAGCCCATTCCAGAAGGCGTAGATCCTGATTCTGACCCGCAATTACGGAGATTGCCAGTGGACAGCCCTGATCTGTGCCAAGTGGAATCGTTAGCTGAGGTAGTCCGCATAATCCAGCAATGCAGGTCAGCTGCATCGTCTGGCTTCTGCGTCTCTCGATGTGTGCCCCGGCAAGCCCCAGCTTGGGAGCAGCCCCCGGCGTAGTCGGAATAACGAGCAACTCCCCGTTCGAGAGCACACGAGTCAATTGCTTCACCATCTGCTGCCTCCGGTGCTGTTGCTCTCTATAGTCTGCCTGCTCAATGGTGCGAGCCCAAGCGAAGCGCTCTGTGATGTCGGGCCCAAAGACAGGCTTCGTGCGCTCGATCCATTCGCCATGGGTCTGCCATATCTCGTAGCCCTGTATGATACGAAATACGCTCATCCATTCCGCTAACCCATCTGGAGCAATACGTACCATTTCACGTTCCACTTGTAAGCTCCCCAGCTTGCTAAGCTCATTCTCCAGAATACCACGACTGCTCTCATCAGCCAGCTCCCACGCCTCTTCGGGGAATAACATGCGCGTGAATCCAATTTCTCCGAAGCTGTTAGAAGGTAACAATGCCCGGCCAAGCTTCAGCATCAGCTCAGGATCACGAGTGATCCAGCCGACCGTATCAAAGCTACCTGCCAAGGGGATGACGCCGTCTAATGACACACTGCCGTAAGTTGGCCGCATCCCGTATACGCCGCAATAAGCTGAAGGCACTCGAACTGAACCGCCCGTATCTGTTCCTAGCGTAAAATCAGCCAGCCCGGAGGCTACAGCAGAGGCGGAGCCGCTGGAAGAGCCTCCGGGTATGCGATCCGGGGCCTCGGGATTTAATGGTGTTCCATAATGAATATTTTCACCGTTAAGGCTGTACATCAATTCGTCCGTATGCGTCATCCCCGACAGCTTCGCCCCTTGCTGCAGAAGAAGCTGCACTGCCTCGGCATGCTGCTCAGCCGGAGTATGCGAGGAGAGCCAGCTTGGATTGCCCGCACCATTGGTATGGCCCTTGACGGCAAATACATCCTTCACCATGAAGCTCAGACCGCTCAGTATACCCTCAGCCAGAGGCTCCACGGCGACGGATCGGAACACCGCACTGTGTGATTGCTTCATGTTCAGACCTCCTTCCAGAGGACCTTGATTGCAGTCCAACTGTCCATGCTGCCACCCAAGTAGCCATGGTTCAACGTGAT
The DNA here is from genome assembly GCF_000377505.1 of Paenibacillus massiliensis 2301065 = DSM 16942. Classification (GTDB taxonomy): domain Bacteria; phylum Bacillota; class Bacilli; order Paenibacillales; family Paenibacillaceae; genus Paenibacillus; species Paenibacillus massiliensis. The sequence goes on along the minus strand of NZ_KB898197.1, from coordinate 15,775 downwards.
ACCATCTTAAGAGAGGTATTGATCTTACGTAAACCATTCCAGCATATTTTTGGAGGAAGCACTAAGGAGACAGCAGGAAATTAGCATTATATATAAGCCGAGTTAATGCATCACATCAGCCAGCAGCGACTTTATACTCACATGTGATCTGTTCACTCATCCTCATCATCCAGTAGCTCACCAAGCATACGCTCCCGATTGTTCATGAATTCTTTGGTGACAATATAATGATCTGTCTCCTCCAGGCTGCACCGATTCAGCCCCTCCTGGTCCACCTTATAAATCCATGACTGTGGATATGCCATAATAATCGGAGAATGCGTAGAAATGATGAATTGGGAGCCTTGCCGCACCAACTGATGAATGCGAGTCAGCATAGCCATTTGGCGAAGCGGGGATAGGGCAGCCTCCGGCTCATCCAGAATATACAGTCCATTTCCACGAAAACGATGTACAAAAGCAGCAAAGAACGACTCACCATGCGATTGCTCATGCAATGATTTCCCACCATAGGCATCCTTGATTTTGGGCCCTGGCACTGCATCCAGTTCGTCCATATCCAGTTCGTCTATATGTGTAGCCAGATTGTAGTAGCTCTCCGCTCTGAAGAAGAAACCATCTCGTGCCTGACGCGTGCTCCGTACCAGTCGTAAGTAGTTATACAACGAGGAATGTGTTGCCTGCGTAGAAAAAGCATTATTTCGCGTTCCACCTTCGGCGTTGAAGCCCCAAGCTACGGCTATCCCTTCCATCAGTGTGGACTTTCCTGCACCGTTCTCGCCTACTATATATGTGACCGCAGGATGAAATTGTAGCTCCGACAACTGCCTGACGACCCCCAAATTAAACGGATAGCATGAGTCATGTGGAATCATCTCCCGAAGAAGCCGAACTGCCCGCAAAAAAGGCTCCCGCCCAAAGGTATTGTCATCTAATCTGCTCATTTCCGCCTCCCTCTACAATCCGTATTAAGCTTGGATCGGATAGTGACCTTCGCCTCTTGTTGACATTTTCCTATTAAAATTATAACCCAAGTCCAACACCCGAAGCATTCTGATTGCAGTTCTGCTTATTCACTCGTTGTTAACCTCATGAAACGCAAAATAAGGCCTGCAAAGCACCCTCCCAAGCCTGAGAGTAGTAGCTTGCAAGCCTTATAAACTTTGTAGACTTTGTAGACTTTGTAGACCTTGCAATCTTGCAGTCTTAAAGTCTTGAAGTCTTAAAGTCTTGAAGTCTTAAAGTCTTGAAGAAACCCCATCCTGATCCTGCTCTAGTCCAGGACATGAATTGGCGAAAAATCTACGACCTCTCCATCCTTTACGGTATGAAGAGAGAGCCGCTGGGCATGCAGCTGCCGCAGAAACTGATGAAATACATAAATGGAGTCCGTAATACAAGACAGGTCTGGAGTCAACACGATGGTAGCCTGGTCCAACCGGGGCGCTAGCTGCTCAGGATCAAATTCATATTCCTCCTGCGCTCGCACGCGAACCACCTCTCCGCTCTCCCAGCCCTTCTCCAGCACATAAGCCTGACACCCCTCCAACTGTAAGGCCTCACTTCTCTCATCTGCCGCCCTGATCAATATGAGCACCTTCATACCATGCTCCCCCTGTCCACAAAGAACCTGAATTCAAGAATTGAACGCTCTTGCTTCAGTCTATGCGGTACAGGACAGGATCATGTCGGGATGACGAGTTACCATCATTAATGAGGTGTGAGTTTCACTTGCTGTAGAGGAAATTTAGCCTTTCAGCAAGTCATTAAGACAGATCGCTCCATATGGGCGCACATGAATGACAAAGGTTGATGTATCGACCGTCTTCTTGATCAGCTCTTCATAGCCAGCTACATATTCATCCGGCAGGATCGCCAGAATAACACCAGCAAATCCACCACCATGCACACGACAAGCTCCCTGACCGATACGCTTCAGGTACAGCTCAGTCACGGCCAGAGTAATAGAAATTCCCTGCTCCTTGACGTTGGAATCCTGATATACATTCTGCAGCCATTTCCACGAGGAGTTCCCCGACTCGGTAATCAAGGTCAGGAAGTCATCGAATTGATTGCTTGTCAGAGCTTCCACTTGGGCATCTACCCGGTCGTTCTCTGCGAGGAAGTGCAATGCACGCATAACCGCACGGTCCCCTGCTTGCTCTCGCAGCTGCTTCAGATTCGCGTAGATCTGCTCCTCCGTCACATCGCGAAGTACCTCCGCACCCAACAGACGAGCAACCGCCTTCATTTCATTCGGCACAGCAGCGTAATCCTCTGTCAGATCGGCATGGTTGCCGCCTGTGTTGACGATGACAAGCGAGTAGCCGCTCTCTCTGAAATTATAGGGTACAGGATTAATGACAGGTGTAGCCGGATTGGCAAAATCAATAGCGATGAATCCACCATAGCCGCATGCCATTTGGTCCAAGAGGCCGGAAGGCTTGTTCCAGAAATGATTCTCCGCATACTGCCCGATCTTGGCCAGCGCAACCGTATCCTGTGAACCTTCATTGTAGAATGTGTTCAGAATCGTTCCGATCAGCATTTCGAAGGAAGCAGAGGAGCTAAGGCCAGAGGCCGGGATTACATTTGTGCTCACATAAGCCTGGAAACCTCCCACTTGCAGCCCTTGTGCTGCAAAGCCTGCAGAAATGCCGCGAATCAGCGCTGCTGTACCGCCTTCGCCAGACTGAGGGGACAAATCGCTAATATCAATGACGAACTTATCTGCATATCCTTCAGAAATGATCGTAATGACTGGAGCATCTACCTTGGAAGCGGCTGCAATCGTGTCCAGATCTATACTGGCTGCGAGTACTTTACCATGGTTATGGTCCGTATGGTTCCCTCCGATCTCACTTCTACCAGGAGAGCTGAACAACACAGGAGCCGAAGCACCAAAATGCTCTTGATACGCTTTCAACAATGCGGTATAACGTTCTGTCTGTTCGCTGAGCTTCGCTGCTCCGTATAGCTCCTCCAAAACTTGCTGCCATGTCTGCTGCTGTAACAATTCTGATGTCATCTTCAATTTCCTCCAAATATAAGACTATACTTCATACACCTGCGGCTGATGCTGCCCTCATCCTGCACGGATTGCCCTATTTCGCCATATGCTCACCTTTTGTCGATTGGTGATCGCAGATATCTTATTGGTCCACAGCGTTCACTCTGAATGAGCTAATAGCTTTCATAGGCTTTCAAATTAGTTCAGGAAGCCCTCAAGGGCCTGCGTAGGTCGGCCGTCTGTTCCCCAGGCTCCTTTATTATAGCCATCGTTGTAGCCCGGAGTCGCGGCAGGCTCCCAATAGAATACGCCCTTGCCTCTTCCACCCGATAGATTCCTTACCTTCTGCTTGATATCCGAAATAAAGCTTTTAGCAGCCGCAGCTTCATTATACTCCAAACCGATTTCCGAAATCACAACATCTTTTTTGTATTTGCTAATCACATTATTAGCATTCTGAATCGTCTGATTCACTTTGCTCTGCCAGTCGGACTTGGAAGGATACAGGGACATACCCACCATATCAAAATTAGCGCCATTGTCAATCAGTCCGCCAATATTCCATTCAAACAGCGCGCGATCCTCACCGGTAGCAAGATGTACGATGGTCTTGGTGCTGCTGCTAACCGACTTGACGGCATTATGCCCCGTGTTCACGAGCCACGCATAATTCTTCATATTTTGCGATGCTCTGCCGTCCGGCCACAGCATTCCGTCACTGGTCTCATTGCCAATCTGCACCCAATCCGGTGTAACTCCCTTGTTCTTCATCGTGTTCATGACATAGACCGTATGACTCCACACTGCATCCATCAGCTGCTGGAAATTATGATTACGCCATGCATAAGGCTTATTTTGCTTGCCCGGATCAGCCCAGGAATCGCTGTAATGCAACGTCAGCATGACGCTCATCCCCAGCTTCTTGGCACGAGCAGCCAGCTCGGCAGCCTTGTCAGCATTCATATAGCCGTTACCATAATCGTTCATATTAGGATTTACCCATACACGAATCCGTACCGAATTAATCTGATAATCATCGCGCAAAATTTGCAGGACATCCTTCTGTACTCCCTGCTTATTCCTCCAGGTGTAGCCCTGCGCCTCCATTCCGGCCACCCAACTGATGTCAGCACCCTTGGCAAAGGCCGGCGCCGCCTCCACAGTCGTGGATACTCCGGTACTCCATGGGACTAGCAGCAAGGACAAGCTTAATACAAGCAATAATACCGACTTCATGCCTCTCATAATGACATCCTCCCTAAAATATAAGATAACGGTTTACTCTAGTATTGTAAGCGCTATCTTTTACGATCAGGAAGGGTAATTTGGAAACATTTAGTATGTTTTAACAATCTTCAAGCCTTCTCGACATATCTGACGCGTAGGGAATGCCCCTCTACCTGCTACTGATGGAGTCAATCCGACAATACAGCTGCAAGCAGCAACCTGTATCGGCTGCCGCTCGTTATGTGCTTGCTGAATCAACACAATTCTTGCAGAAGAAGCTCTCTTCAGGATTGTTACGTAACTAGGCTAGTGACACAAGTCAGAGTGAGTAGACCGGCAGCAGTGCAGAGAACGAATTCAGCTTGCGTCTCTTGAAATCGAACATCGTAAGGTTCCCCCAATTGTTCGGATGACCAACGGACCATTCCGACTTGGATGGAATCCAGGCAGGCTCCCAATAGTAGAAGCCTACTCCACGATTGTCTGGGACTTCACGAATAATACGTAGCAAATCCTCCAGGTAATGGCGTTGTCCTTCTACTGTAGCAGGGTAGCCCGGCAGAAGCTGCTCCTCCTGATTGAGAATCCATTCATGATCCATGAGCTGCTCCAGCGTCCACGGATAAGCGGTCTCTACAACAATAATGTCTTTACGATAACGCTCCGCGAGCTCATTCATGTTATCCCGCAACGCTTCGAGTGTACCATGCCACCAAGGATAGAAGGACAGGCCTATTGTATCGTACTCGACACCAAGCGCTTCAAAGCGGTCATAGAACTGACGGCTGGCCGCGGCATCCCCGCCACGATCAATATGAATCATCACTTGAATGTCCGGGTCTACGGACTTGACGGCAGCGATCCCATATTTCACAAGTCCCGCGAATTGCTCCCACTGCTCATCCGTATTATGCTTCCCATCGACGCGTCCTTCACCCCACAGCATGCCAGGCGTAATTTCATTCCCGATCTGTACCATATAGGGGAGAGCATCATGCTCCTGCAGCTCACGCAGCACATCTGCTGTATACATACACACAGCGCGTTGCAGCTCCTCATAGGACAGCTTCTCCCACGCGGCTGGCTTCCATTGATTGGCTGGATCTGCCCATCGGTCGGAGTAGTGGAAGTCCAGCAGGAACTGCATGCCCTGCTCCTTGATCCGCTTAGCTACAGCTACGGTACGTTCCAGGTTGCAGAAGCCTCCCTGCGGATCATTCCAGATCCGCAGACGTACGGCATTCACATGATTATCCTTAAGCATCGCAAGCAAATCCTGAGCTCTGCCATGCTCATCATAATAGTGCCCACCATGCTGCTCGATTTCATCCATAAAGGATACATCCATCCCTTGAATGAAAGGCTTGTACTTATAGCCCACCACTACTCCCCCACTCCAGCTTGTTATAGTTACTTCATCTATTAACCTTTAACCGAGCCCAATGTCATCCCTTTTACGAAGAAGCGCTGCAGGAATGGGTAGACGATCAGAATCGGTGCACTGCCAATGAAGATCTGAGCGGCTTTGACCGTATTTTGCGAGATCATTTCCATTTCGATCGGGTTTACGCTCATTGAACTCATATCACGTTGAATGATGACGGTCTGCAGGAACGTCGCGAGCGGGAAGTTGTTGGCATTGTTCATATAGAGCAGGCCATCGAACCAGGAATTCCAATGGAATACCATGCTGAACAGTGCAATCGTCGCAATCGAAGGCAGGGAGATCGGCAGATAGATGCTGAACAAGGTTCGGAAATGACCTGCTCCATCAATCAGCGCAGCCTCCTCCAATTCATTTGGAATACCACGGAAGAAATTCAGCATCAGAATGACCAGAAACGTGTTGACCGCTCCCGGAAGCACCAGCACAAGGAAATTATCCATCAAATTCAGCTTCTGAATGACGATATAGAACGGAACCAAGCCTCCGTTAAAAATCATAGTGAATACGAATATCCAGGAGTATACATTTCTTCCCTTGAACACCGAATTCTCTTTGGACAGCGGGTACGCTGCCAAAAACGTGAGGAGCAGGGTAAGCGCAGTCCCGATGATCGTACGCATAATCGAGATTCCGATAGAATTCAGGAAGACAGGATTATTCATCGTCTTCTTGTAGGATTCCAGCGAGAAGCCTACCGGCCACAGGTTAACCATATTGGCGTCAGCCGCTGACTTCGCACTGAAGGACACCGCCAGCACGTGCACCAGCGGAATGATGCACATAATCGCCAGAGTAATCAGGAAGATGGTATTGAAAATGCTGAATACGCGGTATGGTAATGTTTTATGATACACGGTTCTCCCTCTTTTCTTGATTCATGTCAGGCTCCAAGCCAGATTTCCTAATTAGACCAATACAACTGTTGAAATCTGGCTTAAGCTTATGCTTCCGAAGCAGCTTTCTTCCAGAAAGCTTGTAGCAACCACTGATATTTTGATTTGAGTCTCATTTCATACTGTATTTGGCAGCAGTTAGAAGATACGATATCCAGCCCATTTGTAAGCAAGTCTGTAGGAGATCAGGATTAGCACCATGCTGATTATGGACTTGAACAAGCCAATCGCCGTAGCAAAGCCCATTTCACCGCTCACAATCGCTGTCCGGTACACAAATGTATCAAGGATGTCTCCCGTCTTATACACAAGCGGGTTATACAGGTTGAATATCTGGTCAAAGCCTGCATTCAGTACGTTACCGAGAGCCAGTGTACCTACTACCATCAACATCGGAACAAGCGAAGGCACCGTAATGTGCAGCGTCTGCTTCCACCGGCCAGCGCCGTCAATCTCGGCTGCTTCGTACAGAGCCGGGTTAATTCCCGCAAGTGCCGCCAGGAAAACGATCGTATTATAGCCGAATTCCTTCCAGACATCGGTCAGAATCACTGTGAATCGGAACCAATCATTATCACCCAGGAAAAAGATCGGGCCAGCTCCGAACATGCCGAGCACCCGGTTGACCAGGCCATCTGTGGCCAGCAGATCTATCAAGATGCCGCCCAAGATAACCCAAGACAGAAAGTGAGGCAAATAGACCAGTGTCTGCACCGTCCGTTGCAGGTATACCTTGCGGACTTCATTTAGCAGAATTGCAAATATAAATGGAACGAACAGATTGAAGAACAGCTTAAGCACAGCAATAATCGCGGTATTCCAGATGACCTGCAAGCTGTCTTCACGCTCGAACAGGTAACGGAAGTTGTCCAGTCCTACCCATTCCGAGCCAGAAATACCGAGCCAGGGCTTATAGTTCTGGAACGCCATTACGATCCCGCCCATCGGGATGTAATTGAATATGATCAAAAATACAACGGCCGGCAGCAGCATGACGTGAAATGGCCAGGTTTTCTTTAAGGTTTTCATCTTAGTCCCCCTGTAGTTCTTCTCAAGCTTCCATCAAGCTTCCTATACTGCGATTATATCAACCGTCCCAGAGGGCCAAACAGCACATAAAAGCAATATAAATGGCACAAAAGCAACCTCTTTCCGCAAGGATGCTGCACATGCTACGATGAGTTGGAAATCATTTAATACAAGATGCAAAATGCTCACATATTAGCTGCTGTATTCTGGACAAAAAAAAGCTGTAGCCCCACTCTAATCAAAGAGCGGAGCTACAGACAGACGTTGGACTGAACAAGCCTCAGCCTGACGTCATTGCTTGTACAAACCGTTTATTTCTTCACACCTTCATACCATGTGTTAACTTCCTCGGTGATCTGATCGCCTCCGCCTGCTTTCCAGGTCTGTACGAACGTGTCAAAGGCATCTACCGGGTTCTTACCATAGATAATTTCGTTGAAGGTCTGGTTCTCAATCTTGTTCAGATAATCCAGCTTGGATTTCATGGTCTGAGTAGTAGGGCCAGTGAACATGTTCTTGAAGGAAATATCCTCTTGGCTCATCAGGATTTGAGCAGCCGCAGGAGTCTCCTTACCATAGTTCACCGCTACGTCCTTCTCCAACTTCGTTACAGGCTCCTTGCCTTCAGCCAGATTAATAAGTGCCTTCATCTGTGCATCAGGAATACGAGCACCGTCCCGAACGAGCAGGTAACGCACAGCATTGACGTATCCACCATCGATCTTGTCAATTGGCATTTGCTTGCCTTCTGCATCGAGCTGGTAGTCGTAGCCTGCGAACAGACCGTTATCATACTCGCTGCCTGGCTCCGGGTTCGCATAGTTGTCGAACAGGTAGTTCTGATACGTGAAGAATGCTTCTGGGTGTGCCATATCCTTCTTGATCAATGTCACACCGTTCGTGAACTGCGTGCCGTGGCGCATAGCCTTGCCATCAGGTCCAGCCGGAATTGCGATAGGCTTCCATACAGCACCCGGTACATTCTTGACTGTATCCTGCAGTGGCCAGCCGCTCATCCAGTATGGTCCTGGAATCATTCCAGCGGTACCAGCAATAGCAGGCTCTGATGTCTTATTCTCATCCCAAAGTGCAGCCTCTTGCGGAATATAGCCCTTCGTCAGCCACTCGTTCAGCTTCACGAGACCATCCTTCATACCTGGATTAATGGAGCCGTATTCCAGCTTACCATCCGCTCCGAGATTCCATTGCTGTGGTAGTGTGCCGTATGCACCGAATACCCAGGAAGGATCACCCATCCATGTATTCATAGAAGTCTTGAAGCCGATGCTCAGCGGTACGACCTTGGCAGGTGCCAGACCGTCAGGGTTGTTGTTCTTGAATGCCTCCATGACCTGCTCCAGTTCTGCAATGGTCGTTGGCGCCTTCATATTTAGCTTATCCAGCCAATCCTGACGAATCCACAGTACATAATCATGGTTGTACGCGTAATCAAGCACTGGAATACCCATGCGCTTACCATCACGGCTGTATTGATTCCATACATTCGGGTCCTGCTCCATGGCTTTCTTCCAATTATCAGATGCGAACTTGTCGAACAGTGGGCCGACCTCCTGATACATGCCAGAATCGATCAGATCCTGTGCCAGCAGGTTGTCAGCTGTTCCGATAGTCACGACCTCCGGCATTTCTTGTCCTGAAGACATCGCCAGACGCAGCTTCGTTGCGAATGCACTATTCGTGTCGGTTACAGACCAGAGAGACTTGACGTTAATGCCGAATTTCTCCTTCGCCCACTTGGTGGCTACACTGTCCTCAATGCTCTCACCGTTCTTGAACTCCAATGCCGGGTCGATCCCCCATGCTGTAGTAACGGTCACTTCAGGATCGTACTTTTCTTTGTATTCGTTTTCAAGAGCTGACGAGCTCGTGTCAGCACTATTAGCTCCGTTATTTGATCCCGAACAACCTGCCAGTAGCATACTCAAGGATGCTGTAATGGCGAGAAGCGATACCCATCTCTTTTTGGTCCATTTCGCTCTCAATGCTCTTCCCCCTCAATATCAAAGTGATTACCCTTTCATTATAGGTCGGACGAAGACGACAGCCTATGACACATAGTTAAGATTTCTGCACCTTTAGCAACATCTTGAGTTCTGGTGCAGGATGAGCCTCCATAATCAGACACAGCTCACCCTGCTTCGCCCCTATTGATCACGGAACTCATTTGGTGTCATACCATAGTGCTTTTTGAACATTTTGCTGAAATACTGCGGATTCTGATATCCCAGCTCTGTCGTAATTTCATAGATTTTCTTATTCGTATGCTTGAGCAGGTAAAGGGCCTTCTCCATCCGCATTCGAATAATGTAATCCCCGAGGCCTTCTCCAGTCTCGGCTTTATAGATCTTGGACAGGTACACGGGATGCAGGTACACCTGATCAGCCAGTGTCTTAACAGACAGCTCCTGCCCCTGATCGTGGAAGATCAGATCCTGTACCTGCTTGATGACATAGCTCTTCGTGTGCTGCTCATTCTCTGACAGGTCGGATTCCAGAGAATCCAGGACAGACAGTGACCACTCCCTTAACTGAGGGAGGGATCTGAGCGTCCCTTGACTGATCATCGGATCAATACCGCTCTGATTCAATTGATAGAACAAGCGTCCCTGCTTATGCGCAATGTACATGAACGCATTGGTCACGGACAAGAATATCTCATAAAGGTGCTCCCTGGAAAATGACTCCTGATCCATATCGGCGTACACCTGCTCCAGCTTGGCACGAGCGCTATCCCACTGCTTGGATTCCAGCAGATGAATCAGTGCAGGTGGCCTATACAAGCCCTCCAGGGAGCGGACAGAGCTGGCCGTCGATCCTTGTCCATCCTCCAGATACATAACGGCCCCCATCTCTGTCATGGCGTGCTCATCCTGGTAGATCGAGCTTAATCCCGACTTGTAGGCATCCGGTATACCTTGCGGAAAGGTGAACCAGCGAGTAACCGTAATGGAGATATGCCCTTTCAGATAATTGCTCACATTGCGCTGGAAGCTCTCCACATTGCGTTGCAGCAGCTCCCTGCGTGATTTCCTGTAGCGATCATCCAGCTGCTCATGCTCTTGCCGAACCTCCTTCAGCTGCGCGACAAGCATCAGACAGTCATGAGGAGCCGTGCAATGCAGCACTTGGAACGTCTCTGCGAATACCTCCTCGGCAATGTTGCCAATCGCATACTCCATAAGTGAGAGCGAGTGGTGGTCCATCGTGCTGAAATAACGGTCTGGCTGGATCAACAGCATCACCGTTGGCGTGTCGATTTGAAATGGAATTTCATACGCCTGCAGCTTGTCTTGAATCGTCTTGGGAGACAGTTGACGTCCCAGCACCAGATCATGCATCAGATGTGCCCGCAGTACCGTAAAATCCGATTTGCGGTTGTAGTGCATCTTGTGCATTTTATCGAAGGCCTCCCATTCATCCTTCAAGGACTCGATCGCACCGCCCAGACTAACGAGGAACTCCTCATCATTCACCGGCTTCAGGACGTAATCGAACGCCTGAAGCTGGATTGCCTTCTTGGCATATTCGAAATCAGAGTGTCCTGTCAGCACCATAGAGCGGACATTCGGCCAGCGGCTGGCTACCTCCTCAATCAGCTCAAGTCCGTCCATACCCGGCATGCGAATATCCGTGACCAGAATGTCCACATCCTGCTCCTCCATAATCGTCAGTGCTTCCTGAGCCGAGGCTGCCTGATAGACCGTACTGACACCGCATTCCTCCCACGGCAGGGTCTGTGCCAGACTCTCCGTCACATAGCTCTCATCATCTACCAGCAATACATGAATCATAATATGGTATGCCTCCCCTGCTCCGAATCTGAATCTGAATCCGAATCTGAATCTGAATCATTCAAGCTCCAATGTATTGTCACTCGCAGACCTCCCAGGGGCGAATGAGAAAAGGACAGCGTGGATGAACTGCCAAAACGCAGCCGCATTCGCTGATACACATTCCATACCCCACACCCCATATGCTCGTCCATCGGCTGGACAAGTCTAGATGCAAGATTGTGCAACGCTTCTTCACTCAAGCCTGTGCCATTATCGTCAATGTGAATGAGGATATCCTGATCGCGATGCTCAGCCGACAATTCGATCAACCCCTCAGCGGAAGAGGGCTCAATCCCATGGATGACCGCATTTTCTACAAAAGGCTGGATCAGTAATGGCGGCACCTGCAGTTTCTCCATGTCTCTGGGTAGCTCGATCTTGTACTGGAGTCGCTTCATCCGCATCGTCTGAATCTCCAGATAGTGCGCTGTGAAGGCAGTCTCCTCCTGCAGTGATACCATATCTCGCTCCTGTCTCGTCGTATATCTGTAATAACGGGACAGATGGTGAGACATGGCGATGACCGCTTCATGATTCTTCAGCTTGGCCATCGACGTAATGAAGGAGAAGCAGTTATAGAAGAAATGCGGGTTAATCTGCGACTGCAGCTGCTTGAGTCTGGCCTCGCGCACGTGAATTTTCTCCACATAGACCTTCTCGAACAGCTGCTGAATCTGCTCCACCATCATGTTGAAGCGAAGGGCCACGAAGCTGAATTCATTCTGCCCCTTCACCTTCATTCGCACGGAATAATCCTCCTGCATAAGTCGGTGGAATCCGCGCACCAGCTGCCGAATCGGCACCTGTACCTGTGAATATAGCATGTACGCCGCGAGGAAGCTTAGCAGCAGTAGCCCTCCTACCGAACCATAGAACAGCTGATTGGACTTGTGGATCGGCTCCAAAATATCTGACAGTGGCGAGTAGTCAATCAAATACCAGCCTGTCAGCTTGGACAAGACGATGTTCACACGATACGTATTCCCATCAACATGCACCGTGCGATTCTCCATCTCCTGCAGTTTCTCATGGGATAGCTCCTGAATCAGCTTGTTCGTCAGCTCCTGATCGGCTGTGCGATTCAAGATGACTCCCGTCCCCTGCTTGTAGTAGAAGGGCTCCTGTCCTCCATCATTTTTGAAGCCATCCAGCATGCCCTGGATGTTGCTGCTATCGAACTCCACCTTAATGACCATCTGCACCTCATCGGGGCGAATCTGCACGGCATATGGAGTCGATGAGAAGAACGAGAAGGTATATTTGTTCTCACCATTCATTTCGTAGGGCTCAATCTTCCAGCCTGGATGAATGACTGCTTCCAGCTCCTCCCGATCAAGCTCCCGCGCATCACGCTCGGACACCACACGATTCAGGGAAGGAGAATAGATGCTCAGACTCGCTTTCCAATTCGAGGAATTCTCCTGAATGCTCAGCTTGGTCTGGATTCGCTTGACCAGATTAATGGTATCCAGATTCAGATAGTCATCCTCCAGATAAATATCCTGAAAGCTGGAGATGTCGGGATCATGCATCAGCAGGTTAGGCCAGGAGGAGACCAGCTCAATCTGGGTGTTCACCTGACTCTGGAAGAATGCCAGCTGCGCCAGATTGGACTTGTCCAGCTCCTCGCTAAGGACATCGGTGGTCGTTTTGTTGGAATAAAAATAAAGCACCATTACGGGAATCAGCATAATCACTAATATCGTTACGAATTTGGTATAGAAATTGATCTTCACCATCGGATGTTCACCATGATCCACGCACCTTAGTTATGAATTAACAAAGCTCATCTCGCCTATTATAACGTCCTTGGGATTTGCCATATAGGGCAATTTTGAAATATATAAGATGTTTTATGAATTTTATGTAAATTTCATTTTTTTTCGAAAATTAACTTTATTTATTCCCAGCATTTGACGACATAATATACATCCTAAAGTTTATAGAAAGAAGTGGTCTTGTTGAAAAAGAGGGGACATATCTCAGCAGTCTTAAAACGAATCAAAAAAGAAATCTTACTTCTAAGAACCCGAATGATTGCTGCATTTATTGCTGTGCTAATTCTTCCTAGTGCATTCATTGGTTATTTCTCCTATCAGAGTGCCAAGGAAGAGGTACGCAACAAAATGTCATCGGCCATACCGCAGATAATGAGTCTGGTCGGCAAGACTGTGAACCAGGATGTTCGCTCTACTCTTGATGATCTCAATACTACAGCTCTCCAATTTAATTCCGCCTCCATAAACGCAGACAAGCAGAGGGTTCAGGACACTTTTAATCAACTGTTAGCGACCCGTGCCCATCTGAGTTCGATCGTCTTGGCTAATGCAGATGGTGATTTTGTCAAAGCTCCTGTTAGTAACGATCCGAATTTCGACCCTCTTGCGGCAGCCTGGTACACCGGTGGCATGGATCGCAAGGGTGATGTGTTTATTTCAGATGTGTATACGGATGAGGCGACTGGCCAGTTACTTGTGGCATTCTCCAAGCAGCTTCCCGATGGCAGAGGCGTGCTGACCGTGATTCAGGACCTGAAGCCGCTAGCCGAGCAATTAGCCAACGTTCACATTGGCGGTGACGGCAACATGGTCATTATGGATCAGAACAAGACGGTGCTCGCTGCGGCAGGTTCAGCCGCCAAATCCGGTGCCGTAAGCCTGGGCGGGAAAATGCTCGATATCGTGGATTCGCAGACAGAATCGACTCTGGATGAGAATGGAGAGCTAGGGTTCAACGTACATACCATTCCCTATATGGGCGGTGCCCTGGAGATCTACACGGGTGTGGACCCGTTAACAGGCTGGAATTATGTTGCGATCATCGGGCATGGTGATTTCAGCCAAGCTGCCAAGCCTATCCTCAACGTCAGTGTAACGGTTCTTGTGATCTCCGTCATGCTGGCCAGTGTCGTCATTTTCCTGATCCTGCGTGCCTTCCTGTTACCTTTGAAGCAGCTACAGCTCGCCACCCGCAGTGTACGTGACGGGAATCTCTCGACTCGTGTGAATCTGAAGAGCAAGCACGAGCTCGGCGTACTTGCCGAGGATTTTGATCAGATGACCATTGCTCTACAAACGATGGTTACGGAGCTGACACTGACCTCCGACAAGCTTAGCACCTCCTCTCAGAAAATACAGGAGAGTACGGAGCAGACCACGAATTCGGTGCAGCGTGTAACGGAGACGATTACCCAGACTGCAGAGACAGCTGCCAGCAGTGCGTCCTCCTCCGAGCAGACAGCTCAGGCCGTAGAAGAGATGGCCCGTGGCGTAGCGAACATCGCAGAGTCCGCGAACAGCATCGTCGATGCTGCTCAAGATACTGCCCAAGCAGTAAATATAGGAAGCCTGACCGTGAACGAGGTACGGACGCAGATGCAACGTATTCTCACAGCGATCCAGGAATCCTCCCGCATGATTACCGAGCTGTCTGACCTGTCGGCAGAGGCTGGTAAAATGAACACTGATATTGCGGATATTGCCAAGCAGACGAATCTATTGTCCCTGAACGCTTCCATTGAAGCAGCCAGAGCTGGACAGCATGGTAAAGGCTTCGCTGTCGTAGCCGCCGAGGTAGGTCAGCTCTCAGAGCAGTCCAAGCGGACTGCCGAGGACATCCGTGCCACACTGGACAAAATGTTCGAGCTGATCAGCGCCTCCACCACGAAGATGAACGGAGATGTGAGCAGCCAAGTTGATGAAGGGCTCAAGATCAGCGGCAAGGCAGCTGAGGTATTCAACAGCATCGAGAGCTTCACCAAAAATATAGTCGATCAAATCCAAGGCATATCCGCCGTGGCTGAGCAGATCTCTGCCAGCACAGAGCAAGTATCTGCAACGGTAGCGGAGCTGGCCACTTTGTCCAGACATTCCTCGGATAGCGCACAGAATACTTCGGCAGCAGCTCAGCAGCAGATCGCTGCCATGGAGGAGATTTCTTCCGCCTCGCAGGAGCTCTCCAGTATGGCGAATGATCTACAGCAGCTTGTAGCGAGGTTCAAGCTGTAACGACCACGAAGGTATCGTTTTCTTTCTAGAGTAAAGGGCTGGATTCAAACCAGCCCCTCCTCATCAAACCGTACATGAGGTTTTCCCTCATACGGCTTTCCGATGTTCGTCTTTCATGGGCATGCAGATCACAATAACGTTTTTAGTCCATACATGTTAGCAATATACTTGACTTCAGGTCCTGAACTCATCCAACTCCTGCGCTGCCTCTTCTTTGCATACCACCGGGTTAATCGCTGCAGAATATACCAATCCAGCTTGGCTAATCTCTTTTGGCTGTGGTTCGTGTAGTAGTAATTTCTCCATCC
>NZ_KB898196.1 GCF_000377505.1 Paenibacillus massiliensis 2301065 = DSM 16942 | reverse complement strand
AATATTGAGGACATTGAAGTCGGAGATCAGGTTCTTGCCAAGGATGAGAGTGATCCAGAGGGAGATTTAGGTTACAAGGAAGTCACCGCTTTATATCGCAACCAGCGTGATGATATTATTAAGTTACATGTCGGGGAGCAAGTCATCGAGACGACCGACAATCATCCGTTCTGGGTGGAAGGGAAAGGTTGGATTTTCGCTGATGAGCTTCAGGTCGGGGACAAACTCCAGAAGGCCGATGGAAGCAACCTGAAGATTGATAAGGTTGAATTCCTTAAGCTGGACAAGCCAATCACGGTGTATAACTTCACAGTTGCGGACTACCATACGTACTATGTAACAGATATTGGGATTTGGGTGCATAATACGGATTGTTTTAGTGGTTTTAGTAGATTTGACGAGCATTTTGATAAACATGTTCTAGGCAGAAATGGCGGTAGAAGGGAGTATGGAGACGATTTCACAAAACAAGATTATTATGATTTAGCTTATGATTTAGCCACAAAAAGGGTTGATGGGGTTAATATTATACAAAGGTATCAGGGAAATACGAAGG
Source organism: Paenibacillus massiliensis 2301065 = DSM 16942 (assembly GCF_000377505.1). Classification (GTDB taxonomy): domain Bacteria; phylum Bacillota; class Bacilli; order Paenibacillales; family Paenibacillaceae; genus Paenibacillus; species Paenibacillus massiliensis. The sequence continues at coordinate 181,376 of NZ_KB898196.1, read as the reverse complement.
TGATTTACAACAAACGGACAAATGATATGGTTTTCATCCATAGAGATGGTACCATAGGTAGTCTTTATAAACCTAAGTATGGAAGTAGAGATTCCAATGCTGGTTATAATTATTTCATGAGAATTACGACCCAAAATCCATAAGAATATGAGGAATTTAACTATGAGTAAATATGTATGTTTAGTGTGTGGATATGATGAACTTGATTACCCCCAATGGGATGCAAATGGTTTTCCAACTTATGAGATATGCAATTGTTGCGGTTTTGAGTCTGGATTTGATGATGATGCAAAGGACAATCCAGAGTCAATTGAAGATTATAGAACAAGGTGGATAAACGAGGGGGCCAAGTGGTTCAGTTCGTCTAACCCCAAACCTTTAGATTGGAATTTGGAAGTCCAGTTGAAAGGCATAGACATTAATATTTTGTAGTGAGGCGGACTGTCTAGCCAAGTACGATAGTTCTCTGAGGAGGAGTTATGAGAGGTTCTCTAGCTCAAAGCATCTTAATGATAGGTGATTAAAAGGTGAAAGCATTTTCCACGGCTTCATGTGATTTGGGCGAAATCGATACCCATGAGAAAGAACTCTTACAAGAGATTATTTGCGTCCACTTAATATTTCTTGACTAATTAACAATCGGTTCAACCACATGCGAGCGTATTTAGCTCCATGTGGTTTTTTTAATGTAGGTAAGGTAATTGTTGTAGTAGTGATGAGATAATCAGACGAGGCCAGATCAGGTCGTGGATTATGCATATGATGTGACAGGCAAGCGTTTAAGCATGAAGGACACAACGGGAACGACGGCCTACCAGTACGATCCATACACGCAGGAGCTTTCGAGAACTAGGCATGAATGTAAATTGAAGATGGCGTATCGGCTTACAATCCAGCTTCTGACGTTCATACATATTCATTCCAACTAACTTCAATCCGATAATTAAGGTACAAACAGGAATACACGATATCGTTTAACTCCTAAGCTGCCTGTTACATCGGATCAGGAGGAGATCATATGCAATTCGAAGCACTCAGATCGTATCAAGTCACGATAAGACCCGATAGTCCGCGAATGAAACCTACCCTTACAGAGAACCAGCCAGCTCAAGTGAAAAGTGCTCCATCTTCCATACCTACTATTCAAGACTCCGTAGAAATTAGTACAGCTGGCAGACAGCTAGCTGAAGGGGCTACTATTTCTCAACCTATCAAATACTTCGGCACAACGCAGATTAACGATTCATTGAACAAAGTGCTGGAGGACCAACCGGAGAGCATATCGGACACGGTGTACCGTATGATTGCATCCAATTTTATTGTCGACGATACGGTGACAGATGAGGATCAACGAGCGATGCTGCTGGAGATGGGGCTTTCCCAGTCTAAATATATTGCTGAGCAGTATATGGAAGGCGACAAAGCCGAGACATTCCTGAAGACGATGGAGCAGATTGCTGCAATCGCCAAGACTCGATCCATTGACCCGGAGACAGGAACTATTAGCTACATAACTCCCGCAGAGCGTCCATCAGGTGCTCCTGAAGACTATGTCAACCCGGCAGAGCTGATGAGGGTGGTCGACCCCAAGAGATATGAAGCATATAAGGATGATATCAAGAATGGTGGAGTTGAGCTTGGACTGAGCAGGCTGCTGGATTTTGTAAGACAGGTTCCAAGCCACTCGCATTGGCTGGAAAACTACAAGAAGCAAACGGAGCAGTTCAATGAGCTGCTGAATAACACGGAAATAACGAATCGGTTCAAGACAGCCGACACGTCATCAGCTAATGCATTTATGGACAGCATGCAGAATTTGCTGAATACATTATCAGCCACTCCAGAATCTTACCTTCGAAATATGCGAGAGTTTGTCAGAGGTTTGGATCGTTGAGCAGTTAGAGCCCAGGGCAGATGCCCTGGGTCTTTTTGCATTTCAAGACACATTCACTCGTATCCGATGTAGCTATACTTCCGAAAATAATACCTATTGCATAGTGCTTAATAGTTCCTTATTCATATTTTCAAAGGGTTAGTTGAACAATCGACGAAGAAGCGAAGCAATGATACCGAGTTGCTCGCTTTTTTGTTTTGAGGTAAGCTGTATTTGCGATAGTTACATATAATTCATGAAACATTCAGCTACATGTCGAAGAATAGACGAAAATCTAGAATAGGGCACTACATGGACTAATTTTGGATTCATTCTCAGATCAATCATGTGGCTGGCCTATAGTTACAGGCTTCTCGGACGTCTGGCGGTATTGACTGTGCGCAAGGCGTAGGGTATATAATGCTACAATCAGGCTTTGCAAGCCTATGAGTTGTATCGAGTTGCTTGAGATTCGATTCAGTAATTCGATCAGCAAGTTATTAGGAGGAACTTACATAATGAAATCTTCATCCAGTACTACTATGCAAGCCAGTCCATTAAAAGGTGGACGTGTGCTATGGATTGCCTTTGTGCTAGGGGCACTCAGCGCCTTCGCACCATTATCTATTGATATGTATCTGCCCTCATTGCCTATACTGGCACAAGATTTGCAGACGACAGCCTCGCTGGCACAATTAAGCTTGACGGCTTGTCTGCTGGGGCTTGCAATCGGACAGCTCATTGCTGGCCCACTTAGTGATGTACGAGGGCGCCGCGGGCCATTAATCGTGTCTCTGGTGCTCTATGCCGTTGCTTCGCTGTTGTGTGTATTTGCGCCTAATATCGGAATTTTGCTGGTGCTGCGGTTCATTCAAGGACTTACCGGTTCAGCGGGGATTGTCATCTCGCGTGCTGTTGCTCGCGATCTCTATTCAGGGCCTGCGTTGACCCGATTCTTCTCGCTCCTCATGCTCGTGAACGGGCTGGCTCCTATTGCTGCCCCGGTCCTTGGGGGGCTTCTGCTTAAATTCATGCCTTGGCGTGGAGTGTTCATGGTGCTGTGTATTATTGGAGTCGTCATGCTGATCGCGGTTGTGCTGGGACTTCCTGAGACGCTCGCGAAGGACAAGCGTTCTACTGGAGGGCTGAAGCAGACGCTGTCGACCTTTGGAGCATTGGCGGCGAATCCTATGTTCATGGGGCTGGCATTGTCTCAGGGCCTCATTACAGGCTCCATGTTCGCATACATTGCCGGTTCTCCGTTCGTGCTGCAGGATATCTTCGGTGTGACGCCACAGGGCTTCAGTCTATTCTTTGCGTTGAACGGAATAGGCATTGTCCTCTTTGCTCAGGTGGCAGGTCGTCTAGCCGGACGTGTGGGTGAAGGTCTCTTATTGCGCATTGGTCTGATTATCGCGGCCCTTGCAGGTGTAGCGCTGCTTCTGGTGTCTTTGCTGGGTGGAGGACTCATATCCATTGTCATTCCATTATTCTTCGTAGTGGCTTCCGTGGGTATTGTGTCCACGATGACGACATCTCTTGCAATGCAGAGTCAGGGAGCGAATGCAGGCAGTGCATCGGCACTACTCGGTCTCCTACCGCTCCTCATTGGCTCTATTACGTCTCCTCTAGTGGGATTGGGTAGTGGAACGACGCCAATACCGATGGCGCTGGTCATTGCGATTGGGGAGCTGGCAGCACTGGCCTGTTATACCCTGTTCGTGCAGCGTCATTTGAAGAATGCAGGTTGATTCTTTCCGAATAGGGCGATAATGATCTGGTAGTCTAACGGATTTCGGGAGACGAAGATGTTGGCCTGGAGCTAGTCAGGGTCATAGCACCGGGAAGAGAGAAAGTGTTCAGGAGCAAGACAATAGACTTCCTTGACATACCCCCTATGGGTATATTAGAATGAACCTGAACAGATTGACAGGAAGGGGTAAGCCATATGAGTGCAGAAGAACAGAATCAGACAACGGAGTCGGCAGCTCCGGCTTGTGCCCCTGAGGGTCATGCTTGCGGGCATGCCTCAGCCTCTGCCGAGGGTGTACGGCGCAGCCATCATCCCGCCGAGCTGAAGAACAGTATGATCTCCCGACTCAACCGTGTTGAGGGCCAGATTCGCGGCATCAAGGGGTTAATTGAGAAGGATACGTACTGTGACGATGTGCTGAACCAGATAGCGGCTGCACAGTCTGCTCTGAATGCAGTTGGCAAGCTACTGCTGGAGGGGCATATGAAGAGCTGTGTCATTGAGCGCATTCAGGCTGGTGAGGATGAAGTGATTGACGAGCTGCTGGTTACTGTCAAGAAGCTGATGAAATAATATACTTTGGGCAGGAGGAATGTGAGGATGTCTCAAGTTACTTTAAATGTAGAAGGTATGTCTTGCAACCATTGTGTACAGGCTGTGGAGCGCGCGGTGAAGGAAGCGGGTGCGGAGGCCAAGGTTAATCTGGAGGCGAAGACTGTATTGGTGGACTTTGACGAAAGCAAGATCTCAATTGGTGAGATCAAGCATGCTATTGAGGACCAAGGGTACGATATTGTCTAATCAGAGTGGTTAGTTAACTTGAGAAGAGGCTTTCTTTCTAAGGCAAGAGAAGGCTTCTTCTTGAGCTGTGTACCCGGCAGGGGTATCCTATTTTCCACTGACTGTTGCTGGTAACGTCGGGTATTCAAATTCAAATTCTAATTCGAAATATTACACTGGAATACGTCGTCGCAAGACGTTTTTATTTTTCAAATATACATACCCCCATAGGGTATATGAATGGAGGTGCTCACAAATGGAACGAGATATCACTCAGTCTGAGGCGCATACGACGCTGCATGTCACCGGGATGACCTGTGCGGCTTGTGCCACAAGGATTGAGAAGGGTCTGAACCGTATGGAAGGGGTCAGTAATGCACGCGTGAATCTGGCTACCGAGCAAGTGACCATTGATTACGTAGCGGGACAGACAGGAATTGGCGAGCTGCGCGGCAAGATCGAAACTTTGGGGTATGGAACGGTGACTGAGCAGGCGGATTTTAATATTACGGGCATGACCTGCGCGGCTTGTGCTACCCGGATTGAGAAGGGGCTGTCGCGCTTGCCTGGAGTAGAGACAGTGAATGTGAATCTTGCGCTCGAAACAGCACATGTCGAGTATACAGCAGGTGTCCTCGACCGAGCGGGCATCGTAGACAAGGTGCAGCAGCTAGGGTATGGAGCTATCCCGCAAGGGGAAGGGCCTGATCTGTTCGAGCAGCGGCAGCGGGAGACAGCCCGCAAGCTATGGAAGTGGGTCATCTCCGCCGTACTGTCCTTACCCTTACTGTGGGCCATGGTGGGCCACTTCAGCTTCACGTCCTGGATGTATGTTCCCGAGCTGTTCATGAATCCCTGGTTCCAGTTGATTCTAGCGACACCTGTCCAGTTCATCATAGGCTGGCAATTCTATGTCGGAGCCTACAAGGCCCTGCGCAGCGGTAGCGCCAATATGGATGTGCTGGTGGCACTGGGGACCTCGGCGGCTTACTTCTATAGTCTCTACCTGACCTATCAATCCGTTGGTGCACATGCTCATGGACAGGTCGAAATGTATTATGAGACGAGCGCCGTATTGATCACATTGATATTAGTGGGAAAATGGTTTGAGGCTGTCGCCAAAGGACGCTCCTCCAGCGCTATTCGCAGCCTGATGAACCTGCAGCCGCCTCAGGCACGTGTCTTGCGCGACGGCGAGGAGCTTGAGCTTCCGGTGGAGCAGATTGTTCCCGGAGACTTGCTGCTCGTTAGACCGGGTGAGAAAATTCCACTCGATGGCACGGTAGAGGAAGGACGCTCGGCCGTGGATGAATCCATGCTTAGCGGTGAGAGTATCCCCGTCGATAAGCAGGCAGGCGATCCGGTAACGGGAGCGACGGTCAACAAGAACGGCTCGCTGAAGGTGCGAGTGACCCGTACCGGGCAAGATACGGCTCTGGCACAGATCATTAAGGTAGTAGAGCAAGCCCAGAGCTCGAAGGCACCAATTCAGCGTGTTGCCGATGTCATTTCTGGAATTTTCGTACCGATTGTTGTAGGAATCGCCGTAGTAACTTTTGTTGTGTGGTACCTGCTGGTAGCCCCGGGTGATCTGTCGGGTGCGCTGGAGAAGGCTATAGCTGTGCTGGTTATCGCTTGTCCTTGTGCACTTGGGCTCGCAACACCTACCTCTATTATGGCAGGCTCCGGACGAGCGGCAGAATACGGTATCTTGTTCAAGGGCGGGGAGCATCTGGAATCGGCTTATCACACCGATGTTGTCGTCTTCGACAAGACGGGGACGATTACACACGGGAAGCCTGAGCTAACGGATACCGTGGCTGCCGATGGGGGGAATGCCACGGATTGGTTAAGTCTGCTCGCTGCCGCTGAGAAGCATTCCGAGCATCCGCTTGCTGAGGCGATTGTGGCGGGGATTGTGGGACGGGGTATTCAGATCCCTGAGGCAGGAGACTTCGAAGGCATTCCTGGCTACGGCGTCAGAGCTGTCGTAGAAGACCATGTCGTCTATGCGGGCACTCGTAAGCTAATGCAACGGGAGGATGTGTCCATTCCGGGCGCAGCTGCCGACCAAATGAAAGCATTCGAGCGTGCAGGCAAGACAGCGATGCTGGTAGCGATTGACGGTGTCTACGCTGGTCAGGTGGCGGTAGCGGATACGATCAAGAGTACGTCGGCGGAAGCTGTGAAGCGCCTGCAGGCTATGGGCAAAGAGGTCATTATGATTACCGGAGATAATGAGCTGACTGCACGAGCCGTAGCCGCACAAGCAGGTATAGCTAACGTACTGGCAGAGGTACTGCCTGAGGAGAAGGCAGCGGAGGTAGCCAAGCTGCGTGAGCAAGGACGTCGCGTAGCCATGGTAGGTGACGGGATCAATGATGCGCCTGCATTAGCCACGGCGGACATTGGTATCGCCATGGGAACAGGGACAGATGTGGCGATGGAGGCTGCGGATATTACGCTGATGCAAGGCAATCTGAACAGTGTGCCTGATGCGATGGACATGAGTAGGCGTACCATGCGCAATATCAAGCAAAATCTGTTCTGGGCGTTGGCTTACAATGTCATAGGCATTCCTATTGCAGCACTTGGCTTCCTGGCTCCATGGCTGGCAGGGGCTGCGATGGCCTTCAGCTCCGTCTCCGTTGTCCTGAATGCCCTGCGACTGCAACGGATAAAGCTCTGAGCTGTAGACGGACATCACGCTTGCAGCGTATCTACATTCGCTTTTGAATGGTCGAGGCACTAGGTATGACGCGTATTCTCTGCCATAGCTATAAACGAATAACAAGCCCGTAACAGCCTGCAATTGGGTTTTACGGGCTGTTTGTTATGTACTTTTGTATATTGCGAAAGTAACATATTATTTTCTGAAAATAGTTGACATGTTTCGCCCAAAATCTTATATTTTAAATAAAAAATGAAACAAACGTTTGTTTGAATTCGGAGGATGAATCATGCTAAATGCGGTTAAGGCATATATGAAAAAACCACAGACTATGATTGGCATCATCACAGCTATCATGTTTCAGATCATTTTTAGTGTAATCTGGATGACAGCTTATCAAGGTGTTAATGATCGGGCAGATCAATTGCAGGTGGCCCTTGTGGTCGAGGACGAATCCGCACAAGCTCAGGAGATTGCAGCGCAGCTGAGCAGCAATCTGCCTTTTCAGGTGAAGGAAGGTATGACACTGGAGGAGGCTCAGTCCCGTCTGGATGCTCGTGAGGTACAGATGGTCATTGATATACCACAAGGCTTTACTTCTCAATTGACCACACCGGGCGGCCAGGCTGTCATTGGATATACGATTAATGAGGCTAATCCAGTTACCGTGAAGAGCATCATGAGCAACGCGGCGGCCTCCATCACAGCTACTGTGAACTCCCAGGCCTCTACGGCCAGTGTAATGGCTCAATTGGTCGGTTCAGGTGCGTCACCAGAGCAAGCCCAGCAGGTAGCTCAGACCTCTATCCATAAGGTTGGCTCACAGCTTAGCTCGATCCACCCGGTACAGGGAATGAACAATCAGATGGTGCCCATGATGCTTGTCCTTGCTTCTTATGTAGGTGTCATGATTATGGGGCTGAATGTGCAGATGGCTACCGGAATGCTCGGTGCGGCGTTCACCTGGTATGAGAAATTTGGAGCTAGAATCATCATTAACGTGGTCTCTTGCCTCCTGATCTCCTTGATCGGCTCTACGCTAGTCGTCATGCTAGGTGGACAGGCAGAGCAGGGCTTCCTGAAGCTGTGGATGTTCCAGGCATTGTTCGTAGGAACGTTCATGTTCTTTGCCCAGCTCTTTCTCATCGTATTCGGTAGTGCAGGTATGCTCTTCAATATTATCGTTCTGTCTTTGCAGCTGGTCTCGTCTGGCGCGATGGTGCCAAGAGAACTGCTATCTCCCATTTATCAAACGATCGGAGAATGGCTTCCTGCCTCTTATGCTGTGCAGGGGATTACAGCCATTCAATTGGGAGGTATAGGGGCTTCAAAGGCTTCATGGATGCTGCTCTTGATATTGCTCATCTCCTTGCTGATCGGATGCGCAGCCAGTGCACTGCGTGCAGCCAAGGCAAGAGCGGCTACTGCACCAGCGATGAACTCTTCGGTATAAAATTAGGCTCAGGATTACGGTGAGTTGGCCCCATTGTAATGAAAATAGCGCAACATGAGGGCCGTAGGCGGTGCAGATTCCATCTGTGCCGCTTACTTGCGTATTGGTCCATAAAGTAACATAATACGAGGTAAATATTGCTGTAAGGAGAACGCTGTATGTCATCACTACCAGAGCACAGAGAGCAAGATGTCAAAACACGCATATTGTTAACGGCCAAAAGCTGCTTCGCCGAGCAGGGATATGATGGGACAAGTGTTAGACAGATCTGTCAGTTGGCAGGAGTCAATGTATCCATGGTATCCTACCATTTTGGAGGCAAGGAGAAGGTTTATGAGGCCATTTTTGAGTGTCTTCATCATGTGAACCAGCCGAGAGACTTTGACTACACTGCAATCAGTCCAGTCGAGGGTCTTGTGCTCCTCTTGCGCGGCATTATTGAATCGACCATCCGGGACAAGGAAATGAGTGACATCATTCAGCAAGAAATGACGATGCATTCTGACCGACAGGAGTATATTCTCAAGTATTTGTTGCCGATCTGGAAAAAGGTCAAGCAAGTGCTGGAGCGGGGACGCGAGCAAGGGGTGTTTAACTACCGTTCTCTGAATCAGGCGCTGCTGCTCGTGCTTCATGCGTCGATCTCCCAGAAGCGGAGAGGACAACTGGAGTCCATTCTTGAGCCGGAGGACTTCTCTCAGGATGAGATTGTGGATCAGACGATAGCTTTTATTCTACAAGGATTGGGAGTGAAACCAGCATGAATGATACGATAGCGCTGCTAATGAATCATCGCTCAGTCAGAAAGTTCAAGCCGGAGCCTGTAACCGAGGAGCAGCTGGCGCAGATCGTCGGAGCCGCCCAGATGGCTTCGACCTCCAGTAATGTGCAGGCCTATACAGCCATTGCCGTCACAGATGATGAGCTGAAGAGGCAGCTTGCCGAGCTGGCCGGAGGACAGGCCTATGTAGCGGAATGCCCAGTATTTCTGGTGTGGTGTGCAGATTTGTACCGTGTACAGCAGACTGTAGAATGGCATCAGCCTGAGGCTCAGTCGCAGGTATCCTCTACGGAGAACTATGCTGTTGCTACTATTGATGCGGCCTTGGCTGCACAAAATGCGGCCATAGCCGCTGAATCCCTTGGACTTGGAATTGTCTATATCGGTGGTATTCGTACGAATATTGCTCAGGTATCCGAGCTGCTCGGCTTGCCAGAGCTTGTGTATCCAGTCTTCGGCATGTGCATCGGTGTGCCTGACCAAGAGGTCGGCAGCAAACCGCGCTTGCCGCTGTCCGGTGTGCTGCATATGAATGGTTATGATCGCGAGCAATCCAAGGCAGCTGTGAAGCTGTACGACCAGACGATGGTCCAGTACATTACGGAACGCACGGGTGGGCAGCGGACAGCTTCCTGGTCGGAGAATATGGCCGCAAGACTCATCAAGCCAACACGGCTGGAGCTGAGGGATTATTTGCATAGCAAAGGATTCATGAAGTTCTAGAGCCAACTTGCCCCTAGGCCGATCGAATGCTGTGATGTGAGGATGATGCGCCATGAATCACGGTGCAACAAGCCTGCGCAGCCTTACAGTCCATATCTTACAGCCCATATAACCGACAGGCGTTAGCATGAAGAAGGGCCCGGGCCTCTGGCTCCTGCATTCCCCGCAGCTTGCTATAGGTGCGTATGACCTCGCTCACCATCCATGGAGAGGTAGTCTGTCCAGCGAATGGACCCTCGAACGGCCAAGGACCGTCTGTCTCGCTCATGACTAGTTGGGGAGGATATTGGAGTGCCAGCGCCTGAATCTCCTCCTCATACACAATATCGGGCGTGAAAGAGATATAGTATCCATTGGCTGCCATTCGCTGAACGGTCGCGACATCTCCCTTGAACCAGTGAAAATGAGCCTGCTGCACCTGATGCTTTTCCAGCAGATCGCAGGCAATCTCGGCATCCTCGTACACAGCATGGAGAATGATGGGCTTGCGATAACGAGCGGCGAGTATAATGAATTGCTCCAGCAGCTCAATGTATCCCGTCCGGTCGAACACTTCTCCCTGAGCAGCCTTTTCTTGTGCAAGGTAATAGGGGAGACCGACTTCACCGACAGCAATCATCTGGTCCTGGTGCTGCTCGATCCAGTGAAATAGCTCCGCCAGTTCATCTGCTGTCGGGAGAGCTTGCTCAGGGTGATAGCCGAAGGCCGGTAGCACCTTACCCGGATATTGCTGTGCCAATGCCAGATTGTTGCGGCTGGAGGCGAGATGCATGGACACGGACAGAAGGGCTTGCACGCCTGCAGCATCCATCTGACGAATCATGTCTGCCTGCTGTTCGGGTAAGTATTGATCCAGGTGAATATGTGTATCAATTAAGCTATACTTGGAGGCTGCTGGACTGTTGCCAGCATGAGTGACTCCAGTGCAGTGCAGGCCACTGTTAGGCTGCATAGGGGGACGGGATGCTTGTTCACTCATCAGAATCCCCCCTGAGCAAGCTGCACAGATTTCTGTCGTTCCTCTTTCATCGACAGGGTCAGCTCCTGCTTGAGCTGGGTAAACTCCACTTGCTGCATGATCTCCTCCCGGCGTGGCCGGGCAAAGGGAACATCAACGACACGCAGTACCGTAGCAGGACGTGCCGAGAGCACATAGACGCGGTCTGACAACAGGAGTGCTTCCTCAATGTTGTGGGTGATGAACAGGACGGAACGCCGGTGCCGCTCCCATACATGCAGCAGCCAGCTTTGCATGTCACTACGGGTCATGGCATCCAGCGCGCTAAATGGCTCATCCAGCAGCATCAGCTCCTGTGGACTCAGCAATGCCCGCAGGAACGCGGCCCTCTGCTGCATCCCCCCTGACAGCATGTGTGGATAGGCATCCGCGAAGGCTTCCAATCCGATCTCGGTCAGCTGCCGCCTGGCTTCGGCTCGTGACTCAGCTCGCGACTTGGCGCGGTCTTGATTCCGCTGGGTTGGTGCATTATCTTGCCCCATCAGGACATTATCCAGGGTCGTGAGCCATGGGAAAAGCGCAGGCTGCTGGGGCATGTAGCTGATATGTCCACGTTCACCCGTTACCTCTGCACCATTCATGAAGATCCGACCCTCTTGCGGAGTCATGAGTCCCCCGATCATATGAAATAGCGTACTTTTACCACTACCGGAAGGTCCTACGATGGATACGAACTGTCCTGGCTCCACCGTCAAGGAGAGGTCCTGTATTACGGGTAACCATCCGCTACGACTGTGGAAGCCGGCGCTAATCCGGTCTACCTGAAGTGCGGCCTGCGGCTGCTCTGTCTTCATATCTCATTCCTCCTCGAACCCTCTCACTTATTTACTTAATCATCACAGTGTAGATGTCATGCCAAGGTTACTTATTGCACATCGCTGGCAATTGATCGTTAGCTAAGACCGCAAGTTATGACAAGTTATGAATGGAAGGTATTATTTCTTCTGTGGCTGCCAGCGGACTAGCCACTTCTCCAGCAAGATAATGATCAAGAACATAAGCAGGCTCAGAATCACAATAATTCCAATTGCTGCGAATACGAGATCAGTACGGTATGCCGCCTTTTGCAATAGCATGTAGTACCCGATACCCTTGTCTGCGCCGATCCATTCCGCAATAATAGCGCCCATTACACTATAAGTGGCGGCGATCTTAATGCCTGAGAATACCGACGGTAGCGCATGAGGGAGCTCCAGTCTGGCAAATATCCGCAGTCTTCCAGCGCCTGACATTCGCATGTAATTCATCATGGTACGATCAGTCTGCATGAATCCGTCCATGGCCGCGACAGCAACCGGGAAGAAGCAGACGAGTGTAATCACCATGAGCTTAGGCAGCAGCCCAAAGCCGAACCAGATCATAAGCAACGGGCCAAGCGCAATAATGGGAATATTCTGGCTAAGAATCAGCAAAGGATACAGCGATGTTTTGAAAAAAGGAATCATGTGCAGCACAATGGCAATCAGCAGCCCGATTGTTGAACCAATGGCGAAGCCCCCGAGCATCAGCTTGACGGTCGCCCAGGTGTGTCCAGCGAGCAGGGCTGACTGAGCTGTCCCTTCGGATATAATCCGAATCGGACTGGGTAACAGCCAAGCCTCAATGTTCAGAAAGGTCGCTGCCGCCTGCCATAGCGCCAAAAAGAAGAGGACCGCCACAAGTGGCGGCCACACGCGCTGTAGCCAGGAACTTCGTGAAGGTCCTCTACGGCTCATGGACGATATTTCTCAGTCAGTTGATCCATGCTGATCCCCTTCGGATTATGTGCGATCTTGATCTGAGAGATCACGCTGGGGCTGCCCGCCTCGATGAGGGCGGTGTGCATATCCTTGACCACCTTCAGTAGCTCGTCAATGTTCCCTTCCATCGTAGTCTCCAGCGGATGAACCTCGTGCTTGACGCCGGATTTCTGAATAACCTCGATAGCACGGTCTACATAAGGGATGGAATCCTCCCCACCGGGAGTCTTGGGAATAACCTGAATGCTGAGCAATGTATCTGCCATGTTAACTCTCACCTTCTTCGATGAATTTTAGTTCTTGAAAACAACATTAGCCTGTTCTGATGTTGACCATACATTAGTGTGTGTCGTTATTGGCCGCCTTGAAATGACGAAATATACGCTGCATTCGTCATTGCGGCAGGAAGTCATTTGTAAATGCTTTGTCTACCGCAAGCTCCTTATCCAGTAGCTTGCGTTCGAACATCCACTCGGCATAGCCCTGCCATACTTCCTGTTTCTGCAAGCCCCACTGTGATGCGTCATCCTGATAGCGGGGACTCAGCCATGTTTGAGAGGCGCGAACAAGCTCAGGGTTCAGCTCTGGCACAGCCTGGATCAAGATGTCTGCTGCCTCCTCAGGATGCTCAATCGTATACTGGTAGCCCTTGGCTGTAGCTCTCATGAAGGCCTTTACGAGCTCGGGATCATTCTGGATTGTCTGTTCATTGGTCACAATGACTGGTGTGTAGTAGTCGAGCTTGTCTGAGTAGTCCTTGACATATAGCATATCAAGCGGCTCGCCCCGTAGCTCTGCCTCAATTCCTGTCCAAGCGTAGAAAATCCATGCAAAATCAATATCTCGTTTGACTGCGGTGAAGAAGTCTGCACTTCCCATGTTCACCATTGTCACCTTGCTAACATCGGCCTGCTCAGTCTCCATAATGGATTTCATCACTGCTTCTTCAACGGGGGAGCCCCATCCGCCATAGCTTTTTCCCTCAAAGTCCTTGGGGGAATGGATATTGCGATCCACCGGAGCGGCGAAGCCTGACGTATTATGCTGAATAACCGCGGCAATGGAGACGAGTGGTACATCCTGTGTACGAGCTTGAGTCACACTTTCCTGATAGCTGATGCCAAAAGGAACGGCGTTGGAAGCGACCATCTGATCGGCTCCGCCAGAGCCTGGCTGCACAATCTCTACTTTTAGCCCCTCTTGCTCATAATAACCTTCTTGCTGGGCTACGTATAATCCTGTGTGGTTCGTATTCGGCGTCCAGTCGAGTACGACCTTAATGTCCTTCAATTCCGGAGTGGAGCCCGAGGCTCCTTGACTAGAGGACTCCCCTGATTCACCAGACGATGGTGTAGGTGCTGCGGCTCCACAAGCGCTCAGCAAGAGTAGAAGAGCCAGCAGAAGGGCCGTCCCTGTCCACCTAACAGACATCCGACGTTGATGAACTATTCGAGTGCTGTGAGAAGAGTCCATCCTTGAAGAGCCTGAATTGCTTGAATTGCTTGAAGATCTTGAAGAACCAGTAGATCGTGTAGTGCTTCCTAATTGTGTCATGTAGAGCATCTCTCCTTCTTTCTTTACCCGTAGGTTAAGCATAGTATTCTTCAACGATGGGTACTCTATGGGACTAGCAGCTCCTAATTTGGAGTGAATCTGTACATCTGCCGAGCGAACACAAAAAAACGCCCCGGACCGGGACGTATGCGATGAATAAGGAGCATGGCCATCGAACGGGATGGACATGGACTAAAGCTTCCTACGCTGGCATTATCCAGATCAGGTTAAAGGGTCAGTGTCATTTGCGGGACACAATCTCAGCCGGCCGATTCCAGCACCCCTGACAGGGTTATGAATTTTTTGTGCTACAGCCAGCATATGTAGATATGTGTCTGCACAGGAGTAATTATAGGCCTTTCCACTCAAGCTGTCCATAGTGGGATATAAGTTGCTGTGCGCAGAAGATATGCTGACAATTGGCCTGCTGAATGAAGCGGGTGATGCGGGTCTTGGTTCAAAGGCTCGATTCAGAACTCAGTTCAGGAATCGGTTCAAGGCAGAACGGACAGGGTACAAGTAAGAGATGCATCATTTCGAACAAATGTTGTGAATAATACCAACAAAAAGGAGCGGATGATCATGGGTACAGCAACAAAAAATCGTGAACAACTGGAGCAGAGCATCATCAAGGCTCTGAAGCAAAATCCTTATTGCTCGCTGGGTACTGTCGAAGGCGGCAAGCCAAAAGTGCGCTACATGGCCCTTTTCAATAATGGTCTCAATATTCATCTGGCTACGAGTCGCAAGACTCATAAAGTGGAAGAGCTCAAGGACAATCCGAATGTGTATTTGCTGCTTGGCTATGAAGCAGGGGGAACTAAGGAAGTTGTTGAGGTCGAGGGGACCTGTGAGATTACGAAGCAGGAGTCGCTGCGTCATGAGCTGTGGAACGATGAGCTGAAGCAGTGGTTCTCAGGCCCGGATGACCCAGATTATGTGATTCTGGATATTACACCTGCTCGTATTGAGTACACAGGCCAGGGCATGGAGCGTCAGGTCTGGGAGAAGTAAAGGATACGGCTGTTAATAAGACCGTCAGGAATTCTCCTGGCGGTCCTTATTAATTGAGGGTTTTGTAGAAGAGTTTTTCTAAAAGATGATTGCTGGGCTGGTGAAGTCTTCTCTAGCGGTTTTCTCTAGCGGTTGACTGCCCAATCCTTTTTATGAAGTGTATAATAGTTATACTTTTCATCATCAATATCAATAATGTGCTGAAAGCTAAATCCACATTTTTGTATTACTCTATTCGATGGAACGTTATCCAATAAAGCAACAGCACTGAGCGCTGCAACGTCTGTATGGCCAAATAAATATTCGATCATCCCTTGTGAGGCTTGGGTTGTGAAGCCTTTACCTCGATGGTCCTTAGAGATTGCATACATGATTTCTCGATTTGGCGCTGGTAATTCCTCCTTAATTCCTGAACAACACCAACCGATAAATTCCCCGGTCTCTTTCAAGATAATTCCTAATCGCAGACGTAGCTCACCAATGTCTTTTCTTTGCGATACAGCATCAAAGAACTGTTTGTTGTCTGGGACCTCATAGTTGATAAACCAATCTGTCCGTTGCTCTTTCGATACGTTCCAGTCTGGCAAAAATTCATGTATTTCAGGCTGCCAGGTGAGTGAGTGAAAATCGTCTAGATCTGTGATTAAGAATTCCCTTAGAATGATGTCCTTGCATTCAATCTCAAAATTAGTATCTGAGGAGTGGGCACGTAGATTAGCCTTCATAATATTTCTCCCTCTAACAGCTGTGTTATTGTCAATCTGCCATCTATAGATTATTTGGCTTATTTGGCATTCACTCACTTACTTTGATTTGTGCAGGCTGATCCAGCCTTTCTAGTATATTGAATCATATAACATAAATAATGCCAATCAATGTCCGCATGGAATCGTGAAGCCTAAGCTACTATCTTCTCCCATTCCTTGGCTTCTCCGTGCTTGTTCCCCGCGTTCACATGTCTATTCTTGTAAAAATAACGTTAACGTAATGTTTACATATCTCTATTCAATTGACCCAAGTTAGATTAAAATGTTCAGTGAATCGTGCATTTTGGATTCGGTTACATACATATTGTACGGGAGGGGTTATATTTTGAATTCGCGAAAAAGTCTGTACAAGGGATTGGCTGCGGTCTTGCTGGTAGCGAATGTCTGGGTACTGCCCAGCTGGTCTGCATCTGCGGCGGAAGGTAATGCTACGGTCAAGCTACGTATTATGGAAACAACCGATCTACATGTCAATATGGTTAACTATGATTATTACGCGGATAAGGCCACAGATGAGTATGGTTTTGCCAAGACAGCCAGTCTGATCAAGGCGGCTCGTGAAGAGGCACCGAATAGCCTGCTGTTCGATAACGGGGATCTCATTCAGGGCAATCCGCTGGGCGACTATGTAGCCAAGGTAGATCCGCTGAAGCAGGGGGAGATTCACCCGGTATACAAGGCCATGAATCTGCTGGATTATGACGCTGGTAACCTGGGAAATCATGAATTTAACTATGGTCTAGACTTCTTGAAGCAAACGCTTGAGGGAGCTAATTTTCCATATGTGAACAGCAACGTGTACTATGCAGAGGATCAGGAGAAGAATTACTTCACACCTTATGTGATTCTGGACAAGACAGTCAAGGATGAAGCAGGCAAGGAGCATACCGTTAAGGTAGGTGTGATCGGATTCGTACCGCCACAGATCAATCAGTGGGATGAGAAGCATCTGACTGACAAGGTAATCGCCAAGGATATGGTGGAGACGGCACAGAAATTCATCCCGAAGATGAAGGAGGAAGGCGCCGACATTATCGTGGCGATCCCGCACTCTGGCTTCGAGGATATTCCACAGACGCCACTAATGGAGAATTCCGTGCTCTATTTGAGCAAGGTAGAGGGGATTAACGCGATCCTGTTCGGACATGCTCACAAGGTATTTCCAAGTGCAGACTTCAAGGATAAACCAGGCGTAGACCTAGAGAAGGGCACGATTAATGGTGTTCCATCCGTTGAGCCTGGATACTGGGGAGATCACCTCGGAATCATTGATCTGGAGCTGACTCTGACCGATGGCGAATGGACAGTGAGTGACTCGTCCACGGAAGTACGCGCCATCTATGACAAAGCCAACAAGAAATCATTGGTAGAAGCAGATCAAGATGTACTGGATGCCGTATATCATGAGCATGAAGAGACATTGGAGTATGTACGTGGACCTGTTGGAACGACAACAGCCCCAATCAACAGCTTCTTCGCTCTGGTACAGGATGATCCATCCATCCAGATTGTGACGAATGCACAGAAGTGGTATATCGAGCAGCACCTGCAGGGAACCGAATATGAGGGCTTGCCTGTCCTCTCCGCTGGAGCGCCATTCAAGGCAGGAGGACGCTCGGGAGCATCGTATTACACGAACATCCCGGCTGGTACTATTGCGATTAAGAACGTAGCTGACCTTTATGTCTATCCGAATACAGTATATGCGGTGAAGATCACAGGGGCTGAAGTGAAGGAATGGCTGGAGTGGTCTGCGGGGCAATTCAACCAGATCGATCCACTGAAGACCGATGAGCAGCAACTGATTAATGGTGACTTCCCAACTTATAATTTTGATGTGATCGATGGCGTTAACTACCAGATTGATGTCACACAGCCTGCGAAGTACGATGCCAAGGGTACAGTGTTAAATCCATCAGCTAGCCGGATCAAGGATCTGAGCTATGATGGCAAGCCGATTGATCCGAAGCAGGAGTTCATCGTGGCTACCAATAACTATCGCGCTTCCTCCTCCAAGCTGGCGAATCCGGATGGAAAGCGCATCGTAATCGCTTCACCAGACGAGAACCGTCAGGTAATTATCGACTATATTCGTGATAACGGGACGATTAACCCGACGGCGGATAATAACTGGTCGCTTGCTCCGTTTGGCGATGCCAAGGTTACCTTCGTATCTTCGCCAAGTGCTCAGAGCTTGACGGCTTCCAGTGCAACGATGTCTTTCGCAGGAACGCAAGAGGATGGCTTTGCCAAATACACACTGAAATCTTCAGTATCAAGTAGTGCAAAGCCAACAGTCACAGAAGAGCCGACAGCACCTGCTGCGAAGCCGACAACGCCTTCCAAGGACTCGAAGCCAGCGGCCGCTGACAAGCCAACAGCTGTACCTACTACACCTGCAGCATCCGCGAAGCCGGGTAGCTATATTGTGAAGAAGGGTGACAACCTGTACCGGATCGGCCTGGAGTATAGCGTGAGCTGGCAGGAGCTGGCGAAGCTGAATAATATCAAAAATGTGTATCAGTTGCAGGTAGGGCAAGAAATCGTATTGCCCAAGTAAATTGCTGTTATCACAATCGGCCTGGTGACAGCCACCTATGGTGCTGAAGCTGGTCAACTCATACAGGCAAGCTTTGTCGCTCCTTCGAGGGCACAGGGCTTGTCTGTATTTGGTTTAGATTGGTCAAAAAGGTTTCGAATACATGTGGATTGTTTATGTAGAAGTATGTCGATAAATTTATAGTTATACATATAATTATGCACGACGATGGATATGCACTCATACGCATGTTGTTTTTTCGTAAATGAACTCGAAACTATAGTTCTTAAGGCCTTTTCCGTTGTGGATAATTGTTGAAAAGTAAAAAATACGTCGAAAAAGTAGTCCTATTGTTCTAAAATACATGTTATGATATTCATAAAAAAGGAAATTTAGTTTCCAGGGAGGCCCATATTTATGAATTGTGGCAGCTGCAGTACTATTCCCCCGATCCGCACAGAGGGGACGCTATGGATTCGCCCAGTGGATGGAAGCATCAGGCATAAGCTTCAGCAAATGGGACACGTCGTGTTGCTGGATAACCATGTCATCGGATGCCCCTATTCCAATATGGACGAGCTGCTGCAACTGTTTCTTCTCCTGGAAGCTGAGGAATCGGCCTTGGAAGGAAAGCTGAAATCCCGAAGTGAAGAATCGGCTGTACACCTGCTGTCGGATGAGTGGGTAGAACTTGCAATGCTGCGGGCACGTCTGGAGCATTACGATATAGTGCAGCTTATTCTCAGGCGGGAATTCAGCAGCCATATGCAGCCCATTGTGGATCAGGATCTGCAAGTGATCGGTTATGAATTTCTGCTTCGCCAGTCATCACATGAGCAATTGATCTCACCCTATCAATTATTCGAGGTGGCTCGAAGCACGGGGTTGTATACATATCTGGACCGAGCTGCTTGCGTCAAAGCTATTGAGACAAGCGCGAGATATCTGCCTCGGGGTACGAAGCGATTTGTGAATTTTTTGCCCTCATCTATCCGAAATCCGAAGTTTTGCCTCCAGCACTCCTTTGACATCATTGCAAAGCTGTCGCTTGATCCTGCTGATTTTGTGTTTGAGGTCGTTGAGACGGAGGAAATTAAAGACCTGGATGTATTGAAGCGTATTTTCGATGAATATCGCAGACACGGGATTGCCGTGGCTCTGGATGATCTGGGAGCCGGGTACGCGACGATGGAGCTCATGAACAGACTTGAGCCTGATTATGTGAAAATAGATCGTAGTCTCATTCACGAATGTCACCGTGATCCGCAGAAGCAGCGTCAGATTGAGCGAATTGTGCAATCGGCTAAAGCTTTTCATGGAAAAGTACTTGCAGAGGGGATTGAGAATCGCGAGGATTATCTATACTGTCTGCAAGCAGGAATTCCGCTGGCCCAAGGCTATTTGTTCGGACGTCCGCAGCAGGAGCCGCTGAATTATGTATCCATTGCATAAGACTGGCTGGGATGCATACATAAGGACACAATTATCGTATATGTGGGACTATAATAAAGCACACAGGACCCGGGAGAAGCTTTATCCCTTGACCTGTGTGCTTTATTGCGCTGAGGATCATCTTAAGAAGTAATTAGGGACTAATTAAGGATGATTAAGGATAATTAAGGACTCGTCACATAAATGCCAAGTGGAGTACTGGCACTGCCAGCCACCATGAAGCTGAACGAATACGAGCTGCGGCCTGGAGGAGCAGTTATGTCTGCAAGTCTACAGACTTGGGTATTGTTACGCAGGAGTGGAATGCCATACACGGTATTGTCCAGTCGTACTGAGCCTGCAAAAGCACCTCCGCGTGGATTGGCATAAATGCGTACCTGGCGTTCCTCCGGTAGAGGGTTATAGATCGGGATTGTGACATGGTAGATGACCCCGAACTGTCCCCGATTATCAAGTGCTGGCCCTAGTTCACTACGTGCTGCTGTGAACAGCAGGTCAGCCGGAACTGTTCCGTCCAGCCGTGAGGCAGCACAAGCTCTATAATTAGCACTTGTACCGATGATATACTCCGGCATGATAGCGTCCGTCTCGCTGAAGCTCCAGCTTCCTCGGGGGTGGGCTTGTGGTGGCGGTACAGGCGGTAGAGGTGCTGATACCACCTCACGCAAGTCAGCAGTTAGGTCCTTACTCACTACGGTTCGGATCTCATAATCCAGCTTCCCTCGGTGTCCCGGACGGGTCAACGTCAGATCATAGACGAAGCCAGCCAGAGACCCCTCTGGAACCTCGAATTGTTCCAGCAGAGATACACCTCGACAGGCTTGAAGTGAATCCACTGGACGAATGCGCTCCATCGTCCCGGCCAGACAGGACTTGGCAATACACTGTCCGACATCAATGATCCAGCTCGCAGTCTCTGGCACAACCTTCAATTCTCTTTCCAGTTGGCTAAGCCTCATGGGTGCCCCATTCTTATTCTCGATCGTAACACCGATACGGACTGGGCCACCTGTCTTGTTGTAGTGCCAGCCAAAAATCCGATGCCGTACAGTCTTGTCGGTAGTGTGGACCACATCATGCCATAAGGTTCCGTCCACTTCGGGTACATTGGTCAACGTCAATGTCTCGGGGTTGTCACTGAGCATTAAGCGTCTGGTACCATGTGGCTGAGCGGAGGCAACGTCGATATTGATGTTGCCAGGGACTGACATCGTTTCACCGATCAGATTGTCCTGAGTGCAGGTCATGCGAATTCCTCCCATCATGAGAATCGTACCACGAGTTATCCTTTTGCAGTGATCAAGGAGCCAGCCGGGCCCGGCTAAAATTTCTCCTCTTATCTATATAGGTAATTTGAACGGTTGAAGTACAACCTAAATAGACCCTGGAATTGTACTGTTTCTCCTATATCCAGAGAAGGCAGCTATTCCGGGGTCTATGTGTGTAGAGGTCGAGAGGCTACTCCTTTACCCTTGACCGGTTACAAATGTGAATATAGAGCCGCTGCAAGCAGAAGCCCGTCGACTGTTATTCAGCTTGGTATTCAGCTTGTTGTTCTACGTACTATATATGCTTATCGGTAGGTTTTATGCTGCAGCTCATCTAGGCTCTTGAACGTATAGCCTTGCTGCTGGGCCGCCTGAATAATGGAAGGCAATGCCTCCATATTATCCTTGGACACCGAGTGCAGCAAAAGAACGGCTCCAGGGTGGAATTGTGAGACCACCTGCCGGAAGGCATGATTGGAGCCCATTTGCCGCTGTACATCCCAATCCTTGTAGGCGGCAGACCAGAATACGTTGGTATATCCTGCCTCTTGGCACACCTTCAATACCTTTCCGCTGAAGATACCACGCGGTGGTCTGACATACTTCATTTCTGATTGTCCCGTAATCTTGCCTGCTGCCTCGCGTACCTTGTCCAGCTCTGTACGGATCTGCTCAGCAGATAGTGTAGTCATATCCGGGTGACTCCAGGAGTGGTTGCCGATGATATGGCCCTCATCCGCCATTCGGCGTAGCAGCTCAGGCTGATCTCGCACGAAATGTCCGGTTACGAAAAAGGCCGCCGGTACCTTATGCTGCTTCAGAACATCCAGTACTTTGCCTGTGTAGCCATTCTCGTAGCCATTGTCGAAGGTCAGATATAGCTCCTTGTGGCTCGTATCTCCCAAGAAGACGGCTCCTTGCTCCTGTAGCTTCTCCATGAAGCCTTCTTGTGCAATGGATGGAAGCTCGCCGTTACGGCTTTTCTTGAATCCAAAATGAAAGGGCTGACCGTCTCCAGCCGCTGTGGCTACGCTGTCCATGCCTGGTGCAGTCAGGATCAGCAAGCCACCTAATAGGAGCCAGCCTAGCTTCTTCACGATCAATGTCTTCAATACGTTAAACCTCCTGTTCATGATGTGCATCTTCCGCACGACACGGATACTCATAGGCTTGTCAGGAAGCGGAGCAAATATGTAAGCTTTTTGCATAAATTTTCTCAAGGGTATCTATTTCACCTTCGATCTTGTATTGCTCAGAATCCGTTCAGAGGCACGATCTATAATCAATTTGGAGAGGTACATCAGAATTACCATGATTTGTGGTCTTTATTTGGGGTAAGAGGATGACGGATGACAGTGAATGGGCTACTATAGCCTTACAGCTGGATAATGGCAGGTTCCTTGTCCAGACACCAAAAAACCGGGAGAGCCTCTTATCTATGAAAAAGCAAATCGTAAGCATAGCTGTGGTTGTACTAATGACCGTAGCTCTGCCAGTGTATCTCATCCTAGCGTGGTCCGCAGATAGCCGGGAGCTTCCGCGTGCAGAGAAGGGAGTGCTGGATCTTCGTGAATGGAACTTTCGTGAGCAGGGTGTAGTACAGCTTCGTGGTGAATGGGAGTTCTATTCGGAGCGCTTCCTACCGCCATCCCCTCCTGTTATGCGGATGACAGAGGCTTCTCTGGATGTGCACTCGCTGAATAGGGTTCAGAAATCATACATAGCCGTGCCTGGAAAATGGGACAGTGCTCTCCCGGATGGTCAGCCTGACGGATTTGGTACTTACCGCCTTCGAATATTACTGCCTGATGAGCAGGAGGACGTATACGGTGTCACCATGCAGAATATTCGCTCCGCGAGTCGTGTCTACCTGAATGATACGGAGATCGGAGCCAGTGGGGAGCCTAGCAGAACAGCGGATACTGGACAACCAGGGAATGTTCCGTTTACTGGATTCGGCAAAACAGATGGCAGCACGCTTGAGCTGACGATCCATGCAGCGAATTATAGCTATGCTTCAGGAGGGATGGTCAAGCCGTTGCTCTTCGGAGATACAGGCTCCATTCAGCAGGTACGGAATAAGGCATTAGCTATGGATCTGCTGGTTGCAGCTGGATTCTTCCTGCCTGCTCTCTATTTCATGGTACTGTACCGTCTGCGGAAAAAGGAGCTGTCTCTGCTCTACTTGGGTGGATTTTGCTTCGCCGCATTGCTGTACTGTCTGGTGCAGGGTGAGAAGCTGGCAGGTACGATTCCTGGCATTCCCTATGAATGGATCCTGCGCATTCAGTTGATCTCATCGACACTGGTGTATTTTTTCCTGCTAAGGTATGTGAGCACCTATATAGAGGGATTGGTGCACCGTATCGCCCTTTGGATATCGACAGGCTGCACTGTATTGCTGGTGGCCATCGGCCTGCTGCTACCTACGATTATCATGTCTACTACCGAGCCGGTATTGCTAATGTATGCCATCGTAAGTGTGCTCTATTCGGTGTATGCCATGGCCAAGGGGCTGGTCATGCGACCGGAGAGTGTTACATATATGACCGCCAGTATGCTCAGCATTATGATGACGGTTGTAGTAACCATCACGAATCTGGTGGGGAGACTGGAAATCAAGGGCTTGATTGCCTATGAAGTCCTGATCTTCGTCAGTGCCCAGGCGCTCCTGCTGGCTCATCGGTATGCCAAATCGTTCTATGAGGTGGAGAGCCTGTCTCACCGCTTGCTCACGCTGGATGGCTTGAAGGATGAGTTCCTTGCCAATACCTCGCATGAGCTGAGAACTCCACTGCACGGCATTATTAACATTGCCCAGTCCACCATCGAGCGCTCAGAGGGGCGATTGGATGAGAAGCAGCTCAGTAATCTGGGATTAATCACAGCTGTGGGGCGTAGACTGTCATACCTTGTCAACGATATTCTGGACTTCTCGAATCTCAAAAATGGCAGGCTCCAGCTCTATCTTCGAGCTGTAGATGTACGATCCGCTGTATACTCCGTGCTGGAGGTGCTAAGTCATACAGTGGGCAAGAAAAGAGTTGTGTTCATTACGGAGTTGCCAGAGGAGCTTCCGCGTGTCCTCGCTGACGAGGATCGACTGAGTCAGATTTTGTACAATCTGCTGGGGAATGCTGTGAAGTTCACGAATGAAGGAACGATCACGATTCGGGCAGAGTCAAACGAGCGCGAGCTGAAGCTCACAGTGGAGGACACAGGAATTGGTATTGCCAAGGAGCATCT
Organism: Paenibacillus massiliensis 2301065 = DSM 16942; assembly: GCF_000377505.1. Classification (GTDB taxonomy): domain Bacteria; phylum Bacillota; class Bacilli; order Paenibacillales; family Paenibacillaceae; genus Paenibacillus; species Paenibacillus massiliensis. The sequence goes on along the minus strand of NZ_KB898196.1, from coordinate 156,745 downwards.
TCAGGATATATTCCAGCTGTTCAATCGCGGAGGCCAATCAGATCAATCTCCATACAGCGGGACCGGATTGGGGTTAAATATTACAAAGCAGCTTATTGAGCTGCATTGTGGACGTATTCAAGTACAATCTGAGGTAGGAAAGGGCTCTGTCTTTATCTTCACGCTCCCGCTTGTCGACGCAAGCCATAAGCAGCCTGTCGTGACTATGTCAGCAGAGCTACTGGACCTAAACGAATACCTGATCGAATCGGAGCTGGTAAGGTACGGCAGTCTGAACGAGACAACGGCTGGTAAGCAGACGTCTGCTTCATCGTCTCCGGGAGAACAGCGAGCCGTTCTGCCTGCAGATGAGAGACAGCATACAATACTGGCAGTGGATGATGACCCGATTAATCTGCAGGTTCTAATGGAGCTGCTTAGCTCGCCTAGCTGCAGGGTCATCGCTGTTGATCAAGGGACCGAGGCCTTGGAATATGTGTCCGGACAAGAGCGTATTGACCTGGTCATTACGGATTGGGTCATGCCGGGCATGTCGGGAGTAGAGCTATGCAGAGCGATTCGTGAGAGCTATTCTCTGGCCGAGCTGCCGATCCTGCTGCTTACCGCCAGGGATCTGCCTGGTGATATTGAAGTTGGCTTTGAGGCAGGGGCTAATGATTTTCTGCGCAAGCCTGTGGATGCTCAGGAGCTGCGAGTACGTGTGCATACACTACTGAATATTCGTTCCTCTGCACAGGAGGTTGTCCGCTCTGAGATGGCATTTTTACAAGCCCAGATCAAGCCGCACTTCCTGTACAACGCCCTGAATGTCATTATTTCAACCTGTACGGTGGACCCGGATCGGGCAATTGAGCTGTTGATGGACTTAAGTCAGTATTTACGTGGCAGCTTTGATTTCCAGAATCGCGATCAGACGATTCCGCTGCAAAAGGAGCTTGAGCTTGTAGAAGCCTATGTGTCCCTTGAGCAGGCACGATTCGAGGAGAGGCTTCAGGTTGAATACGATATTAGTGAGGAGGCGAAGGCTCTCATTCCACCACTAACCATTCAGCCGATTGTGGAGAATGCGATCAGGCACGGAATTATGCAGAGGGCTACTGGCGGACTTATTCAGATTGTAATACACCATGAAGACAGCCACATACATATTCGGGTGAGTGACAATGGTGTCGGAATTCTGCCTAAGCTGCTACCACAGCTTCTGATTGAGGGGACTCATAGCAATAGTGTAGGTCTGCGCAATATTCACCGCAGATTGATGACTTTATACGGGCACGGACTTGATATCAAGAGTACACCTGGAGTGGGTACGACGGTCAGCTTCAAAGTACCTTACAAGCTACCTGGAGAATTCGCGGCGAAAGGATAATAATTTGCTCAGGAGGGGGACGCTTGCTGAAGATATACTTACTGGATTGCGATGAAGATCATATGCGCAGAATGAAGGATATATTTGGGCATATGCCTGAGACTCAAGTCGTTGGATGCTCAAGTAACCCCAAAATTGCATTAAATGAGGTAGAAGCTCTAAAGCCTGACGCTGTTTTTCTCGATATAGAATTAGAAGGCATTTCTGGATTGGATATGTCAGATGTTATTCGGGCGAAATGTGCGGCGGAGATTGTCTTTGTGACAGCTAGTCGCCATTATGCGCTGCATGCCTTTGAGAAGCAGGCAGTGGACTATATATTGAAGCCGCTGACAGCAGACCGTCTACTAAGAACTATTGGGCTGCTGGACAAGCGCAGCTCTTTGCCGGAAAGCCGACTATTATAACGAGAACAACAGCAGGGAGGAAGGCTTATGAAGGCTATTCTGATTGATGATGAGCGTTCGGCGCTGAATCAACTGGAAAGACTCCTACAGAACGACGGGCGGCTGACAGTCGCAGGCAAATACACCTCTGCCAAGCTGGGAATAGAGCACTTGAGCTCAGCCCACACAGATGTGATATTCTTGGATATCGGTATGCCTGAAATGAATGGACTGGAGGCGGCTGAATGGATTGAGCAGCTTGGACTAGGAGCTCAGATCGTCTTCATCACAGCATATTCAGAATATGCCATCGAAGCCTTTGAGCTGCAAGCACTGGATTACGTGCTTAAGCCTGTGCATCCTCAGCGGCTCGGCAAGACGATTGACCGAATCGTAAGCAGGGGCCCGGCTCAGCCTGTGGAGCCGCTGGTGGCCGAACCGGATGTGCGTTGCTTCCAACGCCTTGAGTTAACGTCACTCGCCGGGTCTGCACCGAAGGAATTGGACGGTAAACCTTTCAAATGGAGGACGTTAAAGTCCCAGGAGCTTTTCGCCTATATGGTTCAGCAACGGGGAGAATGGGTGAACAAGCAGCAGCTTCTCGACGACCTGTGGCCGGAATATACAATGGATAAGGCTGTCGTGCATCTACACACCACCGTCTACCAGATCCGCAAAATGCTGAAGGAATGGCTGGAGGGCATCCGGCTTGAATTTAATCTGGACCGTTATCGTCTGAATGTAGGACACTGGAGTACAGATGTGGATGCATTTGAGCAGGCCGTTCAAGCCTTTCGCGGCGCACCTGAGGGCCAGGAGAATTATGAACAGCTGGATCGTGCGCTACAGCAGTACCGCGGACATTATCTGGAGGAGCATGATTATGTATGGGCTTACTCCCGTCAGGAGGAGCTGCGAGAGCTCTATGTGGAGGGAATGCTGCTACGAGCCCGTGAAGAGCACCGTACAGGACACTCCAGAAAGGCAGCCCAGCGTCTCTTGCAGCTTCAGGAGAAGGAGCCGTATTCCGAGCAGGTATGTACCGAGCTGCTACGAATATACGATGAGATGGGGAATCATACAGCACTGATCCAGCACTATGAGCGCTTCTCTGCGCTGCTATATGAAGAGCTTGGCGTGGAGCCATCCGCCGACATGTGTAAGGCATATGAGCGTTATGCCGGGGAGCAGTCTCATACAGCATGATGGGAAGGGTACCTGTCTCAGGGAAGATGGGCTGACCCAGCTTCGAGCTCTGGCGACAGAATGTGCAGGCGGCACATTTTTTAACGAACAGTGAAGCAAGACAACATATACAGAAAAAGACACATACCTGCAGCATAGGACATAGACATACAACTGGGACACACATCTACAGCATAAGACACAACATACAGCACGAGACACACATATACAGCAAGAGACAGACATATACAGCAAGAGACAGACATATACAGCACGAGACACACAAACTGAACTTAGACCTATCGCCCGAGCTCCCAGATGTACAGAATGAGTCAAGGATGCCAGAACTAATCTTGGGAACGTGTAAAGAATCTTGAGATAACGTAAAAGAACAAGACCGTGCCAGTGGTCATCATACCATGGGCAGCGGTCTTGCTTTGGTTAGAGGAGAGAAGGACGGATGCAAGTCAGGAACTCTTCAAATGGTAGTAAGGAGCTCCTCAAATGGTAACTGCAAGTACGGAGCTCCTGGTAGCTCTTGAATCCGGCTTACATTCCTATCGGATCAGAGATTCGTGGGGTAGGCCTGATCACCTCTAACGATCTACAAGGCGCCTTGCCATACTGCGTAACCGAAGGGCGGCAATTCCGTCTCCAGAATGTCACCATGGAGGACTCCCTGCGAATAGCCATATCGTGGCTTCAGAGGTGCAGCACCTGTTGCCTCTAATGCTACCCTGACTGCTTGCGGATGGTTCTCACGGTTGAGCAGAATCAGGAGATGCTCTTGGTGTGAGCGACGTTCGTAGACAATTAAGCCACTTCCCGCCTTCGCCTCTAGAAAGCGGAAGCTTCCATCAGCACGCAAAGCAGGGTGCTCGTGCCGCATCTGAATCAATTCCTGATAGAAGGAGAACAGCTCACGATCTTGCAGCTCCTCGTCCCACTGCATGCATTTCCGACAATCCGGGTCTGCCCCGCCATCCATGCCAATCTCATCACCATAGTAGATACATGGTGTACCGAGATAGGTGAACTGGAAGAGCGCCGCGAGCTTCATGAGCCGGGTGTCTCCCTTGCATAAGGTGAGCAGGCGCGGAGTATCGTGACTGTCCAGCAGGTTGAAGGCAACCTCGGCGGCCTGACGAGGATAGCGGGCCAGTTGATTGCCGATGGAGAAGGCGAACTGCTCAGCATCTGTCTTATTATCCACGAAGAAATCAATAACCGATCTAGTAAAAGGGTAGTTCATCGTGGCATCGAACTGATCACCCTGCAGCCACTCGACAGAATCATTCCACATTTCTCCCAGAATATAAGCCTCGGGATTAATGGATTTCACGGTCGTACGAAAGGCTCGCCAGAAGGCATGATCTACCTCATCGGCAACGTCCAGGCGCCAGCCATCAATGCCGATCTCTCTCGTCCAGTATTCGGCCATCTGTAGCAGATATCTCCTCACCTCGGGATGCTCTGTATTCAGCTTGGGCATCATCGGCTCCAGTGCAAATGTATCGTAGGTAGGTATGCCATCATTTACAGTCAAGGGAAAGCTATGTACATGGAACCAGTCTCTATAGGAGGAGGCCTCTCCCTTCTCCAGCACATCCACGAACGGAGCGAAGGTCCTGCCCGAATGATTGAACACGGCATCCAGCAGCACCCGGATTCCTCGCGCATGGCACGCATCCACCAGCGTCTTCAGCAGAGCGGCATCGCCGAAGTGGGCGTCCACCTTCATATAATCCTCGGTATCGTATTTATGATTGGTCGTCGCCTGGAACACAGGAGTGAAGTAGATAGCTGTTATGCCAAGGCTCTCCAGGTAATCCAGATGATTCAGCACGCCTTGCAGGTCCCCGCCGAAGAAGTTGTCGAACCGTGGCTGTCCGCCCCAGGGCTCTGTCCCCGGAGGATTAATGGAGGGATCGCCATTCGCGAAGCGTTCCGGGAAGATCTGATAGAACACAGCATCCTTGACCCAAGCAGGTGGTCGGAGAATATCGATAGGGTTGAGAAAAGGATACTGGAACATGCGATCAGGATTCTCAGGCTCTTCTGTTACAAAATCATGCTCAACCATCCATAGCTGCTCTTCTCCCGAGCACAGGAGGAAGCTGTATTTCAGACGACGGTGGCGTGGCTGGACCTTGCATTCGTAATAATCGAATCGGCTGTCGGTAGCGAACTTGTACATAGGGATGAGCTCACGCGTCCGCTCCCAGTCATACTTATCTCTGGTTAGCGCATGAACCTCAGTCATCTCGTTCTTTTTCGTGCGCAGACGAAGGTAGATGGTCTTCTCATCATATCCAAAAGCCCAGTTGCGCTTCGGATCATGGTGTACTGCCTCCAGTAGCATGGTCATTCACTCCTTTTGGGTTGGAGGATTGGGTAACAGGTTAGCTAATCATTACCCGCAAGCCCTGTTCTTTGTAACAGGTTAGAAGAAGTATGCCGGGCATACGACATCTATTGTGCTCCAAATTCCAAAAAAAAACAAAAATTTAGGACGAATGTAAGAAAAAGCACTGGAATATAATACCTGATCTGTGTATGATGTACTTGTGTACAGGCTTTAGGCTGCTCACGTATTACAGTGGTTGTGTACAAGCAGCGCCCAATCGACCATTAAGGAGGGGAGAGGCTCTTACGGGAGCTAAGAGCGTGGAGACGGCCGTAGGATTGACATGATTCATAATTCAAAGGAGGAATATCCATTGAGTACAATCAAATCCAATCGTAACACTGCAAGTGCAGGACGAGCCCATACCCGTTCCAAATCGAAATGGTCTTCGGTTACAGTAATCACAGGGGTTGTTGCGGCTCTCATTGCTGGAAGCGCTTACCATGCATCTCCATCTTATGTACTGGCTTCGGAGGCACAGCCTGAGGAGGCAGTCATCAGCTTGGCTACTACGGATCTTTATGTAGCTCCTAATGGAAGCGCAACCAATCCGGGTACGTTAAGCAGTCCAATGACATTGGAGGCAGCGTTAACCCAGATTGCACTTGGCAAAACGATCTATATGCGTGGAGGCACGTACAGCTATGGACAGACGATTACCGTTGAGCGCGGGAATAGTGGTACATCCGGTAGCCGTAAGGGGCTCGTAGCGTATGGAAGCGAGAAGCCTGTTCTTGATTTCTCTGCTCAGGAATTCGCTTCGGCGAATCGGGGCTTACAATTATTTGGCGACTATTGGCTCGTGAAGGGTCTGGAGGTCAAGGGAGCCGGAGATAATGGAGTATTCATCGGGGGGAGCTATAACCGCCTCGAAAATATAGAAGCGCATCATAATCGTGACACAGGGATTCAAATCGCCCGCTACAGCTCAACCGCAGCCAAGAGTGAGTGGCCTAGCTACAATGAAGTCATTCGTTCCTATTCACACAATAACTTTGATCCAGATGATGGTGAGGATGCAGACGGCTTCGCAGCTAAGCTGACTGTTGGCCCAGGCAATGTCTTTGATGAGTGCTTGGCGGCATATAATGTAGACGATGGATGGGATCTCTACTCCAAGTCGGATACGGGCGCCATCGGCGCAGTCACAATCCGCAATAGTATCGCCTATCAGAATGGACACACAGAGGACGGTACCTCGACCTCCAACAGTGATGGCAACGGCTTCAAGCTGGGCGGGGAGAAGATCAGTGTTGATCATATCGTTACCAACAGCATTGCCTTCCAGAATAAGAAGCACGGCTTCACCTTCAACAGCAATCCGGGCAGCATCAGCATGAAGAATAATACTTCATGGGCCAACGGGCAAAGCAATTTTGCGTTTGATAATGGAACGCATATCTTTACTAACAATCTGTCGTTCAATGGTGGAAGCAGCGATAAGACTAGTGGTACGGATACCGATAGCTCTAACGTATGGTGGAAGAACAAGAAGAGCACGAATGCCAAAGGCTTGGTCGTGAGTGCAGAGGACTTTGCCAGCCTCAGTCCTTCGGTCATTCGGAGTGCAGATGGCTCCCTGCAGCTTGGCAACTTCTTGAAGCTGGCAACAGGCAGTGATCTGATTGGGTCCGGAACGCCAGCTGGTACGAATGTCGGTGCACGCTAACAGGATGAAGCGTTGAAACGGCTTGTAGCTGGTTGCTTGAGATTTTATTAGGATAGCTACACAGGTCAGGAGTACATGCTACTTACATCTAACTTGTATGAAGCGATTCGTAAAGTGTGAGTAAGAAAAATGTGCACGTGAACAAAAGACCGCTTGCCCCGGGATGAGATGATCTGTGAGCGTTATTGGCTCTTCGATCCGCTCAACTTCTCAGGGGCGGCGGTCTATTTTGAAGAAGTGATTACACGACAGAGAGTTGGTCGAGGCTTTGCTGGATGATATTGCAGGATTGATTGAATTTGACCTGCTCCTCCGCTGTCAGCTCCAGCTCTACGACCTCTTGAATTCCCGCCCCGCCAATAATCGCCGGTACCCCGATGGCAAGCCCGGAATGGCCGTATTCTCCTTCGAGCACCGCTGAGACGGCTGTAATCTTGCGATCATCGTTCAGGATGGAGCGTGTGATGTAGGCCAGTGCATTTCCAATTCCGAACTGAGTGGAGCCCTTACGGGTGAAAATCTCCCAGCCAGCATCCCGCGTCTTGCGCTCGATATCCTCCAGGTCCACATGAGCGAACCGATCCTGATGCTGCCGTAGGATATGAAGAATAGGCTTGCCGCCAATAGTGACGTGCGACCAGGCGACGAACTGTGATTCGCCATGTTCACCTAATGCGTACCCGGAGACGCTGCGGGGATCAATGGCAAATACCTCCGAGAGCAGTGTCTTTAAGCGGGAGCTGTCAATGGATGTACCGGTGCCAATGACCTTGGAGCGTGGGAAGCCTGAGAGCTGCCGCACAAGACAGGTTACGACATCCACCGGATTGGAGGCAATTACGAATATCCCCTGAAAGCCACTGTCCATCACCTCTTGAACAACATTTTGAATGATGGTAGCTGTTGCCTCTAGGACGGTCAGTCTGGATTGCCCTGGTTGTGGGTTGGCTCCAGCCGTCAGAATCACTACGTCCATATCTGTACAATCAGCGCAGGTGCCTGGGTAGACCTTGGTTCGAGTATGGGTAAAATCCATGCAATGGGACAGATCAAGTGCTTGGGCGAGAGCCCGGTCGCTGGAACGGTCAATAATCAAGATTTCATCACATACCGCCTGATTCACCATGGAATAGGCACAGCTGGAGCCTACCATCCCCGCACCGATCACTGCCACTTTACGCGTTTTCCCTTTCATTCGATACAGCCTCCTATGTGGATGAACATCCTTCTTAATATAGTCTATGCAAAAGCCCAGGTATACGTCACGTTTCTTCACATAATGCAATTGAATTATAGATATTTCTATCCTAAAACATTTCATGCCAGAAAAATACAGGTGAACAAGCGATAAAACCGACAGTTTTTTGATCATTTCATGATAAGAAAACTGACGAATGCGCGAACGACAAAAGTTCTTAGTAATCCTCAATATTAGAAAAATTCAGCCAAAGGAGATCGCCGCTCTAAAAGCGAATTGGAATTACATTGCGAAATGCCGAGGTTACCCTTCGGTAGACGAGCCGTCATGTCAGAAGGCTGCATCCATTATAGATTCAGGAGGGATTACGAATGCAAGAGCTGAAGTCAACCGCCGATATCGCCAGAAAGCTTGGCGTAGGAACAAGTACGCTTCGTAAGTACGCTGCTGCAATGGAGGAGAAGGGGTACCGCTTTGAGCGAGCGGCGAACCAGTCCAGAATGTTCTCGCAGAAGGATATGGAACGGTTCAGGCTGCTGAAGACGGCATTGAGGGAAAATAATTTGCTGCTGTCAGAGGCTGTGGAACAAGCTTTGTTCGCGGAAGATGGAGAGCGTGCAGCATACGATATTCATAATTCAGGGAGCGTAGGGTTGAGCGTGACAAGTGGGATGGAGGAAGAGCCGGCATTGCTCCTGTATTCGGCCAAAAGGGCCGAAAAGGGCGATGAGCTGAGGTATCTTGTGGAGGCAGTCACAGCGGCAACATCCGAGAAGGAGTACACGGGTAAAGGGAAGGCAGAACGAATGGAGGAGGATCAGCCTTCACTGTTGCGGAGCGAATTGAACGAAACTTTAGGACAGGACGCTCATGTGGAATCAGCCGCCGGGGAGCTGCAGTCAAATTCCGTGCTGCAGTCTGATCAGCCACTATCATCAGGTCAGCGACTACCATTAGGTCAACCTATACAGTCGGGTTCATCCATGCAGTCCGATCAGGTTGGGGGCTCAGATCAGCCAGCGCAGGCACCGCAAACACCGCAAACAGAGCAGCAAATATCTCTCCGCCATGAGGCTGTAAGTCCGGACTGGGACAAGCTGTATCGCCGTATTGAGGAACTGGAGGAAGGACAGCTACAGCTGCAACAGCTGAATAGCCAGCTGACTGCCCAGTTGGAGGAGCAGAAGAATTGGATCAAGGAAAGGACGGAGGAGGAGCGTGATCGTCAGCTGATCACCAGTCTACGTACGTACCAAGGTCGTAAAAAGAAGACCCGCAGCTCTATCTTTGCTCTACTGGGTCTGGTGCCGCGCAAGAGCAGGGAGGCATAGGTCTGCTGGCTAATGATATAATGGGGCTGTAAAGATGGCGACAGTCCATCCTCTTACGCTAGGAGGAACAGTGGTCTTAGGATATATACGGAGGAGCATTGAGGCATGGCAGGATTATCCTTGTGAGCCGGGGGAGATCATTGCCGACCGCTACAAAATACATGAATTGCTGGGTGAGGGTAGTTATGGCCTGACCTACGCGTGTACTGACGAGCAGGATGGGCGGATCTATGCGCTCAAGCAAGCCCGACCAAGCAAGAAGGCAAGAGGAGAGTTGCTGCTGAAGCAGGAGGCCGCTGCCTTAAGTCAGCTGGAGCACCCGCGTATTCCTGCACTTAAGGCAGCCTTTGCTTATAAAAAGCGACAATATATAGTGACAACGTTTGTCGAAGGTCGCAATCTGGAGGAATTGATCTTTCAGGAGCAGCACCAATTCAATGAACGGGAATGCGTATCTTATATGCTGTCCCTGCTGGAGCTGGTGGAGTATGTGCATGAGCGTGGCTTTGTGCATATGGATTTGAGGATTCCTAACGTCATCCTGCATGGCGAGGACCTGTATCTGATTGATTTTGGCCTCGCTTTGCCGAGTGGGGAAGAGCCAGCTACAGCGGCCATTCAACAGCTACTAAATGAGCGGGATCCACAGCGACGTCTCCCAGTCATTCAGAGTGATCTCTACGATCTGGGACATCATCTGTTGTTCCTGCTTTATACGTCGTATGAGACGGTCGAGGTTACAAAGTCGCAGTCATCTGCACCGAAGCAGCCGCCTGCAGGCTGGGAGCAGGAGCTGCAGCTGCATCAAGGCACTCGTCATATATTGGAGCGTCTGCTGCAATTAGGCCCCTGCTATGAGGATACGCTTGAATTGCGCCATGATCTACAGCAACTGCACACCCAACTAGCGGGCGAATTTCACTGAAAATGGGATATTGTCCCTTACGCTTATAGGATCGTCTACATAGGATGGTATGGAAAATGAGCGAAAGGGGTGCTGTGCATGAGCGGTAAAGCGAATAATATGGGATTTGGGCCGGCGTACGGGGGTGATAAAGGAGGTTCCTACGGGCCTAGCTATGGGTATTGTCCAGGACCATTTACCTCTACAGGCGCCATTCTTGTCCTGTTCATTCTGCTGGTAATTATTGCGCAAATGTTATTCATCTGCTAGTCGACCGAACTATTTTAATTCGAGTACCAGTCACTGAGTTACGTGATCTCTGTGTCCAATACACTCTTGTGCCGTATCGGATGAAGCCGATGCAGGCCAAGGGTGTTTTGTCATGTGTGGAAGAAAAAAACGCATTAGTCAAAACTTTCTACGGGACTGTGAAGTCTCTTTAATAGCATGATAAGATTCGGCCGAGTTCATAGCATGCGAATGGAGAGGAGTATTGCATCATGGAGCTAGTGGAAGAAAAGCAGCTTGCAGAGAGGGCCTGTGCCGGGGATGAAGAGGCATTTCAGCAATTGATTGCTGCGCATAGAAGACGCTTGTACGGGATTGCCTATAGCTACTTGCATTCTGAGGCTGATGCCCTGGAAGCCCTTCAGGAGACCGTGTGCCGGGGATGGCTCAAATGTGGTGGCCTGCGGGAGCCAGAGACCATGATTCCTTGGCTCATCCGCATCCTGATGAATATTTGTGCCGATGAGCTGAAGCGACGCAAGCGATTCCAGCCCTTGTTCAATCATGAGAGTCAGACGACGAGCGAAATGATTAGCGACAGCAAGCTTGATTTGCAGGAGGCTCTGGCCCACATGAAGCCCAAGTACAGAGATGTGCTCGTGCTGAAATACTATCAGGATATGACGATCCCGGAGATCGCCAGAGTATTAGACAAGCCCGAAGGAACGATAAAAACCTGGTTGTACAAGGGATTGAAGCTCATGAAGGGCAAGCTGGAGACTGGAGGTGAGGTGCAGCATGGGAGAGCATGAGGAGCAGCTGCGCAGATATTTCGAAGACAGCCGTTTGGCGGAAAGAAGAATTCAGGAGGTTCAGCTGGAACAAGCGATGAAGCAAGGGCTGCGACAGGCGGCGGAGCGAAAACGTGGTCGCCGCTTTGCTTATATCCTGAGATGGGGTGGGGCAGGCATTGCGATCTGTCTGGCTATCTTGGCCTCACTATACTATATGCCGCAGGGGGAGCCTGCCAAGCCAGCTTCCTCGGATGCTGTAGCTGCACTTCCGACGTATGTGCAGAAGCTTGTGGAGAAGGATAGTACCCTGTTACAGGCTGTCGAGCATGGATTATATCAGTCATTGAATCAGACGCTGGAGTCTGGACCATATGTTATGCAGATTGATGGTGCGATTGCCGATTCACAGCGTGTGATTGTGTTCTACAATCTGACTAGCTCATCTACCTCAAATAAGGTGATCCTTGAGAATAACAAGCTACATCTTCTGGCTCGAGACGGCAAGCCCACATCTGCTATCTATATGCCATATATGATGGAGGGTCAGATCATAACGGAGGAAAATAAGATTGCCTTCGACTTTCCAACAGGAGAATATGTACCATCTGAATTCAGGCTAACGGGATATATTCAGGAAGAGAGCAAGACTGGCGGATTGCATAATGGGCGATGGTTCGAGACGGAGGTACAATTGGACCAGAGCAGATTCGTTGACTTGCACCGAGAGGCCATGATCGAGAAGCCATTCAAGATCGGTGATAAGGAATATGTGCTTGAAGGCTTTACGCAGACCCCACTTCGCACGGATGTGAAGATTCGGGAGGTTGATGTCAAGAATCGGCCAACGTATCACTTGCTCGATCCTCGATTGCAGCTCGGTAAGGATCATCAGTTTAGCGAGATTTTGCATATGTATCAGGATATAGACAACAGTAGCGGACAGCATACGATTTATTTTCCAGGCAGTTGGTATCGGGAAGCTACGCCTATGCGATTTACGATAGGAGGTATGAGATTCAAGTTTGGCACCGATATCAAAGTCAAGCTGGATACGGAGCGTAATCAACAGGTGTACACTTCGGATGACCGAATCAAGAGTAGTGTTATTCGCGAGGAGGGGGGGAAGAAATGGGTTTCTCTAAAGCTCGAAGGTTCTCCACCCTATTCATTCGAAACATTTGATTGGGCAGATGCGAATGGACAGAAGTACGATTTTAATATGGACTTAGGAGCTAGAGGAACTACAGAAGAGGACTCTCTCATCATCATTCTGAACGATCAGCAATACAAGCAGCCGCTCACGTTCAGTTTCAATAGCTTTGCAGGTAGCATGATCTATGATGGAGAGAGTATGACACTAGTACCTTGATTGCCCTAGATCAAATCAAGCCAAACAGCCTTCACCTGGTAGGATCATGGGTGAGGGCTGCTGCTGTACTGCTCGCTTTAGATGTTATTGCTCATCGAATTTTCCTCAAAGATTGTTGTTCAGTTACTGCTGCTTGAAGGTTAAGCTCTCAAGGTGGTGCTTAGAGGCTAATGCGCTATTGCGCTATAGCCTTATAGCATTTTAGCCTTATAGCTGCATAACCTTTGACAGCTTATGAGCTGGAATAGCGTCTGTGTCTGTTCTTGTAGTAATCCTGACCGTGTGAACGATTACCGTATTTCAGATCCGAAGAAGACATCTTACGTCTATAGCCTCTGCCATGATCGCTGCTCGAATACCGCTTATATTGTTTTCCGCGGGAGCTGCTGCTGTAATGGCGTTTGTGCGAGGATGAGGATGTGGAATGAAGAAGCTTGTTTATTATTTTGCGTAGCATATATTCGACACTCCTTGTATTTAAAATTTTAGCTTTTCATCATATACGGCTCGTGTCCCGGTATGGTTTCAAGCTTTGGCAAGCTAAAAGTCGAGCCTTTACGCTTCTTCATGTCCACGATGCTTTCACGCTACCCTTTAAAACTACCCCACCATCAACTGTGCTACTGCTTCGCGGCCTCCTGGGTAAGGCGATTCTGCAAGCTGGCTAGCTCGCTGTATTCCTCCTCGAACTTGCGGGACAGGCGAATGTAGATTGGCAGCAGCTCACGATATACCCCGACATGGCTGTGAACAGGCTTGTGCCGATATGTGGTGCCCATCATATAGCTTGCTCCATCCAGCGTCGGAATTCGTTCCAGTGCATACAGCCCCAGAATGACTGCTCCGAGACAGGAGCTCTCCAGACTCTCAGGAATGACGACCTCCTGGTCGAAAATATCAGCCATCATCTGCCGCCACAGCTCCGAGCGGGCAAAGCCACCCGTGGCATGAATCAATGCAGGACGACCAATGACCTCCTCCATGGCAAGCATTACACTGTACAGATTGAACAGTACGCCCTCCAGTGCAGAGCGGATCATATGCTCCTTCTTGTGCCGCAACGTTAAGCCGAAGAAAGAGCCCCTCGCCTGCGGGTTCCAGAGTGGAGCACGCTCACCCGATAGATAAGGATGGAACAAAAGCCCCTCTGACCCAGCAGGCACCTGCTCAGCGATCTTCGTCAGTACATGATATGGGTCTAGTCCTAGCCGCTTGGCTGTCTCGACCTCCGAAGCCGCGAATTCATCCCGTATCCATCGGAAGATGATGCCGCCGTTGTTGACAGGTCCACCGATGACCCATTTGCCCTCTGCCAGAGCGTAGCAGAAGAAACGTCCTTTCGGGTCCGTGACGGGCTCGTCTACAACGGTTCGAATGGCGCCACTGGTGCCGATAGTGACAGCCACGACCCCTGGCTCGGTGGCGTTCACGCCCAGATTCGAGAGTACCCCGTCACTGGCTCCAACGACGAATGGAGTGGATGGGTCCAGTCCCATGCGCTTGGCATAGTCTGGTTGAAGCCCTTTCATAACATGAGTCGTCGGTACGAGCTTCGAGAGCTGGTCCGGGGTAACGCCAGCTACCGCCAAGGCTTCGGCATCCCAATCGAGCTGCTTCAGATTCAGCATTCCTGTAGCAGAAGCGATGGAATGATCTATGACATATTCACCGAACAGCTTGGCAAATATATATTCTTTGATGGAAATGTACTTAGAGGCGCGTTCAGCGATCTTTGGCAGATCACGAGTGATCCACATTAGCTTGGTTAATGGAGACATAGGGTGGATCGGTGTTCCAGTCCGTCTGTAGATCTCATGCCCGTTCAATTGTTCAGTCAGGACGCGGGTCCAATCGGCACTTCGATTGTCTGCCCAGGTAATGCAGGCTGTGAGGGGCTCGCCGTCTGCATCCACAGCCAGAATGCTATGCATGGCTGAGCTGAAGGATACGAAGAGAACAGACTCAGGGGCAACCTTGCTCTTGTCCATAACCTCTTTGGTCACAGTTAATACAGCCTCCAGAATAGCCTTCGGGTCCTGCTCGGCAGCCCCAGGCTCGGGGGTGTCTAGTGGGTATCCGACATGATGCTGGGCAAGGACACGTCCCTGTTCCTCGAAAAGCACGGCCTTGGTGCTGGTAGTTCCGATATCTACGCCAATCATATATTGTGGTGCGGTCAAGCTGTTTCCTCCTCTCAAAGGTCCCGTCTAGCTTATATTATGGAAAGTTACAATTATCATAAGCTTTTGTACTTTCTGACTGCAAGCCAGGCCAACAACGTTTCAATTCTTGTCGTTTCGAGATACAATATACAGTAGGCTACAAGCGTAGGAAGCTGTATTTGCATTTTAACCATGTTAAGGAGACCACCTGATGATTATTTTGAAGACGAAAGAACAGATAGAACATATGAAGAAGGCGGGAGAGATTCTCGCAGCCTGCCACAGGGAGATTGCGAAGCTGATTCGTCCAGGCATTAGCACGATGGAGATCGACGCTTTCGCGGAAGCCTTCATGCGCAAGAATGGAGCTACTCCTGAGCAGAAGGGATATAATGGATATCCGTATGCTACCTGTGGATCGGTGAATGATGTGATCTGCCACGGATTCCCGAACAAGACACCACTGCAGGATGGCGATATCGTAACGATTGATATGGTTGTGAACCTGAATGGCTGGCTCGCAGACTCGGCCTGGTCCTATGCCGTGGGTAACGTATCCGAGCAGGCTGGCAAGCTGCTGGATGTGACGAAGGAATCCCTGTACAAAGGGATTGAGCAGGCTGTGATCGGCAATCGCATCGGCGATATCTCTAATGCTATCCAGGTATTTGCCGAAGCAGAGGGCGTGTCCGTCGTGCGTGACTTCATCGGTCATGGTATTGGCGAGAAGATGCATGAAGAGCCGCAGGTTCCTCACTATGGACCTCCACACCGCGGCACGCGCCTGAAGGAAGGAATGGTCATTACGATCGAGCCGATGCTGAACACAGGCACTTATCGCTGTAAGATTGATCAGGACGGATGGACAGCGCGCACACTGGATGGCGGATTATCCGCACAATATGAACACACGATTGCGATTACTGCAGATGGACCTGTAATTTTGACGGAGCAGTAATCGTATGATGAACAAGACTAACCGATATGGCTAGTCTTGTTTGTTTTAAAATGAGATGGAAGGGGCAAGAGGATGAGTGTTTTTATCGAAAAAGCCATTGTAGATGACTCTGAGCTATTAGCTCAAATTCAGAAAGACAGTTTTGATGACGAGTCAAGAACCTTTAATCATGAGCCAGGTGGCCCTGATGGCTACGATTCTAAAGAATCACAAATTGAATTTATGAAACAGGGACATTACTATAAGATCGTAAAAGATAGTGAAATTGTTGGTGGTGTTATCGTTTTTGTGGGTAGCAATTTTGTATATAATCTGGGGAGAATCTATATTGATCCCAAGCATCAGAACCAAGGGATAGGCTACCAAGTGATCAAGCTAATAGAAGCTGAGTACCCTGAGGCGCAAAAATGGTGGCTGGATACTCCGAATTGGAGTGTTGGTAATCATTATTTTTATGAGAAAAGTGGTTATGTCAAAACCAAAGAAGAAAACGGTCTATTTATTTATGAAAAGCGCATGGGTAGCTAATGATTGGAATGTAAGCGAATCCATAATAAGTGAGTATGTGATTTACCGTGTCTCACTATGGAGTCCTTCAACAGTCGAGTTATCTTTCATAGCATAGACTTGGCGGAGCTTATCCGTTTTTGAATCCATAACGTAGTAATAAACAATATCAGGTTCATCATTTAAACGAACAAGTATATGTATACCAAACTTTCCGCCTTTGGAAGGCATACTTGTGATGGAATCGACCTCACGCTGGGCGTATAGCTTTTCTTGATACAGGTAATCTTCCGTAAGCCTCTCATACTCATTCATCTTAATGGCTATAAAGCCCATATATCCCCAATATACAAAAAAGGGTATCGTGAAGGGTATTAAGAAAAGCAAGAATCTTTTTAGGCGGCCCATGTACTCGTCCCCTTTCGGCAATTATGCTTGTGTGGTTCGAGCGGATACACTCTGCTCTTGCTTAGAGCGATTTCAAATCCATTACATAAAAGAGGCAGCCATCTCTCGATGACTGCCTCATGTTGTTCGTCGTATGTTGTTAATGGACCGTCATGGTTCCTTACCAGCTACATCTCCTTCCGCGAAGGCGGATCAGCAGGGGCAGTTGGCTGGATTTTGCGATACTCCTTATACATATAGAGTCGCCAGTGGGTCAGTGTACCGAAGGCGAGAATGAAGAATACACCTGCCGTCTGTGGAATGGAAATGTACATATAGACTAGCTCGTGCAGCAGCAGTCTCACAGCTAGTAGCGTAAGCAGAATGAAGAAGAATGCCCGCGAGCGCTGAACAAAGACTTGACCCTGCTGTACTTCGAAGCGAGTACTGCGAATGAGCGGATAGGAGAAAATGAACCATCCGATCAAGAACGAAGCAAGCGCCCATAAAAGCGGGATACGCACATCCGGTACGACAAACATCGCAAATCCTGTCGCCATGCCTACAGGGGGCATAATAATGGTCTTGCTGTTCACCGGACGGTGTCCGACCTTCATTCGTATGAAAATAGCCATCAGCGCAATGGTAAGCATGCCAAACGTAGCGCCATATTGCAGGTAAGTCGGGTTAATCTGAAACATGCAGGAACCTCCTTCTGGAGATACAGTTGCTTTTATGACGTATTGTTGATATCTTGAATTTTAACTACAATAGTATACCATATTTAGTAGGCCTGATGCTCGCAGTCGATGTCCATTCAGCTGTGATTGAACTGTAATGACTCTTCGGCGTGGTTATACAGAATATGAGAGCAGGTTATGTAACAGACTACAGTATAACCCTTGCTGGTTATAATATACAGTTACTCTTGGAATGCCAATGATCAGTTCTTGCCACTGCGTTCTGTTCTAACCAGGTACAGCATGGCGCCAATAATCATGATGAAGGCAATCAAGGCCAGCATCGGGATAGTAATAAATCCGAACCAGTTCAAATAGTCATTCTCACAGGAGACACGCCCACAAGCGGTACCACCTGAAGGTGCAGAAGCACGGGAAGCAGCAATCCGTTGAATAATGACATGATAGGTTGAGATGGCTGCGCCGATCCCTGCCAGTGGCAGCACGTAGGTCCGAACACCCGTATCACCACGAAAATAGGCAATCCCTAGCAGCACGGTGAGTGGATACATCAGAATACGCTGATACCAGCAGAGCTTGCAGGGCTCGTACCCCAGATATTCACTGAGATACAGGCTCCCTAGTGTGGCGATACATGCGACGACCCATGCACCGAAGAGAACCAGATCGCTTTTCTTGTAACCAAGCATAAAAAATCCCCTTTATATAGTATAATCTGGCTCTTCCTGAAGTAGGATAACATTCCTTAATGAGCCGATATTATTTGAATCTGTTAATATCATATCTAGGATCACCTGATTATGTAAAGCTATGCTTGACATTATTAGTTGTAACTAATAAAATTACATTTGCTGGTTTTCCGAAGACTACGTGAGCCGTGAGTCATGGTGCATCCTTGCTGGGTTGAGGTAGTTTTCGGAGATCCGTGGACGAGGAGCTCGCTGTCGCTGATTCGCGAAAACAATATATATATTTTTAGGAGTGTGAACCATGTCTAACATTGAACATAACGAGACGCTGCGTGTCATTAGCGAGCGTCATGCTGTCAAGAAATATGTAAAGGATGCAGCTCTTCCTGAAGAGCATCTGCAAGCGATCCTGCGTGCTGCTGGCCAAGCTCCATCTGCTTGGAATCTTCAGCATTGGAAATTCCTCGTGGTTGAAAGTGAGGCTGACAAGCAGAAGCTGCTGCCAATCGCTTACAATCAAAGCCAGGTTGCAGATAGCAGTGTGACGATTGCTGTCCTTGGTGATCTTGAGGCTAACCGCAATACATTTATCTATGACCAGGCTGTTGATAATGGCTTCCTGCCTGCTGAAGTGCGTGATGCGCTGGTAGGACAAATTAACGGAGCTTATCAAAATCCGCAGGTAGCGCGTGATTCTGCGATCCTGAATGCTTCTCTGGCTGCACAGAACATCATGCTGGCTGCCAAATCTCTTGGCTATGACACTTGCGCAATGGGCGGCTTCAATCCAGCACAGCTGATCGAGAGCTTCCAGATTCCACAGCGTTACATTCCAGTTATGCTGATCACAGTAGGAACAGCACTGGAGCCTGCTCGTCCATCGGGTCGTCTGCCACTGGAAGACGTAGTTGTACGCGGCAGCTTCTAAGAAACGTCATATTCCTGACCAAGCGTATCTGGTTAACGAATAATATAAGTAATAAATAATATAAATAATAAATAATATGCGAAGAGGGACTGCCTCGTCGCCACTAACGGTGGTGAACGGAGGCAGTCCCTCTTTTGGTGCTATTTCATCTTTTTAGAGACCAGATACAGCAGGTCAGCGGTCAGAATGGGCAATGACACCGAGGAGGGATAGGCCAGATAACGTGGCTCCCACGAGGGATTGAACTTTTCCTTATACCGCCTGAGTCCCTGAAATCCATACCAGTTACCACCATATTGAAAGACCAGCCGTGCCATGCGTTCTTCACGCAGAGCTTTCTCGTTCTGACCGACGCTGGATAGTGGCGCCATTCCGAGACTAAAGGTCGTGTAGCCCTCCTCCCGCGCCCATTCCATGACATGAGTGAACAGATAGTCCATCGTGCCATTCGGAGCATCAGGTAGATGCCGCATGAGATCAATGGCGATCTTGTCATCCCCGTCATAGGCTGGCGCGAGAGAGGCGAATGCGATAATATCCCCATCTGGATTGCGTACGAGTGCTACTGGTGCACGAGACAGATAAGATTCCTGGAACCAGCCGAGAGAATAGCCCTTTTCCTTGCGTCCCTTGAGCCACTCGCATGATACATGCTCAAGCTGCTCCAGCAGGGATGGGGTCAATGGAGGATGCACCATGGCAAAGGAATAGCCCTCCCGGTCGTAACGGTTCCTGACGGTCCGTAGTGGCGTGTTCTTCTTCCCGGAGATGGTGAATTCCTCCAGCTTGACAAGAGCCACCTCCCCCAGCTTGAAGAAGCGGTATCCATTCTCGTGATAGATGGGCAAGTAGTCTGGGGACACCTGGTAAAATACCACGAGCAGGGCGTAGCGATCCGCATACTGCTGGAATTCCTGTATAGCTCGGCTGATCTGCTCGCGGGGACCCAATGGATCACCGAGCACGACTAGCTTGTTACGGCTGCGTGCGTAAGGGATCAATACGTTGCCATCACAGGCCCAGTAGAGATGCTTGTCGCCAAGGAACAGCATGTGTGTCAGCAGATGACCGTCCTCGTCCTCCAGGAATTGCTCCAGCTTGTCCAATGCTTCCTCATCCAATTGCTCGGATTTACTACGCTGAGGGCGAAGCACCAGATACATCGTCAAGAAAATCCAGGCGAACAGCAGGCTGAGGACCGCTGTAATCACGATTCGATTCGGGTCATTGAACAGATGCGAGTTCATACCTTGCGGCAGCCAGTGTGAGAAATAACGATAGCCACCAGCCCCAATCAAGAGGTAAACTCCGGTCACAAGGACTGATATACCTCCCCAGATGAAGAGATTCGTCCTCCGCAGCGGTGCTCCGATCCGGTAAAAGCGAGAGCGGGACAGCCACAGCATCAAGGCGACGAACAGCAGGTAGCTCGCCTCCTCGAAATCCAGTCCCTTCACGAAGGTGAAGACGGCCCCGGCAAGGAGTAGCACGAGTGTCAGCCGCAGTGCTCGCTTGATCCGCAGCGATATGCCGTGAGACAGCACAATGAGCATAATCCCGATCATGACGGAAATATCGTGGGACAGCCGCATGATCGGTAGCGTCAGCAGATGCTCGGCCCAGCGAAGCCTGTATAGCAGACCAGGTACAGCAGCAGATAGCAGCAAGACTGCGCCGGCGATCAGCACCAGCTTGCTCAGTGCCCATACGCTAAGGTCGGCCAAGAAGCGGAACTGCCCAGGCCAGCCCCAGAATCGCTGCCATTTGTTCAGCGAATAGGTCCAGCCAGCCCCGGCAAGCTCTCCGAGCTTCTCCCGTCCGGGCATCATTTCAAGAGCTGCTAGCACCATTCCGATGAGCCAAGGGATGACGAAATAGAACAGTCGGAAGAGCAGCAGGACGGTGACAGCACGATCCGCGTCTACCCCCAGCAGTTGGAGGCCAAGCAGTGTGGTGACATCGAACGCGCCCAGACCGCCTGGTGCGAGACTGATAATGCCGGCAATAGCCGCCACAACATAGATACCGATCAAGGCGTCGATTGGAAGGCCATCCAGAATCTGAAGTGCGGCCACGGCAAACGCAAGGCCTGCGAACAGCCATTCCAGCAACGAGGAGAGGAGGAAGGCCAGAATGGTCTTCCACGGAATTTGTCCCTCACCTTTGTTGAACCATTTGCCGAACATGGGGGTGCGCTGAAGCAGCATAAATACTGGAAAGTACGCTGCCATCCCCCATACAGCCCAGCGAAGCCAGGAATATTCCTGCAGCATGGCACCTACGGGTAGAATATGCAGAATACATGCCCATGCCAGTAGAGACAGACCAATAATTACAATAGGCGACAGGAAGATGACCGCAGTCGTAATGGTCTTGAGTGGTACACCGCTCTTCTTGTACAGCAAAGCCCGCAAGCCCGCTCCTGTAAAGCCGGCGAAGCCAAAGGCATTATTGAAGGTGTTGGCAATCCATCCATACCGAAAGGCTGCCCAGCGGGTGACCTCCAGCTTGAAATGGCGTCGAATCACAAAATCATAGGAGCTCATGACAGCAGCAGCAATCAGCGAGAATATGAACATGAAGACGATGGAGCCAGACGATAAGCCCCGCAGCTCGTTCAGCATACGTCCCGGATTAATGGATTGCAGCTCCCGGCTACCCAGCCACACGACCAGGGTAATAATAACTACCGGAATGATCAGGCGTACAATTCGTTTCTGATAGGCGGAGACCACCAGTTGAATGATTTTGAGAGATGCTAAGCGCTCTCTGAAAGGAAGCATATTTTCACCTACCTGGTAATCTTGAGCACATCATTCGTGCCTTAGTGGCACAATCTGTAATGAATCCATAAGTACATACGCAATTGTTGAAGCCTTGGTTCATAATACTACATTAATACACAAATTCAAGTTTCAGGACCTCGAATTGTAAAATCATTGTACGGAGCCCGTTATTTTACACAACTGTAGTGAGAGATTGGCTTTCTTTTTACTAGAAAGTGTATACTAGGATTAACAGATCTGAACAATCGTAAGATTTCTAATCCAGATCATATAGAATTTAAGCTAGATTGTACGGGAGAGATGATTCATGGTAAAGTTCTTCAAAAGTATGCTGAGCTGGATATGCTCCTTTGGGATTGCGATCGTCATTACATTAGTTATCGGTATTTTTGGTATTCAACCTTATACGGTTGAAGGTCATTCTATGGATCCTACGCTACATGACCAACAGAAGGTGCTAGTATCCAAGATTCCGAATACGTTCCCGGGAACGATAGAGCGCGGGGATATAGTCATTATTGATAGTCGTGTACATGAGGCGCGCACCATTCGAGATGATATCATGGAGCAGCCTATCATGCGCTGGCTGAGCGATGAGCCGACGGATTCCATCTATGTGAAGCGTGTGATTGCCAAGGCTGGTGACGAGCTTGAGCTGAATCAAGGTCAGGTATATTTGAATGGTACACTGCTGAATGAGCCATATATTAAGGAAGAGATGATGGATCAGGGGGATCAGACGTGGGACGTGCCTGAGGGCTATGTCTTCGTGATGGGAGATAATCGCAATAACAGTAACGACAGCCGGGTGCTTGGCTTCATTCCACTAAGTCATGTGATTGGCAAGAAGCTGAATTAGAGCGCTGGAGCAAGTGGGCTACGTTCATTATAGTTAGATAATATATTCGCATACATCTGAGATCGAGGGCAGGCTGGATAGAGCTTTGCCCTCGATCTTTTTGTATATATAGCTATTACCTAATTTATAGTCCTGCCATGAGTAACGCTGATAATTGGGTAATAATGATAGACGAAATATCTATCTCATGATCCAGGGAGGAATTTGACCATGGCACAAGAGCAGATGTACTACTTTTATACAGGAACATATGCATCACGGGAGGAGAAGGCCCTATACCTGTGCAAGCTGGATGGCGACAATGGAGAGATGAGCATTGTGAACGGCACCGATGGCATAGAGCGCCCGTCCTTTCTGGCTCTACATCCGGAGGAGCATTGTCTGTATGCTGTCAGTGAGGACGGCGAGGGGAAGGTATATGCTTACAAAGTCGATGAACAGACTCACGAGCTCCGGCAATTGAACCATCAATTAACACAGGGGGCTCATCCCTGCTACGTCTCGGTGACGAAGGATGGTGCTTTCGCTCTGGTCTCCAATTACTCAGGAGGCAATGCTGGGATGTTCCCCATCGTAAGTGGTGTAGGTCTTGGAGAGATGGCCTCCCAGGTCAAGCATGTCGGGTCTAGTGTCCATGCAGAGCGCCAAGACGGACCACATCCCCACTCGATTGTGCCAGACCCTTCTGGCGATTATGTCATGGTCTGCGATCTGGGCATGGACCAGATCGTGATTTACCGGATCGAGGAAGGCAAGCTGGTGACCCATAAGGAAGCTGAGCAGCCGAAGGGGGCCGGGCCGCGTCATCTGGTCTTCCATCCGAACGGCCAATTCGCCTATGTAGCCAATGAACTGGACAATACGGTCTCGGCCTTCTTGTTCGATGCGCACTTTGGAGAGCTGCAGCCCCTCCAGCATCTATCTACGCTGCCTGAGGATTATCGGGAGGAAAATACGGCGGCTGATATTCGGGTTACGCCATGTGGTCGCTTCCTGTATGTATCGAATCGCGGGCATAACAGCATTGTGTTGTATCGGATTGACGAGGAGAGCGGGAAGCTTGAACGGATAGAATGGGTGGATACGCTGGGGAAGACACCGCGCAATTTTAACCTGGTGGGCGGTTATCTGATCGTGGCTAACCAGGAGAGTGACAATCTCGTCTCCTATTCGATCGACGGGGAGACAGGTCGATTGGCAGCGTCAGGCCATCAATTAGAGCTGAAATCGCCTGTATGCGTGGAGCCTGTGGTGCGATAGTGGTTAGGGTAGAGCGAGTGTAGTAGCTAGATAACATGAGCTAAGGGCAAGGTAAAGCGAAATTAAGGCAAGTTAAGGCGACATAAATATAGTCAATTATAACGAACGATTGAAGGGGCGTGTGTGGGACGCCTCTTTTTGTATGAGCTGTCTTCGTATTTGCACCGCATTAGAACTGGTCCTTAGTAACTAGACAACAATGAGATATGACTCATGAAATCATGGAATCAATTTGTTTATCATAATAAAAAGGGGAATGTATGTACCCATTGCGGAATGTTTATATATGCAATAAAGGAGGCGCATCATGAGGATTGCCGTGACGGTCAAGAGCATAGCCAAGCGCAAGCCTGTATTGGCTAAGCAAACTATTGAGCTTCCTGAAACAACGAATACATTG
Organism: Paenibacillus massiliensis 2301065 = DSM 16942; assembly: GCF_000377505.1. Taxonomy (GTDB): domain Bacteria; phylum Bacillota; class Bacilli; order Paenibacillales; family Paenibacillaceae; genus Paenibacillus; species Paenibacillus massiliensis. Next base: position 132,268 of record NZ_KB898196.1, on the reverse strand, counting down.
AGACAGCTAATTGAGCATACAGTTGCTTGGCAAATTCAGAAATATCAGGATCGTCAGGAGGGGAATAACGGACTTGCTTATTTGCTTCCGGAGAGTATTGATGATCAGGCATACACCGGGAAGGTTAGCTTCGGAACCATCAATCGTGATGGGATGCCTGACGTGACAGAGGCGTCTGCGGTTGCTCTTACTGCATATAAGGATGGCTTGTACCGTGTATTCCTGAATGAACAAGAGCTTGAGCAGTTGGATGAGCTACTACCATTAGAGGAGGGTGACGAGCTGGTCTTTATCAGGTTAACCATGCTAGCAGGGCGATTGTGGTAGCCTTTCACAACTAGAGTCAAGAAGACGAAGGAGGAGAATGATTTTGAACAGCAGGAACTCCGTGGAAGAGAAGGAATATTTGAAGCACTTGAAGCAGTCGGCAGAGCGGCTGCAGGGCCAGGAGGGTGAGCTCGCACAATGTATTGCACAGCTGGCCCATTCTCCATATGTGAATGAGAGTGAGCGGACTTATGGCGAAATTGTTCGTTTGTTGGGACAGAATATCGCGAACTCCGTACAGCAAGACTCCACACAACAGGGCTCGACATTTCTCCAGCCGTTGGTTCAGGCAGTAAGAAGTCTGACAAAGCAGCCAACAGCTGATTTTTTTGCATATGTGGTGGAACGTGCGCTGCTATATCCACACAGTAACGGATATAATCGTAGACCCTTCCGAACCCGTGATTACCGTGTCCATTTGCCGCAGATCGTGCGCAAGCTGGCTTCCGTGCTGAGAATGGAGATGCTTGGCTTTGACCTGAAGGCCTACTTATCTTTGCCTGCAAATGAGCCCTACCCTCATCATGAAGTCAGAACGGTTCTGCCGGATCGTATTGCTTATGCGCTGGATACCGGAGATGCACATGTACAGCAGGTGCTAACGGATATTATTTATGGAGAGCAGCAGCATGCTCTTCTTAGTGGAGAGATGATCAAGGGGATGCTGATGAGTAGCTGGGAGGAAGGCTACCGTCAGATTGGTGAATTGCTGGTGGCTGCCCGACTGCAGGAGGGTCTCCGTCAAAGTATAGTAGAGCGCATGGATGAGGGGACTGTAGAGGCCTTCATCTATATGCTGCGTATCCTGATCGACCATGAGCTGATTCGCTTCAGCTCCGTGGTGCGGGCGATGTCAGTATGGACAGGTATGGCCCTGGAGTCAGCTAACCAACGTGTAGCTGCGCAGCTGCTGGAGCAAGCATTGCAGGCATTGTCGAGTGAGCAGGTTCGTGAAGAGTGGCTAAGGGAAGAGAATGCTAATCGTCTGCTGATGAGTCTATGGGCAACGGCAGTGCTTGAGGAACAGGAACTAGCACAGCTGGTCCCAGAGCTCATGAAGCAGGGGCAGCTCTACCAGCAGGTAGTCTCTCAGTATGTGCTGGCGAATAGCCAGAACCGGCAACTGAGACTGAGCATCGCACGTCAGCATCTGCATGTGCAGGACCCTGAGTTAATCTACTGGGTTATCATGAACTACGATGCAGCGTATACGAGGAACTGGGGCTTTAAGATCGAATGGAATGTTGCAAGTGAAGAGAAAGGCTCAAGTGTCCTTCTGACTCCTGTATCCGAGCTGGCGAGCAAGGCGGAACGCCGCCGTGACTTCGAGCTGTTCAAGCAAATGCTTGAACAAGTTCCACCAAGTGGGGAGGAACGGGCATCCCGTGTGCTGGATTATGTCCATTATCATATTCATCGGGATGATGTGGTTCGTAAGATGCTGTATTTGGCAGCCTATGACATGGACTCGGATTGGATCGCAGAGATTATCCTGCTGAAGGATCAGCTGGGACCCGATCTTCGCGGAGAGCTACTATCTTTGTTCGTACGTGGATCAGAGCATGCTGCGCAGCGTAATTTTATATTTGAGAGTCTATCCGACAAAAGCATGTCTAATCGTGAGCATGCACTCGCCCATGCCAAGCAGATGCTTCTTGGACCTGATGAGATGAAGCGATTGGAGGAGCTGCTTAAGCTGAAGACAGGCTCGTTACGACAGCTTGTCATTCAAGTACTGCTGCTTCAGAACGAGGCCCAGCTGGATACATCACTGGCACGATTGCTACAATCCAAGTCTGAGCTTCAGCGTCTGGGTGCGCTTGAGATCCTGACGGAGCAGGTGGTGGTACGACCAGAGCTGAAGCAGGAGGAACGTGTACAATCTCTGCTGGAGCTGGTGACTGAGCCGACACCCAAGGAGAAGCCACTACTAGACAAGCTACGTCCATCTCATGCCAGATACACACTGGAGAATGGCTTCGGGTTATTTGATCCTTCTCGCCGCAGAGCACTGCTGGAAGAGGTCCGGGATGTTAACAATTTCCGTCCGGAGGAGCTGTTCACCCTGACTCCCGAGCGGATAAGCACATGGCTTGAGGGCTTGGATCGGCTAGTGCATGAGCACAGAGATTATGAATATGAGATCGAGTATTATGCGGGATATCGTCATAGTTATTTGCTGGGTACTCGTCTGCAATCCAAGGTACGGTATAACGAGCGCAAGCATATGCCAGAGCTGGATCAACTGCCGCTGTCGGAGGTATGGCACGCATACTTCCGTGATCACCAGCTAACTAGTCAGGAACTGCTACAGCTGTTTATCATTGCGCGCTTTCCCAGCCTGCGAGGCACCTTGAATGAGTATTACCAATATTATCATTACACGATGGATTCCTATGATGACATGAAGGATATCTGGCTGCTGGAGGGCTGGCGCAAGTCCTATATAGAGCAGGTGTACCCCGTATCCTTGATTGAGGACATCCAAGGACTGCTTCTTAATCTGCAGTATAAAGACCAGGTGAAGACGCTGATTGAGGCAGCCTTTACCGATAGCAGTCGAGAAGACACCTTCAGCATAGCAGAGCGATACTGGTCGGCAATCTTGCATCTTATGCCCGAGGATCAAGTGCAGCAAGAGGCGGGACTGCTGGGCATGTTGACGGACACATGGGCTTATCTCGTGCGAGATCGTAGCTATGATGATGCTAGCTTCCAGCGATATTTCCAGACAGCCTATCAAGCTATGGTTAAGGTGGAGAAGGTATATCCGAAAATGCTACTATCCTTGTCAGATTTTATTCGAGCCTATGAGCTGAGCCTGATTGATGAACAGGAGATCTACTACCAGTTACTCGCAGGACCTAGCTCACCGCATTTCCTCATGGACCTGACTTCTCCGCGAACAGAGACAACAGATGGACATCCTCGTATAGAGGCTCTGCGTGACACGGCCATAAGCCGGATTGTGGAGCTGGAGCTATTGCGGGGGGAGCTACCGACTGAATTGACGGAGCAGGCGATGAAGCTGGGCCGACTAACTGGCATCGAATATTGGGTCCGATTGGTTGCAGCACTTGACCAGGATTCCTTTGTGCGCGGATATATATATTCCTATGGGAACAGCACTACACGCAAGGAGACATTCAGCTACCTCATACGCAACTGCCATCCACGCCCAGGAGAGGGGAAGAAGGAGCTTGCCGAGCTGCTACAGCAATACCCCCTGACGGAGAAAAGGCTGTTGGAGGCCGCCATGTATGCTCCGCAATGGCTGGATATCGTATCCGGACACCTTGGGTGGGAGGGACTGCATAGTGCAGCTTGGTACTTCCATGCTCACATTAATGAGCATTTCTCTGCGGAGAAGGAGACGGTTGTCGCTTGTTATTCACCGATATCTGCTCAAGATTTCAATGACGGTGCCTTCGACATTCGCTGGTTCAATGATGCCTATGCTACCCTTGGTGCGAAGCGCTTCAAGCTGCTGTATGACTGTGCGAAGTATATCTCAGGTGGGGCTAACCACCGCCGCTCCCAGCTGTTCGCGGATGCCGTGCTAGGGGAGCTGTCACTTGAGGAGATGCACGGCTCTGTGGTGTCGAAGCGCAACAAGGATCACTTGCTGGCGTATAGTCTGATTCCATTAGCACTTGGCTCTGAGCGCGAGCAGGATGTACGTGGACGGTATGATTTTGTTCAGCAGTTCCTCAAGGAAAGTAAGAAATTCGGGGCTCAGCGTAAAGCCAGTGAAGGTACGGCTGCTCAGATCGCTCTCGATAATCTGGCACGTAATGCCGGATACGCTGATGTGACGCGTTTGACATGGGATATGGAGGCGAGCAGGCTGGATGGCCTGGAGCCGTTCCTCGAACCGTATGAGGTTGAACCAGGTCTGCATGTTAAGCTGGAGATTAGCAGGGAAGGACAGACGAGCATTGTGGCGGTGAAGCAGGGTAAGGAGCTAAAATCCTTGCCGTCCCGTGTGAACAAGCATGAGCATGTTGTGCGCCTTAAGGAGCTGAAGGGTGAGCTGACGGATCAATACCGTCGTGCTCGGCAGGAGCTGGAGCGATCCATGGTGCAAGAGACCGTGTTCACCGCTCAGGAATTGTTCCGTCTCATCGGTAATCCTGTGCTTGCTCCGCTCCTGCAGGCGCTTGTGTTCCGTAGTGGAGACGCCTTCGGGTACTTGGATGAGGGACAGCGCTGTCTGCTTGGTCCACAGGTACAGTCTGGTTCAGAGCAAGGGGGCACGGATAATGGAGAACTGGGTTATGTGAGTCATCCGCTGGAGTCCGAAGATCAACTGGTCATTGCTCATCCGCTGCATCTGTTCAAGAGTGGCCTGTGGCACCTGTACCAGCGTAACAGTATGGAGAAGCTATTCTACATTGGACAGCGTGAGCGAGAGGACCTCAAGCAGCGCGAGCCCTTCAAGCAGGTGTTCCGCGAGCTCTATTTGCCTAACGAGGATGAGCTGGCTAACGGGCTGGTCTCGAATCGCTATGCAGGGTATCAAGTGCAGCCGAATAAGACGGTCTCGTTGCTCAAGCAGCGTCAGTGGACGGTTAGCTACGAAGAGGGGCTGCAGCGCGTGGATTACCAGCATAATCTGATTGCGCGGCTGTACGCGATGGCTGATTGGTTCTCCCCTGCAGATACCGAGTCGCCTACACTAGAGACGGTGCAGTTCTTTGACCGAAAGACCAATGAGCCCGTGGCTCTAAAGGATGTGCCTGGAGTATTATTTTCCGAGGTGATGCGTGATCTCGATCTGGTCGTTAGCGTTGCTTATGTTGGTGGAGTTGATCCAGAGGCTAGTCTGACGACGATTGAGATGCGGCGTGTCATTGTGAAGGAGTCCCTTCGTCTGTTGAAGCTGGAGAATGTAAGGCTGGAAGGCAACTATGCTCGTATTGCAGGCGAATTAGGCGAATATGCCGTTCATCTTGGCAGTGGGAGCACATTCAAGCAGGCAGCAGGTGACCTGTATATTGTACCTGTGCATAGCCAGCATCGGGGGCGAATTTTCCTTCCTTTCCTGGATGAGGACCCCAAGACGGCAGAGATCTTGTCCAAGATTGTGCTGCTGGCCGAGGATCGCAAGATCAAGGACCCGCAGATTCTGGAGCAGCTGCGTTCCTGAGTGAAGGTGCGAGTCTCATAAGGGCTGGCTGAGGCTTCATGCTCTAACAGTCAGGTTGGCGGCGAAAACTCACTTATGATAGAATGCATGTTAACTTTGCTCTCTTAAGAGGAGGTAACATGATTCATTTTAGAATAGCTACAGTAGATGATCTGTATAAAATTGTTGAAATGCTTGCGGACGACGAACTGGGCAGAATGAGAGAACGCTTCGAGACTCCCCTTCCGGACAGCTATGTAAGAGCGTTTGAGGCCATTGATTCAGATCCAAATAATGAACTGATTGTGTCCTGCCTGAATGAAGAGATTGTTGGCGTTCTACAACTTACGTTTACTCCTTATATTACTCATCAAGGTAGCTGGAGAGCTACGATTGAAGGGGTGCGGACGGCTTCTTCAGTAAGAGGAGAAGGCATTGGGAGCCAATTGATTCGATGGGCGATAGAGCGCGCCAAAGAGCGAGGCTGTCATATGGTCCAGCTAACGACAGATAAAAAACGAGATGATGCGTTGCGTTTTTATGAGCGTTTAGGCTTTACGGCGACACATGAAGGGCTGAAAATGAAGCTGTAATGCTTGTCTCATACTCTATTTTTTGTGGACAGCTATGAGGCGGGAAAGAGAGTTAATGAAGACAAAGGCGATGCTAAGCGCGGATGTATAAAAGTCTAGTCTGACAAAGAGGCTCTTCCACTGGGAAGGGTCTTTGTCATCGCTACGGGTGCGCAGTAGATTTTTCTTTAGAGTAAGCAGTGTAAGTATAGTATAAATAGCTCAATTTGGAGGAGTCTGAATGCCGTATTGTAAAGTCAAGAATGCCAATATATATTACGAGGAAATGGGTGAAGGCAGACCGATCATAATGATCCACGGCTTCACACCAGACCATCGGTTAATGAGTGGGTGCATGGAGCCCATATTTGAAAAAAAATCCGGTTGGCGCCGTATCTATCTTGACCTGCCTGGAATGGGACTGACACAGGATTACGATCAAATCAATAATTCAGATGATATGCTGGAAGCAGTAGTCGATTTTATCGAGACACTTATTCCGAACCAAGATTATCTTATAGCAGGTGAATCGTACGGTGGATATATCACAAGAGGGGTAATTAATAGACATAGAGATCGTATTGGTGGTGCTGCGCTAATTTGTCCATTAATTATTCCTGAGCATAAGAGAAGAATCGTTCCCGAACATGTTGTTATTTATTATGATCGTGAGTTCATGGATACTTTAAGCGAAGAGCAAAGAAGTGATTTTAGCGCAAATCAAGTTGTTCTCAATGAATATAATTGGAAAAGGTATTCTAATGAGATCGTGGCAGGCTGTAAAATCGCTGATTATGATTTTCTTAGCAAAATCCAGAGAAACTATGGATTCTCTACTAATATAGATGAATTCATTTTCGATAAACCAACCGTATTTGCTCTCGGTCGCCAAGATGCAGTCGTTGGTTATAACGATGCTTTTGGCATTTTAGATACATATCCTAGAGCAACCTTTGCCGTTCTGGACCGAGCAGGCCATAATCTTCAGATTGAACAGGCTATATTGTTTGAGTCACTTATCAGTGAGTGGCTTGAGAGAGTACAAGAGTGTGGATGCTAGCTTTATTTGAATCTAGATAGGTATGAACAAGAGACGTTTAATTCAACGAAACAGCGACAGTCTAGGACATTATGTTCTCGTCCTTTACTGTCGCTGTTTCGATTACTCGGGTTATCAGTTGATCCTCTAATACTTAGAGACCTTCTCTTGCTGCCGAGTTCAGTAGCTTGTAGTACAGTCGGAAGATGATATCCTGATTGTAGTTCCCGAATCCCGAGCCGAATAAGGTTACACCACCAACATGTCTTGATTCCTCCAGCACAGCGATGCGGAAGGTCCACTGCTTGTTCTCGATGCCTACCTGCTGTATGCCTACGTCAGAGATTTGTTTGCCATCAATGAAGGTGCCTTCGGCAGTAATTCGAAGCCGTTTGAGCAAGCCGTATTGGTTGACAGTATCGGGCCACCAGCCTGGTGTATACTTACCGCGACTGTCTCCGAAATCCCCTGGGCTGGTCCAGGTCCCCAACTGAACATCATTCAGGAAGAAGGTAATGTCCGAAGGCCAGTTGTTGTTCGTAGAGGGGGCTTCGGAGGAGAGCTCCAGAGAAATCTCCAGTTCCTCAGGCTGCTCGCTGGAGAGGAGGAAATTGGGGATCTTGTAGTCGATATAGCCTTTACCGAACCAGAGAATTTTAGCATTGACCCGCTCTGCATCCAGAAAGTAACGAGGCTCGTCGTACTCACCAATAACGCTGTCGACAGTAGCCAGCCCGCAGGTGGGCTCGATCTTGAAATCGGCATAATGACCAACGGAAATCTCGGTATGATGATATTGACGCACCTCTTGCTGCTGTCCGGGGAGCGTAATCTCAATCTTGTCTGCGGCGAGGCTGCACACCTTCTGCACGCCGCCACGACCTGGCTGCATACGAGTGGAGATCAGGCCAGCCTTCTCCAGCTTCTTGACATGCATGGTCATAATGGCGCTGCTCAGTGTCAGTGCATCTGCCAGTTCACGGATATTCATCGGCTTGTTCGCCAACAGTTGTATAATCTTCAATCGGACTTCACTGGCTAATGCTTCGTACACCGGAAGAGATTTTTCTGAGATATCGAGTTCCATGGGCGCTCCTCACTTGTAAATTCTATATCGTTTACATATGTGTATATTATTTATATTTTTACTAACTATAATACGATGATTTGTCCCCGGTTACAAGCCTAATCCTCGGCCTGTCTCCGGGGACAGACCGGATGACAACATAAGATGAATGTGCTGGATCATCATTAGCACTACTTTGTAATCGGACAAAAGGCGAGGCTATTGGCTCGTGTTACCGGCATCAGTAGATGTGCCCTTAGGGGTCTCAGGGTCTTCATCCGACTGACCTGCATAAGGGCGGTTACTGCGGGACCGCCCACGAGTGAAGCGGAAGCCGAGGGCGAACATCAGGAGCTGTGCAGCCAGAATATAAGGGGAGGCTCCGAGCCCCAGCCACTGTAGCAAAGCCATGCCAGCGATAAGAAACGATACAATGCTGGCCGGGATATGAGACGCTGTCACATCCAGGCCATTCTGGCGCCGAAGGCTGAGCAGGCGGTAAACACACAGGATGGCCAGTAGGCCAGATAGGAGCTGCATCCAGAGCAAGCTGTGCTCCCACGGGGTAGCCGTATCTTCGAGTGTTAACCATTGACGCAGCATCCGCCAGATCAGCCAAAGAATGCCGATGAGTGCCGCTGGACCGAGACCCGGGCGCAGCATACTCCACCAAGCCGTTCCCCATCCGGGGGCATGCGTCTCTTGCAGCAGCATTCGCCGTTCGTCGATTAGCTTGTTCATTTCTCGTTCTATTGATCTATGCAGTAGCGAGATATGCGAGCTGTCCGCCTGCTCTAGACAATCCTGAATCTCCTCCTGCAGATAGGGTGTTAGATAGGGAGCTGCCTTGGCTTTCTCCAAAGCCCGGACAAGACTGCTGTTCGGCTCACCTCGTCTTGAGCCTTCCCTTACGCATGCCAAGGCTCCAGCAAGCTCGCCGTATATGTATAATGATTCCTGAAGCTCGTCCAGCCTGCTACGACGAGATAGTCGCAATTGCGCAGTGCTGTGCGCATACAGCCACACCACGAGGACGCCGGTCCAGGTGAACGCCAGCATGACGAAGAGTTCAATCCAATTCCAGTTCATAGGCTCCGCTGGGGACAACGCCGGTCCCTCCTTTCCTTAATAATTACACTATTGCATAACCCCGATATACATTTCAAGAAAGATGCCAAAAATCCTCAGCTCGAAACGGAAGACTATGCTTCGAGGATCATTAGTAAGGTGTTAAATACAGTTCTTTATTCATATAAACGCGCAAGATCTGGAGACAAACACTGTATTGGGTCGTGCTTGTGATTTAATTTTGTATAATACTGTTACAATGAGTAAGATAAGCGAGCGCGGAAGGAGAATGGTACAGATGGAGATCAGATATGAGAGACCTGCTGCTGAAGAGTACCTATCACTGCGCGGAGAAGCTGGACTATCCGTGTTCAGCCTGGAAGCAGCGGAGAAGGGACTTGCCAATAGTCTGTTCGCGGTAACGCTCCGTGAGGCGGAACAATTGATCGGAATGGGGCGAGTAAGCGGGGATGGAGGATGCTTCTTCCTGGTCACCGATATTGCTGTTAAGCCGTCAGAGCAGGGCAAGGGCTACGGCAAGCTTATAATGGGTGAGATTATGAAATTCCTGGAGCGTGAAGTCCCCTCAGGAAGCTTCGCCAATCTCTTTGCAGATGTCCCTGCTAACCGACTGTATGAGCAATTCGGCTTCCGGCTGACGAGCCCCGTCTCGGAGGGAATGTACTGGAGGAAGCCTTGAAGGAGTAAGATGGCGAGAAATACGTTTAGCCAGGGCAGAGTAAGGATAAGTAATAACATAAGATGTGTATTCACCAGAATGATCAGCTGTATGAGACAAGAACTTCATTAGAAAAGGGGAAATACATGTGCAAATGAACATTATCGTATTTGGAGCTACAGGAAGAGTTGGACAAGCCATCGTGAAGGAGCTGCTGAAGCGGAAGCATCAGGTTACTGCGGCCGTGCGGGATGTGCAGCGCTTGGGCGGGCTGACTGGAGATGTGAAGGTCGTGGAGGTCGATCTGTTGTCGCTGGCTGACGTGACTGAAGCGGCACGAGGTCATGAGTTGATCATTAGTGCATACGGGCCACGCTTCGGGGCCGAGGATGAGCTGGTCGAGGTGGCTCGCATCCTGATTGAGGCAGCCAAGAAGGCTCAGGTACCACGGATATTGGTTGTAGGTGGAGCAGGTAGCCTGAAGACGGGCAGCGGGGAGCTGCTGATGGATACGCTGGAGTTCCCAGAGGAGGCACGTCCGCTGGCTCTAGCTCATGCTGAGGCGTTCACAGTCATCTCCCAAGCTGATGTGATTTGGACGTATTTTAGCCCTGCTGCGGTCATTAAGCCAGGCCTTCGCACTGGGAATTTTCGCATAGGCACAGACTGGCTCGTCACCGATGAGCTCGGTTACAGTCGTATTTCCATTGAGGATTACGCGGTTGCTCTCGTAGATGAGGCGGAGGAAGCAGAATTCGTCAATGCCAGGTTCACGGTTGGGTACTAGAAGCTTGATCAGATCAAATTTGAGCGTAAATGTAAGGATGCTGCAAGCGGGGAGCCCTGTCGCCCCCGGTTAAGGTTGATGCTCTTTCGAAGGAAATGGATTAGCTGATGAAGGGAGGGGAGTAATAGTGGAGATTGTAACTGCTGAAGAAATGAGAACGATTGATCGTTATGCCATTGATGAGCTCGGTATTCCAGTAGCTAGCCTGATGGAGAACGCTGGACGAGTGGTAGCGGAAGAGGTGCTGCGATACTGCTGGGATCGTGCTGGGGAAAAGCCAGCCTGTACGAGAGGCAGCAACTCGGAGAGTGAGCACGGGATAGCGCTGTATGGGCATGCTGCACAAAGCCGTAAATCTGGTAATATGCGTAGCAATGCCCAAAATGCTGTGCGGGACCATGCACAGGACCATGCTATAGAGGTCGATTTGACGGAGGATGCTGCTCTTCTCTCAGCTGAGCATTGGCTCATTCTCACAGGCAAAGGCAATAACGGGGGCGATGGCCTGGTAGCGGCTCGTCATCTGCAGGACGCTGGTATCCGCGTTACGATCGTATATGCCGACGCCCCCTCACAGCTACGGGCCGAGGCTGCAGAGCAGTGCAATATTGTAGAGGCATTGGGTATTCCTGCTCTGGTGTGGGGAGAGGATCGAGTGGAATGGGAGCATGCCACCGGAATCGTTGATGCGTTGCTTGGCACGGGAACCTCGGGTGCGCCACGCTCGCATTATGCATTCTTGATTCAGGCTGCGAACGATAGTGGCTTGCCCATTGTGGCGGTGGATATTCCTAGTGGGCTGGATGCTGATACTGGTGAGACGCACGATCCTTGCATCCGTGCCAGTCTGACCGTGGCACTGGCTTGTCTCAAGCGTGGGTTAACGCAATACCCCGGTGCAGAATATGCCGGCAAGATAGTCGTTCGCTATATTGGCATTCCCGTCAGTGCCATACGGAGGCAGGATGTGCAGGTTCAGCTTCTGACCGAAGCCTTGTTAGAGCAGCGGCTAGGGGTTGATATTCGCCGTAGCAGGCAGGCCGATGGTCATAAAGGCACTTACGGTCATGTGCTGGTAGTCGGTGGGACTCTGGCGATGAGTGGAGCGGGATTAATGACCTCAAGAGCTGCGCTGCGAATCGGTTGTGGCCTGGTGACCTGGGCGTTGCCTGCGGCGCTGCTTCCACATATGATCGGTGCTGTGCCCGAACTGATGCTGAGAGGCGTGTCTGGTAATCAAGCTATTGGTAAAGGCAAGACGGATCGTGACCAGCTATCTAGCAGTGAAGATGGTCTTGAGGATGGTTGGAGTGCGTACACCGTACAATCCTTGCTGGAACTAGCAGTTCAGCGGGATGTAGTCGCTATCGGTCCGGGTCTTGGCAGGTTCAGTGGAGATACAGACTGGCTGCGACAGTTGTGGGAGGGGATAGAGGCTCCGTTGGTCTTGGACGCTGACGCCCTGAATATCCTGACAGATGCAGGCGATGAAGCATTATCGTGGTCCAGACCGAATGGTGGACCTGTAATTCTGACCCCGCATCCCGGTGAAATGTCCAGGCTACTCGGGGTGCCTACGAAGGAGCTTCAACGTGACCGAATCAATGCTGCTATGCAGTATGCTCGTACAAGACGAGTAACACTGGTCTTAAAGGGAGCGCGTACCGTCGTAGCTACTTCTGATGGACAGGTATACGTCAATACTACAGGGCATGCAGGTATGGCAACAGCTGGTGCTGGAGACGTCCTGACCGGAATCATTGCAGGACTGCTCGCGCAGGGCTTGAACCCTACGCAGGCAGCTACATTTGGTGTGAGACTCCATGGTCTGGCGGGTTCACAGGCAGCTGCGCATCGGATGAATGCAGCTTCTGTGATTGCTGGTGATATTATTGAAGCACTCTAGTAGAAGCTTCGGATGAGTGTTGGTGTATGGTTCCATTGATTCGAGGCAGTGATAATTGAAAGTTAATCCGGAGTTGTTGAAGTCCTCATATTTGTAGAGGGCTTCTTTTTTGTTGGGAATTTTAAACAAATTCATATTGACCACTGTTGAATTATGATGTGTAATGTAATTACATCCTATTTTTGGATTTTATGAGAGGAGGTGTATGGTTGGGTGACTCCGATTCGTGATATTGTGGCTGATTACATGCACAAGAATGATTATAGAATCGCACAATTCGCCGACTATTCAGGCATGAACCCTGGTACGCTCAGTCGGTTAATCCAGGGGATCAAGCCTATTTCCTTTAAGCAGCTTGTGCAGATTACACAGGGGATGGGGCTGTCAGAGGATTACTTCTTCGATCGCTATGTTCATGAGTGTGTCGCTACTCCCTCATTACGTAGAATTCGTCCATTCATACTGAGATGTGCCAAGCTCGAACGTTTTGACTGTATAGAGCGGCTAGTATTTGAATTGCTTGAGGACAACTCTTATGTATCTGCTATGTTTGAAATAGCCGAGGAATTATATGCAGATAAACTGTTACAAGCCGCTAAGTTCATCTATCTTCGGGTTAGTGAAGCGGAGAAGTACCAGCACTCTGAACGTCTGGCGCTGTGCCGATATCGTCTCTTTGTCATTTCATTAGGTACGGATCTGGAAGCCAACTATCGGGCCGCCATGGTATTTGAGGATTATGTTGACCGGCTGGATGAGATGGATCAATTGGATGCGTTGAAGCATTTGATTAATGTTTTTATGGCAGTACATCACTTGACGCGTGTAGATGAGCTTGCAAAAAAATTGCTCCAATTAGCAAACAATATATATTTTTATATGTCTGAAAATAGGGATGCGAAGGAAGCGGATTATCCAATATTTTATTATATTCTTTATGCATGGCTTGCGCTGTCGACGGTTTGTGAGGGAAATCAAAACTATGCTGCTGCCCTTGAATACGTAGCTCTGTATAGTTCTGCTGACTCTTGGGTCAAAGAGGATAGTGAGCGGGCGATCTGGCACGTAAACCAATTTAAAGAATGGGGAAAAGCTAATTCACTTTTATATAAAATGAATATGGGGAATGCCGAAGCCTTGCATGAATACGCTGATTACATAGCTGACCATCCTAATGAGATTTTTTATGCACTTGGTTTCATTGTCAAAGCAGCTAATCAATTTTCATATGATATCGACAGCATTTTAGAGCGATTTAATTCTTATGTCCCAATTAATCCTACGGAATATAAACATGCATACTATAAAGATTACATTATGGCTGAGAGATATGTTCAGTTTTTGACTGACCTAGTCGATTATCGAACAAAAAAAGATTCGAATGATGCAATATTATTGATCTTGGAAGCATTGCGGTTATCTATTGATATACGTAGCGTTCGTTACATGGCTAGTTGTATGGCCTTATTTGAGAAGTATCGAGAATGGTCAAGTCCGCAATCTGTAGAGGTTTTTGAAAGTTTAAAGAGTGAGGTATACCAGATTATTTAGAAGAGGCTAGGGGCTCTAAGTAAGCCTTTTTTTGCTATTTTGTCTTTTAAGTCACAGTAGCTGTTTTGACAAAAAAAGTTAAGCTTCTATAAAGAAGGAGGTGTACTGATCATGCCAAGCAAGATGTTCTTTGCTCGTATACGCATCGAACGAGAGCGAATAAAACTGCATAAGATGACTGCGCAGCACTCTATTCATCATCCCAAGGTCATAGCCCAATCTGTGAAGCTTGATGAACTAATGAATTACTATCAGAAGCTTGGCGATGGGACAAGAAGAATTAAATCAATTGTATAGACAGGCGGAGAAGGGCGAGTAGTACTTTGGCCGGGTTCACTCACCCTCTACTTTTCACAGCGAAACTATGCAATGTTCCACAAGAATGTGCCGAATGATGTCTATGAGGCAAATTCCGGTATATTTGTAGTCAACAGAGAGTTGGATTTTGGATGGAACAAGATTCTGATTATTTTGTGGTGAAAATAAGGAGGAATTATTAGTGAAAAAATTGCTACTTAAAATTCCATTTATATTAATCCCGATTTTATTAATACTCTGTATGGTGCCATTAGGACAAGCATCTGCAAGTATTAGTAATGAATCGTATATGGTAGAACAGCAATATAATAATAATCAAATGAAGTTAGATGTCACTGAAGCTGTTTATGGCTTAGATGATCGTGAAGATCTGTATAACCTCGAAGGTCTAATCGAACCTTATGCAGAAATCGGTCCTAAATATCCAGGTACCTCAGTAGCAATGAGAATAGGCGATGTGTTATATTCAACAAAAACATTTGGGAGTACAACGCAAATTGTCGGTCATGTCGGTATTGTAAATTCAAATTTCAAAGTAGTTCACGTAACTCCAGCAGTTAATGGTGGGAAAGTTGATAATTTTTCAGATTATTTAGATCGGCATGACCCAGGCGAAACCATCAGAGTATATCGCCCAAGAGATGGACGGGGGGTAGAAGCTGCTAGATGGGCTACTTACAACTATACTCGGGTTACTAATTATTTTATAAATCCCGTTGCCTTAATGGGAACGATTTCGCCGAATTACTGTTCAAAGTTTATATGGCAGGCTTTCTATTATGGAGAAGGAATTGATCTCTTTGGAGGAGGGAATTTCCCCCACCTCCCTGGTTTTGTAACACCCTCTAATGTAATTAGTTCCAAATATTTAAGTTATCAAGTATCTTTTAGAATATAATTATTCTAAGTACATCTCCGGTATAAGTATCTCTCCTCCTTAAATATAAATCTATATCGATTGAGAGGTGATGATATGCTGTCATTAGTTATTGTATTATTTCTTATATTTTGTGGGACATACATCCTATTAAAAATCCTGAGTGTCTCCATGAAGCGTTGGAAATCCCATAAGAAGGATGAAGTAAGTAAAAAAGAGAACATCCTATTAAGAGTACCGTCGCTTACTGCTCTGATCATCATTACTGTGATTGCTTTAGGAATGTATATCCAACTACAAATGAAATATACCCAGCTTGAAGACAGCCTAAGAGAACATCTCATTCGTGTAGAGGGATACAGTCCATCCGAGATTGTCAGTATCGAAGCTAAACTTAGTAAAATGCCTAAATACCCTGTCTATGTTAAATTTGTTGATGATCCAGACATCATATATATATATACAGATCGAAATTCTAATCAGTGGATTCAATTAGACTCCATAAATGCTCAGCGGTTGAAAAGTCAATAAATTAATAATTTGTAAGAGCCCAATCTAAAAGTCAAGTGTTGATTTTTAGTCTGGGCTCTCTTTTCGTTAGTTTTTTTGACCAAAGTTGGCGATATAAATCTATAGATGTTGACTCTACAAGTTTGCCCGTAAATTATAAGAGCTTTGGAAATGGAGTTACTTATACTCATCTTAATAATCCAGCAGCACCAGCCGGTGTACTATATGTAGGTAATATGTCAATTCCAACAAACGTAGATCGCGTTAGAATTGCTCATAACCTTCTTCAGGCGTTCTCGATGAATAGTGCTTCATGGATTAGCGTAGGTCAAATTGGGTCAGGAGTTGATATAAACTAATGAATATACATGTGATTCAGGCAGTGGACTTCACATTTGAGACATCTACTATTAAGGCCAAAAATGCAATTCTATTTATTTCTGAAAAGCACAATATAACCTTTACAACTCACCAAAGTTATTTGGATACAAAGAATATGATTAGTAAGGCTGATCATGTCATCGTTTCAAACGAATGGAGCCCTCATGCGTATATTGATTTTGCAATAGCCATTGAATTAAATAAGAGAGTAGTTGTAATTAACGAGCCAGAGCGGATAGAAAGTCCTCTATTCCCTTATTATAAAGATGTGACTTTTGAGATATCTTCTGAAACGTCATTTATTGAATATCTAAACAATTTAGAAGACTGACGGATTATTAATCTAAGTGCGGATTTGCGACGCTATATTCAATTTATACTGATTAGCCTTTCGTTTATGTATGTTAGTCCTTATTTGGCAAAGCCACTGAAATCATTTTGTGATAAAACTCGCATTAACATTCATATACTCACGATATTATATTTTATCGTTTATGTTTTTGTGCTGTAATGATTTTCGTTTTGTTGACAGTGAGACAGAACTGATTCAACCTCTTAGATTGATATAAAATAGGCTCCAGGCTTTAATTAGTCTGGAGTTTTCCTTTACCTTTTTGAGGACGGATTATCAATCGAATGTTCAGAAAGTTCGAAGAGAAAACATAAATACATGGATGTAACTTTCATTAAATATAAGTCTAACAACAAAAAAACGTATATAAATTATTGTTAAAAAAGTAACGAAATAACTCAACCACAGACGTTTGATATCAATAATGTGAAAGCAAAATACTAAAAATTGATACGGAGGGAACGAAATGAGGAATATTATTAGACTAATAATATGTGCAACTGCAATGCTGTCTCTGGTTGCTTGTACTCCCGTGAATATTGATGATAGTACGAGTCAGGGAGAGCTGTCGACTGTTCTTGTGAGACAGGATTTTCCCCACTACAAGAGCATAGACTCTTTGTCAGAAAAAGCAGATGTTATTATTAAAGGCAGGGTCATTAAGTCACGAGTTGAAGCACTTAATGATGTAATTTATTCAACATCTGTAGACGAAAAAATGAATCCTGGAGGTGAATTACCCGAAGAAAAAACGAATTATACCATCTACACCATCGAAATTGTAGATTCTCTCAAAGGTAATTCCAAGCCTGGCGATACAATTGAAGTAAAGCAACTTGGAGGAGAGGTGGGGAATATAGAGTTTATATCTGAAGAAAATATAGATATTTTGACTGGAAATGACTATATTTTATTCTTAGCTACCTATGAAAACACACCTGCAAGTCTCTTGAACTCTGTTCAAAGCTTATTTATATATGGGGAGACATCAGAAGAAGGAGCAAGTACACAGAAAGTGGAAGAATCCAACATTACAAGTGCCAATCCGGAGAATGATTTGGTTCTTCGTTTAAATGATCTAGATGAAATCAAGAGTAAATATATATTGGATTAATGCTATATAGCACACTACCAAATAGCCCAAGCCGATCACATAGGCAATCGGCTTGGGGCGAGTAACGCTTTGGCCGGGTTCACTCGCCCTATCATTATAGTTGAGATTAAGAAACAGCTACAAGCGGCGTTTTAGACATGAACTTAAAATCCATTGAATTTTGCATATTGTTAACCTCCTACAGCATCTCTTCTTACACTCATCATATACGATGGAGTGCAACAGCTCTTGAAGTAATACAAGGCAGCGTGGAAGAGAGGCGAAGGGCATGATACAAGCGGTGGTGTTCAATCTGGAAAGCACAATGCTGGACCCCGAAGGACTTCGATTATCGCAAGGCATGGCCGACATTTTTCGCTGGATGGGGGTCCAGGTCGGGCTTACGGATATCAGGCGTGGACGGGGGTTGCCCCTACGAGAGCATATCGCCCATATTTTGCAGCTTGCTGAAGTGCGAAGGAACTGGGTGAATCATTATGGACATGAGCCTGGGCTTAAGGATGTAGAGCATATTTACAACGAGCTGCTGCCGATGCTGCAATCCATGCTGCATGGTACGGCCCCGGCGAAGGGATTGAATCTGGCGTTACAGGAGATACGAGAGCGGCGTATCCAGTGTGGTGCAACTTCTGCTCTTTCGCTTGAGATGCTGAGTACGGTCCCTGGTCATGTGTTTAATACATTGGGACTGGATTGCATGGTGACGCCTTGTGAGGTGAGCAATGGTCGCCCTTATCCGTGGATGCTGTATGAGACGGCCCACCGTATGCAGGTATATCCACTTAGCGACGTAGTTAAGGTAGGAGATACGGTTATAGACATGCAAGAGGGCAGAAATGCCGGGGTATGGACGATCGGGGTGCTGAATCGAAATGAGGAGCCTGCCGCTGCGGATGGAACGTCAGCTCCAACCCCATTCGACAAGGAAGAGCGGCGTCGTGAGGCAGCGTACAATCTGAAGCGTGCTGGTGCACATCTCATCATTGATTCATTATCTGATCTGCCCTATATGCTACGAGAGATTGAACTGCTACAGCATACCGGAGGATATCCAGCGTAATCAATGAAATAACTTATATCAGCGTTAAATAAAAAAGAACCTTCATTTCCACACACTCAAGTGGTTATGAAGGTTCTTTTGCGTGGTCACATACTCTTAATTTGCAGGCTTTTGCGGTAGGACCGTGGAGTCGTTCCCGTCTCTCTCTTGAACATGTTGCAAAATTGAGCATCATTCACGAAGCCAGCTTCGGCCGAGATCTCGGAGATGGACATCTGTGTGCTAGCCAGCAGGTGTTTGGAGTAATCCAGACGCTTGATCAGCAAGTATCTAGAAGGAGCTGTACCATAGCGCTCTTTGAACAAATGTCGAAAACGATCATAGCTGTAACCAGACATATCAGCCAGCATATCGACGGATAGACGCTGTTTGAAATGCTCATCAATATGAGCGAGTACATACTGTAGCCGATCTCCAGAGAACAAGGGATTTCGCTTGCTTGTCCCTCGTTGTAGCAGATGCAACAACATATGATGAAGACGATCATTCAGATGCTGCTGAAAGCCCTCTCGACGTCTTGTATATTCGGTGCTCAGCTCCTGCATATAGCTGCGGATACTGTGCTCCTTGTCATCCCGATGCATACCCTGAAGCTCCGTAGCCTTGGACCTAGCTGTCTGAAACCCGATGAACAGCACCTCGGCATCCTCGCGGTGGTCTTCGTCATGCTGCTGTAACGGAGGGATCAAGGCATAAGAGCCAGCTTGAAAATGGTAGCTATGCTCTCCGATCGTCGAGGTCCCTTTGCCCTTGAGATAATAGATCAGCTCATAGCATTCATGATGATGAGGGATAATATGTGTGAATCTGGCATGTTCCGCTCTGACAACATACAGAACTTGATCCATAATCGCCCTCCCCGAAATTTCGACATTTAGCCGAATCGTACAAAAACATGGCCGAAATCATATAAATATCATGGCTGAATTTTGTTATGATCATACTCACAAACGAAAGTTAACTGTTGTTATCCATTGTTACGTTCGGTTTTTGATAATGAAACATTGCAATATGGTTCAAGTTGGCACATCTGATTCACAATTTGTTAGAAAGACCTGATGTACAAGTATGACAGATCATCAATGATTTTAACAACAAACAGGGGTGTGAGTAAAGAAAATGAAGAAGAATGCATTGGTAATGTGTATGTTGGCTGTGCTGCTGCTGCTGTCCGCCTGTGGAGGAACGAAAGGAACATCTGAAGGAACGGGCACAAATGGTGCTGACGGTGGTAGTGAACAGGGTGACCGTTTGAAGGTCGTGCTGCTGATTCCAGGCACGCTGGGAGATAAATCATTCTTCGACGCAGCCAATCATGGTCTGGAAATGGTCAAAACGGAGCTGGACGCCGAGACCAAGGTGATTGAGATGGGTACGGACAAGACGAAGTGGGAGCCTACGTTTAATGATATTGCGGCTGAGGATTGGAACATCGTCATTTCCGGTGGTTCCGAGATCACGGAGATGTTCAATGCGACAGCCGAACTGTATCCTGACAAGACTTTTATCAACTATGACACCGACATCGAGGATGCACCTGCCAATGTCTACAACATGTCTTATTCTACGAATGAAGTCTCCTTCCTGGCGGGAGCTGTTGCTGCGTTGGCCACGAAATCGGACATGCCACAGGCTAATGAAGACAACGTAATCGGTTTCCTGGGCGGTATGGATATTCCAGGCATCAACGCCTTTCTCGTAGGCTATATTCAGGGAGCCAAATATGTGGACCCTGACATCAAGGTCGCTGTATCGTATGCAGGTGATTTTGTAAATCCAGCCAAAGGAAAAGAGCTGTCGCTCATTCAATATAATTCCGGTGTGGATGTGATCTTTAACGTAGCCGGTGGTACTGGCCTTGGCATCTTTGATGCGGCAAAAGAGAAATCGAAGTATGCCATTGGCGTGGATTCTGACCAAGCGGCACTATTGAAAGATACAGACAGTGAGAAAGCGAATCTCATTATCACCTCTGCGATCAAGAAGATTGACACAGCCATCCTTGAAGCGGTGACCAAAGCTAAGGAAGGTACGCTGGAGACGGGCAAACGTGAAGTGTTAGGATTCGTCGAGAACGGTGTAGGGATTGCCGAGAATGATATTTACAAGGAAGTGTTCCCAGCCGAGTTGCAGACTCAGGTAGAGGACATCAAGAAGAAGCTCATGAACAAAGAGATCACAGTAGCGAATGCAATGGGCATGGAGACTTCTGAGATCGAAGAGATCCGCAACAGTGTCAAGCCATAAGCCCGCTAACTGAAAGAGGTTGTGTCGTTTTTTCATAGTCTACTATCTTGACCCAATAAGATTTCGGGTGTTAATGATCTGCGGAGATCGTAGTTAGCGGAAAGCGGGGAAGCCCTAGAGAAACGGAGTGTCCACCTTTAAGCCGGCTGTTCATCAGCTTTTCAATTTCATTGGAAAGAACAGCAAGCTTAACAGTGGTCGACAGGGCTCCCCGCTTGCAGCGGCTCTACACTCACACACGGGAATTGATCTGGTACAGCTGGAAAGTGTAGTCATGCTATTTGATGCATTTTTCGGCTGTATATTTTTTGTGCACATTTGCTGTAGAGAGGAGTTGCCTACCATGCCCGGCGCGCTGCTGGAAATGAGAAACATTACGAAGGTATACCCGAATGGGGTCGTGGCTAACAAGAACATACAGTTCTCTCTGCAGGAGGGCGAGATTCATGCCATTGCTGGTGAGAACGGTGCAGGCAAGTCCACCTTGATGAAGATGATGTTCGGGATGGAGGAGCCGAGTGAAGGCGAGATTCTGCTAAAAGGTCAGCAGGTGAAGCTGGGCAATCCGCAGGATGCTATAGCGCTGGGTATTGGTATGGTGCATCAGCATTTCATGCTGGTACCGTCTTTTACAGTTGCAGAGAATATGGTGCTTGGAATGGAGCCAAGGCGAGGGGTCGGCATTCACTATGCGGAGGCCGTGCGTATGACGAAGGAGACGGCCCAGAAGTACAACCTGACAGTGAATCCCGAAGCGAAGGTCGAGGATCTGAGTGTGGGAATGAAGCAGAAGGTGGAGATTCTCAAAGCGCTGCTTCGTGGCGCAGAAATTCTCATTCTGGATGAGCCTACGGCTGTATTGACGCCCCAAGAGACGGAGGAGCTGTTCCGGGAGCTCAAGCAGCTGAAGGAGAAGGGCCATACGATCGTGTTCATCTCGCACAAGCTGAAGGAAGTGAAGGAGATCTGTGATCGGATCACGATTCTGCGGGGTGGACGTACAGAGGGTGTATTCAACATAGCGGATGTCAGTGAGCAGGAAATCTCACGCCTGATGGTCGGACGGGATGTCGTGCTGAAGTATGATAAGACGCGCCCGAGCTATGGTGACCCTGTACTATCGGTACAGGGACTTGGAGCTGTTGATCATGAAGGAAAAACTCTGCTGTCGGATATTAGCTTTCATGTCCGTGCCGGTGAGATCGTGGGCATCGCCGGAGTCGAAGGTAACGGACAAGCGCAGTTGATCGAAGCTCTGACTGGAAGACTGCATAACATTCAGGCCGTAGGAGAGGTTGCCGTAAAAGGTAGAAGCATCAACACTCAGGGCATTCATGATATTCGTAAGCTGGGTGTCTCCTACATTCCGGAGGATCGGAATCGGCAGGGTGCCGCGAGTGAAGCCAGCATTGCGGATAATCTGATCTCTACCCAGTACCGTTCGAAGAATTTGAATAAAGGCTTGTTCCTGAGCATGTCATCTGTTCACAAGCTGGCACGCTCACTGATTGAGGAATTCAAGGTGCGATGCTCAGGCCCCACGCAGCAGATTGGTATGCTGTCTGGTGGTAATATGCAAAAGGTAGTCGTTGCCCGGGAGTGCTCGACCGGACCTGATCTGCTGATTGCGGAGCAACCGACGCGTGGCGTAGATATCGGAGCAGCCCAATTCATCCATCAGAAGCTACTGGAGCTGCGAGATGGAGGCTGTGCCGTCGTGCTCGTCTCGGCGGATCTGAATGAGATCCTCGAAATGAGTGATACGCTGCTCGTATTGTACGATGGCAAGATTGTTGCACGGCTAGAGTCACCAGCCAGTGTCAGTGAAGAGGAGCTTGGCCTCTACATGCTAGGTATTCAACGTCAGCAGGAGCAAGTGAGTAAGGAGGCTTCCCCATGTTCCGATTGAAGTATTTTGAAGTATTGCGAACCTCAGCGGTCATTCTGATTGCGCTTGCTATCGCATTCATTATTATTTCTTTGGTAAGCAGCCAGCCTGTAGAGACGATTCGCATCTTTCTGTTCGAGCCGCTATCAACGGTGAGCAGAATGGGAAATGTAGTCGAAATGGCCATTCCACTCATGTTCACGGGGCTGTCGGTATCGCTCTTGTTCAAGACGAATATGTTCAACCTTGGAGCAGAGGGCATTTTTTACATTTCCGGCATAGTCGCTGCGATTCTGGCTATTCACCTGAGCATGAACGGAATTCTGCACCCGATTATTGCTATTGCTGCAGGCTCTATTACGGGGGCGCTCATCTCGGCCATACCGGGCTACCTGAAGGCCAAATGGAACGCGAATGAGCTGGTTACCTCTCTGATGTTCAATAGCATTTTATTCGGGATCGGCTTGTACCTGCTGAATTATCATCTACGCGATGCCAAGGCCTTCTCGAATGTATCCTACAAATTTGCTCAGACAGCCCAGCTAGACAAAATTGTACCAGGCACCCGCCTGCATACCGGGCTGATTATTGTGTTAGTGCTCATCGTAGCTGCCCACTTCTTCATGTACCGGACCCGTTGGGGGTATGAGCTGCGTATGACGGGGGCTAACCGTGAGTTCGCCGGCTACTCTGGCATGAAGACAGCCAAGGTGATCATTGTCGTGCATTTGATTGCAGGCTTCATCGCTGGAATGGGCGGTTCTGTAGAGGTGCTGGGTATGTATAATCGCTTCCAATGGACTGCGCTGCCAGGATACGGGCTTGATGGCGCACTTGTAGCCATGCTTGCCAAGAATAACCCGCTGTCCGTTATCGGAGCGGCACTCTTTCTGGCCTATATTCGAATTGGTGCTGATCTGATGGCTCGCCTGTCGGACGTGCCTTCCGAGATGATTTCGATTATTCAGGCTGTCATTATCCTGCTGATCTCGGCAGAGCAGTTCCTCAAATTCTGGAAGAATCGGATGCTGCTGAAGGAGGCCAAGCTTCATGAATAGTCTGTTGAACGTAATTCTTACGACGGATTTTGCATTTTCGGTGCTGCGGGTGACGACGCCGATCCTGTTCGCTGCGCTTGGTGCCTTGATCTCCAATCGTGCGGGCATCATCAACATCGGTATGGAAGGCATCATGCTGGTATCAGCGCTAGCTGGGGTTGTTGTTAGCTCTTATACAAGCAGTGCCTGGATAGGCTTGCTGGGTGCCGTCCTTTCTGGTACAGCGATTGCCGGGCTGCTAGCTTTCTTCACTCTCAAGTTCAAGACGCATATTATTCTGGGCGGGGTTGCTATCAATATGTTCGCATCAGGGGGAACTGTATTCCTGCTGTACCTGCTGAGCGGTGATAAAGGCTCATCCACCTCCTTGCCCAGCAAGGTGCTGCCCAGCCTGGATATTCCCCTGCTTAATCAGGTGCCGGTGCTCGGCCCCATCCTGTCAGGGCACCATATTCTGACCTATGTCTCTATATTGGCAGTCATCGCCGTCTATTATCTGCTGAAGCGCACGCCGCTGGGACTGCAGATTCGCTCGGTTGGCGAGAATCCACACGCAGCGCAATCCGTCGGAGTCAGCGTGGTGAAGATTCAATATGCGGCCTTGCTGCTGAGTGGTTTTTTCGCCAGTCTGGGAGGAGCTTACATGTCGATGGGGTACCTGTCCCTGTTCACTCGGGATATGATTGCCGGACGGGGCTGGATTGCGATCGCGGCTGAGTCCATGGGACGGAGCACGACAGTAGGTACAGCTTTGACCTCGCTGCTCTTCGGTGCCGCAGAAGCGTTAGCCAATGCACTGCAGGTGCTCAAGATCCCAGCCGAGCTGATCGGTACCCTTCCATATGTAGCTACCGTCATCGGGCTGATCGTCTATGCGATTGCAGAGACACGCAAGAAGCGTCGTAAGCTGGCACAAAAAACGAACTGAGGAGAGGACCATGACTAGACCAATTATTATTGACTGCGATCCTGGGCATGACGATGCCATTGCTATATTGCTGGCGCTGGCTCATCCTGCGCAGCTGGAGATCAAAGGAATCACCACAGTAGGCGGTAACCAGGTATTGGAGAAGATCACAGATAATGCACTGAAGATTCTGAGCTTCGTAGGTGCGGACATCCCTGTAGCCAAAGGAGCGAAGGGACCGCTGCTCGGTACGCTGGTGACGGGAGAAGAGGCTCATGGCGAATCCGGCATGGATGGCCCGGTGCTACCTCCAAGCCGCTATCGTCCGCTGGAGATGGGAGCAGTCGAATTCATGCGGGATATCCTGCTGTCCTCGCCTGAGCCCGTTACGTTGGTACCGATTGGCCCGCTGACTAACATTGCGACGTTGATTCGTGCCTATCCCGAGCTACAATCCCGTATTGCGGGCATTTCGATGATGGGCGGCGGACTTGCCTACGGCAATGTGACACGGACAGCGGAATTCAACATTTACGTGGATCCCGAGGCGGCTCAGATTGTCTTCGAGTCAGGCATTCCTATTACAATGAGCGGTCTGGACGTGACAGATAAGGCCGCTATATTCGACGAAGAGATCGAAGCGCTGAAGACGCGTGGCCCAGTCTCTGTCATGGTAGGAGAGCTACTGGATTTCTATTCGATCTTCGGAAAAAAGATGGGCTATCATGGCAATGCATTGCATGATCCATGTGCCATTGCATGGCTGCTGAAGCCCGAGCTGTTCCAGTCCAAAATGGTGGATGTCACGATCGAGACACAAGGGACGTATACCCGCGGGATGACGGTAGGTGACCTGCGTACGAAGACAGACCGGGAGCCGAACGTCAATGTGCTGCTCGGCGTTGATCGTGAAGCCTTTATTCGTCTTATTTTTGAAGCCCTGGCTATACTGGATGCCAAGGTGCTGCAAGCCTCGCAAGGAGATGCATAACATGGCAGGCTGGACAGACTTGCAAGAGACGGTGAGGCTGGAGCTCATACAGCGGGGCGAAGAGGGCTGTGATACGCAGGGCTTTGCGGAGCGATGGACAGCTGTGGGTCAGGACGAACATAAGCTGCTCGAGCTGTATCATGAGCTGATGAGTCTTACTGTAGCTCCGGAATTTCCTTTCGAGGAGCCTTCAGATCTGGAAGGAATTCGTCGTCTGCGGCCCGATGGCCCACGGACTCTTCAGACCGACTGGAGTGAGAAGACATGGCAGGATAAATTTCGTGGTGCCTGGTTGGGACGCAGTATTGGCTGCACGCTCGGCAAGCCGCTGGAGCACCCCGATTATTTGTACGGCAAGGATGGACGACCGGGATGGGAGAATATCGAGCTGTGGTTCAAGGGTGCAGATGCTTGGCCCATCCAGGGCTATACACCAGAGCATTCCAGAGCTGAGGAGGAGTACGGACTGGGGTTGACGGAGTTGGGACCCTTGAGTGTGCGGGAGAAAATTCGCTTCATGGAAAGCGATGATGATATCCGTTATACGATTCTGGGTCTGCTCATGCTGGAGGAGAAGGGGCTCGACTGGGATTCCTGGGATATCGGGAAGCTGTGGCATTGCCGTCTGACATACAGTCAGGTATGTACAGCGGAGACCCAAGCCTACATGAATTTTGCGCAAGAGACTTCTCATCTCCATCCGGGCAAGCCTTCGAACTGGTTGGAGCGTCAGGAGCATGTACGGATGCACTTGAATCCTTATCGGGAATGGATTGGAGCTGCGATTCGTGCCGATGGTCTGGCCTATGGTGTAGCCGGGCGACCAGAGCTGGCAGCAGAGCTGGGCTGGCGCGATGCCTCGTTCTCTCATGTGAAGAACGGCATTTACGGCGAGATGCTGGCTGCGGCCATGATTGCGGCTGCATTTGTGGAGGATGACAGTGAGCGGATTGTACAGATCGGCTTAAGTGAGATTCCGAGGACCAGTCGCTTGGCGGCGGATGTGCAGCGCGGCATGGAGATCGGGCTTGAGGCTCGCAATGAACGGGAGCTCGTCAGCCGGATCTGGGATGCCTTCAGTCACTATGATGCCGTCCACACCAATAACAATGCGGCGTTGGTAGCGGCATCACTAGTGTATGCGGGCAATGATTTTGAGAAGGCGGTAGTCACTTCTGTATACGGTGGAATGGACACGGACTGCAACGGGGCTACGGTAGGCTCCATTATGGGCGCACGACTCGGTGCATCACAGCTGCCGCAGTCCTGGACAGATCCGCTAAATGATACGCTGTATGCTGACCTGATCGGCTTTGATCCGGTGTCCATCTCCTCTTGTGCCGAGCGTAGCTATCAGGTATTCCTGAAGCTGCGCCAGCAGACATAGAGCAAGAACTTTAGATTAGACTTTGACCGAATCAAAACGGAGATTAGAGCCGCTGCAAGCGGGGAGCCCTGCCGACTGCTGTTAAGCTTGCCGTTCTTTGATTTGAGTTAGGGCTTCCCCGCTTTCTGCTGACCACGCACGAGAAGCTTCCAAGACCACAACCTACGTGGGTCTGGAAGCTTCTTTTGCATATTTATACTTTTTACGCAGGAAAACGAACTACTCTGTACTCATAAGCTCCAATTTTGAGTGGTCCGGGAGGCAGCTGCTGTCCGCTCAAGGCGTCCTCTCCCAAGTGCGGAAGTGTGACGGAGCCGCCATGACCGTCCATATTGACGATCACCCATAGCTCGTAGTCCTCTCCCTGGCGGGGACAGACAATGGTCCCCGAGGTGACATTACTCCGCAACCGAACCTCGGATTGCGCTGCATAATGATCAATCAGCTTGCGTAGCAGCAGATCTCCGTCGTCACCGGTTGGCAGCGAGCCGAGCATGACGACGGACCCGCGTCCATAGCTGCGTTCGGTGACGAAGGACAAGCCGGGTGTCAGTCCACCGAGGACTTCCCCTATACTGACCGCCTCGCCGGGAAGTGGCTCGAAGAGGGCACTCCATAACGATAATCCCGCCGAGACACCGAAGGCATGGCCGATCGCCCCGGATTGCTCCATCGGGTACGTATACTTCGTCTTGACACCAGCCAACTGTTCGAGCTCCTTGCCCAGCGCAGCATCTGTATGAATCGTATGCTCTTGGGTTCGTCCACCGCTCAGCGGACCTACAATCCAGGTGCCACCCTCGGCTACAAATTGCCGAGCCTTAGCCAAATACTCGGGAGATATATAATGAACGAAAGGTGTAAGCAGTAGCTTGTATCCACTAAGCTCAGCTCCCTCCGGCAGCAGGTCACGATGAATCCCCATGTTCAGCACGCGCTTGTAGTAATCCCCTAGCAGTCCACGGTAATTCAGTCCCCGATGCGGCTCTGTTGCGAGGAACGCCTTGGTACGGTCTGAATAGGTAATGGCTACTTCGGCCTGCACGGGATGGCTATGAAGTAGCCAGGGCTCTAGCTCGCGGCGAGCGGAATCGACCTCCAGGATATTGGCATATCCTACTCCGTAATCGCCCCAAGCGCTTAGCACGGCACTGTGCGTCTGCTCACTGCCGCTGCGCTGCTGTCGCCAGAGCCAGTAGCAGAACGCTTCAGCTCCCAGCGCATAGGCAGCTACCGCCTCAGCCTTCAGATAGCCATTCGGATGCGGATGAGCATAGCTCTTCAGTGAGCCCGCGAAGGAGGAGCTTGTCTCCATAATCCAGAAGCTCCGGCCCGGCTTGAAATTACGCCACAGGTCACAGTTCAGAAGATACGCGTGCACGTTCTCCTGTGAGGCGTAGGTATCGTATGAGGCGAAGTCGAGATTCTGGTACAGCCGTTCATTATCCACATGAAAGGCAACGCTGCTGTTGTGCGTGATGGGAGCATCCGAATAGCGACGCAGGACAGCCGCCTGCTCATCTGCGAATTCGGCGATCTTCTCCATGGAGAAGAGACGATACATAGTCCACAGCGAGGAGCTATGCAGGAATGGAGCCGGCCCCGGCTGGGGCACCTGATCGAAGCGCTGATAGCGCTGATTCCAGATATTCGTTCCCCAAGCTTCATTCAACTGCTCGATAGTACCGTAGCGTGCCTCCAGCCATTCATGCCATAGCCCCAGGCAGGTGCTACACATACATTCGGCTACATGGGCTTTGAATTCATTGTCCAGCTGCCAGCCCACAAGGCCAGGCAATGGCCCGAGCTCCCGTGCGAGATGCTCTGCCAGAATGGCAGCCCGTTCCCGGAAATAAGGATGATTCGTGCAAATGTGCTGACGAGCTCCGTGTCCCATGACCGTGCCTTGCTGATCTACGAAGCAGCGCTCGGGATGCTGATGGGTCATCCAGATCGGCGGAGTAGGCGTAGGTGTGCACATGATCGTATCAATCCCGTGCCGATGCAGACGTTCAATGAAGTCGGCGAACGGCGTGATATCGATACGCCCCTCCTCTGGCTCCAGCACACTCCATATGAATTCCCCCATACGGACCAGATTAATTCCGGTCTCCTTCATCAGTCGAATATCCTGCTTCAGCACATCCTCATTCCACAGCTCGGGATACCAGGCAGCCCCGTGATACAGCTTAGCCGTCATACTCGTACAGCCTCCTTGTCTCGTAGGTGAGTAGATATTTCATTGCGTACACTGAACCAATTCTGATTGGCTACTACCTGAATTTCTCCTATAGTCACTTAACAGGGGAAGCATAAGCGGCGGCGTCATTGCGCGCAATAGTAATGTTTTGCACCGTTTGCACTTTCTTGAAGAGGCCTAGTATCCGGTCAAATCAGGCCAATAACAGCCCCGTTGAAAAAGTCTAATTGCCGGAAAATGCTCCTCATTCCATAATGAACTCACGCAAAGGATTGTGGCATTCCATGGCTGCTTCAATCGTAATTGTTGTGATGACAACCGGAGGTGATTCGTAATGGAGCGTGGAGCAGTTCAGGACCTGGCGGCATCGCAGCCAAGACTGTATCCTAATAAATGGGCACTCCGCAAGAAGAGGCTGATCCGTGATCGATGGCTGTATATCCTCTTGATCCCAGGTCTGCTGTATTTTCTGATATTCAAGTACATCCCGATGTGGGGGGTCATGTTAGCCTTTAAGGACTATCAGCCGTTTTTGGGCTTTTGGAAGAGCGAATGGGTAGGGTTGGAGCATTTTCGTGTGTTTTTTCAAAATCCCGATTTCTTTATGCTGCTGCGCAATACATTGATCCTGTCCTTCTATAATCTTATATTTTTCTTCCCGGCACCGATCATACTGGCGCTGCTGCTGAATGAAATTCGGCTTTCCTTTTATAAGAAAACCATTCAAACTATGGTGTATGTACCACATTTCATCTCTATGGTTATTGTTGCGAGTATGTCTTATGTGCTCTTAACGACGGAAGGCGGCACAGTCAATGAGATTGTGTATGCGTTTACAGGGCAAAAAATTGATTTCCTCGCCAATCCTGACTGGTTCCGTCCGCTGATCATCCTCCAGACCATCTGGAAGGAGTGCGGCTGGGGGACAATCATTTTCCTGGCGGCGCTCTCTGGAGTAGATATGGAGCAGTACGAGGCGGCGACTGTGGATGGTGCGAACCGTTGGCGGCAGATTTGGCATATTACACTTCCAGCTATTCGTAGCACGATTGTTATTTTGTTGATTCTACGTATGGGGACGATCCTCGACAACGGCTTTGAGCAAATCTACCTGATGATGAATGCACTCAACCGTGAAGTAGCGGAGGTATTCGATACGTACGTGTACACACTCGGGATCACACAAGGTGCGTTCAGCTACAGTACAGCTGTAGGGCTGTTCAAGTCGGTGATCGGCGTCATTATGGTACTGGGCACGAACTGGCTGGCCAAGAAGTTTGGTGAGTCCGGCATTTACTAAGCTATGACTAAGATCTTCGGAAGGGAAGGATAGAGCGTGGCCAAACAATATAGAACTGCTGGAGGCGTGACGTTTGACATCTTCAACTATGTCTTCCTCGGTCTAATCGGCATTGTAGCGATTATTCCATTCATATTCGTCGTGTCCGGCTCCTTCGCGACGGAGGCAGAGATTACACAGCGTGCTGTATTTCTGATTCCGACTACATTTTCGCTAGATGCGTACCGCTTCATTTTCTCCACGGATACGATTGTGAACAGTATTGGCGTCTCGATCTATGTGACGGTTGTCGGGACGATTGTGAATCTCTTTTGCACCGTCACTATGGCGTATCCATTGGCGAAGAAGCAGCTGATGGGGCGCAATCTGATTCTGAATCTGATCATCTTCACCATGCTGTTCAGCGGCGGGATGATCCCGACGTATCTCGTCATTCGTGAGCTGAATATGCTCGATTCCCTGAACGCGTTGATTTATCCTGCAGCAATCAGTGCCTTCAATCTGATCATTGTGAAGAACTTCTTTCAGGAGCTGCCACTTGAGATGGAGGAGGCTGCCAAGATTGATGGCTGTACCGAGCTTGGGCTGCTATGGCGGATCGTACTCCCACTCTCCAAGCCGGTGCTGGCGACGTTCACCTTGTTCTACGCGGTGGGGCACTGGAACAACTTCTTCTCGGCGCTCTTGTACATCAATGATCCGAGCAAATGGCCCCTGCAGGTCATTCTGCGTCAGATCGTCATGCTATCCCAGTCGGCTGCTGGTGATCTGAGTTCAATGGACCCGAATTTTGTACAGCCACCGGACCAGGCAGTCAAGATGGCGGTCATCGTCGTTGGTACAGTGCCGATTATGCTAGTATATCCATTCCTACAAAAGCATTTTGCCAAAGGGGTGATGCTGGGCTCTGTGAAGGGCTAAGTTATGGATAGGGAAGCGGTGTTGAAGAGGGTCATTAGCAAGTTCTCAGACGAGTAGAGCAAGTTCTCAGACTGGCAAGAAAATGAATAAGTATAATGGAGGGGACATGTATGGCTAACACGAAACGCTGGTTGTCAATGCTGATTGCTGCTATGATGATAGTAACTTTGATCGCAGGTTGTGCCGGTGGCAACTCCGCCAATTCCGGTGATCAGGATCAAGGATCAGCAGGGGCTGATGATGGTGCTTTGAATCTGAATATCATGCTTCCAATCTTCAAAACGAATTATCCGAAGGATGGTAGTCCGACTGCAGCCGAGATTGAGAAGCGCACAGGAACGAAGATCCATTTTGAATGGGTGCCTAATGCTTCCTATGCGGACAAATTCAATATTACACTGGCCTCAGGCAAGCTGCCGCATATTATTTATGTAGGCGATGTCAAGGCATCCAGTTTTGTGAACGCTGCCAAATCAGGCGCCTTCTGGGAGGTTGGTCCTTATCTGAAGGATTACCCGAATCTCAGTCAGGCCAACCCGGTCATTATGAAGAACTCCTCAATTGAAGGCAAGAACTACGGGATCTATCGTGGACGCAACCTCGGTCGTAACGGTATGGCATTCCGGAAGGATTGGCTGGATAAGCTCGGTATGAAGGAGCCAGAGACGGTCGATGACTTCTATAATATGCTCAAGGCATTCAAGGAGCAGGACCCGGATGGCAATGGTCAGGCTGACACCTACGGTATGGTGCTGGTGAAATGGACCGGACAATGGGCAAGTGGCTTCGATACAATCAAGCTGTGGTTTAATTCGCCTAATAAATGGGGCGTGAAGGATGGCAAGCTTGTGCCGGAGCATGAGTATCCTGAATATTTGGAAGCGCTTAAATTTATGAAAAAGCTCTACGATGAGAAGCTGATCAACTCAGACTTCCCGGTCATGGACAGCGCCAAATGGACAGATCCGATCGTGAATAACAAGGCTGGCGTAATCGTAGACGTGGTAGACGGTGGAGCACGGATCGACAATCGGATTCACGCTGCGCTGGAGAAATCAGGTCAGGATCAGCCGGACCAGCACTATATTGATGTTAATGGCGGAGTCAAGGGTCCAGATGGTCAACTGCGCACGCTGCCGACTTCAGGCTTCTCAGGCATCCTGGCCATTCCGAAATCTACGGTGAAGACGGAGGATGAGCTGAAAAAGGTACTGAAATTCCTCGATCAGCTGAACGATGCCGATAATCAGACACTGTTGAACTATGGCCTGGAAGGCAAGCACTATGCCATAGTGGACGGAGCTGTGGAGCGTTCCAAGGATACAGTCCTGCTGGAGAGTGAGGTTGAGGGACTGAACCAAATGCTGGCATTCATCCCTGAGGATCGCACGGCCAAGGTGAAGCAGACGCCTCTGTTGATCAAGCAAAATGCCGTACAGAAGGCTAATGAGGAGTTCATTGTGAATAATCCGGCGGAGGCCTTCATCTCCAAGGTGTATTCACAAAAAGGCTCGCAGCTGGACAATATCATCAACGACGCACGTATCAAATTCATTGTAGGACAGCTTGACGAAGCAGGCCTGAAGGCTGCATTTGAGGTATGGCGCAACACAGGCGGAGATGAACTGGTAAATGAAATGAACGAGCTGTACGCGAATTCCGAGAAATAAGGGTACTTTCGATAGTTAGATCCTGCTATGGCTGACATAGGCTCCATTAATCGTGGAGTCTGTGCCAGCCATGAAGCAGTATATTACTTCGAAAGGTTGTCCAAGGCAGCATCCCAGTAGCGATAGCAACCATGGCGTATAGAGCAGCAAGATGTGTGCTCTCATGGATGCAGACCCAGCCGGATGGAGCCGAAGAAGAAGCGTACAGTTCGGCTTCACTTCAAATCTAATTCGGCTGGTGAGAGCACATTGAAAAGGATCGCGATGCAATGGAATCGGTACAGTCCGTTCCGGGCGGGACACCGGGGACGGTATTTTCGCAGTAACTTGACTATAGTCCTCGTCGTGTCCTCCATTCCCGGATTCATTATTGGTGCAATGATCTATTGGATGGCTGGCGGCAGACTGGAGAGTGAGCTGCTGGCGAACCACAATCGTCAGATCGAGCAGCGGGCAGCTTACATGAATGATCAATTAACGAATCTGGAGCTCATGCTGGCGCATTGGGCCTTCGATCCGAAGTTCGATTACAGTCTCAAGGGAATGGATTTCACGCTGAACCATGAACGGGCGTGGGATATTACCAAGACGCTGGTGGTCATGCAAGGCTCTAGCTCCATGGCAAAACAGGTAGAGCTGTATTTGTCAGAGGAGCAGCCTGTTCTATTCAATCCGGAGTATGGTCTCGTGTCCTCGGCTGCGGTAGTCGAGCGCTACGAGAAGCTGATGGAGCAAGAACAGAGCACCTACTGGGCGCAGTGGGCGTTTGATCCCAATCGACCTTGGGAGAAGGACCTGACGCTAATCCACCATATTCCCGGTGGCAGCCAGAGTCCGAACGGAGCTCTGCTGATGCGTATGGATTCAGAGAAGGTAGCCGCCATGCTGAAGACGATGATGCCTTACAAAAACGGCGAGACCTTCCTGCTGAGGACGACAGGTGATCTGTTCGTCTCTGCCGGGGGGAGTACGGAGGACGCTCCTTTCGTGAGCGCCCTGCGCAGCGCCATTCAGGAGCAGCGTGCCTCCGGGAGCTCGTCCTCGTTCCTGTTCAAATGGG
Organism: Paenibacillus massiliensis 2301065 = DSM 16942; assembly: GCF_000377505.1. Taxonomy (GTDB): domain Bacteria; phylum Bacillota; class Bacilli; order Paenibacillales; family Paenibacillaceae; genus Paenibacillus; species Paenibacillus massiliensis. The sequence goes on along the minus strand of NZ_KB898196.1, from coordinate 97,904 downwards.
AGGATATGACCTACGCCGTTACTTATGGCAGCTTCTCTCGGATTGCTGCGGAATGGCTGTATGTCTCGGCTTCTCCAATCACGAGTATTACGGCTCCTGTCATCTTTATTTCTCGTCTGATCTTCGCGGTAAGCTCTTGTGCGTTGCTGCTGGCAGCAATCCTGTCCTGGTTCGCCTCGCGGAAGATTTATTCTCCAGTCAGAAGGCTCATGCAGACGTTAATGCCAGAGGATGCGGCTGCTCATGCCCGAGTGGATGAGTTCTCCGTGATTGAGCAGCGCTGGCTACATCTATACGGGGAGAGTCACGCGCTACAGTACACGCTATCCGAGCAGCTTCCCCAAGTGAAGGAGAGCTTCCTGCATCAGCTTTTCCAAGGGAATATGTATGCGTATTCCGAGCAGGAGCTTCGTAAGCGAATGGAACGCTATCAATGGAGCATGGACAGCTGCCAATTGGTGGTGCTCTATATTCAATTAACAGGGATCTCCAGCCTGGAGGGGAAATTCAGGGATGGTGACGAGAGTCTGGTATCCTTCGCGGCTGTTAATATCATGGGTGAGATGGCTGCTGAACACTTCCACCAAGCGGAGAGTATCCATTTCCACGATCTGACGGCTGGCTTACTTATTATGGGGACACCTGAAGAACAGCTGTTGAAACAGGTACAGACCTTCGCAGAGGAATTGACAGGGGCGATCAATCGCATGCTCAAGATGAGAGTGACGATTGCTTTTGCCGCCCCGACCGATCGGGTATCGGCGGTTCCGTTGCTCTTCGAATCCGTGAAGCAGGCTGCCAGCTATCGTCAATTCAGTGGAGAGAATCAGATCATCAATCTGGAGCAGATGGATCGTACTGGCGAAGCAGCACCAGACTCGCAGTATTCCTTCACTTTGGAACGGGGGCTTATTCAGGCTCTTCGTATGGGAGAGGCGGATGAGGCCTATCGTCTGCTGGAGGAGTTCCTGGAGGCGCTATGTGCAGATGGCGCGAAGGCGATAGATGTGCAGCAGGGTATGCTGCATCTGCTCGGGAGTATCCAGCATGCGATTATGATATCAGGCGTTCACCCTAACCAGCTGTTCAAGGGTGCGAATATGTATGCTGCGCTGTCGCAGATCCATGAGCCGCGTCTCATTCTCGACTGGTTCAGATCGAAGGTGGTCGCTCCGTTCCTGAAGGAGATGGCAGAACGCTCGGACGCCGGCCTCCGACGGACCGTGGAGCAGGTAATGGCTTATATCAACGAGAATTACATGCACAATATTTCGCTGGATAGCTGCGCTGATTATACGGGCACAAGTCCGTTTGTACTCAGCAAGTGGTTCAAGAAGGTTACAGGTAAGAACTTCATTGATTATCTAACGGAGCTACGGCTGGATAAGGCCAAGGAGCTGTTGCGGGATACCTCGTTGTTGATTAACGATGTGGCGGTACAGGTTGGATATCAGCATAGCTACTTCAATCGGATCTTCAAGAAGCAGGAGGGAATGACCCCGACGCATTATCGCAAGCTGTACCAGCAGGACAGCTCCGAATCTGCCCGGCAGGACGGGAAATAGTGGCGTATTGCTTATGTGCTTTTTTTCATGATGATACTTTAATACCACTTGAATACTTCAATACTATTAGGATATTTCATTAATATGAGACTACTTTATTACTCTCGAATCACCGAATTACTGTGCTGTCCTGCTCAGGTTGCTGCTTCTTGGACCTCAAGAAGCAGCTTCACTATAAGGAGATGATTATGTTGAACATGGTGCCAAGGATTCCTCTACGCTGGCTACATAAGCCGACCATCACCACAGGAGTAACCTGGGGGGTGCCGTGGAGAAAAGGAGAGCTGTCTCGCAAGGAGTTGCCCCACTTGGTCGCAAGCAGGCAGAAACATGATGTCGAGCTCCCACTACAGAGTCGCCCAGGCGCCTACTGGCCCGACGGCAGCATCAAGTGGTCCTTCCATACCGCCATCTGTGAGGATTCCCAAGTTGGAGATGAAGAATGGATTCTGACTGAGGCAACAGATCCCAAGGATCTAGATGCAACAGAGATACAAGCCCTTCATCCCCGAGTGGCTGTTCAGGAGACGCAGGAGACCTTCATCATAGACACAGGTGTTATGACCTGTATAGTGAACAAGCAGGGACGAGGGTTGCTCCGCAGTATCCACCGAAGATCAGGTGTGGCAATCCCTGTCTCCACAGTAAGCGCTCCGGATACAAATGGAATGGTACAGCTGTGCGATGGGGGCGAATTGGTCTGTATACGTGAGGTGCAGGATCGGGTCTCCGGGACCGTGACGATCCGGGAGGAGAGCTTCGCGGGGCATACCCGGAATGTTTTACTGGAGCAGGATGGTCCGCTGCAGGCTGTGCTGAAGCTGGAGGGAAGACACCGTTCCGTATCCAACTTAGGTTCGCGGGAATGGCTGCCATACACGCTGCGTCTGTATTTCCATGCCGGACTGGATTCTATAAGGGTGGTACATACCTTTCATTACGATGGGAACCCGCATCAGGACTATATCAGAGGACTCGGAATACGGTTCAGCATTCCTATGCGTGGGCCGCTCTATAATCGCCATGTTCGTTTTGGTGGTGACCGTGGCCTGTTCAGTGAATCGCCCAAGACGTTGCATACCCGGCGCACGAAGGGGAAATATCAGGAGCTGTTCACAGATCAGACTGAGGGTCGCCCCGTAGCCTTCGACGCGGATGAGGATGCCTATTTTCTCAGCCTGCTCGCGGATTCGGCGACCTGGAACGGCTTCAGGATCGTACAGGACTCCGCAGATCACTACCGGATCGTCAAGCGCACAGCTGAGGGCAATGCCTGGATCAAGGCAGCCGAAGGGCGTCGTGCTGGTGGTCTGGGGTACATTGGCTCGGAGGGTGGCGGCGTAGCAGTAGGACTGAAGGATAGCTGGCGCAAATATCCCTCAGGCATGGAGATTGAAGCAGCCGCGACGGATAGCGCAAGCTTGACGGTCTGGTTCTGGTCCCCGGAAGCTGGAGCTATGGACCTAAGGCATTACGATACGGAAACGCATGTGGAATCATCCTATGAAGGAGCGGAGGAGCTGCGAGCGACACCGTATGGGATTGCGAACACGAACGAGCTGACGCTCTGGTGCACGGAGCAGACACCAGACAGGGAAGGGCTGGCGCGAATGCAGACAGCGGTGGATACGCCTGCAAGGCTCGTGTGTACACCGGAGTATTACCATGAGGCCGCTGCCTTTGGGATCTGGAGTCTGCCAGATCGAAGCACACCGTCCAAGAGCTATCTGGAGGATCGGTTGGATGGGATTATCGAATTCTATCTGGAGGAGATCGAGCAGCGTAGATGGTACGGCTTCTGGGACTATGGCGACTTCATGCATAGCTATGATCCAGTGCGGCATGTCTGGAATTACGATCTGGGTGGCTGTGCCTGGCAGAACGGTGAGCTGGTGCCGAATATGTGGTTGTGGCTGACGTTCTTGCGGACCGGACGCGCAGATGTATTCCGAATGGCCGAGGCGATGACTCGGCATACGAGCGAGGTGGATTCCTACCATTTTGGAGAATATGCTGGCTTGGGCTCGCGTCATAACGTCATTCACTGGGGCTGCGGCTGCAAGGAAGCACGGATCGCCATGGCAGGCCTCCACCGCTATTATTACTATCTGACCGGGGATGAGCGGATCGGGGATGTTATGGATGATGTGAAGGATGCGGATTTCAGTACCGTGACACTGGACCCGATGCGGGCTTATTTCCCGAAGGACGAATTTCCGACTCATGCTCGGGTAGGACCAGACTGGGCGGCCTTCAGCTCGAATTGGATGACAAGGTGGGAGCGATTCGAAGATTCGGCTTACCGTGACAAGATTCTGACGGGGATCGAATGCATCAAGGGAGCGAATCTGCGCTTGCTGTCGGGACCTACCTATGGCTACGATCCCAAGACCGGGATGCTCTACGGCATGGGGGACGACAATTGGGGCAGACACCTCGCCATTAGTATGGGCGGTCCGCAGGTCTGGTTCGAGCTGGCAGCCATGCTGGAGGACCCGGAGTGGGAGGATATGCTCGCGGAATTCGGTGTCTTCTACAATCTGCCACAGGAAGAGAAGGACGCCATCACAGGTGGGATCATCAATGGTCCACTTCGCTTCGAGCACGCTGTACTGAGTGTGGGTATTGCTGCTTATGGAGCGTATTACCGACAGGATACGGCTACGGCTGAGCGTTGCTGGAGCATTTTGCTGGCCAATCCGTTCGGGCGTGTGAATCTGCAGCATGAAGCTGCACGAGTGCAGTATGTCCATGAGCTGAGTGAGATTGACTGGATGAATACCAATGAAGCCTCGCAGTGGTCCATCAATGCCATTATTAGCCTAGAGCTGATCGCTGCTGAACTGCCTGAGGATGCAGCGGCGATTGCTGCTCGTGCCTAAGAGGTATGGGCTCTGAATGGATGCCAGAGAAAAGCAAACGGGAGGTGGAGGATATGACGCACACTGAACGTCCTGTCTTGATTCCACAGCAGTGGGAACGAGTCTATTATAATCCACTCGCATCTCCGGCGGATGTTAGCAACTTCCGTCTGGAGGGGCAGGGGGCTGTGACCTTCCCAATGGGGCGAATGCGGCTCGAAAGCACACTGGACCCGAAGGAAGGACAGCGGGCCAATGTCGTATATTGGTGCCCCGTGAGCTTCCCGGCAGATTGTGCAATCACTTGGCGCTTCCGTCCCTTGCGGGAACCTGGGCTGGCCATTATGTTCTTCGCAGCCCGCGGCCAAGGCGGACGGGATCTGTTCGATCCTGCATTGGCAGACCGTACTGGTGAATATGACCAATATCATCACGGGGATCTCAATGCATTTCATGTCTCGTATTTCCGTCGAATGTGGGCGGAGGAACGCGGCTTTCATACCTGTAATCTACGGAAAAGCTACGGCTTCCATCTGGTAGCACAGGGCGCCGATCCGCTCCCGGGTGTGGAGGACATGCGAGATACGTATGACATTCTGGTGCTGAAGCAAGGTGCAGAGCTTACTTTTGCCATCAACGGCTTGCCGATCTTTCGTTGGATAGATGATGGGGAGAGCTATGGTCCATTGCTTGGAGGTGGGTATATTGGCTTCCGACAGATGGCACCGCTGATTGCGGAATATGCCGATCTGTCTGTGTATGCACCACTGGCATCGTCTCAAGCAGAAGACCTTCAATAAGCAAGAGAAATGGTCATGGAGCAGCCTACCGGATCGCATGATCGCATGTTGGCTGTATAGATGGAGCATGAGTAAGAATGAGTGAGTATGGGGAAGTGTGAAGAAGCAAGATGGAGAATGAAGAAGAACAAGGAAGAAGCAATAAAGAACAAGGAAGAAGCAATAAAGAGCAATGAAGAGCAATAAAGACAATAAAGAAGCAAGCGGAAGTAAACAGAAATACGAGGTGCGGCAAAGACATATGAGCACAATGAGCATAAGGGACATGGAAGTTGATATAGAAAAGGAGTGCATGCGATCATGCCTAGCATTTATTACTGTTATCCGCAAGGTCGGCATAAAGCGCTTACCATGAGCTATGACGATGGGAAGCGAGCCGATGAACGACTCGTAGGCTTGTTCAACCAATACGGCATCAAAGGTACCTTTCACCTGAATTCAGGTCTGCTGGACCAGTCTGAGCGGATTCCTGCTGATGAGCTTGTGGAGCTGTACCGTGGTCACGAGATTTCTGTGCACACCCAGACGCATCCTACACTCGCACGGTGTCCCATGGAGCAGATCATCCATGAAATTGTTGAGGACCGCAAGTATTTCGAGAGCCTGCTGCGTACACCCATTCGAGGAATGTCCTATCCGAATGGTTCCTATAACAAGGATATAATAAGCGTTCTTCCGTCGCTTGGGATGGAGTATGCACGTGTGGTGCCGACCACCCGAGGTGGGTTCGGGCTGCCTGAGGATTGGCTGGAGTGGAAAATGACCTGTCATCATAACGATCACCTGATGGAGCACGGGGAGAATTTTGCGGCCCTGCACAAGCGGCATTACCTGTACCTGATGGCGGTATGGGGACATAGCTATGAGTTCGATCAGGACAACAACTGGGAGGTCATGGAGCGTTTTTGTGAGCTCCTAGGACACCGTGAGGATATCTGGTATGCGACGAATATTGAGATCGTCCATTATCTAAAGGCGTGTAAGCAGCTGATCTTCTCCGCTGTTCGTGATTTTGTCTACAATCCAGGGGCTTCCTCCGTGTGGCTGGCAGTTGATGGCTCGATCGTGGAGGTTCCCGGGGGAGCTCAGGTGGATCTGGACTAGCTCCTTGACCATATTAGACGTGAGTGTAGAGTCGCTGTAAGCGGGGAGCCCCTCTGAAATCATTTTTGATCGGTCAAGGCATAGAGTTGTTGCTTCAATTGAGGGATGTATCTGCTAAGGAGTGTATCTGCTCGAACTCGACTGTATTCGTAAAGATGGCATGTATTCGTGTGAAGAAGAGACAGGAGGACTGGTTATGGAAGCAATTATTCAAGAGTTGGCTCCACATTGTCTTGCGGATATTGATATTACGGCTGCTGGCCCGCGGTGCAAGCTGCTACTGGGCGATCTGAATGGAGATGGACGCGCGGAGCTGCTGCTCGTGCAGCCAGACAACCGTCAGGATGTACGCTATATTCCGCATCAGGTGCAGTGTCTCACGGCTTACGATCTGGAGGGAAGGCTTCTATGGCAGACAGGGAAGCCTGACCCGGGTGCAGGGAAGCAGGGCTCAGATTATCCTGTTCAAATCTACGACATTGATGGCGATGGACAGCTTGAGGTGCTGTGTGTAATGGATGGACGTTTTCATATCTTAGACGGTAACACTGGGCAGGTAAAAGCCGTGCATGAACTTCCGTCCGAGCATGCACATGACTGTATTATCATTGCCAATCTGACAGGGGGGGACCATCCCTCGGATATTATCCTCAAGGATCGGTATCACCAGCTATGGGCACTTGACCGGGACTTCAATCTGCTGTGGACACATAAGGGGAATGTAGGGCATTTCCCGTGGGTGTATGACCTGGATGGAGATGGGCTGGATGAGGTAATGGCCGGGTATGATCTGCTGGATGCCAAGGGACAGCTGCGCTGGAGCTGCCATGATCTGGACGATCATGCGGACTGCATCTGGGTCGGTGATGTCAATGGCGATGGACTACCTGAGCTGGTCATCGGCGGCAGTGTGACGGTGATGTACGATCGGAATGGACAGGAGCTGTGGCGGTACGAAGGCTCGATTGAATCTCAGCATTTGGCTCTGGGACGATTCCTGAAGGATCAGCCAGGACTGCAGGTAGCCGGGCTCGATCGGATGGTACGGGAGGATGATGGCAAAGGATTAAAGGGCAAGGATGCCCTGTTCCTGCTGGATCACGAAGGCCGTGAGGTGTGGAAGGAAGAACGCACGACAGGCGGGTGGCTGACGATTGTGGAGACGGTAGGTCACTGGGATCAGGACGCACTGGATTACATTCTGGCCTATCGTCGGGGCGGAGGCGTGTATCCGGGCCTCTATGACGGTGAAATGAACAGAGTTGTGCAGTTCCCTCATGAAGGCTATGCTGCACACGGGGATTTGCTGGGAACCGGACTTGAGCAGGTCATTATCTATGATGATGAGACTGCAAAGGTTTTTGCCTCTGCACCTATGGAATTGACCCCGGCTGCTGCCAAGCCATTGAAGCAGAGCAAGCGTCTTTATAGTTCAACATTGTATCCTGGTGGAGAATGGGTGTGAGAGGAGGAGCGGACGATGAGCAGATTGGTTGAGAAGAATGCGGACAATACGAAGGATGTAAAAGATTTAAAGGCTTTACCTGCTACGATCCATTCAAGCATGGCTGTCCAAATAAGCGATGCCTCGGCTCACATTCCGGCGTATTTTCCTCCTCACCATAGTATAAGCCGATATGCGGGAACGCAGATCGAGCAGGTGCTGACAGCTGTCGCTGGGCGCTTCGTGGGTGCACACCCGGCTCACCCCCCGGTGTACCGTGTCCATTCGGAGCGCGGCTTCCGGCGCTTGCCGGATTGTCGCTATGATATGAATCTGCATGAGAGATTCCCATCTGTACAACCGGGTGAATTCGTCTATGTATGGGGAAAGCTGTGGAGTGACACGGAGGCTGAGCTCCCGTTTGCGATCAGCTGCTATAGTCCCGCCCGGGTCTATATCAATGGGAGAAGCGTATTTCGTTCCAATCTGAACGAGGATGTGTTCCCTGAGCGGCGGAGCTATTTCCGGGCTAAGCTGGATGCGGGCTGGAATCATATTGTACTGGAATTTGTGGCTGTCGGCACAGGCTGCGGCGGTATGTTCGGCACAGGCAGTGTGAAGGGAGCCCCGCTGCACTTCCTGATGCCGACTGACGAGCATAGCGGCTGTGAAGGTTGGCTATACAGTGCTCCACAGCAGCAGCGGTGGAGCGTGTGGCCTGGTCAGTCTATTGCAGAGTCGTCTGTAGCCAATATGCCTCATGGGCAGAAGGCAACCGTCTCTCATGCGATGAAGGACGGAGGAGCAGATGCCAGCGAGGAGGTATCCTCTGCCTCTTCCTCATGGGGGCATGAAGAAGCTGACTTTGCCGTAAAATATACGTGGTATCCTGACCTCCGCTGGACTGAGCAGGAGCAGCAGGAGGGGCAGCTTTCTCGTATCTTGGGTGTGAAGCAGGATGCCGTAGCGTTCTCCTGGTGTAGCATTGAATCTATGAGTCCAGAGCCGATCCTTGTGAAGCTATATGGGTCCTGTCGGGCCATCTCGTCCCTTGCGGTGTACCTTGACGGCACACTGGTCAGCAACAAGGCGCAGGATCGTGACCAGCTAGTCGTTCCGTTGCGACTGGAATTTGGTCGCCATGAGCTGATTGTGGAATCCGTATGTGACGGTGAAGGCTGGGGCTTCGAGCTTGAATTAGAGTCAGACGCAGACATGGGTCCAGATCTAGACTCAGCCTTTGATGATACCGCTTCAACGGTATCCATAGCTGGAGCCGTTACAACAGCTGATTCCGGTCCGACCCGTCCAGCCAATACACAAGCAAGGCGGGAGCACAGCACGATCAATAATGCTGCCATTCAAAAGGTCCGTCTCGTACAGCCTTATCGTATTGAGGGCTCGACTGATCCGTGGCTGCATCTGGGGCCATTCGAGGTAGAGGATGCTCCGTCTGTAGCCTCTTTACCTACAGTTCGTGCGCTGCTGGGCGAGGGGGCCTCAGCCCAATTCTGGCGTGTGGATCAGCCCGACAGTTGGGTGCGTCCATATACAGAGACGGCGATGTATGGACGCTGGAACTATCCGCTGGGGGTCACGCTATATGGTCTGCTTGCCACAGGACAGGAGCTGTCACAGCCTTATTTTGCAGATTATGCACAAGGGCACATCGAACAATGTACTTCATTGCATACCTATGCGGTCTGGGACCGCGATCGGTTCGGAGCACCAGGAATTAACCATCAGCTCACCTTGATAGATTCGCTGGATGATTGCGGCTCCTTCGGTGCCGCCATGCTGGTAGCCCATCGAATGCGTCCATTGCAGGGAGCTGAGAGGGCCGCAGCAGATATCGCTGCTTATATCACACAGGTGCAGGATCGGCAGGAGGATGGCGCTCTATACCGTGCAGCAGGGACTACGGATTTCATGAAGGATACGATATGGTGCGATGATCTGTACATGAGCACGCCGTTCCTGACGGAGTATTACCGATTGACTGGAGAGGTAGCCTATCTGGAGGATGCGGCTCGGCAGTTCCTGCTGTACCGCAAGCGGATGTTCCAGCCGGAGCTGGGCATCATGCATCATGTCTATGATATCAAGTTCGACAAACCCAACGGGGTGCCGTGGGGCCGAGGGAACGGCTGGGTTATTTTCTCCCTCACAGAGCTGTTGACCGTGATGCCAGAGGAGCATGAGCTGCGGGAGGAGCTGCTTCATTTCTGGAATGAGCTTGCCTATGGGTATTTGCGGTTGCAGGATCAGCAGGGCTTGTGGCATCAGGTGCTCACCGACCCTGAATCGTATGCGGAGGCATCATGTACATCCATGTTCATCTATGCGTATGCGCGTGGTGTGCGTCTGGGCTGGGTAAATGAGCCGGATATGTTCATGTCCGCAGCTCAGCGTGGCTGGGAGGGCCTGTCCCGCTACTGTATCGACAAGGGTGGCAACGTGTATGGTGTCTGCCGCGGCTCCGGCTATTCCTTCAACAAGCTGTATTATAAGGAAGAGCTGGATTGGCAGCTCAATGACACACATGGGATTGGAATTGTGCTACTGGCTGGCGTGGAGCTGCTGCGTCTTAAGCGGAGTATCTAGGGTATCAACATTGCAACTAAATATTGAATTCGCTAGGAGCACTGTTAATGACGGTGCTTCTTTTATTAGATAAGGCCTACCTATAAAAAGGGTGTTGTGATTGTTCTCATTCGATTTTTAGAATGCCCATTATATGGGGCAATTAAAATATTTGATTTTATTAATTAGAATTCTTGAAATATAATTACAGTGAAACAATGAGCTTGTTTCTTTCGTGAATAGAATTGTACAGTCTTATAATTTTAAAAAGGGTGGTTATGTGAGCGAAAGCTTTATTATTACAGTGATAAATTCACTATTTCCAAACTCTCAGTTTGTAATGTTATATATTCTACTCTCATTAGCAGTCATATGGATGTATAGGCAATTCCGAATATCTATAGTTGAAAATCAAAAAAATAATGTAATAAAAATAGAGAGAGCAATTGAATCGTATTCTGAACTTGAGACAGTAATACGAAAAGTGCTCAAAGGGAATGCTGAATTTGTAATTATTGATGTTATTATTACAAAAGCAAGTACATATCTTCCGTCTGATCTATTGAAAGATTATTATAGTTTAGTGGCGATTGAAGATAATATGGAACTGGATAGATTAGATCTCCTACAATCATTCCATAAGAAAATTAAGGATGAAATAATTAAATTAAAGAAGATGCAATTAGATCCTATTACGTATAGAAAAAATGGTGGGATGATGGATTTAATTGAAATGTATTATAAAACGAAGCTAGCATCACTGTTTGAGCCATTGTTCCATACAGTAATTAATTTAGTTATTTTAACTTTAATATTTACTATCTTTACAGTTGTTTTAACCACTAATGAATTCACGGATAAAGTTTATTTTATTTCCATCCTTATTTCATTTGTGTTTTTTAGTTTAGTGTTAGATTTGATAGTGTCTGAGTTCTTTATGAAAAAACGCTTTGACTATTCCTTCAAAAACTGGACTGCATTCAGTCTTTTTATTGTTATTCCTATTTCATTGGTGTTCTGGGACAAATGGTATATTGGAATTGTCATTTTTATTTTTATTTTTCTATATGTCTTATATGCTTTGAAATATAGTATTAAAAGTGATGAATAGTTACAACAATTACATTATTATTCAATTAATTCAACGTGATAATCATCTGCAAGATGCTAGATTGAGCGTAATGATTTAAGAGACATGATTAAAACGATTACTCAAGCTGAGATCTTTCTTCGATGTCATTTATTTGAAAATTTAGCTTAAATTTTCTAAATCAAAAAGCGCGATTACGGGGTAAACCCGCAACTCGCGCTTTTACTATGTGATCATTGTAAGGTTATACAATGATAATGATCTGCCCTAGCAAGCTATTCTTAGCTTACAGATCGTCAAATCCGTTATCGTCGCCCACTTTACCGTAGTTACGGGATTTGGCTTCGAAGAAGTCGGTCTTGGTCGCATTCAGCGCTTCATCCGAGAATGGCTTGATCCACGGCATGCAGTTCACATCCACACCTTCGTAGGCTTTCTCCATACCCATCAGACGGAGACGCTTGTTCGCGATGTACTTGATGTAATCAGACAGCTCATTGAGATCAATACCGCGAACATTAGGCAACGTGTAAAATGCCCAGTTTGTCTCCAGTTCCACGGCGCGGTGGATCGTGCTGTAGACATAGTCCATGTTCTCCTTGGTGTTCAGCTCCGGGAAGTCTACCAGCAGCTGCTTGAATACTTCCGCGAAGAAGTAGCAGTGCTGATTCTCGTCACGCTGAATGTAAGAGATCATCTGGCTGGTGCCCATCATCTTCTGGTCACGTGCCAGATTGTAGAAGAAGGCGAAGGTACTGTAGAAGAAGATACCCTCCAGAATCAGGTCCGCTACCATGGATTTGAAGAAGGTCTGCGGATTAGGATTGTCCCGGAACTCCTGATAGATGTTAGAGATAAAGGTGTTGCGTTCGAGCAGCACCGGATCATGCTTCCAGTACTCGAAGATTTCCTTCTGCTCCTGCTCGGATACGAGCGAGGAGAGAACATAGGAATAGGATTGATTGTGTACAACCTCTTGCTGTCCGATAATGGCTGCTACAGCCTCCAGGGAGGAGTCGGTGAAGTAGCGCTTCACATCTCCCACGAACATGGTCTGCATGGAATCAAGTACGGCCAGCAAGCCGATGTTGATCTTGAAGGTACGCTGCTCTTCGGCGTCCAGCAGCGGGAACTGTGATGCATCCTTGGACATCGGGATCTCATCAGCAATCCAGTGGTTCAGGAGCAGCACCTTGTACAGCTTGTACATGTGGGGCATCCGAATATCGTTCCAGTTGAGAATGCCGGAGCATTCTCCTTCTATAATACGAGTCGAGCGGTTAGGCGCTTCGGTGTTAAATATTTTTTGCAACTGCATGGGTGAGTCTCTCCTTCAGTTGGGTTTAGGATGCGCAGCTATCGCATTCCTCAATCGTCAGCGCACGGCTGCGAACATAATAGGTCGATTTCATACCGGATCTCCAGGCATGCAGGTGCAGCTCCAGGAATTCAGTAGCTTTGATGTCTGGACGAACGTACAGATTGAAGCTTTGTCCCTGGTCGATATGACGCTGACGAGCTGCTGCCATGTTGATGGAAGCGTGCTGGTCTACGAGGAACGCTGTCTTGTAGTACCAGATGGTATTCGCGTTCAGGTCTGGTGCAGGGTTAGCGATCTTGTAGGTCGTCTTCTCTTCATAGGACAACAGCTCATAGAGCGGATCAATACTGGCCGTAGAACCAGCGATGATCGAGGTGGAGCCGTTAGGCGCGATCGCGAACAACCAGGCGTTGCGTACACCATTCGTCTGCACCTCTGCAGCCAGCTCGCTCCACTGCTCAGTCGTCACGAATTTGCCTGGACGGGTACCATCTGTGTAATGGCGGGAGGTAAAGTATTGTCCATTCTCCCAGTCAGAGCCTGCGAATTTCGCATAACGGCCCTTCTCCTTCGCCAGCTCCATGCTGGATCTGACAGCGAGATAATTGATCTTCTCGTACAAATGATCATTATACTCTACTGCCTCATCGGACTCCCAGCGGATGCCCTCCAGAGCCAGCAGGTGATGAAGACCAAAGGTTCCAAGGCCCACGGCCCGGTATTGGCTATTCGTATATTGAGCCTGCAGCACCTCAATATTGTTGATGTCGATAACGTTGTCCAGCATGCGCACTTGAATAGGCACTAGACGATCCAGCACGCCTGCAGGTACTGCACGAGCCAGATGGATGGAGTTCAGGTTACATACGACGAAATCTCCAGGAATTTTGGAAATAACGATGCGTGTCTGACCATCCTTGGTTACGAGCTCTTCCTTCTCTACCACGGTTGGAGATTGGTTCTGCATAATCTCCGTACACAGGTTGGAGGAATATACCATGCCATGAACGCGGTTCGGGTTCGCACGGTTCACGGTATCACGATAGAACATATATGGTGTCCCCGTCTCCAACTGGGACTTCAGCACGCGTTTCATAATGTCGATCGCCTGCACGGTAATCCGGGACAAGGTTGGATGATTCAAAGCTTCCTCGTACTTCTCGCGGAATGAGCCTGCTCCTGCTGTCTCGTCGTAGAAATCCTCCAGCCCCAGCGGACGACCATTCTCATCGGTCCAGCCCATGACCTTCTTGACTTCATGTGGACAGAACAGACTCCATTCACCGCGACTCTCCACGCGCTCCATGAACAAGTCAGGCAGGCAGACACCGTGGAATACATCATGCGCACGCATACGCTCATCACCATTGTTCAGCTTCAGGTCAAGGAAGGCCAGAATATCCTTATGGAATACATCCAGATATACCGCAATGGCACCCTTACGTGTTCCAAGCTGGTCTACGCTGACAGCCGTATTGTTCAGCTGGCGAATCCATGGGATGACGCCGGAGCTGGTGTTCTTGTGTCCACGGATGTCAGAGCCTCTAGCGCGAACCTTGCCCAGGTATACGCCGATACCGCCGCCCATTTTGCTGAGACGAGCTACGTCTGTATTGGAATCAAAGATACCCTCTAGGGAATCGTCTACGGTGTCAATGAAACAGCTAGAAAGCTGTCCGGCCACCTTCTTGCCTGCATTGGACATCGTCGGTGTAGCAGCCGTCATATACATGTTGCTCATCGCCCAGTAAGCTTCCTTAACCAGCTCCATGCGGCGCTCCGCTGGCTCCTGGTGCATCAGGTACATGGCGATGACCATGTAGCGCTCCTGCGGCAGCTCCATGACCCGACCGTCAAAATCATGAGCAAGATACCGCTCGGATAGAGTCAATAGTCCGATGTAATCGAACAGCAGATCGTTCTGGTATTCGATGCACTCACCAAGCTCGTCGATCTGCTCCTTGCTGTAGCAATCGAGCAGCTCCTGACGATAGATACCTTTCTTCACCATCTCGGTAATGAGCGGGTAGAAGGCACCGTATGGATTGTCGTGGTAGGACTTATAGCGGCGGTTATAGGCTGCCTTCTTATACAGGGAAGTGAGTAGAGAGCGAGCAGCTGCGAATTTCCAGTCTGGCTCTTCCTTGGTCACGAGCTCCAGGGCAGACATGATGAAGGCATTGCTAATCTCGTCTCCAGTGACCTCGTCACGGCGCAGCTTGGAGTTAACCCCGCGCAGCAGGCGTTCCTTATCAAGCTGATTCAGGCCGTTCAGCGCCCGATCGGCATAGACGGACAAACGCATCTCGTCGAAAGCAAGCTGGCGGTTATTAGGTTTGGTCACGGTGTGTGGCATGGATGAATTCCTCACTTTCATGGGATGAATAATTTGCGATATGAATAACTCAAGGGATAAATGATGATTGGGCTGTTCGATAGATCGAAAGCAACGATAAGAGGAGCATCACACTGTGAGCCATGGTCGGCAGAAGCGTATGCTGCAATCTGTTGATGGTGTTAGCCTGCTTATAGAAGTGGAAAATATATGTAAATCTATAGGCTTAAGGACAAAATCGTCTATTTCCGCTTCCGCACTATATTTAGATACTGTTTAAATAGGTTACCCCAATATATAGTGTTTTGCAAACAGAAAATTCGAAAGACGCAATGACGATTATAGCAAAATTCCAAGCAAAAGGTAAAGGATATTGCTGGTTATCGTTCAAATTGCAAGCTTTTGAGAGTTAGAATGAGTATGCCGAAGTTTGGCTCAAATTTGAACTTTGTGGAACGATTTATAATCGCCTTCTTGTTCCTCTCAACCTGAGCCCAATTGAATTGGCAGGCTGCAGACTGGTAGAATAGAGTTTAGATGATCCAATTTGAAGGAGGAGCAGCCAATGGCAATCGCTGAAGTGACCGTCATCCCAATTGGTACTGGAACTACAAGTCTGAGTGACTATGTGGCAGATATGCAGCGCGTACTGGCTACGCAGAAAGGAATCTCCTACGAGCTTACTTCGATGAGCACGATCATTGAGGGATCGCTTGACGATGTATTTACTGCAATTGCTGCGCTACATGAAGCGCCGTTTCAAGCAGGGGCAGGACGGGTGTCCACCTCGGTGAAGATTGATGATCGTCGTGACAAGGAATCCTCGCGTAGCCTGAAGCTGCAATCGGTCACCTCCAAGCTGTCGGCGTTGCGTAGTAAGGACCTGAATTAGATATGTCTGGTGCTGGACTGGACCACGGCTATTCATACATACATAGGGGAACAATCGGTAACAGGATAACTATTCCCGCTCTTGAGCAGCATTAGTGTCTCCAAGAAGGCCAAGTCAGCGCGAAACTCAAGACAAAGTACTCCGCTGCATCGTAACCATCTCTACACCTGGGCATATACTGCTCGGGTAAAGGAGATGGGCGATGTGCTATTTGCCATACTGCAATTGATCGGCGGTGTCATCTTATCCGTAGGCTGGGTGCCCCAAATTGTATTGATGTGTAGAGAACTCTCAGCCAGGGGGCTCCATTTGAACACCGTTATATCCATGTTCACTGGGGTTCTGCTAATGGAGATCTATGCATTGGATCTCATCACTAGCGGCACCGGGTATGCTTTCCTGATTACGAATACGATGTCACTCCTGCTGTTGTCTATTGTCTTGTTTCTGGCGCTGTGGTATCGGAGGAAGTAAGTTTTGGCGCGGCAAAATCTGCTCGTATACTCCATCACCATGATGTGGAGAATTAGTGCTGGCTAGACAACCCGATCAAGATCTTGTTGTCTCTGCCATTGATAGGTGATATGAATATCCCATGTTGTGGTGATGTTAGTTCGCGTTTACCATTGGTACATATGATCTTCCTTTTTGAGGTGATAAAATGATATATAAAACGGTTGAGTCAATGCATTCTGTCTGGGTGTCGAAGGAGCCTTCATTTGAAAAAGTTAAATTGAACTTTATTGCGAAAAAAGGCGGTTCTAAATTCGAGAAAGATTTCAAAATAAAAAACAGATTTATAGATTACGATCAGGCTATTTCTCTATGGTTACCTGAGGGGGGTTTTTCTGGTTTTGAGAGCATAGTGGATGAAGTTAAGGCTGCGTGTAACAAAGATATTGGTTACGAACACATAACATACATTTTTGCTCTTGATGAATTTGAATATGATGCTTCCGTACAAGAAAACGATACATTGAGATTTGTAGGAAACATTGCTTTACATTTGAAAATTAGAGATTGGGCTGCAGAAAGAAGAGAAAGAGAAGGTTATTAAGATCAATTTCTCATATGAATTAACGGAATCCGGAGACTCCGCTTTGGACTTTCCGGTTTCTTTGTATCTAACTACGGTGCTTGAAGGTCATGATTGGGCGAATGAGGCTTTTGAAGGTCCTTTAGGATATTGCGCTGGGTATGGGGTAGAATGTATAGGTGTCATGTTTGACCGGCTTCCAGCCTATGGACCGGTCTTTTTTGTACCTGATGAGTAGAACGGATAACGACTTGTAAGGATGAAGCATTTACCAAGTGGTTGAAAAATATTAAAATTAAGCTAATCTGCTTGAAGAAAGGATTGGTTATGGTACATAAACCCAAGAAACTTACACCCACTGAATTGCTATTGAAGTTCCTCTTTATTACAGCGGGAGCAATTCTGGCAGGGGTGTCACTGGAGCTGTTTCTCGTTCCGAATGCGATTATTGACGGCGGGATTACAGGGATTTCTCTAATGATTGCAAATGTGACCGGACTTCCACTCGGGATCTTTCTGTTCGTTCTGAATCTTCCGTTCCTGTTCATCGGATACAGACAAGTAGGCAAGACCTTTGCCTTGTCAGCTCTATACGGGATTGTGATTCTGTCGCTTACAACCGGCTATCTCCACCATGTAGAGGCCTTCACAGATGACAAGCTGCTCGCAGTATTATTCGGAGCACTGCTACTGGGATTGGGAGTCGGTCTGGTGCTTCGCCTGGGAGGGACTACCGACGGTGCTGAGATTCTGGCGATCCTGATCTCCAAAAAAATCAACATCTCCGTCGGACAGATCATTCTCATCATTAACGTGGTTATTTTCATCGTGGCAGGCTTTATTCTGGGCTGGGATTCGGCGATGTATTCCATCTTTACGTTCTACATTGCCTCGAAGGTCATGGATATCGTCGTTGAAGGTCTGGATGAATCCAAATCTGTCACGATCATTACGAGTGAATACGAGGAGATGTCCGAGGCTATTATGACACGTCTGGGCAGAAGCACTACCTACCTGTACGCCAGAGGAGGCTTCACCAAGGAGGAGACTCAAGTGATCTACTGTGTAGTCAGCAGACTGGAGCTGTCTACGCTGAAGAGCGTCGTGCAGGAAGTAGACAAGTCGGCCTTTGTCGCCGTCGAGGATGTGGCTGACGTGTATGGCGGTGGCTTCACCAAGAAGGGCGCACATTAAGAAGCAGGCTGCATAGAACTGTTAAGGTGGAAATCAGACGAGGGTACCCTGAGCCTTGGAGGCAAGGGGTGCTCTTCGTTGTATTAAGCAATAGTGTAGATTTATATCAGCTCTACTCGCTTATTTGATCTGGTCCAGGCGCTAATAAAAGACGGTTCAGAAAGCAGGGCTGCGGTTGGAGGATGGACTGCAGTCTGTTACAATATGATTGCACAAATAGTGATTTAGATGACGGATTGCAGGACGATATTAGTTCTATGTGTAGAGGAGTGAACATGTTGGGAAATTCAATTTTGATAGAAGCCTTGCTGTACTGGCTGCTGCTGATCGTTGCGGCGGGGAGTGTCGTGCTGGTCGCAGGCAAGAAGCGAATTGCTAGTCTGATTATTCTCAGCCCGATTGTGCTATTCAGTACACTGATGATCATGCAGGGGGCAAGCTACACGATATCGAACGGGATTCAGCAAGAGGATGTTCGAGGTATTTCCCATACGTTGGCTGTTGCGCTTTCCTGTATCTTTTTTGTAGTTGCTATCATTATCGTTCTGGTGAAGCGTAGAGGCGGTAAGCCTGGTGAACCCAGCAAAAGCAGCTCTTAAGGTATAATCAGACTTACAATAAGGGTATACAACAAGTAGGAGGCGATTGTGATGTCACAAATGACCCATTTGTTGTATATCCTGTTTTTTTCAGCACTGGCTCTTGGAGGCATTGGCAGTATCGCATGGTGGATGTATTCTGTAGGCCGCCAGGAGAGAGACAATGGTTGATGAACCAAGGCATATATGGGGCAGAGCACAGCTTCAGTTGAAGCTGTGTTTTTTTTGGATGCGGCACAGGGTTGCCAACAGCATTAGTAGCTGTTAAAATAGGAACAAATGTTCTTGTTTTCTAGAGTTATTTTTGGTGATCATTTTGTTGGGTCACTTATGTTCAACTGCTTATGTTGAGATCATGTTGGTGGTTGGTGTGGTGTTGCTTTCTAATTCATGCAAGCAGATAGAATATGTTTTATTCCAGTTCATGAAGGAGGGGTTCCATGCTGCCAGATCTTGAGCGCAAGCTACTGCGTATCCTGTACAATTTCTATGCGCAGCAGCGGCGGATGCCCAATGAACGAGAGCTTCAGGTGAGGACTGGGCGGAGCAAGCAGGAGATAACGAACGCCTTCATCCATTTGGAGCAGCAGGCGTATATTCGATGGGACGACAAGTCCTCTTTTATGCAGGCGGTCATTCTGGAGGGATGGGAGCGTCCCGAGGGAAACACCCAGACCAAGAGACCCTTGCCTCAGCGCCCTTCACAAGATGATGAGGCCTATAGATACTGGACCGATTATTAATCCTTGTAGAGGTGTTTAATTTAATCTTTCTTTAAGGTTCATATCATTTGATTTTAAGGTAGGCCGCCTATACTACAGATATTAACCCCTTTCTTTCATCAAGTGTGAATGAACCCGCCCATACTGGACGGGTTATTTTTTTGCCCAGTGAGTCTCTTCGGCTCATTTTATTGGAAAAAAAGACCGCCCTACCATCTAAGATGGGGGCAGTCTCTCTGTGGCGACGTACACACTTGTCAGCCTGTATTCTATATACTAACCCCTTGCCACCTTCGCTAGTATGAAGGCAGTTACCATCCCGGTAACAGGGCATTCGATTCCATCAATTCATTTGCCAAACGACGAAAGCCCTACCTCTCTTCCATCCTTGCGGCTCCGATGACCGCGCCAGTGTGAATGCAAAATATACTGCAAAAAGCTCAAAATTCTACACGTTGGGTGATGAAAAAAATTGAATGAACTCCAGCGGTGAGCGGAGTGTACTTGTTGCGAGGAATCATATGGGGTTAAATCATACATTTATCACTATAACATATAGTGCGCTAAAAGTAAATCATTAACTTTCAAGATGAAAATTCGATACCTTAGCACGAGTGTCGAATCAAATCACTTCATGGTATGATGGAAGAGTATGTGAGCCATCCCTAGGTTAGGGACTTCTATTCTGGATAGCAGGGGGAAGCTATGGAATATTCAAAGATGTTCCTGCTGAATTTAGGTATGCTGATCGCAGTGGCATACTGTGCGAACGTATTTTATAAATATGTACTGACCAAGGCCTCTACCGCTGTAAAATATGTGAGTTCTGTCCTGTTCATCATTTTGTGTGGCTGGATCAGCTCCGCATTCGGCTTTAATTTTAACGAGGAAGTTATCTTCGACCTCAGGTTCGTCCCGCTGATCATCGCCATATTGGTCTATCCTCATGCCTCTGTGCTGGTGCTGATCGGGGTGCTCACGGGACTAGTGCGCTTCACCCTTGGGTTCAATGAAGCTTCTATCGCGGGCTTTATCAATATGAGTATATTAGGAGTGCTTGGAGCCGGATTGAACTATTGGATGCGGCACTCCAGCTATCGACTTATCGTCAAGGCTTCCATTGTAATAGGAATTGTTAATATAGCGAATGTCATTAATATTGCGATGTTCGGGGTTATTCCTACAGCCCATTATTTGGGGCATATCGTGCCCTATACGCTGCCGTTAGGCATAGTGTTAAGCTATCTGTTCGCATTGATGCTGCGTGATTTCCAAATGGATCAAAGACGCAACCATCAGATTATCCAGGCCAACCGTCTGCTCTCAAGGCAGAGGGACGAGCTGCAGCAGGCCAAGCTGATTCTGGAGGAACGAGCCAAGCAGCTAATGATGGCTTCCAAATATAAATCCGAATTCATGGCAACCATGTCTCATGAGCTTCGTACTCCGCTAAATAGCATCATTAACCTTGCCCAGATTATTAACGAGCAGGGTAAGGAGATGGAGGAGGACAGCCTTAAGCAATATTCAGGTATTATCCACGCATCAGGACAAGATCTATTGCAGCTGATCAATGATATTCTGGATCTCTCCAAGGTGGAAGCCGGGAAAATGGAAATTGTCATGGAGCCCGTCAATGTGCTGGAGCTCGGCCAGGTCATGATGGTGAATTTTGAGATTACTGCCCGCAACAAGGGCCTGATATTCCAGCTAGAGACCTCTGAGGATTGCCCGGCCCAGATGAATTCTGACCCGCAGCGTATTCAGCAGATTCTGCGGAACCTGCTGTCTAATGCGTTCAAGTTCACTCATGAGGGCAGTGTGACATTGAGTATCCATAAGCGCAAGCTTGTAGAGCCTGAACTGGAAGGTGAATGGGTTGTATTTGCAGTGAAGGATACAGGGATCGGCATCTCTTCGGAGAAGCAGCATTATATCTTCGAGGCCTTCCAGCAGGCGGACGGATCGATTAGCCGCAAGTATGGAGGAACGGGCCTGGGATTGTCTATTAGTCGGGACTTGGCGCGTCTGATGGGAGGCTTTATTCGCTTGGACAGTGCAGAGGGCGAGGGGAGCACGTTCGCGTTGTATCTGCCCCTCTACACGTCAGAGTCCTTACCATTGGAGGAGTCAGGCCGCAAGCAAGGATATAGGAAGAGGAGAAGACAATTGCATGGATCGTAAGGGATTGATTATAGGGGCGACAGGACTGGTAGGAGGCCTGATCGTAAGAGAACTGCTGGAGAACCCCGCCTATGCAGAGGTGAAGGTCCTTACTCGTAAACCGCTTGGCATCCAGCACCCTAAGCTGACCGAGCACGTCATCTCGTGGGATGAGCTGGAGCAATCCGCTCATGTATTTGAGGGGGTGCATGATCTGTACTGTGCGCTTGGTACTACGATCAAGAAGGCGGGGTCGCAGGAGAGGTTCAGGCTTGTGGATCTGGAATATCCACTGCAGGCAGCGAAGCTGGCACGACAGGCAGGTGTCGTACAGATGCTCGCTGTCTCATCCGCTGGTGCCAATCCGCATTCACGAATCTTCTACAGCCGTACAAAAGGCGAGGCTGAGGAAGCGCTGGCCGAAGTGGGGTTGCCTGCATTGCATCTGTTTCGTCCATCCCTCATTCTGGGTGAGCGATCAGAGCGAAGAGCAGGCGAGCGGGCTGCTGCGGTTCTCATGAAGCTCACGTCACCACTATGGAACGGAAGGCTGTCTGCTTATCGGGCCATTCCGGCGGCAGCTATTGCCAAGGCAATGGTTCGCATAGCTCTAGCGGGTGCTAGAGGAGTCCATGTGTACCCGAATGAAGTCATTCACGCGCTGGGCTCCGATCCGACGCAGTGATCTATAACTATCGCTCATGAGAAGCGAACGAATACATGGGAGTGCTCTGTCTAACCGACAGGTACTCCCATTTTGTTAAGATAATAGAATGTAAGTTTTCAGCGGAGTTGAATCATTCGATTATCGTAAGAAAAACTTCAGCAAAAGACGGTCTGTCTCACATCCAGGGAGAATCGGGAGGTTCGAAACTACTTTTGTAAAAAAATCTGCACTTTCCATGATCGTTGCTGCTAAAAAATGGGTATATATAACATAGAAGACAAAAGATTATTTTTTTTGGCAATGTCAAAAAATTATAAACACATGTGACACTAAAGCTGAAGATGTAAGCCACGAGCCAGAGTAGGAGTGGACAGGCCTAATTTCGTAAGGTCTTGGCAAGAAACCTGATGAAAAGGAGGGGTATTATGGTGGAATTGAGAGAGCTGGAGGGGAAAATCGAGTACTTTCGTGAAAAAATGTTAGACTCTGCACATCAGTTTGGACGAACAGACGATCGAGTACTGAGAGCCTCCGAACAACTGGATGACCTCTTGAATCGTTACTGGTATGCCAAAAAACAATACAAAAAGCCTACAGCCTAGGAGGACAATGAGCAGACAACATAACGAAGAGGCCGTGGCAGCCTACATTGAGCAATTGAATATAGATTCCGGATAAGCGCAAGTTCACTGATTCTTGGTATTTTACGAGTCAGCGATACTTGTGCTTTTTTTCGATTCGATCCGAGCACTTCCGCTGAAAACAGACACTGAAAATAGTGAAAATAACAAAAGAAGTGGTTCCGTGGTCATGCTTTTCGACTTAGTAAAATTTGCCGTCGAGAAATAGCTAAAAAGTTTCATTGACCCCTGGTTAATTCTTACATATAATCTCAATAAATTCAAAAAAATACACTGTCTCTATATATGCTACCTAGAAGGGGGATAAAGTAACAAAATCGACTACATGCGTATTGCAGCAGGGAAAGTGAATTATAAGGTGATGTTCATATGTACTATGGTGGGAGGGAGCTAATGTGGAGGTTGGAAATAGACTGCGTTCGCTCATAGCGTCGTACTTAGAGCAGACGAATTGTTCACTTCAGGAATTCAGCAGACGCTGCGGACTGAATAAAGGGACTTTAAGTGCTATTTTGCGTTACCAGATTCCGAAACCGTTGTCGCTCAAGGAGCTGGACCGGATCACGGAGGCGATGGGGCACCCGGAAGGCGAGCTATACCCGATGTATCTGGAGGAGTGCGTTGTTGATAACAAATGGAAGCTGTCACGTCTGAAGCCTTATCTGCTGCAATGCGCACGCATGGGAAGATTGGATTGTATCCAATCGGCACTACCTGCTGTATTGGACGAGCTTGGGCATATCCCTGTTATTTTTTCAGTAGGAGAGCAGCTATACCAGGAAGGGTATCATAAGGAATCGGCTCCATTCTTCGAGGCGGTGGCCGAGAGTGAGCAGTATCAGCATGCAGAGCGACTCGCACGTAGCCACTATCGTTTGTTCATGCTGCAGCTAAGCGATGATTATGAGATGAACCTGCGCGCAGCGATTCGATTCGATCCATTCCGTAACCGCTTGCCGGAGGAAGAGCAGCCTGATGCTATGCTCCAACTGATTAATGTCTATTTTACACTGAATCGACTGGACCGGGTTCACGAGCTGGCGAATGAATTAAGCAACTATACTTACACCATGTATACATACGAATGCAAGAACAAGCCATATAACGAAGAAGAACGTACAACCAAGTATCCACTTGTGGTCTATTATGGCTATGCCTATCTGATGAAGGCAGCGGCGTGTGACAAGCAGAAGAAGTATCATGAGGCCAAGCAGTATACGCAGTACTACACAGATTTGAGCTGGTTCAAGGGATTGGGTGAGATGGGTAAGGCAGAGGTGCGCAAATTCAGCATTTGGGCCAAGGCCAACGGCTTCGCCTATGAGCTGATGACAGGCAATACGAGCGTATTGCCTGCTTACATTGCGTATATTGAGCATAATGAAGACGAGGTCCTGCCTGCACTGGAGAAGATTATGGAGGCTGCGAACCGCTACAGTCTGGACGTCAGCAGCATACTTGATCAATTCGAGGACCGAATCTCCACCTATATCGACAGCCAGCAAGCTAGCAGCAGCTATTATAATATGCACTTCACCCTCGAACGATTCGCCAATTTCTGTTATGAATTGTCATATTACTATTATCAGCAGCAAAATTTCGACCTTGCAGTAAAATATGTACTCCAAAGTTTGTCATCATCCATTAAAATGGGTGACAAGGCTGGTTTTATCAAATGTGTGACATTATTTGAAGAATTTAGACGGCATACACGTGTTGAAAATCAGCGGAGTTATGAAAATATGATCAGAGGAGTGCGTAAAAATGCGGAAAATGAAATGCTTTTTGTTACTTACGCTTAGTGCCGGTATTATATTCATTACTCCAGGATTAACAGTTGGGACAGGGGCCGCCGGAAATATGGGGACCTATACACACGGAGCAGGCGGGTATTAATCCGTCGACAGTCGTTATGTACATGACATGCCAATAGGATGATTGCAGGCTGAATCAGAATAGATGTCGTATGAGCAGGGTACCGGGCGTTTCGGTACCTTTTTCATATGGTAAGGTGAGGATAGCTTGTCCTACACCCTGAGCATAATGCTATAATAGGCTCAGTATTCAAAAAGATGACCGAAGGGAGTACATAATATGAAACCTATTTCGACAGAACGCGCACCTGGCGCAATCGGCCCGTATAGTCAGGCTATGCAGGCAGGCGATTTTATTTTTACCTCAGGTCAACTGGGACTTGATCCAGCAACTGGTGAGTTCGGTCAAGGTGTAGAGGAGCAGGCACGACTTTCCCTGAATAATGTCAAGGCTATTCTCGAAGAGGCGGGCAGCAGCTTGAGCAATGTAGTTAAGACTACAGTGTTCCTCAAGGATATGAACGATTTTGCCAAGGTGAACGAAGTGTACAGCTCCTTCTTCGAGCAGCCATACCCGGCAAGAAGTGCAGTTGAGGTGGCACGTCTTCCAAAGGATGCTTTGGTGGAGATCGAGACCATCGCACTGAAGGGTTAATCGTTACTTAGATATAATACAGGAAAAGGGGACTGTCCGCGTAGTGATAAGACTACGGTGGATGATCCCCTTTTTTGTGAAGAGATTGGATGTGTTATTATTCAGCCGAGCTAGACGATTGAATCATTGATTCAATCATTCAATCAGCACAGATAACTCCGCTAATCGCGATCCTGACTACGGGCGAATAGCAGCCAGATGGAATAGATCAGGATCAGGGCCGCCAGAATAAGGGCTGCAAGATAGACGCTCTGCGTACCTCGCTGCTCGACGGCTATGGCAATATAGGCCCATACGAACACGAGCGGATAGATACTGTCCCTGTATGGGAAGCTGACCAGAATCGCCAAGGCTGCTCCTATGCAGAGGACAATGACGGCCCAGGTGCTGTCGCTCAGGCCCCAGCCACTCCATTGATTCTTCTCCAGTGTAATGGCCACGTTGAGAATTGTAGCGACAGATATCCAACCCATATAGAGGCTGAATGGGAGTCGTACGAACCATATTTCTCCGGAGCTCGGATAAGATACCCTGGTGGCACGATAGATTTTGATGAGTGACAGAAGCAGCAGGAGCATCACGAGGAGAGCCAGTTCAATATAGAGATTCTGCCACAGGAAAATCCAGGTGATATTGAACAGACAGCTCAGAATGAAGAAGACTCCGATGCCCTGTACAGAGTCCCGGGATTGGCCTCGGGGCAAAGCCTGATAGATTACGAATCCTGCCAGCAGCAGATAAATGACCGACCAGATCGAGAAGGCGTAGCCCGCTGGAGTAATCAGCGTTGGATACATGTCCGAGACAGCCGATGTGCTGCGACCTCCGATCGGCAGTGCCATGGCCAGATAGTTGGTCACGATGACCGCAACATAAGCAATGATATTCCACCATTTCAAGGGATGGCTTCGATGCATTTCGAAATCCTCCTAACTGAAGTGAATGTTCGCTCTACGGTCATTTGCGATGACCAGCGGGTCAAGAATGATCTATTATGAATATACCCATTTTGCCCACATGTAACATATGACATGATAAAATGTTATGTTGGACAGGTTCATTTGATGATCATGAAATTTAAAAACTAATCTTTTCATACATGGAGGATCTATGGCTAACCAAAAATTCTATGTTGTCTGGGAAGGGAAGACACCAGGTGTCTATACAAGCTGGGCTGAGTGTCAGACGCAGGTGAGCGGTGTAACGGGGGCGAAGTTCAAGGCTTTTCCGTCCAAGGCAGAGGCGGAGAAGGCATTTGCCCACGGCTGGAAGGGAATCTGGGGTAATGTGGCAGGTACAGGCAAAACCTCCTCGGGAAGCAAGGGCTCCAGTGCAGGCAAGGGCACAGCACATTCAGGAGGAGCACCAGCAACGGACATTGATTATGACAGCATTTCGGTGGATGTAGGCACACGCGGAAATCCGGGTCCAGTGGAGTATAAGGGGGTCGACACCCGCACTGGTGAGGTACTGTTCTCTTGCGGGCCAATTGCCAAGGGGACGAACAATCTGGGCGAATTCCTGGCCATCGTGCATGGACTTGCGTATCTCAAGAATCAGAACAGCAACAAGACAGTCTATAGCGACTCGGTCAACGCCCTGAAATGGGTCAGACAGAAGAAGGCCGTCTCCACTTTGCCGCGCGATGAATCGACACGAGAGATCTGGGATCTGGTAGACCGCGCGGAGCGGTGGCTGCAGAATAATACGTATACCAATAAAGTAGTCAAGTGGGAAACCAAGAGCTGGGGAGAAATCAAGGCGGATTACGGGAGAAAGTAGCTCCCCTTTCAGCTCAGTCCCTTCATTCGCGCGAATACTAGTAGGGCTGATCTCCCCAAAAAGCGTCTCCAGAATACCGGGGACGTCTTTTTGGCGTCAGCATAATTTCGAAAGCATTTTGATTTGGCGGGATTTTCGTATATGATGAAGAGTAACAATTAGAGGCTGGACGGGAGATTGATATGAACCAACCGCTGTACGCAATTTGGCTTGGAGATGTAATGTTCTGCTTCTCGGGTGAGACTTCTGAGCCACGTGTCGATGCCTGGAGCAGTGTCGTACGAAGACTGAAGCTATCTAACGGAATACAACCTTTTCGGCAGGCAGCATTGCGGCTGGCTGAGCTGCGTGTGCCCAATACTGGACGTGCGGAGCAATCAGGCGGAGGCAAGAGGCGAGCCATGCTCGGACGTACATTGGAAGGACTGGCATTGGAGCCTGCAGATGCGCTTGAGCTGCTGCTGCGCTTGAGTGAACAGGACTGTGCTGCTGCAGGTATTCGGGCAGGAGAAGAGCTGCCTTATTGGCGGACAGCGGCGCGGTTTGCGCTTGAACTGATTCATAGAGGCGAGGTTGTGCCAGGCATCCAGCAGGTGCAGTCTGGCGGTGCCAGACGACGCGGTGTGCAGGAATCTGCGATGGGTGTCTGGCAGCCACGACTGGAATCTGAAGAGGATATCGGTAGATTTCGTGAGCTAGCAGCAGCAATGCCTGCGATTGGCCTGTCTGCGCCAACGCTGCTTGCGAATCATGATCCTTCCTCTCGGGAAGAAGCCGCAGCGATCGTGCTGCATTCCTTCATGTCTGCCATCATTCAGCAGGAGATGCGCAAGGCGACGGCGGAACGTGAGCGCGAGCTCTCCAGGCAGCGCCCGGATTATCGCCGCGGGACTTCACCGCTGGCTGATCTATGGTGGAACAGTCTGCTGACAGGTACGCGACCGATCACCATTCAGGGTACGCCAGCTGAGATGGAGGAGCTCCATGCACAGGTGGCTTCATTGAATGGAGCAGGTATTCCGCAGAGTGGGAAGGAAGAAAGAGAGCCTGAGGAAGGGAGCTTACGCCTGTGTCTGCGTCTTGAGCCTCCTCTGGAGGAGGGAGCTATGAACTGGCAGGTGACCTTCTGGGCGGAAAGTGTGCTGGAGCCGTCCCTCCGTCTATCAGCGGCGGATATATGGACGTATGACAAGCCTGATCTTGAACGCGGGCATATCATTTATCGCCAGCTTCGTCTGCAGCTACTCATGAGTATGGGACGTGCAGCGGAGGTGTCGCGTGAGGTGCAGGGGGCAATGCAGAATCCCTACCCGGAAGCCTTCACCTTGAGCCCGGAGCAGTTCTATCCTTTCCTGCTCGAATCCGTCCCAAGACTACAGAAGATCGGTGCAGCTGTACAAATGCCCTCCAAATGGAGCAAGGAGGGACGTAAGCGTGCAGGCTTGCGTCTGCGTATGCGTGAGCATGCAGAGGGTACTGCGTTCGGGACAAACGCAGTGGAGGCCTCTCCACTAGGCATGCATCAAATTGTAGCCTTCGATGCCGAGGCGGTGCTGGGTGGGAATGTGCTGTCACTGGCGGAGCTTGAAGCCATCGCTGCAACTAACCTGCCCTATGTACACTTGCGAGGCGAATGGGTTGAGATTGATCCGAAAGAGCTGCGACAGGTACTGAGATACATCAAGAAACAGGAAGAGGGCGAGATGACTCTGGCCGAATGGATGCATTTGTCTGCCGAGCAGGACCCAGAGGAGGGCTCCGTCTGGAAGGGCATATCCATCTATGGCACTGAGTCGTTCGGTCTGCTGGGCTCGCTGCTGGAGGGCGGTGTGCTAAGATCTGTTGCTCCAAGGCGGGTACCTCCCCAACTGCATGGACAATTGCGTCCATATCAGGAGCGTGGCTTCCAGTGGTTGTCTGCGATGCGTGATCTGGGCTTTGGTGTGTGCCTTGCGGACGATATGGGACTGGGAAAGACAATACAGGTAATTACCTGTCTACTCGATTACAGCCCGTCCAATAGCAACAGGGGGCCTGCGCTGATTATCTGCCCGACCTCCTTGCTCGGCAATTGGCAGCGGGAGCTACAGCGATTCGCACCCGACCTGTCGCTATATATCCATCATGGGGGCCAGCGACTGCATGGTGAGGATTTCGTGAACCAGGTTATGGATCATGAGATTGTACTGACGACCTATCATCTGGCTGGTCGCGACGGAGGCGATCTATCGGCCGTATCGTGGTCCTCCATTGTGCTGGACGAAGCACAATACATCAAGAATTCCAGGACCAAGCAATCGCAGAGCGTTATGAAGCTCTCGGCTCCGCATCGGATTGCCATGACAGGCACTCCCGTTGAGAACCGTCTCAGCGAGCTGTGGTCGATCTTTCATTTCCTGAATCCTGGTTATCTTGGAAGCGCGACCTCCTTCCGGCACCGGTATACCGGAGCAGCGGAGGATCGACAGGAGATGCTACGTGAGCTGCACAAGCTTGTCTCGCCCTTCATGCTGCGCAGATTGAAGAGTGACCCCGATATTCGCAAGGACCTTCCAGAGAAGCTGGAGCTCAAATCATATTGTGTGCTGACTCCAGAGCAGGCGGGTATGTACAGGGGCGTCGTTGATCAATTGATGGGGACCTTGGATGGACAAAGTGGCATCGCACGCAAAGGCTTGGTCCTCTCCTCCTTGACGAAGCTGAAGCAGATCTGTAATCACCCTGCTCTATTAGGGAGTAAACGGGGAGAGAATACCAAGTCAGAGGCCTCGGGCAAAATGGAACGACTGCTGGAGCTGATCGAGGCCATACGTGCCAATGGAGAAGCAGCACTGATCTTCACTCAGTATGTAGCTATGGGAGAGCTTCTGGTATCACGTCTGGCACGGATGTATGACGAGCGTCCTTCTTTCCTCCACGGCGGGCTGTCCAAGCAGCAGAGAGATGAGCTGGTGCAGCGATTCCAACAGGGGGAAGGACCAGATATCTTCGTTCTCTCGCTTCGAGCAGGAGGCGTCGGTCTGAATCTGACACGGGCTAGCCATGTCATCCATTATGATCGCTGGTGGAATCCCGCTGTGGAGAATCAGGCGACAGACCGTGTATTCCGGATTGGACAGAACCGCAATGTTCAGGTGCACAAGCTGATTTGTCAGGGCACGCTGGAGGAACGGATTGATGAGCTGATTGAGAGCAAAAAGATGCTGTCCGAGCAGGTTGTCGGCTCTGGCGAGAATTGGCTTACAGAGATGTCAGATGAAGAGCTGCGAGGCTTGGTTGCCTTGCAGAATGATATTTGGTTGCAGGGGGAATGAAGATGCGAATAAGTCTGCAGGTGGCTGCAGGGACATGGTCGGCAGAGTGGGGCGATGAGCGGCAAGAGCAGCCTGTGTGTACAGTCACAGGCAAGACGGAACTGCTTGCTCTTCCAACCAGAGAGAGCATATTGAACAGGCTACGCGGCTTCCCCCTGGAGCTGTACCAACTATTGCAGGGAGAGGCATCTGAATGGATCAAAAGACAGCTGCCCCTCCTTATCCTTGAAGACTGTAGCTGTGGAGAGCAGGAGTGCAGGCATGCCACGGAGGCACTGGCTGTGCTAGAGGCTGATCCGTTGCTCAGACTGGAAGCAGCAGGGCTGTCGAAGGCGGAGCTGTTATCAGGCGTATTTGACGAGTGGGCGAGAGACCGGGGAAGGACACCTGGAAGTAATCCTCTCGAACGACTCGCTGTCGATCCGTCTGGGGAGGGCAGACGAGGGGGGGGCGCATTCGGTGAGTGGATTGCGGAGGCAGCGGCCGAAGGAACCCTTCATCAACCAGGCCCCGAACTGCATACGTTCGAGATTCGCTCATCTACAGGGCCGGTGTCTCAGCCTGAGCTTCGTGATGTAGCCGCCCTGATGTCTCATCACCCTAAGGCGCTTCAGGCACTCGACATCGTTCGTCAGCATGCCGCTGCGAATGTGCAGGAACGAATTGGAAGTCTGTCGAAAAGAGACGTCTGATAGACGAATTAGGCTATAATAGGACTATATCAGTTACTCAGTTCATGGCATGGTCCTATATGAACATCGTGACTTATTCACAATTTGGATACAATGGGATGGTGCGATCTGAAGATCGAATATTCATCCTGACATAGATGAAGGAGCTTATCTCATGGAGCATATGAAGCACCGCATGAGCGGTTATAAATCTTGGACAAGACTGTTGATTCCGGGCCTACTGGTGCCAGCAATGCTGCTAGGCGGTTGCGGCGAAGGGGGAGCCGGCAAGCAGGAGAGCGACAACCTGGCGGCCTCTCAAGGAGAGCAAGGCGGAGAGCAGTCTGTACAGCCTGCTGCACCGGGGACAGATACACCAGCAGTAGACGGCAGCACTGACGACAACAACACTGAGGTATCCCCGGGGTCTGCTACTGGATCTACTGGTGCAGGACAAGCATCGGGAGATCAGGCCGCAGGTGGGGACTCAGGAGTGGGACAGGCTACAGGCGGTTCGAGCTCGTCAGCAGCTCCAGTGCTGGCACAACGTCAGAACAATGCACTGCAAGCGACAGTACAGGAGCAGGGAAGCAAGGCTGTAGTGACGAACGCTGAGGCCATTGCTGTCATTGTGAACAAGCAGCGTAGCCTTCCAGATGGCTATGAGCCTAGTGATCTGGTCGAGCCGAATGTACCGTTCTCCTTCGACGGCCCTCATGAGAAGCGCCATATGCGTAAGGAAGCAGCTCAGGCACTTGAGGAACTCTTCGCAGCAGCAGAGCAGGATGGGATAGAGCTGCGCGCTGTCTCTGGATACCGGTCCTACAAACGTCAAGAGGCCATCTATAACAACAACGTGAAGACCAAGGGTGAGACCTATGCATCACGCGTGAGCGCCGTCCCTGGTATGAGTGAGCATCAGACGGGGCTGTCCATCGACGTATCCAGCCCAAGTGTAGGGAATGCGCTGGAAGAGTCGCTTGGCAGCACCAAAGAAGGCAAATGGCTCGCAGAGCATGGACCTGAATATGGCTTTGTCATTCGCTATCCAGATGGCAAGGAGAGTATTACGGGTTATGTATATGAGCCTTGGCACATTCGATACCTTGGCAAGGAGCTTGCACAAGACGTAGCCAAGCTGGGACTGACGCTGGAGGAGTATTTTGACGAGGATCATATGAAGCTGTAGTGACAAGAGAATCATTGAAGTGTAGTGTATCGGAGAAGCAACTGAACTTGCAATGAGACGAGGATCATGCAAGGTCATAGCGATCTAACAATAGAAAAAACAGGTCGGGGACAGAGCTCAGTGAAGTGCTCCCATCATAGTAGACAGTAGAAAAAACAAAACTTCTACTTCTACTATGATGGGAGCATATCAGCTCAGTGGTTCTCGACCTGTTTTTTTGTTCTCTTCACTGGCTGTAGTACCAGCTCCACATAGCAGAGCTGGTCACAAGTCAGGCCTGCTCTCGGGGCATAAGCTTGTGCTCCGGGAGCAGGCCGTTTTTGTTCACATTGTCATTAGGACAAGCTAAGAACGGGACTAGGAAGGCTGTCGCTGTCCGTCACTCAGGGACAGGATTTCACGACGCAGACTCAGCATCTTGTCATCCAGCGCATTGGCCGCTTTGGCTGCCTCGGCGAGCTCAGTCACAACATATTCCGGTACCTGTTTGTCAAATTTGTAATACAGGATATGCTCCAGGCTGGCCCAGAAATCCATAGCGAGCGTACGCATCTGAATCTCGACCTTCATCCAGCGCTTGCCCTCGAACAGGATCAGGGGCACCTCTACAATGACATGCAGACTTTGATAGCCGTTAGGCTTAGGATGAGCAATATAGTCCTTTACTTCTATGATGCGTATATCCTCACGGGTCTGCAAATGATCCAGCAGACGATAGATATCCTTGACAAAAGCACATACGATACGCATACCCGCTATGTCGTGAATCTGGGATAACACGTTATCCACCGTGACTTCATATCCTTTACGGCGGACCTTTTCCAATATACTATGGGGCTCCTTGATCCGAGTCTTGATATGCTCAATGGGACTGAAGCCATCCATGAGCTTCCATTCGGTCTGAATCAGCTTGATCTTGTTCTGGAGCTCCTCCAAAGCGAGCTGGTACATGACGGGTATTTTCTTCCACTCCTCGAACTGCTTGGCGAGCTGATGATTAGTCTCCAGATGCTGCTGGAACTCATGAAGCGGGAGTGGGATTTGATTCAAAGTTGACGAATTGGATTCAGTCACATGCATTCTCCTAGCCGGCCGTACATGGAAGTTACATCGCAGCAGGGCAGTGCTGGCAATCGGTGTTCCCAAAAGGTAGATGGGCTTCACGATCCACGGCCTCGTTAAAGCGTGGTGACCTGCCAGATATCCTGTCTTGCTAATATTCAGCCTGCGAATTATGTACTGCTGAGCGCTGTACACTGTCACTTTCGTATTGAATAGCCCTGCACGTGCCGTATGTGTTTTTTTCGGGCTGTTCTTGCCTTAATTCTATTGTACACTAAGCCGAATCTTACAAGCAAAAGCTTCACGCTTAAAGTGAGCTTAAATTATGAAAAAATGTGCATAGCGTATGTGTCGAATCTTCCAAATGTATACATATAAAGGATCTATGATCTTATCTGGCGGGCACAGCACGAGTACCCGTCTGCATCGCTGCTGAGCATAGCGGACATGCAGGCGGTGCCTCCCGCGTCGTCTGTCTGGTAAATCCAGCTTGTTCTGCCTGGCCAGCTGTTCCTTGTCTGGCCTGACCTGTCTTTTGGTGAACTGCTGACGATCCGCTTCGGTTAGTAGATGAGGCTGCTGACGCTCCAGATGCTCCCCGGGTGTCTTGTCGCATCCAGGCTCCGCAAGCCACATCCGGGCAGACCCACACCGGTATGGTGACGGTGCGGGGGCTTCGCCCTTCGCTAACTCGTTCCTTGACCTCCGGTCTTGATGTCGAAGGGCGAGAGGGTACCTGCTTGACTCCGTAAGCTTCCAGCAGAAAGCGGGATACAGCGGCAGGCTTCCCATGATGAGACGCTGGAGACGTAATATACAGCATATGCTTCGCTCGTGTGACCGCTACGTAGGCCAGTCGCCGTTCTTCTTCAAGCAGGGCATCCGTATCGGATAAAGTTGTGCCTGAAGAGCCCGCAGTTGCCTGACCTTGGCGCAGGTCCTCCGGTGCCTGGGAGGCTAGAGCCGAGCTGTGCGGGAGCAAGCCCTCGCTGGCACCGATCCAATATACGCAGGGAAATTCGAGGCCCTTGGCACGATGAATGGTCATGAGATGCAGTGCATCCCCGTCAGCAGCAGCCTGTAGCTGCTCCATTTCTTGATGACGCCTTGTCAGCTCGTTAGCGAAGCCTACGAAATCCTCCACTGTCTCGAAGCGCTGCGCAGCAGTCTCAAGCTCCTCCAGACTTTCCTGAATGGTCTCTTTGTAGTGTGTCCATGTACCCGGATCACCGCTCTCCAGATATTTATCATAAAATGTGCGTCGCATTTCCTGGATGGCTGCTACAGGCTTCATCCCTGCGAGATTCTTAATCAGGCGAATCCGTTCTTTGACTTGCTCATGCTGGAAGTTCTGCAGTCGATCCCAACGGGTCAGGTGAATGAGCGGATACTTCTTGGGCTGCTTGCGGTCCTCCGTCTGGAGATACTCGATTCCTGACTCCCGAGGCACATAGAGGGGGCCAAGTACACTGGGAAGCGCCTCCTTCAGCCGAGGGTTCAGGGCCAGCCGCAGATGATCCATCAGCGGACGAATCAGGGACTGATCATAGAATACGGAGCTCGCACCATATTGGACAAAAGGAATCTCCCGCATGACTAACTGCTCGAAGATCGCCCGACTGGCGCTCGCGGTACGGTGTAGAATAGCGATATCAGCATAACGCAGCGTACCCTCCTCTACCTGCTGGGTCAGGTGCTGGATTACATGGGCGGCCTCCTCTTCCGCTTGAGCGGGAGTGAAGTATTGCGGCTCTAGGCCTCCTGGACCTGCGGACATGAGAGTCTTCTTCCGTCTCCGGCGATTTACAGCGATGATGCGTGAGCCCAAGCCGAGAATGCGAGGATCACTGCGATAATTAATATTCAGGGTAATAATCTTGGCTCCCGGATAGACGCGGTCGAACTCCAGAATGGACTCCTGACGCGCACCATTGAATGTGTAGATGGTCTGGTCGTCATCACCCACAACCATCAGGTTGCGATGTGGGGCGGCCAATCTGCGTACCATTTCATACTGGAGCACATTGGTGTCCTGGAACTCATCGACCATAATATAAGAGAAGCGTCGCTGTAGTGGACGCAGGATGTCTGGATCACGCATCATAGTCGCTGCCCGTAGCAGAATGTCGTCGAAGTCTATTTTATGACGATCCCGCTTCCATTCCTCGTAGCCCAAGACGACCTGCTTCAGATCAGCTTCCTCGGGAGTGGACTCAGGCAGCTCCTCCACCTGTCTACCTTCTCCCTTCCAGGCAGACAGGGCAGACAGGATGGTCTCTGGCTGCATGGCATCACTTAACCGCAGACGACGCAGGAGCATTTTCATCACAGTATGCTGTGCCTGCGTATCTCCGAAGATTTCCTCTTGTACACCCTGATGCCGGAGCAGTGCGAGTGCAAAGGAATGGAACGTACGGGCTTGTACGGCTTTGGCAGCAGCGGGTCGAATTCCAGGTAATGCGGCGATTCGCTCTTTCATCTCGGTAGCAGCTTTACTGGTGAAGGTAACGAGAAGCAGTGAAGACGGGGCTACACCACGTACCGTAATGAGATAGCCCGCTCTGGCGGCGAGCACTGTCGTCTTGCCGCAGCCTGCACCAGCCAGGGTTAGAAGAGGTCCTTGTCCGTAGCGCACCGCATCAATCTGCGGCTTATTCAGCAGAATGCCAGCCTGCTCAAGGGCGCGAAAATAAGCAGCATCTGGCTCGTGCTCGTGCACTAGCTCCCTGCTGGTATCGAGAGAGGCTCTGGAAGCCTCCGGCTGTGTTGTATGATAGGCAACCCCGAGTGGACGGGGGTAAAATGTACTTATGGGGTTCATACTGTGAAACCTCTTTCGTTTTCAAAATCTTCCATTTTCACATTCCAGCACACTTTTTGGTATGATAGACATGTTCTGAACAGACAGGCGCGACTTTCGAGCGAAAATTGCGTCCAACAACTAATATGAATATATAGAAATCCATTATAGCGAAGATTGGCCGCTTCCAACAGTAGCCCGGCAAAAGGGGATTGCGTATAGACCTAGCCACAAGGCTGACCATAGCCATGGAAATATCGTTAGGCTCATACGGTGCAGGCGCCTGGAGGATGTCTGGCAGGCATATGGCTTGAAGAGGAACGAGGAGGATACAGATATGAAATTTATTCAGCGTATTAAAGATGGGGCGAACAGAGCGACAGAGAAGGCCCAACATGCGGTAGAGATCGGGAGAATTAATAATCAGATTGACGCGAT
Organism: Paenibacillus massiliensis 2301065 = DSM 16942; assembly: GCF_000377505.1. Taxonomy (GTDB): domain Bacteria; phylum Bacillota; class Bacilli; order Paenibacillales; family Paenibacillaceae; genus Paenibacillus; species Paenibacillus massiliensis. The sequence goes on along the minus strand of NZ_KB898196.1, from coordinate 61,162 downwards.
CCAGCAAGAGATGGACGTGCATTTCTTGCGGATGGGGCAGGTCTTCTACGAGGGCTACCGTTATTCCGATATGTCCATTGCTGAGGTGGAAATGACCCAGCTGTCCAAGGAATGTGATAAGCTGCAGGACGATGTGGATCGGCTGCGTGGGATCATTGCTGAGCTGAAGAACGAACGGCTGTGCGAATGCGGTGCCTCCGCTGCACTGGACGCCAACTTCTGTCCGAAGTGTGGGCGCAAGCTGACGAATGACTTCGGCAGCTCGCCATCTCGCACTCAAGCTCATACTCAAGCCCAAGCTCAAAGTAATACTCAAAATCATACTCATGCCCATTCTCAGGCTGCAGTAGCAAGCGACATTTCCTCGATTCTGCGGGAGAGTGGCTTGGGTCATAAGGAGCCTACTCTGGAGAAGGCGCCAGAGCAAGGGCAGGAGAAACGCAAGTTCGAGCTGCCGGAATTGGACGAGGATGGGTACGGTTATGCAGAACATGATTTCTCGCCTGAGGAAAAGGCGGAATTCGATGCAGAGTGGGAGCGTCGCCGACAAGAGGAGCTAGCTGCCAAGCAGATGGAGGAAGAGAAGCTGGCACGTGAACGCAAGCGTCAAGAGGTGTTGGATGAGCGAATCCGCTACTGGCAGGAGAACAATCAGACTGACGCTCAGGCAGCACCACGCGTAAATACGGATCGTGAGCTGGTACGCTGTCAAATCTGTACTGCTGAGCTGCCACAAGGCTCCAAGTGGTGTCCCCGCTGCGGTGCTGAACAAATCTGATGCAACTGGGTCCCTGCTGAATAGGCAGGGATCTGTCGTTCGACAGCATGGAGGGACGAAGAGGATATGGAACGATTGCTGCATCATCTTAGAAATCTGGGATTTACCGAAATGGAGGGCAAGACCATGCTGGATCTTGCCCGGTACGGAGCCTCCTCAGGCTATGAAGTAGCCAAGCGCCTGGGAGCCTCACGCTCGAATGTGTACGCCGCCTTGCAGCGGCTCGCCAGCCATGGCTATTTGCGTACCAGTGAAGGAGAGCCTGTGCGGTACAGCGTACTGCCGGCTGAGGAATTAACACGGATTATCTCAGGCCAGGTACAGGAATCACTGGAGGCTGTGGTAGAGGAAATGCCTCGTCCGGAGCCTGATAAGTCTCCCTTCTATAACATGGAAGGGGACAGGAACATTATTGATACCGTGCTGCGTGAGCTTCGTCGCTCACAGCATGAGGTCATTGCGGATGTGTCCCGCGAGGAAGCTGAGCTCCTTAGAGAGGAGCTTGCACAGGCGGAGGAGCGAGGCGTCAAGCTGCTGTGGTCGTATGACGGAGGAGAGGCTCCGTCCGTGCGCTTGCTGCCTTTGGATACATTCGGCGAGCTGACGCCTATGACGGGGCGCGCCTTCTCGCTGATCATTGATCGCCGCTGGTGCATACTCGGCACGAGGGACGGAGAAGGTCAGGCGCAGGCGGTAGTAACTGAGCACCCGGTGATGACTCGCCTGCTGCTGAACCATTTTGCACAGGAAGTAATCTTGTTCGAGCTGGAGCACGATATGGGCACAGAGCTCTCGGCCCGCTACGGTCCAGGCTTCCGCTCCATTGTAGATAAATACACGCGCTAGTGCAGGCGCGTGTCCACCTCATTACTGCCAGCTATGAAGTGTAATAGTGCTCTGCATACTCGCTGATAGTAGTCCATCTGACGAGGAACGAATTGATCTGCCGTGATTTGTCGATCTTCCAGTGAAGATGAGCTACCTGCGAACTTGGCCTCCACATTCACACCTCGGGCGTGGACGGTAGGCAGCCTGCCTTCAAATAAAGCCAGCATGTCCTCCAGCTCTGCTTCGTACAGCCCTGCTACTTCCTCTTGCTGAAGCTGGTACGCATGCAGTGGTCGTTGATCCAGTAGGCCAAATACGGAGCTAACCTCACGATCCACGAACGGCACTCCATTCAGATAACCCTGTAATTCCTCTCGTGTATGTCCTAAAGGAATCAATTCATGCAGCTCTGCCTTTACTCCCAACTCTTCCTGAAGCTCACGGGCGGCCATACTCATATCCTCTCCTGCGGTCAGATGTCCAGCAGCCGTGATGTCATATAGATCCGGATAGGTATCCTTGGTGGACTGTCTTTGCTGGAACAGCAAATAGCTTCGGGCATCCTCCTGCCGAGCAATCCAGCAATGGAATGAGTGATGCCAGTAGCCTAAGCGATGGGTGTCATGCCTGCTGGCTGTGCCGATCCACCGATCTTCTTCATCATAGATATCGAAACGTTCCTCTGTCATGCTCGTAATCTCCTTTGTGGGCATATTGTAGCTGTATAAGCTGTATTAGAAATGGGGCCTTGTTCTGATTAAGCGTCTCGTGTTTGGATAAAATACATAAATTTTTGCTAATTGCAGGGTAGTTCTCTTGATCAGAATGGTAAACTATAGGTAAGGGTCTGCTGTATGGTTGGTTATACATTATACGCCCATCGGCCTGCTTTGCCGAGTGTGGCAAGGGAATTACAGCTGGTTAACCTGCGCAGATCGGGGCAAGCTGGATAAGACTATGGAAGTGTATGTGACGAATTATGGTATTAAGGAGGTGGAAGTGATGGAATGTATCGTTCACTTTCGCGTTGTGCATGATGAAGAGGTCAAAGAGCTAAGAGGCTTGATCTTTACAGATGATGGGGCTGCACCGAATATGAATCAGCTGACAGAAATGTTCGGGAACATGGGCTACAATGTAAGAGCAGATCAGACGGATGAATTGGTGTTCAAGCCGACAGATGCGAAATCTGGCTATAAGTATATCCGTGTGACGGAATTGGATACGGGGGAAGAGGTGTACAGCGAGGATCGCAATCTTCGTGCCTTGCTGGAGAACCTGTTGCCTAGACGTTAAGAGGCCAAGAGATCAGCTACAAGTCACTCATACAGCATGACGATAAGCGCCCGCGACGTGGTATGCTGCTCACAGACATGCCACGCCGCGGGCGTGTGATATTCGCCCGAGCTATACTGGACGAGCCGATCAGGAGCTGACGGACTCCTCCAGTTGGGAAGTGCATTGGGAGCAGCGTACAGCCTTCACAGGAATCTCGGAGAGACAGTACGGGCATTCCTTGGTTTTTTTCTCGGGAGCAGGCTTGTCCTGTTCCTTACGCTTGAGCATATTGATGCCCTTGACGAGTAGGAAGATACAGAACGCGACGATAACGAAATCCAGCAGGACATTGATGAATTGTCCGTAAGCAATGACAGCTACACCTGCATCCTGGGCCTGAGCGAGGGACATGGAGCTGCCATCCGGGTTCAGGTGATTCTCATCCAGCGGATAGTAAAGGTTGGAGAAGTCTGTATCTCCGAGAATTTTACCGATCGGCGGCATCAAAATATCATTCACAATAGATGTGACGATTTTGCCGAAGGCTGCTCCGATAATAACCCCTACTGCAAGATCAATGACATTGCCACGTACAGCAAACTCCTTGAATTCATGTAATAATCCTTTTCTCTTCATACACAGTGGCACTCCTTATCTTGAGATAATCGAATCGAGCTTGAGTTTCTACAGCCTATTTTACACAAAATTTGTGATGTTCTAAATATGGATTTGGTGATCGGGGGTTGAAATCGTGCAACTTTTACAGGATAAGGTGCGTAAAGAAGGTATTGTGCTCAGTGACACGGTGCTGAAGGTGGATTCCTTCCTGAATCATCAGATGGACCCCATGCTTATGAAGGAGATTGGCCGTGAATTCACGCGTCGCTTCTCGGATCAGGCCATTACGCGTTTGCTTACCATTGAATCATCGGGGATTGCACCAGGCATCATGACCGCTCTGGAGCTGGATGTCCCCCTGATCTTTGCACGCAAGCACAAGTCTCTCACGCTGCGAGAGGATATTTGGGTTGAGCAAGTGTATTCTTTTACTAAGCAGGAGACGAATGAAATCACGGTGTCTCGCAAATTTTTGCACGAGGGTGAGCGTATCCTGATCATTGATGATTTTCTGGCTAATGGAGAAGCGGCCTTCGGGCTGACAAGGATTGTGGAGCAGGCAGGAGCGGAGGTCGTTGGCATCGGTATTGTGATTGAGAAGGCCTTCCAGCCTGGCGGGCGCCTGTTGCAGGAGGCTGGTTACAGAGTCGAGTCTCTGGTGCGTATTGCGTCGCTGGAGGATGGGAAGGTTCATTTTGTTGAGTAGTATCTTGATAGGATAGTGTTTCGTTAGAGTAGGAATGGTATAGTTTAGTAACAATGACCGAAATGGTGCCGAGCGTATATACATGTACATGTTGCTGAATTTGTCCAATATGTACTCTTGTTATTTTGAAATACAGAAGTGGAGCTCGTGCACAAGAAATGCTGAAAGGAATGAATCCGACATGAGTATGAAATGGTGGAAATGTGGAGGAAGTGTAGCGCTGGGAGCCGTATTAGTGTTATCTTCTCAGCCAGCAGTCTTGGCAGCTAATGCAGCCGATGTAAGTGTATCCAAGCCGCTGGAGGCTGCTTATTGGAATGCTCCGTCCTTGCCTGTGGCGCAGGCCGAGCAGAAGCTGCTTGAGCCAAATCAGTCCAAAGTGTTCGCCTTGCCATCCAAGCAACGGGTGCACGTATACACGCAACAGCCTGTTGTGAAGTCTGCCGAGGGGCAAGAGACTAGCGACTCGTACCTGTATACATTGCAGGCCTTCAATGATCAGACTGGGGAGTCACTGTGGCAGTATACATTCCAATCCGCGGATGGGGCCTATGCAACGTCTGTAGAGCTGATGCCTACGGATTCAGGTTCCTTCTACGCTTATGTGAAGTATACCGATGGCACGAACAAATTAATATCCTTGTCAGACAAGGGGCTAGAGCGGTGGAATCAGAATATATCATCGGGTAGTATCATTAAGCTGATGAATAACGGGGAGCTGTACGTATTTGAAGAGGCAACGGTCAGAGCGGATGGCACTGCAACCTCTGTCGTTAACCGTTACAGCGACGCTGGTAAGCTAACTGGAGGAGGTACTGTGAACGGAGCCTTTGTCGCTGCCGAGCAGGATCGAATCGTTATGGATAGCCAAAGAAAGGTCAAAACCAAAGACGGATGGCAGCCATCGGGCAGCACGGTGCTTGATGTTCTGAACCTGGAGTTAAAGCCGATTAACAATTACATCTTCCCGGCGAATGCTAATGTCTCGGCTGGAGACCCCACACGCTATTCCATTCATGCTATGAATGACAGTACCTTCATGCTGCGTATCCAGACAGAAGGTGTTAACGATCTGCTCATGTCCTTTAACAAGGATGGGGATAAGCAATGGGAGCTCACCATTCCCGATGAAGCCCACATCGTGGTGAATGATCAGTACTATGTACTTTATACTGAGCACAGCATAGAGCTCTATTCTCAGCAGAACCAGATCGTCCAACGCTCTTATACGGAGGACACTATTCTGCCGGGGGCAGTAACACTGACTTCGGCTGGGGATGTACGCATCCAACTGAAGGATCGCTACGAGGTGCTGAATAAGATTAATCTGAAGCTCCAGCGTGCCTTCACTACCGGATATATGGATGCAGCCTCTGGTGTGACCGATACGGCCTTTTATGCCGTTGTAGATCATAAGCTGGTAAAACAAATTCTGAGATAATAAGCACCGCAGGTTCCCACGTAAGGGACCTGCGGTTTTTTAAAGCGGGTCTATTAAGATCTCATGTAAAGCTCGTATGGGCTTAGCGGTCACCACGCTCCATGTGCCGACGAGGATGAGTAATCTTCCCTTGCTTGTCCACGTCATCCTCCTTGGGAACAAGGCGTGGATCGGTGCGGCCTTCATGATGATTGTCAAAGGAATACTCCGTCATCTGCCACTCACTGGACCCCAGTACCAGATCCGATGGAAAATGCTGTCCCCGCTTCAGATGCTGCTCGTGACCATCCTCATCGGTGTAGACTCCATCTACCTCCACTTGCTCTCCCGAGAGTGGGAGCATGTCTTTCCCTTTACGTTCCATGGCTTGGCTCCTTTACGTCAACTTGATAGCACTCGCCAGCAAGGGCTTGCTGGATGGCTCCATATACTCCTATTAAGCTGTCCGTACTGACGTAAAGTTATGCGAGAGCCCAATAAAGATACGTGGCCGCTGACTCTGTTTTTCTGCTTCACGGAGGCTGTATGCTGTAGCGTTCTACTGCTCCATAGCTGTGGGCAGAGGAGCGAACCATTGCTGTATAATATCCTCCGCAATGTGCTCTGCCGCCCATGGCTTCCCGAGCTGCCTGGCTGTAGCTGCCATCGCTGCATAGGTATGAGGGGCGGACAAAATCCGGGTAACCTGTTCAATTAACTGCTCGAAATGAGTAGAGATGAGTGCGGCTCCCTTGCGCTCCAGATATAAGGCATTGTTCATTTCCTGTCCTGGTACCGGACGGTAGATCAAGATTGGCAAGCCAGAGGATAGACTTTCCGACAGGGTAATTCCCCCGGGCTTTGTAATGACGAGGTCACTCCTACGCATTAATGCTGCGATGTGATCTACGTACCCGAAGATCTGGATATTGGAGCAGTGCGTAAGATCTCTCATCAGGCGCTCCCGTAGTGACTCGTTCCGACCGCATACGACCAGCACCTCGACATCAGGCAGAGCTGCCAGCCTACTGCACAGAGTGTGCATCCCGGTCATGACACCATAAGCTCCCCCTAGCAGCAGAATCGTCTTGGTCTTGTTGTCTCCGCCTGCATTGAGCTCTATGATATTTGGCTGATGGATCGCTTCATCCACCAGAGTCATCTCCTCCGTGCTCATCTCGTGAAAGGAAGCATGGACTGGAATGCCTGATGGGACAATCCGTTCCGGGTCCATCCCTCGCTCGATCGCCTCAAGCTTCATATCCTCGGTCGGCACATAATAACGATCTATTTCAGGGTGTAGCCATCTTCCGTGCAGATCAAAATCAGTAATGATGTTCACAATGGGCAGCCTGATTCCACGCTTGCGCCGCAATGCGGGTAATGCGAGCTGTGGAAACGTATGAATGACCAAGTCGGGTTGTTCCTCGTTCAAGGCCTTGGCGAGCTGACGGATACCGAAGGAATGCAGGACATGGCCGAAGGCAGACCGTGCGCTCATGTCCTTGGTGCGATTGTAGACCCAGCCGTACATCCTTGGGATCGTCTTGAAGCTCTGCATGTATACGAATTTCGTAACCTCATTGAGCAGAGGGTGTGCCTCGGCCATGAGATCGAGTAATCGAACCTGGAATCCTCTATTCGTAAGGCTTTGCTTGACCGCGAGTGAGGCCTGATAATGTCCAGCCCCGTAGCTGGCATAGAGAATCAAGACTTTGGGCTGATTCTTCAGCATGACGCTTCCTCCTAATAGATTGCTTCATGAAATGGGCTTAAATCGTGCAATACTACGCAGTTGATCATGATGAATGTTCTCTTTTGAGAATATGCCCAAACATATTGAGCTGTAAATACCGATATTAATCTATAACCGTGCTTTGCATCGAAAACATGAAATTAAAAAAAGTTCATGAAGCCCGGAAAGCTGAAACGAAGTTTTGAATATGTTATACTATGAATGTGATTCATTTTGGTCAGATTCGGGTAATAAAAGTGTCAGGTACACTGCCATTAGGTAGTTCCCGACCTAAGCTGCGTTTTCTACACCTACTTCAAATGTATATGACAACACAACTTTGCGGCATTCTCTTCAACGAAGCATTTATTTTTCAACGTTTTGGGAGGGAGTTATCATGGCAACGAAAGGTCATAACGAAGTAAAGGAAAGTCTGCGGGAGATGACTCGAATTTTCCGGCCTAAAGATCCCAAAAAATTCGTAAAAGAGTACGTACGCAAATATCGGATTACGGGAGGTTATGAAGAAGAGCTAACTCTAGTCGTGGAGAATGAGCTGGGGCGCCTGAACTCTTCTGTCTCTTGAGCCGTTCGTTTGCTGTATACACATAAACGCATCGGCATGGGGCCGTCCAGATCGCAACAATGATGTTGTGGTCGGACGGCTTTTTTGTGTCTGCTGAAGCAATAGAAAATCAATGTATTGACAAATTCGTAGTTGTCCTATAGGATTTAGTCATTAACCGACTGACTGATCAATCGGGAGGGATGGACTATTGAAAAAAGACACATTTATCGCACCAGATGATCGACGCGCTCAAATTCTGCAAATTGCATTAAAGAAATTCGCCACAAATGGCTATCATATGACTAAGGTATCCGACATTGTTCGCGAGGCCGGTGTAGCTCAGGGAACCTTCTATTGGCATTTCAAGAGCAAAGAAGCACTGGCTCTGGAGATTATCGAGACCGGGCGTGTTGCCCTATTGGATGTCATTCATCAGGGCTACCGGCAGCAGCCAGGGGATATACCGGATATGGTCAGAGCCTCAGAGACGCTGTTCTGCTCTCTATTCATGTTCGCAGCAGACAATCGCTATTTGATGGAGCTGCTGCTTAAGGGGAACGGTGTCGAAGAGACGGTGCGTCAGCATATTGTTGAAGTAAGACAGGCGATGGAACAGGCATTTCGCCGAAATATCGAACGTGCGATGGAGTTGGGGATGCTGCCACCTAGCCTTGATGTAGAGCTGCGTGCGGCACTGCTGATGGGCTTGCTTGAAGGTCTCATTTCCCGTTGGCTGTTCGGCTCGGAGAAATTACATCAGTCAATTGCTTCAGCTACGGCTGAGCGACTCGCCGCGGAAGCAGCTAATTTTGAATTTTACGGATTGCTGGGCAAGTCCCGGGACCAAGAATAAGGAGAGAATGAAGATGAAGACGAACCCACGCAAGAGCTGGCAATGGACAATTACATTACTCGCGGTACTCACATTGATCCTGAGTGCATGCAGCACGACCAACAACCCGGCAGCGAATAGTGGCACTAATGGTAACACTGAGACTCCAGGTACAGAGACGGCTGGAGGGAATCTGCTGGAGAACATCAAGAGTGCTGGAGTGCTGAAGGTGGGAACGATGGGAACCTATCCACCCTACACATTCCTGAACAATCAGAATGAAGTAGATGGCTTCGATCCTGATATTGCCAAGGAGGTTGCAAAGCGTCTGGGTGTAGAGGCCGAGTTCACAACTCAGGAGTTCTCCGGGCTAATTCCTAGCCTTCAGACAAGCAAATTCGATGTTGTGGCCAGTCAAGTGACGATCACCGATGAGCGGAAGCAGCAGATTGACTTCTCAGATGGCTATATCACAAATAGCGTCAAGATTATTGTGAACAGCAGCAATAACGATATTACCAAGCTGGAGGATTTCAAAGGAAAGACGATCGGCGTCGGACTGGGCACCAACGATGAATCCTACCTGCGCAATGAAGTATTGCCAAAGTATGGTCCTTTTGAAATCAAGACCTATAACGATGTAATTACCTCCCTTAAAGATCTTGACGTAGGCCGAATTGATGCCACGATCAATAACCTGTATGCGCTGAAGCCGCTTGTAGATCAAAACGGATTCAAGATTAAGGCGGTTGGGGAGCCCATCAAATCAGATCAGGCAGGAATTGCGCTGCGCAAGGAGAACCCTGAACTGCGAGATGCGATCAACAAGGCGCTTGCGGATATGAAGAGTGATGGAACGTATGAGACGATCTTCAAGAAATGGTTCGGCGAGGCGCCGCCTGCCCAATAACAACACATGGTGTGCTGCTGAGGCTGTTCATGGATCGTTCATGAATGGCCTCATGCTGTGACGATAATATACGGGAGATCCCGACTATCGTCTTCGGGAAGGAGAAATTTAAATGCTGCAAATGGTATTGAACGGCTTGCCATTCCTATTGGAAGGCGCCTATTATACGCTCTTGTTAACGGTCGTTTCCATGACCTTCGGTCTGTTGATCGGTTTGGTTACAGCAGTGGCACGGCTGAAGGGCAATCGCTTCATTCGCTGGCTGGCGCGGGCCTACGTGTCGATTATACGCGGTACCCCTTTGCTGGTGCAGATCTGTATCATTTATTACGGTCTAGTCGATTATGGTGTTACGCTTGGCTCGCTGACGGCAGCTTATATTGCACTTAGCGTGAATGCGGGTGCTTATCTATCCGAGACGTTCCGTGGAGCGATTCTGTCTGTGCCGAACGGACAGATGGAAGCGGCGCTCGCCACGGGAATGACTCCCTCACAGGCGATGCGTCGGGTAGTGCTTCCGCAAGCTGCTCGCATTGCGATTCCACCGATGGGCAACACCTTCATCGGCATGCTGAAGGAGACCTCACTGGTCTCGGTCATTACCGTCAGCGAGCTGCTACGTCAGGCTCAGCTACTGCAATCGCAGACGTTCGTATTCATGCCGTATTATATCGCTATTGGCATCATCTACTGGCTCATGAGCACAGGGCTGTCATTCCTGCTGGAGCGTGTGGAGCATAGACTGGCGCGAGCTTATTGAGATGCAGGACCACTGAAATTCAATGGAGTGAGTGCATATGATTACAACTAAAGGCTTAACGAAGCATTTTCAACATAACGAGGTTCTGAAGGGCATTGATCTGCATGTGAAGGCCGGAGAGATTGTTGTGCTGCTCGGGCCGAGTGGGTCAGGAAAGAGTACGCTGCTACGATGTCTTAATGGCTTGGAGGAAATATCCGGAGGAGTCTTCGAGGTGAACGGCATCCAGGTAGCAGCAACGGCTCCAGTTCGTCAGAAGCAGCAGGCAATCCGTGAAATTCGCAAGCAGACAGGCATGGTGTTCCAGCAATTCAACCTGTACCCCCACATGACTGCACTGGGGAATGTCATTGAGGGGCTTGTCACCGTCAAAAAAATGGATCGCAATCAAGCCATTCCGATCGGCCAGCGTCTGCTAGATCGAGTAGGGCTGAAGGACAAGCAGGATGCGTATCCCTCCAGATTGTCGGGAGGACAACAGCAGCGTGTCGCAATTGCCCGTTCGCTCGCGATGGAGCCAGCCATGATGCTGTTCGATGAGCCTACATCAGCGCTGGACCCGGAGCTGGTAGGTGAGGTGCTCAGTGTCATGCGCGAGCTGGCCCGTGAAGGGATGACGATGCTCGTCGTCTCTCATGAGATGAAGTTCGCCCGTGAGGTCGCAGACAAGGTCATCTTCATGGCGGATGGATTCATCGTGGAGGAGGCTGCACCACAGGCATTCTTCGAGGCTCCGCGTGAAGAGCGGACGAAGCGTTTTTTGCGGCAGATTACGGAGTTTTAGTGCGATATATAGACAATTGGAGCGATTAGCGACCTATATAGGTAAACAAATTTACAGCGGAAAGAAGGATGAACATGAAAGTTACAACAACCTGGGAAGGAAAACGAGCCTTCACCTCCGAAGGACCGTCAGGATATAGCGTAGGCATGGATGCTACAGCCAAATATGGTGGAGATGGCAAAGGGATGACACCCATGGAACTGCTGCTGGCAGGGCTCGGCGGATGCATGGGAATCGATATCACGATGATTCTGGACCGTTTTCTCCCATCCATAGAGCGCATTGATATTGTAGCTGAAGGCAAGCGTAAGGAAGAGAACCCTACAGGCTTCACCGCGATTGATCTTACGTTCCATGTCGATGGCGATATCCCGGATTATCGGGTATGGAAGGCGATCGAGATGGGCAAAGAGAAGTATTGCGCAGTATCAGACTCTCTGAAGGCAGAGATTCATATGCACCTTGTCTTGAACGGAGTCGATACACCGAAGCCTGCCTGAGTCGTTCTGTGGGGTAAGGAGCAATAGCTCGTCTGGAACAGTGTGCTCTGGAAGAGTATCTTCTGGAATAGTGTAATAGCCGTGTAATAGCTGAAACAGTATGTTTAGGTGTCAGAAACACACGTAATATTTGATTACTAGATTACGGTATAAGCCGTCCGACTACAGCAGCATGTACAGCATGTGTGTTGTTGTAATTCGGGCGGCTTCTTGACGTTGCTAACACCTGCTTCCTCTGGCATTCACAGGAACATCATGCGCGAGTTCGCATACAGCTTCATACAATGGAATAGGTATGACTCTATAGGCGTGACGATTGTCAGGATAGAGAAAGCTGAGTGAACAAGACATAGGGAGGGAGAGAGGGCTCATGACCATACGCATACGTACCCCGGAAGAGATCGGATATATGCGGGAGGCGGGGAGGATTCTGGCGGCATGCCATGATCAGATTGCACGCTGGATGGTACCTGGGATTACAACAGCAGAGATTGACAATCGGGTGGAGGAGTTCCTATACAGGAGTGGAGCCACCCCGGAGCAGAAGGGTTATAAAGGTTTCCCTTACGCTACATGCGCCTCGGTGAATGATGTTGTCTGTCATGGCTTTCCCAGCAGCAAGCCACTTGAGCCAGGGGATATTGCAACTATTGATATTGTGGTGAACAAGGACGGTTGGCTAGCCGACCGAGGCTGGACTTATCAGGTGGGGACGGTCAATAAGCCAGTGGCCCGCCTGCTGCACACGACACATAAGGCACTTATGAAAGGCATCCAGAAAGCGCACATCGGCTTCACGCTGGGTGATATTGGCTATGAGGTAGAGCAAACGGCGAGGCAGGGTAGAGTGGGAATCGTCAAATCCCTCGTTGGACATGGAATTGGCAGACAGATGCATGAGCCGCCGGAGGTGCTTCATTTCGGACGGCCGGGTACAGGGATGAAGCTATGCGAGGGTATGGTGTTCACGATTGAGCCTGTGTTCATGCTCGGCTCTAGTGGTGCTGTATTATGGGGTGACGATGGCTGGACGATCAGTTCAGCTGATGGAAGCTGGGGAGCTCAATATGAGCATACGATTGCTGTGACGAAAGAGGGGCCGCTCATTCTCAGTGAGTAGTACGGATCAGCAGTCACCAGGAACTATAGTACCCTCATATAAGTAGTAGGGTCATTCTCCACTTCGGTATTTTGCGAAAAATTAGTAATCCGTGTCTCCAGATCCGGTGGCTAAATACTATTGGTAGCTCCATTCAAAAGGGCCTCTGACTCCTGCATGACAGGAGAAGAGGCCTTCGTATTGCCATAGACTACAGATTACGCGAAAAGTTGACCAACTCCTGCGACATCCGGTTAATCTCATCCATGGAGGCATTGACCTGCTGTGTCAGTGCCGCCTGATTCTGAGTGAGGAAGGACATCTTGCCGATGTGGTCCAGAATTTGATCGATCAAATTCTTCATGTCCTGCATGCTACCCTCAATATTCACTGTAGCCTCTGAGCTGTGATCCGCCAGCTTCCGAACTTCCCCGGCTACGACGCCAAAGCCTAATCCCAGCTCGCCTGCCCGTGCAGCCTCAATGGCTGCGTTCAAGCCGAGGAGATTCGTCTGGCTGGCGATCTCGCGAATGAAGGCGGTAATATTCTTGGTCTCTTCCGCACTGTTCTTCACTTGCAAGGCGGCTTCCGCCGATTGCTCCTGTGCATTGACCAGATCTTGAGCCTGTTCGGTGATGGAGTTGATGCCCCGGATCATTTCGTTAATGGCATCAAATAGCTGCTGGGTCTTCAGTGTCATGGCCTGTACGACTTCTTCCTTGTTCTTCTCATGAGTGACATCCCGGATCGTACCGGCTACCCGCAGAGGCACGCCTTTGCTATCACGCACGGTCTCCCCGCCGGCATGGAACCATCGGTATTCTCCGTTCTTGAGCTGCAGACGATAGTCCAGATCGTATGGTGTCCGTCCCGAATAATCATTCATATGCGCTGCAAAAGCATCCACTGTCCGCTGGGCATCCTCGGGGTGAAGTCGACTGCTCCAGCTGCTAAAGATGTTGGGGAAGTCGCTCTCATCCTGAAAGCCAAGCGTCTTGCGGAACTGAGGTGACCACCAGAACTCGTTGTTCGGGTTGACCACATCGCCGGCTACGACAGTCATATCCCAAGGAGCCTCCACCAGGGCACGGTTGATGAGATCATATCTGGTAATCAGAGCTTGCAGCTCATCGGCTTCTACCTTCTGTTCATGAATGTCGATGATTAGTGATAATAGCGTGTAGGGGATTCCTTGTTCGTTATACAGGAATTTGCAAATGGTACGATACCAGCGGTACTGATCTCCTTTGGTATGTACGCGGCCTTCCAGCTCTAGTGGCTGCTGATTCCGTTCAGCGGCGTGCTGTGTGAGGGAATTACGAATCAGCGGCTGGTCTTCCTGATGGAATACATCTGTCCACGAATGAAGAGATTTAGGCATATCATGGGTATGATCCATCTGAAATAATCTTACGAATTCTGGGGAAGGCAGAACGCGATTGTCCCGGTGCAGTGGATCACCATCGACAACAGTAATCTCACAGAACCCGGAAATGGCAGAATGTCTGTATAGCTCAAGCACCTGCGTACTTGTCTCAACTCTGCCGGTCAGCTTGTCTACGATCTGATTGATCTCCTGGGCTAGCTCTTGGGCAATAGCAGGTGCAGCCTCATCCGTGGACAAGCGCGCCTCTAGTTGACCTGAATCCAATGAAGCGGACAATTGCTTCACCTGGTCAAGCATCTGCTGAAGTGATGTAGCTGTCTGTGATGGCTTGGAGCTTGCGTTTTTGAGGAACATGGTGAAGGTCTCCTTTTATCATTTTATAAACATGCACAAAGAGCGTATGCAGTAATGAAGGTTGTACGGGTTAATCATTTTATCGACGAAAGTCATGAAGCGCATAAGCATTTAGGAGGAAATTTGAGTAGCTGTGATACCATGCTAGAATAGGAATTTTCAGGGTCATAGGGCTTGGTGGTGTGAGATTAGGCATACAAAAGGGTTGACTTGGGGAGTGGGTGTTTATATACTGTGTATAAAGATATACACACTAATCACACTAATCACAGTGAGCACACTAATAACATTTAAGTAATGCTAGTAACTACCACACCTTAACATCAATAGCCCAATTGCCAAGTATCTGTTGCGGGTGGAAGGTGTAAATCTGATTTTTCTCGTAGAAAGGATGAAGATAGCATGATGGATATGAAGCGAGCGTGGTTAATTACGGTAAGGGAAATGACGATGGGGCGCTGGACCATTCCGATGTCGATCCTGTTCTCGTTGTATCTGGGCTTTACCACCTCCATGGTGATGGCTATACAGTTCAATGGAGAAGACGTTGCGCTAAGTCCAATAATGGATTTTCTGATCCTGTTTCTACTTCCATTTCTCGGATTTCTGTTCAACCGGCGAAGCTTCATGTATCTGCAGGAGGATTCCTACACGACGATGCTGGCTTACTACCGAACGCTGCCGATTCCATCACGGATTGTTGTTATGAGTCGCATTCAGCAGATGTTCGTTGCCTTTGGGATGAATGGTCTCGTGTACTTTAGTTGTCTATTCGTACTCGCCGGTGATTTGCAATCGAATTTCTCAATTGCTTTTTTCCTGACCTTCGCCTTGACCTGGGGCGCTTATGGAATCATCGTGCACTGTATCTATATCTTCATGGAGATGACCTCAAGCGGGAAGAAGTACTTCTGGAACTCGTTGATTGCCGGGATACCGATCGTCATATTAGTTATTGTTGTCAGCATGATGGGCTCCAGTGTCGTGAGTTGGGTAACCAGGATCAGTCGTGACTTTACATTGGCGTCCCCTCTGCTGTGGGTGCTGCTAATTGGAGCTATTGCAAGCGTGTGGACCTCCGCCCGTCTGACGCTTCGTTCATTGCTTCGGCGTGATCTGGCTTGAAGCGGATTGGGAGCATGGACATGGAACAGGGGGGAGGAAGATAGGTGAATATACCGGTGCAAATTGATGAGAACAGTACAGAGCCGTTATATGCCCAGATCAAGAACCAATTACGGTCCTTGATTATTGCAGGTCAGATTGATGAAGGTACGCTGTTGCCTTCCATTCGCGAATTTGCATCATCGTTGAATTGCAGTGTAATTACAGTGCGGAGGGTATATCAGGATCTTGAACAGGAAGGTCTGCTTCGTACCCGGCAAGGGACGGGAACCTTCGTAGCCAGAGTAGGCGACGATCTCAAGAGCAGCTACAAGACGAACGCGGTAACTACTGCGCTGGAGCAGGCCGTCGATATCGGCATCTCGGTACAGTGCCAGGAGGAAGAGCTTAGGCAGCTATTCGATGATATTGTGCGCAGGAAATACGGGACTGTAAAGGAGAAATGACACAATGGAGAAGACCATGATTGAGATGAAGAATGTTCGCAAGCGAAGAGGCGTGACAGAAATCGGACCGCTGAGCTTCTCCTTGCCACTGGGGCATATTCTCGCTTTGGTAGGGCATAACGGTTCTGGTAAAAGCACGCTGCTGCACATGTTGACTCGGATAATCAGACAGGATGCAGGTGAGATTCACTGGTGCGGACAATCCTACGAGCATGAGCTTCCTGCTGATGTAAGGCAGTGGATCGGTTACATGCCTGAGCATTTCACCCGGGATGAGGATCGATTGACGGCAAGGCAGGCAGCTGCTTTTCGGGCCCAATGGTATACGGGCTGGGATGAACTGCGGTTCCAGGAGCTGATGGATCGCTTCCAGGCACCTTGGGACAAGAGACTGTCCAAGGTCTCGAAGGGAGAGCGTCGCAAATTCGAGCTCGCCGCTGCTCTCGCTCCGCACCCTAGACTGCTGCTACTGGATGAGCCGTCGTCAGGTCTGGACCCGTTCTCGTGGAAGATCATGATTGATGAATTGAAGGACTGTATGCGCAATGAGCGTACCACTATCATTTTATCCAGCCATATCATTGATGAGGTCAGACGCCTCGCGGATTATGTGGCATTGATGGATAAAGGGCAAATGCTTGGCGTAGCCGAGAAAGATCGGTTGCTGGAGACAGGCAAGGAAATTTGGTTCGAGGGAAGCAAGGAGGATGCTGGCGATCTGCCGGGCGTCGTGGAGCATACGCAGGAAGGCATGCTGCAGCGTGTGGTAACGATGAAGGCGCCAGCCGTAGCAGAGATGCTGGAGGAAGCAGGGATTCGCATTTTGCGTTCCCGGGCACTGGAGCTTGATGAGCTGATGACGTATTGGATGGATGGGCAGGTGCCCGAAGACATTCTTATGGATAAAGGAGTGATCTGAGCATGAACGTACTGGAGCTGCAGGATGTGGTGAAGCACTATGGAGAACAGACGGCGGTAAATGGCATTCGTCTGCAGGTGGAGGCAGGAGAGATCTATGGCCTGCTTGGAGGCAATGGTGCGGGCAAGACGACGACGATGCGGATGGTGCTTGGCCTGATCTATCCCGATGAAGGAAGCATTATGTATCATGGCAAGCCGTTCAGCCTGCAAATGCAGCATGGTATGGGCTATCTTCCAGAGGAGCGGGGGCTGTATCCGAAGGTCAAAGTAAGTGAGCAGATCACTTACCTGGCCAGGCTAAGGGGCATGTCTGCCAAGGATGCGGATCAGAGCCTGCGGTATTGGCTGGATCGCTTCGCGGTACCTGAATACTATGATAAGCGGATCGAGGAGCTGTCCAAGGGGAATCAGCAGAAGATGGGCTTCATCGCTGCCGTCGTTCATCGTCCATCTATTCTGGTATTGGATGAGGCATTCAGTGGACTCGATCCCGTGAATGTGGAGCTGCTCAAGGAGACCGTGAAGGAGCTGCGTGATGAAGGAGCTGCCATTCTGTTCTCGACACACCGTATGGAGCATGTGGAGGAGCTTTGCCGCAACATTACCATTTTGCATAAATCAAACACAGTCGTACAAGGCAGTGTCAGAGAGATTAAGTCCAGTTATCCGCGGGAGCGACTGCGTCTGGTGACCTCGACAGAGCTTGAGGGGCTGGAATCAATACCAGGCATTAGCCATGTAGAGAAGCTGGAGCGCGGCTGGATGCTGCATATGGAACATGAGGATGCCGCCAGGCTGGTGCTGAATAAAGCGATAGCAGAGTCTAATATTGAGCATTTTGAGATTAAGGAACCAACGCTGAACGAAATATTCATCCGGGAGGT
Organism: Paenibacillus massiliensis 2301065 = DSM 16942; assembly: GCF_000377505.1. GTDB lineage: Bacteria > Bacillota > Bacilli > Paenibacillales > Paenibacillaceae > Paenibacillus > Paenibacillus massiliensis. Next base: position 43,229 of record NZ_KB898196.1, on the reverse strand, counting down.
TGGTGAATCGCATGAATAGAATAGGTACGGTCATCGGGTTCACATTTCGCCAGAAGGCAAAGACCAAGTCATTCCTTATCACTACACTGGTATTAGCCTTGCTCATTACGATCGGGATGAATATCCCTTATCTGATTACCCTCTTCAAAGGGGAGGATAAGGCCTCTTCTCCCATGAAGGAGCAAATGTCGATCGGCTTGATTGTCCAGCAGCAGGATGCAACTGTGGCCGAAGCCTTAGAACAGTATACTCAGCTGCAATCCGTCACACCGCTAAGCTGGATACGATATGACAGCACGACGGATGAAGCACTGCAGTCTGCCCTGCAAAATGACACGATTACAGGCTATGTGGAGCTGACATCGGCTGCTGGAGAGTTCCCTACTGTCGAGTATGTCGCGAAGGGCGATGCTCCTTCACCAGATGTGATCGCACTGCTTCAAGCGGGACTTCAGTCCGCCAAGACGAAGCTGATTGCGGGGACGACACTAAGTGAGCAGCAGGTGCAGGAGATTAGCACTCCCGTACAGATCGACAGCCGTACGATCAGTGTAGAGGCAGAAGGCGGCAATGGAGCGGACGGTAACGCAGGTGAGAATCTATCTCCGATCAATTATGCGCTAGTCTATGTTCTGATGATTCTCTTCTTCACCTCCGCCATGATGACAGGCAATATGATTGCCTCTGAGGTAACGGCAGAGAAGAGCTCGCGAATCATGGAGATTCTGATCACCAGTGTATCGCCACTGACCCAGATGTTCGGCAAGATTATCGGTATATTCATGATTGGCATGCTACAAATTCTGGTATTTGCTCTTGTAGTGGGAGGAAATCTGCTGCTACCACACAACCACGTCATTCTGGCGGATGCAGGCCTCAGTCTTGCAGAGCTGAATGTGCAGGTGCTGGTCTATGGACTAATCTTCTATATTCTCGGCTACTTCCTGTATGCAGTGCTGTTCGCTGCTGTGGGCTCCATCGTGAGCCGGACGGAGGATCTGGGGCAAGCGGTGATGCCGATCACCATGCTGGCACTGGCTGCATTTTACATCGGTATCTTCAATATCTTCACTTCGGATACGATGCTGGTGAAGGTCAGCTCGTTCGTACCGTTCACGTCACCTACAGTCATGCTGCTGCGGATTGGACTAGAGCGGGCTGCACTATGGGAGATATGGCTGTCGCTTCTCATCTTGGTCATATCCATTGTGGGCTTCGGCTGGTTGTCCGCGAAGATCTATCGGACGGGTGTGCTGATGTACGGCAAGCGTCCAAGCTGGAAAGAGCTGCGCAAGGCAATGAAGGCGTACAAAATCTAGAAATAGCACCGGGCTAAAAAAACAACAAAATAAACGATGTGGGAGATTGAATATGCTTAATCATTTGAATACAAAATCGTATAAGTTAATGAGCGCAGGAGTAGTTGTTCTACTGTTAGCATCAGCCATAAGTGGAGAAGGTTCTGGAGTGAAGGATGCTATTCAAGGAGCAATGGTGGGTGCTGGAGCTGTTCTAGCTGTTGTTAGTCTATGGATGTATGGTAGCAAGAAGAAAATGAAGAACTAAATGAAGAACTAAATGAAGAACTAAATGAAGAACTAAATGAAGATATAGGTGCTACTCTGATTGGGGTGGCACCTTCTTTGCATTGTAATATTCAGGCTTTTCGTTTGGGCCATAGAAAAAAGCTATATCTGGGTATAGTTTTTTTGTGTTTCCCGATAGCAGCTTCCACGCTCTATACTAAAGCCAACATTTAAGCAAGGAGCTGTTACAATTGAAAACATCCATAATCGGTTATCCACGAGTCGGCGCGCTCAGAGAGCTTAAATTCGCATCCGAAAAATACTTCAAAGGCATACTTCCAGTTGAAGAGCTGCAACAAACGGCGGCTCAGCTTAGATACGCAAACTGGAAGCTTCAACAGGAGAACGGCGTCGATTTCATTGCCTCCAACGATTTTTCCTTCTACGACGGACTGCTAGACACGGCTTGCTTGCTTGGAATCGTTCCGCAAAGATATCAGGAACTCGGATTAAGCCCACTAGAGACGTATTTTGCAATGGCGAGAGGCTATCAAGGCGACGAAGGCGATGTTAAAGCGCTGGCGATGAAAAAATGGTTCAACACAAACTATCACTATATGGTGCCCGAGATCGAAGATACGACAAGCATCCACTTGGCCGGCTCGAAGCTGTTCGACGAATTTACGGAAGCAAAACAGCTTGGCATCACAACCAAGCCTGTGCTGATCGGAGCATTCACTCTGCTCAAGCTTGCAAGATTCACAGGCTCGAAGCAAGTGAAGGAGTTCGTGCCTGCGGTTGTCGAAGCTTATACTGCTGTTCTGAACCAATTGAACACTCTTGGCGCAGCATGGTTCCAACTGGATGAGCCTGCATTAGTAACGGATTTGACTTCGGAAGATATCGAGCTTTTTACGGAGCTATATAGCGGTATCCTGTCCGCCAAAGGCGGCGTAAAAGTTGTCGCACAAACGTATTTTGGAGACGTGCGCGATTGCTATCAGGTACTTCAAGGTCTGCCGTTCGACGGAATTGGCATCGACTTTGTCGAGGGCAAGCAGTCTTTGGACCTCGTGCGCAAGCATGGCTTCACAAGTGACAAGGTGCTATTTGCCGGTGTAATCAACGGTAAGAACATCTGGAAAAACCAATATAAACAAACCATTGCTCTCGTTCAAGAGATCAGCAAGCATGCAAACCAAGTCGTGCTCAGCACGTCCTGCTCGCTGCTTCATGTCCCGTACACGATTAAGCACGAAACAAAACTGACGGCGACAAATAAGCAATACTTCGCGTTCGCGGAAGAAAAGCTGTGCGAGCTTGCAGAACTCAAGTCGATCTTGGAGCAGGAGAGTCCGGAAGCTTCCACTTACTATACAGAGAATGAGAAGCTGTTCCGTGCATCGCGACTCACGAATGACAATTCGGTACAGAAGAGAGTAGCAGAGTTGACTGACGCCGACTTCACGAGACTTCCTGCCTTCGCCGAACGGGAAACGCTTCAGAAAGCCAAATTCAATCTACCGCCGTTACCTACGACGACGATTGGTTCGTTCCCTCAGACGGCTGATGTCCGCGCGAACCGCGCAGCCTTCAAGAAAGGTAACATCACCGAGCAACAGTATAAGCAATTCAACTTTGACCGCATCGCGGAGTGCATTGCGCAGCAGGAGGAAATTGGAATCGATGTGATTGTTCATGGCGAATACGAGCGCAACGACATGGTCGAATACTTTGGGGAATGCTTGGATGGCTTTATCTTCACTGAGAACGCTTGGGTACAGTCTTACGGAACACGCTGTGTAAAGCCGCCGGTTGTATGGGGCGACATTAGTCGTAGCAAGCCAATTACTGTAGAGTACTCGACGTTCGCGAAGAGCCGTACCAACAAGCCGGTCAAAGGCATGCTGACGGGTCCGGTGACGATCCTGAACTGGTCGTTCCCTCGCGAAGATATCAGTCTGAAAGAAAGCGCCCTTCAGATTGGCCTTGCGATTCGTGACGAAGTACTTGATCTCGAAGCCAATGGAATCGAGATTATCCAGATCGATGAAGCCGCTTTAAGAGAGAAGCTTCCGTTGCGACATTCCGACTGGCAGAGCGAATACTTGAGCTGGGCGATTCCTGCCTTCCGACTCGTGCATAGCGGCGTCAAAGCCGAAACGCAAATTCATACGCATATGTGCTACAGCCAGTTCAACGATATCATTCGTGACATCGATGCGATGGACGCCGATGTCATTACATTCGAAGCGTCGCGCTCAGACTTGGCAATTATCGACGCAATTAACGAGTGTGGCTTCCGCACTGAAGTCGGCCCAGGCGTGTACGATATCCACTCGCCTCGGATTCCAAGCGTAGAAGAGCTTAAACAAGGACTGGATCGTATGTTGGATAAGATCGAGGTGTCCAAGCTATGGGTTAACCCGGACTGCGGACTTAAAACTCGCGGTGTCAATGAAACGTGGGCCAGCTTGAAGAACCTTGTCCAAGCAGCCAAAGAAGTAAGAGCAACATTGTAATAACGTACAAGAGGATGGGCTCAAGCGAGCTCATCCTCTTGGTTTTATTTCATTCAGAAGGCGATTGAACGTAGCATACTAGTACTGGAGCTGGAGACGTACAGCTATTCAGGATCAAAATTCCTGCTGGACTAAGGTACGTCCATTGAATATTCGTGGATTGCCGAAGATCATCGAGATTTTCGGCCATATGAACAGCTGGGGGTAGATATATTTCCGGAAAACCAGGTGCCTCCAATTTACGAGTTGTGTGAGCTTCATCTATAAATAGACTCCCTGCGCCACCTACAACAACTAGTCTCGTTTGTGAAGCTCCCTGTAGGGCCCTGTTCTGAGTAACGAACATATATTTGTCTGCTTCGATAAATTGGTCAGACAGTTCTGCGAGACGCTTTACTTTCGCTTACTTCTGTGATCGATGTCAACGTTTATTTTCAATATGATCATGGATTGGGTGAGATTTCTTGTTATTTCAGTAAAGGCAGAAATGCTGTAAAAAAGGCATAAAAGAAGACATTTAAAGGCGTAAAAATTCCGTAAAAATGAATGAAAACCTTAGTAATAAAGAGTATATGAGAGGAAAGTCTAGAAACTCTTATTTAAGAACGCTTACATAATGTGGATTTCATGCATTTTGAGTCCATAGCCAAAACCGTTTGTTTTACATTGTTTTTTTCGAGCGGTAAGATACAGTCCGTGAACGGAATTGAACTGCCGATGAAGACGAGGTCGGTGGACCAATCACGCTGAATCCTTGGAACAAGCAAGGAACGGGGGAACCAATCGAGACCTGATGGTCTCATGGGGTGAATCACTTGGCCTTTTGGTGCCAGGTGTAGGGCGACTCTCACGCCCGAATCCGACAGCTAACCTCGTAAGCGTATGGAGGGGCAACATTTTATCGCGGGCTGTTCAGGACACAGGTCATGAGCAAGAAGCCGCGGAAAAGGTTTCCTTTTCTGTGGCTTCTTTTTGTTGTCTTCTTCTTTAGTTCGAAGGTGAGCATGGAAAAGATTCATTGGATTAACAAAGGGAGTGTTGGGATGTTGGATTTATGGATGGTAATTACATTAATTGTTTCTTTCGCGCTCGTAATCGGATTTATTGAATGGTGTGGGAGATCTATTGAACCTATGGAGGGAGAACGTGAATGACCATTGTGTTGATTGCTACAGGTGCTTTGTTCATCTACTTAATCTATGCCTTGCTTCATCCTGAGAAATTTTAACGATGTTTTTTCATTGAGTAGGACCAGGGAGGAAATTTTATGGATATATTGCAAATCGGAATCGTCATTGGCATTTTGCTGCTAGTTGCCAGACCGCTAGGTGATTATTTGTACTACGTGTTCTCTAACGAACCCAATCGTACGGATCAACTATTTGGATGGGCTGAGAAACCCGTTTTTGCATTGATCGGTCTGAAGCATCGTGTAGGCATGAATTGGAAATGGTATGCGATCAGCTTCGTTACGACCAACGTGGTGCTCGTCGCGATAAGTTATTTACTATTACGGGTGCAAAGTGGCTTGCCGCTGAATCCCAATGGTATCGCAAATATGGAGCCGACATTAGTGATGAACACCGTAATTAGCTTCATTACGAACACCAACCTGCAGCATTATAGCGGAGAGACGGGACTGACCTACTTCTCGCAAATGGCTGTCATTATGATGATGATGTTTACGTCAGCGGCTACGGGTCTCTCCATTGCGGTGGCCTTTGTCCGAGGAATTACGAGCAAAGGAAAGACCTTAGGGAACTTCTTTGAGGATTTCGTCAAGGCGCATACACGAATCTTTTTCCCTTTTGCGTTAGTTATCACGTTGATACTGGTGGCGCTCCAAGTACCCCAAACGCTGGATTCGACTCTATCTGTAACGACGCTGGAGGGAAACATTCAGCAGATTGCGATTGGCCCGGTCGCTTCGTTAGAATCGATCAAGCATTTGGGAACGAACGGAGGTGGCTTCTTTGGTGCGAACTCGGCACATCCGTTTGAGAATCCGAGTCCGCTGACCAATGTGATTGAGATCCTGTCCATGTGGGCCATATCCGCTGCGCTGCCATTTATGTATGGCAGATTTGCGAATAACCGCAAGCAGGGCTGGGTTATTTTCTCGGCGATGATGATATTGCTCCTTGTGTTCCTGTCTATCTCCTACACAGCAGAAAAAAGTGGGAACCCGGCGCTGAATGCGCTTGGTATTGATGCTTCGCAAGGAAGCATGGAGGGGAAAGAGGTACGATTCGGTATCGCCCAATCTGCACTGTTCACGGTAGTGACAACAGCAGCGACGACCGGTTCGGTCAACAATATGCATGATACACTGACTCCACTTGGTGGTCTGGTACCGTTAGCGGAGATGATGCTGAACGTCGTGTTTGGCGGAAAAGGCGTCGGGCTAATGAACATGCTTATGTATGCGATACTCGCTGTGTTCATTTGCGGACTGATGGTCGGCAGAACACCTGGATTTTTGGGACGTAAGATTGAATCGCGGGAGATGAAGCTCATCGCGATTGCGATTCTGGCACACCCGTTTATCATTTTGGTCCCAACCGCTGTTGCCTTCCTGACTGATCTGGGTAGAGGCTCGATCACCAACCCTGGCTTCCACGGGATTACACAAGTGCTGTATGAATACACATCGTCAGCAGCTAACAACGGATCTGGCTTCGAGGGACTAGCGGACAATACACCATTCTGGAATATAACCACGGGTCTTGTGATGTTCTTCGGGCGGTATATATCCATGATTGCGCTGCTTGCCGTCGCCGGATCATTAACACGTAAGCAATGGGTACCGGAGACAATCGGCACATTCCGTACCGACAACGTACTGTTTACTGTTCTATTGATTGGCAGCGTCATTCTGATTGGTGCGCTGACCTTCTTGCCGGTGATTGTATTGGGACCAATCGCTGAACAATTAACGATTCGTTAAGTTAGAAATGGGGAGAAATTGCCATGAACGAAAAACGTAAAATAAGCCTATTCTCTGGCCCGCTGATTATGCAGGCCTTGAAGGCAAGTGTGTTCAAGCTGAATCCGGCTGTCATGATGAAGAATCCCGTCATGTTCGTCGTGGAATTGGGTACGGTCATCGTGTTATTGATGACGTTGCTTCCTGGCACGTTCCATGCAGAGGATCGGATCGGATTCAATCTTACTGTGTTCATCATTCTATTGTTTACCGTGTTATTCGCCAATTTTGCCGAGGCGCTGGCAGAGGGCAGAGGGAAGGCGCAGGCGGATACGTTAAAGCAGACGAAGAAGGAAATCACTGCGAATAAAGTAGTTGGGGGTAGCGTTAAAACCATTCCATCAACCGATTTGCGAAAAGGGGACATCGTCGTCGTATCCCAAGGCGAAATGATTCCTGGCGATGGTGAAGTCATGGAGGGTCTGGCCTCTGTTGACGAATCGGCGATTACTGGGGAATCCGCGCCCGTGATTAAGGAAGCAGGGGGCGACTTCAATTCGGTAACGGGCGGAACACGCGTCATTAGTGACCAAATTAAAGTAAGAATAACAAGCGATCCTGGAGAGACGTTCATTGATCGCATGATTGCGCTTGTTGAAGGTGCAAAACGCCAAAAAACGCCAAACGAGATCGCACTCAATACGTTGCTGATCAGTCTGACGCTTATATTCCTGATTGTTGTTGTCACGCTTGGCCCTATTGCTTCTTATGTACATGTAAATCTGGAGATCCCCGTGCTCATTGCATTGCTGGTCTGCTTAATCCCGACGACGATCGGAGGTCTACTCTCAGCCATTGGTATTGCCGGGATGGATCGGGTAACCCAGTTCAATGTGCTGGCCATGTCTGGCAAAGCAGTGGAGGCTGCCGGTGATATCAACACCATGATTTTGGATAAGACCGGAACGATTACTTACGGGAATCGAATGGCCAGTGAGATCATTCCAGTTGGTGGGGTCCACATCAATGAAGCGGCCGCTTGGGCGGCAGTATCCTCCGTTCAGGACGAAACACCTGAAGGTCGCTCGGTGCTGGAATGGATGAGGAAAAACGAAAAAACGTTTGACTCGACGCTTGGAGACGCTGGCAGCTTTGTTGAATTCAAAGCCGAGACGCGGATGAGTGGCGTTGACCTGAAGGATGGGCGGCAGGTCCGCAAAGGAGCAGTTGATGCTATACGCCAATGGGTCATTGCACAAGGTGGAGTGATACCAGAGGAGTTGGACGCCCAGGCTAATCGAGTCGCGACAGAGGGTGGAACACCATTGGCTGTAGCCGTCGATCAACAAGTCTTTGGCGTTATCTACTTGAAGGATACCGTGAAGCCTGGCATGCGTGAACGATTCGATCAATTGCGTGCAATGGGGATTAAAACGATTATGTGCACCGGGGATAATCCGTTGACGGCAGCTACGATCGCCAGGGAAGCTGGGGTAGACGACTTTATTGCGGAAAGTAAGCCCGAGGATAAAATCGCCGTGATTCGCCGTGAGCAAGCCGAAGGCAAGCTGGTTGCGATGACGGGGGATGGTACGAACGACGCACCTGCATTGGCGCAGGCCGATGTCGGGCTCGCGATGAACAGCGGTACCACGGCAGCAAAGGAAGCGGCCAATATGGTCGATCTGGATTCAGACCCCTCAAAAATTATCGAGGTGGTCGCGATCGGCAAGCAATTGCTGATGACACGTGGTGCCCTGACCACGTTCAGTATCGCTAACGACATTGCCAAATATTTTGCGATCATTCCAGCGATGTTCATGATTGCTATTCCAGAAATGGAGGCCTTGAACATTATGAAGCTTGGCTCGCCGCTATCGGCGATTCTATCGGCATTAATCTTCAATGCGGTTATCATCCCACTGCTGATTCCACTAGCAATGAAGGGGATTGCCTACCGACCGATGAGTGCTTCGAGACTGCTTACTCGTAATTTGCTCGTCTATGGCCTGGGAGGGGTAATTGCGCCGTTCATCGGCATCAAAATGATTGATCTGCTCGTTCATATCTGGATTTGAGCCATTCTTACCATAGAAAGAAGGAAGTAGCTATGAGTACAATGATGCAACCGAAGCAGGAGGAGCCTTCCAAAGGAACGGTATTCTGGACCGCATTGCGCGTCAGTATATTGTTCATCGTCCTTTGCGGTATTGTGTACCCACTTGTCAGCACTGGCCTCGCACAGCTCATGTTTCCGCAGCAGGCGAATGGGAGTTTATTACGGGATAATGACGGTAACGTTGTTGGGTCCGCATTGATTGGACAATCGTTTACAGACCCGAGCTATTTTCAGGGTCGTGTGTCCAGCATTGATTACACCGCAGAGGCATCCGGTTCTAACAACTACGCTCCTTCTAATCCAGAAATGCTGGCACGCACGCAAGCGTCCATCGACCAATGGCGTCAGGATAACCCTGACGTACCCATCGATCAACTACCGATTGCTCTCATTACCAATTCAGGTTCGGGTCTTGACCCGCACGTTACTCCTGAGTCTGCACAGGTGCAGGTGCCACGAATCAGCAAGCTGACGGGCATTTCTATTTCTGAGTTGCAAGCGCTAGTGGATCAGTATACAGAAAGTCGTGATTTGGGAGTATTCGGTGACCCGAGAGTACATGTACTGAAGCTTAATCTGGCTTTGAAAGAGAGGCTGGAAAAGTAACATAAGAAGAGAAACAGGTGCGTCAACCTTGGTCTGCATCTCAGGAGGTGAGTAGCGAGTGACCGAATTTAAGAGGAAATCACCAGAGGAGATCTTAAGCTCGATAGCGCAACTGCACAAGGGGCGTCTTAAAATTATTATCGGTGCAGTTAGTGGCTCGGGAAAAACGTATCATATGCTGCATGAAGGCAGGTCCTTGAAGCAGCAGGGAATTGACGTGGTCATGTGTGCCATTTCGACTATGCAGCGCTCTGAAACGGTTCAACAAGCGTTGGAGTTGGGGCGTGTACCGAGTATTCATTGGTGGAGCGATGGCAAGGAATACAAGGATTTACCGCTGGATGAACTTGTGATGCGTAATCCTGAGGTGCTCCTGGTTGACGGGCTTGCTCATCGCAATCGAAGTGGGGCGAAGTTCAAGACACGACTGGAGGATATTCGATATCTGATGGAGCAAGGCATCAGCGTCATTACGACGATCAATGTCTACGAGCTGGAGGGGGTGGACGAGATTGTCTTTAAGCGGATGGGGATTCGTGCAGAAGAAACGGTTCCTACCGATACGCTTGAGCTGGCTGACGAAGTACGGCTCATTGATGTCTCTCCGGAGACGATGCTGAAGCGGATTGACGAAGGAATCCTTGGAGATCACACGCATCCTGCGCTGGCCCGGCGTGGAAATCTTGGTGTGCTGAGGGAAATCTCGCTGCGCCTGATGGCAGAGGGGGTTAACGATTCGCTTGAGAAACACCGTGAAGAGCTCGGACTAGTTGGTGCATCGGGAGCAACAGAGCGGATTTTGGTGTCGGTTCAGTACCACTGGAACGGTTCACTCTATGTGCGCAGAGGACAACAAATCGCCAAAAGATTGAATGGTGACATGATGGTGGTTACGTTCCTACTGCCCAATCAGAAGCTGTCGAAGGATCAGCAAATGTTCAAGCGTTCGATCCAGAAATTAGCGGAGAAGGTAGATGCCAGATTCGAAGAGCTTCCCTTACTCCATGTGCGCAAGCTTCCAACGATGCTTGTACGCTATGCCATCCAAAATAACGTTACACGTATTGTGATGGGACATTCTCAAAAAAGTCGCTGGCAGGAACGCTGGCAAGGCTCCATTGCGGGTAGAGTGCTTAGGACAATGAGGAATGTGGACGTCTTCTTGATGGCAGATCGCGCAGAGCATGAAGGAGAACGCATTCTGCCAATCAAGCCGCACTCAGGAGGTAGCGCAGAGCCATTCCGAAGATTAAGTCCTGTGGAAATAGAAAAGAAAATAGAAACCATCCGCCGAGGTACATTTAAAGTGTATATCGGTGCTGCACCTGGTGTCGGTAAAACATATAAAATGCTGCAGGAAGGTAATAGTCTGCTTCGCAAAGGGATCGATGTCGTCATAGGGTTGTTGGAGACGCATGGCAGGAAGGAGACACAGGAGCAGACGGGAAATTTATCGCTTATCCCTCGAATGCACGCCTTCTACCAGTCGGCTCATCTTGAGGAAATGGACACTGATGCCATTATTGCACGTCATCCCGAGGTGGTGCTTGTTGATGAGCTTGCGCATACGAACATCCCTGGAAGTAGGAACAAGAAAAGATATGAGGATGTTATTCGCATATTGGAAAGCGGCATTTCTGTCATCTCGACCATTAACGTGCAGCATCTGGAAAGCCTTAATGATGCAGTGGAGCAGTTGACCGGTGTTCGTGTAAGGGAGACCGTGCCTGATGCCATTCTGAAAATGGCAGATGAGGTTGAGCTTATAGATGTTACGCCTCAAATGCTGCAACAGCGTATGCGAGAGGGGAAAATATATGCCTCTGAAAAGGTGGACCAGGCCTTAGGTTCGTTTTTTAAAATAGGTAACCTGATTGCTTTGCGTGAGTTGGCCTTGCGCGAAATTGCCGACGATGTGGATGAACGTTTGGAAGCGTGGGAGCGCAACTCTTCCGTTCGTGGACCAAGACATCGACAAGAGGTCATATTCGTATGCGTGGATACCAGCTCGCGGGCTGAGCGATTAATTCGCCGCGGGTTTCGAATGGCTCATCGACTCAAGGCACCATGGCATGTCCATTATGTGCATAACACGGATGTCATTTCAGATGCCGACAATAAACGGCTGGATGCACTTCGCCAACTAAGCAATCGCCTGGGAGGCAACATGGAAGTGACCGGGCTTGGAAGCCATAAGAATGTTGGAGAAGCGTTGCTTCAATGCATGAAGGAAGTGCATGCCACTCAATTAATCATTGGTCAATCCCGTAGACCGTTATGGTATTCACTAATGAGGGAGACGGTTGTCCATTTCATGCTGCGTCGGGCGCGCTGGGTAGATATGCTGATCGTTGCTGATTTTCAATAATAGCTATACTATGATGGAAACGTTACAATAGGGCATATTCTTATCCAAGCATTGCGTCAATGGCTTATCATTATTGTATGCTCGATTGAAGGTGGATGAGGCTGAATGTTACTCTATGAATAGATTTATGCGATGTATAGGAGGAGGGTCTCTCTCATGAATATTTTGATATTTGGTGCAACTGGACGAGTCGGGGCCCATATCTTGCAGCATGCTCTTGATGATGGCCACCATGTGACTGTATTAGCTCGGTCCCCAGACAAAATTCACATGGATCGTGAACATTTAACTATTGTTCAAGGGAATGTCCTGCATGGAGATGATATTACACATGCAATGCATGGGATGGATGTAGTCATTAGCGCACTAAATACAGATGGTACTACAACGTTATCAGCAAGCATGCCCCTGATTATTGAGGCCATGTATAATGAGAATATTCAGCGTATTATAACCATTGGAACCGCCGGTATCTTACAAAGCAGAATCTCTCCCCATCTACTGCGGTATCAATCCAGCGAATCCAAGCGGAAGTCGAACCGGGCAGCCATTGAGCATCATCAAGTGTATAGCTTGCTAAAGAACTCGTCTCTGGAATGGACTATTGTATGTCCAACGTACTTGCCTGATGGAGAAAGGCTCGGGAAGTATCGTGTAGAGCGTGATGTTCTGCCTGAAGGTGGAGCGGAGATATCTGTTACGGATACAGCGGAGTTCGCTTACAAGCAATTAGAGGATAGCAAGTATATTAAGTCACGTGTAGGCATTGCTTATTGAGATAGAGTCCTCAGCTTCTATAACCATGGAAAGAAGCCTTCCCGGCTATTAAATTGGCAGCTAGGAAGGCTTCTTTGCTGTTGCTAGCTACAGTGGTGATTATGGGGTGTCGGTTCCGTTAGGCTTTGAAAAATTCTTCTGACAGAACACAAGTTTGTTGAGCGTGGATCGCTTCGGTACCGGCCTCTATGGCTGTCTGATAATACGAAATTTTATAATCAATCTTCTCCATGTGCTTATTAAGCTCGGCGATCTTATTAGTCACCGATCTTTTGTGTTCTTCAAATACCTCTAGCCGCCGGTCTAATGTAGTGTCTCCTTCCATGCTCCAATCCACAAACTGCTTTATTTTCTTCACCGGCATGCCGCTTTTCTTCAGGCAGGTTATGACGGCGAGCCATTCAAAATCACTTCTTTTGAATACACGAACTCCTGATGGATTCCTATCTACAAAAGGCATTAAGCCTTCCTTGTCGTAAAAACGCAAAGTAAATGCAGATATTCCAGTTATATTAGCAACCTCACCGATTGTATATCCCATGAATACTCCCCCTAGTTCTTTCTAATATTATTATTGTATCGCTTAGAGTTATCTCTAAGTCAAAGCCTATGCAAGAAAAATCATTTTTCTGTTGACTTAGAGCTATATCTAACACTTAATATGAGCATTAAATTTGTAATAAGGAGACTCTACATGAAGACGGAAATGCAAAAGCTTCTTGCAGGCGAACCATTTTGTTTTCTTGACCCTGAGGTTGCTGCCATGAAAGAGAATGCGACTCGCCTATGTAAACAATTCAATGAGATCGACACTTCAAATCTAGAAGAACAGAAGAAGCTCATTAAGGATTTATTTGGTTCCTGCAAAAATAATGTATACATGCAGCCACCATTCCATTGCGATGTAGGTAAGAATATTCATGTTGGGGAAGATTTTTTAACCAACTATAACTTTACAATTCTCGACGTCGGAGAGGTTATTATTGGCGATTATTGCATGATTGGACCCAACAGTACAATTTCCACAGTTAATCATCCGATGACTGCCCAAGGCAGGAGAGAAAAGCTGTCGATAGTTAAACCTGTGAGAATAGGGAATGACGTATGGATCGGGGCGAATTGTGTAATCCTTCCTGGAGTTAACATAGGAAGCAATGTCATTATTGCAGCCGGGGCAGTTGTGACCAAGGACATTCCTGATAACTGCGTTGTGGGAGGGGTTCCCGCCAAATTCATGAAAGAATTAGATGATTTCAAATAACGATTAGTCTCCAAGAGAACACCGTTAAGTCAACTTATCGGTGTTTTTTTGTGTTTATCTGACTCATAGAAGGGAATGAAAAACAAAGGGGTATGATCCCTCCATTCAACAAAGGAAAAAGGGACCATACCAAGAGGTATTACCATTTAGTGGTGCATGCTATTTATACTTATGTGTTCAACTCATCGCCAATCTCAAGCTTCTTAAAATAATACTTCTTATCATGCTCGTTAATTTCACGGAGCACCTTGCATGGGTTACCCACAGCTACCACATTTGCTGGAATGTCTTTAGTTACAATACTTCCGGCTCCAATCACGGTATTATCGCCAATCGTAATCCCGGGCAGTATGACGGCACCAGCGCCTATCCAACAGTTTTTGCCGATGGTTACCACGGCGTTGTATTGATACGCTTGTTCACGCAGTTCAGGTAGAATAGGATGCCCTGCTGTGGCGATCGTTACATTTGGACCCAACATGGTGTAATCGCCCACATAGATATGTGTATCATCCACGAGGGTCAGATTGAAGTTGGCATATATTTTTTTGCCGAAATGGACATGCCTGCCACCCCAATTTGAATGCAGTGGTGGTTCAATATAGCATCCTTCTCCGAACTCAGCGAACATTTCTTTGAGTAAGGCAGCCCGCTTCTCATATTCCAACGGTCTCGTCATGTTGAAATCATAAAGTCGTTCTAGACAGAGCGTTTGTTCTTGGACGATTTGTTCGTCGTTAGGTAGATATAGGCTTCCATTGTGCATTTTTTCTTTGTTACTCATGTAGTTGCACTCCTATATTTCAAATTCCAGATCAATTAATAGGGTAAGGCACTGCGTTTCAATATAGCTAAGCCGTTGACTGGCAATTCAAGAGTAGATGCCGCTGGCTCGCCTGTCTCCATGTTGAGGTAGCTGCGTCCGTCCAGTTCGATTGCCTGAGCATGACCACTGAAGTTCTGTACAAATACATATTCCTGTTCACCATCTGTACGCACTTGGGCAGTGATGCCCACCGGTAGCTCACAGTCAAGCACTGGCTGGATGCCGATGTCCCTTGTAATGGCTCTGTACAGTTCCATGTAGAAGGCCTGCTCCTTTACCCGAGTTGCCAGATGATATGCTCTACCTTCGCCCAAGCGGTTCACGGTCAGTGCAGGACGTCCCGCGTAGAAATCGTTCCGATAGGTGCCCAGAGTCTTGGCTCCCTCCAGATGAATCAGCTCGGCAATCTCATGAGCGTCATAATCACCAGTCAGGTTCAGCTCATTACCTGCTTCGAAGATGAGGCCATTCATATCACGGCTATGCAGTCCTTCCGTTTCCTCAGCCCAGATGCCGAGTGTACGGCGCAGTGGTCCGGGGAATCCGCCGAGATGGCACAGATCGGTCTCATTGACGACGCCTGACCAATAGGTGGCGAGGAATGTGCCACCGTTCTCAACATACTGTTCTATATTACGCCCGTTCTCTTCGCTAATCAGATAGAGCATAGGTGCGATAACGAGCTTGTAAGAGGCCAGCTCATCGCTAGAGCCGATAACATCAACAGGAATACCTAGTTCCCACAAGCCGCGGTAATGCTGTATAACGGTCTCCTCGTATTTCAGCCCGGAGTTGCGGATACCCTGAGCATCCTTAACCGCCCAACGGTTGTCCCAGTCGAACAGGATAGCAACCTCGGCCGGAGTGGAGGTACCCACGACCTCATTCAGTCCAGCAAGCACCTTGCCTACTTCAGCGACATCGCTAAATACACGTGTATGCTCATGACCAGCATGGTCGACAACTGCACCGTGGAATTTCTCGCTGGAGCCGCGACTCTTTCGCCATTGGAAGTACTGCACTGAATCCGAGCCGTGGGCAATCGCTTGCAATGAGGATAGCTTATGCATACCTGGACGCTTCATCTTGCTAACGGATTGCCAATTCGTCAGGGAGGGTGTACTTTCCATCAGCAGGAATGGCTTGTTCTTAAAGCTACGGAACATGTCGTGATGGAAGCCAGTCCACGCCGCTAGATGAACATCGTCACCGTCGTCCGTAAAGTGCCAGCTTGGATATGCATCCCATGAGACAACGTCCAGAATTTTGGCCATCTCACGGTAGTCGATTCCATCGATATTGTGCATATTAGTCGTTATTGGTAACTCCGGGTTGAAGCTACGGACCGTGTCCATCTCATGCTGGCAGAAGCTGATCGTCTGATCGCTTACAAAACGCCGCCAATCCAGATTCAGTCCGTGTACCTGAGTTTCACCATGTGGTGCTGGGGACTCGATCTGCTCCCAAGAAGTGAACGTGTGGCTCCAGAAAGTGGCCCACCAGGCATGATTGACTGTATCAAGATTGTTGTCATATCTCTTCTTCAGCCATACTCTGAATTCCGCCTGACATAGATCGCAGTGGCATTCGCCGCCAAATTCATTCGAGATATGCCAGCCGATCACGGCAGGGTGGTCGGCATAGCGCTCAGCCAGCTTAGTATTAATAATCTTAGTCTTCTCGCGGTATACTGGCGAGGTGTAGCAGTGATTATGGCGGAAGCCGTGCAGGTTGCGTACACGGTTACGCTCGACCCGCAGCACCTCGGGGTATTTCTGGGACATCCATGCTGGACGTGCACCACTTGGGGTTGCCAGAAATGCATAAATGCCGTTAGCTGTGAAGCGTTCCAGCAATTCATCCAGCCACTCAAATTGGAACACGCCTTCCTCTGGCTCCAGGGATACCCAAGAGAATATGCCTACAGACATGACGTTGCAGCCAGCCAGCTTCATTAAACGGATATCTTCTTCGAGCACCTCGGGGTATTTCAACCATTGTTCCGGATTATAGTCGGCACCGTGCAGCATGTGTGGCGCTTTGCTGCTAATTGCGGGATGTTTGAGTGTCATAATAAGTATGTCCTTTCGGTTGGGGATTGTTGTAAGGATGAGATTATTCTCTGATACACCTTTTTGATTCGAATCTTGCACTGGTATTGTTATACGCTTAATATACTAAAAGATACGCCATAAATATCGTTAGGATTAATGACTCGAATCGGTAGGACAAAATGAACATGAGGTGATTGTGTGCTTCCTTTCTCCTTAATTGAAATGCCACGTGATTCGATGGCATTTCCGTTATATCCTTATTCAGTCGGCCGGCACAATCAATACCATCATGTGCGGCCTACCGGGTTCCCGGTGGCGCAGCTATTCATGGTCCGTAGTGGCCAAGGGTTGTTTCGGGATATGAAAAGCGGCTCGGAGACCATATTAGAGCCAGGAATGGCTTATTTTTTTCCATCTGAACGCGGTCATGAATATTTTCCGTTATCTCACGAGCGATGGCACATGGGCTTCGTTGGGGTCGGAGGTAGTCAAGCTTTGGAAATACTTCAAACATTGAATTTGTTACCATCAGAGGTCCGTCGATTGGACCCCGGAGCGTTTGAATCCTGTTGGGGAATCATCGAGGACATATGGCGCATGGTCAATAATCAGGCAGCTGATCAACATGGGAATCAGTTAGCTCAGGAGCTGTCGGTACAGCTCTATCGACTGCTGCTGTTCGTGAAATCCGCCTCGGAGGGCGAGCAATCCATTGGGCGCCCTACGGGGCACGCGGTACGCAATGAAGCGATGCAGAAGGCAATTCAGCTGATCAACGAGCATTTTACAGAACCGTTGCTGGTGCATAATTTGGCGGCTGCGGTCGGCTATTCCGTTCAGCATTTTCAACGCCTGTTTCAGCAGGAATACGGCACATCTCCACATCAGTATTTGCAGAATCTGAGGCTGCAGCGGGCTGTTCAGATGATTACTGAGGACCCGGAGCTGCCGGTTCAGGATATAGCCTTGCATCTCGGGATGGAGACCAACTATTTCATTCGTGTGTTCCGAAAGGCTTATGGTTGTACTCCAGGTGTAATGAAGGAGCGGTTGATTCATCAGCGTCATCGAGTTCACCAAGGAGACAAGCCTTTGCATAATAATCCGTTGTAAGCTGAACATGTGTGATGGAGGGTATGAAGGGGCTGTATCGAAGTTAAACTCATGCAACCCAAAGACTCCTATCCGTGAGAATTTAATTCTACGGGTAGGAGTCTTTGGGTTATTTCATTACTCTTAAGGCCAGGAAATCTCGCCTTTGTATACCTGTGCGCTCAGCTCCAGATCACCTGTGTTTGTGAAATCAGGGTATTCCTTCTGCATCGTGGCAATCAGTTCTGCTGAGTTCTTGGCCTGCTCCGTCGCAGCTTCAAACTTAGCCATATAATCTTGGGTGAAGGCTACAGCTGATATATCCTCCGTGCTCTTGCCCAGATAGTGACCAGGAATTACACGTTCGGGGTTCAAAGCAGTGATGCGGTCCAACAGCTCTCGCCAGTGATCGCGGCTCTCTTTGGTTTGGTTATCAGCCATCCATACATGTTGATTCTCATAAATGGGCACACCACCTAAAATGGTCTTTGTCGATGGAACCCAAAGAACGGTGTGGGATGGGTCGGATCCATCCAGGCCAATAATCTGAATCTGTTCACCATCGACAGTCAGAGTATCCCCCTCAAGCGCCTCGGGAACAATCTGAGCAGTGGGGGCATTATCTTTCAGAATCGGGTTCCAGTAATCATTTTTGATTTGAATCGTGCGGTTGATTCCCTCTACGGTAGCTGGGGTCGCAACAATGCTTACGTCCGGGAAGGCTTCGCGAATAGTTGATAAGCCAAAATAGTAATCAGGGTCTTGGTGACTGATGTACACCGTTGTCAGCTTCTTACCCGTATCGCGGATCAGCTTGACCAGAGCCTCGGCATCATTTTTCTGAAACTGTGCATCGACGAGCAATACTTCACTCGGGCCCTCAATGAGGCTAGAGGTAACAGCAAAGATGCCCTGATCTCCCGGATTATAGGTAGTAATCTTAAGCTCTGTCGCTTGGGGGGCTTGAGTTCCTTCACTGGCAGTGCTCCCAGCTACTGTGCCTGTACTGGCTGTATTTTCACTTGAGGCATTCGGTGCAGCTGATCCTCCGGAACACGCACTCAGTACTAGGATCAAACAAGCAATTACAATCATTCCTAAGGTTTTTTTGCTACTTAACATACTAGAAATTCTTCCTTTCTTATCAAAAATGTTAGTTCGACACTTTATGTAACTATAATAGTTACAATTATTCATGATGTCAACATAAAAATGTAACTAAATAAGTTACAATAAAGGTTGGTATCATTAAAACAACGAAAAGCTTCTACTCTGCCTTCGGATGATCTTATAAGCTTGAGTTTTTGTCCCTTCAGTTGCACGTAGACGCAAATGTTGAATGAAGTAAAAAGTATTTACCCTATGTCATTATTTTTGGCACCCGAAATATAGTAGGCTCGTAGACAAAACGTTTCTCTAGACCCACACGATTCTCGCTTGATAACATAGGTGTCATGTTCAAGTTATTGGCTGGGGAGGATTAACGAGTTGGAACAGTTGAAATACGATAATCTGAGGATGGGCGAAAAAGGGGCGATTATAAGCATCGTCGCTTATATTATCCTGTCTTTTTTCAAGCTCTTCATTGGCTATGCTGCAGATTCAGAAGCATTGAAGGCAGATGGCTTGAATAACGCGACCGATATCATTGCATCTATAGCAGTATTGATTGGACTGAGACTATCTCAGCGTCCTGCGGATCGAGATCATACATATGGTCACTGGAAGGCAGAGGGAGTTGCATCTCTGGTAGCATCTTTTATAATGATGGCCGTGGGTCTGCAGGTATTGTACGGAGCAGTAGGCTCGATCTTTGCGGGACGCCAGGAATCCCCTGATCCTGTGGCAGCTTATACCGGAATCATATGTGCGGTTGTTATGTATTTCGTCTATAGATACAATAAGAAGCTTGCCGAGAAGATACGCAGTCAGGCACTTATGGCTGCTGCGAAGGATAATATCTCGGATGCATGGGTAAGTATCGGTACCGTCCTCGGAATTGTGGGTTCACAGTTTGGCTTGCCTTGGCTGGATCCGTTAACAGCTGTTCTCGTAGGCTTATTAATTTGTAAGACAGCATGGGATATTTTTCGTGATGCAACTCATCATCTAACAGACGGATACGATGAGGAGAAGATCGATTCCTATAGAGATACCGTGTTGACGGTGGCAGGGGTACAGGGTGTGAAGACGATCAGAGCCAGATCCTACGGCAGCAATACCAATGTAGATATTATTTTGTATGTGAAGGCTGACCTGGATTTAACGGAGGCTCATGATATCTCCACTCATGTAGAGAACCAATTGAAGGTCGAGCATGATATCTCCGATGTACATGTACATGTTGAACCGTATGTTGGCAAAGATGCTACCTAGCCTGATAGACAAGAGAAAAAAAAGATTGTAAGAGCCTATTACTTTCCTTATAATAACTTTAAGGTTCATATTTTGCATATCTAGGACGCAATATCTGGTAAATGAAACTTAGTGTCATGTCTACCGTACTATCTTCATAGACGGATAGACACACCAATGATATATGCTAGACAACCCTAAAAGGGGAGTAGCTTTTACAGTAAAAGTCGTCATTACGAGTGCTCATTTTGAGCCTCCGGCTTTATTGGCAATGCAGATACAGCATTGTTAGCGAGACCTTTGCCTACCCAAGGCAAAGGTCTCTTTTCTTTTGGGCAAATTTAGTCATAGATGCATTGATATCAAAGGAGGATGGGCATGGATTTAGGAATGTTGTTAGAGTATGGTTGGGTGTTATTGGTGCTGGTAGCACTGGAAGGACTCCTGGCAGCGGATAACGCGCTCGTGCTGGCGATTATGGTTAAGCACTTGCCAGAGAAGGAACGTAAAAAAGCTTTATTCTATGGATTGTTTGGGGCTTTTATTTTCCGGTTCTTATCCTTGTTCGTTATCTCTTTCCTGGTGGATGTATGGCAAGTGCAAGCGATTGGTGCGCTCTACCTGTTGTTCATCGCCGCGAATCATATCGTACGCAAGCTCATTTTGAAGCAGGGCGAGGACTCTGCTGCCAAGGAAGAGGGCAAGCAGCCGAAGCAGAGCGGCTTCTGGGTAACTGTACTTAAGGTAGAGGTTGCCGATATTGCCTTCGCTGTTGACTCCATCCTGGCCGCAGTAGCCCTGGCTGTTGCTTTGCCAAAGACAAACCTGCCGCATATCGGCGGCATGGATGGTGGACATTTCATTGTCATCTTCCTGGGTGGCTTCATTGGTCTGGTCATTATGCGTTTTGCCGCATCCCTCTTCGTGAAGCTGCTGGAGAGCCGTCCTGCACTTGAAGTGGCCGCATTCTTCATTGTCGGCTGGGTTGGAGTAAAGCTTGCTGTTCATACCCTGGCTCACCCTGCAATTGGTGTCATTCCGCACGACTTTGCCGAGTCGACAGGCTGGAAGCTGACCTTCTACATTGTGCTGGTCATCATCGCAGTGACGGGCTGGTTCCTCTCCGGGGGCAAAGACAAGGAAAAGCAAACATCGCAAGCAGCATAATGTATTGCCACACAAGCAGCTCGACTACGAATAGTCAGAGCTGCTTTTTTTATATTTAGGACATGACGTGTTTTGCCATCATGAAAATGGTGTATACATGTTACATAGTATTCGGAGCATCCAAACCAATCCGATAGTATGAGCGAAAAATAAAAATGAAACAAATGAAACCACGTTGTTTTGTCTTCCGTACTACCTCCATATAGGTTGTTCAATTGAATAAGAAGGACCACTCCAGAAGGGGAGTAGCTTTTACAATAGAGTCGTCATTACGAGTGCCGGGTTACGGCCTCCGGTTCTATTGGCACTGCACCGACAGCATTGTTAGCGAGACCTTTGCCGATTCAAGGCAAAGGTCTCTTTTCTTTTGGGCAAAACTAAATACACATGACACATGATGTCGAAGGAGGATGGATTATGGATTTGGGATTGTTGTTGGAGTATGGTTGGGTATTGCTGGTGCTGGTGGCACTGGAGGGTCTGCTCGCCGCGGACAATGCGCTGGTGCTGGCGATTATGGTCAAGCATCTACCGGAGAAAGAGCGTAAGAGGGCATTGTTCTATGGTCTTGCTGGAGCATTTGTCTTCCGTTTTGCATCCCTGTTCGCGATCTCGTTCCTGGTGGACGTCTGGCAAGTACAGGCACTGGGGGCGCTCTATCTGTTGTTCATTGCTGCGAATCATATCGCCCGTAAGCTTATTGTGAGAAAAGGTGAGGAAGCTGCCGCCAAGCGTGAGAAAAAGGAACAGAAGCAGAGTGGCTTCTGGACAACGGTGCTTAAAGTAGAGATAGCGGATATTGCCTTCGCCATCGACTCCATTCTAGCTGCTGTTGCGCTGGCTGTTGCACTCCCAACGACTAATCTGCCGAACATCGGTGGTATGGACGGCGGTCATTTCATCGTTATTTTCCTCGGTGGCTTCATCGGTCTGATCATTATGCGTTTTGCAGCTACGTTCTTCGTGAAGCTCCTAGAGAGCCGTCCAGCACTTGAGATCGCTGCATTCTTCATTGTTGGTTGGGTCGGTGTCAAGCTGGGAGTTCACACGCTGGCTCACCCCGCGGTACATGTGATTCCGCATGATTTTGCTGAGTCGACAGGCTGGAAGCTTACCTTCTATGCGGTTCTGATCATCATCGCAGTCGCGGGCTGGTTCCTCTCCGGAAGTAAGCAAAAGGAAAAATCCAATGCAGCATAACTCGTCTACCTGACACTAGGATTCCAGAGCAAATGTTGGTTATAGCGGAGTGTGGGGGCCAAAGTGGTCTTCGCACTCTTTTTTTTGAATACGATATAAAAATGCATTGCGGGGGTAAATGATTTTGTGGAGGTTCCAGCATCGCATCAGCGTGGCTTCAACCCAGACAACTGTTGGACTACAAGGTGCATCTCCCCAAAACCATGACGTGCGACTGGATGGTTCAAGGTCAGATGTGATATAATCTTTGTCAACAAATAAATCGCGGGAAGGGAGGTGGACTTTAGATGGGAAGGCGTCACTGTATACTCGTTGTTTGGCGATTGTAATTGGTTGTGCTCTTCTCACGTATTCCGCCTTCATATCCGGACGGAAGCGAAGCGTGAGTTGTTGAAGCGTAAGTTATTCAAGTTACTTATGAGCTCGTGTTCATCAGTAAGGTGAGCATATGGAACAAATGGCTGTCAGGCCTATTCATTGTGGAGTGGCCCGAGCAGTATTTTATGAATTATCGCGTCTTACGGACCGAAGTGTATCGGTGAGCGTATGCCGTGGCACGTACATTGACATTCTAATATAACAATAGATAGCTCGACAGTAGCCAACGCTTGTAGCGAAGGGGCTTCTGCGTGCTGTAAATATTTTGGAGGTGAATCCCTCTTACGAGGGTAATCATTGGACATAATCACCCTGACGAACTTAGTCTTGCTGGTTATTTTATTGCTGTTAACCGCATTTTTTGTTGCATCTGAATTTGCCGTAGTCAAAATAAGGATGTCCCGGATTGACCAGATCATTGCAGAAGGTAATAAGAAGGCTATTGTAGCCAAAAAAGTAGCGGGAGATCTGGACTACTATCTGTCAGCGTGTCAGTTAGGTATTACCGTCACCGCCCTGGGGCTTGGTGCACTGGGTAAGCCAGCCGTAGAAAGTCTGCTCTACCCCGTGTTCAGTGCCTTGAACGTATCGGGAGCAGCATCTTCCATTGCTTCTTATGCCATTGCCTTTATACTTGTTACGTTCCTGCACGTGGTTGTCGGAGAGATGGCTCCGAAGACGCTTGCGATCCAGTTCTCCGAGAAGACGACTTTGCTGCTTGCAGGTCCTCTGTACTGGTTCGGTAAAATCATGTACCCATTCATCTGGGCGCTAAATGGTTCTTCTCGTGTTATTCTGCGTAGCTTCGGTGTGAAGCCGGCTGGTCATGAAGAGGGATACTCCGAGGAGGAGCTCCGTATTATCATGAATCAGAGCTATGAGGGTGGAGCGATCAACAAGACCAAGCTGTCATATCTGGATAATGTGTTCTCCTTCGATGAGCGTGTCGCCAGAGACATCATGGTTCCGCGGATAGATCTCATCACGCTGGATAAGGATATGACGTATGAGGATATTATCCCGATCCTGGATGAATATAATTACACCCGTTACCCTGTCGTCGAAGCTGGTGACAAGGACCGAATTATCGGTGTGGTAAACGTGAAGAAGATGCTTCCGAAGATGGTAGAGGGCACTGAATACAGTCTTGAGGAATTTGCACGTGATCTGCCTTATGTATCCGAGGTAACTCCCGTACAGGAGGCCATGATCAAGATGCAGCAGCATCGTGTGCATATGGCTGTAGTCATTGACGAGTATGGCGGTACGTCCGGGATTCTGAGCATGGAGGATGTGCTGGAGGAAATCGTCGGTGAGATCCGTGATGAATTCGATGCGGATGAGCGAGCTGATATTCAGCAGACTGCAGATGATCAATACGTCATTAATGGACGTGTGCTGTTGGACGATATTGAGCGTCAGCTGGGTCTTCTGTTCGAACGCAACGAGGATATTACGACCATCGGTGGGTGGATTCAGTATCAAAAGTCGATGAACGTCAACACTGGAGACGTCATTGAGCAGGAGCAACATGTCTGGACGGTAGCAGAGATGGATAATCATCAGATCAAGAGCGTGATTCTGCAACGTTCCGAATGATTGACTAACGAAGTGATGACATAACGTAATGATTGGCATATGGATTGATTGTAACAACTATTCATAACCTATGGAGGTGAGTCCCTCACAGGAGGGATACATTGGACGGAATTATAATATTGAATTTGGTGCTGGTAGCGATATTTATTGGTTTGACGGCGTTCTTCGTCGGTGCGGAATTCGCCGTGCTGAAGGTCCGGATGTCCAGATTGGATCAATTGATTGCAGAGGGTAATAAGCGGGCGATTGTAGCCAAGAAGGTAGCTCATGATCTGGATTACTCCTTGTCTGCCTGTCAATTGGGTATCACCATAACGGCACTCGTGCTGGGGGCGTTGGGTGAGCCTACCGTGGAGAAGATGCTACATCCTGTGTTTGAGGCGTTTAATGTACCTGCGGCACTGTCTACTGTGCTGTCCTATGCTATTGCCCTGTCGATCATTACGTTCTTGCACGTCGTGATTGGGGAATTGGCGCCGAAGACGCTGGCTATTCAATATGCTGAGAAGATGACACTTCTTCTTGCAGGACCTCTATATTGGTTCGGCAAAATTATGTATCCGTTCATTACCGCACTGAACAACTCTGCGCGTGTGCTGCTGAAGCTGTTCGGAGTCAAACCAGCGGGTCACGAGACGGTGCACTCCGAAGAAGAGCTCAAGCTGATTGTGAACCAGAGCTATGAGCTGGGTGAGATCAATCAGACGGAGATGGGCTATCTGAAGAACATCTTTGCCTTTGACGAACGGATTCTGAAGGAAATTATGATTCCACGCAAGGATATGGTGACGCTGGACCAGTCCATGTCTCTGGAGGATATGGTGAAGGTCGTCAATCAGCAGGAGTATACCCGCTATCCGGTGACAAGTAGTCAGGATCGGAACTCCATTCTCGGCTTTCTGAACACGAAGGAGATTCTGACCAGCGTGGCAGCAGGACGGGAGTACGACATGGACCGATTCATTCATCATATTCCCAAGTTCAAGAGTACCTTGCCAATCCGTAATGTATTGATCAAGATGCAGCAGACGGGTGTGCATATGGCACTCGTGACAGATGAAGCCAATGTCATGATTGGTATGGTGACGTTGGAAGATATCCTGGAGGAGATTGTCGGGGATATTAACGATGAATATGATGAAGTCAAAGAACTCGTAACCACATAAAGTGGGAGACGAATTAGTTTGAATTCAATCGTATAGGATAGAAAGCATGCATACAATATATTGCAGCGCGAAACTATAATAGAAGAAGCCCCTGATGCCAACGAATTTTCGCTGGAGATCAGGGGCTTTTTTGGCGCTAAGCTATCGACTACATACCAGGACAACTATGACTTAATCTATGACAAGTTAGTTAGCAACATTAAATTTTGAACTTATTGACCTCTTGTAGCAGCATATCCGCATGCTCAGTCAGTTCCTTGGAGCGTTCTGTAATGCTGGTAATATAATTGAATTGCTCCTGAGTGGACGATGCGACCTCTTCAGTAGAAGCAGCACTCTGCTCCGACATGGAGGCCACACCCGAGATCACATCTGCGATTCGGCCTGCGTTCGCATCCAGATCCTTGGTGGCCGAGGATACAGCATCAATCTGCTGACTCATGCCTTCTATGGAATGGCGTATACGCTCAAAGGAGGAGCGCATCTCATTCACGCCTGACACCTGCCGCTCCGCTGTGGATTCAGCTGCATTGACATCCTGAATCGTCTGCTCGCTGGCAGATTGAACGTCACTCAGTAGCACCATGATCTCTTTGACGGCATTCGCGGATTGCTCAGCCAGCTTGCGGACTTCCTCCGCGACAACGGCGAACCCTTTGCCGGATTCCCCTGCACGTGCTGCCTCAATAGATGCATTCAACGCGAGTAGGTTGGTTTGAGTTGAGATGCCATGAATCATACCTGCAATGACCTCGATCTGCTGAGAGCGCTCGGCCAGCTGGGAGAGAGAATTTTTTACTCCCTCAATCGAGCGTTGGTTGTCGGAGGACATCGTGACCTGCTCATTGACAGCCTGTAGCCCAGCGTTCATTGCATTGGTCGCTTCCTGCATCATCGTTACCGAATGCTCTACATTACGGTTAATACCACTAACGGCGTCACTCATCTCGCTCAGTCGGGCAGACCCGTCATATACGGACTCAGCCTGAGAGCTTGAGCCCATAGCCAGTTCATCAGCCGCTACAGCAATCTGCTCGGCAATACGCTTGGTGCTCTGGGTGTGTTGGTTCAGCTCGGAGGAGATATCATGAACCTGCTCTGCAGACCCGGATACTTGCTTGAGCAGGCTACCGAGCTGCTCGGACATGAGATTGAAGGCAGTACCAAGCTCGGCCACTTCATCCTTGCCCTTGATGGTAATACGCTGTGTAAAGTCACCATCAGACATTTGCTGCGACAGCTTCTTCAGACGGATTAATGGATTCACGAAGCCTCTTGCAATAATATAAGCAATCCCCAGGACAACGACTAACGTGGCCATAATGATTAAGGTGAACTGGTTACGCAGCTTGTAAAACTCACTATAGGCAAGATCCGTCGAGATTACGGACCCTACAATCCAGCCGGTGCTTGGTACTTGATTATAGAAGAGCAGTGAGTCTTTGCCCTGATAGGTGTACTCGGCTTGCCCCGCGCTATTCGCCTGCATCTCTGCGAGCCATGGCTTCAGCTCTTCATAATCTGCAGCAGAGGTGTTGACTAATGATTCGTCTGGATGCGTCAGGAAATTCCCATTTTTATCGAGCAGAAAGGCGTAGCCCAATCCATTGAGATTGACGTTGCTCATCGTCTCTGTCAATCTCGTTAATAGGAGGTCTCCGGCAACCACACCCAGCGGATCTCCTTCTGGAGTATGCACAGGCATAGCGATCGACACGGCGTATCCCCCAGTCATCTGATCCTGATAAGGGTCAGTAAACATCAGCTGGTTGTCCCCTTGTGTCTGAGCTTGCTTGTACCATGGGCGTTCACGAGGGTCATAGCCGGGGTCAGGAGTCCAATCGGCTCCATTCAGGAATAAGCCGTCGCTCTCACGGCCAAAGTATAAATCGGATAACGTTCCCTGATTGCTTCCCAAATGCATGAGCTTGAAATAATCCTTGTTCAAGCTGTCCTGCGGAGTAGCCTCTTGTATGGTATATCCTAGTGTCTCTACAATTTTGGCGTTGCTGCTCAGCCATCCATCCAATTCCTTGGAGGCGGAGGCCATCGTGCCTACAAGCTGAGAGTCAACATTTTGCAGGCTTTGTTTTTGCGTCTGATATAGACCTACTGTGGCTAATGGTGAGGCAGCAAGGACTACGGTTAGTGAAAACAATATCATTAACTTACTTTTCAATTTCATTTTTGAAGTCCCTCCTACATCACTTGTTAGATATCAATGATTAATATATCGTACTAATGACCTAAAAACTTTACATATTTGGCATTGGAATTGCATAGCGATGAAAGATAGTGATACTTTATACATAGGAAAATCAATTTATATTACAAAATTTACATAAATTCGACATGCTTGCTGCAGCATCAAATTTGCGGGATAGCACTTGCTATCTCAGACCTGTGAGACCCGTAGCGAGTGAAACAGTCGAGTAGGGCAGACACCAAACAAGAAAAACTGAAATATTTCGTCAAATTGTGATATATTACGTGTGAAATCATCCGCAGAAGCGATACGGTGGAAGAGCGGCAAATGATGCCATAATAGAGGAGTAATGATATTGAATATAAAAGAAGTATTGAACCATGCTTCATTCCGGCGGATCAGTGTACTAGTTGTGCTTGGTCTGCTTGTAGTCTCCCTGAAAAGTATGATGAACGTCCTGCTGCTCACATTGATTCTGATCATCTTGATTGGAGGTCTATATAGGGCTGTCACGAAGCGATTATCCAGCATTGTACGGCTTCCACCGGCTCTGATCGTCATCTCACTCTATGTTCTTCTGCTTTCGGTTGTAGCTTGGGGTGTGTATCGAATGGTGCCGCTCGTATCGACCCAGGTCAATGAGCTGTACCTTATGATCCAAGAGGCCTTCCACAATCCGCATGAAAATGAATGGAGCCAGCTCCTCGTCACTTTCATGCAGGGTATTCATCTGGAGAGTCTGATCACCCCAGGTATGGAGTTCCTGCTGAAGACCAGTCATCTGGGTACCCAGCTCGTGCTAGCGATTGTACTAAGCCTGTTCTTCCTGCTGGACACGAAATACATTGGCCGCTTCACAGCTTCCTTCCAGGAAAGCCGCTTCAGCTGGTTCTTCCGCGAGGCGGGGGAGCTAGGCAGACTGTTCCTGAGCACGTTCGGCAAGGTGCTGGAGGCACAGGTGGCTATCTCCCTGATTAATTGTACGATTACTACCGCCGTGCTGTGGTTGATGGGCTTCCCGAATCTGCTGGGGCTGGCTGTAGTCATCTTCGCAGCAGGATTAATTCCAGTAGCTGGAGTCGTGCTCTCCATGGCGCCGCTTAGTCTTATTGCGTACAGTCTTGGGGGGTTCCATTATGTAGCGTATCTGCTGATTCTGATCGTGTTCATTCATATGCTGGAGGCGTATTTCCTGAATCCGAAGCTAATGTCCAAGAAGGTCAGTGTTCCGATCTTCTACACATTCATTGTGCTGGTAATGTCGGAGCATTTCTTCGGGATGTGGGGGCTGATTACGGGGATTCCACTTTTTGTATTCGCTTTGAATCTGATCGGGTTCAAGAGGACGGATGCCGCTGTATAGTCGTAAGGTAAAGATTTGGGGTATCCGTGTGTTACGGATTAAGCAGTAGCGGTAGGGGATGAAGCCTGTTGTTGCAACGGACTCTATAGAAGCGTCTGCTATGCGGTGTAATGTCGCCATAAATGAAATAGTTATCCATGCGTAACCTGTAAAACAGGAGGGAGATTCTCTAGGAATCTCTCTCCTGTTTTTTTTGTGGAGCTACGCTATGCTCTCGAATGCAACACTTAGAAGACTTAAAAGCGTCGTTTTGCAGCTTAAAAATAGTAGGAATACCGCCGATATAAAGGGTTGGATTCTTTAAAATGGAATAAAAGGAGGTTGATATCAAATTATTATCTTTTCTTGCAATATAAATTGAACTGAAAATGTTAAGAGCTCGGGTCCATGTGGATTCAGCTTACAGATGATCAAGGAGGTATTCATGAAAGGGATATTTAGTAAATCTTTAAGTGTTTTGGTGTTAGCTATCATCATGCTGCTTCAAGTTGTGGGCAGTTCTCCGGTGTTTGGGCAATCATCCATTGCAGGGAGTGCAGGAACAGTAGAGCGTGTAGAGACCATGGAGACGGTAGAGAATGTGGAGTCTATAGAGACTGAGCTCCTTCCCACTTCTGTGTTGGATAGTGTGTATTTGCAGAATCGTCTGATGCAGCTTGCAGCTGCCTCAGATACGCTTACGATCTACCCTGGCGAGACCTACGAATTTACCAATGATTCATCGCTTGCGAAGTCGCTTAGCCATGACGGCTCCAAGGCCAAGGGAAATTATATTGATTATGTCTCCTACCGTGCGACGGGTGCCATTTATGCGGATAACATCGATTCGGTGAACACTCCGATTGTTCAACCTGAAGGTGTTACCTATGTTACGGCTGTCGGGATTAGTCCGATCACGATAACCATAAAAGACCCTGTGATGTATGCTGCTTCACCTAATCCAGCTATGGAGCGCTACAGCCTTGAGATGGGGGATAGTTATCGAATCGTGAATGAGGGGAACAGCGGACATTCCATCAGCAGTGACGCGGCTTCTGCCTCCAATATGTACTACGATTATGCAGTCTACGAAAATAACGGGAAGCTGGGCTCTTCCAGGCTGGAGGGTACCTCTAATCCCAGATTGTATGACGGGGATGAGCTGATCATCACAGGTGCTTCGTCCATGCCAGTGACCGTTGCTTTTCCATATGGTTATTTCACAGCTGAGCCAAGTACAGAGCCTGCTTACCAGCGTGCCACCCTTCAAATGGGGGAGAGTCATCGTTTTACTAATGAAAGTGATCAATCGTTTACTCTGGAAAGTACAGGTACATCCAAGGATCGGTTTGATTTTGCTGTCTACTATCCAGATGGAACAGAGGCCAATAGTAGAAGAAATACATATACTAAGCCACCGATCGCTGCAGGAAGATACATCGTCATTACCCAGGTCACAGCTACGCCTGTTACGTTTGGGGTGCCTTATCGCATCTTTGATTCGGGTGACCGAGCGGGAGAGGCTATTAGTCAGGTCGAACTGAGACCGGAAGAATCCTACAGATTCACGAATACGGGTTCACGCAGCAATCCGATCAAGAATAATGCATCGACGATTGGCGGGCTCTTCGATTATGCCGTATATGATGAGGACGATACCCTTAAGAGCAAGGGATTCAATCAGAAAACCAAGCCGTCTATTCCTGCTGGAGGCTACGCTATTATCACGGTAGCAGGCACCGTCCCTATCAAGTTTGACTATACAGATGATTTTATGGCTGAAGAGAGCGGGGAACCCGCCTTCATAAGGGTTACCTTGAGCAAGGGTGAGAGCTACGAATTCATTAACATAAGCGACAAAAGGGCGCGGCTCGATAGCGACAGCAGATCAAGCAACCCTGAGCGGAAAATGGACTATGTGACCTATTACGAGGATGGGACGGAGCGTTCACGGGGAATGAGTACGACGCGCAACGCGATCGTCATGCCGAACAATCTGGTGTCTGTAACGGGGGTAACCTCTTCTCCTATTACCATTGGGGCTGTCTACACTCTTTTTGCAGAGCAGTATCGCTCTAATGAAGCTATTACGCGCATAACGATTCAGCCAGGTGAATCCTATGTATTCAATAACAATGGTTCGAGGCTGAATCCGATCATAAATAATTCTCGTCAGGTTGGCAGCAGCTTCGATTATGCCATGTATAGAGCTGACGGGAGGCTGGCGGCACATGGCATGAATATGAACACAAGTCCCAATGTACCAGCCGGGGGAGAGGCTGTAGTGAGTGTGACAGGCACGCGGGCGATCGTATTTGATTATACGGATGATTTCACGGCCACTCCAAGCCTTGAGCCTGCTTATATTCGGGTTACTCTGACCCAAGGCGAGAGTTATTCCTACACCAATGTCAGCAGCCAGACTGCGTATCTGCGTGCGAACACATCCGCTAGCCAGGAGCGAAGATACGGCTATGTTATCTATGATGCAAGTGGTAAGGAACGAAGCAGCAATACACGTACTACGTTCAAACCAGGGGTCAGAGCAGGGGAAAAGATTACAGTTACGACAGTGACTACGAACCCGGTCACCTTTGGTGGTGTGTATCGCATATTTAAAGGACAAGATTCAGACAATGGTTTGCAGCGTCTTACACTGATGCCTGGTGAATCAGCAGTATTCCGTAACCAAGGCACGGATACCTATACACTCGATCATAATGCTGCCAAGGCAGGCACCAAGCTGGACTACGCCAGCTATCGTCCGAATGGTACGGTTCAAACGGACGGCTTTGGCGTGACAACCAAACCGAGTATTCTCGGCGGGGGAGAGGCTGTTGTAACCAATATTGCCGGGAATCCTGTACAGTTCACATTTACAGATCGTATTCAAACCGCTCCAAGCGCTGAGCCAGCATTCCACAGAATGACCATACAACAGCATGAAGCTTATCAATTCACGAATA
Source organism: Paenibacillus massiliensis 2301065 = DSM 16942 (assembly GCF_000377505.1). GTDB lineage: Bacteria > Bacillota > Bacilli > Paenibacillales > Paenibacillaceae > Paenibacillus > Paenibacillus massiliensis. Next base: position 10,773 of record NZ_KB898196.1, on the reverse strand, counting down.
TTAGTAGCCAGGACAAGACGTTGGATAAAGACTCACTCCCAGCGGCTCGTTGGAGCTACACGAATTATCGGACCGATGGCACAGAAGCCAGCAAGTCGGATGACACGGTAGCCTTGCCTTCTGTACATGCAGGCGGAAAGGCAGTCATCCATACGGTATCCCAGACACCAGCCGTGATTGGAGCCGTATATCGGTTGTTCCAGGTAGAACCGGTAGCCATTGCTGGACCTGAGCCTCAACCAGAGAATGGGCAGATTACGCTAAGACAAGGCCAAAGCTATAAATTCACGGTGGCGGGATCAGAACAAGCGGTGCTCAAGGCTAATGGGACTGCGGGGACTCGTTTGTTCGATTATGCGGCTTATACGGCCAGAACTGACAATAGTCTTCAGGCAGGCATTATAGGCATGAACGAACCGGGGACATCCCTTTCACTAAATGCGGGGCAGTTCATCATCGTGACAGTGACCTCAGCTATGCCAGTGACGTTCCAGTATGGCGAGAACCTCGTTGCAGAGCCAAGCACAGAACCAGCCTTGCGGAAGATTGCCCTGTCGTCAGGAAAGCAAGTGATCTTCACCTCTACAAGTCCATATCCGGCATCTCTGCTTGCTGCGGTGCAGGTTCCGGGCACGGGCTTGCTGTATGAGGCTCGCATTACAGATGCTCAAGGCAACATTATTCGGGAGAGTGCGACCCAGGTGAGTGATCGTCAGGAGGTTCCTGCTCAGGGCTCGGCAAAATTGCGCAGCACAGTGACGGGAGTAGCCTTCGGGGCTCCTTATCTGGTCTTCAACATGCAGGAGGTTGTTACAGGCAATCTCATAGAGCTGATTGAGCTGGTAGAGAAGAAGGCAGATTTCGGCCCGAGTGCACAAGGGCTATATTACTTCACACCATTACAGACGGGGCGCTACCGTTTTGCTGTGCGAGAGAGCTTAAATCCAGACCAAGAACCCATTATATCGTTGTATGAGGATGCTGCTATGAGCAAGCTGCTCGTCTCCTCCTCTCAGTTGGAGCAGCTCTATGGACGAGACTATACCGTGCTGGAATGGGAGCTACAGGCCGGGCAGACGGTCTATGTGAAGCTGGAGGAAAAGAATAAGGCGGCATTGACGACAGTCATCAAGGCAGCCCTTATGCCAGTGGGAACAGACACAACCTATCAGTACGGAAAAGGCAACCGCTTGGAGAGCACGACGCTATACACGGGGGATCAGATCCAGCTTGAATACGATCGGAACGGAAATGTCATTAAACGTACGAAAAAGATATTCCCATTTTAAAATATATGATCTTGGGGTGATTCTGTGATTAAACGAAGTATAATCTCATTGCTGTGCTTACTGCTACTGCTTGGAGATTTTGGAGCGTGGGCCTCAGGCAAGGCAGCAGAGGAGGAGACTACCTCTTCCTCGCCACAGATTATTACCTGGACCTGGCTGAAGGAGCAGACGGGCAAGGATGAGCAGTGGCTACAAGAGCAGGTAGACAAGGGTTTTACACTATATGAAATCTATCGAGCTATAGAGGAAGGCCATACAGAGTCTTCATTGGCTACATCTCAGGCTCCGCTGCGTGTCATGGAGACGGTGGCTGAGGAGCCGCCTGTTCTAGTAGATACGATTCCTGCTAACGAACCTGCTGCAGCTGATGGTACGGCAGCAGACAGCCTGCCTGCAAACGAAACGAATGGAACTGACGGAACTGAGGGTACAGTAGCAGACAACAGTGAATCTACGGATGATGTATCTGCTGTGGACACAGTATCGGATGAAGAAAGTAATGGGGCACCCCATGACAGTCCGAATACAGAAGTAACTGACTCGAAAGCTGTGAATTATGATGGAGAACACACGGTTCAGGCAGATGTCTATAGTATGGATGGGGGCATGAAGCTACCGGGTGTAGGGAATATCTCCAGCCTGATGGCATCCGTACTGGCAGATGTATACGGCCCATATGATGGTAGTGCGATAGTACAGGCTGTATTAACCGACGATGCTTCTCGCTATATCAAGTCTTATGGAGATAACGGTGTATCTGTCACTGAGGGGAATCTGGTTGTACAAGCTACGGATTTCGTCTTGCAAGGCTCGCTGCCATTCCCATTGACCCGGGTATATGATAGTGCCAAATCCAACGATCTGATTGGAGCAAGCTTGGATACAGAGACGGGTGTGTATCGGAACGTAGTCACTCCTCGCCGTGAGGAAGCTACTGCTCTGGGAAGAGGCTGGAGCTGGAATCTGCCTTCTATTGAGGAACATGCGGGTCAGAAGTATCTATTTATGCCGGGTGTAGGTACCTATGCACTGACAGAGGCTATGGAGCTTGAGGGCTACGTATGGAACAATCTGAAGGTATCCAGTACATCAGGTGAAGCGGTGAATGGGGTCCCTAGTAAATATCTCATTCGCCAGTTGAATGGTCATCAATACTATCTGGATCAGGAAGGCTACTTGATTCTAATTACCGATCATTATGGCAACCGGGTCGAGTTCAACTACGTAGGCTCTGGTACGGATAAGCGGATTAGCCGTATTCGTAATAATGACGGACGAGAATTGGTATTTAGCTACGGAAGCAATCAGTTGTCTATTCAAGAGACGGGGACGCAGCGTCAATACACGTATCGGCAGAGAGGTGACGGGGAAGAACGCGTATTGTCAGAGGTGCTGGACCCGTTGTCACGAAGCACAAGGTACGCGTATCAATTCAGTACATCACCATTCAATGTCGTAACAGCCGTAGATGGCAGTATGGGGGAAGCAGGGGCTAATACAGCAGCACTCTTGACCCGTATTGTTCGACCCACATCAGCGATGACGGACTTCCGTTATGAAGCTGCTGAGAAACGAATCGGCGTATATGGTACTGCCCATGTATATAAAGTGAATTCCCGAGTAGATCTCTATAGCACTACTGCCGGGGATCGCAAGCTCCGTGACGTGAAGCTAAGCTACAGTGGGGAAGATCTGGCGAGCTATGGTCAGGATGCCAGCTGGAAGACGATTGTGAATGAAGCACGACTTACAGAGACATATAAATGGGACAAAACCTTCGTGGCGGCGAATGCTCCGAATCGCCTGTATCTGTCAGATTATCGACATCAAGGGGGAACTACGGGTTACCAAGCGAGCTATTCCTATGATCTGGAGCGGGAGTGGAATCTGCCCGTCCAGAAGACTGAGAGCTACAGTGAGAATGGGAATCCAGGCAGTCTGCTTACTACAACCTATACCTATAATGAACATGGATTGCCGTTGTCCCAGACACTTAGTACGGGCCAGCAGACAAGCTATCAGTATGCAACATCAAGAGATTCCTCTATCTTCTGGGTGCTGCCACAGCAAGTGTCTACGAAGATCAGTGGTACTCAGAATGCTGTAGAGGTCTATGATTATAATCTTCAGGGCAGCGTGAGATCAGCTCAGGTTCGTGAGGGAAGTGCCGGAGGCAAGCTGCTGTCCGATATTCGGGTCAATTATGATAGACAAGGACATCCGACGAGCAGGACGGTCCAGATGGATGCGGAGAACCAGCAGTCGATGGTGGCCTGGATGGATTACAAATCCCCATACGGCTCCTATCTGCTTACCAGCGAAAGTCTGCCGAGAAATGTAAAAAATAACTATGATTATTATTCAACGGGGGAGCTCAAGTCCAGATCAGATGCTTCGGGTCGTGTAGAGTCGTATGTCTACGATGCTGTCGGACGTCTGACTCAGACGACACATAGTGATGGGACTCAGACCTCCATTACGTATAATGATGCTACGAATGATATTACACTCGTAGGTCCTGATGGCATCCCAGGCTCACTGTTCTACAATCCATTCGGCCAACTGGTGCAACAACAGACAGCAGATGCGGTCTATGGCTATGGATACGATGAAGAGGGCAACGTGATCGAGAGTAGCGATGCCGAGCGTGCGGTCACCCGCTACAGCTATGATGCTTTAGGACGCAACGTTAGAACCAGCTATCCTGACGGTACTAGTGACACTACGGCATACGATGCAGCTCAGCGCACGGTAACCTACACCGATCCAGCAGGGAATCGTCAGCGGCAGACGATGGATGTTCTTGGTCGTGTGACTTCCATTCAGGAGGAACGCGACGGCTCCTTCCAGCCTTTGCAGTCCTATGCGTATAATCTCGCAGGAATGACTACAAGTACCACAGATGGCAACGCTCAGACGACAAGCTATGCGTATGATGCACGAGGGCAGATGACCTCGGTCACGGACCCGATGGGGCAGACCATGCAATACACGTATACAATAGGCGGAAATCTGATGCTGGTGAAGTACCCGGATGGCCAGCAGAACTACTATCAATATGATGAGCTTGGTCGGCGTACGCTGCTGCAAAAGGCATCGGGCAGCCAGACGACGAATACGTACGATGTACGCGGTAATGTGACACAGATCATGACTGGAAAGTCTGAGGCCATTCGCTTCGAATATAATCAGGATGACTTGATTACGAAATGGTCGGGCCCTGACTTCAGCACCAGCTATACGTATGACCGTGTCGGACGACGTCTGACGATGACGGACGCACATGGAACTACAGCTTACAGCTATCAGCCGGATAATGGCTTCCTGAGCACATTGACATACCCGGACGGTACGTCCATCCGGTATACGTACAACACACAGTCACGGACAGGCTATACGGTTACCAGTCCCTCTGGTGAAGAGACGAACGTAACGGCAGCTCTGGATCGCATGAGCCGTGTAACCGAGCTGGATGTGAACAATGGCAGTAGTGGATCTGCTGGGCTTCAGTCCGTAGGAACGACAGGGTCCCTGGATCGCATGACGTTCGATTACACGCCGAATAGTCTAATCAAGAGTCAATCCTCTGCGAACGGACTGAGCACTAGCTTTCAATACAAGGGGAATGATCTGACCGGTATGGCAGTCTCTCAATCCGGGACTCCCCTTCAGCAATTCGGATATGAGTGGGATGGAAGCAAGAACATCACGAGCATAACCAACAATAGCACTACAGATACGTTCGGATACGATGCCCTGAACCGGATCGGGACAGAGACACAGGGTGACGAGAGCCGCGGCTACAGCTACGATGCGAACGGGAACCGTGCCAGCATGGGCAGTGGGAAGCTGTTCGGTCTGAAGAACGCCGAATATACGTATGATTCACTTAGTCGTCTTACCAAAGCGGCAGGAGAAGGTATCGAAGTCGGCTACAGCTATAACGGAGACGGCTTGCTGTACGAACGAACCTCTGCTGGCAAGACCACTCGTTATTACTACGATGAGGAAGCCAAGCTGATTGCCGAAGCAGAAGTAGCAGGCGGAACGCCGAAGATGACGTATGTATATATCTATGATTTGTCTGGCCGCATCTGGGCGCGTAAGGACCTGACCACGGATCAGCTGCAATATTTCCACCTCAATGGTCATGGCGATGTGGTAGGTCTCAGCGATAGCAGTGGCAAGACGCTGAATCAGTATAGCTATGACATCTGGGGCGGTCCGCTAACAGCGGAGGAGACGGTACCCAATGTACTGCGCTATGCCGGGGAGTATTGGGACGATACGACAGGCCTGCAATACCTGCGTGCTCGCTGGTATGACCCAAGCATGGGACGCTTCATGGGTGAGGATACGTATCAGGGCGAGATTGCGAATCCGCTGACTATGAACTGGTATACGTATGTGAGCAATAACCCGTTGAAGTATGTGGACCCGACGGGGCATATGCATGTAGCTGGAGCAGGTGCAGGTGGTTATTATTATAGTGTAGCAACATCTGAAGACACTCTCAGCATTATTCATGCACGGGGAGCAAGCAGTCAAGTACAGAATCAGCTTTTAGGACAACTTATTGCTAAACATCAGCGTTCCATGTTTGGTCAGGCATATAACGGGGAAATGACACAGAACCAGTTTATGTATCTATTTAGCCTTTCGACTAATCCTAGTAATCCAGGAAGTGCAAAATGGGCGCTGAAAGAGCTTGATTACTTCTTTGTCAATGGCTGGGATCAAAAGTTAATGGCAGCTGCAGAGGGGTATGGGCTTGCTGGCTCGGGTGCTGTTCTTGGAGGGAATGGGTCTTCTAAGGGGAAGGGTAATACTTCTTCTATTCGTTCAAAAGGTAAGCCATATGAAAATCATACAACTGTACAGAAAACTGATACGGTGAGAAATTTGCCGACGACTGGTAAACCGAATTCTTCAGTAGACTTTTATGATGAGAAGGGTACATTGACGCAGAGAAGATATTATGACAAAAACGGGCGAGCTATAGAAGACATTGATTATGAACACTCAAATGGAGACAATAGCCATGAATTCCCTCATAGACATACTTGGGATTGGAGTAGTGGTTCTCCAAAAAGAAGCAAATAATACATCTCTTTTTATGATAGGGGGTTGGAGTGGAAATGAAAAATATTCACGACAATGAAATTGTTTCCTATGAAGTTGATTTTCGGAAATCTAGAATTACAATTCAAACATTAGATGGTAACGAAGATTCAGTTGCCACCACTATCGAGTTTACTGATGTCCTGGCTCATATGTTTGACACACAGTTACAGGGAAGTATTATTTTTGATATTAGCACATTTGAAGTAAGCCGATTTCTCAAAAATAACAAGGAACTATTGGAGAAACAGAAGAACTACGGGTGGCCAATGCATTATGAAAAACCAGAGGATTTGCTTGAACATTTACAAAATGAAAAGTATAACTATTATGTGATTTCAGCTTCGTATGGTCTTAATGGGTGGGTAATCGCTAAAGGATATAAAGTTTATAATTAATGGTGATGTTTAACTTGGCCTTGGGGGTGGCAAATCCTCAAGGTCTTTCTTTATACCACTACCCAGTGCCAATTGAATCTGGTGGCTACTTCCAAAGCCAGTCAGATGCAATCAAACTAAAAAAAGAAAGAAACATTAGAGTCACTCAAATCTATATCCAATACAGTGAGACCTGTGTACTGGCTCAATAAGTTTGATGTTAGAAAGAAATGATGGAGTCATAATCAAAGGCTGGTCCAAAGAAATAAAGAAATTCATCAAACCCACGTAATGCGAGGTTTCTCCTTCCATAATACAAAAACACGAGCCTCGCTAACGAGACCCGTGTTTTTTCAGCCTTCTTATTGCTTATTCCTCTAATACCCGTTTACGCTACCTTCACTCTACTACTACCACTTAACATTAGTGTTATTAATCTGCCGAATAATTCACATAAGAGCCTTTGGCAGGGTTCGTGTTCGTGAATTCATTGATGGTCTGGAACGTTGCAGTACCATCCTCAGCCACCACCATCTTGAATACAATCCAGTAGATTTCATTACCACTACCCGGAGCTACGTTGTACACCTCGGTTGGAGAAGCCACGTTGCCGCGGAATACTTCGACCTTGGAGTAAGAGTTCCGAATGGTACTCAAGCCAGCATAATGATGAATATAGAACGTATACTCGCCAGGGAGACTGCGTCGAATGGTAGTCGTCTCTGGCCCGTAGGAGGTAACATCGTCCAGATCCAGGTCTACGATAAGCGATCCGTTATGCTTGTACACTTTATCGCTAAAGTACGTATGGAACTGGCCTTCTCCTACAGCTGGCCCGATCAGGTGAGAATCCAAATCCCGCGGATCTCTGCCCCATGTCAGTACAATGCGAGTCTCGTTCGCTTCGGGTACTTTGATTACGGTGTAATTCTCGTTGGTGTTCTTCACGTTGATTGCTGCGACGCCTGTCAGATAGGTTGTAATGTATGGAGTGCCTTCTCCACCTAACTCGACGGTGTAAATGCCTGGTGCGAGATTCACATAATATCTGCCGTTCTCATCCGTCGTGGTCTGGAAGACAATCTTGCCAGTCTTGTTACCCAGTCCCTGGCGAATCTTAATGTCCAGAACTACAGGATTACCATCGACATCCTTGATTTGTCCGCCGAATCCAGTGAGAGGGATATTACCACTCTGGCTTCCTGAAAATTTGGCCATGTCCGATACGGACTCCACGGTGACATACAAGGTGCCGCCATATTCATGAACCGGATCAAAGTTAATGGTTGCCATATTCAATCCATTGTAATGCAGCTTCAAATTCTCAAGCTGGTGTACTTGCCCGTCCACGTAAGCCGTTATCACCAAGTCTTCGATAGACAACTGCTCAACATCTACATTGTCGGAAAATACGGCTGTGATCTCGCCATTCGTCACAGCAATCCAATCAATATATGGATAAGGGACACCGTAGGTATCTTCATACACCGATTGATATACGGATACCGATACGTTTACAGGTACTGTAATCTCGTGATTTCCGTATTTCCCATGTAGCTCAGTAGTGCCCTCGCCTTTAGCCGTGACAAACCCTTCCGGATTTACCACAGCGATAGACGTGTCTACAATGCTCCATTCCGCGCGGTTGGTCAGATCCTTATTGGCTGAGCCTGTAATCCCTGTCATGATAACCTGACGCTGAGATTGCAGGTTGGACAGTGTCACCTGCTCGGGTGCGTACACTACGCTGGTAACCGTAGGATCTGCCTCGATGACAGGCGGCTGCGACAGCTGATCGAAGCTAACACCGTCTACTTGAACCAGTGCAGAGCTCAGTGCTCCTTCACCGATGAACTCCACTACAGCATTAACGATAGCACGGGAGATTGTAGAGCCCTGCTTCAGATCAAAGGAAGCATTGATTGCCTGCTCAAATATTTGCAGGTTGCCGATACTGGACTGTTCAGCAAGCTCAATGCGAGCCTGTGCAGCGTGTACCAGCACATTATCGAAGCTACCACTCAGCACGACTTGAGCATTGTGAGGGACATTTTCCAGAATATCTACTGGACCCACGGTGCTGCCACGATTCTCGATTTTACCACCGGACTGGAACTCCACCTGCTGCACGTTGGATCCGTCCTCTACGACGAGACGAATACTACCATCACTCTTGTTGACGAACAGGGTAGCAAGCACGGACTTTTGGATATGAATACTGTTAGGTCCGCCACCGAAAATATTCGTCTTGCCAGTTACCGTTACGTTCTCCAAGGTGACATCGCCGTTGCCAATGGAGCTCTGGAGCGTGAGGTCTCCTTGGATGGTTGTATTCTTGAGAATGACATCTGCAGAAGTAATGGACACATTGCCACTCACTTTGCCCAAGGTATAGGTGCCCGGAGCGGTGATTTGCTTGCTGCTCGTTCCACCATTTCCGTTCCCGCTACCGTTGTCGGTTCCGTTGCCACTGCCGTTGTTGCCCGTACCTTTGTCCTTATCTTTGTCTGTGGACGTACTGGCGCCACCGCCTCCAGCAGGAGTCGTCGTACCGGCTGCTTGCTCGCTGGTATTATCCGGTGCTTGTTCTTCCGTAGGCTTCACAGAAGCTTCATAAGCAGAGGGATTAAAGGCGTACTCATAAGTCAATCGGGCCAATGCCTGACGATCTGCGACCTTCGTTGGTAGGAACTGCACGCTACCGTCCTTTTGGACTGCACCTTTGATGAAGCCGCTTTGGTAAGCCAGCTCTACTGCTGGCTTTGCCCAGTCAGACACCTGCGCCAGGTCGGCCAGGGCGGGCTTGTCGGGCGTAGCAGGGGAGACTTGCTGATCCCAGCCAAAGGCTCTGACGAAGAATACAGCCAGCTCCTCGCGTGTCACGGTCTTGTTCGGTGCGAATGTCTCCGCAGAGGTTCCCTGTGCGATTCCGGCTTTCACCAGCGTGCCAACATACCCGGCATACCACTGATTCTCAGGAACATCCTTGAATGCAGCAGCAGCGGAGACATCTGGCTCCAGCTTCATGGCTTTGACCATGATCTTGGCGAACTGTGCTCTCGTTACGGCTTCGGTTGGCTTGAACTCCTTGGCAGAGAAACCAGAGATGATGCCTTGCTCGGCCAGTGCAATAATTTCATTCTTAGCGTAGGATGCTCCAATGTCCTGAAATGAAGCCTGTATGGCAGATTCTTCAGCCAACACAGATGTACCTGCGGTAAAGGTTGACAGCGCCAAAGCGCCAGCGAGCGATAAAGATAACAAGCGACTCCAAGATTTCTTTCTTGCTTTCAAGTGTATACACCCCTATTATTCTTTTTTTAGTCTTTAAGATATGGTTCTATAGAATCATCCTCTCATTGGAAATAGTAGAAAAATATCAGAATCACCGGATAATATTATCATTTCATGGAATTAAATCAAGGCTAATTACCTATATAAATTCCACATGCTGTAAATATTGGCGATTCTATTTATGTTTGAATGAACATGCTTCTTCGTATGGACAGCACAAATGCAATAATCTGATCGTAACATGAAGGTTTGCTCTACAACCAAGCCCATAAAATAAGTGAATATCCTGCCTGCAAAGAGTGCAATAAGCATCGGGAAATGCCGATAATATCATTAAGCTTTGAGATATGTATATTTAAGATTGTCAGGTACATTCCTGGTAGAAAAGAACCCAATGGAGACTGGTCAAGACCCCATTTAGTGGACATTGAAAAAACACCTAAGCTAGAAACTGGCGTCGGTACTCTACCGGCGTCAGTTTGTTTAATTTACGCTGTGGTCGTCTTCGGTTGTAAAAACGTATGTATTTCTCAATTCGTCTTTGTGCCTCTGCCAGATTTCGTATATCATAGGGATAGAGTCCTTCCGTTTTGAGATGCGAGAAGAAACTCTCCATGGAGGCGTTGTCTAGGCAATTGCCCCGGCGAGACATGCTGATTTGGGCGCCAACCTTTGGCAGCATGTCGTGGTAA
>NZ_KB898195.1 GCF_000377505.1 Paenibacillus massiliensis 2301065 = DSM 16942 | reverse complement strand
ATATTCTTTCCGCCTTCCTCGTTGATCCAATAGACCAAACTCACCTTTCTCACGGTATTTTCGCATCCAACGCTTCATCCGACCCTGATCTTGGATTCCGAAATGATCGTTGATCTGCCGATACGTCCACTTTTCCTCTACGTGCAGGCGAATTGCCTCCACCTTGAGTTCCTCGGAATACGTCTTAAACTTTTGACCTTTAATAGCCATTAAAAATGCACCCCCTAGAAATTCATCGGTTAAACCAAGGGGTTTTTCCAATGTCTATTCTAAGGGGTGCACTTCACTAAGGCTATGGGTTTCTTTTAGGTGATGGGATTTTCTCTATAATCATAGCCACTTTGCTGCTTCTAGGTGATTCGAGCTCAATATGCTGTTGCAGTAACCTACATGATGTTGCACATGTCGGATCTGCATGAGGATTACATCCGTTTTGGTTATTTCTTCATAGAGTGCACATGGCTCTAGTAATCTGTCATCAGTAAGATCATCAAAGTAATTGCGAGCCATACTCAATATATCCTCGAGGTAATTTGTCATTTCCTCTTTAGTAGGGTAATCAGAGCATTCCTTATCTAAGTCTTCTACTACATCCTTACCAAAGTCAGGGATTATGAATTCGTCATCCTTGTGCTGCCTGAACCAAAATTTCATACTGGTGGTAGCATGAAAGATATGTCTCCAGTATTTTTGCTCAGCATCCATCCACAAGTCATCAGGGCATACCTCGATCAGATTCTTCAACATGTCTACAGTCGGTTCAAACAGTCTCCATAAGACAGCTAGCATCTTATCACTCATGCTCATCAACTCATTTCTAGAAATATAGAATCTCAGCTATATTCTAATTCCCAATAGCGTAACCCTGCCCTTTTCCAACAGTATTTATGGAATGTTTGTGAAATATTACACTTATTTTGGGTAGTGATCTGATCAATGATAGGCTACCTGTATAATCAATTCGGGTACTCATTTTGCCTCTGGCTATAGTTATTAGTTATAACCAGGTATGACTTTTCGGTGTTACGTAATAAGAACTCTCTCATGCTACAATCAAACCAATAAAAAACACAACACACACAACACGTGAAGGATTGAGGGGGAAATCGTAATGAGTGATAAATTTCAAATCGTAGGTAGCCTGCTGCGACCGCCAGCGCTATTGAAATATAAAGAGCAAATTGAGCATCGTGATGACATCAACTATCCATTTTATCAAGAGTTTGAAGGATATGAGCAGTGTGAGACGGAGGCCATTCAGGCTGTGGTTGAGAAGGAAATTGAGCATGACCTGTCCATTATTACGGATGGCGAGCATTCCAAATCGATGTGGCATCTGGATTTTGTCTGGGGATTCCAAGGAATTAGTCGCTACATTGCGGACCATGGGTACTTTTTCCGGGATACCGATGGAACTTCCAAGTATGAGACACGGAAAGATATTGGATTGCATATTACAGATGAGTTGAGTGGCAAGAACCATCATTTCATTACTGTATTTAAGAAGTTGCAAGCTCTTGCTGGCGGCCGTGAAACCAAGCTGTGTGTACCTTCTCCGTCGCATATTTTTGGTGAACTGTCATGGTCGGATAACATTGGCGGCAAAAATTCGGTGTATAAGAATGCACAAGAGCTTAAAACCGGCCTTGCCAAGGCATATAAGGAATTTGTTGAGGAATTCGCTGCTGCTGGTGGGAAAATTCTGCAATTTGACGATTGTCTATGGGAACTGTTTGCGGATGACAATCCGAATTCTCCGTTTACCGGTGAGAGTATCAATCAAGAGGAAGTACAGGCTCTTGCTACTGAATTTATTGATATTAACAATACCGTGATTGATTTTGGTCATAGCTTGGGTCTGAAAATGTGGACGCACAACTGCCGTGGCAACTATGATTCCCGTAATATGGGCGGTGGATCTTATGTGAAAATTGCTAATCTGTTCCTGAAGCAGCTCAAATATGATCGATTCTTCCTGGAATGGGATGACGAACGTGCAGGTTCGCTTGAGGCTCTAGCTGTCTTCAAGGATAAGCCTAACACAGAAATTGTGCTTGGATTGTTGTCCTCTAAGACCAATACACTTGATGATGAAGAGCGTGTACTCCGATTGCTGGATGAAGCTTCGAGCATTATTGACAAGGATCGATTGTTGCTCTCCCATCAGTGTGGCTTTGCCTCCTGTGATGGTGGTAACGAATTAACTGAGGCGGAACAGTGGGCCAAGATCAATCAGGGACAAAAAATTGCCCAGCAATATTGGGGAAATTAATGTGTAGTAAGTTGTAGTAAAGTCATTCTGCTTCCCATGTTTCACTGTACGGGTCTTGAAGCAATAGAGAAATACAAAGGAAGATAGCCTCCTGAACTGCATGATTGCAGCTTAGGAGGCTGTTTGCTATTGTTCTCTATTTCAATTCATAACTCATCCGGCTCATCCATGAACCAAGAAATATAGGAGCATCTCTCGCAGACCAGTATCGTTGCACTGCGGTTAGCCCAATCAATCCCGAAGAACGTTGCTCCTCTTGTATTCAGTTGGCGATAGTCGATCTCGAACGTATCGTTTCTGCAGCACGGACAATATATTTTAGTCTGATTAATGCTATATTCCACAAGTACCACCCTCTCCGTCTTAGGAATGCTATGAATACTTACGCCATAATTCTTAATTTGGTTCCTGTGATGCGGAATAAATGGAAGGAAAATGGATGGAGTTCATGTACTTCAGCAGCAAATAGTCAGTGATTAAAGCCAAAAACCAGCATTTAGAGAGTTGTGATGCGCCATCAAAACATTGCCTTTTCTATGGGAATATTTTCTTTCGTTTATAATTATCCAGCTAATTTACAGTGAAAAAAATAATAGGAAATATTTCGGAATATATGCTACAATCTTGAATGTTGAAAAGAGGAGAATATTGGCGAATGCTGACGATTGGTGTGACGTAACCTTAGAAGCCCTGCCTCTGCTCTTTTATATCTTCTTTAATTAATCCTCAGTGATGAATATCACACTATTCATTACAGGTGAGCCCATATCGAAGGTTCAACTTATAGGATTCATGAGGGACCGACCCACATAATACATATATCAATTTTAATAGTACATAGCGTGAATGAAAATGATGCTACATAGGGAAATCCTTGTATTATGCGGGTGTAAGCGAATTCATAGTACGTGTTGCTCATATGATGATAACGAGGAGGTGATGTGGTACTGGTGTGCTCGTAATCAAGACTCAATGGTGTGTGTGTTACAAATTAAAAGTGGAGGATTGTAAATGAAAAAGAGTGCTACAAAAGTAATGAATATGGTTCTATTATTTTCTCTTGTACTAACGTTAGTATCTGGAGGACTGCAAAGTCACACGGTTGTTGCTGAAGGTATTTCGATCACCAAGAACGGGGGCTGGAACGAAACTGCGTTTGTAGAATGGACACCTGTAGATCATGCGGAGGGATATAATGTATATATTAAGCGTGCAAGTGCGTCAGATGCTTCCTACCAACAAATTGATAACGATCTGATTCGACAATACCCATCTTATTGGCGGGCTGATGCTGTAGGGCTTGCAGCTGGAGAGTATGTCATGAAGGTAGAAGCGAGACTTACAGATGCTTCTACGCTTCGCGCCATTTCTGATGATGTATCCGTTGCAGCTCATGACAGATCCGGATTTGCATTCTCATCAGATTCGCCATATGGTACGGGTTCAGGCGCTTATAATGAAGACGGAACACTCCGGAACGGGGCTCAGGTGCTGTATGTGACCTCCGAGACTGCAAAAACAGTAACTCTGGATGTCATCATCAATAACTCTGGACGCGTGCAGACTGGGGTAGGTATCGGCGAGATTCTGAAGCTCAGACAAAAAGGCTATGATAAGACGCCGCTTGTGATTCGTTTCATTGGTCAAGTCACAGGCGCTGATATGAGTGGACAGCTCAATAGCAGTGGTTATCTGGAAGTCAAGGGTAAGAATAACTATTCAGAGATGAACATGACGCTTGAGGGCATCGGAGAGGATGCCTATGCATACGGATGGGGCTTCCTTCTGAGAAACACGGGGAATGTGGAGGTCCGTAATCTGGGCGTGATGCTGTTCCCTGACGACGGAATCTCTTTGGATACAGCGAATGTAAATGTCTGGCTGCATAATAATGACCTCTTCTATGGCGCTGCTGGAAGCGATGCTGACCAGGTCAAGGGTGATGGCTCCACAGACGTCAAGAAAGGCTCGACCTATGTCACAATCTCGTATAACCATTACTGGGATTCCGGGAAGGCAGCTCTTGTCGGCTTGAGTGAAAAGGATGAGTTCCTTGTAACCTTCCATCACAACTGGTTCGACCATTCGGACTCTCGTCATCCACGGATCAGAGTAGCTTCGGTTCATATCTATAACAATTATTTTGATGGAGTCTCGAAGTATGGAGTGGGTGTTACAACAGGCGCTTCCGCCTTTGTAGAATCCAATTATTTCAGAAATGCCAAAAACCCGATGCTGAGCTCCTTACAAGGTACAGATGCTAAGGGAGCTGGTACGTTCTCAGGTGAGACCGGAGGAGTAATCAAGGCTTATAACAATGTTGTAGTGGGTGCTGCCAGCCTGATCTATGCTAATTCTAACGACGGAACAGCGAAGGCACATGCAACGTCCTATGATGCTTACTTGGCTTCCACCAGAAATGAAGCTGTACCTAGCACGTACAAAACATTAAAAGGCGGCACAGCCTATAATAACTTTGATACAAAAGTAGATACTGGAGTACGCACTGCTGATGTTGATAACGTCAATGATGTAGAGCAGATTGTTACGGAGAAGGCCGGACGTCTGAATAACGGAGATTTTACATGGCAATTCAATAATTCCGTTGATGATGCATCTTATGCAGTTAACTCAGCTCTGATGGCTAAGATCAGAAGCTATACGACCCAGCTTGTATCCGTAGGTGGGAACTCGACACCAGAACCAACACCGGAACCAACACCAGAACCAACGCCAGAACCAACACCGGAACCAACACCAGAGCCGACACCAGAACCAACGCCAGAACCAACACCAGAACCAACACCAGAACCAACACCAGAACCAACACCAGAACCAACACCAGAACCAACACCGGAACCAACACCAGAACCAACACCGGAACCAACACCAGAACCAACACCGGAACCAACACCAGAACCAACACCAGAGCCGACCCCAGAGCCAACACCGGAACCGACGCCAGAACCAACACCAGAACCGACAGTCGGTGAGTACCATGACTTTACTGCTTCTGGAATTAACAGTGACTTCTTCAATATTAAAGGGAATCTTTCGACAACGAAAGGAACTGTAGAGTACAACGGATTGACACTGACGCAGGCTCTCAAGATTGAGAGTTCCACACGCATTGGGTTCACGACTACAGAAGCTGCAACATTAACATTAGTATTCAATTCTGCAGACGGAACAAAAATCATGATTGATGGGACCAGTTATTCCATGACGGATGGCATTGTCAGCGTATCTCTTGCTCCTGGTGAGCATACCATTACCAAAGACAATACTGCGAATCTCTTTTACATGGAATTACGTTAGTCTAAGAGACATCCAAAGACATACTTAAGCTAGATAACCAGTTGCCGGCGCTGAACCGGTGACTGGTTATTCATTTGGCTAAGAACAGATTGATGACATTCGTGCATCTGTAAATTAAATACCGTATAGTGAAAAAGCGATCCTGCGAGATCGCTTTTATTACTTTTTATGACGAAGATATATCTAGAGCAGTTGTTCAGCTTTCACCAGCATTTCTCGTAGTACATGAGCAACCCGACTTTTTCTTCCTCTTGCACTGCGACTGATGCGACTTAATGACTGTCGGTATGCCATAGTATGACCTCCATGACAGAATTGCTTGGCTGCCATTCGCAGTGTTCTCCTCAGCAAGCGTGCAGAGGAACGAGTACGTGTATATCGAACCCCACGGCGCAATATCCGCAATATATCCTTGTATTTATCCAGGTCCTCAGATGGGGGCACAAGAGCAAATAAATTCAATGACGAATCGTGGAATCCATAGCTTTTGAACATGATCTTGAGATTGTCTGTATTCAAGGTATCTCCTCTCATGAGGCTAGGATGCTCCTGGTGATACCCGACAGTCTCATTGATCGTACGGAAAGCCATCTTCATTCGATGTAGCCTGTAGCCCAGGTCCCAGTCTTCGAGTCCATAGAGTACAAACTGTTCATTGAACCCTCCACTCCGTATCAAATAGCTGCGCTTCATGGACACACAACGAGTGACGAGTAGCATCCAGGGTGCTACGTCTGTCTTGGCGAACTGGGCCTGAGTGTTGTGCGGAATTCTGGATGGAAACACGGCCTTGGACAAGGCTTCGGAGCGATGAAGGATATCCTCTGGTGTGATTAATGGAATAATGTCGGTTGCCGTCTCAAAATGGGGGTTCCATAGGCCGGAAGGTGTAATGATATTGCGAAAATGTTCCTTTTCCTCAGGAGAGAACTCCGGGTAATAGTGGGTGTAAATATTGTCCCATGAGTAGGGGAAGCCTGACAGCACGGACCTCGGAAATCTGCGATGATAGCGGTCTACCACCTGAATGAATTCGGGCAGCAGCAGGAAGTCTGAGTCACAGAAGATGACGTAATGTCCTTTGGCATAACGTAGCCCTAAGTTCCTAATCGCTGAACGACCACGCTGTTCCCCCTGTGATGCATAGATTAGCCGATAGGAAGTGTGGAGGTCTGCTACCATGTCTTTTGTTCCATCAGTAGAGCCATCATCAGCCACAATGACTTCAAATTGATCCTTCGGATAGGTCTGTGTCTCCAATGAGGTGAGTGTCAGCAGCAGCTGATGGAGACGGTTATAGGTCGGAATAATGATGCTGTAGCGGATGGACAGTGTAATCCCCTCCCCAGACGTATTGAGAACTCTTGAATACGGATTGATAACATTATATTCAAGGACGATAGCCTGACCTGGTCAATAGCCCTCAAGTTACCAAATAGGCTGAAGTCATTGCCGTCTTATGCCAAAACAAATCCCCATTACCCTATATAGAGTAACGGGGATTTGTACGTTGTGTGCTGGCATGGACTAACTGGGTAATGAGGGTTACAGCTTGAACTGGCTGACCAGATTTTGCAGCTTCTGCGCCAGATGGGCCAATGAATCTGCTGCGGAAGTAATCTCCTGCATGGAAGCG
The DNA here is from genome assembly GCF_000377505.1 of Paenibacillus massiliensis 2301065 = DSM 16942. Lineage (GTDB taxonomy): Bacteria > Bacillota > Bacilli > Paenibacillales > Paenibacillaceae > Paenibacillus > Paenibacillus massiliensis. The sequence goes on along the minus strand of NZ_KB898195.1, from coordinate 185,600 downwards.
ACCTGCTCCTCGGTCGCCGCCGAGATGCTCTCCGTACCGTCAGCATTTTGCTGTGAGATGGATTGAATATGTGTAATGGACCCTACGACCTCAACCGTGCTGGCGGACATCTGCTGGGAGGCCGCTGCGATATTCTCAAGCTGGCTGTTCACGAATCCGAACGCTTCACTGATCTGGGCGAAGGCTTGGTCTGCTGACTGCACGGCAAGTATGCCATTATCCACGTCTATCTTACCGCTATGCACGCGCTGATGCGTCTTCGCGATCTCTTGCTGAATGGTTGATACCAGCTCTACGATCTTCTCCCCAGCGAGACTGGATTGCTCGGCAAGCTTGCGCACCTCCGTTGCCACAACGGAGAAGCCACGTCCATGCTCCCCAGCTCGCGCTGCTTCAATGGATGCATTTAGTGCTAGCAGATTGGTCTGGGCGGCAATATCAGTGATCGCGGACACCATCTCCCCAATCGAAGCGGAATGCTGGCCGAGCTGCTCGGCGGTGTGCTCCATATTTTGCACAAATCGGCTCACGGAGCCCATTTCCGAGACAGCTGTCTGGATGGTGGAATTTCCTTGCTGTGCCAATTCACTGGCCTGCATGGCAGCCTCGGATACCTGCTGGGTGCTGTCCGTTACTTGTTTTACCCCTCCAGCTAGCTCATTCATCTGTTGTGCCGTGTGCTTCAGGTTTCCTGCCTGCTTCTCAATCCCTGCAGCCGATTCCTCTGTGATGAGTGCGACGGATTCGGTTGCCTTGGTTGTCTCCGAAGCGTTAACTGCTAGTTGGGCAGAGGAAGCAGTCAGTTCATCGGCGGTGGAACGGACATCTTGGATGACGCCACGCAGAGAGCGGCTCATCTTATTGAAGCTAGTGCTCAGCTTCCCGAGCTCATCCTCTCCTCCTACAGGAACTTCAATGGCTAGGTTCCCGTCACTAATGGCCTCGGAGGCTTGGACGATCTGATTCAGTGGTCGTGTAATGGATCTTACAATCCAGAAGATTATCACAGAGCTCAGGATGATGGATATAGCGATGACGATCACGGTAGTGTTCAGAATCGAACGTACCGAATTGACCACCTCATCGTTATCTACGACACCAACAATAATCCAGCCCGTAAGCTCGTTGGTGGCGAAGACAGCATGCTCGCGGTTACCATCCAGCGTGTAGGCCAGCTCCCCGTTCTTCTGGGCAATGATGTCTACATAAGGAGGAGTGGTGGCCTCTGTTCCTGGCTCAATCGTAGGATGAATAATGATTTTATTTGCGTTATCTATGATATAGAAATAGCCTTTTTCGCCAATCTTGGTTGCGTTCACGGTCTGTGACAGACTCGCAAGCGACAGACTGACAGACACGACACCATGTCCATCGGCAGTGGTCTGGGCGACAGATGTCACCACATTTCCTGTATTGCTTGATATATAGGGGGTAATTACAGTAGGGTTATTTTTATTCTGAGTCGCAGACTGATACCAGGGACGCTCACGTGGATCATATCCGGGCTTGTTCACGGCCGTGACGGGAGCATTAATATACACACCCTTGTCTGTACCGATGGATGCCAGCTCTACATCATCATGGGTATCCTTGTATGCGTCGAGCAATGTTCGAATCGTCTCCGTCTCGTCACCTTGCTGAGGGCCTACTTGACCTGCGTCGAGCTGGCTAGCCAGGAAGTCCACATTCTTTTGCGTGGCTCCGATGATCTGATCAATCGTCTGATTCAGCACTTGAACACTGTTCTGGGCGTTCTCAAAGGTCTTGTCCTCAACTTTCGCACGGGCGGTCTGAAACGAGATGATGCCGAGGCCAATCGTGGGAAGCAGTAATATGACTGCAAATGACAAGATCAGCTTTTCTCTGATTAATAACTTCCTTCTGGTCTTACGGTTGCTGATTTTGCTCATGTAAACGCACCCTCTCTATCTTATCCTGAACACCCATATTGCAAGAGCAATACGGAATATATCGGTCTTTGAGGGGGCAATAGTTAGACGGATACACGATCCAAATTCAAACAAATTTTAAGGAAGTAAGGACCCCTTTTTTCAGAGGGTTCATAATAAGCTGTGATATAGATCACGGAATGCACGATGCTTCATTTCAATAATAAGGTAAGTAGCATTAGATGCTGTGCTAAAAAGTTAGCGATAATATCGTGAGCAAGGAGGTATGGAATGATGTCAGTCAATCGAGAAGCGGTGAATCAGGATTATATCATTGAGCATGTGTGTGAGCTGTTCAGGTGCAGGGTGCTGTGGAGCGAGGGTCGTCCTTGTCTGGAGTACGAGAGTGAGGAAGAACTAGGCGAGATCGTTCTATATGTCAAAGAGAACTTTGCGACAGAGTTGCTGGATGTATTTTTTACTGCCATACCGAGCTTGCCGGTGGAAGACTAGAAAAGCGACCTCTGAGGGTCGCCTACTTGGTACCGTCGCCATTACGCCTCTGCTGCGTGCCCCTTGTCTAGGAGTGAACCGGGTGGGAAGGACGCCGTGCTGGTTCTTGACTAGTTGCTGGATGTAGTGCGATTCGCTAACTTACTCAATCAGTCCGAGACTCAGATAATCCTCGTAGCCAGCAACGCCATCTATAGGCAGATTGTGTTGCTGCTCATAAGCCTTCAAAGCAACCTCGGTAGCATAGTTAAATTTGCCTTTGCACTCACCTGAATACAGTCCCTCACTTCGTAATCGCCACTGAAGGAGCTGGACATCTCCACCGCTATCCCCCATGGCTATCAAGCGAGGATTATCCAGCGGCTTGCCGAGTACATGTCCGCCAAAGCTTACCGTCGTTCCTACGCGTACCCACTCGTACAGCTCCTCGACATGATGGTTATACATACGAATACAGCCATGGCTGGCACTGTGGCCAATGGAATCGGGCCTATTTGTGCCATGAATGCCGTAAATGCCCCAAGGCACATTAAGGCCAATCCAGCGGGTGCCGAAGCCCTTGCCCCAATTTTTATATTTATTAATGACCATATATTCGCCTACAGGCGATGGAGTGTTAGGCTTGCCCAACGCGATCGGGAAGGTCTTCATCAGCTGATCATCTGCATACAGGCGTAGTCGATGCTGGATAGGGTCCACCTCAATATAGGTATTCTGATAGGCTTGAAAAGGCTCGGCAGCTGGAATCGGGTCCATTGCCGTCAATACATGAATGGTTAACAACAGCTTGTGCAAAAACATGACGTCCGTCCAGGCTCCCTTCTGATGTCTGGGTATGCAGACAAGCGATAGCTAGTGTGTAAATGTTGTTGTAATGTATGATGCGAAGCCGAGCAGGATTCTATGCTAAAAAAGGCCACAATCCATCGCGTATGCAATGGACTGTGGCCTGTATTACATTCATTATTTGCTTAGAACAACAATGCATCCAGTGAATAGGCTCCTGCCCCGGTCAAGGCAACGCCTGCAGCTACAGCAAGCAGAACCAGATTGTACTCGTAGCCGTTAGCCGTTGACCACAGGCCGTTCTGACCATGCACAGTCTTGATTGCGCCAATCATCGTCAGGATAATCAACACCGCCCCCACAGGGGTCAACAAGCCAAGAGCGAACAAAAGGCCGCCCACTAGCTCCATCAATCCTGCCGCGACTGCCATGGTAACACCCGGCTTCACACCAATGGACTCTAGCCAGCCACCAGTTCCTTTGGGTCCATAACCACCAAACCAACCGAACAGCTTCTGCGCGCCATGTCCTACGAATAACAGACCTACAATCACACGAATTACCAACAAACCTACTGCCATCATCATTAGAATCATCTCCCAATTTTTAATAAATATTATTATTGTTATTCTTAATATAAAGATATTAGACCTGAATAAAGTTCATGAATTCGATTCTTTATACTTGAGCTTCTTAACGAACAAGTGAATCCTTACTCACTAATGTTCGCAATAGCCGATAGAACCGTAATGGCCCGGAAACACTGAATGGATTCGCTAATGGTTACTCCAGATGATCTGGAACATAGCCCTAGCCTTTCGGCCCAGAGTATGCATCTGTTCACCTACTTTTTTATCTCAATTTAACTAATCTTTAAGTTAAGATAAATATAAATCAGGATAACGGAGCTGTCAATACCTTTTATGAAGAAATGTATGAGTCCTTAGACATATATTGGATTGAAATAAATGGAATTTACCATTTTTTTGTTGAAAAAAGATGGGACCATTGTATAGTTAGTGTAGATATCGATATGGCATTGGTCTAATATGGAAGAAGTATAAGAATAAGAATTAGATCATAAGACATAGAGCCCCTCTCGAAATGTGGGTAAATGTATAGAGAGGGCTTTTTTTGTGATTCCAAAAAAGAAGGGTGAACTGATGGCGGCGGAAAAAATGACTCAGATGGAAAAAAAGACACCTTTGCATGGCTTGAAATGGGGATATATTCTGCTCATTGCAATGGCACTCTTACAGGAAGTATTGGTCTTCTGGAATATTTATAATACCCAATCCTTTACCTTGAAGGATTTGTTGTTTAATGCGCTGGCTTTGCTGGCTCTGCTCATCGGTATGCTGCTGCCAGTCGGGGTGTCTGTTGTCGCAGTCTTCGTATTTTTCGTATTGTATCTCGTATGGCTGGCTACCTATGCACCACCAGAGGTCCTGGTCATCTCATGGCTGCTGCTTATTCCGGCGAATATGCTGGTCGCGGCACTGATTAAGACGTTCATGATCCGCAGCAATCGATTCCTGGAGCGACTGGAGGAGCTGGAGCGCAGGAACCCGCAGGTTGATCCACACACTACACTGGGCAATAAGGAAGCTTTCGCAGACGCCATTGTCAAGCAGTCCAATCTGGCTCGTAGATATCCGGACAGATACGGCTTTTGTGTGGCGATGTTCAAGATTGAATTTTTACCGCTGGTTCAGGAATCTTTGGGTTCCCAAGGATACTCTACCTTACTGCTGGATCTGTCGGACACGATTCAGAAGCAGCTGCGGTATGAGGATTACAAGTTCTTCATCGACGGTGGTCGCTTTGTCATTATCTGTCCGATGACTCGTCCCGAGTTCCTTGAATCCATGACGGAGCGGATCAAGCGGGCGATGATGGAGATGTCTGTAATGGATTTGAAGGGAAGGCCCCTCAAACTGGTCATTCGCTCAGGTGCTCTTGTATTTCAGCCAGATCAATTCAGCAAGTACGAGAATATCAATGGTGTCATTAGTGCACTGGAGAGAAATACCGAGACCGATCTGATCGGGGAATTTATTTAGGGGAAGAGGTCATCAGCTATGGTAAGTTACTTGGACTGGTTTATCCCGCTCTGTATTGTTGTCAGTACGTTTTTTATTATTACGATCCTGGGCTTGACCGTGGCTACCTTGGTATTCCGTGCACAGGTCTATCGAAACTACGATCGGGGGAAGACCAGTGACTGATTTTGTACTGCTTGTCACCATTATTAGTATTTGGACAGCTGTTACCGAAGCCATCATAATTATGGTGGGCGCGATTCGTTTTCTGAGCAGGCAGAATCGGAATAAATTCGTGGTTCCTGCGTCAATGGAGGATTATCCATCCGTTACCGTACTTGTGCCTGCGCACAATGAGGAGATGGTGGTCGCTATTACGGCAGAGCATATCCTGCGTTTGAACTACCCTCATGATAAGGTGCAGATTATTGTCATCGCGGATAACTGTACGGATCAGACGGCGGCGAAGCTTAAGGAGCTGAAGAGCCGACCAAGCTATCAGCACCGTGACTTTGAAATTATGGAACGCAAAGGCACAGGCGGCAAGTCTGGGACCCTCAATGATGCACTGCTAAAGACGAAGGGCGAATGGATATGTGTATATGATGCTGATGCGGCGCCCGAGAAGAATGCACTAATGTTCCTTGTGCAGAAGGCACTGGAGAAGCCAGGCCTATATGGAGCCGTTTTCGGACGCAACAAGGCACGCAATCGGGGACAGAACTTCCTGTCCAAGTGTATTAACCAGGAACTGGTCACGATTCAGCGGGTACACCATACCGGATTGTGGGAGCTGTTCAAGATCGGCACGATTCCAGGTACGAATTTTATCGTCAATACGGCATTGATGCGCGAGATTGGCGGCTGGGATGAAAATGCGATTACAGAGGATACAGCAGTATCCTTTGAGATCATGAAGAAGGGCAAGCTGATTGCACTCGCTCCACAGGCTGAGGCCTATCAGCAGGAGCCGGAGCAGCTCAGTGTGTATATGAAGCAGCGCGGACGCTGGTCGAAGGGGAATTTTCATGTCATTATGGATAACTTCCATCATTTATTCGATCGAACCAGCTGGCGAATTAAGCTGCATATCATGTATTATGCGGCCAGCTACTTCTGGTTCATGCTTGCGATTCTTGTGTCCGATGTAATCTTCCTTGCGAATATTGGCTACCAGATTGCGCGCTTGTTCGTGCCAGATGTACAGAGTCCATTCCAGTTCTCGGGTGATGTATACGTCTATCTCGTCATCGCGTGGGCGCTGATGTACTTCATCTATGTCCTGCAGATTAATCTGGCGTTAGCTTCGGATATCGGACAGAGCAACACGGAGAACTTTGTAATATCCTGTCTATCCTATTTCACTTATGCCCAGTTATTCCTGATCATCTCGGTCAAAGCCTTCTGGACAATCTGTGTCGACAAGATTACAGGTCGCCAAGGAAACAAATGGTATAAGACGCAGCGCTTCGGCTGAGACTCTGATTCAAGGATCTCCTAGTATGGAGCTTAGATGCAAGGCCCCTTCCAGATTCAACAATCTGGTGGGGGTCTTTTCTCATCTGCAAATCTACGGATTACGGATACTAGGCTTACTACAGATATTACGGATAAGATAGATGAAAAGCAGGCACAAACGCCTTACAAATGTAACCGCATTCTTTTCCTTTTTGACCATATATATTGGTATAATATGACTTGAAGCTATGAACACACGGGAGGGAAACCACTTGAGCGTATCACAAAGAGGTGTACCATTATCGGGCTTTGCCGAGTTCAGCAGGAAAGTGGCAGCCGAGGGAGCTGTATTGCTAAAAAATGAGGGGCAAGTACTTCCACTGCGACAGGGTGAGCGTGCCTCCATCTTTGGCAGGGCTCAGGTGAACTATTATCGTAGCGGGACGGGCTCGGGCGGCAGTGTCAATGTCCCCTATACGACGAATCTGCTGGATGGCCTTCGCAGCAAGCGTGGAATCACGGTGGATGAGGAGCTGGCTGCGGTCTACACGCAATGGATTGAAGAGAATCCATTCGACAACGGAGGCGGCGGCTGGGCAGCAGAGCCCTGGCATCAGCGGGAAATGCCCCTCACGGACTCGCTGGTGGCTGCAACTCGTGGGCGTTCCGATAAGGCGGTTATCGTCATTGGCCGCACGGCGGGAGAGGATCAGGATAACGCTACTGAACCTGGGAGCTATCTGCTGACGGAGGAAGAGCAGACCATGCTACAGCTGGTGACGACACATTTTGAACAGACGGTGGTTGTGCTGAATGTATCCAATATTATAGATATGAGCTGGTTGGCGGAGCCTGAGGATAGCGGTAATGCGGTTCACCCCATTTCCAGTGTCATCTATGCATGGCATGGGGGGATGGAGGGTGGACATGCGATAGCTGATGTTCTCGTAGGCGAGGTCACACCGAGTGGCAAGCTGACGGATACGATTGCTTATACGATCGAGGATTATCCGTCCACTAGCAATTATGGTAATGAGCTGAAGAATCTGTACCAAGAGGACGTGTATGTAGGCTATCGGTATTTTGAGACCTTTCGGCCAGAGCGGGTACAGTTCCCCTTCGGCTATGGCTTGTCCTATACGCAGTTCCAGCTGGAGCCTGGAGAGGCCCAGCTTCTGGAGCAGGAAGGAGAGCGCTATCTGTCTGTAGACGTCACGGTAAGAAATATCGGGGGGGCGTTCGCAGGCAAGGAAGTTGTACAGCTTTATTGTGAAGCACCACAAGGCAAGCTTGGGCAACCGGCGCGGGTACTGGCGGCCTTTGGCAAGACTGGTGAGCTGCAGCCTGGTGAGTCGGAGCGTCTGGTGCTGACCTTCCCGGTACATTCGTTATCTTCTTATGATGATGGTGGTGTGACGGGCTATCGTTCTGCTTATGTGCTGGAGGCTGGGACCTATCATCTGTATGTAGGGAATAGCGTTAGGGAGCTTGTACCGATTCAAGTCGAGGGACAGCCTGGCTATGTGGTGGAAGAGTTACTGGTCGTGGAGCAGCTGGATGAGGCGCTTGCGCCGACAGAGCGCTTCACGCGTATGAAGCCGGGTGCCAGATTAAGCAGTGGGGCTTATGAGCTGGCCTATGAGGAAGTACCCATGAGGACGGTCTCATTGGAGGAGCGTGTCCGAACTGGACTTCCTGCCACATGGGAGCAGACAGGGGACCTGGGCTTCCGCCTGCGTGATGTCCATGAGGGCAAGGTCCGCATGGAGGAGTTCGTGGCGCAGCTCAGTGATGAAGAGCTGGCCGCGATCGTCCGTGGTGAAGGGATGAGCAGCCCGTTAGTGACATCGGGCACGGCTTCCGCCTTCGGTGGAGTGAGCGACGGCTTGCTGCAGTACGGTATTCCGATTGCCTGCACAGCAGATGGACCTTCAGGTATCCGCATGGATAACGGAGAGCTGGCGACACAGGTACCGATTGGCACCTTGCTGGCTGCTACCTGGAATCCGGGGCTGATTGAGGAGCTATATGTGCTGGAGGGACGGGAGATGTTAAGCAATGAGATCGATGCGTTGCTCGGTCCAGGGCTGAATATCCGGCGCAATCCGCTGAACGGACGCAACTTCGAATACTTCTCCGAGGACCCACTGATTACGGGGTTATTTGCAGCTGCCTGCACCCGTGGTATCCGGCAGGGGGGCTCACATGCCACGCTGAAGCATTTTGCCTGCAATAATCAAGAGCAGCATCGTCATATGGCGGATGCGGTCGTATCCGAGCGCGCGCTGCGGCAGATCTATCTGAAGGGCTTCGAGATCGCGGTGAAGCAGGGAGGGGCCAAGGTAATTATGACCTCCTACAACCCGATTAACGGTCACTGGGCTGCATCGAACTATGACCTGAATAGCCATATTTTGCGTAAGGAATGGGGCTTCAAGGGTGTTGTGATGACGGATTGGTGGGCGAAAATGAACGATGTTGTCCACGGAGGGCACGCCGACAGAACCTATACCAACTGGATGGTTCGGGCCGGGAATGATCTGTATATGGTCGTTCCGAACTATGGGGCAGAGACCAATGCGATGGGAGATAATACGCTCAGTGCCCTCAAGGAGGGGACATTGACTCGTGGGGAGCTGCAGCAGAGTGCTGCGAATATATGCCACTTCCTGTTGGAAGCACCGGTATTTGCACGTGGGCAGGTTCAGGCGGAGACTATGGTTACCTTCAAGGCTCAGCCCGGGCTAAGCGGAGATGCTATCTCTGCTGAGTCTCATCTTCAAGGTACGTCTGCTCACGGGAATGAGCAACCGGATATCATACGCTTGGAGCCAGACGCAGCTGGGAATGCTGTACTAAATGTAAGCGCAGCCGGGAGCTACCGCATGTTCGTCCGCATCATGTCTCCAGATCATGAGATGGCCCAGAGCGCCTGCAATGTAAGCTTGAATGATCAGTTGGTAACAACCGTCCAGACGAATGGAACTGAGGGCGCATGGATTACCCGCAAGCTGGTGAAGCTGGGCCTGGAAGCAGGCCACTATGAGGTGAAGCTAGATTTCATCAAGCCAGGGATTCAATTCGAATGGATTGAGCTGAGGAAATTATAGTATTTCTTCTAAAATGAAATGACCGGAGCCGCCGCTCCGGTTTATTTTTTAGATAAGCCATTGTATCGCTGCAAATAATGTCGTAGTTAATAATATTGTCATCATTCAGCCACGTAGTCACAGCTTACAGGGAGTCCTGATACACATTTTTGCCTGTATACAATGCATTGATGCCTTCCTTATCTAGCTTGGATAGCTGAGAACGCTGCCCGATACTAGCACCTGCTTGTGTCGGTGTCAGGGTCTCTGTTCCTTTCGTCTTCGCAAAGGCTGTTCGCCCATAATGCATAATGGAGCCATAATCATAGTCCATGGATTTGAAGAGCTTGGGATGGTTCACAATATCAAAGTTATGAAGTGCACGGGCAATAATATTGTCTTGATGGACTTGTACATATTGATCGCGGTTAGGCTTGGTATGCTCATGAAGCAATCCAAGAGCGTGGCTGATCTCATGAATGACATTTCCGACGACATACCCGTTACGGCTCAGCGTAATCGCCTGCTTGCCGCCCTGCATTCCGACATAGGAGCTACAACCGTCGCCCATGGTGAACGAGATATAATTGGGCTGCGTTGTCCTTGGGGTGAAGCTTACGCCTTTGCAGGAAGCCGCAATATTGGCGATAGCTGTGTTGATTTTCTTCTTGTTGGCCTCATCGACGGAGGTGTCGAAGCTATAATAGACCTTCCCTTGTGGCCACAGGCGACGCATATCAATGATGACCTGAGGATGAGGAACTTCGTCGAGGCCCTGGGCGAGTAAGCCTTCCACAAGGGCGGTGTGCTGCTTCATTCGAGCGGCTGTTGCTACGACGATATCTCCATCAAATACGGCTAACTGATCGTATTCCATATAATCCACCTTGATGGGAGTCTTGTCATCCGCCAGGAATACATAGCCAGATTCAGGAATTCCTTTGTCTAGCAGATCCGGGGCGTATATTTCTGCAGATTCATTTTCATATGGCATATACTTACCCTCCATAACTTCAAATTTTGTAGATCAGGAGCGGTCTGTCACATGCAGCTCGTTCAAGGAAGAGATAGTGACCGCCAGATGTGTCGAGGTCTCGTAGTCGAGCTTAAGGCTGTACTCCGCATACATGTCGGGAGTAATGATCTCGCCCGCCTGCCAGAAGCCGTAGGTCAAATAGAGCCGGGGTCTCGGGTGGAAGGCTGTCATCGTGTTGGGATGCGCCTTCACAGCTACGAGGGGAGCTCCGTTCTGAGCCATTCCGACATAGGCATTATCCTGTGCGACGATGGTGCGGTCTGCTGAAATATAGTATCGATCCCGATCAAAGGCAGCGAAGGTGGGGGAGAGCTGGTATCCACCCGCCGTGTTGCGAGATAAGTTCACGCCATTGCTACGTGTAAGCTGCGCATCGGTGACCTGCATATGGTTCAACTGTATGCCCTGCTCCGTTCCACGAATGGATTCTTTGCGCCACATGAACTGTAGCCCTGGCTCCCAGCCAAGCTTCAGGTCGGTCGTCTCAGGGCTGGAGGGAACGGACATGTAAATGTAAGTGAGTGCACTAGGGTCCTTAAGCTGCTCGAACACATAGTACAGACATATATTGGCGCTGAAGGTGGCGTGATTCGTCACAGAAAGAGTGTAGTTAGGCACGATCCTCGGACTCCTCGCAGGAATTTGCTTCTACCTTGTAGAGGAAGCTACACGGGATAGATTCCCGCATAGCTCCCTTCTCTTACCTTAGACCAAGTGCAATTGATTGCGCTCATTCAGCACCACATTGTGTTCGGTTACACCATCGAATGTGATTTTCAAAGCCTGATCGGAATATTCGCTTACATCAATGACGGCTCCCTGCTCAATGTCGCCATAGATCAGATAATAAGTAGGGTGTGGTGTGAACTCTGTAATGGTACTCGGCTGAGCTCTCTTGGCAACAACCGGTTGGTTGTCGATCAGAATGCCGATGAATGCGTTATCGTCTACCTCAATTGTCTCATCCTGGTGTACATACAGAATATTCTGATGGCCAGCTGAGCTTGTCTCCGAGAGAACATAGGTGCCACCAGTTAGCTTGCTGAACCCGATAGAGTTGTTGCTCTTCAGATCGGCGTCTTTAGAGGCTGTGGATGTAATGGTGGTTCCTGGCTCCGGACTTTTGACCTTGGTCCAGTAGAAACCATATTCCACGGTCCAGGAGATCGTCGTCTCTTGTCCGTTGGCAGATGGCTCTGCGAGCCAAGCCAGAATCAGCGTGTCGGGGTTCATCATGTCCGGATCTTCTTTGTAGAGGGCGAAGCTTCCGGGATGAGTACCATTGTTTTTGATCTTTACAGAGTAGGTTGTGCCTGTAGCTGTTGACATGTGTAATTCCTCCTAAAATGTTTTTGGGTATAAGTGCGTGCATCCTGTGAGGTGCACCTTTACTGTAATCCAGCTGCAGGAGTCGGGGTTAGTAGCCAAAGTCATGACTTGACATGACGCTATATGCCTTGAATATGGAATGTATACATGACCGAAGTCATATACATTTTGAATGTTTTATGTTATCGATTTCCTTCTGAGCTCTTTACGGCCTTACTCGGTAATCCATATAATGAAGTCAGGCATTTCGTACCAGGAAATGCCATAAAAAGGAGGTAGGCGCTATGAAAAAAACGGTAAAATATGCAGACATTGAACCCCGTCTGCAGACCGGCGATATCCTGCTGTGTCACAGTGTCATGCATGAAAGCATTATGATTGAATTCATCGAAGGGTCACCCTGGTCCCATATTGGTATGATTGTGCGATTGCCCCAATATGACTATCCCTTGCTGTGGGAATCGACGACATTTGACAATGTGAAGGATGTCTTGCTTGGCAAGACCAAGAATGGCCCGATGCTTGTACCACTATATGAGCGCCTCCGCACAGATATTGATAATCTATGGGACCCCATGTTCGCCTTCAGGTTACTTGATATGGAGCGTACTCCAGCGATGGAGCAGGCACTGCTGAAGACCATTCAAGAGGTTCATGGAGCTGTCTTCCCGAATGAGGTGGAAATGCTGGAGATCGTAATGGCTGGCAAGCTTGGAGTGAATCCGGGGCATCACAGTATGTTCTGCAGCCAGTTATTCGCTTACACGTCTATGCAGCTCGGTCTGCTACCAGCTTCTCCAGTGCCGAACAGCTATTGGCCTGTTGACTTCTCCAGCGAAGGCAAGGTACAACCGCTGCATGGTGCCACATGGTCTGAAGAATACTATCTGCTGGCTGATGGACTGCCGACTGTCGAAGAGAATGAAGCTATGTGACACAGGTTTGGCTAATGCGTCTAAGATTCGGCTAATAACGACCAGACGAGGCTCGCTATGGTGGATATGCACGATATTCTCCATATGCCTGTTCATGACTCTGCCTCAGCCTCAAGCTGCAGCTTCGTATATTGCCGAGCAGGGAGTTCTGGACTTGAAGTCTTGGGATGCAGACCACGATGGAGCCGTGCGATTAGACGGGGAATGGGCTCTGGACTGGCAACAATATACGAACCCGGCACTCTCGTCTGGAGCCGAAGTGAACTGTGAGAGCTGTAATACAGGCTACGTCCAAGTGCCGGGTATATGGAAGTCGGGTGCCGAAGCCCCGCTCGGAATACAGGATAGCGGCTATGCTACCTATCGCTTGACGATCCAGACAGCAGCGACGGATGGGCTGTATGGTCTATATTTGAAAAGTGTCCACTCGGCCTACCGACTGTACATTAACGGTACACTCGTCTCTAGCGTTGGTGAGGCTGGAACAAGTCCAGCATCGACAACCGGGCACTATGGCAGGCCAGTCGTGTTATTCCATCATCAGGGTACAGAGCTTGAGCTCATGCTGCAGGTCGCTAATTATTCATTTCCGACGGGGGGAATTGATAAGAGCATTCTTTTTGGTACCCAGGAGCAGATCACAACCCTGCGCCAGGAAGGCTTGGCAAGAGATCTGTTCTTGTTCGGGGCCATGTTCACGATTGCCATCTATCACATGGTGCTGTATGTCCTGCGTAGGCATAATTGGTCAACGCTGTATTTCTCGCTATTTTGCTTCATGATGGCAGCACGTACATTAGCAGTGAATGAGCGATTTATTCTGATGCTGTTCACCGACATGACGCAGGAGATATTCGTCAAGATATCCTATGTGACCGTGTATCTGGGTCTTCCTCTCTTGATCCTGTTCATCTACAGTCTATATCCGTCCTATTACTCTCTGCGCATTGTCAGAGCGGTGTGTGCGATCAGTGGGGTCCTGTCATTATTGATTTTGCTCACCCCTGTTCGTATCTATCATTTCACGCTGCTCTACTACCAGGTGTTAATCCTTGTGGTCCTGATCTACATCCTTGCTCGATTAGGGGTTGCTGCTTTGCAAAAAGAGGCAGGCACGACTCTACTGCTGATTGCCTTCGCCAATCTTTTCGTCTTCGCGTTGAATGATGTCCTCTATAATAACAATCTGACGCAATTTGGCACACTTGTCCCGTTTGGAATGTTCGTGTTTATTTTGCTGCAATCCTTGCTATTATCGATTAACTTCTCCAAGGCATTCACGCGGATCGAGCAGCTCTCGGATCGTCTGCTTCAGCTGGATCGCTCCAAGGATCAGTTCCTGCATAACACTTCACATGAGCTGAAGACACCGTTACAGGGGATGATCGGCTTGGCTGAATCACTCGCTGCGGGGGCTGCGGGCCCGCTTCCTGCTGAGGCTGTGCGTCAGCTGCGTCTGATTCAATCCAGTGGACAGCGGTTGTCCCATTTGGTGCATGATCTGCAGGATTTTACGCGTCTGCAGGATAAAGAGATCGTTCTGCAGCCGACAGTATTGCATATGCATCAGGCTGCCGAATTGGTAATCAGATTACTGAAGCCTCTAACGGAAGGGAAGACGGTTGCCTTCAACAATCAGATTCCGGCTGACGTGCTCGTGTATGCTGATGAGAATCGTGTATTGCAAATCATGAGCAACCTCATTGGCAATGCATTGAAGTTCACAGATGCTGGCTCCATCACGCTGGAGGCGTCTACACTCGGTCAGTGGCAGTGCATAACGGTGCGCGATACGGGCATCGGGATACCTCATGATCGACAAGAGGCGATCTTTGAAGCCTTCGAGCAAGGAGACGGCTCGATCACCAGATTATACGGTGGTACGGGTATCGGCTTGAGTATCACCAGACATCTGGTGGAGCTTCATGGAGGGCGCATTTGGGTCAGATCGACCGAGGGAGAAGGGGCAGCATTCAGCTTCACGCTTCCTTTACACGATCCAAGTTGCCAAGCTATGCCTATGGATGCCGAGACTAGGACGGATGTGAAGACTCAGCTATACAAGTCATCTGGTCTAGCCCTTGCTGAGCTACATCAGCAGCTGGAATCCATACCGACCCCGTACTTGGAAGGCATGAGGGAAGAGGAGAACACGGAGGGACAGAGGAGGGAGAGGTGTGAATCGCCTTGTATTCTGATTGTGGACGATGATCCGATTATATTGCAGATTCTGCATAATCATCTCTCCTCCGCAGGTTACATCGTAGTACAAGCCAGCAGCGGACAGGAAGCTCTTGAGCAGCTGACTGAAGGCTGTGAGCCGAGTCTCATTATTACGGATCTCATGATGCCCCGCATGTCAGGCTATGAGCTATGCCGAGTTCTGCGGGACCAATACGGGGAACGAATCCCTATTCTGATCCTTACGGCCCGCAATCAATCAGAGGATATCGAGCTGGGCTTCGACGCAGGCACTACGGATTATCTCATCAAGCCGATCACGCGAGCGGAGCTCCTTTCCAGAGTAGAGCTGCATCTGAAGCTGGCGACCTGGAATCATAGTCTGGAGAAAGAGGTCATCAAGCGCACGGTACAGATGCGCCAGACCATGAAGGAGACAGCAGTAGCCATAGCCGATATTAGCGCTGAGGAGGAGAGAAAGCGCATTACGAAGGAGATTCATGATGCGCTGGGCTATTCCCTTACGACGACCCTGCTGCAGCTTGAGGCTGGCAAGAGTCTGATCCCGAGCAAGCCAGAGGAAGCGCTCAAGTACATGAGCAATTCCCAGGAGCTGGTGCGACGTGGTCTCAGCAGCATCCGCAGGTCGCTGAGGCAACTGAAGGAGCATGGGGATGAGCAGCAACAATACGAACGAGAGCATGGGCGTCCTTTTGCGGAGCGAATTCAGCATCTGATTCAGGAGACGGAGGCGTATACGGGAATTCAGGTGCAGTGTGAGCTGCAGGTGGGTGAGGCATCATTGAGCCCCGAGCAGCAAAGGGTTCTATACGATGCGCTGCAAGAGGGAATTACGAATGGCATCCGACATGGACATAGCCGTGCCTTCCAGCTGCAGTTACTTGAACAGGATGATTGGATCGAATTCAGCTTAAGAAATACAGGCCATCCCTATGCTCCAGAGCAGCCCGGTATAGGGCTTTCTTCGATGAAGGAAGCTGTGCATCGTCTGGGAGGCCAGATAACCGTTGGCTCCGATGGGGGGAAGGGCTGCCTTATTACTATACATTTAAAGAAGGAGCGAGATTGACGTGGAGCGAATTCGAATCATTATTGCAGATGATCAGCGGCTCCTCAGAGAAAGCCTGCATACCGTACTGGAGCTGGAGGAGGATCTGGAGGTGATCGGGTTGGCGGAGGATGGCCAGCAGGCTTATGACCTAAGCGTCAGACTGCAGCCTGAGCTGGTGTTGATGGATGTACAGATGCCGATTATGGACGGTATTCGTGCGACTCGCAAGATCAAGGCGCGCTGTCCTCACACCCAGATCTTGATCCTCACGACCTTTACGGACGACGAGTATATTATAGAAGGACTGGCTGCCGGGGCCATGGGCTACTTGCTGAAGGATATGGACAAGGCTACGCTCTTGAAGGCGATCCGTGATGCTGTAGAAGGGCGTCATCTACTGACACCTGAGATTGCAGCCAAGCTGGCGGCACGTCTGTCCTCCATGTCCAAGGTAGAGCCCGTTGCTCTGAACCAGGAGAAGCTTCACGGCATGAGCATTGAGTTCACCGAGCGTGAGAGACAGATTATTGCACTGATGGTGCATCCCATGACCAACACGGAGATTGCGGAGACTCTGTACATTAGCGTGGGCACTGTGAAAAATTATATCAGCGTCATCTATAGCAAGCTCGGTACGAGCGACCGGATGCAGGCTGTTGCCTACCTGAATAAGCTCATGACCTCTGGCTAGCCAACGGACGGTTAGGCGAGATTAATCTTGGGATAAGCATTCCTACGTAAGCATCGAATAAGCATGGAGTCCTCATTACATTTCGGATAGACAAGCCTGGCCTGTAGGTCAGGCTAATTTTTTATGCAAATAAGATCAGTGAAGAGTGGTTCATTATAAATAGAAACAGAAGAAGCTTGAGGAAGACAATGATGTTTAGAAAAAGTGTTGACAACAATTACGAATTGTTATATCTTTAAATCAAGATAAACGAAATTGAGGTAAACGCAATTAAGGTAAATGCAATTGAACATACATGATGAGCAGTCTAATCGGCATTCTATAACCTATGGGAGGTTTTTCAAATGACAATTCAAACAACAGGTATTCATCACATCACTGCTTTTGCAGGCGATCCACAGCGTAATGTTGATTTCTACGCCGGTATTCTTGGCCTGAGATTGGTGAAGAGAACGGTGAACTTCGATGCCCCGGATATCTACCACTTGTATTTTGGTGACGAACACGGTAGCCCGGGTACAATCATTACATTCTTCCCGGCTGCAGATACACCGAAGGGGAGAGTCGGCGGTGGACAGGTGGGCGTTACATCATATGTAGTGCCTACAGGGGCGTTGGAATTCTGGCGGAATCGTCTGGAGAGCTTCGGGATCGCAGTGACGACTGCTACTCGCTTCGGAGAGACTTATCTGCAATTCGAGGACAACGAAGGGCTGAAGCTGGAGCTTGTCGAGCGTGAGGGTGGTGCTAACGGCACCTGGACACATGACGGCATTACTTCGGATACAGCGATCAAGGGCTTCGGTGGTGCAATTCTCTATAGCACGAATCCTGTGCGCACCATGGATGAAATGGAGAACCTGCTCGGAATGACCAAAGTAGGGGAAGATGGCGAGTATGCACGTTATCGTGCAAGCGGGGACATCGGTAATATCGTTGATATCCCGCTGGCCAGAAAGGCTCCAGGGTATGGTGGTGCAGGTACGGTTCACCATATCGCTTGGCGGGCATCGGATTTCGATCAGCATGAGCAGTGGAGAGCGGCCGTTCAGGCTTATGGCTACCAGCCTACCAATGTAATTGACCGTCAGTACTTCAACGCAATCTACTTCCGGGAGCAGGGGGGAATTCTGTTCGAGATTGCTACAGATCCACCAGGGTTCGCCAATGATGAGCCTAAGGAAAGCCTGGGCCAGAAGCTGATGCTGCCAGAGTGGTTCGAGCCGAAGCGTGAGCTGATCGAAGGCAACCTGCAACCTATTGAAGTGCGCATTCCACCACGGCAGGGTTAATGAAGAGGGCTTGCAGCTTCTAAGCAGGCCAAGACCAATTCATCTTATGTAACGTAAAAGAGCCTCCATTTCCACTATGTACGTACAGTGGATGTGGAGGTTTTTTCTGAATCGAGCAGAAGTAGGAAGCGGGGTCAGGTCGTGACCATGTCTCCCCCGTTGATATGCACACATTCCCCGGTGACATAGGATGAATCCCGGGAGGCCAGATATACATAAGCTGCCGCCAGCTCATAGGGCTGTCCGGCTCGGCCCATAGGAGTATCGGTCCCGAAGACCATGACATCCTCAGCGGAGAAGCTGGAAGGAATCAGCGGCGTCCAGATCGGACCAGGTGCTACGGCATTCACCCGAATTCCCTGAGAAGCAAGTGATTTGGCCAGCACGCGGGTCAGGGACACGACCGCCCCTTTTGTAGAGGAGTAGTCGATCAGCTGCACATTTCCTTTATATGCCGTTATGGAGGCTGTATTAATAATGGAGGCTCCACGGCTCATGTGTGGCAGCGCCGCTTGTATCAGGAAGAAATAGGAGAAGACATTAGTCTGGAACGTCTGGTATAGCTGCTCCTCTGTGATATGTACAATGCTGGATTGAACATATTGCACCCCATGGTTGTTGACCAGTATATCAATCCTGCCGAAAGTATCTAACGCAGCACGAATGACTGCCTCGCAATTCTGCTTCAGCCTCAGATCGATCTCAAGTAACAGACAGCGCCCCCCGACCTCCTCAATCCGCTGCCGTGTTCGTTCTGCATCTGTCCGTTCATAAAGATAGGCAATGACGATATCAGCACCCTCCTTGGCAAAAGCAATTGCTGCTGCTCGCCCGATCCCGCTATCACCACCCGTAATAATAGCCACCTTGTCTTTAAGCTTGCAGCTACCGATGTAGGCGAGATCTTCACTGATGGGCTGCGGTACCATAAGGGTCTCTAAGCCCGGCTGTCGATCCTGATGCTGTGGTGGGAAGGCGATGTTCTGTTCCTTACATACCGTTGTTTTACTGTAAAATGGGTATACCGGATTCATGCAGCAGTTCCTCCTTTATTGGGCGTCCTCAGATCATACGGTTAGCCTATGCATTCGCCTAGGAAATGGTGAGTGCGACAAGATATGAATCCTTTTGGGCCTAGTTCGAGTATTATATAGGTAGATACAACCTTTGGAGGAGGGATTACGATATGGGAATCCTATCGAGGTTCAGAGATGTAATGAAAAGCAATGTGTATGCTTTGTTGGAACGGACGGATGATCCAGAGAAGGCCATTGAACGTTACATGCGAAGTATGCAGCAGGATTTGGGCCAGGTCAAAGCGGAGTCCGCTTCGGTGCAAGCACAAGAACGCAGGGCAAGGCGTGCCATGGAGGACTCCCAGGCCGAGATGGATAAGCTTCATAGGTATGCCGAGCGTGCGGTTAGGGACGGAAATGAGCAGCAGGCTCGCACATTTCTGGAGCGCAAGAGTGATCAGGCCCGCAAGCATCAAGCGCTGAAGGTAGCTTATGATCAGGCAGCAGCAGCGGCAACAGGAATGGAGCGTATGCAGGATAAGCTTACCGATGACCTGTCGCGTCTGGAGGAGCGCCGGGCTCAGCTGAAGGACAAGATGGCCGAGACGAGACAGCAGGAGCGGCTGAATGCCATGAATACCGGCGGTGAAGGAGCTGGGTCTGTATTCGGTGCGCTGGAGGAGAAGGTCAATCAGGCCTATGATGAGGCTATGGCACTGGCGGAGCTTCGGGGTGAGCGTAAGGATGATCTGGATGAGCTCATTGCCGAGCTGGAGCGGCAGGAGGCTGGCAAGAATGCGGAGCGCGGTGGGAAGGATCATCTCACGCAGGCAACGGACATCGTGCTGGACACCGAAGCAGAGCTGGCTGCACTCAAGGCCAAGGTAGACCGTGGAGAATAGGGGATTATCGCGTTGCTTGGAGGAAGGACCTTCCTTCAGGGAGGAAATTCACGTCTATGCAACGATTATATGGACCGTAATAGGCATGAACGGAGAATGTGAGGTGAATAATGCCGGTTATTGATTATAAATGCCCAAGCTGCGGGGGCAGCATGGCCTTTGACAGCACGAAAGGCATGTTGGCTTGCAGTAGCTGTGGGAGAACCGAACGGATCGAGGACTTTCCCGATCCCCTGAAGCAGTCTGTTTTTACAGATAATGAAGCCAGAGAGTATCACTGCAATAGCTGTGGTGCGGACTTGATGACCGATGCAGAGACGACAGCTACCTCTTGTAGCTTTTGCGGCTCGCCGGTTGTGCTTGCAGATCGTCTGACAGGACGAAGAGCTCCGGTGAAGATCATTCCGTTCTCCATCAGCAAGGAGGAGGCGATCGCAGCCTTCAAGAAATGGTGCCGGAACGGCCTGCTTACGCCAAGGGGCTTCATGACAGCGGACCGGATCAAGGGAATTACAGGGATCTATGTGCCTTACTGGCTGTATGATCTGGACAATGATATTGAAGTACAGGCCCGAGGCACGAAGGTCCGCAGCTATACGAGTGGCGACTACCAATATACCGAGACAAGCCATTATGATATTTATCGCAAAATACGTCTTAATTACGTCGATGTGCCGATTGATGCCGCCGCCAAGATGGATGATCATATGATGGATAAGCTGGAGCCATTCCCTCTCAGGGAGCTAAAGAGCTTCAAATCACCTTATTTGGCCGGATTCATCGCGGAGAGCTACAGCTATGATGATGGAGAGCTGCTGCCTCGTGCCAAGAGCAAGATCAGCTCTTATATTGATTCCTATATTCGTAACTCCATGGCAGGCTATGCCACCGTGACGAATGTCGATAGACAGATTGATACGCAGATGAAGGATGCTGACTATGTCCTGCTGCCAGTGTGGATGGTCGTCTATGATTACAATCGCATGGAGCATGCCTTTGCCATGAATGGTCAGACAGGCAAGGTGGTCGGCAAGCCGCCACTCAGTAAAATGAAAATGGCTACCTGGTTCGCGGGTATTGCCGGGGCAACACTGCTTACCTTGAAGATTGCATCCTTCATGATGGGAGGAGGCTTCTGGTGATGAGAAGATTCGGTATATTGCTGACGGTACTGCTCATATGGACAGCCGGAGCATTACACGGGCCTATAGCTTCTGCTACAGCTTCTACAGCTACTTCTACAGAGCACAAAACCTTGATCTATGACGAAGCGGGCTTGCTTAATCCGCAGGAAGTGGAACGACTGGGTATACTGGCTAACCAATACAGCGCGAATCGTGAGACGGATATGATTGTGTACACGACCAATAATCCTGAGAATACCGATGTAATTCTGCTGACACAGAATTTTTATGATGAACGGGCACCTGGATATGACCATGCGCATGGGAATGCAGTCATTCTGACGCTGGATATGTACAATCGTGATGTCTATCTGGCCGGCTTCTACAAGGCTGAAGATTACCTCGATAATGGGAGACTGGATAAAATACGTGCACGCATCACACCGAGATTATCAAGCGGTGATTATGCTGAGGCGTTCCAGATCTATCTGCAGACAGCAGATCGCTATATGGGGTATCCGCCGGGTATGAATCCGGACAATATTCTCTTCAATGGCTGGTTTCAGCTCATTGTATCCTTGGCAGTTGGAGGGGGAGCTGTAGCGATCATGGCCTATCGGTCTGGCGGGCGAATTACCGTGAATGGCAGCACCTATGAGGATAGTGGTACATCAGGCATACTGCAGCGCCGGGATCAATACCTGCACACGACGACGACAAAGACCGCAATACCGAAGAACAATTCTTCGGGTGGCGGTGGCGGTGGAACGACGGGCGGAGGTCATTCCCATAGTGGCAGCAGGGGTTCATTTTAAATGTAGGAACGAGTTCAGGATACATTCACAAGGTTGACGACGAAGGGGTGGAGAATTGTGGGATTTTTTAGAAATCAGTTTGCGAATGTAGTGGAATGGGAAGAATTCAGAGATGATATGATCTTCTGGAAATGGAGCAATCGAGAGATCAAGAAAGGGAGCAAACTGATCATCCGACCGGGTCAGGATGCTATCTTCATTAATAACGGCAGGATTGAGGGCGTATTTGAGGATGACGGAGAGTTCAACATCGAGTCGGAGATTATTCCTTTTCTGTCAACGCTCAAAGGCTTCAAATTCGGCTTTAACAGCGGGATGAGGGTCGAGGTGCTCTTCGTCAATACGAAGGAGTTCACCGTAAAGTGGGGTACGCAGAACCCAGTGCTGATCCCAACTGCGCAGCTTCCAGGCGGAATGCCGATTCGGGCAAATGGAACCTTTAACTTCAAGGTAAGCGATTATGTCACGCTCATTGACAAGATTGCCGGTGTACGAAGCAGTTATCTGGTAGATGATGTGAAGCTGCGTATCACGTCGGTGTTAGACCAGCTGCTAATGAAGTGGATTAGCCGAGAAGGGAAGGATATGTTCAACCTGCAGGCTAACGCTTCGGATATTGCCCGGGGAATACGTGAAGACCTCGATATGGAGGTTATGGATAATGGCATAACCATTACAGGCTTTCATGTGATGAGCTTCAACTATCCGAAGGAAATACAGGATATGATTACGAAGACGGCCTCACACGAGATGGTGGGCAATGTGCAGAAATACCAGCAAATATCTATGACGGATGGTATGGCCTCCGGGAAGATTCAGGGTGGGGGCGCCGCTGCGGATATGGCTGGAATGATGATGGGGATGAACATGGCTAGCGAAATGCTGAAGAATATGAATCAACAGGGCCAGCAGCAAGCTAACTCACAGCAAGCCAACCAACAGCAGGGTAATCAGCACCAAGGCAGCTCACAATCGGGTCCACAGCAGCAAGGTGGACAGCAGTCCGGAGGTCCTACGAGCGGTCAGACGTCAGGTTCTGCTTCAAGCGGAGAGGGTGCAAAACGACCGAACTTTTGCCCCAATTGTGGTACAAAAAACGAGGGAGCGAACTTTTGTCCTAATTGTGGACATAAATTAAGTTCGTAACTGTGAATTTTTTACTTGCTAATCCTGCAGACATGGACTATGATGTACATTATAAGTAAGCGTATACAGTTTGCGGGTTGTAACTGTTGAATCAGGCAAAACCGACTATCTTGGGAAAGGTAGGGTTCTGCCTTTTTCTATATACTGGAGCGATTTCTGTATATTGGAGTGGATAAGGTGAAGATCGAGAAAGTGCTTAACAATAATGCAATCGTGGCCCTCAAGGACAACCAGGAAATGATCGTGATTGGCCGCGGCATCGCCTTCCAGAAGCGCCCTGGTGATGTCGTCTCTGAAGAGCACATTGATAAGATATTTACTTTACAGAACGAAGATATACAGGAGCATTTCAAGACGCTGATCTCCAGTATACCGATTGAATACATGAAAGTGTCGGAAGATATCATCGCGTACGCCAAGCTTAAGCTAGGAAAGAAGCTGAATGACAGCATCTACCTGCACCTCACGGATCACATTTATTTCGCAATTGAGCGGTATAAGAATAACCTGCCGATTAAGAATGCCCTGATCTGGGAGACCAAGCAACTGTATAAGGAGGAGTACGAGATTGGGCTTGAGGCGTTGAACATTATATGTGACCGCTTTGGCGTTATTCTTCCAGAGGATGAGGCCGGATTCCTGGCACTTCACCTCGTCAATGCAGCCTTGAATGAGGAGATGCCCAATATTCGCAGCATGACACAGGTCATGCAGGAGATATTGACGATCATCAAATATCATTTTAAGACGGATTTGAATGAGAACTCGCTGAATTTTTATCGGTTCGTCACACATTTGAAGTTCTTTGCCCAGCGCTTGGTTAAAGGGAATCATTACAAGAGCAACAACGACGATGAATTGTTCAAAATGATTCAGAAGAAATACCCCGAGGCCTATAAATGCACGCAGAAGATTAGAAAATTCATCGAGAACAACTACACGTATCAACTAACGGATGAAGAGATGATGTATCTGACCATTCATATCGAAAGAATGGCCTATAACACAGAAGAATAATGCTTGTAACTAGCGAACAGGGTTGTAACTTATGAAGGCAAAACCTGGGTTGCTGGTATGGAGTCAGACTCGGATATTCCGGTTCTGTTGCTTCAGACCAGTGGCTCAGGTTTTTTTGAAGCTCAAGGTAATACTACAAACAAAAAAAGAGGGAGACATTCCAATGAAATACGATCAATTGGCGAAAGATGTCCTGTCCCGAGTCGGGGGCAAAGAGAACGTAAACAGTGTATTCCACTGTGTGACACGGCTTCGTTTCAAGCTGAAGGATGAGAGCATTGCCAAGACAGAAGAGCTCAAGGCGTTGCCAGGTGTCATTACGGTTATGCAAAGTGGTGGCCAATATCAGGTCGTTATCGGTAATGAGGTACCTGATGTGTACAATGCGCTAATTAAGGTAAGTGGACTTCGTGCTGAGGGCCAGGTAGAGGCGGAGAAGGAAGAGGGCCCTAAGGGCAGTCTGCTCAGCCGTTTCATTGATATTATCTCTGGCGTGTTCACGCCATTGCTGGGTCTACTGGCTGCAACAGGGATGATTAAGGGTTTCAATGCCATGTTCAGCTCCTTCGGCTGGATTGAACAGACCTCAGGGACGTATCAGCTGTTAAATGCGGCAGGGGATTGCTTGTTCTACTTCTTCCCGATCTTCTTGGGTTACACCGCGATTAAGAAATTCGGCGGTAATCCATTCCTGGGTATGGCGATCGGGGCCTCCATGGTCTATCCGACACTGGCGGGGCTGAGAGCTGGAGATCCGCTGTACACGCTGTTCCAGGGCACAATCATTGAATCGCCGATTCATGTTACGTTCTTGGGTATTCCAGTCATTCTGATGGATTATTCATCGACGGTTGTACCGATTATCATTGCGACGTACTTCGCAACGAAGGTCGAAGGGGTGCTGAGACGCATCATTCCAGGTGTCGTAAGAACATTCCTGGTTCCATTCTTTAGTGTACTGATTGTAGTTCCAATTACGTTTATGGTGATTGGCCCAATATCCACTTGGCTCAGCCAATTGATCGGTGCTGGCGCAGTAGGCATTTATAACCTCAGCCCGACAATTACAGGATTGCTGGTAGGCGGATTGTGGCAGATTCTCGTAATATTTGGTTTACATTGGGGGCTCATCCCGGTCATGCTCCTGAATATTTCTCAATTTGGAGAAGATCCGTTGCTTGCCATGATATTTGTGCCATCTTTTGCTCAAATCGGTGCTGTAGTAGCTGTAATGATTAGAACTAGAAATTCCAAGCTGAAGACACTCAGTGTACCTGCATTCATCTCGGGTCTCTTCGGTGTTACAGAGCCAGCCATTTATGGTGTGACACTGCCGTTGAAAAAGCCGTTTATTATGAGCTGTATCGCAGGCGCTGTCGCAGGTGGCTTCCTTGGACTGATGGGCGTTAAGAACTATATGCTCGGTGGACTTGGAATTTTCCAGATCCCATCCTTTGTAAGTCAAGCAACAGGTATTACTTCTAATATGTACTATGGAATCATTGGTGCAGGGATTGCCTTCGTACTGGGTCTGGTACTGACTTATGTAGTGGGCTTCAAGGACTCGGCTGAGACGACTGCAGCTCCTGCACAGGAATCCAAAGAGCTGGAGCCTAATCCGAATGTACGTCATGACATCTACAGCCCGATGGAAGGTGAAGTTGTAGATCTGAAATCCATTGATGATATTACCTTTGCTGGTGAGCATATGGGCAAGGGGATTGCGATTCGTCCAACGAGCGGTAGAGTAGTATCCCCTGTGAACGGGGTTGTACAAACTGTATACCGTACCAAGCATGCGATTGGTCTGGTTAGTGATGATGGTGTGGAAATGCTGATCCATATTGGTCAGGATACGGTTCAACTGAAGGGTAAGCATTTCACAGCCCACGTAAAAGATGGCGATCGTGTTCAAGTGGGAGACCTTCTGGTGGAATTCGATCTGGAGGCGATCAAGCAAGAGGGGTATGAGACCGTAACACCGATTATTGTGGCAAATACCTCCAACTACCTCGATGTAGTAGGTGTTGAGGCGACTGCGGTAAAAGAAAAGGATAAGCTCCTTACGGTTATGGGATAATTCCGTACGTTGAATAGAGGATGTCAGATAGATCGCATCAAACCAACAACATGATTCGTCAAAGGGCAGCCTCGGGAAGAGGTTGCTCTTTGGCTATAACGATACATAGCAGGATGAAGTGTCATGCGGCACCTATCTATATCATCTACAGTACCATCTGCACCCATCTATAGCCATCTTCAGCCATCTCCACAGCATGAGGAACGGCTCTACAAAAGCAGATAAAATCAGATTATTGAGCACGATAAAATTTTTTGCTATGTTTTCTGCAAAACATGTAACTTTTTCTTCGACAATTACCGACAATATATCTTATACAATCTTTATGCAAAGAATATGAAATTACTCATTGAGATGACAATAATCATTTAGGTAATGAGCGAAAGGTAGGTTATCCCCCGTGGAAATTGTTGAAGCTATACTGAAGTCAATCCCTTATTTCAAATCTATGATGCGTGAAGAAGTCACCATTACTGTTTTTGACCGGACTCATGTTCTAGGTTACTTTGAATCGGAGGGGATAAGTCTGGGTTTCAATGTAGGCGATCCTATGGCTCCAGGATTTGAGAACTTTGCGTCTCTCAAGAATGGACGAGAAGCTACATTGGTGCATCTTCCTGCGGATCTGTTCGGCGTACCGCTCGATATGATCAATATCCCGATCTTTGACGATAATAATGAGGTTGTTGCTGCCTTCGCTGTCAGCTATAACGTCACTATGCAGAATGAGCTGGATAAGGTCATTACTAATAACCGTGAGAGCACAGAGAACTTGGTTGAGATGGTGCAGCAGGTAGCCGCACATTCCGAGGAGCTGCAGGCGACTAGCGAGCAGATTCTGCAGAATACGCAGCAGGCGGTGCAGAATTCCGCAAAAATTAATAAAGTAGCCGAGTTCATCAAGGAAATCTCTGAGCAAACGAACCTGCTTGGCCTGAATGCGGCGATTGAAGCAGCACGAGTAGGAGAAGCGGGTGCAGGCTTCGGTATCGTTGCTCAGGAGGTACGCAAGCTATCTGTAGAATCCAAGAAAGCAACTGTCGATATTGAGGGTGCACTGCGTGATGTGCAGGAGTCGATCCGTCAGATGGAGAAAGAGCTGGAACAGGTCGTAACCTCATCACAGGAGCAAGCCAAGATGGTATCTTCCTTTATAGACATTACCGAACGCATGCACAAGAGCAGTGAAGCGTTGCAGCAGGTAGCCAATAATCTGACCTCCTATCAGGTGTAAGCCTTAGAGGAATTGTAGAGTTGGTAAGTGAGTAAGTGGTAAATGGATCAGCGTAGAAAAAGATAGTGACAAAGATAGAAGAGCCCCACATCCCCGGATATGAGCTATGAGCTGCAGGCTGGACACTTTGAGACAAAGTAATCTGCCTGAGCCATATTTCTATGATAGGGAGTGGGGCTCTATGTTTTGGAGCTGGAAAGTTTGCTCTGCCTATTCCAGATTGGCATGCATGCCATACATGCGTTGTCCGGTCTGCTGGGTGCGCTCCATAATCCGAAGGATAAGTGCATCTCCGCATAGCAACAGGGATTGCTCAAAAAGTGAGCCCATAGGCTGGATGGTTACACTGCTACTGTCGTTATTATCCTTGGGTGCTCCTGGCAGCTGGATGGCTATATCCGCCATCTCACCAATTCGTGAATTGGGAGCGGTCGTCAGGAGCGCAACGGAGGCACCGAGTGCCTTGGCCTTGTTCGCCATAGCAGCCAGGCCTGCCGTCTCGCCTGACCCGGAGCCAATCAGGAGGAGATCACCCGCTCCGATTCCTGGTGTCGTTGTCTCTCCGACGACATAGGCTTGCTGACCAGCATGCATGAGTCGCATGGCCAGTGAGCGCATCATGAAGCCGGAGCGACCTGCCCCGGCACAGAAGATTCGCTTGGCACCCAGCAAGGCCTCTACCAAGGGCTCGGCTGCTCCATCCTTCAGGAGCCCGGGAGCGGTCTCCAGTTCGGAGATAATGTGTGCCAAATACTCATGTGTCTGCATACTCTTATGCCTCTTGGCGGACCAGCTGCTGCATGCGGCTTGCTACCGCTGCTTTGTCCTCTACACCTGTAATGCCACCGCCAACAATGACGAGGTCTGGCTTGGCTGCAATGACCTCTTGCAAGGTGTGCTCTTTAATGCCGCCAGCTACAGCGGTCTTGGCTTGGCTAACAGCCTTTTTCACCGTCTTCAGGCCTTCAAATGGGCTCTCACCCTCAGCTTGCAAATCATAGCCGGTATGAACACAGATATAATCGACGCCGAGTGCATCCACTTCGCGTGCACGTTGCTCCAGGTTTTTAATACCGATCATGTCCACCAGAATTTCTACGCCACGCTTACGCGCTTCCTCAACTGCACCCTTAATAGTCGCATCCTCAGCTGCAGCAAGAATGGTAACGATGCCAGCACCTGCCTCAGAAGCCTTCATGACCTCATAGCCACCTGCGTCCATGACCTTCAGATCAGCGAGAACAGTCATTTCAGGGAATGCTTCCTTCACAGCCTTCACCGCGTGCAGGCCTTCATTAATAATGACTGGCGTACCAATCTCAACGACGTCAATATAGGATTCAACCTCTCGAATCAAAGCGATGCCTTGTGGGATATCTACCAGATCCAGAGCCAATTGCAATTTCATATTTGTCCACTCCTTCATTATTTGTACTATAGGTTTACCGTTCTGCCAGCGACCAATGCAGTCCTGACCGGCTTGGACATTATTTTAAGTTCATAGCCGTGATAAAGAAAGTACGCACTATTTTGTAACGTAGTCACCAAAAAGAAACT
Source organism: Paenibacillus massiliensis 2301065 = DSM 16942 (assembly GCF_000377505.1). Taxonomy (GTDB): domain Bacteria; phylum Bacillota; class Bacilli; order Paenibacillales; family Paenibacillaceae; genus Paenibacillus; species Paenibacillus massiliensis. The sequence goes on along the minus strand of NZ_KB898195.1, from coordinate 156,396 downwards.
ATGGAGAGCTGGAATATCCCGTGAAGCCGTAAGTTTGTGCTCCTTCAGAGGCTACCAGGTCTCATATCACAATGCTGTGAACGCAAAAAAAGCAGGCCATCCATTCAGGAGGACTGCTGAGCTGACTTGCCTCAAAGCTGTAAGCTTCAAGCTATACGTACTTCAGGGCTGAGCATGCTCCAGATGCTGCTGATGACGGCTTCCCCACACGGCCATGACATCCAGCAGATCGCGTACACTTGAGCCATATTCGGTTAATGAATATTCTACTTTGGGCGGGACCTGAGAGTATACCTTGCGATGGATAATTCCGTCATCCTCCAGCTCCCTTAGCTGCTGGGTCAGCATTTTCTGGGTTATTCCCGGCATATCACGGCGCAGCTCGCCAAAGCGCTTTGTGCCATCTGTCAGATGGCACAAAATAACGGGCTTCCATTTTCCACCGATGACCTTTAGCGTTAGTTCAACCGCACTTTTGAATTGTTGATCTCCCATCCTCATTACTCCTTCGTCCTGTCTTATTGCATTCATTGTATCGGACTGTACGAGGTTCTGCAAAACAAGTCATGAGCCCACGCATTTCTCTGGCTAGACCAATATGCTGTTTTGAGCATTTTGCCTGAATGGGAATCTGAGTCAGCCGCAATCAAATAACTACCACCAATTTAAGCAGTAAAATGCTGAGTCCAAATATAAGAATGGGTGAGCTGATTGGCGACATTTGCAGAGGCACTCGCGTTGAAGACAAGATTAGCCCCGAGATTATTGAAGAATGTCCTGGTGCAGGCCGTGGGGGTCGGATATGCAGATCCCACGCGGCCAAGCAAGGGAGCGGCTGTCATTATTTATACACATAAAGGAGTATCTTACTCTTCACTCGGGATGAGCCTCGGGCCGACGGTATTGAAGCAGGAGAAGTCAGGTCATGCTGTGCGGGTGGTTCAGGCCGCGAGACTGAATGCGCATGTCTGCTATCGAAGCCGAATACGTCCAGTTCCAGCAGGCTATAGCGTGGGGACGGTTGATGGCTCCGGGACCGCAGGACTGATCGTTGTGCCTGTAGCGGACAAGGAGCATCGGTATTTGCTCAGCAATAATCATGTACTAACCGATCCTGTGAATTCACGTCGCTGTGTGGCAACAATCCAGCCTGGAGGCGCAGATGGTGGGCGGAGCAGAAGAGACCAGATTGGAAGGCTGTACCGTATCATCAGATTGAAGCGTCGCGCTAAAAATTATATGGATGCCGCATTGTCGAAGCCCTTTTGCAGCAAGCTTCTGGACCCAAGATATGCGACAGTAGGTACCTTGCCAGGCTATGTAACATCTTACCGAGTCGGAGATCGCCTCGTGAAGGTAGGGCGTACTACGGGAAGGGTATCTGGAAGGGTCGACTCTGTCCATACCGATGTGCAGGTCAGCTATGGCGAAGGGCTCGGCACCATTACCTTCCAGGATCAGACCATTATCGCGGGGAAGTGTGCTGTCTCTCTGCCGGGAGACTCGGGTTCGGTCTGGCTGACCTGCCGGGGTCACTATGCCGCTGCTGTGAATTATGCGGGCACAGATGATGGCAAGCTGTCCATTGCCTACCCGGTGAGTTGGTTCATGCGAGCCTTTCGGATGCAGGTAGCGAGACCAGCAGGGAAGGGAGCAGCGAGGGTCAAGTGCATCCATACAAAGGGAAATCCCGCCTATGCCAGGCAGCTTAGCCAGAAGGAAATCCAGGGTTTGTGCATGACCCGACCTTTTAAGCTCTGAGGTGTGGACCGGTCATCAAGCAAATGTTTAGAGAGATCATTTTAGAGAGGTCATGAAGTAATAGCGTATGAGGTAATGAGTCAAAAAGTAATAGCGCAAAGAAGTAAAGAGGTAAAGAAGTGGTGGGATATGAAGTAATAGCGTAAAGAATTCGTGGGATATGAGGTAGTGCGATAATAATGTAATAAATGTGACCGTATTATTGTGTGAGTAGGGATAATGAATAATTTCGCTACTCTATTTTGGTACAACATACAATTCAGCTTCCAGCAGATTGCTAATCCATAGTAGAGAATATAACATGATGTATAAAAATCGTGATAACTCTGACATGTTATCTGACATTGAATGCTGGGTTAGAACATGAAGCTACTGATGGGGGCGGAGTAAATGAGTGTGGAGGCGTTAAATGAGCGTGTGCGGACAGACCTTGGATACCTGGCCTACCGTGGGGCAAATTGGGTACGTGAGCATCGCCATCCGGAAGGGCACGTCTACGATGTTATTGTAGTGGGTGGTGGTCAGAGCGGATTGGGCATCGCTTTTGGACTGCTGCGAGAGCGTGTGGCGAATATTCTGGTCATTGATGACAATCCAGAGGGGCAGGAGGGACCGTGGGAGACCTATGCCCGCATGATGACGCTTCGTACACCGAAGCATATCACCTCGATCGACCTCGGGATTCCTTCTCTGACCTTCCGCGCATGGTGGGAGGCTCAGACGGGCACTCAGGGCTGGGAGATGCTGGACAAAATTCCGCGACAGCACTGGATGAGCTATCTGCGTTGGTATCGTCAGGTGCTCCAGCTACCTGTACGCAACGAGGTCAGGCTGACCTGGATTGAACCGATCGAACGTGGGCTTCATCGTCTACATGTAGACGGTGCTGGTGCTCCCGCCGAGACGCTGCTGACTCGCAAGGTTATTCTGGCTAATGGCATACAAGGCGGAGGAGAGTGGCACATCCCGTCTATGATCAAGGAGCAGCTCTCTTCCGAGCTGTATGCCCACACCTCACAGCCTATAGATTTCAATTCGCTGCGGGGTAAGAAAATTGCTGTACTTGGTGGCGGAGCCTCTGCGTTCGATAATGCCAACTATGCGCTTGGCGAGGGTGTGGCTGAGGCTCATGTGTTCGTACGGCGCGGGGAGCTGCCACGGATCAATCCTATCCGCCAGATGGAGCTGTCCGGGATGATCGAGCGTTACGCTGCACTTGGAGATGCTGACAAGTATGCAGTAATGTCACACTTCTTCAGGCATAATCAGCCCCCGACGAATGATACCTTCGAACGTGCATCCTCCTGGCCAGGCTTCCACCTGCATCTTGGTGCGCCTTGGGAAGCTGTGGAACAGACCGACGCTGGGGTGCGTATTACCACACCGAAGGGAGTGGATTCATTTGATTATCTGATCATCAGCACAGGACTTCTGACGGACCCGGCACTGCGCCCTGAGCTGAGAAGTGTGGAGCCAGTTATTACACGCTGGGGTGACCGATACACGGCTCCAGAGGAGGTAGCGAACCCGCTATTGGATCTGCACCCATATCTGAGTCAGGGCTTTGCCTTCATCAGCCGAACCCCGGAAGGGGAAGACAGGCTACATGGTCTGTTCAGCTTCAACTATTCGGCGCTGATCAGCTGCGGCTTATCGGCCTCGGCTTTGTCAGGCATGCGCTTTGCGATCCCCAAGCTGGTCGGCGCCGTGACGGATCAGCTCTTCCTGGATGATCGGGAGGAGATTCTGGCTGATTTCTTCGCATATAGCGAGCCTGAGTTCACCGGAGCATGGCCAATAAGAGCATAGCCTAGCTAGCGACCAAATCGGTATTCCTTGGGGGAGTACCCCGTATGCGTGCGGAACAGCTTGATGAAGTAGCTGGTATTGTCATAGCCCAGTGATTGAGCTACCTGCTGTGTCGTAATGTCTGACTGCTCGAAGGCTTCCTTGGCCTGCTCCATCTTGATGCGTGTCACATATTCAATGAAGGTCTCGCCGGTCTCGCTCTTATAGATTCTGCTAAAATGGCTTGGGTTCATGCCGAGATGTCTCGCAACGTCCTCCATGCTAATTTTCTCATGCAGCCGTGCCGAGACGTACTTCTGAGCTTCATGGATGACAGGACGCTTGGATTGCTGGGCAATGGATTCTGCCAGAGTAATCTTGTCGCGTACATATCCGTCAATGAATTCCTGCAGCTCCTCCAGCGTATTGAACTGGAGGAGCTTCTTGTGCAGCGTCTCAGCAGAATGACCGTGGAAGTGCAGAAGAGAGCTGTACTTGACCTCGATATCCATCAACAGCTTGAGCAGGAAGGCTCGCACGGCATCGACCTGGAAGCGTCCGTCCCGAATGTACTGTGTCCATTCCCGAACGATACCGCTGCAGCGATCCCGATCCTGTACAGCAATGACCTGCTTGATATCATCCAGCGCCTGCTGGTAGCTACTAAAGATATCCTCGCTCGAGGTTGTAAAATTTGTACGCTTGTAGATGCTTCCCTCTGCTGCATAGAAACGTTGATTGTCTGTAACTAGTAGCTCCTGCATCCCCTTACGCAGCTCTGCCGGGGAAGAGAAGGGCTCGGACATGGCAGCCGACATCCGGATGTGCAGCCGCTGAAATGCACTCAACAGTGAGGTTAGATGCCCACGTACGACCTCGTACTGGTTCTGCTTGATCGTCTTCGGGAAAGGAAATAGCAGCAGCGTCTCCTGCTGGCTGAACTGGAAGCTCACGCCGATCCCTGCGCGGTCGATCAGCTCTTCAATGACATTATCGAAAGCATAGCCCATGAGAGTGCCATTCTGGAACCGTCTTTGTAGCAAGTGGGCGTTGTTAGGATATAACAGCACAGGCATGTAAGGTGTCGTATGGATATGAACGCCCAGCTCCTGCAGCTCACGCGTCCATCCTGCCTCGTTAATCACGGGATTATGCAGGGATTTGCGCATGAATTCGGCTTTGTACAAGGAATGAGTCTCGTGTACGATCCGTTGCATCTGTAGCTTCTTTTGCTGCTCGGTCAGTTCCCCTTGCAATTTGTCCACGATATTGCGCAGTTGTGTCGTAATCTCCTCAGGCTGCATGGATTCCTTAAGTATATAGGCGGTCACCCCGATGGATACGGCTTGCTGTGCGTACTGGAATTCATCGTGGCAGGAGAGAATGATCGTCTGCAGCTTAGGATTTCGTTCCTTCAGCTGACGAATGAGCGCCAATCCATCTACCTTGGGCATGCCGATATCCGTAACGAGAATGTCTGGCAGCGTCTGCTCGCAGCATTCCAGAGCTTCGCTACCATTGTGGCAAAGGCCAATGATCTCAATTCCAAGCTCCTTCCACGGAATCGAGTGCTGCAGGAATTCCAACACAGGGTAATGATCATCAGCCAGCAGTGCTTTCATCATACGTATCCCATCCTTTCCAGGGAATGTAGAGTTGGACGCATGTCCCTTCCCCCGGTGAGCTATCAATTCTCATATCACTGTCCTTGCCATAGATAAGCTGCAGACGGTGGTACACATTGTTCATGCCGATCCCTGACATGCCCTGACGCTGCGCGGAGAGCGTGTTGGTATCCATCCTGAGATTCCGGTTCAGCTCCTCCAGCTGATCAGGAGGAATGCCCTGACCGTCGTCTGAGACAGTGACGATGAGGAGGTCTTCTTGTATTTCCGATGTAATGCAGATTGTGCCGCTACCCTTCTCCAATCCATGGATGAGCGCATTCTCAATAATGGGCTGGAGTACAAAGCGTGGCATCATGACGTCCAGCGTCTCGGGAGCGAGCTCCGTCTCGTAGTGGAATGGTTCACGCAGCGTTACCTGCATGAGCACCATGTATTCCACACTGATGCTGATCTCTTCATCGAGTCGTACCATACGGTCCTGGCGTTGGATCGTCATGCGCAGTAGCCTGGACAGGGAGCTAAGCAGATCGGCGCTCTCCCGATCGCCTCTCAGCCATATTTTCATACGGATCGAATTGAGAATATTGAACAAAAAATGCGGGTGAATCTGGGCTTGTAGCATGGATAGCTCAGCCTTGCGCTTGTTCTCTTGCTCTGTCGTGATTTCCTCTACCATTCCTTCTACCCGGTCCAGCATTTTATCAAAGGATTTGGCCAGCATGCCTACCTCATTCTCCCCGCGAATACCCGAGCGCACGGAAAGGCGGTCCGCTTCGATACTGGCAGCAACCCGACTTAACGCGACAAGCGGCTTGGTGAACTGGCGCAGCAGATAAATCAGAATTGTGACGAACAGGACCATGAACCCAACCTGCCACAGGAAATTAATCCAGTAAATCCGGTTCGCTTTGGACACCGCGTCATCATAAGGAATAAGACTGACGATCGACCAGTTCTCATAGGGCATCTTCTCCATGGCATACAGATAGGAGACACCATCAATGGAGATCACAGGTGATTCCTTGGCACTGTGCTCATTCATAGCATTAAGATGAGGGAAGGTCTCACCCACACCCTCTTGTCCGGCCAGAATTCGACCGTGGTCATCTACGAGTAGAATCGTCTGCTCCTTGTAGGCTTCGAAGAGCTCAGAGATCCGTTTCTCCGAAATGCTGACGACGAGGTACGCGTAGGGTCGTGTGCCCGATGTACGGAGCGTGCGCACGAAGGTAATGACCTGAGGATTACGCTCCTGTTGATTCTCTACATAGTTGGGCTGAATACCCAACCACTTGTTCTGATAGGCAGGCAACTGGTCCATCGTCTTGAACCACGGCTCCTCCATGAATTGGAGAGGAGTGAACTGGTTCATGAGCAGGTAATTGGTATAGAAGCGTTGATCTGGCGTGAGCACGGTCACGAATACCCCATCCTTGTCATGCGTCAGCGAGTTGATCCGTTCGGTAACATTATAGGTGCCGCGATAGAAGGTATCCTTGTAATTGCCGCTCTTCAAAAAAGGGGTGATGCTGCTGTCGAACTCCAGATGATTGGCAATGCTGAACAGACCCTGTATGGTGTTCTGAAGCTGCAGCTTGACGAGCTTGAGCGATTCAGAGGCATTCGTCACAGCCTGCTCCTTGATCAGATTGTTGGTGAACATACCGCTGATATAGACGACAAACCCAAAGGGAATAATCAGGCATATTAAGGAGGTCAAAATAATCTGGTGTCTCAGCTTGGAGTTGCGAATATATCGAAGCATATCATTCATCCTCTTCAGGTAGTTCGGCATCATTTCCTATTTTTATTATAAAGCGCTTCCAAAAGGCATGCACCCCAAATTTTTTGTAAGGGGTCATAGAAGGCTGATATTCCGCGTGTGAATTACGATGCAGAGCACTTCGGCATCAAGTCTGTAGGCAATCCTGCGTTCATGGCACTGTACTTGAGAGGTCAGAATGGAATATTGGCTAAATGCAAGGAATTAGGACACCGCATAAGCGGGTCCTAATCCGTGGGATGAATCTATGAAGATGTAGTGCGCTATTGATTCGCGCTAATCAGGTTCTTAATGTTGGTCTGCGCATTGGTGACGGCCGTATCCAGATCCTGAGCACCCAGCAGCATTTTCTCCATTTCGTTCATCAGGGCTTTATCCAGCTCTTCTTGATAAGGTACGGAGATGTACATCTTAGCAAGCTTTGTGGCATCAAGCACATGCAGCAGGGATTCCTTGTCGATCAGCTTCTCTGCATCAGGACCAGAGGTCATCTTGTCAATCAGAGCCTGGGAGTCCGATTTAGCCCAGCCGTTCAGGTATTTACCTTGCAGCTCCATACCTTCTGTAGTGAACCATTTTGCGAAGGTGTAGGCTTCTTGCTTGTGCTTGGATTTAGCATATACAGTTACAAAATCACCATCTGCCTTACTTGCAATCGGATCGCCAGCTTTAGCTGTCGGATAAGGAGCGAAGGCTGTCTTGAAGTTCTGCTTGATCGGTCCGTTACCGGCTGCTTCTGTAATCATCCAGGAACCGATCATCAGCATGCTAGCTTGACCGTTCATGAATACATTCCGATAGTGCAGCTTCTGGCTAATAGTATCCTCATAGGGTACAGCGGAGCCTTCCTTGGCAGCACGATCACGAATCGCGAGCCCTTGGCGGAACAGGTCGTTGTCTACATTCGGTGTACCGTCAGACTTGATTACGTTGTTGTTCTCCAGTTGACCCATCAGTGGCAGCATGGAGTAGTCTACCCATGTGTGGAAATAGGTACCGTATTGCTTGGAAGGGCCTTCACCCTTGGTCAGCTTCTGTGCATAGTCGAGATACTCATCCCAAGTCCATTCGGTCGGTACAGGTAGGCCTGCTGCATCCAATTGGTCTTTGTTCAGCATGACGAAGTATTGATTGACTTTACCAGGGAAGGCATAGTGCTTGCCATCAATGGCCGTGTCCACTTGATATTCATCGTTGAATGTCTGGCCGTCCTTCTCCAGATACTCATCGAGCGGCTCCAATACGTCAATCGCAGCACGCTGAGCATAAGCAGTTGGGTTATTCATAATCATAACGTCCAGCTCTTCGCCAGAGGCGATCGCAAGGTCAATCTTCTTCATCGTCTCGTTGGCGTCATTCAGAACACCTACGACGGATTCTACTTTAATATTCGGATGTTGCTTCTCGAATTCAGCAATAAGCTTGTCGAAGCCCTCGATTTTGTCATCGTACCAGTGGAAAAACTTGATTGTGACTTGTTCATTGCCACTCTCACCGGAACCAGAGGAGCTTTGCTCATTCGCAGAGCCTCCGCAGGCAGTCAGTAATAGAGAGAGAAGCAGCACCGCGCAAAGGCTGATGGAGACAGAGCGCCGTTTTTTCATGGATATAACCTCCCTGTGTGTATGCTTTCTTTATAATGGATGAAACGCTTACATTGATCATCCTATCATTTGCACTGACATGCGACATGCAACTATCTTTTTGAAAAGCAAAATATTTTGACTTCATGTGCGTTATTCGATGTTAAAGTTGTCATTACTTTATGAAGTGTTTCTGTTAGGAGTATCCTTTAACAGTTATCTTGCGCATGTCCAGTGCATCGATATTATCCCTTAACGCCGCCGACTGCGATGCCTTCAATAACCTGTTTTTGCCCGATGATAAATATAATGAGCAGCGGAATGATAGCAGATACCGCTCCCGCCATGATCAGTGAGTAATACTGTCCGTAGGCGTCGGCAAATTTGTTGATACCCAGTTGGAGCGTATACAAATGATCGGAGCGTAGGAAGATCAGTGGATTCTGATAGTCATTCCACGTCCAGATAAAGCGCAAGATTGCATAGGTTGCAATGGATGGACGAACGAGCGGGAACGCGATCTGTGCGAAGATTCGGATATGACCCGCACCGTCGATCTTGGCCGCTTCGATGAACTCCTGATTAATCCCCAGGAAGAACTGACGCAGCATGAACGTCCCCATAACACTGAAGCTACCCAGCATGATGAGTCCCAAATGGCTGTCGAACAGGCCAAGCCAGCGGTACAGAATGAACTGCGGCACGAGAATAGCTTGCCCTGGAACCATGTAGGTGGCCAAGACGATCAGGAAAAGAAACTCTCGCCCACGGAACTGGATTTTGGAGAAGCCATAGGCCGCCATACTGGATACTGTTACAGAGATTAGAACTGTTAATAAGGTTACCTTAACGGTATTCCAATAGTATAAGGCAAACGGATAGTTCCCGGCCCATACCTGCGAATAGTTCTGCAGGGCATTCCAGGTCGTCGGAATCCATTCGATTGGATATTTGAAGACATCGGCTTCGATCTTGAAGGATGTGGACAGCATCCAGATGAATGGCAGCAGGAATATGATCCCGATAATCAGCATAATCACGGTCATGATCAGCTTGCCGGACTGCCCTTTAATCGATTGTAGCATAGACATGTTCCCTCCCTTGGAGCCTCATTAGTAATTGACCCATTTCTTCTGTGCGACCCATTGAATACCCGTAATCGCCAGTACCATGAGCAGCAGGACAATCCCCATGGATGAAGCATATCCGGTCTTCAGATTCACGAATGCCGTGTCGTAGAGATAATACACCATTACAGAGGTGGAGCCGGCTGGTCCGCCCTCGGTGAGGACCTTGATCAGATCGAAGATCCGGAATGTAGAGATGACACCAGTTACCAGCAGGAAGAATGATGTTGGTGACAGCATAGGAACCGTAATGAATCTGAATTTGTGGAAAGCATTGGCCCCATCAATATCAGCGGACTCATACAGGTCCTTTGGAATGTTCTGCAGTCCTGCCAGATAGAGGATCATGTAGAATCCGATACTAGTCCATACGTTAATCATCATGACCGAGATCAAGGCAAAGTTCGGGTCAGCGAGCCATTTCGGTGGGCTGCTCATTCCAAGGGACATCAGGAACTGGTTCACTGGTCCATAGGAAGGGTGGAACAACACTTGATACACGATAGCTACAGCTACTACGCTGGAGATGTAAGGCATGAAGAAGATGACCTTGAACATCCCTTTCAGGAATACCTGCTTGTTCAGCACGACGGCCAGCACCAGCGAGACAATCATCGTGACCGGAATGACGATCAGGAGCAGTAGGTTATTAACTAAGGATTGAATGAACAACGGGTCCTTCGTTAATTTAATAAAGTTGTCCAGACCCACGAATTTGATCCTGTCCAATCCGGCGACGAAGTTCCAGTCCGTCAAGCTCAGAACGATTGTAGCCAGAATCGGAATGAGTGTGAATACGAATAAGCCAGCCAGCATCGGACCGACAAATAGATATCCCATGAGTGTTTCTTTGCCGTTTTGACCAGCTGAACGGACCTTTGTCTTGCGCCATCCGGTCTGTTGTGTTTCTGCCACGGCCGTGTTGCGATTCCCTTTCATAGTCATCCCTCTCTCTATAGAATTTAGCAAATGAGTTCATTACGCATCTGCGCTGCAGCGTCTGTGCCTGGTCCCAATATGTTGTGCCAGGGACAGCTCAGCGCTTGCTCTATACTCCACATTGTAGGCAGGGAGGGGTGTCCATACATGAAATATATTTTTCAGTTTTGGAATTATTGTGCGCGTCTGTGCGCCGCAGGAATAGAAGAATGCTTGATGTAGACCCATTTGAGCCAAGAAATCAAGGTCTAATCATGCTCAGAAGACGGTGTACATCGGTAGCTTTTATGGCAATGAACGCGATAGCTTCTATAGATAAGTCAAAAAGCTTTGTGAAAAGAAAAATATGTTCCATCTGCTGCAAGAACAAGCCGAGTATAATGGGGGCATAACCTCAAGATTAAGGAGGAAGAATGCATGTTCACGTCTGCCGAGATACGTCAGGCCCTGCAGGATGGACCTCCCGCTTCGTTCCCTGTCATGAAGAACAGAGAGCGCTGGGAGATGATAGGCAGAGCGGATGTATTGCAAGCACTAACGAACGAAGTCAGGGAAATGGCTCATCAGGATGCCCACAGCGTGCCACCTCGCCTGACCTACTCCCTGTATCGGCTATTCGCCGAGACGGGTGACCGGACGAACTATCAGGAGGCTTATTTCGAACGGAGACGCCGTCTGGCGAGTCTGGCATTGAGCAGCTTGTTGGAGAATAGTGAAGAGCTGATCGCACCGCTGGAGGATATGCTATGGGACATCTGTGAGGAATTCACCTGGAGCCTTCCAGCACATATATCATCCACCCAGGATATTAGCAGTGTTAGCACGACGGTGGATCTGATGGCTGCAGAGACAGCACAGGCGTTGGCCGAGATTGCGGTCTGGCTGGGGGATAAGCTAAGTCCTGAGCTTGTTCGAAGAATTCGCTATGAGGTGGATCGGAGGGTGCTGCGTCCAGCCTTCGAGGGCCCAGTCCCGTTTCACTGGGAGCAGGCGACACATAACTGGGCAGCCGTCTGCGCAGGAGCTGCGGGCATTGCCGCATTGCTGCTCGTGCAGGATCGAGACAGGCTAGAGCGGATATTGAACAGAGTGTGTGGATCAATGGCCTGCTTTGTAAGCGGATACGGTAATGATGGCGGATGTGCTGAAGGGCTGGGGTATTGGGTATACGGGTTCGGCTATTATGTGTACTTCGGTGACCTGTTATATGAATATACCGATGGCAGGCTGGATCTATTAAGCCAACCAAAGATTGCTGAGATTGCCTTGTTCCCTGAGCGTATTCACTTTGCTGACGGTGTATCCGCGAACTTCTCGGATAGTGGCGAGATCGAGCCTCTTCCTTCAGGGTTGCTCTCCAGACTATCTGTACGGATACAGCATCGTTATTCGCTCCCGCTCACGGTTCCGGCTTTTGGCGAGGACCCTTGCTACAGATGGTGTCACGTCTCACGTAACCTGCTGTGGACGAAGGAAGAGGCTCTGGGACGGGCACAGGCTACAGAGAGCCATTACTTGCCGGAGCTGGCCTGGCTTATTACAAGAGGTATCTTGGAGAATTCGCAAGGCGAGAGATTGACTGCAGGTCTGGCCGTCAAAGGGGGACACAACGACGAGCCGCACAATCATAACGATCTGGGCCATGTGACCGTGCATGCTGGAGGAGAGAATATCCTGTGCGACCTTGGAGCGGGGGTGTACACGAAGGCGTACTTCTCAGACCAGCGTGATGAGATTGTGAATATATCGTCCCGTTATCATTCTGTGCCCATCATCAACGGACAGGTCCAGCACTCGGGCAGGCAGGCAGCCAGCATCGTTCTGAATGTGCAGTATGCACCTGACAGTAGCTCTATCGCACTGGATCTGACGGGAGCATACGAGGTGGAGGGGCTGCAGTCGTACAACCGCTCTCTGGATTGGCAATGTGCGGAGCCTGACACGAGGCGTGGAGATCGTGCCGATTCGGGAGATGTGCTTACGGGAGCGAACGGAAATGATGATGCCCTGACCAAGTTGGAAAAATACACCTCACATACAGCGTTTGGGATGCAACATCCCCCTGCAATGGCCTCACTGACGATTCGGGATGTATTCACGTATACAGGTTCTGCGGCACCGCTGGAGGTAGAAGAGCGATTCATTAGCTGTCATCGGCCTGAAGTGACTGCTAGCAGCATATGCTGGACAGGAAGCAAGGCAGAGGTTGAACTCACTTATGATGGAGAGCAATCCAAGGTGGAGGTTACCCCGGTAGCGCATCTGGACCATGACGGGCATCCCTTTACCTTCTACGTTACTGCCATAACAAGGAGTGGAGTAAGTGAGCCTGCTGACCCGGCAATATCAGGGCATCCGATGGTTGAGACTTGGGAGATGAATGTGACGATTCGGGCGATTTGAGCGATTTGCAGCGGATGATTGAGCCTGGACCTGGCGATTGGTGCATGATTGGTGCATGATGATCAGCTTGGACCCAGACTCGTCAGCTTGAACCCTTATGTATTGCCAATGAATATTTCAACAATGCAAATAGTGAAGACAAACAGAACTGACAAATAGATAAGCATTCACTCTTATGCAAACAGATAAAGTTCACCACCCTTTGCATGTTGCCATGCAAAGCATTAAAAAGCTGACGAAGGAGCGGTTATGACGATGAAGCATGTGACAGAAGTTACCCGGGAGGATTACCCATGGTCAGTCCAGGCGCAGGAATACCTCGCAGCACTATCCTCGGCTGAGGAGTCTGTAGCCAGTGGCTGGGATCGCCAGCGCAAGCTGGCATTACTCGAAGGCTTGGTTAACGCCTATAAGCAGCATCAGGATCAGCATGGGGCTGTTATTGACCCCTATTCGGATCAGGAGCGATACTACTCCACCCCTTGTTATGCACTTGCCGCAGCCGTGCTCGTGAATGAGGGGAGAACAGAGCTGCTGGAATCCGCAGCCTCGGCACTGGAGAGCAGCATCCAGAGTGTGGTGACTCGCACGGCTCCGGATGAGCACCCGGATTTCTTTCCAGTCATGATTATGGGGGCTTACCGACTGCTCAAGACACGGCTGCCTGATCGTGCAGCTCATTGGCATGAGCAACTGCAGCAGATTCAGCCAGAGGAGTACTATCGGTTCACCATGAGCCATATGAAGAATCCGAATCGGATGATTAATTGGAACGCCATTATGATCTCCGGCGAATATGTTCGCTATCTGGAAGGAATGGCATCTGAGGCAGGCTGGATGGATACCTATCTGCGTAATTACCACTTGCCGCGCTTCACGGCACTTGGACTGTACCAGGATGGTCCGCTTAATCTTCCGAACAGCCCCTTCTCCTATGATGCTGCGACGAGATACCATCTTGGTACGATGCTGAGAGCCGGCTATCATGGGGAGTGTCTCGGGGAGCTGGAGAAGCATCTGGCCCGCGGAGCCTTCAGCTCACTGCTTATGCTGTCACCACAAGGCATGATCCCGCCGCGGGGAAGAAGCGGTCAACACCAATGGAATGAAGCAGCGGCGGCCTTCACCTTCACGACATCGGCTCAAGCTGCCTACGAAGCGGGGGATGTGGCCTTGGCAGGAGCCTTCCGCAGAGCCGCCGCATTATGCTGGGATGCCATTGGACGCTGGGTTACACCTGAGGGTAATTTGCGCATCGTCCGCAACTATTACGAACCAGAGGCGCGGCATGGCTTCGAAGTGTACAGCAATCACACCTGTTATAACCTATGGACGACCGCGGCCTTGGCTTACACGATCCTGCATGACGGCGTGGATGTGCCGGAGCGGCCTATACCTGCAGAGCTTGGCAGCCGCGTGCTCGTCGGGGATGGCTGGTTCCAGACGATCCTGGCTGCGGTGCCAGGGCAGCAGATGGTCATCCAGACCTCGCTCAATGATCCCTATCATATTCCGGGTATCGTCCGCATCCAGCATCAGCAGCTTCCTGAGCTGATCGGTCCGGCTGCACCGGGACATAAGGATAGCGGCTTCACTGAATACGGGGAGGGAGATATTCTTCCGATCAGCTACGCCCCAGCATGGCGCACCTTGGATGGACAGTGGCACAGTCTGGCAGAGGGTCTGGAAGGCTCCAGCCCGTTCGATCGGGACGTGGGTATTGATCCCGCGGACGGTGGGGGCGCCGTTCAAGTGAAGCATGAAGCAGCTGGTGAGCAGTTCAGTGAGCTGGAGCTCTCCTGGAGCGGTCCATTCAAGGGCGTATCCGAGGTACAGACCCGCTACAGACAGGAGCCGGGACGCATTACCGTGACCTATGAAGTGAGTGGAGAAGTTGAAGCTATCGGGGCCATCATACCGTTAATGTATTTCGACGGACAGGAGTATAGCCATATTTGTCTGGAAGGCCAGACACTTGTCAATGAGTTCAGAGGTGCAGCGGTGACGGTGACAAGCGATACCCCTAATGCGGTGGTAGAGCTTCAGACGGAGACTGTAGCCTGCCGAAACGGATTGCTCAGATGGGCGCGCATCGAAGCGAGTGGACGCGAGATTAGCTTCCAGATCGAGCTGGCTGAGAACGCTACGAGTTGATAGCGTGTGGGATGATTAGAGTTAACGGCAAGTAGGATGACTTATGAGAGCTGACTATATTGGAAAATTAAGGAGTGATTAGAGTTGACTTCGACTTGGATTGATACTGCCTGGCAGCATACAGTAGATAGCACGCTGCGAACGGCTCAAAGAATCAGTGATTCCTTCCCGCATGTTGTCTTGGATGGGGCCTACGACCAGCGCGAGGCAGCTTGGTGGACTGCGGGCTTCTGGCCCGGACTGCTATGGCTCGTCTATCGCTCAGAGCAGCGTAATGAGCTGCTACCTATAGTGGCAAGCTGTGAGCGACAATTGGAGGAGTGCCTGCATGATACGGAAGCTGTGGACCATGATCTTGGATTCATTTGGCTACTGAGCGGAGTAGCCAGCTACGGACTGACTGGAGAGCAGGACTCAAGACGGCGCTCGCTGCTAGCGGCGAATCTTCTCTCGGCTCGTTTTCATCTGAGCGGCCGCTTCATTCGTGCCTGGAACTTCGAATCTACGTTCATGGATACCCGTTATGTTGCGATTATTGACAGCATGATGAATCTACCGTTGCTGCACTGGGCATCCGCGGAGAGCGGAGACTCCAGATTTGCAGAGATTGCCGTGGCTCATGCCGATACGGTCGCGAGCGAGTTCGTCCGCAGTGACGGCTCCATCTCTCACGTCATGGAGTTCTTGCCAGGACAGGCTCCAATCCAGCATGGTGGTCAGGGCTACGCCCCGGGGTCAGCATGGGCGAGAGGGACCTCTTGGGCAGTGTACGGCTTCGCGCTCTCCTATGGCTGGACCCGGAATCCGCGTGATCTTCAGGTGGCCGAAGGAGCGGCAGACTTCTTCCTGGCCGAGCTGGGCGATGACATCGTGCCTTATTGGGACTTCCGTGCTCCAGAAGAGCATCGAATCGCTTGGGATTCATCAGCGTCTGCTATTGTAGCAAGTGGATTGCTAGAGCTGGCGCGTTATTCGACCAAGGGCGAGAAGTATAAGGAAGCGGCTGAAAGAATCCTTAAGGGACTCTACGAGCAGTATACTTCACCAGCAGGTGAAGAAGGGATCATCACGAAGGGGACGGTTCATTACCCAGAGCAAAAGTACCTGAATGTGCCGATTATCTACGGAGATTATTTCTTTGCAGAGGCGCTCGCGAAGCTGCGTGGTGAACAGGGCTTTTTCAGCCTGAGCAGCAAATAATGAAGCAATATCTCGGCAGAGATAGAGATTAGTCCCGTCTGGGCATTCATACGGTCATAAAGCCATAAAGCCATAAAGCCATAAAGCTACGTAGCTACACAGGTCTTTACATTCACCTGCTTGCCAGTCACACGTAGAATACGTACTTATACGCAGGCAAAAAGAACGGATACGCTAACCAAGCTGTATCCGTTCTTTTTTTATGGAATAGGAGACCGTGAAGCCATGAGCCTCGCAACAGCGTGAAAGGACAGGCTAGACCAGATGACAAGCTACCTGGTGCCCCTCGCGAGCGTAGCGGAACTCGGGAACTACCTCCCGGCAGCGCTCTTCCGCCCACGGGCAACGGGTATGGAACTTGCAGCCGCTCGGTGGATGAATCGGACTCGGAATATCCCCCTTTAGTACGATGCGCTCCCGCTTCAGCTTGGGAATCGGGACAGGAACGGCTGACAGCAGCGCTTTGGTATATGGGTGCAGTGGATGTCGGAACAGTTCGTCTCTGGAGGCGCTCTCCACCATTGATCCGAGATACATGACCCCAACTCGGTCGCACAGATGCTCCACTACACTGAGATCATGCGATATGAATAAGTAGGCCAGACCGCGCTGCTCCTGAAGGCGCTTGAAAAGGTTAATCATTTGTGCCTGAATCGAGACATCCAGGGCAGATACAGGCTCGTCTGCAATAATGAGGTCGGGATTCAGCACCAGTGCGCGGGCGATACCGATCCGTTGTCGCTGTCCTCCCGAGAATTCGTGTGGGAACCGATCAATGTGATGCTCTGACAGGCCACAAGCGGTCAAGGCCTCCATTACCCGAAGGCGGACATCCTCTCCGGATGCGATGCCATGATCCAACAAAGCTTCTCCGATCGCATCCCCAATCCGCATTCGCGGGTCCAATGAGCTGTAGGGGTCCTGAAATATTAACTGCAGCTGGGGTCGAAGCTGCCGTAATTGTTGGGGGTCGAGCTGATAGAGATCGATGCCTTTGAAGCGGATTTCACCCTCTGTCTTGTCCGTGAGGCGGACAATGGTTCGTCCCACGGTGCTTTTGCCGCTACCTGATTCCCCCACCAGTCCGAAGGTCTCTCCGGGACGGATCGTAATTGAGATGTTGTCAACCGCTCTGACATAGCCTACCGTCCGATTCAGCAGGCCCTGCCGCACGGGGAAATACGTTTTTAGGTCTTTCACCTCAAGGAGTGCCTTAGCCATGGTGTAGTTCCTCCTTGTCGGATAGATTCTCATATAGCCAGCACGCTACCTTTTGCTCGGGATTCATCATTTTGAGCTGTGGTTGCTGTGTCTTACAGATCTTCATGCAGTACTCACACCGCTCATGGAAATGACAGGAGTCGGTCAAGGTTAATGGATTGGGAACCTGGCCCGGGATCGAATACAGTTCAGCCTGCCGCTGATTCATAATGGGTTTGGAACGAAGCAGGCCTTGTGTGTAGGGATGCTGCGGGTGCTCGAACAGCCTCACGACCTCTCCTTCCTCCACAATATTGCCTGCATACATGACAATGACATAATCGGCCATCTCTGCTACGACGCCCAGATCATGAGTAATAAGCAGCATGGACATCCCTGTATCGTCCTTGATTTGTCTCAGCATATCGAGAATTTGCGCCTGAATCGTCACATCTAATGCAGTAGTAGGCTCGTCGGCTATCAGCAGTCGGGGGCCACAAGAGATGGCGATGGCGATCATGATTCGCTGTAGCATGCCGCCGCTCAGCTCATGCGGATAGCTGTCCAGAATGTACTCAGGCCTGGAGATACCTACCTGCGCAATCAGTTGAAGTGCTCGTTCTCTGGCTTGTTTTTTTGTCATTTTTAAATGGGTGCGCAAGGGCTCCATTACCTGCTCGCCGACCTTCAGGACAGGATTCAAGGAAGACATTGGTTCCTGGAAGATCATCGAGATATCATGGCCGCGGATGCTGCGCCACAGAGAACGGCTCGCTTGCAGTAGATCCTGACCCTCGAAGCAAATGCTTCCCTGATCGATCCATCCTGCTTGTTCATCAATCAAGCCCATTATGGACATGGCCGTGACACTTTTGCCACAGCCGGATTCTCCTACGATGCATACCGTCTGACCAGGCTGTACGCTGAGACTGACGTCATTCACCGCTTGCACAGTACCCTCCTCCGTATGGAACTGAACACGTAAATGCTCAATATCGATAATGCTGCTCATGGCGAAGCCCACCTACCTTTTCTGTTTGGGATCAAGCACGTCACGGAGCCCGTCGCCGAAGATATTAATTGAAATAACGGTGATGAAAATGGATAACCCTGGTGGTATCCACAACCAAGGATGCTCTTGAAAATCAATCATATTGTTGGCTGCATCAATCATATTTCCCCAGGTCGGGGTGGGCGGCATGACCCCAAGCCCAAAGAAGCTGAGCACGGATTCACTCAAAATGGAGCCTCCGATATTCAATGTGGCCATGACGATCAAGAGAGGCACGATATTCGGGAGCAGATGAGCGAATAGCTTGCGTCGATCCCGCAGGCCGAGGACGATAGTCGCCTGCATGAATTCCCGCTCTCGCAGGCTCAACATCTGTCCGCGTATCATACGAGCCATCCCTGGCCAGTTGACCAGACTGAGCATGAGCATGACGATATACATCCGGGATTGAGGGGGGATCTTCCATTCCGAGAGTAGGGCTCCAAAGATGAACAGAAGAGGTAGCCCGGGAATGGTCAGTAGCAGATCTGCCAAGCGCATAATGATCTGGTCCACAATGCCGCGATAGTAGCCAGCGACAGCCCCCAGTAGAGAGCCGATCAATACGGACAATAGCATGGAGGCTAGTCCGACGGTCAAGGAAATACGACCTGCTAGTAGCACACGGGTGAGTACGTCTCTACCCAGTGCATCGGTCCCCAGCCAATGTGCCGGACTTGGACCCTGCTTCATGGCGGCCATGTTGATCTTATTGTCGATGTATGGAGAGAAGAACGGACCAATGAAGCAGGCAGCGAACATGGTCACCACCACAATAAAACCACCCACCGCCAGCTTGTTTCTGAGCAAGCGTCGTAAAGACATTCGCCAGAGTGAGGAAGGTCTAGAGGCGCGAAGCTGTGGCCTTATTCTGTCAGATTCATGCCTGGTTGGTGTAAGGAATGAACTCATGGCCGCAGCCTCCTTAATGCAGCCGGACCCGCGGGTCCGCAAAATGATAAAGCAAATCGGACAGCAGTGTGCCCAGTACAGTCAGAATGGCGATAAACATGGTGAAGCCCATGAGTAAGGGATAATCACGGAGAGAGAAGGATTGCATATAGAGCTGTCCGATCCCTGGCCAGTTGAAGATTCGTTCAATGATCAGAGAGCCGCCGAATAAGGAAGGAAGCTCAAAGCCGACGAGTGTGATGGCTGGCAGAAGGGCATTGCGCAGGGCATGGGTGTATAGCACCTTGCTCTCGCTCAGTCCTTTGGCCCGCGCTGTTCGAATATAGTCCTGTCTGATTACCTCGATCATATTGCTGCGAAAGTAACGGGTAAGTGAACCTACACCGAGCAGGGTCATGACGATGACAGGCAATGTCATATGCTGGACAACCTCAAGGACATAATCCAACCCTGTCGCATTACTTCCGGTAGTCAGCATGCCACCAGGCGGTAGCCACTTGAAATCCACTGCCAGCAGCTTGATCAGGAACAGACCGATGAAGAACGAAGGTAATGACATTGCTGCAAAGATGCCCACCATGACTAGAGAATCGAACCAGGAATATTGTCGATAAGCTGCAACGACCCCAATAATGACGGCAATGAACCAGGTCAGAAAGGTGCTGACGATGGCGAGCAGGAAGGAATTCCAGATGTACTCGTGAAAAAGGGTCAGCACAGGCTTCTGCTGTGCAAGCGAGTATCCGAAATCGCCCTGAATCGCTTGCTTCATCCAGATGAAATAACGCTCCAGAACAGACTTATCAAGACCGTATATGGCTCGTAGCTCAGCCTTTCGTTCAGGTGTGAGCTTGATATTGCCAGAGATAAAGTCACCCGGAGTCAGTGCGTACAGACTAAAAATGAGAAATGAGGCAGCCAGCAGAATGACGACCATGTAGATTAACCGTTTGACAATATACGTGCTCATGGAGGACTCCTTTTAGTCAACTGCCCCATGAAATCGGCACAATCACCGGATTCATAGGGCAGCAGGGATAGGGTGTTTACTTCAGGGACCATTCAGGCAAGCTAGTAGCAATCCCGCGGAAAGGACTGACCTCCAGTCCTTCAATCCGTCCGTTATAGGCATAGACGGTTTTGCGGTAATTGGTGAAAATGACGGGTAGCTCATCATTCAACAGTTGATATAGCTCATGGTACACCTGCTTGCGTTCTTCAATATCGGTAGTAGCGAGACCCTTGTTGTATAACTCCTTCACTTTGGGATTGTTGTATCCCTTGATTTCATCATTCACGAATTTGAGTACGCCTTCGGAAGGATCGGTGAGCATCGGTGTAGAGAATGAAGCCGCATCATAATCTCCTCCTTCAACCTTCGAGAGCAAGGAATTGAAATCGGCAAATATCTCTGGGTGGAAGTCCACGCCAATGGCTTCAAGGTTCTCTTTGGCTACAGCTATGAAGATATCAGATGCTGGGCTCTTGGTCCCCAAATAATGAAAGGATAGCTTCTGACCATTCTTCTCACGGATCCCGTCCGCTCCGCGTGCCCAGCCCGCCTCGTCAAGCAGTTGGTTAGCCTGTTCTGGATCATATCCATATGGGTTGATCCCCTCCTCGGTGTAAGACCAAGAGATGGGAGAAGACGGGATATTAGCGACTGCACCCGCTCCCTGGTTGGCATCGACATAGATGGATTGACGATCCAGACCGTAAGCCAGTGCCTGACGAACTCTCTTGTCCTGCAGATGCTCCTTCTCCAGATTGAGCTGAAGATAGCCATATGTGCTCGGTGTATAGGGAAGCAGATTCAGGTAAGGGATATTCTTCAGCTTGCTGATGTTCTCTGAAGTAGCCGTGAAGGAAGCAAAATCAATCTCACCAGTCTCTATGAACTGCCAGGCATCGCCCTCCGCGGTTTTGTAGATGAAGCGCTCAGTCTTGGGTTTGCCTTTGTAATAATATTCATTGGCTATGAACCTTACTTCTTGCCCTGGCCGGAATTGATCCAGCTTGTACGGACCATTGCCGACAGGGGTGCTATGTAGATTCTTGATGTAATCCAGTTGGCCGAAGCTGTAATCCTTACCATAATAGGCTTTGGACAGCACCTCTGAGCCTAGCGTGAGCAGGACAGTCGCATTGGGTTGCTCTAGCGTGACTGATATCGTTAATGGATCAATGACCTGAATCCCCGTGATTTGCTCCACCTTGCCATCCGTATAGTCTTTACCGCCTTTAATGCGGGTAGAGGCAATATCAAAATCCCCATCATAGGCTTTGTCGTGAAGCAAAGTCCAGGTGAAGGCCACATCATTGGCAGTCAGTGGAGACCCATCACTGAACTTGGAATCCTTGCGCAAATGAAAGGTATAGGTGAGCTGATCGTCGGATACATCCCAGCTCTCTGCAAGATCAGGAACGGGTAGCCCCTCCTGGTCCACAGTAACTAGGGAAGCGAAGAGCAGCGAAGCTACGTTGCCGTCATAACCGCTCTGATGAAAATAAGGCGTAAATGCGCCACTTGGATCAGTCAGGGCAACAATAATGGTATCCGTCCGTTTTTGGGCGGTGTCAGGAAGCTTGGATAGATCTGCGGCTCGATAGAGCCCATCCAGGCCAGATGAGGATACACTGGTGGTATCGACCGTGCCCAGGTTATTTGTGGTGCCATTTCCACTAGTGGCAACCTGAGCCTCTCCGCTGGAGCATGCAGCCAGTACAAAGATCATGCCAATCAATACACTTAAAGCCTTCAAGTTCTGTCTCATAAAGCCCTCCCATAAGGTAATAGTTAACCTTACCAGCGGTGGTCATTATTGCTGGCGGCGTCTAATTGTCAAACAGATAAAAACTGAAATTCCGATGGAAATAATAAGATTAATGGCGAGCTAAGCCCTATTATAAGAACTCCATTTAGTTCTGTAAATAAAGAACCTAAAAAAACTTTATAATTAACCCAAAAATATCCACAATAAATTCAAAAAAGACCGTATGATCTAGCCGACCGCAGCCATATAAGGCGCCCTAGCTAAAAATTCATACGATCCTATTTTTAGTAACCATTAACCCTCAATATATTCATCCAGAAGATGCTGAACCTGCTTCAAGGCTCTTCGACGGAGAGTGTATTCGACCAAATTCTCCCCCTCCAGATGGGCATATACTAATCCTGCCCCACGAAGTTTCGAGATATGATCATGCGTAATTCCTTTGGACAATTCCAGATGTCGGACAATTTCAATGAATGAACGGGGGCCGTGCTGAAGGTACCGCAGGATTCTAAGACGGTTTCTCTCACCAAGACTGCGAATAACCCTTAGGCTGTGAGTGGGGAACAGATCCTGATCGCCAAGATAGAGGCGGGAAGAATAGTGGCACAAGAGACTATTGCCAAAATAGTAGATGACATTCAAGGGCTGGAAATGATACTGAGGCACAAGAATAACCTTCTCCAGTCCTTGCACTGGACGAAACATTAAGCCGTTGGTGACATCGTCCAGCACCTTCTCCTGAGGAAGAGTCTGTAGATCATGCTGCCTTCTGTCCGCTTCCTCTTTCAGCCTGGTGAGGATCAGAGGGTCCACCTGACTGAAATATTGAGTATTCCACGCTGTCAGCACATAGATCATACGGCTGTGAAAGGTGGGGATTTCGGTGGGGAAAGGGACATCGTGACTATTAAATATTCTGGCCAGGCTCTGAACCGTTTGTGCCTCCAACCAGCGTACGAACGGCTCTGGCTCCTGTTCGTCAGACAGACTGGCCAGAAGATATAGGCATTTCCAATCCTCATCCACGTTCATATCGTCCAGCGCAGCAACCAATTCAGGTGTTAGACGATCACGGGTCGTAAGGGCCCAGGAAGAGGAGAGGTCCACTTTCTTGTGGGACTTGCGACAGATCATAGTGTGAAGGCTCGCCATACATTCGTATAGTGGTGAAAATACTACGTCCAATCGGTAGCTCAAGCGGAGTCGTCCTTTCCTGAGAATTCATTAGGCTGCTACAAAAAATCGAGAAATACATAGAAAACAAATCAGGCCATGGCTGCAATGGGATGTCATTGCTGCAATGGACGTGCGCAAATCATAAGATTCTAGGCGCTAGGCCACTTTTTATCACCAGTCAGATACTTCTCGGTCAGCACGGACAGCAGCTGAATGCCGACTTCATTTTGCCCACCCTCGGGAATAATCAGGTCTGCATATTTCTTTGAAGGCTCGATGAAGGCCTCGTGCATAGGCTTGACGGTAGTCAGATATTGCTGATGAATGGATTGAATCGTCCGTCCGCGCTCCTCAATATCACGGAGTACACGACGCAGAATCCGCACATCAGGATCAGTATCGACGAATACTTTGATATCGAGAATTGTACGGAGCTTCTCATCTGATAACACATGAAGCCCTTCCAGAATGACAATGTTGTTAGGCTTCAGCTTGATCGTCTCCGTAGAGCGCGCATGGCGAGTGAAATCATAGATAGGTGCGTGAGCCGGCTCGCCTTGCTTGAGCTGTGTCAGGTGCTCCATGAGCAGGTCATTGTCAAAAGCGAAGGGATGATCGTAGTTCGTCCGTTCGCGCTCCGCGAAGCTGAGGTGAGGCTGGTCTTTATAATAATTATCCTGAGAGATGAAGGTAACCTTCCCTGATCCCAGGCGGTCAATAACTGAACGAGCAACGCTGGTCTTCCCAGAGCCGGTGCCGCCGGCGATACCAATAATGAGCATGGTGATTCAATTAACCCCCCTGAAGTTATAGGCTGTACAATTCATGTATTGTAGCACAAGCTGCACTTTTTTTCACGCACTGAAGCAAGTTATTTCAGGAGTAACCCATCTGGTGCACCCTACACATCAAGACAGCTGATTACAAGAATCGCTTGTGTGCTGTATCTGAATTGCTATAATCCAATTTTATAAATCGAAGCGACGGATATCCTTTTTTTCCAGCATGTTTTATGCCTGCCTCAACAAACTCAGGATGTACCTCTAGCATATCAATATTTTCGTTGTAACTATTTTTTTTCATGATGATATACCCCCAATCTTTGAGGAACTTGAAATTTCTATAAGCATCAATGCATACACAAAATATATACGCCAAGAAACCGTCCCCGTGTAAATGGCCAGTCGTACTTCCATTTTACCAAGAGACGGTATGTACATACTTTTAGTATAAAAAATCAGGCTAAACAGCAATCTTTAAGGCTCGTTTGTCCGGAATGGACATTCATCATGTTGCGTCCTGAATCGGTCCGCATATCATCCTATTCATAACGAAGCGCGTCGATCGGCTTGAGCTTGGAGGCCTTAAGTGCCGGATATACGCCGAAGACTACTCCAACCAGTACACAGCTGGTAAAGGCATAGATAATTGGCTCATACGAGAATTCAATCGGCATGCCCGCGAACTTCTGCAGCATCTTGGCTGCGCCAATCCCGGTGCCAATCCCAATCAAGCCGCCAATCAGACTGATGAAGACCGACTCGGTCAGGAATTGGGTCAGAATATTGCTGCGTCTTGCTCCAATCGCCTTGCGGATACCGATCTCCCGCGTACGCTCGGTTACGGATACCAGCATGATGTTCATAATACCGACCCCGCCAATGACGAGTGCAATACCAGCCACGCCAAGCAGCAGCAGATTCATCGTATCGTTGACACCAGAGGACATTTGCATGATCTCTGATTGCGTCATGAACTGGAAGTCATCTTGCTCCTCAGGCTTCAGCTTATGACTGCTACGTAGCAACTGCCTAATCTCCTCCTTGGCCTGATCGATCTTGTCGAAGGTGATAGCGGAGGCATTCATTTCCTGAATATTCATCTGGCCAAACATGTTCATCCCCGTCGTAAGGGGAATGTAGACCTGATTGTTCGTATAGCTGCGTGCGCTGTTGGCTGGATTCATCACGCCGACGACCTTGAACGGAATATCCTTGAGCTGGATCGTCTGTCCTACAGCGGTAGAGGCTGCTTGCCCGAAGAGCGACTGTGCTGCATCGGAGCCCAGAATGATAACGTTCATGCGGTTGTCCACCTCGTGATGGGTGAAGGTGCGACCGTACTTCAGCGAGAGCTTTTTGACACGGTAAAAGGACTCGGTAGTAGCCTCAACCTGAGCATCTACGACTTGCCGCTTCCAAGAGGCTTTGGCTGAATTCATGGCACTAGGCGCTACATCAGCAACAGAGGGAAGCTTCTCCATGCCCTTTGCATCTTCAAGGGTGAAATTTTTGGGCTGGGCCATCGTCATCCAGTTGTTCTCGTCGAAGGGTGCATACGGATAGATCATGAGCAGATTACTGCCTAGTCCGTTGATCTCCTTCGTGATGCTGGCGGACGTTCCGCGGCCAATAGCCATGATGGCAATCACCGCACCGATCCCAATGATGATCCCCAGCATCGTCAGGATCGTACGGAGCAGATTACTGCGCAGACTGCTCAGTGCTACACGAATCGTCTCGAGGAAACTCACTCCACCACTTCCTTTCGCGCGAATCTCCGGTTCTCTACCGGATGATCCTGTTCAATCTGCCCGTCGCGAAAGTGAACCAGCCGCTTGGCGTACTCCGACACCTCAATATCATGCGTGACCAATACAATCGTCTTCCCATGATCGTTGAGATCCTGGAAGATCTCCATAATCTCGCGGCTTGTCCGCGAATCCAGCGCTCCGGTCGGTTCATCAGCGAGCAGAATTACGGGATTGGCGACGAGCGCTCTGGCAATGGAGACACGTTGCTGCTGTCCGCCGGATAGCTCATTTGGCTTATTGTACATTCGCTCGGCCAGTCCGACACTCGCGAGCGCCTCAATAGCTCGTTCACGCCGCTCTCGGGCGGACACGCCCGCATAGAGCAGAGGCAGCTCCACATTTGCAAGAGCTGTCGAGCGGGGAAGCAGGTGGAACTTTTGGAAGACGAAGCCGATCTTCTCATTGCGGATATGTGCCAGCTCATATTCACGCGCGTCCAGAATGGAGTATCCGTCCAGATAGAATTCGCCGGATGTAGGTGAATCCAGACAGCCCATCACATTCATCATCGTGGATTTTCCGGACCCGGACGGTCCCATGACCGCTACGAATTCCCCTTCTTGAATGGACATACTTACGTCCTTGAGCGCGTGGATCTCCTGATCACCCACGTGATAGATTTTCTTCAGATTTCGAATCTCCATTACTGCACTCATGGGAAGACCGCTCCTGCCGAGCCATCCATCATGCCAGCGCCGCCTGGTGCAGGGATGACGACCGTATCTCCCTCATTTACGCCCGACTTTAATTCCACACGGTCCGTCGTGTAGAGTCCCAGCTCTACCGGCTTGAATTCATAGGCAGACGTATTGGAGGGATCAGCGGCAACATAGACCCCGTCTGCTCCTCCATCGGATTGGATGGCTGTTACGGGTACGAACAGGACATTCTCGACCTTGCTGAGCTCAACAGCAATATTCATAATCATCCCCGTCTTCAGCTTGTTGTCCGAATTCGTGATGGATAATTCAGCGGCGTAAGCATTCACGCCCTCATCTGCAGATACTTCTGGTGAGATGAAGGTGACGGTTCCCTCGAATTCCTCGCCAGGATAAGCCGTCGTCGTCAAAATGGCTTTTTGCCCCGTTTTCACCTTTACGATGTCACTCTGGTTGATCTTGGTCGCTACCTTCAGGTCACTGGAGTTGGAGTTGTTCATCACGATGAATGGAGCTGTCGGGCTCGTGCCCACATCGCCATTGACCTTGAGGATGACACCGTCCCAAGGTGCCGTAATCTGCAGCTTGTTCAGCTCGCTGCGCTTTTGCTCCAGATCTGTCTCAGCGCGGCTAATGTCGATTTGCAGATTCTCAAGCGTGTCCTTCTCCGGTGGATCTTTCAGTTTCTTCAGCTCCAGCTGGGCTGTGCGATAGGACATCTCTGCATCCTCAATGCTGCTCTCGATCTGATCGCGAGTCTTGCGCATCTGCAGCTCAGTTGTGTCATAGCTGGCCTGTGCTTTCTCCCAAGCCTGCTCGGCCTCTGTCATCTCCTTGGCGGAGATGGCTCCCGAATCGCTCAGGAACTTTTGATCCTCGTAGGTCTTGCGTGCCATCTCCAGGTCGCTCTGGGCTGTCTTGAGCTGATTCTCGGCCTCCTGCAGCTCATAGCTGCTCTTCGCGGTCTCCAGTGCCTTCGCAGCCTTCTGCACGTTCATTTCCTGCAGCTCCACCTCGGTCTCCTTCGGACCCTTCGTGGCATCCGCGAGCTTGGAGCGGGCCATGCGAAGGGCATCCTCGGCGTTCTGGATTTGCAGCTTGGCTTCCGTATCGTTTAGCCGACCTAGCAGCTGTCCTTGCTTCACCTGATCTCCGATTTTGACATTGACCTCAGCCAGCTTGTCTGTACTGGTGCTGTTGAAATTCAAATTCACTTCCTTGGAGGCTTTGACCGTTCCCGTAACAGACAAGGTCTCGGTGATGTCACCGCGCTCAACAATAATCGATTCATTCGGAATGGCCATCATAGCTGGCTCATCAGACTTGCCCATGGAGCTGTATACGGCGGCCCCTCCGCCCCCAAGTGCTAGTACCACGATGGCACTGATGATCCATTTCTTCCGGCGTTTCTTCCGTAGCTGCTGTAATGCGTTGTTCATTTGGTTCTCTGACATGTCTGGTTCCTCTCCTAAAAATTTTGTGAGCTTTACTTCCTGAGTTACCTTCGTACAAAACTCGCTTCGGAAGCATAGACTTAGTTTTGTGAGCTTTACTTCCTGAATTACTTCTTACAAAACTCAGTTCGAAAGTATGGGTCAGCTGCTCCAAGGTTTGTTCAAGGTATAGTTGGACTGAATCAGCCCAATGGCCAGATCGTTAATCTGCTGCTTCAACTGCTCCACGCTCAAGCGGGCTTTGATGAGCTCTAGCTCTACGATCATGCCGCGCTCCCATTTCTTCTGAGCCAGCACCAAGTCAGCTTGGGCAATCTCCAGATCTTCGTGCAGCTGTACGTATTTTTTCTGTTCATCCTGCAGCGTGGTGTATAGAGATCTTACCGATTCGGCAAAATTATCCTTGCCGTTGGTCAGGGCCTCGTTGGCATTTTTTAGATCCAGCTTGACCAGTTCATAGTCCTCGGCGGTACCTTGAAAATTGTAATAACGCAGCGTAATTTCTGCATTCTTGACGGCGTCCTGCAGCTGCCAGATCGTTGGGTTATCTTTGAGCAGGCCTGTGATATGTGTCTCCACATTCATAGGCTCTGGTTCCTTATAGACTGGAGGATCCACAAGGTTGAATGACGTACCTTTGGGCTTGTTCATCAAGGTATTCAGCTCGTCCTTGGCCTTCTGTAGATCGGTCTTGCGCTGCTCCAGCGTCAGCTCCGCATCGGAGCGTGCTTTCGTGCTATCGATCTTGCTCTTCTCCGAGATTAGCCCACGGGCCAGCTTGGCAATAGCAATCCGCTCCTCCAGCTTGGCGATCTGAACAGACTCTTGGGCGACAAGGACCTGATTCTCGGCCGTGAAGATCCCATAGTAGGTTTTCATAGTCTGAGCATAGACCTTATCTTTCTCGAATTCGGACTGCTTCTTGGCTGATAGATAGGAAAGATTGGCAGAGGTGTAGTCTCTCCAGGCAGAATTGTTGGCGGAGGAATCCGACTCTTCCAGATTGGAGGGTTGCTGTATGTATCCCAAAGCATCGATGCTCTTTTTCAGCTCGAGGTCTTTGCGTTCAAGGTCCTGTGCGGCTGTCTTCAAAGTGTAGCTGTTGGCCTGGGCCCATATGTTAGCCTGCTCCAGAGTCAGGTCCTGTTGCTGGGCGTTGTTACTGCTGTTGACTGTCTGTGTTGTAGCAGTGGGTGCAGTAGTCTTGGCTTGGGATGAGGCAGATAAGGCTGCCTCCGTGCCAAGGGGAGCTGTAGATGTGGAACCCCCGGCGGCCCCGACAGCTGACGGCATACTGAGGGCGGCAGACAACGACAGCAGCAGCACGGCTGCGGCTGGTTGATGTTTCATGGAGATGCTCCTTTCCAAATGACAAAATATGAAAATATCAATCTCTTAACATTTTACTGAGTGGAGCGGCAACAAAACAAGATTCTACAAACAACACTTTTGTAATCAATTCATCGACTCTATATGCTGCATGGTGCGAAATTTGGCACAAAATCATGAGATATCTGTTCACTTGAAGTGATATGAAGGTGTATAGGGAATATTGTACGACAGGTTGTCGTTGTTAGATGAATTAAAGGTTGAACAACTGAATAGTGAGGCCATTGGTGTAATGCAACCCAAATGGAACTATATACATATAGTCCTGTGCTGAAAATAATACAATTTTGTAAATCTGGCATCGCCTAGATTACGAAGAAACAAGTATTGTTCATGAATTTAAAAGGCATTTTGCATAAATCCATAACCATTCGCTAAGGTCTGGCAGCACATGGTGTCGAATGCAGACGATTCTACAAGCGGAAACAATCGGATTTATGCAAAATGCTAATCTCGAGTCCTCGCGCTCTCAAGGCCTTGAGGCGTCTGAGGCTGTCCAATCCTTGCGGAGCGTAATCAGCTCGCCCAGTTCTTCGGTTGTAAGCTCCGTAATCCAGCCCTCGGAGCTGGAGATGATATGCTCACTAAGCTGCTGCTTGCTCTCAAGCATCTCGTCAATGCGTTCTTCGAGCGTGCCCAAGGCAATGAATTTGTGCACCTGAACGTCCTTGGTCTGGCCCATTCGGTACGCACGGTCGGTCGCCTGGTTCTCGACAGCCGGGTTCCACCAGCGATCGAAATGAAAGACATGATTGGCAGCCGTCAGATTCAAGCCGACCCCGCCTGCCTTAATCGACAGGATGAACACGGCAGGGCGTGTTGAGGGGGAAAGAGCCTCAGACTGGAACTCTTCAATCATTCGGTCACGGGCCTTCTTCGAGGTGCCGCCATGCAGATACAGCACTGGTTCGCCGAGCACGCGCTGCAATATCTGTTGTAGTATATTGCCCATCCCTAAATATTGCGTGAAGATCAGACAGCGCTCATCCGCTTCCCGTAGCTCCTGCACCATGCCGAGGAGGCGTTCCAGCTTGGACGAGCGGGCAATCATTGCAGCGTCATTCATCTCCTGCTCCACTTCGGTTAGGCTGGTAGCGCCAGACATGGTGGAGGAGATGTCCTCCTTGGTCAGCAGCACAGGGTGGTTGCACAGCTGCTTCAGCTTCGTAAGAGCTGAGAGAATGGCACCCTTGCGCTTCATTCCCTCCAGCACCTGAACCTGGGACATCAGCTCACGCACGGTCTGATCGTAGAGTGCGCTCTGCTCTGGCGTCAGGTGAATGTAGGTCTTCATTTCATTTTTGTCAGGCAGGTCCAATTGAATGGAAGGATCCTTCTTCTTGCGTCGGAGCATGAAGGGCTGTACGAGCTTCTGTAGCTCTGCTGTCTTATGCTCGTCTCCATCCTTCTCGATCGCCTTTGCAAATCGATTCTGGAAGGCCTGTGCGCTACCCAGATAGCCTGGATTGGCAAAATCATAGATGGACCATAGCTCCGCCAACCGATTCTCAATCGGTGTTCCCGTCAAGGCAATACGGTGCTTGGCAGGGAAGGTACGAACAGCTGCGGATTGACGGGTCTGAGCGTTTTTGATGTTTTGTGCTTCATCCAGACAAAGCGACTCCCAAGTGAACTTCTGCAGCAGCTCCTGATCAAGGGCAGCCGTGGCGAAGGAGGTGAGCACAATATCAACGCTCGCGACGGCAGTAGCAAATTCCGCATCTTTGGCTCTCCCGCTCCCATAGTGAAGCATGATTCTCAGGGAGGGTGCGAAGCGCTGTAGCTCCTTTTGCCAGTTCCCCAGTACAGAGGTCGGGCAGATCAGAAGTGAGGCGCCCGGCTCAGCGTGTTCGGCCAGCCAAGAAGGTAGAGATGTGCTGTTGTGGTCTGCTTCCTTCTGAGAAGGACGAGTCCTCTGACTGGTATTCGTTATCTGAGCTTCATCAGATGTAGCTTCATGTCTCTTGGCATGGTCAGCAGATGATAGAGCGGCCTGTCGGGTCTCTTTGACATGCAAGAGATAGGTAATGAACTGAATGGTCTTGCCGAGACCCATATCGTCCGCCAGACATCCACCAAGGCCTAGAGAGCGCATATATGCCATCCATGAGAAGCCCTGAAGCTGGTAGGAACGCAGCTCAGCCTGTAGCCCATTCGGGGCAGGCAAGAGCGGCCAGTCCGACTGCTGGGTGAGCCGCTCGATCACCTGCTGCAGATGATCATTCAGCTCGACCTCCAGCTGCAGCTGGGATGCATCCTCAGTACCGTCGCCTGCCTCTGTCTCGCCCTCGGATGCGATTCTTATATAACCGCCACGCAATTGGAGCTGGAGTACATCCTGGAACGATAACCCGCGCTTGCGATTCATGCTTCGCATAGCCTGACGAATCTGCTCCAGCAGAGCAGGATCGAGTGGAATCCATTGCTCACGGAAGCGGACGAGCCGCTCGTTACGAGCGACCAGGGCTGCGAAATCCTCCTCAGACAGCTCCTGCTCGCCGATTGCGATACGCCAGTCGAATTCAATCAGGCTGTTCAGTCCGAAGAAGGAGCGTCCACGGGCTTCGCCCTCACCCTCCTGCAGCTTGGCACGAAGCCGAGGCTTGCGTCGTGAAGCGGCCTCCCACCATGCTGGCAGCAATACTTGCCAGCCGCTCTCCAGCAATCGTTTGCTGTCGACCGTCAGGAACTGCCAGGCCTCCAGGTTGCTCAGCGGCTTGTCCAGTATGGACGAACCTTCAGCACGTTCAATGGCCTGCTGGGTGATTCCGGGTAGACAAGCTTGAATCCGTTGCGTCCAGCTCTCTGAACGCTCGCGTATCATTGCAGTCCATAGCTCGGGCCAGGAGCCGTGGGCTTGTCCATCCCTATCCAGCCATACCGGGTATAGCTCTGCGTGATCGTGTATGGCCTGAAGCACCAACTGCAGATGCCATTCGGGCTCAGGATGAGCGGGGTCAGCAGAACTTGCTTCAGACATAACAGCGTCCGTCATTTCGCTCTCCATGATGGGCTCCAGCAGCTGCAGAAGTGGTCGGAATGGCATGGTCTCTGCTGTCCAACCAATATGAGCGAGCCAAGTCTGCTCATCCATACCTTCCCATACACCCTCCGTCGCGAACAATGCCGGGTAATCACGGCGAAGATCTGCTGCTTGCTCCTGCGTACCATAGCATTCATGAAATACGCTGGCTGAGAAGGCAGCAAGGATGCCTTGGGCGAAGCCGGAGTCTTGTAGCTCGACTTCTTTCCGCTTCACTCTTAATTCCTTCACTAGGCTTCGTTCTGAAGGCTTCAGTACCTTGGGATCGGGTGACCAGTGAAGAGAGCCGTTTCGAAAGCTCTGTAGATCAGGAGCATAATGACCTGCTCTCAAGCAGCCGATTAGCAGAGGGGCCAGCCGCTGTAATCGGGTGGCATCCTCGTTCCAATGCCATTCGATGTGGACTGGCCAAGCTCCAGCTGCGAAGAATGGAAGCACCTGCTCAGCAGGAAGTAGAACAATCTCTGTATCTCCAGCCTGCTGAACCGCTAGCTCCGTCCCGTAATAGGATGTCTCGTCCCATGCGAAGAGACGCTGCTTGAGCACGATGCCCTGCAAGGGGCGCTGTAAGCCATCGTGACCATAAATGAGAGCATCGCCATATTCGGTCATATGCACGTGCACCGTCATGGTATCTATAACTGAATTAAACTCCATACTGTAATCTCATCCTTATTATGTGAAGAATATAATCCCGATGGTGACTAAGAGAGTAATTTGCTCTTGCGCAGCTCTTCCTGCAGCGCCCGAAGACGACTGTGACGATTAAGGAAGGCAGCCATGAAATCATCCCATCGCTCTGTCCGCTTCAGCTTGGTGTAGAGCTTGGACAATCTTTTCATAAGCTTGACTGCAGCCTTGTAGCCGGTTCGGTTCTTCTGGACAATGTAGCGCTCGACAGCCTGATGATACCAGGGAAGAAGTAATTCAGGGGCATCCTTCTCTATAGGCTGGAGCATGCTCACTCGATAATCCAGCGGCTCGGCACCTGTGCTGAGCTGGAAGTCAATCCAGCGTCTCCATTCTCTATGCGTGTGCAGCAATTCAGTGTACAACACTTTTCCCTTGCCTGGCAGGCCAGCCAGCGTGCTCCACATCTGTTGCTCTGCTTCTGGGTGATGGAGGAGGACCTCCTCCCAGTACGATGCATACACCTTGAGCTGACTTGAGCGCAGTAGACTTGAGCCTGACTGGGGTGGGAAAGCAAGTAGCCACTCCTGTAATCGGAGCCAGCCTGCACTCTGCTGGAGCTCCTCCAGGTAGCGCAGCAGCTGTCTTCCAGCGGCTTCTCTGGCTTGAGCGGCGTCCTGCAGTAATTGTCTAGCCTGCTCATCCTGCTGCATCCCCCAGAACATGCGGCTCTGCGCCAATTGGAGTCGTGATGCTGAGCGTGTACTCCCAGCCACCTCATAGGCTGCTTCGAGCTGTGCCAGCTCCATTTCCATCGGCTTATGTGTCATGGTGCCTTTAGATGAATCAATCCATTGCGGTCTTAGCCACTGCTGCCAGAACAAGTCGTAGAAGTCCGAGTATAACTGAATCTGCTCAGGCTCAATCAGCAGTAGGCGCCGCAGGTAGTCTAGTGTCTCGTCTAGGCGTGGTAGATAGTAGGAGCGATCCGCCTCCGTAACGTTCTCCAGCGGTTCCTTAAGCATCTGCATAATCAAGGTACTCTGATCGTCTATCGCTACCTGCAAATGATAACTAATATGGTAAGGCGCCGACCGACCGCGCTCATGAAGAGGGCGAATAAGCTGCTCCAGCACATACAGGCGTGCATGAAGAAGATACAGTCGCTCCATCTGGTACGACCATTGGGGCTGCAGTCTTAGGATGGAATTTATCGCTTCATGAATCATCAATCCGTCAGGTGCATGCAACCGGAAGGAGGCTGTGCATTGACGAAACAATTCGTGCCATGTCGGTATGGGACGCTCTGCCAGATCCACAACAACCGTATTGCCCTCCGTCTGCTGGCCTTTCCTTGCAGAAGGGCTTATGCCTGCATTGACAATGGCAGGGATAGGCCCTCCGTGAGCCTTGGTATAGCCTAGCAGTGCAGCAATCATGTGCTTGCAGCCCTCTACACCGCAGGTACAGCGGCTCTGCTCAACGGTGTTCAGCTGTATGACAACCTCCTGAGGCTCCTTATCGTCCACGACTGCACAGATTAATCCAGGTGGATATTCAATCTCCTTAATCCGCCCCTGGGTAAATAGAGAGAAGCCACGCTTAATGGTAAGATCGTCGAAGGTATCAGCTATCTGACGAATTAAGGTATGCCAATGCTGTTCCGTTAGATTCCTTTCTGAATGTGTACTCATGGTAAGGTAATCCCCTAATCTTCAAATCTGGTGATGGGCAATCAAGATATGAACTTGAACTAAATTATAGTTGGTCAAGCGTAGTTAACCTGATCGAGTTGAATATAATTACTTGATATTATACCAGCTATTGAGGTTGCAAGGGGAACAAGTATTCGGAATATAGGGCGACGGCCTTCATTTTTACGAGGAAAGTAAGTACTAGAGCGGGTGTGGGATACTATGAATGGGGATTTTGAATAAGTGAAAAAAAGGATCGCCGCTTCTCAACGAGAAACGATGATCCTTTTACTTTTGACGAATCGAGCCAATCGAACAAAGGGATGAACTGTTTCAGATTGTTTTGTTAAAAACATTTAGAAGTGCTAGCAGTTCGTATTCCTGCCCTTTATCTCCGGGTCTTCCTCCAGAGCAGGAAGATGAAGAAGGGACCGCCCAGAACAGCCATGACGATTGAAGCGGGAATTTCATAAGGTCTTGCTACATAACGGCCAAGCGTATCAGCCAGCAGTACGGTGAAGCTCCCAAGTAGGATCGAGAATGGAATGAGCCACTTATGATTGGAGCCTACCAACAGGCGGGCAATATGTGGGGCAATCAGGCCGACGAAGGCCATCGTACCCGCCACAGCTGTGGAGATGCTCGCCAGCAGCACGGCCACGGCTGATACACACAGTCTAACACTGGCTACACGTACGCCGAGATTACGAATGACTTTCTCCTCCAGCCCTAGCAGATTACAATAACGAATCGTGAAGAATGCTAATAACAGGCCAGGGGGCACATAATAAGCCAGCGTTCGTACATCATCCCAGGTCTTCATGGAAATATTGGATCGCACCATCGACATGACGATGCTCTGTTTGCCCCCGGTCATATACCCTAGCGCATCCAGTAATCCAGTGAAGACGGCATGGATTGCAATACCAGTCAGAATAATCTGCAGCGCCTGAAAGCCACCCCGCCAGGAGAAGAGGAAGACGAGAGCGCAGGCAGCCACCCCGCCGACAAAGGCGAACAGAGGGCTGAGAAAGTACAGTTGAGGCAACCACATAATCACGATCACGGCTGTCAGATTCGCACCACTGGAAATCCCTATAATACCTGGATCAGCCAAGGGATTCTTCATGACCGCCTGCAGCAGTACGCCAGATACCGCTAATGCAGCTCCAGACAGCAGGGAGATGATGATTCGCGGAAAGCGCAGATCATATATAATCTCTACCATCTCGTTATATTCGATGAATAGTCCCCTGAACAGCTCCGAATACGTCACCTGGATGCTACCCAGATTCACGGCTATGCCCACCAGAATAATAAGTAGTACAGTCAGTGCAATACAGTGGGCAAGTTTCCTTTTCAGTGTGAGACTATGATTCATGCGCAGGCTCTCCGTAGAATATCGCCCTCAATTCATCCAGCGCTTCCTGGTAGTTCAGATTGGCGCTCATGCCGAAGCGCTCATTGCTCAGATCGTATACGTCACCAGCCTGCACGGCTCTAAAATGCTTCCAGATATCACTTGTGGCAAATTCCTCGCGGAACATCTCTTGTACCATTTCTGGCATGGCATGGGAGGTGCGCAGAATAATATCCGGATCAAGCTTGGAGAGGGCCTCCGTGTTGAGTGTAAGCAATGCCTCTTCCTGATCCTTCAGCACATTATCTCCACCAGCGAGCTTGACCAGATTGCCGGCATAGGATTTTTCAGTAGCAACCATATACGAGCCCGGAAGACCCATTAGTATGAGCACCTTTGGTTTGGCTTGATCTGCGATATCTGTGCGCAGCTCTGCCATGTACGCCTCAAATTGCTGTCGTAGCACCTCTGCCTGCTTCGTGCGGTTATATTTTACCCCGAGCTGCTCGGTGCTCTTCAGCATACCCTCGACACTTCCCAGATTCACGAAAGTAGCGGGTACTTGGATGCCTTCATATTGGGGCTTCAGATCATATTGCAGGGTGTTTGGGCTGATCACATCTGTCGGGCGTAGGGACTTAATAATCTCCAGATCGGGTGTCATGGGCTGCCCAATCTGAACAGAGTCCTTATAGCGCTCAGGCAAAGCGAAGGCAGTGTCCGGTACACCTACCAGGTCAAGCTCTAGCTTATCGAGTATCATACATAATGCCGCTGAGGTGCTAATAATCCGCGGCTGTTGTGTACTCGCAGCATTCGAATCTGTTTTTGCGCGTACTGCACAGGCGGGAAGCATCGCCAGCATGGCGGCACACAGGAAGAGGGTTAATCGTTTCTTCAACACGTCATTCCGACTCCTTAGCTGGATAACTCCGTTCCAGTTTTTTTCTAGCTGTACCTTACAAGATCAATCATCTGAATTCCCAGGTCTGTTACTTCTTCCGCAGCTTCATTAACTTCATTAAATACAGGCCTGCTGCACATACTGCAAGCAGAACTAGTAGCAGTGCGGGCATGGAGAGGAGTGATCCGCTCCTACCGCCTTCATCCTCCGTTGCAGAGGCAGCACGCTCATTCTGCCGGGCACCGCTCTGATCGAACTCGACGATTCCTACTTCATCATCGCTATCGTCGGCCCCGGATGCAGTGATATCTGTCGCTATGGGGGCTGCTACTCCTTCAGTTGCCTGCTCGCTGGCGACAGTTCCGTCTTTGGCCGTTGCATCCATCTGCTCGGCAGATGAGCTGGGTTCACCTGCCGGATTCGTGTCTCCGCTCTCAGTATGTTGCTCAGTTGCCTGTTGCTCAGAAGTTTGCTGGGCAGCGGAGTGAGCTTTGTTAGCAGTCAGATCAGTGGAGTCCTGAGCTTCTGCGTCGGATGTTGAGGCGGAAGCGCTGACCGTTGGTATGGATTGCTTTTCCTTATTAGCTTGACTGGCTGTATTGGCTGAGTTGACTGTACCGGCTGTCGATTGCTTTCCTTCACTTGGAAGTGCTGGAGTTGCATTTTGCTTCTGCTTGGAAGACGCGTCGCCTGCTTTATCTGTTTTACCAGCCTTGTCATTCTTGTCATCCGAAGATGAGTCCCCTTGAGGGGTACCGCTATTCCCTGATTTTGGGTTAGCCGCTGGACCAGAAGTTGAGGCCGTGGACTTGTTGTGACTAACCGAATTGTCGCTCGACTCCATACTGATTCCTTGCGGTAGCTCTGGCTCAGCTGCGGACGTTTGCTGCTTGCTAGTCTGGTTATAGGCTTGGAAGGAGCCTTTGTCTGGCTGAGCTGAATCTTCAAGCAGGCTGACGAAATACACCACATCACGCCCCATAGGCTCCACATAAATGACTGGCTTGATGAACAAGGTCGGGTCACTGACCTCGAACTGATAGTCGCGGGTATCCTCTGCCTTGTTCTCTCCAGTAATCTTGAACGATACAGGAGAGTATGCAGCTCCGTCCCCCTTGGACTTCTGAACATGAATAGTAACCTTGCTAATATACGAGATCATCTTCATTCTCAGCGTGACCAGGTACTTTCCGTCTCGAACCTCCAGCAGGGACTTGGAGTAGGTGACATT
The DNA here is from genome assembly GCF_000377505.1 of Paenibacillus massiliensis 2301065 = DSM 16942. Taxonomy (GTDB): domain Bacteria; phylum Bacillota; class Bacilli; order Paenibacillales; family Paenibacillaceae; genus Paenibacillus; species Paenibacillus massiliensis. Next base: position 117,957 of record NZ_KB898195.1, on the reverse strand, counting down.
ACGGCTCATGCCGTTACCAATGGAGGTATCACCGCCATCATCTACCTTGCCCGTGTCTGGATTCGTGTAATAAGTCTTGTTGTCCAAAAGGTATAGTCCCTTATCCAGCCCAGCAGCAGTCGCTGTACCTCCGAATAGCGGACCTATCACCACAAGCAGCATGCAGGCCAAGCCTACTGTGACGATGGAAGTGAAATATCGCCTGGACATCCGTTATTCCTGCTTTCCAGTGGAGTCAAGGTTCAACCCCTTGGTTAGCATGCTGGCGATCTCGGCACGAGTAGCTGGTGTCTTCGGTGCAAAATGCTGGTCATCCTTGCTGGTCATGATCCCGGCCTGTAGCAGCTGTTGTACCTGTGTTGTTGCCCAGGAGCTGATCTCAGAGTCATCCTGGTATACAGGTCGAGTCTGCCCCTCAGCCTGTGCAGCCAACGAGATTCCTGTATCCTTTATGTAGGCAGCGATAATCACAGCTGCTTCCTCACGAGTGACAGGACGTTCAGGTGCGAACAAGCCCTGACCTGTGCCTTTGACGAGCCCGCGCTCAGCAGCCCAGGATACATAGCTCGTATAATATTTCCCGGCAGGTACATCGGTAAAGGAAGAGGCAGGTGTTGAGGTAGACTCGACACCTGCGTGTCTGCCGAGCACAGTAGCCAGCATGCCACGCGTGACGGATTGCTCGGGGCTGAAGTGTGTCGCATCGGTACCGTTGAACAATCCCAGAGAGGTGACTACGGCGACCTCCTGTTGGGCCCAATGTCCTTGCATATCTGAGAATACCTGTGAGCTGGTCGCTACGGGAGCTTCTTTACCCGTTTCTTTTACATTCTCTTTTACATTCTCTTTTGCAGTCTCACCTGCAGCCTCTTTCACAGCCCCTTTACCACTCTCAACGGTAGCTGCTGCATTAGACGCTTCCTTATCATTAGCCTTCTCATTAGTCTTTTCAGTGGTTGCAGCCTTCGTCTGCAGTGAGGTCGTATCCAGGCTCAGGCGGAATTTGGGCTTCTCCTCTCCCATGATGAAGGGGACGGAGACCTGCATGCTCTGCGGCTTCTCTATGCTTTGCAGAGGGACGACAGCCTCGATTGAATTGGTACTCTCGTTAAATAGCAGTGGAATCTCCTTGAAGCTGCCTGTAGCATCCTGATACCACAGCCCCTTTACTTCTTTTAGCGGAATGTAGGCATTCCCTTGCAGAAGAAGGATAGCGGAGGGCTGTCCATTCTTGATCTGCAGTACGGTTCTGGAGATCAGTGCGTTGCTCATGGATACTTCGTCGCTATTCTCCTTGAGTGCTTGAGCAGAGATGGTGTAGAGCCCATCCTCCAATGAGGTCACCGCTTGGACACTAGATGCCGCTGCAATTGCCGTGGTCGTTGGTGCTGCAATACCCGACCATATGAGCGTTGCTGCCAGAGAGTAGATGATCGTGGCACCCCAGCGCGTGTTCCTTTTATGGCTTGTGAACATGTTTGTATTCTCCTTTCGAATGTGTGCGTAGCTCAGTTATTCTTTACATGGCTTAGTTATTCGCTGTATAGCTCAGTTGTTCGTTCATGGCTCCCCAGCACGTAGAATTGCCTTCATGTGCTCATTCGTTGTCTGAGTCGGTACAAGGTGCTGGAGGCCATGTGCTTAAGGGCTAGACCTGGATGGTAGAGTAACATCCGCGGCCCTGAGTAACGCATAACCTCCTTGATCCGGGCTCTCATCTGGCGTGAGTAGCAATGAATGGGACATTGCTCGCAAAAGCTCTTGGATTCTCCGAATCGGCATTGATCGAGACGCTTGTGGGCGTAACTCAGCAACTCGTTGCACTCGGGACACAGACTGGAATGGTTACTAGAATGTCTGTGTCCGCGGCAAAAGACAATAATCATCTTCTCTACAATGTATTTCTCAGATGCGATACGATTATTCCCATTATCCATAATTTAGGACACTCTTCCATTATCAATATGATGTACCTCGTCAGCAATGCTCATTGTAGAAGCACGGTGGGAGACGAGGACTATGGTCCTCCCTGCACGCTCCTGGTTCAGGGCTCGGAGGATGACAGCTTCGTTGAAGCCGTCCAGATTACTGGTTGGCTCATCCAGCAGCATGAGTGGTGCCTCACGAACGAAGGCACGTGCCAGACCAATTCGTTGCTTCTCTCCACCAGACAAGCGGTCTCCAAGCTCTCCAACCTTCGTCTGATAGCCTTCTGGTAGGGACATGATGAAGTCATGTACAGATGCTTTGCGGGCTGCGGCTTCGATCTGTTCGGGAGTCGCGTTCGCCCTTCCGATACGGATATTGGCCTCGATCGTATCATTGAACAGGAAGGTATCCTGTGTGACATAGCTTTGCAGATTCCGTAGAGCTGCAGTATTTACTGTACGAATATCTTGGCCTGCGATCTGGACGGAGCCGGTTTGCGGATCGTAGAAGCGCATTAACAGCTTGAGCAGCGTAGATTTACCTGAACCGCTTTTCCCTGTAATCCCCAGGATGCGGCTGCGATTCACAGGGATATGAATGTCATTCAGCACGGGAGCTCCGTCATACGTGAAGTTGATGCGATCCCACTTCGCGCCAGTGAATGGTGGCTCACTTCCGGTCGTTACCTCTTTAACGGTCTCTTCCTCATCCAATAGCTGAAGCAGTCGTTCTCCGCTGGCAAAGGTCTGCAGCAGATTGTTGGACAACTGGCTGAGTGCCACGACGGGGCCGAAGGAGCTGAAGAGGGCAATGGTTGGTATTAGCACACCACTATAACCCAGCGCTCCTGTTGATTGAAGCTGAAGAGCAACGAGCAGCAGAATGAAGGAGAAGCCAAGCACGGCTGACTCGGAGAGTGCACGTGTTACGCCCTCATGCTTCTTGAGCGTTTTTTGCTTCTTCTCCAGGTCCTCGGTCATAGCTGTGATGCGCTGCATCCGAGCCTCTCCATGCTCATATTGAATGGATTCCTTCATGCCACGCAGACTTTCCAGGAAGTAGCTGCTAAGGACGCCGAAGCTATTCCGGTACTCCATGCCCTGGCGTTTGGCCATGCGTGAGGTCACGACAGGAATAATCAGTCCGACCGTAATATAAGCAGCGACAGCAATCCATGCCAGTGTACTGTGATAGGTGGCGATGAATATGGTCATAATCAACGAGGTCGTGATTCCAATCACGATGGGAGCGATCGTATGCGCGTAAAATACTTCAAGCAGCTCAATATCCGTCGTGATGACGGCAATCAGGTTGCCTTTATCCCGACCCTCAAGCTTGGCTGGTGCCAGTCTGCGCAAGGCGTGGAAGACTTTGTCTCTCAGCACCGCGAGCAGCTTGAAGGCGATATAATGACCACTCAGCTGTTCGCCGTACCGCAGCAGCCCGCGCAGAACGGCGCACGCCGCTATAGCGAGCATGAGATAGCCAGGCTGCAAGGAGCTGTCACCGAGTCCAATGCCATAGAGCAGCAGATAGCCGCCTAGTACCGTAATGGCTATAGCTACGAGAAAGCCTAGTACCCCAAGTACTATGGTAACCAGCATGACGGGTACCAGTGGCCCAAGCAATACTATGAGTCTCGACATAATGTTCAGACCACTTCTACGCATACACCATTCCTCCTGAGACATATTGCTCGATTTCCTGCTGGCTGTTGAACAGTGCCGCATAATGACCATGTTGTCTCAGCAGCTCTTCGTGTGTGCCACTCTCTACCAGCTGACCATCAGAAAGGACATGAATCCGATCAGCGCGAACTACATTCGCTAGTCGATGTGAGATCAGGATGACAGTTTTGCGACCAACCAGATTGTGAATAACCTCCATAATCTTCTCTTCACTTTCTACATCAATGTTGGAGGTGGCTTCATCGAATATATACACATCACTGTCATGCAGCAGAGCTCGGGCCAGAGCAAGCCGTTGACGTTGCCCGCCTGAGAGATTGGCCCCCTGCTCCTCAAGCTCGTAGCCAAGTCCGCCCTGAGAGAGGACGAAGTCTCGCAGATTTACCTGAGCCAGTGCCTGGAGCATGGCGTCTTTAGTTGCAGCAGGGGCACCCATCCGCAGATTGTCTTCTACCGTGCCCTTGAAGATATAGCTGCCCAGACTTACCAAAGTAATTCGCTGCATAACTGTACGCTCAGAGATGTCTCTCATTTCACTACCACCGACAATCAGACGTCCTTCATAGCCACTTGCCGAGCCCATCATTAGTGCAGCCAGTGTGCTTTTGCCTGATCCGGACTTACCGACTAGCGCTGTCAGGCTTCCTTGCGGAATGTTGAGACTGACATCACGAAGCGTCGTGTTCTTGGTCTGATCCCGATCTGAAGGTTTTTGGTCAGCATAAGAGAAGCTTAGCTGCTCCATACGAATGCTTCCGTCACGGATCTCTGCATTCCCTGATGTTCGTTCTTCAAGAGCGAGCAGCTCGAAAATCTTGTCACTAGCTGCCATGCCGTTCATAGCGATATGGAAATATGAGCCTAAGAGTCGCAGCGGAATGAAGAATTCCGCAGAGAGCAGCATGACGGTCAAGGCTCCCCATAATGGAATCCGCCCAGCTGCGAATTCCGTGGCTGCAATGATGACCCCGATTCCAGCTCCGCCAAAAGCAATTATGTCCATGAGTGCTACCGAGTTCAGCTGCATCCGCAGTACACGCATGGTGATCTGTCGGAAGTTCTCCGCAGACGTATTCATCTCCTCGTGTCGCTGCTGGTCAGCTGCATAGATTTTCAGGGTAGTCAGTCCCTGTAGGTTCTCTAGGAAGCTGTTGCCAAGGTTGACGTAGCTGCCCCAATATTTGCTGAACAGCTTTTTGGCGAATTTCATAATAGCAATGATTGACATGGGGATGAGCGGTACACAGATCAATAGAATCAGTGCTGATTTGAAGCTAATGAACGATAATGTGACGAACAGCGTAAGAGGGGCAAGCAGACTATAGAACAGCTGCGGCATGTAACGTCCAAAATAATGCTCGAGCTGCTCAACCCCCTCGACAGCGACCTGAACAGCTCCGGCGGTGGAGGTCTGTTCTGTGTAACCAGATCCTAATCGGAGAAGCTTGCTATAGAGTCTGGCGCGCAGGGTGTGCTTAGCATTGTTGGAGGCCCGCCATGAGAGCAGGCTGGAGATATACGCGCAGACCAGACGGATGGCGATTGCCCCGGCAATGATGAGGCAGGCCGTAAACGTGAAGCTGCTCGACAATCTCCCGTCCCAAGCGTATTGCAGCATGGTAGCGACGGTTATGATCGCGCAAATGTTAGCCAGGAGACCGATCCAGTTCGTGAATACGCCAAGTGCAATGTATTTGCGTGAATGCGCGACCATGGACAGCAATCGGCCATCCATCATTTTGGAGCGCTTGGGCGCAGGGGCTGCTTCTGAAGCAGCCTGTGCTGTTGTGCTTCGCTGAGGTCGCTCCGTCTTAATTTGAAATATGAAGTAGTAATATTTGAACACGACGATCAGCAGAATCACGCCACGTACCCATATCGAATCGGTAAGGATGAAGGGAATCGCGAGCATGCAGGATGCGAAGCCTACGGTTACAATCTTGGCACGTAGCTTCATGGAACGAGTCTGGAGGAAGTTCTCCAGATGATTTTTGTACAGCTTGGTAGATGTGAACCAGCGGTTGAAGCGGTCAGAGCCCTTGGCGAAAAAGAAAGCGGATAGTAGTAAGAAGGGAGTGGTAGGAAGTAATGGTAGCACAGCACCTACCGCGCCGAGGCAAAAAAAGAAAAAGCCAAGTCCGACATAGATCGACTTCACAGTGTACACCTCCTAATAGGATTGGTTTCATAGAATGAACATATACAACAGGACAACATGGAGCTCAAGTAGCTAACTCCACTAGTGAGAAAAGGGGCCATCCCATATTCGGAATGGCCTTTTTTAAGATAATAGAATTTATAAGTTTTCAGCGGAGCTGAACCATTCGATTATCGCAAGAAAAGCTTCAGCTAGACGTATTCTGTCTTCTGTGAAAGTACGATGATAGACATTGCTCTTACCGTCAAGCTTATTGTCCTGTCAGTTCCAGTAGAAGCGCCAGAAGCTTAGCTGCTTCAGCTCTGCTTAGAGTAGCCTTTGGAGAGAATTGACCTTGATCATTCGTCTCCAGCAGTCCAGATCTCACGGTCAGCAAGGCACTTTCTTGTGCCCAAGTCGATATTTCCTTCTGATCGCTGAATACAGGAGACTGCTCTGTTAGAGAAGGCTGCAGCTTGGCATGCTTCAGATAGCTGGCCATGATCACTGCAAGCTCCTGACGGGTAATCGCTTGATCAGGGTGGAATAGACCGTTACCGGCCCCTTGCACAATGCCTTTATCCACTGCCCAGGTAATATACGTCGTGTAGTACTGATTCAAAGGCACATCCTTGAAAGCTGTATAGGTGTAGCTCTCGGCACTTGGCCCCTGGAGCCGTCCTAACAGTGTAAGTAGCATGCCTCGGGATAACGTGGCATCCGGGCTGAAATGTTGTTCGTCAGTTCCCTTGAATAACCCTTTGGATACTACAAGCTGGATATAGCTCTCAGCCCAGTGACCCTGCGTATCGACGAAGGAGGATGTGAGCGGGCTTGCACCTTCTTCTGTTGTTGCCTCTGTTTCATTCACTTGTGCAGTCTTCTTCTCAAACACGGCATGAATGGTAGCGTTGCTGGTTACTTTTTCGAAGGTATAGCTACTCACCGCTCCGACAGATTTGTCATTCACGAGCACATCCTTGAGAAGGTAGCCCTCGTCGGCTGTAATCTCAAAGCTCTTGTTCTCATGAATAGCGACGCTTACTTCACCTTCTGGAGTGATCTTCCCACCTTGATCTGCTGTCGCTTTTATCAAGTATGATGTCACCGCAGAGCTGTCAGGCATATTGGACTTGGCCCCCTCCTGAAGAGAAGACAGGTCGAATACCAGACGGAAGATTGGCTTATCTGGAAGAATATTAGGTACCGAGACTTGCATCTTCTGGGCTGTCATCAAGCTTGTTAAGGAGAATCTCGCCACGATACTATTGCTGGATGCGTTATACTCCAATGGAATTTCCTCAAATTCATTCTCCCTGTTCTCGTACCACAGGCCTTGAACCTCCTTGAGTGGGAAGGCTTCACTGCCCTTCATGACCAGAATGGCTGTTAAATGACCTCCTCTGACCTCAATACCAATTGGGTTGGAGATCAGCGAATTGCTTAAGGATGACTCATCGGAGTATTCTTTCAGAGCTCTACCCTTGATGGTGTATTCTCCATCCGGCAGATTAGCTGGATCAAGCTTGCCCCCACCTTGTGATCCACTTGGATTATGTCCAACGATGGAATAGGTGCTGAAATGATCGGTATAGAAGGATGCGGTCAGGGCATCTTGGTTAAAGCTGGCGTTCATGTCCTCCAGGCTTCCAGCAGCAGGATCATAATAGTAGAGCTTGCTGCTAGTTGATGTGAACAGTTGGGAAGCTTGCTGTTGGCTCAGGGACGCGATAATCTTGGTACGTCCACCAAGCCCGCTAATCGGGGTCACAACTTCCTTATGATTGACGACTTCCAATTGAAGGTCAAAGGATGAAATAATGAGATCTTTGCTATTTAATGCACCCTTAATCTCCTTCAGTGTCTCGCTAGTGGAGGGACTCCATTTTAATTGAAGTCTGGCGCCATTATTTTGATCCAGAAGCTCTTGCAGCTGACGGGCAGGGAAGACGATGATGATATCATCGAAGACCAGTCCCAATGTAGCTGATTTGTTCAGACCCTCCAGATTCGCAGGAGCAATGGAAAGGGTGCCCTCAACGGCTTGAAGCTGTCTATCTGGTACGGCTTCAAGATCGGGCTCAGCAGGATTCTCTCCTGGTTGTTCTCCTGGCTCCTCATCATCTTGTATCGGAGTCAGTGTATCCAGGTCGAATTTCAAGCGGATGTTCTGGACACTATTCAACGGAGCTCCGACATACATAGCGAGCTTCGGCATCTCCACAGACTTGAGTGGGAACTGGTAAGTCTGGCTTTGTTCCTCGGGATGGACTGTACCCTTGATTCCAGTCCCTAACTCGGTAGCGCCTTCTGGCTCAGGCCACACTTCGCTGATGGAGTCGCCCGTAACCTCGATTCCCATGATGCTCGTCTTCACGAACTTGATGGAGGCGAGTATTTGTCCGTCCTTGACCTTAAGGGTAGCTTTTTTGTCGAGCGCACCACTCATCATGGAAGCAGCGTCTCTGGTAGCATGCCAGCCATACACATCAACCGTGTACAGTCCGTCCTGAATAACAGGATCTGTAGCTGGCTCTTCGATTGGAGTTAATGTACTCAGGTCGAATTTCAAACGAATGTTCTGAACGCTATTCAACGGAGCTCCGACATACATAGCGAGCTTCGGCATCTCCACAGACTTGAGTGGGAACTGGTAAGTCTGGCTTTGTTCCTCGGGATGGACCATACCCTTGACTCCAGTCCCTAACTCGGTAGCGCCTTCTGGCTCAGGCCACACTTCGCTGATGGAGTCGCCCGTAACCTCGATCCCCATGATGCTCGTCTTCACGAACTTGATGGAGGCGAGTATTTGTCCGTCCTTGACCTTAAGGGTAGCTTTTTTGTCGAGCGCACCACCCATCATAGAAGCAGCGTCTCGGGTAGCATGCCAGCCATACACATCGACCGTGTATAGCCCGTCTGCAGGAACGGTGTAGGTTACCTCGGTGACGGAGGCTATGGACGACATGGAATCCTTGTTATCATTCAGTGCATAAGTCGCTGAGTTTACAGAATCTACGGGAGATTCGAATGTCTCTGGACTAGCAATTTCTTGTGAAAAATGCTCGTTAGCTTCGGCAGCCTGAATTCCAGCATCGTTAACGATGCTGTCCCCGTATATGGGCGCAGGCACTATTGCGAGTGCCAAGATGGCTGTCATACACCCGCTGAGCCAAGCTTTTACCTTCTGGTTCATCCCCTGTCCCCCTGTTAGATATAATTGAAATAATTCATTCATGTACTCTTGCTGCTGGCTCTTGCTGCTAGACGCTCTCGTCCATTGGTGAGCTCCTTCCTTGCCCGATTATGTATTGGATGACAAAGCTGCGGCCAGCGTATGTTTTTAATAATGAGAATCATTATCATTTGTTATTATAAAGGGATGTAGAGCAGTAATATGTGATTTGAGTCACAATTCATGGTAGGAGGCATGGCTAAAGGGCAATAAAATTTGATTTTGCCCCATTTGGTTACCTATGGTAAGATATGATTCAGTTTCGGAATACATGTGCAATAAGGTCTAGTGACCATTAAATGGAAGCGCTTTCGTAAAAATGAATGTATTTTCTTGCAATGGTTGGCGTGGATCTTGGTACAATAGATAGAGATGCCTAATATGGGCTGGAGGTGTGGTCATGGAACAACTTTGTAAGATTCTTATTGTGGATGATGAAATATTGGTCAGACAAGGAATCAAGCACCATCTGAATTGGGAAGACCACGGTTTCCAGATCGTCGGTGAGGCCTCCAATGGACGTGAGGCTTTGGAGATGATCGAGCAGCTGCGACCTCATATTATTATTACAGATATTGTAATGCCTGTCCTGGATGGTGAAGAGTTGACCCGAATCGTGAAGCAGCGTTACCCGGACATGGAGGTCATTGTACTAAGCAGTTATGGTGAATTCAGCTATGTACGTTCCACCTTCCAGAGCGGCGTGGCTGACTATATCCTGAAGCCTAAGCTGGAGACCCAGGAGCTTCTGGAGACATTGAAGCGCACTGCGCGCAAGATTCCCTCTATTCAATATGGCGCCCAAGCAGGGGATGGCAATATATCTGTGGAACGGATCGTAGACAAGCTATTATCTGGATATGAACCGGACGAGGCCTCTGCTCTGGCTGCGAACAGCTTTCCATTCACGAGCTTTTGTCTTATTGGTGTACTCGGCGGGCGCACTTATTTGCAGCATTCTGGCTCCGAACTGGGCTTGCAGCTTGTCGACGTGCTGGATTCTCAGGTGTGTACCGTATATCAATCAGCAGAGAATACCTCTGGACTTGATATATACCTGGCTAATCTTGAGCAGGAGGCTTATCCGGAGCTAGTCCACTCTTTGAAGCTGCTTGCCGATGAGCGAGCGGAGCATGCGCCGACACTGGTATGGGCTGTTACCTCGCTGTTTGATTCAATCAACCAGGTAGGTGAGGTGTTCCAGAACCGTCTGAAGAAGCTGATTGATGCCAAATTTTATTTCCCTGACCAGTACATATTGCTGGAAGAGGAGATGCGATCTCCAACGGAACCGGCGGGAACTTTTAATCTGAGACTATTCACAGAGGAGATGAAGCGGGGGCAATTCGATAGAGCCTTTGAGCTGCTGAATCAGCATCTGGATATGCTGTCAGAGCATTATGAAGCACCACCTTTCGAATTCAAATCCTTCATTAGTAATACTATATTCAATATTACGATTCTGTTGGGTAATCTGGAATATGATACACATGCGCTGGAATCCGCCAAGTATTCTTATTTTAAGTCCATAGATGAAGCAGTTCATGTGGATGAGGCCAAAGGCTTACTACAGTCATTCCTGAACGATGTGAAGAGGGAGATCGCCGATGCACAGCAGCATGGCAATAGTGGGATGAAGAAGCTGTTGGAGTATATTGAAGAGCATTACGATCAACCGCTCAGTCTGACCTCGCTAGCACATCATTTTCATTTCAATCCGTCATACTTGTCCAGCTATTTCACGGCTCATAATAAAGAGGGCTTTAGTGAATATTTGAATAAAGTCAGGGTCGAGAAAGCAGCTACGATGCTGCGCAATGATGATCATTCTATCTCGGAGATCAGCAGCCGAGTGGGTTACTCGGATCACAGCTATTTTACCAAGGTGTTCAAGAAGCTGATGGGCTTCTCGCCCAGCCAGTATAGAAGGCGTTATATGAATGGGAAAAGAGAATGAGTATGAAGAATTTTTTCGCACGATGGAAGTATAATGGGCTGTTCAATCAAATCTTTATCGTTACAGTCATCAGTATTATTACGGTCAGTGTGCTAACCTCATTAGTTACGATTCGTATGTCTGAGCGACTCTTCATTGATACCTTCAGCATCACCAATTCCAAGATCCTCACCCAGATCCGTAGCAGCTTCGAATCGTTCAATGATACGATCGTGAATGCTGCAGGTCAGGCGGGACAGAGCCTTACGGTGAAGAACTTTCTGACAGAGGGACCCTCGGATTCCACTACGACCAGCCGTTCTTTTTTCAATATGGGTCAACAAATGGATCAGATTAATTCAAATGTGGATGCCTATAATGTGAAGATACTGGTCACGGGGAGGAATGGCCGTATCTCTTCGACAGGCCAGACGTATTGGAGTCTGCCCATTCCGTCAGAGGATGATTATTCTATCATCACCAAGACAATGGAGCATCCCAGACGTGTGATGTACCAGTACGATGAAGAACAGTGGGGGGATCTGAATGACCACTTCATCGTGGCCTCGAAGGCATTGATGGAGCGCACGACAGGTGTCCTCTATGGCGGGATTTATGTAGCGATCCGAGAGCAGGACTTTAAGCAGTTTTATACCAATTTCACCAGTGCAGGCAATGATATTGTTGTACTGAATGCCCAAGGGCGCGTCGTATCGAGTAATCGTGATGATCTCATTGGACAGTATTCAGTGGAGCTGAGGGAATATGCGTCCGAGATTCGCAGTGACAATCTGAAATACAAGAATGCAGACTTCATGGGCACCGAGTATATTGTGCTGTCCACGTATATTCCTGCCTACGACTTTTATCTGGTCAATCTGATTGATCGTCAGGTAGCTGCCGGACAAATTATTGATGTGAATTCCATTCTCTTGATCTGTCTAGCCATTGTAGGGATTGCCGTACTGCTTGTCTTCCTGATTTCTCAGCGACTGACGAATTCACTGACCCGTCTTGTGCGGCAGATGTCGCGTATTACGGAGAAGGACTTCCACAATTATATTGACGTATCTGGCAGCTACGAGGTAAAGGAGCTAGGCAGGGCGTACAATTACATGTTGGACGAGCTGAACGATTACATTCAGAAGCTTATGGAGACGCAAAAAGAAGTGCGCAATGCAGAGCTGGCTGCGTTACAGCGTCAGATTAATCCGCATTTCCTCTATAATACACTTGCCTCGATCAAGATGCTGGTACAGCGCGGCAATAAGGAGACGGCCTCCGAGACGATCAATGCACTGATTTCCCTGCTTCAGAACACCATCAGCAACGTAAGTGAGACGATTACGATTGAGCAGGAACTGGTGAATATGAAGAACTACGTCTTCATTAATCATGTGCGCTATGGGGACCGAATCAAGGTCAACTATTTTGTGGCCCCAGATTGCATGCACTTTCAGGTGCCCAAGTTGATTATTCAGCCTTTCATTGAGAATGCCTTCTTCCATGCCTTTAATGAGAAGCCTGGGGGTACCATCTATATTCTGGTCTCGTCGGATCGTGATCGCCTGATTATAGAAGTGGTCGATAACGGGGATGGTATGGATGAGCTTTCTAACCAAGGAGAGCTGCCCAATCCGAAGAGCAAGCGGCAGCTGTTTACTGGCATCGGCGTGCAGAATGTGAATAATAGAATTGCCTTGTTGTATGGGGAGCAATATGGTGTTGCTATCTCCAGCACGAAGGGTGAGGGGACAAAGGTTAAAATTACATTGCCGCAAATCGAATAAAAAAATTACTACAATCCAAAAATATTACTAATGAAAGCGGTACCTTGGTAACGATTACACAATAATTGAACAAATCCAGACAAAGATATTCCTAACAGGTTGTGAAACGGAAGTGCTAGAATTTATATATCAACAGCAAACGCTTTCAACGAATTATCAATTTGTGTTAAGCGCTTGCAGGTAGCACAAAAAATATAAAGATCAGGGGTTGAATGCATTGAAAAAGGTGATTTTGCTATTGTTCGCAGCCATGCTGGTGCTCTCTGCTTGTTCCAGTGGTTCTAATGAAAGCGCCTCATCCGATCCGAGCAAGAAAGAGATTACAATTTGGGCATGGGACCGTAACTTTAACGTTGCCGCACTTGAAGTGGCTAAAGAACTATATGTATCCAAGCATCCAGATGTAACCATCAATATCATTGAAAATGCTCAGGATGACATCGTTCAAAAGCTGAACACAGGCTTGAACTCTGGTACAACTAAGGGTCTTCCGAACATCGTTCTGATTGAGGACCAACGTGCACAGAACTTCCTGCAGTCCTACACGGATTCCTTCCGTGACATGAGTGATAAGATTAAGCCTGAAGATTTTGCAGATTACAAGATCGGAGCAACAAGCCTGGATGGCAAGCAATATGGTATCCCGTTTGACTCCGGTGTTACAGGTCTGTTCGTGAGAACCGACTACCTGCAAGAAGCTGGCTACACAATGGATGATCTGCAAGATATCACTTGGGATCAGTACATCGAGATCGGTAAAAACGTAAAAGAGAAAACTGGCAAATTCATGCTGACTCAAGATCCTAAAGACCTTGGTATCCTGCGCATGATGGCACAATCTGCTGGTAAATGGTACATGAAGGATGACGGTAAGACTCCGGATCTGGCAGACAATCCTGCTCTGAAGGAAGCTATGGAGACTTACAAGAAAATGATGGATGCAAACATCATTGATTCCCATGCTGACTGGGCACAATTTGTAGCTAAAGTTAACAGTGGCGATGTAGCATCTGTACCGACAGGTAACTGGTTTGTTGCTTCCATTAAGGCTGAGGCTTCCCAAAGTGGAAAATGGGCTGTAGCACCGTTCCCTCGCTTGACGAACAATGCTGATTCTGTAAATGCTTCTAACCTGGGAGGTAGCTCCTGGTACGTATTGAACATGGATGGTTCTGATACAGCGGCTGACTTTATGACACAAACTTTCGGCTCTGATCCGCAAATGTACCAAAAGCTGCTTACGGATATTGGTGTTGTAGGATCACTGAATGCAGCTTCTACAGGATCCGCTTATGACGCAGAGGATGCATTCTTCAGCAATCAAAAAATCTACACTGACTTTGCTAAATGGAGTCAAAGTGTTCCAAGAGTAAACTATGGTCTTCACACTTACGCCATTGAAGATATCATGGCTGTAGCGGTACAAAGCTACTTGGGCGGCACAGATCTTGATACCGCACTGAAAGATGCGCAGGCTCAGGCTGAAGCTCAGTTGAAATAATAACTGACTTTACCTGCTAGAGAGATAAATTATAGCAATGCGTAAAACCTTGGACGCTTCTGGCACAAGGTTTTACGCGCTTGCTGAGTCGATAGGATAAAGGATATATAAGGGACAAGAGGAGTTGAAAGCATATGAGATCAGCGAAGACGGCTCAGGGCGGACGCTGGAAGACGGATATGACAGGATGGCTGTTCATTCTGGTGGCTGTGCTAATGATCTTCATTTTCTATTTTTACCCGATGATTCAGGCGTTGTTTCTGTCTTTCCAGACAGGCACGGGAGCGAGAATGTCGTTCAATGGCATTGATAACTACAAGCGGCTGTTCACCGATACGGTGTTCATTACGGCTGTGAAGAATACTTTTATTTACCTAATCATTCAAGTTCCGTTGATGATTCTTCTGTCATTATTCATATCAGTGTTGCTTAATGATCGGAATTTGAAGTTCAAAGGCTTTTTCCGGACTGCAATATTCCTGCCTTGTATCACTTCGCTGGTTGCCTACTCCGTTGTGTTCAAATACCTGTTCAGCAACAATGGGTTGGTCAACTCGTTCCTCATGAATGTTCATCTGGTTAGTGAGCCCATTCAATGGCTGACCGATCCTTTCTGGGCCAAAGTAACGATTATCCTTGCGATTACCTGGCGCTGGACTGGTTATAACATGATCTTCTATCTCTCAGGGTTGCAGAACATTGACCCATCTATTTATGAAGCAGCCAAGATTGATGGTGCTTCTGCTACGCGTCAATTCTTCAACATTACGGTTCCTTTGTTGAAGCCAATTATCTTGTTCACATCGATCACTTCGACAATCGGTACTTTGCAGCTCTTCGACGAGGTCATGAACATTACGAAGGGTGGACCGGCGAATGCGACGTTGTCGATTTCCCAGTACATCTATAACTTGTCCTTCAAGTACTCGTCCGATTTCGGTTATGCAGCGACAGTATCCTACTCCATCGTGATTATGATCATTATTCTGTCGTTCATCCAGTTTAAAGTGGCAGGTGATAAAAAATAATGGCTAAGACAAAGAAATTTTTCGCGTATCTGTTCCTGAGTGTGGCGGCCTTTGTCTCCATATTCCCGTTCCTGTGGATGATTGTCAGTACTACGAACCCATCTGTTGATGTAACAAGAGGAAAATTGCTGCCAGGATCGTATCTATTCGAGAATCTGCGTGAGCTGTTTGGCTCGGTAGATATTTTGCCTGCACTTGGGAACTCAGCCCAAGTGGCGATCAGCACAACGATTCTCTCCCTGCTGATTGGTTCCCTTGCAGGCTATGGCTTTGAGGTGTACCGCAGTAAGGCGAAGGATATCGTATTTAATATTTTGCTGTTGTCCATGATGATTCCATTCGCCGCCATTATGATTCCTTTGTATCGTATGTTCGGTCAGATTTCGAACTTTGCTCCAGCCATCGGTATTGATACGCTGGCAGCGGCCGTGATTCCTACAATCACAACGGCATTCCTGATCTTCTTTTTCCGTCAGAACTCCAAGATGTTCCCTAAGGATCTGCTGGAGGCAGGGCGAATTGACGGTCTGTCAGAGCTAGGGCTCTTCTTCAAGGTTTATGTGCCTACAATGAAGACCACCTATGCAGCAGCTGCAATCATTACCTTCATGTCGAGCTGGAACAACTATCTGTGGCCACTCGTTGTGCTCCAGACGCCTGAGAACCGAACGATTCCGATTCTGATCTCCAATCTGGGATCCAGCTACACTCCAGACTATGGTGTCATCATGACGGCGATCGTCATTTCAACGCTGCCAACGGCAATTGTATTCTTCATCATGCAGAAGCATTTCGTAGCAGGTATGATCGGTTCTGTAAAATAAGGTTTCCTAGATAGGAAACGGTGCGTGTGACATCGAATTATGCAAAATGACGAAGTATAACCTTGCTGGAAGAGACTTGGCTGACAGGTCTTGGCATGATATGGCTCTTGAATGAGGGCTTTGCGTGACAGGACTTGTTTGCCAGGTCTTTGACTATGTCTGGGCAACTAAAACGTTAATCCAAGTAGAATCGGGAGGATCATGTGCTTATGAAATCATCAACAACACCTAGCTTGAGCTGGCTTACAGATACTAGTGTATTTGCAGTGAATCGCTTGTCGGCCTATTCCGACCATCGTTATTACAAGACGTTGGCTGAGGCCAAGAAGCGCGGTGACATGAGCTGGCGTCACAGCTTGAATGGTAATTGGAAATTCAACTATGCAGTGAATCCGGGCAGTCGCCCTGAGAACTTCTATACACCAGAGTTTGATTGCGGTGGCTGGGGAGACATTCAGGTACCAGGACATATTCAGACACAAGGCTACGGCCAAATGCAATATGTGAATACGATGTACCCATGGGACGGTCTAAGCGATGTACGTCCACCAGAGATTACGACAGATTATAATCCAGTAGGTAGCTATATCACCTATTTCGAGGTTCCTGCATCCCTGCAACCAGGCCCTGTCTATATTTCCTTCCAAGGTGTGGAGACGGCCTTTTATGTATGGCTTAACGGACAATTCGTCGGCTATGGCGAGGATAGCTTCACTCCATCCGACTTCGATCTGACTCCATATCTGCAAGCGGGAGAGAACAAGCTGGCGGTAGAAGTCTATCAACGCAGCACGGGCGCATGGCTGGAGGATCAGGATTTCTGGCGCTTCTCCGGTATTTTCAGAGATGTATATCTGTATAGCGTTCCAGCAGTGCATGTGAGAGATGTAGCTGTGAAGGCTAGCTTGGATGATGCTTATGTGCAAGGTCTGCTGGAGCTGAACTTGCGTCTGGAGTCAGCAGAACAGCAAGGTAAGGCTGTCGTGGATGTACAGAATGCAGACGGTGACAGTGTAGCCAAGCTGGAAGGAAGCTTCGCAGATGGTAAGCTCACGTTGAGCACAGAGCTGGATCAAGTGTCCAAGTGGAGCGCAGAGAATCCTTATCTCTATACCTTGTACATCGAGGTCTACAACAACCAAGGCGACCTGATGGAAGTTATTCCGCAGCGTGTCGGCTTCCGTAGATTCGAGATGATCAATAAGGTGATGTGCATTAACGGCAAACGAATCGTATTCAAGGGTGTGAACCGCCATGAATTCAACTGCCGTACAGGACGCACTATTACGGCTGAGGATATGCTGTGGGATATCAAGACGCTTAAGAAGAACAATATGAATGCGGTTCGTACCTCCCATTATCCGAATCAGACGCTCTGGTACGAGCTGTGCGATGAATATGGTGTATACGTGATTGACGAAATGAACCTGGAGACACACGGTTCCTGGCAGAAGCTAGGCGCAGTAGAGCCTTCCTGGAACATTCCAGGCAATCTCCCAGAATGGCAGGACATTGTTATGGATCGGGCTATATCCATGGTAGAGCGCGACAAGAATCATCCGTCCATCCTGATCTGGTCCTGCGGTAATGAATCCTACGCTGGTGAGGTTATCCTGAATGTAGCGAATTATTTCCGTACAGCCGATCCAAGTCGCCTGGTGCATTACGAAGGCGTATTCCACAATCGGGACTATGATGCCAGCAGTGACATGGAGAGCCGTATGTATGCCAAGGTAACGGACATTGAGGAATACCTGAACAATGATCCGCAAAAGCCTTATATCAGCTGTGAGTATATGCATGCTATGGGTAACTCTGTAGGCGGAATGCATAAATACACTGAGCTTGAGAACAAATACGAGCTCTATCAAGGTGGCTTCATCTGGGATTATATCGACCAAGCTGTGATGAAGAAGAATCGCTATGGTGAGGAGTATCTTGCTTACGGCGGTGACTACGATGATCGTCCGTCCGACTATGGCTTCTGTACAGATGGCATTGTGTATGCAGACCGCACAGAATCTCCGAAGATGCAGGAGGTTAAGTTCCTTTATCAGAACATCAAGCTTCAACCAGATCGCACTGGGGTAACAATCGTGAACGAGAACCTGTTCGAAGGCACGCAGGATTATGAACTGGTGTACACGTTGTTCAAGGAAGGTGCTGAGGTATTCACTGGTCGGACAGCGGTGGACGTTGCAGCACAAAGTGAAGGACGCGTCTCCTATGAGCTTCCAGCTGTGGATGAAGAGTCTGGCGAATACGTGATCCATACGGCTCTCGTGCTGAAGGAATCCACGCTGTGGGCTGCTGCTGGATTTGAAGTAGCGTTCGGACAGCATATCTTCCAGGTGGAAGCTCAGTCACAAGCGGCTGTACCAGCAGGTGCGCTTCGTGTGGTAGAAGGCGACGTGAACATTGGCGTGCACGGCAAAGGCTTCAGCATCATGTTCTCCAAGGGAGCAGGTAGCCTGACCTCACTGCGTTATGAAGGACGCGAATTCATCTCCGTTCCGCCGGCACCGCTCTTCTGGCGTGCGACGACAGACAATGACCGTGGAGCGGCTTGGGGCTTCGAGGCAGGTGGCTGGTTTGCAGCGAGTCTGACACGCAAATGTACAGCAGTCGAGCTGACTCAGGCTGAAGGAGCTGTGACTGTAACATTCAGCTATCGTCTGAACATTCACGAGGATGTACAGGTTACCGTAGCTTACACGGTATATGGCGATGGCAGCGTCAAAGTGAATTCCAAGTATGACGGGGTTGCAGGCCTTGCAGACCTTCCAATCTTCGGCTTGTCCTTCAAGGTGCCAGCAGAGTATCATCATCTGAACTGGTATGCTATGGGACCTGATGAGAACTATACAGATCGTGCTTTTGGAGCAAGACTGGGTGTGTTCAGCAATGAGGCAGCGGACAATGTGTCTGGTTATGTAGTACCACAGGAATCCGGTAACCGTACAGGAGTTCGCAGAGTCGATGTAACGGATGATCTGGGTCGTGGTCTGCGTATTCAGGCTCCATCAAGCGCTCCTGTAGAGTGCAACATCTCCCCTTATACTGCGTTCGAGCTGGAAAGTGCTGCACACCTGTATGAGCTGCCTCCTGTTCACTATACAGTGGTCACTGTGGCTGCCAGACAGATGGGTGTAGGCGGCGACGATAGCTGGGGTGCACCAGTGCATGATGAATATCGGATCAAGTCCGATCAATCGCTGGAGTATGAATTCTATATTAAGCGTGTCTAATACAGCAGGAGATTCCCAAAAATTTCCTCGGGTTAAGGCGCCTGTGCATTTAATGAGTCACCCCTTAAGTTAAGACCAAAAAAGCTGTGCCAGCCAGGAAGATGAATCCTGAAGGCACAGCTTTTTTCTATTACGTTATACGAATACTTTGTCGTACATCCTATCCACATCCGTAATACTGTGATTATTCTATTTATTCTCCTTATGCTTGTAGGTATATTTCCCATCATCCACTCCATGAACAGGAGCTTGTCCATACTGAACAACTATACCATCCGCTACCTTATAAAAATATCTGGCATTCGTCTCATCTTTAAATATAACTTCTGATCCAACCAATGGCGCCTTACTTATAGAGGTTTCAATTGAGGATATTTCAGTCATTTTGTATTTTTTAACCTCTGTAAGGTAGTCTAGTACTTTGTTCTGAGTATGATTAATAATCGCCTTGTTAGTGATCCAAATAGTTAAAATTAGAACGAGTACTGAAGCAACTAACCCTATCCAATGCTTTCGTTTCATAAAATTATCCTCTCTGAAATAAATTTCAGGGAATGTAATTGCAGATCTTTATCAGACTTACTATGGGTGCTCGCACCCACTGCTACTCAATGTCTCTCCTGTACATACTTCTGCCGATTATATGCCAGAGCAGCCTCATAAGCCGGGTTATAGTCGAATTCCTCGCTCTCAGGGATGACGAACAGCAAGGATAGAGCAGAGCTGACCAATCTAGTCATCACGTAATACGAAATGATCAAGAGAGCATCGGCCATGTAACTGATCGGCATCCATACATCGTCAGGATCGGATTCTGCCAAAAAAAAGTTAAGCGATGGCACGATCAGGACTAGGCTGAACATCATGATCAACGTTGCCTTAACCAGTCTTCCCCGCTTCTCCAGCTGCGGAATTTTACGGAAGAAGAGGGACAGACGCATGTAGGTATCAATAATTCCCCATAGATGAATGAATGGAATCATTCGCACGAGGCCCATGATGGGAGTAATAGGATAGTACCTGAATTTGAGCTTCATGGCCTGATGAACTCGGGTAAGCCAGATCAGGTAGGTGATGATGAGAATGAAGTTAAGCACCTGCTGGAAGACGATCGCCGCTTCATCCCATTTGTATACCTCATCGTAGTACCAATCGTAATTAAAGGCATACACTACGTTCATGCCCACCATGATAAGGCTGATGATCACAGCCACAAGGAGTAGTTTCTGATGGATGCCGCCGATCATTCGCGACGGAAAGCTGATGTCTTGTCTCAAGCTGATGCCCTCCTACGTCTCATACAATAAATAATCGATGGCTTCATATAAGGATTCCACCGGGACGATCTTGAATTGCAAATTTCGTTCCTTCTTAACCCGTTCCGCTTCAGCTTCGTTACTGTCCTCACCCCACCATTCATAATCAGCAGGGACGAAGAAGATGTCCACGTCTTCAGTTTCAGCGGCAATTAACTTCTGTTCCAGGCCTCCTATAGAACCAACCCAGCCATCCTCTTCCATGGTACCCGTACCCGAGATTTTAAGGGTGCCACCCTTGGAAAAGTCGACATCATTCTCTTCCTCATACAAGCCTACGGCCACCATCAGGCCCAGCGAGTTGCCATAGAAGCCCTCCAACTGCTCCATTAGCTCACTCAGCCTTTGTGCTTCCACCTCGGGATCAGTCTCATGCTCGTAGGTAGCTTCGTTTTCATTTAGCTCCGCGGCTGCATGGACAGCCTGTTCCAGCGTATATGTCATGGTTTCGGTCTCCAGATATTCGTCGGCATACTCCTCGGAGCTCTCTGCTTCTACTTCTTCAAAGGCAATATCGCGATAATCGCCATCATAATTCATATACACAAACAAGCGCTCGATGAGACTGTCGGTATATCCGCCCTCGACTACTGCAAAGTGAACACTTCCCTGCACGCCGACCTCAGAGACGGGGATGGAGGGGGAGGGCTGCGTATACTCCGCTGGCATAGACCAGGATGACAGGAAGGTTGCTCCTGCCGGGATCAAAAGCAGAGTGAAGACGATGAGATATTCCAGCAACCGGCGCACCCAGGAGTACGTCCGAACAGGAGGATTATCAATATTCACGGCTTACACAACCTTTCGCTTCTCATGCTGTACAAAAATGGTGTTGAGCTGCTATGCTCATCTAAACTATTTTACAGAATATGTATCCTCCTTCATATGGGTAGAAAGGCTTGTAAATGCCTGGGAAGCGCCTGATTGTCCCTGCACAATTGTGTAGGGGGACCTGTAAGCGGTAAGCGGTGATTTTTTCACTGGAGCCGCCTTTTCGTATTAAATCTGGTATTGCTTGCGGTATTGCAGTGGAGTACGACCGGTCATTTGCTTGAATACCCTCCCGAAATGGGCGAGGCTGTCGAAGCCCGTGCTCTCAGCGATGCGGGTTACTCTCCAGCTTGTCTCACGTAGCAGCTCCTGTGCCTGGCGAATGCGGACATAATTCAAATATTCAATGACCGTGAACCCGGTGGTCTCCTTGAAGATTCGACAGAGGTACGGACTACTGATGTAAAAGACATCCGCAATGTCTTCGAGTGTCAGGCGCCGGGTGTATTCCTGATTTAAATGCTCAATAATTTCATACACACGCTCTTGTTTCTCGCTTCGCTCGGGGATGATCGGCGAGTGACCTGCAGCCTGAATGCGGCGAATCAGTATCAGAAGATGGACAAGAAGAGACTGCTGACAGAGCAGCTTGAAGGAGAGCTCCTGCACCTGCTCCCGCAGCATAGCTGACATAATCTCCCGGATGGCCTCCCGCTCTCTCGAATCGGGGCGGAGAAGAAAGTTCTGGTTCGGTAGCAGTGGCTGGCTATCCTGATGGATATCCAGTGCCTTACGTATGAAGCGGTCATCGAAGTTGATCAGTATACGCTCGTGTCCCGCCGGGCCTTTGTTCGTGGTGCGATGAAGTTCATTTTTGTTAATGACAATCAGATCCCCAGCCTGCAAGGCATATAGGCGATTATGAATATAATAATATCGCTCACCGTCCAGCAAATAGTAAATCTCGTACGAATCATGGAAATGGTCGGTCATCATATCGAATTGCTCTGTACGCCGAACCTGCTCGATTTCAAATAGATAATCAGGGGTCATGGGGCCCTCCTTGTCCGAAAAATAAAGCGTTATCATTAACGTGCAGCAGTGGGATAAGATATGCATCATTATAGCGTACTGAGCATTTTAGCTACAGCCCATCCATGATAATAGTTCCTTAACCAGATCAAATGTGGGTATAGACACGCTCAAGGGGCTGTCTCATAAGTAGATATTCTACTGGCGGAGACAGGCCCTTCGTCTTCCCAAAAGCTTAAAACGTCAATAGAGCAGCGATTCGCCCGTTAATGGAGAATCGCTGCCCGCGTTTTTGGTCATTTGCAGCTTGCTTCAATAGATTATGGGCGAGCGAAAGCCAGCCGACCTCCAGCGTCACTTTTTCGATGCCGCGAAGCAGAATCGCCGGAAGCCCCGGTTGTTCTTCAGTTGTCCAAATACGCTTTCTGGCTCTGTCATTCGGCGTACGGATAAGAGGTATCTTTCCTCGCTTTGCAGCATTTCCCGAGCCTGCCTCTGATAGCGTAACCGTTCCAAGCTCACCACGACTTCCCGATTTCCCCTTGTCTTCGTGCAGCTTTCTTTTAGCGGACATCCTTCGCAGCTCTGACTTCGGTAATGACGCTTCCGAATTTCGTATTAGCATTGGCCTCGATTTTGGTTCCGTTCCACAAAGTACTGCTCCAAGGAAACGTATTTTTCGTCAGCCAGAAACTGAAGCACGGCGGTAAATACGGCTTCGAGAACGCTCTTCATCCGCTGGGAACGGAAGCGGCTCAAGGTACGAAAGTCTGGCCTCTGCCGTTCAGCGAGCCACATGAAGAGGATGTTGTCCCGGATGGATTTGGCGATTTGGAGGGAGGAATATATACGCTGAGTGTAGGCGTAAATGATGACTTTGGTAAGTGGGGACAACAGCGATTGTAACAACGGTCCGTTTCACGGAGCGTTCTCTCGAAGTGCCTAAGTATATCCTAGTCTAAAACCAAAGGGCGTCCCAAGCAGCCATTTCATGGCTTTTGGGACACCCTCTTGACGGAAAGGATCGCTGTTGTGCTGCGTTAATACTGCTCACACTGCTTTTTGTTGATGGGTAGTGCAAGGACACATCATCAATCAAGCTTATGGAAGCAGCCTCTATTACTCTTATACTCGCGTGGCTCTTCAGTCGAGAATTCAGGATTTTTTCTTAAAGTTGGATTGAAGCAGAGATAAAGAGAGCTCTGCTGTGGATGAAACGATCAGATCTGCTTTCTGCATCTGTGCCGGTGCCCCGACGCCCACGGCATACATCCCAGCGGCAAGGATTGCCTGAATGCCTGCTTCAGCATCCTCAATGCCTATGCATTGGGTGGGTTCTACACCCAGTCTTGCTGCACCGGTTAGAAAAATCTCCGGGTCCGGTTTGCCGCTTGCAATCATATTCACGTCAACAACGTGGTCTAGGTAATGAGCGGCCTCCAGACGGTCCAGAATAAAGGGAGCATTCTTGCTGGCGGAAGCAAGGGCCGTACGAATGCCTGCTTCTCGCAGCTCCATTAGCAAGTTCTCAATGCCAGGCAGCAGATCGGCCGGTGTTATTTTTTTGATCATTTCTTTGTAGACCTCATTTTTCTTTACAGCAAGCCTATGCTTTTGCTCGTCCGTGTACACGGTATCCCTGAGGGAGAGAATAAGTTCAAGAGATTCCATGCGGCTTACGCCCTTCAATTTCTCGTTAAACTGTCTATCGAAAGGAAGCCCCAGCTCATTGGCGAGGTTCTCCCAGGCAAGGTAATGGTACTCTGCTGTATCGGTAATGACTCCATCCAGATCAAAAATAACTGCTTTCAATGTCTGCATCATTTGTTTCTCCTTTCTTCGCTTATGAAGTAAGGGCTGTCACTAATGCAGCTTCGCCCGTAATGAGGACATCCTTCCCGTACAATTTCATAGTCAGTGGCGCCCCAGTTATCAGAGTGATTGTAACCTCGTTCTGCTCCACACTGATGTTCAGGAGACGATCGCGATAATTGATGTGAAATTTGTATTTTGTCCAGTCCTTGGGCAGGAACGGAGAGAAGCTGAGTGTCTCGTTATACGTGCGCATGCCAGCAAAGCCTTGAACGATGGCCAGCCAGCTTCCGGTCATGGATGTGATGTGCAAGCCGTCCTCGGTATCGTTATTGTAGTTGTCGAGATCCAGGCGAGCCGTACGTTTGTACATCTCTACTGCTTTCCTTTCCATCTTCAACTCAGCAGCCAGTACAGCATGAATGGATGGGGAGAGGGAAGACTCGTGCACAGTCATCGGCTCGTAGAATTTGAAGTTGCGTTCTTTTTCTTCCAATGTGAACTGGTCGCCGAAAAAATATATACCCTGCAAAACATCGGCCTGTTTGATGAAGGGGGAACGCAAGATCTTATCCCAGGACCATTTCTGATTGAGCGGAAGCTCATCTTCGTTAAGAGACGATACGGTACGAAGTTCCTTATCCAGGAACGTGTCATGCTGAACAAATACCTTCCGCTCCTCATCGTAAGGAAAGTACATGCGATCAATGATGTCCTGCCATTTCTTCATTTCTTCCTCTGTTATGCCGAGCTCCTGCTTTCTGGCATCGGATACTTTCGGAAGGCTCTGTATGGTATAGCTCAACACCCAGGCCGCCATTTTATTGGTATACCAGTTATTGTTGACATTATTTTCGTACTCGTTCGGTCCGGTTACACCATGAATCATGTACTGATCATGACGAGTGGAGAAATGAACGCGGTCTGCCCAGAATCGGCTGATTTCGACCAACACTTCAATTCCTTGATTTTTCAGGTAATGAGTGTCTCCGGTATAATTCGTATAATTGTAGATTGCATAGGCAATGGCGCCGTTACGATGAATCTCCTCAAACGTAATTTCCCACTCATTGTGACATTCAACGCCAGTGAACGTTACCATCGGATACAGTGCACCCTGCAATCCCTGTTGGCGCGCATTGTGATGTGCCCCGGTAAGCTGATTGTATCGGTAGTGGAGCAGGTTCTCAGTTACGTGCTTGTCGGCAACTGCCAGGTACATAGGAATGGCATAGGCCTCGGTGTCCCAGTACGTTGCACCGCCGTATTTTTCCCCGGTAAAGCCTTTGGGGCCAATATTTAGCCTCTTATCATGACCGTAGTAGGTGGTGAAAAGCTGGAAAATATTAAAGCGGATTCCCTGCTGTGCCTCAATATCGCCCTCAATTTCGATGTCCGCTTTTTCCCAGCGAGCGGCCCATGCATTGACATGCTCCTGTCTTAGCATCGGGTAACCTCTGTTTAGCGCTTCCATGACTATGCTCTCTCCCGCAGGAATTAGCTGTTCCATACTCATATCACGCGTTGTGGTAATAGCTACAAATTTTTGGATACTCGCTGAGCCATGTGGCCCAATGTCATAGACGTAGTGAACAGCAGCATATAGGCTGTCTACTTCACTGGTTTTGGTTTTGGAGAGGACGTTATCCGTTACAATTCCCATCGTTGCATTGACAGTAAAGCGTTCAATACCAAATTGATTTTCTTTTGTCGTGGCAGCAAGACTTATGCAAGGATCCCCAATTTTACGTGCCTCCTCGATCCAGAAGCTTTCTTCATAGTTGGCATCTTCATTTGTCGTATTGGCATCCAGGAAAGGGATTAACTCAATCTTCATATTGTCCTGAGTCAGATTGGTTACACAGTAATCAATCAGGCACATCTCCAGCTTTGCAATGCTCAGAAAGCGCTCCGTTCTGATGTGCACCTTACCATTAACGGTGAATGAACGGCGCAGAATGCCTTCCTTCATGTCCAACTCCTGATAGAAGTCAGTCACGTTATCCTTGAACAAGTCTACTTCTTCATTATTGATTAGGACACGGATCCCGATAAAATTCATGGCATTGATTACTTTTCCGAAATATTGTGGGTAGCCATTCTTCCACCAACCCACTTTTGTCTTATCCGGAAACCATACACCGGCGATGTAAGTGCCCTGGTGATGGTCGCCGGAATATGCTTCTTCGAAATTTCCGCGCATGCCCATGTAACCGTTGCCGATTGAGGTCAGGCTTTCCTGTAGGCGCATGTTATCTTTATGAAGCTTGGTGGTCGTCAATTTCCAGGCATCAACATCAAAAATACGTTTATAAGACATGTAATTCCTCCTTATGAGCGTGAACGTCACGATGGGTAAATTGATAATTTGTGGAGCTGTTAAGTTAGTAAATTGAAAACGACGAAGGTGTATCATCAGGCTGCGATACCAAGTATATTGTGCAACCGATTGCATTGTCAAACAAAAAAACTGTTTGTATCGAGATACAAACAGTTCACGTTTCGAGTATGGGCTTCTTTTATGTTCGCTAACTATTTTCAGTGATATTTTATGCACGATTCGCGTTCGATGATCCGATGAGGCACAATAATGTGTTTTGTTATTTCTGTAGGGTCCTGTATTTGTTCAATCAAGCTTTTGGCTGCCTGAAAGCCGAGCGTGAAAATATCAATATCGACCGAGGTGAGAGGAGGATTCATCATATCTGCCAAAGTCAAATTATTAAAGCTGATCAGAGAGCAATGGTCCGGAACTAAGACCCCGAGCGGATGAAGTGCCTTCTGCAATGGCAGTGCCGCCATGTCGTCTCCTACAATGATGGCGGTCGGTGGGATGGTCAGTGAGAACAGCCTAGAGATGTCCTCGTTGGTAAAATCTGTACCCAGGACATAATCGGCATTGACGGCAAGCTTTTTTTCTTCAAGCGCTGCATGATAGCCCCGAACCCGTTCCTTATGAACCGTTCGTACGATATCGGCACCCACGTAAGCGATATGCCGATGTCCAAGCTCGGTCAAATAGTGGACAACGTCTTTTCCTGCCTGAAAGTTATCGTTATCGACATGTGTTGTTTCGCTGACATATTGCTGAGGCTTGCCGATGACGGTATAAGGTATTTTCTCGCTATGGAAAAAATCAACGACAGGGTCATCAGGCTTGGAATACAGCACGATAAACCCATCTACTCGGTTGGCTCTTGTCATCGTTTTGACGCGTGTCAGCACCTCGTCGCTATCCTTGCCGGTGACAATCGCCATTGTAAAATTTTTCTCATTAGCCAATTCACTGATTCCCCGGATACTCTCAAGAAAGAATGGATTCTGGAATATAGATACATCCGCCTCAGGCATTATAATGCCCAGAGATTGCGTCATTCGGTTCGCTAAGCTTTGGGCCGAATAGTTCGGCTCGTATCCGAGTGCCTTCATCTCTTTACGAACCCGCGCTTTGGTAGCCTCACTGATTTTTGGGCTGTCCTGAAGGACACGGGACACGGTGGAAGTGGCAACATTCGCACGTTTAGCAATGTCTTTAATGGTTACTGCCATCGCTCGTCCTCCTTTACTTACAGTATTCGTTTTTATATTAATCATACACACATAACTTGTCATATCAAACAGATGATCCAAGAAAAAGCCTAATCTCGAAAAAAACAGAGATATCCCTGCTCCTTTAGTTGCAATGGAAAGATGAGTAACCATCGTGTAGAGGAGAGCAAGAGCAACGTCTCATGTTCAGGTTAGCAGAACGGAATGCAGTACACAATGTTATTCATCTGTGGGGCTGAGTTTGAAGACGGACTCCCTGTATTCATCGACTTCAAAAAAATGAGTTGCCAAAAGAAAGAGAATAAACTTATAATATCTATGCAATCGGTTGCATTAATTTTGCGCATTATTGCACAGCCTCTTCGCTTAGCCTAAGCAAAAGCAAGATCGGAAATGAAACCGTTTTTATCATTGTTTCGTTTTCAACTGCCTTGCAGTAATTAGAAGGTTGCACAATAAAAATACAGGAGGTATGCATATGAAAAAGCTTCTGTCTTTTGAGTTTTGGCAGAAATTCGGTAAGTCATTGCTTGTCGTCGTTGCTGTGATGCCGGCTGCCGGGATCATGATTTCATTGGGAAAAGTCATTGCAATGCTCTCGGAAAATGTCGCATTTCTGGTTACAGTTGGCGGCGTTATGGAGAATCTTGGATGGAGTATTATAAATAACCTTCATATCCTATTCGCTGTGGCTATTGGTGGATCGTGGGCTAAGGAGAGGGCAGGGGGTGCATTCGCAGCGCTGCTCGCTTTTATTCTGATTAACATAACGACAGGTACTATCCTGGGAGTATCGAATCCTATGCTTTCACAGGAGGGGGCCACGACAACGACGTTGTTTGGTCAAATGATAACGGTGAATGGATACTTTACCTCAGTGCTTGGTGCCCCGGCGCTCAATATGGGTGTGTTTGTCGGTATTATTTCCGGTTTTCTTGGAGCGGTCATCTTCAATAAATACTATAACTTCCGAAAACTTCCTGAATCCCTTGCCTTTTTTAACGGAAAACGGTTTGTTCCGTTCGTCGTCATCTTATGGTCTGTCATCGTCGCCATAGGAATGTCTGCGTTCTGGCCGTTTGTTCAGACGGGGATCAACAGCTTCGGTAAATGGCTTGCAACTTCCAGTGAGTCTGCGCCGTTCATTGCTCCTTTTCTCTATGGAACACTGGAGCGCATCCTTCTTCCATTCGGACTTCATCATATGCTGACAATCCCGGTAAACTATACGGAGCTTGGAGGAGTATACACCGTACTTACAGGCAGTAATGCCGGCAGTACTGTAGCTGGACAAGATCCGTTATGGCTTGCTTGGGCGAGTGATCTGGCCCATCTGCATGGAACCGATCCACATGCTTACCAACAGCTCATTGACACGGTAACGCCAGCACGTTTCAAGGTAGGGCAGATGATCACGGGCGCAGGCATTCTGATGGGGATTGCCCTTGCTATGTACCGCAGAGTGGATAAAGACAAGCGATCCAAATACAAGTCCATGTTCCTGTCTGCCGGTCTGGCTGTATTTTTGACGGGGGTGACAGAACCACTTGAATTCATGTTCATGTTCGCTGCACCGCTTCTTTACGGGGTATATGCAGTGGTTACCGGTTTGGCCTTTGGCATGGCCGATATCATTCATTTAAGACTTCACTCGTTCGGGATGATCGAGCTACTGACGAGAATTCCGCTGTCGATCAATGCCGGTCTGGTAACGGATATTATTAACTTTGTCATCACGACAATTGTGTTCTTTGCCGTCTCGTACTTCATTGCTTACTTTATGATTGGAAAATTCAAGCTGGCTACTCCGGGACGACTTGGGAACTATACGGATGAAGAGTCCAATAATACAGATTCTTCCAGCGATGGTGTGTTGGATAATGAAGCTGCGGCAGCAGGCATTGACGACGATCTGCCAGCCCAAATCATTGCCGTGCTTGGCGGTCCCGCCAACATTGTAGATGTCGATGCATGTATGACACGTCTCAGAATTACTGTTAACGACGTGAATGCGGTGGGAAATGAAGCGGAATGGAAGAGGCTTGGAGCGCTTGGATTGATTAAGAAGGATAACGGGATTCAAGCCATCTATGGTCCGAAAGCCGATGTGCTGAAGTCTGACATTCAGGACAGGCTGGGGTGAGGACACTTGAACATTTTGACACTGAATGCGCATGCTTGGATGGAAGAGAATCAGTCGAATAAGATAGCTCAGCTTGCCAATTTTATTCATGAACAGGATTTTGATATTGTAGCACTTCAGGAGGTTAACCAGTCCAGGCATGAAGCTCCGCTTGGGGATGCTGCATTGTCAAGGTTCCATGCGACGAGCGGACGGCCCGTGATTAAAGCGGATAACTATGCATATAACTTGTGTAAGCAGATAGGTAGAGAATATTACTGGACGTATGTCCCCGTGCATGTCGGTTTTGATAAGTTCGATGAAGGTCTTGCAATCCTGACGAAAATGCCGATTGTGGATTCTTTCGAAGCATACGTCTCTGAGCAACGGGATTATGATAACTATCGAACTCGGAAAATACTAGGCATCCAGACGAAGGGGGCTGGAGAAGGCATATGGTTCATTAACGGACATTTCGGATGGTGGCATGATGGGGATTCATTCAAGGGGCAGTGGGACAGATTCCTGGAACTGTCTGAACGAATAATTCAAGGGCAGGCTGCGTTTATGATGGGTGATTTTAATAATGCAGCACATCTGCATGGAGAAGGATACGATTATGTGATTCAGAGCGGATGGCATGATTGCTATACTCTGGCTAAAGAGAAAGATGAAGGTCACACCGTCGTCAAGGAGATTGCAGGCTGGGAGGATAACAAGCAGCAGCTTCGTATTGATTATGTGTTTAGTAATCGTGAGCTTTCTATACATTCATCCAAGGTCGTCCTCGACGGCAAAGACAGTCCGATCGTATCCGATCATTTCGGGATTGCTGTTACTCTATAATACATACAAAGGCACACGTCTTGCAGTCCTCCAAATGCAGGGTGTGTGCTTGTTGTGTGGCGTAGCTGTATGACCAGGCAAGGAGGACCGGCAGAATAGCTGAGATTGCCGTCTGTACGGGGGAAGGTGATGTTCTCTTCGATTCAACAATTGGATAAGATATGCATAATTATAGCTCAAAGGGCTAATAAATGCTTAGAAAATGATATTTCTTATACTATAAAATGAAGTCAAGTTAATCAATGTCAGCTAGACAGGGCAGCCTGTCAGCCCAAACAGAGGAGCTGTGATGATCTTGACGAAGAAGAGCTATGCGATTGTAGGAACCGGCGGAAGAGCGGAATTTTTTTATGGTGAATTGGTGACGACCTTTCAAGAGACCTCCGAGCTCGTGGCGCTCTGCGATGTGAATCAGACACGCATGGACTTTGCGAACCATTTGCTGGCGGATAAATATCAGTACCATACAGTCCCTACCTACAAGGCGCACGAGTTCGAGCGCATGATTGAGGAGGTGAAGCCGGATGTCGTACTGGTTACGACTGTGGACCGGACGCATCATGACTACATCATTCGTGCGATGGAGTTGGGCTGTGACGTGATCTCCGAGAAGCCGATGACGGTCGATGAGGAGAAGTGTCAGGCAATTCTGGATGCTGTGGAGCGCACGGGGCGCAAGCTACGTGTGACCTTCAATTACCGCTATGCTCCGCATAATACGAAGATTCGTGAGCTGATTATGGATGATGTGATCGGCGAGGTCATCTCGGTAAACTTTGAGTGGCTGCTGAATACGGAGCATGGGGCGGACTACTTCCGCAGATGGCATCGTGACAAGCGCAATAGCGGTGGATTGCTCGTCCACAAGTCTACGCATCATTTCGACCTGATGAACTTCTGGCTCGGTTCCAAGCCTGCGACCGTGTACGCCCAAGGCGACCTGCGTTTCTATGGCAAGGAGAATGCTGAGAAGCGAGGCGTGACTGAGTTCTATAGCCGAGCTTATGGTAGTAAGGCTGCAGAGAATGACCCGTTTGCACTGCATCTGGATCGCAATGAGCGCTTGAAACAAATGTACCTGGATGCGGAGCATGAGGACGGGTATCTGCGTGATCAGAGCGTATTTGGCGATAATATCAGTATTGAGGACAGCATGCATGTTATGGTGAAATACCGGAACAAGGCTGTTATGAACTACACATTAAATGCTTATATGCCATGGGAAGGCTTCATTATCGTGTTCAACGGCACGAAGGGACGTATCGAGGTACGGATCACGGAGAAATCGTATGTGAACTCTGGCGGAGAGAAGGCGGATGAAGGAGCCTTGAAGTCCAAGCACATTCGCGTCTATCCGATTGATGCCGAGCCGTATGATGTGGAGATTGTGGAGCAAGCCGGAGGGCATGGCGGCGGTGACCCGCTGCTGCTGCAGGATATCTTTGGAGAGCCACTGGAAGATCGCTTCCAGCGGGCCGCCTCTCATCAGGATGGGGCTTGGTCCATACTAACAGGGATCGCGGCCAATCGCTCGATCCGTACAGGACAGCCGGTACAGGTGGATGATCTGATACGCTGGTCATGAGTAGAAAAGCACACTTGATTTGATATCTAACGGGAAGTCCGCATATAGCGGGCTTCTTTGCTTTCGATATTTCTTCGGTGTAACGGAAGGCGAGAGTATGGTCAAGGTTATAGGTCTGGCTGTCCAATATATCGACGGTTTACTATCAGTGGAGCTTCCGTCGCTAGCAGATTCTTGATCCAGAATAAAAGTTGAAGTAAAGTTCGGATATAGGATGAAAGAATAGTATAGGATAGGCTAAATGAAGGGATATGAAGGGAGGGACACCTGTGAATCACCAGGACAGAAGGGCGGGAAGTCTATTCCAGAATGATTTACGCAGAGAGGACTACGGTCCACGATTCTACGCCTATTATTACAAGCAATGGAGCAACTACCGTATGTCCTACCATGAGCATGATTCTACCGAAATCATGTACATCATCTCTGGTACGTGCAGGGTAGACGTGCAGATGGAGAATGGAATAGTGGAGCAGGCCGTGTTGAAAAAAGGGCAATTCATCCTTCTGGATGCAGGCGTACCGCATCGTCTGCTGGTCGAGGACGGTGTTCCTTGCCGGATGCTCAATGTGGAATTTGGTTTTACGAAGGTATCACCAGACAAGCCGTCCATTCGTCAGCTCGCACTTGAGGAGGAAGAAGTGGCGGAATTGCTGAACAGCGCGGCACCGTATTTAGTGCTGTCCGATCCTGAGGAGGTATACCATATTTTGAAGAGTCTCGTGCTGGAGCTGGATCAACGGGGGCTGATTGCTGAGGCGAGATTCCGTTCCGCAACCAGCTCCGAGGGGAGTGACGAGCCGAGTCTCCTGTCTGATCGGGTACCCAGTCCTTTCGCTAGTCCTTATTCTGATGCAATGCTCACCTCCAAGCCTGCGGATGCAGTACCCGTTATACCTCGCGTTCTGGATCAGGGGGAACGGGCTCGCCCACGAGAGGCTCGTAATCTGCAGTTGCCTGAGCAGGGTACATTGGTTCGTACATTGTTCATCCAGTTGCTGGTGAGAGTCGCTCGCCTGTATATCGAACAGAGTAGGAGCACACTAGACCAGACTGAATCGTATGTCAAACGGTGTGTGGAGTTCATGCATCAGAATATGGACCGCAGCATTCAGATGAAGGATATTGCCTCTGCTGTCAATTTGCATCCAGGGTATTTGCATCGTATTTTTCGTAAACATACAGGTCTAACGCCCACGAATTATCTGACGACTCTACGCATGGAAAAAGCGAAAATGCTGCTGCAGCAAACCGACATTCAGGTCTCGGATATCTCTGATTATGTGGGCGTGGGCAGTCGGCAGTATTTTCATATGCTGTTCAAAAAATATACGGGACTTGCCCCTGTGGAATACCGCAGTTCTATGGGGCGGCAGGTCAGTCAGTATCCTGAGTAGGAAGTTAGAATTTTTGACAGTATATATTTGAATAGGTCATGATTTTGATAACGGCCCTCCTGTGGTTATTGCTACAATGTCTCCATAAGCGACACATCATCAGCCGAGGCACAGTCTTCGGATGACAGGAGGATATTATACATGTCTTTTAAGGTGGCTTTTATTGGAGCTGGCAGTGTCGGATTCACGAGAGGGCTGCTGCGGGATCTGTTATCTGTGCCGGAATTCAGCAATATCGAGGTGGCGTTCTGCGACATTAGCCAGAAAAATCTGAGCATGGTGACAGAGTTATGCCAGCGAGACATTCATGAGAATGGCTTGAATATCATGATTCAAGCGACGACGGATCGACGAGAAGCACTGAAGGATGCGAAGTACGTATTTTGTACCATTCGCGTGGGTGGACTGGAAGCTTTTGCGACCGATGTGGATATCCCGCTGAAATATGGAGTCGATCAGTGTGTTGGGGATACGCTGTGTGCTGGCGGTATCATGTATGGTCAGCGCGGTATTGCCGAGATGCTGAACATCTGCAAGGACATCCGCGAGCAGAGTGCTCCGGATGTGTTGTTACTTAATTACGCGAATCCGATGGCGATGCTGACATGGGCGTGCAATAAGTACGGGGGCGTGCGCACGATGGGGCTATGTCACGGTGTTCAGCATGGACACCGCCAGATTGCGGAAGTATATGGCCTGGAGATGGATGACGTAGATATTGTCTGCGCAGGCATTAACCATCAGACGTGGTATATCAAGGCCGCGCATGAAGGCAAGGATCTGACCGCCGGATTGCTGGAGGCGTTCGAGCAACACCCGGAATTCAGCCGTACGGAGAAGGTGCGTATCGACATGCTGCGTCGCTTCGGCTACTACAGTACTGAATCTAATGGGCACCTGAGTGAATATGTACCTTGGTATCGTAAACGTCCAGAAGAGATTCAGGATTGGATTGATCTGGGCAGCTGGATTAACGGGGAGACGGGAGGATACCTACGGGTATGCACCGAAGGACGCAACTGGTTCGAGACGGATTTTCCGAACTGGATGAAGGATGAGCCGATGCGATTCCTAGCGGAAAAACGAGGTCAGGAGCACGGCTCCTATATTATCGAAGGGCTGGAAACGGGACGGGTGTATCGCGGTCATTTCAACACGGTTAACAACGGGATCATCACTAACCTGCCTGATGATGCTATTATCGAGGCACCTGGATATGTAGATCGCAATGGTATATCCATGCCATATGTAGGGGAATTGCCACTGGGCCCAGCCGCTGTGTGCAATGTGAGCATTTCCGTTCAACGTCTGGCCGTAGAAGCGGCTGTACGTGGGGATGATCAATTGCTGCGTCAGGCCTTTATGATGGACCCGCTCGTAGGAGCGGTATGTAATCCGAAGGAAATCTGGCAGATGGTGGATGAGATGCTCGTTGCCCAGGCTCAATGGCTACCGCAGTATAGTGAAGCTATTGCTGCGGCAGAGCAACGGCTGGCGTCAGGGAATCTCATCTCGACAAAGAACTATAATGGTGCTGCCCGCCTCAAGGTGAAGACAGTAGAGGAAATGCAGCAGGATCGTGAGGCCGCCAGCAAGAATGCAGGAGAGTCTGATAAAGGCAAGGATCGTGAGAAGGTAGAACAATAAACGATTTTATGAATTGAGCCACCTTTTATACGGTGTGGTCAAGTTATCTCTCAATAGAGCTACTTGAATTCCGATGAATGAGAGAGCAGATCAAGGTGCGTAGGTACCGCGATCTGTTCTTTTTTTTACTTGCAATTAACGTTCTGGACCCTGCTTTGAATGCGTGCCTGTTGTTCTACATACCAAGTTTATCTGATGTAAGTGATGTCTCCAAGGGCTTCTGTAATCAAAGTAAGGTTGTCTGTAGTCTGTCACTGAATATTGGAGCGCTGGTGAAGAATCTCGGATGGTGGATGTCCCATATGCCGCTTGAATATCCGGTAAAAATAAGAGACATCACTGTAACCCACATATTCGGCTATCTCCGCGATGCTCAGTCTCGATTCGGTCAACATATAGGTGGCTGTCTTGATCCGTTGACTATGGACATGCTCACTGATGGTTCGCCCCGTTACTCGCCGCAGCAAGGTGGCCGCATAGCCAGGAGATTTTTGAATGACGTCCCCAAGCTCATCCTTGGTAATTCTCTTGCGATAATGAATCTGAATGTATTCCTTCATACGCTCTACATGGCGGTGGTGCTCTGGCGTCACTTCACCGCGATCCCACTCCATATTCAAGTGTATGAGAGCCTCCATACATAACGTTGCCGCCATAATCCGATAATAGGGTGGCCGATCCGACCAATGCTGCTGCACAAGCTTGATTCGCTCATGGATCAGATCGTAGCATCCGGGCTTGAGATGAAGTGGAGATGGCTGTAGTAACAGAGGCAAGGTCAGTACATCCACCCGTGTCATTCCTTCAACCTCCTCGTCCTTGTCTATGAAGGTTGTATGCCGAAGAGGCTTCCATAGTACGACATACTTGGTGTGGAACAAGGTGGGAATACTTTTGCCATAGTAGGTTACACCTGCAGGAATGTATAAAATGTCACCCTTATCGAGAATATATTTCTGATCCTTCACCCAATATACACATTTTCCAAATGTCAGGACGACCAGTTGGCATAGCTCACTCCCTTTGGTGGCGGATTCATACCATTCTGTGCCGTGATCCTGTCTAATCGCTGTTAATTCAAGCATTTCGTCCGTCATCCTCCTCTTGGTGAACGATGTTGCATGAAGATCATTCATGTATGTTAACCGGGCTATTATAGAACATAGCTACTACTGTTCCAGTATACTGTACTATAGTTCAAAAGCTGTACTATATTTCATAGTTTCCATACACGAGTAAGGCTACAATAGACAAGAAGCGACAAATAATCAGAGCATTTTGCACACATCCAAGCGCGATCTCCACAAGCAATAGATCAGGCGTAGTAATTGCCTACGTCTGTATCACGTTTGTTCTCTGGAGCGGAAGCGATTGAGATCAAAAGATTGCAAAATGTGATCAAGGAGGATTTGCATCCATGCAAAAAACAAAAATTATTTGTACAATTGGTCCGGCAAGTGACACAGTACCCGTATTGAAGGAAATGATACAGGCGGGGATGACTGTGGCCCGTTTAAATATGGCTCACGGGGAGCTGGACGAGCATGTCAAGCGGATGGAAAGTGTCCGTCAGGCCGCCGCAGAGCTGAATACTTTTGTACCTATTATGATGGATATCAAGGGACCCGAGGTTCGGATCGGTAAGCTGAAGGAAGCCTCTTGTGAGCTGAAGACCGGAAATGAAGTTACGCTGACGACAGAGGAGATTCTGGGTGATTCTGATCGCATCTCCGTGAACTATCCTGATCTGACGAAGGACGTGAAGGCTGGAGACCGCATCCTGATTGACGACGGTCTGGTAGATTTGACAGTACAAGCTGTTGAAGGCACCGAAATCCGTTGTAACATCGTTAGCGGAGCTAACCTGAAGCCGCGTAAGGGCGTTAACCTGCCAGGCATTGCTACCTCTCTACCAGGGGTGACAGAGCGTGATGTGATGCACATTCAGTTCGGCATCGAGAATAAGGTCGAGATTATTGCAGCATCCTTTGTAAGAAAAGCAGAGGATATCCGTGAGATTCGTGCCATTCTGGAGAAGCATAATGCGGGTCATGTACAGATCATCTCCAAGATTGAGAATGAAGAGGGCATGAGAAATCTGGATGCGATTATCGAAGCTTCGGACGGTATCATGGTTGCCCGTGGTGACCTCGGGGTAGAGGTGCCGATTGAAGAAGTACCTATGATGCAAAAGGAAATGATCGACAAATGCAATCTGGCAGGCAAGCCGGTTATCGTAGCTACACACATGCTGGAGTCGATGCAGGTGAACCCGCGTCCTACACGCGCTGAAGTCAGTGACGTATTTAACGCAGTTGTACAGGGAGCCGATGTCGTGATGCTGTCTGGCGAATCCGCAGCGGGTAAATATCCAATCCCGTCCGTGAAGACAATGGCAAGCATTGCGAGAAAAGCAGAGTCTATCATTGACTATCGTGAGCAGTTCGACAAGAAGCGTGCCCAGCAGGCTACTGATATTACGCAGATTATCAGTCAAAGTACGGTAAGTGCTTCGCTTGAACTGAATGCCAAGGCGATTATCACTTCTACAGAGAGCGGCTTCACTGCGCGTATGGTATCCAAATACCGTCCAGAAGCTCCGATTATCGCAGTTACTCAGCATGAGGAAGTGCTGGCCAAAATCTGTCTCCTCTCCGGTGTAATTCCGGTGAAGGGGGACAAGGTAGCAACGACGGATGAGATGTTCGAATCCTCCACCCGGAATGCCATTAAGACTGGCTATATCCAGCAGGGAGATACTATTGTCCTGTCCGCAGGTGTACCCATTGGTCAGACAGGAAATACGAACCTGATCAAGGTATTGAAGGTATAGCTGATCGTTACTGATCAAAGATGTAATTAGCAGTAAGGACCGCACTTGATGTGGTCCTTTTTGTATTTATTCGCTGCACGGGTTGTAAAGCATGCACCAATATTTCCTATATAAGTGAAGGGGTCATCCACTTCATACAAACTATATAGGAAAGGGTGTTGGTCTTATGCCACTCAAAGGGTACAAAATTTTTATTGATCCAGGTCACGGGGGTTCTGATCCAGGTGCAGTCGGTGGGGGTTATGAGGAAGCAGATATCGTACTGGAAGTCGGAAAGTTTCTGAAAACAGAGCTTGAAAAATCGCGTGCTACGGTGCAAATGAGCCGTACGACGGATACTTTTCCGCAGCTAGCCGCTCGCTCCAAGGCTTCTAATGATTTTGGGGCGTCGATCTTCGTGAGTCTCCATGTGAATGCGGGCGGTGGAACAGGGTTCGAGACATGGATTCACGATAACGCAAGCAGTAACACAGCATCGCTGGCGAGATACGTGAATAATGCTCTGGTAGGCTCTCTGGGTAAAGCTAACCGTGGAGTGAAGAAGGCACCTAGCGGGCGGGGCGGCGATAACATCTACGTCATTGATCCCAAGAACACTAAGGCTTGGGCGATTCTGCCGGAGCTACTGTTCATTGATACCGCTTCTGATCGCAGCACATTGGTAGCGAACAAGCAGAAGTGTGCACAGGCGATTGCGAGCGGTATCAGAAGCTTCGTTAATACGC
This sequence comes from Paenibacillus massiliensis 2301065 = DSM 16942, assembly GCF_000377505.1. Lineage (GTDB taxonomy): Bacteria > Bacillota > Bacilli > Paenibacillales > Paenibacillaceae > Paenibacillus > Paenibacillus massiliensis. The sequence goes on along the minus strand of NZ_KB898195.1, from coordinate 79,006 downwards.
TGCCACCTATTGAATAGACCACAGCTTTGAAGCAGTCGGAACAAACGTGGCGGAGGTACAAAATAAGAAAAAGGATTAAGAACTTACGAGTTCTTAATCCTTTTTCTTATGCTCGTATGTTAAAATATCCCTAGAAAAAGGAGGTATATAATGAAGAAAAATCTTATTATGCTATTTTTAGTCGTATTGTTGTCTGCATGTAGTAATGCGGGGTCTTCGTCTGAGCCGACTGGTAGCCAGCCAGCAGAGGGGGCTGATACAGCCGCTCTGGAGCAGCTCCAACAGGATAATGCCATGCTGCAGGAGCAACTGGAGCAGAGCAAGGAAGCTGACAAGGCTGTTGATGGTGCCCTGAGAGAGACACTGAATATGACCTTCCGGCTGATCACCGCAATGGATGATAAGGACTATGATTATATCGCTTCTGTATCCTCTAGCAATGTAGAGGTATCTCAAGATAAGAATATGCTTATTGTTCGTAATGAGCAAGCCCCGACCGAAGCCCCAACTGAAGTTGCACTTCTGAGCGGTCTTGGCCTGGCTGAGCTGGAATTCCGTGGCTTCGAACAGACGGATGAGAGTCGTGCGGTACTGTTTATGGCAAGAGTGTCTACAACTAAAGGTGCAGAGGGAAATGCGGCACTTAACTTTCAGTTCGTTCGGTCAGGGGACGGAGCCTGGCAGTTTGATGGATTACTAACCAATTAGACTAAAACATAATTAGCTTACATGGAGCCCCCCGTCGGTCATCACGCTTCAGAGCATAGCAATGGGGAGTCCGGCTAAGGTAGATCCGTTAAGGTGGATCTAGTTAAAGCTCGGTCCCTGATGCCTGCTCTTTGTCCTATTCGACAAGTGCTGTGATGATATGATACACTGACCCTTTATTTTTTTTGAAGGAGGGGGTTGCTGATTATCATGAATACTATCTTTCACTTTTTTGACGAGATCAGATGGATCGATGCTGGAGTATCGGTAGGCATCCTGTTGTTATTTCTATTATTTCGTAAGCTCTTTACGAGCTATCTGTTTTCTCTGCTGCGACGTCGACTGAATACGAATGGTGGAATCCTCAAGTGGGCTGAGGCCTTTGAGAAGCCTTTGCGTAATCTCTTCGTACTAATTGGAGTGTACCTTGCGATTCGTTATTTCGTACCCGCTGAGTGGGGCTGGATGTGGGGACTGAACCGGGTTAGTCGAAGTATCGGCATCTTCCTGGTTGGGTGGGGAATCTACAATATGACGGCCTCCTCCTCCGCGCTGTTGGAAGGGATTAGTCGAAGAATTGGTATAGATGAGAGCAGCATGCTGATTCCCTTCTTGTCCAAGCTGCTGCGTTTTGTTGTCATTGTACTGATGGTTACGGCCATCGGGGCCGAATGGGGCTTCAGTATCAATGGCCTCGTAGCAGGCATGGGGCTGGGCAGTCTGGCCGTAGCGCTCGCAGCTAAGGAGACCCTGGGCAATATGCTGGCAGGCGTAGTTATTATTTTGGAGAAGCCCTTTTCCAAAGGGGACTGGATTATGACACCCAGTATTGAAGGAGTTGTCGAGGATATTACCTTCCGCAGCTCCAAGATACGTACCTTCGCAGATTCTGTCGTAACCGTGCCCAACGCTACTCTGGCGGATCAGCCGATCACGAATTGGAGTCGAATGGGGAAACGACGCATTACTTTTACGTTAGGAGTTGCCCTCGATACGGATCGCAAGGCTTTAGAGCGAGCTGTGACGCGGATCGATCAGGCGCTTCGAACCGATGAGAAGATCGACCCGGCGATGATCATGGTGCGGTTCACCGATTTTCAGGAGAGTAGCCTGGGAATTTTGCTGTACTTTTTCACGAAATCGACTGTGTGGGCAGAGCATCTGGCTGTCCGGCAAGAGATGAATTTCATGATCCTGCAGATTCTGGAGGAGGAAGGGGTGCGACTTGCTTATCCATCCAGAAGGCTGTATGTCGAGGAGGCAGCATCGCCACTCCATCAGAGGTACTCGGCTGAGTAATCCTCAGAGCGGTATTAGAACTCTTATTCTCTTGATGCCCTCTGTTCCGGCCCAGCTTCCGATCCCAGCCAGAATGGCGTTATGGAGAAAATGCATAGCGATAGAATAAGTGATTGACCCGACTACCATCTCCATGATAATGAAGCGTTTGATATCGGAGGAAGTGATCACATATATCTTGAAATTTTGGTCCATTCTTCACCTCTGCTATTTTAGGTTATCCTTATGCATTAGCTGGGTTGTCTAATTCGTCGAGAGGCCTCCTAATTTCCTGCATTTAGGGATTCGCCGAAGTTCAAAATCCGAAGAGGGGTGTACGTGAGGGTGATGACTCTAGCCATTCTACTTATGCTAACATTTTGGCTTATCTATGGGCTCATCGGAATTGTTGCAATCCAATGGATTGGGCGAATAATATATAAGAAAGAATTGAGCTATGCCAAAGTACAGTTCATTGCTTCGATTGTGCTGTTACTGATGATGGTTGGTTTTTCGATAAGTTACAGGACCATTAACATGCTCCTCCTGGTTGCTGTCAGCTTGTTATTGCTTGTTCGTTCCTATTCAATGATGAAGAAGGAATTTTAGATGTAGTTAGCATAGGTGCGGATGAGTGAATGAGTGAAGAGACAGTGGCAATTCAGATGTTCGATCTCTTAGGGGGAAAATATTATACGTTTAGGTATGTAGGTGTCTGTAGAGAGGTGATCCGCGTTCAACGACCAGTTGACCGGGATCACCTCTTGCTATGTGTGGGGGAAGTTACAGTCCATATACACTGTTGGTGATGACTTCCTGCAGCTCCTGCATATGTGCCTCGTATTGCTCCTGTGTAATTTCGCCGTTGTGAAGACGTTGCTTCAGCTGTTCGGCCAGCTCATTTACCTGATGATCAATAACCTGTTGTACATCTGCACCCTGACGATCAGCGATGTCAGCTAATGTCTTTCCATCATACAATTCGTAGTACAGCTCTTCATCCGATCTTAACTTCAATATTTGAACCAGATCTCTGCTGGCAGATACCGTGGTGCTGGCGTCGGTCAAAGGCTCGGCGGTCTTGGCCTGAGCAGTGCTTCCCTGTGTCTCACCAAGGGCAAGTGCCAAGGCAAGGGTGCTAAATAATAATAGTCTTTTCAGATTCATAGAACTCTCCTTCTCCCCGTCCTATCATTACTCTTACGTTGATCATTGGGACATTGGATTCGGGGTTGTCTTGTTCATATCGTTACTATACCTACCCAACCTTAGGATTAGATGAAACGGGGATAAAAAACAACTGAAAAGAGACGCATAAAACGTGTACTTGCGTTCATCCTAACCATATCTGAATTGGAAAAGGAGTTAACGCGTGTATGAACTATCGTGAGTTGGGGCGCTGGATGGGAATTACGATATTAGGGACAGCTCTATTGTTATCGGTTGCTGGTTGTATGGATCAAGCTTTTCGCAAGGACCTCGTGCATACATCCTCACCAGTCGCTGAATCAGCTCAGCTAAGGCTGGCAGGCAAGGCAGGAGCGCATAAGCTGAATGTTTATAAAGATCAGGCCGGGCGTATATGGGTACCGCTCCAGCCTACAGTACAGGCGATGAATATGAAGCTGCATCAGACTGGAGACCACTACATCATCGGGGCTACAGATCCGAATTATACGGTGCAAATGAATACTCCATCAGCCCGAACAGGTGATCAGACGGTGGAACTGCCACATGCACCTCGCATGTTAGGGGGTACCCCACATCTGACGGTGCAGGCGATGTCGGCTTTGCTGAATACTCCTATGCACTGGGATGCATCACGGGCTTCAATCGTTGTAGAGCCTCAGAGTGCAGGAGCTCGTATACGCAGTCAGAGTCTCCCGGGACTCCCGTATTCTGGGGCGGATGGTCGTATGGGGGCCATGTCACGTGGTGGATCTAGTCTGGATACTGAGGCTGAGAAGCAGGAGCTTATCTCCTACGGGAAGAAGTTCATGGGCACTCCGTATGAATTTGGTGCAGGAGATTATAGCGATAAACGCACGTTCGACTGCTCCTCTTTTGTACAATACGTGTTCTCACATTTTGGTGTTGAGCTGCCACGTACCTCCATCTCGCAGGCAGGAGTTGGACGGCGAGTGCAGCTTGGGGAGCTGAAGACGGGAGATCTGCTGTTCTTCTACACCCCGGGTCGCTATGACAGCAACAACACCGTCGGGCATGTGGGGATCTATGCGGGCAACAATCGGATTCTCCAGACGTATGGTGATCCTGGTGTCACCGTGAGTGAGCTGGATGATTACTGGAAGGGAAGATTTTTGTTCGCCAGACGGGTGCTGGATTAACGCTGGGCAAGAAGGCGTGAATAAAGTTGGCTGGTAAACCTGATTATCATGTATAGATGTGACATGAAAGGGGAAGCATTAAGGGAGGAGGCAGGGCAGTGTCCTTCAAAAGCAGCGACTGCCATGCCGCCTCCCTTTGATTTGTATGCTGTGCTAAAACAAACAAAATTTAGAAATATACTGCGCAGATAGCTGGTAATTCGACTGAAGCTGTGCTATAATAAGAGCTAAGAAATGTGACCTGAATTAGCGAATTCGCATATTGTAGAGGGTTATTATTTTTGAGGCATAACCTTGTGCAATATGTGAATTTTTATTTTGAATAAAAATAAAGGTCATGTATATAAATTTTGGAGGTGTTCCCATGCAAACAGGAACAGTAAAATGGTTTAACGCAGAAAAAGGTTTTGGATTCATCGAAGTTGAAGGTGGAAACGATGTATTCGTACACTTCAGCGCAATCCAAGGCGACGGTTTCAAAACTTTGGACGAAGGCCAACGCGTTGAGTTCAACGTAGTTGAAGGAAGCCGCGGACCACAAGCTGAGAACGTTGTAAAACTGTAATTCTGCCATGCTGCCCCGAACTTTGTTTGGGGCATTTTTTTTAACGAGACTATAGACATCCGAGATTTGTCTTCCAATCTTGTAAGAATAAGCATCGCCTAACGCGATCTTTCTTCTGCGAAGGACATCAAGGGATGTCTTTCTTAGTTGCAGAGCAAAGCCGTACGTTAAACGAGTTTTCTTCTTCATTACATTTTATCTTGAGGAAAGAGGGGACGTTCATGTACAATTCGCGCAAAAAACCTATGGAAGAGACGATAGAAGAAATTACAGTGGTCTGGTCTTGTACCAGCGAGAGCTGTAATGGGTGGATGAGAGATAACTTCTCCTTCGACGTACAGCCTTCTTGTTCTCTTTGCGGCTCACCTATGGAAAAAGGCGAGAAGAAGCTTTGCGTGCTCGTAAATAACAGCTTTAGCAATAACAAGCACTAGAACTATCTTCCGCTTATAGCTATTATCCATTTGGAGTTATACGGCGTCTGAGCGCATTGCTATATATACTTAAAGAGCCTTCAAGTACACTTACGTGCGCTTGAAGGCTCTTTTGCATGATCTATCTGCTGATACTGGTCACAAAGGACTTTGGGGTGCTGGCGTATACCCGTTCTCTGGCCCCGCATGGGTCTGTGTGTTCAGCCGATGCTGGTAGATTTCCCGTAGAATATCTTCCTCAACCTTGGCATTCCAATTGCGAATCATGCCTGGCAGCAAGAACAAATCCACGATGACCCAGATGGTCAGAGCACCACCGAATAGTAGCAGTGGTATCAGACTTCCTAGGAACCATGCAAATCCGCTTTGTGTGGTCTCGACGAACTCCATCGAGATCACGAGCACCACATAGCTAATCAAAGCAAGGATGAACAGAATCAGCTGAATAATGCCGGTTGCGATTCTCTTGACATAAAAACGATGGACACCCAAATGACCACCAATGAGCATCAGATACCCCAAAGCAAGTGATTTCTCATGATCTCTCAGGGCCCCGTTGAGGATCAGCAGCTCATTGACCGTCAGATCACTCCGACTCAGCTTCATAAGTAAGGTGATGGTGGCGGAGGAGGATAGGAGCCTTGTTGCATCGAGATCTCGTCAATTAAGCGGTCCTCAACCACCGCATTATGATCACGGACCCAGGTGTGAAGCAGAAATGCATCCACGATCCACCAAACTCCAGTAACGATTGTGCCCACGAGAGTAAGACTCAGGATCAGTTGCGCAACGGCGCTGCCCGTCTTGCCCATATAGAAGCGATGGCCCCCGAATATGCCAAGGAAATACCATAGAATATAAGCTACGACCATATTCTTGCCCTGACGCTTCAGCTCAGAATCCAGCAGCATCAGTTCACGTGCATCCATTTGGCTCTTCTTGCTGATGTTGTACAAATTCAATGCGAATACCTCCCGTACCAATATCAATGGAAACAACTCAATGATATCAGATAATGGAAGGGATGACGATACTCTTTGGGGATTTTACACAAAAATGGGTCTCCTGTAACGTTTCCCTTCTGTTGCTGGGCTCAAGGGGGACGGCTCCTTTAATCGGTTAAACTGTTAGCATGGTAGCACAACTGCTTGAGAGGTTTGGCGATCCATGATTAGATGTAGGTGTGGTCATGACACGAAGTGATAGGCTTTCCCGGGTCATGCTCATAGAACAATTCGGGAGAGTAGGCTGTAACGCATGAGAAGAACAATTACAGATGTATTGATCATTATGGTGGGCGCCCTTGCTTTTGCGCTTGGAATTAATGTATTCATCATTCCCCATGAATTTGGCGAAGGTGGCGTGGTAGGGGTTACGATTATTTTGTATTATTTGCTGGAATGGTCGCCAGGCTGGACGAGCCTGATTATCAATATGCTGCTGCTGGCGCTGGGCTACCGATTCCTTCCGAAGCGGACAGTCGTATACACTGTGCTTGCAGTCTCCTTTCATTCGTTGTTCCTTCATCTGACGGAAGGGTGGCGGATTGTTTCCAGTGATCTGATGGTGAACGCGATCTTTGGTGGTGCGATTATCGGACTGGGCATCGGATTGATTGTGCGGGTAGGAGGCACGACAGCAGGGACAGTCATTATAGCGAAGTTCATGAATAAATACTGGGATTGGAATATTAGCTATGCACTGCTATTCTGCGATGTGCTCGTTGCGGCTTCCTCTTATTTCATAATTGGACCTGAGCGGTTGATGTTCACCATTATTATGCTATTCATTGCGACTAAGGTCATGGAGTTCGTGATTGCAGGCTTGAATCCGACCAAAGCGGTGACGATTATATCCAAGGAGCAGGACCGGATTGCCGAAATGGTGAATAAGCAGATGGATCGGGGCGTGACGGTGCTAAGTGGTCGCGGATATTACACAAAGTCTTCCATGGACATTCTATATATTGTAGTGAGTAAGCAAGAGATTGCTATGCTTAAGAAAATTGTAAAGGCGACAGATCATGAGGCCTTCATAACGATTCATGATGTGCGGGATGTATTCGGTAAGGGCTTTGTGGATCTTCAGAATTCCTGAGCTTACTGGGGAATCAGTGTGGGCAGGGCAAAGTATAAGAGCAAACTAATAGAGCGAAATAAAAGCAAGATAAAAGCAAGATAAAAGCAAGATAAAAGCAAGATAAAAGCAAGATAAAAGGATGGACCCTTCTGCTATTAGGCGGTGGGGTTCTTTTGCATGTGGATTGAGGCATCTACTGCATCGCTTGGATTCACCACAGTATCCTCTATTCCAAACAGAGGTTTACTAGAACTATATAACAGCTATATATCGGCCAATGTTATATAAAAACACCGAGATATAACCCATCAATGCTTTGCATCAGAAGGGACTAGACAATGTGACTGGCCAAGGGGCTGTATTTTTGACTTGCTGTCTAATGAAGTGGGATATGTTGTTCTATACAATGTAAGAAAAGCAAACACATATGTAATTGCAGCTGGAGAAAGGAGGACTCCTGTTGAATCGGTCAGAGGGCATGGCTCCTGAAATTGTAATGGATCGTGTGACGATGAAGTACCAGAGTGATCAGAAGGAAGTGCTGGCATTACAGGAGGTTAGTCTGAGTGTAGGTAAAGGTGAATTCGTATCTCTGCTCGGTCCCTCTGGGTGCGGAAAGACCACACTGCTACGCATCATGGCTGATCTTCAACAGCCCACCTCCGGCGAGGTGCTGATTGCAGGAGGCTCTGCTACCGAGGCGCGGCTGGCGCACAAATATGGCATTGTCTTTCAGAATCCTGTGCTCTATGACTGGCGCAAGGTACGAGACAATATCGCCCTCCCATTGGAGATGGGCGGGATAGGGAAGGCGGAGCGGTATCGCAGGGCTGATGAGCTGTTGAGTCTGGTGGGGCTGGGCTCCTTTGGCAATCACTACCCCTGGCAGCTAAGTGGTGGGATGCAGCAACGAGCAGCGATCGCAAGGGCCCTGTCCACAGAGCCGGAAATTCTACTGATGGATGAGCCCTTCTCCGCGCTCGACGAGTTCGTGCGTGAACGGCTGAATGAAGAGCTTCTTGCTATCTGGAATCAGGTGGGGAATACGGTAGTATTCGTAACCCATAGCATAGCCGAGTCCATCTTCCTTTCCGACCGCGTCTTCGTCCTCAGTCCCCACCCCGGTCGACTTGCTGCCGTCATTGATATTCCTCTCCCTAGACCTCGTACTCCGGATATGCGAAGCACCCCGGAATTTTATAACCTGATTTCCCGTGTTCGAAGCTGCTTTGGGGAGGTGTCCGTGTGAAGGATGGTGTGCTGCGTGTGCATGGGCGTCTGCTGCCTGCGCTGATGTGGCTGACCGCGCTGTTTATATTGTGGCAGTCTGCTTCCTGGATGCTGCTCCATATCGTGCAGACTCCGCTGGCCCAGTCCAAACTCCCTTACATTCATGAATTGGTAGCTGAGCTATCGCGCTATTACCCAACGCTATTCAAGGAGGGCGGAATTACACTCTTGAATGCGACTTGGGGCTTCCTTCTGGGAGCCGTGGGGGGCATTCTACTGGCTGTAGTCATGAGTATGTCCCGCTGGATCGAGCAGGCAGCTCTTCCTTATGCGGTGGCCTCGCAGATGATTCCCGTGCTAGGTCTTGCCCCGATTCTCTATGGTATTGTCCGTGATGAGAACATCGCACGCGTTCTGATTGCTGGCTATATTACCTTCTTCCCTGTGACGTTGAATATGCTCAAGGGACTCAGGAGTGTGTCTCCGACTGAGCTTGAATTAATGGCTTCCTGTGCAGCCAAGCCTTGGCAGGTGTATGTGAAGCTGCGTGTGCCTGCGGCACTGCCGGCCATGTTCAACGGTCTTAAGATTGCGGCTCCACTAGCGGTAACGGGAGCCATTCTAGTAGAGCTGATGGGTGCGCGTCGTGGGATTGGTGTCATTATGCTGCGGAATCTCTACTATGGACCGTCACATGCCTATATGTTCTGGTGTACGGTCATGACTGGAGCTGTGCTTGGGGTAGCGAGCTATCTGTTCATTAGCTGGCTTGAGCGGCGGGTGGCTCCCTGGCAGCCTGATTTGCGCAGAGGAGGTGCATGAGGATGAAGGGAGATGCCGCAGAGGCAGGATGGCCGTCGCCACAGATGGAGGTAGGAGCTGCTCCGCTACGGCGTCCAAGGAGCGCTCGCAGTATTGAGTCGATACGAAGCCTGCTTCTTCCCCTAGTGGCAGGTATTCTGTTCTTGGTGCTCTGGCAGGGTCGAGTGGTGCATGACGTATTGAATCTTCGTACGTATCAGTTGCCCTTGCCTTCAACCATCGCGCAGGCTGCATATGAGAATGCCGCGCTACTGCTTGCTTATGCAGGTTATACGCTGAGTGAAGCGGTGCTGGGCCTAGCGGTTGGCTCTTCCTTGGGATTGATTATAGCTGTCTGTGCGACCTTCTGGCCAAGGTGGGGGAGTGGTGGCGTATGGTTGGTGGCTGCTCTGAATGCTGTACCAATTGTGGCGCTTGCCCCGATTACGAACCTATGGTTCGGGGATGGGATGGGCTCGCGGATGGCCATTGTATCTGTGACGACAATGGCTGCCATGGCGGTAGGTGCCTACAAGGGGCTGACCGCGGTAGATCCGCTGGCGATGGATTTCATGCAGGCGAATGCGGCGAGTCGTTGGCAGATTTTTCGATATGTACGCATTTACAATAGCCTTCCTTATGTGCTGACAGCACTTAAGGTCAACACGACTGCCGCAATGATTGGAGCAATCGTGGGTGAATTCTTTTATTCCTCGAAGGGGTTGGGGTATCTGTTGTCCAACTCGATCAAGGTAGCCAAGATGCCGCTAGGCTGGGCCTGTATCGTCATTGCTGCACTGGCAGGTATTGCATTCTATCTGCTAGCTGACAGCCTGGAGCGGCTACTCTTGCGCTGGCATGCCTCCCAGCGCACATGAGGGGGACTGTGGAGCTATGTATACTGAGAATTTTTGATGTGATCGATCCTTGGTGTGTGAACTCCATTGTATCAATTCTAGTGTGTATGGACTCTAGTGTGTATGAGTTCTAATGTACGAATTCTGGTGTACGAATCTCAGTGGTGCGATAGAACCTTGAAGTATGGTTGGTTGCCCTGCAGAATACTTCTGGGATTGTTGCAGCATGCTGCTGTTGCTTGCGGTGAAGTGATCGTATTTAGAAATAAGGGGGAGAGCGTATGGGCCAACATGTACAACGTGCTTACTCACGTGCGGTCGGATTGGGTGTGCTGGTGCTCACGCTCATGCTTGCCGGATGTGCAGGCAACGGAGGTGCAGGAAGCGGAATTGCTGTGGAAGGAACGGACGGTGCTGACTCGCGAGCACAGCCCGCCGAGGTGAGGCTGCAGCTCAAGTGGGTGCCACAGGCACAGTTCGCTGGATACTTCGTAGCTCTGGATAAAGGCTACTATGAGGAAGAGGGGCTTCAGGTCGAGATTCTGCCTGGTGGCCCGGATATCGTGCCAGAGCAGCAGGTGGCGAGTGGTGCAGCGGATATCGGTGTGGACTGGGTGGCGAGTCTGCTAGCGCATCAGGAGCAGGAGATGCCACTTGTTCAGATCGCACAGATCTTCCAGAAGAGCGGGCTGGTGCTGGTCGCGAAGAAGGATTCTGGAATAGATAGCCCGGTGGGGCTGAAGGGTAAGAAGGTAGGGAATTGGATGGGTGGCAACGAATTTGAGGTGCTGGCTCTATTTGACAAATATCAGCTTGACCCAGCGAAGGATCTCGAATTTGCCAAGCAGGGCTTTACGATGGATCAATTCATATCTGGCGAGCTGGATGCAGCCTCGGCTATGACCTACAACGAATATCAGGTAGTGCTGGAGCAAGGTGTGAGCGCCGATGAACTGATTGTCATCGACATGAATGATGAAGGTGTGGCGATGCTTGAGGATAACCTGTTCGCGAACGGGGATTGGCTGGAGGGGAACAAGGAGACGGCCGCCAAGTTCGTTCGGGCATCCCTGAAGGGGTGGAAGGACGCGATCGATAACCCGGAAGAGGCGGTAGATATCGTCATGAAGCAAGCAGAGCAAGGGAGTACCTCAAGAGAGCATCAGCTGAAGATGATGGAGGAGGTTGCCAAGCTGATTTTGCCCAATGGGATGGACGCTGCACGCATGGGGCAGATTGATGATGCGATGTTCAAGCAGACGGCAGATATTGCCCACCAATTCGGCGTTATTAAGCAGCCTGCTGATCTGGAGAAAGCTTATACCCATGAGATTATGGAGCTTGCTTCTAAGCCATAAGGTGTGGGCGTGGTGGATATTATTTAAACAGAATGGCAAGTGGTTCATCAGTGATGTCTAGGTGAGAAAAGTCAGCAGTAGCGAAAAGTAAGGAGTAGCGAAAAGTAAGCAAAAACGACGAAATAGCTGGATGGTGACATAACGAGAGTGAAATGACGAAGGAGGCTGCACATGGATACGGTAACAATCGGAATGATTCAGGCCATGCATCCACTGCATGGTGATGAAGCCGTGGAAGCACACAAGCAAGCTGCAGTGGAGCAGCATGAGAGTCTGGTTCGTGAGGCTGCAGCCCAAGGGGCCAAGATTATCGGCCTACAGGAGATTTTCTATGGACCTTACTTCTGCGCCGAGCAAATCTCTAAATGGTACGGGGCTGCCGAGGAGATTCCGGGAGGACCCACAGTACGCCGCTTTCAGGAGCTCGCCAAAGAACTGTCTGTCGTCATTGTGCTGCCTGTCTATGAGCGAGAGGGTATCGCTACCTATTACAACACCGCAGCTGTCATTGATGCAGATGGGAGCTACCTGGGCAAGTATCGTAAGCATCATATTCCACATGTTGGGGCAGGGAAGGGTGTGGCGGGCTTCTGGGAAAAGTATTACTTCAAACCGGGCAACCTTGGATATCCCGTCTTTGATACGGCGTATGCCAAAGTAGGGGTATACATTTGCTATGATCGTCACTTTCCCGAGGGTGCAAGAATGCTAGGGCTGAATGGTGCGGAGATTGTCTTCAACCCGTCGGCGACTGTCGCAGGTACATCGGAATATCTGTGGAAGCTGGAGCAGCCAGCGCATGCGGTAGCCAATGGATATTACGTTGCGGCCATTAACCGGGTGGGCACCGAAGCCCCTTGGAGTATGGGGGAATTCTATGGACAGTCCTATCTGGTGGACCCGCGCGGGAGCTTCGTCGCCATGGGTAGCCGGGATCATACCGAGATCGTGCTGGGAGACATGAACAAGAAGCTGATTCGCGAGGTGCGAGAGAGCTGGCAGTTCTACAGGGATCGGCGTCCCGAGACCTACCAGCAGCTATCCAGTATATAGCGAGTGGTCTGTGGGCCTTGTGGTGGTGTAAGGCTTACAGATCATGGGCTTACGCCGATTGAGATAAGAATGAAGTGTGGCTCGATGAACGAGCATAGACGTATGGAAAATCGAAGGATAACGCGTGGGTATCGCACATGTGGAAAGACAGGCGTAGTTTTTGCTGGCTAGAGGATCGATGCAGAAGTATAGAATCGTGGATATAAAAAAGGAGATGAGCGACCTGATGCAGGCAACCGACGAGATGGAGCAGGCGTTAGACAAGGACCGCAAGTACCTGTGGCACAACATCCTGCCTTACCGGGAGGATCACCGTCCCATGGTTGGCGTTCGAGGTGAAGGCTCATGGATTACCGACCTGGAGGGCAATAAATATCTGGATGGCATGTCAGGCATGTGGTGTGTCAATGTCGGGTACGGGAGAACGGAGCTGGCTCAGGCTGCATATGATCAGCTGGCGGCTCTGCCTTATTTTCCACTCACCCAGAGTCATCTGCCGGCGATTCAACTAGCTGAGAAGCTGAATGAGTGGCTGGAGGGGGACTATGTCATCTTCTTCTCCAACAGTGGATCAGAGGCCAATGAGGTTGCTTTTAAAATAGTCCGTCAATATCAGCAACAGATCGGACAGCATTATCGGCACAAATTCATTGCAAGATACCGGGGGTATCATGGCAGCTCGCTCGGCGCCCTGTCCGCCACGGGCCAGGCACAGCGCAAGTTCAAGTATGAGCCCTTGGCGGGAGGCTTCCTGCATGTGAGCCCTCCGGACAGCTACCGCCGCCCGGCAGGGTTGACACTGGAGCAGTTCAGTGAGCAGTGTGCGCAGGCGGTTGAGGACATGATCATCTGGGAGGGGGCAGAGACGGTAGCGGCCGTCATTATGGAGCCTGTCATTACGGGTGGCGGCCTACTGGTGCCAGAGGCATCATATGTACAGAAGGTCCGCGATATCTGTACGCGTCATGGCGTGCTGCTCATCATGGATGAAGTGATCTGCGGATTCGGACGCTCGGGCCGCAAGTTCGGGCATCAGAACTTCGGCATTCGCCCGGATGTGATCACGATGGCCAAGGGGCTGACCAGCGGCTATCTTCCGCTATCGGCAACTGCTGTTCGCAAGGAGATCTATGAAGCCTTCAAGGATTCCGAGCTGCACGGCCACCTTCGTCATGTGAATACGTTCGGCGGCAACCCTGCGGCTTGTGCACTGGCACTGCGTAATCTGGAGATCATGGAGAGAGAGCGACTGGTGGAACGATCGCAGCTGCTCGGCGAGCGTCTCCATCAGCGATTGGCTGCTCTCCATGATCATCCGCTCGTAGGTGATATACGCTGCTTCGGCTTCATGCTCGGGATTGAGCTGGTCACGGATAAGCAGACCAAGGAACCAGTCCCGTTGTCTGTCATTACAGGGATTATAGCTGAGTGTAAGCAAAGAGGGCTGATCATTGGCAAAAATGGAGACACCGTCGCTGGATTTAACAACGTGCTGACGCTGGCGCCCCCTCTATCCTCCACGGATGAGGATGTGGAATTCATCATCCAGACGCTTTTACAGGTTATGAGTATCAGTCGGCTTGATGGGCTTGTGGGTGAAGCGACATGAGTGAATCAAGCTTCTCTGAAGTCTCTTGTTGAAGTCTCTTGTTGAAGTCTCTTGTTGAAGTCTCCTGTCGAAGTCTTCTGTTGAAGTCTTCGTAATCTGAAATGTCAATGATGTCTGGCTATTGTTGGAGAGAGGCGGTACGGTTCGGAAGCTTGAGCTTCTCGGGATACAGGAGCTGATAGGCTCGAATCGCAACCTGTATGGAGAGGCGGTGCTCGGCCTGCATGAACTCTGCTCCCAGCAGCTCGGTGATTTTGTCCAGGCGGTAATACAGGGATTGGCGGACGATGAATAATTGCCGGGCAGCCATTTGCTTGGAGCCATCGTTATCGAGATATACCTTGAGTGTGAGCAGGAGCTCGCTACCCTTGATCTCGTCGTGACTGATGAGTGGTCCGAGGTAGGAGGCGATAAAGCGCTGTAAGGTATGGCCATCGTTCAAGTGTGGAAGTAGCTGAAAAATACCCAAATCCTCGTAGAACAGTAGTGGTTGGCGAATACAAGGGTACAGATTCAGTGCCTGTACTCCTTCCTGATATGCTGCAGTAGCTGCGGCAAGCCCTGTATGCACATGGCTGACGCCAATGATCAAGGCTGCTATCTGCATCGGCAATGCCTGTGAAGTGGGCGTCCCGGCAAATGAGCTTAAGTGGTTATTTGGGCTAATACGTTGTCGTGGATTCGCGATGCTGGCGTTCTCCGCATTGTACGTGATGCTGCTCGTGGTATCTCTCGTGCTTGTATTATTTCTGATGCCTGTAGTATCTCTGATGCTGATGCTATCTGTATGCCTATTATGTTCTGTATTACGGATCGTGCCTGTAGTGCCTTTAGGGCCCGTAATGCCTGAGAGTGTCTGCAAAAGTCTTTCTTTGTCGTGCTGAAGCTGGGGGTCGGTGATGAAGAGGATAACCCTGTTGGGACTGGCGGTGATCCACAATCGGTACCCGGCCTGCTCCAGAATATGGCGGAGAGAGGGAGCGAATTGCGAAAGGCTGCTGCTGACGTCAGCTCGTATGTTACTGCTCGGGGCTTCGTGCTCCAGGATCGCGATACGATATGGTCGCTCGTTGAGGGCGTGATAGTCTGGGCCAATCATACCCATTAACTGACGCTCGTCCCGGATCTGTCCTTCTACCAGCTCTTGAAGCCATTGCTGGTGGGTGGACCAGCGGCGATCCTCCAGCGTATGGCTGCGGAGCAGCTCCTGTGCAATGGATAAGGCGGCAGAGTCGAGCAGGCTGAGCTCGTCGGCTGTATCATCGCCGTGATGCAGGAAAGCGAGGTGGGCCCAGGTCTGCCCGAGTGCACCGATGGGACGGATCGCAAGAGTGGGTAGAGCCATAGTGGATTGCTGCCCGGATGCTTCTTTAGTGTGAACTGGTGCGTGAATGACACCCATCTGTTCTGTAGAGAGAGGAGCTGCTGTGCAGTGGAACTCCTCAATGATCTGAAGCCAATGGAGATGATCCTTGGCCAGATTGGCCGGCAGGAATATCGCTTTGCCCACCAGTGGGCGATAGACAAGCGGGCGCCCGATACTCTCGTGGAGCAGGCGAAGAACATTCCTACTGCCCTGCGGCATCAGGGTTAAGCGGTGAAATTCGCGGGTAATGTGCTCCAGCTCCCTCCGCTTGCGCTGCTGCTCGGTGAGGAGCAGAGAGTGAAGATCCAGCGTAATATCCACGAAGCGGACGGTGTGCGGGAATACTACGAGCGGAAATTGCTGCTCATTTGCCATGACGATTACGTCCTCCGGGATCGCAGGACATTGGAGCCCCAATTCTACGCAGAGGCACGCTGCATTGCTGTGGATCAGCCTGTTAATGAAGGTCAGCATATCCGCTTGCATGCCTATACCTGTCGTCAGAATCATTTCCCCGCCATGAATCAGTGAATCGAATTGCTCCGTCTCCAGAATGTGAACCCACCGAATCGGCCGGGTTGTTCCTGCTTGACCTGCAATCAGGTATGCTCCCTGGAACACAGGTCTGTTCAAAGCCTCATCCACGGTACAAAGAACTCTCCAATCCAATTACAGCACCCCGTTTCCTAAATAGTGTCGTTGGTACGTAAGGATTTCACAAGCGCTTGAGCCAAACGGACATTCTTGAAGAATGTAACAAATTACAGCACTCCTTTTGACAACATGTCTAATGTTAAAGCATTCTTATTCATCTATAGTTGGGATTATATCATGTTAGTATATATAACTGCGAAGGGAAATATATTTATCGTATATATATCAATGTTGTTGTGTGAAGAAATCATTCGTGTATTCTGGATTGTTTGTGTAACAAAATCTGACTTGATTACCTACTCGCTTATCTAAAGGAGGGATATCGTTGAACACCTGGGCCATTCAGCAGGAACGAGTGATGGAACGAATCGAGGCACTATCTCGCATTGGTAAGATCAGTCCCACCGGGGTATGCAGACTGGCTATGTCCCCTGAGGATCTGGAGGCTGTGAAGGTTGTCATGGGCTGGATGGAGCAGGCGGGGCTGAAGACGCACATGGATGCCTTCGGTAATGTGATTGGTCGCTTGGAAGGACGTGATGCATCCGCTCCAGCTGTAATGCTGGGTTCACATCTCGACACTCAGCCTTATGCAGGGCGCTTCGATGGTATTGTGGGTGTCATCGGTGCGCTGGAGGTGGCAGAGGTGCTGCAAGAGCAGGGAATTACGCTGGATGTACCACTGGAGGTTGTCGCCTTCAGTGATGAAGAGGGCTGTCGCTTCAATAAGGGATTGTTCGGAGTCAGGGGGCTTCTGGGTCGCCTGGAGGAAGGGGAGCTGGAGCGTGAGGACAAAAATGGGATATCGCGCCGCGAAGCATTGCTTGCGTTCGGTGGCGATCCGGAGCGGTTCGCGGAGAGCCAATACGCTCCAGGGGCGGTCAGAGCGTATGTCGAGCTACACATCGAGCAAGGTCCTGTCCTCGAAGCGGGAGGGCATTCGGTCGGAGTAGTTACAGGGATCTCAGGCCCGATCTGGTGGACGGTAGATATGTATGGCTTTGCTGGCCATGCCGGGTCGGTGCCGATGTTCATGCGCAGGGATGCGCTTGTTGGAGCGGCACGGGTTATCCAGTATCTTCATGAGCTTGCCTCACGGGAGCCGCAGGCCCCGACGGTCGCGACGGTGGGCTCGCTGCAGGTCATGCCAGATTCCCGAAATATCATCCCGGAGCACGTCCGGTTCACCGTGGATCTACGAGACATGGATATGGAGCGTCGGGATCGGTTGGAGCGAGAGCTACGCTCCTTCATGGATACCACCACAGGCTCACTTGGGCTCACATATACTATACGCGAGGATACAGTCAGTGAACCGCGTTACTGCGCTGAACGCATTATGAGTACGATACGCGAGTCGGCTGAGGAGATGAAGCTGGAGTTGCCTGAGCTGATGAGCGGTCCGTTCCATGATGCGCTGGAGATGTCACGTTACTGTGACTACGGCATGATCTTTGTCCGATGCAAGGACGGTATCAGTCATAATCCAGCGGAATACGCCAGCCCTGAAGATATTGCAGTCGGGACTGAGCTGCTCTATCGAACGGCTCTCCGACTATGTTCCCAACCCATTGCAACGAATAGCCGGCTCGTATCCGGCATGAACAAG
The DNA here is from genome assembly GCF_000377505.1 of Paenibacillus massiliensis 2301065 = DSM 16942. Taxonomy (GTDB): domain Bacteria; phylum Bacillota; class Bacilli; order Paenibacillales; family Paenibacillaceae; genus Paenibacillus; species Paenibacillus massiliensis. The sequence continues at coordinate 61,057 of NZ_KB898195.1, read as the reverse complement.
GAGGCTTAACCCTGATGCAGATGAATGATATGGAGATGAATGCCCAGCTTGAGGATGCCTTTGCCGAAATACAGCCCGGAATGACGCCGCACGCAGCCCAGGATGAATCTAATCGTTGTCTGTACTGCTACGATGCTCCCTGCATTCAGGCTTGTCCCACCAGTATCGATATTCCGTCCTTCATTCATCGAATCGCGACGGGGAACCTGAAGGGGGCCTCCCAGACGATTATGGATGCTAATCCAGTCGGTGCGAGCTGCGCACGTGTCTGCCCCACAGAGGAATTATGCGAGGGGGCCTGTGTGCTGAATCACAGCTCGGAGCCGATACAGATCGGGATGCTGCAGCGCTATGCTACCGATTGGGCCATTCAGAGCGGACATCAGCTGTTTCGGGCGGGTCATTCGAACGGTCTGCGTGCCGCCGTTATAGGGAGTGGCCCCGCAGGCCTGGCTGCAGCGAAGGAGCTTGCTGTAGAGGGCTATGAGGTCACCGTGTTTGAGAAAAGATCGCTTGCGGGCGGCTTGAACACCTACGGTATTGTGTCCTTTCGTCTGCCCCGGGCCGTTGCATTGTGGGAGGTTCAACAGGTAGAAAGCATGGGTGTACAATTCCGGACCAATACCGAGGTTGGACGAGATATATCCGTTGCTGAGCTTCTGGACGATTATGATGCAATTATCCTGGCAGCCGGGATGGGCTATGTTCCTCCATTAGGGATTGAGGGTGAGCAGCTGGGTGGAGTGTACGATGCAATTGAACTGGTAGAGAGTACGAAGAATGGGCGGTCACCACTACATTTTCAGGGAAAGCGTGTAGCAGTTATCGGGGCAGGGAATACAGCTGTCGATGCGGCTACAACCTCCGTTCGTTTGGGAGCAGAGCAGGTGAGGATGGTCTATCGGCGTACACGCGAAGAGATGACGGCGTATGCCTTTGAATACCGATTTGCCCGGCAGGAGGGTGTCGAATTCGATTGGCTGACCGCGCCGGTGCGTATCGTGGGTGATGGGAAGGGGCAGGTGACAGGACTGGAGTGTGTGCGAATGCAGCTCACAGAGGAGCCTGGAGCTGATGGGCGGAGAGTGCCGCGTCCAATAGAGGGATCGACTTTTCTAATGCCGGTGGATGCTGTAGTGACAGCAATTGGTCAGGAGCGGCAGCTGAGCATAATTGACAAGATGGGGCTTGCGCATGATCGTGGCGTTGTACGAGTGGACCCGGATACCTACCGAACCTCACATCCCAAGGTGTATGCCGCAGGAGACATTGTCTTCGGTGCAGGACAGGGAGAGGCTATGGTGGTATCTGCAGCAGAGCAAGGAAAGCAGGCAGCCCGTGCGCTGATTCAGGAAGGAAGTCGCCAGGCAGAACGTACAGCATGATGGATCACGGTGTGTGGGATGGTCAGAAGAAGTTCCGAACCAAGTGAGAATGTACGTATCGTGTGGACTGGTGTATCGTGCGAATCTGTACATCATGCGGACCCAGACTCTTAGTATTTTCAGCTCTATCTATATACTACTGTAACCGAAAGGAGCTTGCTTATGGCAGACTTGAGCATCAATCTGGCAGGAATCCGTTCACCGAATCCCTTTTGGCTGGCCTCGGCACCGCCCACCAATACTGGATATCAGGTGCAGCGAGCCTTTGAAGCAGGATGGGGTGGGGCCGTCTGGAAGACGCTTGGAGATCCGATCATCAATACCTCCTCCCGCTTCGCGGCGGTGCATTTCAAGGGACAGCGCGTGGCAGGCTTCAATAATATTGAGCTGATCTCCGACAGACCGGTTGAAGTGAATCTGCGGGAGATTCGAGAGACGAAGCGTCTTTTTCCGGATCGTGCGCTGGTTGTGTCATTGATGGTGGAGCCAAAGCGTGAGAAATGGCATGAGATCGTGAAGCGAGTGGAGGATGTGGGTGTAGATGGATTGGAGCTGAACTTTGGATGTCCTCATGGCATGGCTGAGCGGGGCATGGGAGCAGCCTCTGGGCAGCAGCCAGATCTGGTGGAGATGCAGACGTATTGGGTGAAGGAAGTAGCACAGACGCCGGTCATTGTGAAGCTAACGCCCAATATTACAGACATTACGGTGGTGGCCCGCCATGCGGTGTTGGGTGGAGCGGACGCCGTCAGCATGATTAATACAATTAACAGTCTCGCCGGAGTAGACCTGGACACATGGAATACCGTTCCCCATGTAGGGGGAAAAGGAGCGCACGGCGGATATTGCGGACCTGCGGTGAAGCCCATCGCGCTGAATATGGTAGCTGAGTGCGCCCGCACACCAGAGGTGAGCGTGCCGATTTCTGGGATGGGGGGAGTATCCTCCTGGCAGGATGCAGTCGAGTTCATGCTCATGGGGGCTTCTGGCGTTCAGGTATGTACAGCCGCGATGCATCATGGCTTTCGGATCGTCAGCGAGATGATCGATGGTCTGAATAACTATCTGGATGACAAGGGGATTGCCTCGGTTATGGACATCGTAGGCCAATCGGTCCCCCGTTATTCCAATTGGGGCGATCTGGACCTCAATTATCAGGTGGTTGCCCGAATTCATCAGGAGCATTGTATTCACTGCAACAAATGCCATATTGCATGCGAGGACACCTCGCATCAGTGCATTGATTTGTTGAGAGATGAAGCAGGTCGCTCGTATGTGCAGGTACGGGAGGAGGATTGTGTAGGCTGCAATCTGTGCTCTATCGTCTGTCCGGCGGAGGGGGCTATTGAGATGATGCAGGTGAATCATGGACGGCCACCGATGAGCTGGAATGAGCGTCAGCGAGTGTTGACTGGGCTGAACCGGGAATCTAGTGAAGCGGAGGTGCGATCTTCATGAGTAATCACGGCACGAGTGGCGGCAACAATAGCTTCAATGGCAACATCAATAACAGCGGGTACGAAAAAAAGGGCATAGGCAAGCTCATTCGTAACGGAATCATTGTCACAGCGGTAGACACATATAAGGCAGACATACGAGTGGATGGTGGCATCATTGTGGAGATTGGCCTGCGGCTTGAAGACCAAGGGGCAGAGATCATTGATGCTTCGGGCTGTTACGTATTTCCCGGTGGGATCGACCCTCATACACATCTGGATATGCCTTTTGGCGGTACTGTAACCTGCGATGACTTTGCGTCGGGCACGAAGGCTGCGGCCTTTGGCGGTACGACCAGTATTATTGACTTTTGCCTGACGAACAAGGGGGAGCCGCTGCAGAAGGCTGTCGCGAGATGGCATGACAAGGCCTTGGGCAAGGCGGTCATTGACTATGGATTCCATCTGATGGTATCAGAGCTGAATGCGGAGGTGCTTGAGGAACTGCCCGTGATCATGGAGAAGGAGGGCATTACATCGTTCAAGGTGTTCATGGCCTACAAGCACACGCTCCAAGCGGATGACGGTACATTGTACCAGACGCTGAAGGTAGCGCGGAAGCACGGAGCACTAGTCATGGTGCATGCCGAGAACGGGGATGTTATTGACATCCTGGTGTCTGAAGCGCTCTCGGCCGGGAAGACCGAGCCGATCTATCATGCGCTCACTCGTCCACCGGAGCTGGAAGGGGAGGCAACTGGCAGAGCCGCCTATCTGACGGAGCTTGCAGATTCACAGCTGTATGTAGTCCATGTGACCTGTGCGGAAGCGGCGTGGAAAATACAAGAGGCGCGCAAGAAGGGACTGCGTGTATACGGCGAGACCTGTCCGCAGTATTTGCTGCTGGATCAATCAGCTCTGGAGAAGCCGAGTTTTGAAGGTGCGAAGTATGTCTGGTCACCTCCGCTGCGCGAAGCCTGGAATCAGGATGTTCTCTGGTCGGCGCTCGCCTCAGGCGGTCTGCAGACGATCGGCTCCGATCAATGCTCGTTTCATTTCAAAGGGCAGAAGGAGCTAGGGCGCGGAGATTTTTCGAAAATTCCTAATGGTGGACCTATGATTGAGGATCGGTTCAGCTTGTTGTACTCGGAAGGAGTGCGGAAGGGACGGATTTCCCTGAATCAATTCGTAGATATGATCTCGACAGCCAGTGCCCGCCTGTTCGGACTATTCCCGCGCAAGGGGACTATTGCAGTAGGCAGCGACGCTGATTTGGTCATTTTCGATCCTAATCAGGAGCGGACACTCTCGGCGCAGACCCATCATATGAAGGTGGATTACAGCGCGTTTGAGGGGATGAAAGTAACCGGAGAGCCAGTATCTGTGCTGGTGCGTGGTGAATTCGTCATTCGTGACAAGCAATTTGTGGGCACTCCAGGATATGGGGCCTATCTGCGGCGTGACTCCTTTCGCATTGGGGAGCAGGTCAGAGTCCCTGAACGGATTCCGACAGAGGAGGGGATCATCTGATGTCTGCCTATGAGGAATTCGCAGCGGAAAGAGCAATATTAGATGACCTGCTGAATAGGGGATATGTGGTCCGAAGTGTACAGGAGGGGTTGGACGGAGCGGATGTGGTGCTCATTCAACCTGCACATCCAGACCAGCATGAGCCAGTACATCTGGGTACCGCGGATGCCCGCAAATATCTGGGCACATTGCTGGTGAGTGGGGCGGCCTGTGTACCAATAGTCTGATCCACCCGGTTCGATCAAATATGGATTAAAAGCTCGCACCGAGTAAAATGGGCATCTAGATGAAACTCCGAAACTCCATAGACTCGGAAACTCCATAGACTTGGAAACCAAAAGGTCGAAGATTTGCACTCGAACAGAGTCCATCTTCGACCTTTTGGTATGTTCCAGTTGTGGGTGTGCGGGTATAGCCAACTATAAATTCAAAAATTCAATCTTATTACTGAGTCTTCGGTGCAGCATTGTCTGGTCTGGCTGGCTGCTCGCCGTTCACCAGCTTGGTGACAAGGCTCTTCAGATCGTCAGCTGAAGGTGCTGGCTTGCTCTTGTCGGCAGAGCCGTTAGCTGTGTCGTTAGCCGGGCGATCAGCGGTCTTTTGCGACATTTGGGAGACTAGCAGGCTGATCACCTTGTTCACATCCACACCTTGGGCTGTGGCAATGCTTGCAAGGGATTTATCGGATTGCAGTGCTTTGCTTAGCTCGTCCTGTGTCAAGCCGAGCAATGCTGCCAGCTCTGTATTGTTGGCGAACATGCCTCCTTTACCACCTTCTCCCGGACCGTCAGCCTTGAAGCTTCCCTTGCTCTCCAGGAGCTTGCCAGCAAGCTCGGTATAGTTTGGAGCCTTTGCTGCGTCCTTCGTCGTCGTGTCTCCGGTCTTGTTCACATTTGCTGGACGGTCTGTGGATTGATTATTCTCCAGCCAAGTAGCGATCTTCGTCTTCAAGGCTGCACTGTCCACGCCTTGCTCTGCTGCAATCTCGGCCAGGGATTTGTCTTTCAGCTTACTTTCCAGTGTAGTGCTGTCAAGGGAGAGCCAGCCCTGCAGTTGCGTGGACAAGCCTTGATTGCCGAAGTGCCCCAAGCCGCCACGTCCTTCAGGTGCTTGAGCGCCTTGAGCCTGAGCCTGCTTGTTGCCGGTTGCGCTTGTGGCGCTGGCCGTCGCTGCCTGTGCTCCTTGAGCAGACCAGATCGTACCACCTGCGAATAGAGCAGCTGCCATAGTTCCTGCGAGGAGAATTTGCTTGGTATTTTTGCGCTTCGTTGTATGTTTGTTCATCTTTACTTCCGCCCTTCAGTCATGGATTGTCTTACAAGGTCATTCTAGCCTGTGTATATGAATTCTCTCTAAGTGCCCACTGAATATAAGCTGAAAGTGACAAGCGAGTAGGAAATGGGCTTAGAGCGTTCTGTGTCATCCTGAGTAAAAGAGGGAGAGTGTCTCGAGGAGAGCAAATATGAATTCAGCGACCTTGTGCGAATGACTTGAGCGATCTTGGACAGATGACTTCGTGACGGGTTTATTAACAGAGCAGGCTGCGCTAACTCCCGTTCTGCTCCAACTTACGGTACCGATTGGGAGACAGTCCTACCATTCTTTTGAAAGCCTTGGAGAAGGAGAACAAATCCGGATAACCTACCGTATGGGCGATCTCGGTTAGAGACAGCGTGGTCTCGTTCAGTAGGCGTCTCGCTTGATTCATTTTCAGACGCTGAATGTATTGCATGGGAGACAGCCCATAGCTCTTGCGGAATTGCTTCGTAAAATGGGTACGGTCCACCCCGGCATAGGTAGAGACACCTTCGACAGTAATGCCGCCTGCAAAATGAATATCCATGTATTCCTTTCCCTTCTGCAGCCATGGTGTTCCCTCGCCAGCAGGAAGGGTACCAGCTGGTGAATATTTGGTCATGCAGTCGAAAATGCCCAGAAAGCGCATGAGTCTCCCCAGGTCACGCTCCTGCTCGACAGTAGGTCTGGCTTCCTCCATGAATGAACGCATTCCGTTTGCCATCTCGGAGGTGAGCACACCGGTGCGATGAGGCGACTCTGGCGTTAGTCCGACTCGGGACAGCAGCTGTGGGGCGAGCTCGCCATCGAAGGCCATGAAGATTTTGCGAAGCGGAGCATCTGGATCAGTCACATATTCATGGGTCACATGCGGGAAAAGGCAAAATATATCACGCGGACGCAATGAATAGACCTGTCCGTCCTGATAGAAGGTTCCTGCACCCTCCAGAATGAAGAGCAAGTAATAGTAAGGACTGGTGCGTGGCCCGATATGATAATTGGGTTTGGCAATATTCTGGCCAATTCGTATGGGCCAGGCGCCACTAGCTTTCTCGAAGTCGGATGGAGTGAAGAAAATGATATCCAGAAACTCATGGTGATCCTCTTTCATCAGTTCTGTCATCAAGAGCACCTCTTCGCCGTGTTTTTATAACCAATTATACAGGTGGGTTTTGTAGATATTCAAGAATTTGTATAAAATCGAATTTGAATTGACCACAAATAGACAAAAAAAATCAACGCTTAATGACATGGATCATTGACAAATGGATTGCTATGATACTAATACTTATTATTCCAACTGAAATTATTGGTTTATAAAAAGAATGTTTCAGGAAAGGAAGCGTGTCATATGAACGTACATGTGTCTGAACAGGAGGAGATTCGTTTTGGCTGGTTTCTGCCAACGGCAGGAGATGGAAGATATGTAGGGATCGAGCCAGAAAGACAGCCTACGCTGGAGTATCTGATTAAAGTAGCTCAGGCAGCGGAGCAGGGTGGCTGTGACTTTGTACTGATTCCGACAGGTGGGGCTTGTCTGGATGCCTGGGTAGTGGGATCAGCTATAGCCAGTCATACCTCTACACTGAGGCCATTGGTTGCTATTCGACCAGGCTTGGTAGCGCCTGTACTGGCAGCTCGCATGGGAGCGGCGCTGGATCAGCTATCTGGTGGTCGTGCCATGATAAATGTCGTCACAGGCAGCTCGGTGCGTGATCTGGAGGAGCTGGGTGATCCGCTCGCCCATGCGCATGATGAGCGTTACATCCGTGCGGGTGAATATATGGAGGTCATCCAGCGGGCATGGTCAGCGTCCAAGGGGATGAATGATTCGGAGTTCGCGAAGTTAGCGAGTGCGGGAGAGCCTTCAACTGAAGACTTCGAAGGGAAGTATTATCAGTTCCATGGACCTGTCGGAATGCCGGAGACACTCCAGTCACCGCATCCGCCATTTTACCTGGGCGGCAGCTCCCGAATAGCCAAGCGCATGGCAGCAGAATATGCAGACACCTTCCTAATGTGGGGTGAGCCGCAGGATTGGATTCGGGAGCAGATTACCGAGATGGAGGAGATTCGGACAGAGCTGCAGCGGGAGACGGGACGTGCTCGCGATCTACGCTATGGCATGCGTGCACAGGTGCTGGTGAGAGATACAGAGGAGGAGGCTTGGGAAGCCGCTTGGGATATCATCAGCAAGGTACCTGCTGAAGCGATAGAACAAGCCAGTAAAGCCTTCAGCGAGACTGACGCCACCAACCAGCGTAGACAGAACGAGCTGCGGGAGATCACAGCGAAGCAACGTTTCATGGCAGGGCCTAACCTGTGGACAGGCCTGTCTGTGGTTCGATCAGGCGGGGCCATCCTGATTGTAGGTACTGCCGAGCAGATCACAGACCGCTTGCTGGAATACGTTGAACTGGGTGTGTCTACCTTCATTCTGTCCGGCTACCCCCATCTGGAGGAGGCGGAACGGTTCGGGGCATCGGTATTACCGCTCTTCCGCAGTCGCTTACTGGATCAGCAACGTGCACGAGCGAGTCAATCGGTCTGAGTTGCTTCTGGCCTAGCGTCGATTAGCGTCAATTACAGGACCAACAATGTCATGATCAAGACGCTTCCCCTACCACAAAGCTGCATAAATGCGTGCTTAACGAACTAGGCTCCTCGTCTGGAGCGTATCTGCACTACCCGTTCTGGCCGTTGATCCGGTCAAGGTGATAGTGGCATTATCATTCCGCACATGATTACTACAGGAGGTTATCCGTATGCTTCATAGACAACGTTACGCCTATTCATGGGCACTCGTTCTTATTTTATTCATGTCCGTGGTGCTTGCTGCCTGCGGAGGTCAAGGTGGTGCTACAGGTGGCCAAGATTCCGAGCAAGCAGATGCGTCCGGATCTGCCCCTGTGAAGCTCAGCTTCATTCACTGGCGAGGAGAGGATACGGAGGCCTTGAATACAGCGATTGCTGAATTCGAGCGCGAGAATCCCAATATCACTGTTGAAATGCAGACTCTCCCTTCTGATCAGTATCAATCCACGGTCCAGTCCAAGATTGGCGATGGGTCTGTCGGGGATGTGTTCGCTTCCTTCCCGGGCGCTCAGTTTGAGACCTTTGTGCAAGCAGGGCTGTTCACTGATCTGACGGGGGAAGGATTTCTGTCTTCATATAATCCTCAGCTGATTGCAGCCGGAGAGAAGGATGGACGGCAGTATGCGGTTCCTTATCAGCTTGTGTACAACGATCCCATCTATAATGTGAAGCTGTTCGAGAAATACGGTCTGACACCACCAGTGGACTGGGAAGGCTTCCTGGCGCTCTGCCAGACGCTCAAGGACAACGGGGTGATTCCAATTGCCTTTGCAGGTGCAGATATCGGTCCGGGGCAATTCATGAACACGATGGTCATGAACAATGCACCTACAGATGATGTCTTCACGAAGGTGGAGGCGGGCGAGGCCAAGCTTACGGATGAATTCTGGGTGAAGACCCTGGCGCAGATCAAGGAGCTGAACGACAAGGGCTACTTCCAGCCAGATGCACTGGGGACCAAGGACGCAGCAGCAGGGGCTCTGTTCATTCAGGAAAGAGCGGCGATGCTCGCCAGCGGTTCCTACCAGCTCGCTCAGAACAAGCTGCAGAACCCGGAGTTGGAGCAGCAACTGCTGGCCCCGATTACTGTAAGTGCCGATCAGGCCAGATACGAGGGTGTGCATACGACCACGTTCATGCTCGCAGTGAACAGTAAGTCCAAGCATCCTGAGGAGGCCAAGAAATTTATCGAATATCTGAGTCGTCCCGGAGTTGCAGGAGCCTATGCCAACGCAACAGGTCAAAATGTGACTGTAAAGGATGTTCAATATAATACAACTGAGCTGAAGGCTGCAGGGGCTTGGGCCGACAAGAAGACAGTCTTCCAGCCGCGGTTCACCATTCTGAGTGGAGATAACCAAAAGGCTGTTACGAACTCCATTCAGGCCGTTCTGAGTGGTACATCTCCAACGGAAGCTGCTCAGGAGGCGCAGGCAGTCATTGAACAGCACATAGCCAAGGCTGGGAAGTAGCCCATGAGGACACGGCTTCATTTACTGCTGTTCCTGCTGCCCGGACTTGCTTTGTATGGAGGCTTGTTCATTGTTCCAACCTTAACAGGCCTATATTATTCATTTACCAACTGGGACGGAGTATCTCCGTCCTATCAGTTCGTTGGTACAGCCAATTATGTCGATAGCTTCAATAGCATTGTGTTCCGCAAGGCGTTTGTCAATAACATTAAATTCATGCTGGTAGTCGTGCTCGCGCAGACCTTCATCTCACTGGTGCTGGCTCTGATACTGGTGCGCAATACGAGAACACATATCGCCCTGCGTGCATTGTACTTCCTGCCTGCGATCCTCTCTACGGTATCAGTGGGGATCGTCTGGTCGTTCATGTATGATCCGTCCATTGGAATGGTGAACACTGGGCTTCAGGAATTGGGGGCCTCGGCGGCCACCCGTAACTGGATCGGAGATCCGAAGCTGGCGCTCTACTCTGTCGCTGCGGTTCAGGTGTGGGCCCATGCGGGGCAGATGATGATCGTATTTATCGCGGGGCTGCAAGCTATACCAGTCGAATTGTATGAGGCTGCCAAAATGGATGGTGGTGGGCGCTGGGAGACCTTCCGTCAGATCACCTGGCCATTACTGGCCCCCTCTGCGACTATTGTTGTGGCCTACACAACGATTCAGTCGTTCAAGGCATTTGATCTCATCTTTACGATGACGGATGGTGGACCGAACTATGCTACAGAAATTCTGAGCACTTATATTTACCACACGGCCTTCGGCAGTTATTCGTTCGGACTGGCTTCAGCTGCCTCTATGATGTTCCTTGTGCTACTGGCTCTGCTGACATTTCTGCAGTTCAAGGCACTTCGAGCGGAGCGGGTCAGCGGGTAATACCGGCGTACAGCCAGAGAGGAGGTAAAGCTATGGTGATGCGCTGGTTCAAACGTGTGCTTCTGTCGGTCTATGCCCTGTTGATTGCGGCTCCCATGTATTTTGTGTTGGTATCCTCCTTCAAGACGAGCAGCAATTTCTTTACTAAGCCACTAGCCTGGCCTGATCCGTGGACGTGGGACAACCTGCATCAGCTATTCCGCAATCAGCCGATGTGGGGATATTTCCTGAATAGTCTGCTGGTTACCGCCGGAACTGTCATACTTGAGCTTCTGCTCGGCAGTATGATCGCCTATGCTATCGTCCGCTGGAAGGGGAGGCTGGGGGCTGTCATTTTTGGACTGTTCGTGGCTGGCTTAATTGTCCCCTCCCAGGTCAACATGCTGCCGATCTATGCACTGACTCGTTCGCTAGGCTGGTCTGATAGCCTTGCTGGCCTCGTGATTGTGACTACAGCCATGCTGCTGCCCGTATCTGTCTTCATGTTGACTGGATATATGCGTATGCTGCCGTCAGAAATTCTGGAGGCAGGTAGCATTGACGGCGCAAGTGAATGGAGGCTGTATGCCAGAATTGCCCTGCCGCTTGCAGCCCCTTCACTTGCCGCGACAGCAATCTTCCTGCTGGTCATGGTCTGGAATGATCTCTTGATGCCGATGCTCATGCTGAGCAGCAAATCAAAGCTGACCCTGCCATTGGTGCTGCTACAATTCAGGGGAGAGTATGTAACACAATATCCGATGCTACTGATGGGTGTACTGGTCACGGCGATCCCGATTGTGGTTCTCTTCGTGGTGCTGCAGCGATATTTTGTGGCAGGGCTTGCTGCTGGCTCGCTCAAGGGTTAATGATCTTCTGCACACCTCATTGCAGAGCAGTCTCTTAAGTGCCAAGATACAATGGATATATTAAAGGAATTGAAGAACCTAAAGTACTTAAAGAGCCTGAAGAGCCTGAAGAGCCTGAAGAGCCTGAAGAGCCTCCACCCGGACCAATGTTGGTTATCCAGGATGGAGGCTCTCTATGTTGTTCATGGAGTAGGCTCTGGCTATATTAACCCTGCAAGCGGGGAGCCCTGTCGATCACTACTAAGCTTGCTGTTCGTTGTGAATTAAGTTGATAAGCTGATGGACAGCAAGTCAGGATCATTGTAGGTCATTCCAGCCCGAGAGCGTATGCAGTCAAAAATCACTAGCTGTGTTCTCTGGCATTAGCCGGGTCCATAGCGGTCGCAGAGGCGCCTTTGACAAGGGTGACATAGATACGTTCGTGCTCCACGGCTGCTCCCGACAGAATGCTCAGCAGCTGATCGGCTGCGACAGCTCCCCATTTTCGCTTCGAATAATCAATGGTGGTCAGCCGAGGCTGAATATAATGAGCTAGCTCGATATTGTCGAAGCCAACGAGGTGAAGATCCCGTCCTATGACCCGATCAGTAGTTGCAATTCGGTTGTAAAAGCCTACGGCCATCTCATCATTCAGACAGAAGACGGCTGCTGGACCGTTCGTATGCTGGAGGATATATTCAGCTGCGTGCTCACCGCCAGACTTCTCGAAGTTCCCTGGAATCTCGATGAACGAAGCATTTCCACTGCGCTCAACGGTCTGCCGGACAGCATGGAGCCGCTGCCAGGAATCGTATGAGCCCTCGGGTCCAGTTACCACATAGAACTGCCGATGTCCCAGCTCTAGGAGATGCTCAACAGCCAGTGTAGCTCCGGCCTTGTTGTCCAGTAGCACCTGATTAATATTGGCATGCTGTAATTCCCGGTCCAGAACGACCATTTTGTGCCCGAGGTCGGCGTATTTCAATAGCTCATCACTGTCAAAGGTCTGATCCAATATGATCGCTCCATCAATCATGCGCTCTGGTAGCATACGGTGTGACTGTTTGCCACTACATACGATCAGGTCATAGCCCTTGCGATTCAGAATTTCCTTGATGCCATACAATAGATCACCATACACATCCCCACTGAAATCCGTCAGGAATACGCCGATAATGCGTGTCTCTTGTTTCTTCAGATTTCGTGCTGCGGCATTGGGCACATAATTCAGTTCCTTGGCGATGGCCAGAATGCGCGCGCTGGTCTCAGGGGTCACCTTGTCGCTTCCGTTCAGGGCGTAGGAGACAGTCGATATGGATACACCCGCTTGGCGGGCAATATCCTTAATGCTGACCATATCGCTTCCCTCCCTTATTTCTCTTCTTTATTTCATCCTGATATCCATCAGGTTGTTCTCTTCCCGACAGGCGGCGATAACATCCTCCCGGCAGATACGAATACCGCCAGTGCGATAACGGTTCGACAATGGAGTAGTCGGTAGTGGCTGCCCATTGAGAGAAGCCTGGAGCTGTCCTTGCCCCGTGTGTTGATAGTGGAATAAAATCTCGTGGCCTGCAAAAGCAAAGCGAAGCTCCAGGTTGTCCATTGTCGCCGGCAGGACCGGGTCTAGCACGAGATCGCCACCTTCCTGCCGAATGCCAAGACAGGAGGTGATGAGCTGCCCGAGATAGATGCCAGGTCCACTGGAATAGATTCTCCAGCCTCCCTTGACGGTAGCCTCTCCGGTGCGAAGCTTCTCGAACTGCTGCTCGGCTTCGTAACGATCATGGAATGCGCCGTCTGAGCTACTAAAATAAGCATTGCTCTGACGTAGTGCAGCATTCGGCACGTTGTGATGAAGCCCGACGGGATTAATTAACTGCAAGCCGTTCCAGGCTTGATTGCATCGTCCGAGCTTGGCCATGGCTTCAACATAACGGATGTGTGCATGCACATATTGCAGCCCCACCTCCCGCCCGAAGTTAGCCGCTTGCTCGGCTCGCTTGAAGCGACTGCTGACCCCTCCGTCATAGCTGGCAGGACGCTTCATGAGCCGGACTCCATCGGGGCATAACAGATGCTCGTGAATGATCGCTTCATGAGCCTCGGCTTGCTCCATAGTCAGTAGCCCGCTAATCATGCTGCGCGTCATCGGAAGCAGACGGTACGCAATACCTGTCTCGATATCGGATGGATGAAGCATGCGCTTCATTTGCCCGGGTTGCTTCATATAAATGAACCCTGGAATGACATCATCGCTCAGCATGTAGCGGTCGAAATCCTGGCGAATACCTTCAGCCATGCTCTGCAGCCTCTGTACTAAGGCAGGGAAGCCAGACGCTGCTGCGAGCGCGGAGGCGAATCGTTCCACCGCCTGATATGTGAGCGCTACCGTCCAGCTGCTGGCCATAAATTGCTTCAGTTCGGCATTGGCGGGCTGAAGTGTGTCATCCCAATCACCGTCCCCATAAGCAGACAGATGGGTATCGTGTAGGAAATGCTGCTGGATGTACTCCAGCTCCTTCAGCGCGTGCGCTAGCACGGTTGCCGAGTGCGTCGTGAAGGTCAGGCGCTCTCGGTCCATATAAGGTGCTTTTTCCTCCAGAATACTGTAGTCCCGGGTAGCGGTCAAATAATCAGCCAGCACCTTCAGGGGCCAGACGATAATGTCGCCGTGACTCTCCTCCTGCTGGATCTGTACGTAGTCGTCGAACATGAACCATTGCGGCCAATGACCAGTATCCTCATATTGATGGCTGTACACGGTGCACAGGATGCTTCGGACCTCATCGAACTGCTGAGTAGCCATGAAGAATTCCACAGGTCCCTGACATACATCTCTTGTCCCCCAGGCCGCTCCGCCATACTGCTCCAGCCCATGAGGCACGGAGTAATGGACCAGCATATTATGGGTGTACCACCATGCGACCGCGTTCATGCGGAATAGCTCCTCGCTCTCTTGCCCTGCCTGTGTCAAGCGAAAGCCCTGTAGCAGGTCGCCTATATAACGGCGATATTGCTCACGCTTCTGCTCGAAATGCTTCGCGCTGTCGGGACATGCTGCTGACGGACTGGAACGCTCGGGACTACGCAGTTGAGCGGGACGATAGGGTTGAGCTGATTGCTTGATGAACTCCGCTTGCTCTGCCTGATCTTGATGTTCTGTCAGGGCTGAATCGGCAGGTTGCCTATGACTGATCTCATCATTCCTGTTCTCGCCATGTAGCAGGCCTTTGATTGTGAGCTCCCATTCCGACGAAGGCTCAAGCGCCAGCACGACCAATGAAGCTTCACCAGGCTGGGCGGACGAATGGAGCAGACGCTCGTCACCGATGCTCATGCTCGCACCCTCCAGAAGCAAGCGGTACTCCAACTGTGGGTAGACTCTGCTGCTGGGAGCTTCAGGATCGGCGTGGAACAGGAGCAACCCTTCCTGTACCTTCATCTGGTAAGGTATCTCGTATTCGTTCATATTCATGCTGATTTGCTGGGTGATCAGATGCCGATAGCTCTTGCCTGCCTCGGAGTGCAGGTGCAGCTTAAGCTCAGTTTGATCCACGGTGGTCTCATTCGTCACGATCAGGACATCGTCACTGGTCTTGTAATACCAGCGTGCATAATTGAAGCCCATCTCAAAGGCTGAAGGCATGGCTAACAGGCGGTATTGCCCGTCCAGCTCGACATAGATGCGCTGCCCGGAGGTCTTCGTGACATTAAGCGCGTTACGGGCATGAGTGATGAGCTTGTTAAAATTCGTATTCCCGGTCACGACCTGCGCATTGAAGATCCCGTACATGTACGAGGTTGTCGTCATCCTTGTGCGGGTTGGAGACTTGCGATGACCTCCCATCAGAATATGCCCGTGTGGACGCTCTACGCGCAGCTCTTTGGCCTGGAGTACGACATGCTCATAGGTATCCTTGAAGAAAGACAGAAGTTGTTCATTCTCTCGCTCTTCCTCGTATCTATTGGGGAACAGCAGCTCAATCTCGGAGTCATCCAGCTCAAGAGCGGTGAGGGGGCTGCCGATAAACGTTTGTCCGGGTGAGTAACCTCTCGTCTGCTGATCTCCAGTCTGCTTAGGCCGGCTTTCAGTCAATGTGAACCTGGCGTCTGGATGGATTGCTGTCTCAGCAATGACTGATCGAGTCGTATCTATTGTTGTCGGATGAGCGTGCAAGCGTGGTACAGCAGGCATTCCCTGTCTGGCTTCACGAAGCACATCCGCATACTCGGCTTGGGTCACTGCAGCGGGATGATCAGGTCTGAACAGACCATAAAAGGTGAAGCTAGACGAAGGGGTCTTGCTATCATCTGTAGGGATCATCCGTTCAGACTGCAATGCGATATACGCGAATTCGTATTGATAGATGCGGTTCACAAGGGTCGGCAGCTCCAAGGCAGCAGGCTGATGGGTACGCTTGTAGTCAAGGCCAAAGAACTGGAACCCGTCTGTGGAATAACCGATAGCCGCGCTTAGCGAGCCCTGCTGTAGATATGGAAATCCAGAGCTCTGGGGCTGATTTTGCCTTGAACAGACGATGAAGCCCTGTTGCTCGTGATTATATACGGTATGATCAATATACTGTGATAGATAGGCCTCGTTGCTGCGCACAGCTGCTGTATCCGCAAGACCCAGATCCTGTCCATAAATGAGATCAGCTTCTGTCTGTAGTCCATTCAGCTCTACATCCCAGAACCACACGCCTTGCGGAGTAAGTGTGAAGGTTACACGATAGTGCACCTCATCGGCTTGCCCGTCCCAATATAGCTGCTGCTCTCCGAGCTGCCGAAATTCCTGCATGGTATGGCTGGATTGCGCACCCAGCAGGGGGAATAGCCGAGTGTGATTCGGATCGAACAGACGTAAATAGATGTTGTTCAAGGACCCGTCAATCGGATTGCTTATTAACTGATTAATCATGATGTCCTGATAGGAGATACGCTGAATATCCCCGGTTCGCAGGAATGAGAACGTCAGGTCTCCCATCTGGAGCTTAGTAACATGAGGATTTGTATATGTCGTGGGCATGATCGGACCTTCCTTTCATGTCGTTGAAGTACTGTGAATTGTTGATGGTAACAAACTGAAGGTAACGAGTTGATGGTAATGAGTTAATGGTGTGTGTAACCTGTCTTTCGAAACGTTTCTATAGCGATGTACACAGGATTATATACGCTTTCAAGGGGGGAGTCAAACAGGGTAAACAGAAAAAAATGCAGAAAACCGCTAATTTTCTTCTGTTTGGAATGCTCTGAGAACGGGTATCTAACGAGTATCTAGTTGAGTTGCAAGGACTAAGCTTTAAACTTTTGTATGAAGAGCGAAGTTTATGCTCTATATTTTAGGAGTTCCATCAAATTATCCATATTGAATGCGGTTACAAGTTGGTCTATAATGTTAATCGAAACGTTTCTATTGGTGAAAACTCTAACCTATGTCGTGAAAATCTCTAAACTAAGCTGAACCCAGCAAAAAGCAAAATCTATAGCGAAGTGTGTACATTTTCTGTTGGATATGATGGCATACGAACCTTGTAAAGGCGGAATAAGACGGGAGGATACACTTATGTGGATCAAAAAATGGGGGACCCTCATCGTTGTAGCCACGCTGCTGGCAGGCGTATTGGCAGGCTGTTCATCCAGCGACTCCAACGCAGATCAAGATGGAATTACAACGCTGACCGTATGGGGAATGGGAGCTGAGGCCAAGGCGCTACCAGAGATGGCCGCACAATTCGAGCAGGAGAATCCGGACATTCGGGTAGAGGTGCAGGCACTGCCGTGGGCTAATGCTCATGACAAGCTGCTGACCGCAGTAGGCTCCAAGTCGGGCCCAGATATCGTGCAGATGGGTACATCGTGGGTGCCGGAGTTCGCGCATGCTGGAGCCCTGCTGGATATTACCCCTTACGCCCGGACCTATCCCGAGCTCGGCCAGGAGAACTTCTTTGAAGGTGCAGTATCCACCACGCAGTATGATGGCAAGACGGTGGGCGTTCCTTGGTACACTGAGGCACAGGTGCTCTTTTACCGCACAGACTTGCTAGCCGAGGTCGGCTATGAGGATGGACCCAAGACCTGGGGGGACCTGGCGGATGCAGCCGAGAAGCTCGCAGCCAGGGGAGAAGGCAAGTACGGAATTGCTTTTAGTAATAAGGAACAGTCGCTATCCTTCATGATGGCACGTCAGAACGGCTCTGAGCTGATTGATGCACAGGGAAATCCGCTGTTCAATCAACCAGAGTTCGTGGAGGCGGTGACGTATTTAAATAGCTTTTTCCAAAATGGCTCCAATGCACTGGATCTTGGCATCGACTCTATTCAGGGCTTGAAGGGGGATGGGATCGTGCCCATGTTCATTAGCGGGCCGTTCATGATCAAGCAGATTCAGGAGCAGGCACCAGAGCTGGAAGGGAAATGGGCTGTAGCAGAGCTGCCGACCAAGGAGAACAATCTCTCCGTGCTGGGAGGCTCTAATTTGTCGGTCTTCCAGTTCAGCGAGCATCAGGAGGAGGCTGCACGCTTTCTTGCTTTTATGAGCAAGCCTGAGAATCAGCTGAAGTGGATGGAGTTGGCGAGTGTTCTGCCAGCCGCAAAGGAGGCGTGGGAGGACCCATCATTACAGAATGATGAGCATATGCAGGTGATCCGTGGTCAATTGGATAAGGCACAGCCCATGCCACAGCTAGCAGCGTGGGAAGAGATCGCACAGCAATACCTGAAGAGCTTCGAACGGATTTATCGGGGAGGCGCCGATGTACAGACAGAGCTGGATGCCTTCAATGAACAGGCTGTAAGTATTCTTAAGAAATAGCTTCACAAGCCCAGAAAGTAATGGTCGCCATCTACTGCAAAGGAAGTGAGGATATGAAAGGAAGCTCCAAGCTGGTGCCCTATTTATTCATTGGGCCGTCTCTGATTCTGTTAACGCTATTCTCTCTGCTGCCCATTCTCTTGGCCCTCGTGATCAGCTTCACGGATATGGATCTGGCAGGTCTGGTCGATTATGCGAATATATCGTTCACTGGACTCAATAATTACGTCAACGTCCTGACTGACCCGGCGTTTCATACGGCTATGCTGAACACCTTGTTTTACGTCATCGTCGGTGTTCCGCTGGTGCTGCTGCTGTCTCTCACTGTGGCTATTTTGATCAATATGGGAGAGTCAAAGCTGTTCCAGTCGTTCAGGGTTATCTACTATATACCATCTGTCACGAATGTAGTCGCTGTCGCCGTCATATGGAGCTACCTGTATAATCCATCGCTCGGGCTATTTAACTATGTGCTGGGCCAGGTCGAAATGGACCCTGTAGGATGGTTGACCTCGAACCCGACTCTTGCGAAGATCGCTCTGATCCTTCTGGCCGTCTGGCGCGGGATTGGACTGAACATGATTATATTTCTGGCTGCGATCAAAGGTATTGCGAAGACCTATTATGAAGCAGCTGAGCTGGACGGAGCCAACCTCTGGCAGCAGATTTGGTATATTACGCTTCCGCAGCTCCGTTTTGCCATTTTCTTCGTCTCCATTACGACAATGATCGGCTGGCTGCAGTTTTTTGAGGAGCCCTTTGTCATGACCCAAGGGGGACCACTGGACGGAACGACCTCGGCAGCGTTGTTCATCTATCAGAACGGCTTTCAGTACAGTAAATTCGGCTATGCGGCGGCAGGCTCCTTCGTGCTGTTCTTCGCCATTATTACCATTACGCTAATCCAGTTCAGATTGCAAAATAAAGAAGAAGCCTGAGGAGGGGTGACATGATGAAATCAGCTATTCAGCAAGCCGGAGTGACGAGCGAGCGGACTGCTGGGGGCGTGAGGACCTTCCGCTGGGTTGTTGCCATTCTGTTGACGCTTGGCGGTGTTCTGATGCTGTTGCCCTTCATATGGATGCTACTGTCTGCCTTCAAGCCGGAGAGTGAGGTAACACAGATTCCGCCGACGTTGTGGCCGGAGCAGTTCACACTTGATAATTTCCGTAATTTGTTCGATAACATGGCCTTTGGTACTTATCTTGGCAATACGCTTATTATTGTGTTCTTCTCCTTCTTCGTGCTGTTCCTGAATGCCATGGCGGGCTACGGCTTCGCCAAATTCAAATTCAAGGGCCGTGGCTTCCTGTTCTACCTCGTGCTCGCTACGATGATGATTCCTGGTCAGGTCACGATGATACCGGTGTATCTAATCCTGAACCAGATGAGTCTTGTGAATACGATGGCCGGGGTGGTGTTGCCAGGTCTGGTCGGCGCCTTTGCGATCTTTTTGTTCCGGCAGTTCATGACGACGATTCCAGATGAGCTGCTCGAAGCGACACGCCTGGATGGGGCTGGAGAGTTCAGAACCTTTTTGCAAATCGTATTGCCGATCTCATCGCCGATTCTCGCCGTGCAGGCCATTCTTACCTTTATTGGCGGCTGGAACAGCTTCTTGTGGCCGCTGATCATTGCCAATGATGACAAGCTGTACACACTGTCTGTCGGACTCTCCCTACTCAAGGGCCAGAACGAAAACGCCTATGCGCTCCAGATGGCGGGATCGGCATTTATGGTCATCCCAATCGTCCTGATCTTTATCATGTTCCAGAAGTATATCATCGATAATTACACGATATCTGGAATCAAGTAAATCAGTCTGCGTGAACATCCAATGCAAAGTCGGGAGGTCGCCTAAACAGGCGGCCTTCTTTTACTTTTAAGAAGACTGAGATCCGTATCATTTTCATTTTAATTAATGTTATTATTAAGTATTAATAAAAATATTGACCATCCATCTTCATCATGTTATATTGTCCTTGCAGATAAGAGAGGCTCCGTATCCTCACATTTGGAAAGGATGGTATCCATGGCACAATCTTTAAAGGCAAAAATGATTATTGATAAGTCGTTCCGCATTGCAGAGGTGGATAAACGTATATATGGCTCTTTTATTGAGCATCTGGGTCGTGCTGTATATGGAGGTATCTATGAGCCCTCACATCCGTTGGCAAATGAGAGCGGTTTCCGGAGTGACGTGAAGGAATTAGTGAAGGAGCTGGACGTACCGATCATTCGTTATCCAGGTGGTAACTTCGTATCGGGCTATAACTGGGAGGATGGTGTAGGCCCGGTTGCGGACAGGCCCAAACGTTTGGAGCTCGCATGGAGAACCGTGGAGCCTAACGAGATTGGTACGAATGAATTTTTCCAATGGACTCGTGAGGTCGGCTCCGAGGTCATGATGGCAGTCAACCTGGGGACACG
Organism: Paenibacillus massiliensis 2301065 = DSM 16942; assembly: GCF_000377505.1. Taxonomy (GTDB): domain Bacteria; phylum Bacillota; class Bacilli; order Paenibacillales; family Paenibacillaceae; genus Paenibacillus; species Paenibacillus massiliensis. The sequence continues at coordinate 40,393 of NZ_KB898195.1, read as the reverse complement.
TGGTATTGATGCCGCACGCAATCTGGTAGAATACTGCAATCATCCGGGTGGTTCATACTGGAGTGATCTGCGTCGCAGTCATGGCGTGGAGCAGCCGCATAAGATCAAGACCTGGTGTCTAGGGAATGAGATGGATGGCCCGTGGCAGATTGGTCACAAAACGATGCATGAATATGGTCGCATCGCATTGGAAGCAGCCAAGGTTATGCGTTGGGTAGATCCGGATATTGAACTGGTCGCTTGCGGTAGCTCTAATACAGGAATGACTACTTTCCCTGAGTGGGAAGCTGTGACGCTGGATCATACCTATGATGCTGTAGACTACATCTCCTTGCACCAATACTATGGCAACCGTGACAATGATACAGAGAATTTCCTCGCGTTGACGATGGACCTGGATCATTTCATCCATACGATTAAATCGACTTGTGATTATATCAAAGCGAAGAAGCGTAGCAAGAAGACCATGATGCTGAGCTTCGACGAGTGGAATGTGTGGTTCCATTCCAACGAAGCAGATAGCAAAATGGAGCCATGGCAGATTGCTCCGCCGCAGCTGGAGGATATCTATACCTTCGAGGATGCGCTGTTGGTAGGGAGTATGCTGATCACCTTCCTGCGTCATGCAGACCGGGTACGTATGGCTTGTCTGGCTCAATTGGTCAATGTCATTGCGCCAATCATGACTGAGAATAACGGCAGAGCATGGAAGCAGACCATCTTCTATCCTTACATGCATGCATCTCGCTTTGGACGTGGTGTGTCCCTGATGCCAGTCGTGGATTCGCCGAAGTACGATTCCAAGGACTTCACAGATGTGCCTTATCTGGACAGCGCTGTAGTCTATAATGAAGAGAATGAGGAACTGACGATCTTCGCAGTGAACCGTAACCTGAATGATGCGCTGGAGCTGAACTGTGATGTTCGTAGCTTCGAGGGCTTCGAGATTGTAGAGCATCTGGTCATGGAAAGTGATGATCTGAAGGCTACCAACTCGGCTGCACAAGAGAAGGTTGCGCCACGTAGCGGCGGTAGTGCGAAACTGGATGGCGGTGTCGTATCCGCTAGCCTGAACAAGGCTTCCTGGAACGTTATTCGTCTGGCGAAAAAGTAATGTCAGGCAGGCTGGATAGCTTGTAATCGAATGATGTACAAAGAATAGGTAATAAATGAGTAAATAAACGAGTAAATAAGTGCGGATGCAGAGGAGAATTCCAATGCTGTCCGCACTTTCTGTTTTGGGAGGGATGCTATGAAAAAAGAGGTGTCTGTCACGCCTCAAGAAGGCTTTATTTGATCCAGTCTTGCACCTGACACAGCCACACCATATGCGGGGAATCCGGTCCCCAGCGATCCTTTGCAATTGCGTAGGGAGGCCCGAACTTCCGGGTCCAGCGCACCTGTGCTCGTCGATAGCCGCTATCGAGGCAGAATTGCTCGATCCCCTGCTTGTCCAACTGCTGTACCATTTCACTGATCAGTGCAGAACCAATGCCAGAATTCTGATAGTCAGGTAGAATATAGAGACTTCCCAGTTCCCCAACGTCCTTCAGCTGTCCGTCGGTGCATTCGGATATAAGCTGGCCAGAGGGGCCGTAAGAAATCGTGCCTACCACCTCGTCACGCACTCGGGCGACCAGGAAGTGCAGCGCAGGCTCTTGTGTGTACAGGGCATTAGCCAAGCGTTCCTGCTTATGGCTAATTTCGTATTTGATATCCTCCAGGTGCGCCTCCAGTCCTTCTTGCTTGAAGGCATCCCTGATCGCCAGCTCAAATACGCGGTGAATCTGTCTGATCTCGCCAGCAGCGGGCGGTCCAATGTTCAAATTGTACAGCGGGTTCATGGGTTGTTCTCCTTTGGTTCGTGTGTATTACATTCTTAACTGGCATCAAGCATATCGAATGATTTAGATCGTTTCAACCGTCTAGCCAGTATTCTAGCAGTAGCTGAACACCGTTTGGTGTCCCGCTGTCAGCGGATGTTTGCGAATCACACAATAGGTTTACATTTATTTCATACAGCATGAACATGAATAAGTTACGTTATAGTAAGTACGATTTGGACAAATATATAGACATACTAGTGTATATGAGATGACTGAATCAAAATAGAAACACACGGAGGTATACATAGATGACGACAACACCAATTATTAATTTTGCCCATCGCGGTGCATCCGGTACATGCCCGGAGAATACCATGGTTGCTTTTCGGCAGGCTATAGAGTTGGGTGCTACGGGGATTGAGACCGATGTACAGCGGACAAAGGATGGTAAGCTTGTGCTGATTCATGATGAGTCTCTGGAGCGTACAACCGGTCTGCCACGCTTGGTTAAGGATGTGACCAGTGTAGAGCTGGAGTCGCTTGATGCGGGTAGCTGGTTTGACTCGAGCTTTCAGGGGGAGCGCGTACCGGAGCTACATGAGCTGCTGGAACTGGGGAGAGAGCACGGGATTGTATTGAATCTGGAGCTTAAAAATGGAATAGTTCCTTATGAGGGTCTGGAGGAAGAGGTCATTGCTGCCGTTCGAAGCTTCGGTCTGGAGGAACAGGTTATCATCTCAAGCTTCAATCATTATTCCTTGGTAGAATGCCATCGGATAGCTCCGGATATCCGCACGGGAGTCCTCTACATGGAAGGGCTCTATCGTCCATGGGAATATGCACAATCGCTTGGTGCTACGGCACTTCATGCTTATAAAGAGGCGATCACTCCAGAGTGGGTGAAGTCCGCAGCAGAAGCTGGAGTAGCGTACCATCCCTTTACGGTTAATGATGAGGAAGAGATGAGAGTATTCCTTGGTTATGGAGTACGTGGCATCATCACGGATTACCCGGAGCGTCTGCATTCGCTGCTGACGTTGAGTTAAATGCTTTGAGCTAAGAGTATATCGCTGATGCACGCGTCTGGATCGCATATGAACTATACTGAATTACGTCTAGAATTAAGCTGTGAGTGTGAGGATATCTTTAAAAAAGATAACCCATACTGGAGCAGTCGCACGCACCTGAGGGGCAGATTTACTTCATCCCCAGGCGCATCCGGTAGCTGAATACCACTTCTAGCGTCCGACCTTGGAAATAGTCCTGTACCAGTGCTGCAAAACGAATCAGCTTCTGATCCAGCTCCTTCGAACCCAGCTTGAATACCGTCTGGACACCACCCTGACTTAGCACCAGTCCGATATAACGATCTGCGTCGGCAATCTCGGTGTGATGGAAGCCGATTTCTCGGGTGTAACGGAAGACATGGCTCTCCTCCAGACGTCGCAGATGAGCAGACTTATCCAGCTTAAGCGGACGGTTCTCGGGATCTGCGAGCCGATGAATAATATCGCTGGCGTGGTCCAGAATGTCCATATAGGCTGTCTCAATGTGCCAATTCGCACAAGGAGGCCATTCACAGTCATAGGCTGCAAATATTCCGCCCTCACGAAGCACACGTCCTGCTTCCTTCAGCGTACTTGTCGGCTCCATCCAGTGGAAGGACTGCGAGCATGTGATGATATCCACGGAGGATGAGGGTAGTGGCAGGGTGTTGGAATAGCCCTGTTCAAAGCTGATGTGCGGGGCATCTGTATACAATGCCAGCTTGTGCTTGGCTAAGGTAAGCATATCCGGACTGGGCTCAACCCCGATGATCTGATCTGCAGCATCCTTCCATATAAAAGTAGACAAACCGGTGCCGCAGCCGACATCAGCCACTCGTGCAGGTCGGTGTCCCAGATAGTCTCTAAGAATGCGAGTGACAAATTGAGGCGCCTGCGGACGATTGCGATCATAGCCATCGGCGAATCCGGTGAAACGGTCAATGTTGCTCAGCAAATTTCCTTCGGGAATCAAGCTGTCTCCCCCTTGTTCTGCATATTGAACCGATACGTGCTCCCGCAACAGACTGTTAGATGGTGAGCATTGGCATCGTTCAACACTTATTGTACACGTCCAGGAGACATCCGGCAAAAAGTTCCAAGTCTTCTTTTGTTTACACGCCACTCTAGGTCTGTTCTGTCTCTGCACTTCGTGGAACGAAGACCCATAGCCGGCTCCCTGTGTAGTTGATCATGAGACCGGCAAATGTAGCGAGCAGCTTGCAGATTGGCAATGTCCAGTCGGTGAGCTGATCCAGTAGACTAAGTAGCATCGTAGTGCAGCCTAGTGTAATCAGGTTGAGCACGATGAAAGAGACGAAGGGCTTCCATGTACCAGAGAGATTCCGCTCATGGAACGTCCAATTTCGATTCAATACATAGCTGTTAAGTGTTCCAGCAGAATAGGACAGAGCCTGGGCAAGCACAATGGATACCCCTACCCACGATAACCATAGGAAAATAGTGTAATCTATCGCCGTGTTCAACACACCTACAATCGCGAAGCGAAAGAAGGAAGTAGGCCGGACTTGCAGAATGCGGTCGCGTGTCTGCCGCGGTGTGGGTTCAGTTGACCTTATTCGCTCCATTCGTTCAAGCTCCTCTTCTCGGGCGTGATGAATCCAGACTTCCGTGCGTATACACCATCTTTGCTGTCGCGGGGCTTGCTGTAGGGCTCACCGTTGGACCGTTAGCATCATAGGTATCTTCATTGTGCTGGGCACCGGCAGCTTGCTCAGAAGAGTGGAGCTGTTGTCCACGTTCGAGCCCGACACATTCCCGGACAATGTAGAGCGGACGTGCCTTGGTCTCATCATAGATCCGCCCTACGTATTCCCCGATAATCCCCAGGATGACGAGAATCATGCCGTCAAATATCAGCTGTAGGCTGATTAGTGAAGACCAGCCTCTAACGGCATTATCCGTGAACAGACGGACACACAGTACATAGATCATATACAGAAAGCCAGAGAGGGAGAGAAGAGCACCGAGGTATCCAGCCAGCTTCAGCGGCTTGTAAGAGAAGGAAGTCATGCCGTCCAGACACAACTTGAGCATCCGTTTTAGCGGATATTTCGTCTCCCCCGCAAATCGCTCATCCCGCTCATATTCCACAGCAATCTGGCGAAAGCCCACCCAACTGACCAGACCTCGCACGAAGCGATTGTTCTCTGGCAGACGCTTCAGTTCATCCACGACCCTACGGTCCATTAACCGGAAGTCGCCTGTGTCGACGGGGATTGAGATGTCTGTGGATGCGCGCAGGAGCCGATAGAATACTCGTGCGGACTGCTTTTTGAACCAGGATTCGCCGTGACGCTTGACACGCTGGGCATAGACGACCTCATAGCCTTCCTGCCATCTGGAGACCATGTCCGGGATCAGCTCAGGTGGGTCCTGTAAATCTGCATCCAGAATAATGACCGCATCACCTATGGCATAATCCATTCCTGCTGTAATGGCTAGCTGATGACCGAAATTACGGGACAAATCAACCAGGATAACGGACTCATCAGTAGAGCTATAATCCTTGATCATATCTGCGCTACGATCGCTGCTGCCATCATTTACAAAGATTAGCTCATAAGGCTCGCCTAGCTCGCGCATGACGTGTTTTATTCTGCGATAGGTTTCCTGAATGACAGCTTCTTCATTATACATTGGCACAATTACCGAATAACGGATGGTTGTCAGTTGCTTGGTGTGGGTCATTGTCGTGTCCTCCTTACCAGGATACTTCGTACAGCTGAGCAGAGGCAGACGCAGACGCTGTCGATTGCCACTCCGCCGTAGGGATTTCTCGGCCATGCTCCTTGATCCAGTTGACGAGCTCAGAGCGATCACTGCCCATGCCGCTCGTCACGAGAAAGTATTTTACCTGACCGCTCTCCACGAGCGCCTGCAGCTTATCGGTATCATATACAGGATCAGATTGCACAAAGCCGTGTAAAATGATGACCTTCTCCCCGTAATCAATCAGATAAGGGGCAGCAGCTGTATAGTTCAGGGTTGCTAATAAGTAAGTCCCGTCCGTATTATGCTGGCGAAGATATTGAAGCAGCTTCTCATCTGCCTGTGGTGTACCGCCCATACCCAATCCCCTTGTCGGGAGGCTGGCTGCTCCAGGTAATCTGGTCATCGTACCAGGTGCTTCATCTGCACTAGCTGCTTCATCACTTGCATCTGCTGAGGAACTAAGCATTCCGGGGGGGGTATTTCGGTTCATGGCAGACTGGGTTCCGTCACCCCGCTCACCGTCAGGACCGCCCCTTCCTCCGCGATCACCTAATTGACTTGGGCCTGCTTGCGGAGTCATGCTATTCTGCCCATAAGTAATGGGAGTAGCCGCCCAGTATATAGGCCCGATGAAGAGGGCCATCAAGCCAGTTATGACAGCTAGTCGTCTGCTCCAAATCATATAGCGACGGTCCGAGGTGGCGTGTTGTCCATTGGTGCCGCCAGTAGCTCGCCCCCATAGAAGCAGGGTTGCACCCATCACACCTGTGACCCAAGCGGTATGGGGCCAGAAGCTACCGATGCTCTCGGTGTAGCCCTTCATGATATACCAAGCAAACACGCCTGTAAGGAGTGTAGCTGTGGGCAAAAGCCAGGCTGTCCAACTGCTCCCTCTGGAGCGGTATTGCTCCCACATGCTCACCCAGCCTGCCCCGAGCAGCGCAGCAAGTGGAGGTGCGAGCATAATGAGATAGTAATGATGGAAGAATCCTGCAATGCTGAAGAATCCCGCAATCGGTATGAGCCAGGCCAGCCAGAATAGGACCTCTTTCTGCTGGAGCGACCAGCTCCGTATACGACGACGAGCAAGAATGCTAATCGCTGCGAGCACAGCGAATGGAATTAGCCAGCTCGCTTGACCGGACAACTCGCTCTGGAACAGACGAAGTGGGCCAGGGGTCCCTGTTCCGAACATTCCGCCACTATTCATCCTGTCGCCACCAGGACCTCCGCTGGTTGGGCCTCCACCAGTTGGACCTCCTGTGCCAGGACCCCCACCGGTTGCACCTCCAGCGCCAGGACCATAACTCGCTCGGGCACCACCATTACCGTTGATCTGATCTTGTGCCATCTCGCGCTTGTCTTGATTGTTGTAGTTCGTCTGATTCGAGAGATTAGCAGGACGTGTATTCTCTCTACCATCGCTCTGCCCTGTGCCCCCTTGCCCACGATCTCCGGTAAGACGAGCAATGCCATTATAGCCAAAGGCCAGATTCATGACAGAATTCGTCCCGCTGCTTCCTACGTAAGGTCGCTGATTAGCCGGAGTGGAATCCACTGCTAGCGGCCAGGAGAGGGAGATGATCAACAGGGCTGCGGCGCTCCCAGCAAGAGTAGCTACTTTTCGCTTCCAAGGTACACTCGCCGCGAGAACATAGAAAAGGATGAAGGCAGGAATAACCATGTAGGCTTGCAGCATCTTCATATTGAAGCCGACACCGATTAAGGCAAAGGAAGCGATGATAGAGCTGCCGGAGCTGCGGCGAATGCCACGAAATAGAAGCCATGCCGCCAAAAGCAAGGTGAAGACCAGCATGCTGTCGATATTGTTCGTCCGACTTACGGATACAGCTACCGGCGTGCATGCCATAGCGAATGCGCCTAGCCGTGCTGCCGTCAGGCCAAACGTAGGCTTTAGCAACGCGTATAGCAAAAGTACAGAACCGATCTGAGCCAGGACTTGTGGAAGGATGACGCTCCAGCCATGCAAGCCAAATAGATAGGCGCTAGCTGCCTGCAGCCAGAACGTAACAGGAGGCTTGTCGATGGAGACCGAACCAGCTGAGTCAAGTGACACGAAGAAGAAGTTGTGCCAGCTTTGGAGCATACTTGCGACCGCTGTTGTGTAATATGTGTTCACGTAGTGATCCTGCCAGATGTTATAACCACTGAGGAAGGCTGAGAATAGCAGGATGCACAGCAGTGGGATGTCTATTTTGTTCAATAATGTTGTAAGCCTGCGCCACATATCCGTTCACTCCCGACTCTTGTATGAATTTATTTATATAGTGGACCGAATACCTGAAGTACTCATGAGGCTGCGCTGAAAATTAGCTGAAATGTCTGGTGATGCAGCGACCATCAATTTTTTCAGTGAAAATTCAGTGCCATCGTTAGCCGAGTTGCGTCATAATGGAAATATTAAATTGTAAAGGGAATGGCTAAATGCAGCCATTTGAAGTGGATGCTATAGCAACACAATGGCTTCAGCAGTGTGCCATGGACTAGCTGAGGATTTGAGATATAGAGAGGATGTCGCACGTATGACTACCATGAATGGAATCAAGATATTGCTTGTAGATGATGAGCCGCATATTCTGCAATTTCTGGAATTCGGCCTGATAAATGAAGGCTATGAGGTGAGGACAGCTTCTAATGGAAGTGAAGGGCTGGAACTGGCACGGGAATATCGACCGCATGTAGCCATTCTCGATGTCATGATGCCAGAGATGAATGGCTTTGAGCTGTGCCGTAGCCTGAAGGAGACAGGGGATAACATTGCAGTAATTATGCTGACGGCGAAGGATGAGGTGGATGATCGGGTCAAGGGGCTTAAGCTGGGTGCTGATGATTATTTGGCCAAGCCCTTTAATTTCGAAGAGCTGCTAGCCCGGATCGGAGCAAGGCTCCGCAATCAGTTCCCTGATCTGCTTGGAGAAGTGACCTATGGGCCGTTCCGTGTAGATGATCGTCGCAAGGAGATTAAACATGCTGATCGGGTGCTGGAGCTGTCACCTACCGAATATGAGCTTCTGAAATTTATGGTGCTCAATCATGGTCTGGTGCTCAGCAAGGCACGTATTCTGGACCGAGTGTGGGGCTATGATTTTGGCGGAGAAGATAATATTGTCGAGGTGTATATTCGATCCCTGCGCGATAAGCTTCAGGATAAGGAACATAAGCTCATTCGCACGCTGCGTGGGGTGGGCTACCGGATCGATCTGCCATGAGGTGGAACAAGGAGCGGTGGAGAGACTGGATTAATATGAACTCACTGCGCGCTCAGTTGCTTACGCGAACGTTACTGATCGTGGCTGTGCTGCTTGTGCTAATAGGATTTTTGCAGTATGTATTCATGAAGGATTTCGTCTATCGCAACCGTGCTGAAGTCATGGAAGCGCAGCTGCGCTCCATGCCCGTGGATCTGTTGACCCGAGAGGCTAAGTCGAGTGGGCGGGAAGGAATTCCACCGCAGGGACCACCGGATCGGTATCTTTTTTTCTCGGATATGACACTGGCGATTATCCAGAAGGATGGAACCTTGCGGGATATCTCGCGTGAGGATGGGCTATCCGCTCCCAGACTATCGGAGGATATCTATGATAAGCTGCGTGCAAATGCCGAATCACGGCGACGAATGAGCGATTATTATCTGGTGGAGGATCGTCAGGGGAATGAGCAGCTGGTCGTGGTCCGTGCACCAGGCCCAAAGGGCTCATCAGGTGAGCTGCTGCAGATGGGTACCTCAACAGCTCCGCTCAAGGCACTCCTAATGCGCCAACAATTGACGTTCCTTTCTTTATCGTTGTTAGGGCTTGCTATCGGTGTGGCGTTAATGCTACCCATCCTGCGGCGGACGCTTATTCCGCTCTCCCAGATGGTTAAGACCGTGGGGCGTATTGACGCTGGTAATCTGACGGAGCGTGTGGCTACCGACCAAGGGCAGCAAGAGATAGACAGGCTTGCCGTATCATTTAACGGTATGCTGGAACGGTTGGAGGCTTCGTTTGCTACGGAAAAAGAAGCGCAGCTACAAATGAGGCGCTTTGTGGCAGATGCATCCCATGAGCTGCGAACCCCGCTTACCTCGATTCATGGCTTTCTGGAGGTGCTGCTCCGTGGGGCTGCCTCCAACCCCCAGCAGCTACAGGTAGCACTGGAGAGTATGTATGGCGAATCCAAGCGAATCAAGAAGCTCGTAGAGGATCTATTGCTATTGGCAAAGATGGATCGGGCTCCTGAGATGTTATTGAAGCCGACCTCGTTAGACGGAATGCTCATTTCCATGAAGCCTCAATTACAGATGCTTGCTGGGGAACGTAAGGTGATCTACGATATTACCGCAGAGGTACATGCTCCTATTGACGTGGATGCGATGAAGCAGGTTGTGCTTAACTTGTTCAGTAATGCGGTGCAGCATACCGATAGGTCGCTAGGTATCATTAAGGTGGGCCTGAGCGTGGAGCGGGAAATGGCAGTGCTTGATGTAGGCGATAACGGCCCAGGAATGGAGAAGGAGCAACTGGATCGAATCTTTGAACGCTTTTATCGTGGGGATACCTCGCGTACTCGAAGATCTGGCGGTGCAGGACTGGGGCTGTCTATTACTGAATCCATTGTACATGCACATCAGGGGCACATTGGAGTGAAAAGCGAGCCTGGCGAGGGGAGTGTTTTTACGGTGCGTCTGCCCTTAATGGAGCCTTGAATGCAGAAGCCTCCGTTCCACAGTATATATGTGGGACGGAGGCTTCTTCACTTGATGCAGGTCCGTAGCCTCGCTGGATACTGGCGAAGGATGTGAACCATGAATGATGTCGTTTTGCTGGTGAAATCCTTAGTTAATCAGCTCACCCTGCTGCAGCAGCTCATACAGTACTTTCGCGGCTGCTTCACGCGTTGTAGCTGCTTCTGGACGGAAATAGGAAGTTCCGTTTACAGTCTCTCCACTCATGATACCTGCTTGGGTTACTTTATCAATGCTGAGCTCAGCAAAGTTCCCGAAGGAGGAAGCATCTGCATAAGGTCCACGAGGGGAACCTTGTACAGCTGGAGTGATCTGTAGCAGATCCATAGCTTTTGACAGCATAACGGACATTTCCTGACGCGTAATATGTGCATTAGGATCGAACTTTCCATCATTGCGGCCTGTAATCAGACCAGCATTATAAGCTGCTGCTACATCCCCTGCATACCAGCCACCTGCTTGAACATCAGTGAATGGAGCAGTGTTTGCAGCTTGTAGGCCCAGAGATCTTGTCAGCATGGCTGCGAACTCGGCGCGGGTTACACGCTCTTTTGGCGCGAAGGTCTGCTCCGAAGTGCCGTTAATCAACAGCTTATGTGCAAGCGATTGAATCTGAGATTGTGCGAACGAAGAGGAGATATCCTCGAAATACACGGTTCTCGTTGCCACTGCATAAGTGGACAGCCCTGGACGATTGACTACTACTACGGTTGTGCCATCATCCTGCTTGTTGAATACGGATGGAGTCGGTGATACCTTGCTTCCGCTAGTATACAATACACCAGCAGTGTTACCCTCAATTTGTCCAGGTACGGTAAAGGAGCGCAGGATGCGTTCTTTAGCTGGTACGTTCAATGGTGTACTGAGGTTGCCTGACAGTACATTAACTTCGAAGCTGACAGGTGTGCCGATAATCGTAGCACCTGGGAAGCCTTTGGTGAAGATCTCCAGGTCCTGGTCCTGATCAGCAATGTTGAGCTCCAGGGAAGATCCAGCTGGAACAGAGCTAAGTGCCGACGTTGGCAAAGACAGGGATGATGTCCCAAAGTTCAAAATAATACTGCTATCTACGGTTGACTTGGCGAGCAAGCCAAGCTGATCAGCGGACAGAATCAATTTGGTTGTAGGAGCCTCACTAGTGTTAATAGAGACAACGATGGCAACTGGTTTGGATTCTGCTTCGTTGAGGGCAGCCTGAAGTGCTTCATTGGTAATGCTCAGTGCCTGAATTCCATTACTTACGACTACAGAGGCTTGTACAGGCTGAACTGATTGCCCTTGCTTTACCACACCTTGAATGCTAGGTGCACTCGGTGTAGTTCCATCTGCAGGAGTGGCTGGAGTATCTGTAGCTGGAGTTGTTGGTGGAGTTCCACCTCCACCCCCGCCAGTGCTGCTGTTTCCGTTGTTGCCGCCAGTAGTATCATCACTGCTGCTACTCTTACGTGATGTATCAACTCGCAGAGCCTTGGAGGCATAGTATGTCATGAGTCCATCAGCGTTGTACTTAAAGTTGCCATTCGCATCAAGCTGTGGAGCAATCAAGGTTAGCTTGTAGGTTCCGGCAGTCAACTGGCGTGTAATCAGATTGCCGTTCGCATCCCTTTGAGGGCTCCCTGCTTCGTCAACAGCGAAGTAAGTTCCGCCGTAGTTCTCGAATGCATAGTCCCCTGGCTCCAGGAAGCCTTCCTCGGTATAAATATTATCAACAATACCAATGAGTTGGTCATTCACACCATATACTTGAAGCTCGATGTAGTCTGTATTCTCAGCCGTCAGACGGAATGTTACATCCGTCGTGGCCTTAATGCCGCCCCGGTTAGGTGTAATAATTGGATTGGATAGTTGCATCTCTTGCAGACCGAATCCGGTAGCAGGAGCCTTCTCGCCGACATGCACAGTGAATGGCAGATGGAGTGTTGGGCGTCCTGTGCTTTCCAGAACAACTTTACCCTCATAGACTCCGTCTACAGCACCTTCAACAGGCTGTACTGACAGGAAGAATGGTTGGCTTTTTCCTGCATCAGCACTGATAGCACCGCCGTCGCCAACACCCTGTAATTCTACACGAAGGTTGCTAGGGCTCGGTGTAGAGATCGGATTTGTAGGATCGGAGGTTACATCAGCATGCAATTCTACGCTAGCTTGATAGCGTACGGAGCTGGAGGATACGTTTTTCAGCTGAAGCTGAATTTGCTTCGCTTCACTTCCAGCCGGCAGGACGCCGAAGCTGGCCGATGAGCCATAATTGATCACATCTCGATAGGTCAGATCTTTGTCCAAAATAGTCAGTTGCTCTACAGTTTGCAGCAGAGCTGGAGTATCTGTGGCATGATCTACATTGACTCTGCCTGCCCCTTGGGAGTAAGCATCATAAAGCTTACCTGATTCGTTGAACAGAGAGTCTGCAGTATTGGCAAGAGCTGCTCTGACGTCAAATGGTGTCCAATCCGGGTGCTGCTGCTTCAAGAGCAGAGCCAGACCTGCTACATGCGGGGACGCCATACTTGTACCGTTGCTGCGATTGTAAGCTTCGGCATAGGACGCATCTGGATCGAACTTTCCGTATTTCGGCCAAGTGGACATGATGTTGACACCTGGAGCGGATACATCCGGCTTGATGCCCAGCAGATCATCGCTATTTGGTCCGCGAGAACTGAAGGATGCCATGCGATCACCAGGAACATCAATTTGAGGATACTCCTGGTCAAATGTAATGAAGTGGAGCTTGTCAGGATTCTCGACAATATTGCGAGCCCATGCTCGTCCTTCTCTACCTTTCATGTCAAATGTCGGAATGAAGCCAAGGCTATCGCCGAGACTGGTGTTGATGTAGCCGTCACGCTGTGCCACGCTATCGGACAGATCGGCACTGTTAGGGTCGCTAGGGCTGGTATTGCCGTTGAAAATGATTGCAGCGAGTGCCCCTTGCTCTTTGGCAATCTCGATCTTATCTACGAATGCAAGACTTCCTCGGGAGAGCAGTACGATCTTTCCAGTCACATCTTTACCCACATAATCATCTACTTGACCAAGATCAGCATAGACAACCTCGATGGGGTGTGTGCCAAGGATAGAGGCAAAGTCATCATCGCCTGTTCTCCAGCCCATTAGCTGGTAATCATAAAGGTCGTAAGTATCCGCAGTAACGCTACCATTAGGGTCGACAGACTCATATGTGGCTTGGGATACGGTACCCGCAGCTGTGTACAGGCGACCAGGGATCGTTGTCGCTCCGACGGAGATCGCTAATTGTGCAGAAGCAGGTGAGCCCATTGAGTAGTAGTAAGGGCCAGAATCAGCAGCGTTACCGCTCGCGATAACTGCCACAACACCAGACAGTACTGCATTATTGATTGCAATGGAGTCTGGTGAATTCGGGTCCTTCTCCTGATCGGAGCCCAGGGACAGGTTGATTACATCCATGCCATCCTTGACCGCACGCTCGATTCCATCAATCACCTGTGCAGATGAGCCGGATGAGCGCCCAGTTGCAGGATTCCGCCCGAGCACTTTATAGGCATACAGCTCTGCATCATAGGCGACCCCTTTTTGAACGATATCAGAGGTCGTATTTTTGGCTTGACCAACAATAGTACCTGCTACATGCGTTCCGTGAGATGTTCCGGCAAAGCCTGTTCCGTATGGGTCTTCATCAATGCTGACAGGAGGCTCCTCATAAGGATCATTGTCCTGCTCAAAGGAATCGTAGCCGCCTTTATAAGCATCCTTCAGGTCAGGGTGATTGTAATCGACACCGGTATCAATGACGCCTACTTTGAGTCCTTTGCCTGTGAAGCCTTTGCTCCAGGCCTCAGGAGCGCCAATCAAATCCAGTGGGGCGTTATCGAATTTCACTTCATAGGTATCATCTGCCACTGTGGAAGGATCTTGAACTGGGATTGTAAAATAGGTCTGGTTCTCATGAACGGATTTAACGCCAGGAAGCTTGGCGAGAGCCGGTATTTTGTCGGCTGCAACCGTAACCTCCATGCCATTTAGAACCGTATTGTAGCGGTAATTAACCTGGAGAGAAATGCCTTGTTTTCTGGCAAGCTCTTCGAAAGATGTCTGCTCGCTCTTGATGGAGGATTCTGCAGAGCGCGTCGAGAAGGCACGGAGGCTGCCTGCGCTAAATCTCTCAACAGCTACAGGGTCGCTGCTGAGTTGGACAATGACTCGAACATCCTTGGAAGAGGAAGTGTCCAGATTAGGAGAGATGTAGGTAGGCTCCTGCAACACCTCGTTGGTCAGCTCAGAAAGAATCTGTTGGCTGATATCAGGCGAAGCTAGACTGGCTGAAGGAGCTAGTAAGCTCGCTGCCAGAGCGAAGATGGAAGAAACAGTAGTTACTTTATGCAGCAATGTACGTGTTTTCAAAGCTTCCCCTCTTTTCACAAGATTATAGTCTATTGATTTGTCTATCAGATTTGGCTTGGCAACATTCTTCGTTGCCTGCAGGCCCCCTCCCATATTGGAATATGATACGTAGAATGGTTGAGTATGTAGTTTTGAGGGATATGTTACCATATGACTAGCGGATTTTTCTATATGAATTTAATATTTTTAGAAAATAAAGGCTGTCAATAACAAATAAACCCATGATTCATCAGGTTTTGTCAGGCTTTTTACAGAGAATCTACCTTAGTCACTGCACTCAAAAAATGATAGTTATGCAAGATTGCGGATGCACAGCATGGGAGATTAATGATATAATCGCATTGGAATTGTTGACTATAGTAAAATCAACCTTGATTAAGGAGTCGATTACGATGGCAAAAACACTGGTCTTTGGTCATAAAAACCCGGATACGGATACGATTACTTCTGCGATTGCATATGCTTTTTTGAAACAAAAGCTTGGTGTTGATGCTGAGGCAGTTCGTTTGGGTGAAGTAAGCGGAGAGACTCAATTTGCTTTGGATTATTTCAAGACCCCGGCACCACGTTACGTTGAGAAGGTGGCTGCTGAGGCCGAGACAGTTATTCTAGTAGATCATAATGAACGCCAGCAAAGTGCTGATGATATTCAAGAGGTGCGCGTGGTTGAAGTTATCGACCATCATCGTATTGCGAATTTTGAGACGAGCTATCCGTTGTATTATCGCGCTGAGCCAGTAGGCTGCACAGCGACGATCCTTAAGAAGATCTATAAGGAGAATGGGGTAGAGATTCCTAAAGATATCGCTGGACTCATGCTGTCTGCAATTATTTCGGATTCCCTGCTATTCAAATCTCCTACCTGCACAGAAGAAGATGTAGCTGCAGCACGTGAGCTGGCTGAGATTGCTGGTGTAGATGCTGAGAGCTATGGCTTCGACATGCTGAAAGCAGGAGCTGATCTGAGCCAGCACACCATCGAGCAACTGATCAGTCTCGATGCAAAGGAATTCCAACTGAACGGTAGCAAGGTTGAAATTGCCCAAGTCAATGCAGTTGATGTGAATGATGTGCTGTCCCGTCAGGCTGAACTTGAAGTTGCATTGAATAAGACGATTGCGGATAAGGGTCTGGATCTGTTCCTGTTTGTTGTAACCGATATTGTTAATAGCGATTCTGTGGGAATTGCACTCGGCAACAAGGCTCAGGCGGTTGAACAGGCATACAATGTCAAGCTGGATGGCAACAAGGCGCTATTGAAGGGTGTAGTATCCAGAAAATCACAAATCGTACCTGTGCTGACAGACACATTTAACGCACTGTAAGCACTGTTATTTGGGGAGCTTAGCTTCTGCGCGCTGCAGGGCCAGAGATATTTGACGCTCCCATTCTTCTACCTTTTGCTGAGAGGCATGTACATTGCCGAGCAATTGATAGACGCGGGTAAGCTCAGCGAGCGCAAGGATGGAATTTCCGTTTTTGATACTTGCTCTATACCGTTTGTGTGCTGCTGTACGGCTCTTCTTCACGGAGGCCACTTGCTTGTTCTCCGCTGTAATTTGCTTCTTGATAGCTTGTACAGGAACAAGGGCTTCCTTGACGGCCGCTGCCTTCGCAGTGGCCGTTTTTTTGGCGTCTGCAAGTGCCTTCTTCTGAGAAGCAATGTCCGCACGAGCTGCCGTAACAGAAGGCTTAAGGGAGCCTTGCTTCAATACCAACAGATCCACATTCTTCTTGTCCTTACGCTTGCGGGCATCGGCGAGTTGCTTATTCAGTTCTGAATATTGCGTCAGCAAAGGAGTGTGCTTCTTCTGTGTCTGGTCAACCTTCAGCTTAAGTGACTTCAACAAGGCAGCATCAATCGCACTAATTCTGCTCTTGATGGACTTCATCTTATCGTTGTTGCTCTTGCTGAGGCTACGGATGCGTTGACCCTCCAATGTGATGACGGATTCAAGCGTGGTCATTTGATCATAGACTGCCCCGATTGAGCTGGCGGCCTCACTGGCCTGAGATTGACCTGGTACTAGGAGCAGAGCTGTGCAGCACAAGAGCACGATAAAGGGCTTCCATAGTGTATGGATGAATGCCGAAGATAATGGGTGAACGTTCTTCTTGGTCGAAATAGGTCTCATGAACAACACTCCTGTCTGAATTAGTATAGGTGTCCGGGATGAGGAATTAGGTTATTTGAGTACACTCCGCTCTCTCGTACTACAAATAAAAGAAGCACCCCGCAAGTATGGCTGATAGCCTCACTTGCGGGGTGCTTCGCCCGCATCACCTATGAATTTGTAGTTAACTATACCTTCTTTTGGGATATATGTCAATCAATTTTGGGAACGTATATTCTAATTTGCTGGTCTGGGTGCGCTCTGTTTCGCTCTTTCGACCTCCCTTCCTATCGCTATCAATCCGTCCTTCCGCTTACCTTTCACTCTTGCTGTAAAGTACAATCCTGGGCAGGAACATGAGGTGCCAAGCCCTCTATGACAGGATGGCGCATTGTCCCTCCTGGTGTCCATTCCAGGAAGCTTACCTTCACGACGTACTGAGGGTGCAGCCACTGGGTATCACGCAGCAGTGGGGGAGTCGTGCGGAATGGACACGCTTCTACCACTGACTTCTGGACCTCTGCTGTGAGGCTGCGCCAATCAGCCGCCCCCCATTTTCCCGTACCTGCGTGACCGATATACTCCAGAGTTCCATCCGTATTCATCAGCCCGAGCAATAAGGAGTTTACCACCTTATCCCGGTAGGTGACCCCACCAATCAGTGCATATATATCTCGGCTTATCTTATGCTTTTGCCAACGATTGTCCTTCCCCTGAATCAGATATTTGCTATCCACTCTCTTCAGGATGACACCCTCCATTCCCTGGTTGGATATAGCCCTGAATAAGGCTTGTCCATCCGGAAAGTTCTCGACCAGGTGTAGATACGGTTGTGGTCTAATTAGATCTGATAGAAGCTGCTGGCGTTCTATTAGCGGGAGCTCGGTCACCCATTGGTCATTAGCGAAAAGAATGTCGAAGACCATATATACGATTGGAATCTGTGTGGCAGCGTGCTGAATGGAGCGGCTACTGCGGAGGCTGTCGCGTTTCATAATTTCATAGAAGGATGGCTTGCCATCCTGGAAAGCAACCAGTTCACCGTCAAGTATGAAGGAAGTTGCATGGCAATGTTCGTTCAAGTGCTGTAGCTCCGGGTATCGTGCAGTTCGATCATGCAACCGCCGATTCACCAGCCTTACCTTGGTCCCGTCATAATAGCTCAACATTCGTACCCCGTCCCACTTGACCTGGGCAATCCATGAGGGCCCGACAGGGATCTGATCCATTCGGACGGGTTCAAAAGGAATAATAGGCTTCAAATTTGCATTTCTCCTGTCTTTCATATAGTCCGCCGTATATTAGCTTATACAGCAATATCATTAGGATTCCCAATTAGCTGTGCAATAACAAGTCCTTATGAACCGACGCGGTGACAATTGGTGCGCATACTGTCATCGACTGATTTTCAATACAAAATTGTGTTATATATTCTTACATAAAATCATAAAAATCATTGAGGTTTGTTTAAAATCCTGATAGAATCACAGTAAATTGTTACTTTTCGGGACATATACCAATGAATCAGTAGGGGGTTTTGGTATTGAAAAAGATTTATTTGTTAAGTTTAATGACATTAATTATGGTTCTACTAGCTGCATGTGGGCAGCCACCAGCAGTGAGTGAGCCGACACCAGCTACAGGTGGAGAGACAGCTTCTGGGGGAAGTGGGCCGATCAAGATCGCTACAGATGCATCTTATGCGCCTATGGAATTCATGGATCGGGACCAGGTTACAGGCTTCGATATTGATTTTCTGGACGCTGTGATGAAGGAAGCCGGTATTGACTATGAGGTCGAAAATGTCGGCTGGGACACGATGCTACTGAGCGTTAAGCAGGGTAGTGAATATCAGGCAGGGATTTCGGCGATTTCTGTCACCGAAGAGCGGAAGGAGAGCTATGATTTCTCCCTTCCCTATTACGAATCAGCCAATATGATTGTTGTGAAGGAAGGCAGTGATATTCAGAGCGCAGCAGACCTGGCAGACAAGCAGGTTGCTGTTCAGGCGGCTACGACCGCTGACACAATCATGTCAGAGCTGATGGGAGCCAGTAATCCTAAGCTCAAGAAATTCGATAGTAATACATTGGCGTTCATGGAGCTTGATAAAGGTGGGGCCGACGCAGTCGTAGCCGACAATGCCATCATTCAGGAGTACATTAAGAACAATCCAGATAGCAAGCTTGTAGGCATTACAGATAGTGAAGCGTTCCAGCCTGAATATTATGCTTTCCTGATGCCGAAGGGCAGTGAGTTGAAGGCGGAGCTTGATCCTGCAGTGAAGGCTGTAATTGATAATGGAACCTATGAGGAGATCTATGAGAAGTGGTTCGGCAAAAAGCCGGATCTATCCAGTCTTAAAGCTGAGATGGCCAAATAACAATCGTAGGTTCAGCGGCCACGAAGTGCGGAATTGAGCTGGAGCGTGAATGGAAGGCTTCTCACTGGTTCGTATGCGTCTGCGCTATGCAGAATTGTGGGCAGGATATTGCGCAGGCGCACGGGATCTAGTATTGAATCTCTCAAGAGAAGGCATGTGTTTGCTCTGGCAGGCGCATGCCTTCTTTGTCAGTGTCTGACGGGATCAGCCGAAGGCCTAAGTGGTAAGTACAGGGTGTGCTGATGCAATGTAGCTACTTAAGGAACAGGAAAGGAAGAACGACATGGATTTTAGATGGGATATCATCGTGTACTATTTTCCGTTACTAATGAAAGGAACGCTTCTGACGATTGGCATATCCTTGGCCTCAATTCTTATGGGTGCTGTGCTGGGTCTGGGAATTGGCTTTGGGAAAATGTCACCCAAGGCATATATACGGCTGCCCATGGCCTGTTACATTAATTTTTTTCGCGGTACGCCGCTATATGTGCAGATCCTTCTCGTTCACTTTGGGGTTGTGCCCATGCTCATGGGAACTACGAATGCCGCAGTGGCGGCAGTTCTGGCCCTGACTCTGAATTCGGCCGCTTATACAGCTGAGATCTACAGAGCCGGCATTCAATCCATTGACAAAGGGCAGTGTGAAGCGGCATTGTCTCTCGGACTGACCCAGCGACAGGCTATGCGATATGTGATACTGCCACAAGCGATCAAGCGTATGATTCCTGCCTTCGGCAATGAATTCATTGTGCTGATCAAGGACTCTTCCTTGGTTGCGGTCATCTCTGCGCACGAGCTAATGTTCTATAGTAACGTAATGAAGTCTCAGTACTACAGAGTATGGGAGCCGTATCTCACAGCATCACTCATTTATTTTGTCCTCACATACTCCTTAAGCAAGCTGCTTGAATATATCGAGAAGAGGGTGAAGTGACGTGGAGCCGATCATTCGTGTGTCTGGATTGGGAAAATCGTACGGAGCTCATGTTGTACTAAGGGACATTCATACAGTGATCCATCGCAAGGAGGTGGTGGTCGTAATTGGGCCATCCGGCTCAGGAAAATCTACGTTTCTTCGTTGCCTTAATATGTTGGAGGTGCCGGACTCGGGAGATATCGTGGTGGAAGGTCATTCATTGATGGACCCTGGCATTTCAATTTCCAGCATTCGTGCTGATATGGGTATGGTATTTCAGTCCTTTAATCTATTTCCACATATGAAAGTAATAGATAACATTACGCTCGCTCCTCTCAAGGTGCGTCAATGGTCCGCCGAGCAGGCTCGTGAGAAGGGAATGGAACTGCTCAGCAAGGTGGGATTGGCAGACAAGGCAGATGCATATCCCTCCTCGCTATCAGGTGGTCAATCCCAGCGTGTGGCAATAGCGAGAGCTCTTGCTATGGAGCCCAAGGTCATGCTGTTCGATGAGCCAACCTCTGCACTTGATCCAGAGATGGTGGGAGAGGTGCTTGGCGTGATGAAGGAATTGGCGGCAGAGGGTATGACGATGGTGATTGTGACGCATGAAATGGGCTTTGCCCGCGAGGTAGGAGACAGGGTAATCTTCATGGAGGAAGGCATCATTCTGGAAGAAGGCCCGCCCGGCATGCTCTTTGAACAGCCTAGACATGAGCGAACACAGAGCTTCTTGTCCAAGGTGCTGTAGAGGACTGGAAGAACGCGGCATAGCATGCTCGTGTGAGGTTCCAAGTAGTGCTCGCTCAAGGCCGAGGGACTAATTAGAAGGCTTGAAGATAGCTAGTGGAAGAGCCCATATAAGAGTCCATAGTAAGAGTCCATAGTAAGAGTCCGGATAAAAGTACGTATAGGAGTTAGTGTAAGAGCTCGTCACCTCTCTCGTCATATGACGTTTCGTCTCGCCCATAATCGGGGAAACTAATGAACGAGTCGTTAAATTATAGAGAAGAGGAGCTGAAGCGGGTATATGCACGACATTCGAAAAGAAGATCATGCCTTCGTAATCATTGACGGCGAAGAGATTGTTGCCGAAGTGACCTTTGCGCCTGTAGATGAACACTCTATTGTGATCGATCATACCTTTGTGGCTGAAGAGCTGCGCGGACAGCATGTCGGTAAGGAGTTGATCGAGCGTGTAGTGCAGATGGCCCGAGAGGAAGGGAAGAAGATTGTCCCATCGTGTCCGTATGCCGAGGCTTTGTTCAAGCGAACACCAGCGTATCATGACATATGGAAGAAGGATTCGTGAATCATATCCTGATATCGTGGAGGGATGATGAATGAGACGGAAAATTCTGATTACTGGTGCGGCTGGCAGCATTGGTCATTGTCTGCTGGAAGGCCTGCGGCAGGTAGAGTCCTACGATATTGTCGGAGCAGATCTGAATGAGGACCTTGAACGGGGAATCACAGCTTTGAACATAACCGATGGAGAGCGCCTCAAGGAGCTGGCCCGGGGGATGGATACGATTGTGCACTGTGCCTGGGCGAAGGATGAGGAGGATTTTCTGGGCAAAATTTTGCCTGTCAATATCACCGGGGCTTATTTGCTATACGAAGCGGCTCGCGAACAAGGCGTAAGAAGGATTATTTTTGCCAGTTCCAACCATGCTACGGGCTACTACAAGCTTCATGAGGAGGTCGAGCCTACAGATCCCTATCGTCCTGACAGCTTTTATGGACTGAGCAAGTGTTATATTGAGCTATTGGGGCAACTGTACGCTGATAAGCACGGCTTGTCCTCTATCAATCTCAGAATTGGCAATTTCACAGCGGATAATCGTCCGCATAGTGAGCGCTCGGCGCATATCTGGATATCACACCGGGACATGGTACAGTTGGTGCATCGCTGTATTGAGGCCGAGGATAGCAGGCGCTTCATCTCGATGTATGGTACATCAGCCAATGAACATAACTATTATGATATTTCCTATTTGAAGGACCTCATTGGATATGATCCGGTTGATAACGGTGCAGACTGGCTAAGAGAGGCAGCTAGACGCGGAGAGCCGTTGAAGCATGACGAGACCCGATACCAGGGTGGGGGTGCTGTGCACAAGCATCAACCGTGAACCAGAGTCGTGAACCAAACAAGACCATCCGCGTTCGAGGGAACGAGATGGTCTTGTCTGTATGCGTGACTAACTAATTAACTAATTGTATATAAAGCTCAAGATGCGATCCATATGAAGAATTCCTACAAGGGAGGTCTCTCCTTGTTCCTCTTGCTTGGCATAGCCCATAATGTAGCCACTGTTGTTCCAGCCGGAGCGGGTCGGGAGCAGTTCACGATACTCTGAGATCTGTATGACCTCATCCACCAACAGGGCGGCATAGTTCCCGTCTATGGACACGATAATAATGCGTGCGCGATCATCAAGCTCTGCTCCGCCCAGGTCGAACAGATGCCGCAGGCTGATCACGGGTACAATCTTGTTCTGCAGCTCGATTAATCCCATCACCTCGTAAGGTGCACCTGCGGGCCTGGTAAGGGCAGGAACGGTCATGATCTCATGAGCAGAGGTCATAGCCATGCCATACAGCTGATCATCAATGGATATTACAATATACTGCGATGTGTGTGTGGGAGATGTCATAAGTCACGTCCTGTAGATTTTGGGATTTGAAATACAGATACTGATTCATTAAGCTCCTCGGCCAAATGGGCCAAAGCTTGGCTAGTGGATGCCGTCTCCTCGGAGGCTGCAGCGGATTCCTCGCTTGCTGAAGCAATGGTCTCCACAGACAGCATGACATCGGAGGCTTGCGCCGCTTGCTCCTCGCATGCAGCAGCAATCTCATTTACCTTCAGGGAAGAACTGCTTACCATATCCATAATAGTCTGGAATACTTCCTCGGTACGGTTAGATTGTACGACATTTTCTCCTACAATGGAAGCGCTCCGCTTAGTATTTGATTGCATGGTTTTAATAATGCTGGTAATCTCCTTGGTCGCACTACCACTGCGCTCTGCCAGCTTACGAACTTCATTCGCGACAACGGCGAAGCCTTTGCCTTGATCGCCTGCTCTTGCCGCCTCAATAGCAGCGTTAAGAGCTAATAGGTTCGTCTGGGCTGCAATGTCATCGATAACTTCAATAATCTCACCGATCTTATCGGAATCGCCTTCGAGCAAATTCATCGTCTGGCGAATCTCATTCATCCCTTGCTTCGAAGCTTGAACGACCTTCTCGCCTTCCTGGGCTACACTCAGGGTCTGGTTGGATAGCTCGGCCGCTTCCTCAGCGCTGCTTGCTACTGAATTGACCGCTTCAGTCAATTCCTTGAACAAATCAGATATGGAGGAGGCTGCATCGGCCTGACTGGAGCTGCTTCCGGCGATTTCCTCGCTGCTGGCTGCAATCTGCTGCGAAGAGGCTCCGACATTTTGAGATGTAATGATGATGCCTCCGATCAAATTACGGAAATTATCGATCATTTGATTCAGGGATCTGGATACCTGTCCGATCTCCTCTTTGGAATCCAGTACGGATTTCTCGGTCAGATCGCCCTTTGACACCTTTTCGATCAAGGCGACCATATAATTCAGCGGCTTGGTGATGGAGTTTGCTACAATAAGTCCAATCAGGATGCTCACAACTACGGCTCCGATAATCAAGGTAATCGTAAGAGTCATCGCGGTGCCGTAATCTCGGTCGGCCAGATCGTTGGTATCTTGTGCGGCTTCGACATTAAGCTTGATTAGATGATCCAGACTTGCGCTGACCTCATCTCCAATGGCGAGGAGAGTCTCATTATTGAATTGGTTGAAGGCAGCGATATCGTCGCTTGCAGCAAGCTGCTTCGCGGTCTCGTATCTGTCTACATATTGCGCATATATCTTTTCGAAATTAGCGAGCTCTTCCATCTCTTCTTGTGTAGTGGCTAATGGACGGTATTGATCAATAGCCGACTGGACATCACGGGCCCGCTCATTCATGCGGTCCATAATTCTCTGCTCGTCAGCATCTGTCTGTGCAGCAGTGAGATCCACAATGTTCACGCGCATACGTTGGTACAAGCTCTCGACGTTGGATACCAATCGTACGGAGGTGAGGTTCTTGTCATACAACTCATTCATGCTGCTGTTCATGGATTCAAGGTTTTTGATCGAATAAATGCCCATCACCCCAAGAATAACACATATGGCTAGGAAAGAAGTAAGGATTTTCACAGCAGTCTTGAGATTATTGAACCATTTCATAATCGTGATCTCCTTTTTAAATGAGTCTTAAGTAGTATTTTGTTGCACATATATATGTATCTCGACAAATTCTAACAACAAATGAAGTATGATTCGACAAAATCGCATTAATTTATCGACATTATGTATAAAAGATAATAGACAAGAATACAAACAGGGTGTGATGAGAGTAGGTGTGTTTTGAGGAGGAATGGGTTAGAATAGCAAGATGGCTTATCAAGATGACTAATGGAAGCCACATTGTTCATAGTGTTGTCACTTCACAGTGATGGATGGCGTTCAATATAATAGAATTATTACAATTTTAAAATAACTAAAGGAGAATCCATTCTCATGAGCAAAGCGTCCAAGGACAAGCTCCAGCAGCCTACGACCAACCGGAATTTTACCGGACTGATTGTCACGGTATCTCTGGTAGCCAATGCTATCATTCTCGCGTTGTTCTTTACTCCGCTGGGATATCAGGGCGAGGTACACTTTGATCTGTCCCTCTTGCCACGCATGAACGCTATTTTCAACAGCTTCACCTTTATCTTTTTGCTAGCGGCTTTGTTTGCTATCATCAAGAAGAATGTCACGATTCACAAAAGATTTATTATGGCGGCATTCACAAGTACACTCTTATTTCTTGTCACCTACCTGACCTTCCACTACATGTCCCCTGGGACAGCGAAGTTCGGTGGCGAAGGAATCGTTCGGCCGATTTATTTCTTTATTCTGATTACACATAGCTTCCTGGCAGCCATTATTGTGCCACTGGCACTGTTCTCTGTTGTATGGGGATGGACGATGCAGGTGGAGAAGCACCGCAAGATTGCCCGTTGGACGATGCCGATCTGGCTGTATGTCAGCTTCACAGGAGTAGTGGTGTACCTGTTCATGGCTCCGTATTATTAATGGACTGTACAGTTCCTTAGCTAGCTTCATATCTCATAGTGATCTCGGAATTATGCTCTTGAATCCAATCATTCTGTAGTCTAGAGCAGTACGCTTGACCTAGATTCCTCCTCACGCAAAAAAAGGGTTGTCCTATTGTCATTGAGATGACAAGGGACAGCCCTTTTACTATTTTGGCAGCCAATAGACTGGAAATCTTGCTGGAATAGAGTGTTCAAGTACCATACTCTGCTCTTATCCCTTGACTAGATTTCGGGGAAACACCAGCTGGCCATATGCTTCAAATCCTTGGCGTTATGAAACGGTATGCGATCAGGCTCCGGCAGTTGTGAAGCTGGACAAGGCAGCTCTCGTGCCACCCTTCTGACCCAGCTCGTGGAATCAATGGCAATCACCGAGCATTGCCAACGTCCGTCCTTCCTTGGGCGAAAGGTCATCGTCAGATCGGTCTTCGCCGGCATTTCCTGATAGACCCCATCAAGATATTCGACCTTAACCCGCTGATCCATGAGCTCATGGCAATACACTGTAATCCATACCCCATCTCTGACGCGAACGGCGTATACATCGCCTGCCTGCACCTTGCCGGTTCCTGCGTCGGGTGAAGCCTTTGGTACTTTTGCCCGCGGCTTTTTTTTATGCTCCCAAGCGCCTAATATCGTTTCCTTTATATCCGGGAGTTGCTGAGGTCTGTCGTCCAGTGATACGTTGGAGAGATCGTAATCCCCAAAAATCCGAGCCAAGGTTGTCTCATTAATACCAATGGAGGAATCCCACCACGCCAGCGGTGCCTGCACCTCAACCCGAATGTTGGGACGCTGGTCACGCTTCTGGTACGATGTGAATTCGGTTGCCATTCCGGGATAATCCGTCGTATCCAAAATGCCAATTAGCCCCAAAGTCTCTAATAGATTGAGGTAGGCGTACTCGCTACGTGTGGGCAGCAGCCGTTCTTTTTTGAGTGCCAAGGCTGCCTTGCTATACCGTGTATTGGCTGGTAGCGAGCGAAGCACCGTCAATATGGCACGGAGTGTCCAGCGATCATATTCGTTAGGGGTGGGGAGCTCTTGTCCCGTCATTTCCTGAAGTGCCAGCACATGTCCAAAAAGGTTGCCGTCCAGTGGAGTCCCACTAGTCATTCTCCAATACCACTCCAGACTCGTATCCGTTGCCCCTGAGACGCTCAAACCACAAATTTGGCAAGTACTAGAGGAAGGGTAAGGAGCGAACTCGTGATCAGGAACGGCCTCTGCAATCAGCTTGCCAGTAAGCAATGAACGCCAAATCATCGGCGCTGACCATAATGAGGCGACAAAGGCTTGCGCTGACTGATTCAATGTCCAGGGCTCCGCGAGCTGTCTTAATTCGGTCAATGTCTGTTCATGCTGCGGATTTACAAAGTGGATAGGAGGGTGGCCACTGATCTGAAGTGCTTCTAAATCCACCTCTGATATCTCTGCCGGAATGGGATGCCGCGAAGTTTTAAACTCCTCATCCCAAATTGTGCTCTGATGATAGATTTGCTTCAACAGCCATAGCTGATGGACAACATCCATAAGATCTACCTACCCTTCAAGTGAGTGATTGTCATTTTATAGGGAGATTACTGGTAATAACTAGATTATTATTAGTTTAATATATCATAATTGCAGATAGTGGGCTGAATCGTATAATCGTGCCAGTTTTTAAATCAACAATTTAGAAAATAAAAAGGACAAAGCAGGGTGCGCTCTGTCCTCCATATTCATATAGATCTGCCGCTATAAATCTACTCTCCCAAAGGTGGTATCACTCTTCAACGTACTGCTGCTGGATTCATTCACCGTGTCAAGCCGCAGCGCATAATCATAATGACGGATGTAGCTCCCGGGCTGGTTATAGGACTCGAAGGAGAGCTTATTGCTCTCTGCCCAACCAGGAACAATCCGGAAGGTGGCATCACCTTTATAGCTGTCGGTGTTACTATAAGCCCCCAATATGATTTTGTTGCTCGAATCACCTGAATCACGCTTTAGAAAGTAACCGGGAAAATTAATAGATTCCAGAGATACACCATCTGTATTGGCGAGGCCAGGTATTACGCGAAAGTGTGAGTCAAGCTCAGGGGAGACGTTGGTATCAATCCGTGCGGCAAAGTTCGCATGGCGAATATAGCGCTCTGGATAATTGTGTGAGCTGAAGCGGCTGTGAGTTAAGAATTCAGGCTCAGCAGGTCCGAGTAATTTGACCTCATGGAGTGTAGGGGTATACCAGTTGCCAGGGTTGTTCCATAGTACCGCGTTCACCATCTGAATGCGTACATAGCGTGCAGTGAAATGGACGGCATCCGTAGTGAAGCCGTAGGTGAGATTGTTAGTACGGTCGATGGTGGAGTAATTGACCCCATCGTTACTGACTTCAATTTTATACTTATAATAGCCCTCAGAGCCTTTGTACATGAACCACGAAATGTCGACCTCCGTGATGGTCTGAGCCGAGCCGAGGTCTACCTGCCACCAGGCAGGCCAGGTGTTGGATGAAGCCACCCATGAGGTCTGATAATTGCCATCATTGACATGGGAGGGTGAGGAGCCTGAGGCAGTCGAGATGGCGGTTGCTGGTTGGCCTTGAGCATGATTGACCAGTTCAGGGAGGGCTACTGTACCGGTAGTGGCGTCGATGTCCCATTCCTTGTACCAATCCAGGGAGGCGGTACCGTCTGCATCATTCAGGGAAAGTGGAAGCCAAATATGCTTGTGCTCGCCCAGCTTCATCGGATTCCAGCGATCGCCCATATAGATATAGGAGGTAGTGCTCTCGCCAGTGATTGTAGCGATATCGTGAATCTGTGAGGCAAAGGCCGATGAGTTACCGAATGGCTTCAGCGCTGACCAAGGCCCAGTCATGGACGTAGCGGTGGCATACGCACCTTGATTCGGATACCATCCCGAAGCTTGTGAGGTGAAGAGGTAGTAGCGAGTCCCCTTTTTGACAATGGCAGGAGCCTCACGGTAGGCGTTCTCGAAGAGCCAGCCCTCGAAGGATTCCACGTTTGTATAGTCCGCATTCATTTTGAAGATGGCCATGGTGTCATTGGCCCCGCCATTCTTGCGAGAGGCCGTCACTAGATAGCCTGTCCCATCCGTATCTACGAACACGGTCATATCTCGGGATTCGTAGTTCAGGGGCCGGAAGCTACCCACATAAGTGAAGGGGCCGTCCGGTGTACTGCTGGTCGCGACTGCGACCCGTCCGAGGTTGTAATCCGTGCCATTCTCGTAATGTGCCCAAAGTACGTATTGTTCAGTTGAGGCATTATAAATGACTTTCGGGCGTTCGATCTTGCTGGAGCCTAGCTCGTCTGCCGAATGCTTGGTCAGAATTGCGTTGTTGAATGTCCAGTTCTTCAGATCCGTAGAAGTGTAGACATTCACACTGTCGAACTTGCCGTTCACTGCATGCTCACCGTACCAATAATATGTGTTTCCTACCTGCAGGATGTTGCCGCTGTTCGCCTGAATGGGATTGCCAGCCGTGTCGAACCAATCTGTTCCATTTGTGATGGGGGTACTTGCTGCTTGTGTCCTCTCAGGTGGGCCAGCCAATACCATAAGCGTGAATACGAGTACAAGAATCCAGACCTTGTTCCTTTTCCTCATCTTCATACACCTCCCTAATATTCACAAGAAATCAAAGCGCTTACATTTACTATTTTATGTAAAAATCTGGACAATTCAAGTGGATATTTCATTTGGATGATGCCTTAATTCCATGAACAGCCTCAGGCGCCTTCAGCACAATGCTATAATGTACATATAGAGAGAGGACGGATAGAGAAATTGCGGAGAAGAGAAGGCTCGCCTACTTGATTCGCATAAGTGGAAGGAGACTGTTATGCAGAAGAAATGGAATGAAGGGGCCTGGCGCTTCTTCATTTATGCAGGTGTGACCGGACTTGCAGGAGGGACGCTGTTCGCATGGCTAGGCGTACCGGTGCCCTGGCTACTGGGGCCAATGACTGCTGTATTGATCGTATCCAATGTACTGAGACAGCCTTTGCGGTGGTCGTCTCAGCTACGCGATGTAGGAATTGGTGTGGTGGGATATTCGATAGGGATAACGCTCACCCTCGAATCTTTGCGACAGATGATGATTCAGCTTCCGTTGATGCTGCTGTTCACTACATTACTGTTGCTCATGACGATGATCCTTGCCTATGTGTTCAGCCGTTGTACCGAGTATGATCTACCCACGCTTATGATTGGAAGTGTACCGGGGGGACTATCGCAGATGGTGACACTGGCTGAGGAGATCCGAGGAGTAAATATTAATGTAGTTACGATGATGCAGGTAACCAGGCTGATTATGATTGTATTTTGCGTGCCGCTTCTGCTCTACAGCCCTTGGCTTGGAGGTGGCAGTGCTTCTTCTGAAGGCGTAACTGTAGCGTCTGCTACCGCTGCTACAACGGAGGGGGCCTGGTCGGATCTGTTCCCGCAAATATTGGTCTATGCGCCGTTGTGTGTGCTGGGTGCACTCTTGGGGCAGAGGCTTCGTGTACCTACAGCTTTTCTGCTAGGACCGATGCTGGTGACCATGATTCTACATTTGTCCATGCTGGAAGCACCCGTTCTGCCAGACGCGCTTCTGAATGCTTCGCAATTTTTGATTGGCACTCACGTAGGCTTATCATTCAAAAAACAGGCTTCAGGTAATTTGGCCAAGACAGCTGGGCTGGCGCTTGGTAGTGGTACGTTGCTGATTATCGGCTCCTTGGGACTGACATGGCTGTTCGAGCATTGGCTAGGGACATCTACAGCGACGGCTTTTCTTAGCATGGCTCCCGGTGGGATGGATCAGATGGCGGTAATGGCCCATGAGGTCGGTGCTAATCTGCCGATGGTATCAGGCTACCAGATGTTCAGATTATTTTTCATTTTCTTCGTGGTATCTCCATTATTGGGTCTGCTGCTGCGTCGATTCACTGCTATTACACCTAAATCGCGCTTGCATACGAAAGAGTCAGCCTAAACCTTCGGAGTGCCATCATACAAGTAACATCATACAAGTAACGCTTATCCTATCGTTGTTCTAGTATCTTACCCTAGTTCTAGCGCCTTGAAGGGAGGGAGTGTGGGGACAGACTTGTTGTCTGCTAATGACTATGCTTCCCAGATCATCATTCTGAAATCATATTCGTTCAAGGTGCTAGGCCCGAGGTATTGTTCTAAGCGGTAAGGTCACTAAGGCATTCCGTGAGGTGAACGTCTTTGGTGTCAGCCTCTTGTTACCTATAAAAGAAAAAATATACCGCTAAATTATATTTTTATGGAGAAATTATTCTTTTTGTGAGATAACACTGCTATAATTTGGTTAATTCATTATGCAATTGTGTATTTTCTATATTCGAAACAAGGGGGCAATGGTATGAAGGGTCCTAATAAAGGCTTGCTGCTTACGCTGTGCTGCCTGCTTCTGGTGTTCGTCATCAGCGGCTGCAGTGGAGGGGGGGCGAAGTCTCCAAGCCAGAATGATGGTAGCGGTCAAGTGACGCTGGAATTCTGGACTATTGCGCTGCAGCCAACGTTTACGGATTATTTCAATCAGGTCATCGCCGATTATGAGCAGGCCCATCCGAATGTCCGTATTGAGTGGAAGGACTACCCGTATGATGCAATCACCAACAAGCTGCTGACCAGTATTTCGGGTGGGGACAGCCCTGATGTGGTGAATCTGAATACGGAATTTGCCAGTCAGATGGGTACGAAGGGTGCCGTGCTTGACATGAATCAGTACCTGACCCCTGACGAGAAGTCTGCTTATTTCGAGGGGATTTTCGAATCCACGGTCATCGGTGACAAGGCATATGCGCTGCCATGGTACACCGGAACCGAGGTGTTATTCATGAACAAAAAGCTGGTTGAGCAGGCTGGTCTTGATCCTGCAGCGCCACCACAGACGCGTGAGGAGCTCATTGAATGGGCACGCCAGATTAAAGAGAAGACAGGTAAGGCCGGCTATGCCATGCAGCTCGTATCGAAGCTATTCCCGATTGATGGAATTCCGATTCTGAATGAAGACAAGAGTGCTGCTGCATTCAACAATCCCGATACAGAAGCGATGATTCGGAATATACAGCAGCTCATGGATGAAGGCATAGTCATCAAGGAGGATGCGGATTTCGCTAAGCAGGTTCAATATTATGCAGGCGAGCAGGTCGCCTTCGAGCTTGCTGGACCAACCTTCATTAACTTTATCAAGACGGCAGCGCCTGAGGTGTATAGCAATACGATTGCAGTTCCATTGCCTACGGGCAAAGGGGGAGTGCGGATGTCCAATTCCATGAACCTGGTCGTCCCTGCCAAGTCGGCACATCCCGAGGAAGCAGTCCGATTCGCCGTGTTCCTGACCAATGCAGATAGTCAAACGGCGTTCTCGAAGGTGGCCAACACTCTTCCTTCTACCAAGGCTTCGATAGAGGACCCATTCTTCACTGAATCGGATCAGTCTCTTGAGGCGGAGGCCAAAATCGTATCTGCTCAGAGCCTTGATAAAGCTACGGACTATATGGTAGGTGTCCCGAATGCCAAGGATATCAACTCTGCGATCACACGGGCATTACAGAATATTCTTCTGAACGGAGCGGATATGACCAAGACGCTGAATGATCTGGAACAGGAGGTAAACGGAATCTTACAGCAATAGTCGATAGTCCCCAAGGATACAACCTAAGCTGGAGTTCATGCAGTAATTCAGCGGACTTTTAAAAAAGACATACAAGGTGGTGATGCTTATGAAGCGGTGGCTGCGGTCAGAGGCTTTTGCTGCCTGGGCGTTCATGACACCGGGATTAGCTTTATTGGCAGTCTTTGTATTCTGGCCCATCCTGTACAGCATTCCGCTTGCATTAACGAATTACTCGGGGCTTACAGATGCCAGCTATGTGGGCTTCGATAATTTTGTGCGGGCGCTCAAGGACCGTAATTTTCTGATCTCCCTATGGAACTCTCTAGTGTACGTGCTTGTGGTGCCCTTCATTCAGATTTTCTCTATCCTAATGGCGGTGTTGGTTAATGGAAGAATTCCAGGGATTCGAGCCTTCCGTGCCGCTTATTATACGCCAGTAGTGACATCTATGGTTGCTGTAGCCTTGATCTGGAGCTGGCTGCTAAGCAACAACGGTGTGGTGAACTATTTGCTCATGCAAGCTGGTGTGCTCTCTGAACAGATCGCTTGGCTGTCGGGCAGTGCTACGGCTCTGTATGTACTGATGTTCATTACGATGTGGAAGGGTCTGGGCTATTATATGATGCTGTATTTGGCTGGTCTGCAGAACATCCCTTCTGATCTGTATGAGGCGGCTAGAGTCGATGGAGCGGGGCGTCTACGTCTGATGCTTCATATCACCCTACCGATGCTAAGACCATATGTGCTCTTCTGTACATTGTTCTCTGTCATGTCGGCCATCCGCGTATTTGATGAGGTGTATATTCTGACTAAGGGCGGGCCGGGTACCTCGACGTTGACCTCAAGTCTGTATATTTTCCAGAAGGGTATGGAGCAGTTCGAATTCGGATATACGTCAGCGCTTGGACTCATTGTGAGTCTACTCGTTGGGGCACTTAGTGTTCTTGTATTTTGGTTGAACCGCAAAGGAGGTATCAACTCCTACTGATGCTGAACAGCAAAATGGATACACCAATTCGTCCTCTTGCCGAGTCCCGAGGGATGCGCTTATTCAGGCGAACTATGGGGCGACTGGTAGTCTATGCATTGTTGATCTTGCTGGCGTTATTCATGATGGGCCCATTTCTGTGGTTACTGAGTGTGTCCGTGATGCCCGGGCGAAATGTCTTTTCCACGCCACCTGCCATTTTTCCGACATTCGTGGACTTCAGCAATTACGTACAGGTGTGGCAGTTCATGGATTTTCCAAAGTATATCTACAATACCGTAATCATAACCGCTCTGGGTGTGGTTACGAATGTGGTGTTGGCCAGTCTGACGGGCTACCCACTTGCAGTCTTTCGCTTCCGGGGCAGGAATCTTATCTTCGGGCTACTGATTGCGACCATGATTATACCTTCCTCTACAGCAATTATTGTGCACTATTTAACGATCCGAGCCATGAATCAGGTGTTGCCTTTCAATAATAGCTTCATGGATGTGGTGTTGCCTGCGGCGATCTCGGTTTTCAATGTATTTCTTATGAGGCAGACCTTTCTCAACATTCCACCAGATGTTCGTGATTCGGGCAAAATGGATGGTGCCTCCGAGCTCCGAATCTGGTGGCAGCTGGTACTTCCGCTGGTGAAGCCTGCAATTGCAGTCATCTCGTTGCTAGAGGTGATGGCTTTCTGGAATAACTTCTTGTGGCCGATTGTCATTATGGATGATCCGCAGGATTATCCGCTGGCGGCTGCTCTGACCTATCTGAACGGGCAGTTCTCTTATAACTTCGGCTGGATTGCCGCGGGTACGATGATTTCGGTATTGCCGATCATTATAGTATTTCTGCTCACGCAGCGATATTACATGGAGGGTCTGGCCGGGGCTGTGAAGGGGTGATATCTTCAGTTCTCGTTGGCCGTTTTAAGCCGGATCAATCGAATGATGATACTTCAGCAAAAAAAAGGCAGGTGGCAACCGTATGAAGTCACGACAGCGAATCTTGTTCATTCCGCTAGACGAACGTCCGTGCAATTACGAATTTCCATTCTTGCTCAGTCAGGGCACCGAGCTGGAACTGGTGCGTCCGCCAAAAGAAGTGCTGGGCAATAAGAAGCTTCCAGCAGATCTGCCCCGACTATGGAGGTGGTTGGAGCAAGAAGCGGCTACTGCTCATGGAGCGATCCTTGCACTGGATACACTGCTCTACGGTGGAATCGTGCCTTCACGTCTGCATGATCAGAGCCCAGCGGAGCTTGCAGAGCAATTGGAAAGATTACGAATGCTTAGGGAGCGTTGTCCGAACCTGCAGCATATGTATGCTTTTCAGTTGATTATGCGCTGTCCGCAGTATTCGCTGGCAGATGAGGAGCCGGACTATTACGCGAACTGGGGACGGGAGATTTTCCGAAAAGGATACATTGAACACCGTCATCTCTTGGGTCTAGCCACAGATGAAGAGCTGATAGAGCTTAAGCATATTGATACTGCCCTGCCTTCTGGGGTCCTTAAGGATTATCTGGATCGGCGCGAGGTGAACGCACTACTGAATCGGGCGGCTCTGGAGCTGGTAAGCTCAGAAGTTATTGACTTTCTCATCATTCCTCAGGATGATTCCGCGCCTTATGGATGGACGGCAAGAGATCAGCAGAAGGTCCGAGAGCGTATTGCGGAGCTTGATCTGGAGCTACAGGTGTATATGTATCCTGGAGCAGATGAAGTAGCCTGTACGTTGCTCGCCAGAATGCTGAACCGGGTCAAAGGGGTTACTCCGCTGCTCTATCCGCGAATGTCATCTGATCTGGGGGCGCTGGTTACGCCTTTGTTTGAGGATCGGCATTTCAGCGAATCTCTGAAATATCAGATTCTCGCTGCTGGAGGCTTGATGGTCAGCTCAGCCGCAGAGGCTGACGTCATCCTGCTTGCGAATACTCCGGGAGATACAATGGTCGAAGCTGTGGATCAGCAGCAGGCTTCAGTAGGGTACGATGTACAGCGCAATATAATCGAGCTAATTGAATATGCGGGCTATGTGCAGCGGCACTGGGGCAAGCCAGTAGCCATCGCAGATGTAGGCTATGCCAACGGTGCGGATCTCAAGCTTTTGAGATTGTTGCGCCGCCGGGGGCTACTATTCAAGCTTGCAGGGTACGCAGGATGGAACACGAGTTCTAACACACTTGGCACCGTCATTGCACAGTCCGTGGTGTACGCTCATTATGGGGCAACTCAGGAGCATCTTGATTTTCTGGCTCTTCGTTATACCGAGGATGCCTGCTATTGCGCTGTAGTGCGTATGGTCATGAATGAACGTATTGTGGATGGAATGGGATTGAGCAAGTTCGAACTGGACGGTCCGCGAGGACGTGCAGCAACGATCGTGCGGGAACAATTGGAGCTTGTGGTTCGTCAAATGCTGCTTGGTCCCGATGAGCATATTCATATTCATGATTGCTACATGCCTTGGAACCGGACATTTGAGGTGGGCTTGCGTGTGAGTTATGAAGGTATGGCTGCAGTATCGCAGCAATCTGGCTGATTACTTGCTGATTAATAGTACTGCTCAATTCAGTTGCTCTCAATAAATCAGTCATTTCCGTTGGGAGAGCCTGCTCATTCATGGAGCCATACTATTACCAATTCACATGATTAGTGTGATTATTTTCTATATAAAGAGAGAGGGTGTACGAATGACCCCTGTTATCTACGGTATTCGCCCAGGACTTATCGTATCGTGCCAAGCGTTGCCCGGAGAGTCCCTGCATGGTTCAGACATCATGGCCAGAGTAGCCGATGCTGCCGAGAGAGGTGGAGCCGTCGCGATTCGTGCAAATGGTGCAGAGGACGTTCGGGTGATCAAGCGGACTGTGTCTATTCCAGTGATTGGGCTAATCAAGCGCGACTATCCTGATTCCGAAGTCTACATCACCCCTACGCTGCAGGAGGTGGATGAGCTTCACGAAGCGGGAGCAGACATGATAGCACTGGATGCTACGAACCGCCCCCGGCCACAAGGGTGCACATTGGTAAGTGTATTACAACATGCAGCAGAGCTGAATCTGCCTTGTATGGCAGACATCTCTACATTGGAGGAAGCTGTCCAGGCTGAGGCGCTGGGAGCGGCGTGTATTTCTACCACGCTATCTGGTTACACCTCCTACTCTCCGAAGATGATAGGCCCTCATCTGGAGTTGGTAAGGGAGGCTGCGCAGGCCGTCGGTATTCCTCTTATGGCAGAGGGGAGAATTAGCGAGCCAGCTCAGGTAGAGCAGGCACTGCGACTGGGAGCTTATGCAGTTGTGGTAGGCAGTGCAATTACTCGCCCACAGTGGATTACAGCGAGATTCGCCGAAGCGGCCGCTAAGGTAGTGACATTAGAAAGGCAGTGAGCATGTATCAATGGACATGAACGATCGAATTCGGACGTATTATCCCTCTTTGACCAAATCTGAAAGCAAGGTGGCCTCCTGTGTGTTGGAGCGCTCCCATGATCTGATTTATTTATCCGTGACGGAGTTGGCTGAATTTGCTGGGACCGGGGAGACCACGGTGATGCGCTTTTGCCGGAAGATTGGCTTCAAGGGATATCAGGATTTCAAGCTGGCTCTGGCTCAGGATCAGACCGCACGCAGACCATATGAGCTACAGCCTCAGGAAGGCCAGCCTGATCAGGAGCCTGATATGATTCAGACTGTGTATGAGGCTATGGTGAATATATTGAACTCCAGTGTGGGCTTGCTCGATCGGGATCAACTGGAGCTAGCCGTGGAAGTGCTTGATCAGGCCGGCTATATTCAGTTTTTTGGTGTGGGGTCCTCGGGGATTACGGCCCTTGAAGCCAAGAACCGCCTTCTACGCATGGGCCGCAGAGCGGAGGCAGTAGCTGACAGCCACATCCAATCTATGATGGCCGTAACTATGGGGCCTGGGGATGTCGCCTTCGGGATTAGTGTGTCGGGAAGTACACTCGATACGAATGATATGCTGCATAAAGCCAAGCAGAACGGGGCTACTATCGTCGCAATTACGAATTATGCCAAATCGCCGATAACCTCTATCGCTGATATTGTACTCCTTACCGCTGGTAAGGAGGCTCCGCTTGAAGGGGGATCGATTGGGGCGAAGATATCTCAGCTCTTCATCATTGATCTGATCTGTGAGGGTCTCGCGCGGAAGAATCTGGACCGCACCAAGCAGATGAAGGAGAAGACTGCGAGAGCCGTCATTGAACGTAGTTATTGATTCAGGTGCAATTTGTAGCCTTATAACCGAACGCAAACCGAACCGTTCAACTCAAACCTAACAAAAGGAGCATTCCATGGATAGAGTCATCGGGCTGGATATTGGAGGTACTTCCGTTAAAGGAGCAATCGTGGGGAGGGATGGAACGATCTTCGAGACAGCAATTTGTCTAACCAAGCCAGAGGCGGGACGAGAACTGCTACTGCAGCGGATGGAAGTTCTAATGTATAAGCTGCTGAGTGGGCAGCCGGATGGAACGATACACGCGATTGGAATAGCTTCGGCTGGTCGGGTGAACTTTGGGAATGGTGAGGTTGTATATGCTACGGAGAACCTGCCGGGCTGGCAGGGAGTTCAACTGAAGCAGTGGGCTGAGTCTGTGTTCGGCCTGCCGACGATTGTTGATAATGATGCCAATGCCGCATTGCTTGGTGAAATCTGGCTAGGCAGCGGTTCCCCCCAGGAGGAGCTTGTGATGCTCACTCTTGGCACAGGAGTGGGAGGCGCCTATTCCTTGCATGGGCGTCCTGTAAGAGGGAAGCGCTGGTACGGCGGAGAGTGGGGGCACAGTATTCTGGTACCAGGAGGAATGCCATGTAATTGCGGTAAGAAGGGCTGTGCAGAGCAATACATCTCAGGAACGGCACTTCATCGGCGGGGTCGAGAATCAGCAGATAAAATCTATCCATCAGCTCATGATTTGATTAAAGGTGCCGAGGCGGGTGAGGAGGAGGCCCTAAGGGTACTGGAGGAATTTGTGTCAGATCTCGCCGTTGTCATTGTCAATATTGGGATTACCCTGGACCCGGATGCCGTCATTGTGGGAGGGGGACTCATCGACTCCAGCGATGTCTGGTGGCCTTTGCTGGAGCGGCAAATGGGTCAATGGGATGCTACATTGGAGATTCGCCGAGCTGCACTTGGCAACAGGGCGGGTTACCTTGGTGCAGCAAATTTGGCGTTGGATGTGAGTAATTCCTGTATCTGAGTATTTCCTGTAGATGTCCTGAAAGATGAAGATTACCAGGTTGATCAAATAATACTCGGGAGGAGCTATCATGGAACAGCGGAGAATGCAAGTGGATGTCGTCGTTGTTGGCGGTAGTCTGGGTGGGACGGCTGCTGCGCTGTCTGCAGCGGAATGTGGCATGAAGGTCATTATGACGGAGGCGACGGACTGGATCGGTGGGCAGCTGACATCACAGGCTGTACCCCCTGATGAGCATCGGTGGATCGAACAGTTCGGATGCACTCTTTCCTATCGAAAGCTCCGTGAACGGATTAGATCCTACTACAAGAGTAATTATCCCCTGACCAAGGATGCTCTTGACGACCCACTTCTGAATCCGGGAAATGGGTGGGTAAGCCGGCTCTCACATGAGCCGCGTGTGGCTCTAAGCGTATTGCAGGATATGCTGGCTCCATATGTAAATAGCGGGAGGGTGCAGATCCTATATCATACTGTGCCAGTAGCGGCCGATACTGTTGAGGATATGATCACTGGAATCGAAGTCCTGCATCTTAAGGATCAGACTCGTCACTATCTGCAAGCCTCTTACTACCTGGATGCCACAGATTGCGGGGATCTATTGCCACTAGCTGGAGCGGAGTATGTAGTTGGTGCGGAGTCGCGTCAAGATACTCACGAGCCTCATGCGCCGGAACATGCGGATCAGCAGGATGTGCAAGGCATTACACATGTGGCCGCAGTAGATTATACAGGGGGCTGGCAGTGCACTATAGAGAGGCCTGCTGACTATGAGTTCTGGAAAGGTTTTATGCCTCGATTCTCAACAGCTCCTCTGCTAAGCTGGTATGCCGCTGATGCAAATGATACTACCCGACTCAAGGAATTTACGATGTTTCCCAATGAGTACGGAGTTACATCCCTGTGGGATTATCGGCGGATTGTGGACCCGAAGTTGTGGAGTGTTCCTTTATTTGAAGGTGAGGTTACACTCCTGAATTGGCCGCAGAATGACTACTTTATAGGATCGATTATGGATGTAGCTGATAAAGATCGTGCAAGTCATCTGGAGGCAGCGGTGCAGCTGACTTTGTCACTCGTGTATTGGCTTCAGACAGAGGCGCCGCGTCTGGATGGGGGAATTGGATTCCCAGGCGTCCGTTTGAGAGGGGATGTGCTTGGGACTGTAGACGGGCTTGCGAAAGCTCCATATATAAGAGAATCCCGTCGGCTCAAAGCGATGCAGACGATTACAGAGCATGATGTCAGCAAGCAGCTTCGTGGAGAAAAGGGGATCCGCCGCTACGCGGATAGCGTGGGCGTCGGAAGCTATCATCTAGATATACACCCTACCACGATAACTCAACGAACGTATTATATCCCTAATTACCCATATGAGATTCCTTTGGGTTCTTTGATTCCGATTCGTATGAAGAACCTGATCGCGGCCTGCAAAAATATAGGTATGACGCAAGTAGCAAATGGCTGCTACCGACTTCATCCGACGGAATGGAACATTGGCGAGGCAGCAGGAGTGCTGGCTGCGTATGCTATACAGCATCAGATCTGTCCGGCACAGGTTAGAGAATCGAATAGTCATCTCAGTCGTTATCAAGAATGGTTGCTTGCTCGGGGCGTTAAGCTACACTGGCCATTAGGAATGGAATTTACGCCTGATTTCGACATGTAAAAACATGGTGCGAAAAAAGATTTATTTTGGGGTTGATAATAAAGTGAAGTTCGTGATATATTATTACGGCTGACACTGATTCAGCATTCGAGATTGAAGTCGAAAAAAAGTTTTTGAAAAAAAGCTTGCACTTCTCTCGGGGACATGATATGATCTTATAGCTGTCGCAAAAACGACAGGAAAGAAAAAACGAAGTTGATCTTTGAAAACTGAACAACGAGTGAGCGAATTTCACGCAAGTGAGATTCAAATAATGAGATATTAAATCTCGTCAGATTCAAAATGAGCTATCGCTCTTTTCAATAACTTTATTGGAGAGTTTGATCCTGGCTCAGGACGAACGCTGGCGGCGTGCCTAATACATGCAAGTCGAGCGGACTTGATGGGGAGCTTGCTCTCCTGATGGTTAGCGGCGGACGGGTGAGTAACACGTAGGCAACCTGCCCTTTGGACTGGGATAACTACCGGAAACGGTAGCTAATACCAGATAATTCACTTCTTCGCATGGAGAAGTGAGGAAAGACGGAGCAATCTGTCA
>NZ_KB898194.1 GCF_000377505.1 Paenibacillus massiliensis 2301065 = DSM 16942 | reverse complement strand
TACTCCTTTGTACTTACATAAACGTTTGAAGATTTCAATTAAATCTCTTCTCACTTGATTATAGATTTCTTTCCGTCTATACTTCGGGGTGAACACAATATGGTATTTGCACATCCATTTTGTGTGAGCTAGGCTGTAGCTCTTGGTTGCCATTGATGACCATTCCTCTCTTTTGAGCCTGAACATCTCAATTTTATTGGAATGGTC
Organism: Paenibacillus massiliensis 2301065 = DSM 16942; assembly: GCF_000377505.1. Classification (GTDB taxonomy): domain Bacteria; phylum Bacillota; class Bacilli; order Paenibacillales; family Paenibacillaceae; genus Paenibacillus; species Paenibacillus massiliensis. The sequence goes on along the minus strand of NZ_KB898194.1, from coordinate 215,637 downwards.
ATGGTGGTCAAACCCTCAATCCCTCCACCCGCATAGCGGGTGGTTTTTTGTTTCGCGCGCTTCACGCACTCAACTGGCTAAAGCCATAATAATAAGAGACCGCCTCGCAGGCGATCCCTTGCTCTAATGCTTATGCTATGTCGAACTAACCTCGCTTTGGGAGAGCATTGAATCCATTACTATATTCGTTAACTACATTTAGTTAAATTAGCTTCATCGGCCACTTGGCAACATTATCACTCATTGATAATAGCAGACACTGCACCTAGCCCCTTCAGTTCGTAAATGTATGTCTCCCCAGTGACATGACGGCTGGACGATTGATGCTCCACTCGGAAGTGGCAATCGCCGGATTGTAATAGAATAATGATCCATTCGTCGGGTCTACTCCGTTCAGAGCTTGCCTCGCTGCACGATAGGCGCTTTTGTTGGGAGCCAGACGATATTGCCCATCCTGTACTGCCGTGAACTGTCGTGGCTGCAATATGACATCTGGAATCGAGCTTGGAAATAGATCCGATTGAACACGATTCAGAACAACCGCTCCCACTGCTACCTGCCCTTCGAACGACTCCCCTCTCGCTTCACCGTGAATGATGCGGGCCAATTGCTCCAATACCGTCTGCTTCACCTCCCCATAGGAGTCCATTTTGGCTTGTGTTGCAGATCCCACGACACCATCTGCTGTCAGACGGTGATCCCGTTGAAATTGCTTGACGGCCGCCTCGGTCCTGACACCAAAGTAGCCTGTAAAACCTGCATGAAAATATCCGAGCGCATGCAACTGCTCCTGCAGCTTCAATACATGCTCGCTCTGCATTCCTTTACTTAGTGCTTGAGCTTGCGCCGTATTGGGCATCACTAGCAGGCTGCACAGGCACAGAAGCGTCATCATAGCGATCCATTTTCTCATGAGCTTATCTCCTCTTCTTCCTTCTGATTCATTCATGATCAGACTCATGCGCACATTCCTTCCATTCACATGAACCATCTGCCACATCCGTTGCAGTGTAACATATCCTTTTCCGCTGGATAACCTTCCATGGTCCTAACCTGCCTGCTCCAATTTTCAGGAACAAGTTCCCAGCTTAACCTGCTTCAAAAATGGGTAAACAGTTTGTCCTTGCCTCTATAAATTCAGCAAACAACGATATATATTTATGGGACTACGGTTACATTTTTGTTACTTTATTCACGGGTCATAAAACACTTGCATTTATATAGATGTCTATGTATTATACAAAATATGATACATTTTAATGCCGCATCCCTTATTGGGAAAACAAGAGATGCCATGAACAAGCTGATTGTAGCCGAGCTTGAGAAGCATCAGATTTTTGATATCGTCCCCTCTCATGGAGATATCCTGCTTCATCTCTATCAAGAGGATGGATTGTCCATCAAGACACTGGCTGACAGAATTCACCGTACCCAACCAACCGTGACGGTCCTGGTAGATAAGCTACAAAAGTTCGGCTACGTTCAGCGAATCAAGAGCCATCAGGATAGTCGTGTAACGTTAATTCATCTGACGGATAAGGGAAGAGGACTAGAGCCTGTATTTCGAGACATTTCAGACACCTTGAATCAAGCCATTTATGGCAGTCTAAGCCCGGCCGAGCAGGAGCAACTGGAAGTATGGCTAGGCGATATTTTGCAGCGTTTATCGACATAAGATGTTCGCTGTCTTTTTTTAGCGAAATACATTGATGTCTATGCAATTAATGATTATCATGCTGCAGGATGCACGCGCCACAGGCCATTCGTCGAAATGAGGTTGAACGATCATTGCGCAACAGAGGTTGCAAACAAGCACTTCAGGAGCGAAGGCATTGGCCCATTTCAAGGCAAAGCCGCCATGTTGGATAGCTAGCAAAATGCTCATATAATATAGTACCTATATTCAATTTAATGGAGGAATCTAGATGAAACATGTAATCGTATTTGCACACCCGCATACAGACAGCTTTAACCGCGCCATTCTGAACACTACAGTTCAGGCCCTGGAGAGTAACGGCCATGAGGTCATCGTTCGTAACCTGTATGAACTGAATTTTGAGCCTGTACTGACTTCTGCAGACACAGCTGCGATGAGAGCAGGACAGACACCTGAGGATATTAAGACCGAGCAAGACTACATCACGGCAGCAGACGTCGTGACCTTCATTTATCCGATCTGGTGGACAGGGCTGCCAGCCATTCTGAAGGGATATGTAGATCGGGTATTTGCCTACGGCTACGCATATGCTTATGAAAAGGCAGGCATTGCCAAGCTGCTCAAGGGTAAACAAGGCCTTATCATTAATACGCACGGAACACCGAAGGAGGTATACGACTCCATTGGCATGACGGATGGTCTGAAGATTACGTCCACGACTGGTATTTTTGATTTTGTCGGTATTGAATCCGTGGACCACCTTCTCTTTGGTGGAATTGGTAGCCTGAGCGAGGAAGTCTATGCTGATATTTTGAGCCAGATCAAAAACCGTATCAGCACACTGTTCCCTCAATAAGTCGAGCAGCTCATGTAGAAGCAATCTCCTCAGACTGCACTATTCAGCATCAGCAGCTTGATCAGTTGCACTAACAGCTACAATTCATGAACAAGAAAACAATGTAAAGAAAAAAAGGGGCTCAGAGGTCATTCACTGTATCACATGTGATATGACTCTGGCCCTTTATCTTCTTACAGAAACATTGTATCTATAGACTTTTTTCAAAAAACATCTCTTGCTGGATCCATGCTAATGCTCGAATGAAGATAGATACCGTTCCGTGAGTATCCGTCTATGATGAATTTCATGACCTGCAATAGCATAGGCCGCCTGATGCACCGATAAGGGGTCCTCATTAAGCAGACCTTGGTACTGCCAGACTTCTGCCGGGAGGGACTTAAGAAGGAATACCGTAGATGCTCTAACACATTTCAACTCGGCTAGCACATCTGCGAACGGAATCCGATCGAACTGCGCCTCTCTCGCGAATTGATTCTGTTCATAGCTTGGATAACGCTAATTATCTCCTCGCGCAATCCGCAGCAGTCTGTACGCCCAGATCCGTTCGTTATCCGTAATATGCCCTACGACATCCTTGATGCTCCATTTATCAGTGGCATACCTGAAGCGCGCTTGTGCCTCGCTTAGAGGATGAAGCAGTGAATATGTCTTCTCGATCTGCTCTTCCAGAATAGTAACGATATTTCCATCTGGCACCTGCTGGGTATATTTCGTAAAAAAAGGTTGGGCTTCTTCCGATTTGGCTTCCATCACTGTAGCTCCTCCTCATTGTACCCGTTTGCCTGAATTATACAACATGCGGGGTACAGGCGGAATAACTGCTACAGATTTCTCATGTCCATGAAATTTCCGTTACAGCTCTGACGTATACGGCTTCCATAGCTACTCACTCGAAGGCCTTCCTCCCTACTTGGCAACAGCCTCAGCACTGAAGCGCTCGAATCTGTACTTGAGCAGTCGCTCAGGCAGAGCCTGCAAGCGTTCCTCGTCTCTAGAGGCAATCGCCCAGTCGATTAGAGCATCATAGTCCGCCTCTTCCTCAATTCGCCCGAGCCAGATCGGGCCCTCCGGTGTCTGGATGGATACGACATTCGCAATGTCACACGGGCCAAGACAGCCGGTAATCGTGAGCTGTACGGATTTCAGCAGCTTCTCTTCCTTCCATCTACTCTTCAGCCGATCCATGGGAATACCTGGCTTGCCCTTCTCCGTTCGTCCGCAGCAGCAGCCGTTGCAGACCATCACTTGTCCTAATACTCTTCGTTTCGTTGTCACCTGTTCCATTTGCCCATTCACTCCTGTCCAATTGATTCCCCTCAACACACAACAACACCCCTGCATCCTTATCGGATCAGGGGTGTGTACATACGGAAATAAGCCTGCCCATACTGAGATACCACAACAGGGGGCTCAGCATTAGGCAATCCTTCCTCCGGCATCTGGCATAGCGGGGCTTTCCCACACTAGCTACGAGATGCTATGTACACCGTTCCTTTCCTCGAAGGGGGTGCTGCTATCGACTTCAGGTAGGTCTTCTGGCTCCCGGATCTATACACAGTCTCCTGTCTTCCCCGGCCAATTGGCAGAGTGACTTGTCTTGGAGTTGTGCTCCCCGGTTACAGCGGCGGGACCGCTAGGGATTCTCACCCTATTCCCTGTTACCCTTTGTGAGATCACAAAGGCACCTGAATTCTAAAAATGTTCTAGCTATACAAGCTATGCCAACATTTCACAAATCTTACGTGAGCTGAATCTGTACAGACTGACCATAAGCTTATTCTGCAATCAAAATGGCACAGTCGCTGTATAGCTAACAGCTAATGGTATTGACACTTCTTCTCATTATATAGAATGATTCCAGCCTTGACGAGCCCCATTTAGACTAAGAGTTCAAAGCTACCGCTTCTGATATGAATCATACGCATTAGCTGACATTTGTAAATTGGCTTGTGTACAACGATGCATAGAACCCCTTACGCTCAAGCAGCTCTTGATGCGTACCCTGCTCAGCAATTCGGCCATCCTTCATAACAAGAATCAGATCCGCATCCTGAATGGTACTCAAACGGTGGGCAATGACGAAGCTCGTTCGGCCTTCCATTAATGTCTTCATAGCATCCTGAATATACATTTCGGTACGCGTATCCACGCTACTTGTCGCTTCATCCAGAATCAGAATGGCAGGATCGGCCAGAATCGCTCTGGCAATCGTTAATAATTGACGTTGCCCTTGGCTCAGATTGCCTCCAGCTATTCCCAGATCGGTATCATAGCCATCAGGCAGACGTGAGATAAAAGCATCAGCATTCGCCAGACGTGCCGCCTGTACCACCTCATCATCGCTCGCATTCAGTCGTCCAAAGCGAATGTTTTCCCGGATGGAGCCCGAGAAGACATGCGCGTCCTGCAGCACCATGCCCAGTTGTCTGCGGAGGCTATTTTTGTCCATTTCCTCAATCGGTATATCATCAATACGAATACTTCCGCTGTCGATATCGTAGAAGCGTGTCAGCAGGTTGACGATCGTAGTCTTCCCAGCGCCCGTAGGTCCCACAAGAGCAATCTTTTGCCCTGCCTTCGCCTCAAAGGATACATCCGTCAGTATAGGATTGTCTGCACTATAGCTGAAGCACACCTTGCTGAAGACGACATCACCCTTTAGCTTACTAGTGCTGGTCAACTGGACCTGTTCTCTAGTGTGCGCTAGAGCATGGGATGGCCTACTCGCATGCTGGATCACACGGTTCTGATCAGAATGCCTGTCATGATGCTCTTCCCGTTCGGTCTGTCGCTCATCATATTCGGTCTTCATATCCATAATCTCGAACACTCTTTCCGCGCCGGCCACTGCGGATTGGATCAGATTATACTGATTGGCAAGCTCGGTTACGGGGCGACCGAATTGTTTGGAATAGTTCAGGAAGCTCACAATGACACCGACCGTAGTCCAGTCATGAAAGGCCATCCAGCCTCCAATAGCTGCGATCAGCGCAAAGGTAAAGTTATTCACGAGGTTCATCACGGGCCCGACCATACCGGAATAGATCTGGGCTCGTTTACCTACTCTGTTGACCTGCTGACTAATGGTGCGAAAGCGAGTGATCTCGTCCTGCTCGCGCCCGTATTGCTTAACGACCTTCTGACCACCGACAATCTCCTCGATGTATCCGTTCAGATCTCCAAGGTGGCGCTGCTGCTCTTTGAAATACTTTCGGGTTGCACGTGTAATCTGACGGGTAACCAGCAGCACCAGTGGGATGCTTAGCAGCGCCACGGCTGTAAGCGGAACATTCAAGAGCAGCATAATAACCAATGAGCCGATCAGCGTAATCACACTATTCAATAGCTGTGTAACGCTCTGATTCAGGGAGTTGGATATATTCTCAATATCATTAGTCGCCCTGCTCATCAGCTCACCATTACTGCGAGTGTCGAAGAACCGCACAGGCAACAGATGATATTTGGCGAAAAGGTCACGACGCAGCTCCTTGACCGTTCCCTGGGAGACGCTGGACATGACATAGGCCTGAATCCAGGTTAGGGCGCTACTCAGCAGGTACACCCCTAGGATCAGCAAACATATACGCACCAAGCCGTAATAATCACGTGGGATAATATAATCATCAATGGCTCGCCCGATGAAATATGGGCCTGCAAGCGTGGCCAAGGCTCCCAGCAGCGTAGCCGCATACACCATAAATAGTCCCGCCCGCTGGCGTCCCAGATAAGTCCAGATCCGCTTTAGCGTAGCGATTGAATTCTCCGCACGAACTACGGGGACCGGACCTTGCCCGGGGCCAGGACCACCACCAGGTCCTCTACCGGGAACGAACATTCTCTGGGCTGGTGGCAAGCCTGCCTGAGCTCTATTATCGCTAGCTTTGTGCTCCGTCGGCTGTGACATAGCCATGCCCCTCCTCCCTATGCTGTGATCGGTAGATGTCCTGATAGATCGAGCTTGTTTGCAGCAGTTCTTCATGTGTCCCCTGCGCAGCAATCCGCCCATCCTCCAGCACGAGTATCAGGTCAGCTCCAGCCGCTGTAGACAGACGCTGTGCAATAACAATGCAGGTCGTATCCTTCATCAAGTCCTCAAGAGCTTCCTGGATACGCGCCTCCGTCGCCAGATCCACTGCACTCATGCTGTCATCAAGGATGAGAATGGAGGGGCGCGTCAGGAGCGCACGAGCAATAGAGAGTCGTTGCTTCTGCCCCCCGGACAGGTTGACGCCCCGTTGTCCAAGCTGCGTATCGTAGCCTTCAGGCATATTCGTAATAAAATCATGAGCTTGTGCCGCCTTTGCCGCCGTGATTACTTCCTCATCCGTTGCTTCCGGACGACCATAGCGAAGATTGTCACGGATCGTGCCGCTGAACAGAAGTACCTGCTGCATGACCATCCCGATACTCCCGCGTAGATGATCCAGCTGCATACTTGGTAACGGTGTTCCATCGATCCGAATTTCACCTGCACTCACATCATAGAAGCGTGGAATAAGCCCGACCAGTGACGATTTCCCGGAGCCTGTTGCACCGACAATAGCTACAGTCTGGCCAGGGTCTACCGTGAAGCTTACGTCCTTAAGCACCTGTTCACTTCCTGCCTCATCGTAGGCAAAGGACACATGCTCAAATTCAAGTCGCCCTCTGTGGATCACAGCTGTTGCTGCATCCGGCTCCTCTGTAATCTCAGAGCTGGTCGCCAGTACTTCATTGACACGATCCGAAGATACCTTGGCTCTGGAGATGAAGGCCAGCATACCGCCCAACATGAGCATCGACATCATCAGTTGTGTCATATAGTTAATGAAGGCGATCAAATTGCCGACAGCCAGCGTGCCGCCCCAGTGCTGCAGTCCGCCGAACCACAGGACCGCCACAATACTGGCATTTAGAACCAGAGTAAGGACAGGCAGATTCAGCGCAATGAGCCGTACCGCCTTGATTGCAGTCCCCGTGTATTCATTATTCACTTGATCGAAGCGGTCTTGCTCGTAATCTGCCCGAACGAAGGCCTTGATGACCCGAACACCGAGCAGACTCTCCTGTAGCACCGTATTGACCCCATCCAGCTTAGATTGCATGGCCGAGAATAAGGGAAACGAACGCTTGATGAGAAAAAACAGGATCAAAATCAGCACAGGCACCGATACCAGCAGTACCGAAGTCAGGCTCGGACTAATTGCGATCGCCATGATCAGACTTCCGATCAGCAGCATGGGAGTACGCACAAACATACGCAGGATCATCTGGGAAAAGTTCTGTAGCTGCACCACATCATTGGTTAACCGGGTAATCAGTGAGCCAGTCTTCAGACGATCGAGATTACGGAAAGACAACGACTGAATTTGTTCGAACAATCGAATGCGCAGGTCATTACCAAAATTCTGTGAGGCCATGGCAGCAAAAATATTACAACCCACACCCCCCAGCAGACCAACGAAGGCAACGCCTATCATCAGCAGTCCGTTCCGCTGGATGTGTGCGATATCTCCCTTCATAATCCCGTCGTCCACTATGCTCGCCATCAACAGAGGCTGCAATAGGTCCATCGACACCTCCAGCACCATTAACAAGGGCGCCAGAATGCAAAAAAGCCAATAAGGCTTCATGAACGATCTCAATTTCCACATACTAGCGCTCCTCTTTCTCTGTATTGGAGTCTTTATCGCTACGGGCAGGCTGCTGCTCCAGCCATTCCATCAGTTCTTGTCTCAGCTTGCCGAAGAGTCGGTTCAGCTCGGCCAGTCGCTCAGGCTCATCCCAATAGTCGAGCTCTGCATCAGCGATGCAGCGTACCAGCTTGCCGCTCTCTGTGTCTGGGTCCTTCCAATCCGAATCCTTACGATCCGTATTGCCTAGGAACTCCGGACGCTTGGGTACATGACTCTCCGCGGGATGACACTGCTCATGCTCCAGAAGGAAGGCCGCTCCCGCTGCAGTGATAGAATAGACCTTCTTGTCATTTTGCTCCTCCATACTGATTAGCTCGCGTTCCTGCAGCATTTGCAGCACTGGATAGATCGAGCCTGGACTTGGAATATAGCGTCCACCCGATCTGATCTCCAGTGATTTCATCATCTGATAGCCATGCATTGGCTCAGTGCGTAGCAGGTCCAGTAGGGCGTATTTAATTCTACCCTTCCCGAAGAAGCGACGATTGGAATGCATATGTCCATGACGCAAGTAACTCACCTCATTTCAAATAATAGCTTAGGAGTAACCACTTAATACCTTGACTAAATCAAATTGGAGCGGGAGTCGCTGTAAGCGGGGAGCTCTGTCGACCGTTGTTAAGCTTGCTGTTCTTTGCTCGCAGAGAACACCGCGGTTGAACAGTAAGCTTAAAGGCGGACTCGTCGTTTCTCTAAGGCTTTCCCACTTTCCGCTAACGACGACGCTCATCAGAACTTTCAATCTGTATCTGATTACGATATATCGTAAAGCTAATATAAGATTACTGTATACGATATATCGTTATGATGTCAATATGTTCATATCAGAACTCATATCGCTGATGTCTGGGCATAGAGAGACGAGGATGACAACAGCCTACATCTACATCTACATCTACATCCATATCTACATCCACATTAACATGGACTTGAAGACTCGACACCAACATCAAAAAAGCCGACTCAGTAATCACCACAGTGATCCCAAATCGGCTTGGTCGTTATCATATTCAGTCAAGATTCTAGGAGATCTCGTATCCTACGTTGAGTTGTATATTTCATCTTAACCAACCAGAAGCGCATGCACAATCCCTGGTCCGTGTACCCCGATGGTCAGATCATTCTCAATATCAGAAGATCGGCTAGGCCCGGATATAAAATGTATACCGGCTGGCAGCTGCTCACGCCCGGCCTCATCAAATGTCGTAAGGACCTCTCCCAGCCGGGTCACCAATCGTTCCACAGGAATGATGACAATTAACGCTGTCGGTAACAGGCTCACCGATCTTCCCTTATCCGCCGAGGATAATACCGTTACGGAGCCGGTGTAGGCGACGGCGTGATCTGCTACGACGATGCCAAAGTCAGCCTCAGCGGCTCGACTCATCCAGGCTGTGTCTTTCTCCGTATTCCATACGGAGATTTGGGAATGGGGCAAGCGCTCCTCCAGCTTCAAGGCAGCCAAGGTGTCTTGATGCTGTCTTACGATATAGTGTGCGTTCATCTGCTCCGCCAGCGTCTGGATGTATCCCCCCACCTCTGACCAATCCGTGAGCCGCTCAACCTGACCACCTACACTCAGAAAGTTGGATGTGAATTCAGCAATGCGTTCCTCCTCGCTCCACTCGAATTCCTGCCAGAAGGCAGGTGAGCCTCGAAATGGATGACGAGGAGGCTCCGTCACGCGCGGTCGACCGAGTCGGTCGGCAATGTGCTGCATGAACTGCTTCTGTCTGCTTCTGGATTGCTCCTCCATCTTCTGCAGCCATTCCTGATGCTCGCTATTCACGCTTGCCGCCTCCCTTCTCTGCTTGTGCTTGCTGAATACGCTCCTGCTTGATCTGCTCCATGCGCCTTAACGTCTCTTGCTGCATTGGCCGGGTGTGTTCACGCAACTCCTGCTCCAGTGTCTGCCAGCCTTGGCGGAACGAGCGATCCGCAAGTGACGGGGCGACACGATAGCTGTTCCAGCCCTGAAGCGGGCCCAGTCGCAGCGAGATACCACCCTGCCGGACCAGCGGCTTCTGGCCGAGCTGACCCAGTCGAACAGCAGCAGTGAAGCGCCGTGAACTTGTCATGACAGCGGCAAAGCCCTTCATGCCGATAGACTCCAGCTTGTTGCCGTGTCCCTGCTCCACCTTGCGCCGACGCAGGTATACCAACATGTCATGAAGCGGAATCTTGACCGGACAAGCTTCATAACAAGCTCCGCATAGACTAGAGGCGCTCGCGATATCATTCCATTCATTCACGTTGCCATTAAGTGCAGGTGTCAGCACTGCACCTATTGGGCCGCTATATGTCCCACCGTAGGCATGCCCACCGATATGGCGGTACACAGGGCAGGCATTCAAGCAGGCACCACAGCGGATGCAATTCAGTAGCTCCTGAAATTCCGGGTTCCCCAGCTGCAGAGAGCGACCATTATCGACGATGATAATATGCATCTCTTCTGGCCCATCTGCATCGGCAGTCCTGCGAGGCCCTGTAATGCCTGACATATACATGGTCAGCTTTTGACCCGTAGCCGAACGAGGCAGCAGCGTCGCCATAACCTCCAAATCAGCCCAGGACGGTATGATCCGCTCCATTCCCATTAATGTAATCTGCGTCTTCGGTAGTGTCGAGACCATACGCGCGTTGCCTTCATTCTCGAACAGCACCATAGAGCCCGTCTCTGCAATCGCGAAATTACAGCCCGTCATGCCAATATCGGCCTCCAGAAATTTCTCCCGCAGCTTTTTGCGTACAAAGCCAGCCAGGATCGTCGTATCCGCCTCCAGCGTCTCCCCGGCCTCCTTCGAGAGTAGCTCGGCGATCTGATAGCGATTCTTGTGAATAGCCGGAATTACGATGTGGGAGGGAGGTTCATTAGCAAGCTGAATGATGTATTCACCAAGATCCGTCTCTATCGCTTCAATATCTACAGATTCGAGTGCATGGTTCAGGTGGAGCTCCTCCGATACCATCGACTTCGACTTCACGACCGTTCGTGCTTGGCGGCGCTTAGCTATATCAAGGGAGATCTGTACAGCCTCAGCTGCATGCTCAGCGAAATGGATATGAACCCCATTCGCTCGTGCCTGCTCTGTGAACAGATTCAGGTAATAGTCCAGGTGAGCGATTGTATGCAATCGGATTTGTCTGCCGCGTTCGCGCCATTCCTCCCAATGACCATGCTGCTCAGAGGCCATTTTCTTGCCATTGCGCAATCGTTCGGTCGTGAAACGTACAGCCTTGCGCAGAAAATCATTATTTAGCGCTAACTCTGCGCGGTCCTTCACATCCTCGGTCATCATTTTGCCTGTACTCACGACTGCACCCCCTCATACAGCAGCTCTGCAAGATGCATGACACGCACCGGCTCATTGCGATAGCGCAGATGACCCGCAATATTCATCAGGCAGGCCATATCAAGGCCTACCAGTACCTCCGCTTGGGATTCCAGGATATGATCACCCTTCTCCGTGACCATAGCTCCCGATATATCCGGCATCTTCACCGCGAAAGTACCACCGAAGCCACAGCAATCCTCCGCAAATGGCAGAGGTACCAGTTCCAGATCCTTGACGGAGCGAAGCAGCTCCAAGGGCTCGTCCTTTACTCCCAGCAGACGGCTGCCATGACAAGAGGGGTGATAGGTCACCTTATGTGGAAATACAGCCCCCAGATCCTTTACATCCAGCACTTTAATAAGAAACTGTGTGAATTCATAGGTCTTCCGTTCCAAGTCCCGCGCCTTCTCCAGCCACTCAGGCTCATCCTTGAACAGCTCTGGATAATGGTGCAGCATATAGGTGCACGAGCCGGAAGGAGATACAACAAAATCACTATCCTCGAAAGCACTTACAATAGTTCTTGCTGCTGTCCTTGCTTCGTCCCAATAGCCGCTATTATAAGCGGGCTGACCACAGCATGTCTGCACTTGCGGGAATTCCAGCTGTACGCCGTAGCGCGCGAGTAGTCTGACCATCGCGTCGCCGACACGGGGATAGACTGCATCGCTCAAACAGGTAATAAACAGGGATACTTTCATCATCTCACCTCTCTCATCTGCTGCCGCCTCGTAGCCCTGATATAGCAGGAAGCCATGCCCATTACCGGACCTGGCCTCCTGTCAGTAGCCTGGACAGCTCTCCGGGTTTAGCGCCGTCACATGCCGAGTCAGACTCCACGATACACGGAGTGACTCTAACAGCATAAGCAAGCGAACCCGGAAAATGCCCCTATACTGTCGTAACGGTTATGGACCGTTCCTTCAGCCCGGCAAGTATATCTTCGTGTATTCCTTGATCTGTAACAATGGTATTCACTCGCGAGAGATCAGTGACATGCGTCAACGCTTGCTGTCCGAATTTGCTGGAATCCGCCAGCAGAATAACCTCGTCGGCAATTTCAACCATCTTTTGCTTGATTCTCGCCTGCAGCTCATTGGATTCACTTACGCCGCGCTGCAAATGAACGCCCTTACAGGATAAAAACACTTTATCCACGTAATACGTATCCAGGGAACGCTCCGCTAGAGGCCCTACGAAGGACAACGAGCGCTGGACCAGCAGTCCGCCTGTCGAGATCACATCAATTTTATCCTTGGTGCTTAGCTCAGTCGCTACACGAATTGAATTCGTAAGCACGGTCAGCGGCACATCCGGCAGCTTGGAAGCCATATACCAGGCTGTAGAGCTTGCATCCAGCAATATACGGTCCTTGGGACGGATCAGCTGGATCGCCGCTTCCGCGATACGACGCTTCTCTTCCGCATGCATGATTTCACGCTCGGAAAATGGAATCTCTGGCTGCTCCTCCTTGATGCTGACGGCTCCTCCATGGGAACGCCGCAGTCTTCCCGCCTCCTCAAGCCGATCCAGATCACGACGGATCGTCTCTTCGGTCACCTTGCACAGCTCGCTTAACTCGGATACACGTATACTTCCTTTTTCATTGACCAGCTGTACGATCAGCTCATATCGCTCTGCAACCAGCATTCCACTCACTCCAACTCTGAAATTTGCAATCCGGCCATATCCACGAACCGCCCATAAGCATGTTCCCAGGCTTCAATGTCCCTAGGCTCATATTCCGTGACGGGGAAAGAATGACGGATCACACGACGCGCCTCCCAGATGTCGGAGAACACACCCTGTGCCATCCATTGTACCGCTAAATTGCCGATTGCGCTCCCCTCTGCCGGACCTGCCCATACGATTTTTCCAATCGAGTTCGCAGTCCACTGGCATAGCAGGGCATTGTGTATGCCACCGCCGACCATATGCAGACCATTGAAGCGCTGTCCCGACACCCTCTCCGTCAACTCTAGAATATAGCGATATTTCAAGGCCAGACTCTCCAAAATGCAGCGTACATAAGCTCCCGGTGTCTCTGGTGCAGCTTGCCCCGTCTGACTGCAGTACTGCTGAATGCGCGTGGTCATGCTACCCGCTGCCAGAAACAGATCATCATCCGGGTCGATCAAGGCAGCGAACGCAGGTGCCTGCTCCGCCAGCTGAACCAGCTCAGGGAAGGAATATACGCTCCCTTCACGATCCCACTCCCGTTTCAGCTCCTGCAAAATCCAGAGGCCCATAATATTCTTCAGCAAGCGGTAGGTGCGACCCACACCACCTTCATTGGTGAAATTATAGCGGAAGGCCGTCTCCGTAATCACTGGCTGCTCTACTTCCGTGCCCATGAGGGACCACGTGCCGCAGCTCAGATAGGCAAAGGAGCGTTCCAAAGCCGGCACAGCAGCTACCGCAGAGCCTGTATCATGCTCAGCTGCTGCAATGACTGGTATAGAGTCTATTCCCAGGTCACTTCCGATGCTGTGTCGCAACTGACCAGCGTCAGCTCCCGGGTCTACCACGGAGCCAAACCACGAATCAGGTATTCCCACCCGACCGAGCAGCTCTCGGTCCCAATCGCCTAGACGCGGATTGTAGAGCTGCGTGCTAGTTGCATTGGTGAACTCATTAAGCATCTCGCCCGTCAGGAAATACCGTAACAGATCCGGAATCATGAGAAAATGTGCAGCTTCATTAACCATTGGTGAACCTGCCTGCTGCATAGCCACCAGTTGATAGATGGTATTGAACGGCAGAAACTGAATCCCTGTCTTCTCAAAAATATACTCGGCACCCGCCTGAGAGCAGACCTGCTCCATCACTCCCTGCGTGTGGGGATCACGGTAATGATAGGGATTACCCAACAGTTCACCGCTCTTCCCGATCAGCCCAAAATCCACCGCCCAGGAATCAATGGCAAGACTCGCTGGCTGTACCCGCATATGCTTGGCCTTGAGTAATCCTTGTAGCAATTCGTGATACAGGCGCAATATATCCCAATGCAGACGGTCGCCGACCTTGACCGGGTCGTTGGAAAAGCGATGAATTTCCTCCACCTCGATGCGGTCGTCTGTCAGACGTCCGAGGATCGCTCGGCCGCTGCTTGCTCCCAGATCATAGGCGAGTACATTCACCAGCTGGCACCGCCCTTGCCTCTGACAGTAATCTGCTGGGCATAGTCACTAGACAAATACGCCTTCATTGGATCTGCAGGCAACCCCTGCTCCTCGCGAACAGCTCGCAGCAACGGTGCCACATCGAATTCGAAGGCTTGACGGACAGCATCCTCGGCTGCAAGCACGTCCCCGCGCTCCGCTGCTTCCACTACCTCTGCATGATTAATCAGCAGCGCCTTCGCATATTGAGTCTGTACGTTCAATACAGAACGAATCATGGCCGGAATCTTCTGTTCAATATTATGGGATTGGTCGATCATATAGGCAATATTGCTCACGGTATCCTGAATCGCCTGATCCGAATCTCCAGCTGCATCCAAAATCTGATAGAAGATCAGGAACAGCTCATACGGGTTGATCGCACCCACAATGAGGTCGTCATCAGCATATTTATAGCTGTTAAAATGGAATCCACCCAGACGCTGTTCATCAATCAGATAGGCTACGATATGCTCGATGTTCGCTCCCGGCAGGTGGTGACCTGTATCAACGAGCACCTGTGCCTGTGGTCCAAGCTTGAGCGCGTAGTTGAAGGCCATGCCCCAGTCAGCAATGTCTGTATGATAGAAGGCCGGCTCAAATGCCTTGTATTCGATCAGCATGCGCATCTGTGGAGTCAGTGCATTATACATGGTCTGGAGCGACTCCAGCATCCATTGCTTGCGCTTGCGAATATGCCCTTGCCCCGGATAATTCGTACCGTCCGCGAACCAAAGACTGATATCCCTGGACCCCGTCTCCTTGGCCACGTCTACACACTCCAGCAGATGCTCGGTGGCCTTCTTGCGAATCGCTGCATCCGCATTCGTCACGCTACCCAGCATGTAATCGTCTTCCTGGAACAAGTTCGGGTTGATCGCACCGATCTTGAGCCCCAGGCTCTCTGCATGACTGCGAAGCTGACCATAATCGTCGACTTTATCCCAAGGAATATGGATCGCTACTGAGGAACACAAGCCTGTTACCTTGTGTACCTGGGCCGCATCCTCCAGCTTCTCGAACGGATTGCGTGGCACCCCTGTCTTCTGGAATACCTTGAAGCGCGTCCCTGAATCTCCATAGCCCCATGATGGGGTCTCGATCTGCAGCTGCTTCAGCTTCTCCTTCACTACATCCAGCTGAACTCCTCTGGCCTGCTGTATTTCTTCAAATAGTTGATATGCCTTATCCGACATGCTGAAGTCCTCCTCTGATTATCGTTCTATATGACCTGGAGCAGCGGATGCAAGGAAATATTCGGAACTGATTTCGTGTAACCATGATCCGTAACGTCCTTCATTTCCATCCGCCACTCCTGCATGTGTATGGCTTGTGTATGGCACAACGATTCATTACTACATAATAATTCATCATTTTATGAATGCTCTGAGAATAGCTTGATCCCCGTAATCTTGAAGTTATCTCACCGCTCAGGACGTGACTTCCCGCTGTATCGACATGTTAGCGTGTAAATGCCGCTGGTACACCGCCGTCAATGGTCATCATGCAGCCCGTCGTCTTCGCTGCTTTGGAGGAAGCGAAGAAAGCAACGCCCTCTGCGATATCTCTTGGATAAATGTTGACCAGAAGCGTCGTACGTTTGCGATAGTGCTCCTCTAACTGGTCAGGCTCGATGCCATAGGCCGCAGCTCGTTCATTTCTCCAGTTGGAGTTCCAGATCGCGGAGCCTTGCAGAATCGCATCTGGCAGAATCGTGTTGACCCGAATGCCAAGTTCTCCACCTTCAGCTGCAATACAGCGTGCCAGATGTGCCTCCAGCGCTTTGGCAGAGCTGTAGGCAGTTACATTTTTGCCGGCAAATACGGAGTTTTTAGAGCCGATGAAGATCATGCTCCCGCCCAGCGCCTGCTCCTTCATAGTCTTGAAGGCCTCGCGTGCTACCAGGAAGTAGCCTGTACCGAGCACATTCATATTCAGGTTCCATTCTTTGAGAGATGTCTCATCAAATGGGCTGGAGGTGGCGAGTCCTGCATTGTTCACGAGGATATCCACACCGCCATAATGAAGTGCTGCTTCAGCATAGGCTGCTGTAACCTGCTCCTCATTCGTCACGTCCATCCGTACAGCCAGAGCACGATGCTCTCCAAATTGGGCGTTGATCTCGTCGGCAACCTTTTGAGCGCCCTCCAGGTTCAGGTCAGCCAGCACTACATGTGCGCCTTCCTCGACCAGGCGACGTGCCGTCTCACTACCGATTCCGCCTGCGCCGCCTGTGATCAGGGCCACCTTACGGGAGAATTCAGCTTCAGCCGGTGCCAGAGACAGCTTGTATAGCTCAAGCGGCCAATATTCCACGTTGTACGACTCATTCTCGCTCAGCGATACGAAATTACCGAGCGCCGTCGCACCACGCATCACCGCAATGGCCCGATGGTACAACGCTCCGCTGACCTTCGAGTTGCTCCAGTTCTTACCCGTATTGATCATGCCGATCCCCGGAATCAGAATGACGCGCGGAGCTGCCTCGAACATGACATCTCCTTCATGCTTGTTCCGCTCGAAGTAAGCCTTGTATTGCTCCTTGTATGCAGCAATCCCTTCGACCAACAGCTTTCTCAGACCTTCTACGTCGCTGGCATCTGGAGTCCAGTCAATGAACAGCGGCACGACCTTCGTATGCACCAGATGATCCGGACAAGCTGCTCCTACTTGCGACAGCTGCGGCGCATCCTTACCTGATACGAATTGCAGCACGTCGTCCGCATCGTCAAAGGTCAGCATCATCGTCTTCTCGTCGCTGACAGCTCCGCGAATGAATGGCATCAGGGCCGCAGCAATATGGCTACGCTCTTCCGCTGGCAGTGGCTTGCTCTTGGCTCCGCCGAAGAGTTGCTCCTCATTTACACGTGCCTCGATATACGCCTCAGCCTTGTTAATCATCTCGATCGTCTTGGCGTAGCTTTCCTCAGCCGTATCGCCCCAAGTAACCAGACCGTGCTTCTCCATCAACACAAGCTCTGCCTGCGGGTTATTCCGTACCCCTTGAGCGATCATCTTCGATAGTGTAAAGCCTGGACGGATGTAAGGCACCCATACAAAGCTATCTCCGAAAATCTCACGCGCGATCTCCTGGCCATTATCCGCACAGCACAAGCTGATGATCGCATCCGGATGTGTATGATCCACATGCTTGAACGGCAGGAACGCATGTAACAACGTCTCAATGGAAGCACGAGGATGCTTCGGATCTACCATGCAATTCGCCAGATACGCAACCATATCCTCATCAGACATTTCATCTAGCTCGTATAGCGGACGAACATCCTCCATCCGAAGCCCTGTGAAATTACCTTCTTTCATTGTAGCCAGATCAGAGCCGCTACCCTTCACATACATGACTTCGATATCGCGACCGCGGAAATCCTGAATTACCGTCTTACTGGAGGTATTGCCTCCACCCCAGTTACATACCCGGCGGTCTGTCCCCAGCAGATTGGAGCGGTATACCAGCTGTCCCAGTCCCTCCTGGATCCCAGATGCCTTCTGTGCGTCCCACAAACTCTGTACCATACCCATACCTCCGAATATTTTTATTTGTTAGCGTTATCATGAACTTAAAAAGACTATATCATCTTTGTTTGTCTTTGAAAACACAAATAAACAAAAATATTCAAAGTGATTTTATTCTCAAACTCAAAATAAAACCGTAACAAACCTCACTATGGTTCATTACGGTTTTATTTTTTTTCGTTTTCTCTGTTATTCACTTGGTTAATTACAGAATTTTACGAAACATTGCAATAACTTCATCCTTGGTAGGCGTAAAAGGATTTCCCGGTGCACAGGCATCCTTCATTGCATTGTCAGCCAGCAGCTCCAGATCGACTTCATTCACACCCAGCTCAGACAATGTGGCCGGAATGCCCACCTCTTGTGACAACTGCTTGATGGACTCAATGACATAATCCGCACACTCCTGATCCGTCCGCTCCTCAACATTCAGGCCTATCGCTCTTGCAATCCCGCGGAAGCGGTGTGGCACATGCTTGGCATTCTCCTCCTCCACATAGGGCAGCAGCATCGCATTGCACACCCCGTGAGGCAGATCATACACGCCGCCCAGCTGATGTGCCATCGCATGTACATAGCCAAGACCAGCATTATTGAACGCCATACCGCCGAGAAATACAGCATAGACCAGTTGCTCTCTCGCCTCCAGATCATGGCCATTCGCCACGGCACGCGGCAGGTACTGGAAGATGAGCTCCACGGCAGCCAGAGCCGTAGCATCTGTGACAGGATAAGCTCCTGGCGTGACCAGGGCTTCAACGGCATGCGTAAGCGCATCCATACCTGTTGCTGCTGTCAGATCCGCCGGCTTATCGACCATTAATTCCGGATCGTTGACCGAGATGGAGGCAAGGCTATTCTTGTCCACCATGACCATCTTGACTTTCCGTTCCTCATCCGTAATAACGTAGTTGATGGTGACCTCACTGGAGGTACCTGCTGTCGTATTCACCGCAATAATAGGGAGCGATTTATGCACGGATTTGTGAACGCCTTCATAATCTCTGATATGTCCACCATTCGTGGCAATGATTCCTATGGCCTTCGCTGTATCCTGTGGTGAGCCTCCACCAATGGAGATCAGCGAGTCGCAGCCTTGCGACTTCAGGAATTCAACACCATCATGCACATTTTTGCAGGTAGGATTGGGTCTTACATCACTATAGACTGCATAAGGAATAGCAGCTTCATCCAGAATCGTTAGTACCTTACCGGCAATGCCGCTCTTCAACAGAAATGCATCAGTAACTACCAGTGGCTTGGAGAGCTTCATCTCTTTGAGGCTAGGTCCAATCTCTTGCAGGCAACCTTTACCCATCACATTCACGGGCGGAACGTAAAACACATGCGTACTCATGGTCATCCTCCTCTGACACGATTGTAGGCCTTTGCGTATACAATGAGCCAATTCCCATCATAGACGGGCCCGTGCTGGATGACTGCGAACAAAATCATAGTCGGGTTAGCCATTCTGGGCTACTGTAAGTTGCCGACTCATACGCATTTCGGACAAGTGCACAGCGAAAAGATGCCTTAAATCTCGCTTTTTTTGGGTAAAGGCATAGGAGTGTCTCCGTCTACGGACATATACTATCCTGAGTATCCAAAGTCCGCATAACTTACCCGGAAGCAGGTGATTGACTTGGCGAAAAAGGGGAATTCCGGCAAGAAAGCAGCTCCTTCACAATCGAACGGCTTACAGTTCCTGGACGATCTTTCGGCGGATGACCTAGCCATTCTCGGCTCCTTTTTTGGCGTACTAAGCGACATGTTTGATCTGCTGTCCTTAATCAAAATCAAGTATAGTAACGAGAAAGGGCCTATTAATGCGGATCTGTATGACATCACGCTGCTGGACGAATGGAATAGAAGACGGCAACGTTGAACATAACCCCTTCATTTACGTGGGGGCTCACGGTGGACAAGCTTGTAGCGAGGCCTGGGGATGCGATTTGGAATTATTTATAATCCTGATATGTAAAATTTGATTCATTGGCTGAATATCTATAAACAATAAATTGCTTTTCGTCGAAAATGATAGTATGAATCGGAAAGGAGGCACACTGTAATGCATGAGCATGATCATGAGCACAATCATTCCGTACTGGATCATCCCCAGGCAGTCATCCTCAAGCTGGTTGATGAGACCATCGTATTCGGATGGTTACGACCGCTACCAGGAACGGATCAATGGATACTGTATGACGATCATAATATGTATCAACTATCCAATCAGGACATCAAGAGCGTTACCAAGGTTATCGTCTAAATGGTGGGATATTGCCGAAGCTGAGCCAGCGCTACTGCAGTCCCCGAATCAGCCCGAATATGGCAATCCATAATACAATGCTGATGAGGATTCCCCAAAACATACCTTTAAAAAGCTTCATCTCACCAGTCAACCTTTCCTGAAATTTATGCAATTATAGCACGAATTCCTCTTAAATCTAAAATGCCTGGCCCTGACCTTACGCATCATGGATCACACAGCCTTGCCAGTCGGGCCAAACATACTTCTGCTCTACGATACATACATATGGCAGCCACAGGGCCTACAGCTTGCTTAGGTCCTGCATCCACTTCCTCCCTCTAACTTTGCTGTTCTGCTTGTAAGCATGATTGCAAGTAGTCCATTGGCTCGGTCCGCAGCCTCTCACACACGCTCTCGTTTCTTTTTTTCGAAAATAAGAATATAAAAAAAATCACATTCCCATAAAAAAGTAATGAAAATTTTCCGAAAACATTGTATAATTAGTGACATAAAGATGAGAGACGGTTCGCTGTTCCGGGGGTTTTTACGGATTAACTAATTGAACGGAGGAATTCGATATGCCTACTATCGAGAAAGTGCAATATTTGAAATCATTACTTCCACGCGAGCAACAAGGAATTAGCCATTATGTGGAGCATGCTCTGGAATCCATTGATCAATTGGTAGAGGAGCACCGCAAATTTATCGCTGCCCAGGCACTATATGGAGAGAAAGTGGTCGGCCGCGAGGAGGAACTCTTCCGCACCACCATTTATGACATCAAGCAACAGCTGCTCGCTACGCTAGAGAAGACGGTAGAGGACTTCATGCATAAAGGCGACAAGAATTGGACCAACCATTACAAGGATGGCGTAGAGTAATCGTAGATCAGAGAGTAATCACATAGTAGCAACAGAGTCAACAAAAGCAGCATGGTGCCTATTCGGCCTCATGCTGCTTTTGTCATTGTATAGCCAGGAACAACTTCAGATAACACATGCTAATTACCTTGCCCTCTTAAAGATCGCACCACAAATGTATAATGCCGCTTATCCAGCCTACGTCCATCCTGCAGCACCACTTCGTTCGGTCCATGACTGCGTAGTCTGCACGCATAGGCCAGAATTCGATCTCCCTCCCAGATCGTCACGACCGATTGGAAATACACCGCATTATCAAATTGCAAGGATTCCTTCATGATATAACCCACCACATGCGGAGCCGCAACAGAAGGCAGACGACGTTCCTTTAACGGTGGGGCTGCCTGAATCGTCAGAATATCCTGAAAGGGGATCTGAAGCATACGCGGGGCAAGGACCACACTTTGCTGTGAATAATTAATATGCTCCAAGGTTCCCCGTAGCTTGCGCTTGCCCTCTGGTCCGCAGGACACAATGACATGGCGGCCGATCCAGTGGCGCATGTGCCCCCCTCCGTTCGTCATAGGTTCTGAAGCTCCCAGTTAATCGGTTGCTGCTGCTTGCTCAGCAGGAACTCATTCGTCCGCGAGAATGGACGGCTACCAAAGAATCCTCGATGTGCCGCGAAGGGACTGGGGTGACTGGATTTAATGACCAGATGCTTGCTCTCGTTAATGAATTCACCTTTTTTTTGTGCATGACTGCCCCATAAGATGAACACTATTGGCTCATCACGCTCATTGAGCGCTGCAATGACGGCATCGGTGAACTGCTCCCAGCCCATGCCTTGATGGGATTGAGGCTGTCCTTGGCGTACCGTGAGTACATTGTTCAGCAGCAATACGCCTTCTTCTGCCCATGGAATGAGATAGCCGTGGTCAGGAATAGGCAGATCAAGGTCCGACTGTAGCTCTTTATATATATTTTTCAGTGAAGGTGGTACTCTGACACCAGGCATAACCGAGAAGCTGAGTCCATGAGCCTGTCCTGGGCCGTGATATGGGTCCTGTCCCAGAATGACGGCTTTGGTACCCGAGAAGGAAGTAAGCTTAAGCGCAGAGAACAGATTCTCCTTGGACGGATATACCTGATGAAGCTTGTATTCTTTAGCGAGCGTATATCTCAGATCGTTAAAATAGGGTTTGTTTATTTCCTCATGCAATACCTCATCCCAATCGTTACCGAACACTTTCATTCTCCCCTAACCTGTTTAAAATCATGTACGTACGGGCTGTCCATGCGCTCCAGCAGGAGCCAAGCACAAAAGCCGACCCCGTGAGTCCGGAGCCGGCTTCGTTACTGGATACTCTCACAGGAAATACCGTTCAGCAAATAATCAATACTATACCATTTTTCGCCTGTACATACAACAGCACAAGACTATATACGGCCCAGTATCTCAATTCCCTGTCGAATCTGTTCATCCGAAGGTGTCGAGAAATTCAGACGGAAGGCATTGCAGGAAGCTGTCGCATCGACCAGGAAGGCGGTACCAGGCACGACTGCTACGCCTCGTTCAGCCGCTGTCTTGCAGTAGTCCAGCATGGAGATCCCGGACGGCAGCTCACACCAGAGGAAGAGCCCTCCATCTGGTCTCGTGTACGTGACAGACTGCTGCATGTGGGCTTCCAGACTCTGCTCCATCAGGTCGCACTTGCGGCGATAAATATCCCGTATATTGGCGATATGGCCTGCATAATCGTATTCTGTCATGAATTTATGAGCCAGAATCTGAGGAAGCATCGCTGTATGCACGTCCTCCCCCTGCTTGGCGACCACCATCTTGGAGACTACCTCATCTGGGGCCAACACATAGCCGACACGAAGACCTGCCGACAATATTTTGGAGAATGAGCCCACATAGATGACCAGTCCCTCCTCATCCATGGACTTGATAGTCGGAACATCCTCACCACGGAAGCGGAGCTCTCCGTATGGATTATCCTCCAGAATCATAACCCCGTAGCGTCGGGCCAGCTCATAGACCGCTTTGCGCTTTTCCAGTGATGTCGTGATACCCGTCGGATTCTGAAAGCTAGGGATCAGGTAGATGAGCTTGACATTCTTCTCGGTCTGAAGCGCCTGCTCCAGCAAGCCGATATGGATGCCATCGGTTTCCATAGGAACCCCTACCAGTCTCGCGCCAGAGGAACGAAATGTATTCAAGGACCCAATGAAGCTGGGACTTTCGCAAATAATGGTATCTCCCTCATTGCAGAATACTTTACAAGCGAGCTCAATACCCTGCTGCGCGCCGGAGACGATCATCAGCTCGTCCATGTCTTTACCGCTGGCAAATCGGGTGTGCAAATGATTCTTCAGGACGTCGCGCAAAGGCGCGTAGCCTTCTGTAATTCCATATTGCAGAGCAGCTACTGGCATTTCTTCCAGAATGGACTGTGTATAGGCCCGGATCGCCTCGACCGGGAAAGTCTCGGGTGCGGGATTACCCGCAGAGAACGGAATGACGTTCTGACCTGATGTGGCCTTGAGAATCTCGCGAATAATGGAGGGTTGCATAGCTGTGAAACGGTTGGAAAATGAATAATTCAATGGCTTCGTGCCTCCTGAGCATATGTAATGAAATTCCGCCCCTGTGTACGGCTAAAATTTATTATATTATACACCAAAGAAATTCACACCCAAGACTTCTCCCCACCGAGCTTGACATGTCCTATCTTTTCCATAAAAAAAGCCTTCCTAAGCACGTACAAAGCTCAGGAAAGCGTTCTATGATTTCAGCTATCTTTAGTAGCTATCTTTAGCAGCTATATTTAATAACTATCTCTAATAGCCACTTTAATTAGCTATCTCCTATTGGTGTTACCGCTGACCGTGTTGCCACTGCCACCCTCAACACTGACGGAAGTCCCTGAAGTATCGGTGATATTATCCACAATGCGATTATTGCTGGAGTTCGTCAGGCGAATGCCGAAGTTGCTGAAGCGGGAGTGCGTCTCCATCCGATTGCGGGAGATCTCATTCCCATTCGCGCCAGACAGACGAATTAGCTCGGGGCTGAGGGAAGCATCTGTCTGCTGAATAATGTTGCCCTTGATCGTATTGTCATTCGCCTCAATCAGCATCCCCTGAATACGAGAGTTCACAATCGTGTTATTCTCGAAGGTATTATTAGTTGCCCCTGTAAGTACGAAGATTCCGCGTGGATAGTTCACGATTCGATTATCTTTAATAATATTGTTCTCGCCACCATTTGGAATCCGAATGCCTCCATAGGTGTCTGATTGCTGTACACTGTTCACAATTTCATTATTCGTAACCGTAGCACGAGCTGCACGGGACAGATTGATTCCGCTACCACCGCTTGAGTTCGTAATCTTGTTACCTGTGATGGTCACATTTCTGAATTCACCCACAGGGAAGCTCTCATGTCCGGCTGCGATAGCATGTCCACTTGTGCGATCGAACACACTGTCCTGAATCGTTGAATCCTTGGTTCGACGAAGGAGAGCGCCTATTGTGGTGTCTCTGATCTCCATATTGGACAACGTCAAATTGCGGACATCCACATCCATGTTAATGCCCCCGACTTGTCCCAGACCACGAGCTGCACGGTTCGTGCGATCTCCATCAATCGTAAGCTTGGACACACTGACCTCCAGATTATTGGAGCCGGAGCGCAGTACCGGATTCCCCACCACGTAGCTGCTTACATTACCTGTCTTCTTAATAATCGTTCGCCCTATTCCATCCCCTACCAGATTCACACCAGCGTGGAAACGAAGACCGTTATCGACGTAATAGGTGCCTGCGGGAATATAGACCGTACCCTTTTGCCCCTTGTCATAGAAATGCTTCATCGCGGCGTGAAAAGCAGCCGACTGATCCTCCGTCACCCCCGCACGTGCCCCGAAGTCACGCACATTGACCTGCTCTGCTGCCTGAATCTCGCTTCCCGTTCCTGGCACATACCATGTAGCCGCCAACAGAGCTACACTTAATACGGCCATCCAACCTCGCCTCCAACGAATACCTGCCTTCATTTTGTGTCATCCCTCCATATTAGATTAATTCATTAGAAACCGCTTACATAGATAATTATAACAAATAATTAAATTTAGAACATTTATACAATTAATTATCACGGAGTTTATTACAAGCCACCTATTCTCATAGACAAATAGCAGTGCCCCTACATATAGGTGGCACTGCTATGATTTCTAATCTCATAGGCCTTGGTTGACTTTCCGCTTTTTATTTTGCCAGCATCGTCCGGTTTCTACCTTGGGATTTGGCCAAATACATAGCCTGGTCAGCCTTGTGTAGAAGCTGCTCAGCAGACGCAGCATCATCAGGGCAATGTGCTACACCGAGAGATATCGTAATTCGTGAAGGAATCGGCGCTGCACTGCTCTCGATGTCTTTACGAATGATCTCTGCCAGCTCGAAAGCTTCCTCCTTAGCGCAATCCGGCAGCAGCACGATGAATTCCTCTCCGCCAAATCGGAAACACGCATCTGTCGGACGTACATTGCTCAACACCTTATCACTCACATGCTTGAGCACTCGATCACCAACCAGATGACCATAGGTATCATTGATCGGCTTGAAACGATCCACATCGAGCAGAATCAGCGAGAAGGAAGTGCCCGCTTCCAGCCATTGCTGCATCATTTGCTCAAGGGATCTGCGGTTCAGTAGCCCGGTCAAGCCATCTGTAGCAGCATCCTGCGCAAGCTGGTCCTGTTGCTTCTGGATATCCGCGACAGCCAGAAATACCGCCTTCGTCAGTAGATCAGCCTCTCTGTTCCAGTGTGATTTGGCTTCAGGCAATACCACCCTTTCCTTGCCGAGCTTGCTCATTAAATCTGCAAGATACACGAAAGGACGGGCCAATTGACGCGCAATCAGAATGACACCGATGAGCAAAATCATGAATGGCAGACTAGACACCAGAATTTGGGTGTACAAGTTGTCCATAAGCTCTTTTTGGATTCGCTCCAGCGGGGATACCGCCACCACTCCCCAGCCATTCGAATCCACATAGGAGTAGCCAGCGATCATCTGCCGACCGAGATGGTCCACTGTGAGCTGACGTCCACTTTTGCCCTCTAGCAGACTTTGCACGACCTCCTCCTGGGCCAGATCCGAACCAATCACCTGCTTGTCTGGATGATACAAGACACGGCCATGAGCATCCACAATGTAATAATATGAACCGGAATCATCCACAGAATTGTTGCCAAAAATACTTGATAAAATATTGTCCTCCTGTAAATAAAGCGAACCTCCAACGAATCCGGTATAATTGCTATTTTGATCAAATAAGGGCTGGCTCATGAACACAATAAGTCTGTGCGAATTGGGTGTTACATAGGGAGAAGAAATATAGGGCCGCTGGGAAAGCAAAGCATCAAGTGCATATTTCGTGGTGAGATGCCCTCCGATCCTCTGGGGATTATATGGAGAGATTCCACGGATCTGCCCGTTCTCATCTATACGATACAGGGAATTGAAAAAGTTGCTGGAATTACGCATAAGATTCAGATAGTCAGCGAGCTGCTTGGCAGTCATGCCTTCCACATCCGTGAGTGAATTGGCACTATACTGCAGACTTTCCCTCATGGAGATGAACAAGGAATTCAATGTCTGGGCCTTGCCGCTGGCATTATTATAATTCAAGCGTAGGGTAGTCTCGATTAGCGAATTTTTCTTGGACACATAGGAGCCTGCCAGAAGGATCGTAGAGGTGAGTACTACGACAAGCGTCACAAGGCCGATTAGCAATGATGTGAGACTAAGCTTCTTGCGCTGGGGAAACATGGCCTTCATTGGACTAAACAAAAGACACCCTCCTAGGTTCGGGGAACCAACGTTTCATAAATCCATCATACAACAAAAAACGACAGTCATCGACCATTATACTTCCTGTGATGGCTATAAGGAGTAGAAAATTTCGAGGAATACAATGTCTTCCTCCAGTTATGCGGCTCTCTTGTCTGTATTCATGTTGGAATATGGAGGATGAAAAAGCTATAATGTTGTTCATATGCACAATACATATGTTGACAGTAGCTACTATTAGATGAACCAGTGGAGGGGGCCATTCCTTGTTCCAGCTTTCGGAGAATCAGGCACAGGATATTGTCGATAAGATGATGAAGGATATTCCTTACAACATTAACATTATGAATGCAAAAGGGATTATCGTGGGTAGCGGGACTCGGGAGCGGGTGGGCACCATCCATCAGGGTGCCGTTAAGGCTCTGTCCACCGGACACATGGTTGAGGTATGGGAGGATGGGACCAACGAGAAGCAAGGAACAAACGAGCCGATTTTCATAGGAAACGTCTGTGTCGGGGTCATCGGAATTACGGGCAATCCTGATGAGGTGCGCCCCTTTTGCAGTATTGTCAGAACGACGGTGTCCCTGCTCATTGAACAGCGCACCATGCTGGAGCATCGTGCGGAGGAGGCGAATCGCAAGAAGGCCTTTGTGGAGCTGCTGCTCTCCCATCATGGAGCCTATTCCCAGAAGCTGAGAAAAGAAGCCATAGCCTATCAGCTAGATCTCGTCATAAAGACAACGGTCCTGTATGTGAAGAGTTCCTCACTAGCTAGCGAGGACTCTATACTGCTACTATTCAAGACTGCCTTTCAGGTGGAAAATGATACATGGCTTCTGCTAGTGCAGCAGCCTGAGGATGTGGATAAGCATATTCGAAGACTGCTCCTTGATCATCCGAGCATTCGGATCTCCAGGGGACGGCACGAAGCCAGTATTGCGAGTAGCTATGCTCAGGCTAAGGCTGCCATGTCCATCCTGTTCGCGCTATGGCCTTCACAGCAGGTAACGACCTACGATGAAGTGGAGTTCCTCATCCAGTGGAGTCAGGCAAGGCTTGATGGCCCTGCCCATACCACTCACAAGCTGGAGGATACACCTGAGCTGCTGGACACACTCCGAAGCTTCATTCATCACAATGGAAGCATGTCTCTGACCGCCGAATCCCTGAATATACATCGCAATACTTTACAATACCGTCTGAAGCGAATTCATGCCATCACCGGGCGAGATCCACGCGATCTACTACAGCTCACCGAGTTGATCTATGAGCTACTGCGGATGCATCAATAAGTAATGAAGCGATTGGAGGTCAAGCCAATGAGTCCACATGTCATGGTTAAATGATCTTCAATCCAGAGTTGAAGCAGTCAGTGAATCCTCTTCTAGCATAAGCTCTTGCCGAATTGCAACACACGCGCAATATTTTCGGCTGTACGCTCTACATTTTCGGGACCCTCGGCCAGCAAATGCTCTAAAGCAGAAGCTCCAGGGACAATCCCAAAGATCGCATCAATGCCCTCATTATACAACGTCTCGATTCCGGCACCGACATAACCCGCCAGAGCAATTACCCTCTTGCCTTTAGCTTTGGCGGCTCTCGCTACGCCGTAGGGTGTCTTCCCGAATTTGGTCTGGAAGTCAATTCCGCCCTCGCCTGTGAATACGACATCAGCCGTAGCTATTTTATCGCTAAGCCCGGTGTATTCGATGACAATATCAATCCCTTTTTGTAATACCGCCTGCGTAAAAATCAACAGGCCTGCACCAAGACCGCCTGCAGCACCAGCACCTGGTACATCCAATACATTCTTACCCAGCTTGCGATTCACGACCTCTGCATAGTGAGCGAGATTGGCATCAAGCTGCTGCACCATGTCTGGTGTAGCGCCTTTCTGTGGACCAAATACAACCGAGGCCCCTGTAGGACCACAGAGCGGATTTGTCACATCACAAGCCACGATCAGCTGTACCTCCTGCAATCGCGGGTCTAGTCCAGTGAGGTCAATGGAAGACAGACGACCGAGACTTCCTCCCCCCCATGGTAGCTCTTCGCCTGCAGCATCCAGGAAGCGAGCCCCTAGCGCAGCAGCCATTCCTGTGCCACCGTCATTTGTCGCACTTCCACCAATCCCAATAATGATCTTGCGGACACCACGCTCCAGACATTCGCGTATCAGCTCGCCTGTACCGTAAGTGGTCGTAATCAGCGGATTACGAGCTGACTTTTCCACCAGATGGATACCACTGGCTGACGCCATCTCGACAGCAGCTGTCGTTCCATCTCCCATAATGCCATAGGAAGCCGTTACCATCTGACCCAGCGGACCCGTCACCTCAGCATACAGCAGCTGTCCGTCTGAAGCATCTACCAAAGATTGTACCGTTCCCTCACCGCCATCTGCCATTGGCACATGAATATAATTGGCTTCAGGATACACTTTCCGTAGTCCTTTCTCCATGGCTACGCATACTTCCTTGGCGGTCATGCTCTCTTTAAAGGAATCAGGCGCCAGTACAAAATTCTTGTATTGCATTCTCTCTCACCCCATCATTAATGTAGACACATTACTGTCGACAATCCTTGTATCTGTATAGTCTCACTCAATCATCATGTCATTGTTTTAGCACAGCTTACGTGGCTTAACGTAGTTGATTTAGCTTATTTAGCCTGTAGCTTATTTAGCCTGTAGCTTATTTAGCTTATAGCTGACTCAGGTTATAGCTGACTTAGCTTGGTTATCTCACTTGGCTACGTGGCTCACATCGCTTCACTACAGTAAGAAGCCGTATACTACGGTAGCGACAATCGTCATCGTTCCGCCCACAATCGCCTCATAAGGAACTACACCCATACGTTGCTTGATCGACATCTTCATGCTATCCGCAGTTACGTGGAAATAGTTGCCTTGTGGCAGGGAATCAATAACTGTAGCACCTGTGTGCACCATTACGGATGCAGCTAGCGGTGGTGTCCCCATATTCAGGACAGCCTGTCCGAAGGAACCCGTAGCTAGAATTACACCGGTTGAAGTAGAAGCTGTGGCAGCCGCCATCAGAATACCCGAGATCGGCGCAAGGAATGTCCCGGCGATACCTGATCCCTCAATCAGAGCTACGACCTGCGTGGAGAGATCCGAAGCAGCGATGAGCCCAGCAATCCCGCCAGCACCGATCAGAATCAGTACGGTTGCCGTCATTTTATTGAGACCAGACGCGCTATATTCCAGCATCTTGTTCCCCTTACCCATGGCCAGCAGCCCGATGATTCCCGCGATTGGCAGAATATACAGAGCATCGACCTTCATATTGGATAACAGCTCAATGCCAGACAGCGAGCCAATAGGATTGATCATTAGTAGCACGATAGCAACCAGTGGTGCCACAATCGCTCGCCCCAGTGGTGGATAATCATTATTCTCGTTCTCGCTATATTGCGCTTCATCCCCCGACACCATGGTTCCCTTCTTCTTCAGCAACGATGCCACAATGACTGTAACTGCGAGACCGAAGACTGCCGGCAGAAGCCCTGCGAGCATCACATGACTCAAGTCAAGCTCGAACCCGCGAGCAGCAGCAATCGTATTGGGATTAGGTGAAATGATGTTGCCTGCCTTCCCTCCCCCCGAGAGCGCTACCAGTAATGCCAGCTTCGAGATCCCCATTTTATTGCCGACAGACAAGGCAATGGGCGCCACAATCAATACAGCGACAGGGATGAATACGCCTACAGCTGTAATTAGCATCGTAGCCAGCGCCAGTGCCAAAATGGCCTTGCTCCCGCCAAATTTCTTCACAATCGCCTGTGCAATCGTCTCAGCCGCACCGGATTCCATCATGACGCCAGCCAGCACGCCAGCCGCCAGAACCCGCAGTACGGTTCCGATTACACTTTGTGTACCGCTTACAAGAACGCCTACGGTCTCCTCCAGATTCGCACCACCGATTAATGCGCCTGTAATCGCTCCCAAAAATAGAGCATATACGGGGTTGAGCTTCTTCAGTATGAGAATGATTGCAAGCGCCAACCCTGCCAATGCACCATACCATCCAATCATTAATCCTTCCATTCCTTGCAGCCTCCTAGCTTGCTCTTGTTGAACACGCTTTCAGTATAAGAGTTTGCGCCACAAAAAAATATTGATGAAAAGACGAAATTGATTGTGCATTTGCACAACCAATTCTCATCCAGGTACATTAGAAGCTCTCTAATGAATCTATGCAAAATATTGATGAACACTGCGGATCGTAAGATCAACCAGGCTGCGAACATACCCCTCGTCGAGCGGATCACCAGTAACCAGCAGACGATAAAAAATCGGGCCGTATACCAAATCAATAGTGACTCCCACATCAAGATGCTCTGGCAGTTCTCCGCGCTCTATTCCTCTCTGTAGCAGCTGTCCTGCCTCTTGGCGACGTGGCTGGATATAACGCAAACGTAGCTCCGTTGCCAGGGCTGTGTCGAATTGTCCTCCCCCGATCAGCTCCGTAATAATCTGTCCTTCACGACTTGTCATAAACCGGACCAGATTGGATACATGCAGTAGTATATCCTCGGTGACCTTACCTGTATCGGGAATCGGTAATCGGGCCGAAGCAGCATGCATGAAGCCATCCATCACCACCGCTGCTTTATTCGGCCACCATTTATAGATCGTTGCTTTGCTCACCTGCGCCTGCTCCGCAATCTTCTCAATCGTTACTGCACCGAAGCCATGCTCCAGCAATAATTCGTATGACGTATTGAGAATCGCATGCTGCGTCTCCAGATTGCGCGGTCTTCCTCTTTTGCCGCTCATACCGTACATCCTCCTTCAATTCTTCGCCAGTCGAAGATCCAATACGGACTCGATTTCTTGGTTAGCTCAACTCGCTCGGTGATAAGTAGATCTACTTGCTCGGTGATATTGGAATGCTGTTGTTCTCATTTGACTGTAGTCTCCCGCGTGGCGTAGTGGCTTCGGTCCTTAAAATCATATGTGTAGTATATCAAAAAATCAGCCTATTTACAAAACGAAACGTTCAGTATATTATTTACTCATACAAATTAGTGAACTAACCGTTCATTAAATCGAGGAGGTTATTCTCATGATAAAAAAGCGTGTCCCCCAAGAAGCAACGCTCTCTAACGGTCTGGTCTTCCTGCTAGCAGCCGCATGCGGGCTCATCGTCGCCAATCTCTATTATTCCCAGACCCTTGTTGGTCCGATCAGTGCAGCAACGGGCTTAAGTGCCGAGACTGCCGGATTCATCGTAACTATTACCCAGATCGGATATGTCATAGGACTCCTGTTCATCGTGCCACTCAGTGATCTATTCGAGAATCGCCGTCTTGTCATTACCGCCCTAGTCGCTGTTGTATTTGCTCTGATCGGTGCAGCTCTGGCTCCGAACGCAGCGTTGTTCCTCACCTTCTCGCTGCTGCTCGGCTTAGGCAGTGTCGTGGCCCAGATATTAGTGCCTTTCGCCACCTATCTGGCATCTGAAGAACAACGAGGACGTGTCGTTGGCAATGTAATGAGTGGGTTACTGCTAGGGATTATGTTCGCACGGCCTGTCGCCAGCTTCGTAGCGGATGTCTGGGGCTGGCAGTCCGTATTCTGGATCTCGGCCGTAGCCATTGCCGTGCTCGCTATCCTCTTGTCCCGTGCCCTTCCTACCCGCAAGCCGTCACCATCCCTGAGCTATAAGGGGCTGATCGCATCACTCTGGACCTTGTTGAAGACACAGCCAGCCCTGCGTCGTCGTGCAGCCTATCAGGCCTCTCTATTCGGGGCATTCAGTCTGTTCTGGACAGCAGTTCCCCTGTATCTGACGGACCACTTCGGCCTGTCGCAGCAGGGGATCGCATGGTTCGCACTAGCTGGAGTAGCGGGAGCGATCGCTGCCCCTATAGCCGGAAGACTCGCAGACAAAGGATGGACCCAGCCATTGACCGGTTTGGCATTCATCATCGCCATTCTGTCATTCCTGGTCGCCTACCTGAATCAAGGCAGCTCCACGTTTTCCCTCACACTCCTTGTCGTTGCTGCTATTACGCTGGACATGGCCGTATCCGGTAACCTTGTGCTTGGACAGCGTACCATCTATTCTCTGGGCAATGAGACCAGGGGCCGACTCAATGGGCTGTTCATGGCCATCTTTTTCCTGGGCGGAGCTGCTGGTTCTTTTCTTGGAGGATGGTCTTACGCACATGGCGGCTGGGGACCTACAGCCCTTATAGGCGTGGCAATGCCATTCATCGCACTGCTCTACTATCTCACGGAGCTGACTCCCAAGCTCGTTCGAGGGATCAAAGGTAACTAATTGCTGGAGCCATACTTCAACGAGAAATAAGCCTGCACGAGTAGTGCAGGCTTCCTTTTTTACTATCTATAGTTATCTTACATACTACGTTATCATTACATACTAAAGCTATAATTACATACCAAGGCTATAATTACATACCAAGGACAATAATTACAGACTACATACTGAAATCATATTCAGGCAAGGTGCTACCTAGAGGGAAATCTCCCCACGCGTTCGCAGCTATTGCCACATAGACAGGCTTAATAAATCATTCGCCGCTCGCGGTCCTCAATACCGCTCTTACGGTAGAAATACGTATTAATTTGGTCCCTCCATTCCTTGGCATGCTCCGCTTGCTCCTCCAGCCTAGCCTCCACCTGCTCGAAATAAGTCTGCTTCATGCGTCCCTGTAGCTCCCTCCAAGTGGACAGCAGCGCTGCTGCTCTGTCCGCACCTGCGAAATGAGTATCGTAGATATGCTGAATGACGGTTGTACCTGACTTCAAGCGGTGCTCATAGGGAACATGGTGGAAAAATAACAGCAGCTCATCTGGACATCGCTCCAGTGACTCGTAACGCTCGGCATTCGCCCCCATATACTGTGAGCTATAGCCGCTACCAGAATGGACTGTGCGGTCAACTCCAATCCCTTTGCTGTCTGCGTAGTGATATGTGCCCCACTTCGAGTATTCATATCCGTCCACGTTGGGCCCATAATGATGATCCGGATTCACCATCCAGCCTACTCCGAGCGGGGAAGTATATGACTCGTAGATCGGCCACGAATCCATCAGCATCTGCGTGATGGCACTGACCACGAGTTCATCCAGACCAAAGACTAGCTTCACCCATTCCTCCGCAATGGCCTCTGCACTCAAGTCAGGATTCCAGGCAAGCCGTCCATAGCCATACAGATTCGCCTGTGCCAGCAAATGCCCGGTCCAGTTCCAGTCTGCGCCTACGTTCGTCACGGCCGCTATCCCATTTCGTGCCCGCTCCCACAACGACCCATCCACCACATGCTTCAATGGAGCATATTTGTCTTGTGCACACGTATCGAATTCCAGAATCTCCTTCCACTGCGGTACCAGATAGCAGACATGTCGCTGCTGCCCGGTATATTCCTGGGTAATCTGAAACTCCAATATTTGATGAGTATGCTCCATGCCGCCGAGCAGCGGTGACACAGGCTCCCGTACCTGAAAATCCAGCGGTCCATTCTTGATCTGCAGCACGACATTGTCGTGGAAATGACCGTCCAGCGGCTTAAAATGATCATACGCCGCCCGGGCCCGATCTGTTGAGCGATCCCGCCAATCCTGCTTGCAATTGTATACAAAGCAGCGCCAGATGACGATACCGCCGTATGGCTGGAGCGCCTCTGCCAGCATATTCGCCCCATCCGCATGATTGCGCCCATAAGTGAATGGACCAGGGCGATTCTCTGAGTCTGCCTTGACCACAACACCGCCAAAGTCCGGGATGAATGAATAGATTTCTGCAGCCTTTTCCGTCCACCACTGTCGGACTGCATCATTCAGGGGATCTGCCGTCTCAGGGCCACCCAACTCCAGCGGACTGGCAAAGTTAATGCTCAGATATAGCTGAATACCATAGATTCGGAACACCTCCGCAAGCTTCGCAACATCTGGAAGATACCGCGGAGTGATCAGCTGTGTCTCCTGCTGATGGACATTCACATTATTGATACAAATCGCATTGATACCGATAGAGGACATTAATCTGGCATAATCGCGTAATCGTTCCTGATTGGCCGTGAACTGATGCTGCTCGTACAGAAAGGACGGACCTGCATAGCCCCGCTCAATACTGCCATCCATGTTGTCCCAATGATCGAGCATTCGCAGACCGTTGACCGGGACAACCACCTCATCAAGCGTATCCAATGGTCGTCCTGTTCCCATAAGACGTAATAGATGATACACACCATACAGTACCCCGACAGGCTCAGCAGCTCCAATGGCAATGCAGCGCTCAGCAGGACATGTACGGATGATAAAGCCTTCTACTCCAGTAGATTCACGATCTGTTGAGGTAAATAACTCCGCCGGATAACTGGAATCTTCCCCAAACATTCCGCTGAAGGTTCCCAGCGCAATATGCGGCTGATCCGTTGTAGCGCTGCTCATCTCGGTATGAACATCCAGCATGGATATAATCCCCCGATGCAGCTCTGTAGCGGCGGCCTCTATGGTCGCATGTGGCTCGCTGACATGGATCGCACCACACCAGGGGCGATATTGAGCCGCAACAGCGATAGGCAACGACGATTCGTAGCTTAACCAAGCATCATAGCCATGTGCCTTCATGTGCTCTAATGGCTCGGAAACAGGGTTAGTCATCATATGTACCCTCCTCAGGATTACCAGATTGATAGCGTGATAACGTTGCTCGGACGTTCGATAAGAGCATGGTTAATGGCTCAGCATATCAGCGTCAGGCTTTCACAATGCATTTGAAACGCTTACACAAATGAAGTCACAAAGAAGCTCCTTGTATAGAGCCTCCTTGTATGTTGGTTACTATTGCTATTCATTTCTGTTATCTAATTCTGTTATCCATTTCGCAAGTATTCAGATAGGCTAATCCTAGCACTGTCCCTGCGGTAGAACCATAGTCAAATCGAACGACTATTTAGCCAAATCAAGCCTGTTGCATATACAATGGACGATATGATGGCCAAGAAGCCTTAGACTGATTTCTTCATAAAGCCATTGCTTGCTGCAACCAATAGGCCTGTACACGCAAGCATGCCCGCACATATGACGAACACATATGCATATCCGGTATAATCAGCGACCAGCCCCATCCCTATGCTACCGATGACCGCTCCCAGATCTGCCATGGATATAAATAATCCCATCCAGATTTTGCGAGTAGTCTGCTCAAGAGCAATGCTCAGGTAGGCTGCTAAAATAGGATAGATATGAGCCATCCCAAAACCGATTGTCACCGCCCCCATGTACAGAACAATGGATTTTCCTGTCCAAGGTGCCATAACCGTGCATAGTAGTCCTATGGCCATGGAACCGAGCAGGACGGCGATAGATCGACTATGCCAGATACCATCCGAGGGAAGCAGCTTGCGGAAAGCAAAGCGCACCAGCACAATAACACCAGACTGAATCGCAAAATAGACTCCAGCGTGGCCTACTCTCGTGTAGTCAACGTACAAAGCAAGGAATGCTGTGGTAGCACCAAATCCTGTGGCTGCCATTGTCATCACCACACTGCTCATGATAAAGCTCCGATTGACGATAGCCCTGCGCAGTGCATGCATTTTTCTCTCCGACGGCAGCTTATTTTCATGTCGTTGCGACGGCAAACGATGTGAATTGCTCCCTATTGGCAGCCGGCTTGTGAGACCTGTCAGCCACGTAATAACAGCAGCCAGCAGGAGGCTCATCATAAATCCGCGAAAGCCCGCATGCTCCCAGATCCATAACGCAACCGCAGGTCCCATAACCGAGGGCAGCATACCGAACAGCAAATATAGGGATAGTCCCTGTGCCCTTTCACGCTCTGGTAGAGTATCCACTACAGCAATCTGTAAAGTCAGAGAGAAGAAAGCTGCTATCGCCCCCTGCAATCCCCGGATCAGAATGAGACCGTATGCTGTCTGATCGAGCCACGCATAGAGCAGCACCACCAGCAGATGACAGAGCAGAATCCATTGCAGCATACGCCGAACTCCCACTCGTTCAACAACGGCCCCTGCCCATGGACGCAACAACATGCTGACCAGAAGATAGGCACCAAGCAATACACCTATCGTACGGTTATCCAGACCAATACTTTTACCATACAAAGGAAGAACCACCTGCGTGAAGGCATTGACACTGAAAAACAAAAATGTAAGAGCATATAGCCGATACATGCCTGAAGAGATGGACTGAGAGTCCCCTTCCCGCTGTGAACGCCTACTCATACGCTGCCCTTATTTCAAGCGGATGCTGTTGAACGGATGATCCCATCGACTATCCGGGAATGTCACATTGTCCAGACGATCATTGTAGACCGTGTATTGGCGAATATACGATAAAGGAACAATGACCGCTTGCTGATGAATGGTGTCTAAGATCGCGTCATATAGCTCCTGCCTTTCCTGCTCGTTAACAGATGCCAGCACCTGATGTATTTGCTTGTCCAGCTTATCCTTGTCAGGTATATTCGTGTGAGCTTCCGCCACCCCAAAGGTTGGCTCTGCCACAGCGTTGACCAAAGTATGAGGATCATAGGGCACGCCCGAGTTGAACCAGAAATTCAATTCGTAATTTCCTGCTCGGAAGCGCTTGGTCTGCTCGGCTAGCTCTATTCCTGTCAGCTTAACCTTCACACCAATAGCCGACCATTCCGCTTGCAGCGCCTCACCCATGGCCTTTTGAATCCGATCTGTCGTATCGTACATTAATTCAAAGCTGAGCTGCTCCCCATTCTTCTCGCGCACACCACCTGGAGCTGAGAGCCTCCAGCCTGCCTCCTCCAAGTAGCTTTCAGCTTTGGCCGTATCATAGCTGAGTGGCGCGTAAGTCTGCTTCACATACGGATAGTCTGTGGTAATCACCTGATCAGCCACCTGTTCTACATCAGAAGTAATCCCTTTGACCAGAGCTACCTTGTCAAATCCATGCTGTAAGGCCAATCGCACACGTATATCCGCCAGCTTCTCGTTCTGCGTATTGATAATTAGATTGCGTGTTCCTACTGGCCCAGACAGGTCCGTCTTGTACCGTCCATCATCACGAAGTCCGGTAAAGGAGTCCAGACTAATGGAGCCCTCGCCAAAAATCAGATCCAGCTCACCCTTCTCAAAAGCCATCACCCTCGTCTCCGCGTCGGGAATAATTCGCACGGTGATTTTGTCCAAGGCAGGCTGTTCCCCCCAATAGTTGGGGTTCTTAACAAACACACTATACTCATCCTGCTTGTATTCCTGAAGGATCCAGGGTCCCGTCCCAATAGGTGCCACTATATGCTCCAGTGTGTTGCCATCCTCGGGAAAACCTGCATCAGCCAGGAAACGGAATGGACGAACAGTTGTCAAATCCTGCAGTACAGGATAATACGGCTCAGACATAACAAGCTTCACAGTAAATTCATCCACAACCTCGGCCCGCTCCAGCAATTTTGCAGTTCCCAGCCAGCTATGCGTGGTCTTGTTTTGCAGAATGGCATCCATATTACGTTTTACACTAGTCGCATTAAATGGTGTGCCGTCAGAGTAAGTCACATCCTCACGCAAGAAGAATGTATACTCCTTCCCATCTTCACTGATCTTCCAATCCTTTGCCAGATGAGGCTTGATTTCCCCACCCTTTCCGTAAGCCACCAAAGGCTCATAGATCATCGACTGTGAGAACAATTGTGAAGGGTAATAGGCATGTGGATTGGACGGCCCCAGATCCCTCATCCATGACACGGTAATGGATTGCTCACCATTTTCGTTCTGTACCTTCTGGCTATTGGTAGTCTTCTCCCCTGTATTCGAGCATGCTGCTATCACCAGTATTACAGCGACGAGCATCAGACTGACCCATAATTTATGATTTCTTGTGCAATTCATTTTGTAGCTTCTCCCCCAGGCTCTCTATTGATAATGAAAATCATCTTCAATTTATAGTATGGGGTTTGCTATAATTGATCAATGACTGGATTTCTGATTTTTCATAGCACAAAATTCAGCTCCTGATAACAGAACAGCTATGTTCAGCCAAGAAAAGGAGATGTGGGGATGAGTTATTCTTATAGCAAGGATGAAGTCACTGATCGAACAAGCCTCGATGGTGTCTATTTATATATTCCTGCAAATATCTTTAACATACAGCAGCTATCCTGCGAACAGGTCATACCGGCTCGCCCGGGAACTCATAGAATTATTCTGTTCAGAGCATCCCACGGAGTGCTGCAATTAAGGAAGCATCTGATACAAGCTGACTATAATCAAGCCTACTTGTTGGCTCCCGAAGCACACGCAAGTATCCGGTTCACTCCCTTCTCCGACTCAGATGTGAACAGCCCAGGCTTGGAATCGGCAGCCCCAGAGCTCGGAGCTGTCATTATTGAATTCTATGTCTTCCAGCCCGGAATATCTCAACCTGCCATCGAGATCCATTCCTCCCTTTCTTACGAGACCCGAATCGATATTGCCGATGAAGCCAAGCTGCTTCAATTGCTGGACCTTCTATATGAGTCGCTACACGACCAGTCTGAAATATCCGAGGTATCCAAGTTAAAAGAACAGATTCATATGCAAGAGCTGATAGTCCTTCTTATGGAAAATCGGGAAAGAAATCAGACCGTCTCTGACAGCATACAGGCTGTTGAGCAGACCATCGCCTATATTGACCAGCATTACTATGAGACGATCACAGCGCAGCAGCTGTATCGCATTGCTGGCGTGGCGAAATGGCAGTATAGCATGCTATTCCAGACACTTACTGGAAAAAAGCCTCTGGATTATCTGGCGGAGACACGCATTCGTCATGCCAAACAGCTGTTGCTGCAAACAAACGATACCCTCTCACACATCGCGCAGTCTGTTGGCTTTAGGGATGAGAGCTATTTTATACGAAAATTTAGGCAAATCGAAGGAGTAACACCGAGGCAATACGTTGCATCAACGTCCAGGCAGCTGTTCGTCAAATCATCAGCTATTACAGAGTACAATAGAGTGGTCGCTGTGGGTTATTCCCTTGGAGACATGCTGTCTCTGGGGGTGCAGCCGATCGGGGCGGATACGGATATTATCGGGAAGCGAGCTATTTACAAGGATCAATTAAGCGGTGTGCAAGATATTGGCCTGCTGGGTGAGCCGTCCAAAATACGCAAGCTACAGCCAGATCTTATCGTGCACAGCGGCTTTCGACAGGAGTGGATAGATGAGCTGGCTCTGATCGCGCCTACGGTACTAATCAATCGCTATGAGCCTGTATACCAGCGGATTATGAAGGTTGCCGAGTTATTTCAAAAAAAAGAACAGGCTAAGCGATGGGTTCAGTTCCATCAGGTAGCTTGCCAGGAAATGTGGCATGAAGCAGCTCGCTATATGGATGTGGGACAGACTGCCACGGTATTCTCCATGGTCGAGGGGAGCCTGTACGTTATGGGAATGAAAGGCTTCTCGCTAACTGTCTATCACACAGGAGGGCTGAGGCCTTCTACCAAAGTACAGGAATTGATTAATGACGGAATACCTTTCCACCTGACGGACATTGCTTATGCCCAAATCTACGAAGCAGATATATATTTCTTGTTGACTGACAATCATCCGCTGACTCGACAGCAGTACCGTCAAATGCTGCAAAGTGATTACTGGAGAACGCTTCAAAGGGAGCGAATGTTCTACTCCGAGAATAAATGGAACTTCGATGATCCAATCACCATGGATAAATTGTTGCTCGAAATGCCCCAACTGCTACGAAGAAGCAAAGAGAAGAAATATAGTCATTGAGCTTGCAGGATTCTCTCTTGCAGGCTTTTTATCGAGCCTACCGCTTCCCTTCGTTCACAATGGCATTACACCTCCACGCCATATCATCCCATCATTCGCTGGAAGCAGGAAATTCAGCTTGTTTTCCTTTCAGCTCTTGTTTCGACACACACTACATTCTCCTTATAACGGATTTTTTACAAAAAATTTCAAAAAAACCTCTTTTCGAAACTATAATTCTATGATACTATCAATTTCAGATTCGAAGGGTTTACAAATAATTACTTTTATGTATCAACGAACCTTAACCCCTTCTTCATCCCAGCTCCGCACCCATCCGATCCTTGAAGGGAGGAGTGCCCGGCTTACTTGCCACGACTCTTACTCCTGTATTCAGATTCACAACTCTTCTGCACCTTAGTTATTCCTCTTCACGCGTTACTTCACTTTTCTTCCCGTACCTGCTAAAGATGCTTCGTTTTAGAGTGACCGTCTAGCATTACTGATGCTAGATCGGCAGATTAGAGACAACTAATTTTCTTTTGGGAGAGTGTATAAACCATGCAAATGAAAAAAACGACTGCACTTATAGCAGGAGGTACGCTGCTGTTCAGCGCCCTTGCATCAGGTGCGGGTGCTGCGCCTTCAGGCGACAGCCCATTTGAGTTAACGCCAGCCTTTGTAGCCGAGGTTGCTAATGCCCCGAAATCCGCTTCTAATGAGGAGAAGGTATGGAATTATCTGCAGAACTCCTCCAAATCACTCGGCTTGAACAGCACAGATGTACAGAAGCAACTGAAAATCATTAATCATGAGAAGGATAGCAACGGATTGAATCATTATCGTCTGCAGCAATACATTGATGGCATCCCGGTCTATGGCGCAGTACAGACTGTACATTTGGATAAAAATGAGCAGGTTACTTCCCTTCTCGGCGCCACGATCACCAAATCCAATCAAAATATCCCTGGCGGGACAAGCCCCAAAATCAGCGCAACAGATGCCGTGTATATTGCAGAAGCTGAAGCTTCAGAGCGTATATCCAAGGAGCTTAAGCTGATTGATAAGGAACAGGCAAGCGAAGATTCGGTCGCCAAGGAAGTCGTGTCGGATGAAGCTGTATCGAAGGAAGCCATCACAAATGATGCGGTAACAAATGACGTCTACGCCGAAGCGAGTGCAAATGATGGGAAAATTTCACTTTCAGACCCTGACGTCGCCGAACACGCTGTGAAGCCTACTGCAAAGCTGTACATTTATCCCGAAAAGGATTCTGCACGACTTGTATATATGACAGAGGTCAACCTGCTTGAGCCTGTTCTGCTTCGCACACGCTACTTCATTGATGCCCTGGACGGAAGTATTGTGTACCAGTACGATATCTTGACCATGGCTACCGGCACAGGAAAAGGCGTATTGGGTGATACCAAGTCGTTCACAACCACACAGTCCGGCAGCACCTATCAATTGCGAGACACGACCCGTGGCAATGGAATCTTGACCTATACAGCGAATAGAAGAACTGTCTTTCCAGGTACGCTGATGACCGACTCTGATAATGTCTGGACGGATGGAGCGGCTGTCGATGCCCATGCCTACGCTGCCAAGGTATACGATTACTACCTCTCTAAATTCAATCGCAATAGTCTGGATGGAAGAGGGTTCCAGCTCCGTTCCACAGTCCACTATGGCAATGCCTATAATAACGCTGGCTGGAATGGCGTAGGGATGGTGTATGGCGATGGTGACGGTGTCATGTTCCGCCCGTTATCCGGAGATCCTGACGTTATTGGACACGAGCTAACTCACGGCGTGACCGAATTCACAGCGAACCTGGAATATGTCAATGAATCCGGAGCACTCAACGAAGCCTTCTCCGATATTATTGGCAACGACGTTCAGCGCACGAACTGGCTGATTGGCGACGAAATCTATACGCCTAATATTCCTGGAGATGCCTTGAGATCCATGTCGAACCCAACACTCTATGATCAGCCAGATCACTATAGAAATCGTTACACAGGCACATCAGATTACGGCGGAGTTCATATTAACAGCGGTATTATTAATAAAGCCTATTACTTGACAGCAGCGGGTGGAACGTTCAGCGGAGTCACCGTACCTGGAATCGGCCGTGACGATGCTGTGAAAATCTACTACAACGCCCTTGTCTACTATCTGACTCCAACCTCGAACTTCTCAGCAGCACGGACTGCACTCGTGCAATCGGCCCGTGACCTGTACGGAGCGAATTCAGCTCAGGCGAGATCGGTTGCTCTCGCATTCGATGCTGTCGGGGTTAACTAAATCATGAACTGATCTTGAACTGATCTTGAACTGATCACGAACTTATTAACGAATCATGAATTATTCAACAACCAAGCATTAGTCAAAAAGTGTATAAAAACAGCCTGTAACCTGTGGGTTCCGGCTAGGAATCTACAGGCTTACAGGCTTACAGGCTGTCTTCTATTTCAATTTCTTCAGTTTCTTCAGTTTCTTCAGTTTCTTTATTGCAGGCGGCATTACAGTTTCTCTACTGTAAACAGGATAGCAGATGCATTTATCCCTTGCGTTCTATTTACAGAGATGCGTATTGTTCATAATATTTTTGTAAAGAGGAATTACGTTCATCATTTGGATTGAAACTGTGGCAAATGCTGTTGATGCGCCTCCAGCATTTCATCCAATAATGCCTTGGCTGAGTCCCCGCTTTGCACCAGTGGATTGAGCGTAAACGCCTGCAATGCAGTACCATAATCCCCAGTAACAGCCGCTTCAATCGTAAGCTCCTCCATAGCCTTCATCACCTGAAGCAAGCCCCGCTGCGCCGGAGGGAAGGAACCAAAATGAACCGGTTCGGCACCATGAGCCGTAATCATGCTGGTGATTTCGATAGCACTTTCCTGAGGCAGATCCGGGATCGCACCATTATTG
The DNA here is from genome assembly GCF_000377505.1 of Paenibacillus massiliensis 2301065 = DSM 16942. Taxonomy (GTDB): domain Bacteria; phylum Bacillota; class Bacilli; order Paenibacillales; family Paenibacillaceae; genus Paenibacillus; species Paenibacillus massiliensis. Next base: position 171,760 of record NZ_KB898194.1, on the reverse strand, counting down.
CGTGTGCTGACGACCATTAGCGTCCCTTTATTGTTATAAATAGAGTTAATGATCTCACAGGCAGCATCACTATAATAAGCCCCACCCCGTTGCTCCAATTCCTTAGGCTTGTAATCCAGATTCGGATCCTTGTAGAGCTCGAACAGACTTTCCTCCAGACGCTTGACGACTTGACCGCGTGTGCCTTCTTTTTGCGCCTCCTCCAGCTCTTCCTTCAGCATCGCATCTGTCATGTAGTAGTACCGATGGTATGGACAAGGCAGCATTTCCAATTGCACAAGCTGCTCATGCAGGAAACGCATGTTTTTAATATTCTCCACCATCTTCTCAGGCTCGGCATCAGGACCATACATCTTGTCGATCGCTTCTCCTGTGAGCTCCTGTCCGGCTTGATCATAGATCTTGTGCCAGTGCAGGTGATTAATGCCCGCGAATTTGAAGAACAGCTCTTCCTCCACTTTGCCCAGCACGGCCGCTTCGGTCTTCGTAGCCATGATCGGGACGTTGCATAAGCCGATGACCCGTTCCCACTGTCCATAACGGAGCACTGCCTCGGTAACCATCCCTGCCGGATTGGTGAAATTGATCAGCCAGGCGTTCGGGCACAGTTCCTTCATATCCTCCACAATCTGCAGAATCACAGGAATCGTACGGAAGGCCTTGAACATCCCCCCTGCTCCATTCGTTTCCTGTCCAATTTGCCCATGCTTCAGTGGAATCATCTCATCCTTGATACGAGCTTCCATCTGACCTACACGGAATTGCGTAGTTACAAAATCTGCATTCTGCAGTGCTTCACGACGATTCAACGTCAAATGTACCTCGCAATCGATCCCTGCTGCCTTGACCATGCGTTGTGCCATCGCCCCTACAATTTCCAGCTTTTCCTTACCCTCTTCAATATCAACAAGCCATAATTCCCGAATAGGAAGTTCTTGATAGCGCTTAATAAAACCTTCAATAAGCTCTGGAGTGTAGCTGGAGCCGCCGCCAATAGTTACGATTTTAATTCCTTTTTTCATAGGTCACCCTCCTGAAATGGTATTGAATCTCTCTACAATCCCAATGTAATGTATGTAATGCATTACAGGTCAAGCATTAAATTCAACTTCATGAAATAACGGTATGATCTGCTTTGTAGCCGCTTCCCGAACTGTGTTATGCTTGATGCTGAGGTGAACACAGATGCCAAACATTCAACAAATCGCCCGCATGGCAGGTGTATCAACAGCAACCGTCTCACGGGTCTTGAATAACTACCCCTATGTAAGTGAGACCACACGTCAAAAGGTACTCATGATCATGGAGCAACTGGACTATGTCCCCAACGGAAATGCGATTACGCTGAAAAAAGGAGCCACCCATCTTATCGGGATCATTTCCGTCACCTTCAGTCCGCTGCTTATTAGCTTCCTTGATGCGTTTAATCTGGCGGCGGAGAAATACGGATTTAACATTACGCTGTTCATTACTAATGGAGACGCGGGCAAAGAGCATGTGGCCCTAGAGATGCTAAAGCGCAAGCAATTGGATGCGCTCGTATTTGTGCTGCGGACAAATGAATGGGAGGTCATTGAATCCTATACGAAATACGGGCCTATTGTGACATGGCAGCGGCTTGAGAATGAGCGTATCCCCTCCGTATTTATGGATCAGTATGACGCCTATGCGACAGGACTGGAGCATCTGTACGCCAAGGGATATCGCAATATTCTCAATGTCTATCCGATGTCCACAGGTCTGAATACACTGGAGCGTAGACGTGCTTACGCTGATTTTGCACATAGACGGCAGATCACGGCAGATGATTTCCCTCTCTTTCAGGACAAGACCTCCATTCAGGACGGCGAAGAGCTCGCCTCATGGTGGGTATCACAGACGCGTCGGCCTGATGCTATTTTCTGTGCAACGGATGAGGTTGCTGCTGGCTGCATAACCACTCTGCACCGAATGGGAATATCCGCTCCAGGAGAAGTGGGAATTATGGGCTTCAACAATACGGAGGTAGCGCATCTGCTGGATCTGACCACCATTCATTATCCCGTTCAGCAGCAGGCTGAGAATGCATTTATCATCATACACAACATGCTGAATGCCAGGCAGGAAGCAGTGGCTCCCCTGGAGTATCGCCTAATTGAACGGCATTCAACATAATAAGGCATAATACCGATGGTATAGACTTTTTCACCTATAGCTTGGCGGACCTCTTCATAGTATTATCCGAAGTCGTCTGCGGTCGCCTGCTTATACCATTAGTATCAGGCCCGGAATTAATGGCTATAGCTCTGTTGTCATTATCAAAGGAACGAAGAGCGAGGCACAATTCGCCTGCCGGAACCGAGCGATGAGCTGTCTGCTCCAGTCCCTGCTATAGGCTGGATGTGAGCTCAGAAATAGCTCTTCCAAGTGATTAAAAGCCACGTCATACGGTATCGAAGGATTATCTCCGTTTACTGACATTTCTTCCCTCCCTCAAAGTCGCTCGTCCTCAAGGTGGCTCCTCCCGTTTAAAAATGTGAAATCGCCAATCCTATCCAGTAAGTACATACAATAATTTGGAGGGATATAAGTGACTTTTCCAGAACCGCTGTGGCGAGATTCCATCGATTTACCGGCATTCAAGGCATTAGAAGAAGATGTTCAGGTGGATGCTGTGATTGTAGGCGGCGGAATGGCAGGTATCACAACGGCCTATCTGCTAGCCAAGGAAGGCGTCAAGGTCGCATTGCTGGAAGCCGACACGCTGCTAAACGGCACAACAGGACACACGACGGCCAAGATCACTGCACAGCATGATCTGATCTACGATGAGCTGATCCAACATTTTGGAGCTACCAAGGCCAGACATTACTACGAGGCTAATATGGCAGCAAAGCAATTCATCGAGCACACGATTCGGGAGCAGCAGATTGATTGCGAGCTCCTTACGCAAGATGCATATTTGTATGCGACGACTGAGCAATCTGCACATAAGCTGGAGACGGAGTACAAGGCTTATGATCAACTGGGTATTACAGGCGAATTGGTCGACAGTATCCCTTTTGACCTCAAGATATACAAAGCGCTTAAGATGGACAACCAGGCACAGTTCCATCCTTTGAAATACTTGAAGCACCTGGTACAACAGTTCGTGGAGGCTGGCGGCCTTATTTTCGAGCACACCCCGGCAGTCAATGTAAAAGAAGATGGTGAACAGATCGCCGTTCTTACCCGTAATGGACCGAATGTAACGGGAAGCCATGTCATTGCTTGCTCCCATTTCCCCTTCTACGAAGGAACTGGGCTGTATTCGGCAAGAATGCATGCCGATCGCTCGTATGTTCTTGCATGCAAGACCAAGAAGCCCTATCCGGGTGGGATGTACCTGAGTATCGACCAGCCAAGCCGGTCACTTCGGTCAGTACAGCATGGTAATGATACGCTGGTGCTCATCGGAGGCGACAGCCATAAAGCTGGGCAAGGAGAGAATACGGAGACACACTACCAGGCACTGGAGAGCTTCACTCAGGAGTTACTGGGACTGGAGAGCATCGTATTTCGCTGGTCAACACAGGATCTGGTGACGCTGGACAAGCTGCCCTACGTCGGTCCGATTACCTCCTCCCAGCCGCGGGTCCTGATCGCAACCGGTTTCCGTAAATGGGGAATGACGAATAGTACAGCAGCTGCTCAGCTACTCAAGGATCTTGTCTTGGGTAAAGACAATCCTTATACCGATCTGTATACGCCGTTGCGCTTCACCCCCGATCCGAGTCTCAAGACTTTGGTCAAGGAAAATGCGAATGTCGTCAAGCATCTGATCAAAGGGAAGCTGGAGACGTCGGAGATTATGCCGCAGGATCTGGCAAAAGATCAGGGGGCCGTCATTACGCTGCACGGGGAACGAAAAGGGGCCTACCGTGATCAGGAAGGACAGCTTCACATTGTCGATACGACCTGTACGCATGTTGGCTGTGAGGTGAACTGGAATGCCGGAGACCGGACATGGGATTGTCCTTGCCATGGATCGAGGTTCTCCTATACGGGGGACGTTATCGAAGGCCCGGCAGAGAAACCATTGCAGCGAACGCATTACGATATGCTGGACAATCTGACAAGCCCGGAATCAGGTTATTAGGACCTTGAACATATTAAATGATTTAATGTGAGTGCCGTGCCTCCATCACAGGTCTGTTGCTGATGCTGATTTGGCCAATTCATTAGCCACATGACGGTTGTATTCAGCCGTTATGTGGCTATGAATTAATTTCTCAGGGTTTTAAAGTGCAAAACAGCTTCTCTCTCCGTTATGCCTGCAATTATTTGAAGCTCCTCCTCGCTCACCTTAACCAAGTCAGACATAGAGATTCCTCGCTTTAATCCATCATGGCAGTCGCCGATCCGAATCATTTGATCCACCTTTACAAAGGGCTTTAATCGCGCAGCAACTGCAATATATTAATCGGTTGTCATAACATTGAGAAACCACCTAAGTGGTTTCCCTTTCCAAGAGTGTAACCGGAAGATACCGTTCCTCGGCTTCATGATCCGCTTCCCCATCTATTTTCTCCAGCAATATCCGGATAGATTCCTGCGCAATTTCTTCTATGGGCTGGCGTATTGTAGATAATTCAGGTAGAAATGCCTGTACGTTATCCGAGCCGTCGTATCCGATGACCTTGATATCTTCGGGGACACGTATTCCTTGTCGTTTAGCATACTGCAAAAAAGTGGCTGCGATTAAATCATCACTGGCAAATACGCCATCCAATCCTGGATTCTCCTGAACAATTTGATCAAATAAGTCGATGTACGCTTTTTGATCAAATGACTTGTGATTCTCGTATACTTTTGCAGCCATACCATGTTCCCTCATCACGTCCTCGTAGGCTTGCCGTCTCAGGTTCGCTGGTGTCTCCAACTCAATTGGCCCGTTGATGTGGATAATGTCCGTGCACCCACGACGAAGCAGCAGTTCTGTAGCGAGCTTTCCACCTGCATAGTTATCGGAGCCGACAACAGGAACTGAGGGTGACAGGTAACGATCAACTGCGACGACCGCCAGCTTATTTTGACTGTAGTCGCTAATCCCTCTGTTGTGAGAGCTCACTATGACTCCATCCACCTGATTACGCATTAACATTTCGATATATCGTCTTTCGTTATCCTCACTTCCAAGGCTATTACACAGAAGCACTTTATAGCCCTTTGCTGAACAAATGCTCTCGATGTGAAAAGCTAATTCACTAAAAAACGGATTATTAATTGTCGGTACGATCAATCCAATCAGATTCGTCTTTTTATTAAACAGCGATCTAGCAACATCGTTAGGAAAATAATTCAGTTCCCTCATTGCACCAAAAACGGCCGCTTTCGTTTCCTCGCTAATATAACCTCTATTGTTCATCACACGTGATACAGTTGTTTTTGAAACGCCTGCTCTTTCTGCGACGTCTCCAATCTTCGGATTCAATTTCATTCACACCGTCCTATTGTCAAAATTCCTCAAGTATTCGTTACGCTAATCATAACCTATTCCTTTACCATTAAACCACATTTACCGCTTTTATGAAACCGGTTGACATATGTTATCCGGTTGACATATAATTGCTCTCGAATCAGGGTCTTCTTAATCAAAGGTGACTACAACTTGGAAGCGCAATCTTGGGAGGAGTTATGAACTTGAAAAACACAACCGTTATAGCAACACAAAAAAACAGTTGGATTCATTATGTATTCAGAAATTATATCCTTTACTTATTTTTGCTTCCCGCTTTGATCTTGACCATCATCTTCAAATATGTGCCCATGTATGGTTCCATCATCGCATTTAAGAACTTTAGTCCAATGAAAGGTATTTGGGGGAGTGATTGGGTAGGTTTTGAGCATTTTTCTCGTTTTCTGACGTCACCTAACTTTTACGACATATTTCTAAATACGTTTAAATTAAGCGCTTACGGGTTGATTCTAGGGTTTCCTATCCCGATCGTGCTGGCACTGATGCTGAATTTGCTGAAAGGGCAAAAACTTAAAAAGAATGTTCAGTTGATCCTATATGCTCCCAATTTCATATCTGTTGTTGTTGTTACGGGAATGCTATTCGTCTTTTTATCACCAACGGGACTTGTCAATTCTATGGTTACTCTATTTACCGATAAACCCATCTCTTTTATGTCAGATCCTGCCTACTTCCGCACCATCTATATACTATCCGGGATATGGCAAAGTGCTGGGTGGTCATCAATCATCTACGTGGCAGCGCTTTCCAATGTTGATCCGCAGCTACATGATGCAGCTACTGTGGATGGGGCCTCTCTGCTTAAGCGCATTTGGCATATTGACCTTCCTGCCTTGAAGCCAGTTATGGCGGTGTTATTTATATTATCTGCAGGCGGTATTATGTCCATTGGTTATGAGAAAGCTTTCCTGATGCAGACACCATTAAATTCTCCTACCTCGGAAATTATTGCTACCTACGTGTACAAGGTAGGGCTACAATCCGGTGATTATGCTTATTCCACAGCTATAGGTCTTTTCAACTCCGTAATTAACGTGATTCTGCTGGTATTCGTTAATGCGGTTGTAAAGAAGCTGAATGAAGGCGAAGGCCTGTATTAGAAGGAGGACCCATGAATCTTCAATTATCGAAAAAAGACCGTGTACTGCTTGGGGTCAATTATGTCATCCTTGCTCTTTTCGTATTAATCATCCTTTTTCCACTGCTCTATGTCCTGCTCGCCTCCTTTCTCAATCCCAACGTGCTCATCACGAAGGGTCTGGCGATCAGCCCATCGGATTGGAGCCTGGTGGGCTACGAGAAGATACTAGGCAACGAAGCTATGATTCGAGGCTTCTTCAACTCCTTGCTCTACTCGGCTGCCTTTGCTGCTGCAACTGTGATCGTATCCGTGCTGGCAGCTTATCCATTATCTATCGAAGGATTTGTCGGTAAAAGGCTTTTTATGATCTTATTTCTAATTACGATGTTTTTCAGTGGCGGACTGATTCCTACCTTTCTGGTCGTGAAGGATTTGGGTATGCTGGATACCATTTGGTCTATCATTTTGCCTAGTGCTGTCAGCGTATTCAATATTATATTAGCCCGCACCTATTTTATGGGTCTTCCGAAAGAGCTCTTCCAAGCAGCCCAGATTGATGGAGCATCAGAGCTCGGTATTTTTTTCAAAATCGTCCTTCCACTCTCCAAACCAATCGTGTTTGTACTCGCGCTATATGCTTTCGTTGGACAGTGGAATTCCTATTTTGATGCCATGATCTATTTGGAGAGTAACCGGCTATACCCTCTTCAGCTTGTTCTTCGGTCCATCCTCGTCCAGAACCAGGTGGACCCAGGTATGATTTCAGACGCGCTCGCCCAGGCAGAACTTAAGAAACTGTCAGAAATGATCAAGTATTCTTCCATTATTGTCTCAAGTCTGCCACTTATGATTATGTATCCTTTCTTCCAGAAATATTTCGAGAAGGGTGTTCTTGTAGGCTCTATCAAATAACCATAAGCAAGGAGAATTCATATGAAAATCAACTTTAAACCTGTTGCTCTCTTCGCTTTATCTGTAGCTGTCCTTGCGGGGTGCGGTGGCAATGCAGGCTCGTCTGCTTCTCCAGAGTACAATCTGCAGAACGTCACATTTCCCCTTCAAGAGAAAGTAACGCTGAATTTCATAACCCAAAGCTCGCCGCTTGCTCCTTCAGACCCGAACGAGAAGCTGATCTATCAAAGACTGGAGGAGCACACGGGGGTCCACATTAATTGGAAGAACTATACCTCTGATTCATTTACCGAGAAAAGAAACCTGGCCGTCGCAAGCGGGGATTTGCCTGATGCCATTATGGACGCTGGATATACCGACTATGAATTGTTGCAGCTTGGAAGCGATGGAACCATTGTCCCGGTAGAAGAGCTTATCGAACAGCATATGCCTAATTTGAAAAAGGTGCTGGACGAAGCACCTGAATACAAAGCGATGATCACTGCACCTGATGGTCATATTTATGCCTTCCCCTGGATTGAGGAGCTTGGCTCTGGCAAGGAGAGCATCCATTCCGTTAATGGTATGGCCTGGATCAACATGGAGTGGCTAAATAAGCTGGGTCTAGACATGCCTTCGACAACCGAGGAACTGAAGAAGGCACTGCTTGCCTTCAAGGAAGGTGATCCAAACGGTAACGGTGAGGCGGATGAGATTCCCATGTCCTTCATTATGAACAACGGTAACGAGGATATGAACTTTCTGTTTGGGTCCTTTGGATTCGGTGACAACGGGGATCATACGGTCGTCACCAATGACGGCCAAGTGCTGTTTACCGCAGACCAGGATGGATATAAGGAGGCGATCAAATATTTCCATGAATTGTATGCAATGAACTTAATCGATGAAGAGTCATTTGAACAGGACTACAATACTTACTTAGCCAAAGGACAGGATCACCGCTACGGCCTTTACTTTCAGTGGGATAAAGCTAACATCACAGGCAACAACGATAAATATGAGCTACTTCCACCTCTGGTTGGACCGGACGGCAAGAGTAACGTAACACGAACGAACAATTTCGGGTTCAGTCGTGGGAAGATGGTGATTACCAGCACGAATAAAAATCTGGAATTAACTGCGAAGTGGATTGATCAGCTCTACGAGCCGATTCAATCTGTACAGAACAATTGGGGAACATACGGTGATGAAACGCAACAGAATATTTTCAAGTTCGACGAGAACAAGAACATGCTAACTCATCTTCCTCTTGAAGGAAGCGCACCTGTTGAGCTAAGACAAAAAACGAACATTGGCGGTCCACTAGCCATCCTGGATGAATATTACGGAGTGTATACCACTAAGCCTGACGATGCCTCCTGGAGGCTTGACCTTATGAAGGAGAAGCTTGTTCCACATATGGAGGCTGATCACAATTATCCGCCGATCTTCTTCTCTCTTGAAGATCAAAAGCAGCTGTCCACGATCGAAACGGACCTATTTGCCTATGTGAACCGCAAACGGGCGGAATGGATTAAAAATGGTAATGTCGATGCGGAATGGAATGAATATTTGCAAGAGCTTAATAGACTCGGTCTGGACAGATGGCTGGCTATTAAACAAAAGGGATACGATAGTTATACAAATTCCTAAATAATGGAGGCCACATAATGAATAGCATAGAATTAGTGAAATATAGACCAGCATGGCACTTTTCTCCGAAGGAACACTGGATTAATGATCCTAATGGTCTTGTCTATTTTGAGGGAGAGTATCATTTGTTTTACCAGTATCATCCTTACGGAACGACATGGGGCCCTATGCACTGGGGGCATGCCGTTAGTACAGATCTGATTCACTGGGAGGAGCTCGGTATTGCTTTATACCCAGATGACAACGGAACCATATTCTCCGGGAGCGCCGTCATTGACTGGAATAATACGACTGGTTTCTTCCCGAATAAGCCAGGCATTGTAGCCATATTCACTAGCCATAAGGACGGAATCAATGGAGGTCCAGCTGTTCAAGCTCAAAGCTTGGCCTACAGTCATGATCAAGGGAGAAGCTGGATGAAATATGATGGCAATCCAGTCTTGCGTAGTGAAGGCAAAGTCGACTTCAGAGATCCTAAAGTATTCTGGCATCCACCTACTGAACAATGGATCATGGCCCTTGCTACTGGGCAGACTATAACCTTTTTTATCTCTTCTGACTTGAAGGAATGGACACTAACCAGTGAGTTTGGAGATGGAATCGGTATACATGATGGCGTGTGGGAATGCCCTGATCTTTTCCCGTTAACGATTGAGGGGACGAACACGACCAAGTGGGTGTTATTGGTTAGTGTCGGAGATAATCCTGAATTGGAGTCAGGCTCACTAACGCAATATTTTATCGGTTCCTTTGACGGAATCACATTTAAGCCCGACGATGAAAGTATCCGCATCCTTGACCATGGACGTGATAACTATGCAGGTGTGAGCTTCTCAGACATACCTGAGCAAGATGGACGGCGCATATATCTGGGTTGGATGAGCAACTGGCGTTACGCCAATCAAGTGCCCACATCGGGCTGGAGAGGCGCAATGACCGTACCGCGTGTGCTTGAACTAAAGCAAGTAAATGATGAAACCCTTCTTGTGCAAATGCCCGTTGAAGAAGCAGACAGCTATTTCTCACAAGTACATTTGACTAGTTCCGATCTGGAGATCATGGATGGCACGCCAAAGGAATTTACTTGGGGACTAGATGCCCTGGATCTGAACATAAAATTTGATATGGGCTCCGCTCACTTATTGGAACTCATTATACAGCACGCTGATCAGCAGCAATCGACCATCACCTACTCTGCAACGGATGGCACCTTTACAGTAGATCGTAAAAACGCTGGGCAAGTGGATTTCTCAGAGATGTTTACCAAGCCCCAATCCGTTACGATCATTTCTAGAGATTCGCTTGAGCTACGTTTAATGTTGGATACAGCTTCCATGGAGCTATTCATGAATGGCGGGGAGCATGCGTTAACCAGTTTATTGTTCCCCGAAAGCACATGTGAGAAAATAACCATTCAAGCAACAGGGGGCTCCATCAACCTAAGAAAATTAACCTTGTCGGCTCCAGAAAATAAGTCCATTTAAATCATTCCTTATTAAGCGAGGCACTTTCTTACGTTCGTTCTACCTAGCAGGTTGGACAAATCTAAATTAAAGAAACGACTTTAGTTCTAACTTCCATTAGACTAAAGTCGTTTCTTTGGTTTACTGTAGTTATTTCATCGACTCGGACAGCTCTGTGAAAATAACGCCTAGTGCGTAAGCGCCAGCATCAGGATATCCCAGACTACGATCACCGACTGTGCCTGCCCGGCCCAAGCGTGCCACGATATCTTCCGTTTTCTTCGCTCCCTCGACGGCTGCTGCTGCACCTTTGGCAAATGCGGTTTTGAAGTCATCGCCAGACTCCGCACTTTGCGTCCAAGCATCGGCACATGGAACAAGTGCATCAATCAATGTCTTGTCTCCTACAACGGCACCCCGACCGAAGGAGCGCTCTCCTGTCGATTGAATACCTTGAACCGCCGCCTGCATCATTTCGGCAAATGCAGCAACGCTCAATTGCTGTACATCCCCCACAGCCTTGCCTGCTGCACGAAAGGCCGAACCCCAGATCGGGCCAGACGCTCCACCACAGTATTCCATGATTACGAGCGAACAGGCATTGAGGAACGAACCGATGTCTTTCTTCTCTTCATTTATGATGTGATTCCATTCGCGCTTCAACTGACGGAAGCCCTTGGCCACACTCATGCCGAAATCGCCATCACCCGCATGGGAATCCAGTTCACAGAATGGCACTTCATTCTTGATGATGATCTCGCTCATTTTATCCATCAGGTAGACAATATTGTCCAAGGAGAATTGATTGTTGCTAATCACTGCAGACGTTGCAGGCGTCTCCACTTCATACGATACCGGAGCGTCTTCACTCTGAGCAGACTCTAACGCTTCGGAGTATGCCACTTGTGCTGCGGGAGGACCGGATACCTTGAACGCAGGCGCATCACTTTCCTTGAACAACAGTGTCTTCAGTTCGTCATCCAGCTTCAGTATGGTAAGGGATGCCCCTGCCATATCAATACTTGTCATGTAGTTGCCAATAAACGTCGTAGCCACCTGTAGACCTGCATGCCCTGCAAGCTCCCGCTGAACCGAATTGTTCAGCAGGTACAGCTCCTGAAGTGGTGTTGCGCCAAAGCCATTCACAAGCACCGCAATCTCGGCAGATGCATCCTTGTCCAGCTTCATATCTGCCAGTAATGCCCCGACCATCCGGCCTGCCAGCTCATCTGCGGATACGATTTTCTCACGGCGAATGCCTGGTTCACCATGGATACCTACACCGAATTCCATTTCGTCCGCTGCAATCTCGAATGTCGGGGTACCCTTGGCTGGAACCGTACAGGATGTGAATCCAAAACCAATGCTACGCACATTCTGTGCTGCTTTCTCCGCCACTGCTTTTACCTCTGCCAGACTGCGTCCTTCTTCTGCTGCTGCTCCGGCGATTTTGTGAACGAGTACCGTACCAGCAACGCCACGGCGACCTACAGTATATAGGCTGTCTTGTACAGCAATGTCATCCTCAACCCGTACATACTGTACGTCGATGCCATCTTCCTCTGCCAGATGCGCCGCATTCTTGAAGTTCATCATATCTCCACTATAGTTCTTGATAATCAAGAGTGTACCCTTGTCACTGGCCGTGGCCTTGATCGCCTGATACACCTGGATTTGGGAAGGAGATGCGAACACATCCCCACACACGGCTGCATCCAGCATGCCTTTTCCGACGTAGCCCGCGTGAGCCGGCTCATGTCCACTACCGCCGCCACTGATGAGACTGACTTTATCAGTCTGGATCTCTCTGCGCTTAATCACTTTATATTTCTTCAAAAATTCAAGCTCCGGGTGCGCAAGCGCAATCCCGTTGCACATCTCCATGACAACATTCTCAGCCTGATTGATTATTTTTTTCATTTTTTCCCCTCCCGGCGAGCTTTGTACTCCCGTCCGATCCGGTCAGCTGTTGCAATAGCGCCAGCAACCTCAGGAACTGTGATCGGGAACGGCATCGAGTGAATGGATTCCTCCGGAATACAAGCAATCTCTGCCACCTTCAGCAGCTCTTCCTGGCTGATCGTATCTACTCCGATATCGGCCAGACTGACTGGCAGGCCCACTTCAAGACAGAAGTCGAGTACCTGATGCAGCTCCTCGGTTGGAGCATTTTCAAGGACGAGCTGTGCAATGGTTCCGAACGCCACCTTTTCTCCGTGGAAGAAATGATGTGTACCCTCCAGAATAGTCAACCCGTTATGGATCGCGTGCGCTGCGGCCAGACCGCCACTCTCAAATCCAAGGCCAGACAGCAGGATGTTGGTCTCCACGATATTCTCCAGCGCTTGGGTCACCATGTTGCTGTCACTGGCTACCTTGGCCTTCACGCCATCGCTCAGCAGCATTTCATAACACAGCTTCGCCAAGGCAAGCGCTGCATTCGTACCGAATGCTGACGGTGTGTAGCCTTCACGGGAGCCCATCGGCAGACTTGCATTCACGCGGGAATAAGATTTCGCTGTTGCTCTTGCTTCGAAATAAGTAGAGAGTGCATCTCCCATACCAGATACCAGGAAACGTGTTGGAGCGTTGGCGATCACCGTTGTATCCACGAGAACTACACTCGGGCTTTGTTTGAAATAAGCATAGTCATCAAAGGCACCCTCTGGTGTATACAATACGGCGGAGTGGCTTGTCGGTGCGTCGGTTGCCGCAATCGTTGGGCAGATAATCAATGCCTCACCCTCTGCTACACATTTAGCCGCATCAATCGCTTTACCACCACCAAGGCCAATGGTGCAGGTGCAGCCTTTGTCCTTCGCAATCTCTTGCAAGCGTGCGACTTCCTCACGAGAGCATTCTCCTCTAAAACCGCTTTCAACAAAAGTAATATTGAACTTCTCTGCGGTTGCATCCAGCTTCGCCTTTACGCGCTGAACATCATCCGGATGTGCAATTAGCAAGGCAGAATTCCCGAAGGATTGTACAAAGTAACCCAGGTTCAACAGCTCATCTTCGCCCTGCACATATTTGGTTGGACTGATAAATGCTTTTCTCATATAGATATACGCCTCCTGATCTGATATAAAATCAGAAATATGTTTAAATTTTAATCGCTTACAATAACCCTAATATAACGCAGGATATGGACGTTTACAGTGGACTTTTATAACAAATAATTATAATTTTCAATCGTAATTTTTTGCCTTTTCACACATTCGTGGTATGTTATTGTCATGAGATGGTTGCATATTGACCTCCCATACTACATTACCCATCGTTATTCCATCTTAATATGTACAAATTGCTAACTTTTAACGGCCAAATTCATGGATTCAGGTTAGCTATGGAGGTCGCACCTATGATCAAAGAATATCTACATATTCATAAAATTCTGGACCTTACCAAATGGAAACGTCTACAGGACTCACTTGCAACGGTGACCAAGCTCGCAATACTAACCGTGGATTATAAAGGTATTCCCGTAACCAGTCATAGTAGCTGCCAGGCCTTCTGCCAGAATGTTCGCCAAGATCCCGAGCTTCTTCCCTACTGCCAAAAATGTGATGCGCGCGGCGGTCTGGAAGCCGTTCGACTCAATGAACCCTACGTCTATCTTTGTCATTTCAATATTATAGATATTGCGATTCCCATTACGATCGATGGTAAATATATCGGCGCCGTGATGGCGGGACAAGTGAAGCTCGCCGACCCCGAGAAAGGGACTGAACTGGAGCAGATCGTCACTTCCAAGAACGTGCCCATGCATGCCGGAAAGCTGGAGGAATTAAAGAGTGACTATGACCAGTTGCCTGTCATGACCTATGATGAAATTGTGAGCATCTCCAATATGCTTTCCCTGCTCTGCAGCTACATTGTGGAGGAGGCACTGAACAAGCATTTGCTGGTCGAAATGTTTGAGAAAGCCTCAGGAAATCAGGAGTCGTTGAACCTGTCCACCATTCTGCCCGGCTACTCCATTCGCAATATCGAATCCATTAAAAAAGAGATGACCAATGCGATTGCAGATGCCTATCTCAAGAACAGCCCGAGCGATACCGACATCACGAGCCCGGTGCTACAGCCTGCTTTTGAATACATACACAGTCACAAGAGTGAACAGATTGCGCTCAAACAAATGGCCGAGCTGTGTCACCTGAGTCCAAGCTATTTCAGCAGGTTGTTCGCCAAGGAGACTGGCGAGAACTTCACAACTTATCTGGCAAGGCTGAAGATCAAGTGGGCTAAGCAATTGCTGGAGGTCACCGACATGCCCGTCGCACAGATCAGTGATGAGCTGGGATTCAATGAATCGGGGTATTTTATCAAAATCTTCAAAAAGTTCGAGGAGATCACGCCTGCCCTCTATCGCAAGTACATTCAAGAGAAGTCTGTTCGGTAGGGGTCTACAGTCTTTCCCCCAAAAAAGCAGTGGCCCACGTTCCTCCTGCTCTATATGCGAATACTAGTACTTTTATTAACAAAAGAGCTCCACCGGCATTAGCTGGTGAAGCCCTAGAAAGCACAATAGCTCTATGGCAGGATTTATATTAATACTCACTTACCTCAAAGGTCAGCACACGATCATACAAAATGTAATCCTTACGACTGCTGAATGGACCTTTGTTATTATCATGCTTATTGATGGCGTAGGAGGCTTTTCCTGATCCGGCCTGCTTTGCTTCGTACCAGGCAATGAAGTCGTTTACTTCTTTCATGCTCAGATCGAATTCCTTCTCCAGCCCAGTCGTCATTGTGACTACCAAGATAGCTCGGTTGCCGGATGGTTGTTCTGGCACTGTGGGTTCCTCAGTTCCAGGTTCCTCTGGATTCGTTGGTTCCCCTGTTCCTGGTTGCTCAGTTCCTGGCTCTCCCGGTGTTGTCGGTTCCTCAGCTTCTGAATCTTCTGGGGTTGCTGAGGCTTCATTAGAAGGAAGAACTTCCACTCCATTCACAATTGGAATGACGTTAAAGTAATATGTTATCCCATTCGTTAGCTCTGGGATAACAAGACCCTCAAATTTGTCCTTCGTTACTGTCAGCGTTTCGGTATACTTTCCAGGTTCTGTACCATAGCGTACCGTATAAGAATCGGCCTCAGGAACCTGATCCCATGTCAGTGTTGCCTGACGATCACCGCCAGAAGCAGTCAATGTAGTTGGATTTTCAACAGGAATATTATATACGTCCCATTCCAAGACTTTTAGGGTTGGGTTGGTCTTTACCGAGTTCCATACCACCATTTTCTTCACGCCTTCTATAGATTTGGCAAAAGGATAAATTCCATTATCCCCTGAAATGGTCTGCCTGAATCTGGTGATTTCTTTGTTTGCGGAATCATAAAATATAAAAGTTAAAGTATATTTGTTATAGTTTTCTATATATAGTTTATATGCAGTAATATCAACCGGAGTAGAAAACTGATAGATCAAAAAATCATTCACAGTCCGGCTTTCGATTTCAGAACGCAAATTAAAAAAGGTTGAGAAATCATTATCCGTAACAGTACTCGTTTTTCCTATGGGGTTAGTCGGATGGCTTCCTGTCTGAATAACCTGACCTCTTAGCATCCCAACAGGCTCAGCGCCTGCCGTAGCAGGAAAGAATGCCAGAAACAACGATACTGTACACATCAATGACACGAGACTTTTATACATTGTATTCCCCTCTTCCATGGTATATGAATGTATGATAGACAAGTTCTGAATTACTGTCTAAACATATACTTGCTGATCTATAAAAATATACTGTAATTTTGCATATTTGTTTATAATGGTTTTCAAACGAACGCACAAAAACTCTGACAGCGTTAGCCGTCAGAGCTCTTAAGGGCACTTCTAAATATCTCCTGTAATCCTCCAAACGCCTCTTTTTCTGATTCTTCGTCCTCGTCGACTTCGTCATGCACCTCAGGTGATCACAGACACTAATGCTTATGTTAACAAAAAGCTTAGTCATAAAACGAAAGCTTATCTTGACGTCTTCGATCCAAAAATTCGTCCCCAATCCGTCCCCAACGATAATAAAGTGCTTGTCCCCATGTTGTAGGTTTCAGACTAAAAAAGAAAGAATCCCTTGAACTTCAAGGGATTCTTTCGATAAAATATGATGCCGAGGACGGGGGTCGAACCCGTACGGTAGTCACCTACCGCAGGATTTTAAGTCCTGTGCGTCTGCCAATTCCGCCACCCCGGCGTAAAATCATATATGCTTCCGCTTATATCCAAAGCAATAATTGGAAGGCTTTTAATTCATCCGTTTTGCGGTCACCAACATATCTTACGATAATTTAGAGATGTTTGCAAGTGTTTTTTTCAGTCCTTTGAAGAATCCTGTATTTGCGGAGACCCTGAGACATTTATCCAACAACAAATTCAAACTTCACACAAATACAACCACGCATATCCTGTTACGCTTAAACACACAATAATGCTGTCTTTCAATCTGATCTGTGAGGAGTGTTATGTATGCGTGAAGGGTTAGTTCCAACCGTTCTTGGTACCGTTGTGTCTGCCTCGGGAGCCGTACTGCTTGCAAGCAAGTACAAGCTCGCCGCCACTGGCATTCTTGGATTTGGTCTGGCCCATTTGGTGCTGGGCACCATCGATTTGGTTGAACACCGAGTTGAACACAGATAAGCACGAAAGACCTGGCCGGAGAGGTACAACTTCTCCGGCTTCATTTTGATTCAAGATCAAGAATGGGGTTAATAGCATCATATAGCGAATCGTGAAATCAGCGAAAAATTACTTCATGTTGTTTCACTTATTACTTGTCCCCAATACAGGCTCAAGTGTTGGCTCACTTACAATATCACTTGAATCACAAACAGTTCTTTTCGAAGAAACGAGGTGTATCTAGATGAGCAAAGCTTCTGATCATGAGAATGACAAGCCATTGGAGGAGCGAGCTCCAGGCTTCAATGAGCTCCCTGATGTAGACCCCAGCCGTCCAGCAGCAACCGATATGATTGACGAAGCCGTCAACAAGGGAATGGAGAAGCTCGCAGAGGATTTTAGTGGCAAGCACACCCAGCATGAAGCTGAGGAGGAATAATGCCCCCTTAGGCTTACTTATCAACCAGAATGGGTCTCGGTTGCTACATGGCGCCACAAGCGCGTACAGGCATCTACAGGCTTTATAGGAGTTTATAGGCAGGCACAACGGATATACCAGCCTAGCCCTCTTTTAGACAGCAAAACACCGCCACAGACATTTCTGGGCGGTGTTTTCTCATATATTACAATTAATCGCTTACTACTACAATTAAAGGCTTTTCGATACTTATTCCTACTGTAACAAAACGTTTCTACTGTGTTTTAGATTTTCACTTCAGATATATGTAGTCTGCAGCTACTTCCAGGAACAGAGCTATCGTTGTTCGCTGCTCCTTTACGTCTTTCCGTTAGCTACTGTAGCTGCACAATGTTTACTTATTAGTCCTTCTAGAATAGCATTGAAATCCAGCCAATAATAGATACCCAGAGTACCGCACTGAGCAGCAATCCCCAAATAATCCCGGTCGTAAAGCTGCCTTCCTCCGTTGATCTGGCAGGATGCATGCCAAGACGCATGCCAAGCTTAACCTTTATTGCATTCCAGTTCATACAACCCCCTCCTTAAGTTCTATTTCGACATATATGATCCGATTATTTAGACCTATAGGCACATTCGTTCAACTTTTTTATAGGCTCTTGCGACGAATATCCCTATAATAGTACAGGACTTTCCTCTCAACTCCCATTATGTCCCCTACATTTGTCCACAACTGTACCAAAAGTCATACTTGTTAAAATTTTAATAAAAGCTGTTCAGCATTGTTCATGAGGCCGTCATATCCTGATGTCAAAAAAACACTTGACGAATGAAATGAAAATGTTGTATATTAATTAACGCCGCTGTTTGATGTTTCCTAAGAATAATCAGTAACACAGCATAGCATTGAGGGCCCTTAGCTCAGTTGGTTAGAGCGGTCGGCTCATAACCGATTGGTCGGGGGTTCGAGTCCCTCAGGGCCCATACATAGCAAATCCTCTCCTGTTCATTCAGGAGAGGATTTTTGCTTTATCTCATGTTTTTTTGTTGTGTTCACCATACAGATTTCGTCCATTTAACCTTTTCAAAAAATAATCCTTCTATAATATCTTCAATCACGGTATGAAGCGAACGCCGTAGCGCCCCCTACGTGACTGATAGATCTCTACCGCCTTGGGGTCCTGATATCCGTACATCCATCCGTCCTCCTCAAGACGCTTGGCCAGGCAGCCGGCCTGGAACTTTGTTGTATAGAGCTTACCGAAATAAATCCACTGCATGAGCGTCCCTCTTTCGCTACAAGTTGTCCCCGCTAGTGTGCCCGGCTTGTCGCAAAAATAGCATTATCTCCAATGATTCCCTGTCATACATATGCTTTCTTAGCATTTAGCATCAATAAAATGAGCTTCCTTAACGGCATAGGTTTCCTTACGGTATGGGTAGATCCCTTTTGGCTTTATTAATTGCATATGGGAGATGTCCATGGGTCATGAAATCATCGCTTCCCTGGCGTCCAGAGCTTCTTCTTGTCAAGCTGGCGCTGGCGATGCTCCGAGGGCGTGACCGTATAGGTCTGCTTGAAGGTACGGGTAAAATAGTCCGGCTCCATCCCTACATGAAGCGCAATCTCCTTCACCGTCATCTGCTGCTGATGATCAAGTAGCCATGTGGCAGTTTCCATGCGTATTTTTTTCAAATACTGATGTGGTGTCATGCCCACTCGCCCTGTGAACAGCCGCACCGTCTGCTTCGCAGAATATCCAATGTACGCTGACAATTCATCAAGCGAGAAATCTCGCTCCAGATGATCATGCAGAAATGAGGTAATCGCTTCTACCACACTATCCGGCTGACGTGTCGGCACGATGTCCGTTCTCTCCGCTTTCTGCAACCGATGCAGCTCCACGCAGAATGATAGCAGCAGCTCAGCAGACTTCCACAGCTGAGGACGCTCCCCTGTAATCTCCCACATCTCCTCCATTCGTGCATACAAGGAATCCACCTCGGTCAATGGCATACAATAAGGCTGCTGCCCGAAGCCTAATTCGGCCATCCATCCCTCTCTTCTCTCCGTGAAGGTGACGAATCCCAACAGCCAATGCTGCTGATCTAGCGCCATGTATTCATGCGGCAGTCCAGCAGGTATATACAGCAGACTGTGCTCGGGAATAGCAGACCATTCCTCCTCCCCATAGATTCGAAATACCCCGCTTCCCTGGAGCGAAATCATGCATTGCATCGCTGAGAAGCCCTGTGGTCGCGTCATGGGCGCTTGAGGCTCCACCCCAATAGTATATAGCTGAATCGGCATCCCTTCCGGGCTTTGCTGATACAGATTGATTCGTAGTCCCAGCTTCTCCACTGTATTGCCTCCCTTGATAACATGTCCTTTTTGTGAGGTTAAATGTCCATTTATCACCTATGTATTAACTCTCTTTGTCTATATAATCAGATGTGTTATTACAGTGATCTTACCATGACAAGGAGTCTGATGAAATGATCCGTATCGAACCCTATTGGGAAAATCCAAATATTCTACAGGTGAATCGCGAACCGGCCCGCGCTGCCTTCATACCTTATGATAATCAGGCCGATGCCATCTCCAGAAAAAGAGGGTATTCACCTTACTACCAATCTTTGAACGGAAGCTGGAGCTTCAGCTACAAGGCAAGTGTTCATCAGGTTAATGAGCCTTTCTATGAGCAGGACTTCGACACCTCCTCCTGGGATCAACTGTTGGTGCCGTCCTGCTGGCAGACGAATGGGTATGATCAGCAGCACTACACAAATGTAAACTATCCAATTCCATTCAATCCACCTTACGTTCCGAGCGAAAATCCTGCCGGATTGTATGTACGTAGCTTCTATCTATCCGAGAAGGAGACCACGAAGCAGCAGTATATCGTGTTTGAAGGGGTCAACTCCTGCTTCTACCTGTGGGTGAACGGTCAGTTCGTTGGTTACAGTCAGGGCAGCCGTATGCCTGCCGAATTCCGAATCAGCGACTATGTACAGGCCGGCGAGAATAAAGTCGCAGTCATGGTGCTGAAATGGTGTGATGGGACGTATTTGGAGGATCAGGATGTGTGGCGTTATTCCGGTATCTTCCGTGATGTCTACTTGCTAAGCCGCGAGGATAGCCATGTGCGTGACTTCGAAATCCTTCAAGCCTTCAATGAGGATCTGACCTCCGTCAACTTGCATGTTCAAATTCAAGCGTCTGACTTATCGACAGACGAGCTTCCTGTGACGGCCACACTGCTGGACCACAATCGAAGCTCTGTCGGCACTGCACATAGCAAGCTGACGAAGGATGGAAGTCTGTCCATAAGACTGAACAATCCAACACTATGGAACGCCGAGCAGCCTTATCTCTATGAGCTGATTATTCAGGCTGGGGCGGAGACCTTCGCTCATCATGTTGGCTTCCGCACCGTATCCATTGAAGATAGCGTGTTCAAAATCAACGGCGTTCCCGTCAAATTAAAGGGCGTGAACCGTCACGATTCTCATCCGGTCCTGGGCGCTACCGTCTCCATGCGGCATATGAAGGAAGATCTGATGCTGATGAAGCAGCATAACATTAACACGGTTCGTACATCGCATTATCCGAACGATCCGCGTTTCCTTGATCTGTGCAACGAATATGGCTTCTATGTCATTGATGAAGCAGATCTGGAATGTCATGGGCTCATTCGCGCTTACCCTGGTAAGGAAGAGGCCTTCCACATGATCTCTGCTGACCCTCTCTGGCGTGAATCCTTCTTAGAGCGGGCTGAGCGGATGGTAGAACGGGATAAGAATCATCCGTGCGTCATCATCTGGTCTATGGGGAATGAGTCCGGTTATGCAGACAATCACATCGCAATGGCTGCCTGGACCAAGCAGCGGGATGCCTCAAGGCTGGTGCATTACGAGGGAGCCGCTGAGCGCTACAATGGCGACAAGCGCAAGGATGTCCTTGACATGGAAAGCGAAATGTATGCCTCCACAGAGAAGGTTCAGGCTTACGCCGAGGACCCGAATCAGACCAAGCCATTGTTCCTGTGTGAATACAGCCATGCGATGGGGAACGGCCCTGGGGATCTGAAAGAGTATTGGGATTTATTCTACCGCTATCCAAAGCTCATGGGCGGATGTGTATGGGAATGGTGCGATCATGGTATCCAGCAGACTACTGCCGATGGTACCAAATATTTCGCTTATGGTGGAGACTTTGGAGAATCGCCACATGACGGCAACTTCTGTATTGACGGATTGGTATCCCCTGATCGCAAGCCACATACAGGTCTGCTGGAGCTCAAGCAGATTATCGCGCCTGTCCATACGGAGCTGGTGGACTTTGCAAAAGCAGAGATTCGCATTCATAACCGCTATGATTTCACGGATCTGTCCAATGTCATGCTGCACTGGAAGCTGGAGCAAGCTGGGCAACTTATCGCGCAAGGTCTACATTCAGAGCTAAACGTTCAGCCCGGTGATCAGGCTGTGATTCAGCTGCCCTATTCTCTGGAGGAGCTGGTGCAAGAGCAGGGTTCGGTCTGGCTTACACTCACGTATCGGAGCAAGCTGGAGACGGCCTGGTCAGTACCTGGCTACGAGCTTTCCTTTGCTCAATTCGAATATGCCGCACAGCAACAGGCTGTGGCACCGATGGTCTCGTCGTTACCGGAATGGCCACTGGAGACTGTGGAGGAAAATGGTCAGCTGTTGATTCGTGGTCGTCATTTTCATTACACCTTCGAGCTTGGACTCGGCACATTCACTTCGATCTCCAAGCAGGGTGTGGAAATGCTCGCTTCACCGCCGAAGCTATCCGTATGGCGAGCTCCAACAGATAATGACATTAACATTAAGAAAGATTGGTTGAGCTGGCAAATGCACGAGCTCCACACGAAAATCTACAGTTGCTCATGGAGCCGCACCGAGACAGGCATCATTGAGATTCGCGTCTCCTACGGACTTGGCGGTAGCATTCGTCCGATGCTGATTCAAGGCCGTTCGGTATGGACAGTGGACAGTCAAGGCCTAATCACCTTCTGCACGCAGGCCGATGTGAACGAAGAGGCTCCTTATCTGCCGCGCTTTGGTCTTCGTCTAGAGATGCCGAAGGGTTCGGAGGAAGTCGAGTACTTCGGCTATGGACCACATGAGGGCTATGCTGACAAGCATCACAGCACCCGTAAAGCCGTGTATGAGACCACCGTTGACCAACTGTTCCAGAACTATGTCATGCCACAAGAGAATGGCGCACGCTTCGGTACAGGATGGGCAAACGTAACGAACCTGCTTGGTATGGGACTCCGCTTCACCGCTGAGGAGGATTTCTCCTTCCAGGCGCTGCATGTGACTCCAGAGCTGCTGGCCAAGGCAGAGCATACCTATGAGCTGCAGCCGATTCCGGAGACTGTAGTCCATATCGATTACAAAATGAGCGGTGTCGGCTCCAACTCCTGTGGTCCAGAGCTGCTGCCAGCCTATCGCTTGTCCGAGAAGAACATTCGCTTCACTTGTCAAATTCGTCCTGTATTCAAAGAAGATGAATAAGGAGCGACATTGTGGATGAACCCCGTTCACCGAGTTACTGGGTTACTGGGTTAATTTCAGGCATATCATTCACTTGATCTGTCAGCAGAAAAAGTGTTAGACATCCACTAGTAAAAAGCAGCGGGAGACCAAGACTTGATAAAAAAAGTCTTGGTCTCCCGCTGCTGTCATTATACTAACGTTGCCAGTTAGTTCAGCATGGTAAGATACGGCTCTCCGTGTTGTCTTTAACGGCAAGTATTTCGGCTTCTTTTTCGTGTCCTGATAGCACGCAAAAGAGAGTTACACCAACAACGCTGCTTCACGCTGTTCGTTCGCCTCTCCTTTCTCAGAGCTACTTTCCTCAAGATCAATTAAACCCGCCGTTAACGCGAATCGTCTGTCCCGTTATCCAACGGGCTTTGTCACTGACGAGCAACTCCAGCGCATTCGCAATATCCTCCGGTTCACCGAGCCGTCCGAACGCGTTCATTCGACGGAACGAATCGACCAACTCCGGCGATTTACCGTTGAGGAACAAATCCGTTGCCACTTGCCCAGGCGCGATGCAATTGATGGCGATGTCCTTGGGACCAAATTCCTTGGCCAATTGACGTGTCAGCTGCTCGACCGCTCCTTTCGTTGCTGCATATACGCTGTACGTTGGAAGCATGGCACCCGAGACGGACGTCGAGAAGTTAATGATGGTTCCGCCTTGCATCATATGCTTCATCGCTTGTTGGCAAGCAAAATAAGTCCCTTTCACGTTGAGCGCGAAATGCCGATCAAAAATCTCCTCCGACACGTCCGCAATCGCATGATTTTCCATGATGCCAGCATTATTAACCAGTATGTCCACACGCCCGAAACGTTCTAGCGTTTCCGAGAACAACATTTCAACATCGTCCACCTTACTTACGTCGGCTTGGATTGCAACTGCTTGGCCGCCCAATTGTTCAATTGTCTTTACAACCTCGTCCGCTTTTCCTCCGCTCGAGGAATAATTGACAGCCACCTTTGCTCCGGATCGTGCTAGTTGGATGGCCACTTGCCGCCCAATTCCTCGCGACGCCCCAGTGACGATCGCGACTTTTCCATTCACACTCATTTCCTTTCCACTTCCTTTATCAAGTTATGAATCTAACAATCATACGCCAGACTTTACAAATTCATTATAGTAAGTAATCGTATCATGCCGTTAGACCATTCCTGTCCGGTCCTTGCCTAATTCTCTTTCATCTCCTTATAATAAAAGTAAATATCACCTCTCTAGAAAGGATGGCCTACATAGACAATGGACGAATCACTGCGGATGGAACAAGCCTTGCAGCAATTGGCACTTTTAATACGCCGCCATGCTCCCAATAGCGGAACGCATCGGACAGCTGTTCCTAATTTATCCCTGATGCATGCTACTCATTTGTCGGAACCGTTGGAATCCGTCTACCAACCATCCATTTGCGTCGTGGCGCAGGGTGTTAAGACGGCTACACTGGCTCGTGAAACTTATCGATACGATCCTTCGACATACTTAGTCACTTCCGTAGAATTGCCGATCATAGGTAAAATCGTCGAGGCTTCACCCGAGACTCCATTTTTAGGCTTGAAATTGAGCTTCGACACCGGTTCCATCCTGGAGAATGTTGAAAAAATGAATTGGCCGGCTTCCGTTTCGGCGGAAACCGGCCGAGGTATAGCTTTAAGCCAAACGTCTCCTGCGTTGCTTGAAGTCATCGTGCGGCTCATGCAACTGCTCGACACGCCTGAGGACATTCCAGTTCTAGCACCGCTTATCACCCGCGAAGTTCTGTATCGAATGCTTCAGGGCGAACAGGGTGCGCTCCTTTATCAATTAGCGACCAGCGGTAGCCATTCCTATAACATCGCTCAAGCAATCCGATTCATTAATCGTCAATATGATCGCCCTCTAGCGATCAGCCACCTCGCAAAATCCGTGAATATGAGCACATCGGCGTTTCACAAGCATTTCAAGCGCGTCACAGCGATGAGCCCACTGCAATACCAGAAAATGGTTCGTTTGCAGGAAGCCCGGCGGTTAATGTTAACGGAATCTCTCCTAGCCTCTGATGCGGCGTTCCGCGTCGGCTACGAAAGCCCCTCCCAATTTAGTCGTGAATATACCCGTATGTATGGCCAAGCACCGATACGGGATGTTCAAAAGTTTCGCGGTTCCAATAAAGACTCCGAAAAGATTCAGATTTAAAGAAATTGCAGAGAAAAGACCGCCATTGAAGGCGGTCTAAAAATTTATTATTTCTGCCCCGACAATAAGTTCTGCGGACATTAAGATTACATCTGATTAGACAAATGTACAATCAGTTGGACATCCCAGTTTCTCAAAAACTGCGCGCGCGGCAGAATCTACCGGCAGGAAAACCTCAACTTGCGGATATAAGCGGCCGCCTGCGGAGATCGAAACCTGTCTGTAGCGTACGGGAATAAGGTCTCCGGAGCTTTCCATTCTGGCTAGAATTGTTTGTGTTTGATCAACATTTCCCCCTACATCCGGCACACTCAGATATTCGGACGCGTTATATTTCTGAACTCTATCCAGCAATTTTTGATACCACGCATCATAACGCGAGAGCATGTGCTCACTCTTAAAGGCTTGTATTCCGTTTATGATGTGCTCCTCCCACTGCTGAAACGACGCCTTGTCAAACGTAGAGCGGGACCGGATAGGAAAACCAGAATTAAAATGTAAATCGACCCTATTCATTAAACCATCATATGAACGGTCAAGAGGAATTTCGAACAATTGATGAAAGGGCTCATTTAATCCCTTGATGTCCTGAGTATGTGTTACGACCATGGCGGGAAAAGGAATACTCCTCATCGTTTGCTGAGCCCACTCTATTGCACGCTCCAACGATCGTCCATACAATTCGGTCTGAATTGGAAGATAACCAGCTGCCATAAGTAAATCGTTACGCTCGTCGGATGTACACTCAAGATATTCTGCAATATTTATTATCGTCTGGCGGGTCGGTATGCGGCGGGTACGTCCAACCAGCAGATTTTTATACGAAGGAAAAGCCTCGTCGTTCAGCTCTTGTTGAGTAAATCGTTTTAAGGATGGTTGAGGTCGATCGACAAGCTTTTGCTGGCGTTTTATCCGCAGGGCTTCAATTTCTCCCATTACGATTCTATGTCTGGAATTCTCCGTATCTATCCCCATCCTCTCTTCCCTTCTCTTATGAAGTGTAGTTCTGCACTTGGGCCGAACCTTTATTTAAAAGTATACTCTTCATTGAAATGAAGGTCATCTAATGACCATAACCAACATGGAGGAAAACCGATATGATTCGTACTATTGTTGTTGATCCGCATGCCCCGTCTCATTTGGCCTTCAAGGAAGTTGATGCCCCGCAGCCTAATCCATGGGAAGCGCTTGTACAAGTGAAGGCCATCTCACTCAACCGCGGTGAAGTGAGTGACGCTAAAAATCAGGAAATAGCTAGTCGTCCTGGCTGGGATTTCGCCGGGATAGTCATCGAGCCGGCAGAGAACGGCGCAGGACCGCAAAAAGGGGCCAGGGTTGTTGGTTTGCTCCCGATGGGAGCCTGGAGTGAGCAAGTGGCTGCTCCCGTATCGTTGTTGGCCGAAATCCCAGACAAACTCACTTTTACGGAGGCGGCTACCCTCCCCGTAGCAGGGCTCACGGCTCTTTATGCACTTCGAAAAGGCGGCATGCTGCTTGGCAAACGGATTTTCATTACAGGCTCTAGCGGCGGAGTTGGGCTATTCGCCCATCAGCTAGCAGTCCAATCCGGCGCATACGTTGTTGGTACGGCAAGCACGGAAGAGAAGGCTGAGCTTGTTCGGGAGGTAGGATCCGACGAAGTGATCATTGGATATTCCGCAATTTCATCAGCCAGCGAATTTGGGCCGTACGATCTGATTATCGATTCAGTAGGCGGCAATACACTGGCGGCGTTGCTGCCGCAGCTAGCGCCCCAAGGAATTTGCGTTGCGGTAGGATTTTCCTCTTCAAATACCGCTATGATCGATATGAAGAATATGGTGACCAGTGGAGGAAAAACCTTGTACAGCTTCTTTTTAGGTGAGGAACTCACTCGTCAATCAGCCGCGGATGATCTGAGTTTGCTGGCCCGGCTAGTCACAAATGAGCGGTTATTCCCACGAATCGAAGTGGAGGCGTCTTGGACCGAAATTGACACCGTTGCCCGTAATCTTATGGAACGGAAATTCTCGGGCAAAGCCGTGCTTCACTTAGATTGATTATATAAGCCTATTAGAGCTAATTCCTTCTAAAACATGGGCTGTGCTAGTTAAGTTATTGTCTGTTTCCCTGGTACTCCCCTTGTTATTTGCGAGCTTACCTTATAGTTGCCCGTGACTTGCCCGCTTTGGCCGATACGGAAAAATAACTCATCTCAACGGGTGAGACGGGCTTGGGGTTGGGTTCCCCAGTTATATTCTCTGACACGCCGTCTTGGCTTTCATCCGAGCAGTCCCGGCGGTATCTTCCCTCCTCCAGCTTCATGTCGATAAAATCGACGACCTGCTGTAGCGAGGCGATTTGGCTGACGATATTTTCCCGGTGACTCCTTATGTGCTCTACCAGCTCAGGATATTCTCCGGGATCTGCGTCGGCGGAGACCGCCAAAAATGGCCGCATTTCCTCCAGCGGCATCCCCGTTTTTTTCAGGCAGCATATCAGCCGGATCGTATTGATGTCTTCCTGCCGGTAGATGCGATGCCCGTTGTCCTTCCGATCCGCCCGAGGTAGCAACGCGATCTTTTCGTAATAACGAATCGTATCCTCGGAAATTCCTGTTTGCTTGGCGGTTTGCTTGATTGTAAAGGTCTGCTCTGCCATCATCCTGTTTCCTCCCGGAGATTGCTTTTTTGTGCATTATACATCTTGGAGCTAGCTCCAAGTCAAGTCCCCTACCCTTAGGACAAATACTTTGCTTACGTTCCTTGACTTAGAGTCGACTCCAAGTTATAGAATATGCGCTATCAAGGGGAAATACCCCACCATCAGGAGGAGGCCAACAATGAACACGAACCAACGAGATCATATCGCACTGATTACTGGCGCAAGCAACGGGATCGGGTTGGAATTAACACGGAAGCTGCTGTCGGAGGGCTGGCAGGTGGTTGCTTTGAACCGTTCCGACTTTCCTGCCGATGATATGAGAATCCAAGAAGCCATCAATAGTGGATGGCTACGCATGTATAAAATAGCGGATCTTGCCGATTATGCCAGCTTGAGACGTACTTTGGAAGAGATCAAAGGAAAGGAGCGGCAGATCGACATCTTGTTCAACAATGCGGGTGGAAGCTTTCACGAACTGAGCTATTCGAAACAAGGGCGTGAGAAGCATTATGAACTGATGACGGTCGTTCCATATATCATTCTGATGGAATTAAAGGAGCTCTTAAAAAACGCCGACTTAAAAACGGTAGTCAACACCTCATCTTCAGCACTAAACTATGTGAAAGAGCTTAATATCGAAATCCTGGAACGCCCTAAAACCTTCCGCAAACTGCTTGGTCCATATGCCACTTCAAAGCTGGCGCTTTCGCTGTGGACTCAGGCTATCGCACCGGAGCTTGCCAAAGAAGGCATTAAGATCCGTAGCGTTGACCCGGGTAGCAATAATACGCTAAGAAAAGGGAAACAATCTGGATTACCCAAAGTGGTTGAATTGCTAATGAAGCTGTTTTTCTCTCCACCGATCCACGGTGCGAACAAGTTGTATAAGGGGGCCCTCGGGGAACACTGTAATGAGACTGGCGTGTTTTTGCTGAAAGATCAGGTTGCAGATTTAAAATTCAAAGATCAAGCGCACAACGTTTTGGATAGAATTAATGCGATTTACACACACGAATTTCTTGATGAGCGCGTCTAAAGCCGCGCTCTTCGTTCATCACCAGATCAATATGTAAAAGGGCCTCACCCGGTCACTAGCTGACTGTTGGGAAGGCCCATGCATTCAAACAAATTACTTTATTACATTACATACTATTGATATCGTTCTATTGATATCGTTACTTCTTCTCTGCCAGAGACCCTTGAAGATCTGCCGCACTGAAATCCGGTTTGGCCTCGATGGAGGTATCTCCAGCAGCCTTTGCCTTCTCCAGCGCTGCATTGTAGCGAGCGTTCAGATCTGCGATATCTTTGTCCAGATCGCCACCAGCGAAGATAAAGCGGTTAAAGATATCGACCTTCTTCATTCCCTCTACACGCCCTTCTGTAATGATCAGCGGAGTAGCCGGGTAGATACCGTCATTGGCCGTTGGCAAGAAGTTCTCGATGCCAGCAATATCAGGTGCCTTGGCAGTTGCTGCTACGGAAGGAATTACGGATAGGCCATAGCCACCCTCTTGGTAGGCTACCTGTACTTCATCACTATACATCCATTCAATGAACTTCCATGCCGCTTCCTTGTTCTCGGAATTCTTGCTCAATGCAAGGTAGCTACCGGAAATGACCTGATCTGCACCGTTCACCTGTCCGTCAATGGTAGGCGGCATAGCTGCTGCCCAGCGAATGTCTGTCGGGAATTGGGTCTTGTATACAGTCGGCTCTACAGAGTGGTTGAAGTACATGCCGATCTTGCCTTGCGCAAATTGCGCACGCAGTGGATCGATATCCAGCGATTCCGAGCCTGGCAGCATGCTTCCATCTTCTTTAATCTGGTGCAGCGCCTCAGCTATTTCTTTATACATACCGAAATCAAATTGTCCCTTTTGGAAGTCATAGCCTTCATTACCCACATTCTTACTTAACGTCGTAATCGGATAGGCAATCCGCTCAAAGCCGCTTGCACTCTTGAAGTTACCCGCGAAGCCATAAGCACCGGTATCCTTACCTGCTTCTGTGATCTTCTTGGCATCCTCAACCATTTCCGCAACGGTCGTCGGAGGACTGTCGATGCCTGCTTTTTCAAACAGGTCCACATTGTAGATCAAACGCCAGAATTGACCGATATTCGGCAGGGTGTAGATCTTGCCATCGACCATATTCTTCTCCTCAATCAGCACGTTAGCGAAGCGCTCCTTCATCTCAGGCGAGATGTAATCATCGAACGATTCCAGATACCCACGCTTCACCCAGGTTGGTACGTTACCAGGATCGACCCGCAGAATGTCTGGTGCTTGATTACTTGCGAAGGCAATGTCCACGGACTGTGAATAGTTGTCCGCCATCACCTTCATTTCAATCTCTACATCTTTATTCAGTTCCTGATATTCCTTAATCTTGGCTTCAATAAAATCGGAGTCATGTCGGTCAATGGTCCAGTACACCAGCTTGGTCTTCTGTCCCTCCGTACCACTGCCTGTCTCAGGAGTAGCTGTCTGTCCCGAGGAGCATGCAGCCAGGGAACCCACGAGCAGCAATGAAGCTCCAGATAACAACCATTTTTTCATACCCATACCTTTATTTCCTCCCCTTTTGTAATCGCATTCATTTACAACTAAATCATAATCCAATGTCCTCTGATGTCGTGAAGGAGAAAACAACTGTTCAGGGGAGAGAAAACCATCATTCTAATGGGTAGCCGGTGATGCGTATTTTGCACGAAAATCCGTAGGCGTCATCCCGGTGTGGCGCTTGAACAGCTCCGTGAAATAAGGACGATCCTCGTACCCTAGCGAGCTGGCAATATCCTGCACCTGTAGCCCCTCCAGGACAAGCTCCTTAGCCCGTTCCATGCGTTGACTCGTAATATACTGAGCGAGAGTCATCCCCATTTCCTTTTTGAACAGATTGGAGAAATAGCTTGGACTTAAATGCACCACCTTGGCGCAATCCCCCACGGATAGATTCTGATGCAAATGGCTCCGTATATGTGAAATCGCCCGCTCCACAAGAATGCGGGAGTCACTAACCTGTCTCACCTTCAGATACTCGCAACCCTGGCGGCACAATTCTCTGATCTGGCTACGCAGATCCTCGAAGGAGGTCGAATTATTCATGTCGGACAGCTTGCGATCCAGATCATTCTGTTCCTCCTCGGATACTTTCTCTGAGAATGCCCGATGGATCGAATGGGCCAATTCCAGACAAAGTGTCTTCACATGAGCTGGATCCGGACGTGTCGGACAAGCGATCCATTCGTTCCATATCTGCTCCAGCTGCTCCTCTGCCTTTGGCAAATTGGAAGAACGTAGACAATACAGGAGCTCCTTCTCCTTCTCATAGGAGTAACGAAGATGACCCGCTCTGCTCTCGGCCTCTTCCTCGAAGCAGTAGACACTGTTGCCCCCGGTCAGGAAGGTATACGCCAGCGCCGTCACTGCCTGTCTGTAGGACATGGCGAGCTGGGACGTCTGCTTCACCTCCGTACCAACACCAATGGAAATGGTCTGATAGGTGTGGAGATGTACATTTTCACGGCAATGCTCTGCCAGTTGCTCCATCGTTAATGCCTCGCATGGATTCACCACGATTACAAGCTGGTTCACCTTCTCACGGAAGACAATGCCCTTCGTGTAGCGGAAGATGGTCTCTTCTATAATATTCTGCACAGCAAATCGGATCAGCTCTACCTCGTTGACGGGCAGCTCGGCGGTACGATCTGCGAAGAAATCAATCTCAGTGACCATCACGCCAAAATCCTGATCCTTCATTGTAATCCCATAGAAATCCCATTGCTGCTGATGACGATCCTGCTGAATACCGTAGCGAATTGCAAGCCGCATGAATTCCTGTCTCAAGTACGGAAGACTTTCACGCAGCTTCTTCTCCATGCCGCGCATCTGCTCTACTTGACTGCGTTCTCGTTCGATAATTTCCTTAGCCTTCAGAACGGACTCCAGTACCTGCTCCTTCGTGAATGGCTTGACAATGAAATCGAAGGCTCCGAGCTTCACAGCTTCCTGTGCGTAAGCAAAGTCCGTGTAGCCGCTCAGGAAAATTAGCTTCAGGCCTGGTAGCTCATCTTGTAGGCTGCGCATCATTTCAAGTCCATCCAAAAACGGCATGCGAATATCCGTTAGCACGATATCCGGCTTCACCAGCCGGATCTGCTTCAAGCCTTCTTCACCGTTGCTGGCCGTCGCAGCTACCGTGATTCCATGCTCCTCCCACGGAATACGCTGGGATAACCCGCGCACCACCGTCGCTATATCATCAATAATGCAAATTTTGATACGCTCATCAAATGTCATGATTCATCCTCACCTTCCAGTGGAATCAGCAAGGTAGCTACAGTAGCCTCGTAAGGTATGCTGGTGAAGTGGATCGCTGCTGCTTGTCCGTAATAGAGCATAATGCGGTTACGAATGTTGGACAGCGCATATCCTCCACTGCCACCTGCTTCTCTCAAGCTGGCATTAAGCTGGTCTGCATCCACGCCGATTCCATTGTCCGTTACTCTAATGATCAGAAAGGTCTCATCTGACGTGACTTCAATATGAATTTGTCCTTGCTCCCGTTTCTCCTTCAGACCATGCAGGATGGAATTCTCCACCAAGGGCTGGATGATAATCTTCAGCACTGGCTTGTTCAGCAGCTCAGGCGGGGCAGTAATGGTGTATTCGAACAAACCCTCGTAGCATTGCTGCTGCAGACTCAGATACTGACGCACATGCTCTAGCTCTTTATCCAGCGTAGTTATTTCCAATCCATTATTCAGCCCCAGCCGGAACAGCTTGGACAAGGAGATCAGCATTTGCTTCACATCCTCATACTCATCCATTTCGCACTTCCAGAAGATCGTATTGAGTGTGTTGTACAGGAAATGCGGATCAATCTGCGCCTGAAGCGCCTTGATCTCTGCCTTTCTTTTTTCCTTCTCCGTAGCCTTAACCTCTACAATCAGACCATTGATCCGGTCAAGCATCTCATTGAATTTCTGACCAGCCTCTGCAATCTCATCCTGGAAAGGGCTTTCAAATCTGGCGTTGAGATCCTCTTCCCCCACACGCTTCATCGTGCGTTGCAGCTTTTGTAAAGGTGTGAGCAGAAGGCCCGACAGGTAGGCGGCCAACAGTAGCGTCAGGAGCGTACAGCCGGCTATGATCAACAGCACCATCCATTGGATGTTACGTACAGGCTGCAGCAACCCCTCCTTGGAGAGGTAGCTAATGAGAACCCAATCTCTGGCGTAACTGGACTGGGCGTAGCTTACCAGCATGGTTCCTGCATCCGTATTATATTCAAATTCACCCGCAGGCTCCGCGCCAAGCTTGTCAACAAAAGAATCCGATCGCGTCCACTCTGGACGATTCTGATCGCCGATGACGCTGGTGCCATCCTTTTTAATAAGCAAAAAGCGGGTGGAGCCATGATCGGCCCCTCCGCTAACGACTTTCTCCAGCATGGCTTCTTTTACATTAATGGTCAGAAATACATCCGGTACATAATTCTCGGTCAAGGGCTGAAGAATTAATGAAATGACCCGATTTCCCCCTACGAACAGCTCATCCTGATGATACTCAATCCAAGGTGATGCCGGGTCTTCCTTAATCCGCTGATACAGACGGGTAGATTCGAACGGTACCCCGGCCTTGCGAAGCTTGCTATTGGAGTAAAAATCGCCATGAGGCGTACTAATCAAAATGGAATCAATCGTATTCTCGGTAAGCTCCGCCTGCGTGAACTGGCCTTGCAACAGAGAAAAATTCACAAAATAGCGCTCTGTATTATTCGCCTGAATATCACGAATGGTCTGCTTGAAGGTCTCACTCAGCATCATCGTAGATGAGGCGACAATAATCTGCTTCAGCTTCTGATCCAGGACATTCACGGACTGGCTAATGACATTTTTGTTCAGCTGCGATGCATTCCGCTCCATAGCGCGGGCTGCAATCACATATGCGCATATACCAGTCAAGGCTACGCAAAATACGGTTAAAATCGTGAACGATACCCAGATACGTTTCTTGAGTGAGGTTCGGTATAACCAGGCTTTGATCACAGCTTAACACCTCTTCACCGCAGATTCTGCCTGCTTGCTGTAGCTATTAGCCTTTGACAGAGCCTGCTGTCATCTGCATGAACGTTTTGTTCGCAGCGACATAGACCAGCAACATAGGAAGAATGGACAAGCACGCTCCTGCCAGCATCAGCTGGGATTGAGCCGCATCGCCTACACCGTATTTCAGACTCGCAAGACCTACGGTCAGCGTCTGCAAGCCTGGCTGTGTCATCGTAAAGACCAATGGCAGAATGTACTCATTCCACGCTCCGCGGAAGGTCCATAGCGCTGTAACACCAATCGCAGGCACCAGCAGCGGCAATATGACTCTGTAATATACACTATAGAAGTTGCATCCGTCAATATAAGCAGCTTCGTCCAGATCCTTCGGAATCGCCCGCACAAAACCAATGAGCATGAAGAAGGCTGTCGCGTGAGAGCTGATCAGGATAATGATAACCGCCCATAATGATTTTTGCAGATTCAGAGCTACCATCAGGTCGAACTGCGGACGCAATACGACGGCACCGATGGAGATGAACAAGGTCGATGATTGGAGAATGATATATAGACGCTTTCCGATAAAGTCCACCCTTGCTACGGCATAGGCAGCCATCGTACCGACCAGAATGGTGCCTGCCGTCGTGAAGAAGCTGATGAACATACTATTCCACGTAAACTGTGCAAAATTCGCCGAATTCCAAGCCTGCACATAGTTGTCCCATTTCCATGCTTGCGGCAGCAGCGTAGAGCCAGTAGATAACTCCAGATTGGACTTCAAGGAACCGAAGAACGCGAGCAGGATAGGAAACAGGGCAAAAACGGCTACCGCCAGCAGGAAAATCCACAGGATAATATTTGCGACAAGCTTCCGCACTTTGCCAAGCTGTGCACTGGACTCCAGTTGCTGTTCAGTACGACCAGCGGATGGATTGGCTGTATTCATGGTAGATTCCCCCTTCATTAATAGACGTCATTTAATTTCTTGGAAATGTAGAAGTAAATCAATGTAATCACACCTACGATGACTGCTGTGGCAAAGCCGACGGCACTACCATAGCCGAATTGTTGAATACTGGAGCTTCCACTGGAGATCGGGAAGAACAGCTTGTACAGATAGAGATACATAACCTCTGTACGTCCATAAGGTCCACCCTCTGTGAGGACCATAATGCTCTCATAGCCCTTCAGAGAAACCGTAATAGCGAGCATAATGATCATTTGCAGCACAGGGCCCAGCATGGGCACAGTGATGCTCCACATTTTCCGGAACGGCCCTGCTCCATCAATGGAAGCAGCCTCATACAGATCCTCGGGAATATTCTGCAGACCTGCGATGAACAAGAGCATGTAGTTCCCGATCGCACCCCAGATCGCAATAATAATGGAAGTCAACAGTGCATATTTAGGTCCAAGCCAATCGATGGGAGCGGATACAATTCCGTAGTTCACCAGCAATTGGTTCACCATACCGTTGTAGGAGTTGAACACAACATAGAATACGATGGCCATAACCGAAGCACTTACTACTGTAGGTAAGAAGTAAATGGCCCGGAGCAGCTGTCTACCTTTCAGCGCACGGTTCAAGATGACCGCAAGTATGAAGGATACGGGGATTGTAATAATCAGCTTGCCCCCTGCATAGATGAAGGTGTTCAGTACAGCATGCCAGAACTCGGTATCTCTGAACAGACGTGCAAAATTATCCAGACCGATGAACACAGGCTCGCCAAAGCCCTGATAATCATAGAACATGTACTTCAAAGCCCAGATGATGGGATAGACACCGAAGATCAATGTCAGGATCAGACTGGGAGCAATAAACGTCCAAGCATTCAGTTGGCGTTTGCTATGGTGCATGGGTGATTCCTCCTCATGGTCAACTCAATTTCCTTATCCTCATCATAAGAGCGACTTGTCAGAAGGAGTTATGGAGAATACCACTTGCCAAGGGGGAGAAATTCACTTTTTCAGTGTATTTGTCTTTTTTCAGTTGCTTTACCCCCTTTGCTCCTTACATTTATCTATCTCTTAGGATGTAAGACCCACGATATAATCAGATCAGAACCCTGTAACGAATTCTACAAAGGAGGTCGGAACCTTTCATGTCTTCCATACACAATCGTATTCCCAATGCTCCATTTGGCTGCTATGAAGAGTCAGAACTGGAGTCCATCCGTACTCGTGTCCGTGCTTCGACATTCATGCAGCAGGAATATGAACGACAGGTGTCTCTGTCCGAGCAATTCCTGCGGGCGGAGGAAGCTTCCTCCTTACAGGAGCTTGGGTCCTTCCGCACGGACCCGTTCGTGTTTCAAACACCGGTTACTGCGGCCTACCTGCATATCGCCATTCATATCGTCGGTCCAGGCACTGCACGAATTCGCGGCATTCAGCTCACTCATTCCGAGCGCGGACTGGCAGTAGAGTTGGCATCCCCTTATCTGGGTCAGGACCTGACGGGATGGCGAGCTTCTCTCCCTGAAGGGTCATCTATGCAGGCTGTTCCTTACCTATCTACAGAAGCCTTCGCGCAGACGTCGGGTATTACACCGTCAGGTGGGACTGCCGAGGTTGTCAAGACTAGCTGTCTCGAATTAGTCAGCAATGGACCAGAGCCGATCGTACTGGCGTATGAACAGCCAGTGTCTGTTCTAGGGGATCAATATTACAGTGTGCAGACAGCACTTAGCCTTCTTCCCCCTAGCTGCGCTGCAGTTCAGGTCGAAGTATCGTTCACCAATGAACAGCATCAGCCCGTGGCTTCACCTATGCGCTCTCCCCTATTCCAGCGAAGCACCTGCACGAACTGGGCCTATCTCCTTGAGGCAGCTGGAGCAGATGCTAACCGCTATATGATGGAGGATGACCCCCGCCATGCCAGATCTAGCGCGAACAAGCTGCTCTACATGCTGGATGATATGCTGCAGGGGATGGAAATTTTCCGGGCCACAGGCTGGCACGATGACGATGTATACGGGGCCGTTCACATCGGGCGCGGGCTTGCTGTCATTTCCATTATCTATGGGCAAATTATGGGTGCAGACGTACTAGAGCAAGAGGAAAAGCTACGGATACATGAATATCTGGGCTCCATAGCCACTATGATGATGGACACCCAATATTATCGGTATGATCTGACCGAATTCCCGGATGAAAAAGGCGGCATGCGCAGCAACTGGAATGCGGATCGAGCTACGGGACTTGGAGTATATGCTCTAATGTTCCCGCAGGAGAAGGACGCCGATAAATATCTGGAGCACGCCCGAAAGGTGGTGGATTGGCAGCTTGAGCACGTAGTTGATGCTCGCGGAGCATGGCCTGAGAACATTCGCTATCATGGCGCTGTCTTGCACCGCTATTTTCTGTTCTTCGTATTGTTGAAGCGGCTTCGAGGGATTGATTATTTTGGCAACGAGCGTGTACAGGATATGTACCGCTTCCTGATCGGCTCGGCTATTACCTTTGACCGTTCTGTCAAGGTAGGAGCGGATGAACATCCACGTCCTCGTATCGTCACTCCAAGTGTTGGCGATGCGAATGTCCATGAGCAATGGTGGCGTCTGATGGCTTATGCTGCGCCGCAATATAGCGAGGTGAATCCTAGCCTTGCGGGTGAAATGATGTGGGCATGGCAGCACGGAGGCAAGGTTGTACGAGATAATGGTGCTTTCCCCTATCCACTTGCCGCTCTGCTCTATCCGCAGCCTGAGCTGCAGGCACAGGCTCCCACGCTGGGCTCGGACTACTATCCAGACATGGGCTATGTTATATTCCGAGACCAGACAGATGAGCCTGATAAGAGTCATTATCTGCTCTACGAGGCTTCACCCTTGACGTATCATGCCCATAACGATGAAGGACACTTCTCGATCTGGGCTGAGTCTGTGCCGCTGACACTGGATTCGGGAACTGGCGGATATTATAACGGAGATCGTCATTGGTATCTGTCGAGTAGCGCACACAATGTCGTACAGTTCACTGATGCAAATGGTATCCTGCAGAATGGACCATTACGTAGTACTTGCGATACGGTCTATTTCTCGGAGGAGCTGGATTACGCATCGAGCACAATTCCTGACGAGCTGGCCCGCTCTTATCGGCGGCATATAGCATGGGTCAAAGCGGACTGGCACGTCTACCTCATCTGGGACCAAATAGACAGCGACTATGATTCCGTATGGAATCTGCATACGCTCAGCGAGCATGCGGATCTGGCAGCCCAAAGAATTACGGCTTACGGTCTGCAGGGAATGTGTCTGGATACTATGATTGCATCCCCTCAAGCTCCTGTAATCACTAGTGATGTTGGTGCCATCGGCGGTGGGTATGAGCTGGGAGCTCAGCAACACTTCAGAGTGCATGGAACTGCGGGACAGGATTATATCACTTTGCTGCATCCGAGAAGGCAGGGTTCACCACCACTTGTGGTTAACGCTTTACATGATGTGACGCTGCCCGAAGGTATTCACATGTACCAGCTCCGTTCTCATGACGGACGAGAACTCGTATATGTGCTTAACGCCAGCAAGCTTGGACAAGAGGTTCCATTTGCACTCGAAGGGAAGTTCCGCTTGTTAACAGCTGAACGAGACCAACATGCCTTTGACAATCTCTATACAGCAGAGCGCAAGTTACCGATTGGAGTCAATCAAATTCATATTTTCTCAAAGGAGGATGTTCAATCATGAGTAATATTGGTGTATGGGAGCAAGCAGAGCCTGGGGTACAACGCAAAATACTGAAGGCAGGCAAGGACCTGATGATGATGGAGGTTCATTTTGAAAAAGGAGCTGAAGGCTACGAGCACAGTCATGTGCATGAACAGATGAGCTACTGCCTGAAAGGAAGCTTCGTGTTCCGAATCGACGGCAAGGAGTATGCCGTATCCCAAGGCGATAGCATCGTCATACCAAGTGAGGCCAAGCATGGAGTCACCTCCCTGGAGGAAGGCTCGGCACTCTTGGACGTGTTCACGCCTTTACGCGAGGATCTGCTGAAGCGCTAAGGCAATCGGTGGTACATCGGATGCAAAGATAAGAAGTAATACCATATTAAATAAAAACAAGAGACAACGCATGTTCTTCTGACTGCAAACAAAGCTACCAATGCAGGTGCTTTAAATAGTCATGAGTGAACGCTTGTCTCTTTTTTACTGCATGCGGGTCAGCGATAGCTGCTTACTCGAACTTTTATTCGAACTTTTATTGATAATTCATATGACTTACATTCGGCCATTCCTATGTTATTCGCTGTTGACTTCTCCACCTATCTAGCCACGTGGCAGCTTATCCGCATATCGTCCGCGCAGTTCTGTTAGTCGCTCCAGATTGGTGAGCGCATGCTCCTTCTGCTTCAGTCCAACTGCTAGCACGAGCTGCTCCATCAGCAATAGCGGGGTCACCATAGAGTGGAACTCTCCGAGCTCTCCCCGACTTACATAAAAAGACAACGACACAGGCAGTCCATACAACAAATCCTCGCGGTCAGTCACCAGCATCGCCCGACTACCAGCTTCTCTAGCATAGTCAAGGATGACTTCCGCTTCAGGCAGTAGCCGGGTGAAGCACATGAGCAGCACCACATCTTCTTGGTTCATGTGCATCAACGTCTCCAGCAATTCATGCCCACCTTCAAGGCGAATGATGCTCATACCGAAGCGGGACAAGCGGAAGGACAACAGCTCAGCGAGTCCAGCGGAGGGACCCGGTGCATAAATATATAATCTCCGAGCTTCGGTCAGAAGTGCTGCGGCCTGCTCCAGCTCCCCTTGCTTCATATGTGATAATGTATCCTGCAAATGTTGGACAGAAGTCTCCAGCATCTGTACAGGCAAGCTGTCTGTATCGAGTCGTGAGATGGTCTTGTTCAGCTTCAGTGCAGGGGTGGTATCTGCTGAGGTGCGCAGCCGGATTTTGAACGCCTTGGCATTATCGTAACCAACTGCACGCCAGAAACGGGATACCGTAGCAATACTGACACCTAGCCTGTCAGCGATCTCCTGCTCGGTCATGAACAGCAGCTCCTCCGGGTGACGTTCAATAAAGTCTGCAATCTTCAGATGTCCTGGGGATAATTGCTCCTTTTTGGCAAATAAGTTCATTGGTTAAGTTCTCCTTTTCCTGCTGTGACTCCAGTATAACAGTTGTTCAGACAGAAAGTAGGTCGTTTATGTAATATTTTTTTCATTAAATCATGTTTCTTGTAATAAAAATTACATTTGATTTACAAATGTCCTTCCTTGCGTTAATAATCCGCCTCTAGACTGTGGCTATAATCGTTAACTTTCAGAGGAGGCAAGTATCGATGAAAAAAATAACCGAGCGTTACACACTCACGTCCTCGCAAAAAATGATGGTGTTTGTACTGTCCATGTCACTGTACGGCTTGTCCAACATGTTCACAGAGCTGATCCCGAAGCTCCAGCTTGGCCCCATCGAATTGTCTGTCGAGTATTTCGCCTTCATTCCACTCACGCTATGTATTCTGTTCCATCCCATGATTGCGGCATTGGGAGCCGCTCTTGGAGAGGTGATCTTCGGTGAGCTGATGCTGGGTCAATTCGGCGGACTGGGTGAGCTGGAGAAATTCATTACCTTCTCCTTCGCCATGTACGTTGCTGGACGTATGGTCAGTGACCCTCGCAATCGCAGACAGGTAGGCATCGCGGCGATTACGGGCGTTATCATTCACCAATTTCTTAGCTCCCTGGTCGATATCGGCAAGGTATGGATCGGAGTCGAGGAGCTAGAAGCCGTGCCTGGACTAGCAGAGAGCGTAGTTGTTATTGAAGGTGTAGGCTTCCTGAATGATGTATTGTTCTCAGGCGTCCTGTTCGCGTTACTGCCCACACTCTATCTTGTTCCTATGCTTTACGGGAAAATCGAGCCTCTGCTCGGCATCAAGCCGCGGAATCCTGGTATGAAATACGAAGGGATCAGTATCTTCCGTCCGAAGCTGGTTATCATTGGGCTTGTGCTCTTTGCTCTGGCATTTGGCGCAGAATCCCTATCCGAGATGGATATTAACTTTGCGGCATGGGAGACAGACTATGCAGATTCTCTTGGCACCACTGCGATCTGGATCAGTCTAGGTGCAGCAGCATTAATTGCCGCCATCACGATGCTGATTATGCGGAGCAGACGCAGCAAGAACAAAGCCGTCAGCGATCTGGAGAGCCCACCTTATGCCTAAATCCGAACAAGCTATCTCTATTCAGCAGGTAACCTTTACTTATCCTGGCTCTGAGCAGCCTGTCCTGAACGAAGCCACCCTGGAGCTGGCACGCGGTAGCTTCACGGCGATTATCGGGGGCAACGGGTGCGGCAAATCAACGATGTGCAAGCTCTTTAACGGTCTGATTCCCCAGTTCTATACCGGGGATTTCTCCGGTGAGGTTCATGTACTGGGTACCTCTGCAACAGGTCAGGCTGTAGCTGAGCTGAGCAAGAACATCGGCTACGTCTATCAGGATTTTGATAATCAGCTAGTACGGCCTACCGTGTTGGATGAAGCCTGCTTCGCACCGTTGAATTATGGTCTTCCCAACTATAGGGAGCTAGGTGAAAGAGCCCTTGCGATGTGTGGTCTAACAGGACTTAATGAGCGGTATATCTGGGAGCTGAGCGGCGGGCAAAAGCATCTACTCGCCTTGGCCGGGGCATTGTCGATGGACCCGGATATTCTGATCGTGGATGAGCCTGTCTCTCAGTTAGACCCTCAGCATGCCAGACAGATCTATGAATGCTTGTCCCGCCTGCATCGTGATCATGGCAAGACTATTATTGTAATCGAGCATCATACGGAATTTATCGCTGATTTCTGCGAGGATGTCGTGCTCATGGAGCAAGGACGTGTCGTGTGGAAGCTGTCGGTCAGGGAAGGACTGAACCAAGTTGATGATCTACAACGGCTTGGGATTCAGCCTCCAGAGGTCACCCGCGCAGCCATAGCTGTCGCTGAATATTCGGCAATTAACACCTTAAAGCAGACTACATTTACTTCCAAGGTGGAGATCCACACTCCAAATACTGAGGCAGCATTACAAACAGAGCGCACATCATCCGAAAAGCTGACAGCCGAAGCCCTGCTTAAAACTCCAGTTCAGAAAGGTGAGCTGTACCCGGTGACCGTCGAGGAAGCGGCGATGTATTTTTCAACACAATACCCGTCCACGTCCTCGGGAACAGATTATCATCACACCGAAGCGATTAATATAGGTGCAGATGATACTACAGCATCACCGCTCATGAGCAGGATTCTACAGACACCAACAGGCTTAAGGGCTTCGAGGCAGATAAGTTCTCTGGAGCCCATGCCAGTAGACATGCCTACTGGCACACAAGCTTATAGTCACGCTACCGCAGCCACACCTGTAGTTAAATTCAGTCATACGAGACTAAGCTATAGAGGACTCGGTAAGCAGGAGCACGATGTTATTCGCGGGCTGAACCTCACTCTGTACGAAGGGGAGCGTATCGCACTGGTCGGCAACAACGGTGCAGGCAAATCCTCGCTATTGAAACTCATAGCAGGAATCAGCCTACCGCAATCCGGCAGTG
This sequence comes from Paenibacillus massiliensis 2301065 = DSM 16942, assembly GCF_000377505.1. Lineage (GTDB taxonomy): Bacteria > Bacillota > Bacilli > Paenibacillales > Paenibacillaceae > Paenibacillus > Paenibacillus massiliensis. The sequence continues at coordinate 129,131 of NZ_KB898194.1, read as the reverse complement.
TTAGCGTGCTGGGGCAGCTCACGAACCGTTCTTCCTTGGAACGGCTCGCTGGTCAGGTGGCCTACATTTTCCAACAGCCTGGTGAAATGTTCATTGAAGACAGTGTGCATAAGGAGGTCTCGCACTTCATGCGAGCACGTCGTATGCCCGATGCAGAGCAGCACAGCCAGCATGTTCTGGAGCGCTTTCGTCTGGGACCGTTGCAAGATCGGGATGCTCGTCTTCTGAGCGGAGGACAGCAGCGTCGAGTGACACTTGCGATAGGGGCAGCGATGAGGCCCGCTCTGATGCTGCTGGATGAACCGACTGCCAATCTCGATATGGCGACCCGGGAAGAACTGATTGCAACCTTGGCAGAGCTGGATCAGCACGTACGCACCACCGTTATTGCCACGCATGATATGCAGCTCGTTACCGAGTGGGCCACTCGTGTTATCGTGCTTCATCATGGTCAGGTCGAGGCAGACGGCCCGCCAGCTGATATCTTTGCAGATGCTGCCCTGCTGCGCCGCTGCGGACTTGCACTCACACAGATTATGGAACTATCGCACCGGATGGAGCTGCCTTCGCTCTGCTCAACAACGGAGGATTTTGTGACTACGCTTCTCTCAAGGACTCTCACAAAGGAGGATGCTCGCCATGCAGCTTGTCCGCAACTGGCTTGATAAAATATCCATTGAGCGCATTCAGCTGGAGCTGATGAATACCGTGTACGGTAGTGGTCATGCCAGCCTGTCACGGCTTGATCCACGGGTGATGCTTATCTGGTATCTGTTCTTCGGGATCGTACCCTGGTTCATTCATAACGGCACGGTGCTGCTCGGGATGTTCTTCATGATGGTGACGACCACCATTCTATCGCGAGCCGCCCCTTTCATTATTATCATTCTCTGTCTGGGCTTGGTAGGGCAGGTCGGCTGGATGTTCATCATCTCGCTATTTTTCGGTGGAAATCTGGAATCGGCCATGCCTCTCCTTCTACTGACGCTCAAGCTGTCTATTGTCTCACTGGCAAGCATAACCGTCTTCTCTGGTATGGACCCAGAACGGATTGGGGACGGGCTGCTCGCGCTAGGAATGCCCGCTGCTTTCTCTTTCAGCATGTCCTATGCGTATCGCATCCTGCCAGTGCTGTTCGGTGAATATCGCAATATCATGCTATCCTACAGGCTGCGTGGACAGGTGCCTTCCCGACCGGGATGGCTATACTGGCGGTTTGCAGTGTATTATATGAGGCTGCTTATGCTCTCCTTCTTCCCCCTCATGCTGGCTACGGCCAAACGATCACGCACAACCGTAGAAGCTCTGGAGACTAGAGGGTTCTCCTATGGCATGAAGCATCCTGCTTCCACTCGCCTCAAGCTGGCCCATTTAAAAATTACAGTACGTGACATAGCTTTCCTTAGCGGATCAGCTATATACGTCGGTATGCTTTTCTGGCTGGGCGGACAGATTAACATTTTATAATAAGGAGTGTCACAAATGCGCATTGATCTTCATACTCACGGCAAATTGTCCAAGAAATCCGATTTCTCGGCAGCCTATTTTACAGAAATGGTGACTGAAGCCAAGGCCAGCAGACTAGATGCACTTGCTCTGACCGAGCATTTTAATACCCGTAATTTCTATGATGTCTATGAGTCTTTGGATCGCCTTTATCCATATAATGGGGAATATTATGAGGCAGATGGTCTACGTATCTTTCCCGGCATGGAGGTAGATATTCAGGAGGTAGGGCATATCTTGCTCATCGGGCAAAAAGAGCACATTCTGGCAGTTCGCAAGCTGCTGGAGCCTTACACAGCTAAAAACTCGTTCATCCCGTTCGCAGATCTACTGGATCTGGCGGAGGCTTGGCCGTTGCTCAAGATCGGTGCACATCCCTTCCGTAAATCCACCCCACTCTTTTTACATGACCGCAATCTGCTCGCACGCCTGGATGCCTTTGACCTGAATGCCAAGGACATGTATGAATATGGAATTCAGCCCTGTCGTGAGCAGGTGGAGCAGTTCGCAGCGTCATTCAACAAGCCAGTTACAGCTGGCAGTGACACACATCAATGTCTGCAATACGGTAGCGTCTTTAATGTGCTCGAACGTCCCTGCGCCTCTGTAGCTGAGCTCAAGGAATTAATTCTGACTCAGAAGTATCATATTGAGGTCTCTTCAGAGCTGCCTCTACGTGTCAAAGCCTCTGTTATGCTCAAGAAGCTGATGAAGCGTCTGGCCAAGCTGGAAGCCGGGTCGGTAAAGGAAATGCAGGAAATATAGCACGCACAAAAAATGAGCCCGAAGGAATAACTCCTTCAGGCTCATTGAATTTTCATAACCCATATGATGTGTGGAATTACTTACCGAAGGACGATGGGTCTTCGCGCCATGAACGCAGAAGTTCCAGCTCTTCCTCCTGAATAGCCCCTGTGCGCAATGCTACCTGCATCAATGCACTGTAATTCGACAGTGTATCCAGCTTCAAGCCAGCTTCTGCGAATGCTTGGGTAGACTTATCCAGCTCATAGGTGAAGATCGCCAGCACCGCCAGTGGCTCTGCTCCCACCTGCTTAATAGCCTCTGCAGCCTTGATAGAGCTGCCCCCGGTCGAGATCAGATCCTCGATGACGACGACCTTCTTCCCCGCTTCGATGCGGCCTTCAATCTGATTCTCCTTGCCATGGCCTTTGGCCTTGTCACGTACATAAGCCATTGGCAGCTGCAGCTTCTGTGCAACCCATGCCGCATGGGGAATACCGGCTGTTGCCGTTCCTGCAATGACCTGTGCTTCAGGATACCTCTCCTTGATGACTGCGGCGAATGAATCAGCAATCAGCTCTCTAACCTCTGGATGGCTCATCGTCAAGCGGTTATCGCAATAGATCGGGGATTTGATGCCTGATGTCCAGGTAAATGGCTCTTGTGGTCTAAGCGCTACAGCCTGAATCCGAAGCAAATGCTCGGCAATACTCTCGGGAATCGCTGCTAATGTGGTCATGTTTGTACCATCTCCTCAATAATTTGTAGGGCAGCCTGTCTTGGATCTGCTGCTGCTGTAATCGGACGGCCCACGACAATGTATGTACTGCCGCCGGCGATCGCTGATCCTGGTGTCGTGAAGCGGGACTGGTCTCCAATGTCACTTCCGGCTGGACGTATACCTGGCGTTATTGTACTGAATTCAGGACCACAGGCTGCTTGTATTGCTGAAGCTTCCAGTGGGGAAGCTACGACACCCTGCAGTCCTGCCTCCTTCGTCAACACCGCATAACGCACTACTGTATCTTCTACAGTACCCGGTATACCAATCTCTTCATTCATCACCTGCTGATTCGTGCTGGTCAGTTGGGTCACTGCGATAATGATAGGCATGGACAAGTCTGTGTTCTCCTCCAGCGCAGCCTCAGCTCCTTCGCGGGCAGCCTGCATCATGGCAGCGCCTCCGGCTGCATGAACGTTGAACATATCTACGCCGAGGTGTGTGATGCTGTTCGCTCCGCCACGTACCGTATTAGGAATATCATGCATTTTCAGATCAAGAAATACAGAGTAGCCCTTAGCCTTAAGCTCCTGCACAAAGGCTGGACCTGCCGCGTAGTAGAGCTGCATCCCTATCTTCATGTAACAAGGAATTCCCTCCAATTGCTGAACCAACTGACGGGCTGGCTCTGGATTCGGATAATCCAGTGCAACAATCAACCTTCCGGCCATGCGCTTGAATTCATCAGTCATGCATTTATACCTCCTGTTGCTCGATTTCAGCTCATTCCAGTGCACATTCGGGGTTTTTGCCCGTGATAAAGGACATCCATCAGACGGTGCTGAAGATGTCCTCTCATCATTCGTTACTGTGTTCTAGTACCTTGACTGGATACTTTGTTTCTTTATGGCTTCCCCGCTTTCCGCTAACGACGTACTTTCCAGGTCAACCCGAAACCATATCCAGTCGTGGTACTAATGTTGTTGGAAGCTTATGCTCTTTACTCTATCCGCTAGCTCAGGACAGGCATCGCCTCGGAGGAGAAGTTCAAGGTCTCCAGCATACCGAGCAATGCTTTGACCGTATCCAGGGACGTCATGCAGACAATACCGTTCTCCACTGCCTCACGGCGGATACGGAATCCATCACGAGTAGGCGTCTTACCTTTGGTCAGCGTGTTGAACACGAAGTTCGCTTCGCCCGTACGGATCAGATCCAGAATGTTCGGTGTACCCTCACTGAGCTTATTCACGATGGTAACTGGGATATTAGTGGCCTGCAGGGCAGCAGCTGTTCCGCCAGTTGCATAGATCTTGTAGCCCAGCTTGTAGAAGCCGCGCAGCAGCTCTACTGCCTCTTCCTTATCCTTATCAGCCATCGTAGCGATGATCGCACCCGTGGAAGGAATCTTCATGCCTGCACCTACAAGACCTTTATACAGTGCCTTGGCGTATTTAGCGTCACGTCCCATAACCTCACCTGTGGACTTCATTTCTGGTCCAAGTGTAGGCTCTACGCGGCGCAGCTTGGCGAAGGAGAAGACCGGTACTTTGACCGATACATACTCGCTCTCAGGCCACAGGCCATCCGTGTAGCCCATATCCTTCAGCTTCGTACCGAGGATCGCTTGAGTGGCTACATTCGCCATCGGAATGTTCGTAACCTTGCTCAGGAAAGGCACTGTACGTGAGGAGCGTGGATTGACCTCGATGACATACACTTCTCCGCCATGAATGACGAACTGAATGTTCACCAGGCCAATCGTCTTCAATTCCTTAGCGATACTGATCGTGATATCCACAATCTTCTGCTTCGTAGCTGCATCCAGATGTTGAGGCGGGTACACCGCGATCGAGTCACCAGAGTGAACACCGGCGCGCTCTACGTGCTCCATGATCCCAGGAACGACTACCGTCTCACCGTCACAGATCGCATCGACTTCCACTTCTTTACCCAGCATGTAGCGGTCAATCAAGACCGGATGCTCAGGATTGATCTTAACCGCTTGCTCCATGTAGCTCAGCAGCTCTTCATCTGAGTATACGATCTCCATCGCACGTCCACCCAGTACGTAGGATGGGCGTACCAGCACTGGATAGCCCAGACCTTGTGCTGTCTCTACTGCTTCATCTACGGAAGTTACTGTACTGCCCTTAGGCTGTGCAATCTTGAGACGAGTCAACAGCGCTTCGAACTTCTTGCGGTCCTCTGCTTCATCTATACTCGCAAGGTCTGTACCCAGAATCTTGACACCTGCCTTGCTAAGCGGTGCGGCGAGGTTAATCGCGGTCTGTCCACCGAACTGCACGATCACTCCAATCGGCTGCTCCTGCTCGATGACGTTCATGACGTCCTCGAAGAACAGTGGCTCGAAGTACAGACGGTCTGATGTATTGAAATCCGTCGATACCGTCTCCGGGTTGTTGTTAATAATAACGGCTTCGTACCCGGCTTTTTGAATGGCCCATACCGCATGCACCGTGGAATAGTCGAATTCGATCCCTTGCCCGATCCGAATCGGCCCGGAGCCCAGAACGACGACCTTCTCCTTCCGAGTCTCTGTTACTTCATTCTCAGTCTCATACGTGGAGTAGTAGTATGGCGTGGTTGCTTCGAATTCCGCCGCACAGGTATCTACCATTTTGTATACAGGGCGAAGATTATGTGATTTACGGAATTCAGTTACCTCTGCCTCCGTCTTATGCCCGCCACCCAGTGGCGATGCACTCCGCAGCTCAGCGATGGAACGGTCCGTGAAGCCCATGCGCTTCGCTTGGTACAGCGTATCGTAAGTGAGCTCTTCCTCTGAAGCAAGCTTTTTCTCGAATTCTACAATGCCTTCAATCTTGTCGAGGAACCACCAGTCGATGCTGGTCAGGTCTTGAATCTCCTGCTGTGTATATCCACGTCGGAATGCTTCTGCCACCAAGAACATCCGCTCATCATCTGGCTTGTTCAGACGCTGCTTCAGCACCTCGTCGGACAGCTCTTCCGCTTCCTTCAGATGAATACGGTTCACACCGATCTCCAGGGAACGAACAGCCTTGTGCATCGACTCTTCAAAGGTACGGCCAATCGCCATGACCTCTCCAGTCGCCTTCATCTGTGTGCCCAGCTTCCGATTCGCCGATGTAAATTTATCGAATGGCCAGCGTGGGATTTTGCTGACGATATAGTCCAGCGTGGGCTCGAAACAAGCATAGGTCTGCCCAGTTACCGGATTCACGATCTCATCAAGCGTATATCCGAGTGCAATCTTCGCTGCCATCTTTGCAATAGGGTAGCCTGTTGCTTTGGATGCAAGCGCAGAGGAGCGACTCACACGAGGATTAACCTCGATAACATAGTATTGATAGCTATGTGGGTCCAGTGCGAACTGAACGTTACAGCCTCCCTCGATATTCAGCGCGCGAATGATCTTCAGGGAAGCGGAGCGCAGCATTTGATACTCACGGTCAGACAACGTTTGGCTTGGAGCCACTACGATGCTGTCACCTGTATGCACACCGACTGGATCGAAGTTCTCCATGTTACATACGACGATACAGTTATCATTACCGTCACGCATAACTTCGTATTCTACTTCCTTCATGCCAGCGATGCTCTTCTCGACCAGACATTGTCCGATCGGGCTATAACGAAGGCCGGAGGCTACGATCTCACGCAGCTCTTCCTCATTTGCACAAATCCCGCCGCCTGTACCACCGAGTGTATAAGCAGGGCGCACGATAATTGGATATCCGATCTCATTTGCAAAATTCAGCGACTCCTCAAGCGTAGTAACAATCACGCTTTCAGGAACTGGCTGCTCCAGCTCGCGCATCAACTCGCGGAACAGGTCGCGGTCCTCCGCTTTCTCAATTGAGCTTAGCTGTGTACCCAGCAGCTTCACATTCTCGCTCTCAAGCACACCTGCACGAGCCAGCTCTACAGCCATGTTCAATCCCGTCTGTCCACCCAGTGTTGGCAGAAGACCATCTGGACGCTCCTGACGAATAATCTGGGTTACGAAATCAAGTGTAATCGGCTCGATGTATACTTTATCCGCCATATTGGTATCGGTCATGATCGTAGCTGGGTTGCTGTTGATCAGGATGACTTCTACGCCTTCTTCCTTCAATGCTTGACAGGCTTGCGTGCCTGCATAATCGAACTCAGCTGCCTGCCCGATGACAATGGGGCCGGAACCGATGACTAGTATTTTTTTGAGATCTGTATGTTTCGGCATGAATTAACGGGCTCCTTTCCCGGCAGCTGCGATGACTGCCTGACGCGGTTGTTGAGGGTGATTAAGCTTGTGCTCCCGGATCATTTCCAGGAAGCGGTCGAACAGGTAGCTGCTATCGTGCGGCCCTGGGGCTGCCTCTGGATGGTACTGCACGGAGAAGGCTGGGAAGCGTTTATGCTTGAGTCCCTCCACCGTTTTATCGTTATTGTTGATATGTGTAATTTCCAGCTCTGTTCCCTCTACGGACTGCTCGTTTACCGAGTAACCGTGGTTCTGGGAGGTGATGAAGCAGCGTCCGCTCTCCAGTTCCTTAACCGGATGATTGCCGCCGCGATGACCGAATTTCAGCTTCTCAGTATCTGCACCTGCCGCTAGGGCGAAGAGCTGATGGCCGAGGCAAATGCCGAAGATCGGATACTCGCCAAGCAATTCACGAATAGTATCTACTGCATGTGGCACATCCTTAGGGTCTCCAGGGCCGTTGGACAGCTGAATGCCATCCGGGTTCAGTCTGCGGACTTCATCGGCAGTCACATTGTGAGGCACGACGACAACATCACAGCCACGCTCGTTCAACTCGCGCAGAATACCGCTCTTCGCACCATAGTCGACCAGTACAATGCGCTCACCGTTACCAGGGCTGCTGTACATATGTGGAGTCGAGGTCATCGGTACCTGATTGCGGAGCTCAGCTATTGTCGTGTCATTCATCATTTCCAGCAGCTCTTCCACGGACTTGGAGGAGGTTGTCAAAATGCCTTTCATCGTACCGTGATGACGGATAATGCGGGTCAGCATCCGGGTGTCAATGTCGCTGATCCCGATAATGCCATATTCCTTCAACAGAGCGTCAACGCTGTATTGTGCTCGCCAGTTACTTGGAACAGGCTCATAGCGGCGCACCGCAAAGCCATGCACATAAGGACGGACGGATTCAAAATCATCACGTGTTATCCCGTAGTTCCCGATCAACGGATATGTCATCGTAACGATCTGACCACAATACGAAGGGTCTGTAAGTACCTCTTGATAGCCTGTAATTCCTGTGTTAAATACCACCTCGCCCGTCTTTTCACCTTCAGCACCGAATGCTGTGCCGGTGAACAGCGTGCCGTCTTGAAGCAATAATCTTGCCTGCATTCCGTCTCACTCCTCTAATTGATCTTGTCTATTAAGCATTCTGCACCTATCCTCGCCCAGCCATCTTTCACTTGGCGATTGATTTAGCAAAATGAGTATTATTGTTCTGTTTTTATGCTCCAGACGATCTGACCATCTACCCAGGTAGCAACCGGCCAGCCCTTCAGCTTCCATCCACCAAACGGTGTATTGTGGCCTTTGGACACGAAGGTCTCTGGGTCCACTGCCTGTTCCTGCTCCAGATCGATCATAGTCAAGTCAGCAGGTGCTCCCTTCGCAAGTCGTCCCGTCTCCAGTCGGAATACCTCTGCTGGAGCCTTTGTCATTTTTTGCACCAGGAATTCGAGTGTCCACAGCCCAGTCTCCACGAATCTCGTATAGAGCAGCGGGAAGGCTGTCTCGAAGCCTACGATGCCAAACGGAGCAAGCTGCATTCCCTTAGCCTTCTCTTCTGCACTGTGCGGCGCATGGTCCGTCACGATCATGTCGATCGTTCCATCCATCAAGGCCTCAATGCAGGCCTGCACGTCGCGTGGACTGCGCAATGGAGGATTCATTTTCCAATTGGCATCCATTCCCGGGATATCCTCTTCTGACAGAATTAGATGGTGTGGACATACCTCCGCAGTCACTCGAATCCCAATCTCCTTGGCCTGGCGAATCAACCTTATGGATTGCTCCGTGCTGACGTGGCATACGTGATAATGTACACCCGTAGCCTCAGCGAGCAAAATATCCCGCCCGACATGAATCGCTTCGGATTCATTCGGAATACCCTTCAAGCCATGCTTGGTTGCAAACGAGCCTTCAGCAACAGGTGCTCCCTCTACAAGGGTGTTGTCCTCACAGTGGGCGATGACTGGCATGTCGAGCGCCTGTGCACGGTACATGGCATCCTTCATCATCTGCGCGCTCTGTACACCCACTCCATCATCGGTGAAGCCAATGGCTCCGGCTTGTCGCAGAGCTTCGAAATCTGTCAGCTCTCGTCCGAGCTCACCCTTCGTAATCGCGGCGTATGGTAGTACTTTCGCCAATCCAGCTTCCTTCGCTTTGTTCAGGACCAGCTCCACAATCTCCGGGCTATCCGTGACTGGACGTGTATTCGGCATACAGGCGATTGTTGTAAATCCACCTTTGACTGCTGATCTGCTGCCTGTCTCAATCGTTTCTTTATGTTCGAAGCCAGGTTCACGCAAGTGTACGTGCATATCGATCAAGCCCGGGATGACCAGCTTGCCGCCAGCATCCACGATCTCCGCGCCCTCCTCCGGATTCGGAATCTCTTGGCCGTAATATACGCCCTGAATTTGCCCTTCTACTATCTGTACCGCTCCGTTAACCTGCTCACCTTGCTCATTCAACAAGCTTGCATTTATGATCCATTGGGATGTCATGTGCTTCGATTCCTCCGCTTCAAGTCTCTGATCTTTCATCCTTACAGCTTCATAGCCCGTTCCATGACGGCCATTCGAATAGGCACGCCGTTTGACATTTGTGGAAAAATCAGCGATTGCGGACTTTCCACGACCTCGCTATCAATCTCCACATTCCGATTGACTGGAGCCGGGTGCATAATAACCGTATTCCGATTCAGACGCGAGGCTCTCTCTGCCGTCAGACCATATTGCTCACGATAGTGCTCTGCAGATTTCAGCATGCCTTCTGCATGTCGCTCCAGCTGTACACGCAGCATCATCACAACATCACTGCGCAGCGCCTCCTCCATGGATACATAAGCTGCATGCTCAGCCAGCTCTGGTGCCTGCATATTTGGAGGTGCACAGAAGCGAACCTGCGCTCCGAACTTTTGCAGGGCCCACAGATTCGAGCGGGCAACCCGACTATGCAGGACATCTCCGATAATCGCTACATTCAGACCTCTCAGCTCACCAAATGCTTTGCGCATCGTGTACAGATCCAGAAGGCCTTGCGTCGGATGCTCGTTGTTCCCGTCACCTGCATTGACCAGCGGGACACTGACCGTCTCAGCCAGCTGCTGGAGAACGCCTGCCGGCTTCAGCCGGATGACCCCAGCATCAATTCCCATGGATTCCAGTGTACGAACTGTATCATATATGGACTCGCCCTTCTCAACGCTGGAGGCTGCGGAGGCGAAGTTCAGCACCTGAGCTCCGAGACGTTTTTGTGCCATTTCGAAGGAAAAGCGGGTGCGTGTACTGTTCTCGAAAAACATATTCGCTGCAAATTTGCCCTCCAGCACGGGAACCAGCTTCTGCTCCTGCCCTTCCCAATAGGCTGCACGATCCAGAATGGATTCAATCTCGTTACGGCTTAATTCCTTGAGTCCCAGCAGGCTGCGATCTTTGAGTTTGGTTTGGAGTGCCATCATTCCTGTTCCCCCCGATTCTGGATAATCACGACTTCATCTTTGCCATCGGTCTCCATGAGAGCAACTTCGATCTGCTCCGATCTGGAGGTAGGAATATTCTTTCCAATATAGTCAGGACGAATCGGCAACTCTCTATGTCCTCTGTCCGCCAGCACCGCCAGTTGAATCATACGTGGTCGGCCGCAATCCATTAATGCATCCATCGCAGCCCGGATCGTCCGCCCCGTGTACAGTACATCGTCGAACAGGATGACTTTCTTGTCCTGGATGCTCACTGGGTGGCTCATCTTGAGCTGCTCCGCGCAGTTCTTCTCGACAGTCGCGCTACGATCATCCCGATAAGGCGTAACATCCAGCTCACCCCAAGGAATCGGTGTTCCCTCGATCTCTTCAATCTTGGCTGCCAGCCGCTCTGCCAGATATACACCGCGTGTGCGTATTCCAATGAGCAGACAGTCTCCGATCCCTTTGTTCTTCTCCAAAATTTCGTGGGCAATACGAGTTAGTGCACGGCGTATTGCCGTCTCATCCATAAGTACATGTACTTCACTGCTCATGCTTCCAGCCTCCTCGGGTATCCCTTCCGATATGGTCCCGTGACAGATACAAAAAAAACTCCTTGCCTAAAAGATGGCAAGGAGTTCCTACGACAGAGTACACCTGTCGCTGATCTCATCGGATACAACAAAGCATACCACCGCAGTGGATGCAGTTGTTCCATTCACGTTACCTTGCCAGCCTCACGGGACTGATTTAAAGGTGCTATTCAGATTTCCTTCATGCATTATGACATACAGGAAATGGCCTGTCAACACCTTGCCTGCCGGAGCACCGGAAGCATTTGCAGATTATGAAGTTGTTGAGAGCACGAATCCTTTAGAAATAAGTTCTGCACATTGCCCAAAAGAAAAGCTGTAATAAGATTCCACACTTACATCGGTTCATTCTTATTGCTTGTAAGTAACCTGAAATTCACCTGGAATGTAAGCCATCTGATCTTCGTTTATAATTATACAGCTTTACTGCATAATTATCCACTCCGATTTTTTTAGGTCTTCTTCCATTTCTTATCCCTTTAAGTTAATCCATCTCCACAGTGAGTTGAATGTTGAGTCATCATGGATATTTGTACGAATCGCAACTAAATTATCCAAAGCGAAAAAGCCTCTCATTCCACTTCATGTGGTACGAGAGGCTTCTTTTATCCGATATGCATACTGCTGAAGTTGATCCCAGAGCTTCCGCACAATTGCCCAATTATACATGACAATATGAGCTTCCCAAAAAGGGAGACAACTCACTACATGTTGTTATATAGGATAGATTTAATTACTCGACATCTGAAGAAGACGATATTTACTGCTTCTAATCAACTCTAGTCCACTCCGTTTCACCAAATGGTTTCTTGGCCCCAGGAATTACAAGTTTGTTATCGTTAACGGCAATCTCGAACACATGACTTGTATTTTCTACCGAGGTAGTTTTATAGTCTGGGGGAGTTGCTAACGTCCATAGCTCATACTGAAGTTTCAAGCGCGTATTGTTGCTAAAGGAATACGTCCCCGAAAATTCATAGTAATCGTTCTCACCTTCATAAGTGCCTCTTGCAAATGTGCCGTCCCTAAAGAATTCCATGTACCCATTTGGAATTCCAGCAGCTTTCCATCTTCCAATAATGAGGGTACTTGAATCCAAGCTTGAACTTACCCTCGGCGATTCTTGTACTACATCTTCTGAAGATGACATCAAGGATTGGACCGGCTCCGGTTGCAAAGAATCCTCGGGTTGAGTAACTGAGGAATCAGTTGCCTCTGACGAATTGTCTTCAGCATTCGGTGGATCGGTCGTCTCCGACGAATGAGACTTTGTAGTTGATGGAGTTTTCTCGGTTGAAGATGGCTGCAAGGCATCCTGCTTGACCTCTGCATTCTCGTCATTTTTAGTGTCTGGTGAAGAATCCGTCGTGGATGAACTGTTATTCGTCTGTAATAGCTGCGGCATGGCTGAAGTAATGTATAAGGCCACTCCTAGAAATAGTACAGCGAATACAGCTACAGAAATAGAAAACACCTTTAATACTTTCATTCCAAACCTCCGTAAACTTATCCAGCAGGGTATCACCAAATACATTCATATGTATTATCTCAAGTATAATAATCCAATTGAACTATTTTGTAAATAAATATAGTAATTTATTCCTGATTCTTATAGACTATACTGCAGTTAATAAGTGAACAAGGGACCATGATGAAGTTCTCCCTCTTTTTGTAAAATGTAAAAAGCACCCGCTACTCCCGAAAAGGAAGAGTGAGTGCTCGAAAAACCAGCTTCATATCAGCGCATGCAGTGCAATATTGGACTACCTGCTGCGTAGAGAAGCAAGTACATCTTCTATATCCTCAGGCAGAGGGGCACTGAATTCAAGGTATTCTCCAGACGATGGATGAACAAAGCCAAGTACCGCTGCATGCAGTGCCTGTCCATCCATTCGGATCCCCTTGTTTCGCCCATACATAGGATCGCCTACCAGTGGATGACCGATGAATTTCATATGCACACGAATCTGATGCGTACGCCCCGTCTCCAGCTTCAGCTCCAGCAGCGTGTAATCGCCAAAGCGCTCAAGTACCATAAAATGAGTCACCGCATGCTTGCTGTTGCGCTCTGTCACGGCGAACATCTTGCGATCATTCGTATCTCGTCCAATCGGGGCATCGACCGTGCCTTGATCGTGACTGAGATTACCGTGCACTAGCGCAAGATAACGCCGAGTTACGCTATGATCCTTAAGCTGGGCAGCGAGCGAGGCATGAGCCTTATCATTCTTGGCTGCCATGAGCAGGCCGGACGTATCCTTATCAATTCGGTGTACAATACCCGGGCGAAGCTCACCATTAATACCGGATAAATCCTTGCAGTGGTACATCAGAGCGTTCACCAGCGTACCCGAGGAATGTCCAGGGGCCGGATGCACCACCAGCCCTCTTTGCTTATTCACCACAATGACATCTCGATCCTCATAGACGACCTCAATAGGAATCAGCTCAGGCTGTAGGTCTACAGCTTCAGGCTCGGGAACAGATAGCTCAATATGATCCCCGATATTCAGCTTGTAGTTGGACTTAACGGCTTGACCGTTGACAAGGACTTTTCCATCCCCAATCCATAGCTGCACCTGAGAACGAGATACATCCGGTAGCTGCTCTGCAATGAATTTATCTATACGTGTCTTGGATTCTTCTGTGATCCATGCCAGCAGCTCCTGCACAGTAGATTCATCAATCTCATCTGTAACATCACTTTGGTTATGGTTATTCTGTTCCATCATGCTGCCCCGTTCCTTTCGCTTGCTCCTGAAGCTTTGTCCGTCTCGAATCCAGAATGGTATCCAGAATAATTAATCCAACTCCGATGCAGATGGAGGAATCGGCTATGTTAAAGATCGGAAACGTATAGCTACCAAAATTAAACTGTGCGAAGTCCACCACTTCTCCCATCAGGGCCCGATCCAGGAAATTCCCGATCGCACCACCCAGCACAAGACTTAATCCCCATGGTAACAGCCGTTGCCCGCTCTTAAGAGCTTTTCTCATATACCATATGATCGCAATCACCACAACAATGGTAATGATAATGAACAGCCAGCGTTGGCCCTCAAGTATTCCGAATGCCGCGCCGCGATTCCGATGGGATGTAATCAGAAAGAAATTGCCGATCACTGGAATTTGTTCCCCTAGCTCAAGTCTTGTAGCTATTAAGTATTTGGTGCCTTGGTCCAATAAAAAAACGAGTAGAGCGATTACATAGTACAGCACAGCGATATGTCATCTCCGTTCTTTCTAATTCCGTATTCATTTCTTGCCAATTTCAGACCCGTTCATTGTAGCATAATCGCCCAGACTCAGTCCACGCACCATCTATTTCACTGACCGTATTTTTCCTTCGCTAAAACCATGCCTCTCGGCGCACCCTATTCCTATATTGGAAAGGAGGCCACTTATGTACCTGTTAGACACGGAGCAGCTGCATTGGCTTCAGAATGAGCTGCTTGACCGCAAACGCAGCATTGAGCAGCGTCTGGAGCATAATGATCATTACGGGCTTGAGCATACTCATCGTTATGAGACCGGAGAATTATCGACCATTGATAATCACCCAGGCGACGTCGGTACTGAAGTATACGAGCGAGCCAAGGATGTCTCCTTGACAGAGCATGATGAGTTCATGCTGGAGCGGATTGACTCTGCCTTGCAGGCCATGAAGGAAGGCAGCTATGGTAGCTGCGCAGAATGCGGAGCAGCGATTCCGTACGAGCGATTGCAGGCCATTCCCTATACCATCTATTGCGTGCAGCACTCCCGGGAGACACAAGCTTCAAATAACAGACCTGTCGAAGAGGAATTTTTGTCCCCGCCATTTGGACGTAGCAGTCTTGATGAGCACGAGTATTCAGGCTTTGATGGGGAAGACGCATGGCAAATTGTCGAAAGCTGGGGCTCCTCCAACTCCCCCGCCATGGCCGAGTCCAACGAGATTACCCGTTATGATGACATTGAGATCGAAGCAGGCGATGACCTTGGTGGCTTCGTTGAAAGCTATGAGAACTTCGTCGCTACCGATCTATATGGTCATGATGTCACGGTGATTCGTAGTAAGCAGTATCAGGATTACCTGGAAAAAGGTGAAGGCGTTCCTTTACTGGAGACCGAGCACGAGGATGAAGAGTAGCATTCTGCACCCATATACTCAAGGTCTTATAGGGCCGTTGCTGTGCACTCACAAAGGGGTAATTTGATGCACCCCCAAGGCTGTTAATAGCTGGTCAACTCCAGCTGCCGCTGTACGATGCGGACGATATCTGCAATGTAATCCCCGATAATGGGGAGATTCAATGCTCCTAGTACTTGCAGTATATAAATAATGGTCGCCGCAAAAAAAGTGAAGCCGATAGCAATGCCGACGCCTCGGAAGGTACCTGACAACAGGTTCAACCAGATCAGACGCAGAGGACGATTGAGCAGCAGGGCATAGTCGGCTAAGCGAGCATATTCCATCCTTGTAGCCGCACTCCTGATGACGGCCTTCGTGACAGTTCGTTTATCGTGTTTCACATGGAGTGCATGACGGTTCATGGATTTTCTCTGACGCCGAGTGGCCATCCCTGTACCTCCTTCATAGCAGCATTAGTCGCTTCTTGACCTCAAACAAAGCTAAAACAAAGCTAAAAACAGACTTAAAACAAATCACGAGCCTAGAAGTCATAGCTTCAGGCTCGTGATTTGCTAATCATTACCTATATTGTGTTCCCATGCATGCTTGATTATTCAGCAATGTGAACGCCGAATGTTTTGTCGCCCGCCTCAACGCGCTCCATCGGCTCAGCATGACCAAATTGCACATCTGTAACCAGTACGTTCTCGCGCAATACGGCATCAAAGGCCATGATCGCTGTACGCAGTTCATCATCGACATCCAGCGTCAGAGCTACATATTTCTCGATCGGCAGATCCAGCTTCTTGCGGTAATCCTGCACGGCACGAACTACCTCACGAACCCAGCCCTCTTGCTCCAGCTCAGGCGTAATATCCGTATTGAGCGCTACTGTCAGGCCATAGCCAGAAGCCGATGCAAAGCCTTCCTTCGCTTTCTTCTCCACCAGCAGCTCCTCAGCAGTCACCTGCAGCTCCTCACCATCTGGAGATACGATATTCAACAGGCCCTGCTCCACTACCGTACGAGTCTCGGATGCAGACATGCCCTTGAAATGATTTTGCAGGAAGCCAACGTTCTTGCCGTATTTCTTGCCTGCTACCTTGAGATTAAGCTTGAGTGTGAAATCAACGAACCCGCTGTCATCTGTCTCCGTACGAATCTGCTTCACATTGATCTCATCCTTGATGATCTCCTCATAATCCGCCAGATGGAAATCATTATCCAGAGATACAATCAGCTCAGATAGTGGCTGACGGGTCTTGAAGCCAGTCTCGTTACGCACGTTCCGAGCGAGTTCAACCACACGGCGTGCCGTCTCCATGTCCCGTTCCAGCTCCAGATCGATCAGCTGCTCGTTGGCTGCAGGATAATCCTCCAGATGCACGCTTTCCCCACCGCTCAGATTCAAATAGATATCTTCTGCAATCATCGGCATGAACGGCGCAATCAGCTTCGAGGTCGTCAGCAATACCTCAGTCAAAGTACGATAAGCATCCAGCTTATCCTCTGTCAGGCCACTACCCCAGAAGCGATCTCGGGAACGACGAATATACCAGTTGCTGAGCTCATCCACGAAGCCCTCAATGGCTTTTGAGGAATTCAGGAAGTCGTTCACAGCTAGCGCCTTATCGACCTGCACAATCAAGCTGTTCAGTCTCGACAGAATCCAGCGATCCAGCTTGTGGGCAGACAGCTTGAATGGATGCTCTGCTGGGTTGAACCCATCAATCGTCGCATACAATGTCAAGAACGCATGGGTATTGACGAGTGTGTCCACCATCTTGGACTTCGCCTCACCAACAATTCCCTTGGAGAAACGTTTGCTGTTCCAAGGAGCGCTATCCGCCAGCATCGCCCAACGGAAAGCATCCGTTCCGAATTCCTCAATGATCTCCCAAGGATCAATTACATTTCCTTTGGACTTGGACATCTTCTGTCCTTGCTCATCCAGTACATGGCCAGTCGCCATAACAGCCTTGTAAGGGGATTTACCTGTCAGGAGTGTGGATACCGCCAGCAGACTATAGAACCAGCCGCGAGTCTGGTCAATTCCTTCGCAGATCATATCTGCTGGGAATTGCTGCTCGAATACCTCTTGATTTTCGAACGGATAATGCTGCTGCGCGAATGGCATCGAGCCACTATCGAACCAGACGTCAATGACTTCTGGTGTACGTGTCATCACGTATTTGCCGCAGGAGCTGCGTACCTTGATCTCATCTACAAATGGCTTGTGCAGCTCGATATCCTCAGGGACGTCGCCAATCGCCCGCTCCCGAAGCTCTGCGATGCTGTGCGGCGCGAATTCTTCACCGGTCTCCTCACATTTCCAGATATTCAGCGGCGTCCCCCAATAACGGTTACGGCTAATGTTCCAGTCCACAAGCTCCTCCAGGAACTTACCGAAGCGCCCTTGACGGATGTGACCCGGATACCAATCCACCTCATTGTTGTTCGCAATGAGTTGCTCCTTGATGGCTGTCGTCTGGATGAACCAGCTGTCCATGGCGTAATACAAGAGCGGTGTATCACAACGCCAGCAGAACGGATAGCTATGCTCATATTTTTCCTTGCTATAGAGCAGCCCCTTATCTGTCAGCATGCGCAAGATATCAATATCGCAATCCTTCACGAAGCGACCTGCCAACTCAGTGACTTGCTCTGTGTAGCAGCCCTGGAGGTTAACCACATTGACGAAGCCAATTCCGTGCTCACGAATAACACGATAGTCATCCTCACCATGCGCTGGTGCCATATGAACGACACCTGTACCGCTCGAATCCGTAACGAAGGAGGCGCCCAGGATTGTACTTCCACCCGTCACATCTACATAGTTGAATGGTGGTGTGTAGGTCTGACCCACGAGCTCCGAGCCCTTGAGTGTGCCAAGCAACTCATACTCCCCGTTAATTACCTTCTCCACGAGATTCTTCGCAACGATGTACACTCCATCCTCTTGCTTCACTCGTGCATATTCCATATCAGGATTCACAGCGAGAGCAACGTGACCCGGGAGTGTCCATGGTGTAGTCGTCCAGGCCAGTACATACTCACCGCTCTCATGAAGCTTGAACTTCGCCGTGGCACTGAGATCCTTGACGTCTTTGTAGCCCTGTGCCACTTCGTGGGAGCTTAGGGTCGTCTGGCAGCTAGGACAGTAAGGACTTACGCGATGACCGCGATATAGCAATCCTTTGTCATGGACTGTAGCCAGAATGTTCCAGACACTTTCAATGTAATCGTTCTCCAATGTTACATATGGATTATCCAGATCCGTCCAGTAGCCGATGGCTTCCGTCAAGTCACGCCATTGCTGCTCATATACGAAGACACTTGCCTTACATTTCTCTACGAACTTTTCGACACCGTATTCCTCGATCTCATGCTTGTGAGAGATGCCCAGTTCCTTTTGCACGCCCAACTCAACAGGCAGTCCATGAGTGTCCCAGCCTGCTTTACGCACGACACGATAGCCCTTCATTGTCTGGTAACGACCAATGAAGTCCTTGATGACGCGGCCCAATACGTGTCCGATATGTGGCTTGCCGTTTGCTGTAGGAGGTCCTTCGTAGAATACGAAGTTCGGCTTTCCTTCCCGATTGCTGATCGACTTACGGAAAATATCCTCCTGCTTCCACTTGTCGAGCACGCGCAGATCGCGTGTTCTGGCCTTTTCCTTGATATCTACTCGTTGCATCCTCATCTTCTTCCTTTCATCTTCAAATCACACTCTGGTGAGTCCAAAAAACAACACCAAAAAGCCTCGCCCCATAAAGGGACGAGGCTCTGCTCGCGTTACCACCCTGATTCCGGCATCTGTCACTTCACTCTATTCTATAGAATGATGAGTAAACAGATCAAACCGGCTCTCTAATCCCCGCCTTCAGCAGGGAGCCACATGATAACGTATGGCATACGGTGACCGCTTACACACGCATAACGCGCTTCAGCTCACTTCTCGGGGAGGATATTCGATCATGCCTTGAACGTTGGCTTGCACCGAAATGCCAACTCTCTGCTGAACAAGCTCATGACGTACTGATTCCCGTCTTGGAATTTATCGTTTGTGATACAGTTGTGCTACAAATATGTCGCAATGCAGATAATATACTCTGATTACCAGCAAAAGTCAACCGCACGACGAATGGAGAAATCAGTAAATCTCCTTCATCTCACGCTCGCGATCAAGAACTTCACGTTCACGATTCTCCAGAGCTTCCCAACCGTCCTGGCTGAGCAGGTCGAGCTGAGCCTCCACCAGTGTACGGAATCTGGCACGATAGATCGAAGCCTGCTTCTTGAGCTCCTCGACTTCAAGTGCAATCTTGCGTGATTTCGCGAGTGCGTCGTTCACGATCCGGTCAGCGTTCTTCTCCGCTTCCTTCACGATGAGCTGCGCTTCCTTCTTCGCGTTGTTCTTGACCTCGTCTGCTGCTTCCTGAGCTACGATAATCGTCTTGCTCAGCGTCTCTTCAATATTCGCAAAATGATCCAGCTTCTCCTGAATGGACAGTAACTCGTTTCTGAGCTCCTTATTCTCGCGAAGCACGATATCATAGTCTTTGACCACCTGATCCAGGAATTCATTAACCTGGTCCTCATCATAGCCGCGAAGTCGACGGGCAAACTCCTTGTTATGTATGTCCAATGGTGATAATGGCATGATGTCCACCTCCTGTGAATTTGTCTTCTTGGGCATGCCAGAAGATTAGTCGTAAGACGCCATACAATGCGGACTGTCATGCGCCCGTGCATTCCTGCCTTCCTACACTCTACTGTATGCATCGGAAAATTCGTGCCAACTTGTTAGCTTAATCAATTCGACACAGTGTTCGAGAATCCTGCAATGATTTATACAAATTTCCCGATTTTCACACGCATTCTGCCTTTTTTGGTGACACCATCTGTCTCCAGCAGCCTGAATCGACCAAATCCATGAAAGGATACCACATCTCCAGCCTTCAGCATACAGGAAGGATTCTCCTCCTGCTTCCAGTTCACCCGACAGCGTCCAGCGCGGATTGGTGCCAGTACCTTACTACGGCTCAGGCGGTACACATCACTCACAATTCCGTCCAGACGTAAAGAGGCCACCGTAAGGTCCATGGTCTCATAGGCGGTCTCTGTCTTGATCAACTGATCAAGAGGAAGCAGCTCTGTTCGAACCTGTACCCGGTGGACTTGCCCTAGATGGGATGTAATGAATGAACTGATATCCGATGTCATCAATACATGACAGCCTTCATCCCGGACATGAAAATCGCCAATCTTGCCCCGCTTAATGCCAAGGCCAAGAATGGCACCCATATAATCACCATGCTCCAGCTCGGACAGCTTCTTGTCATCTGATGAGATGGAGAGCACTACGACTCCCATATCCTCATCGTCTAAATAACTGTAATCCGGGGCGATTAGTGCCCGCTGTCGTTCAGCTCCGTCGTAGCCGCCGTCCAGACGGACCTGTACATCCCCGTTTCTGGATGCGATGGTGCTCAGTATGTAAGCCTGCCGAGGATCAAGGAATTCGCTAAGCTTGCGCTCATGTAGCTCACTCGCACGCTCGATCCACTCCGAAGCTCGATCTATGAAGTCCTTCTCATCAGCGTGGAAGTGCTCATATATCTCCGTATGCATGACATCCTCCTACACGAAGTAACGCAGGACGGAGATCAGGCCTGAAGCAGCAAAACGCAGCACAATCAGAGCAATGATCGGCGAAATATCAATCATACCGAAGATCGGAGGAATGAACCTGCGGAAAGGCGACAGATAAGGCTCTACAAGCTTCGCGAGCAATTCCCCAATGAAGCTCTCACGGGCATTCGGAAGCCAGGACAACAGCACGTACACAATAATCATATAAGTATAAATTTGAAGCAATAAACCAACAACAATCTCAATACTCAAAACGCAATCACCTCATCCTATCTAGTTCAGATTCACTATCGGCTAAAATTTCAGTAATCGAGCCCTGAATTTCCACCGTGTCTGGGGTGCATAAGAAGATATTATGCCCTACCTTGGAGATACCACCGTTCACGGCATAGACGGTACCGCTCAAAAAATCAATAATCCGCAAAGCCTGATCTTTGCGTATACGTTGCAAATTAACGACGACGGAGCGATGAGAGCGCAGATGGTCGGCAATCTCCTGGGCTTCATCATATGAGCGTGGCTCGTAAAGGACAACCTTCACATTCTTCTGGGAATGAATACTGACTACATTGCTTCCTCTTTGGTTCTTACGCTTATCAAAGGCTGGAGTTTCAAGTTCTTCTTCCTGTAGCATTTCCCGCTCAACAACCTGCTCTTCCTCCTGCAGGCCCAGAAAGTTCATAAACTTATTCATTACGCCCATACTAGCCCTCCTCTTTTCCTACCAGGACAGATCCCAGACGCAGCCAGGTCGCACCTTCCTCAACGGCCACTTCAAAATCATTGGACATGCCCATGGATAATTCAGTCAAAGGCTCGGAAGTCAAGGCTTGTCCGTTCAGCTCATCCCTAAGCTCACGCAGCCCGCGAAAGACCGGACGGGTCTGTTCGGGGTCCTCCTCATGCGGAGCCATCGTCATCAGCCCAATCACCTTCACATGCTTGAGGTGGGCTATATCCTTCAGGAAGGGCTGTACCGCTTCCGGTGCCAATCCGTACTTGCTCTCCTCGCCCGATATGTTCACCTGCAGAAAGGCTTGAATCTGCATGTCCAATCCTGAAGCTCTGCGTTCGAGCTCCTGAGCAAGTGATATTCGATCAAGAGAGTGAATATACTTGAATTTATTCACAATATCCTTAACCTTATTCGTCTGTAAATGGCCTATAAAATGCCATATTCCCCGTTCGCCAAGCTGCTCCCACTTCTCAGCAGCGTTCTGCCAGCGATTCTCACCGACATGCACAAGCCCACTGTCCAGAACAGCAGACATGGCTGGGACAGCCACATATTTCGTGACAGCAATCACATTCACATCATGACTGGCTCGGCCGCTCCGACTACAAGCCTCGCCGATTCGGGTCTGGACATCCTTTATTCTGTCTTCCAAGGACACAGGAAGGTTCACCTCTCTTCAAAGCCTATCCAGCTAGCCATCCTTCCCGTCATGCCGTTCTCCTTGCGATAAGAGAAAAACAAATCGTTCCTGCAGCTGGTGCATAAAGTAGTACATTCGATATTAGACGCCAATATTCCTGCTTTCATCATAATCTGTCGATTGCATTGTTTCAAGTCAAGCATCGTTTTTCCCGCATCAGTGGGGTAATACACCTTCTGGTTCCATGAACCATTACCCCCGGATTCTTCCTCCAAAACCCGTATATGACGCATCACATGCTCATCTACCTCATAGCAGCATGAGCCAATGGAAGGTCCAATTGCTGCGCGCAGATCGGCTCTCGATGTGCCGTATTGCTCTTCCATAGCTGTAATCATGCGCAATGCGATCTGACCGACTGTGCCCTTCCAGCCTGCATGCGCCAGACCTACGACTTGTTCTACGGGGTCCCAGAAATACAATGGGACACAGTCAGCATAAAAAGAGGTCAGTAGCACACCTGGTACGTTCGTAATCATTCCATCAGTATCTGCAAAAGCAGAAGCACGATCCCGGAAGCCCTTGCCCTTATCCTCAGCTGTCACGACAGCAATGCTGGTTCCGTGCACTTGCTCGCCACATGTCCAGGCCTCTGGTTCAAAGCCAAGACGACCTGCAAGCTGTATACGATTATTAAGCACAGCTACAGGATCGTCTCCCACATGATAAGCACAGTTCAGGCTATAGTAAGGCGGTCTGCTGGTTCCCCCGCTCCGTGTCGTGAATCCAGCCTGCAGCCGTGCATCCTGTGCCCGCCAAGCCTCAAGATTCATTAAGCGCGGTACGGGACCTGACGAAAGTTCGCCTCCGCTCGTTGCTCCTGTCCATTCTTCAATCACAAATGGTTCCAATTCATTTCACCTCTACAGCCCAGTGTACCAAAATCAGCTCCGGGTGTCTCTACGTACCTTTGCGTTCCCATCGTTCCACATAGTCCCCTTGGGGTGTACGCCGTCTCTCCGTCTGAACCTCTGCAAGCTCCTCCAGTCGCACCAGGATGACATCCGTCCCGATCTTGACAATATGCTGCCACGGAATGACCAGCTCGCTCCCTCCACCGAACCAGCCTTTGAACACACCCGCTGCTGGTACAGTAATCGCCTCAATACGTCCGTATTCCAAATCCACCTCAAGATCGCCAAGCTGCCCCAGCCGCCTGCCATCCATGACATTAATGACGTCCTTCGTCTGAAATTCGGATATTTTAATCGTTCGCATGACAGTCCTCATTTCATCCACAGCCTCACATCCTTTACTTTGCAAGTATATGAGGGAGAATGTAAAAATGTCCTGTCCCACTAAATTTAATGTAGCAGTCCATCAGCTTTCAAGATGAAAAGGGCATCCTTCAAGATTCCCGATCTTGAAGAATGCCCTGATGGAAGCCATTTGAGATGGAAGCCATTTTATTTAGGATTTCACATGCTTCTGCATTTGCTGGATTGCCGACTTCTCAAGTCTGGATACCTGGGCCTGGGAGATGCCGATTTCATCAGCCACCTCCATTTGCGTCTTCCCTTCAAAAAAGCGCATGGACAATATCATTTTCTCACGCTGGCCCAGCCGTTGCATCGCCTCACGCAAGGCAATCTCCTCAATCCAGGATACATCCTTGTTCTTGTCATCGCTGATCTGGTCCATCACATAGATAGGATCACCGCCGTCGTGATAGATCGGCTCAAACAGGGATACAGGGTCCTGTATGGCATCCAGCGCGAAGACTACATCCTCCTTTGGAACATTGAGCACCTCGGAGATCTCAAAGATCGTCGGCTCTCTGGAATTCACAGTCGTCAGGTTATCCCTGACCTGAAGTGCCTTGTAGGCAATGTCTCGCAGGGAACGAGATACCCGGATCGGGTTGTTGTCACGCAGATAACGCCGAATCTCTCCAATAATCATAGGCACAGCGTAGGTCGAGAATTTTACATTCTGGGATAAGTCGAAATTATCTATAGCTTTCATCAGCCCAATACAGCCAACCTGGAACAGATCATCCACATATTCTCCCCGGTTGTTGAAGCGCTGGATGACGCTGAGGACGAGCCTCAGGTTCCCGTTAACCAGCTTTTCCCTGGCCGAGCGTTCATTGTGTTGCTGTAGAGCTGTGAATAATTCGCGCATTTCCACATTCGTCAGTACAGGCAGCTTGGCTGTATCCACACCGCAGATTTCAACTTTATTACGGGTCATCGTGTCTTACCTCCCAAGGAGCAACATTAATGTACATTATCTCCTTGAGGTCCAATTTTATTCGTCCCTCACACTCGTTCATGGACTCTGCTTCACTCACTTCATAACTGTCGATGGGCGGCGGTATGCGATTGATAGCGCTACACCATTTTATTAAATTCCTTGCGCAGACGACGAATGATTCTCTTCTCCAGTCTTGAGATATACGATTGGGAAATCCCAAGTAGATCCGCAACATCCTTCTGCGTCTTCTCCTCACCATCCTGTAATCCAAAGCGTAGCTCCATGATGAGTCGTTCACGATCCGTCAGCTTGTCGAGCGCCTTGTGCAGTAGCTTGCGGTCCACCTGCTCCTCAATATTGCGATAGATAGTGTCATTTTCTGTACCAAGCACATCAGATAACAGCAATTCGTTACCATCCCAGTCGATATTTAGCGGCTCGTCAAAGGACACCTCTGTGCGAGTCTTGTTGTTTCGTCTCAAGTACATCAGAATTTCATTCTCGATACAGCGTGATGCGTAGGTCGCCAGCTTGATCTTCTTCTCCGGATCAAATGTATTCACTGCTTTGATGAGACCAATCGCCCCAATGGATACGAGATCTTCGATATTAATCCCCGTATTCTCGAACTTACGGGCTATATAGACGACCAGGCGCAGATTGCGCTCAATCAGGACAGCACGTATCGCCGAGTCTCCTGAGGGGAGCTTCTGTAGCAGATAGTCCTCCTCCTCGCGGGTTAACGGCGGGGGAAGGGCCTCGCTGCCTCCGATATAGTAGATTTCCTCCGTCTTCAAGCCCAGCAGGAACAGCACCCGATAATACTGCAATTGAATAGACAGCTTCCATTTGACAGGCAACACTTGTAAACGCATCAAATTCCTCCTACCTCAGGATTTAAAGAAGCGACGATTAGATCAGGATGAATGACAGCCCGGTAACGACCTTCAGACGACAGCGTTCCGCTGTCCAGCCCGATTAATACCCGCTTGCTTGTGGAACGAAGGCCGTTCATCGTCACAGTCACCTCATCAGGCTTCAGGGCCAGCATGAACGCCGTGCCTTTGTTAATGCCTCGATACGGAATCAGCCGTAGCCGATCCTGCCATCGGAACTCCTCTTCGCCTAGCTCGGTGACCAGGTTGTCCGCCTCTCCATTCTTCAATTTACGCTCCCATGATTCTGGAAAATAGGTGCTCCATAGCGAAAGCTCCATGATCATCACGGGAATTCTCGTCAGCGGGTCAACAAGCTGATTGCCCGTATCCAGCAGGCCTGTACAACGGACAGATACACCATCAATGCTGGCCTCTACCTCTCCCAGATAGCTGCCAAGCTGTTCAGAGCGTTGTCTCGCAGCCTGGACTGTCTTGAAGATAATCATCACCACCGCGAACATGCACAGCACGAACCAGAAGCCAATCTTCAGCTCAAAGGATAATCCCCCCGAGGCTGAAAACCAGATCCCATTCATGACCTCACCAGGATTCTGTACTAGATAATGCGTCCCCAGAATACCTCCAGCCGCTACAAAATTCACGATATAGAACGCCCCCAACGTCCGTAGGAAGCGCTGTAGTCCCCCGAATCCAAAGGAAATCAGAAGCATGATGACAGACAGCATGAACTTGATTAGAAAGGTAAAGGCAAACGTAAGCGGCGGAAAAAACATCATTACGACGTAAGCGGCACCTACAGCCGAGGACAGAAGCACCCTCCACCATGCTGGCCGCAGCTTTCTCATCCAGGCCGTCACCATAATCAATACTGCGTCGATTACCAGATTGACCAAGAAGATGAGATCCAGATACACTACCAATCGTTTCACCCGCCTGTGCAATTTACAGGATACGGTTAAGTATAAGAGGAGTGAATTTCAAAGTCTGTCTAACTTTGTAGGCATGTGCCCAACTAATTTTGTCGGATGAAGGGGGCGAGCGCTACGGGTTGGAGGTTTCTTACGATCGCTGTTAAAACCCGATTTCCAGATTAGACAAAAATAATTGGATGAAATCGGGCTTTAAAGGCGAGCACTTTGTTTCTTCAGAAATCCTCCACCCCTCCGCTACAGCATCGCAGTTTATTAGGTGGAGTACATTGCTAGTTAGCTGCTGTCGGATGAACTTGCGCGAATTAATTCCTTATTTTTCATTTATAAGATTATTATGACTAGAGGTTTCGTAATTCACGTGTTAAAGTCCTAAGTGCACTTGTAACATTCAGAGAAAAAAGGGGAAGATTGTGAATGAAGAGAAACGCGATAGTATTTGCAGCTTTAGCACTCATACTGTCAGGGACTATGTTGTTCCCTGCCGTGTCGTCAGCAGCCGAGGGTGACACCACTACTGATCCCTTCGGTACAAACATCGAATCGGGAGCAGAAATCTCTCCAACAGACGAAACGGTCACAGATGAGGAATTGTATGGGGATTTGGATCCAGAGCTTGTACAAGAGTATATCGAGTACATGGATTATTGGGATCAACTCGGTCAGCTCGATGTTTATGAAGACAAGGGAATAGATACATTCAACAATACTCCTGAACTTACGAATGCCACTCGCAAACAAATTTTTCTAGACCGAATAACACAATTGTCCCTAATTACACTAAATACGTATCAGGACTCAAACAAATCCAACCGGCTCATCCGAAGCTTGCCTCCATTCACCAAAAGCTTATACGCGGCTCATACCTTCAGCTTGAAGGTATGATGCTCTACAAAAAAGCAGTATCCAAAACGAAAATCAACTGGACTTTATATCATCAAATCAATCCCAAAATCGCGGCGAGCAAAAAGCTGATGTATCAGGCCGGAGCAGAGATGTATGAATATGCGGCCAGATTTGAATAGTAGCTTGCTGTAGCCAGAATCAAATATTGACGAAAAAGAACCGGTGCGCCCGGTTCTTTTGTTTTTTCATAGATACTATTATTTACTCCAGATATCGCCGGAATCATATCTTTGATTAACCAACGTTCACTCACGTTCACTCTTGATTCTAATCCGTCACCTACGTTAATTGCTTGACATTGCCAAGGCCTGATCCAGAACTGCCGGACCATTCCCTCTGCCATAGGCCACCGTGTCGATGACATCGACCGGAATGCTGTACGGGGCCGCAATTTCAGCTACGGCATTTTTACGCATGCGGACCTGGGGACCGAGCAGAATCGCAATTACATGGTCGCTGATGCCCGACAGCTCATCCTTGATTGTGCTTTCGGGAATGGCTATAATGTCGATTTCGAGAGATCTTGCTTCCGCTTCTTTTTTCATCTTGGATACCAGAATTGAAGTAGACATGCCGGCTGAACAGGCAAGAATAATTGTTTTCATAGTTAACGCCTCCTGATCCGATTTTTTCATCATTCAGTTACTTGTACTCTTCATCCAAATCAACTGTAAGCGAACGTTCAGCGATAATTGACTTGTACCAGTAACCGGATTTTTTCAAATGGCGGCTGCGGTCGTTCTCCAGGTTGATTTCAACCAGTCCATAGCGGTTCTTGAACGCATTCATCGGGGATACATTATCCGTGAAGGCCCACAACATGTACCCTTTGCAGTTGGAACCGTCCTCCACGGCTTTGAGTGTATAGTACAAATGCTCGCTGATGAAGGAAATCCGGTAATCATCCTGAATGATCTGCTCTTCATTTTTGAATATCGCCTCGTTCTCAATGCCCATTCCATTTTCTGAAATAAACCATTCGATATTGTTGTATTCGTTTTTGATGCGTATGCCCATGTCATAAATAATTTTAGGGTAAATTTCCCACCCACGTGATTTGTTCATTTTCTTGCCTGGAAGATCAAAATGCTCATAGTAATAAGACGGATGAAAAGGTGCATTTTCATTCCAAGCCTTAGTCTGCGTCTTTACTCGGTGCGGATAATACAAATTAATACCCGCGTAATCAATCGTGTTATTTTTGATGATAGCCAGTTCTTCCGGTGTAGACTCGAATGTGATATCATGCTTATTCATCAGTTCGAACAATTCCTCGGGATATTCCCCTTTGATCAGAGGATCCATAAATACCCGGTTGTAGAACAGATCGTATACATGGGCTGCATACTGATCGTGCGGCGCGCTTGAGCGGGCATATGTTACCTCGGGATTGAGAATGGCGCCGATCTTCGCACCGTTTTTGCCATAGCCTTGCTTCTTGAACAATTGCACGCATTTGGCGGTTGCGAGTGTTTTATTGTAGTTCCACTGCATCCACTTGCGGGTGTTCTGCTCATAGGGATAACGCAGCGCATCCAGATAGACGCGGGTCTGCACTACAATCGGTTCATTAAAGGTAAACCAATGCTTGACACGGTCGCCGTAGCGTTCAAACACTTTTTCCGCATACTTCACGAATAGTTCAACTACATGCTTTGATGACCATCCATCATATTTATCCAACAGATACGCCGGCAGCTCATAGTGCTCCAGACAAATCATCGGCTCGACACCACTCGCTATCAGTTCGTTAATGACCCGTCCCACGTAATCCGCATAGGTTTCGTCTACAATCACATTTTCATAGTCGGTTAAAAAACGGGACCAGTTAATAGAGGTACGGAAATGCGTCAGTCCAATCTGCTTCATAAGTGCGATATCTTCGCTGTAGCGATTATAGAAGTCGGTCGCGCCGGCCGGACCATATCCATTATGCCAGACATGGCGGTCATTGATATACCACCTGTCAAGATAAGAATCCTGCCCTTCCTTTTTGCCGCTCCACCCTTCTGTCTGCCAGGCGGATGAAGCAGCCCCTATTATAAAATCATCCGGGATGTTCATTGTATGCTTAGCCATTGATTACTCCTCCTTAACTCCGCAATTATTTCTGCTTACTCTACGGTCCGCTTGTTGGCAATTCTGACGAAAGGCAGATAGATTAATATTGCAACTGCAATACATACAAGCTGGGTAATGACCGCCCCGATGCTTCCACCTGTTGACAGGTAGGCATTAATAATCGGCGGTGTGGTCCAAGGCACCATGACGACCGTACGGCCGGCAAAACCAAGCAATGTCGAGAAGTAACCGATGGTTCCCGTAACAAGCGGCGTGATGATGAACGGAATAGCCATAATAGGGTTCAACATGATCGGAAGTCCGAAAATAACCGGCTCATTAATATTAAATAGTCCCGGACCAATTGATAGCTTAGTAATCTCCTTCATATCCTCACGTTTGGAGGCGATCAGGATGCTGATAAGCAGAGCCAGAGTAACGCCGGAACCGCCGATGCTCATGTAGATGTCCCAGAACGGCATCGTAATAATATTAGGGATAGGCAACCCTTGTTCATAAGCGGTCATGTTAACAGTAATGGCTCCAAGCAGCAGCGGCTCGCGAATCGGCTTTACCATCTGATTGCCGTGGATGCCGATGACCCAGAAAATTTGCGCAACCAGCATCAAGGTCAGGATACCCGGTAGGCCTTGCACAACCGTCTCCAGCGGTTTTTGCACCACATTGTACACGGCATCATACAAATACAGGCCTGTAAACATATGAAAGAAAAATCCGACGGCCGAGAACACTGTTACAGTAATAATTGTCGGAATCAGCGCCGAGAATGACACGGCCACATTGGGAGGCACACTTTCTGGCATCTTAATTTTAAGCTTATCCGATTTGCCCAGCTTGCTGTACAGCTCGACAGACAGGATAGACACAAAAATACCGAGAAACAGGCTTTTCGTATCTGTAAATTGACGCGCAATCACATTCGTAACCTCTTGCATCTCACCGTTCACCATCAGTTGAAGCGTTGTTGGCGTAACGGAAACAAAGCAGATGACCGCTAGCAATCCTGGAAAAAAATTCTTCTCTCCGTTAATTCTACCTAATTCCAGACCAATCATAAAGATGGCGAGTATGGTCAGAATATTTAAGCTGGCATAGTTGATCGCGGTAAAAATCGGCTTGTAATCCGCCAAAAATGCAAAAGGGCGAAAATGAGCCAACCCGTTCGTCGGGTCCATCACCATATTGGATATAAGGACCGCGAAAGCGCCTACAATAATAACAGGCATCAGTGTGATGAAAGCAGATTTGATAGCCATAATATACTTAAAATTGTTAATGGCGTTCGCTACTGATGTAAGGCCATTAACAACTTTATCCTTGAGTGCCATCAGAAAGACCTCCCTCTACGATTTCGACCCCAATTGTTCAATACGTTCATACAAGTCCACAAACTCGGAGGCCATGTCGTGAATGGAAATCGCATTCATCAAATGATCCTGGGCATGAACCATCATGACAGACACCTCCATCTTTTCCCCTTCTGCTTCCTTACGGATTAATCCGGTCTGAATTTTGTGAGAGGATATCAGTTCTTTTTTTGCAGCTGCCAGCTCCTCTCTTGCTTCAGTGAACTTGCCTGCTTTGGCAAGCTCAATCGCTTCCATCGCCGAGCTGCGGGCATTGCCTGCGTACAAAATGATCTGAAACACAATTTCAGTCTCATCCAGAATCTCATCACCAACGGAATTGTTTATTTCTTTTTCGCTCACTCTTATGGTCCCTCCTTCAGAGTAGCCCTGATCTAGCAGCACCCCTTACTGTAGCTGTTGGCTGTAAATTTATTATAAATTGCAATCGTTTACAATTTAACATAAGCTTTTTCCTCTTCTTAACGGAAAATAACTATATACAAAAAGAGGAATATCCCTCTTTAGAGAATCGGGATATTCCTCCATACGTCGTTTCACTGGATTAAATCTTATACATGCTCATGGAGAACTCGAGCAAAATCCGAATACGTCTTACATTTAATCAGCTGCTGGACCAGAGCTTCGTTATTCAAAATCGTAAGCAAAATATTGTACATGCTCTGTACATCCTCCGTTTTACTGCGCTGCATGCACAGTACGCATACAAACTGCACCGGTTTGCCGTCCCAATCAATAGGCTTCAGCAGCGTGCATACAGCCCAAAAGGTCGAATCAGCAAACGGCTCCATCGGATGGGGAATCGCTACAAAATTGCCGAACGAAGTGGGAGACATCGCTTCACGCTCCAGCACAGATTCCAGGAACGGGCCTTTGACAAGCCCCGCCTCCTTAATCCTGTCCACCATAAACGCCAGCACTTTCTCCTTGTTGTCCATTTTCTGCTGAAGAAAAACGAGCTTTTTTCGTATATAATGGATAGCCGGCAATCCAGTTTCCGAGATAGCCTGTTCAATCTTGTCTACGTCCGTGCCGCCGAGAAACGTATTGACATGTATGATCGGTACCGATAGCTTTTCGGAGACGGGTATCGTGCTGATTACAAAATCCAGCGAATCGAGCGGCATCTGCTTGAGCTTGTAAAATTCAGTCGTACCGACGATGTCCAGCTTGGAGCCAAATACCGATTGCAGCTTGTAATATAGCAATTTGGCGCTCCCCCTGCCCGATGCGCATACGATCAGGCATCTCTTAGGAGTGTTCTGCTCTTTTTTTCGCTCAATCGCAGCACCGATATGAATAGCAAGGTAGCCAATTTCATTTTCTTCAATTTCGAAGCCAAGCCGCTTCCTAATCGTTTCACCCGCCAGTATACCCGCTTCAAAGGCCAGCGGATAATTGGATTTGATCTCATCCAGCATCGGATTGCGCAAATTCATCCCATATCTGAAACGGTTAATGACTGGTTTGAGGTGCAGACACAATGCCACAAGCAGCTCCTTGTCATGGCGGATGCCTAGTTGCATTCCTTTTTCAATATGATCCAATATTTCAACTGCCAGGTCGTATATTTCGCCGTCTATCATCCCTTTAATTTCCGTATCGTCCATATTAGCCGCTACAATTGTTCTTACACCAAGCAAATGTACCGCTATATACGCAACTTCAGCGAAAGGAAAGGAATGATTCATCTTGCGCTCAAGACTTGACACAATCTCAGACGCCACGCCAAATTCCTTCTGCGCCTCAATCTTTTTCATTTCCTGCGGATAAAAAGAGACATACCTTTCATCCCGTATCCGCTTACAAGCTATTGCGATATGAATGACCAGATTATTGAGCGCAATATCGGATAATATAATGTCATTGACTTCAATGCGTTCAAGAATAACCTCTCTGATTAAATCCATTTCTTCATCAGAAAGAATGGATGGAGAATGCGTGCTCTCGGGTGCAATCTCCGTACGGCTAAAAATATAATCGGACATGCAGTAGCGTAGCTGAGTCTCGCTTCCCTTGATTTTAACACCGTAATGGGGACGATTCTCCAGCGTCAAGCCGTAATTCTTCAATATTCGCCGTACTTCCCTGATGTCATTTTGTATCGTTGGACGGCTTACAAACAGTAGGTCAGCCAAGTCTTCAAGCCTGAAATATTCCTCCGTCAACAGCAACTTCCTGATCAGAAAACGATGTCTGCTCTCGGATGATCCGCTTACTTGCTGCGGTGTAGCCGCTTCATTTTCTTTCAATTGCTTCAGCAAATGTCGGAAACGCTGCTCATCATGGATTTCAAGCTGATATCCTGCTCCCTTTAGCGACTTGACCGTGGCTCCATGTGTGGACAACAATGCGGATAATTCCTTCAGATCCGTCCGAATGGTGCGTGATGACACATTCAACAGTTTGGCTAGATACTCGCTGCTAACAATTTGCTCGGAAATCAATAGGTGAAGAAGATGAAAAATCCGCAACAACGAAACTCCTTTCAATATTAGGATCGACCGTATCCTTCAATAAAAAAAAGGAATGTCCTACAAGTAGAATACTACTTGGGGACATTCCTGCTAATTTATGTTAGTCATTGTTGTTCCGCGGACGGTTGCGCAGGAAGGTCGGGATATCCAGCTGATCGCTCTGCTGGTTGCCGAACGGACGCAGGTTGGACGGACGCTCTTCCTGTTCTGGCTGACTTGCTGCCGGCTTGCGGGAAGGAGCAGATGGAGCTGGCTTGCCTTCGAAGCCTGTAGCAATAACAGTTACTTTAATCTCTTCTTTCATGTCATCGTCAATAATCGCACCGAAGATCATATTCACTTCCGGATCAGACGCAGAAGTCACGATCTCGGCCGCTTCATTCACTTCATACAGAGAGAGATTAGCGCCGCCTGTAATGTTCATGATTACCCCGCGTGCCCCTTCAATCGACGTCTCCAGCAGTGGGCTCATAATAGCCTTGCGCGCAGCCTCAGCAGCACGGTTCTCGCCTGTTGCCAGTCCGATCCCCATCAGGGCTGAACCACGCTCAGTCATGATTGTCTTCACGTCAGCGAAGTCAAGGTTGATGAGACCCGGTACAGCAATCAGATCAGAGATGCCTTGTACGGCTTGACGAAGTACATTATCTGCCTCGCGGAAAGCCTCCAGCATTGGAGTCTTCTTATCTACAATCTCCAACAATCGATCATTCGGAATGACGATCAGGGTATCTACCTTTTCCTTCAGGCCTTCGATCCCTTGCTCGGCATGTGTCGACCGCTTGCGGCCCTCAAAGGTGAACGGGCGTGTAACCACGCCTACTGTCAATGCTCCGCATTCCTTTGCAATCTCAGCGATAACTGGCGCAGCACCTGTTCCGGTACCGCCACCCATTCCGGCTGTAACGAACACCATGTCTGCCCCTTTCAGGGTATTCATAATCAGATCACGGGACTCCTCAGCAGCCTTCTTGCCCACATCAGGGTTAGCGCCAGCACCCAGACCGCGAGTCAGCTTATCGCCGATTTGCAGCTTATGCTCGGATTTGGCCAGATGAAGTGCTTGGGCATCCGTATTGACCGTAATGAATTCAACGCCTTGTACTCCATTATCAATCATGCGGTTGACAGCATTGCTGCCGCCCCCACCGACGCCTATCACTTTAATTTGGGCCAAACTCTCCATTTCAAAATCAAATTCCAACATACTATTCCCTCTCCCCCTCAATGTGCATGGCTAGCTCGTCCATGTATGGCACTCAACCGTTATATAAATTCACTGAACATGTTTTTCAAACGTTCGATAAATCCCGGTTTTTGCTCTTTTTCCGGAGCGGGACTGCTCTTCGTTCGATTGGCCGGCTTCTTGGCACTTACGTTGCCACTTTGGCTGCGCACACGATATTGGCGTACCGCATTTTGCAAAATACCGACTCCGCTAGTAAAACTAGGGTCACGAACACCAATGAAATCCGGCACGGCAATCCTTACCGAAGCAGCCAACTCACCTTGAGCTACTTGAAGTACACCTGGCATGGATACAGTTCCTCCCGTAAGTATATAACCCCCAGGAAGCTCCGTGTAACCAAGTCGTCTTACTTCGGCCTGAACCAGCTGGAATATCTCCTGCACCCGAGGCTCGATGATCGCAGCCAAGTCCTGCTGATTAAATTCCTTGTCCACGTTACTACCGATGCGCGTTACCTTGAACAGAACATCTGTAGCCGCATCATCATAATTGGCACAGCCGTATTTCAGCTTCACCTTCTCAGCCTGGTCGGTTAACGTTCTCAATCCATATGCGATATCATTGGTTACGAATTCGCCACCAATCGGCAAAGTCGATGTAGCCACAATGCTGCCTTCCTCAAAGATCGCAATCGTGGTAGACCCTGCCCCAACATCGACAAGTGCTGAACCCATCGTCTTCTCATCCTTGGACAGAGACAATTGTCCCGTACCAAGCGGAAGCAGGACCAGATCAACAATACGCAAGCCACTCTTCTCAACACAACGCAGTAGGTTATGTATAGGCGTCTTGGCTCCTGTCACGATGGTAGCCTCTACCTCAAGTCTTACCCCAATCATGCCACGTGGGTCCTGAATGCCCTCCAGACCATCCACGATATATTGCTTGGCCACTACATCAATAATTTCTCTCTCCGGAGGAACTGCAATGACTTCCGCAGCCTTCAGCACCCGTTCGATATCCTCTTCACCGATCTCGCGATCCTCATTAGAGACCGCCACCACGCCATGGCTTGTCTGCAGGCCAATATGATTGCCAGTGATACCCACGTATACTTCAGTTATCTGAATACCTACCATGCGTTCCGCATGATCAACTGCACTGCGGATCGATTGCACGGTCTGATCGATATCTACGATTGCACCTTTGCGAATTCCTTCCGAGTCGGCAGATCCAACTCCAATAATATTAAAGGTTCCATTATTCATTTCACCTATAATAGCCCGAACTTTGGATGTACCGATGTCCAAACTAACAATGATGTCATTGTTACTCAAGTCTGTGGCACCTCCTAACTCCAAATGATTTGTCATCTCTAAACATACCTCTACAAATATTCAACACTATTTATACGATCCCTCTTTTTTCTACAAATTTTTTCGGTGCCAACTTCTGGCCAAAGATATAAAAATTTCAAGAAAAAAGAAGGAATACCGAGCTAGAGCTCATAAAACTCATTTTATCATTTTTTCAGATCACTGAGTAGTGGCATTTTCGATGCTACCATCTTCCTCGCGCGGTTTGAAAGGAACATACGTATCCGCTTGAAACATAGTGATCATTCCTGGCTCTTCCGTCTCAATGACCTGATTCAGATAACTAATCTTCTTCTCAAGTAATGATACAGCTGTCAGCACTTCGAACTGGCTCCGGGTATACATTCGAATACGATCCGGAAAGGAAGGAGTAGGGTCTGGTAAAATCTCTGAAATATCAGCAGTCCACTCACTAGGAATGTTGGCTAAAGTCTGACTAAGCTTAATTTTAATGGGATCATCGGATTTCCATTGTGTCAGAATGGGCTTCTCTACAGCAATTCCACTGCTGGATACCTCCACGCTTGTCCCGTTCGAGAGAATGGCTCTAAGTTCTCCATCTGTATTTACCTCGTAGGCCACTGTAGGGTATTCCTTGATCTGAATGCTAATCTCCCCTGGAAAATGCTTGTCCACATTCACCATTTGGATGGATTGAATCTGCTTCAGGCGACTAATGATATCTTCCTTACTGGCACCAAAAAATTGACCACCAATTTCCAGACCACTCTGCTCCAGCAGCTTGTCCTGCGGCGTAAACGTACTTCCCTGAAATTGAACCGCTGTAATCTGGCTTAATGAGGACCTGAAAAAAAGGACTGCCAGCAGCACGATAAATAAAATGATAAGGGTCCAGGCTATTTTTCGACTTGTATTCCTTTTTGGCCTGCTCTCTCTGAGTGCAGGGATCTGGGCTTTATGCATATGAACTCCCCATAGAAGCCTCTCGTCCCCTCCGACAGGGAGGGGACGCTGCAGGCAATGTTAATTAGCAAAATCAAGCTCCTCCGGTACAACAGACTGACGACGCATCTTGGCTCCAAGACTCTGGAATAGTAGCTCAAGTCTATCATAGCCTCGATCAATATGATGGACCTGCTCAACGATTGTTCGTCCCTGAGCAGCGAGACCTGCAATCACCAATGCGGCTCCCGCACGCAGATCCGTTGCCTCGACAGTAGCACCGTAGAGACGGGGGACCCCCCGAATCAAGGCTGCATTCGCGTCCACTGAAATGTCAGCACCCATGACGTTCAACTCGTTCACATGCTTGAAGCGACTCTCGAATACCGTCTCCTTCATGATGCTGAAGCCATCAGCCAAGGACAACAGTACCATTACCTGAGACTGCAGATCGGTTGGAAATGATGGATAGGGTGAGGTAACAATACGGCCAACAGGCTTGGGACGGGTCATACAGCTTACTTTTATTATATCATTGCAAGCATTGATTTGAACACCAGCCCGCCGGAGGACGTGCAGGAGTGACGAGATATGACCCGGATTACAGCCTGTAAGTGTCACGTTGCCACGAGTTGCTGCTGCCGCAATCATAATCGTGCCTGCAACGATCCGATCAGGAATAATCCCGTACGAACAGGATTGTAGCGATTTTACACCAGTAATCGTAATCGTATCTGTCCCTGCTCCAATGACCTGAGCGCCCATTGTGTTCAGAAAGCGCTGAAGATCCTGGATTTCCGGCTCCCTAGCCGCATTGGTAATCGTCGTCCTTCCTTCCGCAAGTACCGCTGCCATCATGATATTCTCTGTGGCTCCTACGCTTGGGAACTCCAGGTGAATATCTGCACCAGTCAATCGTGACGCACGACAGGTAATCTGCTCGCTCTGCTCGATAATTTCTGCTCCGAGCGCGCGCAAGCCATCCAGATGTAGATCTATCTTGCGTTCTCCGATGGCACACCCACCTGGCTGGTATACTGTAACTTCACCGTATTTGGCCAGGAGCGGTCCCATCAGAAAGATAGATGATCTCATCTGCTTCATCAGGTCTTCCGGAATGACGGTCGTGGATAACGTTGATGCATCTACCTTCACTGCCTGCTGTTCATAGCTGACATTGCAGCCCAGGCGTCCGAGAATGCCAATCATCACCTGGATGT
The DNA here is from genome assembly GCF_000377505.1 of Paenibacillus massiliensis 2301065 = DSM 16942. Classification (GTDB taxonomy): domain Bacteria; phylum Bacillota; class Bacilli; order Paenibacillales; family Paenibacillaceae; genus Paenibacillus; species Paenibacillus massiliensis. Next base: position 91,091 of record NZ_KB898194.1, on the reverse strand, counting down.
CCAGCAGATTCGGGACATTGCGGATTTGCACTTCACCGTTGGCAAGCAGACTCGCTGCCAAGATCGGGAGCGCCGCATTTTTGGCACCATGAATGCCAACAGTTCCGGACAGAGGATATCCGCCCTCAATAACCAGTTTATCCAATGTATCACCTCCGAGTTCTACCGCTCACCCACCACGAGGTTACTCCGGCTCAAGGAGAATGCCGGCATGAGATGATATTTGCTTTGAATATGCTGCAAAAGGGTAAGCACGTCCTCTGCTGTCGCTAGCCCGGTGTTGATTATCGCTTTGGCGCAGCACAGCCTCAATGGACTGAGTTGTATGGACACATCTGACCCTGGGTCCGGCTTTCATCCGCGTTCTCTTATCAGCGTAGCTTACTGGTGCCCCGTCCAAACAGAAGCCAGCGAAGGCTGTGCCGAGAACAGCGTTCATCTGTGTCCAGGAACTGTCAGCTGCTTCCCCACCCGATTGAGCATGGCGGAGATCTAAAGGTCGGGCGTTAGCCGGCAGCCCGGGTGGTGGTCACAATGTATAAGGTATCTTATGACAGGATGACGCCACGTGTGACAACCGCCCAGGTCTGTATTTAGTTCCTTGACTTCCCTGCTATTCTCACCAGCTCCTGTACCAGCACCTCAGCAGAATCCGGCTTGCCCAGCGTAGCAGAGGCCGTCGACATGTGAGCCCGTCTGTCAGCATTGTGCATGATATCCGCGATTTCATCGAATAGCTTCTTGCCAGTAAGCTCTGGCTCACGGATCATGACAGCCGCACCTTCCTCCTCCAGTCTGCGTGCATTCGCCTCCTGATGATTATTCGTCACATTTGGCGATGGAATGAGAATGGACGGGATACCCAATGAGGTAATCTCCGACAAAAATGATGCCCCTGACCTACTCACAATCAAGGAAGTGCAGGCGAGCACCTCCGGCATATTATGGATATAAGGAAGAATATGCACATAATTAGGAAGAGAACCAATCTTGCTGCGTACTTGCTCTGTCGTGCGCTCGAAGTAGCTTTCACCCGTCACATAAACAAAATGTACGTCCTTCAATTTCGAAAGTTGCGGAGCCATGTCAATCATGGCGTCATTAATCGCCTTGGCTCCTCTGCTGCCTCCAACTACGAGCACTACGGAACTCTCCATCGGAAGTCCCAGCGTAGCAAAGCCACGGTCTCTGTTGGCATGTCGTACAGTAGTTGCACGTGGATTACCGGTATAGACCGCATGCTTGGCTTTTGGAAAAGCTCGTTCAGAGCCTTCAAAGCTTACAGCTACCGTATCTGCATAGCGGCTCAGGAATGAATTGGTTAATCCAGGGATGGCATTTTGCTCATGAATCATGCTAGGAATGCCGAGTCTCGCTGCTGCATATACCACCGGACCACACACATAGCCCCCCGTGCCGATAACGACATCCGGCTTGAATTGGCGCAGCAGAGCCTTTGATGTCCGTACTCCTTGAAAGAAGCGCATAATTGTTTTTATATTTTCAAAAGACAAGCTCCGGCGAAAGCCTGTAATATCGATCGCCTCAAAATCTATTTTTTCCTGGGGCACCAGCTTGCTTTCCAGCCCCCGTTTACCGCCAATATACAGGAACTTCGCATCTGGAAATTCCTCTTCAATCTGTCGGGCTACAGCAATCGCCGGGTAGATATGTCCTCCAGTCCCGCCGCCGCTTAACACCACTCGCATGAGATCACCTCGTATTACGTGATAGACTTAATAATATACCCAGTGCTGTCAGCATCAAGGTCAAAGAAGAGCCGCCATAGCTGATTAACGGTAGTGTGATCCCTGTTACGGGCATGAGTCCGATGACGACGCCTATGTTAATCACGACCTGGACCGCGACCATCCCGACAATTCCAACAGCCAGCAGACTCCCGAATGTATCCTGAATAGTCATCGCTGTTCGCATGCCCCGCCATATCAGCATCAGAAACAGTAAAATAACGATACAGCCACCAATGAAGCCCAGCTCTTCTGAAAGTATTGAAAAAATAAAATCTGTCTGTGGTTCGGGCACATAGCTGTACTTCTGCCGACTCATACCCAAACCGAGTCCCCCCAGTCCGCCAGGACCGATGGCATATAAAGATTGAATAATCTGATACCCCGCACCTAGCGGATCGGACCATGGGTCCAGGAAAGCCGTAATCCGCTTCAGACGATATGGCGCTGCAGCAATTAATGCTGCAAAACCTGCCACACCGCCAAGCGCCAGCCAACCAAGCTGCTTGAGACTTGCCCCTGCAGCAAAAATAATCAGCATGGACGCACCCAGCATAACCGTGCCCGTACCCAGATCAGGCTGAAGCATGATAAGACCAAAGGCAAGGCCTGCAAGTCCCATAGGTGGGAGTAGTCCTTTAGTAAAGGATGTAATGTTATAACCAGGTCGGCTCAGCCAGCGCGCCAAAAACACAATCATCCCAAGCTTCATGAACTCGGAAGGTTGAATGCCGAAGGAACTAATACCCAGCCAGCTTCGAGCTCCTCCCCGCACAACTCCAATGCCCGGAATCAGAACTGCAAGCAATAGCAGAAAGCAGACCAGGAGCATGGGCTTCGCGAGTTGTCCCCACAGCCGATAATCCATTCTTGACGTGAACCACATCGCGATCAGACCAAGCGATGCGAATAGCAACTGGCGTTTGACAAAATAATAGGAATCTCCATATTCACGAAAAGCCAACACTGCGCCGGCGCTATACACCATCACAAGGCCGATCGCAAGCAGGGCAATAATGCAGACGAACATCCATAAATCCGGAGCCGGACGCGATTGCTTCATATAGGAGGCCACCCCTTGCACCATAAGTAGGGGCTTATCCACCCCCCTACTTACAATTTATGCACCGCCTCTTTAAAAATTCGTCCCCGCTCTTCATACGACTTGAACATATCCCAGCTTGCACAGGCTGGCGACAGCAATACGACATCGCCTTCAGTAGCCAGACTGGCAGCTCGGTTCACAGCCGTCACAAGGACAGACGCGGCATCCTCCCCATTATCGACGATCTCTATACGTTCTATGCCTGCTAGCTTCGCTACAGAAGCCAGCTTTTCTCTGGTCTCTCCCAATAGTACGACCCCTTTTACGCCTTCCTGCAAGGCGGGTAGGAGCTCCATATAATCGGAGCCGCGGTCAAGCCCCCCAGCAACGAGTACAACTGGCTGGTTGAAGGATGTGAGAGACATGAGTGTAGCTTTGCTATTTGTAGCTTTGGAGTTATTATAATAGACTGCACCGTTCTTCTCGGCTACGAATTCCAGACGATGCTCCACTCCGCGGAAGCTTGCCAAAGGCTCGCTGAGAGCCTCTAGCCTCGCACCAGCGGCGATGGCAATAGCACATGCAGCAAGAGCGTTCTCAACATTGAACACCCCTGGAATGCCAAGCTCGCTAACCTTAATAATGTTATGCTCTTGTCCTGTAGAGTCGCGATACACTACCTTGCGCTCCAGATCACCCTCAACACCGTCAACATAAGGCGGGCTCACGAATACTCCCTCCTGCAATTGCTCTGACCGTGAGAAAGGCAACAGCTTGCCACGCACATGCGTAATCAACTCTCGACATACCGGATCATCCCAGTTCAGGACAGCTGTATCCGTGTCACGCTGGTTCTGGAACAATCTTGCCTTGGAGGTAACATAGTCCTCCATGCTGCCGTGGTAATCCAGATGCGTCTCTGCAACGTTCAAGAGGCAGGCTATAGTTGGCCTGAAGTCTGTAGTACCCTTCAACTGGAAGCTGCTAAGCTCAGCAACAATCCATTGATCTGAAGTAACCTCTTCCGCAATTTCACACATCGGCGTCCCAATATTGCCAGCAACTACAGGCTTTAGACCAGAAGCCTCCAGTAGCTTACCTACCCATGTGGTAGTTGTAGTCTTGCCATTAGAGCCTGTAATGCCAATAATCGGAGCCTTGGTAAGATGGTATGCCACCTCAATCTCCGTTACCAGTTCAATACCGAGCTCCAAAGCCTGCTGTACAGGCGGAGCTGTATAAGGAATGCCTGGATTCTTGACCACCAGCTGAATGTCAGAGTTAATCAATCCCTCGGGATGTCCTCCGCATAAAACGGAAATTCCCAAAGCCTCTAATTCCGAGGCTTCGGGACACTGTTCTCTCTCTTTCATGTCACTTGCAGTTACAAACGCACCGGCGCGATGCAAGGCTTTGGCTACTTGCACGCCACTTTTGGCCAGTCCAAGCACAACGACCTGCTGGTCTTGATAGGTATGTGGATGATTCATTAATTACAACCCCTTGCTGATATAGAGTCCAATTCCTGCAAGTACAATACCAACCGCCCAGAAGGTCATGACTACACGCCATTCAGACCAGCCTGATAATTCAAAGTGATGGTGTATCGGGCTCATTTTGAACACGCGCTTGCCTCGTGTCTTGAAGGACACTACCTGAATGACTACCGACAGCATCTCGATCACGAATATACCGCCAATAATCAGGAACAGCAGCTCACTCTTGGTAACAATGGCTATAGCGCCAATCGCCCCGCCGATCCCGAGCGATCCCGTATCTCCCATAAATACCTTAGCCGGGTGCGCATTATAGACCAAGAAGCCGAGCACGGCACCGATCATCGCAGCAGCACAGATGGCCGCAGGCAAAGATGTGGCTTGAATAGCAATCACCGCATAGGCACCAAAGGCGATGGCACTCGTGCCTGACAGCAGCCCGTCCAGACCATCTGTAAAGTTAACTGCATTGCTGATTGCAAGCATCATGAGGACAATGAATGGATAGTAGAACCATGCTCCCCAGTCAAAGGACCATTCAGTGCCTGGAACAGCAATAGCCGTACTATGACCATTTTGAATCAGTAGCCAGCACATCAGTCCTGCAAAGAACAGCTGTCCAAATAGCTTCTGACGTGGTGTCAGGCCAAGGGACCGTTTGAACACGATTTTAATATAGTCATCCAGAAAACCAATCAGCCCAAAGCCAAGTGTAGCGATAAGCAATACATAGAAATCCGTGTTTTTCACACTTGAGAATTTGAGAAATGTAAGTGTAAAAGCCAGCAGAATCACTACGCCCCCCATTGTCGGCGTTCCCGTCTTCTTCAGATGACTCTGTGGCCCATCATCACGTATCTGCTGTCCGAACTTCATCCGCCGCAGGAGCGGGATCAGCAGGGGGGCGGCGATCACCGCCAGTATAAATGATACGCCGATCGTAAGTAGCAACAATTGAATATCCATGGTAGTCCCCCTTTCTTCTCCTTAGTTCTGTAGCGGAGCGTTGATCAATGCATTCACAACGATCTCTAATTTCATGCCACGTGAGGCCTTTACCAGTACAATATCCTCTGGCTGTAGCTCCTGCAGCAAATGATTAATCAATACGTCCTTGTCGGTATAGGCTGCTACATCTGCCGTATCCATCATTTCCAGCGCCCCTTGCGCGATGAATGCACCTAAGCGTCCGAACGCGAAAAGCTTCGCAATTCCGGCATCAGCAGCATACCGTCCAAGCTGTGCATGATAATCCTCTTCTTGCGGTCCCAGCTCTAGCATATCGCCTAATACCGCAATCTTGCGGCCTTGTCTTGTATAGCCAGCCAGGGTATCAATCGCCGCCTTCATGGAGGAAGGACTAGCGTTATAAGCATCGTTCAGCACCATCAGGCCCGTATCACTTGTAAGTATTTCAATACGCATGGCGGTTAATTTCAAAGAAGATAATCCCTGACGAATCTCGGGCAGCCCTAGAGTAAAGTGTCTGGCAACTCCGATTGCTGCCAAAGTATTCAAAACATTATGATGACCAAGTAACGGAAGCTGTAATTTTTCTTGCCCCATAGAATGTGCAGTAAAGAGAATTCCCCGCTCCTGAGTCGTAATTGCTGTCGGATAGTCATCATTATTCTCAGAGCGACCAAACGTATACAATTGAAGGTTCTCTGGGTGCTCCGTATTAGCCTCCTTCAGCACCTGTGGAAGCAACGGCTCATCTCCATCCATAACAAGCAGACCGCCTGGCTTCAATCCAGCTATAATCTCCAGCTTGGCTCTTGCAATCTCCTCCCGGGAGCCTAACTGTAGCAGATGTGCCTCACCGATATTCGTAATCACTGCCACATCCGGCTGGGCAAGCTCGGATAGGAGACGGATCTCTCCACGACCACTCATACCCATTTCAAGAATAGCGATGTCCGTATCTTCCGGCATCTGCAGAATAGTAAGCGGAAGACCTATATGATTGTTCAGATTCCCCTGTGTCTTATGAACCTTGTACTTCGTAGACAGCAGCGCCTCTATCATATCCTTCGTCGTCGTCTTCCCATTGCTTCCGGTGATTCCCACGACTGCAACCGGAGTACTCTTCAAATACGCAGATGCGAGCTGCTGCAGCGCCTTAAGCGTATCGTCTACCAGTATGACTGGACCTGTCGGCATATTGGGATGACCCTTTTGCCACAGTAAGGCAGCTGCACCAGCCTGTAAGCACTGCTCTCCGAAGGTATGCCCGTCAAAATTCTCTCCTTGAAGAGGAACGAACAGCGCTCCCTCTACCGGTGTACGTGAATCGGTGAATACACCGCGGACCAAAGCGTCCGCTGCACAGCCCTCTACGACTGTGCCGCCGCACATGTCGGCAACTTCTTTTATCGTTCGAATTATCACTTCAGTTTGCCCCTTATCGCTTCTTTGGCCACGATGCGATCATCAAAATCAAAAGATGTCTTACCAATGATCTGATACGTTTCATGACCTTTTCCCGCAATCAATACTACATCTTCCGGGCTTGCCATTTCAATAGCTTTAAATATAGCTTCTCTGCGATCTTCAATCATATCGTAGATTTCCCGGGAAATCCCAGCTTCCAACAGCCCCTGCTCAATATCTTTGAGTATGGCCGCAGGCTCTTCGGTGCGAGGGTTATCCGAGGTAACAAATATGTGATCACTGTAGCGTGCAGCGATTCCACCCATTAATGGACGCTTGGTGCGATCCCGATCCCCACCACAGCCGAATACACATACAATCCGTCCCTTGGCGAATTCCTTGACGGAGCGCAAGACATTCTCCAGACCGTCTGGCGTGTGTGCATAATCAACAATGACTGCAAACGATTGCCCGGCTTCTACTGCCTCTACCCTGCCATCAACCCCGGGAACAGATTCAAGACTTTTGCGAATTTGCTCCAATGGAACACCTTCCAACAGGGTTGCTGCAATCGCTGCAAGGGCATTATACACGTTGAATTTCCCAACCATCCGCAGTTGTATGTCTGCTTCTCCCCTAAATGTGCTTACATGAAAAGAAGTTCCCTTGGCGGTGATTGCAATTTGTGATGCTCTGACATCAGCGCCTTGTTCCAATCCGTATGTAATTACTTCTGCAGCAGTAGCCTTGCTAAAATATTCAGAAGCTGGATCGTCTGCATTCAGGACAGCATACTTTCGACTATTTGGATCTTCACTGTAGGCATTCCCCAATCTGGAAAACAAAAGCGCCTTCGCATCACGATACTGCTCCATCGTATGGTGATAGTCCAAATGATCCTGTGTAAGATTGGTGAAAACAGCTGTTCGGAAGTCCGTCCCCTTGACTCTGCCTTGCTCAAGGGCGTGGGAGGACACTTCCATAACACAGGACTTCACTCCCTCGTCTACCATTAACCGTAGCTTCTTCTGAAGATCCACCGCTTCTGGTGTTGTTCCAGACATCGGCACAGTCTTGCCATTGTAACGCATCTGGATGGTGCCAATCAGTCCGGTAGGCACTCCAGAGTCTTGTAGTATTTTCTCGATTAGATAAGAGGTTGTCGTCTTGCCATTAGTACCTGTAATGCCAATCATATTCAACTGACGACTGGGTGATGCAAATAATTGGTTCGATAGGATCGCCATCGCAAGGCGAGCATCTTTGACTAGCAGTTGCGGAACCTCGATATCCAGTTCACGCTCGACGACTAACGCTGATGCTCCCTTACTGACGGCCTGTGCCGCATAATCATGCCCATCTACCGTGAAGCCAGGAAGGCATAGGAAGAGATCTCCTGGCTGAACGAGGCGTGAGTCTGTCTGTACGCCTTGACACTCGACACTTCCTTCTCCAATAATGCGAGCTGTTGCTATAGATGAAGCAAGAAATTGTAACTGCATATTCAATCTTCCTTTCCAGATTCGTCACCAGCGTTGCCAGAATGCTCATCAGCATGTTGCCCCATATAGATGCGAATGGTCGAGCCTCGCTCGACTCTTGAGCCCGCTTTCGGGGATTGGCTGATGACGGTATTCCCAGAGCCTGATTTGACGAGCATGAAGTTCATGTTCAGCTCCTCATAGAGGTCCTGAACGGAAGCTCCAACCAGATTCGGTACTGTATCCATTGGCGTCTCGCCGTATTTGTATTGCTTTGGTATTTGCTGCTCCCGTTGTGGAACTTTCATTACGTGCAGAGCATCCTCAAGAATATTTTGCACAATTGGAGCGGCTACAACACCACCAAATTGAATGCCAAGCGGGTTATCGACAGCCGTATAGACTACAATTTGCGGGTCATCTGCAGGAGCGAAGCCTATAAAGGATACGATATGCTCCGAAGTAGAATACCGTCCATTGACTACCTTTTGCGCGGTCCCCGTCTTGCCGCCAACACGGTATCCATCAATAAAAGCTGGCCGGCCTGTTCCCTTGGCTACTACACTCTCCAGAGCCTCCCGTACTTGTCGAGAAGTATCCTCCGATATGACCTTGCGAACCAGTTCAGGCTCGATGCTCTCCAGTACCTCACCGGTCTCTGGATGGATCCAAGCCTTTGCAATGTGCGGCTTATAGAGATTTCCACCATTAATAGCTGCCGATACAGCTGTGATTTGTTGAATTGGGGTTACAGACACCCCCTGTCCAAAAGAGGTAGTAGCAAGCTCCACCGGACCTACCTGAGCTGGCTTAAAGAGAATTCCGTTACTTTCACCGCTCATATCAATGCCTGTCTTGCTGCCAAATCCGAAGTCACGAATGTACTTAAACAATGTATCCTTACCCAGCCTTTGACCGAGAGCGACAAAGCCAGGGTTACAGGAGTTCTCGACGACCTGCATGAACGTCTGGCTACCATGACCACCCTTCTTCCAGCAGCGCAGCCGCGCACCTGCCACCTCAACATACCCAGGATCGAAGAAGTGCTCATTCTTCAAATTCACTTTCTTTTCTTCCAGCGCAGATGCCAGCGTAATGATTTTGAAGGTAGAGCCTGGTTCATAAGTCATCCAGATGGGCAGATTGCGATTGTACACTTCCGGCTCATATTGTTTGTAAAGAGAAGGCTCGTATCCAGGTCTGCTAGCCATCGCCAGAATCTCTCCTGTCTTCGGGTCCATCGCAATAGACAGGGCTGAAGCAGCCTGAAACTTCACCATAGCCTGATCCAACTCACGTTCCATGATCGACTGAACAGACTTATCAATGGTGAGCTGCAGCTTCAACCCTTCCTTGGGCGGAATATATTTCTCCGAGGAACCAGGCATCAGTCGACCGCCGGCATCAGACAAATAGGCAATGCTACCATCGATCCCCTGTAGCCGTTCATTATGGCGCTGCTCTACGCCTGTAAGGCCTTGATTGTCAATTCCCGTGAAGCCTAGAATGTGGGCTGCCAGATCACCGAATGGGTAAAAGCGCTTGTTGTCCTCTGTAACAACGATACCCGGCAGCCTTAAATCACGAATTTGTTGAGCTTTCTCCATCGTAATTTTCCGGCCACCGGGCTGTAGTTTTTGGCTTGATTGTCTCTTGGTTATCAGCTTATATACGCTCTCTTCGCTCATTTCCAGGATAGGAGCCAGCTTCTTCGCCGTCTGCTCCGGGTCCTTCACCTGCACTGGGATCGCGATAACCGTAGGCGAAGTAATATTATACGTAAGAGCTGTGCCCTGCCTGTCTACAATTTGGCCGCGTTTGGCTGCAAAGACAATATTGCGCCTCCAGGAATCTTCAGCCTTCGCTGCCAGTTCCGTTCCCATGCCCAACTGAACATAAGCAAGTCGAATCAGCAAGGACGCGAACAGGATCAATAACCCCGCCAGCGTCCATAGCAATCTTTTTCTTAGTCTAACATTGGAGACCTTCACACCGTTCCCTCCCCGCTTGAGATCCATTAGCTCATGACTTGTCTACATCATGACTATTCGAATCTCAGCGGGTTTAGAACATTTGTCCCTATTAGATAAAACCACCGAAGAACTTGCTATTAAGGAGCAGAGGTGGTACTAGATGCCTCAGATTCTAATTCAACCCCGGATTCATCCGCTGAATCCCCAGGTGCATCTGTATCCTCTTCCTGCGTCTTCCCGTCTGTCTCCTCATTCGTATCTTCAGATAGCTCTGGAACGACGCCTGTCACCGTCTCCTTTGCAGGCTGCAGCAAGAGCGAGAGCACTCGCTTATCCCCCTGCTTCTCTTCTTTCTGACGAATAACATAGCCTTCTCCATCAATCTTCGCACTAATCTTCATCAAGGTCAGTAGCTCCAGGCTGTCTCGTAACGACACTCCTGTCAAATCCGGAATCTCCATATTGCCACTATCCTCTGTCAGCAAATACATCCGCTGGCCCGGAGTCATTAGCGCAGAAGGTGCTGGATATTGACGGACAACGGTAGAACCCTTACCGACTGTCTCATAAGCTACACCTTGCTGTAGTAGCATATTTTGGGCATCTTTTCTCGTCTTGCCTGTTAGCTGTGGAGCATTGAAGGGCTTGAAGGCTTTCGACGTCTTCTTCTCGCCTTCTCCCTTGCTACCAGCCTTAGGCACGCCCATATACTGCAGGGATTGAGAAACAATTTCTTTGAAGATCGGAGCAGCTGCCGTACCGCCCCCAACATTGGCTACACGCGGTTCGTCAATTACGACCAGCACTGCTATCTTCGGATCATCTACGGGTGCAAAGCCGATAAATGACACTACGTCCTTGTTCTCATCATATTTTCCGTTAACAACCTTACGCGCCGTTCCTGTCTTACCCGCTACACGATAACCATCTATGTATGCGTAGCGCCCAGTACCAATATCGCGGTCAGCTACTACCTGTTCCAGATAACCGCTGACATCCTTCGCGGACTTCTCAGAGATGACTTGACGGATTACCTTTGGTTGGATGGTTTGTATTGCCCCAGTCTCTGTATCTATAATATCTTTGACCACGTGCGGCTCCATGAGCTTACCGCCATTAGCAATGGCTGAGATCGCTGCGAGTTGCTGGATCGGCGTTACCTGTACAAGACCATGACCATAGGCAGCAGCAGCCACTTCGGAATCATAGACTAGCTCTCGGATTGGAGATGGCACCTCAGCAGGGAGATCAATCCCTGTCTTGCTACCAAAACCGAATTCATCAATATAATGGCGGAGCTTCTCCCGACCAAGCATACGGAAGCCCAGATTGACAAAGGCTATGTTACTTGAACGTTTAACCCCAGCCAGATATGACATGTCTCCATAGTATCGACCGTTATCACTGATTCGGAAGCCACCAATTATGGTTCTCTGGGAGACAAAATGAGCATTCGGGTTGAACATTTTCTCCTCCACTGCACCGGCAAGCGTTACAATTTTGAAGGTTGATCCCGGCTCATAGATCGACTGAAGAGCATGATTAATAAAGTTCTTCTGATCCTTGGTCTCACCATACGTATTGGGGTCATAGGTTGGCAGATTGGCCATGCCTAGTATCTCCATCGTCTTTGGATCTGCTGCAATCACCGTCATACTGATCGGGTTGTATTTGGCAAAAGCCTCCTCCATTGCCTCTTCAATATAATATTGAATCTTGTCGTCGATTGTCAGCCTTAACTTTTTACCATTGACAGCTGGCTCATAGACCTGCTCCGAGTTCGGAAGGCTAACACCTTTGCGATCCCGCTCGTAGAGGAGCTTACCGTCTATCCCCTTCAGCTCATTATCGTAATAGGCCTCAAGGCCAGTTACAGCATTTCCCTCCTTGTTCACATACCCCAGCACATGGGCAGCCAAGTTGTTCTGTGGGTAGAAACGCTTGGTCTCCTTCACCGTAAACACGGCGTTAAGCACTTTGTGTTTCTGCTTCAGCTCTTCATTGAATTCGTCAATCTTACGTGCAAGAGCAGGCTCAATCTTCCAGCCCTCCTGACGCACCTCACGATATTCACGATACTCCCCATCCTCTTTCTTGTTGCGCACATGCTGTTCGATTTCGGACTCCGGCTTGTTCAGTAACGTATGGAGACGAGCTACGACTTCATCCTCCAGATTGTATTCCTGAATGATCTTCGGATTCACTACAACGGTATATGCGGGAGCATCGGTAGCCAGGACGTCATTGTTACGGTCAGTAATTGTTCCCCTGCTGGCCTTAATTACCTGATCTTTCTGGATCATGGTCTGAACCTGGTCCTGCCATTCCTCTCCATTTACCACCTGAATCCAGAACACGCGAAACACCAGCACGAGAAAAAAGAAGGTTACACAACCCAGAATTAGCAGGGAGCGTAGCTTTACTCTTTTCAACATGACATTCAACCTTTCTATCCGCTGCTATTTACTATTGCTCTCAGTAGATACGCTAGGCGTCACATTTTGCTTCACACGAATGGGCAGCTGCGTTGGCTCTATGTAACCCAGTTCTTTTGCCTTTGGCAAAACCTGATTCTCAAGCTTCTCCTTCTCCACCTGAAGCTCGGCTATGGATGTATTCAATGTACTGATTGCTACATCTGCCCTATGAATCGACGTATTAAGTTGATACATCTGTGCATAGCGCCCAATTAAAAATCCGGCAACCACTACACAGGCCACAATCGTCGTCAAATACAACAACTTCTCCCGAATCGGTAGCTCACGCCGCCGGGTTACAACCTTCGTCGTCTCCCGGTAGCGCTGCTGACTCGATCGCTGCTGCTCTTCTTTTTGCTTGACAGCAAGATTTCCGCGTGTATAAGCCATCCAATCGCTCCTTATCTTAATCATATTTTTTTCAAAATCACAGTTTCTCCGCCGCACGTAGCTTCGCAGAACGAGAACGAGGATTCAACTTCAGCTCCTCCTCGCCAGCCACCAGCGGCTTGCGATTGACCAGCTTCAAGATTCCCTTGCGACCACATACACACATTGGGAAATCCGGCGGGCATGTGCATTTCTCCAGATAACTTGCAAAAATCTGCTTGCAAATCCGGTCCTCAAGCGAATGAAAGGTAATCACAGATACACGTCCACCAGGTGCCAGACAATTGACAGACTGATGAAGCACATCCTCTAGTGCCCCGAGCTCATCATTGACAGCGATCCGCAAAGCCTGAAAGCTTCGCTTCGCGGGATGGCCGCCCGTTCGTCTGGCAGCAGCAGGAATTCCTTCCTTGATCAATTCAACCAGTTGACCTGTTGTCTCGATAGGGGTATGCACACGATACTCCACAATCCCTTTCGCAATTCTTCTGGAGAATTTCTCTTCACCGTATTGATACAAAATGCGCGCAATCTCCTGCTCGCTCCATTCGTTCACGATGTCTCTGGCGGTAAGAGGACCGTCCTGATCCATTCGCATATCTAGCGGAGCATCGTGATTATAGCTGAAGCCTCGATCGCCTTCATCGAACTGAGGTGATGAGACTCCAAGATCCATCAAAATGCCGTCTACCTGGGGAACCCCATTCAGCATTGGCACGTTCAAGCGAGCTAACTCCTCTTGCAGATGTCGGAAGTTGGACTTAACCAAGGTGACTCTGTCCATATACTCCGCAAGCTTGTGCTGTGCATTTTCATGTGCCCAGTCATCCTGATCGAAGGCTATAAGTCTTCCCTGTGGACCTAGCTGGGACACAATAACAGAGCTATGCCCTGCCCCACCTAGTGTACAATCCACGTAAATCCCGTCCTGCTTGATCTGCAGAGCATCCGTCGCTTCTTCCTTGAGTACGGTAATATGGTGAAACAAGCGTTAGACCTCCAGACATTATAATTCAAAGTTAAAATCAACCAGCTTCTCGGCAATCTCATTAAAAGTATGCTCTGACTCGTTGAAATACTGCTCCCATGTTTCTTTGCTCCATATCTCTACGCGCGAGGATACCCCAAGCACCACACAATCCTTATCGAGCTTGGCATATTCGCGCAGATTTCCAGGCAAATGAACCCGGCCTTGCTTATCCAGTTCACATTCGGTTGCCCCCGAGAAAAAAAAGCGACTGAAGGCGCGTGCATCGGCTTTCATCATCGGCAGTGCTTTTAGCTTCTGCTCCATATTGCCCCACTCTTCCATGGGATATACGAATAAGCATTGGTCAAGACCGCGGGTAACGACAAATGAGGCTCCGAGAGCATCACGGAATTTGGATGGGACGGTTAAGCGTCCTTTGTCATCCATGCTATGTTGGAACTCCCCCATAAACACCGCTTAGCTCAACTCCTTACCCCAATCTCCCACTTTGACCCACTTTCCACCACCTAAGCATAATAGATTCGTTAAAAAAAATCAAAACCCTCTTTTACAATTTCAGATAATTGCCTGTTCATGAAACAACCCCTTGAGCCTGGAGGCCCAAGGGGTCGTTCACACCTATGAAATCTGGCTTTTCAATGCACCTGTATCTCGCAATTACGCGTTCCAGCTATCCAGATATTTAATCTGCTCTTCGCTCAGTGTATCAATGCCAATGCCCAGGCTCTCCAGCTTGAAGCGTGCCACCTGCTCATCAATCTCATAAGGCACATTCACGACTGTTGCTTGCAACTCGTTATAGTGATCGTTCACATACTTCAGACCAAGTGCTTGCAGCGCAAAGGTTGTATCCATAATCTCAGCAGGATGTCCGTCAGCAGCAGCCAGGTTGACCAAGCGACCTTCGGCAATCAGATACATTTTGCGTCCGTCCTTGAAGGTATACTCCTCGATATTACGGCGCACCGTCCGTACAGAGCTTGAACGCTCCAGCATTGCTGGCTTGCTCACCTCTACATCGAAGTGCCCTGCATTGCTCAGTACAGCCCCATCCTTCATGACATCAAAATGCTCTCCAGAGATAACTGCTTTATTCCCAGTAACCGTAATGAAGAAGTCACCCTGCTTCGCAGCCTCTACCATCGGCATGACATGGAAGCCGTCCATATGCGCCTCTACAGCCTTGATCGCATCTACTTCCGTCACGATTACATTGGCTCCAAGCCCCTTGGCACGCATCGCTACTCCCTTACCGCACCAGCCGTAGCCCACAACGACTACCGTCTTGCCAGCAATGACTAAGTTGGTAGTACGGATAATGCCATCAAATGCAGATTGCCCGGTACCATACCGGTTGTCGAACAAATATTTACAATAGGCGTCATTGACGGCCACCATCGGGAACTTCAAATTACCTTCCTTAGCAAGCGCCTTGAGGCGGATAATACCTGTCGTAGTCTCTTCAGCTCCACCACGAATGGTAGCAGCCAAATCTGGACGTTCGGATTCCAGCAAAGTCACGAGGTCCCCGCCATCATCAATAATCAGGTCCGGCTTGGTCTCCAAAGCCTTGATCTGCAGCGCCTTGAATTCTGACGGATCAGGATTGTATTTGGCGAATACTGTAACTCCGTCCTCCACCAAGGCTGCACATACATCATCCTGTGTAGATAGTGGGTTACTTCCGGTAATCGTTACTTCAGCACCGCCGGCCTGCACCACTTTGGCAAGATAGGCCGTCTTCGCTTCAAGATGAAGACAGATCGTTACCTTTAAGCCAGCGAACGGCTGCTCTGCTTCAAATTGCTTACGAATCCGATTGAGCACTGGCATATGGGCTTCTACCCAATCAATTTTCAAATGACCTTCACCCGCAAGTGAAATATCTGTGATGATGCTATTCTGGAGAGATGCCGATGTCATAGTACTGCCTCCTTTGAAAATATGGACATCCTCGCTCAGCAAGGATGTTCCCTTACAAATACACCACTCGGTGAAGATGTTCCCAGTCCAGCTCAATATCCATAAGCTGTTCAAGCAACTGATTCCCGTAACGGTTCATATACAGAAGTATATTATACACTCGCTCCTGTGGACGCTCCAGCGGAAATAGCGATGCACCCATCAGATTCCACTGGTTCAATGCTGTCTCATGCTTGCGCTCCAAGGCTTCTTTCACTTTTGACTCCAAGTACGACAGTTGCTCTTCAATTTTGGACTGGTTCGTTGCGCCCACTCGCGCAAGACCTTTCTCGATGGTTGTGGCCCGCTCAAGCAAGGGCTCATATAATTCACGGAATTGGCTACGTACACGTCCGAACTCTTCCTCCATTCCGTAATCATCCTGAGCAGACAGCCATTGCTGCTTCTTCTGATCCAGCCCATACAATACATCTCCGAAGGTAACATCGTACCTGGTCATATGCTTGTGCACGACTGGCTCCACAAGTGTGTAGGACATGCGTGGAAGCAACGGTGGCATTTCCATACCCATGACCTCAAAGGCTCGGCGTGTCAACGCCCAATAAGAGATTTCACCATTGCCAAGCACAGTTCCTAGCACTGGAAGCAAGTAATCCTGCATTAATGGCCGTGTGAGGACATTGTTGCTGAATCGTTCGGGATGAAGTCGAAGCTGCTGAAGCAACTCCTCCTGACTGAACACCACTTGACCACGACGATCCATGAACCGATCCCGTTGCCTAAACAGTAATAGTCTTTCTCCTTCATGAATGTAAAAGAGGTTCACCCCTCCATCTACTACATCGGCTTGTGGAGAGTAGCCACGCTCGATAACCTGTTGTTCAGCCTGTTGATAGGCCTGATTCAGCGCTTCATTCTTCTGAATTATACGTTCGAACATGGTCTGCTCCAGCCGTCTCAGCTCTGGATCTGCCGAATCGAGCAGAATGAGTCCATATGGACCAAACAGCATCCCCAGAATCTTGGCAAAAGCTTCGCTTAATGTAGCTGATGCATACAATAGCCCCTGGAGGTTCTCCAGTAGCTGACCCTTATGCTCAGAATCCGGTAAATTCTGCTCCAGATCACGTAGAAGCTGCGCCCACTCCTCACTGGCAATTTCCACTTCGCTCACCTGACTACGGCCAGACGGCTGGGCAGAAAGCGCCAGCTTAAGCGGTGATGAGGTTCCCGACATAACGTAGGTCTGGTTAACCTCATCCCAGTCGTGATCCTCACCTGCAATCCAGAATACAGGCACCACAGGCCGTCCGAGCTTCGCTTCTGCTTCTTTTGCTGCTTTGATAATCGTGATAGCTTTGTAAATAACTAGCAACTGACCGGATAAAAGTCCGCTCTGCTGGCCTCCTACGATGACCAGTGTCTCTGGCCGCTTAAGGCGGTCTAAAGACGCCTTAACAGCTTCATGTGCATTGTGACGAGTATTATATAATTCTAGACAGCGCACAACCTCTTCACGGTTCATGCGCAGCTCAGTAGTAGCATCCAGACGCTTCGCTCGAAGTGCATAGGTATCCGTTTGACGTATGTCGTATGTATACAACTCCATTGCCTTAACGGTTCCTCGTGCGTAATCTTCAGCCAGGATCGAGCCTGCACGAAGCGCCTCAGGAACGATATTCATGAGTAGGCCTCCTATTCTGCAGCTAACCTATTTGATTGTACCCAATACAACTGCCCTACGTCAAAAGAAATGATGAACAGATTTTTTATTTATGAAAAAAAGATACCCAGCCGCGCAAAGCAGCTGGATATCTTATATAGAGCTAATTAATTTCTCAAGCTTCTGATCCCAGCCCTGTAGGGCGTCAATCAAGCGTAAGGCTCAGCCACAAAATGACCTTTGGATACTTCCACCAGCTTAGAGTTCTCAAGGTTGAACACCTTTTTCTTCCCAGCCAATGGATCATCATTGTCATCTCCCGATTCAATACCGTCTTCCGGCATGAAGATACGCTTCTTGTTCGCTTCAACGTCCGGGTCTGGAAGAGGAATAGCGGATAGCAGCATCTTCGTGTACGGATGGACAGGATTGGAGTAGAGCTCTTCACTGTCAGCCAGTTCGACCATCTTACCCATATACATAACCGCTACACGGTCACTGATATGCTTAACCATGGACAAGTCATGCGCTATGAACAGGTATGTCAGTCCAAGGCGCTCCTGAAGCTCCTTCAGCAGGTTAACAACCTGAGCTTGGATCGATACGTCCAGTGCGGAGATCGGCTCATCACAAATAATGAACTTTGGATTCACGGCCAAGGCACGTGCAATCCCGATCCGCTGGCGCTGTCCACCGGAGAATTCATGCGGGTAACGGGAAGCGTGATCCGGGTTCAGACCTACAAGGTCCAGCAACTCCTCAATACGCTTCTTGCGTTCTGCGCGCGAACCAGCCATATGGTGAATATCAAGCGCTTCGCCAATAATATCGGATACAGTGAAGCGTGGGTTCAATGATGCATAAGGATCCTGGAAGATCATTTGCATGTCACGACGCATCGCTTTCATTTTACCAGGTGACAGCTTATAGATGTCCGTTCCATTGAAGGAAACACTTCCAGCCGTTGGTTCATACAAACGCAGAATGGTACGGCCAGCAGTGGACTTACCGCATCCGGATTCTCCAACCATGCCCAGTGTCTCGCCTTCACGAATGTAGAAATTCAGGTCATCTACGGCTTTCAGCACGCGACCCTTACCTACGTTAAAATGCTTCTTCAATCCACTTACTTCGATTAAATTTTTGCTCACGATACGGTCCCCCCTGTCGCCATTGGATGCAAATTCAGTCAAATCCCTCGTACAAATAAGTGCCTGGATCTTACGGGTTATGTCTGACTTGATATGCTCAAAAATCCCCGAATAGCGGCCCTTAGCAGCTGAAGCATTCCGATCAACGATCCAGATTGACCGATGTGCTACCAGCTTCGGACACAGACATACTGGGATATAAGATTAAATGAGGATCAACAGCTGACCTCTTGAAATATACAGGTATATCTCGTGAAGAGATCATACCACTTGGCAGTATAGTGCCGCCACTCTATTTCTTAACGCTTAAGCTTAGGATCAAGCGCATCACGCAGGCCGTCACCAAACATATTAAAGCACAGCATGATCAGTGCAATCAAAGTAGCCGGGAAGAGCATACGCCATGGGAAGTACATCCATCCTGTCAACGCAGATTCGATCATGGAACCAAGCGATGCTTGTGGAGCTTGTACACCTAGTCCCAGGAAGCTCAGGAACGCCTCTGCAAAAATCGCTTGCGGAACCGTCAATGTCAGAGTAACGATGATCGGTCCTACAGCATTCGGCAGCAAATGACGGAAGATCAGACGGTCTGCACCAGCACCCATAGAACGGGAAGCAAGCACGAACTCGCGGTTCTTCAATTGCATCATTTCGCCACGCACAATCCAGGACATGTTAATCCATCCGGTTACACACAATGCGACAATAATGGTGATTACACTTGGCTCCATTACGACCAGCAACAGAATTGTTACGAGCAGGTAAGGAATGGAGTAGATGATTTCAGAGAACTTGTTCATGAACTCATCCACACGTCCACCAAAGTAACCCATAATACCGCCGTATATAATACCGATCAGCAAGTCAATCATAGCTGCCGCGGCACCAATAATCAGAGAAATACGAGCCCCCATCCATGTACGTACGAACACGTCACGGCCAAGATCATCCGTACCAAACCAGTGCTCAGCTGAAGGCGGCTTGTTCGTATTCAACAGATCATTCGTATAGAAATCGTGAGGAGAGATCCATGGACCCACGATGGAAGTGATAACAATCAAGGCTAGGATAACAAGGCTTGTCATGGCTACCTTGTTCTGCTGCAGACGCTCCCATGCATCACGCCAAGCCGAGAGACTCTCGCGCTTGATGACCTCTGAATCGTGCTGATTCGCTCCAACCTGACGGAAGTCCTCAGGCTTCAGCCCTTGCTTGTTCACGTTTAGTTCATGTTCAGTTGCTGACAAAGCTTAGCCCTCCTTCCTGCTGGTTAGCTTGATACGGGGATCGATTAATGCATAAGCGATATCCGTAATAAAGCGAGCCAACATCAGTATGGCACCGTAGAAGATGGTAACACCCATGATCATAGTGTAGTCCCGAGTTGTAATACTCTCAACCAGAACTTTACCAATCCCGCCGATTCCAAAAATTCTTTCAATAACGATAGAACCTGTAATAATATTTGCTGTCATAGGCCCAACGTAGGTAACTACAGGCATGATCGCGTTACGAATTACGTGTCTGAACATGATTGTAATGGCATTCAGACCTTTGGCCTTAGCTGTCTTGATGTATTCTGCATGCAGAACCTCAAGCATACTGGACCGAGTCAAACGAGCGATAAATGCAATCGGCTGTGCCGTCAAGGCAGCTACCGGCAGGACATAGTCGAGTGGCCCTTCAAAGCCCATAACATTGAACCAGCCGAGCTTCAGACCGAAGAAATACTGAATCAGGGATGCAAGCACAAAGCTTGGAACAGCGATCCCTAATACGGCGAGGAACATCGCAAGATTATCAATTAATTTACGATGGTAGAGTGCTGCAAGCATACCGAGTGCAATACCCAGAATAACAGCCACCACAATCGCTACAAGCCCGAGCTTCAGTGATACCTGGAACGTCTGGCTAATAATATCTCCAACATTTTGATTCAGCTTCTTCATCGAGATTCCAAAATCACCAGTTGCGATATCACCCAGGTATTTAAAATACTGCTGATAGACAGGCTTATCTAAACCATACTGCTGCATTAGGCGAGCCTGAATTTCGGGAGACGTTGCTTTTTCGCTCAGAAATGGGTTGCCCGGAATGGCTTTCATCAGAAAAAACGTAGCCGAAATCAGAATAAACAAAGACAACAGCATGAATAAGAACTTGTTCGTCAAATAACGTAGCATTGCCCGTCTGCACCTCCCTATTTTTTAGTCATAAGTACAATTTTATCGAAACAGAATTAGGTTGTCTAATCCCATTTGTTTTCAAGGTTACAAGAAACTGGATATAAATAAGGCACACAAAAAAATCGGGATATATATGGAGTAACCACATATATATCCCGAAGCGTCTATCCAACTTCAGAAGCACTTCATTTGTTATTATTGAGTCAGGTAAGCTCTAGTAAAGTCAATAGCTCCACTGAAATCAAGTGCGATTCCTTGTACGTTAGGCTTGGTCAAAGAAACGTTAGTGTAGTAATAGATCGGAGCTACAACTACATCATCTTGAATCAGAAGTTTTTCTGCTTTTGCAAACTCTTCCATACGTTTCGCTTGATCCGTTTCACTACGTGTAGCTTTGATCAGTGCATCATATTCTGGGTTGGCATAACCGGAATCGTTATTTCCGTTGCCTGTTGTCCACATATCCAGGAAGTTGATTGGATCGTTATAGTCAGCAGACCATCCAGCACGTGCAACTTGATAGTTCAGTTGCTTACGGTTTTCAAGGAATACGCCCCACTCTTGGTTTTGTGTCTTCACATCAACACCAAGGTTACGTTTCCACATGTCAGCTACAGCCAAAGCGATTTTTTGGTGCGCTTCACTGGAGTTGTACAGCAATGTGATTTCTGGAAGAGTAGTGTAGCCTTCTTCCTTCATACCTTCTTCAAGCAATTTCTTAGCTTCTTCTACGTTCTCAGTGAAGTAGCCGCTATCTGCATGTTCTTTACGGAACTCATCGGATGCACCCTTGATACCTGGAGGTACGAATCCAAATGCAGGCAATTGTCCACCTTGAGTTACATTGTCAACGATAGGCTGTCTTTCGATTGCCATCGCGAATGCTTTACGGATCTTAACATTGTCAAACGGTTTTTCAGTTACGTTGAACATATAATAGTAGGTACTTGCGATACCCGTGATTTTGAACTCGTTAGGAAGCTCTTGCTTCACGCCTGGAATTTGATCCGTAGGGATCTCACCGTTAGGATGTCCAGTGTAGTCAAGCTGACCACTTCTGTAGGAAGCAAGTTCAGTAGCACCACTGTTAACAAGAGACATAGAGATTTTGCTCAGCTTGATGTCATCTTTGTTCCAGTAGTTTTCGTTTTTAGTAACTTCGATCTTTTGGCCTTTAGTCCACTCAGTCAGAGTGAAAGGTCCATTTACAATCATGCTATCTTTGTTAACTGCCCATTGCTCGTTACCCTCAACGGATTTGTGAACTGGGTAGTATGTGTAGAAAGCAGTCAGACCCAAGAAGTAAGGAGTTGGATTTTCCAAAGTTACTTCGAGTGTGTGCTCATCGATTGCTTTAACACCCACATCTGCGAAATCAGTAACGCCTTGTTTCAGGTTGTACGATTCAGCATTCTTGAGGTAGTACAACTGATAAGCATAAGGAGGAGCAGGAGCTGTACTTGGATCAAGCACACGCTGCCAAGCAAATACGAAATCATTAGCAGTTACAGGATCACCATTGCTCCATTTAGCATCTTGACGAAGCTTGAACGTGTAAGTCAGACCATCAGGGGAAATTTCCCAAGACTCAGCTGTACCTGGTTGTTCTTTACCGTCTGCACCGATTCTTACCAGACCTTCATACATCGTCTTCAGCACTGTGTTTGTTTGGCTATCTTGTGCTTGAGCCGGGTCAAAAGTTGGTGGTTCTGCACTCAGGTTAATGCGCAATACCTGGTCAGCTGCAGCTACCGGTTCAGATGGAGATGTGTTGCCTTCAGGACTTTGTGCACTGTTCCCGTTGTTGGACGAGCAAGCTGCAAGCAGCGAACCCAGAGCCAGGATCAGTGTCAAAAGGACTAACGTACTTTTCCTTTTCATCTAGCTTTTCCCCCTAAGTGAATGTGGTATATGTTTATAGATTATACAACCACCGGTCAAAAAAATCTACATTTGATCCCTTAATTTCGAGGATTTTTTCAAAAAAATGCGACTTTTTTATGTAATCCGGCACATCTTATGTCATTTATGTTTACATCATATTGAATATGTATCTAAAAAGTCCAATAATAGTAAATAGAGCGTAACATATGCTTGTTCCAATAAATGTTATTCTCCACACGGCTCTGAATAATCTTGTCCAATTCACCTCACCTTTAAGACGGTTTTGAGCACCGCCAATGAATCCCATCATAATTATTAGCAGCAGCAGGATTAAGTAAAAGCCAAATGATGAATTGAAAATATTATTGAATAGTGCCGCTACAGATACGACCAGGAAGACAGTGGTGATGTCAAACGCAGTAAGTAGTGCTTGTTTTTTATCTTTTTTGAGGGCATACACTGTGAAATACACGATCAAAAAAGGAAAAAAAGGAAGCAAACTCAATACAATGAAGGTATTGTGCAAGAAGTCCATTGGCGTCACCTCTCTTCGATTTGTATTCCCGCTATCAGCTCAAGGAGCATACGATGCGAAGGTGCTGCTATTCCGGCCTTGGCTGCAAGATGTACAAGCCCGCCGTTAATGGCCATAATCTCTGTCTGCCGTTCATGAAGTACATCAGCCAGCATAGAGGATTGATTCGCTGCTGTAGCACGGCATACACTGAGCAGTTCCTCCCACCAATTTGAGCTAGTTGCAATTCCATTTGCTTGATAGATAATAATTGCTTCATTATATAGCTCTTTCATAAGCCTGATTCGTCGTTCAGATTGCAGGAGCTTACCATTCGTAATTCTCCAAATAGCTGTAAGTGGGTTAATGATGGAGTTGAACAATAGCTTGCGGTAGATGGCTGTATCGATTTCATTCGACATGTGCGAGGAAAATCCTGCCTCATTGAATAAGGCGATTAGTGCTTGATCTAATTCATCTACCCGGTCAGCATGCTGTAGCAAGCTTGAAGCCTCTTCAGCTTCGCCCCTAGCTACATCATTTCCAATCTCTGTCTCCCCCGAACCTGCGTGGACTACTGTAGTTGCATCTAATCTTTTGGCCCCTTCCGTAGTCACGGCTGGTCGAACTCTAGCCCAGGGAAGTAAGCTTGCAATTTTCTCGATATGTCCAACACCATTTTGAAAGCATATAATATGTAGATTATTAACAGCCTTATTCATGCTCGCAGCTATATTTTCCACTGCTCCTTGCTTGGTAGCCAGCAAAACAACTGTTGGAGTTGGGCTGACCTGACCATGCGCATTGCCATGAATCCTGTTCCAGTCTTGCATAGGACGGACTATCATTCTATCTCCAGCATAACAGTTCTGCCTTCCATCCTGCTCAATTACAGTAACACCCTTTGTTTCTAGTGCATGAGCCTGCTCCAAGGTGCGCACCCACAAGGTAACTTCATTCCCTGCACCTACTAGTCTACCCGTGAGTAGTAGTCCCAATGCACCACCACCGATAATTTGAATCTGCATTGGATTCCTCCATGTCTATAATAAATTTAACGAATGATACGCCCCAAACCCAGTCTCAATGGCATATGCTATTCGTGTATTTAGCACAATGTATACTTCCTCGTGTTCCTGAGTGGATGACATGTTATTCTTCTTACTATACAACATAATCGTAGTCTAGGGAAAAAGGTCTATACTCAAATCAGTTCAGGTCGACCGCACTAACAATGTATACTATAGCGTAATATACGAAGATACACACACGCTTCAGCAATTTTCCAGCTAAAAAAGAGCCGTCCGCTCGCATAGTATTATGCAAGTCGACAGCTCTCTTTGTACCTTAATTTCCTGTACTCACTACTCGATTCGCTCCAGATTGCCATTAGCATCCATTTTGAAGCGAGATTTCAGTTCTTCCTCTTCTTCACTGAGAAATGCAAGCTTACGAGCACGATCCATGATCTGGATTAACGCTTTGTAATCATCGTTAACGACTCTATAATCCGTCTGCACTTCGCTGACCTCTTTGGATAAACGGTCATTTACCCGGCGCAGTTCGCCTAACTCTTCTTCCTTATCCCGTAACTCCTTCTCAAGCACCTTCACTTGTCGCACCGATTCCTGATAGTTTCCTTTCCACTGACGCAAAAATCGCAGAACTGCATCCATAGAAAGCGTTTCTTCATTCATCGAATCCAGCTTGTACTTGCTATCCTCCACCAATCCGTCATAGGAGGCTATCTGGGATACAACTACAGAGCTCTGCTTTCTGAGATAGCTTCTTTTCTGGCGCTGTGCCTTAGCATTGCTGATGGCTTCTTCATATCTCTTGCGAACGCAGCTGTTCCAGCGGAAGCCGCAGGCTGCAGATGTTCTGGCAATCCTCTGCCCTACTTCCTCAAAAGCGGCCAACTGTGTCCCGCCTTCGCGAATATGGCGCAGAGTGACTTCAGCCAAAATAAGATCGTCCTCCGCACTCCATGCATCTTGTCTAACTGCTGTCATGCCAATGCCCTCCTAACAACATCATAAATAACCATCTTCATGAACCGGAACCGTCCCGGTATGTGAATGAGGTATAAAAGCTGCTCATTTCATTCCTATGCCTCTCGTAGAGTTCATAGAATCTATTTGATACTAAAATGTATTTCCAAAATGGGCATGCGCCATACGTTTATTTTTAATTTTGGTTCTTTCATGTAAAAAGTTCATGGTTTCAAGCGTACGACTTATGTTTTACAATGGATGAAGGCTATATTCTGGGCTACATTCATATACATACATACAAGCCATCATTTAAAGGAGAAGAGCATTGACTACTACTTATTATGTGAAGGGAATCAGACTGGTAGCTCTGGCATTACTGGTCTATGTTCTTTGGGGCACACCCGTAGACGCTGCTCCTACGAGTGAGGAGACGAGGCGAATTCTGGAGGACAGTCTCTCGATCGTTGAAATGGATCACGAGATCGGGCGGATTAGCAGTGAACAGGAGCAATTAATCCAGCAGCAATCCCGGCTCAGTGTGCAACTAGCATCTCAACAGGAGCAAATTCAGTTACAGCAGGAGCGCGCCTCTCAAGTGGTGCGTGCTTATTATATGGGTGATCGGGATCAGTTGCTTCAGGCTCTTCTTGAAGCTGAGAACCTACACCAGCTACTAACGTTATACGATTATTACGATCTGATCATGAGTCGTGATCAAGAGGTGCTAGCGGCCTACCAATCCGATTATCAAGCTTTGCGCCGGACAGAACAGAATACCGCTAGGACCGTTGCAGAATTAGCAAATGTAAAAAGTAGACTACTGGAACAACGAGAACGACTATCCAGACTCAAGGATCAGGTGTCTGCTCAGATCGCGAATAGCTCAGATCCTGAAAATATCAGGCTGTTAGCCGAGGAAATGACAGCTTATTGGGAAAACATCGGGCTCTATGAGGTTAAGCGTCACTTTCGGGCTCTTGCCAGTGCCATGCAGGACCTTCCAGCATTTATTCAAAGTCAGCCTGGCGCCATTTCCACCAACGGCAGAACATATCATATAACCTTGCAGGAGCAAGCCTTTAACCAGTTTCTCAAATCCAAAAGCAGCTTGTTCCAGCAATTTGGCTTCACATTCGGTCAGGATCAAATCACGGTACAGGGGAAAAGCGGCTCCATGGACCTGCTGATCGCTGGCTACTATTCAGTAGAAAATAACACACAGAATGCAATAGTTTTTCATGTTGAACGCTTGGTCTTTAACGGATTGGAGTTACCGGAGTCAACTCGAAAGGCGCTAGGCGAGGAATTCGATCTCGGATTTTATCCGCAGCAATTAATCTCTTATGTTAAAGCAACCGATGTTCGGATTATACCCGGAACTATGGAGGTCACCCTGGAGCTTAGCTTGTAGATTGTTCATTAAGCTTATTGAGTTTTGATCCGTAAATCTTCATTTAAATTCGGAAAAAGCTATAAGGAAAAACCTTCAACGACCTGTCTCGGTCATTGAAGGTTTTTTTCATATCCGTAATGATTATTATAATAGATCTGCCGCCAGTTGAGCCAGCTTGGAGCGTTCACCCTTCTCAAGGGTAATATGCCCGCTGATCTCCTCCTGTCTGAATCGTTCCACTACATAGGTCAATCCGTTGCTCGACGCATCCAGATAAGGATGGTCAATCTGCTCAGGATCTCCCATCAGAATGATTTTACTGCCCTCTCCCACACGAGAGACGATCGTCTTGATTTCATGTCGGGACAGATTTTGCGCTTCATCTATAATAATGAATTGTCCTGGAATCGAACGACCGCGAATGTAGGTAAGAGCCTCGACTTGGATGCTGCCAAGTCCCATGAGAATTTTATCAATATCTCCTGCCTTCTTAACGTCAAAGAGATATTCCAGATTGTCATAGATCGGCTGCATCCATGGCCGAAGCTTCTCCTCTTTCTCCCCTGGCAGGTAGCCGATATCCTTCCCCATTGGCACGACGGGCCTAGCAATCAGGAGCTTCTTGTACTTATGCTCATCCTCGACCTTCAACAGACCCGCTGCGAGGGCGAGCAAGGTTTTTCCCGTACCGGCTTTTCCCGTAATCGTAACCAGAGGTATATCGTCGTTGAGCAGCAGCTCCAGCGCCATTCTCTGTTGAACATTGCGGGCTGCAATTCCCCACACGGGCTCATTACTCAGATAGAGTGGCTCAAGCTTGCTTCCCTCCTTGTTCACCCGTAATAGAGCCGATTTGCCTGTGCCCATTTCATCCTTCAAAATGACAAATTCGTTAGGATACAGCTTGAAGGACAACTGCAATGGTGCAATGGCCAATTGCCGGAATGAATAGAATTCATCAATGATCGAAGGATGCACCTGAATGGTGAGGCAGCCAGAGTAAAGCTCTTCAGGACCTGCCGTCCGATCCGATAGAAAATCCTCCGTCATGAGCCCGAGTACATCGGCCTTGATGCGAACAAGCACATCTTTGCTCACAAGCACTACGGTTTTCGGCTCAGCCTGTTCCTTCTCTTCCATCTGATAATTCAAAGCAACGGCCAGAATTCGATTATCGTTGGACAGTTCTCCGAACATTTCTTGTACCTTCAAAAAGCTGCGGTGATTGAGCTCCACCTTCAACCTGCCTCCATGTGGAAGCGGTACGCCACTATGCAAATGACCGCTCTCCCTTAGAGCATCGAGGAGACGGGATACGTATCTGGCATTGCGTCCAATCTCGTCAGCATTGCGCTTTTTCGAGTCAATTTCTTCTAAGACCACTGCGGGAATGATGACTTCATGTTCTTGGAATGCAAATATGGCTTTAGGATCATGAAGCAGGACATTGGTGTCGATCACAAATATTTTCTTCATAGCTATCCCCTCCAAAGCGGCATCTGTTCCAGGACGCACATGCTGATCATGCACGGACAATCATGCGCTCCATACATATTAATATTCCCGGCGGACACAATAATTGCAGGTTCCCGTTAAAATTGCCTCACCTCCTTTTCAGAACAGGGAGGAACATACGAATCAGATACAAGTAAAGGAGGAGTCTTTGTGAAAGTCTATGCATGTATCATGCTGCTCAGTCTAGTACTGACTGCCTGTGGTGTATCCAGACAAGAGCAAAATATTAGAGAGCACAGTGTGCCAAATGGCCCTGCAGCTCACCCCGTAGAAGATGTGGCCCGCCTGCCACAGGAGGCCAATGCTACTGAGCAGGCTGATCATCTAGCCAAAATAGCTCGCAGAGTCAACGGGGTGGCGAATGCGAACTGTGTAGTTCTTGGCAATACGGCCATCGTCGGCATTGATGTGGACGGAAAGCTGGAGCGTGCCGATGTAGGCACCATCAAGTATTCCGTAGCCGAAGCCATTCATAAGGACCCGGATGGTCTCAACTCCCTTGTCACCGCTGACGCCGATATTACCCAGCGCTTATCAGAAATGGCTGCAGATATCCGGGCGGGACATCCCATTCAGGGATTTGGCCTGGAGCTGGCTGATATTATGGGACGCTTAATTCCGCAAATGTCTACAGATACTCAAATATCCGAGAACGAGCCACAGATGAATAAAGGTAAACCAACAACCAACAGCGGCCAACCATACACCAATAAAAACGAAAAAGCCCAGTGATCACTCACTAGGCTTTTTTCATGGCAGAAAAGACCTGGGCATCCAGCTTCTGGGCTGCACGCTCATCTTGAACTCTTGCATATTGAGGCGGCGAAGCCAGCTCCATGCCATAAAACAAGGCATTGCGAACGGCCTCAATCGTAATATCAAAGCAACAAATTTTGAAAGGTACATCCTTCAACGGGTCCTGCACAACACTGGCACGTCCGTTAATGGCATAGATTGTCCCTTCACCGAACACAGTCACTGTGACCAGCGGAGACTTGTGCATGTTGTGAACAAGACGCGAACGATGATCCACAGCAATACGTAATGTGGCAGGGTTCACCGCATAAATCCAGGAGAGCACCGTGGAAGTGGGTCCTCCACTATCCGCATCAATCGTATTGATGATGACGAAAGTCTCTTCCTGCAGTTGATTCCACAGCGTATCTGGCAAATGGGTGACCATCTCGGACATCTACGTCCCTCCCTCAGCACCACTACTCTTACTTATTAAGAATTATATCACAGAATCATAGTATCATTCAAAGGCTAGAGTTGTCATGTATTGCTGCCAGCATCTCCACTATCATCGGTTCCACCGAGATCCTTCTTGATGTGTGCTCCATCATATTCCGCCTTGAGAGCTTGCTTGGCTTCCTCCAGCTTCTCTTCGTCAATATATACATACGGACTTCGCCAAGTACCAGCTACTGGATTGTATGTGACATTGTCCTTGGATATATTCCAATAAGTAGAGACAAGGTTCTTCATTTGCGCTGTCTCAATGTCCATCGTCAGGTTTTTGTCCACGGCTTCAATGACATTCCCGAATTTCGTGAGTCCATTAAAGCTCTGCATCTGATCAATCAAAGCACGAAGCACCTGGTTCTGACGCTGATTACGTTCAAAATCATCAGAAGCTGCGGTACGCGGTCTGCAATTGGATTTGCGATATCTTACAAAATCGAGCGCTTTATCACCATTCAAATGCTGCTCTCCAGCCTTCAGATTGATGTCAGTACCGTCTGCTGTATCACGATAGCACATGTTCTTGTCCACCGTAACGCTGACGCCTCCCAGCTCATCTACCACATCACGGAAGCCCTGGAAGTTCAGAACGGTCACATAATCAATTTTCAGCCCCATGTACTCGCTGATCATCTTCTTCATTTCTTCCTCAGCACTTACTCCTGACTCTTTTTCCCGTGATTTGAAGACCGGATAGTATTCATTCAGCTTGCGTGATCTGTAGCCATCTAGCTCGAATTTTGTATCACGTGGCAAAGATACCAGCGTCGCTGATTTTGTCTTCGGATTCAATGTAGCTACCATAATCACGTCCGTAAGGTAGGTTTGATGCTTCGGACGATAGTCCGTCCCGAGCAGCAATACCGTCAGAGGCTTAGCCTCTGCTAATTCCGTCTGTGGAACGGGCTTATTGATTCCTGTATCCAAAACGGCCTCGACCTTGTTCAAGATATAGTATGTGTAAAGACCTCCGGAAATCAATCCAATGATCATAAGGAAAAGAACAAATTTCATGAAGGAGCGAAAGAAGCTCTTTTTCTTTTTTTTGCTTGCTTTGGCTCGTTTTCCAGCTCGTTGACGTGGGGGCAGATTATTCTGGGAGTTGCTCATGATTCAACACCTTTTCGCTTAAATAATGAGGACACAAGATCTAGCGATATCATATGAATAAACAAACGTCTATCTATCTATTCTCACAGAGACAGACGGTAGTTAGAAATTAATAATACAATTTTTAATCTCCAAAAAAACGCGAAACGGCGAAGCCCCGGAAGGGACTCGCCGCCGCGGCTGACCAGCATTTGGAACAGATGCTCTCTCTGGCCAAATTGCCGATCTGTGCTATTATGAATTCGCTTGTGCCATTTTACGTTGCTTCTCGGCACGCTCACGCTCACTCTTGTTGAGAATTTTCTTACGCAGACGGATGGATTGTGGAGTAATCTCACAATATTCGTCATCATTCAGATATTCAAGTGCCTGCTCCAGTGAGAAGATACGTGGTGTTTTCAACTTAACCGTATCATCCTTGGTAGCGGATCTCACGTTCGTCAGCTGCTTTTCTTTGCAGATATTCACGACAATGTCGTTATCACGAGTATGCTCACCAACAATCATACCTTCATAGATCTCAGTACCTGGCTCAAGGAACAGAATACCGCGGTCCTCTACTCCCAGCATACCGTAGAATGTGGAGGTCCCATTCTCAGTGGAGACTAGTACGCCTTGATGACGCCCGCCCACTTGACCGCCAACCAGTGGTCCATAGCTGTCGAATGCATGGTTCATTACACCGTAGCCACGGGTCAAAGTCAGGAAGTTCGTGCTGTAACCAATCAGGCCGCGAGCTGGAATCAGGAACTCCAGACGTACCTGGCCGCTACCATTATTGATCATGTTCACCATCTCCGCCTTACGCATACCCAGGCTTTCCATGACAGATCCCATGCTTTCTTCCGGAATATCAATCAAGAGGCGCTCGATCGGCTCCATCTTCTTGCCGTCGATTTCCTTAATGATAACTTCAGGCTTGGACACTTGCAGTTCATAGCCTTCACGACGCATATTCTCAATAAGAATACCCAAGTGAAGCTCACCACGTCCGGATACGATAAAGGCATCTGGGCTATCCGTCTCGTCAACACGCAAGCTCACATCAGTCTCCAGCTCTTTCAGCAGACGATCACGCAGCTTACGGGAAGTAACCCATTTACCTTCGCGTCCAGCAAATGGACTGTTGTTCACCAGGAATGTCATCTGCAGCGTAGGCTCATCAATCTTGAGTACAGGCAGTGCCTCTGGTTGATTCGGATCAGCAATCGTCTCACCGATATTGATATCCTTAATTCCAGCAATCGCTACGATATCTCCAGCGCCAGCTTCTTCAGTCTCGATACGCTTCAATCCCTGGAAGCCGAACAGCTTCTCGATCCGTGCGGATTTCTTGCTACCGTCACGCATCATGACTGCAACCGGTTGTCCCTGACGGATAACGCCACGGTTCACACGACCAATGGCAATACGGCCAAGGTATTCATTATAATCCATCAGAGTAACCAGAAATTGCAGAGGCTCATCAACCTTCTCTGTTGGAGCCGGGATATGATCTACGATCATCTCATAGAGAGCCTGCATGTTCTCATCCTGCTTCTCAGGGTCCGTACTGGATGTCCCGTTCAATGCGGAAGCATAGACGACAGGGAATTCCAACTGATCATCATTGGCACCGAGCTCGATGAACAGATCCAGTACTTCATCAATTACCTCTGCCGGACGAGCGGCAGGACGGTCAATTTTGTTCACAACTACGATTGGTGTCAGATTCTGCTCAAGCGCTTTGCGCAATACGAACTTCGTCTGTGGCATACAGCCTTCATAAGCATCAACTACGAGTAGTACGCCGTCAACCATCTTCATAATCCGTTCCACTTCGCCACCAAAGTCGGCGTGTCCCGGGGTGTCAACAATGTTAATCAGATAATCTTTATACGTAATGGCTGTGTTCTTCGCCAAAATTGTAATTCCGCGCTCCCGTTCGAGATCATTGGAATCCATGGCTCTTTCCTGTACCGCTTCGTGCTCGCGAAATGTTCCGGATTGTTGAAGCAGCTTGTCGACGAGCGTCGTTTTTCCGTGATCGACGTGGGCAATGATCGCAATGTTGCGAAGATTCTCTCTTGCATGCATGGTTTGTTCATTATCCTTTCCTATGTCAAATAATGGTCTATATATCTCTATATGCTGCGGATTTTGCACGACTGTGCAGACCCGGAACCATTCACTCACAAAACAAGCGCCGGGGAAACACTCCGACGCTGCACAATATCCCTTATATTATAGTTGAATTTAAGGATAAATCAAGAGTTTTCAATTACCAGCCCTCGTTTACCAGATCCGTTTGCCCCCTCGGCGAAGGATAAGCCACAGACCACCCGCGATCAGTAACACCGCCAAAATGTAGCTGATACTCGTCTGCAGCAGCGTAAAAATCAAGAAAATGATGGACAGAACCCCGCTCCATATGCCAAGAGCAAAGGCCAGACGAGGACGTTGAACCTCAGAGACAGCATACTCCAGCAGCCCGACCGCAACACCAAGCAACAAAAACGGCCATAGGTATGTCATCAGACCCCAGCCCCAGGTGTTGCAGAGAAAGAACAAAACCCCGTAGACGGTCAGAATCCCGGCTGGTATGAGTGTGTAAGCAGGCAGAAGTCGGGACATGTAGAGAATGTGCAGCACGATTCCTGGAGCCAGAATGAGCAAAGGCCAAAATGCCTGTCCAAGAAATGCGAACACCCCCAGCTTGCCAAGCAAAATAATAAGCCCTGCAGCGACGATGGCTATACCGATCAAGCGTTCTTTTCCGGAATTCATATTTTCACCTTCTTTTGTGAGATTCACTGGGAAATGGATAGCGACAAAGCGCTCCCTAACTGTGTTGTTATGATTAGTTTAGCTGATGTTCTCCGAAAAAACTACTTCATCCGGCTTTTTTCTTCATAGCCATTTTCTGCGGTTTTATGTTAACGTGCTATCCCCTGCCAGGGCTCCGGTTCGACGTACGATCTGCTCATGAATAATTTCACTCAGAATCATTAGACTATTATGAGGTCATGCCTGTTCTTTTACGGTATTGGTAATATATACCTACAAATACTAGCAGGCATGCCAGCACCAACGGTAAAAGTGGATGGGACGCGTAGGCAAGCTGCGAGAGCCAGGAGCCCAACTTGGGATCCTGAAGTATCATCTCGCCGGATGTATAGGCAAGGATGGCTGAGCCGGCCATGACGAGCGCTGGATAGCGATGTAGCAGATCCGCAATCAGGGTACTGCCCCATACAACAATTGGGATACTGAGGGCAATCCCGATAACTATTATGGAGAGGTCTCCACGGGCAACCGCAGCAATAGCCAGCACATTATCAAGGCTCATCACAAAGTCAGCTGCTAGAATAATCTGAATTGCTTTTCCGATGGTCGCCGCCTCACGCACCTGTTCGGCATCGCCATCATCAAACAGCAGCTTGAACGAGATCCAGAGCAATAGTAGCCCGCCTGCAGCCTGAATATAAGGGATTCCTAGCAGCAGCACGGCTGCAAAGGTAAGTATACAGCGTAGCAGCACGGCCCCCATGGATCCCCACCAGATGGCCTGTCGACGCTGCCCGGCTGGCAGGTTCTTACTTGCCATCGCAATGACGACGGCATTATCTCCGCTAAGTACTAAATTGATCATGAGTATTTTGGCAAGTAGCAGTATATGCTCCATTGTATAATCCCTCCCATCCTAGCTCTATGCGGAAGGGGGCCAAGCTATGCTTGACTGGGTACACGTAGAGGACTATAATTGGTCCATTTAATAGGCATTAAATAGGTTTATTAGGGTTTTAAAAAAGTAGATCAAGGAGTGAATGAAGTGGAGCTATCCTGGCTACAGTTTTTAGCTATGCTACTAAACGTCGTATTTATTGATCTGTTACTAGCTGGAGATAACGCTATCGTAATCGGGCTCGCTGCTCGCAAGCTTCCTGCAGATAGCCAGAAGAAAGCGATTATTTACGGAACAACAGGTGCTGTACTTATTCGAATTCTAGCCACCATCGTGGTGCTATGGCTTTTGCAAATTCCGTGGTTGCTGCTCGTGGGTGGAGCCATGCTAATCTGGATCGCTACCAAGCTGTTGCATGATCAGGAGGAGCATGCGGATATACAGGCAGGTACCACACTGTGGCAAGCCGTTCGGACGATTGTTGTGGCTGACGCCGCAATGGGACTGGACAACGTCATTGCTGTTGCTGGAGCGGCGCAGCAGCATTTAATTCTTGTAGTGCTTGGTCTCATGATTAGCGTTCCCATCGTCGTATGGGGCAGTACCCTCTTTATCAGACTGATCGAGAAATTCTCTTGGATTATCTATCTAGGAGCTACCGTACTTGGATATACTGCAGCGCATATGATTACACAGGAGCAAGGACTCGCCTTTATGTTCGCAGGTCACCCGGTATGGCAGAACCTGTTCATCATACTAATCGTCGTTGGTATTCTCGTTACGGGCTACTTGCGCAATCGTAGACTTCGATTACGACAGCACAACAGCTCCTTTTCTTGAGCAGACTAGGAGTCTCTCCTCGGACAGATGGGTGTTTTATTCGGAAAGTATAACTAAAAGGCCGAAAGTTTCGCATAGCGAGCTATCGGCCTTATTTGCATTCACTCAAAATGAATGATCTGAAGAGCATACTCGACAGGACTCCTACTTTCAACAGCTCTACACTCCCATACTTGCTCTGGTCAAGTACTAGAACCAATCCTCGTTGATGGCCTGGTCATCCAGACCTCTCACATCTTTGCCTGCCTCCAGTGTGATCGTTTCCGTCTTGGCGACAGCCTCCTCGATGAGGGTTGGTAGCTCCCGCAGGCTTGCTTCGATCTTCTCAACCACCCACAGATTGGGGTTCGTTGCCGGAGATTTGGGTATGAACAATGTGCAGCAATCCTCATACGGCAAGATGGACAAATCATAGGTGCCAATATCTTTGGCTTTATCAATGATATCATTTTTGTCCATCATCACTAAGGGGCGCAAAAGCGGCAAATTCGTCGCACGTCCAATAACATTCATGCTCTGCAGCGTCTGACTTGCCACTTGTCCGAGGCTATCCCCAGTTACGAGGGCGAGAGCCCCTTCCTTCTCAGCCAAGCGAGTAGCAATACGCAGCATGGCTCTCCGCATCAGCGTTATGACCAGATTTTCCTGACGTGTCTGCGTGAATGCCGTCTGCACCTCTGTAAATGGTACCAGATGCAGACGGATGTGTCCGGCATAGCCTGACAGCACCTTGGCCAGATCAATGACTTTTTCCTTGGCTCGCTCGCTTGTATAAGGATAGCTGTAAAAGTGAACACACTCCACCTCCAGACCACGACGCATAGCAGACCATGCTGCTACCGGACTGTCAATCCCGCCGGACAAGAGCAGCATGGCCTTGCCGTTCGTTCCCAGTGGATATCCACCAGCCGCAGGGATGACTTCACAGAACAGGTAAGCTCCTTGCTCACGCACCTCAAGACGAAGCTCTACATCCGGCTCTCTGACATTCACCTTTAGTCCTGGACAAGACCGAAGCACCGGGGCACCTATCAGGTGGTTAAGCTCATGAGAGGAATGAGGGAACTCCTTCCACACGCGCCGAGCATTCACCTTGAAGGTGGCTTCTTCAGGCAGATTTAGCTCCTGCATAAGTGCAACGGCCTTGCTTGCAATATCCTCCACGTCAAGCTTCGCAAGCTTGACCGGACTGATCGACGTAATGCCGAATACCTTTTGCAGCACCTTGATCATCTCTTCTCCAGATTCACCATTCAGTACGATATAGAGACGTCCGAATTCACGTTGGATGACAGCCTGCGGAAAAGCCTGCAGCAATGCTCTGACATGCTTCAGCACAGCCTTCTCAAAACGAGCTCTGTTCTTTCCCTTTAATGTGAATTCCCCGAATCTGAGTAATAATAGATCATAATTCATCTTCTTTTGTTCCACCCTTCCCATCCCTTCACTCTCTCCGACATCTGCTTCAGTGCTGTAATCAGCTCTCCGATATCAGATTCCGTATGCTCCTCCCCGAAGCTGATGCGAATGCCTTGCGACGCAAGCTGCTCGCTTCGTCCCATTGCCAGAAGCACACGACTAGGCTCCGTGGCACGTGAAGAACACGCTGATCTGGTTGACACGAGCACACCAAGCTCCTCCAGCATGTGCAGCATAACCTCGGCCTTCATATGCTCATGTGAGAAATGAACGATATGTGGTGCTTCCTGCCCGCTGTTGATGTGTATGCCCTGGATACCCTCCAGCAACTGCGTAATCCGGTCTCGGTAGTCTGAGCATCGCTTGGCAAAGCTTTCCTGTCTTTCACCCGCTAGTCGAACAGCCTTGGCCATACCTACAATTAAAGGAATATTCTCCGTCCCGCCGCGCAAGCCACGTTCCTGCCCACCTCCCGAGATCAATGGAGTAAGCAGAACTCCTTCACGAACGTACAACAGCCCAGCTCCCTTTGGCCCACGAAGCTTGTGAGCGGATATGCTGTATAAGTCGATACCGCTGTTTCCAAGCTGCACAGGTAGCTTTCCGAAGGCTTGAACACCATCCACATGGAATAGTACTCTGGGAAAATGTGATTTTAACAGCGCTCCGATCGCTTCTACCGGGTTTACGCGGCCAGTCTCATTATTCACCTGCATAATGCTCACGAGTATGGTATCCTTGCGGACCGCATTCAGTACTTGTTCTGGAGAAATATGCCCCTGACTATCTACACCAAGCACCTCGACCTCGAATCCTTCGCTTTGCAGTTGAAGACACGCTTCGTATACCGATGGATGCTCCGTCGCAGATGTGAGGATATGACGTCCCCGGGATGCATGTCTCCGTGCTGCTCCTTTAATGGCCATATTGTTACTCTCCGTTGCTCCCGAGGTGAACAATACTTCTTCAGGCTTTACACCAAGCGCACGCGCGCACACCTCTCGTGACCGCTGTAGCAATTTATGGGCTTGATCTCCATATTGATGGATGGAGGACGGGTTCCCGAACTGCTGCAGCATGACCTCCGTAATGGTCTGAATTACTGATGCATCAGGAGGTGTCGAGGCTGCATGATCAAAATAAAGCAAAGGCTTTGTCTCCTCTCTACGCCAACCAACACAAATAGACCAACAGGAGAAATCAGGCAACGGAGTGTATCCGCGCGAAAATATCCCCATATTGATCCTTTGGCTGATTACTTGTGCTCTACCTAGTCAGATACTGGCAGATATTGAATTCACCCTATTATTAGCCAAGAAGATACTTGCTACGAGCATCCTGTATCTTGGAAATGTATTTCTGAGTCTCTAGTGGCAATTGACCGAGCACGCTCATCAGTTCCGCATCTGTGGACACTCCCAAGCGGTTAACCCGGGTTGGTCCTGCATTGTAAGCAGCCAGAGCCATTTGCTCCTGCCCATTGAAGCGCTTGAGCTGATAAGACAAGTACCTGGTACCTGCATCTATGTTCTCCGCTGGATCGAAGGAATTGCTAACGCCTAATCCCTGTGCCGTAGCATCCATCAATTGCATTAGTCCCTTGGCCCCTGCCGATGACACAGCGTACGGGTTAAAGGAGGACTCTGTATCAATGACTGCCTTAATCAGTGATTCTGCAACTCCATATTTACGACTGGCATCGGAGATCAGCGCATCATAAGCAGTTGGCTTCGTCTCGCCTTCCTCTGCACCAGTAGCTTGGAATAACAAAGGATTGTAGGCTGAAGCTCCCTTGGATGGGCCAATATGAAGCCAAAGCAGGCCATCTTCTTCCGTGACATCTCCTTGAATCGTACCTTCCGAAGACTGCGCTGCAGCAGCGGCAAGGATATTGGAGAAATCCGTACTGGTGTCAGATACCGAATTAGCCGTAGAAGTATTGTTATATTGTGATTCCAACAATGTCTTCGTCACGTGAGGGTCTATTTGCATGTCCCTTGTCCCAACTTTCTATATGGCATTATAGCCTATCATACACCGTTTTACTAAGCTCTGCCATAAGTATTTGTCGAAAAAAGAGGCTCGAAAGCTCATTAAATGAACTTTCGGAGCCTCTCACGCCAATTTTCTACAACAGCTAATGAGTTATTACTACCTTATGAATGGAAGAAAAGCAAAATAACCAATCGTGGCTAACACACCAAGGCCAATGGACCAGCCACCTGACACCTTGCGTCCTTGCGAGTAAGCATAGAACCCCAGAATTACTGCGACAGGGCCCAGGATGACGGACCACATGAACATCGCAAGAATCCCCAGAGCAACTCCAATATAACCCGATACTCGTCCTGCATCAGAAGTTCTATCCGTGGTATCTGACACTCTGTTGGAAGACACCGGGGCTACCTCTGCTGCATACTCCTCTTGATGATCCATACGAGGATAATCTACTCGTTTTCGGTCCTCATGCTTGTGTGTATGCTCCACAGGCTTGGGATCATCACAATTTTTTCCTTTGAACTCCATTTCAAGCACCTCCTCAGCAATTAGACCGCTACTGCTAGATCAGGAACAGCATTACTTTCTAGGCTTGAATGTGTGACAGCAGGTTGCTGCGGAAGTCTCCGCATGACCTTCCTGTTCTGTGCCAAAGCTTTCACTTGCATACTCTTCCTTGAGTCTGCTCTTGGCATACTCGTCGATGTTGATCAAGATCGCTTCGGCATTACAAACATTGTCTTGTCCCCAATAATTACAGTTCGACACACTACAGCGTACGGTTGGGCGAGCTTCATGATTCATTTGTAGGATCACCTCATCAATAAGTATCCCCCCCTTTTCCTCTGCTATCCTGCTTGCAGTATGCCAGTTGATGGAGAGCGACACACAACACAAAAAAGACGCACATGCTCAGAGAGCTGTACGTCCTTTTTTCATGCAATATATGATTGGATTTATTTATATGCGTCTCTTGGCAATAATGCAAATTTATTCATTTGCTTCAAGTGTTGTCCTAAGCGCGACGAGTCTGCATGCGACGCTGAGTCAAATAGTCACTTTCATAATAAGACAGGTCATCACGAAGCTCTTCATACACCTTAGTAACGTCCATTACAACGGAACGCACCTCTTCAAGCGGCTTTTTGCGGAAACGAATGGCATCCTGCCCTGTATAGGCATATCTTCCATCCTCTGCATACGTCTCATTCTTGGGATAGAAAAAGCTGTTTACACAGTCGTGATAAACATTATATAAAGCCTTCTCAGCAAAATCGACATCAAAATTAGCGCGGCGAAGCACGACTCCCAGCTTCTCATAGGACACTTCAGAGTACACGAGCAGATGTCTGAGATCCGACAAGAACCCTTTGTAATAATGAATTGTTTCCTCGTCCTGATTCACAGTCAGCTGCGGAAGCGCATTATCGTTCAAGAATAATTCCAGACGCGCAATTGCCGTTTTAAGCTTCTCCTGAGAGGACTCACATAATTTTTGAACATTGACTGCTGACATAGATACAGCTCCCCTTTGATCAGTTCCTTAATTGCATTCAATACATTAGCTACCACTCAATGGTTACCCGTTAACACCTATGGCCAAACCTAATTCATTTAATTTGCTCTGTAGGCCTTGCTTATAATCAGTTCTAATCCTACCACAAATCAGGGACAAACGGTATAAAAAACTACAAACCAATCCACGCTAAAGCAAAGCTAAATAACTCAAGCACAGGAGGCATTGCATATGGCCCGTTCCACATGGGGAAAAGTGGCAGGAATCGCTGCGGCAGCCGCTATATGTGCGGCACTGATTACCACCTTGAACACGAGTCCAAAGGAGCGTCACGCTACACCTGCAAAGCCGCAAGCTACAGGGCTGTCCGCAAGCCCTCAGCAGGAGCAGAAGCTGAAAAGAATGACGCTAAGCCAGGATCTGCAAGCAACCGAGCAACTGTCACGACAGGATACCAAAGCCCATCTCAAGGAGCTACTGAACTCCAGACACGATCATAACACGAAGCACATGCGTGATGTTGCTGGCAAGCTGCGCAAGACACATGATCATTTTCATACCCTGATCTGGATGGATCTGCGTCATGGCAAGGAATCCCATATCACGGAATCCAGTGGGAAGCTGAGCTCTCTAACGAGCAGTAAGGAAGCAAGAGAAGCACTAAGTGCTGCCAAGAAAGCACTACACCAGGGCCGAACCTACGAATCAACAACCTTTGCTGCAGGCGACAAGAACTATTACATTATGGCCGTTCCAGATCGGGATCACACACATGGAGTCATAGCTGTCATGGACCACAAAATTCTTGCCAAGGTCAGGGATCATCAGCGCAACAATCTGCGCATGATTCCATATCCCAAGGAGGGCGAGTACAAAGTTGAGTCTGTTCTTCCCAACACGATGAAAAATATGACCGTCAAGACAGGACACGATAATGCAAATGCGAGCCATTTTTACGAAAATGAAATCGTCGTTCGCTTCCGCTCCGACCCAACCGAGGAACATATGCAAAAGATTATGACCGCGCTGAACTGTGACAAGGGGCGCAAGCTGGGCAACAATTATGTCTTCAAATCCAAGCACCATAACTACAAGGAATTAAAGCATTATTTCACAGTGAACTGGGACCCTCTGTACACCGAGCCGCATTACCTCTATATGACGAACGAAACTGTAACCGAGCGCCCAGGTTTTCCTAATGATCTGCTCTTTTCTGAATATCAATGGAACCTGCCAGCCACAGAGACAAACAAAGGGTGGAACCTGTCGCGAGGCAGCAAGGACGTGATTGTAGGGGTAGTAGACACCGGTGTGGATCTGGATCATCCAGATCTTCAAGGGCAACTGCTGGAAGGCTATAATGTCGTTGACTCCGCTCAGAAGCCATATGATGATGTCGGACATGGTACGCATGTAGCAGGAATCATATCTGCTCTCGTGAACAACAATGAAGGTGTGGCGGGAATGACCTGGTACAATAAAGTACTCCCTGTAAAAGCACTTGACCAATCTGGCTCCGGGACGACCTATTCGGTCGCCGAAGGCATCATCTGGGCTGCAGATCACGGTGCAAAGGTCATTAATATGAGCCTCGGCAATTATGTCGACTCCGAGTTCCTGCATGATGCAGTTAAATACGCGTACGACAAGGACATTGTGCTGATTGCCGCCACAGGCAATGATAATACGGAGCGGCCCGGCTATCCTGCGGCGTATCCTGAAGTATTTGCGGTATCTGCTACCGATGCCAATCAGGAGCGTGCATCCTTCTCCAATTATGGCGATTATGTCGATGTCATGGCTCCTGGCGCAAGCATTGCCAGCACCTATCCAGGTAATCAATACGCCGCCTTGTCAGGGACATCCATGGCTAGCCCTCATGTAGCTGCATTGGCTGCGCTCATCCGCTCTCACAACCCTAAGCTTAAGAATCATGAGGTCATGGATGTGATGAGGCAGAATGTCATTGATCTTGGTGAGCCGGGGCATGACAAATATTTTGGCTATGGACAGATTGATGTCTATAAAGCACTTGTAGCCGCAGAGTCCAAGAGCAGTGCACTGCAATTCTGGCCACAGCAGCTCCGGGACAAGCTGAATGCCATCCTGCGGAGACGTTATTAGAAGACCTGCACATAGAAGGTAATTAGAGGGATGACACGTACACAAAAGGTGTGCAGTATCGCTTATGACTAACATAGCGGACTGCACACCTTTTGTTTATCTTATCATTTATCCATTAATCATTTATCTAGATCTTCTACAGCACATGCATTTGTTCGGGAGGAAGCGGCTGTTGATCTTCATTCAGTAGCTCGCAAAGCAGCTTCAGCCCCTCCTTCAGCTCCTCTTCGCCCGCAAACGAATAAGATATCCGAATTTCCTTCATTCCCGTCCCTCCAGCGTAGCATACCTCACCTGGCAAAAAAGAAATTCCTCGCTTGTCAGCCTCACGACTGAGCCTTCCAAGGTCCGTATCATCAGGTAGCTTGATCCAGAGGTTCAGTCCTCCCTTGGGAGTGACCCAGCTAATACGTCGCGGAGCGTGAGCAGCCAGAACTGCGACTGCAATCTGTAGGCGTCGGCTTAATAGTTTCCTCAGATTCGAGACATGGTTGCCCCATTGCTTCGTCAGGAACGGCAAGAGCGCTTTTTGCGTAAGTAGCGGGCTGCCCAGATCGGCTGTAGATTTCGCAGCAATGAGTCGTGACAATACACTGCCTTGGGCCGCCATACAGGCGATACGGCAGCCTGGAGCGAGGATTTTGCTAAAGCTCTTAATGTAGACCACATGTCCCCCCTGATCAAAAGACTTAATGGGAGGTGGAGGTGGAGAGTCAAAGTATAGCTCGGAGAACGGATCATCCTCCACGATCAGACAATGATAGCTTGCAGCCAGCTCCAGCAGCTGCTTGCGACGAGCCAGACTCAGATTCAGACCTGTCGGATTATGGAACGTTGGATTCGTGTAGATCAGCTTGGGCGGATGCTGGTCACATAGACGTGTCAGCATATCCAGCTTCATGCCCTGCTCATCCATAGGAACCATGATAATTTTTGCGCCCCGACTGGTAAATACATCAATAGCCCCCGTATACGTTGGAGCCTCGACATAGACGACATCCCCTGGCCCGACAAATGTTCGTGCTACCAGGTCAATGCCTTGCTGCGCTCCGCTCGTAATCAGCACTTGATCTGCCGACACCTGTATCCCCTTTTGCCGCAAAATTTCTGCAAACTGAGCCCGTAATTCGAGATCTCCCTCGAAGGCACCATAATGAGCCATCAACTCCGGATTGTCCGACAGATGTTTGTAGGCGTTATCGACAATATCCCGTACAGGCAACAGCGAAGGATGAAGCGCCGCCAAATGGAACGGATAGCGAGAATGAAGCTGATGATTGAAATTACGCCACAGCTGTGCTCGGGGCAAATAATCAACGAGTGTCATTTGCCAGGTCTGGTCTGCTTCCTCCTTAGCAGGGGTTGCTGGTGCTGAGGCTGCTACAAAGCAGCCTTTTCCCTGACTGCAGGTGATCAGATGCCCTGACTCCAGCTCAGCGTAGGCCCTGCTGATGGTCACCTGACTGACAGCAAGGCTGGCAGACAGCTGACGGACAGAGGGCAAGCGTGTACCCGGCGCAAGCAGACCCGAGCGGATGCGATCTGCGATCGTGCCTGCAATTTGCTTGAACAGCTTGACTGATGTACCTGATCGGTTAAGCTCAATATGCATGAATCTCTCCTCCAGCTGAATACTGTTAGCTTTACTGTTATACTGTTAGCTTTACTGTTATACCACTTTCCATGTATGATACTACAAATTTAATCTATACAGAGCGGGTATGCCGAAAATTGATGTGGTTTGAGCGTAGTATACCACGGCATAGAATAGCTGTCTGTTATAGGAACCATAGGAGATGAAAGCAGTGAAGGACAGATTTTCGGCTTTGGCCAACAACTTGGGCTCATCCGCTGTAAGGGACATCTTGAAGCTGACGCAAGGGAAGGATATTCTATCACTGGCTGGCGGACTACCAGCGGAGTCCTTTTTCCCAGTAGATGCGCTTCGTGAAGCTTACGCAAAAGTGTTCGAACATGGCGGAGCTGCACTGCAATATGGACTAACAGAAGGATTAACGCGTCTGCGCGAGCAGCTTGCGAGTCAAATGAGCGAGGATGGAATTGAAGCTCAGGCGGACCAGATCATCATGACTACCGGATCACAACAGTCGATTGATCTGATTGCCAAAATTCTGCTTGATCCTGGTGACCACATTTTAGTGGAATCCCCGACCTATTTGGCGGCCTTACAGGTATTTCAGTCCTATCGTGCCTGTCCGACCATGGTAGATACCGACAAGGATGGAATGCTTCCTGACGATCTTGAAGCGAAAATTATCCGTCATCGTCCAAAATTTATCTATGTCATTCCAACGTTCTCCAATCCCTCCGGGCAGGTGTGGAGTATTGAGCGTCGAGCCAGTGTGGTAGAGCTATGCCGTAAGCAT
Organism: Paenibacillus massiliensis 2301065 = DSM 16942; assembly: GCF_000377505.1. Lineage (GTDB taxonomy): Bacteria > Bacillota > Bacilli > Paenibacillales > Paenibacillaceae > Paenibacillus > Paenibacillus massiliensis. Next base: position 46,588 of record NZ_KB898194.1, on the reverse strand, counting down.
GGGGTGCTGATCGTAGAGGATGATCCATACGGCAAACTGAATTTCCATCAGCAAAAGTACCCTTCGCTGTATGCGCTAGATCAGCAGTACGGTGGGTCAGGTAATGTGCTATATACTAGCACTTTCTCGAAGATGGTGGCTCCGGCGCTGCGCTCTGGCTGGGTCGTTGGTGATCTTGAGATTATCAAAGTCATTGCCAAAGCCAAGCAAGCCGCTGATCTGCATTCCAGTCTGATCGACCAACGCGCTCTGTCCGAGCTGCTCGCTTCCTTTGATCTCAAGGCTCACATAGCCACGGTATCCGCGGAGTACTACAAGCGTCTGCTTAAGCTTACGGACCTTATCAAGTCTCGTCAGTGGGAGGGAATTAACTGGGTTGAGCCACAAGGCGGGATGTTCATGTGGGTGCAGCTCCCTGAGCACATTCAATCTGATGTCCTGCTGCGTCATGCAGTGGAGGCGGGAGTGGCCTTTGTACCAGGACAAGTATTCTATCCCGATGGATCAGGCACGAACCGAATCCGCGTGAATTTCACCCATACAGACCCAGGATTGCTCCCTGAGGCAGTCGAAAGACTAGACCGAGCGCTTCGTCAATATGCTGCGGCAGAAGTACTGCAATCCTAAACAGCGCATGTGAAGTCAACCGACTACGGCAGAATTAAAAACATCAGGACACCACATAGCTTCAAGATACCAAAAAGCTTCAAGATACCAAAAAGAACCTTCAGACTTCAGCGGCTGCGAAGTTCGAAGGTTCTTAAGCTTTTGGCTATTAAAGATACAGTATGAAGTATCTCTCATGAAAGCACGTAGAGCGTGCAAGGTTGCAGTTAGGAAAGTCTTCCGTAAGCCGGGTTCTGTGCTCGTTGTGGTCCTAACGGGAACTACCCTTCCACTATAAAGCGACAATCATCTATCTAGGCCATCCATTACTGAACAGCTCCAGCGACCAACCCAGACACACCTCGGGCTAAGGCTGCTTCCGTGAAGAAGCTGTGTCCCATTAGGTCTTGCTCCAGATGGGGTTTACCAGGAATGAAGTCACCAGCATTCCTCGGGGTCTCTTACACCTCGGTTCCATCCTTGCCTGTGCCGCCATGAAGCGGCCATCGGCGGTCCATTTCTGTGGCACTATCCTTCGACTCGCGCCGACTGGACGTTATCCAGCATCCTGCCCTGTGGAGCCCGGACTTTCCTCTCGCGGCTGCCGCCGCCAGCGATTGTCTGTCAAACTTTCCGTACAACATTACATAGTATACAAGGATTCACCCCTCGTTACAAGTCCTGTTACAGTAATTCTGTTGGATATTCCAGCAGTATTTACATCAAGGGATAACAGAGAGCTACATAAAGACAAAAGGCTCTGTATTGATCTCCGATGCAAGTACCTCCGTCTCATAGCGCTGACCAGATAGCTTCTCTCCTAGCCACTCTGCCAGCTTGGACTTCATAATTTTCTCCGTGTTATGTCCTGGATCGATAATAGTCATTCCTGCCATGAGTGCATCATGAGCCGTATGGTAATCAATATCTCCTGTGACAATGACATCGGCTCCCTTGAACTGCGCCTTGCCCACATAACGACTGCCAGAGCCTCCAAGAACAGCCGCCTTCTTGATCGTCCTGTCCAGATCACCGACCACACGAACCTGATTTACATCAAGTCCCTGTTTGACTACATCCACATATTCACGAAGCGTCATGCTCTGCTTCAGCTTGCCGACTCGTCCCAGACCAAAGGCTTTACCCTGAAGCTCTACATGATACAGGTCATATGCCACTTCCTCATAAGGGTGGGCCTTGATCATCGCTTGCAAGACTTTACTACGTGCTTGAGCTGGCACAATGGTCTCCACCCGAACCTCATCTACCTTTTCCACACGGCCTACCTGACCGATAACTGGACTAGTGCCCTCTCCAGGCAGGAATGTGCCTGTACCTTCCACATTGAAGCTACAATGACTATACTTCCCAATATGTCCGGCTCCTGCATTGAGTACAGCATCCAGCACCTGCTGGTGGTGCGTCTTGGGCACGAATACTACCAATTTATACAACTGCTCGGTATACGTAGCCTCCAGCGCAGAGCTACTCTCAATGCCAACAGCCTCAGCCATCCAATCATTGATTCCGCCCTCAGCCGCATCCAGATTGGTATGGGTGATATAGACTGCAATGTCATGCTTTATTAATTTCTCGTACAGCTTTCCGACTGGCTGATCGGTATTCAACGACTTGAGTGGTCTGAAAATAATCGCATGATGGGCAACGATCAGGTCCGCTTGAACGCGGATAGCCTCCTCTACAACCTCATCATTGACATCTAACGCAACCAGTACACGCTTGATCTCTTTTTGCAGACTGCCCAGTTGAAGACCAATCCGGTCATCAGGAACCGCCAGATATTTGGGAGCCAATTGCTCCACGAGGCCGATTACGGTTTGTCCCTTGGCAAACATGCCAGCACCTCCTCTAATTGTTGAATCAATAATCGCAGCTGCTCCTTCTTCTCCTGAGCCGCTTCCTGGCCCGCGAGCTCCAATTGCTGTGTCACATGCTGAAGCTTGGCAATCTCTCCCTGCCATTTGCGAATGAATACCTCATTCACCTTATGCAGCAGAAGTGGCCCCATGCGAATCATGAGGTCCTCATCTACCCGAACAGAGCAGCCAGCGAGCGTGAAAGGCTTGTACAAGTCAGAATGTGTTGTGCTAATTGAGGTGCCAGGTACCGCAGTGAGGATTTCGTACACTTTACCGTCTTCCTCCAAAATGTGCTCATTCACCAAAATCCAGTTATGGCGAATGAGCCATTTGCGCAGAATATCCTCACCTACATTCGGCTGCAGAACCAGTCGTTGAACGCCTGCCAGCTTCTCCTTACCACTATCGAGGATATTCGCGATCAGTGCACCACCCATGCCTGCGATTGTAATAACATCCACTTCATCCAGCTGCAGCACAGCCAAGCCATCTCCCTGCCTGACATCTATACGGTTACCGAGGCCTGCATCCAGCACCTGCTTGCGTGCTGCCTGAAGCGGGCCAGCATTGACCTCACCAGCCACCGCGCTCACTACCCTACCACTCCGTACGGCAGCCACCGGCAGCAGAGCATGATCCGAGCCGATATCTGCCATACGGGAATGTGGTGGTATTTGCTCCATAATATACTGCAATCGATCCGAGAGTTTCATCCGTTCACCTACATCTTCTAGAATGTACTATTGACTGATTCTCATCTTCTTGTTTATTAATTCTTGCCTTTCGGGGTCCCAATCATTTGCAATACCTGTAAAAAAAAGATAAAATAAAAACACAGTCGAAGCAGAGCAAGGGATTTCTTTAGATAATAGAATTATTACTTTCAGCGAAGCTGAACAATTCGATTATCGCAAGAAATATTTCAACTAAAGGCGGTCTGGCTTCTGTGAAAGTACGTCGATAGATTTTTTTCTCACAAAAGAAACCGCTTCTGCCACACGTCCATAGCCCGAAAAAAAGACCCTCTGCAGTCTAGCCCGCAGAAGGTCCGCAACGTTCTCTATTCCAGAAAATCCTTAAGCCGTTTACTCCGGCTAGGATGGCGAAGCTTGCGAAGGGCTTTGGCTTCAATCTGGCGGATCCGTTCACGAGTAACGCCGAACACCTTGCCTACTTCCTCCAGGGTCCGTGTACGTCCGTCATCCAATCCGAAACGAAGACGCAATACATTCTCTTCACGCTCCGTCAACGTGTCCAGCACATCCTCCAGCTGCTCCTTGAGCAATTCATAGGCTGCAGCATCCGCAGGAGCAAGCGCCTCCTGATCCTCTATGAAGTCTCCAAGATGGGAATCGTCTTCCTCACCAATCGGTGTCTCCAACGATACAGGCTCTTGTGCGATTTTCATAATTTCTCGTACTTTCTCAACACTCAATTCCATCTCAGCTGCGACTTCTTCAGGTGTCGGTTCACGCCCCAACTCCTGCAAGAGCTGCCGAGAGACACGAATGAGCTTGTTGATCGTCTCCACCATATGAACAGGGATACGAATCGTTCTTGCTTGGTCTGCAATAGCACGGGTAATGGCCTGACGAATCCACCAGGTAGCATACGTACTGAATTTGAAACCTTTGCCATGATCGAACTTCTCAACAGCCTTGATCAGACCCATGTTACCTTCCTGAATAAGATCAAGGAAGAGCATTCCACGTCCTACATAACGCTTGGCGATACTGACCACGAGACGTAGATTGGCTTCAGCCAGCCTGCGCTTCGCTTCTTCATCCCCGTTCTCGATTCGTTTGGCAAGCTCGATCTCATCATCAGCTGACAAGAGCGGTACGCGTCCAATCTCCTTCAAGTACATACGAACAGGGTCGTTGATTTTGATACCTGGAGGCAAGCTCAGATCATCATCAAAGTTGAAGTCATCATTATCATTGGAATCTGGATCATCACTTGGACGCATTCTGGCGATGTCTTCGTCGTTGTCATTCACGACATCAATCCCCATATCACCTAGCTGCTCATAGAATTCATCCATCTGTTCGGGGTCTTGATCAAATGGCGATAATTTTTCCATGATATCCTTGTAGTTCAAGGAAGATCTCTTTTTACCTAATTCAATTAGCTGATCCTTTACCTGATCCAACGTTAGTTCCGTTTCTAGTTCAGTATGTTGATCATTCGCCATAATTCGACTCCCTCCTCCCTAGAAACATCCGGCCTACTCCTTATTGTCTCTCTAGGGCTATAATATCACTTGCTATTTGTGCTGCCAGCAAAAAATCACCAGAACGCTCTGCGGCGATCATCTGCTCTCTTTTCTCATTCAACTGCTGCTGCAGCGGATATTTCCTGACCTCCCGGATACAATCATCCAGCATGGATGGCTCCCAATGACCTGGTGTGTCCATCATCGTAATCGAGCTTACAGCCTTCTCCAGACGATCATCTTGAAGCGAGGACATGAACCTGCTTGGGTCAGGGGGTTTACCTTGTGCATAATATGCATACAGATAAGCAGCAATAGCTGCATAATCATCGATATTGAAAGCATCTCCCAGATTCTCTTCTACATACAGGGCGGCATCAGCATCCTGAATCATCCAGGACAGCAATCTTCGCTCAGCTGCATGATAAGCAGGGAGTACTTGAGGGGTTGGTATTTGGGCTTTTTTATGCCTACCATTATTCCACCTTTTGGCGTTATTATCCCCAGGCAACTGTTTTTTTTGCAGAGATTGCCTCAGCAAATTGCACTCCTGCTTAAGAGTCTCATAATCGACATTCACTTCAGCAGACACCTCTCGCAGGTATACCTCGCGTTCCGTAGGCGAAGATAACGGGGCGATAACCTGAAGTGCCTCCTTGGAATAAGCGATTCTTCCCTCTTCTTCTAGGAGTATATGGTTTTTTTTCAGATATATAAGCTTAAATTTGACGGTTGACACGGCCCCATCAATAATCTGACGCTTAAAGCGATCACTTCCATAACGTCTGATGAAATCATCCGGGTCCAACCCATCACTCAGCAGGGCCACCTTCACCCGCAAACCGACTTCCTCTAGGATCGGAAAGTTCTTCAAGGCAGCTGCTTGTCCAGCCGAATCTCCATCATAGCACAAAATAACCTCTTCACACAGACCCTTTAGCATCAAAGCATGATGTTCGGTAAGTGCTGTGCCCATAGCCGCGGTGCCCTGATGAACACCTGCCTCCCAAGCTGCAATCACATCACCGTAGCCCTCGAATAGTACCGCCTGACTCATCTTGCGGATAGCAGGCTTGGCTTGATGCAGATTGTAAAGGGTTCGGCTTTTGTTAAACAATCGACTCTCGGGTGAGTTGAGATATTTCGGCTGTCCCTCCCCCATAATCCGTCCGGCAAAAGCAACCGTCTTGCCGTTGCGGTTCCAGATCGGGAACATGACACGATCCCGAAAGCGATCAACATACCCATCTCCTTCATGACGGGCAGACACCAGGCCTCCTCTTTCCATCTCCGCCAGATCAAAGGATCTCTTCTCAAGAAACTGGACTACAGTATCCCATCGGTTGGGGGCATATCCTATCTGGAATTGATCAATGATCTTGTCCGTAAAGCCTCTTGAACGAAGATAGTCCATAGCCGCCTTGCCATGTTCGGTATTCTTCAATAAGAAATGGTACAGCTTCGCAGTCAATTCATAAGCCTGCAATAGTCTTTCTACCTCAGGATGTTGGTGTGACGTATCACGCCCCTGCCAATCCCCCAGGGGGATATGACTTTCCTCTGCCATGGATCTGACCGCTTCGGGAAAGGATAGTCCTTCGATTTCCATCGTAAATTTGATGGCATTGCCTCCCATACCACAGCCATAACAGTAGAAAATTTGGCGATCAGGCGTCACCGTGAACGAAGGGGTCTTCTCCGAATGAAACGGGCACAGACCTTTCATGTATTTCCCCTGCTTGGTTAAATGCACGTACTTGCTTACCGTATCTACGATATCATGCTGCTGCAATACCGCCTCAATAATCTGCTCCGGTATACTGCCATGTCCGGCACTCATTCCAACCACCTTCATCTCTATAGCACCTAAATTATTATTCGCTATTCCTGTTCATTCTCCTGCAAGAGTTGTAAAAGTTTTGTCAATTTATGTTGAAAAGCCTTTCGGTCCTCCACAGTGAATGGTCGCGGGCCTTTGCCAAAACGGCCTTGCTTCCGTTCCTTAGCAGACGTATGACGACGATCCAGCATAAATTCAATGGTCTCATTCTCATAGGATGTTCCGCGAAAGGATAAAGCATAGCAGCGCTTAGCCAAAGCCAGTGCTGCCAGACCATAATCATTGGTTATAACCATATCCCCCTCGTGGATATGGTTGGCAATGTACAGATCCGCGCTTTGATCACTACGATCTACCGTGACAATGCTCACCCCAACTCCACCCTGCAGAACATGATCATATGAAGACACCATGATGACCTCAATATTATAATGTCGTGCCGTGGATATAATCTCTGCCTTAACCGGGCAAGCATCTCCGTCAACGACGATTCGGGTGTTATGATTCACGCAGCTCGTCACCCCTCTAAGACATGAAGTCACACGATGCATTAATTTCATAAGAAAAACGACTATCGACATGCTTTCACAGAAGACCTACCGCAAGTTGAAGTGGTCTAGCAATGATCGAATGGTTCAGCTACATTGACAAATTATACATTCTATCATCTTAAAATACGGAACGGCTGCATTATATGATGCGCAATCGTTCCGTATCTTATATCTATACCCAGTAATTCTTCAATTACACACGGCTTACCACACTAACTTGGAGAAATCTGCAAATTGCTTGAGGTCTCCATGAATGGATGCCAGTAGTGCAAGTCGATTCTCGCGTATATCCTGATCCTCTGCCATGACCATAACAGCATCGAAGAAGGAAGTAACGGCTGGAGTAAGCTCAGCTGCGAGCGAGATTGCCTTGCTTGCATCATGCACTTCCAGCGCAGCCGTATAAGGCACATGCAGCTTGCCCCATACTTCGTATAGATCCTTCTCTTGTTGCTCTGTCAGCAGCTCAGGCTGGATCGTCGTGCGTGATGCTTTGGCAGCAAGATTGGCCAAGCGATTGAAGGACTCAACAGTAATCTTGAAGTCCTCCTGCTCTTGAACTGCAGACATCAGTGCTTGTCCACGAGCAACGACCGACGCGATCTGGTCGAAGCCAGCCGCGATCACAGCATCCACGACGTCGTAACGCAGTGTCTCGGAGAGCAGCTTTTTCACACGCATACCAAAGAAATCCATGAGATCTTTACGAATTTCATCGCTACTGCGTTTCATATGCCCGAAATCCACATGTACGTTCAACGCTACCTCGAACAGATCGCTCAGCTTCAGAGCCAGTTCACAGTTCAGAATAATCTGAACAATCCCGGCAGCCTGACGACGCAATGCATACGGGTCCTGTGAGCCTGTAGGAATGATCCCGAGCGAGAAGCAACCTGTGATCGTATCGATCTTGTCTGCAATGCTGACGATTGCGCCAGCCATTGTTGTTGGAACCGCATCTCCAGCAAATCTTGGTTGGTAATGCTCGAAAATGCCTTTTGCAACATCCGCCTTCTCGCCAGCCTTAAGTGCATAATCCTGTCCCATAACGCCTTGCAGCTCAGGAAATTCATAGACCATTTGAGTGACCAGGTCGAATTTGCAAATATCAGCTGTACGGCTTACGGATTCCGCGTCATTGGAGGACACATTCAAGCTCTGTGCCAACGTATCAGCAATCTTGCGAACGCGGCGCACCTTATCTCCGACAGTACCAAGCTCCTCGTGGAATACAATGCTCTCAAGCTTGGACAGCGCATCCTTGATAGCTAGCTTCTGATCTTCTTCATAGAAGAATTTGGCATCGGAGAGACGGGCACGAAGCACTTTCTCATTCCCTTTAGCGATGACATCAAGTGACTCGTTTCCACCATTACGTACCGTAACAAAATAAGGAAGCAACTCCCCTTGCTGATCAAATACCGGGAAATAACGCTGATGTTCACGCATGGAAGTAATCAGTACCTCACGCGGGATGTTGAGGAAAGCCGGATCGAATGTGCCAAATAGCACGGTCGGTGTCTCAACCAGGTACAGCACTTCCTCTAGCAGGTCCTCTTTGATGGAGATATTCCAGGATTTCTCTTTGGCCAGCGCCTCGATCTGGTCCACGATCATTTTCTTGCGCACATCAACGTCAGCTACAACATGCTGCGCACTCAGCGCCTTTGTATAAGCGGATGGCTCAGATAGTGTTACTTCCGTGCCCAGAAAACGATGTCCGCGCGTTACATTTCCAGCCGTTACACCTGCAATCTCAAAAGGAACCACTTGCTCTCCGAACAATGCCACCATCCAGCGGATCGGTCGTACGAACTTGAAGTCGTAGTTGGCCCAGCGCATGAATTTTGGGAAAGTCATGGATTGCACAATATGACGCAGTCCATCTGCAAGAATTTTGGTAGTGTGAACACCCTTGCTGCTCTTGGTCGCATAGATATACTCTACGCCGCTCAACTCTTTAAAGGTGAACTGCTCCGGGTCTACTCCCTGACTGCGGGCAAACCCGAGCGCCGCTTTACTCCAGTTGCCCTGATCATCCAGCGCAATCTTTCGGGAAGGTCCTTTGACTTCTTCTTCAATGTCTTCTTGCTTCTCGGCAACATCATGCACCAGCACAGCCAGACGGCGCGGAGTAGCGTATGTCTCTAGGGTACCATGCTCCAGACGAGATTCCTGTAGCCATTGCAGCATGCGATCCTTCAGCTGCTCTGTTGCTGCAGGCAGGAAGCGGGCAGGTACTTCCTCCAGACCAATTTCAAACAGAATATCCTTAGACATGCTCTACATCCCCTTTCTTCAACAACGGGAATCCCAGCTTCTCGCGTTCCTCCATGTAGGTAGCGGCAATTTGCCGTGCCAGATTACGGACACGTGTAATGTAGCCCGTACGCTCTGTAACGCTGATTGCTCCGCGGGCATCCAGCAGATTGAAGGTATGTGAGCACTTCAGTACGTAATCATAAGCCGGGAACACCAGATGCTGTGCCATAGCCTTGTTTGCTTCTTCCTCATACATATTGAACAGGGTGAATAGCATCTTCACATCAGATACTTCGAACGTATATTTGGAATGCTCATACTCAGGCTGATGGAATACATCACCATAAGTTACGCCTTCCACCCACTCTAGCTCGAATACATTCTCTTTTTCTTGAATATAAGAAGCCAGACGCTCCATACCGTACGTAATCTCTACAGATACTGGGCTTGTCTCAATACCCCCTACCTGCTGGAAATACGTGAACTGCGTAATCTCCATCCCATCGAGCCATACTTCCCAGCCAAGACCAGCACAGCCCAGCGACGGATTCTCCCAGTTGTCCTCAACAAATCGAATATCGTGCTTCAGCGGATCAATTCCAAGGCGCTTCAGACTCTCCAGATACATCTCCTGAATGTTATCCGGTGAAGGCTTGATAATGACCTGGAATTGATGATGCTGGTACAAGCGGTTCGGATTCTCGCCATAACGACCGTCTGACGGGCGACGTGAAGGCTCCACATAGGCCACCTTCCATGGCTCCGGTCCCAACGAACGAAGGAATGTCATTGGGTTCATCGTGCCTGCACCCTTCTCGGTATCATAGGGTTGAACGATAATGCAGTTCTCAGCTGCCCAGAAATCCTGGAGCGTCAAGATCATCTGCTGAAAATTCATAGTACACGCCTCTCTTCTGTATATTGTATTTCCTTATGTACAGACGACATCTATGGCAAGCCGGACATGAAAAAGCCCCCGCCCCTCTACGTCTGCACAGACGTAGGGACGAGAGCATTGCTCCCGCGGTTCCACCCTACTTGATTATCAGTCCACTTACTGACAATCCGCTTTTCGGTGTTATTGTTAAATCCACGCTCCCGAGTGCCCATCACAGCTTGCTCCCACCGGGCTTTCACCATCCCCGACTCGCTATAAGAAGCCACATTCTGCTACCCTCTCGATCATAGCATAGCCATCTCACTCAAAGTGAAATGAGTTTCCTAGACAGTACCACACAATATCACATTGCATGATACCCAGATAGAAACATATTACTACTGAATATCGTATTTATCAAGCTGATCCAAAAAATTTCTAGTTTTGAGCTGTAAGCCTAGCTGCATATCCATAAATTGTCTCATGACCTGTTTGATCTCTTGCTTGGTGGAATCACTGATATTTACATTGCCCAATCTCGTTAGATCCAATTGCGCATACAACCGTAGTAGCTTAAGCGCTTTGGGTGACAGCTCTAGTGAAGCCGGATCAAAATGACGACAGGACCGACAGAGCACACCTCCAAGACGGGGGCTAATGTAGATGGGTACCTCCTCCAGTGCTCTTCCGCAAGAGATACACGCATCCAATTGAGGACCGTAGCCGGCAGCCTGGAGGATTTTCATTTCGTACATATTCGTCACGGTTAACGGGTCTTTTCCTTCAGACATGGCTGAAAGACAAGCCTTAAGCTGCCTGAACCAGAAGGCGCCTGTCTCTTCTTCCTGCAGTACACGATCCAGCAACTCACATACATAAGATGCATAAGCCGCCTTGACAATGTCCTCACGAAGCTCATGATGGGACTCCAGAATCTCTCCCGAATTCAGCGTACCCAGTCCTGTATTACGGAAGAATACATATGAGGCATACGTAAAGGGCTGTGTTAACGCTCCATGGCGGCTTTTGGGCTTCTTGGCCCCACGGACGAGTACCCCAACTTTGGCTCCGTTCTCGGTGCAAAGCGTAATAATTTTATTTCCCTCACCGTAGTCCATGCTACGGATGACGATTCCTTCCAACCTGTAGAGCATAACTGTTCCCCCAACCATTGCCTAACAAGCCAATCATTCATTGACTTCGTCCTCTTCGTCCAACTCTGCATCCACCGCACCCTGCTCAATTGCTTGAGCGTGCTTGTACAATAAATACGCATCGACATCTCCAGTCATCGTAAAATACTGCCACGAAAAATCTCGCATTCGTATTCATCCTCTCTTTTCGGAAATGGCGCCCGAATTAACGGAATGGCATTTACGAAATAGGATTGTTCGCTGACTGTCGTTGTATGTGTTGCAATTATTGGATGAGCTTAGGCATCACGGTGAAAACCAAGATCACGCAGCACACGCTCCTGATTGCGCCAGTCTTTCTTCACCTTAACCCACAGCTCCAGAAAGATCTTGGAGCCGAGTAAGTTCTCGATATCCCTGCGCGCTTGCTTGCCCACTTCCTTCAACATGGCTCCCTGCTTGCCAATGATGATACCTTTTTGTGAATCCCGCTCCACGTAAATGACGGCCGAGATTTGCACGATCCCGTTGTCCTGCTTACGCATATCCTCAATAATAACAGCGATGGAATGGGGAATTTCCTCACGGGTCATATGCAGAATCTTCTCACGAACCAGCTCCGCAATTACGAATTGCTCGGGGTGGTCAGTCACCTGATCATCAGGATAATATTGCGGTCCTTCCGGGAGATATCTCGCAATTTGCTCCAGCAGACGATCCACGTTATTTCCCAGCTTGGCAGATACAGGTACAATCTCGGAAAAATCATACAGCTTGCGATATTCTTCGATTAGTGGCAAGAGAGCTTCCGGCTCAATCCGGTCAATCTTGTTGAGTACCAATATTACAGGTGTGTTCACCTTCTTAAGCTGCTCTGCAATAAAGCGGTCCCCTCCGCCCATGCCTTCCGCAGCATCGACCAGGAACAAGACAGCTTCCACCTCGCCTAGTGTATTAAAGGCTGTCTGATTCATATAGTCACCAAGCTTGGACTGTCTCTTGTGAATACCTGGCGTATCCAAAAAAACGACCTGACTGTTCTCTGTCGTGTATACCCCATGAATTTTATTACGTGTCGTCTGCGGCTTGTCTGACATGATCGCTATTTTTTGGCCAATGACGTGATTCATCAGCGTTGATTTACCCACATTTGGTCTACCAACAATGGCAACGAATCCAGATTTGAATTGCTTCTTGGACATTTATTTTCCTCCTGAAAGATCATGCTCTAAATTAATACCTGTAAGCAAACTGGCTCCAGGCAAAAGACTCAATCGTTGAACTCTTCGTCTACTCTTTGCCTAGATCAGAAGGTCCGAATGCATAAGGAAGCAGCTCCTGCATCGTGGTCTCACGCATCTCGCCCTTCAAATTACCCAGAATAACAGGCATATCCGGCGCACATAGCTCTGCCATGACCTGACGGCATACACCACATGGAGCAATAGGCTGCTCCGTATCTCCAATTATAGCCATCGCCTTGAAGCTACGTGCCTTTTTCCCTTGAGCCATCGCGCTGAACATGGCTGTACGTTCGGCACAGTTGCTCGGCGTATATGCAGCATTCTCAATGTTGCAGCCATGATGAATATTTCCGTCCGCATCCAGCAGTGCAGCCCCTACCTTGAAGGAGGAGTAAGGCACATAGGCCTTCTCACGGGCAGCCCTCGCTTCTTGCATTAACCCTGACCAATCCATCATTATTCTAACCTCCAACTATAAAAAAATTAACGTAAAGATACAAGTTGACCTGCAATGTGCATTACAGGTTCAAAAAACACGATACAGCCGACAATAACGGCAAATACCGCAGCCATGAGCACAGCCCCGGCAGCGGTATCCTTGGCGATTTTGGCCAAAGGGTGAAACTCCGGGCTGATCAGATCCACCGTGGTCTCAATGGCCGTGTTGATCATTTCCGCCACCAGTACCAACGCCATGGCCGTGATGACAAAGAGCCAATCTATTACAGAAATATGTAGAATGTAGCCCATGACGCCGACCAGCAACGTAGCCGCCACATGGACTCTCATATTGATCTGGGTGCGAAATGCGTACACAATACCTTCCCAGGCATGGCGAAACGTAAGCCTCCATGATCGTTCTCTCATTATCTCAACAGCCCCACCTGAGCCAGCACAGCCTCTTGCTTGCCCATCATCTCCGCCTCGCTCGCTTCATCCTGATGGTCGTAGCCGAGCAGATGGAGAAAACCGTGCACGAATAAAAATCCAAGCTCTCGATCCAATGAATGACCGTACTCTTCACTTTGACGCTTGGCCGTCTGCACCGAAATGATAATATCACCCAGCATATCGGGCAACTCCAGCTCCGCTTCAGGTTCCAGGCTGTAGATAATATCAGGCTCCTCTTCCAGCTCCTCATTCATGGCAAAGGACAGCACGTCTGTGGGCCGGTCAATGCCCCGATATTGCTGATTCAGCTCGTGAATTTGTTCATCAGTCACAAAAGTAAGGGCCACTTCCCCTTCTGCTACACCTTCAGCCTCTCCAGCACGCTCCAGGAGGGTCTCCAGCGTGGAGATCAGGGCATCTGTTATTTCCAGATCATCCTGTTCACTATTCCATACCAATTGCAGGCCCATACATAACGCTCCTTTTATCGTTCATTTGAAGCCAATCATTTCACCCTGGCGGCTAAGCCGCTTTGGTGTATCTATCATCCTATCCAGACCCCGGCATGTCAATGAGTACACATCCCTTTCCATCCAGCTTCTAGGAGTAACACTCTATGACTGGCCGGTTTGCACGATTTGTAAGATCCTTGAGACCTTACAGCTAGCTACCGCTACATTCACATATACACTCTACTCGCAGCTCGATTTCTAGCTCTGCTTGGTCTCATTAGCCTGGACCGGCTTACCTTCCGGGTACTCAATTCTGGAATGAAATATTCCCATGACCGTCTCCTTCAATGTCTGAGCTATGATATCTAACTCTCGCATCGTCAGATCACAGTCATTGAATTGATGGTCATCCAGCTTACTCTTGATAATCTTCTCAATCATCGACTCTACTTGCTCCACTGTCGGCTTGCGCAAGGAGCGAACCGCCGCTTCTACACTATCAGAAATGCCAACGACCGCTGCTTCCTTGGATTGTGCCTTCGGCCCCGGATAGCGGAAATCGTCCTCCGTGAAATCAGGCTGAATGCCCTGTTCCTCAGCTTGTCGTAAAGCTTTGTGATAGAAATAATGGAGGAAGCTGGTCCCATGATGCTGCTCGGCAATGTCACGAATCGGCTTAGGAAGCTTGTAATCCTTCTGCATCTCCACACCGTCTCGTGCATGAGCAATAATGATGGATTTGCTCAGCTTTGGGTCCATGGAATCGTGAGGATTCTCCATTCCATTCTGATTCTCTATGAAATAAGAAGGACGCTTCGTTTTTCCTATATCATGATAGTACGAGCCAACACGGCACAGTAGGCCATTCGCACCAATCGCTTCGGCTGCCGCCTCCGACAGATTACCAACCATAACGCTATGATGGTACGTACCTGGTGTCTCGGTAAGCAGCTTGCGCAGTAGCGGATGGTTCGGATTCGACAGCTCTACCAGCTTAAGCGCAGATAGAATGCCGAATGTTGATTCGAAGAATGGCATCAGCCCAATGACCAGCACTGCTGTAACCAATCCACCAGCGAAGGCGCCTGCTGCGGCGTATAATGTTGTGGTCTGTGACCAGCCTCCCTCATCAATCCATGCAAGAGCGAACACGGTCAGACTGCCGAAAATACAGCACATTATGGCTCCCTTGAAGAGTGCTGATCGCTGACTAACCCGGTGGATCGTGAAGATGGCCGTCAAGGAGACAACAATGGCAAAAAAGCCGAAGTTATAATCGAAAATTTGATTTTGATGGACATTGAGAATAATGCTGGATAATACACTGAAGATGAGAGCACTCACAAAGGCAAGTGAACGGTCCAACAGCAGTGTAATCAACATGGCACCAATAGCGACAGGAGCAAAATAGCCCAAATAGGACCGGTCATTGTTCTGTACAATGCTAACTAGGTAGAGTGAGCCGATCGTAATAAGGAAAATGATTACCAGCATGAGAAGTTGAGCGTTATTATACTTGAATTTGGGAGAGTCTGACTGGCGTATATACATGAGCAGACCGCCTGCCAGCAGGCTCGATAGCACCAAAAGCCCCAACTGCGGCCAATAATTGATCTCGTCCTTAAGCAGATTGTTCTCATCTAGCAATGCATAGGTCTCAGGCGTAATTCGCTCTCCTTTTTGGACAAGCACCTCACCTTGTTTAATGAATACCGTAGGTGTATTCTCTCTGGCCTGCACCTTGGCTTCCTTCGTTGCTTCATCATCATAGAACTTATTAGCTGTGATGGCGAGTCGGGCAAGCTCCTGCACGACCTCACGCGAAGTCCTGTCGCTGAGCGTACTGGTGCTTACCAGCTCGGCTACCTTCGCCCTCGCACTTTGCGCATCGGTAATCTGATCATTCATGAGCCGAATCACAATTTCACGGGTAACTGGCTTCATGGCGGTAATTTGCTCGGAAGTCAGCCTTGGAATCTTGATGAATGTCTCCTCACTGATGCGATAAGTCTGCTCCTTCGTCCTCTGCAATACCTCGTCCAGTAGCTTTTGCGGATAGGTATCTGATTTGGCGCTATTATTCACAAAATTCTGTACAAAATCGCTGGCACGCTGCGGAATCTCCTGCTTATAGATCCCGATTTTATCCTCACGTGATACCTGGTCGTCCTGATTGAGCCGTTCAATCCGATCCAGGATGGATACCACGAAATTCTCATTGCGCATCGGAACAATCGTATAGATCGACTGCACACGCTCGGCAGCCTCTTCTTGCGCCTTCAGGGTAGCCTTGTTGTTCGGCAGCTGCATCGGAGCTACGATTTCTTTCTCGCTTGGCATGTTCACCTGAATATCGTAACGCTCCGGTAACAGTCGTGGAGACAGACTTACGAAGAAAAGAAGCATCAAAAATAAAAACAGAAGATAGCGTGTTGCCACGCTATACTTCCATCCGCTTGTTCTATACTGGAGCGCTCTGTCCTTCAATGGTTCTTTCGAGGTCATTAAAACAATCCCTCTCTATACTTGATTTTCAACAGCACGGTCATAGGCCACAATGATTTTCTGCACGAGAGAATGCCGGACCACATCTTCTTCGGCGAATTGTACGAAGCCAATCTCTTCGATTCCACTAAGAATGGACTTCGCCTCGACCAGACCTGACTTTTTGCCCCGAGGCAAATCAATCTGCGTTACATCCCCGGTTATGACCATTTTGGACCCGAACCCGAGACGGGTCAGGAACATCTTCATTTGCTCCGGAGTTGTATTCTGGGCTTCATCCAAAATGATAAAGGAATCATCCAGCGTACGACCACGCATATAGGCGAGTGGTGCAATCTCGATCAGGCCGCGTTCCAGTGCTTTTGCCGTCTGATCAGGACCCATCACATCGTATAGTGCATCATATAGCGGTCTCAGATACGGATCGACCTTCTCCTGCAGATCACCTGGCAGGAAGCCTAGGTTTTCTCCCGCCTCGACAGCGGGCCGTGTAAGCACGATTCTCTTGACGGAGCCTTCCTTCAGGGCAGCCACAGCGAGCACTACAGCCAGATACGTCTTGCCCGTACCAGCAGGGCCGATCCCAAATACTACATCACGCTTCTTGATCGTCGTGACATAATGCTTCTGTCCGATGGTCTTGACGCGGATGGGCTTGCCACGGAATGTGCTCGTAATCTCACCCTTGAACAAATCCAACAACTGATCGGCACGATGATCCTTCGCCAGTTCAACTGCATACAACATGTCACGCTCAGTCAGTACATAGCCGTTACGAATCAGCTGCAACAGCACATCAAAGAGCTGCCCCAGCATCTCAACCTCACGCACACCGCCATAAATCGCAATCTCCTGCTCGCGCGAATCAATCTTGGCTGTCGTAACGCCTTCAATTATCTTCAGAAACGAATCCTGCGGTCCGAAGAGCGACTGCCCCTCCCCCGCATTGTGAAGTGCAATGCGTATGCTGCCTTGTTGTTCAGCCAAATATCCTCAATCTCCTTGGTTATAAACTATCGGAAGCTCTTCCGTGATATACTGCTCAACTTCAAATAATACTTTCATATAAACTTTACCATTCTCTCTCTTCTCATGCAAAATTTTTTGTCCTAAAATTTCAGTTCCTTTGCCATATTTGGCTATAATCTGCTTTTTGGCATGCTCTATACCGCTAATCTTAGCCTCTGTCTCACTCACTACATGAGTGGCCTTCTGCGACTCCATAACGCGTTCAGTCATCCATCCAACGGGCAAGCGAAGATCTCTCCATGTAAGCGGATTATGCTCCGTTACGGTCTCATAAGCAGCATATGGCTTCTGGCCATAACCCCACATCTGGATGGCACGATTCCCGAGCACCAGATACAGTTTATCATAACTGTTCCCTGTATAGCTCTTTCTATGCTGCACCAGAGGAATCTCGATCTCATATTCATGCCATACCATGCCCTTGACCTCACCCTTGGCTACCACCATCTGGGCGTGCTGCTCGTCTCCGATCATGCCCGAAATCAGAATGTCGCCCTTCTTGACACGGGTGTTCCGACTAACCACAGGTCTGCCCTGCTCTGCATAAATCTCGGTAATTACTGCATCTGCCTTGCTAATTAAATGACGTGGACTAAGAAGCTTCGTCGGTTCAGGCTTCTCGGCTTCCACGATCTGAATAATGACCTCCGTACCGCGAATTTCCACACCCACCCACGAGGTGTCCGGTAGTCTGCGCATGAGGGCCTGAGACAGCTTGTCCTGGCTCATGAGCCGGAATTTCCATTGATAAGGGTACAGACCTTCGCTTTTGGCAGCCTGCAGCACCCGGTCCGCTGTAAGCCGATCATTGCCCCTTACCTCCACATTCCACACTAACGAGCTCATCAATACCAGCACCAGAATAAATATACCCACACCGGCTGCAAAAAAAGCCCTCCTACCCAGGCGTGACAGTTGAAACGGAAGCCCCCTGCGTTCATATACATGCATACGGGAGCCTGTCCGCCTCAAAAGGGGACGAAGCCGAAAGAAATCCGGCAGAAGTACCCTCATGCTGCTCATTTGCTCACCTAAGGAAACTACATCCCATACATGTATGCCCTGCACGGTCAACAGATTCACCAATTCAGCAATTCGTTCTCCCTTGACTACAAGTCGAACATGGCCTTGAATCCAGGTTAAGGTTGAATTCTTCAAGGTTCATCCCCCGTTCTCTCCATGCGTATATGGATAATCTCACCCTCTATACTTATCTCTTCTGGCAAAATAGAGGTGATCACAAGCTCCCTGCCCTCGATTCTCAGCTTCCCGTAAGCATGTGCCAGCAGAAGGTGCTCAGATGTGAAATCCATCAGGCCCTTGTGATTCTCGATATACAGCTGCCTGCTGCCAATTAAGATGACGCGGGGCATATCCAAAAGAATGTCCTGAGGCAAATCCAGAGCCTCACTGGTCCATTTCCGCAGCCTGCGGCTGAATCGGGCCATTAAGCAGCCTCCCCCTTCCTGTACTGCCGCACGATGCTGTAGTTGCTTGATCGCGCTATGAAGGGAATCCAGACGTATAGTCCCCTTCCATACACCCTATTCACAGACGGTATTTTTTATGTAAGGTGTACGCAAAAAAGCTGTATGTCTTCAAGAGACATACAGCTTTTCAGATACTAACACAATGCGATCGTATGCAGTTCAATGCAGTTCAATGAAGCTCGGTTCCATGCACCGCTTAACGCCCTATTTTACATCAACTCCAACAGCTTCACTCGTGCTTAATAGAGCATGCTTGAGCACTAGCTTATGAGCGGTAGCCGTCATGAGTTCGCAATTTTATGGGAATTGCAGCTTTAGAACAGGATTAATCTAGAGCATGTTACGACGATAACGCGTAGATCTGCGCTTCGACTTTGGAGGTGACAATATTTCGGACCAAATGATCCCTTGTCTGACATCGTCTGCAGACATTCGACGAAATTTGCTGCCACTGTTTGCAGACTCCGACAGTTCCTCTGCCGGTTCAAAGAGATTGGTGCTTGAAATCCGATTCAATCGCTCATTCAAACGTGCTCGCTCTTCTTCCATTTTGCGCAAACGCTCATCCAGAGTGTCACCCTCGCCATTATGATGACCCATGGATAAAGTATCCCGTTGAGTAGAACCCGTGTCCGTACGTTCATTCACGTCTCTACGCCTCTGATCATTCTCACGCTCATAGTCATAGTCATCATAGCCTTCATCATCGTCCCAGGAAGAATCATACCCGTCATCTTCATCCGGGTCATACTTGCGATCCTCCCCGTACCCTCGACCTGTCTGCGGCCCATTGGGATCGGCGTGAGAAGGGGATGGCTGAGTTGGTCTAGTTGGCTGCTGTGTAGATTTGGTCGCTCGACCAAGAAGCGAGAACAATCCGAAAAGAATTGCTGCCACAATATAAAAATTATCAAATATCCAGCCTATCAGGTTCATGATTCACCGCCTCACTTACGGTATCCGCTTCAATTATCTGTTATTGTTCGTGGAATCCCTGTCGGAGTCTTCATTAGGCTTACCAAGGGCTTCACGCATTTGCGTATCTGCCTCAAGATTTTGCATATTGATATAATCCATAACACCGATATTTCCACTACGTAGTGCTTCAGCCATAGCAAGGGGCACCTCGGACTCGGATTCTACGACACGCGCACGCATCTCAACGACGCGGGCCTTCATTTCCTGCTCTTGTGCTACGGCCATCGCACGGCGCTCTTCCGCCTTCGCTTGCGCAATTCGCTTGTCGGCTTCTGCCTGCTCTGTCTGCAGGAAGGCGCCAATGTTTTTACCTACATCCACATCCGCGATATCGATAGACAGAATCTCGAACGCTGTACCTGCATCAAGCCCTTTAGAGAGAACCGTCCGCGAAATCAGATCTGGATTCTCCAGTACGTCCTTGTGAGAGTTAGAGGAACCATTCGTACTTACAATCCCTTCCCCTACACGGGCAATAATGGTCTCTTCACCCGCACCACCGACGAGACGATCAATATTCGCGCGCACGGTAACACGAGCTCTTACCTTAACCTCGATACCATCCTTGGCAACTGCAGAGACAATAGGCGTCTCGATAACACGTGGGTTAACACTCATCTGGACAGCTTGTAGTACGTCACGACCAGCCAGATCGATAGCTGCTGCGCGTTCGAATTCCAATGGAATGTTAGCACGCTGTGCAGCAATTAGAGCATTTACGACACGGTCTACATTACCACCCGCCAAAAAGTGACTCTCCAGTTGATTAATATTGAGACCAAGACCTGCTTTAGTTGCCTTGATCAAAGGATTAACAATCCGGCTCGGCGTAACCCGGCGCAATCGCATCGCAACCAGCGTAATGATTCCTATCTTTACACCCGAAGCCAATGCGGAAATCCACAGCATAACCGGGAAAAAGCTAAAGAAGACACTAAGGACAATAATCGCCAGCACAGCGATCAGCAATATTCCGATGAATCCACCTTCGAACAATTCGATCATCCTCCAAGTATAAATACATATTTTTTGATGCCTCACCGCTTGGAATTCAGCCAGAGTCTATATAATCATCCAGCATCTGCCCTGCTTAGACTAGACCGAATCTGTCACCTCAGCGACGACAACTCGGCCTCCCTCCACTTTAATGACGACGATCGGTTTGTTCGCTTCAATAAAGCCACCTTCAGTCACCACATCAAAACGCTCACCATCAAGACTCACTGTACCTGATGGACGCAGGGGAGTAAGACTGCTACCTGTCTTGCCCGTAAGCGCGTCACGATTCGTGACAGAAGAATAACCACGATCGGCTGTCAGGTTCTCACTAAGTATAAATTTATTCCATACCCCGCGGTCCTTAAAGGCAATCGCCACGATTACAATAATTACGGATGCAGCAGCTGTTGCAATACCTAATGATAAGAGTGCATGCGATGTATCATAGGCAGCGCGTACCACTCCTGTAATCAAGCTGATCGAGCCCAGCAAGCCGAGAATCCCGTAGCTTGGCACGAATATCTCAATCATCAGCAGCACCAGTCCAATAATGAACAACAGCCATGTCTCGTAGCCTGCAAAGCCAGCCGCGTAATTACCGAAGAAGTACAAGCCAAAGGCGACGATGCCCACAATTCCTGGCACACCAAAGCCTGGTACCAGCAGTTCAATCACCACACCAGCAATACCAAGGAACAACAGCAGCACTTGTACCCATGGATTGGTCAAAAATTCTGCGAACCGCTCCAAGGGAGTCTTGTTTACCTCGAAGACATCGTCGGTTCCGTATCCCATCCACTCAATAACTTCCTGTCTTGACGAGGCAATGTGATCCGCGTAACCAGTCTTCAAGGCCTCTTCACTGGTCAAGGCAATAATCTCGCCTTGTTGCTTGACCTTGCCGATCTCATCCATACGAACTTCGATCTTGGTATCGACCATGCCCTCAGCTATCTGCGGGTTGCGTCCATTCGCTTCAGCTACAGAGGCCATATCACTCTTCCACGCTGCAATCAGCTTAGGGTCATCAATATGATTTCCCAGCCCATCGACCAGCGCTGCCGCTCCAATCATACTGCCCGGCTTCATGACAATCTTGTCTGCGCTAAGGGCTATGTAACTGCCTGCCGATGCGGCATTGCCCTGTATATAGGCTACCACGGGAATCTCGCTGCCCTGAATCAGCTCACTAATTCGTTCTGCAGTGTCGACCCGCCCGCCAGGCGTATTTATCTCCAATACAATCAACCCAGCCTTGGATACTACAGCTTCACTGAATCCACGCTTCAACACGTTCTCTAGCCCCTGCTCAATCGTCTGTTTTACAGGGAGTACATAGACTACCCCCGTCTCAGCGCGTTCTTCTGTAGCAGCCGCTGGCTGCACCATGAAGGCGGACATCAGCAGGATACCTAGCATTAGAAAAGACAAGCTCAGCCTGAATAGCTTTCGTTGGTTGAACCTAGCCATTCTTTCTACCTCCTTTCCCACCTAGTATATACAGCTTACCAGATTTTTCACCTGAACATTCCGCAAATCCCAAAATGTATCTCACTGAATTATGCTTCACTCCAGTACCATACACTCTTGGGATCTGCCATGCACATTTTTACGCAGCAAACGCATTCAGGTTTCAAAAAGTTGACACTTCACCTACCGACCATGTCACACCTTGTCTGGGCAGGCCAGATTAGCACTTGTTCTGCAACAGCATTACGTCTGTGTCATAAAGTGCACTTCATCGGTTTATACATGTATGTGCGCATAGAAAAAACACCCCCTCAGGTTCGAGGGAGTGTTTAGCTTCTTTAAATTATTGCAGAAATTGTTGAACCGATTGGTTCACGAGTTTACCGTCCGCGCGCCCCTTTACCTTAGGCATCAAGGCGGCCATTAATTTACCCATATCGGCTTTCGAAGAAGCACCGGTTTCCTGGATGGTCTGCTGTACAATAACTTTAATTTCTTCTTCGGTAAGCTGCGTAGGGAGATATTGAACAAGAATCTCGATTTCTGCTTTGGTACTTTCCGCAAGCTCGTCACGGTTAGCTTTTTCAAATTCTTGGAGGGCATCTTTCCGTTGTTTGATCTCACGACTCAGAATATCAAGCACTTCGTTGTCATCCAGATCACGTTTCAAATCTATTTCAAGATTTTTGATCGTAGAACGAACCATTCGAATGGTGGAGAGTTTGAACTTGTCCTTACTCTTCATCGCCTGCTTCATATCTTCGTTCAATCGTTCGCTCAAATGCATGGTATTTAGCTCCTCCTAGAACTTTCTCTTACGAGCAGCCTCGGACTTTTTCTTGCGCTTTACGCTTGGCTTTTCATAATGCTTGCGTTTCTTCACCTCAGCCAATACGCCATCTTTAGCGATGGAACGTTTAAAGCGACGAAGTGCAGCATCAATTGTCTCGTTTTTGCGAACTTTAGTTTCAGACACCAGTTTTCCCTCCCTCCGACCAGACCGTCCAAGAGCAATAACACGGTTCATCACACCTCATTATAGGTGAAAATTTTGTCCCGTGTCAACCTTAACTGTAAATAGATTTTGAATGTACCCCAGAACACATTCAAGAACGCATTCATACCCTTCTTTTGAAGCCTAATTATTAAGCGTTTGGAGGGCGTAACTAAGCGTGTGAATCCGAGATTCCCGTCAGTGCACCAAGCTTTGCACCACCCAGAAGATGGTAGTGAATATGGTGTACTGCCTGTCCACTGTCCGGACCACAGTTATTAATCAAGCGGTATCCTGATTGCTCCACACCAAGCTCACGCGCTACCTGCTGTGCTACGCTGTGCATGTCGCCAATCAGCGCCAGATCTTCATTTGTTACCTCGTTCATAGAAGCAATATGCTTCTTCGGAATAATCAACACGTGCACTGGAGCTGCTGGCTGAATGTCATGAAATACAACCACATTGTCTGTCTCCATTACTTTTTTGCTCGGAATTGTACCTTCAACAATTTTACAAAACAAGCAATCCATCCGTCTGCCTCCTAATATCAAAATCATTCTATAGATATCATACCGGAAATAGAGCAGGCCCGTCCAATAAAACCCAAGTAAAGGACCCGCCTGTATATACAGAGCGGGCTTACGCTTCCACGATATCGCTGCGCTTAAAATACCAGCATCAATAGTAAGGCAACAGACTAATAGCAGTTAGCACATACAGTGGCAACACAAGCTGTTGGAAGCGGCGTCTGCCATATCCGTACGGATATCCACCAAAGCCAAAACCCGGGTAACCGAAGGCACGCATGCCACCGCCGCATCCACAGCCACAGCCACCGTGCATGCCTGGCGCCATGTTTGTTGATTCATAGGGCATATTTGCATTTTCGCCACCTACGGGCACGGCTAGATAGAGATTCTCGTCGTCAACATGCTCGACAATACCGTCATGAATCCCGCCATCTCTCGTCCACACGCATACATAGCGATGCATGTGCTTCTTGCACAGCCCCTTGGCATCATCCTTCTCAGCCGCAGCTGGAGATGTCATTCCCGGCATCGGGGCATTAATGTTAGTTGGCATGGAGCCTTGGGCAGGGCTCACTACAACTGGATTGTTATTTTCCATATCCTGCATTCCTCCTCATAGCTTCTGCTGTATAGTATTCAGAAATAGGCTCTTTGCTACTTGAAATTCAGCATTGACCTATAGACACAGAGGAAGCTAATACGCAGCGCTGTACTCCTTAGCTATTTCGAGGAGATGAAAACGTTACATCACAAATAAAACGCAATAGTAAAAATAGAGAGTCAAAATAACTGAGATCTTATCTGAGTAGTAATTAGTGTTCTTAAACGTGTCGAATTCTAAATTGAATGCTTAATTGAGTCGTATTGCGAACATACTTAGGTCATTAACTTAGGTCATTAACTTAGGACTTAACTTAGACCGTATTAAGCATGTGGACATGAAGAAATCACAGCCAGTTAAATTGGTTAGGATAAAAAAAGGCATCCCCTTTCGGTCTTCGGAGACCGGGGCAGCATCTCATCAATTCGGATTGATCTGCCCTAGGGAATGCAAAGTATAGTATGTCGGCTTAGCTGTATTATAACAGCACCTTGAATCTGTCTCTGTGAAGAATATCACGTTGCGAATGACGTTACGAATGAATCGCTACTTACAGCGTCTCCATCACTACTCTAGAGCCGCCACCCTCTCGGTCAGGTGGAAGCACTACAATTTTGCGTGGAAGGCGCGCACGAAGCTCTGGGACGTGGCTGATGACACCGACGGATAGCTGATCATGGTGCAGCTTCTCCAGTGATGAAATGACCGTATCAAGCAGCTCTGGGTCCAGTGTCCCGAACCCTTCATCGAGGAAGAAGAACTGAAGTGGATATTGACCACGCAATTGAATCTGGGCAGAAAGGGCCAATGCCAAGGCTAGCGAGGTCAAGAAGGTCTCACCTCCCGATAGTGTGGACACAGGCCGCTTCATCCCCCCATTCGCATCATCCACAATGACGAACCCGCCTCCTGAATCGACTTCCAGCGCGTAGCGTTGTCTCGTCAGAAACCGAAGCCGCTGTGAAGCCGACTGGCTCACTTGAATAAGCTGCTCCTCGGCAATGTATTCCACAAAGGCATTGCCTCGCAGGCAGCTCTGCAGCTTGGACAGCTGCTCGCTCTCAGCGACAAGCTGCGTCCGCTGATGCTCAAGCTCCTTCCATCGAACATGGCGAAGCTGAATATCTTCCCAGTCCCGCTCTGCCTTAGCCTTCTCGCTCATCGCTGTTTCATCACGTTCACGGGCTTCCCTCAGCCGGGTCTGGTGTTCTTGCCACTGCCCCTCGGTCAGTTCAGCACCAGACAGACGCTCCTGAAGATGTCGTACATGTGTACGCACCTCCTTCTCCAGCTCTCGATGATTCAGCACCTCCTGACGATGCTGGTTCACACTTGCTTCATCCAGAATAGAGGATAGCACCTGCTGCTCCGTGGCAAAGGAAGACCTCCCAAGCTGCTCATTCCATTGCTCCTCGGCACTTGTTCTCCGTTCTACAGCTGCTGTTGCTGTCTGCCTTGCCAGCAGCAGTGTTCTGGAGGTATCGTGCTTACGCTCCTCGGATTGCAGCTTGACAGCGCGATTGCTTCGAGACTCCTCCCGGAGTGCCTCAAGACGGGTGCGGGACTCCTGCAACAACTGTCCTGCATGTCCATCACCGATCCAGGAATGAAGGCGGCTGGACTTCTCCTTCAGCAGCTCTTGTTTGCCTCCAAGCTCCCCATCCATCGTAATAATCTGCTTGTCCAATTGGACCACTTCCTGCTCCAGTTGCTGCACAGCAGCCTGTTTTTCTTCAAG
Organism: Paenibacillus massiliensis 2301065 = DSM 16942; assembly: GCF_000377505.1. Lineage (GTDB taxonomy): Bacteria > Bacillota > Bacilli > Paenibacillales > Paenibacillaceae > Paenibacillus > Paenibacillus massiliensis. The sequence goes on along the minus strand of NZ_KB898194.1, from coordinate 20,301 downwards.
GAAGCTCACACTGGTACTCAGCCGTTTTCGAATATCCTCAGCTCGTTCATCTCGCTCCTGCAGCACACGATATTGCTCCTCAGTCTGCTGAATCGACATTCCAGGATGCTCCTGTTGCCAACTGGATTCGGCATTCGTCCGGCGTTCGAAGAGGGTATTGCGCTTGCGCTCAGCCTGTATGTAAGCCGCTTCGACGGCTTCGCGCTCGGCAACGGCTCGTATGTGCTTCTGGTGAATAGACTTCTCGCGCTGCTGAAGAGCTGTGAACTGCTCCTGAAGCGTCTGGGTATAGCTCTGAAGCTCCGTCAAGGATTCCTTCAGCTCGCTCAGTGCAGATTGGCAATCCTCGACGCTACGAATAGCGTCAGCGACTTCGCTTGGGCTATTTGTCCGTGCAGAAGCTACATCGGTCACTGACATGGGCTCTGCTAGTGCTGCTGCAGCCTCTGCTGTATACGACGGTAGCTGCAGCTGTATATTCCGATACTCCTGAAGCCGCTGGCGTAGCTCTATTCGCAGGTCCTGCAGCTCGCTACTAAGCTCCTGAAGCTGCTCTAGCTCAGAAGCTACCTGCTGCTCAGCAGTTATTACAGCTGCTGGTGCAGGATGATCCAATGAGCCGCACACTGGACAAGCCTCACCCTGCTGCAGGCCAGCCGCGAGTCTGGTAGCGAGTCTATGGAGCTCCTCCTCCTGCCGCTCCCTACGCTGGTGCTCAAGTGCTGCCGATAGGGCTACTCCCTCATCCTTCATACGCTCCTGCAGGCTAAGCCAACGTTCTACTTGACTGGACGCAAGCTCAGCAAGCTGTTGATGGCTGGATGCAAGCTCTGCAACCTCCTCTGATAACTGCTTCTCTACGGCCCTAGCACGCGCCACAAGCTGCTCCTGTGCTGTCAGTTCCCCTTCGGCTTCATGAAGCTGCTCTGTCCATGTCCGTAACTGCTGCACCTGCTGTAGGGCAGTTTGAAGGAGCTGCCGCTCTTCGAACTTTACCTCAACCTGCTCCAACTCCTGCTGCAGCTCCTTCTGACGGGCAGCTCCACGAGCGTACAGCTCCCGTTCACGCGTAAGCGTGCTCTCAAGCTGCTCTCTTTGTTGCCTGCCTGCGGTTAACTGCTGCACTACTTGGTCACAACGGATCGAGAGCTCCTCGACATCCCGTTGAAGCGCCTGAGCCTGCTCCAACTGATCTATGCGAACGAGTAGCTTCGGTTCTTCCTCCGTGAGCGCCCTTTGCGCACGCTCATCAGATTCAGCAGCTTTAATTGCTGCCTCCTCAGCTTGCTGCGCCGCCAACTGAGCTTCACGGGCGCTTCGCTCCTGCTGCTCTGCGTGCTCAACCGAGCGTCTCCACTCCTGCAGCACAGGCAGCAGCGAAGCCGCACTTTCTGCCATGGCCAGCCGCTGCTCCAGCTCAGCAATCGCCGACTCGCGGGAAGCAAGACGTTCAAGCTCGACCTTGCGCCCGTCCAGTTCGACAATCAGTTCACGCAGCTTGCGCATAGTCTCTGCCTCACCTGATAGCTGCTCCAGCTCAGAGCGGATCTTCACAGCTGCAACTACAGCTTCCTTCAGTCGTCCCTCCGTCTCCTTGAGCGCTTCCTCTCCCGCTTGCCCAAGCCCCTGCTGCTCAGCCTCCAGCGTTCTCAAAGCCGCCTCACTCGCCTTCACGCGCGCGCTAAGCTTCTGGGCAAGCTGGTCGCCATAGCGCTCCAGGTGAAATAGCCTCTGAAGCATCTGTCTGCGCTCACTGCCCTTCAAGGACAGGAACTCGGCAAATTTTCCTTGCGGCAATACTACGGCTCTCGTAAAATCATCCATCTTCAGACCGATGATATCCTCAACGCACCGTGTAACATCTGCGAGCTTGTCTGCGAGTACCTGATCACCCTCAGGCGTAATGGAGACAATTCGGCTCAGTGTATTGCTGACCGATACACCAGATGTCCGCTTAAAACGCCGTTCCACCCGATAGCGCAGCGGTCCGTCAGCAGACATCAGCTCAAAGGTGAACTGCACCGAGAGCGAATCCTCGGCATGATTCATGATGCCCTGTGTTCCATTAACTGCTCTCTCTACCTTCCCGTACAAGGATAGTGTAATAGCATCCAGTAGCGTTGATTTCCCACTGCCAGTAGGCCCGAAAATCCCGAACAGACCTGTCTCGGTCAGCTGCTCGAACTGAATCTCCTGCGTCTCCCTGTAGCTTTGTAGACCTCCAACTTTTAATAGAATCGGCTTCATGACGGTATCCCCTCACCGCTCTCACGAGCTGAATCCTCTGAAAATACGGCTTCACGGTCCGCATCCTCGTCCACCAGTTCCAGAAAAAGCTTCACAAGCGCGTCTTCCGCTTCAGCCCCCCCAGTCTGTCGCTGGTAAAAGGAGCGAAACAGCTCAGGCAAGGGTAACTCGGAGCGCTGCTGCTCTACCATAGAGGTGACCATCTCGGGATAAATCGGGCGAATATGGATAATGCCGTCCCTGCTTTTGCGTAGACGCTGAATATCCCCCATAGACATCGCTTCGGTCAAGGTAACCTCCAGATCAATGTAGGCCGTCTTGTCCAGCCCTTCATCAAGCCACCGATATACCTCCTCCAGACCTCCCTTAGCCCGCCAACGAACTAGCGGACGACCGCTCGTCAAATGCAGCTCCTCAAGCTGTATAGCCTTTCCAGGAGAAGCATCAATAATCGTGACCGATTTCGCCTGCCCCGCCTCCGAGAAGCTGTAGGCCAATGGAGATCCGCTATAACGAATTACTCCCTCACCTTTTACATGCTGGGGTCTGTGAAGATGCCCAAGCGCAGTATACTGGGCACCAGTGGCCAGGGCTGAGGGATCGACCGTATAGGCTCCTCCGACCTGAATGGGTCTTTCCGAATCCGTCTCAAGCCCGCCTAGAACATAAATATGGCTCATTGCCAAGTTCACGGTGTCTGGTCGGAATGACGCTGCCATGTGAGACATTAATTTACCTACTCGTGTACTGTAGGCCTCACGCAGCACTCCCTCATCCCCCTCCACGGTCAGTAGCTCGTTCAATCGAGCCTCTGACGGGTAAGGAAGGGCCGCCAGACAAGCAACCTCATCTGTACGGGGCACATGGATTCGAAGGGCCTCCGAGCCAGGCAGACCTACTAGCTCAATGCCTCGGCGTTGGACAAGCGGCTTGACGGAAGCCACGCGCTCCGGCTGGTCATGATTCCCGGCAATAACCGCTAGCTGCCGACCATGATCCGTCAAACGCGCCGCTGCTTCATAGAACATCTGCTCGGCAACTGCCGGCGGATTCACGGAGTCGTATACATCGCCAGCCATCAGAATCAAATCCACCTGCTGGTCATCAACGATTCGAACGAGCTCCTCCAGAAAGGCTTCCTGCTCCTTTACACGACTCCGTCCTTCCAGTGTCCGGCCTAGATGCCAATCTGCGGTATGCAATATTCTCATGCGGGTTCCTCCTTTCGCACACACTTGTACTTATTCACTGTATTTATTCACTTGTGCTTGTTCATGTACTTATTCACTGTTATTATTCATGACTTGCATCTGAACGGCCTTCTACACGTACGAATTCACCTGTCTCCAGGAAGCACAGCCAGCACTCAGCTACAGGCTTATGCAGGATACCCTTCATCACTCTGGCATACAGCTCTAGCTGAAAGCTATACTGCTCAACCAGCCTGTCCATCGTTCGATATTCAGAGATCTGATCGGTCTTATAGTCAATCAGGACCAGTCCCTCTGAATCCTCAAACATACAGTCCACGATCCCTTTTACCATCACCTTATCATTCGCGATCTCAGTTGATCGTGAGGATAAGGGCTCCTGATCCCCACGGAAGCGGGACATACGTAGATATTCGTTTACTGGTAGTGCGTAGCTGAACGGTTGTTCTCTCCAGACCTGCTCCGCCGTTAACATTCGCTGTCCAATCGGACTTGCAAAAATACGTTCGAGCACCACAGCATCCACCACCGCTGCATGCTGCTCCAGCAAAATCTCCGCGTCCACAAGATGCCTCCGGGTAGCCTCTATGCTTTCTTGTGTGATAGGCCCTTGCAAGGGAAGATGAAGCAGCATGGTATGGTAGACTGTGCCTCGTTCCGTAGGACTAAGCGCTTTATTCTCCATAAATCGGGGCCTCCGAAGCTGCAGTGATGAGGTCTTTCCCGCACTTAAAGGAACAGTAGCCTGACGAACGGATTTACCAGCCTCAGTCGTCCCCCCCTGACTCAGATTCTCCTGAGCCAGCTTATTTGTAGGCGAATCCTCAGCGGGCGTGTCAACCCTGCCTAGTGAATCAGTAGGTTGAGGTCGATCAGCACCTTGCCATTCCTCCCAGGTTACAGATAGCTGCTCCTGTACATCGGCTGTTCGCTTCATCTCCGTAGCTGAGGTACTGGCTGCAATCTGCCCAGCCAGCGCATACGGATAAGTCCAGGTTAGCGCTGCTAGCGTATCAACAATCTGGGCTTGTTCCAGTATTTCCGCTGCTGTGCTCTTTTCTTGCACAGCCTCCTCTTCTCCCCCGTACTCTACTGTTCGATACTCTTCTGTCTTATCTCCTGTTACAGCACCATGTTCTTGTTTATCCATATTCCCTGTTACAATGACCTGACCAGCGCGTAACGCTCTTATTCTGCTCTCAAACGCTAGATCCACGACCTTGTCGGCTACTGCGTCTGTGCTAACACCCTGATCCATAAGCAGCTCATCAGAACGATGTACATGAACCTGCCAATCTCCTTGTAGCAGAGCTGATGGAATTGATGACGCCCCTCGTACCTCATGCTCCAAGCCGACCGCTTCTCTTAGCACGGCGGCAGACGGATGACGAATTAACGCTGGACCCAGCCAATCAAGATAGCTGCGAGCAGAAGCGAGCACATAGTCAGGTAATACGGGGGAATCATGGCCGCTTACACCAGACCATGCAAGCACCCGCGCGGCGAGATCACGCACCGTTCCTGTCATAATCAGCTTCTCGCGCGGGCGAGTCAGGGCTACATACAGCACCCGAATCTCCTCGGCAAGCAGTTCAAGCTGCAAGCGGCGCCGAATCGCCAGATGGGCCAGTGTAGGATAGCTTACACGCACCTTCTCTGCTACATATTTCGGACCAAACCCCAGCTCTTTATGCATCAGGAATGGCATGTTCAGATCCTGCCGATTGAACATCTTCGCGGTTCCTGCCACAAAGACAATCGGGAACTCTAGCCCCTTACTTTTGTGTATCGTCATGATGCGTACAGCCTGATCTGTATCCGTCTCCGTAGCGACCGCACCCAGATCACCGCCATGCTCACGCAATCTGTTCAGGAAGGTGAGGAACCGGAACAACCCTCGATTCGACGTGGACTGCTCATATAGACGAGCCCGATCGTATAGTGCCTTAAGATTGCTCTGACGCTGCATACCACCGGGAAGCCCTCCAACCCAGTCCAGATAACCTGTCTCCTGATATAGTCGCCAGATCAGCTCACTGAGACGCCCTAGTCTTGAGGCTCGTCTCCATTCTTCAAGCTGGTGCATGAAGTGTCCAAGCCTGGACTCCTCTATCGATTGCTTATGCGCATCTGCCTGCAGACCAACAGCAGCCTCCACAATGCCCTGTGTCTCAAGTGGGGACACAGCTAGTTGGACTGCATCGTAGAAGGAGCCTGAAGGCTGCTGCAATCGAATGCGCGCCAGCTCTTCCTCTGATAAGCCCACAATCGGCGAGCGTAGTACAGCAGCCAATGGGATATCCTGTCGTGGATTATCTATAATCTGCAACAAGGACAATATAATCTCCACTTCAGTAGCCTTGAAATACCCCTTCGTCTGCTCGCCTGCGGCCGGAATGCTGGCTAGACGAAGCTCCTCCATGATTAGCGGAGCCCACAGTGCAGCAGAGCGAAGCAGGATAACTATGTCACCGTAACGTGCAGGACGCATGGCCTTCAACGCCTTGTCATACACCGGAAGAGCAGGAGCTGTATCTCCGATCAGCTCCTTGATTCTCCGCACAATTAGCCTGGCCTCCAGCCGAGCTGTCTCCAGCTCAGCCAGTTCCTCCTCGTCCCTGGTCTCTGCATCGTCCTCCTCACCAGATGAGGAAAGACCGCTGGAGCCAGAACCATAGCTCTCTTGTGAACTCGTCCGTTCAATCAGCAGCAGCTCTGGCTCATACTTTTGCTCCAGCGACATCAGTTGTGTGACTGCCTCTTCCTGACCATGCTCTGCTTGTTCGTACTTTTCTTGTCCACTCATATCTTCGGCTAAACCAGCTACAGCTGAAGCCTCGGGAAACGAAGCACCGTGGACCAGCATAGCCCGTTCATCGTAGACAATCTCAGCGACCTCTGCACTCATAATCTGAGAGAAAATTAAATTGACTGCATCCACTACCTCACGGCGACTGCGGAAATTACGAGCCAGATCAATCAGCAGACCCTCATTCTCCTCCAAGCCAAAGCGATGATATTTATCAAGAAACAAGCCTGGCTCCGCAAGTCGGAAGCGATAGATGCTCTGCTTGACGTCCCCTACCATGAATCGGTTCCCAGGCTGCTCCCGCGCAAGCAGACGCACGATATCCTCCTGTACAGTATTCGTATCCTGATACTCATCCAGCAGGACTTCATCGAACAGAGCGCGATACTCAAGTGCCGCATCCGATGGCAGCAGCTGTCCCGGTGTGGAATCGGGATGTCGAAGAATGTGCAGACAATAATGCTCCAGGTCATTAAAGTCCACTAGTCCTCTGGACTGCTTCTCCTGACGGAAGCGCTCAGCGAACGCCTGAATCACTCTCGTTAGCTCCTCCATCAAAGGTGCCGCATCGTGCAGCTCCGCCAAAAATTGCTCGGGTCTGCGACCGAACAATGAGCTCTTGAGCTCAGTTATTGTTTTTTTGGCACTATCGCGCAGAGCCTTTACACGCTCCTGTAGCATCTGATCCGTCTGGTCCTTCTTTACGGGCTTCAGTTTGCCAAAAGCAATCTCCTGAAACGCATCATACAGAGAGTCCCAAGGCTCCTGCTCTACCTGCTGCAGCAAATCTCGCACCATATGCAGCTCTTCCTCAACTGTCACAGCATAGGGAGCGGGTCCACCGGGCTGTACCGCCGTTTCCCTAGCTTGCTCCAGCAGATTAGCTGCCCCACGCAAGGACAGAATGGCATCCTGCTGGATGCTCCTTACCCATGCGGATCTGCCAAGCTGCTCCAGATCTTCGGTACGGAATGCTGCAGCCATACTCCTTAACCAATATTCCGGCCATGGGTGGCTTCGCGAAAAGTCATACAATCGTTGCACCAAGCCATAGACGGCATCGTCGGTTCGTTCACCGCTGAACCAGTCGACCATACTCCGGAAGGCACTGCCCTCCGGGTGTAATCCATACTGCTCCTCGAAAATCTCCTCCAGTAGCTCCTGACGCATAATCTCGGTCTCATGCTCGTTCATGATGCGAAAGCCAGGGTCCAGCGGGATGGATTGATAATGACGCCGAATCACTTCCATACAAAAGGAATGAAGCGTAGTGATCGAGGCTCTGCCCAGCAAAGCAAGCTGACGGCGGATATGCTCGCTATTCGAATTCTCTTCCAGCGATCGCTCCAGCGCTTCACGAATACGATGGCGCATCTCGGCTGCAGCGGCCTTCGTAAAGGTAGCTACTAGCAGGCGATCTACACTATAGCCCGATTCTGGATCGGCTATTTTGCGAATAATCCGCTCCACCAGTACTGCCGTCTTGCCCGAGCCTGCAGCGGCCGCCACCAGCATGTCCTGCCCTGAACGGGAGATGGCCTCCCACTGATCATCACTCCATATGCTGCCTTCCGGCTTAGGTATAGATTGCTTCGTCATTTGTCCCCGCCTCCTTTCTGCTCGATCATGCTCCATGCCTGCTCCTTACCCGGTCTGCCCAGCCATTTGTAGCCGTTGCTCTCCAGCGTATCATCGAATTGACATACAGGCTTGAAAGAGCAGAAATCGCAGGCGGTCTCTTGTTGAATCCGATAGGGCTCAATACGTGTCTCCCCATTGGTCATCCTGCTCCCGATATCGCGAATATTATGCCGCACAGCGGAGAGCAGACGATCCCATTGTCCAGGACCAGCTACAGAGGAGCTGCTGTAAAAGGTTCCGTCCGCTTTGATTGCTACAGGTAGAATGGAGGAATAACCTTTGTCGAGTAGCATATCCATTTTGCGAATAACGCCCGGATCAGCCATCAGCAGGCCTTTCATTTTGAATTTCTTCAGCATCTCCTGCTGTGCCTGATCCTCACGCAGCCCATTCGCTGCCTGCAAGAGCGGATTGTGCACATGGAAGTATAATGTGCCCGCAGGATAAGCAGGCTCTCCGAGCCACTGCTCGGCGTGCGTCAGCAGCACATCGAGATAGGTCAGCATCTGCAACGACAGGCCGTAATACACTTCATGTAGACGAAGATCTTTTTGACTTGATTTGTAGTCAATCACTCGCAGCAGAAGACCCTCTTCTCCTTCAGCCACATCGACCCGGTCAATACGCCCAATCACTTCCATCACGACCCCGTTGTCGAGCTCGAAGCGCAGAGGAGGAATCTCCTTGCCCGGTCCAAAATCCAGTTCTAGTCCCAACGGCTCAAAGCTTCCTTGTCGGGCATGCTCCCCCAGAATTACGGATGCACGACTTACGATGTCTTTTAGCTTGCGGAAAATATAGCCATACCGCTTGGAGCTGAGCAGAATTTCGCCCTGCAGACGGGGAGCCAGCTGCTCCACCGTATTCTCCGCCTCTTGTCTGCACTCCTCAGCACTCAGGCTTCCCCAGCTCTGGTTACGCTCCTTCAAGCTTGTAGCCATCATGCCAAGAGCGGCATGGAAGAGCTGACCGATATCTGGCGCCTTCAGTCGATACACCTGTCTTTCCTTAAGCTTAAGTCCGTGCGAGGCAAAGTGCGAGAACGGACAGGCGACGAAACGTTCCATCCGAGAGACGCTCGTTCGTAGCGTATTTCCATACAGCTGGCGACTCGTATCCTCAAGCAGCGTAATTGTGTGGTTCGCATAGAATAGCGAGGTGAGCAGCTGGCGCAGGCGTGAATAATAAGGCCCGTCCGAAGCAGATGACGCGAACCAATTGTATACGGACCACCATAGATCTGCGATGGATTCTCCCCGCATCCACTGACGCAGCTGCATAACAAGCTGAGGTAGTGCATCCGCCGGATGCGCCGCATATGTGGCCTGTAACGCCCATTCGCTGCCAGGCAACGGTCCGGCAGCCAACGGCTGCTCCCGCAGACTACGGAACATGCTCCGCAGCTGCCTGATATATTCAGAGGGTAGCAAAGGCTTGCCTTCATCATCAGCTACAGGGTAGCTAAGCCAGAGTCCTCTCCCAGCAGCTGTCATCGCCGTGTATGCCAGGAACCTCTCATCCAGCAAGCGCCGATTCACCTCGGGAGCTAGCTGTAGACCCAGCTGCGACAGGCGTGCCCTTTCCTGCTCAGACAGTACTCCATCCTCCTGCGGAACAGCAGGCATAATCCCTTCGTTCATCCCCAGCAGAAAAACATGCTGAATATGATTCACTCTGGATCGGTCCATACTTCCTAAGATGACCTGATCAAGCGCAGGCGGAATTAAGGCCAATCGGTATTCGGCCAATCCCGTCTCCAATATGGATGCGAACAGCTCCTTGTCCCACTGCTCGTCCCCCATCATCTGGGCTACCTGATCCAGCAGCTCCAGCACAGCATCCCAGATCTGACGGTGCTCCCGAGCCGCCTCAGGGTCCCCTTCCACTTCGGCCTGCTGAATCAGCAGATCCAGCTTCTGCCCCATCTCGGCTTCCTCCAACAGCAGATACAGCGCCTCACATTGTGCAATTACACTTTTCGCCCGCTTCATCCGTCGTTCAAACGCATGCAGCGGGGTCACAATGGCCTGTCGACATAGTTCCATTCGCTCCAGAAGCTCATCTTTATGACGGCTTCGCTCCTGCTCCTCCATGTCCAGCGACAGGCTCGGAACTGATTTCCACGGCTTGCCGTCCGTCCAGCGTGAACCGTGAATGCCGCAGGCTAGGACATAATTCTCAAGCTCGTCCATTAGAGCCCGATTCACCGGGCCATCAGATGGCAGCAGCAGCTCTGTCTTGATGGCACGGAACACATCCTCATAGCGCCAGCCTCGCCGCACGATATCCAGCGAAGCCCGCACCAGCTCTACGAGGGGATGATGCAATATTCCTCTCTTCTCATCGACGAACACCGGAACCTCATATTTAGCAAACAGCGGCTGTGCCAGATGCTCATAATCGGCAGGATTCCGCACAAGGATAGCCATATCCTTATATCTGACGCCATGCTCACGAGCCAGACGTCTTATTTCCCGAATCGCACCCTCCAGCTCTGCACGCCGATCTGAGGCAGCATACAGCCGAATATCCTCTATCGGGTCTGTAAATGACCGTGCTCTCGGCTGCTCAAAGGCTGCTTCGAGACGCATCAGCCCTGAGCCAGGCAGATAGCGGGGCGGAACCTCAGGACGCAGCACTTCTGTATGCTGTTCAATGCCCAGCTCCTCTGCCATCCCCCTCAACTTGGTGTACGTCATCGCCGTAGGGTGGAACATGTCCAATTCATGCGGAGAACGCCCTGTCGCATAAGTAGGGTCTAAAGTCAAGGAGACCGTAAATTCCTCTGCTACAGTCATCAGTTCACGAATGACCTGATACTCCAATGGAGTAAAGGTACGGTGTCCATCCAGCCAGATGCGGGCGCCTTTTAGCCACTGTGAATGCTGGACCTGTCCGGCCAGCCGTAACATCGTGTCCTCACCGTCGAGATATAGCGGGGCCATCTCCTGCTCGAACTCCCGATAGATCAAGGCGACGTCCTGGAGCTTATCACCCAGAATAGGCATATCCTTCATCGCCCCGACACGCCCTAATTGCTCTGTCAACGATTCACCCTCTGCACTGTATTGCTTGTGCTCAGTGAAGAGACGGTTCAGTCGATCTACGAAGCCGAGCTGGTCTCCTGAATCACGGAAGACACGCAGCTCTTCCTTGTGTCTGCGCAATATTTTATATAAAAGCATCTTCTTACCCTCTTCGCTTACCGAAGCAATGGCCGAGCCACCTGTCTCCTGAAGCACCCGATGAGCAAGTCTCCGAAAGCCGAGCACCTGAGCACGCACGCTGCCCTGTACGCTACCACCGGACAGCAGTTCATACTCCGTATGGAAGGTAATCTGCTCCGGCACCAGCAGAATGAGGGGAGAGCCGACAGGGCTATCCTGCAGCTGTGCATCAATTTCGCGGTGAATCCGGGTACTCTTTCCGGTCCCGGCACGTCCTATCATCAAACGGATCATGCTCCTGTACCTCCTAGCCATTTACGTCTTGATCCTATATTCAGACGGATTGTCCGTCCCTATCCAAGTATCAATCATGTGCACAGTATAGCACAATACGCCCGAAACAAAGAACATACGTTTGTCACAGCTCCGTGACCAGCCTGTATGCCAATACGGAAAAGCCCATGCAACCATGCATGAGCCTCTCCAGCTTTAACCAATTGAAAAACATTAATTTACAGGCGGCAGACTATCTCTCAGGCCTCTACGGATCAGATTAGCCGAAGGCGGCTGCAAGCCTAACTCCCGTGACCAAACAGAAAGCTGCCCTATGTGGTGTATCTCGTGGGCAACAATGTGGCGCATAATCTCCCCCCACATATGCTCCTCTACACTACCATCATGACGACGGTTAACAAATATTTTGTGTTCAAGGCCATCGTACCAGTGTTCCACGAACGTAGAGACATCCTGATGGTATCTGGCATCAAGCGCCATTACCTTAGCCAACGTGCTATACTCCTCAAAGTCCTCTTCCGTGTCAGGCTTGTCCTCCATGACTCTGATCCAGCTCCACTCTACATCCACGATGTGGAAGAGCGTCTTCAGAATCCCTCCCACTCCGCCTGTACGAGCTCTGAGCAATTCTTCTTCATCTAACGCTTCACACCAATGATACCATTCCTTGCGCACCTGCCAATTGTATAAAAACCACGTCTTCATGCACGCTCAACCTCCTGCTTCCCTGAGATAAACGGTACATCTGAGGTCAATCCGCTCCGACAGCTAACAAAAGCTACAGAAGGTGCTTGCTCCGAACCTCGAAGATGGCGAATTTCAAATAATGACCTTCCTCAACACCCAGAATCTGAGGATGGTCCTTACCTGCCGCACGCCACTCGACCAATCTCAGAATTTTGCCTGCATCCTCAGCCGCTTCCTTGATCGTACTCAGAAAGAGGTCAGGTCTCATGTGGAAAGAACAGCTGGCTGTCACCAGATATCCTCCCTCGTTCACGAGCTTCATGCCGTGCAGGTTAATGTCCTTATAGCCGCGACAAGCGCCTTTGACAGCATTGCGTGTCTTCGCAAAAGCAGGAGGGTCCAGAATCACCACATCAAAGGTCTTGCCTCCCCCTGCGGTAAGTGGCTTGGACGTATCAACCTTTTGACCGCTTGCGCGCGCTGCACGTTCCTCGGTACCTTTCACTTGATCTCGCAGATACTGGAATGCATCCTCCACGACAAACTCGACTCTGTCCTCGTAGCCATTCAGCCGTACATTTTCCCGTGCACTCTCGATCGCATGCTCGGAAATATCGAGGCAGGTTACCTTCTTGGCACCATGCTGGCAAGCATTTAACGTAAAGCTTCCTGTATGTGAGAAGCATTCCAGTACAGTCGCTCCATCCCAATAAGGAAATTCCACACGCTTGCCACTCTTGTTCACCGGATGCTTTACAAGCTGACCGTTCTCATCCACATCCTGCAGAGTAATGCCACTTCTTGCGCCCCAGCCTGTCATCAATGGTGCGATGGCTGCACGATTCTCGCGCTGATCGAAGAAATATCCGGTCTTCTGACCTTCCACAATGTCTACCTTGATCTTCAGGCCATTCTCTGTCACGGTCACATAACGCGGGCAATCCCCTAACAGCGGGCCCTTCACCTGCTCCAGACCCTCCAGCTCACGGATGGACACATCACTGCGCTCGTAGATGGCAGTCGGCTGCATGACCTCTGCCAGTGCATCCCGAATCTCATTTCGACGCTGGTCCATGCCCAGGGTCAGCAACTGCACTACCAGCACATCACCAAAGCGATCCACGATTAATCCTGGTAGGAAGTCAGCCTCGCCGTACACCAGACGATAGGCATCTCCATCCTTCAGGAAGCGTTCACGATGCTGCAGACACTCTCGAAATCTGCGTACAAAAAAGGATGTATCCATCGCCTCAAGTGGTTGATAGGATACTACACGGACCGTGATCTGGGATGCCGGATTATAATAGCCTGCAGCCAGAAAGCGCCCCTGATGATTCATTACACTCACGAGCTCGCCAGGGGACGGATTTCCGTCGACAGAGGCAATTTCATTTTTAAAAATCCATGGATGAGCTTGTTCCAGCCGTTTCTTGCGACTGCGCTCTAATATTACGGAAGGCAAATGTATTTCGCTCCTTTTTTACAAATACCAGACTAATTAACTTATTCATTATAGCTCAATTACAGACAGGCATCTACTTTTCACTTGCTGCGGCATATCATTCCATCTGCTTGTGACCTGCTCATCTGCAGGATACAGTGATGGCCAAGCCGGGCTTGTCATGTCTCCGTCCGGTAATTCATATATGTAGTATGAAAAGCATCTATCGGCATGTAACCAGGCTGATCCTCGTCAACAGAATCGGGAAGGAGTGGACACGCTTGTTCTATCAAATCATCATGCCACTGGGCTGGGGACTGTTCGTATTCCTTGGAGGAATGAAGATCATGGAGTCAGGGCTGCGAAAGCTTGCCGGCCCTATGCTCCAGCGAGGGCTCCAGCATGCTACAGCTTCTCCGCTGAGAGGGCTGCTGGTCAGTACAGGTATAACTGCTCTATTGCAGAGTAGTAGCGCCGTGACTGTCATCACCATAGGAATGGTTAATGCTGGCTTACTCACATATGGCCGTACGCTTGGCATTATATTAGGCACTAATATTGGTACGTGTCTTACCACAGAGCTGATGGGTTTGCAGCTAGGCACGATTGCTTTGCCTCTGCTGCTATTATCTATTCTAAGCTGGATACTTGCTGTGATATGGTACGAGTATACCGGCAGAGGCTTGGGCCTACAGTTTGTCAGTCTCGCTATCGCTGGCTTTGCACTCATCATGACAGGCATCCGCATCATGCAGGCCATCGGGCCATGGGTCGAGGAAGCGGGGATGTTCCAGTGGTTCCTGACACATGCCACTCAAAATATGTGGTGGGCATTTATTGCAGGAGCCTGTCTCACGGCCATCATGCATAGCGGCGTTGCCGTTATTGGCATTGCTATGAGTCTGGCGGCCACGGGAGCGTTACCGCTGGATGTAGCCATTGCAATCGTCATCGGCTCGAATGTCGGTACCTGCGTTACCGCGTGGATGGCTTCAATCGGAGGTAGTACCTCCGGCAAATTCGTGGCCTGGACCCACATTCTGCTGAATGTTGCTGGCGCGCTGATCTTCATGCCTTTAATCCCGTGGCTACAAACAGCCGCAACTCTGATCTCCAATGAGGCTGGAGCGCAGGTCGCACATGCTCAGACCTTGTTCAATCTGATTAGCTCATTATTGGCTCTCCCCCTATGCTACCTCCCGATATGGAGTCGACTGGACCAAGCTGGCGGGCCGAAGGATACACTACCTGTGATCAGATCGTAGTCCATGTAGTCGTGAACATCATCAAGATCATGCCCGATCTTTGATGATCGGCTAGGACTCTTGCAATTGCCCTGACTCCCGGCGCCGCCAACTCATGAATACCAAGGACAATGCAATGAATGTGAGGATCATCCCAAGCACTCGGAATCCTTGGAAGCTGAAGTTACTCCCCATTACGCTGCCAATCAATAATGAAGAGAGAATGGTACCCAGATATCTTGATGTATTAAATATTCCAGATGCTACCCCTATAACTTCTTTTGGAGAGCTATTGAACAAGGCCGCTTGCATACCAACACTGTTCAACCCGTTACTAATACCGAACGCAGCTAAAGCCACACATACACTGATAACCGGAGAAGTTTCATTCAATGTGACGATCCATATTGAACCAAATGTCATCAGTATGCCGGACACGAGCAACGCTGGTCGAGGTCCTGCTTTATCAATCCAACGTCCTGCCATTGGAGAGGTAACGAGTGAACACAAGCCTAAGCTTAGCATGAGAATGCCTGTATGGAACTCGCTGACATGGCGTACCATTTGTAGATAGGAAGGAAGTCCGAAAAAAAGCGAGTAAAAAAGTGCATTCACAAGCAGGAATTCGACATTCACCCAAGTCATCGCAGGATATTTAGCAAATGTACGTAAAGGAATAAAAGGTGACTTCGCCTTGAGCTCATGCCGTACAAAAGCTCCCAGTACAACGAAGCCCATCAGCGTGACACTAACATTACTTAACGAAATTTGAGCAGAAGACTTGGCTGACAGCAATCCAACAAGCAAGGCAATCAGCCCTACCGTGAACAATAGAATCCCTTTCACATCCATCCATTGAGACCATTCACGAAAGGACATGTTACGTGCAGCGGATGAGGCTGACAGTTCGTCCTTTGGAATATGGCTCCAAGCCAATAGAAAGCTTGTCACCACGAACGGAATATTAACGAAAAAGATGGCAGGCCAACTCCACCAGTGAATGATGATCCCGCCTATAAAAGGTCCGATTGCTGCCGCTCCAGAGAGGAATATGGACAACACTGACAGCGCAGTTGCTTGTTTCTCCGTAATGTGAATTCGCACGAGGGCCATTCCGACCGCAACCATCATGCTTGTGCCAATGGCTTGCACTATGCGGAACACGATAAGCCATCCAAAATTCGGCGATATGGGAGCTAATAAAGATGCAACGAAGGATACAACAAGTCCAGTAAGAAATATCCTCCTCCGACCCAATAAATCACTGGCTTTTCCCATGATTGGTTGAGCTATTGCGCTTGCTATGTAGAAAGAAAAAATAATCCAAGAAACTACTGTAAATCCAAGCTGGAACTCGTTTTGTATCCTTGCAATAGCAACCGAGACCATTGAAGAATTTAAGGGGTTCAGTAGTACCCCCAGTCCAACGGAAATCATCAACCACCTGCTGCGATCAGTCATTTTACTCCCTCCAATATCTTATTCATCTCATCTTACTTGAGATTCATTATTCATTCCAAAGCATTTTATGTTATGATTTCATTGATTTGAAGGAATGAATGGAGGGTGCGAAATGGAACTTCTTCAACTGCAATATTTTATCGCAGTAGCTCGTCTGGAGCATATGACTGAAGCTGCACGCAGTCTGTACGTTACTCAGTCATCATTAAGCAAAACGATTCAGCGATTGGAGGAGGATCTGGGCGTCCCTTTATTCGATCGAATAGGGAGAAAGTTGCGATTAAATGAGTTCGGTAGTAGGTTCCTTCTCCGTGCAGAAAGAGCGTTGTTTGAATTGCAACAGGGTAAGCAGGAGATTAGCGATTTGTCCAGCCCAGAACATGGCACACTGGAATTGGCGGTGACCACCGCAAGCAGGTTACCCCATATTCTGCGAGAGTTTCGGAAAAAGCGGCCCCATATCCAATTTCATGTTCAGATGCTGACTACGCAGGAGATGGTTACACGCCTTCATAGAGGAGAGGTCGATTTCTGCTTAGCCTCACCTCCTATACAAGGAGAAGACATTGAATGTCAAATCGTGTTCATCGACCCTATCGTTGTGGCTGTTCCAAAGAGCCATCGGCTGGCAGATCGAAGCAGTGTATCCTTGAGTGAGCTAAGCGATGAATCGTTTGTTGGTGTTAAGAGAGGTTACGGTACTCGCGATCTGGTAGATTCCATATGTGAATCGGTTGGATTTTCACCTAAATATGTATATGAGGGGGACGAACCTGCAAGGCTAAGTTCTCTTGTAGAAGCAGAAATTGGCATAGCCTTTATACCAAGCACGGCTAGGAATTCATGGGGGCACATCAAATATCTCAGTGTAGAGAATCAGGAATTGGTACGGGAGATCGCTTTGTTATGGCACAAGAGTCGATACATTTCGCGGGCTGCTCTCGAATTCCATGAGGTAGTTGTAGATTATTTTGAGAAGATATCCAAACAGACGAGTGGAGAAATACAGCGAAATACAGTAGATTAAGCACCCTTGATCTACTGTATTTCTAATGTGACTCTTAATCAGGATACATGAATATCCAGTTGGGACAGTGCTTTTTGCAAAATAATATCGTTATTATCATAGCCACCGCTCCGTTGCAGAGACCAAGCCTGCTCAGGGCTGTACCAGTCTACGCCTTTAATCTCCTCAACCTGAGCCTGCAACTCACCGCTCAGCGCCTCCACGAGATAATAATGCACTTCCTTATCGACTTGTCCATAATCAGGATGCTCATACGTATAAGCAATCATATCTACCTGATTGATGATCTTCCCGGTAACGCCCGTCTCCTCCAAAATTTCACGAAGAGCAGTCTCCTCGATGGTCTCTCCGGCCTCCATTTTCCCTTTGGCCAAAGACATTTTCCCGTAACGATCGGTGATCAGTTGAATCTCAAGCTTCCCATCCACATGACGATAGACCACACCACCTGCGGATATTTCCTTTTTTACGGCTGTCATATCATGCCCTCCTTGTGCAAACAAGGATTTTATCCTCCAGTGGAAGACAAAATCCTTGTCCGTTAATGTTGTCAAGCAATAATACCTTTACAAAGCCGCTGCACGCAGACTGCTGTCCACGACACGCACGAGCTTGCCCTGGCTTTCATTCACTCCAGCTTCTGTAAGCAGAACCTGACATACCTGACCATTCAGCTCGGTAGATCCCTCAAACACGATATCAATGTAATTGTCGCTATAACCATGTACCCTGCCACTATCCTTCAAGCCCTTCGGTTCTCCCTCAGGAATGACCTCCAGCACCTGTCCTACGAATTTTTGGGCATAAGCCAATTGCATTTGCTCTGACAGTTCGATCAGTTCATGCACACGAGCATTCTTGACGTCCTCGTCAACCTGATCCTCCATACGAGCCGCAGGAGTACCTGTACGCTTGGAATATGGAAAGACATGCATTTCGGAGAAACCAATCTTCTTCATCAAGTTATAACCATTCCGGAACATTTCGTCCGTCTCGCCCGGGAAGCCTACAATGACATCGGTCGTGATCGCTACATCAGGCATCGCCTTATGGATCATTAGCATCTTGTTGTAGAACTCTTCTGTTGTATATTTACGGCGCATGCGCTTCAGCACCGTATCATCTCCGGCTTGCAGCGGAATATGGAAGTGACGCACCAGCTTCCGGGAACGCTTCAGAACGTCCAGCATTTTCTCGTCAATCTGACTGGCCTCAATCGAACTAATCCGAATGCGCTCCAGTCCATCTACTTTTTCCAGATCCCACAGCAGATCAGACAGATCGTAGTTCTCCAAATCATCACCATAGCCACCCGTGTGAATGCCTGTCAGCACAATCTCCTTATATCCAGCTTCTACAAGCTGATGAGCCTGGGCAATAATGCTACTGGCCTCCCGGCTGCGGGACAACCCACGTGACCAAGGAATAATGCAGAATGTACAGAAATTGTTACAACCATCCTGAATTTTCAGAAAAGCACGCGTACGGTCTGCGAAATCCGGCACATCCATTTCCTCGAAGACACGAGTCTTCATAATGTTGCGTACCGCATTTACGGGCTGGCGGGACTCCTGAATCTGCTTGACATAAGGCAAAATCTTATCCCGATCCTGTGTACCTACAACCAGATCAACACCTGGAATGTCCAGAATTTCGGCTGGCGAGGTCTGGGCATAGCATCCTGTTACTGCTACGATCGCATCCGGGTTACGGCGAATGGCACGACGAATGATCTGTCGACTCTTCTTGTCCCCGGTATTGGTTACAGTACAGGTGTTAATCAGATAGACATCAGCTGTCTGCTCATCGAAATCAACCTGATCATACCCCTCTTGCTTGAACAACTGCCATATCGCTTCTGTATCATAAAAGTTGACTTTACAGCCCAATGTATAAAATGCCACGGCCGGCATGTCAAATCCCTCCCATTTCTCCTGATTCATAAAGTATACAAGCAAGTGCAGTCATCCCTGCTGTCTCAGCACGCAAAATGCGCCGTCCGAGCCCTGTCGATTGCGCACCTGCCGTCTCTGCTTCTACGCTCTCTTGCTCTGTAAATCCGCCCTCTGGTCCGATCACGAGCAAAATATGCGGAGCCGGTGCACCGTTATCTCTCTCCTGCATAAAGGGAGCAATCACGTCACGCAGCTGGCGTCCGCTTTCTTTTTCATAACAATAGCATACCAGATCATACCCCGTAAAAGAGGCCAGTAATTGCTTCCATGAGAGCGATGCTGTCAGCTCCGGGATCCGATTGCGGTGACTCTGCTCTGCTGCTTCCTTGGCAATCTTGCGCCAGCGCTCCAGACGCTTTGCTTCCTTCTTCCCGTCATACTGCACAACCGTCCGATCAGACAGAAACGGAACAAAGGCATAGGCCCCAAGCTCCGTGCATTTCTGAATGACTAGCTCCATCTTGTCACCCTTTGGCAGACTTTGTGCAACTGTAACCTGCACCTGCGGCTCGGATGTCATATCCAGTTTCTCTATAATTACAGCAGTCACACTCTCTGCCCCGATTTCCTCAATCTCTACCAGAGCTTCACGTGATATTCCGTCACTAACGATAAATTGATCTCCAGGCCTGCTCCGCATCACTCTGGTGATATGACGAGCATCCTCGCCTTCCACAACGACGCGATCCTCCAGAAAGTGTGCCGGAGGGATGAAATAACGCTGCATTGCTTGTGCCTCCCTACCTGCTTCAGTCACGTTCATTACGATGCTTCCAAAAATATATCATACAACTTTTGTGGATGGATGACCAGTATTTCGAATCATTTGGCGCTTGCCTCTAGAGTAAAGGGCTGGATTCAAACCAGCCCCTCCTCATCAAACCGTACATGAGGTTTTCCCTCATACGGCTTTCCGATGTTCGTCTTTCATGGGCATGCAGATCACAATAACGTTTTTAGTCCATACATGTTAGCAATATACTTGACTTCAGGTCCTGAACTCATCCAACTCCTGCGCTGCCTCTTCTTTGCATACCACCGGGTTAATCGCTGCAGAATATACCAATCCAGCTTGGCTAATCTCTTTTGGCTGTGGTTCGTGTAGTAGTAATTTCTC
>NZ_KB898193.1 GCF_000377505.1 Paenibacillus massiliensis 2301065 = DSM 16942 | reverse complement strand
CGGTGGGTCTAAATGAAGCAACAGTAAGAAAGTATATTCGAGAGCAAGAAGCACACGATCAGGCAGTAGATAAGCTGAGTGTAAAAGAATACGAAGATCCATTCAGCAGTAATCGGAGCAAAAAGAAGTAAAACCAGTTTAACTGGTAAGTGAAAGAGACAAATAACAATGAGCCTGAACAGCCCTGCTGTCAGGCTAGCGTCTTTAGGCGCAGTTTGGCAACAGGGGGTTATACCCTAAGAGCAAACCACCCGTTGGACGGGTGGTCCTGATTTTGCTAATAAATATGGTACGAAAGTATACCAAAGAGTAGACACAGGTGGCAATCAAATGTCTACCATCGTTACGAATAAAGTGCAGCAAGGGGTCATGTGTGCCCACTGTGGCATTGATAAGATGAGAATATATTAATATGAGCATTTTCATAAATCAGGAGTGCTTCCAAGAGAGACTTATGAATATGCGGATCAGAGCGGAAAGGAGGAGATGTAATGGAGAAAACCATTATGGATTACCTTGTATTGATTCGGAAAAGGTTATGGCTGATTACTGCATTTGTTCTGATCTCATGCCTAACAACGCTGTATGTCAGTCAGAATTTCGTGAAGCCTGTGTATGCTGCTTCCAGCCAGATACTCATTAACAACATCTCGGGCACACCGCAAAGCAACAGCCTGAATGAAGTCAATGCCAGTCTTAACCTGGTGCAGAGCTACAGGGATATTCTTACGTCACCTTCCATTATGAACACTGTAGTCTCTGCTCACCCCGAATTTGGTCTCAATCAGGCGCAGTTGACAGAGAAACTGCAGATCAAATCCTCTGACAAGAGCCAGGTTATCGGGCTTACGGTAGAAGATGAGAGCTATCAGAAGGCAGCAGGTATTGTAAATGCCGTATCGCAGACCTTTGCGCGCTCCGTACCTGAGCTAATGAACCTGAATAATGTGAAGATTCTGAATCTGGCGGATGTTCAGGCTGATCCAGAGCCAGTCAATGGCAGTCCGCTCATGAATATTGCCATTAGCTTTATCGTGTCCTTGATGATTGCACTCGGAACGTTAATTTTCCTGGAGAGCATCAACGGTACGCTCAGATCTGAGAAAGAAGCTGAGGCAGAGCTCGGCATTCCTGTAATTGCAGCCATTCCGGTCATCCGCAAAAAGGATCTGGGCAGCGCCGCTGGCAAACCCAAAGAACGAGTGGGGGAACGAACTTATGCTGCAGTTGAGTGATGCGTTAATTACCGAGACGAACCCGGCTTCGCATGTATCTGAATCCTTTCGTTCACTTAGGACATACATCCGCCAGCAGGTCATCGGCACGAGTGATCTGGGAACAGCTCTTCTGGTAGCCTCGCCTGGTCATGGAGAAGGCAAGACGACATTGCTGGCCAATGTTGCTGTATCCTTCGCCCAGGAAGGACGAAAGATTGCTATTGTCGATGCAGACCTGCGTCGCCCGGCCATCCATGAAGTGTTCGGTATGGAGAATACCAGTGGATTATCGAGCTATCTTCGCAGCTCCGCCAGTTCCAAGGACATCATCCGTAAGGTAGACAGCAGCCTGTATGTGATTCTGGCTGAGAACAGCATCTATAATGCGGCAGATATGCTGGGTAGCGCGAAGATGAAGCAACTGATTGATGAGCTACGCGAGGAATATGATCTTATTCTGATTGACTCCCCATCTGCACTGGATTACACGGATGCCCGTCTACTGGCGCCGATCACAGACGGGGTGGTGCTGGTCGCCCAGCATTCGCGTACGAAACGCAGTGATATTCGCAAGACCAAGCAACTCATGGATCAGGCAGGAGCCTCCATTGTGGGCATCGTGTTGAACCAAGTGAAATAACTTATGCATAACCAATATCATTCTAGGAGGCCAATGCGATGAAAAAAGTGAAAAAAGCGATTATCCCGGCCGCAGGACTCGGCACACGGTTCTTACCGGCGACCAAGGCAATGCCTAAGGAAATGCTTCCAATCATCAACAAGCCCACGATTCAGTACATCGTGGAAGAAGCAATTGACTCCGGAATTGAGGACATCATCATTGTCACAGGTAAGGGCAAGCGGGCCATCGAGGATCACTTCGATAACGCCTTTGAACTGGAGTCCAGATTGCTCGAGGACGGCAAGCTGGACATTCTGAAAGAGGTGCAGCGCTCCTCGAAGGTTGAGATTCACTATATTCGCCAGAAGGAGCCGAAGGGTCTCGGACATGCTGTATGGTGTGCCAGACGCTTCATTGGCGATGAGCCGTTCGGCGTGTTGCTGGGAGATGACATTGTCACAGGCAAGACTCCATGCCTTCGTCAGCTGATGGATCAATATGAGGAGACTCAGAACTCCGTGATCGGAGTACAAAAGGTGCCCGAGGAATATACACATCGTTATGGAATTATCGAGCCGGATCTTCAGGAAGGACGACTGTACAGAGTAAACAACTTTGTAGAGAAGCCACCGAAGGGTACGGCACCGTCAGACCTTGCGATTATGGGCCGATACGTATTCACACCTAAGATTTTCAAATACCTGGATTTGCAGGAGCGCGGAGCTGGCGGAGAGATTCAGTTGACGGATGCGATCCAAAAGCTTAATCAAAGCGAGCGTGTCTATGCTTATGACTTTGAGGGTACTCGTTATGATGTGGGAGAGCGACTTGGCTATATTCTGACCACCCTGGAATTTGCGATGCAAAGCGGCGATCTCAAATATCCTGTGCTGGATGCCATGGCTGAGTGGCTCGCCAAAGCTGATCATTCCACCACGGTTGGATCATAAGGAGGGAGTCATTGCGATGAGCATGGAAAATCTGCCGGATGACTATGAGGCTGTCGTGCCGGGTAAAACGTTTTACATGCCATATGGAACTAAGAAGGTACAGGATAAGACCTCATATCTGGTGACCAAACGCATTCTGGATATCTTGCTGTCAGGCATAGGACTCATCGTATTGCTACCACTGTTCGTGCTGGTGGGTATTCTCATCAAGCTGGAGGACCCGAAGGGGAGTGTCTTCTTCAAGCAGACCAGGGTAGGCAAGAACGAGAAGCTGTTCAGCATGTTTAAGTTCAGATCGATGGTGTCCAATGCCGAGGAGCTCAAAAAGGATCTGATGGCCATGAATGAGGTCAGTGGGGCCATGTTCAAAATCAAGAATGATCCGCGAATTACACGGATCGGCAGATTCCTTCGCAAGACCAGCATTGATGAAATACCGCAGCTGTGGAACGTATTGCGGGGAGACATGAGCCTGGTGGGGCCCCGTCCGCCTTTGCCAAGCGAGGTGGAGGAATACTCCGACTATGACAAGCAGCGCTTGATCGTCACCCCGGGGTGCACGGGCTATTGGCAGGTTAGCGCGCGCAACAGTGTCGGCTTTGAGGAGATGGTGCAGATGGACCTCAAGTACATCCATGTGCGCAACACCTGGCTGGATCTGAAGATCATCTTCAAGACAGGGGTCATCATGCTCTTCTCCAGGGATGCCTACTGATGGACAACAATCAAGGGATTCATAACAGCGTACCTGAGCTGTCCATTATCATATGCACCTATAATCGAGCTGACCTGCTGCAGAAGACGCTGGTGTCATTACTGTCCCTGAAGGAGCTGGAACGGGCAGAGGTCATCGTCGTGGACAATCGCTCGACGGACCATACCGCTAGTGTCATCGGGCGGTTCGAGGAGGCACACGGGCATAGGCTGAGCTTCCGCCACCACTATGAATCCGAACAAGGGCTGTCGGCAGCTCGCAATGCAGGTATCCATCTGGCGCAGGCTGAGCTTGTAGCCTTTCTGGATGACGATGCCATTCCCTGCGTGGGCTGGATCTCAACCATTGTGGACACCTTCCACAGGCATCCGGATATGAGTGCTCTTGGAGGACCGATTGCACCGATCTTCGAGATCGAGCGGCCCTCCTGGCTTAGCGGCCCTCTTGAACTGCCTTACACAATCGTAAATCTGGGCACGGAGGAGCGTGAGTATCCGAAGAACCTGAATCCGTTCGGCGCCAATATGGCTATGCGCACATCGGTATTTGCCACAGGAATGTTCCCGCTCCATCTGGGTCGCAAGGGCAACCTCCTCCTTTCGGGAGAGGAATCGTGGGTATTTGAGAACATTCGCAGGGCTGGCGGGCTGGTCATCTATCATCCCGATATGGCGGTGGATCATTTCGTACCTGCCGAGCGCTTGACGAGAGACTGGATTATGAACAGGTACTATTGCCAAGGTATGTCGTACGCAGCTCAGTGCAGTGGCCCCAAGGATTGGGCCATGCTTATGGCCAAGACGGGAGCTAAGCTGTTGTATATTGCTATGAGCTCCTTGAGAGCACGCAGTGAAGCAGCGAGACTGCTGATTCAATGCAGGATGGAAAGTATACGGGGAACGATGGATACATTTCGGAACCGAAATCGTGAGTCTGCCGCAGGATGAGGTGTTGAACAATGAGTAACTATCCACGGATAGCCAGAATGAATGCCTTTCAACAAGTGACGGTATTCCTGCTGGCTGCGTTGTTTATCGGGGTCGCAGCTACCTATCAGCCCTTCATCAGCATCGCTGCTGTAGTGGTGCTACTGCTGCTGGGAGTCTGTATCACCCACCCTGATCGGATCAGCTATCTCGTATTGCTGAGCACAGCCTTATCTGTGGATTACCTGATTCCCGGCGGCTTGTTCGGATTCGAGGTGCTATCCCTCTACAAGCTGGGCATATTGGCCTTGTTAGTCCCTTGTATGCTGGTCAATGGCATCCGGCTGAAATTCAGCTATCCCATCTGGGCATTTGCAGCCATGCTTGGAATTACTTTTACATTCTCGGTCTGGCTTCCACAGATGAGCGCATCACTGGCAATCAAGGCCTTTATCGGGCTGTCATTGCCCTTCTTTTTTCTCCTAATCAAGTGGAAGAGGGCTGTGGCCGAGAAGCACATTCGCATCATCGCGATGCTTCCCGTCATTAGTGTCGTAGCAGGACTGCTGCTGGCTGTAGCTGGTATGCATTCCTTGGCTTCTGTGGAATTCACTGGAGCCATTCGGCTGCAGGGGGCGAACATCCCGCCGCATCTGGCGATGCTGGCTTTTATTGGGATTGGCGTATCCTTAATCGAAATAAAGCGAAGACCAGAGCAGAGCATCTACTTCTACATGACACTGGCTCTTAACTTTATGATTCTGATCGGTACGGGGACTCGTGGACCTATCCTTGCGTTATTGCCGATTCTGGCTGTGTATTTGTACGATATTTCCCGTCAATATTTGCGGGGCAGGCTGAGATATATGCTTCCACTTGGAGGCTCGATCCTGGTGGGGATCGCTGCGGTAGCTCTGCAATGGGACAATTTGATGAAGCGCTCATTCGAGCGACAGACGGATACGGGCATTGATCTGTCGGGCCGCTCAGAGGCGTGGGATTATTTTCTAAGCCGGGTTCAGGACTATCCGTGGTCAGGAAGAGGACTTGGCGCGGTGACAATTGCGAACGATGGCACGCTGTTCAATGGCTTCGTCGTACCGCATAACGAATACATCCGCTTTTACTTTGATTCAGGATACATTGGCTGCGGCCTGCTAATGCTCTCGCTGCTGATCGTGTTCGTTCTCATTTATCGATCGCTTGCTAAGCCGATCAAGCCCTATTTCGCAGGTCTGATTACCGGATTTCTGATTTATTCCTTTTCGGACAATACCTTATCAACGGTTCAAATGATTATTCCGTTGTGCTGGTATTTGAATTGCTTGTACCAGACTTCAACGCAAACCGATTTCGCAAAAGAGAAGTGATACGATGAGCAGAGTGAACATGTTCGATGTCAATTTTGATAACTATGACTTTAATGATTTGTTGGATTACATTGATCGGACCATTCAGCAGCAGGACCATTCCTATATTCTGACCTGCAATGTGGACCATGTCATCAAGCTTCGCAAGGACAGGGAGTTCAAGCAGATCTATTCGGAGGCAGGAGCTGTAGTAGCTGATGGCATGCCGATTATCTGGGCCTCCAAGCTACTGCGCAAGCCGCTGAAGGAGAAGGTGTCCGGTTCCGATCTGTTCAGCAAGCTGGGTGAGGCCTTTGAGGAGCGTCAATATAGGCTGTTCTTCATGGGCTCGGCAGATGGAGTGGCTGAGAAGGCCATGCAAAATCTGAAGCAGTCCTATCCACAGATTAATGTAGTGGGCTATTATTCTCCCTCCTATGGCTTTGAGAACAACGAGGAGGAGAACCAGAGGATTATCCACATGCTGAAGGAGAGTCGCCCGGACATTGTTTTCGTCGGTGTAGGCGCTCCGAAGCAAGAGAAATGGATTTATCGGCACTATGAATCCTATCGTGCTCCGGTGTCAATCGGTGTCGGGGCAACCTTTGATTTCCTGTCCGGGTCCATCAAGCGAGCACCGGAGCTGATGCAAAAGACGGGGTTTGAATGGTTTTGGCGCTTATCACAGGAACCTCGAAGACTATGGAAGAGATATCTGATTGAGGATACTCAATTTCTGCTCCTACTGCTCAAAGAAATGCTCAAAACCAATCGGATGAAGAGGGGAAACGCGGAGTAATCCGCCCGTATTCCTGCAGAAAGGAAGCACCTGAATGAGAAATGCCGGACGATTATCTAACCAGCCGCAGGGATTCAGCCTGTGGAACACACGCGGATTGACCATATTGCTGCTGGGTATGGCGGCCTGTATCCTGCCACTCATGATCGGATATGTCAGCGCCAAGCTGAGTCCTACCATGAGCCAGCAGGCGGCTGCAGTGCTTGCACTGGTCTTTCCAGCATTTGTACTGGCGATGATCCAATCCCGCATGCTCGTTCCCTACACGCTCGTAGTATGGGCCATCGCGCCTGAAATACGCAGAATCATGGACTGGATGGAGGGCACCTACCATTCGGTATCGTTGCTCAGCGTTGCTCCGCTTCTGGCTGGAGCGATGATCATTATTCCAGTGCTGCGAAGCATTCATCATGTCGATAAGCCTTTGGCCAGAGCTGTTCTGTATTTCGGGGTAGCTCTCGGCTACGGCAGCCTGATCGGGCTGGCCAAGAATGGAATGGGCTTCGCCTATGATCTGGCGAACTATGTGATCCCATTGCTGCTTCTGCCATATTTCGCTGTAAGACCATTTTCTCCCAAAGATCTCGACCGATTGCTGTATGCGTATGCGAATATCGCCACACTGGTAGCGGTCTACGGCATAATTCAATACCTAACCGTACCGCCATGGGATGCCTTCTGGATGAATCATGTTGAGATGAATTCGATTGGCATGCCCTATCCACTCGAAATCCGGGTGTTCTCGACCTTGAACTCTCCGGGACCGTGCGCAGCCTTTTTGGCTTTGGCTCTCGTGCCCATGCTGATGGAGAAACGGTGGCGAGGCACGCTGGGGTGGGTCGGTCTGCTGCTCACGGTAACCGGATTGCTGATTACACTGGTGCGCTCTGCCTGGCTGGTTGTATTCGTCATGCTGCTGGTATATATCGTCACATCCGCCTCCAAGGGGAAATGGAAGACGATTCTGCAATTGGTCCTTGTCGGCGCAGCTATGTTCTACATTGTGCCGAAGCTGCCTGGAGCAGAGGGGCTCGTGGCCCGGATGGAGACGCTCACGTCCATTCAGGAGGATCATTCCTACAATGAGCGGCTGGACCTCCTGAACACCATGGTCCCGGCTGTAATCGGGAACCCGGTTGGTCAGGGCATCGGAAGTGTAGGTACAGGCACGAAGCTGGAGAATGGAGGGGATCTGGGAGAGCACGGGGTTATGGACAACGGCATCATCGCGGTCTTCCTGACCTTCGGCATTGCAGGAGCGCTGTTCTTTTTTGGCGCATTGTTTTTCCTGGCCAAGAAGCTGCTTCAGCGCATTGCCTTGCGCGACAGCTATCAGCCGTATGCCCGTCTAGCATTTGCGGCGTGGGCGGGAGCGGTCGCGAACCTGATATCTGATAACGGCTTCCCGGGAATGCGAGGTTACCTCGTATGGATGCTGATTGGAATAGGGCTGTGGGCCAAAGACGCTTCATCGGAAAGAAGGTAGCAATCGATGCAATATTTACAGGCACTGTCCAGTCCAATTCGAAGCATATTCAGCTTTATTGTCCGCTTTGCCAAAAGCAAGGATAACAGCTCAGCAGCGGTCAAGACGATGTTCTTCAGCATTATGATCCTGATGGTGAACATGCTGACAGGCATACTGACAGCACGTTACCTCGGACCTACGGGGCGTGGAGAACAGACTGCGATGGTGAACTGGTCTCAATTTCTGGCCTTCTGTCTGACCTTCGGTGTGCCTTCGGCACTGATCTATAGCGCCAAGAAGAGCCCCAAGGATGCAGGATCACTCTATGGGATCGCACTGCTGCTGGCTATTTTGTTCGGAAGCATAGCTACAACGATCGGAATATTCGTAGTACCGATCTGGCTGGATGCCTTTGATCCAGGAGTTGTTCTATTCGCACAGATTTCGATGATCTTGTGTCCTCTGGTGGCGATCTCACAGGTCAACAATGCCATGCTCCAGGTGCGGGGTGAATATAAGCAATACAACTTGTTCAGGTACATTACTCCGCTGGCGACCTTGCTCGGCTTAGGCATTCTGATTGTGACGGGCATGATGAACCCCTATACATCGGCGCTTGCTTATTTGCTCCCGGCTGTGCCGGTATATGCGATGGTCACGGTACGACTGATTCGGACCTATAAGCCGAAGATCAAGAATGGCTGGGCTCATTTCAAGCGTTTGTTCACCTACGGGATGGGTTCCTACGGAAATGATCTGATGGGTCAGGTCTCCCAATACATCGACCAGATTCTGATTGCAGCCCTGCTGAGGCCAGCAGAGCTCGGATTGTATGCAGTGGCTGTCAGCCTGGCGCGAATGGTCAATGTATTTTCAACCTCGATCATTGTCGTTCTCTTCCCGAAGGCATCCAGCCTGGATAAGGATGAGGCGATTGCGATCACCTTCAGAGCCTTTCGGATTACATCCACTGCCACGATTCTGGCGTCTGTGGTACTGATGCTGATTGCTCCATATGTGTTCACTTTACTGTACGGACCGGAATTCAAAAGCGCGCTTACCGTATTCCGATTCCTGGTGCTAGAGGTGTCCATTGGCGGGGGAACCATGGTATTGGCACAGGCATTTATGGCGCTTGGCAAACCAAAACTTGTCACGATACTTCAGGGGGCCGGCCTGGCCATGGTAGTTCCTCTCCTGATTGTGCTGGTTCCAGCTTATGGTCTGACTGGAGCAGGCATAGCGATGCTCATCTCGGTTATCATTCGTTTTTCCATGATTCTGATCAACGTCAAATTTGTACTTAAGACCAAAATTCCAAGACTCATCATTTCCAGACAGGATATTCAGTGGCTCCGGTCTACCCTGTCCACATATATCCGGAGAAAACCGGCTAACGGTTAAGAACAAAAGGAGGCCCCCTGTAATGAACCATATGTCGAGCGTACCTGTAGATAACAGGATATCCGTCGTCATTATCGCGCAGGATGACGAAGTCCGGATTGCCAAGGCGATCCAGTCCTGTGCATCCTTCGCGGACGAGGTAGTCGTGATCGATGGAGGCAGCAAGGATAATACCGCTCAGGTCTCCGAAGCCCTGGGCTGCAGGGTATTCATCAATCCGTGGCCGGGTTATGCCAAGCAGCGTACCTTTGGGATTGAGCGGGCCCAGTACGATTGGATCTTTCTGATCGATACCGATGAGGTTGTGAATCAGGAGCTGGCCCTGGATCTGGTGGAGAAGAAAGCAACCTTGCATGATCCGGCCAAGGCCTACTCCATGTACCGGATCGGGGATTTTCTCGGAAAGTGGATGAACAAAGGCGAATATCTGGTGCGGCTATTCAACCGCCGGATCTATGGTATTACCAACAGTCTTGTGCACGAAATGCCGGATGTGGCAGAGGAGCAGACCATTCGGCTGAACGGTGTGCTGTGGCATTACGGATTTCGAAGCATCAGTGATCATGTCATGCGATTCAATAAATATACCGATCTGGAGGCGGAGACAGCCTTCAGCAAGGGCAAGAGCTTCAAGATCATGAATCTGCTGCTCAGACCACCAGCACGCTTTTGTCAGAAGTATTTCGTACAAGGTTTTTACCGGAAAGGCATTGCAGGGTTCGCTGTAGCGGTGTTCTGGGTCATGTACGAATTTCTGGTCTGCTTCAAGCACTATGAGCTGACCAAGCGCAGCAAGCAGGTCACACTCAAGAATGAGGAGCCGGCGGAGAAGAAGGGAGAGACCAGTTATGTCGTTCAATAACCGATTTAGTGAGCGATTGAGTAACAGCGAACTGAATATTGTAGCGACTGGACTTAGCTGGCCTTCGCTACAGGCAGGCGGGCTGAATACGTATTTTAAATCCGTATGTGAGCAGCTGTCGCTGAGTCATTCCCTTGATGCCTTGATCTGTAATGAGCAACAGCCAGAGGTCCCCCCACGAATGAAGGTCCATTCGATTGGAAGCAATGGGCAGTCTCTATGGAAGCGGAGAGAGCAGATGCAGAAATATGCAGCAGAGCTGTTCGACAGACAGCCTGTCGACGTACTGTATTCCCACTTTGCTCCTTACAGTGTAGGGCCGGCGGCTGAGGCGCGAAAGAGAGGTATTCCCGTCGTCATGACGTTCCATGGTCCCTGGACCGAGGAGATCAAGCTGGAGGGCCAGGGCTTCAAGCATCTACTTAAGACCACCATGGCTCGCTCCATTGAGATGAAGGCCTATGGACTCGCCGACCGATTCATCGTCCTCAGTGAGACCTTCAGGGATATCC
Organism: Paenibacillus massiliensis 2301065 = DSM 16942; assembly: GCF_000377505.1. Lineage (GTDB taxonomy): Bacteria > Bacillota > Bacilli > Paenibacillales > Paenibacillaceae > Paenibacillus > Paenibacillus massiliensis. The sequence continues at coordinate 306,580 of NZ_KB898193.1, read as the reverse complement.
TTCATCAGCAATACAAGGTCCCTTTGCACAAGATTCAGATTATCCCGGGAGGAGCGGATATTTCTCGCTTCCATCCAGCTGATGACAAGGCTGAAGTGCGGAAGCGACTTCAGCTTCCACAGGAGGCAACAGTTGTTCTGACCGTGCGCAGACTCGTCAATCGGATGGGTCTTGTGCAGCTACTTGAAGCCTGGAGGACTGTTGCAGAGCGCCATCCAAATCATATTCTCCTGATTGGCGGGCGAGGTCATCTTCAGGCAGAGCTAGAAGCACGAATCGTGGAATATGGGCTGCAGGAGCAGGTAAGGCTGCTTGGTTACATCTCCGATGAGGAGCTGCCCTTGTACCATCAGGCCTCTGATCTGTTCGTGGTGCCGACGCAGGCGCTGGAGGGCTTTGGCCTGATTACGGTAGAAGCGATGGCCTCGGGATTGCCGGTCATGGCGACTCCGGTCGGTGGCAATCGGGAGATTCTGAGCCGCTTCCGGCCCGAGCTGCTATTCGCGGGAACGGATAGTAGAGAGATCCAGGATGGACTACTGAGAAGCCTTGAGCAGCGTGAGACGTGGCCGGATGCCGAGATATGCAGGGCACATGTGCTACAGCATTACACCTGGGAGCGAGTAGCCGAGCAGATCGAGGATGTATTTCGGCAAGTTGTAGACAGAAAGGCGGCGGCAGGATGCTAAGAGTAGCTTACATTGATCATACCGCTCGCTGGAGCGGCGGCGAGGTAGCGTTGTATAACATTTTGACTCACATTGGCAAGGACATTAATCCACTCGTGATACTTGCGGAGGAAGGGGACTTGGCCGATCGTCTACGGGAGCGACAGATTGATGTTCGTATTGTGCCGATGGACGAATCTGTACGCAATCGCGGGCGCAACACCGTGAACCTGGGTGCACCTGCGGCAGCTCTAAAGCTGCTGGCCTATGGCAACAAGCTGGCACCACTACTCAAGGATGAGCAGGTTGACTGTGTTCACACCAACTCCCTCAAGTCTGCTCTCTATGGAGCTGTTGCAGCGAAGAAAGCCAAGGTACCCTTGATCTGGCATATTCGGGATCATATCGGTCCGCCGTATTTGAAGCCTGTGGTAGCCAAGGCCATTCGTCTGCTGTCGCGGTTCCTACCAAATGGGGTCATCGCCAATTCCAAATCAACCCTGAGTGCACTGGAGCTGCCGCCTGACAAGAAGACATTGGTCGTCTACTCCGCCTTCGCCAAGGCGATTACGGAACGACAGGGCGCGATCGCAACCAAGAATGAGTTCAACATCGTGTTGGTTGGTCGCCTGGCGCACTGGAAGGGGCAACACGTACTGCTGGAAGCGGCCAGAGCGTTCGCAGAGGATGCACGCGTGAAATTCTGGCTGGCTGGAGATGCCCTGTTCGGTGAGCAGGAGTATAAGCGTGAGCTGGAGCAGACGATTGACCGTTATGGCTTGAAGCAGGTTCAACTGCTAGGCCACGTGGATGACATTCAGGGCCTGATGCAGCGCTGTGATCTGCTAGTGCATACCTCCGTTACACCTGAGCCCTTCGGGCAGGTCATCGTGGAAGGGATGGCGGCCGGACTGCCAGTCATAGCATCCAATGAAGGAGGGCCGACAGAGACAGTCATGCATGGAGAGACAGGGCTGCTAATCCAGCCGGGGGACCCCGCCAAGCTGGAGGAGGCTATTCGCTGGATGCTGGAGCATCCGGAGGAACGGCAGGAGATGGGCCGGAAGGGGATGGAGCGTGTGAAGCGGCATTTTGTAATCGAGAATACCGTCAAAGATATCGTTCATTATTACAAAGGCTTGCTGGCAGGTATATAACAGACTCTCGTGTTTAAAAGGATGGTATTGATGAAAATAGCGATAGCACATGATTATTTGATCCAGATGGGCGGAGCCGAGCGAGTGGTGGAGGTATTTCACAGCATGTACCCGGAGGCTCCCATCTACACGACGGTGTTCAGTGACAGCCGCTTGTCCCATAACTTGAAGGATGCAGATATCAGGGCCTCCTGGCTGCAGAACATTCCGGGAGTGAAGTCCAATTTCAAGAGCGTGCTGCCGCTGTATCCCATTGCCATCCGGGATTTTGACTTCCGAGACTTTGACATTGTATTAAGCTCAAGCAGCGCATTCATGAAGAGCATTCAAGTACCCAAGCATACCTTTCACATTTGCTACTGTCATACTCCTATGCGGTTCGCCTGGGATTACGATACATACATGTCCGGGCAATCCCGATCCAATCTGTTCAAGAGCATGCTCAGGCTGTATATGAACCGTCTCAAGACTTGGGACCAGAAGACTTCGGTGCATGTGGACCAATACGTCGCGAATTCGTCTGTCGTCAAGCATCGAATCCGTTCTTATTATCAGCGGGATGCAGATGTAATCTTTCCCCCGATCAATACTTCGCGCTTCAAGAGCTCGACACGTATTGGGGACTACTATTTGATTGTCTCCAGACTCAACTCCTACAAGCGGATTGATCTGGCGATTGAGGCCTTTAACCGCAACGGAATGAAGCTCTGCATTGTTGGTGAAGGGCCGGACCGCAAACGTCTGGAGAGCATGGCGAAGCCGAATATTGAATTCCTTGGCAGATTGGAGGATGCCCACGTTACGAAGCTGATGGCAGAATGCAGGGCACTGATTTTTCCAGGGATTGAGGATTTCGGTATTACGCCACTTGAGGCGAACGCGGCTGGCAGACCTGTCATTGCGTTTCAGGGAGGCGGTGCGCTGGATACGATTCAGCCTTATGTAAATGGCGTATTCTTCCGCAAGCATGAGGTGGAGGATGTCCTGGAGGCGGTGCAGGCTATAGAAAGTCACGACTGGAATATTGATGGCATTATGAAGCATGCGCAAAAGTTCGATGAAAGCACGTTCAAGGAGCAATTCAAGAAGTACGTAGAGCAGGCCTATGTGAACTTTCTAAAAGGAGGATGAGGTTATGAAGCTGGCTGTCATTGGAACGGGTTATGTGGGTCTTGTCTCGGGGGTGTGCTTTGCGCTGAGAGGCAATGAGGTGATCTGCGTCGACTATGATGAGAGCAAGATCGAGAAGCTGAAGCGCGCGGAATCTCCAATCTATGAGCCTGGCATTGAGGAACTGATCGAGCAGAATCTTGCTGAGCAGCGCCTGGAGTTCACGACGGATCTGGAGGGGGCTGTAAGGCGCTCCGATATCGTCATTATTGCGGTAGGTACCCCTTCGCTACCGAATGGCGAGGCGAATCTGCACTATATTGAACAGGCGGCTGCGGCTGTAGGTCAGGCCATGAATTCACATAAGATCGTGATGACCAAGAGCACCGTACCTGTCGGCACGAATGAGAAGATTCGGGAGGTCATTGCCCGTCACACGGAGCATGCCTTCGATATCGTCTCGGCTCCGGAATTCCTGCGCGAAGGCTCAGCAATCAGTGATACGCTTCAGCCTGACCGCATCATTATCGGGATTGATAATCCAGCGCTGCATGAGACCATGGTCAAGCTGCATGAGGTGTTCACGAGCAACATCTATGTAACGGACGTTCGCAGTGCAGAAATGATCAAGTATGCGTCTAATGCCTTCCTGGCGACCAAAATTTCCTTCATTAATGAAATTGCGAACATCTGTGAGAAAGTAGGCGCTGACGTCACCAACGTCGCGGAAGGCATGGGGATGGATAAGCGCATCGGCTCCTCCTTTTTGCAGGCAGGGATTGGCTACGGAGGCTCTTGCTTTCCAAAGGATACCAATGCATTGATTCAGATTGCGGGCAATGTGGATTATGAGTTCAAGCTATTGAAATCTGTAGTCGAGGTGAACAGCGACCAGCGTTATATGATCATTGCCAAGCTGCGCGAATCCCTCGGGCAGTTACATGGTGTGCCTGTAGGAATCTGGGGGCTGTCCTTCAAGCCCAACACGGATGACATCCGTGAATCTCCGGCATTGGAGATTATAGGCACGTTGATTCAAGAAGGAGCGATTGTGAAGGTGCATGATCCGATTGCCATGGATAAATTCAAGGCGGAGATGGACCATCCCAGCATTCACTGGTGCAACACACCTGAGGAGGCAGCTACGGGGAGTGACGCGGTCTGTCTGCTGACCGACTGGGAAGCCTACAAGCAGGTTGATCTCCACGGACTGGGAGCGTTGCTGCGCAAGCCAATTCTGATCGACGGCCGCAATGTATTCAGCGAGTATCAGATTGCCGAATCCGGGCTGGAATATTATTCGGTGGGTAGACCCCGCATGGGCGGCTTGAGCGGCCTGTCTCCAAGTGTGGCAGGAGCATTATAGGAGGACGAGACATACAATAAGCAATAAGCGTAACAGTTGGAACAGCTAGGCTGCGAAATAGAGAGAATCCCAATTATCGGAGAAGGAGTGTTGTGCAATGAAATTAGTACTTCTGTCTGGTGGTTCCGGCAAAAGATTATGGCCCCTATCCAATGATTCGCGTTCCAAGCAGTTCCTAAAAGTGCTGCAGAATCCGAATGGTAGCGCTGAATCTATGGTGCAGCGTGTGTGGCGACAACTGGGCGACATCGGCTTATGCGGCTCGTCCTATATTGCGACAGGACGGGGACAGGTAGAGATGATCCAAAGTCAGATCGGGGAAGAGGTCAAGATTATTGTTGAGCCCGAACGTCGGGATACATTCCCGGCGATTGCTCTGACAGCCACCTATCTGTACTCTATTGCAGGCGTCTCAACAGATACGGTCATCTCGATTCTTCCAGTAGACCCGTACGTGGAGGAGAGCTTCTTCCATACAGTGGCTCGACTAGAGGATACGTTGACGGAGACGGGAGCTAACCTGGCCCTCATGGGTGTCATTCCAACCTACCCTTCCGAGAAATATGGCTACATTATCCCCAAGACGGATACGGAAGCCGGCGAGAGCGGCAGTCTTGCGGTTAGTCACTTTCAAGAGAAGCCGAACCGGGAGCAAGCGGAGCAGCTCATCGAACAGCAAGCCTTGTGGAACTGTGGCGTCTTCGCCTTCCGTCTGGGATATCTGCTCAATATTTTGGAGGACAAAGGGCTTCCGCTGAATTATGAGGAGCTGCAAAAGCAGTATAAGCTGCTCGCAAAGATCAGCTTTGACTATGAGGTCGTGGAGAAGGAGCAGAAGATTGCCGTGCTGCCATACGACGGGTTCTGGAAGGACCTCGGTACCTGGAATACACTGACGGAGGAAATGACCCAGCAGCAGGTAGGCAGGGGTGTGATAACCGAGGATTCAGTCAATACGAGCCTGATTAATGAGCTGGATATTCCCGTAACTGTGATCGGCGCGAGCGATCTGATCGTAGCTGCCAGTCCAGACGGAATTCTTGTAACGAACAAAGCCGAGAGCCCGCGCATCAAGGAGGTGCTGAAGGCTCATGAGCAACGTCCGATGTACGAGGAGCGGCGTTGGGGCCATTACCGGGTCGTGGACTATATCAAGTACCCAGAAGGCAACGAGGTCCTCACGAAGCGCATCTTCGTCGAGGCCGGCAAGAATATCAGCTATCAGCTGCATCTGAAGCGCAGTGAGATCTGGACGGTCATCAGCGGCGAAGCCGAGGTCATCCTGAATGAACGCCTGCATCGTGTGAAGGCTGGTGACGTGGTACGTATTCCTGAGGGGACGAAGCACAGTATTCTGGCTGTAACCGATGTGGAGATTATCGAGGTACAGACAGGTTCTGAGCTGGTTGAGGAGGATATTGTGCGCTTCTGCATGGATTGGAATGAAATTTCTTTGCAGCAGTTCATTTCATAAGCAGTTTGTTTCAAAAGCAGTTCATCTCATAAACAGTACTCGAATCACAAAAGAAAACATTGTCGAATTATTGTCTGTTTCTGAAAATTAATGCCGAAATACGCAAGATAACTGTAATACATGACAAACATCTATAAAAAATTGGCAGGAAAAAGTCGATACAAAGGATGAGAAGGAATTGAAAAACCTTCCAAATTCAAGTGAGCTGCATAGCAGCTCCTTAGCCTGAGGCTACTGCATACACGAAGAGACGGCAGCCAGGCTAGCGAAAGGAAGATTATTCGTGAAAGCTCATCCTTTGGATCGATGGATCAAGAGACTCCTGCCCACAGTTCTCGTAGGTGCTCTATTGACGGTTGGGGTAACGCAGTGGGCCGCTCCGGCTCATGCTGCTCTAGCTCCGATTAACCCCGCCGCTTCAGCAGAGGCACGTGAATTATACAGTTATCTACAATCCATTAATGGTCAGAAGATGATAACAGGTCAGCATGATTACCTGGAGACACCCGACGAGTTGAACAACCGACTGAAGAAAATCAGCGGCGAATATGCCGGACTGCACGGCTATGAGCTGGGAGCGATCTCCGGTCAGACGGCCAGTCAAGCCGAAGCGCAGCGCAGCAAGGTGGTGGAGAGCGCCATTCGATGGCACCAAGCTGGTGGAATTGTGGCAATGACCTATCATCAACCGTTGCCTGGCAAGCCCATGACCTGGGCTAACGTACAAGCGAAGCTTAGCCAGAGTCAATTCGATCGCTATGTTACGCCTGGGACCCAGGAATATAGCAAGCTGATTGCAGATCTGGATCAGGTTGCTGTCTCGTTGAAGAAGCTTAGTGACGAGGGGGTTCCCATCTTGTGGCGGCCCTATCATGAGATGAATGGTAGTTGGTTCTGGTGGGGGAAGAAGAATAATTTTGATGAGCTATGGGATTTGATGTATGACCGTTTTGTCCGTGTGCACAAGCTCGATAATCTAATATGGGTTTGGAACCCGAATGCTCCGAATACGTGGTCTGACCCGTATGCGACCACCTTTCCTGGTCTGGCCAAGGTAGATGTTCTTGCCGCTGATATCTATGATAACGATTATAAACAGCGTTACTATGAGGAGCTGCTTGCATTGGCAGGCAACAAGCCTATTGCCATTGGAGAGCATGGGGAGATGCCAAGCGCACGGGTGCTGGAATCCCAGCCGAGATGGACCTACTCTATGACTTGGGGCAAGATGCTGCTGGAGAACAACACAGAGCAGGATATTGTGCATTATATGGAGCATGAGCGTACGTTAACCCGTGACGAGCTTCAGGAGGATATGGAGGGGAATAATGAAGCGCCTACGCCGACACTGCCCCCACAAGATCCAGGCACTTCTGAAGGGAATCCGAGTCTACCAGAGGAGCCCATCGCTTCCCCACCTTCTCCTGCACCAGAGCCTCAGCCAGAGCCAGAACCAGAGTTAGTCAATGGCTTATATGGAGAGTATTTTAACAACATGACACTGAGCGGTGATCCTGTGCTTCGTCGATTGGAGGCCAAGCTGGATTACAATTGGCGTACGGCTTCTCCTGATCCTGCTGTACAAGCAGACCGGTTTTCTGCCCGCTGGACAGGGAGAGTAAGCCCACGATTTACAGATGTGTACACGTTTACGACGATATCGGATGATGGAATCCGGGTATGGGTAAATGATCAACTTATTATTGATAGCTGGTTCAAGCAGAGCTGGACAGAACGTAAAGGTAGCATCGCTTTGAACGGAGGCGAGCTCTACGACCTCAAGGTTGAATATTATGATCAAGAAGGCGATGCCATGGCACGTCTCATGTGGGAAAGTCAGCAAGAAGCCAAAGCAGTTATACCTTCTAATGCTTTGTTTCTGCCATTGAATTGAACGCTCTTTCCCGGCCATTAAACCAGTGGAGAAAGTGTGGACGAGGATATGAAAAAAAGGTTGGCGAACAAATATGCCTTATTATGCATGGGGCTACTGGGTCTGATCGTGCTGGTATCCCTGCAGCTGAATGGGGACAGCCAGACGACCGAGCCAGAATCCGTGAATGCGGCAACCACGATCTGGAAGCTGGGGACTCGTGACAACTCTGCGGAGGAGTTCAAGGGAAAGGCAGACAACCAGCCCGCGGCCGTTCGTGTGACCTCGGCTAACCAGACAGGAAGCAGCTCTGCTCAGGTGTCTTCGGGTACACTCAAGCTAGATGGGGCCATTCCTACTGGACTGAATGCGTCGATTAATCCCGAACTGGTCCTTCAGTATGAGCTGGATCAGGTTCCTCCTAACGGGGTGCTATTTAATGTGCGTATTCTGGATGCGGGCAAGGCAGTTCCTCAAATGGCCGTGTTCTCCAACCGACAATTGGCGGGCATTATCCAGATTGCTGGAGTATCGGGTACGGGAAGTACACACTCGTTCAAAGAGAACTATCAATTGTATATTCCCAAAGAGCAGCTAAAGAAAGGCAACAATGAGCTACGTCTGGAGGCAGTACGATGCCTCTACTGCACGAGCTCTGAGGACCCGAATCTGTGGTGGACCTGGGATGATCTGAATCTTCAGGCACTCTCTTCCCCGGCGCAGGAGCCAATTCATGGACGTTATATCCGTACAGGTACCAATGTCAACAATCAGGAGTTCTACTACGATCAGGGAGCTGTACGTCATCTGCCTACGGTGATGAAATGGCTTGGGGTTGCGTATAGTGGAAATATTATGAGGGTGACGTGCGCCAGTAATGTGGGCAATGCCTGCTCGGATGTGGATGATTATTACAAGACCCTTAAGCAGTACAATATGCAAGCGGTAGCCTTATATTTGTATACAGGTGATATCAAGCTAAAAGCCGACGGTAGTCTGCCAGACACGGCGAAGCAGAAGCTTACCTCCTATTTACAGAAATATGGACCTTACGTGCAATATTTTGAGGTCGATAATGAGCCGGGACTCTTCAACCGCTCCAAAGCCGTAAATCTGGCAGTAGCCAAATGGCTGAATACGGAGGGCAAGAAGATAGCTCCTCATCTGAAGACCGTCGCACCAGGCTGGGCGTACTGGCCAGCTTATTCTGTCAAAGCCTGCAAGAATCAGGACGGCGGTGCGAAGGCTTGTGGTACACCTGATGGATGGGAAGCCGACCCGCAGCAGCGACTTGAGCTGGAGAAGGTTACGGATCTGACAAATGGTCATGCCTATGGTGCATCCTATGTGGATGCTGTAGGTGGCAGCTTCGTAGAGAACCTGCGTACCTTTGGCGGTGCCAACAATGGTCTTAGCAAGCCTATGCTGAATACGGAATTCGGTACGTCAGGTACGCATGTGGATGATCCGGCATATGGCGCGAGTCAGCCGAATGCTGCGGCATTTGACCGAATTATGCGTTCGCAGATTGGATTCGCCGATATGTTCGTACAGCATGCGGCCTTTTATCAGGACTTCTCGCTGTTCAAGACGGGCTTTGATCTGCAAGATCATAATCCGGCAGCGACGGAGGTCTATCCGTTCAGCAATGGCCAGGATTCGAGAGTCGACATTATGCGTAGACTAAGCCTTGCTTATGCAACCCATGGCAAGCCCTTGACCTACACCGTATTGAACACCTCCGATACGGCGGACAAACTGGTGTATGTGCGTGCTGTAGATACCTCGTCGCTTGCTCCCATTGCTGGCAGTGGCGCTAAATCCAACAAGCAGCTGTTGAATTTGGTGAATTTTGAACCGACTACACAGCAGATCAAGGTTCGCGTAACGATGCCTCAGCAGGGAGAGTATCGTGGAGAGCGAATCGGTTCAGGTGCGACTTATACAGCGGCACATCGGAATGTGAGCGGTCTTAAGGCTTCACCGACGCTGGAGTTCGAAGAAACATTAGGGCCGGGCGAGTCTGTACAGTACATTCTGGAAAAGGTAAATGCGACAACCGCGAGTACAGCTGTGGCCCCGGATTGGGTCCAAGCTAGTGCAGCCAAGTCAGATCAGATCCAGGTGAGCTGGATGCAGAGCGAAGGGGTGCAAGCTTACGACGTACTACGTGCCAGCAGTAAGGAAGGGGACTACCGTGTTATCGCTGCGGAGGTAGAGGGAGGCTCTTATGCCGATCGTACCGCTGCAGCTGGTACCACCTACATGTATAAAATCCGTCCGACTGGATCTAACCAGATATCTGAGAAGGCTGAGGTGACCTTCACGGGTCTGGCGCAGTTGGACAGGAGCAATTGGAAGACCAGTGCCAGTGTGAACAGTGGCAATGCTAGATTGGCTATTGATGGTAATGGGCGTACCAGGTGGGACACGGGTAGCGCTCAGCGCTCGGGAGTCTTTTATCAGGTGGATTTGGGAGCGACGCAAGTCATTAGCCGTTTATTGCTGGATACCACCGCTTCGGAGGGAGATTATCCGCGTGCCTATGATGTTCAGGTGTCTGCGGACGGCAAGCAATGGACCAAAGTAGCTTCTGGGAAAGGATCAGGAGCACAGGAGGAGATTAACTTCGCTTCATCCCGTGCTCGTTACATCAAGATCACCCTTACTGGTACAGCTTCAAATTATTGGTCGATTCATGAGCTTCAGCTATATGGATCATAAGCTTCATGGAGCTTTCATCTGTAGGCTGGCAGGTACGACCTCTACTAGGAAGGCAGATACAAACCAAGGCTTACTGGAGTCATGTCCCCTCCGGTAAGCCTTGGTTTGTTATATTCGCCCAAAATATCATTTGTAGCTTGATGTCGATGATGGCCTCAAGCTTATAAGTCTTTACGGATGAATCGGCGCATTCCGATTGCAAAAAGCACTGCCGTGTATACGGCGGCATACACCACAAACATTGTCGAGGGAACATCGCCAATACCGAAGGGACCGTCCATTCTTACTGGGACAATTCCCTGAATGTCTTCATAGCTGAACAACACAGCCTGCATTTTCCTGTGCAGTCCATCAGCCGGCATAATCAGTGACAGGATGCCTGTAATGTTGCTGAGCGTCTGGAGGGGGCCTGGCTCAAGTCCCACAGAGCCGATGATTTTGCCAATCATTCCGCCGAGCCACCCCGCTCCATAGAGCATCGTCATGACCACGCCATTCGCAATCGAAGACAGATAGCCAGACCCGAACATGGATACAGTTACGAGTAAAGGAACAACCGAAGCAAAGAGCAGAAACGCCTGTGCCAACACCATTGGGTCACGTGGAATGGAGGCATGTACATCGGTAATCCATAGAATTAGGCTATACAATATTAAGGCATATACCAGACCAAATGAGACATAGCCGAGCCAGCGGCCTGTATACCATTTCCATCTCGGGATCGGTCGCGGCAGCATGGCCTGCATGATGCCTTGCTCCGCCTCACCTGCAATCGCAGAAAATGAGCTGAAGATCGACAAAAAGGCGAGCACAAAGCCAGCAAAGAGAAAACCGAACATCAATATTAACATGCCTAACATGAATTGCTGAATCATAGCTTCACTGTTCACACTATCCGTGATAGTTGTGGGAGCTTCTCCACCAATGGCACTGGCGATGAACCAGAAACCCAGCAGGAACAAGGCTGTCAGTATGATCGTTAGCAGCAGGACCCGTTTGCGAAGGAGCTCCTTCCAGGTCATGGTCCAAATAATCTTCATTCCTGTTCCCCCCTATGGTTCAAACCAGCTACAGCCTCCATGAACCATTCTTCAAGCCGTTCCCGGACCTTGGTGACCTCGTACAGCGTCAGCCCTTGTCCGATTAGCAGTGAGTTGACCCATCCAACCTGTTCTTCGTTCTCCAGCTCTGCTTCAAGCCAGACGATATCCTCTGCACTCGAACCATAGGCAGCTTCGCCCTGATTCTGTTCGTCATTATGTAAACGAAAGCTGAATCCTGTTGTATCTATGAGCCATGATAGCAAAAAAGGCGAAAATCCACCGACTTTAAAACGCCAGCAGACTCGCTTTTGGAGCACCTCATCTACCCGTCCATGACGAAGCACCTGTCCGTTGTTCAAGAGTGCCATCCTGTCACACAATACCTCCACATCCTCCAGCAGATGTGAATTTAAGAAAATCGTCTTCCCTTGCTGCTTCAATTCCTCAAGCAGACCGCGCACATGCATCCGTCCGACAGGGTCCATAGCCGAGGAGGGCTCGTCAAGAAAAAGGACAGCCGGATCATTCACCAGTGCGCAGGCCAGACCCAGTCGCTGCTGCATGCCTTTGGAATAATGCTTAACGCGGTCCTTGCCACGTTGACCGACACCTACCTTACGTAGTAGCTCAGGAACTCGCTGGCTGATTACGCTTTTGTCCAAGCCGCATAATTGGCCGTGCAGACGGACGACCTCTTCACCAGTAAGCCACTCCTGATACCTGTATAGCTCGGGCAAGTATCCGATCTGCCGCTTCGCTTCAATAGTACCGATAGGCGCACCCAGCAGGGTCGCTTCTCCTGCAGTCGGGTGGATGAGACCGACGAGCATTTTCACAAATGTGCTCTTCCCGGCACCATTAGGACCGAGGAAGCCAAAGGCTTCCCCTTTCCCTACAGAGATCGTGACATTGCGGCAGCCACGTCCATTGCTGTATTCCTTGGTTAGTGCCTTCGCTTCGATGGCCAGTTCACTCATGCCTCGACCAGCTCCTTAAGCTTGTTCATGAATTCAGCCTCTTCTTCGTAGGCGCTCCCGCCCTGAAAGTGGAACAGCTGCCCGTCCTTCACCCAGACTGCGATGTGGTCTGTTAGCTGGTTGTATTGGCGCTGTTCAATGAGCACCTTCGTTCCGGCAATCATCGTCTCTTGTATGTCGGATGCTTGATCAACTACATATGGCATGGGGATGGAGCCTGTCAAAATGCCGCTCTGCTGCAGCTGTTCCTTCAGATCGGAAGGAAGAATAGGAAGCTGAAGAACGGCCTCCACGGCTTCTGTCACATCCACGGATGGATCAATCAGGAATTCAGGTGACTGCATTTGTCTCAATGATGCCCAATTCTGATCGCTAGTGCCCATGTCATACATGATGCCTTCATGAATATTCAATTCCACTTCTTTGCCGTCCATGGACTCTGGTAGCAGCTTGGTCGCTCCTACGCGCTGCATAGCATGATTCAGCTCATTCACATTTAGCTTCATCATAATCTTGTGTGAGGGAGTAACGTAGACTTCCTCTTCGGTACCTAAGAGGTTGGCAGGAAGCAGCGGCACCCCTAGACGGGATATGGCTTCCTCACGCGTAAATTGTCCCTCAATGCTTCCACTTTCTGTACTGAATTGTCCAAAAACATTCTCCCTGCTGGCCGATTCGCCCGGCACAAGTTGATTCAGCATATTCTCGATGCTTTCCCCGTCGACGGTAGCAATTTCCTGCACCTTGAATTGATTCAGAAGGGCAGCAAGTGCATTATTGCCCATTGGTGTGACAAGAACTGTCCCAATGATCACGGCAGCCACAGCAGCACTGGTCCATTTCCAGCGTCGTCCACCCCGTCTGCGGCGAGTGTTAACAGAAAGCGGAGCGCTCTCTTTCATTTGTGCTGTTGAGGTATGCGTTGTAGACACAGCAGCAACTGCTGCCGAAGACTGCGGGTGAGTAGCTGGCAGACGTAGCTCCTGCTTACTCGCTTCCCAAGTTTCCCATTTAGCGTTTACGGGCTCGCTCGCCAGTTTTTTCTGTAGTTTGTTCCATGCATCGTGTGTGCTTGTATCTATTCCTGAATCCTGTCGCTTGTTCGTCATATCTTGTTCACCCTTTCATAGCTAGGTTAGTCTTGTTGGGCCATAGCTTTGCTGGCTGTCGTCTCCAGCTTGCGTGTTGCCCTTTGCAGCAGGCTTCCAATGAGAGGCCGTCTGACCTTAAGCTCCTCCGCAATCTCTGCATAGCTATAGCCTGAGTAGCGAAGCAGTAGTGCCTGTCGATCACGCTCAGGTAGGCTGCTCAGCCATGTCTGGACCTCTTCCTGATCTAGCTGTCTCATTAGGACTTCTTCGCCAGATTCCGGGGTAGCCTCACCTTCATACATCAGCTCCTGCTTATCCTGGAGTCTTCTCTCTCTAGCTTTTTTCTCCAAATAATCGTATCCGATTCTTGTAAGCACCCGGTGCAGCCATGCCCCCAGGGTGGCAGGATTGTCTGGTGGGTTCCGGTATAGTCTCAGGAAGACCTCCTGTGCCAGATCGTCAGCAGCGGCATCATCGCGCACCAGCGCGGCTAATTTTCTACGTACGGTTGGATAATGTTCAAAAAATATGTTACGGAATGCTGAGGATTCCGGAATACTCATGGTGTAATTGCCTCCTTTCAGCTGCAGCTATTAGGAAGACGAACCTTTTTACGTTTTTGTAGCATGAACAGAAAAATTTTCTCGGATTCGTCTGTATCCTTAGATTGGTATATATCTACTCTACATAACAGAATATAGCATAGCTAATTCTAGCACCTTGATCAGATCAAATGTGAGTGTAGAGCCCGCTCTCCGCTCACGACTACGCTCCCCCACATCATTGAACCTGAAATCAGGTTTGGCTAAGGTGCTGGTAATAACTTTGCCTACATTCGTCAAATTTCATCATAAATAGACCAATTTCGCATCCAGCAGACGACAGTATTTGCTGTTCACATTGAATATGATAGAGATATGCAGCGGGAGATTACCTGAGAAAAGAGGGGAGTTACATGGGTGAAGAGTTCCGGATCTATAATCGGGAACTGGCAGCAGAGGAGCTATGGGTGCAGGGTAGACAAGCTGTAGAGGCAGTTCAGCTGGATATCCTGGACATTCTTCGGCAATGTGGGATCAAGCAGCCAGAGTGGCTGAAGTCCTTACATCCGGTGGAGGACTGAGCAGAACAGCCCAAAAACGAACTCGCAGTCCCTAGGGGAAGATACGGGTTCGTTATTTTGGCATGTCATTCAATTGTGGATGAATCTAGCGCTCCATCATGCGCTCCATGCGTACAAAGGCAATAAATCTACGGGCTTCATCTTCGCTTAGGCTACGACCGTCAATGGTCAGGTTGAAGCGATTTAGAATATCCTTATCCGATAACTCTAACTGATCGATGAATTGCTGCATTTCCGATGGCAGCGTTGTATTCTTATGGGTAGTCCGTCCAATGATGTAGTCTATGGATACGCCGAACAGATTCGCCAGCTTCATAAGCATTTCAAAATCCGGCTTACGCCGGTTTTTTTCATAATGGGAGAGTGCCGCACGGGTAATGCCAAGAGTATGGGCGAGCTCTTCCTGCTTAAGTCCCAGTTCTTCCCGAAGCTCTGCTATGCGTGTACCGTAGTTCATCTAAATCTCCTCCTGATTGCAATTGTGTGTGTATACCTAGGAGTAGTATTGTTAATCAATCTCGAGCTTATGGACACATCGCGAAGAAGGTATGCCCATGGAGCCGTCATGGAGATTTATTCATTGAGGTGACTCCATTTGTGTAAGATCAGATTAGAGCTACATGAATGTAAACATTCACACATATTTATGCAAATGGTGTGTCTGAATCAGACGTTACGCGAGCTCAAAATATGATCATACATCATAATATATATAATATTTTACTATATAAAGTATGGTTATGAATAGTATTTTTACGCCAATATATGGTATGTAAAGGCGTCCTTATGTTCTAGTCATGTTAACTCGTTGTTATTGCTTGCTGGCAGGATGTGATAGACTGAATTTCATATAATTATTTTTTGAGGTGGGCAGCGAATGCTGCGAGAAAGGAGTTCATCGGATGAGTCTGGAGCCAATTGTTCGCCTTCAAGGGGTCAGCAAAATCAAAGGTAGCAAAAGACTGGTGGATAAGCTAACTCTAGATGTGATGCCTGGGCAGGTGTTCGGTTTTCTCGGGCCCAATGGAGCAGGGAAAACGACAACCATTCGCATGATGGTCGGGTTGATCTCGATCAGTGAGGGGGACATCTCCATCTGCGGCCATAGTATGAAGACGGACTTTGAGCAGGCGATTGCTCAAGTCGGGGCCATCGTTGAGAATCCCGAGCTGTATCGCTTCATGACGGGATATCAGAATCTACAGCACTTCGCTCGCATGCTGCCTGGGATTACAAAGGAACGCATAGAGGAGACGGTACGTCTTGTCGGCCTTGAACAACGAATACATGACAGGGTAAAGTCCTATTCCCTCGGGATGAGACAGCGTCTGGGTGTTGCTCAAGCCTTGCTGCATCGCCCCAAGCTGCTCATTCTGGATGAGCCGACGAATGGAATGGACCCGCAAGGAATTCGTGAGCTAAGAGATTATCTGCAGCATCTGAGCAGGGAAGAGGGCACCACGATATTTGTCTCCAGTCACTTGCTTAGTGAGATGGAGCTTATGTGCGATACGGTTGCCATCATCCAAAATGGACGTTTGGTGGATGTGAGGAAACTGAAGTCAGATGGCGCACTCCTTGCAGCTACAGAAGTTGCTTTTGAAGTCAGCGATCCTGCCCATGCGCTTACATTAGTAACGAACGGGAGAATTCAAGGGCAGACGCTGGTCGTGCCACTGGATCGGGAGCAGACAGCTGAACTGAATCAACGCTTAATTGAGGCAGGCATCAAAGTGTATTCCATCCGTCCATTGTCGCAGACGCTTGAGGATCAATTCTTAGAGCTAACAGGAGGTGTAGGAATTGTCTAACTTCTTAAAGCTTGTTCATAACGAGAATATAAAGATCTATATCAGAGTGCGTACATGGGTGATGCTGGGGATCTTGCTGCTCATCGCACTGACAGTGCCTTTACTGGTGTCATTAGCAAGTGACCAGATTAGCGTATGGGATGGTGCCATGCTGACAATGTTGGTATGCTTCTTCCTGCTCACGATCTTCACGGTCATTGTTAGTGCAGATATTGTTGCAGGGGAATTCAGTTGGGGTACGATCAAGCTATTGCTGATTCGTCCATGGAGCCGAACGAAAATTCTGATATCCAAGTATATAGCAGTCATTCTGTTCAGCCTGTTCGGCACAGCACTGCTGGTTGCAGGGAGTATACTTACGTCTGCGTTGGCATTGTCACCCGAGTCGATCTTCCCAATAGGTGAAGGCTCGCAATTAAGTCCTGCACAGTATGCATTTGCCATGATTCTGACTAAATATGTGACGCTGTTCATCATTCTGACCTTTGCGTTCATGGTGTCCTCCGTATTTCGGTCGGGTGCCCTTGCGATCGGTTTGTCACTGGGCATTCTATTCTTACAGAACTTTGTAGGAATGTTTCTGTTACTCCTGCAAGGAAGAGCAGAATGGGTGAAATATTTACTCGTATCCCATCTGGATCTGACTGTGTATATCGACAGTCCAGTCTCAAGTATGGGCACGACACTTGGCTTCTCCATTACCGTGCTGGCTGCTTATTACATTGTGTTCTTGGCCGTAAGCTGGCTCGTCTTCATCAAGCGTGACGTCTCGTCCTGAGGTGAGGCATCATTAGAATTAGAAATAGTAGCATATTAACAAGCCCTTTGCCCTTCCGTATTGCACGGTTCTGGCAAAGGGCTTGTGGTTTATATAATGACTACGGTGCAGATAATAGGGAGTATAGGGTCAGTCTAGCCAGCCTCAGCACGTGAGTGGGCAGAGGAGGCCTCCGTTTCTGAAGCATTCGTCTCTTCAGCAGTAGTACTAACGGAATGTTCCATTTTGGTAGCTCCATCGAGAATGGCTCCTTCGAACACAATAAGCGAATTGGCGGTGATATTGCCATGAATTTCGGCTGTGGAGGCCAGTGTCAAGCGCTGCTCCGCATGTATCTCTCCGATCAGCTTGCCTGCAATAACGATTTCTCGGGCAGTGACGTCCGCAGTGACAATGGCAGACTCGCTAATAATGATGAGATCGGTGCTGGCAATGCTACCGTGGACAACGCCTTCAATTCGTACGGGGACGTGACAATGAAGCGTACCTGTAAAGGTCGTGCCATAGGACAGGACTGCCTCAACAGGGGCTGCTTGTCGCTTCCCTAAGCCAGGCTTGAACATGTACATCTCTCCTTCGGAATATGATACCTTCTCACAACTGGAATAGGGTGTCGGCTCATAAAATTTACATATTAACGCACATACAGCAGGGGATCGATGGGGATATTTTGTTTAACCACCTGAAAATGTAGATGTGGGCCTGTACTGCGTCCAGTACTACCGAGCTTACCGATCAGCTCGCCCTTGCTGACTTGCTCGCCTACCGAGACAGATAAGGCGTGCAGATGCATATACCAGGTCTGTAGGCCATTTGGATGCTCAATCATAATATATTTGCCGCGACTGCCGTCCTGAGCAGAGGCAATGACCTTCCCTGCACCTGCCGCATAGATGGGGTCACCTGTGTTCCCTGCAATGTCGATACCAGCATGATAGGCGGCACGTCCATTGAAGGGGTCTGTTCGATAGCCAAAGCTGGAGGTAATTCGCCGAGCGGCTGTAGGCCAGGCATTTGGCTTGCCATTCTCAGCCAGCTCCAGTTGTCGTGCCTTCAGACGAGCTTGCCGCTGGCGTTGCTCCAGCGAAGTCTGGACGGACTCGGCCTTCTTCAGGACACGAGGTATCGAGGACTCCATGCTATCCAGCATGGCCGTGATTTCCTCGAAATCCTCTGTAGTCTCCTTGCCGAGTGTGCTCAACTGTTTGTCATGCACCGCGATCCATTGGCCGCCCTTGTTCCCGTTGGCATCCCAAGCCAATGGAGTAAAGGAAGACGCTGAGGTCTTGCTTGATGAGATGTCATGCTTCTGGATAAATTGCTCCAATTGCTCCTCCAGCTCACGTATTCGCTCCATGCGTTCCTTGACGTTCTCTGCCTGATTGGACAAGAGCAGAATTTCCTGCTGTAGCCGCTGGATGGCTTCATCCTTATTCGTCACGGTCATTTCCATCTGCATGCTCTGGGCAGCCAATGTGGTCTCCAGACGAGATATCGTCTGTGAGGAGCGGATCTGGAGGGTAATAATCATAGTCGATATGGACAAAATAGCCAGCGTAGGTACTAGGATTACGATAGGCCTGGATATATGAAACTGCCGGGGGGACCGCTGTGCGTCAGAGAGCACAAGTAGAGTCATCCTCCGGTTCCAATCTTGTTTTCTCATAAACAGCTCCTTTCCGGCAGATTCCGCCTGGCATGGTGAAGTGCGTGAGTGAGGTGCCGGCTATATGCCTGTTTGCTTACTATTTATTCAGCAATCCTATTAATCATGACAATAATGTACAAGGAGGTGCCTTATGCTGTGGCTGACGATTGTGCTGCTCATATTTATTTTTCAGACCGCAACCATCCTCATTCTTGAGTTTCGACAGCCAGCTAAGGCGGTCGCCTGGCTCTTTATTCTGTTTTGTTTTCCGCTGATTGGCTTCGTTGTGTACTATTTTGTAGCTCAGGATTACAAGAAACGAAAAGTACTTCGCAATCAGGGGTCCAGATTGTTCCAGCAGATTAAGGAAGCTCTGTGGCGTCAGACCAAGGTAATCCATGACATCCAGCATATGTCCAACCCGGAGTTCATCCACTATGAACGCTTGTTCAACATGCTGTCCCGACTCACGGAAAGCCCGATTACAGGCTGTAACAGGGCAACGGTGCTCACGGACGGGGAGGAGACCTTTGCTTCAATGCTTGCGGCGATCGAACAGGCACAGGATCATATTCATATCGAATTCTATATTTTTCGCGCCGATACGATTGGATCGACCTTTCAGAAGCTGCTGATCCGCAAGGCCAAGGAGGGCGTCAAGGTCCGCTTTGTTGTGGACGGGCTGGGCAGCTATCACCTCCCATCCTCCTTTGTCCAGACCTGCAAGCAGGCTGGAATAGAATTTCATTACTTTCTGCCGCCATTGCTAGCCACACTTGATAAACGAATCAATTATCGTAATCATCGCAAAATTCTGATTGTAGACGGTAGAGTTGGCTTTGTCGGTGGTCTGAATGTAGGTGATGACTATCTGGGCCAATATCCGAAAATGGGGGATTGGCGGGACACGCACACACGCATCGAGGGCGATGCGGTCTATTTTTTGCAGAACACCTTCCTCAGTGACTGGAAGCTTGCCTCGGGTGAGCGTATTGATGATCCCCGTCTCTTTCCGCCACATGAGTGCGAAGGGGAGGATCAGGTCCAGATTGTAGCCAGCGGGCCGGATTTGGCATGGAATGCGATTCAAGAGCTGTGCTTCGGAGCTATCGCAGTAGCCAGACGCAGAGTGTGGCTAACAACACCGTATTTTATTCCGGACCCGAGCATTTATGAGGCGCTCAAGACAGCGGCTGTCAGTGGGGTGGATGTACGAATCATCATTCCGTATGAGTCCGATTCCATACTGGTGAAGCTTGCCTCGTTGTCCTATGTAGCTGAGCTGCTGAATGCTGGTGTCCGATTTTATCAATATCGCAAAGGCTTCATGCATGCCAAGATTCTGATTGTCGATGATCTGTTCGGATCTGTAGGGACGGCGAATATGGATATGCGGAGCTTGTTTTATAATTTTGAGCTCACCACCCTGGTCTTCTCTCAAGCATTCATTCAGCGCCTGGAGCAGGACTTCAGGCGGGATCTGGAGCATTCAATAGCTATAGAGTCTGAACGATTCAAGGAACGCCATCGCATTCAGAAGACAGCAGAAGTGCTAGCACGCATGTTATCTCCCCTTCTTTAAAGTCGATTTGAGCCCGTTTAGCATAGATAATCCTGCTCATTGGAGAGTATACTGCTTTTTTCTAACTTTTTTGCCTAAAAATCTCCTGTTATGATATAGTATATATATGAGAAACAACGACGGGAGGAGGGGGCTGCATGGAGCGGTCCCTTTTCTTGTAATTGTAAGCTGAGAAAAATGGGGGGAGTAGAATGAGCAGCATGACTCCAGATGAGATAGCAACGAATCTACAGAAGCTTCCGGTTAGCCGGAAGGTGCAGACGAAGCGGCTGCTGCAGAAGGGTATCTTTATCGTACTCGGAGCAGCTTTGATGGCGGTGGCCCTTGAGATTTTCCTCGTACCAAATGGAGTAATAGACGGCGGTATTACTGGTATTTCCATCATGCTGTCTGAAATTTTCGGAATTCCCCTCGGCGTGTTCCTCGTGATGCTGAATCTTCCTTTTCTGATCCTCGGCTACAAGCAGATTGGCAAGACATTTGCGTTATGTACGCTGCTTGGTGTCGTATTGATGTCAGGTGGTACGTACCTGCTGCATGACGTATCTGCCTTAACACCGGGTGAGCCCTTGCTTGGTGCAATCTTCGGTGGTGTCATTCTCGGTGTAGGTGTCGGTCTGGTCATTCGCTCTGGCGGATCCCTGGATGGAACGGAGATTGTGGCGATTCTCGTCAGTGAGAAGTCACCATTTTCCGTAGGCGAGGTCGTGCTGTTCGTCAACGTCTTCATACTCGGAAGTGCAGGCTTTGTGTTCGGATGGCCGAATGCCCTCTACTCCATGATCGCGTACTATATTGCGATGAAGATGATTGACATTACCATTGAGGGTCTTGACCAATCCAAATCGGTATGGATTATTAGTGAGAAATATCGTGATATCGGCGATGCACTTACCGATCGACTGGGACGTGGTGTGACGTATCTGGATGGAGAAGGCGGTTTTTCGGGTGACAGCAGGAAGGTTATCTTTGTCGTAATCACTCGACTGGAGGAAGCGAAGCTGAAGAGTATTGTGGAGGATTGGGATTCGCATGCGTTCGTGGCGATCGGCAATATTCACGATGTGAAGGGTGGACGCTTCAAGAAAAAGGGAATCCATTAGCGAAGCTGAAGCCGGCATGAATGATTGAATGGTTGGCTGTTGGTTAAGGGCTGAATGTATAGCAGATCGTGTAGCAGAAATGCCCGGCAGGTAAGTGACCTGTCGGGCTTTTTTGTCGTAAATAAGTTTACTATTTCTTGAGCTGACGGATAATCGGTTCCAGCGGCTGTGGAGGAAGGGAATCCAGAAGGTCGCCCAGCTTTCCCAGCCGTTCCTCAATGTTAAGCAGATGATAATCCAGTGGAGAGACATTCTGTCTTACCTCTGCCCATGTGAGCGGTGTGGATACCGTAGCTCCGGCGCGAGCCCGCGGTGTGTAGGGGGCTGCGATCGTCTTGCCAGCGTAATGCTGCAAATAATCAAAGTAGATGCAGGTACCGCGCTCTTTTTTTAATCGCTCAATCGTGAACAGCTTCGGATGCTTCTCCGTTACGTAACGACCGACCAGATGCCCTACACTGCGCAATTCGTCGAAGGTAATCCCCTGATGGATCGGCACGATGATCTGAACACCTGTAGCCCCCGAGGTCTTGGCAACGGATGCAATGCCTAGCGAACGAAGCACATCATCGACAAGGCTGGCGGCCTCCATGATTCTAGGCTCGATCTCAAGCGTCGGGTCCAGATCAATAATCCATTCGCGAGGTAGTATACTGCCTACGTCATGCAAGGAGGGATGAAATTCGAGAGCAGCCTGATTGCCAAGCCATAATAGCTGGGGCAGCTCGTTCAGCACGATATACTCAATATCACCATCACGGTACGTTGATATATACTCGGGTCTGGAGACAGGCGCGTTTTTCTGATAAAAAAATTTGCCATGAATGCCATGCGGCCAGCGAATGACGGTTAAGAGACGATTACGGCAATATTTCAGCAGATAAGGTGCGAGTAGGGCGAGCTTTTCCAAATAAATGGCCTTGGTAATGCCTGCCTCCGGCCACAAGGGCTTGTCTGGGTTCGTAATGGGAATCTCGCAGCCCATGATGGTGATCGTTCCCTGTGCTGTACGTGCCAATCCTGCACCTCCTTTGCTGGTCGGATATGTTGACTAGGTCTTGGTCCGTTTTGTTGTGCTTTTACGCTTGGGAGCCGCAGCGGCATCACTGGCTTCGCCACCAGCAGCTTGCCGTGAGGCGGCTGGCTTGCGCGGCTTGCGTGGCTTCGCAGGAGCCGGACCAGGATCTGTAGCGATCGGCTTGATGGATTCGATACTGGCTTGCAGTGCTGCCATGAGATCAACGACATTCGTCTCTGGCTTGGATGGAGCTACCTTAATCTCCTCACCCGCGATTTTGTGAGAAATGAGCTCAAGCACCTTGTCACGATAGGCATCCGTATATTTGGCAGGGTCGAATTCGCTCGAAAGCTGCTCAATAAGCATTTTGGCCATCGTTAGTTCCTTCTCGTTAACCTGCGGCTGCTCGGGCAGATTGGGGACCTGGCTGACGGGTCTTATCTCATCCGGGTAGAAGATGGTCTCGATCGCCAGACAGTTGTTGTATACACGAATGGCTGCCAGACTGCTTTTGGAGCGAATGGAGATTTGGGCGATCCCGATTTTCCCGGTATCTCGCATCGCGTTCAGCAGTAAGGAATAGGCATTATCTCCAGTCTGATCAGGGGACAGATAATAAGTTTTTTGAAAGTAGATCGGGTCGATATCCTCCAGATTCACGAAATCCAGAATCGTGATATTCTTGTTGCCCTGCTCCGTGAGCTGCTCCAGCTCGTCCTTATCAAACATGACGAATCTGCTCTTCTCGTACTCGTAGCCCTTGCCAATCTCCTCCCATTCCACCTCTTTGTCACATACGGGACATTTACGAACATAACTGAGCGGACTGCCGCATTCCTTGTGAATGTAGCGCATGGAAATGTCCTTATTCTCCGTTGCGGAAAACATCTTGACAGGGACGTGAACCAATCCGAAGCTAATGGCTCCTTTCCAGACGGTATGCATGAGTGCACCATCCTTCCTCTTTGATTTGTGTGAGATCCTATTAGCATTTTGCATCGTATTTCATTTCAAATATTCTACTTGCTTCATTTGTGTGGATGCATCTTGGCGATCATATGAACTTAAGCTGGACGTATGATGTTTATTATTAACAGGCGCTATTGTTGAAAACGCCGCTTCAACCTTAGGTTGATATCCCGGTTATAGCAGTGGCTTGTGCATGGAGAATATGCGTCCATCTCGCTTACCTGTAGTATGCTTCATGAATGATTTTGTATGAACGCATGTCTGATGGATGTTCTGTACATAGTAACAAACGAACTACTTACGTGGAGGGATGAACAGCATGAAGAGACCCGCCAAGGTCAGACACAAGCTGGGTAGTCAAGCGTTGGTGATTCGTTTTCCGGCAGCCGGAGAGCGTGATGCATTGCCGCCAGAGTTCATGCTGTCACATGAATCTGTACCCCCATATCCCATTGCTGCACAGCATGTGAACTGGGAGGCACTGACCGCCAAGGACTCAGGTATGAATGAATATCCCGCACTGGATGTAAACCAGATGGCGGAGGATGAATTGGAAGCCATGCAGGATTCGATAGCGGTACGCAATGAACCAGAAGCGTCGGAGCATTAAGCTGGCAAAAGGCTGTGAGAGGCTAAAAAAGGCTAAAAGGGCGATAGGATAAACTCAGAAAGGAGCTGTAAGCCGTATGATGGATGTGAAGCGTGCAGTAGATATTTACAACTCCAAGGAGATGATTTCGGTCAAGCTGGAGGGAGAGCCGGTCTGGATCGAGCATGTGGATGCGGAGAATGGTATGGCGACGGTTCAAGTTGGAAGCAGGCCCACGAATACGATGACAGTACGGGTGGATCGTCTGGAGGAAGAAAGTTAAGGTTGAATGAAAAGGAGCAATGTCAGGATGCTGCAACGATTGTTATGCGGGCATCCTTTTTTTGCGTAAATTCATAGGAATGAGCGTGCAATCGACCTAGGTGAATACTTCTTCATGGCCAAAATCTACATATATTACGAAATCACGAGCTTTCCTTGCGGGAGCTTGACGTGAAATATATAATAAAGGTCAAGTTATGGAAGCTGGAATAGGGACCGAATCAAATTTTTGGGTTGAGTGATCTGGGAAGCATGGTCGTTAGCGGAGAAGCGGCTCGACACTCACATTGGATCTGGTCAAGGTACTAGTCAGGCTCTGAGGTGATGATGATGAGTTCAAATCAAGGTAGTTATACATTTCGTTCCCGAAGTGAACAGGATACGGACAAGCTGGCAGCACAGCTGGCGCTAAGATCCGTACCAGGGGCAATTATCGTACTGGATGGGGATCTCGGAGCAGGTAAGACAGCCTTCTCCAAAGCATTTGCCAGACATCTGGGCGTAGAGGGCGTTGTGAATAGTCCTACATTTACGATTATTAAGGAATATGAAGGCAGATGGCCTTTGTACCATATGGATGTGTACCGGATCAGCCAGGAAGAGGCCGAGGAGCTTGGCCTGGATGAATATTTCTATGGTGAAGGCGTGTGTCTGGTTGAATGGGGGAGCTTGATTCCCGAGCTGCTCCCGCCCGAGCATCTGCACATCAGAATTGAGTATACCGGAGAACAGGAACGGATTATCCAGCTGAATGGCTATGGTGAGCTATATGCTGACTGGTGTGCCAGTCTTGGAGAGAATGGAGTATGAACGATATGAATCATGAAAAGAACCAGCCGCAGATGCGGCTATTGGCGCTGGATACAGCTACGGCGGTCATGGCCGCAGCAGTAGTGGAAGCACGTTCGCAGCAGCTGATCGAGGAGAAAAATATACACGGAGAGCGCAATCATTCCGTTCATGTCCTGACTGGACTTCAAGAGCTAATGCTGGAGACTGGGACAGCACGTGAGCAGATTGCGGGAATCGCTGTCGGCATTGGGCCAGGCTCCTACACAGGGGTGCGAATTGCAGTTACGGCCGCAAAGACGCTGGCTTGGGCCTGGAAGGTCCCTGTGGTAGGCGTATCCACATTACAGGCACTAGCCTGGGGAGGCTGGAACCGGGCACAGGCTGGTGAAGCAGCGAAGCATTCTGAAGAGAGTCAGATTGGGGGGACTGTAGCTTCCCCCGCGCAGGTAGACGAAGCAAATTACATACAGTGGATTGTGCCACTGCTGGATGCGCGGCGTGGTCAGGTGTATACATCGTTGTTCGCAGCAGCTGGTAGTAGTGAACCCCGTCGACTAGCCCCGGATGCGATCCGGCTTATGAGTAGTTGGGTGGAGGAACTGGTCCAGCTTGTCCAGGACACCTCACCACAGGAACGTCCCAAGGCCATATACCTGGTAGGAGAGACTGAGGTGCACCAACTTACTGCCACAGAGCTGTCAGAGCTATTGGAGCTTAGGGCTCAACCCTATGAGCTGGAGGGACGATGGATCGGAAGGCTCGGTGCTACACGGTTACAGGATGGACAAGAGGATGAGCTTCATACCTTGGTGCCGAACTATACGCAGTTGGCAGAGGCGGAGGTCAACCTGCTTCAGGCACGTACGAAGGGGGCGACAAGCACATGAGGGAGCTGAACGAGCAAGAACGGCAGGAGGCGAGCATTACCTTCCGTCCTATGCTGGTAGCTGACATTCAAGCGGTCATGAAGATTGAGCGGGAATGTTTTACATTGCCCTGGACCGAGGATGCATTTCGCAATGAGCTAACCCATAATATGTTCGCCAAATATCTGCTGATGGAGCTGGATGGAGACGCTATCGGATATGCTGGCATGTGGACGATTCTCGATGAAGCCCATATCACAAACATTGCCGTGCGTGAGCAATATCGCGGACGCAGACTCGGAGAGCGGTTGCTTGACGAACTGATGAAGCAGGCGAGCCAATTAGGAATGGAACGAATGACGCTGGAGGTCCGTGTCTCCAATCATGTGGCCCAGAAATTATATGAGAAAAAGGGATTTATACCTTCAGGCATGCGCAAAGGCTATTATTCGGACAATCAGGAGGATGCCCTTATTATGTGGGCTGACCTTCCTGCCGGACATAATCCCGAAGACCAGGAGGAGTGGACAAAGGGATGACAATGCAGGAGCACATCAAGGCAGATGTAATTGAACCATCGAAGCCTTGTTATATATTAGCCATCGAGACCAGCTGTGATGAGACAGCCGTCTCGGTCATCAAGGATGGTACGGAGGTGCTGTCGAATCTGATTGCCAGTCAGATCGATACTCATCAAGCATTTGGGGGCGTCGTACCCGAGGTTGCTTCGCGCAAACACGTCGAGAGCATTACCTATATGCTGGAGGAGGCTGTGGAGAAGTCAGGTATTGATCCGGAGGAGCTATCCGCTGTTGCCGTGACGCAAGGGCCGGGGCTTGTCGGTGCACTACTCGTAGGGATCGTAGCAGCGAAAAGTGCCGCGCTTGCCTTCGACAAGCCACTGATCGGCACACACCATATTGCTGGACATATTTATGCTAATGCACTGACCTCGGAGCTGAAATACCCATGTATGGCTCTCGTGGTATCGGGAGGCCATACGGAGCTGGTCCTGATGGAATCAGAAGGGAGCTTTCAGGTCATTGGACGCACACGCGATGATGCGGTGGGTGAAGCCTATGACAAGGTTGCTCGTGCCATCGGCTTCCCGTACCCTGGTGGACCGCATGTGGACCGAATGGCCCTGGAATCGGACGAGGTAACCCCGCTTCCCCGTGCCTGGCTGGAGGCGGACTCCTATGATTTCAGCTTCAGCGGCTTAAAGTCAGCCGTGCTGAATGCCATTAATCAGGCGAAGATGAAGGGAGAAGAGATTCATCCCGGGGCGATTGCTCGCGGCTTTCAGGAATCTGTGATTGAGGTGCTTGTAGAGAAATCCGTCCGTGCCATGCACCAGTTCAAGGCGAAGCAATTGCTGCTCTGCGGTGGTGTAGCTGCCAATCGCGGTCTGCGAGCTGCACTACAGGAGCGCTGCGAGCGAGAAGGAATTGAGCTACTGATCCCACCGATGAAATATTGCACGGACAATGCAGCGATGATCGGAGCCGCAGCTTATATCAAATGGCAGCATGGAGAGTCCTCCGCACTTGATATGAAGGCAGATCCTGGATTATCCCTGGAGCATTGGTCCGTTCAAAGGGCGGAGTAACGTCGAAGCCTTACTGTAGCATTGGCCAGATGAGCACTATGCTTATCAGGACTTCTTGTGAACTCTGTTTAGGTTGGTTATAAGACCCAAGCTCCAAATTAGATTGGATTAAGGATAGCTTTAGATAGAATCACTGACCATTTAACATAGTGCCTGTCGTCTCTTGCAGAGTCGGCAGGCTTTTTTAATACACGCGATAGGTATCCCAAAATCGGAAATTGGTGCAATGACATTTGTCAAGTTGTTAACAATGTTATCCACATATCCATGCTTTTCTGTGGATAATGACTGAAAAGGCCCGCCAGCCATGAAATTTGTCGAATGGGAGCACAGGGGATAGATCTTAACAAAATGATGACGAAAATTGTGGATAATGTGGATAAAAGGGTGGATAATACTGGTTATCGAGTGGATTACTTAACACAGCCCTTATATAACAAAGAAAAAAATGACCAATCAAGGTCATTTTCTTCTATTGTGTATGCAGTTTTAATGTGAATAACTTTGTGTACAGACGGCGGTAATAAAATTTGTCGTTTTTTTTACACATCGTTTACAGTACGGCAGATTTATTCTCCTAGCAGCTGTTCCCAAGCTGAGTACACTTCTGTAAGCTCCTGCTTCCGCTCCTCAAGCTTGCCCTGAATGGCCTGCAGAGCTTCGTAATCCTGATATACCTCAGGCGAGGCCATCTCCAGCTCCAAGGCGTGGATTGTCTCCTCCAGCTCGGCGATCTGTTGTTCATAGGCCTCGACCTTACGCTGACGGCTGCGTTCCTCACTTTTGGCCTGTTTTCCGGCTGCATAGGAAGATGCTCCGTTCTTGTCCGCCTCAGACGGACTGGACTCGGTAGCGGTCTTACTGTTATTGGCGGCTGAGGCATTTTCCAAGGCAATCTCCTTAAGCTCCAGCTTCTTGGCCACATAATCGTCATAGTTCCCCAGGAATTGCTCCATGCCTTCTGGATGCAGCTCAATGACCCGTTCAGCCATTTTATTCAGGAAATAACGGTCATGGGAAATGAACAGTAATGTTCCCTCATAATCCAGCAACGCAGCCTCTAGTACCTCGCGACTGAACAGATCCAGATGGTTCGTAGGCTCGTCAAGAATCAGCATGTTGGCTTCTCGCAGCATCAGCTTCGAGAGAGAGAGACGGGCCTTCTCCCCACCACTCAAGGTAGATACCTTCTTCAGTACGTCCTCTCCACTAAAAAGAAAGTTCCCAAGTACCGTACGAATTCGAGCCTCTTCCAGATGTGGATACTCACTCCACAGCTCCTCCAATACGGTATTGCTGGGATTCAGACTGGTATGCTCCTGATCATAATAACCGATCTTGATCTTGCTTCCCCAATGAATGGCCCCCTGATTGGGACGAAGGGAGTCTGTCAGACATTTTAGCAGGGTGGATTTACCGACTCCATTCGGTCCAATCAGAGCCACCGTGTCTCCGCGCCAGAGCTGGAACGATACATTCCTGAACAGAGGTTGTCCCTGCTGGAACTCGACGGAGAGGTTCTCGGCTGTCAGCACGTCCTTGCCCGACATGTACTGGATGTCGAAGGAAAAATGCGCCTTCTTCAGCTCGCCTGCTGGTTTATCCATTCGATCCATTTTTTCAAGTGCTTTTCGGCGACTCTGGGCACGCTTGGTCGTGGAGGCACGTACAAGATTTTTCTGAATAAAGTCCTCAAGCTTGGCAATCTCGACCTGCTGCTTCTCGAACTGCTTCATCTGTGCCTCGTACTCGGCAGCCTTCAGCTCAATATAACGAGAATAATTGCCGGTATAACGAGTGGATTGATGTCGCTCGATCTCGACAATGGTCGTGACGAGCCGATCCAGAAAGTAACGGTCATGGGATACGACAAGCAAGGCGCCTGGATAGGCCCGGAGATAATCCTCCAGCCAGGTCAGGGTCTGAATGTCGAGATAGTTGGTAGGCTCATCAAGCATGAGCAGATCAGGTGCCTGCAGCAAAATGCGGGCTAGTGCCAGACGGGTCTTCTGGCCTCCGCTTAGCGTTGAAATTGGGGTATCCGGAGCGAAGCTACCGAAGCCCATTCCGTGCAGTACGCTGCGAATGCGAGTCTCCATCTCATAACCGCCCTGATCCTTGAACCAGTCGGACTTGCGAGCGTAGCGCTCCAGCAGCTCCTCGTAGGCCTTGGTAGATTGGTCCTGTGCCTGTTCTGCGATCTCCTGCTCCATTTGCCGCAACTCAGCCTCTGCGGTCACGAGCGTGTCGAATACACGCAGCATTTCTTCCCAGATGGATCTTTGAGAATCCAGTCCGCTATTTTGCGCCAGATATCCGATCCGGGTCTCTTTGGATTTGTATATTTGTCCTGCATCATAAGACAGCTCTCCTGCAATGATTTTCAGCAGGGTGGATTTGCCCGCGCCGTTCACACCAACGAGGCCGATCCGTTCGCGTTCAAGAACTTGCAGATTTACCCCGTCCAGAATCGGGTCAACTTCATATGCTTTTGTAATGCCAGATACTTGCAGCAGCATAACGATTCTATTCCTCCATCACAATTTGCGTCTGCTAACGGCAGACCTATTACCAGTGTACATGAAATCCTGCGGAATGCACAGCAGCGGCGGCTTGAGGCACCGGGCTTGTGGTTATTTTCCACAATCAATGATACACTACAAGTAGAATGTTTAGAGACTATGATCAGGCAGCATGGACAAGAACGAAAGGAACTGCTTCATGACGGATATCAGCCGAATCAAGGCCAGCATACGAGCCCAGCAGCGACAGCTCAGGAACGCTAGGGCTAAGGATGCTCACACAGTGGACTCCAGTATGGCTTGTCAGCATGCGATTCAGGCCTGGGAGGAGCTGCGTGGACGCAGCGGAGGTGGCAGACTCACGCTGTTCAGCTACATACCCTACGGTAGCGAGATTTCGACGCTGGAGCTCATTCATCATAGCTGGAGTAAAGGCGATCTGGTGCTGGCACCGAAGGTACTGCAAGAAGCACATACATTAGAGCTGCGCGAGATCAGGAGTCCATCCGATCTGGTGCCAGGAGCTTGGGGGATTTTGGAGCCTGCTGAGCATTGCCCACTTTGGCCTCGGAAGCAATGGGGAGAGGTGAGTTGGGTAGTCGTACCAGGTTTGGCCTTTGATCAGAGTGGAGGCAGGCTGGGCTATGGAGGCGGATATTATGATCGCTTTGCTAACGTTGTGGGGCAAGCCCGTTCTGAACAGACGGACAAGCCTTGTTATGTTGCGCTCGCCTTTCCAGAGCAACTCATTGCACATGTACCGATGGAGAGTACGGATCTCAGGCTGGATTTCATTTTCACGAGTGATGGCAGTATTAGTACGACAAGATAATCAAGGGAAGGTGACAGGGTGGAGTCTTTTACCCATTTTAATGAGCAAGGGCGCGCGCGGATGGTAGATATATCAGGGAAGACACCAAGTGTGCGTACCGCCGTAGCCGTTACGAGTCTTACAATGGCTCCATCTACCTTGCGAGCAATACGTGAAGGGGCTGTGAAGAAGGGTGATGTGCTGGCGGTTGCGCAGGTAGCTGGTATACAGGGAGCCAAGAAGACCTCCGATTGGATTCCGATGTGTCATCCGTTGGCCCTGACAGGCGTGAATATTAACTTCAGCGACAATGGTGAGGATATCCTCTATATTGAAGCGGAGGTTAAGACTGAAGGTAAGACGGGAGTCGAGATGGAGGCCTTGACTGCAGCTTCTGCGGCTGCTCTGACCGTCTATGATATGTGCAAGGCACTGCAGAAGGATATTGTGATCGGCCCGACCATGCTGCAATCCAAGACCGGAGGCAAGAGCGGGGATTTTCAGCGTGGTGAATAACTAGCTATATGATCTATATCTCCGAAATCTGGCGGACTGGGGCTTTGAAGTACTGTATGGTCGCAAAGAACGGGATAGGATACAAAAATCGGCACTTCAGCCTACGGGCTGTAGATGCTGAACATAGGAGAAGGGTGATCTTATGTTGTGGAGAACAGCGATTCTGACAGCCAGCGATAAAGGAGCCCGCGGGGAACGAGAGGATACCAGTGCTCAGGTCATTCGTGAACTGATCGAGGAAGAGTTGGGCGGAGAGATTGTAGAATACCGCATTGTGCCTGACGAGCCGGATGAGATTATAGCGGCACTTATTGAAATGACAGATTACTTTCATGCCGACCTGGTGCTGACGACAGGCGGAACAGAACTGGCCATTCGAGATGTGACTCCAGAAGCGACCCGGCGTGTCATTGAGCGTGAAGTCCCTGGTATGGCGGAGGCCATGAGAGCATCTGTTATGCAGAAGAACCGGGCAGCCATGCTCTTCAGGGGTACGGTGGGTATACGGGGACGTAGCCTCATTGTGAACCTGCCTGGTACTCCAAAAGGTGTACATGAGAATCTGGCTGCCATCATGGATCAGCTTCCGGAAGCTTTGCTCATGGTAACTGGTCAATTCAAGCAGGGCTCTTGAGGATTCTACGGCAGGAGACCATGACGAGTATGGACATGAAGCTGTGATGCTAACCTTATGCCTTGCATGATAAGGAGGAATGGACATGCCGACGATCGGGGCTTCAGGCTATATTTTGTTGATAATACTAGCACTGCTATTGTTCGGACCTCAGAAGCTTCCTGAGCTTGGGCGAGCGCTGGGGCGAACATTTCGAGAATTCAAGAACGGTGCACGCGAGCTGATGGCCGAGGAGCATGTCGAGGAGCACAAATCCAAGCCAGCTCACGCATCAGCTACTTCCTCCAAGCCTGAGTCTGCAACGGAGCAGAAGTCAGCTGCGAACAAACAAGAACCCTAAGCGATTCAGCAGGGTATGACCGGAATCCTTTCCTCGTGGAGAGGATTTTTGTGTCTAGGTTCGTATGTAGATGGATGGGAGGGAGGTTAACCTTTGGACAAGGAGCAGAAGCAGCAAGATCGTCAGGAAGTAGGACAGGGAACTGGCCCTAACGAAGCCCAGAAGATAGGGCAAGAGGAAGTCCTGGAGAAAGCACAAGAAGAAGTGCAGGAGGAAGTGCAGGAGGAAGTGCAGCATAGTGAGACAGACCAAGCTAGGCAGCAGCCAAGCTTGGAGCAAGAGCGTCTTCTCCGACAAGCTCGACTGCAGAACGGGAAGCCAAGATCGTACATTTCGAGAACAAATGAGACCTACGAGGAGCTACTGTCCCTGACTGAGCATCTGACGGAGCTAAGGCGAAGAATCATATGGGTGTTGCTTGTGCTAATAGGCACGTTGATTGGTGGTCTGTATGCAGCCGCTCCAGTGTACCGTTATCTTCTTACCAAGCGCTTTCCTTCTGATCTGGAGCTGAACGCTCTCTCCGTATGGGATGGGATCAGCATCTATGTGAAGATTTCATTCATATTCGCTGTAGGTGCTACTTTGCCCTTTGCGCTGTATCAGCTATGGCGCTTCGTGGGGCCTGGACTACGACAGCAGGAGCGCTCTGCGGCCCTACGTTATATTCCATATGTGTTCTTGCTGTTCGTAGGTGGAGCCCTGTTCGCTTATGGTGTTATCTATCCGATGGCTCTGGCATTTACAACCTCTGTGAATCGCAGTATGGGCTTGCAGGAGACTTATGGAGTCATGCAGTATTTTGGATTCCTATTCAACATCGTGCTGCCTGTGGCTTTGCTATTCGAGCTTCCGCTAGTCATTATGTTTTTGACGGCGATTCGCATCCTGAATCCGTCGCGTTTGCGTAAGGTGCGGCGTTTTGCTTATTTCGGTCTGGTATTTATTGCTGTTGTCATTACACCGCCAGATCTGGTATCCGATCTTCTCGTCACTGTGCCACTCCTTCTGCTGTATGAGGGAAGCATACTCGTGTCCTCTATTGTCTATCGGAGGCAGCAGCGTGCAGATGAGGAGAGGGATGAGAATCTTGGAGGGAATAAAGTTAAAGGGAATAAAGAACAGTGAAGTACAATAATGATCTTATTAGGAGCTTGTCTCTCGGTAGAATCAGGCGATTGGCATAGATAGACTAGAATTGGGTACAATGGAGTGGAGTTGGTGGACTTGCTGGATTTTTGCAAAAATCTTCAATAAAAATGACCTTAAGCACTTGAAATTGAATCCCAAGTTGAGTATTATGAAATTGGTTGTTAGCACTAAACGTTGTTGAGTGCTAATACATAGACCAACAACCCTATAATCCAGAACATTTGAATAAGGAGGCTATTTTTTCATGATCAAACCTTTGGGTGAACGCGTATTGGTGGAAGCGATCGAACAAGAACAGACAACTTCATTCGGAATTGTCCTGCCTGACTCCGCTAAAGAGAAGCCGCAAGAAGGTAAAATCATTGCGGTCGGTGCTGGCGCATTGAAAGACGGTGTCCGCATTCCTCTGGAAGTGAAGGAAGGCGATCGAGTAATTTTCTCGAAGTACGCCGGAACAGAAATCAAATACGAAGGTAAAGAGTATTTGATTATGAAAGAAAGCGACATTCACGCGATCATTGGTTAACGGTATATCAGCATAAGGGTATATCCGCTCAACCTGAATATAGGAATTGAACGTTAATTTATAATCCATAGGGAGGTTTTCTCAGAATGGCTAAAGAGATTAAATTCAGTGAAGATGCTCGTCGTTCCATGCTTCGTGGCGTAGATGCACTGGCTAACGCGGTTAAGGTAACTCTCGGTCCTAAAGGCCGTAACGTAGTGCTGGAGAAGAAATTCGGCAGCCCACTCATTACTAATGACGGTGTAACCATCGCTAAGGAAATCGAGCTGGAAGATGCATTCGAGAACATGGGTGCTCAACTGGTTAAAGAAGTAGCTACCAAGACTAATGATGTTGCTGGTGACGGTACGACTACGGCTACTGTACTGGCTCAAGCCCTCATTACTGAAGGTCTGAAGAATGTAACGGCTGGCGCTAGCCCAATCGGTATCCGTAAAGGGATCGACAAGGCTGTAAAAGCAGCTGTTGCAGAGCTGCAAAACATCGCTAAGCCAATCGAAGGCAAGCAATCCATCGCTCAAGTAGCGGGAATCTCTGCTGCTGACGACGAAGTAGGCGAACTGATCGCTGAAGCTATGGAGAAGGTAGGCAAAGACGGTGTAATCACAGTTGAAGAATCCCGTGGATTCGCTACTGAGCTGGAAGTCGTTGAAGGTATGCAATTCGACCGCGGCTACATCTCTCCATACATGATCACTGATACGGACAAAATGGAGGCTGTACTGGACAACCCGTACATTCTCATTACAGATAAGAAGATTACTAACACACAAGAAATCTTGCCATTGCTGGAGAAGATCGTTCAGCAAGGTAAGCCACTCGTTCTCATCGCTGAGGATGTAGAAGGTGAAGCGCTGGCTATGCTCGTAGTGAACAAGCTGCGTGGTACATTCAATGCTGTAGCTGTTAAGGCTCCTGGCTTTGGTGACCGTCGTAAAGCTATGCTGCAGGATATCGCTGCCCTGACTGGTGGTCAAGTGATCACTGAAGAACTGGGTCTGGACCTGAAATCCGCTACAGTGGACCAACTGGGTACAGCTCGTCAAGTTCGTATTACAAAAGAAAACACAATCGTTGTTGACGGTGCAGGCAACAAAGCCGACATCGATGCTCGCGTAAGCCAAATCCGTACGCAACTGGATGAGACTACTTCCGAGTTCGACAAAGAAAAACTGCAAGAGCGTCTGGCTAAGCTGTCCGGTGGCGTTGCTGTAATCAAAGTCGGTGCAGCTACTGAGACTGAGCTGAAAGAACGCAAACTGCGCATCGAGGATGCTCTGAATGCTACTCGTGCTGCGGTTGAAGAAGGTATCGTATCCGGTGGTGGCGTAGCGCTGCTGAACGTATACAATGCTGTGGCTGCTGTTGAACTGGCTGGTGACGAGCAGACTGGCGTGAACATCGTTCTGCGCGCTCTGGAAGCTCCAATCCGTACTATCGCAGCTAATGCTGGCGAAGAAGGCTCCGTTATCGTTGAGCGCCTGAAACGCGAAGAGATCGGCGTAGGCTACAACGCAGCTACTGGTGACTGGGTGAACATGATCGACGCAGGTATCGTTGACCCTGCGAAGGTAACTCGCTCTGCGCTGCAAAACGCGGCTTCCGTAGCAGCTATGTTCTTGACTACAGAAGCGGTTATCGCTGACAAGCCAGAACCTGCTGGCGCTGCTGGTGCTCCTGACATGGGCGGCATGGGTGGAATGGGCGGCATGATGTAATAAGGGCTCAAAAGCCTGTAAATACTGCTATTTGAAAGGCTCCCGAGAGGGAGCCTTTTCTTAATGACAGATTGTAATATGAAGTGCGACACCTACTGGAAATAAATAAAGAGGTGGCAAAACAGAAGCTGGCCAGATATCCTAGCCAGCTAACTAAAGTCTATTGAAACATCCAGCATTGATGAATCACGGTACACGATTGAGGGGCGACACCAGCAGCTGAAGCAAGTGAAGCCATGGAAAGAGATAACACAGCAATTAACGCAAGTGTAGCGAATTTCTTTTTCATCCTTACACCTCCTGGATAATTTGTGGTTATTGTATCATATTTGGTGTTTTATGGTAAGTGATTAAAATGTGAAAGACTCACTTCAAGAAAGGACTGGTGGATGAATGAAAGTACCAAGTATGCTGCATTACCCAGTCCTATGGATCAAGCCGTAGCTGGTGGACAGGTCGGACAAATGGCGTTGTTTTGAGGATGTAGGGGGAAGAACATCCTACTATCCAAAAAGTGGAGATCCTCCGTATGTATTGATTTCTAAATGCGTGAAAGAAATGTAGCTATGAAACCTATCGAGATAAATATTACACCAGTAGATATACCAATTATATTTCCGGTTTTTGAACTCTCTACATCCTTGTGCCCATAACTGATGCGTTTGAAAAATTGTGAAAACCTAGAATTAGGATACTTGTAATCATAAAGTGAGAAGAAAATTGTTGCGACACCCAAAGCGATCATTATCAATGATTTCATCTCCTTTAAATACTTATTACTACAATAGTAACAAAAAGTTCTATTTCTAAGCGATACTCCTTTATAATTTAATTACAGTATTACTATCTAAAGACTCTTGCAGAGCTTCGTGATTCTGGCATCATCACCAGGCAAGAATTTGAAGCAAAGAAAAAGCAAATTCTTGAACTTTAATCGAAATCATTCAGGTATCCTTGCCAGCTGGCAGGGATGCCTTTTTTTGTATACAATGTCACCCTTACCAGCATACTAACCATGAATTAGCAAGCAGGGGGGAGTAGCATGATTCCATTTCGCCGGCGTAAGAGAACGAATTCGTCACAACACACAACTCATAAAGATGAGACGGAACAGAGGTCAGATGCTACTTCAAGCACCAGAGCTGACTCAGCAGAACGGACGAAACAGACGTCAACTCCTATAAGCTTCTCCCTGTCAGAGTCGTTGGCCTACTTACGTGGGCGAATCGGAGAGAGCCCGGATTTTATCATTAGACGTTGGAGCATTCAGAACCATGCTGGGGTAGAGATCCCTATTGCGGTCTGCTATATCGAGGGTCTCGTCGATTCAATGTTGGTGAGCCGTCTAATGACCCATCTGCTTAGCCATGAGTCGGAGCTGGTCAATAAAGATCATCATACAGAGCAATGGAGCAGATACATTACGGATGGAGATGTGACAGTGGTACGGAGTCGTGAGGAGCTGCTCTCTTCCATTCTCATGGGTAATGCGATGGTCATTCTGGATGGGGACGATGAGGCTGTGGCCGTCTCTGTGCAAGGAGGGATGAGAAGGAGTGTGGAAGAGCCCTCGACCCAGACGGTGGTACGTGGTCCGAAGGAGGGCTTTACAGAAAGCATCAGCACGAATCTTGCTCTCCTTCGCAACCGTATTCGCTCTCCTGAATTGACATTCGATCAACATATCGTCGGCAAGTATACACAGACCCGGATCGTGCTGGCCTACGTAGACGGAATCGTTAATCTGGAGGTACTGACAACAATTAAGGAGCGTCTTCGAGCGGTGGATACAGATAGTGTGCTGGAGAGTGAATATATTGAGGAGTTTATTCAAGACAAATTGTGGACGCCGTTCCCTACGATGTTGAACACAGAACGGCCGGATGCGGTCGCGGGTAACCTGCTGGAGGGGCAGGTAGCTGTGCTCGTAGATGGGACACCTTATGCTTTACTCGCTCCAGCGACGTTTTTCAAATTTTTCCAATCCAGTGAGGACTATTACCAACGGTATGATATTGCTACTTTCTTGCGGTATGTTCGCTTTCTAGCCTTTGTGATTACGCTGCTATTACCGTCTTTATATATTGCCGTCACTACCTTTCAACAGGAGCTGATTCCAACACCGCTGTTGTTCAGCTTGACCGCCCAACGAGAAGGGATACCATTTCCCGCCTTGCTTGAAGCCTTTATGATGGAGATTACCTTTGAGATTATACGTGAAGCAGGTGTGCGTATGCCCCGGGTGGTCGGGTCAGCTATCTCCATCGTGGGTGCGTTGGTACTCGGCCAAGCTGCTGTACAGGCAGGGTTGATCTCCGCTGGTATGGTTATCGTGGTCTCCTTCACGGCGATCTCCAGCTTTGTGATTCCCATGGTGAACATGTCTGCTGCCATCCGATTGATTCGCTTCGCCCTGATGCTACTGGCGGGGGCATTCGGCATCTTCGGCATTATGTGCGGCGTAGTTACGTTGTTGTTCCATATGGCTTCACTCAGTTCCTTCGGCGTGCCTTATCTTACACCGATAGCTCCATTGAAATGGTCGAACATGAAGGATGTCTTCGTACGAACGCCTTGGCCCAAAATGGATCGTCGTCCTGTTCATCTCAGTCAGCGAAATCCGGTGCGTCAAGGTCCTGATCTACAAGAAAGCGAGAAAAATGACAAGTAGGTGAACAGGCTATGTCCCGCTATTGGATGAAGATGTGGATCATTGTACTCGTTACTTCTTTGTTGACAGGCTGTTGGGATCGGCAGGAGCTCAACAAGCTGGGTCTGGCGATTGCGGTGGGGCTGGATTGGGAGGATGATCATTGGAAATTATCCTATCAGGTGCTTGTGCCCTCTGTTATTGGAGGGGGAATGAGCCCAGGGGCTGCATCTGGAGGAGCAGCAGTCCATGTGATTAGCACCCAAGGCAAGACCGTTCGTGAGGCATCTATGAAAACTTCATTAGAGAATACCCGACGTTTATATTTTGCGCATACAGATGTCATGATTATTGGAGAAGAGGCAGCTAGACACGGGATTCATGAGTTTCTTGACTTGTTATTTCGGATCAATGCTTCCCGTGAATCTGTGATTGTGGCCCTTACTGACGGTAAAGCATCTGACCTGATTAGGAAGCTTGTATTACCTGAGAAGTATCCCGGCATTGCACTAACTGAGCTCATCAGGCAGACGTCTAAGGTCAATTCTGATTATCCAACTGTGAAAGTGTATCAGCTCGCACAGAAGATCACATCAGAATCGCACGCGGCCGGCGTGCCAGTGATTATGGCTGGACAGCAATCTAACCCTGTGATGGAGTCTGAAGAGGAGAATAAGAAGACTTCTTCTCCCGGCGCACCTAGAATCGTTAAACTCGGTGTATTTCAGCGAGATCGCCTGATCGGGTGGCTAAGTCGCGAGGAGAGCCAAGGTATGGCTTGGCTTACGAATCAATTCAAGATGGGGACCATTAGTATTCCGGTGTCTACCCGTGCGGGAGGGTATTCCAGCTTTCGCATATTTCGATCGAAGAGCAGGATTAAGCCGATCCCGGTTGGCGATCATTTCAAGATGCAGGTTACGGTTGAGGTGAAGGGTGAACTATTGGAGTATGGAGGCCATTTGGACCTGAAGAGCCCAGATAGTCTCAGACCCATTGAGCGTGAAGTAGAGAAGAAGGTAGCTAATATGATATCCAGGAGCTGGGAGGGCAGTCGGAGATTGAAGGCAGATCTGCCAGGATTCGCTGATGAAATCCATCGGCATTACCCCAATAAATGGAGACAACTGAGCGATCATTGGGACAACGAATTGGCTGCTCTGGACCTTGACGTCCAGGTCAAGGCGAAGATGAAGCGACCGGGTCTGCTGAATAAATCCTTTGAACAGCTATTGCCTCACTAGTAAAGGACGGTATGAGAATGGAGGAAGGCTCGTGAAAAGAGAGCAAGTGCAGACGTCGCAGATTGTCAGTACATTTATCGTGTTCCAAATGGGTGGACTCGCCATTTATTTCTTTGGAGGCTCAGCCAAGCAGGACGCTTGGCTATCTATGCTACTGGGTGCATGTATTGGGCTGGTACTGCTCATGCTGCACTTTGCGATGCATAACAGAGAACCGAATAAGAATCTATTCGAGTTGTTCCAGCACTATATGGGCAAGGGAATAGGCTCCATCATTGCCATTCTGTTCTGCATGTATTTTGCCTATGAATCCTCGCGCAGCCTGCGCGATATTGGAGAGATTACAGTCTATATGCTGCTTAATCAGACACCTATTGTCGTTCCCATGTTAATGATTTTGGGAATCGGATATACGTTAGCTCGTTACGGGCCACGGGTCTACTTACTCGGAACTCAAGTGCTGCTACCAGTGCTGCTGATTAGCTATATCCTCCTGCTTATTATGATTTTCGGTACGGGTTTGGTGAATTTTGAGTATATGCTACCTGTGCTGGAGCATGGAATGCAGCCTGCCTGGGACGCAGCCATACCACAGATGTTATCCTTTCCTTTCGCTCAATCCATCCTGTTCATGGTGTATTTTCCTATGGTAAAGAAAGGTGGTAATCTGCGTAAGTCGATGCTTATCAGCTACGGTGCAGTATCGTTCGCCATGCTAGTCATCAATCAGATCAATTTGCTTGTGCTTGGTCCCGTACTGGCACCTACTGTTGTTTTTCCGCTGTTAAAGGTTGTGCAGTTGATTGAGTTGGCTGAGGTATTTGAGCGAATGGACGTTTTATTTATTCTCGCCGCCTTTTTGGGGCTGGGGACAAGAATGTCCACCTTTCTGATTGCGGCAATCATCGGTTTCTCAGATACAACACGTACAAGCTATAAGAAATGGATACTCCCAGTGTGTGTAGCTGTATTTACGATGTCGATGCTGCCCGCTAACTTTACTGAATTTTATCATGCAGGCATTATTGTGGGGGACATGGTATATCCGATATTCCAAATTCTGCTTCCCATCCTGCTCTTCATCGTGATGCTGCTCCGCCGCAATATACGCCCATCCACTTCAGAAGACCGCAGACGCCTGTCCCCTTAAGTATCTGTATAGATTCGCTATAGACTGCTTGCTGACCATTGTAATGAAATCAAATTTCATGAATTCGGAAGGATGGAGCCTTTCCGTGTAAGGGACTGCCAACTCCTCTGTAAGCCGTTCTGCATCGATAAAGTTTATAGTATCATGAGTGCCATACCTACTAAAACAGGAGGGATGAGCATGTTGAATATAGCCTTTATCGGATTCGGAAATGCCGTAGTGAATTACCATCTTCCTTATGTGGAGCGCCGTGAGGATATCCGTGTGAAGTCGATCTTTCGCAGAGAAGAGGACCGGATCGGGGATACCGACCGGGAGAGCTATTATCCAGCTATTCGCTTTACGACGGACCTGACGGAAGTTCTAATGGATGATGAGATTGACGTAATCGTAGTGTGCACTCAGGTGGATAGTCATGTGGAGTATGCCAGATTGGCCTTGGAGCATGACAAGCATGTGCTTGTGGAGAAGCCATTTGCATCAGATGCAGC
The DNA here is from genome assembly GCF_000377505.1 of Paenibacillus massiliensis 2301065 = DSM 16942. Classification (GTDB taxonomy): domain Bacteria; phylum Bacillota; class Bacilli; order Paenibacillales; family Paenibacillaceae; genus Paenibacillus; species Paenibacillus massiliensis. The sequence continues at coordinate 265,173 of NZ_KB898193.1, read as the reverse complement.
GCAAGCACAGGAGATTTTCGAGTTAGCCCGGTCCCGCAATCTTATAGCCATGGCTAACCAGAATCGTAGATATGATGGAGATTTTCTTACATTGAAGAAAGTGCTGGAGAGTGGAAAGCTGGGCAATATCGTGGAGATTCAATCCCATTACGACTACTTCTGGCCCAACTATACAAGACATGGATTTGGGCTCCTGCATGGTCTGGCGGTTCATACGATTGACCAGTTAATCTCATTATATGGCCCTGCGGATCGTATTGATTATGATGTGCGAAGTCTCGTGGCTCCGGGGCAGGCGGACGACTATGTGGATATCGATTTCAGATATGGACGGATGAAAGCTACGATCAAATCCAGCTTGCTCGTCAAGATCGATCATCCGAAGTTCGTGGTGCATGGCGACAAGGGAAGCTTCGTGAAGTACAGTAGCGGTCATCAGGCAAAAGGCCACACTGGGCCAACACTTGTATCCTTCGAGCAGGAGCCAGAGGACAATTGGGGCAAGCTGTCTTATGTGGACGAGGACGGTATAGAGCATAACGAGCGCGTGCCTTCTGAGGTCACAGACTACGGCCTACTGTACGAGGGATTACAGCAAGCGATTCGTCAGGGAGCCGAGAAGCCAGTGAAGGATGAAGAAGTGCTGTATGTGCTGAAGGTGCTAGCGGATGGAGTGGAAGTGGCACGACAGACACAGTAAGCTCTGCAAGTTCTGCAAGTTCTGCAAGTTCTGCAAGTTCTGCAAGTTCTGCAAGTTCTGCAAGTTCTGCAAGTTCTGCAAGTTAGGTTGATACCCGGTATTCCAAAATGGCTTTATTACTGCGAGGGCAAATATGGCCTGGTTTTCAGAAGTAACAATAATAAAATATGTCATATAACAACGTATTAATGAGTCATAGTGAGGGGATCACTTACGAATTGGGGGATAAGGTATGAGAATTGGAACTATTGGCACAGGGTCAATTGTAGATGGCTTTTTGTCAGCAGCAAGTCAATTGGAGCAGGTGAGCTGCACGGCGATGTATTCAAGAAAGCACGAGACAGCGGAGCCCTTGGCTCAAAAGTATGGTGTCGCCACAATCTATACGGATCTAGAGGGGCTGCTAACAGACCCGGCTGTGGAGGTCGTGTACATTGCTTCTCCCAACAGCCTGCATTATGAATATGCACGGAGGGCGCTGGAGCACGGCAAGCATGTGATCTGTGAGAAGCCATTTACATCCACGGCACGCGAAGCAGAGGTATTGCTGGAATTGGCTATGAGTAAGAAGCTGATGCTGTTCGAGGCGATATCCCTGATTCACCTTCCCAATTATCATGAGATAAGAGAATACTTGCCTAAGCTGGGTCCTATTCGCTTCATTCAATGTAATTACAGCCAGTATTCGCGCAAATACAATCAACTGCTGGCAGGAGAGACACCGAATGTGTTTAATCCTGAGTTTTCGGGAGGAGCACTGATGGATATTAACATCTACAACATTCATTTTGTGATGAATCTGTTCGGTAGCCCAGACAGCGTAGCCTACACTGCGAATAAGCACGCGAACGGCATCGACACCTCAGGGGTGGCCGTGCTGCAGTATCCTGACTTTATCGCGGAATGTGTAGGGTCCAAGGATACGGCAGGTATGAACTTTGCCTTGATTCAAGGGGAAAAGGGATATTTGCATGTGGTCGAAGGTCCGAACGGTTGCCGGAGCTTCTGGGTGAAGTTGGGAGATGAGGCCGAGGAGGTCAATGTCCAGACAGAAGCTAATCGGCTTTATTACGAGCTGAAGTCCTTCCACGATATGATTGCAGGTCAGGACCTGGAACGATGCTATGAACTACTAAAATATAGCTACTCTGTCATGCAGGTATTGGATCGGGCGCGACAGCATGCCGGAATCGTCTTTCAGGCAGACCAATCCCAGCCTTGAGTTCTGCTGCTATTTTTCAATAGTAATTACTATTACAATCAATCCATTCCCTGTGACTGGTCATGATGGGACAGTTCCTCTAATATGAGCAATAAGCCAAGGAAAGCAGCAGTAGCTGCCAACTCCTTGGCTTATTCATCGTTGTCCAAGAGACATACGTACAGGAGGTCAAAAATGTACATGATGGAGATCATGGAGGATGGCTTGGACAAGCGGAAGTCGCCACGATCATTCGGTAGCAGCAGTACGGCATCGCATTGCTTTGCCAGTGTAGAGCTGGCATGGGAGGTAATTGCAACGGTCTTACCTTGTCTATGCTTCAACTGTCGGGCAGCTTCGAGCATAGCTGGAGTTTCTCCGGTTTTGGAAATGATGAGCGACAAGGGGAGTGCCTCCTGGTTCAGCTGGCGAATGTAGTGGACATTAACGGTGTTGTATGCCATCGACGATTTTCCGAGTTCATTCCACTTGCTGCTGGCCTGTTGCCCTAGATAATAATTTGAGTCACTTCCGTAGATATCAATGCGCCTGCATTCCTGTAGCCAGCGATATACTTTCAAGAGCTCACTGTGGCTCAGCAGACGCCGGGTCTGCTCTACCGCTTGCTGATATAGATACGGGACTTTGTCCATGGCGAGGATAGTCGGGTCAGCCACCTTCGCATTCATTCCGTCCTCATACACAGCAATATCCTGCGGCGAATGTGGGTATTGTAGCGCGAGTTGAAGCTGGAAATCCGGGTAGCCCTTGGTACCAAGCTTCTTGCAGAAGCGCACAATGGTCGAAGAGCTCGTGTAGGTCTGCTGTGCCAGCTCCTGAGCCGTTGAGGTAAAAACAGCCTCCGGATTGCTCAGTACATAGGCCGCAATATGCTGTTCCTGGATAGTCAAGTTCTCCGCGTACTTCAGCTGTTGGATGAGCATGTCTGAATCCTCTCTGTTCTTACATATCTAATTCTATATTACCTTGAAGCCTTCTATAGCTCAACATGCTGTATCTGGGATACGAGGCTTGGGATGGACAGTGAATGAAAAAAAACGACAAATTTCGCAAACTCTCTTCATAGTGCAGCAGGAATAACCGATGATTCTAACGATGGTGCAAATTTGAAGAATAGAAGAGGGTGAAGTATCCGATGAACAAAAGGTTTCAATGGAATACGTTAAGAGTCAAACTGACAGCATTTGTGATGGTAGCCGTGTTGATCCCAAGCCTGTTGGTGGGATTCTTCTCATACAATAGCTCCAAGACGCAGCTGCAGGTCAAGCTGAATGAGTCAGCAGTTTCTCAGATGCAGCTTCTGGATGCCGCATTAAATCAGCTTGTAGAGATGGAGATAGCGAATGTTAACGGGCTAGCCCAGCAGCTTAGCTCGGAGCAATTGGATGTGAACGATCCTGAGGCGCGCAGAATCATTGATAATTTCGTGACCAGCCACCCGGAGATCGAAATTCTGGTCATCGGTAACGACCAAGGGGCATGGATGAAGTCCCCTGACCCAGGCCAGCAGGATTATGATCCACGCACCCGCTCATGGTATAAGACCATGATGGTAGACCCTACACAAGCTGCCGTAGCTGACCCCATCATATCGGCGACTTCAGGTAACTATAATCTGAATATTACAAGAGCCTTCCCGGATGGCAAAGGGGGCGTAACGCTCGCGATCAGCTTTGGCAAAATTAATGATATCATCAGTGGGCTGCATGTCGGCTCAGAGGGCTATGCGTTTATTCTGGACAAGACCAATAAAATTATGGCTCACCCTACAATGACCCCCGGGGATCAAGTAGAGGGCAGTCAATACGACTATATTCAGCAGAACGATTCCGGCACGCTAGATTTTGCGCTGGATACAGGTGAACAGGTTCAGACGAACTTCATGACGAACAAGTATACCGGTTTGAAGATTGTAACGGCACTTAAAATCAATGAGTATAGCGTGGCTTCACAGCCTATTCTGTATACGATGTGGATAGTGCTTGGTGTCTCCGTCATTGTGATGCTGGTCATCCTCGTCATCGTGATTCGCGGGATTACGCGTCCAATCGAACAGATGGTAGTATCTACGAAGCGGGTAAGTGAAGGGTATCTGAACGAGCAAATCAATACGCGGCGCAAGGATGAAGTCGGGCAGCTGGCCTCCAACTATAATGCTATGATCATCTCCTTACAGAGGGTCATTCAAGAGCTGGCCAATACGTCCTCGCATCTGGTCGCATCCAGTGAAGAGATGAATGCAACGACAGAGCAGAATTCCAAGGCAGTAGAGCATGTAACCGAGCTTGTTGTGAAGTCGGCAGACGGTGCAGAGGTTCAGGCGAATGTCTCAAGAGAAAGCGCGAGAGCGATGGAGGAGGTATCTGCTGGCATTACGCGCATTGCAGACACCTCGAATACGATTTTTACATCGACAGAGAAGACAGTACAGACGATTAAGCTAGGAAGTGGGAAGGTATCAGAAATGAAGGCACAGATGGAGGCTATACAAACCTCTGTTCGAGAGTCAGCTTCCATGATCGAGCAACTGAACCAGCATAGCAGCGACGTCATTGAGATGAGTAAGGGCATTGCGGATATAGCGAAGCAGACGAACCTGTTATCGCTCAATGCTTCCATTGAAGCAGCCAGAGCAGGGGAGCAGGGCAAGGGCTTTGCTGTGGTCGCCAATGAGGTTAGCAAGCTTGCGGATCAATCCAAGGGGACTGCCGACCAGATTCAGCTCGTCATAACCCAAATGATTGATATGATTCGCAATGTAGCACATATGATGGAGGGACAGGTGATCTCCGATGTCACGCATGGTCTGCAGGTGACTCAAGAGACAACGGAAGCGTTCGCTGATATCCAGGCCGCGACGGAGCAGATCGTAGATCAGCTTGAAGATGTATCGTCTGTAACTCAGCAGATCTCCGCCAGCGCTGAGGAGGTATCTGCATCTGTACAGGAGGTAGCCGACATCGCTCAAGCCAATATGGAATCCTTCCAGGGAGTCACTGCTGCTTCCGAACAGCAGCTTGCTTCAATAGAAGATATTCATGCTGCCGCCAATACTTTGTCCAGGATGGCAGAGAACATGCAGCAGGTCGTAGAGCGTTTCAAGCTGTAAGAGGATAACCAATCCTTAGGCCTGATCTGGGTACATGCACAATATGGAAAGTCCGCCTATATAATGTGTTAAAAAAGGAGCTCTCCAGCATGTATTCTACCTTGCCTTTCATGCATTACATGAATTCCTTCCAGGTGTACCGTCATGATCTGTGGACCCCGTCCATGGTGGAATTGAACAGAACGCTTCGTGCATTATGGGAGCAGCATATCTATTGGACACGTTTGACAGTGAATAGCATTGTGGGCAGTCTGCCAGATCAGCAGGCAACGACGGCCAGGCTGCTGCGGAACCCGGAGGATTTTGCAGCTGTGCTGAAGCCACTCTATGGTCCAGCCATAGCAGGGGAATTTGCACGCTTGCTGCGAGAGCATCTCACGATTGCCGCAGAGCTAGTGCAGAAGCTCAAGTCCAACCAGATCAAGGAGGCAGAAGATGCCCAGAGGCGGTGGTACGCCAATGCAGATGCTATTGCAGCGTTTCTAGGCAAAATTAACCCCTATTGGTCTGAGGAGGAGTGGAGGCATATGATGTATGAGCATCTGCGTCTACTCACAGCAGAGGTAGCAGCCCGTATTGCGGGGAAATATGAGGAGAATGTTGCCACCAATAATCTGATTGAGCCGCAAGCGCTAGAGATGGCCGACGTAATGACGAGAGGAATTGTGCAGCAATTCCCTGCAAGCTTTCAGGGGTAAATTGGATGCCAATGAATTCAATGAATAACATTAAGATGTCTTGCCCTTTACCGGGTAATGGCATCTTTTTGTGTGAGGTTATGCATTGGAGGATTCTATCAGGACAGAATGAAAATATCATAATTTCTTAGGTTATAGGTGAAGAGCTATTTTTCTATATGTTTAATGTAATTTAATGTTTAGACCTAATTATTTACAAATGATACGATGATATAAGATTTATAGTTTTTTTACAATCATGGGAATTGACTAGCTAAGGAGAGTGTTTTGTTGTGAAGAAGAAAAGTCTTGCCTTGTTACTGTCTGGCTTTGCACTAGGTGTAACGGCATCATTCGGTGGTTCGGCCTATGCTGCGGTCAAGCAGTATATACTTACTGAATTCAACAGTCCGGTTGTTGTGAATGGAACCCTGTATAAGGACCAAACGAATCCTATCCTGAACTATAATGGAAAAACGTATATCCCGTTGTCTAAAATCGGTGATCTCACAGGCGTACCCTATAGATGGAATGCTGATAAAAAACAGGTTGAGATCGGGAATGCGACTTCTGTCTCTGCTTCCAACTCCGCTTCCAGCTCCGATGTAGATATTTACACCATTGATGATGGTCGAATTCGAAATACAGATGCCATGATTGCCGAGGAGCAGGCTATTAAGGACTTTAATAAGAATAACCAGGTCCTTGTGGAGAGTGAATCGGGTGTCTATCCGTCCAACGGGATCAAAGTATTCAGAGCTTATGACAAAAGTGGCAAGCTGATCAAGGAGTATACCGATTCGGATGATTCAAACCTGATTATTGCCGAGACTATGCCAGGAAGTACTATCCCACCTAAAATCTCTGAAGGCTGGCTTGCCAGCGAGTTGCTGGAGGATGCTTATGATTATGATGTGATCGTGGAAGGTAACGATCTGATCGTCAAGACAGGCCCGTTTGTAGCCAATACAAAAGAATTCGCACGTCTTACCCTCGATGAGAGCATCATTAATGGTACTAGTGGCAAGGCAACGGTGAATGGAATTGGCGTTACTAAGTATAAGAACAGCTACTATTTCAATATCAATAGCCTCAAGCAAGCTGGGCTGATCTGATTTGTTTTGTTTACCAAAGTAGGGTCTTTTGCTCCCATAAGTGATTATGGAGTGAAGGGCCTTTTTCCAGTATTCTCATCTGCATATTCCATCACTCAAGCAGAGAAGCTAAACGAGTCCAAAAATAAAGGAGTGATACGTATGGGAATATTAAGTGGCAACCCTAAAGATGAACCAATGCATTACGGAGAAGTCTATGGAGTATGGCAGACATCCATGATGGCCAAAGGAGCACTCTCTTGTTACCAGGCGTACCTGAATCATGCAGGCGATAAGGATCTGAGAAAGACGTTAGAGGCTCTGATCGACCAAGCCAAGCTGGAGATTAAAGAGTGTGACACGCTGTTGACGGATAACGGAATTGCCTCATCCCCGGCTCTGCCAGAGAGACCTGCTGTTAAATTAGAGGATATCCCTGCAGGAGCTCGATTTACAGACCCAGAGATTGCAGCCAAGATCGCCGTAGACACAGGGGCAAGCCTGGTAGCATGTAGCTCCATGATGGGTCAATGCATTAGAGAGGACATAGGGGCATTATATGCCAAATACCATGTGACGAAGGCCGCATTGGGTGTGCGCATTCTTCAATTAACGAAAGAAAAAGGCTGGCTCATTCCTCCTCCACTTCAGATGAAGAGACGTGAAGCTGTGGAAGTCTAACTCTAACTGTAGAACTAACGGGATATACCTTGCATGGCGAAGAGCAGGTGGCTAAGATCCGCCTGTTCTTTTCTAATATTTATTCCATGTGAATTGTTGCTTCAAAGGGAAGGGAATCGAACACTAGCCTTTTAAAGTACATACAAATGAATCTTTTTAGTTGCTTTAACTCACAATGAATTATAAGCGTTGTTGTACACACATCCTGATGGCTTAGAAAAATAGCGAAGTATGAAGTGATGAGAATAGAGGTGTTCAAGGTGAATTACTATGAAGTATGGGAAGAATTCTGGAAGTCATGCGTTGTCATTATAGGAGCTATGGTGCTGTTAAGAATCGCGGGCCGTAAATCCATCTCGCAAATGACTATTCCCACTACAGTCATCATGATCTCCATTGGTACCGTCATCGTACAGCCGATTGCAGATAAGAGCATCTGGTTGGCTCTGGTAGCAGCGGTTACATTCATTACTATTTTGCTGCTGATGGAATATTTGGAGCTGAAATGGAGTTGGTTCGAGAATTTGATGCGCGGCCGCGCGGTGACCGTCATTCGTGAGGGACGGCTGCAGGAGCATGAACTAAAGAAGCTACGGATGACAGTGGACCAGCTGGAGATGAAACTACGGCAGACAGGAATTGCTCGTTTTGAGGATATAAAGACGCTGACGGTGGAGACCAATGGTCTAATCGGCTACGAATATATGCCTGAAGCGCAGCCTGTAACGTTTGGACAAGTCAAGGCTCTAATGGAGCAATACTGGGGAAGCAATCAGCAGGGACAGTTGCAAACACAGTCAGAAGCACAGTCACAGCAACAAGGACAGTCACAGCAGCAGCAGCTAAAGTCGGAACAGGCTCCAGCCTCCTCCGTGAAATCTGATTTATTCAAGGAGTTGAGCCAAGGAGAGGCCCATCACGAGAATAAAACCCTGAATTAACCAAGCGAGGAACGAGGCAGGCATTGAGGACAAGCTCATAATATTGTATGATGTAGCTTGAGTTTGCAGTCAGCTGCAAGGTTAGCAGTGAGTCACGAGATGATTGCGTGTATTGAATCTTGTCTGATTGCAGGGCATCTTAGCTTGAGGTACAGAATTCTATAGTAAAGTGAGCCGTGAACATGTATCCAAATGAACAACAATACAGCATGCCGCCAGAATGGGCGCCGCATGAGCGTACTTTTATATCCTGGCCTGTGCAATCCTCCATGGTCTATCCTGACACCCATGCTTCCGTGTGTGAGGGCTACGCAGAGATTATTCGTGCGATGGCCGAATTCGAGCCTGTCACTGTAGTGGTGAATGGTGCTGATCTGGAGCAAGTGCGTGCACTCCAGCTTGGTGACAATGTAGAGTTGCTACCAATCGAGCATAACGATGCCTGGTTGCGTGACAACGGTCCGACCTTCATCAAGGATGCAAGTGGACGTCTGGCAGGAGTGAACTGGAAGTTCAACGCCTGGGGCGAGAAATACAAGCCTTGGGATCTGGACGATCATGTGGCGCCACAGATTTTGCAGCATCTGGATGTTACCCAGTTTGATGCTCCGCTAGTCATGGAAGGAGGCTCTCTTCATGTGGATGGAGAAGGCATGCTCCTGACGACAGAGGAATGTCTTCTGAATCCGAATCGTAATCCACAGATGAGCAGAGCTGATATTGAAGAGCAGCTGTACCGTTACACAGGAGTGGAGAAGGTCATTTGGTTGAAGCGTGGATTATCTGGTGACGAGACGGATGGTCATGTCGATAATATTGCTTGTTTTGCTGCGCCAGGCAAGGTCATCATTCAGGTGTGCAATGATCCAGAGGATGAGAACTATGAGATCAGCCGTGAAAATCTGGAGATTCTGCGTAACACAACCGATGCTCGTGGGCGCAAGCTGGAGATTATCGAGATTCAGCAGCCACCGAGAAGAGATTATGAAGATAGCCGACTAACACTAAGCTATATTAATTTTTATTTTGTCAATGACGGCATCATTCTGCCGGTATTCGGCGAGACGGCGGCAGAGACAGATCGACTTGCTGAGCAGGTGCTGAGCCAGGTGTTCCCGAATCGTCGTATCCGCACAGTAGACGGCATGGCCGTTATTCGTGAAGGCGGAAATGTACATTGCACCACACAGCAGATGCCTGCCTCAATCCGAGGCTAGTAACTTGGCCGAATCTAATTTCAGGTGTAACGTGTAAAGCCAGTCGACAGGGCTCCCCGTTTGCAGCGGCTCTACGCTCACATTTGACTGGTCAAGGTACGGGACCCTAGATGAATTGTCTAAAAGGAGGATGAACATGAGAGAAGTGAAGGTTGCAGCTACCCAAATGAGCTGTTCAACGAATATAGATGAGAATATTAGCAAGGCAGAGACTCTTGTGCGCCAGGCGGCGGCGGATGGAGCGCAAATTATTTTGCTGCAGGAGCTGTTCGAGACGCCTTACTTCTGTCAGAAGGAGAAGGCTGATTACTATGTATACGCGACGGAGCTGGAGCACAACAAGGCCGTGAATCATTTCAAGGCGATCGCCAAGGAATTGCAGGTCGTATTACCGATCAGCTTCTATGAGAAGAAGAACTATGCACGCTACAATTCTCTCGCCGTCATTGATGCGGACGGAGAAGTACTGGGCAAGTATCGGAAGAGTCATATCCCGGACGGCCCTGGCTATGAGGAGAAGTTCTACTTCAATCCAGGCGATACCGGCTTCAAGGTGTGGAATACACGCTATGCGAAGATCGGTGTGGGCGTATGCTGGGATCAATGGTACCCAGAAGCGGCCAGATGCATGGCGCTCATGGGAGCAGAGCTGCTCTTCTACCCTACGGCGATCGGCTCGGAGCCGCAGGATGGAGACATTGATTCCAAGGATCACTGGCAGATGTGCATGCGTGGACATGCAGCCTCTAACCTGATTCCTGTCATTGCTTCCAACCGGATTGGACTGGAGGAGGATGAGGATTCCAGCATTACGTTCTATGGCTCCTCGTTCATTGCAGGTCCGCAAGGGAATATGATTCAAGAGGCTGGACGTACAGAGCAATCCGTGCTGACAGCTACTTTTGATCTGGATGCATTGGAAAATGCACGTATAGAGTGGGGAATCTTCCGCGATCGTCGTCCAGAGCTATACAAGGCTATCGCAACGTATGATGGGGAAATCAAGCTGTAAGCTCGGAGCAATTCTTTTTCTCATTAGTATGGCTGTACAATTAGAAGTACTGCGAATTTCACGAAATAATGTAATAAAACGAGACTGATGACTACCAGTGATGGTAAGCATCAGTCTTTTTCTTTTTTAACAAAACTACCCAATATTAACAGAGGAATAACAGTCGCATGATGCTCACATGACACATGATCTCTACACTGATGAAGGTAACAGGAACAATTTACCGTTTTAAGTCATTGCAGAAGGGATGAATTTATGAGTGAGCTTCACGAGTCGATGAATTTTCCGGTTCGCAAAAGAACCAAGGCGCGACAGAGCATGAATCGACCAGCCTCGCTACGGGTACAAATGCTTCGTGAGCAAGCATTGGCTTATGTATTCTTGGCCCCGTCGATGCTGCTATTCTCCATCTTCATGTTCTACCCGATGCTGAAATCCGTCTATTTGAGTCTTCACTCGACCTCGCCCGCTGGGCAGGTAGCAGCATTCGTGGGACTGGATAACTTTGTGACGTTGCTTCGCTCGGGACTCTTCTTTCAGGGCATTCAGGTCACCGTTCTATTCGCCCTGCTCACAGTGCCAGTTGGCATCTTGCTAGCATTGGTACTGGCGGCGCTGACCCACACAAAGCTCAGGGGAATGCGTATCTTCCAATTCAGCTTTGCCTTGCCTATGGTGCTGTCGGTAGGCTCCTCAGCAGTCATCTGGAAATTCCTCTTTCATCCGACTCTGGGTATGCTGAATTATTGGCTCAGCCTGGTAGGGATTGAACCGATTCCGTGGCTGACAAGCCCGGACTGGGCCTTGTTCTCGATTGCCATGATGACCATCTGGATGAATCTGGGCTTCAATTATATAGTCCTGTCCAGTGGGCTTCAAGGGATACCGGAGGAGCTCTATGAGAGTGCTAAAATCGATGGAGCAGGGGCGATGGTTACGTTCTGGCGTATCTCGTTACCGTTGCTGTCCCCGACAATATTTTTCGTGGTTGTCGTATCCATCATCGGGGCGTTCCAATCCTTCGCACAGATCAACATTCTGACCAAGGGTGGACCTATGAACAGCACGAATGTCTTCGTCTATTCAATCTATCAGGAAGCCTTCGTGAACTTTCGCTTTGGAACGGGCAGTGCTCAGGCACTCGTACTGTTCAGTGTCATCTTCCTGTTGACGCTCATTCAGTTCAAATGGGTAGAGAAGAAGGTGCATTATCAATGAAGCGCTCTTTGCAGACATCGCTGATCTATGTTGTATTGACGATCCTGGCTCTACTCGTGCTATACCCGGTAATTTATACATTTTTTATGTCCGTCATGTCACCGCAGGATGCGAGTGCTTATCCGCCGCGTCTTGTCCCGACATCCTTTCATCTGGTGAACTTCGTTGAAGTGTTCGGGATTGTACCGATTGGCAGATTCATTGCCAATACGTTCTTGGTATCCGGGATCACCATGGTCGGTCAGTTGATTACCGCCAGTCTCGCAGCTTATGCGTTTGCCAAAATGGAATTCAAGGGCAAAAATCTTATGTTCAGCCTGTTCGTGGCTACCATGATGATCCCATGGGAGGTCACGATGATTCCGAATTATCTGACCATTCGCAGCTGGAACTGGCTCGATACATATCAGGGACTTACGATCCCTTTTCTCGCTACAGCCTTTGGGACTTTTTTGCTCCGCCAATTCTTCATGCAGCTGCCCAAGGAGCTCTATGAGGCGGCACGCATGGACGGATGTGGTCATATTCGTTATTTCCTGTTCCACGTGCTGCCGCTATCTCGTCCGGCACTTGGCACACTTGCGGTCTATTCTTTTCTGGATATGTACAATGCGTATTTGTGGCCATTGCTCGTTACGAACACACCACAGATGCGCACCGTACAGATTGGCATATCCATGCTGGAATTCCAGGAAGCCACCTCGTGGAATCTCGTATTTGCAGGAACTGCGCTCGTTATTCTACCGTCGCTGCTCCTGTTAATCCTTGGGCTGAAGCAGCTGGTACGTGGAATGGCAGCAGGGGCCCTCAAAGGATAAACCAGTATCACATGATCTCATTACCATAATCTCATTACCATAATCTCATTCACATTCATCCAAATCCATATTCATTCAAATCAAAGGAGCGATTCCATGTTCACGCGTAAGAAATCTATTCCACTCATGCTTATTTGTCTTAGTATGCTGCTCGTTCTCTCAGCCTGCAGTGGAGGTACAGCGGCGGAGAATGCCCAAAATCCTGCGAGTGAAGGCGGTACTGGAGGCCCTGTTAAGGTAACCTGGTGGCACTCGATGTCCGGAAATGGTGAGAAGGCCATTCAACAAATCGCGGATAAGTTCAACAGCTCACAAAGCGACATTCAGGTTGAAGCGATCTATCAAGGGAAGTATGATGACAGCCTGAACAAGCTCAAGGCCTCTATGGGCTCGGATAGTGGACCGGATCTGATTCAGGTCTATGAGATCGGGAGTAAATTCATGATTGATTCCAAAGCCATCACCCCGGTACAGCAATTCATTGATAAGGATCAATTTGACCTGTCTAAGCTGGAGCCGAACATCACTCGTTATTACACGATAGACGGCAAGCTGAATGCGATGCCATTCAATACATCCAATCCAATTCTGTACTATAACAAGGATGCCTTTAAGGCTGCGGGCCTGGACCCTGAGAAGCCACCTGTGACGTTTGAAGACTTCGAGCAAGCGGCTACAGCTCTGAATGCGAACGGACAGACAGGAGCTTCCATCGCGATTTATGGATGGTTCCTGGAGCAATTTTTTGCTAATCAAAATGCTGAGTACGTGAACAATGGCAATGGTCGAGACGCTGCTGCCACTGAATCTCTGATTAACAGCGAAGCCGGCGTGAAAACCTTGACGTGGTGGAAGGGCATGCTGGATAAGAAGATCATTTCGAATCTGGGACGGAATACCGACGACACGAACAGTGCATTTGCAGCAGGTCAGATTGCCATGACACTGGATTCGACAGCAGGCCTGCGTTCCATCGTGGAGAAGGTTGGAGACAAGTTCGAGGTAGGTACAGCATTCTTGCCGCGTCCTTCTAGCGCCACTGAGGGTGGGGTCGTCGTTGGGGGAGCCAGTCTCTATATTATGAACAACAAGTCAGAGGAGCAGCAGCAAGCGGCTTGGGAATTCATCAAGTTCGTCGCTTCTCCTGAGGTTCAGGCGGAGTGGAGTGTGAATACGGGCTACTTCCCAATTACAACAGCAGCTTATGAGCAGCAGGTGTTGAAGGATAACATGGAGAAATATCCACAATTCAAGACTGCGGTCGATCAGCTGCACGCTTCTGCCGCGACGAAGGCAACGCAAGGGGCTGTCATGGGTGTATTCCCGGAGGCTCGTCAGATTGCGGAAGGTGCCATCGAGTCGGTGTTAAATGGACAACAGGAGCCGAAGGCGGCCCTGGACCAGGCAGCACAGCAAATTACGGAGAAGATTGCGCAGTATAATCAGACCGTGCAATAAGTACACAGATTAACAATCAATTTCAGTTAAGGTACTAGGTTCGTAGAATTGAATAGCTACAGCTGAAGAGGCTAATATGCTCTCCTCAGAGTGGATAGGTGAAGTCACATTTACCAACACACTTGAGGGGAGCATTTTTATTGTCTATGTTGCTAGGAGCTGTTCCCAAGGTTATTGAACGACTTGTTTGAACGGTTATTCTAAATTCATTCGATTGGAAATTTTAGTATTGAAGTTAGGGCACTGACATGATTATAATAACTTCAGTGGATTTTTTGTACTGGATGGTCAGTTCAAAAAAAGGAGGAAGCATGAAAAATCAAACGAAGGAGCTCATCTTCAATGGTGCACTGAGGGCCTTTTCCGAACGTGGCTATAACGAGACCAATATGGAAGAGATCGCACGGGCATGCAGCATTGCCAAAGGTACGTTGTACTATAATTTCAAGAACAAGCAGGAGCTGTATATCTTCATTCTCAAGACAGGTATGGACCGATTCGTAGAGCAAATGAAGCAGGGCATGGATCTGATTCCAACGGAGAATGTCATGGAGCGGGTGGAGCAACTCTTTGAGCTTCATTTCAAATTCATGAGGGAGGAACAGGATTTTTGCCGATTGCTTGTCAGTAAGGGCTGGGTCGTCAATGAGCATCATTTTGATATTCGCCAGGTGCTAGATAGCTACTTCACCTACATGGAGAACGAGATTGATTCTGCCAAGCAGCTTGGGTTTATTGCACAGGAGCTCGACACCAAGACGATTACCAATTGTGTCTTCGGGATCTACATCTTCATGCCGATGAGCGTCGTTATTGGGGGAGACGGTGTTCCCGACCCGCAGATTCGCAGAACGGTAAGAACATTCATTTACAATGCATTGGGGCTGAAGGCTCCGCAATTATAATCAATTCATGGAGTGGATTAGAGATGACTATAAAGAAATATACAATCTATGCAGGTATTATACTTATCATTGCACTGGGCTTCTACGCACTGTTCGCTTTCCAGGGTACACAGACAACTTCTGGACAATCTGATTTCTCGGGTACTTCAGGAACTGTAGAATCAGACGTCATTAATGCGAGCTTCAAGACAAGTGGCCGCATCTCCGAATTGCTAGTGAATGAAGGGGATAAAGTTACTAAAGGCCAAGTTATTGCTCGGATCGAAAATAAGGAGCTAGAGGACAAAGTGAAGCAGGCTGAAGCAGCCCTGCAAGCAGCCAAAGCCAATGTCTCCAAGGCTAAAGCAGGCGTAAGCCAAGCCGAAGCAACGGTAGGCGCAGCTGAAGCCAAGAAGAGTCAAGGCAATACTGCGGTAGGTGTGACGTCCCAGACCGTTGAGAGCCAGATTGCCCAGGCCAAAGCAGCATCAGCAGCCGCCAAGGCAAAGCTGGATGCACTCAAGACGGGAGCTCGGCCACAGGAGATTCAACAGGCGCAGCTGAACCAGCAGGTTGCCAAGTCTGCATATGAGCTGGCGACTACGCAGCTACAGCGTATCCGTGATCTGAAGGATGCAGGCGCGGCTACGCAGGCCCAACTGGATCAAGCTACATTGGATCATTCACAGGCAAAAACTAAGTATGAGGTTGCCAGCCAACAACTGGACCTGATCCAGCAGGGCAGCAGAAGCGAAGAAATTGCAGCTGCAGAAGCTCAATATCAGCAAGCCCTTGCTGCGGTGAAGGAAGCCCAAGCCGGAGCAGGGCAAGTGACGTTGAAACAGGAGGATGTCAAGGCGGCTCAAGCCTCTGTAGAACAGGCTCAATCTGCAGTGAAGCAGGCGCAATCCACTGTGGAGGGTGCTGAGTCCCAAGTAGCACAAGCCGAAGCGGCGTTGCAGGAAGTACAGACGTATGTAGGATATTCTGAATTACTTGCACCGGCTGACGGAGTCATTCGCTCCAAGACGTTGAACCTGGGAGAGCTGGCTAGTGCAGGCTTCGCTGTATATACCATTGAGACAACCGGCGAGCGCTGGGCGAAATTCTATGTGCCAGAGACACAGTTGAACGGTCTTCATGTAGGCGATGAGGTGCAAGTGAGCCTGCTATCGGATCAATCTGTGGTCAAAGGAAAGGTTGCTGTAATGGATGCAGCAGCAGACTTCGCAACACAAAGACCGAGTCAGAACTCCGGTGATACGGATGTGCGTTCCTTTGGAATCAAAGTACTGCTGACGGATCTGCCAGATACCGTACCGACAGGCTCTACCGTATTCCTGCAGCAAGGGGCACATTAATATGGAAGACAAACTGACAATCAGGGGCGTTCTTGCCCAGGAGTTCCGACTGCTGATTGCAGATCGAAGATTGCTCTTAATCTTGCTGGCTACGCCTATCCTTTATACGATATTATTTGGCTTCTTATACATGAATCAACGAATTACAGAAATGCCTGTGACGGTGTATGACGGCGATCAATCGCAGCTTAGCAGACAGATTGTTCAGGCGTTCGATGCGACAGATACGTTTGCCGTGAATCGGCAGGTCTTTAATGAAGACGAAGTCGTCAGACAGGTGGAGTCCGGTGAGGCTAAGGTAGGCATTATCATACCTGATAATTTCTCGAATCGGATCAAGCATGGAGAGAACATACCAGTCATGACACTTATAGATGGTAGTAATATGATGTATTCCAATAGTGCAAGCCGGATTGCGAATCAGGTCATCAGTAGCATTAGTGCAGGAGTATCCACCAAATCGCTGGAAATGAAGGGAATGAACCCGGATCAGGCTGCATCGACGTTCAGTGCGATTCCGTTCCGCTCGCGGGTGTTGTTCAATCCGACCTATGATTATCAGCTCTTCATGCCTATCGGTGTACTTGGCGCAGCCTTGCAGCAATGCTTGCTGCTTGGAATTGCACTGTCCTGCACCGGGGAGAAGGAGCGAGGAACATGGGCACGCTTCGGTGCCTGGCGCCATACGCCTTGGCGGCTGGCCATCGCCAAGCTGACTCCGTATTTCCTGGCTGGAGCGATCAACACGGTGACTGTATTCGGCATTAGCGCGTTAGGCTTCGGGATTCCGTTCAATAGTCAGCTGTTACCGTTCGTATTAGTATCACTGGCGTTCAATTTTGCACTCTGCGGGCTTGGCTTCCTGTTCAGTCTTATCTCGACAACGAAGGTCAATGCTACACAGGTGCTGATGCTCATCGCAGTTCCTTCCTTTATGCTATCGGGATATACTTGGCCAATTGAAGCGATGCCTGGATTTATTCAGGGGATTAGCCATGCGCTTCCGCTGACGTATTATCTGGAGGCTGTGCGCAATCTGACCCTGAAGGGCTTGGGGATGGACTACGTCCTGAAGGATGTTCTGGCATTAGGGCTTATAGGGTGTATTACCTTGCTCGTGTCATTCGTGATCTACCCGTTGTGGTTCAGACAGGAACAGACTGCTGAGCAAGGTTCGGCGATTCTGGCGGATGATAATGCGGTTCGCGGCCAAGCCAGTCAGGGATGGAGTAGATAATATAACAAAGGTCGAGGCAGGCTCTTACACAGAGCTACTTCCTCGACCTTTACGTTGTGCAGTTGATACTTTAGATTCAGCTAAGCTTTTTACATGATAACGGAGTGGCCAGTGTAAATACTCTTTTAGTTAACTTATAATAAGTTATTGCAATTCTTCAATGGAGTTGACATTCACGTAAGCAGGGACAACCAGCCCCGTCTTCACACCTGTCATATTCGCGCCGAGATCATCAAGCTGGTCCTTGTATTGGTTCCAGTAATCGGCGTGTGTAAGCGGAAGCCAAGCAGCAGGAGAAGCGTCCACATCGCCATTGGCGACTCCCGTCCACATCGGTCCAGCCTCTACCTGCAGAGCCTGCACGGTGTAGCCCAGCTTGTTCTCCATGACATACTTCAGCAGGTTCGTACTGGCAATCTCGGAATCCCAGGCCACATAGCTGAATTTGAAGGTATCACCATTCACAGGTGTCAACCCCTCGGTCCAGACGTCAACCTTGTCACTGTGCTTCTCAGCCCAATCCTGAGCTGCCTGCTCAGGGCTTGTGCCTGCCTGAATAGCGATCATCATCTCACCCATGTCGTCAGCGGTCCATTCGAAGCGGTTCAGGAACTCGTATGCGACAGGATGGTCCTCCTTCAGACCTTTTCGGGCAATGGTATGGATCTCTTCCGCATCACCGTAAGTTTTCTTAGGGTCCTCCAGATACTTCAGATCATACTTGTTGAACATCCAGTGCGGCGTCCAGCCGGTAATGATGATCGGCTGCTCGCTCCGCACGGCCTTGTCGAGTTCGGCCGTCATGGCTGCACCGGAACCCTCGATCAGCTTCCAATCCGACAGACTATAGTCTTCAATGGCCTGTGCTGTTGATTTCATAATCCCTGCTCCAGCATCAATACCAACGATCTGGTATTTGAACTCCTCACCGACAGCGGCGGTATTATCATTATTGGAGGCAGCTGTATTGCCGCCTTTCAGATCCTCAATGGAGTTGACATTCATATAGGCAGGGACGACCAGTCCCGTCTTCACGCCTGTCATATTCGCACCCAGGTCGTCAATCTCACCCTTGTATTTGTCCCAGTAGTCGGCATGTGTTAATGGTAGCCAAGCTGCTGGGGATGCATCGACATCGCCACTGGCGACTCCGGTCCACATCGGTCCAGCCTCTACCTGCAGAGCTTCGACTTTGTAGCCCAAACGATTCTCCAACACATACTTCAGCAGATTGGTACTGGCAATCTCGGAATCCCAAGCCACATAGCTAAGTTTGAAGGTATCGCCACCTACAGGGGGCAAGCCATCAGTCCAGGCATCGACTTTGTCGCTGTGCTTCTCAGCCCAATCCTGTGCTGCTTGCTCTGGACTTGTGCCATCCTGAATAGCAATCATCATCTCGCCCATGTCGTCTGAGGTCCATTCGAAGCGATTCAGGAACTCGTAAGCGACAGGGTGATCTTCTTGAAGACCTTTACGTGCAATGGTATGAATTTCTTCTGCTTCACCATAAGACTTCTTGGGATCTTCTAGATATTTCAAGTCATATTTATTGAACATCCAGTGCGGCGTCCAGCCCGTGATAATGATAGGGGCTTCGTTACGAATAGCCTTGTCCAGCTCAGCGGTCATGGCTGCTCCAGAGCCTTCTACCAGTGTCCAGTCACTTAATTCATAATCCTCGATGGCCTTCTGCGTGGACTTCATAATTCCAGCACCAGCATCAATACCGATAATTCGGTAGTCCACGGCCTCGCCTGCACTGGAGCTGGCTTGATGATTACCAGAAGCAGAGGAGTCATTGCCAATGAAATATTGGGATGCACCAGCGATCAGAATCACTACACCCGCAGCAGCAGCGATCAGCGCTTTTTGCTTGCTGGTCACACGACTCTGTTTTTTACGCCCCGAATTGAACAGGTTCTGTGTGAAGCGGTCAAGTACAATAGCCAGGACGACGACGGCCAGACCAGCTTCGAAGCCTTTACCAATCTGCAATTGGGTTACAGCACGATAGACCTCAGCACCAATACCTTGTGCCCCGATCATGGAAGCGATGACGACCATCGACAGAGACAGCATGATCGTCTGATTAATACCGGCCATGAGTGTTGGCATAGCCAGCGGCAGTTGTACCTTGAAGAGCTTCTGACCCGAGGTCGAACCAAAGGCATCTGCAGCCTCGACGAGCTCGCCGGATACTTGAGTGATCCCGAGGTTGGTCATACGAATCGTTGGCGGAATTGCGAAAATCACAGACGCAATGACACCTGGAACAACACCGAGACTGAAGAATGTTACAGCCGGTAGTAAGTATACGAATGCAGGCATCGTCTGCATAAAGTCCAGCAGTGGTGTAATGATTCGAGATGCTGTCTTGCTGTAAGCACACCAGATACCAAGCGGTACACCGAGTAGCACGGAGATCAGCGCCGAGGTAATGACAAGACCCAGCGTATCCATCGTCTGACTCCAATAGCCAAGATTATCAATCAGCAGGAATCCGAGCACGGTGAACAATGTTAACGGTACCCGTCCT
Organism: Paenibacillus massiliensis 2301065 = DSM 16942; assembly: GCF_000377505.1. GTDB lineage: Bacteria > Bacillota > Bacilli > Paenibacillales > Paenibacillaceae > Paenibacillus > Paenibacillus massiliensis. Next base: position 245,005 of record NZ_KB898193.1, on the reverse strand, counting down.
ACCAGGTAAGCAATTATTCCTAGAATGATTATAAATACAATCGGATGTGGCAGCATAAAGAGTCCTGAGAAGAATCCTACAATGCTGAAAATAACGGTAGAGATAACGCTGAACAATCCTTCCAGGTTCACCGCCATCCAATCAACAATACTTTGAACCCATTCAGCGAGTGGTATTTTCGGCATGCTCAGACACCTCCTTCAATGAGACTTCTCCGCCGAGAGCACCCAGCAGGGCACCACGTACAATGACTCCTTGCAGCTTGCCGTTCTGATCTACGACGGCCAGCGGAACCTTAGAGGAGCTTGTAATCTCGAACAGATCATTCATGACGGTATCCGGTGCTACCTGCGGTCCATCTGTTATTAGAATATCCTGCAGCTTCTTGTCTGCCTTCAGGGCAGCCGCAGCATCTTCAGCAGTAATGACTCCCAGCAGCTTCTTGGAGCGGTCGATGACAAACAGATTGGATATCCCGCGTTCGCGCATGAGCTCCAGGGCTACACGAGGACCACGATCCAGTGTTATCGTCTCGGGTCTGCGCATGACATGCGCTGCTGTAAGTACTTTGGACAAATCCACGTCTTCCACGAAACGCGCCACATACGAGTTGGCAGGCTGAATCATGATCTCTTCCGGAGTCCCGATCTGTACGACGGCTCCGTCCTTCATCAAGGCAATGCGGTCACCGATTCGCAGCGCTTCATCCAAGTCGTGGGTAATGAAAATAATCGTTTTCTTCATTTTATCCTGCAGTTCAAGCAATTCATCCTGCATGTCGCGGCGAATGAGCGGGTCCAGGGCACTGAAGGCTTCGTCCATCAGCAGTACCTCAGGATCATTGGCTAATGCACGAGCTAGACCTACACGCTGCTGCATCCCACCGCTTAGCTCATCTGGCATCTTGTCTCCCCAATGCTTGAGGCCGACCAGTTCCAACGATTGCTCTGCCTTCTGTCTGCGTTCAGCCTTGTCTACATTCTGAACTTCCAGTCCATATTCTACATTCTCCAGCACAGTACGATGCGGGAACAATGCGAATTTCTGGAACACCATACTGATCGTCTTGCGCCGAACTTCCCGTAGCTGTTCCTTGTTCATTTTGCGCAAATCCTTGCCATGCACAAGAATCTCGCCGGAGGTCGGCTCAATCAGACGATTGAACATACGTACAAGTGTAGATTTACCACTACCGGACAAGCCCATAATGACGAAAATCTCACCTTGCTGAATATCCATATTGGCCCGGTTGACCCCTACGGTAATATTCTTTTCCTTATTCAGTTTTTCCTTAGTCCATCCTTGCTCAAGCAGGGATACGCCTTGTTCGACGTTAGGACCGAATAGCTTGCTGACATTTCTGACTTCCAAAATAGTCATATATCCACCTCTTCTCTCTATCTTTCGCTTTCCATTAACCCCGTTGGTGCTTGTATGGCGATTGATGCAAAGTTAAGGGATTGCTTACGAAAGCTAATTGTATGAATGACCGTAGGCTTCGTTCGCAACGTTGATAATTGTAACAGACAGTCTACGTTTCTTTCAACCGAAAAATCTGTTCATAAGGAACGTACAGAAAAAACTGTATGAAATTATCCTCTAATATCCTCCACTATGCTCTCAATAGCTTTAACATTCGTAACTTTACTTTGCTTTATTCTTTTCTGTAGAATAGACATTAATCAGAAATATAAGCAAAAAGCAGACTTTTGAAACCGAATGTTAATGAAAAGGAAGCAAAGTAGTGAAAAAATGCATGTTCTTTTCTTAAATAATGTAAACAAATTCTATATAATTACAAAAAAGACACCAGAGAGCTTTTACAGCTTCATATTTAGAATGAGCAAGCGGGATTGGCATGATTCATGTCGGGTCCCGCTGTGTCATGAAATAGGAGAGCATCTGGCGGAGTAAGAACATGCGAGTTACATTCCTCTGGAAGCAGAGAAGCAAATATAAGAAGTATTGAAGCAAGAATAGCTGATAGGAGGTTGCAAGCATGAGCTTGGACCAATTGACTGAAGTGCAGCAGGAGACGCTGCAGAAGATTCGTAAAAGAGTGATTGAGGCCATTGGTAAAAATATGGATCTATATGGTGTAACTCTATCTACAGGGCACCTGTATGGGCTGCTGTTCTTCGCGGACCATCCCATGACGCTGGACGACATGGGACGTGAAATGGAAATGAGCAAGACCAGCATGAGCACGAGCATGAGAACACTGCTTGATCTGAAAATGGTCAATAAAGTGTGGAATAAAGGCTCCAGAAAGGATCTGTACGAAGTAGAGATGGATTGGCATCAGACCTTCGCAGATTTTTTCGCGATCAAGTGGCGTAAAGCTGTCGAAATGAATCTCCAGGTCATGCGCAAAGCCATCTACGAAATGGACAAGTTACTGGACCAGGAATTGGAGAATGATGAACTTAGGAAAATATTGGAGCATGATCGTGATAAAATGAAGCAGGCAGTATCTTTTTACAAGTGGCTGGATCGTCTGATTGACGCTCTGGAGGATGAAGAAATCTACAAGCTGGTGCCAAAAGAAGAGCAGTGAGCCGAAGGCTGTCTCACAGGATGATACCGCCGTGGAGTAGCTGCCTGAATGAGGCCTCAGATCCTAAATGTATATTTGATGGGGAGGTATTCAAATGTCAGACGGTCGTGTCCAGACACAGTACGGATGGTTACAAGGTACAGAGGAACAGGGTGTATGGGTATGGAAGGGAATTCCTTATGCAAGTCCACCGGTTGGAGAACTGCGCTTCAAGGCCCCTGAGCCACCCTCCAGCTGGGAGGGCATCCGCGATGCTGCACAATTCGGCCCCGTATGTCCACAGCCAGGCAAGAGTAGTGAGGGAATCTTTGGGTCAAGAGCGGAGCAGCCAGATCCTGATGAGGATTGCTTGTATTTGAACATATGGAGCCCAGCATTGGCAACTGAGGCTACAGTGGTATCTTCTGTGGGCAAGCCTGTCATGGTGTGGATTCACGGTGGCTCTTTCGTAACGGGCTCTGGCAGCATGTCCTTGTATGACGGGCGTACACTTGCACAGCAAGGAGATGTGGTGGTCGTAACGATCAACTACCGTTTGGGACCGCTGGGCTTCTTGCATCTGTCATCGTTTGACCCAGAGCTGGCGTCCAATGCGGGCCTACTGGATCAAGTGGCTGCCCTCCGATGGGTACAGGAGAATATCACGGCCTTCGGCGGTGATTCTGAGAACGTAACCGTGTTTGGGGAGTCTGCTGGTGCCATGAGCATCGGGGCGCTGCTAGCTATGCCTTCGGCAAAGGGATTGTTCCAGCGGGCCATTATGCAAAGTGGGGCATCACAGGTGCTGGAGGCCAACAAGGCGCACGCAATCGCGGCAGCTTTTCTGAAGGAGCTGGGTGTAGAGCAGCCAACCGTTGAGCATCTGTCAGCCATACCGCTGGAGGATATTACGATGGCAACCTATAAGCTGCACCAGAAGGTTGGCTCTGCCGGGATTACGTTGCTATTCCAGCCCGTGGTGGATGGGAATACGCTGCCAGAGGAGCCGCTGTCCTGTATTCAATCCGGCCAAGGAGCTCAGGTACCGCTACTCATCGGAACGAATCTGGATGAAGGGGCCTATTTCGTTCGCGAGCCGGAGCACCTCATCAGTCCTGAATTGGCAGTACAAGCAATCTATGCATTGACAGGATTGGAGAATGGGGAGGAACTGCTGCGGTATTATCCAATGACCGTCGAGGGGCAGAGCAAATTCATGACTGAGCTGTATTTCTGGCGCTCTGCTGTACAGTATGCCTCAGCACAAGCAAGATACCAATCCGTGTGGATGTATCGGTTCGATTGGTCACTCGCAGGCCACCCTTTTCTGGGAAAAGCAGTGCATGGAGCAGAGATTGCCTTCGTATTCGGTAACCTTGAGCTATTGACTGGACTTGGCATTCAGCTCACTGAGGACATGAAGGAGCTGTCGAGACAAATGCTGTCGGCCTGGGCTGCCTTTGCCCGGACGGGCGATCCTGCAACAGCAGCGCTGCAATGGCCAGCCTATGAGACGACACAGCGTGTAACGGCGGTGTTTGATCAGGAGCTCAGTCTCGTCTCGGACCCGGATGCAGACAAGCGTAGACAATTCACGGGTGAAGCGAGCTAGCGGATTGTGACAAGTCAGGACGTAGTAGGAGAGGTTAATGAGAGGTTATATCGTGGGTACATAACAATTCCATCGTGTGACCCATATCAGATAACTCATAGGTTGAGTGCTTGTAGTAACAGGTGAGTACATTGAAGTAACCAAGGTAAGTGCCTTATAGTACAACAAGAGAAGGGCGATATCAGTAGTCAACTTTGACTCTGGTATCGCCCTTGGCGTTTATTAGATTTAATGAGTTGGGGAGATCCTAGATCAATGAACAGCAGGCTTAACAGTGGTCGACAGGGCTCCCCACTTGCAGCGGCTCTATACTCATATTTGATCTGCTTAAGATACTAGCTTAGGTTCCATGGCCGGTTCTTTATGCTGACGGGAAATGATGAACAAGGTGGCCCAGATCAGCATGAAGCCCGTGAGCTGGGGCAGCGTGACCATCTCTCGAAATGCAATCCAATTGATGATGACACCGATCATTGGAAAGCTTAGCTCAGCTAGCGTAGCATATGACGCCTTGGTGGTTGCGAGACCTTTGTAGTACAGGAACATACTGAGCAGTCCAGGCAAGAGGGCCTGAAGAATCAGGTTGAGCGTAACAGCACCTGCAGCCATTAGTCCAGCCGGGAACTGCCATGGAGCACCTTCTACAGCTGTAACGATCATCAACAGCGGCAAGGCCAGCATGAAGCGAAGAGAAGTTACCGTCTCGTATTTCATGGTGCCAAGCAGATAGCGTCCCATAACCGTAGATCCGCCCCACAGAGCCGCAGCTCCCAGAGAGAGCAAGCTTCCCATCTGGATGAATTCGTTGACATGACCAAAAGGCAGGGACCAGCCAAAGGTAAGCATATAGGTACCAGCCAGTGCGATTACCAGTAACCAGCCAAAGTGCTTCGGCAGCATTTCTTTCAGAATGAAGCGCGCTAGGATAATAGCACACAGTGGTTGGAGCTTTTGCAGTAGCAGGACGGCATTCGGATTGCCATCTGCCAAAGCCATGGTGAACAGGATGGTAGCTACTGCCGAACCGCCCCAGGATACAATGAACAGGGCGACAGCATGGCGAAGGCGAATACGCTTCAGCTCTTCCCGATGCTTCCAGAGGATAGGAGCTGCACATAAGAATAGCAGGACATGCTCCAGAAGGACGATCTGCGCGGAGGTTAGAGTGTCCAACAGCAGAATGCGGAACAGTGGATCAACGCCCCAGAGGGCTGCACCAAGGACGACCAGCCAAAAGCCGCTGTTCATTTTCGGTCTGGAAAAGCTAACAGAGGTTGCAGTAGTATCGCTCATGCTTTAAGACTCCTTTATGAATACAGGACCGGTGATGACGACAAAAGCCCCCGAAATACACGGATAAGGTGTACGCTCGGGGGCTAATCAAATAAACCAGTTCAGCATATATAGGATAATTGTAGGTATGTGAAATAATAACGTATACCTAAACCACCAGCTATACATACAAAAGGCTTAATGTGTCGATCTTCTTCCATCCGGACTATACCGTCGGCTTTGGCATCTCACCAAATCAGTCATACACTTATGGAAGCGCATGAGTCGCGGGCTCAGCTCTCATTAGAGCTATACCGCCGGTTGGGACTTTCACCCTACCCCGAAGATCCTTATTCCGTTTTTTTAGTTACTTACAGAATATATTGATTTTATGATTTCGTCCAGTGAAAAATATATGAAAATGTAAAAAGAATCTTGCCGTTTTGCATGATTTTTCTCATTGCACAGATCATGATCTTATTACATGAATTTATTCCGATAAGAAAAAAGGAATTAGCTGCTTTTTACTCAATCCAAGGCACCAGCTTACAACCTCTTACTTCAGTGGAAAATACCCTGTCGCCTCGACCAGAGACTGGCCTTCCTCAGAGACGATCCATTGCAGCAACTTGGTTACACTTGGCTTCGGTGGCTGCCTGAGCTTTCCTTGGCGTTCAGCCGTCACCGCATAAAATTCTGAAATGATCGGATAAGCTCCGCTCTGGATCGCTGCTATGTCGGGTAGAGCTCCATCGACAGCAAGCAGCTTGATTCCGTCATTTTTGTTCATGTTGGTAGTGAAGTGGTGAAAGGAGTATCCGATGGCATTTTTGTAATTATGGTAGCCAGCCGCTTGCTGAATAATTCCGCCCATCCCGGCGATCACATCCTCGGTAATGGCAGGCATAGGCTCCTCATCGCCGAGAAATTTCTGCAGCATCGCCTGACTGCCGCTATTTTCAGGCCGCTGGAACGCCTTGATGGGTTCGTTGTTGCCTCCGACCTGATTCCAATTCGTGATGCGTCCCGTGTAAATATCCTTAATCTGTTCGCTGGTCAGAGCTGTGACAGGATTATCCTTGTGGACAAAGAATACAAAGGCTTCGCGACCCACGGGAGTTAGCTTCAGATCAAGCCCCGATTCTGCGGCCATCTTCTGATGGACTTCCCCGGGTGACATGGCGAATATGATATCCGACTCGCCCATGATAAGCTGCTCATAGGCACGTCCAGTGCCTGAGCCCATCACTTCACTGTTATACAGGGTGTACTCCTTCTCAGGATATACAGCTTGCACGAAGGCTGAATACAGTGGATACAGTGCCGTCGCTCCATCCAGACGCGGCAGATCATCTGTGGCTGACAGGGTAAAGGAAGCCTTGTGTCCGAGCACGGCTACGGTACCCTTGTTCTGGAAGGGCTGGTATTGCTCGATATCCACGTCCTGCACACTGTTGATTTCAAGGCTTTTGTGATACATATGATTGATTTCGTAGCCGCCAGCTGTCAGAAGACAGATACCCAACATCACTGCGGAGAGCTTGTGGAACAGTCGCCGAGTGCGGAATGCACGGAAATTGAACAGAATGATATATAGCGCCAAAATGCCAATAACAATCAATAGCATAGGAATGTAGAACCTCTGGGTGTCCATGCTGAACGAAATAATGAATAGCAAAATGAAGCCTGTGAACAGCAGGAGTGCCAGTAACAGTAAAGTCACGGCAACCTGTCCAACGATTTTTAGGATCACGATCGTACCTCTTTTCTGGTAGCTTTATATTTGTCTTCCAAAAACCCCCTTTATTCAAGATAACGGCAGTTCTACAGGGGATCAAGGCCAGGAGAGATGGAGAAGGTGACAGTTTGGAATCATTTTTGGAACTATTTAAGAGATCCGTCCCTTTATTCACTCGAAAGAGTATGCCATGCAAATTCACAATCCGGCTTGTCATGCTAGTCTGCATAAATCGAACAAGTCCCTCATAGACATGTACTATTCCGAATCAAAACATGTGCTGAAGGGGTTGATGATATGCGCCGGAGTTCATGGATGCTTGCCATGATCATGTGCGTGATCGTGCTGGTTGCCGGGTGCGGCAAGAAAAGCGCGGACGATGTAGTAAAGGATTTGAGTAATGTGGTCAGCGGGATGGATAGCTACCACGGCACGGCGCTGATGACACTGCATACAGGAGAGACGCCGCAAGAGTACTTGGTTGATGTGTCGTATCGTAAGCCATCCTACTATCGAATTGCCATGACCAATGAGAACAAGGATGTTACCCAGATTGTGCTTCGCAACGATGAAGGTGTCTTCGTCCTGACACCAAGTCTGAACAAGAGCTTCCGCTTCAAGAGTGACTGGCCCGACAATCAAGGTCAGGTCTACCTGTATGAGACGCTTGTGCGTAGTATTATTGGAGACAAGACCCGCCAGCTTGCGAGTGGCGAGAATGCATACGTCTTTGATGTAGCAGCGAACTATAACAGTAGCTCTCTTGTACGTCAGAAGATCTGGCTCAATAAAGAAAATTATGCGCCGCAGCAGGTTCAGGTGTCTGACGCGAATGCGAAGGTGCTGGTCGATCTCAAATTCAGTGATTTCAAATTCGGCACTAAATTCAACAAGGACGCCTTCGATATGGAACGTAATATGACCGCGGGCAGCACAGCTGTTCCACAAGCAGGTACCCCGGAGGCGTCAGGGGCAGAGGCAGCTGTCGATACGAATAATACGCAGCAATCCCAAGAGCCAGGATCAGCTGAGGGACAAGGAGAGAAGACTGACGAGGCAACTGGGAACGAGCAGCAGGGGACATCAAGCGAGGGTGCTGAGGATAAGGCAGGCAGCCAGCAGCCGTCTGCTGTTGAACCTTCCACAGATTCATCTACAGAGCAATCGGCAGAAGAGGGAGAAGGGGTCGTCGATCCGACCATGAGCGAATTTGGCTTGATTGAGCCTACCTATCTCCCAGAAGGGGTACAAATGCGCGATATGCCTGTCATTACCGACAGCAGCAATCATGCTGTCATGATTCGCTATGAAGGACAGTACAATTTCACCATCGTAGAAGCCAGACCTCAGGATCGGGCCGTGTCCCTGTCAGCAGGTAGCCTCATTGATATGGGCTTCGGAGTGATGGGTGTGCTGACCGGAGATCAGCAGCGGACCTTGACCTGGATGAACGATGGGGTCGAATTCAGAATTACGAGCGCGGATCTACCGGTCAGCGAGATGACCAAGATTGCCGCTTCTATGCAGGATCAATCGGGTAAATAACATCATAACGGCGGATATTGACGGTCCAGAGCCAAGCCTCTGCTCCGCCGATATCCGTCTTTTATTGTTTTTTTTGCACGGTGTGAGAGGGCGATCAACCTTCCGGTAGCAGCTTCATTGACAGTCGGTTCGCAGAACATTAACATAGTTCTATTGACCAGAGCATCTTGTCAGGTAGTACTGGCCAAGCACAGGTGTATGGCGTGCTGACAAATGCTGGCGAAGGACTCTCAGAAATGAAGGTGAGGAATTGGAAGGACATTACAGACCGACCAGGGCCGAAATCAATTTGAATCACATTGAAGCTAATTATATGGCCTTTCGGCAGGCGCTCCCGTCGACCCAGAAGGTGCTTGCATGCGTAAAGGCAAATGCCTATGGTCATGGAGCTGTCGAAGTATCCAGGGAGCTGGAGAGAATAGGTGCTGATTATCTCAGCGTAGCGTTTCTTGATGAAGCGCTGGAGCTGCGTCATGCAGGCATCACGCTTCCCATTCTGGTGCTCGGTTATACAGGACCGCATGGGGTACAGATAGCATGGGAGCATGACATTACCATCACACTATTCTCCCCAGAGGTGCTGGAAGCTATAGCCCGACTGGATCGTAGTGGCGATTTGCGAAGGCTGAAGGTCCATATCAAGATCGACAGTGGCATGGGACGCCTGGGACTACTTCCGGGAGAAGACGCTGTAGCCTTCGTTAATCGTGTGCTGGAGACAGAGCAGGCTGAGCTGGAAGGGCTGTTCACTCATTTTGCCCGTGCAGATGAAGAAGATAAAGAATATACATTGGAGCAATATCGCAGATTCTGGAGTGTGGCAGAGACGTTATCAGAGCAAGGCATCAACATTCCCATTATACATACGGCTAATAGTGCAGCAGCACTGGATACGCCAGGACTCTCGCCGAATATGGTGCGGATCGGCATATCGCTGTATGGGCTGTATCCGTCCGATGAGGTGAATCATGAGCAGGTGTACTTGAAGCCCGTATTGACCTTGAAGACAGAGCTGGTATATGTCAAGACCCTGCCCCCCGGCTGGGGAATCAGTTATGGTACCCGCTATGTTACTACGGAAGAGGAGTGTATAGGGACGTTGCCCGTTGGCTATGCCGATGGATATTCGCGTATGCTGACTGGCAAAGCCGAGGTCCTCGTTCGTGGAAGTCGTGTGCCTGTGGTCGGAACGATCTGTATGGACCAATGCATGGTCCTTCTCCAGGATTTTGCGAATGCTGCCAAGCCAATTCATGCCGGTGAAGAGGTTGTTCTCATCGGTCAGCAGTCAGACGGCTGCATCCGTGCTGACGAGCTGGCCTCCAAGCTGGGTACCATCCACTATGAAGTGGTCTGCATGCTTGCGGCGAGAGTGCCGCGTGCGTATTTGCGAGACGGTGTAAGGATTGCTCTTACGAATCCCTTGCTGACCTCTCGTGAGGAATAGTCTGATTGGTCTGATTGATTTCCATCCCCATGAATCGACAAGTCATACCACCATTATCGCGAATAACGCGAAGGTTACAAAACCGGTTCTCCTTGATTGGTAATATTTAACGAGGAAATGACAAGAGAAACCATATAAACTAGCAGGAGTTCGCCATTTGCATCTCGAATTATAAAATCTAGACGGTAAAATTGTTGTATAGAGACGATTTCCTATCGTTTTTCAGATCGAGAAGCACTGTACGTAGGCGGTCCGTGTAGTTTATAATGGGATACAGCATAGTTGATATACGGAGCACATATATTATTCTTGTATAAATTACCGTGAATAACGTTATAATGGTACAATGGCGACAAGGTTTGTGGGGGTGGAAGTAACGTTGGCCAATTTGCAGAGCACGAAAAGGATCATGATCAGTCTTCCAGATCATCTTTTGCAGGAAGTGGACGGGATTGTAGCTATGGAAAATTCCAACCGCAGTGAATTCATCAGACAGGCCATGAAGTTGTATTTGAACGAGCGTAAGAAGCGTTATATCCGTGAAGCGATGCAGCGCGGATATATGGAGATGGCGAAGATTAATCTTACCATGGCATCCGAGGCGTTTCACGCGGAGGAAGATGCAGACAGCACTCTGGGCCGCACAGTAAGCGGGGTGTAATGAACATTGATCGTGAAGCGCGGCGACGTATTTTTTGCGGATCTTTCACCTGTTGTCGGTTCGGAGCAAGGGGGCGTAAGACCGGTTCTCATTATTCAGAATGATATTGGCAACCGTTTTAGTCCTACTGTAATCGTGGCGGCTATTACCGCCCAGATTCAAAAAGCGAAGCTGCCAACGCATGTGGAAATTGATGCAGCGACGCACGGCTTCGATCGGGATTCAGTTGTTCTGCTGGAGCAGATTCGAACGATCGACAAGCAAAGGCTTACCGATAAGATCACCCATCTGGATGAAGAGACGATGCGTAAAGTAAGCGATTCTCTACAGATCAGTTTGGGCTTGATTGATTTCTAGACAACAGGCAAGATGCAGTCTTGAAGAGGCCATGAGGTGTCCGAACTTCATGGCCTTATTATTTGTTCAAGCTGCGAGCGCACATGCAGCAAATCTTGATATCACACATGATGCGTGGCGCCACAATGGGCCAGTCATGTGCAGCGTGGTAGCCGCAGCAATGCGGCTTCTTTTGCGTCAAGTATGCGGCACTGGCGCTTTGTCATGATTTTTGTGATAATAAGGAACGTGTATAAATGTGAACGTCCTAGCTGATGTACCAGCCTTCAAATTATGGTAGCCAGCAGGCGTGACGGGTCCAAGGAGGAGTAAGACGTATGTCCAATACAGAGGAGCAAGAGCAGCAAAACATAGAGCAAAAGCAGCGGGCAGAGCGCATTATCAAGCAAGTATCGCAGGAATTGTCCCTGTCCCTTAAGCAGGTACGAACTACCGTAGCTTTGCTGGAGGAAGGTAACACGATTCCTTTCATTGCGCGTTATCGTAAGGAAATGACCGGTGAGCTGGACGAGAATCAGCTTCGTCAGGTCGAGGAGCGTGTGCAATATCTTCGCAATCTGGAGGATCGTAAGACCGAGGTGCTGCGAATCATCGAGGAGCAGGGCAAGCTTACGGAGGAGTTGTCCAAGGCTATCGTCAATGCGGTGAAGCTGCAGGAAGTGGAGGATCTGTACCGGCCTTATCGCCAAAAGCGGAAGACACGTGCAAGTGTCGCCAAGGAGCGTGGACTGGAGCCATTGTCCGCATGGATTTGGGCACAGCCCAAGCAGGGCAGTCTGCAGGAGGAAGCAGGCCGTTATATTGATCCTGAGCGCGGTGTGGAGACCGAAGCTGATGCGATTCAAGGTGCGTCTGACATATTGGCGGAGAATATCGCAGATGATGCAGCGATTCGTACCTGGGTACGCAGATATACGTTAGATCACGGCATGCTTGTATCGGAAGCGAAGGATGCTGAGGCAGAATCTGTCTACGAGAACTATTACAGCTATCGTGAGCTGGCCAAGAAGATGCCACCACATCGAATTCTGGCGATTAACCGTGGTGAGCGTGAAGGCATTCTGAAGGTGAATCTGGAAGTTGCAGCGGAACCGGTGCATCGCTATGTTGCGGGACAGGTTGTGAAAGGTAATTCTCTGGTCACTGAGCTATTACACACGATTATCGAGGATGCTTACAAGCGTCTGATCGCGCCTTCCATCGAACGCGAGGTCAGAGCAGAGATGACGGAGAAGGGCGAGACGCAGGCGATCTCCATCTTCTCGGGTAATTTGCGGAGCCTGCTATTGCAGGCTCCAATCAAGGGGCAGCGCGTGCTTGGTGTAGACCCTGCCTATCGTACAGGCTGTAAGCTTGCAGCCGTGGATGACACGGGTAAGCTTCTGGAGGTCGCTGTGACCTATCCGACGCCACCGAACAACAAAAAGCGTGAGGCCGCGGAGAAGTTCAAGGAGCTCATCGCAAAGTATGACCTTCAGCTCATTGTGATCGGGAACGGAACGGCCTCCCGTGAGACGGAGCAATTCGTAGCAGAGGTCATTGCAGAGATCGGTGACAGCCGCTTGGCGTATCTGATCGTTAACGAGGCAGGGGCGAGCGTATACTCGGCGTCGAAGCTGGCGCAGGAGGAATTCCCCGATCTGGATGTGGCAGAGCGTAGTGCAGCGTCAATTGCCCGCCGGATTCAGGACCCGCTTGCTGAGCTGGTCAAGATCGATCCTAAAGCTATCGGGGTGGGGCAATACCAGCACGATGTGTCACAAAAGCATCTGGAAGAAAGTCTGAAGGCTGTGGTCGAGTCGGCAGTTAACCATGTAGGCGTTGACGTGAATACCGCTTCTCCTTCGCTCTTGTCCTATGTAGCAGGCATTAATGCGACTATTGCCAAAAATATCGTCAAGTACCGCGAAGAGAACGGCAAGTTCAACAATCGCCGTCAACTGCAGAAGGTACCACGGCTGGGAGCCAAAACCTATGAGCAGTGTGTTGGCTTCATGCGTGTACCTGGTGGGGAGAACGCGCTGGATCGAACGCCAATTCACCCGGAATCCTATGCGGTTGTAGACCGTTTGTTCAAAGAGCTTGGAATGGCTACCTCTGAAGTAGGAAGTAAGGAGTGCACGGCTGCTCTGTCTGCACTGCAGCCTGAAGAGTGGGCTGCGAAGCTGGAGGTCGGAGTCCCTACGCTGAAGGATATTTTGGACAGCTTGATGAGACCTGGTCGTGATCCACGTGACGAGTTGCCACTCCCCGTGTTCCGCAAGGACGTCCTCAAGATTGAGGATCTGACGCCAGGAATGAAGCTGCAGGGTACCGTGCGTAATGTAATTGATTTTGGAGCCTTCGTGGATATTGGGATCAAGAGCGACGGACTCGTTCATATCTCCCAGCTGCGTAGTGGCTTCGTGAAGCATCCGATGGATGTGGTGTCTGTCGGTGATAACGTAACTGTCTGGGTGCTGAATGTGGATTTGAAGAAGGGTAGAGTTGGGTTAACGATGAAGGCACCGGCAGATGAGCCCATGGAAGCTTAATCTGGTCTCATCTGGTGGGCCGTGTCCCGTATGAATCAAGACAAAGGATTCCTGGCACCCTTCATTGAGGGTGCTGGAGCTTTCTTTTGAGTGCTTCGGTAATGGAACCAGCAGTCATTCAATAATTGAATCTGCTTGCGATCCCGCTTGTGAAAAGCACGCATTAGCTGGTTGCTGAGCCATTGGGGCATGCGTCTCTCCTCCTCTTGCGAACCTGTGTATGTCTAGCATATGGGGAAGCCGCCCAATGTGTTCCGTAAAAATGTTGTTTCGATGGGGAGTGTCGTGGGGAGGGAGCGCACATGGATAGGGAAACAGCGGCGTCGCAGCATACACAGATGAGTGATGAGGAGTTGCAGGAATGGATTGAGAGCATTTCGCTCAGCTCGTTTGGCGTACCCTTCAGGCACCAAGCACGCTTCAATACTCGTCTGTCTTCGACAGGTGGAAGGTATTTTCTGAAGAGCCACAATATCGAGATTAATCCGCACCAATTGGCTGCATTTGGCCGAGATGAAGTGGAGCGTATTATTAAGCACGAGCTCTGTCACTATCATCTGCATCTACGCGGAATGGGCTACAAGCATCGAGACGCTGATTTTAAGACATTGCTAGCCCAGGTGGGGGGGAGTCGTTATTGCCGGACCTTACCTGCTAACGATGCTCGCTCTACATCACGACAAGCACGACCATTTCGGTACAAGCTACAGTGTACTGCCTGTGGTCACATGTACATGCGGAAGAAGCGAATGGACCCAAGGCGTTATCAATGTGGCAAATGTAGTGGAAGGCTACAGTTGTATGAGCTTTCGGGCTCGTAAGATGTCGCCCATGTAAGCATCCTTCGTAATCAAGAGCCTTTTCTACATCGGGAAGGCTCTTTGTCGTGCGCTACGATAAAGTCTAACGAATCTATAATATTATTACTCTTTTATGCTGAACTTTAGTGGATAAATGAGGTAATCTGTTAATGGGCCATGATGATGGTCATCGGTCGTTATTCGCTACTCGTCACAAATGACGGTATATGATTTGGAAAGGAGGCTGAGTGATGTCGGGTCGATTTTCTCTACTCTGGGGTAGTATTTTACGTCTTGTAGCATTTATGCTAGGGGGAATGAACCCTTATTTAACTATGAACTGGAAAATTGCGGTGTTCGCTCTGATGTGTCTTGCTGGAATTGCAGAAGTGAACTTGGAGAGGCGACCCCAATGGTTGAGTGTATTCATCGCTTTCCTCATGGGCTCGCTCATTAGCTATATCCTGCTTCCTGTCTTACAGTGAGAAGAGAAGTCGTTATAAATTACTTGTACGGGTAAAGTGAAGGTGAAATGATGAAGCATTGTATATTAGACCTATGGGCAGAAGAGCAGCTTCCTATTAAGAATGGCCTCTATTGGGCTGATGGCAGATCGCTTGCCATGAACATCGAATCCTATCCGCATCCACGCCTGAAGCAGGGCGAGTGGTTCGATTTGTCGCACTTCCATGAGTGTAATCCTGATGAGACTACCTACATCACGATGACGAAGAGGATTCAATTATCCAACGGGGGGTATGGCTGTGTGGGCGAGGGGAGCCACGGCTCTGAGGGATTTGTCGCTTATTTGCAGCCAGGTGGGCAACTCACCTGGGTCATGTATTCCGAGAGCTCCAATCCGTTTGTAGATATTGTAGAGGAAGCTAATGGCGTGATTTGTGCGCATTCGAGTGCTAATTTCGTATTACGGCTCCATGTGGATGAACCAGACAGGGTAAAGCTGAATTTAATCAAATCGGGGACCTAATACAGCAAAATCACCAGCCAAGCTTGGAAAATGGAGTATGAGGCATGTCGTCTTGGGTGATCCTGCTGAGCAAGATTGGTTATCTTGACTCGGTCTGCAATTCATGATAAATTTATACATGTCCATACTTTTTCATTCCCTGATAGCTCAGTTGGTAGAGCACTCGACTGTTAATCGAGTTGTCACAGGTTCGAGTCCTGTTCGGGGAGCCATGGAGAGATACCCAAGTGGCTCAAGGGGACCCTCTGCTAAGGGGTTAGACTGCGTAAGTGGTGCGAGGGTTCGAATCCCTCTCTCTCCGTTGAATAGACGTCCTGCAGGGATGAGAACCCATATGGGTTCGTCGGAGCATAAGCTTCGTTAGGATTACATCGCAGTCTCGAGCGAAGTGAGAGTATCCCTCTCTCTCCGTTGATTAAGCAAAAGGAAACACGCTAATGCTACTAGGCATTTAGCGTGTTTCTTTTTTATAACCATGTCTGGTTGTGGGGTTGAATGGATACGGTGGTAGCTGATGTGACGGTTCATCTGGGCTATTCGCCTAGAGCTTGAGCATCCTCAATCTCATGCACATCATACAGCACCCGGGCAAGCAGGTCTTGGTTGTAATTCCCGAAATTTTTCCCGAAGATCGTAAGCCCCCGTTTGTTCATCGACTTATCGCCTACAGCGATGCGAAAGGTGAGCTCGCTCTTGTAATCCAGTGCAATATCATTCAGTGTGATATCCGAGATGCGGCAGCCATCAATGAAGCTCCCATCCTTATTGATCCGAATGAGCTTCAGCATGCCATACTGATTCAGATGGGGGGGCCACCAATCCGGATTGAACGTCCCGCGTACATCACCAAAATCGCCAGGGCTGGTCCAGTAACCAATCTCAGTACCATTGACGGAGAATTGGATATCGGATGGATAATTATCTGCATGACCAGGCGCCTCACTTCCGAGCTCCAGCGAGAATTGAATTTCTCGAAAGCTCTGATTGGCCTTGAGATAATTCGGGATACGATATTCCAGAAAGCCCTCAGCCATCCAGATAATACCGGAGTGAATACGCTGTGGGTCTGCAAAATAGCGTGGATCATCGAAGTCACCGATGATGCTATCCTTGGTGGCAAGTCCACAGGTAGGGGAAGCTTGGTAATTACTGTAATGTCCTACGTGAATTTCAACCTCATAGAGATTATCGGCCTCCTTGCTACGAAAATCCACCATGAGCTTATCTTTGTTCAAGTAGCATACCTTCTGAATGCCATGCTTGCCGACGGAACTGTGAATTTCGATCAGACCGCTCTCCTCCAGCTTTTTGATGTGCATCGTTATAGCCCCGTTGCTCAGATTCAGCCGCTTCGCAATCTCGTTCAGATTCAGCTCCTGATTCGATGCCAGTAGCTCCAGTATTTGAATTCTTATTTCCGAGCTGAGTGCCTTGAAGACTTCAAGCCCACTCATCAGATTTTTTATATAAATCATGGATTAGCAACTCCGTTCCAGAATGAAGTTTATTTTAGAACATTATAAAGTAAAAATGGATAAAAGGACAATTCCACCTCCTTAATGATATGAAACCAACTTCTTTATTCACAATTCCAACATAAATCACAAATTTTATTTTATAAAAAAATGAAATTAAGTAAGGTTTAAAGCTCGTGGAATCAACATTATACCCAAAAACAAGAAAAAAGTGGAGTTAAGTTTATAAAAACATGAATTGTTTTATATTTATTTGTTTACAACTGCTTAACTTATATGTTATCTTGTTTTTGGAAGCGGATACAATATATTTTTTTCCAAAACGAGCTGTTTAATGGTACTTCATTACACCCGGTAAGGACAATTGGGAGGGTCGAGCATGAAGAAAAAATGGTTTGTAATGTTAACGGTTGTATCTTTATTGCTTATGGTGTGGGGCTGTGGCAATTCTGGAGGAAGCTCCAGCAGCGGAAAAAGCTCCGTATTGGATGCTGGTGCCGGAGAGAATGCTACAGAGCTGTCTTATTGGACCTTTGTGGAGCTACATGGTCAGCACTTTGAGAAGATGCTGGGCAAATGGAATGAGGCCAATCCGGATCGGCAGATTAAGCTCAATGTAACTGTAATGCCTTACGATGACATGCATAACAAGCTGTCTATAGCTCTGCAGACGGGAACGGGTGCCCCGGATATCTCAGATATTGAACTGGGAAAATTCCCTGATTTTCTTGCTGGCACACCACATCTGGAGCCGTTGAATGATGTTATTGATCCCTATCGGGATACCATCGTTGAGTCTCGCATCAATATTTATTCAAAGGATGGCAAGAACTACGGCGCACCTACACATGTCGGTGCAACAGTAGCATTCTACAATACAGAGATTCTTGAAGAAGCCGGGGTAGATTATACCAAGATCGTGACCTGGGATGACTTCAAGAAAGCCGGCATTCAGGTCTATGAGAAGACAGGCAAATATATGGGAACCGCTGATACGAGCGCTACCTGGCAGTCTGGGATTATGCTGGCGCAGCAGGATACAGACTTTACGGATGCAGACGGACAGCCTCAGGTGAATACGCCAGAAATGATCAAGGGCCTGAGCGTGCTAAAAGATCTTCAGGACAATAACGTGATTGCCACCATAGCTGGAGGGCAGCCGGATACAGAGGAAGCCTACGGCGAATTCAATTCAGGCAACTATGCTACTGCGTTTATGCCACTATGGCAAATGTCCAGATATACGAACTATATGCCTGATTTGGCCGGGAAGATCGCGATTGCTCCTCTGCCAGTCATGGAAGAGGGCATGCCAAGATCACTCGGAGGTGGCGGCACAGGTACTGTAGTTACCAATACGGCTAAGGATGTGCAACTGGCCAAGGAGTTCGTAGCATTCGCCAAGCTATCTGAGGATGCTAATATTGAAATCTGGAACACCTTGGGCTTTGACCCGGTGAACCTGGATGTATGGTCTATGAAGGACATCACGCACAACCCAGAAAATCAATTCGTGAAATATTTCGTGAATAATCCATTCGATGTACTGAACGAGATCAAGGATGAGATCCAACTGATCAAATCCACCTCGGCCAATCCGACGATCAACAATGTGCTATGTACGGTGACATTGAATGAGATTTTTGAAGACGGTCGGGATATTACGGAGGCGCTCAACGACGCCCAGCAGCAAATAGAGCAGGAGCTTAAATAGCCTAGAGAGTCGAATTTCGGATGTAAATTTGTTGTAGAGATAGGAGTGAGCTGCTCTGTATAGAGCGGCTCTATTTTGAGGAAGGGAGTAAGAGAGATGATCAAAAATTTCCTGTACTCGCAAAAGGTTGCTCCGTACGTATTTGTTCTGCCTTTTGTCATCGTATTCGCCGTCTTCTGGGTATATCCGTTACTGAACTCCTTCGAGATGAGCTTCCAGAAAATATCCTTGGGGCAGGAGGCGAACTGGGTTGGCGTAGACAACTACACTCGGCTTCTGAGTGATGGGATCTTCTTGAAAGCTGTACTGAACAGCACGATGTACATGATCCTGACGCTAGCGATTCTGATTCCTTTCCCGATGCTCTTCGCCGTGTTAATCAATAATCGGATGATGTGGGGGAGAGAATTCTTCAAGTCATCCTTCTTCTTCCCGGCGTTGACCTCTGTCGTGGTAGCGGGTACCATCTTCCGATTGATTTTCGGAGAAATGGATGGCTCACTGATGAACAGTGTGCTCGGCTGGTTCGGTATTGATCCAGTCAAGTTTCTGAAAGGGCAGGTTACGGGTTTCATTGCCTTGCTTGCGCTCGCGACATGGCGTTGGACTGGGGTCAACATGCTGTATTTTCTGTCGGGGCTCAAGAATATTCCGGATGAATACTATGAGGCTGCTTCAATTGACGGAGCCTCTGCATTTCAGAAGTTTCGCATGATTACTGTGCCGCTGCTGAAGCCGACGACGATCTATGTTGTGACCATCAGTATTTATGCCGGCCTTGCTATGTTCATTGAGAGCATGATGCTCTGGAACGGAAACAATTCGCCGAAGAACATCGGACTTACGATTGTTGGTTACCTGTACCGACAAGGAATTGAGAAGAATAATCTTGGCTACGCGGCGGCTGTAGGGATTGTGCTGCTAGCGGTTACGATGATTATTAATCTGACGCAGCTGGCCTTTTCCGGCTTGTTCAAGAAGGAGGATTAAGCATGAAGAAGGATGTGATTATTCAGTCTTATTCCGGTCTGCGGCAGGATGCACAGGTGAAGAGAAAAGAACTGCTACTTAAAATCAGTCTTGTTGTGATCTTTTCCATACTATGCGCGTTGATTCTACTCCCGTTCTATGCCATCGCCCTTGCTTCCTTCAAGCCTGGTCAGGAGCTGATTCGTTATGGATTGAATCTAAGCTTTGATACGTCTGTAATGAGCTTCAACAATTATATGTATCTGTTCACAGGCGATCATGCTTACTTTACGTGGTTCTTCAATTCGATTCTGCTTACGGTCGTACAGGTCGCATTGACGCTGTTTATTAGTGCGACTGTTGCTTACGGGTTCGCGGCTTATGAATTCAAGGGCAAGAACTTTCTGTTCATCTGTGTGCTGCTCATTATGATGGTACCTTTCGAAATTCTGCTACTGCCGTTATATACGCTCATTCATAATCTGGGGATGATGAATAGCTACTCGGCGATTGTACTGCCTGGTATCGCTAGTGCAGCGACCATTTTCTTCTTTAGACAGTACCTGAGCGGCATTCCCAAGGAGATTATCGCAGCAGGGCGTGTTGATGGGGCGTCGGAGTATGGAATCTATATGCGTCTGATTCTGCCCATCATGAAGCCTTCTTTTGCAGCCATGGCCATTCTTAACGGGATGAATAGCTGGAACAATTTCCTGTGGCCATTCATGGTACTTAGTGACGAGCGTAAATATACATTACCAATCGGACTCAAGACCTTGCTGACACCCTACGGTAACAACTATGATTTGCTTATTGTAGGATCGTTTTTCTCCATTATTCCGATCTTTATTTTATTCGTTGCTTTCCAGAAATACTTCATTGATGGGATGACAGCAGGCGCAGTGAAAGGCTAGTCGAAAATATTAAAATTTAATCTTGCCAACGGTCCTTGATTTTGATATACTCATTTTTGTTGTCACAAGGACATTGTAAATCAAGGCCCGTTGGTCAAGGGGTTAAGACACCTCCCTTTCACGGAGGTAACAGGGGTTCGAATCCCCTACGGGTCATAAGGCTATCCTATAGCCGTTGAAAGATGAGAACCCCTAGTGGTTCGTCGGAGCGTAGGCTTCGGTAGGAATGCATCGCAGTCGGCTCACATCGTGAGGCGTATCCCCTACGGGTCATAAGGCTATCCCATAGCCGTTGAAAGATGAGAACCCCTAGTGGTTCGTCGGAGCGTAGGCTTCGGTAGGAATACATTATATTAGTAAGAGCCATTAGCTCAGTTGGTAGAGCACCTGACTTTTAATCAGGGTGTCGAAGGTTCGAGTCCTTCATGGCTCACCATGAATTGTCTGCGCGGTCGTGGTGGAATGGCAGACACGCTATCTTGAGGGGGTAGTGGGCGTACGCCCGTGGAGGTTCGAGTCCTCTCGACCGCATCTGAATCGACCAAGAGTCTCTTCCTTCGAAGAGGCTCTTTTGTTATATTTACACTTGCTGTGGACTTCCGATCATGATGACAAATAACACGCCACTTATGAAAAAATCTGCTTTAGTGTACAATGGAAGATATGAGTTTTTGAGTAGCTAAGGATCGAGAGTGCATATAGTGCGTCTATGTGCTGCTTTATATCAGGGAATGGCGGTGTATGATATGAATGAGCCCATATTGGTGAATATATCAGAGAATCTGCTGGGGATTCTACCCTTAATCGGAAAGAAGATCATTGCCCCGAAGCTGGTGGCCAGTAATCTTCGTTATCCGCTGACTTCTTCGAATGTCCAGGTACTATTCATACTATGGGAGATTCGGCGGTCCACAGTATCGGATTTATCCAAGCATTTGCATGTGTCTAGGCCCAATATGACTCCTCTGATCGATAAATTAGTGGAATATGGACTTGTTGAGCGAATTCAAAGTGAGTCAGATCGGCGTGTCATTGATGTGTCGATTACCCCCAGTGGGGATGAGCTCTGCTTAGAGATCAGAGATTCCATGATTGAGACGGTGCAGAAGAGGCTAACTGTACTGGAGGAAGAAGATTTGACCCAGCTTAATGAATCGCTGAATCAAATCAAGTCCATTTTGATGAAGGTGGACAATGTTCCTTTCTAGAGTCATAGTCATAACGGATATGTGCTTCTGATCTTCTGCTGGGCGATTCTATCCGAATGGAGCGGGTGCCGTTCAAGGAAAGAACCGCCTTGTGTGTATATTGTGGTATAATATATTAAAATATCTCAGTATTTGCATTCTGGTAATGTAACTCAAGTTCGGGTGGAAGGCGGTTGAATATGCAATCGATCTATCAGAGGATTGAAGCGCTCATCGCAGAGCGGGGACTAACCAAGAAAGCGTTTTGTGCAGAGCTTAATATTAGTACTGGCAATTTTGGTGACTGGAAGCGTGGCAAGACTAAGCCAAGCGCAAGTAAGCTCATTGAGATTGCCACCTTTTTTGGTGTCTCTTTGGATTGGCTGATGATGGGACGAGATATGGGCAAAGATTTAATTAAAGAGCAGCGGGAAGCTTATTTTTTTGACATCATGGGGCAATTGAATTGCCAAGATAATGAGTTAGCTGAAGCGGAGAAGGACTTTATCAAAGAATACATAGAGTTTACAAGATTTCGTAAAGGAAAGCTTCAGCAGGCGGACGCTATGGAAGACGAGGAAGTCGAAGGACGTACTGTTGAAGATACTCATTCCTCACAAAAATCCAATGAATAAAATGGATGACCAATAACAAAAGCCAGAATGAGAGCTGAAGGCCCCATTCTGGCTTTTGTTATTGTCTGATTGTATGATGGTTATCTTTTAAGGATGATCAAGGATGGAGGAGTAACCGGGATATAGTCGGCGAATACAATTTGGGCAAATGTCATGTGTGCAGTCGACATGAGTATGCTTAAACAGGTAATCCTCAAGAGAGAGCCAATGATTAGTTTCGTCCTTGATGGATTTGCACACAGCGCAGACAGGCAGCATGTCCTGAACATGCTGATGGCTGCTCATAGCAGTTAAGGCCTCTACTAACCAGCATTCTCTGTTTTTATAGTCTGTAATATTCGTATGGGAAATGACAAGTCCGCTGATCTTCATGGAATGTGGCTCGATGAATGGGGTTATTTCAAGCAGGAACCAATCATTCCCTGCGCAGTGTCTGCGAAAGTATTCCTGTCTGTGGAAGTGGAGATCTCCTTGACTGACGTCGCGAAAGCCTTTGCGAAGTAGCAGATCGTCACCCCTGTGCTGCCAGTGTAGATACTGGAAGTAGTCCTGGCCGGCCCAATCAAAATTTGCAGGTCTACCGTTGTGCATTCCGGCAGTGATCCAGGCTTGATTCGCAGCGTGAATAATCCCTTGCTTATCAGTGGCCACCACTTGACTGCGCAAGGAATGAATGGCATCCTCCAGAGACAATGCCTTGGTTCTGACCAATATCGTTCACACTCCCCTACCTGTAGTTGCGAGACATGACCCTTAGTCTTGGTCTAACGTATGTATGCCTAGTATTTCGATAACCTGCTGCCTATATCGGTTCGCTTTTCTTGTGCCGTGAATCAGATTGGACAGGCGGGAGGGAGGTATTCCGTATTGCTTGCAAAAGCTTTGTTGATCAAGCTGTAGCTCCGCAAGTCTACGCTTAATAGCCCATCCCAGGGCAGTGACAGGTTTTCGATTATTCATGAAGATTCGCCCCTTATTATTTTCCAAGATCGAACGCTATACTATAATTCATGGTAAAACAGGCATGATTTAACCTTTGACGTCATTATACACTTATTTAAGTGTTCTTACAATCTGAAATTACTTTAATAAGGTGCTTTTGGTGGCGTTATTAAGTCCGTAGATGAAAAGGAATACAAAGATAAGAACTCCTGCCGCAGGGGAGAACAGCGGTAGGAGTTCTTTGGGATGAGGGGATGTATTTGGTTTTTCCGGGGCGACATTGTAGGTGTTGCTTGCTTTAGCTCGTCTGCATGTGAGCGTTCTGCCGTATAGGCAGCATCATGTGCGCTGTGGAGATGGAATGGGGTACTACAGGACGCTGGAATTCAGCAGGGTCTAGGTCTTTGATGATATTCCACTCCGATTCGACCTCCTCCAACATCTGCCGAGCTGTGGCTCGCGTCTTGTCCGGTGCGATGTTCAGACGTCTGGCGGCATTAAATACACAGGAGCTCACAGCAGCATCCAAATAGCCTGTAACAGCTTCGTTCTGATCAACCCCTAGCTGGAAATTAATCCATGCGTGGACCGTGGCAAGTGTTCCAGCCGCTTTATAACGATGCAGACAGGCTTCGAACTCCTCGAATTGGATCCAAGGATATAGTGCCTTGGCAAGCTTGATCAGCTTGGAGGAGGATAATGCATTGGCATCCTTGGCGTGGTCGCTTTGCTGAGAGTAGAGCATCTTGTCGATCAGCGCAATCTTCCAGCCATCCTGCTGTGCGGTGGCGGTGTAGATCCCCTTGATGGCCATCCCATCTGTTCTCACCAGATTACATAGGAGGTGATCCCGCATATACTCATGTACTTCTTCAAGCGTCTTGATCTGTCCCGAAGAGACCCTGGCATACAGAATATAGGCTTGTGAGTGGCCGCATGCTGGGGTTGTAGGGTTTAACAGATGAGCATAATCAAGCAATCGACTACTCTTGCTCATGGGGGCTCCCTCCTTAGGTTTGATTTACCTGACAACTCGCTATCCATGTTACTCTCTGTTTATATAGTAAAGTTTTCAACACTTATATTTTTGTGTGATGTATTCTATCATTTAAGTGAAGATTTCATTGCTTCCTTTGCTTTATGGAGTTTATTTTTACATAGATATAAAGACTTTGTCAATATAAAAAGCCATATTTTAGTGATTTATCTACCTTTTAAGTTATATTTTATAACATATAAATTACATAAAGGTAACATTTGTGATTCGACGTTGCATAGATCAAACATTTCACTTGCTGGATTTATGTAAATTGATGATTTAATTATGAATTAGAGGTTTACAAACTCATGAATAAGGAGTATAATAAATCTGTTGCCATTAAATAATACATGCGGTCGTGGTGGAATGGCAGACACGCTATCTTGAGGGGGTAGTGGGCGTATGCCCGTGGAGGTTCGAGTCCTCTCGACCGCATCCTGATTTAACAACAGAAGTAAGAACCCTTGTTCATTGAACAAGGGTTCTTTTTTTTGCCTTGAAGGAAGACTCTCATATCGAGGAATAGTGACGATCACGTCGGACCTATTGTTCTAGTAGCTGCCGGATATCGGGTATGATGTCAGCTGGTGGAGTATTTGGCGCAAATCGCTTGATGACATTCCCGTCGCGACTGACCAGAAATTTGGTGAAGTTCCATTTGACTGCCTTGGAGCCGAGTAGACCGGGGGCCGCGGATGCCAGGTGCTTGAAGAGGGGATGAGCTCCATCGCCGTTCACTTTGATTTTCTCAAACATAGGGAATGTGACTCCATAGTTAATCTGACAAAACTCCTGTATGTCATCGCTTGACCCCGGCTCTTGATTGGCGAATTGATTACTCGGGAATCCCAGAACCTCCAGACCCTGCTCATGAAGCTCGTTGTAGAGCTCCTGTAATCCTTGAAATTGGGGCGTGAAGCCGCATTTGCTGGCTGTATTGACAATCAGGAGTACCTTGCCCCGGTACCGGGATAGATCCACGGTCTCTCCTTTTAATGAAGTGGCAGTATATTCATAAATACTCATCGTAATCTCCTCTCCGTGTGGAATTTCCTCAGTTACTATCATAAATTCATGACAAATCTTTAGCAAGCTTTCCCATACCCCCTAAGGATCCTCAGCTATTTAGCCAGCGAACACCTGATAGACGAGAATGACATTCAGGGTGATAATGACGGCTGCAATTATCCAGGCTAGTATATTCTCCCAGCGTCTATTCACGAATTCGCCCATCTTGCTGCGATCACTGGTGAAGCGAATCAGTGGGATGATCGCAAAGGGCAGCTGCAAGGACAACACGACCTGACTAAGCACGAGCAGCTCCTCAGTGCCTCGCTCGCCTGCGATCGCAGTGACGATGACGGCAGGAATAATGGCAATTAATCGTGTCACCAAGCGGCGGAACCATGGAGGAAGACGCAGATTCAGAAACCCTTCCATGACAATCTGTCCAGCTAAGGTACCCGTAACCGTGGAATTCTGACCGGAAGCCAGCAGTGCAACACCAAAGAGGATACTCGCCATCGTTGTTCCTAGCAGTGGTGTCAGCAAATAATACGCGTCACTAATTTCTGCGACATTCGTCATACCTTGAGCATGGAAGACAGCTGCCGAGACAATCAGTATCGCTGCATTAATGAATAGTGCAAAAGTAAGGGCAATCGTGGAATCGAGTGTTGCATATCGAATCGCTTCTCGTTTGCCGGCACTGGAGCGCTCATAGTTGCGTGTCTGCACGATAGAGGAATGTAAATACAGGTTATGGGGCATAACCGTAGCCCCCATGATTCCAATGGCGATATAGAGCATACCTGATTGAGTCAAAATGTCTGTGTTCGGGATGAATCCATTTAGTACTCCACCCCAAGCAGGCTGTGACAGGAACAGATCAATTCCGAAGCACGCGGCAATGGTAGCCATCAACACAATGACCAGAATTTCAAGAGAACGGAAGCCCTTGTTCTGGAGCAACAAAATAAGCATGACGTCGAAGGCGGTAATGATAACTCCGTATAGAATAGGGATACCAAGCAGCAGCTTGAGTGCGATAGCTGAGCCAATGACTTCTGCCAGATCCATGGCAGCGATGGCTAATTCACACATGATCCACAGCAGCATGACAATCGGGCGGCTATAATGCTCCCGGCAAGCCTGCGCCAGATCTCGGCCTGTAGCAATTCCTAATTTTCCGGATAGGCTCTGCAGCAGAATCGCCATCAGATTGGAGATTAAGATCACAGATAGCAGACTATAGCCGAATTGCGAGCCGCCAGCAATATCGGTCGCCCAGTTGCCTGGGTCCATATAGCCGACAGCTACCAGATAGCCCGGGCCTGCGAAGGCGAGAAATTTTTTCAGCCTCGATGCATGGCGCGGGACGGATAAAGAGGAGTTCATTTCCGCGAGAGAAGCGGTCTGAACCGGTGGTTGTTCAACGTGCTGTCCCATTTCTATCACCTCATATATTGTACAAAGTCAAATGATTTTCATCGGTTTCATCTTCTTACATTGTACTCCTTCAATTATTTTTGTCTAGTGCAACTTTTGTGTCTAGAGGCAAATGGGGCCTTGTTAACTAAGACCTTGGGGCAATATTGTGATAGACGTTTCATTTATGGTGAGAAGTTTAAAGGAAATATAGAGAGGGCAACCTACCTGCATTACTACACTATCTAGGCTAAAGGAGAGATTGGAATGGACGCATTATATACAGCAACAGCAACGGTACACGGTGGTCGGACTGGACATGTCGCTTCTTCCGATGGTGTGTTGAAGCACGATCTAAGTATGCCTAAGGAATTGGGTGGAGGCGGAGGCAACGGTACAAATCCTGAGCAGCTTTTCGCAGCAGGGTACGGAGCTTGCTATGAGAGTGCTTTATCCAATGTAGCCAGAAAAGCGGGGGTCAAGCTGGATAACCCTGAGGTTACGAGCCATGTGTCCATAGGGAAAGATCCAGCTGACGGAGGCTTCCGTCTTGCTGTACGGCTGGAGGTCAAGCTTCCAGGTATTGAACGGGAGCAGGCAGAGAAGCTGGCGAGGGATGCACATGCATTCTGTCCATATTCCAAGGCGACTCGTGGGAACATTGAGGTTGAACTGGAAGTGGTCTAAAGCTGGGATTCAAAAAAGCGCAGGCCGGGGCAGCAGCTCTGGTCTGCGTTTTTTTGTGTCTATGATTCTGCATCCGCATCAAGTAGGACATTACTTTTATAAAAAAAATAGAGAAGTAGCAAACAGCTAAAGAAGCAATACTTACATAAAATGATATCTGTTTATCATCATATGGAAAATAACCTTGTCTTTTTGTGAATTCATACAAAAATAGGATGTCCACTATTGAAATTGTATACATATTAAGTGTTAATTGATGATTATCAAGTGAGTTTAATTCACATTCTGATGAAGAGTGTCCATGTATTTCGCGACAGTAGAGCCCGCCATAAGATAGAGGCCTTTGTGTAAATTCGACCAAAGAAGGTGTGTATATGAGTAGTAATCCTAGTTCATTGTCTGTTGCCCGGACGTCCTCTGCTCCTGAGCTTCCTCGTGACTGTACATTTTCCGCGGAGGATTGGAAGGTGCTGTCTTCATATTGGTACCCGGTAGCTCATGCAAGTGAGGTAACTGATCAGCCGCTCGCTGCCAAGCTGCTAGACATGAAGCTGGTCTTATACCGCAGTGGTGACAAAGTGGTGGTGGCCAGAGATCTGTGCTTCCATCGAGGAGCACCGCTCAGCAAGGGCTGGGTGGAAAATGGGGAGATTGTGTGTCCTTATCACGGCTTTCGATATAATTGTGAAGGTAAATGTACGGCGGTTCCTGCCCATCCCGCTGCCAAAATCTCTCCGAAGCTGAAGCTGATCGTCTACCCTTCGGTGGAACGCTATGGTCTGATCTGGACTACGCTCGGAGGCGGCGGTGAGGAATTAATTCCTGATTTTCCGGCCTGGGATGATCCTGATTATATTCAGATTCTGCCCCCGCCATTCGACATTGCGGGCTCGGCTGGGCGGCAAATGGAGGGATTTCTGGACGTATCCCATTTTGCATATGTACACACCGAGACCTTTGGTGATCGTAACAATACCGAGGTGCCGCAGTACACGGTCAAGCGCGATGGCAACGAACTGATTGCCGAATATTGGAGTACCGTGAGCAACTATGGAAAAGGGCAGATGAATGCAGCACCAGAGGGCTTCCAGTGGTTAAGGGAATTTCGGGTCTTTCCGCCATTTGCTGCTTCGCTCACAGTGTATTTTCCTGAGGAAGGTAGACTGAGAATTCTGAATTGTGCATCCCCGGTGTCTGCGAGGTACACCCGATTGTTTTGCCCTATCGCCCGTAATTTTGATAAAGAGGCCCCGATCGAGGACACGATCCGTTTCAATTTGCAGGTATTTGATGAGGACAGGGAAATGGTGGAATCCCAGACACCGGAGGATCTGCCACTGGATCTTCATGCGGAGGCACACATTCCAGCAGACCGTACTTCAATCGCCTACCGCCAGCTTTTGACGGAGCTTGGCCTGGGTCGGAATTATACATCTTAATTCGTTATCTCTCCTAGCAGTGGTCAATCATATAGATGCAACTGCACATGTAATACTGGAGTGATCTGTGCATAATCAAGGGCTGGCAAGGCTATCTGTCAGCCCTTTTGTCGTCGTTTGTATTTGACATCAAAGTGAAAATTCTTTAATATGACTTAGGTGATTCAGGTTTTTGCTGAACAAATTTGAGAACACAGGTGATGTTATGTCTTCTTACAGACCGAATATTGTCAACTTTACAAAAGCCAGCAGTAACGAGAACGAAGGGCTCTATGAATTTATGATGTACCTCGAAGACGGAACTGAATGTCGTGTCTTCTATCAGCGTCATCCGGAATGGACAATGACTAACATCAGCCGTTTGCTAAGAACACCTTGTCCTGTCTGCCGGAAGGATTTCATTTGCAAATGCATGGATCAGTTCAAGGGAGAACTGGGACAGCAACTGCACGATCATAACTGGCTTGAGAAGGCTGCTGCCGAATAAGCAGGAGTGCGCGAGAGAACTATAGAATGTATGAAGCAATTCGCATTTCAGACATCTTACGATGTGTGGGAGGATTGCCCATCAAGACGCCGTGATGAGGATTACGGTGTTTTTTTGTACTATAATTTGTGTGTGGATTATTCCATAACAGTCTGGTGCAAAAGGAGGGATTCCCATGACAAAAACCTCGCCTGAGGTGCCTACATCGACGGAGGAGCAGGAGCTTGTACAGTTATCTGCTTCATCCGCTATCGTGCTCATTGATGGAATATGTCATTTTTGCCAGGGGGCAACCCGGTTCATCATTGCACGGGACCCAAAGGGATACTTCAAGTTCGCTTCTCTGCAATCTGAACGGGGTGAGCAGCTGCTGCAGGTTGGAGGAATGTCAGCTCAGGCCCTTGATACCCTTGTCCTTATCGAACAAGGACGCTATTACACTCGCTCTACAGCAGCGCTTAGAATAGCTAGAAGACTTCGCTCGCCCCTTGCAATGATGTATGTCTTCATTCTGATTCCTGGGCCGCTGCGGGATGCAATGTATCGGTATTTTGCCCGCAATCGGTATCGCTGGTTCGGCAAAGCCAAGGAAGATTATTGCCAGATGCCCGCGCCGGAGATCAGGAAGCGTTTTTTGTAAGACGTCTGCGTAGCAGCCAGACTACCAAGGCCAATAGAACGATGCCCGACCCTGCTGTCCATGCTATACGCTGGATATTGGGGGCATTGACGACCACATTTACCGTATTGGGTTGGAGCAGGGATATATCCCAAGTGAGCGTCTTGCCGTCCGAGGATACATGATCCGCATTATGGGTCAGTGGCTTAATAGGAAGAGTCAGGCTAAAGGACAGATCGAGCTGATTGTCAAGCAGTCGCTTGGTCAGGAAATTCATGCTATGGATACGCTGGGTCCATGATTCCAAGCCCCCGCCACTCATGAACTTCATCAGATCCGCTTGAGCCTGTATGTTGTATTCGGTCGTGAACAGGTGGGCCGTCTCCAGACGTGTAAAAGACAGACCTGGTGGTAAAGGCTTGGCTCCTGTGGTAGTCGTGCTATCCGTACGTTGCTCAGCTGCAAAATGTCGTCTGAATTCAAGTCCTTGTCTTCCTGCCTCCTGCAGTTCCTTCACCTCGATCTCGTAAGGCTCCAGCAACCTGGTGATGAAGCTCAGCGCGTCTGGGAAATTTAAGGTCTGCAGAGCCTGGTCACTGATGCTGACAAAGGCCTCGAGATCAGTGCTGTTGTCCCGATTGACCATCACATGTGCTTCTCCTCGCGCGCAGGCGCTAAGCAGCAGCAGGCAGCCTGACAGAGCTGCTATAACGGCAATCAACCGTAAATGTCTGGACAAGCGTAATCCTCCTTTCGGTAGCTGCGGTTCAGAAAAAAGTTGCCTGTAGCTCATATCTATGATAACATACCAGTAAAAATATAGAACGTAACGGAAGCACCGTTCACCATTGGCTATATAGCGATGGATGGACGGTGCTTTTTTGCGTTCATGGAACGGAAGGAATGTGATGCTATTTGATGTCGATTACAGCCGTACTTGCCACGGAAAATCGTGAATACATTGAGCCATTGTTGGATTATCTCCACGGAAGTGAGTATAGCAGGCAGTTGCGAATTACGGCTTTCTCGCAGTCGGAGTCCTTCGCGCAATTTATGGAGGAATCGTCATTGAACAGAAGGCTGCCAGATGTCGTAGTGGCGGAGCAGGCGTTTCTGGATTCATGGAGTGGCTATACGGATTGTGAGCAGCCTCTCTTGCTGTTAAGTGAGCACGGAGCCACTATGGACGGAAGAACGGGTATTGCCATGTATCAGCCGCTGCCCCGATTGCTGGAGAAAATATTGGATGCAGGTAGACTACAAGCTGCAGTTGCGAGCAGGCGTAACCGTGAGGGGACACTTACGATTGGCCTAATCTCGGCAAGTGGAGGGACGGGGAAGACAACGACCGCTCTGAACATGGTCAAGCAGTTAGGCGGGGCCGGCTATTCTGTGTTCTATCTGAATCTGGAGACGTTGGATTCGAGCTCGTTATTTCACGACCAGGGAGAAGCTGCTGGAAGGGGCTTATCAAGACTACTGTACGATCTCAGGTCTGGCAAGGATGGACGCCACAAACAGAACTCGACTATTCTGCCGATTCAAGAGTACGCAATGCGGCACTCTGTGCTGAAGGCTGATGTATTCGCTCCTCTTGCCAATCGCAAAGAGGTGCTTGAGATGGATGCGCAGGAGACGTCCGCGCTAATTCAGGCAATTGTGGATGGTGGCCGCTATGATGTCCTTGTCATTGATGCTTCTACTGAGCTGAACGGGCGCTTGCAGGGTGTATTGGATAGAACTGATGAATTAATCTGGCTGTTGAATGACGAGTTGCTCTCCATGCATAAATGTATGCTGTGGCTAGAGCTGCTCCACAAGGAGTACTCATCTGCCTACGAGAGCTGGATGAGCAAAGTACACTTTGTCGTGAATCGGTATATGGGAGAATTGGCAAATACACCTCCTGCTCTTATAAAGCTGTCAGGGTCCCTTCCGTACATTCCCTCCTGGAAGCAGATGCAGCTGGATGAGCTGCTGCTTAGCTCACCTATTTTCCAGCGAGAGGTGAGGTTGCTTTGTGGAGCCATACTCGGGGATGAGCTATAGAATGCTGATGAATGCTGATGTGATGATGGTGACGATAAGTGATTATTACTAGTGGCTATTGGTGGGTGTACAAGGTATAGCAGGGCAATATGAATGCCTGCCACCAAGGGAATGCATGGAAGAGAGTACGGTGAAGAAAGGAGAACGGTATGAACGAAGAGACATTTCTTGCGCTTCGCAATGACATCCGTACAGGACTGAATGTCATCTCATCCCTCGACGATCAGGAGCTAATGGAGCAGATTGAACGCCGAATTCTGCAAGATCGTCAGCTGGATGAACTGACCTCACGAGAGAAGTACAGGCTTGTGCGTCGTATTTTTGATTCCTTCCGGGGACTTGATGTGCTGCAGCCGCTCGTGGATGATCCATGTATTTCGGAGATTATGATCAATAGTCACCGTGAAATTTTTGTGGAGCAGGGCGGGGAGATCATCCAGGTGCCTGTGGCTTTTGAGTCCAGAGAGCGGCTGGAGGATATTATTCAGACGATTGTGGCGGGAGTCAACCGCATTGTGAACGAATCGTCTCCGATTGTGGATGCGCGGCTCCGTGACGGTTCTCGTGTGAACATTGTCCTGCCTCCTGTGGCCTTGAAGGGGCCAACGTTAACGATCAGAAAGTTCCCTGATAGTCCTTTGACTATGACGGACTTAATCGGGCTTCATGCACTGGATGAACATACCGCAGAATTGTTGAAGCTACTTGTAAGAAGTAAATACAACATTTTCATCAGTGGGGGAACCGGGTCAGGGAAGACGACATTTCTCAACGCGCTGTCTCAGTACATTCCAGCAGATGAACGGATCATTACGATTGAGGATTCGGCTGAGCTGAAGATTGTCACTGTCCCGAATCTTGTGTCCTTGGAGACCAGAAATGCCAATACAGAGGGAAAGGGTGCCATATCCATCCGTGATCTGATTCGAGCCTCGCTCCGGATGCGCCCGAATCGAATTGTAGTCGGTGAGGTGCGTGGCGCCGAGGCACTGGACATGCTTCAGGCTATGAATACCGGACACGATGGCTCCTTGTCCACTGGCCATGGTAACAATATACACGATATGATCAGCCGTTTGGAGACCATGGTGCTTAGTGGAGCAGAGCTTCCGCTGAGTGTAGTTCGGCAGCAGATTGGTTCGTCGATTGATATTATCGTCCATTTATCAAGACTTAGGGACCGTTCACGGCGCGTGATGGAGATTACTGAGGTCGTGGGCGTAAGAGATGGAGAGGTGGAGCTGAATCCGTTGTACAAGTTTCAGATTGATGGGGAAATGGATGGACGTATTACAGGATACTGGGCGCCTTGTGGGGACGGAATGGTGCATGTTGACAAGTTAGCGATGTCCGGGTACGAAATCCCTGTGGCCTGGGGGGAGAAGACTTATGCGTCTGTATCGTCTTCCTAAAGGAAGAGAGCGGAAGGCAAGAGAGAACAAGATAATAGGACAAAAGGTAAAAGAGTATAGAAATGAGGATTCCTCAGCGGACAATTCTTCAGGACATATCCTGCCTAGCTATACAGTGTATATGCTGTCCAAGCGACAGCGCTGGGTTATTTTAGTGCTCTCAGGTGGTCTGCTCTACGGTATAGGTTACTTGTTTTATCATCATGCACTAATAGCTCTAATACTTGCGGGTGGTGCAATGGCCTGTCCTGGACCGTACAGTCGATTCTTACTTGCAAGGCGAAGAGCGACGCTCAGTATTCAATTCAAGCAGGCATTATATTCGCTGTCATCCTCTCTGGCTGCGGGCAGATCCGTGGAGAACAGCTTTCGAGAGGCCGTTCAGGATCTGAAGCTGCTCAGCCCGGAAGGGGAGAATGATCTTATCCGGGAGTTCGGCATTATTATAGCGCGTATGGAGTACGGGGAGCCTGTAGAAGCTGCGTTGCTGGATTTTGCTCAGCGAGCTGCGATGGAGGATATCACGAATTTTGCGGATGTATTCGTCACCTGTAAGCGTACTGGCGGGGACTTAATAGAGGTCATGCGCAGAACTTCTAGCGTGATAGGAGAGAAGCTGGAAATTCAACAGGATATCCGAATTATGATTGCCCAGAAAAAATTTGAGGCCAAGGCGATGTTCGCAGCCCCGTTTCTGTTCGTGCTGTTCATGAACCTATCTGCCGCGGATTATATGGAGCCGCTCTATAGCGGTGCAGGCAGAATAATTTCTACACTATGTCTTCTCGTCTTGGGGCTATGTCTAATGTGGATGAGCCGTATCGTCAGAATTGAAGTATGAGGAAGGGATAAGGGAAATACATGATTGAATCTGTCTTGGTTGTACTGGTTCTGCAAGTGGGCGGCTGGGTGGTGCTGAACCTAATGCACGGTAAGAAGTATCGTTCGATACAAAGCATCAGAATGCCGGGATTACGGCTACAAAGGTTGTCGGGTCCATTTGTATGGATAATACTGTCGTCGTGCTTGATTCAGCGTTGTCCACTTCTGATGTTCCGACTGCAAAGAATGATTGGTAAGTTGCATGGAATGGATCAGCTTGGGGAGAGAACAATTCTACTATTGGCTGAACTGATGGGCTATAGCTATGGAATACTGGCTCTCGGCTGTCTGTTAACGGTCATAACCGGTGGAGACACGGCGGGGCTTATCTTGAGCCTGCTACTAGCCATACTTATTCCTGCTGCGCTGCTCAGAGATTTGCATACGAAGGTGATCAACAGGGACCAGGCCATTCTCATGGAATTACCTGAGCTATTGGGGAAGATCATGCTGCTTGTCGGGGCAGGGGAGACGGTACAGCGTGCTATGCTGCACTGTGTGAACGAGAAGAGTGGGGCTACTGAGCATCCACTGTATCAGGAGTTGAAGCAAGCAATTGGTGAATGGAATAACGGATATTCATTTCAGCAAGCTCTTGAGCAGTTAAGCAAGCGTTGTGCCATCCAGGAAGTAACGATCTTCACCACAACGGTGTTGTTAAATATGCGTAGAGGCGGCAGTGACTTTGTCATGGCACTGCACGAGCTGTCTCAGACACTTTGGAGCAAAAGGACCTCGATCAGTCGAATTCGTGGGGAGCAGGCATCATCCAAGCTGGTGTTTCCCATGGCGCTGATCTTGTTAACGGTCATTGTATTAATTGGAGCACCCGCTTTTATGATTATGGATCTGTAGGAGGAGAAAGCGATGTTAATGACGATAGCTTCAGGTTGGAAGAGACTGTGGAAGGAAGAAGAGGGACTTGGCACCCTAGAAATGATCCTGATTATTGCCATTCTTATTGCTGTGGCTGTCATTTTCAGAAAGCAAATTACAGAGATTATTTCCAGTTTGCTAGAAAAGGCAGATAAGAAGAGCAGCGATTTTATGGACGGCAAATGAGTCGGGACCTGGGTTCCGATGAGGCGGGGAGCTTTTCGCTAGAAGCATCCTTGGTGTTTCCTATCATTATGTTCATTATTTTTATACTGCTATTCTTCTGTCTGTATTTATACCAGAAATCCATTCTCATTCAGGTTGCCGCTACTGCTTCCGAACGAGCGGCATATAGTTGGGACAATAGCTATAAAGTACCGACAAATGGTGCGGTGGAGGAAGGGCAGCGTGATCCTCTGTATTGGCGTATGACAGATGATGCGATGATAGGGGCACTGTTTGGCTGGACTGGGGCCGATACACGGCAGGCTGTTGCTATACCAGAAATGTCAACGGGGCAGGGCTTGCCACAGAAGAAGATGTCGCAGGCAAGCGGGGCCATACCGGGCGGAATGAAGGGGCAGCAGTATTATGAGAATTTTATGATTAACCGGAGGGTGACGACGGAGCTAAGCAAGATGATACATCTGCCTTTATTAAGCCGTGTTCTGGAGGGAGACAGACTGTCCATCTCAAGCTATGCCGGGGTGGTAGACCCTGTTGAATATATAAGAACTATTGAACTGATGCGCTATTATGGGCCGAAGTTCAAGGGAACTGGTCAAGGGATACCATTGAAGACCGGCGCAGCAGGGGCAGTGCTACAGGATTACGCAGCCAGAGAAAATTAAGCCCGGAGTGGGAAGAGGAGAGGTAAAGATGTTCCGGCATAGGCACAACGAAGAAGGTGCAGTTTCTGTTTTTTTAATTATTATTCTGGCCTTTGTCTTTGCCTTCACCGCTGTATTCATTGATTACGCTCGTATCGCAGCCCTGCATGTTCAGACGGAAAAGCTGGCTCATGCAGCAGTCCGATCTGTAATGTCCTCCTATGATCCGGTGCTACAGCAGCAGTATGGGCTATTTGCTTATGGCGAAGGGACAGGTAACCGCATAATGACTAAGGTTCTGAATGACAGTACAATAGTTACTTCGCGTGAAGGAGCATTCGGCTTGATGAGGAGCCGTCTGGACAGCAGCACCTTGAGTATGGATAGGATGCTTGGTAGCTATGGGATGTTCAATACTCAGATTCGAGAGGATATGAAGTACAGGGCACCCGTCACCTTTGCATACGAGATCGTGGATAAGCTGAAGCCGATCTCCCAAGAGATGAAGGAGGCCTCCCATACAGTCGATTTGCTGAAGCGGCTGCATAAGTTGTATGAACAGCGTGAAGCCAAGCTTGATGAGGCCTTAAACCAACAGCGTAAAGCAGCGGCGGGAGCCACAAGTCTTAGAAAGCTTATCATGGGGCAGAGCTCACTTGAGATGAATAAGTACATCTATGAGGAGATGGATAGTGCTGCTGATGCAGCATCGCAATATCTGGATTACCTAGATCGTTATGAAGCATTCAAAAGGGACCCTACCGAACGCAAAGAGAGGGAGCTTCGCGAGTTCAGACAACAGTTGAACAGGCTTCTAGCTCATATCCAGAGCGAATTGGACAGCTTCAGGCAGAAGCATGATACGGGGTTGGTTAAAGCTGAGGCATTGCTAGCAGAGGCCAGAAATATTAATGGTGAAATGAGGCTAGTCATTGCCCAATATAAGCAGCGAGCTGCTAATGACAGCTATGATACGGTGAGCTCATCACCATCACCCACAAATGCCGCTGTGCCTGCAGATGGCCGTCTTGCGGCTACCAGGGATAGAGTGAGCGAATTGCTTACTTCAGAGGATGTATTCCGATCCGTGGAGACAGGGATCGCTCAACAAAGAAATGCGTGGAGTGCAGCTAACAACAATATAAGGAGCATGGTTACAACATTAAATAAAATTCCTCTGCGGGAGCATACCGACCTGGAAATGAAGGAAGCCGTAAGACGAGCCTTTGACCGTGTTTATGCTTACGAGAGGGCGTACGTAACGAAAGGCAGTAGCAATAAGCTGGATCAGGAGCAACAGGCACTCGATAGTGCCCGTGGGTCTGATCGTGAGCGCAAAGAGATGGAGAAAAAAGCTACCGAGAGGCTGAAGGAAGCATACGGTCTAATTGATCTGTTAACGAAGAACAAGGAGTCGAACAACTCTTTTCAGGAGCTGAAAGGATATTATGAACAAAGTCTCGCGTTCAATTCAACTGCAGCTCAGCCGACTAGCTTGGTGAACCATTCGGTTGATCCCACCGAAACGGGTGGAGCGGCAATGAATGCCATGGACCAATTATATGAAGCGGCTGCAGGCATGCTAAGCAGCATGGGAGATGAATTTTTTCAGAATGAATATGCACTCTCGTACTACTCACATATTGATTTTGGAAGATTCAAGGATGTGATTGGTTCAGGCACCTCCAGGCAGGGGTTAACGCAGGCCTTGGGTGATCAGTTAGAGATTGGTAATCAGGAGGCTGAGTACATTATTTATGGGTTTCATAATGCCACAGGTAACCTGGCAGCAGCTTATGGTGAGATTTTTGCTATGCGAATGGCCATTCGGACGATGGAGGGTCTACAGAAATATTCTTCATTAGGACATCCGCTTGCTGTACTAGCAGCAGCATTGCTGTACGGAGTGGAGAAGGCCATAGAAGATATGCTGATGCTGGCCCAGCAAGGCTATTTGTATTTATCAGACTACGTTCGAATTAAGCTCACTTACAAGGACCATCTCAGATTATTCATGATGATGCACAGCAGTAAAGGACAGAAGTTGTCTCGCATGCTGGCCTTGATTCGTTATGGGACGGGGGTGAACCCGGCCGAAAGACCGACCTATGCATTAGGTGAGGTGCGAAGTGGTATCAGGCTGTGGTTCCTGCCTGGAGTAATGAAGATGGTAGGAGCAGCTTCTGGAGAAGGTGAGGACATTGAGCATGGAACCTATTATGTCCGAAAGCAGGCACATTTCTCTTATTAAGCACCGATCTGGAAAGGTCTGGGGATTGGAGCGAGGGAGCATTGTGCTGGAAGCTTCTTTGGTCCTGCCTGTGTTCATGTTCTTCGTGATCTTGCTGGTATACATCGTACAAATGACGGTCTTCTCAACAGCTCTACAGACGGTTGCATCTGAGGTAGCCAAGGAGGTAGCAAGCAAGATCTATCCTGTATCGCTGGCCTTGAATAATGCGGATACAACTTTTGGAGATCTTGAGGAGCAGGAGATTGTACCCAAGCTTACGATGGGAGAGATGACAGAGCAGTTCGGACATTCGCTACCGGAGCCGATCGGGCTCTGGGTAGGAGATGCTGTAAGCTCGGGGACTGAGCCATTTGATCGAATGAAAGGAAAGATTACGGAGGCTATGCTTGATCCCGTCGCCAAGCCGTTGCTTAAGCCGTTCATGGATGACCGTATTCTGGACTTGGATCGTATTCATGTTACCAGCGTTCATCTTCCTGCACTCCGGGGCAGAAGCGATCCTTATTTTAAGATCGAGCTATCCTACGTCCTTCCTATACGTATACCTTTTGTTCAGCGTGAGCTGGTCTTGCAGGCGACGGCAGAGGAGCGGCTCTGGATTGGGGATACCGGTGAAGAAATAGGAGATGAGGCTTCGCCGGGTGTCACGGGTACGATTCAGCTTATCGAAGCACCGAAGCCAGCTATCCGAGGAGTGTATAACAAAATACGGGCCAGGATTGAGCCAGGCGGCTCAGCTAATCTGTCCATCTATTACAAGTCAGGAGCAAGTGTGGCAAGACACGTAGGATGGGCTGTGGCCGATGAGCAAGGCTACGTTGAATGGAACTGGTTCGTGGGTACGAATACGACCCTTGGTACATGGAGCTTTGTAATCGAGAGCGATAGTGGAGCAACGCTTGAGGGTCCACTGGAGGTGGCAGACAAAGCTAACAAATAGTTCATATGATATTTCCAGATGGATTAGAGCTGAGCTTGCTATACAAAAATGCTGAATAAAATAATTGGGGGCGTCCATATTGAGCTGGATGTATATAGGGTGCGCATGCTTCTTGCTGATAGCACTATTTACGGATATACGGTCCATGAAAATACCGAATAAGCTTACAATACCCACTATACTTTCAGGTCTGATACTGCACGGATATAGTGATGGCTGGGCTGGGATTCTTTTTGCTGCTGCAGGGCTTGGCACCGGATTCGGGCTACTGTTCATTTTATATTGGGTAGGTGCTGTTGGGGCTGGGGATGTGAAGCTATTTGGCGGGATTGGGGCTTGGACTGGTGCTGCTTTCGTATTACATGCCGCATTCTATTCCATCCTGTACGCAGGTTTGGTTGGAGTTATTATGCTTCTCTGGAGGCGTGAGATGGTAGGTCGTCTACGAAGCTTGCTGCTACAGATTGGAGGGTTCCTATTACTTAGAAGCAAGGTGGCTCTTGCAGCAGGAAGAGATTCTTATCTGCGTTTTCCATTTATGATTGCTGTAATTCCAGGGGTTATCAGTACTTATTTCTATTTGATCCATGCATAAGGAGGGCAGGAGGTGAATTTAACAAGAGATTTTGTTCAAAATGGCGGGATCTTTATGATGATCGACACTGAGAATGGTCTGAGCTCAACTGATCTTAATCGAACACAGGCAGGTATGCTGACCTCCAATCGGATTCACAGCTTATTGGCCTTTAGAATTAAAGAAGTAGATAATAAGGTCACATTTCAGTATGACGTTACAGGTCTGAAAATGCTCTCGCATATATGGTTCTCCCACAGACACTCCATTCAGATGCTGTACAAGCTACTTTATGAAATATTAGATGCATTAGACTCGTCCAGAGAGTATATGCTTACACCTTTGCAATTCGTTGTTCATGAAGACTACATTTTTGTAGAGGGTACGGGGGCTGAATATGCAGTACGTCTGACTTATCTCCCGCTAAGAGAGGGATTCGATGCATGCTCAGTGGGGCAAGACATTAAGCAATTAATTATTCGACTGCTCAGCTCCATAAAAGAATTGGAAGGCGATGGGCTGCAGCGATTACTGCAAATGTGCGATCAGGACATATTTGATCTGCAGGGAATGAAGCTGCTCTTGCTTGAATATTTGGAAGCTAACGATTCAAAGGAGACGAGTATAGCT
Organism: Paenibacillus massiliensis 2301065 = DSM 16942; assembly: GCF_000377505.1. Taxonomy (GTDB): domain Bacteria; phylum Bacillota; class Bacilli; order Paenibacillales; family Paenibacillaceae; genus Paenibacillus; species Paenibacillus massiliensis. The sequence goes on along the minus strand of NZ_KB898193.1, from coordinate 204,534 downwards.
ACAGCCTCGGAGACAGCCATATACTCACAAGCATCTGCAGTACTAGATACGGGGGCTGCACCTGTTAATGTTAGCTCTTCTTCGAGAGCAAAAGGTCTTGTTGCTCAGCGGAAAAGCCAGATTTCAACAGATGGTGTTCAAGGTGATCATCTCTCTGAATCGAACTCGGCTGTGGATTCATATCTAAGTAAAACTGCTCTAAGAAAGACCGAACGACACCCGGAGGGGGAAGGGGAGTATGGACCATTCCTGGGACAACGTGGACGCAGTAGTGGTGAGCGAGCTTCGCACATGGTACAATCTCAGGCTCCCCAGCTTCAAGCTCCGTCATTTAATGATCCACCAGCGTGGAATTATGGGGAGGCTTCGGCTGACGATGATGAGATGGAGGAGGACATTTCAACGAATGGTCCTCGTAAATATCGGACATATATCATGTCAGCATGTATCCTCCTGGCCGCAAGCGTGTGGAGGTATCTTTATCTGGACCATCCAAGTCTCTCCAATCTGATCATAACATCGGCTGTCACCGTTCTACTTAGCACAGTGACGCTATTAGCATGGTTCGGGAAGCTACGTCTCAGCAGAGGTGCTAAAGATTACAGTGAGCATGTAGCAGAGCTTGATTCAGGTGAATTAGAAAACTATGAGCCAGCGAATTCAGGTAAAGGAGCCAAGATATTCCGTTTCCAAGTCGATCGTGTTACAGGCTACATGAGCAAGCAGCAAAGAAAAGGGGATCTAGAAGGCTCCAAAATGGAGATCAACCGTGGAAAGCACATAGGTAGACTAGGGCATGAAGAAGAGCGAACGAGAGAGGCGCTTGGCGGTACAGATCCGTATTTGGCAAGTGATAGTGGCAATGTTCCGGGGAGCCTGGAGAACAACAAATTAGACAATGACCGTAGCAATAGCATTCACTATGAAGAAGTGAATTCAGGTGACTACTATTCCTCATTAAAAGAAAATACGGATATTCTTGCGAGCAGTTCATCGGATGCAACCCGTTTTTTGGGGTCAGAGGATCGTAAGCTTGCTCAACAGCGGCAGGAGCACGACACGCAGGTCGCTTGCTTGTATCTATTAGATACAGAGGGCAACTACTTGAATGAGACGGTACCGATCAGGTTGTCGCGGAGTAGCTTCACTATAGGAAGAGGCGAAGAGAGTGCCTACCGGATTTCAGATGCCGAAGGTCTGTCACGTCTGCATATAGAAATATCAGAGTCTATGAGGGGGGAGTATCGGATCAAGGATCTGGCATCTACTAACGGCTCTCTACTTAATAATGAAGCGATGATACCGTATAAGGAATATCTACTTCAACATAGGGATATTTTGAAGCTGCCGGGAGTCGCTTTTCAATATTCAAGTCCTCTTAGTACAGAGAGACCATCTAATGTAAGTCATGGGCTGGCAAATTGAGCTAAGTGAACCCGACGGACCTAAGTGAAGCTGACCTAAATGAAGCTGATTACTTGCAAGTAGGCCTACTGTTCCATTATAATGGTCCGTACAATTACAGATCGGAATCACGCCATTGAAGAGAATCCAACTCGGAGGCGTTATCGCCAGGGGAGCTAGCTTCTCTCCAAGTTAACCGGAACCGCCCGTTATCGCGGACCAAGAGGCCAAGCAGGCACCATAAGCATGCTTTGGCAAGTTGGGTGGCACCGCGAGCAGAGCGCTCCTCGTCCCAAGGGATGAGGGCGCTCTTTGCATTTTTTTAGCCAAAGGAGACGGTAATGATGTTGGATTTGAAATGGATTCGGGAACACGTGGGGGATGGGAGAGTTTGTGGGATGATTGACATTACTCATGGGGCAAGATGAGCGGAACCGCTCACGAATTTTTTACAGAGTAACTGTCGCGTTTGATTTGACAATCCGTCATATAATTAATTGCCATGAGAACGATTAATAAAAACATCTTCTACGCTACAATAAATTTTGTTACCTATATAACCAAATAAGCAACCAATCATATTTAAAAATACATCAGCCATATCAGCCGATCCTAAATATGTTATAAATTGAGTTAATTCAATTCCTACGATTAAAAGAAGACAACAAAACATTGTTTTAAACAAAGATTGTTTCTTTAAAAGGAAAGGTATTAGAAATCCCATTGGAAGAAAAATAAGGACGTTCCCAATAAAATAGAGCACTTCATATGAAGTGATTCCACTATTTTGAAAAGAGTGGAAAGATGATTTTAAAGTAACAACTGGATTGAGATTTATTTTCCAGTATCCGATGCTTTTTTGAAAAATGTTAGCTTGTATTCTCGCAACAACATGTTCAATATTTCCCGTAAATTTAATAATCACAAAATTTATTATAAATAATAAATAGATAGAGAAAATCACTTTAGATCTTTTGTGAGTAAAAATAGTCATATTCTCCCCCTAACCATGCCCTGTCTGTAGACAATACATGACTATAAAAGCTACAAACCTAGTTACAGGCTTGTAGCTTTTATAAAAAATTACTAGAAACTACGTAAGTACTATTTGGAAATGGAACCGTTAAATGAATAAGTGTTTCCATTATTCGGGACACTGAATGATACATAATAATTGCTTGATTTTGTAAGATCAGTAAAAGAGGCTCTTAAAACCTCATTCGTATTAATTGTTTTGGAAGCTACAATTCCCCCAGAAGACTTGTGCACTGCAATTGTCAAAGAATTAGAAGTTCCACCATAATCCTCTACTAACTTCCAGTTGTCAACAGTAACTTTAAGGGAGGTTGTGCCCGTTAACCATTTATCTGTATATACTCGATAACCGATTTTTGAAATTTGATAGTTATAGTCACTTACCGATACATCATGAGAGGAGGCACCGCTGCTTGGTGGATTTGCACCGAAAATAGTAATTCCACCATTCGAAGATTCTAAATTAGGTGGCGTAATTGAAAGCTCATGATAATCCTCGCTAGCATAAGCACTACCACCAGTAGCTAAAACCAATGCCATTGATGCTACCAGTAATCCATTTGCTAAACCATTTCTTTTTTTCATTAATATTCCTCCTCTTCTTTTTATAGTGAAAATTATACCATAATATTACATAATGTCTAGTTTTTTATTGAAAATACAAGAAATTAGTTTGAACTATGGTATTTCATTCGAATTTTTGACATTTAAGAGTCGAGAAGAGTTGCTAAATTCATATTTTGAAAGTGATTATGAAACTTTTGATGATGAAAAGAAAAGGCCTAACTAATAATATAGTTGTTTGTGTACTAGAGCCATGATGGTTGTGCTATTTGTCCAAATTTCACTATTACTTGCAAGTAGGCCTACTGTTCCATTATAATGGTCCGTACAATTACAGATCGGAATCACGCCATTGAAGAGAATCCAACTCGGAGGCGTTATCGCCAGGGGAGCTAGCTTCTCTCCAAGTTAACCGGAACCGCCCGTTATCGCGGACCAAGAGGCCAAGCAGGCACCATAAGCATGCTTTGGCAAGTTGGGTGGCACCGCGAGCAGAGCGCTCCTCGTCCCAAGGGATGAGGGCGCTCTTTGTATTTTTTTAGCCAAAGGAGACGGTAACGATGTTGGATTTGAAATGGATTCGGGAGCATGCGGAGCAGGTACAAGAGGCTGCTAACGGCAAAAGGATTGATGTGTCTGTAGATGAGCTGTTGGCCCGGGATGAAGAGCGGCGTGCTCTATTGCAGGAGACGGAGCTGCTGCGGGCAGAACGGAATCGTCATTCGACGAAGGTCGGTCAACTGCTGCGTGAGGGGATGAAGCCGGAGGCAGATGCGCTGCGTGAGCAGGTGCTGAACATCAACGAACAACTGGCGAGACTGGATGCTACTCTGGATCAAGTGCAGCTTGAGGTGAAGCGTTTATTATATTTGATTCCTAACGTCGTATCTCCAGATACACCTGTTGGTAATTCTGACTTGGATAATGTAGAGCTACGTGTGGTAGGTATGATTCCCTCACTGCCGGTAGGCTTCCGGGATCATGTGGAGCTAGGGGAGCTTCATGACCTGCTTGATATTGCACGTGGGGTCAAGATGGGCGGGGCTCGTAGTTATGTCCTGAAAGGCGCCGGCGTATTGCTGCATCGAGCTGTTCAGCAGTTGGCAATGGATATCCTGCTACGCCATGGATTCACTCCTCTGGAGGTACCGTTACTGGTCAGGGAGCCAGCTTTACTCAATACAGGCTTCTTTCCGCTAGGGCGTGATCAGGTCTATAAGCTGGAGGATGAAGAAAGATGGCTAGTAGGCACATCCGAGGTTCCATTGGTATCCTATTACGCAGATGAAATTGTTGATGTAAGTGAACCTATAAAGCTTGCTGCTGCATCCACTTGCTTTCGCAGTGAAGTAGGCTCCAGTGGTCGGGATGTAAGAGGACTGTATCGGGTGCATCAATTCGCGAAGGTGGAACAGGTCATCCTGTGTGAGCCGTCTGCTGATGTATCCGAAGCCATGCTTCAGGAAATAACAGGGCATGCCGAGGAGCTATTGCAGCTATTGGAATTACCTTATCGAGTGGTTGCAGTGTGCACAGGAGATATGGGGCAAAAAACGTACAAACAGTATGATATCGAGACATGGATGCCTAGCCGTAATGCATACGGGGAGACGCATTCCTCCTCGAACCTTCATGATTTTCAGGCTCGTCGATCTAATATTCGTTGCAGGGATGCGGAGGGCAAGCTCGTCTATTGCCACACCTTGAATAATACAGCCGTAGCTTCACCACGCATTCTAATTCCACTGCTGGAGAATCATCAAATGGAGGATGGCAGTATTCGAATCCCTGCAGCCTTGCAACCATACTTGAATGGTCTGGAAGTGCTGGAGGCAAGCAAGTGAGTAGGTGAGAAGCAAGTAGATAAGAAGCAAGTGAATAGATAAGAAGTAAGTGACTAGAGCCATGTAGTGTTCAGGAGGGCTTAAGAGCCCTCCTGCTCCGCCCGATGCAGAGCCTCCAAAGCTTTTTCCAGCGTTGGGAATTGGAAGGTATATCCATGCTCCAGCAGCTTGGCAGGGAGTACCTTCTGTCCCTCCAGAACGAGCTCGCTGGCTTCACCCATGGCTGCGGATACTGCAAAACCAGGTACCTTCAGCCAATGAGGCCGATGATAGACTTTTGCAATGGTTTGGCCGAAGTCCTCATTGCGTACAGGATGGGGAGCTACAGCATTTACTGGCCCAGAGATGCTAGTATCGTGAATGCAGTGGTTGATAATGCCAACCATATCAGCGATGTGGACCCAGCTTGTCCATTGCTGTCCATCACCCATTTTGCCGCCGACACCAAGCTTGTAAGGCAGACGCAGCAAAGGATAAGCTCCGCCCTTATTGCTCAGTACCACAGTAATTCTAAGTTTCACTAAACGTGTATCTTGGATGGCGTCGGCTGCCTGCTCCCATTTTGAGCTGACTTCTGCCAAAAAGCTGTCAGTACGAGTGGGCGAGTTCTCTACAAAAGTAGCTGTATCCGAGGTGCCGTATATGCCCATAGCCGAAGCCTGGATGACTACTTTGGGCTTGTGCTTGAGAGCTGCTACAATGCTGGCGACAGAAGCAACTGTATCGAGTCTGGATTGCAGGATGCGCTTCCTGGCTGCATTCGTCCAGCGTTGGTTCAAATTCTCGCCTGCGAGATTGACCAGGGCATCGATTTCTTCCAAATGCTCTGGATTATGCTTCAGCTCATCCCAGGTTACATAAGTAATAGCGGAGTCTGATGCTTCTCGATCAGGAGATTTTCGCGATACGATAATGATGTCATGGTTATTTTTTTTGCTGAAGTCTACCAGTGCGCTGCCAATAAGCCCGCTTCCACCGCAAATAGCTATTTTCAAGTGTATCTCCGTCCTCTTCAATGGAGTGATATATACGTTGCTTCTAAATTAAAATACCCGTGTACAGATGCTTGACGCTTTTGTCGCGCAGATGTGTATGTGATTCTTATCATAACGGAAATAATTGTCTGGAATCAAAAGGAGAAGAAATACAGAAGTAGCTTATCCAACGCATTCACAGTACCCTTCGCATTCACAGTACCTACACATCCATCGTATCTTATGGGTCGTACCGCATCCATGGGTTTCTTTGTATCTATGGTTTCATGTGATCAACCGTGTCATTGCATCCTTCGTACCTTTCATTCATCATCGTCATGTCTATGATATCCGTAGTATCCTTTGCATCAACCAAGCCATCACATTGACACTTCTCTTATATTCTCATATCTTCTAGGATATTAATGTTGTTTGTACGTGATAATCACGTTAGAATAGGGGAATAATTCGCGAAGGTTAAAAGGGGGATGCAACATGTTGAAAATCGGTTCCCATGTATCTTTCTCGGACAAGGGCCTGCTAAGTGCCACGAAGGAAGCGGTATCTTACGGGTCCAGTTCATTTATGATTTATACAGGAGCACCACAAAATACACGTCGCAAGCCGATGGAGTCCATGTATTTGGACGAAGGTAAGCAACTAATGGTTGAGGCAGGGATGGGCGAGATTGTCGTTCATGCCCCATATATCATCAACCTGGGATCCTATAAAGAAGCAACGTACGAGCTTGCCGTTAGCTTCCTGCAGGAAGAGATTCGCCGCACCCATGCGATTGGCGTGAAGAATATCGTGCTCCACCCGGGTGCCTTTACGGACAAGGATCAGGAATACGGGATTAACCGCATTGCCGACGGTCTTAATGAGGTATTGAGCGGGGTTAAGGAGACGGAGGTCAATATTGCCCTAGAGACGATGGCGGGAAAAGGCACGGAGATTGGCAGAAGCTTCGAGGAGATCGCGGCCATTATGGATAAGGTCGAGCACAATGAGCGTCTAACGGTCTGTATGGATACATGTCACATTCACGATGCCGGCTATAATATTGTGGACAATCTGGATGGGGTGCTTCAGGAATTTGATCGGCTCGTCGGTGTGGATCGTATTGCAGTCGTTCACTTGAATGATAGCAAGAATCCGGTAGGCGCTGGCAAAGACAGACATACACCTATCGGCACGGGATACATCGGATATGACACGATTCGCAATATCGTCAATCATGAGCTGCTGAAGGATCGTCCGTTCATTCTGGAGACACCATGGATTGGTAAGGATGCCAAGACGCAGCAGCCGATGTATGAGGCTGAAATCGCACTTCTGCGCGGTAATGTAGCTGAGCGCTTCGGTGAGCAGTTCTTGACGCAAGTAGAAGAGCTGCATGCATTTTTCCGCAAGTCCGATACGAATCTTCGGGAATTTGTCCTGAGTACCTGGGATCTGCTGAAGAGTGATGCTAAAGCGAGAAAAGCTGACCCAAGGGAGCCACTGGAGCGATTGTACGATACCGTTGTGCAGGCGTCTATTTTCCCGGAGCTTACAGAACAAGAGATTAACCACCGCCTCATTGCCCTGCTGTCAGGCAAGGAGCTGTTGGTGAATGCATAATCAAGGGGGATCATTTTTCAAATGGAGCTTCATGTAAAGAACACACACAATGCTGCACACACGACTCATGCTAATCGTGCACGCATGTTGATTTCCTGTCCGGATGGTCCGGGCATCGTTGCAGCTGTCTCACGCTTTTTGCATGAGCACGGTGCGAACATCGTTCAATCCGATCAGTACACAATGGACCCAGAAGGCGGAATGTTCTTCATGCGTGTCGAGTTCGACCTTCCCGAACTAGATTCCTCGCTGCCAGGCCTGGAGCAGGATTTTGGGCAGGTGGCTTCCCAGTTCAATATGGATTGGACGATCACGAATGTGAGCCGTAAGAAGAAGCTAGTGATCTTCGTCTCCAAGGAGGATCATTGTCTCGTAGAGCTGTTGTGGCAATGGCAGGCAGGTGATCTGGATGCGGATATCGCTATGGTCATCAGTAACCATCCAGATATGAAGGAGTACGTTGAATCATTCGGGATTCCGTACCATCATGTCCCCGTAACGGCAGATACGAAGGCTGAGGCAGAACGTCGACAGTTAGAGCTGATCGGTAGCGAGATTGATGTTATTATTCTGGCTCGTTATATGCAGATCATTTCACCTAAGTTCATTGAGCATTACCGCAATCGCATTATTAACATTCATCATTCCTTCTTGCCTGCCTTCGTGGGGGGAAAGCCTTATGCGCAAGCCTATAACCGTGGGGTTAAAATTATCGGGGCTACGGCACACTATGTGACCGAGGAGCTGGACGGCGGTCCGATCATTGAGCAGGACGTTCAAAGGGTCAGCCATCGTGATGATGTAAATGAGCTGAAGCGGATTGGACGGACCATTGAGCGTGTCGTCTTAGCCCGTGCGGTCAAATGGCATGTAGAAGATCGTATTCTGGTGCATGAGAACAAGACGGTTGTATTCTAATCAATGACCGTATTCTAATTCAAGTGATTTTTTTGTATAGCCCGTAGAAGCTGTTCCTTGAGGACGGACTCTATGGGCTATATTTGGTTTTATACCTTGGCTTGGTGCACAGGTGTACAGGTTGATGTATACCTGTCGTGTATTTCCTTTTGTGTATCACTTGTACATTTCCATCTGTGTATTACTTGTGTGTCCCTGTCTTTAAAGCTGTTTGTGTTTGTGTTATATATGTTTGTGTTACATATGTTTCTGTCATTTATGTGTATGGCATATAAAGTTATGAACTGCTGACATGTAGCTACTTTATTTTTCATGGGGTGCCGTAGAGTACTATTACGTTGCTTCATTGTTTGTATGCTATGTGTTTACTTACTGACTATTGGTGCATTCAGGAAATACTCAACGTGCATTCATAAGTGCTTCAGCTTCATGGGAGATAATGTGAGGGAATCAAGAGTTCGTACCAATCTTATCTTTACTATTATCAATGGAAAGAGGCCTAATCCCATGGAAAAGAAAAACTTAGCTACAATTGCCGCAATGCTCACGATGACCGTTGCCCTTAGCGCTTGCGGAAGTACAAATGATACATCTAGCTCAGGTGCAACTAACTCCTCCTCCGCTGTATCCAGCACGAACTCTAATACTGACACCAATACCAACACCAAAACCAATACCGACATCGACACCGACACAAGTAACGATATGAACTCTAGTATGAGAAGTACGGATACGAATACAAGTAGTGGAACGGACGCTGCAACTCCGCAGGCTGCGAATGATGGCAGGACAGGAACACCACCGCAAGGCACGCCGCCGGCAGGTGGACCGCCAGAAGGAACACCACCAGATGGAACACCTCCTGAGGGTGCACCGCCGGAAGGGGAGGGCAATCCACCATCCAAGCCAAATGAAGATCAAGCAGCAGCAGACGGCGCCGCCTCTGGCAGCACATCGGATGCTTCAACAACTGCAACGGATGCGGGAAGCCAAAGTGGGCAATAATCCTTACTGGAGTTAGTCTGCAAAACCATGTCACTAGAATGCGTCAGACTAGTTGGCCCCACCTTTTGAGACCCAATAGAGAGAGTTAAATACCAACCCACACGCAGTGTGTATAAGCTATTTTGGTCAAGGGCTTTCGCAGAGATGAGTTCCTTTTACCTTCATGGGTGAAGGGAACTTATTTGCGTTATTTTGGAGTTCTCTACCAACATGCATAATGATGCAGTCCTCATGGTAGCCCGGGTGAGGGGTATTCCGAGTGACGACACGGTCCGAATTGTATTCTGGTTTGACAATGGAGCATTGCTTTACTTATAACGGGTATATTATTTGATAATGGCTTCAAAGCGTTTTGACATCTGGCAAAGCCGCGTGGCAAATGGTACAATACATGAGAATGAATAAGTCAAATTGAAAGATTCAAGCAGATGGATTCCATCGGACAGCGCAATGACCAACATTGTCTGCTCTGGGGACGCCTCTGTGCCACGACTCACCAACGGTATACTTTGTTATTTATTATGAGGAGGCTTACCATGACTGACGACAAGCAAGCGATTCATAAGGAAGAGAACTCAACGATTGATAACCTGTCCATTACGACGATCCGTACACTGGCTATTGACGCTATTGAGAAAGCCAAATCCGGTCATCCGGGCATGCCAATGGGTTCGGCTCCAATGGGCTACCAATTGTTTGCGAAGACGATGAACCACAACCCTGATCATCCGACATGGATTAACCGCGACCGCTTTGTACTTTCCGCTGGACATGGCTCCATGTTGCTATACAGCCTGCTCCATCTGAGCGGGTACGATCTGCCTATGGAAGAAATCAAGCAGTTCCGCCAATGGGGAAGCTTGACTCCAGGTCACCCTGAATTTGGTCACACAGCTGGTGTAGATGCTACTACGGGTCCTTTGGGACAAGGTATTGCGATGGCTGTAGGTATGGCTATGGCTGAAGCTCAAATGGCTGCTACGTATAATAAGGATAAATTCAATGTCGTAGATCACTTTACATATGCGATTTGCGGCGATGGAGACCTGATGGAGGGTGTATCCCACGAAGCAGCTTCCCTTGCTGGACGTCTGCACCTTGGCAAGCTGATTGTACTGTTCGATTCCAACGATATTACTTTGGATGGTGAGCTGAATCTTTCCTCCAGTGAAAGCGTAGCTAAGCGCTTTGAAGCTTATGGCTGGCAAGTGCTGCGTGTAGAAGATGGTAACGATCTCCCTGCCATCGAGAAAGCTATTGCTGAAGCACAGGGCGAAGCGATTCGTCCTACCCTGATCGAAGTGAAGACGGTCATCGGTTACGGAAGCCCGAACAAGCAAGGTAAAGGCGGCCATGGTGGTACACACGGTTCTCCGCTGGGTGCGGAAGAAGCGAAGCTGACCAAGGAATTCTACAAATGGGTATATGAAGAGGATTTCTATGTACCACAAGAGGTTCGTGAGCATTTCGCGAGCGTGAAGGAAAAAGGAATCGCCACTAACAAAGAGTGGGATGCACTGTTCGCTGAGTACAAAAAGGCTTATCCAGAGCTGGCAGCACAATTCGAGATCGCGATTAGCGGCAAGCTTCCAGAGGGCTGGGATCGTGACCTGCCTAAGTACTCCGCTGAGGACAAGGCTGTCTCCACTCGCGTAGCTTCTGGTAATGCACTGAACGGCCTGGCACCGAACATTCCGTTCCTGACTGGCGGCTCTGCAGACCTTGAGAGCTCGACGATGACACACCTGAACAACCTGACCAACTTTACTCCAGAGGATTATGCGGGCCGCAATATCTACTTCGGTATCCGTGAATTCGGTATGGCAGCAGCCATGAACGGTATGGCTCTGCACAGTGGTGTGAAGATCTTCGGCGGTACGTTCTTCGTATTCACCGATTACCTGCGTCCAGCTGTACGTCTGGCTGCACTGATGGGATTGCCTGTAACCTACGTGCTTACGCATGACAGTATTGCTGTAGGTGAGGATGGCCCGACTCACGAGCCGATCGAACAACTCGCTTCCCTGCGTATTATTCCGAACCTGACTGTAATTCGCCCAGCAGATGGTAATGAGACTTCCGCAGCTTGGGCTTATACGATGGAAAATACGGGCAATCCGGTAGCGCTGGTGCTGACTCGTCAGAACCTGCCGATCCTGTCTGCTACAGCAGAGCATGCACGTGAAGGTATCCGTCGTGGTGCTTATGTCGTGGCTGATGCTAAGGAAGGTACTGCAGTGGCGCAAATTATCGCTACAGGCTCCGAGGTTCAACTGGCTGTGAAGGCTCACGAAGCACTGGCTGCCGAAGGCATCCATGTCCGTGTCATCAGTATGCCGAGCTGGGATTTGTTCGAGAAGCAGGACAAGGCGTATAAGGATTCTGTAATTCTTCCATCTGTAAAAGCTCGTCTGGCTGTAGAGATGGCTTACCCGATGGGCTGGGAGAAGTATGTGGGTGACCAAGGAGATATCCTCGGTATTTCCACCTTCGGTGCTTCCGCACCTGGCGACCGCGTCGTAAGTGAATATGGCTTCACTGTAGAGAACGTAGTTAGCAAAGTGAAAGCATTGCTGTAGTCTTAACTATAAGCCTTAGGCTTTTGGCAATATATCTGACCGGACAAAGGAGAAGCGGCATCCATGGGGCGATTTGACAACGTTAGCGTTATTAAGAAGGCAAATATCTATTATGATGGTCAGGTTACTAGCCGTACCGTCATTTTGCAGGATGGCTCCAAGGTTACGCTTGGCATCATGCTTCCAGGCTCTTATGAATTTGGGACTGATTCTCGTGAGATTATGGAGATTCTCGCTGGCGATCTGCGTGTACAACTCCCTGGTGAAGAGCAATGGCTGGAGATTCAAGGAGAAGGAACTTTCCATGTTCCTGCCAAGTCCTCCTTTAAGCTGGAAGTGCGCAGTGTAACGGATTACTGCTGCTCTTACCCGGCAGATTAATGTGAGTAGAGGGAGCTTACCGAGAGCAGTACCCGCTTTGGCCGGAACAATTCCTATTGAGGGAGCTAAGTCAGCCAAGTAGCAGTACTTGATTTTGGAGGCTGCCGGAGGGTAGGTACCGTGATATTACGGTCTTACCCTTTTTCTATCCCACAGCAGAACAGTACTACAGCATCATAGCAGGACTACTCAGTCTGACTTATATCACAGCTATAGCTGCTGCCCTGTGGCATCATGGTCAAGGGCCGCTTTGTGGCATACGCTTGTCAGGTTCTTTAAATTAAAGTATTCTATTGCTAAGTCGCATCAGAGGCAAATGCCCTGACCATTGGCAATGGTAAAACAGGAGGTTCTATCCATGTCCAAAAAAGTAACATTTGATTACAGCAAGGCACTGAGCTTTGTAGGCCAACACGAAGTTTATTATTTCGCTGAGCCCATCAAGCTGGCTCATGAACAGTTACATAACCAGACGGGAGCAGGCTCTGACTACCTCGGCTGGATTGATCTGCCGACCAACTATGATAAAGAAGAGTTCTCACGTATCCAAAAGGCAGCTGCCAAAATCCAAAGTGATTCCGAAGTTCTGATCGTCATTGGAATCGGTGGATCTTACCTGGGTGCGCGTGCAGCGATCGAGATGCTGTCTCATTCCTTCTATAATATGCTGCCGAAGGACAAGCGTAAGACTCCGGAAATCTACTTTGCTGGTAACAACATCAGCTCCACTTATGTGAACCATCTGCTGGATCTGATTGAAGGCAAGGATTTCTCCGTCAATGTCATCTCCAAGTCCGGTACGACTACGGAGCCAGCAATTGCTTTCCGTATTTTCCGTGCAGCACTGGAGAAGAAGTACGGTAAAGAAGAAGCTCGCAAACGCATCTATGCTACAACGGATCAAGAACGTGGTGCATTGAAGAAGCTGGCGAATGAAGAAGGCTACGAATCTTTCATTATTCCTGACGACGTAGGCGGACGTTACTCCGTGCTGACGGCTGTAGGCCTGCTGCCTATCGCTACTGCTGGAATCAACATCGAAGAGATGATGCAAGGTGCTGCTGACGCTTCCAAGGAATACAGCAATCCTAATGTTGCTGAGAACGAAGCTTACCAGTATGCCGCTGTACGGAATGCTCTGTACCGTAAAGGCAAAGGCACTGAGATTCTCGTGAACTACGAGCCTTCTCTGCACTTCGTATCGGAATGGTGGAAGCAACTGTTCGGTGAGAGCGAAGGTAAGGACTTCAAGGGAATTTACCCGGCATCGGTTGACTTCTCGACAGATTTGCACTCCATGGGTCAATTTATCCAAGAGGGCAGCCGTAATATTTTCGAGACAGTTATTCAGGTAGAGAACGTACCTAGCCATATCACCATTGAGGAAGATGCAGACGATCTGGACGGTCTGAACTTCCTGACTGGCAAGACGATGGATTTTGTTAACAAAAAAGCGTTCCAAGGAACGATGCTTGCTCACACAGACGGTCAGGTTCCTAACCTGATTGTGAACATTCCAGATATGACACCTTATTCGTTCGGATATCTGGTATACTTCTTTGAGAAGGCTTGTGGCATCAGCGGATACCTGCTGGGTGTGAATCCGTTCGATCAGCCGGGCGTAGAGGCTTACAAGAAGAATATGTTTGCACTGCTGGGCAAACCAGGCTTTGAGGAAGAGAAAGCGAAGCTGGAAGCAAGATTGACTGAGTAATTCAAACCTGAGGGAACTGAAGCACAGAGGTTGCGTCATCAAGTAGCCTCTGCATAACAAGACAAGAAAGCAGTTCACTGTATGCAAGCCGTGGACTGCTTTCTTGCAAAATCTGATAAGATTGGATTGTTACGCGTATGTTGGAAAGCTATCGAACCGTTCGTCAGGCCGGACATCGTGAGATTGTCATCAAGAAGTCCCGCTTCATCGGATATGTGCAGCCGGTGGAAGACGAAGAGGCAGCGATTGCGTTTATTGACGGAATCAAGAAGCAGAACTGGAATGCCACGCATAACTGCTCCGCTTATATGATTGGCGAGCGCGATGAGATTCAGAAGCAATCGGATGACGGGGAGCCGAGTGGTACCGCTGGCAAACCGATCCTGGAGGTCATCCGCAATCAAGGCTTGAAGAATGTTGCTATTGTAGTAACTCGGTATTTTGGTGGTATTATGCTGGGAGCCGGTGGCTTGATCCGCGCTTATACGGATGGTGCGGTCGCTGCCATTGAAGCAGGGGAAGCTATTACGCGAGTGCTACATCAGGAAATAAAGGTTGAATTGGACTACACATGGCTGGGCAAGGTAGAAAATGAGCTTCGGGGTCGTGGAGTCCGAACGGGGGATACTGTATTCACGGATAAGGTCGTGTTGGCCTGTTATCCTGTAAGTGGTGAAGCGGAGGCCTTTCAGCACTGGATGACAGATTTGACCCAGGGACAGTGCCTTTTAACGAAGGGAAGCCAGCTTTACTTTATCGAAGGGGAATAAATACTATGGCTAGAAGAGCAGTTGATCAGGAGTTGTCAAGAGAGAGGATATTGGAGGCCGCCAGGCATCTTTTTATTACCAAGGGATACCGTGCTATCTCCATGCGCAGCATTGGCCAGCATCTGGGATACAGTCACGGATCCTTGTATTATCATTTTAAGGAGAAGGCTGAGCTTTTCTACGCCATTGTAATGGAGGATTTCAAGGCACTGGGAGATATTCTGATGCACGCCGTTAATGCGACCCCGGAAGAGGGGCTGAGCAAGGCGGAGTATTTATTGCTGGAATTTATTCGTTTTGGCATTGAAAATCCGTACCAGTATGAGATTATGTTCCTCATTCGTGACGAGGAGTTGCTGGCCTACTGTCGTGCTGAGCAAAGCAGGTGTCTGGAGCTGTTCGCTTCGATCGTAAGAAATCATCTGGGTGCCGAACCGCATACTGACGAATCCAGAGCAAGGGTACCGCATAGTATCTTCTTGGCTTTGCATGGATTTATCTCGTACTACATCCAGGACAAAATTACATTTGAAGAGGTAAAGCCTACTGCCATTGCGCATGTACAGCTGCTCTGTAAAAGCATATAGAATCTGCACGCTTGCCGAGGATTTTTTGACGGCATTTTTATTAACTTTGATACTTCAAAACGTTGCATTGCGAAAGGAAATGTATGGTGACAAGACGAAAAAGACGAGGGAGCCTAATAGGTAAGGAACTCCTCGTCTATTTTTTGTTGATAATGTTAGGCGTGCGACTACACTTCACGGATCATTCAACCTGAAATCAGCTTCGTCCTAGGGGGTTAGCCTTGGATGAGCTTAAAATGAATCTGGCGTGTCCGTGGTCCGTCAAATTCACAGAAATAAATGCCCTGCCAGCGTCCAAGCAGCAATCTGCCTTTATGAATAATCACTGTCTGCGAGTTCCCTGTTGTGATAGCCTTCAAATGGGACGCCGTATTGCCCTCCATATGACGATACTCGGGATGCTCCCACGGATAGACTTCGTTCAGCCTCATTAATACATCCTTTTTCACATCAGGATCTGCATTTTCGTTAATAGCAATGCCTGCTGTCGTATGTGGACAGTACACCACCACCAGTCCCTCCTGTATACCGCTCTGATCCACGAAGGCGGCCACCTCACGAGTTACATCACGCATTTCATCCCGCTTGGCTGTAGTGATCTCTATTGTATGCAGCATATGTATTTCTCCTTTCTGTGTGCTCTAGTAGAGCCTGTTCGATCATGACTTTTCTTTTGTTTACCCACTTCTATTATATTCTACTCATGGAAATATGAGATAGGGATTGACGTAAGTTCAATCAATTGGTAAAGTAGCTGTTAAGTAAAACCAAGTATGCTTATGGGTATTTAGGATAAGGAGAGCACGAGAAAGGATGGTAGGCTGGCATGAATACGGTTATCCGGCACCCGGGCTGGACATGGGGGTTCCGCACGACGGTACTGCTCTATTTCGTACTACTGGTCATACTGCCGGTTACAGGCGTATATTTCAATGCATTTACCCTTGGCTGGCACACGCTACTGGAGAATCTAAGCGACCCGATAGCTTGGAAGGCCGTGCTGCTGACTGTGAAGCTGGCTGCCATAGCCGCCTTGATCAATGTGCTGATCGGAACGATTATTGCCTGGACGTTGAACCGCTATGACTTCCCGGGCAAGACCTTGATGAATAGTCTGATTGATCTGCCCTTCGCGCTACCGACTGCGGTAGGAGGATTAATGATTCTACTGCTACTCGGACCGAATAGCCTGCTTGGGACAGCAGCAGGACGCTGGGGGCTGGAGATCGTATTTCACCAGCCTGCGATTATACTGGCAATGGTATTCGTGACATTCCCATTCGTTATTCGTGCAGTGCAGCCATTGCTGGAGGAGATTGACCCTTCAGCGGAGGAAGCCTCCTATACGCTGGGAGCATCCCGTGGGGTGACGTTCTGGAAGGTCATTCTGCCCTCCATGGCACCCGGTATGATTAGTGGGGGCATGCTGGCGTTCTCGCGTGCACTTGCCGAGTTCGGTGCGGTCGTGCTCGTAGCGGGTAACATTCCCGGCAGAACGCTAGTGGCATCGGTCTATATTTTCGGAGAGGTCGAAAGTGATAATACGGTGGGAGCTGCCTCGGTGTCGATCCTGCTGCTGACCCTGTCCTTCCTGATCCTTTGGGGCATTAATACGGTACAGAGCAGAGGGAGAAGCCGATGAGAAGATGGTGGATTACACTTACTTATGTTCTTATTCTTGTGATTATCATTATTCCGTTGACTCGAATTATATTCGGAGCCTTCGATCAGGGGTGGAGCGGCTTCGTGACAGCCATGCTTCGTCCAGAGGCGCTCCATGCGCTGAAGATGACAGGCTTGATCGTTCTCGTCGTAACTTTGATGAATACCCTATTCGGAATGATGACGGCACTTTATCTAGTGAGAGCAGGCTGGTTAAGTGAGCGTGTCAAAAACGTCCTGAATAGCATCGTCGATCTGCCGTATGCGGTGTCGCCTGTCATCGGCGGATTAATGATCGTCCTGCTGTTGGGACCGGATAGCGTTATGGGAGCCTTGTTCGAGGATAGTGGCTTCAAGATCGTATACGCTTTCCCAGGCATGGTGATTGCTACACTGTTCGTGACCTTTCCGCTCATGGTGCGTGAAATTATGCCTGTGCTGCAGGAGATCGGAGCGCAGCAGGAAGAGGCAGCTTCCACCTTGGGCGCTTATGGCTGGACGACTTTCTGGAAGGTGACCTGGCCCTCCATCCGCTGGGCGGTTATTTATGGAGTTGTGCTCACTGTGGCACGCTCTCTTGGGGAATTCGGTGCAGTGCTGGTTGTATCCGGAAATATCATGAACAAGACCCAGACAGCGACTACACTGGTGTATCAGGATGTAGAGAACTTCAATGTAACGGCGGCCAATGGCCTGGCTTTAGTTCTGGTGGCCTTCTCGGCAGGTCTCTTGCTGCTCATGGAGCTGGCCAAAAAAAGAAAGGGAGTGCACTGATATGCAGCATGTGGAGGTTCGTCAGCTCAACAAGCATTTTGGACAGTTTCACGCCGTGAAGGATGTGTCATTCGAGATTCGTAAAGGTCATCTCATTGGTCTGCTCGGCCCCAGCGGCGGAGGAAAGACTTCGATCCTGCGAATGCTTGCCGGGCTGGAGACGCCGGATACCGGGGAGATTGTGTTTCACGGACAACGGGTGAACGAGCTGCCTCCGCAGGAGCGTGGTATCGGCTTTGTTTTTCAGAATTATGCGCTCTTCAAGCACATGTCCGTCTACGATAACATAGCCTTCGGCTTGAAGGTGAAGAAGCTGTCCAAGGCACAGATCAAGGAGCGTGTCACAGAGCTGGTGGAGCTAACGGGCCTCGCAGGCTTCGAGCATCGCTACCCTCATCAATTGTCTGGCGGCCAGCGTCAGCGTGTGGCCTTTGCGCGTGCATTGGCGCCGGAGCCTCAGCTATTGCTGCTGGATGAGCCGTTCGCCGCGATTGATGCAAAGATCCGGCAGGAGCTGCGTACATGGCTGCGGGAGCTGATTGAGCGGGTAGGGATCACGTCGATATTTGTGACACATGACCAGGATGAGGCCATCGAGGTGGCGGATGAGATCATGATTATTAACCAGGGCAGACTGGAGCAAAAGGGAACACCTTGGGATATTTACAAAAATCCAGGCACGCCGTTCGTTGCTTCCTTCATTGGCGAATCGACCATCGTGGAGGAGGCGTCAGCGCTCAGGGGCTTCGAGGAAGCCGCAGGAGCCGGGATCAAGGCGCTAATTCGTCCCGAGTATATCGAGATGGGGCTGGATCACGAGTTCACACTGCGCTCCGCGACAGAAGAAGGTACGGTTCATCAGCTTCATTTTCGCGGGAGTGAATGGATGGTTGAGGTCGAGATCAAGGGCCAGCGTCTGATTACCTATCGTTCGCTGGAGAAGGAGACACTCACACCAGGTCAGAATGTGCGTGTACTCATTCACCGGGCGTATTTATTTAATGAAGAAGGCAGCTGGATGGTTGAGAACAGGCTGAAGGAAGATCCGATGCCGATTATGATCTAATAGAACATGTATGGGATGATTGTGTAACTGAGATGAACAGCAAGGAGTCTGTGCCATGAGAAGGAAGCTGGTTGGATACACTCGCCATATAGGGGCTGCACTGTTCTGTCTGCTATGCCTGGGGGTTTTGTCGGCCTGTACAGCGGCAGAGTCTGATTCTGTCAGTGATCAGCCTACGCCTGGGGATACGGCTGATGTTACGCTGGTCATTGGTGCCTATAGCGTGGTTAAGGATGCGATGGCAGACCTTCTGCCACGCTTTCGTGAGGAGTACAAGGAGAAGACCGGGCAGACGATTCGCTTTCAGGAATCTTACGAGGCCTCTGGTACACAGGCACGGGCGATTGCTGGTGGCTTTGAGGCAGACGTAACGCTGCTGGCTATGGAAGGTGACGTACAAAAGCTCGTTGATGCAGGGCTAGTTGCTCCTGCCTGGAAGGAACGGCCATATGGTGGAATGGTTACTCGCTCGATTGTCGTCATGGGAGTGCGTGAGGGCAATCCGCTCGGTATTCGTGATTTTCCGGACCTGACGAAGCCAGACGTGAAGGTGCTGTATCCTAACCCGAAGACGTCAGGAGGCGCACAGTGGGATATTAATGCGCTTTACGGTGCCGGACTGAAGATGTCCGAACGTCAGGGGGAGAAAAGTCCCGCCGCAGCCAAGCAATTCCTGGTCGATGTACATCGCAACGTGGAGTCTTTGGACAAGAGCGGACGGGCATCGATGGCGGCTTTTGAATACGGTGTAGGCGACGTCATTATTACCTATGAGAACGAACTGCTGGCTCGCATCGCCAAGGGCGTAAAATACGAGGTGATCATTCCACGCGACACAATCCGTATTGAGAATCCGGCAGCGATTGTCGATGCCAATGTGGAGAAGCACGGGAGTCGTGAAGCTGCCGAGGCACTTCTTGACTATTTGCAGTCAGATGAGGCGCAACGGATCTTCGCGAAGCATGGTTTTCGTTCGGTTAATGAGCAGGTGCTAGCAGCTGAGAAGGAACGATTCCCTGACCCGGTGGACCTGTTCGACATCGAATATTTGGGCGGCTGGGATGCCGTGCGCGAAACACTGTACTCGAAGCGTGGAGTATGGTATCAGGTGCTTGCTGGTCTGTAGCAGTTCCCCAGTTCCCCAATCAGGGGCTACTCAGGGTCAAATCTGCATTGACTATATTAAATAGCTGTTGATATACTAGACTCACTTCAACTTCGGACATATTGAACATCTAAGATCATAATTGAATACTACCGTTTGCAAGGGAGCCTTAACCGGCTGAGAGGGTGTTACACCGACCTTACCTGATTTGGATAATGCCAACGTAGGGACGCAACGATAGAATGCTATACATGGTTAGCTCATGCTATACCATTGTACTAGTTTATTTTGTCAGCGAAACGTCCTACGGATGTTTCGCTTTTTTTTTGTCATTGAACATGGAAAGGAGACTAACACATATGAAAACTGTATTGACCATTGCTGGCTCTGACCCCAGTGGTGGCGCAGGAATACAGGCAGACTTAAAAACGATGACCTGCTTGGGCGTATATGGGATGAGTGTCATTACAGCGCTGACAGCCCAAAACACGACAGGTGTAGTTGGAATTTTTGAGTCTGAACCGGAGTTTGTTGGGCAGCAGTTAGACTGTGTTTTTACAGATATAAGACCCGATGCTGTCAAAATTGGTATGGTATCCAATGCCGCTATTATCCGCTCCATCGCAGCTAAATTACGGCAATATCAGGCAGAGCATATTGTTGTAGATCCCGTCATGGTCTCAACAAGTGGAAGTGTATTGTTGCAAAATGATGCACTCACCGCGTTAAAAGAGGAGCTATTCCCCTTGGCAGAAGTGATTACCCCGAATCTGAAAGAGGGAGAGCAATTGTGTGGCTTCGAGATTAACACGAAGGAGGACATGCTTAGGGCAGCTGACACGATCGGATGCAAGCTCACAGGTGCAGTTGCCCTGAAAGGGGGGCATAGTCTAGTGGATGCTGATGACCTTCTCATGATGGATGGCGAGTCTTACTGGTATAGGGCAAAACGAATAGAAAATATCAATACTCACGGCACGGGCTGTACGCTGTCTTCTGCAATTGCAAGCTTTTTAGCCATGGGACACAGCCTTCCGGAGGCTTTCGACCGTGCCAAGACGTACATCACCGCCTGCTTGCATGCGGGTCTGAATCTAGGAGCAGGCAATGGGCCTTTGCACCATAACTATGCTATTGCAGAGGGTGGCAGTAAATAAGCACATATCCTATCGAATCACAAAATGGATACAAAAAATTGATAAACGAAAGGAGCCATAGCAATGAATCCATCCCAGTACCTCACTCCTGTACGAAGCAACAATCCATTAGTACATTGTATTACGAATTATGTAACCGTTAACGATTGTGCAAATATTCTTCTGGCTGCCGGAGCTTCCCCCATCATGTCTCACAACAAGCATGAGGTCGCAGAGCTGGTGGCTGCGGCCAATGCGCTGGTCCTTAATATGGGAACGATTGAGGATCTGGAAGCGATGCTGGTGGCTGGTAAAGAAGCGAATCGTCTTCAACGTCCTGTCATACTGGACCCTGTTGCGGCAGGAGGTACATCTTTAAGATTAGATGCTGTACATCAGCTTATGAACGAAATACAGTTTACCGCCATACGTGGCAACGCCTCGGAGATTAAAGCGATCGCCTTTGGAAAAAAGCTGGGTAGTGGCGTAGATGTGAGTACACTCGATCAAGTGACCAAGGAAAATCTTCCTCAAGCAGTGGATGTCGCCAGTATGCTTGCTCAAAAAACAGGAAGTGTTATTGCCATATCCGGTGCAATGGATATCGTAACCGATGGATCACAGCATGCCATTGTTCACAACGGCAGTGCAACGATGGCACGGATCACGGGCAGCGGTTGTATGCTTACGTCCTTGATTGGAGCATTCTGCGCAGGCGCATCGGAATCTAATTTTGAGGCAACGGTAGCTGCGATGGCCGCCATGGGTCTATCTGGTGAGCTAGCAGATGCGCGTCGTCTGGAAAATGGAACCGGCAATGCAAGCTTTAGAACAGACCTTATTGATGCCATGTTTAATCTGACGGAACAGGTGCTGGATCGGGGTGCTCGCATTGAAATGGTCTAAGCAAGCTCTGCGATCATCCATGCTGCTGTATGCCATTACAGATCGTAGGTGGCTGCAAGGCCGTTCCTTAGCACTAGTGACCGAAGAGGTGCTCCAGAATGGTGCAACCTTTCTGCAATTGCGTGAGAAGGAGCTGCCCTTCGACGAATTTTTGGCAGAAGCAATTGAACTACGCAGCCTTGCACAGCAATATCAGATTCCCTTTGTAGTCAACGACAATATTGAAGTTGCCCTGGAATGCGGGGCAGATGGTGTTCATGTGGGTCAATCCGATATTGTGGGTAAGGATGTTCGGTCCCTGATCGGCCCAGACAGGATTCTTGGCATTTCCGCGAATGGAGTAGCTAGCGCCAAGGAGGCAGAAGTAGCAGGAGCTGATTATATCGGGGTCGGAGCTGTGTTTAACACCACTACCAAAAACGATGCAGAGTATTTAAGCATTGCTGACGTACAAGAAATTGTAGATGCCGTAAGCATCCCTGTCGTTGCTATTGGGGGCATTGATGACACGAATGTGCTACAGCTCTCGCGCAGTGGGGTAGATGGTGTCGCAATCATTTCTGCTATATTTGCACAGCCACATCCAGGCGCAGCCACTGCACATTTACTACAGCTAGCACAGCAAATGATCTCACAGCGCAGCTAAGCCATGCTGCTTCCTAGTCACGGGAGGGATGGCTTGATGGATGCTCAATAAGATATATACATGATTCGTACATTGTACATGCATCATACCCTACATCATCATACCTACATTATGGATTGGAGGAACACCTGATGACTATTACAGAACGACTATACCAGGCGGCACAGCCTGTGTGGAAGGAATGTCTACAGCATCCCTTTGTTACAGGGATTGGGGACGGCTCCTTAGCTGTAGAGCAATTTCGCTATTATTTGTTACAAGACTACTCATATCTGTTCGAGTATGCCCGTGTATTTGCACTAGGGATCGTCAAGTCACAGGACCCCAAATTAATGCAGTTCTTTAGTAAAAAAGTAGACAACATTCTCAATGGTGAAATGAAAATTCATCGTTCTTATATGCAGCGGTTAGGAATTACGGAGGATCAGGTTTTTCAGGTACAACCAGCACTGAAAAATGCAGCCTATACCCATTATATGCTCTCTGTCTCACATGCTGGTGGCGTAGCAGAGGTGCTCGTATCCATATTAGCATGCTCATGGAGTTATGCAGAGATTGGCCAAGCTCTTGCCCGAAAGCCTGGCGCAGCTGATCATGCATTTTACGGTGAGTGGATAAAAGGATATGCATCCTCGGAGTATAATGAGAACAATCAATCCCTTGTGACGTTAACGGACAAGCTATTAGAAGGCTGTAGCGAGGAAGTTTACCAACGGATGGAGGATATTTTCGTGATGTGTAGTCGGTTTGAGCTTGATTTTTGGGAGATGGCATGGAGGCTTGAGCATTGAGTTCATTAACATTTCAAAATGTGTCCTATCAGTATGCTTCTGAGGATTTTGACATTATTGATACCTTGTCATTTAATGTTGAAGCGGGCTCCTTCCACTGTATTGTTGGCGCCTCTGGCTGTGGTAAAAGCACGATATTTCACCTCATTAATGGATTACTCCCTTCAAAGTCAGGCTCTATTCTAATCGATGGAGCGCCGATCGGAACCCGGAAGCATTACTGCGGATATATGCCACAAAAGGATATGCTGTTCCCATGGCGAACCGTTGGAGAGAATCTTGCCCTGCCTTTAGAAATTATAGGTGGCTACTCCAAGGCGCAGTGCAAGGAGTTAATAGCTGAGGCGCTGGACAATGTAGGCTTACATCGTTGCTACGACAAGATGCCCCATGAATTATCAGGTGGCATGCGTCAACGAGCTGCATTTGCCCGTACTATGCTAACCGGATCAGATTTACTATTACTGGATGAGCCGTTTTCTGCCTTGGATTTTTTAACTGGCATTAGTATGCAGGAATGGTTGCTTGGGCAATGGGAGCAGCACAAAAAAACGATTCTCTTTATTACTCACAATGTAGATGAGGCATTATTTCTTTCGCAAAGTGTGTTAGCTGTAACAAGCACACCAATAACGCAATTCAATAAAATAGATGTTCCTGGAGATTATCCTAGAGGGCGAGAATCACTCGCTAGACCAGAAATAGCAGTACTGCGAGAAGACTTGATCCATACATTAAGGAATAATGTGATCCTATGAGGAAGCTACCCCACTATAATAATTTGCCAGTTCTTATTGTGTTGTTGGCGCTTCTGATGATGTGGCAACTGGGAGCGATGAACCTGAATGCCGCTTATATTTTGCCAAGCCCAATTCAGATTTTCAGAAAAATATGGGATCTGCGTATGCCATTATTTACAGTTCATCTGCCCGCCACTCTGCTGATTACCAGTATTGGGCTCGTATTATCCATAGTCCTTGGAGTCGCGTTAGCTATACTAATGGATGTCAGTGTGCTATTGCGTAAATGTCTGTATCCGATCGTTGTAGGCTCTCAGACAATTCCTACTACAGCTATCGCACCATTGTTTGTTTTATGGTTCGGTTATGAGATATGGAGCAAGGTGCTTGTAGTCATATTAATTACATTTTTTCCGATCACCATTACCGTTTACGACGGCTTACGTAGTGCACGTCATGATATGAAGGAGCTTCTCCTTACCTATGGTGCTACTCAACGAGATATCTTCTTCAAAATCAAATTCCCTTGCGCCTTGCCCTATTTTTTCTCAGCTATAAAGATGGCAATTCCAATTAGTGTCATAGGGGCAGCCATAGGAGAATGGCTAGGTGCACAGAGTGGTCTAGGTTATTTTTCACGCCGCATGATGACTCAGCTCGATGGTGCAGGTGTGTTTGCACCAATTGTACTATTATCTGTGGTTGCTATGGCCTCGGTCGCACTAATCGGACTGCTAGAGCGCCGCTTCGTTCACTGGCGTGGTGAGTCCTAAACGAATATGGAGGCACGAATTCATGAGAAAAACAGGGGTTATTTTTACACTAATATTTATCCTGTTAGCAGCTACTGCATGTACACCCAAAAATACGTCTACACCATCTGCCTCATCCCCTCAGGATTTACGCGAGATTAATGTTGTGCTGGATTGGTATCCAAATGCCTTACATGCGTTTCTCTATGTAGCCATTGAGAAGGGCTACTTCGAAGAAGAAGGGTTGAAAGTAAACCTGCAATTTCCTTCTAACAGTAATGACGCAATTTCACTTGTAGCAGCAGGAAAAGCGGATATTGGACTTTATTATCAGCAGGATGTAATTATTACAAGAGCGAATCAGCAAGTACCTGTAAAATCCATTGGTGCTGTTGTACAAGCTCCACTTAATGCAATCATTTCTTTAGCGGATAAGAACATCACTTCTCCAAAGGATTTAAAAGGCAAAACGATTGGCTATTCCGGAACAGAGTTATCCGAGGCTCTTATTCGTAGCGTCATGACTCGTGCTGGTGCAGACAGCAGTGATGTCAATATGGTTGATGTCGGCTTTGAGCTCATGAGCTCCATGACAACGGATAATGTAGATGCCACAATCGGTGGCTTAATTAATCACGAGGTTCCTCAGCTTCAGGAGGAGGGCTTTGATATTAATTGGTTTACTTTGGAGAAATATGGTGTGCCATCCTATTATGAAGGCGTTTTTCTCGCTAATGATGCTATGATTGCATCTGATTCTGACACGTTAGCGAAATTTTTGCGCGCCTCTAAAAAAGGCTTTAATGATATGAAAGCTGAACCAGAGGCTGCATTACAAATCTTATTAAGTCATCAGAATGCAGACAATTTTCCTTTATCTGAGAATGTTGAGCGTCAGAGCCTAGGCATACTTCTTCCCCTGATGGAGAATGATCAAGCTGATTTCCTGAGTCAAAATGATTCCTGTTGGCAGGAAAACATCGATTGGCTAAAATCTGAAGGACTAATAAGCAACGTGCCTGCATTAGACGATGTTCGTGTAGAAATTCCATATGAATGAATCAATTCATTATAACTTTAGCTGTTTTAATCGGGACTAGATTAGCTCAAAATGATTTGACTATTTCCAGCTACAAAGATCAATCTTAAGTGAGTTATGAAATGGAATCGAATAGTATTTCAAAAACTCTAATCTTTGTAATGCTTGCGGAAAAAACGGAGTTCGGCTTCGTCATTGCCAAGCTAATGTGACTGGAAGTAAGATAAGGAAGATGAGGCAGTAGAATGGCTGCTGCATTAGTTAAGGATGTAAGGGGAACGAATGCATGAGTACTGTTGTTAAAATATCTCAATTTACAGCCATCCGTCTGGAAAATGCCCGCCAGCGCGGCATGTCTGAGGAAGCAATACTTCAGGCGATTCGTGCGGAAGACACCGCAGCCTTTGACGCCGTCGCTGATGAAGACCTGAGCTATACCGATCTGTTCACCTATGCGAAGGAGCACGGGGAGGAGCTGGAGACAGCAGTCACGGAGGGATATCGGATCACCTTCAATACACGTGGGGGACTCGGCATCTGGATCTCCAAGCGGTTCGGCTTGCAGCCTGACGTCGATTTTACCGTTGGAGAGGGCGTTATTTCAGGTCTGCTGCTGAGCAAGGAGCAAGCTGAGGTACTGGAGCAACGACTGGCTGCAAACTGGGTTGTAACGGACACCAATGAGGTGGACAAAGGCGTAGAGCTGACGCTCAAGCTTCGAGCACTGGCCTGATCATTAGCCCTGAGCAAGGGACGTATTTATAGGGGAAATAAACAAAGAGCTCTGTTACCACAGCAATTGGGGTACAGGGCTTTTTTGCATTGCATGAAAGTCGGTTGTTCAATTTCAGTCGTTCATTGCAACCTTTGACTCATTTTTTCTTTATGATATTGTTCGAATTCATAGGTAATAAAATCAATAATATTGTGTACGAAGCTGGAGGTGAAATGATTAGTCTCCCTGAAATCCTCGATATAGGTTGAGATATGGAAATCGGATTGCTGACTCAGCCAGTTCTGCTGGGTATTGGTAATGGAGATCACGGGAATCTTCTTAAGTAAAGGTATCGTTAGTGCTTCCTTGAGTGCTAGATTCTCACCAGAGTAGGAGAACACAATTAGCAAATCCTCAGGCTCCAACTTCTCAACGACCGCGCTGGTTAAATGTGTTCCGATGTCTAATGGGATCAAGCTCATACTGATGCCGATCTTGAGGAAGTTACGTTGCAGCACCTGAGCTTGCAGCTGCTGTGTGAGTCCGGTAGATAGCAAATAAATTCGCTTGCTGCTGGACAATCGGCTATACAGCTTTGGCAGATCTGTCTGTTTTACTTTATTCAATATATGAATTAGCTGCTGCCCCACAACTTCAATCGAAATGTTCTGAGCTGTACCGAGTTCATGGTTGTCCCACTCAATCAGGTATTTGAATTCCGAATAGCCTGAGAATCCCAGCCTTTGTACAAAGCGAAATATGGAAGACTTCGAGGTATAGCTTTTTTCAGCTAGCTCCACGATGCTCAGCTTTGGAATTTCTGCTTTATGATTCAAAATAAAAGATGCAATTTGTTGGTCCAGTTCATTAAGTTTTGCATGGTTTTTTTCCAGTATATGTTCGAATTTCATCTGAATTCATCCTTTCATTTCCAGTTATTTTCTGAATGGTGGACATCTTCCCAAGGTGCTCTGAAAGCGTATTTTTTGTCGGAGGTCGAATGTATACTGAGTTTATCGTAAGCGCTTGCTTTAATGCAATAGTCCGGACATACAGCATTAGTGGCACTTGCAGCTATGGGAGGGGATCTAAGATATGAGCTATCAGAAGTTAGCGCAGGAAATCATGAAGAAGGTAGGCGGACCGGGCAATGTATCGAGTCTGGAGCATTGTGCGACCCGTCTAAGATTCAAATTGCATGACGAAGGACAAGCAGAAGCAGAGGCGCTCAAGGAATTAGAAGGAGTCGTAACCGTGGTTAAAAGTGGTGGCCAATTCCAGGTCGTCATTGGACCTCATGTAGCGGAGGTGTATAAAGAGGTTGAAAAAGTGAACCAGCAAGGGAGCTCGACAGCTGCTGCGGAAGTCCGGGTAGAGTCAAAGCCAGCAAAGAAGGCCAAAGTGCTTGACCGATTTATCGACGTGGTCTCAGGAGTATTCACTCCTGCTTTGGGTCTTCTAGCAGCATCGGGTATGGCTAAAGGGCTGGCGGCTATCTTGTTGGCTACGCAGGCTGTTACTGCTCAATCTGGGCTTTATATTATGCTGTGGGCGATCGGTGACACCTTCTTCTACTTCTTCCCAGTCGTTCTCGCTTACACTTCAGCTAATAAATTTGGGCTGTCTCCGATTCTAGGAATTATCATTGGCGCCTCGCTGGTCTATCCAGGTCTAACGTCCTTACTTAGTGGAGGCCAGCCGATCTATACCTTATTCGAAGGAACCGTGTTTCAGGCGCCTGTCTATTTTGAAGTATTCGGCATACCAATCCTTCTTATGAAATATGCACAGTCGGTGATTCCGTCGATCATAGCCATCTTCTTTGCCGCCAAGGTAGAAAAATGGCTGAAGAGCAAGCTACCTAGAGTCATCCAAATGTTTATGGTACCATTCCTCACCTTGCTAATTGTTATTCCGCTGACTTTTGCTGTGATCGGTCCCGTCGCCACTTGGCTGGGCGCTATTCTGGGCTTTTTGGCCAAAGGTGCCTATGATCTGAACCCAACACTGGCGGGGATGTTCATCGGCGGACTGTGGCAGGTGCTTGTAATGTTCGGTCTGCATTGGGGAATGATTCCGATTGCCCTGATTACCATCGCACAATTTGGTTTTGATCCCGTACTGGCATTAATGCTGGGTACGCCATTTGCGACATTGGGGGCTGTGCTTGGGGTCTTCCTGAGAACCAAGAACTCCAAGCTGAAGACCTTGTGTGTTCCATGCTTTGCCACTGGGATTTTTGGAATTTCTGAGCCTGCCATATATGGGATCACGTTACCGAACAAGTACCCTTTTATTTTTACGCTTGTAGGGGCTTCTGCCTGTGGAGGCTTGATGGGCTTCTTGGGCTCCAAAGCCTACGTTGTAGGCGGTATGGGCATTCTGGCTCTGCCTAACTATATTAACAACGGTGTTTTTGATATGGGCTTCTATGGTGCAGTCATTGGCATTACCATTGCCTTCATTATTGCATTCCTGCTAACCTTCTTCTTCTGGAACGATAGCAAGAGCGTTAACGCTATTAAATAATCAGCAAGACCACTACGGCGTCAACAAACAGGAGCATTATACAGAGGTACGCAGGCGATTGCATAAATCGCACATAGGGGTAACCAAAGGAGGTGAAGCTCGTGAAGCATATATCTGTACTGATCAAGCCAGCTTCTTCAGCATGCAATTTGCGCTGTGAGTACTGCTTCTATGCCGATGTGAGTGAGAAGAGAGCGTGCACCTCCTTTGGCAAAATGAACATTGAGGTTATGGAGAGCATGCTGGATCATGTGTTTATGGATCTTGAGGCATATGATCATGTAACCTTTAACTTTCAAGGCGGGGAGCCGACCTTGGCAGGTCTGGATTATTTCAAGGCTTTTACAAGCTATGTGGCGCACAAGCAAGACAGGCAAGTCGTTCATTATGGAATTCAGACCAATGGGACGCTGCTGGATGATCAGTGGTGCAAGCTGTTCAAGGAGCATAAATTTCTAGTGGGTCTGTCCATGGATGGCGGGAAGGACTCTCATGATCAATATCGTAAGGATGCAAGGAAGCAGGGAACGTATACCAGGGTCATGGCTGCCAAGAAGCGGCTAGATGCTCATGCCATTGAATATAACGTGCTATGCGTGCTGACGAATCCGTTGGCAAGACATCCGCGACAGGTATTTAACTTTTTGCTGGAGCATCAGATTCGTTATGTTCAGTTCATCCCTTGTCTTAATGAGCTGGATTCACCAGATAGATCAGTATACGCCCTGACACCCGAGAGATTTGCCTCCTTCTACAAAGGATTGTACCCGTTATGGGAGCAGGAATGTCGAAAGGGCAACTACTTGCATGTGAGCTTTTTTGATCATCATTTGCAGCTATTCGCGAACGGCACAGTCGGCACCTGCGGCATGATAGGTCAGTGCCAGCTGCAGTATGTTATAGAAGCTGATGGTAGTGTATATCCATGTGATTTCTTCGTACTGGATGAATGGTGTATTGGAAATATCACGGAGCATAGACTTAGTAAGCTTGCGAGATCGCAGCAAGCAGGATGCTTTATTCAAGATAAGCCGCCCTTATCGAAATATTGCACGGCATGTACTTATAAGGAGATGTGCAATGGGGGCTGCAAACGAATGAAGGAAGCCTGCTATGTTAACGACAAGGAATCTTATTGCGGTTATCAGGACTTTTTGGATCAGTATCTAGCAAGACTGCTACGGCTTGTCGGCGCTTGATGGCAAGTTAAATATATAAGAGTAATAATAAAGGATTGTGATGACATGAGAGCCATTATGATTATGTTTGATACCCTCACACGCAACTATTTACCGAACTATGGGAATGATTGGGTCAAGGCACCTAACTTTGAGCGTTTGCGTGACAAGACAACGACCTTCGGCAATTTCTATGGTGGGAGCATGCCCTGCATGCCAGCCAGAAGAGAGTTACAGACAGGGAGATATAACTTCTTGCACCGAGGCTGGGGGCCACTTGAAAGCTTCGACAATTCCGTGTTCGAGCGATTACAGGAAAAGGGAGTATACTGCCATCTAGTGACAGATCATTCTCATTATTTTGAGGACGGGGGAGCAACCTATCACAATCGTTATTCGACCTGGGAAGGCTTTCGGGGGCAGGAGGGGGATCGTTGGGTTCCACGTAGTCAGGCCTTGCCAACGGACAACCAACATCCACTGAATAAAGAAGGAGTGTCGGCTATTCAGCATTATGCCAATAGAACACGGCAGTTGACTGAAGAGGATATGTCGAGCGTGCAGACGATTCAGGCAGGGCTGGATTTCCTGGCACAGCATCATGATCAGGATCAGTGGCTGCTGCAGATTGAATGCTTCGATCCGCACGAGCCTTTCTATGTCCCTGAGAAATATCGAGAGATGTACGCATGTAGTGAGGACAAGGATATTCCATTCTGGCCTAAATATCAAAGAATTGATGAGAGCAGCAATCAAGAACAGGTAGAAGCGATGCGAAAAGAGTACGCTGCATTGCTAACGATGTGCGATCATCATCTCGGCAGAGTGTTGGATTTTATGGATGAGCACAACATGTGGGACGACACGCTGGTCATCATCAATACGGATCACGGCTTCCTGCTGGGAGAGCATGACTGGCTAGGCAAAAATATAGCGCCGATGTATGAAGAGATTATTCATCTACCGTTCTTCATGCACATTCCTGGTGAAGCGAACTATGACGGATACGTCTATGACGGGGTGTGCCAGACTATTGATCTTGCCCCTACACTGTTAGACTATTTCAATGTCGAAGATAGCTATGATCGTGATGGCACATCCTTGCTATCTATGATCAGGGAAGAGAAGCAGCATGCGGAAATATTATTCGGAGTCAACGGTGGGCATGTCAGCATTTATGATGGGAGATATCTGTATATGCGTAGCTCTGTAAGGCCAGATAATGGTCCGCTTATTAATCAGACTCTGGCCGTAACACGAATGAGAGGGTTCTTCGACGATCAATCCCTGTCCCAGATCAAGCTGGTGGAGGGGAATCGCTTCAGCAATGGCATGCCAGTCCTGCAATTATCAGTGCCTAATTACATTAATTCTTATCAAATCGGACATTTATTGTTCGATATGGAGCAGGACCCGAATCAGGAGCATCCGTTACAGGAGCCTGACCTGGAGCAAAAAATGATTGAAAAGCTGATCCGGAAAATGAAGGAAATAGCAGCCCCTGAGGAAGAGTTCGAACGTCTTGGCCTAAGGCAATAAATATGTAGCTCTTGTACGAATAAATTCGTTTCATACAGAGGGAACTCCTCTATAAGCTTGCATTCATAAAAGATTGTCGCTAAGGGTCAGCCGAAATGTTCCAGCGGCACTTAGCGGCTTTTTTTTGCAAAAAAAATCAAGGAGGCTTAGAATCATCGTAGAAGCAGGATGAGACATAGAGAGGGGCTTGTACGATGAATCACGATCAGCTTATTTTTCTGGGGACAGGTGATGCTATGGGAGTCCCACGCGTGTACTGCGATTGCGGGGTCTGTGAGGAGGCTCGTAGTACCGGGCTGAACCGCCGCCGACGCTCCTCAGTATTGATAAGCGGTAGCGGAGAGCCATTCATGATTGATTGTGGCCCGGATTGGAGAGAGCAGATGGAGGCACAGGGCATGCGTATGATTTCGACGATCCTGATCACACATGCTCATTTTGATCATATTGGCGGTCTTCCAGAATGGGCGGACGCTTGTCGTTGGCTAGGTATTCGTGGCAAGCTGTACGCACCGCAGGAGGTGCTGCTCACGATTGCACAGCAGTTCCCATGGCTTCGTGGCCATATGGATTTCATGGAGACCGATGGAGATATCGAACTGAACGGATGGCACATTCATTCCTGGAAGGTATGTCATGGGAAGAATGGATTCTCCTATGCCTTTCGTCTGATGAAAGGCGATTACGTCTGGGCGTACTGCTCGGATGCCATCAATCTGAAGCTGGAAGAGAAGAGACCATTGGCAGGACTGGACCTGCTCGTGCTGGGGACGAGCTTTGTGCATGAGCTGGCTGCGTTCGAGACGCGCTCGGTGTACGACATGTGGGAGGCTGTAGAGCTGCTGAAGGAGCTGAAGCCCAAGCGGACGATATTTACACATATGTCGCATGATGTGGATCTTCGTAAGAGCTACGATCTGAGTCCAGGTATTCAACTGGCGCATACCGGGCTGGCGATTGATTTGGCGAAAGCTAGGTAGCAAAAAAGGAGATTCAGGATAACCTCCACAGGAAGTAGTAGAGTCTAGAGCAAAGGATGATTAAAATGGATCAACAACATCAAGAGAAGCCGAGTTCCTGTTGTACACCCGGACGAGAACAGCCGCAGACGGAGGAATTAATTACCCATAAAACGGATAGCTGCTGTACGAAAAAGCAAAAGAAGTATGCCTCCATGATTCGCTTGGAAGGGGGATCATTCCTTATGGGAACTGAGGATGAAGAAGGGTTCCCACAGGATGGAGAAGGACCGGTCAGAGAGGTGTTCGTGTCGCCTTTTTATATTGATCCCTATGCTGTCACGAACGCGGATTTTGCAGCATTTGTGAACGCTACAGGGTATAAGACCGAGGCCGAGCGATACGGCAATTCCTTCGTATTCCATTTATTGTTGACCTCCGAGCAGCGCGCTGACCGTTCCACGAGTGTGCCGCAGACTCCCTGGTGGCATGTTATTCAAGGAGCGAATTGGAGCCAGCCTGAGGGGCCGTTGTCCAATCTCGAGGGACGAATGGATCACCCAGTAGTTCATGTATCGTGGAACGATGCCGAGGCATATTGTCAGTGGGCGGGGAAGCGTCTACCCACTGAAGCAGAGTGGGAATATGCGGGACGTGGTGGTCTTGAACAGGCACGCTACCCATGGGGGGATGAACTGACCCCGGAGGGGCGGCATATGTGCAATATTTGGCAGGGACAGTTCCCTAGCCACAATGAAGCATTGGATGGCTACATCGGTACAGCTCCTGTTCATTCATTTGAGCCGAATGGTTATGGCTTGTATAACATGGCCGGCAATGTGTGGGAATGGTGCTCGGACTGGTTCGACCCACGTTACCATGTAAAATCCAGCCAACATAATCCCCTGGGACCAAGCCAAGGCCATGCACGTTCCATGCGAGGAGGCTCATACTTATGCCACCATTCTTACTGCAATAGGTATCGCGTCGCGGCACGCAACAAGAATACTCCAGACAGCTCGTCTGGCAATACAGGCTTTCGCTGTGTGGCCGATGCTTAAGAATGATGTACACACACCTTTGAGCGAGAGGAGTAGACTTCTCAGCCTGAAGGTGTTTTTTTCATAGCATTAAGATAGGAATAGTCCTTATTTATACCAAAATGGAATTAACTTTCCGATTTATGGCATTATGGGTTAGTTTAAAGGACTTTATTCGCCTTTTATGTGCTTTTTTAATCTTACTTTATTCCAAAATGAAATAAACGTGCTATAATGGGGTTACTAGAGAATGATTAAGACATCACCAGAATGGATGAGAAGCTATGAATCAGCTTACGCAAAAAAAAGATTACAACACCTCACTTCTTGAATTGTTTATGGTATTTCTAAAGCTTGGTCCGTCTACCTTCGGTGGCGGGTATGCCATGCTGGCAGCCATTGAACGCGAAATTGTAGATAACAAAAAGTGGATGCAGCCCTCCGAAATGGCGGATATGATCTCGGTGGTCGGCTCAGCACCTGGCGGTGTGGCGGTAAACGCGGCTACTTTTATCGGATATCGCCTCAAGGGTGTGCTCGGAGCTATTATAGCAGTCGTGGGTATTACTTTACCGACGTTTGTTATCGTATTTTGCCTTAGCATTTTTGGTATGATGTTCAAGGATGTCCCCAAAGTAGAAGCAGCACTCAAGGGAGTACATGCAGCAATCGTTGCGTTAATTCTGATCGCTGCTTTCAAGATGTTCAAGTCCTCTATTTTTGATATATCTACGCTCATCATTGCAGGAATTTGTGTAGCAATATTGCTCTTCACCTCTGTTCATTCACTCTATCTGGTGCTGGGTGGCCCGATTGTGGGTGTACTCGTGATTGCCATCAAGTCGGCACTGGGCATGAACACGGCAACTGAGAAACGACCTGCCAAACGGCAGCAGGACATGACTTATCCTGAATATTACATTTGAAGGTGATGCATAATGCTTTGGCAGCTTTTTCTGTTGTTCTTCAAAATAGGAGCCTTCTCGTTCGGAGGTGGCTACGCAGTAATGACGCTGATACAGCGAGAGGTCACGGCACGGGGCTGGATTGAACCAAGTCAGTTTCAGGAAATGGTGACAATCGCAGGTATGGCACCTGGCTCTATTGCTACGAATACAGCGACGTTGATAGGCTATTCTAAGTTTGGGATATTAGGAGCTATTGTAGCGACAGCAGGCATTATCATGCCTTCATTGATTATCGTGATCTGCTGTGCAGCCTTTTTCTTAAGATTGCAGGATAATCGCTGGATGAACTCCTCCTTCTATGGACTGAGGCCCATTGTCACAGGTCTGATTGTATATGCGGCCATTCATTTTGGAATGGGGGCTGTGTCTGAGGAGCCCATCATGAGCTGGAATACGATAGGTATGCTATTCATCTGTGGTGCCTGTCTGGTCGCGATTGCGAAATACAGACTTCATCCTTTTGCAGTTATCCTACTGTCTGCTGCAGTTGGAATTGTGTTGTTCTAAGGTTCCCGTCTCACATCATTGTGGAACGGGAGCCTTTTCTCGTAGAGCAGAGATTAGTGCTGCTTCTGTTAGAAGCGCTGTATCAACTAAAACATGCTGGATAAGATCCGCTGAGTAAGCAAGCGCATACGATCCTCGGCGTAAGCATACAGCATGCGGTAGCTTTTGCAGAAATAATCACAACCTATACTTGCAGAAGAATCCGATACAGGACGGTTGCGAGGGCAACCTCCGCGGCAATAATGAACGTACTCACACCGTTTGCAGGATAGAGGAAGATCGGATTTGGCCTGACGAAAGAATTCCCAGGCAGCAGCCTGGTTCAGTTCAGCTAATGTCTGAGTGTTGGCATTGCCGAGCTTGAAGCTGGGCTGAATGAAGAAATCGCACGGATAAGCATTACCCAGATGATCCAATACCAACACTCTCGGACAGCTGGAAGCATGAATACAGCTTGAGCTTTCCAGACCGAGCATCTGCTGTAGCCAGTCCTCGAACAATCTGATAGAGACTTCAGGTCTTCCCCCACGATACCACCAATCAAAGGCTCTGCACAGGAATGTACCATATTGCTCTGCGCTGATGGCGTAACTGGCGTCCGTAGTGGACTGCTGCGATGTGAAGCTCATACATGGTATGAATTGGACATGCCGGAATGACTCCCTGTCCATCCAATCGAACAACTCCTCCTGACGCTGAATATGATCCTCGTGCAGCACCATCAGTATATTAGGGTCTACGCCTTCTGCGCGCAAAGTATGCACCCCCTTCATCACAGCCGAGTAAGTGCCAGCACCAGACGAAGTGATCCGCTGCACATCATGAATATGCTGAGGACCATCCAGGCTGACCCCTACGACAAAGGCATATCTCTTGAAAAAAGCTGCCCAGCGCCGGGTAATTAACGTCCCGTTGGTCTGGATTGCGTTGTGTATCAGCGTATGGGGACGGGCATACTGGGCTTGGAAGGATACGATCTGCTCAAAAAATGGAAGACCTGCAAGCAACGGCTCACCCCCCTGCCATAAGAATGTCGCGTTACCGCGGGCTGCGGACATCATTTCGCGAATGACCTTTTGCAGCAAATCCGGTGCTATTCGTTGTACGCCTCCACGAAGCTGGCCCTGACAATGACTATAGTAGCAATACTTGCATGCCAGGTTACATTGTTCGGATACGGTTTTCCACATAATCGCTTGTGGTATTGCTGATGGGCTGGACTCTTTGATATAGGGAGAGTCGGCTGGTGACGAGATTCGATTCATAGCTAGGCTCCTGTCTTAGAACGTTATAGCCTGATGATAAGCGTTATAGCTCAAGTGGGACTGTGAGCAAATTGGACAGGAGGGGCGATTTTTCATTTGTTTTTTTCCGACTTCGAACGGAATTATTCAAATTGAATGCGTTATCATTTTTTTTATACTTAAAGTATCAGCTAAGAGGAGGGTCTAGAATATGTTTGATAAAATGATGGCATCTATAGAAAAGTTCATGAGTCCAGCGGCTGATTGGGCCTCCAATAACCGCTATCTGCGCTCGATTATGACGGCAATTCTAGGTACGCTTACACTCACGATTGTAGGAGCACTTGCGGTATTGATCGGAAAGCCGCCCATTCCAGAGATAGTCATGCAGTCAGACGGCTTTGTTCCATCTCTGCTGCAAGGCTGGGCAGCGTGGGGCGCCGAAAATGCCTGGCTCCGCATTATTAATGATGTATCGACAGGAATTATCGGCATCGCCTTCACGCTCGGTTTTACCTACAGTCTGGCCCGTCATTATAAGCTAAATGAGGCGGGAGCAGTAATCAATAGTGCCATGATCTACTTCATGACCGTAGGTCAACCACAGACGGTGATGGTGAACGATGCTCCTACGCTACAGATGGCCATGAGTAACTTTGGAGCCACGGGCATCTTTCCCGGTATCCTGATCTCGATTGTGGTTGTTGAGATTATTCGATTGTTCCACAGCCGCAATATTGGCTTCAAATTTCCGGATTCTGTTCCAAGCTATGTACAGACGTCATTTAACGCCATCTTGCCAGGTGTCGCTTCGGTAATCGTATTTGCCGGCTTGGACCGGATACTGCTGACGGCCTTTGATATTCGTCTTCCACAACTAATCACGGCAATCTTTGGTCCGCTGGTATCAAACTTTGATAATGTATATATGGTCGGATTCTTCATGCTTCTCATCAACCTCTTCTGGTTCATGGGGATTCATGGTGGAAGTATCGTCATGCCGATCTTACTTCCGATTGAACTACAAAATATTGCATCGAATCTAAATAACTATTCTGCAGGTCTTCCTTACGATAAGGTGTTCACCACACCGGTGCAGTTCGGTTTCATCATGATCGGTGGTGCGGGGATTTTCGCACTGGCGTTGCTTAATTTCTTCAGTAAATCCAAGGGATTGAAGCAGGTTGGGAAGATTGGGATTATCCCGGCAATCTTTAATGTCAGCGAGCCGACGATGTTCGGTACCCCTGTAACCTATAACACGTTATTATTCGTGCCGTTCCTGACGGTGCCTGTGGTCAATACCATCATTACTTATGCAGCCTTTGACTGGTTCAATATTCTGAATGCTCCTATATTAAATGTGCCTAGCCAGACTCCAGTCATCTTGATTGCTATGGCGGCTTCTGCCTCGTTCAAGGCCGGATTAGTTGCTCTGTTCATTATATTGGTAGACCTTGCCATCTACTTCCCGTTCTTCAAGCGTCTGGAGAAGAAAATGATCAACGAAGAGCTGCAGGAGCTAGCTGCATAGTGGAGTGAGTAGAGCCAGAGCCATTGGTTGAGAAGTTCGTGATGAACAGGAGATATTAGAGCTCCGAATTCGAAGGCACTTGAATGGCTTGGGATGCATTGATTTGTATAGCGACTGAGGATAGTTAGAGAAAGATAGATAGAGCACTGCAATTATTAAGATGTGGAAGGTGAATACCATGACTGAGACAAAAGAGTTTAATGTAGAAATGATCTGTATGGACATTATTAGTAACAGCGGTCTTGCCCG
The DNA here is from genome assembly GCF_000377505.1 of Paenibacillus massiliensis 2301065 = DSM 16942. GTDB lineage: Bacteria > Bacillota > Bacilli > Paenibacillales > Paenibacillaceae > Paenibacillus > Paenibacillus massiliensis. The sequence goes on along the minus strand of NZ_KB898193.1, from coordinate 166,057 downwards.
TTCTCTCCTGCTGGAGGCGATGGATTATCTTAAGCCACGCAATGAAGAAAAGATTCAGGAGCTACTCAAAGAGGCTAATCAGGCACTCAAGGCGGCACATCGTAGTCAGACCAGTCTACTGCACGCTGAATCAGGTGGGCAGAAGGTGGAGATGACCGTGCTGCTGGTCCATGCTCAGGATCATCTGATGACAACACTAGCTATACGGGATATGACTGAAAAATTTATGGAGGTGCTTTAATATGAATATATTATTGGTGTGTGCTGGAGGTATTTCGACTAGTATTCTGGAGAAAAGCATTCGAAATGCAATGGGGCCAGAGCGCTCGGACTGGAAGGTGGAGGCCCATGCGGTAGACCAGTTGGAGCAATTGATTGATGAGTATGATGTTGTATTTCTTGGTCCACAGATTCGTCATAAACTGCGTGCCGTACAGAAGGTATGCGATCAGAAGGGCAAGCCATGTGAGGTCATTGACAGCCGCATCTATGCGCTTGCCAATGGGGAGAAGCTACTGTCCAGAGCGATCGAGCTCGTAGACTAGAGGGACCAGTGATGAACAAGAAACCAAACATTGTCATGGTCGTTGCTGATCAATGGAGAGCCGATTCCATCGGATATACGGGTTGCGGAGGTGCTGTGACCCCTAATCTGGATGAGCTTGCGCGAGAAGGAGTTAGCTTCTCCAATGCTTATTGTCAGCTTCCTGTGTGCGTACCAAGTCGCAGCTCGTTTCTGTCAGGCTGGTATCCACATACAAAGGGCTTCCGCACGATGCACCATCTCATGGGTCCGGAGGATGCCAACATATTACGGACTTTGAAGGAAGACGGTTACCACGTGTACTGGGGAGGGCGCAATGACTTTCTACGGGAGGATGTCGAGGTAGAGGATTATTGCAGTACGAGGGATGACCAGTACCGTGCATTCTTCCAGCGGATGAGAGAATTGAAGGCGCGTCAACAACAGGAGACGGCTTCAAGTGGAGAGCAAGCAGTCGAGCACGATTACTCACATTATCACGGGGTTACGGAGTCGGCTGAGCATGTAGACCGTAATCAGATCGAACACGCTATCAAGTTCGTGCAGAGCTATCAGTCAGATGAGCCGTTTTGTATTTATCTCGCATTAGCATTGCCGCATCCACCCTACCAGGTAAAGGAGCAATGGTATAGCCAGATTGATCCGGCAGAGGTCCCAGCACCCATTCGACTTACCGAAGAAGAGTGGGACGGGAAACCATCCATTCTAAGGGGGATTCGCAACAACCAGAAGCTATACGAGTGGACAGATGAGCAGCTTCAAGAGATGAAGCGAGTCTATTATGCGATGGGAACCGAGTTGGATGAATATATTGGCCAATTGCTTGAGACGCTAAAGACAGCGGGTGTGTATGATGATACGATGGTAGTCTTCTTCAGTGATCATGGAGATTATACAGGCGATTATGAAATAGCTGAGAAAAACCAGAATACTTTCGAGGATATGCTGACACGGGTGCCACTGATCATCAAACCACCAGCGGGGGTCGAAGCCAAGCCTCGTGTGACGGAGGCTATGACAGAGCTAATTGATATTCAGGCCACTTTACTCGATCTGTTAGGCATTCGTCCTGCCTACACCCATTTTGGCAAGTCTTTGCGTGGAGTGCTGGCAGGAGAAGAAGAGCTTCGTGATGTGGTGTTCGCCGAGGGCGGTCGCCTTGATGGGGAAGAGCACTGTAAGGATGCAGGTCATGCTCCAAGCAATGAATACTGGGCGAGGACTGTCGAGCAGGAGAAAATGCCTCAGCATACGAAAGCCATGATGATTCGTGACCAGAAGTACAAGTACGTATATAGGCTGTATGAGAAGGATGAGTTCTATAACATGCAGGAAGACCCCTACGAGAGACATAATCTGATCGGTGATGAGCGTTATGCCGTAGATATTGCACGCATGAAGGAGCGAATGCTCAAGCATTTCTTCGAGACGGGCGATGTTGTCCCACACAGATATGATCGTAGAACCTGATGGAACTATAGAGATAAAGGTGATTGCGTTGAACTTGACAAGCAAAGAAGCTAATCTCCTTAGGCAGCTATTGATTCAAGAGCAACCTATACCTATCAAGCAGCTATTGCTCAGCTTGGAAATCAGCGATAAGACGTTACGAGGCATGATCCGCAGCCTGAACGAAGGATTCCTTGACGGGCAGGGTGAAATTGTACTGGAGCGGGGCAAAGGCTACCATCTAGTGGTTCGTGATAGATCTACTGTCAAGCTGCTGCTCGAGGAATCCGTATCTGTGGAGGAGGCCTCGGTCATTGAAGTATTTCGGCATATGGTTGATTTACACGAATACGTCACGATGGACTATATCTGTGAGCAGCTCTACATTAGTAAGAGCAAGCTGAACGGTATTTTGGGAGACATCAAGCAGTTGATCCAACCCTTTGGATTAACGTTGAAGTCCAAGCCTCATTATGGCATGAAGCTGAAAGGTGAGGAGCTTGGTTTCAGGCTGGCTATTGCATCCATACTGAAAGTGGAGCAGTACATCCAGCATCAGGAATATGCAGTTGTAGAGTCGATCGTGGTAGAGGAGTTCCGTCGATTTGACATCCCTTGCTCGGATCTGATCCTGCAGCATCTGATCTATCATATCCAGATTATGCTGGAGCGCTGTACGAACGGACACGTCATCAACCTGGACACACACGACAGCTATGACATTAATCCCAATCTGCAATTGACCGATCATATCTGGAATCGTCTGGAACAAGAGCTGAGAAGAACATTACCCGGTATCGAAAAGGGTTACCTGGTATCCTGTATTATCGGGCAGGTGGCGTCTATCCAGCAGCAGGATCTGGATGAAGTCAGAGTCAAGGTACACATGATTATTGATTCTTTTCTCCAGAAGATCGAAGAGATCTATGATGTATCCTTATGGGAGGACGCCCATCTACGAACGAGTCTACAATTTCATCTGGAGCCGTTGATCAGCAGACTCAAGAATGATGTTCATTATAAAAATCCGATCCTGCAGGAGATTAAGCAGCAATTCGCGTTTGCCTTCAATCTGGGTATGCTGTGCGCGGATGAAATTACGAAGATCTACAATAAAGCATTAACAGAAGACGATATTGCCTACCTCACTATGCATATTGGCTTGGCACTGGAGCGGGATGTGAAGCTGTCCAGGAAGACCTTTGATCGGATCGCGATCGTGTGTACCACGGGGAAAGGCACTTCTGAGCTATTAAAGTTCAAAATTCAGCATTCCTTTCCGAATGCGCATTATGTCAGGACATTTTCGCTTTTTAATAAAGAAGAGATTCTGAAATTTGAGCCTGATATTGTATTCTCCACCGTACCTATTCAGGTAGGGAGCTATCCTGTTGAGATTATTAGTCCCCTTTTTACAGCAGAGGACCGCAAGAAGCTGGTTGTCTATCAACGGAGGAAGGACAAAGAGCGGCTGATTGATCGTTATTTCTCAGAGGATCTATTCTACGGGGCTTTGGATGCGGGAGTGAAGCAGGAGGCTATCGGTCAGTTGTGTAGCCGAATGGACAAGACAGGAATTGTTCCACCTAATTTCGAGGAGCTGTGTTTGATCCGTGAGAATCTGGCGAGTACTGCTTTTGGCAACTGGATTGCTCTGGTTCACCCGATTGAACTGTGCTCGGTCGTCACCAAAGTAGGTGTAGGGATTCTTAACAAGCGCATCGACTGGTCGGGCTTACCAGTCAAGATCGTCTTCGTTATTGCTCAGGCCAAGAGTAATGAAGCTCGGGATCTGTTACTGTTCATACAGGAAATCGTGCACGACTCTTCATTAATGCTACGATTGTGCGAATCTGAGACATTCGAGGAATTCAAGCGTATCCTTATGGAAGGAACAAGCTCCGAGTAATCATGGCAAGTTCATAAGGCACTGTCAGTAAGTCTATCGCTGCAGTGCCTTTGTTATGCAATGCTATTTTAAATTCGCGCGTCTGTTATCATGTCTTCTCCTCACAGCCTCTGTGCAATCTCCAGCAGCTTGTCGATGCCTAGCCGAATCTGCGACTCATTTACGTAAGAGTAAGATAGACGTATCCAGCCATGGTGCTTGTAGGGTGATGAGTCGAACACCTTCCCTGGGACGAAGGAGACAGATGCCTCCATACATTGGTATAGAAGGTGAGCGGTATCGACTCCAGGCGGCAATTCTACCCACAGATTCAGTCCACCATGCGGGCTGGTCCATGTCCATGTGCTTTCCCGCAGGCATGCTTCCATGACATCCTTGCGCATTTGCAGGGCTGTGCGGAGCTTGGACAAGTGCTGCTCCATGCGTGGGGATTGTACGTATTGGAGGAAGAGCTTCTGGTTGAGCAGCGGCGATCCATTATCCGCCAGCGCTTTTACCGCATGCAGTAACGGCATTAAGTCAGGTCGGCAGATTAGAATCGCTATGCGCAGACCTGGAGCTACATACTTGCTGTAGCTGCGAATATATAAGGCTTTCCCGGAGGTATCGTAAGCGAAGACGGGGGCCGGGGGATGTTTTTTAAAATAAATATCATAGATGCTGTCATCCTCCACCAGATAGCAGCCGTATTTTTCGGCCAATTCCGGTAGTAACTTGCGCTGCTCCGTCGGAACTGTAAATCCCGTGGGATTATGAAACGTCGGCGTCAGATAAAATACCCTGGGCTTCTCAACTCGTAATATCCGTTCGAGCTCCTCCAGATCATATCCATAGGGATGGATATCGAGGAAGGTCAGTTGTGCGCCCTGTTTGCGGAAAATTTCCATAGCTGGACCATAGCAGGGCCGCTCTAGCAGAACCCGATCCCCAGGTCGAACGAGTGCCCGCGCGGTCAGATCAATAGCCTGCTGGGCTCCTGAAGTAATGAGAATCTCATCGCCAGTGAGATAGAGATGCTCCTTCTCCGTTAGTTGCATCGCGAGTGCCTCACGTAGCTCGGCGTCACCAGCCAGAGTGGAGTAGCTGCCAAGCAAGCGTGGATACTGTTCGGTCAGAGAGCGTAACAGTACATTCCAGTAATGGTTCGGTAAGAGAGTCGGATCAATCAGCGACTGAGAGAATTGGTAGGTCGCCTGCAATGAATGAATGCGCGGGAGTGAATCCCAGTGACGCCAGACCGAGATAGCGGGATCGTCCGCCAGATCAGATGGAGCCGTGGGCTCTTTACCTCCGACATAGTAGCCAGACTTGTCTCTGACATAGATGCTGCCTTCCTCTTTCAGCACCTGATACGCTTTGAACACCGTAAGGCGGTGAACTCCTAGCTCCTCGGCCAAGCTGCGCACAGAAGGGAGCTTCTGATCCGCCTTCCATTCACCGCTATCCATTCGCACCCGTAAATATTCAATTACCTGCTCATACAGCTTCAGGCGATGGCTCGGCTCAAGTCTGGATGGGGGCCGAATCTGCTCTACCTGACCATTATGCTGCAACTGACCATTTTTCATATGGTGCCTCCCGACCTTGGATGATGTTGTGTTCTATTGTACCGCAAATCCTCTCGAAATCATCACAATCTGTTCTGTCATATTCATTCTGTTCTATGGTGGCTGCTGTATGATGAATGACAGATGAAGGAGGGGCTCTGATGATTGCAGTAGGTTATATTGTGATGTGTCTAGTATTCGGCACGACGTTCTTGGCTATTAAGATTGGTGTGGAAGCAGGGCTACCGCCATTTCTGTCCGCAGGCTTGCGATTTTTGGTGGCCGGGATACTAATGTATACCTGGATGAAGCTGAGGGGGAAGGCGCAGTGGTCGCTGCTGCTTCGCAAGGAGATGCTCCTGACGGGCTTAGGGCTTACCTTTGGCACTTTCGCGGCATTATATTGGGCAGAACAGTATGTCAGCTCAGGCATTGGGGCGATCCTGTCGGCTACAGGTCCTTTGATGATTATGATGATCCAGACGTTGCTGCTACGGCAGCCGATGTCGGTCCGTATGCTTGCAGGATGTGTAACGGGCTTCGCCGGTGTTGTGCTGGTAATGCTGCCGGGTCTGTCTATTGCAGGAGGCGGGCTTTGGATGTGGGGATGTATTGTCATTCTGGTGGGTGAGCTGTGCTATGCCGCTGGAGCGCTGTATTCCAAACGAGTCATTGTTCAGTTCCAGGAATCTCACCCTGTTGCGCTGAATGCGGTGCAGATGATGTACGGTGGGCTGCTTCTGGGGATATTGTCATGCTTCACTGAGGCTTGGGACTACACGGTCATTACTGTATCGCCTGCAGTCTGGTCACTGGTGTATTTGACGGTGATTGGCTCTATGGTCGGGCACAGCCTGTTCTATTGGTTGGTAGCACGTACCAATCCTTTATTTCCAGCAACATGGTTGTATATTTCACCGCCAATTGCTGTAGGGCTGGGAGTGGTGTTCTACGGTGAGCATGTAACCTGGATGACATGGGCTGGTGTGGTGCTAATTGTGTCTGGATTGCTGACAATGAATGAAGGCGTCATGCGCTGGATCAGAGCACGGATGGGACGTACGGCTCCTATTCCAAAGCAGATGTCGTGACAGGATAGTCATATGGAGGATAGCGAAGTGGAGGGAACGATACGGCAGGATAACCCTATGAAAAAAGAAATAGGGCTTCGTATCGGAAACCTCCGACATTCAGCCTCTACAGCCCACAGCCTCCACAGCCTCCTATTGAGGGTTATCCAGATGTTTGTAGTTGACGTGGGCATTCACGTCATGGACGGGGGCGCTGCTATATTGGCGGATGCTCCCGTTTTCTTTTTTGTAGAAGTACCTTGCCTCTGGCTCATCCGTGAAAATGACCTCGGTGCTAACGACAGGAGCTTTTCCGATGCTGGTGTCGATGCGCTGGATATCGGATTGCTGGTATCCTTGGGTCTGCAGTAAATACCTTTCGACTTCGGTATCACGATTGCTAATGTAGTATTGGCGGTATGCAAGTGCGCTCAGGACAACAACGAGTAGAGACAGCAAAATATACAATGGAGCTCTCCGGGTACGCAATTGGATATTCCTCCGTTCAGGTTAAGAATTCGGTGAGGCTGTCTGGCTCAATTAAGCATCAGTGACGTGACCAGACCAGATATGAGATCAAGCTGAAAGAACTGGGGAGTCTAGGCGTTAGTGGATAGTAACGGACAGAGGGAGGCCATAACTTACACCCTCACATAGGATAAGACCAAGGTTCTATAGATTAAAGGCTATAGACTATAGACAGCCCTGATCCGCGAATAGCTTCATGGGAATCAGGGCTGTTGTGGTGTACCAACCCCAAAAAGTCGATACAATGGCAGTTTACTTAGTTGACGTTCAAAATAAACTTGTCGATGACATGCTTGACGCCATCCTCATTGTTGCTCAAGGTTACGTAGTCGGCAAGCTCCTTCAATGCAGGAATTGCGTTGCCCATGGCTACTCCAAGGCCTGCACATTCCAGCATTTCATGGTCATTCCAGGAATCCCCAATTGCAATGGTCTCGGACAGATCGCATTTATAATGGTCCGCAAGGAATGACAAGGCATGGCCCTTGGTACCTTCATGATGCATGAACTCCAGGAAGTGCGGCTTGGACTTCGTAATATGCACCTCGTTACCCAGCATCTCGCGCAGAATCGGAGCGATTTCATCCAGCACCTCAGGCTCATCAATGACGAGCATCTTGTGTGTAGGCTGCTCGACCATTTTGCTGAATACCGGCTCAATATAATAAGGTGTCTTGTTCAGAGCGCAGTAATCAATGAGCTTCTGATTCTCTTCACGTGAATAGAGCTTGTCACCGATGTAGGTCTGCAGGTGAAGATTACGCTCCAGACAGAACTCGTACAGCTTGCGAGCTGCTACGATTGGGAGATAACGCTCATAGAGTACCTGCTCATCAAGCAGATTTTTGATTAGAGCTCCTTGGAAAGTAATGATCGGTACGTTCAGACCTGTCTGGCGGGCAATAGCCTGTGCCGATGAATAAGCGCGGCCTGTAGCCAGCGTCACAATAACATCCTTGGCGATTGCAGCCTCCAGCGCCTGCTGGACAGCAGGGGTTACTTCCTTATCATCGTTAATCAGCGTGTCATCAATATCAATAGCCATCAATTTGTACATGGTTCTCGCTCCTATTCTCTCTGTAAATTCTCTCTAGGGTTACTTACCCTGTTTGTCTGGCATAATTCAGCAAGCCTAACTATGTTCGACAGGGCTCCTCGCTTGCAACTGGTCTATGCTGCATTTGATCTGGTCAAGGCACTAGTCCTCAAGCAGCACCAATCCGATGAAGTCATCTGTCTCCAGATTACCGAAATAATGCTTGAGATCCAAGGAGGACAAGGCTTCTCTCACAGCCGATTCCTCATAGCGCTGGCCACGCAGAGCGTCCTCAATGTCCGCAACATCACCTACACCGAAGAAGTCACCATAGATCTTGATCTCCTCGATGTGAGCATCCTTCAGATCCATACGAATGTCAATGAGACCGACCGGGAACTTCTTGACATGCTTGATGTTACTTGCTGGTGACAGACCATAGTTCCAGTCCCAGGACTGATAGCGTTCCTTGGAAATCTCATGAATCTTGTTCCAGTCCTGCTCGGTCAGCTGATACTGAGGTACCTGCTCGGCCTCCATGCCAAAAATATGGCGAAGCAGCTCCGCCCGGAATTCCTCAATCGTCATCGGCTTGTCCATCAGATCCGCAATATTGGCTACACGGCTGCGTACAGACTTAGTGCTCTTGGACTTGAATTTCTCAGGATTGACGTTCAGCGAAGCTTGTACATCATCCAGATTCAGATTGAACATCAGTGTGCCGTGACTGAACATCCGGCCGCGTGTAGAGAACTGGGCATTCCCAGAGATTTTGCGTTCGCCTACCTGTAGATCATTCCGTCCGGTCAATTCCGCAGGTACGCCCATGTCGTGAAGCGCATCGACTACCGGTTGGGTGAATTTACGGAAATTATGGAATGACTGTCCGTCGTCCTTGGTAATGAAGCTGAAATTAAGGTTGCCAAGATCATGATACACCGCACCGCCACCAGACAGGCGACGAACAACCTGAATATTATTGTCCTTAACATACTCGGCGTTGATCTCTTCCACCGTATTCTGATGCTTCCCGATAATAATGGAAGGCTTATTAATGTAGAACAGCAAGTAACTATCATCCAACGGTAAATGCTTGAGGGCGTACTCCTCGATTGCCAAATTAATCGCAGGGTCGGTAATGCCCTGATTGTCGATGAACAGCATGTTCATTCCTCCGTCTAAGCAATATTGTCTGGCATAATGCATACGTTCAGCAAGAGGCTCTCAAGTTTTCATGAAGAAGGCACACGAAGTATGTAGCGCGAAATGCATGGCACAAAAGGTGAAATGTCCCTAGGATGTGCAAGACAGCTCTGCTAACCGAGTCAGTTCGTATACTGAAATTCCTCATTATGCGCATCGAAGTCGAACGTATTTTGTCGATTCTATCAAAATTATAACATTCACAGACGCTCTCTGCACCGCCTGATCTGATTTTGAATTGACGGAGCAGGAAGGACGGCCCCATAATGGGAACCAGCTACTGGGCATGTTCGCCCAGAAAGGATGAATCGGTATGATTGAAATATACGGACATGGGGGAGACAGGGAGACGGCCGCCGGGCTGTACGGCTTGCCTGCGGCGGATTTTCTTGATTTCAGTGCCAACATTAATCCACTCGGACCACCCGATGAGGTCAAGGAGGCTTTGATGAACGGGTTACAGTCTGTCATCAGGTATCCAGATCCAGGACACCGTTCTCTGAAGAGTCTGCTAAGCCGAAGGCTACGCGTCTCTCCAGAACGAATCAGTATCGGCAATGGCGCAGCTGAGAGCATGGCACTCATTCTGCTTGGATTAAGACCACAACGGGTCGGATTGGTCGAGCCCTGCTTCTCGGAGTATGCTGAGCTGTCGCTCAAGTTCGGGGCAAGCCTCAGCCGTGTATATGGTAAGGCTTCTCTTCAATGGAGAGCGGATGTGGAAGATATCGAGCGCTTGATCTCGGAGGTGGATCTCCTGTTCATGGGGCAGCCGAACAATCCGAACGGGGTGCAATATGGGAAAGAAGAGCTGCTCGCTGTTGCCGCGGCTGCTGAGCGTTCAGGGACTTACCTGGTGCTGGATGAGGCATTTATGGATTTCATTCCAGCAACTGAACGCATCACACTACTGCCGGACCTCGAACGCTATTCACGTGTGATCCTGATCCGCTCCATGACGAAATTTTATGCCATTCCGGGTCTGCGACTGGGCTATGCGCTAGCTGCACCTGACGTCATCCGTCGCATGACGGACCAGCAGGTGACCTGGAGTGTGAACGGACTCGCCCTACTGGCTGGCGAAGCCTGTCTGAACAGTGGACAAGCTTACGAAGATCAGACGCTGAAGCTGATTGTTCAGGAAAGACAACGTCTGCTAAGCGGTCTATCCGAGTTGGGCTGTGGAGTGACGGCGAGTCAGACTAATTATTTGCTTGTTCGGGCACCAGGAATGTGGAAGGCGGTAGAGCTTCAGGATGCTCTGGGACGTCGTGGTGTACTGATTCGCAGCTGTGCTATGTATCCCGGCTTGACAGACAGCCATTTTCGCATTGCGGTCAAGGATCAGGAAGCTAATCAGGTGCTGCTATCCGTCATGGAAGCTGTGCTGGAGGGGGAACGACGAAGTGGTCGTTAGTGTCATTATTGCGGCAGCGTATGTGCTGGACCGCCTCATCGGTGATCCACGCTGGATTCCACATCCGGTGATCGGAATGGGCAAGGGCATCACTCTACTGGAAAAAGGAATTCGGAGCAGATGGCAGTCACCTCAGGCGCTTAAACGGGCTGGCCTGATCTTGCCCCTCTGCATTGCAGGTGGAGCCTATGGAATAACCTGGCTTCTTATTGCGGGGCTCGCCATACTTCATCCGTGGCTTGCTATCGGGGCTGAGATTATACTATTAGCGACAACTATAGCCTCCAAAGGACTCAAGGATGCTGGCATGGCGGTATATCAGCAGCTGGTGCAGGGGAACCTGCCCGCAGCCAGACAGGAGCTGGGCATGATTGTTGGGCGGGATACCAACGAGCTAGACGAGCCGGAGATTACACGGGGTGCGGTCGAGACGGTTGCTGAAAATATCGTGGACGCGATTATCTCACCGCTCTTCTACGCATTGCTTGGTGGAGTACCGCTCGCGATGGCTTATCGCGCGGTGAATACTCTTGATTCCATGGTTGGGTATAAGAACGAGAAGTATAAGGATCTGGGCTGGGCTTCAGCTCGTCTGGATGATGTAGCCAATTATATTCCTGCACGTCTGACTGCGTTGTTGCTCTTCATCGCAGCATGGCTGAATGGCAACAGCGTCAGTGGTAGTATTCAGGCGGTGCGGCAGGATGCTCGTCAGCATCCCAGCCCGAATAGTGGTTACCCGGAAGCGGCTGTGGCAGGTGCGCTGGGCATTCGGCTTGGTGGATATAATGTATACCATGGTGTCCGTTCATTCCGTGCTTATATGGGACAGCCACTTGAGCAGCTGCAGGCTGAGCATATACGCCGAACAGTAAGACTTATGTTCGTAGTCTGTAATCTATTTGTTGGCTTGTGTCTAGCTGTTACAGTCATCTGGCTTCTCATCGCATAAGTCAATTAGTGTAGCTCAGGATGGCTTATGAATAAAGGCTGATCTGGAGGTTTGTTATCCATTTCGTTCAGCAGTGTCGGATTATGAGGTCCATGAATCAAGATCATTGAATGTGGATATTGCACCATTCACCTTGGATGGGAAAGGAGATCGAGCGATGCGCGACAAAGTGGAGCTAACGCTGGTTCGCCACGGAGCTACACAGTGGAACCGGGAGAAACGCTATCTAGGACACACGGACGAGCCGCTATTGGCAGAAGCACATGATTCGCTTCGTTCATTGGGCTGTTGGCTCTCCGCGCAGAGCTTTGACCGTATCTACAGCAGTGATCTCCGGCGATGTCTGGAGACGCTGGAGTGTGCTGCTCCAGCGCTGCTGCCCAAGACGATTCGTGATGAAAGGCTGCGTGAGCTGCATTTCGGCGCGTGGGAGGGAGAGACCTATGCTACGCTTAAGGAGATCCCGCTATATCGAGCCTGGATTGATGATCCACGTCGATTCACGCCACCACAGGGTGAGAGCTGGAGTAGCATGGAAGCCCGGATGCTCTCTTTTGTGGATACATTGCGGCTGTTGTGCGGTCAGGTCCCATCTGTGGATCAGATGGATATGCAGGGCTCGACTCTCTTAGTCACTTTGCCATCCTTGACTCCTTTGTCCGTTCTGGCTGTTACCCATGGCGGAGTTATTCGTCAGTTGGCTGCCATGACCGTTGCCGGGTTAGACTTCTGGGATGTACAGGTGGAGCCGGGAGGGGTTGTCCGACTAGAGCTTACGTTTACAGCAGATGGCATCATCGGAAGCTACCTTGGACCTGTAGAGCTGGAATAAGGAAGTTGTTTTTTGTTCACTTGTACCAGTAGCTGGCGGTTGTAAGCCTATCTTATTTGGCCTATAATCACTAAGTAAGTGCAAGGGAAGCTGTCCATGTTACAATAATCTCAGCGGATTAGGTCAGCCTGTGGCAGATGTAGTGCAGGCTGTGAAAAGGGAAGTCGGTGCAATTCCGGCACGGTCCCGCCACTGTATGCTAGGGGATGTCGGCAATATGCCACTGTCAGCGGAAGATGACGGGAAGGCTGCCGGGATGCTGCACCCAGCAAGTCAGGAGACCTGCCTTCTCTGCTTGGTACCACGATCCTTCGAGGAAAGGACGGCGTGTATTTAGTGATGTTCCATACAGCAGGATCATGCCGTATACACTGGAATGAACACTATAACGACCCGGTCCTCGTGAGAGGTCCGGTTTTTTGTTTTCCATTTTATTAAAGAAGACAGGAGAGAGATCATAATGACGAGAACAATGAAGATATGGATGACGGGGCTGCTGTCCTTACTACTCGTACTGGGGCTTGCAGCATGTGGCAACGGAGCGAATCAGGGGACGACGCAGCAAGGTGCAGAGCAGGAGCAGCAACAGGCGGTGGAGGCCGGTCCTACGGAATATCCGCTTACTGTCAAGGATGCGACAGGGCATGAATTCACCTTCGAGAAAGCACCGGAGCGAATCGTATCTGTCTCCCCGGCGGAGACGGAGGCACTCTTCGCTATTGGACTGGATGAAGAGATCGTTGGGGTGTCAGATTACGATGATTACCCGCAGGCAGCGCTGGACAAGCCCAAAATGGGTGGCATTACAAAGCCGAATGAAGAATCTATCATTGCCGCTCAACCGGATATAGTATTTGCGGGTATCTCATTAAGCGAAGAAGCTACCAACAAGCTAAGATCGCTTGGCATCCAGATTTTCAAGACAGATCCCAAGACCTTCGACGATGTGATGGCTAATATTACGCTCTATGGACAGATTGCAGATCGTCAGGTAGCAGCTCAAGCCGTGACGGATCAAATGAAGGCGGATATTGCTGCGGTGAAGGAAGGCGTCAAAAATATCGGAGAAGACCAGCGGCTGAAGGTGTATGTCGAGTTCTCGCCAGGCTGGACGGTCGGTAAGGGCGAATTCATGGATGAAATGATTACGCTGGCTGGCGGTATGAATATAGCATCAGACATGACGGGCTGGAATCCGATCAGTGAAGAGAAGGTGATTGCTGCGAATCCAGATGTTATTCTATACGGCAGTAATGTAGTGGATTCGAAGACTGGAGAGACGCTGGAGCAGATCATCAAGGGGAGACAGGGTTGGTCGAAGATTAATGCGATCCGCAACAACCGCGTATTCGGACTGGAGGATAATCTGATCAGCCGTCCAGGCCCGCGTGTCACGGAAGGACTCAAGGAGGTTGCCAAAGCAATCTATCCTGAAATCTTCAAATGATCCGTTCACTAGCAGGCTATGGCGCGCTTGGTGGCGTGCTGCTCCTATTGACGTTGCTCGTCTGCCTGGGGATTGGCTCAGTGCATCTACCCGTCTCTCATATTGCAGGCATTCTGGGGCATCAGCTTCCCTGGCTGAAGGAAAGCATTACGCCTTATTGGGAGGCTTCCGCTGAGCAGATTATTGTGCAGGTGCGCTTGCCCCGCGTATTGCTGGGTATGCTAGCTGGTGCAGCCTTGTCGCTGGCAGGGGCGGCCTTTCAGGGAGTGCTACGCAATCCGCTGGCGGACCCTTTTACCCTAGGGGTGTCCTCGGGGGCGGCTGTTGGGGCAGCAGTACTGATTTATTGGGGATTGCAGTATGCCATCTTTGGTCTATGGACATTGCCGATGATCGCTTTTGTTACAGGAGTTACGACCCTATGGGCCGTCATTACGCTGGCTCGGGAAGGTAGGCGGATTCCCACAAATAGTCTGATCTTGTCCGGGGTGGTCATGCAGTCCTTTCTGGGTGCGGTTGTATCATTTCTAACAGCTATGTCCAAGGAGACGGTCAATGAGATTCTATTCTGGACTATGGGCAGTCTCAGCCTGAAGGGCTGGCCTTATGTATTCCTGCTACTACCTTATGTGCTAGTCGGCAGCCTGTTTCTGTGGAATCGCGCTCGGGTGCTGAACATTCTGGCGCTCGGGGAGCGTCAGGCTGCTCATGTAGGTGTGAAGGTAGACCGCACGAAGCTGTGGGTCCTGATCGTAGCTACGTTATTAACGGCTGCTGCCGTTTCCATTTGTGGCGTGATCGGGTTCGTGGGTCTCGTCGTTCCACATATGATCCGACTCATTACAGGTCCTGATTATCGTCTCATTATTCCCCTTTCCGCCTTGGGTGGTGCGATCTTTATGGTCTGGGCAGATACGGCAGCCCGCTCGTTACTGGCTCCTGTAGAGATTCCTTTGGGCGTGGTGACTGCCTTTGTCGGTGCACCGTTCTTCGCCTTTTTGCTGTATCGCAGCAAGCGACGGGGAGAAGGGGGCTGGATATGAGCAAGACTACTGTAAGCTCTGGTGTAAAGAGTCCCGCGGTGGATGTGCTGCAACTGCATAAGAAATATGGAGAGGTGTCTGCCATCACGGGATTGAACTGGTCCGCAGCACTGGGAGAATGGTGGGGCGTCATCGGTCCGAATGGCAGTGGCAAGTCTACATTAATTCAGCTCTTGTCCGGGGTGGAGCAGCCTGGGAAGGGTGAAGTACGGATTATGGGACGCCTTGTGTCGGAATATCGTCGCAAGGAGCTATCCAGAATCATTGCTGTACTCCAGCAGGAGGGGCTTCCTCCGATGGGCTATACCGTGCGGGATGTCGTGGACATGGGGCGTTTTCCTCATCAGGATTGGCTAGGTAGGGACCATGATGGTGATACGCGTCAGATCACGGAGCAGGTGCTGGAGAAGCTGGAGCTGCTCCCACTGGCGGAGCGTAGACTGGATCAGCTCAGCGGCGGTCAGCGGCAGCGTGTAGCACTGGCGAAGGTAATGGCCCAGGAGCCGCAAATCCTGCTGCTGGACGAGCCGACCACGTATCTAGATATCAGATATCAGCTTCAGTTCATGGAGCTGCTGTCTGAGTGGCGGCAGGAAACGGGGATCACCATCGTTGCAGTGCTGCATGATCTGAATCTGGCAGCACAGTTCTGTGACCGCATGCTGATCCTGCAGGAGGGCCAAGGTGGTATATGTGGTACGCCGTCGGAGCTGCTGACGGAGGACACGCTTCGTAAGGTGTATGATATTGATTCACTGGTCATTGAGCATCCCGATCATGGTGCGCCGCAGCTGCTGCTGCGTAGAAGATCACATAGATAGAGACTCAAGGAGAGTACTAGCACCTTGACCGAATACGATTGTGGGTTTGAATGATCTGAAGAGAGCGTGGTAAGCGGAGAGCGGGGAAGCCCTAGAGAAACGAAGTGTCCATCTTTAAGCTTGCTGTTCATCAGCTTTTCCATTTCGTTCATTAGAACAGCAAGCTTAACAAGGGTCGACAGGGCTCCCCGCTTGCAGCGGCTCTACACTCCTATTTGATCTGCTCAGTAACAACATTTGCGAAGGGGATAGTAGGATATGGAAGGGGATAGCAGGCTATGAATGAAGAATTACAGCAGCTCTTACATACCATTAGACACAATATTGCTGATCAGGAGGCCGAGAGCGCAGCTTCGGCTCACCTGGATCAGCTCACGAAGCCGCCTGGTAGTCTTGGGAAGCTGGAGACCCTTGCCATTCGACTTGCTGGAATTACAGGGAAGATACAGCCAGAGTTCACGCAGCGTGCAGTTATTGTCATGGCTGGAGATCATGGTGTATGTGCCGAGGGCGTGAGTGCATTTCCAGCTGAAGTAACCCCACAAATGCTGTACAACATGCTAGAGGGTGGGGCTGCTGTGAATGTGTTGGCTAGACAGGCTACCGCAGAAGTCATCTGTGTCGATGTAGGGGTTAATGCGGACGTGGAGCATCCATCATTAATTAGCCGCAAGATCCGTAAGGGGACAGCGAATATGGCCCAAGGCCCTGCGATGACCCGAGATGAAGCAATACAGGCTATTCTGGCTGGAGCGTCTGTAGCGATTGATGCAGTGGAGCGTGGTCATCGGCTCCTGGTTACCGGGGAGCTGGGTATCGGGAACACGACTGCCAGTGCTGCGGTAGCGAGCGCGCTCACAGGGCAAGATCCGTCACAACTGGTCGGTAGAGGTACAGGTATTGATGATGCAGGCTTGGAACGGAAGATGGATGTAGTCAAAAGAGCACTGAAGGTCAATCAGCCGGATCAGGCAGACGGACTCGATGTACTGTCGAAGGTTGGGGGGCTAGAAATTGCGGGACTGACGGGCGTGATCCTCGGCGCAGCCTCCCGTCGCTGTCCAGTCGTGCTGGATGGATTCATTTCCAGTGCTGCTGCGCTAGCTGCCCGTAGTCTTGAACCCCAGAGCGCGTACTATCTGCTGGCTTCACATTGTTCCCATGAGCAGGGGCACGCTGCAGTGATGAAGGAGCTTGCTCTGGAGCCCTTGCTCCAGCTGGATATGCGACTAGGCGAAGGGACAGGAGGAGTTCTGGCTCTGCACCTGATCGATTCTGCCGCCTGCATCATGCGGGAGATGGCGACGTTCTCCAGTGCGGGCGTCTCGGGAAAAGAGGTGGCTTCTTCATGAAGTCGCTGGTGACTGGTGGAGCCAGAAGCGGGAAGAGCAGCTTTGCTGAGCGTTTGTGCATGAGCCGTGCGAAGGAAGCCACTTATGTGGCTACTGCACAGGCCTTCGATGTCGAGATGGAGCTTCGAATCGCTGAGCATCGCCGTCAGCGGGAGCAGACAAGCTTTGCTTGGAAGACAATAGAGGAGCCATTGCAGCTACCTGAGCTACTGCATCATAATGGGCACAGCTCAGATGAATCACCACCACCAGCACTACTGGTGGATTGTCTTACGCTATGGCTGTCCAATCTGGTACTAGCTAATGAAGAGATGGCCGAGCAGACGGCACGAGCAGGAATTACAGCGCTGGAAGAAGCCGTCCGATCATATTCGGGGCCGCTGATTCTGGTAACAAATGAGGTAGGTAACGGCATCGTTCCCGAATATAAGCTGGGCAGGCTGTACCGGGACCTGAGTGGTGTCATGAATCAGCGGATGGCTGCTGTCTGTGATGAAGTATTCCTCGTGACGGCTGGCATCCCTGTTGAGCTGAAGCGGCTGGAGTACAAATGGTAAGCAGAGGCAGAGGGCATTTGGAGGCTGTTGCTGCCGCATTCCAGTTCCTATCCCGCTTGCCGGTGAAGAAGGAAGTGGACTTCACTCCCAAGGTGCTGAGACAGAGCACAATCTACTATCCTCTTGTGGGCCTCGCGATCGCCGTTGTCGTATGGTTCAGCGCTATCGTCTTCTCCTTGGTGCTTCCGGCATTTCCTGCTGCGGTACTAACCTTGATCGTATGGGTATGGCTAACCGGCGGCTTGCATCTGGATGGCTGGATGGATGCGGCCGATGCACTGCTAAGCTATCGTACACGGGAACGGATGCTTGAGATTATGAAGGATAGCCGGGTCGGTGCCATGGGCGTGCTGGCTTGTGTACTGCTACTGCTGCTGAAGCTGTCCTTGATCTATACCGTACTTACCGAAGGTCCCATAATAGCTCTAGTGCTGCTGCCCATGGTCTGGAGCCGTTGGTTCATGGTGAGGGCCATTCATCACTGGCCGACGGCACGTGGGGATGAAGGTCTGGCTGTGCTCTTCAAGGATTTGGGGACCGCTGAGCTCATTCGCTGCACGCTGTGGGCTGGTGGAATCACCCTTTTGCTGGTTGCAGGAGAACTGAGTCTTTACAATTCCAATTATTATTTAGCGGCGTTCGAGCCGATCGGTTATCCTCATACAGGCTATTATGTGCTGTGTTCTGTACTGCTTCCATTAGTGGCATGGGGGATCGGACATGGAGTTGCCGCGCATATCCATCGTCGTCTTGGAGGGTTGACCGGGGATATATACGGGGCACTGAATGAACTGCTAGAAACGGCTTTGCTGTTATTCCTGATCGCGCTGTACGGTATCTATTGACGTATGGATTGGCGTATGGCTGTGACGTTGAAGGGTTCACCCGGAATGCAGGCATGAAAGGAGGAGTTAGGATGGCATCTGATCAAATGGGTTCTGGAAAGAAGGCTGCGGTCCTGATGCTTCAGGGGACAGCCTCGGATGTGGGGAAGAGTATTATTACGACGGCATTATGCCGGATTTTCACTCAGGATGGTTATCGAACAGCTCCATTCAAATCTCAGAATATGGCCTTGAACTCCTACGTAACGCCAGATGGTAAGGAGATTGGACGCGCTCAGGGCGTTCAGGCCGAAGCATGTGGAATCATGGCTACAACGGATATGAATCCGATCCTGATCAAGCCCATGAGAGATATGCATTCCCAGATTGTAGTCCATGGTGCCCCATTTGCTAATATGAGTGCTGCCGATTATCGGAATCATTTCCTGCCTGAGGCCAAGGGGATGGTAATGGAGGCGCTGGATCGTCTTCGTGGACAGCATGATGTTGTGGTGATGGAGGGAGCGGGTAGCCCAGCGGAGATCAATCTGAAGCAGCGGGATATAGTAAATATGAATCTGGCTGGCTGGGCGGATGCCCCGGTGCTGCTCATTTCGGATATTGACCGTGGTGGGGTATTCGCTTCGATTGTAGGCACGATGGAGCTGCTGGAGCCGCACGAACGAGAACGGGTGAAGGGATTCATCATCAATAAATTCAGGGGAGATATTTCCTTGCTGCAGCCAGGGCTAGATTGGCTGGAGGAACGTACAGGGCTGCCTGTGCTCGGTGTGTTGCCTTACGTAAAGGATCTGCGGATTGAAGCGGAGGATTCTGTCGTACTGGATTCTTTGCCGCGTCAATTCTTGAAGGGGAAGGATATCGACATTGCAGTAATTCGTTATCCGCGTATTTCGAATTTTACAGATCTGGATGCGCTAGCGGCTGAAGAGGATGTCAGTGTGCGATATGTGACCGAGCTGAATCAGCTGGGTTCGCCAGACATCATGATCTTGCCAGGGACCAAGGATACGATCGGAGATCTACAAATGCTTAAGGCCAGTGGTCTGGATCAGGCGATCCGTCAGGTATGGAGTGAGGGCAGCTGCCAGCTTGTCGGCGTCTGCGGCGGATATCAGATGCTGGGAGATTTCCTTGTTGACCCGGATGCAGTAGAGCATCAGGAGGCAAGGGTAGAGCAGGGACTAGGACTGCTTCCGTTGACGACCACCTTTATGAAGGAGAAGCGGACGGTGAGAGTACAGGGGGTCCCGCTACAGGATTGTCCTATTCGCATGGCGGCGTATTCTGCACCAGGTGCAGCGGATTTCGTTGAAGGAGCCAAGCACAAGCCAGCTGGTAGTAGGGAGAATCAAGATTTGGAAGAGGCTACTCCACACAGGATGGAGATTGATGGCTATGAAATTCATATGGGGAAGACGGAATACTCGGCTTCTGAATCTGTACGAGCGCTGTTTCGCCTGCTGCGAGAAGACGGAACAGAGATAGAGGAAGGCTGCGGCACAACGGATGGCCGTGTATGGGGGACTTACCTGCACGGTATATTTGATAATGATCGGCTACGCCGGGCTTGGCTGGACCAGATCCGGGAGCAGAAGGGCTTGCAACCACGCATGACGACCTTCTCGGCCAGAGAGGTCAAGAATCAAGAGTTCGACCGTGTAGCGGCTGTTGTGCGGGAGCATTTGGATATGGATCGCATCTATCAGCTGCTGCAGGCTCAACACGGGATAGAAATCGAGACAACTAGCTAAGGGCTGTCTAGTAAGTCTTGTTGGTATCATATTCGTTCAAACCAGCAGCAACGCAACATAAAACAGACTCCAGCATCACCATCGTACGTGCCCGTGAGAAGCAGCTACGTAAAAGGTGACTGGAGTCTGTTTATTTTAGAGCGAGTATCTATATTTTAAATTTGCGAACAGCCTCTTGCAGCGCCTTGGCTTGCTCATGAAGTTCTCCGACCGTAGTGGAATGGCTCTCCATGTGCTCAAGCTGATTTTCGGCGGTCTCGCGGATATTCATGACCATTTGCTGAGACTTCCCTGTAATCTGCGCTGTCTCTTCGACCGAAGCACTGACCTCTTCTGATCCAGCGGACACCTGCTGTGCTGCTGCAGAGACGGACTGAATCGTCGAGTTGATATTCTTGATGAGTTCTAGCAGTTCTCCAAATGCCGTTCCAGCCTGCTGCACGACCTGGCTACCCGATTGCACTTCTTCGCGGACCTTGATCATGGAATCGACGGAACGCTCGGAATCCTCCTTGACGGAGTTCAGATAGTCATTGATTTCTTCCATGGCCGTCTTGGATTGCTCGGCGAGCTTGCGTACTTCACCAGCTACGACCGCGAATCCGCGTCCGTGCTCCCCGGCACGTGCTGCCTCAATGGAGGCATTAAGAGAGAGCATCTGAATCTGCTGAGTAATCTCGAAGATCGACGATACGACCTGTCCGACAGCTTCGGAGCGCTCCTTCAGCGTACGGACGAATTGAGTCGATTCCTCCGTGGCTTGGCTCACATGGATCATCTGGTTCATGGCGTTCTGAGCGAGTTCATTTCCGTTGACTGCCTCTTCAGTTGCCTTGCTGATCTGTTCGGATACATGACCAGCGGACTCGGCAATATGCTGAATACCTTGAGTGATCTCTTCCATGGCGCGAGCATTCTCTGAGGCGGCAGTAGCAATACTGCTGCTGCCATTGAATACTTCGTCTGCTGCCACTGTGGATTCTTTGACGAGACCATTCATGGAGTCCACTCGCTCGAAGAGGGTGTTGGAACCTGTTACTACAGAGCTGGATGCCGTAAGAACCTGTCGAATCATTTGCTTCAGATTCTGGGTCATGGAGTGGAAGCTTTTGGCCAGCTGAGCGATCTCATCCTCACCCTTCACGCGAATATCATGTGTAAGGTCACCGAGAGCAATCTGTTCACTAAGCTTGGCCAAATCTGCCAGTGGCCGTGTCAGTCTGCCAATGACCCAGGTAGATACCAGCCAGCCAACGATAAGTGTGGATAGTGTTATTCCAACACAGATCCATAGAATCTGACTAATCTGACTGGTGATAGCTGTATAATCAACACTTACGCCCAATACGAGAGAGCTACCAGGAAGGCCGAGGAAAATCGACTTGTGAATTCCGTGCTGATCTGAGTAAATGTTACTCATCTGCGGCTCGCTGCTTTGGGCCAGGAGGTCAATCCCTGCTGGTGCTACGAAGCTATCTCCTACTTGATAGGTAGAGTCGGGATTGCGAGCCAGAATAACCACCTGCTCTTCAGTGGCATCCAAGAGAAATGCAGTTTGCAGATTCAGTTTGTTGACTTCCTGCTGCAGGTAAGTCTCTGCTGCCATCCGACCGCTATCTCCACCCTGCTTGGTTTGCATCGCTTGTGTAGTGTTCATATTCTTGTAGACATCCTGTGCTCCGAGCATCAATGCCTGATCGTATTGTGGAATCACGTGGGTATTGATGATGTTCATCGACACAAAATAAAAGCTGAGACTGAATAGTACCGAAGTAGCCAAGAGGATTACCAGGAGTAGGAGCCTCAATTTGGCTGATATCGAGCGCGAAATTCGATGCATGCAAAAATTCCCCTTTCAATAAGTATAAGCTCTCTTCTCTCTGAAGCCCCGTACAGGCTGTTACTCCGAAGGTCGCTGCACCTTGTGAGGTGCCCGCGTATTCTCTGTATGGCTTGTCCTTGGCAGTTCCGAACAGGGAATTGCCATAATACATTATCGTTTCCCTTATGTAATGGGCTCAAAAAAATAAGGTAAGATCTTCATGTCGAGGACCTGAAATTATTCCAAGAAGAAAGGGGAGAAAAGCGATGTTTGTATCATGACAGTCCCTAAAAAGCAGCTTAAGAACTATTCTACAAAATTAACCCGTGGTTGAATAGTAAAAAATACCCACTTTCGAATAAAAATTATACATCATTCATATAAGCTAACGCGGATATGTTATATATTATGTAATTACGCTGATAAGAATATTTTTTATTCATGAGAATACATGTGATTATGGACGAAAACCCGCTTGAGTTGTAGGTATCATTCATCTCTGCGAAGACGAAAATGATTTTTTAATAAATAAGCCTACCTGTTTAATTGGTTTTATGGTATAGTAGTTCAGCATGTACGGGATGGAATATCGAAGCAGAAGCGTATACATACTTCCAGATTAGGTTGGCGTTTAAAAGCTGGCACACTCGTTTAAAAAGCAGGATGTAGGTAGTTTGCTTCAATTTCAATAGAATCGGGAGGATCTTGAATGGATACATTAGGGCTTATTCTTAATATCGTAATTATGTTGGGCTTACTGGGCCTCTTGTTCTGGACACAGAAGAAGCATCTATCATTCACGAAGCGAGTCTTTATTGGTCTGGGTCTCGGGATTGTGTATGGTGCTATTCTTCAGGTGGTGTACGGGGCGGGCTCGGAGGTCATCACGAAATCTGTAGACTGGTTCAATCTTGTAGGTAACGGATATGTGAAGCTGCTGCAGATGATTGTTATTCCACTCATTATGGTCTCGATTATATCGGCCATTATGAATCTGAAGGGTAAGCAGAACGTCGGCAAGATGAGCTTTTCGATCATTGCCATCCTGCTGATTACAACAGCGATTGCAGCTTCAGTAAGTATTGTAACGAGCCTGTCCTTCAATCTGACAGCGATTGAGATTAGCAGTGGCGAGGCAGAGCAGGCTAGAGGAGCAGCACTGGAGGAGCGTGTAGGAGAGGTGGAGGACCTGACGATCCCGCAGCAGGTATTGAGCTTCATTCCTTCGAATCCATTCGCTGATATGACTGGAGCACGGAGTACTTCCACGCTGGCGGTCGTCATTTTCTCGGCCTTCATTGGAATTGCAGTGCTTGGACTGGACCGGAAGAAGCCGGAGCAAGCCAAGACCTTCCGTGACATGATTACGGCGGTGTACGCTGTCGTGATGCGGATTGTGACATTAGTACTGCGACTAACGCCTTATGGGGTGCTTGCCCTGATGACGAAGGTTGCTTCTACGACCAACGCAGAAGAGATTCTCAAACTGGGGAAATTCGTCATTGCGTCTTATGTGGCACTGATCGTGATGTTCGTTATTCATTTGGTTCTGATCGGGCTGTTCGGCTTTAACCCATTGACCTACTTGAGAAAAGTGATGCCGACGCTTGTCTTCGCCTTCACGTCCCGGTCCAGTGCGGCTACGATTCCTCTGAATGTCGAGACGCAGACGAAGAAGCTCGGCGTGTCTGACGGTATTGCGAATCTGTCTGCATCATTCGGAGCCACGATTGGACAGAACGGATGTGCAGGAATCTACCCTGCCATGCTGGCTGTCATGATTGCGCCAACTGTGGGCATTGATCCTACGAGCTGGGATTTCATTCTCACACTGATTCTGGTGGTTGTCATTAGCTCCTTCGGAGTGGCTGGAGTCGGAGGGGGCGCGACCTTTGCATCGCTGATTGTACTGTCTACAATGAACCTGCCTGTAGCTCTCGCTGGACTTCTGATCTCTGTAGAGCCACTCATTGATATGGGGCGTACAGCTCTGAATGTGAATGATTCCATGACCTCTGGCTTGATCTCCAGCAAGATCATGAAGGAGAACGATCAGGATGTGTTCAATGACCGCGGTAGTGATCTGGATGCGGCAGTTCAATCCTAAATCTAGCCTGAATGGCTGGTATAGCTGAAAATGAAAACGAGCCCGCGCGGGTGACACAGGCATTGTGAGCCGAGGTCAGCCTGCGCGGGCTTGTTGGTGTTACAGTACAGTCAGTTCCTTAGGGAAGGAGGTTAGCACCTCAACGCCAGATGCCGTGACGTATACGTCATCCTCTATTCTTACGCCGCCAAGCTGAGGTATGTAAATGCCGGGCTCTACCGTGAACACCATGCCTTCCAGCAATAGATCTGTATTCGCTCCGTGGACGGACGGGTATTCATGAATGCCCATGCCGAGACCATGACCGAGGCGGTGGTTAAAGGCAGAGCCATACCCTGCGCTCTCAATGACGGAGCGAGCTGCTTGGTCAACCGATGCACAGGTTACACCTGGCCGAGCGGCCTGAATACCTGCGAGATTGGCCTGTAGCACTGCATTATAGACGGCTTCTGCCTCTGGCGCGATATGTCCGAAGGCGAAGGTCCGTGTAATGTCTGATGCATAGCCGTTCGCGTAGACACCAAGATCGAACATGAGCAGATCACCGTGCTGTAGCTTGCGGGTTCCCGGTACACCATGGGGCAGTCCTGTGTTGGTGCCGAACAAAACCATGGTATCGAAGGAGGGGCCGTCAGCACCGATCTTCTTCATGTGGTATTCCAGCTCAGCTACGAGTTCAACCTCTGTAACACCTTCCTTCACATGGGTCAGTCCATGACGAAGGACATCCTCTACAAGCTGGATAGCATGCTTCAGCCGCTGGATTTCCTCAGGCGATTTGCGTACCCGCATATCACGCAGAACTGGACCCACGTCAGCATATTGCTTCGCTCCAATGGCTTGTCTCATGAGCTCAAAGCGGGAGACAGAGACATGCTCCTTCTCGATCGCGAGCGTCTCCATCGCTGTGCCGGTCAATTGCTGCAGCAGTACGTATGGATCACTAGTATCTGTGTGACTCAGAATTCGGGACACGCTTGAAGCTTGTCTTGCGGCCTCTTCATCCAGTGCAGGAACGATAAGTGCAGGCTCCTCTCCTTGCAGCAGGAGCAATCCAAGAAATCTCTCATGGGGTTCACTGGCGAAGCCAGTCAGATAGTATACGTGCTTCGGATCGGTAATCAGGATGCCTTGCCATCCATGCTCTACCATCTGGGCGTGAAGGTTGTCCAGCTTGTTATTATTCACTTCTATTCATCCCTTTCCTGCAGCCTAGAGTTGACGCATAATTGTTGTAGGCTGCTGAACTTACATGCTCTATATTATAATTCAAGCAGAGATCATCTGCATCCTGCGCCTGAACATAATGCTATGAATGAACGTTTAGAGCCAGAGCAGTCGGGGTAATGCTCGATGTAAGCTGTGTGATCTGTGCTTATTCTGTGTTTAACCTGTACAAGCTGATGAGGTTCAAAAGGGGGCTACAACCAACGTGTCTAATATGAGATTATCTGCCATGATCAGTGGCTCTGTGTTGCTATTCGCGATGGGCTGTTCTTCAGGAGCAGCCGATACTCCAGCCGCACCGCCGCTCCAGTCAGGAGCACCACAACAGGAGCAGGCTCAAGGACAAGAAGCTAATATTGAAGCAGGCGTTCCTGGACATGATTTTGAAATCAGGCTTATTGCCGAGGGACTGAATGTACCCTGGGAATTCGTGCAGGCTGAGGATGGCAAAATGTACTTCACGGAGCGTCCGGGTGTCTTGCGAGTGCTGGAGAATGGTTCGGTGAGGAATGAACCACTTCTGGAGGTGCCGGCGCCATTTCTTAGTCGCGGAGAAGGTGGATTGTTAGGCCTCGCACTGGACCCGGAGTTCATGACTAATGGCTATGCATATGTGTATCATACCTATGAGGAGAATGGGGAGACACTCAATCGGGTGTTGCGGCTTCATATCAAGGAGGATCAGGCCACCATTGATAAAGTGCTGCTAGATCAAATTCCTGGCAGCTCGAATCACAATGGTGGACGACTACGGATCGGCCCAGACGGTACGCTGTACGTCACGACAGGTGACAAGTCTGATGCTATGCTTGCTCAGGATCGTGAGAGTCTGGCAGGTAAAATTCTTCGCATCAAGCTCGATGGCACCATCCCTGAAGACAATCCTGTTGCGAATTCCCCAGTCTATAGCTGGGGTCACCGCAACCCCCAAGGTCTGGCGTGGGACCTGACGTCTGGACAGCTGTACAGCTCGGAGCATGGAGCCTCCGCCCATGATGAGATTAATGTCATTGAAGCAGGTGCCAACTATGGATGGCCGCTAATCCAGGGAGACGAGGCTGCCAGTGACGAGAGTAGCGAGGAGCTTCGTACACCACTGCTTCACAGTGGCCAAGATACCTGGGCGCCTTCGGGCATGGAGCTAATACAAGCTGGACCTTGGCAGGGCAAGTTAGTCGTAGCAGGTCTGCGAGGAGAAGGGTTGCTCCTGATTGAACCTCAGGAAGAAGGGAGTACGTTAGCGGATGCTGGTACAAGTCCTTCTGCAGAGCTGCGCTTTGAGGGGGAATGGGGCCGGATTCGCGGAGTCATGGAGGGTAAGGACGGTACTATCTATATTTGGACAAACAACCGTGATGGCCGTGGAAGTCCTACAGACCAGGATGATCGTCTGCTGGCCCTGGTCCCACGGAATTAGAAGATAGTTCGTCCAGCTGGGGAGCAAGGCACTCGTTCACATGATGGATATTCACCCTCAGGTCCTGCAGGGAAAGGGTCGTACTCACCGCTTATTGATCCAGTTCGAACGTGTTTGGCTGTCTGTTATCAGTCAACAAAAGAAGCTGTGTACCAGTCATATGGGATTATCCCTTATGTCTGGTGCACAGCTTTTTGGTAGTTGGCAGGTCCGATGCTTGCACTTCCTTTATGTCCTCTCATTGCAATAGGCTTGGGATATGCAGCTTTGGCTACTCTCAAGGAAGGTTATCGTAGTGACTCCCGTAATGAGCGAAGTGTGTTAGCGGTATCATCATCGGAGTAAAGTCCGCCGTGGTAACACAAAATCTGCCGGATCTCCAGCTCCAGAAGCTTATCAAGGCTTAGAATAGCCTGCTTCATATCCGGTGTGGCTACCTCCATCGGGCCGACAAGCTCTCCATCCACCACCCGTAGCTCGTCGGCAGCGAGTAGCAGCCCTTCACGAGGAACATAGATACTGATATGACCAGGCGTATGTCCTGGGGTATGAAGGATCTGGATGCCTCCCCCATAAGGAAGGACATCACCGTCTTGGAGCAGCTTGACGAATCGCAGATCCGGTAAGCGAGCCAGAAGGGCGTCCGCATCCTGCCGCATCATCCCTTGGAGCTGCGAGATACGTTCCGGGGTCATTTTTATAAAAGGCTTATCGCCTGTCAAATAAGGGATCTCGTCTTCATGAGCCAATAATGCTGTATCCGGGAGCTCGTCCAACAGGCTGTGTACATTGCCGATATGATCAATATCCTGATGGGTCAGGATCACTCGCTTGATCTGCCTGTAGTCCTCGCCTTGCTCGGCAATGGCATCCTTTATGCGGTCCCATTGGGTGATCATGCCGGTATCGACCAGAGTCAGACCATCTTGATCCTTCAGCAGGACAGGATGAATAACCGAAGGTCCAAAGGTTGATTCCATAGGAACGTTAAGTACAGTTACATGTGAGCTGATAGGCATGAATCATACCTCCTTATCTGTTTTTAAGCGACAAGCTATACAAATCCTAGTTAATTGTATTATAAAGTAGCGCGAATGCAGGATGCAAAAAGGATGAGCGAACTAATATGTGAACGAAGTCGTATGTGAACGAAGTAGTAGAAGGCTTATGGAATGCTCGGTATAGGAATACAACACATTAACAGTATGAACAAGTCGGATAGGCTAGACAAGATAGACAGGTGACGCTTGTACCGTGTTCCTGTACAATATAGCAATCCAGATTTATAGGTAACTGATATAACTCATACGTATGAAATGTGCAGAGTGGAGGCGCAAAGATGGAACAGGATTTTGTGATTGAATATGCGGAGCGTGAGGACCTTCCGGCTATTGTAGATATCTACAATGCTACGATTCCGGGCAGAATGGCAACGGCTGATCTGGAGCCTATAACGGTAGAGAGTCGAATTCCGTGGTTCGAGGAGCATAAGCGCGATGAGCGACCGCTATGGGTACTGCGCCAGCATGGACGCATGATGGGCTGGGCCAGCCTTCAGTCCTTCTATGGAAGGCCTGCCTATAAAGGGACAGCGGAACTAAGCATTTACGTTCATGAGGAAGCAAGAGGGATTGGAGCGGGTAGCCGCCTGGTCAAGCATGTTCTGCAGGCGTGTCCACAGTTGGGTGTGAACACACTGCTAGGCTTCGTATTTGGCCATAATGAGCCGAGTCTGGCACTTCTGAAGAAATTTGGCTTTGAACAATGGGGGCATTATCCGCGTATAGCGGTACTGGATGGTATTGAACGCGACTTGGTGATTGTAGGCAGGCGAGTGGAGTAGGCACAGCAGACAGCTTAGCCCACAGTCTGGATTATGGATATACAGACTGTGGGCTAAGAAGGATACTTTTCCATATAGTTAGCGCACTTGTAAGTAGCAAGCTTAACAATGGTCGACAGGGCTCTCCGCTTGGAGCGACTCTATACTCACATTTGATGGCCTAAGGTACTAGCCGCCCCACCTACAGCTTCATGTTACATATCCTCAGCCTTCATAGCTGTGATGTTGTCTCAATTCTTCCCTTGTTCTCGTGGAAGCTTGAAAGAGCGCCGCCGCAGCATCTGGTTAAATACCTCCGACAGCACCAGCCCGACCGCAATGGAGCCAGAGATCATGAGAGCCTGCGCAGCAAGCTCCGTAGCGGCACTGTAGTCATTTTGCACAAAATGCCGCATGGCATCATAAGCAATTCCCCCAGGCACGAGCGGAATCATTCCTGCGACACTGAACACAATCACGGGCATACGGTACAGCCTGGCGAAGAACTGACTCACGACACCAATGACAAAGGTGGCTGCGAAGGTCGCCGGCACGGAATCCCAGTTGCCCACACTTAGATCGTAGACGATCCAGCCCACCATACCAACGAGTCCACATAGCAGTAGGGAACGGCGAGGGGCATGAAAGAGAATCCCAAAGGCAGCAGAGGCGATGAAGCTTGTAATGAGCTGAGCTACCATCAGAAGATCACCCCGTTCTTCCAAATCGAGAAGACAAGCGCTACGCCGGCTCCAATCGCGAAGGAGGTCAGGAAAGCATCGGCTCCCTTCGACAGTCCCGAGACCAGATGACCTGCCATCAGATCTCGAATCGCATTCGTAATCAACAGACCGGGAACGAGTGGCATAACCGAGCCAATGATGATCTTATCAATATGCTGTCCCATCCCGCCAAGCACGAACAAATAAGCGCATAATGCAATCAGGAACGACGCGGTGAATTCGGCGAAAAATTTGACCTGCACCAGCCGCTGGAAATACTGCACCGCAGCAAATCCCACCCCTCCACAAATGAAAGCCGCTGGAAAGTCGATCCAGGTCCCCTTGAACATGATCATGAAGCACCCACTTGCCAGAGCAGCAGCAGCTAATTGGACCTTCATAGTGTAGGCTAGCGGTTCATCCTCGACATCCTTGAGCAGCTTCATGGCTTCTTCTGGTGACAGCTCTCCTGCGCTAATACGACGCGAAATATCATTTACCTCGGCAACCTTGTGCAAATCCGTAGTCCGTTCCATGATGCGAATCAGCTTGGCTGGCTCAGTGCCGTCCGTCGAGAAAATAATACCGGTAGGCGTTACATAGCTATGTGAATGATAAATACCGTATGCAGCTGCAATACGGCTCATGGTGTCCTCTACCCGATAGGTCTCGGCTCCACTTTGTAGCATGACCTTGGCTGCGAGCAGGCAGACTTCTATAATGTGATATCTGGAATAGGCTTCGCTGTTCATAACCATCTCTCTTTCGATCTGTTGAGCTTGGGACAGGCAGCAGGATTAGGCCTCTAACGAGCTGCACAGCCATATGACACTCATTGTAACATGAAGTGAAAGAGGATGTGAATGTAACGTAACGGAGGGTTGATTTTGACGATTGGGTTGGAGTATGATGTGTATAACGTTTAAAGGTTTAAACATTTGAACGAATTATCTGACGAATGATCCTATGTTCGGAAAATTTTTATATAGAAAAGTGAGGATAGCTATGGGACAACGAGCACTGGCGATTTTTCAATCGTGCATTCCACTCTTTCAGGTATTGAGTGATCCCCATCGACAAGGAATACTGCTCGTTCTGAATGAACGAGGTGCATTAAGCGTCAATGAAATCACGGAGCATGTGGAGTTATCCAGGCCAGCCGTATCACATCACCTCAAGCTGCTGCTGGAGAAGGGGCTAATTACGGTGGAGCAAAAAGGAACCCAGCGTTACTATGCAGCTTCCTTGGGAGCATCGGTACAGCGGCTGAAGGAGCTTGTAGCTGCGCTGGAGGAAGATTGTCTATAATCTCTGCTCTGATAGCAAGAGCGTGAGAAAGGCACACGTGGCAAGAAGAAATAGCACTACACAAGGAGGGAAAAGCAGATGAGCGAGGATAGCATACATGTACAGCAGGAGTGGAGCAGTGCGCAGGTAGAGGAGCTGCTACAGCAGCAAAAGTCATTCTTTGAAACAGGAGCGACGCGGTCAGTCACTGCGAGAATTGAGCGCCTGCAGCGGCTGAAGAGGGCTATCAAGGAATATGAACCCCGACTAGTTGAGGCGTTGTACGAGGATCTGGGCAAGAGTGAATTCGAATCTTATACGACGGAGATTGGCTTCGTGCTGGATAGTATCTCGCATACCGTAAGACACTTGAAAAGCTGGGCAAAACCCAAAAAGGCCAGAACACCGTATCAGCTGATCGGAGCATCCAGCCAGGTCATTTCCGAGCCTTATGGTGTCGTGCTCATTATCGGGCCATTCAACTATCCAGTACAGCTGCTGATTGAGCCGTTGACGGGGGCGATCGCTGCGGGCAATACCGCCGTATTGAAGGCCTCCGAGCACACCCCCCACGTATCGGCTGTCATCCGCGAGATTATCGGCTCTGTATTCGAGCCTGAATATGTACAGGTGGTAGAGGGTGCGAAGGAGACCACGACCGCCCTGATTCATGCACGATTTGATTATATATTCTTCACAGGTAGCGTCCCTGTCGGCAAAATTGTCATGAAGGCTGCCGCTGATCATCTCATTCCGGTAACACTGGAGCTGGGCGGTAAGAGCCCTGTCATTGTCGATCGCGAAGCAGATCTGGAGGTGGCAGCACAGCGAATTATATGGGGCAAGCTGCTGAATACGGGACAGACGTGCATTGCACCGGATTATTTGCTCGTCCATGAGCAGGTTCGTCATGCTTTAATAGATAAGATGATCATGACTATAGAAAGCTTCTTCGGACAGGATATCCGTCATAATCTTGATTATGGGCGAATTGTGAATCAGGGCCACTTCCACCGACTCCATGCGATTCTGGAGAAGGATCGCAGCCGAATTATTCACGGAGGTATGAGCGATGAGGCAGACCGCTTCATTGCACCTACGCTAATTAATGCGGACGACGGTCAGGCTGCCAGTATGGAGGATGAGCTCTTCGGCCCTTTGCTACCGATTATGACTTATCGTTCCATTGATGAGGCACTAAGCTTCATTCGTGAGCGTCCCAAGCCACTTGCATTATACCTGTTCACAGCGAACAAGCAGCTGCAGGACAAAGTGATGAGCGAGGTCTCCTTCGGTGGAGGCTGCATCAATGATACGATAACTCATGTTGCTAATCCACGGCTGCCCTTTGGAGGCGTGGGTCATTCAGGTATCGGCTCCTATCACGGGCGGTATAGCTTCGATACGTTCTCGCATCACAAAAGCGTGCTGACCCGTAGCACCCGGCTTAATCTGCCATTTCTATATCCACCCTACGCGGGAAAGCTGAAGCTGATCAAGCGGCTCCTCAAGTGAGTTACGCTCAAGGGCAGGGAAGCAACTTTCCGGTGTTCAGGGCTCAAGTAGGACGGAATAATATGATTCATGGAGGTGCTCTGCTGCCTCTGCAAGTCCCATAAGCCGGAGCTGTTCAGCGACGAAGCAACGCACACGGGCGTCTCTGAACAAATGATAGAATTGCGCATCCCGAATGAATGCCAATCTCGCCTCAAGACTTCCCTCTGTAAATAGCTCCAGTACCTGGGCTTGCTCGTGCTCCCAACTGAATTGCTCGTTGATTTCCAGTACACGATGCATGGTGCTGCCAGGTGACAGCGCAGCAATACCAAGGTTGTTCACCGTAGCAACGACAATCTGCTCAAGGCGACTTTTGTGCAGCTCCGAGATATAGGCTTCCATATCCTGAATAGGGGTGATCGCAAAGCGTTCCCGAAATAGCTCACGTACGAGCAACTTTCGATCATCCCATACTCCTGCCGCATGCTCACGGGTATGACGTACATAGTCCTCAGCATGCGGATAATAATTCGTTAAAGGCCGACTATCTGTATATACGACACTAAGGAAATCCTGCATATTGCGCGCGACCAGCCATACCCCGTTGCGATGAATAGGGGATACGCTTACGATCGGGGCCGTCCCTATGTCCTTGATTGCTCCGAAATCCGTGCAGAAGCCATAATGAATGCCATCCACCCCCGCACGTGCGAAAGGAATAACATCAGGTGGCGTAGACATGTCACGCATGCCACGCTCACGCTCCATAATCAAGCCCAGATCGAACTCCAGTGAATGTCGTTGCTCCTCCAGCTCCTCTTCGAATTCAATCAGCTGTTGGATCAGTAATGTAGCGGAGCCATAAAGACCGCCAGATCCAGACTTCATAGCTAATTCCTCCTTATCCGTGCATGTTCTCTTGATGGGTTATTTCTATATATACGATCATGATTCGCAGTATGATAGCTTTATATTTTTACAAAATATAATATGTTAAGGCCCTATGGCACCTGTTACGATGAATATCGAGATCCCTGGAAGCGCTGTTCTTGCTGGGGGAGAATCCGCCCTTAAGGGATTGTACAGGATAAAGCATGGTTTTGTAAAAAATCGGATTTGTCAAGCCGAATGCTTCTTGATCAGGAGTTCTGTTAACAATGTATGTAATCTAGTCATCGCTTGTGTTGGATCGGTGTCTTCTATGGAGAGTAGCCTGTCTGATTGTTAACAGCTAAGTACTTATATTAGGTTATAATGAATTGCAGACGTCCATTTCCATACTTTGACGCATTACATATTTAGTGCTCTACATACTTAATGCTTATACATTAGGCTAATGGGGGATAAGGTCATGAAGATCGTTGGTCAAGGAAGAACTGCGGATATCTATACACTCGATTCCAGAACGATTCTCAAGCTGCTACGTAAAGGCTTCCCAGAAGGGGATGCGCGAGTGGAGTATGAGATCAGCAAGTATGTGTATGAGCTAGGAGTGAGCACCCCAAGACCCTATGACCTGGAGGAATACGACGGCAGGCTTGGAATACGATATCAGTACCTAGCAGGCCATACCATGCTCGGGCGAATGCTACGATATCCGGGACAGGTGCAGGAATATTCCCGTCAAATGGCAGTGATTCATGCTGAGCTGCATACCTATGATGGAACAGGTGTTAAGCGTTCCCAGAAGAAGCTGCTTTCTCGGCAGGTACACGATTCTGTCTATCTCATGGCTGACGAGAAGCGTATCATCCACGAATATCTGGAGAGCTTACCGACAGGTACCCGACTCTGTCACGGGGATTTTCATCCAGATAATATTATCTTGTCTGAGTCTGAGGCCCCTGATGAGAAATATTGGATCATTGACTGGATGACAGGTATGGAGGGGAATCCGGCGGGCGATGCGGCCAGAACTCTGCTGCTCTTCATGTATGGCACAATGCCTGACGAGACGCCAGCCGAACGGGTCAAGCAGTTCAATGAGGTAAGGGAGCAGCTGTTAGAGATATACCAGCAGCATTATCTCCTTCAATCCGGCCTCACTGCTGCATCCATTGACGCATGGCTGCTGCCTGTCGCAGCGGCACGACTATGTGAATGGATTCCTGAAGAGGAGAGGGAGGCTCTCCTCGGCATGATTCGAGAACGTATAAGTAAACTCTAGTAGACGAAGTTGCTATAGTGAGATGGCTATAATTGTAAAGTGAGACGGACATAAATGAAGCGTTTACGAATGAATTGTATCGACCATTATGAAGAATTTTGATCATCATATGGGGGGAACGATCATGGACAGGTTAGTAGCTGAGGAGATCCAACGCCTTGGACAGGAGATTACGTCACTGCAAGGGGCGCGGATCTTGCCGATCTACGGTGGCTTCTCTAGTGACCGTAAATACGTTGTAGGCCTCGAGGGAGAGCAGAAGCGATTATTGCGTGTGTTTGATCCTGCTAGAATGGACAATAAACAGAAGGAATTTTCTATCTTGCAGGAGATGGAGCATTATGGAGTGAAATCCTCCCGAGCGCTAGAGCTCGGTCATACATCCTGGGCTGGTTATATGCTCGTGAGCTATATAGATGGAGAGGATGCGGAGCGGAATTTACCGGAGTTCTCGGATGCGGAGCAGCTACACATCGGGATCGAGACGGGAGTAGAGCTTCGTAAAATGCATCAGCTACAGGCGCCGGAGGACGTATCTTCCTGGTATGAGCGCAAGGTGCGCAAGCACTATAGATATATGGAGCAATATGAAGCTTGTCCATTAAGAATCAACAATGAGGATCGAATTATTGCATTCATTGATGAGCATATTCGCTATATGCAGGACAGACCGAATCTATTCCAGCATGATGATGTTCACCCCGCTAATCTTGTCGTGAAGGACCGCCATCTGGCGGGAATCATTGATTTTGAGCGCTATGATTGGGGAGATCCAATTCATGAGTTCCTCAAGCTGGGCTTCTTCGGTCGTCATGTAAGCATTCCCTATTGCATCGGCCAGATTCAAGGATATCTGGATGGAGAGGCTCCGGATGAGGAATTTTGGACGCTGTATTCTCTCTATACGGCAATGGCGTTGTTCTCTTCAGTCGTCTGGACGTTGAAGACTGCACCTGAGACGATGGATACGATGCAAGGTCATATGGACAAGGTTCTGGAGGATCATAATTATTTTCGGCAGGTCAGGCCCTCGTGGTATGATCCCAGTTGAAGACAGGCTGATGCTAACTATATAATAGTCGATAAATCACGTTGAAATGTGAATGAAGGAAGTGTTGAAGCTGAGTAACTCCAAAAAACCGCGTGCCGTTTTTTTTGACGTAGATGATACGATGTATGACCATTTGCAGCCTACGCGTGAAGCCTTGCAGCATGTACTGAAGCTGGAGGATAGCTTTCCTTTTGAGCAGGCGTACCACCGAATACGCTACTACAGTGATATCCTTGCTGACGCAGACGGTCTTCTTGATCGTGATCCCAGTCCCGAGGAATTGGCGACGATGCGTGTCAGAAGGTTCATGTTAGCGTTAGAAGAATTCGACATTAAGCTCAGCCAGAGTGAGGCAGCAGATGTTCAGGAGAAGTATCTGGAGCTGCAATACCGAATTGATCCTTTCCCGGGAGCGAGGGAGCTCATTAGAGCCTTGCGGGAGGAAGGGACACTGGTGGGCCTCATTACCAATGGAGCGGAGCATCACCAAGGAAGTAAAATCCGTGCCTTGGCACTGGAGACGGATGTTGCGCCTGAGCATATATTCATTTCCGGTGCTGTTGGCTTTGCGAAGCCAGACCCGCGAATTTTTCACAGAGTGAATGAACTGACAGGCACGGCTGCGGAGGATTGCTGGTACATTGGAGATTCCTGGCGCAATGATGTGGTCGGAGCATCCGAGGCTGGCTGGAGAGTCATATGGTTCAATCACAGGCGCACCTCGCCGGAGACGGAGCACATGCCATTCGGTACAGCCGAGAGCTATGAAGAGCTGCGGGGACTGCTGATGTCTCATAAGATCGAGATCTGATTAGCGAAAAGAGGCGATGACATGGATGAGCACTGGAGACAAGCAGATCGTATAATAAGCCAGATTGAGATTATAGGAACAGAAGGCAATGAGCTTGTCGATATTAATGGTCATCCCCAGGGCGCGGTGTGTATAGGCATTGGTACGGATGCGGCAGTCTTTCTACTGAAGGAGCTTCCGGGATATGCCTTTAAAATCTATTCCGAGCTGTCTCAGGACAAAATTGAAGCAGAGGTTGCTGTGTATGAGCGCTTACGTGGCTGCCCCTATTTCCCGGTATATTACGGCAGGGGAGCTCACTATATTGTCATCAGTCATGAGGAAGGTCCTACTTTGCTGGATTGTCTTATTCAAGGCATTCCAGTCCCGGAGCAGGTCATTCAGGATGTAGAGGATGCCAGGACCTATGTGAGGGCACAGGGCTTGAACCCACGTGATATTCATCTCAAGAATGTACTGTTACAGGGAGAGCGTGCCAAGGTGCTGGATGTATCGGAGTACATCAAGGACGGAAATGATAACCGCTGGGAGCATCTTGTATGGGCATATCGCACCATTTATCCAAGGATCTCGGGCAAGCCGATCCCTGCGAGAATTCTGGATACGATCAAGAAGTGGTATAATCGGCTGGATAAAGCCAATATGAATCTTGAGGAATTCGCCAATCGCGCGAATGGCTTCTTTAAGCGCTGGAAGCTGTAGGAGTTCAGAAAATAGGAGTTCAGGAAAATACGAGTCAGGAAAAGAACCTTCGATATCCACGTTAGTTGTGGACACGAAGGTTCTTTCATATGTTAACGTAACATGCTAATTTGATATGTTACTACGAAGGTGCCGCAGTAACGGCTACCGGAAATCGCGTGGAATCCGGCGAGCTACACCAGTCTCCATCGCAGCTTGAATGACCTTTTGCCGGACCCGCTGTACAGCCTCCTCGTTGAATACTCCTGGAATAATATAGAGACGATTCAGCTCCTCAGGCCGGATGGTGCCAGCAATGGCTTCGGATGCGGCAAGCTTCATCGCTTCGTTGATCTCGCCAGAACGGCAGTCCAGCGCTGCACGGAAGATGCCGGGGAAGCACAGCACATTGTTGATCTGATTAGGATAATCCGAGCGCCCGGTCGCTATGACAGCAGCCACGTCTTCGATGAGCTCTGGCTGAATCTCTGGAGTCGGATTCGCCATAGTGAAGACGATTGGATCTTCGTTCATTCCCATGACGTCCTCGCGCTGGAGGATGCCGCCAGCAGACAGGCCAATGAAGACATCAGCTCCGCGCAGCACCTCACTAAGCGAGCCCTTTTGCCGGTGAGGATTCGTATGCTGGGCATACCATTCCCACATCGGGTGAGGGTCAGGCTGGTCGGCGGAGAGCGCACCATTCTTATCTACACCCACGATATTCGTTGCCCCGGCAGAGAGGAGGATTTTGGTGCAGGCTACACCTGCCGCCCCGATGCCGCAGACGACAATTTTGACCTCTGCCAGGGATTTTTTCACGACTTTGAGTGCATTGATTAATCCGGCGTATAGCACGACAGCTGTGCCGTGTTGATCATCATGGAATACCGGGATGTCGAGCTCCTCACGCAGCCGCTCTTCAATCTCGAAGCAACGGGGAGACGCAATGTCCTCCAGATTGATCCCTCCGAAGCCTGGAGCAAGCTGTTTGACTGCACGGATGATCTCTTCGGTGTCTTGAGTGTCCAGGCAGATGGGAAAGGCATCAACGCCAGCGAGCTGCTTGAAGAGCATGGCTTTCCCCTCCATGACCGGCATAGCCGCATAGGGTCCAATGTTCCCCAGTCCCAGAACTGCACTACCATCCGAGACCACAGCTACCGTATTTCGCTTGATTGTCAGCTTGAAGGCATTCGTCTGATCCTCGTGAATAGCCATACATACACGGGCTACATCAGGTGTGTAGACTCTGGAGAGATCGTCACGGTTCTGGATCGGGACTTTGGGCTGCATTTCGATTTTGCCCCCGAGGTGGAGGAGGAAGGTGCGGTCTGAAACCGACAGCACTCGTACACCAGGGGTCTGCCGAATCCGTTCGAGCATCCGGTCAATGATGGTTGGATCAGTGAAGGTAACAGTAATATCTCGCACGGTAACACTCTCTGATGTACGTATGACGTCAATGGCTATGACGTCCCCACCATTGTCATTGATAAGGGTGATTAATTGTCCAAATTTAACCTGTTCAATGGAAATTTCAAGACGCAAAATGATGTTCTTTCCGCCGATTCCGCTCTGCATCTGAAGGCCCCCCTTGTACAATTTTTTAATAGCTTGATTCCGAAGCATAACGAAAAGCATCCGTATATAACACTAAAGTAGTAATTTTGATACCGCTTTCAAATGATCTTTGCGAAAAATCAAAATTCATGATGTTCAGTGTTAGTGGATTGTATTATGCTTGGTATTAAGAATTTGGGTACATTCACCTAGACGCGTGAGGAGCATGTGTATTTTGCAGCTCGGTGAGTGACTATGCCATAGATTATAGTGACAAAAATCACGGTTGTACAGTCATTTTGGAAGGGGGAACATGATGTCTGTCGCACCTCTGCGTACTTTCGTTGTTGAAGATGATTACGGTATCGCCTCTCTATGTGGAGTTACGGTCACCATGCTCGAAGGCTATGAGCTTATCGGCCTGTCCGATGATAGTGCAAGTGCACTGGAACGTATCTCGGCAGAGCAGCCTGATATCGTCCTGTTGGAGGTAAGCCAGCCTGATGGATCAGGAATGCAATTGCTGCATCATATGGATCGGATGAATCTCTCCTGTGATGTCGTATTAGTTCTGAATGGGCCGATCTGGAACTATATGATGAAGGGACTCCAATTGGATATTTTCGGGTATCTGATGAAGCCCTTCGATACGAGACGACTGCAGGATACTCTTCAGAGCTATCGGCAGTATCGAATGCGTCGTGATTCGTTATCCGTACTAAAGACGAGACTACCCGAGAATAAGTTGCAGTCCAGTAGCATTTCCAATACAACGATGTTCAAAAAAGAGATGGAACCGGCCATTCTTGGACGCATTCAAGAGATATTGGGAGGCGATCAGGCCATGCTCACCTCCCGCCAGATTGCAGAGCAAACGGGGATCAGTCTCACGACCGTTCGCAGCTACTTGAAGTACATGGTTCGCAAAGGTACGGTAAAGGAATGTGTCAGCTTCGGTACCACAGGAATCCCCCTCAGATCCTTCCAGACGGTAGCAGAGCCATGAATATAAGCTGCACGGCACAGAGACCTCTCAAGTCGCGGTAAAGACCGGACTGGGAGGTTTTTGTTATAGTCATTTTATATTTTTCGCGTAATAGATCTCATCCATCTCTATCTTCAGGCGCTCGGTAATCTCCGACTGCTCCTCTGCAGATAGCTTATCCTTCGTATATCCGAACAGGTAATTATCGAGATCGAATCTACGCAGCTTGCATTTAGTATGGAAGATATTCTCCTGATACACATTCACATCAATCATATCGTACATATCGCGGGCATCCGCAGGAATGTAGTTCTGGATGGAGCTAATATCATGATCAATGAACAGCTTGTGTCCATTCACATCAC
Organism: Paenibacillus massiliensis 2301065 = DSM 16942; assembly: GCF_000377505.1. Taxonomy (GTDB): domain Bacteria; phylum Bacillota; class Bacilli; order Paenibacillales; family Paenibacillaceae; genus Paenibacillus; species Paenibacillus massiliensis. The sequence continues at coordinate 126,227 of NZ_KB898193.1, read as the reverse complement.
GTGTGAATCCCCTTACCCGGTAGTCAATCGCCATAATGTCTGTATCAAAGGAATGGATAAGGTACGTGAGTGCCTTCAGCGGGGAGATTTCTCCGCAGGTAGACACGTCGATATCCGCCCGAAAGGTGCTGATCCCCTCATCGGGATGATACTCAGGATACGTATGAACGGTAATATGACTTTTGTCCAGGTGCATGACGATGGAATCAGGTAACGGACCTGGAGATTCGGAGTAAGTCTCCTTGGATACATCTGTGATAGGTCCTTCTGAGATGAGCACCGTCACGCTAGCACCCTGTGGATCGTAGTCCTGTTTGGCGATGTTCAGGACGTGAGCCCCAATAATATCGGTCACATGCTTCAGGATTTTGGTCAACCGATCGGCATTATATTGTTCATCAATATATTCAATGTAAGCCTGACGTTCCTCCTTGGTCCTGGTATAGCATATGTCATACATATTGAAGCTGAGTGACTTGGTCAGATTGTTGAAGCCGTGCAAAGCAAGACGTTGTTCATGTGATATGCTCATCATTTCACTTCCCCTTACGCTTTCTTATGCGATCTACATCAATTGAACTACAGAATAGCTTCTATTAGTTCAAGCCATATAGCACGAGTGTCCGTCACCTGCCTGATTTGAAGCCGAAGCTTCTACCATACGATTTGTATTCGTAAGTCAGCTTACGACTTCGAGAAGTAGCTTCCAATAGCCAGACATGTGAAAGCTTACATACGACGATTAGTGTTAGTTGGCGTGTGTCTTATCTGTTCCCTGCGAAGAGGACTCATATACCCATCTTTTTACCCAATTTCCTTCATTCCTAACAAGCAGGTCCCGTGCTCGTCTATCCATTAGGGTTCCACACACGATGAAATGAACAGTAGATAAAGTTCTCATGAACAATAGTTAAAATTCTGATGAAGAATAGATGAATAGAAGCTTTAATATGCTCTTCAAAAATCCCAAAGCCCTTGATATATAAGGGATTTTGGTTCTTTTCGCCTAGTTTATAATTACTTTAAAGTAAGATTGATTTTTGAATGATCTCTGCTATAGTGAACCATAACGAAAATAACGCATAGAGGACGCAGCCACTGTATTCAGTCACAGTGTTCAGTCAGATATGCTCCGCTCGAAATATTAAAGACGAGGTGATCTCATGAACAGACAATCGAACATGACGACAAGCTGGGGAGCTCCGGTAGGAGATAATCAGCATTCCATGACAGCTGGTAGCAACGGACCAACACTCATTCAAGATGTACATTTGTTGGAGAAGCTAGCACATTTCAACCGCGAGCGTGTACCAGAGCGGGTGGTTCATGCCAAGGGTGCTGGAGCACACGGATATTTCGAGGTGACCGCTGATGTCGCTTCATATACGAAGGCGGCATTCCTGTCAGAGGTAGGCAAGCGTACACCGGTATTTATTCGCTTCTCGACAGTAGCTGGTGAACTGGGCTCGTCCGATACGGTACGTGATCCACGCGGCTTTGCTGTGAAGTTCTACACCGAGGAAGGCAACTATGATCTGGTGGGCAATAATACCCCTGTATTCTTCATTCGTGATGCGATCAAATTTCCGGATTTCATTCATACGCAAAAACGTCATCCCCAGACGCATCTCAAAAATCCGAACGCGGTCTGGGACTTCTGGTCACTATCCCCTGAATCCCTGCATCAGGTGACGATTCTGTTCTCAGATCGCGGGATTCCTGCTACTTATCGTCACATGCATGGCTTCGGTAGCCACACGTTCAAGTGGGTGAATGCCGAGGGGCAAGCTGTGTGGGTGAAATATCATTTCAAGACAGAGCAAGGAGTCAAGAATCTGGATGTGGCACTGGCGGCCAAGCTGGCAGGCGAGAACCCGGATTATCATACGGAGGATCTGTTCAACGCGATTCAGGCGGGAGACTTCCCATCCTGGAAGGTGAGTGTGCAGATTATGCCAGTCGATGAGGCAGCAGCCTACCGCTGGGATCCGTTCGATGTGACCAAGGTCTGGTCGCAGAAAGATTATCCTTTGATTGAGATTGGACGTATGGTACTGGATCGTAACCCGGAGAACTACTTTGCCGAGGTAGAGCAGGCGACTTTCTCGCCCGGGAATTTTGTGCCAGGCATCGAGGCTTCACCGGATAAAATGCTACAGGGCCGCCTGTTCGCATATTCCGATGCTCATCGCTACCGTGTCGGAGCGAACCATAATACGTTGCCGATTAACCGTCCTGCTGCCCCAGTACAGAATTATCAACGTGACGGACAGATGCGCTCGGATGGCAATGGTGGTCATGCCGTATACTATGAGCCGAATAGCTTTGGTGGTCCGCAGGAGGCGCCACAGCACAAGACAACACCATTTGCGGTATCCGGCATGGCCGACAGCACCGATTACAATCAGGATGATCACTACACCCAGGCGGGAGATTTGTACCGATTATTGTCCGAAGAGGATCGCTCGCGTCTGATCGCTAATATTGCAGGAGCTATGCAGCCTGTAGAACGGGAAGAGATCAAGATTCGTCAGGTGGGGCATTGGTTCAAGGCAGATGCTGAATTCGGTACACGTCTGGCAGAGGCATTGGGATTGCCGTCTCCATCCGCAGCAGAATAAGCTCGTTATTGGAGGCTAGTTTAAGTCACAGGTTCACACACGAATAGCTTGACCTGATTAAATGCGGGTGGGACCTTCGACGTAATATAGATTGATATTGAAATAGAAAGTCCGCTAGACAAGGACGGGTTCGCCAGGTACCCGGTCTTCGTTAGCGGACTTTCTTTTGCTTCTCTAAAGTTGCGCAAGGAGGATTGTCAGGCAGCCACCTGATCTATTTTCCTCAAGGAGGATGTGTGAGCCTAATGACTTAGCCAGCGCTCAAAGAATTGCTTATAGCCTTCCTTCATCACTCGGCTGGAAAATTGCTCATGAGCGTAGATTTGGTGCTCACGAGAGGTCCTGATCGGACTTGAGGCAGCCATATTGACTAGCTCGAACCAGTTCGCCTCATTGCCTGCGAAGGCATGGGGGCCACGAATGTGACCATAGCAGGGATGCTCTGGCTTGACGATTATTTTCCCCATGGCCATTGCTTCTGTCAGCGGCATGGCGAAGGTATCAAAGGCGGAGCAGCTCCAGTATACCTTGGCTGTGTTCATGAGCGAGAAGACCTCGTCCTGTGTCAAGGCGAACTGAAGCTTCACGTTATGCGGAATATCGTATTTCTTCATGCTTTCCCGATAGCGTTCCCCGCCGAACACCATGAATATCTCCTTGTCGGGGTTACGTCTGGCATACTCCAGCACCAGATCAGGGCGACGGTTGGCCTCATCCCGACCAATCCAGAGAATGCGATTATCTACGATGCCGGTTGGATCGAAATGCTTGGTTACCAGCTGCTCATTGAAGCCTATGGGAATGACCGTCACATCGTTCACGCCGAACTGTGCAGCCATCTCCCGCTTCAGAAAAGGAGTCTGGACGATGGCCTTGTCTACAATGGAGTAAAATGGCTTCATCATCTCGTACCCAGTCAGTGCCGGGTCGGGAAAGCTGTGAGGGAACAGGACACTATTTTTCAGGAACATATTTAGAAAAGTAAAGCCAGAGACGGTATAGATGACGTGCTCAATCCCTTGGCTATAGATCTGGTCCAGCACAATATCATAGTTGACCAGATCACCCTTCTCATGCTCGTAACCAGGAATCCAGTCATGGCCACTGACGTGCCGCTCCGGAGATATGAAGATGATCTCTACGCCCAGCTCCTGACCGATCTGCCGCAGACGCTCCGCGAATACTCGTGGTCCCTGCGCCTCGCTGAATTGGATCTTTCGCATGATTAATCCTACTTTGTTCATTAACCAGCCACCTTACCTTTATCAATATCCTTAAGTAATTCCGTCGCGCATTGGATGAGACTGTCTGTGGTCTCGATTCGTTGTCTTCGAAGTGCATGCTTCGGCCATGGTCCCTGTTCCTGCCTCAGATCTGTCTCAATCAGCAGAAGCATCCAGAGTGACAGCACACAGACGGACATCATGTATTGCTGCATGAAGGATTGTGCATCCAGCGCACTCCCATGTAATACTGTCTCCGCCAGATAACCGTGCAGTACTTGCTTACGTATATCAGGTGTAATGCGTTTTGGAAATAGCGGATGGGACATATCCAGCAGGTGGATCAGATCCCAGTAGCGTGTATTCCAGTGAGCATGCTCCCAGTCCAGAATCACCAGTCCGTGCGGAGTCTGGGCATAGTTGCCCAGATGCAGATCACCGTGTGACATGACCAGCTCTGAGGGACATTGGTAATCATGCAGAAGCTGGAGTATGAGCTGAATTGCTTGCTCGTCTAGCGGGAGATCACTGAGCAGCTCTACTACTTCATTTTGCCGCTTCAGGATATGCCCTTTCATCTGTGCTATGGCTGGCTTCGGCCCTTGATGACCCAGCTCAGGAAAAGAAGCACGCGGCAGTGCATGCCACCAGGCGGCATGCTTCGCAACTTGCTGTGCCGTCTCCATGGTGAAAGTATGCGTAAGGGGGCCAGCATCCTCCAGAATGAGCCAGCTATTGTGAGGCGCTGTATCCATCCTTGAGTGTGTCACGATCTGAGGATAAATAGGAGGAAAATGCGCCAGGACATGATCGTGAACCCAGCGTTCCTTATGCTGCTGTCCTTGCTGAGTGACGGGCTTGAAGATATAGCTTTGATCCCGAGAAATGTAGAATCGCTCCACATCTCGTCCGCCCAGTCCTTTGTATAATATCTCATGTCTGCCACACCACAGCTTGCTGTAATCCAGCCTTCCGTCCGGTAGTACGAAGTGTTCGAGCATAATGACATCATCCTTGTGTAAGCGAAAAGTTGTCCCTATTGTAACGCCTAGGTAATACGACTGCAAATCATAATAGAGCATGTGTGAAGGAAGAGAGCATACGCCGAGTATAGATTTTCAAGGCCCTTCACGCATGTAGACCAGATTGTCCGTGACATGATGTGATGGAGCTGTTAAATTTGTGTAATATATTGAGTTAAGCTAGAAAGAACTACTTCATGCTACAGGCAACAAGGAAGGGGAATGCAAGTGGAGCAAGACAAGAGAGAATCAAGTGTACAACAGAGCGGCGAACTGAGCATCAGCAAGCATAATGCAGAGCATTATGTATGGGGAGAGGTCTGCGATGGCTGGCATCTCGTTAAGGGTCAGGACCTCAGTGTAATTCACGAAAGAATGCCGCCTCACACGGCTGAGATCAGACATGTGCATCAGGTGTCCCGTCAGTTTTTCTTCGTATTGAAGGGGATAGCTACGCTGGAGATTGACGGAGAGATCGTAAATCTGCACGCACAGGAAGGAGCAGAGGTGCCGCCACAGATTCCTCACCAGATGCTTAATGTATCGGAGGCAGATGTAGAATTCCTTGTCATCTCGCAGCCAACGACCCGGGGAGACAGAATGACTGTCGATTAGTCTCTAAAGCTCGGCGCTACCAGTCCAACACATTGATGTGGCGGCACAGTCTGCTCCGAAGCCGATCATAGAAGCAACCTTTTAAGTATGTATATACATGGAAAAAGACCCATGCGGTTAAGGTTCCGCATGGGTCACGAGGCGAGGGTGTCGTACGGGTGGACTTACTTGCCTCCGCCAACGCCCCCGCTCTCCAGTCATTAAATCAGTATCAGTCAGAGTATTAGTTCATGTACTCCAGATGCTGCAGGATTCGCTTTAGCATGACTATGCTATGGGCCCGGGTTGCAGGCTCCTTAGGTAAGAATTCTGCTGCTGTTGTGCCGCGAATGATACCGGAATCTAGCAGTTGGACTATGGGTTCGACAGCCCAAGCAGCTATCTGTTTCTGATCGGAGAATACCTCCTGCCCTTCCGATCTCGACGGGGGCATCTTCCCTGTGAGTGTGAGAGTTCGCGAGAGGATAACGGCCAACTGCTCACGAGTCACAAAAGCGTCTGGTCTGAAGGTTCCATCATCATACCCTTCAATCAAGCCCATCCCTTGGGCTGTACTCACAGCCTTGGCATACCCGGCTTGCGCTGATATATCGGTGAAAGAACTGGCTGCACTAGATTCAATTCCCCCTAGTGAGCGAACAAGCAGCGTTGCCAGCTCGCCACGGGTGATGGGAGTATCTGGGCTAATGTAGTTCCCTTCCCCCTGCACGATTTGTTTGTTGGCCATCAGCTCGATATCGTCCTGCGCCCAATGCCCATGTGTATCTGCAAAGACATGATTAGATGTAATCACCGCAAATAATCCATCGTGCGGCGAATAGATCGTTGCTACAGCAGAAGTCTTCATAGACGAATTCCTCGTATTGTCCTTCTCATGTTCACCTACCCCTGTAGCTTCGCTAATGGCTTCATTGGCATGAAATAAAGTGGGTACAAAGTGAATCGTGGCATCGGTATCCACCCATACAGCGGTAGAGCGAGTCGGGTCCACTGGAACGGGCAGGGCCATCGAACGCTTTGAGTACAATGGTGTGTGTATACTCGGTTTCATATTGTCCAGGCTGTCTGACGTCTGTCCATTAATTTCAAGCGAGAAAGTAACAGGACTGCCGATGAGCTTGGCACCCTGCTCTGCGAGGACAGCCTCTAGACGGCTGACCGTAGATGCATTAGCATGGCCAATTACCATTGTAACCACGGTGTTGACCTCCAAAGTAGGTCCAAGATTACGTAAGCGATCCAAGGGTAATGGATAACTTACATTGTTTACTGCGAGCGTAATCCCCTGATTCATTGCATTCGCTTCAGATTGCTTCAACATATCAAGAAGAGCCTCACCAGGCAGATCGAGATATACAACTGGGCTACTGCTGTCATCCACCTTAATAAGCAATTCATGGCTAGCATTGAACGCTTTGATCAGTGAGGCGGCATCAGGCTTCAGGCGAATGGCCTTCTGAGCGTCAGCTGTTGTCTCCGATGAGATTGGTACCCATACGTTCTGATCATTCATAGATATTTCTATTAATGATGAGGCTGTTGGGAAACTTTGCATATTAGAAGAACGATCGTCGCGGTCCCTGGAGCCCTGATCTGGTGCAGGAGATGGTCCCGGCTCTGGTGTAGGCTCGTTCACAGGCGGTGTTCCCGGTTTGGGTCCGGGCTCCGGTTCAGGCTGAGGCTGAGGCGTCTCCGGCTCGGGCTCAGGACCTGGATGTGGTTCAGGTTGCGGCTGCTCAGGCTCCGAGGTCTCACTGAGCATGAGTGTGATCATCCCTGTGTCAGTGCTCTTTCCTCTCTGAACATTCACGGTCTGTTCGAACGTTCTATATCCTGAGGCTTCTACAATTATAGTCTGTAGACCCACGGGAATCTGATCGAGCTGGAATATTCCGTCATCATCAGTGAGTGACCTGTTGCTGCCTATAGATACTGCTGCACCAGTCAGCGGAACCAGCTCTGGGTCATAGACGGAACTGCTCACATTGCTGTATACAGACCCCGTTACCGTGCCAGTTGCAGGTATCACTGTTATGATAGCATCCGCAGTAGAGCCGTTCGAAGCTGTAGCCGTAATGACAGCTTCGCCTGGTGCCAGGGGAATCACCTCTCCGCTTGGACTAACTGAAGCTACCGTTGGTTGGTTGGATAGCCAAGTAACGGTTCGATTGGTGGCTTCAGCCGGCTCAAGGGTTGGGATGAGCTGGGTGGGTGCTTCCCCAACCATTAGAGTAAGGGCAGGCGGCTCAAGACGAATGCTGCTGACAGGGATGAACTGTCGAATATGCTGCTCCTCCAGCACGAAGCGCTGCCATCCTTGTATGCGCTGCTGACTATCTACCTCGTACACATCCAAGGTCTGCCCGGGACTCACGCCGGGGATAGGCATTCCCGGGATATATGGTATTGCATCTGCCGGGAGTGTGTCTCCTATCAACGGAGGACTAGCTTCTGCATGATTGAGTACGTAAGCAAAGGTATGTCCTGCCTGTCGAGGGAGAGCCATAATGGATGTCGAGCCTGCCGCGATTCCCGGTTGAACTGACGCATTCACAAGCTCTGGTGCCTTCGTCTTGACTTCAAGCTGAAATGAATGCACAGCGGCAGCAGCCCCTACATCAGTTGCTGTGACGACAACGATGTACTTCATGTTGCCGGGCAGGAGTTGAAGCGGTATGCCTTGTAACTCTCCTGTCGGGCTTAGGCTCATGCCTGGCGGAAGACCTGTTGCGCTCCAGGTCAGCCCTGCATGCGCACCGTCCCATCCTGATAATTTCTGGGAATATGGCTCCCCGGCTACTGCGGGTTGGATCTCCTCGGTGAGTATCTTCGGACGAAAATAAGGATAGCCATCGTTAACACTCGGATGCATATTCCAGGTCTGATTGAAATCCCAACCGCTATAAGTGGACTGTTGTTTCATTTCCGCTATCGATTTCCGCACAGCTTCGAATGTATCCGTATTATAGTAGCTACCCACCCCTGCACTGACACCTGTAGTCTCCTGATTGAAGTAGGAGCTGTAAATGTCAGTGCCGCTCGGATAACTGATAATCGCGGATCTATCCGTAAACGAGCCGGGGTTGTCGGGATGCATGTAACCACGTGAGTACGTATTCTTAATGGTATTTTGACTACCTGCGCCACTGTGAAAATAGGCGCCGATTCCTGCTGAAAACACAAACGAGTTACCAACATCAGCTACGTTGCGTACCTGACCATCAAAATAGGAATCGCTGATGGTACTACCCGAGCTAAAACCGGCAATTCCTGCGCCATACATGTTATAACCCCAACCAATGGTAACAGAGGCACTAGAGGAGGAACGATTGACTGTTGCATTCATGAGCCCCCCGGTAATTCCCCCTGTACTAATAACCTTGTTCGGGTCAAGCGCTGTCAGGCTCGTCACGCTGCCTTTCGTATAGACTCCTTCGATGCTCCCCCCAGACTGGTAGCCAGTAACCCCGCCTGTTCTTGAGCCGCCAGTAATATCCACCTCAAGGTTAACATTGCGGATGCTTCCAGATGCCTCGCCAAAGAAGCCGACATTGGTGCGGGTATCTCCATCAATGACTAGGCCTGTAATTGTATGGCCCTGCCCATCGAATATCCCGCTGAACGGAGCATATTCATTGCCGCCGAGTGGAATCCAGGAGACTCCCGTCAGATCAATGTCGTGATCAAGACGGATGTGGTTGTCTAGATACTGCTCCTGATGCTCGTTGATGTAGACGAGTTGTTCTGTGGTGGACACAACCAACCAGTTGTCCATTAACGGCAGTTCAACGGCCTGAATGTCAATGCTCGATTGCGCCTCGGCAGGTTCAACGATCCATCCGAGAGGTCCTGTGAACATAACGCTCAGGAGAAAGATGCTTGTAATTCTTGTAACAGCTCGAGATTTCTTCATGAACCACTTCCCCTTTAGCATGGTGTATTACGGCATAGACTGAAATTATGAGATTCCGATGTGGTGCTGGACATATTACAGTGCCAACCATTGGCACTTGACTCCATTCAAGCACTATGCTGATCCGAAATTATTATAGTATATTTAGATGAATAGGATGTTTCGTTTTTGTTTCAAATTTGAATGAAAGTAGCGTGCTGCATGAATTATTCGTCAATGGATCGAAGCGTTCCCCATCAGCCTATTGTCGGCTATGTCCGTGAAATGAAGGCATTATCCAGATGGTTGGAGACGGTTGATGCGGTTGCACAGATCTTTGCTGTATCAGGGATTGGTGGCATCGGGAAAACGACGCTGCTCACGGAAATGGCTGCTCTTTCCCGCAGGTCGGAAATAAGGACGCTGTGGGTGGATGGGCAGGTCTGCTTGCATACGCCAGGAGCGCTGTTGACACATCTGGATATGTGTCTTGAGACCGAATACGGCAGCGTTCGAGGAGAAGAGGAGACACTGATGGCCCATGTCCTAAACGAATTGAGCCATCAGCGCACGGTGATCCTGATCGATAATTGCGAGTCGCTGGAGCGAATCGAGAGCTGGTTACTGGGCAGTCTGCTTCCCAGACTGGCTCAAGCCCCATGCTTGCTGGTGATGGCATCACGACCAGGTCTGCCACTAAAATGGCACATACATCCTGCATGGGCTGATCGAATCGAGACCTTCCCTCTGGAGCTATTCACCCGAGAGCAAATTTATGAATATTTGCATAATAGCGGGCTACCATTGCATGTGCAGCAGAACGTAGCGCATAGAACGGGCGGACATCCGCTACTGCTTGCATTGACGGTTGACATGATGCGACGTCAGGGGGAGGACATATTGGAGCGCTCTAGTCAACTGCAAAGAATCCTTAGTGCAGAACTGTTGCAAGAAGTGTCAGATCCGTTCATGTATGAGGCCCTGCAATTGCTCGCGCTATTCCCGGCTGCGGACCAGATGACCCTCAATCAACTGCTGGAGCGTTCGCTATCAGCATCAGACTATGCATCGCTGAGCAGGTTATCTTGTATCCGCATGGTCCCGGGTGGTCTAGCATTACATCAGCTGTTGGGACGAATTTTGCGAGAGGATTATGAGCTTCGGAATCCCAGGGAATATAAAACGATGCGCCTTCGTGCACTGAGACTACTGATTGAGCAATATCCTGCAGCAGATAAGCTGCGGCAGATGCAGCTTGCCGCGCATGTGCTGGAGCTGTACCGGGAGCAATTGCCTGCTGCGCATCAGTATGTAGATTTCTCCGGTATTCATCAGCAGGAACGCCGACGGGGGATCAATGCCGAAGATATGCCTTATTTGCACCGCTTTTTGGCGACATCCATCTCTCGTTCCGACTGGCAGTCAGAACTGGTTGAGGAGGGAGCGCATCATCAGCTGTTGGATGATATTGCGCTGTATAGTCCCGAGAGCATCCTGGTCACACGGGACAACAATGGGATCCCGCTAGCATTTTCGGCTGGTCTGTGGCTGCACGCAAGAACACTGCCGTTACTGGAGCGATATGCGCCAGCCTATCTGCAAGTACTCGGCGAAGAGGCAGATCTACTGCGAAGGCTTCCTCCAGAGGCGGCCGATACTATGTGCATGCTGCTGGCCGCGGTCGATATCGAGCAGCCCTATCACCGACCGGAGGAGCTTGGGGCGATGCTGTTCCAGTCATGGCTCATTGAGGCGACGAGTGGGCTGCGGGCAATTATAGCAACAGCAGACCAGCAGATGAATATGTTACTGCCACTAATGGGCTTTCAGCAGAATGAAGAGACGAGCTTGGAGCAGCTACCATGGGCGAGCATGATGCTATGGGAGCTGGATCTGCGGCAGGCAACGTTCGAGGTATGGGTCGAGCGGATAATTCAGCAGACTACACAGGCGACTAAGATCGTCCATGCAAGCGAAATCCAGCCATTGCCTTGGACTGAGGTGAAGCGCCTCCTGCAGCATTTGTATGACGATACACTGCTGGAGACACAGACAGCGGTCCGAGAGATGGGAATGAAAGGGGCGGGACTGAGAGAACAGGTGCAGTATTTATTAACGACTGCGCCACCGCCGTATCCGTTAACGGAGCTGGAGCAGCATATTTTACGAGAGAGCTATTTGTATAAATATCATGGAAAATCGCAGCTCGCAGAGGCTTTTCATATGAGCCGCACGACGTTCTATCGCCATTCGAAGCAAGCCATTACGCATTTAGGACACGTACTTGCAAGGACAGCGAGGGAAAGAAATCTTCACAATCCTGATGCAGATCCAGGTCATGTTGGTTGAACTGGCTTCCACTTGATACATCTATAACAATCCTCCGTTGCTGGCCACAAGTCCGAAACAACGGGGGATTGTTATAAAGAGGTGTTGCTATGGATGGCAGCATTACATTCACTTCGGTGTAGCGAATGCAGGCTGCTGTACCCCTGTGGATGTCTGACCAGCCACTGGACGTTGGTTCATGTCTGGCTGCAAGCCTGCCTGAGACAGAGTCGCACATTCACGGAAGGCAAGATGCTTGCAGCCGATGCATTGCTTGGAATTGAGGTGCAGCATGGCGTAGTCTATCGCTTCTCCTGTATGGGCGAAGAAATGCTCTTGCCCGATTCGAGTATATAAGCCTGTGCGCTGCAGCACCTCTAATGGCTGTGTCTGAACACCAGCGAGCAGTATCTTTCCACCATGACTCTGAAAATGCTTCACGATACTAGCCAGGTTGGATTCCCCCGTCGTATCCATGAACGGAACCTTTCCCATCCGCAACAGCAAAATCCCGGGACGCTGATGAAGGGTATCCGTGATGGATTTCTCAAACAGATCAGCAGCACCAAAAAATAACGGTCCCTCAATGGTATACATGCTAACCTGCGGGCAATCGTGTCCTTCGTGCACCATATGTGGCATGACCTTCTCATGCTTGTGACTTGGATCGGGCAGTACCTTGGCCACCTTCATAATATCGCTCATGCGTTTGACGAATAGCAGGGCAGCGAGCACCAATCCGACCTCGACAGCTGTGGTCAAGCTTGTAAATACAGTAAGCAAAAAGGTAATCACCAGCACAATCGAATCACTGGTGCGCGTCTTCAGTACATGTGCGAAGGCTTTGCGTTCACTCATATTCCAGGCGACCACCATCAGGATTGGAGCCATACTGGCAAGCGGAACATGCGAAGCGTACGGTGCGAAGACAACGAGCACGAGCAGTACGACGATGCCATGCACAACACCGGATATAGGCGAGACGGCACCGGATTTAATATTAGTCGCTGTCCGAGCGATGGCACCCGTCGCAGGGATGCCGCCAAATAAAGGTGTCACGATATTGGCAATGCCCTGCCCGATAAGCTCCCGATTGCTGTTATGTCTTGTCCCCGTCATCCCATCGGCTACTACAGCAGATAACAAGGATTCAATGCCGCCAAGCATTGCAATGACAAAAGCAGGTTGGATTAAAGTAATGATTCGCTCCCACGTTAGGTCTGGAAGACTGAACTTCGGCAGCGCACTGGGAATAGCACCGAAGGCAGAGCCGATCGTAGCGACCTGTCCCTTGAACAAGAAAGCAGCAACCAGCGTAGAGAGAATCAGTCCAAGCAGAGATGCAGGTACTTTTGGTGCCAATCTAGGCAGGACCAGGATCACAGCCAGACAGATTCCGGCGGTAAGAAGGCTGTACACATTTAGCGTCGTTATGTGAATTCCGATCTCCTTCATATTGGAGATGAAATCTTCATGCTTTTCGATATCGCGGAGTCCCAGGAAGTTAGCAATTTGCCCCGAGAAGATCGTAACCGCAATCCCGGCTGTGAATCCTAGCGTGACAGGGCGCGGAATGAATTTAATCAAGGCTCCCAGCCGGAGCGCCCCCATGATTACTAGCATGACACCTGCCATAAGTCCGGCAATCAGCAGGTTCTCGTAGCCATATTGCATCACTATAGCGAAGAGGATTGGAATGAATGCACCTGTTGGTCCTCCAATCTGGAATTTGGAGCCTCCCAGCAAGGATATGAGTATGCCGGCAATAATCGTCGTATAGAGCCCATATGCTGGCTGAACGCCTGAAGCAATGGCAAACGCCATTCCCAGCGGAATGGCGATAATACCGACAATCAGTCCCGACAACAGATCCTTTCGAAAAGCGGATGCATGATATCCTGCAAATCTCCCCGTCCATTTCATCTGTTGTGACCTTCTTTTCTTTATATATTTGAATATTTGAATATATTAAGAATGTACTCCCGACCTCTACTCTTGTCAAACACGAAAAATCGGTCCAAACCGTGTAATGGATCATGAAATCACAAAAAAACAAGAAGTTCCTGCATCTTGCTTTACAGCGCTCCTTGTTCTTCGTGTTTAGGTTTCTTTGCGGATATCTTCCAGTAGGGAGATGGCGTCTACGAGATGATTGTCAAAAATTTGCTTGGCGACCACCAGCAGATCCTTGATCCGTGGATCACGCAGAGAGTAAATGACGGAGGTGCCGTCCTTCGACCCTTGAACGACATTTTTGCTGCGCAGCACAGCCAGCTGCTGGGATACGGCGGAGCCTTCCGAGCCAAGAATGCTTTGCAGCTCATTGACAGTCTTGTCGCCATCGCTTAACAGCTCCAGAATACGGATTCTCATCGGATGGGCCAATGCCTTGAAGAAATCCGCCTTAAACTGTTGGATGCTCTGATTCATGCTCTATGCTCCTTTATTCAGACTTTTGAAGATATGAATATCATAGCATAGATATGTGAGAAGAAGCACACTGCAGTGTAGGATACAGCATATCCATAGGGTCTGCTTTCTCGTTATAATATTGGGTAACAATTCCAGATAATCGCGGGTCACGTTCTTAATTCTAATTATAATGGAGGGGCCTATGAAAGAGGTGGTAATACTTGAAGCCTACAATGCCAACTGGGCTGCCGAATACGACATTGAACGAAGGAAAATACTCGAACTTCTGGGCAATCAGGTTATCTCTATCGAGCATATCGGTAGCACAGCTGTACCCGGACTTACTGCCAAGCCAGTGATCGATTTCATGGCTGGCGTGCAGGAACTGGAGATCGTTGAAGCCTTTATAGGGCCGTTGGCTAGCCTGGGATACGAGCATGTGATTCATGCGGAGTTCCCTGAGCGAAGGTTTTTCCGAAAAGGAGCATGGAGAGCGGGAACGCATCATCTGCATATTTACATCTTCGGAAGTACAGGCTGGACGAATCAGATTCTCTTCAGAAATTATTTGCGAAAGCATTCTGTGGCAAAAGAACAATACCAGCAATTGAAGGAGGAGCTCGCTGCGAAATTCCCTCAGGATCGGGTAGCTTACACCGAGGGTAAGCATTCGTTCATTGCAGATATCCTTCAGCAGGCTAATAAGGAGAATGAGGGGTAGTACCTTGATACCAGACGCTAAGGAGGGATTCCATTGCAGCCAACATTGAACACGGAACGATTAACGTTGAGACCATTTGAATTGGCAGATGCCAGCAAGGTACAGGAATTTGCCGGGAGTATAGAGGTAGCGAGAACGACCTTGTCTATCCCCTATCCCTACCCCGAGGGAGGTGCTGAACGCTGGATTAGAGCCTGTGTAGATCGAGCAGATAATGGGCATGATTATCCTTTTGCTGTAATCCGTAAAGAAGATATGCAGTTAATAGGTTGTATGAGCATCAATATAGCCCCGTCACATCGAAGAGGCGAGCTGGGTTATTGGTTGGGAAGACCATTTTGGGGACAGGGATATGCTACTGAAGCGGCTAGAAGATTGGTTCAGTTCGGATTTCGGGAGCTGGATTTAAATAAGCTGTGTGCAGCGGCGATGACCAAAAATCCGGCTTCGGCCAATGTGATGAGAAAAGTGGGCATGACATTTGAAGGTGAGTTTAAACAGCACATTCTGAAGTGGGATCATTTCGAAGATGTAGTCTATTACGGCATGACCCGGGCGGATTACGAAGCTGAAGGAGACGCATAAATTAATAAGGCTTAAGTCATCCAGCATAAGGGGTGTAGGCAAATGAACGCGAAAAGAGGGCACAATTGCCCTCTTTGTACAAGTCATCGGAGTCATCTCGCCACGACTTCCTGCTTCGTAGGATATGGCTCGTAGACAGGGTTCATCGTCTTGCGGCCCGTGTATAGTCGACCTTTGATGATATTCAGAATGCACACTTCGGTGGCCTCAGTAATCGCTAAATGCCGATAATCCTTAAAGGTCTTGCCTTGCTTGGTCAGTACAATCTCATGCTTGCTCATTCCTTCACCTTAGGTCCCGATGGGCTTCTATGGCTTCAATACCACGCCAGTTACTCTTATTATATGGGGATCGGGGACAGGATAGGAAGAATAGAGAAGCTATGTGATCTGACATAAAGACATGGCTTAAGCGGGGTAACCGCCCCCAGGTGGTGGCCAAGCGCCATAGAAGCGACGTAATAGCACAATCTCACCAAGATGATATGAGTTATGCGATGCGATGTTACGCAACAATCCGGCCTTGGTCTCTCCGGGAAAATAGGGAAGAGACTCGTCCAGTTGGGCTTGTCCAGCAATCGCCACGGCTTGATCGACCCCGGACAGGAAGGCCTGAATATCTGCCTGCCAGCTCTCCTCATCCTGAGGAGCTGTCTCCTCCGGCCAGCTCTCCATGACACTTGCCGGCATGTGCGGCTTGCGACCCTCCAGATGAGCCAGCATGAATTGTTGCCAGTAATGCATGTGCTTTACCAACTGATAGATGCTGTAGGGCATACCTTCGTGTACTCGTCCAGCCAGTTCAGCGCTGATATCAGTCAAAGCGCGTGCAATCGGAAGATGCCCACGTTCTCCAATGAGTGATTTGATAAGGGCTTGCCCAAATAATTGATTTGCATCCGACATGCGGAATCATCCTTTCTCTAATTTATAACAATAAGCAGTATACAATTAAATTTGAAAAAACTAAAGTGAGGGAATTAACAGCAATAGCCGAGCTATAGGACCCTGTCGTAAGGAAAGGAATCATATAATTCGGCTATCGTGTTATAGAGTGTTATCCTAGTCGCTTATAGGCGCTTCAGGAGAATGAAGATGAAATTCATATATTTACCTGCACCGGCTTCCAGTGCACGGCGATCTGCTTGAGCGTACGGATTATCAGAGGCCAGCCAGTCATCCCAGCATTCATCAAAACCGTTCATCTCCCTAATGGAGATAATATCCACTGTCTTGGAGGAGGACAACAACTTGCTCCACCATGCACAGCTATGCCATGTGTCCAGATCATCGAGCGTCCAGGTGACCGCCATCTCTGGAGGCAGTTCGCCATCAAGCTCTTGTTTCAAGCCGGGCAGAGCTAGGGCGATTAGTCCGTTCTGTGTGACAAGTCGGGATAATACGTCGTCCATATAACTCTCATCACGGCCAAAATAATGATAGGCATCTACACTGATAATCATATCGAAATATCCATCTGCAAACGGAGGATGATGAGCGTCGGCATGTATAGGAATGATCTGCCTGTCAAGCTGTGCCTGACGGAAGCGATGGTCATTCTCTGTGGCGGAGATCCAGAGGTCCATGGCAAATATGCTTGCAGGATAGCGCTCTGCCAGATACATAGAGGTCAGGCCGTTGCCACAGCCAAGATCAAGGATACGCTTAGCAGCGGGTAAATCAAGGTGAGGAAGCATCTCCTCCAGCAGAGTTAGACAGTTGGGGCCCATAAGCAGTGATCGAACAAAATCAGGATTGGATAAGTTACTCAAGTGGCTTCAACTTCCTTTTCAAATGAGATCATGCCTCACAGAAAAAAAGCAGACACGGTATAATAACCGCGTCTGCTTGGCAGAGTCCGGACAGGTGTCCGTTCGGCGGTGTCCGTAAGGCATGTCAATGGCACAACGAATCATAACGGCGAGCAGCCGTCAACCTGTGATAGACATCGTTCCTTAGCGGAGAACCGACAAACAAACACCTCCTCATATCATTGTTATGCTCATTGTATGTTGGCGGTAGCTTTATGTCAAACAGGCTTGCTTACTTATTGACCGAATTCATGAATTACTCGTTCTTCCTTTCGTTCATTCGATTATCGACCCTATAAATACGCTTATACTAGCATGAGTTGTAATCGTGTTATGTAATCTCGTTATCTAATAGATGCTTATCCTGGCTCAACGCGCGCCCAATGCTCTGCTTCTGCAACTCAGGTCAAATAAGCTCATTCTCAGATTGCTATGATGGTGTCGAAAGGAGGGGGACTCCATGTATGAATGGAACGAGATGGTTCAGCTGATGATCAGCTGGATCGAGGATAATCTGACTTCGACGCCGACATTGCTGAACATGTCCGAGGACTTGGGCTACTCGCCCTATTATTGTACGAAGAAGTTCCATGCTCTGACAGGCATGACGCTAAGAAATTATATATGGATGCGGCGTATTAGCCGCGCAGCATTAGAGCTGCGTGACTCGAATGCGCGAATTCTTGATATCGCTGTGAAGTATCAATTTTCATCGCAGGAGGCCTTTACGAGAGCATTTGTCAAAGCCTTTCACATGACTCCGGCTGCCTATCGTAGAGCCCCGCGTCCCATTCCGTTAGCCATTCGTGCGGAGGTGTTCTCTCCTTATCACTATCATCTGAGGGAGAGGATTGTAATGAGTGAAGTTGAAGTGAAGGCTGTAGAGGTCAAAATTGAACGGATCCCGGCGCACAAATTTATAGGGACCTGGGATATCACATCCAAAAATTACGGGGAGTTCTGGAGAAATGGACACAATTGCGATGAGATCAGCGGAACGCTAGATAGTATGTCTCATCTTAGCCTTCCTGGGCAGCTGGCGCAGACGGCAGGATGGTTCTATCAGGATGGGCAGAAGGGATATCTATATGGGATCATGGTAGCTGCTGACTATGATGGAGAGATTCCCCCTGGTATGGAATGCCGTGATATTCCAGAGTCCGATTACCTGGTGTTCTTCCACCCGCCTTTTGATTACTTACGAACCAATGGGCAGGTCATGAAGATGGTGGAGCACAAGGCGTGGAATTTTGATCCCACGGAACTGGGGTTCGAATGGAATGAGGGGACCCTGTATGATTACCAGCGACATTACCCTGAGGGCTATGGCTATGCTGTGCTAAGACCCGTGAAGACAATGGAGGAGAGTAGTGATGATATTGGGCAAGGGAGTAGCGGAGTATCCGTTGTTGGAGACAACGAGACTACAGCTTAGAATTTTGACATTACAGGATGTGGAGGAGGTTTTTGGGCATTTCTCAGATGAGGCAGTAACAAGATTCATGGATATTGAGCCCTGCAAAAATCTGGATGAAGCGAAGGACATCATCAGCTATCATGTCGAGGATGCAGGCTGTCGCTGGGGACTATTCGATAAGAGCGATCATCGCTTGATCGGTACATGCGGATATCATTACCTAAGAAATATAGGGGGCGAATGGACCGCCGAGGTCGGGTTTGACCTGTCCAGGCGCTACTGGGGAAAAGGCTATATGCTTGAAGCCATGAGAGAGGTTATTCGCTTTGGATTTGCTGGTACGGAATTAGCAACGATAGATGCGACTGTAGAGCCAGAGAACGTACGATCCATACATCTATTAGGGAAATTGGGTTTTGACAGAGCTGAGGAGCTTAGAGATGGCTTGGTTTATTTACAATTGCATCGAGAGGGCATAACGGAATCATCAATGCTACACCATAGTCAATGATAAGGATTCATGGAGCTGTATGAAGAAAGAGAGGAGCTGTCGCTCCTCTCTAACGTTCTTACTGATCAAATTCACCGATTAGAATGTAATAAGTGCAAGTGTCTGTTGCTGATGAAGGAGGAAAAGCTGAACGGAGTATTCTACTCCTGAATGTGGAGCTTACTCTTCAACTCCGGATAGATCCGGTAATATAGCTTTTTACGCAAAATAGAATGGTACACAGCGAGTATCAGAGTTACTACGATCAGCACAGCAGGTACGAGATAGAACACAGGATGATCTATGAAGAATCCGAACATGTTCAGCTCCTTGTCGATCCAACGGCTGTAGATGTAGGCCACCGCAATCACGAGCAGCACCGGAAGAGCTGTGATCCCTGATAGAAGATTGACCTTTTTCATTTTTTTGTACGTAGTTTGATAGACATCCTCTCCAAGGTGTTGCTCCAATAAAAAGCATTGCCTATCGAAAGAATCGCTTTTACGCACCGGTAAATTGCTTTCTGTCATATGCTTGTGCAGCACATCCAACTGATGGCTGAATTCCAGCACATTATGAAGTGCCCTTCCATAATTCAATTCAAGGTACCTCCTTGCAAAATAAAATAGTCTGTAGCCCAATTTGCTCAAACTGTTACAGTATAGCAGTAATATCTGAAACGAACCGTGATAAATGCAATATGGGATAAGCGCGGCCGGCACTATCTGTTGGTGACTCACTAATGATTCTGAAGCCATGCTTCAAATAGAAGCTTGTTGCACGCGGGTTGTCCTTATTGACATCAACGGATGTTACACCGCCATGAATCAGCCGCTGCATAATCTGAGTTCCATACCCCATGCCAAGCGCATCAGAATCCAGAAACAGCATCTCCAGATGTTGCTCATGGACAGAGGAGAAGCCAACCAAATGATCGTCTACGTACCACAGTTGAACATCCAATAGAGGTAGATAGGCAGGGATTTCTTCGCGAATCTCCTTCAGATCATCTGGCTGTAAAAAATCATGAGTGGCCGTAACGGATCTTTCCCATAGCTGCAGTATCAGCTCATAATCACTGGAAGTTGCTTTTTTACTGTATAGGCTACACATGTAGCATCGCTCCTTTTCTAATCGTGTGCTCACACTCCTCTCATGGCTTGATTCACGATTTTTACGGTATAGCTCCATTTCATATAAGGCTTCATTAGCTTACCCTCCTCAAGTCATTTCGTTATATATGCTTGTAATGAACGATCTTCATTTCTGATTTGTGAATCGAAATACGAGCTTCTCCTCATTCGCATAACTTCCATGCGCTTCAGAGTGGGTCCCTTTGGTGTATGCAGTTAAAGTCTTGCGCCAGAACGTCTGAGCTCGCTTATGACCTTTTTAGGATGTTCTTATTAACTGGTGCCATTGTCTACAGATTCTGGAGTGCTGATAGGGCTGCTCGTCTGCCTTGTGTTAGTCGTTCCCTGAGAAGAAGCTCTGGTGTGTCACGCCGAGAAATATTGTTCATACGTTGTTCCACCGTTTCTTCGAATGTTATCAAGTCTTGTACTCTTCAGAAATACGCTTGCAATATGCAGCCAATTCATCCACCGGCAGCATTTGTGTTATCGGGTAGCCCTCTGCATTTGCATGAGTCCATGTGAGGTGAACAATAGCGTATGTATCGAGATCCTCAATCCAGAATAGTACATCATCATTGTCTATACGACGCGCGAGAGCGATAGACTTTGTACCGAACAAACGATGTGATGGACTTAATTCTTTATTTAGCTCTTGTTGAAAGGCTGTAGCTGTGTTTTCAGTTAGGTGTTCCCACGGACAAGTTAAAAAGTGTAGCTCATGAAGCATCATTTTCACTCCTGCCATCCTTCATCCTGATTATGCCCTGTCGTAGTGGAATGGTTAATGTCGACGCTAGACTCTTAGCAAGCCACGGAAGCCTCTGGCCCCATAATAGGAATCTGCTCCATTGTGGTAGACAAAGATTGTATCGTAGCGGCGATCACAGAAGATCGCTCCGCCGAGCTTTCTAATGGGATCAGGTGTTTTCACCCAGCTGGACGTTTTAAGATCGAATGGTTTAAGCTTCTGCAGCTCGCGGTACTGCTCCTCCGTCAGGAGCTCTATCCCCATCTCGCTCACCATATCCATGACGCTATTTTCCGGCTTGTGCTGCTTTCGGGATTCCAATGCTTCACGGTCATAACAGACACTTCTACGCCCTTTAGGACTTTCCACGACACTATCGTAAAAAATGTACTCGCCTGTCTCATGATCATGCATCGCAACGTCCGGCTCCCCACCCGTTCTCTCCATCTCATGGAGTGACCACAGCTTCTGAGGATGAGCTTCGAGCTTTGTCTCCACGTTAGCCCATTCGATGTCGGAATGGAGGGACATGTTTTTCTCAAAACGAGCTTTCAATGTTCCGAGTAGTTCATCACGTTGCTCCGGCGACAATTCCTTCTTATTGTTGATTTCACTGTTCTTGGACATGTTGGTCTCTCCTTTGAATTGAGATGTAGGAAGGCTAGTCCATCAATAAGCTATGGATGGTTCATTCGTTAGCTACTCTTTACTATTTTCACCAACACACACGGATTTAAATGAAGGTGGGAATTTTTTGTCCAACTTTTTGTACCTGTTAAAAAATGTGTTCATGTCATTTCTTACGCTATATATTGTAACTGCTTTTGAACCGTATTACATACGTATTGAAGAAAATAATTATAGTTGTAAATTATGTTTGATACAACGCTCAAGGTATGTTAATGTCGATGGTAATAACAGTTAAGGGAGGCGTTTATTGTGAGTAGACAAATGCTATTAAAGGGCAAATTTATTAAGGGGAACTCGCATAGCTAGCCCTCTAAACTGCGAAATCCCCTTCTACTTGAGAGGGGTATTAATTTGAGTCAATCATCAACAGAAATGATTATACGTAATTTCCAGCATGCAGATATGCCGTTACTTGGCGAGCTGTACCGATCCGTAACAGCGAGAGAAAATGCAGTATTTTGGTGGGTAGGGAACGAAGATAATTGGAGTAACGTGTATTGCGCATTTGAACATGGAAAAATGGTCGCCAAGGGCCAAGTTAGTATTATGAATGTTGTACCTCCCGGTCGCTCAGGAGAGAACAACCACTCCATATATGTTAATCTTAAAACGATTCCCGAGAGAGAGAATGACATTGCTTTGCTCGACAGCATCTATCAACAACTCTTCACAAGAGCAAAGCAGTTACAGGAAACATTACCAGAAGAATATGGAACAATACTTTGTGTTGGTAACGATTCGACCGAGACAGCCAATAATCAGTTTTTTATCCAAAAAGGGTATCTTCAACTGAACAGTCTATTTTGTATGAAACGAGACTTGAATGAGTCTATTCCTGAGCTAAAACTCTCAGAGGAATTTCAATTTTCTTATTGGAAGATGGAATCATCGGGTGAGGAAAGAGATTACCTGGATATAGAAGCTGAGATCTGGCCTGACACTCCACTGGGACTTAATAGGTTGTCTGAATACAAGAATAACAAACTATGGACATCCATGGTCATACGTCAATCAGACGCTATTGTTGGCGGACTGATGGCATGGCAAGAAGCAGATCACGGTGTCATAGAGGATGTTTTTGTCCGTGAACCATGGAGAAAGCGCGGCTTTGCCAAGTATTTGCTTACACAAGCCCTGAGCTATCTCAAAGCCAATCAGCTAGAATATGCGAACCTTATGGTATTAACTACAAATAGATCTGCCTTATCTCTATACGAATCAGTTGGATTCTGTAAGGAATCAGAAGAGATTAGGTATTTTACAAAGCTGAATTAAGCTAAGAAAAAGAGAAAGAGGGGCGCTGCGCCCCTCTTTTCTAGTTTTATTTTCGTTCAACTATTCGTTATGCGCAGGCTGACACTTCCTTAATTAGCAAAGGTGTACTCGTCGTTCGTTTTGTTCAGCATTTCCTTAAAGCCAGGAGTTGCATACAGCTTCTTGTCCTTGGTAATGAACAGTGCCTCGGTGTTGTTCTCCTTGGCAAACTTGAGTCCGTCTTCGATACCCATAATGAGCAATGAGGTATCCATCGTATCGGCTGCTGTGGAGGAATCGGCAATAATGGTGACGCTGCTGATATTATTGTCCACCGGATAACCGGTGCGAGGATCGAGAATGTGCATATAGGTCTTTCCGTTCTCTACGAAAAAGCGCTCGTAAATCCCGGCAGTAACCATACTCTTGTCTGTCACCTTTAACGTTCCGATATCAATGCCGCGTTTCTGATCCGGGTGCTGAATACCGACGTTCCATTCACGGCCACCTGGCTTGTTGCCCATCGCAAAGACGTTACCGCCGAGGTCGATAATCGCGCTCTCGAAGCCTTGGGCTTGTAAATAATCATAGATCAGGTCAGCCGCAAAGCCTTTGCCATACGAGCCGAGGTCAATATCCATCCCTTTGTCTTGAAGATAAATCTCAAGGGAGTCTTCATTTAGCTCAATCTTATGGTAGTCGACCAGCTTCTGTGCTGCTTCAATGTCGGCTGCCGGGGGGACGTGGGCACCTTCGTGACCGATATTCCAGAGACTGACGAGCGGCCCGATGGAAGGATCAAGCAGGCCACCTGTTTGCTGGGCATAGTCGACAGCAATTTTCACTAGGTCAAAAGTTTCCTGTGATACCTGAACCGGGGCAATGCCTGCATTTGCATTTACTGCGTAAATTTCACTATTCTCATTCGAACGATTGATTTTAGAGTCGATATCTTTCATCAGAGCTTCCAGCTCTTGAAAGTTTTTTGTAGTTGCCCGCTTATCGTAAATCTTGATCGTGACGACGGTATCAAAAATGAAGAAGGTCTCGCTAACAGGAGTGACAGTTTGTCCGCTGGAATTCGTATTGCCTGTGCAACCGCTTAGAAGGGCTGTAAGCAAGGACATCGTGAGCAGCAGGACGGTGAATTTATTCATGTACTTCAATGTGCATCCTCTTTTCTCGATCATGTGGACCTTGAGTTTAGCAGAAAAGAATCCATATGAAATGTGTCAATTCTCACAGGGTTTTTAATATTTATTAACTCTTTCTAAGTGATGATTTTGTGAAAAGTTAAATGAAAGATACATTTGTCACACGATGGTTCAGAAGCTAGCAGGTATAATAAATTCATCTATAATTTATGTAATTAAAAAAATAAGGAGTATGCTATGAAGCGCGGAGACATCCTACTGATCGTTCTTGTCGTTGTTATAGCAGGTGCATTTCTAGTACCTAGATGGCTCGACGGCAGTGATAGTGAAATTAATCACAATGAGAAACGTATCGCAAAAATTACGATTGACGGCAAACTGTTCCGCACAGTAGAGCTGACAGAGGAAGAACAGGAGATTGAGATAAAGACCGACCATGGATATAACCTGCTCAAGGTTCATGATTACGGAATTGAAATGATTGATGCGGATTGTCCTGACCAGATATGCCTTACCTTCGGCTTCATCACGCGCAACGGCGGGACGATCGTCTGTCTGCCTTATAAATTGATCGTAGAAGTTCAAGGTGTGCCAGACGAAGGAGGTGATGTTGATGCCATCGTTACATGAGCAAGCTCATCTCTCTTTAAAAAGGACGGTGATCATCGCTATATTCTCGGCGGTCGCCGTAGTTCTTAGCTTAATCGAGAGCCTGATTCCGGTGAATGTGAGCATTCCCGGTGCCAAGCTCGGGCTGGCCAACATTATGATCTTGACCTGTCTATATTTTCTAAGAGGCAGGGACGCATTTATGGTTGTTATTCTTAAGACCGTGCTTAGCTCATTCATTTTAGGAACGTTCTCCACCTTTCTGTTCAGTATTAGCGGAGCCTTGCTGAGCTTCCTGGCTATGTGGGGGCTACTCAGCCTGGGGCGTGAGCATTTCAGTATGATCAGCGTCAGTATTGTCGGCGGGATCTCTCATAATATCGGACAGCTCGGGGCTGCGTCGCTCTATCTGAAGACAACCAAAGTCATGTCGTATTTACCACTGCTGCTGATCGCCGGCATATTGACCGGCATTGCGGTAGGGATCGCGGTGCGCTACTTGATCCCATCTTTGTCGAAGCTCTCTCTGTTTGAAGGGTTTTTGACGAAGCCAGCTTGAAGAGGTTGATAGGAGAGCAAGGAGGGAGAAGAATGACAGAGCGGCAACCCGCTTATAACGTACAGCATGTATCATTCGCGTATTCACCAGAGAAGCCGGTGCTGAGCGATCTGTCATTCAGCATCCTCCCGGGAAGCTGGGTCTCACTGGTGGGCCCGAACGGCTGCGGCAAGTCGACGCTGGCCAAGCTGCTCGGCGGTCTGCTAACGATGAATGAGGGGACGATTGAGGTGGATGGAATCCTGCTGTCCAGCGGAACCATTGGAAAGCTGCGTCCCCGGATCGGAATGGTATTTCAGAACCCGGATAATCAGTTCATCGGCTCAACTGTGGAGGAGGACATTGCCTTTGGGCTAGAGAACCGTCATCTTCCACGCAAGGAAATGAAGGAGCGGGTCCGCAGCTATGCAGAGAAGCTGGAGATTGACCATTTGCTGACCAAGCATCCGTCCGAGCTGTCCGGTGGACAGAAGCAGCGGGTCGCAGTAGCTTCAATATTGGCGCTTGAACCGGAGATCGTCATTTTTGACGAGGCATCCTCCATGCTGGATGAGAAGGCGCGAGGAGAATTGTTGGATATATTGCGAGAGATGAAGGCAGGAGGCCGATACACCATGATCTCGATTACGCATGATGCGGAGGAGATTATGGCTTCAGACCGTGTCATCGTACTGAGCAACGGTGGGATTGCAGCAGATTTGACACCATGGGAGCTGTTTCATGACAGCGAACTATTGCAGACCTGCCGTCTCATTGCCCCTTACTCCATCCGGCTGGAGGCAGAACTTTACAAGCTGGGAATTACGATGCCGAACGGGAAGCAGCAGAGCAGGGAGATGGCGGATCAGATATGGCAATTGTTTTCGAAGAAGTAAGCTATGCATATGATGCCCGCAGCATGTGGAGCCATTCCGCCCTGCACGATGTAAGTCTCCAGCTTGAGAATGGAGCCTTTGCGGGGATTGCTGGTGCATCTGGTTCGGGTAAATCGACATTGCTCCAGCATTTTAACGGGATATTGAAGCCCACTGGGGGCAAGGTGCGTGTACTGGACTTCATGCTGAAGGCAGGAAGCAAGCAGCCTCCACTGCAGGAGCTGAGGCGCAGGGTAGGACTAGTATTTCAATTCCCCGAGCAGCAGCTGTTCGAGGATACGGTAGAAAAGGATCTCATGTTCGGCCCGCTCAATTTCGGTATGGACCGCGAAGCTGCACGAAAGGGTGCGATTCGCGCCTTGGAGCTGGTCGGACTTGATGCCTCCTTCCTGCCCCGGAATCCGTTCCACTTAAGTGGTGGACAAATGCGGAAGATAGCGATTGCCTCTGTGCTGGCGATGGACCCAGATGTCATCGTGCTGGATGAGCCGACGGCAACGCTTGATCCCGAGAGCCGGTCCGAGCTAGCTGGTCTGCTCGGGAAGATGCAGGCGGAAGAAGGCAAGACGATTATCGTCGTTACCCATCGAATTGAGGAAATGCTTCCCTACGCCGATACCTGGATTGTGATGCATCAGGGAACGAAGGTATTTCAAGGTGGCCCGGCGGAGCTTGTGCGTGAAGCGGGCAGGCTCGAGCGAGAGTGCAATCTTGCTGTGCCTGCTTGCATCAAGGTATGGAACCGTCTTGCCAAGCAGTTGGGATTGGAGCACGAAGAGCCTTGCTTGACAGCGGAAAAGGCAGCTGTAAGAATTCATGACTTGCTGGAGCAGCGTGACATCAAGAGAAAAGGAGTCGGTTAGATTATGCAAAACAAGCTCCTGTTCGGACGGAGCATCAATACCGGCTCCTGGATTCACCTGATCGACCCGCGGGCGAAATTGACCGGGATGGTGCTGTATTTGGTGGCACTGATGCTGGTGAATTCATGGATTCCACTCTTGCTTGCGACGGTATTTTCTCTAATTTATATGAAAATGACTCTAATTCCACTCAAATATTACGCCAAAGCCGCCAAGCCTTTGTGGGTGTTGATGGTTTTTATTTTTGTCGTGCAGAGTCTGACCACCCAGGAGGGAAGGCCCTTGCTTGAGGTAGGCCATATTACGCTCTTTGCTGGTGGGCTGACGCGCGGAATGATCTCTGCATGCAGAATGGCCTTACTGGTATCCTTTACGGCAATGCTGACATTTACAACGACACCTGGGGTCCTGAATCAAGGTCTTGGCGGGGTGCTCTCTCCGTTGAAAAAAATCGGCATCTCCGCAGAGCGGCTAACGCTGATGATGGGCATTGCGCTGCGATTCATCCCGACCATTCTGGATGAGACCCACAAAATACTCAAGGCCCAGGCGGCACGTGGTGCAGACCTGAAGGAGCTCGCTTGGAAGGAAAAGGGTAAGCTGTTGGTCTCACTGCTCGTACCCGTGACCGTCAGTGCCTTTCGCCGTGCGGAAGAGCTTGTGTTCTCCATGGAGGCCCGGGGCTTCATCATCGGAGAACCGCGTTCGGAGTACCACAAGCTGGTCTGGTGCACACGGGCTACAGGGTTCGTGCTATCATTCGTGGGCTTGATTGGAGTTGTGCTTGGACTTCAATGGATGTTAGGGGTTTAAGCTATACAGATAAATAACACATATTATTCGAGGCAACTAGAAGGAGGGGAAACGCTGTGGCGCGCTTTTTTAATGGAAAAGAAGTCGAATTGCTTGCACCGGCGGGAACGTTTGAGATTTTCGAGGAGGTTATCGCAGCGGGCTGTGATGCGGTGTATTTTGGGGGTCCGAGTCTGAATATGCGCATGATGCGCAAAGGGTACAATTTTACGTTTGAGCAAATTATCGAGGCGGTACAAATCGCACATTCCCTCGGCAAGAAGGTCTATGTTACGGTTAATAATTTGCTAAATGAAGGGGAATTGGAGGAAGCAGCAGATTACTTGCGCTTTTTGGAGCATGCAGGTCCAGATGCGATCATCGTTCAGGATTTTGCTATTCTGGAGCTGATTCGTGAATTGGGCCTGTCGATACCGGTTCATTCCTCGGTCATGATGAATGTTCATAATATTGAGATGGTGGAGGCCTTGAAGGAGCTAGGGGTCACCCGGGTAGTTACTTCCCGAGAGATGGATCTGGCATCTACGCGTTATCTACAGGCACAGACGGGCATGGAGCTGGAATACTTTATTCACGGCGATATGTGCTCCGTTCACGGTGCGAATTGCTACTTTAGCTCGATGGTATTCGGAATGAGCAGTAACCGGGGCAAATGTCTGAAGCCATGTCGTTGGGATTATCGAGTTAAAAAGGACGGCTTCATCTATCCTTCCGAATATCCGCTGGCCGTTAAAGATATGTATATGTATGAGCACATTCCAGAGCTGATCCATGGTGGAATTACATCCTTCAAGATCGAGGGCCGAATGCGGGACACGGCGTTCGTGCTTATGCTGGTCAACGCCTATGGAGATGCTATTGACCGCTATATTGCGGATCCGGTCGGATTTGAACGTGCCAAGGATCGTGATGTGCTGTATGACAATCGGAAACGCGACTTCTCGACGGCATATGCTTTTGGACGTCCTGGGTTGTCCAACATCAATGAGCGTTATGAAGGAACAGGCAAGTTCTATAGTACAGGCAAAGTATTCAGCACACCGACCGAGGAACGGGAGCTTGGAGAGAAAAGGCTGAACGAGCTTCGCAGCATGTGGTCTGCATATACAGGGACACAGAAAGTGACTGCTGAGCGCCCAGAGATTTCCGTTCATGTGAATAATGTCACACAGGCTGAGGCGGCGCTTGCAGCGGGTGCGGACCATATCTACCTATCAGGAGATGTATACGAACCCGACCATGCGTTTACGAAGGAAGAGATTAGACAGCTTGCAGCCATAAAGGGCGAGGCGAAGCTATATGTCTGCCTGCCGCGGATGATGACAGAGCTACAGTTCGACATCTATGACGGATTGCTCTCGGGTGAACGGTTGCCGATTGATGGCGTCATGGTGACCAACCTTGGGGCTGTTCGTAAATTTTCCAGTAAAGGCTATCCATTAATCGGAGACTTCAACTTGAACGTATATAACAAGCTATCTGCTGGCTTCTATAGCAAGATGGGGGTGACGCGTCTCACTGCTTCTATGGAGCTACCTGCGATTGATTTCCGGGCGCTGCTGGCGGAGACGCCGGTACCGCTTGAGGCGATTGTTCACGGATCACCAGCATTAATGTATATGGAGCATGATCTGTATGAGAATACGGAGGTGCTTGAGCCGATGGGCGAAGAGGATAATACCTATGTCGCCAATTCGGTTCTGGTGCTCAAAACGGATAAGGGAGAGAGTCCCGTGTACCGTGATGTGCATGGACGCAATCACTTGACCCTGGCCAAGGAGCTCTGTCTTCTGCCGCTCGTTCCCGAGTTAAAGAAAGCAGGTCTGGCCGTATTCCGGATCGAAGGTACGACTTATCGCCCGGAGCAGCTGGCAGCGATTGTCACAGCGTACAAGACCGCTTTGAATGAGCCGGAGCGTGCGGAAGAGCTACTCGCATCCCTGAACCCAATCTATGCCGGGTATACGCTGGGCGCACTTCAGTTTGACGGCGGGGCTGCTGTCGCGAATACGACCTTAAGCACCGTGCAAAATGAAGCTGCAGTGACCAAAGAAAGCGAGCCGGCAGTACAGCGGTAAGCCAATGCATGGGCCGGGCGCTATAACAGTGTCCGGCCGTTAGTATAAGTGAAATAGCGATTGAACAGAAGAGAGGCGAATGAAGCATGCAGCAATATATTGGACCGGAAGGCATTTTGGAGAAGCGGAGTAAGTATTTTTACCCTACTACGAGTCACTTCTATCGGAATCCACCTCAGTTTGTACGAGGAGATATGCAATACCTGTACGGACATGACGGGAAAAGATACATCGACTTTTTTGCTGGCGTATCGGTGGTGGCCAGCGGCCATTGCAATCCGGAAATTGTGGAAAGAACGATGGAGCAGCTTAGAACACTGCAGCATACCTGCACCATCTATTTGACGCAGCCCAATGTCGATCTAGCGGAGCGACTTGCGGAGGTGCTGCCAGGAGACCTGTGCCGTACGTTCTTTGTCAACAGCGGCTCCGAGGCCAATGAGGGAGCCCTGCTGCTTGCCCGGCTGCATACAGGTCGCAAAGGATTCATCGCGCTAGAGCAGGGGCTGCATGGACGGACCTATTTGACGATGAGCGTCACAGGGCTACAGATGTGGCGCTCAGATCCGCAGCTTCCTAGGCTGGATGCTGCGGAAGACGTAACATTCATTCCGCGTCCCTATGAGCAAGGGATGAGTGCAGATGCTGCGGCACGCCGCTCGCTCGAGGCGCTGAAGGCGGTGCTGGAGGAGAAAGGCAGCGATATTGCCGCTATGATCGTAGAGCCAATTCAGGGCAATGCTGGCATTATTGTACCGCCGGATTGGTACTTCCCTGAAGTGAAGGCTGTGCTTGAGCAGTATGGCGTACTGCTCATCGCCGACGAGATTCAGACCGGCTTCGGCCGCACAGGCCGCATGTTCGCCATGGATCGCTGGGGCGTGACGCCCGATATTATCTCCATGGCGAAGGCGCTCGGTAGCGGTGTTCCGGTAGCGGCGTTTGCTTCGAATGATGTCATTGCCGCCAGCTTCACGCGGCCTTCGGCCTCCACGTTCGGCGGCAATCCCGTCTCATCGGCCACCGCGCTGGCGGTGCTGGATTACATCGAAGCGAACCGCCTGCCGGAACGTGCCGAGCGCTTGGGCGGCCTGTTGCGCGCCGGTCTGGAAGAGCTGGCAGCACGCTATCCGCGCGTGCTGTCCGAGGTGCGCGGCGCCGGTCTGATGCTTGGCGCTGAGCTGAGTGCGGGCGACACGGAGCTTGGCGCCCACCTTGTCGATGACGTCCTTGAGACGCTGAAGGATCGCGGCTTCATTATCGGCAAGAACGGTGTCGGCCGCAATGTGCTGGCCTTCCAGCCGCCGCTCGTCATTACGGAGAAGGACATCACAGAGATGCTTGCAGCGCTTGACCAAGCGCTTGAGGAAGCGGTGCACACAGCATCATCCGTGGCACAGGAGGGAGTTCATCATGGAGATCACGCGTAAAATTGTTCACCGCATCAAGCTGTACGGTGAATTGGTTATGTTCTCCCACACACTGTTCTCCCTACCCTTCGCGGTCATCTCCATGATCTGGGCGGCTGACGGGCTACCGTCAGGGCGGATCATGTTATGGGGGCTGATCGCCCTGGTCGCTGCCCGTAATGGGGCAAATGCCTTCAACCGTGTCGTTGACCGGGTCTTCGATGCCCAGAACCCCCGCACGGCGCATCGTCATCTACCGAGGATGCTGTTAGGGGAGAGAGAAGTGCTCTTGTTTGTCGTGGTGAACTACGCCATCTTTATTGTCGCAGCGGGAATGCTGAATCCGCTCTGCCTGATTTTGTCACCAGTAGCGATCTTCTTGATCTCATCCTATTCGTATACGAAACGGTTTACTTACATGAGCCATCTGTATCTTGGCTTCACCATCGCTTCAGCACCGATCGGCGCCTGGTTCGCCGTCACAGGTGAATTCGCCTTTCTGCCATTTATCCTGGGAACCGTCGTGATGCTGTGGATCGCCGGGTTTGACATCATTTATGGCTCCCAGGACATTGAGTTCGACCGGGAGCACAAGCTATGGTCCGTCCCTAGCATATTCGGCTTAAAGAACGGTCTGCGCATTGCTGCGGGACTTCATTCGATTATGGTGCTGCTGCTGATCTCGCTGATTCCGATCCAGCAGCTTGGCTGGCTGTACATTTTGGGCCTGGTCATTTCGATTCTGCTGCTGATGGCAGAGCATCGGATCATCAAGCCTTCTAACCGTAAGGTCATGAAGGTGGCTTCGTACAATCTGAATCAGGTAATCAGTATGACGATCCTGTTGTTCACGATGGCTGATTTCTTTCTGTTGAGTTAGCCATATGTATTAGCCGTAGCATGGCTGATGTTTTCCCATGAGGGTAGCTACCCTCATGTCAATCTCAAGAGCACTGCCAGCAATTGTGGGCGGTGCTCTTGTCTGCATTTGCAGAACAATCCGAAGCTTATTTGAGGATATTTGACGTAAATGTTCAGATTAGCGCAGTACCAGCGGGCTATCTCAGCTGAAATGGGGCGATCCATAAAAAAAGGCTGTCCCAAAGGTCATCGTAGATGACTGAGGGGCACCCTCTCTTGCATACATGTATGCCATTAATGTTCCCGTCCGCTAAGATAGTTCAGCAGGACGGTCAAATCCCGATGGGCAGGATAGGACTCCAGCTGCCGAATAATGTGCTGAGCGTCGTCGAGATATTGTTCACTGATCAGCTCGCTCTGCCGGAGCGCATCCGACTGCTGAATGAGGGTCACAACCGCATCAACCTGAGCTTTAGGAGTATCCGGTCCGATAGAACGAATCCTTGAAGCCAGCTCCTCCTGCTCCAGTGCGAACAGCACAGGAAGGGTTACCTGGCCCTTGCGGAGATCGCTGCCAGCCGGTTTGCCAAGCTTCTCGGCGGATTGAGTAAAGTCCAGAATATCGTCGCGAATCTGAAAGGCCATTCCTAGCTTCTCACCGAAGGAATAAAGCAGCTCTGAGATATCATTCTTCGCGCCTCCAGATAATGCGCCGATCTTCAGGCACGACGCCATCAATTGCGCTGTCTTGTTCCGGGACTTCTCCAAATAATCCTCAATATGAACCTCGTAATTATACAAATGGGATAGTTGCTGATATTCACCCAGGCATAGCTGAGTGGTAACGAGGGAAGACAAATCGTAGGCAAAGCGCTCCCGTTCTGCAGAATATTCGGTGATTAGCTCAACGACGCGTGCGGACATATAGTTGCCGACATGCAGGGCATCATGGATGCCAAGTTTGACGTGCAGTGCAGGCTCGCCACGTCGGACCGATGAATCATCAATAATGTCATCGTGAATCAGGGATGCCGCATGAATGAGCTCAGCCGCCGCCGCCAGCCTCATGGTGTCCTTCTCTTCAGCGGATGGGCCGAAGCGTGACCCTACGATAACCAGCAACGGGCGAATTCTTTTGCCGCCAGAACGGATCAGTTGAAGAACATGCTGGGCAAGCATGGAAGAGCGGGGTATATCCTTATCGAATTTGACCATACTCTCGATGGCACGATCAACGGAGCGAAGCGAGATCCCTAGTTCTGCATCCAGTCTTGTCATATGATTCTCTCCCGATTGATGTTGATAAGGGCCTGTCGGCCTCAGATGGCACAACTCTTGCGAACATGTCCTTCCTCCATCTCCAGAAACAGCTCCCAGCAGCGAAGCAAGGCATCGTCATAGGAAGCGCCTTCGATTCTCCGAATCTGTATTTGCTTAATGACGGGGGCAAGACGGACGAGAAGATCATGCTCATTCCATTGCAGACAAAGCTGCACATAGAAGCTATATAGGTAGTCGCCGTCGAGCACACTGCGGGTCAACTTCTCTCCGTTCAGAGCGTTGTCGCATTCCGAATGACGCAGGAGGGCGAGCTTGATTGCGATGTAAATAGATAATAAACGGGTCGTGCGTAGCGCTGGAAGTCCATATTCAAGCAGCAGACTCGCCATCTCTTCCGCTTCTTCACAAGGCATATTCAGTCGAATTCCCGTATCCGGTGAAATTTCTCTCTGCAACATATGAAATGTGTCTTGGATCAGCTCGTATTTGTTCATGATGGCACACTCCTCCAGACGTATTGCTGCACAACTCAAGCTAGAAAAAGTAAAAATTAGAGTAATGCACGCATGCGCGCATTACTCTAATTGAGGCTATTTGTTGAGCTTACTCAAGTTCAATCCATTACTCTGTGTACAGATACCATCGTCGAACGAGAGGAATCCTCTTCCATTGCTTCTTGAGCCAAGGAAGTACATAGTAATCAAGTCCGAATGCACTGCCAGACCCACCGATCAGAGCAACACCTGCTGTCATGTACCACAGCATTTCAGCCGAGGCCATGCTGGAGGACCAGATCATAACGCCGAGAGCAACAGTAATAGCGGAAGCTACAGCTGTGAACAGACCGACGATGAGCATGAGCCCGACTGCAATTTCCATGAACACCATAAAGAATTGGAACACGCTAGCAAGAGCGGTATAACCACCATCTGGTGTATAGAAGAAGAGGTTCATGAACCAGTTCACACTACTACTCACAAAATCAGGAACTGGTAACGCAGTTACGGCAGTCGATGCGCTTTCTACAGCCGAGGCTGCGGACGAAGCGTCGACAGCATCCTTGACAGTACCGGCCGCATCACTTGCTGCGGTCACAACATCCGCATGCGGTGGTGGTGGAATCAGGAATATATTTGATGGGTCCTTCAAAATCTTCGGTAGCTTGTCTAGACCCTCTTCCAGCCACTTCCAGCCAACAAAGATACGAAGCGGCACCAACCAGAAGTTCGGGGAACGCTTAGCGAAGTGTCCACCGACAAAGCTTCTGCGATGGTTCACATGGAAGAACTCATGCATCATATAAGTCCATACTTTATTAAAGCCAGCTACAGTGAAGAGGTAGTACATGTTGATCATGTGCTTGGATAACATCGCCATAAAGCCGGTGAGCATGAACATTTTGTTCGGAAGACCGACATTCGCTACGCCGTAGCGGCTGCCGATACTTACCATAGTACCGTGGAAGCCTGGTTTGTAAGGCTTCTTCGGCTTGTTATGCACATCCGCATAGATGTTATGGGCGATCAACGGGCCTGCTTGCTCCGCATTTTCAACCATCTGAGGAACCGGACGAGACTCACCTTCAGGAATGAAGAAGATGTTGTCGCCGACGATGTATACATTGTCATGATCAACACTTTGCAGCTTGTCGTTAGTCACAATGCGCTTGCGACCTTCTTGTTTAACATCCAGCTTGCCGACGAGCTCGGAGCCCTCAACACCTGCGGTCCATACTACCGTATCGGCTTCAAGCTGTTTATCACCGAGCACTACGCCAGACGGGGTAACGCCAGTGATTTTTGCGCTGGTTACAATTTCTACGCCGATCTTGTTCAGGTACTTGGTTGATTTTTCAATCAGCTTGTCAGGCAGAATCGGCAGAATTTTCGGTGCCATATCAGCAACGACAAGACGAACCTCGCTAGGATCGATATAGAATTCCTTGCAAAGCTCATCGCGGAACTCCGCCATTTCACCCACAAGCTCAACACCGGTAAAGCCAGCACCTACGATCACGAAAGAGAGCATTTTATGGCGTTTTACCGGATCGTTTTCTTTAGCAGCCTTGCCGAATTTATCACGGATTCGGTCTTTGATTATAACAGCATCTTCATAGGACCAGAGAGTCAGTGAGTGCTCCTCCGCACCTGGAATTCCAAAGAAGGTTGGCTTACAGCCAGTACCGATAACGAGGTAATCATACTTGTAGGTTGTTTTTGCAGAACGAAGCTCTTTAGCTGCAAAGTCGATATTATCGATAGAATCCAGAACGACGTCAACCTTTTGACCGGCAAAAATCTTCTTGAGCTCAATCTTTACCGAGTCTTCAGGAGCGCGGTTAGCCGCGACCTCGTGCAGCTCCGTCAGGAGTGTGTGATAAGGATTGCGGTCGATCAATTGGATCGACACGTCCTTATCCTTCTTGAACAATTTGGCGAGGTGCTTACCAGTAACAACACCGCCGTAGCCTCCGCCGAGGACAACAATTTTCTTCAAAAGATTCACCTGCTTAACTAGGGTGGTGGGACTTACCTAACTTCTAATTACGAATTATTTCGCACCTTCAAGTGCTTTGGTTACAAGGTCATAGTAGCTTTTCAGGGAAACAGATACGCCGGAGATCGCATCGGTCTTGCCTTCTTCGTTAAATGTAAGGGAGGCAGGATCTTGTTTCTCGACGAGATAGGACTCAGCCAGAGCAGCCTGTTCGTGCCATTCGGAAGATGCGCCGCCGGCTTTCATGCCGTATTTTCCATCGATGGAGTTTTGTTTCTTGTCTTCACCAGCTTCGTTCACACCACTGAAGTTAACATGGATGATCTTGCCCGCAGCGACAACAACGTCAGCCGTTTCTTTCCAGCCGGACTTCTCGGCGAATTTGTCAGCTTCGGCATGGTAGGTTCCGTCTTTATAAATACCTGCTTCTACCGGACCAGCTGCCAGTGCCTTGTCAGCAAGATCGAATAATTCATTGACATGCACTGATACGCCAGAGATCGCGTCAGTCTTACCCTCTTCATTCAAAGTGACGGCTTTAGGGTCTTGCTTTTCAATGAGGTAGGCTTCAGCTAGTGCAGCTTGCTCATGCCATTCGGCAGAAGCGCCGCCAGCTTTCATGCCATACTTGCCGGATTCAGAGTATGTCTTTTTGTCAGGGCCTACATTAGCGTTAATGCCGCTCCAGTTGGCTTCGGTAATTTTACCGCTTGCAACAGTCAAGGTAACATAATATTGCCAGCCGGTTTTAGCATCAACTTCACCAATAGCATAGTACACGCCGTCTTGGTATTGGCCTTGCTCAGCGGCAGTGTCTCCGCTGTTCGTACCGCTCGCAGCTCCTGTGTTTTCAGTCGTTGCGCCATTGTTTGCAGGGGCTGTATTCTCGGTGCTGCTGTTCGAATTACAGCCAGCAAGAACACCGATCAACAGGGCAGTGCAGAGTAGAATAGATGCTTTCTTCATCTAAATGACCTCCAGTAAAATAAAATATATATATATTAAAATGCAACACATTTTAATAACAAAATTGGTAAAAAACGTTGTGTAGTAAGCTTTTAGCAGGTTATTCCAGAGTCCGAAACCATTGTTCGTTGGAATTTTAGCATATAAAGATAGGGGATAATGTGAAATTTATCACGTGTATGTGTTCAGGAAATCAATGAATGTGACTGATATTTAAATAGGTTGCAAAAATTATGCTGAGGACGGAGCCATTGATTTTCGGCTACTGAACTCATTGGTACGTGGAAGGGGTGTCACTACGATTTAGACAGTAGATGATTAGTTTCTCTAAGGTTAAGTGGGGGACAGATGAATGTTAACGTCGGTAGTAGTGGAAGTGGCGTAGACGGTGGGGGGATGGAGGGTTTGATAGCTTTCATCGGCATTATTTGTGGGATATCCGTTAGCTTGTCCTTGCCTGTAAGTATCTTAGTCGGTTTCGTTGGAAGAAGTGAAATTGTTAACGGCTGTATGAACTGTGGTTTCAAGTGGAGGCCCGCTAAGAGAAAGTAAAACATTGATGGGGCAGTTCAAATTTTGATATCCCCTGCGTATGCTACTGTTGTGTCATGTAGGTATTACAATACTTTTACGTCGAAAAGGGTAACGGCTAATCAATAGTCGTCCTTAATTG
Organism: Paenibacillus massiliensis 2301065 = DSM 16942; assembly: GCF_000377505.1. GTDB lineage: Bacteria > Bacillota > Bacilli > Paenibacillales > Paenibacillaceae > Paenibacillus > Paenibacillus massiliensis. Next base: position 88,626 of record NZ_KB898193.1, on the reverse strand, counting down.
TATTTATGATCAAAAAAAGAAGCGGGGAAATTCCCGCTTCTTTGCTGCAGTGCGCCAATACATCTCAACTATTAGCCCTTCCTGACGAACAGTGAGCAGCACTCCACATGACTCGTCTGCGGGAACATGTCGACGGGCTGTATCCATTGTAGCTCATAGCCGCCGTCCAGCAAGACTTTGGCATCCTTGGCCAGTGTCGACGGGTTGCAGGATACATAGACGAATCGTTGTGGCTTGGTACGAAGTATGGTCTCCAGAAAACGACGGTCCAATCCTGTGCGCGGAGGATCTGCGATGATGACATCAGGCGTGAAGCCGCTCTTCACCCAGCGAGGCAGCAGTGCCTCGGCTTCCCCCGTGTAGAATGTCGCATTGTCCCGCCCGTTCAGACGGGCATTGCGTGCCGCATCCTCGACAGCCTCCGGAATAACCTCGATACCTCGCACCTCACTGGCGTAAGGAGCTAGCCATAGGCCAATCGTACCTGTTCCGCAGTAGGCATCTACAACCGTTTCTTTGCCGGTCAGCGCAGCTGCAATACGTACACTCTCATACAGCTTGACGGTCTGCTGTGGATTGAGCTGGAAGAAGGCACGCGGAGACAGACGGAATTCCAGATCCCCTAGTGACTCCTCCATTGCTTCTGTTCCCCACAGTGTATGGGTCCGGTCACCGAAGACGAGGTGAGTCTTGCCAGAGTTAATATTCAGGGACAAGCCAGACATCTGCGGCAGTTCTTGCCGTAGCCTGCGAATGAGCTGCTCCTGCTGTGGTAGCTTGCTTCCTGCGGAGACGAGTGTCACCTGAAGCTGATCGGACTGGAACCCATGCCGTACAACAATCGTACGGATGCCCTCGCGGTTGCCCTGATCCTTGTACAGCGGAATACGCAGCTCGTCCAGCACCTGCTTGGTCGCTGCTACCGCTTGATTGACCTTGGGATGCTGAATCGGGCAGCCACTAATATCTACGATCGTATGACTGTTCATTTCATATAGTCCGGCGATGACCTCTCCCTGGCGACGGGTGACCTGTAGCTGCGCCTTATTGCGATAATCCCACGGATGCTCCATGCCTAGCATTGGCTTCATGGGTACGGAATCAAGTCCTGCATACCGATTGAACGCTTCACGGACAATATCGGTCTTGGCCTCCAACTGTCCCTCATAGGACATATGCTGGATCTGGCAGCCTCCACACTCTCCGAAGACAGGGCAAGGAGCATCAATGCGATGCGCAGAGCGCTTCTCAATCTCTGTAAGGGTAGCCTGGATAAAGCCTTGCTGCACAGTATCTACCTTGGCCTTGACGACCTCATTCGGCAGCGCGCCCGTGATGAATACAGCTTTGCGTCGATAATAGCCAACGCCTTCGCCGTTGATTCCCAATCGCTTGATGGTGACAACAATCTGATCATTCGGGCGCAACTCCTCTGCATCGGCAGCACTAGGACGCTGACGCTGAAAGGCTTGCATGTTGGTTCTCGATTTGGGAGCGTCAGCTTTCATATGAGAGCTAGTTTTTTGGGGGCCCGATGAATGGCCTACTTTTGGTTTACTTTTACTTGTAACGTGTTTGCCTGTATCTTGCTGGCCTTTACCTGATTGGTTTTTACCTGATTGGTTTGTACTGGATTGATTGGCGCTAGCATAGCTCTTGCCTGATTTTTTTCCTGTATATGGTTGAGAATTGGTTTGCTTGGTAGGTTGAGCCTTGGTTTGAGTCCCCTTGCGAGGGCGTGTGTGTTCACTCATAACGGTAAAATCTCCATCCTCTGTAGTATCGTGTCCACTATATCATGTGGGAGGATGGAAAGCTATGTGGCGGCTGGCAAAAACCTGTCATGGAAGAGGTCCTATTTTCAGTCGGTTATGTGGGGGTGGGGCACTTTTTTACTGAATACTATACCATATCCATAAGATGCACATGATTACTCAGGAATTAACTGCTATGATGCATAATAGATGGAGGAATGTGAACAGAACGGGCTTATGGTAACACATGGGTTAGCTGATTGAAGTAGGCTTAGAGAGTATAAAGCCAATAGGGCAAGAAGGGGTGAGGGATGCTAGAGCTATCAGGATATAACATATTGCAAAAAATAGCGAAGAATGATCGGTTCGAGTGGCATCATGTACAACGGAAAGCAGATGGGAACGAGTATATTGCCAAGACAAGCGTTGGGGGATTCTGGGATACCCGTAGCGTTGCAAGCTTTCACTATGAACAGGATTTGTTAAGGCATCTGGCGTTGCGTGGCCTGAGCGGGTCTTGCTTGCTGGAGCATGTGGACGGCAAGCCGGTGCTCTTGTTCCAGCAGTTGGCTGGGGAGAGTATGTCAGCGTTGCTGGAGCCGCAGAGATGGGAGAAGCTGAGCATGGGGTATCTGCTTCAGGCTGCGGTGGCTCTAACCGAACGTCTGGAGCAATTGCATCATGAGCAGGTTGTGATGCTGGCCTTGCCCCCTTCCAGTCTCTTATATGATGATGTGGGACAGCAGATGCATTTCATGGATTATAGTCTTGGCGCTTCTGTGCTGGGGCACGGCTCTGTGCAAAGCGGCGAGCTCTGGACAACAGAGCTGCTGGCTTATGTGTCTCCAGAGGTTGTAGGGCAGCCTGTGCGTACAGATGATATGAAGGCAGATATATACTCCTTGGGAATCGTTCTGTATGAATGGTTCACAGGACATAGACCTTTTACGGCTAAGAATGCAGGAGATTTAATGTATAGTCACCGAGCATTGCTGCCAGAGCTGCCTCATCAGGTCAATTCCAAGCTCCCGGAAATGTTGTCCCGAATGATCTTCAAATGTCTGGGCAAGGACGGGAATACGTCCTATCAAGCGGTCTCGGAGGTTCGGAATGATCTGGTGCGCTGTCTGGAGGAATGGGAACATAATGGAGAGATTCCAACATTCGAGCTATCTGCTGCGGAGCAGACCAAGAACGTATCGGGACAATTGCATGGACTGCACGGGCGCTGGAGGGAACGCGAATGGTTGCTCAGAGAGATTGCCCTTACAGCTACTGTAGGAGAGCGGGCGCGCATACTGGCTATCACCGGTGAGAGCGGGATCGGCAAGACTCTCTTCATGACGGAGACACTCAAGCAGTCCTGGTCTGGTAATAGTCGATATTACAGCATAAAAGCCTTCGAGGAACAGCACATGGAGTCTCCCTATCAGGCCTGGCTCAGTGTGCTGGACCGCTTGCTGATGCATGTACTGAACCAGTCTGCTCTGCAAGTGGAGGTCTGGAGGGTCAGGCTATTAGAGGTGCTGGGCGAATATGGAGGTCTATTGACAGAGCGTGTCTGTTCGTTGAAGGAATTGATCGGTGAGCAGCCGCCATTGCCGCCGGTCTCTCCTGATGGTGCGCTGAGTCGCTTTACGTATGTGCTGAACCGTGTGCTGCAATTGTTCATGACACACGAGGACCCACTTGTCATTGGGCTGGATGATATCCAGTGGGCGGATGCTGCTTCACTGCAATATTTGCTTCAATTGCTTCAGGACCCGGGAACCCGCAATCTTTGTGTGATTGTAAGCTATCGCTCTGAGAGTGAGACGAGCCATACACAATTACCGCATAGCTGGGAGCAGGGACTGGCTGAACTCGGATTGCCCGTACATAGTCTTCAACTCCAGGCACTGCCGCTTGGAGAGCTTGAACAGTTACTACAGGATACATTTGGGGAACGAATTGAACAACAAGAGCTATTGCTGGAGCTGCTCTGGAATCATACAAAGGGGCAACCACTTATTCTGGAGCAGGTACTCCAGGATGCGCTTCATCAAGGCTTGCTTTATTTTCAGAACGTTCAAGGCAGCTGGCAGTGGAATCAGGAGATATTTCAGACACTTCTGAAGGGGACCGAGCATTATTTTGCCACCAGGTTGGCCCAAAAGTCGCAGCACGCGCTCGGGCTGCTGGGAGCAGTGGCTGTAGCAGGGAGTAGGTGTGATGTTGCTGCGTTAAGTGCGCTGACAGGGTGCTCGGAGGAAGAGGCGATAGACCTGCTGGAATCCGCTGTACAGGAGCATTTGTTGGTCTATGTACCGGAGGAGGGCAAGAGGAGCTACCGCTTTTACCATGATCGAATACGTCAGGCTGCTTACAGCTATTTGAAGGAAGAGACTCGTCAGGAGCTTCATCGACGCATGGGGGAATTACTGCTGGTGCGCCTGAGGGGCGGGGAAGAGGTTAGTCCGTTCGAAATAGCCTATCATTGGAATTTGATCTGCCCTACGCTTCCGCTGCCAGAGGAGGAGCGTCTTCTACTGATCCGCTTGAATATGGCTGCAGGTGCGGAGGCCAAGCGAGCTTATGCATACGAGGAGGCGCTTGTATGGTGGCAGACCGCGACAAAATACAGCTATCCAGGTGACTGGGAGCTGCATTATACGATAATGTTCCAGCTCTACATGGAGCAGGCAGAGGCTGCCATGCTCTGTGCCCTGGAGTCACGGGCGTATGAGGTTTTTGCGGTACTGACGGACCATGCGGCAACAGATATGGATTCAGTAAAGGTCCTTACTGGCCGCATTCGGCTGGAGGCCAGCTATAATCGGAATGAACAGGCTGTCGCGCTGTGCAGACAGGCGCTGGCCTTGCTGGGCGAAGCGTATCGTTTGCGGACAGGGAAAGGGCAGCTGTTGAGACAATGGATTCGCATCAAGCAGCAGCTGTGGCGCCAGGACATCGCTAGTCTTGCAGAGCTTCCACCACTTGAGGATGAGGTGCAGAAGCTTGCCATTACGGTATTGGCTGGAAGCACGGATGCTTTGTTTGTGGCAGATCCTGCAGCCTGGGTAGCTGCGACACTGCTGATCATGAACATCACATTGAAGCATGGGCAAGCACCAGAGTCGGCTATCGGATATGTTGGCTACGCGATGATGCTCTACTACCAGCGGGATGATAGGAACACTTATAAATGGGGAAAGCTGGCGCTGGCCCTCTCCCGTCCTTATCCTGAGCTGCATATACGGGTACAGACGGCGTTCACTTTTTGCTATGACAGTTGGCGCCAATTCGAACCAGAGCTGGCACATCAATTCGCGGAATTTTCGGCGAACATCTCCATGGAGACAGGCGATTTGCGCCAGGGCAATCATAATGTAATTGTCAATGCGGTCATTCTGCTGATGGAAGGACGTCCCCTGTCACAGATTTATGACCAACTGCAGCAGCGAGAGCATGAGTTCGATCGGTTGAATAATACATGGCAGAAATGGACAGCGACAGGTCTTGTTGCCATTGTGTCCAGGCTGATCGGGGAGCGTTCAAGTGACGAGCGTTATCCAGTAGGGGAGTTTCACAGACGCAGACTTGCAGGAGAGGGCTATGGAGACGATGACCAACTGATTAGAGAGTTGGCGCTTTACTTCACTTATCTAACCGGATTTTTGTTTGGAGAATACGATGAGGCGCTGGCAGCACTGGAGCAATCTATATTTTCCAGCAAGCTCAGAAAATCAGGCTCTAGTGATAATGTCGTTCAGTATTTTTATGAGGGATTGGTGCTTGTCCGTATTTATGAAATGAGCTCTGGCGACAAGCAACAAAAATACAGAGGCATGATTCGCAAGCTCATAGGCAGGATGCGACGGATCGCCAAAAGAGCTCCTGCGTTGTATACGCAGAAATGGCTCCTTTTGCGAGCTGAGGCTGCACGCTTGGATGGAAAGTTCAGCGTGGCAGAGACCCTGTATGAGCAAGCACTGGAGCAAGCAGCGAATAGTGGATACATGCATGAGCTGGCTATGATCGCCGAATGCTACGGTCGTTATGGAATCCAGCGGGGGAAGGTGTATCTCGCACGTCACTATTTAACGGAAGCCTGCAACGCCTACGAGCAGTGGGGGGCCATAGCCAAGGTACGGGATATGGAGCATAAGTATAGCTCGCTATTGCAGCGCAAGCACCCTTCCGGTCTGGAGGAGGCAGATATGATGTCCCTGATCGAGGCAGGCTACGCCTTGTCTGGGGAGATTGAGATGATACCTCTGATCTCCGGGTTGCTGCGCATGATGCTGTATAACGCGGGAGCTGAATATGGAGCGGTGATTCTGTGTGACGAGCAGAAGAACAGCTATACAATTGAAGCTCATGGAACCCGAGATCAGGTGCGGATCGAGACAAGATTACTGGAGACCGAGGATGAGGTGGCGCCCGCTGCACTGATTAGTTATGCCATAAATACAAAGTCGGCACTAGTGCTGGATCATGCCTGTCATGAAGGACAGTTCACCCGTCAGGATTATGTAAAGCGAAAAAAATTGAAATCGGTATTATGCCTGCCAATCATGACACAGCAACGGTTGATTGCAGTGCTCTATCTGGAGAGCTCGCTGATTGCAGGTCTGTTCACGGCACGCAGGCAGGAGGTGCTCAGGCTGCTGGGCATGCAGTGGGCTGTGACGTTGTCTAACGCGAGACTGTATGCCGAAGTACAGCATATGCATGGCAATCTGGAGCAGCAGGTAGAGGAACGGACAAGGGAGCTGGAAAGGTCAATGAAGGAGGCATCTGCGGCATTGGCGGAGATCTCGATCTTCGAAGAGCGACATCGTATCGCGCAGGATATTCATGATGTCGTGGGACACACCTTGACTTCTGTGGTATTGCAGATGGAGGCCAGCAAGCGGCTGTTGAAAAAGGATCGGGAAGAGGGCCTTGAGCGGCTGCAGCAGGCGCAAAATCTGGCACGCAGCAGTCTGGAGGATATTCGGCAATCTGTTCATCTTTTGCGTGAGGATCGCTATGCAGACTTGCCAGGCATCTTGCATGAATTAATGGAAAGCACGGAGCAGAATACGAGCGTCAGAATTCACGCGCAGTTATCTCCGATCAGCTCCTACGTCTCGATGTCTGCCAAGAAAGTGATCTATCATGCACTTCAGGAAGGGCTGACGAATGGCATTCGGCATGGACACAGCACGGAATTTCATTTTCTACTGGAGGAGAAAGAGCAGCGTCTGCTGTTCAGTCTGCTGGATAATGGAAGGGGTCTGCGCGGCCGGCCACCGGGATTTGGTCTACGCGGTATGAGAGAGCGAGTAGAGCAGCTTGGCGGTACAATGACGATTGAGGATGCACGGGCTGGAGGCTGCCGACTGCAGCTGATGATCCCTCTGTCCTTCAACAAGTACTAGAGAACCATGGACGAATAGGGCACGAAAGATAGGCAGTACTCAGGAGGATGATTCTGGGTACTGCTTTTTTTGTGAAATAATAGGAATTTGTCATATGACAAATTGATGACAGGTGTCACTATTCTGGGCGGTGAAATATTTGTATATTGAAATAGATGCTAGTACAAAAGTCACAGTATGTGTACTAGGAAAAGATCTATGACAGGGAATGATAGGGGAGTGGGTGTGCACAGGATGAAGAAAGTGGGCAAGAATCAAGGATGGGCTCGAAGAGCAGTAGCCATGTTATTGGTGGTCTTGCTAACAGTGGGTGGGATACCAGGGTGGAATACGCAGGATGGAAGAGCATATGCCGCCGCAATGGATTGGATAGAACTAGGTAATGCAGGATTTACCTTAGATGCAGCCCCTTACACTTCGTTGGCGCTGGACGGTAGTGGTACGCCGTATGTGGCATTTTCGGATCGAGCCAATAGTTATAAAGCTACGGTGATGAAGTATGAACAAGGTGCATGGACCCCTGTAGGTAATGCTGGATTTACCGCAGGTGCAGCGCAGTTTGTCTCGCTAGCGCTGGATGGCAGTGGTACGCCATATGTGGCGTATCAGGATAGTGGGAATAATAATAAAGCCACAGTGATGAAGTATGATCAAGGTGCATGGATACCTGTAGGTAGTGCTGGCTTTTCCGCAGGTATAGCGTATTACACTTCGCTGGAGCTGGATGGCGGTGGCACGCCGTATGTGGCGTATCAAGATGGAGCGAATTATAATGCAGCGACGGTGATGAAGTATGAACAAGGTGCATGGACCCCTGTAGGGGATGCTGGTTTTACTTTATTTACAGCACAGTTTACTTCGTTAGCGCTCGATGGCAGTGGTACGCCGTATGTGGCGTATATGGAAGGGGATGTGTTTGCTGGTAATAAAGCTAATTTAATGAAGTATGATCAAGGCGCATGGGAAACTGTAGGGTATCAATATTATGATTATGGTTTTTCTGCAAATTCAGCGACCGCTCCTTCGCTGGTACTGGATCGAAACGGTACGCCGTATGTGGTGTATCAGGATGGATCTGACAATAAGGCTACGGTGATGAAGTATGACCAAGGCGGATGGAGCATTGTAGGGAATGCTGGATTTTCCACAGGTCAAGCGCTCTCTCCTTCGCTGGCGCTGGATAGCAATGGTACACCGTATGTGGCGTATCAGGATAAAGCGAATGATGATAAAGTCACAGTGATGAAGTATGATCAAGGTGCATGGATACCTGTAGGGAGCGCTGGCTTTTCCGCAGGCAGAGCATTCTCTTCTTCGCTGGCGCTAAATAGTAGTGGTACGCCGTATCTGGCGTATCAGGATGAAGAGAATGGTAATAAAACCACGGTGATGAGCTTTGAACTGGTGAGTACACGGAGCTTCGAGAGTAACGGGGGCTCAGCAGTCAAGATTCAAAAGGTGAGGGTTAATGAAACATTCAGGGAGCCTACAGAGCCGACGCGAACAGGCTACGCCTTTGCGGGTTGGTATACGGACCAGGCTCTGACGCAGCCATATGCTTTCACGTCGCCTGTGACAGGTGACCTGACGCTGTATGCGAAATGGGAAGCGAATGACTATACCGTGAGCTACGAGAGCAACGGAGGCACAACGGTCAATAGTGAAACGGTTAAGTATAATGAAACGTACAGTGAGCCTACAGAGCCGACGCGAACAGGCTACGCCTTTGCGGGTTGGTATACGGACCAGGCTCTGACGCAGCCATATGCTTTCACGTCGCCCGTGACCGCTGACCTGACGCTGTATGCGAAGTGGGAAGCGAATGCGTATACCGTGAGCTACGAGAGCAACGGAGGCACAACGGTCAATAGTGAAACGGTGAAGTATAATGAAACGTACAGCGAGCCGTCAGTGCCGATGCGAACGGGCTATGTCTTCGCAGGCTGGTATACGGATGAGGCCCTGACGCAGCCATATGCTTTCACGTCCCACGTGACCAGTGACTTGACGCTGTATGCGAAATGGGAAGCGAATGACTATACCGTGAGCTACGAGAGCAATGGAGGCACAACGGTCAATAGTGAAATGGCGAAGTATGATGAAACGTACAGCGAGCCATCAGCGCCAACGCGTACAGGCTATGCCTTCGCAGGCTGGTATACGGATCAGGGGCTGACGCAATCCTACGCCTTCACGTCTACCGTAATCGGTGACCTGACGCTGTATGCGAAGTGGGAAGCGAATGCGTATACAGTGAGCTACGAGAGCAATGGAGGCACAACGGTTAGTAGTGCAACGGTGAAGTATAGTGAGGCAGTCAACGAGCCATCCGAGCCGACGCGAACGGGATACACCTTTGCGGGTTGGTATAGGGACGGGGCTCTGACGCAGCCATATGCTTTCACGTCATCTGTGACAGGTGACCTGACGCTGTATGCGAAGTGGGAAGTAAATGACTATACAGTGAGCTACGAGAGCAATGGAGGAACAACGGTCAATAGTGCAACGGCGAAGTATGATGAAACGTTCAGCGAGCCCTCAGCCCCGACGCGTATAGGTTATGCCTTCGCAGGCTGGTATAGGGATGAGGCCCTGACGCAGCCATATGCTTTCACGTCTCTGGTAGCGGGTGACCTGACGCTGTATGCCAAGTGGGAAGCGAATGACTATACGGTGGACTTCGAGAGCAACGGGGGCACAACGGTCAATAGTGCAACGGCGAAGTATAATGGAACGTTCAGCCAGCCATCAGCGCCGACACGTACAGGTTACACCTTTGCGGGTTGGTATAGGGATGAGGCCCTGACGCAGCCATATGCTTTCACGTCATCTGTGACAGGTGACCTGACACTGTATGCGAAGTGGGAAGTGAATGCGTATACGGTGAGCTACGAGAGCAATGGAGGAACAACGGTCGGTAGCGAAACGGTGAAGTATAATGAAACGTACAGCGAGCCATCAGCGCCGACGCGAACGGGCTATGCCTTCGCAGGCTGGTATACGGATGCTGATCTGACGCAGCCATATGCTTTCACCTCTCCGGCAACCCGTGACCTAACGCTGTATGCCAAGTGGGAAGCGAATAACTACACCGTGAGCTACGAGAGCGATGGAGGAACAGCGATCGGTAGTGAAACAGCAAAGTATAATGAAACGTTCAGCGAGCCGTCAGCGCCGACGCGAACGGGCTATGCCTTCTCAGGCTGGTATACGGATGAGGCCTTGACGCAGCGATATGCTTTCACGTCACCCGTGACCAGTGACCTGACGTTGTATGCCAAGTGGGAAGCGAATGCCCATACCGTAAGCTTCGAGAGCAACGGAGGTACAGCAGTCGAGAGTGCAGTGGTGAAGTACAATGAACTGGTTAGCAAGCCATCCGAGCCGACGCGAACGGGCTATGCCTTCGCAGGCTGGTACACGGATGAGGCCTTGACGCAATCCTACACTTTTACTTCACCTGTAACGGGTGACCTGACGTTGTATGCCAAGTGGGAAGCGAATGACTACACGGTGAGCTTCGCGAGCAACGGGGGAACAGCAGTTGATAGTGCAACGGTGAAGTATACTGAATTGCTCAGCGAGCCATCAGCACCAACGCGATCCGGCTACGTCTTTGCGGGCTGGTATACAGATGAGGCCTTGACGCAATCTTATGCCTTTACGTCACCCGTCACCCGTGACCTGACACTGCATGCGAAGTGGATTTCAACATCTGCTGTGCTGGGCAGTCTGCAGGTGGAGGAGGGAGAATTGAAGCCGGAATTCTCACCAGGAATGTTGAACTATGAGGTGGAAGTCGCCCGGGAGATGACCACTCTGGATTTCACACTGAGCAAAGAACAGGCTACACAGCAAGTGAGCGTGACGGGAGCGACGTACCTATCGGTAACCGATGATGTGTATCGTTACCAGATGACCGATCTTTGGTCGGGTGAGAATGTGGTGCAGATCCAAGTCACGTCTGAGCATGGCGACGACATGACCTATACGCTGCAAGTCGTTCCTCAAGCGAGCGAGGATGCGAAGCTGGGCAGCCTGACGTTATCTGAGGGTACGCTGAACCCGATATTCTCGGCAGATGTACTGAGCTACACAGCCGATGTAGCGAACCGTGTGAAGAGCTTAACGATCACATCAACAACTGCAGACGGTCAGGCGAAGCTGCACATCAATGGGGAGCCCGCCATCAGCGGTCAGGCGAGTGTGCCGATCTCGTTGGCCGTAGGTAGCAATATCATTCGGATTCAGGTGACGGCCGAGGACGGAAATACCCTACAGAGCTACACCCTGAATGTGGTACGAGCTAAGGCAAGGTCGGGAAGTAGCTCGGACAGTGGAGACTTTGCTCCCGTGACGAACCAGGATACCCCTCCTGCGGATAGCCCTACCCCGGCGGCGAATGAAGCCCCGCCAGTAAGTACCGATTCAACCGCCACTGCGCAGACGATGCTGCAGCCGCAGGTATCGGTAGTGTCCTTGGTGGCACGTCTGCAAGCATCAGCATTGGGAACGTCGGCGGACGGTTCCTTCCTGGATGTGAGCAGTCATTGGGCGAAGAATGCGGTCCAATGGTTCGTAGCGCATCAGTTGATCTCGGGTTACCCGGACGGCACATTCCGTCCGAACCAGGCGATCACTCGCGGCGAATTCGTAACGGTGTTGTCGAAGCTGTTCGAGGTGAAGCATGATGGAGAGCAAGTGAGCTTCACGGATACGCAAGCGCATTGGGCGAGAGAGGCGATTCAGACTTTTGCAAGTGCAGGGATCGTCAAGGGCTACAGCACGGACGAATTCCGACCGGATCAACCGATTAGCCGGGAAGAGATGGTAGCGATGCTGTCCCGTCTGCTGGACACCCAGCAATTGCCACAGGTACAAGCAGGTCAGCAAATGAACGATCTGGATGAGGCATCGAGCTATGCACGAGCTGCGATTACAGCGTTCGTGGAAGCAGGGCTGGTGAAGGGTAAGGAAGAGAACCACTTTGATCCGCAAGGGACGGCTACCCGTGCTGAGGTGGTACAAGTGCTGTTGAATATCCTGCAGCTCTTGCCAGAGACGAAGTCGACCTTCTAAATGAATACCCTTAGCAAGAAACGTCCAAATCAAGTCTATCCCCAATGAAGTCTAAGTAAAGTGAAATTATACGTTCAGGATAGAGCAGCACTTCAGCCCGCTATAACAGGGTTGAGGTGCTGTTTTTTTGGAGGGAGAAGATACATAAAATTACCAATTTGTCATATGACAAATTGATGACAGGAGTCACTATTCTGGGCGGTGAAATATTTGTATATTGAAATAGATGCTAGTACAAAAGTCACAGTATGTGTACGGGAAATAGTTCTATGACAAGGAATAATAGGGGTGTGGAAAATGCACAGAATGATGGAAGTGGACAAATATAAAGAATCGGCTCAAACAGCGTATGCTGCCGCAAGAAAATGGACAGCCGTAGGCCGTGCAGGATTTTCCACTGGTGCAGTGAATTACACTTCCCTGGCACTGGATAGCAGGGGTACGCCGTATGTTGCGTATCAGGATGCAGGGAATAATGATAGAGCTACAGTGATGAAGTACGAGGAAGGCCAATGGACAGAAGTAGGCTGTGTGGGAGTTTCCGTAGCCCAGGCGGGTTATCTTTCCTTGGCACTGGATGGAAGCGGTACACCGTATGTGGCGTATACAGATATAGAGAATCATTTTAAAGCCACGGTGATGAAGTATGAGGAAGGTCAATGGACAGCGGTAGGCAATTCGGGATTTTCCGTAGGTGAAGCATATTATCTTTCCTTGGCACTGGATGCAAGCGGTACTCCCTATGTAGCGTATATGGATGTAGAGAATCATTTTAAAGCCACGGTGATGAAGTATGAGGAGGGTCAATGGACAGCGGTAGGCTGTGTGGGAGTGTCTGCAGGTGCAGCTTATTCTCTTGACCTGGTCCTGGACGCCAGTGGCATGCCATATGTGGCATATATGGATGTAGAGAATAATTATAGGGCCACGGTGATGAAGTATGAGGAAGGCCAATGGATAGAGGTAGGCCGTTCAGGAGTGTCTGCAGGTGCAGCCTATTCCCTTTCGCTGGCTCTGGATGCCCAAGATACTCCCTATGTGGCGTATATGGATGTAGAGAATGATTATATGACTACGGTGATGAAGTATGAGGAAGGTCAATGGATAGAGGTAGGTCGTGCAGGAGTGTTTGCGGGTGCAGCCTGTTCCCTTTCGCTGGCTCTGGATGTCCAAGATACACCCTATGTGGCGTATCAGGATGTAGAGAATAATTATCGAGCTACGGTGATGAAGTATGAGGAAGGTCAATGGACAACCGTAGGCCGTGCGGGATTTTCCGCAGGTCAAGCGTCATCCCCTTCGTTGGCAATGGATCGTAGTGGCTCTCCATATGTGGCGTATAAGGATGGAATGAGTGGTGATAAGGCCACAGTGTACAGGGTGATGGAGAACAAGTGAGTATTGTGAAGTCGTAAATCATAAGTTCAGGTGAACAGCAGCACTTCAGTCCATCTTGTATGGTTGGGGTGCTGCTTTTACGTATTACTTTATCCATAGGATACACATGATTATCATGAAGTGAACTGCTATGATATATAGGGGGAAATCTGATCATAATTCTATTTGTCTATATATCACATCATAGTGTTTCGAATCCAATGATACAAAAGGCTGAACCACCAAGCAGCGTCTGAGAAAGGAGACAGAACGTGTCCACGATCAAATTACTCATAGTAGACGATCAGAAGTATGTGCGAGAAGGCTTCCGTACAATTCTTGAACTGGAAGAAGATATGGAGGTTATTGGCATCGTAGAGAATGGTAAAGAGGCCTGTGAATATGCAGCAGCCTTGGAGCCTGATGTGATACTGCTAGATATTCAAATGCCTGTCATGAATGGCCTGGACGCGCTACGGCATATTCGAGCCAACCAGCCGCAAATTAAGGTGATTATTTTAACAACATTTGCAGAGACGGATTATATTCTGGAAGGGATGTCTGAAGGAGCACAGGGCTATGTAATGAAGGATATGGAGGCCGACAGGTTAATTGAATCCATTCGTGATGTGATGAAGGGACAGTTTATTCTCCCATCCTTGATTGCAGCCAAGCTGGCCCGGTATGCACGGGATCTGCATCATAAGGGAGGATTATCCAGAAGAGAAGTACAGAGTAATCAATTGACTTATCGCGAGAAAGAGCTGGCTCGGCTATTGGTCCAAGGACTTAGCAATCAGGAGGTTGCTGAGATCATGTGTATTGCTGAAGGGACGGCTCGCAATTATATCAGTAATTTGTACAGCAAGCTTGGGGTGGAGGACAGAGCACAGGCTATACGGATGCTTCACAATATCATGTGAGGAATTCGACGGAAGGGTACGATCATTCGTCGCAGCTCCTTTCTATTAGCGGCACTAGGCCCATCCTAAGCCCATCCAGGCCCATGAGATGGTCTTGTTTACCTCAGCATTGTGCATCATTCGATTCGAAGCGCTATGAAGTGCAATATAGTCGAATAGAATCATTTTATCCATAGAGTGTGACTTGAATATCGCATAGTGGAAAGTAATTTCAGGCTTCCTCAGCTATTGAAATGATGCTGCTTTGATGGGAAAATAGAGTGTATTGGCTTTTTATAAGGGGTTATGAAAAATGAGTGTACAAGCACCGAGTCTAGAGCAGGCACGTGAGCTTTTAGTCAAATACTACGGATATCCCGACTTTCGGGAAGGACAAAAGAAGATTGTAGGCAGTCTCCTGGAGCGCAGCGATACGCTTGGTATTATGCCAACAGGAGGAGGAAAGTCCATCTGCTACCAGATCCCGGCCTTATTATATGAAGGGGTGACACTGGTAGTGTCTCCATTGATCTCCCTCATGAAGGATCAGGTGGATGCGCTGACGACGATGGGCATTCCTGCTGCTTATATTAACAGTACTTTGACTGGCAGAGAGGTAAATGATCGGCTGCGAGCTGCGCGTCAAGGACAGCTGAAGCTGCTGTATGTAGCGCCAGAGCGTCTGGAGCTGGACTGGTTCCGTGAAGAGATGAGCCAGCTCGGAATCTCCTGTGTCGCTGTTGATGAGGCGCACTGTGTATCGCAATGGGGGCATGACTTCCGGACAAGCTATCTGGCCGTATCTCCATTCGTGGAAAGTCTGCCGGAGCGTCCGGTGCTGGCGGCCTTCACAGCGACGGCCACTCCGCAGGTCATGGATGACATTGTCAGGCTGCTGCGTCTGCGTGAGCCAGAGACCTTTGTCACAGGATTGGGACGTCCCAATCTGGCCTTTAGCGTGCTGCGCGGGGAGGATCGACGGTCGTTTCTGCTGAACTATGCGAAGGAGCATGCGGATGAGTCCGGGATCGTGTATGCCGCTACTCGTAAGGATGTGGATGATCTGTATCTCCGCCTAAAGGAAGCAGGGCTCGCGGCCGGACGATATCACGCAGGTATGAGCGATGAGGAGCGGGCGGTGAGTCAGGAGGCCTTCCTGTACGACGATATCCGGGTCATCGTGGCGACGAATGCCTTCGGGATGGGGATCGACAAGTCCAACGTACGGTATGTCATACATTATAATATGCCGAAGAATATGGAGGCCTACGTTCAGGAGGCAGGTCGTGCGGGCCGGGATGGTGATCCGAGCCAGTGCATTCTGCTCTTCGGCCCTCAGGACATTGTAACCCAGAAGTTCCTGATTGAGCAGAACCCGCAGGATGAGGATCGCAAGCGCAATGATTACCGCAAGCTGCAGCAGATGGTGGATTATTCCTATACGACTCGTTGCTTGCGCAGTGCGCAGCTGGACTACTTTGGGGAGCAGCATGACGGGGAAGGGTGCGGCAATTGCAGCTCCTGTACAGATGACCGCGAGATCGTTGATATTACCGTAGATGCACAGAAGATATTCTCCTGCATCCACCGTATGCGTGAACGGTTCGGTGCCTCCATGGTCGCCTCCGTGCTCAAGGGCTCGCGCAACAAGAAGGTGCTGCAATACGGCTTCGACAGCCTGCCAACCTATGGCGTGCTGGGGAGCCGGACCGAGAAGGAAATCGTGGAAATGATCAACATTTTGATCTCGGAGGGATATTTATCCTTGTCGGAAGGACAATATCCAGTAGTACGGCTGCAGCAGCTGGCGGCTGAGGTGCTCAAGGGGCAGCGCCAGGTCATGCAGCGTGTGGTACGTCATGCGACGTCCTTCACTGGATCGGGAGGCCGACGTGCGAAGGATGCCTATCCGGCCGCTGTGAACGAGACGGTCTTCGAGCAGCTTCGCTTGATTCGGCGTGAGCTGGCGGCCAAGGAGCATGTACCTTCATATATTATTTTCAATGACGCGACTTTGCGTGAGATGAGCGTTGCCGCTCCTGTGAGCGAAGCAGACATGCTGCGTGTGAAGGGTGTAGGTGAGGTGAAGTTTCGGAAATACGGGCGTCCGTTCCTTGAATTCTTCCAGAAGCAGTCCGAGGCGGAGCAAATACCCTATGATGATGGATTTGACGACTACGCAGGGTACTAGATGACTTTAAGGTTGCTGTTCAACTGCTATTCATCTTAGATCGAAGAACAGCAAGCTTATCTGCGGTCGACAGGACTCCTGCTTGCAGAGGCTCTAAACTCACAGTGGTTCCCGTCAAGACACTAGCAACCTGCGCTACGAATTAAAAAAAGAAGGTGAATTATGAAAGTTGTTCTCTCGACGCTGAACGCGAAGTACATTCATACATGTCTTGCAATTCGCTGTCTGAAGGCCTACAGTGACAAGGATTTTGACATTGAGCTGGCAGAGTATACGATCAAGGACCCGGTCATGAACATTGTATCGGACTTATTCCAGCGCAAGCCGGACGTCATCGGATTCTCCTGCTATATCTGGAATATTGAAGAGACGATCAAGGTCATTGATATTGTGAAGAAGGTTATGCCCGAGGTACGCATTGTACTGGGTGGACCCGAGGTATCCTATGATACAGAGGACTGGATGAAGCGGCTCAGGAATGTGGATTTCATCGTCATGGGTGAAGGAGAAGAGTCGTTCCATCAGCTGCTTCAGGAGATCGAGGGCAAGGGAAAGTACCATTTTGTCTATGGACTTGCCTACCGCAAGGGAGAAGAGATCATTCTGATGCCAGGCCGTCCGAAGGCCGATCTGAACGACTTGCCCTCACCGCATCGTTTTGTGGAGGATATTCCCGAGCTGGCGAACCGGATTGTCTATTTTGAGACTAGCCGTGGCTGTCCGTTCAGCTGTCAGTTCTGTCTGTCCAGTATTGAGGTTGGAGTCCGGTACTATGATATCGAGCGAACGAAGGCGGATATCATATACTTGATAGATCAGGGTGCCAAGCTTATCAAGTTCGTGGATCGGACGTTCAATATTAAGCGTGATTACGCCCTGGAGATGTTCCAGTTCCTGATCGAGAACCACCGGGGCTGCGTGTTCCAGTTCGAGATTACGGCGGATATTATGAGACCCGAGGTGCTGGATTATTTGGCAGAGCATGCACCGCCGGGGATCTTCCGCTTCGAGATCGGTGTCCAATCGACGAATGACCCGACGAATGAACTGGTCAAGCGTCGTCAGAATTTTGCCAAGCTGACGCGTACCGTGACGAAGGTCAAGAACAGCCACAAGATTGATCAGCATTTGGATCTCATTGCAGGCTTGCCACAGGAGGACTACAATACATTTCGCAAGACGTTCAATGATGTATTCGCACTGGAGCCTGAGGAGCTGCAATTGGGCTTCCTAAAGATGCTTCGCGGTACCGGACTGCGTCTGGATGCAGAGAAATACAATTACACGTATATGGATGTAGCTCCATACGAGATGCTGAGCAATGATGTGCTGTCCTTCGAGGATATTGTACGACTCAAGCGTCTGGAGGATGTACTGGAGAAATATTGGAATGCGCACCGGATGGATCGTACCTTGAAGTTCCTGATGGAGCAGGAATTTCCGTCTGCCTTTGACTTTTTTCAGGAGTTCGGCGATTACTGGGAGGGGCAAGGCTGGCAGAAGATCGGGCACCAGCTGGAGGATCTCTTCATGCGTCTGCACTCCTTCCTGAAGCAGCGGGATACGAAGAACATGGAGATTATTCTTGGTCTGATGAAACTGGATTACTTCCTGAATCACAAATACAAGCCGCGGAAGATCTGGTGGGATTTTGGGCTGGAGAAGGACGAGTGGGGAAGCTATATGAAGCTGGCCGCAGAGCAGCCTGAGAAATTGCAGGCAGCTCGGGGAGATATCGCAGATATCGAGAGTAACGGTAGTCTGGAACATAGTGGACACGAGCTTGAGACAGGGGGCGAGAGCTCACCGACATTCGCAGAGCTTCGACTGGGAGAGCGCGAGCTGCAGAAGCATGCGGTGCTTGAAATCCTGCCCTTCGATCTATCAGCAGTGCTTGCGGGTGATGCCGCAGCAGTGGCTCAGGGTCGTACATTGGTGCTGGTGGTATATCAACAGCAGAACAATCAGAAGCCTCTTTATTATACGATGAAGCTGGAGCAGGAAGCTGCCGCTATTTAACTATCGAATATGAAGCTGCACCTGAGTCTTGTTGGTTAGCGACTCAATAATGATGGTAACAAGATGAACCCGAAGGTCCTAGGCTACTCTATTGAGATAGCTGAGGCAGTCGGGTTCTTTTGCTGTTATATGTAGGGACTTTGGACGGAGCTAATGCTACTTGGGGCTTATTGCCAGCTATTCATCCTCCACGTATACTATTAATTAACATCCAATTTGCACCAAATCGGAGAAGTGTTACAAACGGGTATTCGTATTTCTGACAACAGTACAGTAACTGCTAGAAGAGTGTGATCTGTCACAGTCTGCCTTGCAGCGTTCCTGGATTGTTGTTTTGTCATGGAAAGAATATCTGTACCATCGGATGGATGACGATGAGCACAGCTATAATCACAGTGATTCACAACGTCTAACAGTGGGGAAAGCGTAAATAACAAAGGAGAGTGACAGCATGAGTGAACAGGATAATTACCGTTTTCAGGTTAACCTGAGCGGCATGATTCAGATTCTATCAGATCATCTATATAGTAATCCCAAGGTGTACATACGAGAGCTGATGCAAAATGCAATAGACGCCATCACGGCACGCAAAGCCCAGGACCCCGGCTATGAGGAGCAGATTCTGGTGCAGATTACGGGGACGGGCACTGAGGCCACTCTGATGATTGAGGATAATGGTATCGGTCTTACCGAAGCGGATATTCACGAGTTTCTGGCGATGATTGGTCAATCCTCCAAGCGGGGAGAAGGGCTCGAGCCCTTGCAGGAATCGGGCTTTATTGGTCGGTTTGGCATCGGCCTTCTATCCTGCTTCACCGTGAGCAATGAGATTGTCATGATCACCCGTTCCGCGAAGGGGGGACCCGCCCTCGAATGGAGAGGCAAGCCCGATGGCACCTACTCGATCCGTAAGCTGGATATGGATCTGTCGATAGGTACAAAGGTGTATTTGCGCTGCAAGCCTGGCTTCGAATTGTACTATGAGCCAGAGCTGCTGGCTGGATGGTTGTATGACTATGGCGCGCTTCTGCCTTATCCAATCAAGTTGCAGGATCAGGAGCAGACCCGAACGATCAACGAATGGCGCCCAACATGGATTACAGAGCCAGGATTGGCACGGAGTCATCGGGAAGAGGTACTACAATTCGGCTCAAGACTGCTGGGTGAACGCTTCCATGACTTTATTCCGTTGCAGACAGCCTCTGGACGTACAGGAGGCATTGCCTATATATTGCCGCAGACCGTGAATCTGAACGCGAAGAAGACCCATCGGGTGTACCTGAGGAACATGCTGGTATCGGACAAAGCACAGAATGTGCTGCCGGATTGGGCATTTTTCGTGAAATGCATCATCTGGACTGATGAGCTGCAGCCAACAGCATCGCGTGAGGACTTCTATGAAAATGAACGTCTGGAGGAGGTTCGGACCGAGCTGGGTGAAGCCTTGCGTCAGGAGCTGGTTCAGATGGCTGATTCAGAGCCGGAACGACTCCGCCAGACGATACGTCTGCACGCACTCTCGATGAAGTCATTGGCTATGGAGCATAAAGACTTCTATCGAATGATTTATCGCTGGCTACCTTTTGAGAGTACCTTCGGTTCCAAGGAGCTGGGCGAGCTGCTGGAGGAAGGCAGAACCCTGTATTATACATTAACGCTGGACGAGTACCGACAGATTACCCATGTCGCTGCGGCCCAATCGTTACTTGTCATTAATGGTGGCTATCTGTACGATGCGGAGCTGTTGGCAACCTTGCCAGACATCCTGCCTGAGGTTGCCACGGAGCGATTGATCCCGGAGGATGTGTCGCTTGCATTCACGGAGGTGACAGCAGCGGAGCGGATGCGCTTTTATGAGCAGGTGCTCCATGCGGATGCTGTGCTGCAGCGTTTTCGCTGCCGTGTTGAGCTGAAGCGCTTCAAGCCAACAGAGCTGCCAGCACTCTTCACACTGTCCAAGGAATCCTCTGACATGCGGGCACTGGAGGCTGCTGAGGAAATTAGTCCGCAAGCCATATCCTCGGTCCTTGGAAGCCTTGGCTCCAAATACCGTGAAGCCGCATACTCCACGCTCTATCTGAACCTGGATAATCCGCTCGTAGGGCGCTTATTCGAAGCAGGCCTGACGAGCATGCTCAAGCCAGCAGTTGAACTGCTCTATGTGAATTCGCTCCTGATGGGGCATTATCCGATGAATAGACAAGAGCTGGCTGTGCTCAATCAAGGAATTTTACATTTTATAGATATGGGATTGGCAACAGATACAGCTCGTAAGGGCACAAATGATGGAGGGGATACACTATGAGTACCGAATTCGATGAGTTGATGAGTCAGGCTTACG
The DNA here is from genome assembly GCF_000377505.1 of Paenibacillus massiliensis 2301065 = DSM 16942. Taxonomy (GTDB): domain Bacteria; phylum Bacillota; class Bacilli; order Paenibacillales; family Paenibacillaceae; genus Paenibacillus; species Paenibacillus massiliensis. The sequence continues at coordinate 67,558 of NZ_KB898193.1, read as the reverse complement.
CATTGCCGAATGGCAGGGCCAAAATTGCTCTTTTGGAGGAGGCCATTCGTACAGCGGATGTGCTGAATTTGGTAGAGGAGGGATATGCGGCTCGTTCAGAGATGGTAGAAGCAGGGACCTTTGGCGGCTATCCGATGAAGGCACTGGTAGCCTTCTCATGGATGCTGGGGCAGTTCGACCGTGAGCCGGAAGCCTATGACGAATTCGACTTACTATGGTCCTATAAATGGATTCTGAACAGCATCTCTGCATTTCCGGAGATCAGCTTGAAGCAGATTGATAATCTGCTGGAGGATATGAGGACACGCTATCAGGAATACGGCTACAGCGATCGCACATATTACTATTATAAAAGTCTCGTTGCCCTCATGTGCGGTAACATTGCCGAGGCTGGAGTCTACATGGACAAGGTCTTGGGCATGGAGCGAGATGGTATGAGTGACTGTATCGCCTGTGAGCAGGATCAATTCGTAGAGTACGAGCAGGTGGCCGGGAACATTGATGAATTGTTGCGCAAGGCCGAGCCGATCGTATCAGGACGTATGACGTGTGGGGAGATTCCGCATAAGACCCTGTCCCATCTGTTCCTTCCACTTCTTGAACGAGGCGAGACGGAACGGGCGGATAAGCTGGAGCGCAAGAGCTATCGTCTGGTCAAAGGGGAAAGGGACTTCATGATTCCGATTGCCCGACATATTACATATCTGCGCAGAGTTCATCCGATGAAGGCGCTAGAGGTGTTCGAGAAGCATGTGGCGATGTCCATTGATCTGGAGAATCCGATTGCGAAGCTGCTATTTGATGGAGCCTCAGCAGCGTTACTGCGACAGCTTGCCGAGGAGGAGCAGGGACTTCGACCCGTGTTACCAGCTTCGCTGCCTTATCAAGGAGATGCGGGGAATTTGCCGGGTCTTGCTCTGTATTTTGCGGAGCAGGCTCAAGCTACAGCCAAGCGGTTGGATCAACGCAATGGCAACAGCTTTTATACCGAGTTGCTCACAAAGCTTTAATAGGCTGAGGTTAGTGCCAACTACAGCAGGAAAAAAGTAAGAAATCTATGACTATGCTCGGCAGTATAGCACCAGGCACAGTAGCTATCGCCCGAACCAAGCTGATGACCTCCAAAGATTGACCAGATTGTTCATGTTTTTATCATAATGTGCATTTTATGCTCCTTCGCTTCGGGCTAGAATGAGAGTGACATATTCTTCCTATCAAGGCTGAAAGGGACGATTCCTATGAATCAAGGACAGCACGCAGTTGTGATTGTGGGTTATGGAGGCATGGGGAGCTATCACGCCAAGCTCATTGGGCAGGCGAATAGTCTCCGTGTAGTTGGAGCTTATGATATTCAGACAGATCGGCAAGAGGCCGCTGTGCAGGATGGCTATCGTAACTATGACAGCTATGCATCCGTGTTGAATGACACGATGGTAAATACAGTGCTGATTGCTACGCCGAATGATGTGCACAAGGAGCTGGTCATTGAGGCTCTCAAGGCTGGCAAGCATGTCATTTGCGAGAAGCCTGTAGCTTTGTCGGTAGCGGAATTCCGTGAAATGGTAGCTGTTGCCGAGCAGACAGGACAGATCCTCATGGTGCATCAGAACCGCCGCTGGGATGAGGATTTCCGTATAATCAAGCAGATGTATGATCAGGAGACCATTGGTGGGCTGTTCCGTATTGAATCTCGTGTACATGGGGCGAATGGTATTCCTGGCGATTGGCGTCATCTGGAGCAATATGGAGGAGGCATGCTGCTGGATTGGGGTGTACATTTGCTCGATCAGCTGGTCTTCATGGTGGATAGCAAGATTACCAGTATCAGTGGTCGGCTCAGCTACATTCTCGGTGATGAGGTGGATGATGGCTTCGAGGCTATTCTGGAGTTTGAAAATGGCGTCTCTGCACTGGTAGAGGTGGGAACGACTAATTATATTCCACTCCCCCGCTGGTATGTGAAAGGAACGGAAGGTACAGGCATCATCGAGGATTGGTCGCTTAGTGGTCGTGTGGTGACACGCAATAAGGATGTAGGTCGTATCGAACCGAAGCCAATTCAGGCTGGCGTGGGGCTCACGAAGACCATGGCACCTCCCTCGGAGGAAGCAACGATTACAGAAGCACTGCCACAGCCCTTTGAGCATGCGAGCAGCTTTTATGACAACTATGTTGCGGTAGTAGAAGGAACGGGCGTGCCGATTGTGCGTAATGAAGAGGTGCTGCGGGTGCTGAATATTATTGAAGCGATCTTCACCTCGGCGCGAACTGGGCAGGCTGTACGAGATTTCGATCTATACTAGACACTGCTCCTAAAAAGGAATAAGGTCCGGAGAATATCTCCGGACCTTTGCTGCGTTCCAGTTCCTGAACGTGCTGCATCTACATCAATGTTGCTGAGCCTACACCTGTTGCATATCATCTGCTGTAATTACAGCTGCTGTTTCTATCCAGGCTACTCTTATTTTTTGAAAATTTCGAAAATAACATCCGCATTCTTGGTGTTATCAATCAAGCCTGCGAAATTCTCTTTGCCTGGTCCATAAGCGTATACAGGCACTTCCTCACCCGTATGTCCACCTGTGGTCCAGCCAGTGAAAGAGCGAGTATTAAAAATCTCTTCAATCGCATTATCAATGTCTGCCACGTCTTTACCTACCGTAGCCTTCACCGATTGGATCTCCTCTGGTGTCAGCTCAAGTGCAATATATTGACTCAGCACGGTCTCCACATCTGCACCACCCGCAATTTCATTGGCCATGAAATCTGGAGTGCGCTTAGCTGCCTTGATCGGCTCAACATTGAAGTTATATTCGCCAGCAGCACCCAGGCTGAAGCCGCCTGTGGAGTGATCGGCAGTAGCTACTACAAGGGTATGACCATCCTTCTTGGCAAAATCAATCGCTGCTTGGAACGCCCGCTCGAAATCTTCCATTTCACTCATGGCACCCACGACATCGTTATCATGACCTGCCCAGTCGATTTGGCTACCCTCAACCATGAGGAAGAAGCCTTTATCATTCTTGCTCAGACGATCAATCGCTGCGTTCGTCATTTCCTCAAGGGAAGGAGTAGCACTGGTACGGTCAATCATCTTGTCCAGTCCACCGTCTGCGAACAAGCCAAGTAATTTGGTGTTGCTATCCTTCAGCAAAGCATCGCGGTTGGTGACATAGCTGTATCCGTCTTTTGTAAATTCCTTCGTCAGATCACGGTCTGCACGAACAAAGTTCGTCTTTCCGCCTCCGAGCAGCACATCCACCTTATGCTCCCCATTGATCAATTCATCATAGTAGTCATTGGCAATAGCGTCCATGTTCTTGCGGCTAATGTCATGCGCACCAAAAGCGGCAGGTGTTGCATGTGTAATCTCGGAGGTCGCTACAAGACCCGTGGACTTGCCAATTTCCTTCGCTTGCTCCAGCACGGTCTTCACGTCCTGTTGGTTGGTATCTACAGCAATAGCCGCATTGTACGTCTTCACACCAGCTGACATAGCTGTTGCTGCGGAAGCCGAGTCCGTAATATTCTGCTTGTCATCATCCGGATAGGTCATTTGGGCACCGACCAGGTATGGATCAAATGCGGTCAATTCCTTTTGTGGAGTGTTAGGGTTGTCCTTCATGTAACGGTGTGCCGTAATGTAAGAGAAGCCCATACCGTCTCCCACCAGAAAGATAACGTTCTTGATCTCGCCAGTGTTGGTAGCCGCTGCAGCCGGCTGTGCTCCCGGAAGCAATGAGGCCATCATCACGGTTGATAAAATTGTAGCAGGAATCAGCTTTTTGCTGAATTTGGATAACATATACTACCTCCTGAAATGAGTGGAATATAAATACTTACATATAAAGATAAACTCGAAATATTATCATATGTTCATATTTGTGTTAATGAACTGTTAATTATATGGGAAATACACTTCTATATGATGCTGGTAAGTGGTAGAGGACATGCCGAAGGTCTCGGCTTACGCTCGTTGTGCGGTGTGGGCTGTGGGCATAGAAAAAAGCACAGCATAGCTGTGCTAGTGAGGGTTATGAAGCTACGAGGTGGTGTTATAGCCTCTTGAGAATGGCAGTGGTCGCATCGGTGCACCTTGCTTCATGTACTGGATGAGCACCTCAGCCTTCGTATACATTCCGCCTGCATTGACTCGGTAGCCGTTGGTCTGGCCAGGGACATTGATTCCCCGCTTCACCGTGAAGGTCACATCAATTCCGAGGCTCTTGGCGAGACGCAGCGTATCTGCATTATGTCCTCCGTAAGGAAAGGCGAGTACGTGCAGATGATTGTTCAGTTGTGAGTCTAGCAAGCTGTTGGCCGTCCGAAGATCCTTCAGCACTCTCGCTTCAAATTCAGCCTGAGTCTCCATGCGTCCAAGCGCCTTCAAGTGAATGGGGGCCATGAGTAGCGGCTTTTGTTTGGTGTGCTCTTCATTGACGTAACCGTACCCGTGCGAATCATTAGTGTGGTTGTAGAAATCAATTCCCTTGGCATGCATTTCACGAATCTGCTCCCACGAGAGCTTGGCAACTCCGATATGCTTGGGGTTGTCTATTGTAGCGGTAATGACGAAATTGGTAGCTGGGGCGCCGTATTCCTGCAGCACAGGATAAGCACTGGTATAGAACGATTCATAGCCGTCATCGAAGGTCAGCAGGACAGCATTATCCGGTACAGGAGCACCATGAAGGACGAAGTTCACATACTGCTCCATCGAGATCCATTGAAAATGATTCGCCTTCATCGCCTCTAATTGAGCACGGAAGGAAGCAACACTAATGGATTTATCGTCCACCGGGTTCGGGCTGACATCGTGGTACATGAGCACGATCACCTGATTGCGATAATAGGTCTTATCTGGTGTAGCTGAGGTATGGAAAATATGACTGGCCAGCCTGTCCGCATTGGCTGTCCGGGTATGTGCGGCCTTATCGGGCAGCGGTGAATGATAGTAGTCCTGCATGCTCCAGCACAAGAGTACGAGTACGCTGGTGAGTACCAGGATCAGCGAGACTATTTTTAACTTATGTAATTTCATGGATTCAATCCCTTTGACACAAAATTAAGCCTTTGGCAGAAGACTTTACCAAGATACCATGATTTGCGTAACGATGAACGACAATTTTGTCATCATATTTTTCATACACACCTTGATATTAACATATTGATAATATGTTCGTTTGATGATATTATTTTGTTAATAACAAATGGTTAATATCAAAACAATGAAATAAACTTGATAAAGGACGGTGACATGATGCTGGGATGGAAATTTGTGAAGTTTCAACCAAGCGAATATGTAATGAAGTTCCGAAGCGGCAAAGTAATCAAAGAAGGTGTGGGACTTTCCTTTTATTATTATGCCCCGTTGACTTCGATTGTGGTTATCCCAGTCTCATCTATTGATGTACCCTTCATGTTCGATGAGATGACTCGGGATTATCAGACGGTGACGGTGCAGGGACAATTGACTTATCGAATTACGGATTTTCGTCGCATTTCCCGATTGCTGAATTATACCTATGATCCCAGGAAGCACCGCCACCTCTCCGATGATCCGGATAAGCTGTCGCAACGTGTCATTCATATGGCGAAGGTGCAAATTCAGAAGCATATTGAGCACATGCCCCTAAAGGAGGTACTGCAATCAAGTGAACGTCTGGCGGGTAGCATTCGTCAGGAGCTTCGAGTGCATGAAGAGCTGGAGCAGCTAGGAATTGAGCTAATCGGTCTATCGATTCTGGCGATCCTTCCCAATAAGGAGACGCTGCGAGCATTAGAGGCTGAGGCGCGGGAGGAAATATTGCGACAGGCAGACGATGCCCTCTATGAACGACGTAATTCCTCGATTGAGCAGGAGCGACGTGTGAAGGAGAATGAGCTGAATACCGAAATCGCTGTGGAGGCCAAGAAGCGGCAGATTCAGGAGGCCAAGCTGGAATCCGAGCGCTTTGCCCTACAAAAGCACAATGAGATGAAGGAGGAGCAATTGAACCACGACACCCTTCTGGAGGAGCGCAAGCGTGAACTGATTGAGCTGGCTGTTGCCAACAAGAAGGCCGAAGCGGATGCCAAGGCCTATGAATTGACAGCTGTCATGCGTTCACTGGAGGGAGTGGAGCCGGCTCTGCTGCAATCCATGACTCAGATGGATATGAATCCGGATAAGCTGATTGCCATTGCCTTCCGTGAGATGGCAGAGAACGCAGAGAAGATTGGTCAGCTGAACATTACCCCGGACTTGCTGCAGGGCTTGATGGAGGGGCCTGGTGATCATATGCGGACGATGAAGGAGCGGCGGGGCGATGGATGGAAATAAAAATAAGCGGGATGCCAAGTTTGTCCTGATTACCAGAAAGTCGCGTCTTGCGGAGTTGGTAGTTCGTTACAATACGGTGCAGCAGGCCCGCTTTTATATTGAGCGTCTGGGAGCGGATTTTGGAGATTACATGCAGGAGGATCAGGATTATAAAGTAGCACTTGCCAGCGTGCAACAGCAGCTTGCTGAGCTAGGGAGAGTGCAGCTGGTGAATCGTGCCTATGTGCCGAATTTTATATTCGGTCCTGAGGATATCGTCGTGGTCCTCGGCCAGGATGGCCTCGTAGCCAATACTATGAAGTATCTGTCGGGTCAGCCACTGGTAGCTGTGAATCCAGACCCGCTTCGTTGGGACGGTGTACTGCTCCCCTTTCTGGTGCATGATGTCAAGGCTGTTGTGCGCGATGTACTTCAGGGCTATAGATCCAGCCGGGAAGTAACTTTGGCACAGGCTACTTTAAATGACGGTCAGATCATCTACGCTGTGAACGATCTGTTCATCGGACGCAGGACTCATGTATCTGCACGCTATCTCCTTCAGCTCGAGGGTCGGCAGGAGACCCAGTCTTCGAGCGGAGTTATTGTCTCGACGGGTCTCGGCTCTACAGGATGGCTAAGCAGTGTAATGACTGGAGCCTCAAGGGTCGCAGAACAGGTAACAGGCCAGCGGATGTCATGGACCTCCGATCAGCTTCGACAGTCCGAACGGCAGCCTGTGAAGGAGGAGCGACAGACAGAGCAGCCTATAGCGCAGAATAGAGGCATGGATATGAATCGTTATAGTCGCTGGAGCTTACCCGAGTTGTTCTTTACAGTAAGGGAGCCATTTGTAAGCCGCACAACAGGTGGTGAATTAGCTTGCGGCTGTATTGAGCAAGGCCAGCAGCTTCGAATCACATCGCAAATGCCTGAGCAGGGCGTGATCTTCAGTGACGGTATGGAGGAGGATTATCTCGAATTCAATGCAGGTGTTGAAGCTATAATTAGTAGAGCAGACAAGGCGGGCAGTCTGGTTGTATAGGAACTGATATGAGCTTGCTGTTCGTGTGTGCTCTCTCTGCTGGTTGGATCTGTGAATGTTTGGATAACCTATGAACGGGAGACTCTGCATGATCAAGGTCTTCCCTATCTATGGTTGAAGGAGGATGAGCATGGAGCATCTATCTGAGGATCAAGTTCGGAATAAGCCAGACCCGAAGGGCGATTCATTGATGGAGAAGAAGAAGCTGTCCCAAGGACAGGACATTGAGCCAGAAGCAGAGGAATGGGTATCCAAGACCACACCGACCGCCACGGATGATCTTGATTCCTAAGCTCTTGGAGGATATCTTTTAGACTTGAAGAAGTATGCGCAGCAGATTGCCACTTGAGGCCAATCTGCTGTTTTTTGCAGCATCCGACAGGAAAATACTGTAGAATGATGATAAGATTGTGAAAATGGAGGCGATTCCATGACGTATGTAAATACCTTCCTACTGGTAGCCCTGCTTATACTTCTTAGCGGCTGTCATACGAATTCGCCAGTACAGGCCCCGTTGGAGCCTTCTCCGGTATATATCAATGAGGATGCCTATACAGGAGAAGAACGTGAGGTGATCTCCATAATTAATCGTAGTCTGGAATCTTTAAATGCAGGTAAGGAGGAGGAGTACCTGGAGCTGTTGCATTCGAACACTCCTTTACAGGGGATGCCGTCCTACCGGGTGAGCCATACGAAAGTTGTAAGAGATATTCAGATTCAAGAGCAGCGGAACGTCTTCCAGGTGGTGGTTCCTATCAAAGAGAAGCGTTACGGAAGTGAAGATGAGCTGGATTACAATTATGTACTTCAACGGGGAAAGCAGGAGGGCGACAGCTGGAAAATTGTCGATAAGGATTGAATAACGGACTTAGGCAAACGTAGCACAGTGAGCTTCTACTCATGCGGCTGACATATTCAGCATAACGTTAACGTGTAAGCAGGAACAAAGATCATCCAAATTAAGGAGGCTACATAATGGATCAGGAGCATCAACTGCAGGAGATTAATTCAAGACTCACACATATAGAGCAGATCATGGAGCAGAGGAATCGAACGACCAAGAAGCTGTTAATTATCCTGATTGTGCTGGTAGGGATTCCAATTGTGTTCTCATTATTTTTCTTCATTATTGGTGTTCTCCAATTCGTAGCAAGGTAGACCGTACGCCCCCTTCAAATACTACTTTGGTGGGTTTGCTCCAGTCCTCTGATTCTTGGTAGAATTGTTCTATCTTATTCGTCTTTGGACAGAGGGGGAGTTATGGAGAACTGGATTACGTCCTTTATGGAGGAATACGGTTATTTAGGCATTATGCTTATGATTGCTTTGGAGAATGTGTTTCCGCCCATTCCGTCTGAGGTGATCCTGACCTTCGGTGGCTTTATGACCACAACATCGGAGCTGACTGTGCCGGGTGTAGTCGTTGCAGCAACGATTGGCTCTGTGCTCGGAGCTGTCATTCTGTATGGAGTGGGTCGTATTTTGAGCGTGGAGCGGATGGAGAGCATCGTAGAGCGTTGGGGGCATATTTTACGAGTCAAAAAAGAGGATATTCGCAAAGCGGATGCCTGGTTTGATAAATATGGTCCTTGGACCGTGCTGTTCTGCCGGATGATACCGCTGATTCGCAGTCTGATCTCGATCCCGGCGGGAATGTCCGGTATGAATTTCTGGGTGTTTCTATTCTTCACCACGATAGGTACCCTCATCTGGAATGTCATTCTCGTATCTATCGGTGCGGCACTAGGAGATCGCTGGGAGGATATTCTGGCCTTCATGGACGTATATTCTAACGTTACATATGCATTCATTGCTGCATGTCTGCTGATCTTCGTCATCTATTGGTTCCGTAAAAAAAGAAAAAAAGCGTAGTCTATGCATCCCCGTTCTGATTATGCCTCCCTCATAAGTCTATTATGAGCGGCTTCAGGACGGGGATGCTGTGTCAGAAATGACTTGGCTGAACTATTCCAGCCTGTACAATAGAATGAGATTGAAATTACATATTCGGGAAAGAGTGATAACGATGAGTCTGGAGCAATCGGAAGACAAGACAGAACTGCTGGAGCAGGCTGAGCAATACGTGAAGGAGCAGCTTCAATACGATAGTAGCGGGCATGATTGGTGGCATATTTATCGAGTGAGAAAGATGGCTGTAGCTCTCGCCAAGCAGGAAGGGGCCAATGTAACCATCTGTGAACTGGCAGCTCTGCTTCATGATGTAGCGGACGCCAAGCTGAATCCCTCCAAGGAAGAGGGACTGAACAAGGTGCAGGACTGGCTGCAAGGGCGAGACCTGGACAAGCAGGACATGGCACATGTTATGGATATCATCGCAAATATGTCCTACAGTGGTGGTCATAGCGTGCCACTGGGAACGTTGGAAGGCAAGATTGTACAGGATGCGGATCGGCTGGATGCCATCGGCGCCATCGGAATTGGACGTGCCTTTGCTTATGGAGGGTCCCGGGGGCGTCTTATGCATAAGCCGGGCACAGTAGCTCAGGAATTTGCAACGGAGGAGGAGTATCGCAGTCATCAGGGGACGACGATTCAGCATTTTGACGAGAAGCTGCTCAAGCTGCGCAATCTTATGCACACTGAGGCCGCTCGCAAGGCTGCAGATCGTCGACATGCTTATATGGAGGGTTTTCTCAAGCAATTTGAGCAGGAATGGGAAGCTGAGGATATTTTTGCTGGAGAATGATTCTATAGCTTGGTTATAGCTGGTTGATCGATTCAGATAGAGAGTTAAGTAATAGAAATTTCGAAATAGAAGATTCAGATATAGAAAGTGGGTGTAGAGGGTGCAGCTGCAGTTGGTTCGGCCTTCTCTGGAATGGCAGGAAGGGTATCTGAGATTTTACGAGAATTGGGTAGCTAGTGGTGAGCGAATGGTACCTTGGGTTATCGCACGGAATCCAGAAGATTTCGAAGAAATGCTGGCGCTTCTGTGCGGAGATGAACAGGCAGGCGAGCAGGAGGGGCGGGTCAGTAACTCCACCTACTGGCTTGTTAATCCTCAGCAGCATGTGCTTGGGGCGGTGAACATTCGACATGAATTGGGACCAGGGATGCTGAATCGTGGTGGCCATATTGGCTATGGTCTTTGTCCCTCAGCACGTGGCAAGGGCTATGCTAGCGAGATGCTAAGATTGGCGTTAATCGAGGGAGCAAAGCTAGGATTGGAGAAGGTCTTGCTTACCTGTGATGATACCAATGCGGCCTCCTTCCATACCATTGAGGGCCAGGGAGGGCAGCGCGATTCGGATTTCCGAGAGGATAACGGCAATCTGGTGCGCAGATACTGGATTGATTTAAGGGAGCAGAATCTCAGGGAACAAAAGGGGTATGATCCTGCTCAAGTGAATCTGTCTGTCCAGAACGGACATTTTCCAGATCATGAAGTGCAGATTAGAGCGTATGCGTCCGAGGAGGATTTGCATTATGTAATCGAAGCACACGCACGTATTTACGCTGAGGAATACCGTTATGATGATACCTTTACGGCGTTCGTCAAGCAGACGGTATCCGAATTTGATCGTCACCATGATCCTGCGCGAGAGGGAATGTGGCTGCTGGAGATGGAGGGCCGCCCGCAAGGGTGTATCGGCATCATCAAGGCAGCTTCCGAGGGCAACTGCGCTCAGCTGCGCTGGATGCTTGTGGAGCCAGAGGCCAGAGGTAACGGCTATGGACGTATTCTGATGGAGCATGCGCTGCAGTTTTGCCGGAAGGCAGGGTGGGAGAAGGTCATCCTGTGGACCAATGCCGAACTGATCGGAGCACGGGCGCTGTATACTGCCTGTGGCTTTCAACTGGTAGAGACACGGGAGCAGCTCTTATCTAGCCGATTGCTGACGGAGGAGCGCTGGTTGTTGTCTCTATAAAGCCGTCGTTGCCGAACTTCTGGACAATATCCTGCATATGGATGAGTATACTTCACCGTATACTGCAGGTGATTCGGAGCGAGGCGATATCATGCTTGAAGTATGCAAAAAAACTGTATCGATCATCGGTGTACCTATGGATCTGGGAGCGGGACGACGTGGTGTGGATATGGGTCCTAGTGCCATCCGCTGTGCGAGAGTACAGGAGAAGCTGGAGTCGCTTGGATATCATGTGGTGGATCGTGGCAATCTGGTCGTTCGTGAGCCTCGGCATGAGGAAAGAACTGATGAACGCCTCAAGCATCTGCATGAAATTCGTAGAGTCAACACCCGGTTGGCTGCGCTGGTATCGCAGACGATCCGTGAAGGAGAGCTGCCTCTGGTGCTGGGAGGGGATCACAGCATTGCGATTGGTACGATCAAGGGACTGCTGGAGCACGTCCCCCGTCCTGGCGTCATCTGGTTCGATGCACATGCAGATGCCAACACAGCAGACACTACCCCCTCAGGCAATATTCATGGTATGTCACTGGCTGTCAGTCTTGGATACGGAGATCCACGTTTGACCGGGATCAGGCAGTGTGGACGCACGCTACAGCCAGGCAATGTCGTAATTATAGGAGCACGCTCAATTGATCCTGGGGAGCGGCTGCTGCTGCGTGAGCTGGGGGTGACCGTGTTTACGATGCATGATCTGGACCGCAAAGGGATGGGACGGATCATGGAGGAGACATTAGAGCGTCTGTCTGGTACGGATGGTATCCATCTGAGCTATGATATGGATAGCCTTGACCCCAACGAATCTCCGGGTGTCGGGACGCCTGTCCCTGGCGGCATCACATATCGTGAGGGTCATTTGGCTATGGAAATGCTGGCGGCATCAGGTATGCTCATCTCCGCTGAGTTCGTAGAGGTGAATCCCGCGCTTGATCTGGCGAATAAGACAGCACTTGCTGCCGTAGAGATGATAGGCTCGGTCTTCGGGGAACAGATATGAGCGTACGTAATTATCTTGAGAACTAATAGAAGTCATATTGTGATTTACGAAGTTATCGTGAGGACTAATGAAGTTAAATTGTGAAGTACTGTAGATAGGGTATACCTATGAGTACAATTCGGAAGTTTATATAAATAGGTATCGTTCATAGTGAATAAAGAGCAGAGTTTAATTAACGATGGGCGGTCAAAAAAAAGGCAGCGAGGCTATTGTCAGTGAACGACACTAGCCTCGCTGCTTTTGGCTATAATATCAACAGCCGGCGTCCGAAGCCTAATTATAGCCCTTATCCCCGAAAGGCTGAAGGCGCTCAAGCCAGACTTGTTCCAGTTTCTTGAGTGCATCCTTGGCGTCGAAGTATGGTGAATCCTCCTTCTTGAGTAGCTCTAGCACTTCGATCTCGAAGGTGTCCTCCCCGTATTCCTTCCATTCCTGCTGCAGCTTCCGATTTAGATCTGAGCCGGCATTCAGGGAGAATTGCTTGCCACTGAGGGATTTCAGATTCGGTGTTGAACCCACGAAGCATTTTCCATTCTGAGTGTTACGAATGCAGTATACGCCTGCCTCGATCTTAATTTCCTTATATTGTTCAATTAATTCTCGTCTTCGATTCATTATTCTCACTCCCAATTCTATTCAGTCAGCCAATATTGGCTGCCATCGGCTTCACGCTGCATGAAGCCATACTCGATTAAATATCTTCTAACGGTTACATAGTCATCATAGATGTCCTTGAGTATCGTGTTGACTTCCTTCTCTGTATAGCGCCGACCCTGAGCGAAGCGTCCGATGATTTCACGCAGTACGATCAGCTTGTGCTTCTCCTGCATGGTGAACTTCTTCAAACGGCCGGACGTTCCGTCTGGAAAGTATTTGCCCAGTACATTAGCGCGTTCCTCTTCGGTAATGTTATAACGATCATCGATCATGCCAGGCTTAGGCGGGATGGATACCATACGCGGGGCATGATGATCCTTCTCCTTAAGAAGCTCCATCATGGTCAGAAATACCTTGGCCTGTCGTTCCTTCTCCTTCAGGGCAAAGCGATGATTACGAATCGTTGAGGCACTACCGATCCCCATCTCCTGCTGAACCTCAGCGTCGCTTTTTCCATCATGAAATAAGCCCAGCAGTCGATTCTGGTGATCTGTCAATCCAGTGAGCTTCTTATCCAGACCGATCAAGTATTCGAACACGGAGCCGTGCTCATCTGCGATATGCTGGCGGGTATAACGCTCGGCATCCAGTAACGTATCCCCATAAGGGTAGATAATTCCCTGCTCATGAGTTCTTCCGCACAGCAGACAGATATAATGCTCGCCTTGCTTGGTATAGCCTTGCTTCAATTCGCCGATATCTGCATTCCAAAAACGTTCGGCATGCTCCATAAAAAAACACCTCAACATATTGTTTATTAATATATAGATAATATATAATAACGTCTATAAATAGTCAAACAGCTCATGAGCTTGATACTTCTAAGGAGAAAGGAAGGAAAATATAAATTTATTACATAAATGCGAAAAATTTATCGCCTAGCTACTAGTAATTTGCCTGCTGCTGTGATAGAGTTGTCTTATCAGGAAAGGAGGTGCGTCAACATTTGTAATCACATGTTGAGCGTATCCCTTACCCGGTCCAGCATCATCTAATCAACAGACTTGCTGGAGGCGCGGGATACGGATCAATGAATAATTAGCGCCACGGGTAGAGAGACCGTCTTCGGACGGTCTTTTTTTCGTGTTCTTAAGTTCGTGTTGGATTTGATGAACCGTCTTCCTACAGTGGGCAGTGTAAGGTGATTATAGGGATGTTTGATGGTCCTGAGTGTGTACTGCATCTGACAGTGTAGTAACGAAGGTTATGGAGATCCAAGAGATGGAGTTAGGTATTACTAGTGTTTGATATAGAAGTTAGGTGAAGTTAGATGTAGTGCGGTATAGTGAGATATATTGCAGGAATGTGATATATGTAACTTCATGTAAGCGTTTTATTAATTACACTGGAAAGTGTATCCAACTCGCATTCAAGCTTGCCACCTGATCTCGGATAGACTTACTTGCTGATCGCTACCTGCTTTTGGAGAATCGTCTCCACGAATTGTGTAGATTGAACAATTAGTCTTGTAGGAGGAGGAGCACAAGTGAGCTGCACAATAGTTATTGGTGTGTTACTGTGCTGTGGATTATGGACTGGAACAGGTGAAGTTCTGTATGAGCAGGTTCTAGATTATAAATTGAAAGCGTACTCTATGAGTATGGAGCAGAAGAATGTGGCATCGTTTCACGAACTATCACGAGAGTTGAAGCGACAGCATGCAGCGAGTGAGCTTGGACTTGATTCACAGCCTGAGCTTAGTTCAGGATTGGAGTCCTCGTTGACTGGTCCCAGTTCAACAGTTGAGGAAGAACCGCAAGTAGAACATAAACGAATTGGTCAGAATCTAAGCTCCAGAGCGGAGCCGATGCGGCAGGCTGCACAGAACAGTAGTGCGCTCACACTCATGTATTTGTTGTGCAGTCTCATATTTGCCGGTGCTGGATTTTCGTTGATGAGAATGAACCGTAAGAAATAACTCCAGCAAGATGCATTGAACATCGGGGTATAGCGCAGCCAGGTAGCGCGCACCCTTGGGGTGGGTGAGGTCGTGGGTTCGAATCCCGCTACTCCGATCATGAAACTAACAGCATGGTAGTTGTGCATTATGTGAGGCATCTCAAAGATGGGATGCATGGTAACTATCAAGGGACACAATTGTAGCTAGAGACGGCTGCTCCCTAATGGATTAACTACATTTCAGGGCGTGGTCTTTTTTGTATTCAAGAGTATCTGATGAGGATTATGATTTTGCAGTAAAGATGAATTTATGGGGAAGTTGAAGAAATACATAGAACAATTAACGAAAACTACGATATGATAATGAAGACTGAAATATTCGAGAGTGGCTTAGGTTATAGGCTCGATGAATATCCACTTAAACATCCTTATGTACCCATCTAATCAAGGAAGTGAAGGTAACCACATGAAAGTAGCTTATTTTATAATGGCTCATCATAAGCCGAATCAATTACTTCGACTGCTTAATGCCATTTATACAGAACATAATATTTATTTGATCCACATTGACTCCAAGGCCAATAAGAATATGTTCACTTTGGCAAGGCAATTGTCGGGGAATAAGAATATTCATTTTTTACCGTCTCGCTCTACAACTTGGGGAGGTTGGTCACTAGTTCAAGCGGAAATTGATGCGATGCGATATCTTATCACGGATACAACTTGGACGACCTACATAAATCTCAGTGGACAAGATTTCCCACTAGTCAGCCAAGAGAATCTGTACGAGGCTATAGACACGAGATTAAATTATTTGAATTTTTTAGATTACGAGACCGAACAAAGAATTACGAAGCTCACAGGCCAAATGTATTATGTTGAAGATATGGGGAAAATAGAGATCTTGGGAGCACGACCAGAATTTCAGGATTATTTTGATGAGTCAATTAAGACTTATCGTGGTTCACAGTGGAAGATATTAAGTAGACAATTTATAGAGTATGTTCTCAGCTCTGAGCTTTCACTTTCATTGCAAGATTACTACCGGTATACACTCATTCCAGATGAAAGTTTTTTTCAAACCTTGATAGGTAACTCTGAGTATGCACCAACCCTAGAAAGAGATAATAGACGTTATATTAAAGGGTTTTACTCACAAGATAATGTTTTCTTTGGCGCAATGGATCTAACCGTTGCGGATGTCCAAGTTATGATGCAAGGAAATGCATTATTTGCAAGGAAATTTGACTCGGACAAAGATGCTGACGTTTTGAATATATTGGAACAGATGCTATAGACTTAAGGCTCTCATCGTGATTCGAGATACCCTTCAAATTTTAGTGAGAAAGATTATCAATTAATTCTTTACAGCATTTGCAATCACCTACTATAATCGAAATAGATTAAGTCATTACATAGCAATGTAGATTTTCGCTTTATTTTATGTATTGCATGCTTCTGCCCAGAAGCAGCGCATGGATCGAGTAGATCACAGAAATCACAGGAATACCCTGCTGACGGGTGTGCGTTGGCGGGTTATTTGACTTGGGAATGTCGTCGAACTATATCTATTTGAAAAAAGAAGGTGAGTGTGTGCTAGGTCGTTTTTTTGATTTTTATCGTCCTTACAAGACGCTGTTCATATTGGACTTCTCCTGTGCAGTCTTCGTCGCCTTATTGGAGCTTGGCTTCCCGCTGGCGGTGAATTACGTGGTAGACAAGCTGCTGCCATTGGGAGAGTGGCGTCCGATCTTGCTGGCTTGTGCCGGGCTGCTGGCTGTGTACATCGTGAATACAGCGCTGCAGTTCATCATTAACTATTGGGGACATATGCTGGGCATTAATATTGAGACTGATATGCGCCGCAAGCTGTTCGAGCATATGCAGAAGCTGTCATTTCGATTCTTTGACAACAATAAGACGGGGAGTCTGATGTCGAGGGTCACGAATGACCTTAATGAGATCGGAGAGATGGCTCACCACGGTCCCGAGGATCTGTTCATTGCAGTGATGACATTGATCGGGGCGTTCACCCTGATGTCCTTCATTCATATGGATCTGGCCATTATTATCTTCATCATGATTCCGCTGTTGATCTGGCTGTCGATTTATTTCAACAAGAAGATGACCAAGGCATTTGAGAGCCTGTACAGCAGCATTGGGGACTTCAACTCACGTATTGAAAATACGATTGGCGGAATTCGTGTAGTTCAAGCCTTCTCCAATGAAGAATATGAGAAATCCCGCTTCGACAAGGACAATGGGCGGTTCCGGGCAGCCAAGCTGATGGCCTACAAGATTATGTCCAAGGGCTTGTCTGTAAGCTATATGTTAACACGCCTGGTTCAATTGGTCGTTTTGCTCAGTGGTGCATTTTACGTCATTCGTGGCGAGCTGACATACGGTGAATTTATTGGTTTTATCCTGTTATCCAATGTATTCTTCCGTCCGATTGAGAAGATTAACGCAATTATTGAGAGCTATCCCAAGGGGATTGCTGGATTCAAGCGCTATGTTGAGCTGATGGATACAGACCCGGAGGTAGCAGATCGTGCTGGAGCTGCAGATGTAGATCATCTGCACGGCGATATTCGTTATCGTGGAGTTTCTTTTGGCTACGGGGGCAAGGAGAATGTACTTCGCCAGATTGATCTGGACATTCGCGCAGGAGAGACGGTAGCGTTCGTAGGTCCATCTGGTGCGGGCAAGACGACGATTTGTAGCCTGCTGCCCCGCTTCTACGATGTTACAGACGGCAGTATTAGCATCGACGGTACTGACATCCGTGATATGACCCTATCTTCATTGCGGAGGCAGATTGGGATTGTGCAGCAGGAGGTATTCCTGTTCGCGGGTACGATTCGTGATAACATTGCCTACGGGAAGCTCGATGCCAGCGAAAAGGAAATCTGGGAGGCGGCCAGACGTGCTCAGCTAACCGAATTCATCCATTCCCAGCCTGATGGCATGGAGACGATGATCGGTGAGCGCGGCGTGAAGCTGTCTGGTGGACAGAAGCAGCGGCTGGCTATTGCCCGCATGTTCCTGAAGAATCCGCCGATCCTGATCCTGGACGAGGCGACCTCGGCACTGGATACCGAGACGGAAGCAGCAATTCAGGAATCACTTGCGGAACTGTCTGTTGGGCGCACGACATTGGTCATTGCGCACCGTCTTGCCACGATCAAGAATGCTGACCGTATTATAGTCGTAACCGAGCAGGGCATTACTGAGCAAGGAAGTCATCAGGAGCTCATTGAGGCCGGTGGTGTATATCACCGTCTGCATACCGCCCAATTTGGTACCTGATTCACCAGCAAGCCGATTTGAGAGATAATCTCAGGTCGGCTTTTTTTCATATGGGGCAAGGGTTACGAGCTCTGTATATTTGAAACAGCCGAATTCATCTCAAATTCGCATTAATATGTTGAAAAATAGGAAATGTTATCGCGGTGAAAAATTAATACAATGTAAGGTGAGGAAGGAAAGCGCTTATAAAAACATTAGATTACTTCCTGAAGAGGCGTATATAAGATACGATACGCGCACTATATAAAGTATGAATAGGGCAATAGTGAGTGAGCGGAAAACATACTCGAAAATGACACAATGGTCGGAGTTATCATAGGAATAGGTTGATTGGCAAGCCATATGAGTTGATTCCGTCCAGCGATGAATCCCAAAACATGACGAAGGGAACGAGATGACGATGGCAGACAGTAGCAGACCGGTGCCATGGCAAACGTATTACGGACCAAATCTAGGCTATGTGCAGGAACAATATGACAAGTATGTGCAGGACCCGGAATCCGTAGATCCGGCAGACCGTCAGCTCTTTGAGCAATGGGGAGAGCCGCCTCAATCAGCAATAGGAATTGGGCCAGTGGCTGTAGCCCCAGGGCCAGCGACTTCACAGGCACTGAATCCCAACTTATTGAAGAAAGCGGTTACAGCTGGACGGCTGGTATCCAACATCCGTTCATATGGCCATCTGGCAGCCGACATTGATCCGCTTGGACTGAGCCCAGAGGCAGATAAAGGCCTGCTGGAGCCGGAATATTATGGCTTGACCAAGGAAGATTTGATGGAATTCCCTGCTTCTCTGATCTGGGATGGGGCATCCTCGGATACCCTGAACGGCTGGGAAGCAATTGAACGGCTACGCACAGCCTATACAGGGCCTCTGGCCTTTGAGTTTTCACACGTCCATAACGAGAAGGAACGCGAGTGGCTGAACCGCAAGGCTGAAGAGGGCTGGTCATCTACCTCATTGACGAACGAAGAGCGTAAAGAGCTCCTGAATCGACTTGTTGAAGTAGAGCAGTTCGAGGAGTTCTTGCATAAGACCTTCGTGGGGCAGAAGCGTTTCTCCATTGAAGGCAATGATGCGCTTGTGCCGATTCTTGATGAGATCGTTAGTCAAATGACCCGTGGCGGGGCCAGTGACATTCTAATTGGGATGGCACACCGTGGCCGTTTGAATGTGCTGGCTCATGTACTCGGCAAACCATATAGCAAAATTTTTGCTGAATTCCATCATTCCCCGAACAAGGATCTGATTCCTTCGGAGGGCTCGATGGGGATCAACTTTGGCTGGACGGGGGATGTGAAGTACCATCTCGGTGCTGATCGTTTCGTCAAGGCTGGGGAATCTGTTCAGGCCAAGATTACACTAGCTAACAATCCAAGCCATCTGGAATATGTCAATCCAGTGGTACAGGGCTTTGCACGCGCAGCACAGGAGGATCGCAGTGAGCCTGGCTATCCGAAGCAGGATGTGAACCGCGCGGCTACCATTCTTATGCATGGTGATGCTGCATTCCCTGGTGAGGGGATTGTTGCGGAGACACTGAATTTCAAGAATCTGACTGGCTTCAGTAACGGAGGCACATTACACATCATTGTGAACAACCGACTTGGCTTCACAACAGACAGTAGTGATTCACGCTCGACCCACTATGCCAGCGATCTGGCCAAGGGATATGAGATTCCGATTATTCATGTCAATGCAGATCACCCGGAAGCTTGTCTGGCTGCGGCGAGAATTGCTAGCGAGTACCGGAATCTCTTTAAGAAGGATTTCCTGATTGATCTGATCGGCTACCGTCGCTATGGTCACAATGAATCTGATGATCCGGAGACAACGCAACCGCTGGTATATCGGAAGGTTCGTAGCCATCCAACCTCCCGCAAGCTATACAGCACGAAGCTGGCTGCTGAGGGAGTTATCAGCGAGGAATATAGCGAGCAACGCATTGAGGAAGTTCAGAATCGGCTGAAGCAAGCCTATGAGGAGGCCAAGACACAGCCTCAGGAGAAGCCTGTAGTAGAGCTGCGAGCGGCTGAACAGGATAAGCTCAAGCAGAAGACGGCAGTACCGCTGAACAAGCTGAAGAAGCTGAATGAAAGCTTGCTCAAGTGGCCAGAGGAATTCAAGGCCTATCCGAAGCTGGCCAGAATTCTGCAGCGTCGTCAGAATGCCTTCAAGGAAGGCGAGAAGATTGATTGGAGCCTTGCGGAGACACTGGCATTTGCGAGCATACTGGCAGATGGCCGCCCGATTCGACTGACTGGACAGGATGCCGAACGAGCCACATTTGCACATCGTAACCTGGTGCTGCATGATGTAGAGAATGGCAAGACTTTCTGCCCATTGCATCATCTGCCACAGGCCAAAGCATCATTCGCTGTCTACAACAGTCCATTGTCCGAGGCAGGCGTACTTGGATTCGAGTATGGATATAATGTATATTCGCCTGAGACCATGGTTATTTGGGAAGCTCAGTTCGGTGATTTTGCCAACTGTGCACAGGTGATTTTCGACCAGTTCATCTCGGCTGGAAGAGCGAAGTGGAAGCAGAAATCGAATCTGGTTATGCTGCTTCCACATGGTGCCGAAGGACAGGGGCCTGAGCATACCAGTGCGCGTCTGGAACGATTCCTGCAATTGGCAGCTAATGATAACTGGGTCGTAGCAAATGTGACGAGTGCAGCTCAATACTTCCACCTGCTGCGTAACCAAGCGGCACTCGGTAACACAGATCAGGCTCGTCCGCTGATTATGATGTCACCGAAGAGCCTCATCCGGAACAATCGTGTAGCTTCTCCAGCCACCGAGCTGAGTGAGGGTGAGTTCCATCCGATCCTGCAACAGGAGGGTCTTGGTGCCCGTCCAGAGCGTGTGGAACGCGTCATTCTGTGCAGTGGCAAGATCGCAGTGGATCTGGAGGAGGCGCTGGACAAGGAAGCTGGAGAAGATCGGGATTGGGTTCACATTATCCGTGTTGAGCAGCTCTATCCGTTCCCGGAAGCCGAGATTCGCAAGGCGCTTGAGGGAATGTCCCATTTGAAGGAATTGGTATGGGTACAGGAAGAGCCTAAGAATATGGGGGCCTGGACGTTTATGGAGTCTCGTCTACGTGCTGTCGCTCCTCAGCAGGTTGAGGTACGCTATACAGGCAGACCGGAGCGTTCAAGCCCGGCCAGCGGATATCAACATGTACACAGCATAGAGCAACAGCAAATTATTCAGAATGCGTTGAAGCCACTAAATACCACGAACAATATTCCGTTGGGGAGGTAGACAGCTGTGAGCGAGATTTTAGTCCCTGCTATGGGGGAATCCATTACTGAAGGAACAATATCCAAATGGCATGTCAAAGAAGGAGATAGCGTATCTCAGGGAGACGTGCTGCTTGAGCTGGAGACAGACAAGGTTAATCTGGAGATCAGTGCTGAAGAAGCAGGCGTTATTGAGAAAATTTTGCGGCAGGAGGGAGATACTGTAGAGATCGGCGAGGCACTTGGTACGATTGGTGCTGGCTCCGGGTCAGCAGCAGGAGCTGCTGCTGCTGAAGCTCCTGCACCTCAAGCTCCGCCAGCTGAAGCTGCGGCTCCAGCTAGTAGCGAGAGCAAGCCAGCAGCAGTAGCTGTAACGCCACCAGCACCAGAGAATGGACAACATACGGCTTCGCCTGCTGCACGCAAGCTTGCTCGTGAACGCGGGATCGAACTGGATCAGGTGCAGGGTAAGGACCCTATGGGCCGCATTTATCAGGATGACGTAAAGGGGCATGCTCCAGCGAAGCAGGGAGCAGCAACGCCAGCATCCTCTGCACCTGCTAGCAAGCCAGCTGCATCTGCGCCGGCAACTGAGGGAGGCTTCTCCAAGCCAGTGGAACGCCAGCGCATGAGCCGCCGCAGAGCAACGATTGCGAAGAGACTGGTTGAAGCACAGCAGACAGCTGCCATGCTGACTACCTTCAATGAAGTGGATATGACAGCGATTCTTGATGTGCGTAAGCGTCGCAAGGACAAATTTAAAGAGAAGCATGATGTAGGCCTCGGATTCATGTCCTTCTTTACGAAGGCAGTCGTAGGTGCCTTGAAGCAATACCCGATGGTCAATGCCGAGATTGATGGCGATGATGTAGTCGTGAAGAAATTCTACGATATCGGGATTGCCGTATCTGCCAAAGAAGGTCTTGTGGTTCCGGTTGTACGTGATGCAGACCGTCTGGGCTTCGCAGAGATCGAGAAGAATATTGCCGAGCTCGCTGCCAAGGCACGCAACAATTCGTTGGCACTGTCCGATCTACAGGGAGGAACGTTCACAATTACGAACGGAGGCGTGTTCGGCTCCCTGCTCTCGACGCCGATTCTGAATGCGCCACAGGTAGGTATCCTGGGTATGCATAAAATTCAAATTCGCCCTGTCGCCATTGATGAAGAGCGGATGGAGAACCGTCCAATGATGTATATCGCGTTGTCCTATGATCACCGTATCATTGATGGAAGCGAAGCTGTACGCTTCCTCGTGGCTGTCAAGGAGCTTCTGGAAGATCCGGAATCCCTGCTGCTCGAAGGATAATCTTGAATATAGAACGAATGACACCAAGGCAGGCCGATATTGCGGTCTGCCTTGCTTTGTAGCATAGCTCAACGCCAGCAGAGCAGAATCAGGATGACAGAACAATAGTAGCTTTGCTGTTCTTTGTACTATTCTTTGTGCTATAGGAGAGGATGTACAGGATTCGAGATTATAGATGTGGGAGGAGTATGAGCATGGAACAGGATTTGAGGTACCCGATTGGAAAGGCCAATATGCCGCATGAAGTGACAGAGGAGCTACGTCAGGCATGGATTCAGGACATAGAAGAGCTGCCTCGTCGTCTGCGTACTGCGGTTCAGAGCTTGACTGACGAGCAGCTAAGCACGCCGTATCGTCATGGAGGCTGGACGGTGTGCCAGGTTGTGCATCATTTGGCGGATAGTCATCTGAACAGCTACGTTCGCTTTCGGCTGGCGCTAACAGAGGAGGTTCCAGTAATTAAGCCATATGATGAGGGACGCTGGGCGGAGCTGCCGGATGCACGTGTTACTCGTCTGGAGCCGTCCTTTCACATTCTGGAGGGAGTACATGATCGCTGGGTGACACTACTGCGTTCTCTAAATGAGGAACAGTTCGCTAAGACGTTCATTCACCCGGCCTCTGGCGAGACCCTGAGGTTAGAGGAGAACCTGTACCTGTACTCCTGGCATAGCAGACATCATACGGCTCATATTACCTCATTGCGTGAGCGAATGAATTGGTGATATACCTGTTTGTAATCGTATTTTACCTGATGTCTTTCTTACTCTTGTCAGGCCCAAAAAAGCTTGAATCCGTTAGGATTCAAGCTTCAATCATACCTGTGTTAATTTACGTTTTAATTTGGGGTACCACCCCGAAGTCTACATAGAGATTCCTGTCTCATTGTCATCAATACGAGATGAAAGGGCATACTGCGGAGAGCCGTGATGCTCCAGCCAGTGTAGAATATCATGGTAGACCTCGTTGCGGTTGATCTCATGAAGCATCTCATGGCGCCCCTCGGGATAAAGCTTATAATCGACCTGCTCCATCCCTAACGCTGTGTACATATTGACCAGATTCATGATCCCTTTGCCGAATAGTCCGACGGGGTCTCGCTGCCCGCCAAAGATGTAGACAGGCTTTGTGCGGTCAATCCGTCTTGTATTCTCAGGTAGATGGATTTCCTGCAATAGGTGAAAGAACGACTGGAAGAAGTCTGTAGTACAGATCGCTCCACACAGCGGGTCATTGATGAAGGAGTCCACCTCAGCAGAATCTCTTGATAGCCAATCAAAGGCAGTCCGCACCGGACGGAAGCTACGGTTAAAGCCGCCAAAGACAATGGCATTGAGCAGCATGCTACGGTGGTTGGCTCCTTGAAGCTTTCCTTGCATGAGAGCAAGCTGTTCACCTAGTCTCACAAGACTGCGTTTGCCGTTGGTCCCCGATAATATAAAGCCCTTGTAGCTCTCATGCCGTTCGTACATGACCTTTTGGGTGAGGAAGGAGCCCATGCTGTGACCCAACAAAAATATTTCCTGTCCGGGATGCTCCTTGGCAGCCACCTGTCCCAGCTCAATCATGTTGTGTGCCATACGGTTAAAAGCATCAGGCCCAGGATTACCGAGCGCATTCGCATCCTTGGCCGTACGGCCATGACCAATATGATCATTCGCGTACACGCCATAGCCATGTGCGGTCAGCTGTTCAGCCAACCCCTTGTAGCGAAGCGCAGTCTCGCACATTCCGTGGGCAATCTGCACAATCCCCCGCAGTGGAACATCTCCATCTGGCATCCACCGATATACGAAAATATCAATTCCTTCATGATCGTACATTACAAATGTATCATTTTGCATCAGTCATTCACGTCCTTGTACCCAGCTATAGTCTCATCAGAGAAGCGATTGCTGTATACAGCCATGCTCGCATGTATTTCTCCCTCTTGGGCGGTAAAATTTAAGGCAGATAGGATCTGAGCACGGTATTGGAGCCGTTCAGCTCGTAGGACCCCAGATTTGCTGGCAGCAAGAAGCAATCTCCGGCTTTGTAAGGTAAGGAGCCTGCTCCATTATCCCAGGTCAGGGTACCTTCTCCGTCACAGACCACGAGGATTGTGAAGCTGTCAGCATGTGTAGTCAATGCCCAGTTCTCTTTTACAATACCCTTCTCCACTACAAAATAATCACAGGAAGCAAGAGTGAGCCATTGACCTGCCACAGCTTCTGAAGTCTCCATCATCGTAGCCCCTGCGCTATCATAGGAAGTCACATTCAGCGAATCCTCGATATGCAATTCACGAGGCTGACCATCCAGCCCAGGGCGATTGTAATCATATAAGCGGTAAGTCGTATCGGAGTTTTGCTGGATCTCGGCCACCACGACTCCAGCACAGAGTGCGTGTACAGTTCCTGCGGGGATGAAGAACGTATCTCCTGCCTTAACTGATACCTGGTTCAGATCCTCCATAATGGTGCCTGACTCAAGCGCCTCTCGCATGCTGTCCCGGGTCACACCTTCCCGCAGACCGTAGATGATCTTCGCATCAGGCTTGGCATCCAGCACGTACCACATCTCGGTCTTGCCAAGCTCCCCTGGAGGAAGTCCTTCGTAGCTATCTGTTGGGTGTACCTGTACGGACAAATCATCATTGCAATCCAATAGCTTGATCAGGAGCGGAAAACGCCCTCCCTGTTCGGATACGCCCTTGCTGCCGAGCCAATCCTTGCCAAGCTGTTCACGGATCGCATCGAGCCCTTGACCAGCGAGTGGACCGTTCAGTACAGTTGTGGTCCCGTTCGGATGATCGGCAATCATCCAGCCTTCACCAATGTGTCCTGGCGGAGGGGTCAGCCCGAATGATTCAAGGGCACGGCCTCCCCACACTCTTTCTTTGAATTCAGGTTGGAATTGCAGCGGATAAGGTGTTAGCATAGCGGTGTCTCTCCTCCATTTGTGTAATAATCAATTTCATAATTTAATTAAGATTGATTTTTGTAACTAGACATAGACAAATTGAACCGTTTTGATCTATATCTAGTCCTGATTGAAGCAGCTAAAGGTATTATAAAATTGATTTTATATATGTAATATTAGATGGAACTACGTGTAGATTGGAAGAACTCCAGACGTTCACCATCCGGCCCGTCGAAGAAGAAGTACTGACTTCCATTGGGCAGAGTGGTGATCTCTGTATCCAGTCCATGTACGCCCAGTGTGCGTATACGATGGAATTCCACGTCGATATGATCGACGGAGAAGGCTACATGGTGAACACGTCCTTCACTCGGTAATGTATCGGAATACCCCTGAATTAGCTCCAACTCTACGGATTCTTGACCAGGAAAGGCCAGAAAGGCGAGGCGGATCTCGGGGTTCAGATGCTGAACGGTCTCCAAGTGACGAAGGCCGACCACTTTGACATAGAACTCGATCGACCTTTCGATCGAGGATACCATAATACCTACATGCTCCATTTTGACAACAGCCATTCTTGCTCCTCCTCCAGAACACAAATCAAAGCAGTTATAATTAGGAATGGAATACCATAGACTTCATTGACGACACGCACTGTGGGACAATAGTCATTCTGTAATAACAGTGACTGTGTAACAACGCGACTGTGTAACAACAGGAACCTTTTATTTTCTCTCGATCGCTACTACGAAAGGAGAAGCAGGCCGTTGTAGCTGGCGGTAAATGATGCTTTGCCCCTCGGACACAGGGAGAGCTGATGCCCAATCCAGCACGGCTTGTGCTTCTTCGTCTCCACCCGCATGGCCTGGATACAGGACCGTGGTGATAATCCCACGTGGTCGAAGCAGCTGTAAAGCAGCCTCCAGCGCACGCAGAGTGGAAGGGGTATGAGTGATAATCGCATGATCAGCCCCATCCGTTGGCAAATAGCCGAGATTGAACATTACTGCTGCTACTTTGCCATGGAGCTCTGCCGGAATATGCAGTAGCATTTCATCATGACTATGCTGCAGCAATGTCACCTGTGCTATGGCGCCCTCAGCACGTGTCAGCCGTTCTCTGGTCAGGGCAAGTGCTTGCTCCTGAATATCGAAGCTGAAGACGTGCCCCCGTCTCCCCGCAGCCTGAGCCAGTAACAACGTATCAGCTCCAGTTCCAGCCGTAGCATCAATGGCACAGTCACCTGGCTGTATGCGGGCCGATATGAGCTGATGGGCATAGCTGAGTACCGACAGGAAGCCCATCAGAGCTTCCTCCAGAATTTACCCTGCCACGTATCACGATTCTTCAGCTCCGCATCGATAGCATTCAGCACTTCCCACTTGTTAAGTGACCAGGTTGGACCGATCAGCAGATCCCGCGGAGCATCTCCCGTCAGGCGATGAACGATCATCTCCGGTGGCAGGAACTCCAGCGTATCGACGATCAGCTTCACATACTCATCCTGCTCAAGGAAGCGAAGCAATCCTGCCTCATACTGCTTCACCATAGGTGTCTTGCGCATCAGGTGCAGCAGGTGGATCTTGATGCCCTGAACATCCATTTGGGAGACAGCTCTGCCAGTCTCCAGCATCATCTCATGACTTTCCTGGGGCAGTCCATAAATAATATGGGCACATACCCTGATATTACGCTTGCGCAGCTTCTCGACGGCTTCTAGATAGCATTCAGTGTCATGGGCACGATTAATCAATTCGGAGGTAGACTCATGAACCGTCTGCAGTCCCATCTCAAGCCACAGATATGTACGCTCATTCAGCTCTTCCAAATAGTCGAGAACATCGTCTGGCAGGCAATCTGGACGGGTAGCTATAGAAAGACCTACGACCCCAGGCTGCTGCAAAATGACCTCATAGTATTCCCGCAATTCCTCTACCGGGGCATAGGTGTTCGTGTAGGCTTGGAAGTAACCGATATATTTTGCGTTAGGCCATTTCAAGTGCTGTCTGTCACGGATGGTGTTGAATTGTGTAACCAGGTCATCGCGTCTCCGTCCAGCGAAATCTCCTGAGCCTCTTGCACTGCAGAAGGTACAGCCACCCTTGGCTATGGACCCGTCGCGATTCGGGCACGTGAACCCGGCATCGAGCATGACCTTGAATACTTTATCCTGAAATTGCTCATGCATCTCATAATTCCAGGTATGGAATCTCTTTTCTCTCCACAAGCGGGGAGGAGTGATCAGATTTGAATTCATGAAGAAGCTCCTTATCGGATTGGAACCAGCTTAGTTGGACCCTGATCTGTATTTTTATCATGTGAATGCTTGGCGCATAGCGTCATGCCGCACAAGCAGTCCTGAATCGTATTTATTGTATCACTATTGATAGCAAAAGGGGAATTGAACGAAAGGTGTATTCTTGCGGAAATCAAGGGGATGAGCTTGAAAAAGTTAACACAATATGTTATATTGATAGCGGTACCAGATAATCTCTTATAAGCCACCCCACAGTTGTAATATGCAATATCGCATATCCGGTTCCTAATAAAACTTGAGGTGATCTTGTTATGGAAAAAGCTTCTCAGCTGCGTCCAGATAAAGTGTTTGTGGAACTGACATTTGATGAGGCGCTTGCTTTGACGGGAGTTCGTTTTCCTCAAAATCAGCAGGTCGGCACGACAGCAAGACAAAAAATTCGGGCAGCCTGCGAAAAGACATTTGATTTACCCCCTACAGATAAGGTAGACTATGAACTACTGACTTAGTTGGACCCCAATCCAAATATATTGAAGAAGGAATTCCTTGATCATCCATTTCGGAAGGTCATGTGGATTCCTTTTTCCTTTTTCAGCAGTGACCAGGATTAGCAATACAGTATGCGTAACGAGTCTCATTGACCTGAACTGCGTAAGTAATTTGGGATGAAAGTACAAGCTTAATACACAAGAAATATGAAAAATCCGTATTTTGTCTAAAATAGCCGTTTACTTTTAAGCTGAAGTTCGGCACAATATTGCAGGGAGCAAGCAATACACAGGAACTTATTTAATGGAGGAATAAGATGCGTCTACGCGGTAGAAAAGGAATACGTGAAAATCTGGAGCAGCAGCCTGAGCTGGTCGTGCTGGAGCCAGGAGAGCATAAGGGGAAATGGGCAAAACTGTTCGGTAACGACCGCCCGATTCATGTGGAATTCGGTATGGGGAAGGGACAATTCATCAGTCAGATGAGCTTCCGCAACCCCGACATCAATTATATAGGCTTCGACATGTATGATGAGCTGGTCCGCAGAGCAAGCGACAAGGCAAGAAATGCCTGGAGTGAACGCGAGGTGGATACACCGCCCAACCTGAAGCTGGCACTGGCTAACATTGAGACCATCGAAAATGTCTTCGAAGAAGGAGAGGTTGAGCGGGTCTATCTGAACTTTAGTGATCCTTGGCCCAAGTCAAAGCATGCACGCCGTCGCTTGACTCATCCTCGGTTCCTTACGAAATACCGCCATATTCTGAATAGCGACGGTCAGATTCATTTTAAGACGGATTCCGAGACATTATTCGAATTCTCTCTGAATTCGTTCGCTGATAGTGGTCTGCAAATGACTAATATCTCATTGAACCTGCATAGAGACGGGATTAATGAGGAGCATGTCATGACAGAATACGAGCAGAAATTCATGGGTAAAGGGATGAACATCCACCGGGTGGAGGTTGTCATTGGCGAGAAAATTTACGCAGAATATAACAAGATCAGGCTGGACAAGTACTAATTGCGATCCATGTTATGGCGTACGTGCGCTCGGCAACTTGGTTCGGTAGTGGACAAGAAGGTCCACAAGAGGGCGCAAGCTCAGGCTGCAATAGTCTGGAGCTTGTGTCTTTTTCTCGTAGAATTAGGATGAAGAGTCATTATATGAAAATGTATATGTAACTTTTTTCCTTGTCGTGCGTTATATACGTTTGTTATGCAGTTTCAATATTCAATATATGCAGCTTCTGCAGAGGAAGGAAAGGAAGGGAATCGTTATTTATTACTTCATGACTTATCGAAGCTGGTCAGATGAGCGTCAGTCCGAAACGGGGATACTTGACGAGATGTCTGTTCCCCGTGATGAACTGTTCATGCGCAAGCTGGTAGACGCCACTGTGATAACAGGCAAGCTATGGCTCCATCTATCCAATGAGAGTGATGGGCGGGATCATGCAGTGTATGTGACAGACATGCAGCGCCAACTGCCAGCTGAGTATGGCTCAGCTATTATCGATGCTGTAAAGTCACCACGCTCGGTATCTCTGATGTTCATGGCGGAGTATAGACTATGGAATGGCAGATCATTCGAGGATAAGGAGCTGGCAGGTATCAACGCATATACGATGGAACTCGCTGAACGCTTGCTGGACCATTATATGGTTCATAATGGGGCTACCTACGAATTCGTATACTCCGTCTTGGATACGGAGGCCAAGAAGGTGCTGCTGTTCATGAAAGAGGTGAATTTGTAAATGTCTGAAGAAGAGCGCAAAAGCAAATCTAGTCCCGGCTCGCGTGCGAAGCTGGCTGCCTTCTCTCTAATGCTGGCCGTCCCGGCAGTCTTGTCTGGCTGTGGTACGACCACGAATGACGATTGTGACCCAAAATATGATGACAATTCCTGCGAACGTAGCTCCAGTCACAGCTCTTACCGCGGAGGGAGCTCCTTTTATAACGGAAGTAAGGATAAAAGCTCCTACAGCTCCTCAGGCTCGTCCAGCTCTAAGTCAAGCGGCTTTGGAAGCTTCTTCAGTGGCTCGGGAGGTTGAAGAGTGTGAGAGCAGTACATACTTTGCCCCTTAGCCATGAAGAGGTGTTCGAGGGGAAGGCAGGGCGACATGTCCCTTATCACCGAATGTACGGCAAGCAGTATTGTGTCCCGGCCTTGACCGTGTATACAAAGATCGAAATGCAGGAGCTGTGTTCTGCCGCAGAGGCTATTGATGATATCTATTGCAAGGTCATGCGTTTCGTCCAGCGTTATCTACCTGACAGCTTTTTGATTCAGCAGCTTGGTCTTCATCCTGCTCTATTACCCGTTGTACGTCAGGAGATGGTGACAGGAGGCATTACGCGTCAGGATTGGATCATCGGAGAGACCGGACTTAAATGTATCGAGAACAACACGGATACACCTACAGGTATTCCCGAGGCAGCAGCGCTGGAATCCACTCTTATCGAACTAGCTGCAGGAGCAGGGTTATCGTCGCCGTCTGTAGCTATGGACGAATGCATTCGTGCCTGCTTTCGCATGTGGCTGGAAGCTTATGCACAGCAGGGCTTGCAAGGGACTGTTACGTTCACTTCGTTCGGTGAGCACCTGGAGGACCGCACGAATACGGAGTACCTGATGCAACGCTGTCGTGAGGCTGGATTCGACGTTCGCTATGCGCCGCTCGAAGAGCTGGAGATCATTCCGGGCGATGCGCTATATCATGCGGGACATAAGATCAATCTTTTATACCGCCTCTATCCATTGGAATACCTGGTGGATGATCGAGATGAGAAGACAGGTGTAGATATTGGTGTTGCGTTGCTGGAACTGGTGAAGGAAGGTCGGCTTGGTCTGATGAATCCCGGACAGCATGTCCTGATGCAGAGTAAAGGCTTCATGGCCACGATCTGGTCCCTTTATGAGCGTAATGAGCAGACCCCGGAGTATTGCGGCTTCCGTTTGTTCCAGGATAACGAGCTTGAGTTGATTTCACGATATTTGCTGCCTACGTATTTCGAAGCTGGTCCGTTTGAGCTGCAATCCATACCTTACGTTGCGAAGAGCTATTGGGGACGAGAAGGTCGGGGCACGGAGTTGTTTGAGGGGAATAGGGAACTGCTGCCTACAGAGGATAAGGATGAAGATGAAGATGAAGAGCTTATGGCCTATTATCATCAGCAACCTAAGATTTATCAGGAGCTGGCCCCCATGCAGGAGGTTCGGATCGAGACAGAGGAAGGCCCATACTGCGGTTATTTGCTGACAGGTGTATTCGTGATCGGAGGCCGCTTTGCTGGCGTTTTGCCTCGTATTGGGGAAAAGGTTACTGGAGATATGGCTTATTATTGTGCAGCATCGGTGATGGATAGAGAACAGGAGGAGAACAAATGAATAATTTGGGAGTGAACCTGCTTAATGTCTTGACAGGCTTAGGCATTCTGCTGGTTGTGCTTGTGTGTAGCTACTTTGTGTTCAGCAAATTGACCCGCTATAACGATAGTGAAGAGATAGCCAAGGGCAATGAGGCTGCAGGGATGTATATGGGTAGTAAAATGCTTGGGTTGTGCATTATCGTGGGGATGGTGTCCTTCTCAAGCCATTCGTGGCTGGAAATGCTGCTGTGGTCCGTCGTGGGCATCGCGGTATTATGTCTGGTCTATATTGTGTTTGACTTCCTGACTCCTAAGATGCGTGTATGTGACCAGATTGCTCAGGGCAATATGGCAGTAGCACAGCTGCTGCGCTCAATCATTCTTGGTGTGTCCATCGTCATCGGCACCTTTTTGATGTGAGCTGTGCGTGTAGAGAGCTCCGTCAATAATATCGGATAAAGAAAACCGCCTCCGAAGTGGAAGACTCTTCTTACACTTCGGAGGCGGTATGTTAGTTATAAGTCCTGATGATCGTGGCTCTGCGTGAGCCGACTGTCAGAAATGTTCTATTGTATGACTCCTTGCTGGCTACGCTCCAGCATGTCGATAATGCTTTGTGCGCTTTGCAGTGGGTGATACATGGCGATGCGGGCGGCTTGAGCCTTACGCTTTTGCTGCACCTCTGGATAATGGTGAACCATCCGATTCATCCATTTGACGATGACATCTGTGGATGAGATCGTCTCCCCCAAGCCTAACGCAGTGAAATATTGGCTGTTCTCTTCCTCTTGTCCTGGCAATGGGTTATGGAACAGCATCGGAATTCCTTTGGCCAGACCTTCAGAGCAAGTCATTCCCCCAGGCTTGGTAATCAGAAGGTCCGACACTTCCATCAGCTTATCAATCTCGCGGGTGAAGCCGAGCAGGTGGATATGAGGATGCTTGTAGCGGCTGTCCTGCTGTAGCTTCTGTAGCATTTTATGATTGTTACCAAGGCAAAAGATAATCTGGATATCCTTCTTCCAACGGGAAATGAACTCATGAAGCTGCGTATCATTCAGCATCCCCCAGCCGCCTCCCATCACAAGCACCGTAGGGATGGCCTTAAGTCCGAACTGTTCCCGAATCTCCTCGTGACTGGGATGCTCCCAGAAGTCCGGGTGTACGGGGATTCCGGTCACCTGTATCTTCATGAACGGAACTCCTCTGGTGCGAAGCTTGCGCATGACCTCTGGCGTCGAGACAAAATATTTGTCTACCTCCGGTGTGATCCAGGTACCGTGTGCATCATAGTCGGTGATGACTGTACAGAGCGGCACGTTTAATCCCAGCCGCTTCAGTCTTGAGATTACTGCACTAGGGATGGGATGGGTACATACAATCATATCCGGTCTAAGCTGGCGAATGATGCTTCTTGTATGGGTATAGAACAATCGATGAAGAGCCATGGTTGTTAACCGATTAAGTGACTTCTTATACTGATGACGATACACCATGCCGACCAGACGAGGCTGAGAGGTAAGTGTTTTCTTATAGGCTGTAATGATCCATGGAGCCATCCTGGGATTTAGAAAGGTGCCCAGCTCCATTACCTTGGTCTGGACATGTGGTGACAGCCTGCGCAGACTACTTGAGAGTGCATGGGCAGCCTGCGTGTGCCCAGCCCCGAAGCCCTCTGATAACAACAAGACACGTTTTTTTGTCACATCTGTTCACCTGTTCCTGCAGGATTTACTCAGTCTTAACATATAAGGTTTATGGCCAGAATGCAACTGTACCCAGCGCAGCCGAGGAGCCGAGTGTGGCGCCTGCCAGTACATCAGATGGATAATGCAATCCGAGATAGATTCGGGAAACCCCTACGATCATGGCAATGGGCAGAAGCACGACCATGAGAATCGGGGCCTGTGCCATGAATGGCACGGTTACTGAAAAGATAGCTGTAGTATGCCCTGACGGAAAAGAATGATCGGTCAAAGGATTGCGAAAGGTGTTAGTACCAGGCAGCTTGATGTAAGGTCTGACTCTAGGATACAGCTTTTTGGCAATCGCTACAGGAATATGGCTGACGGCCAGTGCTACAAGCGACTTGAAAGCTACATTTCCCCAAGGAGCTGGTGCTGCGAACCATAATAATAAGGAACAAGAAATCGTAAACGTAGCCCCTCCCAGGTGGGTGAGATAGTACAGCCAGAAGTTCAGGAAACGGTTGTGCAGCCTTCCGTTTATGAACTTGAATACTCCATGCTCCCATTGGAGCAATTTGATAACTAAGCGATTCATGGCGTTCCTCCGGCAACCGCTTCGCTTGGCGACGCGGTAGTTTATTTAAGCTTATAATTATGGCCAGCTTATCGGGCCCTTTCTCCAACATTTACATACTATGATTTCTGGTGCTGCGTCACAGATCATTTTTAGCCAATGAATTGGTTTGCAACTCGTACAAGTTAGCCAGTCAGTCGTGGACTTGTGGAATATATACCAAGAATACATATTATACACGCTTCTAAGCTACGAAGGGAAAATTCCCTATGAAGTACACTGATTCAACAAAATTCGCTGTGCTCTTTTTGCTGTGCCGTATCCTTTTATAGGGAGAGATTAGGTACTCATTCATCATATTTTCTATTGTGCACTTTTTCAAGAAACATAATGGCAGGTAAATGTTAAAACCGTGCAAAATCATAATGAATGGCAACAAATTCCTCGATCACTTCGTCTTGAATAAGACAAGAATCATACCTGGGACTCATGCAGCGAGTGATTCAAGATAGGTGAATTAAGTTATATAAACTAATGAAATCGGAAATAACTGTTCACGCACCAACTTTGTCCAATCTTCCTTCAGATAGGCATCAGGTCTACTGTAGTTTGTCGAAGGGAGGGACCAAAGAAATAAAAAGTAAGCAAATGGATGAGAATAAGCAATAACAGGCACGATTGAAAGAGTGAAGGCTTAACATCCCCATAATCGGAGATTCCAGACGGTTTTTCTGCCATAAGAAGCAAATTAAAGGTTTTGACAAAAGAATGAAAACCAAGGAAAATCGAGATGGCATTCCGATGGGAGGTTCAGCAGCATTCTTCAACATCCAGTAAAATGAAACACAGGGGTCTTTGGCAGGGGAACCTGTCATGAAAGCTTGAACACAAAGATAAAAAAGAAACAGAAACAAGAGAAAGAAACAGACAGACAGTTCCATGATGATTGGAAGGGTATAAAAAGGGGGTTCTAGGAGAACATGCTGGACGCAATATTTATTACGGTGCAGCTTCTGCTTGCGCTAATCGCAGTCTATCAGTTTGGTTTCTCACTATTTGGCTTGTATCGCAAGAAGAAAAAGAAGCATGCGGAGCCAGTCAAAACTTTTGCCGTACTGGTAGCGGCACACAATGAAGAACAGGTAGTCGGGGCTCTCATGGAGAATCTCAAGCAATTGAATTACCCGAAAGAGCTGTACGATGTGTTCGTCATCTGCGACAACTGCACGGATCGCACTCCGGACATTGTCCGTAGTCATGGCATGAATGCATGTGTACGTACGAACCCGAATCTGAGAGGTAAAGGCTACGCTATTGAATGGATGCTCAAGGAGCTGTGGAAGATGCCGCGTCAATATGACGCCATCGTTATGTTCGATGCTGATAATCTTGCCCATCCTGACTTCCTGAAGGAAATGAATAATGACCTGTGCGACGGTGCACGTGTCATTCAGGGATACATTGATACGAAGAATCCTGAGGATTCCTGGATTACAGCTGCCTACGGCATTTCCTACTGGTATATCAATCGCCTGTGGCAGTTGTCCCGTAGTAATTTGAAAATGGCGAATTTCCTTGGTGGTACAGGAATGTGCTTTGAGACCAACCTGCTGAAGGAAATGGGCTGGGGCGCGACCAGTCTGGTAGAGGATCTTGAGTTCACAATGCGTTGTACGCAGCGTAACGTATATCCGAGATTCAACTACGAAGCCAAGGTATATGACGAGAAGCCGCTGACATTCAAGGCTTCATCGAGACAAAGACTGCGCTGGATGCAGGGACACTTTACGGTGGCCCGTCGTTATTTCTTCCCATTGTTCTGGCAGGCGCTTAAAGAACGGAGTCTGACCAAGTTCGATATGGCTCTCTACGGGCTGAATGTGTATATCGTCTTGTTCACCTTCCTCATGACCGCAGCAATGTGGGTGGATAACGTGTTTTTCAAAGGACCAAATATCGCAAATATCTATCAGCACTTCCCGTTATGGATCGGTGTAGTTGCTATTGGCTTGAATATCGTTACCTTCCTGACAGCCATGGCACTGGAAAAGGTGACCTACAAAAAAGTGTATCTGTATCTGCTCCTATTCCCGGTGTATCTGATCTCTTGGTATCCGATTACGTTCTATGCGTTCTTCACGCAGAACAACAAGCAATGGAGCCATACACAGCATACCCGTGTAGTACGACTGGAAGAGGTTCAAAGCAAGCAAGGCTAATCATCGCTAGGTAAGCACTTGGCGCGCTGATGTAGTGTGTCCCATTTTCTAGTGCGATTAGTGCAAGGCTCGAAGTCATGCTGAGGATAATTGCTCGCATGGCTTCAATTTTTTTTCTTGTGAAAAGACTTGACTCTGTACAAGATCATGATATATAATAATCGAGTATGCTATTGAGCATGGATTGATCAAGTAGAAGGTCGACTTCTCACCTGACCGATAATCCTATCGGCTGGTCTTCATCCAATCATTTATGAGATGCTTTATCTTCATGAAGAATTGTGATTTAGAAGGGATGTCGGCTGTCGAGCCTGCATCCCTTTTTTTGATTATATCCATTCAGTTTCTGGAGGTGGAAGGTTATTAGTAAGGAACATATGATCAATGACGAGATTCGGGTACGTGAAGTTCGTTTGGTTGGTGCCAATGGGGAACAAATCGGCATCAAGCCGACCCGAGAGGCACTGCAGATGGCGATTGATCTGAACTTGGATCTGGTAAATGTGGCACCTCAGGCGAAGCCGCCGGTATGTCGCATTATGGATTACGGCAAATTCCGTTACGAGCAGCAGAAGAAAGACAAGGAAGCCCGTAAAAACCAGAAAATCGTTGATGTGAAAGAAGTATGGTTCCGTTCCAACATTGAGGAAAATGACTATCAGACCAAATTCCGCAATGTTGTGAAATTCCTGAAAGCCGGCGACAAGGTGAAATGCTCTGTCCGCTTCCGCGGTCGTGAGATTGCACATGCCAATGTCGGCCAGCGAATTCTGGAACGTGTAAAGGTTGAAGTTGCAGACATTTGCACCGTGGAGCGCCAGCCTAAGCTGGAAGGGCGCAGCATGATTATGATATTGGCTCCAAAGCTTAAGGAAAATTGAGGAGGAAGTAACAATGCCTAAAATGAAAACTCACAGCAGCCTCAAAGGCCGCTTCAAAATTACCGGATCCGGTAAAGTGACTCGTTACAAAGCTTACAAGAACCACTTGCTTTCCCACAAATCGAAGCGTGCTAAGCGCGTATTGGGCACTAATCCTGTTATGGCTCCAGGTGATGTAAGACGCCTGAAGCAAGGATTGGCTAACCTGAAATAGTATCGGACGGATTATTTGGAAGTACAACAAGCATAAACATTATTTGGGAGGTCTTTGAATATGGCTAGAGTAAAAGGCGGATTCGTTGTTCGTCGTCGTCATAAAAAAGTATTGAAGCTTGCTAAAGGTTATTTTGGTTCCAAACACCGCATTTTCAAAACTGCTAATGAGCAGGTAATGAAATCCCTGGTATACGCTTACCGTGACCGTCGTCAAACTAAGCGTAACTTCCGTAAGCTGTGGATCGTACGTATCAATGCAGCTGCTCGTATGAACGGTCTGTCCTACAGCAAGCTGATCCATGGTCTGAAGCTGGCTGGTATCGACATGAACCGCAAAATGCTGGCTGACCTGGCAGTGAACGATATCAACGCGTTCAACTCGCTGGCTGGTGTAGCAAAAGAAAAAATCAACGCATAAGTCATGCAATCGAATAAGCCGCCGGTCTCCGGCGGTTTTTCTATGACTACTAATCTTAAGAACAAATGCCTCTATAACGTGACCGTTTTTGGAGTTCATGATGGGGGCTTTCTTGTGCCCACTATATTAATTCCAATAATATACATATGGAGCAAAAAGGTTCTTAGGTATGTTAAATGAAGTTCAAGTGAAAACTACAAATATACACGGGGAAATTGTTAAAATATCATTGAAACACGAATGAATATTCCATTACGTGTAATATTGTTTGTTTTTCGCCAAATTATAACGCTTTCATTGTGCAGTGCTTAAAAAAAATTGACCAAAGGTCACGTTTCAACTGGATTTTGTACGGGCTTAATTGTATAATCTCTACAGTAAGCGTCCATAACAGCTTTCTCAACAGATATAGACAGGATATGTCAAAGTGAGTCAGGCAGTTAAGGATTTAACATTAAGGGGGAACATATTCAGAATGAAGAAACTATTCAGTATGTCTTTGGTAATGCTTCTGGCTATCTCCGTAATTCTGGCTGGTTGCGGTAACAACGGTCAAGGCGCAAGCAATGAAGGTGGCGGCAACGCTTCCGGCGGCGAAGCTCCGAAATCCGAATTGAAGATCGGTATGGTAACTGACGTTGGTGGGGTAAACGACAAATCCTTTAACCAATCTGCATGGGAAGCTCTTGAGGCTGTTCAAGCAGAAGGCGGTGCAACCGTTAAATACTTGCAAAGTAAAAACGACCAAGACTATGATCCGAACCTGAACCAGTTCATTAAGGATGGTTACGCTCTGACTTGGGGTATCGGCTTCAACCTGGCTAACGCCATCGAGAAAGCTGCTAAAGAGAACCCGGACAGTAACTTGGGTATCATCGATAGCGTTGTAGATCTTCCTAATGTTAAATCGGTGACTTTTGCTGAGAATGAAGGTTCCTTCCTCGTAGGTGTTGTTGCTGGTCTGACAACAAAAACAAACAAAATTGGTTTCGTAGGTGGACAAGACAGCCCACTGATCAAGCGTTTTGAAATTGGCTTCAAAGCGGGTATCGAGGCTGCTAATCCAGATGCTAAGCTGATCTCGAACTACACAGGTGCTTTTGACAAGCCTGACCAAGGTAAAGCTGCTGCTGCAACATTGTACAATGATGGCGCAGATATTATCTTCCACGCAGCTGGCGCTACAGGTAACGGGGTGTTCAATGAAGCTCTGTCCCGTGTGAAAGCAGGTCAACAAGTATGGGTTATTGGTGTTGATAAAGACCAGTCTCTTGAATTCGGTGACGAAGTTACACTGACTTCCATGATCAAGCGTGTAGATGAAGCGGTGAAGAGAGTATCTCAAGAAGTTGTTGATGGTACGTTCAAAGGCGGCATCGAGACACTGACGCTGAAGGAGAACGGTGTAGGTCTTCCTGAGACTAACAAGAACCTCAGCCAGGATGTACTGGATAAAGTTGAGGAGTACAAACAAAAGATCGTAAATGGTGAAATTACGGTTCCTGCTGAATAATAACTGAGTTCGATCAGAACAAGGAAAAGGTACAACAGGATTGTAAAATGACAAGGCTGGTTCCCAAGACTAGCCTTGTTCTTACGTCTACAGCATGTAAATATTCAAGCCAACAATCTTAATGTAAGGGTGATCTCATGGATGCAGCGACTCCAGTCGTTGAGTTAAAGCAAATTACAAAGCGATTCCCCGGCATCGTTGCCAACGACTCCATTAGCTTGAAGCTGTTTAAAGGTGAGATTCATGCACTGCTTGGAGAGAATGGAGCGGGTAAGTCTACGCTGATGAACATTCTATTCGGCTTGTATCAGCCGGAAGAAGGCACCATCGAAATGAATGGCAAAACGGTAACCATTGATACACCCAATAAGGCTATTGAATTGGGCATTGGTATGGTGCACCAGCATTTCAAGCTTGTACAGCCATTCACTGTAACCGAGAATATAATTCTTGGCTCGGAGCCGCGCAAGGGGGTTAATATTGACTACAAGCAAGCTGCTGCCGAGGTGCGCAGATTGTCTGAGCAATATGGACTTAGTGTGGACCCGAATGCCAAGATTCAGGATATTTCAGTAGGTATGCAACAGCGGGTAGAAATTATCAAGACATTGTACCGCGGAGCGGACATTCTCATATTTGATGAGCCTACAGCCGTTCTGACACCCCAAGAAATCAGCGAGCTGATGGACATTATGAAGCGCCTCGTAGCTGAAGGCAAGTCCATCATCCTAATCACGCACAAACTGAAGGAAATTATGCACATTTCCGATACGGTAACGATTATTCGCCGCGGGAAGGTTATTGATACAGTTACCACTTCGGAGACCTCTCCGAATGAGCTTGCCGAAAAAATGGTGGGACGTCGTGTCTCCTTCAAGGTAGACAAGAAAGCGGCCGAGCCGGGTCAAGTCGTTATGGACATCAAGGATTTGGTCTCCAAGAATAAAGATGGCATCTCTGTGCTGGACAAGCTTAGCCTGCAGGTGAAGGCTGGTGAAATTCTAGGGATTGCTGGCGTCGATGGCAACGGGCAGAGTGAACTGATTGAGGCTTTGACAGGACTGCGGAAGGTGGATAGCGGGAATGTAATGCTTCTGGGCAAGGAAATCACGAATCAGTCCCCGCGTCACATCTCTGAGGCAGGGGTTGCTCACATCCCTGAGGATCGTCACAAGCATGGTCTGGTGCTCGATTTTGATATGAGCGAGAACATGGTTCTGGAGACGTATTACCAGAAGCCATACAACAATAAGGGCTTCTTGAATTTCGAGGCGATCTATGCCCAAGCGAAGCGGCTGATTGAGCGGTTTGACGTGCGTACACCAAGTATTAGTACCAAAGCACGCTCCCTGTCCGGAGGTAACCAGCAGAAAGCCATCATTGCGCGGGAGATTGACAAGAATCCTGATGTACTGATTGCTGCCCAGCCTACACGCGGACTTGACGTAGGGGCCATCGAGTTCGTGCAGCAGCAGCTTATTGCACAGCGAGATCAGGGTAAGGCTGTTCTTTTGATTTCTTTTGAACTGGATGAAATTATGAATGTGTCGGACCGCATCGCAGTCATTTATGAAGGTCATATTGTAGGTGAAGTGCTTCCGGAGCATACCAATGACCAAGAGCTTGGTATGATGATGGCAGGCAGCACGGCGAAGAGAGGTGCGGAGCATGGCTAACATTC
This sequence comes from Paenibacillus massiliensis 2301065 = DSM 16942, assembly GCF_000377505.1. Classification (GTDB taxonomy): domain Bacteria; phylum Bacillota; class Bacilli; order Paenibacillales; family Paenibacillaceae; genus Paenibacillus; species Paenibacillus massiliensis. The sequence goes on along the minus strand of NZ_KB898193.1, from coordinate 26,693 downwards.
TTAAATTTTTTACGAAGGATTCCTTCATCCTCGTTATAGTTGCCATTATTATGGGCTTTATATTGGGAGCTCTTGTTATGATGGTCGGTGGTTATAATCCAATTACGGCCTATGGGGCACTGTTCACGCGTGTATACGGAAATGCTTACAACTTCGGGGAAGCCATTCGTGAGATGACTCCGCTTATTATGACGGGTCTGGCGTTCGCTTTTGCTGCGCGTGCAGGCTTGTTCAATATCGGTGGTGAGGGACAATTCCTGATCGGCATGACGGCAGCTTCTGTAGTCGCGATCCAGTTTAAGGGCTTGCCAGCATTCATTCATGCACCTCTGGCTATCATCGCTGGTGCCGTATTTGGTGGCCTGTGGGCTTCCATAGCGGGTATCCTTAAATCAACACGGGGCGTCAACGAGGTTATCACCTGTATCATGTTGAACTGGATCGGATTATTTACTGCGAACCTTGTGGTAAATCGGACCATGCTGCTGGAAGGACAGAACAGATCGCTCGATATTGAGCCGACCGCTTCGATCTCCATTGATTGGCTGGCTCAAATGATGGACAATGCTCGTGTTCACTGGGGAACATTGATAGCTGTATTGGCAGCGATCTTCTTCTACATTTTCCTCTGGAAGACAAAGCAAGGCTTTGAGCTACGTGCAGTAGGCTTCAATCAGGATGCATCACGCTACGCAGGGATGAATGTGAATCGCAATGTGGTGAAGGCGATGTTCATCAGTGGAACCTTTGCTGGACTTGCTGGTGCCTTCGAGGTGCTCGGCGTGTTCCATTATCAATCTGTTATGGCTGGTTCACCAGGAACAGGCTTTGACGGCATCGCCGTCGCTCTGATTGGAATGAATAATCCATTTGGTATTTTGCTGGGCTCGGTGCTCTTCGGTACACTGACTTATGGCTCTGCAGGGATGAGCTTTACAGCAGATGTGCCGCCAGAGATTACACGTATCGTAATCGGGTCCATTATCTTCTTCATTGCGGCACAAGGGATCGTACGTTGGGTCCTGAAGCCGTTCTACATGAAGCGCAAGAAAGAGAAGGTGTTGTAATATGGATTTAGTAACCTTGGGTCAGCTCATCAATACGACGCTTGTGTTTGCTACAGCGCTCATATTCGCCTCACTCGGCGGCATCTTCTCAGAACGTTCTGGTGTCACCAATCTGGGGATCGAGGGTCTAATGGTATTCGGCGCCTTTGCTGCGGGCATTGGGGCTTACTATGCGGAGTCTGCTGGACTGAGTGGCTTTGCTGCCGCCTGCGTAGGAGTACTGGCAGCTGCTGTCTTCGGGATTATCGTATCCCTGATTCACGCTGTTGCGTCCATCACCTTCAAGGCGGATCAGATTATCAGTGGTATCGTCATTAACTTCCTGGCAGCAGGAAGCACACTATATCTTGTGAAGCTGCTCTTTAACGGCTCAGGTGAGACGGACTTGGTGCAAGGCTTCGCCAAGCTGAATATTGATGGGTTGACGAACATTCCATTCATCGGAAGTGTCTTCTTCAACGCTTATCCGACAACCTATTTGGCCGTAATTCTGGTATTCGCAAGCTACTATGTGCTGAACAAGACGCCTTTTGGTCTTCGTCTACGCGCTGTCGGTGAGCATCCAAGTGCAGCGGATACGGTTGGGGTCAAGGTTAATCGTTTGCGCTACCTGGGTGTAATGATCAGTGGTGCGCTCGCTGGGATCGGTGGGGCTACGATTACATTGACGACGACCAATACGTTCTCTCACAATACGATTTCAGGTCAGGGCTTTATCGCAATTGCTGCCATGATCTTCGGGAAATGGAACCCTGTCGGAGCATTCTGGGCCGCAGTGTTCTTCGGGTTCTCCCAGGCCATTCGTAACTATGTTACCTTGTTCGATTGGTCCAAGAGTATTCCCCAGGAAATTATCTATATGATGCCTTATTTGCTCACGATTATTGTGCTGGTAGCCGCTGTAGGACGCTCACATGCCCCTGCGGCACTTGGACAGCCTTATGATCCGGGCAAACGGTAAAAAAAACAAATATACAGGCGAACAGCAATTCTCCATAGTGGAGGGTTGCTGTTTTTTTTGTTGCTGGGATGCTCTTCGTTCACCTAACTTCTGCTGCATGGGACATACGAACAATCCGATAGTTCCACCGTTGAATAATGTGAGTTATGCAGGTTGGTACAACCAATCGCAACATTGTCCCTGCATGGGGAAGGAGGTTCTAGCATTGAAATCATCTGTGACCAGAACACAAGCGAAGCAACTGGTAGGTAAGCAGATTGTTGCTATGAAAAAAGACGGCTCGCGTGTAACAGGCAAGCTACTGCGTATCTCCGGGAACAAGCTGATCCTGCAGAGAAACAAAGGTAAAAAAGTGCACACGAAAGCAATCATCCCGCTGGTATTATTCGATCTCTTGGCAATTGGAACGGCACCTTATGTCTATGGTGGCTATCCAGGCGGGGGTTACCCAGGTGGTGGGTATCCAGGGTGTGGAGATGGCTGCGATACGCCCAAACCTGTGCCGTATTCGTATGGTCCTGGCCCGTACGGACCCTATGGTGGAGGATTCTTCTAAATTAAAGTAGCCTATCCAGCTCATAGCAACGACTTGCAGAGATATAGCGAGCAATGTGGTACCCATGTCTTAAATAAAAGCGTATGGCCCGCTGATTACCCTCATCGACTAGCAGCTTAGCCTTACTACATTGCTTGAGACGGCCATATTGCTCAGCAGCACGAAGCAAGCTACTTCCATGCCCCTTTCTTTGCTTGGAGGTATCTATGGCCAGCATATCAATGTTCAAGAGAGCACCGTACACGAAAAGGTGAACAAAACCAACCGCCTGAGCATCATGATCCTCACAGCTAACAAAGGTGACGCCCCGGCGAAGTCTCCGGGGCAGATCCTTCTTAACTTGTTGAATATCCTGAGGAGACAAGTGAGATAATGGTACTAGCTCCTGATCAATCAGCCACCGAATGGCTGCGTCATCTTGGGCAGATTTGCGGTGTCGGATCATGTGAGCATCCTCCTGTACGTGCGAGTCGAGAGCCGATACCTCGATACCTGAGAAGGAAAGATCAACTCTGGAATCTTGGCTTTGCTGTATCATATGCACGAATGGGATACTAGTGCTAGGTTGGCTTTTCGAGAACGTTTACACCGAGGCAGGAAAGGCAATGGAACACAAAACATCGAAATAAACATTTTTTTGTTACGTGAAAGGTATTGACTATCCCTACATAGGGGTCATATAATGTGTCTAAACATTTGATTGAACTACAGATGCAATCAGCAATGATGAGGACGAAGTTTTAAGGGCCCTGTTGTCCAGAGAGTGGAATGATGTTGCTGCAAGTTCCGCCAATACCCCTTATATACGAGCTCACCTCGGAGCTATTTTCCTGAAAGGTATTCAGCGAGAGCTGTACTTATTAGGGGGAATCGTACAGTCTACGTTACAGACGACAGTGTATAAAAAAGGCCTAGCCTATTTATCGTCGATGATTTTTTATACCTGCCAAGGTTCGATACTGTGAGGTAGCGAACAAATATGGGTGGTACCACGGAAGAACAACCTTTCGTCCCTCGTAAAGCGGAATAATCTGCTTTCTGGGATGGAAGGTTTTTTTGTTTTCTTTGTTGCTGTTGTATGTAAGATGTATGTAATCTTTGTGAAGGAGGATGACCCATGAGCGCTCAAATCCCTGAAGTGCGGTCAACTGAAGAATTACGTGAGAAATGGATGCGGCCTGAAGTCATTACTGGCTCAGAAATCCTGCTGCGGAGCTTGCTGCTGGAGGGTGTAGATTGCGTATTCGGTTATCCCGGAGGCGCGGTGCTTTACATTTATGATGCAATGTACGGATTCGAGGACTTCAAGCATGTACTTACACGGCACGAGCAAGGAGCCATTCATGCGGCTGACGGCTATGCACGTGCAAGCGGCAAGGTCGGGGTATGTATTGCAACCTCAGGGCCAGGAGCCACGAATCTGGTGACAGGGATTGCCACTGCGTATATGGATTCTGTTCCAATGGTGGTCATTACAGGTAATGTCATGTCATCCCTGATCGGAACAGATGCCTTCCAGGAAGCAGACATTACGGGCATTACGATGCCAATTACGAAGCACAGCTACTTGGTTCGTGATGTGGCTGACCTGTCCAAAGTCATTCACGAGGCTTTCCATATTGCGAATTCCGGACGTAAGGGACCGGTGCTAATAGACATTCCGAAGGATGTATCCGCAGCGAAGACACTCTTCGTACCACAGACTGAGCCAGTAGCCATGAGAGGCTACAATCCGAAGGTTACGCCTAATAAGCTGCAATTGGATAAACTGGTTCAGGCAATCGGCGAAGCAGAACGCCCATTCATCCTTGCAGGTGGTGGAGTAGTCTACTCGGGTGCACATGAGGAACTCTACGAATTCGTGAATAAGACACAAATTCCGATTACCACGACATTGCTTGGCTTGGGCGGATTCCCAAGTGGACATGAGCTGTGGACAGGCATGCCTGGTATGCATGGTACTTACACTTCGAACAATGCGATTCAGAAGGCGGATTTGCTCATTAACATCGGTGCACGCTTCGATGACCGTGTGACAGGTAAGCTATCAGAATTCGCACCACATGCCAAGATTGTTCATATCGACATTGATCCGGCAGAGATCGGTAAGAATGTACCAACAGACATCCCGATTGTGGGAGATGTGAAGACTGTATTGGCGCAAGCGAACGAGGAAGTGAAGCGGGCGGACAAGGCAGACGCATGGCGTAAGCAAATTCAGGAATGGAAGCAGGCGAAGCCATTTGCATACAAGGATTCTGATGAGGTCCTCAAGCCGCAATGGGTCATCGAACTGCTGAACGATACAACGAAGGGCGAAGCCATCGTCACTACTGACGTAGGTCAACATCAGATGTGGGCTGCCCAGTACTACAAATTCAATCAGCCACGTTCATGGGTGACCTCAGGTGGACTCGGAACGATGGGCTTCGGCTTCCCGTCAGCGATCGGTGCTCAGATGGCACATCCAGACAGACTCGTCATTTCCATTAACGGTGATGGTGGGATGCAGATGTGTTCTCAGGAACTTGCGATCTGTGCGATCAACAACATTCCGGTCAAGATTGTCGTTATTAACAATCAGGTGCTCGGCATGGTAAGGCAATGGCAGGAATTGATCTATGATAATCGCTATAGTCATATCGACCTGGCAGGCAGTCCGGATTTTGTGAAGCTGGCTGAAGCTTATGGCGTGAAAGGATTGCGTGCGACGACGAAGGCCGAAGCAGAGCAAGCATGGCAAGAGGCTATGAATACACCAGGCCCGGTTCTGATTGATTTCGTCGTTAGCAAGGAAGAAAACGTATATCCAATGGTGACGCAAGGGTCGGCGATTGATCAAATGCTGATGGGGGAAGAGTAACATGATGAAGCATACGATTGCAGTGCTGGTGAACGACCAGCCCGGTGTTCTGCAGCGTGTCGCGGGATTGTTCGGACGCCGCGGGTTTAACATTGAGAGTATTACGGTAGGTCAGTCGGAGGAAGCGGGTCTTTCCAGAATGGTCATCGTCACACCAGGGGATGAGCATACACTGGAGCAGATTGAGAAGCAGCTGTACAAGTTGATTGATGTCATCAAGGTTATTGATCTTAGCTCCAAGCCAATGGTGGCCAGAGAGCTGGCCCTGATCAAGGTAAAGGCAGAACCGCCGCAGCGTCCTGAGATTATGGGTGTCGTCGACACCTTTAGAGCATCAGTTGTTGATATTGGAAGCTCAAGTCTGACGGTTCAGGTAGTTGGAGATACCAGCAAGATTGATGCTATGATTGAACTGGTGAAGCCTTACGGAATTCGCGAGCTGTCCAGAACAGGTGTCACCGCGATGGTTCGCGGCAATCTGTAGCCATTTGGGACAGTGCAGCTTTAGCGAATCAACGCTTAAAGAGCAGTGCAGTATTAAATAGCTAAATGACTAAAAAGTCAAAGATTAAACAAGTAAGATTGACCCCGTAATGAGCGGGGGCTCGGGAAGCTGAACGTGATTCTAATGTCATTCAGCTGAGCTTCCAGAGCACCCGCTCATTATGAAGGGTTCCCAAATATAAGGAGGAATTAAATCATGCCAGTGACAACGTATTATGAAAAAGATGCAGAGCTTAGCGTACTTAAAGGAAAAACAATTGCCGTCATCGGTTACGGTAGCCAAGGCCATGCACAGGCGCAAAATCTGCGAGACAGCGGTCTGAACGTTGTCATCGGCCTGCGTGAAGGGAAGTCCTTTGAAGCAGCGAAGAACGATGGCTTTGAAGTATTGTCTGTTGCAGACGCTACTAGCAAAGCAGATGTAGTACAAATCCTGATGCCGGATGAGACTCAAGCGTCCGTGTACAAAAACGAAATTGAGCCTAACCTGAAAAAAGGCGCTGCGCTCATGTTCTCCCACGGCTTCAACATACACTTTGGTCAAATCGTAGCACCTAAAGACAGCGACGTGTTGCTCGTTGCTCCTAAATCCCCAGGTCATATGGTTCGTCGTACTTATGTTGAAGGCTTCGGCGTACCAGGTCTGATCGCAATTGAGCAGGATGCTACAGGCACTGCCAAAGAGCTTGGTCTTGCTTATGCTAAAGGTATCGGCTGTACACGTGCAGGGGTTATCGAGACTTCCTTCCGTGAAGAAACAGAGACGGATCTGTTCGGTGAGCAAGCTGTACTGTGCGGTGGCGTGAGTGCTCTGGTTAAAGCCGGATTCGAAACGCTGACTGAAGCTGGCTACGCTCCAGAAATGGCATACTTCGAGTGTCTGCATGAGCTGAAGCTGATTGTAGACCTGATGTATGAAGGTGGTCTGGCTGGAATGCGTGATTCCATCAGTAATACAGCAGAGTACGGTGACTATGTAACTGGTCCTCGCGTAGTAACTGAAGATACGAAGAAAGCGATGAAAGAAGTGCTCTCCGATATCCAACAGGGTAAATTTGCACGTGACTTCATCCTTGAAAATCAATCCGGTCGTGCTTTCCTGACAGCTACTCGCCGTAACGAAGCGAACCACCCGCTTGAAGTAGTAGGCGGACAATTGCGTGAAATGATGCACTGGACTAAGAAATAAGAACTGACCTTAACGGGAGCCAGCATGCATCATCGGATCTAAATAGCATCATCTCTTCACGAAGCGGCCTGCTTGATCTGGGCCGCTTCGTTCTTTGTTCATGATTTATTTGGACAGATTGTAACCACTGGAATACATAGAATAGTTTTTTCGACTAGCCGACTTATTGCATTGTCAAATGTGATTGAAATCACAAAAATCAGTACCTTCTCTCGATATACTCGGTTTGTACAATCCTATGACTTGGAGGTTATCGTGATGAACAAAACAGCACTTGCTGATGTATTAGAGTATCGGGAGGACCGTTTTACCAAAAGAGTATTGCATCAAGGGGATCAACTTGTCTTCGTGCTGAACTTCTTGCCTGGACAGGAGCTTCCTGCTCATCGACATCCTGGGGCGGAGGTCAGCATTCTCGTTCTGGAAGGTGAAGGGCAGGTTGTAGCTGATGATGTAGCTGTTGAAGTCAGTAAAGGAGACGCACTGCAGCTATCAGGGGAGGAGAATTTTCTGTTCCGCAATACTGGGGACAAGCCTGCTAGCCTGTATGTAGTACTAAGCCATATCCCAAGCCCTAAATATGCACAAAATATATAATTAACGACACGAAAGGGGATACCGATGAATCGTTATCTTCCCAAGCAGCACGGAGCGTGGGCGATGCTATTTCTGCCTTTTCTGCTGGGGCTGTACGTCTCCGATGTGAGACTTGTACATATTCCCTTGCTGATATGCTGGGTTATCGTCTATCTGTGCAGCTATCCAGTACTGCAATGGGTGAAGACGGGCAAGCGCCAACGCTATGCAGGCCCTGTCTTAGTCTACAGCTTGGCCATACTACCGCTAGCCGCCATATTGCTATGGCATGAATGGAGATTGATCGGCTACGGCGCGTTGCTAATGCTGTTTTTTATACCCAATATTTATTTTGCCAAGACGAAGAATGAGCGAGCGCTGCTGAACGATATCATTGCCATTCTGATGTTCTGCTCCTTCATTTATCCAGTTGCTTATCTGGGCGGAATCATGGAGTGGCATACGGCGAATGAATTATTCCTTCTCTCTGCAGGTTATTTCGTAGGTACCGCGATCTATGTTAAGACAATGATCCGTGAGAAAAATAACACTAGCTACTATAAAGTATCACTGCTGTATCATGCCTTGTTCATACTAGGTGTGGCCTGGATTACGCCATTGCTGGCCATTCCAGCGCTACTGCTGCTCATTAGGGCTGCTGTGTTCCCTAAACGTGGCCTGTCCGTCAAGATGACGGGAGTTACAGAACTGTGCTTCACTCTGATGATGCTTGCCGCCGTAGTGTTGTTCTACCCGGTGTGACGACAGTTTGGATTATCCTATACAGTGAAAATAATAAGACTTCGCACCTGCAGCATAAGGAGCGGAGTCTTTTTGTAATTCATAATATTATTTACTTTTCTTGTCAGGACGCCGAACAACAATAAATAGGAGTGATGCGAAGAATAGAAGCTCCGAGATTTGTAGCAGCCAATTCATTCCTTCGCCATGTTGCCTGAGGCCAAATACAATATGAATCAAAGATATTATGCCAGTAATCCCCATGATAATAAATGCGATTATGTACAACAGAATCCTCCTTTATATCTGCCGTGGCAGCCACCCTACCTTCAACTCCAAAATTAATCCATAAGATGTTCTCTCCATCATAGCATTGATACTGCCATATGGGTGAATCGGTGTCATTTGTCGAGCATATTCAACAGATTTTGATCACAATGGGGGAATTCCCTGCTGGCAATAGGATATTCCCTAATGGGAACAGAGGCTACGCTCACGCATAATGAAGGTATTCACCTGCTGCAAGATATGGCTTGCAGTTGAAAGTGCGTTGTTTTGCTTCTATTTATTGCTTCTATCTTATATTACTTCATCATTTTTGCCCAAAGGAGCGTCCTTCCCGATGAAAAGAAAAGGAAAACTGAACTTCTTCAGACCGATCGAAGGTTATTCCGACAACTGGTCCATTCTTGAAGAGAAAGACAGAGCGTGGGAGAACGTCTATCGTCAGCGCTGGTCTCATGATAAGGTCGTCCGCACCACACATGGAGTCAACTGTACCGGCTCCTGTAGCTGGAAGGTATTCGTCAAGAACGGAATCATTACTTGGGAGAATCAACAGATTGATTATCCCTCCTGTGGACCGGATATGCCAGAATTTGAGCCTCGTGGATGCCCACGCGGAGCCTCATTCTCCTGGTATGAATATAGTCCGCTACGGGTGAAATTCCCTTATATGCGTGGGAAGTTGTGGCGTCTATGGCAAAATGCGCTCTCCAAGCATAGTAATCCTGTAGAGGCATGGGCGAGCATTGTAGAGAATCCTGAGCAAGCTCAAATATATAAAAAGGCGAGAGGTAAAGGCGGGCACATTCGGGTCCAATGGGACGACGCCCTGCAGCTTATTGCGGCACAATTAATTTATACCATTCGAACCTATGGACCTGACCGTATTGCAGGCTTCACACCTATTCCAGCCATGTCCATGATCAGCTATGCTTCCGGTGCACGTTTTATCTCGCTTCTGGGTGGAGAAATGCTTAGCTTCTATGACTGGTATGCGGATCTACCACCTGCCTCTCCGCAAATCTGGGGCGAGCAGACGGATGTACCGGAGTCCTCGGACTGGTACAATGCCGGTTACCTGATTATGTGGGGCTCCAACGTACCTCTGACTCGTACGCCAGATGCCCACTTCATGACTGAGGTACGGTACAAGGGGACGAAGGTCGTATCCATCGCGCCTGACCAAGCTGAGAACGTGAAGTTCGCAGATAACTGGCTGGCACCGCATCCAGGTACGGACGCAGCCGTGGCCCAAGCGATGACACATGTTATTTTGAATGAATTTTACAAGGAACGCCAGGAACCCTTCTTCCTTGATTACGCCAAACAATTCACAGATATGCCGTTCCTGATCTTGCTAGATACCCACGAGGATGCATGGAAAGGTGGCCGCTTCTTACGGGCAAGTGATCTGGGAGAAACGTCTCCTCATGCGGATTGGAAGCCAGTCATTTATGACGAGCATATCGGAGAAGTCATGGTCCCTAATGGAACTATGGGACAGCGCTGGGAACCAGGGAAGGCGTGGAATCTCATTCTGGAGCGTGAGGATGGCACTCCTGTGAAGCCAGCACTGACAGTAGCCGGACACGGTGAGACCTGGGAGGATATCGTATTCCCGTATTTTGATAATCAGGGTAATGGCACGTTCAGAAGAGTCATTCCTGCACGCCGTATCCAACTAGCGGATGGAAGCGAGCGTTATGTAGCTACAGTCTATGACCTGATGATGAGCCAATATGGTGTAGAACGTATTCCTCATGAGACGAATGCGAAGGGCTATGATGATGCTACGAGTCATTACACACCGGCTTGGCAAGAAAAAATCACCAGTGTGAAGGCATCTGTAGTTGTTCAGATTGCTCGTGAATTCGCTCAAAATTCTCTGGATACCTCAGGTCGTTCCATGATCATCATGGGAGCTGGTATTAATCACTGGTTCAACAGCGATACCATTTATCGTTCCGTACTGAACCTGGTGGTACTGACTGCCTCGCAGGGTGTGAACGGCGGCGGCTGGGCGCATTATGTCGGTCAGGAGAAATTACGTCCGATTGAAGGATGGTCTACGATTGCCTTTGCGAGAGATTGGCAGGCTCCGCCACGCTTGCAGAACGCAACCTCCTTCTACTATTTTGCTACAGAGCAATGGCGATATGAGGAAAGTGGAACGGATTCATTGAAATCGCCTACTGGAGGCGAGCTCACATATAATCACCCTGCTGATTACAACGTGCTTGCGGCGCGACTTGGCTGGTTGCCTTCCTACCCTCAATTCAATAAGAACAGTCTGCTGTTCGCTGAGGAAGCTGCGAAGCAAGGTGCCAAAACCGATCAGGACATTGTGGATTATGCAGCAGAGGAAGTGCGCTCACGTCGAACTCGCTTTGCAGTGGAAGACCCTGGTGCGCCAGAGAACTTCCCGCGCTCACTCTTCGTGTGGCGTTCTAATCTGATCTCCAGCTCCGCCAAGGGACAGGAATACTTCCTGAAGCATCTGCTTGGCGCATCTGATGCTCTGCTGGCACGCCCGAATGAAGAAGAGAAGCCAGAAGAGATTGTGTGGCGTGAGGATGTGGAAGGAAAGCTCGATCTAATGGTAGCCCTTGACTTCCGGATGACAGCAACTCCATTGTACGCCGACATCGTCCTGCCAGCAGCTACATGGTATGAGAAGACGGATCTGTCCTCGACGGATATGCATCCATTCGTGCATCCATTTAACCCGGCGATTAATCCCCTGTGGGAATCGAAGTCGGACTGGGATATCTATCGTCGTCTGGCTGAGGTATTCTCGGAGATGGCGAAGACCTCTCTGCCAGGTGTGTACAAAGATGTTGTCACAACACCGCTGGGTCATGATTCGATTAGTGAAATTTCGCAGCCAATGGGGCTTGTGAAAGATTGGGCCAAAGGTGAGACTGAAGCGGTAGTAGGACGCACAATGCCGAATTTCAGCATTGTAGAGCGCGACTACACCCGGGTCTATGACAAATTCATATCCCTCGGTCCGAAGCTGACGACGGGCAAGGCTGGGGCACACGGAGTAAGCTTCTCGGTGGCTGATGAGTACGAGGAATTGAAGCAGCTTAACGGAGTATATTCAGATGACTCCATCAAGAACGGACTTCCTCGTATCCGTAACGCTCGTCAAGTAGCTGATGCTATCCTGCATCTGTCTTCAGCAACGAATGGTCGAGTATCGCAGAAGGCTTATATTGAAGCCGAGAAGGAACATGGTGTGCCGCTGCGCGATATTTCGGCTGATCGGGCTGCGGAGAAGATTACGTTCCAAGGAATCACGGCTCAGCCGCGAGAGGTTATACCAACGCCTGTGTTCACAGGCTCCAACAAGTCGGGACGTCGGTATTCGCCATTCACGACCAACATTGAACGGCTCGTTCCTTTCCGAACATTGACGGGAAGACAGCACTTCTATATAGATCATGAGATTTTCTTGCAATATGGTGAGTCGTTGCCGGTGTTCAAGCCAACATTGCCGCCAATGGTATTCGGTACACGAGATCGCGAGGTCAAAGGTGGACAGGATACGCTGGTGCTTCGTTATCTGACACCACACGGGAAATGGAATATTCACTCCACCTATCAGGATAACCAGCATATGCTTACGCTGTTCCGTGGAGGTCCAACCGTCTGGATCAGCGATGAGGATGCCGCAGAGCATCAGATTGCAGACAATGATTGGCTCGAAGTATATAACCGTAACGGGGTAGTAACGGCTCGTGCGGTAGTCAGTCCACGGATGCCGCGCGGTACGATGTTCATGTACCATGCCCAGGATAAGCACATCAATGTGCCGGGCTCCGAGATTACAGAAACACGCGGTGGTAGCCACAATGCACCGACCCGGATTCATCTCAAGCCTACACAAATGGTAGGTGGATACGCACAACTCAGCTATGGATTCAACTATTACGGCCCGATCGGTAACCAACGGGATGTATATGTAGCGGTCCGCAAAATGAAGGAGGTCAACTGGCTTGAAGATTAAAGCACAAATCGGCATGGTCCTGAATCTGGATAAATGCATCGGCTGCCATACGTGCAGTGTTACCTGCAAGACGACCTGGACGAACCGTGAAGGCGCGGAATACATCTGGTTCAACAATGTAGAAACCAAGCCTGGTATCGGCTATCCGAAGCGCTGGGAGGATCAGGAGGTCTATAAAGGGGGCTGGCAGCTGCGCAAAGGCAAGCTGGAGCTCAAGTCGGGCAGTAAGCTGTCTAAGATCGCCCTCGGTAAAATCTTCCACAATCCGGATATGCCTGAGATGAAAGACTACTATGAGCCATGGACATACAATTATGAGCACTTGACCAATGCGAAGGAACAAAAGCATTTTCCTACAGCAAGACCGCATTCTGCCGTATCAGGCGACAAGATGAACCTGGAGTGGGGACCGAACTGGGAGGATGATCTGGCTGGTGCCCATGTGACGGGCCCGCTGGACCCGAACATCCAAAAGATTGAAGAAGAGATTCGAATGAACTTTGAGCAATCTTTCATGATGTATCTGCCTCGACTGTGTGAGCACTGCCTGAATCCGAGTTGTGTAGCCTCCTGCCCTTCAGGAGCGATGTATAAACGGGATGAGGACGGCATTGTTCTGGTGGATCAGGAAGCATGCCGCGGCTGGCGCTATTGCATGACAGGGTGCCCATACAAGAAAGTGTACTTCAACTGGAAGACAAATAAAGCCGAAAAATGTACATTCTGCTTCCCAAGAATTGAAGCTGGACTGCCAACGGTCTGCTCCGAGACATGTACTGGACGGATTCGTTATCTGGGTGTACTGCTCTACGATGCTGACCGTGTACTGGAAGCTGCCTCCATGGAAGACGAGAAAGACCTGTATGAAGCACAATGTGATCTGTTCTTGAACCCGAATGATCCTGAAGTTATCGCTCAGGCTCGTAAAGACGGCATCTCCGAGGACTGGATTGAAGCAGCGCAGAACTCGCCAGTCTATCAGCTAGCGATTGAGCATCGACTGGCCTTCCCGCTTCATCCAGAGTACCGCACCATGCCTATGGTCTGGTATGTACCGCCGCTGAGCCCGATCATGAACTATTTCGAGGGTAAGGATTCGATCGCGAATCCAGACCTCATCTTCCCGGCGATTGACGAGATGCGGACACCGATCCAGTACCTGGCTAACATGCTGACCGCTGGGGATGTCGAGCCGGTGAAGGGGGCATTGCAACGGATGGCGATGATGCGATCTTATATGAGAGCATTGAACACGGGTGCTGATTACGATGTGGAGCGTCTGACTCGTGTCGGCCTGACCGCTGGTCAGACTGAACGGATGTATCGCTTGCTGGCGATTGCCAAGTACGAGGATCGCTTCGTGATTCCTACTTCTCACCGTGAGCAGTATGTGGAGGACCCTTATCGTGATCAGGGGTCTACAGGCTTCAATTCCGTTATGGGGGGCACAGCTTCCAGTAGTACGGACTGTGGCGGATGCACAGGCTGCAGCATCGGTACGGCAGGCCTGTTCCAGACACAGACAGCGCCGAAGGAGCCGGAGAAAGGCGTATTCGACGAGAACTTCTTTGGAGGGATTTGGCGTGATTGATCTTGATTTGTTGTATCAATACAAGCCTGTGCTCGCTTTTTTCTCCAGACAACTGATGTACCCGGAGGCACAAGACTTTCTCGGTGACCTGCCGGAGGAGGCGGTAGCAGCGGATCACCCCGCTGCTGACCACATTAAGGCCTATGCAGCGCGCATACGTCAATTGAGTCTGGATGAAGTAAGGGAGCACTACTCAGAGACCTTTGATTTTGATAAGAAATGCACATTGTACATGACCTATTCTCATTATGAGGACGGCAAAGAGCGCGGGCAGATGCTGGCTAAGCTCAAGATGCTATACGAAATGTTCGGACTAGAAATGCCTGATGAAGAGCTGCCGGATTTCCTGCCGCTCATGTGTGAATTCTTTTATGCGGCCGATTGGCGAGGAGATGCGAATGCAGCGGACAATTTCCGTATGCCGCTAGCCATTATAGAGGATGGGACGTATACCATGCATCAGGAGCTGGTGAAACAAGATAGCCCATATGCTTCCTTGATCAAGGGGCTGCGTGAGACGCTCAAGGCGTGTACTCGACAGGAGGCTTCTGCACAATGACCATGTTGAATCAGTTACTATGGGTAATTTTCCCCTATCTCTGTCTGGCCGTGTTTGTAATTGGTCACATCTATCGTTATCGGCAGGATCAGTTCAATTGGACGGCTAAATCCAGCGAATTTATTGAGAAAAAGCATCTAAGAGCGGGCAGCATGCTGTTCCACATCGGAATCATTCCAGTATTTTTTGGTCACGTATCCGGTCTTGGTATTCCAAAATCTTGGATGCACGCACTGGGTGTCAATGACCATATGTATCATATCGGAGCCGTATATATTGGGGGATTGTTCGGTGCGATCACGCTGCTGGGAATGCTGCTGCTAACTGCTCGACGCTTCACTGTACGTAATGTTCGGCGCCTGAGCTCAGCTTCTGATATGGCTGTAAATGTTATGCTACTGACGATTGTATGTATGGGAATGTTCGCTACGCTTGTTACGAACGCAGTACAGCCTGAATTTGACTATCGGGAGACGATCTCGATCTGGTTCCGTGGGCTATTCTACTTGCAGCCAGATGCATCCTTGATGACGGATGTACCTTTATCCTTTAAGTTGCACGTGCTCATGGGCTTCGGTATTCTGGCATTCTGGCCGTTTACACGCCTTGTGCATGTATGGAGCGTACCGTTGAATTATGTAGGCAGAAGTTATATCCTGTATAGGAGACATAAATCAAGCTAGGGAGAAGGCACAGCCTTCTTTTCCCGTTTTCACAGGAGATGAGCGATGAATAACAAGTCCGCATTCCAGTTGGAGCTTGATGAGGCGCGAGCCCAGTGTGGCTATGATTTCATGGGGCTTGCGATGGTTCAGCCAGCGGAATATCATTATGTAATCCGGTGGGTCTATGTATCCGGTAACCGGAATGAACGGTATCGCAGAATTGTCTTGCGGTCGGGTAAAGGCATCGCCGGAATCGTCTTCAAGACGGGGAAGCCTCTTCTAATTCCGTCGATGGAGCAATATGCCGAAGCAGACAGTCTGTTCAATTATCCTATTGTACAATCCGAACAGCTAAGGAGTGTAGTGGCTGTTCCTTTATGGAGAGAAGGACGCGTTGAAGGTGTGCTCTTGGGAGCATTCAGAGACGACAGATGCGTGACAGAAATAATGCTACAGCAGTTGACAAGACAGGCTCAGCACGGATTTCAGAACATCCATGGCATAGAGGAGGTATCCCCGTGACGACACCGACCCAATTAGCAGACCTCACCCCAATCATTACCAAGCTGTTCGAAAATACAACCGAAGCCATTCTGCTCTTCGATCGTAGTGGCAGAACACTCGCCATGAATCCGGCTGCTGAAGCGATTGTGGGCGACGATGTCCAGGAGCGTCTGTATGAGGGTCAGCATCGTGCGCTATGTTCTACATGTCGGGGGTACATGAGCGATACGGAATTCCGGACCTGTCTGGATTGTTATTTTCAAGTGCCAGAGTCTGAGGAGCTACCATCATTCCAGGTCTATCTGGAGACCCGCGGTAGAGGAGTCGTCCCCTACGCTGCATCTTTTCATACCATAGATTCTGAAGCAGGTATTCGGGTGTTCATGCTTCGTGACCTAGCGACCCAGTACCAGACGCAAGAGAAGCTGTATCAGAACAAGATGATGAAGCATGTCATTGAAGCACAGGAGAACGAGCGCAGGCGCATATCTAGGGAGCTACACGACAGCGTGGCTCAGGAGCTGATGAGCGCTGTAGTTGATCTGCGAGTGCTGAAATATATGACGGAGGATGACCAGCTGCTCAAGAAGGTGAAGCAGACGGAAGCCTCGATGACTCGATTGCTGGATGATATCCGGAACCTGTCGGTGGAATTGCGTCCTCCTGCGCTGGATGATCTGGGGCTGGAGGCAGCCTTTCGCTCGCATATCAAGCGTCTGGAGCAGAGCTACGGACTATTGGTGCAATTTACATCGGATATCTCCCAGAAGCGGTATCGCAGTGAGGTCGAGACGGTCATATATCGAGTAGGCCAGGAGGCTTTGCTCAATGCCTTGAAGTATGCTCAAGTGGATAACGTTGAAGTTACGCTTACGGATTCTGGAGAGCTGCTTCAGCTTATTGTGGAGGACCGCGGAGTTGGGTTCAATCCAACTGCTGATCCACTCGGCACAGGAATGGGACTGTATGGTATGCAGGAGCGTGCCGAACTGGCTGGTGGGAGCTTTAGCCTACAGTCGAGAGAAGGATTGGGCACAAGGGTACTGTTAAGTATTCCCACCCGAGAGCGACATGAGGAGAGTGAAGCATGATTCGTATTGTCATTGCCGATGATCACGCTATTGTGCGTAGTGGCTTCTCCATGATACTGAACTTCCAGGAGGACATGGAGGTCATCGGAACGGCGGCAGATGGCCTGGAGGCTTATCAGATCACCGCCAAGTTCAAGCCGGACATTCTGATTATGGACCTCAGCATGCCTCCAGGGGAGAGCGGACTCATTGCTACGGGGAAGATCAAGGAGGATTTTCCTGAGACGAAGATCCTTATTCTGACCATGCATGATGATGAGGATTATCTTTTCCATGTATTAAAGAACGGTGCGTCAGGCTACGTCCTGAAGAATGCCCCGGATGAAGAGCTGCTGCTGGCAATCCGTACGATTCACAAAGGTGGTACCTACATTCATCCGAAAATGGCTACTTCCCTTGTAAGGGAGTTCTTCAATAAGGATAAGTCACCTGCTGGACCAGAGGACCCGTTCGATCTGCTCTCAAATCGCGAGCTCGAGCTATTGCCCTTGATTGCCAAGGGCTATGGCAATAAGGAGATTGCCGAGAAGGTATTTATCTCCGTCAAGACAGTGGAAGCGCACAAGGCACGAATCATGGAGAAGTTGAATGTGAAGAGTCGGCCTGAGCTACTGGAGTATGTTCTGAAGAAGAAGCTGCTGGAATTCTGAGCTTTTACATGATAGAAGCAGAAATACAATCAGATTAGATATAGAATTACCCCACGCGCAATTCTGATGGCATATAAGCCGATAGTATTTTTGAATATAGAGTCACACCTTGGCATTACTGGATATAGCAGCGTTTGTACCACGATGGACAATCGCTGTTTTTTCCATTTTTATGATAACAAGAATTCCGCGTTTAAGAATCCTCTTCACCTCAAATTATTTCTTGTATAGCGACTCATGCTCTGGAGTTTTATGTCCTGACTCCAGTTCGGATTAATTTACGATCAAAGGCTTTTTCATCCTCGGCGCTTCTTACGATATGTCGTAATTTTGAATATAGGGCCATCTAGGTTCCGTAATCGTGTCGCCCTTGTAGAGAAGATGCTTGTGTAGTTCCACTATATTTGAACGGTGTGAAATATAGTTCATATTTTTCATTGTAGTATTCAAGGAGCAAAAGCGATCTTAAATACCGCCCATGGATATTTTTTTGTTGAGTGAACATTCATCTTAAGGATGTTCTGGAACGAAACTGTTTTTTTATGCATTAGAATTCTATACAACGCTATTGAGAATATATATGTGGTTTGTGAGAAAATTTATAAAAAACAAAACGCACTAGGCATCACCCTAGCGCGCTTTTGTAAGATTACCAGATTAAAGATCTGTCTTTTGTGTTGCAGTGATAGCCCAAGCTTGGCCACTCAAGTAATACCCTGATGTCGGAACGAACTGCACGGTGTAGTTACCACCTGGAACTCCTTTGTTGGCGTAGTCACTCACGTTAGTGCTGAGCCAGTCTACTGAACTATTAGCTGGAACAGTAACCTCTTTACCGATAATACCTTTAACATAATGTTGTACAGTAAATCTCAAGGGCTTGTTACCTGTGTTTTTAACAGATACTTTCACATACCCGTACCCAGGCTCTACGTTAAAGTTTAGTTTCTTAGAAGACCCGCTAAGTACGGTATCGAATGTATCATCATGTCTTACTTGGAGGGAATAGCCTCCGCCTTCTTCAGGCGTTTCTGTTGCTGGTGTCCCAATAGCTGGTGTGGAAATCTTATCATTTAGAGAAGTTGTTTGACCATTGTTAAATGCGGATGCACTCAACGGTAGAGCTAAAACTAGAGTCAAAGATGCTAATCCAATAACTTTTTTCTTGATAGTCAAAGTCCATCATCCTTTTCTATAAATATAGTTAATATCTATAACATTTACTATTATACCATAAATAACCATGAGTAAATGCTTGATTTCTGTTAAAATGTTTCAAATATGTTAACTAATTTAATTTTACATAATTCCAAAAATAGTTACCGATTGGGAAGGCCATTGACGATGGTAAACAATTGCAGACGCTTATCGAAAAAGTAAAACAATGGAAATGATGATTAAAATCTCATTAGTGATAAGGCCTACTCCGAAAAAGACAACATCTCGTAAAAAGAAAAATAAGATGAAACTGATTGCAAAGCCCAATCCACTCATTACGCAGGGAGCGCGTAAAAAAGGTCGAATTTTTGTTCAGCAAAGATATTGGTATGTACGTATGTTTGACGGGTCACCTTGCGATTCGCAAAGTTCAGCAATGCAAGTAAGGCGTTGGCGCAAACCGAACAGACACGGGTAGGATGTGGCTACATCCTCGTTTCTACTTGATATGGAAGCGCAGGCGCAGTGGCTATATTTGCCTTGGGTTCAAGCGAATACTGAAGTTAGCGGATTCAAATTATTCGCTTAGATATGTGAAAATGATCCGAAAAAGAAGATTTCCGCTCTCTCATATGGAGAGTAGATGTCTTCTTTTTGTTTACTCAGGTTATTGAGACTGAGAAGTAGTAGTTCTTTGTCCTTCCGATTGGACGAGCTGTTTTTGACTAATAAAATATGTTTGTGAATTATCAATTTAGAAAGGGATTTTGGTATAATTCTCACTCACATAAGATGAATTAGAATCAATCAGTGTTCCTTCGTTTCTTGATCCTGAATATTCCTTATACTAGTTCAAAATATTTCCAAAATATATAGGGTAACTATTATTTTTAAGATTTTTCATGACAAACCTATGAAAATACAATGTATACAAACGTGCCAGCGCCTTAAATGAGACTTGAAGAGCTGCAGCGCTGACCCGTAGTTCCATATAGATAGAGGCTTCTTTTTTCGGGTATTCCCTTGGGATAGAGAGGGGACTCCCCTATATATGGGGGAAGGGCGCAGAGCATACAATAGGGGCAGCAGTACCACAAATCCAAACTTAAACATAAGAAAAGGTGAATGAATTGATCAGAAAAATTCAACTGCCCCTACAAACGATGAATCTGGTTACAGGCTTTATGGTATGGGTGATTATCTCCTCATTGATGCCTTATATTGCAGAGGACATTACCATTCCTGCCGGACAGCTGTCCATGATTACGGCTATTCCTGTCATTCTTGGGTCGGTGCTTCGCATTCCGCTTGGCTATTATGCCAATCTCATCGGAGCTCGGCTAGTCTTTCTAATCAGCTTTATTTTGCTGTTATTCCCTGTCTACTATCTAAGTGAGGCTACCACAGTAACGGATCTAATCATTGGTGGTCTGTTCCTTGGTATAGGCGGAGCCGTCTTCTCAGTCGGTGTCACCTCATTGCCCAAGTACTATCCGCGTGAGAAGCTGGGTCTGGTGAACGGTATCTACGGTGTGGGTAACATGGGTACAGCCATCAGTACCTTCGCTGCGCCCCTCATTGCTTCCCAGGTCGGCTGGTCACTCACAGTCAAGCTCTACCTTGGGTTATTGCTCGTGTTCATTTTGCTGAATTTCTTCTTTGGTGATCGTCAAGAGAAGAAGATCAAGACACCGATTATGGAACAGATTCGTGGCGTATACAAAAATGAGAAGCTGTGGATGTTCTCGCTCTTTTACTTTATTACATTTGGTTCTTTTGTTGCTTTTACGGTCTATCTTCCAAGCTTTCTGGTGAATAATTTTGAACTTGGAAAGGTAGATGCCGGTATGCGCACCGCAGGCTTCATTGCGGTAGCGACCGTGTTCCGTCCTATTGGCGGCTGGCTGGCTGACCGATATCGTCCGTTGTTCCTGTTAATGGGCACCTTTGCTATCTATACTATTGCCGCGCTTGTGCTGGCATTCTCACCCTCACTGCTGCTATATTCGGTGGGCTGCATCATAATCGCTGTCTGTGCAGGCACAGGCAATGGTGTCATCTTCAAGCTAGTACCTATGGTCTTCGATAAGCAGGCAGGCATCGTGAACGGGATCGTGTCCATGATGGGTGGTCTAGGCGGCTTCTTCCCACCGATTATGCTTGCTGCGATTCACGGGATCACAGGACAATATTCTATTGGCTTTATGCTGCTCTCCCAGGTAGCGCTAGTCAGTCTGCTGCTGGTCTTGTGGTTGCATTATCAGGATCGACTGCACGTGGCATCCGAGGTGTTCAATTCGACGGGGCAAGGGATGCTGGTCACAGATGCAGATGGCAAGATCGTTGCCGTTAACCCTGCATTTGTGCAGCTGACGGGCTATAGCGAGTCTGAGGTGCTGGGCTCCAAGCCTAGTATTCTGAAGTCTGGCAGGCAGAATGCCGAATTCTATGGCAGCATGTGGAACGAAATCCGTAGTCACGGTACCTGGCACGGGGAGATTTGGAATCGTCGTAAAAATGGTGAGGAATACCTCCAGTGGCTGACGATCAGCTCTGTCAAGGACGAAGCTGGGCAGGATGTACGTTACGTTGGTACATTCAGTGATATTACATTAAAGGCGGCAACCAGCCGCTGACATCAAGGGGGAGCGGACATGGACAGGCATCGGCTTCGGGACGGTCTGCAGCGTCCTTTACATGATTTGCGTATTTCGGTGACGGACCGCTGCAATTTTCGTTGCACGTATTGTATGCCTATAGAGAAATATGGTCTTAAGCACAGCTTTCTCCCGCCAGAGCAGCAGCTGAGCAACGATGAGCTGGTACGGTTAGCCAGGCTGTTCGTAGCGCTGGGCGTGAGCAAGATTCGACTTACAGGCGGAGAGCCACTGCTGCGAGGGGGACTTCCCGAGCTTGTGGCAGATCTGTTGTCTATTTCAGGAGTCGAGGATATGGGCTTGACGACTAATGGTGTTCTGCTGGGCAGACTGGCAGAGCCACTCTATGATGCAGGCCTGCGGCGCCTGAACGTTAGTCTCGATGCGCTGGACCCTGTCTTGTTCGGTCGGATTAACGGACGTGGAATCGAACCTGCTGTTATTCTGCGAAATATCGAAATTGCAAGAGCTATCGGCTTTGAGATTAAGGTGAACATGGTCGTGCAAAAGGGTGTAAATGACGCTCAGATACTACCAATGGCCGCCTATTTCAAAGCCTTGGGAGTCCCCTTGCGGCTGATAGAGTTCATGGATGTCGGCAATGATAACGGCTGGAGTATGGACAGTGTGGTTACCAAGCAGCAAATGCTGGACCAGCTCAGCGCTGTCTATGACCTCGTTCCGGTTGAGCCAGCGTATTTTGGAGAGGTAGCCAATCGCTACAGGTATGCTGATGGTGAAGGAGAGATCGGCTTTATCCCGTCAGTGTCAGCTTCCTTCTGCTCCTCTTGTACCCGGGCACGTTTGTCGTCTGATGGACAGCTCTATACCTGTCTGTTCGCTTCGGCTGGCTTTGATGTGAAGACTATGCTGCGGAATGGAGCTACAGACGAGCAATTAAGCGATACCATAGCTGCTGTCTGGCAGCAACGAACAGATCGTTATTCCGATCTACGCTCAGAGATTACGTCTGCTCGTAGCAAGATCGGGATGTCCTATATTGGGGGCTGATGCCAGCCTTCTAATATCGGTCTTCTAGAAGTATTAAGTACGTACGGTGTTAGACCAGTGCGAGCTTTTGTATTGCAGCGGCCCTAGCTTGACGACGTATATGCCTTAGTATTTGCTCATATATTTGTCATACAAATGATATTGAGATGATATAGATGAGTAACGAGGACAAGCCCTAATCCATATTTTGCATAAACAGACAGTGAGGAATTCCTTGCTTGATCTATCAACCGGGTAGTAACGTAAGCGAGAATTGCAATGTTTCAGGCACTTACAGTGTCACTCATACCATGGTCGGAGCTCCAATTCCTTAGGCGAGGATTGGGGCTCTTATATGCATTTCAGTTATGTGACCGCAATCACATTATTCTATTGTGGGTGTGATACACTTTGACACAAGAGATGGATGGAACTAGAACAGAACAGGAGGAACGCGTAGTGACAATGTTACCGCAGACGAACGAGCTTGGATTTTATGAAATCCGACTGGAATCCATCGGGGGATTGGGGGCAAATCTGGCTGGTAAAATGCTAGCGGAAGCCGGGGTGAACGGAGCAGGTCTGAACGGCTCTAACTTTTCCAGCTATGGCTCCGAGAAGAAAGGTTCTCCAGTCAAAAGCTTTGTACGCTTTTGCGCACCTGAGGTAGAGATCAGAGATCATAGCCCTATTGAACGGCCTAATGTCGTAGGTATCTTTCACGAAGCATTGTACAAGACAGTCGATGTGACGAATGGACTGCGTCCAGGTGGTGTCGTATTGGTCAATTCTGCACGTGACTCAGCAGAGGTGGCTCGTGATCTGAAGATGGCACATGGTACGCTGGCTATAGTAGATGCACTCAGCATTGCGATGCAGGAGCGGACCAAGGTCAATACAGCGATGCTGGGTGCACTGTTCCGGATCTGCAGCTTCCTGAATCCGGATGACATGCGAGCGGTTATCACGCGTACGTTCGAGAAGAAGCTGCCACATCTGGTCGAGCCCAACTTGCGTACTTTCGATCGAGGCTATGAGGAGGTCAGCTTCGTGACGATCGGGTCAGCAGAGCATGAGACGGCAGAGTATACTCGCCCTGAGCCATTGTTGGGCTATAAGACGCAAGAGCCTGGCGGTATTTTGAATGTTATAGCGAATAGCATAACGAAGGATCTTAGCGGGTCAAGACAAGGCGTGCTGCCAGAATTCCATAAGGATCTGTGCATCAACTGCGCAGCTTGTGACACGGCATGTCCTGACTTTTGCTTCGTATGGGATCGTCAGTCTGACAAGCGGGGGAATCTGCAAATGTTCCTGCAGGGCATTGACTATCAATACTGTAAAGGCTGCCTGAAATGCGTAGAGGTATGCCCAAGTGCAGCACTCACAGAGCGTTTGGACGATGCCGGCTTTGCTGATCAACACCGAGTGCCACAGCGTACTGCATTTCGTATGAAGGAGGAGACCGTGCAATGATTACCCATACCGAGACAGCTGAGCGGACAGAAATGCCTGTCCAGACTACTGTATTTGAATCCGGCAATGAGATGGCTGCGATGGCTGCAGCTCAGATTAACTATCATATTATGGGATACTTCCCTATTACTCCATCGACTGAGATTGCCCAATATCTCGATGTGATGAGGACCCGCGGTGAGCATGATATCAAGCTGATCCCGGCCGATG
Source organism: Paenibacillus massiliensis 2301065 = DSM 16942 (assembly GCF_000377505.1). Classification (GTDB taxonomy): domain Bacteria; phylum Bacillota; class Bacilli; order Paenibacillales; family Paenibacillaceae; genus Paenibacillus; species Paenibacillus massiliensis. The sequence continues at coordinate 2,388 of NZ_KB898193.1, read as the reverse complement.
GAGAGCATGGCTCCGCTGGTATCTGCTATGGAGCAGCGGCAGCTGGAGCACGCGTCTTCAATGCGACGAGCGCGAACGGATTCCTCTATATGATCGAGCAGCTTCCTGTGCAGGCGGGAACACGCTTCCCAATGGTCATGAATCTGGTCACACGTGCTGTAAGCGGACCGCTGGATATTCGCGGGGATCACTCGGACCTGTATTACGGACTGAATACCGGATGGGTCATCCTGACGGCTCGTTCTCCACAGGCGGTATACGATATGAATATCATAGCGCTGCGTGTCGCAGAGCATAGTGATGTTCGATTGCCAGTCATCGTGGCGTATGACGGGTTCTTCACTTCACATCAGAAGCGCAGAGTTCAAATATTCGAAGAACGCGATGTGGTGAGAGCATTCGTCGGTGAAGCTCCTGAGGCACCCCATGTACTGGATGCAGAGCATCCTATTGTAGTGGGTGCTTACATGAATGGTGATGATCTAATGAATAACCATTACCAGCAATCTGTTGCGATGGAGCATGCCGGGCGTGTATTCGAAGAGGTAGCACAAGAGTATGCTGCATTGTCAGGCAGAACGTATGAGACGCTTGATTTGTACAAGATGGAGGATGCAGAGGTAGCCTTGTTCCTGCTTAATTCTGCTGCCGAATCTGCCAAGGATGTGGCAGATCAGTTGCGCAGTCGCGGCATCAAGGCTGGGGTCATTAGTCCGAATGTTATTCGGCCATTCCCGGCAGAGGCTATACGGAAGGCACTATCGGGTGTCAAGGCGCTACTGGTAGGCGAGCGGGCGGACTCCTACGGGGCTAAAGGCGGTAACCTGACGCATGAGGTCAAATCAGCCTTACAGGACCTGCGTGACGAGCAGCCGATTGTGCTGTCCCGTATCTTCGGCCTTGGAGGCAAGGACTTCTATGCAGAGGATGCAGAGGCATTCTATGAGCTTGCAATAGAGGCAGCAGCACAAGGATATGCAGACAAGCCTTTTGATTATTACGGGCATACGCCAGGTTTGGAAAAGGATCGGCTGCAATCGTCCGTAGAGCTGCCGGGAGCAGATGCTTACAACTCAGGATTGATCACAGTCAAGGTTGATGAAGAGACCTCCAAGCTGTCAGTACGCGTCCCACCCCTTCGGTCTCTCACTGGCAAGCCTAAGCGAATTGCCGCCGGTCATGGAGCGTGTCCGGGCTGTGGTATTTTCCCTGGTCTAGAGCTGTTCTTCAAGGGTATTGAAGGCAATATCGTTACACTATTCCAGACAGGTTGTGCTTATATTACAACAACAGGCTACCCTTATAACTCTCACAAGCAGAGCTTCATTCACAATCTGTTCCAGAACGGTGCGGCTACCTTGTCTGGTACGCTGGAGGCTTTTTGGGAGAAAAAACGGCGGGGTGAGATTGACGTTCCTGATGACTTCACGTTCGTGATGGTGACAGGAGACGGCGGTATGGACATTGGTATGGGGTCAGCGATCGGGACCGCATTGCGTAACCACCGTATGATCATTCTGGAGTATGATAACGAAGGCTACATGAATACGGGGGCCCAGCTGTCCTATTCCACTCCATTAGGTCATATGACGAGCACGTCCGGTGTGGGTAAAGCTCAGCAGGGCAAGCCCTACCATCATAAGGATACAGCACAGATCATGGCGGCTACCCATATTCCGTATGTGTTCACAGGTACCGAGGCCTTTGGACAGGATCTGGTCAAGAAAGCAGCGAAGGCCCAATGGTATGCAACGCATGAAGGTATGGCCTACGGCAAGCTGCTCATCGCCTGCCCACTGAATTGGAAGTCCAATGATCGTGATGGAGAAAGTATTGTTGGAGCGGCAGTAAATTCCTGCTTCTTCCCATTGTACGAGGTAGAACGCGGGCAGACGACGATTACGTACAACCCGGAAGCTCGTAACAAAAAGGTGCCTCTCACAGAATGGCTCAAGTATATGGGCAAAACCAAGCACCTTCTCAAGGAAGAAAACAAGGGAATTCTGGATGAATTCGAACGAGAAGTCGAGCGCAGATGGGATATTCTGAAGGCTAAGCACGAGCATCCGCTGCTATAATCGAATATGTACAGCAGGCCCATTCCTGGGATACCAGGTGTGGGCTTTTTTTATGGCTTTAGCCAGTTGAGTGCGTGAAGCGCGCGAAACAAAAAACCACCCGCTATGCGGGTGGAGGGATTGAGGGTTTGACCACCATGACCATTCCAATAAAATTGAGATGTTCAGGCTCAAAAGAGAGGAATGGTCATCAATGGCAACCAAGAGCTACAGCCTAGCTCACACAAAATGGATGTGCAAATACCATATTGTGTTCACCCCGAAGTATAGACGGAAAGAAATCTATAATCAAGTGAGAAGAGATTTAATT
>NZ_KB898192.1 GCF_000377505.1 Paenibacillus massiliensis 2301065 = DSM 16942 | reverse complement strand
GGATGGAGAAATTACTACTACACGAACCACAGCCAAAAGAGATTAGCCAAGCTGGATTGGTATATTCTGCAGCGATTAACCCGGTGGTATGCAAAGAAGAGGCAGCGCAGGAGTTGGATGAGTTCAGGACCTGAAGTCAAGTATATTGCTAACATGTATGGACTAAAAACGTTATTGTGATCTGCATGCCCATGAAAGACGAACATCGGAAAGCCGTATGAGGGAAAACCTCATGTACGGTTTGATGAGGAGGGGCTGGTTTGAATCCAGCCCTTTACTCTAGAAATCATAGAATTTATACGTTTTCAGCGGAGCTGAACAATTTGAGTATCACATGAAAAATCACAATATTTTTTACAAAATATTTAAGTGAAAAAAAGTACAATATTTGTGACCAAAATCACAAAGTTAAAATTTTATCTATTTTAAAATTGAACTATAAGATATCAGGCATTGTCAGTCCATAAGAGAGAACAGCAGACAGGCAGGCATTGCTAAGGAGGGCTACAGTATGAGCAAGAGACGAGAGCAACTGGTACTGATTGGGAACGGGATGGCTGGAGTAGGTACATTAGAACAGATCATCAAGCTGGGCGGTGAATATGACCTGCACGTGTTCGGTAGCGAGCCGTACCCTAACTATAACCGGATCATGCTGTCTTACGTATTGGAAGGAAGCAAGACGGTTGAGGATATCATTCTGAACGACTGGGACTGGTACAAGGATAACGGTATCCAGCTTCACACGGATACTACCGTAGTGAAGATTGATGCCGAAGCCAAGACCATCTCTACGGACAAGGGTCAGACACTGGCCTATGACAAAGTGATTATCGCAACTGGCTCGAAGCCATTCATGCTCCCGATTCCGGGAATCGAGCGTGAGGGCGTCATCGGCTTCCGTGACGTGGCTGACTGTAGACAAATGATTGAGGCAGCAGGGACCTATCGCAAGGCAGCGGTAATCGGTGGTGGATTGCTTGGTCTGGAAGCGGCGAAGGGGCTTGTGAACCTGGGCATGGACGTGACCGTTGTGCATCTGATGGAGGATCTGATGGAACGTCAATTGGACCCTGCTGCTTCCTTGATGCTGAAGGCAGAGCTAGAGCGTCAGGGTATCAAATTTGCAATGGGCAAACAGACTGTAGAGCTGACTGGCGACGAACGGGTGACAGGACTGCGCTTCAGTGACAATAGTGAGCTTGAGGCCGATCTGGTTGTCATGGCCGTAGGGATCAAGCCGAATACAGACGTAGCTGTAGCAAGTGGAATGAACGTGAATCGCGGGATCGTCGTGGATGACTACATGAGAACCTCTCTTCCAGATGTGTACGCGGTAGGCGAATGCACAGAGCACCGTGGTGTATGCTATGGTCTGGTAGCGCCGCTCTTTGAGCAAGGTGCAGTGCTGGCGAAGCATTTGTGTGGTACAGAGACTCAAGCCTATGAAGGATCTGTCGTATCCACGAAGCTGAAGATTTCCGGGGTGGACGTCTTCTCCGCAGGTGAGTTCCTGGATACCCCAGAGCATACCGTAATTACTGCGAAGGATGAATGGAAACGTACCTACAAAAAAGTGTTGCTGCGCAATAATGTAATTGTCGGAGCGGTATTGTTCGGGGACGTGACCGAGTCGGCTAATCTGCAGAAGCTTGTGCGTCAAGGAACAGAGATGAATGATGAGATCTACGGCTCCATTATGGGAACCGGGTGCGCTGGACATAAAGCAGCTTCGGCTTCGGTAGCTACCATGCCTGATGACGAGATTGTGTGCGGCTGTAACGGTGTGACCAAGCTGGCAATCGTAGAGGCCATTACAGATCAAGGACTGACAACAGTAGATGAGATCAAAGCCTGTACGGGGGCTACTCGTTCATGTGGTGGCTGTAAGCCGATGGTGGAGCAGATCCTGCAATATGTGCTTGGAGATGGCTTCGAGAGTGCTGCCAAGCAAGGTATCTGTAGCTGTACATCATTGAGCCGCGATGAGATTGTAGCTGAGATTAAGGCCAAAGGGCTGACTACATCGCGTGAGGTCATGAATGTACTGGGCTGGTCCCAGCCTGAGGGATGCTCGAAGTGCAGACCGGCGCTTAACTACTACCTCGGCATGATCAACCCAGATACCCATGAAGATGAAGCAGAGTCGCGCTTCGTGAACGAACGTATGAGTGCCAATATTCAGAAAGACGGAACCTATACTGTCGTACCAAGAATGTACGGTGGGGTCACAACACCAGAAGATTTGAAGAAAATCGCCGATGTATCACTTAAATATGATGTGAAGGTAGTTAAGGTGACAGGCGGTCAACGTTTGGATTTGATCGGTGTGAAGAAAGAGGATCTGCCGAAGGTATGGGAAGAGCTGGATATGCCTTCCGGCTATGCTTATGCCAAATCGCTTCGTACAGTCAAGACCTGTGTCGGCTCGCAATTCTGCCGCTTTGGTACCCAGGATTCAATGGCGATGGGCGCCCTATTGGAACGTAAGTTTGAGCGGCTTGATCTCCCAGCGAAGTTCAAATACGCTGTCAACGGATGTCCTCGGAACTGCGCAGAATCCTGCACCAAGGATATCGGTATCGTCGGCAACGATGGTGGCTGGGAAATATTCGTGGGTGGCAATGGCGGTATCAAGGCTCGCTTGGCAGACTCGCTCTGCAAGGTGAAGACAGATCAGGAACTGATCGATATCTGTGCGGCAGTTATGCAATATTACCGTGAGACAGGGAATTACCTGGAGCGGACTTCGGAATGGGTGGAGCGTATTGGAATTGAAGACATTCGTGCTCGTACCGTGGAAGATCTGGAGAACCGCAAGGCACTGGTTGAGCGAATCGAATTCGCGCTGGCTCAGGTAGAGGACCCATGGAAGAAGATCCTGAATAATCCGGAGAAACGCGAAGTGCTCTTCGAGAAAAAAGAACCAGTGATGTAACAGCTCGTACACGAGATCGCTATCATTCGAAGCTCTCATGCTGATGTTGCAGTTCTGAGAGCTTCGCATAGCAGTGAGTCACAATAGTACATTAATACAGGAGGCGAAGGACCTTGAAAACCACAACAGAGTACTGCGCGGTAGGACGTCAGGAGGAATTCTTTCCTATGATCGGACGTGTAATCCAACTGAAAGATGTAGAGATTGCTGTATTCCGTACATCCGACGGACAGATCTACGCAGTGGAGAACCGTAATCCTCATCCGAAAGGTGGCCCATTGGCCGAAGGCATCGTCTCAGGGCACTATCTCTATGATCCGCTCTATGATTGGAAGATTAATCTGGAGGATGGTCAGGTGCAGGCACCCGATCAGGGACAGGTTCGCACCTTTCCGGTCAGACTGGAGCAGGATCAGATTATGATTTTGGCCTAGCAGGCCGTAGACTAGCATTGGAAGCGTAACTTAGGAGGTGTGTCCCATGTTTGCACCCGACGTGGAGACGATGGTAGAAGCCGCAGTAAATAAAGTCAAAAGAATGAACGAAAGCTGGCCCAGGTATATGGTCGCAGCGCTGCTTGCCGGCGCCTATGTAGGCTTGGGAATCATCTTAATCTTTTCTCTGGGGGCTCCACTGGCTGCTATAAAGTCCCCGTTTCAGCCACTGATTATGGGGGCATCCTTCGGGATTGCTCTCACCCTGGTCGTGTTCGCTGGCTCAGAGCTGTTCACGGGCAATAATATGTTCCTCACGGTGAGTACGATTGCCAAGCGCACGACGGTGACGGATACATTGAAGAACTGGGGACTTGTTTTTATTGGTAACCTGGCAGGTGCTGTGCTACTGTCCTATCTGATTGCTGGGACCGGACTATTTCGGGGAATTCCCCAAGATCATCTGATCTTTGCTGCTGCTGCCAAAAAAATGAGTCTGCCATACACGGATTTGTTCTTCCGCGGTATTCTGTGTAACTGGCTTGTATGTCTTGCCTTGTGGATGTCCTCTCGTGCGAAGAGTGAGGCGGCCCGGCTGGTACTCATCTGGTGGTGTCTGTTTGCCTTTATCGCGAGCGGCTATGAGCATAGTGTTGCGAATATGACGTTGCTGACTGTAGCCTGGGTGCTGCCTAACCATCCTGAGACGATTACATTGGCAGGCTGGCTGCACAACATGATTCCCGTTACCTTGGGGAATATCGTAGGTGGGGCTGTCTTTGTGGGTATGGCATATAGCTATATTTCCTCCTATAGCAAGCTTGGCAAGTCTCGTTCCTAGTACCTTGAGCAGATGAAATGCGAGTGTAGGACTGATTTCCGCTAACGACTACGTTCCTCGATCATTCAACCTGAAATCATGCTCGGACAAAGCTCCAAGATGGGCTAGAAGAGTATATGAAAGAGTATGTGAACTATAAAAGCCAGATCTCTGCAGCGATGTAAGCTAGAGGATTTGGTTTTTTTGGGAGCCATACTATAGGAAATGATAACGTTCAGTCATCTAGGTAGATTCCTCTAATACACGATCAGAGGTGCTATAGCTAGTAGCGTGCTTGCTGGGCGATGGAGAAGGTATGGCGCCTAGGCAGTCGTCTAGCTATCTGCTGCGCAGTCTCTGTGATTGATTGATGGCAATTGTGGCAAAGTCGTCCCTCACCGATCGGATGACGGCAGGATTCACAAGGATAGGTCAGATTAGCGTATGTATATGAAAATTTGCGTGCCTTGACCCAATGAGCAACCTGCGCATATTCGATCCTGGCGGCGTTGCTTAGTTCCTCTGTCGTCGCCTGCGGATGCTTCCATAAATAATCGGTGCAGAAATCAAGCTTGCGGTCCTTATCCGAGCTGCAGTTCTGGCAGAGGTTGCGAGGATTTCTACGAAATATGGAACCACATTCAGGACAGTTCATTGTCTGTAACTCCATAATAATCATTCCTTTGTCATGTCGGATTTGAGTCTATGGATATATAATACTATGACTTATTGACTATATCCACTAGTTATTTAGACTTAAGAACTATTTATATATAAATAAACTAATTACACATGGATCTTAGTACCTATTTGTCGAGGATATTGGAAAAGTCATATTTTCACAATGTTATAGTATTACCCCATTGTATTCCGATTATTCAGCAGATATGCTGTGTGAAGGTCTCTTTTACGGTGGGAAGTATGGACATAGACATAATCCAGTACTTCCAGTACTGGACTAGCTCAAATATATGAAGCGGGGGAATTAGTGAGATGAATCATGAATGGACACCATTATTCGAAGTAGAGCTCATTGATGTCATACGACTTAACAGCATCCATGCCTTGCAGGTGGGCCAGCCCGAGGCAGTCGTAGTGAGCAGTCTGGGGGAGCCTGAATTGCCCGCTGCAAAAGTAAGTAAAAAATCGACAATGGTCCATTATACATACGGTAACGTTACAGTGATTGTAGAGCATGGGGATGTGATCGCAATGGATATTGATCTGCATGGTAATCGACAGAAGGTAGTACATCCGGGAATAGTTGCTACATGGGGATTGAAGGAATGGCAAAGCTTTGCTGAGGATCAGGGCTGGAGTCTGGAGCATGTCCATGATATTGTCCAGATCCGGGGGGAAGTCATCACTCTTGGTCTATCTCTTGACGGCAAAATAGGGATGGTATCCATGCGGTAGTAAGTAGCAGGTTCGAGTTAAGTAGACCTTGTTTACCGCTTCGATAAGAACCAATGAACTAATGAATCAATGAACCAATGGACCGATCTCATCCAGTTGATGTGGTTGCAAAAAAGTGTCCCAAGAGCCGTAAATGGGCTGTTTGGGACACCTTTATTTTTTACGTAAGCTAATCCTCCATCTTAAATTCCGATAGCTGCGCTGTAAACAAACTTCACTTATGAGGCAGCTGCGTGTTCCCGCCTAGCCAAGCGTCGGTGGGCTATGAGCAGCAGGGGCAGTCCCAGAGCTGTCGTCAATGCAAGTGGGGCGAAGATAAGTAGGCCGTTATGTACTCCGACTTCATCAAGCAGGAGACCTCCCAGTATCGGGGCCAACACGTTGCCTATATTGTTGAAGCCAATAGTACCAAAATAGGTGCCACGCCATTCCGGCTGGGCGATGCGGTCAATTAGTACGTCCATCATCGTGAACATGAGCACCTCACCAACGGTAAACAAGACGACACCAAGCATCAGTATCATTAACCCGCTTGCCGTACCGAAGACGAGCAGACTGGCGGCTACGCAAAGATTACCCAGGATTAGGGGAATAACAGGCGGGAATTTACTCGCTGCCTTGACCACTGGATACTGAACGACAAGGACGGTAATCGCATTGAGCGTCAGCATGTAGGAGAAGAGGCGGGTGCCGTCCTCGAACAATGGACTGGTAGCGAGATATTGCGCCAAGGTTGAGCTGAAATGACCGTAGCCAAGCACGCAGAAGACCGTGCCGATTAGAATCGGCAAGAACACTTTGTCACGGCTAGTCGTGCGTAATGCTTCGCGAATGCTCGGAGAGCTGCCAGTCTCAGCTGCAGCCACAGGAACCGCATGGGATCTGAATTGGATAAAGATGACCACACCATACACAATATAGATCAATCCAGCGATCATAAAGGGAAATGTGGACTGTGCGGAGCCTAGTGCCACGCCAAGGAGCGGACCGAACACAACACCTAGATTAATAGCAAAATACCGCAGGTTGAATACGAGCAGCTTCTTGTCCTTGGGCGTGACATCTGCCAGCAATGCACGTGAAGCGGGTTCGAACACCGAACGGCACAAGCCATTCAAGGTATTCATAACAAAGAAGACCCACAGATGCTCTGCTGCAGCGAAGCCAAAGAACACGCATGCCCAGACGAATACGGAGATGAGCATGACTTTTTTTCGTCCGATTCGATCTGAGACGTAGCCGCCATGAAAGCTTACCAATACCCCTGCGAGTGCACTGACAGCAACCGTAAATCCGGCCTCTGTAGCGGAGGTGCCAAGCACCTGAATCAAGTAGATGGATAGAAAAGGGATGCTCATGGATGTAACAAGTCTGCCAAAGATGGTGCCGACAATGATGGTCCAGGCCAATGGATGGATATGACGCAAGGGATGTGACATGACGTAGGGGTTCTCCTTCTGCTTAATGATGTATATAATTGTAACGAGAAAAGAGGGCAATAAAAGTGTAAACGTGAGATTAATCATTTCACCTTTTATTCCTGGCGAAAGGGTGGACAGATGGATCCTTACGAGGCACATTTTATCAAATTGGCACACACACTGGGGGGACCCAGAATGTCAGATGAGCAACCCCATCCAGCCATACCTGTCACGATTGATCAGCTCAGCGAATTATTGAATTGTTCGTCTCGCAACGTGAAGATCATCCTTCGCCGATTAGAGGATATGCGTTACATTCACTGGACACCAGGGCGTGGAAGGGGACATATATCGCGCCTTCAGCTCCTTCGCACCCCCAATGAGGTCATTACCGATGTATTTCACACCAAGCTCAAGCAGGGAAATATTAAGGCGGCGATTGATCTGATAGGCAGATCTGAGCTGGATGATGGTCGTAGAGAGCAACTATGGCTTGCTTTCCATGCTGAGATGGGCATGACCCGTCAGATGACCGCAGCAGGCGGAGCCGATGTACTCCAGATGTCCCGATATCGCAGACTGGAGCCGTTGGACCCGGCATTAGTCTACACGGCTTTCGAAGCCTATTTGCTGGAGCAAATATGCAGTACACTGATCAGTTATGATGCGAATAGCATGCGTTTCCAGCCCAAGCTCGCTCATCTCTGGGAGCATAATGATGATTACACGCGTTGGACCTTCTATTTGCGCAAGGGAGTCCAATTTCATAACGGTAAATCCTTCACGGCTGAAGACGTAAAGTATACCGTGGAACGATTGCAAGGGAGCTATGGCTCTGGAACCTGGCAATTAGAACAGCTTGAACGTGTGGAGATCCATGGGAGCCATTGCCTGAGTCTGATCTTTGCCTCGCCCAATCGAATGCTATTGCATTGTGCTGCAAGCTTCACGATGAGCATACTGCCTCTGGGCTCGGACCCCCAGGTAAGCTTGATTGGAACAGGACCCTTTTGCATTACGAGTCTTACGAACACGGCACTCAGGCTCACCGCCTACGATTCCTATTTTGGGTACAGACCGCTACTTGATGAAGTTAACATCTGGTTCCTGCCTGATGTAGCTGTCCAGGATCGGAGATATCAGCTGGCAGACCGGGATGTGACGCACGATGGAACTGAAAGTTTGGCGGAGGTGAAGCAGTCAAGTGAGCTTTCTTTTGAATACCAATCGGGTGGGTGCAGGTATCTGGTCTTCAACTTCAGGAGGGAGGGGCCGCAGCATAGAGCAAGCGTTCGTGAGGCCATTCGCTGCGTGTATGACCCTGTACTGCAAATGCAGGAATTAGGGGGGAGCCGCTTGTCTCCAGCCTTCAGCTTCTTGCCGTGGAGGAGTCTCGCTATGAATTCGGAAAATGGCTGGCCCAATAAGCTGGAGGATGCCAGAAGGCTGCTTCAGGAAAGTGGATATGCGGGGGAAGAGCTTCGTCTGGCTTATAAAATGCTGGAGAAAGAATCCATTGAGGAGGCCGAGTGGCTGCGCCAGCGCTGTGAACAGATCGGTATTTGCCTGACACTGGTTCCCTTCGAGACGATAGATTTCGCATTTTTGCTGGGGCAGGCCGACCTCGTATTGGCTGAAGAAATGCTAGAGGAGGACTGGGAATGGGGACTTATCAATTTTTTCAAGACCCAATTTAATTCTCTGCATCATTTATTGGACGATGCACGTATTCAGACGATCGAGAAAATACTGGAGGGGTACTCACAATATCCTGAGGCCCAGCGGCATGACCTGCTGTATCAGGTGGAAGGGCGAATACAGGAGCATAACTGGCTGCTGTACGGCTGCCACCTAAGCAAAAAAGCCCTTTATTATCAAGGGCTGCAGGGCTTGAATACTACGAATTTCGGCTACCTAGATTTCTCTAAGCTATGGATCAAATCGCCAGAAGGGATCTAATGTCAAGGGATGTAGCGTATACGAGTGCAAGTATCCATAATCATAGCATGAGACTGAATCAGATTCGGCAGATCTCTTTCGGGCAGAGCTCACAGTGGCAAATGCCCTGAAGATGCTCCAGGTCCTTGATCACAATCATGCCACCTTCGTATTCCACGGCATCTTTCTTGCGCAGATCGCTCAGCATCCGGTTCACGCTTTCCCGCGTAGCCCCAATCATATTAGATAAGTCCGTATGGGTAATCTTCTTATTAATAATGACATGATCGCCATGAGGCTCACCATATGTGTTGTAAAGACGGATTAAAGTTGAGCACAGGGCTCCTGGCTTACCGTAGAGCATGAGATCACGGAATTTGGTCTGAGTAATGCGGTGATGGGAGCCCATCCATTTCATGAAATCAATAGCAAAATCACAATGCTGGCAGATTAATAGCTCCAAATCGGTATGATCCAGTACGCCTACCTCACTATCCTCCAGCACTTCGGCGGAGAAGGTATGCTTGGTGCCAAAGAACGGGTCAGCCTGACCGATCAGGTCCCCATCCTGATGCATGTACAGTATTAGCTCTTTGCCTTCATCGGTAGTCTTAGTGATCTTCACACGTCCTCGTTTAATATAGAACAATTTATCTGAGGTATCGCCTTCCCAGAATAAATGAGAGCCCTCAGGAACTGCTCGATCTTTCATCACGGACAGCAGTCGATTCATATTCACATCCGATATACATCCAGTATTGCCTTTGTTCAGTGTCTGTAAGTTAGGGTTGCTCATGTTCCATTTCCCCTTTGTAATGAAATGCAGAATTAAAATCATGTATCTGCAACTTCAGTATTTCAAATTAATTATATACCCTTTAGTTCAACTTGGGTGGGAAGAACTGGCGTGAAAAGTGGCGAATTTTCAAACTTTGTGAACCATTTCACTAAAAAAGGATCAAAATTGAATTAGATTGTGAAAAAAATCACATAATAAGATAACTTCCTGTGTTACGATCAGTGCGTAGAAGAGAGAGCAACTACTATAAACATGGAGGATGAGGAACATGGCTGTAAAAAATGAAGTCACGAAGGCAGCAGAACCAACTGCAGAGCAGTACATCCAAAAACTGATTGATCGTGCGAACAAGGCACAGCAAGCATTCATGGAAATGGATCAGGAGCAGATCGACAAGATCATTCAGGCAATGGCTCTTGCAGGACTGGATAAGCACATGTATCTGGCTAAGCTGGCTGTGGAAGAGACTGGCCGCGGGGTCTATGAAGACAAGATCACGAAGAACATGTTCGCTACAGAGTATATCTATCACAATATCAAGTATGACAAGACAGTAGGTGTCATTGAAGATAATGATTTTGATAGCTTCCAGAAAATTGCTGAGCCAGTCGGTATCATCATGGGGATTACGCCAGTTACGAATCCGACATCCACAACCATGTTCAAGGCGCTCATCTCCATCAAGACACGGAATCCGATTATCTTCGGCTTTCATCCATCCGCTCAGGAATGTAGCAAGGAAGCAGCCCGCATCCTGCTAGAGGCAGCAGTGAAGCATGGAGCTCCTGCTGATTGCATTCAATGGATCGAAGCACCTTCCATGGACAAAACGAACTCCCTCATGAATCACCCTGACGTTGCACTGATTCTGGCAACCGGTGGCTCCGGGATGGTTAAGGCAGCATATAGCTGCGGTAAGCCAGCACTTGGCGTTGGGCCAGGTAACGTACCTTGCTTCATTGAAAAGACAGCAGATATCAAGCAGGCCGTAACTGATCTGATTCTGTCGAAGTCCTTTGACAACGGTATGATCTGTGCTTCCGAGCAGGCTGTCATTATCGAAGAACCCATCTATGATCAAGTAAAACAATTAATGATAGCGAACGGCTGCTATTTCGTAAATAAAGAAGAAGCTGCGAAGCTCACTGGCGGAGCTATGAACGTGGAGAAATGTGCAGTGAACCCTGCGATCGTAGGGCAATCGGCTATGAAAATCGCAGAGCTGTGCGGGATCACTGTTCCAGAGGGAACCAAGATTCTCGTAGCTGAGCTGGAGGGTGTTGGCACCAAATTCCCGCTGTCCGCTGAGAAATTAAGTCCTGTACTGGCTTGCTACCGTGTCAAAAATGCAGAGCAAGGCATCGAACGCGCTGCTCAAGTTGTTGAATTCGGAGGCATGGGACACTCCTCGGCGATCCACTCGAACAATGATGAAGTCATTCAGAAGTTCGCGAACCGCCTGCAGACGGGCCGGATCATCGTCAACTCGCCTTCCACGCATGGCGCAATCGGCGACATTTACAACACGAATCTACCATCCCTGACTTTGGGCTGCGGCTCCTACGGACGGAACTCGACCTCGTCGAACGTATCGGCTGTCAATCTGATCAATGTGAAAAGGGTGGCTAAACGTACCGTGAATATGCAATGGTTCAAGATTCCTGACAAAATCTATTTCGAGAAAAATTCGACGCAATATCTGGCTAAAATGCCTGACATCACACGGGTAGCGATCGTAACTGACCCTATGATGGTCAAACTCGGCTATGTAGATAGAGTGACTCATTATCTGCGCCAGCGTCAGACGCCTGTAGCTATCGAAGTATTCTCTGAAGTGGAGCCAGATCCATCGACAACGACTGTGAAGCGTGGAACAGATATGATGAATCGCTTCCAGCCTGACTGTATCATCGCACTTGGTGGTGGTTCGCCAATGGATGCTGCGAAAGGCATGTGGCTATTCTATGAATATCCAGATACTGACTTCCATAACCTGAAGCAAAAATTCATGGATATCCGCAAACGGATCTACAAATATCCGCGTCTGGGCCAAAAAGCCAAGTTCGTAGCGATCCCTACAACATCGGGAACAGGCTCGGAGGTAACATCGTTCGCGGTCATCACTGACAAGGAGCAGGGCAACACCAAGTATCCGCTCGCAGACTATGAGCTGACTCCAGATGTAGCGATCATCGATCCGGTATTCGTATACTCCCTGCCGAAGACAGCTGTTGCTGATACAGGTATGGACGTTCTGACACATGCGATTGAGGCTTATGTGTCTGTCATGGCAAGCGACTACACCGATGGTCTGGCGATCAAGGCGATCCAACTGGTGTTCCAATACCTGGAGCAATCCGCTCTGACTGGCGACAAGCTCGCTAGAGAGAAGATGCACAATGCTTCCACACTGGCAGGTATGGCGTTCGCCAATGCTTTCCTGGGTATTAACCATAGCTTGGCGCACAAATGGGGCGGTCAATATCACACTGCGCATGGACGTACCAACGCAATCCTGATGCCTCACGTCATCCGCTACAACGCGAAGAAGCCGACCAAGTTCGCTTCCTTCCCGAAATATTCGAGCTTCGTAGCTGACGAGCGTTATGCAGAGATTGCTCGCATTCTGGGACTGCCTGCACGCACGACAGAGGAAGGCGTAGATAGCCTGATTGATGCGATCCGCAAATTGAACAAGACGCTTGGAATCGAGGAGTCGTTCCAGCAGCTTGGCTTCGATGCCAAGGACTTCGAATCCCGTGTGGATTATCTGGCTGACCGTGCATTTGAGGATCAATGTACAACAGCAAATCCAAAACTTCCACTTGTGTCGGAACTGGCGGATGTATACCGGAATGCCTTCTACGGACGTTTCAATAAATAATACAAGGGTAATGCTGTTATATACAGCCATTACCAGATGGCTCAGCTCTCCTGCGAAGGGGAGCTGAGCTTGTTACGTAAGTGAAGGGAGGAATTTTAAATATTTGTGATTTTTATCACATACTCAACTGTATCATTAATCTACAATGAAGTTGTAAGACAGATCCCACCGAACACACTAAGGTTGCTGATTGAACCATGTATTCACCTTCCCAGGAATGTGAAAACAGGCACATGAAGGCGGGATCGTTGACAACGGGTATCACACCTTCAAAGCCCGAAGTCATAACAGACAACTAAACGGAGGGATTCACATGTCGGTGATTGAGAAAACATTACAAGAGCAACAATCGGGATGGCGCGGTTTCAAAAATGGTAAATGGTCCAGAGAAGTTAATGTAAACGACTTTATCGAATTGAACATTACACCATATCATGAAGATGAGAAATTCCTGGTGGGACCTACATCAAATACTACAGCTTTGTGGGATATTATCTCCGATCTGACGAAGAAGGAACTGGCTAACGGCGGCGTACTGGATGTGGATGTGAACACTCCATCTACCATTACTTCCCACAAACCAGGATACATTGATCAAGCCAAGGAACAAATCGTCGGTGTACAGACAGACGCACCATTCAAGCGTTCCCTGCAACCATTCGGCGGCATTCGGATGATGATCGATGCATGTAAAGCTTATGGATTTGAAGTACCACAAAACATCGTTGACATATTCACCCATATTCGCAAGACTCATAACCAGGGTGTATTTGATGCCTATACAGATGAAATGAGAGCAGCCCGTAAGGCTGGGATCATCACAGGTCTTCCAGATGCTTATGGCCGCGGCCGGATTATCGGTGACTATCGCCGGGTAGCACTGTATGGAACAGACTTCTTGGTTCAAGACAAAAAAGGACAATTGAAGAGTCTTGAAGTTGACGCGATGGAAGAGGATGTTATCCGTCTGCGTGAAGAAATCTCCGAGCAAATCCGTGCACTGAATGAATTGAAGCAAATGGCAGCAGAGCATGGTCTTGATATCTCCAAGCCAGCCTTGAACGCCAAGGAAGCTTTCCAATGGGTGTACTTCGGTTACCTGGCTGCCATCAAGGAGCAGAACGGTGCAGCAATGTCGCTGGGACGCGTATCCTCTTTCTTGGATATCTACACTCAGCGTGATCTGGCTGAAGGTGTACTGACTGAGGAACAAGCACAAGAGCTGGTTGACCATTTCGTCATGAAGCTCCGTATTGTGAAATTCCTGCGTACACCTGACTATAACGAGTTGTTCAGTGGTGACCCAACGTGGGTAACTGAATCCATCGGCGGCATGTCCGTCACTGGTGAGACTCGAGTAACGAAGAACAGCTTCCGCTTCTTGCATACCCTGTACAACCTGGGACCTGCACCTGAGCCGAACCTCACTGTACTGTGGTCCGAGAAGCTGCCTGAAGCCTTCAAGAAATACTGTGCTAAAGTATCCATCGAGACTAGCTCCATTCAATATGAAAATGATGATCTGATGCGTCCAATCTATGGTGACGACTACGGCATCGCTTGCTGCGTATCCGCTATGAAGATCGGTAAGCAAATGCAATTCTTCGGAGCTCGTGCTAACCTGGCCAAAGCCCTGTTGTATGCAATCAATGGCGGTGTGGATGAAAAATCCGGTGCTCAGGTAGGTCCTGAATTCCCTGCAATCACTGGCGAAGTGCTGGACTACCAAGAGGTTATGAAACGCTTCAAGCCAATGATGGAATGGCTGGCCAAACTGTACATGAATACATTGAACGTCATTCACTACATGCATGACAAGTACAGCTACGAGCGCATTGAGATGGCGCTGCACGACCGTGATATTCTACGTACGATGGCATGTGGTATCGCAGGTCTGTCGGTAGCCGCTGACTCCCTGAGCGCTATCAAATTTGCTAAAGTAAAACCGATTCGTAATGAAAAAGGCATCGCAGTGGACTTCGAGATTGAAGGCGAGTTCCCTTGCTATGGTAACAACGACGATCGCGTCGACAGCATTGCAGTAGAGCTTGTTGAGTCCTTCATGAGCATGATCCGCAAGCATAAAGCATACCGTAATGCATTACCTACCCAATCGGTATTGACCATTACCTCCAACGTGGTATATGGCAAGAAGACTGGTACTACACCTGATGGTCGTAAAGCAGGCGAACCATTCGCACCTGGTGCGAACCCAATGCACGGTCGTGACAAGAAAGGTGCTTTGGCATCCCTGAGCTCTGTAGCGAAGCTGCCATATGAGCACAGCCTGGACGGTATCTCCAATACCTTCTCCATCGTGCCAAAAGCGCTGGGTAAGGAAGAGGAAATCCGCAAGAACAACCTGGTATCCATGATGGACGGTTACTTTGGAAGCAATGCGCACCACTTGAATGTCAACGTATTTGCCCGTGAACAACTCATGGATGCAATGGAGCATCCGGAAAATTATCCGCAGCTGACGATTCGTGTATCGGGCTACGCGGTGAACTTCATCAAGCTGACTCGCGAGCAGCAGCTTGACGTAATCAACCGTACATTCCACGGATCAATGTAACACCTACATGAACTGAAGCAGAAGCGGATGCAGAAAGGGAGATGCAACATGTTAAAAGGACACATTCACTCACTAGAAACCTTCGGGACCGTAGACGGTCCCGGCATCCGCTTCGTGCTCTTCATGCAGGGATGCTTGCTGAAATGCCAGTACTGCCACAACCCGGATACGTGGGCACTGAACGAAGGAAACCCAATGGAACTGGAGGAGGTCCTGGCCGAGATTGAGCCTTACCTGAGTTACTATCGCTCGTCTGGCGGTGGTCTCACCGTCTCGGGTGGGGAACCGACCCTGCAGGCCAAATTCGTCGCAGAGCTGTTCAGAGCTGTGAAGGAACGCTGGAATTTGCATACCACACTGGATACCAACGGCTTCAATGATGCGGATCGAATTCATGAGCTGCTCGAAGTGACGGACCTGGTGATGCTTGATCTCAAGCATATCGACAATGAGAAGCACATTAAGCTGACGGGAAAATCGAACGAGCGCATGCTGGAAACCGCGCGCTGGCTGTCGGATCAAGGACGTAAGATGTGGATCAGACACGTATTCGTACCAGGTATTCATGATGATGAAGACGATCTCCGCAATCTGGGGCGCTTCATCGGAACCCTGCAAGGGGTAGAGAAATTCGAGATTCTGCCGTATCACCAAATGGGTGTGTATAAATGGGAGATGCTTGGTAAGGAATATCCACTCGAAGGTGTCCCATCACCTACAGAAGAAGAAGTACAGCGTGCTTATCGCCTGATTGAGAAGGGCAGAGCTGAGACTTCTGCACAAATCGCTTCATCTTATATGTAACTTTGATATATGTAATTTTGATCTAAGTAACGATTATATATGTAAATCAACACTTAGGAATCCGCTGCCTTCACCTCAACAATTTTGTATATATCATATGTATATCATGAATGTGTAACAAGCGCCGTAGTAGGGTTTACGGCGTTTTTTTCTTGTGATTTTAGACTTTATAGACGGGAAAATCTGTTTTGTTGAGCTCTTATTCATTTTACACTAGTGTTACAAATGTTAAGTTATGTGAACTCAAGTAATTAAAAATGTTTTCTTTAACTAATTTTGTATGATAGCGGAGCAACTTTTCGAACAACGGGGCGTCTAATAGTATGACTTTTTACGGGAAAGACTAGAAACTGCACTTAGAAGGAGACAAATAATGAATCTCAAGAAATGGACGATGCTCACAGTTCTGGTGTTAGCGCAGGTAGCTGCGGTACTCCCGGCGGGAGCGCAAGAAGCACAAGTCACCGAATCCAGTCTCGAGCAGACTGCTGATATCAGCGACTCTGTAACAAGTGATAATCAGAATACCAATGAAGATCAGGCAGAACAGCCTGCAGATTCCGCAGTAGATGCTGTAGAGCAGACAGATGCTACGACTCCTGTCACTCCACCTGTAGATACTGATAATCAGACCTCTGTACCTGGTACCGATGTTACGGATCAAGTGTACACTCCAGGAACGACCGGAACTGTTGGCGCACCGCAGAACTTGATTCTTTATATGAATAGCGCTCGCATCGTGCAGGATGGCATTGAATATACGGCTACCAAGCCAATGATGGTCAAGGACGGAGTATCCTATGTGGCTATCCGCTCGTTGGTAGACCGCGTCGGTCTGCAATTCTATTATGATGCAGCAACGAAAGAAACCGTCATTCGCCAAGGCAGTGACGAGCTTCGCTTCAAGACAGATAGCAATGTATACACGGTTAATGGAGTTCAAAAGACGATGAAGGGTCCTTCTTTCCAACAGGATAATGTCTTTATGGTTCCTCTGACCTCGATTACACAAGCATTGAATATTCCGTATACGGTTGATGCTGTGAACAAGACCGTTACGTTGAACCTGATTGCACTTCCTACAGCATCCTTCAAGGTTACGCCTTCGGAGATTTATGCTGAGCAGACACAAGTGGCTTATACAACACAATCCTCTTCTCCGCGAGGTTATGCGATTATCAATGAGCGCTGGGAAGGACGTCAAGACGTATTTCAGGAGCCAGGAACTTACGTCGTTACATATGCTGTGCAGGATGCAGCTGGTCAATGGAGTGAGCCTTACTCTGTGACCATCACGGTCAAGCCGCCGAATCAGCCGCCTGTAGCCATGTTCACCACCGACAAGAAGGAATATAAGATGGGGGAGAAAATCACCATCACTGACCTCAGTACGGATGATGAGAACGCCATTACCAAGCGTGAATGGAAGAACAACAAGCTGGCTTTCTTCGAGCCGGGTGAGGTTACCATTACTTTGACGGTTACAGACAAGCATGGTCTTACAGGTACTTATGAGACCTCAATTACCATTACAGATGAAGAGCTGTATAACGAAGATGACTTCAACAAATTCTTCACACCTTATGGCGACAAATATACCTTTAACGGTAGTGAAGTTCCTATGATGAGTTCAGTTCCATTGACGTCTACCTCGCAGCCACGGATGCTGATTCGTGCGAATAGCCCAGAGCGTGTGTTCCAGGATGGTATTGTATATCAAGAGGTAGGAGTAGGCAGCCAGCGTATTCTGGTGCATCATGTGAACGAGACAGGCCGCAATGTCAAAATGTATGTGATTGCGACGAATAACAACATCGTGCCAGCTTACATGAATATCGAGAATTCCGGCTTTGCAGGACCAAGCCCGTTCGCTACAGCGGCAGGAAAAGTGTCCATCCGCAAATACTTCGAATCCATGCAGACAGGCAACAAGCGCTCCAGTCTGGTGCTGAATCCAGGTGAGAGCCACATCATCCTTCAGGATCTGAATGCACTGCCGATCAAGCCGGACCAAATTATCTCCTTGCTGTCTGATCTCTACACGGATCAACCGATCCAGTACAGAGTAATTGTAGTAGAGGAGTCTGCTGACCCGATTGAAGCTCTGAATTATTTGCCGATGCTGGCGAAGGATGGAATTCATAACCGTGGTACCTACATGAATGCAGATCGCACTTATGAGTACACAGATGTAGTGGGTACTACCGAGCAACGTATCGCTATCGGCGATAACAATCTGGACCCGAATCTGAGCGGTTATGATGGTATGGATGGATCAGCTACGTCCAATGCCGGTAACTTTGGTGTAGTATACAAAATCAAGCTCGACCGAGTAGCTCCATACTCTCTAATCACGTTCAATCCGCGTGGCGGACAATATTCCGGGTTCGCCATGGTGAACAATCAGATCACAGGATTGCCTACGAACGGAGCTGTCGAGGCGCCGCACGAGAATACTGTGCTGTATCGGACTGGTGTGATTGAAGAGGCCGTTGAGATCTACTTTACAGCGGCAGCAGGCAGCAATCTGCCTGTCAATCTCTTGATTATGCCTTTGCCTGAGCGCAAGCACTAGTAGGATTTGAGCCGATGAGGCTATCCGATTGCAATAACTTTACCGTTAAAAGTCAACCCTAATGAGGAAGCAGCTCTTGATGTGGGTCCATCGGCGTAATGCCGGTGGATCTCAGAAGGGCTGTTTTTTTGAGTTATACCTTGGAGGACGTTTCAAAAATGGCACTTTAAAAAGACACTATAGTAGAGTTAGCGCTTGAGTACACATTCACTATGTGCCTTCCTTTGCTATTCGTTGTCCATTTCTTGCAGAGTAGCTGTTCGTGCTATAATGGAGAGAATGATAGGTGAAATAAAGACAACAGATGGAGGGAATAGGGTGAACAGCGCACGCTCCGCAGGAGAAGGTCATAAGCTCGATTCGAATCAGGAACGCGCTACTTCGCATCCACAGGATGCTAATCCTATAAGTGCCAGCCTGTCTGCTAAGAGGCATAATATGGGCCGCAGATTGGTTCAGGCTCCGATTCACTTTTATAGAAAAGCGATATCCCCACTCAAGCCACCGACCTGCCGCTTCTATCCAACCTGCTCTGCCTATGCGCTTGAGGCGGTAGAGGTGCATGGCCCTGCCAAAGGAAGCTGGCTCGCTCTGAAGCGCATTGGGAAATGCCATCCATTTCATCCTGGTGGGTTCGATCCTGTCCCCCCTCGCATCGAGACAATGGCTGGGCAAGGCGAACTGTCAGATACATGATCGTTATCCTTGACATGATGATTGGATTTTCGTTATATTTTGGTATAGAATGGTGAATGATGGTTAACAAGATGCATAACATAATCCTGTGAACGGATGAGTAAGGAGAACCCTGCCAGCACAGAGAGCCGGAGTTAGCTGCGAACCGGTCTGGTTAGATTCCTGAATATGGTCCCGGAGGAACCGCTTTCGAGCTTCAGCAAAGCTGAGGTAAGAGGTTGGCGTGATCCAGCGTTAATGGACGGTTGAATAACCGATGGAGCCTGCTGGCTGTGAAGCAGCGGGGAATTTGGGTGGTAACACGTGAGATGACTCTCGTCCCTTATAATGGGCGGGGGTCTTTTTTGTGGCCCATAAGCATGGCACCTAGCTGATTGCTCTGCATGAAGCGCAAATATTATGACAGGAGGATTTGAAATGGCGGATAACAAGACATTTTATATTACAACCCCAATCTATTACCCAAGTGACAAGCTGCATATTGGTCATGCGTATACAACGGTGGCTGGTGACGCAATGGCCCGCTATAAGAGACTGCGTGGCTATGACGTGCGATATTTGACGGGTACAGATGAGCACGGACAGAAGATTGAACAGAAGGCTGAGGCTGCTGGTAAGACGCCGCAGCAGTTCGTAGACGGCATCGTAGCAGGAATTCAGGAGCTGTGGCGTACACTGGACATCTCTAATGATGATTTCATCCGGACCACCGAGGAGCGTCACAAGACGGTGGTTCAGGATATCTTTGATCGACTGCTACAGCAGGGAGATATCTATAAGGGTGAATATGAGGGCTGGTACAGCATTCCGGATGAGACTTATTACACGGAGACACAGCTAGTTGATGTCGTGAAGGATGATGCCGGGAATGTCATTGGCGGGAAGAGCCCGGATAGCGGTCATCCTGTGGAGCTGGTGAAAGAGGAATGTTACTTTTTCCGGATGAGTAAGTATGCAGATCGACTGCTGCAATTCTATGAAGACAACCCAGGATTCATCCAACCGGAGTCGCGCAAGAAAGAAATGATTAACAACTTCATCAAGCCTGGACTGGAGGATCTGGCGGTATCCCGGACGACCTTTGACTGGGGCGTGAAGGTCAAGAATGATCCGAAGCACGTAGTCTACGTATGGATTGATGCCTTGTCTAACTATATTACTGCACTGGGATATGGCTCCTCGAATACAGAGCTCTATGATAAGTTCTGGCCAGCTAACGTGCACATTGTAGGTAAGGAGATTGTGCGCTTCCATACGATCTATTGGCCGATCATGCTGATGGCACTGGATCTGCCGCTGCCGAAGAAGGTGTTCGCTCACGGCTGGCTGCTGATGAAGGATGGTAAGATGTCCAAGTCCAAGGGCAACGTAGTTGACCCCGTGACCTTGATTAACCGCTATGGTCTGGATTCACTTCGTTACTATCTACTGCGTGAGGTTCCTTTTGGAGCGGATGGCACATTCACACCAGAGAGCTTCGTAGAGCGTGTAAATTCGGATTTGGCCAATGACCTGGGTAATCTGTTGAACCGCACAGTAGCCATGGTCGATAAATACTTCGAAGGACGCGTTCCGGCCTATGAGCCGCAGGTGACTCCTTTTGATCAGGCGCTGGAGGACCTGTCGGTCGTAACTTATCAGAAGGTGGAGGAAGCGCTCGAGAATATGGAATTCTCCGTCGCGTTGACGGCGATCGGCCAATTCATCAGTCGCAGCAACAAATATATTGATGAGACACAGCCATGGACTCTTGCCAAGGATGAGAGCAAGCGCAGAGAGCTTGCTTCGGTTATGCTTCATCTGGTCGAGAGCCTACGAATCGCCTCCATTCTGCTGCAGCCATTCCTGACCCGGGCCCCACGCAAGATCTGGGAGCAGCTTGGCATTACAGAAGGAGAGCTGACGGCTTGGGACAGTGGCAAGACCTTTGGCCAGATTCCAGAAGGAATGCAATTGCATAAGGGAGATCCGATCTTCCCGCGTCTGGACGCTACTGAGGAGGTAGCTTATATCGTGGAGGCAATGAGTGGTGGCGCCGTGGCAACTGCTGCAGATACGACACCAGCCAAGACGGATTCAGCGGCAGGCGCTGCTGCTGTAGAAGCTCCAGAGGTGAAGGAAGAGATCGGCATTGAGGATTTCGGAAAGGTGGAGCTGCGTGTAGCTCAGGTTATCGCGTGTGAGCCAGTGAAGAAGGCTGATAAGCTGTTGAAGCTGCAGTTGGACCTCGGGTATGAGCAGCGTCAGGTTGTCTCAGGCATTGCGAAGTTTTACACACCGGAGGATATGGTCGGACGGAAGGTTATCTGTGTAACTAATCTTAAGCCTGTGAAGCTGCGCGGAGAGCTATCTCAGGGAATGATTCTCGCTGCTTCTCACGGAGATCAGCTGACCCTCGCGACGGTACCAGAGTCGATGCCGAATGGTGCGATCGTCAAGTAAATCAAGTAGCATCAAGTATATATTCACATATAAGACCGGCAGGGAATAATTCCTTGTCGGTCTTACTTTGATTGTGTCTTAGAACAGAGGCGCGTATTACCTGATTGGCAGGCTCCCTGCTCGAAACAGCTCTATACTCGAAACAGCTCTATACTCGAAACAGCTCCATACTCGAAACAACTCTATACTCAAAAGAACTCTACTTCTAGAGAACGATACTCAATGCTCAATACTCAATGCTCAATGCGCTCCTTACTTGCATGGACTAGCCGAGAGACTCGGCTGCGCTGCGATTATTGATCGCTTGATATGGTGGTATCAAGGATTATAGGTTGACAGCAACGGAGTGGTTTTCTATAATCCGAATAGTAACCATTACGATTTAGGCGGGAGAGCGTTCATGAATAACGAAATACAAGTACAGCAACAACGGCAACAATTGATGGAACAGAAACTACAGAAACATTGGCAATCACATAACAAAAGTGGCATACTGAACCTTTGGCGGCGCAAGGCTGCAGCATATAGAGTAGCTTGGGTTGCGCTAGCAGCACTTTCATTCCTCGTGATCGCTGGTTGTGGTAGCCAGAGTCAAAGTGCTATTCAGGAGGGAAAGCTAAATGTAGTTACTAGCTTCTATCCAATCTATGAATTTGCCAAGGAAATCGGTGGAGAGGACACGAATGTAATCAATCTGCTCCCTACAGGCGTCGAGCCGCATGACTGGACTCCGAAGAGTCAAGACATTATGAATACTTCCAAGGCACAGCTGTTCCTGTATAATGGTGCAGGGCTTGAAGGCTGGGTGCCTAATTTCCTGCAAGGTATTGATAAGAGCTCCCAGGTCAAGGCCGTTGAAGTGAGTCAGGGCATTGAGCTCATCCATACGGATGAAGATGATGGACATAATCACGGTGCTACTGGACAAGCTGGAGATCCGCAGTCTGTGAGTGAAGTGCATGAACATGCGGATGAACATGAGCACGAGCATGATGCCCACGAGACGGCCGAGGCTGGAGCAAGCAGTTCTGGGGAGGATGCACATGAGAATGATGGAACGCATTATGTGGACCCTCATACGTGGGTTAGTCCCAAATCTGCCCTGATCATGGCCGAGAATATCAAAAACGAACTGGTTACAGCTGATCCAGAGCATAAAGTAGAGTATGAGCAACGTTACGAGGGGTTGAAGGAAAGGCTGGTAGCGCTGGATGTAGAATTTGAGCAGAAGCTATCCTCTTTGCCAAAGCATGAGATTGTCGTGTCTCATCAGGCGTTCGGCTATCTCTGCCGTGATTATGGCCTGGTACAGCATTCGATCATGGGACTGTCACCAGAGGCGGAGCCGCGTGGACAGGATCTTGTACGTCTGGCACAGTTGGTCAAGGACGAAGGCATCAAGTATATTTTCTTCGAGGAGCTGGTCTCTGATCGTCTTGCCCAGACCTTGGCGAGTGAAGCTGGTGTAGAGACAATGGTGCTGAATCCTGTGGAGGGATTGACCAAAGAGCAGGCGGCGAATGGTGATAATTATTTTACTCTTATGCAGAACAACTTGAATAATCTGGTCACTGCATTACAATAAAAGCGAAAAGCGGAATCAAGATGGAGGAGTTGTCATGGCTTATAGCGCAGTAGATTGTCACGATCATATTTTGCAGCTAAAGGACGTATCCTTTTCTTATCGGGACCAGCAGGTCATTTCTGGGCTCAGTTACGGGGTGCGTGAGCGTGATTTTGTAGGTATCATCGGCTCGAATGGTGCGGGAAAAACAACACTGCTGCGCATGATCGTAGGCTTGCTGCCCGTGACTCAAGGGGAGATTCGACTCTTTGGCGAGTCTGTCCAGAAGTTCAAGGATTGGGAGCGCATCGGCTATGTGCCGCAGAAGAACGCTTTTAATCCCTTGTTCCCTGCGACGGTCCGTGAAGTGGTGCTCTCTGGACTGTACAACAACAAGAGCATGTTTCGGCGTGTGGGCAGCAAGCAGCAGCGCCAGTGTGATGATGCACTGGAGACGATGCGTGTCCAGGATCTGGCGAACAAGCGTATAGGTCAGCTATCTGGAGGTCAACAGCAGCGTGTGTTTCTTGCCCGGGCTCTGATTAACAGACCTGAGCTGCTTATTCTGGATGAGCCGACCGTAGGGATTGATGCGGAGACACAGGATGATTTCTTTGAACTAATCAAGCATATGCATGCCCACCATGAAATGACCTTCCTGATGGTATCGCATGATATGGAGCGTATGCAGGGGTACCTTGGGGATCAGCCTGCAGCCAGAAATGGCAAGATTGGATTCTATGTCAAACATTCACATGAAGCACTGGATTGCAGGGAGACTGATTTGCAGCACTCGCTGATTTGACCTACCAGATCCGGTTCATTTATTAGAGGAGTCGTTGCAGTGGACATTTTATGGAGTGATTTTTTTCAAAGAGCATTGATCGGAGGGCTTCTCATCGGCATCACAGCCCCGCTGATCGGTCTATTTCTTGTTCTGCGCAGATTATCCATGATTGGGGATACGCTGGCGCATGTCACGATTGCTGGTGTAGCGCTTGGATTTCTGCTAGACAAGTTCCCATTATTCATGGGACTCATCTTCGCGGTGTTGGCGGCCTTTGCCATTGAGAAGCTCCGCAAGGCTTATAAGACGTATGCAGAACTGTCGATAGCGATCATTATGTCAGGAGGTGTGGCTCTGGCCTCACTGTTCTTCACTTTGGGGATGGGCTATAACACGGATGTTATGAGCTATCTGTTCGGCAGCATTTACACGCTGAATACGGGGGATGTCTATGTGGTGGGGGCCGTTACGGTCATTGTGGTAACTGTCGTCTTCCTGCTGCGCAAGGAGTTGTTCCTCCTCAGCTTCGAAGAGGATGCGGCAGCAGTTAGTGGTCTTCCCGTTAAGGTACTGAACTTGCTCATTACGGTAATGACTGCGCTCGTCATTAGCACAGCGATCAAGATTGTAGGGGCATTGCTGGTATCGGCGTTGCTGACGGTGCCTGTGGCGATCAGTCTTCTCATTGCCCGCAGCTTTAAAGCATCGGTTGTCCTGTCCGTCATTTTCGCCGAGATTGCTGTTGTAGTAGGGCTATTGATTGCAGGCATATGGAACTTGGCTCCTGGAGCAACAATTGTGTTAATGTTGATTGCCATGCTGATTACTGTGATGGCTGGTAAGAAAGGATTCACGACCTAGTCCCGAGAAGGGGGAGGTATATGCCGGATATTCATTGGGGCATTGCTTTTACGGCTGGACTCGTCTCTGCGCTGTCTCCATGCTGCTTACCACTTATCCCGGCCTATTTATCCTATATATCAGGTATTCCAGCTGGGAATAGGGGGCAGAATTCGCTTGCCATGGAGGAGCGACGTGTAAGGATGCTAACTCATGCGGTGGCATTTATCCTGGGCTTCTCGGCTGTATTTTATTCGCTAGGCGCAAGTGCAAGTCTATTCAGCTACTGGTTCGGGCAGTACCGCGATACGCTTCGCTGGATATCTGCGATCTGTATGATCCTGATGGGACTTGTTGCCATGAATGTGCTTCGGGTTCATCTATTCATGAGGGATTATCGGGTGTCTCTACGAATCAAGCCAGTAGGGTATGTGGGCTCACTTTTGGTCGGGATCGGCTTTGCGGCAGGATGGACACCATGCATCGGTCCGATGTTGGCTGCGATTATTGCCCTGGCTGCTGTAGAGCATCAGCAATGGTTCTGGCTAATGACCTGTTACGTGGCAGGGTTCGCCATCCCTTTTATATTACTAGCTGCATATGCAGGCTCAGGCCCACGGCTATCCGGACGATATGGGGCATGGGCGATGAAGCTGGGCGGAGGGATGCTTGTGCTAACAGGGTTCCTGCTTCTTACAGACCACTGGGCAGAGCTTAGTATTCTGCTTCAGCGCGTGACCCCCAATTGGCTGCGGCTGTAGTCTGAGACAACGATGATCAAGTTGCTATATGAGACTACAAATATTAAGTCCATATGAGTAAAGACTCTACAGCAAACTACTACTATGTGTATGATTTAAGTGAACAACGATATAAGGTTGAGTAGACAGCAGGGTGCCCGAATGAAGAATCGGAACACCCTCTTTTTTTCTTTGAAAATTAGAGAATAAATGTCTATACCCTGTGAAATAATCAAGTGTCATGTGAAATAGTCAATGTTTGCCTTCGGAAAATGCTCAAATATTCGTTCCGTAATGAACTCTCGCAGGGCCTGCTGCTGTTCATCCGGGTATACATATTTATTTTGCCCCCAGCGACCCCATTTTTTCTTTCGTTTCTCGATATCCATTTCGAGCTTGGTCTTGGGATATCTTTGCTCAATGACGGTCTTTGCGGTCTTCGTAAATCGGTGCTGAATCATCTCGAAGGTCAGATCCCGCTCGGCTTCAGGAGGCAATGTATCTGCCAGGCGCTCCAGTAGCTCAGCATAGCCTTGTTCCCATCCGTCATACCAGATAATAGGGGCAATAATAAAGCCTAATGGATAGCCTGCTGCGGCTACTTTACCTGCTGCCTCAATGCGTTCATGAAAGCGTGAGGTTCCCGGCTCAAATTGTTTGATTACGTAGTCCGAGTTGACGCTAAAACGAATGCGTGTGTGTCCATTATGCTGCAGACCCAGCAACGGCTCCACATGATGGTATTTGGTTACGAACCGAAGACGACCGAATTCTTCCTTGGCCATGAATTGAATCAGATCCCCCAGCGAGCCAGTAATATGCTCCAGACCTACAGGATCGGATGTACAAGCTGCTTCGAAGCGCGTGATCTCTGGTGCTCTTTCCTCAATATATTGCTTGGCGGACTGTAGGATATCGTCTGTATTGACATACACTCTGACATAAGGCTTGGCACCTAGGGTTGTCTGTAAATAGCAATAATGGCAATGTCCCATACATCCTGTGGAGATCGGAATGGCATATTCTGCAGAGGGCTTTGACTGGTCAAAGGTTAAAGTCTTGCGGAGGCCCACAACTAGCGTTCTTTTGGCCATACGGTACTTCTCCTGATCCGTTTCGCCCGGCAGGTTGGTAATTCGGTTATGAGAGGTTGTCATCTGATAAGGAATATTTTGTGCCTGGACCCAGTTCATAATATGCTGTCCTTTGGGATAATTCAGGGCATCTGGCTCAAAATAAACTAGATCGGGAATAAACGGCTTGGTGGGCTGTAACGTTCGAGCTGGACGAGCCTCGGTTATGGTTGCTCCGATCGGTATCCCCTCCTTTTTTTGACCATGCAGAATGGTTAGGATGACATCCTTAGAATGTGCTGATTTAGCGGGATCAAACGTGGCAATACATGTGAGCGAAGGGTGACAGGACTTGCCAATGGGTGTTGAGAACATGTATCATGGTTTAAGCAATGTAACAGCAGCACAACGCTGAAAAGAGGGAAAGAAAATGCCAACACCAAGCATGGAAGATTATCTGGAGCGAATTTACAAGTTGATTGATGAGAAAGGGTACGCAAGGGTCTCGGATATTGCCGAAGGTCTTGAAGTACACCCTTCATCGGTAACGAAGATGATCCAGAAGCTGGATAAGGATGAATATTTGATATATGAGAAATACAGAGGCTTGATTCTGACTCCCAAGGGCAAGAAGGTCGGCAAGCGCCTGGTGGATCGCCATCATTTACTAGAAGAATTTCTGGAACTGATCGGTGTAGATGAGGAGCATATATATAGGGACGTCGAAGGAATTGAGCATCACTTAAGCTGGAACTCCATTACTTGCATTGAGACGCTTGTGGAGTATTTCCGTCAGGATGATAGCCGAATTAAGGATCTTCGACATATTCAGGAGGAGCTTGCCAAGGAATCCTGATGAGGAATCACAAGCTATTGCAACGGAACATGAGTCTGCTTGCCTTTTCTTGACGTCTGAAGACGTTTTTTTAGATGATATAATTTATAATTTCTCAGCGGAGCTGAACAATTCTATCATCGCAAGAAACCTCAACCAAGCGCGGTCTGCCTTCTGTGAAAGTACGTCGTTAGACGTTTTTTTTATTTTGCGGAAGACCGCAACCAACGTATTCTTTGGAACGTCTATCCTTTATAGACAACTCTTGTTGGCTGTAGAACTGAATAGAATGTTTCGGAGGTCAGAGATGTACAAGAAATGGTTCAAGACTTGGATGATTTGCGTAATCTTGCTATCCAGCATATTCGCACAGACGACAATATCGGCGGCAGCTCAGGATATCCAACTGGCACTTGATGGACAGACGCTTGATAGCGATGTGGCGCCGTACATAACAAGCAATAATGTAACGATGGTTCCTCTTAGAGTCATAAGTAACGGACTGGGTGCCTCTGTAGACTGGCAGCAAGCCACGGAGACAGTAATCATTACGGGGAACGACACTCAGCTCATGATGAGCAGGGGGGATCGATCTGCACTGGTGAATGGTAGCCCCGTCGCACTGGATTCAGCTGTGCAGACTAGAAATGGACGAGTGATGGTACCGCTGCGCTTCATAGGGGAAACGCTTGGTCTACAGGTGGATTGGAATGCTTCGACAAGATGGATTACACTGCAATCCGGGTCAGGTCAAGGAAGCATAGCTCCTTCTTTGCCGGGAAATACGGCTACTCCATCTACGGATTCTGGCAGCTCACGTCCAACACCTGCTGTACAAGCCTCTTCCTCCATGAGGGGAGCCTGGGTAGCGACTGTTAACGGTGACTGGCCATCGGCATCAGCCAAGAATAGTGCTCAGAAGCAGCGTCAGGAATTCACAGCGCTACTGGATGATCTGCAAGCTATGGGCATCAATGCGGTATTTGTTCAGGTACGGGCAAGCGGTGATGCGATCTATACCTCCAAGCTAGTTCCCTGGAGTAGGTACTTGACCAATACACAGGGGAAAGACCCTGGCTATGATCCATTAGCCTTCATGATTGAAGAGACACACGCCAGAGGGATGGAGTTCCATGCGTGGTTCAACCCGTTCCGGGCTAATACGACCAGTGCCAAGACGGGACTCGCTAGCAATCATGTGGTGAACGAGCACCCGAACTGGATCGTGAATACAGGTAGCCAGCTGTACATTAACCCAGGAATACCGCAAGCGCGTCAGCACATTATTGATGCGATCATGGAGGTCGTGAACAATTATGATATTGACGGTGTGCATCTGGATGACTATTTCTATCCATACAGCGGGAGCTTTAATGATGATGCGACATTTAAGGAGTCAAATGGCGTCTTTTCGAATAAGGGTGACTGGCGTCGGAACAATATCAATGTGTTCGTTAAAGAGCTAGGTGCATCTATCCATGCCAGCAAGCCGAAGGTTGAATTCGGGATTAGCCCATTTGGTGTATGGCGGAATAAATCGGTAGATATCACAGGCTCGAACACAAAGGCAGGCGTAACGGCATACGATACGACCTTCGCAGATGTACGTACCTGGATCAAGCAGGAATACATTGATTATGTTGTTCCACAGGTCTATTGGAGTATTGGCTTCGCGGCTGCACCTTATGATACGTTGGTATCCTGGTGGGCTGGGGAAGTGAAGGGAACGAATGTCAAGCTGTATATTGGTCATGCCCCGTACAAATTAGGTACGCCTGAGAAGGGCTGGCAGACAGCTCAGCAAATTATTGATCAGTTAGCATGGAATGAGAGCTACCCTGAGGTTAAGGGAGACATTTTCTTCAGTGCCCAGCATTTACGCAAAAATCCACTCGGTCTGAGTGAGCTTCTCAAATCCTATTATCAATAAAATGTATAGCAAAAACAGCAGCGACACCCGACATGCTTGGGTCTTCGCTGCTGTTTTTGCTGAGAAGCTGAAGCTCAGTTGTTCCATAACGATGTTCACTTATAGTGCATTGCTTCACTGTGTTCAACTATGCTACGGTGGCTTTGTTGGCAGCCTGTCGCAGCTCTGTACGGCGACCGAGCAAGTAGCCAATCAAGGAAGCCATCATTTGCTGAAAGACCATTCCCAGCACAACCGGAACGGCAACTGGAGGAGGGAAGAACGTAACAGCGAGTACAGCGCCTGCGCTAATATTCCGCATTCCCCCATTGAACATAAGAGCTACCTGATCGGCTTCATTCCATCTCAGTAAGCGAGAGCTCAAGTAGCATAATAAGTAGCCTATGGCTGCCAGTAAAACAATGACGAGGGCCATGCCGACGAGCGGCCAGTCAATATTCGTGAGATATGGTGCAACTACCGAGCCATTAATGGCAACAACAACAGCCATGAACAGCTTGGAGAAAGGGTTCAGCCTAGGACCCCAAATTGGTGCGATAGCACCCTTGGTCCATTCATTTAACATCATTCCGACCAGAGAAGGAACGACAATCATCCAGAACAGACTGCCCATCATAGCCGCCGAATCCAGTTGGATACTCGTGCCGAGCAATAATGACATAATGCCTGGAACGATAAACGGAGCAAGCAACGTGTCAATCAGAATGATGCTAAGTGTGAGTGCAATATTGCCTCGATAGATCGAGACCCAGATAAAGCTGGAAATCCCGGTTGGTATCACAGCGGCTAGCACCATTCCGGTAATGGTATAGGCATCTGTCGGATATACGAGATGACCTAGCCCCAAAGCGACCAGCGGCATGGCAAGATGCAAAATAAACAGACATACAATTAGAGGTAGAGGCTTCCGCAGAACGCCTACTAAATCACGAAAGCTCAGACTGATGCTGCCTGCAAAGGTCATGAATGCAAATAGCCATGGAGATAAAAACGTATAAGGCGAAAGCATACTTCCACACAGCACACCAATCAAAATGCTGGCTGGTGTAATAAGGGGCATAATACGATTCAATCGTTGGTTCAGAACCTGTAGCATAAAATTAGACATCCCTTTTCCCATATAATTTTCTATTATACATCTTTGAAGCAGTCAGGAATTTGTTTTTTTGGCAAACGTTCAAATGTATTACTTTGTGCATAGGATGAGAATGCGGCGTATGATATAATGTTCCATGCGAACTTAACAAGGTGGTTGAAATGATGAATTCCTATCAAGATTTATGCAAAAAAGTATTTAGTGATTTTCCTGAGGCACACACAAAATACGCAGAGCCTATCTCGAAGCATACATATACCCGCCTAGGCGGTGCAGCGGATCTGCTGATGTTCCCCACCGCGGTGGAGGAGGTCGCAACCATTGTTCAGCGGACGAAGGCACATGACATTCCGCTGACGATCCTTGGTTATGGCTCCAATATGATTGTCAGAGACGGCGGCATTCGTGGTGTGACCATGTCTCTGCAGCATTTGAATGGAATTGATATCCATGAAGGCATTTTGAAGGCACAGGCAGGCTCCTCTATTATTGAAGTCTCGCGGTCCGCGCTACGAGCAAGCTTGACGGGACTGGAATTTGCCTGTGGTATCCCCGGCTCTACCGGTGGGGCTCTATACATGAATGCGGGTGCTTACGGAGGGGAGATGACGGACGTAGTCATCAGTGCTACCATCGTGACTGAGCAAGGTGAGATCGTGGTAATGAGCAAGGATAAAATGGAGCTGGCTTATCGTCATAGCAGGTTCATGCAGACAAGAGACATTATTGTCGACGTGACATTTCAGTTGACTCCTGGGGACCCGGCGCTCATTCGTGCCAAGATGGAGGAGCTAACTCTGGCGAGAGAATCGAAGCAGCCGTTGGAATACCCGTCATGCGGAAGTGTGTTCAAGCGCCCGCCAGGATATTTTGCAGGTAAGCTGATTCAGGATTGTGACCTTCAGGGAACCCGAATTGGTGGTGCAGAGGTGTCTACGAAGCATTCAGGCTTCATTGTGAACGTGGACCATGCTACCGCCCAAGATTATATTGATCTGATCGCTTTGGTGCAGCAGCGTGTCCGTGAGAAATTCCAGGTTGAGCTGGAGACCGAGGTAATTATCATCGGGGAATAGAGCGCATAGCTGCTTCTGCAGCTGCCTACAGTGGCAAGATTCAGAGCCGCTATACGATTCGTCGTATGGCGGTTCCTTCTTTTTCCTTGACTTTTTAGCCGCTTGTCATGATATAGTTATGTAGACCGATTGTTATATTAAATTTTAAGGGTGTGAGTGTGTGTGTGAAAAAAAATAGCTCGAAGGACTTAATCATTGATACAGCCGCAAGATTATTCTTCTCACAAGGCTATCATGCTACAGGTCTGAACCAGATTCTGAAGGAAAGCCAGGCGCCAAAGGGTTCCCTATATCATTATTTCCCTCAGGGCAAGGAAGAGCTAGCTCATGAATGCATTCATCAGACCAATCTACACATAAAGAACCGGTTTGAGGAGTTTTTTGCAAAGTACGACAATACTGCCGATGCGATTCAGGCTTTTATTCGTTCCATGGCGGATGAAGCGGAGAGCAACGGCTATACCGGGTTCATGCCCTTCAGCCTGTGGGCCGCTGTTGAGACGGCCTGCGTCAGCCCACGCCTGCGTGAGGCATCCCAGGCTGTATTTGTGGATTGGCAAGAGATTATTTCTGAAAGTCTGCACAAAGACGGCTTCTCTGATCAACAAGCTGAGGAGATTGCCTTGCTTATTATTTCCCTCATGGAGGGAGCCCTGATTATTAGCTTGACTCGCCAGGACAAGACACCGCTACTCACGGCGGCCGAATTCTTGGTTAAAGTGGCAAGGACTCCTGAGCAAGAGGCTTAGTTTTTGGCATTACACAGAATATTTACAGAGAGATAGGTTGAACTTAAAGCGTAATTTATTTGGTTTGACTTATCATTGGATAGAGGAGGATGGATCGTGGAAGCGACCATGAATGCCGATCTTACTAAAGATCAACAACAAGAGAAAGATAACAAACAATATAAGGTATTGCCCATTTTATTCGCCATGCTGCTCAGTGGATTTATGGGACTGTTCAGTGAGACGGCGCTAAATGTAGCCATGACTCCACTCATGAGGCTGCTTGAGGTAGGTCCTACTACTATTCAATGGCTGACCACAGGGTATCTGCTGGTCATGGGGATACTGGTTCCTACATCTGGACTATTGCTGCAATGGTTCTCAACCAGACAGCTATTCACGACATCATTGATATTTTCTATTGCAGGCACCATAGTTGCTGCTATAGCCCCAAGCTTTGAAGTGCTGATGGTGGCACGCGTACTGCAGGCGACTGGTACAGCATTGTTGCTACCGCTGCTGTTCAATACGATTCTGGTGATCTTCCCGATTGAGAAAAGGGGAGCCGCCATGGGGCTGATTGGTCTCGTGATTATGTTCGCGCCAGCTAGTGGTCCTACCGTATCTGGTCTTATTCTTGCGAATCTTAGCTGGCATTGGATTTTCTGGATTTCTCTGCCGTTCTTTGTTATTTCCCTGCTGTTCGGTCTGCTGTTCATGCCGAATATCTCGACGTTGACCAAGCCAAAGATTGATGTGCTTTCCTTAGTTCTGTCTACACTGGGCTTTGGTGGAATTGTGTATGGCTTCAGTAGTGCAGGCGGCCACGGTGATGGGGCTGCGGGCTGGACAAGTCCGAATGTCATTGCAGCAATTGTGATCGGTGGTATCTCGCTGCTCTGGTTCGCGATTCGTCAGCTTCGCATGCCACAACCGTTGATGGATTTGCGCGCCTTCAAATATCCGATGTTCACAATTGGTCTGGTGCTGATTTTCATTTGTATGATGATGATGCTGTCCACCATGCTGATCTTGCCGATGTTCCTGCAACAGGGACTTCAGGCTACAGCTCTCGCGGCCGGTCTTGTGATGCTACCAGGAAGTCTGCTGAATGGATTCCTCTCTCCATTTATGGGAAGATTGTTTGACAAATTCGGCCCACGTTGGCTTGTTATTATCGGGATGGCTGTAATTTCTATTGTCCTGTTCGTATTGTCGGGTATTGATAACACAACCCCATTCGGATTGATTGTAGCACTGCACATCTTCCTGATGATCGGGATCTCGATGGTTATGATGCCAGCTCAGACGAATGGTCTGAATCAATTGCCAATTGAATATTACCCACATGGTACAGCGATTATGAACACGTTGCAGCAGGTAGCTGGAGCGATCGGAACAGCGCTGGCCGTGAGTATTCTGGCGGCAGGGCAGACTCGTTATTTGAATAGTGTAACGGATCCTGCTATGGCAACCGAACAACTGGCCTATACAGCAGGTGCTCAAAGTGCCTTCTTGTTCGCGCTTCTGCTTGCTGTGCTCGGTCTGATCGTTGCTTTCTTCATCAAGCGTGTGAAGGTGACTGGACAAGGTCAGCAAGGTCCTATGCATTAAGATTTTTGTAATCAAAATCATGTGGATCTATACTAAAAGTTAGAACTAATGAACTGCGTTTCGTGTGTAGGTATTGCCTACAGCGAAGCGCAGTTTTTTTATGTGTACACTTGGCTAGTAATAACTCAATCCATGATGCCAATAACGTGCGTTGTACATATCTGATTTTGAATGATTGAGGCGATTTATGAGTTCCAAAGCTCATTTTACAATAAATTCCTTGACTTGCTTGGGCGTAGTGGCTACATTGAGATGGTCAGATTCCAGCTTCCTGAGTGTGGAACTTGATGAAAAGATTGGGGAGGATTAATAGAGATGAAAAGAGAAGCTGGATTTTGGATACGATTAGGGGCATTTGCTCTGGATATGTTGATAATCGTACTTCCCTTGTCCTTTGGTCTGGGCTTTTTTGGCGGATTCATGAATGGATTTGTGGAAGGATACACCGGAACAGTCATAGAGGAAAGCAGTGGAAGAGATGAAACTATTAAAAATATAGTAAATCTGGTGTATTTCCTGTATGCCTTGTTGCTCCCTGTTTTTTGGAATGGCAGAACGATTGGAAAACGCATCTGTGGTATTAGAATTGCCAAGTACACGACACTTGAGTCGCCTAACATTGGTAACATGCTATTACGGGTGCTCGTAGCGGGAATTGCATATGTGTTTACATTTGGTATTGGTTATATTGTTAGCCTCTTCATGGTTATATTCAGGCAAGATAAGCGTTCACTCCATGATATGATTGCAGGCACGATCGTTGTAAGAGCAGATGTAAGCTACATGGATACCCCGGGGAGTATTGATCTCCACAAGTACCCTAGTCGCTTCTAATGTTATACTTGCGCCATTGCACTAATAATTACGCATATAAATGATTCGCATATAAACAACCCCTGTTCCCATATACATGTATCACAACGGGAACGGGGGTTATTTGTCATGCTTATTAATGGTGTATTTCAAGGCGGAGGGATGAAAGGGATTTCGCTGGCTGGTGCAGTTCGGGCAGCTGAGCAGAACGGAGTTGTATTCAATCGATTGGCCGGTACCTCCTCTGGTGCGATTGTCGCTGCCCTCATTGCCGCTGGGTACACCGGAGAGGAAATGAAGGAGCTGATTCTGGAGACGCCATTCGTTAGCTTGCTGCACCGTTCTCCCTTGTTCAATGTAAAATGGGTTGGTCCCGCTGCGCGAATCTGGTTGAAAAAGGGATTGTACTCTGGAGAGGCACTAGAGCATTGGGTCCGTGAGTTACTTAGAGCTAAAGGCATTCGAACCTTTGGAGATCTTCCACCAGGCAAGCTGCGGGTCATTGCATCCGATATTACCAATGGACGCATCCTAGTACTCCCTGATGATGTGAATCGCTTTGGGCTAGAGCCGCATTCGTTTGAGGTAGCGAAGGCCATCCGGATGAGCACAAGTATTCCGTATTTCTTCGATCCGGTTATGATCCGGCTCAATACGAAGCTGGCCAAAGGGCAGGAGTTCTCTAATCAATTCGTCTATGTGGTCGATGGTGCCATTCTCAGCAACCTGCCGCTGTGGCTATTCGATCAGGAGCGAGCGGCGAAGGGGAAACGAGCAGAGGATATACCTACAGTAGGCTTTCAGATTGTGGGGAAAAACGAGACCAAGACTGCCTTCATTCGTGGACCACTCAGTATGCTACAGGCGATTGTGGACACGATGCTGTCTGCACACGATGAGCGATATATCGAGCAGGAGAATCGCTACCGTACGATCAAGATTCCTGCCTTGGGTGTGCGCACGACGCAGTTCAATCTATCACCTGAGCAGGGAGAGCAGCTGTACGCATCAGGCCTGCACGCAGGCAATGATTTCTTCCGCAATTGGAGCGTCGCCGCTTACCAGACGCAGTTCAAGAAGTTCCAAAGACTGAAGGACTCGGCTTTCGCAATGAAATAGCCATAGCCATCGCGATAACAATTACTATTGTGATAGAGGCGGCTAAAGCATAGCCATCATTATAGGCATGAGAAAAACGTCTATCGACGGACAAAAGCCAGACCGCGTTTAGCTGAACTTTTGCTTGGATCATCGAATATCGAATTGTTCAGCTTCGCAGAAACCATATAAATTCGATGATTTAACAAAAAACGGTCAAAGCTCAGCACTCTAAGAGTGCCTGGCTTTGACCGTTTTGTATGAATGCTAGTGATATTTAGGGATGTCCTCGTCTTCTTTGCCTTTTTGGCCTTCAATGACGTAGAAAGGATATTCCTTGCGCTTCTTCGATGGTTGAGCCTTGCGACTGCTCGCTACCTTAGCCATGGTACGTGCGGACGGCTTCACCTTGGGCATCTTCTTACGTCTACGACTGCCTGGAGGGAACTTATACAGCAGAAATACGACACCAAAAATGGCGATTGGAATCATTAGCATCATTAATGAACCAAAATCACCCCGAATCAGGACGTCTGCAATCCCCCAGGCTGCCAGTGCAATACTTACATAGAAGATCACCGCATGTCTGATCATCATTGATTCACCCTTTCACAGGATCGAGAGATGAGCTACTCCACTGTTCTTGCACAGGATTCTTCTCAAGCTCCGCATCCAAGGCAAGCATACGCTTGAAGGAAGCGATGGATACCTCAACCTGATCATTGCTAGGCTCCTTGGTAGTGAGCAGCTGCAGCCACAGGCCGGGATATCCCAAATAACGAAGCACAGGAATGTCTCTAAGAGCATTCGTAATTCTCAGCAGCTCGAAGGACAGACCAAGCACCAGCGGGAGCAGCAATATTCGCTGACCCATCCGCTCCCAGATGTTGTCATAAGGGAACAAGGAATACACAATAACACCGATAATGACCGTCAACATAATGAAGCTACTGCCGCAGCGATAGTGAAGTCGACTGTACTTCTGCACCTTCTCAGGTGTAAGCTCCTCGCCAGCTTCATAGGCACTTATTACTTTATGCTCTGCACCGTGATATTGGAACAGTCTCTTAATCATCGGAGTCTGAGAAATTCCCCACAGATAAGCGAGCAGCAAGATCAGCTTAATGACACCTTCCAACATGTTATGAAGCACCTGGCTTGTGAACAGGTTGCCGAAGAGAAATTCCTCAACCATGACTGGGACGAGCGTCAGTACAATTTTACCAAATAGAAAAGATAGAATGCCGACGGCAGCCACTCCGATAATCATGCTCAGGCTCCACTTGGATTCTTCTTTAGCTTTTTGCTCCGCGCGCTCCTCTGGATCAAGCTCATCATCTGCATAGGCGTCTGCTGAGTAATTCAGATGTCGTGTTCCTTTGGCACTGGAATCTATGATGCTGACAATCCCACGCAATAGTGGAATCTTGCGAAGCTTGTTCAGCAAGGGCTGCTCTTTACGCGGTACCTCTAGATATGTGATCTCGCCATTTTTGCGGCGTACGGCTGTGACGTTGACACGCTTGCCGCCGAACATCACACCTTCAATCACCGCCTGACCACCGTAGATGGCGGGTTTGGATGTCTGAGACAAACGGTTCACCTTCCATTCCGGGATGCTGTTAACAGCGTTCCCTATCTGATTATGAAATGATTATCTTACGATCAGCAGTGTGTAAAAATGCTGTGTCTGCATTTATTGTATCGAATTTTCAATAACATTTCTAGCCGATGAACATACTACAAAAAACGATGTCGCTACAATTCAGGAGGTACGGTAACTAATGGAGCATAGACAGCAGATCGGAAGCAGGCAGCATAATGGAAATAAGCGGCGCATGGGTATTGCCAATCAGGTGTCGGAAGGAAAAACCTCGGTCGTTAGCTTCTCCATGCTGACGGGCTTTTTCGCCGGGGTCATCTGGGGTTGTGTACGCTGGTTAAGCCACTACATGCATTTTACGCATGTGGAGCCAGGGTTTCTGGCTGAGCCTTTTTTTCGCCACTCCTTTATTGTCAGCGGCGCTGGACAGATTACGGGGCTGTTGTTCTTCATCGCCTTCTCGGTGCTGGCCTCTCTCCTGTATGCACTAACGATCAAGACTTTGAAAGGGCCGTATCCAGGCATGATTTACGGTGTGGTATGGTGGGCAATCCTGTTTGTGCTGGCTGGACCCAAGCTTGGTATGATGTCGCCCGTTAACCGCTCCAACTGGGATTCGATATTTACAGATTTTTGCCTAATGTTAATCTGGGGATTATTCATTGGCTACACCATTTCAGTGGAGTTCACAGATGATCGAGTACGTGATACGGACAAACCAACAAGCTCTGAATGATGGGATGAAAAGCTTGTCTAGGATGTATGTATAAAGGAAGCGAGCGGTAGCACGAACAAAAACTTCTCAAGCATACGCATCGTGTGGTAAAATAGCTTTTGGTAATTTGGGGAATCTGTAAGTCTTGCAAGACCGAAAAGAGAGGATTGACCGATCATGAACAATCGTGTGAATCAGCTTCGTCACGCTATGAGTGAACGAAATGTACAGGCTATGCTAGTTGCAAGCCCTGTGAACCGTCGCTATTTGACCGGCTTTACCGGATCAGCAGGCTATGTGCTGGTTACGGAGCATGACAGTATTTTGCTTACTGATTTCCGCTATATGACACAGGCTCCTGCACAAGCCCCTGATTTTCAGGTGGTTGAGCATGCACCGCAGGTCATGGATACGGTAAGAGAGCTGCTTACAGCACGTAGTATTACCAAGCTGGGATTCGAGCAGGAGCACGTAAGCTATAGCAGCTACACTGCATATGGCGAGAAGCTGGCGACAATCGAGCTTGTTCCGGTA
This sequence comes from Paenibacillus massiliensis 2301065 = DSM 16942, assembly GCF_000377505.1. Taxonomy (GTDB): domain Bacteria; phylum Bacillota; class Bacilli; order Paenibacillales; family Paenibacillaceae; genus Paenibacillus; species Paenibacillus massiliensis. Next base: position 280,865 of record NZ_KB898192.1, on the reverse strand, counting down.
TCGGGCCTGGTCGAGGGATTGCGTCTGTACAAGGATGCGAATGAGATTGAATTGATGCAGCGTGCTGCTGATCTAGCTGATGCTGCATTTGCTCATATTCTTCCCAAGATCAAGCCGGGAATTACGGAGCGTGAGCTCGATCTCGAGATGGAATTCTTCATGAGAAGCCGTGGGGCTACTTCCTCCTCCTTCGACACCATTGTTGCTTCAGGCGAGCGCTCGGCATTGCCCCACGGCGTAGCGAGCAGCAAGGCAGTGCAGAAGAATGAGCTGATTACCTTCGATTTCGGGGCGCTGCTGGACGGCTATTGCTCTGACCTGACTCGTACAGTGGCAACAGGTGAGCTTGCGCCTAAGCTGCGGGAGATCTATGATGTCGTGCTGGAGGCACAGCTTCACACGCTGGAGCATATCCGTGCAGGCATGACAGGGCGTGAAGCGGATGCTCTGGCCCGTGATGTCATTACGAGACATGGATACGGGGAATATTTCGGACATAGTACCGGACATGGCTTGGGTATGGAGGTACATGAATCCCCACGTCTGTCCAAGCTGAGTGATGATGTATTAAAGCCAGGCATGGTGGTAACAGTGGAGCCAGGCATTTATTTGCCAGGACTCGGTGGTGTGCGGATTGAAGATGACATTGTCATTACCGATAATGGTATTCGCATATTGACCAGCTCAAGCAAGGAATTTACCATTGTGTAAATATGGCAGTGAACCTCAGCAACATAAAGTGGTGCAGAGGGTATTGATGGACACCTTAGGAGGGGTATTTTAGTGATTAACGTTAACGATTTTAAGACAGGTCTTACCGTAGAGGTAGACGGCGACATTTTTACCGTGCTGGATTTCCAACACGTAAAGCCAGGTAAAGGCGCAGCTTTTGTCCGCTCCAAGCTGAAGAATCTGCGTAATGGTAATACAGTAGAGCGTACGTTCCGTGCAGGTGAGACAATCGGACGTGCTCAAATCGAGAATCGTGGTGTATCCTATCTGTATGCAAGTGCAGACGAGCATACCTTCATGGACAACGAGACTTACGATCAATTCACACTGGACAGCAAGCAGCTGGAATGGGAATTGAACTTCCTCAAAGAAAACATGAACGTTCATATTGTCAGCTACCAGGGCGAAATCCTCGGGATCAACCTGCCTACCAGCGTGGAGCTGAAGGTAGTTGAGACTGAGCCAGGTATCAAAGGAAATACAGCTACTGGTGCAACCAAGAATGCTAAGGTTGAAACTGGTCTGAATGTACAGGTTCCACTGTTCATTAACCAGGACGATGTTCTGCTCGTTGATACTCGTGACGGAAAATACATCTCCCGTGCATAGTTGATTATTACTCTAGACCTGCCTTCTTCAAGGCAGGTTTTTTAGTATAAGCTTTTCGGCCTATTTGAACAGAGATGTATGACCCTCATGGATAATATGATACGGATAAACACTTCTGTAAAAAAACAATGGAACACGGTAATACTTTCGTATTATACTGTATTAAAGTTATGCCCGTGGATGTCTATTCGCTCGGGGTACAGCTTGGAAAACACTGCATAATGTGTAGTTTGAGGGAGTGAAATAGCTTTGTCTTTGTATGTTATGAAGTTTGGAGGCAGCTCTGTAGGAGATACGGAGCGAATGAAGCGTGTTGCCAAACGCATTGCGGAAAAACAAGATGAAGGGCACAAGTGCGTAGTGGTTGTGTCTGCTATGGGTGATACGACGGATGATCTCATCGATCAAGCCAAGCTGCTCAATGAGAATCCTCCTGCAAGAGAGATGGATATGCTGATGACGACCGGGGAACAGATCTCCATTGCCATGTTGTCAATGGCCCTGCATCAGTTGGGCAGAGAAGCGATCTCATTCACTGGCTGGCAGGCTGGATTTGTAACTGAATCCGAGCATGGGCGTGCGCGCATTCTGGATATTAAGCCAGCACGTGTACTTGAAGCGCTGGCAGCAGGCAAGATTGTCATCGTGGCTGGATTCCAGGGTCAGTCCGAGAGTGGCGAGATTACCACCTTGGGACGGGGCGGATCAGATACGACAGCCGTTGCGTTGGCCGGTGCCATCAAGGCAGACGCGTGTGAAATCTATACAGATGTAGACGGCATCTATTCGACAGATCCGCGGATCGTAAAGGTTGCGCGCAAGCTGCAGGAAATCTCTTATGATGAAATGCTTGAACTGGCCCACCTCGGAGCAGCAGTCCTGCATCCTCGTGCTGTGGAATATGCCAAGCACAGCAAGGTACCGCTGATAGTGCGGTCCAGTTTCAATTATAATGAAGGAACGGTTGTGAAGGAGGAAGCAGTCATGGAGCAAGGTGTAGTGGTTAGCGGCATTGCATATGATAAAAATGTAGCGCGCATCAGCATCCTGGGAGTAGTGGATGTGCCTGGTGTGCTGGCTCAAGTATTCGGAGCGCTGGCGGATGCCAAGATCGACGTGGATATCATTGTCCAAAGCGGTGTAATGGAAGGGAAAGCAGACTTCTCCTTCACAGTGGCACTGTCCGATCAGGCTGCAGCTGTCAAGGTTCTGGAAGGTATTCGTCAAGAGGTACCGTACCGTGAGGTGACAACGGAGGACGGGCTTGTGAAGATCTCTATCGTAGGTGCTGGCATGGTAAGCCATCCTGGTGTAGCAGCTAGTATGTTCGAAGTATTGTCGAAGCTTGGTGTCAGCATTAAGATGGTCAGTACTTCGGAGATCAAGGTGTCTTGTGTCATTGATGGAGAGAAGCTGCATGATGCGATCAGAGCGCTTCATACAGCATACAATCTCGATACCGAAGAGCAAGTTAGCGTAGGCGGACCACAAGAACGCAGATAGTAGATTACAACGATAATTGAATATTTTACGAGATTGGGAGTATGCCCCAGAAGGTATGATCTCGTGCTTATGCAACGGTAGCTTTGATTCAATTCAGAGCTACCGTTGTTTTTTTACGTGCACTTATATTCTCTCTTTTGAATCCTGTCATAATCGCTTCGTCCAAGCATAGACTTGTCTTAAGAGATAGAAGTCAGCTAGAGCAGACTGGGTTAGGAGGAAGCAAGATGGTAATGCAATGGCTCGATTTTATCCCGGAGCCTCTGAACATGATGCTGAGAAAGCTTCCAGCGACGCTCTTTGAGCGTCTGGAGGAAGTCAGGGTGAGGGAACAGAGGCCACTGGAAATAAATGCAGGGAGTGAGCATTATTTTGTTACGGAGGATGGCCGAATAACACACGAGGAACCGGAGGCGTACAAGCCAGGACGGGAGGATACACACAGGCTACTGGATCTGATCAGCAACCATTCTCTCTATACGCTGGAGGAGGAGCTGCGAAAAGGATTCATTACACTTCCTGGCGGTCACCGGGTCGGGCTGGCTGGAAGGACTGTACTAGGTGGAGGTCGTGTCGAACATCTGCGAGATATCAATAGCTTTAACATCCGTATTGCACGTGCTGTTCCGGGCGTAGCCGACAGAATCCTTCCGTACCTGCTCGATACCAAGACGAAGCGAGTCCTGCATACATTAATCATCTCGCCTCCACAGCAAGGAAAGACAACACTGCTGCGTGATCTCGCAAGACAGCTGAGTCAAGGCTGGAAGAGCCGTAAGGGAGGGGTGCCTATGGGAATGAAGGTAGGCATCATTGACGAACGATCCGAGATTGCAGGCAGCTACAAGGGACTTCCTGGATTCGATGTCGGGCCCCGAACGGATGTGCTGGATGGATGTCCCAAGGCAGAAGGCATGATGATGATGATTCGCTCCATGTCTCCTGACGTGCTGATCGTAGATGAGATCGGTCGTCCTGAGGATGCAGATGCTGTACGTGAAGCGCTCTATGCAGGGATCAGTGTCATTGCCTCAGTTCACGGTAGGGATCTAGCCGAGGTAGCTGCAAGGCCAGGGCTTGCCAGCGTGACGACTCAGCAGATATTTCAGATGTATGTCCAGCTTGAGCGGACGAGCCGGGGAGTGTCCTTCCGTATAGCGGATGCCAAGCAGCGAATGATGACGATCGCTGAATCACCGTCAGGAGGCCGAGGGTATGGGTAAGCTGCTGGGAGCGATCCTGATCATGCTTGCGGCAACGGTCGCTGGTTGGCACCGGGCAAGGCATTTTGCTGAGCGGCCCAGACAGATCCGGGAGATGATCCTCGGACTACAGCGTCTGGTCACTGAGATTAGTTATGGCCTTACTCCTCTACCGGAAGCGCTGAAGAAGGCCGCCATGCCGATGAGCAAGCCCTTGCGAGAGCTCTTCGAACAGGCCGCAGAAGCCATGCAGCCCGCCTCAGGGCTGACGGCCAGAGACAGTCTGCATCAGGCGATTCACAAGAGCTGGGGAAGCACCAGCATGAAGAACCCAGAGCGCGATACGATGCTGCAGCTCGCTTATAGCCTGGGTCTTAGTGACCGAGAGGATCAACTAAGACATATCACCTTAGCTGTGCAGCAGCTCAAGCATGAGGAGGCGACGGCGCAAAGTGAGCAGATGAAGTATGAGAAGCTGAGCAGAAATATGGGGCTGCTGATCGGAGCATTAATCGTCATTTTGATGTATTAGAGTATTTTGCATCTTCACAGATCAAGCGATCGTCAATCCCTCAATATATATCGAAACGTGTATGTTCGCCTATATATTGTACCTGATAGCAGGACTATTCCCAGGATGCAAAATGCTGGTATTAGCGAGGTGCTCGAATGAATCTGGAGGTTAACGCAATATTCCAAATCGCGGGAATCGGGATCATCATTGCGATGATCCATACCGTGCTCAAGCAGATGGGCAAGGAAGATATGGCTCATTGGGTCACTGTAATCGGGTTCGTGGTTGTTCTGTTTATGGTGGTCCGACTGCTTGATGAGCTGCTGCAAGAGATTAAATCCATATTTTTGTTTCAGTAGGTGAAGCCTGTGGAAATCATTCAGGTTGTCGGCTTCGGACTGATCGCTACGGTACTCATTCTAACAATTAAAGAGCAAAAACCGATGTTCGCATTTCTGATAGCCACCGCGACCGGAATCTTGATATTTCTCATGCTGATCGGGAAGATCGGTAGCGTGATTGCCATGCTGGAGCGATTGGCTCGCTCCTCAGGCATGGACATGATCTATTTCAAGACTGTCTTAAAGATTATAGGTATTGCTTATATAGCAGAATTTGGTGCCCAGATTGTGAGGGATGCGGGACAGGACAGCATTGCCTCGAAGATTGAGCTGGCGGGGAAAGTGTTGATTATGGTGCTTGCCTTGCCGATCATCGGAATCATCATCGAGACGATTCTGAAGCTTATGCCGGTGTGATTGTCTGCACCCAAGGGAGAGCTGATTGTGAGATACGCTGCTGTAGGAGTACGGGTGATCATCTGCGTCTTCTTACTGTCGCTGTGGTCCGGGGCAGTGCTGGAGGCCAGTCCTGCGGATTCGGCTGTGAACGAATGGGTCAGAAGCCAGGCAGAGAGCCTGCCCAAGGATGAGGTCGAGCGATACTGGGACCAGCTCATGAAGCAGTATGGAGGGTTTTTCCCCCAGCAGCATACGCCTTCCTTCATGGATATGCTGTTGCCTGGCAAGGAGAAGTTCACGCTGGAGGGTGCACTGTCAGCGCTAGGAGCATTTCTGTGGCAAGAAATCGCGGTGAATGCGAAGCTTCTAGTTACGATCGTGATGCTCAGTATTATGAGCATGGTACTTGAGACACTACAGACGGCGTTCGAACGAAATCAGGTCAGTAAAATAGCTTACTCTCTATGCTATATGGTCATTGTGATCATTGCCATTAACAGCTTCACAGTGGCCATTCAATATGCGAAATCAGCGATTGACATGATGACTGATTTTATGCTGGCCATGCTACCATTGTTATTCACACTGTTGGCATCTATGGGCAATGTCATAACCGTATCTGTAACGCACCCGTTGATTGTGTTCATGATCCATACGATTGCCAATGTCATTCATATGATTGTTTTTCCGCTATTCTTTTTCTCGGCCTTGTTGTATCTGGTTAGCTCCTTGACAGACAAGTACAAGCTGACACAGCTGGCGAGTCTACTGAGAACGATCGGGGCTGGTCTACTCGGCGGTCTGCTGACCATCTTTCTTGGAGTAATCTCTGTGCAGGGCTGGACCTCATCTGTAACGGATGGGATGACATTGCGTACAGCCAAGTTCATCACTGGCAGCTTCGTGCCTGTGGTCGGTAAGGCTCTGGCAGATGCAACAGACACCGTAATTACAGCTTCGCTGCTGGTCAAGAATGCTATCGGCCTTGCGGGCGTTATTATTATCCTCTTCCTGTGTGCCTTTCCGGCAATCAAGATTCTGACGCTGGCCTTGATCTACAGTGTTACGGCGGCCATTATGCAGCCACTCGGAAATACCCCGATCGTAAGCTGTCTGCAGTCTATTGGAAAAGGCATGATGCACGTATTCGCAGCTGTAGCTGCCGTAGGTCTGATGTGCTTTTTGGCCATTACGATAATGCTGACCGCAGGCAATCTGACGGTCATGATGAGGTGAAGCGATGTCCTGGCTCGGCGAATGGTTGAAGCATGTGATCCTGATTGTGTTGCTGGCTACCTTTGTAGATCTGATTCTGCCGAGCCGATCCATGGAGCGCTATGTGAAGCTGGTGCTTAGCTTGCTCATTTTATTCACACTGCTGTCGCCGATTGTTGAATTACTACAGTTCCGGGGTGCCCAGGAATTGAAGCAGGTTCTAAGTGCACAGCTGGACAGGGGGCAACGCCAACAAGGTGCACAGCCTTCGCTGGAGCAGATTCTAGCAGAGGGGGAGAAGCTGTATCAGACACAGGAAAAGGAGGCGCTCGATTGGGCAGGCAAGCAGGTCGCAGCCATGATGAAGGAGCAGGTGGAGGAGCACACAGGTCAGCGGGTGCAAGCGGTCGAGGTAGCCTTCACCCCAGTGCAGGACAAGGCGACGGGCGTTCGGACCGGGACGGAGATTACCGCTGTACGTGTACGAATGGATCACACATCATCAGTCGGCGCACCCAGGGGGAGCCTGGATAAACAAGGCACCCAAGCTGTGAGTTCTGATGCCGGCACAAACGTTGCAAGTGAGACCAATTGGCACGGTTCTGGTGTACCCCCCAATGCAAGTGTATTTGCAGGAGGGACGGAATCCCTAGCCCCAAACGAGGAGGATACGGCCATCGCCATTGCTCCGGTGGAGAAGATCAAGATTGAGGTGAGCACTTCGACCATTGGCTCTGATCAAGCACAGGAGAGTACCACATCAGGTGCCCAGTCTTCGGATGCTAGGGGAGTACAAATGGATAGGCGTCAAGAAAAGATGGAATCCACTCCAGCTACCTCAGATGATGAGGACCTCAAGGGGCTCGCGGATTGGCTGGAACGGACCTGGGGACTGAAGCGCGGGATGGTACAAATTCAAGGCGGATCACAGCTCTAGCAGTAGATCGAATCGGGAGGTGAAGAAGGTGGGGAAATGGCAGAATTGGCTGCAGCGATGGATTGGGGATGGGCCTGGCGGAGCCAAGCGCTCCAGCACGTTTCGCTGGCTGCTCATCCTGGGGCTGGTCGGGGTCGCGATCATGCTGTTCTATTCCTTCGTAAATGTCAAGACGATTGATCTGGAGAATGTAGGCCGTGAGCCCCCAAATCAGACAGGGTCTGCTGCGGTGATGGAGCCTTCCGTGACGGAGGAGAATCCCTTCGCTGCGATGGAGAAGACATTCGAAGATAACATGAAGTCCATGTTGGAGCAGATTGTAGGTGTAGGGGCCGTAGATGTCATGGTCACTGTCGACTCCACTGAGGAGCTAGTGGTTCAGCGCAATGTCAAGGATTCACAGCAGCAGACAGAGGAGACGGATTCGAATGGTGGCAAGCGACATATGACGCAGTACACAAGAGACGGTGAGATCGTGACCTATGAAGGCACAGGGGGGAATACCCCGATCATTACGAAGAAGATCAAGCCGCAGGTGCGCGGCGTTCTGGTGGTGGCGAAGGGAGCCGAGAACCGGATCGTCAAGCAACTGATTACGGATGCGGTACAAAAGGGACTGAACGTACCGACTTACAAAATCTCCGTAGTGCCTCGCAAGCAGGGGGAGCCAGGTTCTTGACCAAACATGGTGATCTATAGGCTATCGATAAGAGCACTTTTCTTGAATAGGATTGACGAATGTTAGGGATTAAGAAGACATGTGGTTCATGCAGGCACAGTTTTGTGTCATGTGGTGTGATTAGAAGTCCGGTAAAGGAAGCCAATTACACCTAAAATGCTCTAGAAATACTGGAATCGATAACGAATCAAGGACAGGAGGAAGTAAGGAATGAATAATAAAAGACAAACAATATGGTTGGTGTCCATGCTCAGTCTCATGGTGGTGCTCTCTGCGTATTATCTCTTTACAGAAAGCCCTGCCCCTGACAACCCTCCCGTGGCTGATAGCGAGCAGGTGACGGATCTGAATGCTTCGGCTGCACAAGAGACAACAACTGGTGATACATCCACTCCGGATGGGCTTGTTATCAATGAAGTCGTAACGGACGGAATTACACCTACCACTCAGGCTGATGGCACAACAGGAGCAGAAGTTCAGGGAGCAGGCGAATCGCCAAGCACGGCTGGGACTCAGGATCCAACCGCGCCAGATAAGACAACGACAACAGATAAGGAGACTACGCCGCAGAGTACCGCTACAACAGAGCAGCCGCAAGCGACAGCCAAGACAGATGACCAGGTGCTGAAAGAAGTAGCAGCTGATCAGAACGCCAAGCCGACGGCCGCAGCTGTCATTGACGATTACCTGCTTGAGCGAGATGTGAATAACCAGAAGAAGCATGAAGAACTGACAGCGGCAATGAATGACAAGGCTTCAGAGGATGCAGCCGCAGCACAACGTGAGCTTCAGGCTCTGGAGGATAAGCAAGCCAAGATTACTGGTATCGAAGAGGAACTGCAGCAGCAATATGCCAGCGCTGTCATACGGGAGGAAGATAATGACAAGTACAAGGTCGTTGTCCTGAGTGACAAGATGGATGCGAAGCAGGCTGTAGGTATTGTGGATCGGGTGATGAAGGAATTGAATGTAACACAGGACAAAATCAGTGTACAGTATGTGGCCGAGTAACCAGATCAGCCTCCATTGAGGTGCCCGGGGCGGGTTCTTCCCCGGGCTCTTTCCATTTTGAACTATTGTGATATAATACATAAAGCTATCGTGTTATACTGGCAACCATTACGCGATGAGCGGTCATTGGCCGTTCTCCATTTGTACATACCGGTGTTGATCCGGGACACAGTTGCATGGCTCCAATATGGATAACGCCATAATGGACAAGACTGTGACAGAGCCAGCAGAATGCTGAAGGAGTGATTAATTGATATGTTTAATTTGAATGAGATTAAAGAGTTGATCAAGCTGGTTGACGAGACTTCTGTGCAAGAGCTTGAGATTGAGAATGAAGGAACACGTCTGTCGATTCGCAAGCCTGGCCGTTCCGAGGTTGTGACTGTGCAAGCTCCACCTGCAGCTATACCTTATGTTCAGACTGCAGCACCTGTGCAGCAGGCTCCTGCTCAAGCCACTGGTGCTTCTATCCCGGCAGCTGAGTCGAACGATAACCTACATAAGATCGTATCGCCAATGGTCGGTACCTTCTACCGCTCTGCTTCCCCTGAAGCAGCTCCTTACGTGAGTGCTGGTGACAAAGTGAATGAGAAGACTACAGTATGCATTATCGAGGCCATGAAGCTGATGAACGAGCTCGAGGCTGAAGTGAAGGGCGAGATCGTTGAGATTCTGGTGGAGAACGGTCAACTGGTAGAGTACGGTCAGCCGTTGTTCCTGGTCAAGCCTGAGTAAGCGTCTGTAACGGGCAGAGAGATATCAATGCTCTAAGGAGGAAATATCATGACTTTTCATAAAATACTGATAGCGAACCGCGGTGAGATCGCGGTTCGCATTATTCGTGCGTGCCGCGAAATGAACATTTCTACAGTAGCTGTATATTCCGAAGCCGATAAGGATTCACTGCATGTCAGACTCGCAGATGAAGCTTATTGTATTGGACCTGTTTTGTCCAAGGACAGCTATTTGAATTTTACCAACCTGATGAGTGTGGCTACATTGACAGAATGTGACGCGATCCATCCAGGCTATGGATTTTTGGCCGAGAATGCGGATTTCGCTGAGATCTGCCAATCCTGCAATATTACATTTATCGGTCCATCTCCAGACGCGATTACTCGCATGGGGGATAAGGCGGTAGCCAAGCAGACCATGAAGGACGCTGGGGTACCCGTTATACCTGGCTCTGATGGCTTGGTAGAGGATATGAATGAAGCGATTATGATCGCAAAGGATATTGGTTATCCAGTTATTATCAAGGCTACAGCAGGTGGCGGCGGTAAGGGGATCCGGATTGCTGATAATGAGGAAATGCTCATACAGCAGATCACGACTGCTCAGCAAGAGGCCCAGAAGGCCTTCGGGAACGCAGGTGTGTATCTTGAGAAATTCCTGACTGGCATGAAGCACGTCGAAATCCAGATTATCGCTGACAAGCATGGTAATGTCGCACATCTGGGAGAGCGTGATTGCTCCATCCAGCGTCGCCGTCAAAAGCTGATTGAGGAAGCCCCTTGTCCGGTACTAGATGAGGAGACTCGTGCACGCATGGGTGAGGCTGCTGTTCGTGCAGCCAAGGCTGTTAACTACTCTGGTGCAGGGACACTTGAATTCTTGCTCGGTCCGGATAATAACTTCTACTTCATGGAAATGAATACACGCATCCAGGTAGAGCATCCAGTTACGGAGATGATTACTGGTGTCGATCTGATCAAGGAAATGATTGCGGTCGCTGAAGGCAATGTCCTCTCCTTCCGTCAGGAGGATGTCGTTATGAACGGCTGGTCCATTGAATGCCGCATTAATGCGGAGGACCCGGATCGTAACTTCATGCCGGCTCCTGGTAAAGTTAACTTTTACCTCGCACCGGGTGGTCCAGGTGTACGGGTAGATAGTGGGGCATATCCGGGCTATAGCATTCCTCCTTACTATGATTCCATGATTGCGAAGCTGATCGTATGGGGAAGCACAAGAGATGAAGCTATAGCCAAGATGAAGCGGGCCTTGTCCGAGTTCATCATTGAAGGTGTACCGACGACTATTTCGTTCCATCAGCGTTTATTACAGCATCCAACCTTTGAAAAGGGCGACTTCGATATCAAATTCCTAGAGGAAAATGAGGTCTAAGCTGCGTCGCGCCAACTAGTATCCGCTGAATAGCTGGCAAAGCTACATTTGTAAAAAATTTGCTGGCAATTTGGCGGTATTATGCCTCTGCAAGCAGTCAGGGATTGCTTGTGTGCGAAGGTTTGTCATAATGTTTACCAAATGATATAGTATGAATAATAAGTACATGCGTCGCATGAACGATGAACTTATGTTCCCGAAAGGTGTGTTGAGCGAATGAGCACTGTGCCAACTGAATTTGAACGTACTGAGATTGGCGAGATTCAGATTGCCCCTGAGGTCATTGAGGTGATCGCAGGACTGGCAACGGTAGAAGTTAAAGGTGTAGCAGGGATGAGTGGCGGACTCGCAGGCGGATTCGCAGAGCTTCTGGGACGGAAGAATCTGTCCAAGGGTGTTAAAGTGGAAGTGGGTCAGCGTGAGGCAGCCGTGGACGTCTCCGTTATTATCGAATACGGGAACCGTTTGCCAGAAGTTGCTGCTCAGATTCAACATAACGTCAAGCGTTCGATTGAGACCATGACAGGATTGAACGTAGTGGAGGTCAACGTGCATATCCATGACGTTCAATTCAAATCGGCTGTAGAGAAAGTGGAAGAGACTGATCTGACTGGACGGGTCAAATAAGCATTGTCACTGAAAACCCCCGACCTATGGGTCGAGGGTTTACTCTAATTTTAAGGAGGCTGTGCTCTTGTGGCTAAAATTATTGACAGGCTCCTGCTGTTCATCTACAGCTTGAGCATCGGGGTAATATCTATTGCAGCCATCTTCCTCCTAAGCGGAACGAATATCGGCTTTAGTCTAGGCTATATAGATGAGTACAACCTCCAGATTGTAGGGTATGTCATTGCAGGCGTGTTGCTGCTGATCAGTCTTCGCTTCTTTTACATCTCCATTCGTCGAGACAAGTCCTCTACCCCTTCGATCGATCAGCGTACAGAGCATGGAGATATCCAGATCTCTATGGACACGATTGAGAATCTGTGTCTGAAGGCAGCTGCGAAGCATCGTGGGGTAAGTGATCTCAAGACGCGCATCAGGGTGGTTGAATCTGGTCTGGATATTACATTGCGTGCAGTAGTGGATGGTGACATGTCTATTCCGGCATTGACGTCGGATATCCAGAAGGGTGTACATGACCATGTAGAAGAGATTACTGGTATTCCCGTATCTAGTGTGTCTGTCTACATAGCTAATGTCACAGCTTCTCCAAGCTTCAAGAGCCGGGTGGAATAGAGGTGATCTCCCTGATACAGTGGAAGGAAGTATGGGATCAATACAAGGGCCGAATCATAGGCGTTGTAGCAGGAATTTTTTTCGGCTTTATTTATTTATGGTTTGGTTTTTGGGATATGCTGTTCTTTGTACTATTGGTGTTCATAGGATTTACGCTAGGCAGACGAAGCGATACCAATCTGGGCTCTCTCATACCGTGGAGAGCGATTGGTGAATGGCTGAATGACCGATGGCGTCCGTTCAAATGAGACCTGTAATACGCTTTCTCCAGAAGGCTTGAGCCGCAGCTACGTTGTACCCCTTGAACCATGGAGAGAGCTATTACAGGTTTTTTTGTATAGCATGCTTGGTATCATGGGAGCAGGCATGTGAGTTGGAACATACTAAATGTGTAACTATGCTTCACAAGAGGTTGACAAGATATCAATGCAAGAGCAGATGCTCAGGAGGCAATGTATGAAGAGACGTTTGGCAAGGGAATTGACGGTACAGAGCATGTACCATATGGAAATGAACGAAGTAAGCGCCGCAGAGGCCATCGAGATGCTACTACAGGAAGCTGCAGCGGACAATGAGTCCGAGGTGGTTCTAAGCGATACAGCGAAGCTGCGTGATTATGTACAGAAGCTGGTCGAAGGCGCATGGGAGCACCGTAAGGCGCTTGATGAGCTGTTGGCCGAATACCTGAAGGGCTGGCAGGTTAGCCGTCTGTCTCGTGTAGATCGCCAGATTCTCAGATTGGCGGCTTATGAGATGGTCTTTATGGATGATGTGCCTGCCAAAGTAGCGGTCAATGAGGCCATTGAACTGTCTAAGCATTTCGGCACGGAGGAATCCGGAAAGTTCGTTAATGGAGTCCTGGGTCGTATTATTCAAGAGCTGGAGCAGCTTAAGAGCAGAAGATCTTAATGGTTGCATGGTTATCACGCAATCAAGGTACAAGGTAGACACATAGAGCTACATGCATTGATCTGGGTACGAGTAAACTGGCATTCAAGCATTCAAGAGTATCCTATTTACAATCAGATGATATCTTGCGAGGGAGAGTGTACACCATGGCAGCACCGATTATTAATGGCAAACAAGTATCTCAGGAGATTCTTGGCGATATCGCCAAAGAAACAGCAAAGCTGAAGGAGCAGGGCGTGCAACCGGGGTTGGCTGTAGTGCTCGTCGGAGAAGACCCTGCATCTCAGGTCTATGTCCGTAGCAAGGAGAAGACTTGTCTGGATCTGGGATATCATTCGGAGGTTCATCGTCTTCCAGCTGAGACAAGCCAGGAGGATTTATTGTCACTGGTCGCTGAGCTGAATGCCAAACAGGAAGTTCATGGGATTCTCGTGCAGCTGCCGCTGCCTGCCCATATGGATGAGAAGGCGGTCATTAATGCAATCGCTGTGGAAAAGGACGTCGACGGCTTCCACCCAATTAATGTCGGGAATCTGGTCATTGGGGATGATAGTCTGTTGCCGTGTACACCGGCGGGGGTCATTGAGCTGATCAAACGTGCAGGTATTGATTGCGCTGGCAAGCATGCAGTTGTCATCGGACGCAGTAATATCGTAGGTAAGCCAGTATCCCTGCTGCTCCAGCGTGAGAATGCCACTGTTACGATGTGCCATTCCCGCACAGCTAATATGAAGGAACTTTGCAAGCAAGCGGATATTCTCGTCGTTGCGATCGGTCGTCCTAAATTTGTCGATGCGAGCTTCGTGAAGCCCGGTGCGGTTGTCATTGATGTGGGCGTGAATCGCCTGGATAATGGCAAACTTGCTGGCGATGTAGACTTCGAGAGCGTACAAGAGGTATCTGGTCCAATTACCCCAGTACCAGGTGGAGTAGGTCCTATGACGATTACCATGCTAATGCAGAACACTCTGATTGCGGCTCGCCGTGCAAGCGGCCTGAAGTAAGGAGCTGACTATGGGAGAGCAGAGAATCTTCTCGATCAAGGATCTGAATCGATATATACGCATGAAGCTGGAGTCCGATTCCATGCTATCCGATGTGTGGATTCGCGGGGAGATATCCAACTTTACCCACCACTCCAGCGGTCATATGTACTTTACGCTGAAGGATGAGAGCAGTCGGATCAAGTCGATCATGTTCGCTTCTCACAATCAGCGTCTGCCGTTTGTGCCGAAGGAAGGTGCCCGAGTCATCGCTCGTGGTAACGTATCGGTCTATGAGCGTGACGGGCAGTATCAGTTCTACGCAACGCATATGCAGCCGGACGGAATTGGTAGTCTGTATCTTGCCTATGAGCAGTTGAAGAAGAAGCTACAGGAAGACGGGCTATTCGCCCCTGAGAGAAAGCGTCCTCTGCCGCGTATTCCGGCTGTTATTGCTGTTGTGACCTCACCTACTGGAGCAGCAGTACGTGATATTCTGATTACACTTCGTCGCAGATATCCACAGGCAGCGGTGCATCTCTATCCTGTTCTGGTGCAGGGCAAGGGCGCGGCTCCATCCATTGTCAAGGCAATTGAGACGGTGAATCGACTGGCTGAAGCTGATGTCATGATTGTGGGACGCGGAGGTGGGTCACTTGAGGAACTGTGGGCATTCAACGAGGAGATCGTAGCTCGGGCAATCTACAGCTCAACAATTCCTGTCATTTCTGCGGTAGGACATGAGACGGATTTTACAATAGCTGATTTTACGGCAGATCTACGTGCTGCTACACCTACAGCAGCAGCAGAGCTGGCTGTTCCTGACATTCGTGAGCTATCTGATCAAGTGCGTCAGTTCGTGTCGCGGATGAATACGGCAGTGCAGCGCCGAGCGAGGTCTGAGCGTGAACGACTGCAGCGACTGCAGCGTTCGCCTGTGCTGGTATTCCCGCGCAGATATATGCTGCAGCATGCTGAGCGGATCGATGGTCTGCGTGAACGCCTACGTCGTGCGGTTCAAGGACGTGCGAGACTTCATGTAGAGCAGAATGCACGTCTGAGGCATGCGCTGGAGCGGCATAACCCTCGCGAGCAGGTGCAGGGAGCAAGACGGCAGCTAGATGGCCTGCGTCGCCAACTGGAACAGGCCATTCGTTCCGGAACCAAGGAGCAGACAGCTAGACTGGGGGCCCATATCCGGCATCTTGATGCCTTGAGCCCGCTCAAGGTCATGGGCCGGGGATATAGTCTGGTCTATGACGAGCAAGAACGTACACTCATCAAGTCACTTACCGATGTGCAACCAGGAGACATGGTAAAAATTAAGCTGAGCGACGGGCAGCTCGACTGCCAGGTCTGGGGAATGAAGGAGGACGTGAAGAGCAGTGGCGAAGGAAACGGAGCTTAAATTTGAAGAGGCGATGGCCGCCTTAGAGGATATTGTCGGGAGACTTGAACACGGGGATGTACCGCTGGAGCAAGCGATTGAGCTTTTTCAGCAGGGCATGAAATTATCTCAAGTGTGCAGTACCAAGCTGGAGCAAGTTGAGCGCAAGATTGAAATGATCGTAGAGGAGGACGGCGAGCTGCGCAGGAAGCCGTTCGGTGGGAACATCGAAGAGGGCGAGGGTGAGAGTCTTTGAGTACGCAGCTGTCCTTTAAGCATTATTTACAGCAGGCCGCAGAGGCGGTCGAAGGCGCATTGCCGCATATTTTCCCTGCACATTGGGACATTCCTGTCTTGCTCAAGGAAGCCATGCATTATTCCGTAATGGCTGGCGGCAAACGCTTGCGTCCAGTGCTGGTATTAGCCGCAGCAGAAGCTTTTGGAGGTAGTCAGGAGGCAGCTATGCCAGTAGCCTGTGCTGTGGAGGTTGTTCACACCTATTCGCTGATTCACGATGATCTTCCTGCCATGGATGATGATGATCTGCGCCGTGGCAAGCCTACGAACCATAAGGTATACGGAGAGGCTGCCGCTATTCTGGCTGGTGACGCCTTGCTTACACATGCATTCTACTGCATTATTCAGGCAGGCAGGCAAGCTGGCGTATCGGCCGATGTGCTGCTCGCGATCGTAGAGGAGCTGTCTGAGATGGCCGGAGCTCGTGGCATGGTCGGCGGTCAGGTTGCAGATATGTCTGGCGACCAGGGGATTACAAGCCTTGAAGAGCTTCAGTACATTCATCTGCATAAGACGGCGGATCTCATTATCTTCTCTTTACTCGCGGGTGGGCGAATAGGTGGTGCGAATGACCGACAGCTGGAAGCGCTGCGAACGTTCGGGCGTGATATCGGCCTGGCCTTCCAGATCCAGGATGATATCCTGGATCTGACCGGAAGCACGGACAAGCTGGGCAAATCAACACAAAGCGATGTAAAGCAGCAGAAGGTAACTTATCCTTACTTTATTGGACTGGATGCCTCGGCGGCGGAAGTCGAGCGACTTACGCACTCTGCCAAGACAGCGATTGTGGAGGCTGGCATCCCAGATCCGACGCGCCTGCTGGAACTTGCGGACTACCTGATGAAGCGCGATCATTAAGCTTGGGGAGTGAGTAGCCTTAAGCGTGAGTCGTGGCTGTTAGAGTCGCACATTTTTGTGTGATATAATATGGACTATGTATTACATCAGGCAACATTTACAGATTCGACTACTTGAAGGAAAGCGGGGAGATTCGCGTGCTGCTTCCACACATAAAGCAACCAAGCGATTTGAAATCATTGTCTGTTGATGAGTTGGCTTCTCTCTCGGAGGAAATCCGGACATTTTTGGTGGAGAAGCTGTCTGTCACCGGAGGGCACTTGGCATCGAACCTGGGAGTGGTTGAGCTCACGGTCGCCCTGCATTATTGCTATGACAGTCCACAGGACAAAATGATCTATGATGTCGGGCATCAAGCTTATGTGCATAAGATACTGACGGGCCGTATGGACCGTTTTGATACCCTTCGCCAGCATGGAGGATTGTGCGGCTTCGTCAAGCGAAATGAAAGTGAGCATGATGTATGGGAGGCTGGTCATAGCAGTACTTCCCTGTCTGCTGCGATGGGGATGGCCTTGGCCCGTGACCTTAAAGGTGAGGACAACAAGGTCATAGCTGTCATTGGTGATGGAGCCTTGACAGGGGGGATGGCCTTTGAGGCCCTGAATCATATTGGTCACGAAGGCAAGAAGCTCATGGTCATTCTTAACGATAATGAGATGTCCATTGCCCCAAATGTCGGGGCTATGCATAATTATTTGAGCAAGATTCGATCTGACCGGCATTATCTAAGAGCGAAGGATGAGCTGGAGCTATTATTGAAGCGTATTCCAGCGATCGGGGGCAAGCTCGCCAAGTCCGCTGGACGGGTCAAGGATAGTCTGAAATACATGATGGTACCAGGTGTGTTGTTCGAGGAGCTGGGCTTCACTTATCTAGGTCCGGTAGATGGTCATGATCTGCCAAAGCTCATTGAGACCTTCCACCAAGCGGATAATGTGAATGGCCCTGTGCTGGTACATGTGCTGACAACTAAGGGCAAGGGCTACAAGCCAGCGGAAGCAGATTCGCATAAATGGCACGGCATCTCGCCTTACAAGATCGAGTCTGGTCAGGTGCTCAAGTCTGTGGGTAACCCGATGTATACCGAGGTATTTGGTCAGACACTTATTGAGCTTGCGAAGCAGGATGAACGCATTGTCGCAGTAACGCCAGCAATGCCAGGCGGTTCAGGTCTGGTGCCGTTCTCGAAGGAGTTTCCCGACCGGATGATTGATGTGGGAATTGCCGAGCAGCATGCTGCGACGATGTGTGCAGCTCTGGCGATGGAGGGAATGAAGCCGGTCTATGCGGTGTATTCTACCTTCATGCAGCGCGCTTACGATCAGATCGTTCATGACATTTGTCGGCACAATGCCAATGTCATGTTCGCGATTGACCGTGCAGGCTTCGTCGGTGCTGACGGAGAGACCCATCACGGGGTCTATGACGTGGCCTTCATGCGTCATATTCCGAATCTGGTCATGATGATGCCGAAGGATGAGAATGAGCTGCGTCACATGATGAAGACAGCTCTGGATTATAATGACGGACCGATCGCATATCGCTACCCTCGTGTCAATATCTTGGGCGTCCCACTGGATGAGGAGCTAAAGGCGATTCCAATCGGTTCATGGGAGTATCTGCGGCAAGGCGAAGGTTATGCAATTATCGCCGCAGGGCCGATGCTGCAGGTTGCGACGGAAGCTGCAGATATTCTCAAGCGTGAAGGTCTACAGGTGCATATTATTAATGCCCGCTTCTTCAAGCCGCTCGACGAGGAGCTTCTGCTGGAGCTTGCCCGCCAGGGAACGAAGCTGGTAGTTCTCGAAGAAGCGTCCGAGGCGGGTAGTCTGGGAAGCGCTGTGCTGGAATTCTATGCAAGACAGGCAAGCTTCGATATGCATATTCGTTTGCTGGGCATACCGGATTGCTTTGTTGAGCATGGCTCCATCAAGGAGCAAAGGGCAGAAGCAGGACTTACAGTAGAGTCAGTATGTGCAGAAATACGATCCCTTGCTACAACCCAGACCTTCGGCTACGGGCAGTCAGTATAAGCAAGAATAGGGGTTAAATATGTCAGTTCCTAAAGAACGTATAGATATTCTGTTAGTTGAGCAAGGCTTCTATGACAGCCGTGAGAAAGCCAAGGCGGCAATTATGGCCGGGCTTGTGCTGGCCGGAGGAGAACGGATTGAGAAGGCAGGAATGAAGGTTCCACGCGATAGTGAGCTGAAGGTAAAGGGTGCAGTGCACCCATACGTCAGTCGTGGGGGATTGAAGCTGGAGAAGGCCATTCGGGAGTTCCAGCTTCAAATGGATGGAAGAGTGATGCTGGATATCGGTTCATCTACTGGTGGCTTCACGGATTGCGCGCTTCAGCACGGCGCATCCTATGTGTATGCCATTGACGTTGGATACAATCAATTGGATTGGTCATTGCGCAATCATGAGCAGGTCTGCGTCATGGAACGAACGAATTTCCGATATACACAGCCGCAGGATTTGACGGGCCCCACTCCTGATTTTGCGAGTATTGATGTCTCGTTTATCTCCTTAAAAATCATACTTCCTCCACTCATGAACCTGCTCAAGCGCCCGGCGGATATTGCGGCTCTCATCAAGCCACAATTCGAGGCGGGCAGAGAGAAGGTTGGAAAATCCGGTGTCGTGCGTGATTCAGCGACGCACCGCGAGGTTCTGACAACGATTCTGAACTATGCTTCGGAGCTTGGATTGTCACTTCAAGGTCTTACTTTCTCACCGATTACTGGCGGCGAAGGTAACATTGAATTCCTTGCTCATTGGAGATTGGAGCCGGAGGATATAACGGAGGGTGAGGGTTCGGAGATTCACACTGCTTCTGATTCAGATGTTGATATGATTACAGAAAATGATGAAGCAATTATTCAGAATACTGCAGTTCATCACCGGAAGGAACTGATTGATCAGGTTATCCGGCAAGCTAGTGAGACTTTTCAGGCAAGTGGTTCACGCACGAAGTAACAAGGGTTCTCAAGGGTTCTCGTTATGGGCTCTTGAGAGCTCTTTTTTTGTAAAGAAAAAAGCAATTCAGTTTGGTGGTTGATAAAAGAACGCATGTTCGCTTATAATATGATTCAAGAGAACAAGGAATTCGGACGAACTGCCTAGAATGAATACTAGGTGGGCAGCTAGATTAGTAAGAAGTCATCCGTATAAGGATATGGTAGAAAACGCAGTGCATAATGGTGAATAATTATACCAATGATGTCATGCGTTCACATATTCTCTATCACATCTGGACATAGCTTGAATAGAAGCGCTTGGAAAGACGAGGTCGCAGATTGGCAACTAAGATGAGCAAGCACGACTGCTAACTAAGCTGAAAAGGTGGATACAGTCGAATGGACACGGGTTATGATTCAATACTCATGGTGTGCATAGCAGCAGGCTTACTAATCTGGGGCTATGTTGGACTGAGATACTGGCTAGAGCAGCCACGACGACGCCAGATGGAAGCGATTCCCCTTAATAACGAGATTCAGCCCGGGCCTGCAGTCGATATACTGGAGAAGGCTGGTTATGAAGTGGTAGGCGGCAAGATGAGGATTCCGCTCGCTTTTCTTATCGACAAGGAGACGGTGCACAGTCGGCTATATATGGATTACATAGCTGTAATGGATGACGACACATATATGGTGAAGACCTCAAGACGCAAGCAGCCGATGGAATGGAGCGGACCAGAGATGAGGGATAAGTATCTATCGCTCATGCTGATCTATCCCAGCTGTGCAGGAATCCTGTATGTCGATACAGATCAGGAAAGCATCAAGCGAATAGTCCTTGCGGAGGACCATGACCTCGATATGTATGATACGGAGTAGAACAGAATGAACACGGGAGGAATTATATGAAAGGCCAACGACATATCAAGATCCGAGAGATTATTACGAATCAAGAGATTGAGACACAGGACGAGCTGGTGGATGCGTTGCGTGCTGCAGGATTTCAGGTAACGCAGGCAACGGTATCTAGAGATATCAAGGAACTGCTGCTCATCAAAATCCCCATGGATGATGGCAGGTATAAATACTCGCTTCCGACGGACCAGCGTTACAATCCCGTACATAAGCTGAAGCGGGCCTTGGTAGATAACTTCCTGCATATTGATATTACGGGGAATCTGATCGTCATGAAATGCTTGCCTGGTACGGCAAATTCGATTGCAGCTCTGCTGGATAATATCGAATGGCCTGAGGTCATGGGAACGATCAGTGGCGATGATACGATTTTGATCATTTGCCGTACAGATGAGAATAGTGTAACTGTCCGGGAACAGATTATGGCTTATATTTCCTGACACGCTAGAGGAGGACTAGACTTTGCTGGTATTATTGTCCATACGTAATTTGGCTGTTGTTGAATCGGTAGATGTTCATTTTCATCAGGGCTTTCATGTCCTTACCGGAGAGACCGGCGCAGGTAAATCCATTATTATAGATGCTCTAGCTTTAATCGCAGGCGGGCGGGCGACTGCAGATCTGGTTCGCTTCGGCTGTGAGAAGGCGGAGATGGAGGCCCTGTTCGAGCTGCCCTCCAATCATCCGGTCTGGCATACACTCGAGCATCTTGGTATACAGGGCACCCCCGAGGAGCATCTGCTTATAAGAAGGGAAGTTACCGTCCAAGGCAAGAGCACATCCCGGATTAACGGACAAATGGTGAATCTGAGCATGCTTCGTGAAGTCGGCGAGCAGCTGGTGAATATTCATGGTCAACATGAGCACCAGAATCTGCTGCGGCCTGACAGCCATCTGGCGCTGCTGGATACATACGGGGAGCCAACCATCGGACCCGTGAAGCAGCGCTATAGACAGCAATATCAGTCCTTTGTACAGGCGGAGAGGGAGCTTAGGGAGCTGCAGGCTTCTAGCCAGAAGTCATTTCAATTACTTGACATGTATCGTTTTCAACTGGAGGAGATTGCTGCAGCTCAGCTACAATCCGGTGAGGATGAATTATTAACCGAAGAACGGGTCAAGCTATCTCATAGTGAGAAAATGATGGGAGCCGTGGCAGGAGCGTACGATCTATTGCATAGTCGTGGATTAGACGCGGCAAGTCATGCAGCCATCATGATACAGGATATTGCTTCGTATGACAGCAAGGAATTGGCGCCCATTGCGGAGCAGATTCAATCTGCTTTTTACCAACTGGAGGATGCAGCCTTTCAGCTCCGGTCCTATCAGGAGAATATTGAATTCAATCCAATTCGACTGCAGGAGATCGAACAGCGACTGAATATGATTATGGGACTAAAGCGTAAGTACGGCGAAAGTGTTGAGCATATATTGCAATATTACCAGCAAATTGAGCAGGAGACGGATACGCTGGAAAACAAAGATGAGCGGCTGGACCAGTTAACTAAGCGTCGCGACGAATTGCTACATGGGCTATTAAGCACCGCTGATGAACTTACACAGGCTAGAAAGATGATCGCTGGAGAATTAGCGGCACAGGTCGAGCAAGAGCTCAAGGATCTGCAAATGGGACGAACATCTCTGCAAGTACGCATTGAGCCTATGGAGGATCCGAGAGGCTATGAATGGAATGGACGAAGATTGCGTCCAACCAAGCAGGGAACTGATAATGCAGAGTTCCTGATCTCGGCCAATCCGGGTGAGCCGATGCGGCCGCTCAGCAAGATTGCTTCTGGTGGCGAGATGTCCAGAATTATGTTGGCGCTGAAGAGTATATTTGCTCGGCACGATCAAGTGCCAGTACTAATCTTCGACGAAGTTGATACCGGAGTCAGCGGAAGAGCGGCACAGTCCATTGCGGAAAAGCTGTTCCGTCTGTCTTCGATCTGTCAGGTGTTCTCCATCACACATTTGCCGCAGGTAGCTTGCATGGCTGACAGTCAGTATTTAATCGAGAAGAACATATCCGATAATCGCACCATGACGCATGTAGAGGAACTGTCTGAGCAGGGCAGAGTCAAGGAGTTGGCCCGAATGCTGGGCGGTGTCGAGATCACTGAAAAAACCTTACATCACGCGCAAGAAATGCTCAATTTGGCTGCAGCCAAAAAGGAGGAAAACAGGCACCGGGACAATGATTGACAGTAATAAAAGCCTGGGGGCGAGGTTACCTTATAGGTACGCAATTGGCGACGACCTTTTCTCGTCAAGCGAAAGAAGCAAAGGGAGCGTGACAGCCATTGAATTTCAACTCCAGGAACAACCTGCCCGGTCTTTTGCTTGTCCTGCTATTATGTATGGTGGGTATCCTCATGTCCCAGCACGGTACTGCATCTGCCGCAGCAAGTTCTCATAGTGCGAGTACGTGGGGGACCATTCCGAAATTATTATTACAACATTCCAGTGGAAGAGCCGAGCTAAGCCGACTGCCAGAAATAAAGGTGTATCCTGGTGGACAAACAATTGGTGTCAAGGTAAAATCTGACGGCATCCTGGTCGTAGGACATCATCTGGTCAAAGGCGATAAAGAACCATTATCTCCCGGTGAAGCTGCTGGCATCCGACTTGGAGATCGGATCACACGTATTAACGGTACAGTTCCAGATAATCTGATGTTGGTATCTCAGGCAGTAGAGCAGGCTGGAAAACAGCATATCCCGCTTCAAATTACTTTGCAACGTGGCAGTGAACGTATACAGACTAAACTGATGCCGGCTTATGACCGTGAGGACAAGGCATGGCGCCTAGGTTTGTACATCAGGGATTCTGCAGCAGGGGTAGGAACGCTGACCTTTTTTGCTCCTGATCACGGTGTATATGGGGCACTTGGCCATGTCATTACAGACATGAATACGCAGACCCCAATTGTCGTAGGTAGTGGTCAAATTGTACAATCGAATGTAACCTCCATCTCCAAGAGCCAAAATGGAGAGCCAGGCGAAAAACGAGCTCATTTTATGAAGAATAATAAGGTCTTAGGCACGATTGAACGTAATACGCAATTCGGCATATTTGGTAAAATGGCACTTCAGCCTGAGCATAGCCTGTATAAGCAACCCATACCGGTAGGTTGGGCGGAGGAAGTAAAGGAAGGTCCAGCTGAAATATTGACGGTTGTTGACGGTCAGTCCATTCAGCGCTTTAAGGCAGAAATCGTTCATGTAGCCAATCAAGGCTCACCGGCAACGAAGGGTCTGGTAGTTCGCATTGTTGACTCCAATCTCATTGCAAAGACTGGTGGCATCGTGCAGGGAATGAGCGGTAGCCCTATTATTCAGAATGGCAAGCTCATCGGGGCTGTGACTCATGTATTTGTGAATGATCCTAAGTCCGGTTATGGATGCTTCATCGAATGGATGCTACAGGACGCAGGCGTAGTTACTCACAAGCAAGGAGCACTCAAAAATCTTAAGGCGAGCTGATGCCTTAAGATTTTTTTTGTCGAAATGCTACAGATAAGATCGAAATTTCAAATAAATTATTTATTATAAAACAAGTAGCGAAAAAAATAAATAAAAATAATTTTCGACAGAAGGAATTCAATAACTAATGTCGAAACTATATACTCCGAAGAAAAATACATGATAACCCAAATTCCTGTCAGAGAATAAAGGAGGAAGCACATTGCAAAAAATCGAAGTTCTGTTGGCTGATGACAACCGGGAGTTCACGAATTTGCTTGCTGAATATATATCGGATCAAGAAGATATGGAAGTAACGGGTATCGCCTTTAACGGTGAAGAAGTACTACAGCGGATTGAGGAGCTGCATAAGGTTCCTGATGTGCTGATTCTGGATATTATCATGCCTCATCTGGATGGACTTGGTGTCCTCGAGCGCTTGCGCGAGATGAATCTTTCTCCTCAGCCCAAAATCATTATGCTGACAGCTTTTGGGCAAGAGAATATTACACAGCGAGCTGTCCAACTAGGAGCATCTTATTATATCCTCAAGCCATTCGATATGGAGGTACTGGCGAACCGCGTAAGACAGCTGGTGGGTCTGCAATCTGTAAGCTCGGCTTCAGCTTCGATCTCCAATCTGAAGTCGAATGTGGTTCCAATGGGCAAAACCAAAAATTTGGATGCGAGTATCACCTCCATCATACATGAAATCGGCGTACCTGCGCATATTAAAGGATATCAGTATCTACGTGAAGCGATCACGATGGTGTATAACAACATTGAGATCCTGGGTGCCATCACGAAGACCTTGTATCCAGCCATTGCAGAGAAGTTCAAAACAACGCCAAGCCGCGTTGAACGTGCCATCCGCCATGCCATTGAGGTAGCCTGGACACGTGGTAACATCGACTCCATCAGCCACCTGTTTGGCTACACCATCAACATCAGCAAGTCCAAACCTACGAATAGCGAATTCATCGCGATGGTTGCTGACAAGCTGAGAATTGAGCATAAGGTGAGCTGAAAGGATTAGCTTCAACGCATAACATTGAAATATATATTTCGGTCTTTTATTTGAGTTTTTTGCTCATCAATAGAACCCGTCAATGATGGTTAGAATGTCTAAGCATCATTGACGGGTTTTTAGGTTGGGTACTGGCTTACTTTCTTACGAACACAGAGTATCTTTCTGGATTTGCAAAACCTACTTTTCCAGCCAGTCGAATAGAGGCCGTATTATGAATATCGCAGTCCCACTTTGGTGTTAACTCTCGCTGTAGACACTCCATTATAAAAGCTTCTGCGTTGTGCTGAGCCAGTCCTTTACCTCTAAACTGATCATTTGTCGCAATATCTACTTCTGCAAAGGCTGTGGATGAGAAAATGGAGATACATTCACTGGCATGTACGAAGCTTTGAGTAATGTCACTCTGAGTTATACAATAACCGAAGCCTTTTTCCAAAAAACGTTCTACTGAGCCCCAATATGTGATTATATAACACTCATTAAAGTCACTACTGTGCCGGAGGGTATCCTCATGGATCTGTTTACATTGAAAATCGCTCGCTAACCTTGAAATGCTTCTCCTTACAAAGTCGCTCTCATTAAAACGAAAAGAGTACCTTTGTAGTGACCTTAGTTCTCCCGCAAATAATTCATTAATCCTGTCATCCCATGCCTGGGTCGGAGAAAATAGAGTGAATCTCTGGTTAGAATTCTTTCTCTGCATAAATATTTGTACAAGTAGGTCAGAAAAGTGATCATTTTGTTCGTCCCCCACAGCTACATATATACCTGAATTAGTCCCGATCAATAAGGAACCCTCGTCGCTAACGATATTTCCAGCAATATAATTATCTAGTACAGAGTAAGCAAAAGTAGGGAGAACCTGATCCTTATTTTCTTCAATTATATTCCTGCCGATCATAACCACGTTCTCTAACATATCCAACAAGCTTTCTTTCACGATGCAGCGTTAAATATTCATTTTCTATGGAGCTTCATTGCACTGGGCAAAGCTATAAATGTACAACTGTACAACAATTACCTGATGTCACTGAGGTGTATCCATTGATCCAGAATCTGCTCCGCATCCTGTTTTAGTAGATCCACGCGGTAGTTGAGTTTTTTCTTGCGAAGCTTCTCCTCCAGTACATCAATGATGTGAAGCAGATCTATCTGGAACAGCTTCTGTTGCTCCTCTAAAGGCAGCTCACCCTCTGCTCTTGTAAAATGACGTGTGATCTCCAATTTGAGCTCCCCTTTACGGGTGGATAGCTTTCCAACATCATATTTTGACCTGATGAAGTGTCCTTGCTCAAAACCTTCCGGAACGTCACTTGATTCATGAAAATACTCATAGCGTAGTGAAGGCTCTGTTTCGTCATGATGGCTAAAATAGCAGGAGATGCCGAGGTAGCTAAAAGAATCCCCGTACAATTCTGGGCGCATATGCTCATCCAGCAGACTTCGCAGTGAACTCAAACGATCAATGAATGGTTGGGCTGATCGCTGATAGTTCCCTGAGCGTACTAATCGCAACGGATTCTTCGGAAGTCGGTTTCTCTGGGAGTCCAGACTTGGCATTCCATAATCTGTTCGATCACTGCCATCAGAGATGACATAGCTATCTTTGTGTTTGCTCCAGCCGCGAGTACACCCCTCAAGCTCCTGGAAGGTACGTGTGCGCAGCTCCGTATAATAAGCGCCGTTGATCCATTTTTCCGCGATGGCTTCTACAGGTGTCAGGTCTTGACCCCAGCCTATGATGGCCAAGGCCTCACACACCCGTACAAGCTCATTCCATTCAATAATGTTCGTATAGTGGAAGAGCCGGTGGTATTCTGCGATTAGCTGCGTCCGAAGCTCGTTCACGTCAGAAGCCGCTTGAATCTGCTTCGTAAGTTCCTCTAGTGTGTCAGTTGCGAAGATGGATTTAATCATAGAGTTCTCCTTGAAAAAATGCGATATTGTAGAATAAAGTGGATGTTGAATTCCGTTGTATTAGTGTATCATATAAAAACTGGGATTTTTTTGATTTTTGCAATACTATCTAACTATATCTATATCTATATTTCATATTTCCATTGTAATGTTATAAGTGCCAAGTAAGGCAGAACTTATTTCCAGAGTAATACAACGGATACATTTATTTATTTATTTATTTATTTATTGGTATCGCTGTGTATAGTCTCGTTTTTTTGGATTGGCACATGCCCAAGAAAGACAAAGTAGAGCTTCAAAATCATTATGAATGTGCTACATTCTCTAGTGCATATGTTCTGAGGCACTTTGGAATACAGGCTGATGGTAATCGAATTATACAAAAAATTCCCTGGGAAATTATTGGATGGTACAGTTAAACCAGTTGTCCTTTTGATTCGTGTATTTGCTGAACAGCGCTACTTACATTTCGTTCCGGTGTAGGCTACGATGAAGAGTATTTTTATTTAGCAGATTCCTTAAGCCACACCATAAAGAGCAACGAAGCACACTACAACAGAAAAATCTTAATTCGTGATCTGGAGGTGCTGTGGAGAACATGGTTACCTTTTTGCCAAAATTCATATTCGTGATACACCCAAGGCAGGTTTAAGATGAAAAAGGCAGGGCCGTGAGGTGGAGCAATCCTTAGCGTAAGAGAGTTGCATTGCCATTACTTCGTCTAACAAATATAGTAGGAGGATTAATATATGGAGAGAATATATCTATCAAAACCTTCAATGCATTTGAAGGATGAATATTTGGACTTTTATCAGGAATGGATACAAAGTGGCGAAATGATAGTTCCCTGGGTTGTTAGTAGAGATCCATCTACATTTGAAGAAATGATAACATGGCTGAATGATAATGAAAGAGGGGTACACCTTAAGGAAGGCTGGGTTTCAAATTCGACGTATTGGTTAGTTGCGCCAAGCCATAGAATTTTAGGTGCAGTAAACATAAGACATGAGTTGACGGAATTTTTGATCAGTAGTGGCGGGCATATTGGATATGGAATACGTCCATCAGAGAGAAGAAAAGGCTATGCGACTCAATTATTGTATTTATCCTTGAAAGAAGCAAAAGCCTTAGGGATAGAAAAAGTTCTTGTTGTGTGTGATGAGGCTAATGTGGCTTCAGCACGAATTATTATTAGTAATGGTGGAATTGCAGATACGGATTTTATTGAAGAGGATGGGAACGTAATTAAGAGATATTGGATCGACAATTGAAACAGAACGGTCAATTAGGAGGCCTACAAGGAGGCTGTTGATCAGGCTATGAGGGAGCGTAATTTGATTCGGTTATTTTATTACACAGATGATACTTTTAATCGTGTTAGTGAATAGATAAGGAGACGAAAGTTGATGAAGTTGAAGTTATTATTTCTCAGTGTGATCATGGTTATTCTTTTATGCTCGTGCACTACTCGTGAAGCAGCCGTCGTTGTCGTTCAAGAACCAGATACGGGAATTGCTGAACTCGATACTACCATACATAAGTATTTCCAAAGCTTTAATCATATTAATGAGTGGAGCGCATATTCTTCAGATGATTTTGTCAAACAAGTGTATTGGTTGTGCTCAGGAGATACAACCGAAACCAAAACAATTGAAGAAATGAAAGCTATTATTGCTGATATAAATAAACACAGCTTACAGCTTAATGAATGTAAACTTGATGAAGTTGAGAAGGTCAGTGCCGACCATGTAAATATCCATGTCACTAGGGCATGGGAAAATGGAGAGACTGATCAAACTTCATATTCTATTATTAAAATGGATGGAGAATGGAAGTTCGATCAAAGATTTTAAATTGGTTAAAGAATCTCCATTCTAATTATCTTGATTGGAATCGCTCTGGAGAAAGGATACATCCCTTCAGTGAAAATGACGATGGAACATTAATGACGAATTAACTGTGTTGAAAAGGTAAGAGACCCGCAAACATCAGCATGGGAGTGATGGGAATGGAGATTAGAGCAGTCAAGGAATTGACATCTGCGGATTGGCTTGAACTCGGTAATTTCGGCTATAGGTCCATTCAGAAATATGAACTTACGAAACAGGAAGCCCAAGGCTCCTTCAGCATGCATCTAAGCTTGATCGACCTGGAAGCTGTGTATGAGAAAGTAGAAATGAACGACGAGGAGGATCTGGCACGCTATCAGGAAATGCTGCAGCTGGGATATTCATTCGGTGCATATAGGGATGGAGGTCTCATTGCCCTGGTCATTGCAGAGCCGCAGCACTGGAATAACACACTGATGATCTGGCATGTCCAGGTGCATAAGACGTACCAACGACAGGGATACGGTAAGCTACTGATCGATCAAGTAAATGATATGGCTCAGGAAAAAGGGTTCAGGGCAACAACGATCGAGACACAGAATACGAACGTTCCAGCCATTCATTTTTACAGACACTGTGGTTATCAGATTGAAGGAATAGACATCTCGTTGTACTCGAATAATCGTAACCATGACGATGAAGTAGCTATTTATATGAGAAGGCCTCTGAGTAGAACGAAGTAACGCAAGCAGGGGAAATGAAGAGCAGAGAGATTTCACCGAGGAGAATCCAATGATAACCATAAATAATCTACATACCCAACCGTCCAGTCGCTATGAGGAGCTTGATCCTGAAAAAGAAGGAAATAAGAATACGAAATTTGCAGATATAATTATTGATGGAAAATCCCTTTATGAAAGACTTAAAAAGCATGATATGGTCCCGTCCTTAGGATGGGGAGTTGAAGAATATCAGAAGCTACTAATTCAATATTTTTTGCTGGAAAAGCCACATCCGCAAATGTATTACAGATATCCCATCCTTGTATGTCCTTGGTGCGGTGACGAAGAGTGTGGTTACATCTCAGTGAAAATTGATCGAGAAGGTGACCTTGTCATCTGGAAGGATTTCAGGTTAGAGCCAGATACGAAGCAGATCCATGTAGGGCCCTTCTATTTTGAATGGGAGCCATATCAGAAGGCCATTCGTGATACGCTCGGGATGGGCGATAATCAATAATATATTTGGAAGGGTAAGTTGCTCGAAATCTTCTAAGCCTTGCTCCTAAAATTTTGCATAGAAGGAAATTTGGGGTATTCGCAGCAGAAGATAAGAAGCAGCCAAATGCAAGTGGGGAGACGGGTTTTACCCAGTATGGCTTAGATATTATCGCTGCAGGAGTCTCAGCGCTGATTATCAATACTATGCATAGTCTGGAGTACTTGACAGAAGAGCTTATGGAGGCAGATCTCCAAAAAAACTATTGTAAATGTATTCTGCCTGACCTACAGACCAAAAATCGGGGGAGTAAAGAAGCTACTGTCTTGTTACAGTCACTCGAAATTGGAATCCATAGTCTGCAAAATACATATGGAGAGAAGTTAATAACTATTGAAAAAATATACGAAAAACAAAAAGCAGGGTTGTTCAAATTGTTTAAATGAACCATTTCATATTTAGCAAGCACCATGACCGAATATTATTTGAGGTTAAATGTATGAGGAGCGCAGAGGTCAGCGGAAAGCAGGGAAGCCCTAGAGAAACGAAGTGCTCGCCTTTAAGTTTGTTGTTCAACTACTTTACATCAAAGATCAAAGAAACAACAAGCTTAACAGCGGTCGACAGGGCTCCCTGCTTGCAGCGGCTCTATACTCATTTGATCTGTGTAAGGCACTGTAGTCCTCATAGAATACAAAAAGGAGCTTCATACATGGCTTATACGATACAAGGATTCATATTAAGGGAGTCTAGCTTCCCAAGTATTCAAGCAATGCTACCCTATAAAAATATATGCTTAGCAACATTAAAGGAAGGGATGCTATTGATCCCGCTGACCGATGAGCTATATGATGAGATTCATGTGTGCGCAGCTAACGACATTGAAGGCTTCGACTGCTTAACAGATACACTGCTAAAGTTGCTGAGTGAGCTCTCCCGTGAGATTGATATTGGCTATATTGAAGCTGAATATTTTGGTGGAACCGGGTATCAGAATGGATTGCTGTATCGAAATTCAGCGATGACTCTACAGTATGTACAGGAGCAAGACGCTATTAATAAAGTGCTGCTAGGCTTGGGAGTTGTAAAGGCTGAGCCTCAAGATGAATTTGCTACAGTGGGACTGGACAAACACAGAAGTAACGAGGGCTGGGCACAAAAGCAATGAAGCAATGAAGCGATGGAGCAATGACTATGCATGATTGCCATTAGGCATTGCGATTACAAACCAAGGGGAGATCAATATGAATGTTAAAATTCATGTAGTAGAGGATAACGAGGAGCTCCCATTAGATTTATTACTTCTGGCAGATCCATCGGAGAAGATTGTAAGAGAATATGTCGGTAGAGGTACTTGCTATGTCGCCACATGGTTGGAGGAGATCATTGGAGTATTTGTACTGCTTAGAACCAGACCGGAGACCGTTGAAATTGTAAATATTGCCGTGCGAGAAGATTATCAGGGAAAAGGGATAGGTAGACAGCTTGTGGAGCAGGCAATAGCCAAGGCGAAGGAGCAAGAAGCCACAACCTTAGAGATCGGAACCGGGAATTCTAGTATACAGCAGCTAGCTCTCTATCAGAAGTGTGGATTCCGGATTACGGGAATAGATCGGGATTTTTTCGTAAGACATTATGATGAAGAAATCTACGAGAACGGAATTCACTGTCGAGATATGATCAGATTGAGCATGGATCTGTGAGTAACGAGTCAATCATAAGCAGCTCGCAGCAGCTTTATACTCATATTTGAATGGTCCAGGTATTAGAATCTAGTTATCCAAGCAAAAAAAGGAGATCCACATGCATAAAGATGATTTTGGCAATCGAATGAAGGGCTATGAGAATATTTTCAGACAGACTCTACCGCAAAGACTTCCGGTAATAATCCGCATCGACGGCTCGCACTTCCACACTTATACTCGTGGGATGAACAAGCCATTTGATGAAGGACTTATGCAGGCGTTCTGGGAGACGTGCAAATATTTAGGGCAGAACATTATGGGCTGTAAATTGATCTACCACCAAAGTGATGAAATCTCGATCCTGCTGACCAATTATGATAAGTTAACCACGCAATCATGGTTCGAGAATAATCTGCAAAAAATCGTATCCATATCAGCCTCAATGGCGACAGCCAAGTTCAATGAGGTGATCACGAAGACCCATCCAGATAAGCCACTGGCTACCTTTGATAGCAGGGCGTGGGTGCTGCCTCAGGATGAGGTCGCCAATTACTTTCTGTGGAGACAACAGGATGCTACCAAGAATAGCATTTCCATGGTTGCGCAGGCTCATTTCGCGCATGAGGAGCTTCAGGGTCTGAATGGGAAGCAACTGCAGGACAAATTATTCGTCGAAAAGGGTATTAACTGGAATGACCTACCGATCTGGCAGAAGCGCGGAGTATGCATTACCAAGCAAGACTATAATAAAGGTGGAGCCATCCGCCGCAAGTGGGAGGTTGACCTGGATACACCAATTTTTAGCCAGCAACGGGACTATATTGATCAACACATCTATATCACGAAGGATGAATGATTATGGAATGCGTTATTTTCATTGGGATCCAGGCTTCGGGAAAGTCCACGTTCTATAAAGAACGATTCTTCACCACACATATGAGGATCAATCTGGATATGCTGAGGACGAGGTATCGTGAGCACATATTTGTCGATGCAGCCTTGAAGGGGAAGCAGGCATTTGTAGTGGATAATACCAATCCAGCAGTGGCTGATCGACAAAAATATATCGCTGCTGCCAAGGAGCATGATTTTCAAGTGGTTGGTTACTACTTTCAGCCGGATTATGAGCTATCTATACACCGAAATGAACAGAGACAAGGGAAGGCGAAAATCCCTGAGATCGGTATCAAGAGCACTTTGAAGAACTTGCAGATTCCTTCTTATGCTGAAGCGTTTGACGAACTATATATGGTAAGATCATTGGATAATGGATTTGAAGTCACAGACATGATTCAGGAGGACCTAGAGTGAGATTGTTGTTAATAGGAATATCGTTGCTGTGCCTACTGCTAGCTGGCTGTACTAAAGATGCTAACCCTGACAATGCTAACAACACAGAGCAAGTAAAGGTAAATGATGCGACCTTGTCCAGTCCAGCATTAGAGAGTGAACAAGAACAGGTCGATGAAGGTATGGCGGATACAGAACAAGAGGAAGCTGAGGCAGGCCAAGCTACAAATATTGCTGCAACGGAAGAGGAGAAGGAATTCATTCAGCGCTTCTATGGCGATTGGACCAGTAAGGAGCAAGAGGATGTTTCTTTGCGACTAGTGGATGGCAAGGAAGAGATCGGCGTGAAGAATGGACAAATGTTAACTGTTGCTGATTTTTCAGTTACTGAGATCAATGCTGAGGAGCAATGGATCGTCATCCACGGATATTCGCAAGAGATCTCCTATGATGAGGAGATTGACAAAGTCGAGTTCACGAGCAAGCTGTACTTACAGAACAATGGAGAAGAGCTGTTGTATGTCTATGATTACCTCGGTGAAAGCAATGAAAGTCTGTGGGGTAAATAGAACATATCATGAGCGAATTATTGAATCTATTATCGAGCGACAAGCATGACTTTGAATGAGGACAACTGATATCCATGTATAATTATAAATTTACCAAAATGAATGATTTCACAGACCAGCACATTCAACCTATTCGTGAGCTAGAGCAGCATTGTAAGACATTAGACCAGTCTAGCCTAAGAGTAGGCATTGATAGTCTTAAGGAGAAGGATGGCGATGAGGCTTATCTATGTCATCTCAATGATGAGCTGATTGGTTTTCTCAGCTGGTATAGCTCGGATGGTACAGAAGCCAATGTGAACGCTATGGTCCCGGCATATAACTTTGCGGATTGCGAATGAGCGCGATACGGAATTTATGGTTAGGTGTTTGGCCGATGCCTTTGGAGATACGGAAATCTGGACGAGGAACTATCTCAGTCGCACTTCGGAAGCTACACGTGTGACATACATAGCTATGAAGGGCATCTCGCTGATCGGCATGATTCGAGTCAATCATCTTAATCCCGCCACGGCAGTTATTCATGACTTCTGCGTACTGCCAGCTTGTCAGGGTCAAGGGTATGGTCGTGAAATACTGATGAAGGTTGTGACACTACTACTGGAGCAAAAAAAGACCCCAATTCGGCTCGGGGTAGTCACAGAGAATAGACATGCCCTACAGCTATATCAGACGGTTGGATTCGAGATTGTAGCAGAGTATCAATATTATGTGATCCCCATTCATGACCTCTAAAGTTATTAATATGAGGAATTGCAGGTGCCACGAGATTTAAGTACTGGGAAATGTATAAGGGGACAGTACTTGCTATAGTATTTGCAGATAGAGTTGGATTGGCCAGTATGCGGCCTAATATCCTAATGGAGCTGAGCAGATGGACGTAATACAATTTAAAATAGAGCCCTCACAGGAGTCGGATTATACCGTCTTAAATATCTACGTGAATCAACAACCGTTCATTGAATGGGTAAAAAGCTACGAAATGCAGTTTGAACCGGATATTGCTGGCGGGTACGAGGGATTAGACATAGAGGATTTGGTAGATATTGAAGGACATTTCCTAGGCAGACTTACAGAGGACGATCGATTCAACATGGAAGGCAAGATACAGCTTCTGGGCTGCAATTGCGGAATACCGAGCTGCTGGCCCTTCTTGGTCAAGATCACTGTACATGAAGATACTATTGTCTGGAGCGACTATGAGCAGCCATATAGAAATGAGGAATCAGCGGGCGGGCACTGGGATTATTCGAAGCTTGCTCCGCTGGAATTCGATAGGCGGCAATATGGGGAGGAGCTACGGCATCTGACGGATATGCTCGAAAGAAATGGTTGAATTGCAGAATTTTCTTCATAAATAGATTAGGTAAGATAATCCTTTTTAAGTGCACATGGGAGTGATCATATGGCTGACAACAAGAGTGGTAAGAGCTTCCATCTATCTGCGGATCAGATCGTTAAGCGGTTGATTCCCATGAAGGAAGTGGCGCCCTAGTGCTGGATACGGAATGGGAAGAGCCTAGTGAGTAGTAATAATACAAGAGAAGGATTAAAGAATTTATTACAATTGTGAGATAAAGCGTGTTGAACAGGATGTATACTAACGAAACCGTGGTTTTGTGCAAGTGTGGTTGTTAGACTGCTAGAAAGTCTTATAGATTTTATATGAGCTTATGCGAGGAACTAAAATGTTGTTTATAGTAAAATTAGACCCACTAACAAATAGTCGATGGGTCTATTGTGTGACTTATCACTTGTTACTAAGTTCTTCACGAAGTGCACGCTGCAGTACTTGGGAGAAGTTAAGGCCAGCATCCATTGCAGCTGTATTCAGGTCTTCTGGGATCGTTAGGTTTTTGCTCACGTATCTAATTTTTTCGTTTAGATTAACAGTAGCTACGATTGTACGCTGGCCAGTAGTGAGCTCCAGTTCATTAAGAGGTGTAGCAGAGGGAATTTCTTCTTTATCTTCTAGCCGACTTTCAATAGTGAGTTTTAATACTTCATTTGCTCGTTTGACAGCTTCCTCAATAGTATCAGCTTGTGATAAAGCTTCCTCTAAGTCGGGAAAAGAAATTTCAATATGTTCTCCTGAGAAACTTAAAATCGCAGGATAGGTGTAGTTCTTCTTCATTCACTAATCATCCTTTCTGTATTAGCAATTAATTTCCATGTGTATTGCAACATCCTTAACTGGATGGGTTATTGTAACTTTTCCTTTAATTGTAGGGTGTTTAAATTGGAAGTGATCGCCCACAGTATGTACAAGGTACCATCCACTAGCTTTCAAGATTTTAATTATCTCTCTTGAAGAATAACCCTTCATTCCTGTTACTCACCTCTGTAAATATTATAACGCGCATTGATGCGCGTTTCAATTGTTTTATGCACAGTTATGAGTAACAACTGGGCAGAATGATTATTCCTGACTGTACTTAGGGAATATTAAATAGTTGCTTGTGTAGTGTTCTACCAAGTGAATGGATTATAGTAGGAGTGTGAAAAATGAATTTGAAGGAAAAGTTAATTGAAATCAAAGAAAATAGCTATCAACCACCCCAAGACACTTTCCAATTGATACAAGAAATGATGGAGCATATCGGTTCTTTGGATGCCCAGCTACGTGATGAGCTCATTTATACAACCTTATCCAACTGGATTCCGGGTAATATGCTAACAACCTATGAACTCGAACAACTCTTATCCATTGTTTTGGATGATGACCATTTGCTGTATAGGCTTGGTGAAACAAATACAGATTCAGTCTTTACCCGATCATTCTCTATGCTAGTGATACCACTCCTCTTGATGAGGCATAAAAAATTTCCATTTCTCTCAGGTGAGCGTATTCATCTGATAAAGGAGAAGGTATTTTACAATATACAGCAAGAGCGAGATTACCGTGGGTATGACGAAGAAAAAGGCTGGGCTCATGCGATAGCCCATGCAGCAGACGCTTTAGACGATTTGGCCCAATGTTCTGAATTGAATGAGAATGACCTCCTAGCCATCCTCGATTTGGTTTACGAAAAGATGACCATAACAGATCGAGTGTATTCCGACGGGGAAGATGAAAGAATGGTAAGATCTATAATCAGTGTTTTAAATAGAAAAATGCTTAGTCAGACTGCTGTAGAAGAGTGGATTCAAAGCTTTGGTGATGTGGAAAAGCCCTCAGAGTTTCTGCTTGCCTTTAAGCAAAAAAATAATATAAAGAACTTTTTGAAAAGTTTATATTTTCGAATTAAATTTTACAAAGTGGATGCTGATCTCTGCCCAATTATCGAGCATACTTTATATAAAGCAGAACAAGTATACTATTCCTAATTAAGTACGGGGAAAGTACTCTTACTTGCCTGTCTCTACTCCAAATACAATAAAGGCAAACAGTACCATGCAGAAGACTGTTTCTCTTAAAGGAAAAGCCAGTGTACAGTACGAGCGGTCGCTTGATTATGCGAGCACCTCGTGTGTCACTGGCTTTCTTGTATTCTCTTAATGATTATGATGGGCATGCGCATCCGGGGCATCGGCTTTGAGGGTGCATAGAACAGAGCTATCATGCATGTGCTTCTCGGATTCCACCTGGAGCGTGACGTGCTTAATGTCCTTGTGCTCCAGCATATGCTCAATCTTGTGGATCAGAGCTTCCGTTCCATACACATCCATGCTTCCATCAACGACGATATGTGCCGTCAAAGCATTGTAGTTGCTGGTAATAGACCAGATGTGTACATCATGCACGTCTTGGACCCCATCCACCTGCAGGATCGTCTGCACAATTTCCTCCATATTTACACTTTTCGGTGTACCTTCCATCAGTACGTGCAGGGATGATTTGGTGACAAAGAAGCCACTGCGTAACACAAGCACCGCAACAATCACGCTTGCAAGCGGATCAGCCCAGCCCCAGCCAAAGAACATCATCAATAACGCTGCCGCAATCGCACCAATGGACCCCAGCATATCGCTGATGACATGTAGGTAGGCGCCACGCATATTCAAGTTTTTCTCGGTATCACTCTTACTCATCATCATCCAGGCCACCACAATGTTAATGAGCAGCCCAATAACACTAATGATCAGCATGCCAACGGTTGCGACTTCTGGCGGGTTGGCGAATCTTTGAATTGCTTCATAGAAAATGTACAATGCGATGCCAATCAGTGTGACACCGTTTAGTACGGCAGCCAGAATCTCAAATCGTCTGTAGCCGAAGGTCTTCGTGGCATCTGCAGCTTTACCCCCGAAGGTGAAGGCCAATAGGGCAACTCCAAGTGCAATGGAATCGGACAGCATGTGACCAGCATCCGAGATCAGGGCCAGACTGTTCGTTATAAATCCTCCAACAGCCTCAATGAACATGTAACCCGTGATGATGATGAATGAGAAGAGAAGTATTTTCTTGTTACTGCTGTGATTATGACTGTGTGCATGGTCGTGCCCGTGGTGCTGTCCAGACATAGAGATTCATCTCCTTTAGTATGTAGGTGTAACATGAGTCATAATGTGGAAAGTTATAAGTAGAATTTAAATAATAAAATAACACATGAGCAATTGTTCATATGTTTTTGATATCCACATTATATGACGCTCTACTCGCAGTGTCAACGCATCTATAAAAAATATAGAGAATAGAATCTAATTGAGAGGATTTTCACTTAGGAGTTCATACGCTATACTGTGTACTACGGTAAAAGGTAGAGAATACGCGGAATTTGGAGCAGGAGAGGGCTAGCATACTGATGAAGAGAGTACTTGTAATAGAAGACGAAAAACCTTTGTCCCGCTTTATCGAGCTGGAGCTCCAGCATGAGTCATTTGAGGTGACGGTAGCCTATGATGGATTAACGGGGCTAGAGCTTGCGACCTCATCCGAATAGGATGTGATCCTGCTGGATCCCATGCTCCAAGGCTTGGATAGCATGGAGGAATGGTCCTTCAGGGTATTGGAAATTCACATCATGTACTTGAGCTGTGGACACTGTACCTATCAGAAGGAT
This sequence comes from Paenibacillus massiliensis 2301065 = DSM 16942, assembly GCF_000377505.1. Taxonomy (GTDB): domain Bacteria; phylum Bacillota; class Bacilli; order Paenibacillales; family Paenibacillaceae; genus Paenibacillus; species Paenibacillus massiliensis. Next base: position 242,037 of record NZ_KB898192.1, on the reverse strand, counting down.
GTATTTGTTGGGATGTGCGATTATTCATGGATTGGGATTAATTTAGTTATATCCATATTAGGAGACATACGAAAATGAATGTAAAGAAGATATGCAACAGACTACGAGAACATGGAGTTCAACTGACAGAGGGTCTGACACAGGATGAAATTCAGCTGATTGAGACTACATACCAGATAGATTTCCCCCCAGATTTGAAGGAGCTATTGCAGCATGCATTGCCTAGTGGCGATAAATTCCCCAACTGGCGGGACTTTTCGGAGTCGAATGTTCATAGCCTTCGTACCCGCTTGAAGTGGCCGTTAGATGGCATGCTGTTTGATGTCGAGCATAATAATTTTTGGCATCCATCATGGGGAAGCAGACCAGACAATGTAGCTGCTGCAAAGGAAATCTGCATCCATGAATGCAGGAGCGTGCCGAGACTCATACCGATCTACTCTCACCGCTACATTCCTTCCACTCCCACGGAGGCAGGGAACCCAGTATTTTCTGTGTATCAGACAGACATCATCTACTATGGAGAGAATCTTGAGGAATACTTGAAGGTAGAGTTCGGGGAAAAGCCATACAACCTCATCGAATTTGATAGAATCAAGCGTATTCCGTTTTGGACAGAGCTGGTAGAAGAATAGCACCAGAAGTAGAGTTAGGAGTAGAGATGGGGGACATAGTACGAAGCATAATCCTTCTTCCCTGGAATAGTTATTACTAATCACGCTATTTCATAATCGGCTCGTCTATGCTTGGACCGTTAGGGAGGGGAAAAGGATGAATATGCATCCGGCTCAAGCTTATGCTACCAGCGTCGATGTCTGTACTGTCACAACCTTTTGGGCACTGGCCGAAGCACTTATTCCGAACACGCCAGCGCTCGCCGTCTATGGGGCTGAACAGGTGCCTGGGGCAGCTGAATTATGCATTCACGAATATATGATCTGGGAGCTGGATCATGCCTTCTCGGTAGTGATTGGCCTCGGGCCATCGGTTATACCGCTATCAAGACCAACGGCTCATCTGCTCAATTCCGGAGCTGTACAGTTTACGCAAGCGCAGCAGACAGAGTGCCCACCGAATCCACAGATTTGGGGTATTAGCCCGTTTGCATCGTTAACACCAATGGATCGTATTCGTGTGCTTTCTATGCTGGAAGAGGTGCAGATCGACCTGGGTGACTTACCGCTACCGTACACCTACAATGGTGGCTGGGTCAGGTTCATGGTGAGTATCCTGAACAGACAACTGATGTTCGGCAACTATTCGGAGTGGAACGCCTATGGAAGTACTCGATTGTTGACGCCTACCAAGCGAAGACTGGAATACTTTCCGATAAGCTGGAGGCAGGTGAAATACCCTGGTGTACAGCCGGGCTACCGCGTGTTCATGGGGTATGAGCTAACGATCGTTCGGGAAGGGGGGACATCCACAGTTGTATCCAACTGATTCGGCTTTCGATACGGACGTTATTGTTATTGGCTCTGGAGGCGGAGGAGGCGTAGTTGCCAAGGAGCTTGGGGAACTGGGACTAAAGGTGCTCGTGCTTGAAGCAGGCCCCTGGATTGGTAACAAGAAATGGCCGCATCCCAATAGTGACCGTGGCGGTGAATGGAGCTCCAGTTATCAAGATCTGGATGTAGGCATCTATAAGGACATCTATAACGCCTATGAGAACAATATGAACGATCTGATCTCTGGCGTATTTCGCTTTGGCCCAGCTGATCGAAGTCGTGTTCCCTGGAATCGGGTGACGCCGCAAAAGGGAGCGATCTGGCAAATTGCTGGAGTTGGTGGGACGACTCAGCATTACTGGAGTCAATCCCCTCGTGCATTTCCGGCGGCGGTTGATGGAATATGGCCCATCAGCTATCGTGAGCTAATGCCCTACTATGAGCGTGTGGAGGCAACGCTGCCAGTACAATTTTCACCAACGACTCCCAAGGAAGAGCTATTCTATTATGGAGCGAAAAAAGCAGGCTGGACGCTGAATCCCACCCTGAATGTGACTACACCTGGCTATCGTCCCAACCCTAATGCTATATTGCCGGTCAATGAGCATCTCATGGACCCGAACTATTCATTGGAGCAATTATCCCATATGGAAGGCTGCACTTTGAAGGGGAATTGTGTGAATGGCTGTAGTGTTGGCCCCTCCGTAGATCGAATTGCCAAGCGTGGCACCTTGGTCAGTTACGTTCCTCTTGCATTGAAGACCGGAAATGTAGCTATTCGTCCCAATTCGTATGTCTTCAAGATTCTGACCGGACATGATGCACAAGGTGGAGTTCGGGCCACAGGTGTACAGTTTCGGGATACGTGGACGGGTGAGATAGGGGAGCTGACAGCCAGGACGGTCGTCATGGCAGCAGGCTGCATCGAATCGCCGCGTCTATGGCTCAATTCGGAACTGCCGCATAATGAATGGGTAGGTAGGGGACTTACGAATCACTGCTTTGACTGGGTAGGAGGCGTCTTCGATGAACAGGATCTGATGAAGATCCTCGGCACGAATGATGTCTATCCGTATGCTGGACACACCTCGGGCGCCAGAGTGGACATTCCGGGAACGGGTATTTTCCAAGTGTCCTGTCTGAGTCCAGGCTTAATGTCTTATTTGACCTATGGTTTTAGTGAAGCGGGCTATGATGCTTTGAATCCACCTGTGCAGGGAGAGCCATGGGATATTCGGGGCAGAGTTGTCGGTCCGCAATTGAAGGAATTGATGATGAATTACAACCGGACGATGACGATGCTACTGCTCACCGATGACGAGACACAGTACCATAACAGAGTAGGCATTGACCCCATTCTGAAAGACGAGCATGGCCCGATTCCGGTCATTCATTACAGGCCGAGCATCAAGACATTACAACGACGAGACCAGCTGGCCAAGTACGCTTCAGAGACCTTGCGGAAGGCGGGAGCGAGAACGATTATTCGATCCGACACTCCTTTCTCCTTCATGCTACATCTGGAGAGCACGATGCGAATGGGATTTGTGACGGATAGTCAATGTGAAGCTTACCAGGTCAAACGGCTATTCATTGCGGATAATAGTGTGCATTTTAATGGCATTGGTGGCCCAAACCCGACATTAACCACACAAGCATTAGCCACCAGAACAGCCGAGGCCATTGCACACAAATATTTTTCCTAATTGCCTGCACCAACGACAAAATACATGACCATGCCTGCGAGCACCAGCAAAAGCCCCAGGACGATCGCCTTCCCAACCGTTCGCATCAGCTCACCACTCTCTAGGAGATTGAACAGAAACAGAAATATATCAGTATTTCAGTATACACATGCTTGCCCTTCATCCATACTCTGACTCCATCATCATGAATAATGTTCAGCCAAGGAAAAGCATACGATAGAAGTTAAGCGGCAGCCTCACCCTTTGGTGGGGCTATTTGAAGTTAAGTTGATTTTTGCCTCTGCATAAATTAGTAAAAAAAGGACATTTTAAGCTTAAGCTTGGAGTACAGGGGGTGAGAAGGATGAGACGGGGTAAAAAAGATCCTTTCGAAAAAAAGTTGAAGGGACTGGAATCTGCAATACATGTGGATATTTCCTCCCAGATGGATGAGAATATTGATCTGCTGAAGCAACAATTTGCTAATTGCTCTGATCTAGTCATACGCCGATTGCAGGTCCTTGGATCGATGCCTGGAGTTGCCATCTATCTGGATGTATTGGTCGATAGTGAAATGTGGGATATCGGTTTTTTGCAGCCTTTAATGCTACAGGACCGATCCCATGTCGAGAGTCCGGCCCAGTTGTATGAGCTGCTAGGTCACAAGCTGGCATCCACGGTACAGCCAGAAATGATTCGCAATATGGGGAATATTATACAACGGATTGTCAAGGGAGAAATTATCCTGTTCGTCGATAGCTTCTCAGAAGCCTATGCCTTCAAGATTGGAAACAAACTGCACCGGAATCTGGAGGAGCCGACGACCGAAGCAATCATTCGCGGACCTCGCTTCGGCTTCATTGAGAAGCTGGACATCAACATTGCCATACTGCGCCAACGACTACGTACCCCAAGGCTTAAGATGGAAAGAATGAGTGTGGGTAGTCTGTCACATTCCGATATCGCGATTGTATACATAGAAGGCTATGCAAAACAGAGCGTGGTTGATGAAGTAAAGAAGCGCATCTCCAAGGTTGATATGGATAGTGTACTGGAGTCGGGATATCTGGAAGAGTTCATTGACGACCATCCCAATTCTCCTTTTCCGACCATTCAATCTACCCAAAGGCCGGATGTAGTAGCAGGCTCTCTGATCGAAGGAAAGGTCGCTGTGCTGATCGACGGTACACCCATGTCGCTTGTGCTTCCCATCACCTTTTGGTTCGGCTTCCAGACAGCCGAGGACTACTATATGAGCTTCATATTCGCAACGATGCTTCGCTGGCTGCGTTATATGTTTGCTTTTTTAGCGATGGCACTGCCTGCCATGTATATAGGGATAACCAGCTTTCAGCAGGAAATGATTCCGACCTCTCTTGCGCTTAGCCTTGCAGCAGCCAGGGAGGTCGTACCATTTCCCGTTATGGCGGAGGCACTCATAATGGAGATTACCTTCGAGGCACTTCGCGAGGCGGGTATTCGCTTGCCACGCCCGGTCGGTCAGACGATCAGTATCGTTGGAGCACTGGTTATTGGACAGGCTGCGGTTCAGGCTGGCATCATATCTGCTCCTATGATCATTGTGGTTGCCACGACCGGGATTGCTTCATTTCTCATTCCCAATCCTGGCATGAGTCAAGCCATTAGCCTGATCCGATTCCCGCTCATGATTCTGGGGGCAACCCTTGGCTTATATGGGGTGGCGGTTGGCTTGCTAGCTGTGCTCATTCATCTGGTCAACATGAGCTCCTTCGGGACAGCTTATATGACACCGATTGCGCCATTTCAATGGGCGGGCTTGGCTGACTCTATTATCCGTGCCCCATGGAGAGTGCTACGCAAACGACATCACTACAGTAAGCATCGAATGGATTAAGGAGGAGATGGGATGGCCCGATTACCATTAGTCCTGCGATTTTTACTGATATTGTTGATACCGGGCATGATTACGGGCTGCTGGGACCGCAAAGAGATGGATGAATTAGCGCTTGTCATGGCGAGCGGCGTTGATCTGACAGAGGATGGGCAGTTGGAGATCACTGTTCAGATCGCATTGCCAACAGGAATTCCCAGTGCTGTAAAGTCTGGTGGACAAGAGAAAAAGCCCATTATTGTCCTATCCTCCAAAGGAAGGAATTCATCTGACATTCTAGGTAAAATGCAACTGCAAATGTCGCGTACCATTCATTTTGGGCACCGGAGCGTCATTGTCTTTGGGGAACGATACGCCCGAAAAGGGGTGAATCAGGTGCTAGATACCTTTACCCGACTGCCTGAAAGCCGGTACAACAGCTATGTACTGACAGCAAAAGGGGCAACTGCCAAAGAAGTTCTGTCAACTCCGTACCTTCCTGAGCTGATTTCCGGTATCGGAATGGCCAAGATTCAATCCAACAACATCAGCTTTGGTGTGAAAATTGATCAATACGCATCTGCACTTGCAACCGAGGGAAGGTCAGCTACCACAGGTGGGATTCGGTTGATGGAGCAGGACCCCTCCAATAGGACGTTCATCATTGACCAAATCGCAATGTACCAGGGTAATAGGCTGGTGGGCTTCCTCGAAGGGGAAGAAGCGAAGCTGCTACGCTGGTGGTCTGAGCAGAAATACAAGACAAGATTTACAGTAAGAGTCGAGCCGGAAAGTCAAAGATATAAAGGCATTATCGGAGTGGAGCTCGTTGACAGCAAGAAAAAAATACACTTGAATATCCGGGACGGTATGCCTGAATTCCGAATTGAACTCAAGTCAACTGTGCGAGCTGTGGATAACGACTCCAGTCTGGACGTAACCCAGGAGGAGAATATGCGAAAGATTGAAATGCTGCTGTCCACACAGATCACGCAGGACATGGAGGGGTTGCTTCGGCATATCAAAAATGAACTGAAATCCGATATCTTCGGATTAGGTGAAATCGTACATCACAGGCGGCCTTACATCTGGAAAAAATTGAAGTCTCAGTGGATCGATGTGTACCCGACGACCCCTGTGCAAGTGGTGAGTAAGATCAAGATTGTACGTACCGGGAAGACTGAAAAGCCTGCACATGCAGGTAGTTCGAAATGATTAACGAAGCAGAGGCGGTGAATGAACAGTGAAGATGGAGCTAACAGGTATTCAGGTATTCTGGATGATCATGACGATGAACTTGGGGATGAGCCTGGTGATGACAATTACACCTGCTTTGCAAGTCGACTCTCAGGATGCTTGGATGTCTATCATTGTTGCTTGTGGCATCGCCATGCTCGTAGCCCTACTAGCTACCCAGGCATCCAAGCTGCAGCCCGCTCTAACTCTCGTAGAGTCCAGTCAGAAGATCCTGGGGTCATGGCTCGGCAAGCTGGTGATTGTCACGTACATTATTCAGTGGTACACCATCATCCCGATTGTGCTCCGTCAGTTCTCTGATTTGGCTCAAGTCATGCTGCTGCAAAAGACACCTAAAGAAGCGATCATTGCCTTGATGGTGCTTCTGATTGTATATGTGACCTACATAGGGGGGATTGAGGGAGTTGGACGATGCAGCGAATTTTTGGGCCCCATCATATTGATCATGGTAGCCGTGGTGCTAGTTGCGAATATTTTTAATGTTCATGGGAGTCAGATCCTACCGGTCTACGCAGACAGTGGCATGCTGAAGATTGTGAAGGGAGCCTTTGCCCCTGCGTCCTATCTGGGACATTCCATAGAATATCTAATGCTGGCTTCGTTCGTGAAACAGCAGCCGCATAAGTCTTCCTACGTATTCTGGGCTGTACTATTGGCTAGCTTCATGGTGCTCGTTACGACCGTAACTATAATTTGTACCATTGGAAGTACGCTGGCCTCTACGATGTGGTACCCTTTTTTTGAGTTGGCTCGAAAAATCTCACTCTTCGGCTTTATTGACAATTTTGATGCTGTGCCTGTCGTGGTCTGGATTGCGAGTGTCTTCATCAAATTGTCCGTCTATTTCTTCGTTGCCTGCTATGGAACAGCCAAGTTCCTGAATATTCGTAACTGGAGAAATCTAATATGGATCCTTGCCCCGGTGATGTTTGCGTTCGCCTTGATTCCACAGGATGTATCGCAAGCCTCCACCAATTATCTGATCAACTATTGGGTGCCGATCGCGCTACCAATCAACATGCTCGGGTTGCCCCTGCTGCTGCTGGTAGTTGGGAAGTGGAGACAACGCAGGAGGAAGACTCGTTCTCGCCATGCATAATGATCATGCTACAATCAGCTTATACAATTCGTGAGGAGGAAAGATCATGTCCAATGTTAGAAACGATTCACAGCGTCACAAACTGATTCCACATCTGTGGTTCGATCGAGAAGCGACCGATGCTGCAGCGTTCTATTGTTCGATATTTCCGAATTCAGAGGTCACCCATACAACGCTCTTGCAGAATACGCCCTCAGGTGATTGTGATCTCGTCTCCTTCACCCTCTGGGGACTTCCTTTTCAGGCAATCTCGGCAGGGCCTTATTTCAAGCTCAACCCGTCCATCTCCTTCATTGTCAATTTTGATCCATCCCGCGAAGCGAACGCAAGCGCTATGCTGGACGAGGTATGGTCCAAGCTGTCCGATGGAGGTACGCCGCTAGTGCCGCTGGACAAGTATCCGTTCAGTGAGCGCTTCGGCTGGATACAGGATAAATATGGTGTTACCTGGCAGTTGATGCTGACGAATCCCGCGGGCGAACCCCGTCCTCCGATTGTCCCTTCATTTATGTTCGTTGGTGAAAATGTTGGCAGAGCAGAGGAAGCACGCGAATTCTACCTCTCCATCTTTCGGCATTCCACCCCAGGCTCCTTGCAGCACTATGGACCTGGTCAGGAGCCCAATCAAGCAGGTACGGTCATGTTCACCGACTTCATGCTGGAGGGAACCTGGCTTGCGGCTATGGATAGTGCCATGGAGCACGCATTCAGCTTCAATGAAGCGATATCCTTTATGATTCGCTGTGAATCTCAAGAGGAGATTGATCATTATTGGGAGGCTTTATCTGCTGTACCAGAAGCCGAGCAGTGCGGCTGGCTCAAGGATCGGTACGGGATTTCGTGGCAGGTAGTTCCTGCCAATATGGATGACTTTATGAACAAGGGTACGGCAGAGCAGCGTGAGCGAGTAACGAAAGCATTCATGAGCATGAAGAAGTTCAATCTGGCTGAACTGCAAGCCGCCTTTGATGGTCCACAATAAAATAAAGCCCCAATACCCAGTTCTATGGGTATTGGGGGGAGGATTATCTATCGAACTGTACCACATGCTTTCTATCAGTAGGGGTCAGACAGAATGGATTATGGGACGTATTCCAGTCGATCCAGCAAGCAACTCTTGGATCGGAACGGATCGATGTTCCTGAATGGACCGCCACATTGCCTCACCTGCAGCAATAGAGCAAGCTCCTGCTAGCGATCCAGCAAGGATATCGTCACCTCGGTGCTTGTCCGGTCGCCCAAACAGGTCATTAAGCAACACTGGATCACCGCCGCCATGCCCACCTTCACCACGGACCACATAAATGATTTCCTTGGCTCCGAATAGAGGGTAATAGTCAATCGTTTGTTGTGGAATAGGAAAAGAGATCCGGCTAGGTTCGTGGTATTCAGTACTTTCAATTCGACCTTTTGTACCATTGATTGCTAGCCGGTATCCTTCATAAGGCGCCGAGAAATTAATGGAATAACTCAGGAGTGCACCTTGGTTATATCGTATGGTAGCTGTGTATGTGTCCTCAATCCCGATCTCAGAATCAAAGATACATGCGTCTGTCCGGTAATTGGTGTATTTAGGTGTGGTGTTGTCTTCCGCACGCAGGTGGTCGTCACGGACATCTGCCGACGACCAACGCATAACATAAGCGCAGTCTTCACGGACATCACACGTTTCACAGTAGCGTCCATCCACTTGAGCAGGATTATATTCAGAATTTGCACCGTAATAGTTCAAGGCTCCGAAGGCAAACACTTCCTCTGGCTGCTGGTCTAGCCACCAATTCACAAGATCAAGATGATGCGTTGATTTATGAACGGAAAGACCTCCCGAGATTTCTCGATTTCTGTTCCATCTGCGGAAATAACTGGAGCCATGAAAGGTATCCACGTACCAGTTCAAATCGACAGAGGTAATCCGGCCAAGCTTACCGTCCCGAATCATTTCTTTGATCCGAAGATGTATCGGATTGTAACGGTAGTTGAACAAGACCGTTACCTTTCCTTTACTCCGTGATTCGGCTTCCATCACTTTTACTGCATCCGCAGCGTTTGTGACCATCGGTTTTTCGGACAATACATCCAGGTTATGCTTGAGACCAGCAAGGATGTAATCAATATGAGTATCATCCCTGCTAGTAACGATGATCGTATCTGCGCCCGTCTCTTGCCGCATCCGTTCAAACTCCTCCGGGCCGTAGGTCGGCACTTGGGTCAAAGCTGGAAACTGAGCTACTGCTACATCAAAACGAAGGGGATCACGATCCAGCAAGGCGACGATCTGATGTTCCTTCGCATAAGTGGTAAGCATGGGTTCTATAAACATGATTAATGCGCGGTTGCTGACTCCACATATAGCATATTTTTTCATAGATTATGCGCCTTCTTTCTTCATATTTACATCAGACAGAGTACAGAAGCGTGTCTAATTCCGGCAGGAAGTCGGATTATATCTTTAGAGAGCCGGTTCCAGCTGGCTAGATCATTGGATCCGAAAGCAGCATAATATCCCTCATGAAAGCCATCAGCCAGGAGAACCCATTTCCACGGGAGTTGATTATTTTCCGGAAGCATGTAAGCCGTCGGTCCTTCCAAGAGGGGAGGAGTTAGCAGATCCGAGAGTGGACCGAAAACAACTTTATCTGATGTAATCTCCATTCGGCATGAACGAATCGCTTTGAAGTCGGTGCCAGGTTCATTCCGTCCCCGCTCATCCTTAAATAGTAGAAGCTGGTCGCCATCTACTGTCACAACCGAAGCATCAATCACGTTAAATCCAGGGTCGAAAAACAGGGCTGGCTCCGTAAATAATTTGAAATCACGAGTGGTCGTGGACCAGATTCGATGATCTCGTGGACCTGGCTTTACGGTGGAGGACCAAATAATCCGGTAGAAGTCATGAACGGAGTCATAGAAGGCTTCCGGCGCCCACACGTTCTGAGTATCTGGCCACTGGTGCATTAGCGGAATAAGTCGCATGTCCTCCCAGTTGTTCAAATCGAGGCTTGTTGCATAGCCGATGCTAAGACTGTTCCAGCCATCCGTCCAAAGCGCATGGAACCTGTCGCTTTTGTCCTGAAGAATAAAGGGATCACGGATTTGTCCAGTCCCAATCGACGATGTCAGTATAGGAAGGCCGCCGTTTCGTTCTGTCCAAGATAGGCCGTCCACACTCTCTGCGAGAAATAGACTTTCCGCTTCTTCTTTAAAGTAACTAAGTAAGTACATAATATCCTCATGTCTTTCTTTTATTTAATACCGCTAGTTGCAACGCCTTCGACAAAGTGTTTTTGCGCAATGAAGAAGATAATGACTGGGGGAATAATAGCTACGATGGACATGGCGAACAGAGATCCCCAGTTGATCTGAGCAGCGTTATCCACAAACATTTGCAAAGCCAAAGGCACGGTGTACTTACGCACTTCGTTCAAATAGAGCAGTTGGTCGAAGTAGTCATCCCAGCTCCATAGGAATGAAAAAATTCCCATGGTGTAGAGTACTGGCTTACAGTTCGGTAACAGAATGCTAAAGAATGTACGAAAGGGACCACAGCCATCCATCAGAGCGGCCTCGTCCAAATCCCGGGGCAGCCCTCTTAAAAACTGAATCATCAGATATACAAAAAAGGCATTGCTGGCCAGAAAGTATGGCAAAACAAGTGGGAGAATCGTATTAATCCAACCCAGATTAGAAAACATGACATAACGCGGAATCAGCAGCACCTGCGTAGGCAACATCAAGGTTCCAAGCAGAATGGAGAACCATAGTTTCTTCAACGGGAAATTCATCCTTGCGAAAGGGAAGGCAACGAGTGAGCTGGAGAGAATACACCCAACTACTGATAAAAGTGAGATGGTTAGCGAATTGATGATGAAATTGCCAAAGGTGTAACCCGGAACAGCATCCCAGCCCTTTGCATAATTACTGAAATGGAACTGAGTTGGCCAAAGGCTTGTTACTGTGAAAATTTCATTATTGGCTTTAAAACTGCCGAGCAATAGCCAAATGATGGGATAGACCATCGTAAAAGACATGAGAATCAGTAGGAGATTTTTGCCGATAATGGCGGGCTTCAACTGCATCATTTCCCACTTCCTTTCGCGTCATTTTCATAATACACCCAGCGCTTGGAGGTCAGGAATATGATGGCTGTCACGGCCGCGATCAGCATAAGCAGACTCCAGGAAACAGCAGAAGCATAACCCATACGCTGTTGCTTGAAAGCAAGGTCGTAAATATACAATACGGAGAACAAAGTTTCGTCCATAGGGCCGCCCTTAGTGATGATATAACCTTGAGTAAACACTTGAAAAGAACTAATCGTCTGTAGAATCAAATTGAACAGAAGAATGGGCGAGATCATCGGAAGTGTGATTTTTAAAAATCGGGATAATGAACTTGCACCGTCTATCTGGGCCGCTTCGTATAGTTCTCCTGGGACATTTTTTAGACCTGCTAGAAAAATAACCATTGAAGATCCGAACTGCCATACAACAAGCATGATCAGAACATAAAGAGCATAATCAGGCTGCCCGAGCCATTCCTTTCCGGCAATACCAAGCAGGCTCAGAAAGCTGTTAAGCAAACCGTCCATTCCGAAAATATTGCGCCACATGACCGCAACAGCGACGCTTCCGCCGATCAGGGAAGGCAGGTAAAAGAGGGTTCTGTATATTGTCATGCCGAGTGAAGCCTTATACAGCAGAATAGCGACAAACAGTGCCATAGCAAGCTTCAATGGAACAGAAAGAAGGACATATGTCAGCGTCACTTCCATGGATTTCAGGAAGCGCGGATCTTGGAACATCTGGATATAGTTTTGCAGTCCGACAAAGGTCGAGCTTCGCAGTGTGGTTTCGGTTAAAGACAAATACAGCGAATTAAGGAATGGCCAAAGTGTCAATCCAAAGAATCCGATGAGCCATGGCAGCAAGAACAAATAGGCAACCCAAGCTTGCTTTTTGAAGCGATTTGACTTTTTCTTAGTTTGGTCGATAAGGGCCGATGAGGTTCGTATGGTTTCCATGGGCTCCTACTCCTTTCTGACGTGGAAAAGCAGTGAAATCTGAAGCGAGCTGTGCCCGCTCCAGTGATCCTGCTATTACTTGCCGCCAAATGCGGTGTTCACTTCATTCATTAGTTTTTTTGCGCCTTCATCGACGCTGACTTTACCGAACGCAATTTCCTGACCGACTTTCTCAATCAGACCCTTCCAGTTCAGAACTTGTGGGCCATTCGGAGGAAAAGCTATGGTTACGCCTTCAAGCTTGTTAATTGACTGGATTAATGCGATGTTCTTCTTGTCTCCTTCGGACAGATCCGAGGTCGACAGTAGCGCTTCTTGCTGCTCTTCGGTAGGCAGAACACCACGGGTTGTCTTCAGGACTTTGGCTGCATCGGTATCATGAACGAAGAAGTTGAGAAATTTTGCGGCTTCTTCAGGATGCTTCGTGGTCGTGCTGATGGAGATTAACTGGCTTGTACCCGGCAACACGGTTCGTTGGGTCGTGGCACTCTGAGGCATCATGACCATATCTAATGTATTTTTAGTCTGACTCTGGAAGCGGCTGAACGAACTGGATGCAATGGGAACGAAGGCGACTTTTCCCTTTACGATCAACGAATTGGCAGAATCATCGGAAGTTGCCGACAGATCAGGAGGTGCTACCGCGTTTAAAGTGCGAAGATCAGCCCAGTATTGGTAATAGGATTTAATTTGATCCTCAGTGAACGTGTAGGCTATTGCGTCGTTCGGGAACGGTTCGGGTGCATCCAGTGCAGTAACACCAAATGTTTTAAATACGTCAAAGGCAACAGATGAATCGACAGCACCATAGACTTTGCCGCCTGACTTATCGTAGACTTCCTTAAACTTGGCTGCTAGGTCATCCCAGGTGTAGGGGGGCGTCGGAGGTTCAATTCCGAGACTGTCAAGTAATGTCTTGTCGTATAGGTAAGCATCTGTGGCAAGGCCGATGTAAGCACCGACTGTCTTCCCATCCATGGCTACGGATTCCATGACGGCTGTGTTCATACCTGTCTTGTCCAATGTATCGTCCAGAGGCAGAAGGGCGTCGATGCCAAGCCGGTTGTTGATATCTCCGGTCGATTGGAACAGATCGGGAGCGCTGTTGCCTGCGACCTGAGCCTGTAGCTTGGACTCGTATCCGTCAAAACCCGAATATTCTGGGAGGATTTTAATACCCGGATTTTTTTCTTCAAAAATCTTGATCGCCTCAAGAGTAGCGGTGTGGCGATCTTCCGACCCCCACCAGGCGAAGCGCAGTTCCACGGTTTCCTTTCCGTTACCTGTATCAGCAGTTCCATTCCCGCTGTTCGAACAAGCTGAGAGCATAAGTAAGGCTACGGAAAGAACGGCGATTGACCAAGTTTTCCATTTCATAAGATTGATCTCCTTTTGTATAATGTTCTCGCTTACAATTTAGATTCTATTATAAAGCGCTTTCATTAAGTAGATAATAGAACTACGAAAACGAACACATTTCAACGGAGAAATGACTTCCTTAGAACATCACTTGAATTGTGATGGTTTGACTCCGGTGTATTCTTTGAAAAGTTTACTGAAATAATGTGCGTTTTTGTATCCGACCTTTTGTGACACTTCGTATACCCGGCTACCTGGTGACAGCAGCAGTTTTTTAGCCCGTTCCATCCGTTGTTGAGTAACGTACTCAGTAAACCCTATCCCTACAGCCTCTTTGAACAAGGTACCTAAATAATTTGGCGTAAGAAATACCATTTGAGCAAGTTCTTCTAGTCGTAATTCCGAATCTAGATGACTTTCAATAAAATCTAGGCACACGCGAATAGTCTGACGATTCTTTTTGTCCGTAGTTTCGGGAAGGTAATCTATCAAACGTTTATACAGAGCTTTGATTAGTGGGAAAACTTCGTCAGGATGACTATGCTTTCGGATATTTTGAAAAGCACTGACGTATTCAGAGGCCAGCGAACTGGATGTCTCATTAAGCTCATAGAGAATCAGGGAAAGCAGCATGATTAATTCGCTGCTTAGTTTATGGATATAACCAGCCGGATATAAGGTCTCTGACTTTTTGTACTCTTGTTGAAGACGATTCAGTTGCTGCTCGACTAATTCTTCGTTACGGACGTATACTGCATTTAACAGCTTCTGACGTTCTTTGTCCGGGAATAAAGTCTGATCGTTCACAAAGGATTCTTCCCATCCGGCCGTAGGCTCCTCAACGGAGAATAGCCTTAGCTTCATTGCTTCACGAGCCTCCTGGAACGATTTGGGTAGGTGGTAGGGAACAGCACATAGCTTGCCGTAAGCAAACTGAAAAGATACATGATGTCTAGCCTGAATTCCCTGGGAAGCTTCGTTCAAAACTAGTTGAAGTTGCACTGCATCTTCAGGCGTTGTAAAAGACATAAGAAGAATAATGCCTCTGACATTATAGAGTAGTGCGACAGGATCACCGCACGATTCTGCCGCAGTGCACACATTCTGTCGAATCAAATCCAAATTAGGCACCGCTGTAAGAGTAGGCAACACATAGCCAATCACTGCCTGGTAATATGGAGCCTCCATGGGCAGGCCTATAAATTCCATCAGTTCTGGCTCATAGTCGCCCTTTAACATGCTGAACAGTAGTTGTTCTTGCAAAAGAGGCAAGCTTTCTTGCAACTTGTTCTCTACCCATGCGGTCTCATCCATTCGTTCCTTTTCTGAGCTGATAGTCTCAGACAGCCTTTCGAGCACTTCTAGGATCGCATCTAGTTCAATGGGTTTTAGAAGATACTCAAATATTCCGTAAGAAATTGCCTTTTTGGCAAACTCGAATTCGTCATGTCCTGTGAGCACCACAATTTTACACGAATATTTCATCGTTTTGATGAACTCGGTTAATTGGAAGCCGTCCATGATCGGCATTTTTATATCCGTAAAGACAATATCAATCGGAGTTGCGGAGTCTGAAAGTATATCTATTGCTTCTTTTCCGTTATTGGCATACCCCATGACCTGCATACCGTAGTCACTCCATTCAACGGCATCTCTTAATCCCTCCAGAACAAAGTCTTCATCATCTACAAGTAGCACTCGTAATTCGCTCAATGTGTGTCCTCCTCCATTTGTTGAAACAATCGCCGAGGTAGTCTGATCTGTGCAAGTGTTCCCCGTTCTACGTCTAGATAGCTTAGGCCATAAGACTGACCATAATGAAGTCCAATCCGCTCGTTTACGTTATGAATACCGTATCCAACCGACCCCAAACCCTGTTTCAGCGCCTCGTTTAACATCTCAGGGTTCACCCCAACTCCATCGTCTTTGATATGAAAAATCAGGTCATCCCCGCAGTAGATACCTTTGAGTTCGATCAGGCCTGCTCCCTTGTTGCTTGAGAGGCCGTGAACAAAGCAGTTTTCGACTAAGGGCTGCAATATAATTTTGATGGTCTCACAAGTAAGCATGCTGGGATCGACATGCTGGACGTAATGGAAGCGGTCTTGGTATTTGTGACGCATAATATGAATGTAAGCATCCAAGTGAGCAAGTTCAGCGGACACCGATGTCAACTCTCTGCCTTTATTAAGGCTCAATCGGAATATTTTTCCGAGGTTTGCAGTCATCTTGCTAATCTCCGGTGCTTGATGTCGGATCGCCATCCAATTAATGGCGTCTAACGTGTTGTAAAGAAAGTGAGGATTGATTTGGGATTGAAGTGCCCGAAGTTCCATTTCCCTGAGTTGCTTTTGCTCACGCTCACTGTCTGCCATTAATTCTCGAATTTTTGAAGACATGATTAAGAATTTTTCATTCAGTTGTCCAATTTCGTTAGTATATTCTGAATCTAATTCAATATTGAAGTTGCCATGGCCTACCTTATTCATTTGTCGAATCAACCGTTTTAGAGGCTGAGTAACTGACTGTGAGAATAATACCGCACCAGTTACCGCGAGTACGAAGCAACAAGCAGCAACAAGCAATAATCGTGTGAAGAGGGCGGGCATACCTTCAACTACGTCACCATAGGGTTTAAAGCGAATAATTCGCCAATTGAAGTCGTTCGGTGAACTGAAAACGCTTAAATATTTGTGATTGCCAAGATAAGTGAGTGTATATCCTTTTTTTTGATCCGCAAAAGAAGTTACGATATCATGAGTAGCTCTATCAGACAGCTTAGCTCCGGAAGTATCATAGATCTCATTGTTTTCATCGGCAAAATAAATTAGGTCTCCATTCGATGAACGTAACCCCGATAGATCATTTAAGCTGCTGAAATGCAGATTGATGAAGACATAGCCTAATCGAGTTTCTCCTTTAGTGATTTCATGGAAGTAGGTTATAATTTTTGTGCCTGTTCCATCGCTGCGCATATCATTGCTGCGAGGGGGGATAAATCCTTCTTTACGTGACTCCACATAGGACCAAAAGTTTTTTTCTACGGCGCGGCTTAGCTCATAAAAGCCATTCGGATTAGAGTAGTTATAAATATCCATTCTGTCGGTTACAATCATGATTTCGCTAATATCGTTTCTCGAATAAGCTGCATTGGATAGAATACGAGTGGCGATCTCATTGTTGCGAATCTGCTGATATATATCCGATCCCTTGGAATGCTGAAGGATTGAGATCACTTCTGGATTGATAACAATAGATAGTGCAGCTGACCGAATTGAGGTCATGCGTTGGTTCACTTGGTAATTCATTTGTTCCAACTCAGACAGTGAATACTCGCTTAGTTTTGAAGAAATCAGTCTAGAAGTTGAGTAATAGACAACAATGCTAATTAGTGTCATTAGAATCAAAACAAGCAGACTTAGCATAATTAACAATGTTGGCTGAAGTTTTCGTATTTTGAACCAGTGTATGCGCATAGACGTCCCTCCTCAACGCTTGTCGATTTATGCATTATTTTATCGAATTGGTTTTTAGAATAGCATCCTCTTTCACAGAAATCTATTAGTAACTTTCTTAATTACGGACTTGAAAGCTATCTAGATTGATGAAGAAGATGAGCTGTCATAGGCAAACAAGTGATACAGAAAATCATATAGTCTCTTCTATTCTGTCAGAGGGGAAGCTTATTCCACCTAGGGCTTTCACATGATGAAGGGTGGGGTAAGATTGCGGAAAGTAAGCTTTATGTGACTCTATTAAGGCATAAGATTAACAAGATTTTACGTGTAGTTGATGATTTTCGTGCAACCAAATGATACTATAGGGCTATATATCCGCTCTCACTATAGGCATAAAGGATGCATTTTCATGAAAAAAAGGGTTTCTATATACCCACATACGAATCAGTTCACCAATTTTCTTACCTATGTTCATAATAATGCCCGGAAGACAATGATTACATATCGACAGTTCTCTGAGCTCCATAAGATTATGAGTCACAATCGGCTCACGACATTTTTTCAGCCCATCATGAATCTGCAGGATGGAAGCTGCCTCGGCTACGAGATATTAAATCGACCACCTCTGTCAAGCAGTTTTCCCAGCACAGAATCCTTCTATGAATTCATCGGTCATACCGATCAGGTCTTTGCCTTCGAACGGTTTTGTCGTGAAATTTCTATCGAACGCTTCAGAGCCTCCTTTCCGGTAGACAGAGACCCGAAGGAGGCCGTCGTATTTCTGAATGTACATCCCCAGGTGCTGGCTGATTCCCATTATCGGAGTGGAGAGACGGTCAATCTCCTTCACGTACATGGTCTGTCACCAGAGCAGGTTGTCCTTGAGCTCACCGAAAAGCAGGCGGTCCATGATTATCTTGAATTTGAACGGATTCTGTCCAACTATCGGGCACAAGGCTTCCGAATTGCAATTGATGATGTCGGTTCTGGTTATAGCAGTCTCAAAGCCATTATTAGCTTGAAGCCGGACTTCATCAAATTGGACAGAGCTCTGATTCGATACGCCGATGTCCACTCAGATCAGCAGCACCTTGTCAGGTTATTGAAGGAGTTCGCTGCTGGCTCGGGCACCTATATCGTAGCTGAAGGGATCGAACGAGATGAGGAGATTGAATTTTTGCGAAGTGAAGGCATTGATTATGGACAAGGGTACGCACTGGGACGACCAGATCCTCAATTAAAGTTCCCAAAGCTTGAATTTGGCCAAGCGGGGTTAAGAAATACAGATAAGAGTAACTAATTAGCTATGACAAAGAGAAGGTGAACGGTATATTTACGCAAATTGGAGATATAGCAGAAACCATTCCTGTAGTAGCGCCAGATACGAAATGCGATATTGTATATCGTCTATTTAAGATGAAACCTAATCTGGAAGGAATTGCGATCATGGGAGAGGATGGTGTTCCATCATTGATGATGCGAGCTCGCTTCTTTCAACAGATCGGCTCACAGTATGGATATACCCTCTACATGGGCCGTCCGGTCAGCCTGGTCATGAACGTACGACCGCTTGTCGTAGATTATGCCGAGCAGATTACAGAAGTAAGTATTCAGGCTATGAATCGCACAGAGGAGGAATTGTACGATTTGGTGCTGGTGACCTCGAAAGGAAGTCTAAGCGGAGCGGTGAGTATCCGCCGTCTGTTGCTGGCTGTTGCTGATGTACGGGCTGAAATGGCGATCTTCATGAATCCGCTGACGGGCCTGCCTGGAAATCGTATCATTGATGACCGTCTGCATCAGACCCACCAATGTGATTCCTATAGCGTTCTGTACATAGATCTGGATTTCTTCAAATCATATAATGACAGCTATGGCTTCAAAATGGGGGATCAGCTGATTCAGGAGACCGCCAACTTATTACGTCGGCATTGTGTGCTTCCCGAAGCATTTCTTGGTCATATTGGGGGAGATGACTTCATAGCCATGCTGAACCATCATCATTATCGGCAAGTATCAGAGGACGTCATAGCTGATTTTGAACAGATGAAGAGAGCATTCTATAACCGGGAGGATCTGCAGAATAATTACGTACTCGGCGAAGGTCGGTCCGGCCAGCATCGGCCAATTCCGTTGGTATCCATGTCCATTGCCGTAGTGACGAACAGCGAGTGCAAGTATGACAGTGTGGACCAGATTGTGGATGAGGCCACCCGCATCAAAAAGATATGCAAGTCTGTATCGGGCAGCATTATCTGTACCAATGAGAAGCAAACGACAATCAGCCAGCAGCTATATTCATAGTTGAGCATGAAAATACTGAATTAGTTGTGAGTAGGTTGAGTTGATATCGAATGTTTAAGAAAGATGTTCAGGTAAAGAAAGGGCTGCAGCATCCGTTAAGTAGATTGTTACGGATGTGCAGCCCTGCTGTGCTACTCGTGTTATTCGGATTCACCGTTCAGGTAATTGAAGAATGGCTGGTCCACCCAGAAAGTGTAGCTCGATACGGTCGCATCAGGTGCAAGCTTGCGCAGACCATCTGCGATCGCTCCGGTCTGTTCCTTGAGTGAGAAGGACTGGCCGTAATAGTTGCCAAGTGAAATTTTGTTGTTAGCAATGACCGGATAGCCGTTCAATGCAGTATTGGTATAATACAGTGGTTGCCACCAAGAACCATAGATCAGCTTCGCAGTGGAATCGCTATTCTTTTTGGCATATTGGGCAATGATCTGATCGAAGCGGGCTTTGTCTGCCGTATTCTTGAATTCGAACTGAATGTCGTATTCCTTCGCATACGCAATATAGTTACCATTCTCGATCTGTACTACCTTATAATCCGGTGTCTCCTTCGGCTCGCCCCATTCCTTCAGATAGATGAAGGCGGATGTCTTCGGCTGGAGCTGAACGGCCGCATCAATGCCTTCACTGCGCAGCAGGCCAACAAGCTGGACAGCATGCTTGATATCGTCGTGACCGTAGGTCAGCGTCAATTCATCAATGAAATTGGAATCAAAGCGACTGTCCTTCAGGTTGTAGCCTGTGACGAGATCTGTCAGTAGTGCTTGATCCAGAATGGATCTCAGCTCTGGTACCTCAACCAATCCAGTTGAGCGGTAGGCGGCGTACAGCTTCGAATAAATATCCGCATCGTTCGTACGGCCAATGCTGTGCTTGTATTTTCCCTGACTCACGAGGATTCGTCCTAGCAGGGTATTGGTGTAATCCCGGCTAGCCGCTCCACCTTCACGAAGTGCAGGATAGAGACTTTCGGGCACAAGTCCAGTGTCGATGGCGGCTGCCAGCTCTTGGGCGGCTTCACCTGTTACCAGGCTACTGCTGATGCCGGCATGACTCAAAGTCCGTGCGATTTTAGCATCGGGATAGGTGTAAGCTAGCTCCTTCAAGCCGGAGGCCTTGAAGGCGATCAGAGCTGCATCCAGAGCGCTCAGACGGTCAGCAGCCTTCACCTCAGTATCTGTCAGCACACCTGCATTGTATAGTGATGCAGCCGCATCATATAGTGCACTACCCGTTGTAAGATCACTGAATTCGGGAGCCGTGCCATCTACTGCGGTAACCTTTCCATCCAGAGCAACTGCTGCCAATGCCAGCAGAAAATCCCCTTGGGTTGGCTGAGCAGGCAGTTCGATATTGAGCTTTACTTTCAGAAACTGGGCAAAATCAGCAGCGCTATCGCTGTGGATAGTAGCCTGTGGGTTCGAGACGACAGTAGCCGCCTGTGCAGAAGCATAAGGGGTATAAGCGGGCAGGCTGAAGCTGCCAAGAGCAAGCGGTGCAGCAGCCAAGGCTGCCAGGGTGAAGCGAGATAAGGTTCTCAAGCGTGATTCCTCCTATAAAATATTATGAATTATGTATGCTGGCACCCAAGTGGGGATAGCCCGAAGAGAACATTTGCGATATAATCCTACTAAACGGATTGGATATATCGTATTTAGGAATCAGAATTGCACTGAATTTAGCATGAACCTGATACGCTGTCAATGAGGAAATCAGGAAGAAATTGCACGGAATTGGAAGTTGTCTATGATCAAAATCATAAAAATCTACGAATGAAGTGTAAACCTTCAAAGATTTATTGACAAGGCTCGACATTTTCCGCTAGGATGATAACAAAGAATATCGAAAAGGGGAATTATAAAAAATGAAGCGTGGCTTTTCGTTCGTATTATCTATCCTTATATTGGCCATTTTGCTCTCGGCATGTGGCACATCTGCTACAAAAAACGAACAATCCACTCAAGGGGCTGAAGGTGGAAACGATAGCGGCAAAGCTCTGAGAGTTGCACTCGTTCTTCCTGAGAAAATCGGGGTCAACCCATTCTTCGTCCAAATGGATGAGGGCTTCAAAAAAGCTGGTACAGACTTCAAGGTGGATGCCAAAACGATCGAGTCTACAGACCCAGCAGCATTTGAGCAAAATCTGCGTGCAGCAGTAGCTGAGAATTATGATCTGATCATCACAGCTACGTTCCAGGCGGAGGATGCTCTTAAGAAGGTAGCTGCTGAGAATCCGGACAAGCCATTCGCGATCATTGACACGACCATTGATCTGCCGAATGTCCGTAGTGTCGGCTTCCGCGAATACGAAGGAGCCTATCTGCTCGGCGCAGCGGCTGGATTGTCCACCAAGTCTAACGTAGTCGGCATGATTGCGGCGATGGACGTTCCCCTGATCAAGAAATATACGGAGGGCTTTAAGGCAGGCCTGGAATCTGTGAATCCGAACGCTGAGTTTCTGGTGAATTATGTGGGTGGCTTCAATGATCCGGCAAAAGCGAAGGAACTGGCGCTGGTGCAATTCGGCAAAGGAGCTGACTTCATCGCTGGAGCGTCTGCTGTAGGCGATCTTGGAGTGTTCGAGGCGGCCAAGGAGAAGGGCTTCTACACCTCTGGTCAGGACACGGACCGCACCGTTGAAGATCCAGAGCATATTGTCCTTTCACAATTGAAATCTACAGATACCGTTGCATATGAGACCGTGAAGGATTTTGTCGAGGGTGACTTTCAATATGGTGCTGTGAACTACGGTCTGCAAGAAGATGGAGTGGGTCTTACTTATGTAACACGTGATAGCCAGACTCCACTGAACGCTTTTGTTGGACAAGAAGTTGTAGACAAGGTTAAAGCGATCAAGGATGATATCGTATCTGGTAAAATCGTCGTGAAAGATCCGCTGCAGCCATAAGCTTCAGCCATAGAGTGATTCGCCGGCTGCCCGATGAGGCAGCCGGTTTTGCTGCTATTTCAAGCCTGAGTACGAGAGGAGCGAATCCCAGAAATGCTGCTGGAGATGGACAAAATTACAAAGATGTACGGTGGATTCACTGCGAACCGGAGCATCGACTTTCAACTACGTGAAGGTGAGATTCATGCTCTCGTTGGCGAGAACGGTGCTGGCAAAACAACGCTGATGCGCATGCTGTACGGGATGGAGCAGCCTACCTCCGGAACGATTCGAGTCCGGGGCCGTGAGGTCAGCATTTCCAGCCCGTCTCAGGCAATGGCGCATGGAATCGGGATGGTGCATCAGCATTTTATGCTGTTTCCTTCCTTCACGGTAGCCGAGAATATCGTGATTGGTCGCGAGCCAGCCAAGGCTGGGGCCTTTGATAGAAAAGCTGCTGCGCAGCTTGTGCAAGAACTTGGGCAACAATACAGCATGCCTGTGGACCCGTGGAAAAGAGTAGGCGAATGCCCGCTTGGCATGCAGCAGCGTGTGGAAATCCTGAAGGTGCTGTACCAAGGTGCAGATGTCATCATTCTGGATGAGCCATCAGCCGTACTTACCCCGCTGGAGGTGAAGGAGCTGCTTGCTAATATGAAGTCGCTCGCACAGCTCGGGAAGAGCTTCATCCTGATCACGCACAAGCTACAGGAGGTCATGGAGGTAGCGGATCGGATTACCGTGCTGCGAGACGGGCAGGTGACGGGAACGATGAATGCGAGTGAGACGGATGTGGAGCAGCTCTCACGGCTGATGGTAGGCCGAGAATTGATTCGTATCGTGAAGCCGCCAGTTACCGTGGGTGAGCCCGTCCTGCAGGTGAAGGACCTGACACTGGAAGGCAGCAAGGATCAGTCGGCCCTGAAGGATATTCAAATGGAGGTTCGACAGGGTGAGATTGTCGGTATTGCAGGTATCTCTGGCAACGGACAATCCGAGCTGATTCAGGTGATCGCAGGACTGCGCAAGCCGAAGCAAGGACAGATCCGATTGTCAGGTCAGGATACGACGAATTGGCCGGTCCGCCGCATTCGGGAGCAGGGTCTGGCGCATATCCCGGAGGATCGTTATATGTGGGGGGCAGCAAAGGATGCCACTGTTCGCGAGAATGGTCTCATGGGGCATCATCATCGGCTGCAATCGAAGGGAATCGTAAGAACGCGACAGGCTCGCGAGATGGTCGAGCGCTGGATCAAGCAATTTGGCATCAAGACAGGATCAGTGGACACGAAGGTACAGTTTCTATCGGGAGGTAATCTGCAGAAGCTGATTGCAGCTCGCGAATTCGCGCAGGACACTCCATTTCTGATTGCAGCTGAGCCTACGCGTGGTGTCGATATTGGCGCGATGGAAGCCATACATGCCGAGTTGCTGCGCAAGCGGAATGAGGGAGCAGGTATTCTGCTCGTCTCGTCGGAGCTATCGGAGATCTTACAGCTTTCCGACCGGATTCTGGTTATGTACGAAGGTGAGATTGCTGGTGAGCTGACGGCAGAGGCTGCTACGGAGGAACAGATCAGCTTGTGGATGGCAGGAGGGAAAGAACGGATATGAATCGTGTGAAAGACAGTCTTCGCGGGCTGGTACAGCCGCTCCTGGCTGTGCTCATCGGCCTCTTGGCTGGAGCATTGGCCATCCTTCTGGTTGGAGGCTCTGTAATTGAAACGTATGCAGAAATGTGGAAGGGTGCCTTCGGTAACTTCTACTTCTTCACGAATACTCTCGCCCGGTCCACACCGATTATATTAGCTGGACTTGGAGTAGCTCTGGCGTTCCGCGCCGGCTTCTTCAACATGGGGGCAGAGGGACAAATGATTCTTGGTGGTCTTAGCGCTGCCTTGACCGCATTATATGTGCCGGGACCGGGCTGGCTTGTCTGCATTGCAGCAGTAGCAGCAGGCATGATCGCTGGCGGACTGTACTCCCTGCTGGCCGGCTGGCTGGATGCCCGCTTCGGCATGCATCTGCTCATCACGACATTGCTGCTCAACTATATCGCCTTATGGTTCAGCGGTTATATGGTAGCCTATCCGTTCAAGGATCAGACTGGCTCGGCGGCCATGGCGCAGACGCCCATGCTGGAGCAGGCGACATGGCTGCCAAAGTTGTTCCAAGGGATGGGACTTCATGCCGGATTCGTTATAGCAATCGTTGCTGCGCTGCTGGTCTATTGGTTCACGCAGAGAACCGTGATCGGCTATGAAATCCGCATGTTAGGCAGTAATCCCTCCTTTGCAGCCTATGGAGGCGTCCGTCGGATTCGCATGATGATTCTCACCATGATTGTGAGCGGAGGACTGGCCGGATTGGCCGGGGCTGGGGAAGTGCTGGGGACCCAATATCGCTTCATTGACGGCTCCTTCTCCTCGGCGAGCTATGCGTGGAGTGGGATTATGGCTACACTTCTGGCCCGATCCCACCCGCTTGGTACGGCTATCGCAGCCATTCTGTTGGCCGCACTACAGACGGGCTCAATGGGAATGGAGCGGAACACGGATGTGCCGCTAGAGGTAGGAAGTGTAATTCAGGCGGTATTGACACTGTTCGTATCGGCCCAGATCGGGTACGCATTCCTGAAACGGAGAAAGGAGAAGAAGTCCAATGGAACAACTGTTTGATGCCTCCTTGTTCAACTCGACGCTGCGGATGGTCACACCGATCCTGCTGGCAGCGCTCGGCGGAGCGTTGTGCTCCCGGGTTGGCGTATTCAATGTAGGCCTGGAAGGACTTATTCTGATCGGCGCCTTCTCCGCTATACTGGGCAACTATCTATTTGGTCATGTGCTGCTTGCTGTAATCTTTTCTATTATAATAGTAGTTCTCTTCTCGGCGATGTTCGCGTTTATTAGCCTTAATCTCAAGGCGAATGCGATTGTTGTCGGGATCTCGCTTAATTTTCTGGCAGCAGGACTGACTACGTTCGCACTTCGCGCGATTTTCGATGTAAAGGGTGCCTATTATGACAAGAACATGGTGGGTCTGCCGAAATGGGATATTCCGCTCATTCAAGATATTCCTTGGGTTGGCACTGTATTTTCCGGGCATAGCCCACTAGTGTACTTAGGCATCATTCTTGCCATTGTGCTTCAATGGTATCTGTTCAAAAGCGTATCCGGCTTCCGTCTGCGCTCTGTTGGCGAGAATCCGGTCGCTGCGCAAAGCATCGGGATTAAGGTGCGCCGTATTCAGTATGGTGCCATCCTGATGTGCGGTGTACTCTGTGCGCTGGCCGGAGCACAGCTGTCCTTGGGTCAGGTGACGATGTTCACGGAGGGGATGACCGCTGGCCGGGGCTTCATTGCCCTTGTAGCAACGATGCTTGGACAATCCAATCCATTGGGTGTTATGGCCTCCAGTCTGCTGTTTGGCTTCATGGATGCACTCGGTATTCGATTGCAGGGCTTCTCGCTGCCAACACATTTTACGATGATGCTGCCATATATCGTGACCTTGCTGGCGATGTTCTTCTTCAAGGACAAGACCTATGCACAGGATGCCCTGAAAGCAGGCGGCAGCTCGCGCTAAGCTTGACGGAGATTGGGATGAGCGGATTACAGTTAAGCACCAAGGGATGAGGATCAAGGGTTAAAGATGTGCAGGTACACATGAGCAATCAACAAATCTACGGATTATGGAGGGAGTAGCTTGCATAACAAGGCTGAGAGATTGAAGAAGACCAAAGCACCCTTATCGGGTGCGACCCAAGAGCATGGTGACCGCCTGCCTCCAGGACAGGTGCTGACAGAGAAATTTCCGATTCTGCACGAAGGGGAAGTGCCAGAATACGACATGACCACTTGGGATCTGAAAGTGTTCGGGGAAGTAGAGGAAGAACGCAGCTTCTCCTTCACAGACCTGCTGGCCATGCCACAGGTGAGCATCGTAAGCGACATTCATTGCGTGACGCGCTGGTCAAAGTTCGATACCCCGTGGGAGGGTATTCGTTTCTCTGACTTTCTGAAGGAGCTGCGGATTAAGCCTGATGCCAAGTATGTCATGATTCATGCGGACCATGACTATGAGACGAATGTTCCCCTAGAGGAGCTACTGCACGATGATGTGCTGCTGGCCTTCAAGTATAACGGTGAACCTCTGACCCCCAAGCATGGTTATCCGTTGCGTTTGGTTGTACCTCAGCTGTACTTCTGGAAGAGTGCCAAGTGGGTGCGAGGGCTGGAGTTCATGAAGGAGGATCGCAACGGATTCTGGGAGAATAATGGCTTCCATCATTTTGCCGATCCGTTCAAGGAACAGCGCTTCTCGGGGGAGGACCTGCCGATCCCAGAGGATGAATGGACGAAAAAGGAGTTTGATTGAGCTATGTTAATGCCTATTTTGCAAATTCACTCCGAGGATGTTCCACCATACGCCATTGTATGTGGTGATCCTGCACGTGCGGAGAAAATCTCCCGCAAGCTGGACAATGCACGTGAGCTGGCATTCAGTCGTGAATACAGAACTTTTGTCGGTGCATATGAAGGGGTGAAGATTGCCGTCGTCAGTCATGGTGTCGGATCACCAGGAGCCGCGGTATGCTTCGAGGAGCTTATCCGCGCTGGCGTGAAGACGCTCATCCGCGTTGGCACAGCAGGCTCCTACACGGCGGAATACCCTGCGGGCAGTGTTATTGTCAGCACGGCAGCAGTACGAACAGATGGACTGACACGACAGCTCGTACCCGAAGGATTTCCGGCTGTAGCGGATAGCGGGGTGACGGAGGCTCTGTACGCTGCAGCGCTTGCCGGATCTGCTGCTCATTCGGCTGCTGGAAATGCAGAGCCTGACCAGGCAGTCGGCTCAGCTGAATTTACAGCGTGTAAGGTGGGGAAAGGCATTACGGTGACGCTGGATGCTTTCTTTACCGGAGTGGAAGACATACCGCATCGTAAATTCAAGCTGGCTGGTGCGCTGGCAGCAGAGATGGAGATAGCAGCACTATACATCGTCAGTACGCTGCGTGGAGCACGAGCAGGTGCGATCGTAGCTATTGATGGCTTCGCGGATAGCGATCTGGCAGCCGAGTATGACCCGCATACGAATGCCGTGGCTGCAGCTGTTGAATTGGAGATGGAGGCGGCACTGCGTGCCTTGACTCATGTAGCGCGTCAGGAGGAACAGGGTGCCTGAATGTGCGTAGGTCTGATTGCTGACATAATTTAAGAGATGGACTGCTTATGTTACCCGAGGACCGATATTGGCCTCGGGCCATTCGCGTTGGCTATTGGTTAGGCGTCGTATAAGGGAAGATAACGGGCGATTTGACACCGATGGTTCAAATGGTTTACTTTGGAGGTAGGCGCTTACATGAGATTGTGCAATGTCACAATTTATGGAAGGTAATGGTGTTGAGAACAACAATCTGCCAAAGGAGAGCGTGGCCATGTGGAACTTCATATGGTATGTACTAATCGGAGTTATCATGATATCTGCTATTGTGGTGTTTCTGCAGCGGACCAGAAATCCGCAGGATAGTCACCGTGATCAGGGTGCGCGTGGAGCTAACGTGGTGAAATTCCAGCGTAAGCCTGAGAAGGCACCGAAGACGCAGAAATGCAGCTTTTGCAAAAAGGAAGAGAAGCTTACCTTCTATGCTGGGGATAACGGTCAAATATGGGGCGTATGCAAGAACTGCAAGCCTCAGGCAGAGCGTCGGGATATGCTACCCTTGTAGTTGCAAGCTGATTTTTAATAGTCTGGTGATGGGCTTCGATTCGTATATACCGCTCAGAGATGCAGGTGGCTGTCCCTGGCATCTCCGGGCTATGTATAACGTATCGCCACAGTTCCGTCGGTGTCTGTTAGTTGCAATCCACCTTGTGGGGTGGAACAAAGCATTCCCGGCAACGTGGCTCATAAGCCTCGGAATCGCCAATCATGACGATCGGACCTACCTTTGCAGGTTCACCGTTCACAATACGCTGTGTGAAGTTCGCCTCAGCACTGCCGCACACTGCGCAGAATGAGCTTAGCTTCTCAATGTCATCGGCCATGGCGAGCAAGCCACCAATGTAGCCGAACTCTTTACCTCTGTAATCCATATTCAGACCATCGACAATGACATGCTTTCCGCAATAGGCCAATTCCTGCACAAGCTGCATGATTGGACGACTAAAGAACTGCACCTCGTCAAAGGCAACCACATCCGCATCCTTCGTTTCGACCAGAATCTGCTGTACCGTCTCCTCAGTCAGCTTACGAGGAATAGATATAGCAGGGAGCCTGTAGCCAATGCGGCTCACGATCTCATCCTCGGCATACCGGTTATCCTCTGCCGGCTTGTACGCTACTACCTTGCGACGCCCATACTTCATAAGCTTCTGGCAGCGGCGGATCAGTTCTCCGGATTTCTCACTGAACATGGGACCCGTAATTACGGTAATACGTCCTCTAGACAATACGATTCTCCTCTCTTTCCTAACAACAAGACATACAAGGCTTAATATGCAACCTGCGAACCTCTATCCGAAGAAAACGCCATTATAGATTACCATACCGCAAGCTCACGTTCCAGATAAAATCATACAATGGTGATCGATCCCAGTGCTGTTGC
Source organism: Paenibacillus massiliensis 2301065 = DSM 16942 (assembly GCF_000377505.1). Lineage (GTDB taxonomy): Bacteria > Bacillota > Bacilli > Paenibacillales > Paenibacillaceae > Paenibacillus > Paenibacillus massiliensis. Next base: position 213,061 of record NZ_KB898192.1, on the reverse strand, counting down.
TATACGCCTAACCTATCCTGTATTGTATTCGAAAGTCCCAGGGGGGTTCTGCTTTCGTTCTTCTGGTGCTTATGGTCAAGAGACTCCATATATGGATTGCTCATTGCTATGACACTTTGCCACATGGTAAGGTAAGGTGATACGAACAACAGAAAAGGTGATGTGTCATGGCAGATCAAGCTAAGGATTACACGGCTCGAATAGAGGAGCTTCGGCAGAACGGTCAGCTAAGTCCACAGGCAGGAGAGCTGATTGCTCAAATGGCTGCCAAGATTCAGGAGCTGGAGCAACGTAATGAGCGTTTACGGAAGGCAGTACGCGCACAGTCCGGGACGCCGCGCATGTCGAGTAAGCTCAAGGATGCCCTTTATGAATAGTCCATGTTACATAGGAAGCGTAAGGATAATAAGAACGGATAGAAGCTACTGTACACGACGATTGCCCAGCGCTCCGCTGTCATGAGCAGCAATCATACGTGTCTCTTTCGTTTGCGCAGATTTGTAAATGGTTAAAATTTTCATAAATACCGAATGGAATAATGGATATCAATGCATTCAAATATGTAATTAACGGAGGAAGCTATGACGATTAATTGTGATGTGGCGGTGCTTGGTGGAGGAACTGGTGGTTATGTGGCGGCGATTCGCGCAGCCCAATTGGGCAAGGAGGTCGTCATCATCGAACAGGACAAGCTTGGAGGGACCTGTCTGCACCGTGGATGCATTCCGAGCAAGGCGTTGCTGCGCAGTGCAGAGGTGTATGCGACTGTCAAGGAAAGTGCTGCCTTCGGCGTGGAGACTGCGGGTGCTACGCTTGTGTTCCCCAAAGTGCAGGAACGCAAGGAACAGGTAGTTCAGCAACTGCACCAAGGGGTGCAATATCTGATGCGCAAGAACAAGATCACGGTACTGAAGGGAACAGGGCGCGTCATTGGGCCTTCGATCTTTTCGCCGAAGAGCGGTTCCATTGCCGTGGAGCTGGAGGATGGAGAGATGGAGACCGTCGTGTCAGGCAATCTGATCATTGCCACGGGCTCCCGACCACGTCAGCTCCCAGGACTTGAACCCGATGGACAGTATATCATGAGCAGTGATGAAGCGTTGACGATGGATGCCCTACCAGCTTCCATTATTATTGTCGGCGGCGGCGTCATAGGTGTGGAATGGGCTTCGATGCTGAATGACTTTGGGGTGGAGGTTACCATTGTAGAGGCTGCTCCGCGCTTGCTGCCTGCTGAGGATCCGGATGTGTCCAAGGAGCTGCAGCGCCTGCTAAGCGCCCGTGGGATTAAGATTCTGACGAGCTGTGAGCTTCTGACAGATAGCTACGGCAAGGACGAGGAAGGCGTTCAGATTGACATCAGACAGGGCGAGGAGACGCAGACGTTGAGCGCGGTGAAGCTACTGGTGTCTGTCGGCAGACAAGCCAATGTAGAAAATATCGGATTGGAAAATACAGATATCCGCGTCGTGAATGGCTTCATAGCCGTTAATGCGGATTATCAGACGCACGAGCCTCATATTTATGCGATCGGGGATTGCATTGGAGGGGTACAGCTTGCCCATGCTGCCAGCCATGAAGGGATTGCTGCGGTTCATCACCTGTCCGGAGAACAAGCTCACCACACACCTGACCACATGATTCCACGTTGTGTGTATACCCGTCCTGAGACGGCCAGTGTGGGGCTGACGGAGGAACAGGCCAAGCAGGCTGGACGTGAGATCAAGGTGGGCAAATTCCCATTTCAAGCGATTGGCAAATCACTTGTATACGGCAGCAAAGATGGCTTCGTGAAGGTGATCGCTGACCGTGAGAGCAATGATATTCTTGGTGTGCATATGATCGGTACCCACGTAACGGACCTGATCAGCGAGGCTGCACTTGCACAGCTGCTTGATGCTACACCATGGGAGGTCGGCCAGCTCGCATATCCGCATCCGACGCTCTCCGAAATTCTGGGAGAAGCGATGCATGCAGTAGATGGGAAAGCGATTGGAATCTAGCCTTGAAATCGGATGATGCAAATTGCTGAAGCAGGTGTTTTCTTTTTCGGAAGAAAACGATTATAATAGGGTTAAGCCAAGTCTTAGTACCAGGTTTTAAGACAAGACGGTATGAGTACTTGAATGCAGGCTGTATAACTCGGGAGGTGTCTCCATGAATGCAAAAAGTGCTGTGCACAGCAAGCAAAGGCATGAGCAGTTAGGATTGACAGATGAGCAAGCTATTGAAATGTATAGATTCATGCTGCTGGCGCGTACGTTCGACGAGCGTAATCTGCTGCTGCAGCGTGCAGGCAAGATCAATTTTCACGTATCCGGGATCGGGCAGGAGGCTGCACAAGTAGCGGCGGCTTTTGCTCTGGACAGGGAGCACGATTATTTTCTACCCTACTACCGTGACTATGGGTTCGTCCTATCGGTAGGTATGACCGCTCGTGAACTAATGCTATCTGCCTTTGCGAAGGCAGAGGACCCGAACAGTGGCGGCAGACAGATGCCAGGGCACTTCGGAAGCAAAAGGTTGCGGATCGTCACGGGTTCGAGCCCGGTAACGACGCAGGTTCCTCATGCCGTGGGGATTGCTCTTGCTGCGAAGATGCAGAAGAAGGACATTGTATCTTTCGTGACCTTCGGTGAGGGCTCCAGTAACCAGGGAGATTTTCATGAGGGCTGTAACTTTGCTGGTGTCCACAAGCTGCCAGTCATTATTATGTGTGAGAACAACCAGTATGCGATATCTGTGCCTGTGCACAAGCAGCTCAGCGGCAAGGTTAGCGATCGTGCGCTTGGATACGGCTTCCCAGGTATTCGCGTGGACGGCAATGATGCCTTTGCAATCTATGAGGCAGTCAAAGAAGCACGTGAGCGAGCCGTTCGTGGCGAAGGTCCGACGCTGATCGAGGCCATGATGTACCGTCTGTCCCCGCACTCCACTTCAGACAATGATCTGGCTTACCGGACCAAGGAAGAAGTGGACGAGAATTGGAAGAAGGATGGACTGCTGCGAATGAAGACGTATCTGATTGATGCTGGCATCTGGGATGAACAGCGGGATCAGGAGCTGAAGACAGAGCTGCTTCAGGTAATGAAGGATGCTATCGAATATGCGGATAAGGCGCCGTTTCCTCAGCCTGAGGATACACTTCTGCACGTGTATGCGGACAGCAGCGGAGAGGGGCAATAGCACATGGCAGTAATGGAATATATCGATGCCATTCGGTTGGCAATGAAGGAAGAGATGGAGCAGGACGAGACAGTGTTCGTGCTCGGTGAGGATGTTGGCGTCAAGGGTGGCGTCTTTACGACCACCAAGGGATTGATGGAGCAATTCGGGGAGATGCGGGTTATGGATACCCCTCTGGCTGAATCCGCAATTGCTGGCGTAGCGATCGGGGCGGCCATGTACGGTATGAAGCCTGTTGCAGAGATGCAGTATTCCGATTTTATGCTGCCAGCAACGAACCAAATCATCAGTGAGGCGGCCAAAATCCGCTACCGCTCGAACAATGACTGGAATTGCCCGATCGTGGTCCGTGCGCCGATTGGTGGCGGTATCTTCGGTGGACTCTATCATTCGCAGTGCCCTGAATCCATCTTCTTCGGAACACCAGGTCTGAAGATTGTAGCGCCGTATTCGCCTTATGATGCCAAGGGACTGCTGAAGGCAGCCATTCGTGATCCTGACCCTGTGTTGTATTTTGAGAACAAGAAGAGCTACAAGCTGCTTAAGGGTGAGGTGCCTGAGAGCGATTATATCGTTCCGATCGGGGAAGCGAATCTGCTGCGAGAAGGGGATGACATTACGGTCATCAGCTACAGTCGTACGCTGCAATTCGTGATGGAAGCAGCTGCGGAGCTGGAGAAGGAGCAGGGCATTACTTCTCATGTACTTGATCTGCGCACCCTACAGCCACTTGATCGCAATGCCATCATTGAAGCTGCTCGTCATACAGGTAAGGTACTGATCGTCCATGAGGACAACAAGACGGGCGGAGTTGGCGCAGAGGTCTCGGCGATTATCAGTGAGGAATGTCTCTTTGATCTGGATGCGCCAATCGCTCGCCTGTGCGGGCCAGATGTACCTGCAATGCCGATTAGCCCGCCGATGGAGAAGTTCTTTTTATTGAACAAGGACAAGGTGAAGGAAGCCATGCAGGAGCTTGCTCTGTACTAGGCTAGTACGAGAGAGGCCCTTAAGTGACATCACAATTAGCACGAATGTGCGGCGTGAAGCCGTGTAGTCGAGAGCTGATGGATGTAAATCAAGGAGTTGAAGAACATGTCTGACAACAAGCAGTGGACTGATGTAGTCATGCCGCAGCTAGCGGAATCACTCGTCTCTGCTACCATTGCCAAATGGCTCAAGCAGCCTGGTGAGAAAGTGGAACAATATGATCCGATTTGTGAGGTCATTACCGATAAAGTAAACGCGGAGATTCCTTCTACGGTAGATGGAATCATGGGCGAGCATCTGGCTGTGGAGGGGCAAGTGATCGCAGTTGATGAGATCATCTGTCGTATCCAGACTTCAGAGGGAGACGGAGCAGCCCAGTCTGCGCAGCAGCCTGAGCATAGCCCAGTCATTGCTGAGCTGGAAGCTGAGAACGGTGCTGATCAATCAATGCGTCATCGCTATTCTCCGGTAGTTCAATCGCTGGCGGCTCAGCACGGAATTCAGTTGAGCAACGTCACAGGCACAGGGATTGGTGGGCGTATTACCCGCAAGGATGTACTGGCGTATGTGCAGCGCAAGGATACAGTTGCTCCGCAAGCGAGTAAATCAGCCCCAGCGGGCATAGCTGTGGAAGCACCAAGAACCAATGTCAACAGTCCTGCCTCCGTCCCAAGCGAACAGGCAACTGCTACGCTCGGTGATGCTGCAATACCTGTTCGTAACAGCGGAATTCATTTGACGGAGATGCCGAAGATTCCTACGATTGAGGTTGAGGACGATCCTACAGGCAGAAGTGAATATTATATTGATGTGACGCCGATTCGCAATGCAATCGCCCGTAATATGCGCCAGAGTGTGTCAGAAATTCCGCATGCCTGGACCATGATCGAGGTTGACGTGACGAATCTGGTTATGCTGCGCAATCGCATTAAGGATGAATTCAAGCGCAAGGAAGGCATTAATATTACTTATCTGGCCTTCCTGCTGAAGGCCGTGGTGAATGCGATCAAGGATTATCCAATCATGAATTCTTTCTGGGCCGTGGATAAAATTATCGTGAAGCGGGATATCAATATCTCGCTGGCAGTCGGCACGGAGGACTCCGTATTGACTCCGGTTATCCAGAAAGCAGATCAGAAGAACATTGCAGGGTTAGCCCGTGAAATTGATGATCTGGCGCGCAAGACCCGCGAGGGCAAGCTGAAGCTGGACGATATGCAGGGCGGGACATTTACGGTGAACAACACAGGCTCCTTTGGCTCCATCCTGTCGTATCCCATTATCAACTATCCACAGGCTGCGATTCTGACTTTTGAATCCATCGTTAAGAAGCCTGTGGTTATAAATGACATGATTGCGGTTCGCTCGATGGCCAACCTCTGTCTGTCTCTGGATCATCGTATTCTGGATGGCGTCATCTGTGGACGATTCCTGCAGCGTGTGAAAGAGAACCTGGAGAGCTATTCTTTGGAAACCAAGCTGTATTAAAAAAAATCTGTATGTAGTCAGTCTTATTCAATTGGGCAGTATTCGGATGAACAAGGCGCGCGGCTTCTTCGTGTCGCTGAAGAGAGAAGGGTACAGGCTGTGAACAGACGTCCGCTTGAAGTCAGCTATATACCGACCATGCCGTATGGAGAAGCATGGGAATTGCAAAAGGATATTGTGCAGGCGCTTGACCAAGGCTCAAGACAGGAAGCGCTGTTGCTGCTGCAGCATCCTCCAACATACACTATCGGCTCGCAGCGTCATCCTGAGCACCTGCTGCTGAGCACAGAGCAGTTAGAGGCAAAGGGAATCTCGGTATTTGAGATTGACCGCGGCGGCGATATTACGTATCATGGTCCGGGACAACTGGTCGGCTATCCACTGTTGATGCTCGGCTATGGACAAGACCTGGACTTGCACGGATATTTGCGATCGCTGGAGCAGGTCATTATCGACCTGCTTGGTGAGTATGGTCTGGAAGGGACACGCAAGGCAAGCTACACAGGCGTATGGATCGGAGATCGCAAGATCGCCGCGATCGGGGTCAAGTTCAACCGCTGTAAGCACCGCAGAGGCTTCATTACCAGCCACGGCTTCGCGTTCAATGTGGAGGAAGGTGTGGAGCAGGATGGCTTCAGCGGGATTGTTCCGTGCGGTATTCAGGATTATGGAGTAACCTCGCTGGAAGGTGCTCTGGGTCAGAGCATCAGCGTAGAACAGGTGGCAAAGGACATTTTGCCGCACTTTGTGCGCAATTTTCCCTACGATATTCAGAGAATTCATTCATAGACAGACCCAATATGTATTCATAGATCAGATTGTGAGGAAGTCCACAGCGTATGTGGGCTTCCTTTTTTGTTGAAACGGACTAGATTTCTAAATCATACATAGACTCAGGAAGGAGTAACAAAGATTGCTTCAAATCACTACAGTTCACTGGAGCTCAGTATAGATTGCTACAATTCCAGATATTCAAAAATAGGTGTTCACATTTATACCTACCAGCTTCCCATGTAAGTCTAATGACTCATACAAAATGGCAACAGAAGGGGACGAATCAACCATTTTTGGCGGGTAGTGTCGCTTGGACTTAGGGCGCTATGCTATGATGAAAACATGAGAACATACGATCTGTTTCGCGGAAGGGAGAACAACCATGCTAGAGATGATCAAGCCTCCGGCTGAGACACTATACGAGCAGGAGCTGAGGGCTCTGCGCGAGGAGGATACAGGTAGAAGACCGCCGAATTGGCTGCTGTCACCTATGTATGTGAGAGACTTCATTATAGGCAGAGACAAGCCTGTGATATTGGATGGACAAGAGGTTCGGATAACACGCAAATTTTACGGTAACGATGTATTGATTGAGCGGGCTATTGTAACGCTGGCCGGGAATCGGGGACTGATGCTGGTCGGAGAGCCAGGGACGGCCAAGACGATGCTGAGTGAGCTGTTATCTGCGGCCATCTCGGGCACCAGTCTGAATACAGTACAGGGTACGGCGGGAACGACGGAGGATATGATCAAGTATTCCTGGAACTATGCCATGCTGCTCGATCAGGGACCGTCTGAGGTTGCGCTTGTGCCGTCACCTTTATACCAGGGAATGAAGCAGGGGATGATTACTCGTTTTGAGGAGATTACACGCTGTCCCTCCGAGGTACAGGATAGTCTCATAAGCATTCTAAGTGACAAAGTGCTCAGCATACCGGAGCTGGAAAGTGGCGTATTGTTCGCGAAGCCTGGCTTTAATGTCATTGCTACGGCAAACATTCGTGACAAAGGTGTCAACGAGATGAGCGGAGCACTCAAGCGGAGATTCAACTTTGAGACGATCCATCCAATAGGCAATGTCAAGATGGAAGCATACATTATCGAATCCCAGGCCAAAAATCTGCTTCAGCATAATGGTGTTGAAGTAGAGATTGAGCAGGATGTTGTGGAGCTGCTGGCTACGACCTTCATGGAGCTGAGAAAGGGCCAAAGCCGCGAGGGTTACAAGCTGGATATGCCACAGGCGACACTGAGTACGGCAGAAGCTGTATCTGTCTATGTGCAGAGCGCCATGACCTCCTACTATTATGAGGATCGACCTGTTACCATGGATCGACTTGTGCAGAATATGCTGGGAACGGTGGCTAAGGAGAGCGACAAGGATTTGTCAGTGCTCAAGGGTTATTTCAGCAAGGTCGTGAAGGAACGTGCCAGAGAGGACGAGCTATGGAAGGCTTACTATGAGGCGAGAACATGGATTCGCTGATGTCTGTCGCGAAGGCGGATAGCAGGACGGACAAGCATTCTACGGATTCGAATATTTCCATGACTATGTCGCACCATTCCACAATGGACGATTTCTCTGCGCTAGCCTCTGAGGAGTCGGGTGTATCTATGGAACAGCTAGATCTGCTATACCGTGAGCAGGTATTTAATTTGTCAGCTAACGTAGTGTATTTTCCGGTACGTCATCATAGCCCGGCTTGCTCGTTTCATTTATTGCAAGCAATAGAAGCCTATATGCCCCAAATTATATTAATTGAAGGACCTGAGAGTGCAGACCCGTTAATTCAAGTATTGACGGATGAGGCAACTGTACCGCCTGTAAGTCTGTATTGCACGTACGAGACAAATGTGGAAAAGGCGGCCTTCTACTATCCGCTATTGAGCTATTCTCCTGAATATGTGGCGATGAGGGAGGCTGTGCGTCAGAACATTCCTGTCCATTTCATTGATCTGGATGTTCGCCCGCATTTCCTGCAAGCTCAGTCTGAAGCTGATATTCTCGCTAAGAAGGAGAGACAAGAACAAGAACAAGGCAGAGACAGGTCATCCTTGCAGGATGAGACGCTACTCACCTCCTCGGCATTCATGGACAAGCTGTGCGAGAGTCTGAATTGTCGCAGCTTCGATGAGTTGTGGGAGAGATTGTTCGAGATTCGTGGTCTACAGCTCAGTACGACTGATTTTGCCCGTGAAGTATTCACCTATTGCACCTTATCGCGTATGTGCTATACGATACAGCGCCTTCAGGAGGAAGGGGAGCTAGAGCGGGAGCTGAACATGAGGCGTCACATCAGTCAGGCTGTTCAGAATTATGAGCGGGTCCTGGTGGTAACGGGTGGCTTTCATACGTATGGTCTACTGGATCGAGGACTGAAGGAGAGCGGAGGTCTGGAAAGGCAAGCGGAAGAAGATGAGGAAGAGCTGGGTAAGACTGCGTCTAAGGAAGCGTCAAAAGATGTGTTTAAGGATCTGGCTAAGGATGTGTCTGAGGAGGTCGAGACAACCGCTACTACATCTTCATCTGAATCCACAGCTGGTAATTCTGAAGCAGCCCTGGCGACTCATGATTCTGGCGCTGTGAGCTCAGTTGAGTATACGAAGCAGATGTACCCCATGATCTATACCTTTGCCGAAGCCGATCGACTGAATGGCTACGCTAGTGGTATGCCATATGTGAACTATTATGAGCTGGCATGGGCCCATATTGAGCGGGAGAGACAAGAGCCCTACACACGTACATCGCTGCAGCTGCTGACAGCATTGACACACAGGCTACGTGAACAGAAGCAGCATGTATCTACCAGTGATGCTATTGAGGCTTATGCGATGTTACAGGGATTAGCTCACCTGCGCAGCAAACACGAGGGAGGAGTCTATGAGCTGCTGGATGCAGTGCTATCCGCCTTCGTCAAGGGTGAGTATTCGATCGCCACGTCTGAACCCGTTACGAGGCTGAAGGAGCTGCTAACGGGAGACAGGATTGGTCAGATTGCGCCCAATGATTGGCTTGTTCCCATTGTGGAGGACTTCAAGCGTCATGCTGCTGCGGGTAAGCTACAGATTAAAACGACAGCCAGACATAAGAAAACACTGGATTTGTACGCGCGACCTGACCATCGACGGATTAGCCAATTGCTGCATTGTGTGAGCTTTCTGGTGCCGGAGTTCGCCGAGAAGAAGGCAGGCCCAGATTGGCTGGGCAATCGGAACATGAACCTTGTGCGCGAGACATGGACATATTCCTACTCAGCATTGATTGAGGCAAGATTAATTGAGAATTCGATATTTGGCGGTACACTTCAGGCCGCAGCTGTACGCAAGCTGGAAGAAGCGGCGACGGAGATACCGGGGCATCATAGTGGACGGCTGGCAGATCTGCTTCTGCATGCTCTTCTCATGGGGCTGCAGGAGCTCGCGAGCAGTCTCTATGGACTCGTACGCGCTGCACTGCGCATGGATGGCAGTCTACTGTCGTTATGCCAGACACTGCGTGTCCTATACCGCCTTCAACAGCATGGGGTACTGCTGGGTCTTCGTGATGATGAGCAGCTTCCGCAGCTGCTTGTTGAGGCATATCGTTTAGCGGTGGACAGGTTGCCTGCCATTATAGGGACAGCACCCGATGAGCACAACGACATCGTTGAGGGGCTGAAGCTGCTTGCGATGCTGTCCTCTGCGCCCGATGAGCTTTTCGATAGTAGGTTCAGAGAACAGTTGACAACGCTACTGGAGGAGGAGCTGCCTCCATTGCTTGAGGGCGTATGTATGGCGCTAGCTGTGTCTGCAGGGGATCGTAGCCGCGCGGAGATCGCACAACGAACGAGAGGATATGTTCGTGGTACGCCAGAACAGGTCCAGAAGTCTGCGCTCTATCTACAAGGACTGTTCACGGCTGGACGTGATGTGTTCTTGTATGATGATGAGCTGCTGATCGAGGTCAATTGTCTTCTGGAGGAGCTTCCGCATGAGGAGTTCATTGCTATGGTAGCGGAATTAAGGCTTGCGTTTACCTACTTCACTCCTATGGAGACCTCACTGATTGCAGACCGTGTGGCACATATGCTGAATTCACAGGATGCCTTGCTGGAGGAAGCGGGTCTGGAGGAGCAAGCGCTGCTACGTGCTCAGGCCCTTGATGACGCATTGCGAAAGGAGTTCACCGCATGGATGCTGATCAACACGAAGTAGATGATGGAGTAATACAGCATACTTCTACAGCGACAAACGCCAAGTCAGGGTCGACAGAACTACTGAATCGATGGCGGCTATTATTAGGAGCCTCGGCAGAGGAGAGTCTGTCGCAGAATTCAGAATATAGCTATGACGATTACTCTTATACGGAGTTGGATGAGGTACTGGGCTACCTGTATGATCGTGAATATAGCGAGGAGCAGGGCTTCCGTCGTGAAGGGGGACAAGGAGCTCCTCAATTGACGGTGCCGGATTGGTTGCACAAGATCAGAACACTTTTTCCCAAGACAACGGTAGAGGTATTGGAGAAGCAAGCGCTGGAGCGCTACGGCCTGTCAGAGCTACTGACGGATCGGAAGCTTCTGGAATCACTGGAGCCCAATATGAATCTGCTCAAAAATATTATGCAGTTCAAAGGTCGCATGAAGGGTGAGGTGCTACGTAGCGCCAAGGACATCGTGCGTACAGTCGTAGAGGATTTGCGCCGCCGGTTGGAGCTTGAGGTGCGTTCCAGCATTTTGGGCAAGAAGAGTCGCTATGTGAGCAGTCCCGTAAAGTCGCTGCGTAATCTGAATATGAAGAAGACCATAACCCGAAATCTCAAAAACTATGATAAAAAACGCGGCAGATTCGTCATTGATCGTCTTTATTTTGATGGAAGTGTCCAAACCTACAATAAATGGAACATCGTCATTGCTGTTGATGAAAGCGGGAGCATGCTGGATTCTGTTATTTATAGTGCTGTCATGGCGAGTATCTTCCATAGTCTGAATGCGTTGCGTACGCATCTGATTATTTTTGATACCGAGGTGGTGGATCTCAGTGATCGGCTGGAGGACCCGGTTGATCTGCTGATGAGTGTCCAGCTTGGTGGCGGGACGCATATTACCAAGGCACTTCGTTATGCGGAACGTCTTATGGATAACCCGGGCAAGACGATTTTTGTATTGGTAAGTGATCTGGAGGAAGGTTACCCGCTTCCATATATGTATAAGGCCTGCAAGGATATTGTAGACGCGGGAGCAAAGCTACTCGTGTTGACAGCGTTGGATTTCAGTGGTGAAGCAGTATACAACCGGAATGCCGCCCAGACCTTGAGCAATATCGGAGCCGAGGTTGCAGCTATTACACCGAACGAGCTGGCAGAGTGGGTTGCTGGCGTCATTCGTTAGATTACACGAGGTTACTTGTGCTACATGAATCATCATTGGAATGGGAGGGCTAAATTATGCTAAAGGAAACTTTAACGGAGCAATCATTAGTAGACAAGACACTGGAGCTGTATGGGAAGGATAATCGCCTGACCAAGCAGGACATCGAGCAGATTCGAAATTATGTATTTGGCAAAGAAAGTACAGTTCCAAGGCTCAGCTCAATCTCCAATTTTTCTTTCAGCACAATAGATTACCTGGAGAAGCTATTCAAGCAGGGGACCAGCGATGAAGCTCTTCGCTTATCCGCAGTGATCCTGACGAATAAAGGTCTCAGCTGGGGAGAATATCTGATTCCTGTCATCTTCCGTAATCAGATCTATCCAGTTGGTCTGGGCAAGACGAGTAAGAATGGAGCAGAACGTATGGAACGAATGCAGCCCATTATGGACAAGCTCTCGTCTTACCTTGGAGAAGCCGAGATGAACAGGCTGATTGAAAAACAATTGGGACAAAGTGAGATGCGTGCTCGTAGTGCGGTCACTCCACATCAATTGATACAAGCCTTGCTCCTGCTGAGACTTTACTATCAAGCTAATGCGGATCAGGCGCAGGAGGGTCTGAAGAGAATTCCGGAATGGCTGCGGTTGGTAGTGACTGAGGATGCAGACGAATTACGCAAGCAGTTACATACGGCGATGGAGCCAATAATTCTACGGCGGGCAGATTACCGGGATAGACATAATGCGACCACTGCGGATCTGAATGCAGAGTGGGTTTCAGAGCGTCGTACACAAGTAGTTGCTACTCATTTCCCTGACAGCAGCGTGAGTGCCAAAGAATTGCTGCCAAGGACTACACTGATGGATACGTTGTACCTGATAACTGCTGCTCTCCTGTATCGCTGCAACCTCCATGGTGGAAAGGACAGGATACTGGCTAGTCAAGAGGAGATCGATCAGGTACTGCTGGAAGCAGTACGACTGTTGCATGAGGTATGCCCATTGGAGGTTCGCAGCCATCTACTGAGGATGGATTATAACTTCTCCAAGCCAGATGAGTTGCTTGAGGGGCTGCTGCCTACGGATGAACCCTTTTCATTTATCGAGCAGTTGGCAGACTCGTTCAAATACAACATGATTACTTGGCGAAAGCTGCTAGACATGATCCCGGGACATTTGGAGGAGAGTCATCGGGCCTACGAGATTTTGGAGAATCCTTTTTTGAAGCTGATTATCCATACCGTGCTTGCCGACCAGGGGGAACCACTTCCAAAAGGTGCTGGAACCGTAGAGCAGGCTATTATAGCTAATCTGCGAAATAAGGCATTCAGCGGACGCTTTGGATTGATGCTGGCTCGTTATCTCGAAGGTGAGCTTACTCTTGAGGAATATTGGGGCGACCAGCAGAACCATGGACTATTCAACAGACTGAACAAGGATATGAACCGCAAGCAACTCGTCATTGCACTGTCCTTCCTGCCGCTGGAGTCCGAGGCAGCTCGTCGTCTTGCGAGCCTAATCTCGTACAAGGGCGTCAATACACTGGAATGTGTCTCGGAGCTATACCGATCCTATGCTTTTGACGGACAGAAGTTACTGGAGACCTACGCAGATCATTCCGAGGTAGATCACCAGAAGCTGCTTGAAGCGCTTGTCTGGCTGAACGGAGTAACGGGCGATACGTATGACTATAACTTTATGGGGGAAGAGGCTTATCAGCGTCTGCTCCACACGTATCCAGAGGCTGTGCTTGGAAAATATGATGAGCTCTCTACGGATGCACGAGAGTTGTTCCTGAGCACCATGCTGTCATCATGGGAGCAGCAGCCAGCTGAATTAATGACAAAGGTGTTCCTGAAGGGGTTGAATGATTCGTCCAAAAAACTCCGCAAACAGATCACTGGGGCCTTCACAGATCGAGTAGATCTTCAGTTGTATAAGGATGTGTATCTTGCCAGTAAAAAATCAGGCATCAAGGAGCAGGTGCTGAATCTGATACGTCGACTTCCTGAGGCCAAGGATGCGTACACCGAACTGCTGTCGAGAGAGAAAAATAGCGCTCTGCGCGAGCTTATTCAGGTGCTACTGGATACGGCAGGGCAAGGTCCGGCACATGCACATGCTGCTCTGGCAAGACAGGCGGATGAGAAGAAGAAGTCCCGCCTGAGCTGGCTCTCGCTGGCGGATCTACCGCTGCTCAAGGATACTGATGGTCAGCCGCTGAGTCAGGACATTCAGGTATATGTGCTACTGCAATCCTTGGAATACAACTCAGGGCCGAATGAAATGCTGGAGGAGATGAATGTTTACGTGCAAGCTGCCTCCCTGGCAGACTTCAGCAGTGAGCTTATACAGCAATGGCTTCGGATGGGGGCTCCTGCGAAAGAGAAGTGGGTATTGTATCTGGGGGCAATGTTCGGAGACCGCAGGCTGGTGGATTTGCTAAGTAGGGAAATCAAAGGCTGGTCTGAGAGCGGACGAGGGGCTATTGCAGCCGAGTCTGTCAAGGTGATGTCCTACGTCAAGGATCTATCTGCCCTGATGACCATCGACAAGCTAGGGCGTACCATTAAGAATCGTCAGGTAAAGACGGCGGCGGCGGAAGCACTGCAGATGGCAGCAGAGAATGCCGGCTTGACACAGGAGCAGCTGGAGGATCGACTCATTACAGCGCTTGGTTTTGATAGTAAAGGTACACAGCGTCTCAGCTATGGAGCCCGATCCTTCCTCGTCAAGGTGAACCGTGATTATCAATTGAGCTTAGTGAATGAAGAGACAGGTAAGGTGGTCAAGAGTCTGCCTGTACCAGGTGAGAAGGATGATGCCGAGCAGGCTAAGGAAGCAAAGACCCGCTTCACTCAGCTCAAGAAGGACCTGAAGACGATGGTTACTTTGCAGTCACAGCGGCTGGAAGAATCCTTGTCCAAACAGCGACTCTGGTCTACCCAAGAATGGACGGATTTGTTCGTTAACAATGTGATTATGCATCACTTTGCCGTAGGACTCGTGTGGGGTGTCTATGAGAACGAACAACTCAAGGATACTTTCCGATACATGGACGACGGAACCTTCAACACGGTTGATGAAGAGGAATACGAGCTGAAGGCAGATGTCCGGATTGGACTCGTGCACCCGTTGGAGCTTGATCAGGAGCAGCTTGAGGCCTGGAAGACTCAACTTCAGGATTATGAAATTGAACAGCCCTTCGAGCAGTTGGAGCGTACCGTATATATTGTCGCAGAGGATGAGAGGAAGGCGCGTGAGTATGCTCATTTGCCTGCAGAAGAGTATTCTCCGACAGCGCTTCCCAAGACGCTTGAGAAATATGGCTGGTATAAAGGTGCGCCTGCAGATGGTGGCTTCTACCACGAGATGTACAAGGCGTACGGCGAATTGGTTGTCGAGCTGCAATTCAGTGGAACCAGTGTTGTGTACTATGAGGGCCTGGAGGATATTACACTTACCTCGCTGGAGTTCTATCGCAATCGGCACAATAAATACCATTCCTACTACAGGGATGAGGCTATGGAGCTAGAGCGTGTACCCGCTCGTGTGTACAGTGAGACCATCTATGATATTTTGCGTGCTACAGGACGGTAAGAGCAACTGCTCGGTGAGAGCAGTATAGGAAGCGCATCAAGGTAGCGGTGTAGCTGCGGCGAACAGGAGGAGGACGGCGCATGGATGATGCTGGCTATAGGTTGCAATTTAATCAATTTATCGACTTATGCACAGAGGATTATTTGATCCGTTATGCCAATAAAGGGTTGTACAACCGCGCTCTTAAGGAAATAGCCAAGGGTACCCGTGCTGATTATACCTTTCTGCCTGCGTCGGTGAGCTGCCAGCTTGATGATGGAACGACATGTAAGCTGTATGACACGCTAGAGAAGTGGGAATGCAGTTGCCCATCTGAAGCTATATGCAAGCACATTCTAATCTCCGTGTTATATTATCAGCAGCAGCTCATGGAGAGCCGAGAGGAACCGGAGGGAACGGCTTCGCAGGTGGATAGTAGCACGGTGGATGCGCAAGTCTCAGAACAGGGTCCAATGGAGACAGACACGAATACAGTCACCCAGACTTCCAGGCCAACCAACACAGCCTCGACCGCTCAAGTTGTTCAACCTAAGGTCGATTTTAGTTGGCTGCTTACTACGGACAGCGAATCCCTGATAGCAGGTTTTAAGCCGGCAATCCTGGAAGAAGTGGTATTCCGATTGAAGTATGAGGAGCCGCTGGAGGTCAAGCATGACTCCTTGTTGACAGTACGATTAGCCAGACGAGAAGTAGAGGTATCCTTCACAGGAAAGCCTGAACCGGCGAAGGCCCTATGCTCAGCTAAGGGTAAGGAGGGAGACCTGCTTCGACTAGAGGCGTTGCTGCGCTATCGTAGAATGCATGGTCTGAAGGATATTGAAGCCTTGAATTTCTCGTTGTATTCTGTCCGCTATTCTATGCAGGCAGTTCGTGAATGCCGTAGACTCCTTCAGGAGCTGCTGTTGACAGGGCTAGCCAGATTGCCAGAGAGTATGCTGGCCAGGCTTGAGATTGCCGCGGTGACAGCACATAGCGGGGAGCTTCCTGAAGTAGAACGGCAGTTGCGTGGATTGAAGGGGGATCTGGAGCTATTCTTCAACAGACATATCCGGAGCTCCATGGGGGTACTCCTGGACCGCATAACCCGATTGGAACTGAGCCTCAAGCTATTGGAGGAACAGCAGCTGTCATTACCTCAACTATCCGATCTGGCAGGGGAGTATCGCTCCCGTTACCATACTGTGCCTCGTCTGCAGCTGTATGGACTGGGAGCGGAGCCCTGGGAGACTCGTTCCGGCTATCGGGGAATTACTTACTATTTCTATTGCCCGGATGATCAAGGTGTATATACTTACACCGATGCTCGACCGGTGTTCTATGAAAAGAACGAGTTCGCGTTCGGAGTGCATTATGCATCCTTTGCCCCATGGTTGCCAGGGTTAACGATGGATCGTCTATCCAGAGAGCAATTGGAGTTCAGGCAAGTGAAAGTAAATCGCGACCACAGGATATCCTCGTCGGAATCTGCAGTGCTTGAATTGCTGCCACGAAATCGAATTGAGGAGATTCCGCTAGAGGGGTACTTGTTCAAAAGTATTTTACAGTTGGAAGGAGCCTCACGGCAGCCAAGACTATTTGCTGCCCGAACGGAGCAAATGGTTGTGCTGAAGCTTGAACGCATCGTGGATCGTTATTTTGATCAGTTGGCACAAGAGCTGATTCTGATTGGGGAAGATATGGACCAGCTCAGGGTGACTATGACGATTCCCTATGATCAGGAATGGAAGACGGCAATCAAAGCATTGGAGAAGGATAATCGCACCCAGGAGCTGGACCATTTTTATACGCTCGTAAGAATACAGGGACAGAAGCTCTATCCGATCAGTTTTTTGAAGGGAACGCAGGTGGTCAATCTCAAGCTCGATCTGTAGCTTCGGATCTACTGAACTGGATAGAAGAGCAATCTTTAGTGATTATCCAGTCTCAATACTAAGACTAGCAAAGCAGGACTACGCTCAGAAAATAAATGAAGAAGAGGCGTGAGGTGAAGTCGTGCAGGGAATGCATTCGCTCAGTGATAAGATACATAGCTGGTGTCAGGAGCTACTGCTTCGAGGCTTGTCTCAGCTCACATTGGATGATCTGGCTCTACTAGAACAGCGGTCGGCAGAGGCTGCCCGACTCAATCTCCTATTCCTCCAGCAATTGCTGGAGCAGGTGATCTATACTGGACGAGCTGCTGTACTGGGTGGTGATGCAGGTCCACAATTGCTGGAGGCCTACTGCACGCTTAGTCAGTATGTTAGTCTGATTGTTCAGGAGCCTGAGGCTCTGCATGCACTGGCAGAATGATCTTAAGTTGAGATGGAGAAGATCGGTTGTGAATAAATACCATCACAAAATAGGCAGTCTGCTTCTAAATGCAGCTTGCCTATTTGTGTGTAGCATTCGCTCTTATTTGCTGTTATTAGTATTGTTGTGTTGTCATCCTTATTGCTGGTTATCTAAATATAAGAGGCTCCAGCACTGCCAGTAGGGTCGAGCCGACCATAGCGATTAGCATGACGTATACAAATACTTTGAACCATTTTTTGTGCTGCATGTGTAACTCCTTTATAATGAAGATGGAATGTTGAAGTTAATACTATTGTAACGCAATCCGAGTAGGGAGGAAAGTTAGTATGGTTGTTAAAGATCGATTGATTGGTGAATTTATGGAACTTGTACAGGTAGATAGTGAAACTAGGCACGAGCAGGAAATTGCGAAGGTGCTGAAGGATAAATTTATGGCGTTGGGTCTAGAGGTGAAGGAAGACGATTCCAAGGAACGTACCGGGCACGGTGCAGGCAATCTGATTGCGACCTGGAAGGCAACAGGCACGGAACAAGCACCGAAAATTCTGTTTACCTGTCATATGGATACGGTTGCTCCAGGTGTAGGGATACAACCAGAGCTGGGTGAAGATGGATGGATTCGCAGCAAGGGTGCGACGATTCTGGGAGCCGATGATAAAGCGGGAATAGCTGCACTATTCGAAGCCATTCGCGTCGCAGAGGAGAAGAAGCTTCCACATGGTCAGATTCAATTTGTGATTACGGTGGGCGAGGAATCTGGTCTGATTGGTGCAAGTGCGATGAAGCCTGAGGATCTCGATGCGGAATTCGGATTCGCGTTGGACTCGAATGGAGAAGTAGGATCAATCTGCATCGGTGCCCCTACCAGAGCGAACATTGAGATGACGATTACTGGCAAGTCTGCTCATGCTGGGGTAAATCCTGAGGATGGAATCAGCGCTATTCAGGTTGCTTCCAAGGCTATCAGTGCCATGAAGCTCGGCCGGATTGATAAGGATACGACCGCCAATATCGGCAAATTCGAAGGTGGCGGAGCAACTAATGTTGTATGTGAACTGGTGACGTTATACGCTGAAGCACGTAGCAATGTGCAGGAGAAGATGAGCCAGCAGATTCAGCAAATGCGGGACGCGCTGGAGACGACCTGTCGGGAGTACGGGGCACAGTCTGAATTCCGCAGTGAGATTGCCTATCCTGCGTATAAGTTCAAGGAGGATGATGAACTGGTGCAGCTTGCACAACGGGCGATTCGCGGCATTGGGCTGAATTCAGAAACCTTTGTCTCAGGTGGCGGGTCTGATGCTAATGTCTTTAATGGCTTGGGTATTCCTACAGTTAATCTTGCGTTAGGTTATGAATATATTCATACGACTCAAGAAAAAATTAAGGCAGATGATATCGTCAAGGCAGCGGAGATTGTGGTCGCCATTATCCGTGAGACTGCAGGTAAATGAGACACTGGCTCTAGAACATAAAAATGGCCTGGATTGGGAGCATCCCGATTCAGGCCATATCTTCTATGTATCGACTGCGAATACGAATCATTGTTGTACATTTGTACTACATGGCAATGGTATAATCAGCTCTCAGTGACGATCTTCAAGGAATGTATGATCAAAGTATGCCTTGAAATTCGGATATAGCTGCACAAGGTGGTCTTGCAGACTACTGCGCTCAGCCACAAGCTCGTCCAGATCGAACAGAATTTCATGCTCAATCTCATAGATCGCACACTCATCTTCATTCGGAGCTGCGCTCAGATCTATACAGCGAATCTTGCCATATTCGGCATCCCAGGCGAATGGTAGATACCCAAGCTTGCAGAGGACAGGATTGTACATATTTCTAATGTCACCTATCGGATCATCAAGGCCTTGAGAGGGAACGATGTCAAAGTAATGATGATAAGTGGAAATAAACGCCTGATACCACTCAGGAAAAGTCAAGCCAAACTCTTGCTCCAATTCTGCAATATCCTCCCGGGTAACCATGGAAGATATCATCCTCCATCTCGCCCAGTCCTGATCAGAAGAAATGGTAGCATTCTCGACCTTCATCTCGTCTGGAACATCAGGGTGCATCCAGCGGCAAAAGTCATCCTCTATTATATAATTGTAGCGCTCGTAGTAGGCTTCAAGTCCTTGCTTGATGTAGCTACGAATGTTCAAATGTTCCATGCTGAAAGCTCCTTCTTATCATCATTCCAAAGTCATTTTACAGGAACGTGTGTTCCTTGTGTATTCTAATACATTATTATCCATATGTCCAGAGCTGCTTCGCGCTGCCTGACAGTTTTGCCATTCGATGAGTGTCATGTCGCTTCCAGCCGCACGTTGCCACTGCCGAAGCGTCGCTCGAATTTCCCAGCCTTTACCTACAATGAACAAGGCTTGTGTGGCCCGGTGTGTTGTCATGCCCCTCAACTCCTTCGCTCTATGATCTGCTATAATGAGATCATATGTAGGTTGAGAGAATGATATACATGTAATCTACAAATTCGATTAGCGGCTAATAATAGCTAAATGTTAGATTTTTTTTGTTATTTTTTTGTTATTTAAGGTTTGTTAACAATAAAGGCTCTTCCAAGAGCCTAGCTTAATTATTAAGGAGGCATAGTATCCCAATGAAGTCCCAACAGCCAAGCCCCAATCACCCAACTAATCCCGACAATTCAAGCTCCAGCTCAATCATATCCAACGTGACCGTATCCAACGAGAATTTGGACAGTCTCACTCCAGCCCACGCCAGCGTAGTGTACTCGAATCCGAAGCTGGAAGAGAGCTTTATATCCACTGAGCCTGTATTTCAAGGCAAAATCATATCACTACAGGTGGATACTGTTAGGCTACCGAATGGTAGCTCGGCTACACGTGAAGTGGTGAAGCATCCAGGAGCTGTTGCTGTACTCGCCCTGCATCAAGGGAAGCTGCTGGTCGTCGATCAATATAGACAGCCGTTGGGGCGCTGCGAGGTAGAGATTCCTGCTGGCAAGCTCGATCCCGGCGAGGACCCGATTGAAGCCGCAGGAAGGGAGCTGCGTGAGGAGACGGGCTATACGTCCACCAGCCTGCGACTGCTCCAGTCGTTCTATACCTCACCAGGCTTTGCTGATGAGATTATCCATCTCTATGTCACAGAGGATCTTCAGCCAGGACAGATGTCACCAGATGAGGATGAGTTCCTGGAGGTATCCGAGATTACGTTGGAGGAAGCTTTGACGTGGATTAAGGAAGGGCGTATCAGTGATGCCAAGACCATCATGGCGGTGTATGCTTGGCAGTTGCGCATGCTGACAGGGAGCTTCTCTTAACTACAGGAAGAGGCGAATAAGTAATGAACAAGAATAATAAAGTAACCGCAACTGGGCTGCAGACGATCTATGCCGATCTTCACATTCATATCGGTCGTACCGAACGGGGCATTCCGGTCAAGATTAGCGGCAGTCGAGACCTTACTTTTGCCAACATCGCACACGAAGCTTCTGAGCGAAAAGGCATCCAGCTCACTGGCGTCATTGACTGCCACTCTCCGGCTGTACAGATGGATATACACGATAGCCTGGATAAAGGGGACATGTCTGAGCTACCTGGTGGGGGGATTGCTTATAGGAATACAGTTATCCTGCTGGGCACTGAGATGGAGATTCGAGAGGCCGGACGTCCAGAGGCACATGTGCTTGCTTATTTTCCTACCCTTGCGATCATGGAGGACTTCACTGACTGGATGAGCCGCCATATGAAAAATGTAAATCTCAGCTCTCAACGCATCTACGCTCCGCCAAAGGAGATTCAGCAGGAGGTCATCGGACGCGGAGGGCTGTTCATTCCAGCCCATATTTTTACCCCTCATAAGGGGATATATGGCAGTTCTGCTGAGCGAATGGCTGAGATTCTGGATCTGGAGCAGATCCATGCCGTAGAACTGGGACTGTCCGCGGATACGGCTATGGCCGGGATGATTTCGGAGCTGGACCGTTATGCATTTCTCACGAACTCGGACGCTCATTCGCTTGGGAAAATCGGTCGTGAATACAATGAGCTGCTGCTTCGTGAGCCGAGCTTCGAGGAATTTCGCCTGGCCTTGCAAGGGTATGAAGGAAGAGCGATTGTGGCCAATTACGGGCTGAATCCGCGACTCGGAAAATATCACAGGACCTGCTGCACCGCTTGTGGGACGATGGTAGAGCATACGGGTGACTTGAGCTCTTGCTGTACGACATGCGGCAAGAAGAAGCTCGTCCGGGGTGTCTGGGACCGCATTGTGAGCATTGCGGACCAGGAGCAACCACAGAATCAGGAGTTCTTCGCCCGTCCTCCTTATAGGTACCAGGTGCCGCTAGAATTCATTCCAGGTCTTGGAAAGGCGAAGCTTGCAAAGCTCCTGACAGCGTTCGGAACAGAAATGAATATACTGCATGCCGCAGACGAAGCCTCAATGGCTGACGTTGCGGGATCGGATGTAGCCGAGAAGATCGTGAAGGCTCGCGAGGGACGGCTTCAGGTCGTAGACGGTGGTGGAGGTACCTACGGCAAGATCGCTGCTGGCCCTGGTAAATGAAAGAGTTCATGGATTAAATAACAAGAGTCATAGGCTACCATGCTTGTTCATATTTTAGAATAAGCAGACGAAAGGGGCCAGGTAGCCGATGCAACGGATGATCCAATCTTTCCGGGAACGAATGACGTTCTATATCTTCTTTGCCGTCTTATTTTTGGTAGGAGTCGTATTTGGGGCACTCATGGTAAATGCCCTGTCGCTGGAGCAGCAGCAGGATCTGGGGAGATATCTGAATAATTTCTTTATTACGGTGAATCAGATGTCTGGCTCTGGCACGGCAGCAACGATTGCTTCCTTCTGGGATATCGCCGCTCTTCATTTGAAATGGGTAGCGATCATATGGGTATGCGGTCTGTCTGTAATTGGGCTGCCGGGTATTCTAGTGTTGAATTTTCTGAAGGGAGCTTTGATCGGCTTCTCTGTCGGATTTCTGGTCGGGCAGTATTCATGGAAGGGACTACTGTTTGCCTTGGTATCTATAGCACCACATAATCTGCTGGTCATTCCTGCATTGCTGGTATGCAGCGTAGCAGCTATGAACTTTTCAATTCAGATGATTAAAGATAGCGTGTTTATGCCAGGCAGATCGAATGGATTTTTGCGCCCCTTCACATCGTATTCGCTGGTAACGGCCTCCATGATCGTATTGCTCATCGGAAGTGCCTGCTTCGAGACCTGGGTGACCCCGGTGATGATGCAGTGGACCACGCCAATGCTGACCGCTTTGTTGAAGATTTGAGTGTGCGCAAAGTGTTTGACTTTATTTGAATTTTCCCCCTATAATAGTAGAAGTGAAAATTGGGCAGTGCGCACAAAATCTCTGAGGGGGAGGGAGACAATGGAAGCGCGGATCGACAAGATTAAACAACAATTGCAATCGCAGGGCTACAAGTTAACGCCTCAGCGGGAAGCCACGGTAAGAGTATTGCTTGAGAATGAAGAAGACCATCTGAGTGCGGAAGATGTATTCATGCTAGTCAAAGAAAAAGCTCCTGAAATCGGTCTGGCAACCGTATACCGTACCCTTGAACTACTAAGCGAGCTGCATGTAGTTGAGAAGATCAATTTTGGTGACGGCGTTGCGCGCTATGATTTGCGTGGCGATACCTCCAAGCATCATCACCATCATTTGATTTGTGTACAGTGTGGAAGTATGGATGAGATCAGGGAAGATTGGCTGGGGCCGTTGGAGGAGCGTCTGGAGCGTGAGTTCAATTTCTCAGTTCTGGATCACCGACTTGATTTCCATGGCATCTGCTATCGCTGTAAAAGCAAGAATGACAAGCAGGATGGAACTGACTAATCCGACTTATTCAGGTAGACAACAGAATTGTATGAATGATTCGATTGACTAAGACTCAAGAAACTGAAGAGCCAAGCTCTCACCGATATTTCGGGAGAGCTTTTTTGCTGCCCATGTGGACTGCCTGCCAGAAGCGGCACGCCCTTTCATAACCTGATCTGACTGATCATATAGTGTAGTGATAGCCTGTATTCGCGCATGCCGTGAAGAAGGAAGCCATTGCCTAGGGGGCTGTGAAAATGATATTGTCTATTAGGAGGGCCTGCAGAACGCTGGCACTGCTCTGTGTTTTCTGCTGTCTGACGCTTGTACTATATTTGGCGCTGCAGTGGGTAAACGACTGGATTTCACCAGTCGATCATTACAGAATTCCGGAAGGAAATGCGATCAAGGTGTTCATTGATGAACTGCCAGCCAAGGAAGAGCCGTCCCCATTATCGGAACGACTTCGCTTTTTTTACTGGTATGGGGAGTAGCTACTGGCTACGGCATGAATTTTCGGGCAAGGAGCGTTAAATGATAGTATGAAGCAATATATACAGCCTTTCATCCATTATCTGGTGGAGGAAAAAGGAGTATCTGCAGCTACACGGGAAGCTTACCAGCATGATGTGGAATCGTTCCTGTCCTATATAGACGAGCAGGGAATTGAGGAGCCGGACGACGTACGGCGTCTGCATCTGGCGGCCTACTTGAATGGGTTGAAGAAGGACAAGGCGTCTGCCACTGTGGCCCGTAGTCTAATCGCTATTCGTGCCTTATTTCATTTTCTGATCAGGGAAGGTGTGACTCTACAAGACCCTACTGTCCTGCTGGAGGCGCCCAAGAAGGAGAAGAAGGTACCGGTCGTCCTGACGACTGAGGATATGGAGAAACTGCTGGAGACGCCGGACATTTCCTCAGCTCAAGGACTACGGGACAGAGCTATGCTGGAGTTATTGTATGCTACAGGTATGCGTGTATCCGAACTGGTAGGGTTGAACGTCAATGATGTGCATGTGGAGCTACGTTATGTACATTGTACCGACTCCAAGGGGAATGAGCGAATCATTCCGATCAGCCGGGAGGCCTGTTTATGGCTTGAACGCTATCTGGACAAGCATAATCTAGGCACAGAGCTGGATACAAGTGGGCGCGATACACACCGACCCCTGTTCATCAACGCAGCCGGGGGACGCTTAAGCCGTCAGGGTCTATGGAAAATACTCAAGAAGCATGCAGCTCTACTCGGGATGGAGGACAAGCTTACCCCGCATACCCTGCGTCATTCGTTCGCGATGCATCTGGTCCATAACGGAGCAGATTTGCGAGCTGTGCAGGATCTTCTGGGTCATGCTGATGTATCCACGACACGGATGTATGCTCATACGTCCAAGGGGAACATGAAGGACATCTATGAAAAATTTCATCCGCGGGCCAGTAAATCCTCCACGGCATTACCAGATTCGGCGCATGTTGGGGATTCCAAGACCTAGGTAAAGCTCTTAGTATCTTGGTTCGAAACTGATTTCATGTTGAATTGGACCCCACTGATCTGGTCAAGGCGCTGGTCACAGGTTCAGTTTCCGCTTCCGCGAAAGGATCGTCTAGCCTTTGAAGTGCTTCGTTCTATTTAACAATAACAGCATAAGGAGAGATACATATGTCTACAATTAATCAAGCAGCAATCCAAGAAGCAGCGGCGTATATTCGTCAGCACAGCAACAACATCAATCCTGAGATTGGCCTTATCCTTGGCTCAGGTCTGGGAATTCTGGCAGATCTCATTGAGGATGGCATTAGCATTCCTTATCATGACATTCCGCATTTCCCGGTGTCCACAGTAGAAGGACATGCTGGTGAGCTTCTGCTCGGCACCGTAGGGGGCCGCAAAGTGATGATGATGAAGGGCAGATTCCATCTGTATGAGGGCTACAAGCCAGAGCTCACGACCTTCCCTGTCCGCGTCATGAAGGAATTGGGCGTCAAGAGCATGCTTGTCACCAATGCTGCTGGCGGCGTGAATACGTCCTATGAAGCTGGAGACCTGATGGTCATTAGTGACCATCTGAACATGACAGGTACCAATCCGCTGATGGGACCAAATGATAATGCCCTGGGTGTACGCTTCCCGGATATGTCTGAAGCGTACAGCAAAAGATTGCGCGCGGTAGCTCATGAAGTAGCGCAGGAACAAGGTGTAAAGCTGCAGGAGGGTGTATATGCAGGACTACTGGGGCCGAACTATGAGACGCCTGCAGAGATCGTAATGCTGCGCACGCTCGGTTCTGATGCCGTGGGGATGTCCACTGTGTCAGAGGTAATCGTGGCACGTCATGCTGGCCTGGAAGTGCTGGGCTTCTCCTGTATTACTAATATGGCAGCGGGAATTCTCGACCAGCCGCTGGACCATAGCGAGGTCATGGAGACAGCTGATCGGGTCCGTGAGAAGTTCCTGAAGCTGGTACTTGGAATTATCCCGAAGATGTAATTGCAGCCTAATTCGATAGTTGAACATAGATACACGAAGGTGTCCTACAGGTGCTTGTTCCTGTCGGGGCACCTTTTCTTTTTTGTGGGTGGTACTGGAATAATTTTCACAAGTTCTGCCGACAATGGTTAGCAGCACCCGTATGAGCAGACAGAGACCAAATTCTGTGCAGCTCACGGGTTATGTCCAGAGGAGGGAACCGAAGTGAAGAAGTTAGGAATATCGCTCATGTTGTCCGCTGCCATTGGTCTGTCTACGCTGAATCCGGCAGTGCTTGCAGTAGATTCCCGGGAAAATGTGACTTCAGCAGTAGATCTGGCACCTAGCGCAGGCTCAGCTATTCTGATGGATGCTGACACAGGTACTGTCATCTACGAGAAGAATAGTCATGCCAAGCTACCCCCGGCGAGCATTACCAAGATCATGACGATGCTGCTGACGATGGAGGCGCTGCACGATGGACGCCTGAAGCTGACGGATAAGGTGCGGACGAGCGAATACGCTGCTTCAATGGGAGGCTCGCAAATCTTCCTGGAGCCTGGCGAGGAGATGACTGTCGATGAGATGCTGAAAGGCATTGCGATGGCTTCCGGTAATGATGCATCTGTGGCCATGGCCGAGAGGATCGCAGGCTCGGAGCAGGCCTTTGTGGCGAAGATGAATGAGAAGGCGCAGCAATTGGGCCTGAAGGATACTAAATTTGCGAATTGTAATGGACTTCCTTCTGCCGAGCATTATTCTTCTGCACATGATATCGCCGTCATGAGCCGTGAGCTGCTGAAGTATCCGCAGATTACCAAATACACGGGAGCGTATCAAGACTATTTGCGCAAGACGTCCGAGAAGCCCTTCTGGCTCGTCAACACGAATAAGCTCGTGAGATTCTATACGGGCGCAGACGGTCTGAAGACGGGCTACACCTCGGAGGCAAAATTCTGCCTCTCGGCTACAGCTGTGAAGGATGGCCTGCGTGTCATTGCCGTGGTGCTGGGCGAACCGAATACGAAGACACGCAACAGTGAGGTTTCATCCATGTTCGACTACGCCTTCACGCAATATACAATGAAATCAATCGTCAAGAGTGGTGAAGTCATCGGTACACTACCGATTGAGAAGGGCACGCAATCCTCCTTGCAGATCCGTGCAGACAAGCCGTATAGTGTGCTCGTCAAACGAGACGGGGCAGCGGAAGGACTACGTCATGAGGTGCAGCTTCAAGAACATCTAAAAGCACCTGTTCACAAAGGTCAGACGATCGGCAAGCTGGTCGTATATCAGAAGGACAAAGTACTAAAGGAATTCGAGATCTATTCGGATACGGATGTTCAGAAGGCGAATTGGTGGCAGCTATTCAAGCGCACTACTTCTGAGCTGTTCTCGTAATCCTCATTTGAGACTTTCGGAACAATCGGTCTCATATGAATTGAATCGTCAGGTGTCTTTAGCAGCTGCGACGGATGTCTTGTAGATCGCTGTTGTTCTATGCGGATTCGTCGATTGATGGGTGACGGGGGAGGAGCATTACGGTCCCGTGTAGATTTTCGCCGCAGTGTTGTTGATTTCTCGGAGTTTTCTTCTAGTTTTGTCGGCATGCAGGATTCCCCTTCTAAAGTGGAGAAATCCTTGTCCTAAGACAGGGAGGAGAGTGAACAAGCATGGATTTGCAGTTGCATATGGAGCACCATCGCAGGGTGTTAATCGTTCGTTTATCAGGTGAGCTCGATCACCATACGGCAGATCAGGTACGTGTTCAGATGGATGAAGCGATTATGCGGCAGCAGTGTGAGCATGTCGTGTTGAATTTACAGCACCTTCAATTCATGGACAGCTCCGGGCTGGGTGTCATTCTGGGCCGTTACAAGCTGCTCAAGCAGAAGGGTGGCAAAATGGCCATCTGTGAAGCGAATACTGCGGTGTATCGCTTGCTGGAGATGTCGGGACTGTTCAAAATCATGCCCTGCTATGAGAAGGAAGACAATGCGCTTACAGAAATGGAGGTGGTGTCATGAGGGAGGCACAGGGAAGTAATTTCATGACACTGCAGTTTGCTGCCCGCTCCGAGAATGAAGCCTTTGCCCGCGTCACGGTGGCGGCTTTTGTATCCCAGTTGGACCCGACCATGGATGAGCTGAGCGACCTGAAGACCGTCGTATCGGAAGCCGTGACGAATAGCATTATCCATGGCTACAACAGCAATCCTGAAGGGATAGTGACGATCAAGGCAGCGATTGATAGCGACGTGGTAACCATCATCATTGAGGATTCGGGATTAGGCATTGAGGATCTGGAGCTAGCACAGCAACCACTCTACACATCGAAGCCAGAGCTTGAGCGTTCTGGTATGGGGTTCACGATCATGGAGAACTTCATGGATGAATTTGAGGTCGTCAGTCAGCCAGGCACAGGAACCACGATCCGTATGAAGAAAAGGATTGAATCTAAGAAAGCCTTGTATAATTAGGGGTTGGACCTATGGATGCTGAAATGAAGCGTGGTGCGCAAACTTATCTGGATGATGCGGAAGTCAAGCGTCTGATTGCTCTCAGTCAGGCAGGAGATCATACGGCCCGAGATACACTCGTCAATTGCAACATCCGTCTCGTATGGTCTGTAGTACAAAGATTCATGAATCGCGGCTATGAGCCGGAGGATCTATTCCAGATCGGCTGTATCGGACTGCTCAAGTCCGTGGATAAGTTCGATCTGAGCTATGACGTGAAGTTCTCTACCTACGCGGTACCCATGATCATCGGGGAAATTCAACGCTTCCTGCGGGATGACGGGACCTTGAAGGTCAGTCGTTCGTTGAAGGAAATGGCCAATAAAGTCCGTAAAAAGCGGGACGAGCTCTCCAAGGAGCTGAATCGGCTACCGACGATCAAGGAGGTCGCAGATGGCCTTGGCGTATCGCCGGAAGAGGTAGTATTCGCCCAGGAAGCCAACAAGCCGCCGAGCTCTATTCATGAGACTGTATTTGAGAATGATGGTGATCCAATCACCCTCATGGATCAGATTGCTGATGATTCTCAGGAGAAGTGGTTCGAGAAGCTGGCCCTCAACGAGGCCATTGGCGGACTTACCGAGCGAGAGAGGCTTATCGTCTATCTACGATACTACAGGGATCAGACCCAATCAGAGGTGGCGGCGCGTCTGGGCATCTCTCAGGTGCAGGTCTCCCGTCTGGAAAAAAAGATTCTGCAGTCCATCAAAGAGCAGATCGCACAATAAGCATAGCTGAGACAAGTGCACTTTGGGTATACCCCTGTCGAGTCGACAAGGATATAGCCACTTAGGGTGCCTTGTCTTTTTTTGCGTAACGGGATAAAAAACGGGAAGCAATTCATACTATGACTACATCTCAAAATGTTGGGAGAGGGACAGCATGGAGAATTACAACGCGCCAACTGTCTATTTGCGCTTACGTACTCGTGTACAGGTATCACCCGGACAGCAGCTGCGGCTGGGGGACGTAGCGCAGCTATTAACCGACCCGCAATGGGAGAAGCCCTTACTGCAATTGACATTGAAGCGTCCTCAAGTGAATGAGGGCAACCTCATCCTGATTGACATCCTGCAGATTATTGCTGCTATTCGGCAAAAGCTGCCGGGCGCAGTGATTGAATCCATGGGGAAGTCGCATGTTCTGGTGGAGCTGGTGGAGAAGCCCCGTCAGCCTTCGAAAATACTGTTTGTTATCGTCTGGGTGCTGCTATTTTTCGGTTCGGCATTGACCATCATGAATTTTCATGCGGACGTCAGCATGCAGGCTGTACATGTTCGAATTGTAGAAATGATTACGGGGAAGAAGAATACGAATCCGCATGTATTCCAGATCGCCTATTCTATAGGCATTGGAGCAGGGATGATCGTGTTTTTCAACCATTTGTTCAAGAAAAAGTGGAACGAGGAGCCTACGCCGCTGGAGGTGGAAATGTTTTTGTACCAGCAGAACGTGGATCAGTATGTCGTAGCCGAGGAATATGAGCGCATTCATAAGCAGGATGCGGATACGTCATGATGATGACGCTTGTCAGCTGGGGACTCCAGCTGTTGCTTGGACTAGCCTCTGGTATAGCTATTGGCGGCGGAGTGGTGGCGCTCTTTATCGTACTGAACATTATCCCGCGTCTCGCCCAGCTCACAAGATCCTATGACAAGGCTCATTGGTACGAGGGTGTCATGGTGTTCGGCTCGGTTGCCGGTACGATCGGGGATTTCTGGAATCTGACAGGATATGCACCCGTCTGGGTGACATGGCTGCCGGGACTGTTCTGCGGGGTATTTGTCGGCATGCTGGCAGCTGCTTTGACAGAGGTCCTGAATGTGCTACCGATTTTGGCCAAGCGTATGAATATGATGCCATACATTTTTGGTTTATACATGGCTATGGTCTTCGGTAAGGTATGTGGTTCGCTGTTCGATTGGTTCGTCTACTACCGATAATGGTCAGGCATATGGATTGATTTTGGAAAGGAGCATGATCACGATGCGCAAAATGGAGCGAAGAGGACAGGAGGAGCATACCGACGAGCCTGTATTGGATGCTGCTTATGCCGAGCACAAGCGTCAGCATGAGAAAGAAGATGAACGCAAGAAAGAGGAGGAGACTTCGGCCAATGTCGAGGAGTCCGTCATCTACTGGCAGGGACAAGATGATATATCCAGAAGCCTCAAGGAGAACAAAGAGACGCTAACAAAGGTCCTTGGACTCGGAGAGACGTTTGATGTCGTATTTCGGGAGATGACATTTGGCGGGACACCGACTGGCATATTATTCATTAACGGGTTCGCCAAGGATAACATCCTGACCGAGATTCTGAAAAGACTAAGTTATCTGACGCCGGAGCAGGTATCCTCCCATGCGCTCCATTCCTATTTCGAATATTATATTCCTCACATCCAGGTCACCAAGGAGCACAAGTTGTCGTCAGTCATTAACAGTGTCATGACGGGGATGAGCGCGATCTTCGTGGAAGGCGGAATGGCTGCCATCGTGCTTGATACACGCAGCTATCCAGCCAGAGGGCCAGAGGAGCCGTCATTGGAGCGTGTCGTCCGCGGTGCGAGAGACGGCTTCACGGAGACGATGCTGACGAATGTAGCCTTGATCCGTAGACGTTTGCGTGATCCAGGTCTGAAGTTCGAGGTGATGCAGGTGGGGAGAAGGACGCGGACGGACGTGTGTATTGCGTATATCGACGATATTGTTGATAAAGTGATGGTCGATTCGATCCGCGAGAAGATCAAAAAGATTGATAATGATGGTATCCCACTTGCAGACAAGCAGCTGGAGGAGCTGATTATTAATAAAGGCTGGCATCCGTATCCGCTAGTGCGTTACTCGGAGAGACCAGATGCGGTAGCTTCGCATATTATGGAGGGGCGTGTAGTCATTCTGGTTGATACTTCTCCGAGTGCCATGATCATGCCCACTACATTTTTTGATCTATGTCAGCATGCGGAGGAGAACCGCCAGACACCATTCATGGGAAGCTATTTGCGTTGGGTGCGATTCGCGGGGATATTTGCCTCCTTGTTCCTGCTGCCATTGTGGATGCTGATGGTTATATACCCTGAGGTCCGCATGCCAGGTCTTGAATTTTTGGGACCCAACGAGAACAATACTCACATTCCGCTGATTGCTCAGTTTCTAATGATTGAGTTCGGGGTGGACCTGCTGCGTCTTGCTGCTGTACATACCCCGACACCGCTGGCGTCTGCGATGGGTCTGATTGCTGCCATTCTGGTCGGAGACATTGCGGTCAAGACGGGCATCTTCGTGAATGAAGTGGTACTGTATATGGCCGTGGCTGCGATCGGGATGTTCGCTACGCCAAGCTATGAGTTGGGTCTAGCCAACAGGCTGATTCGCCTCGTATTGCTGGTGCTGGTGGCGGTATTCAAGGTTAAAGGCTTCGTAGTAGGTGTTACCTTGATTCTGATCCTACTGATCACACACCGTTCGTATAATTCATCCTATATGTGGCCGTTCATTCCGTTCAATGCGAAGGCTATGGCGGAAATTATACTTCGTAGGCCGATGCTGACCTCCAGAGATCGTCCTTCCTTCAACAAGACACGGGATAGCTCGCGGATGCCGCCTCGTGAGCGTCGAAGAGAATAGGACGGCAAGTACAAACGATTTGCATAAAAATCCATACCCATTCATCGGATTTTTGCTATACTGGTGTAAATGTTTCGATGGAATGAGACAGGATTCCCAGAAAGTGAGGCTCCAGGGTATGTTTTTACATGGTACAAGTCAAATTAATGCACAGGGACATTTGGAGATCGGGGGCTGCGATACGGTTCAGTTGAAGGAACAATTCGGCACCCCATTATATATTATGGACGAGCAATTGATTCGTCAGCGTTGCCGGGAGTTCGTGAGTGCATTCCGCACTACAGGGCTGTCCTTTCAGGTAGCCTATGCGAGCAAGGCATTCTGTACGGTGGCCATGTGTGCACTGGTTGCCGAGGAAGGCATGTCGCTGGATGTCGTATCCGACGGGGAATTGTTCACTGCATTGCAGGCGGGCTTCCCTGTAGAGCGGATTCACTTTCATGGCAACAACAAGACTCCCGAAGAGATTGAGATGGCGCTGGAAGCCGGAATCGGCTGCTTTGTCGTAGACAATGAGACTGAGCTGCATCTGCTGCAGGCGATTGCAAGCGAGAAGAACGTACAGGCGAATATTTTGCTCCGTGTAACTCCGGGAGTCGAGGCTCATACCCATGAATACATCTCTACGGGACAGACGGATTCCAAGTTCGGATTCGACATCGGTAACGGGGCGGCTTACGAGGCGGTTAAGCTTGCCTTGCAAAAAAGCCAGCTGCGCCTGCTAGGTGTACATTCACACATCGGCTCGCAAATTTTCGAGGTAGACGGATTTATGGTTGCGGCAGAGCGGGTGGCTCATTTTACTCGTGAGGTGTACGAACAGCTGCATGCGGAGTTCAGGGTCATTAACCTGGGCGGAGGCTTCGGTATTCGTTATACAGAAGAGGATACGCCGCTCGCTGTTGCCAAATATGTGGAGGCCATTAGCCAAGCGGTCCACACTCATTTTACCGGGATTGGCAAGAAGTTGCCTGAGATCTGGATTGAGCCAGGTCGCAGTATTGTAGGGGATGCGGGTACCACCCTGTACACGATAGGGAGTGTCAAGGATATTCCGGACATCAGAAAATACGTGTCAGTAGACGGCGGGATGACCGATAATCCAAGACCTGCGCTTTATCAGGCTAAGTATGAGGCTATGCTGGCCAACCGGGCCAATGATTCGGATGAAGAGACGGTGTCCATTGCCGGGAAATGCTGCGAGAGTGGTGACATGTTAATCTGGGATATGGAGTTGCCACAGGTACAATCTGGAGACCTGCTGGCTGTAGCGGCTACAGGAGCCTATAACTATTCGATGGCGAGCAATTACAACCGACTGCGCCGTCCGGCCGTTGTGTTCGTGAAGGATGGTCACGCAGAGCTGGTCGTACGCCGTGAGACCTTTGAGGATATTGTGCGTAATGATCTGGTGCCGAAGAAGGCGCTATCCCAATGCTAGAGACTAACTGTGAGCAAAGATGATCACCTCGACAGACTGGATGTGACGGATTCGACATACTCGATGATGCATAGATCGTAAAAAAGATGTGAAAATTTTGCTAACTGTGCGGTTTCATAGTACACTAGTACTTGGACTTTATTGACGCTGAAGAGCGAAAGGAGAACGAACATAGATGGCAAAACAAGCAAAAATCAAGCTGGAGAACGGCGGCGAAGTGCTGATCGATCTTTTTGACAATGAAGCACCGAATACGGTAGCTAACTTTGAGAAGCTGGCAAATTCCGGGTTCTACAACGGATTGGTATTCCACCGTGTCATTCCTGGCTTTGTAGCACAAGGCGGTTGCCCGAACGGTTCAGGAACAGGCGGCCCTGGTTACACCATTAACTGTGAAATCAACCCGAACAAACATGAGCGCGGCACACTGGCAATGGCTCATGCTGGACGCAACACAGGTGGCAGCCAGTTCTACATCTGTTACCAGCCACAGCCTCACCTGGATGGTCAACATACCGTATTTGGTAAAGTGACAAAAGGTATGGAATTGGTTGATGCTTTCCAAGGCCGTGATCGCATGGAGACAGTTGAGGTTGTAGAGGTTTAATTTGAATACATGTGCGTTAGGCATATAGGAGAGTACAGGTCAGAATGGTTCTGATCTGTACTTTTTTTGTTGCCTTGTATTATCCAAATTCTCGTGATTTCAATCACAAGTGACTCTATCACCCAGGCCTATAATGTGCATATATTTAAAATTTAGTGTTTCTGAGAAATGAAAAATCAGCTGTACATGTGTGCATTACTTGCGGTGTACATAATTCAAACTAGGTGGTGGGAGCGTTATGAGTAAAGCCAATACAGTACAAGAATATACATTTGCCGACCTGAAGAAAATCTCGCGAACCCGAATGGGCGATTCACTTCCAATTGAGCTGTATCGGGCGATCCGCCTGATTGGCATGTATCAAGGACTTCCTATGAAGGGCAAGGGTACAACGGTGACAGTGGGTCGAAAAATAGGCGAAAGCCTCCCTGTCCAATCGGTGACAGAATTGCTGGATTTATTTCGCGAGCTGAAGATCGGAGACCCTCAGATTGTCGTAAAGGAAGAACATCGTATGGTAGTCGCAGTGAAGGATTGCTTTTGCTCAGGCTTGCCCGAGATGGAAGAGAGCATGGTGTGTGACCTGGAAGGGGCGATCATGGAGGGTGCCTTGACTCAAATTCTGAAACGGAGAGTTCATGTTCGCGAAATTAAATGCAATGTTAACGGCGATGAGCACTGTGAATATGAGGTTCGTTACTAAATGACAATAAGAGATTTGACTTATGTGAGTCCATCTCAAACCAGAAGACCTTGGTCCTGATAATGACAGGAGTAAGGTCTTTTTTATGCGGTAAAATGAACATATTTTTCACGTGCACAATTAAACAATGGTGATGTAAATTCCGATATAGCGGTAAGGGCTACTTTAAGTATAGCGATGATTCACTTGAAATGGGACAAACTGGAATTACGAGAGGTGCATTAATGCTGACGCTAAACAAGGCTGAGATTATTGATATTACAAGAAAGCAACTGGCGAAGGTCATGCGGCTATTTCCTATAGAGTTGAAATTTACAAACGATTTTGGACGAGAACGTCCGACAGCTGCACAGAAATTCAGTCTGACGAACCAGCATTATTCGGCCAAGGTAATGGACTGTGTACTGGAACATGAGGTTCGGCCTATTTTGATGTGTGAAATTATCTATTTTCTGAAATGTGAGTACATGGATGGGACCGTAGATTTGCGGCTTGATTATGATTTGCGTGAGGGGATGGAGCAGGCTCCTTCGGCAACAGCTGTCATTACCTTTGATGATACTGCTGAGCTGGACATACAGGATCTTGAAATTCTGATTGACCTGGCTTTGCAGATGAATGATAAGCATTGGTTCAAAGAGCTAATGTACAAATATACGGAAATGCAGCGTTAAAGGACTGCCTGCATGGCGAAAGGTTACTTGTGATCAACGAGTAGCCTTTTTGCAGTGGAATGTGTAAAAAGCTAACAAGCACGCGGTGGTGTAGGAACACATTTATAAGACTGGCTTGCATTTTTTTCAGTCTAGTGTTAGTTTAGATATAATTTCTTGAACAATTCATTTTGTTCTGAGATGGCAGTTCAACAGAATTGCCGTAAGTCGCTTGTACAACTACATGTAAGTTTCCTTCGGGGTTGGGTGAAATTCCCTACCGGCGGTGATGGCTCTTATGCTTACGAAGCGTGAGTAGCCTTAGTCCGTGACCCGGATGCTGTCTGTAAGACAGCAGAAGGTGGACCTGGTGCAATTCCGGGACCGACAGTATAGTCTGGATGGGAGAAGGAGATCGGACACAGAATAGCTCTTTGTACATCTGCTGTATGAGACAGTGCGTGTACGCAGGCATGTTACTTACATACCTATAGAAGCTACGATGTGCTTCATTTCACAATGTAGTCTACTCATTTTCGAATGAGCAAGGCTTATTTAGGCAACGCTATTCCTGCTGGGATGGTCTGTTGACCTATGGATAATGTGAATGATTGAAAATGATCTGATATCTCTCAAACCCCTGGCGGAGCATCCGTTAGGGGTTTTCTGTGTTTTACGGTTGTGTTTTACGGTTGTGTTTTACGGTTCATTTGTACAAAGTCCCGTGCACTCGGTACGGTGGCTGGAAAGGAGGGAGAGGCATGTTTACTGGCTTGGTGGAGGAGGTCGGCACGGTGACTCGGATCACCCGTAACGGAGAAGCCATGGTGCTGCACATCCAGGCTGCTGTCATTATGGATGATCTTAAGCTGGGTGACAGTGTGGCGGTGAATGGTGTATGTCTGACCGTCACACAGATTGCAGGCAGCAGCTTCGGGGCGGATGTCATGCCGCAGACGTTCCGCCATACAGGTCTGCGCTTGTTGGAGTCTGGCAGCCGTGTGAACCTGGAGCGGGCCATGCTGGCCAATGGACGCTTTGGCGGACATATTGTGCAAGGGCATGTAGATGCAACAGGGAAGATTATCCGGGTGTATAAGGATCAGAATGCGGTGGTCTTCGAGCTCATGCCTGAGGATACAGCATTATTCAAATACTTGATTCCCAAGGGCTCTGTGACCATTGACGGGATTAGCTTGACGGTGGCCTACACGCAGCAGGATCTATTCGCTGTGTCGATCATCCCGCATACACTGGCAGCTACAGCGCTCCAGGGCAAGCACAATGGTGACGTTGTGAATCTGGAGTGCGACATTCTGGGGAAATATGTAGAGCATCTGCTACATGCCAGATATGAGAGCGGACCGAAGAAGGAAAGCAGCCGCATCGACATGGAGTACCTGTCCAAGCATGGCTTTTGTTAAAAAGGGTCGGCCAGAGCAGGAAAGTCAGGAGACTGACAACAGATAGAGTAATCTGAAGGAGGGATTATTGTGGATGACACCATTCAATTGGATCGCATTGAGGATGCGATCGCTGATCTGCGCCAAGGCAAAATTGTCATTGTCGTGGATGACGAGGATCGTGAAAATGAGGGGGATTTCATAGTTCTGGCTGATAAGGTAACGCCCGAAGCCATTAATTTCATGATTACAGAAGGTCGCGGTCTCGTCTGCGTAGCTATTTCACAGCAGCGTGCGAATCAACTTCAGTTGAAGCCGATGGTAGCTCAGAATACGGATTTTCATGGGACGGCCTTTACCGTTTCGGTGGATCACAAGCTTACTACGACTGGCATCTCCGCTGTCGAGCGGGCGATGACGGTAAGAGCGTTGGTTGATGATACTACAGGGGCGGAGGATTTCCGGAAGCCTGGGCACATGTTCCCGTTGATTGCCAAGGATGGCGGCGTATTAAGACGAGCCGGACATACGGAGGCTGCTGTTGATCTGGCGCGGCTTAGCGGCGGAGCAGAGGCAGGGGTCATTTGCGAGGTCATCAAGGAAGATGGCACGATGGCAAGACTACCGGATCTGGCTGAGCTGGCTACGAAGCATGGATTGAAGCTAATTACCATCAAGGACCTTATCAGCTACAGAATCAGCAGAGAGCAGTTGGTTCAGCGGGAGGTATCTGTGAAGATGCCAACCGAGTTCGGTGAATTTCATGCGGTAGCCTATACGAATGAGCTTGATTCCAAGGAGCATCTGGCACTGGTTAAAGGGACAATTGATCCAAGCAAGCCTGTGCTGGTGCGAGTGCACTCTGAATGCCTGACAGGAGATGTCTTCCATTCCTTAAGATGTGATTGCGGGCCGCAGTTCGCTGCCGCTCTACAACAGATTCAAGCGGAGGGTGCAGGTGTGCTGCTGTATATGCGTCAGGAGGGCCGTGGTATTGGCTTGATTAATAAGCTAAAAGCCTATAAACTTCAGGAAGAAGGACTGGATACAGTTGACGCCAATCTGAAGCTGGGCTTCTCGGCTGATCTGCGCGATTATGGCATCGGTGCACAGATGCTTCGGGATTTGGGGGTGCGGCAGATTCGTCTCATGACGAACAATCCCCGCAAGATAAAAGGACTGGAAGGCTATGGCTTGCAAGTCGTAGAGCGTGTTCCAATCCAAATTCCGGAGAATGAGAACAATACGGGCTATCTTCATACCAAGCAGGCCAAGCTTGGGCACCTGTTGACTTTTGACGCATTAGAGCAGAACGAGCAGATCTAAAATTAATATGAAAAAGAGAGGCTGATGAAGCGTGGCACATTATTTTGAAGGTCATCTTGTATCTAAAGGCTTAAAATATGGTATTGTAGTAGGAAGGTTCAACGAATTCATTACGAGTAAGCTCCTGAGTGGGGCACTTGATGCGCTTAACCGTCACGGTGTGATGGATGAAGAGGTTGACGTTGCGTGGGTGCCAGGTGCATTCGAGATTCCATTGATTGCGCAGAAGATGGCTGAGAGTGGAAAGTATGATGCAGTCATCACCTTGGGAACGGTCATTCGCGGTTCTACAACACATTATGATTATGTATGTAATGAAGTGGCTAAGGGCGTATCTGCCATCAACCTGAAGACAGGTGTGCCTGTTATCTTCGGTTTGGTCACTACAGAGAATATAGAGCAGGCTGTTGAACGTGCAGGAACCAAGGCTGGTAATAAAGGCTGGGATTCGGCTGTCGCAGCCATTGAAATGGCAAATTTGAGCAAGCAGCTTCAATAGAAGCTTACTGGCTTGCTAAGGCTGCATGGGATAGCTTGCCGGACATTGTGCTGTCTACTGAATAAGCTCCTGCAATCAGGGGACTTGTCAGCAATCGGGGCAACTCACGGCAAGCGTCCTTATGGGCTTGTTGCGAATCCAAAAGCGACATTACAGTAAATTAGGACAGGCCGGAAGTAGTAATTTGGCGGGAGGAAGCACTTTTGACAGTGGTAACATATAAACTAGAGACGTTCGAGGGTCCGCTCGATCTGCTGCTGCATTTAATTGATAAAGCCGAGATTGATATACAGGACATACCCATCAGTGAAATAACCGACCAGTATATGGCTTATCTGAACAGCATGCAGGAGCTGGAGCTCGAAATCACGAGCGAATTTCTGGTAATGGCGGCCACGCTCTTGTCCATCAAGAGCAAGCTGCTTCTTCCGAAGCCTCCGGTTCTAGATTTCGAAGAGGATTACTTCATGTATGAAGAGGACGATGAAGATCCGCGTGCGGAGCTGATACGGAGACTGATCGAGTATCGCAAGTATAAAGGAATCGCACAGCATCTGAATGAACGCGAATGGGAGCGTAGCCTCATGTTCAGTAAGGAGCCGGAGGATCTCAGCTCATACATGCCTTCTGTTCCGGCTAACCCTGTGCAAGGTCTGCATGTCTCAGACCTGATCGCAGCTTTTCAACGGGCTCTACGTAAGTCTGAACGGCGTTCTGTCGTCACACGTATTCATCGCGACGAGATTTCTGTGAAGGACCGTATTCGGCAGGTGATGGGAGTGCTGCAAGGAGCTGGACGGGGAGGAAAGGTGCTCTTCTCCAAGCTGATGCATGAGGATATGCAGCGCCATGAGATCGTCGTGACCTTTCTGGCGATTCTGGAGCTGATGAAAATGAAGCAAATTGTGTGTTTCCAAGAAAATGTGTTTGAGGATATTGTTATGGAGTGGAGAGGGGAATTACTGGGCGATGGAATACCCGAAGCTGAAATCGATTATTGAGGGACTGCTTTTTCTGGCAGGGGAAGAAGGGCTTGCCGTGAAGCAGATCGCCGAGATTGTGGAGCAGCGTCCAGAGCTGGTCAAGGATTGTCTGGAGGATATGAGGAACGATATGCAGCAGTCCGGCAGGGGGATTCAATTGATTACACTTGCTGGAAGATATCAGTTGGCGACTTTGCCTGAGCACGCGCCATTCTTTGAGAAGCTAGCGTATTCTCCCGCTCGTGTGTCACTATCACAGGCTGCGCTGGAGACACTAGCGATTGTGGCCTATCGGCAGCCGATTACACGTGTAGAAATTGAAGAAATTCGTGGAGTCAAGTCAGAACGAGCCATACATACGTTGGTGAACAAAGAGCTTATAGAAGAGACTGGACGAGCTGATGCGATCGGAAGACCTATTCTCTATGGAACCACCAAAGCCTTCATGGAATACTTTGGACTGGCAAGCCTCTCGGATCTTCCGCAGCCAGAGTTGTTCGAGGATACAGATCAGTTGGAGGAAGAGACGCAGCTGCTATTCGAGAAGCTGGGAGATCAATTGACCTTCGAAGAGGTCGAGCCGGATACAGAAGTATAACCATCAATATATGCGTTAATAACGCAACTAGGTTTACAAGTCAGGTGTGATTGAAATCGGGCTAGCATAAGAAAAAGGAATAATGCTGCTAAGATCAGGGCTCTCAAGCTGAACAAGCTGGGATGCCCTGT
Source organism: Paenibacillus massiliensis 2301065 = DSM 16942 (assembly GCF_000377505.1). Classification (GTDB taxonomy): domain Bacteria; phylum Bacillota; class Bacilli; order Paenibacillales; family Paenibacillaceae; genus Paenibacillus; species Paenibacillus massiliensis. The sequence goes on along the minus strand of NZ_KB898192.1, from coordinate 172,580 downwards.
TTTTGCGTCTGAATCTTTTCCTTTCATTGGGTTCATACTACCCTTATACAACCTTGCCTGAGGTAAGAACTGGACGGGATAGGAGGGAGTCATTCGTGTGGTTCTGGTGGTGGATCATCGGTGCAGCGGTAGTGTTGCTAGGTTTGCTGATAGCAGTGCTGTGTTCCCGCATACATATTGATGTAGAATTCGTCAAGCATGATCAGGATGATCGGCTGCATATTAAAATTAGAGCACTGTATGGTGTAATCCGATTCCGTTATGATGTCCCTTCTGTACTAATGCTGGGCGTCAAGAAGGGTTTACTGTTCCGAGTTGACCGCAACGGCAATCTACACATGCATGAATCTACGATCAGCAAGAAATCCATCGATAAAGATGAGATTAAGCAATGGTATGACCAATATAAAAAATTGCTTATAGGTACACAATCGCTGAGACGCTGGGCCATGTCCATGATAGCCCATTTTCACGTGAATAAGCTGGACTGGTCCACTAATATCGGGCTGGCGGATTGCGCGCATACAGCTACCTCGACAGGCGTGCTCTGGGCGATCAAATCCGCGTTGGTCGGCTGGCTGAGTACGTTATTGCAATTTCACCACGCTCCGTCCCTCTTTGTTGTACCTCTATGGAAGGGGGGCTATCGACTGAGTATGAGATTTCATATGCAATTGCATGTGTCTAGTGGCTCTCTGCTGAAAGCGATGCTCCTGCTGCTGTGGCGAATATCCCGTACACCGGGAGGGCTCAGAATATGGAGAAAAGTGATGTCTGCGGGGAAAGAAAGAAGAAAGCGGCCTGAGCCGACAATATGAAGGTCGAATCAGACCCAAGTTTTCATGTCCAAGGATTATGTAGCCAATGGCACGTAAGCATCCAACAATCATTCCCATGCTGATACGAAGAAATGATATATATTTCTCTTGTGGAAACTTACCTATATGGATATTCAGCGTTCCTCTGAAGCATAATACGAGCAAGTACATCGTATTAAGGATTGTATATTGAGGAGGAATATTGAATGTCAGAGCATCCTATTCAAGGTCTAATGCAGACTGCAATGGAAAATATCAAGGGTATGGTTGATGTTAACACGATCGTCGGGGAGCCAGTTGAGACGAAAGACGGTACCGTCATTTTACCGATTAGTAAAGTGGGCTTCGGTTTTGCGGCGGGTGGTAGTGATTTTAATGTAAATGGCGAGGATGAGGAGTATGGCTCGCATTCTCATTCACATCATGAATCCGGAAGCGGGCTCAAACAAGGTCATCCGTTCGGCGGAGGTAGCGGCGGTGGCGTCTCGATCCACCCGATCGCCTTTTTGGTCGTAGGTCACCATGGTGCGCAGATTGTGCCGTTGGATAACCAGACGCATCTGTTCGAAAAAATTATTGATGCAACGCCTATCCTGGTGGATAAAATTCAATCCATGTTCCGAAATAACGGATATGCCGCAGGCGATCAGTCTGAGTTGATTCCTCAGGTTCCCGTAACGGACACTACAACCCATCATCAAGGACCAACCTATCTGTAATGCATTCGTATACAATCCTTTTCGCTCATAACATGTGCCCTGTGGCCGATGTGAGCGGAGAGGATTTTTTTTAGATAAAGAATTTATAAGTTTTCAGCTGCAAAACTCATAACATACTCGATACAACTTGTACATAAGATGGTACAAGATATGGCTTGAGGGAAGGAGTTCCCGAATGACAGGAAAGATGAGGAGTGCCCCGATGATAAAGAAGAAATGGATTCATACCATTGTAGTGCTGTGCAGTCTGATGCTGGTCATGTCATCGGTTCAGCCTGCATGGGCTGAAGAGGGTCGCCCGGCAAATGATAACCCGCCAGCGTTGTCAACGCATGCTCAAGCTGCTGCTCTGATCGATGTGACCTCCGGTCGGATCATTTATGCCAAAGAAGGCGACAAGGAACTACGGATTGCCAGCCTTACGAAGATTATGACAGCGATCGTAGCCATTGAGCAGGGGAATCTGCAGGATGACGTGACGGTCAGCTCCCGGGCTTTTGCCAAAGAAGGCTCCTCTCTATTCCTGCGTCTGGGAGAGAAGATGACACTGGAGCATATGCTATATGGGCTAATGCTTCGCTCCGGAAATGATGCCGCGACAGCGATTGCAGAGCATGTGGGTGGATCGGAAGAGGGCTTCGTATTTATGATGAATGAAAAGGCTGCGGAGCTGGGACTTCATCACACACAATTCCAGAATCCACATGGTCTTGATGCAGAAGGACACTATTCTACCGCCAATGATTTGGCCAAGCTGACCGCCTACGCACTGCATAATCCTACCTTCCGTAAAATCGTAGGCACACGTGACAAGAAAGCGCCTAACCCCAATGATCCCTGGGATTATACTTGGCTGAACAAGAATAAAATGCTTCGATTGTATGAGGGTGCAGATGGGGTGAAGACGGGATATACGAAAAAGGCATTTCGTTGCCTGGTTAGCTCAGCTACGCGGGATGGCAGGCAGCTTGCAGCGGTGACCCTCAACGATGGGGACGATTGGAATGATCACGCCAACATGCTGGATTACGGCTTCAAGTATTATCCACTACAGGAGATTACCCGCAAGAATACACCACTTCAAGGCTATACCTTCGTGACAGGTGCATCCTTCACTTATCCGCTAGCTGATGGCGAGGAAGAGAGGCTGGTAACCAAGCTAGTGCTGAATAAGCCAGCCGCAGATTCGCAGAGAACAGCTGACTTTGGACTGCGTGGTCGAGTCGAGCTTGTACTGGATGGTCACGTGATCGGGCAGGTGCCTATATATGAGCAGGGTAGCTTTATTCCGGACACGAAGAGCAATGCCACGGTTAATTCCTTCATATCAAACACTCGCAATCTGACCTGGCTAGATACATGGCGGGATGTTATAAGAAACATATTCAGAAACTGAGTTGTTACCAAGGGAGGCATTAAGTAAAAGGGGGGTGCAGACATGATCAATCTGATCTGGCTGGCATTGATCCTGATTGGAATTGGCTTCGCAGCAGTACAGGGGAACATAGAGGCCGTAACGAAGGCTGCTTTTGACGGTGCCGCTTCAGCGGTTACAGTATGCTTTGGATTAATAAGTGTCATGGTATTCTGGCTGGGAATGATGAGGATGGCAGAGGATGCGGGTTTGATGAGCAAGCTGTCCAGGCTGTTGGCTCCTGTCGTTCGCTTTCTGTTCCCTGACGTTCCCAAGAATCATCCAGCCATGGGCTACATTCTATCGAATATGAGTGCCAATCTCCTGGGCTTGGGAAATGCAGCCACGCCCATGGGGATCAAGGCCATGCAAGAGCTGCAGGAACTGAATCCAGACAAGCAGACGGCTTCTCCAGCCATGTGTACGTTATTGGCCTTGAACACAGCAAGCATTACACTTATCCCGACCACGATGATTGCTATACGTCTTAATTATCAATCTGCCAATCCTGCAGAGATCGTCGGAACGACGCTCGTTGCTACGGCGGTCGCTACGGTAGCTGCAATTGCGGCGGACCGCTGGTACCGCAAGCGCATGACCCGGCGTCCGCCACCAGGACGCACTGCTGCCCATAGAGCTACGAAAGGATGATACCGTCATGCTGCAGGTGATCACCCTCATATCCACCTGGGCCATCCCATGTATTCTGGCCTTTATTCCTCTATATGCCTATGTCAGAAAAGTCCCGGTATACGAGTCCTTTGTTGAAGGCGCCAAGGATGGCTTTTCTACGGCAATCGGCATTATCCCCCATCTTGTAGGCATGATGGTAGCGATCAGCATCTTCAGGGCATCGGGTGCTCTTGATTATATGCTGAGCTGGTTCGCTCCGCTTTTTCGACTATGGGACGTCCCGCCGGAGGTGCTACCGCTGGGCTTGCTCCGTCCATTGACAGGAACAGGCTCGCTTGCCTTTACAACAGACCTGATACGCACCTATGGACCTGACTCCATGATTGGTCGCATCGCTGCGACAATTCAGGGAAGCACGGACACGACACTGTATGTACTAACGGTATATTTTGGAGCCGTAGGCATCCGCAATGGGCGATATGCCCTGAAGGTAGGCCTCTTCTCGGACGTGGTTGGCTTCATCGCAGCTATAGTTATTTGTTTGTTGGTTTTTTAGCTTGTGATTTCCCGCTTTGCTGGGTATCATTAGCATGAGGTGAAAATAACGATAATGGAACGTTTACAGAAAATTCTGGCACAGGCAGGGGTTGCCTCCAGACGCAAATGTGAGGAACTGATTCTGGCCGGACAAGTTGAGGTCAACGGGGTTGTTGTCCAGGAGCTGGGCACCAAGGCTGATCCCGATCAGGATATGATTACGGTAAGTGGCAAGCCAATTAAGCAAGAGAAGAAGATTTATTTAATGATGAATAAGCCTAAGGGTGTAATTACAAGTGCTTCGGACCCTGAAGGTCGCAAGATCGTCTCTGATTATCTGAAGGGCGTCAAGGAACGTGTGTATCCAGTTGGGAGACTGGACTATGATACCGAAGGGCTGTTACTGCTAACTAACGATGGCGAGTTCGCCAATCTGCTGACACACCCACGTCATCACGTACCCAAGACCTATCTGGCTACCGTTAAAGGGGTACCGCATGGTACCGAGCTGGACAAGCTCCGTGCAGGCATTGTACTGGAGGACGGTATCACAGCTCCTGCTGAGGTGGAATATCGAGACGTTGACCCTGACGGGAAAGAAGCAGTCATCGTGATTACGATCTACGAAGGACGGAACCGTCAGGTTCGCCGTATGTTCGAAGCGATCGGTCACCCGGTGCTGCGTCTCAAGCGTATTGCTTTTGGAGATTTGCTATTGCAAAACCTGAAGCGTGGCCTGACCCGGCCACTCACGAAGGATGAGATTAACCGTCTGATTCAGCTTGCCAAATCCAAAAAAGTGAAATAGAAATAAGCAGTAAGGAAGCCAAAATGCGGGCAGCTTCGGTTGCTTGCGATCATTCCAAGCAGAGGTGAGTTGCTTCCCCTCTGTTTTTTTTGTGGGTCGGGATTTGACCAAAGCCGGGAAAATAGTAAAATAGAGAAAGTGGCTTGATTACCAAAATATAAAACATTTCGTGAAATTCATGATGGCGCTTACGGATTTTGCTTTCAGGACAAGGTAATGGGGGCCAAGCGCGTAAGGGCTGCAAAGCGCATAAAGGGGTTGTTTCTAGATGTCGGATCAAGGTAACCGCATCCTGATCGTGGATGATGAGGAGCGTATCAGAAGGCTGCTGAAGATGTATTTGGAGAAGGAAGGATACATCATTGAGGAAGCCGAGGATGGGGAGACGGCTTTACGCAAAGCCACTTCGAATGATTACAGCATTATTCTATTGGATCTTATGCTGCCTGGCATGGATGGCATTGAGGTATGTACGCGTCTGCGGCAGGTCAAAGCTACGCCTGTGCTGATGCTTACAGCCAAGGGTGAGGAGATGAACAGGGTACAGGGCTTTGAAGTGGGAGCGGACGATTATGTCGTGAAGCCGTTCAGTCCACGTGAAGTTATATTCAGGGTAAAGGCAATATTACGTCGTTCCTCCGAGACGGCATTCTTAACCAAGGAAGCGACCCCGAGCAACAGCATCGTATTCCCGAACCTGGTCATTGAGAACGATGCCCATCGGGTCACGGCAGGAGGAATTGAGATTAGCTTGACGCCGAAGGAGTATGAACTTCTGCACTACCTGGCGATCTCTCCGGACAAGGTCTTCTCGCGCGAGGAGCTGTTAAAGGATGTGTGGAATTATGAATTCTTCGGTGACTTACGTACAGTAGATACCCATGTGAAGCGTTTGCGGGAGAAGCTGAATAAGGTATCACCGGAAGCGGCTAGCATGATTACAACCGTATGGGGAGTCGGTTACAAATTGGAGGTTCCCAAGTAACGTGAATTTCTGGCGATCCCTCGTAGGGAAACTATGGCTGACGATTATTTTCTTGGTTGGGTGTGTGCTCATCTTTCTTGGTTTGTTTTTAATGCCATATATTGATACTAACTTCGCTGTGAATGAATCGGCCGAGATCAAGCGACTGTTCACTTACACCTGTATCGTCGGCTTTTTGCTTACGACATTTTTTGCTCTGTTCCTGTTCACGAAGATTACGCAGCCGATGCAGCAGCTCATTCAGGCGACGAATTCGATTCGAGAGGGCAATTACGAGACAAGACTTTCTTTAGAGAATAGCGATGAGATCGGAGTGCTCTCCCATACGTTCAATCATATGGCCGAGGAGCTGGAATCCACGATTCGCAGCCTGAATCAAGAGAAGAATCAGCTCTCCAGCATTCTGCGCAGCATGACGGATGCGGTGCTAACCTTTGATCGTGAGGGACAGATTGTCCTGACGAACCCGCCAGGGCAGGATTTGCTAGATGGCTGGCGTGAGCTGCATTGGGAGCAGCAGGAGACGGAGGAGGAGAGTGAGAGCTTCTCAGCCTTGCCTGAACCGCTTCGTCCATTATTCCATAGTGTGCTGAAGCATGGGGAGGACGCGTCTGCTAATGTTCACGTGAAGCAAAATGTATGGTCTGTGCAAATGGCGCCGTTGTACACAGATAACAGCATCCGAGGTGTCGTCGCTGTACTGCGTGATGTGAGCGAGGAGGCCAGACTGGAGAAGATGCGTGCGGATTTCGTGGCGAATGTATCACATGAGATTCGAACGCCGCTGTCAATGATGCAGGGGTACAGTGAGGCCTTGCTTGATGGCATGGCTTCCTCCCCGGAGGAGAGCGAGGAGCTTGTACAGGTCATTCATGATGAATCGCTGCGAATGGGCAGATTGGTAAAGGATTTGCTGGACCTGACTCGCATGGATGCTGGGCATATGGACCTGCATCTGGAGCAAGTGGACGTGCATGAGCTTATTCAGCGGGTGCAGCGCAAGTTTCTGGTGCGAGCCAAGGAGAGGGAGGTAGAACTCGTCTATGAAGCAGCAGATCGCCCATTAGTGCTCTCTGCTGCTGACGAGGACCGCCTGGAGCAGGTGTTGACGAATCTGCTGGACAACGCCTTCCGGCATACACCGGCTGGAAGGGGAATCGTCATCCATGCGGATGAGACCGAGACAGATCGGCGCTCAGCTATAAGAATCCGAGTGAAGGACGAAGGAGTTGGCATTCCACCGGAGGATCTACCTTATATTTTTGATCGCTTCTATAAGGCAGACAAGGCAAGGGTAAGAGGAGAGGATGGAGGCACTGGCCTTGGCCTGGCGATTGTCAGGACCATCGTTGAAGCCCATCATGGTAAAATAACAGCCGAGAGTGGTATTGGTCAAGGCTCTGTGTTTACAATGATCCTTCCTACTTGAAGAATGGTGTAGGCAACAGAACGTTTTTTGTTGAAAGCTGAGAGATAATATTGTTCATCGTGGAACAAAAGCAAACAAGCATGAACAAGTTCTTAGAAGAGCCGCTAATGATATGCACAGAAAAAAGCCTGCCGAGCAAGGATTTATCCTCGTTTAGCAGGCTTTTCTTTTGCGTGGTTTTCTGTACAGCTTTATGATGCCATATACTGCTGTCTTTTCAGAAATGGTATGTTTCTATTCCAGCACGATTTCCTGAGCCATGTTCAGATCTTCGAGTGTGGTCAGCTGTACCAGTACGTCCTTCGGAACAGCCTTGTCAACCGTTAGAATCATGATAGCTTCTCCGCCGATTACTTTACGACCTACTTGCATGGCGGCGATGTTTACTTCATTTTGCCCCAGAAGGGTACCAACACGTCCGATAATCCCTGGTTTATCGTTATGGGAGATCAGAATTTGGTGCTTCTCTGGTGATACATCCACCGGGAACTGATCCAGACGGACGATTCGCTCTCCATAGCCGTTCAAGCGTGTTCCTGCGACCTTGTGCTCTTCACCGTTCTGGCTCTTAAGCGTTACGGTAATCAGGTTTGTGAAGCCTTTGGTCGTTGTGGATTTCGATACGACATAATTCACATCTCTGGATTTAGCCAGATGCATGGAATTCACGATATTAACATCATTGCCGAGGTGGCGGCGAAGTACGCCCTTAATAATATAGCGCGTCAGTGGCTGTGTATCACTCTCGGATAGCTCACCGGCATAATCCACTTGAATCTCGCTTACGGGCCCATTGATAATTTGAGCTGCCATACTACCAAGCTTCTCTCCAAGCGTGAAATAAGGCTGCAGCTTGTTCATGACACTAGGTGCAACTGGCGGCATGTTGACGGCGTTCTTGAACGGCTCATCGCGCAGGATGTGAAGCACCTGCTCCGATACGTCAATGGCTACATTTTCTTGAGCTTCCACCGTGGATGCTCCCAGGTGAGGCGTAACGATAATGTTTGGATGCCCCAGGAAAGGATGGTCCGGTGCCGGTGGCTCAGATTCGAAGACATCAAATGCAGCTCCAGCCACAATGCCTTCGTCAATAGCCTCTACAAGTGCCATTTCATCTACTACACCACCACGAGCACAGTTGATAATGCGCATGCCTTTTTTCATAACCTCAAATTGCGGACGGGAGATCATGTGGCGCGTCTCTGGCGTAAGTGGTGTATGGACTGTCATGAAGTCAGCATGCTTGACGATTTCATCCACACTTGCGAGCTTCACTCCAAGTTTTTCGGCACGCTCTTCTGTCAAGAATGGATCATAGCCGAGAATGTTCATGCCAAAGGCTTTGGCCCGTTTGGCGACTTCACTTCCGATTCGTCCCATGCCGAGTACACCCAGCGTTTTGTTGCGGAGCTCAACGCCGAGGAAGCTCTTGCGGTCCCAAGTTCCGTTGACTGTCTTGGCGTATGCTTGTGGGATATGACGGGCAAGAGCCATCATCATAGCGAACGCATGCTCACATGTTGTAATGGTATTGCCATCCGGTGCATTGATGACGATAATCCCGCGCTGCGTAGCGGCATCGAGATCAATGTTGTCTACGCCCACACCAGCGCGTCCAATGACCTTTAGATTGGTGCCTGCGGCCATGATGCGCTCCGTTACACGTGTCTGGCTTCTCACAAGCAGGGCATCGTAGTTGCCAATAATCGCAACCAGCTCATCCTCGCTGAGTCCTGTGTTTTTGTCGACGGTGACGTCACTTGCGTCCATGAGCTGTTGAATTCCTAGATCGCTGATGGGGTCGGAAACTAATACTTTGTACATGTGAATCCTCCTCTTAATTGATCCTACTTGTGAACTATGTCAGTCAACCACACTTCAGTAGCACCGCATTACCGTACCAAAGGAACATGGTAAAGCACGCCGCGCTGCGCTCCCAGGAGATACGCTGGTTCGGAGCTTGCACAAAAAAAGCCCCCGATCCGCATACTATCTCCATAGTAAGGGACGAGAGCTGTCGTGGTACCACCCTAATTCGCAATTATTTCACAATAACTGCCTCAACGGTCAAATGACCTGAAAGATAACGGATTTCAACCGATTGCGCCTACTGGATATACAAAATCCACATTCGGGGCAATAACTCAGGAGCGCTAAAGACCATACTGATTGCCGTCGGCTTTCACCAAATACCGACTCTCTGAGGGACAATGTCAGTGTCTTCTCTCCATCGATGTCTGTCATATACTCTTAATTTTTTCATAATGTATCATGCCTGACATGGAGATGTCAATAGGGCATGAGGAGTTTAAATCTAGTGAGTCTACAGGGGCCTAAATGTGCTAATATAAGGAGTCTGGTGCCTTGAATCAAGTGGTAAAATTGGCTATGATGCTTAATGAATAACTTAGCAGAGGACTACGTGTATAATTATGAAAAAGAAATGGAAGCTGAATTTCAGGCAGCCTGAAATTCATGAGTTGAATGAGCGAATGCTGCTCATCAATCTGTATTTGACCCAGTTCCTGACCTTGTTGATTGGAACAGTGTGGGTACTATTGCAGGGACGTAATCTACTCGTTCTTTTTGACCTGCCTGGCGATCTGCGGTTTCTCTGGTGGGGGCTAGGCTTTGCTGCAGTCATGTTGGTAGTGGATCTCCTAATCTCTAATGTGGTGCCAGAGGATGCTATGGATGATGGCGGTATCAATCGGATGCTGTTCCGAAATCGTCCTGTATGGCATATTGTCTGTATTGCTGCAATCGTGTCGATTTGTGAAGAGCTTCTGTTTCGTGGAGCGATACAACATGCATTCGGTCCTTATTGGACGAGTATTATTTTTGCGCTGATCCACATTCGGTATTTGCGGCACTGGATCCCCACTGGCTGGGTATTCTTGAGCAGCTACGGTCTTGGGTACATATACATTCAAGCAGATACATTGTGGGCCCCAATCTTGTGTCATTTTGTGATTGACCTGATCTCTGGGCTGGTACTGCGTTTTCGGAGGGAGACATGAATCAGGAGTTGAGCAGAGTAGAGCGGAACAAAATACAGCGTAGTCAGCGCTTCGATCGGTTCAAGCAGTTGTGGGGCAAGCCGCGTCCACGACATCTGGCAGCACGGCAAAGACTGCCTTTACAAGAAGCTGCGGGTGAAGCAGCATTGCAGCCTTTGACCTTGCATGAAGCGCCTGTTGTAGGCGTATCGCTCAAAGACTCGTCTGTGCTAGATATACATAATAAACAACCGATGACTCGCATGGAGCGTTCACGGACTGCTGAACAGGAGGGAAGCGAGGAATTGCCGGATGCCTACCCTTCGCGTGCGGAGCTATTCCCCTCCAGAAGGCTTCGCGTTAGCAAATGGTTTCTTAATTTTCTGAGCACACTGTTCATGCTAATCACAGCAGTGCTAGTATGGTGGGGAATCCAGGGAGCGCCTCCCGTAAAAACCTTGTTGCCAGAGATGTTTGGAGAATAGACGCTGTATATAAATTTTTTTTAATCAAACAAGCCCTGTCCTTGGGTAAGGAGCCAAAAGCACCTTCAAGGGCAGGGCTTGTTTAGTTTTGTTTGTTAGCGCGTTTGGTTCGCGCCCGTAGAGGCTGATTGCTCATAAAACGAACTTAACACTATCAGTTCTCCAGCTTAATGCTGCGAGGGTCCACGAAGCTATATCCCTTTTCCTCCAACTGGGTCAACAGCGTGTCTAATGCTTCAGCTGTCCATGGAAGCTCATGCATAAGGATGTTGCTGCCTGCGTGAAGTTGCTCCATGACATTTTTAATTAATGTCTCAGGATTGTTGGAGTGGCTCGCTTTCATGGTCCAGTCCAGTGAACCGTTAGACCAGGTCATATAGAGTAGACCGTTCTCCTTGGCAACTTTACGACCTACATCCCCGCCTGCACCATGCGGGGGACGGAAGAACACAGGCGTTACACCTGTTGTATCCTGTACCAACTTCTGTACATCCTCAATCTGTTGTTTGACTTTGGTCTCGGACTCATTTTTGAGCACAATATGATCATAGCTGTGGTTACCAATAATTTGTCCGCGCTCATGAATCAGCTTCAGCAGATCGGGGTTCTCCTTGACGCGGTAGCCGTTTACGAAGAAGATGGCTTTAGCCTCGTGCTTGTCTAAGGTATCCAGCATCTTGGTGATCATATCTCGATCCTTCGGTCCATCATCGAACGTGAGCAGCACTACTTTGCGCTCGGTCCCTTCATCGATTGGCACAATGTCATAATTGTTGTTCATCCGGTAGGTGACTGGAATGGATGCGTTACCCTCTGCAGTCCCATCATTAGCTGAACTGATCTCCGGATTTGTGGCATCCGTGGAAGCTCCAGGAGTGTTGTCATTACCTGCATTCGCAGCAGGTTCCGTTCCCTGTGACTTATCACCCTCTGTGTCCACCTTGGTCTGTGGAGACTTTTGTTCTTGCGATGATGTGGAATCCCCGGAGGCTGTACCTGCGGGCGAATTCGTAGGTTCTGTCTGGCTGCAGGCGCTCAACAGAAGCACGGCAGTCAGCAGCAGGACCGTCAGTCTGATTCGCATGATGTCACTCTCGCTTTCCTGAAATTATCTGTGTCTGTACCGCATGAGTTCATGCCCTAATGTCAACACTAACGTCGATCTTATCACAAAAAGGAGGAGCAAATTGTGAAGACATCGTCATTTTTTATGGGCGTGGTTCTTGGTGCTGTGGCCAGCTCCGTAGTCCAGCGTCGCAATATGCGTAATTTGAACCACATGATGAATAAGGCCAGAACGAAGCTGATGGATGCAGCTCTGCCAGGAATGGCAGGACTGGATAATCTGAATCTGGGGAAGGACAAGGGCCATACACGAGACAAAAATCAGCATGAGCATACTGTCGCCCATGAGCATGAGAGACATGAGACACATACCAGCCATAGCAAAACGAGCCAGCCCCTAGACAAAGAGACCAATCTGAGATTGATCAAAGAATTTATACGTTCCACTCCCGATGTCAAAAAGGAAGTTGAGATGATTCTCAAAGAGACGAACACCGCTATACCGGGGATCTAACATCAAGAAGGCTGTATAGAATCATTTCGCGGCTTTTCTCGCCGGGTAAATGATTCTTTTTTTGTCGTTTTTATTGCGTGCATTTGAGGGTATAAAATGATAACATAGCTACATAGAACCATTTTTATCACAGGTATCTTTGTTGCATCATAATCTGTTTATAATACTCGGTTGCAGAGGAGGATCCAGTATGAAAATAGAAAGATTAGGTCAGGACAAGATACGGATTTTCCTTACATTTGATGACCTTAGCGAACGAGGCATCCAGAAGGAGGATATGTGGCAGGAAATGCCTAAAGTTCATGAGCTGTTCACCGAAATGATGGACCAGGCTTATAGTGAACTGGGCTTTGATGCTACGGGTCCTCTGGCGGTTGAAGTGTTCGCGCTCCCGGCCCAGGGCATGGTTGTTATTGTTACCCGAGGGAAATATGATCACTCTCAATACGGCTCGGGTCAGGATGACGATCTGCCTGAAGAAATTTATGAAATGGAAGTAACGCTGGAGCAAAGCGATTCCATTATTTATGCATTTAATGACTTCGAGGTCTTAATTGAGGCGGCACATATGCTGGCGGGCAATGTTACCGAAGCTGGCAAGCTGTATCATTATAAAGGAAAATGGATTCTATATCTCGAACCAGAGCAAGTGGAGGAAGCCAAGCATGGTGCGCTTATTGCTGTGTTGGCCGAATTCGGTGAGGGATCATCCCTCACACCAGCAGTACTGGAGGAATACGGCAAGCTTGTAATGCCCGAGAATGCTGTAAGCATGATCTGTGAGCATTTTGATAGTCGCAGTTGATTGCCAGGCTAATGAGTTCACACGAGTTGGTGGTGAAACGAAGCCTTGCACATCTGCTTTACCGTAGACCTGAGTAGGCCGGTTCTGATTTCAGAATCGGCCAATTTTTACGACATGACATTAGATATAGATTTCATTTGCGGGGGGATGATTCGGTGCTTGTGTTCTCTTTATTAGCCGTAGCCACAGCGCCAGGAATCGCCTTGCTTACGTATGTTTACTTAAAGGACAAGTACGACTCAGAGCCTCTTCATATGGTGATTAAAGTTTTTCTGCTGGGATTTCTGATCGTGCTACCAATTATGATTATTCAGCGTGGGCTTTCTATTTGGCTCGGCACTCATCCATTTTGGGATTCCTTTGCAGTATCCGCTGGAGTGGAGGAGGTCGTTAAATGGTTCGTACTGGTCCACTTGATCTACAATCATACGGAATTCGATGAGCCCTATGATGGAATTGTATATGCGGCGGCCATCTCACTCGGGTTCGCGACAGCGGAGAATCTGCTCTATGTATGGGCAGGGCAGCCTTCAGTGGGAACGCTGCTATTGCGATCGCTGTTGCCTGTATCTGGTCATGCGATGTTCGGAGTCATGATGGGTTATTATATGGGCTTGGCTAAATTTTGCGAGACCAAGAGGACTCGTTCATATCTCACGATCGCCCTGCTGTTGCCTTGGTTCTGGCATGGGGTCTATGATATTATTTTGGATACCGTTGTGAACAACTGGATCTGGTTCATCATTCCATTGATGGCTTTCCTGTGGTACCGTGGCATGGGGAAAATCAAACGAGCGAACAGCAGATCACCTCACCGCTTTGTGAAGCGGGATGAAGAGGTTAATATGTGACAAAAATGGACACACTTAGCAGAAGAGGGTCATCATTCTGCTAATGGAGGTGTCTTTTTTTGTGCGTGTAAAGGTGAAAATCTACTGTCCCTGCTGTGGCGAGAAATTCGTGCTCAGAGGGCACAAGGAGACAGACCGAATTGAGACAGGCTTTAAGCGTTGCCTGTGTGATAACGTGGATGATTTTATCATCGAAGAAGAATCTGTATAACCAAGATGCATAACCTTCCTTTTAACTTGTCACACTATGGTTAGTGTACCTGATGAAAGGAGAGCGAATCATGTATAAGCGTCTGAGTGCGGTAATGTTCCCCATCATGACTGTATTACTGATTGGTACAGCCGTGTGGGGTTATCAGGAGAACAAGGAAAAGAACTCTATCTTGCTGAAGGCAGAGAATCAGTACCAGCGAGCCTTTCATGATCTGTCTTACCATATGGACCAGCTTCATACGGAGCTCGGGAATACGCTTGCTGTCAACTCGGCTTCACATGGCATGCACCGCAAGAGTCTTCTCAATGTATGGCGTCTGACCAGTGAGGCGCAAAATGAGGTCAATCAGCTTCCGCTCACACTGTTGCCCTTCAATCACGCAGAGGAGCTGTTGTCGCGGATGTCCAATTTCGCCTATCAAACCTCGATCCGTGATCTGAGCAAGGAGCCATTGGATGAGCGAGAGATGAAGAATCTCAAGTCACTGTATGAGAATTCGAAAGAAATCTCCAAGGATATGCAGCAGGTACGGGAGAAGGTGCTCTCCAATCACTTGCGCTGGATGGATGTCGAAACTGCCATGGCCACAGAGAACAAATCAGCCGACAATACGATTATTGATGGATTCAAGACTGTAGACAAAAAGGTGCAGGAGTACCCAGAGCTTGATTGGGGACCTTCCATCTCCAGCATGTATGAGAAGCGTTCCGTGAAGAAGCTAAATGCATTGCCGATCACTGCGCAGCAGGTCAAGGAGAAGTCTGCCAGATTCGCGGATGTCAAGCCTGAATCAGTGAAGGTGACAGAGAACGGAAAAAATACGGAGTGGCCGTCCTATACGGCCAAGATTGATCTGGGTAAAGGGAATGCGAAGTCGATGGATTTCACTCGCAATGGCGGGCTGCTGATCTCTTACACGTACACCCGTGAAGTGGGACAGAAGAAGGCAGGGCGTGAGGAGGCGATTGAAGCCGGTAAGCAATTCCTGAGAAATAAGGAATATGGCGAGATGAGCCCTGTCGCATACGATGAGTACGATAATCTTGCTAATATCACCTTCGTTCCAGTCAAGGATAATGTATTCCTTTATCCGGAGAAGGTAACGGTCCGCACAGCGCTTGATAATGGAGAGGTAATAGGCGTCCAGGCTGCCGATTATGTATACGAGCACAGCGACAAGCGTATCATTCCCAAGGCCAAGCTGACGATAGAGCAAGCACGTAAAAAGTTGAATCCGGAATTCAAGGAATCCTACCACCGGATGTCTCTGATCAAAAATGAAATGTCCAAGCAAGTGCTGACACATGAATTTGGCGGTCGAATTAATGGGTCGGTGTATCGCATCTACCTGAATGCAGATACCGGTCTTGAGGAAAGTATTGAGGTAGTGAAAGATTCTGATGAGCCTAATCAGCGTACAGATGGTATTTAGGCTTGGTGAAGGATGTACATGCCATTGCGAAGGTATGTAATATTGAATGTGCTTAAGGGACTGAACGGAGAAATACTCTGTTCAGCCCTTTTTTTTGATAATAGAATTATTTCAGCGGAACTGAACAATTGGATTATCGCAAGAAAACTTCAACTAAACGCGGTCTGTCTTCTGTGAAAGTACGCTAATTTTCAAAATGCCAATCTTTCCAACGCGAATCTAGGTCATATGGATGTCAGTAGGGCGGTGTTCAGGAATGCCAACCTGCAAGGAGTCAACCTGAGCGAAGCAGTACTCGAAGAGGCTGAATTCGAAGGTGCTCTGTACAACGCTGCTTCAATATGGCCAGACGGATTCGATCCGAGTTCCAGAGGAGCCATCCAGTTGTGAGAAGACTGTTCCGATAACTTCGATGGATTGTGTCCCATTGATAAAAGGGGCTTAATCATATTCATTTAATAGCTCATGGCTATGTCACGCTTCTTTAAAATTATAGTTATTTTATAATTCCTAGCGGGGGCGTGCGTGCTATAATCGGGTATAGCGGCACATGCTGCCATCATTTTCAGGACGGTGAGATCGTGTATCCGAAACACAACGAGACATTATACATTCAAATAGCCTCTGCTGACGAGCGTGAACGCGACGAGGAATACAAAGCAAGAATTCACGACATTACGGATCAAGGCATCCTCATCGATGTACCTATGAATGTTCACAACGGTAGACTTCGCAAGCTTCATTTTGGTGATGAGCTATCCGTGAAATACATTCAGGAGGATGGCAAAACACACTATTTTATTACCCATGTGCTCGGATTCGAACAGGATAATCTGCGGCTGGTAAGACTGCACAAGCCTCTTCCTGATGAAATATCCTCAGTACAGCGTCGCAGCTATTTGCGAGTACAGTCCAAGCTTGAGCTGGCGGTTCAGAATGAGTTCGGTGATCGCTTCGTTGCTCAGACGATGGATGTTGGAGGCGGGGGCGTATCGTTCGATACGGGACGAAAGGATCTGGGCGCCGGACAGCAGCTTACCTGCTGGTTGCTGCTTCCTTATCAGAATGGCACACGTGAGCACGCGGACTTCAAGGCAGAGATTGTCAGGACGGTCGCATTAGAGAATGGTAGACAGCAGATTATGCTTGCCTATAAAGCAATTACAGATATGGAAAGGCAGAAGATAATCAAGTACTGCTTCGAGCACCAGCTAGTGTTCCGAGACAAATAGACGATGTTCAATCGTAAATGGCCTATATTTGAAAATGAATGGGAATAAAATACATAGAGCTCTGGTACACTAACTCGCAGACATCAAAAGACCATGTGGAGGGACCTACATGACATCAGACGATCATAAGCGAGGCTCGTCCAAGGAGCACACGAATATCCCCTTCATTTTCCTCGTCATTTGCTGCCTGCTCAGTGTTGGTCTGGTCTGGCAGGTGCTGCTGCATATTCCCTTTACCTACGGGCTTCTTGCCCCACTGCGCGAGCTTGAAGGCATTCCTGTAGATCAGCAATATCTGGAGCGTATGATGGAGAATGCTGAAAATCTATGAATTTTATAACACTTGTGTTTTTGCATGCGCAAGCGATCTGTGGTATAATTTTCACGTCGCAGGCAATGCCTGCTTTTTTCTTGAGGATCAGCTTTGAGGAGGAGTGCCCCGTTGGTAAGCCAAATGACAGAACTAAACGGGAAAATAAACATTGCAATAGACGGACCAGCAGGGGCTGGGAAGAGTTCCGTAGCCAAGAAAGTGGCTGAAATTCTCTCCTATGTATATGTGGATACCGGCGCGATGTACAGGGCTGCAACCTGGTACATGCTGAAGCAGAATATTTCGGCTGAAGATGAATCCACTGTGCTTCAACGTGCACAGCAATTGGTTATTGAATTAATACCTGATCCTTCCGGTCAAAAGGTGCTGTGCAATGGAACAGACGTTACAGAGGCTATACGCTCCAGAGAAGTTACTGGTGTCGTATCCCAATACGCCCGAATAGCTGGTCTGCGCCAGCAGCTGACAGCAAGTCAGCGGAAGATGGCAGAGCGCAAGGGAGTTGTCATGGATGGCAGGGATATTGGTACAACAGTGCTACCTGATGCCGAACTGAAGGTATTTATGACAGCTAGTGTCAAGGAACGAGCTCTCCGCCGATTCAAGGAAATGCGGGAGACAGACATCACACTGGAGCAGCTGGAACGTGACATTGCTGCACGTGACAAGCTCGACGAGGAACGCGAGGTTTCGCCGCTGCGTCGCAGTGAGGATGCTATCGAACTCGATACGACCGATATGGACTTCGATACGGTAGTCAATACGATTGTATCTTACTGCAAAACCGCGATAGGATGGGGAGATTAATTCATGATTTATACCATATGCAGCGGTATTTTACGACTGCTGTACCGTTTACTGTTCAGAATTGAGGCTGTAGGAGCCGAGAATGTGCCTGCACAGGGGGGCGTACTGTTATGCTCCAACCACATCAGTAATCTGGACCCGCCGACGGTAGGTATACTATTGAAGCGCAAAGTCCATTTTATGGCGAAGGCTGAGCTCTTCGAGGTTCCAGTACTAGGCCCACTGATTGATAAGCTGGGAGCTTTTCCGGTGAAGCGTGGTGGCGTCAGTAAGGAATCCATTAAGCTGGCCATTCAGATTTTGCGTGATGGCAATGTGGTGGGCATTTTTCCGGAGGGTTCTCGTAACTCTTCTGGGATTGTCAAAAAAGGAGCCGCAAGCTTCGCACTTCGTAGTGGGGCCGCAGCTGTACCTGTCGCCATAGTAGGTGAGTACAAATTGTTCCGTAAATTGAAAGTCATTTATGGGCAGCCCGTGGACCTTGAGAGCTTTAAGAGCTCGACAGAGGGTGATCCACTGGAGCTGGCTACGGAAGCAATTATGTCACGCATTCGCACTATGAAGGAGACAGGACAACCAACCCGCGAGTAGCGGGTGCATGTTTTCTGTTTTCGCTGGAAGAATACTGATATATGAATGTTTTGAACTCTGCTACGAGCAGGTTTAAATAAATGGCTTTTTTGAATTGAGGAGGGTATTGACATGTCGGAAGAAACTAAAAATCAAGAAGTGTCAAATCAAGATGAACTGGACCAAATGGTATCATTGAAAAAAGGTGATACGGTAACAGGAACAATCGTAAAATTAGAAGATAACCAAGCGGTAGTAAGCATTGGATATAAATACGACGGTGTTATTGCGCTCCGCGAGTTGTCTTCCGCACAGCCAGGTGAGGAAGCTCCACAAGTAGGCCAAGAGATCGAAGCTAAGGTCGTAAGCATCGACGACAACAAGGAAAAGCTTGTATTGTCCAAACGTGCGATCGATAGCGAGAACGCTTGGGAAAAGCTGCAAAGCTATTCCGATAACAATGAAGTGTTCGAAGTCGTTGTTACTGACGTTGTTAAAGGTGGCGTAGTAGCAGACGTAGGTGTACGTGGATTTATTCCTGCTTCTATGGTAGAACGTCATTTCGTAGAAGATTTCAGCGATTACAAAGGTCGCACTCTGCGTGTTAAAGTGAAGGAACTGGATCGTGAGAATAACAAAGTGATCCTGTCCCAAAAAGATGTACTTGAAGCTGAGTACGAAGCTAACAAGCACAAAATCATGTCCGAGCTGCAAGAAGGTCAAGAAATCGTGGGTACGGTTCAACGCCTGACTCAATTCGGTGCCTTCGTTGATGTAGGCGGAGTTGATGGTCTGGTGCATGTATCCGAGATCGCTTGGACTCATGTTGACAAGCCTTCCGATGCAGTGTCCGAAGGTGACCAAGTGAAGGTTAAGGTTCTGAAGGTTGATCCTGAGAAGGGCAAAATCAGCCTGAGCATGAAAGCAGTTCAACCAGGTCCTTGGGAAACGGCTGCTGAGAAATTCAACATTGGTGATGTAGTGACTGGCGTTGTAAAACGTCTGGTGAACTTCGGTGCCTTCGTTGAAATTGCTCCTGGTGTTGAAGGACTGGTGCATATCTCCCAGATCTCTCACAAGCACATTGGTACTCCTCATGAAGTACTGAAAGAAGGACAAGAGGTTCAAGTGAAGGTCCTTGACCTGAACACGGCTGAGAAGCGTGTTAGCTTGAGCATCAAGGAGACTGAAGAAGCTCCTGCTCCTGCACCTAAGGCTGAGAAGACTCGTGCACCAAGAGAAAACAACAGTGCAGGTGTCTCCCATAACGAAAGCATGAGCGTGACCCTTGGCGAGCGCTTTGGCGACAAGCTCAGCAAATTCAAATAAGCAATACCCATGAGGTTAGAATAGGCATTAGGTACACCATCGGCGGACCCAGAGGGTTCGCCGATTGTTGTTACTTCCGATACTGACAGGAGGAGTTGAATTATGGCAAGACCCGTTGTGGCGATCGTTGGTCGACCCAATGTAGGGAAATCGACTATTTTTAACAGAGTTATTGGAGATCGTCTGGCTATTGTAGAAGATAAGCCAGGTATTACCCGTGACCGGATCTATGGAATTGGGGAATGGAATGGCAAGCCGTTCAGCATTATTGACACTGGCGGCATTGAAATTGATGGTACAGATGAGATCATGAAGTCCATACGGATGCAGGCTGAACTCGCAATCGAGGAAGCGGATGTCATTGTGTTCATGTGTGATGCCAAAAGCGGTGTTACACAGTCTGACGAAGAGGTCGCTCAAATGCTGTACAAATCAGGCAAGCCAGTAATCGTCGCTGTGAACAAGGTGGATAACATTGGGCGAAGTGATTTGATTTATGAATTCTATGGCTTCGGCTTCGGTGATCCGATCGGCGTATCCGGTAGCCACGGTACAGGAATCGGTGATCTTCTGGATGCGATTACAGAGAAGCTGCCTGAGCTGGAGGATGATGGGTACGATGATGATGTTATACGTGTGGCCTTGATTGGCCGTCCGAATGTCGGCAAATCATCTCTGGTCAATGCCATTCTCGGTGAAGAGCGAGTCATCGTCAGCGATGTTGCTGGTACGACTCGAGATGCTATTGACACTCCGTTTGAGAAAGATGGTCAGCGGTACGTACTTATTGATACTGCAGGGATGCGTAAGCGTGGTAAAGTGTATGAGACAACCGAGAAATACAGCGTTATGCGTGCCATGCGTGCTATTGAACGTGCAGATGTCGTACTCGTTGTCATTAATGGTGAAGAAGGTATTATCGAACAGGACAAGCATATTGCCGGCTACGCTTATGAAGCAGGTAAGGCTTCACTGTTTGTCGTGAATAAGTGGGATGTCGTGGAGAAGGATGACAAAACCATGAAGGAGTTTGAGACCAAAATCCGCGATCACTTCCTGTTCATGACGTATGCACCAGTGGTGTTCCTGTCAGCGAAGACCAAGCAACGTCTGCACAAGCTGCTTCCTGTAGTGCAGAATGTGGCTCAGCAGCACGCAATGCGTATACAGACGCATCTGCTGAACGATGTGGTATCCGATGCGGTTGCTATTACACCACCACCTACGGACAAGGGCCGTCGCTTACGCGTGAACTATGTGACGCAAGTGGCTGTGAAGCCGCCGACGATGGTTGTCTTCGTGAATGATCCAGAGCTGATGCATTTCTCGTATGAACGCTACCTGGAAAATAAAATTCGCGCCGCCTTCAATTTTGAAGGGACTCCAATACGGATCTTTACCCGGCGCAAGTCTGACGAAAGTTAGGGGAGAACAACTTGCTACTACAGACGGTTGCAATAGTAATCAGTTATTTGCTCGGCTCCATCAGCTTTAGTGTTCTATTCGGCAGATTGCTGAAGGGAGTCGATATCAGACAGCATGGCAGCGGTAATGCTGGTGCGACGAATACACTTAGAGTGTTGGGTAAGGGACCTGCCATCATGGTATTGGTGCTGGACGTACTTAAAGGCGTGCTTGCTGTCTGGATTGGTCATTGGCTGGGTGGAGACTCCGAATGGCTTCCTGCTCTCACAGGAATAGCAGCGATTATTGGGCATAATTGGCCGATCTACTTCAACTTTCGGGGAGGCAAAGGAATTGCCACTGCGATTGGGGTGCTGGCTTCGATTGCGCTCATTCCTGCTCTGCTTGCTGGTGTCATTGCGATTCTCTCGATTGTAATTACCCGTTTTGTATCGCTAGGCTCTCTGATTTTTGTTATTCTGACTCCTTGGATGATGCTGGTGCTTGGCTACTCATGGCCCCTGTTCTGGTCTGGCGTGATCATCTGTTTGTTCGCCGTCTGGAGACATCGTACCAACATCGTGAAGCTGATGAAGGGTCAGGAGAACAAGCTTGGTTCCAAGGGAGGGAATCATCGTGTCTAAGTCGGAAAAGGTTGCGGTATTGGTAGCAGGTAGTTGGGGAACTGCTTTGGCCGCGGTTCTGGCCGACAATGGATCTGAAGTTGTAATCTGGACCCGAAACGCGGAACAGGCTGAGGAGATCAACATGCTCCATACGAATAGCCGCTATCTTCCTTCCGCACAGCTGTCCCCAGCCATTCGGGCGACGACTGAGATGGGGGAGGCGGTCAGTGGAGCAAAGGCTGTCCTCATCGTTGCTCCCTCCTCAGCCATGCGCCAGGTGTCACGAGAGCTTGCTCGCCATGTTGGGCAAGATACACTCATCGTTCATGCGACGAAGGGCTTTGAGACGGAGACACTCAAGCGCATGTCACAGGTCATCTCTGATGAGCTTGGTTGCGAGGAAGGACATGTCGTTGTGCTGTCTGGTCCAAGTCATGCTGAAGAGGTTGTTCGTAAATGCCCAACAACGGTTGTCGTTGCTTCCTTGGAGGATCAGGCTGCGCAACGGGCTCAGGATTTGTTCATGAACTCGTATTTCCGCGTCTATACCAATCGTGATCTCATTGGTGTGGAGCTGTCTGGTGCACTCAAGAACATCATTGCGCTAGGTGCAGGAATGTCTGACGGACTTGGCTTCGGGGATAATGCCAAAGCTGCGCTGCTGACACGAGGACTCGCAGAGATTACCCGTGCTGGCGTGGAGATGGGTGCCAATCCGCTCACTTTTGCTGGTCTCGCAGGAATCGGTGATCTCGTCGTAACAGCAACCAGCCAGCACAGCCGTAATTGGAGAGCAGGCTCTATGCTGGGTAAGGGTATGCCGTTAGAGGAAGTACAACACACCATGGGCATGGTCATTGAGGGAATTCGTACGACTCAGGCTGCCCATGCCATTGCAGTATCGCTTGGCGTTCAGATGCCGATCACGGATCAGTTATACAAAGTACTGTTCGAAGGACAGGATGTCCGTGAGGCTGTAGAGGCCTTGATGGGTCGAGATCCCAAGACCGAGATGGAACTTATGCCCTTGAAGACTTGGGAACAGTGGAATTCCTGATCACAGGGGCATTCACCTTTTCCAGACTAAGCTCATACACTAATCTGAGCAATGTCGGAGGAGGGGAGACTGTGAGCAAGAACTTTCCAAAGGATGCACTGAAGGCTATCAATCAGAAGAGCGGAAAAAGCATTTCCGAGAACGCCGTCAAAAAGCTGGCTAGCAAGGTGAATTCGGAGACGATGCAGAGCGAAGCTCAGCTACGCCAATTGATTAAGCAGGTGGCGGCCATGGCTAAGTTGCAAGTATCGGAAGGTACCATTCAAGATATCGTAAAGGCTGTCAAGAAGAGCGGTATGAATCCTTCCAACATGGAAGCCTTGATGAAAATGATGATGAAAAAATAATGTGCTGCCTGGCTGCAAGGGGCCCGCGAACTTCTTAGGTTCGTGGGCTTTTGTGAAACCCGCGTTCAGGCTGCGATAACAATAGAACATTGGTTAAGAAAGGTGGAGCGCAGATGAAAAGGCTTGATCTGTCTGCGAGGCTGACCACGATGCCACAGCTCCATGAAGCCATCCGGCAGCTGGCTGCCGCGTGGTCATCTTCGTCCTCTTGCTGGCTCTTGGGAGGAAGTTGTTCTTTACTTCTACAAGGCGTGGAGCTGGACAAGTCCCCGAATGATATTGATGTATATGCTGATCTTCGCGCAGCCAAGCAACTGCACGGGCACGCACCTGGTCGGTCCCTGGACGAGCAACAGCTGAGCAGAAGCGAGGCTTATTTATCTCTGCTAAGTCATTATGAGCTGGAAGGCTTGACCTTGGAATTGGTCGGAGGTTTCGAGGTGTACGCGACAAATTCTCTGTATCGGGTGGAGATTGAACAGGTGCTTCAATCTGCTGCCCCCGGGATAACGATCAGTAACTACTCCGTCCGTCTGATGCCCTTGGCCCACGAGCTCTTGTTCAATCTCCTGCGTGGCAGGGAGGATCGGTATCAGTCGATTGCCAAAACCATGAATACGGAAGCGGACGAGCATAGAGACCTGCTGGAGCTCTTGCTAGCACGGAATGTATGGTCTGATGCACACGTAGATCATCTCAGACGGTTGCTCAACTGGCTCTAATACAAGCTTTGCTGGGAGGTGCTTATCCTGATGAGTCATGAGGTATGCTTTATGCCATCTGGCAAACGTATAGCAGTTCGCTCAGGCACAACTATTCTGGAAGCCGCGCGCAAGGCTGCTGTTCATATTTCCTCACGCTGTGACGCCAAGGCTTCCTGTTTGATGTGTAAGGTGACTATTGCCCCAGAGTGGGCTGAGGCTGCAGGCGTGCCGACCGAAGCAGAGAGGCGTAAACTAGATTCACTGCTTCAGGAGGGGCAACGTCTGTCTTGCCAGGCTAGAGCCTGGGGCTCGCTGGTAGTCACTGTACCAGAGGACCCATTAAAGGCAGCAGTACGTAGACAACTGGAGAAGCAGCAGGAAGACGATGACAGCCTGTGGTAAAATAATTATTTAAGAGAATTGGCTTTTGGCCAAGGTGGACCTGGAGACGAATCCGTTATGGATTCGTTTTTTTTTTTTTTGCTTAATTGTTTGCCTCACTGGACATGGATATTAAAACTCATACCGATGCAGGTCTGTTCGGCGCTGCACGTGCATATAATGACTGTGGCGGTTCAGCACAGGCTTGTGAAGAGGAGGAATGATTTCGTGCCAGAGTTATCAGTCATATCTTCACCGCCTGATACATATGATGATACCAGTCCAATTGCATGTACGAGTGTAGGCCGCTATGACCGATTCTATCAGCCATGACGCTCGGCGGCGGACGACTTCCAGGCTTGCTCTGCCGCAGCTGGGTACCAAGTCTTCTGATCGAACACGAAGCGGATGCTCTTATAGCATTTTTCCTTCGGAGAATCTTGAGGAGGGGATTTCATTGGAGAAAGTAGACATTTTTAAAGACATTGCCGAGCGCACCGGGGGAGATATCTATCTGGGAGTCGTCGGCGCCGTTCGTACAGGAAAATCAACATTTATCAAACGCTTTATGGAAACGGTAGTCTTGCCGAATATTGCGAATGAAGCTGACAGGGTGCGCGCAGTGGATGAACTTCCGCAGAGTGCCGCGGGCAAGACAATCATGACAACAGAGCCTAAATTTGTACCCAACAATGCTGTACAGATACGTGTAGCAGAGGGCCTGGATGTAAACGTGCGATTAGTGGACTGTGTAGGCTATGCTGTGGAAGGTGCGAAGGGCTATGAGGATGAGAACGGCCCGCGTATGATTTCTACACCATGGTTCGAGGAGCCGATTCCATTCCAGGAAGCGGCGGAGATCGGAACACGTAAGGTCATTCAGGAGCACTCGACGCTTGGCGTCGTCGTTACGACGGACGGTACGATTGCCGAGATTCCTCGCAGCTCTTATGTAGAATCAGAGGAGCGAGTCATTGAGGAGCTAAAGGAAGTTGGCAAGCCATTCGTACTTGTTATTAACTCCACTCGTCCTAATAGCGAGGAGACCTTACAGCTGCGGAGTGAACTGGCAGCCAAGTACGATATTCCTGTCATGACACTCAGTGCAGCTACGATGACTGAGGA
Source organism: Paenibacillus massiliensis 2301065 = DSM 16942 (assembly GCF_000377505.1). Classification (GTDB taxonomy): domain Bacteria; phylum Bacillota; class Bacilli; order Paenibacillales; family Paenibacillaceae; genus Paenibacillus; species Paenibacillus massiliensis. Next base: position 146,953 of record NZ_KB898192.1, on the reverse strand, counting down.
TGATGTTACAGGCGTACTTCGCGAGGTATTATATGAATTTCCTGTGCATGAGGTGAATGTCAATCTTCCAAGCTGGGTGATGGTCCTGAGTGAGAATCACTGGCTCCGCAACAACTATGAGAATTCTGTGCGAGACACAGTGAAGGACATTCGGCGATTGCGTGATGTAGATCGAGTCGTAGGGCATTTCATGGAATATGACTTCATTGACCGTGCCGGATTAAGCGGCATGAATATGGGGCAAGGCGTCGCTGAGATTGACCTGTATGCTCCAGACGAACTGTATGACCAGATTCTCATCGAGGTTGTTGGTGTGGAGATTCGTGGAAAAGACCACTTGCTGCAGCTGATGCAGGATTTCTCTCATGCCAAGCGCGAATATGACCGATTTGCGGAAGCATTGGAGATGGTGAAGACTACAGGCTATGGTATAGCGGCACCTTCACTATCTGAGATGGCTCTGGATGATCCGCAGTTGATCCGACAAGGGTCACGTTTTGGGGTGAGGCTGAAGGCAACAGCACCTTCCATTCATATGATTCGGGTGGATGTTGAATCTGAATTCGCTCCGATTATCGGTACCGAGAAGCAGAGCGAGGAACTGATGCGCTATCTGATGCAGGACTTTGAGAATGACCCGATCAAAATCTGGGAATCGGATATCTTCGGTCGTTCACTCCATTCCATTGTTCGTGAAGGGATTCAGGGGAAGATTGCCATGATGCCGGACAATGCCAGATACAAATTGCAAGAGACGCTGGGACGCATTATTAATGAGGGTTCTGGCGGTCTGATTGCTATTATTCTTTAAGCAGATGCTGAGCAAGATCGCCTAATTTGCAACAGAAAATAGAGGCAACGATAAGGTACCTTCAAGCCAATGGCGGAGGTGCCTTGTTTGTGTTTGTCAGACTTTTTTTAAACTAAACTATGAATAGTTAGAATTTTAAAAATAAACTTTTAAAACCTATTTACATTGTCGGATTAAAGCGATATATTATTTAATAATTCATAATCATGAATGAATATGTAATCACCTACAGGGTAGGGCAAGCAGGATGAGGGGGAACAGAAGGATGTTGAAGACAAAGAGAAAAGTATGGGGATTATCCTTGATTCTGGCGCTGGTAGTTATACTGAGTGCATGCGGTCAAAGCGCACAGACTGCCGGGGGCGGGGATAGCTCTAATGCAGCAGGCTCCTCCGAACCTGGAGATCTGAGAGGCAAGCGAATTGCGCTAATTATGGAATTCAATACAGGCACCTTCTCACAGCAATACGTGCAGGGGGTAGAAGAAGAGGTCAAGAAATTCGGGGGTACGCTTACCAAGTTTGTAGCAGATAATGATAAAGCGAAGATGGCTTCGCTGCTGGATAGTGCTATTACACAGCAATTTGATGCCATTCTGACAGATCATGGTGATGCGTTGCTGGAGCCAGGTCTGAAGAAGGCGGTAGAACGTGGAATTCCGGTAATCGTGTTCGATGCAGCGGTGAACGTGCCAGGAGCTGTCGTCTTGTCACAGGATGATCAGAAGATGGCCGAGCTGACATTGGAACAGATGAAGAAGGATATTGGCGGCAAAGGGAACATTGTCAAGGTATGGGTAGCAGGCTTTGCACCAATGGAGCGTCGACAGCTGTCCTATGCAAAGTTCCTGGAGGAGAATCCAGACATTAAAGAGATTGCGACCTTTGGTTCCGCCCAAAACCCGGCATTGGACACACAGGCCAAGATGGAAGCCGTCCTGAAGCAATATCCGAAAGGCGAAATTACAGCCGTATGGGCTGCTTGGGATGAGTTCGCTAAAGGGGCTGCACGTGCGATTCAACAGGCTGGACGCGATGAGATCAAGATCTACGGCATTGATATGAGCGACGAGGATCTGCAAATGATCCAGGATCCTAGCAATCCTTGGGTAGCTTCTGCAGCAGTAGACCCTACAGATATTGGCCGAGTTCAGGTACGATACGCATATCAAAAGCTCCATGGAGACAACCCGGAGGAGAAGGTCGTGCTGGAGCCCGTGTATGTGCATCGTGATGCCCTTCCTGACCAGCAAATCTCCACCAGTGAACTCTCTCAATATGTAGAGGGATGGGGGCAAAGTGAGCAGGGCAAGAAGGATTGGATGAGCGAATATGAGTCTGCGCAATAAGTCGTACTAGTGACCAGAATTGGGGCGTCATACGGGAGCATTTTATAGCTAGTTAGAAGGCTTTCGTAAGCATGAGATAGTACAGAAAGTTCGGGCAGGCGCGCTACGGCGCGTCTGTTCTTGTATGTAAGGCTAAAGTCAGGAGGGTGGTCCCCTTGGGTAATTCGATGTACGAGCTCACGATGAAAGAAATTTCTAAAGAGTTCTCGGGCGTTCCGGCACTGCAAGGAGTGGATTTCTCCGTACGTGGTGGAGAGATACATGCACTGCTCGGTGCCAATGGTGCAGGTAAAAGCACGCTTATGAAGGTATTATCAGGAGCATATACCGCTGATAGTGGGACAATTGCTGCGAATGAACAGATATTGAGCATTCGCGATCCACTTGAGGCCAAACAAGCGGGTATTCATTGTGTGTATCAGGAGGTTGATTCGGTCCTGGTGCCTCAGCTCACAGTAGCTGAAAATATCATGCTCGATGAACTTTCCGCGCGTGGCAGCGGGCTGTGGTTCGGTGGCAGGGGTATGAGACAGCATGCTGAGCAGGCACTGCAGCGGCTTGGAATTCAGCTGGACCTTCAGCAGAAGGCAGCGGATCTGGCGCTAGCAGAGAAACAGATGGTGCTGATCGCGCGTATCCTAACTCATGACGCTAAGGTTATTATTTTTGATGAGCCTACGGCGCCATTAAGTCAGAGCGAGACTGTACGATTGTTCCAGATTATGCATCAGCTCAAGCAGGAAGGGGTAGCTTGTATTCTCATTACACACCGCCTTCCTGAGGTTGTGGAGCACAGCGACCGCATCACGGTCATGCGAGATGGGCAGCAGGTATGGACAGGCTTTACCCAAGATACAGATACAGCGGGCATTGTGCAGCACATGCTTGGCAAAACCTTTGAGGAGGAGTTCCCAAAGTCGGATACGGCTATCGGTAATGTAGTTCTTGAGACGCAGGGGCTCAAGCAAGGGGTCAAGGTCCGTGGAGTCGATCTAAAGGTGCGGACGGGGGAGGTGCTTGCGGTAGTCGGTCTTGTAGGAGCTGGGAAAACCGAGCTGTCCCGACTGCTGTCTGGTGCGGACCTACCAGATGAAGGAGTTATTACGCTGTCTGGTCAGAGGGTGCGGATGAAGCAGCCTGCTGATGCGATCGAGCAAGGGATTGTATCTGTTCCAGAGGAGCGGCGCAAGCAGGGAATTCTGATCGATGAATCTGTTGAACGGAATCTCAGTCTACCAATGCTGAAGCAGCTTAGTTCGTTCGGATGGGTGAATCGCGCGATGGAGCGTATTCATGGGCAGCAGCTGGTCGCTTCCCTTGGAATCAAGATTTCATCTATACAGCAGGAGGTCAAATATTTGAGTGGTGGCAATCAGCAAAAGGTAGCCATCGGCAAGTGGCTTAATACGGGAGCAAGTGTGTTCGTATTTGATGAGCCGACCAAGGGCGTCGATATTGGAGCAAAAAGCGACATTTTCAAGCTGATCGGTGAGCTGGCCGCTGCTGGTAAGGCGGTCATCTATCTAACCTGTGAATTTGCAGAAGGCCTAGGAATCGGGGATCGAATTGCCGTGATGTACGATGGGGCCATTGTGAAGGAATTTGCCAGAGGTGAGACGGATCAAGAACGGCTGCTGCTGTATGCAAGCGGCAGTAGGGAGGAGTAAGGCATGAAGGACACATGGTTAAACGCATCTTTTCGATACGGGGCTGTTATTGTTATTGCTGCCGTATTCATTTATTTTTCGATCACACTACCGTACTTTTTCACATATGACAATTTGACAGATATTCTAAGCTCCATTTCGATTGTAACCTTCGTGGCCATTGGGGTTACCCTTTCCCAGATCGTGGATGGCTTTGATCTGTCTGTGGGCTCGACGGTATCTCTAACGACGGTAGCGGCTGCTACACTTATGATCTGGTATGAGCAGCCCGTATATATCGTCATTATTGTCTCCCTAGCGATTGGTGCTATCGTAGGGCTAATGAACGCTCTACTCATCGTCAAGCTGCGCATTCCCGATCTGCTGGCGACTCTTGCGGTCATGTATATTATCAGTGGTCTGCACAAGACGTACGCACAGGGCTATACCATCTACAATAACATGCAATTTCCAGATGGAAGTAAGGCTCCAGGCTCCATGTCTCCAGGGTTTCTGTTACTGGGACAGGGCAAGCTGCTGGGGATTCCGATCTCCGTCCTGTTACTCATCATTGCTGTACTGTTCGTCCATATTTTCCTGACCTATACGAAGTATGGACGCCAGATGTATGTCACTGGCGGTAACAGAGAAGCTGCAAGATTGTCGGGGATCAAGGTCAACCGTGTGCGTACACTGGCTTACGTGGCTTCAGGTATATTTGCTGCGATCGGCGGGATTTTGTATGCATCGCGTGTCGGCTCAGGTCAGATTGATGCTGGTGCTCCCCTGCTGATGGAGGCTGTCGCGGCTGTATTCGTAGGCTTTTCTGTATGGGGGGCGGGGAAGGCCAATGTTATCGGTACCTTCTTTGGCTCTGTGCTCATTGGCGTGCTGGTGAATGGCTTGACCATGATGAATGTACAGTATTTTGCGCATGACATTATTAAAGGAACGGTGCTCGTGCTGGCGCTTGCAGTCACTTTTTATGTTTTGAATCGCCGTCGTACTTGAAATTGTTGATCTTCTGTATTACTATAAACCTTGTTCCGGCCTAAGTATGTTGTTCTATCAGCGATTTTGGGCATTGCTAACTAAAAATAAGCGGTTATACGTATATTTGACGGCAAAACGGAAAGAGTTGATACTACTTCGTTAGCAGCGATCTGAAGGACGGATGTTCTGCAGATTGTCATTTCCAGCAATACACATTGGATTCAGGAGGTGAATAACGTGAACAAGACAGACTTGATCAATCAAGTTGCTGAGAAAACTGAGCTGTCCAAGAAGGATGTAACCAAAGCAGTGGATGCACTGTTTGATACGATTTCTGAGGCTCTGCAATCCGGTGACAAGGTACAATTGGTGGGTTTTGGTAACTTCGAGGTTCGTGAGCGTTCCGCCCGTAAAGGTCGTAACCCGCAAACAGGGGAAGAGATCGAAATTCCAGCTAGCAAAATCCCAGCATTCAAGCCGGGTAAAGCACTCAAAGACGGAATTAAATAGTATCGAAAGAAAAACTTCCGCTTAATGGTGGCCTGTCTACTGTGATAGTATGACAATAGATGTTTTTCTTTAGATAATAGAATTTATAAGTTTTCAGCGCAGCTGAACAGTTCGATTATCGCAAGAAAAACTTCCGCTTAAGGTGGTCTGTCTACTATGATAGTACGACAATAGATGTTTTTCTTTAGATAATAGAATTTACAAGTTTTCAGCGCAGCTGAACAATTCGATTATCGCAAGAAAAACTTCCGCTTAAAGGTGGTCTGTCTGCTGTGATAGTACGACAATAGATGTTTTTCTTACATATTTCCGATACGCAGAGAGAGGCTGTGAATTTTTATTCACAGCCTTTTCATTTGAGATGAATGAGCAGCGAAGAAGGGCTGCCGATAGTTGACAAAGCCTATGGGCCTATCCCATCATATAGATATTGAGAACGGGAGGAATCGGCAATGGAGAACACTACGCCCAACAACAATGAATATGTCGTCATCAAGGCGAAAAGCAACGGCTGTCAGGTCTTCGGCTTGACACGGGGTCAGGATACACGGCTACATCATTCCGAGAAGCTGGATAAGGGTGAAATTCTGATCGTCCAGTTCACCGAGCATACCTCGGCGATTAAGATTCGCGGCAAGGCTGTCGTGCTGACTAAGCACGGTGAAGTAGATACTGAGGATTAAAAAGCAGGCATAGCCTGCTTTTTTCTTATGTACAATGAAGTATGGACGAATTATCGGGCGGAGCTCTGCAGCCAAGATTATAGATTCAAGATCCATTCGATAATAGAACATATAGCCAATTGTACAGACAGGAGAGAGGTCCCATGAAACCCTGGATCACGCTTGCGGGCTCCCTGCTTATCACTGCCGCAGCTGCGGTGCTGCTCCCCAGCCTCTATCAGCTTGAGATCGGTAGCAGCCTGAACCAGTCGGCAGAGGAGGTATTACTTCCCCAGCCGCGGGTTGAACTTAATGAAGACAACCTGGTAGACCAAATGAATGTGCTCCCTCTGGATGTGCCGATCATGCGAGTGTCTTGGGACGAGGAGGTGCTGACGCTTGATCTCAAATTAGAAGCCCAGGAGATGGGACCCGAGGCTGTATATCGAAGTATGGCTGAGGCAGCGGCCTTTTGCTTCTATGGTACGACCAATGTCAGGCAGTTGCTGCTGCGCGTTGTGGCCGAGGATGCCTGGACTGGAGGACGCCATCTGCTGCTGGCGGCAGACATACGCCGAAATGAATGGCCGCAGCAGTCTCTTACCGAGCTCCGTAGCTGGAACAGAGCCGAACTGAGTGAGGAGCTCAAGCGGACCTTCAGGGTGACAGATACCTTACTTTGGCGTAGCAGCTTTTCATCGTATGACTAGGATGCGTGACTCCAAGCAGAACTGAACGAAAAAAGAGCGAGTTATAAAGGTTCTTAAGTCGCACTGAAAGTGTAGATGTGATATAATAGACAGTATTGCGATATCTTAATTGACAGTAAAGTTTAGGCTCGGAGGCTAAGGATGAAACCGTACTGCATACCCCAGATGGCTACGAAATACGTGGAATACGATATGATACAGCAACATACGGATATGCCTGATTTTCCAGACAGCCGTGCCAGGCTGTTGTTTCTGTTTTTACAGAAGAATCCTGGTCTGAATGACGGATATGAGGAGCTCTATCCCCTCGTCACTTCGCTGGTACAAATGGGTCTCGATACCCACGACATGATAGATGCTTCAGGGACACTCGGGATGCGTGAGATGCGCTCCAGGCAGCTGAAGGTGCTTGCGGGGGACTATTTCAGCAGCCGCTTCTATCAGCTGTTGTCTCATGCAGGACAAGTAGAGACGATATCCAGCCTCAGCCGTGCGGTCTGTCAGGTGAATGAGGATAAGATGGTGCTGTATGCCAAGATGGGACAAGACAACTTGACAGCACAAGAGTACCTGGGTGCGAGCGTCCAGTTGAAGAAGACCTTGTTCGAGTCATTCGGAAGCAGGGTTGCAGTCGCTGACCAGGAGTCGTGGGCAGGGCTGCTTGAGTCCTTTGCTGTATGTGAGACAATTGGACAGGAGCTGACAACACTCTCGAAGCAGATGCTTACGAAGTGCAGCTATGCCTATTGGCTAATCTGGAACTCCGGAGCACCAGAGGACAGGGGATTACTGGCTGATGGTCAGCTGGATGGGGCATCCTGGGACAGGCTCGTAGTGAAGTATAAAGTGAGAGAAGGTCTTCTCGGCAAGCTGGATACAGCCTTGGAGCAGATCGAACGCTGGAGTGGGGTACAATCCGATATCCGTTCCGACATTGTGCGGATGATCGATCCGTTCTTGTCTCTCATACATTATCATCGCCAGGTTGCAAGGGAAGGTTAGGTGAATACAGTGGGTTCAAGTCAGACCAAGCCGAAAGAACAATTTGTTCATGAGGTCTTCGAGAGTATTGCGGGTAAGTACGATATTATGAATGATGTCCTGAGTTTTCGCCGACACAAGGCTTGGCGCAAATTCACGATGAAGAAAATGGAGGTCAGGCCAGGGGACACGGCTCTAGACCTGTGCTGCGGTACCTGTGACTGGACATTGTCACTGGCGTATGCAAGTGAAACAGGGCACATCCATGGACTGGACTTCAGCCACAATATGTTGGATGTAGGCAGACGAAAGATTAAGGAAGCATCGCGTGAACAGCAGATTACGCTTGTGCAGGGGAACGCAATGGAGCTTCCTTTTGCAGATAATTCCTTTGACCATATCACGATTGGATTCGGGCTGCGCAATGTACCTGATCTTCATCAGGTGCTTCGTGAGATGCATCGGGTAGTCAAGCCTGGTGGACAAGTGGTATGCCTGGAGCTGTCCAAGCCGACTTGGCAGCCATTCAAGGGACTGTATTATTTTTATTTCCAGAAGGTATTACCTCGTTTGGCCAAATGGTTCGCGAAAAGATACGAGCAGTACAAGTGGCTTCCTGATTCTTTGGCACTGTTCCCCGGAAGGGAAGAGCTTGCCGGCATCTTCCGCGAGATCGGATTGAAAGAGGTCAAAGCCTATCCGTTAACTGGAGGAATTGCGGCATTGCATATCGGAATTAAGGAGAGTCAGCATGTTTAAAAAAGTCAAAATTTTCTCTGAAATGATCAAGATCGAGCATACAGTATTTGCTTTACCTTTTGCATTTATGGGAGCGATTCTGGGCTCCTTCGTAGTAAGCAATCAACTGCCTACCTGGGCGCAGATCGGCTGGATCTTACTCGCAATGTTCGGCGCTCGAAGCGCAGCGTTCGGCTTCAATCGGATGATTGATCGCTTTATTGATGCCAAGAATCCGCGTACGGCTGGTAGGGCGATTCCGGCAGGACTCTTGAAGTCCTCCGAGGTACTGATCTTTACACTGATCTGTCTTGCTTTGTTGCTATGGGCATCGTACCAGTTGAGCCCACTGGCCTTCAAGCTGTTCCCTGTTGCGCTGTTCATGCTGGTATTCTACTCCTACACGAAGCGCTTTACCTGGCTCTGTCACGTCGTACTGGGTCTGACCATTGGACTGGCTCCGCTTGGCGGCTGGGTTGCTGTAACCGGGCAGGTTGATTGGGCTGCATTTGTATTTTATCTGACCATTGCTTGCTGGACAGCAGGCTTTGATATCATTTACGCTTGTCAGGATATTGAGTTCGATCAGCGTGAAGGTGTGTATTCGATACCTGCACGATTTGGTGTTGCTCGTTCACTTCATATTGCTCGGGCATTTCATATCGTAACGGCGATTGGCTTTGTGGTGCTGTTCTTCGCAGCCAATCTGAGCTGGTGGTATCTGGCGGGCATGATTCTATCTTACATTATCCTGTTCTACGAGCATTACATTGTGACACCTAAAGACTTGAGCAGACTGCAGACGGCGTTCTTCACTATGAATGGTGCGCTGAGTATTGTTGTGTTCGTCTTTACCTTCCTGGATTTAGTGGTGCGACAATTATGATGGCTGCAGCAGCATACAAGAGAATCGTTGTGGGTATTACAGGTGCAAGCGGGAGTATTTACGGCGTCAGACTAATCGAGACGTTGCTTGATGCTGGCATCGAGGTGCATCTGGTGGTCTCTAATGCCGGCTGGCGCGTATTGAAGGAAGAACTTGGCTGGAATGTGACTGACCGGGAAGGAACACTGAACGACATGTTCGGAGACCGTCCCGGTTCTCTTATATATCATCCGGTAACGGATATTGGTGCCTCGGTAGCTAGTGGCTCTTTTCTGGTGGATGCAATGATTGTCATGCCTTGCTCCATGGGCACGTTGTCTGCCGTTGCTCACGGGACCTCAGATAACCTGATGGCCAGAGCGGCTGACGTTATGATCAAGGAGGGGAGACCGCTTGTACTGGTACCGCGCGAAACTCCGCTTCATGCGATTCACCTGGAGAATATGCTGAAGCTGGCACAGCTTGGCGTCAAGATCATTCCGGCCATGCCGGCTTTTTATTTTCAACCACGTAGCATAGAAGATCTTGTCCACTTCCTTGTCGGAAAGGTGCTGGACAGTCTTCGCATAGAGCATAAGCTGTATACGAGATGGGGTGAGCCAGATGACCAAGGACAATCATGAACCTCTGTTCATCGGTAAAATTCAATATACGAATGCATGGCCAGTGTTCCATCATTTTCATACAGAGCAACTTCGAACATCGGCTGAGCTAGTAACGAAGGTTCCGGCAGTGCTGAACCGCAGAATTACAGAGGGCTTACTCGATATGAGCGCTATGTCTTCTTTTGCTTACGCATCTGCGGCGGAGCATCTGTTGATTCTTCCACAATTATCAGTCAGCGTGGACGGAGCAGTGAAATCCATTTTGCTCTTCTCACGCAAGCCGTTGAAGGATATCCGTAACGGAAGGATAGCACTGACAAATACATCAGCAACCTCGATTAATTTGTTGAAGATCCTCATGAGCAGGTATTTGGGGGGGGAGCCGGAATATTTTGACTGTGAGCCAGATTTGGATACAATGATGAGACAGGCTGATGCGGCATTGTTAATCGGAGATCATGCGATCCGTGCTTCCTGGGCCAACGAGGACTATGTCGTGACTGACCTTGGCGCTCTATGGAAGGAGTGGACGGGACATAGCATGACCTTTGCTGTATGGGCTGTCCGACGGGAAGTCGCCGAGCATAGACCTGAGGCTGTCGCGGAGATCGTGGAGGCCTTTCATGCCAGCAAGCGTCAAAGTCTGGAGAATTTGACTCCGGTCATAGAGCAGGCCATGAAGGACATTGGCGGAACAGAAACATACTGGAAGCAATATTTCACCAATCTATGTTATGATTTTGGCAAGAGAGAACAAAGTGGACTTGAGCTGTATCTACGTTATGCACATGAGATGGGTCTGCTTCCGCAAGAGATTAACCTGGAATTATGGAATGACAATATGCTGATACGGGTGAAAGAATGAAACGATTGGAATTGTTCGGTTTATTAAAAAAAGATATGGGCTACATCGAGGATGAGCTCTACCGTAGCATTGATACGCATGAGCCGTTGATTGGGGCGACTTCCATGCATCTGCTCAAGGCAGGCGGCAAGCGGCTTCGTCCTGTGTTCGTACTGCTGGGGGGCAAATTTGGCGCGTACGATCTGGAAAGATTGAAGCGCGTGGCTGTGCCACTGGAACTGATTCATTCAGCCTCGCTCGTTCATGATGATGTCATTGATGATGCCGAGACTCGTCGGGGGCAGCTAACGGTGAAGGCCAAGTGGGACAATCGGATAGCGATGTATACTGGCGACTACATATATGCACGGGCACTGGCTATGGTGGCGGAGCTACCTAACCCGGATATTCACCGCGTGCTCTCCAAGGCTTTGGTGCAAATGTCCATCGGCGAGATGGAACAAATTCGAGATTTCTTCAATACAGAACAGAGCGTGCGAAACTATCTGCTGCGCATTCGCCGCAAAACTGCGCTACTAATCGCGGTAAGCTGTCAGCTTGGTGCAATGGCTGCGGATGCCTCCCCGGCAGTGGGTTCATTGCTGTATAGCTATGGGTACAATGTGGGCATGGCATTCCAGATTCAGGATGACATTCTCGATCTGTGCGGAACAGAAAAACAGATTGGTAAGCCGCCTGGTAGTGATATGAGACAAGGCAATATTACACTGCCAGTGATCTATGCGCTGCAGCAACCGGAGCTTAGTAGGCTGCTCAGAGATGAGATTGAATTGATTCGAGCTCATGAGGACGGTTACAGCTCTCAGAAGGCGATTGATTTGATCAAAGCAAGCGGAGGACTGGCTAAAGCGGAGCAGCTGGCTGACCGATATATAGAGAAAGCCTTGAGTTCCCTGGATCTTTTACCAGATCAGAAGGTCAAGAAGACACTGCGAGACATTGCCCATTTCGTGACCAGACGTACGTATTGACAGATGAATGGGAAGCATGAATTCATGTTTATCGTAACTTATTAAACAGATGACAAAGTACTTTAAACGTTTACATGGTTTCTGTTAGAATACAATGGAAGTTGAATCAATTTCATAATGGCTATGAATAAGTTGTGAAATTGATTCAGTCGATAACATACTGAAATCGTATTCGGATGGAGAGTGAGCCTATGGATCGCACGTTTCTAATGGTTAAGCCAGATGGAGTTCAACGGGGGTTAATCGGCAGAATTATCAGCCGCCTGGAGGACAAAGGCTTCAAGCTGGTTGCTGGAAAGTTTGTTCAGGTTACTAGAGAACAGGCGGAGCGGCATTATGCAGAGCATGTCGGCAAGCCTTTTTTTGAGAAACTCGTTAGCTTTATCACTTCCGGCCCTGTCTTTGCGATGGTGTGGGAGGGAGACGATATCGTCACGCTGTCCCGTATGCTAATCGGGAAGACGAGTGTAACTGAGGCACTGCCAGGGACGATTCGCGGAGATTTTGCCGCCCATACGCCCTTCAACCTGATTCATGGCTCGGATTCTCCGCAGAGTGCCGAGCGCGAAATTGCGAATTTTTTTGCTCCAACAGAATTGGTACAGTATGAGAAAAGCGTGGCGACCTGGATCTAGGAGAATATACATGTAAGGGATGGGTATCATGAGTCAGCTAGAACAAAGTCAGCCTGATCCTGACTACGCAGCGTTCATTCGCAACGTTAAGACAAGCACAGGTATTGATCTTGCACAGTATAAGGAAGCCCAGATGAAGCGGCGTCTAACGACACTCCGCAATAAGAACGGCTACACGACCTTTGTCTCCTTCTATGAGGCAATGATGAAGGAAAAGCCGCTTTTCTATGAGTTTTTGGATCGGATGACCATCAACGTGTCTGAATTCTGGAGAAATCCGAACCGCTGGGAAGTGCTGCGGGATGTTGTATTGCCAGAGCTACTTGCCGGGAAACGTCGCTTGAAGCTGTGGAGTGCAGCTTGCTCGACAGGAGAAGAGCCTTACAGCCTAGCAATGGTTCTGGATGGAAAAGGTCTGCTTGCGGAATCTACGATTCATGCCACAGACATTGATGACGGCGCGCTCGGGAAGGCGAAGGAAGGCAAGTATTTGGAGAGGTCACTCAAGGATGTACCTAAGGAAGTGGCTAGCAAATACTTCAAGCCTGATGGCATGATGTATCGAATTGATGAGAAGCTCAAGAAGGCTGTGCAGTTCAAGAAGCAGAACTTGTTGCTAGATACCTTTGAGGATGGGTATGATCTAATCATTTGTCGCAATGTCATGATTTATTTTACAGAAGAGGCCAAGCATCTACTGTATCAGAAATTCGCTAAGAGTCTTCGGCCAGGGGGCGTATTGTTCGTAGGCAGCACGGAGCAGATATTCTCGCCAGGACAGTACAACCTGGAGGCTACCGAGACATTCTTCTATCGGAAAAAGGCCTAGCATCAAGGTTTGGGGAAACACACGCATGACTCTTTAGGAGAGCCGGCGTGTGTTTTTTCACAGGCACGGCATTTCTTGTCAAAGCACATTGGCTGTACTATAATGAGTTAACGGATTTTAGCGATGCACAGTTTAACAGTTTAAAGGGGGAACGCGCAATATGAGTCTACGCTACTTAACGGCAGGGGAAACACACGGACCCCAACTGACAGCGATTGTAGAAGGATTGCCTAGTAATTTGAAATTGAATTTTGAGGAAATTAATTTTCAACTGCAGCGCAGACAGAAGGGATACGGACGTGGTCGGCGCATGCAGATCGAGACAGATACGGCTACCATTGCTGGCGGAGTGCGTCACGGGTATACGACAGGTGCACCAGTAGCCATCATTGTGGAGAATAAGGATTGGAAGCATTGGCAGAAAATCATGAACATTGAGCCGATTGAGGGCAGTGACGAAGAGAAGCGTCGCGTGCATCGTCCTCGTCCTGGACACGCTGATCTGAATGGGGGTATGAAATACAACCTGAAGGACCTGCGAAATGTACTGGAGCGCTCCAGTGCTCGTGAGACAGCCATTCGCGTGGCGTGTGGTTCATTGGCACGGCAGCTACTGGCTGAGTTCGGCATCAAAGTGGCTGGTCAAGTCATTCGAATTGGTGAGATTGAAGCACCATACCGTGACATGCCAATTGATGAGTTGATTGAGGTGACGGAAGCTTCCTCGGTGCGTGTAACGGACCCTGAGACTGAGAAAAAGATGGAAGCATACATTGATCAGATCAAGCAGGAAGGCGACACAGTCGGTGGCATCGTAGAATGCATCGTAGAGGGTGTTCCGATTGGACTCGGAAGCCACGTGCAATATGATCGCAAGCTGGACGCTCGTATTGCGCAGGCAGTGATGTCTATCAACGCCTTCAAGGGTGTTGAGATCGGGATCGGCTTCGAAGCTGGTACTATCCGCGGGTCCCAGGTGCATGATGAGATTCTGTACACGGAGGACAAAGGCTACCATCGTAGAACGAACCGTCTGGGTGGATTCGAGGGCGGTATGACAAATGGAATGCCTGTCGTTGTGCGCGGAGTTATGAAGCCAATTCCTACTCTGTATAAGCCGCTGCAAAGCGTGGATATTGATACCAAAGAGGCCTTCACCGCTCAGGTAGAGCGATCCGATGCCTGTGCTGTACCTGCTGCAAGTGTCGTCATGGAGCATGTGGTTGCCTGGGAGATTGCGAAGGCCCTGCTCGAAAAATTCGGCGGAGATTCCATTGAAGAGATGCATGCCAATATGAAAGCATATCAGGCACAGCTGGATAGCTACTAAGATGCAGACCATTACAGTTCAATTGGATCAAGAACGCACGTATCCCATCTATATCGGTAGAGGGCTACTGCCAGAGGCCGGCAATTATTTCCGCCAACATGGTATATCGAGCAAGAGCCCGCTACTCATTGTAGCTGATGATAATACAGCTCCGAGATATTTGAAGATTCTGGAGGACAGCCTGCGGGAGCAGGGGTACACGACAGTTGCTTCGATCGTGAAGGCTGGAGAGACCTCCAAGTCCTTGACGGTATATGAGCAAGTTATCACTACTGCACTGGAGGCAGGACTGAATCGGAGCTCAGCGGTCATCGCACTAGGTGGCGGAGTTGTAGGTGATCTCGCGGGCTTTGTGGCTGCGAGCTTCATGCGTGGCATCAAGTTCATCCAGGTGCCGACGACTATCCTTGCGCATGATAGCAGCGTAGGGGGCAAGGTAGGCATTAACCATCCTTTGGCTAAAAATATGATTGGCGCCTTCCACCAACCCGAGCTTGTATTGTATGACGTGGACACCTTACTGACGCTACCTCCTCGTGAGGTGTCAGCAGGACTCTCGGAGATGCTGAAGCATGGTCTGATTTGGGATGAAGCCTTCGCATACTGGTGCCTTGAGCATACCGAGGAGCTATTGGCGCTTCAGCCCGATGCGCTTGAATATGGCTTGGGCCAAGGCTGTGCAGTCAAGGCAGCTGTTGTCTCTCAGGATGAGCGAGAAGAGGGACTGCGTGCCATTCTGAATTTGGGACATACGATCGGTCATGCCATTGAAGCAATTGCTGGCTACGGAGAATTTTTGCACGGAGAGGCCATTTCAATCGGGATGGTAGGTTCAGCTCTGCTCGGCGTACGTCTGGGAGCCGACCCGTCTCTTGCTGTGGAGACACGGAACATGCTGAAGGCACTGAAGCTGCCCACTGTACTGCCCAAGCATCTGGCTACAGAGCAGCTGCTGACCGCCATGATGCATGACAAGAAGTTCAAAGAGGGAGTAGTCACTTTCGTAGTGCCACGGGCGATGGGTCGTGTGGATATTGTGAAGGATATTTCCATAGAGATAGTCAGAGAGGTCATCGAGCAGCTTAGAGAGGAGGAGTAAGCGTGTATAATCGAGGAATTCGGGGAGCAACGACCGTAAGCTCGAACAATGCGGACGAGATTCTCGAAGCGACCGCAGAGCTATTGAATGATATTGTATCCCGGAATCAGATTCAGCCGGAGCAGATCTGCCATGTGTGGATCACTATGACACAGGATCTGGATGCCGCTTTCCCCGCCAAGGCCATTCGGGAGTTGGAGGGCTGGGAGCTCGTCCCGCTGATGTGCGCTGTTGAGATACCAGTGCAAGGAAGTCTAGAGCGTTGTATCCGCTTTATGGTTCAGATCAATACGAACAAGACGCAGCGTGAGATCAACCACGTGTATTTACGCGGCGCGAAGGTCCTGCGACCAGACTTGTCGTCCTCCAAGAGCAGCTCATGAATTTGGGAGTTGCCAAGGAGTGTCATTTTACGCTATAGTGTACCTATAGTTCAGATGAGTTCAGCATGAGATGAGTATGTAACGCAAGCTAGGCAGGATTGTTAGGTTATTAGATAAGCAGATGAGTGCTAGCGCGGAAGCGCCTAGTATAGATGAGTGAAAGTTAGAGTGCCCAAGTGAAGCTGGTTATAGTGATGTGATGAACTATTGGTCAGATCACGACAGTCTAATTTGGCTAAGAATAATTCCATATACTGTGGATAGCTAAGTTGAGTGAAGTAGAGTCAGTTGAGTCGAGATGAGAAGAGTTGAGATAAGCTAAGTCCATATTTTTTCGCAAAGGTCTGTCTATGAGATCAATACAGCAGTATCCTGTTGTGTGTTTGAACGGGATCGGTGTAAGACGAATAGACTTGCGAAGGGTTCTGAAGGCATGAGTTCACCGAGAATTATAGAGTACTACGTGTTCAGTGAAGCTGGGCCATTCTATAGTCTCTGGAGCTATATAGCCTCGAGCAGTCTTACTTCATTAGAATGGCGTCGATAGATGTTACTCTAATGTCAAGTATCGGACTACCCAAAATATGGCGGCAATCGACATCCATTAACGACAACAGTCTCTACCTTACGGTAGGGACTTTTTTATTTGCCCAGATATTATCCATCGCAAGTCGCAGTGCAAATATTTGAATTGAAGGAAGGAAGCGATCAAATGCTGACCCCTAATGTAGAGTTTGTAATTTCGATGGCCGGTCAATACAATCTGATCCCGGTACATAAAAAGGTGCTGGCTGACATGGAGACACCCATTCGGATTTTCCGCCGTTATGCGGAGCAGGAGCATGCTTTTCTGCTGGAAAGTGTGGAGGGTGGGGCGCAATGGGCTCGCTATTCCTTCATTGGCAAAGACCCTTTTCTGATGATCTCCGGCAAAAAAGGACGGCTCGTCATCAACAGCAACGGGAAGGAGCAAGAGGTGCACGGCAAGCCGATTGAGGCGCTCAAAACGCTGCTGCGGAAATACCGCAGCCCCAAGCTGGATGAGATGCCGCCGTTCACTGGAGGGGCCATCGGATTCTTCGGTTATGATCTCCTGCAATATTATGAGAAGCTACCCGCTCATGCGGTGGATGATCTCAATATGGATGATATTCGCTTCATGTTCTGTGATCAAATCATTGTATTTGACCATGTTAAGCAGCAGATGCTGCTGGTAGGCAATGTACATGTCCCAGAAGGTGCAACGGATGATGAGATTCGCCGGGCGTATGCCGCTGTAGAACGGAAGCTGGAAGCAACGGCCACGCAGCTGCGACAGCCTGTGAAGGAGGACCCGTTCAGCGCAGCCACAGTACCAGGTGATGTAGAGCTGGGAACGATCCACTCCAATATGTCGAAGGAGCAATTTATAGGGAATGTGGAGCGGGCTAAGGAATACATTCGTGCTGGGGACATCTTCCAGGTGGTATTGTCCCAACGCTTCCATATCGATACTGAGGTATCGCCGTTGCATGTCTACCGCGTACTGCGGACGATGAATCCTTCTCCGTATATGTACTACTTGAAAATGGGCGAGGAAATCATCGTCGGTACATCTCCAGAGGCGCTGGTCAAGGTCGATCATGGCCGTGTAGAAACGAGACCTATTGCAGGCACGAGACCACGCGGCAGCACAGAGGCAGAGGATCAGGCTTTGGCAGAGGAACTGCTGAAGGACGAGAAGGAACGGGCAGAGCATCTGATGCTGGTGGACCTTGGGCGGAATGATCTGGGCAGAGTGTCTGAATTCGGCACGGTCACCTGTGACACATTCATGGAGATCGAGCGGTACTCACACGTAATGCATATTGTCTCCAACGTATCGGGACAGCTTGCCAAGGACAAGGATTTCTTTGATGCTTTCCTGTCCTGCCTCCCAGCTGGAACCGTCTCGGGCGCTCCGAAGCTGAGAGCGATGGAGATTATCGGGGAGCTTGAGCGTGAGTCCAGAGGAGCCTATGCTGGAGCGATCGGCTATCTCGGCTTCACGGGAAATATGGATACTTGTATTACGATCCGGACAATTGTATTCCGCAAGGGTAGAGCCTACGTACAGGCTGGAGCGGGGATTGTATGGGACTCTGTGGCAGAGAGTGAATACATGGAGACCATCAATAAGGCCAAGGCGATGCTGAAGGCGATTCGAACAGCTGAAGAAATGTTCCCACAGCCTGCTAAATTGGGAGATGTGCTGAATCAGGATTACTTGTTCGCTCCTTGATTTGATTCAGATGACATGCATGCAATAAGGATATAAGACAAAGGTGTCGCTGGCAGACACTGCATTATTCATAAGAAGGATTACAAATTGAGAAGAGGAGGAGCAGGCAATGAACATGGAGCACTTGATGCAGAACGGACTGAACCACATTCTGGAAGGCAAGGACCTGAGCCAGTTCGAAGCGCGGAGCATGATGGAGCACATTATGAATGGAAAGGCCACGTCCGCTCAGATTGGCGGCTTGCTGACAGCACTGCGCATGAAGGGGGAGACGGTCGAGGAGATTACGGGCTTCGCAGAAGCGATGCGTGGGCATGCACAAGGCGTACAGGTAGAGCAGCGTCAGCTCCTTGACACTTGTGGTACTGGGGGATCTGGTATTCATAAATTTAATATTTCTACTGTATCTGCTATTATCGCATCAGCAGCCTCTGTGAGAGTCGCCAAGCATGGTAATCGTTCGGCTAGTGGTAGAGCTGGCAGCGCAGATGTACTTGAAGCTCTAGGTGTGAATATTCATCTGAACGGAGAGCAGGCGAAGGAGTGCTTGGAGCATGTCGGTATATGCTTCCTGTTCGCTCAGCTGTATCACCCTTCTATGAAGTATGCAGCTGCTCCAAGACGTGAGCTTGGGGTCAGAACCGTATTCAATATGCTTGGTCCGCTTACCAATCCGGCAGGGGCTGATCGTCAGCTGCTTGGTATCTATGATCGGAGCAAGACGGATGTTGTGGCAGCCGTGCTTCAGCGACTAGGTTCTAAACGGGCTTTGGTTGTATGCAGTCATGAAGGATTGGATGAGATTAGCATTTCAGCCCCGACGACGGTGTCGGAGCTCAGGAATGGAGATATACTGACATACGATATAGATCCCGGGCAATTGGGGCTTAGCACATATCCTCTGGAGCAGGTATTGGGTGGGGATGCAGCTACTAATGCGCTTATCATCCACCGTGTTCTGAACGGAGAGCAGGGACCGTATCGTGATGTAGTGTTGGCCAATGCAGGTGCCTGCATCTATGTAGCAGGTCTGGCCGATTCTTTGCAGGCAGGTGTAGCCACCGCTGCGCAGGTCATTGATACAGGCAAAGCAAAGGAAAAACTACAGCAGTTAATTATGGCAACAGGAGGATATGAGCATGTATCTTGATCAAATCGTCGTCACCAAGCACAAAGAAGTTGCGAGACTTAAGGAAAGCTTTTCTATCGCAGAGGCAGAAAGAGTGATTAGCGAGTTACCTGCCACCAAGGGCTTCGAGGCTGCTCTCTCACAAAATCGCACACGGCCTATGGGCCTGATCGCAGAGGTCAAGAAGGCCTCACCCTCCAAGGGCTTGATTCGCCCTGATTTTCATCCGTTGGACATTGCCCGTGCCTATGAAGAGGCTGGTGCAGATTGCATCTCGGTGCTTACGGACGTGGAATATTTCCAGGGGGGACCTGAGGTACTGCGCTCTATTCGAAATACCGTCAGCATCCCGTTGCTTCGCAAGGATTTTATTATTGATGAGCTGCAAATCTATGAAGCACGAGTGCTGGGAGCAGACGCAATTCTGTTGATCGCGGCCATTTTGGAACCAGAGCAGATCGCCAGCTACCATCGCACAGCCCGTGAACTAGGTATGGATGTACTCGTGGAGGTTCATGATCGTCAAGAACTGGAGACGGTATTAGAGGTGGATGGAGCTACCCTCATCGGGGTGAACAACCGGGATCTGCGTACATTCGAGACCAGACTGGAGACGACGGAGCAATTAGCTGCCTTGGTACCGGATGATGTAACACTAATCAGTGAAAGTGGCATAGCTGGGCCGCAGGATGTAGAGTTTCTTAGAGGAACAGGAGCACAGGGGATACTGGTAGGGGAATATTTCATGCGTCAGCAGGATATCGGACGTGCTGTGCTCGAATTAATGGAAGGTAAGCTACAGCAGTAGGAAAAGTGGCGATAACAGCTACAGAATGAAAGCAGAACAGAAGCAACATAGAAGCAGCGCAGTAATGCTAATGATAACAGCAATGCAACGCTAATAGTATTGGGGATCATGCTTTATGAGCTTGGGGAAAGGAGCAATAGCATGGAGAGGACGGCCGTAAAAATTTGTGGACTTCAAAGCGTTGAAGTGCTAAAATCTATGGTACATTTACCAGTGGATTATATCGGATTCGTATTTGCGCCAAGCAAGCGTCGAGTCACAGCACAGCAGGCGGCCGAACTGATCCCTATTCTAAGGGAATGGCAGACGGAAGCTGCGCCGCAAAGTGTCGGCGTATTTGTTAATCCCGAGCTGCAAGAGCTGAGGGAACTGCTTCACACAGCCCCGCTGGATATTATTCAGCTACATGGGCAGGAGAGTCCTGAATTTTGCCGTGCAGTTAAGGAACAATTGGGTCTAAGGGTGATCAAAGCACTTCCTATTACGGATGGTACAGAAGCATCTGTACATAACCAATTGGATGACTATATCGGGACTATAGATGCTCTACTGCTAGATACACATGACCCCGTATATGGGGGAGGGTCGGGGCGAACTTTTGCATGGGACAGAATTCCTGCTTATCAGGACTGGGCACAGCAGCATGGAATTACACTGCTCGTCGCCGGAGGCCTGCATTCAGAGAATGTCACAGAGCTCATAGCGTTATATGCTCCTGACGGACTGGACGTATCCAGTGGCGTAGAGACAGATGGGATGAAGGATATACAGAAAATTACAAGTTTTGTGGAGAGGGTGAAGCGGCTTGACACAATATCCTGATATGAACGGACGCTTTGGGGTGTTTGGGGGCAGATTTGTGCCTGAGACCCTGATGAATGCTTTGCTTGAGCTAGAGGAGTCTTACCGGAAGTATGCAGATGATCCAGCATTTAATGCGGAGTTGAATGATCTGCTGCAGAATTATTCGGGGCGGGAGACGCCACTGTACTACGCGAAGCGTCTCAGTGAGCATCTCGGACAAGCCAAGATCTACCTGAAGCGTGAAGACCTGAACCATACAGGTGCGCATAAGATTAATAACGCGTTGGGACAAGGACTGCTGGCACAGCGAATGGGCAAGACCAAGGTTATTGCTGAGACTGGTGCAGGACAGCATGGTGTAGCTACAGCGACCGTGGCTGCATTGCTTGGGCTGGAATGCAAAGTCTTCATGGGCGAGGAGGATACCGTTCGCCAGCAGCTGAACGTATTTCGCATGCGTCTACTTGGTGCAGAGGTCGTTACTGTCACTTCAGGGACACGGACTCTCAAGGATGCCGGTAATGAAGCGCTCCGTTACTGGGTTAGCCATGTGCATGATACCTTTTACATTCTGGGTTCTGCGGTTGGACCGCATCCGTATCCGATGATGGTTCGTAACTTCCAGCGAGTCATCGGCGATGAGACGCGCCGTCAGATTCTGGAGGCAGAGGGACGACTGCCGAATGTCGTGGTAGCTGCTGTCGGAGGTGGCAGCAATGCCATCGGCATGTTCTATCCTTTCCTGGAGGATGAAGCTGTGAAGCTGGTCGGAGTAGAGGCAGCAGGTAAAGGTGTCGATACAGAGTATCATGCGGCTACGATGACAAAAGGGACACACGGCGTGTTTCAGGGCTCCATGAGCTATTTGCTGCAAGACAAATATGGGCAAGTGCAGCCTGCGCATTCGATCTCGGCGGGTCTGGACTATCCGGGAGTCGGTCCAGAACATTCTTATCTGAAGGATATTGAACGAGCGGAATACGTACCGATTACCGATGATGAGGCTATCGAGGCCTTACAGCTCATGTGCCGCTTGGAGGGAATCCTGCCGGCGCTGGAATCCTCGCATGCAATTGCCCAGGTCATCAAACTGGCGCCTCAACTGAGCAGTGATGATGTTGTAGTCATTTGCCTGTCTGGACGCGGTGATAAAGACGTAGAATCGATCATTAAGTATACAGGGGGAGAGCCGTCATGAATCGAATGGATGAAGTCTTCACGCGTCTGCGCGGTGAAGGGAGAACAGCGCTAATTCCTTTCCTGACGGTGGGAGACCCGGATCTGAATACAACCTTGGATATCATTCACGAGCTGGAGGAGGCCGGGGCAGATATTCTGGAGCTGGGAGTTCCCTATTCGGACCCTCTTGCTGACGGTCCGGTCATCCAGCGTGCCTCCGAGCGGGCCTTGCAGAGCCAAATTACGATTCACTCGTGTCTGGAGGTTGCCAAGCAAGCGAGAGAAGCCGGGTCACAGCTTCCTTTCATTCTCTTCACCTACTATAATCCTATTCTACAGATGGGATTGGAGACCTTTTTTGCAACGATTCGGACGCATGATATCAGTGGTCTGATCATTCCCGACCTTCCCATCGAGGAGGCGGAAGTCATTGGCAAGATGGCGGAAGAGGCCGATGTCCATCTCGTGCCGCTGGTAGCCCCGACATCCGATCAGCGAATTGAGAAGATCGTGAAGAATGCACGTGGATTTATTTATTGTGTATCCTCGCTTGGCGTAACGGGTGAGCGGTCCTCCTTCCATAATGAAGTGGATAGCTTCATCGCCAAGGTCAAGAGCTTCACAGATATTCCAGTTGCTGTCGGCTTCGGGATCTCTACACGGGAGCAAGTGCAGCGCTTCTCGCAAATGTGCGATGGCGTCGTGGTGGGCAGTGCCATCGTGCGGCAGATTGAAGAGACTATTCCTCTGCTTCGCGAGTCTGGTAGCAGACAGGATGGACTATTGCAAATTCGTCAGTTTGTGGCACAATTGAGAGTATAATTTTTTGCATTGCGCGTACGTGCTTACGTACGCGCAATGATGCATCTAGAAGGGG
Organism: Paenibacillus massiliensis 2301065 = DSM 16942; assembly: GCF_000377505.1. Classification (GTDB taxonomy): domain Bacteria; phylum Bacillota; class Bacilli; order Paenibacillales; family Paenibacillaceae; genus Paenibacillus; species Paenibacillus massiliensis. Next base: position 123,894 of record NZ_KB898192.1, on the reverse strand, counting down.
GAAACTGGCATGCAGCCAAAACAGCGTATTGTCGGTCTACCGGTCTATAAGCCGGGCAAACCGATTGAAGAAGTAAAGAAGGAGCTGGGTCTGAGTGAGGTCATCAAGCTGGCCTCCAATGAGAATCCTTATGGAAGCTCCCCTGCAGTAGCCCAAGCGATTCAAAATGAGCTATCACAGCTGTTCTTGTATCCAGACGGGAGTGCTGTTGAGCTGACAGCACAGCTGGCTCAGCATGTTGGTGTTCAGTCTGATCAGATTATCTTCGGGTGCGGCTCGGATGAAGTGATTGCTCTGATTGCGCGTGCTTTCTTGCAGCCAGGCGACGAGACGATCATGGCAGATTCGACATTCTCCGTTTATAAGAGCAATGCTGATATCGAAGGAGCCACTACCATTGAGGTTCCATTGGAGGATGGGACTCATGATCTGAGTGCGATGCTGTCTCGTGTGAACGAACGGACCAAAATCATTTGGGTGTGCAATCCGAATAATCCTACAGGAACTATTGTTACCGAGGATGAGCTCACTGCTTTCCTGGACCGTGTTCCACAGCATGTAATGGTCGTACTGGACGAAGCCTACTTCGAGTATGTAACCGATGCCTCATATCCCAATAGCATTCAATTGCTATCCCGATACGATAATCTGGTCATTCTTCGTACGTTTTCCAAAATCTATGGACTTGCTGCTCTGCGTGTAGGTTATGGAATTGGACGTGCAGCCGTGATCAAGCTGATCAATCAGGTGCGGGAGCCGTTCAACACGTCTCGCCTGGGACAAGCTGCAGCACGAGCAGCGCTTCAGGATCAGGCCTTTGTTGATCACTGCCGTCAGAAGAATGCTGACGGAATTATTTATTTGCAGGAGCAATTCTCGCGTCTTGGTCTTGCGACCTTCCCGGCGCACGGGAACTTTGTCATGGTGGATGTAGGACGCCCTTCATCCGAAGTCTTTGACGCTTTACTGCGTAAAGGAATTATTATCCGTTCAGGCTTTAAGAAACATCCAACATTCATTCGCGTAACGGTAGGGACTCCAGAGCAGAACGCAGCCTTTATTCATGCGCTTGAAGAGGTACTGGGAGCAGTTAAAGCGTAAATAACTGATAGGACAGATTCTGATGAAAATAGCTATAATTGGAGTGGGGCTGATTGGCGGTTCACTTGGTCTTTGCTTTAAGGGGAAGCCGGGAATCAACGTCGTCGGCCACGCTCATATGCCAGAACTCATTGACCCCATGATTACACGAGGCGTCGTGGATACGGCTACTCTGTCGTTGGAGGAAGCAACCGAGGATGCCGATTTTATTTTTCTGTGCGTGCCAGTAAGTCTGCTGGAGCATTATTTGCTCAGGCTGGCAGAACTTCCTCTCAAGCAGGGCTGTATTATTACGGATGTCGGTAGTACTAAATCCTCGATTACCCGTCTGGCGTCTGAGACGAATCTTCAAGGGGCTTATTTTATCGGTGGGCATCCGATGGCAGGCTCGGAGCGCTCAGGGGTAACGGCAGCTTCTTCGGTGCTGTTCGAGAATGCTTATTATGTGTTGTGTCCTGACGCAAAGGTGCCTGAGCAAGCCGTGAACGCTTTGAAGGAGCTGCTGGGCCACACGAAAGCGCAGGTTGTAACAGTAGAGCCTGTCATGCATGATGATATCGTAGGTGCAATAAGTCATTTACCGCATATTATCGCAGCTTCACTCGTGAATCAGGTGCGGGCTTATGATGAGGAAAATCCACTCTACAGTACACTGGCTGCTGGAGGCTTCAGGGATATTACACGAATTGCCTCCAGTGATCCTATCGTCTGGCGGGACATCCTGCTCAGCAATAGGCAGGTACTACTGCGGTTACTGCGAGATTGGAATAGTCAGATCGAACGTTTTACTGAGCTGCTGGAATGCCAGGACGGTTTTGGGGTTGAGCAGGAATTTGCGACAGCCGGAGCATTCCGTAGTGAATTGCCTGAGCGCCGTAAGGGAATGATCACGTCAACGTTCGATCTGTATATTGATGTACCGGATACACCTGGTATCATCGGTCAGATTGCGACATTGCTGGGCGACCATCGTATCAATCTGAGCAACATGCAGATTATTGAGAGCAGGGAGGATGTGCCTGGCATCCTGCGTCTGTCCTTCCGACAGGAAGAAGCGTGGAACCGGGCAAGGGAGCTCTTGCAGTCCCAAGGCCATCATGTTGTTATTTAGCTAGACATTTCGGGTTCATGCGGGGGTGGAGGGCAGGAGGCTTGTCCATTCATTGCCTATATGGGACCCGATTTTCAATATTAAGGAAAAAGAAAACGCTTAAAAAAGAGTGTTGACAAAATGAAAACGGATACATATAATAAAAGTACAGTATGGTTTCTCTCCACTCCTATCCTTTAACTAAACTACTTGAGACATAGTAGTAACCACTTAGGCCTTGGCCTAGGTGGTCTTTTTTTTTTTGTTCTAAGGAGTCTTAAAAAAGATTTATAAAAATCCGATAATCATACTAAGGAATTCACAGGCTTGAGAAAGCATATGGTATAGTTCGAGGTAAAGCTCGAACTATATTCTAAGCTAAAGAATTCTTCTAAGGTCACGCTTAGGTCATTACCAAAATCTATATTAAAGGTCTGGGTTAAATCACATGATAAAAGTCTTAAGCAAAAGACCTTTGGGATGAGGCACAGTAAGGGTTTGAAAATGTTTCTGATTGTTCACATTATTTTTTCATGATTTTCGGGCTTGTTTGGAGCTTTTGACCACTGGTTTTTTGTGATACAATGAACTAGGCATTTTTGGAACTTGGTCGTTTTTTTATTATTATCTAGTGTGATTGGACGGACGGATGTTCTTTTTTGTTGATGATGTTGTTTTGTTTGTTTTCAGAAAAATATGCGGCTTGACCGCAACTTTTAATAACCTGTTCGGTAATACATATATAGAGTCGAACGGGGAACAGGCATGTTAGGGGCGAGGAGGCTCTCACTCGGATGATGACAGATTCCCAGTTGATTCAGGAAATTAAGCAAGGCAATGTGGAAATGTATTCAGAACTCATGCGCAGGTATCAGCGTAAAATTCTGGCTTTTGTATATCATATGTTAAAAAGCTCCAACCTGGAGATGATGGCAGAGGACTTGTGCTCAGAGACCTTTTACAAGGCCTATAAGAGCCTCGGGACCTTCCGTGAAGTGGATGCATCGTTCTCAACTTGGCTATACACAATTGCACGGAATACGGTGCTCAGCGAACTGCGTAAGCAGCGGAGCGGAAGTGTACCGTTAGAGGAAAGTGGTTATGTGCCGGTTGCACCTACGGATCTGATACCAGAGCAGGCGATCTTGCGTACAGAGCAGGTCGAGATGGTACGGGAAGCGATCAAGAATCTGCCTGAGAAGCAACGCTCCGCTTTGATTCTCAGAGAATATGATCAACTGGACTACCAGGAGATTGCAAAGATTCTCGGACAGACGGTAAGTGCTGTAAAATCTCTTTTATTCAGGGCGCGTTCAAGTGTTAAGAACCAATTGGAGCCTTATTTGTTTGAACCCGTATTTGAGGAAAGGGAAGGACTGAAGAGCCGATGAAATGCAGGGAGGCTAAGGAATTGTTCGGCAAGCTAGATCATTTGTCCGAGCAAGACCCGCGCCGCAAGATGGCTGAGGACCATCAGGCGGATTGTGAGCACTGTTCGGCAGATCAAGATTTGGACCAAGTGAAAAGCTTGGCTGTTCAAGAGTTCGTAGATGAAGTAACTGAAGAGCAAGCAGAGCAAGTAAATCGCAGAGTCATGGAGCGGATCTACGCAGAATCTCCATGGCTAGTTCCTGGCGAAAATCGGCGTTCCAGAATCAGTCCTGCACTTCGCAGGCATGTGTCGCTCTGGATTGCAGGATTTCTCGCCCTATTTTTATGCAGTTTTTTGGTGCTGAACCTTAGTGGACGCACCGTCCGATCGACAGAGACAACCCTGCAACCATCAGGCCTGATGCCTACCGGTGTGGCTGGATCAGACTCGGCTTCATCAAGCTTTATTGTGCATGTTCCCGAAGGCCATATTGGGATTATGGAACCGATCGTAGGGAATCTGATTCCTACGTATCCGCAATATTGGATGGTGCTGTCTGTACTCGCGGTGGCACTGGCTCTGGTGTCCATCAGTTGGGTGCATCGAGTGAGGCGCTAGCCGTACAAAGAACAAGAGATCAAATGCCAAGTATGCAGTGAGCTCGGAATACAGAAGCTGGACTAATCGAACTACGGAGGAACTACAATGCTGCTAGGTTTGATCAGACACGGTCTTACAGACTGGAATGCGATGGGTAAGATCCAAGGGCAAAGTGACATTGCACTTAATGACGAGGGCAGAAGACAGGCACGTTTGCTAGGAGAAAGGCTACGCGAGGAGCCTTTTGAATGGCACGCTATTGTTACGAGTCACTTGTCCAGAGCAAGAGAGACTGGAGAAATTTTAGGTGAAATACTGAATATTCCGGTTCTGGAGCCAGACCAACGACTACAAGAGCGGGCTTATGGCGAGGTTGAAGGCTTGACTCAGGAGGAGCGGGAAGCTCGTTGGGGCAAGGAATGGCATTTGCTGAATCTTGGCCAGGAATCAGAGGCAGCTCTGATTGAGCGTGGAATGCAGTTTTTGCAGGATGTATGGGATAAACATCAGGACAAAAATTTGCTTATAGTATCGCATGGTGCTTTGCTTGCCCAGCTGTATTCCAGACTGTACCCCGAGCATGTGAGTGAACGAATTGGGAATCTATCTCTTACGATTATCAAAAGAGAGGATCTGGAGTGGGTAAAGGTGCTGTTCAACAGCACGGATCATTTGCTTTAGGCATAGAACCTGCTATAGGAAGAAATATTCAAAGGTTTTCTTACAGCCCTGCGGCTGAAGGAAGCCTTTTTTTCTTTTTACTCTATTTTACGTTTAAGAGAGCATAAATTCGTCAAAGATGTGCATAGACAGCATTGCTTCTAAGGCTAGAATCCATTCTCCAGCGACAGGACGAAGATAAGGCGGTGGAACCCTTGAACCTTGCAGATATGCTCACCTTTGCGGACATTGGACAATTGAACAGAATTGCCGATCATTATGCTTGTGAATGCAAGCCTAACTCCAAGCACGAATTGATTCAGGGAATTCTTAGCAAGCTGGGAGGAAGGGATTTCTTCGAGCAACAGGTGCAGGAACTGCATGCAGCAGACCGCAGATTTTTGAACAGTCTCCTTTTTGACGAAAGACCCTACCTGAGCATGGAGGAGCTATTGGCTACAGCCCGTCAAGCTATTGGAGACGCGGAAGAGAGTGCTGAGCAGACGCCCCGAGCGGTCGTGTCCCGTTTGCGTAACTCGGGCTGGCTATTCAACGGTTCGACGCACAACACGCGTTACCTGTATCAGATGCCGGAGGATCTGAAGAAGCGACTTCGCCATACGATCAGCAAAAGCATGCGAGCGGCAGTGACAAGCCTGCCCCCCCCACAGGCATACCGGGATGAAGGTCATCTGCTGGCTGAGGATCTGAGACTCATGCTGCGATTTGTAGATGGTCATGAGATTACATTGAATGCAGAAGGTGTCATGTACAGAAGAAGCCAACAGCAGCTCATAGAGCATATGCATATTGCGGAGCAGCTTACAGTCAAGGGAGGCTGGCGGTTTGGATACGGGAGGTCGTTCAGGCATTACCCTGATCGTCTGGCTTTGCTGCTGGATTATGCACTACACCGCAGATTGATTCAGGAACGGAACGGACTGCTGATCCTGACAGATGCAGGACGGGAGACGCTGGATATACCGCTTGAGGACAGTATGATACAGTTGTTCAGATTTTGGTTAAGATTGTATAAAGGCGCTATCCCGAATCTGTTCTCACTGGTCTACTGGATTTGTACATGCACAGAGCAGTGGATATCCAGTCAAGAGCTGTACGAGCAGGTACAGGGATATATCAAGCCCTTCTACTATGACACAGCAGAGGATATCTTCACTAGACGTCTTCTCCGAATGATGATGCATCTGGGGATGCTCAGGTCAACGGATCAGGAGCAAGGTGCGATCCAGATGACAGCATGGGGTAGGGAAGCCGTTCGAAGCTATGGTATCGAGCTGTGTTGACATTCCTGACGGTGGTTGCTAGAATCTCATCCAAATGTAGAAAGGGTGAGTTCTATGAAGATTGCTTACAAGGACTATCTGCCTTCTGTTCATCCTACCGTGTACGTAGCCGAAGGGGCCAAGCTGGTAGGGGATGTCACCATCGCTGCACAATCCTCAGTATGGTTCAACGCGGTGCTTCGAGGAGATATGGCGCCAGTAATCATTGGGGAGCGTTCCAATATTCAGGATAACGTCGTGGGTCATGTGAACACGAATCAGCCGCTGGTGCTGGCAGAGGATGTATCGGTAGGCCATTCTGCTATTATCCATGGCTGCACGATCGGCAAAGGTACATTAATTGGCATGGGGGCTATCGTACTTAACGGCGCAGAGATTGGTGAATATGCTTTAGTAGGGGCAGGCTCCATCATAACGGAGCGTAGCAAGATTCCTCCCTATACGCTGGCACTAGGCTCTCCGGCACGAGTAGTGCGCGAGCTGACAGAGGCGGATCTGGAGCGAATGGCTCTTACGGCACAGAATTATGTAGAGAAAGGCAAGCAATATCAAATTCCTTGAACCCTAGTTTGGAGGTGCATCCTATGGATAAAATGAAAGTTACTTATGAAGTCATGCTGGGACTGTCAGCTGAAATGGTGCTTGATGATGCTTTGCAAAAGTATCGTAGTGAGAAGCTGTACCTGGCCATTGACGAGGCATTAGCTTCCAAAGACGAGGTAGCTTTTCGAAATCTTACGGATGAACTGAAAGCGATGATTCGATAAGCTGCAAGCTTGCTTAAAAGTAGCAGCCACAGTAGAATAGAATACAGAGCCTGACCGTATATGCGGTCAGGTTTCTTCAAGATGGTGGCACTTTTAGATATCGTACATAAGTTTTGCGTGAGCCGAAGAGATCGGACCTTGCTTGCAAGCATCCTCCCGCCAAGTGCGGTCTGTTTTTTTGTGGAGGAGCGTCGAAGGACGTGTTCTTGGCTTTTTAAAGTGTGTACATGGCTGGATCTGTTTATGAGGTCCACGTCCATGCCAAAGGGGGAACATGGGTTGTCAATTTCGTTGTTATGGAGTCGGGCTTTTTTGACGAATCGGTATTTTTTGTGGCTGCTGTTCATTTGTAATCTGGTAGGCACTGTATATGGGTATGTATGGTACGGGGCGCAGCTTCGCTATACTTGGGAGGAATACCCCGGCTGGCTGTTAGTTTTTGTACCCGATAGTCCGACAGCAAGTCTATTTTTTTGTGCAGCCTTGTTATTTTTACTCTATCCTCCCCAACGTTTGCTTGGCAGGGCGCTGCGTGCAGTATTGGAAGCTCTTGCGGTAGTGACCAGCGTGAAATACGGTGTATGGGCATCTGCGATTATCTTTGCTGGGGCAGCCCAGGGAGGAATGATTCAGCCTACCGACTGGATGCTCGTTGCCTCACACACGATTATGGCGGTAGAGGTATTGCTTTATGTGCGTTTTTTTACCTTTGGAGCAGTGGCTTTGGCCTTGGCAGCAGGGTGGACCTTCCTGAATGATACGATGGATTATACATATGGGATTTTTCCTTGGCTACCTGCTACGCTGCATGATCATGTCCCGGCTGTACGCAATTTTACATTCCTGCTGACGCTTGGAAGTGTACTGCTTGGGGGCTTGTTCAGGTATCTGGGTGTGCGCGGTGTTCGGCAAGAGGAACTGCAGCGCTAATATCATTGATATTTTGGAGTAGGTGCGACAGTCCAGCTCAACATAGCTCAAGCACAACAACACATTTCAAGCACGTTCAACAGAATACGTACGTTTAGGAAAAAGGTGAACACACACTCGTCTGTGCACTGGTGCATATTCTGATTGTCTCCCTGCGTGGGTAGTTCTAGTCGCTTCCTCTTGTCCATAAGCTAAGGATAAGGGGGGGTCCGATGAACCGATTCAAACAGTTATGTGCTGTTGCTGTCAGCATACTTCTTGCTAGTATTCTTTTGCTTCCTGAAGGTATAGCGGACGCTGGCATTCAGATCGCAGGTGCGAAAGAAGCTACGATTAGAGAATTGAATCAGCGGGCAGAGCTGCTCTATAAATATGCATCTGATGGCGATATTAGCGCGGTACAGCAGGAGCTTGAACGTATTCGCAGTCTCTTTGCCAGCGGAGATGTTCAGCAACAGCTTACGATGGAAGGGGTTCACGCCCTGTCAGGTAGCATTCTTGATCTGGAGCAGTCTTTACGGTCTGTACAGGCTTCCCAGGAGGAGACCGTTCGCGTGGCCGCCAGCTTGAGATTGGCTACGGACACGCTTGTTCATCCGAAAAATCCACTTTGGCAGCAGTATTTCAAGATATTAAAGGAAGATCTGAACGCCATGCAGACTCAATTCTCCAAAGGCAGCAAAAACGGAGTATCAACAGAGCTTCAATCTATGGAGGAGCATTATGCCACCATTCGTACAGCCGTCGTTGTGAGCGGGTCGTCTGCTGCGGTGGTTCGAATGGACTCCTGGATGTCGTATATGCGGGGAGTTGCGGATCGGCAGCCATTAGATATTACTGCACTTCAGTCTGCCATGGGCAGTGGAAGTGAGACGTTAAACGTGTTATTCGGCAGAGAAAAGGACGCATCGGCCTTCGCCAGCTTTGTCCCGATAGCTGACAGTCGCAATGCCATGCTGGCCATCTCCATCCTGCTATCCTGCGCACTAAGCTACGCAGCTTATCGCAAGTATAATGGAGAAAGCCCCTGGAAGCCACGCTTCAGGAGCTAATAGGTGTTCTACCAGCAATTGCCCCAATGGCGATGAGACAATAATGTCTTATAGCCTTGGGGCAATTTTTCATTACTCTTCTCTAAAGCCTTCACCGTGGACATCCTGAACTTCACTAATAATCATGAATGCTCGCGGATCGACTGATTTCACGATTTGCTGTAAGCGACGAATTTCCTGTCTGGAGACAACGCAATAAGCGACGTACTTGGCCTGCTGTGAATAGGCGCCAATCGCTGGAATGATCGTTACCCCTCGCTCCATGTCCTTGGTAATGATGGAGGCAATCTCATTTGCATGGTCGCTGATAATCATGAAGGCTTTCCCCGAATAGGCCCCTTCCTGAATAAAATCAATGACCTTGGAAGCGATGAAGACAGCAACCAGTGTGTACAAGATCTTCTCCTTGGGAATATAGAGTAATGAGGTCCCGATGATAATGACATCAATGCCAAGCATAATTTGTCCCATGCTCCAGCCATACCGACGATTCAATATTCTGGCTATAATATCAGAGCCGCCAGTAGTGCCGCCGAAGCGGAATACGATGCCTAACCCGGCCCCCAGCGTTACACCTGCATATAATGCAGCTAGTAAAATATCATGCTCGGTTGCAAAAGGCTCGATCCAGCCAGCCTTGATCATTCTTTCGAATAGCCACAGGAAGAAGGTTAGCGCTCCGATGCCGATCCCGGTGTAGATCATCTGTCTTCCGCCGAGAACCTTCCACCCGATCATGTAGAGAGGTATATTAAGAAGAAGGGTGGACAGGGATGGCGAGATGGAAAAGGCATAGTTCAGCAATAGTGTTATGCCTGTTACTCCGCCTTCCATCAGTTTGTTAGGAATGATGAAATACAGGATTCCAAAAGCAAATACAGCAGCACCTAGCACGATTGGTAGTATGGTTTTAAAAGGCTCCAGAGACTTTAGCGTCTTCATATTATCCCTCACTGTTAATAATTTGGCGTTGCCTGTAGAATATTTTTCCGGGCAACCTTACATAGTATACCTTGTTCATGGAAGATAAAAAATATTTGTTTTCAAATCTTCTTTACGATAACATATGGATAAACCATCGTAACGACCAGTTCAAGCAGCTCTTATTGGAATTTGGAGCTTTAGCGCGACTGTTCGTTCTATAGTGATAGTGAGTTGCTAAAAGGAGATTGGATTCATGGACAAAACACTTGCAGACATGCAGCGTGAAGTTGATCAGTATATTTCGCAGTTCAAAGAAGGATATTTCAGTCCTTTATCTATGCTGGCACGCATGTCGGAGGAAGTGGGAGAGCTCGCGCGCGAGGTGAATCATTCCTTTGGTGAGAAGCCGAAGAAGGCGGACGAAGCAGATAACTCCATTGAACTGGAGCTTGGGGATATATTGTTTATCACCATTTGCTTTGCCAATTCCCTTGGCATTGACCTAACACAGGCCCACGATAAAGTGTTGCACAAATTTAACACACGCGACGCAAATCGCTGGACCAAAAAGGACACCGATTAGGCTATCCTTACATATGCTGTACTAAACCGGAATTCGGAGGTGCGGCAGCATGAAGGCGGATGATTGCATTCAGAAGGCATACCAATGCATATTGAACAGCGATTTTGAAGCGGCAATCCGTTATTTTGAACAGGCTATTGCCCAGGAGCCCCATGTTGCCAGCCATCACTACCGATGCTCCGTCACTCATGCCCGCAGCAATCACCTGGATCAGGCTGTTCAATGCGCAAGAAGAGCTATACAGCTGGCGCCCGGGCAAGAGGAATATGTGCTTCATTTGCACGCCCTGGAAGCTAGGCAATATACAGCAGAGGCCCGCAGGCTCCTTGAAGGAGATCAGCGCCATGATCAGGCGATTACGCATTTGGCCTTATCTCTCCTGATGGAGGCTGTAAGACTAGACCCTTTAAGCGGGGATGCGCTTGTACTGACGGCATTAGCCTATGGAGAGCTATCCCGATACGATGACGCTATTCGTGCGATTCAGGAGGCGCAAGCCCTTCTTCCTCATGAGGAGAGGTTGAATCGTCTGCTAGTAGATATGCACCGTCGCAAATTAGAGGCGGATACCGGACATGAGCCCCATTGACTCGGGCCTGATGAAGATGAAACTAACGACTTCCAGACAGCAGCAAAAGGAGATGCAAATATGGCAGATAAAATTAGAGTAGCAGTTGTAGGAGCCGGCGGACGTATGGGAAGAGAAGTAGTTAAGCTGGCTTTGCAGGATCAAGAGCTTGAGCTTGTTGCTGCAGTGAGTCGTTCCGAGGTTGGGATGGATGCAGGAGGGATGGTTGGATTAGCGCCAGCCGGAGTGCTCGTAACAGAAGATCTGGAGTCGGCACTGGCAAGCAGTGGTGCGGAGGTTATGGTGGACTTCACAACCCCACAATTCGCATACAAGCATACGCTGCTTGCCATCCAGCATGGCGTACGTCCTGTCATGGGGACGACGGGCTTCACGCCTGAGCAGATTGAAGAATTGGACAAGCAATGCAAGCTGCATGGGATCGGTGGGCTGATTGCCCCCAATTTCTCCATTGGCGTCATTCTGATGATGCGATTCGCTGCCCAAGCGGCTAAATATTTCCCGCATCTTGAGATTATTGAGTATCACGGGGATCACAAGCTTGATGCCCCTTCCGGAACTGCAGTGAAGACAGCGGAGATGATTGCCGAGCAGCGTCAGGAGCTCCGTCAGGGTAATCCGCATGAGGAAGAGACAATTGAAGGCTCGCGCGGAGGCTACTATCAGGGCTTTCGTATTCATAGTGTTCGATTACCAGGTGTATTCGCTCAGCAGGAGGTTGTGTTCGGTGACTATGGGCAATCGCTCAAAATTCGTCATGACTCCTACGAACGTGCTGGATACATGCCAGGGGTTAAGATTGGTATTCAAAAGGTAATGGAGCGCACTGGAATGGTGTATGGATTTGAGCATTTTATTGATTAGTATCTAACTGGATGAGAGAGGGTACACATCTATGCTGAAAATTGCATTTATCGCTCACGACAGAAAAAAAGACGAAATGGTTAATTTTGTGACAGCCTACGAGCATGTCTTTAAGGATTATGAGCTGTACTCTACGGGTACAACCGGACAACGTATCATGGATGTGACCTCGCTGAAGATTCACCGCTTCATGAGCGGTCCACTAGGCGGAGATCAGCAGATTGGTGCGCTTGTCGCACAAAATGAAATGGATCTGATCATTTTCCTACGCGATCCACTTATGGCCCAGCCGCACGAGCCTGACATCACGGCCTTGCTGCGTTTGTGTGACGTACAGGGGATTCCGCTTGCGACCAATATTGCGACTGCTGAAATTCTCGTAAAGGCTGTAGATCGGGGAGACTTTGCTTGGCGCAACCTGGTGCATAAATACAAGCCTGGTGTAGATGAGGCTGGGGACGCATGAGTCTGGATATCTTGATATTCGGTGCTCATGCGGATGACGCCGAGATTGGAATGGCAGGTACAATTGCGAAGCATGTGTCGGCAGGAATGCGGGTAGGAATCTGTGACCTCACTCGTGCCGAGATGTCCTCTAACGGGACTGTAGAACTTCGGCAGAAGGAAGCCAACGAGGCTGGGCGAATCTTGGGACTGACGACAAGAAGCAATCTGGGACTGCCCGATCGTGGACTGTACATAACACCAGAGCATATTGCTGCAGTAACAGCAGAAATTCGCCGTCATGCTCCTTCCATCGTGTTTTCACCATACTGGGAGGACAGGCATCCGGATCATGTGATGTGCAGTAAGCTGGTCGATGAGGCTGTCTTCAACGCGAAGCTGCGTAGGTATATGCCAGAGCTGCCAGCAGTACATGTACAACAGCTGTACTATTACTTTATCAATGACCTTGGACAGGCCGATGTCATCGTAGATGTAACCGAGCATTATGAGCTCAAGGAGCAGAGCCTGATGTGCTATCGCTCCCAATTCGATGCACCTGCCAAAGGTGATGATGTAGTCGCAACACCTCTGAACCAGGGGTATCTACAGCGCGTGCGTGCCAGAGATTCCTTACTCGGGCAGCGTTCGCTGATTCAGCTGGCGGAAGGGTTTGCCTGCAAAACACCGATTGTAGTTGAACATTTTCATTCCCGCGGGTAGCGCTTTTGAACGTTACAGCGGGATTTTTTTCGGGAATAGACCCGTCATTGTTTCGTACAAGGATGGTACATATAGAACTTAATTTAAGTGTAGGAAAAAGAGGTGACCTTGGAACATGGATCGCAAATTAAAAATTGGTATCACCTGTTATCCCTCTTTGGGTGGATCAGGCGTAGTTGCTACAGAACTAGGTAAGCTATTGGCCGAGCGTGGTCACGAGGTTCATTTTATTGCGAATGGGATTCCGTTTCGGTTAGGTGGACATTTCCATCGGAATATCTTTTATCACGAAGTTGAAGTCAACGATTATTACGTGTTTCGATACCCTCCATATGATCTGTCGCTCGCTACCAAGATGGCGCAGGTCGCGCAAATGAAGAATCTGGATGTTCTGCATGTCCATTATGCGGTACCACACGCGGTATGTGCCTTTCTTGCGAAGCAGATGGTCGGAGATCAATTAAAGGTAGTAACAACCCTTCATGGTACGGATATTACGGTCCTGGCTCAGGATGAATCGCTTAAGGATCTCATCAGGCTGGCTATCAACCAGAGCGATGCGGTTACGGCTGTATCCCAGGATCTGATTACAGAGACAATTGATGTGCTGGATATCGAGCGTCCGATTGATCTGACCTACAATTTTGTGGACAAGCGGGTGTATTTCCCGAGAGATGCGGCTTCCCTGCGGAGGGATTTTGCACGGCCAGATGAAAAGATTCTGATGCATATCTCGAATTTTCGACCGGTTAAGCGTGTCAGCGATGTGCTGGATATCTTCTACCGAGTACAGCAAAAGGTGAAATCCAAGCTGCTGCTGGTAGGTGAAGGCCCTGATCTGCCGAAAATTCGTTGCAAGATTGAAGAGCTCGGACTGCAGGACGAGGTGTTCTTTGTTGGCAAACAGGACGAAATTGCACAAGTCATCTCAATGGCAGATGTGCTCCTGCTTCCTTCGGAGAAGGAGAGCTTCGGATTGGTTGGTCTGGAGGCCATGGCCTGCGGCGTACCGACAGTAGGATCGACGGCTGGTGGAATTCCTGAGCTGATTGTTCATGGAGAGACTGGATTCCTGGCCGGAATTGGCGATACAGAGCGCATGGCGGACTATGCCATTCAGTTACTGACGGATGAACAGCTCGCGGCAAACTTCAGAGAAGCCTGCCTTGAACGCGCACGGACCGTATTTTGCGATACATTAATCACTCAGCAGTATGAAGATATTTACTACCGGGTACTGGGACTTGAGACGTCTGCTTTGAAGCCGATTAATGGCTAAAAAAGTAACCGACCTGCCATGTGTCACATCTGCCATAGCTGAAAGCTCAGGCTTGATGGGGCAGGCTCCTAATATCGGTAGTAACGCTTGCGGATTACAGCAGTAAAGGTGGGAACGCTATGTATGGTTGGCGTTACGCTGACCCCGATATGGTCAGCAATGGATTAAAAGTGTTGAATACGCTGATAGCAGCAGGCTATGAGACCTATTTTGTAGGTGGCTGTGTACGCGATGAGCTGCTAAAGCGCCCCGTGCATGATATGGACATAACGACGGCGGCGGAGCCTGAGCAGGTACTGAATCTTTTTCCAGATGCCATTCCTACGGGGATCCAGCACGGGACGGTTACAGTCATGCTTGAGGGCAACCCTTATGAAGTCACTACATTCAGAACGGAATCCGACTACAAGGATCACCGCAGACCTGCGGACGTAGCCTTTGTCAAGGAGATCACCGAGGACTTAAGAAGACGGGATTTTACGATGAATGCTATTGCAATGAGGCCTGATGGCACAAGAGTCGATCCCTTTGCAGGTGAAGAGGACATTCGTCTGGAGCTTGTTCGCTGTGTAGGCGAGGCTGAGCAGCGATTCGAGGAGGATGCTCTGCGCATGCTTCGTTGTGTGCGATTTGCGGCAAACTTTGGCTTCAGTATCGCTTATAACACGTGGAAGGCCTTGCTTCACAAAAGAGAACTTCTGCAGCATATTGCAATGGAGCGTGTGCGCACCGAGATCGAGAAGCTACTGGAAGGCCCAGACCCTCTAAGAGGACTTGAGTTGCTGCGACGTTCTGGCCTGCTCAGCTATACGAAGGTCCCTACACCATGGGAGCAGGTCGATCCAGCTCTGCTGGCACGTCTGGATGAGCTGGCACCTCCTCTGCGCTGGGGCATGCTGGCATGGTCTACGCGTGTACCGGCAGAAGAGCTAGACCCAGTGCTGCGAGGGTGGACCTGTTCGAATGAAGTGCGAGAGCGTGCAATCGCTCTGCTACGCATGGAGGCCTCGCTTCAGCACGGAATAATGAATGCAATCATGGAGCAAGCGACACCAGCAGTTGGGCTGCATCGGCTGTGGATCAGCTTGATTCTAAAATATGGACCTGTAGCAGCAGAGGATTGGCTTGAGGTGCAACGGGTGATGCCGACTGAGTATCGTGAGCTTTATTTGGAAGCCCGAAGTCATATGGAGCTAATCACGGCACGTGGGCAGGAATGGCTGAGCTCAGCCCCGGTGCTTCAACTGAAGGATTTGGAGATTACAGGCGGGGAATTGGCGGCTATACTGGAGCGTCGCGGAGGACCTTGGCTGGGACAGCTCATGGCTCGTTTATTGTATAAGGCAGCCTGTGGGGAATTGAAAAATGAGCGTGAGGCTCTAATTGAAGAAGCGAAGCGGGTGATGAACGATGAACAAGCATGAGCAGTTGCTACGCCTGTTGCTGGACTCGGAAGGCAGTGATATTTCCGGAGAGGATATCAGTCGCCAGCTGGATATTAGTCGTACGGCGGTCTGGAAGCATGTAAACAAGCTCCGCAAGCTGGGGTATGAAATTGATGCATCCCCTCGTCTTGGCTATCGCCTGTCGCGCCGTCCCGAGTGGCTGCAGCAGGGAGAGCTGGCTACAGCCATCGACACTCGGCGATTCGGGCAAGAGCTACGTGTGCTGATGAGTACAGCCTCGACGCAGCAGGTGGCCATGGAGCTCGCGGAGTCCGGGATGGCTGAGGGATTGACTGTGCTTGCAGAGGAGCAGACTGGAGGTCGCGGGCGATTCGGTCGGAAATGGTTCTCGCCACCGGGAAAAGGCATCTGGATGAGCATAGTTCTCCGACCTCAACAGCCGCTTCAGTATACTTCACAGCTTACGCTGGTGACGGGTGTGGCTGTATGTCGGGCCATTCGGCAATGCACAGGTGTGCAGGCTGAGATCAAATGGCCGAATGATCTGCTTGTGAATGGTCGTAAGCTATGTGGTATTCTGCTGGAGTCCGCTGTTGAGGACCAACGACTAAGGTACTGCATTGCAGGGATTGGAATTGATGTGAACCTGGAGGCAGAGGATTACCCAGAAGAGCTAAAAGGCGTAGCAACCTCGCTACGACTGGAATCAGGTAAGGTCATCAATCGCACGGAGCTGATCGCGGCGATCTTGTCTGAGCTAGAGAGCTTGTATGATCTGTATGCAGAACAGGGATTCACACCAATTGCAGCCCTTTGGGAGGCGCTCTCGGTATCACTTGGGCGTAGAATTCGTTCTGTCATCCGAGGAGAGACTGTTGAAGGCACAGCTATGGGCTTGGATACGAGTGGTGCCTTGCTGTTGCGTCTGGATGATGGTCAAGTGGTGCCTGTATTTTCGGGAGAAATAGAGCTCAAGCCTTAGCGAATCAAGCGTAACTTTATACAAAATGTAACTTACTTCCAGGATGGATTTATGCTACATGCTTTGTTATAATGTAACGGAGGCGGTATCGGATTGAGCCGAACTGCACTCCGGGGCATTGCCCATCCATACAAAGCTGACCAACATACTTCATTTGCTGGCCCGCGTTGGATTCTGCTCTGAGCCGAACAGGACCGAGACAGAAGGGACGATCGCGAGTGACTCTTTTTTGGCTGTTCGGACCTTTGTGACGCGTTTTCATTACGTGTTGAAAGGTTTTTTTGCTTTGCCAAAAAAAGAACTGAAGGGAGCAACAAAACAATGGCAGCACAACCACTGAACATTGTGAAGATGAAAAAAATGAAGCAGGATGGAATTCCGCTGAGCATGATTACAGCCTATGATTATCCTTCCGCGAGGCTTGCGGAAGAGGCCGCTGTCGATATCATTCTCGTAGGTGACTCATTAGGGAATGTCGTGCTGGGCTACGATTCCACCATTCCGGTGACACTCGACGATATGGTCTACCATACGCGCGCTGTGGCACGTGGAGCTGAACATACATTTATTGTTGCGGATATGCCTTTTATGACCTATCACAGCGGTATAACAGAAGCGCTGCAGGGGATCCGCAGACTGATGCAGGAAGGACATGCCCATGCGGTCAAGCTGGAGGGCGGCGCGGAGATTGCGGACACGGTTCGTGCTACGGTCCAGGCAGGAGTCCCTGTGCTTGGGCATATCGGTCTGACACCACAGTCCGTGAATCAGATTGGCGGCTATCGTATTCAAGGCAAGGATGCTGCGGATGCTGAGCGTCTGATGCGAGATGCCAAGGCTCTGGAAGAGGCTGGTGCCTTCGGTATTGTACTGGAACTCGTAACCGAAGAAGTAGCGGCTGCCATTACATCAAAGTTGAAAATTCCGACCATTGGAATCGGTGCAGGCCGAGACTGTGACGGGCAGGTGCTTGTGTACCACGATGTCCTCAAATATACGTCCGATTATATGCCTAAGCGTTTCGTGAAGACTTACGGCGACATTGGCGAGCAGATCAAGCAAAGTATTGGGCAATATGTAAATGAAGTCAAAAATCGGAGCTTTCCAGCCAAGGAGCATGTATTTACGGCTGATGACAGCGTAGTTCAAGCACTCTACGGTAAAGTAGCGAGCGAGAAGACTCCAGAGAAGGTGACGAGCAAATGAGGATTGTGAAGGATGTACAGGAATTACGTCGTCTGCTAAGCGAGCTTCGCCGTCCTAACGGAGCAGTGCAAGAGCGCAGCGTAGGCTTCGTCCCTACTATGGGCTACCTGCATGAGGGGCATGCCAGCCTGATGAGAGCCGCCAAAGAGCAGTCGGATATTGTGGTGATCAGCATATTTGTGAATCCGATTCAGTTCGGGCCTAATGAAGACTTTGACAGCTACCCGCGGGATGAACAACGGGATGCTGCTCTTGCAGAGCGTGAAGGAGTGGATATCCTGTTCATGCCGACAGTAGATTCAATGTATCCGCAGCCTACACGGACGAAAATTCGTGTCAGTGGCCTGACGGACCGCCTCTGTGGGGCGTCCAGACCGGGGCATTTTGACGGTGTGACCACGGTGGTAGCTAAGCTGTTCAACATGGTACAGCCTGACAAAGCCTTCTTCGGCATGAAGGATGCGCAGCAGGTGGCCGTGCTCCAGCAAATGGTAATGGATCTTAATATGAATGTTACCATTATACCGTGCCCAATCGTTCGAGAGGGTGACGGACTGGCATTAAGCTCCAGAAACGTCTATCTGAGTGCAGAGGAGCGTTCTCAAGCATTATCACTATTCAAAGCGCTACGAGCCGCTCAGGAGGCTGTGACGGAGCATGAGGCATCGACAGTCGGGGAGCTTGATGCTATTCTGCGCCAGACGATTAACCAATCGCCACTAGCGCGGATTGATTATGTTGAAATTTTGACCTTCCCGTCTCTTCAACCACTGGAGCTAACGCAGCAATTGGAGCAAATTGAGGAAGATGTCATCATGGCACTTGCAGTACATTTTGGCCGTACTCGCCTGATTGACAATATGAGATTACAAAAAGCGGAGGTTCTGTCCCATGTATAGAACGATGATGAAGTCCAAGATTCATCGGGCAACGGTCACGGAAGCCAATCTGAATTATGTTGGTAGCATAACCATAGATGAAACGCTGATGGAGCAGGCTGATCTGCTGGAGAACGAGAAGGTCCAGATTGTGAACAACAATAACGGTGCCAGATTAGAGACTTACGTCATTCGTGGTCCCAAGGACAGCGGCGTCATCTGCCTGAATGGTGCAGCAGCTCGATTGGTTCAGCCTGGAGATAATGTCATTATTATATCTTATGCCAGTATGAGCAATGAAGAAGCCAAATCATACCAACCAACGGTAGTATTCGTTGATGATAAGAACCGTGCTGTACAGACCATGCATGAGGAAGTGCACGCTACCATCATGTAACAGCAGAGGGGCGGATGAAACGAGGGCTTTGAGCGAAAAATGTGAGTACACGTCGCCGATCTGCATCTGGTCACCTTACGACGTGAATTCCATCATCTTGTGAAGGGTGGCGTGCATAGGTATGTTCAAGCATGTATTCGCAGAGATGAACGACATGTTAGATGAAATCGTGAAATATTACCCTTCTGCCCAAGGCCCTCGAAAGGAAGAATTGATGTATAAATGGGGGCTGCTGCGTCGGATGAGCGACTCCATGATTGATCAATGGCTAGCATTTGAAGAGAAGATGAGTGATATGCGTGCAGTACAGCAGCAGAACAACGCTGATCCTGTACATTCGGATGAGGATGCCTATCCAGAGCTAACGCTTGATGCGTGTACTCGTGGCATCGGATATTTCCGTCTGACGATGTACAGGGAGGCAGCGGAGCAATTTGGACAGGTGCTTGCTGTATACCCACAAAGTCTGATGGCACATATGTACAGAGCTATATCTAATTTGTATAACGACTATTTCCAGGAGGCTGCTAGTGGGCTTCGTCAGGCGTTGGAGCTTACCAGCGATGCAAAGACAAAGGCTGTACTTTATAACGCACTCGGCTGTGCAGAGACCAAGAGCTCCAATGTCGAGGCAGCACTGCAATACTTCAAACTGGCCTTAAATTATGATCCTTCTCTGCAAGAGGCGCTTCAGAATATGGAAGCATGCCGAACCAACTCCGATCATTTACGCTTTGGCGAACCTTTCCATGCCTGATTTTCTTGAATCTGAACCATTAAGGGCGATGCCTTGCATCGCTCTATTTTGTTGTTGCCTGTTCAATAGCTCAAACTTTTGGTATGCTTATCGAACCATAGTCCATTCCGATGTATACTAATTATGGGTGGAAAGAAAATTCATTTGATGGAAGGGATTAAGGTTGAAATGAAATTTGCAGTATTGGATTTTGAGACGACAGGAACCCAGTCCACGGATGATATCATTCAAGTCGGGCTTGCTATTATAGATCATGATTTAAGCATCTCCCAAATATACGGTTCTTATGTAAATCCGGGAAAGCCGATTCCACCATTCATTACGGGCTTAACTGGCATCACAGATGAAGATGTAGCCAATGCCCCGCAGCTTGAAGATATGATGGTTGAGCTGGTTCCATTATTAAATGATACGGTGCTGGTCGGGCACAATGTGGCCTTTGACTTCAATTTTTTACAAAGTGCTCTTGATCGCTGTGGCTATTTGCCTTACCAAGGACGTATTCTGGATACAATGGATTTCCTGAAGATCTTCTTTCCGTCATTGGGCTCGTATCAGTTGGGGTATGTATCCTCGGAATTTGGTCTCGTGCATGACAGGCCACATCAGGCCGACAGTGATGCGCAGGCAACCGCCGAGGTATTCATCAAGTGTCTAGAGGATCTGCAGGCGCTGCCGCTCATTACGATTCAGCGACTGTGCGAGCTGTTCCAAAATGAGGACAGTGATCTTAGCTGGTTTTTTGAAGGTGTACGTGAACAGCGTGAACGCGAGACAGATCAGGATCTGAACGGTTATAGCTTCTATCGTCAGCTCGCGCTCAAGATTGAGGACTGGACAGACATAACAACACCTAGAGACCCTGAGGAAGCTAGTCCACTCAGCGGTGTGACTTTTGAGGAATTTCTTGAAGGCGTGCAGGAGCGTATGCGGTCTACCTTGAAGCAATATGAGGAGAGAGAAGCGCAGAACCAGATGTTCGCTACTGTGATGGAGGCTCTTCAGAAGGATAAGCATTTGTTGATTGAGGCAGGTACAGGTACGGGGAAATCTCTCGGTTATCTTCTGCCAGCCTTGTATCAGAGTGTGAAGACAGGCCAGAAGGTGACTGTTAGTACGCATACGATCAACTTGCAGGAGCAGCTTCGTGAGCGTGATATTCCCTTGCTGACACAGGTTATGGACTTTCCGTTCCGGGCTGCGATATTCAAAGGACGTGGACATTATTTGTGTCTGCGGAAGTTTGAACATAAAATAAATAAGAGAGAGTTCGCGACACCCAAGGAGGACCTGATCACAGCTGCACAGATGATTGTCTGGCTCACGATGACGGAGACCGGCGATGATGAAGAGCTGAACCTTAGCAGTCGAGGAGGGGACTTCTGGGAGACGGTAGCAAGTGATTCGGATTCCTGTCTTGGCCGATCCTGTCCTTGGTTTCGTAAATGCTTCTACCATCGTGCTCGCCACGAAGCAGGTACAGCAGATGTCATCGTAACGAACCACTCCAAGCTCTTCACGGATGTGAAGGCCAGTCATCAGTTGTTGCCCAGCTATGAGCATCTGATCATTGATGAAGCGCACCATTTGGAAGAGGTAGCAGGCAAGCACCTGGGACTTCATATGAAATATTTCACATTTATTCATCCGTTGACCCGACTATTCAAGGATAGTAAGACAGGTCAATTGCCAGCGCTACGGCAAATGCTGAATCAATCCGGTATGGAACAGGCCACTGGCTGGTCTTCCACGATTGACAGCATGTATGGTGAGGCTGTGGAGGCGAAGGAAGCATGGGATAAGCTGAGCGAGATGCTATTCGCAATGCTGCCTGAGCGCTCGGATGCCTCGCCGGGAGAGAGTGGGCAATTCTCGGCACGCCTGAAGCCATCTGACAAGCCCAAGGGCTGGTCAGATGCTGGGGCACTGGAGCAGCAGATCTATTTGATCCTCGGCGAGCTCATTCGTCAAGGAGACAGGCTGCTACAGGAAGTGGAGGATGAGCTGGAGGATTTCGGCACAGAGAGCCTCATGATTGATCTGAAGGGACTGTTCAAGGATCTGGCTGGCTTCCGTGAGAATCTACGCTTCTTCATGAAAATGGAGGATGAGACTACGGTATACTGGCTGGAGGCAAGTGGTCAGTTCCGCAGTAAATCCCTGCAATTTTATGCAGTTCCGGTGGATGTTAGTCGTCAGCTGAAGGAGATGTTTTTTGATAAGAAGAGCAGTGTGGTATTAACTTCTGCGACACTCTCGGTCGACAAATCCTTTCAGTACATGATAGACCAATTAGGGCTACAGGAAGCGGCTGACACCGGCAGGCTTCTTACGTCGATGCTGCCATCTCCTTTCAATTACAGAGAGCAGGCACTTCTCGTCATCCCACGGGATTTCCCAAGTGTCAAGGGTAGCATCGGTGATGAGTTGTTCGTAAGTACGCTGGTGCAGTCCCTGAGTAAGGCAGCTCAGGCAACCAAAGGAAGAATGCTTGTGCTGTTCACTTCTTATCGTATGCTTCGGCAGGTGCATGAGCCGCTCAAAGAATCGCTGGCAGCCAGTGACATTACGGTGCTCGGTCAGGGTGTGGACAGTGGAAGCCGTTCGAGGTTAACTCGCAGATTTCAGGAGGCCAAGTCGGCCGTATTGCTAGGTACAAGCAGCTTCTGGGAAGGGGTCGATATTCCTGGGGATGCACTGACCTGCCTTGCCATCGTTCGTCTGCCATTCCAGCCGCCCAATCAGCCGTTATTGGAGGCCAAGAGTGAGCTGCTGCGTCAGCAGAACAAGAATCCATTCATGCAGCTATCCGTGCCGCAGGCTGTCATACGGTTCAAGCAGGGCTTTGGTCGTCTGGTCAGGACGGGACAGGATCGCGGCGTGGTCATTCTCTATGATACGCGAGTGCTGGAGTCATATTACGGGAAGCATTTCCTGTATTCACTTCCAGGACCCAAGATGGAGCATATGCCAACTACGCAGATGGTTCCGCGAATCGCGGATTGGCTTCATGAGCCGGTACAAGGATAAATTTTGTTCAAATTAGAATTTAAAGTTATACAGACCGTTGTGACTAGGAGGAGCAAGTATGAAATCGGATAAAATCTCGGAAGCCGTCGTTCGTAGGCTCCCTGTTTACCTAAGATATTTGAATGAGCTGCAAAAGCGTGAAATCTCTACGGTGTCCTCGCAGGAACTGGGCCAGAAGCTGGATCTGAATCCGGCCCAGATCCGCAAGGATCTTGCGTATTTTGGTGACTTTGGACGAAAGGGCATTGGCTATGATGTCACCTATCTGATTGAGATTATTCGTCATATACTCAAAATCGATCAGCAGATTAACGTGGCTTTGGTTGGGGCAGGTAATCTCGGGCAAGCGTTGTCCAACTATAATGCATATCTGAAGGACAATATGAAGATTGTAGCCGTATTCGATGCTCTACCTACCAAGGTTGGAACGAAGATTAACACGCTGCAGGTGCAGCCTATGGAAGAGCTGAAGGAGACGGTTGAGCGGCTAAATATCCGAATCGGGATTATTACTGTGCCGGATTTTGAAGCACAGCGTGTTGCTGATCTGATGATTGACAGCGGCATCGAAGCTATCCTGAACTTTGCACCTACGATCCTCAAGGCTCCACGGCACATTCGTATTCACGCGACAGATTTTACGACAGATTTGCTGAGCCTGGCTTATTATTTGGAGGATGGAAAGGAAGAGAAGGAACATGACAAGCAATAAATGGATGATCAAAAACGGACATTTTGCAGTTAACGGGCAAGATGCTGGTGTCATTGAAGGCTGTATGATTATAGAGGATAGCCGAATTACATATATCGGACCCACCATCCCCGATGGAGAAGAGAATACTCCTGTTGTCGATGGCAAAGGCCTGCTGTTCCTTCCTGGACTTGTGAATACACATGGTCATGCGGCTATGTCGTTGCTGCGTGGCTATGGAGATGATATGGTGCTACAACAATGGCTGCAGGAAAAAATGTGGCCCATGGAGGGGAAATTCACCTCTACGGATGTATATTGGGGTACTTCCCTGTCGGTGCTTGAGATGCTTAAGGGAGGTACGACGACATTCCTGGACATGTATGATCACATGGATGAGGTCGCCAAAGTCGCTGAGCAGTCCGGTATTCGTGCCTGTCTGATGCGTGGAGCCATCGGTCTGTGTTCAGAGGAAGAGCAGCGGATGAAGCTTAATGAAGCCGTTGCTTTTGCAAAGAATTGGCATGGCAAGGCGGACGGACGCATTACAACGATGATGTCTCCGCACTCTCCTTATACATGTCCACCAGCCTTCATCGAGCAGTTCGTTCAGGCTGCTCATGATCTGAACCTTCCGCTCCATACACACATGTCAGAGACGCTCGCAGAAGTAGAGCAGAATGTAAGAGAGTATGGTGCACGTCCAGTAGAGCATCTTCAGAAGCTTGGTTTCTTCTCCAGACCATCGCTGGTCGCCCATGCTGTTCATTTGAACGACGAGGAGATTCAGGTGCTTGCACAGTATGACGTGGGTGTGTCTCACAATCCAGGCAGCAACCTGAAGCTGGCAAGCGGTGTAGCCAGAGTGCCAGATCTACTTCGTGCAGGCGTCAAGGTGTCCTTGGGCACGGACGGACCAGCCAGCAATAACAATCTGGATATGTTCGAGGAAATGCGTCTGGCTGCGCTTATTCATAAAGGTGTGTCTGGCGATCCTACAGCCGTACCGGCAGCTGAGGCGTTGCGGATGACGACAGAGTACGGTGCAGTTTCGATTGGGCTGAAGGAAGTAGGAGTCTTGGCAGCGGGCAACAAGGCAGACTTTATTGCGCTGGACATGGATCAGCCACATTTCCTGCCTCGTACGGATCTCATCTCGCATGCTGTCTATTCTGCGAGTGCCAAGGACGTTGTGCATGTGTGGGTAGATGGCAAGCAAGTGCTTAAGGATGGAAGCTGCCTCACACTGGATGAGGAGCGAATTCGTTATGAAGCCCAGGCAGCATTCGAGGGGCTGCTGGCGCGCTAATCTATTTTTTATCCGGAAAGGAAGTTCGGGTTGAAGAACAAGAGGAAATGGCTCACAGGCATCATTCTGGTCCTGCTGTGGCTGTTCGCAGGCATCTATGCTTATTACTCCTATGTTACACAGGACCAGCGTGTCGAGCGCAATGCAGCAGTGGAGAAGGCACGGCAGGATGCGAAGATCGTGTCAGTAAATGCTTCATGGAAATCCGTATGGGATTCGGTGTATTGGACCGTTGAGGGCACGAATGCCGACAGTCAGCAGGTGATGGTATGGGTTCCATTCGAGCCGGTGGAGAACGCACCTGATACGGTAAAACAGGATGCTTCCGTCCATACCGAGCTATTGAATGAGGGTATAAATGAGGATCAAATGCGGGCGCGGATCGAGAGTGATCTGCCGAATGTGGATATCATTAGCCTCCGGCCTGGCGTGTACGACAATCAGTATGTATGGCAACTCATGTATCAGGAGAACGACCGTTATCGCTATCGTTTTTATCGTTTTCAGGATGGAACTGAAGTGAGCCAGGGGTATACGCTTCCAGGGAAATAGCTGAGTGAGTAGACGTTCTCAAGCATGTGGAAATGGTATTATTTGGCATTTGACGAATGCGTTAGCTGGATCACATAAGGTCACTTTAGTCAAAATCAAGAGTTGTTTTGGAAAATCTTAGGATTTTCTGGGACAGCTCTTTTTTTGTTGGCTCCATTTTAAGAGATTCATATTTAAATTTTGAAAAATAGACATACTTTGCTTTTAGCTAATTGATATATCATGTGATATACTCTAGTATATACTGATGCTGCACTTGTTTGAGAGGCAAGGAGTTATGATTGCTTGTTGCTTATTGTTATGCGTTGTTATCAGAACTTGAAAATCACAGTCGGAGATCTGTAAATAGAAGAGTCTATAGGATGTGCTTGGAAGATACCGATCGAAGAGGAGTGGTCGTATCGCTGGCATAGTCTATTGTTGTGTGCAGACCATGTGTAAAGATGCAGAGTCGTCCAGCCATACTGTATACTTAGTAGAAATGAATCTTGTATTACCTGAGAGGAGGACGTTAATTTGAAACTGCGCATTGTACCTATAGCGCTGGCAGCAGTTCTATCCGCTTCCGTATTATTCGGTGGCTGGTTCCTGTATCGCCAGGTAGCTGTGCACCAACCACTACAGAAGATTGTTACCCAATACCCTGGTGTAACAAGTGCTCAAGTAGATATTAACCAATCCGAGGTCACCTTGAAACTTGATCTTGAACCTGACACAGATGTTCGTGGACTGGTTCAGGCTGTGAAGGAGGACGGCAGCTCTGTACTCGGGAGCAAGCGACTGAAGCTGGACATTAAGGATCATTCGGACCAGGAGCTGGACAAGCTGTGGTCTCAAGCGATGTTTCCTATTGCAGAAGCTATGGATAGCAAGAGATATACGGACATTCCTGCAACCATTAACGGATTGCAGCAGGGAGAGATCAAGGCTGATACCAATATGGATGATGCGAACGTCTATATTCGTCTTCAAAATGGTGAAGCCAGCAAATATATCATTTTACCTCGTGAATCGCAGAAGATAGGGGTGTGGCCGAATGCCTAGATGGGTGAAGGAGACGTTGATTGGTACCGTTCCCGTAGTGCTTATATTTCTGATTTTCATCGGAATTAATATATTCCCTCTGCTCCTGGCAGGAGCGCTCGTTGGAGGATTGCTATTGATGCTTCACATGCGTGGAGGGATTGCTGTAGGAGCTGCTCAGGATAAGAAACGCAAGCAAGCTGGTCCTGCGAAGCTGACCTTCGAGGAGATCGGTGGTCAGGAGAGCGCCAAGCAGGAGCTTCGCGAGGCGCTGGATTTTCTGGTGCGTCATGAGGAAATATCCCGCTTCGGCATTCGTCCACTTAAAGGGATATTGCTGACGGGGCCTCCGGGAACAGGGAAGACGCTGATGGCCAAGGCTGCAGCACAGTATACGAACTCTGTGTTTGTCGCGGCTTCTGGTAGTGAATTTGTTGAGATGTATGTCGGTGTCGGTGCTGGCCGGATTCGGGATCTATTCCGCGAAGCACGCAACCGTGCCGCCAAAGACAAGAAGGACAGCGCCATTATCTTCATTGACGAGATTGATGTTATTGGAGGCAAGCGTGAGGGTGGTCAGCAAAGGGAGTACGATCAGACGTTGAACCAGCTTCTTACGGAAATGGATGGGATTTATTCCTCTGAGACGCCGCGGATCTTGCTTATAGCTGCTACGAACCGCAAGGAAATGCTGGACAGTGCCCTGCTGAGACCTGGTCGTTTCGACCGTCATATTCAGGTGGATCTACCTGACAAGAAGGGCAGACAGCATATTCTGGAGCTGCATGCGAAGAACAAGCCAATCAAGGAGAATGTGGATCTCAGCAGAATTGCAGAGGAGGCCTACGGCTTCTCCGGTGCGCAGCTGGAAAGTGTTATGAACGAGGCGGCGATCTATGCGATGCGGCAAAATGAGGCGGTCATTGACCAGCAGCATTTGTCCATGGCGATTGACAAGGTTATGATGGGTGAGAAAACAGACCGTGAATCGACCGCAGAGGAGAAGAAGCGGGTTGCTATCCATGAGCTGGGCCACGCAATTATGGCCGAGATTGTACGTCCCGGCAGCGTGAAGCAGGTGGCGCTGAGTCCACGTGGTAAGGCCTTGGGATATGTCCGTCATAATCCGCAGCAGGAGCATTACCTTTACACAAAGGCATTTCTGGAGGAGCAGATTATGATCTCGCTGGCTGGAGCAGCGGCGGAGGAGATGTACTATGGTGGTCGTAGCACAGGCTCCAGCAATGACTTTGAGCAAGCGATCCAGATCGTTCAGACGATGATGACCTCAGGACTGACTTCGTTAGGGATTATAAATATGGAAATGATGACCAAGCAGGAGCTCATGCGTGAGAATAGTGAAATTCTGAACGCTCTTCATACAAGAACATTGGAGCTACTGGAACAGCATCGGCCAATATTCGACAATTCTCTTGACATTCTGATGCGTGAAGAAGTTCTCAATGGGGAGCAATTCAGATGTCAATTTCGTGAAAATGCCCTTCTACCAGCATAATTTTTTTATGCTGGTTATTTTTTTTTACTTTTGTTCCGTGCTAAGATATTATTATCTATTGGGTCTTACAAATGTATTTTTCGACATGGAAGGATACAATATACGATATAGGCCTTGAAAGGATGGAGCAGAAGACCATGCAATTTAAAAAAATCGGCGTCATTGGTGGCGGTACTATGGGTCAAGGCATTTCCGAAATGCTGGCAGCCAAAGGTATTGATGTATTGCTGCTTGAGAAAACTACAGAGCGACTGGAACATGCCTACAGCATGATTGAGACAAGTCTGGACAAGCAACTGGAGAAGTGGGCAATTACCCAGGCGGAGAAGAAGCTGATTCTGTCCCGCATTCAAAAGATTACACATCTGGCTGAACTGAGCAGCTGTGATATGGTTATTGAGACCATTACAGAGGATCTGGAAGCCAAGAAGGTCGTCTTCAAGGAGCTGGACCATGTATGTCCTAGTCACATCATCCTGGCAAGTAACACTTCTACGCTGAGCTTGACTGAGCTTGCAAGTGTAACGGAATATCCAGAACGCGTTATTGGCATGCACTTTATATATCCTGTATCCCGCATTGATCTGGTTGAGATTATCCGTGGTCTGAAGACTTCGGACGGGATTTTTGAACATACGAAGTATTTCGTTGAGACATTGCTTGAGAAAAACGGCGTCATGGTATATGAATCTCCGGGGTTTGTAACCAGCCGGATTATTTGCTTGCTTATTAACGAAGCAACTCATGTCCTGCAAGAGGGCGTTGCCTCTGCTCAGGATATTGATGACGCAAT
Organism: Paenibacillus massiliensis 2301065 = DSM 16942; assembly: GCF_000377505.1. Taxonomy (GTDB): domain Bacteria; phylum Bacillota; class Bacilli; order Paenibacillales; family Paenibacillaceae; genus Paenibacillus; species Paenibacillus massiliensis. The sequence continues at coordinate 95,072 of NZ_KB898192.1, read as the reverse complement.
GCGCATCGGCTACAGCTTCCAACACGGTCCACTGGAGATGGCAGACCGCTTCGGTCTTGATTCCGTACTTGCAGCATTGGAGCGTATGTTCCGTGAATTCGGCGAGCTGAAGTACAGACCTTCCGTCGTACTCAAGAAGATGGTGAGAGCTGGAAATCTGGGTGTTAAGACAGGAGAAGGCTTCTTCAAGTATGACAAGGATGGTGACCGGATATGAAAATTCTAGTAATCAATGCAGGTAGCTCCTCACTTAAATATCAATTGTACGACATGACAGATGAATCCGTATTGGCGAAAGGTCTGGTTGAGCGGATCGGTATGGATTCTTCTATTCTGACACATAAGCCGACTGGCAAAAATGAACTTACTGAGGTCAGTGAGATTCTGGAGCATACGACTGCAATCCGTAAGGTACTGCACGCACTCACTAGTGAAGAGTATGGCGTAATCGCTAGTATTGATGAGATCGATGCGGTCGGCCATCGTGTAGTGCATGGTGGAGAGGCATTTAAGGAGTCTGCTCTCGTGACAGATGAGGCGAAGAAGGAGATCCGTCGTCTGTTCGACTTGGCTCCACTGCACAATCCGCCATCCATGCTGGGAATCAACGCTGCAGAGTCGAATATGCCAGGTATTCCACAGGTGGTTGTATTTGATACAGCCTTCCATCAGACGATGCCTGAGAAAGCCTATATGTACGCGATCCCAAGAGTGTTGTACAATAAATACAAGGTGCGCCGTTATGGAGCACACGGAACATCCCATGACTACGTGAGCAAGGAAGCGGCTAAGTTCATCGGTCGTCCGCTTGAGGATCTGAAGATCATCACTTGCCACATCGGTAATGGAGCAAGTATTACAGCAGTTAAAGGCGGGGATTCCGTCGATACCTCTATGGGTATGACTCCGCTTGAAGGTCTGATGATGGGTACACGTAGTGGTGACCTGGACCCTGCGATCGTTCCTTATGTCATGAATAAGGAAGAGTTGACAGTCAATGAAGTGAACTCCATGCTGAATAAGCATAGCGGATTGCTTGCCATCTCCGGAATCAGCAGTGACATGCGTGAGATCACGGATGGCGTAGAGAAGGGCGACGCGAACTCCATTTTGGCATTTGACATGTATACGTACCGCGTACGCAAATACATCGGTTCCTATGCAGCAGCTATGAACGGCGTTGATGTCATCGTGTTCACAGCGGGTGTCGGGGAGAACTCTGCTATACTTCGTAAGAGAGTGCTGGAGGAGCTTACCTTCCTGGGTATTGAACTCGATGAATCCCTGAACAACATTCGCTCCGGAGAGCCACGCCGTATTACCACAGCGAACTCCAAGATCGAGGTGCTGGTCGTGCCTACGAATGAAGAGTTGGTTATCGCACGTGATACATTCCGTCTGGTATAGGAAATATACGGTATACGAAGCATGAAGATCAAGTGGCTCCTGTCCTTGTCAACGGGCAGGGCTGCTTTTCAAGAAAACCTACCTCTTTCACGCAGTCTGTCTTCCTTGGAAAGGCTGCGAGAGAGGTTTTCTTATTTTCGGTTATGAGGAGAGATAGACAATGACGTTAAAGAGTACAATTTCGGAAGTGGGCCGTCATGTAGGCGAGACGGTACGCGTTGGTGCATGGGTACATAACAAGCGCTCCAGCGGCAAAATTCAATTTTTGCAGCTTCGTGACGGAAGCGGCTACATTCAAGGTGTAGTTGTGAAGAGCGAAGTGCCTGAGCAGGTATGGGATGATGCCAAACGCTTGACCCAAGAGAGCTCCTTGTATGTGACAGGTATTATTCGCGAAGAGCCACGTAGCAAATCCGGCTACGAGATGACGGTTACAGGCGTTGAGATCATTCATATTACAGAGGATTATCCAATTACACCGAAGGAGCACGGTGTAGACTTCCTCATGGACCACAGACATCTGTGGCTGCGTGCGCCGAAGCAGCGCGCGATCATGATCATCCGTGCAGAGATTATCCGGGCTGTGCAGCAGTTCTTTGACGGTAATGGATTCACGAAGGTGGACCCACCAATTCTTACTCCGTCTTCTGCAGAGGGAACGACAGAGCTGTTCCATATTAAATACTTTGATGAAGATGCATTCCTGACACAAAGTGGCCAGCTGTACATGGAGGCTGCAGCCATGGCACTGGGTAAGGTCTACTCCTTCGGTCCGACCTTCCGTGCTGAGAAATCCAAGACACGTCGCCACCTGATTGAATTCTGGATGATTGAGCCAGAGATGGCCTTCGTTGGGCTTGAAGAAAGCCTGGAAATCCAGGAGCAATTCGTAAGTCATGTCGTTCAGTCGGTACTCAAGAATTGTCGTCCTGAGCTTGAGACCCTGGGACGTGATATCTCCAAGCTGGAGAATATCCAAGGTGAATTCCCGCGCATTACTTATGATGAGGCTATTGAATTCCTGCAAGGACAAGGCTTTGATATTCCTTGGGGTGAAGACTTTGGTGCTCCGCATGAGACAGCCATTGCCGAGAAATACGACAAGCCGGTATTCATTACCCATTATCCGGCTGCGATCAAGGCCTTCTACATGAAGCCTGATCCGAATCGTCCAGAAGTCGTGCTGTGTGCCGATATGATCGCTCCAGAGGGCTATGGCGAGATTATTGGTGGTTCCCAGCGCATAGATGATCCGAAGCTGATGGATGAGCGTTTTGCCGAGCATAATCTTGCACGCGAAGCTTACCAATGGTACATGGATCTGCGTACTTATGGTACGGTGCCGCATTCGGGCTTCGGCTTGGGTCTGGAACGGACAGTAGCTTGGATCTGCGGTCTGGAGCATGTGCGTGAGACGATTGCCTTCCCGCGGATGCTATACCGCCTGTACCCATAATTGATGATGAACTATGGACCGCACGGACAACAGGATAAGCAGTCTGCATGGGTAGAAGGCGCAGCGCTCGTGCTGGAGGACGGAACGGTTCAGATTCCCCATGCACTATTGCGCTACTACCGTAGCCTGCGTCTACTGGATACGGAGGCCATGCTGCTGCTACAGCTGATGGCCTTCCGCCAGCAGGAGCATAATGAGTTCCCGACACTCGACGAGCTTCAGAGTCGTATGGGATTAACGGCTGACGGGATTGGTAAGCTGCTGCAGAAGCTGATCCACGAAGGCTGGATTAGCATTGATAGCGTGGCTTATGAAGGCTCAGACGTACAATATGAGCGTTATAACCTGGCAGGGGTATACCATAAGCTTGCTACCTATCTCTACAACGAACAGCAGCGTAAGAGACCTACAAAGGACTCAACCGAGCTTGATGACCTGTTTACAGCGGGTGCACACGAAGGTGAACGTAATCTGTTCACGATTTTCGAGAAGGAGTTCGGCCGACCACTGTCTCCGATGGAATACGAGACTATTGGCGGTTGGATAGATCATGATCAATATCCTGAAGAGCTGATTTTGCTGGCATTGAAGGAGGCGGTCTTTACTGGTAAAGTACATTTCCGCTACATTGATCGCATTCTGCTCGAATGGAATCGCAATCGAATTCGTACACCGGAGGATGCCAAGGCCTATGCCCAGAAGTTCAGAGGCGGAGGTCGATGAGGCATCAGAGGCTAGTGCTGATCTAGAAAAACGCCTATCGGACGTATGTTCACAAAAGACATACCGTGTGTAGCTGAAGTCTTTCGTGCGATAGTCGAATGGATCAGCTCCGCTGAAAATTTATAATAGTACTATGATCTAAAATAAGCTTACAGGCCGACCGGTATTCCACGAAGGAATGTCTGGTCGGTCTTTTTTTAACAAAAATCATACATAATGCAGGGGTACACGCATCGGGGAGCGTCTATCTATATGGGAAGGGGGAGAGGATGATTGAAGTAGAAGATATGATTGACCGGATTCGTGAAGGGGACCGTACGGCCTTCAGGGAACTGGTGCATCATTTTAGCAGACATGTGTACCATGTGACCTATTCCGTGCTGCATGATGAGAAGGAAGCCGAGGATGCAGCTCAGGACGTATTTGTCCAAGTCTTTGTCTCTCTCTCCCAATACCGAGACGAAGGCTTCAAGACTTGGCTTACCCGCATCGCCGTGCGCAAGGCAATTGATACCAAGCGCAAACGAAATCGCAGACCTGCGGAGTTAATGGACCCTCTGGAAGGCTGGGATCAGCTCCTTACGGATGACGAAGACATTCTAGCGACAGTGCTCCAGAAGGAGAGAACGGCTGAATTCGCAGCAAGGATTGCAGCCTTGCCCAGACAGCATAAGGAGATTATCACGGCGTTCTACATAGAGGGCAAGAGTTATGAACAGATGGCCAAGGAGATGCAGGTTGCCACAAAGACGATAGAATCACGATTATACAGGGCCAGACAGTGGATACGTGCGAACTGGACAGAGGAGGAGTGGGCATGAGCGATCAACACAAGACATCGGAAGACGACTGGAAAAGCTATATTCAGGGGCAAGCATCAGCGGAGGAGGAAGATCGTCTCGAGAGCATGCTCATGGATCAGGAAGAAGTGGTGACAGCCTACCTGAGGCAGCTAGAGCAGGAGCAGAAAGCGGATGTCCTGCCAGAGTTGGGCGATATCACCGCCTTTGCGGATCGAATAATGGCTAGCTTACCAGCTACCACGGACATGGTGGGAACTAAGGGTACTGGGTACCTCCCTGAGACTCTTCCCCATGTTGAAAAAGCGTCCACGGCTATCGGACTGGTCCAAGCTGCAGTACTGGACGAAACTACTGGTATGGCCGACAAGTACGAATTTATGACGGTTCAAAAGCAGGCTAAGGCTATTGAGACCACGAAGACCACCGAGATCACTGAGACGAGTAAGATCACTGAGGTCATCCCGCGTCACGAAAGGGTGAAGCGCTGGTATCACCGAAAATGGGCTCATTACGCCATCGCAGCCAGTATTACACTGATATGCTCCTACACCGGGGCCTTTGATCAGCTTTCCCCCGCAGAGTCACTGCGCGCACAGTCTGATTTTCACACTGCTGAATCGGTTAGTGAAGAAGTCATGATGGCTGCGACAGGCTGGCTGGACCGCGTGCAGGGTCGTTAAAAGATACCCCCGAATCTTAGTAAATGCTGGGATAAGAGGATGCCATAATGCAGGGATATGAACATGAGCAGGGTTATGAACATGAATAAGGAGGAATATCGCAATGCCAACGCCAGAGCGTAGCCGCTTGCTAGCATTTTTGTTGAATGTGATTCCTGGGTTAGGTTTTTTATATTGGAATCGTAGATTGGCTGCTTTTATCTATTTTTGTCTGATCGTATCAGGCATGGGGGGCGGTGTCTTCCTGTCCTTGGTATCAGGGTCACAGGATTATTTTATAGTAGCACTGGTAGGACTGTTCTTATTATGGTGCCTCTGCATGCTACATATGCTAATTGTGCTATTGACCTACAAGCCAGAGAGCGCTATGAATCAGCATATACCCTACTATGGGGCACCATATCCTGTAGGTGCTGGTTCAGAGTATGGTCCTCATATAGCGGATGAGATGCGGCACACAGCAAGTGATCAAGAGAGAGTTCAAGGCGCGCGGCCCGTACCATTGTCCTCATCTTACCCGCATAACCACCGCGGGATGGACCATGAGCGTCTAATTACGATTTTGCTGTCATTCGTACCTGGTCTGGGTCATTTTCATCTCGGCCTGATGCAAAGAGGCTTGTCCTTTCTGCTGGCATTCTTTGGGCTGGGAGCCATGCTGCTATTTATTGATAGTCTGATGGCTTATACCGATGGTTTTCTGGCTTTTCTGGTATTGATGCCGGTAATCTGGCTGTATTCGATGTTTGATGCGGTCAAGCTGGTCCATATGAAGCTAAGCGGGGAAGTATTGAACGATCAGACGGTGTTTGAGGATTTGAATCAGGGCCGCCGTGATGGTAAGCGTAGCAAGATTCTTGCCATGATCCTATCCGTGCTGCCAGGAGCAGGACATATGTACCTAGGTCTGCAAAAGCGTGGTCTGCATCTTATGGTGCTGTTTCTGGGCGGAATTTACGTGCTGGATGTCCTGCGATTGTCCGTTTTCCTGTTCCTCATCCCGATCGTATGGTGCTATAGCTTCTTTGATAGCTTGCAGTTGATTAGTCGATATGGGAGTGAGAAGCTAGAAGATCGGCCCATATTCGAAGGTTGGCAGTTGTATCGGCACTGGATTGGTGCAAGTCTCTTGTTACTTGGGCTGTATTATATCCTGACAAATGCAGTTGTTCCTTCCCTCGACATACGCTTTCCCGAATGGAGACTATCGGATCGCATCGACAGGCATTTGAAGACCCTTATCGTCTCAATCTTGCTCATAGTTGGTGGAATCAAGCTGTTACAGAAGCAGAGCGGCGGCTCTACGGATAAGCCTCGCCGCACGTCCAGTCGATAGAGCGACAGTACTTGACCGTTGTTCGCATCAAGCGAGTATGTGAGATTAAAATGGGGCAGAAGGGCATGATCCCTAAGCTATCTCTCGACAAACACTCTTCGGCTACTCGTAAGTCACTCGTCAACATCGTGCAATATCCAATCGAATTGTGGTATGTTACACTGTGGATAATGCTCGTACAACAAGTGGATTGAACGAAGGAGAGATACGATGTCGATGATTACGATTGATCCGGTCACATTGACCGATCGTGAAAATTATAAGCTACTTACAGGAAGCATCATCCCAAGGCCCGTAGCCTGGGTGACAACGCTCTCCAGCACGGGTGTGGTGAATGCTGCTCCATTCAGCTATTTCTCTATCGTCTCCTCAGATCCGCCACTCATCTCTGTCTCTGTTCAGCGAGTGCAGGGGGTGTCCAAGGATACGGCTAGAAACGCAATAGAGCGCGGAGAATGGGTCGTCCACATCACTGACGAGGACAATGTGGAGGCTGCTAACCGCACAGCCGCGCCGCTGCAGCCCGACGAGAGCGAGGTAGAGGCAGCGGGTCTGGAGACGATTCCAAGCAGTGCCATTCAGGTACCGGGGCTCAAGCAGGCCAAAATTCGAATGGAATGTGTCCTGGAGCAGGCTATTGCGCTTGGAGGCACGCCGGAGCTACCAGCCTGTGATCTCCTGATCGGTCGCGTGGTACAGTATCACTTGTCCACGGACGTCTATGAGAACACCTACATTCAGGCCAAAGCGCTGGCGCCCGTCAGTCGTTTGGCTGGCAATGCATATGCCAAGCTGGGAGAGACATTTTCGCTGGACCGCCCTGTAAAGTGATAATGCAGCATTCCCATTACCATGAGATAAATCTAGACACCTTCAAGAACTACTTCCATATCGTAAGATGTGGAGGACAGCTTGGAGGTGTTTTTGTGTCGGCCACAAGACTGAGTATCTCATTGCACCAAAATGAAGGCCAGTGCAATGAGAAGGGCGGGTATTTCTGTGAGTTTATGATGGAGGAACCGTGTGTTCAGTGGGTCGGCACTAATGGAGAGATTGACAAAGAGGAAAAGGAATAGTACGATTAATTAATCGTAATAATTACTAATAAAGTAAAGGGGTATTAAAATGAGAGTTGTGATTACCTTGGCTTGCACCGAAACTGGCGACCGCAATTACACGACCACCAAAAACAAGAGGAATCATCCTGAGCGCATGGAGTTGCGCAAATATTGTCCGCGACTAAAAAAATACACGCTACATCGTGAAACGCGTTAATGAATGAGATTAGATCAGTTATAAAGGAGGAATAAAAATGGCTAAGAAATCGAAGATTGTTAAAGAGCAGAAACGACAAGCTCTGGTTCAAAAGTATGCCGAAAAACGCAAAGAATTGAAGGCAAAGGGAGACTTTACAGCTTTACAAAAACTGCCACGCGACTCGTCACCAACCCGTCAACACAATCGTTGCTCGGTAACGGGGCGACCAAGAGGGTATATTAGCAAATTCAAGGTGTCGCGTATTGTATTTCGCAGGCTGGCTCACCAAGGACAAATTCCCGGCGTGAAGAAGTCGAGTTGGTAAAGGCTCCCCACTAGTGCTACCTTCATTCCCAAATAACGCTATGATAGAACTATTTGGGAATGAACGTTGATGCGCAAGTGGAAAAATTGCTTAATATGAGGTGATGGTCGTGGATCTATTTACGGCCCGAAGAATTGAAGCGATTTTAGATGGCTACATTGAAGTTAAAGTTCCTCCAGAGGTTCGTTCCTCTGTACGATTAAAGTATGAGTGGGATGAGGGAAAACTAACTTTATTTGAGGAACGATCGTATTCTAACGGGCGAGAATGGATCAGATCAGCTATCGTACAGTTTCGTATGGAATTAAAAAAATGGACCGTGTACATAAAAACTGCGAACCATGACTGGGAAGTGTTCAGATCTATTAGGCCTGATCCTGATTTTGAGCAGCAGTTGGAGAAGGTTGAACTTGATCGTGAGGGGATCTTTTGGGTAGAGGAGGACTGAGCCTGTTGACATACTTGATAAATAAGAACGAAGAGGAGAAGGTGCTTAGCCTCCATTCCGAAAGATTATGGCACAGGAGAGAGAGGGAGCTTACGAGCTGGTTAGAATCTACCAGGCCTAGAAGGCGGGCTAAGCAAACCGTATTACTCGGAAATATGGAAGTTGATACGGAGATGTTTCTCACACTCGTCTCGCTCAAGAAGTTGCATATTCACACCGAATTCTCTTGCGCAGGAGTTAGCCCACTCGATGAACCAGAAGACCATTCACTGTATGCGTACATAACGCTGTTAGCATCAGAGAAAAGCGATGATTTCGTGCAATTTGCCATGAGGCGAATGAGGCATCGACTACTAGTAACGTTCGAGCCCTCATGACATCGGTATGACTTGTCTTCCTTTTTTATCGGGCATAATCGATCTTTCTGTCTTCTCTTGCAGTATTGTGCTGAGGCGTATACGCTGCTTGAACAGGAGCGAACAGTAGACTGTTCTTAATGGAGTTACTTTTTATAAATGGAAAATGCATAGCGAATAGCCAGGGAGATGAGCTACTCATTCCCTGGCTATTCGCATTACACCAATCCCTCTACACTCAAGCCTTATTCTAATTCGATAGTGGCAACTCCATGCAAATTCTCTTTATATCTTCTTCGAAAGACTTCGGTATGAAGTCGTCAGATAGCGGATATTCCTTCAGTAATCGACTAGATTTCACTAGATATTGCTCATAGCGCTCAATGAATGTATCGACAGTTGGACATGGCACGTTAGCGCCTCGGGCGATACCTTGAATGATTTTAATTCGATAATAGTCTTCCTTTGGCATGCGTGGAATATCCCAGGCGCCATCGTGGTTTACAAAGACAGGCCGAATGGGAACGGCCGAGAAATCGAAGTATTTACCGTGTTGGTCGGGCTCTGAGTATGGATCGATAAGTAGCGATGCATAGCGGACGTAAAGCAAGTATTGCTGATGGATGGAATCAAGCTCCGCAAATTGATCAATCTCCTGTCGTGAGAGGCTTTCTGGTCGGACCGGATAGTTATCGTCAACCATAAAACGCAGCAGATTGATTTCTTTCAGATTTAGTTTCTGGGAAAGAACTGAAATTTCTTTCCATTGGAGAAGCATCTCATGGATGAGAGTCGGTGTGATGGGCCCTTCCGGGAATAGCTTGTATACGTATTTTGAAGTATCAGATGGGTTGAAAATAGTATCAAGAGAAAAAGGGTTCATAAATAATGGACAGTGAACGTACAAGGAGATGTTGTGTGCCTCCGCTTCAAGTGCTGAATTCGCTCCGATCAGCTCGATACCTGCTTGGGCGTATAGATTCAGGAATGCTTTTACGAATTGGGAGGCCTGCGTAGAGGACCCTGCATAGACCCTACGCTTGACTGCTGTGGTCAGCACATGCCCAGGAGGCTTGTCTGCCATGAGACGCGTATCTCCAATGTAAGTGGAAAAACTGACGACCTCAGCGTTACAGCGTTGCTCCTTCAGATACTGACGGATAAGTGCATTGGACCCAAATGTCGGGGACAGAAGCACCACACAACGCAAGTTATCCAGAAGCTCGGGCTGGAGCTGTGCTAGCACCGGTATATAGGCATCCGCGGTCACAGTCAACAGCAACGTATCCCAGGGACCTTTCACATTTTTGTATCCGTAAAAAAATTCATCCACCTGATCTTTACCAGTGAGTGCTTCCAGCTTGACACTACTTACTTCGACGACAAGTTGTCCATTACTTTCTCGCAACGCTTCGAATAGAGGGGCGGAACGAACAGAGTGTCTCCCCGCAATACCAACATGGCTCTTGCACCAGCGCTTGAATAATATGGCTAGTTGTATGGCTGCAGGCCCTGTTCCTGCCACAAGGACATTACCAAAGAGATTCATGAACGTGCACCTCCAACGGGATTCAATGTCACTATCTTAGTATATAGAGCCACGTCGAATATGCGCCCAGGCTGAGCCACCTTATCGGCGAGCTTCCATTTCTGTGAATCTGTTTCTTCCATGGGATAGTTAAAGAGGCTTTTCAGATCGTCTCCATACCTCATGGCTACGACAACATGAGGAGAAGTGACATCATGCAGCCAATCAAGTAAGGCATATTTGACGGATACGGTTGAACTGAAAATGATGTGTGTAACCATATGGATATCCTCCAAGCTTTCCAATGACAGATGCTCTAGTCGAATTCGTAGGCCGGGCCCCAGCCGCTCAATGACCTTCCTGCCTAAATCAACTGCTTCAGCATCTAGGTCGATTCCAATAACTTCAGCTCCTATTTGTTTGGCTATCAGTAGTGGCGTCATCGGAAAGGAGCCTGATCCAACCAGCAACACTCTGGAATCGGCAGATACATCAAAGCAGCCAAACTCATTTTTGATAGAGCTCTCGATATGATGAAAGTAGTCGTTCCTGTCATCAGCGTCATGAAGTAGCTTAAGGGCTCGATATTTCTCCATGATGGCTACGCAGCGAGCTGATGTATCTCGTAATTGGTTTACGATCTCTCGAAGCTCAGTTCTATTTTGCTCTCCGAGCTCTCTCCAAAGTCGTTGGTTAGATTCATCAATAATAAAGGCGGAATAGTCATCAATGGTCTGTTGAAGCTCCAGACTGTGTCTTAGGGTCCCGTCATATTTCGCAGCAGCCAGCTCAAATTGATCCCGGAATTGAATAAGTGGACGGAAGATTTGATCCATTACAATCCATTACCTCCTCAGAAATGAATGTTAATTAGCGATATTGACGTAGGTTTTACCTTGGGCAACAATGTCGACCTTGCTTTTAATGTGGACACTTTTGATGCTTTTCTCATGCCAGCATACGTTCGTATGAATGATGCCGCCAGGCTGAAGCACTGGGATATCAATGGATTTACGTGTGCTCCACGCTAGGTAACATCCAAGTGATGCTGTACCTGAGCCACAGCCTTGCTCCCAGATAAGACTATCAAGGGCAGGGACAAAAATGAGTGGTTTTAGCTCATGCGTTGAAGGACGATACAGCATAACGCCTACTAAATCTGCCCCTGTAACGATACCTGCAAGCCTTGCCAAACGTTCGGCAGCTGGAGCATCTAATTCGAATTGCTCAAGGTCGATCAAGAGGTGGAAGGAATCAGCATATCGAACGATACCAGCTTCAAGATGGAGACCTTCAAAAGCGAAGGAGGAGCACTCTACTATTTTGGGAATAGGTGTGCTTGCCTCGCACTGGTATCCGCTGGATAGTTTTTCTACCTGACATGTAACTGGCCGTAATGAGCCCGAAGTCTCCAGCATGACCTCTACTCTTTCACCTGGAAGCAACATTCTCGCTGATGCCAGCTGTGCTCCTAAGGCCAAGCAAGCATTTCCACAAAATTCACCTCCTGCCATCTGAAGCTTGGCGGCACAGCCATGATGTGCAGAGCCCTCAACATAACCTACTTGTTCGGCGTAGAGGTGACCGTAACTCATTAATTGGGAGGCAATAGGAGCAAGCTGCACTGGGGGCAACTCACTTACGACGAGAATTGTCATATTATCAGCGGTGTTGCATTTAACAAATTCAATCTCCAACTTCATCCGGCGAACCTCCCGACATCGTGTGGAACGACCACGCATTGAATCAAATAGTAATTTTTACTATTAAGTTCGCTAATATCATAGTAATATATTGGAAAATCGTCAACTGTTTTTTAAGATAATAGAATTTATAAGTTTTCAGCGGAGCTGAACAATTCGATTATCGTAAGAAAAACTCCTACTAAACGCGGTCTGTCTTCTGTGAAAGTACGTCGATAGTGTTGTTCTTAAAATTTCAAAATCGAACAAAAATGAATTGACAAATGATAATAGTTATTATTACAATCAAGGAGTTGGTTAATAGTAATTATTACTATTTATATAAAAGGGGAGTGTCAATTTTAATGAAGAGAAATAGATTGGCTATGCTGTTAGCATCCATGCTGCTTATAGCGTTTTTAGTTGGATGTGGTGAGGGTAGGAAGAACAGTGAGGGAATTGAGGAGAAGGCAGCTGAGCTGACTTTTGCCACCGCAAAAGATATTAACGATATGAATCCGCACTTGTATCCTGGCTTGATGGCAGCACAAGGAATGGTGTATGAATCGCTTGTGGAGAATACTGCAGATGGGATCAAGCCTTTACTTGCTGAATCATGGGAAATATCAGATGACGGTAAAGTATACACCTTTCACTTGAGACAAGGCGTAAAGTTCCATGATGGAGAGCCTTTTAATGCCGAAGCTGTTAAGCAAAACATTGAAGCCGTCCAGCGGAACGCAGACAAGCACGCTTGGGTCAAGCTATCTACCAAGCTGGATCAAGTTGCTGTCATTGATGAGCATACTGTTCAGCTAACTTTGAAGGAAGGATACTATCCGACGTTGCTTGAGTTATCAATGACACGCCCATACGTTTTTCTCTCACCAAAGGATTTCCTTAACGGAGAGACAAAAGATGGCGTAGCGGGATATCACGGTACGGGTCCCTATAAGCTTGTTGAGCATGTGACGGAACAATTTGCTCGTTTCTCGGCGAATCAAGAATACTGGGGTGGAGCGCCAAAGCTGAAGACGATTACAGCCAAGGTACTACCTGCAGGAGAGACGACATTACTGGCTTTGCAGAAAGGCGAGGTTAATTTTGTCTTCACGGATGACCGAGGTACCGATAGCGTTGCTGTGGATGCGATGCAGCGTCTTGTCGATTCGGGAGCTTATCAAATCGTTCGTAGCGAGCCGATGAACACGAAAATGATTGTGGCCAACAGTAGTCATAAGGATAGTCCAATCCATGAAAAAGCGGTACGGGAAGCCATATGGCACCTTATTGACCGCGAGACGATCGCACGCACCATATTCAGTGGCACGGAAACTCCCGCAGATACATTGTTCTCATCCAATGTTAATTATGCAGATATTGGGCTTCCAAAGAGAGAATACGATCCCGATAAGGCTGCTGCGCTTTTGACAGAGGCAGGCTGGGGGAATATGAGTGGAGCAGAATTAAGAATGAAGGACGGCAAGCCATTGTCCATGAAGCTGTATTACGATATTAACTCATCCTCGCAAAAGGCGCAGTCGGAGCTGCTACAGAGTGAAGCACTCAAAATCGGTATGAATCTGGAACTGTTCGGGGAAGAGTCGACTTCCATTGCAAACCGGAGATCGACGGGCGAGTATGATCTTCTATTTAATCAGACTTGGGGCCTCGCTTATGATCCGCAAAGTACGATTACTGCATTTGCAGCGGAATCATCCTATCGCTATACGACGAGTGGTATTCCACAGGCGGAGGAATTGTATCGACAAATTGATGAGGTCATGATCTCTTCGGATGAGGAGACAAGGAAACAGCTCTATAAGGATATTCTTACGACTGTCCATGAAGAAGCCGTGTTTATTCCGCTCACCAACGGGAGCGTTACGGTAGTTGCGCCTTCGGAGTTGCAAGGGATTTCTTTCAAGCAAACACAATTTGAACTTCCTTTTGAGAAATTCAGCTTTAAATAAGCTGCAGCTGTAGAGCATACATGAATGTGAGGTGAAAATCAGGAATTATGGCTGAATATATCGTTAAACGCATAGCCGTTGCATTTCCATTGCTTGTGGTCATTTCATTTCTAACGTTCTTGCTTAATCAATTATCACCAATGGATCCGGTTGAGGTCGTTCTACATGCACAAGGCGTGCCGACAATAACCGAAGAGCTGATTGCGAAGACAAGAACGGAACTTGGAATGGATCGTCCGTTTCTAGTGCAATATTGGGATTGGCTGCAAAATTGTCTGCAACTGGATTTCGGCAACTCTTACGTAACGGGCAAGCCAGTGTGGTCGTTGCTGGGCCCAGCATTATTTAACACGCTACAGCTAACCATCGTATCTTCGCTCATCATTATTATCTTATCACTTGGACTTGGTGTGGCATGTGCCTTAAGGGAAGGTAAATGGCTGGATTTTTCAGTGAGGGGTCTCTCCTTCCTGCTTACATCTATGCCAGCTTATTGGTTGGCCTCACTCATGATATGGTATTTTGCTGTTAAGCTTGACTTATTGCCTACGAATGGAATGGAATCCTATAGCAGCTTTATTTTGCCAGTTGCAGTGATCGTCATCGGCTACGCAGGTATCTACTTCCGCACGATTCGGAGTTCCATGCTCAGCAATCTCAATGAAGATTACGTTTTGTATGGTAGAGCCAACGGATTGTCGGAGTACCGCATAACCCTGCAAGTGCTACGGAACTCATTACAGGTTGCGGTGTCCGTGTTTGGTCTCGCGATTCCGGTCATATTGGGCAGCACTGTTGTTGTCGAGAATATTTTTGCCTGGCCTGGTCTGGGTACGCTCACTGTCAATTCGATACTTGGTAGAGATTTTCCGATCATCCAAGCGTATGTGCTGATACTTGCTGTTGCTTTTGTGCTGTTCAATACAGTGTCAGACTTGATTAATGCCGTAATGAATCCTCAGCTAAGGAGGGAGTTCTAAATGAAGCTGCTTGTACGATTAATGAAGGACAGGCTAGCGGCTCTCTCGCTTGTTTTCATAGGAGCCACGCTGCTTATAGGGGCATGTGCACCGTTCATAGCTCCACATGCGCCTAACGAGGTAAATATGGATCTGCGATTCGCTGGAGCATCTTGGCAGTATTGGCTAGGTAACGATCATCTGGGTCGGTGCATTCTTTCGCGCCTGATCTATGGCATACGTCCTAGCGTGCTGTGGGTACTCGCTGCCCTTGCCGCCTCAGCAAGTATTGGTATCATCATCGGATTTGTCGCAGGTTACTTCAAGGGAAGAACAGATGCTTTATTGATGCGGGTATGTGATATCATGCTTTCGTTCCCAGGCTATGTCATGACACTTGCGATCATCGGCATGATGGGAGCCGGGCTAACTAATATCTTAGTGGCATTTGTGCTGATGAAATGGGCTTGGTTTGCACGCGTTATTCGAACTTCAGTCATGCAATTTGCCGACGCCGATTATATTAAGTTTGCTAAAGTCATGGGTTCAGGCAACTTTCGTATTATGGTTCGACATATTGCACCCGTGGCATTGCCGGATATTGCTGTGATTGCCAGTAGCGCATTTGGATCCATGATATTGCAAATATCAGGACTGTCCTTTCTAGGCCTAGGTATTCAGGCTCCTCATGCGGAGTGGGGCATGATGATGAATGAAGCTAGAGCAGTTATGTTCATTCGTCCTGAGTTGATGGTTGCTCCAGGCGTAGCCATTATCCTTGTCGTGTCAGCGGTTAACTTTCTTTCGGATTCTCTGCAGAAAGCGCTTGATCCGAAGCTGATGACGGGAGGAAGGCATATTAAAGTGCGATCGGGCGGGATCTTAGCAGGATTGCAAAAGAAAGAGGTGGCCTGATTCTATGACAACTGTGCTTGAGGTCGAGCATTTGAAAATATGGGATGACAGAACGGGACAAGTGCTCGTTCCCGACAGTTCTTTCCGCCTCGTCCAGGGGCAATGCTTGGCTATTGTCGGGGAGAGTGGCAGTGGAAAATCACTGACATGCAAGGCGCTGACAAGACTTAATCGACCCGGAATTCGCCAGTCGGGACGGATTGTACTGAATGGAGTTGATTTGTCGGAACTTTCTACGAAGGAATTACGCCAATACAGGGGAAGAAGGCTTTGTATGATCATGCAGAATGGCATGAGTGCATTTGATCCTTCCAGATCGATTGGAGCCTATCTGTTCGAGATCCTGTCCGTCCATTTTAATTGGCGGCGTAGCGAGATGGTGAACAGCATTGCCGTTGCCATGTCAAGTGTGGGCCTTAAGGAGCCGAGTGTGGTTATGCGTCGCTATCCGCATGAATTGTCAGGAGGGATGCTTCAGCGGGTGATGATCGCTCTTGCCATTGTGCTTGAGCCTGATGTCATCATTGCCGATGAGCCAACGACGGCACTGGATGCTGTAACGGCTTACGAAGTTGTGGAGCAGTTCGTGCGGCTTCGTGTACGATTCGGCAGCTCGATGATTTTTGTATCACATGATCTAGGCGTGGTTAGACGGATTGCAGATGACGTGATGGTGATGAAAGACGGGGAGATTGTGGAGCAGGGCTCAGTAGAAGATATTTTTGCTGGAGCGGGCCATCCATATACCCGTTACCTTGTGTCCTCCAAGAAGGCGCTTAATCTGCATTACAACCAATTGATGGGGGGAGGTGCAGAGCATGCTAAAGGTTAAGAATGTGAATAAATCATATCGGCAGAACGGTCTGTTACGCAGAACGCAACATCAGGTGCTATTTGATATGAACCTCGAATGGGAAAAAGGCGAATGCCTTGGCATCATTGGTGAAAGTGGTAGCGGAAAATCCACACTTGGGAGATTGCTGCTTGGTATCGAAAAGCCGGATAACGGCATGATCTCTTTTGGGGGTAAATCTGTTACAGATCGCAGAACAAGGCGTGGAGCCATCAGCGCTGTCTTTCAGGATTATACCTCTTCCATGAACCCCTTTTACACGGTAAAGCAAGTGCTACTTGAGCCTTTGAGCATTACGGGGAGCTCTCTACAGTCTGAAGATATGGGTAAGGTGCTACATCAAGTTGGATTAGATGATTCTTACCTGGCCAAATTCCCGCATGAGTTATCCGGTGGTGAGGCGCAGCGAGTATGTATTGCAAGAGCAATCATCACCGAACCGGAATGTATTCTACTCGACGAAGCTATAAGCTCCCTGGATGGTTCAGTCCAAATGCAGGTATTGGAATTGCTGAAGCGTTTAAGGGAGACCTATGCGATGGGATATATCTTCATCACCCATGATATTCAGGCCGCTGCTTACCTATGTGATCGTATCATGATTATCCGCAATGGTCGAATCGAAGAGGTGGTCGCAACCTCTGAATTGAAGCATGTCCAGTCTCTGTACGCCAAAGAGCTTTTGCGAAAGGTACTGGCATGACGTATAGTTATTTCCCACTGTAATGGTATCGATAAGGAAGGGGACCTTGTAGTGAAGGGAGCACTATCATTACCGTTTCTACGACTTTATTTGCTGACACTGTTGTACTTCAGCGCCAATTCAATCCTGAATGTGATCATACCTTTAAAAGGTGATTCCTTAGGCGCTACCAATACAACAATAGGAATTGTTATGGGAGCGTATTTGCTGACAACCATGGTCTTTCGACCTTGGGCAGGCCAAGTGATTCAGCGCTATGGGCCGATTAAGGTACTGCGCGTCATCTTAGTCATTAATGGTCTAGCTCTGCTCATTTATACCTTTGCGGGTCTTGGAGGATATTTCTTTGCTCGGGTACTGCAAGGAGTATGTACTGCCTTTTTCTCCATGTCGCTACAGCTTGGAATCATAGAAGAGTTACCGGAAAAAGAACGTTCTGAAGGCATATCCATGTATTCACTGTGTGCGTCCATGCCTGGAGTTTTTGGACCGTTGCTCGCGGTAGGTATGTGGAGGGTAGAGAACATAGACTACTTTGCAATGGCGATGATTAGCATAGCTGTACTTACTGGGATCACGGGTTTTAGTACCAAGGTTGGACCAAAGGAAGCCGAACTGGCTAAGAAAGAACAGAGCTTAGGAACGGGGATGCTGTCGTCCTATAGCCAATTGATCAAAAATCCTCATTTGTTTCGATGCAGTGTTATCATGTTTACTGCTTCTCTTGTATTTGGGGCGGTAACCACTTTTATACCGCTATATGCGGGGCAAATTCATAAAGGTAGTGCGGCGATCTTCCTTATGCTTCAGGCAGGAACCATTGTAATTACTCGATTTGTCCTAAGGAAAAAGATTCCATCGGACGGAAAATGGCATTCATCTTTTATGATGGGAATCATGCTGATTCTTGCCATAGGTGTAGAATGTATAAGCCTTTCAAACATCGCGGGTGCTTTATTGTTTTATGTGGGTGCGTTCTTTTTAGGGGTGGCTCAAGCCCTGATCTATCCAACCTTAACTACATATTTGAGTTTCGTGTTACCTCAAGTGAATCGAAATATTTTAATAGGCTTATTTATTGCAATGGCTGATTTAGGTGTGTCCATGGGTGGAGTGCTCCTGGGACCGATAGCAGACTTGTTCTCTTATTCTACGATGTACTTGATCTGTTCCATTTTAGCTGCGTTTATGCTTGTTTTTGCCTTTAAGTGCCGTGGGCCTTCAGACGAGTCTATTTTGTCGTAAGTTCGTAAGAAAAGGGATAAAGAATCAGGTACGTCCTCACGGTGAGGACAAGATCCTGATTCTTTATCGTTAAGCTACACTATTGACTGCCTAATTATATTTAAGGTCTAATTCCGTATCCCGGCTTGGGTCGCTGTATCTGTAGATTCCAGGGTTCAATTCAATTTTCTCGTCCAATGGCACATTTTTGTAGTGATCTATGAATATTTCAGCAGGTACCATGCCTCTAGGAAGGATCTCAGGCACTACTTCTGTACCTTCTATGCGTAACGTAGTCTGACTAACCCTCTTGAAGCTAGGAGAATGGGAGGAGGACTCCACAATCAATTCCTCGCCATCAATGTAGTACGCAAATTGAATTTCAATGCCGTCCACATCTATTGTAGTGAACTGTTTTTCTGCCGTCGGCGTGTTCAGCGTAGCCCAATTCTTTGAGGTATCCCGTTTCTCAATGACAGCGTCCTTCAATTGAAGCTGCATAGGAACAGCCGACCAATCCTTGTACCATTCTGGGGATTCAAATTGTAATATATGCTGATTGCTTCCGGAACCCCCCCTTACAATCGAGCCGGTGATGATTCTATCACCTATAACCAACTGAGCCGTGTTATAATGCACGATTCCTTTCTTTAGCGAATCCTCTTGGTCTATATGGATTTGTATATTTAGTGGTGTAACTACTAGCTCCTTTAAAGTAAGACCTGTCTTTGCCAGGAATTCAGGGCTAGTCTGTAGCTTCTTCGTATACATAGCCTCACTTGCTTTTTTACCATCTGCCTCAAAATCAAATGTCCAAGTCCCGGCAATCCGGCGCGCTTCTTCTATAAAAGTAAAACGAACATCCGAGCGCTTCCACTCTGCTTCGGATAGCTCGAATACTTGCTCGATATATACGTCCGATCCTGTGTTAGGCATATAGGTGGGGATGGCCGTCTTCTCCTGACCGTCCATTCCTACAACCAACTGAGGGGCACCTCGTCCTGAGTCAGATGGCTCCGCAGCAACCTTATATCGAATGACCGTCTGGCTAGAGGTATGCCGGATTGACTCGACCTGAATAGTAGGGTACTGCGTGGCACCCGTATGGAACGTATCCCCAGACTGTGGTCGGGCTTGTAAAGGAATCTCCCGCTCAACATAGAATACGAGATTCTGTGCTTCGAACCGATAGTCTCTTGTATCATCCTGTAGTGTATCGGGTGCTTCATAGATACCAATCAGCTTTTTACTGTCAGGGTCGTAATATAAAGAATCAGTTACCTTGGTCTTGTCACTGGATTGGCTAGTTAAGGTATTGCTCTCGGTGGAAAATCCAGTGTAAGAGGTCAGCTCATCAGGAGTATCCAAGGATACGAGCATTTTCATTTTGTCTCCATCCGTTACAACCCCGTTCAAATGCATGGTAACTCCTGAACTTGACGACTCAAGATCATATTGCTGTCCAACCCCATGATTTAAGGCATTGGTTACGCTACGACCGCCAATTTTATCCCAATTGATCGCTACACCAGCGAATGCTGGGATGGCAATAAGTAGAGCACAAGAAAATACCAGACTGACTGGAACAAGCTTTCCACGCTGAGGGCGGGCTGCTGGATCGGTATTTGGGTTTTGTTGTCGCTTGTATGCTGCTTTTTCTATGGCTGCCCACATCAGATCGTAATCCGGCTGAGGCACTTGTTCATCCTTTTTGGTAAATGGACTCATTCGTAATCATCTCCTTTAGTTGGGAATCAGCCATACGATTCAGCAATTTCAGACCTTTGAATAACCTTGATTTTACGGTTCCTTCGGGTATATTCATGACCTGGGAAATCTCTGGCACGGTCAATTCATTCAAATATCGCAGAATGACGACCATTCTGAGCTTATCCGGCAGTTGACTGTATAAGCCTTGAAGTGCTTGCTTGGTTTCTCTATGCTCCAGTTGATCCTCCACTTGATTGGAATGCTGAGTTCTGGAGAGCAAATAGTTGCGAATCTCCTTCATCCAGCCCGTTTGGCGCCTTTTCATAACACGGTTACACTCATTGGCCGCAATACGCAGAATCCATGATTTCATATTTCGCACGTTTGTTCGATCAGCCAGAATGACTTTTATGAAGACCTCCTGGGATACATCCTCTGCATCTGCCTGATTTTTCAACAAATAGTAGCAGAAATAATATACATGCTCTTTGTACATCTCAAAAATTTCTCGATCATTCATGCTGCTGCACCCCCTTTTTTGCAATGTTCAGTAATAAGACCTACAACGAGACGTAACCGTTCATTCTCTTGATCAGTCAGAAGGAGTCTATAAGCTCTCTGAGAAGTGGTTAGTCGATCCATAAGTTGGGTGAGGGAGTAGGAGAGAGTACCTATGAGTACTGTAGGAGCAGAAGCTAGAATTAGTAAAGATAGCCTCGGACAAAGTAGTAAGTATATGTATTAAGCTAGAGAGAGTGCGTGGTTCAGAGTGAACTGAGCACAAAGAGCACAGCAAGCTAGATACAGGGCTATAAAGCTATATAGAAAGGGGCTATAAAGCTAAAATTCTGCATCATGAAAATAACCCGCCGAGAGCATGTTGAGCACATGGCCTCTCGGCGGGCTGGGTATTATGGAGCTTGATGACTTACTTTTCAAGTAGTAGACGGCGATAAGCAATCTCAAAGAGGAACTCGAAGGCCTCCAAATGCTTCTTCGCTTCAAAGGCATCACGCCCCCAGGCATAGATACCGTGATTGCGTAGCAGGATGCCAGGGATGGCAGCGTGCAGGACATCCGGCACCAGGCGTGCAATAGAAGGGATGTCCGCATAGTTAGGGAGCACAGGAATTTGAATGGCTGCGTTCTCCTCCCAGATGTTAAAAGCTTTGATGAGTTCGATCCCTTGTACAGGAACATGGCCCTGCTCCCCATAGTATTCGGAGATCAGGTTGTTGAAGATTGTGTGTACGTGGAACACAGCGCCGCAGCCCGTCAGACGGTAGATTTCACAATGAATCAGTGTCTCCGCACTAGGCTTCAGACCCGTGTTCTCTGCTGGTTTGCCATTCTGATCTACGATCAGGAAATCCTCTGGTGTACGCTTGGATTTGTCTTTGCCACTGGCAGTGACTGCGAAATGGAAACTCTCGGGTGAGAACTCACCTACACGCATAGACAGATTGCCGCTGGTGCCAGGGAACCAGTTGCGTGCAGCGAACAGATCCTTGATATCCGCCAGTTCTCCAAGCACACGATTTTTGTCCTCAGCCGGAACATTAGATAGACTCATATTACAGCACTCCCTGCTCAAGCTTAGTTGTCAGATCATTCACGATCTCATGGAACGTCTCGAAAGGAACATGGGGAACACCAAGCTCCTGACATTTGGTCGTCAATATTGAACGTGAATAGACGAGATCGGCTATTTTGGCTCCTTCAAAATCAGTCAGGCTATCTCCAATAAGAATACGCGTGTAGTGCTCCTGCGGATAACGTCGCATGACTGTTGTCTTGCACATGCCACAGCCGTTCTCGCATGGTGGCTGGCAGGTGTGCGGCCAGACAATCTCAATGCCTTCCTTCGTAAAATCCGCACTATTACAGTAGATATGATCGGCCGGAATATCGAACGGCGCAAGCAGCGGCTGAATGAAGAAATCCATTCCGCCACTCGTCACGAAAAATTCAATATCCTGACTGCGAATATATTGCAGGAACGTGTCAAATCCCTCACGGATGCCTGCCTGACCCAGCACGAAATCAATGACCTCATCCTTGCGAGAGGAGGGGATAAGTGCGAACATGGCACTTACCCCTTCGAGCAGCGTGATGCGACGATCCAGAATATCCTGCATGATCGGCTCGTAGCCAGGAGGACTGAAATGCTTCATGATCGCAACAATATTGTCGCTCATGGTAATGGTGCCGTCAAAATCACAGAAAATGACTGGCTTGCGCTTAAGGCTCAACGCTCTCCCCCCCATAGCTCAAGAGCAGCCTTCAGCTCTGGATGTGACTCTGCATAATCCGCGAGCGAGATCGACTGCCCAGCAGCTGCGATCGCTTGAACAAAGGCTTGTCCACCAGCCTCCGTGCCCATCGGATGTCCATGAATGCCACCGCCGGCATTCACGACCACATCCGTACCAAAGTCACGAAGAATCAGAGGCACCAGGCCTGGATGGATCCCGGCAGAGGGAACAGGTAGGCTTGGCTGCAAAGGCAAGTCCGTACGAACCAATTCATCCCGAATAGCCATATTCTCATCACGTGGCATGGTCACTGAACCATACGGAGATGGGAACAAGACCAGATCCGCGCCCGCAAGTCGCATCAGCTGACCAAGCAGGACGGAGGGCGAGATGCCGTAGTGAGGTGAAGGGTACATAGCCCCCGCCAACGCTGGATGTGCAGCAATGGGTATTCGAATGTCCGGATCGGCACTTAGCTCTTGCAGTGCGTCATAGCCATAGGACAGCACATTGAAGAGCAGGGCATTCGCACCAGCATCAATGGCCTTGAGAGCCTGCTTGCGCAGCTGGGAGGTCGGACCGGTCAAATTCACAGCGTACAGCAGCTTTTTACCCGTCTCCTTGCGAGCCTCTTCCGCAGCCTGGATACAAGCCTCTACACGCTTCTCAATCGGCGTCAGCTCATTCTCGAACAAGATCTCATCATCCTTGATCAGATCCACTCCACCAAGGGCCTGCTTGTAGAACTGCTCACGCAGCTCAGGCAGATCGAGGCCAATCACGGATTTGAAAATACTCATCAACAAGGGACGATCATGGACACCGAGCTCATTGCGCAATCCGGAGATTCCGAACTTGGGTCCCCGGAAGGCCGACAGGAACGCATCCGAGAAAGCAAGGTTCGTAAGCTTAATGCGGCCATCCATTGAAATTTTGCCAAAAACAGTGACCAGCAGCGCTGGAATGTCTCGACTGAAGTTGATATCAGGATAGGCAATGGTCATATCTGCATAACGCTGCCCTGGTCCTTCATCGTGGATATCGACGCTTATGACTTCACCCAGATGCTGCTTCATAGCCTCGCGACGTGCTTGGGGTAGCTCGGTCCAGCTGCCGACAGTCATGCCGACTGCGATGGACTGAGCCTTCTTGTTAAAATCTGTGTGGTCGTCGTATACCCGGTACGTAGCTTGGCAATAGCTCATTCATGCACCTCCAGCTCGGCACCCATTTCACGAGAGCGCTCGGCACAGCGGTTCACCGCTGCAATGACATTTTCGAAGAAATCCCCCTCATCCAATGCATGAAGTGCCGCTACGGTAGAGCCATTGGGCGACATAATCTTGGTACGAAGAGCAGAAGGCTCCTCACCAGTCTGCTGAACCATGCGTGCTGCGCCAAGCACCGTCTGCACCGTCAGGTCCTGGCATTGCTGTGGAGAGAGTCCGCCACGAATTCCTGCGGCGATCATCGCCTCCATCAGGTAGTAGACATAGGCTGGGCCGCTACCCGAGATCCCGGTCAGAATTTCCATTTTGTCCTCAGGGATTACGCTGACGGTACCTACGGACTCGAACATCATCATGACCTGGCTGCGCTGGTCATCGGTAATCTCCTTGGAGAAGGTAATGCCAGTGGCGCCCAGTCCGATCGAGCTGGAGGTGTTCGGCATCGTTCGCGCAATCGCCTGCTTGCGTCCGAGCAAGGCCTGAATCGTGCGAATGGAGAGACCCGCTATAACCGAGATTACGAGCTGATGCTCAGAAAGCAGTGGGCCCAGATGCTGCAACGATGCGCGAGCATCCTTAGGCTTCATTGCCAGTACAATCACTGGACTGGTGCGCAGGAGCTCATCCTTTGCCTGCTCATCGCCAACGGTCTCTACACCATATCGCTCCTGTAGCTCTGCCAAACGTTTGGCATTGCTGCGATTCATCATGGTAATGTCCGAGGGACGAATAACGGAGCGGCTGATCATGCCGCGTACCAGTGATTCTGCTAATGATCCAGCGCCCATAAAGGCGACTTTACTGTCAATGAGTGGTTTAATGGAAGATGCTTCACACATGATTGGTGGTACCCCCTGCCTAAATTTTGAAAATAGTGCTGCATCCTTCGATTGTAATGGCTATCCATGCAATAGTACAGTCCAATAGGAGAATGGAATCAGGTCCAGAGAACAAATTCGGCAACTGATCTTCACTTACTATCGTGAAAAGCTGTATGACGGAGATCGAGGCCGCACATATGAAACATGCAGCATCTATTCTTCGTACTTGTTATTCGCGAATTTGCCCGTTGCCATGAACAATGAATTTGGTTGATGTCAACGCTGGCAGTCCCATAGGTCCGCGTGCATGCAGCTTCTGTGTACTGATGCCTATCTCGGCACCGAATCCGAATTCAAAGCCATCGGTGAAACGAGTAGAAGCATTATGATAGACCGCAGCAGCATCTACCTCTTGCAGGAAGCGCTCCGCCATCGCCGTATCCGCAGTAACTATACATTCGGAGTGCATGGTACCGAATCGTGCGATATGCTCTAGTGCCTCATCTAATGAAGAGACAACCTTCACATTCAAAATATAATCGTTATACTCGGTAGCGTAATCCTCATCGGTAGCTGTACGGGCATTCGGGACAAACTGTCTTGTCTGTTCACAGCCGCGCAATTCTACACCCGCATCGACGAACTGTTGTGCTAGCGCTCCGAGGTGAGATGCAGCATAGTCACGGTGCACCAGCAGTGTCTCCATGGAGTTGCATACGGATGGGCGCTGTACCTTCGCGTTCAAGGCAATGCTGGCAGCCAGCTCAACAGGAGCCGTGGCATCCAGATACGTGTGGCAGACGCCAGCACCAGTCTCGATTGCAGGTACCTTGGAATTTTGCACGACATTATCAATCAGTGCTTTGCCCCCGCGCGGGATAATGACATCCAGCACGCCTGTCAGCTTGAGCATCTCATCAACCGAGGAGCGGTTAGGGTCCTCGATAAGCTGTAAAGCCTCAGGCGGAACAGCCGTCGAGGCAAGTGCCGTATGCATAATCTCAACAATCTTCCGGTTGGAGGATAGAGCGGAGGAGCCACCACGCAAGACGACAGCGTTACCGGTCTTCAGACATAATCCGGCAGCATCCACCGTTACATTCGGACGGGCTTCATAGATGATGCCGATGACCCCGAGTGGTACGCGGATTTTGCGAATATGCAGGCCGTTCGGACGCTCGAACTCATCCATTGCTTCCCCTACAGGATCTGGCAATGCCGCAATCTGTCTCAGCCCTTCTGCGATGCCCTCGATCCGGCTCTCCGTCAGCTTAAGACGGTCGAGAAGGGACTCTGAGGTGCCATTCTGGCGTCCGCGCTCCAGATCTTCCTGGTTGGCGACAATCAGCACCTCATGCTCCCGCACAAGTGCGTCTGCCATAGCTAATAGAGCCTGATTTTTCTGCTCTGTTGTCAACAGGTTCAAGGTCGCTGTAGTGCTTTTTGCCAGCCGCGATTTGTGCAATACTTCACTCTTGGTAACTTCACTGCCTAATACATCGGTCATCTTGTAATCCTCCTTATATTTGTATAATTAGCAGGCCATTGCGACCTAATCCATACTTCATTCTATAATGTAATCCACTCATCCCGATGGATGACCTCCAGGCGGTGGATGGAGCCGAGCTTGCTCACGATCTCCCCGCTGGGGAGACCTGCGATACTGCTCAGCTGGCTATCATCGTAATTGACAATGCCGCGTCCCAGAATCTTGCCCTCCGGCCCAACGACCTCCACCACATCACCCGCATGGAAGGTACCATCTACCCGGACTACCCCGACTGGAAGCAGGCTATGACCGCCATATACCAGCGCCTTCTCGGCCCCAGCATCCACATGCACGGAGCCGAGCGGTGTAGACATGAAGCCCAGCCATTGCTTCTTCATTGGAAGGGAGGAGAGTGTCGTATCAAAATAAGTTCCCTTGCCGCTGCCCATGACAGCCTGCATGAGATCACCTGACTCCTTTACCCGGCCTACGAAGACGGGAACACCTCCGCGCGTGGCCACCTTGGCCGCTTCGATCTTGGAACGCATGCCACCTGTACCTACAGATGAACC
Source organism: Paenibacillus massiliensis 2301065 = DSM 16942 (assembly GCF_000377505.1). Lineage (GTDB taxonomy): Bacteria > Bacillota > Bacilli > Paenibacillales > Paenibacillaceae > Paenibacillus > Paenibacillus massiliensis. Next base: position 68,368 of record NZ_KB898192.1, on the reverse strand, counting down.
TGAGTCACCGCCGAGTGCGTGAATTTCAGCTGTAATTTCACCGATCCGCTCATATTTGACAGCATTTGGATTTTTGTGGGGGTCTGCACTGTACAGTCCGTCGGTATCCGTAATGATGACCAGGTGAGCGGCTTTGACCAGATTGGCGACCAGCGAGGACAGCATGTCATTATCCCCGAATTTCAGTTCATCGACAGAGACGGTATCATTTTCATTGAAAATAGGGACCACTTGCTGCCGCAGCAGCTCTTCGACAGTCAAGCCGGCATTGTTCATCCGTTTGCGAATGAGAAAATCACTTCGGGTCAACAGAATTTGGGCAGTGGTGATGTCATGTCTACTGAAGGCTTGCTGATAGCACTGCATTAATAATGCCTGACCGACAGCCGCTGCTGCTTGCTTCTCGTGCAATTGCTTGGGACGGGTCGGATAGCCGATCTCCCGAAAACCTGCTGCGACCGCCCCGGATGTGACGAGGAGCACCTCATGCCCAGCCGAGCGCAGCTGCGTTATTTCTGCCGCAAAAAATTCGACTGCAGCGCGATTCAAGCCACCCTCTGGTTCTGTCAAGGAACTGCTACCAATTTTGACCACTACGCGCGAAGACATTGTAACCACTTCCTTCTAGCTTACTGAAATGTTGTATACTGTTCCACTGAGGCAGGGAGTACATACGAAAGTGGGCATAACACAAAAAAACTTTCATCCTTTGCCAATGCAAAGGACGAAAGTTCTAGCTTCCGCGGTACCACCTTTATTGATGATGAATATCATCCGACTCTGCCTGTAACGTCAGGTAACGTCCTGCTGTGCAGGCCGCTCGGGGGTAGGGTTCGGAGGATACGGATGGTAAATTCTCTCAGCCTGTGGAATTTACTCTCTGAGCACCGCATGTACTCTTACTGGTCCCGTCAAAGCGTTTCAAGTTATTTGGTAACAGAATACCACGAACGGAGGGGGTTGGTAAAGCGTCTGTTGCTTTAAAAGAGATAGGCTACCTAAATGATTTTGTTAAATGACTTTGTTCTCTGAGGGAATCGCTACGGGCTCGGAGGTTTCTTTCGATCGCTGTTCAAGCCCGATTTCCTGAATGGATCAAAGTCAGCGTAGTCGAAATCGGGCTTGAAAGGCGACCACTCCGTTTCTCCAGAAATCCTCCGACCCTCCGCTGCATCGGCGCGTGTAAGTTCTTTCTATACCAAGATTGCGGTTATCGTCTCGTCATCTGTTTCCACGTAAAAGGAGATATTGAACCACGCGCTCATGAAGAGTGCGACATGTGCTGAGCAGTCTCAGGGTAGCGGTCACTCGGATTTCAATCCACGCACTCATGTAGAGTGCGACAGGGGAGCGCCCAAAGGTAATACGAATGCAACCGGATTTCAATCCACGCACTCATGTAGAGTGCGACCTTGATTCGTAAGTCTCCGTATCAATTACATCAATATTTCAATCCACGCACTCATGTAGAGTGCGACTCAGGAATGTAATCTGGCTTTTCTCCACTAGTGGAATTTCAATCCACGCACTCATGTAGAGTGCGACCCGTTACTGGAGAGTCTTGGGAGCGCAGCCGCTCAATTTCAATCCACGCACTCATGTAGAGTGCGACCATGGTGGATCGCGACGACCCGAAGAGCTATCCGTATTTCAATCCACGCACTCATGTAGAGTGCGACCCGTTACTGGAGAGTCTTGGGAGCGCAGTCGCTCAATTTCAATCCACGCACTCATGTAGAGTGCGACCATGGTGGATCGCGACGACCCGAAGAGCTATCCGTATTTCAATCCACGCACTCATGTAGAGTGCGACAACTAATTTATGAAGGGAGCTTTCGACATGGAAGATTTCAATCCACGCACTCATGTAGAGTGCGACAGGCGAACGGTTGACAAGCTCCTGCCCCATAGCTGATTTCAATCCACGCACTCATGTAGAGTGCGACGTTACTGCTCTTGATTCTGGCCCCGTTGCCGATCAATTTCAATCCACGCACTCATGTAGAGTGCGACAAGCTTCTTCCTGCTAATTGCGTAACCAAAGCATAATTTCAATCCACGCACTCATGTAGAGTGCGACTTTAACATTCCAGAACTAGCTTTTTCTAGGTTAGGAATTTCAATCCACGCACTCATGTAGAGTGCGACAATCTACTTTAATATTATTTATTCCATATTGAGGTAATTTCAATCCACGCACTCATGTAGAGTGCGACTTATAATTGAGCTTAAATGTTGCATCATCTTGAAAATTTCAATCCACGCACTCATGTAGAGTGCGACAGGCATTTCATTAGATATTATGTATACTAAAATAAATTTCAATCCACGCACTCATGTAGAGTGCGACAGCGGAAAACAGCGTAAACACGATGTATCCAGAATCTATTATACCGTATATCCATTACATTGGAGGCATTTAGACGATTTAAAACACAGTCGTGTTCACAATTCATTCACATTCGACTCGTTTTCGACAAAATCTGAGGTGCGAATCCCCCAGGGATTTCATGTGAGCTTGGGGTTCGCACCGAAGTGGTTACTTGCTTGGAGTGATCCAAGGGCTGCGATATTGACTATAAGTTGAGTTCTAGTAGTGGGGGGCAAAATATGATCACTAGCCAAGGGGTGAGCGTCGCCATGGCAAGAAGACATAAACGGAAGCCGGAACTCAGATAAAAACAGCCAGAGAAAAGCAAAGGGTACGTATAGAGAGGATGGGCAGGCAGGCTATTCTGTAGTAGACCGAATTATCCAAAGGGAGTAAGATGTTGATAACGTCCTAATATAAGACGGAAACGATGTAGGAGCGTGGAATACTTTTGGTCGAATCAATTAAAGGCTACATTATAAAATACTTTCATTTCATTACTCAAAAAAAAGGCTATGTTATAAAGTTCTTTATTACATTGTTTCTTAGCGGGCTTACATACTACCTTAGTACTGTTATCCCTCCACCTAGAAGAAGCCGCTGGTATTCACGCGAGTATTTAATTGATTTTATATTTACGGATCCTAAATTGTATTTGTTCACTACTTTAGTAAGCCTGGTTACATTGATAAACTTAATCTTTTTTGCTCTCTCAATACTTGTTGTTTCGGGTAAGAATTATTTTGATCATGATACAGAATTATCGAACATTGGTAAAATGTTTTATAAGCTGATTTCCGTTCTTGGTTTAATTGTGATTGTGTTTACTTTTTTGAACCAGAGTGTTTATTTTTTCTTTATAATCCTAAGTACAGTGGCGTTACTTATATTGGTAATTGCGGTTATTGCAATTAAAGAGAGTAAGAAAAAGCACCCATAGTGGTACTTTTCTTTGTCATGGCCATGCCCTGGCGAAAGTAGCCCAACACAAGGAATGTTTTTCCTAAATTACTGTCCGTCACTGGAAGATGCATGCTAGATTGAACTAGGAACTAGCAACGGATCAGGTCGGAATAGTAAAGAGTAGTAGGCATTGAGCCGCTATTCTTTCTTTGTTAAGGAGGAATTCCTTGGGGAGTATCTGATTAATGAAAGAAGTCTCAACCAATACGAGATGAGAGAGTCTTTGGAAATGATCAAGTACAGTTCACTTTTTCTACGTTCAGTAAAGTCTTGGAACGAAGCAAGGTCCTTACGCTAACGGGGAACGATAGCCCCGATTGGCCAGACGCACGGGGAACTTCATCCCTTTATGAAGTATATTCATACTGACAATGGACAACGCTTAGGATAAATATTAACTTATGCGGGAGGTAATCGCTTCTTGAAATTTGAACTAGGACGTTGCTTACTGAATGAACGATTGATGGAATCCGGAAAGTCAGCGGAATGGCTGGCAAAAGACTTGCTCTTAAAACCGGAACGAGTTTACGACTTTATTGAAAACAAGAGGGTGATGCCGCTCAAAATTGCCATATCAATTGCCGATTCCATCGGTTGTGATGTTCGTGACTTGTATGAGTTAGTTCCGTTCGACAATGACGTAAGGGAGATTGGTCTAAAAACTACAACGCATGATAAAACGGGAGAAGCCGTCCCCTGATCATTCAGGTATCCCCGGCTGAGATAGCGGCCCGCCACGTGCGGCATTATCGACAACATCTGCTAGACCTAGACGCTTGTTAGGTGGTTAATTGAAGGCGCAGTTTGGAAGTAATCTAGACATGTAACAGTAAAGACGGCATAAACCTTGTAGCTGATTTAATCGATGTTGGCAATCCCCCATTGTCCTTCTTTGTTTTTAGTAAAGAAAACGGTATTTCCTGTATTGTAGATAGAGCCGTCTGATGATTTTTTTGCATATCGAACGCCTACATGAATGTGCTCGCGACCGTCTATTGTCAATTTCTCTAGGATATCCAGATCATAAAACATATATTGAGCATCTTTGTCATCAAAAAATAGTGAGTCAAGATTGTACCCTGATTGCAAATGTGTCTGAAATTTCTCCTTATCCTGGGCAATAACGGCTTCAAGTGTTTCTTTTAATTTGGTAATAATCTCTTCATCAAAAAAGCTCTTTTTATACGCTTCAAAATCAATAGATACCTCTGGTTTGAACTCAGCTTCTGTAATTTCCTTAAACGCTTTGGTAGAAGGATCAATGAGCTGTTCTGGATCAGGATCGTTTGAGGTGTCTTGCTGAGTATGGGGATCTGAAGGTGGTTGGTTTGCAGGCTTGCTGGCTTCTGGATTCGTGCTAGAAGTATCTGTGTTAGCTTCTTGTCCACAGGCCGTTACAAGCATAAGGCCAACGATCCCTACAGCTAACACTCGGCGTGTAAATGTATTCAAATTCATCATTCCTCCTTTAAATGGTTAAACGGTAATAATCGGGAAAAAGTACGTTACAAAAATGCTGACAGTCCGTCTTTTTTGCTTCCTTTCCAAGATACTATATTAATGTTCATTAATCCCTTGTTACTGTTTCAGTTAACTAAGGCCTAATGCTTCACATACGAATCTCAGCACAAATATACATGTTTTTCTTTCAATAGCTAGAACATCTAATGAAATTAATGAAACAGTATAGATCTAAATAATATACAACTTGGGAACTGCTCTTGTAGCGTTTCCCTTTTTTATATGTAGTGAGAAAATGCCCAAGTGGGTATTGGGCTCCACTTAGGCAATTTCAAAGAACTTATGTTTTCAAGTTATTTAGGTATTCTTAAGACGAATCATATTATAAACGTAGCGATCACTATCGATTGGATTCTTAAGGGGGCTACCTACTTGCATTTGTGTAGAACCTGATCCGTCCAGCATAATAGAGTCAACCGCATCAAGCCCGAGATCATCCATAATATCTCGCATAAATGGTACACTGCCATGCCCGGCAATGAGATAGGCATCATTGTTCTTCCAGGCTAAAATCGTTCTATTAATTGGGAGGTAGTATCCTAGCTCGCCTTTAATAGAGGATCCACCCCAGCTTTCCAAATTATAGTCATTCCCGCCAATAACCATTTCCACCATGGACTTCGGATAATACTGATACACCTCATTTACATTTTTAATGTAAAGGTGTCTGGCTCTTAGGTTACCGTTCATATCCCGATAAAAGACAGCAGACTTTCGGGAAATCTCGTTCCCATTAACTGAGGTGTTCGACATGTAATTCTTACTCAATGTTCGGCCCTTATAAGTGACCGTTTGGTTTTCTTCCCCGGCTACATAAACGATAGAAGCACCTCCGGTAGGAGGGCTACTGTATCCGTCAGTCGCTTCGAAAAACCCGCCATTGATACCAACGTAAGCAGTCTTGTTTACTGGCCGCAAAATCGTTTCTGTTTTGATGTTGCTAAGCGATGTTTTGATAATGTTTTGCTCCCTCAATGAGGCCGGGATAAGTTTCCACGTATAGTATTCATAGTTTGCCATGTTGCATCTTCCTTTCAGATTTATTTTTCCTTTCATCTACATAGGAAAAATAAGAGAAGGAATTACAACCTAAAGAATTTGTTTATTTCGTTTTCCCTTGCTTTGACCACAGAAAATCCAACCCCGCAAAGAGCAAGGCGATTCCAAGATAGAAATAGCCGTAGCGGTGTAAAATTGTAGGAATAAGCATGGCAACTATGCCCGTCATCAGATAAATCAATGCACGAATAGAGAAGCGGACTTGAAAGGATTTCAGCAGGAAAAAAGGTAAGGCAAATGCGAGCAATACAACGGGATACACTAAAAATAAAGCAGCGATGACAAAGACTAATACGGATTCATTGGGCGACAATGAAAACGGAAGGTTTTCACCTCTTTGGCCATCCAAGTAAAAAGCTAGCGCAGTGGCAACGATGGAAAGAATCAGCAGACTTAATCCGGAGAATAACAAGCGTTGAACATTCGGCTTCATCATATTGGCTCACCCCTCTAAGAAATTAAACTATACGTATAGAGTCAAAGTGTACTAGATTCACTGGTATAGCGCAAAAAACCACCGTTAATAGGTTGGAAGCCTCGGTGGCTTTTGCTTGTCGTTGTGTAAGATGATTGTAAGGTTAACAACATGGCATTTCATCTTAAAAGGTTTCAACGTGGAGATCTTGAATTTGGTATCAATGTCTTGCAAAAATAGAATAATTATCGTAAAAACAATAAAGTATACAGCAAAAGCTGATTTAGCATTACATGCACTGTAGACTAGTTGTGGGCCCGGTGAGAATAAAGCCTCAGCTTAGGTAACCAACAGATGGCTTCTGAATTCATCAGGAGTCATCTTTTTTAATGTCCATTGGTAACGGCTTGAGTTGTCTCTTCTTCGCTAAAAATCTTTGAAGGTCCTGCTCTTAATCCCATGAAAGTTACCTTACAATTCTCTTAATGTTCCGATTCAAACAGAAATGACCCGTAAGAGGTCACTTTTTTCAAGGTGTCCATTTTACGGGTCACAGTTCAAAGGGAAGAAGAAGCCCTTTTTTCTAGCGTGTTTTAATAATAATTCGGTAGTTGATAGGAAGTTACACCTTCTAATGGTGTTATTAAGGTAAAGAACATCCAGCGACTTAAGTAGAGTGCGACGTCCGGATGAATCCACGGAAACGATCTGTAACTCATTTCAATCGACGAATTCACATAGAGTGCGACTTCGAATTGTCATGGAATCCGGTATGGCTATCTCCAGTATTCAATCCACGCACTCACATAGAGTGCGACGTTATAGCCAACAACAGGACCATTAGGAGTGTTACATTTCAATCCACGCACCCATGTAGAGTGCGACGCGCTTACGGAGATTGTTAAATGATTGGTTTTTTATTTCAATCCACGCACCCATGTAGAGTGCGACCCGATTCACTGATTGGTCTACTCAAAAAGGCCATATTTCAATCCACGCACCCATGTAGAGTGCGACTGAGAGGGGGCGGCGGTAGTGAGTAACTTCGTACAATTTCAATCCACGCACCCATGTAGAGTGCGACTTTGTGCTCTAAGATATCTCCCACCGTGACATCAAGATTTCAATCCACGCACCCATGTAGAGTGCGACTGTGTCCAGGAGCGCCCTTCGTGTTGGTGTAGTTGATTTCAATCCACGCACCCATGTAGAGTGCGACAAGCGCTGAATGCTTTACTTGTGGAACAACGCAATTTCAATCCACGCACCCATGTAGAGTGCGACTAAATCATAGAGGTGATTAAAATGGTATCATTAATTTCAATCCACGCACCCATGTAGAGTGCGACAATCCTGAGTCTCTGAAGTTTGAAGACCACACTGAATTTCAATCCACGCACCCATGTAGAGTGCGACAGCGAAAAACAACGTAACGAAGTTGTTTATACTCCTGGTTCTAACGCATAAACGTGAAAATAAAAAGGATAAGTGCTGCTTTCTTAGAAGCGTGTTCAAATCTTGTTCACATTCGACTCGTTTTCGACAAAAACTGAGGTGCGAATCCCCCAGGGAAATCATGTGAGCTTGGGGTTCGCACCGAAGGGGGACAGAATTCATCTGGGATATACATTTATTCTGATAAACATACTACTAATTTTCTGGCCATGGCCATTAATCGTGGCAGATTTCAATGTCCCTGAGTGCATCAAAGATTCTAGGTCAAAATTAATAGCACACAAACACTAGCAATGTGAGTTTGACTTGTAGGTAGAAAACAACCAGATGCACCAGCGGTAGCAGAGGGAAGGCCCAGTTAGTATCCCATTGCAGTTATCCCAACCGGCAAAGCCCTTCTATCTGCCATCCACTCCGAACAAGCCGATAGTAAAGCCAGTAAGCATTCCATCAGAAACAATGGCAGCTCTCACATTTCATAAAATAGATGTAATAGAAATATCGGACTTGTATATGGACATGTACTCCTACACTTTTCTTGATGACAAAGCAATTGGTTATAAAAAACAGACATATAACTATGATTACCATAATTGATACTTGTCTCCAGTATATTGGAAATAAAAATGACAGGACGCCTTACAATATATTTCAGGAAAGGGAGGAGAAGGGCGACATGGGCACAAGAACTGGAATGATCAGAGCTATTGATGGGATGGGTAGAATTGTGATTCCTGTGGAATTACGTCAATCCATGGAGATGGGGCCGAGCACGTTGATTGAGTTTTTTGCAGATACCGATACAGGAAACATGATGATGCGTCGATACCAGCTACAGGAGTGTGTGTTCTGTCAGTCCGAGGTGCAGATCAGCCCTTATCAGGAGCGATGGATCTGTGGGAGCTGCACTCTTGAGCTGAAATCCGTTGCTAGTCCGAAGGAGAACGAGAGTGGCAAGAGGATATTGGGAAGTGCAGGGACAAGGCAGAGGTATGCGGTACCCGTTGTGGTTAACCCACGCTCAGCGCGGAAGCATGGTGAACTTATTCGATTGCTTCGTGAAATAAGCAAAGGGAACAAGTAGATAAGATGCATTACATCGATCCTGAGTCGGGCTGGTATATGGGGGTATATCCGAGAAGATTTGTAGTCGTGGAACTAGCACTTTCGTAGAGAAAAACTACCGAGCAGGCTACACAACCTGAATCGGTAGTCGTTCCATCTCATGTGAATTTGGTCAGCGTGGGTATGATTACGAATCAGCTTGAGCAGCTTTGAACTTCCACTCATCTACCTCACGTGGGTCTACTTCCAGTACATGTGCTATTAATAGCGCCAAAGTGACGCTAGGGATCACAATACCATACTCAATATTTTGAAAGTGGCGCAACGTACAATTCATCGTATGGTTGATCTTGAGTACGAGCGCTTCTTGGGTAAGCCCGGCGGCTTCTCTGGCTTCCTTGATCCTCAATGACAATAACTCCTCATATTTGGTATACCATCTATGATAGATGAGGAAGAACGTATATATAACGTAATATAATTCGTGAATTATATTGCAGTAATTAGTATTCATTGTGTAGTATATAGAAAGTAAAAAAATCCCTTACAGAACCTTTTTATGGATGCTGCGAGAAGCTATACTTTGGACTATGGATAGAGGAGGTATTGAAGTGGAAGGTGGAAATACCATTCGTGAAGTACTCCATACATACTTACAGAAGAACAACCTCTCTTACGTCAAGTTTCACCAGATCTCTGGTGTGAATACAGGTACACTAAGCCGTCTGATACAAGGGAGCAAGCCTATTTCGCTTCGCCAGCTAGAACAGATTACAAGAGGCATGGAACTGCCAGAGGATGCGCTGTTTGATCTGTACGTAGAGGAGTGCATTGAGTTCTCTATTACTTTCCGTCGTATTGAACCCTTTATATTACGGTGTGCAGAGCTGGACCGTCTGGACTGTCTAGAAAGACTGGTGGGCCGATTGCTGGACAAGCTGCGGAATGTACATTTGTTATTCGTAGTCGCTGAGAAATTATTCGATCTAAACCATACCGAGGCTGCGGCATTGCTGTACTCGAGCGTGAGTGAAGCGGAAAGATACCAGCATTCAGAGCGATTGGCGATCTGTCGGTATCGCCTGTTCCAGATTTCACTGAGTAATAACGTGGAAGATAACCTGAGAGCGGCTGATGTGTTTGGGCACTATGTGAACCGTCTGGAGGAGTCTTATCAGGTGGAGGCACTGAGAGAACTGATCAATGTCATGATGACAGGTGGAAAATGGAAGCAGGTAGACCAACTGGCAGAACAAATGCTTCGGGTCGCATGCATCCAATATGAACGTCCTTCTGGGGAGAGGCAGCCCAAGGAACCGTATTACTCCTATATTTTGTATGGTTGGCTGATGCGTGGAACGGTGAGTGCCGAGCTTAAAGATTTCGAAGGGGCAATGCAATATGTCTCGTTATATGCCAATGGGGAAGCCTGCATTCATGAGCGGGATGAGGTGGCGCTATGGTACATTCAGCAGTTTAACGAATGGGCCATGGCCAACACGCTGTTATACCGATTGTTGTCCGGTGAAGTTGCTGTACTTGAGGAGTATGCAGACTTTGTGGCGGAGCGTCCTGAGGAGGTTAGTGTTGCACTGGGACATATCATGAAGACAGCCAATCGCTTTAATTTTGAGATTGATCATATACTGGAACGATTCTCGGCACATATTCCGTTTCAGGTAGTTCAGAAGAAAAGATTATATTATAAAAGTCCGATTCTTGCTGAAAGACAAGCACAGTTTTTCGCAGAGTTAGGGAAGTATAAGTCCAAAAAAAATCCAGCGACCGCTATCAAAATATTCCTTACAGGATTGGAGTTATCTGTTAAAATCAACAGTGTACAGAATATTGCGAACTACATGACGTTATTCGAATTGCATCGGGAATGGGCAACTGTAGAAGAGAAAGGCCAATTTAGGCAGCTTGCAAGAGAGGTGGATAGGCTGAATGCGGAAGATTAGCTGGTTAACCTTCGCTATGAGTAGTGCATTGGTTCTCGTCATTACGATAGAGAAGGTGATTACAACTTTGTCGCATGGATCAGGTACTTGATCTCACGGCATCTGAGTTGATTGTTCAATATCTGTGGTTTACTGGAGAGCCTCTCAGGTTTGAGGGCTCTTCTTTGTGTTGCACGAAAAAGAGTCTGGTCAGGAGTGATCATGAAGAACCCCAGGATTATTTGCTTGGGGTTTCAAAGCGTTAATCTTAATTGATTTATTACTAGGATCAGACATTCCTCGCTCAATATCTTATTTGTTCCTAGTTTGATACAGCAACTAGAGGCTTTCAGCGGGAAAGAGACTCCTGTCTTTTATATTTATCACTAATATTTGTCATATATAGTTAAAATGATATCAATGGAGGTGATAATGTTAAATGTGTAATTTAGTTTCTGAATGCTAATTAAAAAATAAAGTGAGGAGAATTCGAATGAGAAAATTAAGTAGTTGTGTGTTATCATTTGTGTTATTATTTTTGACAATAATTCCAAGTGTAGGCGCAAACGCAAGTGTATCTGTAGTGGATACCCCGATAGCCTACATAGACTATCTAGAGTCTCTTCCAAATCATTCTATTGCAGGACTAGATGCTTTCAATACATCGAATGAACCTGAAAGACAAGAATTTATTGATGGGTTCAAAAATCTATCAGAGAAAGATCAGCAGAGATTTGTTGATTATTTGAATGATCCTGAATTTGCAAAGAAAGTTTACGAAGCACAACCCACAGATGTTTTAGCGAGCAAAGTCACTCTTTTCAATGGTGATGTAGAGGTATCCTCTGACGTTGAGTTTTTTGATGATATTGAAAGTAATAGTAATATTTCACTTCAAGCAGTTGGGGATTCCTATTTCCCTTATGGCAAACATACGGCTACCACTACTGTAATGGGTCTGGATATAATTAAGACCTCTGTGTATCTGCATGTGGAAATAAAAGAAGTCAAAAAAAACACTAGTCAAATTGTTCAAATTCTTGAAAGTGGGGGGATAGTAGATCGAAACTATTACCCTGCATTAGACCTTTCAAAGAACGAGAGTTCAGCATTTTTGACTTCGGATAAGACACTTGCAACAAAGAAAGTTATTTGGGGTTGGAACTTTCTTTGGTCTGGTTTTGGAATGGTTGTTGGGAATAGAGAACAGTGGGTCCAGATTAATAAAGCGGGCAATATTACTGGAGGAGCCGCAAATCTATAAACTGAAGGAGCGGTTCGTATTAAAAAAATATTTATTGTAATTGGAGTTGTGTTGACAGTGCTAATTTTACTATATGTCGGCCTTATAACAATTTATAATGTTGAACCTTCTACTCATATGAAGATGTAACAATGAATTTTGCTTACGCTCAAAAAAGTTTCTAATGGATCACCGTTCTTCTGTCAGCGAAAGTGAGAGCAAATACCAGAGTTACCATGCTAATAATAGTTAATGAGGAAAGGAGCTCAGGGTAGATCCCCTGGGCTCCTTTCGTGTCATAACTTCACTTGTACCATGTGCAGTTAATAGGGTGATTGGCAAATCTTCCGTGAGGAAGGTGATATCTGAGGACTAGTTGCATTAATGCTAATGAAGGAGCTCGATTAGTACTAATCGCAGATCGAACCTAATGTTGTTTGTTCAGTTGAAAACCATCCGTGCACTCAAGTATAGTGCGACTCGGACCGTAGCCATGCGTTGAATGCTGAAAAGGTATTTCAATCCCCGCACTCAAGTAGAGTGCGACTTGCTATGGACTCATATGCGTATGCGTGACGAAGATATTTCAATCCCCGCACTCAAGTAGAGTGCGACTTGTCTGGATTCTTGGGTTTAAAGGTCATCAATATATTTCAATCCACGCACTCAAGTAGAGTGCGACTATTTGATGATTATTACCTGCACTCTAAAATCACGATTTCAATCCACGCACTCAAGTAGAGTGCGACGAGGTTGTTATATGTGACAGAGGACATTCGACAAATTTCAATCCACGCACTCAAGTAGAGTGCGACACGGCAGCTTGTCCCGGCTGCATGCCTGCATTGATTTCAATCCACGCACTCAAGTAGAGTGCGACAGCAAAAAGTAACTTAACCAAGTTGTTAGTACTCCTAATTCTAACGTTTAAGCGTGAAAATATAAAGAATAAGCGCGACTTTCTTAAATGTGTGTACACATTTCATTCACATTCGACATGAATTCGACAAAATCTGAGGTGCGAATGCCCCGGGAAAATCATGTGAGCTTGGGGTTCGCACCAAAAGCTAGCTAACAATCGTGCAGTATAGCTATTGCATTTTACAGCATCAGCAAGGGCAGTAGCGGAGGGTCGGAGGATTTCTGGAGAAACGAAGTGTTCGCCTTTAAAACCTTATTTACACCGCTACCTCTTTTATCTAATGAATAAATCAGGTTTTAACAGCGATCGAAGGAAACCTCCGAGCCCGCAGCGTCACGACGCCCGAAACCATGCCGGCAGCTTCATCATGCACGAATTCCGAGTCGAAGCCTCTTCACGAATAACATGCACGCAGTTCATCATGCTCGAATAGCGAGCCCCTTAGCGACTCCATACACAATTCCCCGAGCGGTTTAGTCTCTCCATTCACGAATTCTGCGCCCGCAGCATACCCATACCTGCGCCAGAAAAACCTTAGCCGAACAATCCCAGCCTCCCAATGCGCTGAGCGGCCTCAATGAGTCGTTCTTCCGAGCTCAGCAGCCCAATCCGAACATAGCCCTCTCCATGCGCACCGAAGCCAACGCCTGGAGCAACGGCCACCTTGGCTTCCTTGAGGAGCAGCTCTGCGAACTCGGATGAGCTGTACTTCTCAGGAACAGGCAGCCAGCTGAAGAATGAGCCTTGGGGACGATCTGCCTTCCAGCCGATCTGCTCCAATGCACCAAAGAAGGCATCACGCCGTGATTCATACCGTCCAACCAGCTCAGCAACACAATCCTGGGGGGCTGTCAGCGCATGGGCTGCTGCCGCCTGAATCCCTCCGAACAGGCTGACGTAGATATGATCCTGCAGCAGATTGATTTTGGAGATAATCTCCGCATTTCCGAGCGCGAAGCCGACCCGCCAGCCTGCCATATTGTAGGTCTTGGATAACGTATAGAATTCGATACCTACCTCCTTGGCTCCGGGAGCTTGCAGGAAGCTTACTGGCCGCTTGCCATCAAAGCCAATGGCGCCATAGGCGAAATCACTGGCAATCACAATCTGATGCTTGCGCGCAAAGGCAACCGTGTCCTCGTAAAAGGACAGCGGAGCTGTGGCAGACGTCGGGTTGTTCGGATAGTTGAGGAACATCAGCTTGGCCAACTCACGCTCCTGCTCCGAAATAGCCTGATAGTCAGGCAAGAAGCTGTTGCTCTCCAGCAACGGCATGAACGACATTTTCGCACGGGCAAGCGCTACACCTGACCAATAATCCGGGTAGCCGGGATCAGGCACGAGACATACATCCCCGGGATTCAGCAAGATTTGCGGTAGCTGTACAAGTCCCGTCTTGCCCCCGAAGAGAATGGCGACCTCGGTCTCGGGGTCAAGCACTACGCCATAATCCTCCAAGTACCGACGTGCGATGGCTTCCTTCAGGAAAGCATGCCCGGTGAACGGAGAATATTTGTGGAATTGCGGCTCTGTTGCAGCTGTCTGAAGCTCCTCGACAATATGCTGCGGCGTAGGCGTATCGGGATTTCCCTGTCCCAGATTGATGACATCATGGCCTGCTGCAATTTCACGGTTCACTTGCTGAACCAAGGTGGCGAAGAATTGTGTTGGCAATTCGTTCATGACTGTAGCAGTTGGGATTGGAAATGCGGATATATGATGCTGGACTGAGTTTGGGTTCATCGGTTTCACACTACCTTTATTGTAGGGTCTGAATTTCGTTAAAGCTTAATCTATCATGATATTCCCGGGTTGTATAGGGGGGATTAACCTGCTATCTGCATGAAATCACGGTTGCACAGAGCTGGATGAAGCGGCTATGATAAGGTCACTACGTTACATGAGAACCGAATATCGGGAGTATTATAGAAAAAGGAGGCGTATGATGTCACAACTGGGAGATTCACAGGTCCATATCGCACTTATTCAGGCGGATATCGCGCTTGGTAATCCTGAACACAATCGGAGTCATATCGAGAAGCTTATGCAGGAGGCCATTCAGACCGGCCCTACAGATCTGATCGTGCTGCCAGAGATGTGGAATACAGGCTATGCCCTAGATCGCATTCATGAGCTGGCTGATCCAGAGGGGCAGGAGACGCAGGCATGGGTCAGCGAATTTGCACGTGCACATGCTGTGAATGTAGTCGCAGGGTCTATTGCGGAGAAGCGCGCGGACGGACAGATCTACAATACGATGTACGTGTTTGATCGTGCAGGGAACACGGTAGCCTCATATTCGAAGATTCATCTATTCCGTCTTATGGATGAGGAGAAGTATTTGCAGGCTGGTACAGAGCAGGTACAGTTTGAGTTGGACGGGCACATCCGGGCAGGTGCTTCGATCTGCTACGATATCCGCTTTCCTGAGCTGGCTCGCTCACTTGCCTTATCAGGCGCGAATATGCTGATTGTTCCGGCGGAGTGGCCGCATCCAAGACTTCACCATTGGCGCACACTGCTCACGGCAAGGGCAATTGAGAATCAGATGTACGTGCTGGCCTGCAATCGCGTGGGACGCGGGGGAGAGACGGAATTTTTCGGGCATTCGACGATCATTGACCCCTGGGGGGAAATTGTCGCAGAGGGTGGTGAAGCCGAAGGAATCGTTCGGGGAAGCATTACACCAGGGCTCGTCACAGAGGTGCGAGGTCGCATTCCAGTATTTGAGGATCGGCGTCCGACACTGTATTCTTTGAATTAAATAACCTATTAGAATAAAATGTACTAATCAGTATATGTAAAATTATAATATGTAAATGTAATCATTATAATGGTGAGGAAAGTCCTGCTGCTGGATGGTCTGTATTCAGCGGCGGGATTTTTTTGAAGGTGCCGACTATGGGATCTGAGATATGGAGACTGTGGAGTCCTTTGCCGACTCGAATGATTAGGCAGGAACACATTCTTTTCTCCTGCATACTGTATCACGTAGGTTGTATAACTACTGGTATAGTCAAGGAGGGATTATCATGAGCATGCCGCAAATTCCAGAAGAGCGGTTCAGGCCCACTAAAGAAGAGGTTGTCATTGATCTCCTGAAGTCCATCGCGATGGAGGAAACGGCCATTTCTCATATATTGAATGCCGAGGCCGAGAAGATTCAAGCCTTCGTGGGCAAGAATCTGGATTTTCCAGGCTGTCCGACGACGAAGGAGATTATCCGTTTCAATGCGCAGGTGTTCAAAGTCATTGATGTAGTAGTGATGAAGGAATGGCTGCTGCTGAGAAAAATGGAAAATGCGATGGAGTTGGAGACGACTGCCTGCCACATTGAAGTTGAATGTGAGGAATAGTCATGATCCATCAGGAGCTGAAGGAGGTTGCTCAATCGTTAGATCACTATGTGGATGCAGTGTCCCGACTGTCACAGGCGATTGAGCAAAACGGAATTCCTGTAGATTCGGAAGCGTCTATGAAGCGATTGCTGATGCCCCTGCAATTTTTCACGGACACGATTATGCCGCGTTTCTCGGTGCTGCTGAATGGTGAGACACAGAAGTGGTATCTGCTCTCACGCAGGCTCGGCACCAGAATACGCACGCTGCAAGGCAATGAAGGTTCACAAAAGCGGCGTACTGTAGTGGCGCGACCGACTGTATACAAAACACAAACTGTATACAAGACATCGCATGTTGCGAGTCCCCCTACAATGGTTGTTCGTTCGCCAATTATTGAGATTCCTCCCTGGCTTCACCCTATGGCCAAAATTGGAAGAAGGGGCTAATGTCAGGACGACTCGTCTAAATGATGCCAGATTTGTGACAGATCAAAGCAAAGGAGGGAGTTGCTTGTCTCAGCCTACAATACCGAATATCACCCCAAAGATTACGGTTACCGAGAAGGATACCGTGAATTTGCTGCTAACCTCAATCGCTCTGGAAGAGATGTCACTCGCACATATCATGAATGCCGAGGCCGAGAAAATTCAGTTCATCCTTGGTACGCTGAATTCGACGACAAGATCGCCTGAGAAGATAACGAACCAGGATTTACTCAAGATTAATCAATCGGTGCTGGATATGATGCATGAAGTGATCCTCACGGAGATATTGCTGCAGATGAAATTCTCCAACGTGCTCAGGCTCGTGGAGAAGAAGAAGTAATCATTCGAGGGTCTCGCTCCTCTGAACGTATGGTGTTAAGAGTACAGGCTGGAAAAGTGGAGAAAATAAGTCCTTTTGCAGTCTGTACCAGGCTTTTGAAAGTAAACGGCCTAGACGAAAAAATAAAAAAAGGAAATCATAGTAAAAGAATGGATATTTTTTACTTATTGTGCTATATTGAATGCAGGGCCAGAGTAAGACAGGGCATTCACTGCAGCGCGTCCTTTACTTCAGATGAAAGTGAGGTGACGGGCTTTTTTGTGTTGCTGATCATGACGGAAAGGAGGCTCTACAGCTTCACCCAAATCATGAGAAGGAGGCACAGAACAGCATGGGAGGACGCAGCAAGCTTTCGGGAAAGAAAGCAGTTCGTTTTATGTTAGCGCTTACAATTGGTGCGGGAGTATATTCCTTTCCTGGCGCAATTCAAGCGGCTCCTACAGATTATAATTACGCTGAGGCACTGCAGAAGTCGATTTATTTTTATGAAGCTCAGCGTTCGGGAGCCTTGCCGGAAAATAATCGTGTCGAATGGCGTGGCAATTCCGGAATGACGGATGGATCGGATGTAGGTCATGATTTGACCGGAGGATGGTACGATGCTGGTGACCATGTCAAATTCGGTCTTCCGATGGCGTACTCCTCCACCATGCTGGCATGGTCCGTATATGAGTATCGTGATGGCTATGAGCAGACTGGGCAGCTCGATGAGATTCTCGACAATATTCGTTGGGCGACAGACTATTTTATGAAAGCGCATACTGCACCTAATGAGTTCTATGGCCAGGTAGGAAACGGAGCGGACGACCATAACTGGTGGGGACCTGCAGAGGTTATGCAGATGAACAGACCTTCCCACAAGATTGATGCTCAGCGTCCAGGTTCTGATCTGGCAGGCGAGACAGCAGCGGCGCTAGCTTCCGCATCTATTATATTTAAGGAGAGTGATCCTGCTTATTCTGCTGAACTGCTTCGGCATGCCAAGGAACTGTATCAATTCGCGGATCAGTACCGCGGTAAGTACTCGGATAGCATTACCGATGCTCAACAGTATTACAACTCCTGGAGCGGCTATGCAGATGAACTGAGCTGGGGTGGAGTATGGCTGTATATGGCGACGGGTGAACAGACTTATCTGGACAAGGCCGTTGCTGCGAGCAATCTATGGGGCAAGGATCAGAGTGGTAACTGGGATTACAAATGGGCTCATGCATGGGATGACAAGCATATTGGCGCATCCTTGCTGCTTGCTCGAATTACGGGAGATGCCCGTTACGTGAACACGATCGACAAGAATATCCAATATTGGAGCACCGGTGTGGAGGGAACCGGGGAAAGAATCAGCTATACGCCAGGTGGACTAGCTTATCTGGACCAGTGGGGTGTACTGCGTTACGCAGCGAATCAGGCTTTTCTGGCCTTCGTATATTCGGATTGGGTTACGGACGAAGGCAAGAAGGATAACGCTCGTGAGTTCGCCGAAAGTCAGATTCTGTACATGCTTGGCGATAATCCGCGGAATAGCAGCTATGTGGTCGGCTTTGGCAACAATGCGCCAGAGCATCCGCATCACCGGACATCGCATGGTTCCTGGGCAGATAGTCAATCCGTGCCTGACGATCACCGCCACGTGCTGTACGGTGCGTTAGTAGGAGGTCCGAACAAGTCGGATGGCTATACCGACAGTATCGGCGATTACGTGTCGAATGAGGTGGCTACAGATTACAACGCAGCCTTCACCGGTGCGCTGGCGAAGATGGCAATTCTGCATGGACAGGGTCAGCAGCCATTGGCTAATTTCCCGACACCAGAGGTGCGAGAGGACGAAATGTTCGTTGAAGCGGCAGTGAATGCCAGCGGGAATAATTTTGTCGAAATCAAGGCGCTGCTCAACAATCGTTCGGGCTGGCCTGCGAGAGTCAGTGACCAGATGAGCTTCCGTTATTATGTCGATTTGAGCGAAGCCGTAGCTGCTGGTTATGGTCCAGACGACATCACAGTGACGGCCTCTGGCTACAATCAGGGCGGTACAGTGTCTCCGCTTAAGCCGCATGATCCGGACAATCACATTTATTATACGGAGGTGGATTTTACAGGAACCAAGATCTATCCAGGTGGACAGTCGGCGTATCGCAAGGAAATTCAATTCCGCCTGTCAGCACCTCAGCACACAAGCTTCTGGAATAACAGCAACGACTACTCCTTCGAAGGCATCGCTTCAACAGGCACAACGCCTGTGAAGGCTATGAATATTCCGGTATTCGACGCTGGCCAGCTCGTATTTGGCAATCAACCAGGAGCCGGTCAACCGGGTACACCGACAGCTCCGGCAGCACCTCGCAGTGTCCAGGCGGCTTCCGGCGATGGAGAAGTCCGGCTTACCTGGGGCGCTTCTACGAATGCCCAGAGCTACAAAGTCTATCGTTCCGAGCTGAACGGGGGACCTTACACCGAATTGGATGCAACGCAAGACAAGAGCTATACAGATCGTGCAGTGACTAATGGTCAGCTGTATTACTATGTGGTATCTGCCCTGAACAGTGTAGGCGAGAGTGTATACTCGGTTCAGGTGCAAGGGGCGCCACGGGAGGTTACTGCGCCTGAGGTCGGAGCATTAAAGGTACAGTATCGCAATAATGACAGCAATGCTTCAGACAATCAGATTCGTCCCTCGTTGAAAATTATCAATACAGGCGATGAAGATGTAGCACTTCAGGATGTGAAGCTGCGCTACTATTTCACAGTAGATGGTGATCAGCCACAGCAATTCCACTGTGATTATGCTGCGCTGGGAAGCTCCAATGTGAAGGGAGAATTCGTGAAGCTGGATCAGCCAGTATCCGGCGCGGATTATTATCTGGAGATCTCATTCACCTCTGGAGCAGGTGTACTTGCCCCTGGAGCAGATAGTGGCGAAATTCAGATTCGCTTCAACAAGGCGAACTGGACGAATTATAACGAGTCCGATGACTACTCATACAACGGAAATATGCTCAGCTTTGGAGATTGGGATCGGATTTCACTCTATGTCGGGGAAGAGTTGACATGGGGAACGGAGCTGGATTAATAAGAGAGCTGGAACAGTTGAATAGGCAGAGCCAGCAATGGTGATTGTGCACCTTACTTCTTGTTCCGCCTCAATAGATCATTTGCCCAAAGAGAAGCAAGCTTCACACTTGATCATTCCAAAATTCATAATGGGAAGGAAGATTAGGGTATGAGGAGATTTACATGGAAAAAGCCTCTCTCCATCGCCATGACAGCAACATTGTCCTTAACTATGGTGTTCGGCTCCTTTCAGGCAACCGCATCAGCGGCTGCAGAAGATTCCACACCAAAAGCAGTAGCTTCCTCATCGGAAGCAACAAGATTCCTCCAACTGTATGACCAGATTAAATCGCCATCGAGCGGTTACTTCTCTGCTGAAGGCATTCCCTATCACTCTATTGAGACTCTGATTAGTGAGGCGCCAGACTACGGGCACATGACAACCTCGGAAGCTTACAGCTACTGGATGTGGCTGGAAGTGCTGTACGGATACTATACGGAAGATTGGAGCCACCTGGAAGATGCATGGGATAATATGGAGAAATACATTATTCCGATCAATGAGGGGGATGGCAAGGAAGAACAGCCGAGTCAAAATAAATACAATCCGAATAGCCCGGCTACCTATGCTGCGGAATATCCGTTCCCAGATCAATACCCTAGCCAACTGTCTGGCAAGCACCCAGCAGGAAAAGACCCGCTTGATGCTGAACTGAAGGCTACGTATGGTAGCAACCAAAGCTATCTTATGCACTGGCTGCTGGATGTGGACAACTGGTATGGCTTCGGCAATCTGCTGAATCCAAGCCATACAGCAACGTATGTGAATACATTCCAGCGTGGTGAGCAGGAATCTGTATTCGAGGCTATACCACACCCTTCACAGGATAACAAAACCTTCGGCAAGACTGGGGAAGGCTTCATGTCCCTGTTCACGAAGGAAAATCAAGCTCCTGCAGCTCAATGGCGTTACACGAATGCTTCCGATGCGGAAGCCCGTGCTGTGCAGGCGATGTTCTGGGCGAAGGAACTGGGATACGATAATGAAGTATATCTGGAAAAAGCCAAGAAAATGGGCGATTTCCTTCGCTACAACATGTACGATAAATACTTCCAGGTCATTGGCAGTGCTGCTGATGGCACACCACAGGCAGGCAACGGGAAGGATGCAAGTCACTACCTGATGTCCTGGTACACAGCCTGGGGTGGAGGTCTTGGTCAAGGTGGAGACTGGGCTTGGAGAATCGGGGCCAGCCACGTACACCAAGGCTACCAAAACGTAATGGCCGCATACGCTCTATCCGATGACGAGAACGGCGGTCTGGTACCGAATTCGCCTACAGCCCAAGCGGACTGGGAGAAGTCCCTGAAGCGTCAGCTGGAATTCTACACATGGCTGCAGTCCAATGAGGGTGCAATTGCAGGCGGAGCCACCAATAGCTATGGTGGTGATTACAAAGCATATCCTGCTGGCACAAGCACTTTCTATGATATGGCTTATGTGTCTGCTCCTGTCTATAAAGATCCACCGTCCAACAACTGGTTCGGCATGCAGGCCTGGCCTGTTGAGCGTATTGCCGAGCTGTACTACATCATGGCGAAAAATGGCGAAACGTCCAGCGAAAACTTCCAAATGGCAAAACAGGTTGTTCAGAACTGGGTTGATTGGTCGATGGACTATGTATTTGCCAACGAGCGTCCGGTTACAGACAATGACGGTTACTATCTGAATGCAGCTGGTACCCGCATTCTTGGTGGTAAAAATGCACAAGTAGCTACAACGTCGGCTCCAGGTGAATTCTGGCTGCCAAGCAATCTGGAGTGGTCAGGTCAGCCTGCGACTTGGAATGGCTTTGCAGGTCATGCGCCTAACACGAATCTTCGTGTAGTTACCAAGGCTCCTGGGCAAGATGTTGGTGTACTGGGAAGCTATGTTAAAGCGCTCACATTCTTCGCTGCTGCCACGAAGCTGGAAAATGGCGAATATACAGCGCTGGGCAACGAGGCTGCTCAATTGTCCAAGGATCTGCTGGATGTAGCTTGGGATTACAATGATGGCATCGGGATCGTAACGACGGAGAAAAACGGTTCCTACTCCCGTTACTTCGAAAAAGAAGTATTCTTCCCGGCTGGCTGGACTGGAAAAGGTGGCCAAGGCAACATTATGCCAGGAAACAATACCATTCCTTCTGACCCTGCTAGAGGAGGAAACGGCGTCTATGCAAGCTTTGTCGACATCCGTCCGAAGCTGAAGGAAGATCCAAAATGGTCTTACCTTGAGAATCTGTACAACAGCTCCTGGAACCCAGTGACAAAAACTTGGGAGAACGGCGAACCAGAATTTACGTACCATCGCTTCTGGTCGCAAGTAGACATTGCTACCGCTTACGCTGAGTATGATCGTCTGATTAATGGCGGAATTGGCGAGCCAGAACCAGCTGCTCCAAAAGCACCAACGAATCTCAAAGCAACAGCTGGAGATCAAGAGGTGACGTTGAGCTGGAGCAAGTCTACTGGAGCTGATAGCTATACTGTCAAACGCTCCACAACAGCTGGAGGTCCTTATACGACTGTGACAACAGTAACCAACAGCACGTACACAGATGTTCAACTGGTAAATGACACTCCATACTTCTATGTAGTGAATGCTGTAAATGCCATCGGCACAAGTCCTGATTCGGCCGAGGTTCGCGCTGTCCCTACAGCCGCACCTGAACCGGCTGTGGGCGATGTGAAGGTTGAATACAGAACCAGTGATACCAATGCGAGTGACAACCAGATTCGCTTCAATCTTCGATTGACGAATCATGGAACGGAGGCTGTTAATCTCAGCGACGTGAAGGTCCGGTATTACTACACCGTTGAAGGCGGACAGTCCCAAGAATTCCATTGTGACTATGCGGCGGTGGGTAGCGGCAATGTTCGCGGAACCTTCGTGCCACTGTCAGGGGCGGTAGCGGGTGCCGATCATTATCTGGAGATTTCCTTCGCTTCTGGAGCAGGAACGCTGGAGCCTGGTGCAAATTCTGGCGACATTCAGATCCGTGTGAACAAGTCGGATTGGTCTAACTACAATGAGAGCGATGACTTCTCCTACGATTCAACGAAGACTTCTTATACTGAATGGGAGAAGACTCCATTGTACCTGAACAATACGCTGATCTGGGGCTTGGAGCCTTGATCTGATATTAGTGGTGTAATATCATTACCAAGCTACACAAAAGACGGTTCTGCGGGCTGGAGTTCAGCCTTGCAGAACCGTCTTTCATGCGTGTTAAGAGCTGCGAGCCGAATTAGTCAAAATTCCCGTCTACTCGTCCTATCTGCGGAACGAGAAACCAACGGAGAGCTGGTCCACGGTGTCCTTGAAGGTATCAATGAATGCCTCTGCCGCCTTCGACAAATAACGCCCCTGGCGGTATGCGATGACAAGTGTTCGACTTGGCGCAGGCTCAGCGAGCTGCAGATAGACAGGAACGAACTCGCTACGGGCAGCTCTGGCAATGAATCTTGGAACAAGGGTAATGCCCATACCTGTAGCTACCAGAGATTGAACCGTCTCAATATTGTTGCTTTCAAATACGACCTTCGGCTCGAATCCTGCCTGCTGACATAGATCGACCATAATTTTGCGGAAGCCCTGTCCTTTCTTGAGCACGACGAAGGGTTCATTCTTCAGCTCCTCCAGACGTACCGGAAGCGGCTCTCTACCGTTAGCACGCTCCGCGAGAGGATGCAGGGGAGGAACTGCCAGATCAATGAGCTCTTCTCCAATGGGCACATAGGATAGGGACGGCTCGTTCAGGGGGAGGGAGAGCAGACTAAGATCCGTCTGACCGCTGGCTGTTTTCTTTTCCAGATTCATGGACGAATCCTCCAGCAGTGTGATCTCAATGTCCGGGTATGCCTGTTTGAAAGCAGGCAGTACATGTGGCAGCAAGTGCGAGCCTGTGATTGGCATACTGCCGATGACAACCTTTCCCTTACGTAGCTGAGAAATGTCATCCATTTCACGCCGCAGCAGCTCCATACCATCCACGATCTTTTGCGCCTGTCTCACGAAGGTCTCACCTGCATGCGTAAGCTCTACGGTGCTCGTACTTCGCTGGAAGAGCACAACACCCAGTTCCTTCTCTAGCTTGGACACCTGCTGACTAAGGGAGGGCTGGGCGATATGAAGCTTCTCTGCAGCTCTTGAAAAATTCCGCTCCGCTGCAATTTGTAACGTATATTGAAGCTGTCTGAATTCCATATTTAACCTGCCTTTATATTCTAGAAATGCGGTTTCTCACACCAATACTTCTATTATATATAATATGCGCTGCGAAGACCATCATAGCTGTATATGTGCTGCGAAGACTATATAGCCACTGAAGCCTGTGTGTAAGCACTTCGGGTTGCTGTATATATGTGTCGCTTACATATTAACAAAGGTTACTTCCTTATCAGAGAGAGAGGCTACGGTTAAATAATTGGTGACATTCCTCTGGGTTGTCTTTATAGGCTAAGGCTATAGCTCTCATAGATATTATATCTTGGAACAATGGACAGGGGGATGATATATTAGTGTCACTATAGAGAAGGGTTAACGCCTTCTTACATGTTCGAATCCAACAGGGGTGAATAGAATGAGCAAAAAGACGATGTTTGAAAAAATCTGGGACAATCATGTAATTCATTCGGAAGACAATAAGCCTAGCATCCTGTACATTGACCTGCATTTGGTGCATGAGGTGACTTCTCCGCAGGCTTTTGAGGGTCTGCGTATGAACGGTCGCAAGGTACGCCGCCCTGACCTTACATTTGCAACGATGGACCACAATGTACCTACCAAGGACAGATTCAATATTACAGATCCGATCTCCAAGCAGCAGATCGACACGCTGACTTCCAACTGTCGTGACTTTGGCGTAACACTGTATGATCTGGATACGATTGACCAAGGCGTTGTTCACGTTATGGGTCCTGAGCTTGGCTTGACGCATCCAGGCAAGACAATTGTCTGTGGTGATAGCCATACGTCCACACACGGTGCTTTCGGAGCTTTGGCTTTCGGTATTGGTACGAGTGAAGTGGAGCACGTACTTGCAACCCAATGCTTGCAGCAGGCCAAAGCGAAGACGATGGAAGTACGCTTTGTCGGCAAACGTAAGCCGGGTGTAACTGCCAAGGATATGATTCTTGGAGTAATTGCCAAGTACGGTACAGATTTCGCAACAGGTTATGTTATTGAATATACAGGAGAATCGATTCGCGAGCTGTCCATGGAAGAGCGCATGACCGTCTGCAACATGTCCATCGAGGGCGGTGCAAGAGCGGGTATGATCGCTCCTGATGAGACGACATTCAACTATCTGCGTGGTCGTCAGCATGTACCTCAGAACGAAGCTTTCGAAAAGGCAGTCGAGGCCTGGAGTCAACTGGTAACGGATGAAGGAGCAGAGTTCGATACCGTGCTGGAGTTCGATGTAGATTCATTGATTCCGCAAGTAACCTGGGGAACCAGCCCGGGCATGGGTACGGACATTTCCTCCGCGGTACCGAACCCGGCAGACCTGCCAACCGAAAATGAACGTAAAGCCGCTGAGAAGGCGCTTGAATACATGGATCTGGCACCAGGGACTCCAATGTCTGAAATTCCTGTAGACTATGTATTTATTGGTTCCTGTACGAACGGTCGGATTGAGGATCTGCGTGCAGCGGCTGAGATCGCACGTGGCTACAAGGTATCCGAGCAAGTAACAGCAATCGTCGTACCTGGCTCTGGGCGTGTGAAGATTCAGGCAGAGCAAGAAGGTCTTGATGTGATTTTCAAGGAAGCGGGCTTCGAATGGCGTGATGCAGGCTGCAGTATGTGTCTCGCAATGAATCCGGATGTATTGAAGCCAGGACAACGCTGTGCCTCTACCTCTAACCGTAACTTCGAGGGACGCCAGGGCCGTGGTGGACGTACGCATCTGGTATCTCCGGCGATGGCAGCCGCAGCAGCAATCCATGGACGTTTCTACGATGTTCGTGACTGGAAATTCAAGCAGGAAGTAGTCAGCTAGTTGACGGGAGGAGACGTACAATGGAAGCATTCAAGACATTAAACGGAATTGTGGCTCCGGTAGACCGGGTCAATGTAGATACAGACGCAATTATTCCCAAGCAATTTTTGAAACGAATCGAGCGCACGGGGTTCGGACAATTTTTGTTCTATGAGTGGCGCTTTGACGAGGAAGGCAATGTGAATCCGAATTTTGAACCGAACAAGTCCCGCTATGAGGGAGCCTCCGTGCTGATCTCACGCGCGAACTTTGGCTGTGGCTCCTCTCGTGAGCACGCGCCTTGGGCGATTCTGGATTATGGCTTTCGCTGCGTAATTGCTCCGTCCTTTGCGGATATTTTCTATAATAACTGCTTCAAGAATTCCATTCTGCCGATCAAGCTCTCGGAGGAGCAGGTCGAGGATCTGTTCCAGCGTACAGCTGCGCATGATGGATATCGCCTGAATGTTGATTTGGAGCAAAAGAAGATTACGGATGAGTATGGTCTGGAAATCAACTTTGATCTGGATGAGCACCGCAGACAATTTTTGCTGCAAGGGCTTGATGACATCGGGCTGACGCTTCAGCATGAAGACAAGATTTCTTCCTATGAGCGTGACCGTGAAGCTCGTGCTTTTGTATAATTAAGCTGTCTTTCATCGGGAGAATAGGGTGAACTGCCTGGAGAGCAGCCATATGTTTGTTATGTTTGTTCTCATTAAATTAGGCCTTCAAGCATAGTAGCTCTCTTGGTAGATGAACTCCTTCGTTCGCAAGATAGAACGGGGGAGTTTTTGCTATTACAAAAAATGCGGAATTTCTCGAATTGTACCGAAACATTTACAAGGCGAACGGCGTCTAATTATGTAATAGGTGTAATCCATATTTTGGGGTCCTGTCGAGACGAACTACAGATTGAAGGAGATATGGAAATGAAAAAATACGGATGGATGATAATCCTGGCCTTTTTTGTATGGTTACTACCTGTATACAATCAGGCTGCGGCGGCAGGTACGTCATTATTCATGAACGGAGAACGGCTTGATACGGGAGCCAATGCGGGTCCTGAGATGGTGAACGGGAAAGTGATGGTTCCGCTACGTGTGGTCGGTGAGCAATTGGGCTACCAATTCAATTGGGAGCCGGAGCAGTTCAAAATTACGATACATAAGGATCAGTCAGAAATGGCTATGTATGTAGGACGCACGATGGCCTACGTCGGGTCAGAAGAAGTATCCCTGGATACACCGCCTCTGCTGCGGGGCAATTCCACAATGGTGCCATTGCGCTTCGTGGGTGAGCAGATGGGTCTTAAGGTAGACTGGAATAATGCTACCAAGACCGTATATCTGGAGAGCAATACAGGCTCAGGAGCGGGTGGAAAGGGTACTGTGAGCTCAGGTAATGTGGATAACGAGAAGCCAGTTCCTACGACGCCGGTGGACTCTGAGCCAGCAGTGATGCCAGGCAATGAAAGCACACCGGATACGGGGAGTGCGACAGGAGATAATGACACATCGGATACGTCTGACACGAATGAGCAACAATTGATTAGGGATATCCTCTTCAGTGACAACCGCCTCACGGTAAGAACAGATTCCGGACTGAAGCCGAGTGTCTTCACGATGACAGGACCTGATCGTATTGTGATAGACTTTGCGGGAGCAGGTTTTGCAGGCGAGCTAAAGGACGCATTCCCGCTCGGAACCAGCGGCTCCAGAGAATTGGAGATCTATGATGATCCTGCCGTGAAGCAGATTCGTTTTGCCATGTTTAACGAAGGAAGTACATCATCCGCACGCATTGTGCTGCAGTTGAACACAGCTAAGGAATACATCCTGTCGAACGAAGGTGACGACAGCATTGTCATTTCCTTGCAGGACAAGCAAGGTCCGATTATAACGCCGAGTGGAGAGAGTGGGCGCCATGTTGTCGTGCTGGATGCAGGACATGGTGGTTCAGACCCTGGAGCGTCGAGTGTGACCGGACGTAAGGAGAAGGAATTCAATCTGGCTGTAGCTCTGCTGGTGCAGCAGCAATTGCAGAATGACCCTGATATTGAATTGGTGCTTACCCGTAACGGTGACACTTATCCAGGGCTGAAGGACCGTTCTTCGTTAGCGAACCAGGTTAATGCGAATCTCTTCGTATCCATTCATGCGAACAGCCTGGAGAAGTCGGAGAAAAACGCGTTGATTAACGGGTCGGAGACTTATTATACCAAAGCGGATAGCAAAGCTTTTGCCGATGTGTTGCATAAACACCTCATAGCAGCAACAGGACTTAAGGATAACGGTGTACGGGTGAAAAACCTACATGTTACTCGGGAAACAAAGATGCCTGCAGTGCTGCTGGAGGCCGGATATTTGAGTAATGTCAATGATGAGGCTATACTATTCACTCCTGACACTCAGCAGAGGATAGCAGACGGAATTGTAGCTGGTATTAAAGAGTACTTGGGGTTGCAGTAGTGGCTAGCTGACAGCCACAGACTGCAAACAATATGAGACGTTCATGGAGCTAGCGTTGCTGCTTATGGGCGTCTCTTTTTGTATGTTCACATTGCTAATGGTCGGGTGATTAATAGGGGGACGAGATGCTTTTGTTGTGGCCGCTATGGGCTCGGAGGTTTCTTCCACTCGCTGTTAAAGCCCGATTTTTGATTGGATTAAAAATATAGCGTGGAATTCGGGCTTTAAAGGCGATCACTCCGTTGCTTCAGAAATCCTCCGACCCTCCGCTAGTACGATGAACGGCTGATTTTATTATTAAAAGCTGGCTGTATTAGAGAAACTAGATTTTGCATAAAAAATTTGTTATTTATTGCTTTCTATCGGAAATGAAGCAGAATTATTGGTGCCTCTGTGATAGTATTTAAGAAGCTATTTGATAATATTGGGAATGGTGGGGTATTGTGAAAATTGATAAGCATAAGATAAGTCTATTAAATGAGACTGTATATAACGAGTTAACAGGAATTCTAAAAAAAATAAATAAACGTATTTACATTAAGATGTATGCGCTTGTTTATGAAACAGAGGAGGTATCAACTCCTGTTAAAATAATTCGTATTAAGAAAACTGTGTCCATAAATAAAGATTCAACCTTGGTTTCTCAAGATACATTGCAGACACTAACCAATGTATACTCCGAAATAAAAATTGATTCTGAGATCGTTGGTAGTTCTTTTGCTCAAATCAAATCTTATATGGACCAGAAGTGGTACAACGAATTCAATCAAGCAAATCAAGGTAATATAGTTGTTGCGGATAGTTCTTCAATTCAAGATGATGATGGGGGTATAAACAGCGCAAGCAACATTAATGACACGCGTATATTATATGCAGGCCAAATCTCTCTTAAAGACGGGGAGTCTTCATGTTTAGTTACATACATATTAGAAATAAGGAATGCTGATAATGAGACCAAACGGACTTTCTACGAAAGGCCTGCGGTCTCTTTCCTAAGAATGATTTTGGATTATTTCTTTAGTGATTACTTTTTGGATGACATTAAAATAAGCAAAGATGAGATTACACAAAAAAATACAATCAATAGGAAATATAATGAAGACGGTGCCCAGTTTAATAGAAGGTTAGCACGTTTGTTCCTCGGGAAACTCCAATCTTATATTCAGGATAACTACAGTGATAATGAGTTTAAAGAAGAATTTGAAAACAAACTAAATAATCAATATTACGTTAACAGTTTATTAGAGAAGATTGAGGATGTTTCTACTCTAACTTATGAAAGTAGTAGTCCGTTTGGCTCAATTCTGTTCATGAATAAAGAAGTCATTCTAAAAACACCTCTGATTAGCTTTGCTGTTACATTTACTGAGGAAGATCGAATTCACTTGGATGATGCCAAACGCATACGTAAGTTGCTGGAGCTTACCAACATAGACAAAGACTTATGCCTAATTGCTGATGAGAATGAGATATATGGACTAGGGGTAGTTAAATGGAATCTACAGAGGGAAGTAGAAGTCTTTAATCAAAAGGGAGCTTTTGCACTTAGACTCGACCTAACCGGATTGTCTAAGTACAGTCTTGTATTAGTACAATCAAGTGTTGATCCTGCAAGCAACGGGGAGTTACTAATTGAGAATGGGAAAAAAATCTATCGATCAGATCTAAAATTAATTGAAACAGAGCTATTGTCCGTCTCATTCAAAAATCCTAGACTTGGAGAGGAAGGATACAGTTCCGAGAAGTTTACAAGTCTTTTGAAAAATATGTTTTGGGGACAGGTTGCTGACATTGAACAAGTTAAGTTTAAAGTAGACAGACTTGATCAAATTGTTCGCCAAGCACGGGAACAAAAGCATGGCACGATGGTTGTTATAACTGACCATTGGACAGCCAAGCAAGAGCTGGATGAACTTAGAAAGCAATCTACCCTGATTGAGCCGAAGGGAATTAATAAAGACTATATCAAGTTTCTAACCTCAATTGATGGTGCGATTTATTTCGATACAGAAGGCAATTGTCATGCAATTGGTGTTATTTTAGATGGTAAAGCAAAACAGGACATCGGGAATGCTAGCCGAGGTGCACGATTTAATTCCGCACATCGTTATTTGCATAAGCTTAAAGACTTCAATACGAATAAGCCTGTAGATGAGCCTGAGAGAAAATGTGTTATTGTAATTATTTCGGAGGATGGTTCAGTGGATTTGATCCCAGAATTAGAGAATGAGGAAATGCTATTAGGATTATCAGAAGAAATTATCGACTTGATTAATGAAAAATCTTCTGAACAAAATAAATTAGATAGACTCTTCGAGAAGGAAGAGGTACTGCTGAGCTCACCTATAGTAGACAGTGATTGGTTGTTTAAAATTGGGGAAGCACACTATGAAAATAAAAGTTGGGTTAGTGCCATAAGCTTTTTTGAGCGGGGAAAGGCACTGGCAGAGGAAAGCTATATACCTCCGCTTTATTTAAACTTGTTAGGAATATGCTACGCTTGTATTGAAAAATATACTGATGCTAAAAATTCTTTTGAATTAGCTATTAAAAGCGAAAGTGATTTTGTGAAAAAAATTGTATATACAGGAAATATAGGAATTAACTTTGTTTATCATGGTTTTAAGTTAGAAAAAAGTAAACTGGAATTCATAAAAGCAATTGAGTACCTTACTAAAAGTATTGAATTAGGAAGTAATTTAGAGGACCCCCGAAAACAAATTTACCTCAGTCATAGAGGCAGAAGCTATTTAGAACTGGCAAATTTAGAAGCAGATCCAAGCGAAAAGAACGGTCTATTAATAAAGTCTACGGAAGATTACAAAGAAGCAATTAATTTAAATGACAAAGACAACACCTATTATTGGTTTAGACATAAGGCTTATAAAGGGCTAAACCAAATTTCGAAATGTATTAAAGACTTGATTCAGGCAGAATACATTAAGCATAATGATAATTATATTAAAACTTTGAATGATTTATTAGATAGTGACATAAACCATGTGACAGAAACGGTGGACTTCTACAAAAAGCTCGTTAGCCAAAATAATCGGTCAGAAGGTACGACTCAATTAAATGAACTTATGTCTGAACTAGAGATTCGACTTGAGTTAGGCAAGGCAACTGAAGAAGCCGCTGTCCATAAAGAAATTCAAGTAGATGAGGATTCAAAGTCATAAAATGCAGAGATTTTACTCAATGAAAAAAACTATGATAGACATTATGTAGCGGAGGGTCGAAAGATTTCTGGAGGAACGAAGTGTTCGCCTTTAAAGCCGGATTTCATCCCATTCTGAAATCCGGCTTTAACAGCGACTGGAAGGAACTTTCGAGCCCGTAGCGTCTCCCGCGACATTTTTTTCCTACATACTGGACTGAAATATGTACGAATCATTGAGTCATGCGACAAGAATTCACCTCTTGTAGTGTGGCTTATTTTGTATTCTTTGACATAACAATCGCACTTTGGACGTGAGTCTATAGTCCTATTTCGCCATGCGTAATCCTGCATTTCGACAAATTTTCGTGCTAAAGCAGAATATTTTGCCGGGAAAAAAGAAATGTTTCGCAACTTTTGGAAGTAAGGAACGTCTAAAAGGTTGTCCGATATTGCGCAAGCATGCATTATCGGGACACTAGCCGGAGCATGTGGCAAAAATTCAAGAATGGTAGGGGTGAAGGATGAAGAAATTTGGCTTTTTATTGTTTCTATTTGTCTTCATGTGGGCGATTCCGGGCTACGGGCACGCAGCATCAGGTGGTGCTTCAATCTACCTTGACGGCGAGCGGATCAGTGTCCCAGGCGGCGCTAAAGTAGAGGTCGTGAATGGCAGTACGATGGTTCCCATTCGTGTGATCTCTGAGAACCTGAATTATGATGTGAATTGGAATCAGCAATCTCGAACGGTCAAGATCTCCAAAGACGGTACGAATATTGAGCTGGTCATTGGCAAGAAGACTGCTACCGTTAATGGACAAAGCAAGACGTTGATTGCTTCTCCACTCATACGCTCCGACATTACTTTGGTTCCACTGCGCTTTATTGCGGAGCGAATGGGTGTGGATGTGAGCTGGGATGCAAATAGTAAATCCGTATACTTAGTTACCCAGAACAGCGGCTCTGGAAACGGTGAGGTAACCCCGCCGGCTGCAGGAAATAATGGGACAGATGGAACAGAGGTCGTGCCGGGAGACACGAATGAGGGTCTTGCACTGGTGAACGGAATCAGCTTCAGTGACAACAAGCTGATTATTTCCACAACCAATGGTACGGTACAACCGTCCACGTTCACGATGGCAGGACCAGACCGGATTGTCATTGATCTGCCCAATACGGCTTTTGCAGCTAATTTTGGAAGCATGCAGTCGCTGAATGAACAGCTCAGTGGGCAATTGGATGTATGGTCCAATGAGAAGGTATCTCAAATACGGTATGCACTATTCAGCGAAAATCCGTCTACCATACGTGTCGTAATGGATCTGACTGAGTCGATGAGTTATAGAGCTTACAATGAAGGCTCCAACCTGATTGTCGTGGATCTGGGCAATACGAACTCGAACACAGGCACTTCAACGCCAATCGGTCCGAATGGCAAGCCTGTCGTGGTTATTGATGCAGGACACGGAGACCAGGACCCAGGTGCTGTGAGCAAGAACAAGAAACGGGAAAAGGACTTCAACCTGACCATGGCTTTGAAGGTCGAGCAGGCCCTCAGTAAATATCAGGACATTGAGGTTGTATTGACCCGCAGTAATGATACGTTTCTGGCATTAAAGGAACGGGTACAAATAGCTGAGAACATGAATGCCGCAGCATTCGTATCCATTCATGCAAACAGTGCTTCCTCGGCTACGGCCAGTGGAACAGAGACCTACTATCAGCGGAGTGACAGCAAGGAATTCGCGAATGTAATGCACAAGCATTTTGCGGCAGCAACGGGACTTCCTGACCGGGGAATCCGCTATGGTAACTTCCACGTTATACGGGAGACGACGATGCCTGCAGTTCTGCTCGAGGCTGGATATCTAAGCAATACAAAGGATGAGGCCGCGCTCTTCTCAACGGCATTCCAGGATCGGGTAGCCAAGAGCATCGCTGATGCCATTGCTGAGTATCTTGGATTGAATTAGGATGAACGCACACAGGCCATCGCTCAGTCAGTCAGATGAGAGATCAGCAGAGTGCACATCGGTGAGGAAGGAGGCGGATACAGTGAAGACGAAAGTCTGGCTAATTTGCATTTTTGCAGCAGTAGTAGCTTTAAGTGCTGGCTGTGCTGGTCGACAAGCAGCTCCTCCGGCAGCACCATCGACTCCCACGGAGGAGGTATCAGGAGCTACTGAGCAGGAGACAGAGCAAGAAGCGGGTAACGATTCAGAGGGACAAGCTACCGATTCTGGTGTAGTGAATGCTCCGAATACGACTCCAACTGCCAGTGACCAAGGTACTGGGGAGCAGGAGGTCGTGACCGAAACGATTAGAACGTACTATACGGATACGCAGCTAATGCAGCTAATCGAGACGAATAAGGAGATTACTTATCCAAGTCAGTTGGAGAAGTATATGGAGTCTTTCAAGACATTGCAAAAGAGCGATTCTGAGGACCAGCTTACCTTGTGGTCGGATCAGATTGTTGTTCACCAGATCAAGTTCGAGCAAGGCAAGCTGACCTTCGATATCGCGCTTCCGGATGAAGCTCGACTCGGTTCGGGCGGTGAAGCCTTGGCGATCGAAGCCTTCAAGCAGACGATGTTCCAGTTCGATGAAGTGAAGTCACTGGATCTACTCGTTGATGGCAAGGCACTGGACAGTCTGATGGGGCATGTAGAGCTAGAACATCCCATGACACAGGAGTAGCAGGAAAATGCTGCAATTGTGTGAAAAACTGAGTTTTTAGGTGCAATCCTTGTCATTTAATGTTACACTATTAGGGCGCATCCGGGCCAATAATTGGCGGTGCGCCCTAAATAGTAATCATTCCTTGATTTGGAGGATTATTTAGAATGACCGTCTTGATGCGGGCTTGCTGCCGTATCAAGGCGTTTTTTTTGGTAGGAGGTAGGATTCGTGAATACAGCCACAGCACGTCATATTCTGGATACGATCGCAACCATGTTTCCTGATGCTCATTGTGAACTGAATCACAGTAACGCTTTTGAACTGACGATTGCGGTTCTGCTGTCCGCACAGTGTACGGATGAGACTGTTAACAAAGTGACGGCGGATTTGTTTCGTAAATACAAGGCACCTGAAGATTATGTAGCGGTTCCTCTTGAGGAGCTGGAGCAGGATATCAGAAGGATTGGTCTGTACCGCAACAAAGCCAAGCACATTCAGAATCTCTGCCGCATTCTACTGGAGCAGTACAACGGTGAGGTGCCGCAAGCGCATGAATTGCTCGTTCAGCTACCGGGTGTAGGACGAAAGACGGCCAACGTCGTGGTATCCAATGCTTTTGGCGTTCCGGCCATTGCGGTGGATACTCATGTCGAGCGTGTCTCCAAAAGGCTGGGCTTCGCTGGCTGGGACGACAGCGTACTGGAAGTGGAGAAGAAGCTAATGAAGCGTGTGCCGCGCGAAGAGTGGACTCAGACGCATCATCGTCTGATTTTCTTTGGAAGGTACCATTGCAAAGCTCAGAATCCCCAGTGCCCGGTCTGTCCATTGCTAGACGTATGCCGGGAAGGTAAGAAACGTATGAAAACCTCCCAGAGCAGGAAGGATAAGGAGAAGAGCAAGGTTTCTCCCAAGCCTGCATCTGCCCGCAAGACCGTTTAATTTTATGATTAGAAAAGGATGAGACAAACAATGAAGTGCATTTCCGTGTATACTGACAATTTTGAAGCTTTTTCCGACGTTTTTGAGCAAGTGCTGGATCGTGGTCTGTCCGAGAACGAAGAGACCGAACTCGAAGGCATTACAGTAAGTCATTCAGGTGATGTACCTGATCATTATCTGGAGCGTATGTCCCAAAAGCCTGAGGTTGTCGTGATGAAGGACAAGTCACGCGGTATTACAATCCTGCAGCACGGTCAAGTATTTGAAATACTGCTGCCAGTGCTGGAGACGGTCAACTAATTCGTGGCTTGAAGCACTGCATGCTGAATGCAGCAACAGATCTTCAGAGGGATTGGACCAATCCTTATGGATAAGTGATACATGAGCAGGACGGAATCTTGTTTCCGACCTGCTTTTTTTTTGCTGTTTTGTGCTACAATAGAATGAATTTAAAGTAATAAATGGCAAGCTGCAAATCGAGTATAGGTTAGATGAATTCGACAAGGAGTGGAACCGGGCTAATGAAACCAATGATCCACGAAGTGTCCGGAGCCATGGAACGCTTACAGGACTTTTTTCGTCAAGCGAATGATGCAACAGCCGCAGGAGCAGTAGGAGATTTGTTGAAAAAGGCACAGGCCGGGGAGCTGACCATTGCATTCTGCGGTCACTTTTCTGCGGGTAAATCCAGCATGATTAATGCCCTCTGTGGGCATCAAGTGCTGCCTTCAGGTCCAGTTCCGACCAGCGCCAATGTGGTAGCGATCCGCCAGGGGCAGCCGCGCGCTCTGATCTATGGAGCTCAGTCAGCGATGACTGTGCCAACCGGGGCAGCAGGAACCGCTGTAGCTGTGGACACATCACTGTCCGTTGACACACCACTTGAGGTTAGCGCGTCAGAGTTAGCCGATTATTGCAAGAATGGTGGAGATTATCGCTCCATTGAAGTATGGCAGGATATTGCTGTACTGGAGGGTGGCGGTGTATTGCTGGATACGCCTGGAGTTGATTCAACCGATCGTGGTCATGCTCTGGCAACGGATTCGGCTTTGCACTTGGCAGATGTCGTGTTCTATGTGATGGATTATAATCATGTTCAATCTGAGAACAACCTCACGTTTGCCAAGAGTCTGTCGGATTGGGGCAAGCCTTTGTACCTCATCGTCAATCAGGTAGATAAGCATCGGGAGCAGGAGCTGTCGTTTGCGAAATATCGTTCATCTGTTGAAGAGAGCTTTCAGGCCTGGGAAGTTCATTATACTGATCTGCTGTTCAGCTCATTGATGAAGCCAGAGCTGCCCTATAACCAATGGGACCAGATTCCTGAGCTTATTCGCGCCCTGATTGCTCAGAAGGAATCGTTAGTCTCCTATAGCTTGCTGACCTCAATGCATGCACTCGCAGAAAGACATGTGCAGGCCGAGGATGAGCGAACAAGGGAGGCGCGGGAAGCTCTGCTGGAGCAGGCTGGTGGTGAGGAGCAGGTCAAGCATAATCAGCAGGCGCTAGCTGAGCTGCAGGAGCGTGACGAACTTCTGAGAACGCTTACGGATCGGGAACGGTCCCAATTCAGATCAGCGCTTGACACGATATTAGAGCAGGCACATTTAACCCCGGCTGAGCTGAGGGACGTAGCTGCTGAATATCTGGATACTAGAAGACCTGGCTTCAAGGCGGGCTTTTTGTTCGCTCAGGCGAAGACGGAGCGTGTAAAGGAAGAGAGGTTGGAGCAGCTGACACGCATGCTGCGGGATCAGGCTGAAGGACAGCTACTTCCGCATGTTCGGACACTGGTCCGTTCACTTGGACAAAGCCACGGGTTATGGAATGCAGAGCTGGAGGAGGAGCTTGCTGCTGCAGCACCGGTCATTGATAGCAAGCTTGTGCAGGAGCAGGTTAGGGAGTCGGCTATATCCAGAGAATATGTAATCCATTATTGCCAGCAGCTGCGCTCTGAGATCATTGCTCGTTATCGACAGGCGTCTCTAGGGCTGGCTGAACGAATATTCGATTCTCTGAAGCAAAAGACAACTCATGAACAGGAGGAGCTTGCTGAACAAATCGGAATAGCGGAGCAGAAGGCAGCTAGCGCACTGCGATACACCCAGCACCAATTGGAGGCAGAGGCTCACAAGACGAAATTGCTGGCTGTCCTGCCGGAAGTGGCAGGCCCACCAGCTCATATGCCGCACGTTCGACCGATGGATGAAGCGGTGCTGACAGCAATAACGGCCCAGGAGCACATACATGCTGGGAGGGTCGAATCCGTAGCAGCATCCGTGCGCGGCGCTGTACATGAGAGCGCTGAAGCTGTAGCCAGTCCGGGCGATGGCGGGAGATTGCAGCGCTTGGAGCAAGCAGCCCGACAGCTGCAAGCTGCTGCAAATATCGCTGCTCCATATCCAGCCTTGGATTCCTTGGTGCAGGCCCTAATGGAGCGTGCAACGACTCTATCGCAAGGGAAATTTACTCTCGCGCTGTTTGGTGCATTCAGTGCGGGCAAGTCTTCTTTCGCCAATGCTCTACTTGGTGAGTCCGTCTTGCCGGTATCTCCACATCCAACGACGGCAGCCATTAATCGGATTATGGCTCCAGATCCGCAAGCAGGCCAGCATCATGGAACGGCTGCTATTCGGATGAAATCGGTAGAGGCCTTTCATGAGGACCTTGCCTACTCTTTTCGTTTGTTAGGCCTCGAAGATCCGGGTACGTCAGATTGGAGGCTGGCGGTAGAGCGCCTGACCCCTGCTGGTGTTCACCCTGCTGGACGGCCCCACTACAGCTTTCTGAAAGCTGCAGCTGGAGGCTGGGACCATATAGGTCCTTATCTGGGACAGGAGCTAGTGGTTAGTATGGACGAATACAGGCAGTATGTAGCTGAAGAGAGCAGGTCATGCTTCGTAGACAGTATTGACCTGTATTATAGCTGTCCTCTGACCCAGCAAGGAATTGTCCTGGTCGATACACCAGGCGCCGATTCCGTGAATGCCCGTCATACGGGTGTGACCTTTAACTACATGAAGCACGCTGATGCGCTTGTATTTGTGACCTACTACAACCACGCCTTTACCCAGGGTGATCGGCAGTTCCTGATGCAACTGGGCAGGGTGAAGGATGCCCTTGTTATGGACCAGACCTTCTTCGTTGTCAATGCTGCTGATCTATCCTCAGGGGAGGAAGAGCTGGCAGCCGTTGTACAGCACGTCTCGCAAGAGCTCCGCAGCACAGGGATTCGTCAGGCCCGAGTCTATCCTGTATCGAGTTTGCTAGCACTACAGGGCAAGTCGCAAGCTGATACAGAGAAGTATGAGCAGTCTGGATTTGCGGCGTTTGAGGAAGCCTTTGCATCATTTGCAGGGCAGGAGCTTGCAGGACTGTCGGTTCGTGCGGCTGTGCAGGATATCGGGCGGGTACGTCAGCGCATGGAGCAATGGGCTGAGGCCGCATCTGAAGGCATCGAGGCACGAGAGCAGAAGCTGCTCACGCTGAAGACAGTACAGGCTGAGACGTCTGCAATTGCATCAGCATGGGCTTCCCAGCGCTCAGTGACAGAGCTGGAGGGAGAGGGAGAGGAACTACTTTACCATGTGCGGCAGCGAATGGGCTACCGTATTCCCGAGTTCATATCGGGAGCGTTTCATCCGTCCGTGCTCAGAGAGGGCGCAGGAGATCTACGAGCGATCTTCGCGGCATGTGGGCGAGAGTTGCTTCGTATGCTGGAGATTGAACTAAGTCAGGAATTGCTTGCAACTACGCTGCGTATTGAGAAGGCGGGCAAGCAACTTCTTCATCATGAAGCAGCACGTTGCTGCGAGGAGTTTAATGGGAAACTGGACGGTCTGGATTGCATTCCTCCAGAGCCCGGCGCTTGGTCCGTACCAGAGCTGGAGGATGTAGCGTTGCAGATCGGCAGCGACTGGAAGAGCTATTGGTCCTTGTTCAAGAATCCCAAGCACTTCTTCGAATCCCAGGGACGTCGTTCTCTTCAGCAGGCTTTGGAGCCGTTGCTTCGTGATGCAATCGCTGCGGAGACGAACCGATTGAAGGTCAGATTGTATGAGCATTATACAGAGCTTGTCCGCAAGGAGAGACAAAGTCAGGCTACGCACCTTGAGCGACAGGTGGCGGATAGCATTAAAGGCATGGAGCAATCCATGTCGGGAGCAGAGGAGCCTGGGCATTGGCGGAAGCTGGCTGCAGAGCTGAGACAGCTGGAGGAATTGATCTAGCTATCTCCTCGGGTACTAGCCACTAAATGGGCCATTGAGAAAGAAGTACATTTCAAAATCTTCAACAGCATAGTGCTGATAAATCTGCATATTATTGTAATAATGCAGCAAAGGTAGATAGGAGGCACCCCTGCCATTGGCAGGGGTGTTTTTTGTCTATGAATGAATAAGAGTGGAAGTGCGAGTTATCTCCCATATTCCATTAAAAGAAAGCGATTTATTTTCAGGAATGGGGAACTATTGCCTGTGAAGGCGGAATTTGCCGGGATATCCTCTTTGCCGCTCTGTGAAAGCGGTGTTAAACTTCATAAGGCTGATGTACTTCATTTCATTAAAGAACATGATGGAGGGAAAACTCATGGACGTTCTCAGGCAACTGCAGGGCTTCTTCCGAGAACGAAGGCATTATTTGCTGCTTTCGATTCTTTGCCTTGCTATTGCGACTGCGCTCGGGTTAGTCTATCCTACCCTGCTGCGGTTGCTGATTGATGATGTCATTGTCCCAAGAGAATTTGATGCAGTGCCCATTCTCGCCTTGTCTGCACTAGGCGTAGTGGTCCTCAAGGCAGGTATGCAATTCCTGCATGGCTTCTTCGGTGGACGACTCGGTAATTTCCTCGCTTATCGACTACGTAATGCCTGCTACGAAAAGCTTCAATTTTTATCTTTCCGTTACTACGATACAGCCAAGACCGGCGACCTTATGTCACGTCTGACGGGCGATCTGGAGGCGATCCGTAACTTTATCGGCTTCGGCTTCGCACAGCTCCTGAACGTATTACTGATGGTTATCTTCGGCTCAGTCATGATGCTGTCTATTAATTGGCAGCTGACACTCATTACGTTAGTCAGTATGCCGCTTCTTACCTTCGTAGCCCTACGTTTTGAATCCAAAATCCACCCTACCTTTCAGGACATGAGGCTGGCGCTGAGCTCCTTAACAACAGCAGTACAGGAAAATATCACAGGTGTTCGGACCGTGAAATCTTTTGCCAGAGAATCCTATGAGGTTGAGAAGTTCTCACTGCGCAACGAGTATTACAAGAACAATCAGATTGCAGCAGCTACACTATGGAGTCGTTACTTTCCTGTCATGGAACTGCTGGCTACCTTCAGTATTGTCATACTTATGGGTGCTGGCGGCTATCTCGTAATTCAGAACACCCTGACTCTGGGCGAGTTGGTTGCCTTCTTTAGCTTGATTTGGTACATTATCGGACCCATGTGGGGAATTGGATTTCATATTAACAACTACACTCAATCCAAGGCATCAGGTGAACGCGTGCTTGAGCTGTTGAATCAGCCTGTTGATGTGCAGGATTCGCCGGCTGCGCGTTCGTTGGCAGATACGGATGTCCACGGACATGTCAAGTTCGAGCAGGTTACCTTTGCGTACGGCAATAAAATGCCGGCTGTAGTTGATATTAATATTGATGCACCGCCAGGAAGTGTCATCGGCCTTCTCGGAGGTACCGGCTCGGGCAAGTCAACTGTAATTCAATTGCTCATGAGAGCCTATGATGTCAGCAAGGGGAGAATTACGCTCGATGGCATAGATATTCGCGAGCTTAAAGTCAAGGATCTGCGCTCCCAGATTTCCTCGGTATTTCAGGAGACCTTCCTGTTCTCTTCCTCCATTCGCAACAATATTGCCTATGGCATGAGCTATGTCACCATGGAGGATATCATTCGTGTCTCGAAGCTGGCCAAGGCACATGATTTTATCTCGGAGCTTCCTGAGGGCTATGATACTGTGGTGGGCGAACGCGGCCTTGGTCTATCAGGGGGGCAGAAGCAGCGGATTGCGATTGCACGGGCTTTACTCAAGAATCCCAAGATTCTCGTGCTGGATGATGCCACGAGTGCAGTGGACATGGAGACAGAACACGAAATTCAGAGCGGCTTCCGCGAGGTGATGGAGGGTCGTACGACTTTTATTATCGCCCACCGGATCTCCTCCCTGCGTCATGCTGATGAGATTCTGGTGCTGGAGGAGGGGAGAGTCGTGCAACGCGGTACTCACAAGGATCTTATAGAACAGCCCGGACCTTATCAGGATGTGTATCACATTCAATATGCTGATCATATTGCACAGATGCAAGCAGCATCGGAAAAGGTGAACCCATGAGTATTCAGACAGAGCGTTCCCCGCGCAGCGGCTCTTTCAAGCCGTCCGGAAATACAGAGCAACGGCCAAAGAATGAGCGTTTCGTATACCAAGACGATAACGTAATTGACAAACCTTTCAACTGGGTGGAATTCAAGCGATTGTTCGCATACATGAAGCCTTATGCAAGGCAAATGCTGCCGCTGATTATCGTAATGATGATTCTTGGAACGGTAACAAAGCTATCAGTGCCTTATCTTACTAGCCTGGCCATTGACCGTGCAATCGCACCACCGGCTCCTCTGCAGCCCAGCGTCAGTTTACTATTCCTGCTTACATCGGCAGTGTTCATACTTATCCTCATTCAATGGGGAGCTAATACTTATCGCATTAAATACACAAACATTATCGGGCAGCGGGTCATTTATGATTTGCGCTCCGATCTGTTCCGACATATTCAGAAGCTATCGTTCAATTTCTTCGATAAAAGACCTGCTGGCTCTGTATTGGTCCGGGTGACGAATGATATTAACTCCTTACAGGACCTCTTCACTAATGGCGCCGTTAATGTAATGATCGACTGCGTGCAGCTGCTGGGCATTATCGTTATTCTGTTGCTTATCAATTGGAAGCTGGGTCTCGCCGTCATTCTGACTGTACCGATCATGTTCATTATCTCGACGAAGCTGAGGGTTAGAATTCGCAGAGCCTGGCAGGAGGTGCGGATGAAAAATTCCCGGATTAACTCCCATCTCAATGAATCCATTCAGGGCATTCGCGTTACTCAGGCTTACACACAGGAACAGGAGAACATGAGCTACTTTGACGGCATGAACAACTCCAGCAAGAAATCGTGGGACAAAGCATCCGCCATGAACCAAGGCTTCGGTCCTCTGATCGATATTACCGGTGGCTTCGGTACGCTGATCCTCTTCTGGTTCGGTTCCTATCTCATCCAGACAGATCAGCTCACGGTGGGTTTGTTGGTAGCCTTTGCGACGTATGTGGGTAACTTCTGGGAGCCTATCAATCGCTTGGGTCAAATGTATAATCAGCTGCTGGTGGCTATGGCTTCCTCCGAGCGAATATTCGAATTTATGGATGAACAGCCCTCGATTACCGACAAGCCAGGTGCGAAGGAGATGCCAACCATTCGCGGTGATGTACGCTTGAAGGATGTGGTCTTCGAATATGAGCCAGGCAGACAGGCGCTAAAAGGGATTCAAATAGATGTAAAGGCTGGGCAATCCATAGCTCTTGTTGGACATACGGGCTCAGGAAAGAGTACGATCATTAATCTGTTGAGTCGTTTCTATGACATCACCTCTGGTGAGCTGACGATTGATGGTCTGGACATCCGTGACGTGAAGGTAGAGAGTCTTCGGGGCCAGATCAGTATCGTGCTGCAGGATACCTTTATTTTCTCGGGAACGATACGTGACAACATTCGCTTTGGGCGGCTGGATGCAACGGATGAGGAGATTGAGAAGGCGGCCAAAGCTGTGCATGCGCACGATTTCATTATCAATTTGCCGAGGGGCTATGATACAGAGGTAGAGGAGCGAGGCAATGTACTGTCGATGGGGCAGCGGCAGCTTCTGTCCTTCGCCAGGGCACTACTGGCTGATCCCAGAATTCTGATTCTGGATGAAGCAACGGCCAGCATAGATACCGAGACTGAGTTAAAAATTCAGGATGCGTTGAAGGTATTGCTTCAGGGCAGGACCTCCTTCATGGTAGCGCATCGACTGTCCACCATTCGACATGCCGATAACATCATCGTACTGGACCATGGTAAGATCATCGAATCCGGTAATCATGA
The DNA here is from genome assembly GCF_000377505.1 of Paenibacillus massiliensis 2301065 = DSM 16942. Lineage (GTDB taxonomy): Bacteria > Bacillota > Bacilli > Paenibacillales > Paenibacillaceae > Paenibacillus > Paenibacillus massiliensis. The sequence continues at coordinate 24,764 of NZ_KB898192.1, read as the reverse complement.
CCAATTAATGAAAAAACAAGGTGTTTATCGCGGGCTTGTCGAAGCACAGTTCAGATTTGTGTAAAAAAAATCGTAAAAAAATCGCGTTTTTTGTAAATAAATTAGCGGAGCACTATTGCAATCTTGGGCCTGAACCCTGAAAATATAAGATGTTAGAGCTATATTGTCAGAGGGGGAAGGAACAGATGTGGGGTGCTCCATATTCATCCGGAGCCAAAAAGATGCTGCTGCTCGGCAGTGGTGAGCTCGGTAAAGAGGTCATCATTGAAGCACAGCGTTTTGGAGTCGAATGTATTGCGGTTGACCGCTATGCCAATGCTCCTGCGATGCATGTAGCTCATCGTTCACATTGTATCGACATGCAGGATGCTGATGCACTCAAGGCTCTGATTCGCCTTGAACAGCCCGATCTGATCGTCCCGGAGATTGAAGCGATTGCTACACAAGCGCTTATCGAGCTTGAAGAGGAAGGCTACAATGTCGTTCCTACAGCGAGAGCTGCTCGTCTAACGATGGACCGTGAGGGCATTCGGAGATTGGCAGCAGAGGAACTGAACTTGCCGACAGCCGATTACCGTTTTGCTGATAGTCTGGACGAGCTCCAGGCAGCTGTTGATGAGCTTGGTACACCGTGTGTGATCAAGCCACTCATGAGCTCTTCTGGCAAAGGTCAATCGGTATGCAGGCAGCCTGAGGAAGCAGCGGCTTGCTGGGAAGCAGCACTTGAGGGCGCGCGGGGTAAGACTGCAAGAGTCATCGTGGAGTCCTTTGTTCCTTTTGACAGTGAGATTACATTGCTGACTGTACGTTCGGTATCAGGAACGGTATTTTGTCCGCCGATCGGCCATATTCAGAAAGACGGGGATTATGTGGAATCCTGGCAGCCTCACTACATGTCGACAGAAGAGCTGCAAGAAGCTCAGGAAATTGCCAGAGCTATTACCGATGAGCTAGGCGGTTATGGCATCTTTGGAGTAGAGCTTTTCTTGACACCGAATGGCGTGGTCTTCAGTGAAGTGTCACCGAGACCTCATGACACAGGAATGGTCACGATGGTCAGTCAGGAGTTATCTGAATTTGCTCTCCATGCACGCGCAATACTTGGCCTGCCTGTTCACGATGTGAAGCTGATCGCACCAGGGGCGTCAGCTACGTTGAAGGCTGGGAGCTCAACTGCTAACTTTGCGATTGGTGGCTTGGAGGAAGCACTCGCCATACCAGGCACTCAAGTGCGGGTATTTGGCAAGCCAGAGACCAAGGTTGGCCGTCGTATGGCGGTTGCTTTGAGTACGGCGGAAGAAGTGGAGACGGCTCGTCAAACAGCTAAGCAAGCTGTAAATAAGCTGAAAGTGGAGGTATACCATGTCTAACAACGTTTTGGCTCCCGAGCTTACGATACGGTCCAGTAAGCTTGATGACAGTGAATGTATCACCGGATTAATGCGGGAGATTTGTTATCCGATGACCTGCGGTGTGATGCGCGAACGAATGGAAGCCATTGAGGGAGACGCTCATGCCATGATGATGATTGCTGAACTGGACGGCAAGGTAGTAGGTGCTGTCGGTGCACAGATTGTTCAAAGTCATGCTTATCCAGAGCCTGCAGCACAGATTACGCTATTGATTGTCTGCAAGGAGAACCGTGGTGAAGGAATCGGCAAGCGCCTGGTAGCATATGCAGAGCAATGGGGGCGTGAGCAAGGCGGTAGCAGTCTCCTCGTAACCGGAGCGAACCGGGAACGTAATGCGGATGCTCTGGATTTTTATGAGCACATCGGATTTGAAAAACATGGATACCGAATTAGCAAGAAGCTTATTTAGCTTCTGATCTGTTGGAACAGCCCTAGAGCTGTTCTTTTTTTTGCCATTGGATTTCCAGTATTTGAGTTACCCTATTCGCCATCATTCGTGCTATACTGACACAGTAAACATGACAAGTTTGTAATCGTTTTGTAATCAAATTTATTTACAAGAGGAGTTGACGGAATGCAACGCACATGGAAAAAGATGTTAATGGCTAGTTCAATGACGGTGGCTCTGTCGGCCGCATTGGTAGCCCCTGCTTCGGCAGCAACAGGATCTTCACCGGAGGACCTGTCTTCATATTTGCAAAATTGGCTCCAAAATAATGGATATAAAGTAGTCGTACAGAAGGGTGAGGTTCAATGGCCTAGCACGCAGACGGAAGAGGTCAGCAAGCCAACCAAGCCTGCTACGACGACCACAACGCCCCCACAGGCTACGAAGCCACAGACTGCGCCAACCAAGCCTGTAGTGTCCCCATCGACGGGAACAAGCGGCAACACGAGTGGAAATAGCAGCGCCAGCGGGAACACACAGGACAAGTCCCAGTTTGCAGCCAAAGTAGTGGAATTGGTTAATGTAGAACGGAGCAAGGCAGGACTCGGTCCGTTGACAGTGCATACCAACCTGACCAAGGTTGCTGTTGAGAAGGCTAAGGACATGAGTGTGAACAACTACTTCTCTCATACTTCACCAACCTATGGTTCGCCATTTGATATGATGAAGCAATTTGGGGTCACTTATTCCTACGCAGGCGAGAATATTGCCATGGGTCAAAAAACGCCTGAAGAAGTCATGAAGGGCTGGATGAATAGTCCTGGACACAAGGCGAATATCCTGAACAAGAACTTTACGATGATCGGTGTAGGGTATTACAACGGCTATTGGGTACAGGAGTTCATTGGAAAATAAGAATTCATTTGATGGAGCGGTTCCCTGACAGGGGCCGCTTTTTTCTGTCCGTACTCTTTAGCTATTATCCCTTAAATTATTCAAAATGGCATCATAAATGAACCACAATTCATTTTACATAATCAAGCTTGAGAGGACGAATCCTGCCGTCGCAGGGTGTAGTATTTGCAAAATATGCCTGGAACCTATATCTTAATTACATTAGCTTTCGGGAGGGAATGGAAGTGAATTCGACAACTTGGATTTGGCGCACGGTAGGTTCTGTGTCGGCAGCTGCTACGCTGTTGCTGTTATTTGGCTTCATCTCTGCAATAAACACGATCGTAAATCCATCCTCAGGGGGTGCAGCTCTTGCCCCGGATCAGAAGACAGCACCGTCAGCGAACCCGGTAGGCGGAGCAGATGAAGCCTCCGAGATTCGAGTAGCAGCTATTGGTGATTCGCTCGCCAAGGGTACGGGTGACGATACAGGTAATGGCTTTGTCAGAAGAACGGTCCAGATTCTGAACGAGCAGGAGGGCCGTAGCGCCCGTCTGATTAACAATCTTGGGATTAATGGACTTACGACAGAGGGGTTGCTGACCAAGCTCGATGAGCCAGGAACGTCATATGTGCTGAAGGAAGCGAATCTGATCATGCTCTCGATAGGCGGTAATGATCTGTTTGCAGGTGTACAGGCTACGGAAGGCACAGGTGTACCACCGACAGCCGAACAGTTAAGAGCGGTACTTCCTGCTGCCCAAGAGCGAGTTGCGCAAGTGCTGGAGAAGCTGCATACCATAAATCCAAATGCCAAGGTTGTGTACCTTGGGCTATATAATCCCTTCGGGGATTTGAAGGAATATCAGGTGCCAGGAAATGCAGTTGTAGCGGAGTGGAATCAATCTATATTAGCGTTAATGAGCAAGCATCAGAACATGGTTCTGATTCCTAGCTTCGACTTGTTTCAGCAAAATCTGCAGTCTTATCTGTCCTCTGATCATTTTCATCCGAATGGAGATGGATATCAAGCGATAGCAGAGCGAGTTGCACAAGGATATGGTCCTGCACCGCTGTCGAAGAAGGAGGAGGCACAGCCATGAACCAGATAATTTCTAAAGAGGCAGAGATGTTAAATGGTGATGCGGGAGATGCGAGGGACAGACGATCTCAGGCTTCTGATGAAGTAATTCTATCCGTTCAGGGCGTGAAAAAGAAGATAGGCTCTAAATGGATTATTCATGATGTTACCTTCGACGTACGAGCAGGTGAAATTTTCGGTTTTCTGGGTCCGAATGGGGCGGGGAAGACGACGACGATTCGGATGCTGGTCGATCTGATCAAGCCGAGGAGCGGCACGATCAGTGTCTGCGGATATCCTGTGAACCGTGATCCCGAACGAGCACTGCAGTATGTTGGCTCCATCGTCGAAAATCCGGAAATGTACAGCTACCTTACGGGCTGGGAAAATCTTGAGCATTTTGCACGTATGCAGCCAGGCATTGGAGCGGAGCGAATTCAGGAGGTTGTAGAGCTGGTACAGCTGGATCGGAGAATCCATGATAAGGTGAGTACTTATTCGCTTGGCATGCGGCAGCGACTGGGTATCGCTCAAGCTCTGCTAGGCAAGCCCAGACTGCTTATCCTTGATGAGCCGACGAATGGTCTCGATCCCAAGGGCATTAAGGAAATGCGGATCTTCATCCGTCAGCTGGCCGAACAAGGTATGGCCGTATTCGTATCCAGTCATTTGCTGAGTGAGATTCAGCTTCTCTGTGATCGTGTAGCTATTATCAGCCGGGGGAGAGTGCTTGCAGTTGGAGGCGTCAAGGAGCTAGTAGCGCAAAGCTCAGGGCTGGCGGGCTGGCAGCTTGCCCCAAGAGAGACGGGGTTAGCTATCCTGCAATCGACTGCGGGTGTCAGCGTGCTGGATCGGCCAGATGAAGTACTGGATGATAGCATCATAGCCGGTATGGGACCCAATGCGATCTTTGCCGAGATGGATGAGCAGATGATTCCTGGACTTGTCACGACGCTGGTAGCCGAAGGTGTATCCGTGCTAGGTGTTACGAAAATCAATCCGACTCTGGAGCAGTTGTTCCTGAAGATGACAGAGGGTGAAGTCATTGAGTAGCATTCTTCCGCTCGTACAGAACGAGACGATCAAGATTATCAAGAAAAAGCGGTTTTACGTTATACTGCTCATATTGCTCGTATTAGTGCCCATGTTCACCTATGCGCAAATGAAGGTGGCACAGAACAATCGGGAGAAATTCGGTGGCGACTGGCGACTTGAGGTCAGACAGGCCATTACCGATAATCAGAATTCGCTGGGCAGTGACAGAGTTCCTGAGGAATGGAAGAAATATCGCAGCATCTTCATTCAGCAAATGCAATACTATCTGGAGCATGATGTGAACCCGAGTGAGCCTAATGGTGTGACCTTTACGCGCGAGTTCATGGATAACTCCGTCAACCTGTTTATACCGCTGTTAATTATGGCTATTGCTTCTGACCTTGTATCCGGGGAACGTACGACTGGCACGATCAAAATGCTGCTAACCCGTCCCGTGCGACGATGGAAGGTATTGCTGAGCAAGCTGATTACGCTAATGATGTTTGTCTCCTTGATCGTGTTGTCAGTCTTTATTATGAGCTACGTCATTTCAGGGTTGTTCTTCGGGTATGGCGGGTTCGGTATGCCGGTCTTTACAGGATTCCAGATTAGTGGTGCTACTGTAGATGTGTCGCAAGTGCAGGCTATTCCACAGTGGCAATACATGCTGCTGCAAAGTGGATTGATCTGGTTCGTAAGCATGGTGGTAGCGATTCTGGCCTTCATGGTGTCCGTATTGGTGCGAAGCACGGCAGCAAGTATTGTGGTGATGATGGCTGCATTAATTTCAGGAACCATCTTGACGAATATGGCTTCGGCGTGGCAAAGTGCAAAGTATCTGTTCATGGTGAACCTCGGCTTGACGGATTATCTGGCTGGTGACCCCCCTCCAATCGAAGGAATGACATTGCTATTTTCCCTTGCGGTGCTTGGGGTCTGGGGGATTATCGGCTTGGTCGTATCATTCACCGTCTTTACGAAACGGGATATATTGAATTAAAATGGACAAAGTAAAAGAAAACATCTGTTTGCATTTTTAAGCAAAACACGGTCATGATTAGACAAAGGGGGAGCATGAATGGTCGACCAACTCGACTTGTTCGCCAGAGAATCCGGGCAAGACAAAAGCAGCTCGGATTATGGCGCGGACGACATTCAAGTTCTCGAAGGGCTTGTGGCGGTACGGAAACGGCCGGGCATGTACATCGGGAGCACCAGTTCTTCGGGACTGCATCATTTGGTATGGGAAATCGTTGATAATGCGGTGGATGAGCATCTCGCCAAATTTTGCTCCCGTATAGAAATTACATTGCACAAGGACGGCTCAGTTACCATCACGGATAATGGGCGAGGGATTCCGACGGGAATGCACAAGATGGGAATTCCCACACCTCAGGTAGTCTTTACGATTCTGCATGCAGGGGGCAAGTTCGGCGGCTCCGGCTATAAGAAATCCGGCGGTCTGCATGGTGTCGGTGCTTCGGTAACGAACGCATTATCCGAGTGGCTAGAGGTAGAAATCTACCGGGAAGGCAAGGCTCATCGTCAAAGATTCGAATATTGGGTGGATGAGCAGGGCACCGAGCATGTGGGCGAGCCAACGACAGGACTTGAAGTTCTGGGGAATACGTCGAAGTCCGGGACGAAGGTCACCTTCAAGCCGGATATTCGGGTCTTCCAGAGCGGAATTAATCTGAATTACGATACACTGGCGGAGCGACTGCAAGAGATCGCATTCCTGAACTCCGGGCTTCGAGTGTTCATCAAGGATGAGCGCAGTGGCAGAACTGACGAGTTCTATTATGAAGGTGGCGCCAGCCAATTTGTTGCTTATCTGAATGAAGGTAAGGACGTACTGCATGATGTCATTCATTTTTCGGCTGAAAAGGACGATATTGAGGTCGAGGTAGCTGTTCAATATAATACAGGCTACACTGAGACGCTGGCCTCCTTCGTCAATTCAATTCCTACACGGGGTGGAGGAACACATGAGACCGGATTCAAAACGGCTTATACCCGTGTTATGAATGATTATGCCCGTCGTACGGGGATGCTGAAGGAGAAAGAGAAGAATCTAGAGGGAAATGATCTTCGCGAGGGCATGATGTCTGTCATTAGCGTCAAGATGTCTGAGGTAGAGTTCGTCGGGCAGACCAAGGATCAGCTCGGTAGTGCCTCAGCACGTAGTGCTGTAGATGCGATTGTAGCAGAGAGCATGCAGCGGTTCCTGGAAGAGAATCCACAGGTTGCCCAGACGCTGATTCGCAAATCCATCCAGGCCTCCAAGGCCCGTGAGGCAGCACGCAAGGCTAGAGATGAGATGCGTTCTGGCAAGAAGCGCAGCGAGAGCTCGAATCTGAACGGCAAGCTGTCCCCGGCACAATCGAAGGATTTCTCACGCAACGAGCTGTTCATCGTCGAAGGAGATTCGGCAGGCGGCTCAGCCAAACAGGGGCGTGATTCCAAGATTCAGGCCATCCTGCCGCTAAAAGGCAAGCCGATGAATCCAGAGAAGGCGAAGCTTGCAGATATCATGAAAAATGAAGAGTATCGGGCCATTACGGCTGCTATCGGAGCAGGGATTGGACCGGAATTTGCGGTAGAAGACAGCAATTATTCCAAGATCATTATTATGACGGACGCGGATACGGATGGTGCTCACATTCAGGTGTTGCTGCTTACCTTCTTTTATCGCTATATGAAGCCACTGATTGATGCAGGCAAGGTCTACATAGCTCAGCCGCCGCTGTACAAGATTACACGCAAATCCGGCAAGCTGGAGACGGTACGTTACGCCTGGAGTGATGAGCAACTGCAGAATTACCTCAAGGAATTTGGGCGTAATTTCGAACTGCAACGCTATAAAGGTCTGGGTGAGATGAATCCTGATCAGCTATGGGAGACAACAATGAATCCCGAGACACGGGTGCTGCTGCAGGTACAGATTGAAGATGCAGCTAAGGCTGAACGCCGTGTATCTACACTAATGGGCGACAAGGTAGACCCGCGCAAGCGCTGGATTGTGGAAAATGTAGATTTTACCGCCTTCGAGGAGTAAGATGTACAGCTAGTCTCGCTTATCATTTCATAAAGTTGTAGTAGTTTTGTAGAAGGGCATGTGTTTGCCAAGAGACATGCAGAAGAGGTGCTGTTTTAGATGAGCTTATCCGAACAATTTTTACCGGCTTTTCTGGAAGAAGTCGTTGGAGACCGATTTGGCAGATACTCCAAATACATTATTCAAGATCGGGCCATTCCCGATGTGCGCGATGGACTGAAGCCTGTGCAGCGCCGAATCCTGTATGCTATGTACGATTCAGGCAATACACCCGATAAGCCATATCGCAAATCGGCCAAGACGGTCGGCGATGTGATGGGTAACTATCATCCACACGGAGATTCCTCTATCTATGAGGGTATGGTGCGGATGGCCCAGCCTTGGAAGATGGGGCATGTGCTGGTGGATGGACACGGTAACTGGGGTTCTCAGGATGATGATCCGGCTGCAGCGATGCGGTATACAGAAGCCAGATTATCTCCCATCGCATTGGAGATGCTGCGTGATATTGAGAAGCGTACGGTGCTGTTCAAGGATAACTTTGACAATACTGCCAAAGAACCCGTCGTTCTCCCTTCCAGATATCCGAATCTGTTGGTGAACGGTGTCAGCGGTATTTCCTCTGGCTTCGCTACGGAGATCCCAACCCATAATTTGCGCGAGGTGATTGATGCCTGCATAGCTGTTATGGAGAAGCCTTCCATCGAACTGGAGGACATTATGATGTTCATCAAGGGACCGGATTTCCCGACAGGTGGACTCATCATGGGAGAAGAGGGCATTCGTGACGCTTATCGTACCGGTAAAGGCAGAATTTATATTCGCTCCAAGACGGAGATCGAATCCCTCCGTGGGGGTAAGCAACAGATTGTGATTACCGAAATCCCTTACCAGGTCGTGAAATCACGACTTGTTACCGCTATGGAAAATATCCGCTTGGAGAAAAAGGTCGAGGGTATTGCCGAGGTGCGTGATGAGAGTGGACGTAATGGTCTGCGTATTGTCGTCGAGCTCAAGAAGGATGCCGATGCTGATGGAATTCTCGCTTATCTGCTGAAGAAGACCGATCTGCAGGTAGCCTATAACTTCAATATGGTTGCGATCGTGAACAAGGCTCCGCACCAGCTCGGGATCAAGCCTATTCTGGAGGCCTATATTCAGCATCAGCGCGAAGTGGTCACGCATCGGACTCAGTTTGATCTTGAGAAGGCCGAGGACCGTGCGCATGTGCTGGAAGGCCTGGTGAAGGCGCTCAATATACTTGATGAGGTCATTGAGGCGATTAAAGCCTCCAAGAATCGACAGGATGCACAGAATAACCTGCAATGGATGTTCGGCTTCAGTGAACGGCAGGCAGATTCCATCCTTACCCTGCAGCTGTACCGTCTTACCAATCTGGAAATCACCTCACTGGAAAAGGAATTGAGCGATATCCAGAAGAAGGTAGCCCAGTTGAGAGGTATTCTGGAGAGTGATCGCAAGCTGGTCAGCCTGATTCGCAAGGAGCTGCTAGAGATTCGAGAGAAGTACGGCATAGATCGTCGTTCGGATATCCAGAGCCAGGTTGAGGAGATCAAGGTAAATCTGGAAGTCATGGTTAGTGCTGAGGATGTATTAGTGTCACTATCCAGACATGGATATGTGAAACGTACGAGTCAGCTGTCCTTTACTCGCTCGGGAGCAGATCGTAGTGGATCAGGTGTGCGTGATGGTGACTACATTCATCAGCTGCTGGATGTGAACACACTGGATTCCTTGCTGATATTTACCCAGAAGGGGCAATACTTCCTGCTGCCAGTCCATCAGGTTCCGGAGTACAAGTGGAAGGAGCCAGGTACGCCAATAGTGAACGTCATTCCGCTCACCAAGGAAGACCGAATTGTTAGTGTCATTGCTGTGAAGTCATTGGATGAGGCGGACAAGAGTCTGGTATTCACTACCCGCAAGGGTCAAGTGAAGCGTACCGAGCTGAAGGAATACGCCACGAAGCGTTCTGGTGCTGTTGCTGCTTGTAAGGTGTCGGGCGATGATGAGGTACTGTCTGTTACGATGAGTGACGGCTCGAAGGATATTATGCTCATTACACGGGGTGGTATGAGTATTCGCTTCAAGGAAGCAGAGGTTAACCCGATGGGCCGTGTATCCGCTGGCGTGAAGGGGATTCAGCTGGCCGATGGAGACGAGGTTGTAGCCTCGCTTTGGGTTCATGAGGATGAAGGTGAGATCCTTGTCCTAACCGATCTGGGTTATGGCAAACGCTCACTGCTGCTGGACTATCCTTCACAGGGTAGAGGTGGCAAAGGAATTGCTACCTTCGAATTCAAGGAAGGCAAGCGAGTACGATCGAACGGTACACGTTTAATAACTGCGGTTCACTGCAAGGAAGCTATTCAGGTACAGGTGATCACTGGAGAGGGAGCTGTTACTACGTTCCTTTCGGAAAAAACACCGTTAACAGATCGCAAGGATACCGGCAAGCAGCTTGTGTCAATTGACAAGAAAGACCCGGTTGCAGATGTAGTATTCTGGCCTGAGGTAGATTCAGAGGCAGTCGAATAAAGCGGTAGTATGTATATGTCTAGAACAGAGCCAACCTGTATGAATAGGTTGGCTCTTTACTGTACAGTCAGGAATCTATTCCTAAGGCGTACAATTCACTTCATTACCGCAGGGATAAACCTTTTTATGGAATTAATGTCATGACATATCGGATTAATGGTCCATGAAATGGTTGATAAGCAGGAATATTGCCGCTTACGGCGAATTTGTGTTATATGAGCAATGGATGGGCTTTAGAAATAGAGTAGAGTCTATACGATAGTATAAGCTCTAATCCATTCTTTAGCCATGTACGGTGAAAGAACTAGCCAAATTTGGTTCGGGAGGTGAATGTGTGCAAGCATCGGAGTTCGCCAGACTGTGGTCAAGACTGACGAAGGATTACAAAGCACATATGGAAGAACAATTGGCTCCTTCATTGACAGAAGCCCAGCTTACGGTGTTAGAGCTGCTAATGGAGCATGACAGAATGAAGCCATCAGAGCTCATTCCTTACTTGGAGACAACCCCCGCGGCGGTAACGATGTTGCTTGATCGAATGGAGAAGAATGGGTTAGTTAACCGGGAGCGGGATCAGCAGGATCGGAGAATTGTATGGATTCTAATCACGCCTCAAGGTCGTGAGGAAGCCCAGCGAGGAATTAGCGTACGTGATGAATTTATGTCATCGGTGTTAAGCAGAATTTCCGTTCACAATCAGAATGTATTGTTGTATCTTCTTGGGAAAATTACATCCTGATCATAGATCAGCATATGATCGGCTCGATACATACATAGATGACTAGACAAGCAGAATCCTCTCCCGGTTAGAGCATGCCTCATGCCATAGACATGATGCTCTACCAGGAGAGGATATGTTTATTCACGCATTAATGGTATCTGCACGTGGAATGCCAAAATGTGGTGTGCCGTCCTCATTCCAATGGATTAGTTGTACTCGTGTATGACGATTAGGATCATATAACGGATCACCTTCGATTTCAGTATAATTTCTAGCATGAAACACGAGCAAGTCGTGCCTACCATCCTCGGTTACGGTGAAGCTATTGTGCCCAGGACCAAACTGTTTATTTTCGAAGGAAGTAGTAAATATCGGCACAGATGATTTCATCCATGAAGCCGGATCTAGTAGATCACTATGTTCATCTGCTGTTAATAAGCCCATGCAATAATTTTCATCGGTGGCACTTGCAGAGTAGGTCATGAATATTCGGCCATTACGTTTAAGTATGGCTGCTCCCTCATTAACTAGGAAACCACGGATCTCCCAATCGTATTCAGGAATGGATAAGCATACTTGTTCTCCTTTTAATGTCCAAGGATTCTCCATCTCAGAGATATATAGATTCGAATTTCCTGGAATGTCCGGGTCTTTTTGGGCCCATACATAATATCGTCTGCCCTGATGCTCAAAGGTGGTCGCATCCAGGGAGAAAGAATCCCATTTCGTTTTGATTTGAGCTTTCTCAATCCAATTGCCTTCCAATGGATTCGTTGATGCATTTTCGAGTACAAACATGCGATGATCGAATAATCCATCCTTTGTCTCGGAAGTACGGGCAGCGGCGAAATATACATACCATTTACCATCTATAAAATGAATCTCTGGTGCCCATATATTTGCACTCATCAAGCCCGTGCTGTGCTTCACCCAGATGGTTACTTTCTCCGCATCAATGAGACCTTCAAGCGTCTGAGCACGACGCAATTCGATTCGGTCATATTCAGGAACAGAACCTGTGAAATAGTAATAACCGTCCGTATGTTTATAAATGAAGGGGTCTGCTCTTTGTTCGATTAGAGGATTTCTAAGATTGACTTCAAGCATGTTAACAGCTCCTATTATATAAATTTGATTTTTGATTGTTCATTATCCTTTAATGCCAGAATTCAAATTGATTGACTGTATGAAGTATTTCTGTGCAAATAGAAATAGCAATAGGGTAGGGATAATAGCTAGCATTGCAGAGCCCATGAGCTGTCCAATCATCCGATAGTTCCCATAAATATCTTGCAGCAGCAGCAAGCCTGCTGTAACAGGCATTTTCTCCACATCCGTGTATACGATGACAGGCCATAAGAAATCATTCCAAGATCCTGTGAAGGAGAACAATGCACACACGATCAGAATAGGTTTTACTAGTGGTAAAATAACAGAAGTGTAGATTGCAAAATGAGTGGCACCGTCCACATGTGCAGATTCATCCAATTCCTTTGGAATTCCATTCATAAATTGTCTAACCAAGAAGATGTTACCCATACCTGCTAGTCCCGGCACAATCATGGCCCAAGAGGTATTTACCCAACCGAGCATATCAATGATTTTGTATGAAGGGATTAAGTTCACAACACCCGGGAAGAGAGAGATACCTAACAATGTGAAAAATAAAGCATCTCTACCTTTAAACTTCATTCGAGAGTAGCCGTAACCAGTAATAGAGATAACGATCACGACCAATAAGGTATGAAGGGTAGCGATAAAAATAGAGTTGAATAACCAACGTAAGATGGGAGCTGTTGAAGTATTCGTTAGAATATTAATATAATTCTCTCCCGTCCAGCTTTCGGGCAGGAGACGAAATCCGGAAGATACGACTTCACTTTGTGAACGGAATGAAGTTGTAATGCCAAATATAACCGGAAACGCCCAAATGACGCATAATGTAATTAGGAATAAATACGATACACATTTAGAAATACTTATTTTCTTCAACATGATAGACACCTACCTTTTTCGCAGCCTCGCTTATCTCCGTGTCTCGTGAGTTAATCCGAATTTCGATTCATGACATAATATTGCAGCGCCGAAACGATTAATATGACAAGTCCAAGTAACACAGCCATAGCAGACGCCATTCCAGCAATAGATTCTCCTTTACCGAAGGCTAAGTTCCGAATGAACATCATAAGTACTGCTGTTGTCTCATTCGGCCCCCCTTTAGTCATCATCAAGGGCTGAGCGAAGACGTTAAATGCCCCCGCTGTAGTCATCACAAAGGTATAGATCAACGGAAAACGAATGGAAGGTACCGTAATACTGAAAAATTTACGAATGGAGCCGGCTCCGTCCAGTGCTGCGGATTCATATAGATCTTCACCAACACCACTAATTGAAGCACGGTAAATAATCATATTCCCACCTACGCCTCCCCAGACTGAGAGGATTACGATAATCATCCAAGCATACGGTTGATGAGTAGCCCAAGCTACATCGGAACCAAATAAATTGCTGGCAATGCCTAATTGCTTGTTGAAAATCAGAGACCAGATGAGTGCCGCAGCAGAAATAGACACCAATCCGGGAATATAGATCACCGCTTGAATAAAGCCTTTAGCTTTAACTTTCTTGTGCTCTAAAGCTACGGCAACAAGTAACGGGATAACAATCAGTGGTGGAACGGTGAATAGCACGAATAATAATGTGTTTTTTAGTCCATTCAAAAATTGAAAATGAAATGTAGATGAGGTATCAAATAAAATGGTTCTGTAATTATCAAGACCTACAAACACAGGATCACTCATTAAATTCCATTTGGTGAACGAAGCGTAAACTCCATAGATCGTAGGAACTAATATAAACAAAGTAAACAAAATAATGTGGGGACCTACAAAAAATGCAGGTGACCAGTTGAGTTTCCTTTTCATAGGCGGTAGCTTCTCCTTCTGTAAGGCTATTACTCATGGTACGTCCTGTCGGTACATACTATTTTGTCTCGGCTGGTTGTTGTACGGTCTCTGCAATCTTGTCTTCTACATATTTCTGTGCCTTCTGTAATCCTTCATCCAGTGTAATGTTCCCACGAATAAGATCAGGCGCATAGGTGTCTAACGCCTCGGCGACATATGGATAGTACTCATACGTGTAAATATGAAGAGAATGGGTCTCTGCTTCATTTGAGGTAAAGAAGGACTGTATGAATTTGTCATATTCGGGGCTTTCAATGACTTGCTTGCTCGCGACGATCTGACCAGCTTCGGCCCATTTAATCGAATTCTCACGGACGAACTCTAGGAATGAAGCGATGCCTTGTTCCTTCTCCGGCGTCCGTTCTTGATTTTTTAACAAGGAAAATAGATGAGAGGATGCTCTGTTCGTAAATTTATCTGGAGAGAAAGAGTAAATATTAGTTACGCCAAAATGAAGACCTTCGACAGCAGCGTGTCCGGTTGAGCTCCAAGTACCATCCGTAGAGAACAACACATTGCCAGATTGGAACATCAAATACCCATCTTCACCAAATGGGGTCATTAAGCCGGCATCATTTATTTTTTTGATTTCTTCGATGGCTTGTCGCATTTCAGGTGTATCGACTGTAGGTTGACCGTCTTGCTCTACATCGCCGCCAAGATTCTGGATTTGAGCCAACAGTACCCAACTGATTAGAGCGTCATTAACGACGTAGTCGCCTTCTTTTAATTTTCCTTGTAGTGATAGCATTTCATCGAAGGTAACAACATGATCATCCAGGAAATATTCCACGTCATATTCTTTTAATAAATCTTTATTGTAGTACATCGCATTACTATGAATGTCCAAGGGGACCGTATATTGTGTGCCATCAATCGTACCTGCTGACCACGCTTGGGTAAGATAATTTGATTCTTTAAGCTCTGGTTGCGCTTTCAACACTTCGGTTAAGGGGGTTAGCAATCCTTGCTTTACGAAACTAGGAACACGATCCGCATGAATGAGAGCTAGATCTGGCACGCCTTTTCCCGAATTTAAAACGGTGGAGACCTTGGTGTACATATCAGCGGTGATGACGTGTTTTATTTTTATTTCAGGGTTGGTTGCATTGTAGTCTTTGACCAGCTGGTCCATGTAAGCACCATCATCACCCGTTAGTGGGGTCCAAAATGTGATGGTGTTCTTGTCAGTTCCTCCACACCCAGCTAACAAAGTTGCGGTTAACAACATGAATGCCAGTAGTAAACCTGTTCTTTTCCTCATGAGTTGTTCCTCCTCTTCAGATTTGTGTTGCAAATGGATAATTATAGCAAGTAGTTGTTTGAGGTTCAGTATACTTGTGGTTAGAAAGCATGTCAAACATATTTATAAATCTAATTCAATACATCTCCTATTTGATTAACTAATATGTTAACTTAAAGCCTTGAATTTGTATTGAAATAGAATTAAAACAACAAATATGTTAAGGTGAAGGGGGGAGATTTTATCATATAATTAATTTACATAAAAATCGCAAAGGATGAGTCTGCATGCAATTAGACATTGATGTGTCCTCTTTGGTTGTGTACGAGGCTTTGGCAAGTGAAGTCCGAATTAGGATCATTCAGTTATTGTCGAGAAACAAAATGAATATTAAAGAATTAGCCCAGGAACTTGAGCTAAGCAGTCCCATTGTGGCTAAACATGTTCAAAAGCTGGAGGATGCCGGAATCATTAGAACAGAGAAAGTGCCTGGTAAATCAGGTCTGCAGAAGATTTCAATTCTCAAGGTGGACCATATTGAGATTAATTTCCCCAAGAAGATATTTCATTCCTTTGCATCTTACGAGACGTCAGTACCGATCGGTCATTACACGGATTATGATCTCAAGCCTACGTGCGGCCTGGCGACCGATAAAGAATTCATTGGCCGTGTCGATGAACCTAAGTTTTTCATGGACCCCAAACGAGTGGATGCAGAGATTCTTTGGTTTACGCAAGGCTTTGTCCAATATAGCATTGCTAATTTTTTGAATAAGGAAGAAAAATTACAGCAGTTCGAGATCAGTCTGGAGCTTTCATCTGAATTTCCTTTTTCGAACGATGTATGGCCATCGGATATTACTTTTACACTGAATGGGCTGGAGCTTGGGACATGGAGGAGCCCCGGTGATTTTGCGGATACAAGGGGCAAATACACACCGAGTTGGTGGCCACACAATATTAATCAATATGGATTATTGAAAACAATTCGAATTACGGGGCATGGGACATACATTGATGGAGATCCAATGTCGGAAGTGTCAGTTGCTGATCTCGATACCTTGTGTGATCGGTGGGTGTTACGTATTGAAGTAAAAGAAGACGCGAGTTATGTGGGTGGAGCCACTATTTTTGGTAAAAAGTTTGGAAACCATGCTCAGGATATCAATTTCAAGCTATTTTATTTGTGATGTATTTATTTTAAATAAACATAAAAAGTTTCAGTATTTTATTTACAAAAGCTGTTCCGTATGTTAATTTTAGCTCAATCTGAAAATATGATCTAAACAGGAGGGATTCACATGGGAAATTCTGTTCTGGTACATACAGATTGGGTCAAAGGTACGATTAACAAACATATTTATGGACAATTCGCGGAGCATTTAGGGCGCTGTATTTACGAAGGACTATGGGTGGGAGAAGAATCAAGCATTCCTAACACCGATGGCATTCGTAATGATGTATTGAAAGCGCTACAAAATTTAAATATTCCTGTGCTGCGCTGGCCTGGTGGCTGCTTTGCGGATGAATATCATTGGAAGGATGGTATTGGTCCCAAGGAGCAACGGAAGAAGATGATCAATACGCACTGGGGCGGAGTCGTCGAGAATAATCATTTTGGCACACATGAGTTTTTTCGATTATGTGAATTGCTCGGTGCAGAGCCTTATATTAACGGTAATGTCGGCAGTGGAACGGTACAGGAGATGTCTGAGTGGGTAGAATATATGACGTTCGATGGCGAATCTCCTATGGCGAACTGGCGGCAAGAAAATGGGAGAGAGCACCCCTGGAAGCTGAAATATTTTGGTGTTGGTAACGAGAATTGGGGCTGCGGTGGCAATATGCGCCCTGAATATTATGCGGATTTGTATCGTCAATTTCAGACGTATGTGCGTAACTATGGGGACAATGTGCTGTACAAAATCGCTGGTGGTGCCAATGTTGACGACTACCATTGGACAGAAGTGCTTATGCGTGAGGCTGCCCCATTTATGGACGGGCTAAGCTTGCACAATTATACCATTCCAGGCTCTTGGGAAGAGAAGCAGCATGCACTTGGCTTTAATGAAGCAGCATGGTTCGAGACGCTGAAAAAGGCACTTCATATGGATGAGCTGATTACAAGACACTCTACCATTATGGATAAATACGATCCGAACAAGCGAATTGGAATGATCGTTGATGAATGGGGAACATGGTTTTTGCCAGAGCCAGGCACCAATCCGGGCTTTTTGTACCAACAGAACACCTTGAGGGATGCACTCGTAGCTGGCCTACATTTTCATATTTTCCATCAGCATCATGAGCGTATTCATATGACGAACATTGCGCAAATGGTTAACGTCCTACAGGCCATGATCCTGACAGAAGGAAATAAAATGCTGCTGACACCGACGTACCATATTTTTGAGATGTTCAAAGTCCATCAGGATGGAAAGGTGCTGGCAACCTCGGTCGAGCACAGTCATTATGAATTTAACGACGAGAAGCTGCCGGAGTTCACGGTATCTTCCTCTGAGGATGCAGAAGGCCACATCCATATTAGCTTATGTCATCTTAATCCGAATGCCTCCAGTAAAGTGAATGTGGAGTTGAGGGGATTACAATCGGACATTGATGTTACAGGAACTGTGCTGACAAGCTCATCTATGCAAGATCATAATACGTTTACCCAATTGGATAAAGTAAAGCCAGTAACCTTTGCAGACTATAGCTTCCACCAGCAACATCAGCTTGATGTGGTGCTACCTCCAATGTCTGTCGTTATGCTGACGATTAAAAAGAAATAGAGCTTGTGATGCGGCAGCTGTACAAGCTGCCTGGATATCCAAAGGGCTATTTTCTTCCACGTGAAATGGAAGGAGGTGGCCTTTTGTTTGTGTTGACTTTTACATATCAGAAGTGTAATATGTGTTTATTAGTTCGTATGCGAAATATATTAATGTGAAATATACGCAAGCGAAATATATATATGCAAATGATTGTGATTTTGTATGTTTATTCTATTTGTATGTTCATTCTAGAGGAGGACGGATTCATGGAAAGGAATAGGGAGGTGTACCGCATTGTTCAATCATTCAGAAGAGTGCACCATGCTTTCATGCAGGTATTCTGGGAGCAAGGAGAACAGAAGAGCCTGACACCTGTGCAATTTCTGGTCTTGTCAGTACTGCTGGAGCGCCCGAATACCAGTCTGACCGAGCTTGCTGAGCGTGCCCACATGGGCAACAGCACGATGAGTGGAGTGGTTGAGCGTCTTGTAAAGGCTGGATATATCAGCCGAGAGCGGTTGCCGAATGATCGGCGTTCACTTACACTTCGGATTACTAGCGAGGGTGAGCAGATCCGAAATGATATTGAGAAGATGTGGATGGACCGTGTCTCCGGAATTCTTGATATTCCAGTGCAGGACCGGGACATCATATTAGATATCCATCAGCAGATTATATCGAAGCTTACAGCTAAAGGAGTGGATTAACATGGGAAATCAAGCAGATGTAGCTGTTGATGACCAGATGAAGACTATAAAAAAAGCACCAATCGTGATCGCTTTATTGATTGGAGCATTTGTTACGTTGTTGAATCAGACCCTTATTAATGTAGCGTTACCAAAAATTATGGGTGATTTATCCATAGATACCCCTACGGCACAATGGCTCATTACAGGCTTTATGCTGGTGAACGGCGTCCTGGTTCCGGTTACGGCTTATTTAATGGCCAAATTCAGCACCAGACAGCTGTTTCTCGGGTCTATGGTCTTATTTACCTTGGGAACCATCTTGTGCGGCTTAGCACCTAACTTTGCTGTTATTCTAATTGGACGACTCGTGCAGGCCAGCGGTGCAGGCATCTTGATGCCTCTCATGACCGTGGTGCTGCTGAATATTTTCCCGATTGAGAAGCGCGGGCAGGCCATGGGAATGGTGGGTGTGGCCATGATCTTTGCTCCAGCGATCGGACCGACCTTATCCGGATATATTGTACAAAATTATGATTGGCGCGTATTGTTCTGGATTATTTTGCCTGTATCAATCATTGCCTTGCTAATTGGTGCACTATTCCTGAAAAATGTAACACAGCTGTCGAATCCCAAGCTGGATAAGCTGTCTGTCGTACTGTCCACACTTGGATTTGGGGGCTTGTTGTATGGCTTCAGCTCCGCTTCGGATGGCTGGGACCGTCTACCTGTGTATGGCTGTCTGATCATTGGGGCCATCTCCTTGCTGCTGTTCATTCGCCGCCAACTGCGGGCATCTGAGCCGATGCTAGAATTTCGCATTTTCAAATATAACATGTACAGCTTGACGACAGCCATTAACGTAATTGTAACCATGTCTATGTATGCTGGGATGATTCTATTGCCGCTATTCCTGCAAAATGTCAGAGGCTTCACTCCATTGGAATCTGGTCTGTTATTGCTCCCTGGCTCTATTCTGATGGGCATCATGTCCCCTGTGACCGGCATGATCTTTGACAAAGTAGGGGCACGCTGGCTGTCGATTGTTGGTCTGCTTATTATGACCATTACGACGCTGGAATTCTCACGCCTGTCGATGGACACGAGCTATACGGAGCTGATGATTAATTACACCGTGCGGATGTTCGGTATGTCCATGATTATGATGCCCATTCAGACGGCGGGTCTCAATCAGTTGCCGAATACATTAAATGCACATGGTACAGCCATGTCTAATACGTTGCGGACTATTGCGGGCTCGATTGGTACAGCTGTGCTTGTCACGATTATGACCATTCAATCTACCTCATATGGCGAGAAGCTTGCTCTGACACAACAGGTGTCTCCAACAGATGCTAGTGCCATGTCTATGATCAAAAATGAAGCTTTAATATATGGAATTAACCACGCATTCTTAGTGGCGACAATCCTGTCTGCTGTGTCATTGATTCTGGCCTTCTTTATCAAGAACACGAATCCGCGTAAACAAGAGGAAGGTTCAACAGCCAAGAAATCGCAGATGGCGACATCATCCTAACAGCATCATTTGGAGTGCGCAATGTAAGAAAAATGTGCACCATGAGACTGAAATATAAACTGTACAGTAAGTCTGTACAGTAAGTCCGTACTGTAAATTCCGTTTGTAAGTCTGTTTGTAGGTCTGTGTGTTAAGACAACAGCGTAAGAGGGTTGGAAGGGTACTTCTCAGTAAATGAATCTTATGGGCCATACAAATAAAAGGTCGAAGATGTGCTCCTTGTCCGAGCATCTGTCTTCGACCTTTTGTTGCTGTTGAGACGTATAGAGCTACGTCAACTCAACTCAGCGAAAAAGCTGTTCCGCTGGTGCCTGTTTCACGAGGTTGCAGGTCCATAGCATGATGGGGAGGGCCAAGACTACAGATCCTCGTACAACTGCGCTGGCCACTCATTCCAGGGGAAAGCAAGTGGCGGCATGGAGCGGAATAACATGGGCTCCTTCGTAATAGGGTGAGGAGCACCAGCCTCCAATGACCACAGGGCAAGCTGCTGTCCGGGCTTGTTAAGCTGCTGCCCGTATTTCTGATCCCCATACAGTGGACATCCAATGTTGCTTAGCTGAACTCGAATCTGATGAGGTCTGCCAGTATGTAGCTCTACCAGAAGAAGGCTCAGCCCATTAGCATGACCGAGAGTCTGATAATCGAGTATGGCCTCCTTGGCGCCAGGCTGGATTGGTCTCACGACCTGCACCATATTCGTACGGCTATCCTTCAGCAGATAATCCTTCAGCCTGCCTTGTGGAGCTGGTATGCCATGTACAACTGCTAGGTAGCGCTTGTGGAAGCTGCGACTTCTTACTGCCTCCGATAGTCTGGATGCTGCTTTGGAGGTCTTGGCGAAGATCATGGCGCCGCCTACAGGTCTATCCAAGCGATGGATCAAGCCGAGAAATACGTTACCAGGCTTTTGGTGGCGAATCTTGAGATCCTCCTTCAGCAAGCTGAGCAGATCGGGATCACCGCTGGCATCCTCCTGTGTTGGAACATTGACTGGCTTCTCCACGGCAAGAACATGATTATCCTCATAGAGCACGGAAATGCCTGAGCTGGGGTCAGATTCATGCATCATGGCGATTATGCCTCCCAGCGGCCCAGAATACCGCAAGGCAGGTTCAGACCAGAGCGACTGATGGGCAGGCCAATCTCGCCTGTGCTAATGCTACCTCCGTATTTCGGCTTCATGGTCATGCTCAGCATATTGTGCAGGACAGATGGCGATATTCCGGTAGTATAGGAGTTAATCAACAGGAACAGAGGCTTGTCCGAGATAATCTCCATACACGACTCCAAGAACGGGTAGAGGCTCTGTTCGAGCTTCCACGTCTCGCCGCTTGGGCCACGTCCATAGGAGGGAGGGTCCATAATAATGGCGTCATAGCGATTGCCTCTGCGTTGCTCACGTTGTACGAATTTGAATACGTCATCCGTAATAAAACGAACGGGCCGATCTGACAGGCCAGAGAGCTGCACATTTTCTTTTGCCCATTGCACCATGCCCTTCGCTGCATCTACATGCACGACACTTGCTCCAGCCGCGGCAGCGGCAACTGTGGCTCCCCCTGTATAAGCGAACAGATTCAGTACAGAGATAGGTCTTCCTGCTGCGGAGATCTTGTCCATCATCCAGCTCCAGTTAGCTGCTTGCTCCGGAAATAGGCCCGTATGCTTGAAGCTCGTAGGCTTAATGTGGAATTTGAGCTGCTTGTAGCCGATGGTCCAGCGTTCAGGAACGGGCTTCTTCATATCCCAGTTGCCGCCGCCTGAGGAGCTACGGTGATAGTGACCATGCACTTGCTGCCACTCGCTCGTCTCAGAGGTCAAGGGCCATATAATTTGCGGGTCCGGTCGACGCAGGATGATGTCACCCCAACGCTCCAGCTTTTCGCCGCCTCCCGTATCGATTACTTCATAGTCTTTCCAGCCGTCTGCAACGTACATTGTATAATCATTCCTTCAACAGTCATTTGGACACTATTGTACAACAATTTTGACCAACCACGCTACCCGAAGCGCTTATCTCTTACTATTGTTGATTAAAGCTGACATTATTCGGTTAAGGTAGGGTATAGGTTCAATGTGTGCGGATCACGGTGGATGATGTAGGTGTGGAGTGAATTCCATATAGTATTGGGATGACCAGAGAGGATTTGAATGAGGAGATTAATTGAGGAAAAAAAATACGGAGTAGTGGATAAATGTCCTGTGAAGGAGGTGTCAAACGGATGCAGAGCAGCATGCACAAAATTGCACTTGTTCTCCTATCGTATGGCTGTCTAGTCACTGTTATCTATAGTATAGCAGCCCTGGAGTACGAGGTGTCCGTAGGACTTGGTTGGACGCTGAACGGGCTGGTGCCCGCACTCGTTGGTTATGTCTTATGGAGGAAGGCACGACAAGCGCGGCAAGCTGACTTGTCGAAAACCATTCTGCGACTAGCAAAGCAGCATGACAATCTACTAACTGCAGCAGACGTGGCCCTTGAGACGGAGCTGGACATGGGTGAAGCAGAGCAGCAGCTGGAAGTTATGCGGACAAATGGGCTCATGCGGCTGAAGGTCGCTGACAACGGGACGTGGGTATATGAATGTAGCTCGCTGCTGACGATGGAGGAGAAAAGGAGAGCAGAATCCTTGTACTGAACTTAACGATGTAGATGATCAATTTCGGTCACTAGGATCTGTCACTAGGAAGGGTAAGGCTTTTTCTATATATTGTTCTGCTGAGGAAGCCCCATTCTTTTTCCAATCTACAGATGCTGCGTAAATTCCGTTGCTTAATATGACTGCACCCACCCTGAGCGCTTCGGGATCACGATTAGATTGTTGCTTAAGCAGTAGAGAAAAAAATAAGTTTTCCAGATCAATTTTGATTTTTTGTTCAACCATTGTACTAAATGCTTCATAGCTCCCACTACATTGGGGGCTTAAGTGTGAATTTTCCATCGTCTCTGTATGAAAATCAGCTAATGTAAGGAAGATCGTTACATAAGTTTCTTTATTTAATTTATCGAGATAGTCTAGGTTTTTAAGAGTACTATCTATTACAGCTTCTTTAATGACAACATCCAATAAATCATACTTATCATGAAAATGGGAATAAAGAGTTGCACGATTGACAGTTGCTTCATCCGTAATATCTTTTATAGTAATATCCTTGAAGTTCTTCTTTAGAATGAGCTTGATAAAAGCATCCATTAACAATTTTCTTGTCCGCAAAATACGCGGATCTATTTTGTGTGTCATTCTCTGTGTACTCCTCCCTCTCCTGAAGAGATAGACGACTATTTTTCCTGTTTGTTGTTTAAGCGATAAAATCGGAGCATTGATGATTGATGATCAATAAACATCAACTTACAATTCACTATGTTACCAAATAATACATTGATCGAACAGGAGAACAGGAGGATTACAAATGAGACAACCGATTGATTATGTTTCAGGACATGCGTACCCTGGTATGGTGGTTCTTGTGACATCTAAACATGAGGATAAACAAAATATAATGGCGGCTGGTTTCCACACAACGATAGGCTATGCTCCCCTTATTTATGGTGTTTCGTTACGAAAAGAAGCATATTCTTACGATTTGATTATAAAAAGTGGCAATTTTGGTATTAATTTTGTTCCAGCAAAGCTTGCTGAACTCATTCAGATTGTAGGAACCAGGAGTGGGAGAGATGTAGACAAATTCTCTGAGTATAACATCGAATATGATAATGGTATGAATCTGGATGTTCCAATATTAAAAGAAGCCTATTTTGCTTATGAGTGCAAGGTAATAGATGCAAGAAACTATGGAAGCCATGATTTTGTAGCTGGGGAAATTCAGACAATTTACAAAGATGAAGAGAAATTTATAGAAATAGACGGATGGACTATGCCAAATATGAATAAGTTAGAGGTCCCTCTTTATTTAGGACGTTCTGTATATGCAACTTTCAATGGTGATGCAGAGCAGAAGGATTATGTAAAGTATCGTTTTAAATAAAGAATGTTGGAGCTGGGGACTCAATGATTAGCTTCCACTCCAATACAGTCATGATGAACCAAGTCTCAAACAGCAAATAATATTGTTCTTCATGTTGTCCGCCTTGTATAGGCGGGCTTTTTTACTTGTTGGCGTGCCCAGAGGCACGCATTATCTAGTTGGTGAAAGTCCAACCAAGGGAGGGGCCAAGCCACCCTTGTAGCTAGGATGCTTGCGCATGGTGAAATCTGTGTGTAAAAGCGCATCGACAAAAGTACCGGTCAGAGACCGGGCGAGCGACAACCCAGGCCGCAACATCAAGTGAATCCTGCCGCGTCGTCAAAAAGGACCTGCGAAGGGGAAAAGAGGGAGCCGAGTCTCGTGACAATGGACGAAGGCCAAGGAAGCTGTGCAGAACTTGGGACAACAGTGAAGAACCCT
>NZ_KB898191.1 GCF_000377505.1 Paenibacillus massiliensis 2301065 = DSM 16942 | reverse complement strand
CCCATCCCGAACACGACCGTTAAGCCCTCCAGCGCCGATGGTACTTGGACCGAAGGGTCCTGGGAGAGTAGGACGCCGCCAAGCACAAGAACCACTACCGATTTTCGGTGGTGGTTTTTTATTTTATGTTTTGCTTTTATTGTATTTTTTGCATGATAGAATATACACTGCAGCGACGCTCACGGTCTTCATGACTCGAATTGAGCAGTCGCTGCTTTTACAATGGGCTCAGGATTTCATTATGGCTTACTTATGTTCCAATACTCCTGCTGCTATTAACAGTTTAGGCACTAAGGTGCAATAAATCGACGATCCGCGAACGTCTGGGCATTACGAAGACTAGTCCATATTTCATCTCCAGCAGCTCCAGTATACCAGTAAGCAAATCCCCGAATGCCTGCTTCTGTGCCTAGCATATACTTCAAGCTCAATGATCGGCTTTCTTCCAGCCACAGCTTATGCTTCTGTGTCTTTACCATATAATCGCCCTGATACTGACCCAGAGCTTCATTCCAGTAGAGACGTCCTGTCATTAGTGGCAGGCGAAGTGTCTGCTCATTAAGGGTAATGTCTGTAACGAAGGCAGTAGCTTGTGCAGGGGTTACCGCCCAGTCCCTTGTGTACAAAGGCAGGCCCAGAATGATTTGGTCTGTAGGAACTGATGCAAGCAATCTCTCCAGCCCTTGACGAAGCCAAGGTAGTGATGAGACGGAGCCTGGATCGGCTCGTCCAGCCCAATGCTCATCATATCCCATTAAAATGATGTAGTCCGTACTACTTCCCAGCGCTCTATAATCAAATGCAGCGGTCCATTCACTTCCCTGGTCAGGGGATACACATATGGCGAGGATTGCTCCTTGCTCGTGGAGTTGAGCAGATAGGTTGCGAACAAATGCTGTTAGCTGCTGGCGATCCTCGGCATTCACATTTTCAAAATCCATAACGATCCCGTCTAATCCGTAAGCATCGGCAGCGTCAGTAATCTGCTGAATCAGTGCTGCTACCTGGGAAGGACTATTTAATAGATCATGTGTGAGTGAAGCATCTGAATGATTACCGAGCATAGGCCAGAGCTGCTTATTGTGTTGGCTGGCCCAAGCAACCAAGTTAAGATCAGCGTGATTCGCTAATTGCCCGTTCTTCTCTGTGTAGAACCAGCGTGGAGATAATGTATTAATATTAGAATTCATAACAGAGTGCTCATAAGCCTCCGTACTTTGGTTATACTGCCACCCTAGCTGAATAGGACTCGCCGCGCTATTACTCACGGAAGTCGAATTGCTTGAGACAGTGGACATGACTCTCTCCAACAGTACTGCTGCTTCTTGACGTGTAAGGACAGCTTGTGGATAAAAATAACCATTGTGACCTGCCATCCAATGACGACTGCTGACGCTACAGACGGCGTCCTGAGCCCATTTACTTATGTTCGTATCATCATGGTAATGAGGACAAATGTTAACGATGCTGGACCCATCCGTGGAGGCTGGAAGCAGCCTGTTTAAGATGACAGCGGCCTCTTGCCGACGTATAGGCTGTTGAGGGTAAAAGAAGGATGCACTGGCACCTTGAACAATGCCCAATTGTGCTGCCGCCTGTATTTGTGGATAGTACCAGGCACCTTGCTTAACGTCACGATACATGGGGACCGAAGCATGGACTCCTTGTAGCTGGAGGATCCGATTGATGATTGTCGTCCACTCCGCTCGTGTAACTGGGGCGTATGGTGAGAAGTGCTTGGCGTCGGTACCAGCCAGATAACCTTTTCTGTACATATTAATAATAGATTCTTTGGCATAGCTGGTGGAGATATCGTCAAAGGGCATGGTAATGGTTGCTGCCTCGTTTGAGTTATTAGAGCTGATATATTGTGCCATGACTGGGCTCGATTTCCCAGGAGCCAGAGGCATAAGCAGTAGTGTACTTAACAGAAGCTTGCGGACCAAGCCGTTTCTAGTAATATATGATTTCATGATATTCCCTTCTTAATATATTCTTCGGACCATCGTAACAAAAAAGAATGAAGCAGGCATTGCTCAATTGCTGGAAACCTTTAATAGGTAGGTAGCTTTAGATAAGCAATTACTAATTAGTAATTAGTAATTAGTAGTTAGTAAGGCAGCGAGGCCCGAGAGAGTTCCCCAAGAACGACCGTAGACAAAAAAATACCCCGTAGTGACGGGGTATTGGTAAATCCAATGTTCTGTTTACAAAAGATTTTTACAAAATATTATATCAGCTGGTTCAGATTTGCTTGGCATAGAAGATACCGATGGTCTGAGGACCACAGTGACTAGATATAATACAGCCTGCTCTGGACATAGCCACCTCACGAGCTCCCGTCTGTTCCTTGAGAATCTGCTGAAGCCGGAGAGCGTCTTCTTCTGCCAGGGCATGTACGACAATGATTAAGTCATTATCCATGCGATCTTTTTGCGATAGCGCATTGTTAAGCATCTGGTCAATGGCCTTCTCACGCTTGCCACGTACCTTGTAGGCCGGTGTCATTTTACCATCAATGACCTTGATGACAGGTCTGATCTTGAGCAGGCTACCGATCAGGTTCTGCATCCCGGAGCAACGCCCACCCTTGTACAAATATTCAAGCGTATCGATAACGAATTCAGCATCGACTTGTGGACGCACCAGTGTCAGAAGCTGAACAATTTCCTCCATAGTACGTCCTTCTTCGCGGGCTCGCGCTGCTTTCATCACTAGAAGCCCAATGCCGCAGCATAGATTCAGGGAGTCAAAAACAGCGATACGTCCCTCTGGAAATTCACCTGAGGCAATGACAGCATTTTGGTATGTAGATGAGAGCTCTGAGGACAGGCTGATATATAAGATGGACTGGCCCTGCTCTATGTATGGGGTGAAGGCCTCAATGAAATCTGCTGGTGAGGGGGCTGCAGTCTTGGGAAGCTTCCCCTCGGCAGATACTCTCGCAAAGAGTTCGTCTGGGGTAATCTCCACCCCATCCTTTAGTGATTCGTCCCCGAACACCGTATATAGCGGTACAATACTGATATCATACCGCTCGACCCATTCAAGTGGCAGGTCACTGGTGCTATCCACGAATAGTTTTATAGTCGACATGAATTACAAATTCCTCCTTAACGATGTCGGTCCTTACCAGGAACGACTGGACATAGCTGAATACATCTCCGTGCTGCCAGGTACCTGACTAAGACCAAACGTAATCAGTCCAACCAGCACAATTAAGATCAATACATTCAGAATCGTACCGAGAATGGCGAATATCTTCTTACGCTTTTTCAGGACAAGTCCAACAATACCAAGGATGACTCCGACTACATTCAGAATAATGCAGGCAAAAAAGAGTAGCACAAAGCCAAGAATCCCTGTCTGTACAAGACTTTCTTCTGTGATTGTACCATGCTGGAACAGATTGACGATATACATTGAGATTCCGATAAAGGAAGCCACAAACCCTGCAATCGTTAGGATCGCAATAATAAAGGAAGCTATGCCAGGTCCGGAATGCTTGATTCGTTCCTGCTTGCTATAATTATCATAGGCAGGGGAGTCCGAGCTAGAATGGTATTGTTGTGATGGCTCAATGGAATGCTGGTCCATAGATTGATCCTCTCCTTCTAAGCTGATACAGCCACATTTTATTGTCTCCAATTATGAACGAAAATGCAAGAGATACACCTATCCTTACACGTTAAAATGCATGGACGAATCAGCAGCAAGACATTATTTATAGTACAATAGGAGCTACAGTAACAGGTGAATATGCAATAACATTACAATGTGATATGAGGAGATTATACGAAATGCAGCGTAGATGGCTTATGATTGGTGCTTTATTGATGATGCTGGCTGTCGGGTTAGGTGCCTTTGGCGCGCATGCGCTTAAGCCCCTTATAGGAGTAGATGCATTGTCTACCTATGAGACAGGTGTCAAATATCATCTGATTCATGCAGTTGGCTTGCTTGTTGTAGCTGTGATAATGGGACAGTGGGGCGAGTCCGGGCTGTTGAAATGGTCGGCTCGATTGCTATTTGCAGGTATCGTCCTGTTCTCAGGGAGCCTGTATCTCTTAAGCATTACTAGTGCTCGTGTATTTGGTCCCATTACCCCATTCGGTGGGGTATGCTTTGTAGCGGGCTGGTTCCTGTTGTTCTGGGCGGCTCTGAAAAAACAACAAGGCTAGAAGGACGGCATCGATCTAGTCTTAGTTGAAAACAAGGAAAACAAATGGAAGCAAAGCTGGAATAGGAAGTTCGGATAGAGGATGCAGAGTATTTAACTGTAGAGAATTAAGTTGCAGAGAAATAATCGCGGAGTATAAAAAAAGCCTTACTGACATATGGGGATTGCGGAGATCGCCCGTGTGTCAGAAGGCTTTTTTGTTGATACGTAGTAAAGCAAACGCGACAAGGTTCAGATCAGCTTAAGTGCCGATGATTTCATCAATTTCGTTAAGCTTGAAGGAATAGACCTGCTTCTCGTCAACATGGTATACGCTGACCAAGCTCTGTTCTTTGTCCAGATTAAGAATTCGACATGGGATACTACGCTGGCCACCGTATCGGTTCACAACGAGTCGAACCAACGAGTTCTTCTGAATGTACGAGTGGATCATTTCATGCATGAAGGACTGATGACTTTGAGCCGATTGGGCAGGTTTGTCATCGGTATTGTTTTTGATGGTGGCATCCGACTTTTGCGGTTTCTTTTGACCACGAACCAAGGTTGGTGAAGTTGACTTTTTCTCTGAAAGGGACTTTTTCTTAAGGTACAAAGCTGCTTCAATCAGATTACCAAGCTCGATCCCGGAGTGAACGCGGAAATCAGCGACTTGATTATTGGTGTTGAATATTTCCAGAAGGGACTGAAAAGCGACAGCATTCGACTTACCCTGAATTAACACATCTACATTAAACAAAAAACTTGATTGATCATTACCAGCTTGATCATTAGGTGGTACGTTACTCATAATTCCTCCAGCCCCTGATTCCATTTAAAATCTACTGAATCCCAATATAACACTAATCGTTCAATCAGAACAGACCATTAATATTAAAATTTGCACCAAATTCGGGAGATCGCTTGCCCAATGTCCACACCTCGCTTATCGTGATGCATACACTGGTTCAGATGGCAGATCGAAGGAGGTGTTCAGAGCAGTATGATTCGTATGGAACCAATACAGATAGGTGAACACACGCTCATCGGTGTCGAGGTCAAGCTCCCAAAAACTACACTGCTAACGATCTCTACTTCCCGCGGATATATTATGTGCGGTGCTCTTGATGTTGGACTGCTAAATGAGCGATTGGCTAACCGACAGATTATTGCGGGCAGAGCCGTTGGAGTGCGCACACTCCAGGAACTACTTGATGCTCCGCTCGAATCCGTTACCTTGGAAGCTGAAAAAATAGGCATACAAGTAGGAATGAGAGGTTACGAGGCTATTGTAAAAATGGTATGAGTCTACACTCGTCTCAACTTCTCGGCGCAATTGTCATGCAAGCTCATGGACTAGGACGATCATAAAAGCGCGAGCTACACTTCAGGCTGGCTCGCGCTTCTTGCTTGACATATTATTTTACAGCAGAATTGTAATCCTTAATCTTGAAATAGCTTGGCAAGATTCTCCTTGAAAGGAGCTCTGACAATTCCCTTCTCGGTAATAATCGCTGTTACATACTCGTGAGGAGTAATGTCGAAGGCCGGATTATAGACTTTGACCCCCGCAGGGGCTGTATTTTTGCCGAAGCCTGCTGTGACCTCCTCAGCCGATCTCTCTTCAATTGGAATATCCGCTCCAGTAGCTGTGTTAAGATCAATGGTGGAGAGCGGAGAGGCGACATAGAAAGGAATTCCGTGAGCTTTGGCGAGTACCGCAACGCTATAGGTGCCAATTTTGTTGGCCACATCGCCGTTAGCTGCTACACGGTCTGTACCCACGATTACCGCCTGAATCCAACCTTTAGACATAACCATGCCTGCCATATTGTCGCATAGAAGCGTAACATCAATACCAGCCTGCTGCAGCTCGAAGGCAGTCAGACGAGCCCCCTGAAGTACTGGGCGTGTCTCATCAGCGAATACCTTAAGGTGAATCCCTTGCTCATGCGCCAAATACATGGGAGCGAGGGCGGTACCATATTTGGCCGTTGCTAGTCCACCCGCATTACAATGCGTAAGTACCCCCATACCGTCCTCGAATAGTGGCAATGCATGCTCACCAATGCTGCGACATACTTGCTCGTCCTCTTGTTGAATGAGGATGGCTTCTTGCTCTAGCCCATTATTCCAGCTATGAACATCACCACTCACGATCAGTTCGCGTGCACGTTGCTTCATGCGGTCGAGTGCCCAGAATAAATTGACTGCGGTAGGTCTGGACGTCGCCAGATAGCTACTGACCGTCTCGACCTGCTGGAGCCATCCAGTTGCATCCGCAGCGTCAGTCTTGCGAGCGCCAAGCACTACTCCGTACGCAGCAGCCATTCCGATGGCTGGAGCGCCTCTGACCTTCATAGCATGGATTCCCTCCCACACCTCCTCAGGTGTGTAGAGGTCCAGCATGACAATGGATTCTGGCAGTAGACGCTGATCCAGCATGGAGAGGCGATTTCTTTTCCAGATCAAAGATACAGGTGCCTCAGTAGAAGATGGAGCAGTTAACGGTTCAGTCTGTTGCTTGCTAAGTTGTTCAGTAGGTTCATACGATGTCATAAGGATTCTCCTTTATCAGCAGCAGCAGTCAATACGATATCCTTGAGCTCTTCAATGGATTGTACGCTACGGCTTCGTTTGACCAAGGCTTTTCCGATGGCGAGAGCCAAGCGCTCGGCTCGTTCTTTGAACACAGGATCAGCGATAGTATCAATATCAGCTACATGGGACAGGCCCACGATACGACGAATCATTTTGCAGCCTGCAAAGCCGAACGAATCCTGCAGCAGTCGGGTGATATAAAAATCTTGATAACCTGGACTTGCGGCTAGTGGGTCCTTCAGAGCTTCACTGCTCCATAGTTTACGGAATTCTTGTTCAAATTGTCCCCATACGTTCGTGGCGGTCTCCAGTAACCAGCGCTGCTGCTCCAGACGTGTGGAAGTATCCGCAATCCAGCCAATCTGTCCTGCCAGATTCAACAGAAGATTGGATATTACGGCTCCGACATCAAAGCCCATCGGTCCATAATAGGCAAATTCCGGGTCAATGACCTTGGTGGACTTGGTCGTCACGAAGATACTGCCTGTATGCAGATCACCATGGAGCAGTGATTGTGCATGGGTAAGGAACTTCTCTCTTAGGAGGGCAACCTCCAGGTGGAGCTGACCATCCATACGCAGCGCTTCCGCCTCATCTTCAATAGAAGTGGAGTAGCTGTTATTATCCGAAAATCTATAGGGATCGTCAAAAATCAGATCCTCAGTAATCTTGCACTGATCGGGATTAATAAAGGAACCGACCTTGTTCTTCTTCTCAATTGGTCCTAGTGCCAGATCTGAATTCAGGAATAATGTTCTAGCCATGAACTGACCGATGTGTTCAGCAAATTTCGGGAACCTCTGGCCTTCAATCAAGGCTTTGCGCATAATGGTATATCCGCTCAGGTCCTCCATGATTGTCAAGGCAAGCTCATCATTATAGTCATATACCTCGGGAACGAGTCCCGGACAGAGACGATGCTGCTCCTGCAGTGCCTGCCGCTCAATGCGTGCCCGGTCGAGCGATAGTGGCCACGATTCACCAACGACCTTCGCATAAGGAAGGGCCTGCTTGACAATAATACTTTTGCCTGAGGAAGCATCTTGTATATGGAACACCAGATTCAGGTTTCCGTCGCCGATCTCCTGGCAGTTCAGCTCTGCGGAGCTAGAAAAAAAATCGGGAATGTCACGTACCAGCTCGATGACCTCAGCTGGAGTTAACGGATGATATTGGGACAAGGATGTGCACCTCCAATGGATCTAAAGCCAACTGCTTCACTTGGTTTAGAACAGTATACTCAAAAACATCTTAGATTTGTATCTTTTTTTGAATCGTGCACGTTTTTTGAAGAATACCGCTTCAACGACGTTTCAATTCATGAGAGGTTGGGTAAATGACTATTAGACGTCAGGCCGGTGATGAGCAGGTGCCAGCTGGCGTTTCCCTGTGTCATCACTTACCCACACATCGAAGGTGGCAAAGGATATAGCAATATAACTATATTTAAAAAGGAAGGGATACAACATGGCTAAAACTACTGGAAATCAAACTGGTGCAAAGGCACAATCCGTTGAACAACTTCTGAACCGTCAGGTTGCCAATCTGAATGTGCTGTATGTCAAATTGCATAATTATCACTGGTATGTGAAGGGCACTAATTTCTTCACACTGCATGAAAAATTCGAGGAGCTGTATAACGAAGTAACTCTCAAAATGGACGAGGTAGCGGAGCGCCTGCTGACACTGAAGGGTTCACCGGCTGCTACTATGAAGGAATATTTGGAGCTCAGCTCCATCCATGAGGCCAATGGTAAAGAGGATGCTAACACGATGGTGCAAAATATCATCGAAGACTTTGCGACGCTGTGCGAAGAATTCCAGGAAGGAATTGAGCTTGCGGAGAAATCAGACGATCAGCCTACAGCTGATATGTTCACAGGCTTCAGGGCTGACCTTGAGAAGCACATGTGGATGCTTCGCTCATATCTCGGCTAATCAACTAGCTATTATATGTGTATCTTCTTGTCGAGTCCGTGATAAAGCCGAACTGAATTCACTCCGTTGCCCCGTATGAAGGATGGTTGTTCCCTTACTCCGAAAGAAGCTATAATGCGTGTATACGACAAAGGCTTCTGAAGGAGAGGATACGACTATGCCAGAGACGCCAATCATTGCCGGATTGAAGGAATGGGCTTCTGCCATTGCAGCATTAGAGAGCGGACGCCAAATCTTGGTTATGCGCAAGGGCGGAATTGTGGAAGAGACAAGACATTTTGAACTAAAAAGTCATGATTTCTTCTTATATCCGACCTACGAACATCAGCGGAGCGAGTTGGTGAAAGAGAATGATCGCCATTTTGTGGAGGAGTCTCTGCAAGGCTGGGATGCAGCTGATAGCCATGTAACGATCCGAACCTATGCCAAGCTGGTAGAGGATATTGAGATTGTGGATCAGCAGATGCTGGACAAGTTGAGGGACTACCACATGTGGACTGATGATTTTGCTGAAGCGCGGCTAAAGTGGAAGAGACAGCAGCCTCTGCATGTGCTTCTGCTCCAAGTTTTCAAGCTGGAACAACCGGTGGAATTGCCTATTTTGCCTGAGTATACAGGCTGTCGTTCTTGGCTGTCCATGGATACACGTCTGGTGACGAGCGAAATGACGCCGGTGCTGGACGCCCGGGAATTCGAGCAAAGAGTCGAGGAGATCAAGCAAGCGCTCAAGGCGTGATTAGCAGTGTGATGCACTTAACAAGAATAGCCAGACATCATCTTGGTGATGACGATGCGTTACTTAGCTTAGACTGAATGAGAATATCACTTAACAAAAATAGGCTTGACTGGCAATTGCGGTCAAGTCTATTTTCTCATTTTGATTATTTTTTTATGGAGAAATCCTGAAGTAGCTAAGGCATCCAAGAGGAGGCCTGGTTGCATTTGCAAATACAAAATTATAAAATGACTTGAGAATCAATGAGAATCAGTTTAGAATGATTATAAATAAGTTAGTAACCATGAATTCAGGTCACATGCAGTGACGAAAGTCACAGCCTGTTTTCATTATACATGATTTTCGTTTGATCGGCAGCTCTAAATAAATGAAGTTACGGGGCTGTAATTTTGGGAAAATGCATGAAGATCATTTCGCAGATTATAGAGGTCTTGCAGAATGAGCACCATGCTTACACTACGTACATGGAGGGACATCACTTATATGGCTACAAATTTCGTGATTGAGGGACTTACAGCGACAATCGAAGGCAAGGAAATTCTGAAAGGGATCAACCTGGAAATGAAGGGTGGAGAAATCCATGCAGTCATGGGACCAAACGGTACTGGTAAAAGTACTTTGGCTTCCGCACTGATGGGACATCCGAAGTATGAAGTAACTGGCGGGTCCGTTACTTTGAACGGAGAAGACGTACTGGACATGGAAGTGGACGAGCGCGCCCGTGCAGGTCTCTTCCTGGCCATGCAATATCCGAGTGAAATCTCCGGGGTAACCAACTCCGACTTCCTGCGCAGTGCCATCAACGCACGTATGGAGGAAGGCAAGGAAATCTCCCTCATCAAGTTCATCCGTCAGATGGAAGGCAAAATGAAAGAGCTGGAAATGAATCCAGAGTTCGCTCACCGTTATCTGAACGAAGGCTTCTCCGGTGGTGAGAAGAAGCGTAACGAGATTCTGCAAATGATGCTGCTGGACCCGAAAATTGTCGTTCTCGATGAGATCGATTCCGGACTTGACATCGATGCTCTGAGAATTGTGGCGAATGGTGTCAATGCAATGCGTAGTGAAGATCGTGGCTTTTTGATTATTACGCACTATCAACGTCTCCTGAACTATATCAAGCCTGATTTCGTCCATGTCATGATGCAGGGACGCATTGTGAAATCCGGTGGTCCTGAGCTGGCTGAGCGTCTGGAAGCAGAAGGCTACGAGTGGGTGAAGGAAGAGCTCGGCATTGTGGATGAAACTGTGGGACAAGAGGCTTAAGATACAGAGCTAAAGGGAGGATTACTGAATGACTACACAAACCATACTTCCGGTGGACTCCGAACAGCTGCGTACCTTGTCCGGGCAGAAGAACGAGCCTACCTGGTTGACGGACAGCAGAGTTCAGGCACTGGAGCTGGCGGGTCGCCTGGGGCTTCCGGTATATGAGAAGACCAAGATTGAACGTTGGGAGCTGAGTGCTTACGGACAGCATCAGCCAGTGCAGCAGTTGAGTACGTTGGAAGAGGCACCTGCAGCCATTGCAGAGCTGCTCGGAGAGCAGCAAGAGGGCGGTCTTGTAATTCAACGTAATTCGGGAGCAGTCTTCTCCAAGCTGTCTCCTGAGCTTGCAGCCAAGGGCGTTATCTTCACGGATCTGGAGACAGCAGCACGGGAGCATAGCGATCTGGTTCAGAAATATCTGCATACCGCAGTGAAGGCCGACGAGAGCTCTGTAGCTGCGCTACACGCTGCATTGTGGAACGGGGGCGTATTCTTGTACGTGCCGAAAAATGTTGAAATCGAGGAGCCGCTGCAAGCGGTATTCCTGACGGACGACGCTTCAGCAGCTTTCGTACCGCACGTACTTGTTATCGCTGAGAGCAACAGCTCCGTTAACTATGTTGACAACTATGTGTCCAGTGAGCTGTCTGCACCAATTTTCCATAATGGTGTCGTTGAGGTGTTCGCTGAGGCTGGTGCGAAGGTGCGCTATGCGTCTGTTCATCAATTCGATAAGCTGGCGACAGATATTTCTAACCGGCGTGCGGTGCTCGGCAATGATGCGTCCATTGAATGGATCGTCGGCGAGCTGAATGATGGAAATACAGCAAGCAATACAATGACTATTCTACGTGGCAACGGCTCTACATCCGATGCCAAGATTATCGCAGTAGGCTCTGGCAATCAGAAGCTGAATTACACGACACAGGCACAGCATTTTGGCAAAAGCTCTGCCAGCCAGATGATCACTCGCGCTGTTATGCGTGAGGAGGCTTCATCAATCATTAACGGTATTACCAAAATTGAAAAAGGTGCTACGAAAGCGGACGGTCAACAAACCGAGCGTGTGCTGATGCTAAGCGGCAAAGCTCGTGGCGATGCCAACCCGATCCTGCTCATTGATGAGGATGATGTAACGGCAGGTCACGCAGCATCTGTAGGTCAGGTGAATCAGGAGCAGATCTATTACCTGATGTCCCGTGGTGTGAGCCGAGAGGACGCTGAGCGCTTGATTATCTATGGCTTCCTAGCTCCGGTTGTATCGGAGATTCCGCTGGAGGGCTTGCAGCAGCAATTGCAGCGTCTAGTGGAAAGGAAGCTGGGACAATGATAACTGCACAGATTCGTGAGCATTTTCCTATATTGAATGAGACCATTAACGGTCACAAGCTGGTGTATCTGGACAATGCGGCTACCTCGCAGAAGCCTCGTATCGTCCTAGATACACTCAAGCAATACTATGAGCATGAGAACTCCAATGTGCACCGCGGTGTGCATACTCTCGGTAGCAGGGCGACTGATGCTTATGAGGGAGCACGCGAGAAGGTGGCACGGTTCATTCATGCGCGGCGCAGCCAGGAGATTATATTCACTCGTGGCACGAGCACGGGCTTGAATATGGTCGCTTCCTCTTATGGTAAGGCTAACTGCGGTGAAGGCGATGAGATTGTGATTACTCCGATGGAGCATCACAGCAACCTGATCCCTTGGCAGCAATTGGCCAAATCCACGGGAGCTACGCTCAAATATATTCCTCTTCAGCCGGATGGCAGTATTGAGCTTGCAGACGTCGAGAAGACGATTACAGACCGCACGAAGATTGTCTCCATGGCCTATGTCTCCAATGTCATGGGCGTTGTCAATCCAGTGAAGCAAGTAGCTGAGATTGCCCACCGTCATGGCGCAATCATGGTCGTTGATGGTGCACAGAGCACTCCGCATATGAAGATCGATGTGCAAGACCTTGATTGTGACTTCTACACGCTCTCTGGTCATAAAATGTGTGGTCCTACCGGGATCGGTGCGTTATATGGCAAGAAGGAGTTGCTGGAAGCAATGGAGCCTGTCGAGTTCGGTGGCGAGATGATCGACGATGTCGGACTGTATGATTCAAGCTGGAAGGAGCTTCCCTGGAAGTTCGAAGCAGGCACACCAATCATCGCTGGAGCGGTTGGTCTCGGAGCTGCTATTGATTTCCTGCAGGAGATTGGTATGGATGCGATCGAAGCTCATGAGAGCAAGCTCGCCAACTATGCGATGAGCCGCTTGAAGGAGATTGATGGACTCCAGATCTACGGACCTTCGGTCAGAGATGTTGGGCTCGTTACCTTCAATCTGGGGGATGTTCATCCCCATGATGTAGCTACTGTACTGGACAGCCAAGGAATCGCCATCCGGGCAGGCCATCATTGCTGTCAGCCGCTTATGCGCTGGCTAAATGTTGGATCTACAGCACGCGCGAGCTTTTATCTGTATAATACAGAAGAGGAAGTTGATGCTCTGGTCAGCGCCTTAATCCAGACAAAGGAGTATTTTGGCGATGCAACTTGACGATCTCTACCGCCGTGTCATTATGGATCATTATAAAAATCCCCGCAATCGTGGACGTTTTGAGGAAGATTCAGTTACAGTCGACCTGAACAACCCGACATGTGGAGACCGCATTTCTTTACAGCTCAAGCTACAGGATGGATTGGTGGAGGATGCCCGCTATACGGGTGAAGGCTGCTCGATTAGTATGTCTTCCGCTTCCATGATGACTGAGGCTGTAAAGGGCAAGACGCTGAATGAAGCCCTTGAACTGGCAGAACGCTTTTCGTCCTTGATGAAAGGCGATGAGGTCGAGTTCGAAGATTACGAAGATATTGAAGCACTGTCCGGCGTGAACAAATTCCCAGCTCGCATCAAGTGCGCTACACTGGCTTGGAATGCGCTACGTAAGGGAATTGATCAGTAGGATTACGAATTAATCATAGAATGAGGAGGGTACAAAGACCATGTCGAAAAAGGCACCCGAGTTAGAAGAGTACAAGTATGGGTTTCGCGACGAGCATAAGGCCATCTTTCAAACTGGTAAAGGTCTGACCCCGGAAATCGTAAAAGAAATCTCCAAAATTAAGAATGAACCGGAATGGATGCTCGAATTCAGACTCAAGGCATTGAAACAATTCGAGAAGATGGACACTCCCCAATGGGGCGGGAATCTGGATGAGCTGGATTTCAATGATATCCAGTATTATGTCAGACCATCCGAGAAGCAAGGAAAGACGTGGGAAGAAGTTCCTGCTGAGATTAAGGAGACCTTCGACAAGCTCGGAATTCCTGAAGCGGAGCAAAAGTTCTTGGCTGGTGTATCCGCACAATATGAATCTGAGGTAGTCTACCACAATATGCAGAAGGAGCTTGAGGATCAAGGCGTCATTTTCACCGATACCGATACGGCATTGCGTGAGCACCCAGAGATCTTCAAGGAGTACTTCGCTACTGTAGTTCCGACAGCCGACAACAAGTTCGCTGCGCTGAACAGTGCAGTGTGGTCAGGCGGAAGCTTTATCTATGTTCCTAAGGGTGTGAAATGCGAGGTGCCTCTGCAGGCTTACTTCCGGATCAACTCTGAGAACATGGGACAATTTGAGCGCACGCTCATTATTGCCGATGAGGATAGCTTCGTTCATTATGTAGAAGGCTGTACGGCTCCGATCTACAGTACGAACTCGCTGCATAGTGCGGTAGTTGAGATCATCGCCAAGAAAAATGCACGTGTACGCTACACCACGATTCAGAACTGGGCACCTAACATCTACAATCTGGTGACCAAGCGTGCTGTTGCAGAAGAAAATGCAACTATGGAGTGGGTTGACGGCAACATTGGCTCCAAGCTGACGATGAAGTACCCAGCGGTAGTATTGAAGGGACGCGGAGCTAAAGGAATGGTGTTGTCCATTGCTGTAGCCGGTAAAGGCCAGCATCAGGATGCAGGAGCGAAAATGATTCACCTTGCTCCAGACACCACCTCTACGATCGTATCCAAGTCCATTAGTAAGCATGGTGGTAAAGTAACTTACCGTGGTCTTGCTTCCTTCGGACGTCAGGCTGAGGGCGCGAAATCGAACATCAAGTGTGACACGCTGATTCTGGATAACGAGTCCACTTCTGATACCATTCCATACAATGAGATCTTCAATGATAACATTACACTGGAGCATGAAGCGACGGTATCGAAAGTATCTGAGGACCAGCTCTTCTACCTGATGAGTCGTGGTCTGAGTGAAGCGGAAGCGACACAGATGATCGTTATGGGCTTCATTGAACCGTTCACCAAGGAGCTTCCTATGGAGTATGCAGTAGAGATGAATCGCCTCATCAAGTTCGAGATGGAAGGAAGTATCGGTTAAGTCTTGTGGGGCAAGGCTTAACCGAATCAAATAACTGATTTGTCCGGTTAAACTTGAACATATTTCTTATAAAGCAGCAGAGCAACATTCTCGATTTTCTCTGTTACGTGGAGATATGTGTTTGCAGTAATTTTCACACTTGCGTGTCCGAGTTTTTCGGACACGTATTTTTTATTGCCTTCAGACTGGAGTAAATGAACTATATGCATATGCATATGTCTCAATGCCAATGATGAAAGAACTATTAGTTAGATGTTATTTTAGAATATTAACGAAAATATTTACGGTGGCTGGGATGAGATCAAGGGAGAATAATCAAATCGTTGAACCAAACAAAATACTTTGCTCAAAACATCGTTGCTAACGGATCTGAGCGGATGGAGGACAGCAAAAAAGGGCAAAAAAGAGCCAGAAAGCGAAAGTGCAGACAAGCTGGTTTCCAGCATATCGTTAGGTATTGTCACTCGATCCCTTATATTGACTCGAGTAGTGACTATCCTAGTGATTGGCGGGGTGATCTTGTTTGAAGGTTTCAGCAATTAAGATCGGGAAGCAGTATGTATTCAGGGCGGGTCGGATAAAAACGGTTAATGACATCGAAAACGGACATGTAAAATGGACCGAAGATAAAGGGAATAGCGGTCATTGCAAAGTAGAGTCATTTGCTAACAAGGCGCTCTCTGAGGTTCGGGGATGAAAGGATGGGGCTGCAATACAGATGGAGTTATTCCCGAATGCAGACAAAACCGATCAGGAGGAAGCAAGTAGCCTACTAAGACGATATTAGCGCATGTGACGCATGGGATGGTACTGGGTGAGCGAGAGTGCCTAACAGAGAAGGAAGCGCAGGTTCTTATAAATTGTTGATAAAAGGCAGAGGCTTTTGAAATGG
This sequence comes from Paenibacillus massiliensis 2301065 = DSM 16942, assembly GCF_000377505.1. Classification (GTDB taxonomy): domain Bacteria; phylum Bacillota; class Bacilli; order Paenibacillales; family Paenibacillaceae; genus Paenibacillus; species Paenibacillus massiliensis. Next base: position 381,683 of record NZ_KB898191.1, on the reverse strand, counting down.
CTGTACTGACAGACCGCAATCGTCTCGCAGCAGACACTCCGATTCAAGCAGCCGTGGAAAGCAGATGCGTCCTCTAAATTACTTACTTATCAAATTACTCTTAAAGTAGGCGAGACATATCAACTGCCTTATGAACGTAATTACAAATACACCACGCAATTTTGTCGAACAGAGTAGTAGGCATATTTCTGCTCATCCTCGTTCAGTAGAAATTAATGTGACTGCTTTGAGCAAGCACACGGTACATATTGTTTCGTTATTTACAAACTAGCTCCTAGGATGATAAATGAATTAAGAGTTGCTCAAATAATAACTGTGACTACAGTTATTATAGTAAATCGCATGTTTTATGTCGCTAATAGGCGAATTATTGTTTTTCCAGCAGATTACTCCCTTAGGGGACTATTGCTAGTTTGTGGCGTGAATCTAGTAACTTTCTAATTTATATAATCAAGTTTGATGTGGAAGGTTTTTCGGTTAAGCATTTTAGTGAGTTTGAGCGGTGAGAACAACATAAGCAAGAGACATGATACTGGAGGGCATGGTACCGTACATAACGGTCATGTCCTTGTTTCAATGAGCTGATTTATGAAAATGATACATGGGATATAGATACATAGTCAGCTTGGAGAGACTGATTAAAGTTCAGCTTGAAACGACTTATCAGTTTGAACTTGCGGAGACTTATGATTCACATCGTTAGCATATAAAATAAAGAAGCCCAATTCTAGGATTAGGCTTCGTCGTTATGCGATCATTGATTGTTGAATCAGCCAGCCGCTGCTCATATGATCTTACAAATATACTTCTTCAATAGCCAGCTGTCTTTTCACAGACAAATCCACAAATTCATTCGTATCCAGCTTGACGAGCGGTCGGAAATAATCAATGGGATTGTTGAGTACTATGATACCCATCTGGCCGGAATTAAGCAGCACTCGCTTGTTAATGAAATTAGGTAGCATATGCCGTATGAAGGCTTGTGTGGCCTCACCATTCAATTCACCGAAGCTCATCTCGTATAGCTCGCGCAGCACACTAAGCAGCTCCTGCTTGTTCTGGTAGACTCTGTGAGAGGTCATGGCACTGTACACGTCAGCAACGGCAACAATTTTGGAATAGGGATGAATCTCGTCCTTCGTCAATCCATATGGATAGCCACTGCCTGATTCTCGCTCATGGTGCTGCAGAGCAATGGTAGCGGATAGCTCATCACCGGTAGAATTTTTGATCAGCTCATAGCCATATTGAGTATGCTTCTTCATCTCGCGGAACTCGTCTTCTGTCAGCTTACCAGGCTTGTTCAGGATCGCCTTGCTGATCATGCATTTTCCGATATCATGCAAGTACCCAGCTTTACCAGTCACATAGGCCTCTTGATCGGAGTGTCCCAGCCACTTCGCCAGATAGTAGGAGAGTACGCCTACTTGCAGGGAGTGGTTGTATGTATACTCATCGCCGCCATCCAGCATGAGCAGCAATGAGACTACATCCTTCTGATTGCCTAGCTCCGATATAAGCGGGGTAAGCATCTCATCCACCTGCTGGTCATTAATTCTGCTAGAGGCCGCTGCTTCCAGAAACAGATTCTCTATGCCTTCCAGAGCATTGTCAAATAACGGAATAAGCGGACGAAGCAGCTCGGGAGAGGCAGGATGGTCTGGTCCAAAATCACCCGCAACTACCTGCTGCCCTGGTTCAATGTCTATGTAATCAATGTGATGCTGAATCAGCTTTGATATATCGTCATGCGCAAGAACGGTCCCTTTGACCATCACAGGTACACCGTTTGCGTTGTAAGTATCGGTCTTTAGGCAATCTCCAGGCTTGGCATCGGTTACATGGACTCTCAAACGGACACAACCCTTTCTTATAGTGGGATTATGTCCAATATATCAAGAAAGAATTAGTGGCACAATTACTATTTTACTATGTTATATTTTTGGTAGGGTCCCAAGGTCCGGTTTGATGACCTTTCCACTCAGATCCATCTTCCCAGATCTCCTTCTTCCAGATGGGTACCTTCTGCTTCAGCCTTTCTATGGCATAACGGCTTGCTTCGTAGCAGCTGTCCCGGTGAGGGGTGGACACTGCTATCACGACACTAGCCTCTGCGACATCCACCTTGCCTGTACGATGGGATATGGCACATTTCGCTCCAGGCCAATGCTCGGATATCTCTTGACCGATCTGTGCGAGCACTTTGACTGCCATGGGTGCATAGGCTTCGTACTCTAGATGTACTGTTTTCTGAGTCCCAGTCATTTCGCGCGTAGTGCCAACGAAGACTAGTGTAGCCCCATCATTGGGCGTGATTACTTTATGGCTTACAGCCTCCTGCGACAGAGGAGCAGAGGTGATTACATAATTTCCGCAGCTGCTGGTATACGTAGCTCCGTCATCACTTTCTCCAAGACCGTCCCCACCGGAAACAGGTGGAATCAGGGCGATCTCGTCATCAGCTGTAAAGGCTAGATCAGAAGAAGCGAATTCCTGATTCACAGCTACGAAGGAGGCTTGGATCTGTGAAGCAGCCTCGGGATATCGAGTCTCAAGCCATTGCTTGAGCTGTCCAACGGTAAGAATGGATTCTTCCAACTGCAAGGTGATGATGGAAGAGCCGAGACGCTCCGCCAGCCCTGCAAAAAGCTTAATCTGAATGTCCATATGATAAAACGCTCCTTAGGTTGAAATTAGCCCCTCCAATATACCATATTGAACCGGAAAATGTTATGCTTAGCTATTAGAGATACGTCATCTATCATTGTATGTAAATGACCATCATATCACCAACTAGGAGGGGCGGCTATGGATGAGATCGGCAGACAGACGCTTACGATTCTGCACACAAATGATATTCACAGCCGGTTCGGCAGCATGCCGTCATTGGCCGCCATGATTGACACAGAGAGAGGCGCCTGCAAGAATGAGCTGCTGTTGCTAGACATCGGGGATCATATGGACCGTATGGCTCCAGAGACAGAAGGAACGATGGGTGGCGCCAATGTGGACGTCATCAACCTGACAGGATATGATGCTATCACCATAGGAAATAACGAGGGGCTTACCTTTACGCCGGAGATGCTCCAGCAGGTATATAGCGGACTGCAATGCCCTGTTGTATGTGGCAATGTGAGAGAGCGTGCGACAGGAGCTATACCGAAATGGATGAAAGAATACCTCATTCTAAATAAGAACGGAATTCGTATTGGTATCCTTGCTGCTACGGCTCCTTATACAACCTTCTATGAACTGTTGGGATGGGATGTACTGGAGCCGCTAGAATGTCTTAAGGAGCAGGTAGCAAGCATACAATCCGAGGTGGATATCATCATTCTGATGTCGCACCTGGGACTGGCGACAGATCAGGCTCTTGCTGAAGAACTAAAAGGAATAGATTTCATCCTTGGAGGACACTCTCATCATCTTTTAGAGGAACCCTTGTTCATTAAGGCTACGGCGCTTTGTGCAGCAGGCAAGCACGGAATGCAGCTTGGCAAGCTCGTAGTATCCAGGCTAAAGAAGGACGAGAGGTTTCAGGTGGACTACGGCGGGTGTATTCCATTAATGGATGAACTACTCGACGAGAATGTGGCGGCAGCCATACATCTTCATCGTGTTCAGGCAGAACACAATATGCAAGAGACGGTAGTCATCATGGAAAGAGAGCTATCGATTCATTACGAGCAGGAGTCTGAATTCGGAAATGTGCTGGCACAGGCAGTACGGAACTTCACGGGGGCGCCTGCTTCGTTGGTTAATTCCGGACAGCTGCTAGGTGCACTTCCCTCCGGGACGATCAGTAAGTCCATGCTGCACAGACTCTGTCCTTCGCCGATTAATGTCTGTACCTTGTCACTGACAGGGGCAGAGATTCGGCAGGCACTGGAGGAATCACTGTTGCCCGAATTCTACCTAAGGCGTATCATGGGCTATGGCTTCAGAGGTGAGGTGCTTGGGAACCTGTGTATGGATGGCCTAGAGGCCATATATGACCCTGAAGCACCAGATTTTCATAAAATTCAACAGCTCTCTATTCAGGGAGAGCCTGTACAAGATCGTGAGTTGTATACCATAGCTACACTAGATATGTTCACCTTCAAGATCGGCTATGAAAGCCTGGCACAGGCGAGGAATCTTCAATACCGCTTACCCGAATTCATAAGGGATTTACTCGCTGTGGAGCTTCAGCGCCCGGAGGCACTGGAGGAGTGCAGTCGGAAGCGCTGGAGCTAGATGGCTCTATCAGGAGCCAGAACGAGGCAGCACGACAAGAGTTTGATTAAACATCGGGAGAGGATTGCGCATTGCGGCTGCTATCTGTAAGTCAACTGCAGCCTGGCATGAAGCTGGGCAAGAGAATTTTTAACGAGGATGGCATGGTATTGCTGTCTGAAAATGTGGAGCTGAGCGAACGATTGATCCGCCGGCTTCACGAGATTGGCGTGGCCTATGTCTATATTCAGGACCCGCATACGGATGATATCCATATTCCAGAAATGCTACAGGACAAGACAAGACAGCACGCGCTTAAGGAAATCAAGAAGCAGTTCAGACTCGCCTCTTCCAGCTCTTCGGGGTCCTCGGTGTCATATCTGGGTAAGTCCTTCGGCAGCATCATGAGCTCCATTCTCGATGATATTGGAGGTCGGGAGGATGCTATGATCATGCTGATGAATATGGGGACAACAGATCAGGATTTGTATCAGCACTCCTTGACTGTTTGTGTATATACACTGGTACTGGGCATTGCGAATGGCTATACCAAGAGTGAATTGCTGGATCTAGGCATGGGGGCTCTGCTGCATGATATTGGTAAGACCCGTATTCCCCAGCACATTTTGCTGAAGCCTGACAGGCTTACAGATGCTGAATACGAGCAGGTAAAGCAGCATACGACGCTGGGCTACCAGATTTTAAAGGATGAACCCAACGTCTCAAGTATATCTGCTCTTTGTGCTTTACAGCATCATGAACGAATCGACGGTAGCGGTTATCCGCATGGGCTGGCCCGTCATGAAATCCATGATTATTCCAAATTACTGGCCTTGGTGGATTCGTATGATGCCATGACAGCTAATCGTAGTTACCGAGAACCATTGCTGCCACATCAGGCCGTGGATGTCCTATATACGGGGGCAGGGACGCTATATGAGCAGCGAATCCTCGAAATGTTCAGGGATTGTGTCGCTATTTACCCGCCTGGATTGACGGTGCGTCTGAGTACAGGGGAAGAGGGAGTAGTAGTTCGTATTCATAAGCGGATTCCTCAGAGACCCATCATTCGTGTCCTGAAAAGTGCTGACGGGCAAGAGCTGAGTACCCCCTATGAACTGGATTTGTCTGTAGTCTTATCTGTCATGATTACGGATGCAGAGGGACTTAACAGGCCTCATTCACCTCCACAGCTCTAATCAGCTCAGAAATGAAGCTCGATTATCAGTAATAGATGCCAAGAACGAAAAGTATGGAATCGAACAAAATGTATGAAATCGGATATAAAATGCAATATGCTGAAAGATAAGGTGAATACTAATGACATTGTTACACAATCATGAACCCGTATTACCGGAGATTACACCGACTAACGATCCGTGGGATCCGATTGTCTCGTTGCGGCAGCATGGTCGTCATGTGCTGACAAGCGTAGAGATGACCGTTACGCACCTGTGTAATATGCGGTGTGAGCATTGCGCTGTAGGGGATACACTGGTCATGAAGGAAGAGCCTTTCCTGCCGCTACCGCTCATGCTGAAAAGACTGGATGAGGTTGAGCATCTGCAGACCATCAGTATTACTGGCGGGGAGCCTGCCCTGCTGGAGAAGACGGTGGATGAGGTAATCGTGCCTTTGCTGAAATACGCCAGGGAGCGTGGCATACGCTCACAGATCAATTCCAATCTGACGCTCGATATCGGCAGATACGAGAAGATGCTGCCATATCTCGATGTCATGCACATCTCCCACAATTATGTGGATGCTGATAATTTCCATGCAGTGGGCTTTGCTAATAGCGGTAGACCCGTGCCTTCAGTAGCAGCTGCACGTCTATATGAGAAGATGATGGAGAATTCCTTGCAGCTTAGTAAGATGGGGATGTTCATTTCTGCGGAATCCATGATTAATTACCGTACACATACGAGATTGCCTGAAATTCATCAGTTGATTCGGGAGATCGGCTGCCGACGTCATGAGGTGCACCCAATGTATGCATCGAATTTTGCAGCATCCCTTCCCGTGATCTCATTACAAGAGATGCGAGAGGCCATTCATCGTTTGCTAGATGCCCGTGATCCAGAGCTGTGGATGCTGTTCGGGACACTGCCTGTATTTGCCTGCTCAGACCGTGAAGAGGATCAGAAGCTGGTTCGTCGCCTTCGTACGGAGCCCAAAGTCACCGTTCGGAACGATCCGGATGGTCGTAACCGTGTTAATGTTAACATGTTCACGGGTAGTGTATATGTAACGGATTTTGCGGATATCCCGGCCTTCGGGAATATACAGGAGCAAAAGCTGGATGATATCTTTGAGCAATGGCTGAATGAGCATCCGCTGAACAAAACAGTGAATTGCTATTGTCCAGCTGCCAGTTGCTGTGGGCCAAATCTGTTGGTAGCGGATATGTATTACCGGGGAGTGGATTTCAAGTCCAGGAAAGCCATTAACCTATAGAAAGAAGGAGTTTGTAGTGGGACATGCCGAGTTTCATCTTGGACAATTGTTCGTCAATCTGTTTCTGGTGCTGCTGCTCGTATTTTTGAACGGGGTATTCGTCGCTGCCGAGTTCTCGCTTGTTAAAATGCGACAATCCCGTCTGACACAGCTTCAGGCCGAGGGAAATCGTCTGGCAGGCTATGCCATTCGTGTGAACCAGAGATTGGATGCTTATCTGTCCGCGACGCAACTGGGCATTACGCTCACTTCCCTGGGATTAGGCTGGCTTGGAGAGCCTGCTATATCAGAGCTGCTGGTCGAGCCGCTGCTCTATCAATTCGGTGCTACAGATGAGCGGTTGGTAACAACGATCTCTGTGATGATTGGTTTTTGCATGATTACATTTCTGCATATTGTGCTAGGTGAGCTGGCTCCCAAATCCTTAGCCATTCAGCGTACAGAGGGTGTGGCACTCTTACTCTCTGCTCCATTACTGATCTTCTATAAAATATTCCTGCCTGTCATTTGGGTGCTGAATGCTTCAGCCAATGCGTTACTTAGGATGTTCGGATTTCAGCCCGCCAGTGAAGCTGAGGGAGCACATTCTGAGGAAGAGATTCGTATTCTCATGAACCAAAGTGCCAAGAGTGGTGTCATCGACAAGGATGAGATCAAGCTGATGGATAATCTCTTCGATTTCTCGGATCTGCTAGCAAGAGAAGTGATGCTACCACGGACGGACATGCACTGCCTCTATGCTAATCTGACGCTGGAAGAGAACCTGCAGATTATCAAGGAGACACGTCATTCCAGATACCCTGTAGCCTTGGAGGACAAGGATCAGGTGATCGGCTTCGTCCATATTACGGATGTGCTTCTGTCCGAGGGAGAAGCTCCTGTCGATCTGAGGACGGTAGTCAGACCCATTCTGAGTGTGCCAGAATCCATGGAGATCAGCGAGGTGCTGCGTCTCCTGCAGAACAAGCATTCCCAGCTTACGCTCGTTGTAGATGAGTATGGGGGAACCGCTGGAATGTTAACTGCTGAAGCCATTCTGGAGGAAATCGTGGGTGATTTATACGATGAATTCGAGGACGAGCGGCCTGAGGTGGAAAGGAATGGACATGAGATGTCTGTAGACGGACGATTGCTGATAGAGGATGTGAACAAGCTCACGGGTCTGGAACTGGAGGATCGTGAGGTGGACTCTATCGGGGGATGGCTGTTCAAGGAGCTGGCGGGCAGTCCTCAGCAAGGACAGCAGGTCCAGTGGGATGGTGCCGTGCTAGAAGTGGAAGAGGCTACTGCACTGCGCATTTTGCGAGTACGTATCATTCTGGGGGATTCCGCACCTTCAGAATCGTCCAAGCGAACGTAATGTGACCCAGACACGGATAAATTGTAGGATAACGTTATAGGAATGAACTGAATATCACTGCCAACACGGTGCCCCAAATGTAGCTGCAATACATATGGGACATCAGGCTGGTCACAGCTGCTTCTGTCTTTGGACAGGAGCAGCTTTTTTTTCGATGATGACATCTATCAATTTTCAGCAGAGCTGAACAATTCGATCATCGTAGGATAAGTTTCAATCTGACGAGGTCTATCTTCTGTGAAAGTACATCGACAGCTGTTTTTATTGATATCATGAAACATCGATATAATACGAGGCTACTATGCGTATTTTCCAGTTCAGAATAAGCTGCGTTGTGCATAGATTGGATAACAGAGCCTATGGATTTCATGTCATATTGAATTGTATATGTATTGATCGTACGTACGTCTTATCTTGAAAGTCGCATGCCGATATGGAGTGTGATGCTTATAAATTGTATGTGTAGCGCATGAGTTGCTCGTTCTAGAAGGAAAGCTGAGCGAAGGAGGTAAAGCCGTGAAATTTCCGCAAGAGGGTAGATACTATCCCTTTGTAGGTCCGTGCGATCCCTGTCCGCCGATTCGAGTCAAATTCTATAGCCTGCCCCCGAATCTGTTCATTACATTTCAGCCGCCTGGACTGCCGCAATTCAGTCCAGCAGAGGCTTTGAGAAAAGGAACATTATGGCCTGCACTCTATAGTCCTTACGTGCCTAATCTGACCACGAAGGGGGGCGGAGTAGGATGAGCAATCAGGAGCCGAATGCGAAGCTGCCACAGCCGAATTCTCCGAATCAGCCGCTCTATGGGGCCGAAGCGGAGAAGATGTGTGATGACAAATATTATGAACTACTGGAGCAGCTGCAGGCCGTAGATTTTGTGCTCGTCGAGCTGAATCTGTACCTCGATACTCATCCTGATGACTATCAGGCGATTGAGCAATATAACAAGCTGACCAAGGAGCGGACACAGCTCGCCCATCAATTCCAGCTGCTATATGGGCCTTTAATGCACTTTGGTCACGCGTTCTCGAAGTATCCGTGGGAGTGGAGCAAAACTCCATGGCCATGGCAGGTATGAAGCGCGATTTGGAGAGGATAGGAGGTCCGTTACATGTGGATTTATGAGAAGAAACTGCAGTACCCTGTACGTGTAAGTAAATGTGACCCGCATATGGCCAAATTGCTGCAGGAGCAATATGGTGGAGCAGACGGCGAGCTGGCCGCGGCCCTTCGATATCTTAACCAGCGGTACACTATACCAGATAAAGTCATCGGTCTGCTTAATGATATCGGTACAGAAGAATTCGCTCATCTCGAAATGATCGCCACCATGATCTATAAGCTGACGAAGGATGCAACGACAGAGCAGCTGAAGGCAGCAGGCTTGGACGCACACTATGTGAGCCATGACCGGGCGCTTTTCTATGAGAACGCAGCAGGTGTTCCGTTTACGGCGAGCTATATTCAAGCGAAGGGTGATCCCATAGCCGATTTGTACGAGGATATCGCAGCGGAGGAGAAGGCCAGGGCCACCTATCAATGGCTGATCGATATGACGGATGATGTCGATCTGCAGGATAGCCTGAAGTTCCTGAGGGAGCGCGAGGTGGTGCATTCTCTGCGATTCCGGGAAGCTGTCGAGATTCTCAAGGAGGATCGGGAGCATAAGAAAATCTTTTGAACGAAGAAGAGCGGTTCGCCAGGTGCGGCCGCTTTTTATTTTGACAATAGCCCATGTTCGGTTTAAGGCTTCAGGGTTCTCCACGCCCAATAGAACTCTAATCATTAGCAAGTATTGATAACATGCACTGAATTTATAAATCTTGTAAAAGGATCTAGTACAAAAGAGATATTTATGAACTATATCACTCTACCGATATATGATTAGGCTCAATTAATTTTACATTATAACGGGGGGTACCACATTGTTTGCAGCAAGACTATCACAAAAAATAATATTGTTGGTTCTATCGTTAAATCTGATCATCAACCTACCGGTCAGTATTTTGATGTCGCAAGTAGGAGCTACTTCAGCTTCCTTAGCTACGACAGAGAATTATGTCTGGACAGAGAGATATCCGACGACTCTACCTCAAGCGAGAACAGCTCCCTTGATGGCCTATGACCCAAGAAGTGAGAAAATTCTCATGTTTGGAGGTTACGTAGGAGGCTCTACCATTCGTGTTAATGACACATGGACATGGGATGGGGAGAACTGGGAGCAGCTCCACCCCACGGTCACGCCGCCTGCAAGAAGTGGTGGTGGTATGGCATATGACCCCATTTCAAATCGGATTATTATGTATGGCGGAGATGGTCGGACGAATTTTCTCGGAGATACCTGGACCTGGACAGGCACTGATTGGCAGGAGCTGACGCCTTCTGCTAGCCCTGGACTTCGGGGAGTTCCGTATATGGCCACGGATGAAAAAAATGGTAATATTGTCTTTTTCGGTGGTCAGTCTCAGACAGGGCCTACCAATGAAACATGGGTGTGGGATGGAGGTAACTGGGTTCAACAAGCACCTTCAACGAGCCCAACTCCCCGTGCTTTCGGGCAAATGGCCTACGATCCGGCCAATCAGAATCTTGTGATGTTCGGTGGAAACTCTAGCGGAGGTTTTCTTAACGATACGTGGACTTGGGACGGCGTAGACTGGACTCAACACATAACCACAAGTGCCCCAAACATACGGATGGCCTATGGTCTAGCCTATGATGGTGCGCATATCATCCTGTTCGGCGGCGAAATACTGGGATCCGGCGGACGAATGAACGATGATACCTGGTTCTGGAGCGGGACAGACTGGAGCCAACAGCCTCTTGTCACCAACAAGCGTGGTCATGTTGCTATGGTGTATGACCCGAAGCGTGACCAGCTCTTCTCATTTGGTGGTTATTCAGAAGTGATGGGTTCCATCATCAACGAGACCTGGACGTTACAATCAGCTCCAATCGTAGCAACAGGGGATGTGAACACCATCACCTCAAGCTATGCGGAGCTCTCAGGTGAAGTAGTCATACAAGGCAAGAACCCTGTGACAGAACGTGGTATTGAGGTGTATGATTCCAACTCTCATGCTATCAGGTATGCAAGCACAGCGGGTGGTGCGGGGAATTACTCCATTAAGGCGGCCAACCTTGCACCTGATGCCAACTATAGTTATCGCGCATATGCGATAGATCGCTATGGAATCACATACGCAAGCGAGATGAAGGGCTTCCGTACACCTACCAAGCCTCCTATCACATTGGACAGCTCTAGCTACAACCTGCAGTTGAATGACACACATCAAACTGTTGTTACAGGTGTATACGAGGAAGACAACTCCTCATATGTCATCACAAGCGGGGTAACGTTCAGCTCATCGGAGCCTCAAATAGCTACTGTGAACACCGATGGTCTGGTGACTGGACTCGCCGAGGGGACTTCCGTCATTACAGCGGTCTACAACGGAATGTCTGCTGCGGCCATTGTCAATGTACTGTATAGTCCACCTGCCGTTACCAATCTGTCTGTAGATAATGCGTCATACAACCTATTAAAGGGTGAAACGCAGCAAACGGTAACACAAGCGGTGTATGAAGATGGAAGCCACAAGGTCGTAAGCGAAGGAGTAACGTATACTTCATCCAATCCGAACGTTGCTACAGTCAATGAGCATGGACTAATTACTGCAGTGTCTAAGGGCAGTACGGTAATTACTATTGAATATGCAGGTAAATCCATTGATATTGTCGTGAACGTAAGGACTAGAAGCAGCAACGACGACAATTCTGGTAGTGGAGACAACGGTGGTGGCGGAGGCGGAACCAATAACTCTGCTCCAGGTACGACAGATGATCAGTCTTCATCGTCAGATCATGATGGCTCCGAAGTCAAAGACGAAGTAACTGGTGACACGATCGCTTCGACTACGGTGCAAAATGAAAACGGAGAACAGGTGACTGTTGTTCAAGTGGACAGCGACAAAGCAATCTCTGTGCTCGAAAAGACTGGACGAAACAAACTCGTCATCAATTCTGCAAGTGAGAATACGGTTAGGACACAACTGGATGCCAAGCTTACTCAGTGGCTTGAGAAACAAGATGGTTCTATCGAAATCAATGCAGGGCAAGGTAGCACGATTCTGCAAGCCAGACAGCTTCATACGGACAGAATCGCTAATCAATATGGCGCAGCAACGGAGTTGCAAAGCCTTCATTATAGCATCACCGTTTCCGGTGATAACACAGCACAAATGCAGGCCATTGAGCGGGCTGCAGCTGCTCGAAATCTCACCTTGGTAGGAACGGCAATCCATTTTGCTGTGACAGCAGAGTATCAAGGGGTACAAATCACTGTGCCAGATTTTGAGGAATATGCAAAATCGCTTATTTTATTGCCAGCAGGATACGATCCTAATCGTATTACCACAGGTATTGTGTACGATGAATCCCAGGTATCCTTCATGCACGTGCCAACTAAGGTTATACAACTGAATGGTCGATATTATGCACAAATTAACAGCTTGCTCAGCAGCGGGACGTATGCGCTAATTTGGAATGAAGAGGGCTTTGCTGATACGGTGAATCATTGGGCGAATGGCGCCATTGTGAACATGGCATCCAGACTTGTCGTTGAAGGCACCAGTGCTTCAAGCTTCGAGCCTAATCGTGAGATAACCCGTGCTGAATTTGCGACAATTGCTGTACGTGCATTCGGGCTTCAAGACCAATCGCGGGTAGGCAAGACATTTAGCGATGTGGACCAGAATGCCTGGTATCAGGATTATGTCAATACGGCTTCTGCATATGGACTCCTCACCGGATATGATGATGGCTCCTTCAAGCCTAATCGGAACATTAGCCGCGAGGAAGCGGTCGCAATCCTCATTCGTGCTGTAAAGCTGGCACATGTGGACACAGCCGCCAATAGCCTGTCTGAGCTTGAGTCGTATCAGGATGGGGATCTCGTATCTTCATGGGCTAGTGCCGCCGTAGGGTTCGCTGTACAACAAGGTATTGTGCAGGGGGATCAAGCAGGAATGCTGAATAGTCAATCCCCAGTGAGCCGTGCAGAGACGGCAGCATTGATCGAAAGAATTCTTAAGTTTGCAAGTCTGATCTAAACAACTCTGATCTAAATTAGAATGCCGTTAGAAATGCCATCAGAAATGCCTGAACAACCAAGAAGCCAGTCGTCAGTTCATGACGGCTGGTTTTTCATGAACAAGAATAATTATTCTGTTGAAATCATGGACTGAATTGCTTTATCATACGTAACAAGAATTCAACAAGAGTAGCAGGAAGTGAAGAAGAGCAGCAGGAAGTGAACAACAGCAGCAAGAAATTAGTAACAGTTAAGGTTGGATTAACTGATGGGCAATCGTTCAAAGCATGTAACGAACCGAGGTGAGCAGGGTGAATCGTATGTATAAGACGCTGAGAACGGATATGGAGCTGTTTGCTGCTGCCATGACACAGCTGCGCGTATATATCGTGTCTGTGGATGAGACGTGCCGGACAACCTTTGAGGATTTCGGTGGCACAGTAGAGCGCATTGCACCAGATTCGGTGACCATCGCTGGCAAAGTGTATGAACGCGATCAGTATGAATTCAGGGCTGCTGCCCATGTAGTTGACTAACGTTTAACAACGAAAGTTCCATGGCCAGATGGCTTATGATAAGCTAATGACATATAGCCATGTTGGAGGAAGGACGATAAGAACCCAATGACTAAGATGTTGACCAAGCCAGAAGCGATGATTTTTGATATGGATGGTACGTTATTTCAGACCGAGACGCTTCTAAGTCCCGTCTACCACAAACTATTTGCCCAACTACGGGCAGAGGGACTGTTCGAGGGAGATACGCCACCAGAGGAGCGAATGATGAACAGTCTCGGTATGCTGCTTAGCGACATTTGGATGAAGGTAATGCCGGACGCCAGTGACGCGGCGCGGGCACGAGCCGATATTCTGTTGCTGGAGCTGGAGATGGAGGGCTTGAAGGAGCAAGGAACACATCAGTTGTACCCGCAGGTGAAGGAGACGCTGCAAGCTCTTCATGATCAAGGAGTACGGTTGTTCGTGGCAAGTAACGGCCTGGAGGATTATGTGAAAGGAGTAGCGGCTGCCCATGAAATCATGCCATTGTTCGAAGGGGTCTACAGTGCGGGACAATACAATACGGCCACAAAGGTCGATCTGGTGAAGCTGCTGCTGGATCACCATGGTCTGTCCAACGCCTGGATGGTGGGTGACCGCTCCTCGGATGTGGAGGCAGGCAAGGAGAATGGTCAGACTGTCGTCGGTTGTGCCTATGCTGGCTTCGGAGGCGGTGAGGAGCTGCGTGGCTCAGATGTAATCATTAAGGATTTTACAGAGCTGCTGGCGCTATACTCATCGGCGAAGTAGTTGTAGCTGACAACAATCGGAACACATGCTATGAATAGTATGTGACGATATGAATAATAAGTAACGATATAAATAATATGTATAGAAGAGTCCCTTGTCTAGCGGGGGACTCTTCGTCTTCTTCCAGCAACCGTGGTGGAAGCCAGTTTGTTGCGGTGGATCCACAGTGCATATTCCAGTGGCCGCACGATCGCAAGTCGATAGATATCTTTCTCACCGATCTTTGAGAATACCTCACGAGCAGGCTTGGGATTGACCTCCAGTACATAAATGTGACCATGCTTGTTGATAGCCAGATCCAGAGCGAGCTCGCACAATGCACCGTACAAATTCTCCAGGTAGATAGCGATAGCCACACTGAGCTTCTCCGCATTGTGTCTGACTTCACGCCGAATATTCTCATCCGGTATCCATTGCTTCAGTAATTCTTGCATCGAAACGGCATTTCCACCTCCGTGCAAATTGGAGGTTACACTGCGGGGGGGACCGACCCTGCCAGCACCCCCGGTAAATTCCCATTGTCCCTGCCCATTCTTCTGTACGAGCATCCGGTAATCATGCACCCGTCCGTTGCCCAGCATGATCGGTATACCCTCTTGAATGAGGTAGTTGTGCATATTCCAGCTGGAAAGTGCAGATTTGAGCTTTTCAATGGGTATTCTCTTCGGTGGGATGATCCTGCGTTGCAGGTCCCTTCCCTGAACCAGATACAGATTTGTTTTGCCTGGAACGGGTTCGATGCGTAGTACCCCTCTCCCGCCAGTACCATTGATGGGCTTGAGGTAGAGGAGTGAATTGTGCTTCAGCATCTCGCGTACGTCACTGAATTGATGGAACAGACGTGTCGCGGGTAGATGAGGATAGAACTCAGGTACAGCCGCCAGGGCCTGATGAACGGTCCATTTGTTGCGGAGTGGACGATTCAGAAAGGTCAGATGCCCATATTGTCTACGGAATCGCTTCAACTGCTCGAAGCGGCTTCCTCGCTGTATCCGACACCGATCATAGATCATTTGTGGGAAAGCACGCCAGGAGCGAGTCCAGGCTCCACGAACAGGATCGTAATCCTGAGCAAGCAGCATTTTCTTGGTAGGGTGTAAGTCGGATGGGGTGAATACGAATACCTCCAGTCCCATCCGTCGGCCTTCCGTAATCATGCGCTGATAGACCTGACGGTCCTCAATCTGTTTGTTTTTATTAATGTAGAGCGTCATGATGCCTAGGACAGCTTCAGCCATGGTAATGCCCCTTCCTTGAAGGGAGGGCGTTCAGCTTGATCCAGCTTCCCTTCATACACGATTACGGTCTTACCTCCTGGACGACTAGTAATACCTGTAGCAGTAAGTCCAGCATGATAGCACATTTTTTTAGCAGCGGTGTGATCATGATCCACGGTACAGACCAGATATTCAAGCCGTGACAGCTGCTCCTGCAACAAGCGTCTTCCTAGTCCACGGCCACGGTATAGCGGTCTGATGACAACCATGCATAGCTCATGACCGAACCCTACAGCCAGACAAAAGCCGGCTATTTGAGGTCCCTGCTCTGTACGCACATAGGCATACAAGAGGGAGGCTCCTTCCTCGTTCAGTTGTTCTGTCGACAAGGTAGCTAGCGGTCGCAGCAGCTCTCTGCTGATCCGCAGGCCCCCGCATCTTCGGGCGAATTGTAAAAGACTTCGTCGTTGTATAATCCAATTGTCTGTCGAGTATTCCTCCATGGTCGCAATGTGCGTCAAGTTGTCACCTCCTAACCGCCTGTTTTGAGCTGATTGGCCAGATATGAGCTGTATTCGAAGATGCGCTCCAACGATTTACGGCGGATGTCCGACTCATCGAATTTCATGGGCTTCGCATTGGCCTCGAAGAACCACAAGTTCCCTGACCCATCGACGCCAAGGTCCATGGACATCTCCCCAAGGCTTGCGCCTGCTCCAATCTCAACCTGACGTGCAATCTGTGTGGCGGAACTGTAGACGCGCTGCAGCAGTGTGTTGCTCATGTCGGAGCCAAAGAGTCTGGACAACAGCGTCTCTGGATTCTCTACGCTTCCTCCGCGCGGGACATGAGTGGTAATGCTTCGTGCCCCTGCCAGTCGAGCACCGATTCCGGTGACGCTCCAGTGACCACGCTCATTCTTCTGGACCAGCACACGTAGATCGAACGGACGCTTGCGATAGAGTGTAAGCTCAATTCCTTGCTGGAAAATATATGGTGTGCTACCTGTCTCCTTGCGAATCCTCGCCCAGAGCTTTTGGAGATTTCCAGTCTTGTACGTTGTGCTCTTCCGAGTAGATTGGATCTTCAGCCGATAGGGCAGCAATTGCTCCTTGTTATACTTCAACAGCATGATACCTTTGCCGGCCTTGCCGCTTTCCGGCTTGAGATACAGAAAGGGAAATTCCTGCAGCATTTCCTCCAGACCGCTCGCATTATTCAGCTTCCGGGTAGCTGGTATGAATTTGCGAGTATTTTTGGAGGATTTAAGCCACTGAAATAGGTTCCACTTGTTGAAGAAGCTGGGGTTATACATGGCAATATCTTTTCGTTTACCCAATTCTCTTAGCTTGCGTCGTACAGAAGGTCTGCTCTCTTGGCTACGATTAGGAATGCGATTATAGACGACATGGGGGAGAGGGAAGCGACCAGGCTCCCACGTCCCCTTACTCTCGTTGAAGGTATATCCGCGGACAGTACCACCGGACAGTACCAGATCCTTGGCTGTTACGATATACACCAGATTCCCCAAGGATGTTCCTTTCTCCCATATATCCTGAAAGTTATCCAGATTTCCCTTCAATTTTTTACCGGTGCCTCGAACGGTCAGAATAGCGAAGACTAGCCTCTCCTCCATGCGAATGTTCACGCGTCCTCCCTCCCCTGGAACTTACTCAGGTAAAGGCAATGATCCAGAATGTGGTCAATGGATGCTTTTCCTTCAGAGCGCAGCGAGGGATGGTGGAAGATCGAGCGGCCTGGCTTGGCATTAGCCTCGAACATCCAGACCTGCTCGTTGTGGTCAATGCCCAGGTCAAATCCGATTTCTCCAAGTAGATGCTTATGCTGGGACTCAATTGCCTGTGCAAGGATAACCGCAATCCGCTTCATATTCTGAAGTACTTCGCCTGAACGAGACCCGAAGCTGCGACTGAGCGCCCGTTCAGGGGTTAGAAGTGAGCCGCCATTTTTGATATGCGTCGTTACACTACCTTTTCCAGCCTTCTTGGCGCCAATGCCGACGACCACCCATTGATTGGAGCCGTTCTTGTGCATGTGGAATCGGAAGTCAATCGGACACTCATCCAGCTCAATCAAATGGATTCCCTGCTGAACGACATAGCCTCGCATGGATTGACCCAGTCTGGCCTGAAGCATTCGCATCAATTTGTCAAAGGAAGAGAAGCGCAGCAGTGCATTACTGCCCCCGCGCCTGTAGCGAAGATAATATCCCTTCTGCGGCGTGTAGGTTAATTTATAGATACCTTTCCCAAGGCTGCCTGCACTAGGCTTGTAGTAAGCCATTTGATGACGCTGCAGAACCTGGGCAATCTGATCTCTGGTCGGATTCATATAAGATTCTGGTATATATTTGCTGACTGACGGCATATTCTCAAGCAACCTGTAAATATCCGATTTGTTGAAGAAGCTCCAGTTGAAGAACGGAATTTTCTTGCGAATGAATCGCTCCCGCAGCATGTTCGTGGAGGGCGAGAAGTCGAATTTTCGACTGGGCAGCCGATTATAGACGACATCCGGAAGAGGCACCCTCTTGCGCGTGAACTCTCCTTTATCGCTCAGAAAGTAGCCATTCACGGTCTCCTTGTTCCAATCAATGTCCCTTGGTGCAAAGGCAAATATATAGGCTCGCTTGTTCCCCTCTCGCAGCAGCTGTCTGATAAAGCCGGTTCGCGAGCCGAAGGGCTGGCTTGTCGACCCGGAGCCATCGGACAGTACACCGATTAGTGGCCCGAGCTGTACGACGCCGTTCTGTGTATTTCGCAGGTAGACAGTACCTGCCTTGGGGATATTAATGGCATTGCGGATGCCATTAGCCAGGTATAGATGCTTGCCGGGCTTCCGAATGGTACGAACAGCAGCCGGAATTCGGCCTCTGCCAAGCCGCAGATGGATCTGTTTGCCACCTGCAAGGTTGAGGCTCTTCATCAGGTTGGTCGAAATATACACAACCTTCTCGGGCTGTCCCGTAAAGTGAACATTACAATGGGTCAAACTCATCTATTTATCCTCCTATCCCGACAGCCTATAGGGCCCGCGTGGCAATGCGGCAGCCGGGTCAGCTGGGCTGTTGACTTGGAAATGAGCTTCTGGTGAATGGCTTGCTGTCATCCTGTCTTGTCGATCGTGCTTCCCTATTAAATAGCGGGCGTATTGCAGGGGGCGATATATGGATTGGCGGGCACTTGTCAGGTCCTCTAGTCCGAAAAAGGCTGATCTGCCAGGCCTTGAATTGACCTCCAATAGCCAGATGCGGCGAGAGGTGTCTACGCCAAAGTCAATTCCAAGCTCCCCGAGACTGCCGTAGTGCGCCTCAATCAGACTGGGAAGCTTGAGTGCAAGCATCTCTAATCTCTGCACAAGAATCGCTGCCATCTCTTGCCCAAACAGCTCCTCCAGATAAGCAAGAGCTTGATGAGCGCTTCCTCCACCATGGAGATTGGAGGTTAGCCCCTTCGGGTTGTTACCTTCCCGGACCACAAGTCCAGTCAGGGTCCAGATGCCCGCAAGGTTCTTCTGGACCAAGGCACGCACGTCAAACGGCCTGCCCCCCCGGCCCCTCAGGTCAAGGAAGGGCTGCACAATATAGCGCTGCCCGGCAATATATTCGTCTACCCAGTCGATTGCTGTATCCAGGCTCTGGAAACGAAGGCTGAATGACTGGTTACGGTGGTTGCGGCCAGCTACCGACAGGTACTTCCCGTCCGGGGAGGACACCACGGCTAGCACACCTTTACCGTGAGTACCAGCTTGAGGCTTCAGGAACAGTCTGGGCTGTTGCTGGAGCTTGTCGCGCAGCAGCCTCCCCCCATAGTAAGGAAGCGTAGGGGGTAGCACGGGACGAAGTTGGTAATCGGTGGCAAGCTTCTTATACACATGCCATTTTCCGGGTAATCCTCTAGACCAGTAGCGCAGTGGTCGGGCTGCTTGCTCCGCTAACCGCTGGAGACCTAGGCGGCTGGAAGCACGTCGTTCGCTCCCGGACTGCCGATCGTAGATCAGATCGGGCAGAGTTATGCGACTCCTGATCCACCTTTTGTCCCGGTAGATGTAACCGGATATCGAGCCGTGCTGTGGCTCAATGCCATCCGCTGTGAAGATGAGTACAGTTAGTCCATAGCGCCTTCCAGATTGGCAAAGTCGGCGGCAGAATACAGCTTCGGCGATGGGTGGCGATCCTGTTCTTCGGTTCACGATGACTCCCAGTATGCGATGAGGAGCAGCAGCTTCAGCGTGTACGGACATGGATATCAGCCTCCTTGCACCGCTGTCAATGCAATTCAGCCAAATAACAGCAGTAATCAATCATTTTTTTGACCGAAGGGCGAATTTTCTGGTCACCCAGCGGTGTGTTGTCATTCTTGGATGGCTTGGAGTTCACCTCAATTAGCCAGACATGGCCTGAAGTATCCAATGCAAGGTCTATTCCCAATTCACCAAAATGGGCAGGGATCGACTGCTCCACACCGGATGCAATCGCAAGTGCGGCTGTCTTCAATGCTTGATAGGCGTTGCTCTTGACTGAAGAAGACAAGGAAGTCTTGGCGACGGCCTCCTTAACGGTACTGAGTGAGCCACCTCGTGCCAGATTCGAGACGAAATGACTTCCTCCCGCGATCCGAGCCACAATCGAGGTGACACTCCAGACGCCCTTCTTGTTCTTCTGCACCAGAGCGCGAAAATCAACGGGGCGTTTGCTGTGGTCAATGAGCGGAAGACCTTGCTGGATCTGATAGCGGGTCGTTTTCATTTTTCCCGAGATGCCTGAGAACATTTTTACGATACTGGGATAGACCTGCTTCTTCGGTGCACTGGTGGATGTCGTAAGTGTAGTGAAGGTGCCGTCTACATTTTTGGTGATCCGAATGATGCCTTTGCCAAGACTACCTCGTACGGGCTTCAGGAACACGCTGCTGTAGGTAGAGCACATTTTCTTAAAGGTAAGGTAATTATCCAGCAGGTGAGATTCTGGCAGATAGCGTCTTAGCTCTTTGTTGTGCTTCAGGGCGTCAAAGACCTCATTCTTATCCAGAAATTTCTCGTTGAAGACCGTCGAACCATACCGTAATTTTACTTCTTTCATGAAATACTGTACGCTAGGTTTGTTCTCGAGCTTGCGTGAGGTAAGCCGATTGTTGACTACATCTGCCGTAGGCAGAACCGCTTTTTTCCAAGACCCATCGTAGACCCAGCCGTCAACGTGACCGGGATGGGAACGAATATGATCGGGTGTGAAGAAGTAGACATAAGCGCCCTGTTTAGTGCAAGCACCGGCCAGCTCACGACAAAAATGGGTGATTGTACCGAATGGTCTGTCCGTCTGATCCGGAAAATCCCGGCTAATCAGGACGCCAATCAGCGGCCCCATGCGCAGGGTTCGACTGGGAGTATGGCAGGAGACGCGCAGGACACTGCTGGAAGTCAGACCCAGCTTATGTGCAAGGGCATTCCCCATGCGGATGCCATGTATTCCAGGTGCAGATATAGCTGTGATCTCTTGGCGGAATGAGCCGAATACGAGCTGCAGAGGATGCCCGGTCTGAATCTTCCATAGCTTCAGCAGTTGATCACTGATCATAAGAACGTCATCCTGCAGCAGGCCCGATCCGATGACTTGAACCGATACTTTTTTACTGGACATCGTGGATCTCCTTCCAGGCAGCAACTAGAGGTTAAGGCTGTATGGGCTGCGTCAGCACATTGCATGTAGTTCATCATATGAGGACATATATACCTTGGTGATTGACCTAATCCGTTAAATTGAATGGTGCTTCAACAATGTTAGGGAGGATGAAGAAGAATGAGTATTTATGACAAGGCGCATGATTTGGCAAAGGCTCTCAAGGAGAGCGGTGAGGTAGAAGAGATTACGGCAGCGATGAAGCTGGTCGATGCAGATCCCGAAGCCAAGCGCATGCTGGACGAGTTCAGACAACGCCAGATGGACGTGCAGCAGCGGATGATGAGTGGAGATATGCCGCAGCAAGAAGAGATTGAGAGCATGGAGAAGCTTTTCGAGGTGCTTAGCAGCAATCTTAACGTCCGTCGTCTATTTGATGCGGAGCGCCGTCTGAGCGTCATTATTGAGGATGTCAACAAGATCATTACGGAAAGCCTGCAGCATTTGTACGGCACTTCTCAATAAGATTGACTCATATCTTGTCCGACTTCCTCATAGACTAGAAACATAGAGTAGGAAGCGAGTACAGCTTTCCTAAGTCTCAGGTGGGAGGAAGGTTAGGATATGAAGTCTTTTAAGAAGTGGAAGCATGGCTTATATTTACTGATTGCTCTAGCGATGCTCATTATCGCACTGCCGCGAATTCCTTTTGGTGGAGAAATGGGACTGGTAGAGCTATTCGGAGCTGTATGGGTGTTATTCTCGCTGATGGTGATCGGTGCCAACCTGCATTTTCTGCTGGGTGTGGATGAGGAGAAACGGGCAGCGTTAGAGCGAGTGCGCAAGGCCAAGCTGCAGCAATGGCAGCTGAAATGGGATGAGGAGCAGCAGGATGCTCTTAGAGGCAAGTCCTCTTGAAGGGCTGAAGCTTAATCTAATGTACCAAGCTGGTAGGACAAGATATGTATCTTGTTCTGCTGGCTTGTTTGCTATTGACCGGGAGGATACGGGGATAGGCTATTTGATGAACCTACGCTGAGCTGAGAAGGTGACATACCTATCTTTGAAATGGAGGTGGATATGATATAATGAGTACAGATTAATACAGATTGCTCGCAGGGGGTGTAACAGTTGTGCAGGGGTTCGACGAAACGGTCACGAAGCATGAACAGCTATTACGACATATTGAACAGCTGAAGGTGGGCACCAAAATATCGGTCCGCAGATTGGCCAAGGAGATGGCTGTTAGCGAAGGGACCGCCTACCGTGCTGTAAAGGAAGCCGAGAATCTCGGCATTGTCATTACGAAGGAACGGATCGGAACGGTTCGGGTAGAAAAGCGGCCACGTGGAGTTTCCGAGCAGCTGACCTTTGCGGATGTGGTGAACATCGTTGAGGGGCATGTACTTGGCGGTAGCGAGGGTCTGGCCCAGCCGCTTCACAAGTATGTCATCGGTGCGATGAAAGTGGATGCCATGGCACGTTATATTGATCCAGGTAGCCTGCTCATCGTCGGTAACCGAGAGAATGCACACTCCTTGGCATTAGAACAGGGAGCTGGTGTGCTCATTACAGGGGGCTTTGGTACAAGCCGTGAAGTGAAGCAACTGGCCGACAAGCTTAATTTGCCGATTATCTCCTCACGTCATGATACCTTTACGGTAGCCTCTATGATTAACCGGGCCATATTTGACCGCCTGATTAAGAAAAAAATTATGCTGGTCGAGGATATTGTCTCGCGCAAGGGCAAGCCCCACACACTGAAGATCAACAGCACCGTTGCCGATCTGGAGGCACTGGCTGAAGCAACCGGAGAACAGCGTTTCACAGTAGTGGATGAATGGAACCGTCTCATCGGCATTGTGGGACGAAAGGATATTCAGCATCTACAGGGTAATCAGTCTATTGAGAAGTGTATTCTTCGTAGCCCGATTACAGCCTTGCTGCAGACCTCTCTGGCCTCGGCTGCGCAGATTATGACCTGGGAGGGCATCCATTTCCTGCCGATCATTGACCGGAATCGCAAGCTGCTTGGGTCTGTGTCTCGCAAGGAGGTGCTGACAGCCCTCCGAGACGCCCAGAAGCAGCCACAGCTAGGAGAGACGTTCGATCATCTGATCTGGAGCGGCCTTGCAGAGGAGCGCGGACCGGAAGGGGAGCTGATGTTCAACGGCTTCATTATTCCGCAGATGGCCACGAATCTGGGTACGATCTCAGAGGGAGTGCTGATCAATATTATGACCCAGGCGGGCTGCCGCGTCGCCAAGGACCTGACAGGCAATGACCATGTGCTGGATCAGATCAGTAGCTATTTTATCCGTCCGGTACAGATTGAGGATGCTGTCGTCATTCGCTCATCAGTGATGGAGGTTAGCAGGCGAACCTGCAGATTGGAGATTTCTATTTTCCGAGAGGAGCTTATCGTCTGCAAATCGGTGCTGACCCTGCATTCCATTGACCATGGGTGAAGCAAGATCAGGCCAGCTCATTTCAGGAATGACAGGGCTTCCCGCTTGGAGTGGCTCTATGCTCATGTGATGCGTTCATGTCCTAGCTTCGTATATACGGGCGCATCTCCACCCAGATTTGCAGCACGCCTTCTACCGCTAGCATCGTCTTGACCTGAATGGAGTATTCTTTCTCGCGTACGGTATATATTTTGCGGTTGAGCAGAACACGGACCATCTTGCTGTCTGTATCAATCTCGAATATATCCCGTCCGCGCAGCACCTCCAGATCCTCATGCATCTGCCGCAGTATATCCTTGACCTCGATCGCCGAGATTTTATCTGCGCTTGTCTGCTCAGCCCGGACCTTAATCTCTTTAATCACACTATGTCGGTTGCTGTGCTTGCGCAGAGTCTCATTATCCTCCTCTGCCTGGTCCAGCTGAATGCGCAAATCCTGATTGTGCATCCAGAGCGCGTTATAGCTGGTATGCCAGATCGCATTGTATATAATGCTTCCCGCGACCATGCCAAGCACGAAAATACCTGATTGTCTCAAGAAGCTCCTCATATGCTAGCTACGTCCCCCGTTACATACCCATTTGACCAGCTCCGTCCCCATGTGTGCCCCCAAGAAAGCAAAGATCAGATATAGAATCTGCTTGATGGCTGGTGAAAGATTGCCATCCAGCACATTGCTCTCAATGACCCTCATGGGGTCAATGGTTCCGCCCACGGCCGCGGCAAGCGCCCAAATTTTAATTTTGCCTGCGATATCCAGCATCGTTTGCGTAGGTGGCTGCAAGGCGATCACGGCTCCGACTCCTCCCAGCATAGCCCCGCCCAGCACAATGCCAAATGCAATGAAGAAATCCAGAATAGCTTTGGTTAGAAATGTACTCATCATGTCCCTCCCTTTCTCACTTTTGGCTTGTGGTGATCCTCTGTGCCAACTTCTATGGTTGCTTATGTCCTGACGATATGGCCTTGTGCCAAGTCTTGATCAGGCACGATAGAGCCTGTACTTTTATTGTATGGGCGCGAGGTGCCAGGTTATGATAAAATAGTTCCAAAGGGAACAGACATTCCTACCGATCTGTTCAACAAGCGCCGAAAGGATGCGAAGCGCATGAGTTCATTTGTTCACCTGCATACGCATAGTGAATATAGTCTGCTGGACGGTGCAGCCCGGATCACGGAGCTGGTCGAGCAGGCTGCTGCATACGGAATGAAGGCTTTAGCGCTGACAGACCATGGGGTTATGTACGGGGCTATACCTTTCTATAAAGCATGTCAGGCACGAGGCATTAAGCCAATCATTGGCTGCGAGGTCTATTTGACTGCAGGCTCGCGCAAGGAGCGTGGCAGCCGCAAGGATCAGCCAATCTATCATTTGATATTGCTCGCACGTAATATGAAGGGCTACCAGAATCTGATGAAGCTGTGCTCCATCGGTCATCTGGAGGGCTTTCATTATAAACCACGTATTGATATGGAAAGTCTGGCGACCTACGGTGAGGGCATCACCTGCTTGAGCGCCTGCTTAGGAGGCGAGGTACCGCAGCATTTGCTACATGGCCGGGAGCACGAGGCGCGGGCAGCAGCGAAACGCTACAAGGACATCTTCGGAGAGCACTTCTACCTGGAGCTCCAGGATCATGGGCTGCCCGACCAGAAGCGTGTGAATGGACTGCTGGTCGAGCTGTCTCGCGAGCTGGACATTCCACTCGTATTAACGAATGATGTGCACTATCTGACGGGTCCGGATGCTGAGGTTCAGGATGTGCTTATCTGCATTGGCACGGGGAAGACGCTGGAGGATGAAGAGAGATTCCGTATTCCGACAGATCAGCTCTATATGAAGAGTGCTGAGGAGATGGCACGCTTATTCCCACATTTGCCAGAAGCCATGGCCAATACAGTGCTTATTGCTGACGAGTGCCAGCTGGAGCTGGAATTCGGTCATTATATATTACCAGCTTATCGTCCGCTGCCAGAAAGCATGTCTCCTGGCGAGTATCTACGGTCTCTGTGTCTTCAGGGGCTGGAGGATCGTTATGCACAGGATATCCGCTGGCATGATGAGGAGCAACGCAGACAGCTGGAGGAGCGGCTTGATTATGAGTTGAATACGATCGAGAGCATGGGTTTCAGCGACTATTTCCTGATCGTCTGGGATTTCATCGCTTATGCCCATCAGCAGGGAATTGCAACCGGGCCAGGACGTGGCTCGTCTGCTGGTAGCCTCGTAGCGTATGTACTCAAGATTACGAATGTAGATCCAATGAAATACCAGCTGCTCTTCGAACGCTTCCTGAACCCGGAGCGGATCAGCATGCCGGATATTGATATTGACTTCAGTGACGAGCGGCGGGATGAGGTTATCGACTATGTCGTTGCCAAATACGGCAAGGAGCATGTCGCCCAGATTATCACGTTCGGGACGCTCGCGGCCAGAGCGGCAGTGCGTGACGTAGGGCGCGTGCAGAATGTTCCCTACGGCGAGGTAGACAAGGCAGCGAAGCTCATTCCGGGCCAGCTCGGCATTCATATCCGTAAGGCTATGGAGATCAGCGAAGGGCTGCGGGAGTTATATGAGACGAAACCGGCTACCCGTGCGATGCTCGATATGGCGATGAAGGTAGAAGGAATGCCAAGACATGCGTCTACGCATGCCGCCGGTGTCGTGATTTCGCGTTCGCCCCTGACGGATGCTGTGCCACTGCAGGAGGGAGGAGAAGGCGTACCCCTGACCCAATACGCGATGGAGAGTCTGGAGTCGATTGGCCTTCTCAAGATGGACTTTCTCGGCTTGCGTACGCTATCCATTATTGAGCGCAGCCTCCGATGGATTGGAGAGGAATATGGTACGACGCCTGATTTTAATCAAATCAATGATGATGATCCGTTAACCTATGAGCTGCTTGGACGAGGCGAGACGACAGGTGTGTTCCAATTAGAGTCTGCAGGGATGCGCAGAGTGCTCAAGGATATGAAGCCAAGCAGCTTCGAGGATATTATCTCGGTGCTCGCATTGTATCGCCCGGGTCCAATGGAGTTCATTCCGAACTACATTCAAGCCAAACATGGAGCAATAGAGGTTCGATATCCCCACCCTGATCTGGAGCCTGTCTTGAAGGATACTTATGGCATTATCGTGTATCAGGAGCAGATTATGCAGATTGCTTCCCGAATGGCGGGCTTTTCGCTGGGAGAGGCGGACCTGCTGCGTAGGGCTGTATCCAAGAAAAAGCGTGAGGTGCTTGACCGAGAGCGGGGGCATTTCGTGGCAGGAAGCATCAACAAGGGCTATACGGAGGCGGAAGCGGATGTGGTCTATGACATGATCGTTCGCTTTGCTGATTACGGCTTCCCGCGTGCGCATGCCGCTGCCTACGGCGTATTGGCCTTCCAGACAGCCTATCTGAAGGCTCATTATCCGGTTCAGTTCATGGCTTCCATGCTGACGGCGGTGATGGGGAGCCATCGCAAGGTGGCGGAGTATGTCGTGGAATGTCGACGCATGAACATGAAGGTGCTGCCGCCAGACGTGAATGAGAGCGGTGTACTGTTCACGCCGGTAACGCAGAATATTCGATTCGGACTTGCAGCCATTAAGAATGTCGGAACGCAGGCTATGGAAAGTATTCTAAGTGAGCGGAAGGAGCGTCCTTTCGACAGCTTGCTAGATTTCTGTCGTCGCGTAGATCTGCGGGTGTGCAACAAGAGAGTGATTGAGTCACTGATCCAGGCAGGGGCCTTCGATTCTCTGCCAGGGCACAGAGCCCAACTACTGACGATGCTTGATGAGACGCTTGAGGCTGCGTTGAAGTGGCGCAAGGAGCGTGAGGATCTGCAAATTCAGCTGTTCGATTTCGATGTCCTGGAGACGCCGAACTGGGAAATTAACTATCCTGACGTACAGCCTTACAGTGCTGGCCAGCAGCTGGAGATGGAGCGTGAGCTACTGGGTCTCTATCTGTCCGGCCATCCACTGGATGACTGGGACGAGGAGCTGGTGGCTGCTGGTATAGACAAGCTCATGCAGCTGTCGGAGGCTACGGATGAGTCGGTGATCGTTACCGCAGGCATGGTCGTATCCATGAAGACGATTACGACGAAGCAGGGGAAAGAAATGGCCTTTATGGAGCTGGAGGATCAGATTGAGCGCTGCGAAGTCGTATTGTTTCCTGAAGTCTGGAGAAGAAGTCGTCCGCATGTGGAAAAAGGAGCGTTGCTTGCCATTCGTGCGAGAGTGCAGCAGCAGGACGAGGGCTTCAAGCTGCTTGCCGATGAGGTAGCTCCGCTGAGTGGAGAGCATCTACAGCGTCTGCTGTCACGCCGGAGCAGTAGCTCCAGACGTCCTGCCTCTGGACGTGCGCAGGGCAGTCCGCCTGCTGCTGTCACTGCAGCATCCGTTGCAGTGACAGCACAGAAGGTGTCCTCTGCCGTACTGGATCATGCTTCCCGTACAGATGGACGAAGTGCACAAAATGTCGACAGTCGTCATGAATCTGCATTGGTGAAGTCCTCGGGAGAGTCTGGCCAAAGGGTTACCAAGGCCCATGCCGCAGCCAGCCGTGCTATCGAGGGTGCTATTGGAGCTGGGACAGGCAGGGAGACTAACGACCAGGCAAATCTATCTGATAGAGCAGGAGTGGAGCAAGACAGAAAGAGTGGCTCGGATCAGCGAATCTTTATCAAAATCACCAAGGAAGCTGAAGCGGATGCTGGACTGCTGAGCATGGTGAAGTCTGTACTGGAGAAGCATGAGGGTGATCTGCAGACGGTTCTTTTCTACGAAGGGAGCCAGCGCTTGCTTGCACTGAGTGATGCCTACCGGACCAAGCCTTCCCCGGAGCTGTTCCAACAGCTGGAAAAGCTATTGGGCCAAGGCACAGTCCGTGTGAAGTAAGCTTATGGCAAGAACAATTCAGAAAGCTGCTGCATACACATGAGAACACCGGCTAAAAGTATCTCCGCAGCAACTTGTCCATGGGTGTTCATGGTGCGGAGCAGGAGGGAAGCTCATGTCACAACAGTATGCTGAGGCGCTTCTGCAGCGCAGAGGGGTCAAAATCGAGGACATTGCAGACATCGTCTATCATCTACAGAGCAAATATTATCCTGACCTGACGTTTCAGGAATGTGTGGATAGCGTCAGGTCTGTGCTTGGCAAGCGTGAGGTTCAATATACTTTGTATACAGGAATAGCGTTGGATGAGCTGGCGGAGCGCAAGCTGCTGCCAGAGCCTCTGCAGACCATTATGGAGGCAGATGAGCCGCTGTATGGCGTGGATGAGACGATGGCACTAGGGATTACCAGTGTATATGGTATGATTGGGCTAACGAGCTTCGGCTATGTTGACAAGGACAAAACAGGAATTCTGGAGCGTCTGAACCGAAAGACAGAAGGTATTCACGTTTTTCTGGATGATCTGGTAGCGAGTCTGGCGGCCGCAGCATCCGCCCGTATTGCCCACGGAAATGCACTGGCTCGCAATTATCCACCCCCTACATCTTAAATTTGAAATAGCTCCCGACCAGCTGTCGAAGCTTGTACGGCGGGCATTAGGAATGCTAATTGCCCTCTTGAAGGAAGAGGGCCTTTCTTGCGGGAAAAAAGTAAGGTATGTTATCATGAGTTCATTAATACGGACTCGAGAGACATTTGCCTAGGGGGTTACAAGGGTGTGGACGGTGATCTACATTGCACCAACTGCCAAAATGGCTGATATGATCAAGCTCAAGCTGTCTGATGAAGGTTTTATGGTGAAGACACGGGCCATAAGTGCCTCCAAGCAGCAATTTGAGATCCTCGTCCCTTCTGGAGAAGTGGAAGAAGTTCAGGAAGTGCTGAATGCCATCCTGCATCCTTAGACCTATGCACCCACGCACGAACAACTGGCATGAGGGAGATCAGGCTGACGCCTGTGCTGGCATTTATTTTGGAATTATAGAAATTATACGTGTTCAAACGCTCCAACAAAGTCTATAATCGCAAGACATACGTTCCACGGAGTGGGGACTACTTCCACGCAAGTTCTTCGATAGACATGTTCCTAATATAGATTTTTTATGATGAAGACTTCCTTCATTGGCAGCTTCTATAGATCCTGGGCTGACAAATTAACGGCTGAAGAGGTGTAGTTGTGTTCAAAGATTTATTCCAGAAAAAAAGAAAATACGCAACGATTCCCGCAGAGCGGTCGCGTGGCGGCGAACAACCTGATACAGGTGATCGTCCCAAGCGTGAGATTCCTGAAGGGCTCATGACCAAGTGTGGAAAATGCGGAACAATTCAGTATAGCAAGGAGCTGGAGAAGAATCTGAAGGTATGCCCATCTTGCGGGTACCATATGAGACTGAATGCTCTTGAACGGATTAAAATGACGTTTGATGATGAAAGCTTCATAGAATATGATGCTGATATGATCTCGGTCGATCCACTCGACTTCCCTGGATACAGCTCCAAGCTGGAGCAGCAGACGATGAAATCGGGATTGCGTGATGCTGTTGTGACTGGAGAAGGCTTGATTGGTGGACAACCTGTAGTTGTAGCTGTAATGAGCTTTGACTTTTTTACTGGAAGTATGGGCTCTGTCGTGGGTGAGAAGATTACTCGTGCTATTGAGCAGGCCATATCCAAGAAACTGCCGGTGATCATCTTCTCAACCTCTGGTGGTGCACGGATGCAGGAAAGTATTCTTAGCTTGATGCAGATGGCGAAGACGAGTGCGGCTCTCTCCAGATTGGACGAGCAGGGTGGACTCTATATTTCTGTGGTTACTGATCCTACGACAGGTGGAGTGTCCGCAAGCTTTGCTACGCTGGGAGATATTAATATTGCTGAGCCAGGCGCCGTATTCGGCTTTGCCGGTAGAATTGTAATTGAGCAGACCATACGGCAGAAGCTACCAGATGACTTCCAGACGTCAGAGTTCAATCTGCAGCATGGGCAGCTTGATATGGTCGTTCACCGCAAGGACCTGCGCGGTACATTAACACAGCTACTTGAACTTCACAGCACGAAAGGGGTGTACTAGATTGGCGGGAGAATTGCCTTATGAGAAGCCTCTTGCGGAGATGCGCCAGAAGATAGAAGAATTGAAGCAATTTGGCCAAGAGAAGGGCATTGATTTCACGGAGGAAATCAAGCGTCTGGAGGAACGGTACGACCAGATGGCAGATGAGATATACAGTAACATTTCAGCTCCACAAAAAATGCATCTAGCCCGTCTTCATCAGCGCCCGACTTCTTTGGACTTTATAGAGCTTATTTTTACCGATTTCATTGAACTGCACGGAGACAGACTCTTCGGTGATGATCTGGCGGTTGTAGGGGGGATTGCCCGCTTGAATGGCATCCCTGTGACCGTGATCGGGCAGCAGCGGGGGAAGGACACCAAGGATAACATAGCTCGCTTCTTCGGAAGTCCGCACCCTGAGGGCTTCCGTAAGGCGCTGCGTCTCATGCAGCAGGCAGACAAATTCCGGAGGCCAATCATTACCTTTGTGGATACGAAGGGGGCTTATCCGGGGAATACAGCAGAAGAGAGAGGTCAATCGGAAGCGATTGCCCGCAATCTGCGAGAGATGGCCAAGCTTTCGGTACCTGTTATTTGTGTGGTCATCGGAGAGGGCGGTAGCGGTGGCGCCTTGGCCATGGCTGTCGGCAACCGTGTGCTGATGCTGGAGCATGCCATTTACTCTGCGATCTCTCCGAACGGAGCAGCATCTATTCTGTGGAAAGATGCCTCTAAGGCGGATCAGGCGGCTGAGGCGATGAGAATTACGGCTCAGGATCTGCTGGAAATGGAAGTGATCGAGGACATCATTCCAGAGCCGAAGGGCGGTGCCCATAAGGACTACGAGGTTGCCGCGGAAGCGGTGAAGTCCGCACTGGACCGTCACCTGAAGGAGCTATCCGTCATGGATGCTCACGAGCTCAAGGAAGACCGTTACCAGAAGTTCCGTAAGATTGGGGAATTCGGCTGGTACCAGCAACAGCAAAACGAGACCAACAGTGAATTACAGTAATAAGCAGACTCCCTTTGCAGTAACAGGTTCAAGAGGACCGGTCGCTGTGAAGGGAGTTTTTTTGTCCAAGTATATCTTTCATCCGTCGCTCCGATCTGCAGTGTGTTTTCTCTCATTGACGTGTTTTTGAATATATGATAATACTAGAATACAATATGAAAATAATTCCATGTAAAATAATTATATATTTAAAATTATTTATTATTAATTCTTTATTTTAGGTATTTATTTCGAAGGAGGGAGAGTGAATATGGCTGAGGAACGAATAGTAAGGGCTATTGAGCATCATAGACGTAAATACAGTGATGAGGTCCCCACTCGTCAGTTCGTTGAACGCGAGCTACATATCAAGCAGCAGCTATGGGAAAAGAAGGTCAGGCAACCTGTGGAGACGTTGAGATCATTCATCAAACAACGAGTTAAGAGTATCGAGGTGAATGAACAGCATATGATCCTGACGCTGCACGACCAGAGAAGGTACTACGTAGATGACGCGGATTATTATGCGATTACGTACAACCTGCTGCGCGAGGGGAGAGATCACGAACTCTATGAGACGGCGATCCGAGAGCTGGTTCAGCCTGGGGATACAGTGCTTGATCTGGGTGCCAACTATGGATATTACACGATACTGTTCTCCAAAGTGGTAGGAGAGAAAGGACAAGTGCTTGCCTTTGAGCCTAATCAGCGCACCTTTATAGAGCTAAGCGAGCATTTATCCTTGAATAAATCAGAGAATGTAAGCGCTTATAATGTGGCCGTTTCGAATCAGGCCAAGGAGGAGACTTTATTTTTTCTGGATGAGTCGCGTGCTCGTGCCTCTCTAAGACTGCAGAATGAGCATGCAGATCATGAACAGTCGACCCGGTGCGTCGCACTGGATTCCTTCTTCAAGGAGGCTGATATCAAGCGCTTGACCTGCATGAAGATTGATGTGGAGGGTGCAGAGTTATTGTGCATCGAAGGAGCACAGCAGACGATCAGGCTGCACAGCCCCGTACTTTTGCTGGAGGTATGTGAGGCCCACCTGCTGCAATTTGGAGCTAGTGCACATGCCTTGCTGGAGAGGCTCAGCGACTGGGATTATGTGTTTTTTGAAATGGTGCAAGGCTCTATTGTCCAAGTGGAGCTTGAGGCAGTGGCCCAGCGGAGCAGCATGTCGGATCTCGTCTGTATCCGGCAAGGCACGGATTGCTGGAAGGAGAAGCTGGCAAGATTCGCAAGACGGGCGTAATAGCCCGGATTTCCCTGGCAGCCTTCTCACTTGGGTCATTTAACCTGAAGGGTGCTCAATACAATGACGAGGAGAGAGAGCATGGAGCAATGGAAGGATTTCATGGCAGTATTTAATAGTTGGGAGCATGAGTACCTGTATACATTTCCCGGCGTATCTGTGAGGTGTATGACTGACCAGGTAAATGTTAACGTTTACATCGAAGCTTATCTAAATGCCATGCCCAAGCATCCTTCAGCCTATGTCAGTCAGCAGGAGCATTGTGTCATCCATCACAGGAGTAGTCAGGCATTGCTGGAGCAAGCGCTGGAGCTGGCAGGTCAATTGGAGCCAGGACACACACTTCACGTACACAAGAGTGGCAGCAAAGTGAATGTGTATCATGGTCAGGGCATACGGGTGTGCGTATGTACCGACGGCCACTATGTGGTGATCCAGCCAGAGGAGGGAGACCTGTTATATGTCTGTACTCGCGAGGAAGCGCTGGAGGGAGGCTCCTATCTGCTTCGGGTTATTCGTGAGTTAATTCTTAGACATGCAGAAAATCGGCAGGGAATGATTATTCATGGTGCGGCTGCAGGGGGGATTGGTAGTGAAGGGGTACTAATTTGCGGAGATAAGGCTAGTGGCAAGACCTCCTTCTTGCTATATCTGCTTGGGCAGGGCTATGAATTTGTGGCAAATGATCGGGTAATCCTGCATCAGCAGCACGGAGCCTTCAGCCTTGAATATGTGCCACTGGCCATACGGGTTGGTCTGGGGAGCGCAGAGAGCTTTCCAGAGCTGAAGGTATGCCTGCAGGACTATGATTTCTCTCGCAAGCAGCCGGCTGAATGGCTGAATAAGGATGAGGATATTTTGCGGAAGATAGGCTCGTCCAAAAAAGCAGAGCTTACCCCACAGGAGCTATCTAGCCTATTTGGGGTACCGACTTGCTCGGATTTTCAGCTTAAGAAGATCATATTCCCCAAGTTCGATTATGCACTTCCTTATGCTCGAGCCTTCAGAATGGAGCAACAGGCAGCCCAAGAGGAGCTTCTAAAAGCATGCATGACCCCTCGCGATCCGAACTGGCTAACGCCTTGGCTGGTCAAGCGCGTCAAGCAAGATGCGGAGCTGGAGGCAAATGCTATTCAATTCATCACACAGCTTGTCGAAAAGTGTGAGCTTATTCAGGTAGAGTTCGGTCACAATACGCTACGCTCAGCTGAGCACAATGAGCTGTTCGGAAAGAGCAGTGCATTGTGAAGCTCTATATCATTGGCTGCTCAGGCAGCGGGAAGAGCTATATGGCAGCCCGACTCAGCAAGCAGCACCAGATTCCGCATGCAGATCTTGATGATATTTTCTGGGAGGAAAAATATACTGTAGAGCGTGCTGCACAGCAGCGTGACGCCTACCTGTCCAATCTGCTGGGAGGAGAGTCGTGGATTATTGAAGGGGCTTATTTTGAGCCCTGGCTGGAGCCTGTGCTGTCCAAGGCAGACCAGATCATTTTCATACAGGAGCAGAACCTGTGCCTGATTAGCTGGAGAGTGCTGCGAAGATTTGCAGCCCGGCGCTTGGGTCAAGAGCCTCGGACCAGTGAGAATCTGAGGAGTGTCCTGCAGATGATCAGATGGACACGCGGAATTATCAAGCACCGACGATACGAGGAGTTCATTCAGCACGCACAGGATAAGGTCATTGTGCTGAAGGGTACAGAGGACATTCAATCTTACTTGCATAATGATGGAGGCAGGATCCATGATCGAGGTCAAAGACTTGAACAAAACATTTAAGATTGCTCGCAGGGACGGAGGGACGATGTCAGCCCTGAAATCCTTCTTCAGCAATCGCTATACGACCGTGTCAGCATTGAACAATATCAGCTTCAATATTGCCGAGGGCGAGATGGTAGGCTATATCGGGCCTAACGGAGCGGGCAAGAGCAGTACGATCAAAATATTGAGTGGTGTGCTGACGCCTGACAGCGGCACCTGTGTGGTGAATGGACGCACCCCCTGGAAGGAGCGGGTTCGTCATGTACAGGATATTGGAGTTGTATTTGGACAGCGATCTCAGCTGTGGTGGGACATTCCGGTCATTGACTCGTTCCAATTGCTTAGGGATATCTACAAGGTCCCTGAGAGACAATTCAAGGACAATCTGAACATGCTGACAGACCTCTTGGATATTGAGCATATCATCAGGACGCCTGCAAGGCAGCTGTCGTTGGGGCAGCGTATGCGCTGCGAGATCTCCGCTTCGCTGCTACATAGTCCAAGACTGCTGTTTCTGGATGAGCCGACGATTGGTCTGGATGCCGTCTCCAAGAGAGAGGTGCGCAAGTTCATTTGGGACATTAACCAGGAGAAGAAGACGACCGTCATTCTTACCACGCATGACATGCAGGATATCGAGGCACTGACGAAGCGCATCATCGTGATCGGCAAGGGTGAAATTCTGCTCGACGGCTCCATCAATCAGCTGAAGGAAAGATATAACAAGCAGAAGGTGCTGACGATTGAATACACGGGGCAGGTGCCTACGATGTGCGATGGTCTGCGGCTCATCAAATCCTTGCCGGGGCACATGGATATTGCGGTCGATACCAGTACGATCTCCGCTTCGTCGGCCATTGCTTACTTATCCACCCAGGTACTGATTGAGGATATGACTGTGCTGGGCACTTCCATTGAAGAGATTGTGGTGGACCTGTACAGGGGGTTCGATCTATGAAGGTGTATTTTGCCTTTTTCAAGGTCCATACCGTGAATCTGCTGCAATATAAGCTTAGTGCATATGCAGGAATCATAGCCCAGGTGTGCTGGGCGTTAATGAATATTTTCTTGTACAAATCCTTTTATGACAGCAATAATGTACAGCTCCCCATGAGCTTCTCTGAGGTAGTCACTTATATGTGGCTGCAGCAAGCTTTCTTTACGCTGTTCATTACCTGGTATCTGGATCGGGAAATTCTATCATCCATCTCTAGCGGACAGATTGCGTATGAGCTATGTCGCCCCAGTGACTTATACGATATGTGGTTTGTGAAAAACATAGCGAGTCGTGTGGCCAAAGCCTTGTTCCGCTTTATTCCGATCATCCTGCTGGCATTCCTGATGCCGCAGCCTTACAGATTAAGCCTTCCACAGCATGGTGGGCAATTTCTATTGTTTTTGATATCCATGCTGCTTGCTTTATTCTTAGTGGTTGCTTTTTGCATGCTGATCTATGTTACGACCTTCTATACCATCTCCTCCACAGGGGTTCGGATGGTCATGTCGTCTCTGGTGGAGTTTCTGGCTGGAGCGGTTATCCCACTTCCGTTCTTTCCGGATGCACTGCAGACGGTGATTAACCTACTACCATTCGCATCCATGCAGAATGTACCGTTTCGAATCTTCAGCGGGAACATCCAAGGGACAGATGCCTTGTACAGCATTCTTATTCAGCTATTCTGGCTGATTAGTCTGGTGTTGATCGGTAAGCTGGCCTTGCGGAGAGCGTTGAAAAATGTAGTGGTACAGGGGGGATAGACCATGAAATTATACATGGCATACATGCGGGTGTACTTCTATTCTGTCATGCAGCACAAGATGTCACTCACACTTACGATTATAGGACAATTTTTAACATCGTTTTTTGCCTTTCTCGGCCTGACCTTTTTGTTCGGCCGCTTTAATCAGGTGCTTGATTTTACATATGGTGAGGTGTTGCTCTGCTTTGCTACGGTGCTTATGGCATACTCGTTGGCAGAGTTCTTCGCCAGAGGCTTCGATACGTTCGATAACATGCTGGCTAACGGTCAATTCGACCGAATTATGGTGAGGCCGCGCAATGAGATATTCCAGATCTTATCCTCGACCTTTGAATTAAGCAGGATAGGGAGATTTGCCCAAGCGGTCATCATCTATTTGTACGCCATACCTAATAGCGGGGTCGTATGGGGGGGGGATAAGATTGCCGTTCAACTGCTGATGATTGTCTGTGGCACATTATTTTTTGCCACGTTATTTTTGCTGTATGCAGCCATCTGTTTTTTTACAACTCAGGGACTGGAGGTCTTCAATATTCTCACGGATGGGAGCAGGGAATTTGGCCGTTATCCGTTGTCGATCTACGGGAAGAGAATCCTGACCTTCTTTACGTACATTATTCCTTTGGCGTGTATACAGTATTTCCCCCTGCTATACCTGACTGACAAAAGTACCAGTGTACATCATGCGTTGTCACCTTTGTATGCTACCCTGCTGATTGTGCCTGTCTTCTGGCTATGGAGGCTGGGCATTCGACATTATAAGTCCACAGGGTCATAAATAAATACGAAAGTGAGGAGAGCCATATGGAGCTCAGTAAAGAGAATATCAAGCAATTGATCAGTAATGTAATAGAGGTGACAGGAGAGGAGGGGGCGGATACACCACTTGTCATCGGGGATGATGTCCCGCTTGATACCCTGGGATTGGACTCCATGAGCTTCATTCGCCTGATCTTGGCGATCGAGCAGGCATTCGGAATTGAATTTGCGGATGAGGCTTTGATGATGGAGAACTTCGAGACCGTGAATAAAATCGTCGAGCATGTGGCGAAGGTGACTATGGTTCAGCCATCTCCATGAGAGATGGAGGTGTATGAAGGTTCACGCTCCAATCCTACAACCTGAGCTTTACACTTCATTGCTGCTATGAGTTCGTAATGAGCAACCATTTACGGAGAGGCTGAAAGGACGTGCTGAATGAATGAACACGGATGTCGAGGTATTATCCACTGAGCAGGAGATTGTGCTGCTGCTGGCCAGATTGACCTTCACGGAAGAGGAGGAGACACGGGTTCGCGATCTGGTAGAGACAGGTCGACTCGATTGGTACTTCATACTGAATGCGTGCGCCAAGAACAAAGTACTGGGACTAGCTTGGGGCAACCTGCTTCGGCTCAGGCTAGAGCATCTCGTGGCCAAGCCCTTGTTACCCGTTATGAAATTTTATCATCTTGGTCTAAGGAAGCGTACGGAGAGCTACATTCTGGAATCTAGGAAAATCGCTGAGGTGCTGGAGGCCAGCTCGATTCGCTATGCTCTGCTTAAGGGAGCCTATCTGGCCAAGCATATCTATCCGGATTATGGACTACGTAATATGAATGACATGGATATTCTAGTAGACCATGCAGATGTACCAAGGATAACGCTGGCTATGAAGGAGCTGGGCTACTGTCAGGGCGACTATGACAAGCCGACCCGAACGATCAGGGAGGTCAGTCGCACGAAGCAGATTCTATGGAAGAATAAGATGAATAATATGTACCCCTTCTTGAAAATAGCAGATTCCGAATATATTAATTGCTTCAAGCTCGATTTCTGCTTCAGCCTTGATCTGGATTTGAAGAAGCAGGATGTTCGAGACATGCTGGAGCGGGCAGAGGGCGGCGTACTGCAGCCAGCCGATTTCTTTCTGCACCTATGCTGTCACTTCTATAAGGAAGCGACAAATCTGGCCTGGATTTATAATGTGAACGATCTCACGCTGATTAAGTTATGTGATATCCGCGAGTATATTTTGGCGCGAATGGACGAAGCAAGCTTACGGGAGACGATGACACAAGCGAATAAGCTTGGCTATCGTGAAGCAGTGTACTACACACTATATTACTTGAAAACGATCTATAACGATGGCTATGAGGAGCGCTGGATGAAGCTGCTTGATGTGCAGGACATGCAGTTCCTTCAGGAATTTGGTCGTCAGGATTATGGGGAGAGCTCTGTGTGGCGAAAGAGCATCCGAGAGCGGATATTCTCCAGCAGCAACAAAGATGAGCTGGATGGCTTTGAGCCGAAGCACAAGCTACTTGAGGAATAGAGAGCAATCAATCTGGAGAAGCGAAGAGGGATAAGCGATGCTGAGAGTGATACTGGAAGGGATCACAGGTAGCGGGAAGACTACGCTCCTGCACCATATGCTGAGAAGGATGGTTGCAGCAGGATATTCCAATATATATACGGCCTCCCAGCTCTATACCTCCTCACTCGTCTGGAGGGAGCAGGGAGCAGAGGTTCAGGATCGGATTTACTCCATTATGGACAATATTGTACGTAGTGTAGAGAGGCTGGATCAGCAGTATGTAGAATATGGCGCGACTGATCCTTATCGGTCCTATCAATCTATCCTGGAGACCTTTCATTTGGAGAATTATATCAAGTCGTATTACCAAGATGAAGAGCTACTCATGGAACTGGATCAGCGCCTATATCGTGCAGGCTACAAGGTCGTCATGCTGCTGCTGCCCGACTCGGCGATTGAGGAGAGGAGTATTCACTCCA
The DNA here is from genome assembly GCF_000377505.1 of Paenibacillus massiliensis 2301065 = DSM 16942. GTDB lineage: Bacteria > Bacillota > Bacilli > Paenibacillales > Paenibacillaceae > Paenibacillus > Paenibacillus massiliensis. The sequence continues at coordinate 342,377 of NZ_KB898191.1, read as the reverse complement.
CTCGCTATTATCGGAATTCGGTAAAATGGGACCGATATCTGGCGGGCCTTGGGCGGAGCGATCGAGAGATTGCCACTTATTTTCAACGTCTGCAGGAGGCCTTGAAGCAGGAGTGTAAGCGCACTCATATGGAGGTGCTGACGATCGAGACCCAGGATATGGAGTGGGAACGATATGCAGATGAGATTATGGAGTTCTGTGGAGGAACAGTCCGAAGCTGAGGTGATGATAGGTGAAGGTAGATATGCATATGCATACAACTTGCTCGGACGGCAGTCTTACACCAGATGACCTGGTCCAATACGCTGTCGAGCAAGAATTAAGGCTGATAGCAATCACAGATCATCATAGCGTAGAAGGCCTACTAAGCTTGAAGGATTCATATCCTGACAAGCTCCAGATTCTACCCGGAATCGAGATTAATACGAGCAATCATCGCGAATTACATATTTTAGGGTACGGTTTGGATATAAGGTCAAGTGTCTTGCATCGTTTTCTAAGCAAGCTCAGTCACTCCAGTCTTCGGGCGAATATGAAGCTACAGGAGTGTCTACGGCAGCAGGGTATCTCGCTCGACGTGTCAGGTTATAAGGGGCAGGCGGCTTTCCGTCGGAATCTGGCCTATGCACTCATGGAGCAGGGTCTCTGTTCATCTCGGGAGGAGGCCAATGTGCTCTATCTCGATTACCGCCAGCATCACATCACTCCGCCTTACAAGCCTACGGCGCAGGAGAGCATTCAGATTATTCGCGATGCAGGAGGTATTGCAGTGCTTGCTCACCCGGGACGGCTGGAACGGCATGAGATCAACATTGTAGAGGTGGTAGAAGAACTAATCTTCTATGGATTAGAAGGGCTGGAATGCTATCATCCGTCTCACAGCTCCGAGCAGCAGCAGCGTTATGTCACGTTGGCCAGTGAGAAAGGGCTGTATCGCTCGGGCGGATCTGATTTTCATCACAAGGAGCATACGGATACTGGCATCAAGAGCTCGTCCCAGACCTGGTGGCTGGACAGCAGCAAGATCAATATTCTGGATGCCCTATGACAAGTGGGGAGAACACGCATGACGTATTCTGTGCTGGTAGCTATATATGTCTATATGCTGGTCCGAAATGTCATTTGTAGTCTGTTAGCAGCTAAATGGCTGTCTTACGAAAAACCAGTAAGCGTACAACGTCTGGATGTCCCGATGTATCTGCTGATTCCGATGATGGACGAGCAGGTGATCGCCCGGGATACTTATTTGCACTTTCGAAGTCTTGTGACCCATCGGTCAGGCTGTGAGGTGTTGTTCATTACAACGGCGAGAGAGCGACAGAGAGAAGATATTCCGCATACGAATGAGGTACTAAGACAGGCTCAGACCGCCTTTCCCTCGCCTGGAATACACATTCTGCATTATGAGGATGCGAGCGGTGTCATGGCCCATCAATTGAATTTTGCCGTGGAGCAGCTTCGGGCCAAGCATAAGGATGGGGATTTCTGGATTGGTATCTATAATGCGGATTCCAGAATTGATGAGCGCGTACTGGATTATGTGGAGCATCAGGCTGCGCAGAAGGGACGTGAGTGCTGCTTCCAGCAATACAGCTACTTCCCGCTCCCGATCGGGGCATCATCCCGCTCCAATATCAGCAGTGCCGCACAGTGGCAAAATCGCTGGAGCGTCCTGTTCGAGCTGACTCGTGTTCGTTACCAAGTGGCTTTTGTCCGCTTGTGGAGTAGCCTTCCCCGCAGCTTGGGTCCGATAAAAAGCATGCTGGAGATTATAGCCGAAAAGATGAATTATGTCATTGGCCATGGCTTCTATGCACACAATGAGGTGCTCGGGCGAATGGGTGGATTCCCGGAGGAGAACATCAACGAGGATGCTTGTCTGGGATATCGGTTGAATGTACATCGCATCCCTATTTACCCGGTCCCGATCCTGGAGCAAGCCGAATTCACGAATCGCATTTCGGTCTATATCCGGCAGCAAAGTGTATGGTTCAACGGGCCGTTTCACGCTTTTAAGTATTTCACACAGCTTCTCCATCAAGGCGAACGGACTGCCTGGGAGACACTAAGAGCGGCTATACTGGCTACTAAACTGTTTCTGTTGGCGATCTACTGGTTGTTCTCTCCGTCTGTGCTGCTTCTGGTGCTTCCAATCTGGACTACACTTCTCTTTGGGTGGTGGGGCTTCGCGGCCTCCATTCTGTTCATTTTAGCTTATCTTCCAGGAGTTCATTATCTCATTGCGCGTCTCATCCGACAGCACACCCGGCAACTCACTTCAGATCAAGTTGTGCTGCCACGATCATCACTGTACTGCGTATCAGCTTATCTCATTCATTGCTGGGGACCTTGCCTGAATATGGCTCAGCAGCTTCGAGGCCGCAATAACAAGACTGAGAAATATAAGACGCAGCGCAATGAAATTCAGCATGCTGACACGCAGTTGTCTGACGGTGGAAGAACTATACAGGAACGGGAGCTGATCTGAGATGGAACGGGTCATTTCGGTGGTTACAGGTGCTGGAGGAACGTTGGGAAGTGCGGTCTGTAAGCATTTGTGCGAGCAGCAGCATGAGGTCATCGGGATCATCCGACCAGGTGGGACAATCCCCTCGGGACACGAGCGGATGAGGCTGTTGGAGGTGGATTTGGAACAGAGCTGTACTCTATCGGAACTGTCCAGAGGTCTAGAGACGATTGCGGATTTCAGCAGGGTGGAGCGCCTGAATATTATTCATACGGCAGGTGTCTATCGAAAATGCTCGCTACCCTATACTGCGGACGAGCTTCTTACCTGGGAGCAGATGTTTCAGGTTCACTGCATGTCACTGGCGGCTATTGTAAGTGCTCTCTTTCCCTACTTTGTGGCTTGCAGACAAGGAAGCATCGTGGCGGTGTCCAGCAATCTTGTCCATCGTGTCAATCGGCACAGTGCACCTTATATTGCAACAAAGGGTGCGCTAGAGGCTCTGATCAGACAATGGGCTTATGATCTCGGACCTTATCAGATTCGGTGTAATTGCATCGCGCCGGGTTATTTTCAGAGTGAGCTGAACCCGGATATAGGGTCAGAGCAGGAGGAGCGCATCAAGAGTAACACCCCTCTTGGTAGCATCGCTACGGGAGAACAGATCGAAGCAGCCATCTATGCCTTTGTGACGGACAGCATGAACTGGGTAACGGGACAGACCATAATTGTTGACGGGGGGAATAGCGTTGGGTATTAATGAGCTTTCGGCATTTCCTAAATATATCGAATTTCAGACGCAATCGTTCTGTAATGGACAGTGTGCTCCATGTCCTTATAGCTCCACCGAAAAATGCTTCACACCAGCACGGATGAGTGATGAGGGAATAGACCAGATTCTGACGGAGCTTGCCGCACATAGCCATGAGGTTGTCCGTGCCATTCCATACATGAATAATGAGCCCACATTGGACAGAAGGTTCTTGTCCGTATTGCGCAGGCTTAAGGAGAGCGGAATTTTCGTAGAGGTCTCCTCCAATACGTCTGGTCTCAACGAGGAATTGATCGAAGCGATCCTTCTGGAACGGCTCATTGATGATTTCAGAATCAGCTTCTTCGGGGGAACGGAGGAGCTATACAAGGAGCTAATGCCCGGATTGAATTTTCACAAGACAGTAGACAGAATCAAGCATCTGCTAGAGCGAAATAAGGCGAGCGGTCTTCCGATTGACATACAATTGGTAGCCATCCTGTGTCCATGGGTGGATATGGAGGAGAATGTGAGAAGCATTGAGGAACTGTTCCCCGAGGCCAAGCTTCATTTGTTCGGATTCCTCGATCGAGCAGGCAGTGTGGAAGGACATGGGAACGCCAAGAAGCTGGCTTCGACTACAGGTATGGAGCAGAATCCGCTGGCAGGCTGCCAGCTGCTAAGACCGTTCGAGCGAATGAACATCTTGGCTAACGGAGACGCGATCATTTGCTCGCAGGATTGGAGACGGGAGGTCGTGCTGGGTAACGTACTGGAGAGTAGTATTGAGGCTGTGTGGCACAGCGAGAGAGCCAACGAGATCAGGCAGTATGTCCGTGGGGAGACAGTAGGACTGCCATCGGATTTTATCTGCACGCGCTGCAAAGCTGCTCTTCTGAAGCCAGAGTTCGGGGGAGGCAGTAATTTTACGGGTGATCGATATTTGGATGAATCGGGCAGGAAGGCGATCGTTCCTGGTCAGAAGGCAGGGATATAACGATGGCTCAGATTCCCGCTACATCCAACAATCCATTCGTAGATAATGCAAGCAAGCTGTGTGCTGAACTGGAGGTCTCTTTATTAGAGCTACTAGCTTTACAAGTGGAGTCTCACCCGGAGCGTATTGCTGTCCAATTCCAGGGGAGCATGATGACCTATCGTGAACTGGATGAGGCCTCGGAGCATATGGCCCATGCTTTGCTGCAATCAGGGGTAAGCCCTGCTGACCTTGTTGGCATATGGACCCGCCGGGGCCCGGAAATGCTCATTGCGATGCTGGGTGTAATGAAGTCGGGTGCAGCCTTCCTTCCGATTGATGCTCAATTGCCGCCTGCCAGGGTTGCGTATATGCTGGATAATGCGCAAGCTCCATTTTTACTGATGGATGAGGGCTTTCCGAATGTGGACGAGCTTCGGGCTGATGCGACCATTCTTCATTATCGGGAATTGGAGCAGCTAGAGGCGAGATCGGCATCGAATTGTCCAAATTGTCCGGGCACAGCTCAGGCTCCGGAGGAGCTTGCCTATGTCATGTATACCTCGGGCTCGACGGGTCTGCCCAAAGGGGTCATGATTACGCGGCAGGGGCTGCTCAATTTCATATTGGATTTCCGTGCAGCCATAGATTTCGAACATCTTGATACGTTCCTGTGTCTTGCACCGATGTCCTTCGATATCTTCATGGTTGAAACTATACTACCGCTGACAATGGGTAAACGCGTGATCATCGCTGAAGATCGGCATCGCCAGAACCCGTTGTTACTGGGAAGGCTCATTGCAGAAGAGCAGATTGATTTCATTCAGATGACTCCCTCGGCTATGTCGATGCTGCTGGGCTTTGAGCGTGTTCGGGAGCATATCCGCCAAGTGAAAATGATCCTGGTCGGTGGAGAGCCATTCCCGCTCCCCTTGCTGCGCCAGCTACAGGAGCTGACAGAGGCTACAATTTACAATGTATATGGGCCTACAGAGGGGACCGTGTGGGTAGCTGCCGGCAATCTCACGAATGCGGAGGAGATTCATATCGGAGCGTTCCTTCGTCATACGGAGCCCTTGATTCTAGACGAGCACGGTAAGTCGATTGAAGATGGCCATACAGGCGAGCTGTACATTACCGGAGAATGTCTGGCTAGGGGATATATTCAAAATGCTGAGGAGACAGCAGCCCGCTTCCTAGTATATGAGCATCAGGGGAAACAGCTACGGGTGTACAAGACGGGAGATTTGGTACGCAGACAAGCAGACGGTAACCTTTGTTTTGTTGGACGGGTAGACCATCAAATTAAGCTCAAAGGACGGCGAATAGAGCCTGAGGAGATTGAAAGGGCAATGCTGCTGCATCCTTTGGTTACACATGCTGTGTCAGGTGTGGATGATCAAGCACAGTCGCCTTTCTTATTCGCTCTCTATATCAGCCAGGAGCTTGTGTCAGGCGAGCAATGGAGAGCATTCCTGAAGGATAAGCTCCCACATTATATGGTACCTCGGTCGTTTCATAGAGCAGATGCCTTACCGTTGAACCATAATGGCAAAGTTGATCGAAAACAATTGAAAGGAGCGGGTTACCGTGTATATTGCAGTCATGAAGTCGAAAATACATAAGGCGACGGTGACGGAGGCAAATCTTCATTATGTAGGTAGCATTACTATTGATCAGGCCATCCTGGATGCAACGGAGATTCTCTCTAATGAAAAGGTACAGGTAGTAAATAACACCAATGGTGCCCGCTTGGAGACCTATGTTATTGCTGGTGAGCGAGGCAGTGGAGTCATCTGCTTGAATGGAGCGGCAGCAAGACTGGTGCAGCCCGGAGATGAAGTTATCATTATCTCCTATGCTTATATGGAGCGGCAAGCAGCAAAATCCCACGAACCCATCATTGCTTTTATGGGCCACGGCAATCGTATCGAGCAGCTACAGAACAAGGAAATACATGGAGAGTTCTATCCTGCACAAGGAAGTGAGAAGGGATGAACGGCCTCGTACGAATAGGTGTCGTGGGTATTGGCAGCATGGGCATCAAGCACATGAAGTATTTATTTGAGAACAAAATCACGGGCTGCAGGCTTACAGCAGTCTGTGATCATAATCTTCAGGTGATGCAAGAGCTGAGTGGGCAATACGGGACAGAGATCAAGCTGTACACCAACTATAAGGAAATGCTCGAATCCGGGGAGTTAGACGCTGTACTGGTGGCAACCCCCCATGTGAGCCATCCTGAGATTGCGACGTATGCGATGAACTGTAATCTACATGTGCTGCTAGAGAAGCCAGCAGGCATTGACGTGGCAGAGGTAGCTGCTATGAATGCAGAGGCGCAGGCCAGAGGGATTGTATTCTCCATGATGTTCAACCAGCGGACCATCCCGATCTATCAGCAGGCAAGAGAGTTGATTATGCAAGGGAAGCTAGGCGAGCTCCGAAGAACGAACTGGGTTGTGACGGATTGGTTCCGCACCCAGCGCTACTATGACTCGAATAGCTGGAGAGCGACCTGGCGAGGTGAAGGGGGAGGAATCCTGATCAATCAGGCGACACATCAGCTGGATCTGTGGCAATGGATGTGCGGGATGCCTAGCCGTATTCGTGCTTTCATATACTGTGGCAAGCATCGGATGATTGAGGTGGAGGATGAGGCGACTATCTATGCGGAATACGCCAATGGGGCGTCGGGACTATTCATCAGCTCTGTATCGGAATATCCAGGAACCAATAGATTGGAGATTATTGGATCTGAGGGTAAAATTGTAATCGAGAAGGACATTCTCCAATTTACCCAATTAGCGCAAGCAGACGATGTGTTCAATAAGCACGAGCAGGATATGTTCGCCAAGCCGCAGTATGTTGAACAGTCCACCCCGGTGTCCTATCAGAAGTTCGAGAGACATCAACTGATTACACAGAATTTCATTGATGCCATTCAGGAAGGCAAGCCCTTGATTGCGCCAGGGGAAGAGGGACTATGCTCTTTGCGGATTGTGAAGGCAGCCTATCAGTCCGCGTCGGAAGATTCTTGGTGCAATCTATGAGCAGGAAGATGCTCCCGATACAGTTCCCGCCCGTTAACAACTGCTATAGCTCTTCAGCTGGACTTACAGCCGTGCTGCAGACCCACGCTTCTGGTCAAGAGATGATGCTTATGAACAGCATTTTTTTATATGTAAAAAGCAACAATGTCCTGAAATACGCTGTAGTGGAGAGAGCAAAGCTGGGAGAACAGCTGGAGATTATCAGTCAGCAAGCCTTGGAGACTAAGCTTATTGAGCAGATGTCTGCCTGGATTTGTGAAGAGAAGTACATATTCATGTTCTTGGATCATTACTTTCTCCGGGAGAGCAGTAGATTTCAGCGTCAGCATTTTCTCCATGATGTCGCCTTAGTCTATGGATATAATGAAGAGCGCGGGGTGTTTGCTGCTGCAGATAATTTTACAAATGGGAAATATGGCTGTCTGGAGCTGTCCTATAGTGAAGTGGAGCAGGCTCGATGCTTGAGTGGAGAGAAGATGTTACAGGAGAAAGTCTTTAATATATTACTGTTTAATATGAGTAAAATGAGAGAATACTATATTGATACGCGGAGAATAAAGCAATTACTTATGGACTATCTGGACTCCAGCTGTAAGCATGTGCTTCAGATGAACGACAGCTTTGTCGATGACAACGTGTTCGGCTTTCATTTCCAGCACCAGAATTATGATGTATCGCGCACCGTATACGGGATCGGTATCTACGATTGGTTAGTAGGATATCTGAATCAAGGGGCTTCAGCGGGCATCAAGCTTGACATTCGGCCCTTCCATCAGCTGAGCAATCATAAGGCAGTTTTGATCATGCTGATGAAGCATCTCGCGGCAAAGTATGGGCTGCACTGCGAGCCAGCTTGGCTGGACATACTGGAGCAAATGCGTGTCAAATGTCTGGTGAACGAGCAACTGGTCTTAAAATATCAAATCGAGCGTAAAGAAGAGTATATAAGACTAATAAGACATAACCTTGATGGCATTCGAAAGAGTGAAGCGCAGGTTATTCAGGAATGTATTGGAAAACTGTAACCTGATTTGATAAAAAAGTGACCGCATGCCTATACAAATGGGTAAAAGTATAGTAGATTTAATTGTTGGAAAAAGATATAAAGACAGACCTTTTTGAAGAAAACGGAGGAAACCCACAATGCGCAAAACAAAGATTGTATGTACGATCGGACCTTCCAGTGAGTCTTTGGAGAATCTGAAGAAGCTCATCATGGCAGGAATGAACGTAGCCCGTCTGAACTTCTCCCACGGTGATTTCGAGGAGCATGGCAACCGGATCAAAAACATCCGTCAGGCTTGCAAAGAGCTTGGTAAGAATGTTGCTATTCTGCTCGATACAAAGGGACCAGAAATTCGGACTGGAAAGCTTGAAGTTGAACCAATTGAATTGGTTCAGGACGAATATGTGACACTGACCACGGAAGAAATTCTGGGCAACAAAGACCGCATCTCGATCACATATGCCGATCTTCCTTCCGATGTTGAGCCTGGTTCCACGATTCTGATCGACGATGGTCTGATTGGACTCACTGTTGTAGAGGTTGCATCTACTGAGATTAAATGTCTCGTTGTCAATGGCGGTACGATCAAGAGCAAGAAAGGTGTTAACGTACCTGGAGTAAACATCTCTCTTCCAGGAATCACCGAGAAAGACGCCAATGATATTCTGTTCGGAATTGAGCAGGGAGTTGACTTCATCGCTGCTTCCTTCGTGCGCAAAGCTAGTGACGTGCTCGAAATCCGTGAGCTGCTTCAAAAGCACAACGCAGGACACATTCAGATTATTTCCAAGATTGAGAACCAACAAGGCGTGGATAACCTGGATGAAATTCTGGAAGCTTCCGATGGCCTGATGGTAGCTCGTGGTGACCTTGGTGTAGAGATTCCTGCGGAAGAAGTACCACTCGTACAAAAACGCATGATCGAAAAATGTAACGTTGCTGGCAAGCCGGTTATTACGGCTACACAAATGCTGGATTCCATGCAACGCAATCCTCGCCCGACAAGAGCCGAGGCAAGTGACGTAGCGAACGCAATCTTCGACGGCACTGATGCTATCATGCTCTCCGGTGAGACAGCTGCTGGTAAGTATCCGATTGAATCTGTACTGACTATGGCTCGTATTGCTGAGAAAGCAGAGTCTGCACTGGATTACCGTCAACTGTTCAAGAAGCAAAGAACAGCTCAAGAGATCAGCATCACTGAAGCGATCAGCCAATCTGTAGCTATCTCTGCACTGGATCTGCACGCCAAAGCAATCCTGACTTCCACAGAATCAGGTACAACAGCACGCATGATCTCCAAATATCGTCCAGAAGCTCCAATCGTGGCTGTTACTACCGATGAGAAGACGATGCGTCGTCTAGCTCTGACATGGGGTGTAGTAGCAGTAGAAGGACACGCTTGCGATACAACGGATGCGCTGTTCAACAATGCTATGGAGGGCGGCCTGAAATCCGGACTTGTGAAGGATGGCGACCTGGTAGTCATTACAGCAGGTGTTCCACTCGGACGCTCCGGATCTACGAACCTGATCAAGATCAGCCAAGTTGCAGCTGACGTATAAGACTGGGCGTCGTTAGACGAATGAATCTGGTCCGTAAATTGCATAATTACTGAATACTTCAGGGAACGCCCCGGCAGTAGAGAAATCTACGCCGGGGCGTTTTTTTGCGTACGGTAGCTGCACCCTCGGACTATCTGGCAGTAGAGGACCTACTCCTAGTCATCTTTAATGCAAGGCAGCATCAAAATGGAGATTCATCCAGGATGGGCTACGGTCTCTTGCTCCAGCCTCTGCTTGCTCCACTCGTTGATCAGGGCTGTAAGCTGCTCACCTGCTGGAGTTAACGACTCTGCACGGCTATGCATCCATACCTGATAGCGACACAATGGCGAGCGATTGATTCCCTGCCCCACTGATATTGCTTGCCAGTTGATTGCTTGTGGCAGTTGGGATGAAGCGATGCGTGGATAGAAGGAGATCAGGTTAGCGCTCTGCACCATGCCGGCCAGTGCCTGAGTGGAGTTCATTTCTAGTCCAGCATTGTAGCTGTGCTCCCGATACTCGCACCAGCGCTGCGTGAACTGACCTAGCAGGCTGCTAGCATCCTGAACGATCAATCGGTCAGCCTTCATTTGCTCCTCAATCCATTGCTCAGTAATCGAGGACCCCATAATCCCGCGCTCAGTGATGCTGTGCTCTGTGGTCTGATGCTCTCTACCTTGTTCCTCAGTAGCTCTATGTTCCCTATTGTAAGAATCCAATGCAGCATTCCCAGTGTGATCATTCACAGTTTGTATAATACCAATCTCGTCCTCCAGAATGATGCTTGAATTGAGACCAAGAGAAGCATCGGGTTGCTCGTGTGTGAATCCAATGTCAACCTCTCCGGCAGCCAGCATCGACAGAATGTTCTCTCTTGTCTGGACCATCAGCTTCACAGTTGCTGCGGGGTACCTGCCTGAATAATTCGCAATAAGTGTCGGCAATATAAAATTACCGGGAATATCCTCAGCAGCTACTCGTATTTGAGTTGCATGTTGAGTAGTGTAATCCTTTAACGCCTGCCGGGCGGATGCATCAAGAGTCGTAATCTGCTTCGCATAGCTGAGCAGCACCTTGCCAGCACTTGTGAGACTTGTCCTGCCGCGGCCGGTCTCGAATAAGCGTACTCCAAGCTCCTGCTCCATTTTTTTCATGTGAAAGGACACGGTTGGTTGCTTCAGCTTCAGTGACTGTGCGACCTCCGTTACTTTATGATATTTGTCGATGAGGACAAGAATCTGTAATTTGAGTATATTCATCTATCCGTGTACACCTCATGTGTGAAATATTCATTTCCTGATAACCCCAAAGTTTTATAAAGATGATAGTGAAAAACGAAGTTACATAGATATTTTATATACAAAAGAATAATTTATCTATGATTATTTAATATTATTTTTACAAAACGATGTTTTTAACCTAACATTCGATTTCTACAATGTAGAAGTGCTGATGGGAATAAACAAAAACCGTCACTTATTAAGGGGAGGACAAGTACAATGTTGAAAAAATGGCCGTTCATTCTGATGACTCTAACTATGGTGTTCCTGCTGGCTGCATGCGGATCAGGCACGAACAACGCGAGTCAAGGTGCGGGAGAAACACCAGCAAACAACGCAAGCAGCAGCTCGGAGACACCAGCGCTTAGCGGTAACGTTCTGGCTGTAGGATCCAGTGCACTTCAGCCGCTAGTAGAGCAGGCTGCAGAGAAGTTCATGGCTGTAGAAGAGTATAAAAATATTTCTGTACAAGTTCAAGGCGGCGGTAGTGGTACGGGTCTGACACAAGTATCCGGCGGACAAGCGGATATCGGTAACTCTGACGTGTTTGCTGAAGAAAAGCTGGAGACTGGCGCAGATGAGCTGGTTGACCACCTGGTAGCTGTAGTAGCAATGTCCGCAGTAGCTAACCCACAAGTTGGCGTGGACGGCTTGACTAAGGACCAACTGGTTGGTATCTTCACTGGTAAAATCAAGAACTGGAGCGAAGTTGGTGGAGCGAACCAAGAGATCGTAATCATCAACCGTCCTAGCAGCTCCGGTACACGTGCTACTTTCGAGAAGTACGCTCTGGGCACAAAAACTGAAGATCTTCCAGGCTCCATTCAACAAGATTCTTCCGGTACAGTAAAAAAGCTGGTTGCTGAAACTCCAGGCGCTATTGGTTACCTTGCACTGTCTTACCTGGACAACACAGTAACTGCTCTGAAATATGATGGTGTTGAAGCTACTGTAGAAAAAGTAGAATCCGGTGAATATCCAGTATGGGCTTATGAGCACATGTACACTAAAGGTGAGCCTGCTCCACATGTAAAAGCTTTCCTGGATTACATCCTGTCCGATGAAATTCAAAAATCCGATGTTGTTGATCTGGGCTACATCCCGATGAGCGGTATGAAAGTATCACGTGATGTAGACGGAAATGTCACCAACAAATAATCCGGCTTTGATCTGGATCGTATAACGAAGAAGAGGCGGAATAGTTCCGCCTCTATTCTTCGGTTATAAGACGGTATACGATGTGATATGAAGGGAAGGCATCCATGGAACAAAATAAACAAGCCCAAGACGTAAGATGGAAAGAAAAACACTTTTGGGAAGAATGGACCGGCCGGTTATTGACGTCGGTTTGTGTCGTTTTTCTGATTGCTGTTATCATCTCTATAGTTTACTTTGTCGCTTCTAAGGGAGTGGCCACCTTTTATGTGAATGGTGTTAGTATTAAAGATTTCTTCTTCGGTTCCAAATGGGCACCGGATGGAGAGCCGAAGCTATTTGGTGCACTGCCGTTCATTACAGGCTCATTTCTGGTTACCATACTGGCGGCCTTGATCGCAAGCCCGCTTAGTCTGTGTGCCGCGCTATTCATGACAGAGATTATGCCGAAATTTGGCAAGCGCATCTTGCAGCCAGCTATTGAACTGCTCTCCGGAATTCCATCCGTTGTCTACGGATTTATCGGTCTGTCTGTACTTGTTCCGTTGCTGCGTAATATTTTTGGTGGTCAGGGTAACGGGATCTTGGCGGGCTGTCTGGTTCTGTCGATCATGATTTTGCCTACCATTACTAGTATTATGGCTGATGCATTGGCATCACTGCCCAAGGGACTGCGCGAATCCTCCTATGCCTTGGGTGCAACCCGCTGGCAGACGATTGCACGAGTTGTTGTGCCGACGATGCTGCCTGCATTGCTGACAGGTATAGTTCTTGGTATGGCACGTGCTTTTGGAGAAGCACTCGCTGTGCAGATGGTTATTGGTAATGCACCGCATGTGCCTACATCCCTGCTGGAATCAGCTTCTACCCTGACGAGTGTCATTACCCTCAGTATGGGCAATACGGCTATGAACACGGTGCATAACAATGCTCTGTGGAGTATGGCGTTGGTTCTCCTGCTCATGACCTTTGTCTTCGTACTGCTGGTAAGAATGCTTGAAAGGAGAAACCGAATTTCATGATGAAGGCAAAAACGATAAATAAGGTCGCCACAGTAGTCATTTGTTTTTTTGCTCTACTCATTGTAGCGATTCTGGTAGGACTCATCGGTTATATTCTGTATCGAGGAATCAGTCATATTTCATGGGACTTCCTGACGAGCGCTCCTCAGACACTACGAGCTGGTGGCGGGATCGGACCTCAGCTATTTAACTCGGTATTCTTGCTCATTCTGACCTTGTTGATCACCATTCCACTGGGATGGGGCGCAGGGATTTATATGGCACAATATGCAAGACCAGGTCGGATAACGGATTTTATCCGTCTTACGGTAGAGGTGCTGTCGTCTTTCCCTTCTATTGTAATTGGTCTGTTCGGCTTGCTTCTGATTGTAAATACCTTCAACCTGGGCTTCTCTCTCTTGTCCGGTGCACTGGCGTTAGCGATCTTCAATCTACCATTGATGGTGCGTACGACAGAACAGGCGCTGCGAGCTGTACCGAAGGAGCAGAAGGAAGCGGGTCTCGCATTGGGTTTGTCCAAGTGGAAGATCATCACCTCCATTCTGATGCCAGCAGCACTGCCAAGTCTTATGACAGGCACAATCCTGTCTGCAGGCAGAATCTTCGGGGAAGCGGCTGCCTTGCTCTTTACAGCAGGTATGACGACACCTCCATTAGATTTCACGGATTGGAATCCACTGAGCCCACGGTCGCCCATTAATCCGCTGCGTCCTGCGGAGACACTTGCCGTTCATATCTGGAAGGTTAACAGTGAGGGTGTAGCACCCGATTCAGCACAGATCGCTGCAGGAGCATCTGCAGTTCTCGTCATTCTCGTGCTGGTGTTCAACCTCTCCGCTCGTTTTATCGGTAAAGTAGTCTACAGAAAGCTTACAGCAGCCAAGCGCATGGATTAAAGAAAGGATGACAATACGATGGCACAACCCTTTAGTACTGAAGATTTAAGTATATATTATGGACAATTTGAAGCGGTCAAAAAGGTCAGCCTGGAGTTCCCTGCGCAGACCGTGACGGCGCTAATCGGCCCTTCAGGCTGCGGAAAGTCCACTTTCCTGCGCTCACTTAACCGGATGAACGACGAAATTGCCTCTTCTCATACCAAAGGGCATATCTGGATGGACGGGAAGGATCTGAACGATCCGTCTACCGACGTCATCAAGCTGCGTCAGCAGATCGGAATGGTATGGCAGAAGCCGAATCCGTTCTACAAATCCATCTATAACAACATTGCCTTCGGACCCCGCTACCGTGGCGTCAAGAAGAAGAGCAAGCTGGATGAGATTGTGGAGAGCAGTCTTCGTCGGGCAGCCTTGTGGGATGAGGTTAAGGATCGACTTCATGATTCGGCTCTTGCTCTGTCTGGCGGACAGCAGCAGCGTCTGTGCATCGCGCGTGCACTGTCGGTCAACCCGAGCATTCTGCTGCTTGATGAACCTGCATCTGCACTCGATCCTGTCTCGACAGGTAAGATTGAGGAGCTGATTACAGAGCTGAAGAAGGATCTGCGAATTGTAATCGTGACTCACAACATGCAGCAGGCGGCGCGGATTTCTGACTTTACGGCGTATTTTTACATCGGTACACTCGTCGAACGGAACAATACCAAGAACATGTTCACGAACCCCGAAAATGAGCTGACCCAGGAATATATTATGGGTCGATTCGGTTAAATGAAACAGACCGTCCTAGAGGGACGGCCTGTTTTTTTGCATTCTTGCATAGAGTAGTATCATAACTTCAGATTGAATAGGTATCCGTACCCCTAGTTCGGAAATAATTCTGCAGGAACTCCTTCGCCCGTTGGGTTTTAGGATGATTAAACACTTCATCCGGGGTACCTTCCTCAATAATTTTCCCTTTATCCAAGAAGAGCACTCTGCTTGCAACTTCATATACAAAGTTCATCTCGTGAGATACAAGAATCATGGTCTGACCGTCTGCGGCAGTTCTTTTAATGGTGTTAAGCACCTCTCCTACCAGCTCGGGATCAAGAGCGGAGGTAGGCTCATCCACCAGCATCAGCTTTGGCTTCATGGCGAGTGCGCGAGCAATTCCGACGCGCTGCTGCTGGCCACCGGATAAATGCTTGGGATAATAGTCAGCACGTTCAGATAGCCCCACCAGTTCTAGCTGCTCTTTGGCTATTTGCGTTGCTTCGCTATCTTTGATTTTTCTTACAATCTTCAATCCCTCTTTCACATTCTCCAGAGCTGTACGGTGCTGAAAAAGATTGAAGTGCTGAAAAACCATCGCAGTGTGCTGACGAAGCTCCAGCCGCTGTTTGCCTGTAATAGTGCTGAAATCCACATTGAATCCATCCAGATCCAACTGGCCTTGATCCGCTTTTTCCAGGCAGTTCAGAGAGCGTAGAAAGGTTGATTTTCCAGCCCCAGAAGAGCCAATAAGCGCCACTACATCCCCTTTTTGAATCTCGACTGAGATTTTGTCCAGAATTACATTGCCGTGAAAGGATTTGGACAAATTACTTATCTTGATCATTAGATGTCCCTCCTTCCCAAGGAGAACCAACGACTCAGGCTATTTTTATGTTGGCCAGGCTCTGGAATCGAGAACCTTTTCTCCAGATATCTAAGAATTTGTTCAATGATGATCGTTAAGGCCCAATAAATAATGGCGAGAGCAAGATAGACCTCGAAGAATCTAAAATTACTTCCGGAGATAATCTTTCCTTGCGCCGTCATCTCTATGACACCTGCTACAAATGCCAGAGAAGTTCCTTTCAGCAGTCCAATCAATGCATTTCCAAGTGGTGGAGTGGCCACTACAAGTGCTTCTGGAAGTATCACTCGTCTCAATACCTGAAAATAAGTCATGCCTAGCGATTCGGCAGCTTCAATTTGCCCTTTATTCACGGACTGGAGGGCTGCACGAATGGTCTCGGAATTGTAGGCTGCCTCATTAAATGCGAAGGTGACCAGAACAAAAAGCATCGCAGGCACGGCATTAATATTATAGCTGGTTCCATACTGTTCATTAATAAATTTTAACAGCAACGGAATTCCATTATAGGTCAAATACAGCTGGACAATCATGGGTGTGCCTCGAATAAAGGAGATAAATACCGTAACTAACTGACTGAGAAACGGAACTTTTTTTATCCGGATCACTGCAAAGATTAGACCCATGCACAGACCGGCAATCATTGAAATAAAAGTGATTTCCAGACTTACGGGAAGAAACTTCAACAGACTGGGTATCGCTGAGAAAACTGCTTCAATATCAAAAATCTTTGCCATTAGGATTGCATTCCTTCCACGTTCAATTTCACGGACGAATAACCATTAATCAATCCAACTCTCTCAACGTTAGCTGTTCGTTCTGATATACGATTTCGGTATTATAGCGCTCTTTACTAATAGCATTCAGACGTTCAACAAGTGACTTAGTAACTTCTTTGGACGCCATGACGGGCAGACCCCGTTTGGTCACAATTGGATGAGTAAGCTGTAGATCTATTGGGATTAGTTCGTAGTCAAAACGCTTTTCTTCGACACTAAGATCAAAGGTGATCAAGAAATTCTCGGAGAATTTTCGATCACTATAGAAGCCTTGCCAATTCCCCTCGGAGTCTTTGGTTCTGTTTTTATGAAGAGTAGATGGAGCTTCATGTTCTGGGTAGCCATAAGCTGTGAACATTTCCGGAGAGATGATCGATTCTCCTGCTTCAAATTCCATGAACAGGCTTCCAATATTGTAGAAAATGGGTTGCCCGTGGTATAGCTCGATCCCTCTGGTAAAATGTGCTCCGTGCCCAAATACACAACTTGCTCCGGCATCTATGGCTTGATGTGCAAAGGTCTGAATGAATTCTGCCGGATAATCGGAATACCAGTTTTCATTTTCTCCTTCATGTGTGTGCAGGCTTATAAATACAAAGTCACTGCGCTCCTTAGCATCTCGAATTGAACGAAGAATCTCTTGCTGATCCCCCTCATGTGCTGTTGTCTTTACACGTGGGTCATCGCCTTTTTCGAACGTGAGATATCCTTCGAACAAGGAGCCAAATTCAAAATGGTTCTCTGATTTACTCTTGAATGTCTCTATCTTTTTGCCCTCTTCCATGCTGGAAGCAATGCCGATTCGTTGACTGATTTCTTTCAAGCTATCAAAATCCTGATTATTCACAACATATGTGCGCGACCAACGCAGCGGATTTACTCCCGGACGAGCGGGAACTCCGTTCCCGGGATTCGATGCTGCAAAGACTTCACTTCTCGTAACATCAATGGTAATGATGGCAATTCGACCATCTGGTGTATCTATGAACACAGGCTTGCGGGCATCATGTAGACTTAATCCGACACCCAAAGGGATCAATTCACGCTGCTCTGCCTCTTCAATTGTGTCGACTATGCCCTCAACTCCATAATCGCCTGTATGATTGTTAGCGAAGCTAATATAGCGAATGTTCAAATGCTTAAATTCGTCGAGCGCCTTGGGACGCACGCTTGTCTGATAGCCTCTGCCAGAAGCCGGAGCTGTGTTTTTTCTTGGTGTTACAAATTCTGCATTAGTGAACACTTCATCTGCTTCATTTAAAAGGGCTACAAGCTTCGGATCCATCGTCTTATATAAATTGCTGCTGGAGAACAGGGCGTCTCCCGTAACTAAAAATTTCATATTTTCCTCCTTATAATAGGTAGCTTTCCGAAAAAAAGTATCGCTAAATTGCTGCCAAACCCGATGTTCCATAAAGGTCCTGGCAGCAAAAGAGGATACTAATTCGACACGCTGGCTTATTGTTCAATTAATTCTTTCTTAGGCAAGAAATCTCCACCTAACTGCTCCTGACTGATTTTCAGCAGGGTTCCATCTTCGTAAATTTCCTTGATCCGCTTATTTACTTCATCTAGCAATTTGCTGTCGGTGGATTTAGAGAACAGAATGTAGGACCCTGGGTCACTATTTTCCGTGGAAAAAGGAACAATCTTCAGATTGGCAAAGCCATGCTCTTTGATCGCTTTTTCTGCGGATACTCGAGAGATAATACGAACATCATATTTTCCTGCTTCAATGCCTTCGAACTGCTTTACGAAGTTCTCATCGGTATAAATAATGTCAGCTTTGGCATCTGAATGCTGTTCATTGTAATTCTCAAGCAATGTTGCACCAGAGTTACCGACTTCAGTCACTGCCTTGTATCCCTTCAGATTATTGATCGACTGGAGTGTGTTATCATCCTTGCGGACAACAAATACATTGGCATTCTCAATAATAGGTAAGGAGAAATTATATTTTTCACGTCTTTGCTCATTGGAGCTGAAATTATTGACACCCAGTTGGAAGCGTCCGTTGTCCAGTCCGTTGAGGATGCCTTCGAACTCAATAGGTTGAATTTCAAGCTTGTATTCAGGAAGACCCTCAAAAATGGACTTGAGGACTTCGACATCGTATCCGGTGAGTGTACCATCCTTATCGTAGCTAAACGGGTTGCTTGTCCCGCTAGTAGCTGCCACAACCGTTGTTTGCTGGTTTCCGTCATCGCCTGGAGAGCCAGTGTCTGCGCCAGTCTTGTTCCCGCATCCAGCAATGATAACCCCCAACAATAATACAAAAACCCCTGGTAAAAATCTCTTTTTCAATTGACTGCTCCCCCTCGTTAAATAACGGAAAATTTTAATGTCCAATATTTCTTAGTGATTTAGTATGGAATGCATTATGACACGCTATATATATACTGTCAAGACAAAACGAAAAGTGATTTTTGTTCCCAGCAAGCAAATATGGTTTAATGGATACATAGCTATGTAATGAGAGAACAAGCGCAGCTTGACCAAGAACAGGAGAGGGACGACATGACAGAAGAAAGAGAACAGGGGGGACGGTGGTCTTCGGTTGAACTGCGTGTGCATTACGCTGAGACTGATCAGATGGCTGTCGTATATCATGCCAATTATGTAAAATGGTTCGAAACGGGACGAACTGAAATGTTAAGAGAAGCCGGCTTGACCTACCGAATGCTGGAGGAACAGGGTGTGTTGCTTCCAGTGCTTGATTTGGCTGTTCACTATCGCCAGCCAGCACGTTATGATGACCGTATCGTTGTCTATACACGAATCAAGGATATGTCGAAATTACGACTAACCTATCAATATGAAGTAAAGCGTATAATGGATCAGAATGAGCCTTCCTTACCTAGAGAACAAGGCGAGCTGCTTGTCACGGGAGAGACATCTCATGCTTGGCTAAGCCAGGACTGGAAGCCGGTACGATTGGATAAAAGGTTGCCCGAGGTGTATGAGCAATTACTCGCATTATATAAGGAAGGGGAGGAATAAGAGCATGTTAAGACCAATTTGGCTGCTAATGTTATTGATCCCCGCCGCTGAGCTGTATGGATTCATCTGGCTCAGTAATCAGATCGGTGCAGGCAAGACCATTCTACTGATGCTGTTCACGAGTATCATTGGTGTCGCTATGATGCAGTTCGAGGGACGCAAAGTCATTGCAGATGCCCAGCGCGCTATTAATCGTCAACAAATGCCTGGCAATAAGATGCTGGATGGCTTATGTGTATTTATCGGTGGTACGATGCTGCTAATCCCTGGCTTCATTACGGATATCATTGGATTTACGGTGGTGTTCCCGTTGACCCGACCCATCTATCGAATGCTGCTCTACAAATGGGTGGAGAAGAAAATGAAAAACGGCAACATCACTTTTTTTCGGCGCTTTTAATAAGCAGCCGATTTTTTTTTGATAAAATGAAAAAAAATTAAAAAAACTACTTACAAAAAATAAGTTTGTGTATTATAATAACAAATATACATAATGTACTAATGTGATATTTCGTACACTTGTGAATATGGCAAATGAGACTTACATACGAATCTCAAAGGAGATAGGAATATGAGCGATTTGAAAACGATAATTGAGACTAGACGGTCAGCCGTTAACTTTGTACCAGATACACCGATTTCGGAGGAAGAGCTGCAGCAGATCTTTTCGCTGAATCGCTATGCACCATCCGCTTTTAATTTGCAGCACTCTCATTATATTGTTGCCACCTCGGAGGAGAGCAAGGAGAAGCTCTATCAGGCGTCCAAGCAGTATAAAGTGAAGAATGCTTCGGCTACGATCGTGGTGCTGGGAGATACGAAGGCTTATCTTCATGCTGGCGAAATTAATGCGGGTATGCTGAATCTCGGCATGATCAGCAAGCTGGATTATGATCAGGAGAATGAAGATATAACTCGTGCCTATGAGTCTGGTGGGGAAGCCTTTCAGCGTGATGAAGCTATTCGAAATGCCAGTCTGTCCGCCATGCAGCTAATGCTGATTGCTAAGGATCATGGTTGGGATACATGTCCGATGATCGGCTTTGATCCGGCAAAGGTGCAGGAACTCTTTGAAATTCCTGAGCGTTATGTACCCGTCATGCTGATTACTCTCGGCAAAAGTGTGAAGGACAAAGAACGTCCGCGCGGATATCGCAAGCCTGTGAATCAATATGTAAATATCAATTCATTCCAATCACCTAATTAATACGATGGTTAGCAGGAGGGAGGCCGGAAGGCAGCTCTCCTGCTTTGTTTATAAGCAGCTATTATACAGCCAAGTCCGTTCGTGTCGGGGAAGACTCATATAGCTGAAAGTTTGCTTAAATCCTCTGTATTAATATAGGTATTTGTGCCTTCCGATGATAATCTAGGTGATGAGCTAATGTACTTCGTTAGTATACTTATTCGGATGGAAGGTGCGGATCAAGACATGAAAATATGGACAAAAGTAGCTACCGCTTCTCTGGCTCTGACATTGGCTGTGTCGGGAGTAGTGCTAACACAACCGGCTTATGCGGCACAGGCAACGAAAACCTTACAGGCCGTCTATAACAACATTCAGATCGTCTACAACGGATCTCAAGTAGCGACTGAGGGGGAGCTGGAGCCGTTCCTCATCAATGGCACTACATATCTGCCACTGCGTGTTGTGGGTTCTGCCCTGGACAAGAAGGTTACTTGGGATGGCACCAATAAGCGAGTAGTCATTGAGGATACCTCGATAGCCGTAGATGAGACGACAATTACGGCCCTGAACAGTCAGATCAATACACTCCAGCAGGAGCTGACAGCATCACAGGCCCTTGTGCAGGAGAAGGATGCGTCCATTGCCACGCTGAACAGCCAGATTGCCTCGTTACAATCTCAGGTGAATAGCAGTAGCAGCAGTAGCAGTAGTAGTAGCATGACTGTTGCGAAGCTGGAGGATCAACTGAATGACGATTACGAGGATTATCAATCTACGGACTCCGTTATTGATCTTAGTGGTGATGAGGATGATCTGTATCTGGAGATAACAGTGGACAGAGATGGCTGGAGCGATTTGTCTTCTAGCCAGCAGCGTAGCTATGTACAGGATATAGTGGACGATATCCTGGATAAATACGAGGATGCGGATATTTCAGGTGAGGTGTATGATTCAACCCGATTGGCAACCATTAATGTAAGCAGCAGTGGGACGGTAAGCTTGGGTAACACGACAGTAAGTCTGTCCGAACTTAGGGATGATTTGAATGATGATTATGGCACTTATAATGATGTGAATTTCAACATCTATCTTTCGGGTGATGAGGATGATGTTACTGTAGAGGTATACGTATATGAGGATGATTGGACAAGTCTGTCCAGCTCACGTCGTACCTCCTTCGTGGATAATCTGATCGGCGATATCGAGGATGCTTATCCGAATGCCTACATCAGTGGCTACATTTATGATGAGGATGACTCGTCTACAATTGAACGATTCAATAATTAATTCCATTGTAATAATATGAAAGTTGTAACTAGAGAGGCATCCCCGTTATTCAAGCCTAAATACGGTGGATGCCTCTTTTGGTTTATTGGAGATTAGTATTCATTGAAGTAGGACTGAATTTGGGCAGGGTCATTCGTCTTGGTCAAGGCAAGCATCAATAGAATACGAGCCTTCTGTGGATTCAGAGAATCTGCTGTCACAAAGTTTTTAGCTAGATCTGCGCTGCGTCCAGACACGGTACCGCTTCCTACCCGACTGGAGCGTGCGATGATGACACCCTTCTTGCCCGCATCTGTTGCACCTTCAGAGGAGGCGCTGGACATCGAGCCATTCCCACTGCCAGCTACAACAATTCCTTTGGCCCCTGCTGCCACAGCGGCATCATACAAATATCGGCCGTTGTTTTGATATTCATACAAAATATCTACCTGTGGAAGCTCCGTCAGGTTCGAAATATCGAATTCAGTCTGGCTTGTATGCTTGCGAGTGGATTCATTGTAGAAGTGGATCTTCTCTCCCACAATCGCACCCAGATAGCCCTGCTCGTTGGAACGGAAGGTATCCACAGCTGTTGTATTTGTCTTGCTGATGTAGCGTGCAGCGCCAATCCGATCATTTAGCATGATCATTACGCCTTTGTCTTTGGCCTCAGGGGAGCTTGCCAGTCTGACTGCATTATATAGGTTGAATGGACCATCTGCACTAATTGCGGTTGCAGGACGCATCGCGCCTACGACAACGACAGGCTTGTCACTTTTGACGACCAGATTTAGAAAATAGGCAGTCTCCTCTAGCGTGTCTGTACCATGTGTAATGACGATACCGTCCACATCATCTGATTGCAGCAGTTCATTAATACGTTTGCCCATGTGCAGCAAAATGTCATTGTTAATGTTCGGACTACCCACGTTAGCAATCTGTTCTCCGCTGACATTCGCAAGCTTCTTCATCTCCGGTACAGCTTGTATAAGCGTCTGGATTCCGATCGCCCCCGCCTGATAGCCTGTAGTATCGGTATTGGAGGCTGCTGAGCCAGCAATGGTTCCTCCCGTAGCGAGAATGACTATATTAGGCAGAGAGGCACGTACCTCGGCCTCCTTGACCTGAGTCACGGCCTCGTTGGCCGCGGCTTCGCTAATCCATGATCCATTTACAGGTAGTAGCGAGCTTCCCAACAGAGCCGCAGTCAATAATGGAGCATATAATACATTTTTCAACTTCATCACGATTTCCCCCTAGTCAATGATGTTCATGAAAGCTTCTTCAGCTCGTATGAAATAAGTGATTGAGATGAATATGTAAAACTTCTCCTCCTTTTGTTATATTAAATGACGCTTTGAAAACTTAATTGCGATTATAAGAGCTTTAGAAATAAAAGGTCAATACAATTGTTAAGTTTTATGACGTTTTGTGTTATATAAAATATCAGACTATTAAATTTTAAAGCACATCATCTTAAAAAGGTCATATGGCGTAGATTAGTGTCTGACCTGTAGCAAGCTTAGTCTGATTACAAACTTCATTCGGCCTGCCAATCTAAGTGTGCATTGGATTGAATCCATAAAAATCAAGTAAATAAAGATGAAAATATGCGTGATTTGTAAATGATAAAAGGGTAAGTGAAAAAGCGAGGGAAATGGTGGTAATGTTAAAAAAATACATTTACACAAAATGAATATAACTCATTACCAGCATAATTCTATGACATAATAGCCATAATCCTTGGAATTTAAGGGATATTTCTTGATGGTGTGGAGAATGAAACAGATAAGAATAAAAATGTATATGTAGAATAGTGCAAATAAAAAAGAGTATCGGAATACAATATAAATGATAAAAAAACACCTGTTCATTTTATTTTATCGGAGCAATAAAACATTTGAATACGCATGAAGGGACTATTATTGTTCACATAACCGACAAAATCCAGTATAGTAATAAGTGATTCGAATATTGACACGATGCGTTAATAATTTTCCATTACCTTTGTGATTTGTTGAATTTTGAAAATGTTTTCATTGCAAGTCCCTTCAATCTGTTGTGAACAAAGGAGAGATGTACCTATGACTGCGACCAAAGGTCTGGAAGGTATCGTTGCAACGACCTCTTCCATAAGCTCAATCGTAGACGGTGTTCTGACGTACCGCGGATATGATATCGATGACTTGGCCGTGAATGCTGCTTTCGAAGAAGTTGCTTTTCTGCTGTGGTTCGGTAAGCTGCCAGATGCAGGCGAGCTAGAGCAGCTACGTGCTGAGCTTAGCTCTTATGCAGCCATTCCGGATGAGCTGATTGCCCAAATGAAGCTGTATCCCAAAGAAGCGGGTACTATGGCGGCATTGCGCTCTGCCGTATCTGCTCTTGCTTTGTATGACAATGAAGCGGATGACATGTCACGGGAAGCTAATGAACGGAAGGCTATCAAGCTGCAGGCTCAGCTTCCGACCATCGTAGCGACAATTGCCCGTCTGCGCCAAGGACTTGACCCTGTACAGCCAAAAGAAGGCGTTTCCATTGCTGAGAACTTCCTTTATATGCTGTCAGGCAAAGAGCCGGATGCGATCGCCATCAAAGCCTTTAACCAAGCGCTGGTGCTCCACGCTGACCATGAGCTGAATGCCTCTACCTTTGCTGCCCGAGTCACAGTGGCTACGCTGTCGGATATTTACTCTGGCATCACGTCTGCTATTGGTGCGCTCAAGGGGCCACTGCATGGTGGTGCGAACGAGGCCGTGGCGAAAATGCTTGATGAGATTGGCTCATTGGAGCGGGTAGAATCCTATATTACCGAGAAGCTGAATAATCGTGACAAGATTATGGGCTTCGGGCACCGTGTATACAAGAATGGTGATCCTCGTGCCAAGCATCTTCAGAAGATGTCTCGTGAGCTGGGCGAATTGAACGGAAATACGACGCAATATGATATGTCCGTGCAGATTGAGGACATGATTACATCCCGTAAAGGTCTGAAGCCGAATGTGGACTTCTATTCAGCTTCTGTATACACCCAGCTTGGCATTGAGCGTGAGCTGTTCACCCCGATCTTTGCTGTGAGCCGTGTATCTGGCTGGACTGCACATATTCTGGAGCAATTCGAGGATAATCGTCTGATTCGCCCGCGTGCTGAATATACAGGACCAACGAATCAAAAATATGTAACACCAGACCAACGCTAAAGCTCCAAAAACGATGGACTATGCTTGGTTGGGCTTTGATGGCTCGAATTGTGATAGAATAGTGGAGATGGTAGCGATGTGCTGTCTATGAATAGAATCACATCGCTGACCATTCCATGCAAGAGCAGCATTGCTACAAATCTGACTAACACTAACCATTCAAGGAGGAACTAGAACTTATGTTGAAATTGGAAAAGTTTGATCTCCCTACCGAAGGCGATAAAATCACGATTGATAATGGCAAGCTGCAGGTACCAAATAACCCGGTCATTCCTTTCATTGAAGGTGACGGCACAGGCCGTGATATCTGGAAGGCTTCCAAGCGGGTGCTGGATGCTGCTGTTGAGAAGGCTTATAGCGGCTCCAAGAAGATTGCGTGGTACGAAGTATTCGCAGGTGAGAAAGCATTTAATACATACGGGGAGTGGCTTCCGAACGATACGCTGGAAGCGATTCGTGAATATATCGTAGCCATTAAAGGACCTCTGACAACTCCAATTGGCGGCGGAATCCGTTCATTGAACGTGGCGCTGCGTCAGGAGCTGGACCTGTATGTGTGCCTGCGTCCTGTACGTTACTTTGACGGGGTACCTTCTCCGGTGAAACGTCCTGAGCTGGTAGACATGGTCATCTTCCGTGAGAATACTGAAGATATCTATGCAGGTATCGAGTATAAGGAAGGCTCCGAGGAAGTGAAGAAGGTCATCGAATTCCTGCAAAAGGAAATGAACGTGAACAAGATTCGCTTCCCTGAGACTTCTGGAATCGGCATCAAACCGGTATCCGCTGAGGGCTCCAAGCGTCTGGTTCGAGCTGCAGTCGAGTACGCGATCGAGCATAACCGCAAGTCTGTGACATTGGTGCATAAAGGCAACATCATGAAATTCACTGAGGGTGCCTTCAAAAACTGGGGCTACGAGGTCGCTGAGCAGGAATTCGGAGATCGTGTATTCACTTGGGCACAATACGATATCATCAAAGAAAAAGACGGTGAGGAAGCAGCTAATGCAGCTCAAAAAGCCGCTGAAGAAGCTGGCAAAATCATCGTGAAAGATGCAATCGCGGATATCGCGTTGCAACAAGTTCTGACTCGTCCTGGTGAGTTCGATGTGATTGCGACATTGAATCTGAACGGGGACTACCTGTCTGATGCTCTGGCTGCACAAGTAGGAGGTATCGGAATCGCTCCAGGCGCTAATATTAACTATGTAACAGGACATGCGATCTTCGAAGCAACGCATGGTACAGCGCCGAAATATGCTGATAAAGATGTCGTGAATCCAGGCTCCGTCATTCTGTCTGGCGTCATGCTGCTTGAGCATCTGGGCTGGCAGGAAGCTGCTAACCTGATCTACAAGGGCATGGAGACATCCATTAACAATAAAACAGTTACCTACGACTTTGCTCGTCTGATGGAAGGCGCTACCCAAGTGAAATGCTCTGAGTTTGCTGACCAAATCATTAGCAACATGTAGGAGGACTTCTATCGTGACTATTCAACGTAAAAAGATCACCGTGGTTGGAGCCGGCTTCACCGGAGCGACGACTGCCCTGATGCTTGCGCAAAAAGAGCTTGGTGATGTGGTGCTGCTGGATATTCCGCAGTTGGAGAATCCCACCAAGGGCAAGGCGTTGGATATGCTCGAGGCCAGTCCGGTACAAGGCTTTGATAGCAACATTATTGGCACCTCTAATTATGAAGATGCTGCTGATTCGGATATCGTAATTATCACGGCAGGCGTAGCTCGCAAGCCCGGCATGAGTAGAGATGATCTGGTAAATACCAATGCCGGAATTGTCAAAGCTGTCTGCGAGAATGTGAAGAAATATTGCCCGAACTCCATTGTCATCCTGTTGAGCAATCCAGTGGATGCCATGACTTATGCAGCGTTCAAGACGCTTGGATTTCCTAAAAATCGAGTCATCGGTCAATCTGGCGTGCTGGATACCGCAAGGTACTGCACCTTCATTGCACAGGAGCTGAACGTATCTGTTGAAGATGTACGAGGCTTCGTGCTTGGTGGGCATGGAGATGATATGGTACCGCTGGTCCGTTACTCCAGTGTGGGTGGTATTCCGATCGACACGTTGATCCCTGCTGAGCGCATTGATGCGATCGTGCAGCGTGCTCGTGTTGGCGGCGGTGAGATTGTGAATCTCCTTGGCAATGGTAGTGCCTACTACGCACCAGCGGCTTCGTTGGTGCAGATGGCTGAGGCCATTCTCAAGGATAAGAAGCGAATCCTACCGGTCATTGCATACCTCGAAGGCGAATACGGATATCAGGATCTATTCATGGGTGTGCCCGTCATTCTTGGCGGTGACGGCATCGAGAACATCTTCGAGCTTGAGCTGACGGCTGACGAGAAGGCTGCGCTTGACCGATCAGCGGAATCGGTTCGTGGTGTCATTGAGATCGTTACAGTGTAGAAAAGGGTATTATGAGAGTATACCTGCACATGAGAATGTGTCGGGTATGCTCTTTTCTTTTGAAATAGGCGTTGGTATAATTATTTTGATTGCAACTTTTGAGAGAATCATAGAATGTCAATGAATTTTATTACATGAAATGGAGGCCTATACAAATGGTTGTGTACTTGCTGCACATGATCGGCACACTGGCCGTAGGGTTCTATCTCCTTCTGCCGCTAGTAGTGAAGTCGATGAAGAAATTGTCTGCACCTGCACAGGAAGGAAGTATGTCTGTCATCAGCATCTTGAACCGACTTGCCCAGTTCGCGCTAATCGTTCAATTGCTGACAGGTGGCTACATGCTAACGGGTGGCGGTGATCGTTACTCTTTAGCCTGGATGGTAGTTGTCATTCTGCTGCTCCTGATTATGGGAGGATTCAGCGGTATGATGGGCAAGCCCTTGCGTCTCGCGATGGAGGGTGTACGCAGTGGAGCGGATATCTCCGCGTCCCTACGTAAGATTAGTACATTCAGTATCGGAATGGCCGCGGCGCTCTTGGTCATGATATTCTTCATGGTGAATTCTTCAATTATTTAAGGAATTTGCAGACAGTCTGAGCTGGAGAGGTCTTTACAGGATTCATAATTCTGTGGAGGCCTTTTTCGTATGTTTTGGTCGTTTAATCTTGTACCAAGAGGGTAAAAACATAATGAAAACGAGAGTAGACAGCATCCTTTAAAGACATCCTAATGAATCAGGACCCCAAAAGAATGAATCGAAGGAGTGAGATGATATGTCAACTCAGACGCAAGATCAGAAGCAGACCATGCCCCCACAGCATCAAAATGAACAGCCAGGTATTGAATCCAAAATGAACCCCCAGCCGGAATTCGAGAGAGCTTCCTACAAGGCAGCTGGCAAGCTTACAGGCAAAGTAGCTATTATTACTGGGGGGGACAGCGGGATTGGACGTGCCGTGGCCGTCACCTATGCCAAGGAAGGGGCTGACGTTGCTATAGTCTATCTCAGTGAGCATGGAGACGCAGAGGAGACGAAAAGGCAAGTGGAGCAGGAAGGACGTCGATGTGTCTTGATTGCTGGTGATATTGGAGATGAGAGCTTCTGTCAGCAGATCGTAAAGGAGACGATCGAGCAGCTGGGCAAGGTTGATATTCTCGTGAACAATGCAGCCGAGCAGCATCCTCAGCAGCGAATAGAGGATATTACGGCTGAACAACTGGAGAAGACCTTCCGAACTAACATATTCAGCATGTTCTATTTGACGAAGGCGGCGATGCCATTACTGAAAAAAGGCAGCACCATCATCAACACGACCTCTGTAACAGCATACCGGGGCAATCCTTCACTTATCGACTATTCTGCAACTAAGGGGGCCATTACCTCCTTTACTCGTTCCTTGTCCATGAATCTTGCAGATAAGGGAATTCGGGTGAATGCCGTGGCACCTGGACCGATCTGGACGCCGCTCATTCCATCTACCTTTGATGCCAAGACGGTCGGCGAATTCGGAGGCACCCAGCCGATGAAGCGGCCAGGGCAGCCAGAAGAGCTGGCTCCAGCTTATGTATATCTAGCCTGTGATGATTCCTCCTATGTGAGTGGCCAGGTCATGCATATTAATGGCGGCGAGGTTATTAATGGTTAAGGAAATCTATGACGCTTACAGGGTAAGCGGATAGCTCAAGATTCGAAGGACTCTCACTTATCTTAACAAGTGACGGAGTCCTTCTTTTGCATGCCAGCATTAATATGCTTGGAATCCAAAAGTCTTTTACCCATGGACTGATTGTGTAAGTAGTGGGATATGAGGTTTTACATAAACTTAACAAAACTTCTGTAGCTCTTGTGGACAAAATCATTTAGAATACGAAAAGCAACGTCTAATACGAGGGAGAGACTATGAAGATTATGAGACCATTTCGTTTTCAACTTACCGCGATTATGCTGGCCTTAACGGGTATATCTGTACTGGCTGCAGGTATTGTGATGGGACATATCTTCAAAGATTCACATATTCATTCACTTGAGGAAAATATGGCCCGGGAAATAAATTTGCTGCGTAGCACCTTTCCTTTCGAATATGCATCCTCAGATACCAGTGAAGATACCAGCAAGTACTATACAAGCAAGGCCGAGGAGTTATCAGGGCTCATTCATTCCCGGATTACTTTCATCGCCAAGGATGGAACTGTCATTGGAGATTCAGAGACTAATGTGAGGCAAATGGATAACCATGCTCTCCGAGATGAGATTCGCCAGGCCAAGGAGACGGGGATTGGCAGCTCCATTCGATATAGTGAGACGCTGGGTGAAAATATGCTGTATGTTGCTGAGCCTGTCATTACGGCAGATGGTTTTGATGGTTACATTCGTCTATCCATGAGCCTAGCCTCGGTGGAGGACGGTATGCGGCGCGCATGGACCTTTGTCATTATTGCCCTCGTTGTACTGTTCCTGGTCGTATCTCTAATCAGCTATCGTGTGGCCAAGGGATTGACTTCGCCGCTTGAGCATATTACCCGCGTCGCGAATCGAATCTCTCATCTTGATTATGATGCACGGGTGGAGCTGTCACGTAAGGATGAAGTTGGGCAGCTTGCGGATGCCATTAACGGCATGGCAGACAGTCTGCAAAAGCAAATGGAGACTATTCGCGATAATGAAGGCCTGCTGCAAGGGGTCATGACAAATATGACTGGTGGGATCTTGTTGATTGATGAACACGACAACATCGCGCTGGTGAATCGGGAGACAGAGCGGATGCTGGGTATCAGCAGCCAGCGATTGACGGGAAAGCCGTTTCAGGAGCTACGCAAGCATTATGAGCTAACCAAGCTGGTAGAGGAAGGTATCAACAGCATGGAGATGCTCCGCAGTGAGGTTAGTGTCTATCATCCGAAAGAAAGGCTACTGCTTATGGATGGTGTACCTATGGCTGGCAACGATGGTGTCGAGCGAGGGATGCTGTTTCTGCTGCAGGATGTCACTGCTATTCGCCGACTTGAGAACATGCGAAGCGAATTCGTTGCGAATGTATCGCATGAGCTGAAGACGCCTATTGCGGCGGTCAAGGGCTTCGCTGAGACGCTGCTTAGCGGTGGTGTGAAGGATGAGGAGACGGCACGCTCCTTCTTACAAATTATCTATGACGAGAGTGAGCGACTGAATCGACTGATTGGTGATATTCTTGAGCTGTCTAAAATCGAATCGAAGCGCTCACCATTGGAATGTTCACCTGTACATCTGTCTACATTTTTTGAGATGCTATCAGACACGCTAGATAAAGTAGCAGAGAAAAAGCGTATTTCCCTTCATTTGGATGTGCCAGAGGAGCTATTCATTGAGGCTGATGAGGACAAGCTGAAGCAAATTTTCCTGAATCTCCTCTCCAACAGCATTAACTACACGCTGGAGGGTGGAAGTGTTCGTCTGAAGGTGACTTCCATACCGACAGATGATGAGCCAGAGAAAGTGATTGTGGCAGTAAGCGATACGGGAATTGGAATACCGAAGAAGGATGTGCCGCGCATCTTCGAGCGCTTCTACCGTGTGGATAAAGGCCGCTCACGTAATTCCGGGGGTACAGGTCTGGGATTATCCATCGTCAAGCATTTGGTGGAGCTGCATCGCGGTACGGTCACGGTCGAAAGTGAGCTGGGAATAGGTAGTACCTTTAGTGTAGAGCTTCCTGTGATTCAGCATCAGGAATAGGTAGACAGTTGCATAATAACTTTTACACTCCGTTAACAATGCCGTGATAGAATGATGGATGTGCGAATCGTGAGCATGGGATATGGCTTGCAGACGAGGTTGCAGATGAGTTTCAACTAAATGAAGTTCATACTGTGGAATGGAGGATTTCATAATGGCACAACGCCTATTGGTTATCGAGGACGAGCCAACGCTCGCGAGATTGCTTACGTATAATTTGACACAGGAGGGCTATGAGGTAGAGGCAGTAGATCATGGTACAGCTGGCTATGAACAGGCTTCTACGGAGTCCTTCGATCTTATATTGCTGGATCTGATGCTTCCTGGAATGAATGGCTTGGATATTCTGAGTAAGCTGAGAAGCAGAGGCATTACGACCCCGATCATTATTTTGACGGCCAAAAATGGTGAAGCTGAGGTCGTTCAGGGACTGAAGTCGGGAGCAGATGATTACATTACGAAGCCGTTTGGGGTATCCGAGCTGCTGGCCAGAGTGGACGCAGTGCTGCGCCGTACCTCAGGTGATGAGGTCTTGACAAGTGAGCAGACTGAGGAGTCCCGCATCGCGCTGGGCGAGCTGGAGATCTATCCTGAGAAGTATGAGGTCATTCTCGGTGGACAGCAGATTCATTTGAGACCGAAGGAATTCGAGGTCTTGCTGTATTTGTCCAAGAAGCCCGGAGTTGTGCTAACGAGAGATGATCTGATGAATGCCGTATGGGGCTTCGACTATATTGGAGGTCAACGGACGGTAGACGTTCACGTAAGCTCTTTGCGCAAGAAGCTGGAGCTGGACCCTGAGTCCGTTCATATTGATTCCATTCGTGGAGTTGGATACAAGCTGGTAGTGAATAAGAAGAGAGCATCCCAATCTTTTGTATAAGGGATGTTCTTTTTTTCTTTTTCCAAGGATATCCACCATGCTTTTACATGGTTATAACAGGAAATCGAAATCCATCTAACAATGCGTGTTTACAATAGTCCCATAGACCTATATGTGAATGGAATTACATGGGAGGTTGCTAGGGAATGCCAATAGTGCTGAATACGCAAACGGATGTAAAGCGAAAGATGATTGGGGACTATGTGACAGGACGGCAAGTCGCCATTATTAATCCTCAAGTGACCTGTAAGGCATTGCTGGATATATTCAGACAACAGCCTGAAATGCCTTGCGTGCTGGTGGAGAATCAAGTAGGGGATATCTTGGGCATCATAATGAGAGAATCATATAATCGTCATCTGGCAGGAAGGTTCGCAGCTGCATTGTTCTACGACAAGCCTGCTGCTGAATTCGTGGATCGGACTGCTCTTATGGTAGAGACCACAGCAGCTGCGGAGGATATATTGGATCAAGCCTTACAGCGTCCAGATGCGAATTTCTATGATTGCATTATACTGCTGGGGGCTCAGCCGCCGAGCGTCTTGACGCTCAGGGATGTCATGCAGGTAGCGCAATTGCTGCAGCAGGAAGCAGACGGGAGTCGGAAGCAGACAGTGCAGCGGAGCTACCATCAGGTGCAGCATATCCAAGGAAATGTAGAGCAGGTATCCTCTGAGGCTAGGCAAAGCATGGAGCACAGTCAGGCGATGGAGCAGGCAGCACAGCATGGGATGAAGAAGCTAGGTGAGGTTCAGGAATGCTATAGGGAGGTTATGGAGCAGCTGGAGAAACAGCATACACAGGCCCTAAGCATGAGCAACCATCTGGAGGTTATTTCGGGGATTGCCAAGGCAGTAAAGGACCTGGCCGGACAAAGTACACTGCTTGCCATTAATGCTTCTATTGAAGCTGCCCATGCGGGAGTATATGGACGCGGATTCCAGGTTGTGTCTCAGGAGGTCAGGGGGCTTGCTGCACAGACTCAGGATTGCTCATCTCGCATCACCAAGCTGCTGGACGAGATCGGAGAACTGGTACGAGGACAGACAGATCTGACGAGCGAGGGTCTTCGTCAGGTAGCTAATGGATCGAAATTCGTAGATGAAGGAAATGAAGCCTTGGCGAGCATCATTCAGGCTGTTCAGCGAATGGAGCAGCTGAACCAGGATATGACACAGGCAGCGGAGCAAGCTCGTCTTACTGCAGGTCAGGTAGCTGATGAGCTTATGCAGATGAACAGAAGTGCTGCTGACGTGAGCAGCTCTGCTGAGGATACGGGCATACAGCAAGCTCAGCCAGTAGAGGAACAAAGAAACGTCTCGACTGATGATAATAAGGCCAAGAGAACAGCAGTGTCTGCGCAGCCCATTGGGCGAGCTGATGAACGGACTAGTAAGCGGACTAGTGGACAAGCTAGTAAAGATGCTGATGAAGTGACTAGTAAAGATACTAATAAAGATGCTAGTGAAGAAACAGTTGAAGAATCAGGTGAAAAAGTTAGTAAAGAAGTGAATGGGCTAGCTGATCTGCAGGTGGAAGAAAAAAAGGATTGTACAACAAGTGAAGATACGAACAAAAATTCCGACAAAAAGCAAAGTGAAGAACGAGAGCTTGCTCTTATTTTACACTGAGTTAACAAATCCACTGTATTTCGTTTACACAAGGCCATTATAATCTTGATGTTATCGGTATTCGAGCTGAATGAGAATGAACTGCATACTGAAGGAGAAGCTCACATATGAATGATCCTGTGATTACGATAGAGAAATTGAATTTGTATTATGAGAAATTTCATGCCTTGAAGGACATGTCTCTGGACGTCCCGGATAAGACTGTGACGGCATTCATCGGACCATCAGGCTGCGGGAAATCAACACTATTACGTACACTGAACCGTATGAATGATATGATTCCAGGTACGCGCATTGAAGGGTCGGTCAAGCTCTCCGGCAAGGAGATCTATGCCGAAGACCTTGAAGTAGAGGAACTGCGCAAGCGTGTAGGAATGGTCTTCCAACAGCCAAATCCTTTTCCCAAGTCGATCTACGACAATGTAGCCTACGGACCAAGATTACACGGAATTCGCAGCAAGGAAGTGCTGGACGGCCTGGTGGAGCAGAGTCTCAAGCAGGCAGCCCTGTGGGATGAGGTTAAAGATTTCGTGAAGCGTTCGGCGCTAAGTCTCTCTGGTGGACAGCAGCAGCGGCTATGTATTGCACGTGCGCTGGCGGTTCAACCGGATATCCTGCTGATGGATGAGGCGACCTCCGCACTGGACCCGATCTCCACATTGAAGATTGAAGAGCTGGTACAGCAGTTGAAGGACCAATACACAATTATTATGGTTACACATAATATGCATCAGGCAGCCCGGGTATCGGGTCAGACCGTATTTTTCTTGAATGGCGAGATTATTGAGGCTTCCGAGACCGAGTCACTATTCTCGAACCCGCAGGATTCACGCACGGAGGATTACGTGTCCGGCCGCTTTGGCTGAGTAATGGCAGAGAGGGAGGCACGCATAGGATGATACGCAGAAAGGATTTTGACGAAGGCTTGGAGGAGCTACGTACGCTCTTGCTTCAAATGGGTGGAAAAGTATCCGAGGCATTGGATCATGCAATTACAGCCTTGGAAAAGAACGATACTGAGCTTGCACATCAGGTTGTAAACAGTGATGTGCAGATTAATCAGATGGAGGAGCAAGTTCTCGATATGGGCTCACGCCTTATCGTGACACAGCAACCTGTGGCAAAGGATCTTCGCAGAATTATTGTCTCCTTCAAAATATCCAGTGACCTGGAGCGCATGGGCGATCTGGCCCTTGATGTGGCTAAGGTTACACTTCGATTAGATGGTAAGCAAATGCTCAAGCCGCTTGCGGAGATCCAGGAGATGGCTGAGATCGTGAAGACGATGACGAATGAAGCCATCAGCTCCTACCTGAACGAAAATACGGATCAAGCCTACAAGATGGCACAGCTGGATGATAAGGTGGATGCCTTGTACAGCCGTATGATCAGTGAGCTGTACACGTTCATCGGCGAGAACCCTTCCCAGGTATCGGAAGCTATGCTGATGCTGCTGGTCGGCAGATACATTGAGCGAATTGGTGACCACGCGACGAACATCGGTGAGAGTGCGGTATATCTCGTTACAAGCCAGCGTCCAGATTTGAATCAATAGTCTACATTAGAAAGACTCCTTGTCCAAAGGGGTCTTTTTCTCTATGCTCTTTGTGTGAGCGTTTTGAAACCTAGCAATTGAAAAAATGTGGAGCATCAAATGGGGTACATGCAAGAAGCCAAGCTAGGGGAGCTGTCATCAAATCAAATACTCTTTACCCGTTTGTGCATAGATTGGAAAGGTTTGTTCCCGTTGATTGATGATTTTGTCTATGACGAGGAATTACAAACGAGAGAAAATGCCATTGCAGTAACATCTGTAGTTGCCGGAGGTTGTGTCCAAGTCTTTCATCAATGCTTACAACCACTGCTCAAACGAAGGTTCCATCTGATTGTAGACAGATATTGGTTTGATGACATTGTATATAGAAGCTACTGGGTGGAGGAGCGCTGGGTACGAGATCTGTATGCCAGCATACCTGTACCGGATTTGGCCAAACAAGAGAATATGTTTGTGGTTGATGGTGGACAGGATCTGGGATTGAAGCATCAGATGATCCTGAATGAGGTGCATAAGCTTATTGCCTAAGGAAAGAGAAGCAATAGAATGACACCTGCTATTTGCATGGAACCCTTTTTTCAGGATACTCGCCTGATATGTTAAAATAGGATAAGCATATAATGAATGAATTCGATGAGGTGTATAGCCAATGGACAAACTCATGCTTATTGACGGCAACAGTATTATATACAGAGCTTTTTTTGCAATCCCTGCGTTATCGAATTCCAGTGGGCAGCAGACCAATGCGGTGTACGGATTTACGACAATGCTGCTGCGGGTGCTTGAGGAGCATAAACCTACTCATGTCCTTGTAGCCTTTGATGCAGGCAAGATAACATTCCGCCACGAGGGATATCAGGACTATAAAGGAGGGCGTGAGAAGACGCCGCCAGAGTTATCACAGCAATTTCCACTATTGAAAGAATTACTGGATGGTCTCGGTATTGCTCAATTCGAGCTGGAGGGCTATGAGGCAGATGATATTATCGGGACGCTCAGCAAGCAGGCTGATGAAGCAGGTCATGCGGTAATTGTCGTGTCTGGCGACAAGGATATGCTTCAGCTGGCTTCGGATCAGGTGAAGATTGGCCTGACACGTAAAGGCGTTACCGAGATTGAGACCTATGGTCCAGCCGAGATTCAGGAGCGCTACGGTCTGACCCCTGCGCAGATCATTGATCTGAAGGGTCTCATGGGCGATGCATCTGACAATATTCCAGGCATTCCTGGTGTAGGCGAAAAGACCGCTCTGAAGCTGCTGCACGAGTATGGTAGCGTCGAAGAGGTGCTGTCACATACCAGTGAGTTAAAAGGGAAAATGAAGGAACGCATCGAGACTCATGCGGAGGATGCGAGACTTAGCAAGCAACTGGCTACGATCTATCGTGAGGTGCCCTTGGATAAGGGCTGGGATGGTATCGTATACAGCGGACTTAAGCAAGACACTGCAGGTCCTGCATTAGCCAAGCTGGAATTCAAATCTCTCCTGGAGCGCCTCCAGCTTTCTGGAGCGATCGTTAGTAGTGGCGTTGGGACTACACAGGCAGAAGCTGATGTAGATGTGGTTATTTTACAAACTGACACGGTAAAGGAATTGGAGACGGCGCTCGCGCAAGGTGATGGTGGCGTCCTGCATGTGGAGTCCTACGGGGATAACCCACACCAGGCCAAGCTGATCGGCGTAGTAATCGGAGTACATGGACGACAGTATTATCTGTCGGATGAGCTATTGCAATCAGATGCGGCGCTAGGAGTGCGTGAGTGGCTGGCGGATGCCGCCAAGCCGAAGCAGGGCTATGATCTGCATCGGGCTGATCTGGTGCTGCATTGGTACGGTATTCCGTTCGCGGGTGCTAAATTTGACGTGCAGCTGGCAGGCTATCTGCTGGACCCGACGGATGCGAATCAGACCTTGAGTGGACTGGCAGCCAAGCATAACCTGCCGTCGATTCGACCGGATGAAGATGTATGGGGTAAGGGTGCAAAATACAAGATTCCATCAGAGGACATTCTCGCTGATCATTTGGCTCGCAAGGCTGCCGTTGTGGGAGAACTTGTCCCTGCTCAGGAGGAGCAGCTTGAGCAGAATGGTATGAAGCAGCTCTTCCACGATATGGAAATGCCGCTGTCTCGTATTCTGGCAGATATGGAGAAGCAGGGAATCGCGGTCAACATGGATGAGTTGAAGCAACTAGGTCATGAATTCGAGACCCAGATTGAAGCATTGGTGCAGGATATTTACCGGAATGCTGGCGTTGAGTTCAACCTGAATTCACCTAGGCAGCTAGGTGAGGTCCTATTCGACAAGCTCGGCCTTCCGGTCGTCAAGAAGACGAAGACGGGCTATTCCACGGATGCCGAAGTACTGGAGAAGCTGGCCCCATACAATGATGTCGTACAAAATATTCTGAAATACCGTCAATTGGCTAAGCTTCAATCGACCTATGTAGAGGGACTGCTGAAGGAAATTTCCGAGAAGACGGGCAAGGTGCATACCTTCTATCGGCAGACGATTGCGGCTACAGGACGCTTAAGTAGTCAATTCCCGAATTTGCAAAATATTCCGATTCGTATGGAGGAGGGCCGTAAGCTGCGCAAGGTATTCGTACCTTCAGAGCCCGGTTGGTCGATTCTAGCCGCGGACTATTCGCAGATTGAGCTGCGTGTGCTGGCTGATATCTCTGATGATGAGCGCCTAAAGGAAGCCTTTGTGAACAATATGGACATTCATACGAAGACTGCCTCGGATGTATTCGGGGTCAAGCCTGAGGATGTGGATGCGAACATGCGGAGGTCGGCCAAAGCTGTCAATTTCGGGATCGTCTATGGCATCAGCGATTACGGATTATCCCAGAATTTGAATATTACCCGTAAAGAGGCCGCGCAGTTCATTGATCAATATTTTGACGTATTCCAGGGTGTTCGCAAATACATGGATGACATTGTGCAGGATGCCAGACGGGACGGGTATGTCAAGACGCTGCTAGAACGCAGACGTTATCTCCCAGAGATCAATGCCAGCAACTTCAATCTGCGCTCGTTCGCAGAACGGACGGCGATGAACACGCCAATTCAAGGGACCGCGGCCGATATAATCAAGTTGGCCATGGTACGGATGGATCAGGTGCTGAACGATCGCAAGCTGCGTAGCCGTATGCTGCTGCAGGTACATGATGAGCTTGTATTTGAGGTTCCGCAGGATGAGCTGGAGATTATGAAGGAGCTAGTACCTGAGACGATGGAGAAGGCTTTGAGCTTGTCCGTGCCTCTCAAGGCTGATGTGAGCTATGGAGATAACTGGTATGAGGCGAAATAGCAACCAGGCTGTTTTCGAACCTGTCCGGGTTCCAGTATAATAGAGCTTGAGGTGAAGGAATTATGCCGGAATTACCGGAAGTCGAAACTGTAAAACGAACATTGAATGAACTGGTAGTAGGGAAACAAATCGAACGAGTCTCTGTACATTTGCCGCGCATTATTCAGCGGCCTTCGGACATACAGGCATTTGCCTTCGAGCTTGCCGGGCATACGATTACTGGCGTGGAGCGTCGAGGCAAATTTTTGCGGATTCTGCTGGATGGACTTGTAGTGGTATCCCATCTGCGTATGGAGGGGCGATACGGCCTATATGCTGCGGATGAGGCAGTTGAGAAGCATACGCATGTCATTTTTCATTTTAACGATGGTACAGAGCTTCGATATAAGGATGTGCGACAGTTCGGTACGATGCATCTATTCAATACCGGTGAGGATCTGATATCCGCACCACTGCATAAGCTCGGTCTGGAGCCATTGGATGAAGCGTTCACCGTGGAGGCGCTACAAGGGGCAGTCGGAAGACGCTCAACCTCCATCAAGGCAGCGCTGCTCAATCAAGCATATGTCGTTGGTATTGGGAATATTTATGTAGACGAGGCCTTGTTCAGGGCTGGGATTCACCCGTCCAAACCAGCTAATTCGTTAACTACAGAACAATTAACGTTGCTGCATAAGGCCATTGTTGGCGTACTGTCAGAATCGGTAGCTGCTGGCGGCTCTTCCGTTAAATCCTATGTGAACGGTCAGGGAGATAGCGGATCGTATCAGCATCAGCTCCAGATCTATGGCCGCAAGCAGCAGCCGTGTGTTGTCTGTCATACACCAGTGGAGAAATCCGTAGTAGCTGGTAGGGGCACGCATTATTGCCCTAAATGTCAGCCGACAGTTTAGTGGAAGTATAGGAGTGTGGAAGTGTAGAAATGATGGAAGTGCACACTGAGCCCATTTTTCTCATATAATGCCTGAGATATATAACCGAGTGCGCTATCGGGTATGTCCGGGCGCATGGCTATGGGGAGGGCTCAGGATGGGTAGTCATTGGATGTCCCTGCTGTTGCTTGCATTTGCATTAAGTCTGGATAGTTTTGGTGTCGGAGTTACATACGGCTTGCGGAAGATGAAGATTCCACTACTGTCGATTGTGATTATCTCCATCTGCTCGGGGATGGTCATCTGGGTATCCATGCAGGTTGGCGTCATTATGCAGAAGATGCTATCTCCAACATTCACGACCTTGCTCGGAGCACTGATTCTGATTGGAATTGGCTGTTGGTCCCTGGTGCAATCTCTGATGCAAAAGCATGATGATACCTCGTCTATCTCGTTGGTGGAGCAGTCAGAGGCGCATGATGTGAACGAGCGTGCAACGGTAAAAACGAATGCGAAGGATACGTTAGGGACCGCGGTGGAGCAGACCGTTTTTTCACTTGAGCTCCGCAAATTGGGGCTGGTCATACGTATTTTGCGTAGTCCCTCTGCAGCGGATATGGATGACTCCGGCAGCATCTCGCCACATGAAGCGGTATGGCTGGGGATCGCACTCTCCCTGGATGCTTTTGGCGCAGGGCTTGGGGCAGCTATGCTTGGTTTTGACCCATTGTCTACAGCACTGGCTATCGCACTCTTCAGCGGGATCTTTCTCATCGGAGGAATGAAGGCAGGCTTTCGATTAACGGCCTTTCGCTTCATGCGGACGGTAGCTTCGCTGCCGGCGCTGCTCTTAATTATCATGGGCATATTGCGTCTAATGTAGTACTATGGAGATTCGAGCGTTGAGTAGGTTGCATGATTATAAGCGAAGGTATGAATTCGTACCGTGATCCGAATAAAAGTACAGTTTGAAGATTAGAATGAGGTTGAAGGCGGGTGTAAGCATGATCATCGGATTAACCGGAGGTATTGCAACCGGAAAAAGCACGGTGTCCGCTATGCTGGTGTCCAGAGGAGCCTTGCTCGTAGATGCTGATGTCATTGCCCGGGAAGTCATGCTTCCGGGGCATCCGGTCCTTGCAGCGGTCCGGGAGCGGTTCGGGCCAGAAGTTATGAATGACGACGGAACCTTGAATCGTAAGGAGCTCGGACGAATTGTATTTGGTAATCAGGCCGAGCTGCAGGCGCTGAATAACATCACACATCCTGCCATCCGGCAGGAGATCAAGCAGCAGATGACGACATTTGAGCTGCAGCAGCCGGACAAGCTGGTCGTGGTGGATATCCCGCTTTTGTATGAATCCAAGCTGGACAACCTGTTCCAGGAGGTTATGGTGGTGTATGTACCGCGTACGCAGCAGCTCCAGCGCCTGATGGAGCGTGATGGGCTTGCGGCACCGGAGGCGGAGCAGCGTCTGGCTGCACAGATGGATATAGAAGAGAAGAAGCGCAAGGCTGATATCGTGGTCGATAATAGCAAGGATCTACAGTACACCGAGCAGCAGCTGGAGCAGTGGCTTCGCCACAAGAGGCTTTCATGAAGCTTTTTGCTAAAAAAAGAGTCCTGCTCATCTTGTTCGTGTCTTTTGTCGTCTTTGTGTTCCTGAGCTCTAACTGGATGGCGATTTTCTATCCGATCCGCTATAAGGATGAAATTCGGCAGTATGCGCAGACTTATGAGGTAGACCCATTTCTGGTGGCTTCGATTATTCGGGTTGAAACGAATTATAACACCAGCATGGAATCGCATAAGGGAGCGTTAGGACTGATGCAGATCATGCCCGATACCGCGCAATGGATCATGGAGCGGGCCAAGCTACCCAAGCAGCCATTGGATAGTGTGAAGCATGAGGCTGGATTGAATATTCAATTAGGTTCGTGGTACCTTCATAACTTGATGGAGCAATTTCCCGATCAGCCCGTTGCCATGATCGCCGCTTATAATGCAGGTCCAGGAAAAGTCGAGAGCTGGCTTAACGAAGGAATATGGGATGGTCGTGAGGAGACGATACGGCAGATTCCATACGGAGAGACAAGGCATTATGTGCAGAGGGTAACGCATTATTACCGTCAATATACGAAGATCTATGATCAGTTCTAGGGAATGGATTTCTGGAATGGTGATACGGTTTAACGGGCTTTATGAGGGCAGTATGGTTCAAGATAATGCCATGGATAAGTTAAAAAGTGCAGGAAGGCTTATCGCCTGTCCTGCACCTTGCTTGTTATGACTTATTGAAATTGACCGGCCAGTTGTTGCTCGGCGATTGTCACCAGACGCTTGGTGATGTAACCCCCGATCGAACCGTTCTCATAAGATGTCATGTTACCTTGGTAACCATCTTGAGGGATGCTAATCCCAAGCTCTTGAGCAACCTCGTATTTCAGTTGTTCCAGTGCTCCGGACGCTTGTTTAACAACCAGATTGTTAGAGTTCCCTTGTGCCATTGTTGTTCACCTCCTCGCGGTTGGTAATTGTATTATGTGTCGATATTCAAATTTTATTAGTCTAATGGATAAAGAATTTATTGGTAAAAGGAAGTGAGTGATTGTTATGAAATGCCCTTACTGCGCTTACGCAGGAACGAAGGTGCTGGATTCCAGGCCAGCCAATGATAATAAATCCATTCGCAGACGCAGAGAATGCGAGCAATGCGCCCGTAGATTCACGACATTCGAGATGGTGGAGGAAGCTCCATTAATGGTCGTGAAGAAGGACGGCAGCCGTGAGGAATTCAGCCGTGACAAAATGCTGCGTGGATTGGTTCGGGCCTGCGAGAAGCGTCCTGTATCGGTGGAGCAGCTTGAGCAGATCGTATCCAAGGTAGAGAATGCATTACGCAATACAGCTGCCACGGAGGTCGTGAGTCAGGAGATTGGTGAGCTCGTCATGGAGCACTTGTATCCAGTGGATGAAGTGGCCTATGTGCGCTTTGCGTCGGTATATCGGCAGTTCAAGGACATCAATATGTTCATGAAGGAACTGAAATCCTTACTGTCCAAGGAAGAGGCCGACGAATAAGCGTCGGCCCATAAATTTTGCGCTTGAAAAGTATTGACATTGCTGTGTGAAAATTATATGATATAGAAGTCGCCGATAATGGTGAGAAGTTGAAAAATACATACGGGGCCTTAGCTCAGCTGGGAGAGCGCATCGCTGGCAGCGATGAGGTCAGGGGTTCGATCCCCCTAGGCTCCATACTTAAAAGGCCGCTAAACACAAGGATTTCTGAGTGTTTAGCGGCCTTTTACTATGTATCTATGATTTGATTTTATGGCTGTGGTCTTATGAGTAAAGAAATGCCGTTTTTTTCGTTATTTAAGAAGTAATAATTTCGCACACGCACTAAAAAAAGTAGAGCAAAATGTTCACTCTACCTTCTAGGGTGTGTGCGTAGCCTCTTCATACAGGCCGCCCTAATAAATCGCAATCGGCCCATAAGGACCGTCTATAATTTCAATTTTCGTTTCAAAAATATCGGTTAAAAGCTCTGGGTCCATAACTTCCTTTACTGTTCCAAAAGCGGCGATTTGGCCATGTTTCATGGCACAAATTCGGTCGGAATATTTGGCGGCAAAATTGATATCATGCATAACAGTCAGAATGGTTCGTCCAAACTCATTAGCGGCATGCCTCAAATGCTCCATCATCTGGACAGAACGAGCCACATCCAGATTGTTCAAAGGCTCATCCAAAAGCACGTATTCCGTCTCTTGACACAACACCATGGCTACATAGGCTCTTTGCCTTTGACCACCAGAAAGCTCATCCAGGTATCGATTTTCGAGATCAGTCAAGTCTAAAAAATCAATATACTTGGAGATAATAGCCTCATCCTCGTTCGTTAATCTCCCCTTAGAATAAGGAAAACGTCCAAATCCAGCAAGTTGTCTAACGGTAAGTCTCGTTACAAAATGATTTTCTTGACGTAAAAGAGTTACGATTTTAGCCAGCTCGCTCGATTTGGATGTAGAAACATCCATATTGGCCACCTTGATTTGGCCTTCGTCCAGATCCAAAAGTCTTCCGATCATCAAAAGTGTAGTGGACTTACCTGCACCGTTGGGCCCAATTAAAGAAGTAAGGCCGGCTTTTGGTATTTTAATATTCAAAGGGCCGATCGCTACCTCATCCGCATATGATTTTTTGACATTAGTAATCTCTATCATAAAGAACCCTTCCTTAAAATCACTATTAAAAATGTTAATCCGCCAACCAATTCGATAATAATGGAAACAACACCTTGCGCATTAAAAATATGATTCATAATGAAGTATGCACCGGTTAAGATTACAAACCCGATAGCAAGAGCCATGGGGAACACATATCTGTGGTCGTAGGTTTGTGCTGCCTGATAACTCAAAGTGGCAACTAAAAATCCGAAGAAGGTAAGTGGCCCAACCAAAGCCGTTGAAACAGCCATCAAAATGGATATCAGAACAAGCGTATAAATCACGCTGATTTGATGCCTAGTTCCCAAGGAAGTCGATACATCCTTACCCAGCGATAATACATTTAACCTCTTGGCATTAGCAAGCAAAAGGATGGCAACAATGATGACGATGGGGATGGCAATCGGGAAATAGGCTGAGTCTGCATTGTTCACTGAAGCAAACATTCTTGCCTGTAAAATATCAAACTCGGACGGTGCAAGAAGTCTTCTCATAAATGAGGATACAGACCTTAACCCGGTTCCAATAATAATACCGACTAACAGTAGAAGCTGTAAATTGCCGTATTTTCCGGAAAGCAGCCAACCATACAGTATCAAACACATCAAGACCATTGCAGCAACTTGATATAAAAAGGAATCAACACCGCTAAAGCCTACAAATACAGCAGCACCAAAGAAAAATATAGTACTTGTATGAATGGTTGAATAAATAGCTTCAAAGCCTAATAGTGACGGAGTGATAATTCTGTTATTTGTAATTGATTGAAAAGCAACCGTTGATAAGCT
Organism: Paenibacillus massiliensis 2301065 = DSM 16942; assembly: GCF_000377505.1. Lineage (GTDB taxonomy): Bacteria > Bacillota > Bacilli > Paenibacillales > Paenibacillaceae > Paenibacillus > Paenibacillus massiliensis. The sequence continues at coordinate 297,745 of NZ_KB898191.1, read as the reverse complement.
TTGGCAAATAACAGCCACAAGCATGGCAACAAGGGCTACAACCCTTCTTGTAACAACAGGTATGAAAGAAGGAGAGGTTACCGGAACTGGATTGTTATACACCAGTAGTCCAAACGAAGAAATAACGCCCAAAACTATCAATGTTATCAGCAAGATCCAATAACGCTTTTCTTCTTTCTTGGTACGAAAGGCTCTGGCTGACCTTCTTTTATGAGGACGGCTAGAATCGACTTCAACATGTAATGGATTGCTACTTACGAATTGGCTCATCTCAGACTCCTTCTTGACCTCCTTTGTCGTAACAAAATAACAATAAATACGACGGCTCCCACTGTTCCAAGAATCATGGATACGGGTACTTCAAAAGGCATAATAATGATTCTAGATAGAATGTCACAGATCATGATGGTACCCATCCCTAATACGCAGACCCACGGCAAATTGCTTCGGAGATCATCACCTCTAAATAAGGAAACGATATTCGGTACAATTAACCCTAAAAAAGGCAGGTTTCCAATCACAGCTGCAACAATGCCAACAGCTAGAGAAATCAGAGCAGTGCCAAAAAGAATGATCCTGTTATAGTTTACTCCAAGACTGGTAGCGACATCTTCCCCTAGTCCAGCTAAAGTCAATCGATCAGCAAAAATAAAAATAAGTATTGTAATCAATATGATAAGCCATAAGTATTCATATCTTCCAATTTGAACAGGCGAAAAAGAGCCTACAAACCAGCTTTCGATATTTTGCGTCATTTGAAAAACAAGCCCAACGAAAGTTGAAAAGGCAGAAATGACTGCTCCAAGCATCATGCCAATAATAGGAACTACTAAAGACGAACGAAGTTTAACTTTTTTTAGAAACATGAAAAAAATCATCGTTCCTACAAAGGAAAAAATGATTGCACCTGTCATTCTTAGCACTAAAGTTGGGGCTGGAAAGACCAAATAAACAAACATAAGCCCCAGACCAGACCATTCCATGGTCCCTGTTGTTGTCGGCTCCACCAAGCGATTCTGTGTAATCAGCTGCATGACCAGTCCTGCCATGGCCATTGCGGCTCCCGTAAGCATCAATGCCAGGGTTCTTGGGACACGAGTGATGAAGAACATCTCCATTCCATCCGCTTGTCCTCTTATGTCATACACCCCAGTAAGCAGTGATATAATGCCCAAAATAATAGTCGCTGTAATGGCAATGATAAAAGGTAAGGTCCATAGTCTTTTGTGATTATGACGCTGGGGTTGAGAATTCTCAACCCCAGCTAAATTTGGTATCAAGTTTTTCAGCACTACGTTAGACTCCTTTTCACTGCTTAGCTAAAGCTTCTGAAAGGTCGTTAAAAATCTTGATAAAGGTTTCAATGGATTCATTGGTGTAAGTATCGTTTGGAGCATAGAGAATCTGCCCTTTAGTAATAGCCGTTGTGTTTTTAAGAGCAGGTGAGTTATCAATAACGTCTTGAGCAGGAACAGATGCTTCATCAGAAGAAATAGCTGCGTCACGATCCAGCACAAAAATCCAATCAGGATTGCTTTGGGCAATAGCTTCAACAGAGATATCATCCCCTTGATGATCGGAAGAAGACTTCTCAACTTCTAATGCAGGAGTCCAGTCAAAAATTTCATACAATGGTCCCCATACTCGCCCAGAGTGAGGAGCCGAGAAACCGATATCTCCACCAGAAACAACCACACTCATAATCTTATCTTCACCATTATAAGCGGCTTTAGCTGCTTCAATAGCTTTATCAAAATCAGCATTTAATTGGCTAGCTTCTTCTTGCTTATCGAAGATTTTACCTAAATCGGTTGTTGCATCTTTAAATCCATTTACCAGATTTTGTCCAGGTGTACCTGCCTCTGCAGAAACATCAAAATCGAGGTCAATAACTGCTGCATTTGGCACTAATTTTTTGATATCTTCATAATAGCTAGCAAATCTTTGACCAACAATGACAAGGTCAGGCTGTATAGAGGCGAGGAGCTCAAGATTTGGCTCGCGGTGATTTCCAATATTTTGTACCGATTCATCGGCTACATAGGGTGAATTCGCAGGCATTACATCCTTCGGCACAGCCGCTAATTTAATGCCCCAATTGGACAAAGTCTCAAAAGTTCTGTTATCCAGAGCAACGACCTTCGCAGGATTGACCGGAACAGTAACCGTTCCATGAGCGTCCGTAATTTCAACCGTTGTAGCAGCAGCAGGAGTAGCACTACCAGCGTCAGTAGCATTCGTATTAGCAGCACCAGAAGTAGCAGGTCCATTACTTGAGCATGCTGACAACAGCAAAGCAAAAGCTGCAAGTAAAATAAACATTGATTTTGAAACATTGAATTTTCTCATATATATCCCCCTAGTTTAAATAAGCTTGCACACAAGCAGAGCATTGTAATTGATAAATCAAGATCATGTTATATTCTCAGAGCGCATTTTAAAGAATGGATATGTACTATTTCTCATAGTAATGCAGAGTGACATGTCAATTACACGATAGTGATTATCAATCTCAATAACTTGTATTATATCAAGTTAGAAGTAATTTTCAACAACTTACTTCCTGTAACTAATGGCGAAATTGCGAATTAATGCCCCACTTTTTCACTTGAATTCATTCGTGAGTGCGCTCTTCTCAAGGTTTATGATATACTCGTTGGGATAAGTTTAAGATTTTTTCTTAGTTTTCATAGAGAGGTTTTGGATATGACGAAAGACAATTTTTGGCTTGAATTACCACGACCATTTTTTATATTGGCGCCCATGGAAGATGTGACGGATGTTGTGTTTCGTCATGTCGTAAGTGAGGCCGGCAGGCCGGATGTATTTTTCACGGAATTTGCGAATACGGAGAGCTACTGTCACCCAGAGGGAAACAAAAGTGTGCGCGGACGTTTGACTTATACAGCAGATGAACAGCCCATCGTGGCTCATATCTGGGGAGACAAGCCGGAATACTTTCGTGAGATGAGCATCGGTATGGCGAAAGAAGGCTTTAAAGGCATCGATATTAATATGGGTTGTCCTGTTGCTAATGTAGCTGAGAATGGGAAGGGAAGCGGTCTGATCTGTCGCCCAGCTATTGCAGCGGAGATCATCCAGGCTGCGAAAGCGGGAGGCCTGCCCGTGAGTGTAAAAACAAGGCTTGGCTTCACGGCTGTAGATGAATGGCGTGACTGGTTAACGCATATTTTGGAGCAAGACATTGTGAATCTTTCCATTCATTTGCGGACAAGAGAGGAAATGAGCAAAGTAGACGCTCATTGGGAACTCATCCCGGAGATTAAGAAGCTGCGTGATGAGGTAGCACCACATACTCTACTGACGATTAATGGGGATATTTCGGACCGTCAGATGGGCTTGAAGCTCGCTGAGCAATATGGAGTGGATGGTATTATGATCGGGCGTGGGATTTTTCAGAATCCGTTTGCCTTTGAGAAGGAGCCGAAGGACCACAGCAGTGAGGAATTACTTGGTCTGCTGCGGTTGCATTTGGATCTCTATGATCAATATTCAGCAGAGGAGCCACGTTCGTACAGCGCGCTTGCCCGCTTCTTTAAAATATATGTACGTGGATTCCGAGGGGCAAGCGAGCTTAGAAATAGCTTAATGAGCGCCAAATCAACCATTGAAGTTCGCGCATTACTCGATGATTTTGGAAGCAGGGAGCAAGATGGGGCGTAAAACTAAGCCATAATGGTAAGTCTTTAGTTCATAGAGCATCCTGCGGGGTGCTTTTTTTATCTATGTACAGAACAAGGTTTTCAGGTTCAATACCATCGTAATCTTGGATCATAAAGCGTCAACCAGGGTAATTATAGTCAATCAAGCTTATTGATAGAATATGTGCTCTTAATGAACGATCTTGCATGTCTTTCCTGTAAAATGAGTAATGATTCAGAAGGACCTTTTTTTCACAAAAAAATTGCACAAAAAGTGTTGAATTCAGAGGAGGTAAAGCTAATGCTAAAAATTCTCGCCACTTGGCTGTTATTTATTCTATTACTATTTCTTATTAGTAAAGGGCTTCGCAAGCTTGCCGGTACAGGATCGAGCTTAAGCTCTAGACGCTTTGGTGGATGGTTGACTGGACTTTTTATTGTGGGAGCTGTGCCACTCGGGTTTTCTCTATACACAGTGATCTTTGATGAACGTCTGGATGCCAACATCGGGTTGGGGCTTGCCATGCTTTTTGCTTGGGCCTACTGTACGCTTTTGTTATGTGCGGCATTGGTGATATGGGGAATGTACACGTATAAAAGGAACAAAAAGAATTGACCTGTCTAAAATAGAACAACTAAAAAAGCTCGCTAAACACAAGGATTTTTTAAGGGTTTCGCGAGCTTTTGCTATGTGCAAATTTGCTAGCTATCTCGTGGTCGTCGTTCCGTAATCGTTGTCGCTTGTGGTGTACTAATGCTCACAGGAGACCAAAGCTACTCAGAATGTAGCCTTCATCCCATTTTGTTATGAAAAAATTCAATGAGGCCATCTGTTAATTGTTGATGCGAGGTGCTAATATACCGATCCGTACAGTACATGAGCTCCAGATGTCGTATAGGCGTAGGCCCCTTGAATGGTATAGCTACAATGTCCTGACGTTCCGGGAATTGAGCGAGCAAGCCTTGCGGCTGTATAGTAGCGCCTACCCCGGCAGACACTAATTGGAGCAGTGAATTGGCTGAGCTCGTCTCCATGACGGGGGTTAATTCAATCTCTTCCTGAATACAGACGGCATCCACTAACTCGCGACCGAGAAAGCCTTTCGGATACATGACCAGTGAATGCTGTTTCAGCTCTTGCAGTGTAATCTCCTTCCTGTCAGCGAGCTCGCTTGCTGCATGAACGAAGAGATGATAGGGCTCCAATCCAAGCGGGACCTGGATTAATCTTTTATCAGGCTGACCCTGCAAGCCAATCCCGATATCGACTTTATGGGTAAGCACTTCATCTTGTACATATATAGTTGAGAACACCTGTAGCTGGATGTGAGGATATGTCTTCTTGAATTCAACGAACAGCGGGACGAGCATGAAGTCCAAATCCGAGGGCAGCACAGCCAGCCTAACCGTACCGCTGTCTCCTGACAACAGATCTTGTATGGCATGCTTGGCGTCCCGTTCTGCTTGCAGCATCTTTAGCCCATAGTGGTACAGGAGCTTGCCTGCTTCTGTAGCCACCACCTTTTTACCGATCCGATCGAAAAGAGGAGTGCCCAGCTCTGCCTCAAGTATGCGGATTTGCTGGCTTAGTGTAGGCTGTGAGATTCCGAGTCTTTCGGCAGCCTTTGTAAAATGCAGTAGCTCATATACCGCCATAAAATACTGTACATTTCGATTGTCCATCCGAAGGCTCCTTTTTTTAATAGTATTTAACTATCATAATAATATTGATTATAGAATTGATCAATGATTTATAAGCCCCTATACTGAGGATGTCTTATACAGCTAAGAAGAGAGGGCCTATTTATGAAGAGATATTTTTTATTGCTAGCTATATTTATTGCAGCCTTGAATCTAAGGCCTCTGATTACATCGGTGGCCCCTTTGCTTGGTACGATACAGAGTGATCTAGATATAAGCGGTCTAACCGCAAGTCTACTCACCACATTGCCTGTCCTATGTATGGGGATCTTTGCTCCAGCGGCGACCGTATTGCGTGATCGAATAGGTCTTGAACGCACCATTTTTATGGCCTTAGTCCTCATTACAGGGGCAACAGCTTTGCGAGGAATCGTTAGCTCTGTCGTGATACTGGTAGTTAGTGCGTTAGTTGGCGGAATTGGGATCAGCTTGGCCGGGCCGCTATTGTCCGGCTTCATTAAGAAGTATTTTCCTACCAAGCCCGGCATTGTCAGTGTGTATTCTGCTTCCATGACTGTAGGGGCTGCTGTTGCTTCGGCTTTTGCTATCCCGTTATACAATCGTAGTAATCACAGCTTAACGCTGACCTTGTCTTGCTGGACTATTCTTGGAGTGGTGGCACTAATCGTGTGGGCTGCTTTTCTTGGAAATCGGGCGAATCTGACTAGCTCAAGCTCAATAGGATCAAGCTCCAGCCTTCCGATCCGTAATAAAAAAGCAATTCTGTTGACCTTGTTTTTTGGCTTAATGGCCAATATTTTTTATTCGGTAACAGCGTGGATTGCACCGATTGCTCTGAATCTCGGCTACAGCGCGGCTAGTGCAGCTATGCTCCTTACGGTCTTTACGCTGATTCAAGTTCCCGTATCCTTAACGATTCCCTTCCTAGTAGCCAGATCCGGGAGACGTCGTTTGTATCTCATTCTTTGCAGTGTATCCGAGCTAATCGGAATCGTCATGCTGCTCTTTCAACTGCCGATGCTGCCAGCGGCGGTATTGTTGGGCATGGGAGCAGGCGGGTTATTTCCACTGGCACTCATGCTACCCATTGTCGAGACAGAAACGGCGGAGGAAGCTGGAGCATGGTCTGCGATGTCCCAGTGCGCGGGTTATATTATAGGGGCTATGGGACCACTAGCGATTGGGGCGATTTATGATCGAAGTGGAAGCTTTACGACTGCGCTTATTGTGATGCTGATGGTGATTGTGGTCATGATCGGGGTGCAGGTGGCGATTACTAGCGGGAAGAGTGGTAGTCGGGTTAGGGCTTAAAAAATGAATTGAATAAATTGAGCCATAATGCGAGCTAAGTGAATATACCGAAGAACCCTTATACACCAAGGGTTCTTCGCGGTACATAATTAGTGTTAAATTCAATCTATGATGTAAGTGCATAGATAAAGTAATACCTATAAAGTAATACCGAAGTTTGTATGTAATCGCTTTAATTTTTCTATAGACAGTGCATGTGGTCAATGCTATATTGTTTCTGTAAGAAACAATATTATTTCTACAAAACACAAAAATCCGGATTGTCGTCATGTCACAACATACTAAACGTGCTCAAGGCTAGAGCGTTTCAACTGTTCGATGCTTGAGCGCCACGAAAGGGATGGAGAAGATATGAGCAGCATCGAGACAACCATTAAGACCTTTGATGGAACACAGCTCTATTTCAGCAAGAATGTAGTCACTGATGCGAAGGCAGCTGTGGTTATTGTTCATGGGCTATGCGAGCATGCCGGGCGCTATGATTATTTGACGGGTCAGCTGAACAACCGCGATATTAATGTATATCGATTTGACCATCGTGGTCATGCGAGATCGGAAGGGCGGCGTACGTTCTACAGTGATTTTCATCAGCTTATAGAGGATGTGAATGTTATTGTTGAAGCGGCCTTGCAAGAGAGCGGCGATATCTCTCTGTTTGTTATCGGTCATAGTATGGGCGGATTTGCGACCTCATCCTTTGGAACGAAATATCCAGGTAAAGTGAAAGGCATCGTTCTTTCTGGGGCACTTACCCGCTACAATACAAAGGTTGCTGGTGAGCTGCCACTTGATCTTCCTCCAGGCACGTATTTCCCAAATGAGCTTGGCAGCGGCGTATGTAGTGATCCGGAGGTTGTATCCGCATATGCGAATGATCCGTTAGTCGAAAAAAAAATTTCCGTAGATCTATTCAATAGCCTGGGTTATGGAGTGGACTGGTTAAAGGAACATGCGAAGCAGTTTGTGGACCCGGTGCTTGTTCTGCATGGTGCAAACGATGGGCTGGTGAGTGAACAGGATTCGCGCGACTTCTACGGAGACATTGCCTCGACTGATAAAACATTGAAAATCTATGCTCACCTTATGCATGAAATATTTAACGAACCGACTCGGGATGAAGTCATTGAAGAAACGATCACATGGATTGAAAAACATATCTGATTTCAGTACATTGGAAGAGAAAGAATTCTGAAGATGAAAGGGATTACCCATGAAGTTAGATTGGATGGGCAACCATCGGACATTGATCGAGAAAATTATAAAGTACGGAAATGCATATTCTAACACCTACAAGCTGCAGCGAAGCTACGGTACAGACGTCATGTTCTCCGCCTCGCAGATCCAGACTCTGGAATATATTCTGGAAGCAGAGGATAAGGAAGAGAAAATGTCAGAAATGGCAGAACGTCTTGGTGTTAGTCGCAGTACATTCTCTAAGAACGTGAAGATTTTGAAGGAAAAAGGCCTGCTGGAGAAATATCATTTGAGCGGCAATCGCAAAGACATCTATGTGAAGCCTTCTGCGAAAGGACGCGAGGTGTACGCCCGGTACACTGAATTTGTTCGGGAGCTTTGCTTTGATGATATTTTTCGGTATGCCGATTCCATTTCGGAGGCTGACAAGGAACGCATTACTCGTATTTTGGATTTGTTTGCGAATGTATTGGTCTGGTATGGTGAGAAAGAACAGGAACCACGCAAGCTCACCAAAATTGATGCAGGTAACGAGTAAACTGGCTACAATCCATGAAGGTTGAATGAGTTATCCCAATGCTTGCCTCACTTCCCTGCCAGAATTGGAAAAACCGTACCCAATCAAGTACAATAATTCAGAAGTTATCTTATCAGACCAATAGATATAGCGTATGGAGGGAAGCATGCTGAATTGGAAAGCAATCTTCAAGGGTATGGCGATGGGGACAGTAGAAACGGTTCCTGGCGTAAGCAGTAGTACCATTGCGGTACTCATGGGAATTTACGAGAGGTTGATTGAGGCCATTGGCCAATTGACCTCGAAGCGCTGGAAAGAAGGCATAGCCTATTTAATCCCGCTAGGGATCGGAATGTTCGGTGGATTCATCATATCTGTCATGGTAATCAAGTACCTGCTGGAGCATTATTTTCAGCCTACCCATTTTCTATTTATGGGCCTGGTCATTGGCATCTTGCCTTCATTATGGAGAACTGCCCGGACAGAAAGTAAGGAACCTATGCGGTTGCGGCACTATGTGCTCATACTGCTGTCCCTGTTGGCGGTAGCTGCGACAAGATTTCTGGATGTTGAACGAGATATTATCATGACGAATCTGACTGCTTCGGATTATTTGTTCCTGTTCGTCTCGGGGTGGCTGGCGAGCACTGCCTTAATACTGCCTGGCATTAGTGGGGCGCTGATTCTTACCCTGCTCGGCGTATACTATACCGCGATCTCGGCCATATCCTCAATGAATCTGCCGGTCATCTTTACGATTGGAGCGGGGATTGTGGCGGGGGTTCTCATTACAAGCAGACTTGTTCGATTTTTATTGCAGCGTTATACCCTGCTCATGTATGCTTCGATGCTGGGACTGGTGGCTGGCTCGATTGTGGTGCTGTATCCGGGGTATCCAGTGGGGGCTCTGAATAGCCTGATCTGTGTAATCGCTCTTGCCGCTGGTTATTGGATTGCCCTGATTGCAGGGCGCGTGAAGCGCGGAAGAGGCTTGCCTGTTGTAATAGAGCAGTGAGACTCCCTGCTTATCCGATATCGCTTTGCCCTGGTGTAGCTAGGGCAAAGCGATTTTTTTGCTCGATGTTACTACGGATCTGTTTGATGTTACTATTCTGGTTGATAGAGCTAATAATTTGTGGAGTTGAAGCCAGTTATAAATGGCTGCAAGCTGTCCCGCAAGGAGGTGGGAGGGTGGCCAAGCAGCTGTTCCAGATCAGTTGTTGTTGATGAGGTATCAATTGTACGCAAAAAGTTAAATATCCAATGCTGTAGCTGTGGGTCCTGCTGCACAGCCATTGGCGTGCCGACGAGCTCCGAGAGAGCTGCTGCTAGATCAGAGAAGCTCCATGAGGTAGACGCAGTTAGCTCATAAATTCTGTTGCGATGTTTGCTGGGCTGGGCGAGTACGTTCGCTGTGGCGGCTGCCAGATCGGCTCGAATGACTGTATTAAATGTCCAAGCTTCAGGAGGGCAGACAATCTGCTGCTCTGCTATAATCGTCTGCAGATCAAGTGCCTCTATAATGTCGGTGTAGAGTGCGTTTCTCATAAAAGTGTAGGCTATACCAGAGGCGCGAATGGCATACTCCGTGGCTAAGTGTAAATGAACAGGAGGGCCTGAGCCATGCTCGGGGAAAGCAAAGCTAGTGTAGACCAGATGCTCCACCTTCATCCTCTTGGCAGCCTCAATGACATGTGCATGCTGGCGAAATCGGATAGTATCATCCGCATGAGAACTTGAGATGAGTAATAGCTGGGAGGCTCCGGCCATAGCTTGCTCAATCGACTCGGGCTGATCATAATCACATAAGCGCACCTGGATGCCTGCGGCACGATATGAATCTCCAGCTTCAAGACGCCGAACCCCTGCAATAATACGCTCTGGAGAGATCTGATGAAGCAATTGCTCGATAATCAGATGTCCCAGCTTGCCACTTGCCCCTGTAATCACAATGGACATGAGTACATCGTCCTTTCCTTTGCATGTAGTTTAACGCTTAACTATCTGGCTGCAAATATACAATACGTACGGAATTTAATTACGGCGCTAGTAGCTCCCGTCAAGTGATTTGGCCATCCGTGATCTGTTGCCTGCATCAAGCTCTCTTCAACTTAGCAAGCAACAGCAATAACTGTTCCAGCTCGCCCTCGTCAAGCCCCTGGAGGCCCTCTGCGATCCGTTGTCGATTCTCCGGTAAATGCAGCAGAAGCAAGCGCTGTCCCTCCCCTGTAATGGATACTACCCACTTTCTTCCATCCGTAGGGTGCGGGGCACGGTGAATCAGGCCATCCTGCTCCATCGGACTGAGCAACAGACTAATATTGGCCTTTGTTACTCCAATCTTGTGGGCGAGCATCGTAGGAAGGACGGTGCCGCCCTCCTTCATTATTTCTACCAAAATACGTATTCTAGCTCCTGTCAGTCCCTGGGATTGCCAGTATTTCTCCGAGACATCGACAAGCTTGGCTGTCGTCTCGACCAGGGTGAAGAAGACTTGCTGCTGCAGCGGTAAGTCGGTTACAAAATCCTGTAAATCTTTCATACATACACACGCACCATTCCATATAGTTAAGTCCTTAACTATTATAAAATCTAATGGATCATAACTCCCTTGTCAAGCAGGGAGGATAGTAATCATTTTGAGTTCATGGATATGAATGGGTGATTATGAGGTAGAATTTGATTTATTGGTTGGTATCTTCCTGTACGGCGCGACTGATAGAAAAAATTTTATGATTTCGGTAGCAATCTCCTAAAAATCGCTTGCGCAAATACCGAAAATGAATATTAGATATCAGTTCAAAAGTAATATTATATAGGTCTTTGGATGGGTTGTGAGCGGAAGGGTTCATGATAACCAAACAAGGTACAGGGAGATGAAAGAATGGTAAAACGAATCATGAACAAATTTTCTGGCTCAAAAAGTATCGCGAACACACTTGCAATCATTTTATTCTTAAACATTCTTGTAGTGTTCAGCATTCTAGGCACATTCATGTATACGAATACCCGAGCCATGCTGGTGCAGCAACAGGAAGCCATGCTACAGACCAAGACACAATCTGTCATTTCACAGTTCGATGCGTTATTTAAAGAAAAAGGAGCATTGGTGAAGCAGATGTCCACCAATGACATTTTCCGGCAATACATTGAGACAACCTCTTCCTCGGAAGATGTACTTACTTCAACGCATGCGGCACAGACGCAGGCGACCCTGGCAGCTATTGTGAAAGAAGAGCCTTCCTTTGCGGATGCATGGGTGCTTGGCATTCACGGCAAGGGCTTCTGGCTACAAAATGATGGAGCGGCGGCCAATGCTGAATTCAATGTGCAGGATCGTCCTTATTATAAGCCTGCCATGGAAGCGAACGGGTTATATTTCTCGGAGCCTTATGCTGACGTCAACAATGGCACCATGCTGATGGGGATTTTTTATCCGGTGAAGGATGATAATGATCAGATTATCGGATTTGTCGTTGCAGACATTGCCTTCAAGGATATTCCGGACATCATGCAGAGCTACTCTCTCGGTAGCACAGGGTATTCCGTATTGACCACCAAAGATGGAGATATTCTGTACCACCCTGATCAGGATAAAGTTCTGAAGCAGAAGTTCAACGAGAGTGAGGGAGAACTCGGTGAGATCGGTCAGCAGATGATGGCCGGAGAATCTGGGGTACGGTTGATTAATGATCAGGGTGAGCGCCGATATGTTGGTTATGCTACTAGTGAGGATACAGGGTGGTCTGTAGCCTTGACGATAGCTGAGAAAGAAGTGCTGGAGGAGCTAGGCTCCTTTACCTGGATTACGATTGGTGGGTTTGCTGGAGCGACGATTCTACTGGTGTTGATCTGCTATGTTGTACTGCGTTCCATTCTAAGAAGCATTCCGAAGCTGCTTGCCAAGATGAAGCAGATTGAGGATGGTGATCTGACCGTTCAATTCGAAGTGAATTCCAATAATGAGTTGGGCCAGATTGCACAGGGAATTCAGAAAATGGTAGAGAAAATCTATGGCATGATCCAGATGGTTGGCAATACCTCTCAGGTGCTGAATCAATCCTCCAACGATCTGCAGGTCATTTCCACCAAGACAGCATCCACAATGAATGATACAGCGGTGGCTATTAACGAGATTGCCAGTGCGACCAATTATCAGTCTGTGGAGTCGGACAATATTTTGACGAAGACGATGGAGCTGTCCCATCAGATTGATGGTATTGCTAATGATGCGACAGCAATGGAGCAAATGGTACAGACGTCCTCGGAGCAGAGTGAATACGGACTCGACGTCGTAACTCAGCTGTCCCAATGGGCAGAGGAGAATAATAAGTCTACCCAGGCTATCTCGGCACTGATTCATGATATTGATGCGAGTCGCAGCGAGATTGCCAGCTTTGTGGGCACCGTACAACAGATTGCGACTCAGACCAACCTGTTGGCCTTAAATGCCTCGATCGAAGCGGCTCGTGCTGGAGAGCAGGGTAAAGGCTTCGCAGTTGTTGCTGGAGAGGTGCGTAAGCTCGCTGAGCAGACTGCGGCGGCTACGCAGGAAATCTATAAGAAGGTCGGATTCATAGAAGAGAAGACGAAGCTATCTGTACAACATACGGTCGATGGTCTGAGAATTGCCGAGGAGAATGCCAAATCGGTGGACGCCACGAAGCAGCTATTTTCACATATCAGTAAGGATCTGGAGGAGCTTAAGCTACGGATGAATCAGATCAGCCGTGGTACCCTGAATATCCATCAGCACAAGGATGAGATTCTGCATGCGCTGGAGACGATATCTGCCACGACGGAGGAGAACTCGGCGTCTACGCAGGAGGTCAGTGCGAGTACTCAGGAGCAGCTAGAGAGCATCGAGAAGGTAGCGGAGCTATCCGATCAGCTGAACCAGATCTCCAAGCAGCTACAGAAGGAACTGAGCCAGTTCAAGGTTGAGTAGGCTGCAATAGAACAACGATAGTTCCCTCATAGTAGACAGACTCATGCGAGATATCGCCCTGTTTATGATGAGGGGATTTTTCTATACAATTATCAACATATTTCGACAATATTCGCCTGACCTTTAATACTCTTGTGATACCTCGATAACAATTTGATGTGACAATGAGTAAGAGAATGCGTTCTGTATAGTCAGAACTCCACTTGTGTGACACGTGAGTACATAAGGAGGAGTTTTGCATAACAGACAGAGATTGAAGGTCAGGGAGGATTATTGTGTTGGGAAAACGATTGCTGTCATGTTGTGTTGTGCTTAGCTTTATTGCGGGGGCTTTGAGTCCTTTGTCAGGGTTTACGGGTGTATCCTATGCGGCAGAGGGTGGTAGCCAAGATGGGCACGATGCGCAGGGAAGATGGGTAACTGGAGAATATCATATACATACAACACAATCGGATGACGCACAAGGTAAGTTGCAAGATGTACTGGATGCTGCATTTGAGCAAAATGGACTCGACTGGGCAGCCTTATCAGAGCATCTTCGCATGTCTGGACGCGATGAGGAAGGGAATACCCTCGGCTCTCCTATTCCTGTATCAAAGGGGATTGCGCTCTATCAGGCACCGAAGATCAAAGAATTGCAGGATGCCGGGAAATATGCGGGCAAGACGATATTCAGTGGCTTCGAGTGGGATATGCCGACTTATGATCATGTGAGCGTAGGGATCATTACGGATGCTCCTGGCTCTCCAGCTGCGCTGAAGGCGATCAACCAATTCGAATATCTGTTCTCGAACCGGGATGCAAGTCTGTTCGATCCAGCAGACGTGCTAGCCTGGAATGCGACTGATCAACGAGCCTACTCGACAGCCAGTGATGCCAGACAAGCATTTCGCTGGCTGGCAGCGAATTATCCTGACAGCTACGCCTTGTTCAACCACCCTTCTCGGAAGAATGGAACGAGCGCCGAGCTGAAGGTGCAGGACATTCGCGATATGAATAATATTGCACCTCGTGTTGCTTTTGGCTTCGAAGGCATTCCGGGTAACCAGATGGCTCCGGATCGTGGTGAGACTGTTGATATCTACGGCGGGGCCGATGTTCGAATTGCTAAGGTCGGAGGCATGTGGGATGCCCTGCTGGGTGAGGGACGGAAGTTCTGGAACTTCGGGAACTCTGATTTTCATTTCAAGATCAGCAGTGACCGCAGGTATTCCAGCGGCTATTGGCCAGGAGAGTATTCGAAGAATTATACATGGGTAGAGGGTAGCGACATGAAGTCCATTGTCGAGGGCATGCGTTCAGGCAAATCCTTCTCAGCGACGGGTGATCTCATTAACGCTCTCGATTTCAGCATCCAGAGTGCTGAAAGCATGAAGGAAATGGGTGGCGAGCTTGAGGTGACTGCTGGTGACGAGATGGAGCTGAAGATTCGCTTCAAGAGTCCGAACCAGAACAACAATGGTGATCCTGTGCAGGTAGACCATGTTGACCTGATTGTCGGCAATGTAACAGGACCAGTTGAGCCCGGAACTGCGGCCTACAACAAGGCTACCAACGATACAACCAAGGTGCTGAAGCGCTTCACTAGCGCAGACTGGGTGACGGATGCAGAGGGATATAACACGATTACCTATCCGGTTGGTCCCGCAAGCGAGAATCAATATTTCCGACTCAGGGGAACGAATCTGGGCACAGACGTTCCTGGAGAGACGAGCAATGGGGAGCCGCTGCTTGACCAGAAGAATACGACGGTGGACAACGAGACACGTTTTGCCCAGATCAATGATCGCAATTATTCGGACTTGTGGTTCTACTCGAATCCGATCTTTGTCAATGTGACGTACAGCGATGAGCAGGCCGTACAGGATGCATTACAGGATATCCAGCTTCCAGCGCAGCCTGTAAGCACAGATATTCAGCTACCGCTCATGGGAGACCATGGGGCTAGTATTACTTGGGAAAGCTCAGATTCTGCGATTGCCGAGGTAACCAACGGTATACTACGAATCTCACCTCCCGCCATTGGTCAGCCAGATGCAGAGGTTACTCTGACAGCGACAGCTACCAAGGGAGCTGTGAGTGACACGAGAACGTTCAAGCTTGTCATTCGAGCGATAACGGTAGATGATGCGATGCTGCGGTATACCTTTAACCAGGATACTGTTACGGGAACAGAGGTAAGTGATATTTCAGGAAATGGTCATGCCGGCGTATTGATCGGCGGAGCTGAAGCGACTACTGATTACGATGGAGCTGTAACACTGGATGGGACTAATGACGCCATACAACTGCCGAATGGTATATTGAGCAATCTTGAGGATGCTACCATATCGATCAGTGTGGAGATTGATCCAGCTAATCCACGTCCATCCTGGCTATATTCCTTTGCCAGCAATCCAACAGTCGTGCAGGGTACTCGTTATCTCGGGTTACTGGAGGATTCGAGTGGAACCTATCGTGCATCAATTACGCCGAACTGGTATGTGGGAGAACAGACCGTATCCAAGGGAGCTTCGGTCAATAAAGGAGTGCTGAAAAACCTCGTATACACCATCTCTGGCACTACAGCAACGTTGTATGAGGACGGTGTTCAGGTTGGACAAAACACTGCGATGACACTGTCTCCGAAGGACATTGAAGCAACCGTAGCCAACTATATAGGCAGACCGCCATATTCTGGTGACCGTTATTTCAAAGGCAAGGTCTCAGACTTCCGTATCTATAGCCGGGCCCTCAGCTCTAAGGAGATTGCAGCTGTAGCGGCAGAGGAGCTGGAGTACAAGGGCTCCATCAGCGGAGTCGTTACCGATGGAACTGGGGCCGTGGAAGGGGCGAGCATCGCTGTAACCATTCGTGGGCAGGTCCATTCCACTATTACAGCAGCTGATGGCAGCTACGTACTGGAGGATATCCCGGCAGGTTCGGGTTACGTTCTGTCCGTGTCCAAGGACGGATTCACCACAGCTACTACAGGGCAGGTACAAGTGAATAACGGGCAGACAACTACGGATGTCAATGTGAAGCTAAGTGCTGTTCCAGTTCTGCATACAGTATTGTTTGACAGCAATGGTGGCGATACAGAAGCATCACCTTCCACGGTGACCGTGACTGCCGGAGAAGCTATGACCGAGCTGCCTACGCCGCCTACACGTCAGGGGTACAGCTTCCTGGGCTGGAATACGCAGGCCGATGGAACAGGAAGTGAATGGACCAGCGGCATACCTGTGAATATGAATCTGGTGGTGTACGCACAGTGGCAAGCGGACCAACCAGAAGTAGTTACAGGTACAATTACAGGAGTCGTCTCTGATGGCACACAGCCTGTTGAGGGAGCAAGCGTCAGTGTATCTGTCAGCAGCAGCGTATATGGTGTAACTGACAGCGTGTACTCCGCAACTACGAATGTGAACGGCAGCTATACCCTGGTGAACATTCCAGCAGGTTCAGAATATGTAGTCACAGCGCAAAAAAATGGCTACATCACTAATCAGATTGTTGGTGTGAGTGTAGCTGCGAACCAAACTACCAGCAACACTAATATCATTCTGACGCCGATCGTTACTGCGCCAAGCTACTATAACGTTGTCTTTGACAAAAATGGTGGGACTACAGAAGCAATACCAGGAGCCATAGCTGTATTCTCCGGTGAGCATGTGCCAGCATTGCCGAGCCCACCGACGCGCATGGGATATCGCTTCATTGGCTGGAATACACAGCCGGATGGAAATGGCACGACTTTTACGACAGAATCTGTTGTGGATAGCGAGCTGACCGTATATGCACAGTGGCGAGTAGTATCAAGTTCAAGTGATAATAACGATTCATCCGGTTCAGGCGGTGGTGGCGGTGGAAGCAGTACACCTACGACGCCTGCCAGTCCGTATGTGAAGTCTGAGTTTATTGAAGAAGGCAGGGCAGAGGTACGTGTAGACTTGTCCCAGGGATCGACGTTATTGTCGCAATCGCAGATCATAGGGCTGGTAGCTTTGAACAAGAGCCGTGAAGTTGTGCTAAGCGGACCGAACTATTCCTTTACGTTCCCGGCTGGTAGCATGGCGGTCGTTCAGGGCACTACAGATTTTGACTTTGGACTGCGCTTCAACGCAGGAGCGAACCTCAGCACAATTAACGAATTAGCTGGTGAGCATGGAGCCTTGATCGTTAGCTACAATGGTACCGGGGAGCTGCCTGGGCAGGTAAACATCAGGCTTCTCGTGGGCTCACAATATGCAGGTCAGACGTTGTACTACTATTATCTAAATGAGACAACAGGTGAATTGGAATTCATGCAAAATGCGCCAGTGGACAGCGAGGGCTACGCCACAGTGCAGCAATCGCATTTATCCGATTATGTGTTCACGACGGAGCTGCTGACACCTACCAGTCTCATAGGCAAGCTTACGATGACACCTAACATTGCGTCGCTGTCGGATAAGACGCTTGTACCATATGTTATGGTGAACGGGGTACAGCGCATTATGAAGCTGAGTGCCATGTCTGGTGGACAAATGCATTTCATTGGAGACAGCTCCTTTAACTACAGCTTCAAGGATAATGCGAAGAGCTTCACCGATACAGCGGGACACTGGGCGCGCGAGGCTATAGATTTCGTAACTGCACGCGAATTGTTCGGCGGCACGACGGAGCAGACCTTCAGCCCGAATACCACCATGACACGCGGCATGATCGTTACGGTGCTGGGCCGTCTGGCGGAGGCTGAGACGGAGGGATATGCAGCTCGCTTCAGCGATGTTCAGCCAGATGCTTACTATGCCGGCTATATTGGCTGGGCAGCGGATAACGGAATTGTTAGTGGCACGGGGTCTCAGCGTTTTGAACCTGATGCACCCGTGACTCGCGAACAGCTTGCTGTGATCATGGTGAACACATTGAAGCACATGGAGCTGATAACGGGCAATAATGAGGCTAATCCATCAACGATAGCGGCTTACACGGACCAGGACCTTGTCAGCAGCTGGGCCACGGAGAGTGTGAAACATCTCATTTCGATGGGAGTCTTGAGCGGTAAGGCGGATTATCGTTTGGACCCGCAGGGGAACGCGACCCGAGCTGAGCTGGCTGCGATGCTTGAGAGAATGATTGAACATACTGTAGCTGGGCAGTGAACGTGTATTCCATAACCCTTAACTTTGTGGAGTATACAAGAAGCCGTATCCAGTTCTGTGAACTTGAACGTCGCACCATTCGCTAAAGATGTTATAACGGGCTTGGATCGTCTGAATAGCCGACTCCTCCAGTGTGTGTACTGTGAGGGGGCGGCTATTTATATAGCCGTGTAGTGCAATCGAGAGGGACGAGTAAGCTGTCCCTCAACTTTTGTCGAGTTTTGTTAAATAAATGCTTGACTTTTATGAACTCCAGGAGTAAGATATAAAAGTCAGCTCCGATAGAGAGCGGAATTGAGGATTGTTAGCTCAGTTGGTAGAGCATCTGACTCTTAATCAGGCGGTCCAGGGTTCGAGTCCCTGACAATCCATCGTATCATGTACCGAGTAAGATGATGATTTACGATGAGTGAACATCACAACCTCCAGAAATGGCTGTTTCCCAGAATACTGGGAGACAGCCATTTTGTTATTTTTCTACTTTTTCCCCCATGGGGGATATTTCACGACAGGCCATTTTTCCTTGCGCAGTGCATCCATCAGCTCGGGTGATGCATGGACATTGTCTTGTACAAGCTGCTTGGGAGTTAAGGCCATCCATTGATTCAATGAGATGTCTTCAAAGCGATCGCTGCGAAAAATTTCAAGGAACCACAGGGTGTCTGTTCCGGTGTTCTGTACATAATGCCCCATTGCTACCGGTACATAGCCAACGTCGCCTGCCCGGACGTCGAAGGTCCGAGCGGTGCCGTTGCCCCCGAAGACAGTCATACGTCCTTGCCCTGTCAGGTAATATTGCCATTCATCCGCATTGGGGTGCCAATGTAGCTCCCGCATGGCTCCAGGAAGAATTTCGACTAATGCAGCAGCCACTGTCGTGGAAGCTGGAAAGTTCGTTGAGTCCACAATCCGTACACTGCCTCCGGGTGTGATGATCGGTGTCTGCTCCAAGAGTCGATATGTAAAGGAGAGCGGAACGGTCCCGTACGGTGAAGAAATAGCTTCACTACTAATGGGCCCGGGGACTGTATCCTGAAAAATATATACCTGCTCGTTGGGTCTGGCAGCAAAGGCCGTTTCCGGTACGCCAAAATTGGCAGATAGGATCTCAGCAGGGGTATGAGCGAACCAATCCGAGATCGACAGCGTATTGAGGTCTGAGAATGATCCGTCGTCAAATACGAGCAGGAACTCGCAGCCCTCCTCCAGTCCCTGGATCGAGTGAGGGAGTCCCTTGGGGAAGAACCATAAATCTCCTGGCCCGACATCCGCGATAAAATTACGCCCATTCTGATCGACAGATGTGACTCGTGCAGTTCCCCAGATCATATAGGCCCACTCCGATTGCTGATGCCAGTGTAGCTCCCGTACACCTCCCGGTGTCAGGCTCATGTTCACTCCGGCGAGCGTGGTGGCAATCGGCAAATCCCTGACGGTAATCTCACGGGACCAGCCGCCATGATTCAATTGCATATGAGTATCAGAGAAGGACATGCGCAGATTGGGAAGTAGCCCCGCATCGGTTGCGGGAGGGACGAGCATATCGGGGTTCTGGAGGTCCCTTAATACATCCCGGGGACCAAGGTCCAGACCACCTGCTCCGTCCTTACGAATGGGCTGTGGTACAATCCATTGTTTCTTTTCCGCGGGGGTCTTGCTTTTCGATATGTCATCGTTCATGCTACAACGCTCCTTTGAGGTCGGATGCCGCCAACATAAGCTACTGATATATAGGTATGAATTAGCGCCAGTCCGTTATGTTAAAAGGAGTAGTGAGCGATCTTTTCTGCAGTAATACAAAAAAACAGGACGGATAAGAATTATCGCGTCCTGCTCTGCCGCCCAGTTCCATCGGATATGGAGAATGAATAGTGGGATATAAGTATATTATTTCTTAATTTGCTCACCACTGAAGATCTGAAGTTCCATTGGCGCTGCCATGAATTCTGGAGCAATCTTCACGAAAGCTTGAAAGTGCTCGCTGCTATTATGCACTGCTGTAGCAGCCTCATCCTTCCATAGCTCAACCATGGTGTAACGATACTCCTGCTCCGTGCTCTTAGTCAGCTCGTAGCTAATGTTTCCTTCTTCCAGTCGGGTAGCAGCCACGAGGGGCTTTGCGGCAGCAAGGAATTGTTGTTCCTGTTCAGGTTTGATTTGCATGTGCGCATGAATAATAAGCATAATATCTCCTCTTTTCGCTAGAATGAATGTGAAGAATACTTGATATATCTGGTTATTATATACAAAGGTGAATTCATCAAGGGGATTGATGCATTCATCCAGTAACCACATTATGCCCAGGTTGTAACAGTCTCAACAGGCAGACGATAGGATGGGTAGCCTTCTTTGGCTGCTTTGCCAACGGTAATTAGCATAACCGGCTGGTAGCGGTCCTTGTCCATTCCGAAGGTTTCTGCAATGCGTGCCTTGTCATAGCCGCCAATCGGATTGGTGTCATACCCGTGTGCACGTGCGACCAGCATGAATTGCATGGAGACGAGTCCAGCGTCAATCAGGTTCACATCACGCAGATCAGCTGGGGACTGGTTCTCATAATATCCTTTAACTCTAGGAACCAGCGTATCCATCACCTCTGCAGGCATATACCCGCGTTTTACAGCTTCAGCATAAATGTTCTCCAAATACTCTACATTGTTCATATCCACGAAGACAGCAACGACTGCAGCGGATGTCTCTACCTGCGTCTGATTAAAGCTAGCCAGTGGCAGCATTTTCTCCTTGCCTTCTGGGCTGTCAATGACCAGGAAGCGCCAAGGCTGCATGTTGACGGAGGATGGTGCGCGCATTGCTTCCTCCAGCATTTCTGTCAGCTCTTCGCGGCTGATTTTGACCTCTGGATCGTAAGCCTTCACCGAACGGCGGCCGTAAGTCACTTCATTAAAATCGTTAGTTGCTTGGAAATTTCCCATGGTTCAACACTCCTTATTAGTTATATGTCTATTTGGTCTGACTTCTGTGAAAGTACATCGGTAGACGTTTTTCTTATTAATATTTGTGACCTCATGTACGGTTACCCGGAGCATGCATACATTTAAATATTATTCTGCATGCGCTGCAGATAATCGGCTAGCTGAGAGATTTCTTCTTCAGTAAAATTGTGTAGTAGCTGCCCCAGAAAGACCTCTTTTTCCTTGCGAAAGGCTGCTATTCGCTCTCGACCATGCTCTGATAGCTGCACGAAGGTAACACGCTGATCATCCGGCTTTTTGCTGCGGACAATCATCCCCTCAGCCTCCAGCTGCTTAAGGTGCCGAGTGATAGCTGCACTGTCGATATTAATTAGCTTTTGCAGCATCGACTGGTTAATCTCCTCCACTTGGCAGAGCTCATGCAGGATGTCTAATCTGGACGAACTGATCCCGGTACAACGCTCGAACTTCGGACTCATCTGGTTACCCAGTGTGTTCAGTAGGTATAGGACCTGTTCCTGGTCGTTAACTGGACGTGTCATGTTCCACCTCCTTAGTAGCTTCTATTAGTGCAGAGTGTCTTGTGACTGTCAGCTAATAGCCATCCAAGACCTGATACGAGACGACTCCTACGATCAACTGCGAATCTAATAAGCTGCAGGAGGATCGCAATGTAAAAGTCAAGGATTCTCTAATTAGGATTTTTCTGATAATATTACAAAATATATTCGTTGAATCATTAATATACATATCCGGACTATAACTTTGCCTGATGTCAAAGTAATCATGGATTGCCGAGCTATATATGACAGGCCTGTTCATGTTAGCTACTAGCTCATTCCTGCGCATGTTGTCCATGCTTGAAGAATAGAAGTCAGTGTACGATGTCAAGATTAGGTGTGGACATATAAATTCAGCTCACATCGTTCATGCTCTGCTGAACTGTTTGACCCATCAATACTTGACTCATCAATGTTTGATGCCTCAATCAATATATCATGTCTAAATCTGAAATGCAATAGTGCAGTTAACACACAATAGACTAGTAATGGAGTGGACATTAAATTATCAAAACTTTGTAATTTTCTTCACAATATAATCCATGTGCTTCTATTATAATTATCTAATTGAATAGAATGGGGCTGATCATGACTGGGGTTGCAAAAACGGAGGGTAGGTAAATTTTAATTGGCACCTATCCGTGAAAACGCTATAATTGGTAATAGGTACGACCTGAGGGGGATTTACATGAAAAAAGGAATCATGTTCTACAAAATCTTTTTACCGATTCTCGTGCTCGGTGTAACGCTTGTTATTAGCTTCGGCAGCTATATCTATATTTATACCACTAACTCAGTCATAGAGAGTGTTGCGAATGGCAAACAGAATTATATTACACAGATCAAGAACAATTTGGAGCAGAAAATTCAGACCATTGAATATGCCTTCAACACATATAGCACCACCAGCTCGTTTCGGGATGTCGTCCTGAGTCCAATTACAGAGAAAGATTTTATTGCATACAGGGACGTCAACACCCAATTGAATTATATTGCTACGATGGGTATGGAGGGAACGGAGTATTCCCTAATCAGTCTGGAGAAGAACTGGAAAGTAGCCAATGGCACGCTAAGTTACCTGTCCGACGAAGATCGTAAAGAGATGTTCGCTTCCTATATAGAGAATCAGAACAGCTCTCAATTCTGGGTAAAGACAGATGGAGGAATACAATTCGTAAATACATTACCTGTATTCTCTAAGAAAAAGCAGGCTATCGCACTTTCAGATATTTCTTTGCAAACGTTAAACAACTCCATTCGTTCCGGTGACGAGAACACCAACGTGTACATTCTGAATCGCCAAGGTGTTCTTATGTATGAGACGGCGCCGACGCCGGGGCTATTGTCGGATATCCAGCTTAAGCAGATTATGGAGTCGGTTGGAACAGAACCTGCCGGAGGGAAGCTCACGCTTGAACAACAACGTGGCGGACCTTTGATGATTATGTATTCCAAATCCTCTTATAATAATTGGACTTATTTGACAGTATTGAATCAGGAGGAGATCGCCAGTGCCCTAAAAGTGACCAAGTTTGGTCTGATTGCTATGGGCGTTCTACTGGTGTTGCTTATGGTGGTGGTAGCTTACATTATTGCAGTCTATTTCACGAAGCCCATCCAACAGATCAAGCGCAGTCTTCCCAAGAACACACAGGATGCAGCCAAAAATGAAATTGACTGGATTCTGAACTCAATAGACAACATCATTACCGAGAAGGAAAGCCTTGAGACTCTTATGGAGTCTGAGATGCCGCAGTTAGAGACTCAGCTCATCCTTAATCTATTCCGCAATAGAGTCACTGCAGAGGAGCTTGGACTCAAGCTGCCACGCCTGGGATATAGAGATATGGAGCACTACAGATTCATG
Organism: Paenibacillus massiliensis 2301065 = DSM 16942; assembly: GCF_000377505.1. Classification (GTDB taxonomy): domain Bacteria; phylum Bacillota; class Bacilli; order Paenibacillales; family Paenibacillaceae; genus Paenibacillus; species Paenibacillus massiliensis. The sequence goes on along the minus strand of NZ_KB898191.1, from coordinate 273,965 downwards.
ACGGTGCTAGTTCAGCTGGATAATCTCGGAAAACGTGAGCCTACGGATATGGACGTGCTGCTAATAGCCATTAATAAGCTCACGGAGGAAGTGGTTCCTTCCGAACAGCGCATGCTCCCGATTATCCTGAATTCGAACACGCAGGCTACAATCCTGATGTTCAAGGATCTAAGCGAGCAGGAGATGAATAAGCAGGTGCTGGCTTATGCTAAATCCCTGATCAAGAGTGTTAAGGAATATCTTAATCTGTCTGTCAGTATTGGCATTAGCAAGGTCTATGATCAACTGCTTGAAAGCAAGGAAGCCTGCGAGATGAGTAAGCAAGCGCTCCATCAGCGTCTCAATCTCGGTAAGGAATCCATCATTTTCTATGAAGATATCTCTCAGGTCGTATCTGGACCTGTACTGGTGCAGTATCCTGCAGAGCTGGAGTCACAGCTATTCGATGCGATCCGTCTTGGGGATGAAGATATGGTTAGCCGATATCTTTATCCTTTGCTGGCCGAACTGATGAAGAAGAGTAAGAATTCCATGAATTTTGAAGTTATGCTAGTTCGACTGGTGAACAACCTGATCCAACTGGAGCAGACGCTTGGCATTGAGGTGCTCTTGACTCATGACAATCATGCTCTGTACCATAAACTACTGAGCATTCGCAATCCCGAGGAGATTGAGCGTTTGCTAGTGGACGAGGCGATCTTCCCGATGGTTCGATGTATGAAGGAGAAGACCAACAAGCAGTTCCGTGGGCTCTCAGAGCAGATTGCCGATATTATTCGCACGGAGTATGATCAGGAGCTTTCTCTTGAGATTATTGGCGATCGCCTTCATTACAACCCTAACTACTTGAGTAGTATCTTCAAGAAGGAGTTCGGGACGACCTTTAGTGATTACCTGATGAGCTATCGACTGGAAATGGCCAAGAAATGGCTGACAGAGACTGAGATGACTATTAAGGAAATTGCAGAACGGCTTCAATACCATAATCCTCAGAACTTCATCCGGTCATTCCGCAAGAAGGAGCTCGTAACGCCTGGTGCTTATCGCAAGATCAAGCAGGCCAATTAGATAATTTCAGTAGAATACTGAAGGAGCAGAGGCTTCCTGGAATTGTATGATTCCGTTGGAGGCCTCTTGTGCCTAGGCTCCTGCCGTCCTGCTTTCATTAGAAGCAGAACTCGTAGAGTAGTGCATGAGTGTAGTGTAGAGTGGTGCATTAGGTAGTGTAGTGTAGTGTAGTGTAGTGTAGTGTAGAGTGGTGCATTAGGTAGTGTAGTGTAGTGTAGTGTAGTGTAGTGTAGTGTAGTGTAGTGTAGTGAAATGTCCAGTGGATCGGGACTCGTGCTAGATCAGTAAGTCCTCAAAAAGAAAAGCAGCAAGTTTCTGATGATGTCGGAAACTTGCTGCTTGATGTCTTAACCTTTTACTGCACCCAGCAGGGCGCCTTTAGTGAAGTGTTTTTGTACGAATGGATAGGCAATGAGCATTGGTACTGTTGCAATTACGATAACGGCCATTTTGATCGTCTGTGCAGGTGGTATGACATCTACCGAGCCTGAATCTGCCTGCATACCACTGGATACGATGACTATCTGGCGGAGCAGGATTTGTATTGGCCATTTAGTCGAGTCATTAATGTAGAGAATCGCATTCATGTAAGTGTTCCAGTAAGTTACACCGTAGAACAGTGAGATCGTTGCAATGGATGGCAGGGCCAGCGGCAGCATGATTCGGAAGAAGACGACGAAGTCATTGGCACCGTCCATCTTGGCAGATTCCTCAAGACTTTCAGGGAGCGCCTGAAAGAAGTTACGCATAATGATCAAGTTGAAGGCATTAATGGCAACCGGGATGATCAGCGACCAGTAGGAATCGATTAGACCCATGCTTTTTACTACGAGAAATGTAGGGATCATACCACCGCTGAAGAGCATGGAGAACACGATGATGAAGTTGATAGCCCCACGTCCAACTAGGTACTGTCTGGACAGCGCGTAAGCCATAAATGCAGTTAAGACCATACTTACTAATGTACCTACTAATGTTACGCCAATAGAGACACTTAGGCCCTTGAAGATCGTTGGCGTGGAAAGAATGTACTGATAGGCATCCAACGAGAACGTAGTAGGGAATAGTATGAATTTCTTGGCTACTACCTCCTGAGTCGTTGCGAATGAGCTGGCGATAACGTTTACAAAGGGTAGTAGACAAGCGAGAGCGATAATGACCAGCAAGGAATTGTTCACAACCGTAAATATAAGGTTGCTTGCGGTCTGCTTTTTGAAGGATGCTGATGCCATGCGTTAACCTCCTAGAGTAGAAATCATTTATAAGTTAACTTTACCAAGCATGGGGGATTCCGTATATAATCCGCAGGCGAGATTGTCCATGCTATGACTGGTATCGAGCGGGGGCCTAACGGGATAATCATTATGTTGTTGGATAATCCTCAAATGATGTGTATACGGGAAAAACGCTGCAACCACAAGGGATCTGCAAGCGCTATCACGAGATGATTATGTACGGAATGCCAATGTTCCAGTAAGCTGAGGCATGTAAACGGAACGTTGATGAAGGAGGTTGCCCAGTGAAAGCAAATGTCACAGCTGTGGATGTGAACATTAAAAAGAAACGACGCACCAGCCAGTTCATGGGTATGAAACGAAACGCACTATTGTATCTCATGGTACTTCCCGGATTGATTTATTTCATCATCTTTAAGTACCTGCCGATGGGTGGTCTGATTATCGCATTTCAGGATTATCAGCCATACCTCGGAATCATGGGTAGTCCGTGGGTAGGATTGAAGCACTTTATTCGCCTCTTTACGGAACCAACCTTTTTTATGCTACTAAGTAATACACTGATTTTGTTCGCCTTGAACATCGTAATCTTTTTCCCGCTACCTATTATATTGTCTCTGATGCTGAATGAGGTGAGACACAAGCTCTTCAAGAACGTAATCCAGACGGTGATTTACATTCCTCACTTTATGTCCTGGGTTATCATCGTATCCATCTCCTATGTATTCCTGACAGTGGATGGTGGGGTTATCAATGAAATGATCGCTGCTCTGGGCGGGGAGAAAATCAGCTTCCTTACCTCTCCGGAATGGCTGCGTACCGTATATATCGGGCAGATCATCTGGAAAGAGCTTGGCTGGTCAACGATCATCTATCTGGCAGCTATTACAGTAGTTGACCCTCAGCTGTATGAAGCAGCAGAGATGGACGGAGCAAGTCGTCTGAGAAAGACATGGCACGTGACACTGCCAGCCATCCGTCCGGTTATTATCACACTGTTGATTCTCAAGATTGGGCATACACTGGATCTGGGCTTCGAGCATATGTACCTGCTCCTGAATTCACTGAACCGTGAGGTTGCCGAAATTTTTGACACCTATATCTATACAGCGGGTTTGCGTAACGGACAATTGAGCTTCAGTACCACCGTCGGTTTGTTCAAAGGCGTGGTAGGTCTGGTTCTGGTTGTGCTGTCCAATAAGCTCGCGAAGAAGATGGGCGAAGACGGAGTCTACTAAGATATTTACTACAGCAGGGGAGGATGTAAAATGATACAATTTGTGGAAACGGTCAATGCGTGGTGTATGAGGATACTTCGCTTGGTCTATCTGAACCTGCTGTGGACTGGCGGTACACTGCTGGGTCTGGTCCTGTTCGGGATCGGGCCGGCAACCATCGCTATGATGAGTGTGCTACGGCAGTGGATTCGCGGGAATGAAGAGGTTCCTGTATTCACTTCCTTCGTGAAGTATTACAAGGAAAGCTTCAAGGAAGGCTCTATACTCGGTCTGATCTATACGGTTGTCGGCTATGTGCTCTATATCGACTTGGCGAATATCAGTTCATGGTATCTGCGTGTCGTCATTTTTGTGGGGATTTTCCTGTATCTGATTTCACTGCTGTATATTTTCCCGCTGGTAAGTCATTATGACTGGAAGGGAATCTGGCTGAAGGTCAGAATGTCATTGATCATCGGATTCTCTAATTTACAGTATACCCTGGTGCTTATGGTGGGAATTGCCCTGATTTACTTCCTGATTCTTAATCTATTCCCTGGAATTCTTACTTTTGCCGGAGCGAGCCTGATCGGATATCTGGTCATGTGGATGACGCATCAGGTGTTCAGCAGAATGGAACGAAAAGCTGTGGCGAAAGAGGAAGATATAGCTTTGCAAAAATAATAAAGGGGCTGTAAACAAACATGAAGACAATGGTAAAGAAGTGTATGGCATTAATGCTCTGCAGCGGCTTACTATTGACGGCTTGTGCCGGTGGCGCGCAGGAAGGCGCTTCGAGCACGAGTGAAGGGGAAAACGGCAAAACCACGATTACATGGCTTAACATTCTGCACACAGCATCTCCACCTACAGACACGATTGTCGACAAGATTGAAGAGAAGACGAATACGGAAATTCAGTTCTCCTGGATTCCGGATGCCTCCAAGGAGGAACGAATTAATACAGCGCTTGCATCCGACTCGCTAGCTGACATTGTAACGCTAACGATGATGGATAATTCCTCAGTCCGTAATGCACTCAAGTCAGGGATGTTCTGGGAGGTTAGACCGTATCTCGATGAATTCCCGAACCTGGCAAAAATCTCGGAGGATACGCGTGATTCTGCATCCATCGCTGGCAAGCTGTACGGTGTTCCATTCCAGAAGTCGCTTGCTCGTAACGGGGTAACGATCCGTAAGGATTGGCTCGACAAGCTGGGGCTTGAAGTACCGAAGACTACCGATGAACTGATGGCTGTGGCCAAAGCGTTTGCAGAGCAAGATCCAGATGGTAACGGTAAAAAGGATACAACGGGATTCGTAGACCGGAATGACCTAATCTATGGTGCCTTCAAGACACTCGGCTCTTACTTCGGAACTCCTAACAACTGGAAAGTTACTGAAGACGGTAAAATGATACCGGAGTTCGATACAGACGAGTATGTGGCTACCATGGATTATATGAGACAATTATATGAGAGCGGTTACATTAACCAAGACTTTGCAGTTACAGCCAAGACGGATCAGCAGCAAAGCTTCGCTCAAGGGAAGGCCGGTATCTATGTAGGTGCCCTGTTCGACAGTAAGAACCTGCTGAATATGGCTAAAGGCATTCAGGATGATATGGAGCTCGTGGTTGTTAACAACATTACTACCACTGGTAATGATGCAGATCGTGCGATCTGGGCAGCTAACAATGGTATTGGCGGCTTGCTGGCATTCCCGAAATCCCAGGTGAAGGATGAAGCTGAGCTGAAGCGCTTGCTGAAGTTCGTCAACGACCTGCTGGATGAAGAAGTCTACGCGTTAATGACGTACGGCATTGAAGGCGTTCACTATACTGTGGATGCTGAGAAAGCTACTACGATCACGAACAATGAGCTGTGGCAGCAAGAGGTGCAGCCGCTGTCTGCAAGCCGTCCGAAGGAATTTGGTTACGAGATTCACGATGCAGATCCGTTGAAGAAAAAAGCGGATGAACTGATTCTCGACAATGAGAACTACGCTGTGCTGAACCCGGCCTATTCGCTGGATTCCGATACATTTACAACACAGGGCTCTGAGTTGCAAAAAATCATCACGGATGCAACTTACAAATATATTCTTGGCAAGTCTAGTCTGGAGGAGTTCAAGGCATCTGTAGAAAACTGGAAAAAATCCGGTGGTAATGCCATTATCCAAGAGTATGAGGCTGCCTACAAAGCAATTCAGAACTAGTATTTTTGCATAAATACGACTAGCGACTTTCAAGCTCATGCTCAATCCACAATGAATAGGTCAAGGTACATTTTTTGATCTATTCATTGTGACCGATAGCGCTATGCTCCGAATGATGCAAAAATGCTGAATGAATCATCACAATACACATGAATTGGAGAATGGAACATGAAAAAGAAGCTTAGTGGTATTACAGCAGCAGTCCTGCTTACCAGCACACTGTTGACAGCTTGTGGAGGTGGCAGCCAAAGTGCAGCCCCTGGTGGAGATTCAAATGCGGCTTACGATCCTAATTCTACGGTGGAATTCACTTGGCTGAACGTACTTCATACGGCTTCCCCACCGACGGATGTCGTGAAGTCCAAGCTTGAGGAATACACCAAATCCAAAATTACATTTAACTGGGTACCTGATGCCTCCAAGGAAGAGCGGATTACAACAGCTCTGGCCTCAGGCCAATTGGCTGATATCGTAACGCTGACCATGATGACGAACTCATCGGTACGTAACTCTCTTAAATCCGGCCTATTCTGGGACGTAAGTCCGTACCTGGATGAATATGAGAACCTGACGAAGATTCCACAAAATGTACGTGAAGCCGCTTCGATTGATGGCGTGCTGTATGGTGTACCATTCCAGAAGAATCTGGCTCGCGGTGGTCTGGTCATCCGTAAAGATTGGCTGGATAAGCTGGGTCTGGAAGTACCAACAACACTGGATGAGCTGTATAACGTAGCCAAGGCCTTCACAGAGCAGGATCCTGATGGCAACGGCAAAAACGACACTACTGGGTTCGTAGATCGTTCCGATCTTCGTTATAGCAGCTTCAAGACGCTGAGCTCTTACTTCGGTACTCCGAACGGCTGGATGGTAGATGACCAGGGTAAATTTACACCTGAGTTCGAAACACCTGAATATCTGGAGACACTCAAGTATCAAAAAGATCTGTACACTAACGGATACATGAACAAGGACTTTGCTGTTACAGCGAAGACGGACCAACAGCAGCAATTCGCTCAAGGTCGTGCAGGTATTTACACAGGTATGGTAGACATTGCTAACCTTCGTAACCTGTCCCAAGGCTTGCAGGAAGGTATGGAGCTGGTGCCGGTGAACAAGATCTCTAATGGCGACGGACAGTATCATATCTGGTCTGAAGGCAGTGGCGTAGGCGGCTTACTGGCGTTCCCTAAATCCGAGGTGAAATCCGAGGAAGAGCTGAAACGCCTGCTGAAATTTGTAAACGACCTCATTGATGAAGAAGCATTTATGTATATGACTGGCGGTATTAAGGGAGAGCACTACGAGATTGATGAAAATGGCACTTACAAAATTATCGACAAGGATAAGTGGCAGGCGGATGTACAGCCATTCTCCAGCTCGAGACCAAGTGAAGTAACGTATACGCTGAAGGATGCCAACCCTGAGAAGGCACTGTCCAATGAACTTATTGAGGAGAACTCTAATTACGCTGTCCTGGACCCTACTGTTCCATTAGATTCTCCGACAGCCAATGATAGAGGTACAGAGCTCGAAAAAATTATTACTGACGCTTCCTTCAAGTTCATTATGGGCGAGATGGATGAAGCTGGCTTCAAAGCAGCGGTAGAGAATTGGAAGAATGCTGGTGGTAACCAGATTAAAACGGAATACGAAGAAGCCTATGCCAAGACTAAATAAATAAAACACAGCGGGTATAACCGATTGTGACAGGAGGGATCAGGAGTGGAGCAGAAGCAATACTGGGCTGAGAAGACAGCTAAATCATTCATGGAAAGAATGCCGAATATTTATGACGATCGAGGCCACAATCGCAAGTGGTCCTACGACTATGGTGTTGTACTAAAGGGCTTCGAGCTGCTGTGGAAACAGACGGGAAATGAAGAATACCTGCGTTACATTCAGAATCAGCTGGACTATTTTGTACAAGAGGATGGAAGCATCCGCGGTTATGGTATGGATGAATACAACATTGATCATATCAATAACGGCAAGCTTCTGTTTCTCCTGTACAAGGAGACTGGACATGAGAAGTACAAGAAAGCTGCTGCGCTTCTGCGCGAGCAATTGAAGACTCATCCCCGCACTTCGGAGGGTGCATTCTGGCACAAGAAAATCTATCCTTATCAAATCTGGCTGGATGGCTTATATATGGCATCACCGTTCTACCTGGAATATTTGCTGACCTTCGAGAATGGTGAGGGCATGGATGATGTCACCACCCAGTTCATTCTGTGTGAGAAGCATACGAAGGATGCTGAGACAGGCCTCCTGTACCACGCATGGGATGAGAAACGTGTGCAGCCTTGGTGTAATCCTGAGACGGGGCTATCTCTGAACTTCTGGGGACGTTCCATGGGCTGGTTCGTGATGGCGCTTGTAGATGTGCTTGCACTGTTGCCGGAGGAACACAAGGATTACAAAGAGCTCGTTCGTATTCTTAATGATACATTGACTGCGCTCAAGGCTTATCAGGACCCTGCAACAGGTGTCTGGTATCAGGTAGTGAACTTACCGGAGCGGAAAGGGAATTATCTTGAGGCTTCTGCTTCCAGCATGATTGCTTATGCACTGGCTAAGGGAATCCGTCTGGGCGTACTTGATTCCTCATGGGAAGCGACACTTACGAAAGCATTCAACGGCATTATCACCGAATTCGTGATCGAGACCAAAGAAGGTTGGGTGAACCTGAACAAGAATTGTGCGGTGGCTGGACTTGGCGGAGCGGATCAACGTGATGGTACCTTTGCTTACTATATTAGTGAACCGATTGTAACGAATGATCAGAAGGGCTTTGGAGCATTCCTCCAGGCTTGTGGAGAATATGAATGGCTGCAGCGCCAAGGCTTGAGAACAGGAGAGGAACAAAATGCCAGTGTATAATATTGCGGATTATGGAGTTACTCATGACGGAGTCGCAACAGCTGCTATTGCAGCTGCGATTGATGCGGCCAGTAAGGCTGGTGGCGGTACAGTAGTCGTGCCTGCTGGTACGTTCAAGACAGGAGCAATCTGGCTCAAGAGCAATATTGAGCTGCATCTAAGCCCGGGAGCTGTGTTGTCCTTCAGTACAGACCCTGAGGATTTTCCAATGGTAGAATCCCGGTGGGAAGGAGTGCGCCGCGAGGTGCATTCTCCCTGCATTTTCGGTAAGGATCTGGAGAACGTCTCTATTACAGGTAGCGGAACGATTGAAGGCAATGGACAGCCTTGGTGGGATACCTTCCGTAACCGCAGAGAGGAATTGAAGGCGCCAAGACCGACCATGATCGGTTTTTACAACTGCAAGAAAGTTACGCTTCGGGATATTTCCCTGCAGAACTCCCCGAGCTGGACGATTAATCCGATCTTGAGCTACAACGTGACGGTGGATAACGTATCAATCCTCAATCCGGCGGATTCACCAAACACAGATGGTATTAATCCCGAATCCTGTACTAATGTTCGAATCAGTAATTGCAATATTGATGTTGGCGATGACTGTATTGCGATCAAAGCAGGCACAGAGGACACGGCTGAACGGGTACCTTGTGAGAACATCACGATTACGAACTGCACTATGGTGCATGGTCATGGAGCCGTTGTGCTCGGCAGTGAGATGAGCGGCGATATCCGCAATGTAACGATTAGCAATTGTGTCTTCAAGCAGACAGATCGAGGCGTTCGTCTGAAGTCCAGACGTGGACGCGGTGGTACCATCGAGGATATCCGTATTAGCAATATCGTCATGGAGGATGTTATTTGTCCGTTCATCCTGAATCTGTATTATTTCTGCGGACCACGTGGTAAGGACAAATACGTATGGGATAAGAACCCTTATCCGATTACCGATGAGACACCTTGCTTCCGTCGTATTCATTTTGCCGATATTACAGCTCGCAACGTCCATGCTGCTGCTGGCTTCTTGTATGGCTTGGCAGAGCGTTATATCTCGGAGATCACCTTCTCCAATATCGATATCTCGATGGCGAAGAATGCAATCCCGGGCAAGCCTGCAATGATGACGGGCATTGAGGATATGAACAACCGAGGCTTCTATCTTGGGAATGTAAGAGATATTCGCTTCCAGCAGGTAACGATTGAAAATCATGAAGGACCTGCCTTCTACATTGAGAACGGTGAGAAGGTAGAACTGTTGAATTGCGAATCCAGAAATACCGCCAAGCCGGAGCAATTGGTCGAGCAGGTAGAGGTTACAGCAGGAACATAAAAGGGGGTCAGCGCAATGATGGAGGATCAGCTGAGGCTGTTGCTGGGCGATCTGCCTGCGGAACGTCCGATCAATGCGACCACCCTGAAGGTTGAAGAACATGAGGGATTTCGTCTGGAATCCCTCTTGCTCGACCTTAATGGGCTGGAGCCTGTGCCTGCTTATGTGGCTGTACCGTTGCAGGGTAAAGGGCCATTTCCGCTCGTGGTGTTCAATCACTCCCACGGTGGCAATTACACAAACGGCCGTAAAGAATTTATCAAGAGCAGCGCTTATTTGCAGGAGCCGTCCTTTGCCCAGACCCTAACGAGTATGGGCTATGCGGCATGCTGCATCGATATGTGGGGCTTCAATGAGCGTAGTGGTAAGGCCGAAAGTGAGATTGTGAAGGAGATGCTCTGGAAGGGACAGGTCATGTGGGGCATGATGCTGTATGACAATCAACGCCTGGTGGATTACATGTCGAATCGAGAGGATATCGATGCCTCCCGGATCGGAACTATCGGTATGTCTATGGGGGGCTTGATGGCTTGGTGGCTTGCAGCGCTTGATGAGCGGATCAAGGTCACCGTAGATCTGTGTGCTCAAGTGGATGCCGAGACGTTGCTTGCCAAGCGTGGACTGGACCATCATGGCTTTTATTCCTATGTTCCAGGTCTCTTGAAGCATTTCACAACGCTTGATATCCAGAAAAGAATTGTCCCTAGAGCTCGGATGAGTCTCGTCGGTATCCATGACCGTCTCTGTCCCCCGGAGGGAGTACAGTTGTTGGCGGAAGGCTTGCATGTAGCTTATCAGGATGCAGGCTACCCAGAGCACTGGCAGCCCATCCACACCGGCGGAGGGCATATGGAGACATTGGAAATGCGAGTAGCCTGGCAGGAGTTTCTTGCCAGACATCTATAAACTACAGAAAAGTCTGTTCGCCCAGCTAGCTGCCGCACAAGTCAGCTAATTAGGCAAGCATGGATGTTTTCTAGTGAACACAGTACGGTTCAGACTCATTGAATCTCCAGGTGAACAAGGTTAACTTGTTCACCTGACTGTATTTTAGAAATGCATCTAAGAAATGGCACTCGACAGAATGTGGGTGCAGCATAAGCGCATATTTAATCATCGAAGTTGCTTATATGACTAGGCTTGAACAGATATCTGCCAGGAAAGGAACGACCTCATTATGATCGTTGGTAAGCATACATTTTGTGATTATTCATCTATTCAGGAAGCGATTGATGCATTGGAGCAGCGTCCCTCCGATCAATGGGAGAAGCTGTACATTATGGCAGGCCTATATGAAGAGGAAGTGCGCATTTATCGTTCTCGCCTACATATCATTGGGCTGGGAGAAGTAGAAATTCGCATGAATCGATACGCTCGTGAGCTGGATGAGACTGGAGCCGAGATCGGCACATTTGCTACAGCTACACTATTTCTCGGAGGAAGTGATCTGATTATTGAGAATCTGATCATATCCAATACAGCAGGACAAGGCGAAGCGGTTGGGCAAGCCGTTGCAGTAACGGCTCACTCGGATCGCACCATCTTCCGTAACTGTTCGTTGAAAGCCCATCAGGATACGCTGTTCACTGGGCCGCTCCCACCGCGTCCCAAGGAACGCACCGTCTTTGGTGGAATTGAACTGAAGGAGTTCCATCAGCAATATAGACAGCTCTATCAGAACTGTTACATTGAGGGTACTGTTGATTTTATTTTCGGTGGAGCGACAGCCTATTTTGAGCATTGTGAAATCCGTAGCCTGAGGCATGATCGTAATCATGCAGGTTTTGTAACCGCCGCATCGACACCGCAGGGACAGGAGCATGGCTATGTCTTTAATCAGTGCTATCTGACGGGTGAGGCTGATATGACCCCAGTATTTCTAGGCAGGCCTTGGCGTGAGTACGCCAAGACGATATTCGTGGATTGCTTGCTGGATAGCCATATTGACCCGAGAGGCTGGGACAACTGGGATAATCCGGCGAACGAAGAGACTACTGTCTATGGTGAATACGGCAGCAAAGGTCCGGGTAGCAATAGTGACGCCCGTGTCGGCTGGGCGGCCTGTGAAGAGCTGAATGAGAACCAGGCAAGCACCTTCCGCAAGGAAGATATTTTCGACGAACATTTCTGGAAGCAGAGAGGGGAATAACGGCATGATGGCACGGAGATGGGAACTGGGAATAGGATGGTTCGGCGCCATCGTAGCATTGGTATTCATGGGGGGGTTCTCGGTGGTCATAGGACAGATGTCGCTTGAGACCTTCGAGACGTCACTGTACCCCATGCTGCGTGAAAATAATACAGCCGTTACTTTGGAGGACAGCTATGAGGCCTTGCGGACACTAGGTGCGTGGTTCGGCACGACCGTCACCTTTGTCCTGATTCTGGTTGTCTTCGCAAGCTATAGCCTGGGACGCAAGGGACGGTATGTAATTGCGGCCGTATTGTATGGTCTGGCTGGCTTGTTGATACTGCTCGGCACGCAAATGTTGGGCTTTCCGGTAGCCTTCCTCTTCTTCGTATCCGCCATCCTGTGCATCTGGCGTGGCAGACAACAGGCTCAGAACTTATGAAAAGGAGATTGTATACACGATGACACATCTGATCCAAAACCCGATTCTAAGAGGCTTTAACCCAGATCCCAGCATTCTGCGTGTAGAGGATACCTACTATATCGCTGTATCCAGCTTCGAGTGGTTGCCTGGTATACGCGTGTACTCCTCGCAGAATCTGGCTGATTGGGAGCACTGCACCGATATTTTGACCGATCAGGTAGACCTGCGCGGCAACGCGAAGAACTGTAGCATCTGGGCTCCACAGCTCAGCTATAGTGACGGATTGTTCTATCTCCTTTATACCGATGTGAAGAGCACCAAACGACCGTTCAAGGATGATCATAATTTCCTGATTACAGCTCCGTCGATTACCGGACCATGGTCTGAGCCTATCTACCTGAATAGCAGCGGCTTTGACCCGTCCTTGTACCATGATGAGGATGGCCGCAAGTGGCTGCTGAATGCCTTGTGGGATTACCGGATTACGGAGGGGAACAAGTCGAGTGGTATTGTCATGCAGGAATATGATGCAGCCGCCAAGCAATTGGTTGGCAAGCCGATAAAGCTGTTCGATTGCACGCCGCTCAAGAAGACAGAAGCCCCACATATTTACAAGCTGAATGGCTATTATTATCTGATTACTGCTGAAGGTGGAACTGGAATTGGGCATTCCGTTACGGTTGCGCGCTCCAAGGAATTGACAGGTCCGTATGAGGTAGATCCGCTCAATCCGATGCTGACCTCCAGTGACCGACTGGATTGGCCGTTGCAATGCGCTGGTCATGGCAGTCTTGTACAGACACCTGGTGGTGAGTGGTATATGGCACACTTGTGTACTCGCCCGGTAGAAGGTAAGTATGCTATTTTGGGGCGTGAGACCGCGCTTCAGCAGGTATATTGGGATGCTGACGGCTGGCTGCGCCTGACTGCAGGTGGACATACTCCACAGCTTGGAGTTCCTGCACCACAAGGGGTCGAGGTGAAGCCAAGAGAGGATGGACATCGCTTCGAGGACCACTTCGACGGCCCGCAGCTTCATAAAAACTGGAACACTGCCAGAATTCTACCTGATGAGAGCTGGTGCTCCCTCAAGGCACGTCCTGGCTACCTTCGTGTCGTGTCTGGCGAATCTCTGCAAAGTTTGTTCCGTCACCATCTGCTGGCAATCCGACAGACGGACATGGAATTCCGGGCTGAGACAGCAGTAGATTATAAGCCGGATAGTTACCTGCAGATGGCTGGGTTACTGTTATACCTCAATGATGATAATTATCTTTATGCCTACATTACACATGACGAGCAGCATGGCCGTGTGTTGCGCAAGCTGAAGTGTGAAGCAGATACGTTCTCACTTGTACCGGAGATGATTCCGCTGGATGCGGATAGTACAGTTGAACTGGCTGTAGAGGTCCACGACACGGTTGGACAATTCTATTATAAGCTGAGTGAAGAGGAAGGCTGGAAGCCACTATTCGGAGAGGAGAATATCAGTTTCTTGTCAGGAGGCTTCACAGGAAATTTCGTCGGGATTGCAGTGCATGATATGCAGCAATTCAACGGTAGCTACGCAGACTTCTCGCATTTTAGCTATGTTGGATCATAGTTGAGTAGTCGTTGAGTAGTTGATATAGAATGAAACTCTTATCTTTTTAAAAGCGCGAAAAGAGACCTCTCTTTGGGGCAAATGGTAGTGTTGGCTACCACTCCAAAGGAGAGGTTTCTTTGTATCTTCAATTACTGGTTTGTTGATGCATTCAGTCGCTAATATTCATCCCGATCACGAGGATTTAAGGATGATGGAGTATGATCAGGTTTGGTATGGCCGAATTCCTCCGATAGCTCGTGCAGGGACTTGATTTTACCATGGGGATGAATAGCCTCTTTTTGCTGCTTCCAACGGTTCTCCCGTCGACTCTTGGAACTGCTCATAATCAGCCTCCTTTTCTGCTGATAGTATGGAGCACCGCGAAGACGATTATACACTTGATACGTGAACAGATATAACAAAAGAAAAGTCCGCAAGGAATGCGGACTTTCATGGCATATCAATGAGGTATATCAGACGATTATTCGTTAATGCAGGCTAACTCTGGCGATCACAGGAGGTTAGCTTTGAAGAATGATCTCCGCTAGCTGATTTTTCTCCGCGTCCGACAGTAACTTCTCCGCCATAGGGAATAATATCGTCTCTTCCTTCATGAAATGCGACACCAAAATCTGTCGTGCGGCTATGGCATGGGAAGCAATTTTCATTGCAGCCTCAGCAGCGAGAGGAGCACTCAGCTCATCGAGTGTATCCGTGGCCGTCAAGAACAGGGCAAGCTGTTCCTTAGCTTGGTCATGCTCATACTCCATGACGGCAATGGGACCATTGTCGCGGCCGATATATGTAGCCATCATAGGAAAGAGGAACCCTTCCTCCACTTCCGAATGACGGTGCAAACGCTCTGAGAAATCTTTAATTTGCACACGAAGGCGCTTCATGGGCTCATGCCAATTCTGTATTTGATCATCTTCGCCGACAAGTGCCGCTGCTGCTGAGAATTCATCCATTTGTGCACTTAGCGGCTGATGCTCCAGCTTCAGCTGGGCCAACGGAGGGCAGAGCTCCACAGGCTCTCCGTTCAATAGACTGCTTGGACAAAATTGGCCATTCGGTTGCATAGTCATTCACTCCTAGGATTAGTTTTGCAAGCTTATTTTGTATATTTGAAGCCACGACTTCTTCCGTCACCGAAGTAATTAATGTTATGGACTCTTGAGATGAGTAATCCGCCATCTGCTGTCACATAGTCCTCTTCCAGGCAACGTCCCTTAATTCTGGCGATCAGATTCGTAATTCCTCCGAATTCGTCTCTTTCAATAACCTCTGTCAGACTGCACTCAATCGAGATGGGACATTCCTGAATAAGGGGTGCATGAACTACGGTCGATGCAGCAGGTGTCAATTGTACAAAGTCGAACTTGTGGCAGTCATGTCCGGAATGGGCACCGCAGTAATCCACCTCATTCTGTAAGGATTGGTCAGGCACATTTACAACAAAATCACGAACTTCTTTTATCTGCTGCACGGCATATCCCTTACTATTGAAGCCAAGCACCATCATATCCTTCAGTGTATAGGAGGAGGAGATGGGGGTTACGTTAGGTACACCATTTTGGTCATAGAAGCTTATGAGTACTGCAGGAAATCCGTAATACATCTTTTCAAAATTAACACGAACCTTGCTCATCGTTATTCCTCCATTACATTATTTATTCAGATTCAATGGTCTGACTGGCGTCCCCACCAGGTGGGATCATAGGATAGACATTCATTTCTTCAGTAATATCGAACTCTAATACTGCAACTCCACGCCTCGACAGGGCCTGATCAATAATTCGCTCTGCATCTGCATAAGAGCTGGCTCGATAGCCGGATGCACCGTATGATTGAGCCAATTCAATAAAATTCGGTGACGAGATCTTAACGGACGAATAACGCTTGTCGTGAAATAGCTGCTGCCATTGTCTAACCATCCCGAGATATCCATTCTTCAAAATGACGATGGTCAGATTGAGGTCGTAATCTACTGCCGTTATAAGCTCCTGTACATTCATCTGGATACTTCCGTCACCGCTGATACAGACAACCTGCTGTTCCGGACATGCCATAGCTGCCCCAATAGCTGCAGGTAGTCCATAGCCCATAGTACCAAGACCACCAGAGGTTAAGAAGGAGCGCGGACGGGAAAATGGATAATGGTGTGCCGTCCAGATCTGGTGCTGGCCTACATCCGTGGCTACAATGGCTCGTCCTTCGGTCTTGGCATGAATGAGCTGAATGACCTCTTGCGGCTGTAGCACTCCTTCGCTTGGCTTGGGGAGAGAGGGAATTCTCTTGGAAAAGGTGTGAGTATGCTCGTTCCATTCCTTCCAGGAGCCCGCAAGCTTGCTCTTCAGTAGCTCTCTAAGTACTGCATCAACAGAGCTATGAACAGCCAGATCCACCTGAACGTTCTTATTCAGCTCGGTCATGTCAATATCGACCTGAATTTTGTAGGAATGAGGTGAGAAGGCCTTGGGATTGCCGGATACCCTGTCGCTAAATCGTACACCGAAACATAACAAAACATCCGCCTGCTGAATGGTCTTGTTAGCAGCGACAGTGCCGTGCATGCCGACCATACCCAAATGTAGAGGATGGTTCGTCGGGAATGCTCCCAGGCCCATCATGGTGGAGGTCACAGGGATGTGTGCTTGTTCAATAAAGGAGATCAGTAGTTCGGAGGCTGACTCAGACATACATCCTCCTCCAATGAGCAGTGCTGGACGGGAGGCATGAGTCAGCTTGCTTACGATGGTGCGGACATCCTTTGTCGTCATGATAGGATCAGACTTGTAGCCTCTTAATAAGGAAATGGATGAAATATCTTCGAATTCATAATCACCAGAGGCTTGGGACTGCATGATATTCTTGGGCAAATCAATTAATACCGGACCTGGGCGTCCTGTAGTGGCGATATGAAAAGCGCTCTGTATAATTCTTGGCAGGTCTTGAATATCCATGACCATGAAATTATGCTTGGTGATGGACATGGTCATACCGTAGATGTCGACCTCTTGAAAGCTGTCGAGACCAATTAGATGAGAAGATACCTGGCCCGTCAGAATCACCATAGGTACGGAGTCCATATAAGCTGTTGCTATACCCGTGATTGCATTGGTCGCTCCCGGCCCACTGGTGACAAGTGCGACGCCTGGCTGCCCCGTCACTCGTGCATAACCATCTGCGGCATGTACTGCAGCTTGCTCGTGTCTGACCAGCACATGCTGAATGGATGAACTCTCATACAAAGCATCGTATACCGGGAGTACCGCGCCCCCAGGATATCCGAAGATAGTTGTTATTCCTTGTTCGATTAGTAGCTCAATGAGCAACTCTGCTCCAGTCACAGTAGCACCCCCTATTATGTAATAGAGTAGCGCAACCAAAAATAAACAAAGTGATTCCAGTCACTTCTTGCTAAAAACAGCCTGCCTTGAGTAATGATGCGAATGGGGAGGAGAGGCACCGTACTGTAAAATAACTAGGGAAATAATGCTTGCTTTCTTGCTGAACACAGCGTATAATCTAATTTATCGGGTTTGAGAAAACTTGATCATATGCGGTCGTGGCGGAATTGGCAGACGCGCACGGTTCAGGTCCGTGTGGGCTAACCCCCCGTGGAGGTTCGAGTCCTCTCGACCGCATCCTAATGAAGAATTTTTCAATAGCTCCTGTATGGTTTTTGACCATATAGGAGCTATTTTTATACGGGTTACTAGAGGAAGGCAGGCACGGGGTTTTTCTGTTGAGAACATGGTTAATGGCTAACCTTAGGATGGATAAAGCCCGGGATGGATATAACACGAAGCTGTTCAGACACAAGATTGAAGTTGCTGCCGCTAACAAAAGAAGAGGCTTGCCTATAGCTTTCGGTATAGGACAAGCCTCTTGTGTATTTACTTGATCGGTATAATACATAGTTCGCCCAGTACGTCACGCGTCTGATAAGCTACGGAAGGCACAGTACGCTCCACGAATTCAGCCACGTCCTCTTGCTGAAGATCATACATGATCTCCAGCTCCTTGGCATAGATCGAATGCCCTTCGCTAAGCCAATCCTTGAGAACTGGCGGGGCTGCGGGAACGGGATTTTGCTGGAGCACCTGCTTCAATCCTTCGACATACATGTCCAGAGAACGGGCACCTACGACTTTAACACCCTGATTCTCCTCATTGACCAACATTAGGGTTGGGAATCCTCTCACACCAAGTCTGGCGGACAGTTCAAAATCCTTGTCCAACAACGCCTGAGATGAATCAAGTGCTGCTTCGGTCACTACAGCTTCTCCATTCAGACCGATATCCCCTACCAATTGCTTTAATACATCGTCTTTTGCGATATTTTGATTGTGAACGAAGACAGCCTCTCTCGCTTTTCTCAGAAAATCCAGAGCCTTGTGTGTATCCTTCTTCTGAATAACCTTGAACACTCTAGAGGGGGGATACGAGGACTGGATGGGATCGTTATACCAGACTGCACCATCAATAGGCATGCGTGAATGTTCACCAACCTCTCGCCAGTGAGGAGCAACATCAGCAGGCTGGCGAATTCCATTGGCACTGTCAGCGAACCCTGACCAACCCGGCAGCAGTCCACCCATCACCACCTGCAGCTTGAAATAATGCCCGTATTGCTTGAGAAAGCGATTCAACACAGGCTCTAATGCCCAACAGTGTGAACAGATAGGGTCTGTTACATAATAGAGGGTGATTTTTTGACTTGGTGTATTCAAATCCACGATCTGCAGGGAGTCGTCCTCACCGATCCCGCATACACCTGTCTCAAGATTGCAATTCATTGGATTATTCATAGGATTGTCCTTTCATGATGCTTGATTTTAGGAGCAAATAAGTCTGTCTAAGATACCAATCAATCTAGTTATTCTATGTATAGACAATTATATTAGAACTATATATACTAACAAGTACTATTGTTAAAACAACCTAGTATAAAAAATATACTATAGGAGGTATAACGATGAATTATGCGCCCCAATTAGATAGCCTCTGTCCGGCGACATTTGCCTTCAACATCATCGGTAGGAAGTGGAATTTGCCGATTTTGGCCCTCTTGTGTGAGTATAAGACTATCAGGTATAACGAATTAAAGCGAAATCTCGATGGAATTACGGGCACGACGCTGACAAATTGTCTGAAGGAGCTAACGGACTATGGCATCGTGCACAGGGAACAGTATCACGAGATTCCC
This sequence comes from Paenibacillus massiliensis 2301065 = DSM 16942, assembly GCF_000377505.1. Classification (GTDB taxonomy): domain Bacteria; phylum Bacillota; class Bacilli; order Paenibacillales; family Paenibacillaceae; genus Paenibacillus; species Paenibacillus massiliensis. Next base: position 254,667 of record NZ_KB898191.1, on the reverse strand, counting down.
CCGCGTGTAGAGTACTCACTTACAAAAGCTGGACAAGAGCTGGCACCGATTATCGAATTGATTGTGGCGTGGGGTGAGAAGAATATTGAAGCTTATCAGGACCTGACAGCTAGCTCGTAGTTGAACGGAAGGAGCTATGAGTTTGTACTAGGGTCCGTATAGAATAAGCCGGATGGCATGGGATAGATTGTTGCACAAGAGGATAGTAGGAGGCAGGTATGAGGCAGGAAAGATGAACAAGTGGATAGGTATGAGGTAGGATTGATGATACCGAAATCCTGATGCCCAGATTGGCCTGGCGATACACTCGCTAGTCGTCACTGGGCTTTTTGGGTATTCTTACGTTGCTATTCTCCCGATATGAAACGATAGCCAATTCCCGGCTCGGTTATAATCCATCGGGGCCTGGTGGAGTCCTCCTCCAGCTTCTTGCGCAGATGGCCGATATAGATACGCAGATAGTGGCTGTCTGATTCATTATGCTGACTACCCCACACCTGCTGTAGCAACTGCCGCTGTGTGACGACCTTCCCTGCATGGGTGGTCAGAACCTTGAGCAGCTCATATTCTGTCGGTGTCAGCTTAATTCGTTCATCACGCAGCTTGACAATGCGCTGTGCGAGATCAATGGAAAGTTCTCCTGCTGTCAAAATTGGTTCGTGTGTAGACTTGGCCATATGCCTGAGTGCCACACGGATACGTGCGACCAGCTCCCCCATCCCGAATGGCTTGGTTACATAATCATCAGCTCCGCTATCCAGCGCAGCAATCTTGTCCTCTTCTCTGTCCTTGGCCGTGAGGACAAGGATAGGCACATTCGACCATTCCCGAATCCCTGCCAGGACATCCATACCGGATCTGTCAGGCAGACCGAGATCCAGCAGGATAATATCTGGCGAGGTCAATGTCGCCTGTCGCAAGCCTTCCTCTCCTGTAGCCGCTTCACTGACTGCATATTGATGGGCCTGCAGTGTGACCTTCAGCAGCTTACGGATCTGTGGTTCATCGTCAATGATTAGAATTCGTGCTCCTTGCTCTTGCGTGGTCATTCTTCCTCCGGCTCCTTTCGCGAGTCCGTACGTAGCTGCATTGTTGGCCGCTCAGGCAGCGTAATCGTAATGGTTGTTCCTTGTGGCTCATGGGGTCCAGCTACAATCGTTCCCTCATGCAATTCAGCGATACCTTTGCTGATTGCCAGCCCCAAGCCTGTGCCTGTAATTGGCATGGCTCGCTCCGAACGGTAGAATTTATCGAAGATTCGTTCATATTCCTCCTGTTGGATTCCGATACCGTGATCCGAGACCATAATAATAACTTGTTCAGCCTCCAATCGCACTGTAACGATAATTTTGCTGTAATCCGGGCTGTACTTTATAGCATTGCTGATGACATTGACCAGCATTTGCTCCAGCAGCACCTCATCACCGAATACCAGGATGGGGTCGCCCTCGGGTAGCTTGACTACGAGCTCACGATGCTCCTGGTCGTCCTTGACCTGGGACAGCGTCACACCAATTATATCCTCAATGTCGCACCAGTTCTCTCGTAGACGCAGCATACCACCTTCAAGTCGTGCCATCCCTAGCAAATTCAGCACTAGACGATTCATGCGCAGGGCTCCGTCTCGAATTGTCATTAACAGTTCTGCACGATCCTCCTGAGAGAAGAGTCGTTCATTCTCAATTAGTCCTGTAGCCGAGCCGATAATGGCTGCAAGTGGGGTTCGTAGCTCATGCGATACTGAATTCAGAATGGCTGTGCGCAGACGCTCTGACTCGGCTGTGACGTGAGCAAGCCTGGCCTCTTCCGCCAGCTTGATTCGCGCAATGGCACTGGAGATCAATCCGCCAAGTCCCTCAAAGAGACGAAAATATTCATTGCTGCTCCCGACAGCTGCTTCTTGCGACATATACAATGCCAGTACACCAAAGGGACCATCTTCTGTTCGTAGAGGTAGCATATAGCCTAACGATTTATCTGAGTCGCTGGGGGACAGTGCCGAGGCTTCTCCCGTCACATATACGTTTTTGGCGAGAGCTGCCTCAGTAGAAATCGACCCGTTGTCTGCTGAGGGAGTCAACGGGTAGACAAGAACGAGCGAACTGCTCGACTCTGCTAGGTAAACAAATGTGTCTATCCCAAGGCTACTATGCACGTGCTCAGCAAATTGGGCCAGTAAGCTGGACGTATCATTGGTCGTGCCCAGTTGCTTGCTAAGGGTATACAGCGCTGCAGTGTGTGCCTCTCTCTGAGCGGATATACGAATTTGCTTATTCAACTTGGCCGCTAGCCCAGCTGTAAGAGCAGCTACTGCAAAATACACTCCGAAGGTAACCAGATAGTGCGCATCCGATACGGAGAAGCTCGCAAGTGGGGGCACGAAAAAGAAGTTAAAGCCCAGCACGCCTAGACAGGCAGCATATATAGCTGCATACAGGCCCCATATTGCAGCATTGACAAGTACCGGCAGCAAGTAGAGTAATGCAATACTCACCAGATCGACTCCAAGCTGCTGTAAGATAACCGTCATTATTGTCATGCCTAATGTGGTCCCTAGGTACGGTCCTGATTTTATCCAAAATCGAAATCGATCCTGTGCAGACAAGTTATCACACCCTGTTCCTTGTTCGATGCATTCACACTTTAGGTTACTGTAAAAAAGGAGTAAAAGATATCATTCCAGGGTGTAAAAATTTCATAAAAATATGATGAAGGCCTAAAAAACATGAGCATAAACGAGCTCAGGAGGGCGGGGTACGAGGCTTTCGGGGAGAAGCGATCGTTAACGTATTAAAGCTGATTATTGTACTGTAGGGTATGCTGTCCCAATAAAGTATGATGGAGTCTTGTGAGTTATATTTATGGGTTATTATCGTATCCCTTTGAAGAATTTGAATCGTATATTTACAGGAAGAATGTCTGCCGACAACTAGCGGTAGACATTTTTTTATTGACGATATCTACTACTATTCTTTATATTGATAATAATTATCATTATCATTTATGGGCATCGCGCTAGAGACAGATACAGAAATGATGCTGATATGGATCCGGCCGGGTCTTATTCATGAGTGTATATCAAAGTGTATATCAAGTTCGGGAGGGGACAAGATTGGTCAACCGTTGGAAGAAACAGTGGGCAGCAAGTATCGTTACCGCCTTGCTCGTAGGTAACAGCTTGGGTGCTACAGGAATTGGCTTTGCACAAGAGGCAGGGCAAGAATGGACCGGAATATCGGCGTCAGCTTTATCCGAGTTCGGGACGTCATCTACGAATCAGGCAGGAAGGTATGGCTCGGGGGGGCCGTCCTTTAGAACACAACTGGAGACAGGTACTCTGCCGAATAATGGGGCAGCTCTTAAAGCTGTGGGAGAGGTCACTTATGGCACGGATGGCCCAGCAAGTGTGATCAATACGACTTATGAGCCTGGTGGGGAAGTCATCATCATGGTGGAATTGGATGGTGCTCCACTGCTATCGCGTACATCTGCACAGGCGCTTCGCAGCCGAATCAGTTCATTCAGCACCAGCGAGAATAATCTTGAAGTTCAGCATAGAACCGTAAAAAACCGCATCCAAAAGCTTGCTGAGGAGGAGTTCGCAGAGCAGGCGGCGGCTGAAGAGGCACAGACGGAGCCGACCTTGAATCAGCAGGGGTTGATGGGGCAAGCGCTTCGTGAGTCCAAGCTGACTGTTCCTTCTACATCGAGCACTGAGCTTGCAGAAGCGCCTGAAATAGAAGTCCTGTATGACTATTACATGGTTATGAATGCATTCTCCATCAAAGCAGACTACAGTAACCTGGAAGGAATCCAGCAGCTTCCGGGTGTAAAGAATGCCTGGGTTGCTACTACCTATGGCCCCATTGAGCCTGTACAGTCCATCGGCACACTGATGGAGAGCAGCTCTGCAATGATTGGTGCCAATACGGCGAACAGTTCAGGATATACAGGGAAAGGTACGACAGTAGCCGTCGTGGACACAGGGCTGGATTGGAAACATGAGGCCTTCTCCAAGAACATGCCACCAGCACTTACGCTCAAGCACACACGCCAGAAGGTAAGTAACGTGCTAGGTAGTACAAGCATGTCCTCTGGCATTTCCGATGTGGATGCTGTGTACGTGAATGACAAGGTGCCCTATGCGTATGATTATGCGGACAAGGACACGAATGTCATCCCATCCGGGGACCCGGATAATGAGCATGGTACACATGTTGCAGGGATCGTGGCAGCTAACGGTGACCGCTTGAAGGGAGTAGCGCCAGATGCACAGCTCATGATTATGAAAGTATTTGATGACATGAACGGTTCCACGAATGATGCGAGCATCATTGCTGCACTAGAGGATTCGGTAAAACTGGGTGCTGACGTCATTAATATGAGTCTTGGTGCCAATGCAGGTTTCAGCACGGAAGGTGAGGCCAGCAAGGATGAGATGTACGATCGAATCGGAAAGGCTGGCGTCAATCTGGTTGTGGCAGCAGGTAACAGCTACAGCTCTGCCTATGGTAATCAGTCAGGTCAGAACCTGCCGTTCGCGACGGACCCGGACAATTCCATCGTGGCATCACCGTCCACGTACGCTTCTGCACTGTCTGTAGCCAGCATGGCGAATATGACATTGTCGGATGTTCCATACATTGCTGGCGGAGACCGCAAAATTGTATTCAATGATCAGTCTTATGATAGTGATCCCAAAATCCAGGGACTGAATGATACATATGACTATGTTCACGTAGGGTTGGGGAGTACTACGGACATTCAAAACGCTGGAAATCTGAAGGGGAAAATTGCCCTGATCTCACGTGGTGGTGAAATCAGCTTCCAGCAAAAGCTGAACAATGCCTACGCAGCTGGTGCGGTAGCAGTGGTCGTCTATAACAATGTAGCGGGTCAGCTAAAAATGGACATTGGCTCCTATTATATCCCGGCTGTAGCCATCTCACAGAACGACGGAGAATATCTGGCTGGATTGCAGACGAAAAAATTAACACTGAGTGATTCCTTGAAGACAAGCATAACGAATCCAGAAGGCGGTAATATGTCTGCGTTCTCCTCGTGGGGCGTAGCGCCAGACTTGAAGCTGAAGCCTGAGATTACAGCTCCAGGCGAGGGGATCTATTCCACGGTTCTCGGCAATGCCTACAAGAGCATGAGCGGGACTTCCATGGCTTCGCCTCATATTGCAGGTGCAGAAGCTCTGGTGAAGCAATATGTCACGAACACACTGAGCATCACTGATCCGGTGACCCAGGAGAAATTGGTGCATTCCTTACTGATGAGTACAGCTCATCCGGCGAAGGATGCAAGCAGTGGTCAATTCTATTCCCCACGCAAACAGGGTGCTGGTCTGGCAGATGTGACCGGAGCCATTACGACTGGAGCGTACTTGAGCGTAGAGGGCAATGATAGACCGAAGGCCGAGCTGGGAGACGGCAAGAGTGGAAGCTACTCGTTCACCTTCCGCATCCATAGCATCTCTGATGAGGAGTTGAGCTATGAGCTGAATACAGCAGCCTTATCTGAGAATGTAATAACTAGCAACGGCAAGTCTCTGCTGGAACAGAAATCTACGGATTATGCTGGTAATGGCATCAACATTCAATACAGTGGAGCAACTAATGGCAAGGTAACCGTACCTGCTCGAGGAAGCGCAGCGGTTACAGTTACGATTACACTGTCAGATACGATGAAAGCACAATTCAATCGTCAGACACCTAACGGAACTTTTGTAGACGGATTTGTCATGCTGGACGCTGATTCCGGTGTGGATCTTTCGTTGCCTTTCCTGGCCTTCTACGGAGACTGGGGACAGCTGCCGATGCTGGATGGAACTGAATATGGTGATGAAGGCTACTCCATGTTTGGGAGCACGGTATACAATGCATTCCCAGAGCAGGGCAATGTGCTGGGACAAAATCATATTGCCATCGCCAAAGGATTAAACTGGGGAGTGATGCCAGAGAAATTTGCAATCTCTCCACAGAGTCTGGGCAACAGCTCTAAAATCCTGGGTACGAACACGGGACTGCTTCGCAATGCGGAGGATATGAGCTTCACAGTCATGGGTAAAGACGGGCATGTGTATAAGGAAACCAATTATTCACATGTACGCAAGTCCTTGTATTTCCCATCCCTTGATCTGGTAAGCTGGGCGGAAGCGCTGCTCGGTACTTCCCCGACCTTTGATGGATTGGATACGAATAACAGTGAAGTGCCAGAGGGTATGTATACCTACAAGATAGAAGCTACTGCGGCAGGAACGAATGGGCAAGGTAAGGACACATGGAGCTTTGATTTTGCCTATGACAAGACCGGACCTGTGCTGACGGATTACAACATTTATGAAAAGGATGGAAAGACCTTCCTGCAAATGAATATTACAGACAATCACTATATTAGTGGTCTGCAATTGGCTACCCTAGACGGCGGTGCCCTGAGCGATCTGTATCCAATTCGTGATGCGGATGAGAAGCTGGCGGATGGTACCGCTGTAAATAAGGTCACCATGGATATTAGCAACGTTCGTGATACACTGACGCAGAACGGTCTTTCTACGCATAGAATTAAAGTGGACTTGTTCGACTATGCATTGAATTACACTAGTGCAAATATCATACTGGACCCTATTGAGCTCACGGAGCTCACATTGGACAAGACAGAGCTTGCGCTTGTTGTAGGTACAACAGAGGATCTACGAGCGTTCTTCACACCAGCTGAAGCAGAGCAGCCTGTCATTTGGACAACCTCTGATCCTGCAGTGGCTACGGTGGACACACATGGAGCCGTGACTGCTATTGGACCTGGTACAGCGCAGATCACAGCTGAAGCTGGAGGGAAGACGGCGGTGAGTCAGGTGACCGTCACACCAATTGGCAACGAAGGTATTGTATTGAACAGGAAGACCATGACCTTGACCATTGGAGCCAGTCAGACTGTGGTCGCATCGACGAATCCGGAGATTGTAACCGAGCCGATTACCTGGACAAGCTCGGATAGCACGGTAGTCAGCGTAGATGCTAGTGGTGTAGTCAAAGCGCTGACAGCAGGTACGGCTACCATTACAGCTACAGCTTCTGGCAAATCGGCGAGCATCGTCATTACTGTAGAGGACCCGTCACTGGCTGACTACACAATTGTAGATGGCGTGCTGGTAAGCTATCAGGGCGACGGCGGTCACATTGCTATCCCTTCGCAGGTAAGGGAGATCGGCGATTATGTATTTTATTACCGCGATGACATTCTGTCCGTCCGTGTACCTGGAACGGTCAAGAAGATAGGTGCTTATGCGTTCGCAGAGAACTCACACCTAGCTCTGGTTACGCTCGAGGATGGTATCGAGAGCATTGGTGAACGAAGCTTCTATAATTCACTAAAAATCAAGAGCATCGAGGTTCCTGATTCAGTCACGGAGATTGGCGATTACGCGTTTGCAAAACTCGGTTACCTGGTCTCTGCTCATTTAGGAAATGGCATTACCCGGATCAGTAACGGTCTATTCGCAGAAAACGTAAATATGATCACGGTCAATATTCCTGATGGGGTAACAGCTATTGGTGACAGAGCCTTCTATGCAGCCCAAAGTCTGAAAGAGATACAGCTTCCACCAGTGCTGCAGACGATTGGCAATGAAGCCTTCCTTTCTGTAAACATGGACTCGCTGGAGCTGCCGGATACGATGGTGTCTATAGGAGATGCTTCTTTTGCAGGTACCAAAATCGCTACACTGGACTTGGGAAGCGGCCTGCAGACGATTGGGAAATCAGCCTTTATCGAGACACAGCTTGAGAGCCTGAATATCCCGGATAACGTAACAACGGTTGGAGATATGGCGTTTGCTTATATTCCTCGCCTACGTCATGTTGAGATTAGTAAAGGTGTTACCTCACTAGGCAAGCAGGTATTTGACAGCAATGGAAGCTCCAGTCTGAGTAGTATTGAAGTCGATGCCGAGAATCCAGCATACTCAAGTATGGATGGAGTACTGTTTGACAAGCAACAGGACACGCTGGTGCGTTACACCGTAGGACATGGCCGAGACAGCTATGCCATCCCTGAATCGGTAAGCAAAGTGGATGATTATGCGTTCAACTATAGCACGAAGCTGAATTCCATTGATCTTGGGACGACGCTTGCAACAATCGGTGAGTTTGGATTTGCTAATAGCACCAGTATCCGTACGCTTACGATTCCTGATAGTGTGACTGATATTGGACGATCAGCATTCTATCATAATGATGGACTTGAATCCGTTACCGTAGGCAGCGGTGTCACGCACTTGAACCCGTATACTTTTGCTTACAATGCAAACACACGTAATATAGATCTGGGTACTGGTGTCAGAAGCATCGGAGACTATGTATTCCAATACAATAGTAGTCTGGTGGAAATTACGTTCCCAGAGCAAGTAGAGTCATTGGGTGATTTCGTATTATCCAATAATGAGCGATTGTCGGTAATTAACATTGGTAAAGGCGTGACAAAGATCGGTTCGAATCCTTTTGCCAGCTCACGCATGATTACCAGCGTAAATGTGGACCCGGAGAATAAGGCTTATGCCAGTGAGGATGGTGTACTGCTGGATCAAGCACGGACGCTGCTGATTCAATATCCGATTGCCAAGCCGGATGCTGTATACAGTATTCCGTCAACGGTTACCCGGATAAGCAATTATGCGTTCCAGAATGCGAAATTCCTGTCAGAGGTGCAGTTCCCGGAAGGTTTGGAATCCGTCGGAACCTCAGCCTTTAACGGAGTTAATCAACTCAAAGAGGTTACGTTCCCGAATAGCCTGAAGGATATCGGCGTGTTTGCTTTCTCGGATACCGGTATCGAATCTGTCGTACTGGGCAATCAGATCGAGCAAGTGCAGGATTGGGCGTTTGCCTTCTCCAGCCAATTGAAATCTGTTGCTATCCTGGATAGCAATACGACTATTGGTTCCTTTGCTTTCACAGACTCACCACAATTGACGACGGTTGTATTGGGTGAGGGCGTATCGATTCCGGGGTTTGCAGTATTTGATGCGAATGCGGCTACCATTTACGGATGGAAGGGTTCGATGGCTGAGGAGCATGCGATTAATGAAGGAATTCCATTCAAGGTCTATGATCCGATCACGGTGCAGGTGAAGGCCAAACATGAAGATGGAGCTGGAACGATCAGTCTAAGCGCTCAGGCTGAGGGAGGTATTGGAGCCAAATCCTTCTCCTTCCGTGCATGGGATGCACAGACAGAGCAGACAGTGACATTGGATACCTATGCAGGAGCCACTACCTATGAGTGGACCCTTCCTGAGCCAGGCAAGTATACGGTCTATGCCGATGCTAAGGATGAGACAGGTGTCGTTCGATCAGGTGCACGTGAACTGGAGGTCCTGTCATCCGGCCACGTGATCATTTCGACTGTGTCAGCGACACTTACACCAGCGGTACGCAGCTTTAATATCAGCAAGCCTGCTGATGTGAGCACTGCGATCAACTGGAATGACGCACAGAGTGTAACCTTAGCTGTCTATGGCATGAATGAAGGACCTAGCATGAGTGTCACGGACGCTGTGTACAGCAGAAATGAAATGAAACAAGGTCTTGACTACACGATTGACGGAAATACCCTTAACATCAAAGAAGGCTTATTGTCCGCCTTGCATCTTAATGAAGGGGACCAGGTGACTGTCGAATTGTTCTTTGACTTCGGTGACAAGGCTGTGCTGACCATTGAGGCGATCCGTGATACAGAGGTGCCTATCATCTCGGCAGACATCAGCCCTAGAACGGCCACCTTCGACAAGAAGGAGGACAAGCAGCAGGATGTTACGATGAACGTGACCTGGAACGACGCTTCCTCGATTACAGATGTCACCGTAAATGGTGAGTCTATCGGAGAAGGCTCCTATCGGGTGGATGGACAAAGCCTGGTTATCAGCCAAGCATATCTTGCTACGCAGCCTGTAGGAGAGCTAGTCTTGCAGGTACAGTTTGACCAAGGCCAAGCAGCTGCTATCGTAATCTCGATTACCGACTCTAGCAACAACGGAGGAGGTAACAACGGTGGTGGTAATAACGGTGGAGGCAATAATGGCGGAGGTAGCTCAGGAGAAGATATCGGTAGCGAAGCCGGTGGGAACAATAGCGGTACAAGCACAAGTGGAGGTGGAGCTACGACCACAGTCCCAGCAACAGTGCGTGTGCTTGATGCAAGTGGAAATGCGATCACATCGTTCCAGACCCGATTGAATGCGAGCACAGGTCAAGCTACAGTTACGATGGATGCAGATTTCCTTACCAGCGCCTTCGCTGCTACACAAGCGGATGGCAAAGGAATTACAACGGTGAATATCACCATTGAAGCTGAGGGAGCGAAGTCGTATGAGGTAATTTTGCCGGCTAGCTTCCTGACAGCATCGAATGCATCACGAGCGTTACACATCAAGACCAATCTGGCTACAGTTACATTGCCAAGCAATATGCTTCAAGGAACACAAACAGGTGATGCCGAGCAGATTGCGTTATTGCTGAGTCCGGCAGATCATAACCAACTGGATGCAGCTGCACAGGCATGGGTTGGCGATCGTCCGGTAGTCGATATTCTTCTCAGGGTAGGAGATAGAGAACTCGCATGGCAGAACAACCAAGCTGCTGTGAAGGTAGCTATTTCATACACACCTACAGCAGCTGAGCTCGACAATCCAGAATTCATTACCATCCAGTATATTGACGAGTCAGGGCAGGCTACTCCTGTTAGCTCTGGTCGTTATGATGCAGCAACTGGAGAAGTACGCTTTACTACGAATCATTTCAGCAAGTATGCTGTTGCTTATGTCGTGAAATCCTTCCAGGATTTGAACCGTCACGTTTGGGCCAAACAACCGATCGAGGTGCTTGCATCCAAAGGAATTATCCAAGGCACAGCAGCAAATCAATTCTCGCCAGCGAAGCAGATTACTCGTGCAGAATATCTGACTTTGCTAGTTAAGACGCTGGGCTTGACAGCAAACATCGATAGTAACTTTACTGATGTGCAACAAGGTAGCTACTACTACGAGGCTGCTGGAATTTCCAAGCAATTGGGTATTGTAGATGGTATGGGCAACAATGAATTCGGCCCGAATACGCCGATATCCAGACAGGATATGATGGTCATGACGTATAAGGCACTGCGCAAGGCAGATACTCTAACTGCCAATGCAGCCTCGGTAGAAGCCATTCAGGCCTTTAATGATCGTGCAGAGGTTGCTGGCTATGCCGCCGAGGGTGTAGCAACACTTGTACATGAGGGGTTGATCACGGGGGCTGATGGCAAGATTCAGCCTAAATCGCCAACCACCCGCGCAGAGGCTGCTGTATTCCTGTACAGAATTTATAATTTGAATTAAGAGAGAAGAACTTGGTGGCTTAGATTTCCTGAAAATTCAAGTCATTAGGAAAGTACACTAAAGTAACTTAATTAGAAATTGAGCTGCTCCTTGTATATGACTGGTCGGTATATCCGCCACTATATGCAAGGAGTTTTTTTGCGAGAGCTGAAGATGCCTGGTATGCGGGAATGGAGGGAATGGAGACAGACTCAGTTGTCACTGGGAAAACAGATTCATAGCTTACGGCTAGTGCTAATGATGATTGGCAATGAACTGACAAATCCTGTTGGTACAGCTCCCGGACGAAGCGGACTTGCTTGTGTGTATATGGATATTCTCTCCTAAGAACAAGCCCCTTTTCTAAAGTAATGGGCATGAATCTATACCAGCCTTAGACGGTTGACGTAGGATGGATTATCCATTAGGGAGGTGCTTAGTCCACATGAAATGTCATAACCACAATTCCAAATTGAAATGCAGAAAAAAAATCAAGAAAGTATGCAGAGTTAAGAAACACCGCGGAAAGGTAGTAGTACTGAAGAAAAAAGTAATCAAGCCAATATGCCCTCCGCCGATTGTTGAGGTCACTCCGGTTCCAGGCCCACCAGGGCCACAGGGCCCGATTGGGCCAAAAGGGGCTACCGGAGCACAAGGTGTACCTGGAGTACCAGGGGTACCAGGCGTACCAGGCGTACCAGGGGTACCGGGAGTACCCGGTCCAACAGGTGCTACAGGAGCTCGTGGGGCCACAGGCCCGACAGGCCCAACAGGTCCGCAAGGGCCGCAGGGCCCAATAGGTCCGCAAGGCCCACAGGGGGTAACAGGGGCGACAGGAGCAACAGGAGCAACGGGAGCAACAGGAGCAACGGGAGCGACAGGAGCAACGGGAGCGACAGGAGCAACGGGAGCGACAGGAGCCACGGGAGCAACAGGTGCAACGGGAGCAACAGGTGCAACGGGAGCAACAGGAGCAACGGGAGCGACAGGAGCTACGGGAGCAACAGGAGCAACGGGAGCGACAGGAGCGACAGGAGCCACGGGAGCGACAGGTGCAACGGGAGCAACAGGTGCAACGGGAGCAACAGGAGCAACGGGAGCGACAGGAGCTACGGGAGCAACAGGAGCTACGGGAGCGACAGGAGCCACGGGAGCGACAGGTGCAACGGGAGCAACAGGTGCAACGGGAGCAACAGGAGCAACGGGAGCGACAGGAGCTACGGGAGCAACAGGAGCTACGGGAGCGACAGGAGCCACGGGAGCGACAGGTGCAACGGGAGCAACGGGAGCGACAGGAGCAACAGGAGCAACGGGAGCGACAGGTGCAACGGGAGCAACAGGAGCGACAGGAGCAACAGGAGCAACGGGAGCGACAGGTGCAACGGGAGCAACAGGAGCTACGGGAGCGACAGGTGCAACAGGAGCGACAGGTGCAACGGGAGCAACGGGAGCGACAGGTGCAACAGGGGCAACAGGTGCTACGGGAGCAACAGGTGCTACAGGAGGTATTTCTGATTTTGCTTTCTTGTGCAGTACAGCAGAGCAAAACGTAGCAGCCGCCCCAGTGGCAGGTGGGCAAGGTGGCGCGGTGACCTTTACAGACTCGTTGTTAGGCTCGGCTGCCATTACATTTACAGCACCATCCAGCATCAATATCAATACGACGGGCATTTATAGCATTAGCTGGGAAGTGTTCCCGCAAGAGGGCAACACAGCCTTCGGATTGTTCTTCGATCCGGCAGGTGCACCACCTGCAGCTCTGGTATTATGCAGTAACTATGGCTCACAAGCTGGTGATAATCCATACCAAGGGCAAGTGGTGACCGCACTGACTGCAGGAGGGGTATTGACGCTGAACCGTATTGACGATACAGGAACAGTCTTACTGCGTAACCAGATTGGCGGAGGTACACCAACAGTAAGTGCATCTATCGTTATTCAAAGGCTGGCATAGAGACAAACGGCCAACCTGATAATAAAAAGCAAGCCTCGAATGTCCGCTACATTGCGGTACTGTTCGAGGCTTCTTTTTTACTAACCTAGTGCTGGTACCCTTGACCGATACATATTTGATCTGATTAAGGTACTAGGACATGTAAGCTTTGGGAGCACAACGGCGAAATCTATCCTAATCTTAGAGTGTTAGAATATGTCACTAATCATTACATTACTCAGTATCATTCACAATTGAATAGCTCTATAAATCGTGTAGCTGCGCTGGATAAAGGCATGTTCTTCATAATCATGAGACCGACGTGAGAAGGTGGAAGCTGTACATCCAATTGCACCTCGAACAGTGAGCCTTCCTCCAGCTCCTTGGTGACGAATTCCCGGGTAACATAGGAGATGCCCAAGCCCCGCTTGGCAATTTCAATTAACAGATCCACGCTGCCGACCTCAATCTCGGGCCGAATTCGCTGGCCGAAGCTTTCGAACAATTCCGTAATGGCTACCCGGACACGACTGTTGCGTGAGAACAGAATGATGGGATACTCCAACAGCTTGTCCAGAGTTAGGACCTCACCTTTCAGAGCTGCATATTTCTCTCCAGCGACAAAGCAATCCTTTAGCTGTAACGTTTCCTTGACCTCCAGCTGAGGGTCAACGATCGGCATGCGCACAACACCAAGATCGATCTTTCCTTCCTTCAGGAAGGATATCACTTCAGGTGTCGTGCCGTGGTTCAGATGGAGCTTAATGCCCGGATACTTGTGATGAAAGTTCTCAAGATAGGGAAGAATGTAATGCTTGAACAACGAGTCACTGCCACCGATGCGCAGCTCACCGCTTTCGAGCTTTTTGAGTGCAGCCATCTTCTCCTCTGCCAGGGAGATGAAGATCTGGGATTGCTCGATATAGGAATACAAGACGTTACCTTCCTGAGTCAGCTCTACACCCTTGGCATTTCGGTTGAAGAGGGTCATTCCGAAGCTATTCTCCAGCTGCTTGATCGCATGACTTACGCTAGGTTGCGTCAGATACAACGCTTTGGCGGCTTGAGTCAAGCTTCCGGTCTTGGCTGCCCAGTAGAATACTTTGTATAGCTCATAATTATTGTTCATAGACCTGATCTATAGCTCCTCTTAAATTTATCAATTACATGTATGGCTTCTGATCGTATTATAGTGTAGTTATCCAAAAGAAGCCAGAGCTTGCATGGCAACTCTGTTGAAAGGAGTAAGGAAAATGGATCCAACGACATTTATACTGTTTGGCGCGACAGGGGATCTTGCCAAGCGTAAAATATACCCAGCCTTGTACGAGTTATTCCTACAAGAGAAGCTTCCCCATTCATTTTCCTTAATTGGATTAGGAAGAACCGAGCTCACAGATGAAGTTTTTCAACATAACGTAGAGCAGTCGATTCATAATTTTGCAAGAAGCCAAGCAGACGATGCTGCATTGAAGCGATTCTTGCAGGTCTTTCGCTACAATGTATTGAATATAGGAAACGTAGAAGACTACGTGCAGTTGCTTAAGCGTGTGGAGAAGAGAGAGGAAGAGCTGGGGCTAACACCGAACCGCCTGTTCTATCTGTCCGTGGGGCCTGAGTTCTTTGAGCCGATTGCGGAGAACATTCAAGCAAGTGGTCTTGGCTCAGCTAACGGATGGAAGCGTCTCGTGATTGAGAAGCCGTTCGGACATGATCTGCCATCTGCTCGCCAATTAAATGAGAAGTTGAGCAGTGCTTTCCGCGAGGATGAGATTTATCGCATTGACCATTATCTCGGCAAGCCTATGGTGCAAAGACTGGAGTCTCTGCATCAGACGAATCCGGTGCTGCAGGCGCTATGGAACAACCATCACATAGCAAATGTGCAAATAACGGCCAATGAAACGGTAGGTGTGGAGACCCGAGCGGGTTACTACGATCATGTGGGTGCGATCCGGGACATGTTCCAGAACCATATGCTGCAACTGCTCATGATGACGGCTATTCAGCTTCCACATAATAGTGGTGCTGATCGTGTGCGTGCCAAGAAGAAGAAGGTGATCGAGGCTCTCGTTCCGGTGCAAAAGCATGAGGTAGGGTTAAGTATTATCCGTGGTCAGTACACGGAGGGTGCCATTCAGGGCAAGCCAGTTCCAGACTATCGCTCTGAACCTGGTATTGCACCAGAGTCCATGAATGATACCTTTATCGCAGCTCGTCTACAGATTGATGATTATTTCTGGCGTGGTGTTCCCTTCTATATTCGTACAGGCAAGCGCCTGAAGGAGAAATCTACGCGCATTGTTATCGAATTCAAGGAGCCACTTAAGCAGACGGGTACAGAGCAGGGTGATATCGCTCCTAATCTGCTGATTGTCGAGATGAGTCCAGATGAGCGAATTACGCTACAGCTGAACACACCAGATCCACAAGGAAATGGCAAGCTGAAGCCGATACACATTGATCTGCATCCGAAGGATGGCGTGCTGCCAGAGGCATATGAAAGTCTGATCTGTGATGCAATGCAAGGGAATCCAACCTTCTTCGCACATTGGGATGAGGTTGAGATGTCCTGGGCTTGGGTACAGCCTGTGCTTGAAGCCTTTGCTGACAACCAGGTTCCACTTTACATGTATCCTGCTGGTTCTTACGGACCAGCTGAATCCGATGCGCTATTGGCACAGGATGGGTACCACTGGTGGTTCGACGAGAAGGAGACGGATACTCCGGCTTCGGCTGAATCACGTAAGGAAGTTGTTCTTGAACACTAATAAAATACACCAAATGGAGGTCGTTTACGTATGAAGTTTTTCATTGACACAGCTAATGTGGAAGCTATCAAGACTGCTCATAAAATCGGTGTTTTGTCTGGTGTAACAACAAATCCTTCGCTCGTGGCGAAGGAGGGTGTGAAATTCGAGGATCGCATTGCTGAAATTCTGCAGGCCGTTCCCGATGTGGAATCTGTCTCTGCCGAAGTAACGCCGAACGCGATTACGGCAGAAGAGATGATTGCCGAGGCGAACGAACTGATCAAGATCAATAATAATGATAAAAATATTACTATCAAGCTGCCGATGACATTGGCTGGATTGGAAGCCTGCCGTTACCTCACTCAAAAGGGTGTGAAGACCAACGTAACCTTGATCTTCACTGTGAACCAGGCATTGCTGGCGGCGCGTGCAGGTGCGACTTACGTATCTCCGTTCCTGGGGCGTCTGGATGATATCTCTGAGGATGGGGTACAGCTGGTAGCGAAGGTTGCCGAGTTGTTCCGCGTGCATCAGTTGGATACGCAGATCATTGCAGCTTCCGTTCGCCATCCGGACCACGTTACCCGCGTAGCCCTGGCAGGAGCACATATTGCAACCGTACCTTTCACAGTCATCGAGCAGATCGCCAAGCATCCGCTGACCGATCAAGGCTTGGAAAAATTCGCAGCAGATTGGGCTAAGACAACTCAATAATCGCAGCAATTCATTGGAGGCAAACAAGACATGAGTAAACAACAAATTGGTGTAATTGGACTCGCAGTCATGGGTAAAAACCTTGCCCTGAATATTGAGAGCAGAGGCTTCACAGTCTCCGTGTATAACCGTTCCCGTGAGAAGACGGATGCCCTCGTGCAGGAAGCCGCAGGCAAACAGCTGCTTCCGACATATAGTATTGAAGAATTCGTGGCCTCCTTGGAGGTTCCACGCAAGATTCTGATCATGGTGCAAGCGGGACAAGGAACAGATGCTACGATTGATTCCCTGGTTCCTCATCTGGAGCCAGGCGATATCATCATTGACGGAGGTAACGCTCACTTCCCAGATACACAACGTCGTAGTAAGGATCTGGAAGCGAAGGGCTTCCGCTTCATCGGCGCAGGTGTGTCGGGTGGGGAAGAAGGAGCGCTTAAAGGACCAGCAATTATGCCAGGCGGACAGAAGAGTGCCTATGAACTGGTAGAGCCTATACTGACAGCCATCTCCGCCAAAGTGGGTGAAGATGCGTGCTCCACTTACATTGGACCAGATGGCGCAGGCCATTATGTGAAGATGGTGCATAACGGTATTGAGTATGGAGATATGCAATTGATCGGAGAAGCCTATCATTTGCTCAAGGATGTACTAGGTGTTAGCTCCTCCGAGCTGCATGAAATCTTCAGCGAATGGAACAAGGGAGAGCTGGACAGCTATCTGATCGAGATTACAGCGGATATCTTCTCCAAGACAGACCCAGACACGGGCAAGCCAATGGTTGATGTGATCCTCGATTCTGCTGGTCAGAAAGGTACGGGTAAATGGACTAGCCAAAGCTCTCTGGATCTGGGCGTCCCACTGTCCATCATTACAGAGTCAGTCTTCTCCCGCTTTATTTCGGCGTTGAAGGAAGAGCGTGTGGCAGCCAGCAAGAAGCTGAGTGGCCCGGCAGCGAGCAGCTTTGATGGTGATCGTGAAGAATTCATCGAAGCCGTTCGCAAGGCACTGTATGCCAGCAAGATTGCTTCCTATGCACAAGGTTTTGCTCAAATGAGAGCAGCTTCCGACACGTATGATTGGAATCTGGACTACGGATCTATCGCTATGATCTTCCGTGGTGGATGCATCATTCGTGCTGGCTTCCTGCAGAACATCAAGGATGCGTATGACCGTGAGCCTGGGCTGAAGAACCTGTTCCTTGATCAATACTTTGGCAAAATCGTAGATGATTATCAGGATGCTTGGAGAAAAGTAATTGCGATTGCGGTTACCCGTGGTATTCCGGTTCCTGCCTTTGCTTCGGCACTGGCATACTATGATAGCTATCGCACAGAACGTCTGCCGGCCAACCTGCTGCAGGCGCAACGTGACTACTTTGGAGCGCATACGTTCCAGCGTGTGGATAAGGAAGGTACGTTCCACCATCAATGGATGTAATTGTTCAACACGACCACGTCACAGAGCAACTGCGATGATGGATTGTGAATGGGGCAAGCAAAGCTTGATAATTAATAAATGATAGAAACAGCAAAAAGCACTCTGTGTAGTACGTAAATTCAAGGTTTTCCTTGATCTTACGACTACCGGAGTGCTTTTTGCTAATCCTTAATCATCCAGGGAATAGCTCTTATGTAGATAAGCTCGGCCACAAGTTCTACCATGGTCTGGGTCACAATTACAGCTGCAGCGATCGTACCCCATTCTCCTGGCAATGCCAGAGCCAAGGGGAGTACGACCAACGAATTACGCGTGCTGGAGCTGAAGAGCAGCGCTCTTCCTGCACCCGATTCGAGTCGGAAGCAACGAGCGATGAGACTTGAACAGATAGGCATCAGGACATGAAATAGCATATAGATTGGCAGAATCTGAAGAATGAGATGCAGATCACCCTTCAGCTTGGGAAGCTGTGAAGCAGCTACCACAAACAGTGTCAAGGCCATAAAAGGAACGGGGAGCCAGGCACTGATAGCGATGCCTCGCACTCCATTCTGCGACCTTCTAGCCCAAGCTTGAAGGAGCACAGCCAACAGGCAAGGAATGACAATCAGGTACACAAAGGCCTCAATAAAAGGCCCCAGTTGCATCAGACCTGACATCTGTTCTCCCAGGAAGAGGTACAGATACACTGGAAGTAGTACAATTTGAATGATGAAAAGTACAGGAGTTGCGGTCAAGATGTATACTACATTGCCTCGCGCCATTTGCGTAAACATAATAACATAGTCGATGCACGGAGCGAGTAACACCAGGCATATTCCAGTTAACACGGGAACTGGTAGAGTGGGAAAGCATTGCAATATGGCCCAGACCACGATCGGTACCAGTACAAAATTGGATAACAGTAGCGCAATCAGGAAACGGGGACTTGCGAATGCTTCTTTACGTTGCAGGAATGGGATCTGGGTAAACATGGAGTAGAGCAGGAGGGCAATGATCGGTGAGATCAGAGATTCCAATACGCTATTTACAGCGGGGTTGGCAAGGCCCAGGCCAACACCCAGCACCAAGGCTCCCGCATATATGGAAATCTGATGCTTTTCGAGCTGTTCTCTAGCTAACACAGTAGTAGTCCTCCCTTCTTCTGGAATCATTATAGCATGTTGACCAAGAAGGAGGGAGGAACCGAGTTAATCACCTAGATTCACGTGTTAGGATAAAATGAACACGTTTTCATTTTGGGGGTCATAGGCTTTCAATCATTCTGGCTCTGCCGGATAGCTGTGACTGTATAACTTCATAGTCCTAACTTAAAGCACTAACTCAAGGCTCTAACTCAAAGCTCTAACTCAAAGCTCTAACTCAAAGCTCTAACTCAAATTCTAACTGTTTGTTGTAACTGCGCAATATTGATTTGTAAATCTATATGCTGTGCCTTGAATTGCTGGTCTGTACTTTGGAGTTAAGGCAGAGGCTTGGAGAGAGTATAGTAGCCGCTGTCGGATGCGAGCTGCAGTAGGTTGCGTGCATATGCGCCTGCCCAAGCATATCCATGACGGCGCTCTTCACTGATTTGCAGAATATCGTAATATTTCTGACCGTCCCGATCTGCGAAGAACTGTTTGTTGTCATCTACATTATAAAAGCGATACCATATGACGCTGGATGGATCATTCACGAAATAATCCGGGCCCCGGCGTACATATTGGGTACCGTCAACACGGACACTGTCGTACCACTTAAGCGCTGCTTGAGCGGCCTGCCGAACTTCTGGAGTCTGCGGTCTGGACATGAGGAAAGCCACGATGCCTACAGATTCACCCCCTGATTTGGACGGCAATTCATAGGCACGCCCTGCAACTGGAGCAAAAGTAACCGGATCATGCTGTGCACACCATACCGTCCGTACTCCATTGTTGACAATCTGCGATTTTAGAATGTAATCCACGCCTTTATTCAAGGCCGTATTCAGATTGTTGCGCTGGGTGCTGGTGAGCAGGTTGTTGTTGCTAAATTCTCCCCTGCGGTTAACTATGTCATCAATGAGCACCATTACGCGAACCATGGCATCATCATTGAAGGTCACAGCATCAGAATAGTTGCCACGCTTCGGAAAGACCTGTGGGAATCCACCAGAGGAATATTGCATACCGATAATGAAATCCACGGCTTTGCGCATGCTTGTTCTATACGCTTCATTGCCTGTCTGATTGTACATGTAGGCCAAGAAACGGATTTCTGCTACAGTGGCCTTGTTGTCAATTGTTCCAAGCTCGACCCCAGAGGCCACCCAACCTGACTTGGCTTCAGAGCCATTCCACGGCTTTTTGTATTGTTCCAGCATATCCTTGTAGAACCCACCATGAGGCATTTGCCAGGTCAGGATATTGTTGGCTAATGTGGTATCGGTGCTCAGATTGCCACTTATAAAATTACTAATATCTCTGTGCTTATTCAACAAACTGTCGGTGTTTACAGCAGCAAGTGAGAGATCTGTAGCCGCAATGGTGGTCTCGCTAGGGGATGTCTGCCCAGCCAAGGAAGCATCAGCCGAGATGACACCAACAGGGAGTGTTCCCAAGATTAATCCAGCCGTAAGGCATGGCAGCATGAACTTTTTGAACGAATGATTCGACATAAAGTACCTCCTGCTACAAGTATTTTGGAAGTCTCAAGCGTGGATGATACTAACGAACAGACATCCATGGAACAATGGTTCCTGGTTCAGTAGTTCATCTAACTTTTATGACTCAATTAAATCAAAGAGTTTAATCAGTTAAAATGTAAGCGATTACAAATGTAACTAAAAAATAAAACGCTCAGTCCCTCCTCTCCATGAGAAAACATTAAATGAATTAAAGTTTTCAATGAATGGAAAAAACAACCACGCCACAACGCTTATAATGTACCTTCTTATGAGCATTCTTGTCAAGTAACTATTTGGATGAATGACAACAAATTAAGAACTTATTACCATAATATATGCGCAAAATTTAAGAATTGAGGCTTCTTTTTTACAGATCACCTATGCTTCTGGGAACATATGGTGTGGATATGATGTTTAATGCTCGTTTATGACTGTTTAGTGGAATAATATGCTCAATTAAACCTGAAAATAGCTATTTACTTTTGATGTAACCGCTATTATAATCACAAATGAGCACAAAGAATCATAAATGATCATTTTGTTGAGAAGCTCTTATTGCAATGTTGATGGGTTCCTTTATAGAACGAATTGCTATGAAATGGTCGTAAAATGAAGAAGCTATTCTGGTTGTAAATGTATGAAGAACAGGGCGGAAGACACATTCTAAGACTCTAAAGGGATTTAGCAGCCTGCATAGGAGTGCTTTTCGACCGAATCGGGGTGGTCCTAGATGTTGTATGAGGAAGAAAGGAAGCCGAGACTGCTTCAATATATTCAACAAAACCAGCGGGCATCCGTACAGGTGCTAAGCGAGGTGTTTCAAGTATCCGAGTCTACGATCCGCCGGGATCTGAAGGAGCTTGAAGAAGCTCAGCTTCTTAAGCGAACTCATGGTGGAGCAGTATCCTTGGAGAGTGCGAACATCGAGCCCGCCATCATTGATAAGGAAGATTTATTCCGTGAGGAAAAGGCTGCTATTGCTCGTGAAGCCGCGGAACTCATTCGACCCGGTGATACTTTGCTGCTCGATGCAGGTACGACTACGCTTCATTTGGCCCGCGAAATTCGCCGAATGACAGATATTCGTGTGGTCACCAATTCTTTGCTTGTGCTGAATGAGCTCAAGGATTGCCGAGACATTGAGGTATCACTGACCGGCGGGATGCTTCGCCCGGAGACACAGGCTTTTGTTGGCCCCATCACCGAGGCTGCGCTGGACATGATCCGAGTAGACAAAGCCTTCATTGCCATGAATGGTATTGATGCACGGGCGGGGCTGACGACACCGAATATGGTCGAGGCGGCGGCCAAGCGCAAGATGATGGATATTGCGAATGAGGTCGTGTTATTAGCAGATCATAGTAAGTTTGGCAAAGTGGCCTTCGCCAAGGTAGCTGAGCTAAGTCAGGTACATCATGGTATTTTCGACAAAGAGGTGCCGGAGAACAGTATTCTGGCCATGCGAAAGCTAGGCATTGTGGTAACCATCGTATGATGCTTTGTGCGAAGGTAGGAGATTACAGAGCTTTGAAGGTAGGAGATTATAGAGCTTTATGGAAAGGAGTCAGCACAGGTGAAGAACAAAGTCCTAACCGTGACCTTGAATCCTGCACTTGACAAGACGGTTACGCTGCCGGGGTTTCAGGTTGGCGGATTGAATCGTATTGAGGAGATGCGAGTAGACGCAGGGGGCAAAGGCATAAATGTAGCCAAAGTGCTGAAGAGCTTCAATGAACCTGTTGTGGCTACAGGCTTTGCAGGAGGATATGCAGGTACTCAGCTTCTGGATCGACTTCAGGTCATGAGGATAGAGCAGGCTTTTGTGAAGGTAGAGGGAGAGACTCGCACCAATCTGAAGATCGTGGATTCCGAGAGCAAGGTGACCACGGAAGTGAATGAACGTGGAAACGGTATTACGGCGGAGGAAGCAAGTACATTCCATACTCAACTTGAGCGTCTACTAGGAGAGGTTGGGGTGCTTGTCCTTGGAGGAAGTCTACAGCCAGGAATGCCAGAGGATACCTATAGACAGATTGGTGAGCTGGCCAAGTCCAAGGGAGTCAAGACGATTCTGGATGCTGACGGCGAAGCCTTCAGGCAGGGGCTACAAGCCATACCGTTCGCTGTCAAGCCGAATATTCACGAGCTGGAGCAGCTGGTAGGCAAGCCGCTTGATTCCGATGATGCTGTTATTCAAGCCTGCCAAAGTCTACTGGAGCAGGGGATTGAGTGGGTCGTGGTGTCGATGGGTGGTGATGGATCTATTCTGGTAAGTGCTGATGAAGTGATCCGAGCCCGCCCCTTCCCGATTGTGCCTCAGAGTACGGTCGGAGCAGGAGATTCAATGGTAGCTGCCATCTCGGCTTGTCTGCTGCATAATCGCTCGTTGCTTACGACAGCCAGATGGGCGACAGCAGCAGGAAGTATTACTGCTTCCAAGCCAGGCACAGAGGTGTGTACCTTGGCAGAAGTGGAGTCCCATCTGGAAGCGGTTGATATTCAAGTAATTCATAATGCGAAAAAAGGGTGAATGAATAATGAAAAAGCTGTTAGCTGTTACGGCTTGTCCAACGGGTATTGCCCATACGTATATGGCTGCTGAATCCATTCAGAAGGCTGCCAATGAGAAAAATGTCCAAATTAAAGTAGAGACACGTGGTGCGGTCGGCGTAGAGAACGGACTTACTCCTGAAGAGATCGCTGAAGCACATGCCATCATTATTGCCGCAGATACCGATGTTGATGAAAGTCGCTTTGAAGGCAAGCCTGTCGTTAAAGTACCTGTAGCACAAGGGATTAAGATTCCGGGAGAATTGATTGAGCAAGCTCTTGCCAAGGAAGCCACTGCACCTGTAGCGTCCTCGTCTGCTGGTAAGGAGAAAAGCTCTGCAGAGACCAAAGCTTCATCTGGCAACAGCATTTATAAGAACCTTATGAATGGTGTATCCAACATGCTTCCGCTCGTAGTGGCAGGTGGACTTATCATTGCCCTGTCCTTCCTGTGGGGAATTAATCCTCCAGAAGGAAGCCTGGGCGCATCCCTTGGGGCGATTGGTGGCGCGGCCATGGGTCTGATGATCCCAATCCTCGCTGGTTTTATTGCCTTCTCGATCGCAGGTAAATCAGGTCTTGCACCGGGATTAGTTGGTGGCGTGATGGCGGGTTCGCTAGGTGCTGGCTTCCTCGGCGGTATTATTGCTGGTTTCCTGGCAGGTTACGTCGTGAAATTCCTGATCAAGGTAATCAAGCTTCCTAAGTCCTTCGAGGGCTTGAAGCCAATTCTTTTGATACCACTGCTGTCCGTGCTGATCGTAGGTCTGTTGATGCATTATGTCATCGGTACACCTTTGGCTGCGCTCATGGGAGCGTTGACAAGCTGGCTGCAATCCATGGGTTCTGTCAACGCTGTTCTGCTGGGTGCCGTGCTTGGTGCGATGATGGCTATTGATATGGGTGGTCCATTCAACAAGACAGCTTATACGTTCGCTGTAGGTCTGCTGGGGAGTGGCGTGTTTGGCCCAATGGCAGCAGTTATGGCAGCTGGTATGACTCCTCCACTGGGTATCTGGCTGGCAACGGTTATGGCACCTAAGAAATTTACGACAGAAGAGCGTGGTGCTGGTAAAGTAGCGGGCTTCCTCGGATTGTCCTTTATCACGGAAGGCGCTATTCCATTCGGTGCGGCTGATCCGCTCCGTATGATTCCAGCATTCATGGTTGGTTCAGGAGTTGCTGGTGCCTTGTCCATGGCCTTCGGTGCTGCACTTCGTGCGCCACATGGCGGGATCTTCGTCATGGCGATTCCGAATGCAATCACCAATGTATTGCTGTATGCTCTGGCTATTGTTATCGGTACTGTAGTAACTGCCGTGCTTGTAAATATCCTGAAACGGAATAAAATCACGGTCTAACAGCTCATAATGATCCACAGGAAATGATTTAAAGGAGATGACATACATGAATATACATGATTTGTTGACTGAGGAGACCATCTTTCTACCACTGGAATCTGGTGGCAAGGAGGACGTAATCCGCCGGATGGTGGAAGGGCTCCAAAAGACTGGCGCAGTAACGGATGCTGAGAGCTACGTACAGGCTGTCCTGACTCGTGAGCAATCCAGCTCCACAGGTATCGGGTTCGGTGTAGCTATTCCGCACGGTAAATCCTCTGGAGTAGCCCGTGCAGGCCTGGCCTTCGCAAGAATGGCAGAACCAACGGAGTGGGAGTCCTTGGATGATCAGCCTGTATCCATCGTGTTCTTGATCGCAGTTCCGGCAGAAAATGTAGGAAATGAGCATTTGCAGATTCTCGTCGCTCTGTCCCGCAAGCTGATTCATGAAGAATTCCGCAACAGCCTACTGCAGGCGAAGACTCCTGCTGAGGTGACTGAGGTGCTCAAGAGCATCTAATGCAGCATGGATGAACTGAGCATACGGTAATGGCTACTGTAGCGGACAGTTCAGTAAATTGAGGGGATTACGACCTCCACAAGAATAGAAGGATAAGGTAGTCGTCTTAAGCGAGATTCGCTTAAGGCGGCTTTTTTTGGTTCTATTTATTAATTGATCTTAAGAAATTACTTGCAGAAAACAAGATGATACTATATATTGTTTACATATCAACCGTTGATATGTAAACTATATCTGAATAATTAGTTTATATATCAACTAATTTTGTTTTGTTTCATGGAAAGGAGATTTGCTGGAGTTTTGGCAAATGGCTATGCAGATACAAGCACTAGTGGCACACTACATTATTGGTTCATGGAGGATTGATTGCAAATGACAGATACAGCACGAAAACAAGAAATTTTGAAAGCTTATCAATTTAGGCACGCATGCAAATCCTTTGATATCAATAGGACGATTTCTGATGACGATTTTGAGTTCATTCTTGAGACAGGAAGATTATCACCAAGTTCATTCGGACTTGAACCCTGGAAGTTCGTTGTGGTTCAGGATGCCACGCTGCGCGAACAATTAAAGCCTGTGACTCCTGGTGCTCAAGGGCAATTGCCTACGGCCAGCCACCTTCTGTTTGTATTAGCTAGAAAAGAAAACGGGCTCAGATTTGATTCTCCGCACGTTACGAGAATGATGAAGGACATCCAACGTATGCCAGATGACATTGCACAATTCGTTTCACGTATGTACAACAAATTCACAGAAGTCGAGCTCGGCGGTGACGGGCAGCTCATGTATGAATGGGCCTGCAAGCAGAGTTACATTGCCATGGGAAATATGATGACAGCTGCAGCCCAGGTCGGAATTGATTCCTGCCCCATTGAAGGTATTGATCGTGAGAAAGTATGTGAATTATTTGTAGAAGAAGGAATTATTGATGATAATGAATTTGGAGTAGCCTGCCTGGTGGCCTTTGGGTATCGGTTAGAGGAGCCAAAACGCCCAAAAACAAGACAAAGCCTGAATGATATCGTAGTATGGAGATAAATCGTGCAAATGTGTAGTATTAGATTCATGATGCAGAGAGTTGCTTCTTGTCAGCAGCTCTTTTTTTTCATTGCTCTAGCGGATGGAATGGCCGCTGGTGCATTGCTCAAAGCTGCTCTACTACCGCTGAATGCTCATGCTTGCTTGTAAAATGAAAGCTAAGGCTGTATAGTGTCTAATACATTGTAAAACGATATCACCGATGACCCTTAAGAGAAAGATGGGATGATTCTTGAAAACAGATTGGTCGCAGGAAGCTGAACTGTTATACCAGATGTACGGTGTTAACAAAGTAATCAATACTACGTTTGATGCATGTATCAGCGTTAGCCAATCTCGATTTGAAATCTTATCCTTGATCTATCAACAGATTGAAATCAGTCAAGGAGACTTGCAAAAGAAAGTTACGATTGATAAATCGGCGGTTACTAGACACATCAAACAGCTTGAGGAGCAGGGGATCATCTTCAGACGAAAAAAGGATGAGGATAATCGCTTTGTCCTGGTCCGTCTTACGGATTATGGCAGGGAATTGATCGAGAACGCCCAAATAGAGAAAGCTCGTTTTGTACAGGAATTACTCACTGATATCAGTGAAGAAGAGCGTAATGCTTTTAGGAAAGTATTAACAAAGTTACATGAAAATGTTGGAACAATCAAGACGAGCGAAAGTCGTTCAGATAAGCAGCATTTATGAAGGATCTGATTTGGAAAAGGAGGAGCTACTCTGACTGCATCCGCTTTTTTCGAATTTGGTCTTTTTTTGTTGTGCGTCTATTTATTAATACTCTACAGAAGGGACTATTTCATATGCGCATTCAAGGTTTGAATCATTTTTTGTTCTCAGTATCCAGTCTGGAGCGCTCCATTGAGTTCTACCAAAATGTATTCGGTGCCACATTACTCGTGAAGGGGAGGACGACAGCTTATTTCGATCTGTGCGGGATGTGGCTTGCCTTAAATGAAGAAGCCCACATCACACGAGTCCCGGTGAATGAGGCTTATACGCATATTGCCTTTACAATTCAGGAGGAGGACTTCGACGAGGTGCATGCAAAATTAGTCCAAATGAATGTACATATGCTGCCTGGCCGTCCTCGAGACAAGCAGGACCGTAAGTCGATATATTTCGTAGATCCGGACGGTCACCGCTTTGAATTTCATACAGGCACGCTACAGGATCGGCTGGATTATTATGCGAGAGATAAGCAGCATATGAGCTTCTACTCTCAAGAATCTGCGCGGGACTGATGTCTGTGCCTTGCTGCTCGTACACCCAGAACCAGCAGGGGGACCACGACCCCAAGTAATCCGCAGACAGCTACGGATGTCATCGCAGCATAGGCCTGCCATTGCATGATAAATGCCACTCCACTGCCCAATGTAGTCCCACCTAGTAGTCCAAGTGCACTGACTACATCAATAGAAGATTTCATAGTAGTTTCACTCCTTTCCTGCATTCACAAAATAGTAGGTCCGGTGGATTGCTATTACCATAAGGTAGACGTTGCCCCAAGTTGTGCGTACAATTAAAGAGTCTAATAGAATTAGGATTGACAAGATCGTGCGCATTGTAAACCTTGGATTGGCAAAATTCCTGACAGGAGGCACTTGCGAATGACAGCTCACACGAATATGAATGAACGGATTGCCGCTTGGAATGCCGAAGCAGAGGCTTGCCCATGTGGCAGCAACCATCATCATGTAGACATGTACACCGTGATTAGTGACCATGCGCTTGAGGACATCGCATCTTATTTACAGGAAAAAGGGTATGAGCATGTAACGGTGATTGACGATCCGCATACGGCTGCTGCAGCGGGAAATCGGGTACTGGAGCTGCTGCAGCAGGCCGGAATTCAGGCTGAAGAGGTGTGTCTACCCTTCAATAGTGCAGGGGATGTAGTTGCTGATGAGCGCTATATGGTGAAGGTGCTACTTGGTATTTCCTCTACGACAGAGGCTGTTCTGGCTGTGGGATCAGGCACTATTCATGATCTGACGCGATTTGCCTGCTCTATGCGTAAGCTTCCGTTCATATCGATCCCGACCGCAGCCTCGGTGGATGGGTTCACTTCGGCTGGCGCTCCACTTCTATTGGATGGGGTGAAGCGGACGATTCAGACCGTGGCACCAGAAGCTATCTTCGCAGATGTCTCCTTGCTGGCATCGGCACCACAGACGATGACGGCTGCAGGCTTTGGCGATATGCTCGGCAAATACACGTCACTTGCGGATTGGAAGGTGTCGCGGGACATGGCTCAGGAGCCATATTGCCCCCTTGCTGCGCAGATGACAGAAGAGGCGCTGCTTGCTTGTATAGAGCATGTTGATGAGATTGCTGCTGGAAGCCTGCATGGTATGGACGTGCTGATTCGAGCACTGATCGCCTCGGGAATCTCTATGTTAATCATAGACCATTCTCGACCTGCATCTGGTGGGGAGCATCATATTTCACATCGAATTGAAATGGAACTGCTGGCACAGGAGCGGCCGCAGGTGCTGCATGGAGCCAAGGTAGGTGTAGCTGCAGCGCTGCTTACGGACTTGTATAAGGAGCTGGCCGTGCAGGAGCCGGAAAGTGCATTTCAGGTCTACACGACCCTTCCTGATTCGCAGCAAATGCGGGACTGGCTGCAGCAAGTGGGGGGCCCAGGGCGCTTCGATGAACTGAATGTAACAGAGGACATGCTGGAGCGAGCTGTGCACACAGCCCATACGCTCCGGGATCGATATACTGGCCTGAAATATCTGAACGATCATAATCTGATTGATTCCAGCAAGCTCCAAGAGCTTAGCCGCAGCTAGCTCGAATAACAGGAGTGTTCTTGTGAGTTCCTCGTGCATTTATTAAATAATACATGTAAAAAACGGCGTTATTTCTCACCCAAGCCATTACGCTCGGATGAAGAATAACGCCGTTGTTGCACCGAGAAGGAGATACGATGGTAGCTGCCAACTTGGTTTACTTACTACATAATCGTTTGTTGCTTTCAAGACAGATGGGAGACATCGCTATGGAGCATTCAAGCTGTGCTTCATAGCTCCTACAGATGGAGTAACAGCTGCTATGGCTACAAGCGATTGACAGCAGACACCAGAGCGAGCACCGAGGCCTTGATAATATCCTCGTCCTTGCCTACACCCCAGATCAGCTTGCCCTGAGCCTTGAGCCCAACATAGGCAATGGCATGGGCAGCGGAGTCGCTACCCAGCGAGTGCTCCTCATACACACTCAGTTCGTAGTTCAGCTCGAAGCGGCTTTTCAGAGCATTACTGACAGCATCAAGCGGTCCATTTCCTTTACCCTCGATGGTCACTTCATTACCTTCGTGTGTGACCTTCATGAAGGTGGTAGTGAGCTTGTTCTTCTGCTCAAAATGATACGATTCCAACTGCAGTGGACCATTGTCTCGAATGTACTCTGCTTCGAAAATACGCAGTATTTCATCCGGCAGGAGCTCTTTTTGTTCCTTATCCGAGACATCCTTGGCCAGGTACCCCATCTCTTCCTTCATTTTGTCAGGGAGTCTCAGTCCGAAGCCGCGTTCCAGCAGATGGTTCACGCCGCCTTTGCCAGACTGGCTGTTGACGCGGATGACATCCGTCTCGTATTTGCGGCCAATGTCACCTGGATCAATAGGCAGATAAGGGACCGTCCAGGTCGGACAGTCATGCTCTTCACGCCACTTCATGCCCTTGGCAATGGCATCCTGATGGGAGCCCGAGAAGGCCGTGAACACAAGTGATCCGGAATATGGCTGACGCTCATACACCCGCATCTTCGTCAATCGTTCATAGGTCTCGCTGATGCCAACGATATCCGAGAAGTCGAGCCCCGAATCAACACCGTGTGAATACAGGTTCATCGCCAAGGTGATCAGGTCCACATTGCCTGTACGTTCTCCATTGCCGAACAAGGTTCCTTCCACCCGCTCTGCTCCAGCGAGAACAGCGAATTCGGCATCGCACACGCCGCCTCCACGGTCGTTGTGAGGATGGACGGACAGAATGACATGCTCTCGGTAGGACAGATGATTGTGTATATACTCTACCTGACTGGCGAATATGTGAGGCATAGCTGTCTCGACGGTAGTTGGAATGTTGATAATCGCCTTATGATCTGCAGTAGGCTGCCATACATCCAGTACAGCGTTACAGATGTCCAGGGAAAATTCGACCTCAGCACCCGGGAAGCTCTCTGGGCTGTATTGGAAGGTGAAGCGTCCTGGTGTGCTTGCGGCCAGTTCCTTGACCAGCTTGGCGCCTTCTACGGCGATGGCCTTAATCTCCTCCTGGGATTTGCGGAACACCTGCTCACGCTGAGATAAGGATACCGAGTTATATAGATGAACAATAGCGTTTGGAACGCCATGCAGCGCTTCGAAAGTCCGGCGGATAATATGCTCCCGGGCTTGGGTTAATACCTGCACCGTTACGTCCTCGGGAATGAGGCCACGTTCAATCAAAGTGCGCAAAAAGCGGAATTCCGTATCAGAGGCTGCCGGGAAAGCAATCTCGATCTCTTTAAAGCCAATGTCTACGAGCATCTGGAACATTTCCAGCTTCTCCTCCAGATTCATGGGCTCGATCAATGCCTGATTGCCGTCACGCAGATCCACGCTGCACCAGATTGGGGATTTCTCAATATAATCCTTCTGTGTCCAATTCATTGAACGCACGGGTGGCATGAAGTAGCCTTTTGCATACTTGGTGTGATCCATCATCGTAATTATCCTCCTCGGTTATTCTTAGTTATTCTTGGGTATAAAGTAACAACAAAAAAGTCTTTCGCCTCGACTACACATGCAGCCGGAGACGAAAGACTTGAGCTTCCGCGGTACCACTCCTGTTTATGAACAAACGTTCATACCCTCATCAGACACGAGCTCATACCATCGAGCGTGATGTCTGTCCCTTGATAACGGTGGGCACCCGTCAACAACTACTTTTCGGTATAGCCATGTAAGGCTTCTACCCGAATTTCGCATAGCCGCTCCAAGGCGAGTTCCCCGTATTTCCTCTACCGCCTCGCATCATCCGGCGGCTTTCTGAGAATCAGTCCTACGAGTACTACTCCTTATCCAAGCGTTTAGAGTCGTATATGGATATGGTCTATCATAGCAGGGCTGTCTGACAAAATCCAGTCCATTAATTATCCGACGGTAAATTATTATATGGGTATTGTTTCTATTTAGAATTTATTCGAAATAGTTATTGCTATAACGCTTACGATAAGAGATAATGTATTTAGATGAAATTCTAAATAGAAAAAAGAGGCGATGCATTTGGGTTTCCCAGAGACATTCAAAGCCTTATCTGATCCAGTGAGACGGGATATCCTGGTCATGCTCAAGCATGGCAAAATGTCAGCTGGGGAGATTGGGCAGCATTTCGAGATGACGGGTGCGACCATTTCGTACCATCTGTCACAGTTGAAGAAGGCCGGACTTGTTTTTGAAACGAAATATAAAAATTATATCTACTATGAGATCAATGTGTCGGTCTTTGAAGAAGTCATGCTGTGGTTTTCACAATTTAAGGGGGGGAAACATGATGAGGATCAAAGGTAGCTTGATGCAGCTTATTACAACAGTGGTATGTGTATTACCGATTATTTTATCGCTGACGCTCTACCAACAATTACCTCCGCAGGTGGCTGTGCATTGGGATGTAGCAGGTAAGCCTGATAATTATATGTCAAAGGCGGTTGTGGCTTTCGTGTTCCCACTTTGTTTGGCCGTTCTTAACATTATTGTGCATATTGTGATTAAGAATGATCCTAAAAAGATGAATGTGGCCCCTGTCTTAAGAAAACTCGGCTTATGGATCATTCCTGTCTTGTCGCTCATCCTCATGCCGATCACGCTCTTCAAGGCTCTGGGTGTAGACTTGCCGATCCAGACGATTGTCCCATCCTTTGTTGGCATGTTACTGATTGTGATCGGTAACTATTTACCCAAGAGCAAGCAGAGCTATACGGTGGGAATTAAGCTTCCATGGACACTGGCAAGCCAGGAGAATTGGAATAGAACACATCGTGTAGCGGGCTACCTATGGATATTAGGTGGGATTCTTATGATCTTGACGTCGTTTTTGAACGTATTTGTGGAGGTTGCGATCGTAGCGATCATAGTACTGATTGTGGTTGCTCCAGCCGTATACTCTTTTTCATTGTATAAAAAGGGAGTTTAGACCTTGAATCGCGCAGGGCTGAGTACCCCCTCTCTTTTGCAGAAAGCTGTACTTCATTTCTTCATTTCTTCATTCCTAATATTAAGAAAGCACTGCATACCGGCAATTCGGTTTGCAGTGCTTGTTGGAATGTGTGTCATCATCTTGGTTGTAGTGGATTCTCGCAAAAATGCATCGTCCCTGGATGCCGCAATTATTGGGTCAGCATGGCATCTGCGAACAGAATGGATTTTGGAATCCGAAAAAACTGCTCTGCTTGATCCTGGAAGGTCTGCGAAGGAACGGTTCCTTGATGGAGCCATTTGCGGAATGTGCCAGGATGCACTCCAATCCAGTGACTAACGTCCGTTACAGATAGATCATGAACCATACACAGGCCAGCAAGAATGCGGTTTTTTACAGGTGATCTTGTTACCGTTCTTTTCATAAAACGTGAAGGTGCGGGCTGACAGATCAGTGGAGAATTCCGCACTACCGATTCATTAAAGAGAATATGGCGGGGATAGCCGAGTAAACGGCAGGCCTTCTCCAGATTGGTATTTCCGGGAATACGGCCTTCATATACCCATGCGCTTACACTGCGTGAGGAGATTGAAAGCTCCTCGGCAAGCTGCGAAAGCTTGATATCATTCGCCATTAATACGGCAAGAAGGATCCTGTTACGGATCTGACAGCGGGTCGGTTTGCGAAAGCGCTTGACGCGTACGCCTTTTCCCAAATATTTGCGGTTGATCAGAGACCACGCCTGTATAGAGTGTCGTTCTTGTTGTTTAGGCATATACCCTCCGATTTTTTTAATCAAATACTACAATAACACCGGGGGGAGTGCAAGTGTCCTCCAACTTATTTTCATGTAATGCTATAGACATAATCAGCGTGTTGAAAAGAGGTCCTAACGACTAATATTGATGAGTGGAAATGCAAGCAGGACAAGGATTTGCGCGGTTCGCTAAGCCAAGGGATTGCTGAATTGTAACCTTAGATTGCGGGAATGTTGTATTTTTGTATCCCAATATTTACACAATCTCTTAAACTATCCTATAAGATATGTTTCGGACGAGTTGATAGTTTCGTTTGAGATAAAGAGAGAGTGGATGGTGGATCGAGATGCAGACAGAGCTTCAGTCAGAAATGCGATTGGCAATACCCCAAGACTTGCACCTCATGAACAGAGGCTGCAGAGATACTAGTACTAGAGATCGAAGGCTGAATGGAATATTGCGAGCAAGGCTGATCCTCCTACTGAGTGTACTCGGTATAATGGGTCTGCTATGGTCCAGCAGTAGCTATGCTGCTACAGCCTCAGCGTCGGCACTGTTAGTGGGCATAAATGATGAATTATTGCAGGATAAGGAAGCCGAGGCGGTTACATTACAAGGGCGTATGTATGTAGCAGCTGTGCCATTGGCGAAGGCCATGGGGGCCAGTACGGTAGTCCAGAATGACGATTTAACCATATCTTTGGGGGCGTATCATATGACTATGCCCTTGAAGACGGGAGAGACGATCATCCGGAATAATAGAACGTTGATTCCAATTCGAGATGTGGCTTCGGGCTTGGGCTATACCATTACGAACCCTGCTCCTGGTGTGTATCGACTCGTAAATGGAACAGCGACTATGACTGACCAGCAATTCGTTGCGGCTCACGCTGCGGCGATTCAGGAGCGTCAGAAGCTGGTACAGCAGAGTAATTCTAATGAAGGAAGTAAAGGCGCCACACCGACGAAGGGGAAGGTTCTGTACCTGACCTTTGATGATGGTCCAACTAAGCATGCCAATGAGCTCCTGTCCATATTAGGCAAATATGATGCCAAGGCGACTTTCTTCATGCTGGGGCCACAGATTCAGCAGCATCCCGATGTTGTTCGCAAGATGATGGACAATGGACATGGATTGGGCCTGCATGGTATGACGCACGTGGAGAAGAAGTTCTATGCTTCGCCAGCCGCAGCGCTCAAGGAGATGAAGGATGCGAATGCGATCCTGCTCAAGACAACAGGTGTTCAGACACGTCTGATTCGGACACCTTATGGTAGCAAACCATATATGAAGGATTCCTATCGTAATGCCATGCACCAGGGGGAATTCCGGATGTGGGATTGGAACGTGGATTCACTGGACTGGAAGTACAAGAAGAATCCAGAGCATATTGTAGCATCGGTGCTCAAGGATGTGGAGAAAATCAGTCGCACAGGGCGTGCTCCAGTAGTTCTGATGCATGACCAGGAGCCTACGATAGCTATCTTACCGCAGCTGCTTGCTGAGCTTCAGAAGCGGGGGTATCAGTTCGAGACACTTACAGAGGAGATGACCCCTCTCAATTTCTGGAATGATCACAGATAGAGAACACAATTCATAGTGCGATCATCATTCGCAATTAGGCCAAAGAGAAATCATTCTTGAGTCATATCACCTGACGTATACGTGAATCGGCTTCCCCAATCGTAATGGGTATGTTAAAATTTTGGGACAAGCATACTATTCTATTATCGTTAGGAGCCTGTCCATGATTAAACATATCGTATTCTTCAAGCTGAAAGACCGTTCACCGGAAAGTATTGAGCATACGGCATCCGTACTGCGGGGCATGAACGGCAAGATCAAGGAGGTTCTGTCCCTGGAGGTCGGAACAGATGTGATTCGCTCCGAGCGTTCATTCGATATCGCGCTAACCGCCGTTGTAGCATCGCTGGAGGATCTCAAAATCTATAACGATCATCCGGTCCATCAGGAAGTGGTCAAGCATATTAATGAAGTGAAGGATATTTCGCTGGCGGTTGATTACGAAATCTAACTGAGGACATCGGGATGGAGGTACTTGTCGTTGTACTACGTAAATAGGGAACAAATAGAGCTTCGCCTGAGTGCGATTCCCGAGATCATCGAGGGCTTGAAGACGGCTATTCGTGATTGGGATGGGAGCCTGACACTGGGACTAGTGCAGGAACGTTGTCTGCATCTGGCCATTGAATCCGTTACAGATGTGGGAAGCTTCATTATTGATGGTTTCATCATGCGCGATGCTAGCAGCTATGAAGATATTATTGGAATCATACATGAGGAGCAGGTCATTGATTCTGAGATCTTTCCTTCCCTGCATGAGCTCGTTTCGCTTCGTAAGCCGCTTGTACAGGAATACTATCATTGGAAGCGCGCAGAGCTGCATCCGTTGACGCCTCTG
Organism: Paenibacillus massiliensis 2301065 = DSM 16942; assembly: GCF_000377505.1. GTDB lineage: Bacteria > Bacillota > Bacilli > Paenibacillales > Paenibacillaceae > Paenibacillus > Paenibacillus massiliensis. The sequence goes on along the minus strand of NZ_KB898191.1, from coordinate 218,997 downwards.
TTGGTAGACAACCTGGACAAGTTCGCAGCAAGCGTACGGCAATATCTGGAACGCGAACTAGGCCCGATGCCGACAGACCGCTAACGTTGGAGGTCGAGCCAATGAATCATATACCCGAAATGCCTACTCGCCGGATGATTATGACACTTCTCAAAACAAGAGGTCCAATGGGCGTTAGCCCACTGGCCTCCGAGCTGGGCATCACGGAGATGGGGGTGCGCCGTCATCTCAAGTCCTTGGAGCAGGACGGATTGATTGAGGTGAGTGTTGTGCGGCAGGCCATGGGCCGACCGCTATATATGTTCGGACTCACACCGCTGGGAGACGAGCAGTTCCCTCGTAATTATGATCATCTGATGTTGGAGCTTCTGGAGGAGCTTGCAGATGAGCAGGGCTCATCTGCAGTGCATGCTTTGTTTGAAGGGCGCAAAAGGAAGCTGCTTAAGCGCTATGCCCCACAGCTCAGCGGGGAGTCGCTTCGCTCGCGTGTCAGTGAGCTAGCGGATATTCAGCATGCTGCCGGCTATATGACCAGCTGGGAGCAGGAGGAAGATGGGAGCTACTCCTTCTACGAATATAATTGTCCGATCTCACAGGTGGCCAAGCAATATCGGAGAGCCTGTGAATGTGAGAAGGATATGTTCGAGGAGCTGCTTGATGCAGAGGTAGTCCGTACCGATTGTCTGGCGGACGGTGGGCGTTGTTGCTTGTATCGAATTCGTCCGCGGACCGAGGATAGCAGAAAATAAGCTTGGCCTCTGTGTCATGACAAGCTTCCTCCGCTTATAATACAGTACACCAGTTGGGCATTCGCCCGGAACATACAGGGAGTCGGACTAGACGCTACGAAGTAGTCATGATTAGTCTGCTCCTACCCGCGAAGGAGTGGTTGGAATGAACGGAAAGCAAGGAATATTGTGGGGAATTCTGGTTGGAGCTGCTGCAGGATCAGCTGCCGCTCTGCTGCTTGCCCCGAAGTCCGGCAAAGAGCTGCGCCAAGACTTGTCTGAGACATCCCGTACGGTCACTGAGGCCGGACAGGTGTGGGCAGAGAAAATTGGTGCTTCTGGCTCAGAAATTCTCGATATTGTGAAGGACACGGCTGCATTTGCCGTCCAGGAGGTACAGGAATGGCGTACCGGGCAGCCGACCGAAGAAGAGAAGGTTGTATTGTCCTCGCTTGTGGAAGTGTTCGAGGAGCTGCAGCAGCGTGCAAATGAGGAGCGTCTGCAGTCGAATGAGGAAGAGCTGGATACGTTTGAAGAACAGAAGGACACGACAATCTAAGAAGACTACTGGACCGACTGTCCTATCCCGCGAAGAGATACGCGCCGGGGTAAGGCGGGCGGTCTTTGTCTGTTGAGACTATTAATCCGGGTAAGGTCTATAGAGCATGGCCTACGAAGTAGCAGAGTCAGGACAAGTATTGCTGCACAGATGCATTTCGGGTAATATTTGTGGGTACCTTTTACTGCTCCAATACATAAGGTATGTAGCAACGACCTTTTGTCAATCTGGTCGATATTTGAGAAGAAGGAAGCGGTGTGTAAGTGCAGCAAGCAATCGCAATATTGGACTCCGGTGTGGGAGGACTGACCGTCGTGAAGGAAGTGATGCGTCAGCTACCGCGGGAGAAAATCATTTATTTTGGGGACACCGCGCGCACGCCCTACGGCCCTCGTCCATCTGCAGAGGTGCGGAAATTCACAGGACAGATTGTGGATTTTCTGACCCAGTTCAATCCCAAAGTCATTATTATCGCATGTAATACAGCAACTGCTGCTGCCCTGGATGAAATCAGTGAACGAGTGGATATCCCGGTAATCGGAGTCATTCATCCTGGAGCCAGAGCCGCCATAAGTGCCACGAAGACGGGGCATGTCGGTGTCATTGGTACGGTAGGGACGGTCAGCAGCGGGGCTTACACCGCGGCACTGAAGCAGCTGTCACCCTACGTGGATGTAGTCAGTCATGCTTGTCCGCATCTGGTGCCACTGGTAGAGCAAGGTGAATTCCGTTCACAGCATACGACGGCTGTAGTAGAAGAATCGTTACAAGGAATGAAGCAGCATCCCATTGATTGTCTCATTCTGGGATGTACACATTATCCTTTCCTCACAGAGACCATTCAGGAGGTCATGGGGCCGCGCGTGAAGCTTATTAGCTCTGCGGACGAGACTGCTCGGGAGACCAGTACAATCCTCTATGACAAAGGAAAGCTGGCAACTAGTGGAGAGCTGCCAGTCCATCAGTTTTTTTGCTCAGGAGATCCACAATTATTTCAGAGTATAGCCAAGCAGTGGCTTGGTGATCACTTGCGTAAGACACCTGTCGTGTGGCAGGTGACTCACCTGGATTAGGCAGGTGACCTTCTGAAGTACCCTAGACACCCTTGCTGCGGTCCAAGTTAGATGCTTGGTAATAGTCCGCGGAAGGGGTGTTTTTTTGCAACGAGCATGCGTGAATGAAATGATTCAATGGGGCATTATCATAGGGAGTTCCTTTATGGGAATTCTCATGGTAATGCTTTTTCTTTCCCAGTAAGTGCCGGGAAAATGAATTTCTTGCGAGAAGAGTGTTAAGCAGATTCGTAATTGGTTTACAAGAAAATGAGAAAGCTAAGAATGTACCAGCTCTTTTATTTTATAAGTATCTGTCTATGGTCAATCGTTATTGATTGTACGTCGGTTGTCAGTGAAATTGAAACTTTCTACGGTTTCGTACCGTAGCTTGTTAATAAAGGTCGAAGACTCTGCCAAATTGGTGGAAATCTAAAAAGATACATACATGAGCATTGCAGCTTCCAAAGAACTCATGATGACCTGCTCAAAAGTCAGCCCTAGAGAGGAGTAATCATCCGTGGAGCATTACCGTATTAGCGGAACTGAAAGTGTACAGGAACTGCAGAGCACAGCCAAGGGGCTTAGTTCTACAGAAGCCGAAAAGCGTCTGGAAAGGGATGGCTACAATGAATTAAAGGGGAAGAACAAGGTTCCTATCTGGAGACTTTTCCTCGAGAACTTCAAGGACCCCATGGTGGTTGTACTGCTTATAGCGGCCATTGTCCAAATTGTGTTAGGACATGTTATGGAATCGCTCATTATTTTCCTCGTACTGATCCTGAATGCTGTCATTAGCGTCATTCAGACTCGTAAGGCGGAAAGCTCACTCGCTGCCTTGCAACAGATGTCTGCCCCGGAAGCCAAGGTGCTGCGTGACGGCGTATTACAAACTGTGCCAGCCAGAGAGCTGGTTCGCGGGGATATTGTCATATTAGAGGCTGGTGATTTCGTACCCGCCGATGGCCGTGTGCTGGAGTCGGAAAGCCTAAAGGTCAACGAGGGCATGCTTACTGGGGAATCGGAAGCTGTTGATAAACACACGGACACCCTTGGCTCTGAAGCCCCTCTCGGAGACCGGCGCAATATGGCTTTTAGCGGTTCCTTGGTCGTTTATGGACGCGGAACTATTGTCGTTACCGGAACAGGGTTAACTACTGAAATCGGTAAAATTGCCGAACTTCTTGAAAATGCGGAAGCTAAGCAGACACCGCTACAGCGTAAGCTGGATGCGTTCAGCAAGCAATTAGGAATAGCGGTGCTGGCGCTATCCATTTTAATTTTTGGTATCCAGGCTGGACGTATTTGGCTATCAGCGGATACGGTAGATACTACCGAAGCAATCTTGAGTGCTGTTATGTTTGCTGTAGCTGTAGCTGTTGCCGCGATTCCAGAAGCGTTGTCCTCCATCGTCACCATCGTCCTGTCTGTAGGTACGAATAAAATGGCGAAGCAGAATGCGATTATCCGCAAGCTTCCAGCAGTTGAATCGCTGGGCTCTGCCAGTATTATTTGTACAGACAAGACAGGTACGCTCACTCAGAATAAAATGACGGTTGTTGACTATTTCTTGCCGCAAGTAGATGATGACCCATTCAAGCAGCATTCCAAAGACTGGCCTGTTGAGGCAAGACGGCTTCTGCACATTGCTGTACTTTGCAACGACTCCAGTATCAATGAGGACGGTAAAGAATTGGGTGATCCGACGGAAGTAGCCCTGATTGCCTTTAGCAATAGTAAGAATAGAGACTATAAGGAAATACGAGATAATTTCCCTCGTGAGGCGGAGCTTCCATTTGATTCGGATCGCAAGATGATGTCTACCCTGCACACGTTTGACGGACAAAAAGCAATGCTTACCAAGGGCGGTCCAGATGTGCTCTTTGATCGCTGTACACACGTTCTGTTAGGGGATCAGGAAGTCCCCTTAACTTCGGAGCTGCAAGAGCGGTTTATTCAGGCGAATGAGGAATTCTCAGCTAGAGCTCTGCGTGTATTAGCGTATGCATACAAAACTGTGCCGAATTCTGTAACGGGGATTGATCTGGAGGATGAACAAAATTTGGTGTTGGTAGGCTTGTCGGCCATGATTGATCCTCCACGTGATGCTGTGTATGGCGCAATAGAGGAATCTAAAAAGGCTGGCATACGGACGATCATGATCACTGGTGACCACAAGACCACTGCACAGGCGATCGGTCGTGATATCGGACTGATGACCGAGCATGAAATTGCCATAACAGGCCAGGAACTTGATGCGATGTCAGACCAGGAGCTTGACCAGCAGCTGGAGCAGATCGGTGTATACGCGCGAGTCTCTCCAGAGAATAAAATCCGGATTGTCCGTGCATGGCAACGGAAGGGTAAGATAACGGCTATGACTGGTGATGGTGTAAATGATGCGCCTGCCCTCAAGCAGGCGGATATCGGGGTTGCTATGGGAAGTGGAACGGCTGTGGCGAAGGACGCAGCTGCGATGATTTTGACCGATGATAACTTTGTATCCATCGTCAATGCGGTATCGGTAGGCAGAACCGTATTTGACAATATCAAGAAAGCTATTGCTTACTTGTTCTCAGGCAACCTTGGAGCCATTATTGCCATCCTCTTTGCTCTGGTGCTCGGTTGGGTGAATCCTTTTACAGCCATTCAGCTCCTGTTCATCAACCTGGCTAATGATTCGTTACCTGCCATTGCACTAGGCATGGAGAAGCCTGAACCGGATGTGATGAAGAGACAACCTAGAGACCTTAAAGAAGGCATATTTGCTGGGGGTATGATGCAGTCGATCATTATCCGTGGCCTGCTAATCGGGATAGCCGTCATCGTATCGCTATATATCGGGCTTCAGCATTCCTCAGATCTGGGTGTAGCCATGGCTTTCACTACATTGATCTTGTCCCGAACACTTCAGACTTTTGCTGCTCGTTCTAACAGCTTGACAGTGTTTGAAGTCGGATTATTCAGCAACAAATATGTTATTGGAGCGGTACTCGTCTGCTTCGCCTTTTACGGTGTTACAGTTCTACCAGGAGTCAGAGATATATTCTCGATTCCAGCTACATTCGGCATGACAGAATGGTTGACTGCCGCTGGTCTAGCACTTGGCGCGGTAATCTTGATGGAATTAGCTAAAATAGTCCGTAGAATGGTTACTCGACAAGACTCAGATATTCTTATGACCAAATCGACTTAAATGCAGCGCGATGAGCCAATGCTTGAAATGAAATCTTGTGCACATGCTAAACACACTTTGAGATATACTGAAGTCAAATTCAGTCTTTTCTAACCATCGAAAAGCTACCGGGGCAGCGATCAGCTACTACGGTAGCTTTTTCGTGTTCGGCTTGTAATCCTCCGGTGTGTGCAATCGACTGTGTACAAAAGGGAATAACTGACACAGCTTTTAGTACACTTATAATATCCCTGGAACGCGATGCTGGTCTATTCGGGTAACTAACTAATCTATCTTTGAGCTTGCGTAAAAATGCTATTGCGCAGGCAGTAATGGGGAGGCGATATGGTGTCTTTAACCGGGTATGGTCTTCAGGAAATGACACAGGATATCCAGCGCTGGGAGACGCTCTATGCCAAGCTGGGAATCGACACGGGCAGCATTGGAACGAGCGTGCTGGACCAGCCGATTCCTTACCTTCAGATTGGGCAGGGACCACGCAAGTTACTCGTACAGGCAGCGATGCATGCGAATGAGTGGATTACGGCTCCTTGCCTGATGGACTTTATGTATCGCTATGCGCAGGCGCTTCATGAAGGAAGGACCTTCGAAGGGCAATCTGTGGAAGAATGGCTGGCGAAGACGTGTATTTGCGCGGTTCCTATGGTAAATCCGGATGGAGTGGAGCTGGTACTGGAGAGATTGGCCCCTAATCAGCCATTTTATAGCGAAGTGGTAATGCTGAACAATGGTCTGACGGACTTTAGCGGCTGGAAAGCCAATATTCGGGGTGTGGATCTGAACGATCAATTTCCAGCTCATTGGGAGGAGGAGTCTATGAGGCGCGATGTAGAGGGGCCAGGGCCGCGCGATTATGGTGGGCCTGCACCGTTATCTGAGCCAGAAGCTCGTGCTCTGGTGGATTGGACTGCAGGTCTAAATCCTGATATGACAATTGCACTGCATACACAAGGCAAGGAAATTTATTGGAATTACAGGGATATGGAGCCGTCATATAGCGAATCTTGGGCAAGAAGTCTGGGGGAAGCCATCGGTTATCCGCCGATCAAGCTAAGCGGGAGCGACGCTGGCTACAAGGATTGGTTCATCGCGGCTTATGGGCGGCCTGGCTTCACGATCGAGCTTGGCAAAGGGGTCAACCCACTTCCGCTAGAGGATCTGACAGGATTAAAGCAAGATACTCACCACATACTAAGTGAAGCCATGAATTTGCTCATTTGCTCTTGAGAATGCAGGCGGGGCAGACTCTCGACCAGCAGGAGCGGCGAGTTGCAACTGATGTAATGACATAAATGAGCCAATCGCCGCGACAAAATTAGAATTGGTACGACGATGAAATGATACGATGCAACCACAGAGGCGGCTATTCGTATAATACTGCATGCGTTGCTTTCACGCATGAACATGTCGTTATGCTGCCTTTTTTGACTTAATTTCATAGAAAATGGGTGAATGTATGAAGGTAAAAAAAGTACCGCCTCTTCGTCGCTGGAGTCATCTCATGCATCGTCTGCCCAAGCTTCTCCGCTCTTCGAGAGTTCCATGGAGAGAAAAGCTGCTGTTTCTTATCCCGATAGCCCTGTACTGGGTATTGCCTGATGTGCTGATTCCGATTCCTTTCATGCCACTGGATGATATTGCAATTAGTGTGCTGTTATTGACCTGGTTTGTGAAGCGTGTGGAGCGAAAATATCCTGATTTATTGGTCTAGGAAGCAGCGCTGTGTATTGCGTAATGGCACTATATTCTTTACAATAGGACTATTGACTATACGCCAATGAATTTTGTTTATATAGGAGATGAGAGCCATGAATTGCAAGATTACACGCAATGCTGCGAAGGTGCTCCAACGCGAACTGGACAAACCGGAGAACAGTGGTCAGAAGCTGCGAGTTATCATTACTCATGCACACGGGGACCACGCCCATTACGGTCTGGATTTGGACACGCCGGGTGAGAACGATACTGTAGTAACTACGGATAAAGGGATCGATGTGATTCTGGAGACTGGACAGGACCTGCTGGACGGTGTCAAGATTGACTATTTGTATTTTCCTGAAGAGGGCTTCGTAATTACGAATGCTTCCAAGGGCAACCACGGCGATCATTAATCGCTAATGGAAGGGAACAATTATGGCTAACGATATACGCATATGTGATAAGTGCCAATTTGTCCGGATGAAATCTATCCTGCCCAAGCTGCAAAAAATGGCGCCAGATGCCGAGATTAAGGTTGGATGCAAATCCTATTGCGGACCATGCGGCAAGCGGGCTTTCGTCTATGTGAATGGTCGATATGTCAGCGCGCCGACAGAGGATGAGGTGCTGGCTAAAGCTGCCGCGTTCATCAAGCAGCCTTCGATCAATTCTTAAGTCTTGTGCGCTGAATTGGCGTGAGACTCTGCATAAGAAGGGCTTCACTGACTCATATTAATGAATGGCATTCATTAAGTCGATGAAGGAGGCTGTTCATGGCACAGTACGACTCCGGACTGCAGTCCCACAGCGTGGAGGCTCAGACGCAAAATTCTGTTGACAGGCTGCATAATGCGGTATCCCAAGCGATGTCGCATCCGATGGAGCAATTGATTGAGCAGGCTGAACGCTCCAAGGACCATGCTGAGCATGCAATCAAGCAGGCGAAGGAAAGTCTTGGGGAGGACGCTGTCGAGGTGGCTGCAGACATGCTGGCAATTGAAGAGAAGCGTCTGGATGCGGTTAAGCAGGTGCACCGTCGTCAGTAGCTTCAGGTATTTATTTACAAAGAAACCGTTACTTCGCATTTGGAGATTGTATCCCATCTGCGATGCAACGGTTTTTTTATTTTAGGACGGCAAGTGTCCATGTCTGTATGTGGATGATTAGTTTGCTGTATTGGCTTCTGTTGGCTTCGTCGAATTCGGGTTGATTAAGTTCTCTTTATCCTCCCATAGCTGCAACAGGTTGTAAGTAATCACTTCATCTGATATCTGAAGCCGCTTTTTAGCTTCCTGAAATCCGGGTCCACATGCCTGTACATCAGTTGGTGTCCGCGTGGCAAGATCATAACAGGTTCCATTCTCGAAAGCCTGATCAGCCGATGGGATGTAATATACTTTACCGTCTGTGAAGGCGCCAGAGCGGAGCACGACCATCCGTTCAGCATCTCCGAATAAATTATTCCCCATAAAATGATAAGGCTCTGGGGAGATTCCTAACAAATGCAGGATGGAAGGCGTTAGATCAAGCTGTCCAGCTGGCTGGGAGTCTACTCCCTGTAATGAACCTCCAGGAACATGCACAAGAAGGGGAACCTGATTCATAATTTGCTGCATATCCAGTGCATTCAGTGAACGGCCTGTGAACTGTTCATACAGCTTCTGCTCTGTAATGGAGTTGTCATGATCACCATAGAACATCAGAATGGTATGATCCCACAAGCCGTCCTGCTTCATTTGCTCAACCAGCTCGCCTAGGGCAGCATCGACATAATGCACGGATTGCAGATAATCTCCAAGCATCGTGCCCTGAAGTTCACCGACATCTAATACGTTCTCTTTCGCAGTCAGAGTATAAGGGTGGTGACTGGATAAAGTAATCATAAACGCATAGAATGGGCTCTTTACGTCTGTCGTCAATGCTTTAAGAGACTGTCTGAACATGGACTTGTCACCGAGTGACCAACCGAGCGGCTCGTCAATGACAAAATCCTTTTTACTGTAGAAACGATCATAATGCATCGCTTTATACATGGAATAACGATTCCAGAAGCTGCTGTCATAAGCATGAAACACATTAGGACTATAGCCTTCATTTTTCAAAATTGAGGGCAGCATGTCGAATGTATTCGCTGGATATCGGATAAACACGGATCCGGTAGGCAACGGATGCAGAGAGCTATGTGCACTGAAATCAGCATCAGAGGTACGACCCTGACCCGTCTGGTGATAGAAATTGCTGAAATACATGCTTTCTTCCATTAGCTTGTTGAAGTTGGGTGTGATCTCCTCGCCGCCAACCTGTTGACCGATGAAGAAATTCATAAATGCTTCGCCCTGAATGACCATCACGTTGCTGCCTTTGAATTTTCCACGCAGGTCATTGTCCGTATTGAGAAGCTGCTGATGCTGATCGAACCAGGCTTTGGCCTCCTCGGTCCGTTCGTTCCCCAGCATCGGCTTCGGCCCGATATGCTCCTTCCCGAAACGGTAAAGATCATAACCATGGAATCCCACTAGCCCTGTAACATTGTACAAAGCCAGCGACCACCAGTTGCCGACAAAGATGCCTTTGGCCCAGGTAGATGTGTAGATGTTAATGGGCACGAAGGTCAGAGTCCATCCAAGGGCAAAGGCAACTACTCCGCTGACCAGGCGTTGGACCCATACCCAACGGGAACGAGGGCTCCTCGGAGTCGAGAGGTACATGCTGTACGCGTCCCTGCGTCTGCGAACGAGCTTCACCATCATCCAGAGCAGGAAGAAAATCCAGTCCATAAAGAAGAAAATATCCTTCCAGTACAGCAGCGAAGCAATGCTGTCTCCCAAGGAATCGACCTGTCCCGCCTGCAATAGTACCGGAATCGTAATGAAGTCTCCAAAATAGCGGTAATACACCATATCCGAATAGATGATTGCTGTCATAATTACATGAAGGACCAGCAAAGCGGCTTGTCTCGCACGACCTGGTAGCCACAAGGTCCAGAAGGAGGCGAGCAGCAGGGAACCGATTGCGATCAGATAATCGACCGGATTCATATCAATATTTTGGGCATCGAGTTGATGATGTAACAGTGTCAGCTTATATAGCATGAGTCCGATGAATAGCCATAACCCGGAACCAGCCCGAAGCCACGCATATTTATTCTCGCCCAGGTTGCTTGCTGCGCGAGTCTTGCGTCTTAACAATGGATTTCCCCCTTTATAGCCTTACATATCTCTATACCATCACGAAATTCTATCATGCAAGCTCTAAGTATCGGCTGTACTGGCGCTTGGCTCATAGAGCGTGTCTATACTCATATCTGATTGGTCAAGGCACTAAGTAACATCCATGCACTGTACTTTCTATATAGCTCTGCATAGCTTACAGAGTGCAGTCTATCGCCTGCCATATGCAGCTTCATGTAAATGGAATATTAACGTAATGTTAATGCGGGTAAGGCCTTTATTTATTATAGCCTCCAGTTGTAGCTTTTCAACCGTTTACTGCATATTCATTATGTGATGAAAAAGGAACGTTTCTTCGTCGTAACCAACTCAAAGAACCTCCATAGCTATGGAGGTTCTGGAATCCATATGATGTTAGTTACAGGACTGCCCCGACTAAAGGATAAAAGGGCAAGCTGCAACAGCTGTAGGGATGATAGCTCTCTCTTACCTTAGTACTCAAGCGCCTCGATTGAGCTTAAATTGCGATTGGATTGCTCTAAAAGCTCTGTAAACGTCTCTGACACATAATATATAAAATCCGGATCATGCTCGTACATAATTATCTGCCCATACGTTCCTTGTGCACTCGGATCAAAGTCGAGCATCAGACACACGGAGCCTCCGCCAAGCATGCCAAACGTAATCCATGACTTTTGAAATAAGTAAGGCTTGATTCGTGAATCCAGGTTGCTAATTTCCTCAGCGGTGTAGTATTGGTCTAATGTACTCTCTACAACCATCTCTTGCTCCTTCAGAATCCTTTCCAGGGACAATAAGTAAAAGGGTGCTGCTTCTCTGCCCTTCTCGTGATCTGGATATACGATATGAAAGCCATACCCACTACCATTCTTGCGTTTATAAAAGGTACGGAAATCGTTCGGCAAACGAACACCAAGCTCTTGCTCAAAGGCATCCAACTGCTCGTCTGTTACTCCCCCAAGCTGGCGGTACGAGTCGAACAGTTCTTTATTCTCCTCATCCTGCACTTTGTCCCGCAGCAAATGATCCAGTTCTTCCATTAATGTAAATACTCGTTGTTCTGGCATCTGTTCTGTGCTCATCTGCTCGTATCCTCCCACATTGTTAGTCATAACTAATTGTTGTAGGTCTCAATTTATAGGTCTCACATGGTAGGTGTCACACCGTGCAGGCCTCACAGAAATTATACGTAAGCTCATATTTCAATGCAAATAGGCGAGCCGACCTAATCGCATGCGGTTAGGTCGGCCCGAAGGAAGCTTATGAGCTGAAATTTTTGAAGACAACGCTTGTAGTGTCGTCTGTGTATTTTATTGCCCTGCTACTCTTGTGGAGACTTGCGGCGTGGGGGTAGCGGTCCGAGATACTGATAATATTGGCACTCGATGCGACCATTGAACAGCTTGCGACGCTTGTCTGCCTTGCGTCCCCAGTAGTGCTCGAATTGCTTGGTCGGGCTGATGGTGAAGAATGACCATGTCGGTACGGCAGCAGCCGTAAGTCCAAGGCCACGGATCAGCTTCTCGACCTCCGGAGCGTCACTCAGACGCTCACCATAAGGTGGGTTGGTAATCATACAGCCGTATTCTCCTTCAAGACGGATCTTGGAGGCAGGGAGGATATCCAGTCTGATCTCTCCAGCCAATCCGGCACTCTTCACAGCAGCCTCGGCTACCTTGATCGCTGCTGGATCATTGTCACTACCTGCAATGTGGAATTCTACATCGTCGCGCACAAGGTCCATGGCCTCCTCGCGGGCCTGCTCCCAGCGTTCGCTGCCAATGACAGGCCAGCGCTCGGAGTTGAAGGTGCGACGCATGCCCGGAGCAAGATTCCACGCCTGCATGGCAGCTTCAATCAGGAGTGTGCCTGAGCCGCAGCATGGATCATAGAACGGTCTGTCTGGTGTCCAGCGGCTGAGCTGAATGAGCGCCGAAGCGAGCGTCTCCTTAAGTGGAGCCTCCGTGACCAGCTTGCGGTAGCCGCGCTTATGCAGACCAGGACCCGTCGTATCCAGCGTCAAGAGGGCCTGATCCTTGAGCATAATGATTTCGATAACGTAGCGTGGGCCATCTTCTGGGAACCACTCTGTATGGTAAGTTTCCTTGAGCTTCTCGACGATCGCTTTCTTCACAATACCCTGACAGGCAGGTACACTGCTAAGCTGTGATTTGTGTGAGCGGCCTTCTACCGGGAATTCCCCATCCTGAGGAATCCAGTCCTGCCAAGGCAAGGCTTTGGTTCCTTCAAAGAGCTCATCGAAGGTGGTAGCCGGGAACTCTCCCATTTTGACCAAAATTCGGTCCGAGGTACGGAGCCACAGGTTGCAACGACAAATATCAATGAAATCTCCACTAAAGATAACTCGTCCATTCTCGACAATCTGATCATGGTAGCCCAATTCCTTAAGCTCTCTGGCTACGATAGCCTCCAAGCCCATGGGCGCTGTAGCGATTAATTGCAGTTGGGACATTGCTTGTATTCACTCCATCTCGATCCTGCGGAGTCTAGTACCTTGACCAGAGTTTAGGGCCGCTGCAAGCGGGGAGCCCTGTCGACCATTGTTAAAGCTTTCTGCTGTTCGCGAACGAAATGGAAAAACTGATGAACAGCAAGCTTAAAGATGGACACTTCGTTTCTCTAGGACTTCCTCGTTTTCCGCTAACCACTACGCTCTCCGAATTATTCTACCTGAAATCAGATTCGGTCAAGGTATTCGGTCCGCCAAGGATCGCGTAATATTCGATCTTTACAGTATAGGCGATTGTGCTGGCCGACACAATTATCTTATGATAAAGTATGGAACTGGCCTAGTCCGAGCTGAGCTTGTGGGGCTATGGCTGTATTGTAGCTAAGGAGAGATGATTATGAACTGGTCCCCGGACGAATATGTAGACCAATTATATAAGGAAGACGAGGCACTGCTGCGGATTAAGGAGGTCATCAAGGAGAAAGGAATGCCTGAGGTGTCAGTGGCTTATGCCTATGGTCGGTTACTGACCTTCCTGGTACAGCTGGCTCAGTCCAAGCAGGTACTGGAGATCGGAGTGTTAGGTGGCTATAGCGGATTATGCATGGCAAGAGGCCTTGGCGAGGAGGGGCGAATTACGTCATTGGAGCTGAAGCAGGAATATGCTGATCTGGCAGCCAAGCACATGGCGGAGAATGGCTATGGAGGGCAGGTAGAGTACCGGATTGGCCCAGCAGCGGAATCCTTGGAGCAGTTGCAGGCTGAGGGCAGAAGATTTGATTTCTTTTTCATTGATGCGGACAAAGAGAATTATCCTGTGTATTTGGAATATGCGATTTCCCTTGCTAACCCTGGAGCTATCATTGCGGGGGACAATTGTTTTTTGCGCGGCAGGACACTTAATCCGGACAAAAATGGACCCTCCGTACAGGCGGTGCGTCGCTTCAATGAGATGATCGCAAGTGATGAGCGACTGACAGGATTGTTACTGCCTGCCTATGACGGGTTGGCTCTTGCTCGGGTCAAGTAAAAAAGTCTGTTCTATTTAGGTAGGCGGAGACAGGCTCATGTCTTCTTAAAACCAAAAGCAAAAGGAAAGTAAAGGCATAAAACGCCAACAAGCAGCGATTCTGTTAGTGGAGAATCGCTGCTCTGCATTTGTGTTCATTTCTACCTTCTTTGCCCCACACTCAAGTGTAATGGAAAGAATTGATTCACGGTATATTATGGTTCCTCCGCTTGAACAGTGGAGAGGACAGAATGGTTGTGGAGAAGCGCAGCGATTGGAACAACGATCTGTTCGCGGAACGTTCACCCAAGCTCCCAACGTATATTCTACATAAATAAACAAGAGCTGACCCAGGTAGCCATTTCATGGCATTTCAATAACTGCTTATCTAAATTCATGCTCCGTGTGCTTGTAGAGCTTCAGGCGCACCCAGACCATATTCACGAGTAGCATGCAGCCTGACATAATGAACAAGCCCTCAATACCAATGAAGCCTGACAACACCCCGCCAATAACAGCGCCCAGCATGTTCCCCAGCGCTAGAGCACTGGTATTGAAGCCGAAGGCCCGGCTCTCCATTCCTTCTGGCGTGTATGAGCGAATTAACGCATTCACACTAGGCAGAAGCCCGCCCATAAATACCCCCATCATGAATCGGACCGCTGCGAGCTGGGTGACTGATTGTACGAAGGCTTGGGGAATGAGCATCATAGCTGTACCCGCCAGTGCTACCAGCAGCACGCGATGCGCCCCGACCCTGTCGCTTACCCGACCGAGAATCGGTGAAGAGAGCATATTGGATAAGCCAGTTACTGCAGTGACGAACCCGGCCACGAGCGCAATACCCTCAGCGGTTCCGTACAAATTCTGTACATATAGCGGAAGGAGCGTCACTGTACTGATCATGGCGAACTGTAGCAGGAAGGTGACGGTGAACAGAGCCGGGAGCTGTGGTGTATGGCTCAATTCCTTCAGGCCTTCCAGGACAGAGGTCTGCGGCATCTTGGCCGCCTCGGAGCGGCTGAAATTCTCTTTTACCAGAAATAACGCCAACAAGCTCGCAGCGAAAATCAGTCCACCTGTAATATAGAAGATTGGCCTGAACCCGACCAGATCCGCCATGAATCCACCGAGCAACGGCCCCAGAATCGTCCCTGCCATCTGTCCCGACTGCATGATCCCCATGGAAAAGCCCATCCGTTCTTTGGGAGTCGTGCTGGAGATCAGAGAGATTGAGGCTGGGTTGAATCCGGAAATTGTACCGTTCAGGAGCCTCAGTGCAAGGAGCTGCCAGGGATGCGTGACAAGTCCCATACACCCGATAACGATGGCCATGCCAAAGCCTGAGCGCAGCAGCATGATTTTCCGTCCATAGCGGTCAGCCAGCTTGCCCCACAAAGGCTGGAAAATGAACGAGGTTAGAAAGTTGGCGGCAAAAATAAAGCCGGCCCATAGGCCGATCGCATGCTCATCTACAACATTCAAATCCCTCGCAAGATATAAAGATAAAAACGGGGTAATCATAGTCATACCCGCATTAACCAAAAATTGACCAAACCAGAGCACAATCAGGTTGATCTTCCATCTAGGCAAGACGAACACATCCTTTCACCAAAAGAAACCCTGATTTCTATATATCCAACAGCAGCAGATAGAAACGGATCGGGTGTCTTATAAAAGGTGATAACCAAAAAAAGCCGTCCCACTAGTATAACACACTTCATGCAAACTTTATCCAACTGTCACGGGTTTGTCATCGTTAGCTGTTGTATCGAGGTTGTTCCGGCTTGCTAAAAAGGGCATAATAATATAAGAGTTTTGCGCAAAGGATTGCGAAAGCTGCAATTCGACGGTCGGGTATTTACTTGAATTGGGGGCTTACATTAATGACATACAACGATACATTCATTCGCGCCTGCTATAGGGAGCAGGTGGATCATATTCCTGTCTGGTACATGAGGCAGGCCGGGAGATACGACCCGGAATACCGTAAGATTAAAGAGAAATATTCCTTGCTTGAAATATGCAAACAGCCTGAATTAGCCGCAGAAGTCACTCTAATGCCAGTACGCAAGCTAGGAGTGGACGCTGCTATTTTGTATTCGGATATTATGAATCCGGTTGCTTCGCTCGGTATTGATTTTGATATCGTAAAAAATATAGGACCAGTCATCGAGAATCCGATCCGTTGCGCAGCAGATATCGACCGCTTGCGTCCCATTGACGTGGATGCGGACCTGAGTCACATTATGGAGACCATCCGAATTCTGGATCGTGAGCTGAAGGTACCGCTGATCACTTTTGCCGGAGCGCCATTCACGATTGCAAGCTATCTGATCGAAGGTAGACCGTCCAAGGGGTATATTCGTACAAAGGAAATGATGTATGGAGAGCCAGACATGTGGTTCCGCCTTATGGATAAGCTGGGCGATATGGTTATTACGTATCTACGTGCGCACATAGCTAATGGTGGTAAGGCTTTCCAGCTATTCGACAGCTGGGTTGGTGCGCTCGCGCCCAAGGATTTCGAATATTACGTATTGCCGACAATTCGGCGAATTTTTGACGAATTAGCGGACTTGCATGTGCCCAAGATCTATTTTCCAGGCGTAAGCTCGGGAGAACTGTTACCGTTGCTCTCAGGACTTAAGGCTGATGTTATTGGCCTTGACTGGCGCGTATCCATTACCGAAGGAAGACATCGACTTGGGGACAAATTTAGTGTACAAGGCAATTTGGACCCGTACGTGCTCACAGCTCCGATGAAGGTAATTCAGGAGCGGGCTAAGGTGATTATAGACGAAGGGATGCAGAATCCTGGCTACATCTTCAATCTGGGACATGGGTTATTTCCTGAAGCGTCACTCGATAAGCTACGTGAGCTGACAACTTACATTCATGAATATTCAGCAGCGGCTATTAGCAAAGGTGTAGGAGTAACGCGTTAATTTATATACGCACAATTAAATGAACCGGAGGTACCACACTGATGAAAACGAAGATAGGTGTACTTGTTATGTCATATGGCACGCCGGAGAGTCTGGAGCAAGTCGAGGCCTATTACACACATATCCGTCGTGGGCGTGCTCCGTCAGCAGAGCAGCTGCAGGAGCTAACAGATCGTTACAAGGCTATCGTGGGCGGAGTATTCCCGTTGCGTGAGAATACAGATCGTCAGGTCAAAAATGTACAGGAAGCACTGGGACGCAACAATCCAGATCCGAACGTTGAGTTCGTATGCTATCAAGGCTTGAAGCATGCTGCACCGTTTATTGAGGATGGTGTTGAGGCGATGGCCCGCGATGGTATTCAGCGGGGGATCGGCGTGGTCCTGGCACCTCACTATTCCGTCATGAGCGTTGGCAGTTATATTAAGAGGGCAGAAGAGAAGGCACAGGAGCTAGGTATCCAGATGGATTTTGTGGAGAGCTACCATCTGCATCCATTGCTGATCAAGGCATTGACGAACCGTGTGACAGCCAAGCTGGATTTGTTCGAGGAAGCAGGCGCAGACCGAGCTTCTGTACGGGTGTTGTTCAGTGCCCATAGTCTTCCTGAGCGAATTCTGGAGATGGGTGATCCTTATGTGGATCAACTGATGGAGACCTCCAAGGCTATAGCGGAGCAGGCTGGAGTGGGGTCCTGGCAGTTCACATGGCAGAGTGCAGGCAGGACGGCAGAGCCATGGCTCGGACCAGACATTCTAGATACTTTGCATGTGTTGCATGAGGAACAGGTGGAGTACGTATTGTCGGCCCCGATCGGCTTCGTATCCGACCATCTGGAGGTATTGTATGATCTGGATATCGAAGCTCAGGCCGTGGCACGCGAGCTGGATATGAGATTACAACGGACTGACTCGCTTAATAGTGATCCCCTGTATATGGAGACGTTGAGTGATGTCGTTATAAGCCGATGGAAAAAGGGATGAAGAGGACATGGGATTAACACCGCGCAGAATCGTCATTATCGGAGGCGGACTCACCGGTCTTAGCGCTGCCTTTTATAGTCGCAAGCTCTTTAAGGAAGCAGGCTACGAGCCGCAGATTACCGTGCTGGAGAAGGCCCCTGTCCTTGGCGGAAAGATTGAGACTTTACACAAGGATGGCTTTGTCATTGAGAAGGGACCTGATTCATTTCTGGCCCGTAAGACGGCCATGATAGATTTGGCGAAGGAGCTAGAGCTGGATCATGAGCTGGTTACGACCAACCCGGAGGCCAAGAAGACGTATATCGTGCAGAATGGGCGACTTCATCCTATGCCACCTGGCTTGGTGCTTGGGATTCCGACGGAGCTGAAGCCGTTTCTCCAGAGCGGTCTTGTATCGGGAGCGGGCAAGCTTAGGGCGCTGATGGATTTCCTCATTCCGCCACGGCGAAGCACAGAGGACGAGCCGCTGGGCGAGCTGATCGAGCGACGGCTGGGCAGAGAGGTGCTGGAGAACATTACGGAGCCGCTGCTTGCAGGCATATATGCGGCTGAGATGCATCAGCTTAGTCTGCATGCCACTTTTCCCCAGTTCGGTGATGTCGAACGCGAGTATGGGAGCCTGATTCGCGGTATGATGACCGGAAGAAAGCCGCAGGAGACGCACACAGGCACACGGAAGAGCATGTTCATGACCTTTAGACAAGGTTTACAAAGCCTGGTACATGCCTTGATTCATGAGCTGCAATCATGCGAATTGCTCACCGGTACGGGCGCTGTTGCCATACACAAGACCGCTGCGGGCGCAAGCATAGCTTCACGATACACCGTACAACTGGATAATGGGACATTGCTGGAGGCAGATGAAATATTCGTAACGGTTCCTACATTCGCAGCGGCTCCCCTCCTGAGCCCCCACGTAGATACCAAGGAGCTTGCAGCGATGAACTACGCTTCAGTGGCCAATGTGATTATGGCCTTCGAGCGAGCAGACATCGAGAATGTATTCGACGGCTCTGGCTTCCTCGTGCCGCGCAAAGAGGGCAGAGACATCACGGCTTGTACCTGGACCTCAGCCAAATGGCTGCACACCAGTCCAGAGGACAAGGTACTGCTGCGCTGCTATGTTGGCCGAGCAGGTGCCGAGCAGAGCGTTGGTCTGCCAGATCAGGAGCTGATTGAACGGGTGCGTAAGGACATACGCGATCTCATGGGTGTAACTGCTGAGCCGCTATTCACCGAGATTACCCGGCTCCCCAACTCCATGCCTCAGTATCCGGTAGGTCACACAGCTAATGTGGCAACCCTACGCAAGGAGCTTGGTGACGTGCTGCCAGGAGTATACGTCGCCGGAGCGGGTTATGATGCAATTGGATTGCCGGACTGTATTCGTCAAGCTAAGGAATATGCTGGCATAGCAGTGGAGCGGGCAGGCTTGTCCTCCGTTGCTGCAAGGTAATGCCAAAGACTGCTAGTGGATGATCACTGCTACCACAGTCTCGAAGTTCAAGGCCCAAAGACCTATTGTAGTTGAACCCTCCGCCGACAGCGGGGGGTTCTCTTTGTAAACAGCGCTGTTATATAATAAAATGAGTACCCGAACGGAAATAGAGTTAAGCTGGATTGTCTGTGACGACTATGCGGCTTCTATGACATGATAAAGGAGAGAATGATGCCCCTCTCAAGAAGCGAGAAGTATAATAAGCAAAAGAAACGTCGCAAGCATAAAACCAGAATCATGATGATGGTGAACCTGACTTTGCTGCTCATGATTGGAGCAGTGGTAGGCGTCTACCTCTGGACTGAACATACGGGAGCCTGGATGAACAATCATCAAGCTACAGCATCGAATCCGGAAATGGCAGACAACAGCCGTGCTGTAGCTGAACATAACGGTGAGCAGGAACGATTCGATGGTGCCGTGGACAGTGATACTTCTGTCACTGAACAGTTCGGAACAGAGGGAGAAGAGAAGACACAGCAAGCAAGTGCTGAGGATGAATCTACTGATGACAAACCGACAGACGACAGCGGCGTAGCAGCAGACACACCTGAACGTTCAGAAGCCGACGAACCGAGACAGATGGATGAGGCCGCTGGTGGCAGCTCCCCAACAATAGAGGACATGGCACAGCAGGAGACTATTGCTCCTGTAGAAGGTGGGGATACTTCCACAGGGAGCGGTTCAGTTGATCGGGTGCTCATGCACTTTGTGGGCGATATTCAATTTGCCGGCAAGGTCGAAGAGCGGCTGGAGAGCAAGGGCTTTGATTTTCCGTATCAATATCTTGGGGATCTATTTCGGACGGACGACCTAACGGTTGGTAATCTGGAAACCCCGGTCACGACTCGTGGACAGAAGGCCGAAGACAAGACCTATGTCTATAAATCCTCGCCGAAGGCACTTTCTGCTCTTGCAGCAGCTGGCATGGACGCTGTGAATTTAGCCAATAATCACATTTTGGATCAAGGAGTAGAAGGGCTGCTGGATACGATGAGCTACCTGCAGCAATATGGCATTGGATATATGGGTGCAGGCAAGCAAGCGGAGCGGGCTTACGCACCAATCTACTATGAGAGAAACGGGATCAGAATCGCTCTGCTTGGCTTTAGCCGTGTTATTCCCAAAGTCAGCTGGTATGCTGGTAATGGGCCTGGTGTTGCAGGGGCCTATGATTCCACCCTGGCATTGAAAGCAATCCGAGAAGCGCGCAAGCAAGCAGATCTGGTCATAGTAACTGCTCATTGGGGTAAGGAGAAGACGAGGACGCTTGAGGCGCATCAAAGCAAGCTTGCACATGAATTCATTGATGCTGGAGCCGATCTCGTCATGGGCGGACATCCACATGTATTACAGGGACTAGAGCAGTATAAAGGGAAATGGATTGCTTATAGCACGGGTAACTTTATTTTCTCCAAAGCTCTGGACCCGTTAACGCTGCAGACTGCCATTTTTCAAGCCTCGTGCACCAAGCAGGGGGATTGCCAGCTGCAGCTTATCCCTTATCGTACTGAATTGGGTCAGCCTGTACCTATGGGAGCCGAGGAGGCAAGCCAGCTATATCGGGAATTGACCGCGGTATCCATCGGTGGGGCCCAAATCGAAGCAGATGGACGTGTGACGACGCGATAAAAGGCGTACATGATGCAATGTGTAAATGATGAAATGCGTCCATGATACAAAACAAGGGAGAACAATCATCCTTTTGCCCAAGGAGGCTGTGTGATGAGGAACGGTTGTGTAGCTCACCGCGGCTGCTCAGATGCTGCTCCAGAGAATACGATGGCTGCTTTCCAATTGGCCTTGGACTGTTCTGCTGTTAGCTGGATTGAGATAGATGTACAATTATCCCGTGACGGTGTACCGATGGTCATTCATGATTTCAAGGTGGATCGAACGACGAACGGAACAGGACTTGTGAGGGATATGACGTCCGCAGAGCTGGTACGATTGGATGCAGGAGCCTGGAAATCATCGAAGTACGCAGGAGAGCATGTCCCACAGCTTAGTGAGGTGCTGGATTTGTGCCAGGGCTCCGTGTCGCTTAATATTGAGCTTAAGACGTCGGGCAATATGTACCCAGGTCTGGAGAAGGCAGTGCTGCGAGAGATAATGGCACGTGGGATGGAGAGGGATGTGGTGCTCACTTCATTTGACCGGCAGACGCTTCGTCAGGTCAAGGTACTTGATTCTGAGATACGAACCGGACTGATCATTGACGCCGCCCCCAACGATCTCGCAGAACAGCTGGATAAGCTGGAGTGCACGTTTCTATCGCTCGGTTATCCCCATGTGAACAAGCAATTGCTCCGCAAGATGGCGGAGAGGGGAATTATCGTCATGGCCTGGACGGTCGATCAGTTGCGACTTATGAGGCGACTTGCTGCTATGGATTCGGAATTGCTGATCTGCACGAATCGCCCTGAGCTGTGGCCGACGGCCATATCCAGGCGCAATTGGCTGCCGTTCCTATAATCCCTCTTGCCAGGAAGGCATTCGTAGGCACCATATAGTCAAGCGTTACTGTTGACTGACAGTAAAGTCATCTCGATCGTAGCGGATTGTAACGGGCCATATTCTGGCTGTATCACACTTAATCATGCCCTACATACGTTCATAATCCGTACTATTTAAGCTCTTGATTTAGCCATATAAGCTCCTGATTTAGCTATATAAGCTTCTGAGCTGATTTGTTACAAATTTTAGTCGTAGTAACTTCAATCTATACAGACAAAGGTGGCTGACGAGAATGATGAAGGAAATCCGCAATGTGTATTGTGTAGGACGTAATTATAAATTACATGCTGAGGAACTGGGTAATGCTGTACCCGAACAACCAATGATTTTTATGAAGCCGTCGCATGCGGTTGTACCTATGAATGGAGATGCACTGAATCTTCCATTGAACCGCGGAGAGCTTCACTATGAGGCAGAGCTTGTATTGCAGTTGGGAAGTCACTACGAACCAGGGATGTCACTTGCGGAGAGCATTAGCGGCTTTGCCTTTGGCATTGATTTTACGCTGCGTGATGTACAGTCGGTCATCAAGCAGAAGGGCCACCCTTGGACGGCTGCCAAAGGCTTCAAAAATTCTGCGCCAATTACACCGTTTCTTCCGTTTCCAGGCATGGAGGCTCTGCTTCAGCATGATTTCACGCTGTTGAAGAATGGACAGGTGGTACAGCGCGGTAACCTATCGAATCTGATCTTCTCCTTGCAGGTTGTAGCGGATTATATTGCTGAGCATTACGGTCTGGGAGCGGGAGATATCATCTTTACAGGCACTCCCGAAGGAGTGGGACCAACGGTTCGCGGAGATATATTGGAGCTTCAGTGGGGAAATGAATCACAAGGCTCGTGCAAGATCGGCTAGTGTTGATGTGAAGGTCTGCTGTAGCGAATAGTTGTAAAGAATGGGGCGCAATGCTTGAAGCGCGCTTGAAGTCATGTCATTGTGCAGGAGGCTAATGTGGACTGGATCATTGGAGCAGCAGCTGCGCTGCTGGTGAGCGGAGCTGCATACCGGAGACGCTCGCTGACGTTGTCCGGCTGTGCAGCAGCTGTAATCATGGGTACTGTATATTATGGAGCAGGCAATCTGTTCTGGTTCGGTACATTGCTGTTATTCTTCATCACGTCTACAGCTCTATCCAAGTATAAGCAGGGACGGAAGGCTGAATTAGAGAAGTCCTATGCCAAGACCGGGAACCGTGATGCGGGGCAGGTGCTGGCGAACGGTGGTATCGGAATGCTGCTGTGCATCTTGAACTTCGTATGGCCACATCCCGTGTGGGCCCTATTCTTCATTGGGGTTATGGCTACGGTAACGTCAGATACCTGGGCGACCGAGATCGGTAGCTTGAGCCGGAAGCCACCGCGGTTCATTCTGAACGGCAAAGTAATGCAGCCAGGTACTTCTGGAGGCGTCTCATGGCTTGGTACCGGGGCAGCGCTAGCAGGTGGAATGACCATTGGTGTTGGTGCCTGGCTGTTCCAGCTAGTAGAGGGAGCTACCCTACTTGGTTGGTGGGAATGGCTGCTGATCGGAGGCGTTGCTGGTATAGGGGGAGCATTCACAGATTCGTATCTCGGGGCTACGGTGCAGCTCATGCATCGCTGCAAGGTATGTGGCCGCGAGGTTGAGGTAGAGATGCACTGCGGTCAAGAGACTCTTGCCGTTCGCGGCTGGGGCTGGATGAGCAATGATGCTGTGAATCTGATCAGCTCTATTGTCGGTGGTGCGCTGGCATTGCTGGCACTGACTCTATGAATCTAGAACAGAGCACCCGATCGGGCAACAAGACAGAAAGGGGGAAGGGGCTATATGAGCGCCCTGCATGGAGATAAGCAGGAGGCGATCCTGGACGCGGCTTATGATATTTTCGGTACCAAGGGCTTCTACGAAACGAAGATTTCGGAGATTGCAGAGCAGGCAGGAATTGCCAAAGGTACCGTCTATCTGTATTTCGAAAGTAAGGAGCAGCTGTTCAAGGCCGTAACACGTCGTGATTGTGAGCAGTTCCTGGAGCGGCTCAGTCATTCCGTTCAAGGGTGTGCCTTCGAGGAGCAGATTCATAGAATGGCCAGCCTTCATTTGCGGTATCATTATGAGCGGAGGCATCATTCGAAGCTGTTCTTCATGCTACCCAACAATGATCCAGAATTGATGGAATATATGAGAGGCTTCATTCAACGGTATACAGATTTTGTGACCCAGGTGCTGGAGCAAGCCGAGGTAAGTAATGCATCCTTGCATGCCAAAGCCTTGATCGGTATGCTGGAGCGGCTTAAGATGGATTTCATGTTCAACCAGGAATATGAGGAGGCAGAGCTGCTAACTACTGTTGAGCTTGCCGCGAATCTGTTTTTGGGGGGCTGCCGGGCAATGCCTATCAGATAGTAGCTTCACAGGTGTGGGTGTATGTAGCGAATGTAGTGAGTGTAGCATCAAGCATACGCACACCACAATCTAGGACACGACAATTACAATCAATACTTTATTCAAATCATGAAGTGACGGCTGTGGAGGAATATTGGTTCAATTAAATGACAGTAAAAGAAGGTCAGTTCATAGAAAGTGTAGGGCAAAGCCATGAACATATTAACGGTAGAACAATTATCCAAAAGCTATGGGGTCAAGACACTCTTCCACGAAGTATCCTTCGGCATGGATGACAAGGATAAGATCGGAGTAGTCGGTGTCAACGGTACGGGTAAATCAACATTTCTGCGCACAATTGCAGGGATTGAGACACCGGACAGTGGACAAATTGCGGTCAATAACGATGTGCGGATTCAATACCTCGCACAGAATCCAGAATTTGATGAGCAAGCAACAGTACTACAGCACATCTTCGGCGGAGGCCTGCCGGAGATGAAGGTGGTACGTGAATATACAGAAGTTATGGAGCAGTTGGAGCTACAGCCAGGTAACGAATCGTTGCAGAAGAGGCTGCTTGAGGTCAACCAGCGGATGGATGCGCTGCAAGCCTGGACGTTAGAAAGTGAAGCGAAGGCAGTACTGACAAGGCTTGGCATCACGCAATTCGACGCACTCATGGGCAGTCTGTCAGGGGGGCAGCGTAAGCGGGTAGCACTGGCTGCTGCCCTGATTCAGCCCTGCGAGCTGCTGATTCTGGACGAGCCGACGAACCATATCGACAACGACTCTGTTGAATGGCTGGAGCAATATTTGCAGAAGCGACGTGGCGCGTTGTTAATGATCACGCACGATCGCTATTTTCTTGATCGTGTCGCTACAGTCATGCTGGAGCTGGATCGTGGTAATCTGTATCGTTATGAGGCGAATTACACTCGTTTTCTGGAGCTAAAGGCTGAGCGTGAGGAACGAGAGGCAGCCTCGGAGCAGAAGCGTCAGAATCTGTTTCGCAATGAGCTGGCCTGGATACGGCGCGGAGCCAAGGCTCGAACGACTAAGCAGAAAGCTCGCATTGAACGCTTTGAGAAGCTGAAGGAGCAACAGCCAGAGCAACGAGGCGGAGCTATGGATGTCTCGGTTGCATCTTCTCGTCTCGGCAAGAAAATCATGGAGCTGGAGCAGCTGAACAAATCCGTGGAAGGTCGTGTATTGATCAGTAATCTGGACTACACGGCGGTTCCCGGTGACAGAATTGGGATTGTCGGACCGAATGGAAGCGGCAAGTCGACGCTCTTGAATATGATCGCTGGCAGGCTGGAGCCGGATCAGGGACAAGTTGTGCTTGGCAGCACGGTGAAGCTGGGGTACTACACTCAGGAGCACCAGGATATGGACATGAATCAGCGTGTTATTGAATACATCAAAGAGGGCGCCGAGATTATACGAACAGAAGATGGCAGTACAATCACGGCTGCACAAATGCTCGAACGCTTCCTTTTCCCACCTGGGATGCAGTGGACGATTATTGGAAGACTGTCCGGCGGAGAGAAGCGGCGTCTATATCTACTGCGTGTACTGATGGAGTCTCCTAACGTACTGCTGCTGGATGAGCCGACGAATGATCTGGATATTCAGACACTTGGCGTGTTAGAGGATTATCTGGATGACTTCCCTGGTGTGGTTATTACTGTATCCCATGATCGTTATTTCTTGGATCGTACTGTAGATAAAATCATGGCCTTCGAGGGGAACGGAAAGGTTCGGACCCATGTAGGCAACTATACGGAATATGCGGAGTGGATGGCACGTCATGCTGCTGAGACGGCGTCAGCGAGCGCTGCAGCCGTGAAGAAGACGGCTACGGAGAAGCAGGAGCAGGCTCCCAAAAAGGAAAAGCTGAAATTCAGCTACAAGGAGCAGCGTGAATATGAGCAGATTGACGAGCTGGTAGCGCAGGCTGAAGAGCATCTGGTGCAGATCGCAGCAGAGATGGAAAAGGCGTTCAGCGACTCGTTGCGGCTGCAGGAGCTAATGCAGCAGCAGGCACAGGCAGAGGCTGAGCTGGAGCGTCTGATGGAGCGCTGGACCTATCTGAATGAGCTGGCTGAACGAATCGAAGAGAACAAATAGTATCAATTGGACCGCAGTCGCCTTATTTGGTGACTTGCGGTTTTTTTATGTTGACGTTAGAAATGAACCTTTTTCCAGTTCAGTTAGTTTAAGAGGTAACAGGTTGGAGAGGAGGAAGGAAGCATTGACACAAAAGGAGCTTTTTGAGAGCTACAACAAGCAGGTATACCGAACATGCTACTACATGGTACATAACGAGGCAGATGCTGAGGATCTCTGTCAGGAAGTATTCATCTCGATCTTTCGCAGCGACTGGGAGCGTGTGGAGCATCTACGGGCATGGATTATGCGTATTGCTGTGAATCGTTGTCTGACTCACTTGAAGACAAGGCGCAGACGAGAAGCCAAGGATATGCTTGTGCAGAGCCAATACCGCTCAACGGATCAGGAAGGAAAAGCATTAGACCTGCTCGTAGAGGAACGGGAGGCTGCGGAAGAGCTGGCCAGGGATATGATGCAGTTACCACCAAAGATTCGTGCCGCCATATCACTAAGATACATGCATGATTTCAGTATGGCTGATATCGCCGAGATTCTGAGCATTCCAGTGGGTACAGCCAAATCAAGAGTGCACAAGGGACTAAAGCTTATGAAGCTAATCATGTCAAAGCGGGATTATGTTGTCCACCGTTCGAATAAAGGAGGATGTCATGAAGCATATCGAGAACAGACTTAATCAGCAATTGAATCATGAGGACGGTCTGACCTACCCTGATTTTAACAAGATGTGGTCACAAATAGAGACAGCGATCGATACGCAAGCTGAGGCTCACGAGGGAGCGGTCGGCACAGTATCTTTTGGGAAAGGCATACAACGATCTCAACGGAAAAATGGACTTATAATCCCTAAAATCAAAGCGCGAGGCTGGCGCCGGGCTGTGATGTTGGCTTCTATCAGCGCTGTCATCATTGCAGCCCCGGTATATGCAGCGTTTCAGGTCGATTGGACCCATTTGCTGAACGGCAGGAGTGGCGTCCAGAACGCCTTGGCACAGAATCTCGGGCAGACGATTGAGCAATCGGTGACGAAGGACGGAATCACGCTAACGATTCATACAGCCGTGGTGGATGAGAATCGAACAGTCATCTTATATAGTTTGGATACGGGGGAATATGGGAAGAATCTGTGGCAGTTCGCGGATATGGAGCTGACGGATGAGCAAGGCAATCGGATCGA
Source organism: Paenibacillus massiliensis 2301065 = DSM 16942 (assembly GCF_000377505.1). Classification (GTDB taxonomy): domain Bacteria; phylum Bacillota; class Bacilli; order Paenibacillales; family Paenibacillaceae; genus Paenibacillus; species Paenibacillus massiliensis. The sequence goes on along the minus strand of NZ_KB898191.1, from coordinate 191,479 downwards.
GGGCAGGGTCGGTAGACAGATGTGGAATGAACAGGCTGGGAGGTACATCGGTTATTTTGAATCAAATTGGACTCCTAAGTCGGAGCAAGCGACTATTAAATTGACGGCCGGCAAGCTGCAATTTTTCTCGAATCAGCAGAAGGAGATACCGCTTGATATCAGTAAATTAGGAGAGCAGCAGTTTGCTATTGAGCAAGATGGCATTTCCAAGCTCGTAGTTCAAGCTTTTCCACGGGGAGAGGATAGCCTGATGCTGTCTACAGGCGTGTTTTTTGCCCAGCCAGAGGTCAGAGAGTGGGCTGCTCCACAGGTAAATGCCTACTACAATAGCGATGAGCCTGTTCGCATCAGCGACGGTGCCTTCGGCAAGCCTGGAGATCACGGGGAATATACCGGACAGCAATATTATAAGCCTGTTGATATCACCAGAGAAGGCACTATATATAAGCTTGACTACACCCGGCGGGATGCGATCGTTGATCAGCAATGGACATTCTCACTTCACCTGAACAAGCAGCAAATGGAAGCAGGCACTTTGCATAGTCATCTTGGTCTGACAGTCCCAGATACTGAGCAACCGGTAGTGCTGAAGGATCTGATCATTACTCCTACCCAAATTCGTCTGACGGCAGAGCATGAAGAGCGTCATTATCGCTTCCCGTTCGTGAACTATGAATTAGAGGTGGATGGACATAGATTGGACACGACTCTCTGGTATTCTGACAAAGGGGAAGCTCACCTAAGCAAATTACACGCGGAAAGACCGCTTGATCTGGAGATTACGGAGGCATCCACGATCAAGCTAATTGGGCGACATCTCATTGAGTATCATGATGGTGACGAGTATCCTCCAATCCTGCTTGAGAATATTAGCAGCGAGCGACAATCCTTCATGCAGGACATTGGAGGCTATCCTGTGAAATGGACGTATTATCGCGAAGATGGTAATCTTTTTGTAGAGAGCGAGAGCGCTGACCCCTTATTCGGTGGTGTCAATCAGACACATATCGGCAAAGGGAAGGAACGCATCATAGGCAAGCCTCTCACGGTCAATTTTGCTGGAGACGGAAATAACAAGGCTATTGATGTCTACAAGAATTATGTTGCCGACAGCGCAGAAATCTATATGTTCTACTACATTACTGAGCGCCCGGATGAGCAATTCACCATGCAGCTTCGTCCGTAGTGTGTTCATAAGTAACTCCTAGTTGGGATCACAGGAAGGATGATGGCATCTGAGCACGCAGGTACAGCGCTGCGCATGGGTCAACTCAGACCCTTTGTATATCGCCTATCATGATGAGGAATGGGGTATACCGAAGTACGGAGATCAAGAGCTGTTTGAGCTACTTATACTGGAGGGTATGCAAGCAGGACTAAGCTGGTATACCGTCCTGAAGAAGCGTGAAGCCTTCCGTGAAGCCTTTGATCAATTCAATCCAGAGCGGATTGCGGTCTACGATGACGAGAAGATTGAACAGCTGATGAGCAACCCTGGCATCATTCGTAATCGGCTCAAGATCCAGTCGACAATTACGAATGCACAAATCTATCTGGAAATCATGGAGGAAGGCAGCTTCTCTGAGCTGCTATGGAGCTTTACGGATGGAGTCCCCCTGGTGAATCACTGGCGTGATGTAACCGAGGTGCCAGCTGTCACTCCTCAATCCGATCAGATGAGCAAGACGCTGCGCAAGCGAGGCATGAAATTCGTCGGCTCGACCATTTGCTACGCATTCATGCAGGCTTCAGGCATGGTGAATGATCATACGATGGATTGTTTTTGCAGAAAGCAATAAGATTCTCCGGCAGACGGATGAGCTCCAACCTGCTTCCAGAGTACTTTTATGAATTCCTTAAATTTCGAACGGTGTCGGTGTAAATGTTGCTTCGCCAAGAAACCCTAATCTTATCTATAAGATCAGGGTTTCTTTTCTGTTGACAAAAGGTCCGCTCCTGCCTATTCTTAATGAATGAATATGAGAATCATTATCACGTAAAAGAAGAGGGGATCTACATCCATGTTCGCACATCATCGCAAATCCGTTGCCTTTACCCTGGCGACAACCCTATTACTGTTATTCGTAATTGTAGGATGCAGTAATACAGGGAGCAGTAATGTTGCTTCAACAGCTACATCAAATGAGACCGCTACCACCAAATCAATTACGATGTCATGGCCTCGTGATATCGGTACGATGAATCCCCACACATATAATCCTTCACAGCTGTTTGCCCAGTCGATGCTCTATGAGCCGCTCGTTAGCTACCAGAAGGATGGTAAGCTGGAGCCGGCTTTGGCTGAATCATGGACAATTTCAGATGATGGCAAAGTATATACATTCAAGCTTCGTTCTGGCGTGAAATTCTCAGACGGCACTGACTTTAATGCCGAGATCGTCAAGAAAAATTTTGATGCGGTGATGGCACACAAGCAGACCCATAGCTGGCTGGGCATTGTAGGCGTGCTTGACAAGACGGAGGTAGTGGACAATCTTACCTTCCGTCTGACACTGACAGAGCCATATTATCCCGTTCTGCAGGATCTGTCCGTAGTTCGTCCGTTTCGTTTTCTGGGCGAAGCTGGATTCCCTGATAATGGGGATACATCTGAGGGCATCAAGGAGCCTGTTGGAACAGGACCGTGGATGCTGGCAGAGTACAAGCAGGATGAGTATGCAGTCTTCAAGCGCAACCCGAATTATTGGGGAACCGCACCCAACTTCGACCAGGTTACTGTCAAAATTATTCCTGATGCAGAGACCCGCGTAGCTGCCTTCGAGAAAGGTGAGCTTGATCTGATCTATGGTGAAGGTGTCATCAGTCTGGATGCATTCAAGCAGCTGCGTGACAATAATGAATACACGACACAGCTGTCAGATCCGGTGGGTACCCGCAGTCTGCTGCTGAATTCCTCCAATCCGAAGCTGTCGGATGTAAGGGTACGCACGGCGCTTCATCAAGGCTTTAATAAGCAAGCTATGGTAGAAGGCATTACCTCTGGTCTGGAGGAGCCAGCTGATTCCGTCCTGTCCAAGAACTACCCGTATACGAATGTTGATCTTCAGCCGATCGCATATGATGCCCAGAAGTCCAAAGCTCTGCTGGATGAAGCGGGATGGACGCTGCCTGCTGGTGGTAACGTTCGAGAGAAGGATGGTCAGAAGCTGGAATTCGAGATGATCTTCGATAAGACGGACCCGATTCAGAAGGCGATGGCCGAGACTATTCAGGCCGAGTGGAGTGAACTGGGTGTGAAAGTGAATCTGACGGGTCTTGAGCTGACCGTGCAAATCAAGCGTCTGAAGGCGAATGATTTCGATCTGTATTTCTGGTACAACTACGGTGCACCGTATGATCCACATTCCTTCGTGAACGTCGTGGCAAGCCCTGGATTTGGTATTTCAGAGACACTTAGTGCCATTCCGATGAAAAAGGAACTTGACGAACAGATTCGCGCGGTCCTGTCGTCAACGGATGAGAAGCAGCGTCAGGAGCTGTACACATCAATCCTGAGCACATTGCAGGAGCAATCGGCGATCGTACCGATTTCCTATATCAAGAAAACAGCGGTATACCAGAAGCATATCAGTCAGTTTGTATTCCCGGCTAACCGCGATGAGAATCCTTTTGCAGGAATAGAATTGGGCACTCCGTGAATGATCGGTACAGCTGCGTAGTGTAACCCATGGGAGGAAAAATGGTGGTCAGCTATATCGGTAAACGAATAATGGCGATCGTTCCAATTGTTTTTATTGCTACACTTGTTACTTTCGCGCTTATTCACATTTCCCCGGTTGATCCGGCAGAAGCCTATTTGACAGCAGCTCATATCTATCCAACACCTGAGCTACTGGAGCAAAAAAGGCATGAATTCGGGCTGGATCAGCCCTTACTGACCCAGTACATGAATACGATTCAGAAAATGGTCAGACTGGATTTTGGTACATCCTATCTCACGAACCAGCCAGTATGGAAGGAAGTGAGCGCTAGGCTTCCAGCAACAGTAGAGCTGGCTTTATGGAGCATGCTGTTGTCTGCCCTGGTTAGCATTCCGCTGGGAATTCTAGCTGCCGTATACAAGAATAGCTGGATTGACATGGTGAGCAGGCTTATCTCTTATTTTGGAGCATCGATTCCACAGTTCTGGCTGGGCTATCTGCTAATCTTCTTCTTCTCGGTCAAGCTGGACCTGCTACCTGTTGAGGGTCGGGGAAGCTGGGAGAACCTGGTTCTTCCTACCGTCACTCTTTCACTGGTGCTAATCGCTGTGTATACGCGCCTGCTGCGTACCAGCGTGCTGGAGCAACTTCAGGAGACGTATGTGCAGTACGCCAGAACACGTGGGTTACGCGAGCGGACGATTGTCCTGAAGCATGTACTGAGAATTGCCATATCGCCGCTTATTACCGGTATGGGTATGAATATGGGTAAGCTGCTCACAGGTACAATCATCGTGGAGCAGGTCTTCTCATGGCCGGGCTTCGGACGTTACTTTGTGGAAGCGATCTTCAATCGGGATATTCCGGTCATTCAATGCTATGTCTTCTTGGCGGCTTGCCTGTTCATCGTGTGTAATCTACTCGTTGATCTGGTTCAGCTCTATATGGACCCACGGATTTCAGCGAAAGGACGGGCTGAGCAGTGATAAATATATGGCGTAAATGGTTCAAGGGTGAGAGAGCCATCCTAATCTGTACGGTGGTGGTGCTCTTCTTCTTCGCGGTTACCTTGCTGGCTCCGTGGATTGCTCCGCATGATCCGGTCAAGGTGAATCTGTTGCAAAAGTTGCAAGCCCCATCGGCGGAGCACTGGCTGGGAACAGATCATCTAGGGCGTGATAACCTGTCCAGACTGATCTATGGAGCGAGGGTATCCATTGGATTTGCGACAGTGATATTCCTGTCTTCCTTAGTCATTGGTGTGGTAGTAGGCTCTGTTGCAGGCTACCTGGGAGGCTGGGTGGACAGCCTTCTCATGCGCCTTTGTGAAGGAATCATGGCCTTTCCGAATCTGGTGCTGGTATTAGGGATTGTAGGTATATTCGGACCAGGCCTGATGCAGGTGCTGCTCGCGCTCATGCTGGTGCAGTGGGTGTATTACGCACGCATATGTCGGAATATGGTAGTTAGCCTGAAGGAACGTAACTTTATCGCGGCTGCGCGAATTAGCGGCTCGTCTCCCTGGCGTATTATCCGCAAGCATATTATTCCGAACGTGCAGCGCCCTATTGTAGTGATGGGGACCCTTGAGATGGGCTGGGCGATCATGGATATTTCTGCTTTGTCTTTCCTTGGCCTAGGCATTCAGCCGCCGAATGCGGAGTGGGGAGCGATGATCCATGAAGGGACGAGCTATATTCGCAGCCATCCTGAGTTGATGATCTATCCGGGCTTGCTGATCCTCGTGGTAGTCATTACATTCAACGTGCTGGGAGAAGCGCTATCCGAGCGATATGGTATTGCCAAACGGTAATGCCATATCATCAGCAGAGATAGACGGAGTGGAAGGATGGTGAGACAAGCGTGATTAGTCCAAAGGAGAACGATAGGGTAATGGATCAAACGAGGCGCCCAGAGCAGGACAAGACGGCTACCGCTGCTTCCAATGTGCTTGAAGTACGTGACTTGGAGGTGCAACTCCACAATGTAGATAATCCTATGACCCTGCTGCAATCTATACAACTGGATATTGGAAAAGGTCGAGTGTTCGGCCTGGTGGGGGAAAGCGGCAGTGGCAAGTCGATTACCTGTAACGCTATTTTGCAGCTGCTCAATCCCCAGAGAATGAAGGTAACCGGGAGCATTCGGCTAAATGGGCGGGAGCTAAGCTCGTTACCAAGCGAAGAGATGCGGCGTATCCGGGGCAAGGAGATCGGATGCATTATCCAAAACCCGATGAATGCCTTTACACCTGTATATACCATCGGCTCTCAATTCATGGAGACGCTGCGCACACATGCTGGAATCTCCAAAGGACAAGCTAAGGAGCAGGCCATTGCTGCCCTTGCTGACATGAATCTGCCTGAGCCTGCCAAGCTGATGCGCATGTACCCGTTTCAACTAAGTGGGGGCATGCTGCAGCGTGTCATGATTGCGGTATCGATGTGTCTGCGGCCTGCTCTGGTCATTGCCGATGAACCGACCACGGCGCTGGATGTGGTGAATCAGCTTCGGGTGCTCCAGGCGCTGAATCGACTACGTACAGAGTATGGCACTTCGATTCTGCTGATCTCCCACGACTTGGGCGTCATTTCACAGATGGCGGATGAGGTAGCGGTCATGCAAAGGGGGCGCATCGTGGAGCAAGCTGGTGTTCATGAGTTATTTGACCAGCCACAGCATGAGTATACACGCATGTTGCTTCATGCTCGGCCTCAGATGGCTTTGGGAGCGGGGAGCACATGGAAGTGAGCTCTTAATCACTCCAAGCATAAGAGAGGATGATGAACCGTGCTTCAGGTACATGAACTAACCCATAGCTATGGCAGACGCAGCTGGTTGGACCGTGCTGGGCGACGGCCTCCAGTGCTATCGGATATATCGTTTACAATTGAAAAAGGCTGCTGCATGGGGTTACTGGGCACGAGCGGTGCAGGGAAGAGCACATTGGGCAAAATCATCCTCGGTCTGGAGAAGCCAAGCACGGGCCAGGTACTGTTCGAAGGCCAGGATATTTATCAGTCCAACAGGCAGGTATTGAGGGCCTTAAGACGTGATCTGCAGGTGGTATTCCAGGATTGCTATTCTGCCGTAAATCCGCTCATGACTGCCGCTCAGATTATTGGAGAGCCTCTGGACAATTATGAGCGCCTGTCGCCACAGGAGCGAGAGCGACGAATTGGTCAATTACTGGAGCAGGTGGGACTTCGCGTAGAGGACGGAAGCAAGCGACCGAATCAGTTCAGTGGTGGACAGCTGCAACGGGTTAATATTGCGAGGGCGATTGCTCTTAAGCCCAAGCTGATCGTGCTGGATGAATCGGTCAGCAGTCTGGACATGGTGCATCAGACACAAATATTATCATTATTGGCTGAGCTACGTGCGACTTATGGTCTGTCCTATCTGTTCATTACTCATGACATACGGGCTGCTATGGGAATCTGTGATCGGATTGCTGTACTGGATCAAGGGAGGCTCGTCTATCAAGGTGATGACAAGGATGCTATTCTACAGTCCAAGCACCCAGCGGTCCAACGGCTAGTGTCTTCGGTTCTACCGGAGCACCCATCCAAGCGTATTTCCTTTGCCTAATGGAGTGGTGAAGGCGCACATGCTTATATTTAAATCGGGTCATAAGATGAATCGGATAATAAAATGAGAAGACTGTTTCTGGCCGAGTGGCTTTGAGACAGTCTTCTATTGTTAGGGAGGGACTACTTATAAAAAAACAAGCTGACAGGGAAATGCAGGCGTCAGCTTGTGGTATTAGGACAAGCACCCAATTGAATTCGGGTGATCATTCTGATTCTGTTTAATCATCTCGACAGGCTCCATGCTTGTAGTGCTCAATACGCATATTTGACCTGGTCGAGGTACTAGGTTATTGCCGAATATAAGCGGCCAGTAAGCGAGTTGTATTGATTACAGCTTGCTTATGCGTGCGCTCCATGGAGTGAGAAGCATGTACGCCTGGTCCAATTAATGCTGCCCTAATATTGTGTCCAGCTTTGAGAGCTGCCGAGGCATCAGAGCTGTAACGTGGGTAAATATCAACAGCATATGGAATATCGAGCTGTTGCGCTAGGCTGATCAGCCGGCTTGTCATCTCATAATCATAGGGCCCCGAGGAGTCCTTGGCACAGATAGATACATCTGTCTCTTTGCAGCTAAGGTCATCTCCAATAGCACCCATATCAACAGCGATCATCTCTGCGATGTCACCAGGGATGGATGCGGCTCCGTGACCTACTTCCTCATAGTTGGAGATGAGCAGTTTCACTGTATGACGGGGCTTCCATTGCTCTCGCTGAGCGGATTCCAGCAAGCCGAGCAGTGCGGCTACACTGGCTTTGTCATCCAGATGACGGGATTTGACATACCCAGACGGTGTGACAACTGGGCGAGCGTCGAAGGAAATGAAATCCCCAACACCGATCCCTAGTGCAAGTACATCCTCTTTGGTGTGCACCAACTCGTCGATACGAACCTCCATGTTGCTTTCCTTCCGCTCAAAGGTACGTGCTTCAGAGTAGACATGCACAGAAGGCTGGGTTGATAGAATTGTGCCTGTATATACCTGCCCGCTCCGTGTATGAATCTGGCAGTATTCATTCTCAATGCTGTTCATTGAGAAGCCACCCACAGAGGTAATGCGCAGCGTGCCATAAGCCGATATGGAGCGTACCATAGCGCCAAGTGTATCCACATGCGCACTGAGAGCGATAGTGCGACTGGAATCCTCTCCTGGAAGGGTGAGGATGGCACCGCCCTTGGCATTCCACTCCACAGGTACCCCGAGCTTATCAGCCTCCTCGGCAATCCATTTCATGGCCTGCATCGTATAGCCGCTGGGACTAGGGATGCTCAGCAGCTTTTGCAGACGATCCACGATATATTCTTCATTTGGTTGGATATTCAACTTAATTTCCTCCTAGCTTGTTCGCACGCTCCGACTCTGTGGTCGAAGTTTCTGTCTCTAGTTGTTTGTTATTGGGTTCAGCGGGCATTGGCTCGTAGCTTACCAGGCTCTCTGCGAATTCATCCCGTTGTGCTTTGAGGGCTTGAACTTCGTTTCTCAGTATCTTGATCTCCCGCTGCTGACGATATTGACGGAAGATCCCGAAGGAACCGACAATTAGTCCGCCTAGCAGCGTGCAGCCCAAAATGAGGAGGATCAGAGGAATGCTGACAACACTGAACAATAGATTAACCTGCACGGAATTCACGTTGATAACAGCAAAGACGGCTGTAATGAGTGCGATGAGCAGTGCTGCGATCAAGGACCATTGTAATTTCATGTATGCACCTCCAGATGTGTTTGCCCTCATGAAAATCCCTTGTCCCGGGAGGACAAGGGATGAATTGATGCCACGTAAGTTATTGCTTAGGTGAGCTTTTCCATTTCTTCAATCAGGCTTTCGAATACACTCATAGCTTCCCGAATTGGTTTTGGCGAAGACATGTCTACGCCAGCCTTTTTAAGAATATTGATGGAGAAGTCACTTCCGCCACTCTTCAGGAAGCCGAGATAACGATCCACAGCTGGTTGGCCTTCCTCCAAAATTTGCTTGGAGAAGCTGGTGGCTGCCGAGAAGCCTGTAGCGTACTTATACACATAGAAGCTGTTATAGAAATGGGGGATGCGTGCCCATTCCATGGCAATGTCCTTATCGACAGTCATGCCATCGCCGTGATATTTCATGTTCAGCTCATAATAGATGTCCGACAACGCCTGTGGTGTCAGGGATTCACCCTGCTCAGCACGCTCATGAATGATCTTCTCGAATTCGGCGAACATCGTCTGACGGAAGACCGTTGTACGGAACTGATCTGCATAGTAGGTTAGCAGGTACATCTTCTGCTTCGGATCTGTCGCGTGCTTTAGTAGGTAATCCATCAGTAACGCCTCGTTCGTAGTAGAAGCTACCTCCGCGAGGAAGATAGTGTATTGTGCATCCCGATAAGGAAGTGCCTCATCTGAGAAATAGGAATGCAGCGCATGGCCCATTTCATGAGCAAGGGTGAACATACTGTTCAGATTGTCCTTGTGGTTCAACAGCACATAAGGGTGTGTGCCATAGGCTCCCCAGCTGTATGCGCCGGTGCGTTTGTTCTCATTTTCGTAGACATCGATCCAGCGGTCACTGTAGCCCTTCTTCAGTACATCCAGATATTCCTTGCCTAGCGGCTTCAATCCCTCTACCGTCATAGCTTTGGCTTCATCGAATGTAATGTCCCATTTGTATTCCTTCACAAGAGGAGCGAACAGGTCATACATATGAAGCTCTTCTACTCCGAGAAGCTTCTTGCGCAGCTTCATGTAACGATGTAGCAAGGGCAGACTTTCGTGGATCGTATCTACCAGATTGGTGTAGACTTCCTTCGGAATGTTGTCACCATAGAGCGACATCTCCAGCACGGAAGGGTACTTGCGTACACGGGAATAGAAGATGTTCTTGTTCACGTTGGCGCTTAGCGAAGCGGCGATGGTGTTCTTGTTGCGAGCGTACGTATCATATACCGCTTTAAAGGCCCGTTCACGAACCTCACGGTTCGGGTTCTCCAGATATTGAATATAGCTACCATGGGTCAATTCGACCTCGTTGCCATGCTCATCCTTGATGTTCGGGAACTTCAGATCGGCATTGTTCAGCATGCTGAAGATATTTTGCGGAGCCTGAGACAATGTACCGACCTGAGCGAGCAACGCTTCCTCACTTTTGCTCAGTATATGAGCCTTCTCGCGCTTCATTTCCTGAAGGGTGAACCGATATGGAGCCAGCGCAGGATCAGCAATGTACTGATCAAGCTTCTGCTCTGGCTGGGCCAGAATTTCTGGTGTAACAAAGGACAAAGCCTCACTAACCTCTACATTGAGCTTTTTGGCCTTTTGAGAGAGAGCCTGATATGTAGCTTCTGCAGTATCTTCATCATGATGAAGATGTGCATAGACGTAGACACGTTCTAGCTTGAAGGAGATGTCATCCTCCAGCTTGAAGCAATCCCGAATGACTTCAGCGTTGTCCAGTTTGCCCTGAAATTCCGAAGCTTTCTGCGCTAATTTCTTGATGTCCTGGAATTCCTGATCCCAGGCAGCTTGATCCGCGAAGAGGTCTTGCAGGTTCCAGGCATTCTCCGGTGATACTTCTGAACGCTTGATTGTTTTACTCATAGTGGACCTCCTTACCAAATTAAAAGATGACAGATCCGCCGCATCAACAGATACAGAGGATGTGAGCAGGCTTGCCGCCAGTAGTGCAATCAGAGCTTTGGGAGCATTCATTCAGGGACGGCCTCCTTGACCTAAGACTTAATCTGTCCTAGTATGGTCCGCCTCCTGAACAAATATATAAACTTTTCAGCCTAGGCTGTAACCCCCGTACATCAAACCGTATACAATAAGGAAAAAGGCAAAGGCAATCATGATGACAGAGGCAAGTGCCATCCATTTCTTCAGAGGAGCAGGTAGGCTGTCGCGCTTAAGAATCAACACAATCCCCAGAGTGAATGCCAGTATTATAAAAATAACCGAGCTGCTAGTATCCATGAAGCCTTATACCTGCTTGAAAGCGTTCATAATACGCTCCCATTCTTCCTCATTACCCTCATAGGTTTCCTTGTCAAATCGTTGCTTAGCCCACTGCATCATCGCAGGCCGACTCATGAAGGTATGGGCTTCCTCGCCCCAATCGTCCGAGATTTCCCGGAGCACAATGTAACGACCCTGTACTTCCACTGTCATCATATTCCACTTGTCTTTTTTGTATATTTCATGTTTTTTCATCATTGGCAATTTCTCCATATGCTGTTTTGGTTCATAATACCGCAGACTGTAACGAAAAACAAATGAATTGAACACTAAAAGACTAATTGCATTGTTGAAATTCATGGAGTATAATATGGATATTCGCCATAGATGGCGATATTTTTAGGAGGTTGTTCACTTGAAAGGTACAGTTAAATGGTTCAACGCAGAAAAAGGCTACGGCTTCATTTCCACTGAAGGTGGCGAAGACGTATTCGTACACTTCTCCGCAATCCAAGGAGATGGCTTCAAGACTTTGGAAGAAGGTCAAGAAGTTGAGTTCGAAATCACTGAAGGTAACCGTGGTCCTCAAGCAGCTAACGTAACCAAATTGTAAGAATACTTCCGTGTATACGGATCTCTTATAAAAGGATTTGGCTGAATATGTGTATGAAAGCGCAGTTTCCCAATTGGGAGCTGTGCTTTTTTTGCGAAAAATACAACCTACCTGCAAAGGAGCTGGTCGCCTTGTCCCTAGAAGCTAAAGGTAGCCCCGTACTAACAGAAGGGCCTATCGCCAAAACACTTTTCTTTTTTTCACTTCCCATGCTCCTCGGAAATGTGCTTCAATCTCTCAACGGCACAATTAATTCCATCTGGGTGGGTAAATTTCTCGGAGAAGCAGCCCTGACAGCCGCCTCAAACGGGAATCTGATTATGTTTTTCCTCCTCAGCTCTATTTTTGGTGTCACCATGGCTGCAACGATTCTGATTGGTCAAAGCGTTGGAGCTCAGGATGCTGCAGGAGCGAAGCGAATCGTAGGTACGAGCACCGTTTTCTTCTTCGGCTTGTCTTTCATTGTGGGGCTTGCTGGTCTTCTTCTCTCTCCCACTATACTGGTTGCTTTGAATACTCCTGCTGAATCGCTAGAAATGGCAATCATCTACACACGAATTGTATTTATCGGTATTCCCTTCATGTTCGGCTACAACTACATCATGACTGTACTTCGCGGCTCGGGAGATTCCAAGACGCCATTTTATTTTTTACTGCTAAGCGTAGCGTTGGATATTGCCTTGAATCCGTTACTGATCTTTGGATTGGGTCCCATCCCAGCCATGCACATTGCGGGTTCGGCACTTGCGATGGTCATTGCTCAATGTGTAAGTCTGGTATGTATTGTCATCTATTTGTATAAAAAGAAGTACTTCCTGCGTATTACGGGCTCCGAGCTCTATCTGTTGAAGCCAGACTTCAGCATTATTTGGGTGCTTATACGCAAAGGGGTTCCCATGGGGCTGCAGATGATCGTGGTGACTTCAAGCGCGATCGCTCTCATGAATCTGGTCAATGGCTTTGGTGTGGAGGCGGCAGCGGCCTATACTGCTGCTAATAACCTGTCTAGCTATGTGCAGATGCCAGCGCTGGCTCTAGGAGCGGCAGTATCCTCGTTCGCAGCCCAGAATATCGGTGCAGGCAAGTGGGATCGAGTACGCCGGATGGCGTGGATTGGTATTTTATTTAATCTGCTGATGACAGGTGGTCTGGTAGCGTTAATCTACATTTTCAACAGACAAGCACTGTTGATGTTTCTTCCATCCACAGGCGAGGCCGTAGACCTCGGCATACGAATTAATGCCATTACACTGTGGAGCTTTGTTCTGTTCGGTATGATGAATGTATATACTGGCGTTGTGCGGGCCACTGGAGCAGTCATGATTCCGTTATTGATTACAGCCGTCTCGTTATGGGGCATCCGTATACCGCTGGCTTATTGGTTCATTGACGATTATGGATTGGATGCCGTCTGGTGGAGCTTTCCGGTTGCTTTCATCATTTCACTAGCGGCTATTATCATCTATTATCGTTTTGGAAGCTGGAAGAACACGGGTGGAATGCTGCAGAAAACTGCTGAATAGAAATGAAAGCAGGACAAAAGTCTTGAAAAAAGTGAGATAGTTTATTTGTGCAAATAGGTCGCTCATATTATAATAAGAATGGTTTGGATAGGTATAATTTACGTAGACAACAATGTGGAGGCCGTGATTTGAGTGATATTGAGCTAAGACAAATTCAAGCACCACGCGGGCCGCTTGGTCTCATGAACCGGATGTACAGATATATTCTGCCGGAGACGAAGCGCGCGCTGGAGCATTGGCGTCAGTCAGCTAGCCAAATACCGGATCTTGAATTGAGAAGACAGGCGCTGGACAGTATTTCCGGTAAAGCGTTCCATTGCTATGGAGGGGCTGCTTATGCGGCAGCAAATCTGTCTGAGCACAGGACGCTGATATCCTTAATTGTAGCGTATCAGACGATTAGTGATTATCTGGATAACTTGTGTGACCGAAGCACTTCTATGGACCCGGCAGATTTCAGGCTGCTTCATCAATCCATGCTGGATGCTGTAGATCCTGCAGCTACTCCTGTGAATTATTATGCCCTGCGTGAAGAGCAGGAAGACGGTGGATATTTGCGCAGTCTGGTACAGACTTGCCAAGCCTGCATCCGGAAGTTGCCCGCATATGATGCTGCGAAGCCGTATGTTCAGGATTTGGCCAAGCTATACACGGATTTGCAGGTATACAAGCACATTCGCCCTGAACTCAGGGAGGAGGCACTCCTGACATGGTGGGAGGAGCATAAGCATCGTACACCAGAGCTAGCTTGGAATGAATTTGCAGCTGCCACAGGGTCTACCTTGGGAGTATTTATGCTATTCCTGGCTGCAAGTGATATGAGCTTGACTGGGCGGGTCGCTGCCTCAATACATGATTCGTACTTTCCCCACGTCTGCGGTCTGCATATATTGCTGGATTATCTAATTGATCAGAATGAAGACCGGATTGGCGGAGATCTGAACTTCTGCAACTATTATGAAGATACAGAAACGATGCTTGACCGGATTACATATATTGTGAATCGTGCGCGGGCGGATGTAGCAACCGTCCCTGCAAGCTCCTTTCACCGGATGATCATCGAGGGATTGCTGGCATTATATTTATCTGACCCGAAAGTGAGCGAACAGCAGGATGTACGCCTTGCGTCACAGAGGCTGATGAAAAAAAGCCCGCTGATGCGCATCTTTTTTCTGGTGAATAGTCGTTGGATAAGAAAAAGGCATTTATGAGAATTATTAGGAGGAAATAATCATGACAGCAGTTAAGAAAATCGCAGTATTGACAAGTGGTGGAGACTCACAGGGGATGAACGCAGCTGTTCGTGCAGTCGTTCGCAGCGGTTTGTATTTCGGTCTTGAGGTGTACGGAATTCAGAGAGGCTACCACGGCCTGTTAAACAATGATATTTTTCCTATGGATTTGCGTAGTGTAGGGGACATTATCCAGCGCGGCGGAACTATCCTGCAATCAGCAAGATGCTTGGAGTTCAGAACACTTGAGGGCCAGCAAAAGGGTGCTCAGATCCTGCGTGATCACGGTATCGACGGATTGGTAGTCATCGGTGGTGACGGATCTTATCAAGGAGCGAACAAGCTCAGCCAACAAGGCATCAATACGATGGGGCTTCCGGGCACAATTGATAACGATATTTCCTTCACAGATTACACGATTGGCTTTGATACAGCGGTAAGCATCGTTGTGGATGCCGTGAACAAACTCCGTGACACGATGTCCTCCCACGAGCGTTCCTCCATTGTAGAGGTTATGGGTCGTCATTGCGGGGATATTGCCCTTCATGCAGGTCTTGCTTCCGGTGCGGAGACCATTCTCGTTCCTGAGGTGGAATTCGACATGAATGATGTAGCCGAGCGTATGAGACAGAACTTTGCACACGGCAAGCGTCACAGTATTATCGTCGTAGCTGAAGGCGTAGGCAAGGGTGAAGATGTAGCTGCCGAGATTATGAAACGCTGTCCATCCTACGAGCCACGTGTTACGGTACTGGGTCACATTCAACGTGGCGGTACGCCAACTGCCTTTGACCGCAACCTTGCTAGCCGCCTTGGAGATTTCGCGGTGCGTCAGTTGATCGAAGGACAATCGGACAAGGCTTGTGGAATTATCAAGGGCGAACTGGTTGCGACAGATATTGATAAGGTTGTTAATACGAAGAAGGAATTTAACATGGACATGTACGAGCTGGCATTGCGTCTGTCCCAGTAATTTCAGAAATAATGCTTGGCTTGTTCAGTAAGATACCCTAGGAGCACCTTCGATATCTCGCCCGTAATAAACGCTCTATAAATGAAAAGCTCCCTTTGCAGTCAACAGATCAACTTAGGATCAGCTGCTGCGAGGGGAGCTTTTTTTGTCGACGAATGATATTGAACCTGCCTGATATTCAATCCGTCTGATTGGCTACCATGTCCATACGTTCGAATCTGCGCTGAACGAGCATAAGACGAAGGAGCAAAGTGACTGCACCAACAGCAAGCCCGGTAATCAAGCCCAGCCAGTAACCGAATGCACCAAGGCTGGTGAAGGTGGCGAATAGATATCCAGATGGAAGACCAATGACCCAGAAGGAAAGGAAGGTAAGGAAGAAGGCTGGCTTCACATCCTTAAATCCACGCAAAGCTCCCTGAGTTGGGGTAGCGATGGCATCCGAGAGCTGGAAGAAGATTGCGTATACCAGAAAATGCTGTATAAGTGCGATAACCTCCGCATCTCTGGAATATAGTCCGGCAACCTGTTCACTCCACAAGAGAAGGATTACAGCTGAAGCAATTGAGAAGGCGGTAGCTGAGCCAATACCAATCCTTCCATAGCTCTTCGCATCCTGAATTCGTCCAGCCCCGGCCTCGAAGCCGACAAGGATAGTCAATGCCATACATATGCTCAGGGGAACCATGTACAAGGTGGAAGCGAAGTTCAGTGCTGCCTGATGGGCTGCAATGGTAGTCGTGCTAAAGTTACTCATTAAGAGCGTAACAGCCGCGAATACGGCGGTCTCAAAGAATATGGCAAAGCCCATAGGCATTCCGATGGACAGGAGCTCCTTCCATGCAGAGAACGAGAAGCCCTGCCAGCTCCGAAAAATACCGTATTCCGCGAAGCTACGATGACGATGTACGAGAATAAAGGACAGCAGGAAGCAGATCCAATAGGTGAAGGCTGTTGCTACTCCCGCGCCGATCCCGCCTAGCTCCGGGAACCCGAGCTTACCGTAGATCAGAAGGTAGTTCAGTACAATGTTGATCGGGAGGGAAGCTAGCGTGATCATCATCGTTATGCGTGTCTGTCCCAGAGCATCCATGAAGCTGCGTAGAACCGTATACCCGAAGAAAGGCACGATCCCGAAGGCGAGCGTGACTAAGTAATAGATAGCTACATAAGCAACGCGTTCCTCCAGGTTCATGGCTTGAATGATGGGCTCGAGTCCAAGGAGACCCAGCAGTAATACAGCGATGGCGATTATGATGGAAAGCCACAACGCCTGAATGACATAGAAGGACACTCGATCCTTTCGCTGCTTGCCGATTAACTGGGCGACGACCGGAGTTACAGCAAGAAGAATTCCACTTAGTCCTGTCTGAACAGGATTCCAGAGACTGACACCAACAGCGACACCTGCAAGATCAGCAGGAGAGAAGCGTCCAGACATATTGGTGTCAAAGAAGGTCATGAGCGAGAGTGAGATTTGGGTGACTAGAATAGGAGTTAAAATGTAAAGGAACTGCTTCCATTTTTGCATTGTAGTGTACGTACGTTCCATGTGCGAACCTCTTTTTCAATAATTTACTTTATGTAGTGTTTGTGATTGCTTGGATTTGAATGTAGTGTCAGCATAAGCCCGACAAAAAAGCCCCGCAAGGGAGCTTTCTTGTGTAGAGCATGTATGAAATCAAAATATTTCGGGATAATTGCAGATCAATAATTGACGCCTTCTGTATAACGATTGGATGCGTTCCACAATAAATATTCATCAACATTCATGTCTTTCATGGCACGAATCTGTTCTTCGACTTCCTGTTTCCCGTACTTGGTATAGTGTCCTGATCCAAGCCAGCTAGCTGTAAAATCTTGAATCCAGGGACGTATGATCGGCTTCAGATCACCAGTAGGATCAAGCTTCTTGTGCGTGTCCTCCATGGAACCCTTAATTACTTGATATGGCTTCTTGTCTGGGTCCTTAGCTCCGTACCAGCCTGTGGAGTAATGGCTTGGATATACCATAGGGGAGATGACATCAACATTCTCGGATATTTTGGTGAAATCCTGTCCTATGCCCTCAGCCGCGGGAACTGCTGCTGCATATCCAAAGATATCTACGGAGACTCTGACGCCCATGGGTGCAAGCTGCTGCCGGGCATACTGCACGAATTCAGCTACAGCATCTACACGGGACTGATCCTCGACCTTGGTATACTTGAGCTTGTCTGCCCGCTTCTCGAAGCCTTCAGGGAAGCGTACGTAGTCAAACTGAATTTCTTTGAAACCAAGCTTGGCAGCTTCCTTGGCGATCTCGATATTGTAATCCCAAACTTCCTTATTATACGGATTCACGAAGCTGTCCCCACCGCCGTTCTTCCAAATGGACCCGTCCGGGTTAAGGAAGGACAGCTCGGGATTCTTCTTGGCGAGGATCGTATCCTTGAACACCACGACCCGGGCAATCGGGTAGACATCATGTTTCTTCAAGCGTTCCATCAGCTTGGGCATATCCTTAATGAAGGGCTGGGGTTTACCCATGGCTGTCAGCTTGGGATTGGTAGTCGGATAAGTTATGTAGCCAGCGTCATCCTTAATATCAATAACCATGGCATTCAGCTCTGTAGAATCCAGCAGGTTCAGGAGCTTCGCCATACGTTCGCCTCCGGCGCTGTATGCTGTTACGTAGATGCCCTTAATTGGCGGGGTTCCTGGCTGCGGATCTACTTTGGCTGGTGGATTGGATGCATCCACAGGAGCATCCGTGCCTTGACTTTGAATGACAGCCCTGTTCATCGTAGTCTGTAAGGTGGATTTCAATGAAGTATCCGTGCTTCCACTGCTGTCCGTACTGCCCATGCTCATTGCAAGGGCTAAAATGGCCAAAAAGATATTCATATACTTGTCTCTCCCTTTGTGCGGTCTGTGACCTGAGGCCTGATCTCTGAACTGTATTATACTAAAGCCGCCCGGTTCAAAATCAACATGTTTGTAACCACTGCAGCTAACTAGTCCAGTGCGAGAATCACATCAACAGATCGTAAAAGGTCTATTAACCGAGCAGCGGAAGCTGCAAACATGATGGACATAAATAATGCCGCTACCGTCCAAGAGCTGATCCTGGCTGGTAGCGGCATATTGGGCATCAGAGGCCATTAATGCAGAAAGCTGGGGTTCTGATGCTCACAAATACTGTACTGAATAATTTCAAGCGCATCTTCGGCTTCCAGAATTCCAATACCGTCTCTTAGCACAATTCTGGAGTTGAGCTCATTCTGTTTCAAAAACGGCAGCATTTCAGGAAACCATTTCAACACGATGTCGGACAGTTTTACCGTTTCCATTTCCACAAAAATCACCCTTTCCTGTTCTGGCTCGGAATCATTCATATGAATCATTCAGGCGAATCGGAAAAGCCAAGACACTGTGAAAAAGCAGGTAAAGCTGGTCTTCGGGAGGAGCGCGCACCCTTAGTGTACCACAAAATAAATTACCCGTGCAGCGGACATATGAATTATCTTCTGTTAAATGCGCCCATTACCCCAACGGTCTCCACAATATTGACGAAAGCGGCTGGATCACTTTCCTTAATAATGCTCTTCAGTTCTGCCAATTCATAGCGGGTTGTTACTGTCATCAGCATATCTTTTTCCTTATGGGAGAAGGCACCTTCAATCTTGATCTTGCTGACCCCTCGTGGAAGCAGCAGCAAGCGTGCGAGGACTTCCTCTGTACGCTCTGTAATGATGAACAGCGTAATCTTGGTATGGCTCACGTGGATAACATCCACGACCTTGCCCGTGACGTAGATGGAAATCATCGACATTAGGGCTATGTTCCAGTCTGCATTGAGATAGCCTGCTGCGAGAATGACGAGACCATTCATTGCAACGAGGACAGTTCCCACTGGGAAATCACGATAACGTGTCACAATGGAGCCGAGAATATCGAACCCGCCAGAGGAGCCACCCGCTCTGAAGGAGATCCCTACACCAATACCTACCAGCACGCCACCGACAACTGAGGCCAGGAGTGTTTCGGTTACCAGTGATTTTTGTGGAATAAGCGTAAGCAGCCAGGTCGTAGCCACAACGGACAGCATGCTTTGTCCAATGAATCGCTTGCCGAGCACGAACCACCCGGCTATGAGAATTGGAATGTTCAGGACAAAGTACATGATACTGATATCGAATTTGGAGAAATATCCAATCAGCATGGATACGCCGGATACGCCGCCACTTAATAATTGATGGGGGATTAAAAATAAATTAAAGCCACTTGCAATGGCAGCAGCTCCTAAAATAACAGTTAAACTATTCCAAAACATCCTTACCAACTGATTTTCACCTCATTATGAAATTTGCGAAAGCTTGCTTGCTGGTGTTTTTCATTTGTTGTGTGCTATAATACTGCGTGGATATTCTTGAGTAGAAGCGGGTTTAACTTTAACATCTCAAATTTAAAATGGTTACTTGAGCTTTTCAAGCGTAGTTTTTGATTCATCCGATCAAGTCATCCCATCCCTGGCTAGCAACTGTTGGTAACCATCCGGAGGATGAACATCTTGATATCTGACGCTGATTGTGGGGAAACTATACAATATTACGCTACTTAAGAATACAGACAAGACCGTGGATTGTCCACCATATCCGCGATAAACGAAGGAGTTTGAATACATTTGACAACATTTGCAGAGTTTAATCTAGAACCGAAGGTAATCCAGGCGATTACTGAGCTGGGATTTGAAGAGGCTACCCCGATTCAGTCCAAATCTATTCCAATCGCATTGTCTGGAAGCGACATGATTGGCCAAGCACAGACAGGTACAGGAAAGACTGCTGCCTTCGGCATTCCGCTGATCAGCAAAATTTCCAAGACGGACGAGAAGATCCGTGCTCTGATCATGGCTCCGACACGCGAGCTTGCTATTCAGGTAGCAGAAGAAATTGAGAAATTGTCCCGCTTCAAGGGATTGCGCACATTGCCGATCTACGGTGGACAGGACATTGTTCGCCAAATCCGCGCTTTGAAAAGAAAGCCTCAGATCATTATCGGTACCCCAGGCCGTCTTCTCGATCACATTAACCGCAAGACTATCAAGCTGGATGACGTGAACACCGTTGTATTGGATGAAGCGGATGAAATGCTGGACATGGGTTTCATGGAAGACATCCAATCCATTCTTAAGCAAGTACCAGAAGACCGTCAGACGATGCTTTTCTCAGCTACCATGCCTCCTAACATTCAAAAGCTGGCACAGCAGTTCCTTAAAAATCCAGAGCATGTCTCTGTAATTCCTAAGCAAGTAAGTGCTCCATTGATTGATCAAGCTTACATCGAAGTTCCTGAGCGTCAAAAATTCGAAGCGCTGAGCCGACTTCTGGATATGGAATCACCTGAACTGGCTATCGTATTCGGACGTACGAAGCGTCGTGTTGACGAATTGGCTGAAGCTCTCCAAAAGCGTGGATATTCTGCGGACGGACTTCATGGTGATCTTTCCCAAAATCAACGTGATACCGTAATGCGTAAATTCCGTGACGGCAGCATTGATGTACTGGTAGCTACAGACGTAGCGGCACGTGGTCTCGACGTATCCGGCGTGACACACGTTGTGAACTTTGACCTGCCACAAGATCCTGAGAGCTATGTGCACCGTATTGGTCGTACAGGCCGTGCTGGTAAAGAAGGAGCAGCTTGGTCCTTCGTAACACCACGTGAGATTGACCATCTGCACTTCATTGAGCGTGTAACAAGACACCGTATTCCACGTAAGCCACTGCCTACTTTGGCTGAAGCGATCGAGGGCAAACAGCGCATCACAGCAGAGCGTCTGCTGGAAGTAGTAGAAGCAGGCGAACTGAATGAATACAAAGGTCTGGCGATCCAAATGCTGGAGCAATATGATTCTGTACAATTGCTCTCCGCAGCGATCAAGTTGCTTACAGGCGAGAAGAGAGACGCAAATATTGAGCTGACTCCAGAAGATCCAATTCGTGCGAAGCGTCGCAAGTTCGATGTTCGTTCTGGCGGTCGCAAGCCGTCCAACTTCGGTAGCGGACGTGGCGGATATAACAGCCGTGATGGACGTAGTGGTGGTAGCGGCGGCAATGGTGGTAACCGTGGTGGCTACAATCGCGATAATCGTAACAGCAGCGGCGGTAGTGGCGGAAGCTACAACCGTGATAACCGCGGGGACCGCAGACCGCGTCCGAGCAGCAGCTCTGACACGCGCCGTGCCCCAAGACGTGAAGATTCTTCTTTTGAATAATAGCCACCTGCATAAGTAGGGATTCAACAGCCGAAGTGAGCCAATCACTTCGGCTGTTGTTATCCTGTCAGTTAATTTTCTTTCGTGCCTCGATTGTGAAGATTATAACGATGAACTGGCGTAAAAGGGTCATAGTAGGTTATGATGAGGGAGAAGGTTTAGGCTTGAAGCGGATATAAAATAAACGCAAGAGCATCACGAGACAAGGGGGAGACAATTTGGAATTCAGAGGAGCCATGGGTGGTATTTACCGCCTGACAGAGTGGATAACGCGTTTTGCTGCTACAAATTTATTGTGGGCGCTTTGTTCGTCGCCTTTTATTTTCTTCGTTATACTAAAGCTGATTGCGATGAGCAATCAATGGGCGGACAACTCCCTCGTCATGAATTATGCCATGGCAATTGTGGCACCGCTTACTTTATTCCCAGCCACTGCAGCAATGTTCACGGTAGTGAGAAAATGGGTTATGGGAGACAGCGATGTTCCCGTCTTCAAGACATTTTTTAGAGGCTACAAAGATAATTATAAGCAGAGTCTGGTTGGTGGTCTCTTCTATACGATGCTGATCGTCATCATGTATGTGGACTACACTATATATATGACTCAGCTCAAGAATCTGCAGCTGCTGGGCATTATCATGCTGATTCTGCTCATTATTCTCTTTGTATCCTTGTTCAACTTCTTCTCGATGGTTGCCCACTATCACATGACGATTGGACAGATTCTGAAGAATTGCATTTTGCTGACGTTAATTAGACCATTTCGTGTGTTCTCTACACTGATTGGCTGTGCAGTCCTTATTTATATCGGTATTCATTACCCAGTACTCTATGTATTCTTCATTCCGTGTCTTATGGCCTGGTTAGCCTTCTTCAACTTCTATGGCACCTTCATGAAGATGCAGAGTCAAGCGGAGAAGCTGCAGCAGGATAAGGAAGGACAAGAGAAGATCGAGTCGGAACCCGAGGAGAAGTAATGAATTGTTTATAATTAAGTGACACTTAGTTAATACTTTGTGCTGGATCACAATATAACTATTAAGCAGGCTCCCTTCGTGGAGTCTTTTTAAATTTCTGTGGATTGGAAATTACGATTCTAGGTGCAATCGAGTTCATTTCTCTGGTCATGTGTGGGCTGCTGTTGCGCTTGCTTTTTTGACCACTTAGGGTAAGCTTGATAGAATAGGTTAAGGTATTCCTGACAGATGTTATTACTTCACTATAGATTGGGTGAGCTTGAAATGGAAAACAGCAACAAGCTACTGGATGTTTGGTCATCCTTGTCCTATATCCACTCCAATATTAATGATAAATTGGAACATGCCCTTCAGCATCATTATGGGTTATCGCTTAAGGAATTCTATGTTCTTTATTTCATTTCTGGCTCTGAAGATAAAAAAATGAGATTGCAGCACGTTCAGGAGATGGTGGATTTGAGCCAAAGTGCTGTGTCGAGGCTCGTAGCGAGAATGGAAGCTGACAATTGCAGGGCTTTGCAGCGATCTGTTTGTGAGGATGACCGGAGGGGGATCTATACTCAGATCACCGAGATTGGGGAGAAGAAGCTGGAGGGAGCAACAAAGGTATTTCACGAGGTGTTGTCAGCCGAACTAGGCAAGAACAACGTGAAGTCCGAGTTGCAATCACTTATACAAAGACTGTAATCGGTGAGATACAGCTTGGAGGCAAGGTAGGGCGCTTCATCTGTTGGCAGAAGGGCCTGTCTTTGCCGTTCTTGGATGCGACACAACATTACCTACATTTCCTGTATACGTAACCAAGGTAGATTGCATCCTATGAGTATTGACAAATGTACTCAAAGTGCTAATATTATATGCATGCACATGCATTAATTTATAAATAGAATTATTATAGATGGAGAGGAGCTTTTTCCGTGAAAGATTTGTTTACCCCATATAGCTTTAAGGCACTGAAGCTCAAGAATCGCATTGTAATGCCGCCTATGTGTCAGTATTCTGTAGAGCAAAAGGACGGCATTGCGACAGACTGGCACTATCTGCATTATGTTAGTCGAGCCATCGGTGGAACAGGCCTAATCATCATTGAGATGACAGATGTAGAGCCGGACGGTCGTATTACGGACTATGATTTGGGATTGTGGTCTGATGAGCAGATTCCCGCTCTGAAAAGAATTGTGGATGCCTGCCACAGCTATGGCGCCAAGGTCGGTATTCAAATAGCTCATGCGGGACGCAAGGCTGAGGATGCTAAGGTGCCAGTCGCTCCTTCTGCCATCGCGTTCGACGAGAAATCTACTCAACCTCGCGAGCTTACTACCTCAGAGGTCAAAGGCATGGTAGAGAAATTCAGGGCTGCGGCAGCGCGTGCTGTACAGGCAGGATTCGATACGATTCAGATTCATGGCGCACATGGATACCTGATTCACCAATTTCATTCTCCACTTACGAATAGACGAGAGGATGAGTATGGCCAGGACCTCACCCGTTTTGGCCGCGAGGTCATTCAAGCCGTTAAGGCTGAAATGCCAGAGGATATGCCGCTGAGTATGCGGATTTCTGCCCAGGAATACGTTGATGGCGGATACGGGTTAGAAGAGAGCACGGCTTTTGCCCAGGAGTATCAGCAAGCAGGCGTAGACATATTCGATGTTTCGGCTGGAGGCGAAGGGCCGATCTCTGCATCTGGAAGACCAGGTACTCACGCAGCATACCAGGTGCCATTGGCCCGCGCCATCAGCCGTGCGCTGAATGTTCCGACAATTGCTGTAGGAAGATTGGATGATCCGATTCTGGCGAACGCCGTGATTGGCAACGAGGATGCAGAATTGGTCGCTGTGGGAAGAGGCATGCTAAGAAATCCACATTGGGCTCTTGAAGCTGCGGTAGCTTTGGGGAAAGAAACAGAAATTCCAAAACAATATCTCAGGGGATTCTGATACGTCCCATCCGTCAAAATGTAAAGGTGAATAAACATTACTCGACATTCTTTACTTTTGCAGTATAAAAGCCTATAATAAGTTTAACATCCTGCTGTGTACGTCACGGTCATTCGTTGTTTTGAACCAATGACATTGTCTAGGGAGATTTATACGATCAGCGGCTGACATGCCCTGTCAATTCTGACATGGGGACTTCAAATGCGTGATCTGCGATCACCCACCTGCTGAAGCAGGTTCAGAAGACACTATGGTCGGACGGCATCGGCGGGTTACATAAGTAATGCATAACGCCTCTGTTTGTTTGACAAACAGGGGTGTTTTTTGTATGCAACAATGATACACTATGAACTAGGAATATATCAGTCACCTATTCATACAACAGTCACTATACAACATTTAAGCGTTTGCAAAAAGACGCAGCTAACGGGTGACGGGGTGATTGTGAAGGAGGAAGTGTGTTGTCGTTAAAAAGGACTCTTGTGGGGATCATTCGCAGTCACGAAAGCACTGGTGATCGGGTTAAGGACCCTTTGCTGAAGACACGGTATTACAATCTGCCAAGGGACAAGGCCTGGGAGGAAATCTCCTCGACGTTGAAGAAAATTCCGGGATACAAGGTGCTTCATGAGGTAGCTTCGGTAGGTGAGATTACCCTTGAGAAGCGTACGCCATTCGGAAGACAAATTGATATCACCGTATCCATCGTATCGGTGTCTCCTGTCAAGAGTGCAGTGGACATCTACTCAGCCTCTCGCGGATCATTAGGCGATCTGGGGGGGAACTATCGAATTATTCTGCATCTGTTCGGCGTTCTTGAGAAGAAGCTCGCTGCATACCGGATCGATCAGTAGTATTCGTCCGGATGTCGTGCTTGGATCAGGTTCAATAACAAGGACCTCAATGGCCCGCCACTGGTGGGTGATTGAGGTCCTTTTCCTAATTTTGAGACAGCTTAATGTTAAGATAATCTACAAACAGTAGTCTAATAATAGGATAGACTTACTGGATGGATGCTGTGCCTGAATGGTGGCAAGCTGCTACAGCATTCAACTATAGCAATGCTTTGACGGCTCCAATAGCCTTCTCATAATCAGGATGATCTGTCATTTCCGTCAGATATTCTACGTAAGCGATCTTGTCATCTGCATCGATAACAAAGATAGAACGCATATCCAGATGGAATTCCTTAATCAAGACACCATACGCCTTACCGAAGGAATGCTCCTTGTAGTCAGACAACGTCACTACACGGTCAACTCCGGCAGAACCGCACCAGCGAGCTTGGGCAAAAGGAAGATCGACGCTGACTGTCAGCACGATAACCTCATCACCAAGGCCTCCAGCTTCTACGTTGAATCTGCGGGTCTGTGCATCACATACACCAGTATCGAGTGAAGGGACTACACTGATCAGCTTGATTTTGCCCTTGTAATCGGCGAGAGACACCTCTTCACCAAGGCTCTTATGTATCTTGAAATCAGGAGCAGCGTCCCCAATCTTTAACTCGGGTCCGATCAAAGTAATTGGATTGCCTTTAAAATGAGCTGCACCGCTACGTTCTTGTGTCATGTGTAACTCCTCCTTATTAATATTGGTTTGATTAAATTGTGTACAACCTATTATATCGAATTACAGTAAGGATGTCTAATCATGGGTAGGCATAGCAATGGCCAACACCATGGAATGATTGGTGATTCCTACTCAAATCTATTATAATCCTATTATAAGGGCGTATTATGCTTCTATGTGACTTTAAGCTGACGTAGTTGCTTTTTGCCCACAATATATGGAAATATAGAAATGGAATGAATGTATGAATATGTAATATGTCTCTTTAATTGATTGAAATCGGGTAAGTGGGAATTGAATCGGAATTGTAAAATGTTGCGTATACATGATTGTAGATTTTAATCTATGGAAAGAAGTGGTCACTTGATATTTCTACGCAATGAAAATTGGAGAAGTTATCTTCGCTACTATCCAGTCACCTGTTTGATCTTGCTGGCCAATGTGATCATGCATCTGATTGTATTTTGGAACGGTGGCCCCCAGGATTATAGAGTCCTGCTGAGGTTCGGTGCGTTACTTAATATGCCACCTTACAGTGAGGAGCTGTGGCGTAACGTTACCTCGATGTTTCTACATTCGGGGTTCGATCATTTGTTCTTCAACTGCTTTGCCATCCTGATCTTTGCACCGCCGCTTGAGCGCTGGCTGGGTCCTGCTCGATATCTCTTGCTATATTTACTGAGTGGGATTGTGGGCAATGTGCTATCCACGGCTTACTATAATTCCATCTCTCAGCCTACCCTTTCGGTGGGGGCATCAGGGGCAATTTATGGTATTTACGGAGCCTTCTTGTATATTTCCTTACTGCAGCGGCAGATTATTGACGAGGCCTCTCGTAAGACGCTGTATGTGCTGCTAGTGATGGGGGTTATCTTATCCTTCACCCGCACGGAAGTGAGCTGGATGGGGCATCTGGGTGGCTTGCTGGGCGGTTTCTTTATCTATGGACTTATCATTCGGCTACTGAAGCTGCCGCGGCGAAATAAGTCATGACAGGGCTATCATAGTATGATTCGTAGGAATTGCGCAATTACAGATTGGAGCGAATAATCCGGTGGAATTAAGACAACTTCAATACTTTGTCAAGGTAGCACAAAAAGAGCACGTTACCCAGGCTGCGGAGGAACTTCATGTCGCACAGTCAGCGGTCAGCCGTCAGATTCATCAACTGGAGCAGGAGCTCGGCGTGAATTTGTTCATGCAAAAAGGGCGTAATCTCCAGCTTACCCCTGTAGGGCAGTTATTCTGCAAACGTGTAGAGACGATCCTGAAGGATTTGGAGAGGGCGGTACTGGAGGCACATGAATTTTTGGACCCGGAGCAGGGGGAGATTCGGATCGGCTTTCCGCATAGCTTGGGAATTCACCTGATTCCTTCGGTCGTGGCTTCCTTTCGCAATCGTTATCCGAATGTAAAATTCAGATTCAAGCAAGGGATGTATCCTTCACTTATTCGTGACGTATTGTCAGGGGAGGTGGATCTGGCCTTCGTCTCGCCGTTCCCGGGTAGTCATGATCAACTGGCTGGTGATATATTGCTGACAGAGGAGCTACACGCAATTCTGCCTCCGAATCATCCTCTGGCAAGCAAAGAAAGCATACAGCTGAGTGAGTTGAAGCATGAGAAATTCATCCTGTTCGGAAATGGTTACTCACTAAGGCCCATTGTCTGGGAGGCATGCCTGGAGGCAGGCTTTACTCCGGAGATTGCTTTTGAAGGGGAGGAGACGGACACCATCCGTGGTCTGGTAGCGGCAGGAATGGGCGTGAGCCTGCTGCCAGAGATGGCATTGTTCCAGACGAATCCACTGCAGCCTGCCAAGGTGCGCATTACGGAACCCAAGGTAACTCGCAGCATAGGGCTTATTTATCGAACGACTGATAAGCTCCCGCTTGTGGCCCAATCCTTCAGAACTTTCTTGCTTAGCTATTTCGGAATCCTACATTGCGACAAAACGAAAACCCCGACCGATTAACCGGTCGGGGCTTTTTGTCATGATGTGTCACTAAGAACCATTGAATAATCTAGTAATTCTGAATGCCTTGGATGCTCTACATGTTCTAGACACTCAGAATACTCAATTGTGCACTTGTTACTATTCCCGATTGTTCAAGAAAATCATGACGTACCTGATCAGCTCCAGCAGGGAGATCAGTGCAGCGGCAACATACGTAAGAGCGGCTGCGTTAAGGACTTTGGCAACACCACGTTCTTCATCGTTACGGATATATCCTTCGGATACCATAATCTCACGCGCACGATTGGATGCATTGAACTCGACAGGCAACGTGATCAGTTGAAACGCTACTGTAACACTAAAGAAGAGGATTCCAAGACCGATGAGATTGAAGGCTTGGAAGATCAATCCACCCATTAGCAAGAACGGTGCAAGGCCAGATGCAAAGTTCACGATCGGGAAAATGCGGTGACGGAGCACCAGCATCGGATAGTGTACTTTATGCTGGATAGCGTGACCTACCTCGTGGCAGGCAACGGAAATGGCCGAGATGGAACGTTCGTAATATACCGGCTCGGATAGGCGAACCACACGATTAATAGGATCGTAGTGATCCGTCAGCTTGCCGCGTACGGGCTCGATCGGAACATCATGAAGGCCGTTGCTGTCCAGCATATTACGTGCGACCTCGTAGCCGGTCAAGCCTGCCTGATTAGCGGTTGTAGCCCATTTGTTAAAGGTGCCTTTAACCCGAAACTGGGCCCATAAAGAGAACAGAAAAGCAATAATAATCAGGATAAACATCCCATCAAAATACATCTATACAGTCCTCCTTGATAAATGATGAGTGTAAATGCGCTCACATCATGGTACTTCGCTCCAAGAGATACTTCAGGGCCTCAATACAGGCTGCGCTCTGAGGCAGGAGTCCTGTAAGCACCTTGCGGGCCTGAACAGGCTTCAGCTCCTTCAACAAAGGCTGTAGCTCGTGTACCTCGCGTTCCAGCCGCTGCATGTGCATTTGCAGGCTCGTCAGCTTATCAGTGACCTCTTCTTCCCCGCAAGCTTCGTTCCATTTATGGAGCGTCTGCTTAATCTCTTCAAGACTATATTTGTCTTGCTTCATCTGATTAATACGTTCCAGTCTGACGAGGGTTTCATCATTGTACAGTCTGTAATTCTTCAATGAACGCTCTTCGGGAGTAATCAGACCGAGCTTAGTATAGTAGTCGATGGTCCGTTCACTTACAGAGGCAATTTTGGCTAGTTCGCCAATTCGGTATAGCTTCTTATCCCCATGTGTCTCACCTCGCGGTTCTGATGAATCTAAAGGCCGAATAGCTGGCCTTCTGCTGCTATTAATGATACATGATCCACAACCGTACAGTCAAACGTCATGGTATTTGCTCATGTCAGATATAGATGATTCCAAGTGCTTGGGACCAAGGTCCTGAAGTTATTTTAAAACTTTTGAAAAATTCTCTTGTCAACTTTCTTATCTTCTGCTTATAATGACAATAAGAGTTTCACGAGATGTAAAGAAAGATAACATTTAGGGGAGTGTTTTGGATGAAGAAAAATTGGTTCATCACTTTACTCGCAGCACTGATGGTTATGGCATTTCCTGTCGCTGCATTCGCAGCTGAAGAGGGTCCTTCAACTGCAGAACTGCAAGCTGGCTTGAACTCTACTTTCGTATTCATAGCCTTCATGCTTGTATTCTTCATGCAAGCGGGCTTTGCTCTATTGGAAGCTGGTTCGACTCGAATGAAGAATGCAGGGCATGTCGCTGGTCGTACGGTATTGACACTGGGAGTATCGGCTATCTCATTCTGGGCACTGGGCTTCGGGCTGGGCTTCGGAAATGACAACGGCAATGGGTTCATGGGACTGACGGGCTTCTTCCTGAGCGGTACGGATGCAGCGCCATCCTTCGACTCCCTATCTGGACTTGATATTCCGATTACAATTATGTTCTTGTTCCACTTTGCCTTTGCAGCAATCTCACTGGCAATCGCATGTGGTGGTATGGCTGAAAGAGCCAAACTCAGCGTATACATTATCTTCGGCGTACTGTTCTCCATCATTATTTATCCAATCGTAGCGCACTGGGTATGGGGCGGCGGCTGGCTGACACAAATGGAAATGCAGGACTATGCTGGCTCCACGGTAGTTCACTTGACAGGTGCTACAGCAGCACTGGTAGCTACCATTATGCTGAAGCCTCGCTTGGGCAAGTACAATAAAGATGGAAAACCTAACATTATCCCTGGTCACAATCAGGTCTACTCTATTCTTGGTGTAATTATTCTCTGGTTCGGCTGGTATGGCTTCAACCCAGGATCTGCAGTATCTGCTATGGGTGACGGATTCTTCGGGTATGTAGCATTGACAACGACCTTGGCTGCGGCTTCCGGTGCAATTGCGGCACTACTAACTTCCTGGGCTGTATTTGGCAAGGCTGATATTCCTAGCATGCTGAATGGTGTGCTGGCTGCTCTCGTAGCCATTACTGGCTCCTGTGCTTTCGTAGCTCCATGGGCGGCGGTTGTAATTGGTGCTGTGGCAGGTATTATTACTTTCTTCACAGCACAATGGGTTGAGAAAAAGCGTATTGATGATCCGATCTATGCGTTCTCTGTGCACGGTGTTGCGGGGATGTGGGGAGCAGTGTCCACTGGATTGTTCGCAACTCCGGCTCTGGTTGACATTACAGGTGTAGGCAGACCTGGTCTGTTCTATGGCGGTGGCTTCACTCAACTCGGCGTACAAGTGCTTGGTGTCGTTGGGACCTTCATCTTCGTAGTGGTTGTCACTGCAATTATCCTGGGTGCCATCAAGGCAGCTGTAGGAATCCGCGTAACTGAGGAAGAAGAGACGATGGGTCTGGATCTGAGTGAGCATGGGACTTATGGATATCCTGAGCACATGAAAATGATTAACGATTCGGAAAAACGCATGTAATCTGTAGTTAGTGGGAAGGAGGCGGACAGATGAATTCACAGGTACCTTACGACATCACTTTTCAAGCTGTGCTTGAGGCGAGTTCTGCTGCGGAACTTAGGCAGGTCCGAATTACGGAGCAGAACCGACTGAATGACATCCGTCCGTCGTTCTCCATGAAAGATTGGATGCATATCGTGAACACCTTGCATGACAAGATAGCCATAAGAGCTGTAGAACTATGTGAACAAGGGATGGTAGAGGAAGGTCTAGGCCTTCCTCCCGTCCCTTATGCCTTTATAGCCTTTGGAAGTGCCGGACGGTGTGAATCCACTTTATGGAGCGATCAGGATAACGGGATGATTATTAGTGATGAGCCTAATCCGAATAAAGAAGAATATTTCGCGCTCTTTGGTAGCAAAATCTCCAATCTGCTGGAGGGACT
This sequence comes from Paenibacillus massiliensis 2301065 = DSM 16942, assembly GCF_000377505.1. GTDB lineage: Bacteria > Bacillota > Bacilli > Paenibacillales > Paenibacillaceae > Paenibacillus > Paenibacillus massiliensis. The sequence continues at coordinate 159,855 of NZ_KB898191.1, read as the reverse complement.
GGGGTATGCCAAATGTGAGGGAAAGGTCATGTGCTCTGAGCCTCTGTGGCGCAGGACGATAACGGAGTGGAAAGGGCAGTTGTCTGAGTGGGCGGGTGATTTCAGCTGGGAACCGATCCGTTATCTCATTATTGCCTCGGATATGAGGCACATATCTGGCGATGGAAGTCTGTCTCAGGAGTGGAAGCAGCAGTTCAGCGAACTGTTCAAGCAGCAGCCACGACTGCCAGAGGCTATTCTACGCAACACTGTCAAGCATAAGGCTACACTTAACGTCCTTGGCCAGATCGTGACGGAGCGATTCGGGGAGCATGCAGGAGACTTCGATATTAAATATGGTTGTTACATTCCTCTGGTTAATGCAGTCAGGTACATGGCCTTGCAGGATGGTGTGGAGGAGACATCCACATTGGGACGATTGCAGAAGCTTCGCCTGCTGGACCCAGCCAATCCGCTACTGGATTCCTGTGAACGCGCCTTTGTCATAGCTCTTCAGCTCAGGGTAAGCACACCTTACGAGAATAGAGAGGGGCTATTGTTCAGCAGTGGATATATTCCAGTCAAACAGCTAAAGCAGCGCACGCTGTGGTATGAGCTTCGAGAAAGTCTGGGCATCGTCAAGCGTCTGCACAGAGTGCTGCAACGCCAGCTTCGATTTATGGAAAGGAGAGCCACATGAAAGAGCAGGTAAGGGGCAACGGAGGTTTTTGGAGTGCTTTTAGACGCGGTGGGATGCCCTCTGCAATTGCTTCGGTTCTTGGAGCCCCTACTGCTCAGCAAATGGCGTTCATTCGTCAACTGACGAGAGAGCAGCGCCGTTCAGAATCGCTCAGGGTTCCTCTGAAGGAATTGGAGACCGTAGTATTTGATCTGGAGACAACAGGGTTCTCCGCACAGCATGGGGATGAGATTCTATCCTTTGGTGCAGTGCGAGTCGTTGGGGATACCATTGTTGAGAAAGAGCAATTCTATAGTCTTGTTAATCCGAATACGGACATTCCTCCCCATATCTCAGAGCTTACAGGCATAACCCAGGAAATGACGACAGATGCTCCAGCGTTGATTGATGCCTTACATGATTTTATGTCCTTTGTAGGAGGCAGTGTACTGGTTGCGCATGCCAGCTCACATGATAAGGCTTTTCTAAATGCGGCGTTATGGAAGACCTCCAAGGTACAGCTGACACATAGAGTTATTGATACGATGATGCTGGCGCGTTGGCTGGAGCCCCAGCCTGGCAATTATAATTTGGACGACCTGCTATTATCGAATGGCATTCCAATTCAAGGAAGACATCACGCACTAGAGGATGCACTTATGACGGCACAGCTGTGGGTGCTCTACATGCAGGAGCTCATGGAGCGTGATGTTATGAATTTGGCAGATCTTTATAATCAGCTTAGTCATGCTTAAGTGTGATTGGTTCGAGGCCAAGCTGCAGATCGGACTTGGGGATCACACTGTAGCAATTGATATGTAAGTTGGTATCAGCTTCATCAGAGGGGCCAATAATGAGATAGGCGTGTATCAGCTGACCGAAGAGCTGCAGATCCCTCAGATCACGAGGAGATGGTATAGGTGCGGATGAAGGGTGAGAATGAAATATACCCAGCATTCGGTTCTGATGCTGCATAGCAAGTCTAACCCAGGTGTGTGGCTCTAGCTCAAAGGTGTGCAGCGGGTCAGGCGCTACGTTGCGAATGGGGAGGACCTCCTCGATTTGCATGCCGCCCGCTGCATATTTTCCAAGCAACACACCGCAAATTTCTGTCGGTTGGTGCTGCTGTGCCAGGTGCTTCAGCTGTGTGAGCATAGCATGATTCATCTGCACATGCGCTAGGCGCCGTAAGTGATTTGCCATGTTGTACCCCTCTCTTTTTTTCTTGAAGGCTCCATACTTTCATAGTATGGAGTCATTTTTTTATTCAAGGAATAGGCAAAATGATGCGAGCATTCTTTCTATAATAGCATGTCGCGTATATTCTTGTATGCTCATAGGAACGGGAGAGGCTGGGCATACTAGCTGGCGATCGAAAGTATAGAGGAGAATTGTCATGCTAACAATGTGTCTGTCGATACACAATAAGGTTCCAGTTACTAAATGGTCCGTCTGTGTGTTACTCATGGGTATAAGTGCTCTAGTATTCAGTAGACCTGCAGATGCTCATCTAGCCCCGATAGCCTCAATAGCTGGGCAGTCATTCGGCGAAGTAATTAGTGATGAGCATTCGCTTGGTCGAAGTGATCCAGAGGATGCCATCCCAGCTACTGAGCTCGGTAAGAGACGACATGCTAGTGCAAAAGAAGAGGGACGCCCAGACCTAAAGGGTGAGTTGCACCAAGCTTTGGGGAGTGCTGAACCAGCTGCAGCTTTTGTGTGGGCAGGCCAACATGTTCCTGCTTTTGCGGCTCAAGGGAAGGAAGGCTTTATGCTGCAGCCTGGGCAACAGGCTCCGTCCTTTCAGTTAGAAGGAATTAATGGGGACAGCTACTCTCTCACAAATAAACCTGTTAAGCCTGTGCTGATTAATTTCTGGGCTTCTTGGTGTGATCCTTGTCGACTTGAGGCTCCGATTCTGAATCGCCTGTACGATCAATATCATTCCAGGCTGGAGATCTTTGGGGTGAATGCCACAAAGTATGACCGCCAAAAGGATGCAAAGCAATTTGTCGCGTCTCTGGGCCTAAAATATCCGATATTAATGGATCAAAAGGGTGATGTTTTCAGCGTGTACAAGGGGATGGCCTTCCCGATGAGTATTCTTGTCGGTACGGATGGCCGGGTTAAAGAGGTCATGCTGGGTATGTTCCATGAGGAGGAGCTGGAGGCTAGAATTCTAAAGGTGTTAGATGCTGAGAAACAGCTAGTACCTTGACCGTGATCAAATGGGATGGAGAAAAAACAAGCCGAGAAAGCAAGGTACGTTCCTTGCCTCTCGGCTTGTTGATTGTATGTCACACAACTGCTACGGTCACAATTACACGGACAGTCCATAATTACAACGCTGACATTGACCTAATGTAGAGATAGGCTATTAGTGATTAACTATACCGCGCTTGTGGACGGACAGGTTCCCATCTTCGACTTCAGTAAGCTCTTCAGCCAGCAACGCATGACGGAAGCTGTCCACCAGCGCCTCCCAGCTCGCTTCGATGACATTCCCTGATACGCCGACTGTACTCCAGGCGTGCTCATAATTTTTGGATTCAATTAATACGCGTACCTTGGCTGCTGTGGCATCATTCTCATCCAGAACACGCACCTTATAGTCAGACAGGTGCATCTCGCGAAGAGAAGGGAAATATTGAACCAATGCTTTACGCAGTGCGTTATCCAGTGCATTTACGGGTCCGTTACCTTCTGCGGCAGTGTAAACGCTGGTTCCTCCAACATTCAGCTTGACGAACGCTTCAGAGACTGTTGGCCGGCCAGCAGACTTTTCCACCAGCATCTTGAAGGATTCGAAGGCGAACAGCTCCTTGACCTCTCCATTAGCTTCACGAATTAGCAGCTCCAATGATGCATCTGCCCCTTCGAACTGGTAGCCCTGATGCTCCAGGTCCTTGATCCGGTCAATGACGCCCCGAGTATCCGGACTGGTCGGGTCCAGTTCAATGCCCATGTCCTTCGCTTTGGACAGAATATTGCTCTGACCAGCCAGCTCGGATACGAGGATTCGCTGCTTATTCCCGACTAATTCAGGTGCAATGTGCTCATAGGTACGGGAGTCGCGCATAATGGCGGATACATGAATACCTCCCTTGTGAGCAAAAGAGGCATTACCGACGTAAGGCTGGTTCACAGGCATGTTCACATTTGCGACTTCGCTGATGTAACGAGCCGTGTTGGTGAGCTGCTTCAAACGCTCCTCCGGGATACAGTCATAGCCAAGCTTGAGCTGCAGATTCGGAATGACAGAGCACAGATTTGCATTTCCACAACGTTCACCCAGACCATTGATGGTTCCCTGTACCTGTCTGGCCCCTGCTTGCACGGCACTTAGCGTGTTGGCTACAGCAAGCTCACAGTCATTGTGAGTATGCACGCCCAGATGAGCAGTCGTGAGCTGTCCAGTCAGCTTGGTTACGATGTCATGTACCTCATGAGGCATGGTGCCTCCGTTGGTATCACACATAACGACCCAGTCAGCTCCAGCTTCCTCAGCCTTCTTCATAACTGCTGCTGCATATTCTGGATTGTGCTTGAAGCCATCAAAAAAATGCTCCGCATCGAAAATGACCTCCATGCCTCCTTGCTTCAGAAAGGCGATAGAATCATAAATCATGGCCAAATTCTCCTCCAGGGTGGTCTGAAGGGCGGTGTGCACGTGGAAATCCCAGGATTTGCCGACCAAGGTGGCGACTTGTGCCCCCGACTCCAGAATCCGTTGAAGATTGGCATCCTGTGCTGCTATGCTGTCCTTGCGACGTGTGCTTCCAAAGGCGACAATTTTGGCATCCAGTCGGAGTTCCTGAACTCGTTTGAAAAATTCAATGTCTTTACTGTTGCTTCCCGGAATTCCGCCCTCAATATAATGAACACCGAGTTCGTTGAGCTTCTTGGCAATCTTCAGTTTGTCGTCAGCCGAGAGGCTGATGCCCTCCCCTTGTGTTCCGTCACGTAGGGTGGTGTCAAAAATAGAAATAACCCTTGACATCATGTTCCTCCTTGGAGATTGGCATGCAGCAGATCGCGTGGAAAATTCTGCTGTACAGCGTTTGTGTGTTAAAGAATTTTATAATTTTCGATTATACCAAGTAATTACGGAAAGTGTAACATAAATTCAGTAATTTAGGGGGACAATGCTCAGAAGATTGTGTACAATAGTGCTTATGGGAACAAAGTGCGAACAGGTGCAAGTTCAGAAACTGACAATAAAGAAGGGATGCATGTGAGGAACGTCAGCGATTATTATCCCAAGGACGGACGGGTCATCCTGCATGTTGATATGAACGCTTTTTATTGCTCTGTGCACGCCGCAGAGGAGCCTGAGGTCTATAAAGGACGGCCTACGGCGGTTGCTGGCAGCAGCGAGCTGCGCAGGGGGATTATCGTTACCTGCTCATATGAGGCCCGCAAATACGGCGTTACTACAGGTATGGTCGTGCGAGAGGCGCTGCGACTCTGTCCTCAGCTCACGCTGATCAGGCCGAACTTCCAGCTCTACCGCCAGTATTCCAAGGCATTTATGAATATAGCCTACGCCTACACCCCGCTGCTGGAGGCTACGTCTATTGATGAATGCTATCTGGATATCAGCGGCTCAAGCCAGTTCGGCACGCCAGTTCAGATTGCTGAGGCGATGCAGCAGCGAATCCAGGATGAGCTGGGCCTTCCTTGCTCTATAGGTATTGCACCTAACAAGCTGCTGGCCAAGATGGGCTCAGATATGAAGAAGCCTAATGGGATTACCATTCTTAGGCTGCGGGATGTGCCTCATGTTCTGTGGCCATTACCATGCTCACAGCTGTTCGGGATTGGACGCAAGACGGCTGACAAGCTACTGCGCATGAATATCCGTACGATCGGAGAGCTGGCGGCAGCCGAGGAGAAGCTGCTCATCGAGCAGTTCGGGGTGAATGGATCGTGGATGAAGCTTGCGTCTAATGGAATAAGCCATTCTCCCGTGAACCCGGTTCGCGAGCCGAATAAATCCATTGGGCATGCGACGACACTTCCGCAGGATGTCAACAAACCTGAGGATATTCGGAGAATACTGCTGAACATTAGTGATCAGGTAGCTCGCCGCTTGCGAAGACAGGGACTGCTTGCAGGCGGAGTCCAACTCACGATGCGTACACCTGAGATGAAGACCTATACGCGATCGCATATGCTGGAGACCCACACCGAGGATGCGGAGCAGATCTATAAGGAGGCCTGCAGGCTGTACCAGCAGCATTGGAATAGCGACAAGCCCGTTCGTCTTCTCGGAATTACTCTCCAGCAGCTGATTCCCAAGGAGGAGGCAGCCGTACAGCTTGACCTATTTAGCTATGATAAGGCCCCTAAGAAAGAGAGTCTCATCAAGGTGATGGATACGTTAAGGGACAAATTCGGAGAGAGCGCCGTGCTTACCGCTGGTATGCTGGGAGATGATCCATCCGTGCTGCTGCGTAATCCGAAGCTGCGAGGAACCTCGCTGCAGAAGGACAATCTGGAGACACCAGGATAAGGTTTGTACAGAAATCAATTGAATTTATAAGTCTATTGTATTAGAATGTTGTAGATAGAGTGTTCAAAAATAGTTAGATTGCCGGACCGGCATCGCACGGAGCAATGTGGATCTGGCTTTATTTATAGGAGGAAGAGAGCTATGGCTAAGTACACTTGGGTAGAGAAGGATACCTGTATTGCTTGCGGCGCTTGTGGCGCTACTGCACCAGACATTTATGACTATGATGATGAAGGTCTGGCAGAGGTAATTTTCAATGGCGATGAGAATAGAGGCGTAATCGCTATTGATGAAGACATGTATGATGATATGCAGGATGCATGCGATGGCTGCCCTACAGATTCCATCAAGATTGCTGACGAGCCTTTCAACAAATAAGAGCTTAACTGCTCATTATGATCAGTGTGTAAGGATAAAGACATCTTTTGCCGGGCGGCGAGGGGTGTCTTTTTGCTTATGGAAATTCAGACGCTTGTGACCGATATACTGATATACAGGATATCAATACGAATAGGAAAGTTATCTGCATACATAGCATATCTAAGCCTGAAGTGGTCGTGGAGGTCGATTATGAACAATCCGTCTGAGTTGAAAGCGTATGTAAAAAAGCATCCTGACAATAAAATGGGATGGTATCTGCTGGGGAAGGAATATGAGCGCAGTGGGCAGACCGGGAAGGCCAATTATTGCTTCAATCGGTCGGGAGAAGTATTCGAGGCCTTCGAGCGTAAGCAGGTTCCGGCTGACGTCCTGCTGGATTATCAGACCAAGCTGGAAGAGATGGCCAAGGATAAGGCTCGAAAGCATACCCGTTATCGTAAAATGCTGGTGGCGTGTATCCTGCTGCTGCTCATGCTCATTCCGTCATCTTATGCGCCTGGTCTTGCTCGATTCCTGAGCGAGACAGCCTTAACGGCGGAGAGCGGATCAACCCGTCCGAATGATACGGAAGAAGCAGTGCCTGCGGGAGCAACATCAGGGGGGAAGGGAGGAGCCGGCGCTGGATTGGATATGCCTGCTGAGGCGTTCACAGCTATCAATTCGGCCAAAGGAAAGGATGGCGCTCGCATCATCAGTCTGCTGAAGAGGCAAGGCTCGCTGCCGGAGCAGACCATTGTCCTTGGTATGAGAGAAGACAGTGGCTGGCTCCTCTGGGATCGACAGCTGAAGCCTGCTGTCACATTAACCAAGGCGGGTGAGGGACGGACTGAGGTTCAGTCCTATGACCCGGAGCAATGCAGCTGTGAGCCACCCTCCCCTTCCATATCTACTGCGAAGGTAGCTGCCTGGTCAGTTGGACAGGAGGAGCTTGCGGTGCTAAGCAGTGCGATGATGGCATATCGAACAAAGCACGGTAAGTTGCCCGAAAGTGTTGGTGAGATGATGGGTGATTTTCCAAATAACCTGTTATACGGAACTACACCTGCAATGGAGAAGGCTTTCAAGCCGATCTATCAGCAGTTGGCTGCACGGGAGCAGAAGCCGGGGGGAGCAGTCCAGCCTGATGGAGATGCGCTCAAGCATCCCACGCTCGCTGCGACGCTTGACGCACAACCTTTCTTTGATGAACCGCTACGTATCGTCGTGGATAAGTCCAAGCATCGGTTAGCTGTCGTTAGCGGGGACGTACTGATCAGGAATTACAGGGTTGGTCTGGGAGGAGACAAGACACCAGAGGGAACATTCGTCATCTCCGATAAGGTTGTCAACCCAAACGGAAAATCGAACGGGGAGTTCGGAAGCAGAGGCATGCAGCTCTCGGATACGAATTATGCCATCCATGGTACGAATGAGCCGGATAGCATCGGGAAGGATGAATCACTCGGATGTATCCGCATGACCAAGGCGGATGTAGAGGAGCTATTTGCACTTGTACCAGCCGGTACGTCAGTTGAGATTTTGCAAGGGGCGGGGCTGCCCGATGAGGTGCGTGCCCCCGAAATCCGGTACACCAGCAAACCGATGGGTGACCAGACTAACCCCCGCAAGGTCTATCACTGGCTTCACTGAACAGCGCGATTAGCCAACAGTATAACGATAACGATTAACAACACGAGCCCGACGAAGCTGGCCGCAGTCCACATGATGGCCTTGCGGTTCACTTCCTCCTTTTTCTTCTGCATGGTAGGTGGCTTGCGTTTCACAGACATCGGATACCCTTCTTTCTTGTGATAGGTCAATATAACATCATTGTAAACGCTTTGCAGACAGGCTTTCAACAACGAACCTGTGAATTACAGTGATTGAAATGACTTTCTTTTTCCATTAGAAAAAGCTAAACTGTTTCTTAGAAGTCTTGTTCCCGTGGGGAGTAAGACGGATTAGAACGGAGTGGATGAGTTGCTGTATCAAAATTTTGCGAAACCCTTCTTTTTTAAAATGGACCCCGAACGGGCCCATCATGTAGTGATGGATGGCATGAGGCAAGCTGCACGGCTGCCTGGCGGAACATCTTTGCTGCGAGCGATGTACGGTGTCAAAGAAACAAACGATATGGCTCAGGAGCTGTGGGGACTGCATTTCCCCAATCCCATCGGCCTTGCGGCAGGTTTGGACAAGAATGCCGAGGCGGTGGAGGGCTTCTCCTCGATTGGCTTCGGATTTATGGAGGTAGGTACAGTAACTCCGCTTGCACAGCCTGGCAATGAGCTACCTCGCCTGTTCCGTTTGCCACCGGATCGTGCACTGATTAACCGTATGGGCTTCAATAACGAAGGGACCCAGCAGATGGCCAGCAGACTGTCGGCGTTGCACGAACATAGAATCCCCGTAGCCGCGAATATCGGCAAAAATAAGATGACCCCCAACGATGAGGCATATAAGGATTATGAGAAATGTATTTCCTCATTATACCCGTATGCTGATTTTTTTGTGGTCAATATCAGTTCTCCGAATACACCGGATCTGCGCAAGCTGCAGCATGGTGATGATTTGAGCATTTTGCTGCAAGCCGTGAAGAAGCAGATGAATGTCGAAGCTGAGCGCCACGGCAAGTCGAAGGCGGTATTGGTCAAGATCGCGCCGGATGTCACTGACGAGGAGCTTGAGTATATGACTGCGGCGATCATGGACAGTGGTGTAGACGGAATCATCGCTACGAATACGACGATCTCCAGAGATGGACTCACGCATCCCAATGCCAAGGAGACTGGCGGTCTGAGTGGCATTCCAGTGAAAGAGCGCTCAACAGAGGTCATTCGCAAGGTGTATCGCCAGACGGGGGGCAAGATGCCCATTATTGGCGTCGGTGGTGTATTCGATAGTCAGGATGCATACGATAAAATAAGAGCAGGGGCAAGCCTAGTCGAGATCTACACAGCTCTGATCTATGAGGGTCCGGGAGTGAACGCTGCAATCATCAGCGGGCTACGTGAGCTGCTGCGACGTGACGGTTATTCTCATATCCGCGAGGCGGTGGGAGCTGATCACAGCTAGGCTGGAAGGATAGACAGGAGGCAAGGAGATTTATGGACGGAAGAGATTGGGGAACATTTTTGCTCCCGTACGAGCAGACCGTCGAAGAGCTGAAGGTGAAGTTCAAGACGATGCGTGCGGAATTGAAAAAGCGTGAGGAGTATGCACCGATTGAATTTGTAACCGGTCGCGTGAAGAAAATCTCCAGTATTCTGGACAAGGCCGAACGATTGCAGGTGCCGCTTGATCAGATTGAGCAGGGCATTGAGGATATAGCGGGGATCCGGATTATGTGCCAATTCGCGGAGGATATTCGCAGAGTAGCTGAATATATCCGGCGGCGTAAGGACCTTACTGTCCTCTACGAGAAGGATTACATCACCAATTATAAAGAGAGTGGCTACCGCAGCTTCCATATGATTATCAAGTACCCGGTACAGACTGCGCTAGGGCAGAAGATTGTGCTGGCTGAAATTCAGATCCGCACCCTCGCTATGAACTTCTGGGCTACCATCGAGCATTCACTTAGCTACAAATATAGAGAGAGCTTGCCTGAAGAGATGAGACAGCGTCTGAAGAAGGCGGCTGAGGCAGCCTTTATACTCGATAATGAAATGTCAGCTATTCGACTGGAGATTCTAGATGCACAGAAGGCGTTCGAGGATGATGCGAATATCGTCTCCAAAGTGCTTGCCGTCATGCACAGGCTGTATTTCCATCACAAGGTGAGTGAAGCGATCGAAGCACAGCAACGCTTCAATGAGCTGTGGGTGCAGCGTGATATGGACGGAATGAAGAAGCTGTTCGATGACATTCGGGAGATGCTGGATCAGGGGAAAAATGAAGAGGAACGGGACGAGGTATAGCCATGCCTGCTACATATGATCGACTGTATCTTGCTTATCTGACCTACTTCAATCGTGATCATGATTATTTCGAATGCCATGAAGTGATGGAGGAGCTGTGGCTAAAGCAAGATCGTGACCCCGTCCTTAAGGGCCTGCTTCAAGTCGCTGTCGGTTTGTTTCATTATCGGAATGGGAACATCCGCGGTGGTCTCATGATGCTGCAGAGCGCATGTGAGAAGCTTCGCAAGGCGTCCCCAGAGATATCAGCTGGCTTGGGCATTGATCTGATTCGGCTCTTATCTGATGTTCAGCGCTATATAGCACAGCTGGAACTTCTTGGCTCACGACTGGAGGCACAGGCTGCCTATGAGGATATGGAGATTCATATTACCGATGAGCACCTACAGCACCAGCTTGATTCTTTAGCCTCCTCGATTCAAGTCAACATCCCGCAGCAGCGTGTTCGACAGCGTGGGCCCAAGCATGAGGAGCGTCTGCAGGTACTCGCTAGCAGGGAGTCCAAGAGCGCTGAGGCGAACAGAAAGAGTCAGTCATAGGGCTACGCAGATCGAGCCTAGTCAGGCATTCAGTACAAAAAAAGACCGATTCAAGGCTGGGTAGCCCATTACGGGGCTGTCCTTGTGAGCCTTGTCGGTCTTTTTGAAGTCTTTAACGAGTCTTGCTTGAGAGGATACCATCTTGGAATTATGCCTTAAGGTTAACGGATGCTTGGATGAATGAATCAGGACCCTGCGGGCTTATGCTTCGCAAAGAATTCCTTGAAGTCCTCTAGCTGGTAGCCGTTATCGCCGGCTGTCTCTTGCAGACCACCTACCATGCGTTCTTTTTCAACGCCATTTTCATAATAGACAAGCGTAGGGGTGTACTCGATCTTGTATTGATTCCAGCCTTCTTCGAATTCCCGAAGATTATACTGGGGCAGATCTATGCCAGCATCCTTGGCCAATGGCATGAGCTCAGGAGTGGTCACACGACAATGCGGGCAATCTGAGGCAAAGAAGTACACAAAGAAGCTCTCTTTGTTATCAATTTTGCTCTTCATTGCTGCAGGGAGGATAATATTCTGGTAATTCGGATCGTTCAAAATCTCGCGGGTAGCTGGGTTCATGGAAGATACGGACTTGCCGTATAGTTCATTCTTGGTTCCGGAGTTCAGCCCGATCAGTAAGCCGATCAGTATCGCTAGTACCGCAAAAAAGCTGATAACAGGCACAAGCTTCTTATTCTTAGATTTCAATACAATCTCTCCTATCTGGCTTGTATATTGTATATGTCAACAATGACGATCTCATTATACAACATTACAGGCTGTAGTGAAACAAGCATCCGAAATTATAGATGGAACTAGACAAATGAACAGTGCATGATGGAGATTTGAGATTCCGAATGATATATTAGAGCATGTGTAACTTTTGCTAACAACCAATATTCATATCACCAAGAACAGGATGATTACATTATGGGCGTACAGCTCCCATCAACATTTATAGAGAGAATGCATCGGCTACTGGGCAAGGAATTCGATGACTTTATGTCCACCTATGACCATACCCCTCATGCAGGCCTGCGGGTCAATGAACTTAAAATTTCCCTGGATGAATTCGCGAAGCTGGCTCCGTTCGAGCTTAGACCCATCCCGTGGTGTGAGACGGGGTTCTATGTGCCTTATGGGATTAAGCCGGGGCTACACCCTTATTATCATACAGGACTGTATTACATTCAGGAGCCAAGCGCCATGGCCCCGGTTGAACTGTTGGGTGTTAAGGAGCATGATCGGGTGCTGGATCTATGTGCTGCTCCTGGAGGTAAATCTACCCAGATTGCAGCGAAGCTTCGAGGGACAGGTGTGCTGGTGACGAATGACATCCATGCGGATCGCACCAAGGCGCTTGCCAAAAATATTGAGCTATACGGCGTGCGCAATGCGGTTGTTCTGAACGAACAGCCAGAGCGGATCGCTGCGGCATTTCCGGCTTTTTTTGATAAAATCCTGATCGATGCTCCTTGCTCGGGTGAAGGAATGTATCGTAAGGATGAGGATATGGTGAAAAGCACTGTCACAATTGCGGATTGTGTCATCATGCAGCGTGATATTCTCCATTGGGCAGCGAACATGCTGGCGCCTGGAGGGACGATGGTCTATTCGACTTGCACCTTTGCGCCTGAAGAGAACGAAATGATGATTGCGGAGTTTTTAAATACGCATCCAGACTACAGCATCGTTGCGGTACCGCTGCGGCACGGATTTGCTCCAGGCAGACCCGATTGGATACCAGGAAGCGATCAGAGTGCTGGAGGTGCATTGGCTGGCACGGTCAGATTATGGCCGCATCGGCTGGAGGGTGAAGGACACTATGCTGCTGTGTTGCGCCGTAATGGAGATGCAGAAGCTTCACCTGAGACTCCAGGGACGATGGAAGCATCCTCGATACTCGATTTGTCAGATCATGCTGGATTGGAAGCTGAGTCTGACATATCCGGTATGCCAGGCTCAGCTATAGACTCAAAATCAAGGTCAACAGGGCATCTGTCCATTGCTGCACAGTCTGCACGGGGCTCCGAGGATTCTATGCCGGTCCGCAAGGGTAAAGGTGGACCTGCCCGTCATGGAACACGAGCAGAGCTGGAGCGAGGGCAGAGCAGGCATGGGCGAAGCCGAGGCACGGCAAGTTCCAAGCAGCGTAGTAGCTCAGGAACGGGCCAACGATCGGGCCAACGATCGGGTCGAGAAAGGGAACAGGCATCACTCACTTCCTATGATGAGTTCGTACAAGAGCAGCTACATGTGACCCTTCAAGGCGAGACGATTATGTATGGTGACCGCATCTATCAGTCTCCCTTGTCTTCTGCCCGACTGGAGGGCCTCAAGGTAGTCCGACCAGGCTGGTACATGGGTAAGCTGAAGAATGGTCGCTTCGTGCCCTCACAGCCGCTAGCAGCGGCTCTTCATTCGCAGGAGGCGATTCGGGTTATTACACTGGATTCCCGTCAGCCGGAGGCTGTACGCTACCTTAAGGGAGAGACACTGGAGATACCAGCTGACCGGATAACCTATCCTCACGGGAATGAGCGAGGTAGCAAGGGCTATACGCTGATCTGCATAGATGGCTATTCAGTAGGCTGGGGTAAATGGCAGAACGGCATGTTAAAGAATGAATATCCTTCCGGCTGGAGGTGGACCTCAGTATGAGTGGGTTAGACAATAACAAGGGAGATATACAAGGAAGTACCTCGCGGGACCCGAAGGGCAAGCAGACCCAACGTCTGGATAAAATATTGAGCCATATGGGGATCGGTACTCGCACAGAGATCAAAAGAATGGTTAAGCAGGGTGCCGTGACTGTGAATGGGGCAGTGGTCAAGGATAGTGGGATGCAGGTGCATCCTGTGAACGATCAGATCGAGGCTGCCGGGCAGATCGTCCGATTCAAAGAATTCATCTATCTGATGCTGCACAAGCCGCCAGGCGTAGTCTCGGCTACAGAGGACTTGCGGGAGCAGACAGTAGTGGATCTGCTGGCGGAGGAGGACCGACAGTTTTCACCTTTTCCTGTAGGGAGACTCGACAAGGATACAGAGGGTCTGCTTCTGCTCACTAATGATGGCAAGCTTGCTCATGAGCTGCTATCACCCAAGCGTCATGTCCCGAAGAGATATGAAGCCACTGTACGAGGGGATGTAAATGCAGAGGACATTACTCGATTCAGCGAAGGGGTGACTCTTGACGACGGCTATGTAACGATGCCTGCCGAATTGACCATTCTTAGACAAGAGCAGGGTGAAGATTCTGACTCTGTCATATCATATATAGGGCTCATCATTCATGAAGGGAAATTCCATCAGGTGAAGCGAATGTTCGAGGCTGTAGGCAAGAAGGTAATCTATCTGAAAAGGACAGATATGGGCTCGCTTCACCTTGACCCCACTTTGCCTATCGGCTCTTATCGGGAGCTGACGGATGCTGAATTAAGTCTACTGCAGCGAGAAGAAGCTACGGCAGATTAGGTGGATGGGCCAGAGAGAGAGCTTCCAAGATGGATGAACTATCTATGCGATCGAAAAAAACACATAACAGGGTTATAGCCCTGTCATGTGTCGTAGTCCTTTCGGCAGACGGTTCTTGAGCTGTCCTCCGCTTGCTTTGGCCCAGCCCAAAGGGATACCGTCAGCGCTGACGAGTACCCAGCCTTGAAGCGGCAGGTCTGTATTCAGCGTCTCGCCCTTCAGATAGGCTTGGACCTGCTCAGATGAAGCAGATAGCATGCAATGCTGAGCAGCTTGCTCTGGAAGAAGTGCCAGAGCCAAAGCGTGTGCAGGCTCGAAGCGCCCTTTCTTAGCCTCACCGAGATGTAAGCCAGGTCGTGGAAGCTTGAGCCCCTTCATCTCCGCGTCGTGCAATCGGATTCCAGCTCCGTCGGGAAGGTAGTAGAGCGATTCACCGAACAGTAGCGGACGACCAGGACCCAAGGTGAAATCCTTCAATGCTTCAGCTGCCCAGTCCTGGTAAGCCCGCCATGCATGCTCAAGCTCCCGGCTCCCCATGCGGCTGTCATGCTTTTTCGCCTTTGTCGGACGGCTATGCCGCTCACGATCCTCTCCTGACTGGGAGGGCTCGTCAGACCGTTTGTGGAGTACAGCAACGAAGTGACCCTCCCCGCGTTCCAGATGCGGCCAGACTCTTTCTGTACGGAGCAGCTCCATATCTGGATATTCCGATACGAGCCAATCCATCATTCCCTCATTTTCAGTCCGGTTAAAGGTACAGGTAGAATAGGCAAGCGTGCCCCCGGGCTTAAGCAGTCGGTGTACCTCGTGTAAAATATCCTGCTGGCGAGATGCGCACATCTCTACTAGCCCCGGATTCCAATCTCTAACGGCATCAGGGTCCTTACGGAACATCCCTTCTCCAGAGCAGGGGGCGTCTAGCATAATCCGATCAAAGCTGCCGGCAAAGCGAGCTGACAAGCCTTCAGGCGTGCTGCTGGTGACGATGACATTCGCCAGTCCCATTCGCTCTACGTTCTCTGCCAATACTTTGGCTCGCGCCGGGTGGATCTCGTTGGAGACGAGCAGACCATGACCACCAAGCTTGGCAGCAATATGTGTCGTCTTTCCTCCAGGAGCAGCAGCCATATCGAGCACAGTCTCGCCGGGCTGAGGGTCAAGCAGCTCTACGGCAGACATGGCGGACGGCTCCTGAATATAGTAAAGTCCTCCTGTATGATACGGATGCTTGCCTGGACGAACAGGCTCCTGATAGTAATAGCCTTCAGAGCACCAAGACACCGGAACTAACTGCCATTCCTGAATGAGCTGTTCACGCAGTTCGGGCGTTATTTTTGCAGGGTTCAGGCGTATTCCCTGTGCCCTTGGCTGATGGTAGCTATCGAGAAAAGCAGGAGCCTCACTACCTAGCAGCTCTGTGATTTGCTGTATATAAGCGCCAGGAAGCGGCGGCTTGTCTATATTCATTTCCAT
Organism: Paenibacillus massiliensis 2301065 = DSM 16942; assembly: GCF_000377505.1. Classification (GTDB taxonomy): domain Bacteria; phylum Bacillota; class Bacilli; order Paenibacillales; family Paenibacillaceae; genus Paenibacillus; species Paenibacillus massiliensis. The sequence goes on along the minus strand of NZ_KB898191.1, from coordinate 143,921 downwards.
TTACTCCTTTATGATCTACATTTAATCCCATACAACCCATGCAATTTCATACAACCCATACAATTCTATACGAATTCATGCATCTGTAGTTCGATCAGCTATCGAATCGTCTTATAGTCTGTTACTTTATTTTTGCCTGTCGTCTTGGAGTGATACATGGCCGTATCGGCCTGATGCACCAGTTCATCTGGCGTCACCCCACTCTTGATAACACTATAACCAACACTGATGGTGACGATGCTCTCTGCTTCTACCCGGGCACGAATACGCTCAGCGACAGCCCCGGGCTTCGCCTTCTTATCAACAATCATGGCAAGAAGCTCTTCTCCGCCGTAGCGGCCAGGAATACCGATATCCTCGGTCTCCTCAGTAATAATCTCAGCGACTTGCTTCAGCACCTCGTCAGCACGGGCATGGCCTTCCGTATCATTGAGCTTCTTGAAATTATCAATATCGCAGAAGATAACCGCTAGTCTCACGCCTTCCTCAGCATAACGCTTCAAGCGCATACCAAAGTATTTTCGGTTGAACAGACCTGTTAAGCCGTCCGTAATCGAGGTGCGATAGATGTGCTGGAGCAACTCTACGATTCGTTGGAACAAAATGAGGAATAGGACCAGATAATAGAACACCCGCAGATGCTGCATATGTACAATGATGGCAGGAGGAACGGTAAGCTGTGCCCAGGTATCAGCGATGACCCACAGTGCATAGATCAGCAGACTGATCAGGTATTTTCCTTGTTGTCCGATTCGTGGCATAATCCATAGTAGCCCCCATACGATGACCAGCAGACGGTGGATTTGACTAAAGATCAGCAGCCCAGGGTCCTTCCAGCTGGCAGGTATTGATGGAAGCAGGACACATAGAACAGGTGGTACTAGTAGCAGCACAATAAAGGTGCTAAAGGTCCAGAAGAATTTTGCGTTCGACTTCCGGTACAACTGATAGACGGCCCCATTAATCAACAGGAAGGCGAGCGACTCCAGCACAGCGATCCATGAGGAATCATAGCGTGAGGATAGGCTTGTTGCCGAGTAGAGATGGCAGCTCTCATAAGCAATCACAAACAGCCCTGCTGCAATAAAGTACAAATAGGCTTTTTTTCGCTGCTTGCCGTACATCATTATACACATACACAACATGATGAATAGAATACATAGACCGGCAACAGCCGCAATGACGGGTGGAAGCCACACGGACATGGCCCACGGAGTAGATAACAGCTTCACGAATTCACGGCTCCCACGTGCGTTACACGCAATAAAAGTACAGCATATTCCATAAAACCTGCTGAGGATCGACGCCGGGTGTTGGCGAACGCAATTCCTCAGGTTCTATTGCTTGGCTCGTTCCAATCCGATACAATTAATTGTATTTATGCCGATCCGGAGAACTGCTGTCTGGATTTCCAATATATCATGTTTTCAGAAGCTATGAAAAGTCAATATAGACGGCTACAGCTGGATATTTTGGAGCATAACGCTCCGGTTTCCAGCATTGCTTGAAAGGGGAAGCACGTCATGAAATTGCTACAAGCACTCTTTTTCCCTCCCGAGCAGCCGGGGGGCGTATCATCCATGATTCCTTATTTGCAGGAACGATTCACGGCTCCTCGCTGGGAGATGGAGCTCTTCTCATTGCCAAAAAGAATCCGCAACAAAGGTCAGGAAGAGGTACAATTCGATACGTTCGATTGGACGGAATTCGCTGACAGTGCGATTGTCCAGAAGTACATCCAGACCTACCGTGATTATTTGTGGTGGACGAAATTGCGTATTCATACTCCATATGATCTGGTTCATGCCCATCATCCCATTGCGGGCTTGGCCATGAAAGCAGTGTTCCCGGATACCCCTTTAATTCAGACGATACACTCCTCCTATGAGCGGGAGCTGATCTTGAACGGAAAGATTGTGGAAGGGGGGCCTGAGCATCAATTCCTTATCTCGATCTATCGTGAGCTGGAGCGCAAGACGGATCGAATGCTGACCGTGTCCGGCTCCTTTCGTAATTATATGAGTCCTTATGTAGATCATCATGAGCGAATTCAGATTATACCGAACGGCTATGATGAACGGCGTTTCAAACCGATTCCTCACGAAAATGATGTGGCCCAACTAATTACAGTATGCCGACTTGTGCCCGCAAAGGGCATTGATACGCTGCTAAAGGCCTGTGCGGAGCTGAAAAAGCGGGGAGTCGACTACGTATTGCACATTATCGGGGATGGTCCTATTCGCCCGGAGCTTGAGCAAATGGCGCAGGACCTTGGTATATATAATGAGACCATCTTCTACGGCTATACCCTGCACCCGGAGGAATTCATGCCTTTCTTCGATATCTTCGTGCTCCCGTCACGTGCAGAGGCATTTGGATCTGTATTTGCCGAGGCTGCACTAAGCTGTCTTGCGCTTGTCGGAACCAATGTAGGCGGTATTCCAGAGCAGATTGAGGATGGGATCAATGGCCTCCTCGTACCCCCAGAGGATGAGGTAGCTCTGGCAGAGGCGATGGAGAAGGTCATCGTTGATCCGTCCTATCGTTATGAACTGGCCCGTTCAGCCTGTGAGAAGGCCAAGAGCAATTATTCGCTCAGTCGGGCCGTCCATGAATTGAAGAAGCTGTATCTAGAGTTCAATGAATAGCTGATGGAGCGAAAAAATGAAAATCCAACTTAGGTTCCCGTAGGCTTGATTGGTGGCTTGGTATCTGGCTCGTGGGTACGGATGACGGACGGCTGGCTATTCGGTGTAACTGTCTGTAGCGGAGGTCTTTTATAGCCATTCTTGATTAGCGTCAGTGCCCACACAAGGCTCAGGGAACCGAAAATAGGATACAGTACCGATAGCAATGAGCTGAAACCGAATTGGCTGATGAGATAGCAGGTACACATAATGCTTAGAGTGATCAGACGTGGGTGCATTGACAGATGATGCTGAAGCTGGAGGGTAAGACCATATATATCCGCAACGAACGTGCTGAAGATCTCCATAAATATCATGGTGATGTATAGCAACTGAATAGCGGTCCCTAATTGAACAGCTACATTCCCCATGGGAATCTCGAATTGCTGAATACCTGGCATTTGAGCTGACATGGCGAAATGAGCGGACATCAGCATCAGTCCCACGCCAAGCCCACCGATTAGCCCGCCCTTAATGATGGTGGAACGCGAAGCTGTCTGTGCGCCAAGAGGCACCAGCACGGCTTGCGCCATCGCAAGATTGAACGAGGTGTAGAGTAGCGGCGACAGCAGACCTTTCAATAAGGGCTCATCCGAGGTCAAGGTAATGAAACGATCAGCACCAGGTGCCTTGATTGTACTGAAGATCAATAGAAGTGATAGAATCATCATAATGGGGACGACAATGGAATTGATCTGTAATATGGAACGCATCCCTTTTCCCAGTAGCAGATAGGTGCCCAGAAGTGTGATCAGCAGTCCAATCTGGTAATGCATATTCAAGTGCTCTACAAATACAGAGCCAGAGCCGGCCAGCATGACACTGTTCACACCCAGAATAATAATTAGCGTAAATAGGCTGATCCATTTCCCGGCCTTTGGTCCGAATAGGTGCTTGTTCAAATCTTCGTAGGAATGTGCCGATATATCATGTGCAATGAGCATCATCCGGGTCCCAAGCCAAATAAAGGCCATCGTGGCGATCAGGATGGTGAAGGTTGCAACGCGGCCGTACTGTGTAAAGAACTGGAGGATTTCCTGTCCGGTGGCAAACCCCGCACCGACAATAGTGCCTATATACGTGAATGCAATTTGAAGAACATGGATATCCCGTCTCATTCCTTTCCTCCCTTTCCTCCCTGCACAGGCTGTGGATGAGCCTACGCTTCTTTATAGGGTATGTCCAGGGAGAATGGGACATGACTCGAAGTTATGGAATGGCCATACGCAGCAAGTGTACAGATCAAGTAGTGACAGGAGTTATGCACAATGGGTTCGATCGTTTCTTTTATTTTAACTTATGGATATGCTGCGATGTTTGGGCTGCTTGCCTTGGGAGTCGCTGGCGTACCTGTTCCGGATGAGGTCATCATGATTGCCTTCGGAGGGCTGGTGTCACAAGGGTATTATAATTTTTCGGCAGCACTTATCGTTACTTTTTGCGGCAGTATGACCGGAATGCTGTTCAGTTATGCCTTGGGAAGGTTCTTAGGAAAGCCGTTGCTTCACAAATATGGCAAATGGGTTCGTCTGACACCCAAGAAGATTGCGGTGTCCGAGAACTGGTTCGGACGTTATGGTACATGGGGAATTTTGTTTGGTTATTTTGTACCCGGCCTTCGGCACCTATCCTCTTATCTGGCGGGGACGACCCGTCTTAAATTCTCATCGTATCTGTTGTATGCTACCCTAGGCGCACTGATCTGGTGCACCACGTTTCTATGGGTGGGACATGCTGTCGGCCTGCATTGGGAACAGGTGGCATTGGTCATGGATAAGGTCACCCGTAAGATGGGAGTAGCCGTTATTCTACTCATGATGATTGGTGCATTCATTCCTTGGGCATGGAAAAAATATAAATTAAAAAGCCAAGGCGATTCCCAAGCTTGATGCGGGAAGCGAACTATGGTACTTTTACGGCATAGGATAGGGCTTGGGAGGTCATTGACATGGAAGTATTGAAGAAGCGTATATTGGAAGAAGGGGTTGTGGCATCAGAGCAGGTGCTGAAGCTGGATGGCCTGCTGAATCATCAGGTGGACCCTGAGCTGACCATGGAGATGGGCCGGGAATTTGCTAGACGCTTCCGTGAGGAGGGGATTACACGTGTGGTCACAGTCGAATCCTCCGGTATTGCTGTGGCCTTCGCGACTGCGCTAGAGCTGGGAGTTCCGCTGGTATTTGCCCGCCGTAAGAAGACGCTGCTGGCTGATCCCGATGCATTATGCGAGCGGGTGCCTTCCTTCACGAAGGGAATTGTAACGGATATTATGCTGTCTAGACAGTACATTCATGAAGATGATCGAATACTGTTCATTGATGACATTATTGCCAATGGAGATGCAGCACGAGGCATGGTAAAGATCATCGAGCGCTCAGGTGCTAGTCTAATTGGATTTGGTGTTGTCGTGGAGAAATGCTTCCAATCCGGTGCGCAGTCTATTCGGGAGCAAGGCATTCGTGTGGAGCCGCTTGTTCAGATATCCTCCTTGGCAGACGGTAAGGTTACGTTCATAGAATAGACGAAATAGATGGTATCCAGCAGGCCTAATTTTTGACAATGGCTTTGCATGTGCATGGATTTCGCTTATAATAGACGTAAGGTTTTGGGAGAGAGGAGGCAGCAACATGGGGAAAGAGCAAATGACAGAACAATATTTCCTGGATAAATTGGCAGCGGCTAAAGTTCACTTTGAACGTGCTCTGGATTGCAAGCACACGGAGTTTGATGACCTTTATCCCTATATGATCGAACACCCTCAATTTTTCTGGTATAAGCGTTATGTAGCATGGTCTGAGCTGTTGACACTCGTTAGCTTGTGTGAGGATTTGGAATTTGAGTGGAAGGAACACTTTACACCTCATCAGGTTGATTATGTAGAGCAACGTGTGTTGTCTGCAAAGGTACTTGACTTCTGGTACGAGAAGAACGATAGCAAAGAACACGCTAACGCTGATCATTCGGGATGAATTTGTTGCTCAGTCGGCATTCCATATAGCATGCATCGTTTCTACGAGCGATGTACATGAACCACCGAGACCTAAATGATCCCATTTAGGTCTCTTTCAGGTCTTTGCAGGTTATTCGTAACATAGAGAACACCGTTAGGGCTGGTGCGGTCTCTATTACGCAGTAAAGGGAGGGAAGAATGTGATTAGTGAAGAAGAACTGGATGCACTGCGGGTCGCAGGTAGTAAGGTGCGAGTCATCCGTGATGGGGTCAAAGCCAACGATGTAGTTGGTACCGTACTGGCATGGGACGATCAGGATATCCTGATTCGGAGGCCGAATCGGAATGTGGCACGTGTACCGAGAACATATACTGTGCAGTTGTTCAGTGAGCCCCGCCCCGAGATGTTCGAGCAAAATCAAGGGGAGTCATAGATCCTACACAGTTGGTCAGATCTCAAGAACCCGCATCTCACCAATGGAGTACAGGAAAGTCCCATATACGCTGTATATAGGCTCGGCATATTTGTGACTGTATGGGGATAACCTAAGACAGCCACAAGAATAACGAGAGGATGTGCAGCACGGTGAAGGTGATGGAGGAGAAGGTCCACGCATATAAAGATCAGATCAGTGAGCTGGCACACAGTCTGCCAGAGGTCGTCAATGCTTACCACCAATTCACTGGTGAGTGCTTCGCGAGTGGTGCATTGGATGCAAAGACCAAGCAACTGATCGCGTTAGGCATCGGTATGTTCGCTAATAATGAGGTATGTACCTTCTATCATGTGAATGAGGCACGCTCGAAGGGAGCTAGCGAACAGGAAATTATGGAAACGATTGCTGTCGCAGGTGCGGTTGGCGGCGGACATGCCATGAGTCAAGGGGCACTTAGAGTGCAGCAAGCGATTAAGCAGTAATGTGAATTGTAGAATTAAGCAGTGAATGACAATCGTAGTCTATATAATGAATAAGAGCTGGTGTTGCCAGCTCTTATTGTCGTTTGTATGTGCTTGGTGATAATTCCCTATATCGATCCAACTACTTGTGACAAATACAAAATAGCTGCAGTACTCTTACTGTACAAAGAAGAGCACTGCAGTCCTTGAGGACAGCCTTGTCATGCCTGGGCAGCAGCAGGTCGCTTCCAGGAGCTGGCGGAATAAGAAGGCTGCTTGACGAGACGCTTGCGGCGTCCCGTAAAGGATTCGGATTGGACAGGGGGTGCCGGACTTAGAGGACTCGTTCCCGTGAAGGATGAGGTGGTGGGAAGCGAAGTGCTCAGACCTAGATAAGCCCGCATTCGCTCATACATCTCCATACGGAATTCCGACATGGGGATGCTAAGCTCGTGCTGCTCTCCATGTGCTTCATAGGCGGCCCTAATCAGTCGCTCATCCTGGTGAATCTCCAGCACGGCAATGGAACGCTTCCTGAATTCATGCTTCACTTCGGACATTAAAATGCCAGTCCGGTCAGCTCCAGCGTGTACTAATTCTACATACAAGCCGGGTGTCTTAAGTAGTCCGCTTTCTTCCAATATATGACTGTCTCGTTCAAATACCTTTTGGATAAAGAGAAGAAACAGATAGCTTCGAACTAATGATAATTCTTCCTGTGTAACGACTGTCATAGCAAGTCACCACCTTGGGAATAATTGTGTGAGTGTTCCTGTCAGGGAACTTATGTTCTTATTTTAACTCGTTCGTATGCATAAAATCAAGTCTCAATGCATAAAAGGCATGAAAATTTCTGGGTATGTGCTAGAGATCTGGGTTATGTGTTAGAGATTCGCAGGGAATTCGTAATTTTTAAAATATGTATTGACTCAATTTGTACTGCATGTTATGATCTATCTTGTCGCTGCAATAGCAGTCTGATACGCGGTCGTGGCGGAATTGGCAGACGCGCACGGTTCAGGTCCGTGTGGGCTAACCCCCCGTGGAGGTTCGAGTCCTCTCGACCGCATCAATCAATAAGCACTTGAATTGATCCTTTAGGATCATTCAAGTGCTTATTTGTGCTTCATTGCAATTCAAGCAGTGTTAACAGGAATTGTGGAGGGTTGTTCATTTCAATTGACTATATCGACTATCAAATTCCGCTACTGAATCGGGGTTTGTGAAAATGTATGGCGATGCAGGCTCCTCAATCATGCGGATCTGTGCTGCCTGAATGCTGAGGGTATCCTTGCCGTTCATGGATGTGGTCTTAATAGCCCCCTCAATTTCTACCCACGTATCCTCGGGGAAGACGGCGGCATTGTCCCCTTCGACCAGTACGCCGAACGGCATGGCATCAGCAGGACAGCACATCATGAGAAAGCGGCTGATCACGAATGTATTCGATCCCATGCCCTCTTCCCGATAGACGAAGCCCTTCAGCGAGATGGGTCTATCCTGAAATTCTTCCTTATACATATCTATAGCACCGATCGTCTCCGAGAAAATGGAGGATTCAACATCAATCACTGGTAAAGTATAGAGTCGCTTAGCTAATTCAGCGAATTCTATGGAGTATTTATCCTTCGCTACGAACAATTTGTCCAGATTCTGTTGTCTAGCTACTGGGTTCAGGCTCTGTTGCTGCCCGGGGACGTCTGGAGCAGTTGGAACAATTGGATCTGATGAACCACTCTCTCGTTGGAGTGTATCCAGAAGTTCCGGAGCTGGGACGGAGTACAGCATTCCTTTTTTCACAACCATGCCGCTGCCTAGTGCTTGATCAGGCAAGAGCAATCCGAATAATAGTGGGACTACAAATAGACCATAGACGTTCACGTTCCTGAATAATCCTGTTGGCATTGGGTGCTCACAGTCACAAATTTTCTCCCTGCCTCCCGTGAGGGTATGCCACAGCATTCCGATAGCAATGAACCATAGCGGCACAGGACAAAGCAGTAACAGCTTTTGCATATGTGGAGCCAGATAATAGTGTAAGGCTTGGGTCTCATTCAGGTGCGTAATGTAGCAGGCTAGAGCAATCAGCAGGAGTGACCGGCTGAAATAGTGGATGCGGACTTTGGCATGAAGGGCCATACGAGCTTCTCCTTTCCTAAGTGTGCATATCGTTCTTATACAGGCAGTGTTAGACGAGAATATCGATAGCCATCGACCCCAGAAGTATCAAGATCAGGAGCAGGAGACTAAGAACAGCCACAAATCGGAGCTTGAACGTGGCCAGCAGCATCAGCAGGCTTTTGAAGTCCAGCATGGGTCCAAGTACGAGAAAAGAAACGAGCGGTCCAATAGTAAAAGAGTGCGTAAAAGCGGATGCCACAAATGCATCAGAGGTAGAGCAAAGTGACAGTATGAAGGCGAATCCCATCATGAACAAATATGAGGAGAGCGAGCCACTCCCCAGATCTAATAGCTCATCACGTGGAATGAAGGCTTGAATACACGCAGTGACGAAGGCGCCCAGTACCAAATATTTGCCCATCTCCATCAATTCATTGCCCGCATGCACGAAGAAGCTGTCCCATGTTCTAGAGTGCTCATGAGAGCTCTCTGATCCGGTCTGTGCATGAAATCGTTGCAAGGATTGCTTCAGGGGGTTGCCAGAATACAGTAAGTAGATGATAAGGCCTATAGAGACCGAGACCGCCAGTGCCAGTCCCATTCGGCCCCATACCACTTCAGGATGTGCGCGAAATGCCATGAGAGTGGCCATAAACACGACAGGATTCAGAATCGGACCGCTCAGTATGAAGGTCACCGCCATGTAGGCAGGCATCCCTTTCAGCATCAATCTGCGTACGACAGGAATCATGCCACACTCGCATATGGGGAGAATGACTCCAAGCAAGGATGCGAGCAGCACGCCAATCACTGGATTTTTGGGCTGCAGGCGGCGAATCCACTGCTCTTTCACAAGGATCTGAAGCAGTGACGACAGAAGCACTCCTAATAATATGAAGGGCAGCGCCTCTAGAAAAATCCCGATAAAAATGGTCTTGATATGCTGTAGCTGCGGATGTACGAGAAGATTACTGTCGTGAGACCAGACGGTCAGAGCAGGAATCAGAAATATCATGACGAAAAAGAAGGGGAGCGTCTTATACACCGTTGAAGCATTCATGCAGGGCCTCCTGAAATAGAGTAGAGTAAGAGAGTATCCTATAACCATTTTTATTCGGGGATTGTGAAGACATGAGCGATTTCATGAAATTAACAAAATAGCGCACAGCGCTGATTGGAGCGTGTACGCTAAGGTTATCAACTGAGAACGCTCGTCTTCCACTCTGACAATAAGGAGTTCTCATCCAGCTCGAAGCCGATAATGACCAGATAATAGTCGCCTTGGTAGGAGGTTTGCTCCTGCCGGAGATGTCTCCCAGCAAATTGAACCAGTGAGGGGGGAGAGGAATGCTCCAAAGGAACGTAGCCCTTGGCCCGCAGTACCCGATGTCCTTTGGACTTTAGCCATTTAGCCAGCTTCTGCAAGGATATGGGGGTCTGTTTGCTGATCGGGACCATGATGGTCTGGATGCGGGAAAAGGAAGTCTGGGCCTGCCTCCCAGAACGCGTAGAATCTCTACTATTGTGGCGGTGAGTAGATACAACCTTGAATGCAGAAGAGCTACTGATTGCCGTAGATGTACTGGATGCCATAGATTTAGTGGGTGTATTAGAAGTACCAGAAGTACCAGAAGTACTAGATAAACTGGATTTGTTAGATCCACTAGATCCACTAGGTCTACTAGCTTGGAGATCTTTGGGTACGAGTCCTTCGGTGACAACCCCCTGCTTGAATTCCCCATGTATGGTATGGAAGATGTTGGCTTGCCCGTTGTGTTTGCGTATCAAGCGTTCAACCTTGGAGAGCTGTGCATGGGGGACGAGATCCTGCTTATTCACTAATACGATGTCTGCAATTTCCAGTTGGCGGCGTAGAGTGTGCACGAGTTCTCGATCCGAGGAGAAGATGCTGCTGTATTCTAGTACATGCTCTGCATCTAAGACCGTGATGATCTTATGGAGAGTGATCTTGTGATGCAACGTGGGCTCGGACATGGTATCAATGACCTCTTCAGGATTGGCTACACCAGTGAGCTCGACCAGGATGACATCCGGAGCTAGAGCCAGCAAACTTTGGAGGGAGCCAGCGATTTCACTCTTCTTGCTGCAGCAAATGCAGCCGTCAAATAGCCTTTCAAGCGGAAGGTCCTGTACGGCTTCGGTGATAATTCTTCCATCTACATCTGCCTTGCCCAACTCGTTCATCAGTATGGCGGGCTTGATCTTGCTTGCTCGCAGAGTGCGGAGGAGCTTCAGAAGCAAAGTAGTTTTTCCGCTACCCAAAAATCCGCTGATGATGATTACTGGTGTTTTATTCATTCGCGTGTCTCCTAACGGTTATAGATTCTCGTATGGGGGCTGGATCTGTGCCTTAAAGCAAAGATATTAGATAGGGAGCACTTGCTAGATGCGGTAAGTATACTTGTATATACGCATAACTGATTGTAATAATTACTATTTTGTGGAATGAAAAGTAGTCACTGAGGAAGAACTGATGACTTATGTGGCCTAAAGATAACTTGAATAAGTGATTTGGAACGCAAAATAGATATGTAAATTCTACCAATTGGATGTGTTATTTAGCATTCGAATAGGTCTAAATACCTATCTATTTTAAAGAGAGAAGGATCAATTACCATGCATTACAAAACGTAGTGTTATCAAATGGTTACAACATTTTAACCTTTGGGAAATCGAGGTTTTTCAGGCCAATGAAGGCCCTTTTCCTGATACCTAGTGCTCAAATGTGCCTGAATCAATACAGGACTTTGGCCTGATGATCGCTTCGGACCACCCGTTTACAATGGGACAAGCCCGGTTCACGGCGACCAGGTTAAAATTCTGTTACATCAGGAGGAACACGACATCATGAACTGGAAGAGCAAGATCATTACAGCAAGTGCAACAGCAGCGATGCTATTCGGTAGTCTTACGGCAGGTACATTCACGGAATCGGTATCGGCTGCCGCAGTGAATAGCTCCAAAGCGAAGGTCATCTGGGGCGTTAATTTGCGCACCTCGCCGTCCACATCAGCGAAAATTGTTCGTCAGCTGCCAAAAGGTGAGACGATCACGATTATCAGCCAATCTGGTTCAGACTGGTACAAGGTGCAGGATTCGTCCAACCGGACCGGATATATATCCTCCTCATCCAAATATACGCAAGCGATCAGCGGGAATAACAGCTCAAGCAACAGCAACAATTCCTCAGGCTCCAATAATGCTTCCGCAACTAAAGGCAGTGCGGCTGTCGAGAAGGTGATTGCTGCCGGCATGAAATACTGGGGCACACCGTATGAATTTGGCGCAAGCCGGAGCAGCACAGCTACGTTCGATTGCTCAAGCTTTGTACGTCAGGCGTTCCTGGATGCTCTGAGCGTCAAGCTCCCTTCTGATTCTCGTCAGCAAGGAGATTATGTGAAAGCCAAAGGTAACGTACAGAAGGATTGGAAGAAGCTGAAGCGCGGTGATCTGATGTATTTTATGTCGTATAAAGGAACCAAGTCTTCAAGCTACAGTGGCGTGAATAAATCGACAGCACGGATTACACATACAGGCATCTATCTCGGGGACGGCAAAATTCTGCATACCTATTCAAATGCAGGTGGTGGCGTGACCATCAGCGATATTGCCGGCAAGCATTGGGAGTATCGCTTCCTCTTCGGAGGTAGTGCACTGTAACTATCTGAAAGGAGTTATATATGCCCACACCGAAAAATGAAGCGTTGAAGAAATGGATGGACCCGATGTATATCGAGTCTATACAACCGCATATTGAAGCCATTGCAGCAGGCCAGGATGCCGTAATTGAACGGGCAGACCTGTCTGGACTTGATCTGAACCATCCCGTCATACCGGCCTTGCAGTCGAAGAGCCTGTTTCGCTCCAGACTGGTAGAGGTCGATCTGGCATATGCTTGCCTTGGCGGCAATATGAATTATTCTAGCCTACAGGGCGTGAATCTGTCCCATGCTCAGTTGGATCGTGCAATGCTGTCTCACTGCGAGATTAGACATTGCAATTTGGCCAACACCAAGCTGATCGTGAATATGGAACGGACGGTCGTTGAGCATTGTTCCTTCCGGGAAGCACGTATAGGAACAGGGAGACTGGGGCTGGAATACGGGGGACGGCGCACTCAGTTCCATCATTGTGATTTCTCTGGCGCGGTGTTTCGTGGTGTGGAGCTTCGTGTATGTAGCTTCGTAAATTGTGTGTTTGATCAGGTAGAATTCAGAGGTTCTCTACAAGCCTCGCGCTTCGAGAACTGTACGTTCCATCAAGCGCGTTTCATTGATTGTAATGTGAGTGGAGTGAAGCTTGAGGGTGGGGTCCCACCGTCAGCGGATCAATTCGAGAAAATGGACGTACCCACCTGGGCGTATAGCGATTGTGATTAGCTTATCAAGAAGACTCCTGTGCCATCGTGAAGAAGGTGCCGGGGTCTTCTTCCGTTTGCTTGTTTTAAATGTGTAAAGTGGTATTTTGACATTGGATTAGGTAAAGAGTACAATAATTAAACCGTAATAATTACTAATAAAGGAGAGATGAACATGAGAGTCGTTGTTACTTTGGCATGTACCGAGACAGGAGACCGCAACTATACCACCACGAAGAACAAGAGGACACATCCTGAACGGATAGAGCTGCGCAAGTACTCTCCACGTCTGCGTCGCTATACGATTCACCGCGAGACACGCTAGTTATTGGTCTCCCTTGGGAACTACAGCTCGCTTGATCACGAATAATCCTTGCAGGAGAGCCGAAGCCTCATGGCTTGGCCTTTCCTTAGAATTGAATCAACATAAGCATCAGCCAAGGACTGATGAAGTCTATAGAAGGAGTTCGACCTGAATGAGTAAACAGCGTACCAGCTCACGTCTGCCCCGATCCAAGGGCACGGATGTAGCTACCGTATACACCCCGAAGGAGTGTGAGCGCAAGGTGAGGCGCATTGTGCTTCCTGCGGAGAATCGGAATATTGTTGAAGAATTTATTACTATTCTCGGCATGAAGGAGAAGTTCGAGCATTATGACGTGCCGATTCCAAATAAGATCGTAATGTTCGGGCCTCCGGGAACGGGGAAGACACTCACAGCTTTTTATATTGCGGCACGTCTCCAAATCCCTTTAATGCTGGTAAGGCTGGATGCGATTATTCATAGCCATTTGGGGGAGACGGCAAGTAATGTTCGCAAGATATTTGACTATGCCAGTACAACGCCATGCGTCTTGTTCCTGGATGAATTCGATGCGATCGCACGAACACGCGATAATAACGACGAGGTCAAGGAGATGTCCAGAGTGGTCAATACACTCCTGCAATGTCTGGATGAATTCGAGAGCAACAGCGTATTCATGGCCGCCACCAATCTGGAGGAACAACTGGATCACGCGATCTGGCGCCGTTTCGATACAAAGATGACCTACAGTATGCCGGATGACAGGAGTCGAAATGAGTTCGTTCGTCTGCATATGGATCAATTTGCTCAAGAGGTGTATGTTCAGGAGGAGGCGTCTCAAGTGCTGCAGGGCTGCAGCTTTGCCGATATGGAGCAGATCATCCTCAAGGCCAAGCGCAAGGCAATCATCGAAGATACCCCGCTAAGCATTCTGCACATCAAGCATGCTTTCGCCGAATACAAGCCTAGGATTATATCTGGATCTGCAGAGGACAGTGCTGTATGCAAGGAATAGTCAGGACATATCATTTAGTGTAACAAGGTACATAAGTGCATATGATTCATTTAATATTTAGTGCCAGAGAATCAGAAATTGTGAAAACAATCCGATGATAGACTGATTTGTATAAAGTGGAAAAGTGCTTGACGCTACTGAATACGGACAACCTTCGAATGAAGGTGTCAGCACAACCCTCTTTATAGCAGCATTTTGCAGAGCCTCATGCATGCAAATGCTCACACAACAGTTTCAGGGGGAGTTTTCATGAATATGCAACGTCGGCCTAGACTACAGAGACCTCATTTCCACACCGTGCGAGTCAAAACCTTAGCCAGTCTGCTCCCCGCATTTATCATAACGCTGCTGCTGGTTACGGGCTTCTCCTACTGGTATTCGGGACAGCTCATTCAGGATCAAATCAAGCAGCGAATGAGCAGTCAGCTTAGTGATATATCAGGCCAGATTTCTGCCCGTCTGAATATTCACAGCAAGCTGCCTGAAGTTGTAGCGCGGAGCGTAGAAGGTCAATCCACTACATATACACTGGAGCAATATCGGAGCATACTGACCAAGGTGCTGGCGTCGAATTCGGATTCCTTTGGCGTAGGTATATATTTTGAACCCTTTCGTTATGATTCAGCGACGGAATATTTCTCGACCTATGCCTATCGGGAGGGACAAGGATTCGCAACCACCGAGGAGTATAGTGATCCTTCCTACGATTATCCTTCACAGAATTGGTATAAGAACGGCATGCAGCAGCAAGGCATCACACCTCCGTATTACGACCCGGGGACGGACAGTACGATGGCTACCTTTTCCTATCCGTTCTTCGCTGATGATAGCTCATTATCAGGTGTCATTACCGGAGATCTGAACCTGGCTACGATTCAGCAATTGGTAGAGGGTACGGCAGTTGGCACGGAGGGATGGGCCACCCTTTTGGATGGAGAGGGGAACTATCTGGCTGATCCAGATCAGGACAAGGTTATGAAGCTGAAGCTGGCTAATGATCCGAATTCTGAGCTGGCAGGCTTGGCTACGGAAATCATGGGAAATGATCATGGAATGGTGACTTATACGGATGCAGGGGAAGCCTACCGACTGTACTATCAAAAGCTTCCAGAAAGCGGATGGGTGCTGGCGCTTACTGTGCCAGAGCGCGAGCTGTTCAGCCCCTTGAATTCATTGCTCTTATGGATCTCGGTCATCTCGATCGGCGGGGTGGTGATCGCTATCATCTCTGTCTTGCTCTACAGTCGAATGATTACAGGAAATCTGCAAAAGGTAAATGCATTGTCCAAGCATCTGTCTCAGGGAGAATTCACTTCGCAGCTGTCCATTGCAGGGAAGGACGAATTCGCAGCGATGGCCGTGAATCTCAACGGCATGATTCTGAATATTCGTGAGCTGCTGGAGAAGATCGGTGAGAGCTCGCACCAGGTCGCGTCTGCCTCCCAGCAGCTGAGTACCAGCTCTGACGAGTGCAGTAAGGTGACAGAGAGTGTTGTGCTGGCGATCCAGGAGGTAGCCTCCGGCTCAGAGACCCAGAGACTCTCAACAGGAGAGACGGCAACTGCAATGGAGGAAATGGCTGCAGGAGTCCAGCGTGTTGTGAACAACGCTCTGACTACTTTACGTACAACAGCCAGTATTACGGAGCAGGCGGAGTATGGTGGACGTCAGATGAAGGAGGCTGCAACCTTCCTTAAGACACTGGAGGGGGACAATGCGGCGACGCTTGCGGTCATTCAACGGCTGGATCAACATTCGGGGGAGATCAATCACATCGTCCATTTTATTTCGGAATTGAGCAGCCAGACGAATCTGCTGGCATTAAATGCATCAATTGAGGCGGCAAGGGCAGGTGAGCATGGCAAGAGCTTCGCGGTGGTAGCTCGTGAGGTGCAGAAGCTCGCAGAGCGTTCGAGTGAAGCGGCTCATAGCATCAGCGAGCTGATTAAGGCCATTCAGCAGGGGAATGCTGACGCCTCGCAAGCGATGACCGTGACCAGCAGCAAGGTAGGAGAGGGAGCGCATCTTGCCACAGAGGCCGAGCGCATCTTCGAAGAGATCGTGCGTGGTCTGGCAGACATCCATGACCAAAGCAATGAAATCTCCTCCTCTTCCCAGCAGCTCATGGCCGGTTCTCAGCAGATCCATGCGACCGTAGATCAATTGGCGCTGATCGCGAAAGACACCTCGGGTCATGCCCAGACGGTAGCGGCGGCTTCTGAGGAGCAGCTGGCGTCCATGCAGCAGGTAGCCTCTTCTTCTGCAGACTTGTCCCATCTGGCACAAGAGCTACAACAGTTGACAGCACGCTTCAAGGTGGATTAGTCAGTCATACAATCCATACTTCGTTGACTTGCTTATAGCGTGTGCTATAATGTAACTCGTCCATGTAGATACAGGTTCTTTCAGTGGCACTCCTGTGCCGCTGGGGAACCTTTTTTTAGATTATAGATAACCGGATTCATAGCAGAGGTTCGATGATAAGTCCGCAGATGTGTTTAGGAGCGATAAGGGTGTCGGCATTATGGACTCAGGGGGATAAAGCATGAAGAAGAAGGAATTTATCATTCACGATTTGCTTAGCAAAATTTATCAGAATCAATTTCCCGGCTTGAAGCTGCCCACCGAAAGAGAGCTTGCCAGGCAGTATGAGGTATCCCGCTATACCATTCATGAGGCGATTCAGAAGCTGCGCTATATGGGGATGGTTAAGGTCGTCCAGGGCTCGGGAATTTTCATTGAGAAAAATATACAGTCTAGCCCGCTCATCTATAACTCTCTGACGGAGAATCCCTACTCCAGTATCACCTCCAAGGTCATTGAACTGGTCCGGGAGCCAGCGACGTCCAATGATCAGCAGATCTTCGGGATCACCAGTGAGGAGGAGGTCTGGACCTATCAGCGTGTACGAATCGTGAATTATCAGACGGTGCAGATTGAGCAGTCCCGGCTGCCAGTGAGGCTATTTCCCATGCTTACGATTCAGGATGCCGAGCATTCCATTCAGTCCTTTGTCAAAAAGCATAAATACACCATCTCTCACTATCTCAATACCTATGAGGCTATTGCACTGAATAAAGAACAGGCCACATTGCTGCAGCAAAAAAGAAAAAGCCCGGCTATGAAGATATCAAGCCGGGGCATTCTGAATAATGGCATCATATTCGAGACGAGCGAGATTGTGGCGATTGATTATAAATGCACTTACTTGACCGCATTCAACAATGCGCATCACAAGCGAAGAAATCAATAAGTACGCATATCAGAGAGGGAGTAGCCCTAAGGTGTCATCAGCGTGCCGTCCGGTAGACGGGCCTGTGTCCATTCGTGCATGCGATATTCTACCGGAAAGTTAAGCGCCGCAGCCTCATTGAATTCTACCCCGATTCCCGGATGCTCCAGCGGGTAGATATATCCGTTCCGGGCATCCAGCACTGGAGAGAATACACTGCGAGTATTCTCCTTGATCGGAATATTCTCCTGAATGGCTGCACTGTGCAGATGAATGTTCAAGTGTGTGTTCACGGCAATCCCGATCGGCGTAATATCAGACGGTGTATGCCAGGCAATACGAACCCCGAAGGCCTCACAGAGGGCGCCCAGCTTGAGCGCTGGGGTAATGCCACCGATCTGGGAGACGTGACAGCGGATATAATCAATCTGTCGATTCGCAATCAGGCTCCTCCACTCTAGCGGGTTATTGAACAGTTCGCCTGTGGCCATTGGAGTAGAGGTCTGTGAGCGAAGCTGCTGCAGCCATTCGTTCTGGTCTGGCGGTAGAATATCCTCGATAAAATAAGGCTTGTACGGCTCCAGATCCTTGGCAAATTGGACAGCCTGGTTCGGGAACAGCCGCTCATGCACATCATGCAGAATGTGGAAGCGATGCTGATACTTCTCTCTCAACTGCGCGAACATGCGGACGGTTGTCTGCATATATTCGTCCTGATCATAATAAGAGCCAGGTGTAGACTGCTCTGGTGTATGCAGCTGCGAAGGGTTCCCTCCATAGAAGCCGAGCTGACAGCGAATGTGCTTGTAGCCCTGCGCGAGAAGAGTGTCCACCTCATGGTACAGCTCCTCAATGTTATCAGCTACAGCATGCGTATAGGCAGGGACGGCGTCCCGCGATTTTCCTCCAAAAAGCTGGTACAACGGCATGCCGGCCAGTTTGCCCTTAATATCCCACAGAGCCATGTCCACGCCAGCTATCGCATTATTCGTGATGGGCCCATTCCGCCAATAGGAATTTACCATCATCATATGCCATAGATCCTCGATGTTGTTGGCATCTTTTCCAATGAGTATGGGTCTAAGGTATTCCTCTACCAAGAGCTGAACAGCCTTCGGACGCTGTTGAAACGTAGCGCAGCCGAGCCCGACCATATTATTATCTGTTGTCACCTTGACGACCACCAGGTTATGGCGATCCGGCTTTAGCACAAAACATTCCACATTTGTAATCAGGGAAGGGTTCATAATTCTCCTCTTTTCTCAGAAATCTAACTTTATTGAAACACGTCTGAAATGCAGAATCAATTTGGTCGGGTAAAAGTGGCGGATTGTAAAATAAACCAGACCAATTTTATATTTAATTCAACAAAAACCTTGTTATATCAACGTTTTATTGGGAAGTGGTGTGAATTTTGGACTGCTTTTTATCGCGTGATCTTTGTGATACCATTCAGTGTGTAAACGGAACCAAAACTCAATTTTCAACAGACAGGAGAATTTTCGATGAGTACATTGAAGACGGTACAGGAGATCATTTCTGGCGTCGGTGGGGAGCAGAATATTGACAACGCTTGGCATTGCATGACCAGACTCCGATTTGATCTAAAGGATAAAAGCAAGGTGGATGTCGAGAAGATCAAGGGTCTCGAAGCGGTGCTTGGTGCACAATTCAACCAGGATCAATTTCAGGTCATCCTTGGTCCCAAAGTCACAGAATATTACAATGCACTCGCTAAGGAGCTGAAGATCGGGGACGCAGATCAGGAAGAGTCTAAGGACTCACAGCCAGAGAAAAAGACAGGCCTGGTCACGTTATTCATGAACATTGTATCGGGTGTATTTGGACCGATCGTTCCTGCCATTGCTGGCGCGGGGATGATCAAGGGATTGCTGTCCGGGTTGCTTGCACTTGGTTATATTTCGGATCAGAGTCCGACGGTGCAGATTATTAATATGATAGCGAGCGGTGTGTTCACCTTCCTGCCATTCTTCCTGGCAGTATCGGCAGCCAAAATCTTCAAGACTAATGAGTATTTGGCGGTTGCCATTGCAGCCACCATTATGTTCCCAACCATGGTTGATGCAGCTAAGGCTGGGGAAATTTCATCCTTTGCATTCCTAGGCTTTATACCGATTCCTGTATTTAATTACACCGGAACCGTTATTCCGATAATTTTTGCTGTATGGGCGATGAGCCATATCCAGAAGTACGTAAGCAAGGTTGTTCCAGAAGTGCTGAGGACTGTAGTCGCACCTACACTTACGCTGTTCATTTCTGGTCTGCTGGCTCTTGCTGTGATCGGTCCGATCGGGATTTATTTGGGCTATGGCCTAGCTTGGATGATCCAGGGATTGTTTGATATTTCGTCTGTATTTGCAGGGGTCGTAGTAGGGGCGATTCGTCCGCTCGCTGTATTTACGGGGATGCACCATGCCATGACACCGATCGCACTGCATAACTTCGCCACCCAAGGGTGGGATATGCTGATGCCAATGATGTGTATGGCGAACTTCTCGATTGTAGGTGCTACCTTCGCAGTCTATTTCAAGAGCACCACTGCCAAGGAGAAATCAATTATCGTGTCTGCGTCGATCTCTGGGCTGCTGGGTATTACCGAGCCAGCGCTGTTCGGCGTCCTGGCCCGCTTCAAGAAGGCCTTCCTCGCGGCGATTATTGCGAGCTCTGTGGCATCGGCCTTCATAAGCTTCTTCGGCGTAAGGCTGTATGGCTACGTATTATCGAGTATTTTCAGTATTCCTGCCTATATCGGACCTTACTTCGTGTATGCGATTTCAGGCATGATTATTGCCATCGTATTGTCCTTCACGATCAGCTATTTGCTGCTTAGCAAAGCTGAAGTGGCCAAGCAATCGAATCCGGTAATTTAATACTCTAAAAGTTAACAGAGCAGTGCTTCTCTTGTAGGTGGAGAAGCACTGCTCTCTTTTTCTTGTAGATAATAGAATTTATAAGTTTTCAGCGAAAAGCGATCGCCTTAGCCTTCCCATTCATGTAATAGCATAGCAGCGGCACCCGTAGCCACAGCCTCGTCCAGCAGCTGGCCTTGGGAGAAATGCGGACTATATTCAGGGTAGTGGTACAGGTTGCTTTTGGCTACTTCGATAGCTGTCTCATAGACCAAAGAATGAGCATTAATGAGTGCTCCGCCCAGAATGACATACTCCGGGTGCAAGGTGTTGATGAGATTGGCAAGGCCAATTCCCAGATAGGCAGCCGTTTCGGCGAATTGGGATTTGACGAGCGTATCCTCCTGCTCCAAGGCTTCGATCAAGGAGGAGAAATGAATATCCCCCAGGGGTAGACCGCTCAAGAGGCTGGGACGACCAAGCTTGAGCTGCGAGCGAACGCGATGCTCTAATGCAGGAACAGATACATAGGCTTCGAGCGCTCCGTAATTTCCTCCTTCACGCAATCTTGGACCATCCGCCTGAATCACCATTTGACCGATTGCACTTTCTGTATCGACGGCTCCTCGGACAATAGAACCTCCTGACATCATTGCTGAACGGATGCTAGCCCCCGCATGAACATAGAGCATATGCTTCAGATCCTCATTATGCAGAGCCCAGTGCTCGCCCATCAATGCAGTATTGGAGCCATTGTCCAGAATGGCTGGTATATTCAGCCGCTCTTGAAGCATGTCGCAGATCGGAACCTGTACCCACGCTGCAGATGGGAATAATTCAGGCTTTAATATGACTCCTTTGCGTGCATCAAGTGGTCCAACGGCTCCAATGCCGATGCCTAGCACATCCTGAGGCTGAATACGATACTCCGACATGAAGCGCTGAGCCTCCTCGGACACCAGATCAACCAGACGCTCGGGTGTCATCTCGGCATCCATGATCCAGCGCACAGAAGCGAGGCGGTTCAGATGCATATCATACAGGCCCAGGGAGGACTTGATTCGCGAGATTTCCAGGCCGAACAGATAACGGTATGTAGGATTGGTCTGGAATAGAATCGGTTTGCGTCCGCCGGTCGAGTTGCCAAGCCCGGAGATGATAATTTTTCCTGACGTGGTCATGTCGTCGAGTGTACGGGTCATGCTGCTGCTGGTCAGCGGAAAATATTGCATCAGGTCGGCCTTGGAGGCCGTTCCCATGTAGGAGATACGATTGTAGATTTCTTTCTGGATGGAAAGTTTGGAGCGAGTAAGCATATATAAAGCCTCCATTTCCAAGCTATTAGGTCGGGATATATTTCAGTATAGCGAGAAAGTTGGTTTTTTTCCAGTAAAGTCAATGGGAATGAGTGAGCAATTCGTACATATTTCCTGCCCGTTCCTCACACAATGAAGGCACATGTCTAAGAAGGTGTTCGCAGTATTAGAACATTTGGCTGAAAAGTACGGTAGATGGATTACTTGGGATTGAGTAACGAGGAGGAAAATGCGATGAAAAAGGATGGTAAATCCCTGAGTTATAAGTATCTGAAGAGCAAGAGCCTACTAAGAATAACCCTAGAAAGCAAGGCTCGATGGGGGCTCTTGTTCATCTCCATGCTGCTTGTATGTACGTTAATGCCGCACACAGCCAGTACTTATGCAAGTGGAGGGCAGGTAGAGGGAGGAATTGCCGATATTCATGCTGCGAAGGAGCTTAAGGCTCAGAGACAGTGGTCTTATGTAGCCAATACTGTAACAGAAGATACAACATCGCCTTCTCCTCTAGCCTCTAAGCGCAAGAAATGGGCTATCATTATTGATGATTTCGGCAACGACATGAAAGGGACGAAGGAGATGCTTGATCTACCTGTTCCAATCACGGTTGCGGTCATGCCCTTTCTTCCTACGACCAAGCGTGATGCTACCGATGCCCATCGTAGAGGCCATGAGGTCATTGTACATCTTCCGATGGAGCCCAACAAAGGAAGGCCCGAGTGGTTGGGGCCAGGGGCCATTACCTCAGGACTGACTGATGCAGAGGTACGTGAGCGTGTGCAGAAGGCCATCGCGGACGTCCCCTTCGCTGTAGGGATGAATAACCATATGGGCTCAAAAATCACATCGGACAAGCGGATCATGTCCATCGTGCTGGATGTATGCAAGGAGCGTGGAATGTTTTTTGTGGATAGCCGTACTAACTACAGATCCGTTGTTCCCGAGCTTGCTGCTACGAAGGGCCTGCCGCCTGTTCGTAACGATATTTTCCTCGATCACAAGTATGATCGTAACCATATCTTCTCGCAGATGAACGTTGTATCAGATTGGTTCCGGGAGCATGACACCTGTGTCACGATTGGACATGTTGGGCTATCGGGTCTGCATACGTCAGCGGCTATCCGTTCCTCGCTCCCCAAGCTTCAGCAGCAAGCCGACATTGTGGGACTGAGCTCCTTGATCAGCGATGTATGGTATTGGAGACCTGATCCTACCATGCCGACAAATAATGAGTAATGCCATCCGCGATGGAATCGGCAATAGCCTTCTGACCTGCCGTCGATTGAAGTAGGCGTCGATCCTGCTCGTTGCTTA
Organism: Paenibacillus massiliensis 2301065 = DSM 16942; assembly: GCF_000377505.1. Lineage (GTDB taxonomy): Bacteria > Bacillota > Bacilli > Paenibacillales > Paenibacillaceae > Paenibacillus > Paenibacillus massiliensis. The sequence continues at coordinate 120,836 of NZ_KB898191.1, read as the reverse complement.
TGAATCCCGTCTCTACGATCACGGCAGGCTGTTTGATGTGATTGAGTAAAAAGAAGGCTTTGCCGCTCACAGAAAGCCGTGAGGTCCCATGCAGCTGATTCAAGGCCTGCTGGATACAATCAGCCAAGAGGTAGCTATGTCCTTCTTGCTGATACAGAACGATAGGGCCCTGACGATCCGAACGCTTGCTCCAGTTGGCATGTAGACTGACGACCAGGACGGTGGGCAGCTCCTCTGTCAAGCTCTTGCGCTGAGCGAGATCCTTGCGGTGTCTGGAGGATTTCATCCAGTGATTGTGCTCACTGAGGGCATAGTCCCCGTCCCGGTTCAATACGGCTGCATATCCGCTACTGTGTAATAAAAGATACAGCTTACGTGCGATGGTCAGATTGATTTCCTTCTCAAGCACACCATGATGGCTGGTTCCCCCGTCAATTCCTCCATGACCGGCATCAATGATAATGACAGGACTTGTGAAGATCGGGTGGTGTGGCACGTCCTCTTGTGTTATTTCTTGCGGGAGAGGGGTGGAAGAAGCATCAACGCGTAAAGCTGTCGATCCTGTGAAGCTGCTGCCTGTCAGTGAAGGGAGCAGTGTGAACATCAGTGCACCGATAACTGATTTCATCAGAAATGTGGGCATCTTGGGTGATCCTCCTGAAAGATGGACGTATTTGCCATTAGGATGTGTAGCACAGAGGATAATATACGCAGTGGTCTTGTGGCAGCCCATCATGCCAACGATCATGCAGCTAAAACACAATTTTCATTTCCATATAGGGGTAGGAATGGCCCCGTTATTATGGATTGAAGTCTGGATGGGTCTTAATTACGTTTACATGTGTGCCTTCCTGTACATGCTATAGATAGGGTCCTTTTACACAGGACAGAGATTCATACTAAGCATCTAAGCACATGAAGGAGGAATAATCATGGCTTCCAGTAGCGATCTGGTCAAATACATTACGGAGCAGGTTGTGCAATACATGAGCACCCCACGTTCAGAGCGGCGCGAGCGCAGACATGGCAGGGAGCAGTGGCGGACTCGCTGGTTCGGCATGCTGCCCTTCTCCATACACATGTGGCTACGTTCGGCACGCAGAAGGGAATGACAGTTCCCTTTGATAACAGCCAAAAGGTTCATGAAGCCAGGTTTATGAAGCCTCTTCTTTTCACGTCTCGGAAATTCGTGGAAGGGGGAGGTTTTTTGCGCTGACAATCACTTGGTGGACTAGCCTTCGAGCATAGTTTGTATCCCTTTATATGTGATTTAAGGATTGCTCTTTAAAATAAATGACATTTAGTCGATATATGCTTATAAAGGAAAGGGGGTAGGTCTCAAAGACTATTTATTTGTATGTGATTTCAATAATTTTAAGAAAAAAGACCTGATTTTTAGACTGGAAAGAGATGTACATACATTTTTTTGGGGGGTTATGACACGTGAAGGGCCTATCTATTAGTCGTAAATTATTATTAGGTTTTCTAAGTGTGCTCGTGCTGTTGGCTGCTGTTGTAGCAATTTCTTATACTCAATTTCTTTCTCTGAAGCAGACATTTACTGAGGTTGTAGAGAACCGTACAACCAAGTTACTACAAATCAAGGACATGATGATTAATTCCAAGACTCAGCAGGTTACGATTCGAACCTATGTGATCGGAGCGAACGAGGAAGGAGAACAGCAGTTCAACACGCTTTACAAAGAGTATCAGACGATCAGTGCAGAACTTCGGAAAACAATCAAAGAACAAGACATGATTGACCTTCTTGGCCATGCTGATCAGGTAGGTGCGGATTATTACAGCTTCGGTCAGGAGATCATTGCACTCAGTAAGCAGGACAACACCGATGAGATTAGGGCTCAGCTACAGACTAGAGGTCCCGAGCTGATTACTGATTTTTTGAACACAATCACCGCTATGGAAGACTTCCAGCAGAAGGCGCTGGATAAAGCAATCGTAGACTCGAATACTACAATTAGTACCGTTCTTCGGAACATTCTGATTATTGGTATCGTAGCTGTTCTTCTTGGTACAGGTATTGCATTGCTGATCGGCAGACTCATTTCCAGACCGATTATCGCAGTATCCAAGGCAGCTACCCGCATTGCCGAGGGGGATCTGACAGGTGAAGCTGTTGTCGTTCGCAATCAGGATGAGACAGGTGAGCTGGCCAAGGCCTTCAATGCGATGACAGATAACCTGCGCAGTCTGGTTCATCAGGTAGCTAGCAACGCTTCAATGGTGGCAGCTTCCTCCGAGGAGCTGACAGCGAGCACGCAGCAGACGTCAGCAGCTACAGAGCAGGTTGCAACAACCATGGATAGTATCGCCTCTGGTATGGATACGCAGGTACATATGGTTAATGAGAGCTTCCAGTCTGTGAATCAATTATCGGTAGGCTTCCAGCAGATTAAAGACAATACCCAAAGTATGACAGAGCAGGCCGCAGGCGCTTCGACGATGACTGTGTCAGGTGCAGCGTCCGTACAATCGGCTGTGGAGCAGATGCAATCCATCCATCAGACAGTCAATGGTCTGGCTTCCGTCATTGATGAACTTAGTACTCACTCCCAGGCGATTGGTCAAATGGTTACGAGCATTTCGGAAATTTCAGCACAGACGAATCTCTTGTCTCTCAATGCTGCGATCGAAGCGGCAAGAGCAGGTGAGCATGGAAGGGGCTTCCAGGTTGTTGCATCAGAGGTCCGCAAGCTCTCTGATCAATCCGCCCGTTCGGCGGATGAGATTGTGAAGCTCGTGGCGGCCATTGATAAAGGTATGGAGCATGCCTCGAAATCCATGAGTGAGGTAACAGCGGAGGTGCAGGAAGGTATTCTTCTTGTGAATAAATCCGGCGAAGCCTTTGAAGAAATCCGTGAGGCTGTCAGCAGCTCTGCATTGAAGACGCAGGAAGTCTACAGCGCTGTTGATACCATGTCTTCTGGATTGGAACAAATTAATGCGAACATGAAGACGATTACTGAGGTTACTGAAAGTGCGGCGGCTGGCACCGAAGAGGTGAGCGCTACGGCGGAAGAGCAACTGTCGGCGATGGAGCAGATCTCCGCAGCGTCCACAGATCTGGCGAGCATGGCAGAGGAGCTGCAGCAGGCCATCAATCGTTTCAAGGTGTAAACATAACAGGCTTATTTAACGACACATATAAGCATCCTGAGTCATACAAATATCTTGATAACGTGCTGATATTATAAGTTATTCCATAGGTGCATAACTTTTTTCTAGCCAAACCTGCTCAAAGTTATGTACGATGTCTTCATCCTTGATTTGTTGCAGGTAAGACAAAATGGTGTATAATAAGAATTCTAAATAACGACCTAAAGGCTACTAGATGATCGGTGACGATCCGCTAGCAGCCTTTTTAGTGTACAGTTCTTAAGCTTGAAGCTGGAATTATTGCAGTATCAGGACGGACGTGATGAGTTGAGCTATATAGGTGAAGGTGCTAGGCTTTTTGTAGTGCAGCTCAGAAAAAAATGTCTGAGAATTATCTTGTTGATCTCTTGATCTCTTGATCTGTTTGATCTATTGTCTATTTCTCTATTGGAGTTCTATGGGCCTGCAGATAGCCTTGTAGCTTGTCCTGTAAGCTGACCTGTAAACGTATAAAAGCTGCCTGCCTCCAGTAGTCGCGAAGCGGGTACATAGCGTATAGCCTCACTGCTACCGGTCACCCGAACATATGTAGCTGTGTGTGCGTCTGGCGCAGGTACAGTCTTCCAGCGCTGCAAGCCGCTCAAGGTAAGTGGTCCGCCATAAGCGTAGTTTGCCCCTGTAGCACTATAGACCAGTGGAGAAGAGGCTAATGCTTGCTCCAGCTGCTGATGGTTACGGATTGGCAGAGGCTTGGAGGTCAGCCAGCCCAGATGCTCATAAGGGGATAAATCTGCTGTAGCGGTAGAGAGCGCTGCATCGGCAGCATCGGTCAGAGGACTAGCCAATTCCATTGAAGCAGCCCTGCTCTCAGGCCCTACCTTTGAAGCTGGAGAAAGCTCATTGGCCTTCAAGGGCAGCTCCTCCCCAGTGAAGGCATCTATATAGAGAAGCTCGTCATGGCTACCGGAGCGGACTGCCCAATAGGCTGTCATGGGAGCCGTATAGTAGGCTTGAATGGCGGATTGCTCTCTGGGAGCAATGCCGCGCTCAGGCTCAGCAATGGCGATCCGCTCCAGAGCATGCTCCAGCGTATTCATACTGTAGGGAATCTGGTCCCCTGCGCCATATTCGTTCAGTAGGTATGTGCCATCCTGCTGCTGGGTGAAAATCATGTAACCAATCACTCTATTCTTCTGATTCACGTGTACGAGCCAGCTATGTGTACCAGGCCCCAGTGGGTAGAATTGAAGCTGCCCCGCAGCCCAATCCTCGAAGGCAGCCTGCTTCCCAAGCGTACGTACTGCGGCTTCAGCAGCGCGCATGACGATGCTTGGTGCAGCTTGATATACCCCTGTATCTGGAGCTTTTACAGGAGGGGGAGCCGAGATAACAGGCTGTATATCTTGTATAGCAGAGCCTTGAAGCTCTGCTGCGGAGTCAGCTGCAGCCTTATTGATCATTGAAGACATCGGATGGAGCAATGACAGGCCGATCAATGCGGCTGTCAGAATGCCCACGCTTTTACGAAATGCTGAATGGTTCATACGTTCCCTCACCTCTTCTGCAGGACAGGTATCGAACAAGAGTGCTTGTCCCTACACGTCTAGCATAATATGATCCTGCCAAAAAGACTGCCGCAACCTGTCGGTGTCTCTCTAGCAGGATATGCCGCAGTCCGCTGTCGATATTCCTCTTTTTGGAAGATGATAGTCCCCAGCTTATAGCATATATAGGCGAATCGTGAGTAGCCTTGACCAGATTTTGTGCAGCTTTTGTGCAGTGGGGAGGTAATCGTCGTTATCTTAGATGAAAGAGACCGCAATTCATGACAGATACCACGACCTTAGGCTCGTACTGCCATTGCATCTCCTCCCTGCGGGCCTGAAACTGTTCGCGGATGGTGGTCTGACGCTCTTCATCCTGTCCTTTCAATAGATCTTCGTAATATAGATCCACGACGCTCAGCTCCTCGGCAAGCCGTTCTCTGGCCTGATCGGCCCAGGAATAGTCGCGATGCTGGATCTGGCGTAGCACATGCTGCTCCAGGGCACGAGTCGCCTCCTGTATACTCAGCTTGGCTGTCTGCACATGCATGTTGCCTGCCATCTGCGGACTTAACTGCTTGCGGTTCAGCAATTTACCGAAATCCTGCTGAATCTGGCCGCTGCGCAAGGAAATGCCGAGAAAATGCAGCTCCTCTCGCTTGAGATCGCAGGTGAATTCGACCTTGAAGCATGCGCCAAGCCAGCTCTCATACATAACGGGTGTACGCGCATTGAGCTGTCGCTGGAGTGGAAGCTCGAAGAGATTCACATATCGGCCCCCGTCCTTGGCAGCTGCGAAGATCTGCTGCAGTCTGCGGCTGCCATAGATAACATCCTCACGCAGGATTCGATTAGGCCCCAACTGCGGCATAGGAGGAAGCGCCCCCATATACCTGGAGAGGAGTGAGTTATTTGAGTTGTCCTCGCCAGCACTACCGTTCATCTGGGTTGGGTTGATGGACCCGCTCGGGGTTTCGGGCTTGCCCGAATGTCTAAATGCTTCTTTAGCCACCAGCTCTTCATCGTAGGCAGCTTTGTCAAATACGAAGGTGAATGACATCGTCTCAGCTGGAACTCCCGTCCGTTCAACATAGCCCCAATAGTAAGGGCGGTTCGTTAAGGCTTTGTCTGCTTCAGGCGACAGCTTGACCGTCACATGGCAGGGTGATTTCTCAATAATGGTGCTTCCAGTCGCCTCCAGATAGGTCATAACGAATTGCTGTACTTGTTCGGTAGTCATGCTCATGAATGGGCTCCTCCCTGAGTCCTTTCCTGTGTGCCCAACTCCTGGCGGATGGATTCCAAGGAATGACCAAGTGTATGCACCTTACTGCGAATCTCCTCGTCCGATTTCGATTCCAGCATAATTTTGAATAGACTCTTCTCAATGTTCTCCTGCTGTTCATAACGCTCCAGAATAACGTCCAGGCCGCCGATGACCATCTCGAACATGTTGATCTTCTCGTGCAGCAGGTTCAAGATATGCTCCTCAATGGTGCCTTGGGTAGACAGGTTATAGATTTGGACGTCATTCTGCTGACCAAGCCGGTGTACTCTTCCGATCCGCTGCTCTACACGCATGGGATTCCATGGAAGATCGAAGTTAATCATGTGATGACAAAATTGCAGATTGATGCCCTCGCCGCCGGCTTCTGTTGCAATCATCACCTGCACCTTGCCCCGGAACAGATCCATCATCCAGTCCTTGCGTCCCCGATTCATCCCGCCACGATAAGGAACAGCAGTGAGGCCACGTTCACGGAAGTAATTCAGAAGGTATTCCTGTGTGGCCCTGTATTCCGTAAAGACGATGACTTTCTCATTCATGTTCCGTACAAGCTCCATCGTCTTCTCGGCTTTGGTATTAGCTTTAATCGCTTTGATGGCGGCGACGAGCTCCCAGATCCGGTCACGAACCGGCGAATCTGGTGCCAGCTTCTTCGCCAGATTCACCAGTGTTACGAACACGGCGTCCCGGCTACTGCATACCTCGCGCTGCAGGGTCACCATGGATAGCATGCTGCTGAGACTGCCGCCAGATGCCTCGTATTGATCCTTCACAAAGGAGGTCACACCTTCATAGAGCGCACGTTCATCCGCTGAGAGCTGAAGATTGATATTGGATACATTACGCTTGGTGAATTGGACGGGCCCCTCACCACGTCTGTTGCGGATCATGACCTTGGACAGCTCCTCCTTGAGCTGGTCCTCATTCTTCGGTACACGCTTGTCGACGACAAAGTTGGCTGCAAAATCCCCCTGACGCCCCAACTGTCCTGGCTTCAGTAGGGTGATCAGGTTAAACAGCTCTGACAGATCGTTTTGGACCGGTGTCGCCGTCAATAGCAGGCAGTACTTTTTGCGCAGCTTGGTGATGAACTGGTAGTTGGTGGTCTTCTTGTTCTTCAGCTTATGGGCTTCATCAATAATGACCAGATCATAATCGGTATCGAGCAGTATATCGCGATGGGGCTCGCGCTTGGCTGTGTCGATGGAAGCCACAACCACATCGGAATACCAGGTATGGGCTTTCTTCTGGGCGACTGCAGTAATACCGAACTTACTGTTCAGCTCCCGTACCCACTGCAGGACAAGTGAGGCGGGGACGAGAATCAATATTTTGGAAGCCAGGCCGCGAAGCATATATTCCTTTAGAATCATGCCAGCTTCTATCGTTTTGCCGAGTCCTACCTCATCAGCCAGAATCGCGCGCCCGGACATATTGAACAGAACTTTGCGGGCTGTATCCAACTGATGGGGGAGCGGGGTCAGGTCCTGAAGGTGCTTCAAGCATTGCAGCTCATCGAAGCTCGGAATCAGATTTGCTTGCTCGGCCTGCATGGTAAGCCTGAACAAATCCCAGTCTCCCCAAGGTCCTCCTTTGCGAACACGCTGATCCAGCTCTTCTGCCCAGTCACGGTCGAATTGTACCGGTACCGGCAGCTGGGGGACATCCTGTGTTGTCGACGAATGATGCGGATTCACGAACCATCCCTCCCTCTGCTGTCACTTTTTCGAACTAGGCGGGCAGTTCGGGCTCTGGTCGTCGATCCCGATGACATAGCCGCTAGTCGGATATATGAGTATATTTGTAGTATGGGCGTTAGGCAGGAGATTCATAACCTAAAGTATGTCATTCCATCAGAATGAAACGATGAAAGAAGGGTCGTACATAGTTGAATGGTGAGGATGTATACAGAGGAAAGAAAGGCATGTACACAGATGAAAGAAAAGTATGGAGTCAAATGCAAGGAAGCGATGTGCTCCAAGGAAGATGGATCGGGAGCCAGACGAAACGAATGTAACGGCAATAGAAAAGCATTGGTTATTCGTAGCAGAGAAGAAGTGGTTGAGTGATGGATGGCAGAAGGTCATTAGAAGGTGAGCAGAAGATGAGGAAGAGCTAGAAGAGCAGTGATCCTGAATATGCAGGCGGGAGAAAAAACGAAAAAAAGAGAATGAGTCCGAAAATGATGGGTATTCGTCATGAGATAGAGGAAGAAGACGAAAATTCACAAAATCGAAATGATTTAATCCATATATAGTATAGTATAATATGTTTCGCACACAATATATTGTGATATTACATAAAGGAACGTCTAACGACACTGTTCACAGAAGACAGGCTACGTTTAGCTGATGCTTTCTTGCGATAATCGAATGGTCAGCTCCGCTGAAAATTTATAACTTCTATTATCCTGGAAGAAGCACGCTTTAGCTGTCATATTATCAGTTCTTATTTTAGAGATCATCTGAAATTTATACAGGAGGTTGTTATCATTGACTACCACTCACCATTCCCAGCGCCTGACCGGACTTAGCGAGAAGATCTTCCTTGATCGTTATGCATGGAAGGATGCCGATACCAATCACGCTAAGGTCGGAGATGTCGTGCTGGTCTTGACGAAGGATGATCCTAAGTTCCCGACCAAGGAGGTCGGTGAGATTGTCAGCCGCGAAGGCCGCAAGGTTATTGTGAAGACACGCACGGGACAACTGGTCGAATCCGATGTGGAGAAGCTGACCTTGAACATCGAGAAGACGCCAGAGGAAATGTGGGATCGTCTCGCTGGAGCCATGGCTTCTGTAGAGAGTACGCCAGAGCTACAGCAGGAATGGAAGACCAAGTTCCGCACCATCCTGGATGACTGGAAGCTGGTACCTGGAGGTCGAATTGCCGCAGGCGCCGGGGCCAGCGATGAGCTGACGCTGTTCAACTGTTATGTTATCCCTTCACCTAAGGATAGCCGTGGCGGTATTATGCAGACTTTGTCCGAGATGACTGAGATCATGGCCCGTGGTGGTGGCGTAGGCATTAATCTGTCTTCTTTGCGGCCTCGTCGAGCAGTAGTTAAAGGTGTGAACGGCTCGTCTAGTGGAGCTGTGTCCTGGGGTGGTCTGTTTAGTTATACGACTGGATTGATTGAGCAAGGTGGAAGTCGCCGTGGTGCCTTGATGCTAATGATCAATGACTGGCATCCGGATGTGCTGGATTTCATTACCGTGAAGCAGACTATGGGACAAGTTACTAATGCCAATCTCTCGGTCTGTGTCAGCAATAGCTTCATGAAGGCCGTGAAGGAGGATCTGGACTGGGAGCTGGCGTTCCCTGATACGAACGAGCCTGATTATAACGAGGTATGGGATGGTGATCTGGAGCAGTGGAAGGCCAGTGGGCGTAAGGTCATTCCATATCGCACCGTCAAGGCGCGTGAAATCTGGCATACCATCATCGAATCCGCTTGGAAGTCCGCCGAGCCAGGGGTCGTATTCATGGAATACTACAATCAGATGTCCAACAGCTGGTATTTCAATCCGATTATCTGTACTAATCCATGCGCCGAACAGGGGCTTCCAGCTTGGGGAGTTTGCAACCTCTCAGCCATCAATCTGTCCAAGTTCTATGACGAGGAGCAGCAGGATGTGGCATGGGAGGATCTGGCTACCACAACCCGCTACTCGGTACGCTTTTTGGATAACGTTATTGATAAGACACCATATCATTTTCCAGAAAATGAACAGAACCAGAAGCTTGAGCGTCGTGTAGGACTTGGCACGATGGGCTTGGCTGAGCTGATGATCAAGCTCAAGATCCGCTACGGTAGCCCCGAATCATTGGAGTTCCTGGACAAGTTGTATGGCTTCATTGCGCGGGAGGCGTATCTGGCCTCTGCTGATATTGCTGAAGAGAAAGGTTCCTTCCAGGCCTTTGATGCAGAGAAATATCTGCAAAGCGGCTTCATGAAGAATATGACGGAGATCTATCCTGAGATCCGTGCGGCTGTGACGGAAAAGGGCATACGCAATGTGACGGTCATTACACAAGCGCCGACAGGCAGCACAGGCACCATGGTAGGTACGTCCACCGGAATTGAGCCTTACTTCGCGTTCAAGTACTTCCGGCAGAGCCGCCTCGGCTTCGACGAGCAATTCGTACCGATTGCACAGGAATGGCTGGATGCACATCCGGGTGAGTCGTTGCCAGATTACTTCATCACCGCGATGGATCTGTCTGCGGAGGATCATATCCGCGCTCAGGCAGCCATCCAGCGCTGGGTAGATAGCTCGATCTCCAAGACAGCCAATTGCCCGGCTGACTTCACCGTAGAAGAGACCAAGAGACTGTATGAGCTGGCGTTCGATCTGGGCTGCAAAGGGGTAACCATCTACCGGGATGGAAGCCGGGATGTGCAGGTACTGTCGACTGGCAAGAAGGACGAAGACACCAAGGATGCCCCTGTGAAGGAGACACCTGGAGCTGAGGCAGCACAGGAGGCGCAGGCTAATACTATTGGTGAAGCAGATGCTACTGTCATCTCTGGAGCAGCGGAAGCGAGTGAACAAAATAAAGCGGCTGCTTCTTCAACTGTGCAAGCGAGCTCGACTACATCGGCAACCATTGGAGCACAAGGCAGGGTCGTGGACAAGCAGTACAAGAGCCGTCCACAGGTGCTACGCGGAGCGACCTACAAGATTAATACTCCGTTCGGGATGGCATACATTACGATTAATGATCTGAACGGCATTCCTGCCGAAATCTTCCTGAATGTCGGTAAGGCAGGCTCGGATGTATTCGCCATGGCTGAGGCGCTTGGCCGAGTATGCTCCTTGTTCTTGCGTTATGGAGATCATGGTCAGAAGGTAGAGCTGCTAGTGAAGCATCTGAAGGGAATTGGCGGTTCGGGCGCCATTGGCTTCGGTGTGAACCGCGTAGAGTCTATTGCCGATGCGGTGGCCAAGGCACTGGAGACGCATGTGCAAGCTAACGCTATAGATGCACACGGATTGGAAGTGGCTCCGATTGCTGCTACGCTCGACGTAGAGACTCCGAATGGGGAGCCTGCACAGTTGAAGGCGAATTCCGCGGGACAGCACGTCCATTCTGCGGATAGTCATGCCACTGATGCTGCTGGCAAGCATGGTACAACGGAAAAAGGTGCCTACCCAGCAAGCCTTACAGCGACGGCCTCCAGAGATCTATGTCCATCCTGCGGATCGGCTTCGCTTATGAATGTAGAGGGCTGCAAAACGTGTAGTAATTGCGGGTATAGCCGCTGTTCTTGAGGGCTCGTGAGCATGGCAGAAATAGGCCTGATGTGATTTTTATTTGACGGATTGTCAAGCCAAGTGCGACAGTTCCTCTGAAAAGGATTCGTGAGCGGTTCTCCAGTCCAGACATTTACGTGGTCTGTGATTGATCAAGCGTAGAGCGGTCTCCAGCGCTTCATCCGTGATTTGGGGGAAATCGGTCCCCTTGGGGAAAAACTCTCGCAAGAGGCCGTTGGCATTCTCATTCGAGCCGCGTTGCCAGAAGGAATACGGATCTGCGAAATGCACCTGTACGCCATGAGTAGCTTCCAAGCTGGCGTAACAGGCAAACTCCTTGCCACGGTCTGCGGTAGCGGTTTGAAATGCATGGGTAGGATACTGTGAGGCCGCTACACTAAAGGCAATCTCCATGAACAACGCGGTACGGTCTGGCATCCGAATGGCAGTGTACAAGCGGGTTTTGCGTTCGATAAACATGGCCAAGCAGCCCTTGCTTTTCCCACGACCCGAGACCACCGTATCCAGTTCCCAATGGCCGAAGGTCTCCCGGGAACGAACCTCTTTCGGACGCTGAGTGGTGGAGGATTTCTAGCTTGCTACGTTCGATTATGCTAAGATGTGTGTAGCTCATGGTGGATTCTCCTTGTGTGAATGTGGTGTAGGAACCTTCATTCTACACGAATCCGGCCATGGGCTCTTTGGTATATTTATTTCCAGTAGGTGTCGCACTTCATATTACAATCCGTCATATAAATAGAGGAAGTGGCATTTGCTACGCCATCTCCCTTCCAGTATCCAGCAGGTTGCATCCTAAAAAAGATATACTCAAAAAATGCTTCTTCAAAAATCCAGCTTCTAATTCTTCGATGCAGGGCGTCCAAGACGCTCAGAGAAGGCAGCCATAAATTTACGCGTGACAAAGCGACTGCTATTGGCGACCCAGTAATTACCAACACCATCTACTACATAGCTACGATTTTTCTCAAGTCCACGAAAAGCGGTCCTTACAACGGACTGAGGAGTACCCTTAACGGCTCCTGGCACTTTGCAGCAAGCTCTCTTGCGTATGCCTCTCCTATACCAGATGAAGCACCTGTAACCAGTGCTACTTTCCCTTTGTAATTGACCATTGATACGACCTCCTGATTTATAAAAATTCGGAAAACTTCGTTAGATGATATTAGAAAATATTTTCTAATATTAGAATAAATATTGAAGGTGATATTGTCAACAGTATAGAAAATTTATTCTTTTTTTAAGTTTTCCTCATAAAAATTAATAGAAATAAACGATTTTATACTGATTTAAATAGAATAAAAATTCTATTATTGACATTATATTTTTTCAAAAATATAATCGAACGGAATATATTTTCCGCAAAGGGAGGGGTAAACATGGGTAAGCGAGAGGATATTAGGGTTGCAACGCTGGACTTGATCATTGAAGAGGGCATACAGTCCGTTACTTTTCCGAAAATCTTCAAACGAGCCAATGTCGGCTCCAGCACCTTCTATAATTATTATAATAATAAAGAAGAGCTGGTTAATGAGCTTTATAAAAGTGTACTCATGCACATGGGCGAGGTGATCATGACCGACTATGATCCTCATCTTACTATCTATGAACGAACCAAAGGCATTCTAAGACATATGGTGAATTATGGACTAAACTTCCCCAAAGAAATTCTGTTTCTGGAGGGATACAGCGATTCTCCATACATCAATGAAGAAGTGAGAAATATGATGAATCCTGCCATGATTGAGATTTTTGCCATTATCGAAGAAGGTCAGAGACAGGGCATCATCAGCGAAATGGATCCAATGTTTTGCTGCCATCTCATCAAAGGCATGGTTGCTACTTCGATAAGAGGATATTTGGGAGGGAAATATCCATTTGGTGAGGAGCAGATTCGGCAGACATTGGATGCGTGTTGGAGAGCCATTAAAGTTTAGGCCAGCAGATCTCCTCATGCAATACAAATGACAATAGAATCATCAAGAACTCGAAAATGAAACAGCGACAGTCTAGGACTTTATTCTCTCGTCCATGATGGTCGCTGTTTTATGAGGTGAAAATATTATTTATAACTTTACTTTTCCTTAGCTCAAATTGCTGTTATCCCTGTTCTTCTGTTGCCTCCTTAGCTTCCATTGAGTAACAACCATATAGAGTGAAGGCACAACAAACAGAGTCAGAATGGTCGAGAACATCAGACCGAAGATAATAGTTGTCGCCAAAGGCTTAAAAAAAGAATATCACCTATCGTGGCAATCGGTACCATACCAACGATTGCTGTCAAGGAAGTAAGGATAACAGGTCGGAATCGCGCCATAGTTGCCATCAGGATGGCTTCCTTCAAGTCCGTCCCGTCGCGTCTCGCTTCCTCAATAAATTCAATAAGAACGATGCCGTTACGAACAACAATCCCCGCAAGTGATATAATTCCCATGATGCTCATGAAGCTCATGAAGCCAATGGGCATTCCAGTTATGGAATGACTTCAAAATTATTAATGTATTTTACGCTATATCTGATATCATCAGGTTTGTTTTTCAAAGGAGCAGTGTATATTTGCCCAAGCCATCCTGGAAGTAAGCGGATACAGAACTCAGACATACGCTGACCCCCGTTTACATTCATTTGCACAAATTCGGATTCATCAATGACTAAGTGTGATTCGATGTGGTCATCGTAAAAAGAAAACATCAAATCAAAACAACCATCAGGTAATACCATTATTGTAACTTCAAGCACCTCAGATTTATATTGATAAATTTCCAGTACCTTACCGTAAAGCAACTTATCATGTTCATCTACAATATAAGAGTGCGTATAAAATTTTTGTTCAAAGTGGGGCCTTATATTCATACAAACCCAATATATACTGCGAAATTTGCTTTTTATCATTTGAAATGAAAAATCACAGTTGCACTGTGTAATGTTAGAATTAACAGTAAATGTATTAATATTCATTTTTTACACAGGGGAAAGGGATGATGTTTCACTTACACCCAAACCGTGCACCATTCTTGATGGTGCAAAGCTGCGTCGTTCTCATCGGCAACGGTATGAAACAGGCCAAGGAAGATCGCCTGATGCTTGGAGTCAAGGAGATCCTTCAGGAATCTAAAAAGTTTTAAATTATAATTAAATCTTTAGACATTTGTCAGTAATATAGCCGTTATGATTAGCGATTTCTGAGATTGCTTCTGCTTGCCCATTCATCTATTCTTTATCTGCGACTGAACTTTAATGATGATTCAATTCTCCATGAATCCTAAGTTAATATTCTGAAACCTCTAGCCACCGACTTCCGAGTGTATGTCTGTTATTCTGAGCTCTCTGTAATCACACTTGTTTGCTTTTTATTGTTTAGCAAAGCAGAAACTATTAAACCTATGCAGGCAAAAACAACGATTCCTATAAACGCATAACGCATACCATGCACTTGAGCTTCGCCTACACTCTCCATTTCCCCCAACCCCACCGCTTGATTAGAAATTTTGGTATAAATCGAAATTAACAAAGCTGTACCGATAGACCCACCGACTTGACGAAAGGTGTTAATCATGGCAGTGCCGTGTTTAATTAGACCATCGGATAATGAGTTCAACCCCGCTGTAGTCATTGGCATCATTATCATGGATATTCCAACCATCATAAGCGCATAAAACAGGATAATGACCCAAAGAGAAGTATTGAATTGTACAGTGACAAACGGAACAACTGCACAAGTAATTAACAAAAATCCGACGACTCCTAAATATTTCCCACCAACCTTATCATATATTCGCCCGGCTATCATTGATACGATTCCATTAGCGATCGCACCTGGCAGAAGTAATAAACCTGAACTCAGCGGAGACATCCCCCTTACATTTTGGATATACAGGGGAAGTAATGTTTGTGGCCCCATTAAGCAAATGAATGAAATAACAACGGCGATTGTGGAGAATACGAAAGATGGAGATTTAAATACTCTAAATTCAAGCATAGGCTTGTCTAACTTCAATGCTCGATGAATAAGCAACGATAATCCAATCAACCCTGAAATAATCCATAACAAAATGTTTAACATACTAGCCGACCCCGCAATACTAATTCCATACAGTAACGCCCCGAATCCAACCGTAGAAAATGTAACCGAGCGCAAATCAAGCTTTTGCTGTTTGTTAACTTCTGATACATTTTTTAAATAGACGATAGTCAGCAACAGTACAATTGTTGCTATAGGAAGCACCATTAAGAAAATGTACCGCCAAGACCACTGGGCAAGAATCAATCCTGACAGCGTTGGCCCTATTGCAGGGGCAAAGGCTATGACAAGCCCAACTAAACCCATCGCAGCTCCCCGCTTCTCTTTAGGGAATATTGCAAAGAATACAGTTTGCATAAGAGGCATAGTAATGCCGGCACCGCAGGCTTGAATAATCCTTGCAATCAGAAGCAAGATGAAATTATGTGATACCGCCGCTAACAACGTTCCAGTAATAAAAAAGATCATGGCCGTAATCATTAATGATCTAGTGGTATACTTCCCAATAAAGAACGCAGTAACTGGGATTAATATACCATTTGTCATCATGTAGGAAGTGTTAAGCCATTGGGCTGTACTTGCACTAATTTGGAAATCGTTTATTATCTGAGGTAAAGCCGTAAACAAAACCGTCTGATTTAAAATTGTCACAAAAGCCCCCACTAAAAAAATGAAAACAATTAAATTACGATTGTAGGTTATCTTTTTCATCTTATACTCCTCTTTTAAACTTAATACGAATATGAAACTCTCCATGAAAATCAACCTAAAACAATGAGTTTAAGGTTTCTTATACTGAGGGAATAAGCTATAGTATGTTTCAGAATGCAATATACTGAGCCTCGTAATATTGAGCCAGCTCAGTATATTGCCACATTACATCTTACTAATTTTATTGTCAAGGAGGCATCTTTTTGTCAACTAATCATTCGAACGAGGCTGTAGAAGTTGTTGATTTATTGATTCGAGCCAATCGGTATGTTCAACAAGAGTACCAAGTCCAGCTCGAATCTTTAAAGTTACCTTTTCAACTCTCGGGAGCTCGCTTGAGACTTTTACTCAGAGTGTGGCATGCAGAGAAGATTCGCATGACGGAACTTGCGAGCAAATTAGGTGTAAAACCAAGGACTGTGACTGAACTGGTAGATGCATTAGAACGTGAAGGTTTAATTTTTCGTATGCCAGACCCTAAAGACCGGCGTGCTGTCATTTTACAACTAACCAACGAGGCTTTTGATCAGGTGAACCGCGTAAGAATCGTGCAGAAAGAGATTTCTGAAAATTTGTTACAAAATTTTTCGGAAGAGCAACGGACAAAACTCATTGAGTTGTTAAGCATATTTTTTGAGGGTAAAGAATTTGAATCTATATTTTAGCTAATTCTACATGTGCTTTTCGGTGATATATTCGCTCACCCCTTGTCTATTTCCGCTAATTGTCGCACTTCATTTGACAATCTGTCATATAAATATAACGGTCATGCATTAAATATTTGGCCAACGGATACCCTCAATATAAGGCATGAAGGGGTCAGTAGCTCTTATATCTGTTATAGTAACAAGGATTTACATACGGAAGAATCAAAGCCGGGGGGAGGGTCCACCGGCTTTCTTCTTTCGCGCCATGCTTGGTCAAGCTGTGTATCACTGGTCATGGGGAAGTCAAATTGGGATAAGAAGCGGGTAGCCTAATGGTTGTTATAATGTATAATACAATAAAGATTTTGTTAGGAGGAGTACATCATGAAGCTGCTGATCATAGATGACGAAGAAAGAACGAGAGAAATGCTATCCAAGCATATCGCATGGGGGGAATTAGGTATTCATGAGGTGAAGACGGCACGCAATGGTCTGGTTGCTCTGGAGTTATGCCAGAGCTTTCGCCCTGACATCGTGCTCTGTGATATCCGGATGCCGAAGATGGATGGTATAGAGTTCGCGAAACAACTCCGTGAAGGTGATCTTTCATGCAAGCTGCTGTTCATGAGTGGATTCTCGGATAAAGAGTACTTGATGTCGGCGATCCGGCTGAATGCACTTGACTATATTGAGAAGCCGATTAATCTTGACAAGGTCCGGGAGGCCGTTCGAGATGCAGTGGAAGCTAGGAAAAAGGAAGAAAAGAAACGCCTGGAGGAACGCCAGCTACAGGATGCCTATGATGAAGGTTTGCCTTATCTGAGACAGGAGATGGTTCGTAAGCTGATTAAGGTTCCTGATTCGCTCCATGTACAGAAGGCTCTGGAAAGCAGAGAGACTTTTCTTCTGCCTCCGGAAGGAGTGTACACTGTGGTTGCATCAGCTTTGTACTGGCAGCCGTTGCAGCATCCCGAAGATCCAAAGCAGTTGCAGGAGGCGCTGTTGCGGAAGCTGAGCCTGAATAGCGCGCTTGCTTCACTGCAAGGCATTTGCGGGTTTGATTCACGGCAATTTTTAATCTTTATTCTGCCAGAAGCTTTCGGGAGCAGCTATCGAGAACAACGCAATGTGCTAGAAGAGCTTTATGCAGAGGTGGCCGGGATCATAGGGAGAGATATCCGTTTCTATATGGGGGTCGGAGATTCGAGCAAAGAACGAATGCAGATTCCATATTCGTATAAGACTGCTCTTGATGCTTGCAGCCTGCATTATTACAGCGAAGGCAGCAGGCTAATTTTTGCTAGTGAACTTGGCGGCAACGGGGAACTGAGTACAGATTGGGATACGGTACGCAGTTTGCGAAGATTTCTAAAACAGGAAGAGCTGGAAGACGCCCGTAGCCTTATTGTGAATTGGACCAAGCATGCAAGGGCAGTATGTGATTTGGATATTGTCCGACTCAAGGACTCCTACTTCCAGTTCTTGTTGGTCATTCTTGATGTAGCAGTTCAGTTAGGATTTACAGATACGGACGAGGATACCGAACGGCGATACATCTGGAAGGAGATTGACCGTGTTCCCGATCTGGCAAGCATGGAGGAATATATTCTCTCTTTCCTGGACTTGTTCCAATTACCTATGGAGACAGAAGGTTCTAACTCTAAAATGAGGGATATATTGCAATACATTCACAAACATTTTTATGAAAAGGGTTTCTCGATTCCGGAAATCGCCAATCATGTGGGGTTGAATGAGACTTATCTGTGCTCCTTGTTCAAGAAGCAGAGAGGAAGTACTGTCAAGGAATATATCTCCTCACTGCGAGTGGAGAAAGCCAAGGAATTGCTGCTGGCCAAGGAGCTGAAGCTATATGAGGTAGCAGACCGAACCGGCTTCACGGATGCCAACTACTTTACAACCTTTTTTAAAAAATATGTAGGCTGCACGCCTTCGGAATACCGGGAAAGGATGGCTAAATGAAACGGAAGTTCCGGATATCGTTCGCTGATTATAGTATCCGTTATAAACTATTCGCTTCCTATATGTTGGTTATCATTATTCCATTGGTCCTGCTACTATTCCTGCATCTGTACTTAACAGCAAATGAAACGGAGAAACAGGCGCTATACTCAGCTAGGAAAATGTTGGAGGAGACCAGTTCCTACCTGCAGTATCGTTCAGAAATGGTCAAAGAAGTACTGAACTTGATTGCCTTCAATGAGACGGTTCAGGACTTGGTCTCCGAAGACCCAAAACGGTATGAGGATGTTAATCTCTGGGGGATGGATGCCAACAAGCTAGCCCGGGTGGTGGGACAGTTCCGCTTCAATTCAGATATTGAGACGGTTCAGCTCTATATGAGACAGGGGCTTGCATCAGTCACTGAGAGTACCGACTATTTGAGCATGGAGAAGACGGAGCACAGTCTCTGGTATAAGAACTTCATCACCTCCCATTCTGTCCTCAGCTGGTTGCCTTCTTCTGGCTTCGATCAGGAAAAAGGTAGCAATACAGTATCAATCCTGCGCGTTATTCCGAATGCGCACAACATACAGGAGATTGACGGCATTGTGCGCGCTCAGATCTCACAGAGCACATTGATTTCTGTACTGGAACATGCCATGGCAACTCCATCTACCTCAGTGGCCCTATTCAATGACCGCGGTGATATTCTCAGCACCTCAGACAATTTTATGTATACCACCAAGGAGTTTATGGACTTACTATCGCAGGTTCCGAACGATGGGGAAATGGACAACACCTGGTCAGACAGTCTGGAGTTCGATGGACAGCGAATTCTACTCGGACTGCAGGCCATCCCTGAGACAGATATGAGTGTTGCGATGATTGTACCCTACTCCGACATTTTGAAATCGAGCAATAATATGCGCAATCGGCTGATTTTCATCTTTTTACTGATCATTCCGCTCACCTTCGTTTTGTCCTTCATCGTTGCTGGTTCGGCAAGCAAACGCCTGCGGCAGCTTATTCGGCATGTGCGCAAGGTCAAGAACGGCAATTTCCGCATTGCTCCGCTTCCAGCCAATCAGGATGAGATCGGTGAACTGACCAGTAATTTTAATGCGATGGTAGAGAACGTATCGCGGTTGATGGACGAGACCTACACACTGGGACGTGAAGTGAAAAATAAAGAGCTGAAGGCATTGCAGGCGCAAATTAACCCGCACTTTTTGTACAACACCCTGGATCTGATCAATGTTATGGCTATTGAATCCGGTAACGGAGAAATATCCAAGGTGGTGGATCGGCTGGCGTTATTCTACCGTTTAAGCTTATCGAATGGCAGAGAAACTGTTACATTGGAGAGCGAACTTAGGCATACGGAATCCTATGTGTCGATCCAGAATATGCGATTCAATAATGCAATCACACTAATCCTGAAGGTTCCACCGGAACTGCTAGGTTGTGAAGTACCCAAAATCATGCTTCAGCCTCTGATCGAGAATGCGATCTTGCATGGAATTTTGGAGCAGGATTCCGAGAAGGGAGAGATCCAAGTATCCGCTATAGAGGAGAAGGGCGATTTGCTCGTGGAAGTCAGTGATGACGGTGTTGGTATGGAAAAAGAGGTGTTGGAGAATGTGCTAACTAGGGCAATGAGCAAAGGCACGGGCGGCTTTGGCATCTGGAATACTCATGAGCGGATTCAGTTGAATTATGGGCCTCAGTACGGATTGTCATTCACCAGCCTTCTTGGCAAAGGAACCACTGTACACATACGTATCCCAAAATCTAAATAAAAGTAAGCGCTAACAAAGGATTTAAAAGAAAATCCAAACTTTCACCCGTAGCTAGAGCCTCTTGAGCCAAATACAATTAGAAAGGAGACTATCATTCAGAAGGAGGTAGCTTATAGGTGCTAAGGTAGGGCGAACTGCGGTGCGTACCCAAAAAAATTAAAGGGCTGTACCCGTTGTAGAAGATATGGAAAAACTGGGTGCTGTAAGCGATGTTTGCACCGATCCCTGTGTTTACCTGCGGATTGAGGCAAGGCAGGTTGTTATGTATGGATAAATTCCTGTCGGGTTCAATAGATGTTGGTAATCTAAGGAGGTAATCTGTGCTGCTAGATAATTCTTTTGTGCTAGGCGATACAAAGAAGGAGTGAATAATAATGGGGAAAATGAAGTGGGGTATTATGGGTGCAGGTGAAATCTCGCGTAGTTTTGCATCTGATTTATTACAATCGGCAGAAGGAGAACTTCTTGCAGTAGCGTCTAGAACACCTGGTAAGGCGAAGGGATTTGCTGAGGAATTCAAAGTATCGAAAACATATGATAACTATGAACAGTTTGTTGCGGACCCAGAAATCGAAATTGTATACGTAGGAACACTACATCCAATGCATAAGGAAGGCGTGTTAATGTGTCTGAATGCGGGTAAAGCTGTTATCTGCGAGAAACCGTTTATGATGAACGCGCAGGAGACTGAAGAAGTTATCCAAGCAGCGAAGAAGAACAATGTATTCGTTATGGAAGCTATGTGGACACGTTACTTACCGCCTATCGTTCAAGCCCGAGAGTGGATTAAGGAAGGCCGTATTGGTGATGTGAAGATGCTAACAGCGAACTTCGGCTTCAATTTCGGTTGGGACCCTGGTCATCGGCTGCTGGATAAGAAGCTTGGTGGTGGCGCACTACTCGATGCAGGTATTTATCCAGTCTCCTTCGCATCAATGGTGTTCGGCCGACAGCCATCCCGAATTAACAGTAATGCGTATATCGGTGAGACTGGTGTGGATGAGCGTTTCTCGGCGTTATTTGAATATGAGGGTGGTCAGACAGCTCTGCTAAGTGCTGGTGTACAGCTAGGAACATCCAATGATGCATTCATCTATGGCACAAAGGGTTACATCCAACTTACTAGTTTCTTGTTTGGTAAAGCAGCAACCCTGCATCTCCCGAATGAAGAACCTGTGCACTTTGAAAAGAAACTTTCGACTCACGGTTATATCTTCGAAGCCGAGGAAGCCATGAGATGTGTGCGTGAAGGACTCAAGGAGAGTTCGATTATGCCGATAAATGAAACACTTGAGATTATGCAAACCTTAGATAGGCTTAGAGGCCAATGGGGACTAGTATATGAATCAGAAGAACTTAATGGATGACAGAAATGAATGTTAATTTCAGCAGCATCAGGGGAATTGTGACCATGTCCAAAAAGATCTCAGAAGAGAAAAAACAAATTGAGGAATAACGATGCAAATATCAAATGAACCTCGTAAGCTAGAAGGGAGAAGTGTAACCAGTATCCTGGAAGTAGCGAATGTTTTTAGCGGCGAACGCAGTGTCCTCGCCGAATTCGATTTTCTGATTGAGGCACCCAATTGGACCCGTGACGGCAGGCAGCTCATATATAACAGCTTGGGCCGTCTTTACACGTTTGACCTAACTTCCAGGGAAAGTGAAATTGTCTATTCTGGTTATGCGATCCGGTGCAATAACGACCATGTGCTGTCACCCGATAACTCCCTCGTTGCAGTGAGCCATCATACCAATGAGGATGGCCAATCCCGTATCTATACTTTTCCTTTGAAAGGCGGTAACCCGATCCTCATTACCCCAATGGCCCCTAGCTATCTACACGGCTGGTCGCCGGACGGGAACACACTAGCTTATTGTGCTGAACGGAATGGTGAGTACAACATCTACACAATTCCTGTAAATGGGGGAATTGAAACACAGTTGACCTGTACAACTGGAATGAATGATGGACCCGAATATTCTCCAAGTGGCAAGCACATTTGGTTCAATTCGGTACGCACAGGCCTTATGCAGGTTTGGCGAATGAATACCGACGGTAGCGAACAGGTTCAAATGACGTTCGAAGAAAGCAATAATTGGTTCCCACATGTGTCCCCTGACGGAGAATGGGTGGCTTATATTAGTTATTCGAAGAGTGATGTTAGTCCAAGCGACCATCCGGCAAACAAAAATGTGGAAATACGTGTAATGCCCACTCGTGGTGGCAAATTTCATACAGTGGTTAAGCTGTTCGGTGGACAGGGCACACTTAATGTCAATTCCTGGTCTCCAGATAGCAAGAAGCTGGCTTTTGTTAGTTATAGGCTGCAGGAATAGAGAGCCATATTAATTATAGTTAGGAGGAATAGAAATATGAATATATTAATTACCGGAGCGAATCGAGGCCTGGGATTGGCAATCACTGCCGAAGCATGCGCGCGCGGGTATCAAGTACTTGCCGGAGTTCGGAGTCCTGGTTCGTCTGTAGAGGGTCTGCAGACGCTTTCTAATAAATTCCCGGAGCAGATTACGGTGTTGCCGCTTGATGTGACGGACGAAAATTCCGTACGCTACGCCTATGATCAAGTATCCATCCAAATGAGCAGCTTGGATGCCGTTATTAACAACGCGGCGATCTTGCTTGGGCGCGAACAAAAGCTTGAACAGCTCGACTTTGATCAGGTTGAACAATCATTTCAGACTAATTTATTCGGCCCAATGATCGTGCTCAAATATTTTTTGGCTATGCTTCAAAAAGGCGAACGTCAGGCCGTTGTTAATATCAGTTCGGAAGCGGGCAGTTTCGCCGGCGCCTATGGTGGAGACTATTCCTACGCACTGTCAAAAGCGGCGCTGAATATGTTCTCGGCCCAGCTGCGTCGGGAGCTTGCACCGCATGGTATCCTTGTCCATGCGCTACATCCGGGCTGGATTCGGACAGATATGGGCGGTGGTGAGGCGCCTGGCGAGGCAGCTGCATCGGCTGAGGGCATATTGGACATTATCGAACGGAGGACAGAAGCGGAGAATCAGGCCTTATTCATCGACCATAATGGTAAACCGATGAGTATATAAGGTGAAACCTGCTTTGAAGTATGTCTCGATCTGTGGGCGGTTCGTTCCACTACAAAAGTAATATTCGAAATAATGCTTCAAATGCCCAACATGCCCGTCGCATGATGTTTTTTTGTTTCCATTGAGAGTGTCGGAGATCTGCTAATGGAAATCAATGACGAGGGTATGGGTATGAAAAAAATATTGGATAATTGCTAAACAGAGCAAATTAGCAAAAGTACGGGTGGCTTTGGTATCTGGATATTCAAAAGAGGATTCAGCTGAATTATGGACAAAAAAGAAAGCGCTATCAAAATATTTTAAAGTAAAACTAAACTTTCCCCCGTAGGAAGAGGCCCACAAGCTAACTACAATTTATAAAGAAAAGAAGAATATTCAGAAGGAGGCTACCTATGGCGTCAAGGTAGAGCGAAATGCGGTGCGGCTACGAGGCCGATCGTGATCCTGCTTGCTTTCCTGTACTCTGTCAAGAGCTCACGATTGGTACTGTAAAAGATTGGCTTCTGTAATTCATCGTTTGATCACTCCGATGAAACATAGGAGTGATGGATTAATACAAACTAAGGGGGAGAAAAAGTGAACAACGCTAACAAAAAAGTTAAATTCATTCTTACCCTGTTACTGTCACTGACAATGTTGTTGTCTGCCTGTTCAATAGGAAACGAAAACAATTCAAACACAAATAACAATGACGAAGCGGTTACTAATCAAAAAGAGGTTGTTCTAAAGGGCTACTTGCTTGGCGAGGCTCCAAAAGGAATGCCTGAGGTACTTGATGAGCTGAACAAAAGGCTTAAAAAAGATATTAATGCGACCATTGAGTTGAACTACATTGGGTGGGGGGATGTGCAGTCGAAGTACCCATTGTTGTTGGCGGCTGGGGAAGATGTAGACTTTATCTTTTCATCAGATTGGACGGGGTATGTTGAACATTCAAATAAGGGAGCGTTTTATGAGCTGAGCCCGGAGGATATTGCGAAGTATATGCCGAAGAAATCGGCAGCTATGGATCCATCCGTATGGGATGAAGTCAAGGTAGACGATAAAATCTATATGATGCCAAAAACTACACCCGATAGTTATGTCTTTGTGACCCTTCTTCGCAAGGATATTATGGCGGAAGCCGGTTTGACCGAAGTGGATAAATTATCTGAAATCGGTCCTTATTTGGAGGCTGTGAAGAAAAATCATCCTAATATGGTTGGTTTAAATCTTGATTCTCAGGCTGACTTGGCAACACCTTACCAATATTTGATGCGGGATAAGATTGGCTATCAAGGAGCTTTTGGCGCTGGCAGTAATGGTCAAGGGATAACATATGATTTCACAGATCCATCTGGCAAGATCTATAGTATGGTGGAAGGACCATATCTCAACGCTCAGAAATATGCTGCTAACATTATGAAGGATTGGTATGACAAAGGGTATGTCAACAAAAATCCGTATGCAAACAAAATCCGTGCCAAGGAGAATTTTTTAGAAGGAAAATCTGGTGTAGCGTTTGGTAACAGTGTGGATATTGCTGCTACCATAGAAGCAGCAGCTGGGAAAGGAATTGAAACTTATATCATTCCATCACTGATGCCAAACGGTAAAACTCCGCATGGAGGAGGAGCTTTAGGTGGGGGAGTCTCCATTACAGCGAATTCGAAGAATCCCGAACGTGTCATGCAAGCTATGGATCTAATTATGGATGATCCGTCATATGTATATTTAACTTATTTCGGAATTGAAGGTAAAAACTATATTATTACCCCTGATGATAAAATTGGATTACCGGAGGGAGTAACTGCGGAAACGAATACCTATCCTCCTGATGCAGCAGGCTTCTGGTTTGTGAATAAGGCTTTGTTTAGGCCAATGAGTACCTGGCCGCAAGTATATGTTGAACATCGGGAGAAGCTGAAAGACTATAACACCTCGGACTATGCTTTTAACGAGTTCGTTTTTAACTCAGATAAAGTCAAAACGCAGATGGCAAACTTGGCTAATGCCTCGACACAATACGCTAATCCAATCTATATTGGTGCGGTCAAAGATGTGGACAAAGCCTTTGATGAATTGATCAAAAATCTAAACAGTGCCGGCATAGATAAGGTCAAAGCTGAGGTCGAGAGCCAAGCCAAGGCATTCCTTGAAAAGAAGAAATAATTCTTGGCCCCATAGCTGGGGCGTGGAGCGGTGGAACAAGGTTATCGAGTTCTCTTTGAACTGCGTTAAGTGGTAGTTGGCTACCAAATTCTTCAAATGCTCATCATGTTCATCGCATGATGGGCTTTTTGTCTGTAGCGTGCCCAGAGGCATGCATTATCTAGTTGCTGAAAGTCCAACCAAGGGAGGGGCCACAAGCTACCCTTGTAGCTAGGATGCTTGTGCATGGCGAAATCTGTGTGTAAAAGCGCATCTTAGAAACGCTATTGTAATCTGCATGCCGATGAATGACAAACATCGGAAAGCCGTATGAGGGAAAACCTCACGTACGGTTTGATGAGGAGGGGCTGGTTTGAATCCAGCCCTTTACTCTAGGTTCAAATCAAAAAAGTAAGCGTTAACAAAGAAATTCAAAGTATATCGAAACTTTTCCCCATAGGTAGAGGACCTCAAGCCAATTACAATAAGAAAGGAGAGAGGAACATCTCAGAAGGAGGTTGCTTATGGGCACAAAAGTAGAGCAAGTTGCGGTGCGGACCCCCAAAAAAAATAAAGGGCTATCCCCGCTGCAGGAGATAAGGAAAAATTGGGTATTGTATGCAATGTTTATGCCGATTGCTGTTTATTTTATCATCTTTTCTTATATACCAATGACGGGTGTCGTTATGGCCTTCAAGGAATTCAACTACAGAGACGGCATTTTCATGAGTCCTTGGAATGGCTTCGAGAACTTTGAGTACTTTTTTCAATCCGGCAAAGCGTGGTTAGTGACAAGAAATACTATTCTGTACAATGTTGTATTTCTGGGATTGTACACTTTTTTCTCGATATTGGTTGCGGTTCTGATCTCGGAGACGTATAACAAGTTTTTCAAAAAAACCGCACAGACTTTAATGTTTCTCCCTTATTTCATATCTTGGGTTACTGTATCCGCCTTTGTTTACAACTTTTTCAATTATGAATTTGGAATTGTGAACGGATTCTTGAGGAATATCGGGTTGGAGGCTATGGATATTTATTCGACTGCAAGTTATTGGTACCTTCTGCTTCCGTTGCTATATGTGTGGAAGTGGGTTGGGTTTGGCAGTGTTCTTTATCTAGCGGCTATTGTAGGGATCGATCAGGAAATTTACGAAGCGGCAACAATTGACGGGGCCACCCGTTTTCAGAAAATCATGAAAATAACACTCCCTTTACTCAAGCCTACAGCTGTAGTGCTGATACTGCTTGGCCTGGGAAGGGTTATGCGCGGAGAGTTCGATATGTTCTATCAGCTAATTGGTAACAACGGTGCGCTTATGGATGCTACAGATATTATTGACACATTAGTATTCCGCTCACTCATGGGGACACAAGATTTTGGCATGGCTTCTTCAGTAGGACTTTATCAATCCATACTCACCTTGATCATCATCCTGTTTGCGAATTATCTGGTCCGTCGTTATGACAAAGATAACGCGCTGTTCTAAGGAACCTATAGAAAGGAGAAACCCTTATGGAGAATAATAAATTAAATTCGGCTCCCGTCTTCCAGGCCGTCTCTTACATTGTTGTATCGCTTATCGCAATACTGTGTCTGCTTCCGTTTATTGTTCTAATCTCCGGATCTTTTTCGGATGAAGGGCAGGTTTTGGCGAAGGGATATTCCTTCTTACCTCGTGGCTTTTCATTAGATGCCTATGCCTTTATCTTCCGCAATCCAAGTGACATTCTTTCTGCTTATCGCGTTTCAGTGATTGTGGCGGTAGTTGGAACAGCGCTTTCGCTGTTGATCTCTACAATGGCGGCTTATGTAATGTATCGTAAAGAGGTGAAGTATCGGAATAAACTAGCGTTTTTTCTGTTCTTCACCACACTGTTTAGTGGTGGACTGGCCCCCTTTTTCATCTGGGTCACCAGTTACCTACAACTGAAAAACACGCTCGCAGTACTGATTTTGCTCCCAATGTTCAATGTGATGTATGTACTGATTCTGCGCAGCTTCATACGGGGATCTGTTCCGGAACCGCTGATAGAATCAGCCAAAATCGACGGAGCAGGAGATTTTCGGATCTTCTGGCAAATGGTGCTGCCACTCAGTAAACCCGCATTAGCTTCTATCGGTTTGTTTACAATCTTAGCATATTGGAACGACTGGTGGACTCCGATGATGTTTACGGATAAGGAGCAGTACGTACCCTTACAGTTTATGCTTTATAAAATGCTTTCATCAATCAACATGTCGGCGGCTATGGCCCAGTATGTATCATCCCTTGATACGCCAAAGGAGACGTTCAAGCTTGCTATGACGGTGATTGCTACGGGGCCAGTCGTGATCCTGTTTCCTTTTCTTCAGCAGTATTTCGTCAAAGGCATCACGATTGGCGCGGTGAAAGGTTAATACTACGATTCGACGCCGATCCACCGTATGAATCCTATGAAATTGTGAATTTATATGAATAAGTAAAAAAACTAAGGGGGAGAAAAAGTGAAAAATGCCAAGAAAAATGTGAAACTTATGCTGACAATGCTGCTATCGCTGACAATGCTGTTGTCTGCCTGCTCAAAAGGAAATGAAAACAACTCAAACACGGCTAGCAATGACGAAGGGACTACTAATCAAAAAGAGGTTATTCTAAAGGGCTACCTACTGGGTGAAGCGCCAAAAGGAATGCCTGAGGTGCTTGATGCACTCAACCAAAAGCTGAAAAAGGATATTAATGCCACCATTGAGTTGAATTACATCGGGTGGGGGGATGTACAGTCGAAGTACCCATTGCTGTTGGCTGCAGGTGAAGATGTGGACTTTATCTTCTCAGCAGATTGGAATGATTATGTTGAACAGGCAAATAAGGGAGCGTTTTATGAGCTGAAGCCGGAGGATATTGCGAAGTATATGCCGAAGAAATCGGCTGCTATTGATCCTATTGCATGGGAAGAAGCCAAACTTGACGGCAAAATTTATATGGTCCCGAAAACCACTCCGGACAGCAACGTCTTCGTGG
Source organism: Paenibacillus massiliensis 2301065 = DSM 16942 (assembly GCF_000377505.1). GTDB lineage: Bacteria > Bacillota > Bacilli > Paenibacillales > Paenibacillaceae > Paenibacillus > Paenibacillus massiliensis. The sequence goes on along the minus strand of NZ_KB898191.1, from coordinate 92,258 downwards.
CTTTGCTTCGCAAGGATATTATGGAGGAAGCTGGTCTGACTGAGGTGAAGCGTCTTTCTGAAATTAGTCCTTATTTGGAAGCTGTAAAGAATAACCATCCAAATATGATCGGCCTTAATCTGGACTCACAGAGCGATCTGCCGTCGCCATATCATCATTTAATGCGCGATAAGATTGGTTATATTAGCGCCTCTATTGGAGGAGGGCCTATGGACCAGGGGATGGCTTACGATTTTACAGATCCTACTGGCAAGATGTATAGCATGGTGGAGGAGCCATATCTCAGTGCGCAGAAATATGCTGCAGGAATTATGAAGGACTGGTATGACAAGGGCTACGTCAACAAAAATCCGTATGCTAACAAAACTCGGTCCAAGGATAATTTTGTAGAGGGGAAATCTGGAGTAGCATTCGGAAATAGTATAGATATTGCTGCTACTATGGAAGCTGCTGAAGCAAAAGGAATTGAAACTTATTTGGTTCCGTCATTAATGCCAAACGGTAAAGTCCCTATGGGAAATTATATAGGCGGCGGGGTTTCTATTGCGGCTAATTCCGAGAACCCAGAACGTGTAATGCAGGCCCTCGACCTGATTATGGAAGACCCATCTTATGTGTATTTGACTTATTACGGTATAGAAGGTAAGAACTATGTTATTACTCCTGATGACAAAATCGGACTGCCGGAAGGAGTGACAGCCGATACAAACACCTATCCACCTGATGCAGCAGGGTTCTGGTTTGTAAATAAGGCATTGTTAAAGCCGATGAGTAACTGGCCGCAGGCTTACGTTGATTTTTGGGAAAAGTTTGACGAATATAACACCTCTGACTACGCATACCATGGATTCACTTTTAATTCAGATAAAGTAAAAACACAGATGGCTAGTCTGGCGAATGCCTCGACACAGTATGCTAATCCAATCTATATCGGTGCAGTCAAAGATGTGGACAAAGCTTTTGATGAATTGGCTAAAAATCTGAACAGCGCCGGTCTGGATAAGGTCAAAGCGGAGGTAGAGGCTCAAGCTGAGGCATTCCTGGCAAAGAAGAAATAATCCTTATCCCTTTGAGGCAGTAATTTTGGGCTACAGTTAAGGTGTGTTTGCAAGAGCGCAGTAGGTATGCTGCGCTCTTTTGAATAATGTACATGGAAGATCGCTTCAAAATCATCCTTGAAAGTGAGTTGAACTATATGATTGGCATATGGCATTTTCTGCATCAAACCCCGGATACGACGATAAAGATGCAATTTATCATTGAAAAAAAAGAAACTATAGTACTATCCGTTATTCTAGAGCCTTTTCCATTTCCTGTTGAGATCCACAGCGTGGCGGTTCAAGGGGATCTGTTACAAGCCAGGGGAGCGTCTCGGTTTGTTCCTGGTGAGTCTTTCGAATTTGATTTGACCTTTGGAGATGATGAATTCCAGGGCAGGATCAAACTTCCCTATCAGGAAGTTTTCTTCGTGAAGGGGACGAAAGGGAGTGGTCCATCCCTCGAAGATTTGCTGATTTCAACGCTCGTTGCATACCGGAAGGAGAACGTGAAGCAACGGGACGATCAAGATATTCATCAAGCAGTAGAAGCCCTGCTTAACAAGATGTCCATCACGGATAAAATCGGACAGATGAGCCAGTGTATGTCGACCAACCTCTCCCTTGGATCCGATATCGAGTCTGAAACGCCCGAAAAACTGATTACAGAGGGCCGGGTAGGCTCGATCCTCTCTGCCGTAAACAGCAACCGCGTGTTCGAATTACAGAAAATTGCTGTCGAGAGGTCCCCTCATGGGATTCCCTTGTTATTTAACTTTGACGTCATTCACGGATTTCAGACGATTTTCCCAGTACCGCTTGCCTGGTCGTGCAGTTGGGACATGGCAGCCATCAAAGAAGCTAACGCGATTGCCGCAAAAGAAGCCAGTGCTACCGGAATAAATTACAACCATGGGCCGATGGTGGATATTACAAGAGACCCACGCTGGGGACGTGTCGTTGAAGGCGCAGGCGAAGATCCATACTTGGGCAGCTTAATTGCCAAAGCGCAAGTAGAAGGTTTTCAAGGGGACAGCTTTTTCGATCCAGAGACAATTATTGCTTGCTTAAAGCATTTTGTCGCATACGGGGCTGCTGAAGCAGGTCGGGATTACAATACGGTCGACATTTCGGAAGGCACACTCCGCAATGTATACTTGCCTCCGTTCCAAGCAGGGATTGAGGCTGGCGCAGGTTCGGTTATGAATTCCTTTAATACGTATCAAGGCGTGCCAGTGGCAGCAAGCCGCTACATCCTTAACGAGTTGCTACGGAGAGAGTTGGGCTTTGACGGAATATTAATTTCCGACTATGGATCCATTGATGAAATTGTTGCTCATGGAAATGCGAAAGACAGTAAGGAAGCAGCAAAAAAAGCACTTGATGCAACGATGGATATCGAAATGGTAACCCGTTCATATGATTATCTGCATGAACTAGTTGAACAAGGTCTTGTTACCATAGAACAATTAAATGAAGCTGTAAGGCGGATCCTGACCTTTAAATATAAGATTGGCATTATGGATGATCCGTTCCGCTATGTTCGTCCAGAGAAAGAGAAGGAATACCACTTCCATCCACAGCATCTGGAGGCAAGCCGGAAGTTGGCGCAGAAGTCCATCGTCTTGTTGAAGAATAACAGCGTTCTTCCGCTTGCGGAGAAGAAGCAAAAGCTGGCGGTCATTGGTCCATTCGGTGATAGCAAGGATATGTTGGGTCCCTGGCAGTGGTCCCGATATTCGAAGGATACCGTGACGCTGAGAGATGGTTTGGAAGAGAAAGGATATCCGAAAACTCATCTGTTGGTGGAAGAAGGATGTAAGGTTGAAGAAGCATTGGATGGGGGAGTGGAACGCGCTGTTGCAGCGGCAGAACAAGCGGATATCGTCATTCTGGCGCTTGGAGAGAGCAGTGAGATGTCTGGCGAGGCTGCGTCCCGCATGGACATTACGCTACCGAAGGTGCAGCAGGAGCTTGCGGAAGCCATCGTTCGTGTGGGCAAGCCGACTATACTGGTTCTGACTAATGGACGGCCTCTGGTCCTGGAATGGTTCGAGCACCATGTGGATGCTATTGTTGAGGCATGGTTTTTGGGCTCTCAAGCCGGGCATGCCATAGCCGATGTTCTCTTGGGCGATTACAATCCATCCGGCAAACTGACAATGAGTTTCCCCGTACATGTCGGACAAGTACCGGTATACTACAACCACTTTAAAACCGGGAGACCCGTAACGGAAAGCAACAAAGGGGAAAAATTCTTCTCAAGATATATCGATGGCCCCAATGATCCGTTGTACCCGTTCGGTTACGGCCTAAGCTATACGACTATTGAGATTTCGGACATTCGATTATCGCAAACGCAGATGACGGATTCGGAAACGATCGTTGCCAGCGTAACGGTTACAAATACAGGAGCGGTACCAGGAGAAGAAACTGTCCAGATGTACATTCAGGATCTTTATGGAGGTGTGGTCCGTCCCGTAAAGGAACTTAAAGGATTTAAAAAAGTGAAGTTAGCGGCGGGTGAAGCGAAAGAAATCTGTTTCAACATTACCACAGCGGATTTGGCTTACTGGAATCCGGACCTGAAGTATGGCGTTGAAGCGGGGGATTTCAAAGTATACATCGGATCGAATTCTCGTGATGTGAAGGAAGCATTTTTCGAGTTTAACAGCAAACCTGAGAACAGCTCAGTTCTATAATTCATGAATCCCATATATGCGAATATTCAATGATCCGTCTTTCGAGACTTAAAAGAAGACATCTATACCGTTTATCTAAACGGAAACATTATTACTAGGAGGTAAAAGATGATTTACAAAGATGCAAGTAAGTCTACTCATGAGAGAGTCGAAGATTTAATTGGAAGAATGACATTAAAGGAGAAGGTAGCCCAGTTATATTGTGCAAATTCATATGGTGGAGAATCCGTGTATGATTCCAGAACCGAAAAATTAAAGGATGGTATTGGGACCGTAAGCTTTTTAAATGATTCTTTTACAGGTGACCTTAAAAAGGATAAGGATACTATAAAAGGTATACAAAAATACCTTATTGAGGAGACGAGACTAGGTATTCCGGCGCTAATTCATAGTGAAGGGATATCTGGTGCACAAATACCAAGTGCAACAACATTTCCACAGTCTCTTAATCTTGCTTCTACCTGGGAGCCTACTTTGGCACAGAAAATGGGCATGGTAGTCAAAAAACAATTAAAGGCTTTTGGATTCAGGGCTGTGCATTCCCCGCTGTTTGACTTGTCTAGAGATCCACGATTCGGAAGAGTTGGTGAAACCTACGGTGAAGATCCCTATTTAGTTGCGCAAATGGGGGTGTCCTTTGTTAAAGGAGTACAGGGGGATCATGAGGTTATGGCTGCTGCCAAGCATTTTGTCGGTTATGGAAATGCTGAAGGGGGAAGAGGTGGCGGAGAACAGCAAATGTCTGATAGAAAACTGTTGGATAGTTATTGCTTTCCTTTTGAAGCTGCAATTCACGAGGCCAATATAAAAGCTGTAATGAATAGTTACGGGATGTTGAATGAGCAGGCCGTGTCTACATCGAAATGGCTTCTTACAGACATTTTAAGAAACAAGCTTGGCTTTCAGGGGCTTGTTGTGGCTGATTATGGCAGTGTTACGCATGCATTTTTACGGTATAGAGTGGCAGAGGATGCTAAAGAGGCAGGGATTCTGGCATTAAAAGCTGGAATGGATGTAGAACAACCTGGCAACCAGTGCTACCAGCACTTGGTAGAAGCGGTGGAGTCAGGTGAGCTTGATGAGGCGCATATTGATATCTCGCTTAGACGGGTCCTAGAGACCAAGTTTACATTAGGGCTGTTCGAAAACCCTTATGCAGATGGTGATTTCTTTCATGAGATTAAGAAGCCGGAGAATGCAGAATTATCACTAGATATTGCTGAGAAATCCATGGTATTGGTGAAAAACGAGGACAATATCCTACCGCTCAAAAAGAAAATGAAGGTAGCGCTAATTGGCCCCAACTCAGATACCAAAACTAACTTCTTTGGGGGATATTCATCAGTTGGATCAGCTAGCACAAAAAGCAGCGATTTTGATAAATCCGAAGAGGACACCTTTTTGAGAATGCTATATATAGGGACTATTACCGACAATAAAGAGTCATTAAAGTCGATGGGAATTGAATTTGAGGATCAGCCAACCCCTGAGCAGAAAGAGATCATTATGAATATGATCAGACAAAATTTAAATTCTGACGATTCCTCTACTAAAGTGTATAAAACAAACGAAGAATTTGTTCAAATGTTCTATCCAGACTGTAATTCTGTGAAAGATGTACTGGAAAAAGAATTTGGCAAAGATCATGTACTGCACGTCCAAGGCTGTAATATGTTTAAGCCCATAGATGGAGGGATTGAGGCAGTAAAGGCTGCGGTACAACAGGCGGATATCGTGATTGCAGTATTAGGTGGTAAAGAGAGCATGATCCATCCTGAAGCAACTTGTGGTGAAAATAAAGATAACATCAACATCGGTCTCGAAAAGCCTCAGCTGGAAATGATGGAGGAAGTATTTAAGCTAGATAAACCTGTTATTTCCGTTGTTATTGATGGTCGGCCATTATCTACACCTTTTGTAAGTGAACACAGTAAAGCGGTCTTATATTCATGGCTTCCGGCACAATTTGGAGCTGAAGCTATTGTTAATATCCTTACAGGGAAGAGAAATCCTGGAGGGAAGCTACCAGTGACCATTGTCAATGAAGTAGGCCAGATACCGATGTATAACAGCAGGTTGCCACTTTATGTTGATGTAAATTCATGGGCTGAATATATTAAAACCAATCAAAACACACCATTATATCCGTTTGGACATGGATTAAGCTATACCCAATTTGAATACAGCGAATGGGTACAGGATGCTACCGTTCAGGCAGACGGAGAATTAAACATAGAATTTAAGCTGAGAAATGTGGGGCAGGTTACCGGGGATGAAGTGGTTCAGGTTTATATCCGGGATCGAGTGAGCAGTGTTGCAAGACCTGTGAAGCAGCTAGTCGGATTTGCACGAGTTACTTTGGATGTAAACGAAACAAAGAAAATTGCTTTCAAGGTGAATATGAAACAACTGGCATTTCATGACTTGAATATGGATCAAGTAGTGGAACCAGGAGCGATGGAAGTATTTGTAGGTGCTTCATCCCAGGATATTAGATTAAAAGGAGTCTTTGAGATCGTAGGTGATGAGAAGCTTATCGTTGATCGAAAGGTTTTCTCGTCACAGGTAACGATTGAAACACTATAAAAGAAGGAGCTAGAGCAATGCTAAGAGAAAACATCGACCAGAATTGGGAGTTTGCCTTTGGAACACCGTCGGTAGTACATGGCTTTAGCCAGCCAGGAAGAAAAGTAAATCTGCCGCATGACTTTATGATTGAGACAGATACCAGACCTGATGCACCAGGAGGATCATTGTCGGGATATTATGACGGAGAAATCGGGAGTTATACCAAGATCCTTGATATTCCTGAAGGATATGCTAATAAAAGAGTCATGGTAGAATTCGACGGGGTGTATAGGAATGCGACGGTTAAATTAAACGGGCATATCGTCCAGAAACATTATTACGGCTATTCTCCTTTTCATGCTGACCTAACGCCCTATTTGAAGCCAGGCAGACCTAATAATCTTATGGTTACTGTCAATAACGGATCACAGCCGAATGCACGCTGGTATACAGGCTCCGGTCTTTACCGTCATGTCGATTTACTTGTCGCTCCAAAGGTGCATATTGCTCCGTGGGGGATCTTTGCTCATACCTCTCATATTGTAAACGGAACCGCGTTTGTCATAGTCGAAACGACAGTTGAAAATTCTACCGCAATAGCTGCCGACCTTTGGTTGAACATTAAGTTGATCAAGGAATCCTCTGGAACCAAAGCAGGAGCCGGTCGAGTGAAAGTGCATGTACCTGCTAGAGAGAAGACTGTCGGTCGGGTAACTGTTGCCGTTCAACATGCAGACCTTTGGGATATTGATTGCCCTAATCTGTATACAATCACCGCAGATCTGACCGACAAAGAGTCCGTCCTTGATACCGATAGCACCCAATTCGGGATACGAACAATATCTGTTGATCCGCGCAACGGATTTATGTTAAACGGGCGTTCCCTTAAGCTTAAAGGCGGCTGCGTCCATCATGACAATGGTATTCTAGGCGCAGCCTCATTTAAGGACAGTGAATTCCGGAAAATGAAGCTGCACAAAGATAACGGGTATAACGCTATTCGTTTTGCCCATAATCCGATGTCTAGAGATTTACTCGATGCTTGTGACCGTTTAGGACTGTTGGTAATTAACGAGGCGTTCGACGTTTGGACGATGGAAAAGAACGCTCAGGATTATAGTCTATACTTCGCAGAAAATTGGGCGAAGGATCTGGAAACATTTATGCTTCGTGACCGCAACCATCCGAGTATCATCATGTGGGCAACAGGTAATGAGGTGCTAGAACGCGGAGGAATGTCAGATGGTTACCGTCTGGCAGCTCACTTGGCGACACGAGTACGTGAACTTGATCCTACCCGTTTGGTCACTAATTCCTTATGCTCTTTCTTTAACGGCCTTGACGATGAAGACACTGTAACTTTTTACGAGGAAATGTCGCTGCTGCTTGAAAATGGAGGGGGCTTCACGCCGAATTATGATACTGATTTTGGTATGCGAATCTGGGGCGACTATACGGAAGCCTTCGCAGCCCCTCTAGACGTTGTCGGATATAATTACATGAACTATCACTATGAGAATGCAATTGAGAACTTTCCGGACAGAGTAATCTGTGGCACGGAGAGCATGCCTGTTCAGAGCGATAAGTATTGGCACGATGTAGAACGCTTTCCCCATGTAATTGGTGATTTCGTATGGACAAGCCATGATTACATTGGCGAAGCGGGTATTGGAAAAGTCAAATATGTACACCCGGAAGAAAGCCTCAATACTTATAACAGCATTAGCAACTCTCCATATCCTTGGCGTGTAGCTAATTGCTCAGATTTTGATCTCTGCGGTTTTGCACGTCCTCAGCTATTCTACCGCAAAATCGTTTGGGGCTCTGATGAGACCTTCATAGCTGTTAGGAATCCGGAAAACTACGGGAAGTTGGAGATTCTAAGCAGATGGGGTTGGCCGGAGTGCGAACATCATTGGAGTTGGACCGCCTCGGAGAAAATGCCAATACAGGTAGATATCTACTCTGCAGCTGAAGAAGTAGAACTTATTCTGAATGGAAAGAGTCTTGGCAGAAAATCGGCTGGGAAGACGAACAGATATACAGCTCGTTTTGAACTTGTCTATGAACCGGGTACCTTGGAAGCAATAAGTTATACCGAAGGCAAGCGCATTTCATCCGATAAACTGGTCACCGCAGGTAAACCCGAAGGAATACGGATTGTTCCCGACAAGAAGGAGCTTGCAGCAGACGGTCAATCGTTGATTTACGCGATAATCGAAATCGTCGATGCGGAAGGCAGATTGGTTCCTACAGTTGAACTAGAAGCTACAGCGAAGACGGATGGTGTGGCAACGCTGGCAGCATTCGGCACGGGCAGACCGCAAACCACAGAGAACTATACGAAAGGTGAATTCACCTCGTATAAAGGAAGACTGCTTGCCATTGTCCGTGCAGGCTGTGAATCTGGCATGTCAGCACTGATGGTTGATATAGACGGACTGAATTCCGCATCGATTGAAATCCCAGTACATTAATGTTAATTAGGAGTGAGAAAATGAAAGCTGAAAGAATCCACCGTTTTAGCAAAGATGGGAATTCCTGTATCATTGATACACCACGGACCCCAAGGCATTGGTATAATTATTTGTGGAGTGAGCAAGGGTATTGCACACAGGTCTCTCAAATCGGTCATGGCCGGAGCTACTATATCAATTCAAAAGCGGACATGTGCATGATCAATAATCAGGATGCCAAATACTTGTATCTGCGTGATGATGACACAAATGTGTATTGGAACATAGGGGAAGGCCCCTTGAACGAAAGAGTCGAGGAGTTCTCGTGTGAACACAATATTGGATATTCCATGCTTCAATCCCAAAAGAACGGTGTCTACGCTTCATGGAAGCTTTTTGTCCCTCATGAAGGTTACAACGAGGTATGGGTGGTCAAAGTAAAGAATAATACGGATAATGTGAAGCGAATCAGCCTGTTTTCTACCGTGAGCTTTGAATTGGAAGGCTTTAAATACCCACGGTATTATGAAATGTACAGAAGCTGTGAAACCTTCTTTGATGAGAAGCTGAACGGTATTTACTGCGAATCCAAACATCCCTTCGCTCCCCATGATCGATATAACGGATATATCGCCTGCTCGGAAGCCGTCCACGCCTTTGACGGCAATCTTGGAGAGTTTCTCGGAGAACTGGGGACGTATACCCGATTGGATTCCATGCCGGCACCGTTATTCCAGCGGCCTGATGTGGTAGTTCATGGTGGAGATTGTACGAATTCTCTAACCGCGCTGGTTAACCTCGGTGGCGTCTTGCAGAATAAATTGGTTCTGGCACCTGGTGAAGAGAAGGAGCTGTATTATGTGCTGGGCGTCAGTGAATCGTTGGAGGAAGCGGTTCAAACGGCGGAACGTTATAGCAACCGTAAGCGTATCGAACAAGCATTACAGGAAAATAAGGAGCACCAGACAAGTAAATACGCTGGCCTTCAAATTGACACGCCTCATGAGAAGCTGAACGTGCTTATGAACGAATGGGTGAAAAAACAGGTAGACTTCTGCATTGTCGGCAAGAAGGGGGTGCGGGACAATCTTCAGATTGCCGTTGCCCTTCTCAATTACAGGCAGGAGAGAGCCAAAGAAGAAATCATCGAATGCTTGCGGCATCAGTTTAAGGCGGGACATGCTGTACTGACGTGGTATCCTTATGACGCTACCCGTTATTCAGACCAGCCGTTCTGGATTATCTGGTCGGTGTGTGAGCTGATTAAGGAGACCGGGGATTATTCCCTCCTGGATATGGAGATCGAATATCAGGACGAGGGCTCGGCAACGATGCTTGATCATGTAAAGGCAGCGGTCAACCGGTTAATTGAAGACAAAGGAAAACATGGCCTGGTACGTATTTTCTTCGCGGATTGGAACGATGCCTTGAATATTACAACAGACCCAGATGCGGAATCTGTCATGCTGTCCGAACAGTTCTGTTATGCACTGAAAGAGCTGTCTGTGTTGATCCGGCGACTGGGCGACACCGCTTATGCTGAATACTTGGATGAACAGTACCATACTCTTCGCAATACGATTAATGAAACGGCTTGGGACGGAAGTTGGTATATGCGCGTCCTTAGCAAAGAAGAGAATATCGGCTCCCAATACAGCGAGGGAAGCAAAATCTACATTAATGCTCAATCGTGGGCCGTACTTGCCGATATTCCGGATGAAGAGAAGTTACCCAAGGTACTAGAATCCATGGATAGCATGGAGCATGATTTTGGATTCCCCATCAACATGCCTCCCTATATGGAGTATTCCCCACATGTAGGCAGAATGGCTGGCATGCTTCCCGGGTTATTCGAGAATGGAGGAGTCTACTGCCACGCGACTGGTTTCAAGATTATGGCGGATTGCAAGGCAGGCAGAGCAGCAGAAGCCATACGTACGTTATTGAAGATCATTCCAGACAGTGAAGCGAATCCTTCTACACAATCTGGTGCGGAGCCGTATGTGTTCACGAATTGTTATTCCATTCACCCCAAATATTATGGGAAGTCCTATCAGTCTTGGACGACTGGAACCTCAGCCTGGGGACTTATGGCACTCTTAGAGGGAATTATGGGGATCAAGCGGGATTATGACGGCCTCCGGATCGACCCATGCTTCCCGGCAGATTGGGAGCAAGCTCAGGTGTACAGAGAATTCCGTGGCACACGTTATGACATTACTATTCGAAACCCATCACGGCTGTCCAAAGGAAAACCTGAAATACAGGTGGACGGAAGCCATGTGAGTGGAGATTTGCTACCACTTTTTGAGGATGACCGCATTCATCGTGTAGAAGTTGTACTTAAGCCGATTAGCTAGTAAGCCGTAACTAAATGTGAAAAACGGAACCCTTTTCAGCCTTATGAAAAGCTGCGTGCTGAAGACCCAGATCATAGCTGGGAATTCACCGAGCTTGCATTGATTGAAATCCACGGCAACGGAGCTACACCCAACATATTCTTTGTGCTATAATGGAATAAATTGAGGCTTGTTACTGATTATTCAGGCAAAACCTATATATTTGTATGTCCTGTGTTTCTATTAGGCATATACATATGTAGGTTTTTTTGCGTTCTCAGACGAGTTGGAGGGGGAGTTTCTATTGAAAAAGAGAGAACAAGGCATACGACTATTCACCAAGGCAGTTACGTTTTCCCGTTTGATAAGTACAAGGCTCATTGTTGCATTTCTTGCCGTGCTCATTATCCCGGCCACGGTGATCGGGTATTTCTCTTACCAAAGTGCCAAGGACGAGGTCCAGCAACGAATGACAGAACCCATGAATACGATTCTGGCTATGGCTGGACAACACATTGATCACATCGTAGGTGCCAAAGTTGATTTGTTGGAACTCATCAACCTAACGTTTGACTCCATATCGGTCACTGATGACGCAGATGCAGTGCGTGAGGAGTTGGAGCGCATAACGGCACAATACCCGAGTATTCTAAACATTAGCATTGCCAATGAGGATGGACAATACATAACATCTCCTGATACCGGGGAGACAGCGCATGATCCGCGGCAGATGGACTGGTACAAACATGGGCTTGGCCTGAATGGAACGATCTATATCTCAGGTGTCATGAAAGATGGGAATTCTGGAGCTTTATACGTGGAGATAGCAAAAGAATTGTCTGACGGCCGAGGTGTTGCCAGCATTCAACTGAATCTGGATTCACTGGTCCAAGAGATTGCGTTACTGGACGTTGGTGGCAATGGAAGCCTGATTATCGTGGATGCCAACCGAACCATTGCTGCTTGGGCGGGAGCCATCGCACAAGGCGGGGGAGGAGAGCTTGGAGGAGCGCTGATTGAAGGAATCCCCGTAGAGCCGAATATCGCTTCTAGCAAGGATGCTCCGATGGCATTTTCACATTTCGTCAGAACCGATCTGGCATATGACTTGGAGGTCTATAATGGCGTCAACGCTCTGACAGGCTGGAATGTCATTTCGCTGATGGGTCATGAAGACTTTATAGCGGCAGCGAGACCAATTATGCTTACCAGTCTAACCGTAATTTCTATTTCGGTATTCTTGGGCTTGGTGGTTATTTTATTGATTTTGAGGTCCTTTATAATCTCGATGAAAAAGCTGCGAATCGCAACACGTCGTGTGCGTGAAGGAAATCTGTCCGAGCGGGTTGCGCTTAACAGTAAAGACGAATTTGGCCTGTTAGCTGAGGATTTTGACCAAATGACGATTTCATTGCAAGCTGTAGTTTCGGAGCTTGATCGAACATCAACAAGACTTGGAGATGCATCCCAACAAATTCAGGAGAGTACGGAACAGACGACATTGTCTGTCCAGCATGTGGCTGAGACGATTGCGCAGACTGCCGAGACGGCGGCCATCGGTGCTGAAAATTCTACTCAGACCGCGCGAGCGGTCGAGGAGATGCTCAAAGGCATTGATACGATTACAGCATCGGCCGATTCTATCGTATACGCCGCCAAAGAGACGGAGAGTGCAGTTGCGGATGGAAGTCAGACCATCACCCAAGTGCATGATCAAATGCAAGACATACTGGACGCAGTTGAAGAAACATCAATACTGATGAATCAATTGTCTGCTCTTTCCGCGGAAGCCCAGCACATGAACGATAGCATTTCAAACATAGCACGACAAACTAACCTATTGTCTTTGAATGCATCCATTGAAGCAGCAAGGGCAGGGGAGCATGGAAAAGGGTTCGCTGTTGTTGCAAGCGAAGTAAATGAATTATCGATGCAGTCCAGACAAAGTGCTGAAGCGATTGGCAATACCATTGGCAAAATGCTCGCCCTAATCTCGGAATCTACCTTGCTTATGAATCACAAAGTTCGTGCCCAAGTGGGGGAAGGGATGCGAATTAGCAAAGAAGCATCGGAGTCGATTTCCAATATAGAGCAGTTCTCCAGCCGCATTGTCGGACAAATTCAAGACATTTCAGCGATCTCGGAACAGCTGTCCGCAAGCACCGAGCAAGTGGCTACGACCGTGTCAGAAATGATGAATATCTCCAAGGTTTCGGCCGATGGTGCCTATACAACTTCGGCTGCTGCACAGGAACAGATGGCGGCGATGGAAGAGATAGCATCATCTACGATGCAACTAGCCAAAATGGCGGAAAATATGCAGAAACAAGTTAGCCGATTTACATTATAGTTCGGAGTAGGCATTACTCTATAGGGTTGAACACAAGAAGGACGTGGGTGAAGAACTCACGTCTTTCTTCTATTTATGTACGTCCGTAATCCGGTTATGTAATCCGAAGGATGACCAAAAGCATTTTCTAGTTAGAACCCTTGTTCAGCGATTTGCGACATACATACACAAAAGCTGGAGGGAAATGATATGGCACGAACTCAATCTTCTCGATCTCCAGGTGCTTTGCCCACCGTTTTTTCATGTAGGGGGTGTACTGATAGGAGATGATTGTTCCTCCTGGCTTAAGTGCTGCAATCATTTGCTGAAGTAATTTGCCCTGCATATCATTCGAATAAATAAACAAGGGCAATCCGCATATGATGCAGTCTAGTTGATCGATCTGTTCTTCATTCATTTTTTTGACCAAATAGCTAGCATTGGAGTGGAAGCTAAAGCCAGGAAACTGGGATTTCAGATAGTCCCGCATGTTTCTGTCACGCTCGAATAACAATACTTTTGTGGAAGGTGATACTTGTTCCCTGATGAAGCGCGTGATAGCACCCGTACCTGCGCCAAGTTCTGCCACAGTCCTGACCTCATCCCACGGAACAGACTGAACGACTCTCGTTGCCAGATACCGAGAACTTGGGAGAATTCCTCCTACGCGTGTTGGATTGCTAAGAAAGCCTTTCAGGAACAGCAGGTATTCGTAAATATTCAATTCATAATCCCCCGTTGTATATGACTCCATTTTAAATGAATCGCTTTATTGTCAGCGGAGTACGTAAAATCATGCGAAATTCCCGTAATCATTAGACTGAGCACCATACGAATTAATATGTTGACCTGAATTTTCTTTTGTGGAGATTTTTGCTTGGTTCATTCCATTTTATACCCGACCCCCCATACTGTTTTGATATATTGAGGATGTCTCGGGGATTCCTCCAATTTTTCGCGCAGATTACGAATATGGACCATTACCGTATTGTTGGAGAACCCATAGGATTCCTTCCATATAGTTTCGTAGATGTGTTCGGAGCTGAATACCTGTCCAGGATGACTGGCAAGCAAAAGCAGGATAGCAAACTCCATCGGCGTAATTGCAAGTTCATTTCCTTTTATTTTTACGGAATGTTTGCTCTTATCAATGACCAGATCTCTGATGAGGATAAGGTCTTTGGACTCCTCTTGTCCGATCAAGGTTTGCCGTCGTAATTGTGCTTTTACGCGAGCGAGCAATTCAAGGGGATTGAACGGCTTGACCATGTAATCGTCTGCTCCTGTTGTCAGCCCTGTAATCTTATCAATATCCTCTTCCTTGGCTGACAGCATGATAATCGGCATATTGGATATTTCCCGTATTTTAAGGCAGGCTGTGATTCCATCCATCTCAGGCATCATAACATCAAGGATAACCAGCTGGATGGGCCTTGCTTTAATTACATTCAGAGCTTCATCGCCATCAGCAGCCTCGATTACACCATAACCTTCGTTGCGAAGATAAATATGGATAACGTCTCGAATGTCTGGATCATCGTCTACGACCAGGATTGTATTCATATGCTTTGAACTTCCTTTCTGAATGCTTCGAGAATCAAAAGGTTATTCTAATTGTCTTCTTTCTTACGACATACATACACGAAGGCAGGAGGAATATTGAGAGGTACCCATTCGATTTTCTCAATGACAAACTTCTCGGCGAGCTGCTTCTTCATTTGGAGTGAATATTGAAAAGCGACGAATATACCTCCTGGCTTGAGAGCCTGGTGAATTTGTTCAACCAGAGTTTCTCTTAAATCACTTTCAAAGTTGAAGAACGGAAGACAGCTGAAAATACAATCCAACTGCTCCATATTCTGCTGTTTTATTGTTTCTACCAAGGCCGCTGCGTTCGGATGGATACTCAGGTCTGGATAATTCTTTTGCAGATTATTTCTCATGGTTGTATTCATTTCAAACAGGAAAACTTTAGTGTCATCATTTGTACAGTCAATAATATATTGGGTGATTGCACCGGTTCCGGAACCAAGCTCGGCGATTGCCTTGACTTCCTGCCAAGCTGCTTGTCTAACCATGGCTTTAGCCAGAAAGCGAGAGCTTGGAATAATGCTTCCTACATGCTTGGGGCTATGAACAAAGCTTCGCAAAAATAAAAGATACTCATTGGATTTCATCGGTTATTCCTCCATTATAGTCAGGTATGTTAGGATCAACACGCTTTTGTCTATGAACTGAAGTGTTCAAAAATTGAAGCAAACATATCCAAGATGGTGGTACCAAAAAAAGTCCCTAACATGAAATAAGTAGTAGTCCAGAAAATAGCACTCGAATACGAAAGGAAAATGAACTTTTTATATTGTGTGCCACCCAGTCCAACTAATAGCGGCATGAAATAACGTACAATAGGAATAAACATGCCGATACACATGGCCCAATCGCCTTTTTTTTGAAGAAGTAACTCCGCTTTTTGATAGTGATTATTGTCATGTAGCCTTCTTTTTAGCCTCTGTCCGAACAATCTTCCAGCACAATATGAGATCGTAATCGCTGTTAGCAATCCTGCCAGAATGCAGAAGTAAGTTAACCAATGATTAATAGCGCCTGTATGGCTGAGGATCGCGCCACTAAGAATAGTCACTTCATTAGGAATGGGAACGCCAAACGGGCCTAGGAAGAAGGCGAGAAAAAAGAAAAGATAGCTATATTGATGGATTAGCTCCATCAGCGTATTACTGATCATTATTTCAGCTCCTCGTGTTGATAGAGCTATAATAATGATAAAAACTAAGGAAATAAGAAGGGTAATTCTAAAGAAATTCTAAAGAAATTCTAAAGAAAATCTAAAGAGGCCAGCATAGAATGGTAAAAGATTAAAGAAAGCACCTTCTATTGTTGAACGTTATCAAACAATGGAGGTGCTTCACATAGAATGAGCTCTTGCCGTTATGGTACGTGAGAGTTCCAACTCTTAACTTGATAGGATTATTCTACAATCTCTTGTTTTTTCTGTCCAACTTCGAGAAGTAGAGAGTAAGGGGGGATTAAATGTACGAGACGGTATGACAGATTATTAGCCAAGTGCGACGGTTCCTCTGGAAAGGATACGTGAGCGGTTCTCCTAGCGGCCCGACATGCATTTCATTTCCAGTAGGTGTCGCACTTATTCATCCATGAAGTTCAGTTCTTTTTTCCACCGCATGGCCGCCAAACTCATTCCGAAGTGCAGCGACTACTTTTCCAGTAAAGGTGTCTTCATCTAATGAACGGTAACGCATCAATAATGACATGGCAATAACAGGGGTGGCCGTTTGCAGATCTAGTGCAGTCTCCACTGTCCACTTTCCTTCCCCGGAAGAATGCATGATACCTTTGATTTCATCTAGCTTTGCATCTTTAGAAAATGCTTGCTCCGTTAACTCCATGAGCCATGAACGAATAACCGAGCCGTTATTCCACACTCTGGCCACTTTTTCGAAATCAAAATCGAACTCGCTCTTCTTCAACAATTCGAAACCTTCTCCGATCGCTGCCATCATTGCGTACTCAATACCGTTATGAACCATTTTCAAAAAATGACCGCTACCTGCTTGTCCAGCATATAAAAAGCCATTCTCAACAGCGGTATCTCTAAAAATAGGTTCAACAATATTCCAAGCCTCATGATCTCCACCAATCATGTAACAAGCACCGTTTCGTGCGCCTTCCATTCCTCCAGAAGTACCAGCATCCATAAAGTGGACCCCTGCTTTTTTTAGCTCATGATATCGACGAATGGATTCTCTGTAATGTGAATTTCCTGCTTCAATTATAATGTCACCGTTACTTAAATAAGGCTTGAGTTCATGAATTACCGAATCCACGACGTTGTGAGGAACCATGATCCAAATTACACGTGGTTGTTCCAAAGACTGAACGAGATGCTGCAAATCGGTGGCCCCTTGGATTCCATGTTTGTTTACTTCTTCAACGGCTGTAGGATTTACATCAAATGCTACTACATGATGTTGATTGTCAATTAAGTTTTGTGCCAGGTTAAATCCCATTTTTCCCAATCCTATAAGTCCTACTTTCAAAATGATTCCTCCTCTTATAGTACATAAATTTTGTTTACCACCATTTAAATCCATCTGATTCCAACAACTGATGGGCAGCTTCAGGCCCCATTGTACCTGCTGAATATTCGTGAAGGGGGAGGTCGTTATGCTGGAATGTCTCTAATATGGGCTGGGTCCATCTCCAAGATAATTCAACCTCATCCCAATGAGCGAAGAAGGTGGAGTCTCCACGAAGAGCATCCAGTAGCAGAAGCTCATATGATTCAGGAATATTATTATTGGTGTCGGTAAAGTTAACTTTAATGGGTTCTAATTTCCCAGTTATAGAGTTTTTGCTATTTATTTGCATCGACACTCCTTCGGTGGGGCTTACACTAATCATAAATAGATTGGGGGTTACGTCCTGCTTTTCATTAGACAAGCTATTGACTGTATTTTTGAATTCAATGACAATTTTTGTTGACTTTTCTGACATTCTTTTGCCTGTCCGAATATAGAAGGGGACTCCATCCCAAATGGAATCATCGATCCACAGACGAGCAGCCACGAAAGTGTCATTTTTAGATGATATATCAATGTTAGGTTCCTCTAAGTATCCAGGAACAGGTGTACCGTTTATCTCGCCCGGACCGTATTGACCACGAACAACGTGAATTCCTACGGAGTCTTTATGCAAAGGCCGTAACGATTGCATCACTTTCTTTTTGACTGGCCTGATTTCTTTAGCCCTGATTTGCTTTGGGAGATGAATTGCTGTCATTACTACTAACTGCAGTAAGTGATTTTGAACCATATCACGAATAGCGCCCACTTTATCGTAATAAGCAGCTCTCTGTTCTACTCCAACGGTTTCGCTCGCTGTAATTTGAACGTTAGCAACAAATTGATTGTTCCAGAGTGACTGCAACATGGGGTTAGCAAATCCCAGTGATTCCAGGTTTTGAACCATAGGTTTTCCCAAATAATGATCAATAATAAAAATCTCTTCTTCATTAAAAGCCTTATTAAGCTCGGAATTTAATTCTTTAGCAGATTCTAAATCATGTCCGAAGGGCTTCTCGATAATCAATCGTTTCCATCCCGTTGTTTCTCCTAAGCCACTTTCCATAATGTTATAAGCAATGACATTAAAGAATTTAGGGGCAACCGACAAATAGAACATTCGATTTTTTTTAATACCCAATTCCTGTTCCTTTTTCTGTAACATACGTAGTAATTTTTTGTATCCTTCTGATTCATTGACATCGAGTTGAGCGTATTGAAACTGATTACTGAATCTTTTTTTCAGAGACAAATCTTTTTCAGAATGCCTGGAAAAAGTGAGCAAAGCTTCTTCTATACGTGCTTGAAATTCAACCTGAGATAATGATTCTAAACCAACCCCAATCAGTGACATCGTATCAGGTAATTTCTGATCCAAATATAAATTAAATAGTGCAGGGTAGATTTTTCTACTTGCTAAATCACCTGTAGCACCAAACAGGACAAAGGTCATAGAGTCCATGTCTCATTCCTCCTATTTTACACGATCAATGTTGATGCTCTCTGACCGCTCATTCCTGCGATGAAAAATATTTCTACCTTGGCTCATAGTCAAGAGCAGCTTCAACCCGAGACTTATGAGAGCCAAATTAGTATATTATTTATATTTCATGTTGGTAAGTACGCACTTTAATCACACATAGTGAGAAAAAGTATACTATTGCTAATGTCAAGGAAATAACACTGGTGGTTATGAACATCTTAGTAAGAGCTGAGGCTTGCAGCTAAAAGTGATTGCATATGAAAGAAATAATAGCCAGAACCTGAATACCTGTGTTACTATGATTTACTTCTGTTACGATCTGGCTTATGATCCATACCAGACATCCTTACATCGGTAACCATCAGGGGGGCTTATGAGAAAAGCGAACACCAGGCTAGTGAAGGAGATTAACTTGAACCATGTGCGTGAAGTGATGCAGCGGGTGGAGACGGCGACCAAGCCTCAGCTAGCTTCCATGACCAAGCTGAGTGTGGTTACGATTAACTCGCTGATCAGGGAACTACACGAACGAGGAGAAGTATTTGAAGATATGGTGGTTCCATCCAATGGTGGCCGACCGGCACAGACCTACCGCTACAACTATGATCACAGCCTTGCGCTTGTCTTGTATTTGAAGGAAACGCAGGGGCAGGAGCTGGTCTCGGCAATGGTGATTAATCTGGAGAATACCCTCCTATCCAAGCAGGATTATGTAATGCCGAGTTTTGATAAGCAGCAGCTATACGGAATTATTACTCATTTCATTTCTACATACCCAGCGATCAAGATCATGGGCATCGGTATTCCCGGACAGGTAGTTAACGGTGAAATTACAGTCAGTAGCCATCAAGAGCTAATGGGCTCCCACCTGATTAAAGAGATTGAACTCGAATATGGATTACGAGTTATGGTTGAAAATGATGTCAATGCTGCCGTTAGCGGGCATTGCCTGAAGCAAGAACAAAAAGAGGGACAGGAGCAATGCGTAGTAGGTATCTATTTTCCCAACAGATATCCGCCAGGGATGGGTATCCTATGGAATGGGCAAGTCATGAGAGGCAAACAAGGCATGTCGGGTGAAATCAAGTTTCTTCCTAACAGTCCTGACTGGATGAACAAGATGGCCAGTCATACTTTTGTCGAGGCTGTCTGTACGATTCTTCATACGGTCAATGCGGTGCTTGCTCCAGATCAGATCATTATTTATCAAGATCGAGTGGAGGAGCAGCATCTGAATAAGGCCTGGAATACTTATCGGGATTCACACCCCATGGCGTCCTGTTCCGAGATCATATTACAGGAGACTTTTCAACAGGACTACGAGGCAGGTCTGCGCAAAATGACCCTGAAGGAATTACAATTGAACGGGACGCTCATCCCATAATCGAAGCAATGACCTGGAGTTTCTTCCTGGCTACTTTTTTACTAGGCATGGGGTAGAGATGATGTCTTGACAAAGATAACATCCTGCCCCATATTATTATGTGTATTTTATAAAGATGGTTTATTAAGTAGATTAGCAACATCATTTCACAATAAGGAGAGAATATTTCTATGGCAACCTGGTTTTTGATAGTGATCTATCTTGCTTTTATTAGCCTCGGACTTCCGGATTCACTGCTGGGTTCGGCTTGGCCCGTCATGTGGCCTGAGATTGGTTCAACGCTGGGCTCTGCGGGTCTAATATCCATGATTATTGCGGTAGGCACGATCATTTCCAGTCTGGCCAGTGGCAGAATGATTCAGCTGCTGGGGACAGGCAAGATTACCATGGGTAGCTGCTTACTTACCGCCGTGTCTCTGCTAGGCTTTTCTATGGCTCCGTCCATGCTCTGGTTGATCGTACTGGCTGTACCACTCGGTCTGGGGGCCGGTGCCGTCGATGCAGCGTTGAACCACTATGTAGCTGATAATTACAAGGCTCACCACATGAACTGGCTGCACTGCTTCTGGGGCGTAGGTGCAACTATGGGGCCAATCATCATGGCCACTTTCCTTGCCGGGGAGCATTCCTGGAGAGGAGGGTATGCTGCAGTAGCCATTATTCAATTTATCCTTGTGGTTGTACTTCTGCTGACGTTACCTCTCTGGAAGCGTGTAGCGGCCGCCCGAGAACAGGAGCAACCAGCACGCAGTGAACAAGACACTAGCCTGCAAGCAGAAGCAGAGGTCATTCTTCCAGTAAAGGTGCTTCGATTGAGGGGGGTCAAGCCTTCGTTATTCGCATTTCTTCTGTATTGCGGAGTAGAGACGACAGTAGGATTGTGGGGAGCCAGCTACTTGGTTCAGTCAAGACAGGTGACAGCAGAAATGGCTGCGGGATGGATCTCATTGTATTATGGCGGCATCACCTTTGGCAGATTGATTACCGGCTTTATTACATTAAAAGTCCAAAATCGTCATCTGATTCGTTACGGCCAGCTGATCACGGTCATAGGAGGGCTTGTACTCTTGCTGCCGCTACCAGCGTCACTATCAATCGTGGGATTTATCCTGATCGGGCTAGGCCTCGCTCCTATCTATCCCGGATTATTGCATGAGACACCTGCCCGGTTCGGAAGAGAGCATTCAGCCAAATTAATGGGATACCAGATGGCCGTTGCCTATAGTGGGACTACGCTTGTACCGCCATTGTTCGGGCTTCTTGCTGCGCAAGTCAGCACAGACTTGTTCCCGGTTGTTGTACTTATTCTATTGGTATCAATGCTGTTCAGTGTCGAGATGGTCAATCAAATATTAAAGAGATCTAATTCACTCCACAACAAAAAGCATATGCCTTATTGAATTGTAATGGTGGAAATAGCAACCGAAAAATAACATTTGACATGAAACTAGTTACATGAAATAAGCTTGATGTGTAGCCGGCAACGCTTGATATACATGCAAGGTGACGCTCAACACCTACTTTATAAATGATCATTATAAAGGTGGATTAGTAAGCAGGCTGATATCTCGGCCGAATACGATTTCGGTTCGAATGGTTTGCAGCGACTTTATACTTTTTTTAGGTACTAGGCTTCGTGTAAGGAGGTATTGAGAGCCATGTTACAGTGGATTCTGGCAGCATGTTCTCTGATAGGCGTGTATGTAATAGCTAGCTGGGTGGTCAACTGGCGTCGGACTCATGTCATAGCTCGGCAGAGGTATGAGTCCTTCCAAAGGGATTGGCAAGGTATTGAAGAGGACGTTCATGCTGAAAATGAAGTAAGTGCCAAGAAATCATCTTAATTACTTTTCATGGAGGTTCATAATATGATTAAACTCGTAGTAACTGACTTGGATGGGACATTTCTGAATAACAAGAGCGCATTTGATGTGGAGCTGTTTAATGAGGTTCACGCGGAGATGCGAGAGCAGGGTATCACATTCGTTGCATGCACTGGCAAACAATGCGAGCGGGTTGAAAAGCTGTTCGGGGAACACGGTAAAGGGATATGGATTCTGGGGGATAGCGCAGCGAGAATAAAAAGAGACGGGGAAGTCGTCAAGGAATTCACGATTGCCCGGGAGCTGGCTCTTCAGGCCATTGAGGAGATTCAAGCCTTTGATCCAGAGATGACGCTCATTGTGTGTGGTAGTGATGCTGCCTATGTCCTGTCATCCATTCCGGAGGATATGTACAGGGTCGTGAAGGGCTCTTATGAGCAAGTGATCAAGCTGGATTCCTTCCAGCAGATTACTAGTGACTTTATTAAAATCACCGTATTCGATGTGAAGGAGCGGTGTGGAGCACTGAGAAAGCATGTTGAGAAGAAGCTGGATGGGCAAATATACATTGTCGATTCAGAGCCCAGATGGCTGGATATTACGGCGCTGCATACGCACAAAGGTGAGACGGTCAAGAAGCTGCAAGAGATGCTGGGTGTTACTTTTGAAGAGACGATGTCATTTGGTGATGGAGAGAATGATGTGGAGCTTATGGCGATTGCAAAATACAGCTTTGCTGTAAGTAATGCTTGTGATAATACAAAAAGGGCTGCAAGCTTCATTACAAAATCTAACGAAGAGAATGCAGTACTGCTTACGATACAAAAGATTATAGAGCTACAAAAGAAGTAAGCTTGACGAGATTCCCCTCACGAATTAGCACTGACTGAGGGGATTTTTGTATGATAGAAGAGAAAATGAAAGAAGAGATTATGATATATCAAGTCTAAAGGAGAGAAGCCTATGAGCCAGAGAATCGAGTGGGAATCAGGTCGATGGTTGAATCCTCCCCTGTCTGCCATACGTGAAGGAGAAGTCTTTAAGGTTGCCCCTGAACAAGGGAAGGATTTCTGGAAGAAAACCTTATATGGATTTGAGCATGAAGATGGAGCTGCCTTGTTGACGGAATGGGATAACACATCAGCCGTAGAGGTATCCTTTCTGCTGTCCTCCTTCACCGAGCTATATGACCAGGCAGGCGTGCTGCTGTATCATGGTCCTGCGCAATGGATCAAGACTGGAATAGAGATTAACGATGGTATTCCTCAGCTATCAGCAGTTGTCACCGATGGTTACTCGGATTGGTCGCTTGCTGCTGTGCCCGAATGGATCGGGGAAGAGATTACCATTCGCTGCTCGATCATCAAAGATGCTGTAGTCATTCGTGCGCGGACGAAGAATCATCCATGGCGTACCATTCGTGTGGCGCGTTTTCCTTATCCCACTGGAAATGAAGCTGGCCCCTTTGCTTGCTCTCCAACCCGGGATGGGTTCGAGGTTACCTTCACTCGTTGGTGCTTGGCGGAGCCAGACCAAGAGCTTCATACGGAGCCTTGATTAGAGTAGTCGTGTCGCAAGCGCATAGCATTAGACCCATTAGAACACCTTCAGGAATATGCCTTCATGTCTTTAGATGTGAGGAATAGTTGAAGGTGTTTTTGTGATACGTTGGCAACAAGAGCCAATGAATGAATGCCGGTGGTGGAATAATGTAAGAAAATGTGGAAAAAAGGAAGAAGAATTCAGATACCCAATTGAAACAAAAGGGATATTATGGTATTTTCTATTGTAAGCGATTACAAAAATGCTAAATATTGATAATACGCTTCATTTTGAAATTTGGAGGTGAGGGACAGAAGGAAGCGAAGTAAGGGTAACAATACATGAGCTTAAGGAGGATTAGATATAATGAAACCAAGGTCCAAGAAGCTGCTCCCACTGCTTATCGCTTTAGTCATGAGTACCTCTTCCTCAGCGACGGTATCACTGGCTAGTGATATGACTCCTAGCGCTGCTCCTACATTCAATAATGTATCCGTTCATGATCCGTCTGTGATCAGAGCGAACGGAACCTACTACGTGTTTGGTTCACACCTCGCCTCGGCCAAGACTAACGATCTGATGCGCTGGACACAAATCTCATCATCCGTGCACAATGGGAATCCTTTAATCCCTAATGTACTTACAGAGCTTGCTGCTGCGTTCCAATGGGCGGAGACGGATACATTATGGGCAGCAGATGTGGTTCAATTAAATGATGGGAAGTACTACATGTACTACAATGCTTGCAAGGGGGATTCTCCTCGGTCAGCGATGGGCGTAGCCGTGGCTGATAACATCGAGGGACCCTACAAGGATAAAGGGATTTTTCTGAAGTCAGGAATGTGGGGAGAACCGAGTGAGGACGGAACCGTCTATGATGCTACCAAGCACCCTAATGTGGTCGATCCGCATACCTTCTTTGATAAAAATAACAATCTGTGGATGGTCTATGGATCTTACTCTGGTGGAATCTATATTTTGAAAATGAACCCTCAAACAGGATTTCCTTATCCCAATCAAGGGTACGGCAAAAAATTGTTAGGGGCCAATCATAGTCGAATTGAAGCACCTTATATG
Organism: Paenibacillus massiliensis 2301065 = DSM 16942; assembly: GCF_000377505.1. GTDB lineage: Bacteria > Bacillota > Bacilli > Paenibacillales > Paenibacillaceae > Paenibacillus > Paenibacillus massiliensis. Next base: position 67,418 of record NZ_KB898191.1, on the reverse strand, counting down.
CTTTACAGTCCAGAGACGGACTATTACTATCTCTTTCTTTCATACGGGGGACTGTCAGCTGATGGAGGATATAACATACGTGTAGCTCGCTCCAAGTCTCCTGATGGACCATTTGTGGATGCGAAAGGAAATGATATGACTCGAGTTGGAGGGAAAGCAGGTACATTTTTTGATGACGATGCGATTGCGCCTTACGGTGTGAAGCTGATGGGGAACTACCAATTCGAACCTGTTCAAGGTGAACCATCCCATACTGGCTCTGGTTACGTATCTCCGGGTCACAATTCGGCATATTATGATGAGCAGACCAAGCAATACTACCTAATCTTCCATTCTCGGTTCCCTTCTCGGGGCGAGGAGCATGAAGTGCGGGTACATCAGATGTTTATGAACAAGAACGGCTGGCCAGTAGTCGCCCCTCATCGATATGCACAAGAAACAGCGGGGAACTACAAAAAAGAAGATGTAACGGGCCAATATAAATATTTGAATCATGGCAAGGATATTTCCGCAACGATCAAAAAATCCAGTCTAATTAACTTTAATGATAATGGTACAATCTCTGGCAGCGTATCAGGTACTTGGCGATTGAAGGAGAAGCATAGAATCGAACTGGTCATTAACGGTGTGGACTACCATGGTGTATTTGTTCGCCAATGGGATGAGGGAACGAAGACAAACGTTATGACCTTCACTGCGCTATCTAATGAAGGTGAAGCCGTATGGGGAAGTCACACGGCGACAGGCAATTAATTACATGGGGGCGCACTTCGAAATTAGTACCTGTAAGTCAACATCTATGAAAAAGTGAGAAGGAGCTATGAAGCTCAAGATCCGAACTACTAAGACTAGAACTTCTAAGATCAGAAATGCTAAGATCAAAAATACTAAGATCAGAAATACTAAGATCAACACTTTGAAGCTCAGACTTTAGCTACTCTCAAACGCCCCTACTGGAATCTTGAAGGGTAGGTAATAGGAACAATAGATTAGCGGCTTCTCATGTAACCCCCTGGCATGCCAGGGGGTTACTTATCGTCCATGCAAGAGCTTTGACGAACAAGCGAATGCATGTATAAAGCTGTGGGATTGAGTGCAAGATCTTCATGTTATATACGATGATCTATGAGCTATAACAATATCTTTTGTATATATTGTTTGAAAAAATCTGAAATTTTTTTAGATTCTTGGTTTCGGGGGATGAATCCGTAGGAAGTGAGAGCATACAAGTGAATTTAGCACTATAAACAAGTTCATAATATACAGTTTTTTCTGTATATACGTAACGAACGCTTTTTTCATTTGAGCTCATTTTTATTTTTTGTTATCATAACGATGTTGTATTGACAAAGCGACTGTCGTATTTCGTCAAATGTTATCTACACTTCTGCAGAGTGCAACGCCGGCATCCGAACAACTGTAAAAAGGGGAAAGCATATGATAAAGATGACAAAAAAGTGGATGGTGCTTACAAGTTTGATTACAGTGCTCATATTAGGAGCATGTTCTTCCAATGCTGCCACAGGCGAGGGGAATTCGTCCGTCGGCAAACAGGTTAATTATAGAATCACAGGCACGGACCCAGGTTCTGGCCTAATGAGGCTGACGGCTAAGGCCATGGAAGATTATCATTTGTCCAATTGGACCTTGATGGAAAGCTCAGCAGCGGGCATGACAGCACAGCTTGACAAAGCTTATAAGAATGAAGAGCCGATTGTCATTGTTGCTTGGTCTCCACACTGGATGTTTAACACCTATGATCTGAAATACCTGGAGGATCCCAAGCTGACTTATGGAGAGCCTGAGGAGATTCATACCATTGCACGTCTTGGACTGAAGAAGGATCATCCAGTCGCCTATGAATTTCTGGACCGATTCAACTGGACATCCGATGATATGGGCGAAGTGATGATAGATATCCAGAATGGGATGAGCCCGGAAGCGGCAGCAGCCAAATGGGTGGATGGACATGAAGCTCAAGTCCAAGAATGGATTGAAGGTCTGGAGCCTGTAAATGGGGATCACTTTACCCTCAGCTATGTAGCCTGGGATTCTGAGCTTGCGAGTACCAACGTAGTTCGCTACGTGCTCGATGAGAAGCTGGGATACAAGGCAGAAGCTTTGCAGGTGGAGATCGGACCGATGTGGCTTGGGGTTGCTAATGGTGATGTGGATGCTATCGTAGCAGCATGGCTACCTGTGACGCATATGGATTATTGGGATAAATATGGTGAGCAGCTTGATGATCTTGGGGCCAATATGATTGATGTAAAATCTGGTCTGGCTGTCCCTACGTATATGGAAGATGTGAATTCCATCGAAGATTTGCAGTCATAAGCAGTCTGTAACCATATCTAATATGTCAGAACACCTTCAAGAGTACCTTCATGTCATAGGATGTGAAGGACACTTGGAGGTGTTTTTGTGTTGGGAACAGGAGTGGTTATCCCATTATTCATCATATATGCGCCGATCCCAGTCTAGATATTTGTGAAAATAAAATTGTCATATCAGAAGGCGACAAATCAAAGTCACGTTGAATCCAGAGTTGTATAGTCCCTATGTAGGCGGAAGCTAGATAGGAAAACAAGTAATGCTGCCTCACGGGGATTTGATTATATTTAATCTCCTGATGTTGATTCAAGTAGTTGTCCAAGAAATTTTTTTTGATTAATTCCGTCATTTGAAGTGAAAAAGCGTTATCTCCTGTATGACCCATGAAGACTTGAAAAAAACGCTTCTGTTCAAATACGAATTCGAATGGGCGCACAAAGCCCAGAGGAGGATCAACAAAAGGCTCACGGCTTACAGAACTATGACCAAGCTTTTTTATTATCGAATAATATTGCTCTAATATGCCATTCTTAAGCTGCTCATAGAATTCTTGAAGATCCTGGTAATGCAAATAAAAGGTCCCCCTATTCAAGCCAGCTCGATCAGTCAACTCTTTCACCGTTATAGATTCAATGGATTTTTCAAGAGCCAGATCTAGTAGAACGTCATATAACAGTTGTTTTGTTCGTAGTATACGGCGGTCGATTTTGCCTTTCATAGTTACCTCCTTGAGAAAATAAAGCAGCACTTACTGATCAGTTAAGTTTCTAGTGTCGATTATTGAACAACGCATGATCTGGTGATCATTGAATCTCGGGACCCTTAAATTATAATGAACAACAAGAAAATTAATCAACATTATGTTCATTATAAGGAGAGAAAGATGACCAAACAGCTTGTTCCCCATAATAGTTCTTTAACTACAGAGAGCCCGGATATAAAAAAGAAGTTGTTTTTTTTGGCACTAATGGCGATCATTCCAGGAATGATGATGGTAATTCTTGATAGTACCGCCATGAATGTGGCGATCCCCAACTTATCCCTTGAGTTTGGAGTTTCATTCGATCACTTGCAATGGGTAATTATCGGTTACATGCTAGCGATGTCCGTTACTATCCCACTTGCAGGCTGGTTCTCAGATAGAGTAGGTGCTGCAAATGCATATATGATTACAGTCCTATTATTTCTAATTGGCTCCGTACTTTGTGCAGTAGCTCAGAATGCAAACCAATTAATTGCTTTTCGGATTATTCAAGGTCTGGGAGGAGGAATGATTCAGCCTATGGGTATGGCCATGGTCTTCCGCTTAGCTCCGCCTAATAAAAAGGGACAGATCATGGGGTGGCTGGGCATTCCAATGTTGATTGCTCCTGCTTCAGGGCCAATCTTGTCTGGATGGATACTGGAATCTAGTAGCTGGCAGTGGATCTTTTGGATTAATGTACCCATAGGCTTGATTACTATAGGATTGGGAATGCGATTTCTACGTAAGTTAGAGTTACTTCAAACTACTGCCACTGAAAAAATGCCCTTGGATATCCTTGGTTTAATATTAGCGCCCACTGCTTTTGTTTTGTTGACGTTAAGTTTTAACTTAAGTGCCACATGGATGACATGGGTGGTGGGATTTTTCGGGTTGGTATTACTGTTATGGTTATGGTTCCATGAACTGCAGCACCCTAATCCTCTCCTGGAACTGCGTGCTTTCCGATCCGCCCAATTTCGAAGAGGAATATTTGTAAGTTGGATTCAATACACAGCTCTTAACGGTTCACTTATTTTCATCCCGCAATATTTACAAAATTCTATGAGCTACAGTCCTTTTGATGCAGGATTAGTCATGAGCATGCTTGCAATCACTTCTGGACTATTGATGCCATTGGGAGGGAAAATATTTGATCATTTTGGTATCCGACCTCTTGCAAGCTCAGGTCTTGCAATAATTGCTATCGCACTACTACTTTTATCAAGGATTGATGAGAGTATAGGGGGAGTATTCATTGGGGGGATCGTAGGGTTACTTGGAACTGGAATGGGTCTTTGTATGATGTCACTCAACACGTATATTCTTCAATCTGCCCCGCCCGAATCCATCCATCGAGTCACACCATTGACCTCTGCTGCGGCTAATATAATTATATCTCTGGCCATCCTGAGCTTGAGTCAGTTTCACGCTGTACGAGTCACGACTCGAACAGTAGAAACAGGCATTAATACACCAGCAATAGGGCTTGCCGGAGCATATTCTGATACTTTCTTACTTGCTGCTGGCGTAGCATTAGTTGGAGCGCTGTTTAGTTTATTCCTCAAACGTGGGAGATAATTCTCTCATTGTGTAGCGTCTGGGCAGTCCTTATACACATCTAAGCTCAGAAGGGGTGTAGCCTTTAATTTGTCTAAAAGCCCGATTAAAGGTCCGGACATTATTGAAGCCACACGCTAACGCAATCTGGGTAATAGTCTCTTCGCTGGATTTAATCATCTCCTCTGCGATCTCAATCCGCACAGCATTCAAATGATATCTGAAATTAGTCCCTGTAATCCCTTGAAGTAGTCTGCTGAAATGAAAAGAGCTTAGATTAAAGTGACTTGCAGTCGTCTCTAAAGTCAGGGGCCTACTATAGTTATTCTCAATATACTGAAGAATATCATGCATGGTTTTGAGGCGTGCAATCCTCTTATTTTCTTGATTTGGATCAATAGGTGTAGTAGGTAAATATCGCTGCGTAATTCCGCATAGCTCCATTACTTTGCTAGTGACAAACATCTGGTAGTGGGGCTTGTGCGCCCTCATTTCCTCATAAATGTGCTCAATCAATCTTACTATATCGTCCATAATGACAGGGCTGATCGCCTGCTGCTCTAGTGATTTTCTGGTGATAAAGGAGCTCTGAAAGCGAAGCTTCTCTGGCCAATTGCCGTGATTGCCGATCAGGGTCGGTCTGAATACCAGAATATAGATCGTGGTTGCTGGTCCTGTACTGACATATACATGGGTGTCGCCACTACAGCATATGGCCATGTCGCCTTCCTCTAGGGTCCTCATGTCACCGTTGATCCCCATTCTTAAAGTCCCTTCTCGTACCCACACAAATTCTATGTCCGTGTGCCAATGAGCATGAAATGAAAACTGTGTATGCTTATAGATTCTCAGGGGAATGTCTCCTGCATATGAGCGATTTTCATACTGTACCTTCAATACCATCAGCTCCTCTTTATACAATAAGAATATCATTTTATGTCTATATACTAAAAGCATGTCTGCTGTAGGTGGGCCTTCTTTGCGGCAAGTATGAATGTAGGGATACTCCAAGCGGGGAACCCACTGTTAAGCTTATAAAAGAATCAAGCAACTTTTGTCTACATTCGCGCAAGCTTTGGCTATCTTGTGCATGAGATGCAGGAATATAATGTGACCATCGGCTTACATCAACATGAAGGATGTGATCAGAATGGTAGATATGCATCAAGGTATAGATTCTTCAGTAGCAGTGGATGGGACTACAGGTGTTCCACTTGGAGGCTTTGGGACTGGGGCCATCAAGTTTTGTGCGCATCAGGGCACCTTTAGCTCGATCACTCAGGCGCCAGCAGATCAAAATGATTACACGCCCATGCCTGAAACCAAGTTCCAGATGTTCACTACGCGAGCTGGGAATACGCAAAGCATGACGAGGATGAAAGCTCGCCGAACTGACGGACTCTTTGAGGATGATGCCATATGGCCTGTGCACAGGGTTCGTTTTGAAGAGGTTAATGGTATTGATACCCATATGATGGCTTTTGCTCCTCTGGATCACTCGAATCATGTACTCATGTCCTTGCCCTATGCATTTTATGAGTTTGTCTTGTGCAACGATGGGGATGATGAAGCGACAGTCACATACTCTTTTCAGATTGATGCCGTTACGGATCATGTCACGGTACACAGCTCAGGCCATGGGTTCATCTCGAAGGGCTGGTCCATCTTGGCCGATAGTGATGCCACTCATGCTGCAATCACCGTAGATGGGGAGGAGGGCTTTCGTGAGGAAGAAATATGTGAGAACGGCGAGTGTCATGGTGCACTTAGCCAAGGTGTAGCTAAGGTTGCTGTTACGATTAAGCTGGCTGCCCATGATACCAAGAGGATTAGATTCGTGATTGCCTGGTATGACGATACCGATCCGGAGCGTGCCTTTTATTTGAATGATCACCATGACTCTGGAAGTATTGCTGAATTCGGCTTAGTTCACTTTGATGCGCTACGATCAAATGCCGACCGACTCGTAACGCGAATGAGACAATCTAACCTGCCTAGCTGGCTTACCAATCAAACGCTGAATACGCTTGTGAATCTGACGAATAACTCGATGTATAAAAAAGATGGTAGAGTTGCATTTGCAGAAGGTGAGTGGACATGCTTTGGAACGATGGATCAAATGTGGCATGCCAGACAAATTGTGAATTACATTGCTCCCTACTTTGCATGGCAAGAGCTACGGTATTGGGCAAGAACGCAAAAAGCCAATGGCCAGATCCATCACGATTTCAATAGTAGGGGACCAGATAAATCCGTGCTGGTAGGCTGGGACGATCAAGAGCATTTGGATTATAGGAATATTGAGAAATGGGTGGATCTGAATGCTGGATTTATCATTTCGGTGCATGAGACTTTCGAGGCAACAGCGGATCAGGAGCAATTAGGCTACTTCTGGCCTTTCATGAAGCAAGCAGCACGAAGAATATTGGAGCAGGTCGAGATGTACGGGAGCTCGCGTTATCCATATACGTTTGAGCATTCCGAGAATTCCTACGATGCAGGCGGGGACCCTAATCCGTATAATGCCGGACTTACGGCTGTGGCCTATCTGATTATGATCAGACTGGGAGCACTGCTCGGTGAAGACATGACCGTAGCACGTTATCAGGAAGCCTACGATACAGTGGTGGCTTCGTTCAGAGCTCGCTATCTGCATGAGGAAATTCCGATTGGAAGAGGCTGTGAGTCGTATTTTGCGGGGCAATGGTTAGCGCTCCATTTGAAATTGGGTGAAGTATGGACTGCTGAAGAGACAGACAGGGTGCTGGCAAGATTGGATGACTATTATCATCCATGCTACTGGGGGCTAGGCCATATCGACGGAACCTATAACGAATGGACTCCTTATTTGCTAATACATTATGGAGGACTTCTATTGAATACGAGAAGAGCTTCTCATTGGGAAACGATGCAGAGGGATGCGTATCGAAGGCAATATGCGAATAGGAACTATGTGTTCGACCATCCGCTGGATATATTACCAGCCGTAGCTGAACCCGTCTATCCTGCTACCCACATTTCTGGTGGAAATCAATACATAAGCATGCCTGGCATATGGCGAAATTATTATGATATTGTAGGGTACCGCCGTAATCAGCATACCCGTGAAATCTGGGTTGAACCTATTCTACTAGCTGAAATGGAGCACAGCATGGTTGATGCAATGCTCATAACAACGGAAGGATACGGTACGATTAGTTGCATAGAAAGCGGGGCATGTCATCAGAACAAAGAAATTATGCTCGCCTACGATCAGCCAACAGAGGTTAGCTCCATTTATTTGACAGACCATTACGGTGAACAAGTGGAGGTCTTGATGAATGGAGAGTCGGTTGAGTTCACCCGAATCGGCGATGGTTATGGCAGGAAGCTGGTAATCGATTGGAATGGAATCATTGGTAATGACGGGATACGCATTGTCAGTAGGGGTGACGTGGGTTACGAAATGCCAGCATCTCCTCCCAAGCCTGCAATCGGAGCTGATGGAGCACAATCCGCTGGCGAACAAATGACGGCCTATGAGTATATAGAGGCTGAGAGTGCCTCAGAATCTGCTGGTGTTACCTTGGTTACGCCGGTAGGAGGAGCATGGTACGTAAGTGACTGCCATAATTTTGACTATATTAAATTCAATAATGTTGTATTTGAAGAGGTAGGCACCCAACTATTTCTGGCGAGAGTGTCCAGCTCGGTCGATCATTCACGCATCGACATTGTACTGGATCGCGTAGGGGGAGATGTGATTGGCAGCTGCCCAATTCCCAATACGGGCGGTGAGCAAGCATGGACCATGGTAGAGTGCAGGCTGAAGAAAACGACGGGAATCCATAATCTTATTCTAAAATTCTTTGGACAATCCGAAGGGAACTTACTCAATATCGATAAGTTCAAATTTGTCCAGGATGATGGAAGACTGGATCGGACCGGATGGACCGTAAGAGCGTCCAGAGGCAATCTCAACGCACCTCTGATCCTGCAAAATACGGCCGAAGGCTGGAGTGCCAACCCCCAAAAGGAGGGGGATTATCTGCTCATTGATATGAAGACGATCCAGACCTTCGACCATATCACCCTTTTGCATCCAAGAGGTGAGCACGCCGAGCAATATGCTGTATATGTCGGTGATGATGTTCAGAATGTCACAGCGTGTATTGCGACGGGCCAAGGCGAGACGACGGATGTAATGACGCGTATATCATTTGGTCTTCAGCAAGCGCAGTTCTTGAAGCTCATATTGCTGCAATCCCAGGCTGAAACTCCTTGGACCGTTCAGGAAGTCAACGTGTGGCGCTCAAGCCAATCATAAGGTGCATGAGCATATCATTCCTGCCTTGGTATTGTTAAGGCATTGACTCGGTCAAATAGGCTCCAGATCAGCTCAGATCCAAATCAGCTCAGATCCAAATCAGCTCAGATCCAAACCAGCTCAGATCCAAACCAGCCTCACATAAGCTCCAGCATGTCGATTATTGGGCTACTCCTGTCTATTGCGATGATTTTTGCGATACTGACCTGGAGTAATGCCTTCCCATTTACGGAAATAGCGAATGAAATTTTGTGGATTGTTATAGGTAAGCTGCTCGGCAATGTCTTTTATCGGTAGATCCGTTTCAACTAACAGCTTTTTTGCCTTATTCAGTCGAAACATCGCTAAGTACTCGCTGAAGGACAGACCGGTCTCCTTTTTGAAGATGCTGCTTAAGTAAAATAAGTTATAGTGTAGCCGGGATGCGCATTCATCCAGTGATATATCCTTGTCATATTCATTCTGAATAATATGGATGATTTGCTCGCTTAGATTAGAGTATTGTGACTTCTGGCGGTCACGAAATACATCTATAATCGGAGAAATTATCTTTTTCCGGAACCAGCTTTGAATCTCGGAACTAATGTACAGCTGCAACAACTGCTCATAGAGTGAAGGCTCACCATCTGCTTGTTGCTTGTGTGGTATTCCCGCTTCCTGCATGAGAATCATGAGCTCATTTAACAAGCAGATGAGTGAAATTTGATATTCATGGGGCTCCCTTTCTTTGTTGAACACTTCAGTCAACCATTGATCTAACACTTCATGTGCCCTATGCTCGTCTGCAAGTCGTATGGCATCAATCAGCTCATTCTCAATCTGTTTGGGGTAGAAGTAGACATTGCTGTGATGTCCCGAGTTAATGCTGTGATAAGGAATGATGACCCCCTTGCCCAGCTTCATTCTATGCTTTAATGCCTCGATGCCTTCCCGATATGCTCGGGGGGCATGGAGCACATTGTGGAAAGGCAGGCTGATGCCAATGCTAACGTCCAGGTCCAGATAGCTTCGCATATTCCGCTGCATCTGCTCTGTCAATCTGTAGATGTAGTCGTTAAAGGCATCCAGCTGTGCTTCCTCGCTCCCCAGTAATAGTACATGCGTCTGATCGATAATGATCGTGGGCAATCGTACATCCTGCGAGACCATTTCTTCAATGATGTTATGAATGGCGAACAGCAGTAGATCCTGATCTGTCTGCTCATAGCGTGTATCCTCTAATAAATCAATCTGCAGAGTGAGCACAACGAAATGATGGCAGTCAGCTAGTCGGTCATCAGGAATAAAGCGTTCGAAGTGGTCCTTGATCTCGGTAGTGCTATGGGTTCCCAGATACAGCTTGTATAAAAAAAGACTCATGGTCTGTTCGCGATGTCGACTTAATTCGGTGGTTAACGCGGTGATAGAAGTAAACATCTCCATGATATGATCACTGATTAGCTGGATTTCGTTAGTCTTTGATTTCTTACCTTCAGGCACTCGCTTTACGATATCCTGCAGCAAATGACGAATGGGTGAATAGACCTTGCGGCTACCCAACCACACGAAAAAAATAGAGCAGGCGACGATGAAAAGACATACATAAAAGGTAAACCAGCCGATGGCGCGCGCTTCCTTAGAGACCTCCGACAGCTTGGTAAAGGAAATATAGGTCCATTGATTGAAGGAAGACTTGACGTAGGTGATTGAAAGATTGGAATCCTGTGATAAGAACTGTCCAGCTTCCCCTACAAGCAGAGGAAGCTCCGAAGCAGCCAAATATCCCAGCTCATCCACTCGAGCACCGATTTTGTCTTGCTCTGGATGAATGATGACGCGATGGGCCTCATCAAGCACCATAATATCACTCGCTGAAGGCTCATTAATGATATCAGCCATACTGCAGATGGGGAGGGTTACGGCAGCAATTCCTCGCTTCTCAGCCGATATGTAAGGTATTTTCTTGGCAAGCATGATGGAATATTTACAATTATAGCTGGAATTATATGTAGAACTGATTTGGTTCGTTTCCACAAACACCCATGAAGTCACTTCTTTTTTATCCATTAACTTCGTTAATAAATCTTTATTTTTAAATGATTCGAATGTGGAGAGACCCTGATTGTTAATAAGCCAATTAGACATGTGGCTGGCCAGAATGACATCGTCCACCTTGGTAACTGGAGATTTAAGCAATGACAGCTCCCTGCTCAACGTGTTGAATCGAATGAACTCTTTGTAGTTCAGCTCTTGATAAATGGATTCTTGAACTACAGTTGTGTTCACGAGGTAGCTCATTGTGTAGTCGAGCGTGCGCAATAGCTGCTCTAAGCTGGAATTCAGCTGTGTTAATGTATCCATCCTGCTTTCGTTGACATGGTTCTGGATAGAGGCAGAGGACTTCTGATATGAGAAGTACCCCAGGAATATTAAAGGGATAATGCTAGCCACACAACCGAATACAACGATCTTGGTATAAATGCTGTGTCTGTTCATCCGATCCGCCTTCCCTTTTTTGAAAGTGCTTACATTTTATATTTATTTTAGCTTTTGGATGCTTGTTGAGACAATAATCAATTTTGTGGGAGTAATCAATTGATTAGATGATCATTCGCCAGCCCGTATTCCATAAAGGCTCGCAGTTCATTGTGCTCCGACCAAATATCCTGATTATAGGCGTAGGGCGATGCTACAGCTTACACTCGAAATGTAATTAGAGAAGTGTCTATCCTATGAGTTGATGCCGCTTACATCAGCTTGGATAACTACATGCAGGGGGAGGTAGAGGATATAGGGTCTGTTGTGAAGGTGGCAACTGTATTGCAGATAGCTGATTGTGAGGTCACATATTTCCAACCATAATGGAGGTCATACAATGAAACTTTGGAAGTTGAAATCTCTATTGTCGCTCGGGGTAGCTGTTGCTCTGGTTACTGGTTGCTCTGGAGGTGACTCACAAAATTCATCCTCATCCGATGGGGCGACGAGAATCTCGATGATAGCGAAGCTTCACGTCGCGGAAGCACCATCAGACAGACTCGAGAAGCTACTCGAAGAAAAAACCAACACAGAGCTGGATATTCAGTGGGTGCCGAATACAATCTACGAGGATAAGATCAATGCGGCCTTTGCTACCGGGGCACTTCCCATGGCCTTTTCCGGTGATATCAATAAGTTCCGGGAAGCCATTCTGGACGGACAATTTTGGGAGATAGGTCCTTATTTGCAAGAGTTCGACAACCTCAAGAATTTGGACCCAGGTGTGCTTAAGAACATGGAAGTAGAGGATAAATTGTATTCCCTTTATGCTGAGCGCCCATTGTCTCGTCAGGGTCTCATCTTCCGCAAGGATTGGGCAGACAATCTGGGTCTATCCGCACCCACGAATCTGGATGAGCTATATGAGCTGCTTAGGCAATTCAAAAATAACGATCCTGATCAAAATGGCAAAGACGATACGATCGGGCTAACGGATCGCAGCGACATGGTATTTGGGGCTTTTAAGACGGTTGCCTCCTGGCATGGTACGCCTAATTACTGGGGAGAAAAGGATGGGCAGCTCCTTCCTGAATTCATGTTCCCTGAATACATGGAGACGATGAGATTCTTCAAGAAACTGCACGCCGAAGGTTTGATTAATCAAGACTTCCCCGTGACGAGCAAGGAGGATCAGCGGGCTCTGATGGTCAGCGGCAAGGCCGGAGCCTACATCGGCTCCATGCCGGACGCTTGGGGGCTGCAGACCGATATGGCTGAGGTTAATCCGAATGGTGTACTGGATGTACAGAACCGTATAGAAGGACCGCATGGGCTGGGGATCTGGATGGCCACACAAGGCGGAGGAGAAGTACAGCTATTCCCGAAATCCGCCATACAATCCGAGGATCAGCTGAAGGAGGTCCTGTCTTTCTTCGACCAGCTGATGTCGCCGGAGGTGGCCAATTTGGCGCTATGGGGAGTAGAAGGTGAGCATTATACCGTCGTAGACGGCCTAGCCAAGCCCATTGAGGATACCAAAAAGCTGAATCGCGAAGTGAAGCCGTATGTGTCCATTGCCGTCGGTGGCGAGATGACGATTCCAGATCGTCTTAGAGCCAAATGGGAGGACCCGGTTAAGCAAAAAGCAGAGGACCTGGTGCTGGATAACAATGAATTTCTGATTGAAAATCCGGCCTCTGCCCTCGAATCCAAAACCTTTACCGAAATGGGTGCGCGCTTACAGCAGTTGATTAACGATGCGACCTTCAAATTTATTCTTGGCGAAATTGATGAAGCGGGATTCCAGAAGGTTGTGGACAAATGGCTGGACGACGGAGGACAGCGAATTATTGATGAATACACTGCTGACTACAATGCCTCGAAATAGCATGAAGGAGAGAGGGCGATTATGAATCAGGTTAGTGTACCCACGAAAAGACTGAAGCCTTTGTCGCAAAAAGAGAGTCTGTCCAAAAGTATTCTGAAAAATGGCGCACTATATTTTATGATCCTGCCTGGATTCCTCTATTTTGTCATCTTCAAGTATCTTCCTATGTTCGGGTTAGTCATCGCTTTCCAGGACTACAAGCCCTATCAAGGAATATTAGGCAGCAGGTGGGTTGGACTCGCCCATTTTGAGCGATTATTTGCTGAACCGATGTTTTTGAATATTTTAGTTAATACCCTTGTGTTATTTTTCATGAATCTGATTTTCTTTTTCCCGGTACCGATTCTATTGGCTCTGATGCTAAATGAAGTGCGGCAGCAGGCGTTCAAGCGTGTCATCCAGACGATGGTCTATATTCCCCATTTTATGTCCTGGGTCATTATCGTATCCATTTCCTTTGTCATGCTCTCTATGGATCGCGGATTAGTTAACGAGCTGCTGGTTGCCGGTGGATTTGAGAAAGTGAACTTTCTGTTGAACCCCGATTGGTTCCGTCCCACGTATATTTTACAAATTATATGGCGTGAGGCAGGGTGGGGAACCATTATTTATCTGGCGGCGATGGCCTCCATTGATCCACAGCTTTATGAAGCCTCCCGCATGGATGGAGCGGGGCGCTTTCGGCAAATATGGCATATCACCCTTCCTTCCATACGAAGCGTCATTGTCATTCTGCTCCTGCTCAAGATTGGGGATGTGCTAGAGGTCGGCTTCGAGCATATCTTCCTGCTGCTGAACGCCATGAACCGTGAGGTCGGTGAAGTATTTGATACTTATGTATACCTGGCCGGCTTGCAGCAGGGGCAATTCAGCTATAGCGCAGCGGTTGGTTTCTTTAAATCGTTTGTGGGGCTGGCTCTTGTGGTGACAGCCAATTGGCTCTCAAAAAAATTCGGCGAAGAAGGAATCTATTAATGCACGCAAGGAGAGGCGGACGAAGGTCATGACTCAAGATAAATCATGGGGCAGTCGGTTGTTTGATGGGATCAATGTATTCCTGCTTGCCCTAATCGGTATCATTACGGTGCTTCCGTTTGTACATGTGTTGGCAGGCTCCTTCGCTACGGTCGGAGAGCTCTCACAAAAGCAATTCGTCATTATTCCTACGGAATTCACACTGGATGCGTATAGATATGTGTTCTCGACGGATACGGTCATTCGCGCGATGGGTGTATCGATTGGGGTGACCTTGATCGGAACCATCTTCAGCATGTCTCTGAATATCCCGATGGCCTATGGATTGTCCAAAAAAGATCTACGTGGACGTGGCTTAATTATGTTCATGGTTGTGTTCACAATGCTGTTCAGTGGTGGCATGATTCCATCGTTCCTGGTGGTGAAGAGTCTGGGGTTAATTGATAGCTATGGTGCCTTGATTATTCCATCGGCGATGAGTGCATTTAACCTGATCATCATGCGTAACTTCTTTCAGAATTTGCCGGAGGGTCTGGAGGAATCAGCCAAAATTGATGGTGCAGGGAGCTGGAATATTCTGTTTCGTATCGTGATTCCCTTGTCCATGCCCGCTATTGCAACGATTTCCTTATTCTATGCCGTTAACTACTGGAACACTTACTTTCAGGCGGTCATGTATATCAACGATGCAGACAAATGGCCTATTCAGGTGATACTGCGCCAGATCGTTATTCTTGCTGGTGCATTAACCTCAGATACTTCCGGTTGGGGAGCAGAGGATGTCATTCCTCCGGCACAGACGGTCAAAATGGCTGTCATTGTAGTCGCAACCGTGCCAATTCTGATCGTGTATCCATTTCTTCAGAAGCATTTCGCGAAAGGCGCTTTGCTGGGGAGCATTAAAGGATAATGAAGTGGAGGTACTCTGATGAAGGAGAGCTGGTGGTGTTGCCCCGCTACTACTTGCTTCACTTCAGATGGAGCACATGGAGGGTTAATGCTATCTATTCATGTAAGTGACTACGGTTATATGTAAATTAACAAAGGTGGATGCCATAGGGGCGTCCACCTTTGTTGTCGATTCTATATTTATGGAGGTAATCTTACACTTATTCTTTGAAATCAGCGTTAATCGTCGTCTCTTTCCATTCCTCAATGCTAGCAAGCAGATTCGTAAACTTATGTGTAGCCGCCTGATAAGCCATTTGTCCGAGTAGCAGACGAAGTGGGGGAGTAGGTGTCTCTACGACTTGGATCACCGCTTCTGCTGCCTTGGCAGGATCACCAGCTTCCTGCCCTGCCATTTGATCAATGCTCTGTAGCATTTGTCCAACAATGGATTCTTTCAATTCCGGGATAGTTGTATCCGTCTTGACGGAGGAACGACCGCCCCAATCGGTACGGAAGCTGCTCGGTTCAATTAGCGTGACATGGATATTGAAAGGGGCGAGCTCTTGAGAGAGGGACTCAGAGATGCCCTCAACAGCATATTTGGTAGCGTGATAATAACCGAGCGTCGGGAATGAGGTCAGGCCGCCAATAGAGGAAAAGTTGATGATGTGCCCGCTTTTTTGCGCTCGCATATAAGGCAGCACAGCATTCGTCACATGCATGAGCCCCCAGAAGTTAATCTCGAACATTTTGCGAGTCTCTTCTTCTACGCTTTCCTCTACAGAGCTGAAGTATCCAATCCCTGCATTATTAACAAGGACATCAATGCGACCGAATTTCTCCATCGTTGCAGCTACTGCACTTTCGATCTGATCCTGGCGCGTGACATCCAAAGGCAGAGCGAGTGTGCTGTCTTCATTCCCTGCGGTAATATCCTTAATCTGCTCGACATTCCGAGCGGTTACCACTACTTTATATCCAGAAGCAATGGCTTGCTTCGCGATGTAACGGCCAAATCCTGTTGAGCATCCTGTTATGAACCAGACTTTTACTTGTTGAGACATCAGTTATCACTCCTTCAAGTTGATAACTACACTCTAAATCTTAAAGTGAACTTGATGTCAACACTAGCTTTCATAGATGATGTGATTGTGTCTTCTTATGCATGAGAACCTCGTAAATGGCAATCTTGCGAATGATCTTTTCCAAGTGAAATTGCGTCTGTGCTACGGATTTCTCCACTTTAACCTTATGCTCCAACAGAAAAGCCTTTCGTGCGAGCAGCGACTCATCTCCTTGCCGAATCAGCTCTGTATAAGCTTTGATATCTTCAATGGACATTCCGGTGTCCTTTAGAGCAATGACCAGTTCAAGCCATTCCAACACTTCGTCCGTATACTCTCTTCTTCCAATTGCATTGCGTGGGATATCAGGCAATATCCCCTCTTGCTCATAATAACGAAGAGTGGAAGCGCGGATGCCGGTGATCTTTTCGATCTCGCCGATACTATACATGGTAAATGCCCCTTTCTTTCTTAAAGTGTACTTTAAGTAATTCTACATCAAGCTATCCTATATTGTCATAACTGTAGGGCTTATTCATCAAGTATCCTCTTTAACAGACTTAAGGCAGCTCGTAGCTCTTCCAAGGTGCTGGTAGAGGAAAGAGCAACTCTTAAGAAGCTTTCTCCTGTCTGGGCACCACTTAGAAATCGATTCGAGTGGTACACCTGCACGCCTTTGGACCTGAAGTATTCTTCAGAATAAGTGTGAACCTGTTCTTTGAGAAGTGGTAACCATCTGAAAAAACTCGAAGGGTGTCCAGCCCGGGGAGCGTCTGGGAATACGTCGTTAAGGATAGTATTGGCAGTGTGAGCCAATTCTTGTTTACGGGCAACGATGGTATGGGCGTCCCCTGACAGTATCAATTGGGTGATAATTTCTACATCCAAGGAGGAGGTTTTGACATTGACGTTATAGATTGCTCTGGTCAGCCTGTCTTTGAATCTTTCATGGAAGACGACATAGGCGACCCGAAGCCCTGTGCAGATGGATTTGGCAGTGCTGTATATATAAATGGTGTGTTCAGGAAGGTATGAGCCGTGACTAGAAGAATCACACTACAAAGATTTACACTACCGAGGGCATTAAAGGCTACCTTCCCGCCCACGATTCCGATCATGGCTGGTTTTTTATTTCTGGGGATTGCGTATGGGATATTAATGAATATTTCTGGCTTCAATGCCATTTATGCCGTTCTTATGGCGTTACTTGTATTTGCCGGCTCCATGGAATTTGTGGCGGTTCATCTATTGTTGGGCCCATTCCATCCGCTAGGTGCCCTATTCATGACGTTAATGGTCAATGCCCGCCATTTGTTCTATGGCATATCCATGCTTGAGAAATATAAAGGAACAGGGATCAAAAAGTTCTATTTGATCTTTGGTCTCTGTGACGAATCCTTCTCAATTAATTACACGGCTGACATTTCCAAAGAGGTAGACAAAGGATGGTACATGTTCTTCGTAACACGTCTGAATCATGCCTACTGGGTCATAGGAGCAGCCATTGGGGGAATATTTGGCTCTCTGGTGCAAATGAACATGGAGGTTTTGGTCGCGATAGCTTTATCATTCCATCCATGCTGGGATTGCTTCTGGTTCTGTCCGTCCTTCGTAGCCAATTGGACTTCAACAAAGAAGAAGGAGCTCACTCATGACGCTGTCAGAACAAATCATTACGATCGGCATGGTTGTATTAGGGACCATGTTAACCCGCTTTATCCCGTTCATCCTGTTTCCATCAGGACGACCTACACCTAGATATGTCCAATATCTAGGTGCCATGCTTCCCGCAGCGGCCTTGGGCCTGCTCGTAGTCTACAGTATTAAGGACATCTCATTCCTTACTGGCAGCCATGGTCTGCCTGAACTCATCGCCATTGCAGCTATTGTTTTGCTGCATAAGTGGAGGGGAAATATGTTGATCTCCATTGCTGGAGGAACCTTGCTGTACATGTTCTTGGTTCAGTTCATATTTGGATCTTAATAGATAGCACATGCTACCCTGTTAATTCACAAGGCATACTATCGAAAAATACGATAATATTTATCTTCATTTTAATTTTATTTATGCCTGCCGAGTTTTTATACTGTAAGGAAGACTGAATATATATGCACAACTAATCAGGAATGTGTAGCGTGAAGAAAGGGAGGAAGCGATCATGTATCTGCCTTCGTTTAACTTACAGGGGAAAACGGCTTTGGTGACCGGGGCTGGAAGAGGCATAGGACAAGCTATCGCTATTGGATTAGCTGAGGCAGGTGCGAATGTGGCACTTGTATCACGGACCCAATCAGGTCTTGAGGAGACTGCGTCGTTGATACGGGAACACACGGTTGCAGAAGCCTACGTCATACCAGCAGATGTTACGGAGCGTGCGAGTGTCGAAGGGGCTATAGAAGAAGTCATTGCCAAGGCAGGCACCCTGGACATTTTGGTGAATAATGCTGGGATGAACATCAGGACTCCGGCTCTTGATGTAACTGATGAGGAATGGGACACGATTGTCCAGACCAATCTCAAGTCGGCTTTCTTGACCTCGCAAATCGTGGGTAAAGTCATGAAGACGCAAGGTGGAGGAAGAATCATCAATATATCCTCCGTGGGTGGACATACTGCGCTGAGAACTGGGGTGGTGTATGGCGCCACCAAGGCAGCCATGATCCATATGACCAAGGTGCTGGCATTGGAGTGGGGGAAATACGGAATTCAGGTTAACTCCGTTGGACCATGGTATATTCGTACACCTTTGACCGAGAAATTGCTCAGTGACAAGGACTATTTAGAGGAAATTGAAGGCCGTACACCGCTGGGGAGAATTGGGCAGTTACAAGAAGTAGTGGGGCCTGTAGTCTTCCTCTCCTCGGATGCATCAAGCTATATGACGGGACAGACTCTGTTGGTGGACGGTGGTTTCAGCATCTATGGTTTTTAATTATATTCGACAGGGATATGCTCACATGAATTAGGGAATATGCTTGCTTGGGAATGTGGGGTACACACGGATAGAGTTTGGTGTAAATAATCTTCATTTTAGGGAAAGGAAGAATGCATCATGAGCCAATATAATCTAGGCGTCCTGCAAGGCGATGGCATTGGACCGGAGATTACGAAGGCAGCCAATCATGGGTCCTCATGATTCGGCTGCTTATCCAGAACAGTATAGAAACAGGCGCAATCCGAGTGGTGAGCTTCGACACTATTTCGATCTGTATTCCAATGTTCGTCCCGCAAAAAACAGGGTCGGCATCAAGGGTGTCGTAGAGGATACGGATCTGGTTATTTTTCGTGAAAATACAGAAGGATTTTACTGCGACCGCAATATGTACAGTGGAACTGGCGAATGGCAGATTACAGAAGATATTGTGGTGTCGACAGGTGTATTTACCCGTACAGCGACTGAGCGAATTGCCCATGAGGCTTTTAGAATGGCGATGCAGCGGCGCAAGAAGGTAACAATCGTTCACAAAGCCAATGTGATTAAGCTGGGGACTGGGCTCTTCAAGAATGTCTTGGAAATAGCCAGCCAGTATCCAGAGGTACAGGTGGATGATTATCACATTGATGCAATGACTGCCCATCTGGTACGCAGAGCAAAGGATTTTGACGTCATTGTAACCGAGAATATGTTCGGTGATATTTTATCGGATCTGACAGGTGAGCTGGTGGGCAGTCTGGGCCTTGCTCCGTCCATTAATACGAATGACAAGATGGCAATGGCGCAGGCAGCCCATGGCTCTGCACCGGATATTGCAGGTCAGAACATAGCCAATCCCGTAGGAATCATTCTCTCTACCGTCATGCTCATGGAATGGCTGAGTGCACGCCATAGCGACGAGCAACTGAAACATGTCAGCGAGCGAATGGAGGAGGCTTTGCTTGAGACAATGAAGAAAGGGATCATGACTCGTGATCTGCAAGGAACAGCCTCTACAACGTAATTTGCTGCAGCCATGATTTCCTATATAGAAGAGTCATAGACTTGAAAGCCATTAACCTTTAGGGATGTTCCGATATTCTGTCGGAGAGCATCCCATTATTTTTTTGAACAGCCTGGAGAAGTAGTAAGGGTCCTTGATTCCTACGGAGCCTGCTACTTCTTTTACATTCCAATCGCTCAAAGCCAGCAGTTGACTGGCCCGTTGCATCTTGAGTCGCAAGTAGAACTCAATGGGCGGGACGCCGGTCTCTTTGTTGAATAAATAAATGAGGTGCTGCTTCGATAACCCCATATGCCTGGATAGCTCAGGCAGGGTGAGCGAGGCATGGACTCGATCTGTCATATAGCGGATGGCCTGGTCCAGATAACGTTCGCTCTTGCGATCCTGAAGCGAGTTCATGATGCTTAGGCCGACATGGCTAATCAGATGGCGAATGCATTGGGATACATGGATCTGATTGGTCATGGCATAGGGTCTGTCATTTAAGAGTGCATAGCATTGCTCACAATCATTGATCCATTGGGTGTGCAGATTCATGGAGAAGCTGAGCGGCTCCGAGTCCAAATTATAGATGTGGAGAAGCTCTGCTACATTTGATCCCTTCAGGTGCATCCAGTAGATCGTCCAGGGCTCTTCATGGGAGGCTCCATAGCGATGTGGAGTTCCAGCAGGAATAACGACTAGCTGTCTTGGCTTAATGTTCACCATCTTGCCTTGATTACTCTCTACCCAGCCCTTGCCCTCTACACAATACATGAGAATATGGGCGTCACAGCCCGAGGGACGTTCACGGTAATGGAACTGCGCCTGCGGAAAATATCCAATGTCACTGACGTAGAAGGTATTCGTTAATGGATTCCCATGTAGTTCACTCATGATGAACTCTGGCTGTACGAACAGCTTTTGCGCATTGAACCCATCTGGCTTTAATGTCTGCTCTGGCATGATGGTCTCCTTTTTGAGAATATAATTTATTTATAGCATATAATGATCCACTTCATGCGAATATTTCATAAGCAATCTAAGAATATAATCCATGAACAGCCGAGTTTCGTCAATTGTATTATAGCGCTTACAGAGATATCGTAGAGATAAGATCAGGAAGGGGAGAGGTTAGCATGAGTATGAGAGAATCTTCGGAGAATGGGTCTGGCACTGTACGCGTATGGGCAGAGCAGGTCGAGATTCCGACGTATGGAGTTGGCATACCAGACAAGAATCCTATGTTTTTGGAAAAGAGAGTGTATCAGGGGAGCTCAGGGCGCGTGTATCCTCTCCCTGTCATAGATAAAATTATGGATGAGAAGGAACTCAAGTCCTATCACATGGTCATGCTTGAGAATGAATATGTTCGAATCGAGATCATGCCCGAAATCGGTGGACGGGTCTACCGTGCATTGGATAAGACGAATAACTATGATTTTGTCTATTATAATCGTGTCATCAAGCCAGCACTGGTAGGGCTTGCAGGACCCTGGATATCTGGGGGCATTGAATTCAATTGGCCTCAGCATCATCGTCCGAACACCTTCGGCCCCGTGGAGCACGCTATCACTCAGAATGAAGACGGCAGTGCTACCGTGTGGGTCAGCGAAATAGACCGGATGTATGGAACCAAGGTCACCACAGGCTTCACATTGTACCCGGGGAAGGCTTATCTCGAAATCAAGGCACAGCTGTACAACCGAACTGAAGAGCCGCAGACTTTCCTCTGGTGGGCCAACCCGGCGGTTGCCGTCAATGACCATACTCAGTCCGTATTTCCGCCTGATGTCACTGCGGTGTTCGATCATGGCAAGCGAGATGTATCCCGCTTCCCCATCGCTACAGGAACTTATTACAAAATGGATTATTCCGAGGGTGTGGATATTTCCCGTTATAAAAATATACCTGTGCCAACGTCCTATATGGCGTACAAATCGGATTATAATTTCGTAGGTGGTTACGATCACGGCGTTCAGGCAGGTCTGCTGCATGTAGCCAATCATCATATAGCTCCAGGAAAGAAGCAGTGGACGTGGGGGCACGGCGAATTTGGCCAAGCGTGGGATCGCAATCTGACGGATGAGGATGGACCTTATATTGAGCTCATGACAGGCGTGTTTACGGACAACCAGCCGGATTTCACTTGGCTACAGCCTTATGAGGAGAAGACGTTCACACAATACTTCATGCCTTACAAGAATATCGGGGTCGTGAAAAATGCATCCATTGATGCCGCCGTGAATCTGGAGGTTGACGAGACAGTTCGCACAGCGACCGTCATGGCTTATGCCACTTCAGTATTCGAGGATGCTGTCGTTGTACTCAAAGGTCAGCAAAGAACGTATGTCCAAGATACCGTAACGATATCTCCTGAATTAACCTATAAGGTCACAGCTAACCTGGAGCCAGAGGACCAAGCTCATCACTTGCTCATCACGGTGTATGATACACAAGGGAACGTACTCATCTCTTATCGTCCAGCGCAGCCCGACATTGAACAGGTTCCAGATGCGGCCCAGCCGCTTCCTTTACCAGAGGAATTAACAAGTACGGAGCAGCTATATCTGGCAGGATTACATCTTGAGCAGTATCGACATGCCACATTCGAGCCTGAGCACTATTATGAAGAGGGCTTACGAAGAGATGCCTCAGACATCCGTCTCAATGTAGCTTACGGGACCTTATTGCTCCGTCGTGGCTTGTTCAAGCTGGCGGAGAAGCATTTCCGCACAGCAATCAGCTCCCTGACGTGGAGGAATCCGAATCCATATGATAGCGAAGCCTACTACCAGCTTGGGGTGGCGCTACGTATGCAGGATCGGGATGAGGAAGCCTATGCTGCGTTGTACAAGGCGGTCTGGTCTGCCGCATGTCAGGACAGTGGCTATTATGCGTTAAGTCAGATAGCGTGCAAGCGCGGAGCCTATTCGGAAGCGTTAGAGCTTGTGGAACGGGCACTGGTACGCAACACGAGGAACTATAAGTCACGACTGGTAAAGACGGCATTGCTGCGCAAGCTTGGACGCTACGCGGAAGCTATTGCGTGGGCGGAAGAGACGCTGCAGCTGGATGTTGCGGATTTCGGATCAGCCCATGAGCAAGCTATGGCTCTAGCAGCACTGGGAAGACAGGAGGAGGCAGACGAGGCTCGTGCGCGACTTGGGCAATTCATGCGTAATGATGTACACAACTATCTCAATCTGGCCTCAGACTATATGGACAGCGGTATGCTTGGCGAAGCTATAGATCTGTTGGAGCAGATTCGGGCAACACACGAGGGGCAAGTATATCCTATCGTGCATTATGCATTGGCTTATGCCTATGAGAAGCTGGGACGGAGGGAGGAAGCAGCAGCGCAGCTTCAGCTGGGACAGCAGGCACCTGCTGATTATTGCTTCCCAAACAGCCTGTTTGAGATGCGGTTACTGGAGTACATCATTACAGTAAATCCAGCAGACAGCAAAGCGCATTATTATCTCGGTAACCTCTATTATGACAAAAAAAGAGCGGAGAATGCGATCCATCACTGGGAGCAATCGGTTGCGCTGGATGATCGCTTCCCGACAGCCCACCGTAATCTCGCCTTGGCGTATTATAACAAAAAGCACGATGCAGCCGAAGCGCAGCGTTCACTCGAACAGGCCTTTGAATGCAATAAGATGGATGCCCGTGTCCTGTATGAGCTGGATCAGCTGCATAAGAAGTTGGGCATGCCCGCTCAGGAGCGCATTACGAATCTAGCTCAGTATATGCCGCTCGTCGAGCAGCGGGATGATCTCTATCTGGAATATGTGACCTTGCTCAATACTCTGGACCAGCATGAGGAGGCATTGTCTGCCCTGCTGAAGCGGCAGTTCCATCCATGGGAAGGCGGAGAGGGTAAAGCTACGGGGCAGTATGTACTGGCACTGGTGGAGCTAGGCAAGCAAGCCAACCAGCAGGGCGCGCATCAGGAAGCCATTTCGCTCTTACAGCGTGCCCTCCATTATCCTGAGAATTTGGGCGAGGGCAAGCTGGATGGGGCGCAGGAGAATAATGTGTATTACGAGCTGGGTATGGCATGGAAGGGCTTAGGCCGAGCCGATGAGGCGGCCTCCCACTGGACGATTGCCTCCCAAGGACTGGAGGAGCCAGCTAGCGCCATGTACTATAATGACCAGCCGCCAGAGATGATCTTCTACCAGGGCCTGGCCTGGCTGCAATTGGACAATGTCAAGGAAGCCAAGCGCCGGTTTAACAAGCTAATAGACTTTGCAGAGAGACATCTTTTTGACGATGTGAAGCTCGATTACTTCGCCGTATCGCTTCCTGATTTCCTTGTATTCGAGGATGATCTGAACCTGCGCAATCGGATTCACTGCCTATTCATGCTCGGCTTGGGATTGTTGGGGCTGGGTAGAACAAATGAGGCGAAGGAGCGCTTTGCAGAAGCCTTACAGCTGAACCCTAATCACCAGGGCGCCCGGATTCATCAGGCCTTCTGTACAGAGCGACCGATTATATCAGTGAATTCGAATGATTGACTAGACACTTCATAGAACAACGGAATAGAACAGTAGAAAAATATAAGGCAGGGACTCCTATTCTATTATTAGGATCCTATGCCTTATATTGTATCGTGGTTTAGCTGACTTTTATGAAGAAAAATCATTGATAAATCAAGCAAGCTCGGAGTCCAATAAGTAGGTAAAGAACATTAAAGGAGTAGACAAACGTTATTAAATATAGTACTTATTAAAAGAGTCATAATTAAAAAGATATAAATTGGTGAGTTGTAGTTGTATAACTGTAATCAAATTAGCTGTCGTGAGTTTCATTTGTAGGAGAGGAGCAAGAATCAAGATGAAGACGGAGAAACAAAAAATGCTAGCAGGCGAGCTGTATGAAGCATGGGATACTGAGCTGACAAGGGATCGGGCCCATGTCAGGAAGCTGACGCGTATGTATAACCAGACCACCGAGGAAGACGAGGAGCTGCGCGTGGAGATGTTGAAGCAAATACTGGGCTCAACAGGGGAACACCTGTCCATGGAGCCCAATATTCGATTTGACTATGGCTACAATATTCATGTTGGAGACCATTTCTATGCCAATTTTGATTGCACCATCCTGGATGTGTGCGAGGTACGCATTGGCAATCACTGTCTATTTGGCCCTGGTGTTCATGTGTACACCGCGACCCACCCGGTGGACCCTTATGAACGAATCAAGGGGCCAGAGTACGGCAAACCCGTCACGATTGGTAATCATGTATGGGTAGGCGGACGTGCTGTTATCAATCCTGGTGTGACTATTGGCAATAACGTCGTAATCGCATCAGGAGCTGTAGTCACCAAGGATGTGCCAGATAACGTCATTGTCGGCGGCAATCCGGCGAAGGTGATTAAGGAGATTGAAGTCGACGAACTTAACTCACATCACTAGTCTCAAGACGACGTAAAGACATCCAGGCAATCCATAGTCCAACCATTCCCAACACTAATGGGATTACGATAATGGAATTAATGGACACAGCCGGACCGTTGAAGCCCGAGCATACGATCAACATTAGCAGGACCGAAGATATTATAGTAGTTGTAACTGAGTACTTTCGCATACCGAAGAACAAAGGAATCAGAGCCATTGATGCAGCTGACAGTGCGCTGATGGTGTACTTTAGTAGCAACCCCGGAACCTGTTCCATGGTCAGTGTATCGGAAATGAAGGGATAGAAGTAGGCGGCGATGACTAGCAGGATAGCAAGGATCACGTCAGAGAGCAGAATCATACTACATGTAAAGAAGAAAATAATGATTAATTTTGCGGCGATTAGCTTATGTCGTGGTATTGGATATGTGAATAGTACGTTCATCGTTTGGTTCTTGTATTCACTGATAATCATCTTGGAGAGCAGAACACCTGCAAAAACAATAAAGGTTGCACGAACACAGGAATCGATCAATATTATGGATTGCGCGTAGGTAGCGTAAGCATAGTCTTTTGCCCCATAGTCAATGAATCCAATCATTACTAGTATAAAAAAGATAGCTATGTTAGCAATTACAGCATAGCTGAAGTAACGCGCGAACTGGTATTTCCGTAATTCAAGGGAGATCAGCTTAAGCAACATCGCCATCCCCTTTCATTAAGTTCATAAAGTGTTCCTCCAAGGAGTGCGCTCGCTTGAAGATTGACTCTACGGATACGCCATTGCGAACGAGCCCTACAGTCAGCTCTGATGGACTCATTCCTGGATCATAGACCCGCATTGTACACTCGTCGATCAGCTTGTAATTACGTAGCCCAAGATGATGCTCCATAATATAAGCAGCCTTACGTACGTCGGTTGGCTGTAGCTCAATGAATTCGTAGTGTTGTCTCCGAATACGCTCCATGGAGACTTCCTCAATCAGCCGACCTTCACGGATGACGCCAACAGTATCGGCAATCTGTTCAATCTCACCCAGGATATGGCTGGAGATGAGAATTGTGATCCGGTATTCGGTGCTCAGACGTTTAAACAAGTCACGCATCTCTTTTATAGCAACAGGATCCAGACCATTGATAGGTTCATCCAGAATAAGTAGCTCGGGGGTCGTAATCAGCGCACGCGCGATCCCTAGCCGCTGCTTCATGCCTAGTGAAAATTCCCGTACAGGCTTCCATCCTGTATCTTTGAGTCCCACTTGCTCCATCATGGAACCAATTACTTTTTTGTTCGTGAACCCCATATATTCGCAGTGCAACTCGAGATTTTCACTAGCTGACAAATGATTGTAGAAGAATGGATACTCGATAATGCTGCTCATGCGTTTAAGCACCTCATACGAACGAGGAGTAAGCTTCTCACCAAAAAGCTCGACTTCACCTGTAGTTGGCTTTACCAGATTCGTGAGCATTCGCATAATCGTTGTTTTTCCAGCTCCATTAGGCCCCAGGAACCCATAGATTTCACCTTGTCTGATGCTCATGCTAACATTGGAGACCACCTCAACGCCCTCGTATGCCTTCGTTAGCTCAAAAGTGCGTGCAATATATGTCATGGTTCATTTTCTCCTTTCTTACAGTCCCTGACGAGGACATATCTGCATTATACTAGGAGAAATCTTCATTTCTCTTACCACGTTATTACAAATTACTTAAGCAGAGAAAGTTGGCCTCCGTTAAGCGGAGGTTAGGGAGATTGTGAACACCGTTCTCTCGTAAGGCACACTACGTAGATCGATGTGCCCTCCCATATGCTCCACAAGCCGCTTGGTGATCGTTAACCCGAGTCCACTCCCCTGATAGAGACGATTGCGTGAATCCTCCAGCGTATACATTCGCTCAAAGACGCGATGGTGTTCCTTTTCAGGAATACCTTTACCTTTGTCCCAGACATGGATCATTACTTTCCTGTCATCCGCTGGCTCTAGAGTTAACCCCAGCATTCTGCCATCCATTCCGTATTTCATTGCATTCGTAATCAGGTTATCCAGCACGCGCTCAAGTGCCTCTGCATTTCCTCTCACGTACAGGTCTTCGTCAGGCATGGACAGCTCGAGATCCATACCCAGGCTTGCAAGCATGTCATAAAAAGACAACAGCTTCAGGCGGCATAGCTCACTGGCGTTTACGCGAGATAGTACCATCTCGGCATCGCCTGCCTCCAGCTTTGTTAGATCGAAGAAGGAATGAACAAGACGAAGCACCTCTTGTGCCTTGTCGTGGATTTTAGCCGTCATTTCCTCGCGCTCCTTCATTTCAAGTCGACGACTATGAAGAAGCGTCTCGCTATAGCCAAGTACCACCGTTAACGGAGTCTTCAGATCATGCGAAATGTTGGATAGCATGCGACGAATCTCGATCTCCTGATTAGCGAAGCGTGCTCCGGCACGGTGTGCATGGTCAAGAAGTCGGTTCATATCGATCAAGAGCTGTCCGATCTGTGCATCGCTGTTGAACACAAGCAAGCGCTCGTAAGTGTCCTTATCCATTATCGAGTTCAACTTCTCATGAATATACGCTAATTGACGGTTCCGTGCATGCTGGCGAAATACCATGACAATTACGATAATGAACAGCACTACTGTAGAAGAGATAAAGAACCACATCATGCTTGACCAGCTTCGAGCTTGTAACCAATGCCCCATAAAGTTTTTATGTATTTAGGGTTGGAGGGATCTACTTCAAGTTTCTCACGCAAGCGACGCATATGTACATTTATGATGTTGTCATCACCATAATAAGCGTCATTCCAGACGGATGAATAGATTTGGTTCTTCGTATACACTCGGCCTGGATGCGCGGCTAGGAGCCGTAGAATGCCGAATTCCTTGGAGGTGAGCTTAACAGGCTGTCCATCTCGCTCCACATCATATGTCTCAAGGTTCATGATGATCTCACCGACACGAATGATGTTGTCCTGCTCTGCCGAGTCTGTAACTAGTGGAGCTTGTTCTGTAGGTATCGCATAATTGGAGCGGCGAATGGCGGCCTTCACGCGTGCTGTCAGCTCAATTAGCGAGAAGGGCTTGCTTACATAATCATCTGCACCTAATCCGAGGCCAAGCGCTTTGTCTACTTCACCGTCCTTGGCAGACAGGATTAGAACAGGTACCAGACTGCTCCCTCGGATTATTTGTAATACCTCCATACCGCTCTTGCGCGGGAGCATAAGGTCGAGGATAACCAGATCGAATCCAGGAGGTTCTTCGGAGAACATTTGCACTGCTTCTACACCATCGTAGGCATATGAGATTTGGTATCCTTCTTTCTCAAGATAGGGTCCCACCATTTCACTGATTGAGCGATCATCTTCAACTAACAGCACACGATTTCCTGACACAAAATCCCTCCATTAAAACTATTTGTATCTATTACCTCACAGATTGTCATGGTTGACAACAGGATAATGTGTCAAGAAAAAGTGAACATTTAAGGACATAATAATTTATACGCCGGAATAAGCCATGAAGCCACCATCTACCGGAATGACGGTGCCAGTCACGAAGCCGGACGCCGTCTCATCCACCAGCCAGAGAAGGGTGCCAAGCAGATCCTCAGGCACGCCGAAGCGGCGCATCGGGGTATGGGCAATAATCTTGGCTGAGCGCTCGGTAAGCGAGCCGTCCTCGTTGGTCAGCAACTGGCGATTCTGCTCCGTCAGGAAGAAGCCCGGTGCAATGGCGTTCACTCGTATGCCGGATTCGGCCAGATGGACAGCGAGCCATTGGGTAAAGTTGTTAATGGCTGCCTTGGCAGCACTGTAGGCGGGCACCTTGGTCATCGGGCTCGGTGCACTCATGGAGGAAATATTGAGGACTACGGCGCCAGAACGGCCGATCATCCCTTTGGCAAAGATCTGAGTCGGAATCAAGGTCCCGATGAAATTCAAATCAAATACCTGGCGGAAGCCTGGTACACTGAGATCGAAGAAGGTCGTCAGGTCTGTCTGGTCGAGATCTTCAAGCTGAAAGGTCTCCTTGCTCGTATTGGCGCTTGGATGATTGCCTCCAGCTCCGTTGATCAGAATATCGCAGGGACCGAGCAAGCGACGAACAGACTCTTCTGCTTCCTTCATACTCTCGGGATCCGTCACATCGCAGGCTACTGCAATAGCCTCACCACCGTTCCCACGGATTTCCCTGGCGGTGACTTCTCCTTTGTCGGCCGTGCGATTGAGGATGGCTATCTTGACACCTTGCCTTGCAAGCTCGCTAGCCATGGCACTGCACAGCACACCGGAGCCGCCTGTGACGACAGCTACCTTGCCAGATAGAGCTGAATGTATTGGGAGATTAGTCATGGTATATCCCTCCTGGGTTGAGTAGAAGCTAGATTCGAATAGGTAGACGAAATGATAGCGCATTCAATGTTCACGTTACCATACTACCACATAAGTGTGATGAAGGTCATATATTTTGCCGGTGTGGATGGACAATTTTACGTGGAATGAAATGCATCCAGCAATGGTGGATGGAACTGTGATGACAGATCGGAAGTCATAGGAGAATTAACAGAAGCATAGGAAGGACAGGACGGACAGGACAACAAGGCGAGGAGAACACAAGCCAGGAAGGATACGGAAGATACGTAAGAGACAAGATGAGGGGATAACGGGAATTGTACAGAAAGACAGAAAGGAAAAAAGCAACGGAGCTTAAGCCCGCTGCTTCCTTTACTGCGATTATGCCCATAGACCGCAATATTTCCGTGGACTGAAATAATTTACATGTATTGAGATTATATTGCCTGCTACTCAGGTTGTTACTCAGGCTGTTACGATCTCACAGATCCAGACAGCTCGCTCAGGCTCATTAACGCGCAGTCCATCCGCCATCCGCTACAATGACTTGACCATTGATGAAGCTCGAATCGTCAGAAGCGAGGAAGAGAGCGACACGAGCGATTTCCATGGGAT
Source organism: Paenibacillus massiliensis 2301065 = DSM 16942 (assembly GCF_000377505.1). GTDB lineage: Bacteria > Bacillota > Bacilli > Paenibacillales > Paenibacillaceae > Paenibacillus > Paenibacillus massiliensis. Next base: position 36,896 of record NZ_KB898191.1, on the reverse strand, counting down.
CGGCCGTTCTTGCACGTCCTGTGTCCCCAATGGCAGCAGCACCCAGCGGGTGCGGAGCGGTAATCGTGGATTGAATGTTCGTATGAACGCCACCCGGTGCGATGGCATTGGCGCGAATGTTGCCGCCTTCACGACCATAGGTAGTCGCTATATTTTTGGTAAGACCAACAAGCCCATGCTTGGAAGCCACATAAGCAGCCCCTCCCCGTGCACCGAATAGACCTCCTACTGAAGCATTGTTGATAATGACCCCGCCATGCTCCTGATCCTTCATAATATTGATGGCTGCACGACACGCCTGGAATGGACCCGTGAGGTTGATCTGAAGAAGGCGATCCCACAGCTCGTCCGACATGTCGCCAACAGGAGTGAAATTATCTAGGACACCTGCATTATTCACAAGGATATCTACAGAGCCGTAAGTCGATACGGCGGTCTGAATCATTTGTTCTACATCATCCTTCTGAGCTACATTGACCACGATGCCAATAGCTTCACCGCGTTGTGCCTTGATCTCGTCTACAACGGCATCTACATGAGGCTGATTGATGTCGGCCAGAATGACTTTAGCTCCCTCTTGTGCATACAGCATTGCAATGGCTTTGCCCATACCAGAGCCTGCACCTGTGACAATGGCAACTTTACCTTGAAGTTTCATATGAGAGACGCTCCTTTTTGTGAGGTGTGTGGTGTCGTACTGTGCATTGATTTAATTTTTAGACACTTTCATCGTATAGGAAGGGTGGCATCGTCTTCAATTTACAAAAGATGTGCATTTGTTCAAAGTCGGACATTTGTTTATAATCTGTTCAGATTCGTCAGAAGATTATACATATGGAGAGGATTTGTCTATGAAGGAGAACAACGGGGTCATCCGCACGAAAAGAGCACTCAAGCATGCATTGGTGTCTTTACTGAGCGAAAAGGAATTAAGAGAGATCACCATCAAGGAGATTGTAACGCGAGCTAGTTACGCGCGAGGTACCTTCTATGCCCACTATCAGTATAAGGAGGAGCTGCTGGACGAGCTGATTCAGGAGACGATTGACGGGTTCACCCAAGCCTTTGTAGAGCCATATGAGAGAAGCAGGGAGGAGTTTGATGTCAAGCAACTGACACACTCGACGGTCATTATTTTTGAATACATACATGAGAATAAAGCGGTCTTCAGCGTATTGTTCAAAGGAAGGAACACGGGCTTTCAGGAGAGGCTGGGAGAAGCGATTCGCGAGATTTTCGACAGAGAGCTTCATTTTCTATTTCCGCATATCCCTTCACATATTAATCGGGACCTCTTTATTAATAACAATGTATTTTCCGTGCTGGGCCTGATCTCGTACTGGGTGCGCTCTAATTTCATGTATTCGGCACAGTATATGACGGAGCAGATGATTGAGATGGCCAAGGTGATACGTCCGCGTTAATCCCTCCAGAATTTCACGAATCACCAATTGAGGCTTGCTTCCGGTAGGAACCTGGGGATTGGCCGAGGACGGACTGGAAGTCCTTAATCAGATGAGCCTGATCAAAATAACCAAGCTGTGCTGCGATGTCGGCCCACGCGATCTGCTCGTCACGCTCCAGACGCTCTGCTGCCTCCTGCAGCCTGAAACGCTTGATGACCCACTTGGGTGAGACACCGACATATTTGCGAAAAAGACGCTGGAGCTGGCGCAGGGAAAGCTGAAACCGTATGCTAAGCTGCTCTACCTTCACCAAGCTTCTGTTATCCATGATCTCTTGCACGATGCGAGTGGCTAGCTGTGCCTGAGGGTCTCGCTCGGGCAAATGTTCCAGCAAATAGGCTTCAGCGATCTCGGCCATCTTCTCCTCGACGTCAGCATCCAGCACAGTATCAGTCCATGCAGCTGCTCCTTGGCCAAATATATCTGTAACAGGCACGGTCGTTCCTGTCAGCAGAGAGATATCGTGTTGCCAGAAGGGATGGAATCCTCCCGCACGAAATTTGACACCAAGCACAAGACCCGACCCGCATAGCTTACGAATAAATGGACGGCCGGGAATACCATATAACAGTCCACGGCGACCTTCTTCATCCTGCTCGAACGCCAGATTGACATTCGGATAGGATAGCACTGTCTGCGTGTGAATGATCCCGGCGGGCAGATTGTAACGAATAATCCAGTAATGCTCTACAAATGGCTGGAGCGCAAGATTGGGCTCAAATCGGGATAAACTGAACTTGTCCCGTCCGGCCTCGGCATGCACGATGCCGCGTGTTGACGTGCTGTCTTTTTCCTTCAAGGTGATTTCGCCTCCCGATGATGTGATAGGCTCGTCGCTTTTTTACAATACGTGAAGGTCTCGGTCTATCTATAATGGAGCCTAGCAGATGGCTGAGAGCAGTGCAATATGGAAGTGTCAGGGAAAGAGGAGGATACGTATATGTCGAATCAGAACCAACCAGAGCAGCATCAAGCACAACAGCACAATCAACAGCATCAAGGAGGGCAAGCTGGGGTGAAGGGGCAGTATACCACCAACGGTAAGCCTAACGGCTATACAACTCTTACACCTTTTATTGTAGTAGACAGACCCGCTGAGGCGATTGCCTTCTATGAAGCCGTCTTTGAAGCTACAGCCAAGAGCGTAACGGAATTTGGTGAGGAAGGGAATAAAATAATTGTGCATGCAGAGCTGGATTTCGGTAATGGCTTCCTGCAGCTCGGGGCAGCTTCACCTGCCTATGGATTAGTGGAGGCACCAGGGGGTGGACAAGCTTGCTATTCAATGGGAATCTACGTCCCCGACGTTGATCATACATCTGAGTTGGCAGTAGCCCATGGGGCAACCGTACGAGAGCCCGTGGCTGGCTTTGTGTCAGGTGATCGCTTTTGCAGCATTTTGGACCCGTATGGTGTCCGGTGGTCGATCATGACTCGTATCGAGGATCTGTCAGAGGAAGAAAGCTATCGCCGGGTAGCCGAGTGGAGCGAGCAGCAGCTATAACGTATAAAAAAGGGTAGAGGGCGGGTGCCTTCTGCCTTTTTGCATTTGGATGAGAGCTCATATAAAATCCCAAGACTTGTCAGTCTCGTTTCTTCTGCTATATGCTACAAGGGAAATGAATACATCTTATGGCGGGAGACTGACTAATTATGAGTAGCATTAGCTTCGATACATTCAAGCCAGTATTAATAGATTATTGTCGCGTCAATCTGGAGCAATTCGCTGCAACAGCGGATAACAAGGAAGTATATGCGGTTGCATTGGATGTAAGTGCAGCCTACGGCTGGGTGAATCTGATGTGGAACACGTTGGATTCCTTAGACCAGGCAGTACAGAAACACTACAGCTCCTATTCACTAGATCGAATTCATGGCTTCAAGGGTGTGAAGTATAGTGTAGGTGGTTTCAGCTACGATGCTTCCAATGCACCTGAGGAAATTGACGATTTTGTTGTCTGGTATGCCGATAAGTTGTCAAATCTGTATGATGATGAGGATGAAACGGATGATGCTGCGTTTGCTGCGTGTGAAGAAATGACAGGTACCTTCATTAATATGCTTGTGGAGGTCATTCAGGAGCTGCGACCGACGTTCGAATTACTGAACAAGACAGATAACTTTATCGCCTATATAGTGGAGCATGACGAGCATCACATGGCCTATATGCGTCGAACTGTGTCAGAGGAAGATTACTATAAGACATTTCCGGAAATCCGGGAATTTGAATTGTATAAGGTGAACATCAGTGAATGGCCTGAAGCAAAACAAGTGGAGCATTGGTGCAGTCTGTTGAAGGATATCCTGCTGAAGCAATCAAGCGAGGAAGCGACGATATTTCAAGCCATGTACCGGGATGAGTTCGATGTTGAGCGCGAACTGATTCAGCTTGGCGCTCCAGCAGCTGGTGAGATCGTTAATCTCTACCAGAAACTTTGCGGTTACACGCCGACAGAAGACGGCTCGATCTTGCAGGGGGATAGCTGGACATGTCTTAGTATCCTCATTGATATTGGCGAAGCGGATGAGATGGTCTTAACTCAATTGCACAAGGTGCTGAGCCATAAATATGAGGTGGACAAGGCATACCAGGAATGCATTAATATCGCCAGAACACTTCATGCGCTGGATGCCACTCGTTTTCCTGAGGAGGAGCATGATGAGAATAGGACGAGATTAACGAATTTCGATGCCTACAAGCTCTAATGGAATGTGCTATTACACGGTCGAGTGCTAATCTAGTTATGATGTTATGAACAGTGAATTAGGTGGAGAGCCACAGCCAAGAAAGGACTGGGATGGTATGTTAGTGCAAAGTGTATCCGTACAGGGAAGCAGCACATGGAATGAGGATGCCCTCATTCAGAATGAAGCACTTCATATCTATGGTGTAGCAGATGGAGCAACGTCTTTGGTTCCTTATCACGGGCCGCAGGGTGAGACTGGAGGGCGAATGGCTTCACAGCTGCTGACGCGGTATTTTGGTCAACTGACTGCTGGGGATGAACGCAATCTGCTACAAATGACCTGTGAAGCGAATCGGCTGCTCGGAGCGGAGATGCTGGCTGCTGGTGTTCCACTGGAGGCCAAGGAGCAGCTATGGACCACGGGTGTAGCGGTTGTACGGGTAACAGAGCATACGGTGGAGTACGTCCAGTCTGGTGATTGCATGATCATCGCACTCTATGAGGATGATCGTGTACGAGTCTTGACCCGGGATCATGTGGCCCATATGGATGAAGGAGCCAAGCAGATCTGGAGGGAGGCTATTCGTGAGGGGGTTCGCACACGGGAGGAGCTGTGGGATCGGGTCAGACATCGCATGACAGGCAACAGAGCGAGCATGAATACCCCTTATGGATATGCGGTACTTAATGGGCGGCCCGAGGCTGAGCACTTCATGGAATACGGTATCATCAACCGTATCCGCCTCAAAGGCTTGCTGCTGCACACCGATGGGCTGTATGTGCCATCCAGCTTCAATCCAGGAGATGATTCACAGACCACTGCCGAGGCTGGAGCTGAGAAGCCGGATGTAGGAGAAGAAACCCTGCTGAGGCAGATGATCGAGAAGGGGTTGGAGGCATATACACACTGGCTGGTAGCTGAGGAACAGCGTGATCCGGAATGTGTAAGCTATCCGCGCTTCAAGATGAGTGATGACAAGACTGCGATGTGGCTTGATTTTACCTAGACTGGAACGACAGGGACGAAAGAACGACAGGAATAACTGGAATGGCAAGAATCACAAGAATCACAGAAGGATAACATTATAGAAATATGACGATATAGAATAGAATGAAATAGCATAGTATTAAAATGCATAAAATGATAGATTAAGCACCTCAGCTATAGCACTGTAGCCAGAGTACCGTAATACAAGATAACGTTAGCATGAGAGTATGATCGAACGCCGCCTTTCTCCCCCTGGGAAGGAACGGTGTTTTTTTGCCTTGATTCAAGGCGGTGTACAGTGCTGTTATAATAGATAGAGTATCAAGTACAGATGCGGTAGGTCAGCTAGATAACCGGGAGTGGATAGAGATGCAATTACGTAGAGTGAAAATATTGGGTACGGGGAAATACCTCCCTAGTCGCAACGTAACGGATGAAGAGCTGGATGAGCGCCTTGGTGTGCCTGCTGGCTGGGTAAATACAATTACAGGCGTCGGTGTTCGGCATTATGTGGGCGAAGGAGAGACCGCTTCTTATATGGGAGCCAGAGCGGCGGAGGCTGCCCTTGTGAATGCAGGGCTCCAGTTCTCAGATATCGACTGTCTGGTGTGTACGAGCGGTACGAAGGAGCAGCCGTTACCCTCCACTGCGGTATGGATTCAGAAAGCGATGGGGCAGGAGATGTCAGGGGTTCCTGCTTTTGATATAGATGCTACGTGTCTGAGTTTTCTGACAGGATTGGATGTGCTGTCTTACATGGTCGATGCGGGGCGTTATCGGCATGTGCTACTCGTAGCGACAGAGGTTGCCTCGGTTGGCCTGAACTGGAAGGACAAGGAGAGCGCTGCTTTGTTCGGCGATGGAGCTGCAGCCGTTGTGATCGGACCGTCCCATACGAATGATGCGTCGCAGATTATCCACACCTCGCTGCGCACCTATAGTCAAGGGGCTCATTATTCGGAAATACCAGGTGGAGGAACGAAGTATCATCCTGATCTGCCGCATATTCCTGTCGAAGAGCCGTTCAGATTCCATATGGACGGGCAAGGAATATTCCGTATGGCTTCCAGACTGCTGCCTGAATTCATGGAAGAGCTGTTCACTCGTTCAGGAACGAGGATGAAGGACTTCAAGGTGGTCATTCCCCATCAGGGAAGTGCGATGGCGATGCGTCTGCTGTGCAGGAAGCTGGGGATCTCGCAGGAGCAGCTAATGAACATTACGCCGAACCATGGGAACACGATAGCTTCCTCCATTCCCATGGGGCTGCATGAAGCCATCCAGCAAGGACGTATTCAGCGCGGGGAGCGGATGCTGCTACTCGGTACGGCGGCTGGGCTGTCGCTGGGAGGCATGGTTCTTGATTATTAAGGAGGCTGCAGCTCTACCGCCGCTTGCAAGGCCGCTGAACATACTCATCACTGGTGGCAGAGCACCTGTCGCGCTGGAGCTGGCTAGACAGCTTCATTATGCGGGTCATCAGGTGTATGCGGCGGACAGCATATCACGTTATTTGTGCCGAGCCTCCAGTGCAGTGAAGGAGGCAGCTGTCTTGCCGCCGCCACGACAACAGCCACAGGCTTTTGTGGAAGCGCTGGAAAGCTTGCTTGTACGCTGGCAGATTGATCTGCTGATTCCGACCTGTGAGGAAATATTTCACATTGCTCGCGAACGGGAGCGGCTGCAGCGCCACTGCCGAGTGTTGGCACCAGAGCTGGACATACTGCACCAGCTGCATCATAAGGGAGAATTCATCCGCTTAGCAGAGCAGCTCGGGCTTCAGGTGCCGCATACGGAGGTTATTACGAGCGAGGAAGCATGGCGAAGTGCGGAAGCGCTTGGCATAGGATCAGGACTTGTGTACAAGCCGGCTTATTCCAGGTTCGCGTCACGGGTTATTTTGCCGTCTTCTGCTGGAGCGCCGCGGAAGAGACAATCTGCCGATCGAGCACTGCGCGAAGCAGCATGGGCACAAATAAGTCCATTCAATCCATGGATTGCTCAGGAGTACATACAGGGAACAGCCTGGTGTACATACAGTGTAGCTTATGAGGGGAGCATCGTGGCCCACGCCAATTATGAATGCCGCTATCGCACAGGCGATGCAGGTGCCAGCGTGCATTTCCAGCAGGCAGATCAGCCAGAGGCATATGCATGGGTACAGCAGTTCGTCGCGGCTGTTGGCTATTCGGGTCAGATCAGCTTTGATTTCATACAAGCAGAGGATGGGACACTATATCCGCTGGAGTGCAATCCACGCGCCACGAGCGGCACTCATCTGTTCACAGCGAAGGGCGAATTAGCTGTTGCATTAACAGACCCGCACTCGCTGCTGGAGGCCGGGCGCACCGTGACACCAACTTCGGGGGCTGCAGCAATGATCAGCCTGGCCATGCTGGGATGTGGGCTCAAGGAGAATCGGAGCAGACAGGATTGGCGCACATGGATGATAGCGCTGCGCGGAGCACGCGACGTCATCTGGCACCGAGAAGACAGGGGGCCTGCTGTCGAGCAGCTGTACATGGTACATCAAGCCTGGCGCCTGAGCAGACGGCTGGGTATCACAGTGACCGAGGCGTTGACTCAGGATATCGAATGGAACGGAGAGACATGATGACAAGAGCATTAGTAACAGGGGCCACCGGATTTCTCGGCCGCCATGCCGCCCGGCGCCTGGTTCAGCTGGGCTGGGAGGTCAGTGGTATGGGGCGGTCGAGCACTGCTGGCAATCTACTCGAGCAGGAAGGCGTCCGGTTCGTACAGACAGATCTGCGTGATGCTGTTGGCGTTGCACAGGCGTGTGCAGGGCAGGATTATGTATTTCATTGCGGTGCATTATCAGCTCCATGGGGGGCTTACGATGAGTTCTATGGCAGCAATGTAGAAGGAACTCGTCATATCATTGCTGGTTGTCAGAGACACGGCACTAAGCGTCTCATACATATTTCAACCCCAAGCATTTATTTCGATTATAAGCCACGTCGCATGATTCGGGAATCCGAGCCGCTTCCCCTGCGTCCTGCCAATACCTACGCAGCTACGAAGCTGCTGGCAGAGCAAGAGGTGCTCCGGGCCTGCCAGGAGGGCTTACCTGCGTTGATTCTGCGTCCACGTGCCATCTTCGGACCAGAGGATCAGACCTTGTTCCCGAGGCTACTGGAAGCGAATCGGAAGAGTGGCGTACCGATGCTGAATGGTGGACAGGCCATGATTGATCTTACTTATGTGGACAATGTAGTGGACGCCATGCTGCTTGGATGCAGCGCTGCACCGGAAGCTATGGGCCAGGCCTATAACATCTCGAACGGAGAGCCGTTCGGCTTCCGTGAGCTGCTGCACAAGCTGTTCACTATGCTGGAGATTCCGTTGCGGACCCGCTCGATTCCCTATCCGGTCGCATACGGACTGGCTGGAGCACTGGAGCTCGCCTATCGTGTGCTGCCACTACAGGGGGAGCCGCCATTGACTCGATATACGGTCGGCTCGGTAGGGATGACGCAGACGCTGGATATATCACTTGCTCGGGAGCGGCTGGGCTACGTCCCCAGCGTGGGAATCGAAGAAGGGCTGACACGCTTTGCTGATTGGTGGGTGAAGCCATCATGATGACAACGATGCCAATCAAGCTCATGCTCCGGGCGGCAGGCTATTGTGCACATCCTGAATGGCTGACGCTGCGCGGCGGGTCACTTCGTTCGGTGGCTTTTCCCGCTGGCTTCGCCTGCATTCTTCATCCTGAGCACGGTCCTGTGCTATTCGATACGGGCTATAGTCAGCGCTTTTTCGAGGAGACGGCTCACCTGCCGAGCGCACTGTATCGGTACATTACGCCAGTAGTTTATCAGGATAAGGATAGTGCCGCCAGCCAGCTAGGGGCAGCGGGCATCGCGCCAGATGATGTGAGATATATTGTTCTGTCTCATTTTCACGGGGACCATATCGGGGGCCTTCGGGATTTTCCCAATGCACGCTACATTTACTTGGATAAAGCATATCGTGCCGTCAAGCATCTAGGGCCGCTAGCGAGTGTGCGGGCAGGCTTTCTGCCAGGGCTGCTGCCTGAGGATTTTGCAGAGCGCTCACTGCCGATCCGGGAGAAGGACATCGTACAGCCGTTCAATGCAGGGAAGGATTCTGCCTTTCCTTGTACAGAAGGTTATGATCTATTCGGCGACGGCAGTCTGCTGGCCATTGAGCTGTCTGGTCATGCTGCTGGGATGATCGGCCTATTCGTATCCACGGCAACAGAGGATTACCTGCTGTGTGCGGATGCAGTCTGGTCAAGCCGGGCTTATCTTGAGGATCGCCTCCCACATCCGGCTGCTGGCCTCATCATGTCTGATCGACAACAATACAAGCAGAGTTATGACCTGCTGCGGCAGCTGCATAAGGAGGTTCCGACACTGCGTATTGTGCCAAGTCACTGTCGTGAAGCACTTGCAGCATGGGGAAAAGGGGTGCTGGAGTGAAGCTGCATCTGGTCTTGTATTATTATATTCGTACTTTGTATTATCAGTGGCGCTTCCGGCAGTCTCTGTCCCAGCAACGCCATGCTGCATCACAATCAGTGGATATACGTAGACAAAGTGCTCGCCGTAAGCTTGAAGCGTGGCAGGAGAGACAGATTATCCGTCATGTGCATCGTGTGCGGCAGGCCTCGTCTTTTTATCGCAAGCTATGGGAAGGGACAGCTTCTGAAGATTGGCGCAGCTTCCCCATAATCGACAAGCAAAACATGATGGAGCACTTTGACGAGCTGAACACCGTTGGTCTCAGCCGTGATCAAGCCTTCGAGATGGCCTCCCAGGCGGAGCAGACACGTGATTTCAAGCCGCTGCTGAATGGCATAACGGTCGGTCTGTCGTCTGGTACCTCAGGCAATCGTGGTCTATTCATCGTGAGCGATCGCGAGCAGGCAGCCTGGAGTGGAACGGTGCTGGCCAAGCTACTTCCGGGAAGTCTGCTGCAGGAAGAGAAGATTGCTTTCTTCCTCCGGGCCAACAGCAACCTATATGAGTCGGTGAAGCGGGGGCGGCTGCAGTTCGAATACTTCGATCTGCTGGAGCCACTGGAGAGGCTGGTGCAGCGGATGGAGGCATATCGACCAGGGATCTGGATTGCTCCTGCATCCATGCTACGTCTTCTGGCTGAGGCCTGCGTGGCAGGCAGTCTCACAGCCCGTCCTCACAAGCTGATCTCTGTAGCAGAAGTGCTCGACCCACTGGATCGCCACTACATCGAGGAAGCCTTCGGACAGACGGTGCACCAGGCATACCAATGTACGGAAGGGTTCCTTGGGACAACCTGTGAGCAGGGCACGATTCATTTGAATGAAGATCTTGTTCATATCGAAAAAGAATACCTTGACCCGGATACGCGCCGCTTTGTGCCGATTATTACGGATTTCTCGCGTACATCCCAGCCCATTGTTCGCTATCGTCTGAACGATATTCTGACAGAGGCGGCAGCTCCCTGTTCTTGCGGCTCGGTATTCACCGCCATTGAGCGGATTGAAGGCCGCTGTGATGATATTATCTATCTGCCGCATGTGGAGCACCGTGAGCCAGCTGCCGTGTTCCCTGATTTTATCAGCCGTGCAGTGATCGCAGCATCCCCGAACATTGAGCACTATCGTGTCGTGCAGACGGGACCGCTTCAGCTGGAGATATCCTTTTTATACGCAGATTCCTCTGCCACTATGGGGCAAGTGCTTCAAGAAAATGAGGAACTACAAAATAATGAGGAGCTACAAAATGTAGGTCATCAGAAGGATGTGACGTCACAGAATGATATGGAGCTTCAGAATGGTATGGACCTACAGAATGATGGGCAGGTACAAAATGGTGGGCAGTTACAGAGCGGTGTTCTTTCACAAGAGCGAGCCATGGTGCAGAATCAGATTGCTGAACAAATTACAGCCCTGTGCGGGAAAATTGGTTGTCTGGTGCCTGAGCTTCGTTTCGTCACCTATGAGCACAATTCGGGAGCGCTGAAGCTAAGACGGGTAGAGAGGAGATGGAGATCATGAGCAATAGCGCATCAATCGTCTTCTACGATGAATCGAATATTCAGGACCTGAGCTGGCCAGAGACAGCGTATGGGCACGATGCCAAAACCTATCTCCTGCCGCTACTGCTCGCCCCGTCAATCCAGCTGTATGTTCACAATGTGCGCACTCGTCTGCTTGTGGCTACGGTAGACGGTATTCCCATCCCACTGACTATCAACGAGATGGAGTATGACAATTCCTATGTCTGCTCGCCATACACTCATTTTGTGACCTATGCGCGAGAAGAGCTTGCTTTGCTCCATAATCGGCCTGCTGAGGCTATTTTGGGCAGCTTGCTTAGTGGCAACGGTCTGCTGCTGCGGAAGGCTCACTTCAATCAGGTGGTACAGGTGAATAACTGGCTGCTATCTACGAACGTGTTTCCCGCCATCAGCCCCGCAGGGCTGGAAGCACTCATAACTGAACTGCAGAGACGTTATCCAGAACATGCTATCGTGTGCCGATCGTTGAATGACGTTACAAGTGGCACTTTTTTGGAGACCGTACGCAAGTATGGGTGCAAGCTCATCCCCAGCCGTCAGATTTATCTGCTGCAAGCAGCCTCGAAGCCAGCAGGCCTATCCATAAATGCGAAGGCCAGATGGCTTGTGAAGCGAGATCGTGGACTTATCGACAAGCATGGCTACACTGTCGCAGGGCCGCAGGACATGCGCCTTGCGGATGCGCCCCGTATTAAGGAATTGTACGACATGCTGTACATTCATAAATATTCGCCATGTAACCCGCAGTTCACGGAGCTGTACATCCAGACGGCTATCCAATCAGGGACACTGGAGCTGCATGGGCTGCGCAAGGATGGCCGTCTGGACGCCATTCTTGGCTTTTTTGTCAGAGATGGGATCATGACTGCGCCGCTCTTTGGCTATGATACGGAGCTGCCGCAGCAGACGGGACTGTATCGAATGCTGTCTGCAGTGCTGATCGGAATTGCGGACGAGAGGGGATTGCTGCTACATGAGAGCTCTGGTGTCGGACAGTTCAAGCGTAATCGCGGAGCTGTAGCCGAGCTGGAGGTCATGGCCGTCTATGACAAGCATCTGCCTCTTGGTACTCGGATGTGCTGGTCCATGCTGGAGAAGCTGCTCTATCGGATCGGAGTGCCGATCATTCAGCGCCTGAAGCTATGACCTTGAGCGAGTGTACGCCGAGTGCCTGCACAGCATCTAAACCATAATGCGATTGAATACTAAGACTATTGGAGGGTCAAGAGGGCTTGGCGAGACCAAGGTATTTCATAGACAGGCAACAGCAGGCAATCTATGATGGCGACGCGATCATCTCCCGAGCTGGAAGGCAGCTTGCGAGCTTGGAAGAGCTTGAGCGCATGTTGCAACAGGAAGAGGCTCAGGACATATTCATCTGCAGTTATCAGACGAGTGATGTCGCACAGCTGGAGCATACGCCTTTTCAAGAGGTTACTTCGAAGTGGGATGCAGCCTATAGGCATCATATCTGCTTGTCCGATGAGGCTGATCTGACGGAGTTCCCGAGCGGCTACTGTTACTTTGCCGAGCTGTGGGAGCGTGACGCTGGAGGCATCATCGTGGTGCTGTATTATTGCCACTAGAGTGGCAGCGTTCATCAAGGAGGATGAGGTAATTGGATTCACAAATGAGCTCGGGCGCACCTAAGCATAGGCCAGTCGCCTTGATTACAGGTACGTCCAGTGGCTTTGGGCTGCTGACTGCCGTCAGGTTGGCCAGTATTGGCTACCAGGTAGCTGCGACGATGCGAAATACGGCTAGAGCGGGGGAACTGATGGCTCTGGCACGGGAAAAAGGAGTTGCCGATCGAATACATCTTCTTCCATTGGATGTGACCGATAGCGAATCCATTCAGCAGGCAGTAGCCGAGGTGCTTGGACGCTTTGGACAGATTGATGTGCTGGTAAATAATGCAGGCTTCGCCTTGGGCGGCTATGTGGAGGAACTGACGCTCACCGATTGGCGTGAGCAGATGGAGACGAATTTTTTCGGGCTTGTAGCGATGACAAGAGAGGTACTGCCTCATATGAGACGGCGTGGCAGCGGCTCCATCATCAATGTCAGCAGTGTGAGCGGACTGGTGGGATTCCCAGGTTACGGGCCCTATGCAGCCTCCAAGTTCGCCGTCGAGGGATATAGCGAAAGTCTCCGTCATGAGATGGCACCTTACGGGGTGAAGGTCGTCATCGTGGAGCCTGGGGCATTCCGCACGGCGATCTGGAACAAGGGGCTGGGACGAATCCGCATGGCCCAAGACTCACCTTACCGGGACAGGTTAAATGCCGTGCTGAGCTACTCCAGACAAGCTGCGAAGACAGCGCCTGATCCACAGCAAGTGGCGGACCTAATTGCACGGATTGTCTCCAAACGTTCCCCTCGTCTTCGTTATGCGGTGGGCCAAGGAGCCGGGTTGATGTGCTGGGCAAAAGCTATTTTACCTTGGAAGTGGCTGGAGCTGATCATTGCGAGAGCGTTACGTTAAGGTATCTTCGTACTATGTCGTATGATCTTGGCGACATGCAGGGATTCGCTTACGAGGATATGTACCCATAGCTATGCCATTCGACAGCCCCAGTTGCAGAACAAGAGGTAGCAACTCAGTGCATTACAGCTCCCACCAGACGGCTGTTGGGGCGTAGCGGGCCACAATGTGCTCCAGCTGTAGCTTGAGCTCGCGGGCTTGCTTGCCTCCAGTATGGAAGAGCAGCAGAATGTATGCTTCTCCGGCAGCGACGATGTCCAGCGGTGTGCTGGGGTGATCAACCTGTATATTCAAGACATGAGGCCACTCAGGATATTCATCATTCCATACGATCATCTCCCCGTGCTCGTAGGTTATTCGGTAGGCAGCATGAAATTCTGCTCTTAGCTCTTCATAGATCCGTTCAATTAGCTGCTCATGTTGATTGTTGTCTACAAGTTGATTGCTGTCTATAGTTGTGTCGGCTTCGACTTGTGGAAGCTTGATTCCATATTCCCAGCCCATAGGTTTACCTCCTTACAAAATGAGCCTGTTTAAAGTCGTGTGTTCACGCTCAGCTGTTCAGGCTCAGTATCCGTAACTCTATCCGCATCAGTAACTTTGGGACACAACGGCTCATTGGCTCATTTTTATATTGTAGTAGAGTGGCTGGCGATTGGAAAGGCTTGTGGACAGACGGTGACATCCTTGCTATAATCCTGTTGATAATGATACTCATTACCAATATAACTAGGCAGGAGAGAAGACTGTGCACGTGCATTCAATTCGAAAATGGGCCATGCTCATGTTAACATTTATGCTCGTTGGTGTGTTGGCCGCATGCAGCAATGCAGCTACATCTTCATCAACAGGCTCAAGCGATACTAGCGGAACAGCAAGCGGAAGCGAGAGTGGCCAATCCGAGACGATTACTTATCAGGCCTCGAACGGAGAGGTTCAGCTTCCCCGCAATCCCCAGCGAGTGGTAGAGGTAGCGGATAGCTATGTTGGACATCTACTGGTGCTGGGCATCAAGCCCATCGGCGTGAAGCAGCAGGCGCTGGAGAATCCATATTTTGAAGGAAAGCTGGACGGCGTTGCCGACCTGGGGGACGGACAGTCCTTCGAGAAGATTCTGGAGCTACAGCCGGATCTGATCATTGCGCCGGGCTGGCTTGACGCAGCAGTGATTGAGAACTATTCGAAGATTGCCCCAACTGTGGCGATCAAGTATGGCGAGCTGCCATTGCGTGAGCAACTGCGTGAATTCGGTAAAATCACGGGCAAGGAAGCCGAGGCTGAAGCTTGGATCACGTCCTGGGACAAGAAGATCGCTGAGGTGAAGCCAGAGGTGGAGGCTGCTGTCGGTGATAAGACGGTATCGATTCTCCAGCCTTATGCCAAGGGAATCTATGCCTTCGGCCATAACTTTGCCCGTGGCGGAGATATATTGTATGGTGAATTTCATCTGAAGGCACCCCCGCTGATTCAGAAGGAAGCCATTGATAGTGGTCAGGGCTGGGCGGATTTATCCATGGAGAAGCTGCCGGATTATGCAGGTGATTATATTTTCACCAACGCTTGGAGTGGTGATGATGCAGATCCATCAGCAGTGTATGAGAGCAGTGTGTGGAAGGGTCTCCCTGCCGTTCAGAATGGTATGGTGTTCACAACGAACCGCAAGGGAGATCTGTTCAACGATCCGGTGTCGCTGGAAGCCCAGCTTGAATTCATACTAGATTGCCTACTGGAGCGTAAATAGATACGCTGAGTTAAGTAACTCTGCTTTTGTGGGAAGCATAACGATATGACCATTATTTAGTTGATACAGGCTGTTCAAAGACAAGACCGTTCTTGCGTAGAGCGGTCTTTTTTTCCACATTCTATGTGGAAGTTCTACGGGCCTAGCTGCTTGGCTAAGGCGGTGGTGAGCGATTCTTTTCGTAGACCGAATAATGGACCATTCTGTGATATGTTATAATAAATCCATCTGAAAAGCGGAGGAGCTATTATGACAATAGGATCACAAAAAGATATTGATGGTCTGAAGGAAATAGGCAGAATCGTTGCACTGACGATTCATGAAATGAAAAATCACACACGTCCCGGAATTACGACAAAGGAATTAGATGATATTGGGGGGCAGTTCATGGAGAAGCATGGGGCCGTACCAGCTCCCAAGTCAACCTATAATTTCCCTGGCAACACTTGTATTAGTGTTAACCGTGAGGTTGCCCACGGAATACCAGGAAATCGAATCATTCAACCGGGGGACTTAGTCAATATTGATGTCTCAGCGGAACTGGGAGGCTATTATGCGGATGCGGGCCATTCTTTTCCGATCGCTCCATACAACCCGACATTAATGCGTTTGTGTCAATACACACACGATACGATGATGAAGGTCATCTCATCGCTCAAGCATGGAGTCAAATTGAACGAGATCGGCAGAATTATTGAAAGTGAAGCTAAAAAAGGCGGCTACAACGTCATTAAGAATCTATGTAGCCACGGTGTAGGAAAATCTCTGCATGAAGCCCCAACAGAGATTTTACCTGTATATAACAAGCACGATAAAAGGACTTTGAAAGAAGGGATGGTCATTACCATTGAGCCCTTCTTATCAACTGGTGCAGGGTATGTGGATGAGCAACCGGACGGATGGACATTATGTGTACCCGACAATAGCTTTGTGGCACAGCATGAGCACACGATTATCATTACAAAGAATCAGCCAATGATTGTGACCGCAGTATAGGGCGTCCGAATGAGCCCATGCTGCCCAGGTACGCAGGTTCAATAATACAGCGGCAGTCCAGGACGTAGCTATCTCGTTCTTGACGGTCGCTGTTTTGATTTTCTGGGCACATTTCCATATTTTATCGTCTATAGGCAATCAGCAGATGGTACACTTGGAGCATGACAGGAAAAGGAGTGGAGCTGATGAAGCATCGAATCACAAGCTTTCCACGGTTAATGTACATCATGCCGCCCATACTGCCCATGAGGATCATCAAGTCCATAAAACAGTCCATGAAGCCTACGAAGCCCAGTATGACCATGATGACCAAACCTACAAGGCCCATGAAACCTATAAAGTCGTTCAAATATACCGCGTGCATCGTATGGGGCTTGCTGGTCTTGAGCTTACTGGCGGGCTGCACTGCTGATGGGCCGCAAGCTGAGCGACATCGTGGGAACGCCACCATGACCAAGGCGGAGCTGCAGGAGGCAGAGCATTATGTGCAACAGCAAGGCTATACAGTTGTTGATTACGAAGAAATTGGTTATGAGTATACGCTGGAACGCCCCATGCTTACCGAGCTTCCCTACGTGCAGTATTGGAGCACACTGAAGGTGGAGCCCCTAGATTATATCGGTCAAAAGATTCGCACAGTCGTGTTCACGGTCACCAATCATCCACTGGATGAGATGAAGGGCAATAGCAGACATCAGACATTCGTCTCTATTATGCTGTCGGAGGGTAAGGTAATCGGCGGGTACAGCTGGCCAGATTATGATGAACCACATGTCGGCTCTGTATATAGTCTTCAGGGCGAGACGTTGGAAGAGGTGACGGATATGACATTTGCTGAATGGACGAAGGACTGGAACCTGAAGTATAAGTAGGCTTGATATTTTTTCGGAAAAGGGGCTGCTACTCATGAATGGAAAGGTTGTCTTGGCTGGCGGTACAGGCTTCATTGGACAGTATTTTGCACAGCGATGGCAAGAGCAGGGATATACCGTGAAGATCATCTCCCGGCAGGAAGGACATATTTCCTGGGATGACACAAATGGAATAGTTGCTGCGCTAGAGGGAGCAGAGCTACTGGTAAATCTGGCGGGCAGATCGGTGAACTGCCGCTATAATGAGCGTAACAAGGCAGAAATCCTCAATTCTCGGACAACGACGACAGAGAAGCTTGGCGCTGCGATCGCAGGCTGTGAGAAGCTGCCGCCTGTATGGATCAATTCGAGCACGGCTACAATCTATCGACATGCAGAGGATCGGCCTATGACGGAGGAGCATGGGGAGCTGGGCAGCGGCTTCTCTGTGGAGGTAGCCAAGGCATGGGAGCATGCCTTCTTCTCATGCGATTGTCCTGATACACGACAGATTGCACTACGAATCTCGATTGTGCTGGGCCCAGACGGTGGTGTGATGGGACCTTATCGGAATTTGGTGAAATGGGGCCTGGGAGGTCCACAAGGCTCGGGTAAGCAGATGTTCAGCTGGATTCATGTGGAGGATCTGTATCGGATTGTCCGGTTCCTGCAAGATCATGAGCAATTGGATGGAGTATTCAATTGTGCTTCTCCGCAGCCTGTCTCCAACACACAATTGATGAGAGAATTACGCTCTGGACTGGGGGCACCCATCGGATTGCCGGCTCCTGCCTGGCTTCTGGAAATGGGGGCTGGTCTGATTGGTACTGAGACAGAGCTGATTCTCAAGAGCCGTTGGGTTATTCCTGAGCGATTGGAGCGAGCAGGGTTTGCATTCACATATCCCACGCTGAAGCAGACCTTGAAGGACATCCTGTAAGAGCAGCCTACGATACTGTGAGTGAAGTATAACGATATCCGCCTGATACGTATTGGCATGACAATACAGCAAGAGTATAGTAAAGGATAGAGCAAGAATGGAAGCAAGAATTGGATACAGGTACAGGTGCAAGTACAAGTACAGGTGCAAGTACAGATACAAGGATACAGATACAAGTACAGATACAGATACAGGTACAGGTACAGGTACAGGTACAAGGAGTAGGTATCTATAGGTATAGGTATAGGTGCAGGTGCAGGTGCAGGTGCAGGTGCAGTGTGTACTTGGATTTGTCCTGCCTGGTTGGGAGATGAGGAATTGATATTGGTAAGTGCTTGTCTGGCGGGGCACAAGGTACGGTATAACGGTTCAGATTGTCTGGAGGATCAGCTGGAACGATTGGTGCAGACTGGACAGGCCGTTACGGTCTGTCCTGAGTTACTGGGCGGCTTTACGACACCGAGGCCTCCGGCTGAGATCGTTGGGGGCAGCGGTCTGGATGTGCTGAATGGCACAGCGAAGGTAATGGACAAGACTGGAGCAGATGTGAGCGAGATGTACATTCAAGGGGCCATGAGGACGTTGGAGATAGCCAGAGAGCTTGGAGTCAAGCTGGTGGTGCTTAAGGAGTATAGTCCCTCTTGTGGCACGAAGCAGATCTATAACGGACAGTTCAGCAACGAGCGGATTGCCGGCAGCGGCGTAACAGCAGCCTTGCTTATTAAGGAAGGAATAGAGGTCATGTCGGAGACGGCGTGGCTGGAATTGGAGGAAGTATGAGAGAACCTGTATTTTACGGCGCAGTTCATATCTTGTTCTACCGTGCGCCTGATGAAGTATTGTTATTGTTAAGACAAAATACTGGCTTCGCAGATGGAAGCTGGAGTGTGGTAGCAGGCCGGATTGACGGTGGTGAAGAGGTCAAGACCGCTGCCATTCGGGAGGCTAGAGAAGAAGCAGGTGTACATATAGAACCAGAGGAGCTAGAGCTTGTGGGCGTTTACCATCGTAAAAACACACGCAGTGAGTGGATCGACTTTTACCTGATTGCCCACAGCTGGAGTGGAGAGATTGTGAACTGCGAGCCGCATAAGTGTGGGGAGCTACGCTGGTTCCGACTGAGCGAGCTGCCGGAGAACACGGTTCCGTACATTCGTAATGCTCTGCTCAAGAATCATGAGCAGTTGTGGTTCGAAAGCGTAGGCTGGAGCTAGACGGCTCGAATTTGAAAAGTCAGGAAATGAAGAGGGTAGACTGGAACTAGGGTGAAAGTCAGCATAGCAGCCTATAGGCTTGAGTAAAATGTGAACATAAGTAACAGAGCCGCTCGTGGTCAATATGAGCGGCTCTGTTACGATCTACGCTATATTAGTCGCGTATACTGTCCTGGTGCATCCTTTCCTGTTACTGTCCATACTGCTACTTTATTTCGAACTACCCTTATTAATGTAGGAGCTTGTGCTGTGTCTCATGATGTGGCTCCTTCACGATCTAATTGATGATTACAATTAGTTAATAGCTACATTAGTTTATAGTCACAACTAGTTGGTAGTCACAATGATCGCGTTGCTAATCTGACGACCTGGTGTCGTGAGGTACTTACCGTTGTAATACAGGCCACTGGATGCTCCGCCATCCAGGTTCATCGCTTGGTAAGCACCCGCTTGCTTCATAATCTCTGCGAGCTGCGGAATAGTGGCTCCCCCGGTTGTCAACAGAATAAGCTTGTGATCCTTGGTAATACCCAGCGCGCTTCTGGCTCCACCGCCTGTCAGTATTTTCGGGTCCTTGAAGCCCTCTTTCGTGACATCAATGGATACTTTACCATTGGTTACAAGACGGGGGCCCGCCTGCAGGGCGCCTTCCATGGTTCCTTGCTTGAAGCGCTCGCCCAATTCCAGACCAGGAATCAGCTCAGCCAAGTGGTTCTTATCGTACATGAAGATCGTTCTTCGGTCTCCGGAGCTTGCCTTCAGCACCTCGCCACCGCTAACAATATAGCCGTACGGGGTCTTGAAGGAGCTAGTGGTGTAGGCATCGAAAAAGGTACCGTTAATTGCTACCACAGCTTGATTAGCTTTGGCAATCTGCTTGAGGTCCTGTACCTTGCCGACCGTATTCCCTGCCAGAGCTACATCGAGCTGAACCTTCGGATGGAGCAGTGATACCGTGACGATCTGAGTCGAGAAGCTGCGTGAGCCAACCTTGAAGGTTCGTGCGGAGCTCTCGACAGGCTTGGAGGAAGACAGCGCACTCGTACCTTTGATGAACGGCAGCGTAGTCTTGTGCTCGCCGGATTGAATGCGGACAGAGGAAGCATCCTGATTCCACGTAATAGCAAGTCCTAGCTGCTCCTTCATGAGCTGTATAGGTACGTATGTGTTCCCCTGCTCGGTGAACGGGGCACTTGGCAGCTCTACACGCTCCTGATTCACTAGGGCTGTCTTACTTCCTGTCGTAAGGATTATTTCTTTGTCTCCCTTGGTGATATGGATCTGCTTACTGGAAGCATCGTAGCTCATACTCATTCCATCGAACCCGTTCAAGAGCCGAATCGGAAGGTAGGAGCGGTTCATATCATCCATAATGACAACCATTTTGGGTGGGGCGGCTGCGTAAAGTGGAGTGGCTGCCAAGCTTAGTACAAGTACGGTAGCGGTCAGTATGCGTAAGGGTAGTGAGAGGGCTAGGCGGCTTGTTTTTCGTATTGGCCCATTCTGAGTTGTTGTGGCATCCAGCTGTGGCCATGGTCCCTCCACTTGGGCAGGCTCCGCTGATTTGTTCAGGTGTAGGGAAGGCTTCGAGTGCTGGAATATTCCCAGGTGTTTTAGTCGTTCTAGTCGCTTGCGTTGCTTCAAAAAGTGCTGCATCATTCCAAAAGTCCCCTTTTATGTAGTAAAGATCTCTATTTAATATCGGGTAAGAGTGACCAGAATTGAATGTTAGCGAAAGGGAGAGATTCATATGTACATCGCATCAGACATCACACAAGCCGTGTCCCAAGAGTGGCTGCAAGCATGGGAAGCGGAGCAGGGACTGAGACTGCCTGACTCGTATAGCCAATTTATACAGACCTTCGGTCCAGGTACCTATCGCGGGCTGCTTCAGGTGGAGCTACCGGATGAGGACAGACTGCGAGAATTCGCGGATTATGAGCTGTGGGAGCATCCTGCGGAGGGGCCGATCACTCGTGAGCAGATTCGGGACTGCTGTGTGCTGGCCAGTACGATTGATGGTGACTTCATTGCTGTGAGTCGCCATGTGGAAGGGCTGCTGTGGTTCCCTCGTCATGCGGATGAGATCTGTGTGCTGTCTGTAATGGAGGGAGATTTCACCCAGTCCATGGATCACTGGCTCGAAGCGTTCTATCCACAGGCTGACCCGGAGCGGTACTATGAGCCTTGGCAGGAGCAGGGCCAGCATGAGTTCTATCTGATGGATGCAGATAAGGGGTCCTTGAAGAGCTTGGCCGAGACACTGAGAGCTACCTTTGCACCAGAGCTGTGTGT
Organism: Paenibacillus massiliensis 2301065 = DSM 16942; assembly: GCF_000377505.1. Classification (GTDB taxonomy): domain Bacteria; phylum Bacillota; class Bacilli; order Paenibacillales; family Paenibacillaceae; genus Paenibacillus; species Paenibacillus massiliensis. The sequence continues at coordinate 15,182 of NZ_KB898191.1, read as the reverse complement.
GGAAAATGAATACACCTGCAAGCTCTTCTACCGCGCTATAGGGGGCTATGTCAGATTCAACTATGCCTACGGGCGTGAGGTAGCTGTAAGCTATGCGCTCCCGGGAGAGCTGCTCTCGAACATAACGAGCATGGTGGTGGAGCACGGGGGAGAGCGTGCCTCGGAGTAGCTGTTAATAGAAGTAAATGATACAGCAGTAGCTTGTTTACACAAGCTAATCTGGGGCGAGCTATGACAAAAAAGGAAGGTTCTAGACTATACCAAATCATGCTACGATGGGAAAGATTGCTGGACCTGACACTGGAATGAGGCCAAGAGATTGCAGAGAGGAGGCTGCCGAATGCCAGCAGGGGTGTTGAATACCAGAATATTTCACCTGTCGGTGTGGATCGCGCTGCTGACTGTATTTGTGTTCCCAGGTAAAATTCCTAGAGAGGGGGCCGCTCGTGCGGAATTCGGATTTCCCTTCACCTTTTTGACGGAATATCGGCTGCGCCCCAGTGATAGCGAATGGTTTATTCATAATTTGAGTATTAATTTGCTCAGTTATTTCCTGAATGTCATGATTATCTATGCCATCCTTCATGGCCTATGGTTACTGAAGCGTAAGTGGACGGAAGGAACGAGGGGCACGGATCATGAGTGCTAGGCCTTTCTTTTTTTGAAGGCGCTCTCGACAATCAGATCATTCATCTGTGGGATACAGCGTTGGTGATAACTGAAGCATTCGGGAGACATTCCCCGTATGAGGAGTAGGCTAGGAGGCCCGCTCCGTTTTTTCGTGCTATAGAACGTTTGTATATCAGGAGATTTTTGAATATACTTACATTGTTTGTATTAGGTCTTATTTTCCATAATAATGCTTCCTGCGTAATAAGGTTCTTGAAGATCGAGTGCATCAAGGGAGCAGAGCCGGCATCAAGTTCGAACTACCATCTCAAGTTATGCAGATCATACACAGATGACAAGGAGGTTGCTTATGCAACAACTAAGAATCGGCATGATCGGGTACAAATTCATGGGAAAGGCGCACAGCAACGCTTATCGCAGTCTGCCAATGTTTTTCCCGGAGGCCTTATATCCACGGATGTCCGTCATTTGCGGAAGGGATGCAATGGCTGTGCAGCAGGCAGCAGGTCAGTTGGGCTGGGACGAGAGTGTGACCGATTGGAGAGAGCTGGTTGCTCGGGATGACATTGATGTCATTGACATCAACGCCCCCAGTGACGCACACAAGGAGATTGCACTGGCTGCGGCGAAGGCTGGCAAGCATATCTTCTGTGAGAAGCCACTTGCGCTGAATCTGGCGGATTCGCGGGAAATGCTGGAGGCAGCCGAGCAAGCAGGCGTCAAGCACATGGTGGGGTTCAACTATCGGTTCTCACCTGCCGTCAAGCTGGCCAAGAAGCTGGTACAGAGTGGAAGACTCGGCAAGCTGTATCATTTTCGGGCCTGGTTCCTGCAGGACTGGATTCTGGACCCGGAGTTCCCGCTGGTGTGGCGGTTACAGAAGGATGTAGCTGGCTCAGGCTCGCTCGGTGATCTCGGAGCACACCTGATTGATCTGGCCCATGATCTTGTCGGGGATATTGAGGAGGTCGTAGGCATGAGTGAGACCTTCGTGAAGGAAAGACCGCTTGCTAGCGAGATGACAGGCTTGAGTGCTAAGGCTGGACAGAGCAAGGACGCCCCTCGCGGGCCCGTCACAGTCGATGATGCGACATTATTCATGGCTCGATTTGAAAACGGTGTCATCGGTAGCTTCGAGGCGACTCGCTTTGCCGCAGGACACCGATCAACGAATGCGTTCGAGATTAATGGGAGCCTCGGCAGTGTGCGATTTGACTTTGAACGGATGAATGAGCTGGAGGTATACTTTACCTCGGATGACGAGGATGTACAAGGCTTCCGGCGGGTACTGGCGACGGACCCTGCGCATGAGTATGCCAGTAGCTGGTGGCCCCCAGGCCATACGATCGGGTTCGAGCATACCTTCATTCATGAAATGCTGGAGCTGACTTCAGCGATTCGCGAAGGGCGCCAGCCTGAGCCGAACTTCCGGGACGGTGTGAAGTGTCAGGCTGTGCTGGAGGCGGTCGAGAAGTCGGTTGCGGAGAAGCGCTGGGTACGCATTGCTGATATGTAATTGAAGCTTGATCATTCACACCTACTCATCATTCCATATCATCACACGTATTAGATAATGAAGCAGCCCCGATGCTGAATGCAGGGTGGGGTGCGCAAGGAGTCTACTGTCGTTGTAATCTTGGATGCCCATGGCAAGCGGCAGAAGCTGCTGCTACCCATGAGGCGAGGAACTGAATTGATCAAGGGAGGCGGTCTTCATGAAGAAAGCGCTCATTGTGTGGGGAGGCTGGGACGGACACGAACCGGAGAAGGTGGCCAATATATTTGCCCGCATGCTGCGTAAGGAGCAATTCGAGGTTGAGGTGTCTAATACGCTTGAGGCTTTTGCAGATGCAGAGAAGCTGCTGGGATTGGATCTAATCGTACCGGTCTGGACGATGGGTGAGATTGAGCAGGAGCTAGTGAACAACGTGTCTGCAGCCGTGCAGCACGGTACGGGACTTGCAGGCTGCCATGGTGGGATGTGCGATGCATTTCGCAAAAATGTAGATTGGCAGTTCATGACAGGTGGGCAATGGGTTGCTCATCCGGGAAATGACGGCGTGCTCTACACGGTGGAGATCAAGCAGAGCTCAAGTCCCCTGGTGACGGGATTACAGGACTTCACTGTACAGTCAGAGCACTACTACCTGCATGTGGACCCTGCGGTCGAGGTGCTGGCTACGACACGATTCCCCGTGGTGGACGGACCACACCGGCTGAACAAGGCTGTTGATATGCCTGTCGCCTGGACGAAGCGCTGGGGTGTCGGGCGTGTCTATTACAATTCCCTGGGGCATCATGCGGATATCGTGGAGATTGCACAGGTCAAGGAACTAATGCGGCGCGGCTTCCTGTGGGCAGCCGAGGGCAAGGGGCTGACTCAACAGGCAGGCAAGTCGTCCGGAGCCTCTGCTTCAGGCGCATATACAGGCATGGGAGATAGCCAATAACGAGGCGGAGGAGTGCTGGGCTATGGGAAGCGAAGCAAGTAGCAGAAGTAATGATAGTAACAGAAGCAAGCTGAGAGCTGGCATTATCGGCTGCGGCAAGATCAGTGGCATATACATGGAAAATGGCAATAAGTTCAGCTCTATGGAGCTGACGGCTTGTGCAGACCTTGATCTGCAGCGAGCCAGGGAGCAAGCGGAGCGTTATGGCATTGCTAAGGTCTACTCCCCAGACGAGTTACTGGCGGACCCCGAGATCGACCTGATCATTAATCTGACCATTCCTGCCGTGCATGCCGAGATTAATCTCAAGGCATTGGAGGCCGGGAAGCATGTCTATGTGGAGAAGCCGCTAGCCGTGTCGTTGGAGGAAGGACGTCAAGTACTGGACCTGGCTCGTTCGCGTGGTCTTCTCGTCGGCTGTGCTCCAGAAACGTTCATGGGAGCAGGCATTCAGACGGCGCTGCGTCTGATTGAGAGCGGTGCAATCGGGCGTCCTGTGGGTGCCACGGCCTTCATGATGTCAGGTGGCCACGAGGGCTGGCATCCAGACCCGGAATTCTATTATGCGGCAGGCGGCGGGCCGATGTTCGACATGGGTCCATATTATCTGACGGCGCTGGTGCAGCTGCTAGGCCCGATTCGGAGTATTGCCGGAATGACTGGCGCAGCTCTGGAAGAACGGACGATTACCAGCGAGAAGAAGCGCGGGCAAAAGATTCCGGTGGAGATCCCGACACATGTAACGGGGCTACTGCAATTCGAGTCGGGGGCCATCGGCACCATGATTACGAGCTTCGACATCTTCGGAGGCAGCTCACTGCCGCGTATGGAGATCTATGGTACAGAAGGATCACTGGAGGTGCCGGACCCGAATACATTCGGCGGGCCTGTCCGTTATCGCAGACGGGGTGAACGAGAATGGAGCGAGGTACCACTAGTAGAGGGGTACACAGAGAATACGCGTGGTATCGGTCCGGCTGATCTGGCTGCTGCATGGCTGAATAAACGTCCGCATCGGGCCAGCGGCGAGCTGGCATACCATGTGCTGGAGGCGATGTGGGCCTGCCATTATTCCTCGGATCGCCAGGCCTTTTACGAGATGGAGAGCAGCTGTACACGGCCAGCACCGCTGCCTCTGGAACAAGAGCTGTACACGCTGGATTAAATAGAGCATAGGCAATGTACTAACCTTGCAGGGGTTGCTCCTGCAAGGTTTTTTTCTGGATGAGTGTGAGCGAACAGGTGTCCTCACCATGTGAGCAATATGATAAATATTGCACAGTCAATGCTTACATTATAAGCTAAGGATGGAAGATGAAAGAGATCGTAATGACCAAAGGATGAGTGCTGGTGAGAAATGGTAGGCAACGTTTGCGTCTGCAGACAACGATCACGCTGATGGTCTGTTCCGTGTTGGCACTGGTGCTGCTGACAGTCTATGTGATGTTCAACATGAAGATTACCGAGCTAACTCGGGAGGATCTGGAGGAGAAGGCCATTTCAATCGCTCGTACAGTATCGAGGACCCCAACAGTCCAGCAGGTACTGTCGGGGCAAGGGGATGTTGCAGCGATCCAGCCCTTCGCCGAGGAGATTCGTGTACTGAACGGCGTGCAATTTGTTGTGGTCATGAATACGGAAGGAATCAGACTGTCTCACCCGGAGCCTGAGCGAATCGGCAAGCACTTTATGGGTGGGGACGAGGTTGAAGCGTTGAAGGGTAAGGAGCATATATCTATCGCAAAAGGAAGCATGGGGCCTTCGGTTAGGGCCTTTGCCCCCGTCATTGTAGATGGAGAGCTGCTTGGAGCTGTGGCTGTAGGGCTGTCGATGGATGCTGTCAATTCGGCGGTTGCACATAATCGCTGGATTATGTATCTGGGACTTCTGATTGCTGCTGTTCTTGGGATCTCTGGTGCTGTACTGCTGGCTCGTAGACTCAAGCGACTGATGCTTGGAATGGAGCCTGATGAGATTGCGAAGCTGCTGGAGGAGCGAAGCGCAATGCTGCAGTCCGCCAAGGAAGGGATCATTGCTGTTGATTCTGCAGGGACCGTTACGCTGATTAATGCGGAGGCCAAGCGACTGGTAGGTGATGCCAGAGTAGAAGAAGGACAGAATTCTCGTGAGCTCAGCCCACTCTTACGAATGGATCAGGTACTGGATAGCGGGCAGGCTTTGAATGATATGGAGATCGAGCAGGAAGGCCTGACCTTGCTGGTCAATGTCGTTCCTGTCACCGTGCATGGCCGGATTGAGGGCGCTATTGCAACCTTCCGGGACAAGACCGAAATCGATATACTCATGGAGCGACTGTCGGGTGTATCCTTATATGCGGAGGCCTTGCGTGCGCAGACTCATGAATTTATGAACAAGCTTCATGTCATGGTCGGGCTCACACATATGCGCCGTTATGATCGTCTGGAGGAATATCTTAATGGTACGGTGAATCATTTTCAATCTGAGGCGGGAATGCTGGTCAGACAGGTCAAGGATTCAGTTATGGCAGGGTTCCTGCTAGGGAAGCTTAGCCGAGCGCGTGAGACGGGAGCTCAGATGACCATTATGGACGATGGAGTACTGCCGGAATGTGCTGATGAAGAGACCTCACGTGAACTGGTGACTATTGTAGGTAATCTGCTGGAAAATGCGCTTGAGGCTGAAGGTGGCCCAGGAGACAAGGAGATCGCTGTCGGCTTCGTGCATCGGGATCAGGAGCTCGTCGTTACCGTCCGTGATAACGGGACAGGCATCCCGGAGGATATCATCAAGCGGATGTATGAGCAAGGCTTCTCGACGAAGGGACAGGACAGAGGCATTGGCTTGTATCTGGTGATGCGCAGCGTCAAGAAGCTCGGCGGTCGATTGAGCTGTCAGAGCTCAAGATTAACAGGAACGGAATTTCACGTCAGGATTCCGTACAAAGCGAGGGGACAGGGGGAAACATGATTAAAGTGCTAATTGTAGAGGACGACCCGATGGTCGCCGAGATGAATAAATTCTATGTGGAGCAGGTTGAGGGCTTCCAAGCTGAAGATTGGGCGGAATCCGCCGAGCGTGCGCTTGAGCTGCTGGAATCAAGGTCTTATGATCTCATCCTGCTTGATATTTACATGAAAGGAAACAGTGGGCTGGAGCTATTGTCGGATATTCGTGGTCAGGCACTGGCAGCCGACGTGATCGTCATCTCGGCAGCCAGTGACAAGGAGAGTATCCGTCAGGCGCTACGTGGTGGTGCTGTCGATTATCTGATCAAGCCGTTCCAGTTCAACCGTCTGCGTTCGGCGTTGGAGCAGTATCGCGAGCGTTCGATGCTGTTCACCGGCTCAGATACGCTCGCCCAAGCTGAACTGGATTCTCTAACGAAGATCGCCAAGGATACGACCCGAAGTACCCCGTTATCCAAGGGCTTCACGCGGCAGACTCTGCACGCGGTATGGAGAGCCATTGAGGCGACGACTTCCGAATGGTTCACTAGCGAGGAGATCGCCTGTAGCGCTGGAATCTCGCGTGTATCGTCCGGCAAGTATCTTGCGGAGCTACAGGACATGGGGGTGCTGGAGATGGATTTCAGCTATGGAACGGTAGGAAGGCCCGTGCAGAAATACCGCATGACCGCAGAGGGGCCTACGAGGATCAGCAAATACTTGTAAAAGCCCTTGTACATCTCGCAGTTGCTCGGAACACTAAAGGTACAGCAGCTATACAAAGAAGTTATTCAATGATCCCATAGTCACACAATAGAGGGAATAGTCATTTTGATAACGTTTACTTTAATAACTTTAATAATTCATTGATTATTTACATAACAACAAAAGCGCTTACAAAACCGCTATGATGGGGCTGTAGAACATTAAAGGAGGTTCACCCGTCATGCAAAAAGCAATGGAGACTTCGGTAGGCTCCACGGAAGTACCGAAGCAGACAAGCGTATCGTCGGAGTCTTATGTCCGTCCGTTATCCAAAGTGCTTGGCTTCAAGATTGGCGTCATTCCACTACCTATTTACATTCTGCTTGGTATTATTATTTTCGCGGCCGCAGCTCTCGGTCAGCTTCCCAATGATATGATCGGTGGTCTGGCAGTTATTATGATTATGGGCGTACTGCTGAGCTATCTGGGCTTCAACCTGCCTCTGCTGAAAAATATCGGCGGTCCTGCGATACTGTCCCTCATGGTGCCGTCCTTCCTTGTCTTCTGGAACGTCTTGAATCCGCCCATCGTGGATTCGGTGCATACCCTGATGAAGACGTCGAACTTTCTGTACCTCTACATCGCCTGTCTGGTGGCGGGCAGCATTACAGGCATGAATCGTCAGACGCTGATTAGCGGGTTCATCCGTATTTTCATCCCCATGATGGCAGGTACGGCTGCAGCAGTCCTTGTAGGTCTGGGTGTGGGCATGATGTTCGGCTATACGGCGCACCGTACGCTCTTCTACATCATCGTACCGATCATCGGTGGCGGTGTAGGGGAAGGCATTCTGCCGTTATCCATCGCATTCTCACAGATTCTTGGCGGGGAGTCCGGCAGTTACGTGGCCCAGATGATTCCGGCGGCTGTCATCGGCAATGTCTTCGCTATCATCGGTGCAGGTCTGCTTAAGAAAATGGCCGACAAAAATCCTGCCATTACCGGCAACGGTGTTCTGGTGAAGGAGAAGAACGGTCAGAAGCTCGGCGGCAGCAGCTACGATTCGGAAAAAATTGATTTCCCGCTCATGGGAGCAGGTCTGCTGTTCGCTTGCAGCTTGTTCATTACGGGCAGTCTGTTGTCCCCGTTCGTCGGTATTCCAGGTCCGATCCTGATGATCTTCGGTGCGGCTCTGCTCAAAATCTGCAAGCTGCTGCCTTACAAAATCGAGCAAGGTGCCTATCAGCTGTATAAATTCGTATCGGGTACGCTGACCTGGCCGCTTATGGTCGGTCTGGGCATCCTGTACATTCCGCTGGAGGATGTGGCAGCGCTCCTCTCCGTACCTTACGTCATTACTTGTGCTTCCGTTATTGCGGCCATGATTATCACAGGCTATTTTGTCGGCAAATGGGTTCGTATGTACCCGGTAGAAGCAGCGATCGTCACAGGATGTCGCGGCGGATTAGGCGGCACGGGCGACGTAGCGATTCTCTCGGCCTCGGGTCGGATGGAGCTGATGCCGTTCGCACAGATCTCCACGCGGATTGGTGGAGCGCTTACGATTGTGGCAGCTACCCTGCTGATTTCGGTCTGGGGAGGCTAAGGCCTGTCCGCTAGCTAGCATTCTGTATTCAGTTACGGATCTAGGGGCTCAACAGATAGGCAAGGTTGTAAATAGAATTCGATTAATTCATATAACAACGTATTGTTTGCAGTAAATGAATACTTGTACGTAATGATTGTTTGTATTGTGTTCAATGATTGTTGAGATTAAATGATTATGACATTACATGACCAAGGGGTCGACTGTGCAAGTGTCATTCATTTCATTAGGTAGTTATTATTTTGGAGGCGATTAAGATGAGTCAGGTATTGGATAATACCCATCAGTTCTCATTGCGAGTACAGTACGGAAGCGGAAGCAACTATATGGCGGACTTGATTCATATCGTAGAGAGTTATCATGGAACCGTAGTCGTCGCACACATGGAGGACCCGAAGGAAGACGATCTCGCGCAAGCGGAGGTTCGAATCGAAGTAGAGCATGTCGAGGATCGTGTGCTGATCGAGAAAGCCGTCTCCCAACTGCGTGGGGGGGATGTAGTAGAGCAATTGCTGGAGATTATGCAGCTGCATGACGGTGGGAAGCTGGAGACCACACTGAAGCATCCGATCCGCAACAAAGAGGATCTGTCTAAGGTGTACACCCCTGGTGTGGCCAAGGTATGCCAGGCGATTGCGAAGGACCAGGGCAAGGCATACCAATTAACGACAAAGCGAAATACGGTAGCTGTCGTCACGGATGGTACAGCCGTGTTGGGACTCGGGGATATTGGGCCTCGCGCAGCCATGCCTGTCATGGAAGGGAAAGCAGCCTTGTTCAAGCAGTTCGCGGGTGTGGACGCTGTACCGATCTGCCTTGACACGAAGAATACAGAAGAGATTATTGCCATTGTAAAAGCACTCGCTCCTACGTTCGGTGGCATTAATCTGGAGGATATCTCCTCACCCCGTTGCTTCGAGATTGAAGCTCGTCTAAGAGCAGAGTTGGACATTCCTGTCTTCCATGATGACCAGCATGGTACAGCAATCGTCGTGCTCGCAGGTCTGCTGAATGCACTTAAGGTGTGCAGCAAGTCCATTGGTGAAGCGAAGATCGTTGTGAACGGTATCGGTGCAGCCGGCATCTCCGTCTCCAAAATGCTCCTGCGAGCAGGGGCGGTGAATCTGATCGGCGTGGATCGGGAAGGCGCGATTAACCGTGCGACGAATTACGATAAGCCACATTGGAGCGAGTTCGCAGAGCTGACCAATCCGAACAATGAGCAGGGTGTGCTGTCCGAGGTCATCAAGGGAGCAGACGTATTCGTGGGCGTATCCGCACCGAATGTACTTACCGTCGAGGATCTCAAGAACATGGCTGCTGATCCGATTGTATTTGCAATGGCGAATCCGATGCCCGAGATTGATCCAGCGCTGGCAGCTCCCTATGTGAAAGTCATGGCGACTGGCCGTTCCGATTACCCGAACCAGATCAATAACGTGCTGTGCTTCCCAGGCATTTTCCGTGGGGCGCTCGATTGTGAGGCTAGTGATATTAACGACGAGATGAAGCTGGCTGTAGCCGAGGCGATCTCTTCGGTCATCGAGCCCTCTGAGCTGCGCGAGGATTACATTATCCCGGATGCCTTTGACCCAAGGGTGGTAGAGCGAATCCGGCTTGCTGTAGCCAAGGCGGCCATAGATAGCGGCGTCGCGCGCAGGAATGTGCTGGAGCAGGTGAACTAAGAGAGTACTGGGCATAGAAGCAATAGAGCACACAGAAGTAAAAGATGGAAAGTTTATAACGGATTAAGTAGAAGATGCAAATGATGCAATGGATTAAGTAGATGTTGTAGAAGAAATAGAATCAATGAAGAAATAGAAGCGTAGTTGCTGGAGAGAACAGCGGATCAGAGAAAGAACCTTCGTGCCACTTTTGCATTGACCATGAAGGTTCTTTTTGTAAATGTAGCAAGAAAATTACGATCAAGTGCATTATGAAGTGAACTATGGATAACCTCAAGAAGAAGCATTAACAAGTACTAAAATAAGCATTAACAGCAGTATGAAGCTTTAAAAAGGATTGAGTTACAAGTGAATACTTAAATTTTGTGATATATTTCACTTTCGTTGCCGAATGAACAGTTACACATCTTCGTTTATGTGCCAGCGTGCTTCGTACCGAAGGCTACAGAAATTAAGGGCGAATAGGCACAGGTATAGATATCGAGGACGTATAGCTCTCAGACCGAACACTGATTGAGCACTGATTGAGCACTGATTGAGCACTGATTGAGCACTGATTGAACACAAGCCTATTATGAATCCTGCATGTAAAAAAATCTAGCTATTCCCCGCACACATACTTCTCGATCGTACTGCGCACTGCACCAGGGCCGGCGAGCATCTCATGGAACATCCCCTCAATCTTGTCACCCAGCCCAATCTCATATAGTGGGACACCGAATAGCCTTTCATCCGCAAGCAGGCGGCGAACCTCGGAGGTCTGATCACCTAGCTTCGTATGCTGTAAGTATCCCTGTAGCGTATCCATTAGCGGGTCAGGACTGAGCGTGAAGGGGACTCCATGATCATCTACTCCAAGCAAATAGCGGCACCAGATCGCAATAGTCAAGGGAATTGCCGTCAGATCTCCGGGATCGAGTCCTGCGGTGTCCACATAGGATTTTAACGTTTTGCCAAAGCGAATGCTCATCTTCTGTGAAGTATCGGTGGCAATCCGCTGCGGTGTATCCGGGATATAAGGATTAGCGAAGCGTTCCTGCAGCACCTCGTCAATGAATGTCGTAGGCTGAATAATGCCAGGGTCAACGACAACAGGCAGCCCTTCCTTGTAGCCAATGGTCTCGATCAGACGACGCAAGGCTGGGTCCTTCATAGTATCGGCAATAAGCTGATAGCCTAACAGACACCCGGAGAGAGCGAGAGCGGTATGCAGCGGATTGAGACAGGTTGTGACCTTCATCGTCTCTACCTGATCCACCGTATCCCGGTCCGTGAAGATGATGCCCGCCTTCTCCAGAGCGGGTCGTCCGTTCGTGAACTTGTCTTCAATGACCAGATACTCACTAACCTCCGCATTGACGAAGGGGGCAGTATACGTATGCTTGGAGGTGACGATCAGCTCCATGTCGGCTATGCCCAGCTTCTGCAGAGCAGCCTGCACCTCCAAGGAGGGCCTTGGAGTAATCTTATCAATCATGGTGAGAGGGAACGTGATGTTCCCCTCATCCTCCAGATAGTCCATGAAGCCTTTCTCCACCAGACCTCGGGTAGCCCATTCCTTGGCAATAGTGGTCATGCTGGCCTTTAACAGATCACCGTTATGTGAGCAATTATCCATGCTGACAAAGGTCATGGGATACTGGCCCTTCAGGTAGCGCCGATACGCCAGGGAGGTGGCAATGCTCATCACATGCAGCGGCTGCTGAGGCCCCTTCGTCATATCCTGCTCCACGACAGGCAGATACTTGCCGTCAGGTCCCGTTAGGGAGTAGCCCTTCTCTGTAATGGTGAAGCTGGCCATCTGCAGACTCGGATTCTCGAATACTTCAATCAGGCGATGATAGTCGTCAGGGCGACTTGCCTCTGTTACTAGCCCCTCGACGATGCTTGCCACCACACGCTTCTGAAATCTTCCGTCTGCCCGCATCAGCACGAGCAGCGTAAGACTGTCATACGGCTTATAGCCCTTATCAATGACTTCAAAGTCAAAGGTCTCCACGGCAATAATCCCTGTATCCGCTTGCAAGTTATTCAGCAGCTGTTGCTGTGCATTAGCGACCAGTCCCCGAAAAATATTGCCTGCACCGAAATGTACCCACTGCGGCTTGACCCTTGTATTGTGGGCGACAAGCTCCAAATCAAAGGTCGGCAATTCGATGCCTGCTGCTTCCCAGCCTGACGTGTCTAATAAGCCTTTCCGGTTAAGCTGAAGCATTCAGCTCACTCCTTTGCCTTGCGAGAGACTATCCCATACGCCCAGCAGGTACATGATGCCAAGTGCCCGATCGTACAAGCCGTAGCCTGGTCGGCAATTCTGCTCTTCTCCCCATAGATGTCTACCGTGATCCGGGCGCACATATCCCTGATAGCCGCTCTCATGATAGGCTCTGACCACTTCTGGCACATCGACACTGCCATCCTGTCCACGATGAGAGACTTCGATGAAGTCGCCATTTTCAAATACTTTTACATTACGGATATGTGCAAAATGAATACGCTCGTGGAATTCCCGAATCATCGCTGGCAAGTCATTCTCAGGATTGGTACCGAGCGAGCCTGTGCAGAAGGTCAGGCCGTTATACGGACTGTCTACGGCATCCAGAATTCGCTGAATGGTCTCCCGACTGCGGACGATTCGCGGCAAGCCGAAGATAGGCCATGCCGGATCGTCAGGATGAATTGCCATTTTAATGTCCACTTCCTCACATACCGGGATGATCCGCTCCAGAAAATACTTCAGATTCTCAAATAGCTTGTCTTCATTGACATCTGCATAAGCTGCGAACAGATCATCAAGCTTGGCGAGCCGCTCCGGCTCCCAGCCTGGCATGGTGAACTTCCCGGCTCCCTTGAGGATACGGTCGACCATCTGGCGAGGATTATCCGTAATGGCAGCCTTTTCATAAAAGAGGGCGTTAGACCCGTCAGGCAGTTCCTTGTACAGCTCGGTTCTAGTCCAGTCGAAGACAGGCATGAAGTTATAGCAAATAACTTTGACGCCGACTGTGGCGAGCTTGCGAATGGTGTCGATATAAATATCAATGTACTGATCGCGGGAGGGGAGGCCGATCTTGATATCATCATGGACGTTCACACTCTCAACGACCGCCGTGCTGAAGCCCTTGCTCGTGATCTGATCCGCTACCTCCTGAATGCGTTCCATTTCCCATACTTCCCCGGCTACCTTATCATGCAAAGACCAGACAATGCCCATCACGCCCGGAATCTGCCGGATATGATCGAGTGTAATGTTGTCATTGCCTTCCCCATACCATCTCCAGGTCATATTCATAACAATACCCTCCCTGATTGTAGTGGATTACATATGCATCATTCATCTTGTATACAAGATCGAGTCGATCATATATGATAGGAATTGTTCTTGTCAATGATATTTCGAGAGAGCCATCTCTGTAAAATACTCTATAATAAAAGAATTCATACAGTGAAGGCAGGAATGACATGTTCACGAAGGAAGAAATTAAGCAGATGCTCAAGAATGATATCCTATCACTGGCCCTGAAGCCGGGGACGCTGCTCAGTGAGACTACCTTGTCTGAGCGCTTCCAGCTGTCGAGAACCCCTCTGCGCGACGTGCTGAAGCAGCTTGCGCTCGAGTCCTATATTGATATTTATCCGAAGAAGGGGAATATCGTCTCCTATATTGATCTCGAGTCCGTGGAGCACATGATTTATTTAAGAAGCGCATTGGAAAAAGAAATCATGAAGGAGCTGTCCACACAGCTCTCGTTAAGCGATACTCAAAGGCTGAGTCGCATTCTGGATCAGCAGCGTGCAGTGATTGAGGAGGCAGATGCGACGGATGCATTTCTGCAGCTGGATGATGAGTTCCATCAGACCATGTTCCAGATCGCGGGCCGGGAATATCTGTGGCAGCTGATTCAGCAGGCGAACGTTCACTATATCCGATATCGTAAGCTGCATATGCTGGAGTCGGGCAAGCTGATGGACATCTGGCACGAGCACCAGACTATGCTGGAGTGTATGGTGAACAAAGATACCTCCCGCATAGATGATCTCGTTCATCATCATCTCCGCGAGGATATCCATTCGTTAGATTTTTTGCGCCAGTTCGCGGATTATATTAAGAAATAGAATTTGGGTGTGGCGGTGTAAGTATAAGTGTATGTGCATTTGAATGGAATGAAGCTTGGGGGCTACTGTGCGAAAGCTCGCTTCGAGAGGGAGAGTTGAGCAGGGGGAGAACAGTCCTAACCTAACACAGTGGAGGTGGAGTAACTTTGTGATTGAATAATAGCCAGTGTTCAAATAATAGGTTGAGTTCTCGTTCTTGTATACAAGTGGTGTTGAGGATAGCGTTTGGGGAGATTAAAAGGTAGCTAACACTCAGGGAGTGGAGTCAATTCCCGAACAGCACAAAAAGACTTAGAGGTTAAGGCCTTCGTTTATTCATTATTAAAGATGAGCTTGGTCTCATTGGTCCTTGTCAGCGGAATAGACGAGCCACAGTCCAAGGATCAGGAGCAGAAGCGGGATGATGAACCACCAGAATTCAATATTGAAGATGCTATACCGAAAAGCCCCACTGTTGATATCAGCAGACCGCTCTACGGACTTCAAGGCGGAGATCAGGAATCCAGTACACATAATCATGACAGCCGATAGGATCGAGGTGCATCCAAGGAATAATTTTCGCATATGTCTAGCCTCCTATTTGAAACTAAACCTGACTGTATTCACACGTGAAATACGTGGGTTAACATCTTGGTATTACCATATGTTGCATTTGTTGAAACACGGATTGCATAATTTAACAACGACGAGGTGCTGTACTGCGTAAGGGGCGGAAGAAGAGATGTTGTAATAAAGGGATACATACGGATTTGAAATGATTGTAACCTGCTCAGAAAGCAGGTTTTTTTGTTATGGCTTTAGCCAGTTGAGTGCGTGAAGCGCGCGAAACAAAAAACCACCCGCTATGCGGGTGGAGGGATTGAGGGTTTGACCACCATGACCATTCCAATAAAATTGAGATGTTCAGGCTCAAAAGAGAGGAATGGTCATCAATGGCAACCAAGAGCTACAGCCTAGCTCACACAAAATGGATGTGCAAATACCATATTGTGTTCACCCCGAAGTATAGACGGAAAGAAATCTATAATCAAGTGAGAAGAGATTTAATTGAAATCTTCAAACG
>NZ_KB898190.1 GCF_000377505.1 Paenibacillus massiliensis 2301065 = DSM 16942 | reverse complement strand
TGCATGGAGCTGACCAGTACTAATCGGTCGAGGGCTTATCCTAAAGTGAAATGCAATGATTCGTTTCGGTTCCAGTTTTCAGGGTGTAACCTGAAAATATATTCCCTGATAGCTCAGTTGGTAGAGCACTCGACTGTTAATCGAGTTGTCACAGGTTCGAGTCCTGTTCGGGGAGCCATATGGAGAGGTGTCCGAGTTGGCCGAAGGAGCACGATTGGAAATCGTGTAGGCGCCAAAAGCGTCTCGAGGGTTCGAATCCCTCTCTCTCCGTAGCTTTTACATCACGGTTGGGATGAGAACCCATAAGGGGTACGTCGAAGCATACGCATCGATAGAAATACATCGCAGTCTCGAACGAAGTGAGAGTATCCCTCTCTCTCCGTTGATTCACTAATTTACAAGGCCCGTTGGTCAAGGGGTTAAGACACCTCCCTTTCACGGAGGTAACAGGGGTTCGAATCCCCTACGGGTCATAAGGCTATCCCATAGCCGATGAAAGATGAGAACCCCTAATGGTTCGTCGGAGTATAAGCTTCGGTAGAAATACATCGCAGTCGACTCACAACGTGAGGCGCATCCCCTTTGGGTCATATCATTAATTTTTTATTTGTTGAGAAAAAATGGACGCAATGTAAAATTAGTTGATAATTGGCATGCAGATGTGTTACTATATATTAGGTAATTAACTTTGGAGGCTTAGCTCAGCTGGGAGAGCATCTGCCTTACAAGCAGAGGGTCGGGGGTTCGATCCCCTCAGCCTCCACCATAATTTAATATCGCGGGGTGGAGCAGTTCGGTAGCTCGTCGGGCTCATAACCCGAAGGTCACAGGTTCAAATCCTGTCCCCGCAATTATCTTTCAAGAAATTGAAAGTTGTTTCATGGAACTGTGGTGTAGAGGCCTAACATGCCTGCCTGTCACGCAGGAGATCGCGGGTTCGAATCCCGTCAGTTCCGCCATTATTACAATTGAATAATGTGATTTCTTAATTACATGGCAGATCATTACGTAGGTAAGGCTCGGTAGCTCAGTCGGTAGAGCAGAGGACTGAAAATCCTCGTGTCGGCGGTTCGATTCCGTCCCGAGCCACCATATAACTTGTAATTAAGTATTACGCCGGTGTAGCTCAACTGGTAGAGCAACTGACTTGTAATCAGTAGGTTGGGGGTTCAAGTCCTCTCGCCGGCACCATCCATGGAGGATTAGCGAAGTGGCCAAACGCATCAGACTGTAAATCTGCTCCCTTACGGGTTCGGTGGTTCGAATCCATCATCCTCCACCAGTTTTTTAGGGGCATAGTTTAAAGGTAGAACAGCGGTCTCCAAAACCGTTAGTGTGGGTTCAATTCCTGCTGCCCCTGCCAATCACATTTTAAATATGGCGATCGTGGCGAAGTGGTTAACGCACCGGTTTGTGGATCCGGCACTCGGGGGTTCAATTCCCCTCGATCGCCCTTTTTGTTTTAAAGCTTAATGGGGATTAGCCAAGCGGTAAGGCAACGGACTTTGACTCCGTCATGCATAGGTTCAAATCCTATATCCCCAGCCATTACATGCGGACGTGGCTCAGCGGTAGAGCATCGCCTTGCCAAGGCGAGGGTCGCGGGTTCGATTCCCGTCGTCCGCTTTGTATATTATGGCGCCATAGCCAAGTGGTAAGGCACAGCTCTGCAAAAGCTTTATCCCCAGTTCGAATCTGGGTGGCGCCTCCATAGGCTATTATTTTATACTACGCCGGCGTGGCGGAATGGCAGACGCGCTCGACTCAAAATCGTGAGCGTAAGTCGAAGAAATAACCGCTAAAGCCTTGGTATGACTGGATTCTTTAAAAAGTGTTTTAAAAGTTCTCTCCTGTAGTTCTCTCCTTTGTCCAGAGGAGCGATGGAAGACATTATATTTTGCCGGCGTGGCGGAATGGCAGACGCGCTCGACTCAAAATCGAGTGGGAAACCGTGGAGGTTCGAGTCCTCTCGCCGGTATAGCTAAAAGAGTTCATTGGAGATATTCTCTAATGAGCTTTTTTTATTTGATTTTAAGTACATCACTCATTATTTGAGCTGAAGATACTTTTGAGTTGTATTCCAAATGCGAATAAATATTGGCCGTTGTTGCGTAATCACTGTGCCCTAGCCATTCCTGAACCTCTTTCATGCTTACCCCGTTAGAAAGCAACAGACTGGCGCAGCTATGACGGAGATCGTGATAGCGAATGCGTCTAAAGCGGTATCTCTTTAGCAGAATGGGAAAATGCTGTGTAATATAACCAGGCTTAATACGCTGCCCCAATGCGTCTAAATAAATGTAATCCAGGTAGTCAGTACAGTAGGTATTGCCATAAGAGGAGCGATAAGCCTCTTGTTGCTCTTTCATGCACATCAGAATTTCGTAGAACTTGTCCACCAGTGGCAGCGTGCGGCGACTAGCTTTGTTCTTGGTACGATCTTTCTCAATTTCAATGAACTTACCATCTAGCGTACCGGATGTAACTGTATGCTTGATAGTAATGGTTCGGTTCATTAAATCAATAGCTGACCATTTCAGGCCCACCACTTCGCTTCGTCGTAGACCATAAAAAGCAGCCAGAATAATGGCAAGCTCAATTTTTTCGCCGAGGATTGCAGCCAAGAGTTGATTCATTTCCTCTACATTGTAAAAGCTTGCCACATAGTTGTTCTTTTTAGGACGTTCTACAAGGTTGGCAGGGTTCGCTACAATTAGCTTTATTTTCACGGCATATTGAAGCGCTTTGCGAATATTTGCATGGTAATGAATAACGGTATTTGCACTCACACCTCGTACATTCATTTCATGCGTATAATAGTTCTGAATATCCTCAGTGGTTAAGTCCTCTAGCATAATCCCTTTCTCACGAAAATAAGGCTCTATACGGCCTTTTACGGCGTTAGAATAAGAGATGTAGGTGATAAGCTCGATACTATTCTTCATCATCTCTAACCATTGCAACATGAAGTCTGCAAACAGTCTTTTGTTGACATCAGATGGAGCGGCCGTCGTAGCTATTACAGCTTTTTTTTCGGCTTCTATTGCTTGAGCTTGTTCCTCCAGGTAATGATTCTTTCTGGCTTCTTGAAGCATAATTTCAGCTTTTTTCTTGTTGCCTTTTACCTTAAGCCCAGTAGGAATCCATTTAGGTTTTCGTTTCCCATGTTCATCTTTACAGTTTAATACAATATAGAAAAGGTTTTTTTTCTCTTGTAGGTGGCCTGCTATCATACCCGATCCTCTCTTGGTTAGCAGCCCGTATCTCTACCATTGACACGATAATTATATCATAGTAAAGACAGCGGTTCAATGCGTTAATGTATTAAAGTTGTCTTTCGAATGTAACTGTTGTGACTGCATCAATGAATGAAGGTAGACAATAACTTGAATTTTAGGTACTTTGTATGCTCGTCCGATTTTAAAGTGTTGAATGCGATTTGATTGCAACAGTTTATAGGCGCTCTTGCAACTAATGCCACCGAGCATTTCGCATAGTTGGGGAACATTCACAACATCAGGATATTGTTCAAACATGGATATAAGAAGATGCTTTGTGGCTAAAGGTAATAGCACAGATTGTTCTGGCATATAACAAAGTCTCCTTTTCAATTGGATATGTAGTTGGGTCGAGGTGGGCTGCGTGCATAATAAGATGACATCATAATGCTCTCATCTCCATAGAGTGAAGGATAAATGTTATTTCAAGCTGCTGATGGTAAGTCAGCATCATAGCTTCAACAATATGATGAAGCTCCCCCTCATCCGAGCGAGCTGCCCCCAATACCGTGACGTTGGCCGGGCAGAAGTATCATGATCCCCTTACTCTGGTTATGGCGATTCATCCCACCACAGGATGATTATAGCCGGAGATGTGGTCGCTCAAGCCCTAATAGAGAGCTATCATGGCGTTTCCGCTTCGTCGCTTCTGTTTTCACAGCAGAGAAAGGAACGTACTTGAAACAAGTAATATGATGTTTTCAAAGATCAAGAATCAATCAAAGCAGATTTGCTTATCTACCTGATTGCTTCCTGTAATATAAATGGGAGCTTGAATTAAAAAAGGCAACTTGCTTCGTGAAATGTTCACAATGCTGCTAATATAAGAGTATGTAAAATACGGGCAAGGCCATGTGGAATAAAATCCACATGGCCCTGCTCGCGATTACTTGTAACGATTAAGGTCAAAGCGACGAACTGCCAGGATAAAGGCAATTGTCAACTGTTGTTTGCAATCTTCATCGATGGTTCCATTTCGTTTGGCGTATTTATTAATAACTGGCCCATAACGGGTAATCAACTTAGCTTCAGCTTCTTTGTTACCTTCTTGTGCTAATTGAAGTAGAGTAGAAACGCTATTCATATTCATCCTCCTTTTTATCGCTTAGAACTGAATGATAAGTGATGTATGATAAAAAGGGAGGGCTACGACAAGCAAACGAGCCTTTATTTCTCCATAATGCTTTTAAGCTTCACCAGAACATTTGATTTCATTTTCGAAACAGCTTGTCTGCTAGTTCCTAAAAGTTGAGCAATTTCCTTATCTGTTTTATCTTCGCAATACTTATGGTATAAAAGCCTTTGTTCTTTTGATGTAAGATGTAATATTTCAGGAATTTGAGAAAGTATAGGAACGTTTTGAGTCTGTAGTATATCGTGATGACGAACTAAAAAGTTTATATTGATCTCGAAATTTACGGCATCTAAAGGAACAACATAAGCTGAATCACGCCTTAGCTTCCCAGAATAATCTTTTTTAGCATGTTGGAGACATGTTTTAACATAACTACTGAATGCTCTTTCAATGAAATTATTAACTCCAACTCCTGAAGTCATAAGATATCATCTCCTCTCAGTAATTAAATGGGGAGCAGAGTCGAAAAAGGCAACTTACAATCAAAAAAAATAATAAATGGAAGATTAAACTCTATTTTTGCTGCTTATCAACATATAATAAATGTTTTATATGTGAGTATATGATCAAACAATGAGAAGTAATAGAGTCGTTTAGGCGTGCTCTTTATCAACCTGTTTCTTAATGTCTGAGGGATTTTGCCTGATAGTTGGGTTTGGTCTGAGAAAGAACAGCACAAAGATGTGGATGGATAAGATAGGAATTAGCAAGCATATGGACTCTTAACTGAGCCTACAGCGATCCATCAATTGAATAGGAGAGATGAGATTTGAAAAAATGGGTACTGCTTAGTGTAAATATACTAATTATCATAATCATCATGATTAATCGAGACATGTTATATGCATGGATAAGTGCGGATAATACGCCTTATTTTCCTTTGGTATTTATTACGGTGACGATTTTTGCTATTTTTCCCGTTATTCCCTTTGGTATTGTCGGTGGAATAATGGGTGCAAAATATGGGCTGCTCTGGGGGAGTATTGTAAATATATCAGCATCTACATTTGCAGCTATGATTATTTAGGTGTTGGCTACGAACGTTCTACATGCATGGGGAAGCCAGTTGCTCATTAAATATTCGTTTTTGGAAAGGCTAAAAATGATGATTAAACGCCATCTGTTCTGGACCGTTCTCATAGGGCGAATCATTCCAATCTTTCCGGCCGTTGTAATCAATGTGTATGCAGGCGTATTCAAACTAAGATTTAGCGTATTTATTCTAGCCACGTTCTTAGGGAAGATTCCAGCTATGCTAGTTTTCTCCTACGTAGGGGATGGAATTTGGTCCAGCAATGAGAAATGGCTACAAGCTATTTTAATCTATAGTGCCTTTTTGTTATTGTTATTCATAATCTATCGAAACAGAGGTTTGTTAAGTAATAGAAAGTAGGAATTCCGCCCTTGCTAGTCTTAGGAACAGGCTACGGAAATATAAACGACCGTTCCCGGTATATTACCAAGAAACGGCCGCCATTAGATTTCAACGACAGGCACAACGATTGCTGTCACTGGTATTAGACTTATTGGATGACTTGTTTTGTTCCTGTTGTAGCAGCTTCACGAATCACATCCATCAAACGGTGCACTTGTACACCTATCTGGAAGTCGGGTGTTTCATGTTTATTTGTGGCTAGGTCCTGATAGAATTGGGCATAAAGTTGAGCAACATTGAACTGAGCACCTGAACGGAGTTCTGACGGAACAAGATAATAGGATGACGGAATTTCCAATTCCTTAAGATCACCATTTTCTTGAGATCCTTCCAGCGTAAATGGATCCATTTCGAACATTAGCTTATCTTTGGAGTTAAGGTGCAGCATACCTTCGGTACCACTGATTTTCATGCTGAAAATATCAGAATCTGTATTACTTACACGGAGGGAAATGGTTGCAGTGTTGCTTAAAATGCCATCCACTTCGACATGATCAGGTGCAGTTGCTGAGACGATATCTCCTGTTTCTATTACGTTAACTTCTTTAACTTTGGTTTCCAGTCTAGCGGATACCTGCGAAAACTCTCCAAAGATATGATGGATACCGTCTAATAGATGACCTGCTCCGATGGTCAGTTGATCAGCGCCATTGTATTCATCGAGAAAGTACACATGAGATTCATTTATCGTATTGCCCATATTGGGAAAGGTAGAGATTTCATAATTTATTTTGACAGACTGCACTTCTCCAACATACCCGTCAGAAATCAGATCTTTAACATAGTTTATTGCGGGATTAGCGCGCCCTTGCAGACCAATTACATGGCGAACACCTTTATCTTCTGCTAAGCTCAAGAGTTCTAAGGCTTCGCTCGTTGTTCTTGCAAGCGGCCATTCACAGTAAACATGTTTTCCTGCATTCAATGCAGCTTTTACTAATCTGGCATGTTCAGGAACTTTAACGGTAATAACAACAACATCTACATCCGGATGGAGTGAAAGTTCATACGGATCGGTAAGAGCAAGAACATTGAATTTCTTCGCTGCTTCATCAGCACTTTCTTGACGTGAAGTACACACGGCTACTAGTTCAAACTCTGATAGATTTTGAATAGCTGGGACATGTGAGATGCTAGCCCAACCACCATATGGACTAGCTCCGATAATACCAACACCTATTTTCTTTGTTTTCATACTTCTCCTCCTACTTAAATCTGCATACTCAATTTTGTGTCAATAACGTGTAAGTAATTCAATTAAGCTCATGAAAAGTAGCCATTTTGAACTATAACAGGATTGTATACGATAAAATGATTATTATAAATTACGCACTTTTTAGTCCCATAGGAACCAAACGGTGCTATAGGGTATAAAAGTAACCTATACAATGGAGGATAGAATTATGAAATCGCATAAAGATACAAATTATAATATACCTGGAGAGGCTACACTTGAGGTCATCGGTGGAAAATGGAAAACTCTTATCATTTATCATTTAATATTTGGAGCCAAGAGGACAAGTGAATTAAAAAAAGAAATTCCAAAAATTAGTCAGAAGATGTTAACTCAGCAACTGCGGGAGTTAGAAGGAGATGGGATCATTGTACGTACGATATATAGTGAGATTCCACCTAAGGTTGTGTATGAACTCAGTGAGCTGGGCTGGTCTTTGAAACCACTTCTAACTCAAATGTGTGATTGGGGCGAAAAGTTAATTCTCAAACCCTTGGATCAAATCAAACTTTAATAAGTCGTAATGAAGGGGCATATTTTGAAGCAATTTCCCAATTAGTCAACTTTAAAAAACTGTTGAGTTAATGAATTGGATAGGAAGAAAGTTTTGCACTTGATTTTAATCGAACAATCGTTTAAGATAAAAACGACTGAAAGTGATACTAAACATTTTTTTGATTTATCAGTAATTAAACGAACATTCGATTAAATTTCGATAGTATCACTTACAGAAATTTAACAGAAAAAGAAAGAAGGGGCTACGATGAAGTTGATTGAAAACAAAACATTTGTAGGAGAACGCCCACTATATAAACTTCGTAATGCTAGGGTAAAGAATAGTGAGTTTCTACCAGGAGAATCTGCAATAAAAGAGAGTAAGCACTTGAAAGTCTCTCAATGTAACATTTCGAGTAAATATCCATTTTGGCACAATGAAGATGTGGAAATAGAAAGTAGTTATTTTTCTGATGGTAGCCGGGCGGCTATATGGTACTCCAGCAATATAATCATGAATGATTGCAGAGTCGATGCCCCTAAAATTTTTAGAGATAGTCAAGGCATTACGATTAATAAAACAGAAATGAATACGAATGAAACCCTGTGGGACTGTTCCAAGGTTAAGATCACTAACTCTAAATTCAGAGGGGATTATCTATTATTACATGGTGCCAATCTTGAAATCAATCAATTCTCACTCGATGGAGATTATTCTTTCCAGCATGTTCATATTGGTACGTTTAGAAATTGTGTTATTAAATCAAAAGATTCCTTTTGGAATACAAAAGATATTACCGTATATGACTCTGTTTTAGAAGGAGAATACCTAGGATGGTATTCCAAAAATCTTAGACTGGTTAACTGTAAAATTATTGGGACCTAGCCACTCTGTTATGCAGAAAATATAGTTTTAGAAAATTGTGAAATGATAGACGCTGATTTAAGCTTTGAATATTCAACCGTGCAAGCTCAGATCATTAATACTATTGACAGTGTCAAAAACCCCATTCGTGGTGTTATTCATGTTGAAGATATAAAAGAATTCATTCTGGATGATCCCGAGTTAAATGTTTCTGATACAGTAATTCTTTTACTAAGTAAACAATTAACATGAAGTCCTTTTCCTGAAAAAGAATATTATGGAGGAGAAAAGTGATGAAGAAATTACAATTGATAATATTAGCGCTAATAACAGCTTTTGCTTTGGCTGCCTGTAGCAACAACACAACAACTGGTTCCGGGGATGTTACAAAGACAACAACAGCATCTGAGTTGGATATCACCGATCAGAAAATTCTGATTGCATATTTCTCAATTAGCGGAAATACAGAAACAATAGCAAATCAAATCCAGGAAACCGTTGGGGGAGACATTTTCAAAATTGAAACAGTAGTTCCTTATCCTGCCGACTATGATGCACTTACAGATCAGGCGCAGCAAGAGCAAAATGATAACTATAGACCCGAACTAGCAAACCAAGTAGATAACTTGGAATCATACGATGTGATTTTCCTGGGTTATCCTAACTGGTGGGGAACGATACCTATGGCACTGTTTACCTTTTTGGAAGAAAATGATCTTTCCGGAAAAACGATAGTTCCGTTCACTACACATGATGGAAGTGGCTTTGGTCGTAGCATTGCAGATATTGAAAAGCTTAGCCCTCAATCAACCATTGTGGATGGTTTCTCCGTCCGGGGGAGAAGCGCAGATTCAGCACAGGAAGATGTAGCTGAGTGGTTGGCTGATCTGGGAATTAACAATTAAACTTCAATGAATACGAGTTGTTGCATATCTCTTCATCCTCAAGATTCTGTATGCGGAGGGTAAAACACTATTGAAACCGATGATGTTAGTTCGATTGAGTATTGACCTTGTGATGACAATCCTTATGGTCGTGGAGATGGCGTACCATTTTACAGGGAATATGTTCCATGAAATATTTGGAGTTTCCATATTCATATTGTTTATAATTCACAATATTTTAAATAGAAAGTGGTATCAGAGCATCTTTAAAGGGAAAATGAATATACGTCGTGTTCTGACCATAACTATCAATCTCCTTCTTCTTGTAACGATGGCAGTACTGATCATAAGTGCGATACCAATATCTCGTACCGTATTTGCCTTTATTCCAATTGAGAATGGAATAATCGTTAGGCAGATTCATACACTCGCTGCATACTGGGGGCTAATCCTGATCGCATTGCACATAGGAATGCACTGGATCATGATTATTGGGGCAGCACGAAAGCTTACAGGGATTACAGACAAGAACAAAATACGTACAATTGCGTTACGTGTATTCGCTGTGTTGATTGTTGTCTATGGAGTGCAGGCTTCTTTGGATAGGAATGTAGGTCCCAAGTTAATCTTATATTATACCTTTGACAATTGGGAGCAGAACTCTAATCAATCCGGCATGAAGGTTCTATTGGATCATCTCATGATTATGGGAATCTACATCGCCGGGACGCATTATGCTCTGAAGCTGATACCTAAGAAGAAGACAACCGGGAAGGTTCTTCAAAAAAAGCAACCTTGATTGACTTTAAACAGGCAATTATTTAATATAAATCACATGAGACATAAAGATGAGAATAAAAGAGAGCGTATTTTTCATGCAGCGATTCAATTAATTAATGAACATGGTTTATCAGAGACTTCAATGTCCAAGATCGCCAAAAGAGCAAACGTATCTGCCTCGACGATATACGTATACTTCGAGAATAAGGAGGACATGCTGAATAAGCTGTATTTAAGTATTAAGAAAGACATGAGCCTAGCAGTATTCCATAATTATGATGGTTCGATTTCGATCCAGTCGGCGTTCGAGCATGCGTTGAAAAATTTTTCAGACTTTATTTTGAGCCATAAAGATGAATTTTTATTTGCTGAGCAATTTTCCAACTCACCACTTCTTCATAAGTTGTCGTTGATGGAAGGAGCCAGTTTGTTCGAACCTCTATTTAATCTGTATGAGAAGGGTAAGCGTGAACAGGTCTTCAAGCAAGTGGATACTAGCCTGCTTCATATGTTTACATTTAATCCAACGATGCAATATGTTAAAGAATATTTTGGCGGACGCATCGAGTTGGAGCAAGAACGCTTGAACGAATTAATACAAATGACCTGGGATGCTATTAAAGCTTAGGAAAGATCTATCAGAGGGAGCCTACATTCAACATGGAAAATCCCTCTGTTCGTGATTGTTTATTATAAATTAAACGAACATTCGAGTTTTTGTTCGGAAATTCCTGGTAATAAGAGCAGTAAATACACTGTTCATGAAAAATAGTAACTGAGAAGAGGCATGTGTTTTGAGGTATGACTTTGACCATATAATAAGCAGAAAAAATACGAATAGTGTTAAATGGGACTCATCTAGTGAAAGAGAGCTTATACCCATGTGGGTCGCTGATATGGATTTTCAAACAGCAGATCCCATCATCAAATCACTTGAAAAGAGAGCTGAGCATGGAATTTATGGATATACTACCATTCCAGATACCTATTATGAAGCTGAGGTTAACTGGTGGGACAAGCGTCATAACTTCAAGATCCAAAAAGACTGGATTGAAGTGAGCACAGGTGTTATTCCATCGCTCTCTGCTGTCATCCAGGCTTTCACAGAGCCAGGCGATAAAGTAATCATTCAGTCACCTGTTTTAATACCTCAATAACTAACAATCGATGCGATATCGTAATTAATGAATTAAAGTACAACGGGGAGGGTTATGAAATTGATTTTGGGGGATTTCGAAGAGAAAGCTTCAAATGATAAAGTGAAAATTTCTATTCTTTGTAACCCACATAATCCTGTTGGAAGAGTCTGGAGAATCAGTGAGCTGCAACGTTTAGGAGATATATGTCTGAAATATAATGTACTTGTTTTGGTAGATGAAATTCATAGGGATTTGGTGTATACGGGGCACAGGCACATCCCTTTTGCATCCATTTGTGAAAGCTTTCTGATGAATTCCATCACATGCACAGCATCTAGTAAAACCTTTAATCTTGCCGGACTTAAAACATCTAATATTATAGTTGCAAATGAACAGTACAGATTGAAAATTAATCGCTCACTCAATGTTAATGAGGTAATTGAGCCTAACGCTTTCGGAATTGAGGCACTGATTGCCGCCTATAACGAAGGAGAAGATTGGTTAAACTAATTACTGCACTACCTTGAGGGAAACAGGGATTATTTTGTCGCTTTTATGAATGAAAGGCTTCCAGAGCTAAAGGTTGTGATCCCTGAAGCCACATATTTAATCTGGATTGATTGTTCGGATCTGGGGATAGGTTCGAAGGAGTTTTGTGAAAAAATTCTGCAAGAGGGACGACTTAGAATCATTGATGGCTCTACCTATGGTGAAGCAGGTGCAGGGTTCATCCGCATTAATATTGCTTGTTTCAGATATTTAATGATCCTAGGTCTTGAACGATTAGAACATGTCTTAAAATCATAATTCCCAAAATAATAATGACTAAAGAAGTTATCCAAAGGAGATATATAATATGAAAACGCTTGTAGTTGTATCCCATCCACGGACAGATTCATTGACATGGAGTCTGACAAAAAAACTGACTGAGGGGTTAATCAACACTGGACATGAATATGAAATATTGGATTTGTATGCGGAAAAATTCAATCCTCTATTATTTCCGGCAGACGAGCCTGACTTTGGAAATCCAGATAAAGTCTATTCCGATGAAGTTCAGCGTGAGATGGAACGCATCAGGAATCATGATGCTATTATTTTTGTGTTCCCTGTATGGTGGCATAGCACTCCAGCCATACTGAAAGGGTATATTGATCGGGTATTTAACAGTGGCTTTGCTTATGGGACAAGTAAATTGCCGATTGAAAAAATAAGATGGGTTGCTATTGCAGCTGATTCAAGATACGGGTTTAAAAAACGTGGTTATCAACTGATGATGGAGCACCATCTTAATGTTGGAATCGCTGATTATGTTGGTGTACGTGATTCCGAAGTATGCTTTCTGTATGATTCCATGGGTGCAGAAGGTATGGTACATGAAGTCGCATTAAAGGCTCATTTCGAACAGTTGCATTTGCAAGCTTATCAAATAGGTAAGAATTTTTGAATCATTTGACTTTAAACGAACGATCGTTTAATATAAATTCATGAGACACAAAGATGATAATAAAAGAGAAAACATTTTTAATGCAGCAATTCAACTTATCAATGATCAGGGATTATCACAAGCCTCGATGTCCAAGATTGCCAAACAAGCAGGAGTGTCGGCTTCAACCATTTATGTCTACTTTGAGAATAAGGAGGATATGCTGAATAAATTATATATATGTATCAAAAAGGATATGAGTCTGGAAGTATTCCACAATTATGATGATTCGATCTCAATCCAATCGGCATTTGAGCATGCGTTAAGAAATTATGTAAAGTTTGTACTGTCTCATAAAGATGAATTTCTATTTGCCGAGCAGTTCTCCAATTCACCTCTCCTTAACAAATTATCACGAACTGAAGGAGCCCATTTATTCCAGCCGCTTTTTAACTTGTTTGAAAAGGGCAAAGATGAACATGTATTTAAGCAAGTCGATGCTGGTCTGCTTCATATGTTTATGTTCAATCCAGTGATGCATTATTTTAAAGAATATTTTGGTGGTAGAATTCAGTTGGAGCAAAATCGTATAGATGAAATCATTCAAATGACCTGGGATGCTATGAAAGCTTAGGCAAACGTTCAGAGGGAGAAATATCAATCTTGAGATCCCTCTGAATAAAATGCTTTTAAATTAATCGATTAATCGTTTATTATAAGAGTGAAAATTTAGATAAACTTATCAAAGTTAAGATGAAACGTCTTCTTGGTTACAGGATATGAATCCATCCGATAGAACATGCTATTCAATAAGTTGGAAGGCTTACGTAGGATATGCTTCTGTGTAAGGATTATTTTAATAATTTGATAATCACCATATGATTTTATTTGAATAGCGTTATTGATAATATAAAACATTTAGAAAGAGGTTAACTAATGAACGCACAATACAACAACATGTTTGAATCTTTTGCACTGAAAAATGGAGTTACTCTTCGAAATCGAGTTGTTATGGCTCCAATGACCACTTGGTCAAGTAATGACGATTACACGACTTCAAATGCCGAGGTGGCATATTATCAAAAGAGAGTGAGTGGCGTAGGACTGGTTATCACAGGATGTACTCATGTACAACCTAACGGGATCGGTTTTACGAATGAATTTGCCGGTTACGATGATACATTCATTCCGAGTCTGCGTAAGTTAGCAGATGCAGCAAAAAGTGGAGGTGCTCCTGCAGTTCTTCAAATTTTCCATGCTGGCAACAAAGCATTACCTGCTCTTACACCAAATGGAGAAGTAGTTAGCTCTAGTGCTGTAGAGACGGAAGCCACTAGATATGCGCCTTCTGTTTCGCCTAGAGAACTTTCACATGATGAAATACTGGAAGTAATTCATGCGTTTGGAGAAACCACCAGACGTGCGATTGAGGCAGGGTTTGACGGGGTCGAAATTCATGGTGCCCATGGATTTTTACTGCAAAACTTCTTTTCTCCTTTCTTCAACAGACGAGAAGATCAATGGGGTGGCTCCATAGAGAATCGCTTACGCTTCCCGCTGGCTGTCATTGATGAAATGAAACGTGTCATTCAAAAACATGCTTCCAAACCGTTTATTCTCGGTTATCGGATTTCTCCTGACGAACATCAGGAAGGTGGTCTGAGAATGAAGGATACGTATGTATTAATTGATCGCCTGATTGAAGTGGGTGTTGATTATGTACATGCTTCATTGGGAGCGGCTCTTACAGCCAAGCCAGTTGATACACAAGATGACAAAACATATCTGGAACTAATTGTCGCACATGTGAATGGCCGAGTGCCTTTATTGGCTGCCGGTTCGCTGGTAACTCCAGATGATGTCGCCAAAGCTATAGAACAGGGTGTGTCATTGGCTGCAATTGGTCACACGTTAATCATGAACCCGGATTGGGTTGAAAAGGTTCAGCGTGGACAAGAAGCTGAGATTCAAACATCAATCAAAGCTTCTAGGGTAAGTGAGCTTGAGTTACCGGAAAAACTGTGGAGCTTCATTCAAGATTCAGGATCATGGTTCAACATCGAAGAGTAGTCTTCGTACAATTTGTCAGGTTTTAACACAGTGCTATATAAGAGAGGATGTTATTTAAATGTCAAATATTCAAGATAAAGTTGTTATTATTACAGGTGCTTCTAGCGGGATTGGAGAAGCCACTGCGAAGGAACTGGCAGCCAAAGGCGCGAAGCTGGTCTTGGCCGCACGTCGTGAAGATCGTTTGAAAAAGTTGCAGCAAGAGATCGAAGCACAAGGTGGGAAAGCAATTTATCATGTAACGGATGTAACTTCCCATACACAAATGGAAGAGCTGGCGAAGGAAGCACTCCAAGCATTTGGAAAAATTGATGTGATCGTTAACAATGCCGGGGTCATGCCGTTATCACCCATCGCTGAACTGAAGGTCAATGAATGGGACCAGATGGTGGATGTAAACATTAAAGGTGTACTTTATGGTATTGCAGCCGTTCTACCATTTATGAGAGAGCGAAAAGAAGGGCACATCATCAACGTTTCCTCTATAGCGGGTCACTTGGTATTCCCTGCGAGTTCCGTATATAGTGGAACCAAATTTGCAGTACGAGCCATTACTGAAGGTCTCCGTGCTGAAGAATGTGTAAACAACATTCGCACAACGATTATCTCACCAGGATCAACCAATACGGAATTAATTGAAGCCATCTCAGGCCCAGAATTAAAGTCTAATATTACTGAAGCGATGAAAATTGCGATTGATCCATCCGGCATTGCACGTGCCATTGCATTTGCAATCGAACAGCCAGCAGATGTTGCAATCAATGAAATGATCATCCGTCCAACCATCCAATCACTCTAAAACATAAAAATCCGTTTAACATAAAAATTACCTATCCAGTAGGAGGAAATAAAATGTCAGACAAAAAAGTATGGTTTATTACAGGTGCAGGTCGTGGAATGGGTGTTCACATCGCCAAAGCAGCTTTGGCTGCGGGTTATCAGGTTGTTGCCACTGGCCGGAACACAGATAAAGTATTCGAAGCTTTAGGTGAATCAGCGAATCTGCTGGTTGTGAAGTTGGATATCACCAGCCTTGCAGAATCAGAAGCCGCTGTCGAAGCAGCCGTTGAGCGTTTTGGCAAGATTGATGTATTGGTGAATAACGCTGCTAACTTCTATGCTGGCTACTTTGAGGAACTGAGCCCAGCTCAGATCGATCAGCAGCTTACAACCAATTTAATTGGCCCGATGAATGTCACTCGAGCTGTGTTGCCTTTGATGCGCAAGCAACGCTCTGGTCATATTATTTCGATCTCTTCGCTCGCCGGTCTAATCGGACAAGATTTCTGCGCAGCTTACTCTGCATCAAAATTCGGTCTTGAGGGTTGGATGGAGTCTTTGCGATTCGATGTAGAACCATTCGGAATTAACACCACCATCGTAGAACCAGGCTTCTTCCGCACTGAATTGCTGGAACCTGAGTCAACCCTGTGGGCCGAGTTGAGCATCGAAGATTATGCAGAACGTACGACGAAAACGCGCGCCGTCTGGGAGTCGATGAACGGTACGCAGGGCGGAGATCCAGCCAAACTTGCTGTTGCATTGCTTACCATTGCAAACGAGAAACAACCGCCACTGCGCTGGATTGCAGGTGCAGATGCCATTGCTGCCGTCGAGCAGAAGATCGCTGAACTACAGCAACAAATTAACGCTTTCCGAGACTTGTCATCATCCCTCTCTTACGAGTAAACGTAATTTAAGAGTTAATAAATGATCAGGTCTTCTATCTATATTCATTTTTAAGGAAAGGAAGTTATTCACATGTCTGTTTGGTTTATTACGGGTTGTTCCAGTGGTCTCGGTCGCAGTCTTGCAGAAGCTGTACTGAAGCAAGGAGATCAAGCAATCGTTACAGCGAGGACAATTTCGGATATTCAGGATTTTGTGGATGTGTATCCAGATTCGGCGTTAGCTCTCCAATTGGATGTCACAAACCATGAGCAGATTACTCAAGTGGTGCATCAGGCGGAATCTCATTTTGGGAAAGTGGATGTTCTTGTTAATAATGCAGGGTACGGTTACCGTGCTGCTGTGGAAGAAGCGGATGAAGCACAAGTTGAAAAACTGTTTGATACTAATTTCTTCGGGCCTGTCGCCATGATCAAGGCGCTACTGCCTGGTATGAGAGCGAGACGCAGCGGAATTATTATGAATATATCTTCCATTGCGGCTCGTAACACTGCACCGGGTTCAGGCTATTACGCAGCAACAAAATGTGCACTGGAAGGGATGTCCAGAGGATTGCAGAAAGAAGTCGCTCCTCTGGGTATTAAGGTGATCATCGTTGAACCAGGCGCGTTTAAGACAGAGTTCTCAGGTCGCTCTTTAGAGCAATCTAAAACTACATTGGCGGATTATGCAGAAACTTCCGGAAAGCGTCGAAAAGAACATGACCACTCCCATGGATTGCAGCCGGGTGATCCCTCTAAGGGGGCTCAACTTATGATTAAGGCAGCTGAAGCTGTCGATCCTCCTTCCTTGTTATTATTGGGAAGCGATGCGGTTCGAGTGGTAAGTACTGCGCTTGAAGATGATCGTGCTCAAGTGGAGGCTTGGAAAAGGGAAAGTGTGACGACCGACTTCGCCATTTAAAGAGTGTTATAGCTGAGACCGTTTCCCGGCATTCTATCGGGGAACGGTCGTTAGTTTATTCTGAAATCAACTGTGATCATGGAACAAGAAATGACGACGGAAGATCCGCCGTCAGGAAACAATCCAACTGTTGGTATTATCCAATATTACACTCCTTAGAAATATGTGAACATGAATAGAATCAAGATGGGACTACATTCCTTCACCCCCTTTTTTCCAATAAAAGATACGTGTTGTGTACGTGTGTTTTAGAATACAAAAACTCTTAGATGTTCGAAAGGAAGATACTGCCTCATGAACGTTGTAGAAGCTCTTCTTAAAGTAATGCCCTATGTTAGCTTGATCCTTAGAGAACCAGCTTGTATAAACATTATTGATCACAATAAAGTGTTGCACTCAGTTGCTACAGATAAATTCGATCTTGGATTCAAAGCAGGCGATCCGATTCTTCCTGAGTACGAAAACTTCAGTGCCTTGATTAATGGACGTGAAGCCACTAAGACTATCATTCCAAAAGATGTTTTCGGTCTTGAACTACAAGTTCTCAATATCCCAATCATGGATGATGACGATCAAGTTGTCGCTTGTTTCACTATTGCTTACGATCAGTCTAATCAAAATCAGCTAGAAGATATTATACAGCAAAATCAAAACATTAATGCAAATCTTGTTGAGATGGTACAACACGTTGCGGCTCATGCCGAAGAATTGCAAGCGACCAGCGAGCACATACTTGAAAACGCACGCCTTGCCGTTCAAAACTCTTCCCAGATCAACAAAGTGGCTGGATTCATTCGGGAAATTTCTGAACAAACCAATCTGCTTGGACTTAATGCTGCGATTGAAGCTGCTCGAGTAGGTGAAGCAGGAGCTGGGTTCGGTGTCGTAGCTTCTGAGGTTCGTAAGTTGTCTGTAGATACAAAACAAGCAACCACAGATATTAATGCCAGTCTGAAAGATGTGCAACAAGTTATTAAACAGATGGAAGTAGATGTTTCACATATTGCGGCCTCTTCTCAGGAACAAGCCACACTGGTACAATCCTTTACCGATGTCATTGAAAAGCTGAATGAAACCGGCAATCGGATGAAAATTCTGTCTGAGCAATTAATCAGCTATTCCATATAAAATTATATGATGCTTTCCAGTGGTTTTGTTCCCCTACCTGTGTTACTAAATATAACAAACAGAGATTTTTCTTCCCTTTGTGGGGGTGTAGAAATCCTGTTTGTTGGGAAATGTTTTGGTCCAGAAGAGAAACGCTCTACTCATAGTAGTAAATGTTCTTACTTATTACTTCCACCTGGGATTCCCAGCAATTCACTTCAGCTGAAACGTCCACACACCTAAACCATATTCCAAAAGTATCAATTATATATGTTCCGTGCCGATCTTAGCCCCCAAGATGCTGTCAATTATG
Organism: Paenibacillus massiliensis 2301065 = DSM 16942; assembly: GCF_000377505.1. Taxonomy (GTDB): domain Bacteria; phylum Bacillota; class Bacilli; order Paenibacillales; family Paenibacillaceae; genus Paenibacillus; species Paenibacillus massiliensis. The sequence goes on along the minus strand of NZ_KB898190.1, from coordinate 387,810 downwards.
TTAGAAAAGAAGACTTTTGTGTGCTAGGAGATAAGTTGGAAATGTCCTATAAAAATTGTGACTCAATAGTAAGGTGCAAGTAACATCTCATATTTCCTATTATTTGTATTTTGAGTTAATTAAGTCATGGGAGCTTTCTCCGAATAGAATGCTACCGTTAAGTGCCCTAGGAATTAGGAGCGCCTTCAGTAATCAAGGCTTTTTCGACTGAAAACTAATCAATACTATTACCTCCTAGGTGATTATTAAGAAGCATTTTATACAGTTCTCCATTAATTTGAGAATCAAACAAATCGTGTGAGTGGTTTGCAAAAATAATATTTCTGTCAATTGTTTGTGTAAGATAATTCCTAATATCATCAGGAACAAATAGCCCTAGTGGTTGTATGGACAAATCTTTGCACCGTTCAACAGCCCGATAAAAACCTACCAGTTCGTAAGGCATAGAAGAACCGCAGAGTAGTCGGATGTTAGCTGATGCAAAATCATCTTGCAAGCGCTGCTCAGTAATAACGCCGCAATCCAAAACAATTATATTATAGTTTCGATTCAATTCCCTAGTCATGTAGAAGTCATTATTTTCAAGAACGTAAGCATTCCCCTTCTTTTCTGGCTCAAACAAATGAATGATATGGGCTAGATGATTGTTTGTATTGGCTTCCACGTAACAGGCTTTTCCCCCATGAGCATTAATCCAACATACTAGATTCATTGCGGTGGTAGTAACACCAACACGTCGGTCACATCCTGCAACGGCGATTTTGAGATTGGAGCAATTGAAGTGATATTGTATGTTTTCTTCCAGAAGCATTGGCGGGTTCTTTACCTCTGATACTTGTGGGAGAGTATCAGGCTTAAAGCGTTGCATTCCGTCCTCTGAAAAGCATTCTCGTAGTTCCGCCTGGATCTCCCCAATCTCCGTAGTAGTGACGATATTAAGTACCCCAAATTGAATCAGATCATGAAGAAATGGACTGCTTGATGAAAGACCTTCTGCAATAATCACTATACGCATGTCATAGATAGTTTGATAAGATTTCAGGGCTTGAATCAATTCTTCATCAGATTCTGTTATTGCCTCTCGATCCAGAGCTAAATAGCGTGCATGAGCAAAATGTCGCATATCTTTAATGACAAAGGATAAGAGGGAGAAAGTTCCGACCAGCTTTTTAACAGGCAGCTCTTGTTCCATCTCTAAAAAGTCCAGCAAATTGACACGGACATCGCGGGTCAAATATAGAATCATGATTCATCCCTCTTTCATAATCAATAAAATAAGTCCGACAATGACCAGAACGACATAAAAGAACAACTCTATGAGTTGCTTCCGTTTATCCATCTTTATCGCCCTCCAGCCGAACCCATATAGGCAAATTTGTAGTCAGGGATTTCAAAATGCGCATGGATACGCTTGGAGCCAATCATGAGTAAAGCGTGTTCACGTTTCTTACTTGCCAGCAACTCTTCTTCAGCATCGGTCAAGTTGTACAATTCCCTTGTTTCTTGAAGATTCTTCCCGTCGGTTCCCATTAGTATCTTGATGCAGGGGATATCGAGCAAGGCTTGACCATACATTTTGATTTCTGGAGCCAGAAAATCCACAACACTATGAGAAATAATCGCTAATGCCGCTTCATATTTCCGGGAGCGCTTTTCTACGTTACGTAGAAATACCAGACTTTGCGGGACTTGTGGGTCGATCATTAAATATGTCTCGTCGCAGATCAGCAATACCTTTTCCGTGCGGTCTTGCGACATTTGCTCCCAGCACCACGAGAGCAAATTGAAGTATTGCGTCCGCTTAATATTATCACTCGTATTTTGCAGGGAGTGGGTGTCCAGGCAGATGCAGCGGCTACGCGTCTGAATGGTACTGTGACCGTTCCAAAGAAAGGAATCTCCGCCATGGGCAATGTCATAGAGCAGAAGAGAAAGCTCTTTGTATACGTGATCCCCCAAGGTCTGCACCTTGTATTGAATGAGCTGGTATAAGTCAGCAAATGTGGGGAAGTCAATGTTTTGCAGCTTGGTAATATCCGTTGTCCAGGTAATATGGAACTGATTATATAGTTCAATGAGACATTGCTTGAGAACCGCTTTTTGCATCATGTTCAGATCGGGGATATACAGGTTGAAGAAGATCTCCAGATTTTTGAGGTGCAAGGCCATATCGGACATACCGAGTCCTTCATCCTTGTAGAGCGGATGTTCTTCGTCTTCCTCATCGCGAGGAGCTGGACGGATTTGCAAAGGATTAATTTTGCCGCTGGAGCCGCCGCCAGCATTGATCCAATCCCCGTCTAGCTGCTGGCAAAGTTCTTTGTACTCGGATTCAGGGTCGATGAATATGATTTTGGTGCCTTTCATATATTCGCTGAGCGCAATATGCTTGACTGCGGTTGATTTACCTACGCCTGCTACGCCCATGACGACGATATTGGAATTGGTTCGATCTCCACCGCGTTTCCAAGGGTCAATGATAATTAATCCGCCGCTAGCATCCTTTGCCAGATAATAGCCGCTGCCATCGTTAAAGCCGCTACTGGCAAAAGGGAAGCCTCCAATGAAGGTACTCATCGGCATAATTCTATTTAAAATATTCTCAAGTGTCTCTTGTGCGGGATACATGGGAGAAAGATGGCGCAGGCTGTCCTTCTGCAAGTGGGCCAGTGTACGTATTTTGCAACGCATCAGGCTGAAGGTGTTTTCAACACGCCGACAGGTGCGGGCAAAGAGCTGATCATTATGGGAAAAAGGCATGACGGTGACATTCATCAGACCAACAGTTTCTCCGTTTTGGTCAATTTGCAACATAATGTTTTCCCCATCTGTAGCAGCCTTTTCTGCACGTTGACGAGTAAGAGGGTCTTTGGCGCTGTCGGCTGTGCTGCGATTTTGTGTAATAGACTTGGATATGGCTGTGATGAGCGCACTATTATCAATAGGCTGGAAGCTGATGGATACCATTGTGGAAGGGAGATTGGTAAGGGAGGATAGCCAGCCTACGTTTGCTTTGGGTGGATACTGTATAACACCATATAGCTTCGCAGCTTGCTCACCGATGATAAGACTGTTTCGTGAAAACTCCAATCCCATGGGGGTAATGACATTTAACAAAGAAGTGTTGACGTTCATTTCTTTTTTTTCGGCTTTTACCATGCGAGTGCCTCCTCTAACTGATGATCCAAAAAGGACCGCCTGCTGCGGCATTCTTGCGAGCTTCATTCAAAATGATGGAGAAGTCCCACGTTTGCCCACTGCGTTTGCGACTGGCTGAATCTGCAACTAAAATTTCCCCTTCCGTAGTTACGCCGCGCAGTACCAGAAAATGACCGGATGAGGTGAAATGCCCTTTGCTCATAATCGCAATGACTAATTTTCCGTTGGAGAGAGCATCCAATACTTTTTGCGAATCTTTGAGCGAGGCCCCGGTAACTTGCAAGCCAAAATGCTTGGCTCCATCAGGAATCAGACTATGGTAGCTGCCGTTACCTTCTGCCAGATATCCGTTGTCATATGCCCACTTGGACATGGCAATTGGATCGACGGTTGTTCCGGTCAACGTCGATACGACCATAGCCAGCGAAGTAGGCCCACAACCGGAAACACCAATGGTGCCACGAGGGCCGTAAGGCTTATCGTCCCAACGTTGATCCAACTGATTGAAATAGACCACTTCCCGACTTCCGTCTTTCAAAATAACCCCTTCGTATTGCTGCCCCAAGCTCTCGGTATAGCCTTCATCTGTCTCTTGGAGCAGTTGCGTGAAGCCATAGTTCATCCGCAGCTCATTAACCACAGGTTCCTCTCCGGCTCCCAGCATCAGTTTGAGGGATTCAATCGGAGAGGTAAGAAGTTGCAGCACCAGAGATACGAGAAGCAGGAAACCAACAATAAGCGCCAGTATGAGTATCCATAACCGTTTGCGTGTTTTTTCATCTGTTGCAACTTTGACAGCGAGCTTGGCAAGCAGTTTTGCAGTAGTAGGCTCGATGATTCACACCTCACTAATAAACGGAATAGCTGCTTTGGTCTCGGCATCTTCCAAATGGGTATAAGCCGGGTTGTTGACCAAATTACACAATTGAACAATTTCATGCTGCTTTAGTACATGAGTCTGGACTTGTCCGTCCTCAAAATGCTGTACAAGTCGCTTTGCTTTTTCTAACAGGTCACGCTCACCGCTTTCCTGACGTTGCCATAAAATCAAGTAAAACTGCCGTTCGACGACTTCACCGGATAAAGCTAGATTGTTCATCTCAGCAATTTCTTGCCGCAGTAGTTCCTTCTGTTTTGGATCAGCAGCGGGAAGTGCGGAAGCCAGCTCGGAAATGAGAGGAGAAATATCCACCGGACGGCTAACCGCAAGAAATTTGAAGGGAAAGCGGATGGAAGATAATTCGGCTGTCAGTTTTTGAATGAGTAGTTTTTTCTCTGAAGCACTGAGCAAGTCAAGACTGATAGGGAAAATCCGCAAATAGCATAGTAGCCAACCATCCTGTGTAAAAAGGAAATTCCCGCGAATATCTTGTACGTTCACGAATTGTTGAGCCGTGTGACCGTTCTGGCTCGTTTGTTCCCTTGATTTGGGTTTGCTCGATTTCAGGTACAATAAAACAGCCCCCCCACCGACAAGGCAGAGGAGCAGGATGATAATAGGCAGCAGCATAGAAGCAGCACCTTCTTTCTATTTGGGATTCTGGGGAGCAATGTGCCAGTCTGAGAAAAGATTGCCAGAAATCGTAATCGTACTTTGTAGTTGAAGCGTCAACATCCCAGCAGGGGTCCATGCATCCAGGATGCGGGTAATGGGGGTGTAACGGCCGTCAGGGAACCAGATGGGAGTAAAATGAACCCGGCTATTATAGGTGGAATATTCATTGGGCTTTAGCCAAAAGTTGGCGTTATATCCTGGTGCTTTAACGTCGTGCAGACGCCAGTATTTCTGATATGTGAATTCAGGAAAGTAAGAGAGGGCATGTTGGGCGCCGGTGATATGACTGCTTGGCGAATTGGAGGATAGTGAAGTGGTGCTGTTTATCTCAATGCCATAACCGGATTTCAATTGACTGGTTGCGCGAATAGGAGATTTGGAATCAGGAGCAATGGACTGGCTTGCGGATAGTGAGGCGGTGTAGCTTGTACGATGGTAATCCCACCAGCCTTCGTCTTTCCAATAACCGTGATCTTGCCAATATCCACTGTCCTTTCCGGAGCTGTGCCATTGCCAGTTTGATTTCCATACCCAATATTCATGCCAGAGCGCTGACCATACACCCCAGGAAGTTGAGGTTTTACCGGAATAAGCAGGGACAGAGGGTAGTTTAAAAGCGGAGTTTCGATCTGTGGCTTTAGGATCGGGAGGAGGGTTTTGATCTAAATCTACAATAGCTGCTTGGATGACATTTTCGCTTAAGCTGCCATCTGTGGATCTGACCTGAATAGAAACTGTTTGTGGTGTGCTGGGCGTTCGCCACTTTACCCATACAAGTTGACTATCTCCCTCGGGAATAACAATATTCGTCACGGTGAGGCTACTTCCTATAATAGAAAAGGTTACGCTGGCGGGCGCTTTGGGATTAATCTGATTGGAAGTGGAGAGAACAACGGAGGTAATGACATCGGTATTTGTTCGATACTCAACATGGGTTTTAACAGGTGGCGGGGTAGTCGGAGCATCCTTGAAACGGACAATACCAATACCCAGAGAAGATAAGATTTGGTCATTACTCACACGACTGCTGGTTGAACCGTTCCAAGCAGGAAAACCAAGATCAGGGGTTTCGAGGAACATTGCCAACGGTAAATTCTGATGAGTAAGGCTGGTCATTTTAGAGCGCAAACCGCCACTAAGAATTTGATCGTACAAGGCTGCTTCATGAGCAGTCATCGCCATTTTTGTACCTTGGAAGGTAATATAGGCGATAGGTTCAAGGAGAAGTTTGTAATTTCCGTTTATTAACGTCTCATAATCAATATGAGTAGCATTTGCAATTCGTTTGGCCATATATTCCGAGCAAAAATACTTTTTTATCTCTTCAAGACTAGGGGTGGCTCGATTTGTCTTAATGATGTAAGGAAGCTTTTCATCAGGCTGAACATACGTATAAGAAGCGGTGGAGGGACGCAAAGTAGTCCCATTTCGATAATGTACTTTGCTGTATTTTCCAAAATGAATAAGTGATTTTGAAGGAGTGCGATTTGTAAAATCAATTGGAGCTGTGACAGGAGTCTCATCACTAGCTCGGATAACCGTCACTCTAACGCCTTCATCATTTGTATTCCAGAAATTTGTCCCGGTGCCATTGCCCATCCCGCCGCCACCATTATCAATATTTCCTTCACCGCTTCCATCAGCATAGATGATAGTCGATGAGAACATCACAGCAATGATAATTAAAGCAAATACAGACTTGTATAATTTTCTCATTACTTATAACCCTCCCAAAATAAAAAGGCACAGCTATGAGAATGAGCTGTACCTTTTCTTGAAAATCTATGTTTTCGGTTTAATCCATGCTTCCGACTTGTTTATTAATATCTCCTTCATTGCCAGTATCAATTTCCTGAGTCCCGCCTCCCTGATCCTCAACCCAGCCAAAGCCTGGAACATAAACCTGACCTTTGCTATTTTTATCCCCGGCTTTTGGTGTGGTAGTCGTTTCTTTATTTGGGTGAGTTTCTTTTTCCTCGTACTGAGGTGGAGCAGCAGGAGATTGCTCTTTTTCCGGCTCCTTTACCTTGGGTTTAGGTGGCTCTGTAGGTTGTGCTGTCTTTTCCGGTTTCGTAATCTGTACTTCAACATGCTTCTTCTCTTTTTCCGGTTGAAGAACAGGTGTTTCAGATGTTGTTGGCTCAGACTTGGTTGCAGAATCAACACTAGGAACAGATGTAGAGTTGGTAGATTGTGAATCTGAGGAAGACGGAGTGGAAGAATGCTCGGTAGGGGGTGTCGAAATTTCTGGTACTTTGATGGCAGGAGAAGTCGATGTTTCTGGAATTACAACAGCTTTAGACGGAATCTCATCCTCGGCATGCTTAGATACTCCGTTCCATATGGTCCATGCACCAAGGGCTAAGATGATGGTAATTCCACCAGCAAGCAGCCAGGACTTTCTTTTCATATTTACCCAACTCCTTTATATTGAAATATCTTATGTGAGATAGAGTTATATCTCTATCATACTGTATAATTCTGTAAATACCAATAGAAACATGGATGTCAATGAGTGAATAATTTTGTTGGAGCATGTTATTTACTAAATCGAGGTCGATATACAGCCTGTATGGAGAGATCTGCTTCCATTGGAGGCAAGTGACTCCAGCCAAAGGATAAAGGAACCTTTAGATGGATTACAGCCTGAGCGGTAAATTGTCGAATGTTATTTGGATCACTTGGGGCAAAAGGGGCATTGAGGATCGTTACAGTCAGGTTGGACAGTGAATATTCGAGCTGAGTCCCTGTTCGCTTTACATATTGGCCGTTTTCTGGGATCAATCCTAGTGTTTCAGTGAGCTGTGAGTAAATATCACCTGTGGAAAGCTGTTCCGTCCATTGGCTTGAGGAGCGGCCGAAACCACCGGAATAGCTTTGGCGAAGACCCGGATATACATTGCTGTAGTTTTCTGTTGCTACGGAAATGATGGCGCTTTGGACAGCATCACGAACACCAGCAGCGATGATGGTCAGGCGCAAGTATTCATATACGGCGCAGGAAACAATCAGCACTGCCAGGACAATGGCTATCACTAAAGGAAAGCCGCTTCCGGAACGATTTTGCCAGAAACGTTTCACTTCCAATACACCTCGCTTTTTCCACTGGCCTTAGCGGTTAACTCAATCGGGAAAGACCCAAAACTACCGAATAAGCCAATATTAGTGGACGTTTGCAGCGTAACAGAGATTTCCTCATTAATCTGGATTGGCCCTGTTTTGCTCCATGTGATCGTAGGACGAAGTCCTGTCTGCATTTGCAACTTTGCTTCACGTACTGATGTTTCTAACCCGACTCTGCCAGAGATTTCGGCCTCACGTACCAATTCAGCTGCGAACGTGTCTAGTTGATGTTTTGCAATAAATACAGGCAGCACCTTTACGACCAGCGCAATACATAGCATGATAGCCAATATTAGGACAACCACATCTATATAGCCCTCGCCTCGCTTGTTGGTGAGAAACTTCATAAGGAGACTCCTTTCTACATGGAATTGGACGAGAGGCTAAAACAACTTGCTCATCGCCTTCATAATCTCCATGCCCAAGATGACCATGTACATCAACATGAAGCACATAAGCATATAGAAGGAATATTTGCGGATTTTGCCCGGACGCTTCATAGCGATAAGCTTTAGTCGTTGAATTTCCATGATTTTAAAATCGTGGGCCAGCATTTCAAAGTACACAACGCCTTGATCGCCGCGCATGACTGCCAGTAGCCCCCGCACGACATCCGAAAGCATGGTGCTGCCAATACGCGCCTCCAACCGCAAGAGTGCCGTTTCTTGATTACCGCTTTTCATATCGGCAATCGTCATCCAAAGTTCACTTTGCAAGCTGTCGCCTGCATGTTTGGCGTAAACCTCAACTATACGCAGAACATCCCTTGAAGCTTTTAATTCTTGGGCAACCGTAGCGACAAAGCGCGGCAGCTCCACTTCGATTTGCTCCCGCTTTTTCCTTACAATCTCGTTTGCGCTTCGAGATTCCTTGAAAAAGATAGCAATAGCGAGGAAGACAAACACAGGGAATACGAGCGGCAAGAGCGGTAGCAGAAGCAAACCGCTTCCGAAAATAATCGTACCTTTAACAATGGCACCGGCTATATAAGCTTCTGGCGTCGTTTGAATCCCCGCTGAGCGCAAGGTCGCTGCTGTCTTTCGTTTAAAGTAGTCGCTAAGTATCATCTTCCCTGCCAGCCACGCAGACAAACGAAAGAGAAGCGCTTGAACGGATGAATCTTTCTGCTTCCCGATCTTTGCCACCTTGAGGATGGCACGTGTAGATGCAATTGTAGGTAACTTGAGCCAAGTAGCTAAAATCAAATAAGCCCCGACCGTCATAAACAAGTCGAAGCTAACCAACCATCCTATCATTGACGTTCACATCTCCTTTAGCGCTCCCATTCATCATCTGAAAGCTCATCTCCAATTTCATGCCCCAACTCTTCGAAAGCATACTTAATGGATCGTTCACGGGCTGTTGCTGTAATAACTTCATAAGAAGGAGCCTTTTCCGCTACACGGGGCATTTGTCCCAATTCAGCCAAGGAAGCAAAGTTTGTACCGCCAATAATGATATGATCCAACACGTTAATGTGGAGCGGATCAAATATGGTGACCATCCGCTGTGTCAGTATCATATCTTCATGAGATGGTGTTGGAATACCGCTTGGATGATTGTGAGCTAAGATGATGGAGGAGCAATCGCAGTTTAATGCAGCTTTCAATACGCTGCGTGGATGTACAAGTGCTTCCGAAACGCCTCCCTCGGAAATGATACGCGTCTCAATGACTTGATTTTTAATATCGAGGAAAGCGGCCATAAATTGTTCCCGATCCTTAACACCACTTAAAAAAGCGGAAAAATAGCGATGAGCTGATTCGGGACTAGAGATTTTCTGTTTTGCATTTTCCTCTTCCCACTGCAGAACTCGATGAGAGCGGAGAAAGGCATTGAGCTGCTCCACCTTGTGAAGCTGTTTCGTCGTCAATTCTAATGCGTATGGATGCTCAACTGCATTGAGTAAATTGTTATGAGCCCCATATTGCTGTAGTTTGCGGAGCGGGATTCCTGTCAACTTATGAAGAGATTTCACGTAGTCCGCAATCATTAGTTCATCGAGTGGAGGAGTAGCCATCAGGTATCTATTCCTCCCTCCATAGCCTGTAACACTTGTTTTACCGCCTTTAATTTCTCTAATAATTCAGCGGACAGGTCCCAATCTTCTAGTCTCTTCCAAAATTGAACGGTTCCATTCTGTGACATTAGCCTAGCTAACTGCCCCTGCTCTTGAGGAGAAACCTCCAGCAATTCACCCAACATGTTAGTTGTTTCGGATGCAGACATCGTATCACTCCTCTATCGTTTGTACTCCAGTGGTCGGGTTAAACGGATGACGGCTGCAAAAGAGACAAATAGCGTTACACTACATAGTGCCAAAATAATCTGACCCGGTGTGCTGGACGTCAAGGTGACGAACCAATCCCGATTTAGGAAGTAAAGCAGCGGAATATTGCCCAACATGAGCAGTGCCATGGTGATATATTCCTTTAACGGCTCGTACAGAAGGTAATCGAGTTCGGCTGAGACGACACGCATATCCGATAACTTGGATACAATAGGCATAAGAGTTGTTTTTAACGTCCGGTCTTCTTGGCAAGCAATCAAAGCATCACACCATTCCTGAAATACGCTATCATGGATTCTACCCTTGAGCTGCTCCAAAGCAAGGCGAAGATTTGCATGAATAAGCTTAGATTCCGCTAAAAATGCCTGAAAAACATCAGCGATAGGGGGATTCAAGTATGGTACGTTTTCATCTACTGCGGCCAATATATTTTCACTTCGCAAATAGGAGGTCGTTATGATCGAGAGTGCCGTTTCCAGTTCAGTATGGAGTCGTTTTTTATAGAACGTTGAAGTAAACAGTACCAGCCAGAATGGGATGAGCGCAAAGCCTGCTGCCAGGACTGGTACCAGCCACATGTTGTCTAGCAGTAAGGCTAATACCGCACCGACGATGGTCAGCCCAAGAGAAATGACGGTGAGTAGTCCAAACTTGTCAGATTGTCCTGTTTGACTAAGAATCGTTTTCGCTTCCTGAATGGTGGCACGCCAGCCCTTGAGTTTTTTTGGATGTTGAACAGTACGGATACGCTTGCCGATAGGAAGCTTGCGAGGCTGAACATGAGTTAGCAGATGAGCAAACTCTTGAAAGAAAGTTCGTGGAGAGAGAGTGAGCAAAAAAAGAATGCCAGCGGAAAGGCCGAAAAAAGCTAGAAGTAGTAGTAGAATCACGCGTTTTCACCTCCGAGCAACATGTCGAGTTGAGACAGCGGAAGTCCATTTTCGAGCAACCGTTTTTGAAGGCTAGGAGAAATGTCGTTAACCTTCTCGTAGTCACCCTCAATAACGGTTTTTCCGGCAATTTCTTTTGTGGTATGAACTGCATACCGATAGAGAGTAATAACCTCACGATTGCCATTGGGTAGAATACAGCACTCCGTTACTTCCATGATGCGCCGCGAATTGTCCTCTAGCTTTTTAACAAACAATACTAAGGGAAAGGCTTCTGTGACGAGGTTGTACAACGTGGTATCGTTCATTTCATATTTTTGCGTACAAAGCGTTACCATTCGGTAGTACGTGGAAAGGCAGGAGTTAGCATGGGTAGTCGTAATAACGGTATGCCCTGTACGGGCAGCTTCTTGGGCAGCAAAAGCTTCGGCGGATTTCATTTCCCCTACGCAAATGACATCGGGGTTGGCAGTCAGGGCAAACTCCAGTAACTTCTCCTGGTCAATATGCTGACGAGGGTCTTCGCTGGAGCGGGTAACCGTATGCACGACATTGTTTAATACATGGCCTGAATCATCGACAATGACCAGATCAAACTCTCGTGCGCCTTGCTCAATCGTAAATATCCGTTTGTCATAGGGGATTGTAGATAGCAGCCAGCTCATTAGCGTGGTTTTTCCGCTTCCTGTCGCTCCGGTTACACACATGGACAGGCCATAGCGCAAGCAAAGGCTTAAAAAATCGAGCATCGTAGCGGTTGCTGTTCCGTTTTGGATAAAGTCCTCTCGTGCCAGCTTCTGTGGGTTAATAATCCGAATGGAAGCGGCAATGCCTTTTTCCTTATCTGTAACTGGTGGGCCAAACACGGTAATACGGATGTTGTTCGCCAAGTGGCCGCGCACGATAGGTTGCGAGTAATCGAGAATCATCCCTGACTGATGCAGCAGCCGGCGAATAACATCGACAGCATGATCGGGTGAAGTGAACTGTTCATCGGCTGGCAGGATGCGTCCATCGGTATAGCTGATTTTCACATCGTTATAGCCGTTAATATTGATTTCCTCAACCTCTTTGGCAAATAAATAGCGAGTCAAAAAGGAGTATTCAACCATCTCGGCGTAGAGCCGAGTAATCAATTCGTCAAAGGAAATTCCCGGAACATGTAGCCGTTTGTCCGTCAAATATTGACTCATATACGAAATTAACTGTTGTTTTTGCTCTTCTGGCTTGTGACTCATCAGTGTGGCATATTTGCCAGACAAGTAGCCCTGTACGTCTTGCAGGACATCAGTAAATGCCTTAGATTCGGTGGCTGTGAAAAAAAGAGAAGCGTTGTTCATTACTTGTCACCTCGGCGCTTCGGCCATAACTGCTGTAATCGGAGGAGCAATCTTGATAAAGAAATAGAGAGGTTCTTCTTCTGTCTTGGTGCGGAGGATGGCTGATCCTCAGGGTGAAGCTGAGCCATGATGAGTCGAATTGCTTTTGAATATTCGACTGCTTCTTTGCCAGAACTTTCATCCAGCAATCGAGCAGCAGCCGCTTGTTGTTCCAAATCAGGTATATGAGGGAGCATCACCTGAATACCACCGAACACCTGGCTATACTCTCGGCTGTCCTGCCCTGGCTTTACATTGGACAAGACAGAAACCAAGGAGGCACGGCGGAATCTGGCATCAGATACGAGCGGTAGATAGGAAGCGTAAAACATCAGGCTTTTCAAGTCACAGCTATGCAGACGAACGACATGATCTGCAAGCTCCAGCGCAACGGTGGAAAGTGGGTCAGCAGAGAGAAAGCTGCTGCAATCCACCAATACGACATCTGCCAAATGGCGAGCCAAGGTCAATAGGTCTACCGCACGTTCCCGATTGTAGCTGGCATAGGTAAAGGCGTTGTCGCCCTTCTTATAGCCAAAGAAGGCAATGTGAGGCGACACGTCCAGTGGCAGCGCATAACGAAGCAAGTCTTCTTGTGTTAAGGCTGGCAGACTAAGCAATTCTCCAAGAGAATGATGGTTAGCAGCTCCCTGTGGGGCAATTGTAGATACGGAAGGGCAGAGTGCGTCGCAGCAGAGGACAAGCACATTTTGCTTCTGCGCGGCGAAGGCTTGTGCCAACTTGACCGTCGTGACGGTTTTGCCGCTGTTTGGGCTGCCCCAAACGGCTATCAAGGATTTATTGCTCATGAGCACCCTCCTCTTTCTGTGTCATCTTGGAAGCAAAGTAGGCATCCTGTTGATCGGTAAATGCCTTTGCAGTGTTGGCATCACCGCGATAGACGAGCGCTGCATGGAGCTTGCTCTTTTTCTCCAGATCAGCTAAAAGCTTGGCCTGTTCAGGCGTGACCAGCATAGTTAGTGTTGAAGGCAGCGCCTGTTCGTCCTGCTCTTGGTCAGGTTGGTTATTTTGTTGTGCATCATGTCCACTACTTGTTGTTGCAGCCAAAACCTCCACATATTGCAACTCCGGCAGAAGAGTTGTAGTACGAAGTTCACCGTAATCTGAAGCGATGATCGTCACGATATCGCCAGGCTGGAGCTTACCGGACAGCCCGGCAGCGAGGCTTTTAATAGTGACGGAAATAGCCTGTTTATTTCCGTCCAAGCGGCTAAGATATGCATCTAGCGGGGTGTTGGATAATTTGGAAGGCAGGATATAATCGTTTCTTTTTAGGTCAACAGCAGCGTACTGACCAATAACGGCTTGAGATGAAGTCAATACTTCTTGGGGTAAGTGATACGCTCCTACCTGAACAGACTCGATTTGATCGGCGGTAATAATAGCGCCTTTCGGAACGTCTTTAGCGAGACGGACGATAGCAATCTGCTCGTTGCTTGCCTGGTTTAAAAGAGGGGCTATGCCCAGGGTGAGAATAAGAGAAAACACAATACAAACGATGCCCACGATTGTGCGATTTCGGAACCATGATTTCAATAGAAAAACCTCCTTGATTCTTGGGATAGACGTACTTATTTAATGGGAAAGGATATAGGCTGCAATTCCACCAACAGTAAGAAAGGGAGCCAAAGGTAATGCCATTTGCCTGGTTGAATGGATGCCATGACGGAAGAAAGCTCCTAATGCAAACAGCAGTACCAGTGTCAGACCGAGTATGCTTTGCAGCGTTCCGTAGATAGGACCGAGTACAACGCCGCAAGCAGCCATCAGTTTGATGTCACCGCCGCCGATTTTTCCACCAGAAAAGATCGCCGCTAATAAATAGGGCAAGCATGTGATGAATAGGCCAATTAGGGCAGTGAATGGAGAATTGTGAATTAATCCCATGCCAGCGATAACCAGTGACAGGCTATTTGGGATCTGATGTGTTCGGAGATCGTAGAAGCTTGCAATAAGCAGCAATAGGATAAAACATAGGGCTTCTATGTTTACCATGCTCATAAAGGAAACTCGTCCCATTCTGGTAAAGTGCGATAAGGATAATGTTTCTGGCTTTTCTTGAACTTCGCCATAAAACGTAGTTGATCCAACACTGACAAGTTATGCCGATCTTTTGTTGTGATCATGACGGATGCTGCTACTCCACTTAAAAAGGTGACGACAGCGAAAGGAACACTGCCTTTAGCTAGCCAGATGATAAAGGCGAGAGCAATCGCCAACATGGAACCAATGGCGCTCTGCCATAATTGCTGTTTGCCAAAACCGGAGAACCATTCTGTTTCTGGCTTAACACCCATGGGGATATATAAAGTTTGAGGTTCTTGACTCATACAAATGTGGTCTCCTTTCAGAAGAAAATGGAAAAAATAAAAAGCCTGTATGACGAAATCTCTGCAGACTTGATATAATAGAAATCATAGAATTAATAAAATTAATAAAAATAAGAAAATTAAGAAATGGAGGAAATGATAGTGGCTGAATCCTGGAACAAATCCTACACACTCATGCACAAAAATGAACCCGTGGCTGAGATTGAGCTGGATGAAGCAACAGTCTCCATTTCAGCGATTGGACAAGTCTATGCAGCCGGGCATGTGCCAGTGGGCATACCTGTTAAGAAGGGGAAAATAGATCGCGCGGCACTCAATGAATGGTGGCGGGGACGAGCGATTCCGGCTAGTCGTGACGGAATTAAAGAAGCGCTGCTTGAATTGAACTTGTCTGCGACACAAAAACTGTTAGATAAAAGCTACGGACTTAGTTTGTCCGATCAATATTGGATTCGTCCATCTGCATCACAGTTGGAATGGAGTGCCATCAACTTCTTTCACAATCCTTTTTCGGAGGACGTAGGGAATGTATTGTTTGGGCAAGGTTCATCTGATGCGATGAGTCTGATGTCGCCAGACAATACCTCTGATGGCTGGTTGAAAAAGAAATGGGCGATTATAGATGGCAAGCGTTGTTTGGTGAAAGGTGGAAGCGGCGCGACTCAACAGGAGCCGTACAATGAGGTCATTGCCAGCAAGATCATGGAGCGATTGGGGATACCACATGTTCCTTACACGTTGATGGAGCAGGAAGATTACCCCTATAGCGTGTGCGAAAATTTCATTACTCCTCAGACCGAACTCGTTACAGCATGGTATGTGATGCATACTAGCCAAAAGCCAAATCATATATCGGTCTATCAACATTATGTGAACTGCTGTGAAGCGCTGGGCATTACCGGCATTGTGGAGTCACTTGACCAGATGATGGTGGTGGATTATCTGATTGCCAATGAAGATCGACATCAGAACAATTTTGGTGTGATTCGCCATGCAGGGACCTTGGAGTGGATTGGACCAGCGCCGATTTACGATAGTGGTTCGTCACTCTGGTTTTCTAAGCCGCTTGGTCTGATTCGCGCAGATGGCAAGCTGACTTGTAAACCGTTCAAGCCTGATCACAATGATCAAATTAAGCTGGTGACATCCTTCGATTGGCTAGATCTATCTCTACTAGACGGAATTGAAGATGAAGTACGGAACATTTTCCGTGGTTCGCTCTTTGTAGATGAGACCCGTTGTCATGCGATTTGTCAGGCTCTGCGTGGGCGCATTGAACGTATGCAGGAAATCATTTATAGTCGTGAACCACAGGTTTGGGTGGACGATCACAGCACCGATGTGAAAGAAAATATTGCGTACAGTGGTTTGCAGGAAGAAGACGAATGGGAAAGATAAGATAGACGGTTTGATGTTCAATTTTAACTGTAACGTCTCTACGAAGATAAAATCGTAGAGGCGTTTTTGTGGTGCTAGTTCCATATCGTTATTAGCTGTAGTAAAACAAGATTAATTCCTTCAACTGCCAAATGCTTTCGGCAAGAACATAAAAGATGATCACATTGCGGGCGCGTTTTTTATATTTACTGGATTCTTCATCTGCCCCAGATAGGCGGATCATGGTGTAGATGAAGCGGAAGGCACAGCCTACACGAATGAGGAGAACAACAGCCTGGGCCAATTCCTCTAGTGTGGTCATCGTCTAGCCTACCTTACTTAGCTTACGGGCCATGCCGATCAGTTTGACACTGTGATAAACGTTGTTCACCACACCGCCTCCACCGCCCGTTGTAATGAGGAAGTCGGACAGGAATCGTGGTGTGCGAATGGCTAACATCATGCAAGCCATACCCCAAAATACATGGCTTTGCAGCATTAGACCAACACCTAGCTTAGCTAAGGCGATTTGAATGACGACAGCCAACATGGATTGGGTGAATTTTTGAGCATAGGCACGGAATACGCCCTTATCGTTGTCTAATAGTCCCGCGCAAGCTAAGGGAATACCCACTCGCAGAATGAACATCTCCAGCCCCCGCATCAAAAACTGGAAATAGAGAATAAAAAAGCAGACAATGAAAATCAGACCAAACACTGCCGTAACCAACCCGGCTGATTCCAGCGCTTCGACCCATAATTGCCAATCGTAATTGGTAGATTGCCCGATTGCACCAAGTAGGCGATTGGTTAAGTCTTCTACCATGCTGCCAAGCCAAGTGTATATGGTTGGAAAACAGACGGCAACCGCCATTGCACGAAAGAAATTAGTAAGCAGAAACAAGGGTTCCTCGTCCGGATCGCCATCCGTCCACAGGACATAGATTTCAAATCCCTTTTTTAGAAATTTGAGAATCATCAGCGCTACACCAAAGGAAAATACAATATCGTACAGGTTTTCGAGCAGATTCGCTCCCGTGGTCAAGGTCATGTAACGTTCAGCATAAAGCGAAATTGGAATAATGTCTTTCAAGAGCGTATCCATGTACATTAAGGAACCATTCAGTAAGGCGATAATAAGAAATAATATAATTTTCTCCAAAGGTGAGCCTCCTTTTTGCAAGAAGCGGCGTGAACCGCTCCTTGCCGAAAGTAGTTGGGAAATTAGCGTTTGTAGTTAAACATATCAATAATCCGCTGATTTAAAGTAGGAAGGATTGTTGTGCTAAAGAGAACGTACAATCCTCCCAGTATCAATGCACCAATAACGACACCAATCAGGATTTTTACAGCCGTGTCAATGAAACCTTCGCCGCGGCGATTACGAAGCACTGATTTTGTCATGACCATGGTATACATGCTCTTTTCTTTTACTGCCTTCATCCATTTTTTCATTTTTCATAACCTCCAAGTTAAATTTGAATGAAAAAGAGCCTGCCGCATGAGGCAAGCTCGATTTACTTGTAGTAACCGATGAGAATGTTTAGGGTAGCAGAGCCAAGGACAGCACCGATACAAGAGACGACAGCAACAATGATGCGGTTATTCCACTTCTTGGTGTCCATTTCATCCGCAGCAGAGCGACGAATACAGAAATAAATAATGAGCAAACCCGATACGATAGGCGCTAGAATCATCAGCCAGGTAGTAACGTCACCGATCAGCTTTTCAGTTCCAGTGACGAGCTTACTTCCTTTAATGTCCCCTGATGCCAAAACAGAGGGAGAGTCTAGTAAAAGCCACAGGGCTGCGTAAGCACTTACGATGAGCTGCCGAAAGTATCTATTGCCACCCATTAATCGTCGAAGGAGGGCGGCATTCCCCCAGCGGAAGTGGCCGCTTGTTGGCGTTGCCCTGCCAGTTGTCTTGTAATATCCTTTTGGTAATAAATCCAGATGTTCCACAGTTTCACCTCCTCTCTCGTATCCGTCAGGATAGGTCGCCGTTGTTCCCGTTCCTCCCGAACCTTGCGATTATGCTCTTTGTCTCCGAGGCCCATCATGCGATTGAATGCCCACTGGCTCAGATCAGGGGAGAACATCATGGCGGGATGGGAGCGGGAAAGAACAATCTGATAAGGACGAGATACGCGGCGTACCTCATCAACTGTTAGCAGCTTGCGCTCCAGCAAATTGAGCGAGTGGGAAGTGCTTGGTGTGGAGTATTTACCGTGGGAAGCGGAAATCTGATAACTGGAGGTCGTGTATGTTCCCAGCTTTTCACTAATTTCTCGCAGCGTCTCCAAATCGTCAGCCTGCAGATAAATCCAAGTCTGGCAGTTGCTCTTGATGGTGCTGGCTGCATGGTCGTCGTATTTTTCCTTGAGCTGTTCGAAACTCTGCAAAAATAGATTGAAGCGCATTCCGCGCCCGCCACCAACAGTGAGCTTGTTGGTGAAGTCGGCAATCGGCGTGAAGTTCCCGAATTCATCCAGAATGAAATTAACCCGCCGTTCCAATCTCCCGCCGCGCACGTCAGCTTGGGTGGTCAACAGCTCATAAAGCTGAGACACCATTAGCGATGCAACGGGATAGAAGGTCGTTTTTTCATCGGGCAAAATAATAAAGAGCGCCTGTTTCTCACGACCAAGGTCAGCCAGAGAAAAGTCGCTTTTATGGGTAATGGCATAAATGGATTTAGAGGTGAACAGCCGGAGGGTGGTAAGCGCCGAAGTATAAAAACTACCTTTGGTACGTGAAGGGGCAATGTCAGAAATACTAAGCAAAGCACGTGCTGGATGCTGTTGGGGCAAGCGCTTGATGTACTCCTGCATTGGCGTTTTGTTGCCAATTTGCTTATTCATTTCTGCGAGAAACCAGTATACGTTGGTCAGGTTTTGATATTCGGGTCGTTTGATATTGTCCCACACGACACTGAGGATGGAAGCCGCAATGACCGACATTTCGCCGTTTGTCCATATCTTCTCGCCTTGCGCTTTACCTACCAACACCTGTGTCATATCCCAAGCGAGCATTTCTGCTTGTTCTTGATCGCCAGCAAGCGTTGCGTCAATGACAGGCTGCAACAGGTTATAATGGTGGCTTTTTTCAGGATGCCGAAAATCCAGTGTCCACACGGTATAACCCAGCTTTTTCAAGAGAACATGACTATAGTGGTAAAGCTCGGCTTTCGGGTCACTGATGACCATCGACTCTCCAGCCAACCCTAGCAGACCAATGGATTGCAGCACGACTGTTCGCGACTTGCCGCTACGGGTTGCACCTATACAGAGAGAATGTACATCATCACCAATATAATAGAGGCGCTCCAGGTTACGTTCTTGTCGCTGGCCAAGAACAATTCCACCAGAAGAAACAACAGGAGAAGATATGAGGAGCTTGTCCATTTTACTCGGTGGATGCTGTCTTGGAATTCCTTTCGGGTGGTTCAACTGCATCGGTAGACTCCTTCTTATCAATTGGATGTAAAAACGATAGATCGTCATAGCCAGTGTCGATCAAATGACGGATGAATGGATGCCGAAGGTCAACCGTGTGACTTTCAAACAAGAGAGGCATCTCCTCCTCACGCATCCAGCGTGCTGAACCGTGCTGATGCTGTCCGACTGGAACAGGCGTTTCAATTCCCGGGGCAACTTGCTTTAGCTTGCTTTGATAAGGCTGACTGTTCGCAAGAAAAAACAGGACTGAAAGCACCATCACGATACCCTGAAAGCAGAGGAACAGTAGCAGATGGGCTTTCGTGTGAAGCAGGCTGCTTAGGCTATCGCTTAATGAAGGAAAAGCCAATGTCTTTGTGGTTCCAGACAAAAGCTTATGCAGGGCTGTGGTGAAAAACAAATTGAAGATGGCACCAAAAGCAAAGAACAGCAATGAAAGCCAAAGCTTGGGTTTGAGTGTCACCACTCCATTCCCTCGCTAGGTTCAAAAAATGTCTCGGCAGACTCCCTGGCTTGGAGGACAGGGGAGTGGTTCGATTGAACATAGGTTGATGAAAGATGTGTATCTGTATCTGACTGAAATGGCTCGTGTTTAGCAGCGTGATCGAGTTGTACTTGTAAAAAGAGCGACTTGGGGGCCGGGCAATCATGAATATGTCCCCATTCCTCTGAATGCAGGTTATGCATCCCGACATATTGGGGGTAATCATCGCAGAGCGTGTGGAGCAGACTATCTTCATTAATGATCTGAGCAAGCACGCCAGGATGCGAGGCCGACAGTTCATAAACTGGGATGGAACAGTCATTAATCGGAAAAAAGTAGTAGTCGCCCTGACCAGAAGCGTGGTGGAGGGCCATATCCGACAATACTTGATTCCCAGCAGTCTGATGTACAGCAAGCTGCTCCACGCCATGCCGTTCTGCTAAGTAAATTCCATTGTCCCAGCGCTGATAGGAGTTAAACTCTTTAGCTGCTGCGTCTTGTGGGGGGTCAAATTCTCCAAAGTATTCGGGGGCAAAATAGCGACCTTCCTGAGCTAGTTTGTCTGGATTGGCTATGACTTCACTAAGCTCCGGATAGTTGATTGCACCTTGCTGAGCTAACTCATAGGTGGGAACAATGCTTTTAACATCATCAAAATAGATGTGGTCGCCCTGTTGCTGACCCAGCTTCAACGCTTCCTCACTGAGCTTTTCCCTGGCGAAATTGGCATCCACTACGAGTCCCTGATTGTGTTCAGCTTGCAGGGCGTAAATATTCAGCCCAATTTCAACGCAAGTCAAGATGGTTCCCCATATAGAGGTCTGCGGTTGTGGCATAAGAATCCCTTCTTTCTACAATGAATGCGGATAAGACTTAGCGTGACAGTTCGGTAACATCCATCACATCAGGATTACCGTCAAGGTCATGAGAAAATTCGGTATCATAATTTAGATGAATGTCCCTTTCTTTCAGCGCAGGTAACAAATCTTCCAGACGATCAATCAGGATCTGTACCTGTTCAAATTGCTCCATCGTTTTGTCATTGGGAGTAATAAGGAACTTGACCATTTCATCGTGGATGAGTACCAGTTCAGATTCGCTGAACAGTTTGCGTGCATCGACTAAACCGCTACGGGCGGCGAAGTTTTCCATAGCTTCATCTTTGTTGTAAAAATACTGCCGTTGAACGGGCACTTGGTTGTCCGGGGCCAGACGATAAGTGGAAAAGACATACTCAAATAGTGGGTGATGTTTGCAGGCCAGTATGACATCGCCATGTTCACAGAGTTTATATACGCCATTTGCGATTTTTTCGGTCTTGTCGTGATATGGCTTCTCCGTGCAGATTCCTAATTGGAATGCTGTTTTTCTAGCTAAGTCATGGATACTACTCATCAGCCTGTCCGAGACAGTGACAAATGGATTCTTCTCAATGCTGTCCATGCGGGTGAAGAAAGCAATGAGCTGTTCTCCTTGATAAAGGTCAGCCAAGTAGTCGGCAGAGGTGGAGCGGCGAACTTCAATACCTTGAGTGGTAAGCGCAGCAAAAAAGGCTTTATAAAATTCTTGTTTGCTTTTCATATCGTGTCACTCCTATAAGTCAGTACGAGGAGGTGTTTTTTCTCCTGTTTCTTCACGATGGTTTGCATTCTGATTCAATGAGTTTGGGGGAACGGAAGTTTTCGATTGGGGCTGTTTTTTGGAGCTGCGATGAGGGTGATGCGGAGGTTGCTTCATCATCTGCTCAAAAGATTGCAGCCGACCATTTGTAAATAGCATGGTATCTTTCCTTTCAAGTAGCGAGTATTTGTCCACAGGGGAGGGGTGTTATGCATAAGTTATCCAAGATATTGTCCAAAAAAAACGCTTCTCATAGCGTGTTTATCGATCCAATCCCTGATCCTTATGCCGTAACAGCCACTCCTTTTTTGCTTGTTTTGATAAATCTCCTCCGATCACTTTCAATTTTCCATCCAAATCCAATTGAGCGGTCATCGTTAAGCCTTCCATTAGATGAAGCAGCTCTAGTAGAAGCTGCTCTGCCATTGCTGTCTGCCTCTCAGCTTGATAAAGGTGAAAATCAACGTCTTTTTCTAATTTAATAATTGTCCGAATGGTGGAGAGGATGCGATTGGCAATACGCTTTTCAGCTTCAGCCTGATACTGGATTCGCTGTTTCTCAAGTTGCTCTGGATCGGACGTATACAGCCTGCTTAATTCCAATTTGGCCTGCACGTACTCTTCTGTCATTTGAGATAAATAAGGGTTGGCCTTCAGTAAATCCTGAACCAGCTCGTCCACTTGTTTTTTTGTATCTGGTGGCAACAGCTTGTAAGCGAGCCGGCCTGTTTTCGGCATGTGATTACGTAAATCCATGAGACGTGAGGCAAGTAGCGTAATCGTTTGTTTATCCACCAGATGATGTTTGGGGAGATGAAGTAAAGAATCCTCATCCTTGTCTTCAAAGTGTTGCTGAAATTCTCGAAATGCTCTGGGACTTAGTGATTTCATATGGGATTCAAACTGTTCAATAACTTGATCCGTGATTTCCGTTATGCCTGACTTAGCCAGATCACGTTGTTCACAAAATACTTTGATTTTATAAGCAAACGTGTCTTTGATGAGCTGTTTGCGGATTCGGTTTGGAATTTCCGGATGGGTAAAGTTTTTCATGATCGTCTGATTTTTGTCCCAAAAGACAACATGTAGATGGGGATGATCTTTCTCATTGTGGAAGGCAGCAGCCCAGCATAGATTTTCAGTTCGGATTCCGTTGTGAGCGGCGAGGGTGGCCATATGCTGTTCTGCATACTGCTGCCAAGCTGCAAAATCATTCAAGTCCAATTCCATCGCTGTTTCTGTGTGAAAGGAAATAACGCTTCGATACATGTTCTTTCCTTCTCGTGAAATATCTCGGGCAATTCGAGCGACTTCTTGCCAAGATTGATAGGTTTGTAAATGGCCTGGCTGCATTTTGCCGAAAAGTCCGTGAGGCAAGTTCTCATGTCGGATAGCACCGGGGCGTGTGGCAATGTATCCGATATGGACATAGTTGCTAACGGGAGTTTTGTGGTGGTTGGGATGGAAGAAGCGCTGCTTATAAATCAGGACTGACAGTGGTATCACCTCCGCGCAATCGTTCAATATTTTGCTCGAAGGCATCGCCAGACAGAAACAGTTTTTCGGCATCGCTCAGTTTCATCTTGGTATACTCCACAGCAAGCTGTCTGGCCTTCTTTTCAATTTCTCGAAAGGTCGTATAGCGGTTGGTGTCGATGAGATCCGTGATAATTGCGATGGTCGAATAGTACGCCGCGGCAGACATGATGAGGTCTTTGCTGGCGAGTCCAGCCAGTCGATTGCTGAGTCCACCGATTGCGATGTTGATCTCCTGACGGATGATAGTGGTGAGGAAGTCAATCTCCTGTGTGTAGGACTCAATAGACATGCCTTTCTGCACAAAGGCTCGTACTACATCCGCCATGGTAAGGTGTTTGGAAGCCGCATACTTTTTCAATGCTTCATATTGTTTCTTGGGTAGTTTGACGGTAATTTGCACGGTCTTTTCAGGTTGAGCCAAGGGCCTCACCTCACTTTAAGCAATCTACATGCGACATTCGATTATCGGGGAGAAACATCAAAAAATGTCGGTGGAAGCTCTGCTTCCACGCTGTTTCTTACGCCAAATGACATTTGGCTATTCCTGCCTTTACACCACTCCCAAGCGTCCAAAGGGCGGGCCTCTTGGAGAGTGGAAGGGCAGAATGCTTATCCCGTGAATGAGATAAGGGAACTTCATGTTGATCCACTCCTTTGATATAAATAATAAAAGCCATATTCATTCAGAACATGGCACATCATGGGTAGCTAAAAAAGCATGATATTTTGATGAGTCCTAGAGGATTTTGTCAAAAAAATGGAGGATTTGGCAGGACTTTCGAATCATTCTATAGAATGATTTTACTAGATAAATAGAATAGGAAGGCATAGGGATACACACAATAGTTTGTTGGGAGGGAATTGAATGTATATATCTGCTCTGAAAATTGCTGGCTATAAGAATTCCAAAGAAAAGTCCATTTTGGCGCTTAATAAGGGACTTAATGTCTTAGTAGGTGAAAATGGATCAGGAAAAACTACAATAATTAATGCTTTAAGGCTGGCCTTAAAAGAAAATGAATTTTCATACATGAACATAAACGAAGATGATTTTTATAGATCGTTGGATAAAAGTTACTCAGCTTCTGAAATGAGAATTGATCTGACGTTTGATGCTCTGAGCCCTAACGAAAAAGTTACATTTCTAACTTGGTGTGATGCAGATTTCAAAGCCCAATTGCATCTGGAAGTTAGTTCAAATCCAAATAGAAAAGGTTATTATAAAAAAGATGTTTGGGGTGGATCTTCTAAATCAAGTGCTTTTGAAGAGGAGACATTTGATTGTATAGACTGTATTTATCTTCCTCCACTACGTGATGCAGAGGAGAAACTTGTTAATGGAAAGAAATCAAGATTAGCTCAGTTATTAAGAAAGCAGTATGGTGATAAAAAGGATGAGTTAGTAAAAAGCGTAGAAGATTTTAATAAGCAAATTACAAACAATGTTGGGAATAAATACAACCAAATAGAAGAGGCAAAATCTAATATTAATATGAAACTTGAAGAGACTTTGGGGCAAAGATTTGGACAAAGTATTAATTTGCAATTTTCGGAGTCTACTTTTAACAAGATTGTTGAGAGCATAAAGATGGTTTTCTTTCCGGGTATTAAGGAAGAAGACCCAGAAAAGTTTAGAGATATAGCGACCAACAGCTTGGGATACAATAATTTATTGTACATAGCTACTGTGTTTGCTGAATTTGAATTATTAAAAGAGAATAACATGATGACTGTTTTGCTTATTGAGGAGCCGGAGGCCCACTTACACCCTCAATTACAAATAAAATTTATAAAGCACCTTGAAGAGATTACGCAAAAAAGTGAGAATTTACAAGTTATTGTAACTACACATTCGCCAGTTCTTGCATCATCTATTGATATTGACCGTTTAATTCATGTTACGCAACAAGAAGGGAAAATTAACACGATTTCATTGAAAAATATTGATTTGGGTAATAGTAGAAGGTATATAAATCGCTGGATGGATGTAACGAAGTCTACTTTGTTATTTTCTAAAGGAGTTATACTTGTAGAGGGAATTAGTGAGGCTATGATTATCCCTTCTTTTGCTAAAATTGTTTTGGCACACTACAATAAGAATGCTTTAAGTAGTGCAAAGTCTATGTTACCTAATTCATTAGAAGAAGCTGGTATTTCTACAATTAATATAAGTGGGGTTAATTTTAAGCATTTCCTAAAATTGTTTGCTAGTTGTGATTCTTCTGTTGGAGAAGAACATTTACCTATTTATTGTTCTGGAATAACAGATAATGATCCACCCAAAGAAGAAATTATCGTTGGTGACAAGGACGGAAAGCCAGTAATGAAAAAAGTTGAAGTATATCCAAAATGGAGTGATAACCCATTAGGTGAGAACAGCGCAATAACCTTGATATCTGAAATCGAGTCAAGTAAGTGGGGAAGATTATTTGTTTCTCCACTTAAAACATTTGAATATGATTTGCTCATGGAAGGAAATATTTCTGTAATGGCTAAAGTTCTTCAGAATGCCTGGCCCTCTGATAAGGGTAGTGTGAGTAGTACATGTAAGGTCATTGTTGATAGTAAAGATGAGTACGCAGATGATAATTCCCAAGTTGAGGATGCTAAATATATTTTTGAACATATTGAAAGTAAAGAATTGGGCAAAGGAATTTACGCACAAGAGTTAACGTACTATCTTGAAACAGAGGTAAGTAAAATTGAAAATAATAATGATCTTGAAGATTTAGATAAGTTAAGCAAAATAAGTGATCTTTTTAAAGTTCCAAATTACATTAGTAGAGCAATTCTCTGGTCTTGTGAAGGAGTAGAAGTAGATGGATAAAAAAGATATGGAGCAAATGATTTTTGAATCATTAACTAGTAAACAGTCATCTGATACATATCATTCATTTATATCTTGTAAAGTTGAAGAGAAAACCAAGCAGCAGCTAGAGTATGTGCTTTCACCTATTAATGAAAATATTTTTCTTGAGGCATGTGCAGGTAGTGGGAAAACAGAAGTTGTTGGTATGAAAACTGCTTACGAAATTAGTCGGTGGAGTGGAAAAAACAATGGTCTAGCTGTGCTGACTTTTACCAATGAAGCCACTGATACAATAACCCAGCGTGTAGAACAATTTACGGGATCTTCTTCATTGTACCCACACTACATAGGAACGTTAACTGGCTTTATACATGGTATGATTTCTCAGAAATTTGGATATAAATTTTTTAATCATAAAATGAAAGAAACTGACACGACATATAAGTTAATTGATAAAGATATTGAGATATACAGCAACCATTGGTTAAGTAACTATGTCTTGCGGATTCCAAGAATAATTAGTCATAATAAGAAAATGAAGCTATTTGCCAATCAGGTATTTTTTGATCCTCAAGTTAAAGATTTTGTTATTCGATTATCAGAAAACTCTCAAACAAGTTTGACGGAGTATTATAATTCCGATAAATTCCAACAATACGTAATTAATCTTCGGAAAGAAAAAGGGGAAGACTGGCGTTATCAGCTTGATTATTGGAAAAAAGAAATTAGAAAAAGCAAATCAAAGTTTTTGCAAGATGGCTTTGCGAATTTTGAAGATATGAACTATATGGCATACTGGATTCTATTAAAAAGCCCTGAAATTGCTGAGATCATAGCAAAGAAGTATCCAGTGATATTTATAGATGAGTGTCAGGATCTTTCTTGGATTGAAATAAATATACTTGATAGTATTGCGAAATGTGGTTCTTATTTGCATTTTATAGGTGATCTTAATCAAGCTATATATGAATTTAAGAATGCTGATCCAACATACACAAGAGAATTTATTTCGAAGTTTCAAAATTATAAATTAACTGATAATTTTAGAAGTTGCCATCGAATAGTTGAAAGCGCTAATAGTATTCTTAATATAGCATCAGATATTATGGGTCATTCAGAAGATAAATTATTTGATGACAGTGTATGTTATCTAGAATACGATGAGTTAGAATCATTAAGAGAGCGTTATTCGAATTATTTGAAACAGGTTAATATTCCAATTAATAAAGCAGCAGTTTTAGTCCGACAACAAACTTTAAAATGGGCTCTTGAATCATTTAACAATGGAAGTAAACATTTATTAATTGATGCTATTCAGTATTGGCTTGATAATAAACCTTCATCGCAGTTGAATGCTATAGATCTAGCGGGTAGATACCTCCAAAAGCACTTTGGTGGAGCTAAAACCAAAAAAAACTATCATTGTCCCGCGGATGTTGACTCTGTTTTTAGTTGGAGAATTTTCATTAAAGATTTTTTAGATGAATGTTGTAAATATCCAGAACTATTAAATATCTCTAATCGACTATATAAAGATTGGTATGCCGCTTTTAACTCAATCTCAAGTGATATTTTTCGAAATTCATATACTTCATTGAGAGGATATGATTGTAAGGAACGCGACTTTCTTAATTTGACTCCTTACCGCACCCCTTCAGGAACTGCGAATACACTTATTTCTTGTTCTTATTCCAATGACAATAAGGTGTTACCTTCAGTTCATACGATTCATTCTGTTAAAGGAAAAGATTTTGACAGTGTAATGGTTGTGTCAAGTCAAAGTAATGGAAGCGGTTATTGGAAACAATGGATTGAAAGTAGCGGTGAACCCAAGAGAATCGGTTATGTCGCAAATACGAGGCCTAAATACTCTTTATTATGGGCCGTTCCAGGATTAAAGGATAAGGATCGAAGCAAGATAGAATCATTTGGATTTAAGCGGATTAACTTTAAGGATGATAAAGAAGTGATTAATAGAAATGAGGAACTGGTGGGAAAATAAGTTATTAGAATTAAGGGGTGAAAGACTCAATGTACGAGCGTGATGAAAGTGTGAAAATAGAAATAGAAGAAGTAGAAACAAATTTTGAGACAATTTATAATAATACGTATTTTTCAAAAGAATATTCGGATGAAATTCAAAAAGCAAATGCTCTTATTATTCCTTATGATAAAGATTTCCTAGACCACAGTAGTCCTTTATTTCCAGAAAAAACATTAGAGTTTTATCACTATATGAAGGAAGCCTCAACTAAGACAGATGTAGTGCTAGATATATGTGTTTCAGATGAGAACTTTCAAGAACTTGAACTTCATGCGGACCTAATTACACTACCCACAATTATTCTTTCAAGTATTGTGTTTCCAATTGTTACTGGATTAATAACGAATTATTTGAGTGACAAAATAAAAAGAAGTCGTTCAGAAACAAAGGTGAAAATTGAACTAATTATTGAGTCAAAAGGTAAGTCGAAAAAGGTATCATATGAAGGTGATCCGGATAAATTTGAATCAACGATAAGAGCTATTAAACGTATAGATAAGTAGGTAATTAATATGGATATAAATAATATTAAAGAATACCTAAATAGTTTTCGAGGAGACATTCTAGATCAAGAAATTTTAATTTTCTTGAATATATTAAAAGAGAATGTGGTATCACAAAACAATCAGATAATTGCTAAAGAGATTTGGTGTTTAGAACAAATTTATAAAATTATTCATCACTACCTAGAGGCATTTAATAATTTGAACGATAAAGAATACTATGCTGCCTGGTGTTTATTTGATCAAATTGAAATTAGGCTTTCTTATTTAAGGAGACATCTAAGTGCTGAGGAGACGTATAATTTAGAGTTTTATGATCGAATCATTTTTCAATATCAAATGCTATTTCCATACAAATATTTTTTCAGTAGAGAATCGGTTATCAGAAAATCTACTTGTTCAATTTGCGGTAAGATAGCCTCACTGAGAGATTCTTGTGGGCATAAGGTTGGAGAAATTTATGATGGTAAACTTTGCATCCGAAGAATTAATGAGGCTCAGTTACTTGCGATATCAGTTGTTCAAAATCCTTTTGATAAATATGCCGTACTCTTTCCCGAGGGTTTAGAATATAACTACTCCATGTTAGAAAATCTTTTGGAACAATTGTCTGGTCCCTATGATGACTGGGGGTTAGAGACAATTAAAGAAAAAAGGATAGAATTTGTGGGGGTAGGAAGGAATGCCCCATGTCCCTGTAATTCTCAAAAAAAGTATAAGTTATGTTGTCATAATACTGTTGATGAACTTTTTGATCATCATCGTATAACTATTTATACGGATATTCCTAAAAAAAGAATACCAGTGAAAATGTTTAATTCATGGAAGTGAGATGTCCTAGAGATCGTGTACATTACTGTTTTTAATAAGTTGTTCTTAATAATTCATTCAATTTTTAGTGTGTTTATTTTATGAAATCATAAAACTCATATTCATCTTCCACTAAGTACGATTTTGCTTTAAGTGGAATTTGGCAAGCTGCTGTTAAAGCCTCATTGAAATCTTTAAGGATAGGCGTTTCAATAAATGTTACATATCTAAGTTTACTGAACTTTTGATAAAACTTTACGGCAGCCTCTTGTCCCCAATTGGGAGCGGGGCTGCCATTGCTATAAGTAGCATTTGCATCGTTATCCAGACAAAACACAATCTCATTTATTACATTGTCTTTAAGAAACTGCTCAAGTGCCTGGTCGGATAAGCAACCGAGCGAAATGTAATGAGCGGTTCTCCAGTCCCGCCCTCGTATTTTTTCAATTGTAGCCCGACTCGCAGCATCAATAGGGCTTTCACATACATATACCCGTTTACTGTCAGGGTAGCCGGCAAGATGAAACGGATAACTTTTGTCAGAATACTCCTGATCTTGCTTAAAAGGCTTGTTTAGAGCGGTGCCGCGCATAGAGCAATATCGTGCAACTCCTTCTTGGTCATACCCAACAAAAACGCAATTACCCGTTTTGTCTTGCTGGTAAAGTTTCTTTTCATGCATAAGTAATGAGACTATTTTAGGTGCTATTCCACGCACTTGAGTTAAATACCAAGCAACAAAAGAAATACTTACTATTCAAGCTAAGCAGCTTAAAGAATTAATAAACAGAAATAATATCGATTCAATTTTTAAAATTACAGTGAAAAACGAAATTGGTATTGAAACTAATTTTAATGAAATCAAAAGTAGTGAATATTTTGTTTTGTTGAAATATTTGATTCGTAATGGGTTTATTGATGAATCTTATCAGGATTATATGACTTACTTTTATGCAAATAGCATTAGCAGAGTAGACAAAACTTTTTTGCGAAGTATTACTGATAAAAGAGCTAAAGACTATACCTATTCTTTAAAGAATCCTGAACTGGTGACATCCAGAATTAGGGAGTTCGATTTAGAGCAGGAAGAAATACTTAATTTCGATTTATTCGAATATCTTTTAAAGACAAGCAATAAACAAAAATACCTTAATCGATTTTTAAATCAACTTCAAGATACGAAAAACTTTGAATTTATTGGGGCTTATTTTGATACAGAAAGAGAAGTAGAAGCTTTTGTTAAATCAATGAATAGGGAATGGTCTGATATGTTTCAGGTAATTCTTCAAGAAAGGCACCTGACGGCTAAACAAATCAGATTGTATTCAATTTATACATTGTACTATTCAAATGCGCAGGATATTGAAGTTATGAACGATAACGATGTTCTAACCAAGTATATTTCAGAAAGTGCTGATTACTTAGACATAAATGATCCTAAGCCTGATAAATTAATTGAGTTGTTTAAGAAGTTAGATGTTTTATTTTTAAGAATTGAAAAGGCAAATCCTATTCTATTAGAGAAAGTATATCAAGAGTCATTATACGCTCTTAACTTTGAAAACCTGGCTCTTATGTTAGGAACGTTCTATTCTATAGAGGATGAAGAGGATATACTCCATCGAAATTATACTTTAGTGCTTTCTCGACCTGACTCAGAGTTATCTCAGTACATTCATGATAATTTTTCTGATTATATTCGTATCATTGTAGAAAACAATAAACAAAAAATTAATGATGATGAGGGTGCTGTACTAGGAATACTAAATAACGAAACCTTATCAATAGAGCAGAAGAAAAAATACATCCATTATCTCCAGACCTGTATAGTGTATATAACTTCAGTGGATGGGAGTGAGCTTTGGACGGAGCTTATAAATAAACGGTTGGTAAGCTACACAGAACAAAATATTATAAATTACTTTGAACATAATGAATCGCTAACTGACGAATTAATAAATTTTATAAATGACAATAATAAAGTTCTGGATTTTAATACGTATGATAGTGATTTAGAGAACTTTTTTAATGAAATAATTGTGTGTAACAAACTTACGGATAAGAAGTATACTGAGATACTAACCACCCTACACATTCCATATGAGGTGTTTAATTTTGAAGGTATCTCTGATAAGAAGTTTTGTATTATCGTTGATAAAGAAATTGTGCCACTAAACATTGAAACCTTAACTTTTATAAGAGCGAATTATTCTGATCAAATTTTTTATTACATTAGAAAAAATTTGGAGGGCTACGTAGATTTAATAACGCAAGATACATTTTTAATTGAAGAGATGATTGAAGTGATTTCATGGAATATTGCAGACAAGTTAAAACTTCAACTTCTCCAATTTACGCCAGAGAAATTAACTATCTTGAATAAAAATTACTCAGATCCTATTAAAGCTCATATCATAAACCATAATCTTAATGAAAATGATCTTCCACAGCTGTTCTTAACATATTGGAAGTGGGGAGCAGAGGTTCAAAAAATAATAGTTGAATTAGCTAAGGAAAAAATAGAATACATTATTTCAGAAGAAATTGAAATATGCCAATTTTTATTCAAGGTTTTAATCTCTACTGAAGACCTAGATATTAACGAGAAGATTGGATTATTAGCTCTGTCATTAAAGAATATGGACTTGTTTACTTGCAAGGGATATTTAAGAGAGCTTGGTCCAGTAGAGTACCAGAAGATTTTCGAGCCTCACACCAGACCTAGATTTGAAATAAACGTGGCTAATGAACAATTACTAACTGCACTTAAGCGAAAGGGCTGGATCTCGGATTACACTAGAGATAACGAATTATTTAAGATAAATAGAATTAGAGAAAGAACTTATTTATTATAAGAGTTTTACTGTTAATGCCCTAGCTCTTCATACTCTTGGTTTTGAAGTGATGGTTCAATAAGTCGCATATTCGGCTCAAAACTCTGATTATATTCCGGATACCGCAGCCTAACAGCTTCAAAAAAGAAAGGCATCAGTTGAGTATCAAAAAGATAGTAAGGACTGTATAGATAGGCATTCAGCTCGTCCTTACCCGTATAGCCGGAGTAAAGATTAAAGGCTAGGCGGGTGAGGCGAGAGGAAGTGCCTGTCTGCCAACCTGATTGAATCCCTTCTAAGCGGATGCTTTCTTCTTGGAAATCATACACGTCATGAATGTGATGGCGGGTTTCATCAGTTAGGCCCAGCAGGTAAAACAGTGCTCTTCGATAGGGGTCATGTTCGCGGTTCGCACGAATTACGTTACCCTCATAAAACTGCTCATGTGAAATGTCTTTAAAAATTCTAGGCATAATTCATTCCTCCGTTTCATTATTCGATAAACATAGATGCTGAGAAAAATACATTTTCAATGCTTCGTCGATAGTTGCTTCAATCTCAGAAGGTTTTGTGTTAGCAGAAAAGTATTTGGTGAATATTTTATGTTTCAGCTTAAAGGGTGCGGGTGTTTTACTACGTGGTCTACGTATAGCTTCACCAGATAGAATTTTAATGGTTTGTTCGGCGGTGAGTTTGCCCGAGTAGCCTTGTAGAAATTCTGATTTTTTCATATCCACTTTATAACCATTCTCTGCTATAGCCTGCTCCACCATGATTTGCTCATCGTCCGATAAATAAGAGAGTTGCACAGCACTACGCAAAGGCAATTCCTCGACATCGGTACGCTGCTTTAGTCCAGGGATCAGCTTGTCGATACGGAGCAATCGGGAGACGGAATTTTTAGATAAACCGTATTCTTGAGCAACTTTATCCCGACTGGTAGACTTCTGCCCCACTGGGGCAGAAGTTGTATTTCTCCTGATGTACTGCGGGTTTTCCAGGCTTTTAAGCTCCTCAATAATATCGTTTCGTTTGCCCTGGGAGAACATTTCAGAGTGACGAAGAGTCAGTACCTTGGCCTTTTCAGAAGGGAGCATGTCGGTAAAAGAGCGTTGCAACACATTGGTTTCGACCACATACATAAGGGCTTCTTCATCAGTAAGCATTTCCTTTACAACAGCAGGTAGTTTTTCAAGCCCTAGTAATTGCGCCGCGTTCATTCGGTTATGTCCAGCCAGCATTTCGTGGTCACAACCGTTCTCATCGACTTCAATCTTTCGCACAATGACCGGGACAAGAATACCGTTGTTTTCAATGCTGCTTACCATATCCGCCAATCGCTCACCTTCATATAAGCGAAAAGGATGATCTTTGTACATTCTGATTTTATTTATGGGAATAGTTTGAATTCCAGCGGATTGTTCAAGCAAAGGCTGGTCTTTTTCCGATAGCAACAACAACTCATCAATGCTGGAAAGTTTGGGAACAGGTCGTTTAGCTGCCACTCTCCATCAGCTCCTTCGCCAGTTCTTGATACGCCGCGGCTACCTTGGATTTGGGTTCAAACTGAATAATGCTCTGACTATAAAAGTTAGCTTCGCCTACTTTAACGGACAAAGGAATTTGCACATCGAAGATGCGGAAGGTTTCGCGGTAATAGACTTTGACCAGACGGAAAGCCTCCTTGTACAAGTTGGTGCGGGTGTTGCACATGGTCATGAGAATACCTTCAATACTAATGCGCGGGTTAATGCGTTTTTTGACTTTTACAATAATTCTGAGCAACTGGGTTAATCCCGTAGCAGACCATAGCTGCGGATTCACGGGGATCAGCACGCTATCGCTGGCTGCAAGAGCATTGATCGTCAGCAATCCAAGTGAAGGATTGGTGTCAATGATGATGTAGTCGTAGTTCGGCTTCATCGGTTCCAGTAGGGAAGCTAGCGTTTTTTCCCCGCCCATCTCATCCCGCAAGTTAATCTCGGCAACGGACAACTCAATGTTGCTCGGAATGAGGTCGATATTGCCGTGGGAGTGGATATACTCCTCGGTAGGAGGAAGTGGTTCATCGCTCATAATAGCGTTCATGACATTGAACATTGAGAATGGAAGCTGATCCGGCTGCTCAATGCCAAAGCACATGGACAGATTGCCTTGTGGGTCAAAATCGACGAGCAGCACTTTTTTTCCTTCATTAGATAAGGCGTAAGCAAGATTGTAGGCGGTGGTCGTTTTGCCTGTGCCGCCTTTCTGATTAGCAATGGTGATGACGGTTGTTTTGGACATGAAATTATACCCTCCCTGGAGCAATCGCTCCGTTAATTTTGTCAATGGTAGGGAGCGGGCTGATTCTGTTTTAGTTCTTTCCGAGTTCTTTCCAACGTCTAAAAACGGCTTCTTTTTCGCTGATTCTCGGGAAGTCAGACTGGCTCTGAATTCAACAAAAAAACCCGCGAAAAACCTTGATTCTACAAGGATTTTCGCGGGTTTTATATTCCTCTTCTTGGACTTAATTTCTGCTCATGTCGCAATAGAGTGTGCGACTCAAAATCGAGTGGGAAACCGTGGAGGTTCGAGTCCTCTCGCCGGTATACTTTAACAGAGAACAGCTCATTAGAAATAATATCTAATGAGCTGTTCTTATTTTGTGTACTTCATTTGATTGGCTGAAGTTTCTTTAGGTCATTTGTCGGAGTTCTGAGCCTCCTGATAGCATGGTTTATGCCATGAAGAATAAAGCAGCCAGCTACTGCTTGCCATTCTTGATATATCAGCAGGCAGTTATACGCTCAGCAAACACTCCAATATGTCGGCTCGTAGCTGTAGCAGCTCAGGCTCCTTTAGCGAACGGTTTCTTTGAGGCGTGGGGATTGTATAACGATGTGCAATCATCCCCGGGTTTTTAGACAGAATAATGATCTCATTCCCTAGCAGCAAGGCCTCATCAATATCATGAGTGACCAGCACAATGGAGCATCGACTGCGCTCCCATAAAGAAATCAATTGTTGTACCAGCTCAAACCGAAGATGATAATCCAAGGAATGAAATGGTTCGTCCATGAGCAATAAGTTCCCTCCATAGTAGAAAGCGCGAGCAATAGAGCATCGTTGGCGCATCCCACCAGATAGCTGATCAGGGTAGTGGTCATGGTAGTTAGCCAAACCCACCTCATTTAGCAAGGCTTGAATATCCTCCTGCACGGCATCACCTTTGACGAAAGCAATGTTTTCCATTACGGTGGACCAGGGAAGCAGGCGATCCTCCTGAAAGACATAGGAGATTCTCAGCTCAGCCTGAAGCGTAATTGCACCTGCATCTATGGGCTCTGCCTGAGAGAGAATATTCAGTAATGTTGATTTACCAGCCCCGGAAGGGCCAAGCACACAAATAATCTTTTGCTGCTCAATAGTAAGGTCTATGTTGTCCAGAATGGTCGTACCTTCATAGCGTTTTGTGACTCCGTGTAGCTTGAGCATCCTTCACCGCATCCTTCACCGTATTTATTGAATGGATTGAACTATTGAATGGTTTTGACTCTGCTGCGGAATAGAATAGAAATAAGCCATTTGATGATATTCCAGAGCACAGCCATGAACAAAGCTAGCGCAAGCACCTTCTGTGTATCCAGATTCGTTCTCGCATCAGAGAGTAGTCCTCCGATACCGTTCACCGAGGTTAAGAGCTCAGCCATAACAGCCAATTTCCAGCCGAGGCCAGCAGAAGTAATCATTCCTGATTTGAAGTAGTTGCGCAAGGAAGGCAGAATGATGCTAGATACTACTTTTCGCCGAGGAACATTGAACACTTTGGCCATTCGGATCAACTGGTGATCAATATCTACAAAGCCTTCATATAGATTGGTGAATAACACAGGTGTAGTAGAGAGCACGATTATGAAAATAGAAGGTACGTCCGTAAGACCGAACCAGATAATGGCGATCCCGAGCCAGGCAATGGGAGGCACCGATTGCATAACATCAATGAGTGGCTCCACATAAGGCTTCCAACGGGGCTGTAGGCCAATGATTAGTCCCAGACTACCGCCAATTAGTAGTACACAGACCATACCGATCAGCAGCTTAATCAAGGTACGATAGACAGCATGATAAAAGGTGATATCTCCAAGGTAGGCGATAGCAGCTCGAATAGTATCCAGTGGTCCCGGAAGAATGAAAGGCTCCATCTGAAGGGCAAGCAGCTGCCATAGCAAGAGTAGGAGCAGCAGAGATAGCCCTTTTTTGCTAAGGCTGATAATAGAATGTCTCATCCGGGAGCTTGCCTCCAATGCTATCCTTGCTGTATTCGAACAGCGTCTCGTAGTACTTGGTCAGAACCTCCTTGCTCTCCCAGGCAGGGGCGAACTCCAGTGCCATATGCGGAATCGCCTTCTCTACGACCGCGCTATCCAGCTTGAAATATTTATTAGCAAGCAACGCCGCCTCTCGGGGGTTGTCCAAAGTCCATTGCAGCGCCTGCTTATATTCCTCTTGGAAGCGTGCAACGAGCTCTGGATCACTGGCGATCACAGACTGCTTAGTGGCCAGACCAGCGTTCGGTAAATCCGTAGTTAGTTGCGTGACGTCCTGCCACTCCTTCTTGTAATCTACGATAGAGCGTACCTGTTCATTTTTCATCTGAATCGCCGTTATTTGTGGCTGAATGCTAACTATGGTGGAAGCTTTACCGGATAACAGCAACTGTGCCCCTTCTGCGATCTGACTGTATTGCAGCGTAACGTCCTTCCCTGGAATTAGTCCATTGTGCTTCAAAAAGGTCTGCGTGATGTAGTCCACAGGGGAAGATTTCATGGGAACATATAGCACGGTACCCTGAAGATCCTTCCACCCCTTAACAGAGGGGTCTGTTGTCACCATTCCCATGACTGACCAGGTATTGATATTCATGAGGGACAGGTCCATTCCCTTGTTGTACATAATGACTGCGTTATTGAGCGGCAAGGCTATAAAGCTGACGTTCTTGTCCTTTGCCAATGCGCCCAGAGTGTCCATGCTCTCCCATGTCTTGAATTCAATCTGCACGTTCTCGCCCATAGCATGGGAATCTATCATTCTTAAGATGGGTAATGATGGAGGTGATTGTGGCCCACCCACTGTAAGAGTCATCGGTTCACCCGTAGTTCCTTTCATAGTTCCGCTCATAGTCGTGCTATTACTTGTGGATGTACTCGCATGCTCGGCGCTTGGAGTAGATGTAGAAGTAGACTCGCCAGAGGCTACTGTAGTTGATGATGTTGAATTCTCGGAATTAGCTGGATGCTGTTGATTCGCAGCAGGCTGTGAGCCGCATCCCCCTAACAGGAATAATAGAGTGAGCAAGCAGCACATGAATAAAATAGGTGTGTATTTTAATTTCATAGCAGAAATCCTTTCATGGTGTAAACTTATTTAGTTACAGCTATTGTTCTATCTTTTTTTAGCTAGTTTTCTTCTACCTATTTTGGTTGTATTATTTTTTGGATGTGTTCATTTTTAAATGAGTAGATATCTCGGCTAGCTATTGTTGATAACCATTCTCATTAGTGGGCAAAATAATTACCTACCACGAGTACATGATAAGTAATGGGGGAGCAGTTAAGGCTTGCGGCTGCATACAGCAATGTACTGAAGATCCTTTCCCGACGTATTGAAGAAGGAATACATTTTCTTGAATTGAGTCCGATTTTCTTTCTTCAAGCCATTCTTGATAATGCGCATGGCACCCCAGAAGCCTTCGTCCCGAATCAGTCCAGGTAGCCTCATAAGCGACATATCACCTGAAGCGTGGGACACCTTGGAGAAACCAGCTCCATAAAATAACTGCTCCCATCTCGACATGGGTAGCGGCTCAACCTGAACATTTATAGTACCGCGCAGTTCAGTCAGTAGTTCTGTCATGTGTTCCTTGGTAAAAGTAATATCATGCGTCAGCAGAATCCCGCCCGGCTTCAGGACTCTGTAGTATTCAGTGACAGCCTTCTCCTTAGCCGCCTGATTCAGCATCGTCAGCATAGCTTCATTGACAAT
Organism: Paenibacillus massiliensis 2301065 = DSM 16942; assembly: GCF_000377505.1. Classification (GTDB taxonomy): domain Bacteria; phylum Bacillota; class Bacilli; order Paenibacillales; family Paenibacillaceae; genus Paenibacillus; species Paenibacillus massiliensis. Next base: position 349,559 of record NZ_KB898190.1, on the reverse strand, counting down.
GACATCAAAGCTTTCATCAGCAAAGGGAAGCTTCATCGCATTAGCCTGCTGTACTTGAATGTAATTCTCCAGACCTGCTTCCTGAATATTGCGCTTGGCCTTCTCTAGCGCTTTGGGGTCCATATCAATGCCTGTAATTCGGCACTGGTAGCGTTGAGCCAACTGAATGGATGTTGTACACATATTGCAGGCTACCTCCAGCACCCGGCTGTCCTTACCCAGCTGTGCTTGCTGAATAAGCCAGTTCGTAGCTACGACTCCACCAGGGCGCAATCTCTTCTTTCCAAGCTTGGCGAGAAAGTTATGCCCGACTTCCCTTTTCATGCTCTTCACTCCTTATGAATTAGGTTTGACTACGACCAACAGCATCTGGAAGGCCTCCAGTGCATGGAGCGCATGAGGAACATTAGCAGGCATTACAATGCTCTCACCAGCGTTCACAATATATTTGTCCTCTCCGATTGTGATCTCTGTCTGTCCAGACAGTACATGAACCATCGCATCACCTGGGGAAGAATGTCCACCAATAGAGGTACCCTGATCCAGAGAGAGCAGAGTCATCGCCAGGCTGGGGCGTTGTACCAAGGTGAGACTGGATACCTGTTGCTCCTCTATGGTAATGATGTCCTTCAGATCAATGACTGCCGATACTGGCAGTTTTTTAATGTATTCACCTTGCTTCATGGTGTATCCCTCCTGAGTTATAGGCTAATTTGTAAAAATATACATGACTTGCTGGCCTCGAATTCATGCCATGTATGGGCAGGAACGATGATGGACATCCCTGGCATGAGGCTACGCGCTTGTCCAGCGACCATCATAGACAGTTCTCCGTCTAACACCTGTATTAATTTATGGAGCGGTGATGTCTCGGCACTAATTGTCTCTTGCTGATCCATGGCATATAGCACCCATTCCTGCTCTGTAGCAGCCCCATCCGGATGGACTGGAAGTGACAGATTCCGGCTGGCAATACGTCCTGGCTTGACGTCGATGAGATCCTTCAAATAAAATACACTGCTATCGGTAAGCTTGTTCATTCGATCCTCCTGCTGTATTGAATGCTCCCCTATATCTGATATAATAAGAGTGTGATGAGAATTATTCTCATTTGTTTAAGTGTAGCAGAGTAATCCACATAACTCGGTTGCCATGGCAACAGGAGGCTGACAACATGCAAAAATATTTCAATATCATAAGCAGCACGATTTTATTTAAGGGCTTTACTGATCAAGAGGTTCATCAGGCTTTGAGCTGTCTGGAGGGAAGCATCAGGGACTTTAATAAGAAAGAGATCATCTTCCGCAAAGAGGATGTACTGGATGCTGTCGGCATCATACTCCATGGTCAGGTGCTCTTATGCAAGGAGAATGTGTCAGGGATGCGTTTTATCTTCTCTGAGCTGGTGGACGGGGATATCGTGGGGGAGACTGCTATGCGTCTAACGCGAGAGCACAGTGGCTATGAGGCTATTGCAGGCTCGGAATGCAAGATTCTGTTCATTAAAATGAATAAAATCGTACGTCCCTACGAGCAGACTTGCCATCTGCGCGGAAGAATTATCGAGAATTTGCTCACGCTATTGCTGGAGAATAACCGCTTGATCTATCAGAAGCTGGATCTTGTGTCACATAAGTCTCTAAGGGACAGAATTATGCATTATCTAACGCTTGAGGCCAAGAAGAATAATGCCACGAGCTTTACCATACCATTTTCTCGCAGTGATCTTGCCGATTATCTTACAGTAGACCGCAGTGCCTTGTCCCGTGAGCTGCAGCGGATGGCGCAGGAGGGGCTAATTCGCTTTTCCAAAAATCAGTTCGAGCTGTTGGATGCTGAGCATCAGCTGTCAATTAGTGAACTCTAGCTGGGTATACACCGTGCCCACCTCCCACAGGGCTAATATACTAAAGTGTCTAAAGACGGATCGTGGGAGGAAAGCGGTGTGAGAATTGATCTTGGCTGTGGTACGAATAAGCATCCCGGATACTTTGGAATTGATCGGCTGGAGCTTCCGGGGGTGGACTTGGTATGTGATATCAATGAGCCGATTCCATTGCCGGATGATTCGGTGGAATTTGTGATGGCTAGCCGCTCGCTACCCTATGTAGAGGATATCATGCAGGTGCTGGCTGATCTCTACCGGATGTGTATGCATAAGGCTGTGATGTGTATTCTTGCTCCTTATGCCCATCATTACAATCATATTGTTAATCCTCATCTCAAACAAAAATTTGATGAATCCAGCCCCCTATACTGGACCCCCCACTTTTATGAGCCTACACTAGGACCACGTTGCCCTAAGCCTACTTCTTATGCAAGGTATGATAATAGCACAGCCCCCGCATTTGATTTTCGCCTATTACGAATGGAGCTACAATACCAGCCTCCCTTTGTCCCTCCCTTATATGAACTGGAGGAGCTTGAGATGCTTCAGCGCATCCAGCCGAATGTAGTGGATGAGATCCTGTATTATGTGGTTGCCGTGAAGCAGCCGGTCTCAGAGCGGGAGTTGGAATGGATGAGCAGGCAGACCTATCCGCTTCCATCTGTGCTTCGTTCCCCGTCACCATTGGGAATTGAAGAACCACTCGGATAATTCTCTGTGGACAGACATGGATCGGTAATCGCAGCATAGGTATAGGGTTGAGGATCGAGTTCCGCAACAAGGGACAATACATTCAGCTAAAGGGGGGAGAATTATTCCTCTCATCGTTCGAGCTACCTTTAATGCAACAGGTGCCATCACGTTCACCGGTAATACGTTGGGATTAAGCAGATCCGATACCACAGGTGTACCAGGAACACAGGACAGCATTGGTGCGTTTACTACGACGAATACGGCCTCCGTCTTTGGCACTTATCCGGCAGGTACGACGAGTCTGTATCAGAGCAACAGCTCATCGGCCCAGCTAGTCCTGCCTTCGGGCAGTACAGTGTTATATGCCGAATTGATCTGGGGAGGCTCGTACATAAATGGCAACGTCAATCTTAGCGCTGCTATTAACAATCCTGTCTCCTTTATAACCCCTGCTGGAACATCCAGCATCACTCCAGACTCAGCTACTGCCAATCAGGTGGATCTGGGCAATGGTGCATTTGCTTATGTTCGTTCGGCGAATGTCACTTCGCTTGTACAGCAGGGAATGAGCGGTACCTATACGACGGGCGGTGTTGTCGGCACTATTGTCGTGAACAATGATTCAACCGCCAATCATGCGGGCTGGACGCTTGGGGTTATTTATCAGAACGGATCTTTGCCTTTTCGCAACATGTCCATTCGCGCAGGTGCTGTTCTGGTGCAATCGACCTCGGGGCCAGTTAACACAACGATTACAGGCTTTGCTACGCCAGTGACGGGAGCGCTTGGGGGAAGAGCCTTGTTCAGCGCGCAGGAGGGAGATGCGAACCGGACGGGAGATCAGGCTTTGTTCGGTCCTACATCTTCAACTCTTGCAGCCCTATCAGGTCCGAACAATTTTGCGAGTAACTTTTTTGCTTCACAGATCAACAACGATGCGGGTCAACTAAATACGACAGGCACCTTCGGTACCCGCAATCAGACGAATGGAGCTCCAGGCAGCAACATTTCTGGTGGGCGGCAGGGATGGGACATCACGAACGTGGATGTATCTGCTCGCCTGGTGAACAATCAATCCTCTGCTGTACTAAGTCTTACTACGTCCGGGGATGCGTATGTCGTCAACGCCAACGCTATTCAAGTCAACATTAATGCGCCTCAGATCAATGTGACCAAGAGCGCTAACGTATCCGGAGTGGTGAACGGAGACCCGATCACTTACACCGTGACTGTTAGCAATACAGGCACTGCCGGTGCAGCAAGTATCGTGCTGTCGGATGTATTGCCAACCGGAGCAACCCTTGTGCCAGGTAGTGTTACTGTTGCAGGAATACCTAGGCCAACGGCTGACATAACGACTGGTGTATCTCTGGGCTCACTTGGCCTTGCGTCTTCCATAACGGTTACATATCGGGTTAATGTAACGTCAATCCCGCAGCCACAGCAGTTGGTTAATGCGGCGAATGCCGCCTTTACGTTCCAAAGCGTAGCCGGTGGGCCTATCATCTCCGGGGTCATTCCATCGAATTCGGTAACCACACCTGTATATGCACCAATACTCAGCATCGCCAAAACGGCAAATGTTGCGAATGCAACGGTTGGGAATACGGTCACCTATAGGCTGGAGATTACAAATAGCGGGAATATCGGGGCAGCTACAACGATTAGCGATAACATTCCTGCAGGTAGCACGTTCGTACCGGGGAGTGTCGCCATTAATGGTACTCCTGCTGCCGGAGCGAACCCACTGAACGGCTTCTCTGTCGGCACCATCGGTGCTGGTCAGACTACCGTTGTAACGTTTCAGGTGCTGGTCAACTCCTTGCCTTCGCCACCACAGCTAGTGGATCAGGCAGTAGCTACATATACGTTCCAGCCACCGGATGGCCGTACAGTATCAGGCTCTGCCACATCCAATACGTTAACGTTGCCCGTACAGCTCCCGAATGTAGCGGCCGTCAAAAGCATCAGTGTTCCAGATGCAGCAGTTGGAGACACCGTAACATTCACTTCAGTAGTTACCAATAATGGAGTAGCAGCCGTAACGAATGTGGTGCTGACAGATCCAATTCCGTCAGGGACTACGCTCATCCCAGGCAGTGTAAGCGTTGATGGTGTAGCGAGGTCAGGAACTAGCCCTGCAAGTGGAGTCACCATCGGTACCTTGGCCCCGGGAACTTCGGCTACGGTCAGCTTTCAGGTCACTGTCACTTCACTACCATCGCCAGCCCAATTGCTGAATCAAGCATCGATCTCGTACAGCTCAGGAACATTCACCGGAATTACATTAACCAATACAACGACCACGCCTGTGTACCAGCCAATCATAGGTATTGTAAAGTCATCAGACCGTACGAATGCTACTGTTGGAACGACTATTAGTTACTCCCTAGTGGTAAGGAATACCGGTAATATTGCTGCTCAGGTCACCCTGACGGACAACATTCCAGCGGGTACATCATTCGTCCCAGGCAGCGTAACCGTTGGAGGGATCGCCCAGCCGGGTGCATCGCCGATAGCAGGGATTCCTCTTGGAACAATAGCACCTAATGCTTCAGTCACGGTCACTTTTCAGACAACGCTTACGACGGTACCCTCACCGCCATTTCTTGTCAATCAGGGTGCATCAACGTATACATTCCAGCTCCCAAGCGGGCGTACCGTCTCTGGGGCCAGCACGTCCAATTCCATCACGGTCACTGCCTCAGCTCCGGCTGTTGCGCTCACGAAGAGTGTTGATCGTACAGCAGCTACTTTAAACGATATTCTCACGTACACGGTCCTGGTCAGCAATAATGGCTTTGATCCCGTGACGAATGTCCTGATAACGGACCCGATCCCTGTGGGCACAGCATTCGTCCCAGGTAGCGTTACCGTTAATGGGATTAGTGTGGCTGGAGCCAACCCAGATGCAGGTATTACTGTCGGAACACTAGGGGTACAGACATCGGCCACCGTTCGCTTTCAGATCAGAGTCACCTCTTTACCGAATCCTGCCCAGATTTCGAATCGGGCCGCGGCAGCATTTCAATCCGGGGCCTTCAATGGAAGCTCGGTCTCTAATACGGTTGTGACCCCTGTCTATGCCCCTATTATTGGTGTTACTAAGAGTTCTAGTACATTGACTGCAACCGTAGGAGATACGTTTACCTATTCCATTGTAGTAGCCAATTCAGGGAATATCGCGGCATCCATCAACTTGACCGATCCGATTCCACCAGGTGCAGTATTTAATACGAACAGCGTCATCGTCGGGGGTGTACCTGCACCTGGGGTGAGTCCAGTGACAGGAATTCCGATCGCTTCGATCTCGCCAGGAACATCCGTGATTATCAGCTTTGTGGCGACGATCGTCTCGCTCCCAACCACGCAGCGGCTGGTCAACCAGGCTGCTGCTTCATATAGCTTCAATTTGCCTGATGGACGTCAGATTACAGGCTCGTCCGTGTCCAATACGGTTACGATGACAATATCCGCTCCTAACGTCAGTGTTGTGAAGAGCGCTAGTCCTCAGACGTCTGTAGCCACAGGGGATATCGTGACTTATACCAACGTGGTGACGAATAACGGAATCAGCAGTATCAACAATATTATACTAAGCGACATTCTGTCGCCTAACACTGCATTTATCCCCGGAAGCGTAACAGTGAACGGCTCACCGCAGCCGAACGCCAACCCGTCCTCCGGCATTCCAATCGGTACCCTCGCTCCCGGCGTCGCGGCTACCGTGTCTTTCGAGGTGAACGTAACGATGGCGATTCCAACGCAAATCAATAACCAATCTACGGTCAGCTTTACGTCAGGCACATTTTCCGCATCCTCTTCCTCAAACATCACGACCACTCCAGTCACGCAGCCGCAGATTAGTCTGACGAAAAGCGCAAGCGAAACGAATGCTACCGTAGGTGATTCGGTAGTCTATACAATTGATGTGAGCAACTCCGGAAATCTTGCTGGGACTGTCACGCTGTTTGATACGATACCGGCGAGTACAACTTTCACCCCGAATAGTGTTAATGTAGGTGGCGCTCCTCAGCCAGGGGCCTCACCTACCAGTGGCATTGCAGTGGGCTCGGTTGCCCCGGGTGCGACCGTGCGTGTCACCTTCGAGGTTGTGATCGAGTCGTTGCCGACACCACAGCAACTCAGCAACCAAGCTAATGCAACTTATACCTTCACGACACCAGATGGCAGAACACTTTCAGGTACGGCTGTATCCAACACCGTAACCTTCCCAGTCTCAGCACCGAATGTTGCCGTAACCAAGTCGACGTCTTCCACAGTTGTCGCAGTAGGGGATACCGTAACCTATACAACAACGATTCAGAACAGTGGTATTGAAGCGGTCAACAATGTCATCTTCTCTGATCCTGTTCCACCTGGGGCCTCATTCGTAGCTGGCAGCGTTGTGATCAATGGTGTTCCTGCTCCTGCTGCGGTGCCAGCGTCAGGAATATCATTAGGAACGATTGCTCCGTCTGCAACAGCCACTGTACAGTTCAGCATCCGTGTGAACGCTATACCGTCTCCAGCTGTGTTGAATAATCAGGCAAGCGTCAGCTTCACATCAGGTGCTTTTTCCGGTACATCGCTGTCCAATACGGTATCAACGCCAGTATCACAGCCGATTATCGATGTGTCCAAAACAGCAAATGATAACCTTGCTACCGTAGGGGAGACCATTACTTACTCACTCGCAATCAGCAACACCGGGAATTATCCAGCAGCGGTTACGCTTACGGATAATATCCCAGCAGGGACTACTCTTGTTCCGAATAGCGTAATGGTCAACAACTTCCCGGTACCAGGCGCGGACCCATCTGCTGGCATTAACGCAGGGACTGTAGCACCGGGTGCAACCACGACAGTAATGTTCTCTGTGAACATTCAGACCCTTCCTAGCCCGCAGCAGCTTAGCAATCAGGGTACAGCAGCCTTTACTTTCACACTTCCTGACGGGCGGACCTTGAATGGCTCAGCGACATCCAATACAGTAATTATTCCTGTCTCTGCACCGAATCTGTCCACCGTCAAGAGCAGTACTTCTACAGCAGTTGCTGTTGGCGATACCATTACGTATACAACAGCCATTACGAATACCGGTATTGATCCTGTAAGTAATGCGGTATTCACGGACCCGATTCCAACGGGAACGTCATTCATCGCAGGCTCGGTCACTGTAGACGGGGCTCCAAGGACAACAGCCAGCCCGATCAGCGGAGTAACCATCGGCACGATTCCAGCAGGCGCCACGGTCACCGTAGCCTTCAATGTGACTGTTATCTCGCTTCCGTCGCCAAGCGTGCTGAACAATCAGTCCTCCGTCACCTTCACATCAGGAAGCTTCTCGGGTGTGTCGCTGTCTAACATTCTGCCTATTCCGGTCTATCAGCCGATTCTGGCTGGCGTCAAGAGCGCTAGTACGTCCAATGCAACAGTCGGCGACACCGTGTCTTACACAGTCGTTCTGACCAACACGGGAAGCGATGGAGCAGATGTCGTTCTGAGTGACACAATTCCAGCAGGAACTTCATTTGTGCCTAACAGTGTGCTTGTAAATGGAGCATCGGTGCCAGGTGCTGATCCTTCGACAGGCATTCCCGTAGGTTATGTGGAAGACATCGCCACTGTAACGTTCTCAGTCGTGATTAACACGCTGCCAGCCACGCAACAGTTGGTCAACACGGCGTCGGCTACCTATTCCTTCACATTGCCAGATGGACGCACCTTGACGGGCTCCTTAACCACGAATACGGTGACGATTCCGGTGTCCTCTCCGAATGTCGGCGTAGTCAAATCCTCCACGACTGTCGCTGCTGCAGTTGGCGAGTCGATTACGTATAGCATCGCCGTGACGAATAGCGGTCTGGAGACGGTTAACAATGTCGTATTTTCAGATCCGATTCCGACAGGCTCGACCTTCAATGCAGGCAGTGTCACAGTCAATGGTACTTCGTTGCCTTCAGCCAATCCTGCTAATGGAATTCAATTGGGCTCCATTGCACCTGGAGATTCTGTCATCGTCACGTTCAGTGTCAGGGTAACTACGCTGCCAAGTCCAGCACAGCTTAGCAACCGCTCACTCGTCAGCTTCACGTCTGGAGCCTTCTCTGGAGCATCCTTCTCGAATACGTTGGTAACTCCGATTTACCAGCCTATTATCGGGGTGAACAAGAGCGCTAATACCAGCAATGCCACCGTTGGCGATACCGTTGTGTATTTCCTGAATGTCACCAATACGGGCAACTGGAGCGCACAGGTTACTGTAGTAGATAACATCCCTGTTGGAGCGGTATTTGTGCCGAATAGTGTCTTGATTGATGGGGTACCCGTGCCCGGTGCCGATCCGACTACAGGTATTCCAGTAGGTAACGTTCCGCCTGGCGAGACAGTCAATATTCGGGTGTCATTGCAGGTGACTGTAGATGCTCTGCCTTCACCTCAGCAGCTCGTTAATCAGGCGACGGGCAATTATTCCTTCACCTTGCCAGATGGAGTGACACGTACGGGTAGCGTCTTGTCTAACCAGCTTGTCATTCCAGTATCCTCGCCGGATGTATCCGTTGTGAAGAGTACCAATGCGGTAGACGCTGTAGTAGGAGATGTGGTTACGTACACAGTAGTCATTACTAATAATGGTCTGTCGCCGGTGAACAATGTTGTCATGGTTGACCCTGTACCAGTCGGTACCACCTTCGTAACAGGTAGTGTGACTGTAGATGGAACGGCAAGACCGACAGCGAATCCAAATGTAGGTGTACCGATTGGCACGATTGCTTCCGGCGATTCCGTAACTGTGACCTTCCAGGTAAGGGTTGTTGAAATATGAATACCGAGTCGCAAGGAAAGCTGAATCACCACTCACCATCGCATACGAGGCTGCTGAATCAATCCTTTGTCTCCTTCCACTCCGGTCATGCAGAGCAGACGACTTATTCGAATACCGTCATTACGCCGTTGATTGGACCCAAGCTGTCACTCGTGAAGCATGCAGAGCCGCGATGTGCAGCGTTGGATGAAGTGATCACCTACCGGTTGGAGCTGAGCAACACAGGCAATCGGTCGGCAAAGGTGACATTGTATGATGAAGCTCCAAAAGGAACAGCATTTGTGGTGAACAGCCTGCTTATGAATGGCGTACCGCTGCCGGGGATCAAACCCGGCAGTGGTATTCCTTTAGGGAGGGTAGAGGCGGGTTCCTGTACTCATGTTACCTTTCAGGCCATGGTCGTCATGATACCCCCAGACATGGAGATCATCAATCAGGCCCATGCATGCTATGAATTTCAGACGCAGGATGGGCGGCTAATCACGGATACGATCTATTCTAATGAAGAAAGAGTGAAGGTCGAAGGTGTTCGCTTTTCCGCTCATCTGTCGGCAAATACCGTGCATTCCTTTATTGGGGATATTGTTACTTTTACTGTAGCCATCGCTAATTTGGGGAATTGCCGAATGGAGCACACCATACTGTGGCCTCTCATTCCGCCAGAAGGAGAACTAGTGCCCGGCAGCGTGACGATCGACGATGTATACATTCCATCATCAGATCCGTGTCAGGGGATCACCGTGGGAGAGATATTGCCGGGAAGCTTCGTCAGGGTCATATTTCGTATGGAAATGGTTGCGGTTCCTGAATCACATCAGCTCGCGGTACAGGCATTGGTCCGAAGCGAAGTTAAGGAAGTACCCTATGAGGAGATGACGAACACGGTGACCATTGCTGTCGTTCGCCTGGAGGTGACACTGCGCAAGCAGGTTAATATGACGGAGGCGACCAGAGGGGATATGCTGCGTTATGAAATCACGGCATATAATACCAGTGACTTGGCTATAGATGGTGTGCTACGTGATTGCCTGCCGAGGGGGGCTCTGTTTCTTTGGGATAGTATTACGATAGATGGCCAGGTCATGAAAGGTGTTCAGCTGTCCGAAGGGATTAATCTGGGTACGATACGGGCGCATACGGAAAAGGTTGTGTCCTTTGCTGTCACAGTCCCGGCTTCGGCTCTGGAGAGTTCAGAGGACCACGGGGCAGAGCCATTGGAACGGAGGAACGAGTGGCTGAATCAGGCGAGTCTGTATTATATCTACCGTATGCCTGACGGGAGAAGCGTACGCGAGACAACTTTATCCAATACAGTATGTACTTCGCTGTATGCTCCAATCATTTGTCTTGAGATAAAGGCTACTCCAGCTACAGTTGAGGTAGGCGAACGGGTGATTTTTCAGATCGTGCTGAGCAATAGAGGTAACCTTCAGGCTGATGTTCGTTTGGCTGAATTATTTCCTTCTCAGACTCACCCCATCATGAGCAGTGTTGTAGTCGAAGGTCGAAGTAACGCACAAGTTGTACCTTCAGGGCTCCTTCCACTTGGAAATGTATTGCCTGGCCAGCAGGTCTGTATTCGCTATGAGGCAAGGGTAGACGAGATGAAGGAAGGCTCATACATGCAAGGCTACGTGCTCGCACTGTATAGCTACACATTGAATGACACGGAATATCACGACAGAGTTCGCTCCAATGGATACAAGATATTAGTAGATGATCAGTATGAATAAGCTTGAATTAAGTAGATCAAGACAGGATATTCCACGACGGAATCAATGTTGAGGTCACCAGCGTAAGACTCCAATCTCCTGCCATTATTGCGGAGTTGGAGTCTTCTTGACGTTTCTAATTCTGTGTCACAGCTTCTCTTTCCACCACCTGCTGAAGAATGCTCAGTCCACGCAGTAATTGCTCGGGACTCGCATAGGCGTAGGAGAGGCGAATATGATACATATCCTTCGGATCGTAGATATAACCGGGATTAATCAGGACACCTTGCTTAATCAGCTTGCTGAACAGATTCTTCTGCACCAGAGGCTTGTTCAGGCGGAGCCAGATATAGAAGCCACCTTCGGAGGGTCTCCATGTAGCTAAGTGGCTGAAATGACGCTGGAGGGCATCTTCTACAAGCGCAGAACGTTGCTGCAACTGCTGCTTCAAGTCTGAAAGATGTGCTTCATACATACCTGATTCCAGCCAATATCGTACAATATGCTGCGAGAAAGCACTGGAGCCATAATCCGTCTGCATCTTGATATCAGCCAGCCGGTCAATGACAGGCTCTGGCCCAACGACCCATCCAATCCTTAGTCCTGGACTCAGGGTCTTGGATACACTTCCAAGGTAGAGCACTTGCCCCGAGGTATCCAGCGCTTTCAGAGGGGGCGGCGCAGATGTGAATACAAGCTCACCATACACATCATCCTCAATGACTGGAATTTGCTTAGCGGTACAAGCCTCCAACAGTGACAGTCTGTCCTCCCTGTTCATAATGCTGCCCGATGGATTACGGAGCGTGGGAATGGTGTAGAGGAGGGACTGCTTTTGGCGTGGATAAGCATGCAAGACCTCTGTCAGCGGCTTGTCCTGTGCAAGAGGAATCATCCTCATGCCTGCTGAGCGGAAGGGATGAACGGAATTTAGATAACTGGGTACCTCATGAAACACATGAGATCCGGGCTCCAGCATGCCCAAAGAGATGAGCTGTAACGCCTGCAGGGAACCAGATACGATCAGGATGCCCTCGGGCGAAGCATGAATATCTTTACCCGCTAAATGTGTGCTCAGTACCCTTCTCAGTGCCAGACTGCCTTTTGGCTCAGAGTATCCGATATCCTTGGCCGTTAATGTCAGCTGCGGTATGGACTCCTTCAAGGCTACCAATGGCAGCAAGTCAGGAGCGAGCTCTCCCGTTCCCAGACGAATGATATCATTACGCTGCTCGTATTCATTGATGAGCTGGACTGTCAGCATATTCGGCTCGTGCATACTGGACGTGATGTACTGCTGCCAGTCCAGGTGACGGGCCCGTGCAAGCATAGTCCAGCTATTATTAATGACATAGGTGCCATCACCTAATCTTGTCTCCAGAATCCCATCCGCAACGAGCTCCTCCACCACATGGATAATTGTACTGCGATTGACTTCAAGGGCTTCGGCCAGCTTGCGCTGTGGCGGGAGCTTGGTATGAATCGGCCATTGTCCTTGACTTATGCGCTCCTTCATCCAGCTGAGAATCTGCTGATGCAAAGAGAGGTGGGAGCCACGCTGTGGTTTCCAATCCATGCGGTATACTCCTTTTTGGTCAATTGGTTGGTTCGTATGTCATCCAATTGGTTGTTTTCAATTTTTATAACACATTTATAATGAGTTGAACAGAAGGGAGCGAATATCGTGGAAGCATGGATACATGGAAGTATACTTGCGCTTGGGTTGATTCTGCCCTTGGGCGTGCAAAATATGTTCATATTCTCACAGGGGGCCACTCAGCGAACCTTGGGACAAGCTATGCCAGCTTCGATCACCGCATCCATCTGTGACACCATCCTGATCCTGCTGGCTGTCTTGGGCTTATCCGTATTCGTGAATGCGATCGATTGGTTACGTACAGTGCTCATGGCACTCGGCGTCTTATTCCTGGGGTATATGGGCTATGTCATGTGGCGATCCAAGAGCCGGGTGAAGGAGCAGCATGTAGTCCCACTGTCAATGAGACAGCAGATAATCTTTGCTGTATCCGTCTCATTATTGAACCCGCATGCGATTCTGGATACAGTAGGTGTCATTGGTACCAGCTCATTACGTTATGATCATACGGAGCTTATCTTGTTCACTACTGCTTGCATTCTGGTTTCCTGGATATGGTTCTTCATCCTGGCTATAGCGGGACGCTTACTGAAGCGGCTGGATGGATCAGGGAAGCTGTTAGTCGTCATGAACAAAGGCTCGGCAATATTCATCTGGTCGATGGCGTTATGGCTGCTGTTGGATCTGATTCGCTGAATTTCGAAAATTAGATGAACAAAATCATATTTAGGCTCATACACTGGCTAAAAGCATAGGTATGGGCTTTTTTTCTATCAAAAAGTTGCGTCTGGTAAAAAAAATTAGTCTTAAGAAAGAAAAACGTTGACATTTTGGTTGATAGAAAGTAATTTAAACGTATAAAAAATATTTTCCCTAAGGAAAAATTATTTACAAAAATAGTAATTATTAAGCTAGCAGCATAAATACTAAGATGAGAGTGGAGGAAGCGAGAGATGAGAATTAACAGATGGAAGAACAAAAGGCGTATGATTACAGGACTTATACTAGCCATGTCATTGGCCATCTCAGCCTGCTCCAATGGCCAAACCCAAGATAACGCAGTGGATGGAGACAAGATTCAAGTCGTGACAACCATTGCCCAGATTGCCGAGCCTATGTCCGTCATTGGTGGAGATCGTGTTGTGGTGGATAGTCTCATGGGGCCAGGAGTAGATCCACACTTGTACAATGCTACCCAGGGGGATATAGCCAAGCTGGAGAGCAGTGATATCGTGCTGTACAGTGGACTTCATCTGGAGGCGAATATGGTACGGGTCTTTGAGGAGATCGGCAAGAACAAGCCCGTATTAGCCTTAAGTGATAGCATCCCGGACGATCAGCGTCTGAAGGACGAGACGGGAGCTACAGATCCGCATGTCTGGTTCGATATTGACTTGTGGAAGCAAGCACTTGAGGCAGGAACTGAGGAGCTTAAGCAATATGCTCCAGAGGATGCGGACTATTTTGAAGCGAACAAGGTCAAGTATTTTGCAGAGCTGGATGCCTTGAAGGTCGAAGCGTCCGAGAAGCTGGGACAGATTCCAGCAGAGAAGCGTGTCTTGGTGACGGCGCATGATGCCTTTGGTTATTTCGGACGGATGCATGACATGCAGGTCGTCGGTCTGCAGGGGTTGAGTACGGAGGCCGAGATCGGATTATCCGATATTGAGAACACTATTCGAATTCTGATGGAGCATCAGGTTCCGGCTGTATTCGTAGAGAGCAGCATCAATCCTTCATCCATCAATGCGGTCATTGAAGGGGCTCAGAAGGAGGGTCTTCAGGTGCGTGAAGGTGGGAACCTCTATTCTGATGCGATGGGCGATGCAGGCACAGAGGAAGGCACATACATCGGAATGTACCGTCACAATGTAGATACGATCTATACTGCATTAAGTAAAGGAAGTGAGTAGCATGTCCGTACTACAGGTGGAGAATCTATCCGCAGCCTACCGCAGGAACAAGGTGTTGGACCAAGTTAACTTTCAGGTAGAGCCAGGGACGCTGACCAGTATTATCGGGCCCAATGGCGCCGGGAAATCAACACTGCTCAAGGTCATGCTAGAGCTGCATCCCCGCTTGGCCGGTAACGTATCGTATTTTGACGCTTCATATACTCAGTCCAAAGCTCGGATCGGTTATGTGCCTCAGCGGGGTTCGGTGGATTGGGATTTTCCAACCCATGCGCTGGATGTCGTTACGATGGGCCTGTACGGCAAGATCGGCTGGCTGAAGTGGCCTCGGAAATCGCATAAAGAACGAGCTATGACAGCTCTTGAGCAAATGGGAATGGGGGATTATGCTTCCCGTCAGATTAGCCAGCTCTCCGGAGGGCAGCAACAGCGCGTGTTTTTGGCGAGAGCCTTGGTGCAGGATGCAGACCTGTATTTTCTGGATGAGCCGTTGGCCGGTGTGGATGCCGCGACTGAACGGGCCATTATGGCGACACTGAACATGCTGAAGAGCCAAGGCAAGACGGTGCTGGTCGTCCATCATGATCTACAGACGGTAGAGGATTACTTCGATCATGTATTGCTGCTGAACCGGACAGTTATCGCTCATGGTCCGACGGAGACCACCTTTACCCAGGAAAATATCTACCAGACCTATGGCGGAGTCATCCGCTGGATGGGAGAGCGATCCGGATGATGCTACAGCTATCTTCTAACGCACAGTGGGTGCTGCTAAGCACATTAATTCTGGGTACTGCGGCGGGTTTGCTCGGATGCTTTGCTTATTGGAAGCGACAAAGCCTTCTGAGTGATACGCTGTCCCATGCAGCTCTACCAGGTGTGGTCATCGCATTTGCCCTTGCTGGAACGAAGAACCTGCCCATTATGATGCTCGGAGCGACCATCAGTGCCTTACTCGGAGCGTTGCTGGTGCACTGGATTCGATCGTCCAGCCGTGTCAAAGAGGATGCGGCTATGGGAATTGTGCTATCCGTGTTCTTCGGACTAGGCATCATGCTAATGACGATCGTCAGCCGGACAGCCGGGGCTAGTCAGAGCGGTCTGGATAGCTTCATCTTCGGGCAGGCCGCTGCGATGGTACGCAAGGATGTGCTGATCATGTCAGGACTTGCGCTGCTGGTGCTGCTGATCGTATTCATTGGCTTCAAGGAATGGAAGCTGTTCCTGTTCGATCCGGACTTTGCGAAGGGTTTAGGATTGTCCAGCCGCTGGATGAATATTCTGTATGTGGGGGCTATGGTGCTGGTGATTGTCGTTGGCATTCAGGCTGTGGGCGTAATTCTCATGGCTGCACTTCTGATCATTCCTGCGGTGAGTGCTCGGTACTGGACCCAATCCTTCAAATGGATGCTTGTCTTGTCCGCACTATTCGGTGGAGGCTCAGGCATGCTGGGAACCCTGATTAGTACCTTTGGGAATGGATGGCCTACCGGGCCTTTCATCGTCATATCTGCTTCGTGCATTTTCGTGATATCCTTGGCCTTCGGTATTCGTAAAGGATTATTGGTGCTGTGGATACAACAACGTATACAGCAGCGGTTACAGAGCAGGGAATACAGTAGAGTGCAGCATCGCCAGAGCCTCGCAGAGAAGGGGGAATAAAGATGAGCTACGCAGGCTGGATTTTATTAACGTCATCCCTGGTCGGCCTATCCTGTGGAATCATTGGCACCCTTTTGATATTACGGAGAATGGCGATGATGGCGGATGCCATCAGCCATACTGTACTGCTCGGAATTGTGGTCGCCTATATGGTCACACGTGAGCTAAGTGGTGTGCATATGCTCATAGGTGCGGTGATTGCGGGCTTGCTGACATCGGTGTTGGTGCAGTGGTTTCACTCGCGAGGGGTACAGCAGGAGGCATCGATTGGCGTCGTGTTCACAACTCTTTTTGCGATCGGGGTCGTTCTGATTGCCACACAGGTCGGGAATGCCCATTTGGACATCAAGCATGCGCTGATGGGGGAGATCACGTTCATCCCTTGGGAAAAGACAACCGTGCCTTGGCTGGGAGAGATTCCAGAGGCGGTGCTTCTGCTGACTATTGTGCTGTGTATCGTTGTTGTCGTGATCTTGGCCTTCTATAAGGAATGGAAGATTACTTCGTTCGATCCTGCACTGGCTGCTAGTCTGGGGATTCCTGTCGTGCTGATGCACTATGTATTCATGTCCCTTGTCTCGGTTACGACCGTAGCAGCCTTTGATGCCGTTGGAGCTATTATGGTCGTCGCCATGCTGATTACCCCCGCTGCAGCTGCCTATCTGTGGACCGATCGCTTATCTATTATGTTCGTGTTGAGTGGGGCTTTCGGGGTGATCTCAGCTGTACTGGGGTATTATGTGGCAACCTGGCTGGATACGTCGATCTCAGGTACGATGGCTTTTGCGACAGGAATTGTATTCATGGTTAGTTTTTTATGCTCACCAACCCATGGCCTGCTGTCTAGATTCATTCGTCCTGCTACTTCTACCTCGAAGGAGCAGCATGTCGCTGGTTAAATAGGTTCAGCCTCGTTAATTTGATTCGTCATCCTGATTCGTTATATTGATTTTTTAATGATTTTTTTATGAAAATAATGAAAGCAGGGATATCGTATCCCTGCTTTTTTTTGGGTCTGTCGGCTTAAGGTTCAGCCAATGTACATTTATGAACACTTATTAGTAATTTTGGAATGGTGACCATGAGGAATATGAGGTCAATCCGGACTATTGTATTCAGTCTTTAGTGGGAGGTTTGGCTTGCTCAGTGAGGCAAACTGAGACCTTTTTCGCATTTTTCATGCGCTTCATACCCTCTTACCTGAAGTTATATTATAATAATTCTACTTCCTTAGACTGGAAATTAAGTAAGTGCCTAATTGACAGACGTATCTTCAGGCAGACGGCTGTCTATGAACCATTCTGGTCCAGTCACATTGACAATCTCATGTTGCATGAAGCTGTACGAGATGGTAATGCTCTCTTCCTCGTGGCCCGTGACATATCCATAAAGGAACACTCTTGAGCGATTCGCAGAATCCTCAATCTCGTAACTATTCATTACAAAATCGGCGTCGTAGTGCTGTTTGATATGCTGTACTCCAGCTGCGAGGGCCTGATCTAAGATTTGTTGTTCTTCTTGCTTTGACATGTGGGAACATCCTCCTAACAAGCTTGCCATGATGATAAATGATAGGGTGACCAAAGTAATTCGTTTCAAGTAGATTCTCCTTTGCCAGCATGTTGCGTCCAAGACTTGAAAAGATGAGGCGTGCATTAAGGACTATGCAGAATACTACTTTTTTGGAAAGCACCTCTTGTTTGAAACTTTATAATATATTTTCTAAATAGACAAGGCGGGATACATACATGACTTTCATTGATGACAAAACATATTGGACTATATCAGATAGCGTCTATGATCGCTCGCTTGCTCCTGGACAGAAGCAGGAGAATCCGCCGGGCTGGAAAGTAGTGAGGCCAGAAGGGGCATTGCTTCACGATACAGAGGGCTCAGGCTTCGACGCTGAGGTGTTTCATAATGAGAAGACGAATCAGATAATCATCGGCTACCGGGGAACAGAACCACCCGATCGTCCCTTGCTTAGCATGCTTGTGGACTATGAGACCGACCTTAATGATGTGGTATTCGGTCGAGTCAAGAACCTAGAGGGTCTGAATAAGTATGTGGAGGAGAATCCAGAGGAAATCAAAAAACTGCCCCTAACGATGCAAGAGCATATCAGACAATATGACGCTCAGTACGAACATAATAATCAGTTCAAGCAGGCTATGGATCTATACGATGTTGTCCAGCAGCAGTACCCAAAGTCTGAAATATCAACGACAGGGCACTCTTTAGGAGGTGCTTTAGCTGAATATGTGGCTGTGCGAAACAGTATATCCTCTGCGAGCTACAATGCTCCTGGAATTGTTCATTTACTGCCTGAGGATCTGCAGAGGAGGTCGAAGGCCGGAGAATTTAATAAAACCAATGTAGCCTACGTGCATCCAGCGGATGGTATTGGTTCAGGTGTTGGAGATCCTCAGCCACATGTAGGTGCTACCTACTATACTGACTTCACCTTTGAAGAAGCCAACCAGGTGGACCATCCCCTTGCCAATTCGCTCAAGAATCCCTCTTTGCGTGATCAGCAAATTGCCAGTCTAATATTGGGGCCAGAGAATGCGCATAAGGCGTTTGATCCAGAGAATCTGCCCAAGGTTCGTCAGGGACCCTTAAAAAAATTCTTGTCTTCCATTATTGGAGAAGATGCGCCTCATAAAATGGACAACTTCACATTTGAACGAGGTACAGGCGACATTAGCAACAAGCTGTTCACGATGGATGGGCAGCCTGTGAATGGTAATCCACGTAGGCAGGCTTATGAGGACAGGATAGCTGCAAGAGCAGTGTTCCAGGAAGCTGTAGGGGATCTTCTGGGGCGATATGGGCCACAGGCCGGAGCAGGTGGACAATTGGCAGCAGCAGGCCTGGCTGCGCATCTGCACGGAAATCTGGCAGCTCAAGCAGGAGCGTATTTCATTGGACGAAAAGATGGCGGGACCATTCAACTAACACCGGAGGAGCTGCGCCATGCAGCCAAGCAGATGCGGGGAAGCCTGGACGGGTTCGCGAATGATACACAAGCGTCCATCCAGCTATTTCAGGCCCAGATCGGCACAAGCGAGAGTCAGTCTCTGACGCCAATCGCCTATAATGCTACAGCGACACTGCAGCGTATCAATCGTTGGTATCAGGAGTCCATCCTAGAGATTGCAGAGTACATTGACCGTAAGGGTGAGGAGTTTATTGCTATTGACCAGTGAGTCTGGCTGTAAGGAAACCATGAGCAGCTTGATGAATTTAACAGCGAGTCTTGGGTGACAAAATGTTGAAGCAGCATGTACAGGGGGCATAAGACATGAGCAGAATATCCGTATCTTTATCCGATCTTAGAAGAGCAGTCCAGCAGTGTGAACAATTAAGGCAGAGATTGCAGCAGCAGGAGCAGCAGATGCGGAGTATCTACACCCGTTTACAGGAATGGAGAGGGGAATCGGCACTTGAGCTGTCCCGTAAAATGGAGGCATTCGTACAGGGAGCATCCGCCCGAATGCAGGAGCTAGAGTCTCATAAGGCGGAGCTTGAGAGCTATATACGCAAGATGGAAGCGGCGGATCGCGAGGAAAGAAGACAGCGTCAGGCGCAATAAGCTACCTTCAGGCATGTCTCTTGTAAGAGGCGCGTTGAAGGATTATGAGATGCAGAAATTGGATATAGATGATGTAGAAAGCGGCAATCTCCAGAGATGAAGATTAGCCGCTTTCTGCTTGTTGACCCGATTTTTGCACGCAAACCTACTATTTATACAACGAGAATGATATAACAAGCTCCAGTGCCGATTATCATTTTATCTATTTATATCGAAAGAAGCGCTCTGACTGTCGTTTCGATCTCCTTAACCTCGACATGAGCCGCTTCCACCTGTGTTCGTCTCTTTATCTCCACAATGCCTTCCCCTGCTCGTTTGCCAACTGTGATGCGGACGGGAATTCCGATGAGATCGGCATCTTTAAATTTGACGCCCGGGCGTTCGTCTCTGTCGTCCAATAGAACCTCCAGGCCCTGCTGTTGTAGCTGCTGGTACAATTCAGCGGCTAGCTCCTGCTGTGCATGATCAGCGCTAGAGACAGGGATAATGTGCACCTGAAAAGGAGCGATGCTCACGGGCCAGATGATACCATGCTCATCATGGCTTTGCTCTACTACAGCGGACAAAATTCGTGAGACGCCAATGCCGTAGCATCCCATGATAAATGGTTGTTCTTTCCCTGTTGTATCCAGATAGCGGGCCCCGAGTTGTTCGCTGTATTTGGTTCCTAGCTTGAAGACGTGTCCGATCTCAATTCCTTTATCAAATTCAAGAGCTTTCCCGCAATGTGGGCATCGATCTCCTTCGTGAACATTACGCAGATCATGCACGCGATCAAGAGCAAAGTCTCGCCCAGGCACTACATGAGCATAGTGATAATCCACGGTATTAGCCCCGGCTATGGCTTGACTCAACAAGGCGACCTCATGGTCTACAAGCAAGGGGAGATTCAGTCCCACAGGGCCAGCAAATCCGATGGGTATCCCAGTTGTGGCATTCAGCTGAGTGTGCTCAGCCAGCTCCAGCTCATGGCAATTCAGTACACTTTTCAACTTCAGCTCATTCACTTCATGATCGCCACGGATCAGCACAGCTATGTATTGCTGGTCAGCTTTGTAAATTAAGGTTTTGATGATTAGCTGAGGAGCTACACCTGTGAATGCTGTCAATTCAGCAATTGACTTGATACCTGGGGTATGAATGCGCGCTATGGCCTCCACCTGATTAGCTGTCGGATTACTTGCAGGCTCGTCAGAAGCAACATGGATGGATTCTCCCAACCCTTCCGGCCTTTCCGCTTGTTGGCTGCTTGCAGTGGCCTTCTCCAGATTGGCTGCATAGTCACAGGAGGAGCAGGACACAATCGTATCTTCCCCGATCTTGGCGAGCGCCATGAATTCATGAGTCTCGTCCTCGCCACCAATCGTACCGGCATCCGCTTCGACGGCTCGGAAGTTCAAGCCAAGCCGTTCGAAAATGTGAGTATACGCCTTATACATCCTCCAATAGGATTCATTAAGACTCTCCCAATCAGCGTCAAAGGAGTAAGCATCCTTCATCATGAATTCCCGGCCCCGCATGAGTCCAAAGCGTGGTCTGCGCTCATCACGGAATTTGGTCTGAATCTGATACAGGATGACAGGTAATTTACGATAGGAGGATATTTCGTCCGCGGCCAGGACGGTCACGACTTCTTCGTGTGTAGGTCCGAGTGCAAATTCACGCTGATGACGATCCTGAAGCCGCATAAGCTCCGGTCCATAATCTCCATATCTACCAGAGCTGTGCCACAGCTCCGCAGGCTGCAGGGCCGGCATTAGAATCTCCTGAGCTCCCGCTGCATCCATTTCCTGTCTGATAATCTGAGCGACCTTATGTAGCACCCTGAGCCCAAGGGGCAGATAGGTGTATATTCCTGCTGCGACTTGTCTGATCAATCCAGCTCGTACAAGGAGCTGATGACTCATAACCTCGGCTTCAGTCGGAGCTTCTCTAAGAGTAGGAATAAGAAGATGCTGCTGGCGCAAAACGGATCACTCCTCGGATAGTTATGTATTCGTTTCGTCAATTGGAATATTCTAGATGAAGAATTACATCTATTAAAGCATATTTCATTCCTGCTTCAAAGGAAGATTCTCGCATCGGCAAGCTATGAGAGCACCGGATGTATTCCATTCTTGGACTTGATGAATCCCCCATTTATGCCAGCTTGAATAGTGGTGTTCTGCACCAGCCAGGCCGTGTACCGTCTGAAGTCCTGCGCGATCCCCGACCTGAGTCTAGGTTCAAAAACCGTCCACGGTCCGTTTTGAAAAATCGAAATTTTCTCTAGAATAAGGACATAAGGTTGAGACATACACAAGCAACCGGAACTGAACCCGTATCGTAAAGATACAATAAGGATGCATATCAAGAAAGGCGGTGATAAAGCAATGAGATGGAATAAAGGAAATAGTCTGGCGATTATACTGATTGTCGTAGGTTCCCTGATGTTGCTGAGCAGCTTCACCCCTGTGTTTGGACATCTGGTAAGAGAATTGATGGGATATCTAATCCCAGTAGCGATGGTTGCACTTGGCTACTACGGCGTGAAGAGAGGCAATACCGTAGCAGGTTGGATAATTCTGATCATCGGTCTGTTGATTCTACTCGGCAAGCTGTCCTGGTTGATCGGGCCGCTGCTCGCAATCGCATTGATCTTCTTTGGAATTAACATGTTGAAGAATCGGCGCAGACATTACTGAGCCCAGTGAAAGGAGCATATGAGAATGAGTGTATTTCGTCGAATGCGGGACATTACGGTAGCTACCTTGAATGAAAATCTGGAGCAGAGCCAAGATCCCGTCCGTATGATCGATCAATTTCTATATAATACTCGCAAGGATATTGAGCAGGCTGAGCGCTTGCATCAGCAATATGCAGGCCATACCCGGCAAATGAAGCAGCAGATGGATCAGGCTGTGACGATGAAGCTCAAGCGAGAGGAGCAAGCCATGCTCGCTATCAAGGCAGAGGAGGAGCATGTAGCTAAGCTGGCCCTGCAGGAGAAGATTCTCTATGAAGAGAAGGCTGAGCAATACAGTGAGCTGTGGGAACAAAGCCGTGAATCACTTCGCGAATTGGAGCTGCAGCTGGAGGAGCTTCGCTCGGAATACCAGGCTGTATACAGCAAGCGCCAATATTATGTAGCACGGATGCAGACATTGAACCTGCAGCGGCAAATGAACGAACGGGTCAGTACATATGGCGGACGCAACGTACCGCGTATGTTCGACCGACTGGCTGACCGAATTGCGGATATGGAAGCTGAGACGTATTCCTTACGAGACCTGAGACGCTCAGACAATGCTTATTCGCAGGATGGACTCCGGCAGCCTTCGGTTCTGGAGCAGGAGCTCGCCCGACTGAAAGATAAACTGGGCAAGCAAGGAAAGGAGTAGAACGGGTATGAGTAAGTTGTACAGATCCACAACGGATCGAATGATTACCGGTATTGCCGGTGGATTGTCTAACGTATTCGGTATTGATTCCACATGGATTCGGATCTTGCTGGTGATCAGCATTTTCCTGACAAGCGGTCTTACGATTCTGATCTACTTGATCGCTGCTATGGTCATTCCGAAGGAACCCTACGGTCCGTATAACGGACTTGGCGGGATGAACTACCAGCAAGGGCCTAATTATAACCAGGGTGGATATAACGGTGGAGGATACGGACAATCCAATTCTTTTCACAAGCCGCCCCAATCCAACCAGCAGCCTTATTCTCAAGGAGGCAACCCGGATCTGGATTCGATGATGGAGGATATAGAGAAGAAGGCTATGAAGAAGGAAATAGAAGAACTGCGCAAAAAATTATCCAGCTACGAGAAGGGAGAACGTTAATTATGGGAATCTTTAAAAGAATGAAGGATATGACTAGAGCATCTGTGAATGATATTTTGGATAAAGTAGAAGACCCAATCGTTATGTTGAACCAATACCTGCGTGATATGGAATCTGAAATTCATGAGGCAGAAGTTACAGTAGCGAAGCAAATGGCTAGTGAGCGTCGCATGAAGCAGCGTCTGGAGGAAGCGGACAGAATGGCAGCTGAGCGTGAGCGCCAGGCTGAAGCAGCACTGCGTAATGGCCAGGAGGATGTAGCCCGCAAGCTGCTTGAGGAGAAGATCTACTTCAACCAAAAGCAGGATGAATTCCGCGAATTGCATCATCAGGCAGAAGAGCAAGTCAAAGACCTTGTACAGCAACTGCATGATATGAAGGACGAATTCTACAAAATGCGCAACAAGCGCAACGAGCTTGTATCCCGTGCCCAAATGGCTAATGCCAAAAAGCAAATGAACTCCATCAGCAGTGTTCACTCCATTGAGAGCGGAAGTGCTTCGCTCGGATTCCATCGCATGGAAGAGAAAATCATGCAGATGGAGGCGGAAGCAGATGTGATGCGTGCCCCATATCGTTCGAATGGTACGTACACCAACCCTGCTGAAGCAGAGCGTAATTTCAAGGTAGATGAGCAATTGGAGCAGCTGAGAAGCAAGCTGAACAAAACAGAGCAGCCTAAGACTGATTCCAAGGAATAACTATTCAGATCCACGTGCACTATGATATGCTGAAGCGAATGGGCCTAAGGCATTGAATGGAGAGAAGCCATGCGGGGCAGGTCGCCTCGTAATGGCTTTTCTGTTGCAAGAGACCAAGGGATACTACGAGATGAACAGGAGGTGCGGCATGCTTACACGAAATCGAATGATGGTGATTACTGTCATGGTCATTGGGATTCTACTACTTACAGGTCGTTGGATGGGCTTCTTCACGATTGTCGCACTCTTGCTCATCTTGCTTGGTCTATATAAGCTGCACAAGGGAAAGATCAAGAAGGGCTATACCTTTATGGCTGTCGGCGGCGGTCTGATTGTATTGGATAATCTGCTGCTGGTATTCGGCTTGATTGCTATTTCGTTAGGAGTATACTATTGGCGTAGTCGCAAGTTGCATCCTCAAGGGACAGCACTGTTCAAGCAGAACTTCATGTCCAACTACCGCTGGGATGAGATTCCTTGGACCTTGCAGGATACGAGCGTGTGGCATGTTATTGGTGAAATGAAGGCAGACTTGTCTCTGGCACTGCCAGAGGAGCGGGATACGGTCTTCTTCACACAAGGAGTGCTAGGGGATGTGGAGTTCAGGATTCCAGAATACTATGGTGTAGAGATTGAGGCCTTCGTTATGTTTGGACAGATTCAGCTTGGAAGAGATCGGGATGCAGGGGCGCTCAATCGCGTATCCTGGAGATCACCCAACTATGATACATGTGAATTCAAAGTCAAGGTCATCGTGTCTTATGTTGTAGGCGATGTCCGCATTCATTTCATATAATACAGGAGGGGCCTATAATGAACGATCATAAAACATCGAACATGATTACTCGCAGTATGGGCGAAGGCATCCTCCTGTGTGTATTTTTAGGATCAGCCCTGCTATATATGCTGTATACATATGGTTATTTGGATTTATCTACGACTTGGCGGGATCTGCTGAACCTCGCAGCTGCAATGCTTCTGCCCCTGATTGGGATCGGGGCCTGCTATGGCTTCTACCAGAGCTATCGAGTGAAGCGGAAGCTGGAGATGATGCGAGAGACACTGCTCATGTGGGAGAAGGGGAGTCCCTCCCGCGAGCTGCCGGAGCTAGGACGGGATGAGATCGGCAGACTAGGAGAGCAATTAGGGCGGATTGCCCGTAAATGGGAGGAGCAGGTATCCTCGCTGCAGCGTTTATCTACAAATAATGCCCAATTGGCTGAGCAGGCAAGAGTATCAGCTATCGTAGAAGAGAGACAGCGTCTGGCACGTGAGCTGCATGATGCCGTCTCTCAGCAGCTATTCGCAATATCAATGACGGCTACAGCTGTAGGGCGGACATTAGACAAGGATTTTGACAAGGCCAAGCGTCAGGTCGCGTTGATTGAGGAGATGTCGGCCGTAGCACAGTCTGAAATGCGTGCATTGCTGCTGCATTTGCGACCTGTGTATCTGGAGGGCAAGCATCTAGAGCAAGGACTCAGGGAGCTTGTGAAGGAATTGGAGCTCAAGGTGCCCATGGAGATCGACTTTGAGATGGATAGCAGCATCCGGCTGGTCAAGGGCGTCGAGAATCATTTGTTCCGTATTATACAGGAGGCTATGTCCAACACACTGCGGCATGCCAAGGCTACGCGCATGGAGATACGCATTCAAGAGCGGGATGACGCTATACGGGTCATGATCCGGGACAATGGTGTTGGGTTCGAGCTGGATGAGCGCAAGCAGGCTTCATATGGATTGTCCACCATGCAGGAACGGATTAGCGAGGTAGGAGGGGCCATCCAATTCGTGACGGCACCTGGCAAAGGAACGCGGATTGAGATGACTGTGCCAGTGATGAATGAAGAGATTAAGGGAGGGAATGAGCATGTCCAATGAAGATGAACATCCGATTCAGGTATTGCTAGTGGATGACCACGAGATGGTCCGGATCGGGCTGGCCGCTGTACTTGGGACTGAGGACGGTATCGAGGTTGTTGGCGAAGCTGGCAGTGGTGAGGAAGGAATCCGTCTGGCGGAGGAGTATAAACCTGACGTCATCCTGATGGATCTGGTTATGGATGGAATGGACGGCATTGAGACGACGCGACGGGTACTCCAGATCCTACCCCAGTGCAAGGTGATCGTGCTGACGAGCTATCTGGATGATGAGAAAATGTATCCTGTCATTGAAGCTGGTGCCTTCAGCTATCTGCTCAAGACCTCCCGTGCTGGAGAGATCGCTGACGCGATTCGTGCGGCATCCCGTGGACAGTCTGTACTGGAGTCCCAGGTAGCTTCCAAAATGATGGATCGTTTCCGTCAGCCTCAGGAGGCTGCTCCGGCGCATGCTGATCTTACCGAGCGAGAGATGGAAGTGCTACGATTGCTTGCGCAGGGAAAATCCAATCAGGATATTGCGGATGATCTGATCATCGGTGTGAAGACCGTTAAGTTCCACATTACGAATCTGCTGTCCAAATTAGGTGTGGAGGATCGGACACAGGCAGCCATTTATGCATACAAGAATGGTCTGGCGGAATGATAATAAGATGAGGCGAAAAACCGGAGGCATGGTGGTCTGCGGTTTTTTTCATTCCATAAACAATTCTTATAGCTCACAAGATAGCATGAAGAATGTGGAATATGCTACACTGTAGCCAATTACATTTCACAATACTTTAACAAGAAAAGGAAAGAATAAGCCATGGCTGATAACCTAAGAGAAGATACGATGCAAACACCAGGCGCGGTATTTTTTATTTTTGGGGCAACGGGAGATCTGGCTCGTCGCAAATTGTTTCCTGCTATATATAGTCTATACCGGGAGGGCAAGCTGGCAGAGGATTTTGCCGTTGTTGGCGTAGCACGCCGTCCCCGCAGTCCCGAGGAGTTCCGCAATGACCTCTACGAGTCCATTCAGGAGTTCTGCCGCTACAAGGCTAATCATGATGAACAGTGGCAGCAATTCGCCGAGCATTTTGAATATAAGTCGCTGGATATTAACAATGTTGATGGCTTCCGTGAGCTGCGTGAGCAGACGGAACGGCTGGAATCGAAGTTCGGTATTCCCGGCAATCGGCTCTTCTACCTGGCATTGGCCCCAGAACTCTTTGGCAGTGTGTCGAACAGTCTTCAGCAAGGTGGCATGCTAGATGGGAACGGCTGGAATCGTCTGGTTATCGAGAAGCCGTTCGGCTATAACCTCGAATCTGCTCGTAAGCTGAACGAAGAGATCCGCCAGGTATTTGAGGAAGAGGAGATCTATCGAATTGATCATTACCTCGGGAAAGAAATGGTTCAGAACATTGAGGTAATCCGGTTCGGTAACGCATTCTTCGAGCCACTTTGGAATAATAAGCACATCGCTAATATACAGATCACACTAGGGGAGACGGTTGGCGTCGAGGAGCGTGGTGGCTACTACGACCATTCCGGTGCTCTGCGTGATATGGGACAGAACCATATGCTGCAGATGTTGACCATGATTGCTATGGAGCCACCAAGCCGCCTTCTGCCTGAGGATATTCGGGACGAGAAGGTGAAGGTGCTGCGCTCGCTGCGTCCCTTCGAATCGGCGGACGATGTGCGAAGCAACGTCGTGCGCGGGCAATACACGGAGGGGACGCACCGCGGTCAGCAACTGAAGGGGTACCGTCAGGAAGATAAAGTCGATCCGGAATCCTCAACCGAGACGTATTTTGCAGCAAAAGTGTTCGTTGATAATTTCCGCTGGGCAGGCGTGCCCTTTTACCTGCGTACAGGCAAGCGTCTACCTGTCAAGACCACGGAGGTTGTCGTTGAGTTCAAGAGCACGCCAAACAAGGTCTATCTGGGTCAAAAATATAATCTGGAGCCCAACCTGCTCGTCATTCGAGTGAATCCGATGGAGGGCATCTACATCAAAATCAATGCCAAGAAGCCAGGCTCGGAATCCGAGATTGAGCCGCTTGCTATGGATTTCTGCCAAAGCTGCATGATCGGTATCAATTCTCCTGAGGCATATGAGCGTCTGCTGCATGATGCGGCTGAAGGAGACTCGACCTACTTCACTCGTTGGGATGAGGTGGCGACAGCCTGGTCCTATGTGGACCGCATAGCACAGGCATGGCAGGAGACACCAGACAGCCTGGAGCAATATCCAGCAGGCTCGTGGGGGCCTGAAGCAGCGGACGAATTGCTCCGCAAGGACGGCTATCACTGGTGGCCTGTGAACGGTCAGGACGAAGACCGGGTCGTATGGCGCATGAGCTAGTCTAAGACAGGCACCATTAGCATCCAAGGTGCATAAGGTATTGCAGGTCTCTCGGGAGCGAGGGTACTTTCCATCATCCTCATACGTTATAAACGTGTGGGGATGATTTGCGTTCGTTAGAGGATGATTTGTGTGGCAAATATGGTATAATAACTAGGATTTGCTTAAGTCCGTTATATATAATGAAATGAAGAAAGTGGATATAGTTCAGTGTGGTAAAAAAGTCTGGATAAAGTGAGGCGTCATCCCTTGTGAGTTGATTTCTACTTTTTTATAAAGTGTATCAATATAGAAGTTTTGCGAAAAAGCCGGATTAAGTGATAATACACAGCTTCCTTTTTGCCATGTAAAGCTCAGCGCCGAAAGGACATTCGTGCACAAATCAATGAAATGTAATTGTATTCATGTGATGAAGGGAATAGTGAAATGAGTAAAACAAGCGAACAAGTACTGCAACAGGAAGTCGACAAACGACGGACCTTTGCCATTATCTCTCACCCGGATGCGGGGAAGACGACGCTCACGGAGAAGCTTCTCCTGTTCGGCGGCGCGATTCGTGAGGCAGGTTCCGTCAAGGCACGCAAAGCCAGCAAGCATGCAACGAGTGACTGGATGGAGATCGAGAAGCAACGGGGGATCTCTGTAACCTCCTCCGTGATGCAATTCGACTATAACGGGCACCGGATTAACATTTTGGACACGCCAGGTCACCAGGACTTCAGTGAGGACACATATCGGACACTGACGGCCGCGGATAGTGCAGTCATGTTGATTGACGTTGCCAAGGGTGTGGAGGCTCAGACGATCAAGCTATTCCAGGTATGTGCCAAGCGCGGGATTCCCATCTTCACCTTCATCAACAAGCTAGACCGCGAAGGACGTAGTCCCTTCGATCTGATGGAGGAGCTGGAGCAGGTATTGGGTATTCGCTCGGTGCCGATGAACTGGCCTATTGGCATGGGACGTGAGCTATGCGGCGTATATGATCGTACATTGAACCAGGTTGAGCTATTCCAGGGTGACGATCATTCCAAGATCAAGGTAGAGAAGGTTGAGGGCTATAACGATCCTGTGATCCGCGAAATGGCAGGAGAGTTCCATCATGACCAGCTCTGCCAGGACCTTGAGCTGCTGGACATCGCGGGCGACCAATTTGATATGGAGAAGGTACAGCGCGGTGAGCTGACACCGGTCTTCTTTGGCAGTGCCATCAATAATTTCGGCGTACAGACCTTCCTGGAGAACTTCCTGAATCTCGCACCGAAGCCGGAGCCACGTCGCAGTACAGCTGGCTTGATCGAGCCGACGAATGAGAAATTCAGTGGGTATGTCTTCAAAATTCAGGCGAATATGAACCCAGCCCACCGGGATCGTGTAGCGTTCTTGCGGATCGTATCGGGTGTCTTCCAGCGCGGTATGAGCGTGAAGCATGTCCGTGCGGGTAAGGAAATCAAGCTCTCGCAGCCACAGCAGTTCCTGGCACAGGACCGTGATATTGTTCAGGAGGCATATCCTGGGGATATTATCGGACTCTTCGATCCAGGTATCTTCCGCATCGGAGATTCGCTTAGTCAGGGCAGTGAGGTTGTCTTCGATGAGCTGCCGACGTTCTCGCCAGAGATTTTTGCCAAGGTGACAGTTAAGAATGCACTTAAGCATAAGCAGTATCAGAAGGGAATCGATCAACTGACCGAGGAGGGCACCATCCAAGTGTTCAACACGGTGAGCTTCGACGATACGATTCTGGGCGTAGTAGGACAACTACAATTTGAGGTGTTCGAATATCGGATGAAGGGCGAGTATGGCGTGGATGTACAGCTACAACGCATGCCGTTCCAATTCGCCCGCTGGATTGTGGATGATCAGATTGATCCAAGTAAATTCCGTATTAATTCCACGCTAGTGAAGGATAAAAAAGGAAATTACGTTGTGCTGTTCGAGAATGAATATGCTATGCGTACCGCGATGGAGAAAAATCCGACTGCGAAGTTCCTGGAGACGGCTCCTTAAGTTAGCGTCGAGACTACGGGCGAGATTATGACACACACATATACTGGAGGCTGTAAAAAGTCCAAGTAGAACAAGCCGGCTGACTGTCTTATGACAGTGCCGGCTTGTTCGTGTACTGTGAGCTACCAATCAGGAATCAGGATAGCTTGGGAGGCTGAACCCCCTGCAAATGATGATGCAGGATATGCACCAGCTCCTCGCGCTGAGACGGGTTAATGTCCTTCCAGATCATCTCGAACACAGCACCAAGGCCGGGCAGGGCAGCCTCCGGACCATCCACCGATCCCTCAATCATCTCGGTCAGGCCTTGCTCTGATTCACCATGCACTTTGTGAACGATAGCTTGTCGCAAATCGAGTGTAATGGGCATTGTGATCCTCCTGATAGGTTAGATTCAAGTACCTTGTCCTAGTGTGACCTGCCGGACTGGATGGTATGCAAATAAGGATTCCAGGTATGCTATACTTAGGCATAGTATGAATTCGGGAGGCCAAACGACAAATGGCAAAAAAACAATATGCGATTATCGGCATGGGGCGATTCGGCTCCAGCGTCGCATACGCGTTAAGCGAGATGGGCTACGATGTACTTGCGATCGATGCCAATGAACAGCGAATACAGGAGGTCTCCGAAATGGTGACCCATGCCGTGTCGGCAGATTCAACGGATGAGGAAGCCTTACGGGCGCTGGGAATTCGTAATTTTGATGTCGTCGTGGTGGCGATTGGTGAGGATATACAAGCCAGTATTCTGACAACACTGATACTGAAGGATATGGGTGTACCCGTGCTCCTGGTCAAAGCGAAGAACGAACTGCATGGCAAGGTACTGCAAAAAATTGGTGCGGACAAGGTGATCTATCCGGAACGGGACATGGGACTACGGGTAGCTCATCATTTGACCTCGCCGAACATTCTGGACTATATTGAGTTGTCCCAAGACTACAGTATATTCGAGATGCAGGCCCCGCGCTTCATGATCGGCAGGAATCTGAAGGAGCTGGATATTCGGGCGAAGTATGGTTGTAATGTACTGGGTATTCGGCGTGAGAAGGAGATGAATATCTCTCCGCATCCTGAGGACCTGATTCAGACAGGAGATGTGCTGATTATCGTAGGACACAAAAATGATCTTGTTCGACTAGAACAGGCGATTCCTGAATAGAGGAACAGGTCATGATCTGGAGATTTGGTATAAAGGTACATGATGAATGAAGTTACATTTGTGAAGGTGTATAGACATGGTACATAAATATGGATGGGTACGATTACGTAGCTGTATGCTCATGTAACTGCATTGATATATAGGTGTTAAGATGCTAGATGGCGGGGAATAATTCCCATTAGTGTCTTGAGGACAATAGCGTAAGTTAGACATTATGGAGTGTAAAAGGAACGTGGTCTAAATATGGATATTATTTCGCCAAGCAACTCGCGGGTCAAAGGCTGGGCCCAGTTGCTCGACAAGAAGCATCGCAGCAAGCAAGGCAAGTATCTGATCGAGGGCATTCATCTTGTAATGGAAGCCCTGCAGGCAAATGCGGATATTGAATGTGTAGCATACGATATGGAGCGCGGTATTCCAAGGGAATTGACGGGCTTAAGATCATCGCCCGATGCTCCGGAATGGATTGCGGTATCGGCAGCCGTGATCGCCAAATGTACGGAGGCTAAGACACCACAGTCTGTATTCGCAGTCGTTCGCAAAGAGACTACGGCTGTGGACAGATTGTGGGAGAAGCCGAACAGTATCGTCATCGTACTGGATGGGGTGCAGGACCCGGGAAATGTAGGAACAATTATTCGAAGCGCAGATGCAGCAGGTGCGGCAGGTGTTATTCTGGGGCAAGGCTGTGCAGATCTGTACAATCCCAAGACGATCCGCTCGACGATGGGCTCGATGTTCCATATCCCGGTCGTGGAAGGAGAGCTAGCGGAGCTGCTGCCTGAGGCCAAACGTCATGGGGCACAGATCATCTCCACGGCACTGGATGCCACACATTCTTGCTATACGTATGATTTTCGCGGTCCGGTCTGGATGCTCATTGGTAGTGAGGGTCAGGGGGTATCTGCGGAGGCTACGGCTCTCGTCGATGAATCTATTCGAATTCCAATGGTCGGTCAGGCAGAATCGCTGAATGCGGCTATGGCAGCTACGATCGTACTCTTTGAGGCAATGAGACAGCGTAATTTTAACAAATGAAAATTTCCTGTCCTACTGTCAGTTAGTAACGTAATTCTGGACAAATTATAAGATCAATCTGGATAAGTTATAACGTAAACCTGGACTGGAAAACCCCTTGCTAAGCAAGGGGTTTTTTTTATTTTTCATTTGTGGATAAGAAGTGGGAATTTTATTGAAACTATGTTTTTAATGACGACTGATACTAGTTGATTTTATAGCTAGCTGTGCATAATCGTGTTCGCGTTTGTAGAAAGTAAAGTTAAATCGATGTATAACTAAATAGAAAAAATAAAGAAAGCGCTTGCTTAATCAATTGCTAGATGTTATTATAACTTTGGGATTGTTACTGAAAAGGCGATACCCAAAGCATACACAGCTATTTATGTATGTTTTGGATATCGTCTTTTTTTTATAATCAGCTAATGCAAAGTTAAAAACCTTTGTTGATGATGTGGGAATTTAATTACTGGCGCCACTTTAAACATACACTGCAGTCTGTAAAGGGATGAAAGGGGGCACTGCATGATCATCAAAAAGATATTTAACAATAATGCAATTGTAGCTAAAGATGGCCTTAGAGAAGAGTTTGTAGTGATGGGCAAAGGGGTCGGTTTTAAAAAAAGTGTAGGAGACAGTCTAGACGAAACTTTGATTGAAAAATTGTTTGTTCTGCAACAAAATGAAACTTCAGAGAAATTTAAATCCTTGCTAGAGGATATTCCATCCGAATATGTTTCGCTGTGTTATGACATTATAGAATATGCCAAAAACAGATTGAAAACGCCCCTTAGTGAGTATATTTATGTGACTCTCACAGATCACATTAACAATACCATCAAACTATATGATGAGGGGATTAAAATAGTTAATCCACTGGCCTGGGAGATCAAAAGGATATATCCAAAAGAATATGATGTGGGCTTCAAGGCGCTGGACTTTATCGAAGAAACGGTGGGGAAGAGGCTACCAGAAGATGAGGCCGCGAACATTGCACAACACTTAATTAATCCCAAAGTTAACAGTGAGTACCCTAACGTTGCTGATCTGGGACGACAGTTAGAAAAGATTAATGATATTCTGGCTATCATCCAATATACATTTAGAATTACCCTTGATGAACAGTCAGTTAGCTATGAACGCCTCCTTACTCACTTGAAATTCTTTTTCCAAAGGCTGAACAAAGGAAGAGAGGCGATCGTTGAAGACGATTTTTTATTCAGACAGGTTAGATCCAAATACAAAAAGGCGTATGATTGTGCATTAAAGATCGAAAAGTATTTGAATACTGAACTGTCAGATGAAGAAAAACTGTATTTGACGATACACATTGAACGTATCACCCGGAAAACAACTGAATAAAATAATGGATTGTTACTGGTAATGCAGGCGAGACTACTTGGACATTGCGCTTACGCTTTGTCCCATGGGGTCTTGCCTTTTTTTATACACATCATTGAGAGGATGAGCACATATGAAGTATGAGCAGTTAGCAAAGGACATTCTTGAAAATGTCGGTGGAAAGAGTAACGTTGCAGGTCTGGCCCATTGTGTAACTCGTCTTAGGTTCAAATTGAAGGATGAAGGTAAAGCCAATACGGACGTCTTGAAGAACATGGATGGTGTCATCACGGTGATGCAAAGTGGAGGACAGTATCAAGTGGTCATCGGTAATCATGTTCCTGAGGTCTTTGCGAATATATCTACAGTAGGAGGACTACAACTAGACACAGGACAGGAATCTGATGACTCCTCAGGAGCAAAGAAGAATGTGTTTAATGCCTTTATTGATATCGTCTCAGGTGTGTTTACTCCGGTGCTTGGTATTCTAGGCGCAACAGGGATGATAAAGGGGCTTACCGCCTTGTTGGTAGCGATCGGATGGCTGAGTACAACTTCAGGAACACATCATATTCTTAGCGCGATTGGTGATTGTCTGTTTTATTTCTTTCCGATCTTTTTGGGATATACATCAGCTAAGAAGTTCAATGCCAATATCTTTATAGGTATGGCGATCGGTGCTTGTTTGGTGTATCCGAGCTTTTCCAGCCTGACTTCGACTGGTCAGCCACTATACACAATTTTTGGTGGCACCGCTATCGAATCATCAGTGTATCTTTCCTTTCTAGGGATTCCTGTTATTCTGATGAATTATGCGTCTAGTGTTATACCTATTATCCTGGCAACTTACGTTGCTGCAAAGTTTGAGAAAGTATTCAAAAGAATTATTCCCAATGTCATTAATAATTTCTTCGTTCCCTTTTGTACATTGCTGGTAGTGGTTCCTCTGGCATTGATCGTTATCGGTCCTGTATCAACATGGGTGGGTCAATTAATTGGGTATGGAACCATGTTTCTTTATAACACGAGCCCGGTTATTGCTAACACATTACTTAATGGATTCTGGCAAGTATTCACTATTTTCGGTGTGCAGTGGGGATTGGTGCCTATTGCCTTCAATAATCTGGCTGTCCTTAAATATGACCCCATGATTATCCCAGCATCTATTCTTACGGTGTTCTCACAGGTTGGCGTTGTACTGGCGATCTTCATTAAGACAAAAAACCAAAAGTTGAAATCACTATCTATCCCTGCCATCATCTCTGGAATCTTTGGAGTGTCCGAACCTGCAATCTATGGCATTACATTACCACGTAAAAAACCGTTCATTATGGGGTGTATTGCAGCAGCAGTGGGTGGCGGTATTACTGGATTCATGGGAACCAAGGCATATATGATTGGTGGTTTGGGAATTGTTGCTTTTCCAAGCTTTATTGGGCCAGAGGGTATCGACAAAGGCTTCTACGGTATGATTATTGGTTCATTTGTAAGCTTTGCGCTAGGATTTCTGCTTACATTCTTCCGTGGCTATAAAGACAACGAACCCATAGTAGAAAATAAAGAGAATGGGCAACAAGTAAGATCTGTTCAAGGAGCAGTACATCACCAAACTGTACAAAGCCCAATGAAAGGTGAAGTAATAGCATTGAATGAGGTCAAAGACGAAGCATTCTCTAGCGGAGCGCTTGGTAAGGGGATCGCTATTTTACCTTCTGAAGGGAAGGTGTATGCGCCTATTGATGGTGTGCTAACGAATGTATTTCCATCTGGGCACGCCATTGGCATAACTGGCTTAAATGGCATTGAGATTCTCATTCATGTTGGTAAGGACACCGTCAAACTGAAGGGCAAACACTTTACTCCGAAAGTGAAACAAGGGGAAGCGGTTAAACAAGGAGATCTTCTACTGGAATTCGACATAAATGCAATTGAGGAAGCAGGATTTAGTATTCTTACGCCTGTTATTGTTACTAATTCACAAGAGTTCCTGGATGTTATTGAAACCGAAAAGAAACGTATCTCATATCATGATGATCTGCTTACCGTCATCCAATAAGCTTAAGCTAATTACAGAGCTATAAAGGAGCCTATTAACATGAGTGATTTAAGAAAAGATTTTATGTGGGGCGGTTCCGTCTCAAGTATGCAAATTGAAGGAGCCTGGGATAAAGATGGCAAAGGTCCCACGGTGTATGACGCCGGATTAATGAAAAGTAATGCTGAATCTGCTTCAGACTGGAAAACAGCCATAGACTTTTATCATCGGTATCAGGAGGACATTGCCCTGTTTGCAGATATGGGGTTCAATGCCTATCGGTTCTCATTGAGCTGGGCGCGCATTTTGCCTGATGGAGAAGGTGAAGTGAACGAAGCAGGGCTGCAATTCTATGATCATGTGGTGAACGAATTGTTGAAATATGGAATAGAGCCGATTGTCTGCTTGCATCATTTTGACATGCCACTAGCCCTGGCTAACAAGTATCGCGGCTGGGAGTCGCGTCAAACCTATGAAGCTTTCAAGGCATATGCGGAGATCGTAATAAAGCGGTTCGGCAAACGTGTTAGGTATTATATTCCTTTCAACGAGCAAAACGCTGCAGTCTCGGTTCAGATGAAAATGCTATCTGCAGATGTGTCCGAATTGAATAAACAACATATTGTCGCAGCAGTTCAGCATCATATGTTCATGTCCTCAGCTGCTGTAAAGAACATTGCACAACAATATGCACCTCACGCAAAGGTGGGTGGAATGATAAATTTTGCACCATTCTATCCTGCTACATGTAACCCGGAAGATGTGTTTGCAGCAGAAAAAGCAAATCGTAGATACAACTACCGTATGCTGGACGTCTTCGTTAATGGAGAATACCCGGCGGATCAACTTCAAGAATGGCGTATGAACAATGTAACATTGCCAATTGCGAAGGGGGATCTGGAATATTTGAGCCAGGCCAAGATGGACTTCCTGGCTCACAGTTACTATCAATCCCTGAATGTTCGCTCTGATACTGAAGTGAATATTGAGTCGATTTGGGATCTCTTTCTTGGTGGGAAATCACCAAAGAATGAATACTTACAACAAAGTGAATGGGGATGGGCAATCGATCCGCTTGGGTTGAGACTTGCAGTGAAAGAAATGTATCATCGCTACAAGCTACCCGTGTTTACTATTGAATGTGGAATTGGTGTCAATGAAATGTTGGATGAAAATAGCACCGTATTGGATGATTATCGCATTGAGTATCTTCGTGAGCATATTAAGCAACTGAAATTGGCAGTTTCGCAGGATGGTGTCGATCTCATGGGTTTCCTAACATGGGGCCCCATCGATATATTAAGCTCGCAAGGAGAAATGAAGAAGCGGTACGGATTTATCTATGTGGATCGAACCGAAACGGATCTAAAGGATCTAAAGCGATACAGAAAGAAAAGTTATGGGTGGTTCAAAAAAGTGATCTCCAGCAATGGAGAGTACATGTGAGACACAAGGGATGAACATATTGTTCAAAAAAAGTCCTGATAAGAGGCGAATATGTAATCAAAATTACCTATTTGCTGGCATTGCCGTCCATAACGGCAGCTTTCAATTATAATGAAACCAAAACATCTAGGAGGAACTGAACATGCTTACAATTGGATATATTGCTAATGGAAAAAGTACGAATCGCTACCATCTTCCTTTCGCATTAAATCATGACCATATCAAAGTGAAAACAATATATGCTAGGAACCTGGAAAAAACGGAGTGGGATAGAGTTCCACACATTCAATATACGGATGATCTGAGTTCTTTGATGACGGATGACGAGATTCAACTGGTTGTCGTATGTACGCATTTAGAAGCCCATTTTGATTATGCAAAAATGGCACTTGATCATGGGAAACATGTTCTTGTTGAAAAACCATTTATGTTAAACAAGGAGCAAGCTGAATTTATTTTCAATTATGCAAAAGAAAGAAATTTGATTGCTCAGTGCTTCCAGAATAGACGCTATGATTCAAATTTCTTAACTACAAAAAAAGTAATCGAATCTGGCAAACTTGGAGACTTACTCGAAGTAGAGATGCACTATGATTATTTTCGACCTGAGATTCCTAATAATACTCATCATTTTTCAAAATATAATAGTTACTTGTATGGACATGCGAGTCATACGCTTGATCAGGCCATATCGTATTATGGTATACCAGAAAGAGTTCATTATGAGGTTCGTCAATTATTGGGACAAGGACGTATGAATGATTATTTTGATCTGGATCTATTCTATGGAACTTTAAAAGTATCCATCAAATCAAGCTTTTTCCGTATCAAACCACGCCCATGTGCTGTTGTGTATGGTAAAAAAGGAATGTTTGTCAAAGAGACGGAGGATCGTCAGGAAGAACATTTGAAGTTGTTTTACATGCCTAAGGGACATGCTGATTTCGGCCTGGATTTGCCTCAGCATTATGGCACGTTAACGTATATTGACGAAGAAGGAGTGTACCACGAAGAGAAGGTTGTCTCGGAAAAAGGGGATTATACTCGGGTGTACGATGATATGTACCAAGCCATTGTGCATGGTAAAGAAAAATCCGTTAAGGATGAAGAGACGCTGGCTGTAATGGAAATATTAGAAAAAGGAATTGAAGCTTGTAGCTAAGTTGAATTTGGACCGACTACATTGAAAATCTGGACTCGTAAAACCCTTGCCAATGCAAGGGTTTTTGTGCTTTTTACATATGAGACAGAAATGAAACTTGATGATCATTCCAACCATTCCTCGCTCAGAATAGATTTAATTACTTTAATTTTGTCTTCGCCTAATCTGAGAACAATCTGCTGCTCAAGTTCCAGCTTCAATTCTAGCAATTGGCGATTGTAGTCCCGACCCTTTTGTGTAATTGTTACGTTCCGATCGCGCTGATTCTCTTTTGTATCTGTCGTAATAATCATGTTCTGAGCCAGCAAGCCTTGAATGCTCTTATGAGTACCTTGACGAGAAATGTGAATGCGCCGACTGATCTCCGAAATTGACATAGGTTCATACCGTTCGAGAATAGACAGGATGTGGGTCTCAGTCTTGTTTAGACGATTTCCGTCAAGCTCGCCAACAGCCCTTCTCAGGGCTAGATGTTTTTCACTAATGAGATCAATTAGGTTTAAATCTGGATAAATGTTCTCCACTTTGCCCCTCCTATTCTACTCCTGATAATAAATTTAAAGATATTCATGATGATTGTCAACCTAGTTGACAATAAAAAATGCCAATGATACTGTAAAGCACGTAAACCTAAGACAATATAGAAAGGATAGGAATGTGGTAATGGGAAGAAATAAAAAGGAAAGCTTTATTTTCACGCTGATTATGTGTGTATTGATGGTACTCGGCATGTCAATTTACAATGTGCTGTTGTTGAGCGGATTCTCCAATTCGTTCTTCAAAGATTTAGTTATTGGATATGTGCCGGCGTTTTTAGTCGCGTTAGTATTAGATGTCTTTATTGTTGGAAGATTGGCTAAGAGTATCGCTCATAAGTTCATCAAACCAGATGATCCGATGTTCAAACGAGTAATGCTGATTTCATTCTGTATGGTAAGTTCCATGGTTCTTCTGATGTCTTTCTATGGAGCCGTCGTTCATGTGGGTTTTACGGCCGCTTTGCTTCATGCTTACTTGAGGTCAGTTCTGCAAAATTTCATTTGTGCACTTCCGCTACAATTTATTATTGTTGGTCCCTTGACTCGATTTGTATTTATGAGGTTTTATCCACCGGCGGCTGCATCAACAACATAGTTGTAAATAAAACCCTTGCTGGGCAAGGGTTTTACTTTCTTTTGAAGTGATACGAAGTCGAGGTGCATTTCCCATCGCAACCCCTAAACCTGCGTATTCTAACATATCCATATCATTAAAGTTATCTCCAACGGCCATGATTTCCTGACTTGTAATCTGGTATAGATTTATTAGCTTCTTAATGGCATTAGATTTCGAAGCATCTCCTGACATATCTCCAAGTAGGTATCCTTTGACTTATAGATAGTTAAATTAGGAAATCTATCTTTTAATGTGGATTCAAGTTGTTTAATAGTCTATGGTTCTCCCATGCACATACACTTATGAATATCGTGATTTTCTTCAATAAACGCTAGTGTGTCCACGACAGTCATAATTCCTTTTACAGCCTCTTGCGATAAGTTGGTGCTATCAATAATGGATCTTTGTCCATGATTACTATCTTTCCCCAATACTAGAGCGCCACTATAACAAATAATAGGAGAGTCAATGGCTAACGCCTTTTGAAGTTCTATGATAGAACTTGGCATTCTTGCAGACGTTTTTGAGTATTTTGTTAATTGTTTTTAAGTTTTTTGTTTATTTTAAGTGTTTGTAAGTGTTTTTTTGATTTGAGTAAATGAATGGGTTAGAACCTTACATGCACTTTGGTAATCTAGCAACATGCATATTTATGGAATTCGCGCTCATACTAAAAGGGACATTGCTGGTTCCGTCGAACTCATTTCATCATCTTGGAAGAACAGAGGGTTCCATATGAAGCTAATCCTCCGTAACTGTCTCTTACGCTCCACCAGACGGCGTACATGGACGACACTACTGTTATGCATTTCCTTATTGCTTACAGGTTGCTGGGAACGTCAGGAATTAAATGAGCTTGCCTTTGTACTTGGGGTAGGGATTGATAAGGTGGGCGATAAATACAACGTCTCTATGCAGGCGGTGATACCTTCTGAGATTGCCGGGAAGTCCTCGGGATACAGTACACCTGTAGCTCTGTATCAGAGTACTGTGGATAACGTATATGATGCCTTAAGGGAATTCACCTTGATGAGCCCCAGACAGTCCTATCTGGGACATATTCGGGTGCTCGTAATCGGAGAGGAACTGGCTAGGGAAGGGATTGCTCCTGTGTTGGATGTATTCAAGCGAAGTCGGGAGCCGCGATCGGATTTCTACGTCATGGTAGCGCGCGACAGTCTCGCATCTGAGGTGCTCAGTGTGCTCACACCTCTGGAGAAGATTCCGTCAATCAAGCTCTTCAACTCGCTGTCTCGTTCCCATAAGGCCAGTGCAAAGACGACAACTGCCACGCTGGATGAGGTAATCAACGATTTGTTCTCACAAGGACTTAGTCCAGTGCTTACAGGCGTCCTCATGGATGGCAGCGCAAGGGAAGGAATGGAGCGATCGAATGTCCAAAGTGTCGAGCCCCGGACGAAGCTACGATACCGCGGTGTAGCTATTTTTGAGAAGGATAAAATGAAGGGGTGGCTGGACGAAGATGAGGCCGTGGGCCTCAATTACATCACAGACAAAGTCGTGACAAATACGGGATTTGTCATGGGAACGGATAATCGACCCATCGTGGTAGAGGCGCTACGAGCGAAAACGGAGCGCAAGGTTAAGATGCTGAATGGTGTGCCTAACATCTTCATTCATGTAAAGCTCTTAACGAATGTACAGGAGGTACCGAGTGAAATGGACATCGGAACTCCTCAGGCGATCAATTTTATAACCAAGGAAGCAGAGAACAAGCTTGTAGAATTGTTACGAACCTCCTGTACCCGCATCATATCCAAGTACAATATCGATGCAATGGGCTTCGGACATCTGATCTATCAACACAATCCTGAAGCTTGGTCCGAGCTAAAGGGAAGATACGGCGAACACTACTTGGGTAAGATTCCGGTACATTACTCAGCGAGTATCAAGATCAACCGAATTGGTACACTTGATAAGTCTTTTCTAAGTGAAGTGAAGAAATAAGAGAGGATAGCAGCCGAACCAATTGTAAAAGACTACTGTACTAGCTACACAAAAAATTTACAAAAGAAATTTTAAAATTTGATTGCTTTTTGGGTTTCATTTTGATAGCATACAGAAGTGTGATTTGGAAAGTTAATATTCAAGGAAGCATGCTTCGCTCATCGCGATTGTGATTGAGTGCTGATATGCTCAAAATATATCTGGATCTTTCCAAGCAGATAATTGTTTTGACCACTTCTTGAGTACAGGAAGTTAAGGCCATACGGACAGCCGGGTCAAATGCCGATTGGCAACTTT
The DNA here is from genome assembly GCF_000377505.1 of Paenibacillus massiliensis 2301065 = DSM 16942. GTDB lineage: Bacteria > Bacillota > Bacilli > Paenibacillales > Paenibacillaceae > Paenibacillus > Paenibacillus massiliensis. The sequence continues at coordinate 307,312 of NZ_KB898190.1, read as the reverse complement.
TGGTTGCCTTATTGATTGAGTTAAAAGCTCAAATTTTATAAGTTGGTTACTTTACAACCAGTGCATCTGCACATCAACTTGTGAAACGGTCAATAAGAGTGATAAAGGCGAATTATTTGCTATATAGACTCTGATCCTACTCAAAGATATATTTTGAATATTAAGAAGAGCTTTCTGCCGTAATGTCGAATGACTGTTATGGCTGTGTATGTGCATGACCTCATGTCATGGACATGTTATGCTTCATTAATATTTGTATATATCTTAAGCAAGTGTTGTGCGCAAATGCTGCGTTTTGCACTTGCTTTTTTTGTTGTTTTTTTAGTGGAAATTTAAAATTGGATAACTAATGTATCGACAAAAAATTACTTGGATTAAGGAGAGATGGACATGGGAAAAGCGCTTATTATCGGATGTGGCGGCGTTGCATCAGTAGCCATTCATAAATGCGTTCAAAACAGTGAGGTATTTGAGGAGATTTGTATCGCAAGTCGGACAAAATCGAAATGCGACGACCTGAAGGCAAAATTGGATGGCGGCAAAACCAAGATTTCGACGGCGCAAGTCGATGCCAATAATGTGGACGAGCTGATTGCTCTGATCGAAGATTTCAAACCGGACGTTGTAATGAATCTGGCTCTGCCTTATCAGGATTTGACAATCATGGACGCTTGCCTTGCGACCAAGACAAATTATATGGATACAGCGAACTATGAGCCGGAAGATACGGCGAAATTCGAATATAGCTGGCAGTGGGAATATCGTGAACGCTTCAAGGAAGCTGGTATTACAGCACTGCTGGGTAGCGGATTCGATCCAGGTGTAACGGGCGTCTTCTCCGCGTATGCTCTGAAGCACCATTTTGACGAAATTGAATATATAGATATTCTGGACTGCAATGCAGGTGACCACGGCTATCCGTTCGCTACGAACTTTAACCCTGAGATCAACATTCGTGAAGTATCCGCTAACGGAAGATACTGGGAGAATGGCGAGTGGATTGAAACGGCACCAATGGAGATCAAGCGCGTGTATGATTTCCCTGAAGTCGGTGAGAAGGATATGTACCTGTTGTACCATGAGGAACTGGAGTCTCTGGCTGCCAACATTCCAGGCTTGAAGCGGATTCGCTTCTTCATGACGTTCGGTCAAAGCTACCTGACGCATCTCAAGTGCCTGGAGAATGTAGGTATGACCTCCATTGAGCCGATCGAATTCGAGGGCAAGCAAATCATTCCACTGCAATTCCTGAAGGCAGTACTGCCAGATCCGTCTTCTCTCGGACCTCGTACGAAGGGTAAGACGAATATCGGTTGTATTTTCCGCGGTAAGAAGGATGGCAAGGACAAAACATATTATGTATACAATGTCTGCGATCATGAAGAATGCTACAAAGAAGTGGGCTCCCAGGCTGTGGCTTACACAACTGGCGTACCAGCGATGATCGGAGCAATGATGCTGATGACAGGCGAATGGGATGCCAAAGGCGTATACAACATTGAAGAGTTCAATCCAGACCCATTTATGGACGCGCTGAACAAATGGGGACTTCCGTGGAAGGAGAGCTTCGATCCGAAGCTAGTGGACTAATATGAAGTTTGAGGAATTGCCAACACCCTGCTATGTAGTAGACGAGGGACTGTTGGAGAAAAATCTGAAAATTCTACGCGGTGTCATGGAACGTACGGGCTGCAAGATCGTGCTGGCACAAAAAGCCTTCTCCATGACAACCATGTATCCGCTGATCGGTGAGTATCTGAGCGGTACGACGGCAAGCGGCTTGTATGAGGCGCGTCTAGGCTACGAGGAGATGGGGAAGGAGAATCATATCTTCTCCCCGGCTTATCGTGAGGATGAGATTGATGAGATCATTGAGATCTGCGATCACATCATCTTCAACTCCTTTTCCCAATTGGAGCGCTTCAAGGAACGGACACTGAAGGCGGGCAGAAGCATCGGACTGCGCATCAACCCGGAATGCTCCACTCAAGAAGGGCATGCGATCTATGATCCATGCTCGCCTGGCTCACGCTTCGGCGTGACGCTGGAGCACTTCCGTCCGGAGCAGTTGGAGGGCGTAGAGGGTCTGCATTTCCACACTCATTGCCAGCAGAACTCTGACGATCTGGAGACAACCCTGAATGCAGTCGAGGAGAAATTCGGTCCATGGCTTAGTCAGATGAAATGGATCAATTTCGGTGGCGGACATCATATTACCAGAGAGGACTATGATATCGCACGCCTCGAGAAATGCATCAAGCGCATGCAGGAAGTATACGGCCTGGAAGTCTATCTGGAGCCTGGTGAAGCGATTGCTCTGAACGCAGGTTATCTGGTAACTACGGTGCTGGATACGCTGCAAAATGGTATTGATATCGCGGTACTGGATACGTCCGCATGCTGCCATATGCCGGATGTACTGGAGATGCCTTACCGCCCACCATTATTCGGATCTGGTGAGGTTGGTGAGAAGCCGCATTTGTATCGCCTCGGGGGACAGACTTGCTTGACTGGCGATATCATTGGCGACTATTCATTCGATCAACCACTGAAGAGTGGTGATCGTCTGACCTTCGGGGATATGGCGATCTATACGATGGTGAAGAATACGACATTCAATGGAATGGCATTGCCAGCCATTGCTGTACAACGCAAGGACGGAGATTGCGAAGTCGTACGCCAATTTGGTTATAATGATTTCAAGATGAGATTGGCTTAATCTTGCCAAATGCAGATGTAGTATCATCTTAATTATGTACCGTATCATAAGCTAGGGTATTGTAATGCAACTATGCACTAGTAATATAGATATGAATACGACAGGGGTGCCCTAACCAGGCCCCCCTTTTCGTCGATTCAATCGCCATGCGGCCTCTGATCTCAACAGAGTGCATATATATATGAAGCTGATCATGTGATATGTGTAATTTCTTGCTATGCTGCTCATCATGCAAGGCTGGACAAATTTACGTTAGACGGCGATACTTTGGATGAGAAAGGATATGTACTACATAGAAGGTGAGTAGATGTATGATGCACACACATGTATTGATTTATGATGGATATGTAAGCTTCGAAATTATGCTGGCAACTTACCTGATGAAGACCAAGGGAGACATTGTTACGGTCGGTCTAACGAGGGAGCCTGTGAGAACTTATGAGGATTTGCTGGTCATGCCGTCAACCAGCCTTGAGGATATCGATGCGGCAGAAATTGATCTTTTGATTATACCAGGAGGAGACATTAGCGGATTGCTAGAGCATACACATCTGGCAGCTCTAGTGCAGGCGCTAGACGCGCAGGAGAGGTTCATTGCGGCCATCTGTTCAGCTACAGATCTGCTCCAGCATTATGGAATGCTGGAAGACAGGTATGCTGTAACTAATGCTGCTACCCATATTGATGATCTCGTCAGGGTGGATCGTAATTTAATTACAGCAAGAGCGAACGGTTATGCGGACTTTGCCATTGAACTGGGGCGCATGCTGAATATTTACAAAGACGAGGCCGATTTGGAGGAGACCATACAGTATTTCAAATATCATCGAAATGGATAGATTTACAATGCAAAAAAAGTAAACAACAACAACCTAACCCCCTTGCGTGCCAGGAGGGTTTTTTTGGCATGTGAATTCCACTATGTTAGCTGTACTAATGTGTGTATTGTTACAATTTTGAAATCTTATTGAGATTAAATGTAAATTAATAGAATTGGATCATGGAAGGATTTATGAAGGGTAATAAAATGGGGGACTGGCTATAAATCCCTATTGTATTTGACTTTTTCGTTAAGTGTATACGCAATGATTCTGAAAAAGTTGTGCATTTACGAATGAAAAATAGTAATTTTTATTAAGATTGACAAGCTAATAGTAAATATATTAACATGTATATGGTTACAAAATATTAACTTATTCATTGCCGAATTTCATCATTGAAAACGGGGGAACCAGTGTGGGTGAATTATTCTCGTATACAGGGAATATAGGGAACCTTTAACCGAATCCTTAAGCTAACTCCGTAGGCATCAAAGGAGGAACTACGTTCGTGAAGAAAGTCATCTTGTCCCTGCTCGGAGCGGCTGTTCTTTTTACAGGTACTGCTGCAAGTACATATGCCAGTGAGGCGAAATTGGTTCAGGAGGTCTCCCAAGTGAAGGGGACTCCGTATAAATATGGAGGAACGACCTCCTCCGGGTTCGATTGCTCAGGTTTCGTAAGATACGTATTCAACCAGTTCAATCTGAGCCTGCCGCGCACCTCGGCACTTCAGGCGAAGCAAGGGGAGGCAGTTGCGAAGAGCAATTTGCGTCCAGGAGATCTGGTATTCTTTAACACGAACGGTCGCGGCATTTCCCATGCAGGTATATATGTAGGAAATAATAAGTTCGCACATTCTTCAAGCAGCAAGGGTGTGACAGTCAGCAAGCTGTCCGATTCTTATTACAGCAAGCGCTATGTTACCGCAAGACGTGTGGTTAGCGAGAGCAGCTATCAGAAAATGGTAGCCATGAACTAGTAGCTTGACCACAATTGGCAAGCAACAATTAAATAGGCATTCTTTTGAGACTCACAGTGAATACAACTGTGGGTCTTTCTTTTAGGCATTCATCTCAATCAATTCTTCATTTTCTCTAATACAAAAGGGAATATTTGCCGATAAAGAGTAGAAGTGTTTTTTATTTTTTGTTGTCAGCAGGGCTTAACTGTTGAGTAATTGCAGAGCAACGGAATCTATTTCATGACGTATTTATTTAGGATGAAAGCTTAGGTCTGACAGGGATAGATCGTGAACGATCATTAGCTATGGTGCAACTGTGCAGATGAAATAGGTTCAAAAAAATAAGGATATTTAAAGGGTGGTATGATGAAGAAACAACGATTGAGAAAGATTGCGGCTTCGATATTATCGCTGACTCTTCTGGCGGGAGTGACTGAATTTGTGGTGCTGACGCCATCTTCAATTCATGCGGCTTCAGCATGGGATCTGGAAGCTATGAATGTGCCTGAGGCTCACGCAGCAGGCATACTTGGTCAAAGTGTGAAGGTCGCTGTGCTCGATTCGGGCATGAACAATCATGTGGAGCTTGACTCTCCTGTGCAACAAATAGATTTGTCGAATCAGCCAGGCTCTTCTACCAGTAATGATCTTTTTGGTCGGGGAACGCAGGTAGCGGGTGTCATTTCTGGTGATAATGTGGGTGTTGCACCTTCTGTACAATTATATGTAGCTAAAGTTACTAAGGATGATGGGATTACGGAAGCAGATTCACTGATCCAGGGTATAAACTGGGCAGTAAGTAGAAACGTGGATATTATTCATATTAGTCCTGTTCTTAGCGATCTAACTAAGGAAGCTCAGTTGCGTACAGCTATCAAAGCAGCCACAGATGCAGGAATTCTGGTTGTAGCTGCTGCTGGAGACGGAGGCTCTATTGCTGGTAATGATGATACCGTTGAGTATCCAGCAAAATATGATGGAGTAGTAGGTGTAGGTTCTATTAATAATCTGAATCAGCGTGCAGATTCCTCAGCTACAGGTGCATCTCTGGCAGTCGTAGCTCCAGGTGTAGCAGTAAGGACGACGCAGTCTGGATCTACATATACTACAAGTAACGGAACAGCGATCGCTGCTGCACATGTAACCGGATTACTTGCATTATTAAAGTCACAAAGTCCAACGCTTTCAGCGTCGGACCTGCGTACACAGCTATTTAATAACGCAGAGGATCTGGGTGCTGTTGGAAAAGATGAGCGTTATGGTCATGGTCTCGCCACCTTCAAATTACTACCAAAAGAAGTAACCGAATTGGAGGCGGTAAGAACTACACAGACTAGTACGGTGCTGACCTGGAAGAAACCAACTGATCAGGCTTTCAGTCACGTGAACATCTATAATGATCAGGGAGTCAATGTTCAGCAGGCCGTATATAACGAAGAGTATCCTTTGATGAATCTGGATGAGGATACCCAATATACCTACATCGTAAAAACGGTATACAATTCCAAAGGGACTCCAGTTGAATCCAGCGGGCAGTCGGTGACGTTCAGAACGGATAAGACAACAAACCCGACTAATCCAACGAACCCAACGAATCCGACAAATCCAACCGATCCGGTAGATACAACGCCACCAGGCAAAGTGACGAATCTGCGTGTTACCTCCAAAGGTCCGGATTTTCTGGAGATAGCCTATGCTCGACCAGCGGATTCGGATTTCAAAGAATTTGTGATCTATGTAAACGATCAAGAGTATGGAAGAACCAGCCTGAATAATATTAAAATTAACTCTCTGCAGCCTAGCACAAGTTACAAGATTGAGGTTAGAGCTGTGGATACGAGCGGGAATATCTCTGTAGATAACGAAATCCTTACGGAGACGACATCGGCTACGGTAGATAATACACCTGTAAGCAACGTAACGAATCTGACCGTAACTGGCGTCACGACCAATGCCCTAGCGATTGGTTGGACAAATCCGGCCGATACTAACATAGTTGATCTGTATCTGAACGGCAACTATGTTCAGGAGGCAGGTGGAGAGGCATTTACTTTCACGGGCCTAAATCCTTCAACAACATATACGTTGACCGTACGAGCCAAACGCGGTTCTCAGATTGCATCTGGGGTCAGCGTTCCAGGCACAACGGCAGCAGATACAAGTCCGGTAGCCGATGTAACGAATCTGCGCGTCACTAGCACGGGTACCAATTCCCTGGCGATCGCCTGGACGAAGCCCGTTAACACAGATGCTGCAGATGTCTACTTGAACGGGAACTTGATTCAACAGCAGATTACAGGAGAATCATTTACGTTTACAGGCCTGAACCCATCTACGACTTATACACTTATGGTGAGAGCGAAGCGTGGGAATTTGGTGGCACCTGGTGCAAGTGTATCAGGTACGACTTCGGCTTCTTCGAGCAATTCGGGATCAACGAACAATCGGGTAGAGGTCACGAATCTGTCCGTCTCCTACAGAGGAACAACCTCGCTTGAGATTGAGTACAGAATTCCAAGTGCTATTAGCAGAGTCAAGATTTACGTAGATGACAAGCTAGAGGGCAACACGTCCAGATCTAATTATGAGATTAGCGGCCTTCGATCCGATCGGACTTATGATATTCGCGTGGCGACTGTGAATTCGAGTGGATATGAATCGCCAGGGGTAGAGATTACTGGTCGCACTAGAGCATCTTCGAGCTCCAGCAGCTCCAGTAGTTCTAGCTCCAGCTCTAGAAACAGCCGTGACTTGGAACGGGCGACGAGCCGAGTGGAACGGGCAGAAAGAACGCTAAGTCAGACGGATTGGTACGATGCCAGAGATGCAGCAGAGGATCTGGAAAATGGCTTGAACAAGGATGCCTTGCTCTTGAGATTGGGGCGTATCCGTTACGAGGTGTTCCCTTCTGAGGTAGCTCAGGCTAGTAATCCAGTAGCGACATCGTCTACGTCGCCTCGTAGAATTACATTGACCATTGGTTCACCACAAGCTTCGATTGATAGCAGATCGGTGACAATTCCACAAAGCCCAATCGTACGCAATGGTGTGACGCTGGTTCCTCTGCGTTTCATTGGTGAAGCAACAGGTTCGATCGTGGATTACAGTGAGACCGACAAGAAGGTCACGGTGAATCAACTGGAAATGAAGCGTGAGATGTCGCTTTGGATCGGTAATCGTCTCATCATGATTAAGGATAATGGGGTAATCAGCAATTATTCCTCGCAGATTCGTCAGGCTCCGATCATTATGAATGGCTATACGCTGGTGCCGCTACGGGTCATCAACGAGGCTGCGGGCTACACAGTGAACTACGATGCTGCTACAAAGCGCATTACTATCAGTAGATAAATACCTAAGTCACAGTAAAAAGATGATTACGAGCAGGATATTCACTTTTGAACAAGAGGGCGACCCAGATGGGTCGCCTTTTTATGTACTGATATAACTCTGCGATTTCATTTTCCCTGTAAGCTAAGTCACAGTGAGATTGATTTTAATGATTTCATTAGTAGAACAATTTGACTATGTCAAATTAATTAGTTGACAAAGTCAAATTATATACTACAATAAATTAAAATAAATTACTGATTAGAAGGAGAGCACATACATGGTCGAATTGGCAGAACGCGTACATCAAATGCGAAATTTCAATCGCTTCATTACTCGCAAAATCGGCGTATTACAGGAAGGACTGCTGCAAAGCAGCTATTCGCTCACAGAGGTACGTGTAATGTTCGAGCTTGCTCATCGTGAGGAGGTAACGGCATCCGATCTGACCAGGGACCTCGGGCTTGACCCGGGTTATTTGAGCCGGATTCTTACCCGGCTGGATCAACAGGGCTTTCTCCAGAAGATACGCTCCGAGCAGGATGGGCGAAAATTTTTGCTGAAGCTTACGCAAGAGGGTGAGCAGGCCTATGCCCCGCTTGAACAGCGTTCTAATGAGGAGGTCACCGAGCTGTTGCAGAGCATCCCGGAGGAGGAGCAGTCCAGACTGTTGGAGGCCATGCACACGATTGAAAGCATTCTGACTCCTGACTTCAAACATGCCAATCCTTTCGTGCTGCGCCAGCCCGTGGCAGGAGATATGGGAATTATTACTCACAAGCATGCGATGTTGTACAAGCGTGAATATGGATGGAATGAGGGGTTTGAGGCCGCGGTATCACAGATTGCGCTGGATTATCTGAAAAAGCATGATCCTAATCGAGAACGCTGTTGGGTAGCGGAAATGGCTGGTGAGGTGGTCGGCTCCATCATGGTCGTGCAGGATTCGGAGAAGGTAGCCAGAATACGCCTGCTACTGGTCGATCCCAAAGCGCGTGGACTTGGGCTCGGGACCAGCCTTGTGCGAGAAGCCATCGAATTTGCCCGTCAGCAGCAGTACGAGGAACTGGTGCTATGGACGAATAACGTACTGACGGAAGCTAGACATATCTATAAAAAAATGGGCTTCCAGCTCATTCACGAGGAGCCGCATACCCAATTTGGTCCCGAATTAATCGGTGAGACCTGGACATTGCGACTATAGCCGTAATTTAAACCGTGATTTTAACCGTGATTCAAGTCAAACCAAGTCAAATTAAATTAAGTCAAACGAAACCAGTTCAAGCTAAACCAAATCAGGTACAGCAGAGAATAAGCCAAACACAAAGAAGCAGCGCTGTACGCCCTAATCGTAGTGGGTGCACAGCGCTGTATTTAGAAGCCTGATCATAGTTGGAGCTACTATAGATATCGCGTTTTCTTTTTTGACGCCGTGTTCTTCCATAGACTTCCCTAGATTTGTAAAGATCCGTCTTATATTCACCCAAGCATTAGTTGGCTTTATCTGCCTGTGTCTGCTCCTTTTTCAAAGCTGGACCCAGATCATCCTGTACGCTGTGCTTCCACATGGCTACTCCAGAGCGATAGGCAGCCCTACCATTGAGATGCCCGGCTACAGGCCCGGTAATGAAGACGAACACAATACCGAGCAGCAGCTTGATGCTGAGATGATCCATGAACAACAGGAAATACAGAAAGGTCCCCCCAAGAACAAACAGTACGCCGAGTGTAGCACTCTTGGTTGCTGCATGAGAACGTAGGTACACGTCAGGCAACCGAATAAGCCCGAAGGCACTGAGCGCGCCAAGCAGCGCTCCGAACAGCACAATCCCTCCTACCAGCAGCTCAGCGATGAATCTCATCGTCTCCATTTTCCAGAACGTGCCCCCTTTCTATATAACGCGCGAATGCGGCCGTTCCGATAAAGGTCAGAATCCCAATCAGGAGAATAATGTCCAGGTAGGCCTCGGTACGCAGCAGCATGCACAGAATGGCAATCATGGATAGAATGCTGATGCCGATCGTATCCAGTGCAGCAATTCGGTCGGCGATTGACGGGCCTTTGAGCAAGCGGAACATACATCCCAATATCGCCAATGCAATTAGAGATAGTGCCAATAGCAGCATGATATCCATCATGAGCGAGTCACCTCCATAATGGCCTTCTCGAACGTATCGCGAATCTGTACAGTCAACTCGTTCACGTCACCGATGTCCATGGCGTGAATGTACAAGGTGCTGCCCTCTCGGGATACCTCCAGGGTCAGTGTTCCGGGTGTCAGGCAGATTAGACAGGATAGAAGTGTCACTTCCCAATCCGAGGTTAAGCGAGTCGGATAAGCGAATATGCCTGGGCGTATATCCAGCTTAGGTCTCAGTACTTGCCGAATCACCGTGAAGCTGGACAGGAACAGCTCTCTATTGAAAATGTACAGCAGCTTTACAATAGACAATAATTTTTTACCATAAAAAGCGTGAGGCAAGAAGCGCTGAAGCAGTCCAATGAGCAATAGGCCAATCAGATACCCAATTACGAACTGCAGGAATGACCACTCGTTGTTCAGCAGCATCCAGACGAGACCGACGATGATATTTAATAGAAGTTGATAGGCCATCTCCATTACTCCTTTAATACCGCTTCAATATATAGCTCTGGATGAGTGAGGACTTCTCCAGCTTGCGAGATCCAGGTGTATACGCCCTCGGAGCCAAAGCCAACCAAGAGGATGAGAACCAACAGGCCAACAACCGGAATCATGCTGGAATGTGGCATCCGGACTTGTGTAGAAGAGCGCTCCCCAGAAGGACCTACAGATGAAGTCGTCTCGCCCCAAAAAGCACGCATGAATACCCGAACGAGGGAATATAGAACGACGAAGCTAGAAGCTACTGCAATGCCAGTAAGGACGTAGAATTGAGCATGGTCAGCCCCGGCCTCTAGACCGCCCCTTACGATTAATACTTTCCCCACAAAGCCGCTCAGTGGCGGAATGCCTACCAATGCCAGGGCTGTCGTTAGGTAGATCCAGCCTATAATAGGCCATTTGCGAATCAATCCGCCCATGTCTTGTAGACGCTCTGAGCCAGCAGCCGTAATCATCATACCACCGAGTAGGAATAACAGCGTCTTGGCTAGCATGTCATGAATCAGGTAGAATACGGTCCCATTCAGTGCATCAGGGCTGGAGATAGCGATACCAGCTGCAATGAATCCGACACTGATGATGATATTGTAATTAAAAATTCGATGAATATCGGAGTATGCAACAGCACCAATCGCTCCTAGAATCATCGTCAGCGCAGCCATCCAGCCAATCCAACCCTGCGCTATGAAGGCATCATGGTAGAAGATCAATGTGAACGTACGGATGATGGCATACAAGCCCACCTTCGTCAGCAGTGCGCCGAACAGTGCTCTTACGACGGTAGGGGGGGCACTATAGGAACCAGGCAGCCAGTAGAACAAGAACAGCCCTGCCTTCAGAGCGAAGACGATGAGCAGCAGCATGGCTACTACAGAGAGCATTCCGCCCTGACCTACCTCAGCTACTCGCTGGGACAAATGCGCCATGTTCAACGTTCCTGTAATCCCGTATAGATAGGCTACTGCGGCAACGAACAGCGTCGAGGACAGAATATTAATAAGAATGTACTTCAGCCCTTCCCGTAGCTGACGCTTGCTCCCTCCCAGACCCAGCAGGGCGTAGGACGAGATGAGCATCACCTCGAAGCAGACGAACAGGTTGAACAGATCTCCCGTCAGGAAGGAGCCGCTGACGCCTGCAATCAGGAATTGAAAGAATGGGTAGAAGTAGTGCTGTTCCTTGTTCTCTCCAATAGTACCAAAGGCAAATATCAGACAGGCAATGCTGACAATGGCGGTCGTAAGTACAAGCAGCGCAGCCAGCATATCTGCTACGAAGACGATGCCATAGGGAGGTATCCAGCCCCCCATGTATAGAGTCTGAATGCCTGCTGTTCGTACCTGATAGACCAGGATTATCGTACCTGCCAGGTTCACCAGTGCTCCGAGCAGACTAACTAACCGTTGCAAGCGAACTCGCTTGTGCATGAATAGCAGCGCAATCGCCGTGCATAAAGGAATGAGCAACGGGAGAATGACGAGATTGTTCATGCTTCCTCACCTTCCTCTCTCAGCTGCTCCACGTCGTCTGTGCCTAGCCGCTGATACGCCTTATAGGCCAGGACGAGAAAGAACGAGGTGACGCCGAAGCTAATGACGATGGAGGTCAGGATCAGTGCCTGCGGCAACGGGTCAACATATTCGCGGGTACCGTCAGCCAGCAGAGGTGGTGCACCGTTTTTTAGCCGAGCCATTGTAAGCAGCAGGAGATGTACACCATGAGTCAGCAGAGAGGTACCCAAGATGATGCGCAGCAGGCTTTTTGACAGAACCAGATACACGCCTGCAGCGAACAGGATCCCAATGGTTAGTGACATATATAGCTCCACAGTTACTCATCCCTCCCGATCGAGAAGATTATTGTCATGGTTACGCCAATGACGGTCAGATAGACACCCAGATCAAATAATACGGCTGTAGCCAGCTCGGTCTTGCCAAGCAGCGGAAGCTCGAAATAGCCGAAGGCATGACTAAGAAATGCTGCTCCGAATCCGAAGGAGCCCATGCCCGTCAGCAGGGCCACTAGCAGACCGAGGCCAATCAAGCTGCGAAAATCAAACGGAAGGATGCGCTGCATTGTCTTCATCCCGAAGCCCATGGTAAGCAGGATTAGCGCAGCTGCAGACATCAGTGCCCCGATGAACCCTCCGCCAGGTGCATTATGACCCGCAAAGAACAGATATAGCGAGAAGGTCAAAATAATGAAAATGACGAACTTGGATACGGTTCTAAGAATGACATCATTGCTTTTGGCAAAATACATACCTGCGGAATTCTCCCTCTCTGGTCGAGTCACGGAGCTGAGTCCTTCCGATGGCTCCAGACGCACCAAAGCGTAGATAGCCAATGAGGCAATGCCCAGCACTGTAATCTCCAGCAGTGTATCGAAGCCACGGAAGTCGACGAGGATGACATTGACTACATTTTTGCCTCCAGCGAGATTGTAGCTCTCCTGCAAATAATAACTGGCAATGCTATCGAACAACGGACTGCCACTTACACCCAGGGCAATGATCGTCATGACAGCGCCGACCCCGAGCGAGATGACCAGATTGGTCAGCTTGAAGGGAATTCGCAACTTTTCCCGGCGCAGCTTGGGCAAGTGATAGAAGCATAACAGGAACAATGTCACCGATACTGTCTCAATGATCATTTGCGTCAAGGCCAGGTCAGGTGCACGGAACAGGACAAAAAATAAGGTTACAATGTATCCAGCTGCTCCTGTCAAAATAATCGCCATGAGGCGTGTAGGGGCAAAAATCGTCATCACGGCTGCCAGTACAAGCACGATCATCACAATAGCCTCATAGAACGAGATGGGTGCGTAACCAGACAAATCGAAGGTTAGACCCGGCGTCCTTATTAGCATGGTGCCTAGCGCCGCGATCAGGAACACAAAAATATACATAACATAGTGGCGGATAGACCCTGTCATATACCCCTTCGTGAAGCGATTGGAGAAGCGTTCCATGTGCACCAGTCCGTGATCATATACATGGTTAATAGTCCAGGCATTAAATATAGGTTGATGTAATGGAGCCCATCGGCATTGAAGACGGAAGACTATCATCCCTGCCAGTACAACACCCATCGTCATGAACAGCTCTGTCGTAAAGCCATGCCAGAACGAAATATGAATGGCAAAGCTCCCCCCCCCAGAAATTATCGCAGGGTGGACCGCAGCCATGACAGGCTCCAGGATGGCATAAGAGACCACGTTCGGGAATAACCCGATAATAATAGCAAGAGAGCCAAGGATAACAGGAGGAATAAGCATCCCGAGTGGAGCCTCATGGGGACTCTTGGGCAGCTGTTCGGTATGTCCCTGTCCGGTGAACGTCCGGAATACGAGAATCATACTGTACACGAACGTAAAGATGCTGGCGACCCAGGCCAAGATAGGTACGAGTATTCCCCACGTATGCAAGCTCCACAGATTCATATCCATAATCTGCAGTACACCTGTAAAGAACATTTCCTTGCTCAGGAAGCCGCCAAAGGGAGGCAGGCCTGCCATGGAGAAGGCTCCTACCACCGCAACTGTAAAGGTAACTGGCATCAGGGCCATAAGTCCACCCAGCCTGCGAATATCCCGTGTCCCCGTCTCATGGTCCACATTGCCCACTACCATGAACAAGGCTCCCTTGAAGACGGCATGATTGATCAAATGGAAGAAAGCAGCTGCCGTAGCCTTGGTGTAGAAAATGGAATCCTCACCCGTGTAAAATGCTGCTGCTGAGCCGAGTCCGAGTAGACTCATGATCAGTCCAAGCTGGCTGATGGTCGAGAAAGCCAGTAAGGCTTTGAGATCCGTCTGCTTGATCGCCCGAAAGGATGCATAGATCAAGGTCATCAGGCCAAAGCCTGTGACAAGCCAGAACCACTCGCTCATGCCTGCGAATATGGGACTGAAGCGCGCTACCAGATAGATACCTGCCTTCACCATCGTAGCGGAGTGCAGATAGCTGCTGACGGGTGTTGGGGCTTCCATCGCATCAGGTAGCCAGATGTGAAACGGAAACTGCGCGGATTTGGTAAAGGCACCGAGCAGAAGGAGGAGCATGGCTGGAAGCATTAAGGTATGCTCGGACATCAGCTCTACCTGCGCCACCATGTCCCGGATGCTGAAGGTTCCTGTTATGACATACAGCAGAATAAAGCCGACGAACATGCATAAGCCGCCGAATACGGTAATGAGCATGGATTTTAGAGCGCCGTACAAGGAACGCTCACGCTTATGCCAGAAAGCAATCAACAGGAAGGAGGATACGCTCGTAAGCTCCCAAAACCCGTAGAGCACCATGACATTGTCAGATAGCACAACACCCAGCATAGCTCCCATGAACAACAGGAGAAATACATAGAAACGCTGTACAGCCTCTTTTGTCTTATCCATGTAATAGATGGAATAGAGCACCACGAGGGCGCCAATTCCACTAATCAACAGTGCGAACAGCAATCCCAGACCGTCAGCATAGACGTTGAAGTCGATGCCCAGCGAAGGGATCCATGATAATTCCGCTGAGCGTGGTTGCCCCTTTCGGATGCTTGGAATAAGCGTAAGAAAATAAATAAATAATGCGGATGGGAGAGGCAGTGCCAGCCACCCCGCATGAATTCGCTGCGTCCAAGGATGAATAATTGGAATGAGCACAGCGAGCAGAAAGGGTAATACGATAGCAAGATGCAGCAAAGACAAGTGTTCTCCTCCTTAATCGTCAATAGACCGAAGATGTGAGACCTGTAATACATCAAGATAAAGGCAATTCGCACATGGAATCGTCCTAATCTGATGGTGGAAATATAAGAAGTATGTCCTAAAAAACGCAAAAAGAGCCCGTATGTGACAGGCTCCTCCAGAAAAATGTCTCCCGCAATGATGGCTGCGAACAGACACACTATTATGCAATTAAGTTCCTCATTGACATCATGTGGTGGACATCCTACTTAATATAACCTGATATCAGATCGTTGTCAAAAGATATTGCCAGCGGCATGAAATTGCAGAGCATGGGGAATGACTCTCTAGTGAAGGGAGGGAATGATGAGCGAATATCATTACAAATGTACACTATGTCTCAGTATGTTTGTTCTATTGCTGGTCATCGGCATGGGGCTGGACTCTTATGCTCGTCATGAGATGAGCCAAGCTCAGGCGTATGGTCAAACGGGTCAAAGAGCAAACTTGCATGCCAAGAGGATCAGTATATCTTCCTTGAATGGTGATACTTCAGGGGAGAGCGGGGTTATTTTTTTGCCTCGTGAATATGTCAAAGTGCTGCGGTAAGCTAGATCCCTCAATAAGGACTAACCTGCTGCCGCCACGAATCAACACAAGCAGCGAGATTCCACAGGTGGAACCTCGCTGCTTGTGCGGACGGACATACTTGTCTGTAGTATTTTCTAAGATCGTTCACTGGACGAATCTTCATGTAAAGACGGTATGAAATATTCTGTCTCTTAAGAGAAGATGATGGTAGACTACCGCTTTTTGAGCTGCTTGCGCTCCATTTGCTCCCAGTGCTTGAGCAGCGGGTAGGGATCGAAGGACCATTCACTCAATCCGCTATCACGGTATATTCCATAATGCAGATGCGGCGGGAATTTGCCTTGCGTTCCTGGCTTGCCGTAGCCTGAGCTACCTACCCAACCGATGGTCTGCCCCGGGGTAACAAGATCCCCTGAGGATAGCTTCTTGTCAAAGCCGGATAGATGTGCGTAGTAGTGGTACCGATTATCGATATCGCGAATGCCTATGCGCCACCCACCAAATGGATTCCAGCCCTTCACCTCTACGACACCATGACAGGTGCTTCGAACAGGGACGCCGTATCGGGCAAAAAGGTCTGTCCCCTCATGGATTCGATTGCCTCCCCAGCTTCGTCCACTTCCCCAGGTGCTTCGATAAGAATAGTCGCTACTTAGCGGCAACGGGAACGCATGCTGATTAAGCTTAAGAGTGCCGTAGGTCTGATACAGCCTGGTGAATTGCCGAATGCGCTGAACTGAACGGGAATTGTGGTAATACTCCCACAGAGCAATATGAAATTTATCCTCGGCTTGGCCGTAATTCGTCAAATAGGCTGCTACACTGAACAGTAGATCCATATCATCATCCGGGTTAGCTTGTCCGTCTCCTGATCCGTCCCGACCAAAGCCCTCAAAAAAAGCGATAGATGCTGGATTCTGATCCTCCTGATCCGGATTGAACTGACCAGACCAGACATGAGAGCTGACGAATATACCACTTACTCGTTCAGCATGCTGTCGATCCTTCGGATGCACCCTAGTTAACGTTCGCTCATACTGATCTATAGCAGCAAGGCGGTACCAGGGCACGCCTGTTTTTTTGCTGATCTGCTGATATAGCATGGCCCTAGAGCGAAAAATGTCTTCTTCGGTCTGCTGCTGCAGACCTTTCGCTTGCTCTGCGGGAGCAGCCGCGACGTGAGAACTGCAGGCGTGCTGAACTATAGCCATGGCCAGAAGCAGCAGGCACCACCGGGCGGTACAGCGCAGCCTTATGCGAAGCAGCAAGGTGTAACCCCCTTCCGAAAATTATATATTCCGCTTCAATGGCAGATGGATTTGTTACCTCTCACCACGGAATAAAAAGTTGTGATTATCATGAACAATAGCCTGTCATTTTATCCCGCCTGCAGAAAACAAAGAATGGAGGTATTCCCACCGCTTTCATGTTATAATATGTGGCATGATATAACCTGACTAGAAAGAAGGTTCATGACATTGTCTAAAAAAGTGAAAGAACCTAAGCCTGACTGGATACGCATTAAGCTGACAACAGGTGAGAACTACCAGGAAATCAAAAACATGATGCGCTCCAAAACACTTCATACCGTATGTGAGGAAGCACGTTGCCCGAATATCTATGAATGTTGGGCGAACCGTACAGCTACCTTCATGATTTTGGGGGACATTTGTACACGAGCTTGCCGTTTCTGTGCGGTTAATACTGGCATGCCTACGGAGCTGGATCTACAAGAGCCTGAGCGTGTAGCAGAATCGGCAGCGCAGATGAATCTGAAGCATTGTGTAGTAACGAGTGTAGCCCGTGACGATCTGAAGGATGGTGGCGCTACGATTTTTGCCGAGACCATCCATGCGATTCGCCGCAAATTGCCACTGTGCACAGTCGAGGTGCTGATCCCAGACTTTATGGGAGATGAGGAATCGCTGCGTATCGTAATGGATGCGAAGCCAGACATCTTGAATCACAATATTGAGACCGTAGAACGAATGTCAGATACGGTGAGAGCGAAGGCCAAATATCGGCGCTCGCTGGAGCTGCTAAGAAGGGCCAAAGCAATGCAGCCTACCATTCCGACGAAGTCGAGTATAATGCTTGGTGTAGGCGAAGAATGGGATGAGCTTCTGCAGACCATGGATGATTTGCGTGAGGTGGATTGCAACATCATGACGATCGGCCAATATCTGCAGCCATCTGATAAGCATTTGTACGTCAAGAAATACTATCCTCCAGAGGATTTTCTTAAATTAAAAGAAGAGGGCTTAAAGCGGGGCTTCAGCCATGTCGAGTCTGGCCCGATGGTCCGTAGCTCCTATCATGCGCATGAGCAGGTTCAATCCGCCACGCAGCATCAGCAGCACAAGGCCATGAAAGCTTAACCCTAGGAAGGGCGGGAAGAAGCTTTGTTTCAAGTGGGCGGAAAAGTATACGAAGTTGTGAAAGACTATAGAAACGGCTGGAACCTGGAAATGTTCCGGGAGAGATACAGCGAGGTTCTGGACCGCTATGATTATATTATCGGTGATTGGGGCTATAATCAGCTTCGCCTGAAGGGATTGTTCCGTGATGGTCATCCCAAAGCACATAGGGATAGTACAATTGCGGTGGTCACAGATTATATTAACGAATATTGTAACTTCGGCTGTGCTTATTTTGTGTTACGTCGTATCCATCAACCTCAGGGGCAGATTGATATTCCTATGGAGCCAGAGGACACAGCTGTCGAGCTGGGCAAGGAAGATGGCTCTCCCAAGGAAGATGGCTCTCCCAAGGAAGATGGCTCTCCCAAGGAAGATCGGACTGTAAGAGAGCAGCGCAACGAGAGTCAGGATTCGCGTAGTGAATCGCGTAGCAGTAACGAATCACGTAACGAATTCCGAAATGAGTCTCGCGCAGAGTCGCGGAAGGAAGCACGAAGTGAATCGCGCAATGATTCACGGGAAGCTCGCTCTGAAGCAAAGGAACGCAGAGAGTCGCGTGAAGCCCGTGAGCCTAGAGAGTCGCGCGATCGCAAAGAGATGCGTGAGCCTAAAGAGCCTCGCGAATCCAAGGATTCTCGTGAGCCAAGGGAGGCGCGCGAGTCTCGTGAGGTACGAGACGGTCGTGATTCCAGAGAGTCAAAGGAACCACGTCGTAACCGTGAGGGGCGTGACGGCCGTCGCAATCGTTCAGAGCGAGACAGGTCGGAGCAGCGTTCACCCAAGGCGGAGGCCAAGCAGGGAAGAGGAGACGTACGTTCAGGACAGAAGGAACGTGCCCAGAGCAATAAAGAACGCCCTCAGCATAAGGAACGTAGAGATCAGGAGCAGACTCCTGTAGCAAGTGGAAATGAAGCCAAAAGCAGCTCCTGATATTCAGGAACTGCTTTTTTTAATGGCACCTAGTGTATGAAGCTTTTTTACATAGATTCAGTTTAATTCAAGAAGGCATTGCGTACCCGGCTCCAGAATGGGAAGGGGCGGTATCTGGCAAAGCTGATTTTTTGATGAGCCACCTGACAGCGAACGGAGATCAGGTCATCAAGCGGAATATTAATATGATCAACAGTAAGCAGCAGGCGCTGCTCCTTACGTGAAAAAATATCACAATGATGATGCTTGGGAAGAATCAGAGGTGAGCCCAGAGTACGATATACCCGGTTATTAATTGAAGCAATCTCACTTAATTGAAGCGCTTCAATCGTCGGATGGATCATAGCTCCGCCCAGTGCTTTGTTGTATGCGGTACTTCCCGAGGGCGTGGATACACAAATACCGTCACCGCGGAACATTTCAAAAGTGAGATCATTAATGTCTACTTGGGCAACCACGGTCCCGTCTACACCCTTCAAGGTAAATTCATTAAGCGCGATATAGGAGGCACTTCCAGATTTCTTGTGAATTTGCAGCTCAATGAGGGGGTATTTCACAATGCGTGGTCGCATGGCTTCCTCATTCTGAGCCTGACTCATCAATTCTACGAGCTGTTCCAACTCGTCCGCACGCCAGTCAGCGTAAAAGCCCAAATGCCCAGTATGCACACCAACGAAGGCTATATCAGGAATACGGTCGATAAAGGTATGAAAAGCGTGCAGCATCGTCCCGTCACCGCCAATGGATACGACGATCTCAGGGGATTCGGCATCAAGCTTGAAGCCCTTGGCTTTGGCAAGAAGGTGAAACTGCTGACTCAGATCAATGGAATGGCGATCCCCGCGATCCAGAACATAGTATCTCAAGATGAAAAGCTCCTTTGTCATTGGGTATACTACGATCATAATCAATTATCAGCAAGAACACAACGAATCCGCAGGAATCAACACGAAAAATGGACAAAGGTGTCAGGGTGAGGACGGTCCTGGTGAGATCAGACTTCTGTACATATCTAGAAGTAAATTCGTCAGGGGTAGAATGCAGCCTTTATCAAAGCGATGGTCTTTGACGTAGGAAGCTGCGTATGAAGGCAACCACCAGAGCCAGCAACAGGATAACCGTGAGCAAGGATAGGAATAACAGGAACTGTAATATAGAGAATGCACTAATGGTGATGTACCAATCGGTGGTGTGCAGCATACTTAGCTTATAGAGTACCGTGGGCACTACTTGTGTAGAATCCTTCAGAGAGAGCCATACGGGCGTAAGTGCCTGAAGTGGTTGTACGACATTCCATAGTAGCAGTATAAGTAAGCTGGCAATAATGGCATGTACACAACGTGCAATGAGAAAGGGCCAATACCGAATATTCGTATGATTCAATATACTTGCAATCTGGGCATGAACAGATAATCCTCCCCAAGATAGCACGAATGCTGCAGCCGCGGCCTTGAATACAAGCGGAGTTCCCTCCGTCTGGCCAGCCGCACGGGCACCAAGGGTGACTTCGAAGATTCCTCCGGTGATTGCATCGGTCAACAATACCGGGAAGCCCGCTGTTCTGAGCATTGTTGCCACGAAGCTATTCAATTGCGTCATCAGACCCGAGAGCATCAGACTCTGCAAAAAAACAGAGAAGAATACAACGAGCCCTCCTACGACCATAATAAGCTTGAGGGAAGAGATGATTGCCTGCCGCAGTATGGTACCAACTGAACGTCCATCCTCTATTCGTGCTTGCTGCATGGCAAGCAGCGCCTGCTTCAGCAGGCTTGTCTTGTGAGCTGCAGTCGATGCTGGCTGCGAGGGATGCGAGACGGTATGAGATGCTCCGTGATAACGCATGAGTAGAGCTATGCACAATGCTCCGCCATAGTGACCAAGCATGAGAATGAGAGCCAGAGAAGGATCATGGAAGAAGCCGACACACACAGCTCCGATGAGAAAGATCGGGTCTGATGAGGTCGTAAAAGCAACGAGTCGTTCACCTTCCTCACGCGAAACTTTGCCCTGCTCCCACAGCTGAGCTGTTAATTTGGCTCCTACAGGATAGCCAGAAGCGCAGCTAATCGCTGCGACGAAGCCCCCGCTTCCCGGGATGCGAAATAGAGGTCTCATAACGGGATCAAGCAATGATCCAGCGAAGTGAACGATGCCTAGGCCCAGCATGAGCTCAGACAGGACGAAGAACGGAAATAAGGAGGGGAAAAGTACATCCCACCAGATGGACAGGCCGCGTATTCCTGCTTCCAGCGCAGGCCCGGGATGAGCGGTTAATATCAACATCACCGCAAGCAGGGATAAGGAGAGGGGAATAAAGCCCCATGTTCTCAGGAATGACATGATTGCCTCCTCATGAACGTATTGCCGGAATGTATTACAAGCTTGGTTATCCTTATGATGATAAGTGGACAAAGAGTACCAAAAAAAACGAGAAAACCTTTTCATACAAGGGTGTACATTTGTAACGGGTATGTTAAAATAATGAGACCAACGATAAAACTCTTAAGGATGGAGTGATAATCATGAGTGTCGTTGCTGGTATTCTGGTCTGTGTCTTCGTGTATGTCATCCGTGCTTCTCTCGTCCATCCCGGTGAAGAGGACTGGCGAAGCTACTAGCATGTCTCCTTGAATAACATGTGTTAGTGAGCTGAATAAAGTTTGTACAATCGTTGCAGGAAATTTAATGAAGTGTAACGGCGCTCACAGCGCCTTTTTTTATTATTAATGGTATAATGATTAGGTCTATCATTTCTGAATTATAGAAAGTGGGCGGGCATGTGAATCCTAACTTATCAATTTACGACAATCTTGGAGGAGCGCATGGAGTGCGTTCGTTAGTGGAGGCTTTTTATCCCAAAGTCCAGAAGAATCCCTTACTGGCTCCTTTGTTTCCGGAAGATATTACACCAGTCCTTGAGAAGCAGTATATGTTTTTGAGCCAGTTTTTCGGAGGGCCATCGCTGTATTCGGAAGCCGTCGGGCATCCGATGATGCGAGCACGTCATTTGCCGTTTGCTGTGACGGAAGAGCGAGCAGAGGCATGGCTGTCCTGTATGGCAGAGGCGCTTACAGAGGTTGGGGTTGAAGGTGAGCTTCACTCCTTTATCATCAAGCGGCTATCCGGACCAGCCTATCACTTCGTGAACACCCCTTAGCCCTGTGATGCTTTCCCAGAAAGGGTTGGAGCTATTTTGGAAATTGAACCGTTATTTAAGATCAAGGTAACCTGTCCCAATTGCGAGCATGAGTTCCAGACCTCTCGCGTACGTCCGAGCCTGAAGAAGGCGATCCGTACAGATTCTGATTTCTGCGGATATTACAAGAATGAGAATCCTGATTTCTATGTCATCCGGATCTGTCCGGAATGTGGGTTCGCCACAACGGAGAATTCAGAGACGAACCTTCGTGATCATCAGAAGAAGGCATTCATGGACAAGATCGGTACCCGCTGGACGAAGCGGGATTATGGTGGAGCCCGTACCTGGGAGGTTGCTCTTGAGACGTACAAGCTGGGTCTCCTGTGTGCTCAGACCGTAAAGGAAAAGGAACGTGTCGTGTCCAGCTTGCTTCATCACATAGCATGGCTCTACAGGTATAAAGGATTGCAGGAGGAGGAGACTCGCTTCCTGGGGTTCTGTCTTGAATCCTACATCCGGGTCTATGAGCTGGAGGGTGTCGGGGCTAACAATGCCAAGCTGCTGTACCTGATTGGTGAATTGAATCGGCGAGTAGGTAACTTCCGTGAGGCCGTTCGCTGGTTCTCGCGAGTCATTAACGACAAGAGTATTGTGGATGCGGCCATGATTCGAGCATCTCGTGAACAGTGGGGCGTATTGCGTGAGCAAATGCTGGCTAGTAATGAACAGCTGCCTACCGAGATGGAGCAGGCCTAAATAGGTTATACATAAAGAGCTAGCTTGAGTACGGGAGTACTCAGGCTAGCTCTTTATGTATTTATGGACTTAATCGGACATGAATTACTTCCGTGTACTAATCATAGGCAGCTTATTACGACAGTTACTACCCTGTGTCGATTGCTAACGAAGTGCTATGTCAGCCAGCAGATAATCATCATCACAATCCAGTAAGGTAATCCGGTTGTGGCAGCAGGGGAAGACCAGCAGCTTCTTCTGACCGTCATGAATGGCGGACAGTTGCTTAGGCTTAAGTGGGAGGAGCACATGCTCCTGGCTGCAGAAGGGGCATTGCTCTACATAAATATCACCCATAACGATCTCATAAGGCCAGGTATGGCTAAAAGGAATCATGACTCAGAAGCCTCATCATCATGTTTTTGGGCTTCTTCTTTGGCCAGCTCGGCCAGCTTTTGCATTAAAATATGCTGCGGCATATGCATCAGCTGTTCCAATGGAACGTTCAGTTTCTCAGACAGCTTGATGGCTGTGTCTGGAGAAATTTGTAAAGGTCTCATCGAAAGATGCTCCTCTCCTGCAATATATTCTTACCCGTAATGGGTGTCTTCATTAATCAAGTCTCCTCAAGCTGGTACCCACAATTTCAGTTACGTCCCCCATTTATGAGCGGCTTGTCGTAATCCAATATAGCATGTTGCCGAGGTTCTGCCAAATTAGGACTCCAAGTAATTACTCTCTGGTTCTTAATTTCCTCCTTTTACAAAAACTTGGCTAAAACTATTGACCTAGAAAATGTTTCTAATCTAGTATAGATAGAATAGTCTCAATTTCCCAAATGAAATCTATTTTTGAAAATAAGGAGAATAGAAAATAATCTGGGTTAATATGAGAATTAATACATATTGCTGAATGAACGGCGAGAGGAGATCACTAACGAATGAGAAGGAAAGCAATAGCTGGATGGATTCGTGTTGTTGTTGTCATGGTCGTGTTACTTGGAGGAGCGGCGCCAGAGCTGTCTGCGCAACAATATGAGTATGACAGTCTGAACCGACTGGTTAGCGTAGAGCAGGAAAAGAAGAGTGTCCAGTATACATATGATGCAGGGGGGAACCTCCTCACAGTCAAGGCAACTCTTCGGGATGCAGGTGCTGCTCCCGTGAAGGGACAGGTGGCCGAGGGCTGGAAGTCTTATGCGACTCGTGGAGTGGAAGCCAGCTTCAGCACCGTCACGGAAGACGCATATATGGCATCCTCAGGGGGAACGAGCACTGTAACGGGTGATGTATACACGATAACAGACGACGTGTACCAGCAGCCTGTACCAGAGGGCCAGGAGCGTGTCATTCAATATATAGACGTAAGCTCTCCGCAGATCGGAGGCGCGAATATGTATCGCGATATGGCAGTGACAGCAGGAGAGAGCTATACCGTCAGAGGACAAGCGAAGGTCATGCAATTGGACAAGGCGGCCGTGAAGGTGGTAGTGAACTATTATGATGCTGCAGGCAAGCTTCTCAGCTATCAGCATGTAGCGATCTACCAGCAGACCAACGCAGACTGGGAGACCTTCCAGGCGGGACTATCCGTACCAGCTGGTGCAGTGAAGGCTAGAGTTCATTTGCAGATTACCGTGCTGCAGCCGCAAGGCTCGGGCCAAGCCGGCTTTGTAGGCCTGTCCTTTGCTCCGGCCGCTGCACTGTAGGGCTGGGGGAGCATAATGATGAGGCAAAGATGGACACGGATACTACTGACGGTTGTATTTGCAGTCATTTTGGCTGGCGGTATGCGAGTATTCACTGCGAATGCCCTTGAGGCAACGGAATTTACATTGCCACCAGGGGGGAATGTGCAGATTACCACTGCATTTGATTCCGGGCAGGTCACTGTATATCACAAAGGCACAGCACCTTCCTTCGATTACGTTAAATTAAACAAGAATGGAACCCTGTCTACAAGTGCGCAATATGATCGCAATTTTAATGCGGTCATATTAGCAGGTCAGCAGATTAATCTCACAAATACGTCTAATTATAATCTGGAACTGACGACAAGCAGCAAGACGAAAAAGCTGAAGTTCGTAACTACAAGTATACCGACGTTCGAGAAGCGTATGCTGCCGCCTGGAACGAGTGTAGCGGTAACCAATTTGACGAGTGCGGCAGAATCATTTCTGATTAGTGGTCTCAATGATAATGTCAAATTTAACGATAGTGGGGTACTAACGACCTTCCAACGTGACGACAAGGGCGGAAGAACCCAACTGGCTTCTGGTAACCGAATGGTGGTGACAAATCGGGATACGCAGACGATTGAAGTCAGTGGTGCCAATGGCGTATTCTCCTTCTACAATTCGGGACCTGCATCGTTCCGGGAGCGTATTGGAGTAGGACAGACACTCGAAGCGATCAATACGGAGAATAAAACCTTCTATGTCTATTACGAGAGCGCAGGGACACGTTCCTATGAATATGTCGTCTACAATGAGGACGGCTCTGTAAGCTCGTCTGGTACGGACAAGAAGGTTTCTGATGCGATCGCCAAAGGCAAGAGACTTGTCGTAACGAATCGTGGAACAGGTTGGCTAGAGGTAATCGGAGCTTATGATGCTTTTACCGTTACTAACGAAAATGATCCATCCATGTTCCGCCAAATCCTGAATAATGGAGAGAGCTATAAATTCACCAATACACAGGCCAGAAGTCTCAACCTCAATATTCGAGGGAAATACGACATGGTTAAATATGAGGCTAATGGAAAAGAGGTTCACATTGCTGCAGATGCAGTAAGTGATAGCAGTATTGGCTATACTGTGTACTCTGGTCAGTATGTAGTCGTAACGAACCGTAATTCTAGCCCTGTAATCGTAAGTGGAGCAAGGGATGCCTATCAGGTGGATAGGAGTGCATATCCTGCGCTAATCCGGCGTGTAGTGCCTGTCGGGGGCAGCTTCGTAGCCTTGAATCAGACACAGTATGTCGGTTCGATTTTAATAAATGGTACCTATGACTATGCGCGATATGATGAAAATGGGATCAAATCCTATACGCCATCGAATTATGTGAGTCGAATGGAGATTCTGGGCGGCGAACGTGTAGCTTTCACGAATACAGACACGGAGAGCAAGACGATTGCAGCTCCATACGAGATGTTCCGTTATCTGGATCGTTACAATCCGGTTACGCTGAATCGGACGCTGCAGCCAGGAGATACGCTGAAGCTGGACAATATATCGGCTCGTTCCTTCTCAGTCGATGTGAGTGGACAGCATCATTATGTAACGTATACGGAGGGGAACAGAGTCAGCCACTATGGCAACCCGATTGAGCGGGAGACTCACTCTGTGACAGCCAGTGAATGGCATATCGTAACGAACAGCGGCTTGTCTGCGATGACGGTCAAGGCTCCATTTGATGCCTTCAGTGTCAATGCACGCCTGACACCTGCGCTATTTAAAGGCTATGTGAATTATGGAGAGAGCCTGAAGTTCAAGAGTGGCAGCAGTGCGGTATTCAATGTCGATCTGAACGGTACTTACGATCAGGCAAGCTACCGTCAAGACAATGGCCTGCGATCCATGGACCGCAAGACAACGAGTAGACTGCCACTATACCCTAATGAGCGGGCAACTGTGACGAACTCGGGTAACACGCAATTAGTCCTTCTGGCTCCGTATGATGTCATTAACGCGGAGGTAAGTCAGACGCCTGCTTTGGCTATCCGCCATTTGCTGGCAGACAAGAGTGTAGAGTTCGTGAACAGAACGGCACAGTCCGAAATGATACGGATGACCGGGATTCATGATCTGATGGATTATACGGCGGATGGAAGTCCATTCTCTTATAATCGTGGACGCGTCACCGGGTACAATAC
Organism: Paenibacillus massiliensis 2301065 = DSM 16942; assembly: GCF_000377505.1. Classification (GTDB taxonomy): domain Bacteria; phylum Bacillota; class Bacilli; order Paenibacillales; family Paenibacillaceae; genus Paenibacillus; species Paenibacillus massiliensis. The sequence continues at coordinate 280,465 of NZ_KB898190.1, read as the reverse complement.
CGTATCTGCTGGACAGCGTGTAGCGATCATGAACCGAGATATTCAACCGATTGATGTATATGGTGCTTATGAGATTTTTGAATTAAAAGATCGTGCGAACCCGGTTACGTTCAGTCGAACGCTTCAAACCGGACAGAGTGCAGATTTCCGCAACTATACCGGACGGCCTTTCAGCATCTATCCGGCAGGTACGTATGATTTTGCCAAATACGGCGCGGATCGAGATGTTGAGGATGTAGGGCTGCAGGAGACCCTGGCTTCGAGATTGATCAGCAGTCAGTCTCGAATAGCTCTTACAAATACAGCAGGAAGCTCCATGCTTGTAGAAGGTCCATATGATGTATTCGCTATAAGCGGCAGGCAGCACCCAGCCGTGTTCAAGTGGATTTTGGGGCCACGGAAAAGTATGGAGGCCACCTATACCGGACCAGGGCAAGGTAAGGTATATGCGACAGGCACATTTGATCATGCCATGTTCGTAGACGGAGCATTGGATCTCTACTCCAGAAACGATACGCTTCCGAAGCTTGTGCACAAGGGCGAAAGAATCGCCATGATGAATACTGCCGAGCAGCAATCAATGACCGTATATGGCGGTTATGACGTATTTGAGACGAATTCGCGTGCCAATCCGGTAACGTTCCGTCATACGCTCGGAGCAGGAGAGCATGTGGATATTTTGAATAAGCATGCTAGCAAAGTTTTCTACACGTATTTCACAGGTGTCTACGATATGGTGTTGCGCAATGCAGATGGTGAAATGTCCAGTCTGGATTACGCGACGCAATCAGGCACCAAGATCATTAGAAATGGTCAGCGCATCGCTGTATCCAATTCCGGCGGAGCCACGGTCACCATCGAAGGTTCGTATGATGCGTTCCAGCTCCAGAAGCGGACAGTACCAGCTTTGGCCAAGATCCAGCTTCAGCCGGAGCGGAGCGCTACCGTGACGAGTATCGGCACAGCAGACTCAGTTCTTCGTGCTACAGGGATGTATGACGAAGCTGAATATGACAGTTCGGGGATGCTGGTCAGATACGCAATTAAGCAGACGACAGGACATACCTTCAAGCCGGGCAAGAAGCTGGCTGTACAGAATACAGATGAGAAGAGTATTGTATTCTACGGTGCCTATGAGGACTTCAGAATCGAGTCCAGAGAGCAGCCCGTAACTTTTGAGCAGGCGCTGTCGCCTAGCCGAATTGTGGAATTTACCAGAAAACCATCCAAAGGACAACTAAGCCTGAAGATGAGCGGATTGTACCATTTCGCTGAATATAAGGATGATGGCTCAGTCCATGGTTTTGGGGCAGAGGAGTCCGCAGGAACGCAGGTCACTCAGGAAGGGAACCGTATTGTGCTGCAAGCAGCGAACAGTAGCCCGCTTACGGTGCGTGGACCTTATGATGGCTTCGAGATCAGAAATATCGCTATACCGCCTGTAACCATCAAGACTCTGCAGACGGGGGAAAGCTTCTCGATTATCAATGTATCTCCCGATACATTCAGTGCGAAGGTCAAAGGGAAACATCATGTGCGGACCTACCACGCCACAGGAGAATTGGCTTCATCGTTCGATAATACGGATTATACCTTCAAGTCAATGAAGGCAGGTCAGAGAATCGTCATCATCAATCCAGGTGTGGAGCCAGTCATTGTCACTGCACCGACGGAGGCCATTCTTGTGAGCCAGGGCGAAGAGCTGGCTGTGAAGCGTCTTGGACTGGATGAGACCGTCAAAGTTGCCAATACATCGGCAGCTCCAGCTCGACTGGCACTGACCGGAACGTATGATATTGTCATGTACAACGCGGCTAATCAGCCTGTAAGCTACACTCGTGGGACAGGTGGGGCTTCTCAGTCCATTCCTGCCAATCACTATGCGATAGTGACCGGTAAGCAGGCGAGCCCGACCATTATTCAGGGCAACGCGGGAGTATTGGCATTCACCAGCCGCAAGGAGCCTGCGCTGAGGATCGTCACAGCGAATGCCGAGAGTAGCTACGATATCAAGAATCGAGGCAACGTATCGCTGAAGCTGTCCGTGACAGGTACGGCAGATTGGGTGAGACTTGATTCCGCAGCGAATGTGACGGATTACAAGGCAGCCGATGCAGGACGCTCGTACAATCTGAATGCAGGTGAGACATTACGCATGAGTGCTGCGAGCAATGCTTCTCTGGAGCTATGGGGACCATACGACGTTCTACAGGTAGAGAGCAAGCAGCATCTGGCCTTGACCCAAGCGACACTTCAGCCGGATGGGGCCTTGAAGATCACGAACGTGACAGATAAGAACCATACACTGAAAGCAGAAGGCGCTTTTGCCTACCGGGTAGGCAAGGGAGAGGAGCAGTCAGGACGGAGTCCGCTTACTGTATCCTCCGGTGCTCAAATTCTGGTGCGCAGCATGGAAGCTGCACCTTATCTGATGTATAGCCCGTATGGCTTGCTCCGCTATGAGGATGGCACAGTCGAGCTGGAGGAAGCGATATCCGGAGAGGCTGCGGCCGAGCAGATTAGCAAGCTGGACCCAAGCCAATACGATCCAGCTACGCTATATGCTGATCCTGTAGATACAGCGACCGGAGCACAAATCATCAATCGCACATTATTGAGCGCAAATGGTGCTGTACCAGTACCGTTCCAGGCGCAGTACTACTCGCTACTAGGTGGGGAAGGAGCACTTGGCAAAGGCTGGAGCCATAATTATGAACTGAAGGTGCAGCCAGTCGCAGATGGTAGATCTGTCGAGGTATTCTGGAATGCTTTCCGCAGGAATACGTTCGTTCTAGGTGCAGATGGCACATATACCTCGCAGGACCCATCGGTCCGGCATGATGTGCTGAGCCGGCAAGCTGATGGTACCTTCACACTGGTGCGTAATCAGGGTACGACACTGCGCTTCGCCGCAGATGGCTTGCCAATGTCAATTGAGGATCGCGGGGGAATGAAGCTGCAGCTTGATTATTCGGCGGCACGTCAGCTCATCGCGGTGACAGAGCCGGTGACGGGTCAGGGACTGACATTCGCCTATAATTCAGCAGGTGACATCGTCACTGTAGCGGATACTGCTGGAAGAGAGGTAGGCTTTGCGTATGATCGTAGTGGGCGGCTGAATAGTATAACGGATGCTGCTGGAAGAGAGACGACCTATACGTATAATGCCGATCACCGTATTGATACGGCGGTTAGTGAGGGTGCCCAGCTCTTCACGAACATCTATGATGATAAAGGGCGGATTGTAACTCAAAGTGATGCTGAGGGAGCTACGACGACCTTTGCCTACGAAGAGAAGGACAAGCAGCTAATTACGACGATCACCGATCGGAATGGACGACAGCAGCAGCGCACGCATAGTGCGAAGTATGAGCTGCTGCAGGTTCTGGATGCATTGGGTCGAACGACCTCCTATGCCTATGATGACCGAGGCAACCGTACAAGTGTGACCAATACACGGGGTCAGACCGTGATTTATACGTATGATGCCAAAGATAATCTGAAGAGTGCCGTAGATCATACGGGGCAGACGATCACGCTGTCCTATGATGAACGGGATAATCTCAAGACCGTTACGGGTCCTGACGGCAAACAGGTAAAATATACGTATGATGGACAGGATCGCTTGTTGTCTGTGATTGATAGCGAAAATCGTACAACGGCTTACGCTTATGACACGCAAGGCTTCCTGCAATCGGCAACCGATGCGCTGGGTAACAAGACGGCTTATGCCTATACAGGTGGGCGCTTGACCAAGCTCACAACGGCTGTCGGCGAGGAGCTTACGTTCCTGTACGATGAAGCTGGCCGCATGAGCGGTGTGAGAGACGAGGAAGGCAATGAGACCACATCGGTCTACAACGCAGCAGATGAGCTGCTGTCGTATACAGATCCGTTGGGTCACACGTATCGCTTCGCTTACGATAGCCAAGGCTTCCTGAGTCAGGAGACGGATGGACGGGGGCTGAAGACACAGTATACCTATGACGGCAACGGCAATCTGCTCCAGATGACAGATGCGGCTGGAGGAATAACTGCCTTCGCCTACGATCGTGAAGGACGAATGGTGTCAGCGATGGATGCGCTGGGCAATAAGAGTACTTTTGCCTATGATGCTGTAGGGAATGTCATTAGCGAGACCAACCCGCTGGGTGAGAAGGTCCGTTATGTCTATGATGATCTGAACCGTGTAACCGAGGCATACGATGCATTGAATCAACGGGCCTATGCGGTCACCTATGATGCGATAGGCAATCCGGTAGCGACTACGGACGCGCTGGGGCAGACCTATACGAGTCAATATGACAAGCTGAGCCGTCTAACAGGCAGCATTGATCCGCTCAGCAGAAAGACGATCTTCACCTATGACGATCTGAATCGACTGACGTCAGTGCAGGACCCGATGGAGGGCGTGGCTCGTCAGAGCTTCGATACATTGAATCGACTGACACAGGTGACAGACCCGAATCAGAATACGGCTAGCTACACTTATGATGCGGTAGGACGTGTCACTCGCGAGACAGATGCAGCTGGCGGCGTGCACACATACAAGTACAATGCCATCGGGCTGCTCGCTCAAGAGACCAATAAACGCGGTCAGAACGTAGATTACGCCTACGATGCTGCTGGTCAGTTGACGAAGTTCACCGATCCAGATGGCAGCGTAGCCTACAGCTATGATGCCAATGGCAATGTCACCGCTGTGACCGATCAGGATGGACGGACGATTCGTCGTCAATATGACGCCCTGAATCGAGTGAAGCAATATACCGATGAGCATGGCAATACCATCAAATACACCTATGATGCTATAGGACAACTGACAGCCTTGACGTATCCAGATGGCAAGCAAGTCAGCTATACGTATGACGCTGCAGGCCGAATGAGGACTGTAACCGACTGGGCAGGTCGCAAGACAACCTATACGTATAACGCGAATGGACAGGTCATCTCGACCCAGCGTCCAGATGCCAGCGAGGAGACACGTACATATGATGCGAACGGGCAGCTGCTGAGCTCGGCGAATCGCGGAGCAGATGGAAATCTGCTGACGAGCTATGCGTTCAGCTATGATGCTGTAGGTAATGTTGTCTCCGAGACCGGCGGCGTGCAGGGTACTGTACCGTCTGAAGTGACCTTCGACGTGTACGGTCCAGGGCTATCCCCTGCACCGGAAGAAGGATTGGGAGCGGAATTGAACGGAACTGATCCGACTGCCGTCACAGCAGACGTGTACCCGCTGGAAATGACGTATACAGCGGACAATCGTCTGGCGACAGTAAATGGCGAACCGGTCATCTATGATGCCGATGGCAATATGACGACAGGACCGCTGCAAGGGAACATGCAATCCTACGTATATGATTCACGTAATCGTCTGCAGTCTGCGGGCGGCGTAAGCTACGGCTATAACGCAGAGAATATGCGGACCTCCGTCACAACAGACGGCAACACAGTTCGTTATGTGATCAACCCGAATGCAGCCTTGTCTCAGGTGTTGATGGAGAGCGATGCGGACGGGAAGCCGCTAGCCTATTATGTCTATGGCTTGGGCTTGCTCGGTCGCGAAGATGCTAGTGGTGAATACCAGACGTATCATTATGACCGTCGCGGCAGTACGGTGGCGATGACCGCATTGGATGGAACGATTACGGATACGTATGAATACGGTCCATACGGAGAGCAGATCGGACATGAGGGCGCAACGGAGCAGCCTTTCCGCTATAATGGACGTGACGGAGTCATGACCGATGCGAATGGTCTGTACCATATGCGTGCCCGTTACTACAGTCCAGATATCAAGCGATTCATTAACCGTGATGTCGTGACAGGTACGATCTCAGATACACCGACCTTGAACCGCTATGCGTACGTGAACGGGAACCCGATTTCGTATATCGACCCATTCGGCTTGAGTCGTGATGGCGACTCCCTGATGCTGCGCGGCGGCGACATGCTGCTCGATCTCGTACCGGGAGTAGGCGCACTGAAGGGCTTCCAGCAAGCCTTCACAGGTGTGAACCTGGTGACAGGCGAGAAGCTGTCTGTATCGGAACGCTGGATGGAAGGGATTGGATCAGCGATTGGTCTGATTCCGATTCCAGGCTCGAAGGCGATCGGGAAGTATGGCGTGGAAGGCGCCGTGACCCTGGGCAAGAAGGCTACAGGATGGTTTGGTAAAGGGAAGGTCTCTAAAGTAATTACAGAGTGCAACTGCTTCTCCGCAGGAACCAAGGTGCTTACCGACGATGGTGAAAAACCAATCGAGGATATCCAGGTAGGAGACAAGGTACTTGCGAAGTCTGACGAAACCGGAGAAGTGGCGTATAAAGAGGTCGTTGGTCTGTTCCAAAAACAGGCCGATGAAATCTATTATGTCCACGTCGGTGATGAGATCATTGAGGTCACGGGTGAGCATCCGTTCTGGTTGGATGGTAGGGGCTGGACCTATGTCAAAGACCTGAAGGTTGGCGATCTGCTTATTTCGAGCGACGGTACCAAGCTGGCGATTGATAAGATTGAGAAGGAGTCACGGGAAGCGACCGTTTACAACTTTGAGGTTGAAGACTATCATTCGTACTTTGTATCTAACCTTGGGATTTGGGTGCATAATTGTGATATTAGCCCTTCGCCACAACAATTATTAGGAATTAAACTTGCTGGAAATATAAGATCTTCTCTTAATGAGAAAGTCCCTCGGGATACTAGATTGGGTCCAGGTTCGAAAAGGCATTTAACAGTAGATGAAAAGAAGATAGCTAACCAGCACATTAACGATTTAATGGCATCCAAGTATGGAGATAACGCAGCAGTTCAAAGACTATCTAATTACAGGCCTCATCTTAGAGATGATGGTTGGTGGAGCCTTGATCTTGCAACAGACAATGGAGCTTCTAATATAATGAGACTGCTTTACCGTGAAGTTAATGGTGCTATAGAATGGAAGGTAATTCAAAATCACTAGTTATTAGTTATTGGAAAGGTGAGTGAACGTGTCTAAGGGATTAGCAGAGTTATTATTTAATGCTATGGTAAAGAGCGACCAGGATGAGATCATAATTGCATTATTAAAAACAATTAAGGAACAATATTCTGTAGTTGAGCTAGGTGAGGAGTTGTTTTTAGAGTTACAAAAAGCAGTTCCTCATATTAAAGAAAAGAGAACTAGAGCAGCTATAATTGAAACAATGGTTGAATTTCCAGATTTTAATTTCGATTACGAAATATTAGACGAATATCTAACACTGGTATTTGATTATCAAACCAACAATGAAGATGCTATAAGATGTCTAAAATCTTTTACTGTACAAGACTTATTTAAAGAATTAATTTTCTTAAGGCTTGCTCAATTCACAGATAAACAAAGAGCGTTAGAGATTTTGGTTGGGGTCGGGGGATCTAATTGGGGAGAGATACCAGCAGAGTATCAACAATTTGATGACCAAGTCCGTTCGGGAATAAGGATGAGGAATCGCACATTTATTATTTCCCAATTTTTATATTTTGTTCATCCTTTGTGTCGCGAATATTCTTATATTAATCATTTAGCTGCTCATTATCCTACAATGCAGTCAGCAAGAAACGATTGGGCTTGGAGATTGCCAGGCAGTACCGATCATATTATTAATTCGAAAATAGTGACTTTACGGGAAGCAGAGGTGTTTATCAAGTTAGGTCAATTACTACATGAGAAAGTTCATTTAACATCAGTGGTGAAGAAAGGACTTTACTCTGCATTTTTTGAAGGTAAAGACCCAATTGACGTTATTTTTAATTTGCCTCAATGAAATTAAAATGATAGTAAGCTGTGTTAAGACCTTGGGGGCTACAATCTTCAAGGTCTTTCTTTTACCCCTATTCAGTGCCGAATGAATAGGGGGCTTCGTTCAAGAGAACTTAACCCTCATCACTCCCGTATAATATTCCTCTAATATGCTTCCAGATATCAAGCGATTCATTATCCGTGATGTCGTGACAGTTACGATCTCGGATACACCAATCCTGAACCAATATGCGTACGTGAACGGGAACACGATCTCGTACCCGACCCATTCGGCTTAAGTCGAGATGGCGACTCCCTGATGCTGTGCGGCGGTGACATGCTGCTGGATCTATTACCGGGAGTAGTGCGGTAAAAGGCTTCCAGCAGGCCTTCACGGGCGTGAACCTCTTGACAGGTGAGAAGCTGTCTGTAGCGGAACGCTGGATGGAAGGGATTGGATCAGCGATTGGCCTGGTTCCGGTTCCGGGTTCGATAATTTAAAGAGGATAGAAGATATGAAATTTCCAGTTAAAATTAACAACAGTGAAAATGGATACAAGCGACTTAAATTGCCTGAGGAAATATCGGTAGTTGAGTACTTGTTATATGACATGGAGTCTTTCAGATCGCCTATATTTCTATCCTATATTGAAAAAGTACTAAATAAAGAGAGCGAACTCGAAGAAATAGGCGGTAATATTTGTAGTTTGGAAATTACGAAAGATACAACCAAGTTTATTAATAATTTTCTGACTGAGGGGATGCAAGTTGAATGTGAAATCGAAACAGCTGAATTAAAAGCAATAATCAAGTTGTGGGTAGAAGAGAATAAAGATGTCCTAGATTAGCATGTTAGCCTAAGACTACACCTTATGAGAAGAGAAGAACATTTATCGTGATACAGAATTCAGAGAAATACAGAAGAACAACACACATTTCCCATACCACGCATAGACTAATCAGAGAGCTAGACGCATTCACCATGCCCGGAGTGAAAGGAATGGGAAGCTGCTACGGAATCTATGGAATCTATGGAATCTATGGAATCTATCAACAAAGGAACGGTATTCACGAACCAGCTCTCGGCCTACGCTAGCTACAAGATCGGGGACTGGACCTACGGTACTCCACGAATCTGGCAATGGGAATTCAGTTCAAGGCTGGAGATCGGGAAGTTCTGTTCGATTGCCGACGTTGCTAACATCATGCTTGGTGGTGAGCATCGTGTGGATTGGGTGACCACCTATCCTTTCAATGCGATCTTCAAGGATGCCAGTGGGTATACAGGTCATCCAGCCACTAAAGGCGATGTTGTGATCGGCAATGATGTGTGGCTTGCTCGTGAGTGCTGATTCTTTCAAGTATAACCATCGGCGATGGAGCGGTTGTCGCCGCTGGGAGTGTGGTTACGAAGAATGTTCCACCCTATGCGGTAGTAGGTGGCAATCCAGCGAAGCTTATTCGTTATCGCTTTCCACCCGAGCAGATCAGGCAATTGCTTGCCATCCAGTGGTGGGATTGGGAGATGGTTAAGATCAAAGACAACTGGAGCTTGCTGCTCGCCAATGACATCCAGGAATTTATAGAGCGACATACCGAATAACCAGAAACGGGCCAAGGTGCTCGTTTTTTTCATTAGACATGAACGTGATCCTACAAAAGACCATAAGTTGTGTGATCCAAAAAATCCGGTAATTCAACGCCAAGACCAGAGCTGTAGTGAGCAGGATGCAGGGTTAAGGGTGTAGAATATGTGAGTGAGGCTCATGGTGGAGAATATGTGAAGTTCGCTGCGGTGCGGTGTAGGATTAGAGCAAGTTCAGTAAAGGAGGTAAGTCACTGTGGATGATCAGCTAACGAACCCTTATGAAGAACGCATACGACAGCTTCTTGATCACATCCTGCCTGGCGCGTATGACAGGCTTGAGACGATTGAAAATTTACCGAGTCAGACCGGTCTGAGTCTACTGGAGATATTAATAGAATTCGCCTGTCAGAGCTCTAATATCAGCTCTATTCTAATTGCGCGTGATCGAATTAGGCAGATTCCTGTTAAGTGGCTGTTGACCTATGCCCCTGATGTAATCCACAAGCGGGTATGCTTTGATGATGAATGGGAGTACCGCAGGTTGCTAGAGCTGGCCCGAGAGAGCCTACCACAGCTCCTGGGTGGCTTCATTAAGCGAGGATTGTCCTCAGACAATGATGAGGTTCAGGAAGCGGCGAACGATTTTCTGGTTACAGGGAGTTAGAATCGCTGTTGCGAGAAGGTGAGAGTGATTCGGAGGAATATGAGCATGGATGATTGGTGTGCAGCAGTGGAGCGAGGCAAGGTGCGAGGATATGAGGAGTACAAGTTGCTCCTTGGAGAGCGGTACATATATCAATATGCCATGAAGAAGGTAGGGAATAAATACTTAACCTATTGCTTCCACATCCCGGAGTCCAAAATTCAGGTGATGGAGGATTACGATGCGGAGGAGATTCAGGAATTCGAACAGATTGAGCAGGCCATTAGTCATCTGGAGTCCAGGGGAGCTGTCGTAAATCAGTTCGCAGCCATAAAAGGAGTGCTGCCATTCTGAGGAAATAAGGATTGGAGATGACTCCGTTAAGTATGGTAACATATGGAGATGACAGCTGTTATTTGGCGTACATGGTTCAATACATGATATTTTATAAGGAAAGGCTGGGGCATAATGAATACACCCTTAAATCAAACTTGGGATTTGGAGTCGATTTTCAAAGGAGGCTCTACCTCAGCGGACTTCACCGCTTATCTTGATACTCTTGAAGCGGATGCCCGCAAGCTACTGCAGGATGTGAAGGTAGCTAAGGTGCCTCAGACTGTACTGGATACGGAGGAGCTTGATTCCATTCTGGAGCTGCTGCAGGATTGTGTTGCACGTGCCTCTGAAGCATCCTCCTTCGTCGGTTGCCTCTCGGCACAGGATCAGCATGACAAGGAGGCTGTTCGTCTTAGTGCGCGCATGAATGCACTCTTCGCCCTGCTCCAGACAGCTACCACCCTGTACCACAACATTCTCGGTCAGACTGGGGACAAGGTATGGGAACGCTGGATGCAGCGTGATAAGATTGCTCCCGTAAGCTTTGTATTAACTGAGAGTCGTGAGGCCTCCAGAGAGAAGATGAGCCCTGAGCTGGAAAGTCTGGCACTGGACCTGGCTATTGACGGTTACCATGGCTGGGGTAGCTTCTATGATACGATTGTAAGTAAGGTGAGTGTTCCGGTTAAGGATGACAATGGTGAAATCGTGGCAATGTCTGCAGGTCAGGCGGCGAACAAGCTGCATCATCAGGATCGTGCAGTACGGGAAGAGGTATTTCAGAGCTGGGAGAAGGCTTGGGAGGATGTAGCCGATTACTGCGCGGATACGTTAAATCACCTCGGTGGCTTCCGTCTGAAGCTGTATGAGAATCGCGGCTGGGAGGATATTCTCAAGGAACCTCTCGATATTAACCGGATGTCACGTGAGACACTGGACATGATGTGGAGCGTAATTAATGAGACCAAGCCTGTCCTTGTAAAATATCTGGAGCGCAAGGCAAAGCTGCTTGGGGTCGAGCGCTTAAGCTGGCATGATGTCGAGGCTCCTGTAGGCGAAGCGAGCGACAAGATTAGCTATGACGAGGCTGCTGTAGACATCGTGCAACAATTCCGTAAATTCAGTCCGAAAATGGCTGATTTTGCTGAAATGGCATTCGACAAAAGCTGGATTGAAGCTGAGGATCGTCCTGGCAAGCGTCCGGGCGGATTCTGTACTTCGCTTCCTGTGAGCAAGGAGACAAGAATTTTCATGACCTATGCAGGTACAGCCTCGAACGTGTCTACGTTGGCTCATGAGCTGGGACATGGCTACCATCAGCACGTGATGGATGAGCTGCCTGTACTGAATCAAAATTATGCGATGAATGTGGCCGAGACAGCATCTACCCTGGCTGAACTGATTGTATCGGATGCATTGGTGGAGAGTGCAACAGATGAACAGGCCCGCATAGCACTGCTGGAGGATAAGATTCAACGGTCTGTGGCGTTCTTCATGAATATTCACGCTCGTTTCTTGTTCGAGACACGCTTCTACGAGCAACGCAAATCCGGTCTGCTGACCGCTCAACAATTATCAGAGCTGATGAATGAAGCGCAGAAGGAAGCATTCTGCGACGTGCTTGCCGAGACACATCCGCATTTCTGGGCTTCGAAGCTACATTTCTATATTACAGACGTGCCGTTCTACAACTTCCCGTATACGTTCGGTTACATGTTCAGCGCCGGAATCTATGCTCATGCACAGCGCACGGGTACTGGCTTTGCTGATCAGTATGATGAGCTGCTGCGTGATACAGGTCGGATGAAAGTGGAAGACCTTGCGAAGAAGCATTTGCAGACAGACCTGACACAGCCTGATTTCTGGCGTGGTGCAGCCGAATTGGCAGTTAAGGATATCGAGACGTTCCTGACTTTGACGGATTCCTCTGTCTCCTAAGGACCTCTTAGGTCTCTTCTAACCATTACGTGCTGCGCTGCGGGCGAGGAAGCATACGGTTCAGTGAAGAAAATGGTTGGATACGTGCTCCTTTCGTAGCTGAATGTGCATAGTAGTCTAACCTTTTATAACTGAATGATGCATCAAGTACGATGATTCGACAAAATGCTGATAGCCCATCCGAACAACGGATGGGCTTTTTGATATCGAGTTGACGCACAAATTGTCGATTTAAATGGTAATTAAATTTCCAGTAAGACTGGAATGTATGAATGCGTTAACTTTGTAGGGATTTTAACCCATTTATGTTGGATATCGTTGAAAGAAGCTATATATTTTCATATAATTGAGCCATAAGACCTAGTTTTTATCTTCGAATTAGGGATTAAATAAGTCGAAAGGAGGAGGTGGGATGAAAATAGAGCAACTGTCACTTCCTAGACAACTGGATATGGTGTTTAAAGAATTGGATGAGGAGCTGTCAGGATTGACATCTGGTATCGTGTTTGTGCAGATTCGCAATAATGTGATTGGCAAATTCGGAATCAAGCATCATCCAATTGGTTGTCGAACAGATGAGCTGGATGCTGCCCTGTCAGGATTAACAGCTCAGCAGCGTACAACGTTTCGGAGTCTGGCCCTTGATGCCTTGAAGCTGAAGCGTAGCTGGACCCATGGGGAGATCTCGTACGAGTTCGCGGTAATGCAAGGTAAGATTGTAGTAGACACAACGCTGGAGTCCAACTATAACATGGCTAATCTGATGATTCGTTATCCCAGAAATACATATTCAGGAGCGAATTCGGAATCATCTTAATCATAGGCAGCCATCCAGATCAGCATTGTGCGAGTAGTAATGTGCAATTAGCAAAAGGTATTGAAGGTTATATTACTCAAAGAAGCGGCCTCCTTAGGAGACCGCTTAGCTGTATTTCTGCACTATTCTTATTTGCCTTGTCCCGACAATTGCTGCTCGGCGATTTGTACCAGCTTCTTGGTGATATAACCACCCAGGGAGCCTGCTTCACGGGAAGGCATGTTACCGTAATAGCCGTCTGCTGGAATCGTAATCCCCAGCTCTTGTGCAGCCTCGTATTTCAGCTGCTGCAGAGATGCATTGGCTTGAGGTACGATAAGATTATTACTACGGTTACGTCTGCCTTGTTGTTGTGTAGATCCGTACATCGTTGTCACCTCCTTCGGCTTTGGTAAGGATAGTATGTGACATCATTATGAATCTATTCGCCGAAGGAGAGGTTATTAGGAAGGTAATTTATGGTTGCAAAATCTGGATGCTGGAGGTCAGTCGAACAGTCTCGTCAGGAGTAATACGAATGAGACCCGTGAAATCATCCCGCTTGCTCAGATTAGGAGCATCTGGTAGCCAGGTATAAGGCTCAATGCATAGATACTGCTCACATTCACCTTTAGTATACAGCACCCAGTGCTTGAAGTAGCTCTCATCCACCGTATAACGAACTGTATAACCATCATTCCGAACCAGATTCGCCACGGCAGGCCCCGGAGCAGCTCGAAGAGCTGTGTCCAGATTCGTACCTTGCAACGGGAGTGCATCTGTGAGACAAGCTAGGTTCCCGAGCTCTTGGAGCTCGCCGGTAGGAAGCAACTGCTCATCCAGACCGTAGAGACCGCTGACGGGTAGCTGGAGCTGCCAACGTTCAGGCTGACCGTCAAGCAAGAACCAGGTATGGTAACCTACGCCGAAAGGAGCGTTATGCTCCCCTAAGTTAGTGACCTCCAGTGTCTGCGTGAACATATTCCCCTGTAGTCGATAGCTCATCTGCAGCCGCAGAGGAATCGGGAATTGCTCAAGCCAATGCGGATCATTTGCAGTCAGCAATTCCGACGTCAATGTACATCCGTCTTCGTCTTCTTCAATGTCGGTTACGCACCAGGCTTGCTTGCGATGAAGCCCGTGAATATGATTGTGGTTATCGGTATTTTGATCGAATTGATATGCAATTCCTTCATAAGTGAAGCGGCCTTGACGAATGCGTCCTGGAGGAACAAGCAGTGGAACGCCGAAATGGTAGGGCTTCTGTTGAAATAAGGACAAATCCTGTTCTTCAGGTCTACGTACAACCTCGCGTCCACTGAGGGTATCCTGGACAGAGATGGCCTGATTTCCCAGCCGCGGCAGTACCGTGACTTCCAGCTCTTCGCTATGTAAGACGTACGTGTCGTAACCATTCCAATGTCCTTTGGTCACTTGTTTCATATCCATGCTCCTTTGTTCACTTTTGATCGGATAATGATTGCAATATACATTCTTATGATAACATGTTATTTGACATTCAGGTGAACTGGAATTATCATACTGTTAAGTAAAAGAGACAGTCAAATGATACTGTCCCGCATACCGCTGAATACGATGACAAGGAAGAGTAAGCAATCCAGACTCTCTACAGAAAGCCGATGGTTGATGTGAATCGGCGGGAGAGGAATGCCGAATGGACCTTGGAGTTTCCGACAGAACCCAAGCTTACGTTGTTTGCTTGTCAGTATGAAGGAACGACTGTTCCCCGTTACAGGAACCTGAAGGCTGGTCTTCTATTCTTGGTGATTTCCGTGCTGTTCAACAGAACAGCTCTCGGGCCATAGTCAGAGACAGCGAATTAGGGTGGTACCACGGTCTCGCGTCCCTTGGGGATGTGGGGCCTTTTTTGCGTTCGCTAGGGAGACTCAGTGGAATTGCAGATCATATCGGAAATAGGAGGAGTGTAATTATGAAAACAGTGCTCTCAGGTATTCAGCCCAGCGGTCAACTGACCCTTGGCAACTACATCGGGGCTATGAAGAATTTTGTGGCCTTACAGCATGAGCATCAGTGTTATTTCATGGTTGTGGACTTGCACGCCATTACTGTCCAGCAGGAGCCAGCCAAGCTGCGGGAGCAATCAGAGGCTGTAGCTGCGTTGTATCTGGCTGCTGGCATTGACCCAGTGAAATCCAGTGTGTTCATCCAATCCCATGTGCCACAGCATGCAGAGCTCGGATGGATTCTGACGACGTTGACTAATATGGGTGAGCTGGAGCGGATGACGCAGTTCAAGGACAAGTCGGAAGGGAAGGAATCAGTCGGTGCGGGACTCTTCGTATACCCTGCACTGATGGCTGCTGATATTCTGATCTATAATGCGGATCTCGTACCCGTAGGCGAGGATCAAAAGCAGCATCTGGAGCTGACCCGTGATCTGGCAGGACGTTTTAATCACAGATTCGGGGAGTTCTTCACCATTCCAGAGCCTTATATTCCTGAGGTTGGGGCTAGAATCATGTCACTGGATGATGGCTCGAAGAAAATGAGTAAGAGCAATCCTAACCCAGGCAGCTATATTGCATTGCTGGATGAGCCGTCCGTCATTCGTAAGAAAATCAGTCGGGCAACTACGGATTCGGGAAGCGACGTCCGTTATGATCCTGCCAACAAGCCTGAGGTCAGCAATCTGATGAGTATTTATAGTCAATGCTCTGGATTGTCGCTATCCGAGGTGGAGAGAAGATTCGAGGGGCAGATGTATGGCGCCTTCAAAAAAGAGCTTGCTGAGGCCGTGCTTAGCGTCATCGAGCCACTGCAACAGCGTTATCGAGACATTCGTGAATCCGGAGAGTTGACCCGTGTTCTCTCCCAATCCGCTGAAAGAGCGCAGGAGGCAGCTGAGCGTACTTTGACTGAGGTAAGGCATCGGATGGGCTTTTTGCCTAGATAAAGCTAGCTCGTCGCAAGTGAGCTAGCTATAAAATCCGGCCATAGCATAGGCTTCCGTAAGCTAAACTCAGTAGTTTAAACTCTGTAGGAGTAGGATAAACTCGTAGGACATGCTTCTTTGGGCCAGTCCCTCTTTGTACACTAGCCTTCAATGCATGAAGGTGCAATAGCTGCATCTTATGTATTAGATACACCAAAAAGAGGGGCCCTTATGGGCTCCTCTTTTTGGCTATGGATACAGCATGGCTGAGCAAATAGATCTTGAACAAAGAGAGCGGTTACCCAAACCATATCGCATAAGCGTACTATTAAAGCTTGCAGCGGCTGCACCCATAGGGGGCGTGGTACTAGGCTCGATTGCGCTTGGCTTTGACGACGAAGCCCCAGCCAATATTTCCTACAGACAGCAAACCAAGCAGAAGAGCCAGCCAGATCGAATGGCTGATCGCAACAGCGGAAGCGGTCAATAGTACGATGGAAGAAGCTGCGAACCACATGGACAGAGACTTACTCATGGCAAAAACCTCCATAATTGAATATGATCATTTCAGGAATAAGCAACCGGGTCTGAGCCATACTAAGCTTGCAAGCTTGCAAGGAACTTCATTCACAAGACTGAAAGGAGATTCAAATATGGCAGGACGTAATCGTTCAAACAATCTGGTTGTTCAACAAGCTAACAGTGCCATTCAGCAATTGAAATATGAGGCTGCGCAGGAGCTTGGAATTACAATTCCAGCAGACGGCTACTATGGCAACATGCCATCTCGTGAAGCTGGCTCCCTGGGTGGATATATTACCAAAAAGCTGGTACAGCAGGCAGAAGCTTCGCTGGCAGGTACTTCAGCAGGCCAGACAGGACTGTAAGACTCGACTTTCAGCAATACCTGCATGAATGAAAGTCCGGAGCGTAAGTGCTCCGGCTTTTTCTCGTCATGGCTAGACGGAATTTAACCGTTTCCTTTATTTTTTAAGTATTCCTTCTTGTATTGTGAATCAAACGCCACTATTTCGTCAAGAGTACGCTTACATAGTAACACTGGAATGGGACGTTTGTGCCTCTGTCGAGCGGAAGTATTTCGAAAATTTAAGGCATGAGTGTCAGTTATCGTGTCACTCATGCCCATTATTCAGGTTGGAACTGTAACGGATGCTCTAATAGCGTTCCTTGCCAACTGCAATATTGTGATTCGTTCGAGTATAACCAAGAGACTGTCTAGTTCATGTGAGGGGACAGTCTTTTTTGCATTTTCTCGTCACTTAGCCAGCCGACATAGGTGTGAAGTGTCTCGAAGTTGCGATCCATAGCAATGACTGCTACGAACGGATACTGCTTTCGGTGCCGATAACGAACATCGGTCCAACGAACAATATATCCCCAAGCAAATTCTTCTACATCCGCCACAGCATACGAGGAGAAATACAAGAAGGAACGAATGTCACTGTGCTGGGTGGAGACTTCCACAGCTGCGTGCGTAGAGGACTTGGCGCGTCGATTCCAATTCAGCTCACCGTTCTCATAGATGCCGAGCTCATAGCTGCCATTACGTGATGCCTTCACGACATGCCATTTGTTCCAGGACATCGTTGGAATTAGAGAATAGGTGTCTCCCTCCTTGTATCCAGCATCCAGCTGCTGTACTTGCTGTCTCCCCAGCCGATGATTCCACACTCTCCATATATAATAGAAGATGAGCAGTCCATATAGCGCCGTGAACAGAGGGGCAGGTGGCAATAATTGCAGTGCCCAAAGTACAATTGCGACGACATGACTTCCGAAGATGAATGGGTCAAAAATATGAATGATGTCCCAGGAAATCCATTTACGGCTGAAGGGACGCAGAGCCTGTGTACCATAGGTGTTGAATAAATCGGTGAAGACATGCAGACATACGGCGATCCCAGTCCACAGGGCTACGTGCCATATGGCGGCTTCTCTGAACAGTAACATAATCAATGCCGTAATCAGGAACGTCCATATGGCCAGAAAGGGAAGAGAGTGAGATAATCCGCGGTGATTGCGTATATAGGCTGCATTCCCCCTCATTCTTAGTACGGTATCGAAATCGGGCGCCTGCGATCCGAGCACAGTAGCGAGCATAACAGCTCCAGCAGTGACGGGATCGGCTGCAACTACTGGATCAATATAGGCAAGACCTGCCAGACCGAAGCCAATGGCAAAATGTGTTGCTGTATCCACACGACAACAGCTCCTTTTCATGTCTCTAAAATTGGAAATGTACGATCTTTGTCAAACTCTTTGGCAAATAATTGTGATAAAATTTATATCGGAGGCAGAAAACCTCCATTTTTTTCTGACTGATAATGAAGGGGGCATGATCCAACGTGAATAATATACAATATAAGACTCAATCGGACGCTGCCGCAGTTACAGTAGGTCGTAAGCCACCTGGTGCTGAGGCAGGTACCTGGAAGGATTTTATTACAGTTACCAAGCCTGGTATCCTGCGTACCAATATGGTTGCAGCCTTCGGTGGATTTTGGCTGGCTTCCGGCTGGAACGTCGACTACATGAAAATGCTTTTTACACTAATCGGAACCGCACTTATTATGGCTTCCTCCTGCGTGTTTAACAACTATTTTGACCGTGAGCTGGATATGAAGATGGAGCGCACACGCAAGCGTTCATTACCAACAGGCCGTCTCAAGCCGACTACTGTGCTGATCTACGCTATTGTTTTGGGAATTGTAGGCCTATCCGTCTTGTTCTTGCTATCCGGGCCACTAGCTGGTTTACTGGGTATGCTAGGTATGTTCGTGTACGTAGTAATCTATACCCTATGGCTTAAACGTACCTCGACATGGAGTACATCCATTGGAGGCATCTCTGGTGCTATGCCGCCAGTCATCGGTTACGTAGCTGCTTCTGGTCAGATTGACCTAGGTGCATGGTTGCTGTTTGCTCTGTTGTTCTTGTGGCAGCCCCCTCACTTCTGGGCTCTTGCCATCCGAAGAGTGGAGGAGTACCGTGCCGCCGGCTTCCCGCTCCTGCCAGTGGTCAAAGGCATTGAGCGCACCAAGTGGCAGACGCTTCCTTACATTATACTACTGATTCCTGTACCCATTCTGATGTATGTGTACAACTATACCGGCCTTGTATTCATGATTGCGACCTTGCTTTTATCCCTGCTATGGCTGTATTTTGCTCTGAAGGGCTTCAAAGCAAAGGACACGGATGCATGGGCCAAAAAAGTATTCTTCTTCTCCATTAACTACTTGACGATCAGCTTCCTGTTGATGATCTTCGATACGGTGCATAAGTAATTGTGAGCTGTCATCGTTATGATCGTCATTCATTTCTCATCATCAAATACGTGATATGAACTCCGCAGCCTTGCGGAGTTTTTTGTATTTAGAAGAAATTAATCCAGTACCGCTGGATAGACGATAAATTCATCCAAGCCAGCTTTTTCAAGCTGTGCAATGACATACTCATCAGGTGTGCCTTCGACACCGGCATAGCCTCTTCGGGTATACATATGCGTGGCATCGGGAAAAGAGTCGCTTAGCACACCACGGATTTTTTTGCCTGAGCTGTCATTATCCAGAAAGAGATAGACCTCGTCATGTCGTGCTTCCTTTCGCAGATGCTCCAGCTTGACCGTATTCAGTGTGCCAAAGGTACAGAGAATGGTTACCTCGGGCGTTAGCAGGCGTCTAAGCTTGCTGCGGTCATTTTTGCCTTCCACAATGATGGTTACTGACAATGGATTCACCTCTAATCGCTAGGCGTAGGATATGAATTCCCCGGGAAATGATGAGGGCTCAGGTCTAGTGTAGCAATAATGACAAATAAGATGCAAAAAGCAGCAAAAGAAAAATATCTATCGACGTACTTTCACAGGAGACAAACCACGTTGGGATGAGGTTTTTCTTTGCGAACATCGAATTGTTCAGCTCTATTGAAAGCTAATAACGCTCAAACCTATATTGGATTATCTAAAAAAAGAACCGCGAACTCCACTGGAGCTCCCGGTCCCTTTTGCTATTGACTCAATTTGAATTCAATTCGAATCGGAGTAGATTAGATCCAGAAAGTACGCAGAATAATGACCAGCAACACATACAATACCAGAATTGTTCCTGTAGATGTCCAGACACCGCCGTACATTGGACCACAAGGGTTACAGTTACTCATGTGCTGTACCTCGCTTTCGTGGGGATTTCTTATGTTTTAAGTTGTTTGCTGACTACAATGTATGATATGTGCCCCAGGGACAGATCTCCTGTGCATTCGCCTTATATTGTATAAATAGGCGACTGGCTCAGATAGTTCAGGAGCCATTCGTGGAGAGTGGAGGTACAGGGGTAGGGCGGCGCAAGGGCAGAAAGAGCAGGCCACATGTCATGATCAGAAAGGCTAGGAAGAAAGGCGAGTGTTGATCACGAAGCTGACCCGCCACGACCGGTCCAATGAAGGAGCCAACAGATACAACAATGGAATGCAGGGCGAAGATTCTGCCAAGACGGTTGCCACCCAACCGAATGAACAAAGCAGCCATGGCTGGAAAGATGATTCCTTTGGCTGTGCCAAGTACGAACAAGACTGGAACCAACGAGCTATCGGCGAAGGCTGCCATATAAAAGAAACAAAGCGCCATCAGAAGCATGCCGCTAACTAATCTGAGCAAGGGAGAATAGTTATTCAGGAATAGCATGCTTAACGTAACCAGGCCGCCCAGACTAATGACCGAGAACAGAAGCCCTGTTGACAGGATGGATTCCGTCCCTG
The DNA here is from genome assembly GCF_000377505.1 of Paenibacillus massiliensis 2301065 = DSM 16942. GTDB lineage: Bacteria > Bacillota > Bacilli > Paenibacillales > Paenibacillaceae > Paenibacillus > Paenibacillus massiliensis. Next base: position 259,715 of record NZ_KB898190.1, on the reverse strand, counting down.
CATTACGGAGCGGAAGCTCATAGAATAAGATTCCTTGAGCACAGGCGATCACTAACGGCAGAAGAAAGTACCGCCAATTCGGTAGTGGGGTATCTGTGTCCTTCTCCTGCGCAAGTGTCGTATGCACCTGTGAGGATTTGGGCAGGGTGAAATAAGCCATGATCCCGGTAAGGATCAGAATGATGCCAAGCGAGCTGAAGGTGCTCTGAAAGCCAAGGCTGGCTACTATAAATGCACCGGCAGCTGGTGAGATGACGGAAGCAAGGGTGTGTATGACTCCGTGACCAGACATATATTTTCCTTGGGTGACAGGATCGTCAGATAGACGGGCCAATAGTGTCATACAGGCGGGAGACAAGAAAGCCAGTACAAAACCACTGCATGCACGGAGCACCAGCAGCTCCCAAGGGGAGTTGACAAATGCCTGTAGCACCAAAATAAAGCCTGCTGCTGTCAAGCTGAACATAATATATCTTCGGCTGCCGTGGCGATCGACACCCGGCCCTGCGAGCAGATTACCAGGAAGATGTGTCAGGGAGTAGATACCCATCATCCAGCCAATGAAGGTAGGGGCGGCTCCCAAGGAAATGGCAAAGGGAGTAAGAATCGGGTATTGGGCATGCAGATCGAAGAAGGCGATGAACAGGAACAGATACAACCACAAGGCAGTTTTCACTCAGGTTTCCACTCCTTTGTACGGGCTCTTTGTAGAGCCTACTCCACTTGGGACAGACATAGACCTTTTTTTGAAATATTACAGTACGTCTATCTTGTTATTGGGGTGAAATGTCTACCATCTCCTCGTGCTATATTCCTTTGAAAGTGCCATGCAGGGCAAGCTGACAGGGAAATAGTGAATCATGTATAATGATAGAGTGCATGAGGCTTGCTAGCCTTGTGGAATATTTGCTAAGCTGAAGCGGGAGTGTCATGAATATGGATATGAATGTATGGATTGAATTTATCAAGCAGAACTGGCTGGTGATTCTAATCGCGCTAGTGGTGCTGCTTGTTGTGCTGAATGTAGTCAAGACCGTCTTGAAATGGCTTATTGTCATTGTCATTGTAGCTGGTTTGTTAATCTACAGTGGTATATCGATGGATCAGATTCAAGAGGCCGTCATGAGTGTAAAAGATGAGGCGGTGGAGACCATGAAATCGGAAGCGGTCAAGGTTATGGCGCAGGAAGCCAAGGAAGCGAAGTATACCTCCAATGGAGACGAGGGCTTTACGATTACGAGTCCAAATCTGGAGGTTACAGGGACAGCTGGCAGCGATAAAGTGAAGGTATCCTTCAAGGGTGTGCCACTCGGGGAGTGGAGTGTCAGTGATACCGTCGCTACCTTTATAGATCAGGCCAAGAGCAGCTCGCCCTAAGCTGGGTTGAGCTCTCACTGACTGAACGCTGTAGCCTGAAGCAGGGAGGTAGAGATGGAGCAAGATTGGCTTGAGAATTTGACGTCATGGAATTGGAATGGGGTAACCGTTGCGCTAATCGTTGTGGTGGTAATATCCCTACTGCAGGGCTGGCGTAGAGGGGCATCCAGATCTGCTGGAGCACTCTTCAATCTGATCGTAGATGGTGTAATAACGGTTGCGGGTATTCTTGGCGCTTTCGGGCTTGCTGCTTGGCTATCTCCTATCGTGCAGAGCTGGCTCGCCGATTATATGACTGTGTTGAACGAACGCGACACGAGCACTAGCAGCTTCCGGGATATGATGGAGGCTGTGCTTCAGGTGGTGGAGATGTTCCCGCTGCTGCGCTTTGCTCTGTTGTTCCTTCTCAGCTATATTATCGTTATGTCGCTGTTACGGGGAATCTATGCGTTAGTCATGGGGCGAGATAAGGATTCGACCTCTCATACAACGGGGGCATCCAGCTTTCTGGGGAGATTATCTGGTGCAGGCATTGGTGTAGTCATCGGTGCAGCGCGCGCCATGATGCTCATTGCAGTGCTGTTCATTGGCGTCAGTCTTTACCCAAGTAGTTCCTTCAGTAGCTATGTACAGGCCTCTCCAATCTACAGCAAGGGTGCCCAGACGGTAGTGGCTCCGCTGACTGGAGGCTTCATCAAGGATAAGCTGCCGGTATTGACCCAGGCTGTAACGAAGGAATTCAGTGACATTCTACGACAGAAATATGAGATTATTGATCGTAGCATTCCTGCTGATATTGAAGGGGCTGCGGCTGAGCTTGTCCGTGGAGCTTCAGGGGATGAGGAGAAGGCCCGAAGGCTGTATGATTGGGTAGGCAGCAGAATTGCGTATGATTACGATAAAGTGGAGGCTTATGAGCAGCGAGGGGAATGGCGCGAGCAGACTCCACGCGATACTTTTGACACCCGAAGGGGTGTATGTATTGACTATGCCCGCCTGTACGCAGTGATGGCAAGATCACAGGGGCTGCAGGTGAAGGTTGTGACGGGGCTAGGTTATAATGGAGCAGGGGGCTATGGGCCTCATGCCTGGAATGAAGTGTACATTGCCGAGCAGGAAGCATGGATTCCGCTGGATGCTACATGGGCACAGAGTGGCAACTGGTTCAATCCATCAGGCTTTGCACAGACACACATTCCAGATGAGTACGCAGACACTGCAATCACCAATTGAGTGCGAAAGGCATTCAGGTAGTTAGGAAGGAGAGAGACCGGACACATGATGAGAAAGACAGATCACGGGCAGAATCAGGACACGGCGGCAACCGCTCGTAAACGATTCAGCTTCCGGATCAACCTTTTCTTCTTTAGTGCATTTTTGATATTCACCGTAATTATTGTTAGATTGGCTATTTTGCAGTTCGTTGAGGGGCCGCAGTTAAGAGAGGAAGAGACAGGTAGTATTACGAAGAACGTGCCGCTACCTCCTGTTCGGGGAACCATCTATGATTCAACAGGCACGAATAAGCTGGCTTATTCGACACCCGTTCAGTCTCTCTATATCACGCTGGCTAAAAACTATAGTGATAGTGCGGAGAATATCCGAGATGATGACAAGAAGCTATTGCCTGAGCTAGAGCAGATGTCAGAGAAGCTGGCTGACAGCTTCGCTAAATATGGCGATTCCAAGGCACCTAAGTTGACTGCGGCCGAGATTCTGGATTTGATGGACCGGAATTATCGTAAATATAGCGGATTTACGCCTCGTCTAATCAAGGCGGAGCTGACGGAGCAGGAGACAGCTTACTTCATGCAGCACAAGGACGAGTTCCCAGGTGTGGAGGTCGTCGAGGAGAGTATTCGTCATTATGATCCAGATACCGTAGCTGTACAAGCGATCGGTTACATTAACAAGTACAAGGGCGCGCGAACCTCGCTCGATAAATATAAGGATATTGAAGCCAACATGTCGCAGCAGCAAAATCCAGGATTGGTCTATATGGACAATGAGACCGTTGGTTTTGATGGTCTGGAGCTGCAATATCAGGATGAGCTACGGGGAGAGAACGGCTATAAGACCGTCCCGGTGGATCTGCGAAATATGCCCCAGGGCGTAGAGTCAATCACGCCACCTAAGAAGGGGCACGACATCATCTCGACCATCAATAAGGAAATCCAGCTCAAGACAGAAGATGCTATTATGGATCAGCTTCGTTGGCTGCATTCTAATCGTGTGTCAGGCCGCACGCATCCGTACGCACAGACGGGCTTTGCTGTAGCGATGGAAGTCGATACCGGTAATGTCGTGGCGATGGCCAGTATGCCGGATTACGATACGAACTACTGGCAATCAGGCAGTATCTCGACAGAAAATTACAAGAAGGTACAGTATGTGTATCAGAACGGTACGATCCGCGCTTTCTTATCAGGCCAAAAGGGCTCTCACCCTGAATCCGTTGTTTTGTTGGGTTCAACAGTGAAGCCACTGTCCGTGCTGATCGGCTTGCAGGAGGGGCTGATCACGACCTCAACCTATTATCAGGACCGTGGTGCGGCTTATTTCGGTCGGAATGATTCCTCACGTGTACGTAACTCCTCAGGACACGTGTACGGGGGACTTTACCCAGATACGGCTATCAAGAACTCCTCCAACGCCTTTATGGTTGATCTGATCGGTGAGGGACTATATAACAAATACCGTAATGATGCCGAGAAGGATCAAGGGGTCAAGGTCTGGGATAATTACATGGAGCAATTCGGACTTGGAGTACCGACTGGAGTAGATTTGCCTCGTGAATATGCGGGTCGGAAGGAATATTACAGTCAGAGTAACGAGAGTAATCTGTCGAAGCTGGCCTATGCTTCCTTTGGCCAGCAAGGGAAGTATACGACGATGCAGCTGGCACAATACACAGTCATGCTGGCGAACCGTGGAAAACGCATGGAGCCGCATATGGTCAGTCAGATCAAGGACCATGAAGGCAATATCGTGAAGAAGTTCGAGCCTAAGGTACTCAATGAAGTCGATTTCCCGAAGGCTTATTGGGATGAGATCATTCGGGGGATGGCAACGAATGTGGCTGCTTTTAACGACTTCCCCTATGATTATGCCCGTAAGACAGGAACCTCTGAGCAGAGCGTTGGCGGCAAGCTCGTGGACAACGGGGTATTTATCGCCTTTGCTCCACGTCAGAATCCGAAGCTTGCGGTCGCTGTGATGATTCCAGAGGGCGGCTTCGGAGCGACCAGTGCGGGACCGGTTGCACGCAAGATTTTCGACGCATACGATGAAGTGTACGGTCTGGATGGTGTTCCAAAGAAGCAAAAGAATGCGGAAGACGGCAATGCCAACAATAGTAGTGATACTAATCCTTAATTTAGCTGTTGTATCGAGAGGTAGGACCTCCCCCTGTATTAACGGGTGGGGGTCTTTTTTCGTATGTTTAGGTAGGCTGGTTATTACTGCTAACCCATTTAATGTACACTGTTTCCGGCGCAACAGAACTAATTTTTATTTTCCAATAGCATATTGAAACATGTCATGCCCATATACTTTGCTATCAAGCCAATACAAATGGTTGTCTTATTCATTGGCCCGAAAGGTGGAAAATGGTTTGTCGGATCCTTTTGTAGTCAGATCATTAGATGAGATACGTTTTTGGTCGCGCATAATGAAAGAACATTCCTTATTTCTTCGACTTGGGTTTCGGTGTGAGGACACGCAGTTAATTAATGAGGCTAATCAATTTCATACAATCTTTGAGGATATTGAAAGAAGAGCACATTCTTTTCAAGAAGATGCTGATCCCCAAGTAATTAGACAGTTTAATTCAGAAGTTCACAAAGCCGCTTCATATATTTGGGCATTTAAGAGAAAGGTACTTGGGCTTATACTAAGTTGCCAACTTCCTGGGGGAACCAACTTTCCTTTGCTTGTAGATCATGTTAGCCGAGAAGCAAATTATTTCAGAAATCGGTTAGAAGAGCTCAATAGCGGGAGACTTGAACCATTACCTGATGCGATTATTGATGAAAATGTCTTTTTCCTGAAAATCATGGCTGACCACGCAAAATTTATAGGTCATCTGCTTGATCCATCTGAGCGAAAATTAGTGGAACAAGCAAGGGAATTCAGCCAAGATTTTGATACGCTGATGTTTCAAGCCATTGACCTAAGTTCCATGCGCCCACAATCGCAGACCCATCCATTACTAAGTCAATTTGTTGATGAGAACCGCGTCTCGGTCAAATCATTGCGAGATTTTAAGAAGACTGCGCGCGACTTAATTGAGGAGTGTCGAATCAAAAGTATCATTCATCCTCTATTAGCAGATCATGTTTTTCGTGAAGCTGAACGATTCTTATTTATTCTTGATATGTTCGATCGGTCATTGTCTGGCATGAAGGTAGACAAGAGAGAGATCATGATGTGAGGTAGGTATCTAGATGGATGTTTAAGCACCCTTTGAGGTGCTTTTTCTATTGCCCATAATGTGACGAAATACGATCTGTTCTGATCGCCCTTCCTGATGAATTACAGGATCAACACAAATCATTGAACATTTACATCACCTCATTCATAGCATGTAGCAGTTCGATAAAGAGAGGGGGTTAACTGATGGAAATACCAATAACAGGGTTTATTGTGCATTCCGATGATTCAGATTCCAAACATTCGCATAAGCTTTTTATTACTTCGTGGGAAGGTAGAGCAGTTAATCTTCACGTGCATCCATTTAAAGGGGATACATCATTTGATATGGGGCACTACCACCATTACGTTGGAGTAACAGAGCCAGCTCCAAGTGGTGTTCCGCATGTTCATCATTATTATGCAGAAACATCATTTAACAATCAGCATTTACACACCATCAGAGGAACAACAGGACCAGCCATTCGCTTGTCAGGCGGTGGACATTATCACCATTTCGAAGGGTATACAACGGTGAATGGTAGAATTCCCCACGCTCATAGGTACAGTGGAAATACTGGAGATGAGGAAGAGTACCGTAATTAATTTTCCAAACAAACAACTGTAACACTGACGGGCAGCTACTGGCTCGTCTTTTCTTGTTGAAAGGGCCGGATACTTCGCTGCAATCTCTGCATTTGTTGTGCAAGGAGTCTGCAGAGATTCGGTAGCGTATTCAAGCCGGTCCCATGACCGGTGGTCTGGATAGGCTCGTCCAAAAGCATCGAGTCTTTGCTTCGGTTGAGATCGCTTAGCCTACTTGGTAAAAGAAGTGGTATCTGGATTGTCACCAGTTGACCGGTAAGCTGTGGTAACATTGGAATATCTCTGTGCTACAGGAGGATTTGGCATAATGAAGTTGAGTAAGATTGAGAAGTCCGGAGTGACTACAGCAGAGAGGAAGCGCTTTACCTTCCGGCTAAATGTGTTTTTCTTCTGCTCCTTCCTACTATTCACTGTCCTTATCGTTCGACTATCTGTGCTACAGTTTTTGGAGGCCGACGAGCTCAAGGAAGAAGTAGCTTATTCCAGTACCCGAAACGTTCCATTCTCGCCGATTAGAGGCGTAATCTATGATGCTACTGGCAAGAATAAGTTAGCTTATTCGACACCTATCCAATCACTCTATGTCACGCTCCAGAAGGATTATAGCGACAAGACCGAAGCCCTACGCGAAGAAGAGAACAGGCTCTTGCCTGAACTTGAGCAATTCACGGAGGAGCTGGCAGACAAATTTGCCGAATACGGTGATCCTGATGGAGAGAAGCTGGATGCGGCGGAGATCATGAACCGACTGGATCGTAATTATGTAGTAGAGCGTGGATTCACTCCACGGCTGGTGAAGGTGGGGTTAAGCTCGGAGGAGATTGCCTATTTTCTACAGCATAAGGATCAGTATCCAGGAATTGATATTATCGAGGAAAGCCAGCGTCAGTACGATCCCGATACTGTGGCGGTCCAGACCATTGGCTATATTCGTACCTATCAGAACGCACGCACGAATGTTGATAAATATAAGGAGATTCATGACAATCAGAATGCCCAGCTCAATCCTGGTCTGGTCTATCGGGAGAGTGAGACAGTCGGTTATGATGGCTTGGAGCTACAGTATCAGGATGAGCTGCGTGGCTTGAACGGATACAAGACAATCTCCATCAATCCACGCTACCTGCCTGATGGGGTCGTGTCTGTGACACCGCCCCGCAAGGGCTATGATGTCTACTCTACCATTCATAAGGATATCCAGATGGCCACAGAGCAGGCGATAACGGATCAGCTAAGAAAGCTTCAGTCTTCTCCGAAGACTCGGGAAGCTACTACTGGCTATGCCGTGGCAATGGAGGTCGATACCGGACACATCGTGGCGATGGCGAGCATGCCGGATTATGATGCCAACGTCTGGAAGACAGGCGGAACGTCGCCAGAGGATTGGAAGAAGATTCAATATACGTATCGCAACGGGACCATCTCCCCGGTCCGTCCGAATCGTCCGGGTCAGCATCCCGAGTCTGTCCTGCTGTTAGGCTCCACCATTAAGCCACTCACGGTGCTGATCGGGCTGAAGGAGAAGTTCTTCACTACAGGAGATCGTTATTTCGATAACGGTTCGGCTTTCTACGGACGCAACGACTCCTCCAGAGTTGGTAACTCGGGAGGAAGTGCCCATGGTTCTTTAAGTCCGGCACGAGCCATTCAAGTCTCATCCAATACGTTCATGGTGGATATGATCGGGAAGAGACTCAATAGCCGTTATGGAGCGGAAGCTATCGACATATGGGACCGTTATATGAAGCAATTTGGGCTAGGGGTCTCGACAGGTGTAGACCTGCCAAGGGAGTATCTGGGTAGACTTGAGTATAAAGAAGAAGAAACCAATGAAAGTGTATTGACACGTATGGTGCAAGGCTCTTTTGGTCAGCAGGGCAAATATACGACACTTCAGCTCGCGCAGTATACAGCGACACTTGCCAATAGGGGCAAGCGGATGGAGCCTCAGCTGGTCAGTCATATTAAAGACAGTGAGGGTAATATCGTGCGTGAGATCAAGCCCAAGGTGCTGAATGAGGTAGAATTCGAACAAGCCCACTGGGACGAGGTCATTCGGGGGATGGCGACCAATGTCTCTGCCTTTAGCGACTTCCCGTATGATTTTGCCCGTAAGACAGGTACCTCACAGCAAAGCGTAGGCGGACGTATCAAGGATAACGGGGTATTCATCGCGTTTGCTCCCCGTAACAATCCAAAGCTGGCCGTGGCTGTAGTTGTACCTGAGGGTGGCTTTGGCTCGACGAGTGCAGCTCCGATTGCTCGCAAGATATTCGACGCATACGATCAGGTCTACGGACTTGACGGTGTGCCGAAAGGCAACAGGGCTGCCACCGATGAGGGTAGTGGCAATAACTGAACCCGAAGAAATCACTCGTCTGGAATGGGGAGCGCAACCTCTATCTTTTCCAATGAGTGATTTTTTTATTTGTTGCATTGGAGCTGTGAAAAAGTGGCTACTCGCGGTAGCGTTTGAATCAAACAAGCTCGCTCAAGTCTCCATTTGGACATGATGCTGTAGCCCTTGCTGCGTGATAGTGGTAAAATGTCGTTGGGTAAATGCCCTGATAAAGTAGAGAAGAAGCATCACCACAAGCGTGTAGAATCGTGATGCACAGAGGAGGAGCTTCATGGGAGACTATAAGTATAAATTGCTGGCCTTGGATATGGATGGTACATTGCTGAACGACAATCATGAAATTTCACTGGAGACGACGAACTGGATTCACCGTGCGATCAAAGAGGGAATTCACGTCTGTCTGTCTACAGGACGGGCCGCCATGCATGCACTGCCTTATGCTCAGGAACTTGGCCTGGAGACGCCGATGGTTACTGTGAATGGCAGTGAGGTATGGAAATCTCCTCATGAGCTGTGGAGACGATCCTTGCTGGATGTAGAGCTGGTTCGCAAGATGCGAGAGATCGCACTTGAGCATGATTCCTGGTATTGGGCCTATAGCACGAAGGAGCTCTATAACGCCGAGCGTTGGCCAGAATCGCTGGACAGCTTGGAGTGGCTTAAATTCGGATACAATACAAGTGATGATGATAAGCGCCATAGCATCTTGATGAAGTTGCAGGATCTTGGTGGACTTCAAATTACGAATTCATCTCCTGTTAATCTGGAGATTAACCCTGGAGGAATTAGCAAGGCAACAGGCATTCAGGAGGTATGCGACCTGCTGGGGATCACGATGCAGGAAGTCGTTGCTGTTGGTGATAGCCTTAATGATCTGGCTGTCATTCAGGCAGCTGGTCTGGGTGTGGCTATGGGCAATGCTCAGGAGACAGTGAAGCAGGCTGCTGATGTAGTGGTAGCGAGTAATAATGATGATGGCATTGTCGAGGTAATCCGCAAGTATATTCTCGTCTAATCGTTTTTGATCTTACATTGATCTTACAATACATCTATAAGTTATCTTATACATGAGCTGGGAGTAGAGGAGGTCTTGTATGGACGTATTGGGCTGGATTCTGATTATTGCTTTATTTGCCATAGGCATGCTGGGTGCGGTGTATCCGGTATTACCAGGGGCACTTGCCATTTATTTCGGTTTTTTTGTGTACGGCTGGTTCTTTACGTTCGAGCATTACACGATCTGGTTCTGGATCATCCAGACGTTAATCGTAGTCATTCTTTTTGTAGCTGACTATGTGGTGAATGCTTGGGGTGTTAAGAAGTTCGGCGGTTCACGACTATCGACCATCCTAAGCACAGTGGGGGTTATTGTGGGTCCATTTGTCATCCCGGCATTCGGACTTGTATTGGGACCGTTCATTGGCGCCGTATTGGGTGAACTGCTGCAGCGTCAGTCGCTGGAGAAGGCCGTTCAGGTAGGAATCGGCTCGGTTGTAGGACTGTTTACTAGCACGGTCATGAAGATTGTTCTGCAACTGGCTATGATTATCCTGTTCCTGTTCTGGATATTTTAAGCGCGAGGAAGGTACGACTATTGTCTAAGAAGGAATCCTTTATAAGAGGAACATTGATTCTGGCTGCCGCAGCGCTGGTGGCCAGAGTCTTGGGCCTCGTGCAACGAGTGCCCTTGGAGCACATGTTCGGAGATGTCGGTAACGTGGCATTCACAGCCTCCAACACTGTATATTTGATGCTGCTTACCGTGGCGACAGCGGGTATTCCCAGCACCTTAAGCAAAATGGTGTCGGAGCGCTATGCCTTGAATCGACCGCATGAGGCCGCAAGAATCTATCAGGCGGCTCTGCTCTTTGCTGTCGGCGCAGGTATAATCATGACGATACTGCTATATGTGGGAGCGCCCTATTATGCGACCAATGTCATCAAGCAGCCTGAGGCTGCACTTGCCATACGTGCGTTAGCACCTGCCCTGCTGCTGTTCCCGGCCATTGCCATGATGCGTGGCTATTTTCAGGGACGAGGCAACATGACGGCTGGCGGCATCTCGCAAATCGTCGAACAATTCGCCAGAGTTGGGGTAGCGATCCTGTTAGGGTACATGCTGGTGCAGGCAGGCTATAATGAAGAGTTTAGTGCTGCTGGTGCATCCTTCGGCGGGGTGATTGGCAGCATTGGAGCCTTCGCGGTTATGCTATACTTCACCTTCAAGCTGCGCCGTGAGGACCGAAAGAGCGGAACAGGTGAAGCATTGGGAGCACCCATTCCATTACTGCGGATCTACAAGGACATTTTTACCCTGTCGATCCCGATTGTATTATCCTCACTCGCAGTACCTGCTGTATATTTTATTGATACATCGATCTTGAAGACGCTATTGGTGGACAAAATCGGCGAGGCCAGTGCAACTGGAGCACTCGCTGTACTCGGTGCCAAGGCTCAGAGTGTAGCTGGTATTCCGCCTATTCTTGCCATAGCCCTTAGCCAATCGTTGCTTCCAGTCGTGTCAGCAGCCTTTGCACGCAAGGATATGGATCATCTGCGCGGTCAGATGACCTTGGCATTGCGTATTTCTATTTTGAGCGGTCTGCCGATTGTTATTGCACTCACTACGGCAGCTTATTCCATTAATGGATTGCTATTCAAGGACCTGAGCGGGAGCGGAATTATTGCCGCCTTGACCTTGGGGACCATTTTCCAGATTACGATGATGACCAGTAATTCCATGCTCATCGGGATGGGCAAGCCCAATATCTCTACCATTCATGTCATGGTCGGCCTGGTAGTGAAGCTCGCTGCAAGCTGGATTCTGTCGATCTGGTTCGATGTGTACGGGATCATTGCCGCGACTGCACTGTGCTTCCTGGTCATTACGTTGCTTAACATCCGTGTGCTCAAGGGCATCGTTCCATTCTCTATTTTGGGACGCAAATGGCCAGGCCTGCTCGTGACGGTCGTCATATCAGCGGCTGCAGGCTATGGTATGAATGTATTAACACGGCTACCCTTCGGAGCAACGCCTTCGCGTCTGGTCTTCTTCTTGGCTTGCGGAGTGTCGGGTGCAACAGTTGCACTTGCCTTTGTTGTTCTGATGATTCTGCTGCGAGTGATTACCAGAGAAGAACTTGCAGGCTATCCACGGATTATCCAGAAGCTGCTCAGGCCGTTGATGCGACTGCAGCGTGGACAAGCTCAGTCCGAGGCCGGCAGGGAGTAGGCTATAAGCTTGTTGGCAAGGTGAGATTCGCTTCGGCATCATGAGCCCAAGCGAGCTTCTGAATTCCGAAGCGATGCTCATGGCTGATCTCGAACAAGAGTGGCCTGCGAGGTTTGGTTAAGTAACTCATGACCATCCGTTGTTGATACCAGTCATAATGCGGAATGGGCTCATAGGTGGTATCCGTCCACACCTCATGAAGCTTGGGACTATATAGTCTCTGCCCTTCTGGTAACCATTGCGAGGATACAAGCGCTGCACTCTCTACAGGAGAGCGCAGCGCTTGTTGCCTATGCGGGGTGAATAATCCGGGCCAATATTCGCTTCGAGAGCCTTCATGTGGGACCTGATTAACAAAGGCAGTGACCTGTTCAAGTACTTGCTTGTAACCGAATAGCATGCCGTAGAGTTGCTTACCGAAAGCAATCCGTTTGCTAAGGCTACCGAATTGCTCCAGCACAAGCCCGGCGAGGTGACCATTTACCCCAAGGGGAAAGAGCACTTGGTTCAATTGCAGCCATTGATTCATTTTGAACCCTAGTGTACTGGTAACATGTTTCTGGAAATAGGGATGCTGGATAACTCGACCCTCGATATAATACTGCTCATTAATAATAAGAGCAACGCTTAGCATGACACTATCGCGCTTCGTCCAGAAGCGTTCCCAGAAAGGATGCATGAAGGCAGAGATATGGAAGTGAGGGAGCAGATGGAAGCAACTCCGTCCCAGTCGCCGGCTGTGTGCATACAACTGAAGCTGGGGATAGGCATCTTGGAAAATGAGCGCATTGCTGCGTTCCAACAATCGGTAGAGAGAACTTCGGTCCTGATCTGATAGCAGGTCCTGTAGCAGTCCGCCTTTCAGATCTGTCATGTTATACCCCCCGTTACGGGAGACAAGATGTGCTAGTAGTGCCCAATGCAGCTCAGGGTAGGCTTGATAACAGTCCAGATAAGCAGCGGTGCGTGTAATATTGCTACGATTATGTTGCGCTGTATCATGTTGAATGAGCTCAAGCACCTCTTGATCCTGCTGGCACAAGGTATGCTCGGTAGAGCAATGGCGAATGTTACGGCCAAGGTAGGGAAGGAACAGCTCCAGCTCCTGCAAAGCGGCTTCGGCAGCTTCATGGTTCCAAGGGATAGGGCGGATGGGCAAGCGCAATCTGCGTGATGCGGACCAGGCCGCCTGAGAACCCGTCCACTTGTGTTCAAGAGCTTGGGGGATGGTCCGTGCAAGACGAAGCGTATCACGGAATCCGACAGCAATCTGGTGGAGCCAATCCGACATATTGATCCTTCCTTTCCTGCCTGGCCTGGATTGGAGTGGTTAACATCAGCCGGCACTGAGATCATGTTATTCTAAGTATGGCTTGTTTGACCCTGATTAACCCTGACAGCAAGAACCTGTATGAACTTTTAGATGAGAATGTGCGAGCGCTGTGCAAATTGTATAATTACGGGTACAATAATAATGAGGGTTATTGGTAGTTGATACCAGCAAGTAGGTAGCCACGCTACATGATGCATGCAGAAGGCAGAGCTATTGCCCGTAGGATTAATGTCCACAGAATTATTGTTCCCTAGGAAATGCTCAATTGAACTGAAAGGTGGAATATCTCATGCTAAAAGTAAGTAACAAGGACCAATTTGATGAATTAATTCAGAAGCCCGGTCTAACTGTAGCTGTGTTCAAAGCCGACTGGTGCGGTGATTGTAAATTCATAGATCCCTTCATGCCTGAGGTGGAGGAAAAATATGCGAATCAGCTCACTTTGATTGAAGTGGATGTAGAGCATACGGAAGGAATCAGTGAAGCACATAATGTGCTGGGGATTCCAAGCTTCATCGCTTTTAGCAACGGCCAAGAGCTCGTTCGTCTGGTGAACAGGCTGCGCAAATCCAGAGAAGAAATTGAACAATTTCTGGATCGGGCATCAGAGGTGCATGGAGCGATGACTCTGTAATCCAACGAGTGCTTGTAGGACGGTAGCTTGTGAATTGATGGCAGACAGAAGGATAGATGGACCTCATCTGATGTATGAGGCAAATGCGAATGCGTATGCAAATGCAAATGCGTAGCAAATGACAGGAAGGCATCCTTGCTTAGCAAAGTGGGGATGGCCTTTTTGGTTTGGTCATCTCGTGATAGTCGTTCATGTTTTGTCACAATCTAACCATGTCTGTGATGAATCTATCAGTTATAATTATTTTAGTTAAGTTTTCATAACATTCACCAAAAAAAATATAAAGCTGTAGGTGAGAACAAATTGAAGGGTACTCAAATCTTGAAATGGTTGGCGCTAATAACTTGTTTATTTATGTTTTTGGCTACCTTTGGTGGCGGTGTCGTCACACGGACGGACTCAGGTCTGGGCTGCGGTCAGGAATGGCCGACCTGTAACGGCAAGCTGGTGCCTGCGCATACGGTCGCTTCGGTGATTGAATATTCACACCGCTTCGTTAGTGCAATGGCTGGATTGTTGTCATTATCGAGCTTTGCCGGATTTATGCTGGTATTCCGCAAGCGCCGTACGGATTTGCGAGTGTTCTCTGGCCTGACACTGGCTTTTGTCATCATACAGGGCATCATGGGAGCGTTCGCGGTCGTGTTCTCTCAGTCCACGGCAGTGATGGCGCTGCATTTCGGATTCGCGCTCATTGCTTTCGCCAGTGCCACGATGATGACGCTGGGAGTGTGGCAGGAGGCATCGGATTCGGCCAAGAGCAAGCGAACGCAAGGAGCTCCGGTCAAGAAAGGCTTCCGATGGCTTGTATGGGGCTCTACGATCTACACGTACTTGGCTGTGTATACAGGAGCATTTCTGACCCATGCTACGACCAAGAACATCAATGATTTCCTCGGGATTGCACCGCTGTCGATTCATCAGATCTCAGGTGGATTACTGTTCGTTGTTATTCTGATTGTCGGCCACTTCGCGTATCACAAGCATCCTGATCATCGTGATCTTCGTATGCTGGGGGTCGCTTCAGCGCTCTTGCTGCTGCTGCAGGTCATCGTAGGTATGATTCTGCTGGTTGTAGCGGGCAGACCGGAGATCTACATGTTCGTCGTGCTGTCCCACATGGTTATTATTGCGGCTGCCTTTGCCATTCTGTGCTATATGAGCTTCCGCGTATGGCAGCTCTCACCGGAACGGATGAAGAAAGCGGCACTGGAGTAGGGCTAGTAAGCTGTAGCCTTGCTGGAAAGTACTCGTTCAGAATTCGTTTTGCCTCTAAGTAACTGTGTAGCTATAATGAATATAGTACTGACAAAGTCCGCGAGTTTCTCGTGGACTTTGTCATAGGTATTTAAGGCATTGGGGGAATGAGCGGGGACGGATCAAGGACATGATATAAGGTAAGCTTGAGAACGGTATGTTAAGCTTTGTCGCTTGTATTCGCTGCCTTCCATCATTTCGCACCTAACGAGCTGATATAAGGATACCAGTCTTACGTAGGCTATAAATCCACAAGGGTGATCTGTCGAGGTACGCCATGGAGACAGCATCAAGCTTATGGATAGCTGAGAGTAATCATTTTAATAATACTGACATGTGAGAGTGAGGAAGGGGCGAGTTGATTGCTGCGTACGTTAGTTGGGGAGGAGCCCCGTAAGGACGAAGGAGTCCTGCTGGAAGCCATGAACAGCATGAACGAGACGTTGCAGCTGTTGCAGCGGCGGATACACAAGCATGGTGATCCTTCCCATGAGGACCGTAAGACGGATATTCTGACCCGAGGCCTGATATCTTCCCTGGATGAGCTGGAGCAGAGCACCTTCGTCGCTGGTTACTTTCGTTCAAAGGTGAAGGCGGGAGCAGGAGATCAGATGTCTGCAAGCGATCAGCCCGATTACTCAAGGTATGTCTATTTTTACAAAGATGGATTCATACGGGTATTCTCCATGCTCGATAAACTTGGTAATCTGTTAAATGATCTGTACGATCTCAATACAACCCGTGTAAAAGCACATTATTCCTACTACACGGTGCTTCGCCAGTTCAAATATCTGAAGGTACACGGTACACTTGCTAACCGTTTGTTTGATCTGAAGGATGAGTACAGGGCGCCGATGGACCGATTGCGCAAGCGTCGAAATATCGAGGTACATCATATGAGCCCTGAAATGCAGGATGATCTGTGGCAAAGGCATAGAGCCTTGTTCGGTCCAATCCGACTGGAGGATGTGGATGCACATCTGGAGGATCTGAGGCAGGGTCTGGAGATGGTGTGTCGGAGTGTAACAGTGGCATTCGACTACACCAATGATTTCTTGAGGAGAGCGCAGAAGAACAAAATCCACTAAGCTTAGCTTCAGTAGATGATAACAATGAATTGTTGCAGTCGATGATCGTAATGTAGAGTAGTGTAGTGTAAAGCGATGCAAAAGTGACAGAAGGACCATCGGTAAGATGGTCTTTTTTGGTGTAAAAAACAAATCATATATTGAAGGAAATGGAAATAAAGTGGCGAATTACTTTCTTAGGCTTGTATCCATATCTTGAAGGAGGAGAATAGCAATGCGTAGACGAAAGAGGCAAGGGAAGGTTGGTGTATTGATAATTGTAAGCGCTTTATTAATGTCTTTAGGAATGTTCTCTCCACAGACATCGGCTGCCGGGCTTGAATATCGTTTTGATTTTGGAGCGGGGGCAGTAGAGCCTGGATACGTGGGGGTCAGGGCAGAGGATGGCTATACTGCTAGCAAAGGATACGGCTTTCAGACACCCGAGCATATGCGTAATGTGACGGCCTCGGGTACAGGAGTCAAGTCGGACGCGGTGCAATTCAGACAATTCGGTATCAAGAGCAGCAATACCTTTAATGTGGATCTGCCAACAGGTCTCTATGAGGTAAAAGTTACACTTGGTAATACGAGCAGAGCCAGTGTCGCTGCAGAAGGGGTCTACCAGTTGATGAATCTGACCGGTAATGGAGCAGTCGATCGCTTCCAAATCCCGGTTACTGACGGGCAGTTGAACCTGCTAGTTACGGAGGGAAAAGAGGGGACAGCTTTTACACTGAGTGCGCTCGAAATCGTGCAGCTATCAAGTCAGCTGGCGACGAATCGTACAATCTACATTGGTGGTGATTCGACGGTGTGCAACTATTACCCGTTGGATAGCAGTGCACAGGGCGGCTGGGGACAATTACTGCCAGGATATGTAGATGGAGATGTGTTCCAGGTGCGTAACATGGCCACAGGTGGTCAGATTGCAAGGGGCTTCCGCGATGATGGACAGATGGAGAGTGTTCTACAATATATTAAGCCTGGCGACTACTTCATCCTGCAATTCGGCATTAATGATACGAATGCGAAGCATCAGGTCAGCGAGGCTCAATTCAAGGAAGCGATGCGGGATATGGTAATTCAGGCAAAGGCCAAAGGGGCCCATGTCATATTATCGACACCACAAGGTAGAGCCACAGATTTCAATGCGAATCAGGTACATTCATCCGTGAACAGATGGTACAGAGGGGCTACGCTAGCTTTGGCACAGGAGGAGAATGTAACGCTGGTCGATCTTAATGTGCTCAGCTCAGCCTACTTTACCTCTATTGGACCAGAGGCGACTCTGAATCTCTATATGCCAGGAGATACTCTGCATCCGAACCGTCAGGGAGCTGAGCAGCTAGCTAGACTTGTAGCCGAGGATCTGAGACGGCAGGGGCTGGAGGGGTGGTAAGCCTCTATATGTAACCTCATCATCAATTGGAAATGCATTCCATTACAAATTGAGAATCTATTACAAACAGGATTCATCCATAGCCTTCAGGCGTCACTTTGCTGACTGTCCGGGGGCTTTCATGCGTAACTACAAAAATTGACCTTTGACAAACGTGTGTAAACTATCTATACTGAAAGCTAGTTTCATATATTTTGATTATTTACATGTCGTATTCATTCAGATATTGAGATCTGATTATAATAGCATAATTCTTATCGAGAGTGGTGGAGGGACTGGCCCTTTGAAGCCCGGCAACCGGTTATCCCCGTCGTATAGACGAGCGGGGCGAACGTCATGGTGCTAATTCCAACAATACATCTATGAATAGATTGTATTGGCAGATGAGACAAGTGGTGCAGTTCATGCAAGAGCCCTTATCCTTCTGTGATAAGGGCTCTTCTATTTATGTATATTTCGGGGCAGTTACGGCAGGATAGGGTAAAGGTAAGAAAGGGGGGCACGTCTTTGATTGAAATCAAGCAATTAACGAAGTATTACGGTAAGGGAAATCAAAAAAATATCGCCTTGTCCAATCTGGACTTGACTATAGAAAAGGGTGAAATCTTCGGTGTCATCGGTCACTCCGGTGCAGGCAAGAGTACATTGATTCGATGTGTGAATCTTCTCGAACGCCCAAGCTCAGGAGAGGTATGGGTAGGGGGCGTGAATCTGACGGCGCTTCCCCGCAATCAGCTGCAATTGGCGAGACGTAAGATCAGCATGATCTTCCAGCATTTTAACCTGTTGTCCTCTGCGACGGTCTATGAGAATGTAGCCTTCCCCCTGCGACTGGTTCACACTCCTGCAGCTAAGCTGGATGCCAAAGTGAGAGAACTACTGGTGTTGGTAGGACTGGAGCAGCATAGCTCCAAATATCCAGCTCAGCTATCCGGGGGACAGAAGCAACGGGTAGGAATTGCACGAGCACTAGCAAGTGATCCAGATGTGCTCCTGTGTGACGAGGCAACCTCGGCACTTGACCCGCAGACGACGAATTCTATTCTGAAGCTCCTGCGAGATATTAATCAGCGCTTTAATCTAACTATTATGCTCATTACGCATGAGATGCACGTTATTCAGAGCATTTGCGATCGAGTAGGTGTTATCCATCAGGGTGGGATTGTTGAGCAAGGCCCTGTATCAGAGGTATTCTTGAAGCCGAAGCATCCGGTTACGAGAGATTTCATACTGAGAGAAGCCGATGAGCAGCAAGAGCTTAGTAAGATTCTCCAGGCGGCCCATCAGGATTCAGCCCAGATTGTGAAGATCTCGTTCCTTGGTAGCCAGACCTATGATCCGATCCTCTCTAAGGCTGTGCGTAATACGGGTGTGGACTTTGCGATCCTGCAGGGAACCATCTCTACCTTGAAGGATACGCCTTATGGCCAGCTTATCGTACGCTTTGAGGGTGCTGCTCCTGATATTAGCCGGACAATAGCCGAGCTCACTGCCCAGGGGCTGGATGTGGAGGTCATGCAATGATAGTGGATCTGGATTTTTCCCAGATAAATTGGGAAGAGGTTAGCAAGTCGACGATCGATACCCTGAGAATGTTGGGTGCCTCCGGGCTCTTCACCTTACTTCTAGGGCTTCCCCTGGGCGTAGTGCTATTTCTGACGAGCCGTTCGTCTAATGTCGTTTTGCAGATTGTCTATAATATATTATCCGTCATTGTAAATATTCTGCGCTCCGTACCATTCATCATTCTGATTGTGGCTCTGATTCCGCTGACGCGTCTTATCGTTGGCACGTCTATTGGTGTCGAGGGTACGATTCCACCACTTGTCATAGGAGCCGTGCCGTTCTTTGCCCGTTTGGTGGAGACGTCCTTGCGCGAGGTAGACCGAGGCGTCATTGAGGCGGCCCAATCAATGGGTGCCTCCACGACCCAGATTATTTTCCGAGTCCTGCTACGCGAGGCGCTCCCTGGTCTGGTGGCTGCGCTGACAATTACTATTGTTACGCTTGTATCCTACACCGCGATGTCGGGAATGATTGGTGGTGGCGGGCTGGGTGCCCTAGCCATCAACTATGGATATTACAGGTATAATCTGCCAGTCATGATTGTGGCTGTTGCACTGATGGTTGTCATTGTACAGGTGCTGCAGATGGTCGGTGACCGTCTGGTTCGGCATTACACACGGAAATAAGGAAAACATATATATAGATCCTTATGTCACTATTTTTATTAATCACATTGGAGGGGTACACATGAAAAAATGGTCTCTATTGTTACTGAGCATTACCTTGATGGCGGTTCTCGCAGCTTGCGGCAACAATTCCCAAGGTAATCAGGCGGCAGGCGAAGCTGAGCCGACACCAGGAGGCGCACCGCGTCAAGTTGAGCTGAAGGTAGGAGCAACAGCAGTTCCGCATGCGGAAATTCTGGAAGCTATTAAGCCAAGCCTGGAAGCACAAGGTGTTCGTTTGCAGGTAGTAACTTTTAATGATTATGTACAGCCGAACGTACAAGTATTCGACAAGCAATTGGATGCGAACTTCTTCCAGCACAAGCCTTACCTGGATAGCGAGAACGAGACACGCGGCATGGACCTCGTGCCTGTCGTATCTGTACACGTTGAACCTATGGGTGCCTACTCCCAGAAGCTTACATCCATCGACGAACTGAAGGATGGAGCAATTGTAGGTATTCCTAACGATGCAACGAATGGTGGACGTGCTCTGGTATTGCTTGCTAAACAAGGGCTGATTACGCTCAAAGATAACACGGATGTTGGTTCCACTATTGCTGACATTACGGCTAACCCTAAGAACCTTGATATCAAGGAAGCCGATGCAGCCATTCTGCCGCGTCAATTGCCGGATCTCGACCTGGCCGTTATCAATACGAACTATGCATTGGAAGCTCAATTGAATCCTACACAGGATGCACTGTTCATCGAGGACAAAGAATCTCCTTATGCGAACTTGCTTGTATCCCGTCCGGATAACAAGGATTCCGAGGGAATTCAAGCGCTGGCCAAAGCGCTGCAATCCGATGAAGTTAGAAAATTCATTGAAGACAAGTACCAAGGTGCGATCGTTCCAGCGTTCTAAGTTGGCATCATTGGTCCAAATAACATACAGCTATTCGTTGTCAGAACAGCCAGCCTCCGCTTCGACGGATGCTGGCTTTTTTTGAGTTAACAGGTGCTCTTCTTGTGGGGAGGTGTTAAATCGAATATACTGTTGCTGTGACCGTTCTCTGTGCAGAGGAGGAAGGATGTTGAGACACAGAATAGCCCTTATAACTGGAAGCGCCAAAGGTCTTGGCCGAATGACGGCTCTTCAGCTGGCTGATCTGGGCTGCGACATCGCACTGAATTATGTACACAGTCAGGCGGAAGCGGAGGAGCTTCAGCAGCAGATCAGAATGAAGGGCGTGCGGTGTATTGCAGTACAGGCGGATATATCGAGGCCTGACCAGATTGAGGAACTTATTAGCCGGGTAGAGCAGGAGCTCGGCGGCGTGGATATCATGGTTAATAATGCAGGACCATTCATTCGTGAACGCCGTTTATTTGCCGAGTATACCCATGTGGAGATTCAATCCTTAATTCAGGGGAACCTGGTAGGAGCCATGCTCCTGGATCACTATGTGCTGCCCCACATGCGTAAGCAGCGTTGGGGAAGAATTATTCACTTTGGCTTCGGACATGCTGGAGAAGCAAGATCGTGGCCGCACAGAGCGGTATATGCGGCAGCCAAGGTAGGACTTGTATCCTTCACGAAGACACTGGCAGTGGAAGAGGCCCCATTTGGCATAACTGTAAATATGATCTGTCCTGGTGATATTCGGGGGGATAATAAAGAAAAGACGATCGCAGAGGTCAGCAGTCTGCCTGATCCAGAGACACCTAGAGGAAGACCCGGCAGCGGGGAGGATGTAGCCCGTGTCATCGCTTATTTGTGCGGGGATGATTCGGATTTTATTACTGGGAACATTATGGACATCTCAGGGGGGCTGGACCCAATCCGACCTTCCATCGGTAAATCTTCAGTGAAGCCGGAGCAAGCTAATATAGTGGATTGATGACTAAGGGTAATAAGGGTCCGTGCTTCGTATGAGAAGCCGAGAGCAACAAAACCAATAGCCCGGGTGGATACATGAACATGCGTAAAAAAAAGAGTCTTGGCTTCAGCTGAAGCCAGGACTCTCTGTCATAAAATATGCAGGGGCATATCTTAGAATACTTGTACCACTTCTTGAACGCCTTCCACTTCTTCGAGAAGGGCACGTTCAATACCTGCTTTCAACGTGATCGTTGAACTCGGGCAGCTGCCGCATGCACCCATCAGCTTCAGCTTCACGATGCCGTCTTCAACATCTACCAGTTCCACGTCACCGCCGTCGCGCTGCAAGAAAGGACGCAATTTGTCCAACACTTCCAGTACTTCATCATACAAGGTGATGCTTTGCGTGTTATCGCTCATTTAGAATTCAACTCCTTTCCTGATACCTATTATTATAGTACAATTCAGGTTAAATTAAAATGGCCTTACGAAAAGCAGGTGAAATGAATTGAGACCAATTATCGAATTTTGCAGCAGTAATATTCATCTGGGTACAGAGGAGGTCATGACTCGTCTGGAAGAGAATCCAGACTATGATGTGATCGAATATGGATGCCTGACCAATTGCGGGCAATGTTATATGGAGCCTTATGCCATGGTCAATGGCGAGATCGTGGCAGCAGATTCGGCTGATGCGCTGTATGAGGCGGTTATTGCCAAGATCAAGGAAGCTGAAGCATGGCTGGAGATTGATTTGGATTAAAAATAAGGGTTCCCGCGCTTGAGCACATCCAAGCGGGGAACCCTTTACTGTGTTAACGAATGTTGCAGCCGACCTAATTGTCCCCTAGATGCTATCCGAAATGACGCTTGGATTTCCATAGGACACCGCTCTTGAGCAGACGCGGAATACGTCCGCGGAGAGAAGCTGCTCCCATGAAGCCATAGCCGAAGCCGGCCTTTTTGCCAAGAGAGCCCAGAGTGCCACGTAATCTAATCGGATGTGGATGCGGAGTGTCTCCCTTCCATAGTGCTCTCACAATATGGGCAATACGCTCACCCTGAGCTTCAGCTGCCTGAGCACTTGGAGAGAAAGGAAGGCTCGCACAATCCCCAACCACGTATACCTCCGGGTGCTGTGGAATCTGATATAGCTCATTCAGCAATATACGCCCTTGCGCATCCTTGGCTACTTGCAGGTCCTGTACAGCCTTGACGGGCTGAATCCCTGCTGTCCACACTACGGCATCGGTTAGCATTTCCGCATCCCGATTGTAGATGGCAGATGGTTCTACGCGGGATACGGCTACATGGGACATGGTATCCACCTGATGCTCTTTGAACCAGGCATGGACATACGTTGACAATCGTTGTGGAAAGGCGGTTAAGACGCGCTCTCCACGGTCCAGGATAGCAATGTTAAGATCAGGGCGACTCTCGCGAAGCTCAGCAGCCAATTCGACGCCACTTAATCCCCCGCCAACAATGTGCACCTGACCGTATGGCTTGATTTCGTTCAGGCGTAGATAGGTCTGGCGAGTACTGTTGAAGGATTGGATTGTGGAGGCATAGTCCTTGGCACCGGGTGTGTTGTGGAACCGATCTGTACAGCCTAGCCCAATCACAAGCTGGTCATACTCCAGAGGATCACCGATCATGAAGTGCACGGTCTTGTTCTCCAGGTCAATCGAGGTAACCTCACCGTAGCGGCGAGTAAGCTCGGCATGTGCCGGAAAGGAGACTCTGAGCTCCAGATCAGAGACAGTCCCCGCAGCCAGTGCATAATACTCGGTCTTCAGACCCTGAAAGGGCATGCGATCGACGAGGATGATCTCGATGTCTTTGGGAACGTGCTTATCCAGCAATTCTTTGGCAATGGTGAGGCCGCCGTAGCCGCCCCCCAGAATGACGAATTTCTTCATATCAGGTCAGCCCTTTCTGTGTTGTGCTGTTACTAGGCTTTATCCTTTAGCTCATGTTGGCTCGTGCCTGTTATGGCTTGTGAGTCGATTCATTGCATTCTGTTTATTCTTGCTGTATGTTAATTCAGATTACCCGTGCCAAGCTTTATGATCTCTCCAGTGAACAATGCCTGTTTAACCTGTTAGAAGGTATCTGCTTCAGGCTTATTCGTACACTTCGATCTCGTTGTAGAAGGTATCCCGTTCAACGGGAATGCGTCCTGCACCCTTCACTAGCCAGATCAGCTCTTTGCGAGTCAAGCCTTCAGGAGTCAGTGCGCCAGCAGCGTGACTGATCTTCTCACGAACGATCGTGCCATGCACGTCGGATGCGCCGAAGGATAGAGCCACTTGTGTCAGCTGAGGTCCAATGTTAATGAAGTAAGCCTTGATATGATCGATGTTATCCAGCATCAGACGGCTGATGGCAATTGTCTTAAGATCTTCGTAAGCCGAGTTGCGGCGCATAATGCTGGCATTCTTGCTCTTAGGCTGCATGGACAGCGGTATGAACACCATGAACCCGTTCGTCTCATCCTGTAGCTGGCGAACCTGCAGCATGTGGTTGATGCGATCCTCATAGGATTCTACTGAGCCGTACAGCATCGTCGTATGCGTGCGCATACCCATGTTATGGGCTGTACGGTGTACTTCAAGATAGCGGTCCACATTTGCTTTGTCGACACGCATTTTTTGGCGATACTCATCGCTGAGGATTTCGGCACCACCGCCAGTCAGGGAACGCAGTCCAGCACCTCGCAGCTCATGCAGCACCTCGGAGATGCTGAGTCTACTGATACGTGTGAAGAAGTCAATCTCCGCAGCCGTGTAGGCCTTGAGAGTGACATTCGGATATTTCTCGTGCAGAGCCTTCAGGGAGTCTACATAGTATTGAAAAGGAACATGCGGATTATGTCCACCTACAATGTGGAATTCCCGAACGCCAGGATGGATATGCTGCTCTACATATTCAATCATTTCAGAGCCAGAGAGGGTGTAGGCACCATCATCGCCCTGATCCTTTCGGAAATTACAAAAGGCACAGCGTGCCTCGCATACATTCGTGAAGTATAGACTCATATTCTCAATGAAGTATACTTTCTTGCCGTTCTTGCGCAGGTTAGCTTCATTCGCAAGCTGCCCAAGCGTCAGCAGATCATCCGTTTCATATAAATAAATGCCGTCCTCTAGAGACAGGCGCTGACCCTGCTGTACCTTCTCTACGATCTCCGCCATGCGTTTATCTGTAAAAGGTGTTGTTAATGTGGACATACCAATTTCCTCCTTCAAGTTGCTGGGTGATGCGTGAAGGAATAGCTGGCTTCACGATGCACACAGGATGCCCGCTTTCGTCGGTTAGTCCCGGCTTCACGGTCTCACACAATAAGTGAAAAATGTTACAATGATAAATGTGTCGATTGAGCGACTTCTTGTTGACAAAATTCCGACAGTTCATCTACTGCGTCGTTTCTATTATAAACCTGACGTTGCAGGTGTTCAATACAATTGCTGTGAAAAAGGGTGTTCGGGCGGCAGCTTGCGTTGTGAATGATGACTTGAGGACCTTCTGTATGTGGAGTATACTGAAATAGAACTGAAGAAATAAAGGAGGAAATAGCATGATTACCATTTCGGAATCTGCGGCAGATCGGCTGAAGGAGATGCTGTCTCAGCAGGAGACGCCTAATATGTTCTTGCGTCTTGGCGTGACTCCAGGCGGCTGCACGGGATTTTCTTATGCGATGGGCTTTGACGATCAAGAATCTGATCAGGATATATATATGAATGTACAGGATATGAAGGTTGTTGTAGAGAAGGAGAACCTACGTTACCTGGACGGCCTTGAGATTGACTTCGAGGAATCTGGTATGACGGGCGGGTTCACCATCCACAATCCGAATGCTGTTGCCACTTGCGGCTGCGGCTCTAGCTTCCGTACTCGTGAAGAAGCCGGTGTCCCTGACAAGGAATGCTAATGTTCTTGTAGATTAACAATAACCTTGAATGAGGGACTTTAATAATCCCAGAAATTCGTTGCAGGGGTTGTGAATCACGCGGCCTCTATGGCGTATTAGTCTCGTACTAATTACGTTATGGAGGTCTTTTTGCTTTGTTTTTATAGTGTCTTTTTTATACCCCTAAGATCTGACTTCAGAAAAAGTCACGGCAATATCTAACCAGTTGTCTAGAATAGCAGTCTATTCTGCCGTGATGGATCAGGCAACTGGAGTAGTCCTTCTGGGACCGACCGCTGAGAAATTAACAGCTTTATTGAAAGACATCTCATCTGTTACTACGTACACCAATGTCGATCTAGAAAAGTACAGGGCCCTTCTTCAATTTGCGAATGAACTTCATCCCCTGCTTACTGATTATTATGTTCCAATGATCGCTTGTGTACATGATCTCATCCACGAGGGCTTTCAGCCAATGATCACTGATTGTCAGAATATCTTTGTTCATGTTGAAAAAAAGGTAAGCTATCAAATTTCAAAGCAGCTTATGGTATAATCAAATCATCTATTCGACAAAACTCTCCAATTTAGAACAGGTGAACCCCTTCCTGCCGCTTTTTTTGCTGGTGGTCTTTTTTATTTAAATCTAGCGAAAAGGGCAGTGCTCTTCTCTGGAATGACTTACTAGTCAGATCTTGAGTATCTCTGTTAGGGAAGATTCGGCCAGGCTGTCACTTCGGTAAGAGGAACTTGTCGTAAGCAGCAGATCCGAGAAGGGGAAATAATCTTGAGAAAATACATAGATCTCTTGCTGGCTAACATACGTACTCAAATGGATGACTGGTTCGATCTCTCTCAAGCTATCGAGCATGAAGAAGTGCGTCGATTCCTTCATTCGGTCAAGGGCACCGCAGGCACATTGCAGATGTCAGCTCTATCCGAGCTGTCCAGCTCGTTGCTGGAGCAACTAGAGCCCATCTCCGATTATGTATGGACGCCTCACGAGCTACGTACCTTCCTAATGCCTATCATTAAGACTAGCTACACCACTGGACATAGCCAGGAGCTTGAGATGAAGCATCCGATGCCTACAAGAGCAGAGATCCCCACCGAGCAGCCGCTCGTCCTCATTTTGGATGATGACGCTGCTCTGCTTCAATTTTTGAAGGAAGAGTTGGAGTCGAGGGGTTTTTTTGTCATCGCTACGGTCAATCCCAATCAAGCGATTCACTACTTCCATGATTTATGGCCAGACTGTCTGATTCTGGACCTGATTATTCCCGAAAAAAACGGATTCGAGGTTATTGCTACCTTGAAGGATCGGATCAGCAAGGGCTTCATTCCGACAACGATCATCAGCACAGATACCAGAAAAGAGAGCCGACTTAGGGCGTTTGAGATGGGAGCAGATGATTTTCTCAATAAACCGCTAGATATGGATGAGCTGCTGGCGCGCTTGAATCGGCAAATGCGGAAGAAGAAGCAAATCGACAACCTGTTATTTATGGACGAGCTAACGGGAGTTATGAACAGGAAATACCTGGATGAAGCATATATGCGGTTATGCCGTGAACGCAATCGTCTGAATTCCAACTTCTCTTTAGCGGTCATTGATCTGGACTATTTCAAAAAGGTGAATGATCAGCATGGCCATCTTGTTGGCGACAAGGTGCTGCTTGGATTCACCTCGTACATGAAGGAGAATATTCGCACGGCAGACATTTTGATACGGTTTGGTGGTGAGGAATTCGTACTATTATTGCCGCAGACCAGTGCTGAAGAAGCCAAGCAGGTTCTTGAACGACTGCTTAGGGAATTCTCGACTCTGGAGCTGGGGGCGCCTGATGCGAGCTTGCGGATGACGTTCTCGGCTGGCGTAGTGGAAGTACTGGATGCTGATCCACAGCAGTGTCGCGAGTGGCTGAGCATTGCTGATTTGGCATTGTACGAAGCCAAGGAGCGTGGTCGCAATAGGGTGGAGGTTGGCTATACGGGTATGGTCAAAGAGACATACTCCCGTAAATTGAACATCGCGATTATTGATGACGATGCCATCATTCGCGCGCTGCTGCTGGAATCCTTGCAGGAGTCGATGGGTGGGATCATGCCGGTAGAGGTGAGGGCTTATCGCGATGGCGAAATGTTTTTTGCGGACCCCTGGCATGCTCAATCGTCCCCGTTCCTGGTCGTTCTGGATGGTGTTATGCCGAAAATGGATGGTCTGGAGGTGCTGGAGCGTATTCGAATGCTACCGAGGTCCAGTATGTATTCTGTCATTATGCTTACGGGTCGCAAAGAGGAGAACGATATTGTACGTGCCTTGCAGCTTGGTGCAGATGATTATCTGACTAAGCCATTTCATATCGGTGAGCTAGAGGCCCGGATGAAGCGGCTGCTTGCCCGCATGAATCTGGCCATCAAAAGTTAAACATAAGTCTGAGGGGGAACAAATGTTGAGAAGGTTATTGCTTGCAGAGGATGAACCTGTGCTGCGTATGCTGGTTGCAGATACGCTTGAAGATGAAGGATACGAGCTGGATGTCGCGTGTGATGGAGAGGAAGCTTTGGAGCGGATTACTTCGACAAGCTACGATCTGGTCATTCTGGATTATATGATGCCTAAATTAACAGGGCTGGATGTCATTACGAAAGTCCGAGCTATGCCAGACAGACAGCATACTCGAATTCTGATGCTATCAGCCAAGAACCAGCATCGGGAGCAGGACCGGGTAAGGATGGCGGGAGCCAATGATTTCATGTCCAAGCCCTTCAGTCCACTGGAATTGGTTCGC
Organism: Paenibacillus massiliensis 2301065 = DSM 16942; assembly: GCF_000377505.1. GTDB lineage: Bacteria > Bacillota > Bacilli > Paenibacillales > Paenibacillaceae > Paenibacillus > Paenibacillus massiliensis. Next base: position 231,274 of record NZ_KB898190.1, on the reverse strand, counting down.
AAGGTGGAGGAAATGCTTGTATGAGCAAGTGGGTCATTCCATTCCGCAGAAATTTAATGATGCGCTTCATGGGTATGATGCTGACTGTTCTGGTGCTATTTTTTATCGGTGCAGGGGCGCTATACTTGAACGAGCAGCGGGAGCAAGAAGAATTTCGGAAGGCCGATGAGGTACTGGTAGCCAAGCAGGAAATTCTGGATGAACTATCGCATCATTTTACTGGTGTTTTTTTTCGTGCTCGCGGGTACTTTATGCTTCAGAATGAAGAAGAGTATAAGAAAATGTTTGAAGAAAAGGCTGCAGTGGAACGAAATATAGCTGAATATAAGAAATACCAGGCTAGTGCAAATGAAATTCAGGTGATGGATAATCTGGATTCGCTATTGAAGGATTTCTTTACCCGTGTTTTGCCTATGGCTACCGAGCTATCTCAGAACGGGGATTATGGGGAGTTGCGCAATTTATCCCAGCAAGGCGCCACGATGCAAATGAATCACCTTCTTGAGGAGCTAAGCTCGTTAAATGCTGAATATCGCACTCGTGGACAAGAAAAACAGACACAGGTCATGGAACGTCTCCAAGCTCAAAATGTCCAATACATCGTATATGTGCTCTTCATAATGTTCTTGTTGTTCCTGATGATGATCAAGACCGCTCGGGATTTGGGCATGCCTATGATTCGGCTGGCGGGCAGTGCCAAAGCCTTCACGCTTGGTGGTGTGGATAAGGTCAACTACACAGATCGCCCAGATGAGATTGGCGTGCTGGCCCGCTCTTTGCAATCCATGATGATCCAGATTCAAGCGAAGGAAGAGGAGCTTGTCGCCCAGAATGAGGAGCTGCAGGCACAGCAGGATGAGCTTCAGATGCAGCAGGAGGAGCTTACCGAGGCCCTCGTCAAAATGGAGGAAAAGGAGCATAGCCTTCAAAAGCATAATCAATTCATACGCTCCATCTCGACAACACTCGACCGACAAGAGCTGCTTCAGAGCATTATTACACATATGGCAGCCATCATGAAAGCTGATAAAGGCGTATTGCTGCTCCCGGGTGCACAGACAGATTATGCCTCATTTGGTCTGTCCGAGCACTCAATTATCCAGTTTGTAACAAATTATAGAGAGGGCATCTTGCCGCGACTGGAAGAGACCAAGGTGCCTTATAGCATTCATCGTCAAGCAAGCGACGCAGAGAAAGGATACCATCTGGGGCAACTGTCAGCGAGCGATATTTTTGTGCCCGTTCTTCATTCAAATGGTGAAATTATTGCGATATTGGCATTGACACGCTTTTCACGAGAATTTACCTCCAAAGAGGAGGAGGAGACGCGGTCCTTTGCCCAGCAAATTTCACTCTCGTTGGAGAAATTGGCTATCTATGAGGATGCCGAGAGTCATCGGAAGCTGACCCAGGATATTCTGGATACAATTGATGTTGGAGTCCAGCTTCTGGATCGGCATGGAACGACCATTCAAGTGAATTCAAGCTGGAAGCGAATGATGAAGCTCGATCACGATGATAATCCCGAGGTTCATTTGACATCGGAGGAAATGGAAACCAAGCTGTCCCCTCTGTTAGCGGATGCTACTCCCCTTCGCCAGTACCTAGCTGATCTTATGGATGGTCGCTCTGCTGAGCAGCAACGGATCATATATGAAATGGCTGTGCCGGATCGGAGAATGATCGAGATGTACAGCAAGCCGCTATTCACGGGAAGTAATCATGCAGGGACGCTGCTGGTACACCGTGATATTACGAAGGAGTACGAGGCGGATGAAATGAAATCCGAATTCGTCAGCACCGTCAGCCATGAGTTGAGGACCCCGCTGGCTAGTGTGCTCGGCTTTGCTGAGCTTCTGCTGCACAAGGAGTTGACCGCAGAGCGTCAGAAGAAATATATCCGAACCATTCATCAGGAGGCTCACCGACTGACGTCGTTAATTAATGATTTTCTGGATCTGCAGCGAATGGAATCGGGCGGACAGACCTACCATTTCAGTCGGGTCAGCTTGGCCGAATTGATTGAAGAGACGATAGATATGCAGCGGGTGCAGGCATCCAAGCATACCTTCGTCTTCGATAACTTGGCTGGAGAGGTGACGGTAAAGGCTGATTCGGATAAAATCAAACAGGTGCTCATGAATGTAGTCGGAAATGCGGTCAAGTATTCACCTTCAGGTGGCAAGGTGGGTATTACTTTAGGTATTGAGGACTCTTATCTGCGAGTCGATATTTCGGATGAAGGGCTGGGCATACCAACAGAAGCTATTCCACAGCTGTTCCAAAAATTTTATCGTGTAGACAATACAGATCGCCGTCAGATTGGCGGAACTGGACTCGGCCTCGCCATTGTAAAAGAGATTATGCAGCATCACGGTGGTGACGTACAAGTAACATCCACATATGGCCAAGGCAGTACCTTTTCGCTGCTGCTGCCTTTTGTGAATGAGGGCTATAGGGGATCAGAGTGGCAGTCTGGCCAAGCATCCAGAACCATCTTTATTGTCGAGGATGATGCGAGTCTGTCCAACTTGCTGGCTGAGGAGCTGACCGGAAGCGGCTACCAGGTAGTACAATTCACGAGTGGAGAGAAAGCATTTGAGGCTATGCTGGAACAGCCTCCTACTGCGGTAGTGCTGGATCTTGTTCTTACTCATGGTATGAGTGGCTGGACAGTGATTGAGAAGATGAAGCAAACGGATGCACTCAAGCATGTACCGATTCTAATCTCTAGCGCATTTGAGGAAAAAGAGCGTGCCCTGGATATTGGAGCCCGGGGGTATCTTGTGAAGCCCTACTTACCCCACAAGCTGTCTATGGCGCTTCTGCAGATCATTAATGATCATCAGCATGCGAGAGGCTCGATCTTTGTCCCCGGCCCTATTCCCAATAATGAATAACTGGGATATGGTACGTTCGCTTGTCACCGGGGCTCTCAGGAGCGTGGACTCACAGACATCCACACAGGAGGATCAAAAATTGAACATTGTGATTTCTCAGCAAATTAAGGCTACAGGAGTGAATGAGTATACGAAGGTTTCACGCACATTTGAATCAGAAGCCATTCCTCATATCGGACATAAAATTATGGATGCCGCCTTTGGTGATATGCTGTATTACGAAGTAGAAGACGTCATGCTTGATTACTCCGTCGCTGAATGCTGGGTGGTGCTTCCATCAGTTACGATCCATACTAGTGATGTGGAGGATTTACGTGACGCTGCTCGTGAGTACGAGTCCCATGGCTGGGTCTGCACCAAGCGTGTGTAGCCAATTTAGCAGCAGAATTGTAATAATTGTCTAAATATTTTCCCGCATGATTGAAAATTATGAAAATTTTACAGGATGCGTGGAAACAGTTGATTACAACCAGTAGATATAAATAAGAAAGAAGGATATACTGTAGTATAGATAACATATGCCAGCATTCTGCAATATTCGATCCCAGTCGCCTGACTGACTGTGTCCGAACAACCTTTCACAGCGCCATAGAGAATGTCACGCAGGATCTGATGAAAAGGGGGCATTACATTGAAAGTGAAATTGCATTTTACGAACAAAGGGAAATCAGCGGTTGAGAAATTCACTAACGATGAATTGCTTGAAATTTTCGCAAGATACAGCAATACGCTGACGAAAAAGTATGATGTCTCGGTAGTGGTGCCCGAGGAGGACAATCCCAACATTGTTGAGGAAGGAGCCATTCAGCTGCAGCTGGAGCAGGTTCAATGTGATCCTGACGTCTTCCTGAAGGAGCTGGGAAGAGATATCAAGGTTCCGCTGGTGAAGCGACTAGGTGCAAAGCTGGATCAAGTCTTCAAGCCGGAGTTTATTGAGCAGTAATAAAGTACTGAAGCACTCCGCACAAGCTCTAAGAACGTAAGGAATAGCCCTGCTGACGGTGATCGACAGCAGGGCTATTCCTGTGTGCTCTTGCACTGTTCTGTGCGCATTTTGCACTATGTAGTATCACAGATTTTAGCAAGATAATCATGCTTCATCATTCATCTGCTATACTCTGATCAGTTCACTCGCTGCTCACCAGGAATGGCTAGCTCCATCGTAGTCGTCTCCCCGACCTTGGCCATTCCACTCGCAGTGGCATAGCCATATTCAAGGCCTCCTCCAGGCAAGGCACGGAAGTATACCATCCGTCCAGACATCTCCGGGCGTTCTGCGCCAATGTAGGAGCTAGTCAAGCTGTATGGAATTGAAGCAAAGGGAGCGGCTCCAGACTGTCCGGCACGTACTTGGGCTGTACCTTTTTTGTACTTCACCCCATTGATAACCTGATAATAGCTCATGACATCATTTTGTATCGAAATGAATCGGTCAGATCGTCCTTCTTGAAAAAATACCAGCGAGCGATTATCAGTAGGTGCCTTCTCCAGCTCAATGAGCATATCAACCAATGGCAGCGACAGCGCGGTTGCTCGGGCAGTGGCTAGTGAAGGTAAGGCCAAATTAGCAAGCTCCTGCTCTGTGGCTGAGGCGACGTAGACCACCTGATTCGATGAGCTGTAGCCAACAGAGGCTCCTGAGGATTCTGCGATCAAGCGTAGTGGTACCATCACGTAGTTGTTGCGCAGCATCACAGGCTGACTAAGCGTCACCTGCTTGCCGTTCAGTGTAGCTGAGGTTGCACCAAGCCGGAGCGTAATACTTCCCTTTGATGTTGTTAACGATGCGGTCTTACTGCTGTTATCCCAATTCACCTCATGTCCAAGGGAGCGAACAACGTTCAGGGGAACCAGAGTTGTACCTTCATAAATGATTACGGATGCTCCGGAGGGGAGCTCTACAATCTTGTTGTTCACTGATACCTGTAATGCACCAGTATGGATCGGGGATGGTCCTGTGACCTGCAGCGCGGATGCTGCATGAGATACCGAAACGAACAGTGCGCCGGATAATGCAGCCGCCAGAACCAGTGATACCCATTTCTTCATCAATTCTCATCCCTCCTCTGGATGGTCGAACCAGTCGTGTATTGTGGTGACTTCTCAGACTTTCTTACTACATACCCGGATGGTGAGGCTTATGAATCAGAACTAGCTTACAAGCTACGCAGCTTGGCCAGATCGAAGGCGGGTACAAGTCCTTCCGCAGAAGCTCGTCCAAGCAATGCTTCAATAGCAGCGTAGCCATCTTCTCCAAGCTCCGCCGTGAACTCGTTCACGTATAGAGCAATATGGGATTCTGCTACGTCTGGAGACATCTCCTGTGCATGGGAGAGAATATATTCACGCGAGGCTTCCGGGTGCTTCCAGGCGTGATCTACAGATTGACGAATCCATTGTGAAATCTGAGCGAGTGGAAGCGTTCGACGAGCTATAATGGCTCCAAGCGGGATGGGCAATCCTGTATCCTCCTCCCACCAGTTTCCGAGGTCTACCAGCATATGCAGTCCATAATTGGTGTAGGTGAATCTGGCTTCATGAATGACCAGTCCAGCATCAATACTGCCTTCCTGAACGGCGGGCATAATTTGATCGAAAGGCATCACAATGATCTCTCCCACGCCCCCTGGAACATACTTGGCCGCCCAGAGTCGGAAGAGCAGATAGGCTGTGGAGCGTTCGCTGGGAACAGCCACTCGCTTGCCAGACAATTCTTCTGGTGAGATGGCTCCCGTACGTGTGAGTACAAGGGGACCACAGCCACGTCCCAATGCGCCGCCACAAGGCAGCAGAGCGTATTCATCCAGCACCCAGGGCAGGGCAGCATAGGAAATCTTCATAACCTCCAGTCCATCTGGTGTAACTGCAAGGTTGTTGGTAATATCAATATCGGCGTATGTAACTTCCAACGGCGGTGCGTCTGGCAGTAGGCCATGAGCCCAGGCGTGGAAGACAAAGGTATCATTTGGACAAGGTGAAAAAGCAATCTGCATTACATGACCTCCGTTAATGTGCGGAATGCGAGCTCCAGCGAGTGAAGTGCCTCCTGAATTCGCCATGCTTCGCGGTTACGCGGTCCCACGGCGTTGGAAATGCTGCGTATTTCATAACAGGGTAACCCAAAGGTGCGGGCGGCTATGCCGACCCCGTATCCCTCCATAGCCTCGGCAGCGGCGCCTGGCACTCGCTTGCGCAGCTCGCACGCCTGCTTCTCACTACCTGTGGCTGTGTTGACGGTGAGTATGGGGCCCCCGCAAGCCGGAATGGTAGCAACCTGGAGTAAGTCCACCCATTGCTGAGCAATGGCAGGGTCTACCTCCAGCCTGCTGCTTCCGAAGCCTAGCTCCTCCACACTACTGAACCCCTCCGGTGTCTCAGCCCCTAGGTCGGCAGCAATGATCTCGGTTGCTACCACGATGGATTCGATCGTTGCGACCTCACTGAACCCCCCTCCGATTCCAGCACTGATCACCATTGCATAGGAATCCTTCGCAAGTAGGGCAGCAGTGAGTGCTGCGGCTGAGGCAGGACCTACCCCAGCGAGCGACACGACAAAGCGAGGGTCATCTCCGACACCTCTAAGCACAGCGGCACGCTCAGCCTCCACTGCGGTCATAATCAACACACGGCCTGCTGTATCAGACCTCGTATGTATTCTGGCTTCTGTCATTTGTATCTTCCCTTCCGTGTTAACCAATACAAGCATTCTACACCTTTTCAGAAGCAGGTTCAAAAAAATCATGTAATGAAATGACAAAAAGCGCCATAATTGGCGCCGGGATTATACATATCATATAATGGCTAATTCATCGAGAGATAATGGCTAACTGATCGAGAGCTAGATGGGCTTGTCTTGCATGACAGCCTGGAACATCGTGGAGCCTCGCTCGTAATGACTCGTTGTATGATCAGGATTGGCGATGCGAATGACTTGATCCGAGAACATTTCGATGCAGCCACGGCCAATCTCGCAATATACGCCTGTAGCATCCTCCTGCCAGACCGAGACGGGTGTCTGTGAGAGGGCTGCAGTGAAGAAGTCGATATTCTTTTGCAGTATGAACGTTTTCCTTTTGGAATCCATTTTGATTTATCCTCCTGAATTTATGCAGACTTACATCGAGCACTGTGCCTGAAATTAGGTATAATAAAGGTAATATTTCTGTTGTGTCTTTCAGCATGCCATCACGTATCCAAGCCTCCTGATCAGTTGACCGAAGAGATGGTACTATACATGGATGGAAGGTATGCCGACGGACGTAATGACTTTACCTTATCGTACAGCAGATGTAAAGATTAAATCTTATTTTACATGGATTTTACATTCCCATAACATTCGGCAGATGCTTGACCAGTTCAGCGGGTAGTACAATAGTAATGTACAGAGTTTCAACATTATTAGACACTTTTTGATTGTACACAGGAGGCCCTATGCTTAATGAATCGATGATGCTTAATGAACGTCAGCTTATAGACAAATCCGGCTCCTCTCGGTACTTTAACCGTGATCTGAGCTGGATTGAATTTAATCGCCGGGTGCTTCAGGAGGCACAGGATGAGGAGACCCCACTGCTCGAACGGGCCAAGTTCCTTGCGATCGTCTCCAGCAATCTGGATGAATTTATGGGTGTTCGCGTCGCTGAGACGCTAGAAAAGATTAAAGCAGGCTTCATGCAAAAGGATTTTACCGGTTATGCCCCACAAGGCCTATATAAACGACTGATGAAGAGAGCCAGCTCCATGGTCTCTGACCAATACAAGACCTACCGTGAGGTATCACGTCAGTTGGTCAAAAAAGGGTTGCGTTTTCTGGAATATGAGGATCTGAGCCCGACCCAACGCAAGGCACTGGATGCTTACTATCATGATATTGTATTTCCGGTCCTGACGCCGATGGCTGTCGATCAGAGCCGTCCTTTCCCGCTCGTTCATAATAAATACGTGTATCTGGCGGTAGTTCTGAAGCGTAACGTTGTCATGCCCAAGGGCAAGCTCAAAAAATCCGAGCCCAAAGAGGCTGCTACGGATGATAATCTCTATTTTGCCATTGTCCAGGTACCCTCCAATATACCGCGACTAGTGCCGATTCCTGGGCGGGCGAATAGCAAACGCAAGTCATTCATTTTCCTTGAGGAGCTCATTAAGAATCATATCCATACGTTATTCGGGGGTTACACGCCAGAGGCAGTTCATGGGTTCAGGGTTACACGGAATGCTGATCTGTTTATTAATGAAGAGGAAGCTGAGGATTTGTTGGAGGAGATCGAGAAGGAGCTTCGTCGCCGTCGTCGCGGGGCGCCTGTACGTCTGGAGGTGGAGCAAGGAATCCACCCCTATGCGCTTGAGGAGCTTCAGTATGCCTTCCAGCTGAATGATCATGTCTTTGAGATTGATGGTCCGCTGGATTTGAGTTTCTTGTCCTCGTTTGCTGAAGGATTGGAAGGTCATTCCCACCTGCGCTTCCCACCTATCAAGCCTGTCTATCCTCAAGAGCTTGAGCTCAGGGAAGAGTTCTTCGAGATTCTGCGGAGCCGGGATGTGCTGTTGTACCATCCATATGAATCCTTCGATGCTGTGACGGATTTTGTCATTGAAGCCTCGGAGGACCCGAATGTCATGGCGATCAAGATGACCTTATATCGGGTAAATGGGGAATCCAAGCTTATTCCGGCCTTGGCACATGCCGCTGAGTCCGGCAAGCAGGTGACTGTAGTGGTCGAGCTGAAGGCGAGATTCGATGAGGAACGTAACATTGCCTGGGCCCGCAAGCTGGAGAAGGCTGGCTGTCATGTTGTCTATGGACTGGTTGGACTCAAGACCCATGCGAAGATTATCCTCGTCGTACGACATGAGCAGAACGCCCTCAAGCGATATGTGCATGTCGGTACAGGCAATTACAACGCGAGCACGGCTCGTCTGTATACAGATATTGGACTATTCACCTCAGAGGAATCTGTCGGGGAGGATGCGTCTACACTGTTCAATGAGATCACGGGCTTCTCAACCCCGAATGAGCTTAAGGCCTTTACGGTAGCTCCGACAGGCATGAAGGACCGACTATTCGAGCTGATTCGTCGTGAGGCACGTCATGCGGCAGCTGGCAAATCCGCCTACATCCAGGCGAAGGTCAATTCCTTATCTAATCAGGAAATGATTGATGAGCTGTATGCAGCTTCTCAGGCTGGAGTGAAGATTGAGCTGATTGTACGCGGAGTATGCTGCCTGCGTCCAGGTATTCCGGGGCTTAGCGAGAATATTCGCGTCATTAGCATCGTAGATCGATTCCTGGAGCACTCACGACTGTTCTTCTTCGAGAATGGGGGAGAGCAGGAGGTGTATCTTTCTAGCGCGGACTGGATGACTCGCAACCTGACCAGACGGATCGAGCTCATGTGTCCAGTTAACGATAATACATTGAAGCAATCGGTCATTCGAATATTGCAGCTGCAGCTAAAAGACAATGTCAAAGCGAGGGAACTGCTGCCGAATGGAAGCTACGCTTATGTACCTCATAGCGAGCCATCCATTCGCAGCCAGTTCGAATCCATGAATATTAAGAGTTGGAAACGGACTGTACGGACCAAGTAATTTGCAGGTTCCATACCTTCTGCACATCTTTGGCCTTATTCTCCAGCTCGTTGAGCTCAAGTACGGGGGTGCCTTTGCAGAATAGTGCTAAATGCAGCGTCTGTTCTTGCAGGGAGGCCTCCATCTGCTGAATCGTTCCACTCTCACTGCAATCGAGGGCAATAGCAAGCTGTAGGAGAGAGCCGGTCTGATGGACCCATGCTGTATCTGTATGCCGCACGATGTCACGATGGTAATCAAGCAGCTGCTCTGTGCGCAGCTTCGGATGATAATCCGCAAGTGCTGCGGCTAGCACCGTCTCCCGATGTGATAGACCACCAAGTCCACCGCGCATGATATGGTAGGTGCTATGCTGACTGTACTGGTAATAGTTCAGTGTAGCGCCGCTCTTGTACAGCATGGCTGCTGTACGAAGAATACGTTCATCTGATGGAAGGTTATCGACCTGTAGTAGTCTGCATAGTTGCCGAGTATGGCTGAGTACCCGCTCCAGATGCTCTTTTCTAGCCGGACTGCTGGAAGCCAGCGCATTCTGAATGCTTGCATCGAGTGGATCTGCTACAAGTGGCTGCCGTGCATTTCTCATCTGATGAAACAGACCATCTCGTAGTCCAGCTCCGCTGATCATAAAGGCTGTTCCCTTGGCAGCAGAGAAGATGGTGTACAAGATAATAAGTCCCGATACAATGATGTCGGCTCTGTCCTTGGACAGGCCGGCTATTTTTTTGCGCTGACTGTAGCTCATCTTTGGTAGTCTGTGGTACATCTCATTAATCTCTTCGACGCTCATCTCATAATGATGCAGGATTGGCAGGGAATAATTCCGTTGCTTCTGACTGATCTTGGCCAACGTTCGTGCCGTACCTCCCAGGCCAACGAAGGGGAGTCCTAGATTCTCGGTAATCCAGGGATGGTCGGCTAACGCTGAACGGACAACGGCCTGAAGTGCTTCAATACGCGTATCGTCCCAGCTATCCTGTTCGCTATTTGTCCCGAAGCGGCTGTTCATATTCACAGCTCCAAAAGGAAAAGACACCGTCTGCAGACGCTCACGTCTACTGAACAAGGTAATTTCCGTACTGCCTCCCCCAATGTCAATGAGGATTCCATCCAGCACATTCATCGTATTGGCTACACCAAGAAAACCCATGGTTCCTTCTTCCTCGCCAGACAGAACCTCCAGTTCCAGACCCGTCTCCTCAGCAATCCAAGAGATGATCTCCTCTGTGTTCGCGGCATTGCGGATCGCTGCGGTAGCTGTAGCACGGATTCGCGTAGCATTGAATACCTCGCACACCTGCCGGAATTGCCGAAGAATGGGTGCTATCACGGCAATCGCTTCCCGCTCCATTCTACCTTCCGGCCCAATCTTGGCACTGAGGCGTGCCGATTCCTTGCATTCCTGTATTACACGGTATTCACCGTTTGTAGTGAATTCATATATCACCAGTCTGATAGAGTTGGACCCGATGTCCATAATGCCTACAGTCTCATACATTAGAGCTAATCTCCTTAGTCAGTGGTATTCTCCCAATCCAAATATATAGAGATATTGTATCAATGATGAGAGTGACACGCTACCCACTCATGAATTCCACGGTAAAACAGGCCCTCGCCTCGGACAAACATCCAAGAGGTGAAGCTACCATTTGAGTACAGTGTTAATATATCCGTCCGAGAAAGGAGACATTAATGTGCCAAGACAATTAGCTAGCAAACTGCTAAAAACGGAAGCGCTGCTGCGAAGTGCCGAGGTAGCAGCCCATATACCGGAGACCAGCGAATACTCTGCTACTAATCTTCGATTCATGTTGGACCGCTATCAGATGGTGTTCATCAAGCCTGTAAGAGGCGGAGGCGGGAGTGGTGTTATTCGGGTACTTCGTACAGCTGAAGGGTATGCCTTTAACCGAATGGAACGAACGCACAGATTCAGAGATTTCGAGAAGATGATAACGAAGCTTGAGGCCGTCAAGCTGAAACGTCCTTACTTGATTCAGCAAGGCATTCGACTGGCGACGATCGGAAGTAGACCTGTGGACTACCGATTGAAGATGGTCAAGAATGGTGACCTCTGGGAGCTACGGGCCCTGGTTGGCCGGGTAGCTAAGCCAGGCCTCGTCGTAACCAACCTTTGCAAGGGAGGAACGATGCTACAGGGACGCGATGCATTGAAGCGTTCGCTAGGTGCGAAGGCTGTATCTCCCAAACGTAAGGAAATGAGAGCCTTGACTGCATTATGTATTTCCATTCTGGAAGAGCAGTTCCCTGGTATTGGTGAGCTTGGCTTCGACTACGGTATTGACCGTGACAAGCGCATCTGGCTACTTGAGGTTAACACTAGGCCACAATAAATCACCTTTCGTGGTGTGTCTCCCAACCTACTAGTAGTGTGCAAATTTATTTTTTGGAAGCTTTATATAGAGTAGGAGCCTGTGCATAAATATTATCCACATTATCCACTGCAATGTATAAGGGATCGAGACACTTACCAACAAATTACACACAGGATTTCCACAGGTGGTTGTGGATATCAGGAACACTTGTTCTGCCGATGTTAATTTGCTAGAATAGTCATAAGGAAAAAAAAGGAAAGGTGTGTCTTGGATGGGAATGCTGACGGATGAAATGCTGCTGGAATCCTATCACATGGCAATTAAGCTGAAGCTTGATCGTGATTTTATCACATTGCTTCTGGCAGAGATTCAGAAGAGAAAGCTAGTTGTGGATGACACGACTCTTCTGCATTAATTTCCATCCAGGCAGACGCTGTCTCGGAGTTGTACATCTGGGCCGGATGCTGGTATAGGAGCCTTCCAAAGCCGTTCTTCTGCCGTTGCCAACAAGATATGATTCCCCACACAAAAGGGTGCTTTACTTCCGTGAAAAAATACGGGAGTAAAGCACCCTTTATTCTCATATGCTACATGGAGAGCTATAGCTTCATATTACTACTATGGCCCGGAGACAATTTAGCCTCGGGATCAATATATACCTTCGCATTGTTGACGGCTGTAGGCGCTTCTCCGAAGCCTACGGCAATCAGCTTCAGCTTACCAGGGTAGGTGGTAATATCGCCAGCTGCGAAGATGCCAGGGATATTCGTCTGCTGTCTTGAATCGACTACGATCGAATTGTTCTCAATCTCGATGCCCCATTCAGAAATAGGCCCCAGTGAAGATACAAAGCCAAAGTTCACGATCACATCGTCTACTTCAATCGTCTGCGTCTCCTTGGTCTTGACGTGAGCCAGTGTGACAGAGGTGATCTGATCTTCCCCTTCCAGGCTAACAATCTCAGTAGGAGTAATGACCTTCACCTTGGATGCCATCAGATTCTCGACACTGTGCTCATGAGCACGGAACTTGTCCCGGCGATGAATGAGAGTGACTTCCTCTGCGATTGGCTCCAGCATCAGGGCCCAGTCTACAGCAGAGTCGCCGCCGCCGCTGATCAATACCTTTTTGCCAGCGAATTTGCTCAGATCGCTCACAAAATAATGCAGATTCGTCTTCTCGAATTTGGCTGCCTCTGGAAGCTCCAGACGACGAGGCTCGAATGCACCAACACCTGCTGTGATGATGACGGCTCGTCCTTCATATTCTGCGGTATCAGTCGTCACTACGAAATGACGCTCATCCTTCTTCACGACAGAGACGACCTTCTCCTCTAGTCGTACATTGGGGTTGAAGTGATTCATTTGCTGAACCAGATTGTTCACGAGCTCCTGGGCGGTAACTTTCGGGAAGCCTGCTACATCATATATATATTTTTCTGGATAAAGTGCTGCAAGCTGTCCCCCGAGTTGGGGCATACTTTCAATCAGAGTAACAGAGGCCTGACGCATTCCACCATAGAATGCAGCAAAAATCCCTGCTGGACCGCCTCCGATAATAATTAGATCACTTATATGTTCACCTGTTGGTGTAGCCAAATTCATAACACCTCCGCTGTAATTATGAACCATTCATGGACAGGGAATCAGGCCACAATCCGTATGATTCAACTGACTATCATTATAAACGCACGAACTCTGATTGGGAAGTTCATCCCCCCTAAGTTAATAGAACCTTCATTTTTGTTGCAAGCTATGTGTATGCTCAGATTCAGGACAGGGAAGATTAGGAATACGGAAGGAGTAGGTCTCATGGGCGATCAACCTAAAATTGTAATCCTGGGCGCAGGCTATGGCGGTATCCTGACAGCACAGCGCCTGCAAAAGGAATTAAGGCATAAGGAAGCAGATGTGACACTCGTCAATCGGCATGATTATCACTATATTACGACTCACCTTCATATGCCGGCGGCAGGAACAGATAGCATTGAGCATTCAAGAATCCCGATCGGAGATTTGATTGATGGTCTGAAGGTGAAGCTGATCAAGTCTTCCGTTCAGGCGATTCAGCCAGCTGAGCGCACTGTCGTTCTGGATAGCGGGTCTATCCCGTATGATTATCTGGTACTGGGGTTAGGCGGCGAGCCAGAGACCTTCGGTATTCCAGGTATGCTGGAGCATGCATTGACGATCCGCAGCATTAATTCGGTGCGTCTCATTCGTGAGCACATCGAATATCAGCTGGCCCTATACAAGAACGACGGACTAGAATCGCGATTGTGCTTCGTCATTGGGGGAGCCGGATTTAGCGGGATTGAATTCGCGGGAGAACTGGCTGACCGTCTGCCGCAGCTGTGTCGTCAATATGATATCCACCCGAGTCAGGTGTCGATTATTAACGTCGAGGCTGCCCCAACGGCTCTCCCAGGCTTCGATCCTGAGCTTGTCGAATATGCGATGGATGTGCTGAAGCGCAAAGGGGTCACCTTCCGTATTGGCGTTCCAATCAAGGAGTGTCTGGCTGATGGCGTCATTATTGGCGAAGGAGAAAAAATAGAAGCTTCCACGGTAGTCTGGACTGGAGGGATTCGCGGTAATCATCTGCTTGAAAAGGCCGGCTTCGAGGTCATGCGTGGCCGGGTAAAGGCGGATGAATTCCTGCGAATCCCGGGGTACGATCATATTTTCGTGATCGGGGACAACTCCTTAATGTTGAATCCGGCTGGAAAGCCATATCCCCCAACAGCGCAAATTGCCATGCAGCAGGGTGTGACGTGCGCGAGGAACATAGTTGCTTCCATTCGCGGGCGAGAGCTTAACAAATTCGTATTCAGCAACAAGGGAACAGTAGCTTCGCTTGGTAAAGGAGAGGCGGTAGCTGTCGTGGGCGGAAAGAAGATCAAGGGCTGGGTTGCAGCCCAGCTTAAGAAGGTCGTAGATATGCGCTACTTGTTCATTATTGGTGGCATTCCACTGGTCATGAAGAAGGGGCGATTCTTCGGATAATTACAACGGAAGCGAAAATAAAGAAACAAGCCATACGAAATTTCGATGGCTTGTTTTTTTTGTTTATATGTGAGCCGTTACCTGGAATTACTCCGGGCTGCTTATAGCTTCAGCATCTCTTCAATGGACTCGGCGTTAAGCACACTGCCAACATAGAAGGAACCGAATTCGCCATAGCGCGCACTCACCTCGTCGAAGCGCATTTCATAGATCAGCTTCTTGAACTGAAGAGCATCATCAGAGAACAGCGTTACGCCCCATTCCCAATCGTCAAAGCCAACAGAGCCAGTAATGATCTGCTTCACCTTGCCAGCATAGCTGCGGCCGATTAATCCATGACTGCGCATCATTGTGCGGCGCTCCTCCATGGATAGCATGTACCAGTTGTCAGCAAGCTCGCGCTTCTTGTTCATCGGATAGAAGCAGATGTAGCGATTCTTCGGCAGAATTGGCTTCAGTCTGGCTACAACCTGAGGGTTCTGCATCGGGTCCTCGTCCTTGCCACCAAGGTAATTGCTCAGCTCTACGACGCTGACATAAGAATAAGCCTTGGTCGTATATTTGGCGAAGGTAGTCTTATTGAATTCATTTTCCAGCGTCTTCAGATCCTCTAACGTCTCGCGCAGATGCATCATTACGAAGTCGGCCTTCTGACCAACAATGGTGTACAAAGCGGAGCTGCCCAGTCCAGCGGCCTCCGTCGTTCCCCATTCCTCCATGAATTCACGCAGCTCGTCCAGTGCTCCAGCGCGCTCCTCGTCATCGGCTGCTTTCCAGGCCGTCCAGTCGATGGATCGAAAATCATGAAGGGCGTACCAGCCCTCCAGCGTTGCAGCGGCCTCATTCGTATGTGCTACAGGTTGATTCATTCTACGTACACTCCTTTGCTGAATCAGCAAGAGCCGAAGGAAGAGTCGGTGATCGCTACGAATAGGATACCCGGCTGTTCTGATTGCGGCCCTGTGCTGTCATTTGACGTTTGCAGGATCATTTCCTGCCTATGTAATCTGTATGGATAAGCATGTGGATTGACCTACCAGCATCCTGCAAGGAATGACTGGCTTCATCTTATTGTAGCGCAAAAGAAACGAAACGAGCAAATGACGATGCCAGTAAAATTCATGCCGATGATCAAATCCTCCGATTTTGCGCCTAAGGGCGAAGTAGGTTGAAGATGATCGTGAAATCCTCGCATATATCCGTATATTTTCCGTCTTTATCAGCGGCCCAAGTATGATAGAATAGTAAGGCATCTTGGAGATTGGTGATGCAAGGAAAGGAAGAGCACACTATGCGCATGAAGAATCTGCTGCATTTTACGGAGCACCACCGATACTGCGTATACCGCGAGTTCGGGCTTGGGCATGTCGATGAGATCATGCTGAGCAAGGTATATCAGCCGATGGTAGGAGCGTTTGCTGTCAGTCTATATCAGTTGCTGTCCCAGCAAATTCCGGCTGGACAGATCGGTTACTCGCCTGTAGAGCAGCAGCGCGGTCTTTTTCTGACGCTAGGCCTGGAGCCGAGCGAGAAGGGACGCAAATATCTGATTGAACAGACATCAAAGCTTGAAGCTGTCGGACTGTTGCAGACGTCCAGAATGTATGCTCCGGACACGGATGATTATATGTATGAATATGAGCTACAGCAGCCATTATCCCCTTCGGAATTTTTCCGTACACAGCATCTGACCTTGCTCCTGCGAGACAAGATTGGCAAGTTCGCCGTCCTGTCACTGCGTGCATCGCTATGGAGTCAGGAGACGGCCGACTGGCAGCAGATGCTTCACAATAAAGAGAACATTTCAGTCCCCTTTTACGATATATTCGAGCTGAATACCCATGTCATTGATTATGAGCTGGAGCAGGCCTTGTCTGAGGTAGCGGTGTCTCGCCATAAGGGGGCTTCGGCGGATGAGGCCGGAGAACTCAATTATGCAGACATGATTTTGCGTTTTCCACGAGAATCGGTGAACCGCAAGCATGTTGAGCGCCTGCGCTTTGATTATGAGCAATTCGGTGTGGTACAATATGTGGCCCACAAATATGATCTGAGCGCTCAGGATGTAAGCCGCCTGCTGGATGAAGAGGATGTCTTCACGGAGCAGGGGGAGGTTGTGCTGGATCGGCTGCAGTATCATGCACAGCTTCAGTTCAGACAAGCCAAGAAGCGGATGGAGGACCAGCAGGTGAAGGCTGCCAAGGTCATCGCATTGCGGCAAGGCGTGGAAGAGGAGACCGCACAGCCGCCTGCCGAGCAAGCGGTCGAGATGGAATATTATGTAGAAGTGCCTCCGCAATTCGAGGGCAAGTGCGATATCCATCAATATAATATGATGCTCCGCAATGAGCCTTACTATCGCTTATTACAGACGTTTTTTCCGGGGACAGTCCCGGGCAATCTGCTGGATATATTCGAAAAGATTGATCTGAGCTACAAGCTTCCTGGTGAAGTGATCAATGTACTTATTCATTATCTAATGACCATGCTGGTATCCGGAAGTGATCAGCGCATCAACCGGAATTTCGTCGAGACGGTAGCCTCCAATATGCTCGTCAAGCAGGTGAACTCTTATGAGAAGGCCGTCCAGTATATTCGAGACCAATCCAAAGTCAAAGGACGTAAGTCAACTGGGGGCAGTAGTGGTGGTGGACAGCGTCCGCGGTCCGTGAAGGGGGCTTCAGGCAAGCCCTCGATTCCAATTGTTCAGGATCAGGTGGCAGAGACACCTGTATCCGAGCAAGAACTGGAGGAGTTGCTACGCATGGCGGAGCAAATGCAGTCTGGCAAAAAGTCGAATTTGTAAGGCAAGTGAATCTACGTGAACGTACTTTAACGTACAAAGTTCAATGAATATAGAAGTAATGATCGCAAGGGAGGTCAAGGTATGGAATCATTAGGTGATTTGCTGCAGAACATGCAGAACCCGTCGTTCCGGCAGCGGTCACGAAATATTACCGAGCAGGTGATGAACCACCCGCTGGTGCAGGAATTCCGTGCTGCGCATCCAGAGCTGGATGATGAGCTGCTGCGTCTGAATATGAGTAGACTGTACCAATACATGCGAGATCGTAGTAATTGTGCCCAATGTCCTGGACTTGAGCATTGTCCGAATGATTTTCAAGGCCATTATTGCAATCTCATGGTAGAGGAGGCTCAAGGGCGCACCCAGATTGTAGACAGCCGTACGCCCTGCAACCTCCAGTTGGCCCGTGAGCATGAGCAGCAGGTTAAGCAGCGTATTCGTAGCTTCTACGTGGATGAGCGAGCGCTGCGTGAGGGCTATGATGCGGTGGAGATCTCGCGTAAGGATCTACAGCGCGTGCCGGCAGTGAGTCGGGTGTTTACTTACATTAATGAGGTGAAGACGCAAGGACTAACTCCGCGCGGGCTTTACCTGGAGGGTACCTTCGGGACAGGCAAGACCTTCCTCGCAGGCTATATGCTGCATGAGCTGGCCAAGTCCGGCTATAATGGAGTCATCGTGTACATGCCTGATTTTGTGGAGGATCTCAAGTCCATGTTCCAGGATGGTCAGAAGCTGAAGGAGACGACAGATATGCTCAAAAATTGTGATCTGCTCGTCTTCGACGACATCGGCGCCGAGAATCTGAGTCCGTGGGTACGTGATCATGTGCTTGGCTCCATCTTGAATTATCGGATGAATCGCAAGCCGACCTTCTTTACCTCCAACTATTCATTAGCTGGCCTGGAGCAGCATCTCAGCTTCACGAGCAAGGATGGCGAGGAAGTGTACAAGGGACAGCGGCTGATGGATCGTATCCGGCCATTCGTAGATGTCATCACGGTCAAGGGTACGAATCAACGTGGGTCTTAATTGCCACAGTTTACTTACATTTGAATTAGTGGTATGCTATAATCGTAAGGTGTCGCCACAGACATTCGAGGTTATAATATATATGACTTTCCTATAAGGAGGAATTTCCAATGGCTATAGTTAACGTGTCCGATCAATCCTTCAATACTGAGGTGGAAGGACAAGGAACCGTTTTGGTTGATTTTTGGGCGCCATGGTGCGGACCTTGTAAAATGCTGGCACCCATCTTGGAGGAACTGTCCTCTGAAGTGTCGGATGTCAAGATTGCGAAAGTGAACGTGGATGATAATCCGGAGTCTGCTTCCCGTTTTGGCGTGATGAGTATTCCTACTCTGATCGTGTTCAAGGATGGACAGCCTGTCGATAAAGTGGTAGGCCTGAACTCCAAGGAAGCACTCAAGAACATGCTGTCCAAACACCAGTAATAACATGATTCGGTTGTCCGATTCGGACGTACCGTTTCTTGCCAATATTACTGACGAATGCCTCCGGTATATGCCGGGGGCGTTTTTGATTTTGATCTCTGCCTTGCTGAAGAAGTCGGGAGAAACAGCCGAGAGTAGAAGGCAGGAGAAGAAGCCATGAGAAGCAGCGGATCATGATATACTATGAAGGACGATATAAGATTTTATATAGGTTGAACTGTAAAATTGATAAGGGGGCAAGTAACGGAGGGGAAGTTTGGAACTGGAGGAGCGACAGCGACCGCCTTTGTCTCTGGATTTCCACGGCTATAGGCCGTTTATATGGAAGAAACCTGGAGACAACAGTGGCCGAAGGTTCAAACGTTCACCGCATTTGCACGGACCCGAAATCTTAACATGTTCAGTTCAATTTATATTGATATAGTGAATCAGCTTGGAAGGAGAGACCCTGCGCCATGGAACATCATGCAGAGCGAATACGCGAGCAGGAAAAGGCATTAGAACGCATCAACCATAAGCTAGCGCTGCTGCCGGATCAGCCGGGGTGCTACCTGATGAAGAATGAGGAAGGCACCATCATCTATGTTGGCAAGGCCAAGATTTTGAAGAACCGGGTGCGTTCTTATTTCCGTGGGAGCCATAATGGCAAGACCCAGCGCCTGGTAGCCGACATTCGTGATTTTGAATACATCGTGACGGCGAGCAACATGGAGGCACTGATTCTGGAGTGCAACCTGATCAAGAAGCATCAGCCTCGTTATAATGTCCTGCTGAAGGATGACAAGACGTTTCCCTATCTCAAAATAACCAACGAGCGTCATCCCAAACTGGAGGTCACACGCCGTGTCCTGAAGGACAAAGCTAAATATTTTGGCCCTTATCCCAATTCCTATGCGGCCCATCAGACGAAGAAGCTGCTAGACCGAATGTATCCTTTACGCAAATGTGGCGTGCTGCCAAAGGAAGTATGCCTCTACTACCATATGCATCAATGTCTTGGCCCTTGTGTACAGGAGGTCTCCGAAGAGACCTATGAGGATATCTCCAAAGAGATTGCTTCATTTCTGAGTGGCGGTCATGAGGAGATCAAGAAGGAGCTTCAGCGCAAGATGGAGGAAGCGGCCGAGGAGCTTTATTTTGAACGTGCAAAGGAGCTACGCGACCAGATTATCAGCATTGATGCGATTATGGAGAAGCAAAAGATTACGACGGCTGACACCAAGGATCGTGACGTCTTCGGCTATGCTGTGGATAAAGGCTGGATGAGCGTGCAGATTCTGTATGTTCGCAAAGGAAAAATGATTGGGCGGCACATGTCCTCCTTTCCTTTCTATGGAGAGGCGTACAGTGATTTTGTGTCCTTCGTGACCCAATATTATAGTGACAATCCGGCTCTGCCGCAGGAGATTCTGCTACCCGTCTTGAGCGAGCATGCGGCAAAGACTGAGCAGGAGCAGACCGAGCAGCCCGTAGTCGAAGTGAGAGGAGAGACCGCAGCAGAGGGAGAGGCTGAAGCAAGAGGGGAGGCATTATCACAGGAGGTAACGCCTGTCCTAGGTAATGACGAGGATTCGGCTGTATTGCAGACGAGAGTTGCACCAGCAGCGGATAACATAACGGCGCTGGAATCAGCGAGCCCATCTGCTGATCAGGACGGTTCATCTATCCATGAGGCAGCTGTATCCTATGAATTGAATTCGTCAGAGGCTTTGGAGGCAATTGAAGAAGCCCCCGCACTGACCGGAGGTCTCGATGATCCAAGCACAGCTGCCTCGGCACTGGAACAATGGCTCGGAGTCAAGGTGCATATTCCCCAGCGCGGCCTGAAGAAGCAGATGACAGGTATGGCTTCGGATAACGCGCGAGTCGCGCTGGACGAGAAGTTCCGCCTCATTGAACGCAATGAGGAGCGAACCTCCAAGGCTGCTGATAATCTGGGACGAGCGATCGGACTGGAGACGCTGTACCGAATTGAGGCGTTTGATAACTCCAACATTCAGGGAGCGAACCCGGTATCAGCGATGGTTGTCTTTGTGGATGGCAAGCCAGAGAAGAAGGAATACCGCAAATACAAAATCCGTTCCGTACAGGGACCAGACGATTATGAGACGATGCGCGAGGTTGTTCGTAGACGATATGAGCGTGTGCTGAAGGAGAATCTGCCGCAGCCAGACCTGATCATTGTCGATGGCGGTAAGGGACAGATCGCTGCAGCGATTGATGTGCTACACCATGAGCTTGGCTTGTTCATCCCGGTGAGTGGACTCGTCAAGGACTCCAAACACAAGACAGCTCAGCTACTGCTCGGTGATCCACCACAGCCAGTCGTGCTGCCACGCAACAGCGAGGAATTCTACCTGCTGCAGCGGATTCAGGAGGAGGTCCACCGCTTTGCAATTACCTTCCACCGCGAACAACGAGGCAAATCCATGGTCACCTCGCGACTCGATTCGATTCCGGGGATTGGAGAGAAGCGTCGGAAGATGCTGCTCAAGCATTTTGGCTCGATCAAAAAAATAAGAGAGGCCAGCGTCGAAGACTTCCGGCCTCTCTCTATAGGGGATAAGCTGGCAGCTACGATTATAGCTGCCCTTCAGGAGGAGTCGTAGGATACGACTTCTCTTTTTGTGTAGGATTATATTTGTACACGATATACCCGACAATGGCAGGCAATATGATGCCGACCACGCCAGCGGTTACATTGGACAACTGCCCCATCGTCATCAGGCTGATGCCCATAAGTATGCTGTTGAACACCACATGGCTGAACATGACAGTAATGAAGCCATAACGCAGGAAAATGAAGCTGAACAACAGTCCGATGAATAACAGCTCAATCGGTCTTGTAATGACTGGATAGATTGGATACAGCGTATGGCCGAAGGCCCAGATCAGTGATGTGATGATGCTGGCGACCAAGGTGCTGCGGACCATTCTTTTTACCATGGCAATTCCGAAGAAACGATAGACCGCTTCCTCACCAATGCCGGCCATCCAGGCCATAATGGGCAGTACCCACGCATAGGTCATATTAAAAGGCGATTGAGTCTCGTCCGTCGTCGACCAGGTACCAATCGTCATGCCGAGAATCACAAAGATGATGGACTGTACACCCAGTAATATGAACGCCCACAAGTAACCTGCCCACATACTGCGCAGGACGTAGAGCCCGTAACCTGGCTCTTTCGCTCTTGGCCATGGATTCCATCCATGCTCCCGCCACAGTGCATTGCCCCCGACTAATGAGAAGTAGACCGACCCAGCCATAACAATCGTAATGATCGTCTGGAAGATAATCAGAAATACCAGCATGAAGGAGCTTGTGCTCTCACTCTGGAAGACGGGAAGCATGTTGAAGAAGCTGATCATGGAAGCCAGGAAATAGACGATGCTCAGCACGATTCCTCTGCCAAAAGAGGTAAAGCTGCGCTTCACAATACTATACACAATGGCCAAAACGCCTAATACAAAGGTGAATAGGGCAAATCCGATATAATACATCCAATTCGCTTGCGCTGTCTGCTGCTTCACATAATCTGTGTGCAGCTTCGGTGCCAC
This sequence comes from Paenibacillus massiliensis 2301065 = DSM 16942, assembly GCF_000377505.1. Classification (GTDB taxonomy): domain Bacteria; phylum Bacillota; class Bacilli; order Paenibacillales; family Paenibacillaceae; genus Paenibacillus; species Paenibacillus massiliensis. The sequence continues at coordinate 208,624 of NZ_KB898190.1, read as the reverse complement.
GAACATGGGCTCGAAGGATCGAATTTTACCATTCTCGAACAAGAACTTCAGCTCAAGTGGTGCTTCGCCAATCTGATGATTAGTAACCCGATAGAGCAGCCCAGTGTCGCCGTCGCTCGTGAGTAGCTCCAGCGTAGCAGGATCATAGCCCATATCGGTGAGGACGGCTTTCGCCTCAGCCTGTTTGTCTGCTAGGGAAATGCTACCTTCAGCAAAACGCAGCATCGTATCACTGGTCTCATCCTCCAGTACGCCTTCGGCCATAAATGAAGGGGTACCCCGATCGACGACAAAGCCTACAGCCTTACCCGTGACCATATCCAGGTCGACACGAAGCGTAGCATTGATATCATCATATGGGATATGAACACGGAACAGATCGTAAGGATATTCGGACACCCAAGTTCGGTTGTACTCCGCCAACAACTCATTTTTCATGAGATACCCATATAGATCGGAATGAGCACGGTAGGTGACCAGAGGATTCGCCGGGGTCTCTACCTGATAACCGAGTGTCTCTTTGATGAATGTAGTAGCTGAAGAGACAGCCTCTTGATCACTTATGGTCTTCTTCGGGACGAGCTCTTGATTGCCAGCCAGTGTCGGCAGGATGACCTGCAGCAGCAAAAATATGAACAGGCCAATGGCGCCAAGCAGGCTCAGAAGCTTGAAATTAGCCTTGAGCACGGCTGGTTTCCCAACAGGATTCATCTAATACCTCCTTTATGTACACCATTCTAAGATAACATAAGATGAAATTGAATCGCCAGTAAAGGCAAGCGTTACTACAATAAATGTGCTCCAAATGTACTTCGTCATCAATAGAATGCTCCAGCAAGAATGTATGAGAAACACAATAATCAGCAGTGAATCCGCAAAAAGGTCAGGGTTTTACCGAGATTTGCAGAAATTTTGCAGTATTTCACTGAAAATCCCTTTGTGAAGTGCAGGAGGAACGATTATAATTTGTATGCTAATCCAACTATGCATCCAACAATACATCCTGTACGTAATAAATAAATGTCTGTTTTTAAGTTTCAGTGGAGCTGAACAATTCAGTAATCGCAAGAAAAACCACTGCAAAATGCGGTCTGTCTTCTGTGAAAGTACAGCGATAGATGTTTTTATTAAGATTACAGAATTTAGAAGTTTTCAGCGGAGCTGAACAATTCAGTAATCGCAATAAAAACTTCCGCTAAATGCGGTCTGTCTTCTGTGAAATTACAACGATAAATGTTTTTATTAAGATTACAGAATTTCCAAGTTTCAGTGGAGCTGAACAATTCAGTAATCGCAATAAAAACTACTGCTAAATGCGGTCTGTCTTCTGTGAAGTACAACGATAAATGTTTTTATTATGTTTTACGTTGAAAGAAGAAATGCTATGAGTAGTTCGTCCTATGCTCAGCCTTTTGTTCACTTCGTCAGCTGGGGGAACGAGGATAGGTTTGGGGCTACTTGGGATAATTGTGCTTGAGGAGGTCGGCATGCAGCTTCACATTCAAAAATTCAGATTATCGCCACCCCGTATTCTGGCTGGGGGCTTCGCTCTTATTATATTTCTGGGCACATTGCTCTTGATGCTGCCTATTGCGAATACATCGGGAGAGCCCCTGCCATTTCTGGATGCGCTGTTCACGGCTACCTCGGCCACCTGTGTTACAGGCTTGGTCGTTGTAGATACAGGCACTCATTTTACCATATTCGGTCAGATCGTCATTGCAGTACTCATTCAGATCGGTGGGCTGGGCTTCATGACGATGGCTACGCTTGTAGCGTTGGTATTTAAGCGCAGAATCTCCTATAAGGAGAGACTAATCCTGCAGGAGGCGATGAACCAGACCTCTGTTGAGGGGATTGTTGCTCTCATTCGCAAGGTGATTATCTACTCATTGACGATTGAGGCGGTGTGCGCTGTTCTATTCGCGATTCGTTGGGCGTTTGACATGCCCTTGGGGCAAGCCTTGTATTTCGGTATCTGGCATTCGATATCCTTGTTTAACAATGCGGGGTTCGACATTTTCGGAGATTTCCGTAGTCTGACCGGCTATGTAGCAGACCCCTTCACTAATTTGATCTCGATTTTTCTGATTGTCACTGGTGGACTAGGCTTCGTTGTGCTGTCTGATCTGGTGGAATATCGGAGCAAACGACGTCTGTCTCTCCATTCCAAAGTGGTGCTAACAGTGACTCCTGCCCTGATCTTGGTAGGGATGCTGGTTATTTTGATCTTCGAATTCGTCAATCCCGCTACTCTTGGCCGTCTTGATGGGGGAGGTAAGCTTCTCGCTTCCCTGTTCCAGTCTGTGGCCACACGGACGGCAGGTGCAAATACACTGGATATTGCGAATATGGAGCAGGCTACGCAGTTTTTCATGATTTTATTAATGTTCATCGGTGCTTCTCCGGGATCAACTGGAGGTGGGATCAAAACGACTACGTTCGTGCTGCTGCTGGGTGCCGTATGGGCTATGATTAGAGGAAGAGAGGATATCGTGTTCTTTCGTTACAGGCTCGAACAGGAGCGTGTTCTCAAGGCTCTATCCATAGTGCTGCTGGCCCTGTTCATAGTCATTGGAGCGACGATGATCCTGTCTACGACGGAGGACCATCATTTTCTGATGATTCTGTTCGAGGCTACATCTGCCTTCGGGACGGTAGGGCTTAGTATGGGACTGACTCAGGATCTCACGGACGTCGGCAAAATGCTAATTATTATGCTAATGTTCATTGGCCGGGTCGGACTGATTACGATGGCGTATGCATTAGGTCGCCGCGAGGGTAAAGAACTGTATAGACATCCTGAGGGCAAGATGATTATCGGTTGATTCGTTACGTTAAGAAGAAATTCATCATGGGTTAAGAATAGGAGAGTTACGGAGAGGTCATGAAAACAGGGCAGTATGTCATCATTGGACTGGGACGGTTCGGCGCAAATCTGGGAATACAGCTTATGGAGATGGGCTGTGAGGTACTGGGCATTGATAAAGATGAGGAAGCAGTAGATGAGATGAGTGAGCTGCTGACGCATACGGTTGTGGCTGATGCCACCGATGAGCAGACGCTTCGTTCCCTTGGGGTACGGAACTTTGACTGCGGAATCGTAGCGATCGGCAACGATATTCAGATGAGCATTCTGACTACGATCCTGCTCAAGGAAATGGGAGTCAAGACGGTCATAGCCAAAGCCATCTCCAAGCTGCACGGACGGGCACTGGAAAAGCTGGGCGTGGATCGTATTGTATACCCAGAACGCGACATGGCCATACGGGTGGCTCATCAGCTCGTTACTCCGCATCTGCTGGACTACCTGGAATTATCAGGTGAATACTCCATTGTGGAGCTCAAGGTACCCGCTTGTCTTCATGATATGACACTGGCAGACCTGAATTCTCGCACCCGTTTCGGCTGCACGGTCGTAGCCCTTCATACCTCTGCGGGGGTGCGCATTGCGCCTACGGCCATGGATCGACTGCAAAAGGATGATATCATGGTCGTCATCGGAAGCAATGATAATCTGGAGCGCTTCGAGGATGAGGTCGTTAATGAGTAAGGATGTAGATTTATCTTCAATAGCAGTGCTTTCGTGGATGTTTTTTAACTTTTTTTACAAATATATGATTTAGTATTTCAAACGGCTGTGATATTGTTGCTGGAGATAGCAACAATATCACAGCTTTTTTTGGTTGTACAATTAAATTTTGACAATGAAATTCACAAAAAAATGAAGGGAAAAAATGAAGATTTGGCAGTTAGCTACAGGATTAAATGCTTTAATGATTGACATTGAAGACGGAACAAAACCAGAAATTGATGAAATACTTGGTAATATATCAAGGGGACAACCTATAAAGGATACATGGAAACCTTTAAAAGTAATTTATAAAACAGATAAAAACAAAGCAATTGACTTTCCTTGATATGCACCTGCTATGAATGTTTTTCATGAACGTTCAATCACAATTCTTGAGCCATTAATCGCGGATTTAGTAGAATTTTTACCGTTAATAGATGATAAATATCAATTTTATTTCTGTAATGTAACCAATATATTGGACTGCGTGGATCATGCAGAATTCTGATCCGGAAATTAAGTATGATATTTTGTTTTCTTATCATAGCTTATACTTCAAAGAAGAAATGCTGCGTACGGAGAAAAGACATATTTTCAAGATACCTGAATTAGTAAGAACTAGTGTATATGTGTCAGATGAGTTTCGTGATGCTGTGCTAGAGGCGGGTCTGAAAGGATTAGATTTCATCCCGGTATGGGATTCCGAGTTCACAAAAGCAGACGAGCTTGCTCAGAAGGAGCGTTATGAGCATTATTTAGCTGAATTGGAGAAGAATAAGGGAGTCGAAATGGATTGGGATACAGCTATGAAGCTTCTTAATGAAGGCAAAGCCGTAGCTAGTGCTCATTGGAAATTGAAAAAGGATGCAAGCAAGGAGCTGCTGGTGGGGAACTTAACCTATGACCTTAATTACGATTTTGCCAAGTTGATTTTTATTCCTCCAATTCTTTTGGATTTGAAGTGGCATGAAGTCGAACGAGGTGAGTAGTCAGAACTTGGAGAGGTGCTCTGGCAAGTTTCTCGGCTCCCGTTTAGGTGAGTTATTGAAGTAAATAGCATTTCTATGAAAAGAAAGCTGTATCTGTATTTTTCTCAGATTCAGCTTTCTTTTCGGATAGTTACAATCGTGCTTCAGATCATCCGGTACCCAGCAAAGGAAGCGCGTGTCTCGCTAATCCACTGCCTGGCAGTCGGTCCATGCTCGACGGTCTCAGCGTAGATGAGACAGGTTGTTCGCCGAGTCTCCTTCAACTCGGGCATGAACACGGCTACGAGGCCGCTATCCCGTACCAGCTCCTTGCGCAGATAGGATTTGGGCAGCAATGCGGCTGCCTTGCAGGTAGGCAGTAGGCGCACGATCGCTTCGAAGGAATCAATCTCCATGCGAATGTCCGGCATAATGCCACTCTGCTGGAACAGCTCGTCCGTGAGGCGACGATACCACGTTCCCTTGGAGAAGAAAATCATCGGTAGTCCTTGCAACTCAGCCATTCCAGTTGGTCCCGGCTGTGCGGCCAGCGGGTGCCCGACAGGGACGACCAGCATCAGATGATCATCGAAGAGTGGGACACAGCTCAGCCCGGGCTCTTCAATGGAGGAGCCTACGATGCCGGCATCTGCCTTCTTGTCCCGCACAAAGCCGACGATCTCATGCGTCTTGCCGGTCAGTAGCTTCAGCTCAGTCTGGGGGTGCTTGCTCATGAAAGCCTCCATCAGCGTAGGCAGGGTTGTCTGAATCGTCGTCAGACTTGCACCCAGCGTCAATTCGCTCTGCCCCTCCTGCTTGTATTGCGACAGCTTGTTCAGGAAGCGAAGCTGCCGCTGTCTTTGCTCCAGCGCGAAGGTGTAGACAAAGCGACCGGTAGAAGTTAATTCCAGCCGCTTACCGCGTCTGTCGAACAGTTTGACTCCCAGTTCCTCCTCCAGCTTGGCTATTTTTCGTGACAGGGCAGGCTGTGATAAATTTAATAGCTTTGAAGCCTTATTCAGGCTCGATTGCTCTACAACGACGGCAAACGCACTCATATCCTCAAACAGGGCTACCAGCTCCTTTTCGTCTAAATCAACCAACCACAGCTTAGTTTTAACGGGTATATGCTTAAATGTTATAACAATTAATAAATATATTGCAATTCCATTATAAGATGAAAAGGAGTAACATAAAAAGTGACACAAGTTGTTCACAGTTAATCAGTCAGGTTTAGGAACAATTTGTCGAAACTCCTCTTGGGAGATATGATAAATATAGAATTTGAAAACGCTATTTTTGGGAAGGGGAACAATGCATATGAAAGGGTTTTACTCCCGCAAGATTCACTCTTTGCTTGGTATCATTCCACTGGGCCTGTTTTTTGTGAATCACCTGCTCGCCAATTTCAGCGCAGTAGAGAACGGCAAGGAAGGCTTTGACAAGAGCGTGGCTTTCATTAATGGTCTACCGCTGATCCTGGTTTTGGAGTTCGTAATGATCTATTTACCGATGCTGTTCCACGGTGTATATGGTCTATACATTGCCTACCAGGCGAAGCCGAATGTGAATCGCTACGGGTATGAGCGCAACTGGCGCTATTTGGTACAGCGGATTACAGGCGTCATTGCCTTCGTCTTCATTATCTGGCACGTGTATGATACGCGAGTGCAGGTGGCATTGGGCAACATTACGCATGAGCAGCTTGGCGGCCAGATGTATGCTATTCTGAGCAATCCTGTATCGTTCGTCCTCTACACAATCAGTGTAGTGGCCGTATCCTTTCACTTTGCCAATGGACTATGGTCCTTCCTGGTTAGCTGGGGGATTACAGTAGGTGCACGTGCTCAACGTGTCTCCTCTTTCATTTGCATGGGAGTATTTGCAGTGATGTCCGTCATGTTCATTGCGACACTCTTTGCGTTCCGTGGGGCTGAATTCAGTGAGGCAACCTCTCTGCTGAATACCATTTCCGCTCTGTACAGCTAAGAATGGATTATAGAGGTTTACATCATAGTAGATGATCATAACAAGATTCATCGGCAAGTATTACTGAAGAGGAAGTGAGAATTCATGGCAGCATCCAATATTATTGTCGTGGGCGGCGGTCTCGCTGGCTTGATGGCGACCATCAAGGCGGCAGAAGCAGGCGTTCACGTAGACCTATTCTCGCTGGTACCAGTCAAGCGCTCACACTCGGTCTGTGCGCAGGGCGGTATTAACGGAGCAGTAAATACCAAAGGTGAGGGCGACTCCCCGTGGATTCACTTCGATGATTCCGTCTATGGGGGAGATTTCCTGGCTAATCAGCCACCAGTTAAGGCGATGTGCGAAGCGGCACCGGGTATTATCCACCTCATGGATCGTATGGGTGTTATGTTCAACCGTACCCCTGAGGGTCTGCTTGATTTCCGCCGTTTTGGTGGTACTCAGCATCACCGTACTGCATTTGCAGGTGCTACGACAGGGCAGCAGCTCTTGTATGCATTGGATGAGCAGGTACGTCGCTGGGAAGCAGCAGGACTTGTCACCAAGCACGAGAACTCTGAATTCCTTCAGGCTGTTATTGATGATGAGGGGATCTGCCGTGGTATTGTGGCTCAGGAGCTGAAGACGATGGAGATCGCGACCATTATAGCCGATGCCGTTATTCTTGCCTCCGGTGGCCCTGGCATTATTTTCGGTAAAACGACGAATTCCGTCATTAATACCGGAACTGCTGCCGGCGCGGTATATCAGCAGGGTGTACGCTATGCAAATGGTGAGTTCATCCAGATTCACCCAACGGCCATTCCTGGTGATGACAAGCTGCGTCTGATGTCCGAGTCGGCTCGCGGTGAAGGTGGGCGGATCTGGACTTATAAGGACGGTAAGCCTTGGTACTTCCTGGAGGAAAAATATCCGGCTTACGGCAACCTGGTTCCGCGTGATATCGCAACTCGTGAAATCTTCAGTGTCTGCGTGGATCAGGGGCTCGGAATTAACGGCGAGAACATGGTCTATCTGGACTTATCACATAAGGACCCCAAAGAGCTGGACGTCAAGCTCGGTGGAATTATTGAAATCTATGAGAAATTCGTCGGTGACGATCCACGCAAGCTGCCCATGCGCATCTTCCCTGCGGTTCACTACTCCATGGGTGGGATGTGGGTAGATTACAATCAAATGACGAACATTCCTGGTCTGTTCGCTGCTGGTGAATGTGAGTTCCAGTATCATGGTGCGAACCGTCTCGGCGCGAACTCCTTGCTATCAGCTATCTATGGCGGCATGGTTGCTGGCCCGAAAGCAGTAGAGTACATCAAGGGGCTTAAGAAATCGGCTCGCGATGTAGCTTCCTCTGTATTCGAGGGGCAACGCAAGCAGCAGGTAGATAAATATGAAGGTATTCTGACCAACGATGGTAACGAGAACGCCTATGTCATTCATAAAGAGCTTGGCGAGTGGATGACCAACAATATGACAGTGGTGCGCTACAACGATAAGCTCGAAGCGACGATCAACAAAATCAAGGAGCTCAAGCAGCGCTACCGCAAAATTAACATCAATGACGCATCGCGCTGGAACAATACCGGCGCAGCCTTCACACGTCAGCTGTGGAATATGCTGGAGCTGGCAGAGGCGATGACCAAGGGTGCGCTGCTGCGTGATGAGAGCCGTGGTGCACACTATAAGCCGGAATTCCCGGATCGGAATGATGAAGGGTTCCTAAAGACGACCATTGCGGATTGGACTCCGGAAGGGCCACAAATCTCGTACGAGCCTGTGGACGTATCTCTCATTCCACCGCGTGTACGTGACTATTCCAAGAGCAAATAATTCGGCCAAGATGGCTGAAGTGACGACTACCCGGTCTGTCTGCGCCTATATTAACGGGCAGCCGGAGGAAAGGATGAAATAGGATGGCCGATGTGAAAAAAACGCTTAAGCTAGTCATTACCCGTCAGGATCAGCCGGAGTCGGCACCGTATAAGGAAGAGTTCGAGATTCCTTACCGCTCTGGCATGAATGTCATCAGTGCTCTGATGGAGATTCAGCGGAATCCAGTCACCAGCTCAGGGGGCGATACAGCACCAGTATGCTGGGAATCCAACTGTCTGGAGGAGGTATGTGGTGCCTGCTCCATGGTGATTAACGGCAAGCCGCGTCAGGCTTGTGCGGCGTTGATCGATCAACTGGAGCAGCCGGTACAGGTGGCACCGATGAGCACCTTCCCTGTAGTACGGGATCTGGTCATTGACCGTGGACGGATGTTCAATGCACTGAAGAAGGTAAAAGCATGGATTCCAATCGACGGTACCTACGACCTGGGTGCCGGTCCGAGAATGAATGAGAAGAAACGACAATGGGCTTATGAGCTGTCCAAATGTATGACCTGCGGCGTCTGCCTGGAGGCTTGTCCGAATGTGAATGAGAAGACAGACTTCATTGGACCTGCGGCGATCTCTCAGGTTCGTCTATTCAACAGTCATCCTACAGGTGAGATGAACAAGGATGAGCGTCTGGAGGCGCTCATGGAGGCTGGTGGAATCGAAGGCTGCGGCAACTCACAGAACTGTGTACGCGCTTGTCCGAAAGGTATTCCATTGACAACTTCAATTGCTGAAATGAACAAGGAAACGACCAAGCACATGTTTAAGCGTTGGCTGACGGTGTAACGGTACAGCATCCTTGAAATGCTCCCTGTCATGAGAACTGCACAGCAGTTGTCTGGCGGGGAGCGTTTTTTTTCAATAGACTTCCGGCTTATGATATACTACGTGTAATAAAAACGACCCAGTACCTTAATCAGATTACAGCTGAGTATAGAGTCGCCGCAAGCGGTGAGCCTTGTCGAACGCTCTTAAGCCTGCTGTTCCATGATTTAAGGTGAATAGCGGTTTGAACAGCAAGCTGAAAGGAATTGAGCGTATGACTCATAACATGATCATTGAGCAGCCCCTTACGCAGACGGAGCTTGTGCGTTCCCTGCATAATCTGGGTGTTCGTGAAGGCATGACACTGCTCGTACATACTTCGCTGCGCAGCTTCGGACGATATATTCCAGGCGACGCGAGCACTGTCATTACGGCGCTCCGACTCGCATTGGGGCCGCAAGGAACGCTGGTCATGCCGACGCAATCGAGTGATCTGACAGATCCTGCAACATGGCAGGCTCCTCCGGCAGATCCGAAATGGTGGAATCTGATCCGCGAGGAGATGCCGGCTTATGATCCATACTTGACGGTTACAAATGGCATGGGGCGAGTCGCCGAGCTGTTTCGGCTGTTGCCTGGAGTGATACGTAGCATGCATCCCCAGCTCTCCTTTGCTGCTCAAGGTCCATTTGCAGAGGCCTTGCTAGCTGAGCACAGTCTTGATTTTGCACTTGGCGAGGCTTCTCCACTGGCAAGAATGTATGAGAACGATGCTTATGTGTTACTGTTAGGCTGCGGACATGACAGTAATACCTCGTTGCATCTTGCAGAGTACAGGACGGATTATGCAGGGAAAGAAGAGCAGGAGCTTCTGGCGCCTGTGCTACAGCAGGGGAACAAGCAATGGGTTAAGCGTCGGGATATCAATATTACGTCAGATGATTTTGACCGCCTGGGGGCAGATTTTGAGCGGGATTACCCAGGTGAGGCTCGGCGTATGGAGATCGGTCAGGCATCCTGTTTCTTGGGCCGACAGCGGGTGTTAGTCGATTATGCTCAAGCATGGCTACCGGTCAACCGAACTTTATAAATAAGGAGGCCTGATGCATATGGTGGATAAACCGCATGCAGGGAGGCCTGAGTCGGATAGGGAGAAGGAAGCTACAGATACTAGGCAGGGTCTGGATGAGATGACATCTGGGCCGACAGTAGCCTCTGGAGAGCTCAAGATGACACGGCGAAGCTTTCTGAAGAAGGGGGCTGTTGCGGCGGTAGGTATGGCCCTGCTGACGGGCGGATATGCCAGTGTCTGGGAGCCACACAGGCTGGAGATTACCCGGTTGTCGCTCAGCTTCCCGGGGCTGCCGAGTAGCTTTGATGGTATGCGTATCGTGCATTTCAGCGATATGCATCTGGGCTTCTTTACGAATGATGATCATATTGACAATATGGCAGAGGCTATTCGACAGCTTCAGCCAGATTTGCTGTGCTTCACGGGTGACATTGTCGATGATTATGCTGATTCCATGCAGGACTACCTTCCCTTGCTGGCTGCAATGGAGGCCCCGCTGGGGAAGTACACTGTGCTAGGTAATCATGATTATCGGGGTATACCCGAAGGAGTGCAGGCATTATATAAGCATACTGGATTTCGCTTGCTCAAAAATGAACACGAGATCCTTGAGCGTCACGGAGAGCGATTAGCTATTGTTGGCCTGGAGGATTTGCTGCTTAGCAAGCCGGATCTGTCTAGAGCCATAGCAGGGATTCCAGCCACCATGTTCAAGCTGCTGCTCATGCATGCGCCTGATTTTGCAGATCAGGCTGCAGAAGCTGGCATTCATTTGCAGCTGTCTGGGCACAGCCATGGAGGGCAGATTCGGGCCCCGTTCCTTGGTGCGCTCAAGACTCCACCTGGTGGACGCAAGTACGTGCAGGGGCTATATAGCGTAGGAGAGCGTAAGATGCCAGTATACGTAAATCGAGGTATCGGGATGACCCAACTGCCTGTCCGGGTATTGTGTCCGCCTGAGCTTACGGTGCTTACGCTCCGAAGAGGACAGGATGTGTAGCGTCTGGAGTGCTCAGGGTGCAATTCGTTCAGCGAGGTTAGAGATGAAGGAGGAATCAGGATGCAACGAATTGCTATAGTCTCGGATTTGCACGGCAATCTGGCTGCATGGAATGCAGTACTGGAGGATATATCTGTACGAGGGGTTACGGAAATCTACTGCCTGGGAGATCTGGTCGGTAAAGGGCCGAACCCTGTAGAGGTATTTGAAAGTGCACGTAAGCACTGCAGGATCATGATTAGAGGGAACTGGGATGAGCTTATCGGACGAGAATCGGACGAGAACTTCAGTTGGCATGCGAAGCTATTGGGGCCACAGCGAGTTCGTGAGCTAGGGGAGCTGCCATTCCATTATGATTTTCTAATGAGTGGGCGCCGTATTCGGCTTGTCCATGCTTCTCCGCAGAGCGTCTACCACCGGGTACAACCGTGGGATTCCGCTGAAAGTCGAATGGGGATGTTCGATCCAACACCCGATGAGCAGGAAGACAGCCGTTTCGAACCTGATACCGTGGGGTATGGAGATGTACATAATGCATTTCTGCAACACCTGCACGGCAGAACTTTATTCAATGTAGGCAGTGTGGGCAATCCGCTGGATATGACGGAGGCTTCGTATTGTATCCTGGAGGGGCATATAGGAGACACTACACGGGAAGGCTTCTCGATCCAGTTCATTCGAGTCCCGTACGATATTGAACTGGCTGTAAGACAGGCTGAAGAGGCCAAGGTGCCATCATTGAATTATTACATCAGAGAATTACGGACTGCCATATACAGAGGCTTGCAGGATTAAGCTTCCGGTCCCGCGATATGAATGTCAGGCTGTGGACGCCCACCGGAGGTACCCAAGGAGGTAATATGGTGCTGACGAAACAGACAATTCGTGCTTCACTTCCCGAGCTATATTCAGCAAGGACCAGAATGCGCAAGCTGCGTCCAGAGGATGGAGGCAGGCTGAGGCAGCTGCTGTCAGACCCGCTCGTAGTCCAATATGTCAATCGTAATAACAAGCCACCTGAGGAACGGGCTCTTCGACTTGTACAGCAAATCCATACCAGCGCAGCCGCTCTGGAGGCCTTACATTATGTAATCACACTCCGTGAGCATGAGACGGTGATTGGGCTGATCTCATATCAGCACTGGAATGAGCGGAATGGTCAGGTGCAGATTGGCTATATTCTGGAGCGGGACTATTGGGGGCAGGGGCTGGCAAGTGAGATCGTGAAGGAGTGGCTAGCTCTGGGCTTTAGCAATCTGGGCTTCAAACGAGTCGAGGGCAGATGCCATGAGCAGAACGGAGCTTCGGCACGTGTGCTGCTGAAGAACGGAATGAAGCTGGATCGTAAGCTAGGCTATCACGGTATCGGAAACGAAGGCACGATCGTAGAGGTTTATGGCATCAATGCGGAGGAGTTCATCACTTCGAATGAGGGGACTCACCAAGCGCGATATTGAGCTCTGATTTCTTATCGTTATGTTTTGTTACACAATTGAAATATAGATGCAAAAAGACTCTAACAGACAACGGGTACAATGATGACATGACCCCCTTTTGAATATTATAAATTTTGGGACCCGAAGCTTCGGGTCCACTTTTTTTGTTGGCTATGTTAAATTCTAATGTTGATATTTGACCATAAGAAAACCGCCTCAGTTGAAAGGCGGTTCATTAGCTATCGTACCCGTTTGTTTAAGAATTACCTGCACGTAATAACCAATTGTTGACCCACAATAATAGTGTTGGTACAATCTATAAAACAAATTGGAGGAGATACCATGGAAGCCATCTTACAACATCTTAATTTTAGGATTACGGATGTTCCATCCAGAATCCATACTTATTCTGAACTCGATTTTTCTATTCGGACCCGACCAAACAGTTGGTCAAAAAAGGAAATACTAGGGCATCTGTGTGACTCCGCACTTACTAATTTACAACGATTTGTGCGTTCTCAATATGAATCTCAACCTTACTCAGTGTTAAAATACGCCCAGAATCATTGGGTGGAACTCATGAATTACCAAAACCTAAGTATTGATCATATTTTGGCTCTTTGGGTTATGTTGAATAAGCAAGTGGCTGAAGTCATTGCAAACATTCCTGAAGACAAGTTGCTGTATTTATGCGACATTGGTGAAGAAAAACTTGTTACGTTAGAGTGGCTTATAAAAGACTATGTTGAGCACTTGGAACACCATCTCGAACAAATTTTTAGTACATAACTGACAGCTAGCTTAACAAGAATAAGCAGAAATCCGAAGTTTGGTATTCGTGTCGGTTACAGTAAACAAGCACGATTTGACCAACATATTTTTCTTATTCGATGCGGTATTCTCATATTCCTTGCTGTCTAAGTATCGAAACCAAGCCAAATAATGTTGCAAATATTTCGTTGCAACACCATTAAAGCGATCCATCCATTTCTTCAAGCGGCTGTGGTAGCTGTTTACGTTTTGGATATGGTATATGCCTTTCACACGCTGTTTTCCGTCGGGCTTGAATCGATAATGAGCCAAGCCTTTTGAATTCGCATAGGAACTGAATGCCCTCCACGAATTAGTGCATAGCACGTTTGAGTCGGAGAGATGACCGCCAATTGCTTCGTCCAATTATGTAGTTCGAATACGTCCACGCCCAAGCACACCAGAGTAGGTCATTTTCTGACGGTCACGAGCAACCAGTACGCACACTTGATCGTGGCTTATACCACAATAATTAGCTTTACCTCCACGTTTACGTGGCTTGCGTTTGGTGAACATGCGTGACTTCATCGTTTAACTGCTCTGCACATTTTCTCAGAGAAAAGCCCTCAATCATGCATTCAATAAAACGAACCTAAATATGAGGTCTTCTCGTGCGTTGAAGAGGGGTGTTTGTAAGGTCATTGAACGTTTGGCGACAGGACTTACAACGGTAATGTTGACGTTTAACCTCTCCAGTGCATGTTTTTACAGCGTACTTTCCAAATCGCAAGACAGAATGATTTTTACAATGCGGACAAACAAGCCCATCTTTGTGCTTCTGCTCTTGAATTTCATCAATTGCCGGTATTTGATTAGCAATCCACGTCGTTCGAGTCTGCAAAAAGTAAACAAGTTCTCGTTTTTCGCTATCGTTTAAGGCAGTAGCAAGCTTTTCAGTTCCTTTAAATCCATAGGTAAACCATCTCCGAATAGTGATATTGCCTATGTTATGGAACGTTTGTTCGTTATTATCAAATATCAACAACAAAGTTTAACAAAGCCTTTTTGTTAGGGGATTATAACCGTGAAGCTGTCGAGTTCTGTAGCCTGTATCTGATTGGATGCGGACCTCTGTTCGGGCAGAGATTCCTTGTGACCTTCATCAATAGCAACCCCTTCACCACTGGTGGGAAAAGACAGATATGGCGTGATTGTCAGTGCTGTGACGTCTGCACCAAGCGGTGCAAACAATTTTGTGCTGGACGAGTAACGGATACCATCACGAACCTCGACGCTGGTTCCTCCTGAAGATGTTACCAACCTTCTGCCTTCCTGATCCTTCACTTTAAAGGTTATCCTATAATCTGAATGATCATCTTCGCTCGTTATTGTATTATAGGTCAACAGCATGCCAGCCGCACTGCTTTTGATGTTAGCCACGTTCAACTCAATATCTGCTACTCGTTGCTTATGGTTCACTGTAATGAGCTGCGTGTCAGTCTGCATGATTACAGGAATATTGAACTTCCATTGCCTGTTCTCTCCCTCATGGAAGAGAAGGCCTAGCTCGAACTGATCCGGCAGATCAGCAGGTGGGTCGATGTCAATAATTCCGACATGATAGGTTGGTGTTATTTCTGTTCGGGTCTGGCCTCTGTTGAAGAAAGTTTCTTTGCCGTTCACGGTAATGTCAGTCCTTAGTTGGGCATCCCAGTCCAGTGGCTGCTGCGATACCAAGGAATAGGCCACGGATAGTCTTATTCCGTCGTAAAACACCTCGTTAATGGTCATCGAAGTACCATCGTTGGTTCGGGTCTCTCCAATGGCCGTAGTTAAGCCCTGCTCACTGGCATTCCTCAGCCCGGGATCTCCTTGCTGAACAAATATTGAACCGATTACGGGAATCTGCGCCATGATACTGGCCATAGCCGGAGAGACGAAGCCTGAGCCAAGCAGCAGACCAAGTGTGGCCACGGCGGCGCTTGCACGATACAACACTTTTTTTCGTAGCCGGGTGGGCGATGGTCTTCTCGGATGCTCCTCTTGACAGGTAGCTGAAATGATCTGATCGAGTCGATCTATCGGCACGGGGATGCTGTCGATCTCCTTTTTAAAGGAAGGAATCTGTTCTGTCTTCATCATAGGCTCCTTTCAGTTGTTGGCGAAGGCTGGACAAGCCGCGATGGATATGAGTCTTGACCGTACCTTCAGGAATATCCAGGATCTCGGCAATCTGCTTGATCGTGAAATCTTTATAGAAGCGTAGCAGTAGCACCGACTTGTATTTCTCTTCCAGCGTGTCCAGTGCTTGCAGCAGATCAAGCTGATCTTCAAGCTGTCCATTGTCCGTGCTGGCGTGATTTTCAAGTATTTCTGGACTAAAAGGGATCACTTTCTGTTTTCTTCTTAGAAGGGCAAGAGCTGTATTAATCAGAATCCGCGTCATCCATGTGGAGTAGTATTGGTTGTTCTGAAGCGTGGAGATCGACTTGAAAGCCTTATATATCGTTTCCTGAAAAACCTCCAACGCATCCTCTTCATTCCCCATATAGATATAGGCCATTCTGTAGAGCTTTTCTTTGTCAGCGTGGACCAGCTCCTGAAATGCTTTCGGATCACCCTGCTTGGCTCGGATAATCAGTTCTGAATATGTACTCAAGGCTAATTTACCTCCTTCTTCTCTGAATTAGAGAGATTAGGCTGGCAAAACGTTTCAAAATTCTTTGAAATGGGCTGTCATAGGAGTCATATAGAACCCAATACTGGATAAGGGGAGGCATATTGAGGAGGCAGGGCATACAGGGAGAAGAATACGCAGGGAAAAGAGCATGAGGTGAGAAGGATACGAAGAGGCATGGAAATGATTAGAACGTTCCTGAAAGTAGGATAAAATAGCTGGACAAAGTAAGATAAGAAAGCAAAAGTGAGACAAATACGCAAAACAAGAACGCAAAACAAGAACGCAAAACAAAAATGGGCCTTCACACCAGAGTGCCGTAGTGGCTGCCCGTGACGATCAGACCCATTTCTAATGAGAGATTGCTTGAGCTAGCTTATAGTGGAACCGTCACCTTCTGCTGCTGCTTGTAGTATACCCAGGATGTATAGCCAATCTCCTTCAGCAGGCTGCGTACTTCCTCCCAGTCATCACCGACACGGGATGGTACATGAGCGTCCGAACCAAAGGTAACCTCGACTCCATAATGACAAGCACGTTCCAAAATGCTATTCGACGGATACCATCCACCGACTCGCTTGGTCTTCCCAGAGGTATTAATCTCAATGGCTATGCCGCAGGAAGCAATCGTCTGCAGGGTATCGTCTATAGCTGCTTCGGCCTCGATATCCGAGAATGCAGGATAGTTGCCCTTCATAGCGTCGATATGCCCTAGAATCTGGAACATACCACTCCGTGCAGAATCCTTGATCATTCTGTAATAGGTGTTCTTGACCTCCTGCTGCTTCTCCGTGCTAAGACCCTTCCAGCGGCGCTCATTGAAAATGCTGACACCCTCCACATGATGTACAGAGCCGATCAGGTAATCAAATGAATAGGCAGCGAGCGTTGTTCGATACAATTCGAAGTGCTCCGGAAAATAGTCTGTCTCCAGACCGAGCAGTACATCAATTCGTCCTGCATATTCGCGCTGCAGCTTCAGAACCTCTTCAACGTAGCCACTTAGCTGTGATTTCGCCATGTAGATTTGTGGGAATGCCTGATCCTTGTCACTGCACAAGTATGGGGAATGATCAGATATACCGATCACCTGTAATCCTGCTGCTATGCCAGCTTCTATGTAGTCCCTTATGTTGCCGTCTGCATGTCCGCAGCGGAAATGGTGAGTATGCAGGTCAAACTTCATGTTGTCTGTTCCTCCTTGTCACTCGGAGCTGATAAAATGCGTCTCCGGCATTCCCTTCAGGTCGCTTAAAAATTGTTGCATGGCAGAGTTCAGATAACGGGTGGATTTATAGATGACTCCTACAGGATGACTAACTTCCAGCTCACGAACAGGGATTAGCTTGAGCGTCCCGGCACGCATCTCGGCTGTTACGGATTGCTTGGAAATGATGGCAGCTCCAAGATTAATCTCAACCATCCGCTTTACTTCTTCACTGCTGGACAATTCCATCACTACATGAGGCTCAATATTGAATTTCTTAAATACATCATCAACGAAGCGGCGGCCTACCGTATCAGGTGACAAGAGAATCAGGGGAATCTCGCGCAGAGCTTCCATCGTCGCCTGTGGCCTGGATGCCAAGGGGTGATGGGGCGAGACAACAAGCTCGAAGGTATCGTAATACAAAATCGAAGTACTGAGGTTCGGATTGCGCTCAATCAAATACCCGATTCCTACATCGATCAGTCCACTCTCCACCTGCTGATAAATGGCTGATGAGGGCATGGATTGAATGGAGGTCTTGATCAGAGGGAATTGGTCCTGAAAATAGGAGAGTACTCGCGGTAAAATCTGAATGGCTATGGATGTGGTCGTGCCCATAATGATCTGACCTTGAGGTACCTCTTTCAGATCGGTCAGCTTCTGGCGTAGCTCCTCCACGACATCCAGTATTCGTTCGGCATGCTCTAAAAATACCTTTCCCGGGTCCGTTAAGGTCACCGGCTGGTTCCGATCGACGAGCACGGTCTTGAACTCATCCTCCAGGCTCTTGATCTGGGCGGATACCGCAGGCTGAGTCAGATTTAGCAGCTCTCCCGCCTTGCGAAAGCTCATGGTTTTGGAGATGGTAAGCAGGGTCTCCAATTGGCTGATATTCATGGAATCCCTCCTAATCTGTTGTTCACAATGCCGGAATTCTTTTTTCTATCCCTAAATTATAGGTGAATCCAGGCGCTAGGGCAATGAGAGAGCCGTCGGAACGTGATAAAAGCAGCTATTTTTTTCATGTGCAAGCTGGAATTACTGCTACGGGTTCCTCACATGTTATTGTGTTCCTTCATTAAATGAACGGAAAATCATGGGATAAGTGAGCTATTTCCCCCAATGCTCCTGTCTCTGACCGTAGTTTACATTTATGTAGCACTTGTACCGTTTAAGTATGTGAATAGTATGTGAGAAAGCTATATACCCTCATTCATTTGCCCGAAAAATTACATAAGACTAAAGTCCTTTAGAATTAAATTTGGTACAGACTACCAATATCACTGGTGAAATTTTCGTATAGGACAAAGTTCGTATAAATTGTACTTTTTGCTATAAAAAATGGCTTTCCTTTTGACGATAAGGAAGAAGTGACGTGTTATTTTAATTTATAATGAATTGTTTTTGATCTTACAGTATAATACAAATAATGATAAATGGGACTTTTGTTGTGTGACTAAAAACCCATAAGCGAAGGGGTGCAAGGTAACGTGAAGGCGGAAGTAATTAATCCTTTTCTGGAATCGGCTCGTAATGTCATTGAGCAGTTGATTCAAATTTCTCCCTCGACAGGAGCCCTCGGTATCAAGGACATCGAGGTGATTGACGGGCATATCTGGATCATGATCGGGATGACGGGCCAATTGAGTGGTAATGTGATGTTCGGTATTCAGGAGCAGGTGGCCCTCAAGATCGTGTCAGCGATGATGGGTGGCTTTGTGATTACAGAAATGGATGAAATGAGCAAAAGTGCCATCTCCGAGCTGGGTAACATGATTAGCGGTAACGCAAGCACGATTCTGTCCAATCAAGGGGTCGCAGTAGACATTACTCCTCCGCAGGTTGTGAATTCCTCAAGTCTCAACATCAGTCCACAGCGTGCGCTATGCATACCTCTTGTCATGGATGGAATCGGTGAACTGGATATTCAGGTGATGATCTCCTAATATAGAAGATATCATTCTTCTAATCAGACATGTTGCATGGACGATGCAGGATGCTGATAGGTCAAAGGAGCACCGATCATGAGTAGGCTGAAGGACAAGGTTGTATGGATTACAGGAGCATCCAGCGGCATAGGAGCCATGTGTGCGGAGCTGCTTGAGCAGCGAGGTGCCATTCCCGTTCTGACGGCCCGATCAGCAGAGAAGCTACAAGCGATTTCCACTCGTCTGCAAGGCCGACACCAGTGGATGAGCATGGACGTCACAAGTGATGAAGAGGTCGCCCAGACCGCGGCCCGTATCCAGCAAGAGTTCGGAGCGGTAGATATCGTGCTCAATAATGCTGGATATGGAAAATTTGAGGCGATCACGGATATGCCCATTGAGGAATATGGACGTATGATGGACGTGAATTATATGGGAGCGGTGCGGTGCATTCAGGCTGTGTTGCCAGCGATGCTTGCACGGAGGGACGGTCAAATCGTCAATGTCGCCTCTATGGCAGGAAAGATCGGGACAGCCAAATCCACTTCGTATACGGCCACGAAGCATGCTTTGCTTGGATTCAGCAATGCACTGCGTCAGGAGATGCGTGGGACGGGGATCACTGTAACAACGATTAATCCTGGACCGATAGACACGCCCTTCTTCGATATCGCCGATCCCAATGGAAGCTATGTCAGCAACGTCAGATGGATGATGCTCAAGCCGGAGCAGGTCGCAGAACAGATTGTACGTGCGATGGAGAAGCGTAAGGAAGAGGTCAACTTGCCGAGACTGGCCTCCGCGGCGATCCGGCTGTATCAGCTATTTCCCAGGCTGGCCGATCGGCTTACCCATGGGATTATGAATCAGAAATAGACTGGCTGTGTACTGACAGCCGGTTTTTTTGCGTGAGAAGGGCTGTCTGCATGTAGGCTTCCTGGACCTGTAAAGAACGTAATTTGGTCAGGGAGCTCTTTTCGCATATAATGGAAGATGATGATGAATCAGAGCTTTCACCTGCAAAATAGTGCAGCTAGTATGTAAGACTGAACTTCAGGAAAGCTGTTGATGAACAACGGTGAAAATATGTATAGGGGTTGGACGATCTTGACAGAATTGAATTTTACAGCATTGAATATACAACAATCACTTACGGACAAGCTTGCAGAGCATGGCATTACGCAGCCATCGCCAGTGCAGCAGGAGACCATCCCGCTAATTCTGGAGGGACGGGATGTGCTCGCCAGATCGCAGACGGGTACAGGGAAGACTTTGGCATACTTGCTGCCCCTTCTTCAGTCTATTAATCCTGCTGAAAAGAGTACCCAGAAGCTGGTGCTGGCTCCCAGTCAGGAGCTTGCCATGCAGATCGTCCGTGAGGCGCAGCGTTACGGTGAGAGTCTGGGCATCGGGGTGCTTGGTCTGATCGGCGGAGCGGCAGTCAAGCGCCAGATTGACAAGCTGCGTGAACATCCAGCCTTGGTGGTCGGTACCCCTGGACGGGTGCGTGAGCTGCTTGCATTGCGTAAGCTGAAGATGCACAAGGTATCTACGATCGTCGTGGATGAAGTAGATCAGATGTTCAAGCTCGGAGACTCTGGCGAGGTACGCAACATTCTGAAGAGCGCTCTTCGGGACCGCCAGCTGGTCTTCCTGTCTGCTACGCTGAATGATGAGATTCGGGGACTGGCCCGTCAGGAGATGAGAGAGCCAGCTGAGGTAGGTATTGATCCGAGCCGAGTAACGGCTGAGGGGCTTCAGCATCTTTATTTTGTGTGCGAGGAGCGTGACAAGGCGGATATGCTTCGCCGGATCGTAAGGCAATATAATCCGCGCAAAGCCATTGTCTTCGTTAACGTCACGGACGATCTGGGCGAAGTCGAAGCAAAGATGAACTATGTAGGCTTAAGTGCTGCGGCTCTATACGGGGATGCGGATAAGGTCACCCGGGCTCGCGTCATGTCGCAATTCCGCAATGACAAGCTGAAGCTGCTGATCGCCTCGGATGTGGCGGCTCGCGGACTGGATGTCGAGGGGCTGGACATGGTTATCCACTATGACCCGGCTACCGATGCCGAGCACTATGTGCACCGGGCAGGCCGCACAGGTCGGATGGGTAAAAAGGGAACGGTGGTCTCCATCGTCACTGAGCGCGAAGAATTCATTATGCGCAAATTCTCACGGGAGATCGGGGAGAGCATTCAGCAGCGTGTGCTTCAGGACGGCAAGGTGCTCAGTCTGGATGAGCAGAAGGCCTACTCCGCCCCGCGACATGCCAGAACGGGCAGCGCCAGTCACAATATGAGTAATGGCAGTAAGCAAGATAGCCATAAGCAGGATAGCAGCAAACGTAGTAGCAGTAATAGGAGCAACAGCGGTAACAGCGGTAATGGGAATAATAGCAGTAATAGTAATAGCGGTAAGACCACCAGCACCACGAATGGCGGTCGTAAGAGCACCAGTCGTACAGGTCCGTCCCCTGAGCGATCGGAACGTGCAGGGAGAAGTGCCAACACATCTGGTCGCAGTCCGCTGAAGAGTCAGCGTGATCGGGATCGGGATCGCAAGAATAAAGGAGCACCGAAGTGGCTCAAGGAAAAAGCATCCCGCTCAGATGAATCAACCCGTGAATAAATAGATCAATACGCAGGCGCTGCCGAGAGTCATGTGTCGCGGCGCCCGGAACGGAAAAGAGGGGAAGCCATGCAACAGGAACAGAAGCCTGTATTGGAGATTAGCGGACTGACGGGCGGCTACAGCGCCAAGCGTCCTGTACTGCACGATATCTCACTGGAGGTACGTCCCGGGGAGATGATCGGTCTGATCGGCCTGAATGGAGCAGGCAAGAGCACGACCATGAAGCATATTCTGGGACTCATGACGCCGCATAGCGGAGTAATTCGGGTACAGGGCTCGACCAGGGAACAGCAGCCGGAGCAATATCAGGCCGGAATCGCTTTTGTCCCGGAGGCACCTGAGCTATATCCAGAGCTTACAGTGATGGAGCATCTGGAGTTCACAGCTCGTGCTTATGGTGTGAGTGAGGAGGATTTTCGCACGAGATCAGCGATGCTGTTGGATTTGTTCCGGATGAAGGAGAAGAGCGGCAGTCTGTCGATCCACTTATCCAAGGGGATGCGTCAGAAGGTGATGATTATGTGCGCCTTTTTGGCAAGGCCACCGCTGTATATCATTGATGAACCATTTCTGGGACTAGATCCGCTGGGGATACGGTCTTTGCTGGATTTCATGCTGGAGATTCGGAATTCAGGCTCGTCCATTCTGCTTAGCTCACATATTCTGTCTACCATTGAGAATTATTGTGATCGGTTCGTGGTGCTGCATCATGGCTCCATCATTGCCAAGGGCACTTTGGATGAGGTCAGAGCACAGGCAGGGAAACCGGGCGTCCCGCTGGAGGAAGTATTCTATTCTCTAGTACAGGACAGGGATTAAAGCCATGGACTTGAACAAGCTTCTGCAAGACAGAAGAGCGTCGTTCTGGAAGCAAATCCTACCTTATCTCGGGTATGTGCTGCAGAGTGGACTTGCTGCTGTGTTTGCCTTTATCATGATTGCATTCGCAGCATGGTACACCTCGCTGCTGCAGAACGTTCCAGCGGAACTGCCCATCCGTTGGATCATGCTGCTCGTACTGATTCCTGTTGCTTATAGCAGCTACCGGACCTATCTGACGGATGCGGATATCGTCTTCCTGCGTCCGCAAGAGTATCGAATGCAGGCTTATTTTCGGAGTGTACATACAAGAGGAGTCACCTATAAGGCAATAGGTATGCTATTGCTGCTGATGATCCTGTGGCCGCTGTACGTGCGCAGTGAGGTAGAGCCGAGAGAACTGATTCTGTCAGTCGTCCTGCTCCTGTTGGTTAAGGGCTTGTCAGGCTATGGCGGATGGCAGGAGCTTAGAATGGTCTCTCCATCACTGCGAAGAGTGTTTGCAGTAGGTAGATGGGTGCTTGCCCTGCTCATTCTGGGAGCCTGGTGGTGGTATCCGCCATTGCGGAGCCTTCCATTCATTGTGCTCATTGCTGTGTTGTATCTGATTCTGCTGCGCCTCCCCATCAAGCATCCGGTGCCATGGGAGCTGTTGATCGCCCAAGAGAAGAGCAATGGTGGCAGACTGATGCGCGTATTAAGCTGGTTCGTAGATGTGCCCGCATTGGGACAGCAGATTACATCACGCAGTTGGCTTTCCTGGCTAGGAGCCGGGATGGGCTGGAATCGAGCCAATGCTTATCGCTTTCTCTTAACCAAGACCTTCACTCGCACCGAGGCTGCGGGGATTGTCATCCGCTTATTGGTGCTTGGTCTCTTGCTCGTTGGCTTTACGGCATCCGGATGGCTTGGCAGTCTGTTGTACCTGCTCTTCCTGTTGCTCATTGGTCTTCAGATCACCTCTCTGCGTCGCAGTCATCAGGAATCGCTGTGGCTACAGCTATATCCGATTACGTCGGAGCAGCGCAAGCAGGCTTTCCTTAGTTTTATTACGCGCATGATCCTACCAATCGTTATCTTGCTCTGGCTCCCTTTGCTTAGCGGCGGAATGGAGCGATTGGGGATGAGTGTATTGACCTTGGCTGGCGGTGGAGTTGTGCTGCTGTTGATGAGAGCTTCTCAGGCCAGACGCTGGGCTAAGGCGGAAGAGGATGAGTAGCAGAGCTTGTCTGGCGAGGTTAGTTGGGAGTTGGGATAGCGAGGTAAATATAGAATTTATAAAGTGAGAGGGAGCCGAAGTCAGGCTCCCTTGTTTTATTTTGGAAGTACCATGAACAATTCTACAGTGGGTTTACTGAACAGACACACACTAGATTAGGTAGGGAGTTTCTTTATGAAATTGTGTATGATGATCATCTTCGTGTGTATCCTGACTTCTTGTGGATTAAGTAACAATGGATTGCCGACTAGCGAGAACGAAACATCTACTAACTTATCAAGAGATTTTAAGGATGTAGAGACTAGGAAAGAAAGCGTTGACCAAAGTGAGAATAAACAATACTTCCAGAAGGCAATTTATACTCACGGTAATGTAAAGAGTCTATACCCTGTGCTTGTTCATTTAGAAGATTCAGAAAAACAAAATAGAATCAACAAAATGCTGAAAAATGATGTTTTGAGAGCCTTGGAAAGTTATATAGAGGATAATCCAGACATGGAAATTCAACTGGACTTCACTCCACGTCGCATCGGAAAAGAATTGCTGAGTATTCAATACCTGGGTACTAGTTACACTACAACTGGCGCTTACCCTGTTAATATTTCTTTTACAACTAATGTTGATTTAATCACTGAGAAGAGGATCGGAATTACAGACTTGTTAATTATAAACGATACTTTTTTGGAACTGCTGAGAAAAGCAAAATATGTAACATATGATCCAGATTTAGAAGTTGAATCAGAAGCTAAGGATTATTTTAATAGTTATACTAATCATGAGTTAATTTCCTATTTGGAACATTCTGATGAGTTTAGCGAGCAGAACGAATTAGGTATCTACACATATATTACGAATGACTCATTGGGCATCTCCTTTGAAGTACCCCATGCGATTGGAGACCATGCGGAGTTCGAGATTAGTCTTAGTGAGTTACAGGATGGTACTTTTAAATAGAAGGGGTGGATTGAGCCAATATTCCAGTAAGCACCTCACTTGTCAGGAGAGAACTGAATCAAGGGAAAAGTTATAGAAAAAATATCCGTAAGAATTTGTGGGGGATTTTCCTGATTATTCAACTGCTTTCTTAGAAATGAAAATCCAATCATTGTCCATAATATATTCAAATTATCCGCATTTCAACTATAATCATGTAGCTGTATCTATTCCGATAAGGTACCGTGGTAAAAATATAGGACTACACAGAGTGTTATTTAACTTTGATGGGGGAATAGAGGACGACTTTTATTTTATGGATTAATTCCTTCTAGACTTTAATATATCTTGTATAAACAGAGCAAAAACAAGGGCGATCACTGCGTACATACGCGTGATCGCCCTCTTCTAGTTCCAGTAATTACACCAAATCCTGATAGGCCTGGTACACAAGATTGTACAGATCCTCCAGATACTCCTCTGCAATACAGGAGAAAGCAATGCGCAGATCATGCTCACCAAGAGCGATGGTGCCTACGCCATATTGCTGCAGCAGATGAGTGCGCAGTTCCTCGGCATGGACCTTCTTCAGCTTCAGACACATGAAGTAGCCGGAGTTGAACGGATAGTATTCCCATGCATCATCATACTTGCCTGTGTCCAGCAATGCCTTGACCTTGTTCGCCCGACCCTTCATCACTGCGAATTTCTCAGCCTTTTGGGCTTCGAATTCCGGTGACTGC
Source organism: Paenibacillus massiliensis 2301065 = DSM 16942 (assembly GCF_000377505.1). Classification (GTDB taxonomy): domain Bacteria; phylum Bacillota; class Bacilli; order Paenibacillales; family Paenibacillaceae; genus Paenibacillus; species Paenibacillus massiliensis. The sequence goes on along the minus strand of NZ_KB898190.1, from coordinate 183,021 downwards.
AGCGCATCCAGCACGAAGGTCTGGGACGGGTGTGGACCGCTGGAGATGGTGGCACGAATGATACCCAGTGTCTTTTGCTCCAGAGCGGAGAGGACCTCGCTGCTGTCAGAAGCATAGGTGATGAAGCCGACGCGGAAGCCCCATACATACTCTTCCTTGGTGGCACCGTCAATTTTGACAGCCAGCACCCGTGGGTGGATATTTGCAAGTTTGCCAAAAAGGGACTCCTGCAAGGATTCCTCAAAGAATAGTCCAAAGTAGGCGTCGTCCGTAACCACCACGACGTTGATCCCGGCTTCAGCAGCATCGCGGATGGCGGCAACAATCTCGTTACCTTCCTCAAGACCCGGAGTGTAGCCAGTCGGGTTGTTCGGGAAGTTGAGCAGCACGATCGCTTTGCCCTGCTCCTGCTGAGCCATGAGCGCCTCGCGCAAGCCTTGACTGTTGAACCGCATATCCTCTGTGAACAGCGGATAATTGACGAGACGAGCATGACGACGGACACCGAAGGTCAGCTCGTAGTTCTCCCAGTTCTTGTCCGGATAAATGACAGCATCGCCTTCGTCAGCGAACAGATCAGCCACGATACTGAGACCGTGGGTCAATGCATTCGTCACGATGGGAGTGCCGAAGGATTTATGTTGTAAGGATGGGTTCTCCACCAGCATTTTGCTACGCCAAGCTGTACGCAGCTCAGGCTTGCCCGCAGGAGGGGCATAAGGATACAGATCCTTCGGTTGGAAAGCCGACAGCTTCTCCTGAATGACACTCAGGTGCATTGGGCCGCCTTGTTCAGTAGCGATACCAATGGTGGCATTGTATTTTTGGGCCAGCTTCCCTGCTTCGGCAGATTGACTCAGAATACCTTCCTTCGGAAAGTAGATTTCTTTGCCGAGGGTGGAGAGCATTTCGTATACATGCACTTGCTCGGTGTGAAGCGTGTGATTCAATTGCTCAGCCAATGAATTCATTCGGTTCATCCTTCCAGTCGATGGAAATGCATGACCCTGTACCGCAGGGCAGCATGGCACCATCTAGTTCTAATTACTAATTGCCATACATTATAGCATTTCACCGCGGCACAGTCACCCGAAAAAGCGCATCGTCACAGGGAAAATCAAGAAGAATGGAAAGGACAATATTTACGCATGAGCTCTGCAGTCTGAAAGTCCTTACCTTGAGCACGTTCCTCCAGTCGTTCAGTCATCTCCTTCCGGGCCCCTGCACTCAGGTTTTGCCCAAATTTGAACTTGGCTGTCAGCGAGGAAGGCATGATCCGGGTTACGGACACGCCCTTGAGTGCAACACGGTAGCGTTCATCACTGGCCTGAATAGGGGCATATCTGCCCTCTGGCTGGAGCTTGCGCATGAATGCGCCGAGTACGGCTGCCTTCTCCTCCAGATCCGTGACAGCCTCCGCATGTCCGAGTAGGGTAACACTTTTAAAATACGCGGTTGCTGGGCAGGCAAGCTCCGCATCTGTGTAGTAGGAGGGGATGAGCGAATATTCCTCAGCCACGGTGAAGCTGACCTGAGCATGAGCCTTTATATTCTTCATTTTCTCTCCAGCGTAGCTACCATGAAAATAAATAATTCCGTTCTCATACACAAAATTAAGTGGAGTCACGCGCGGCTCTCCCTCTTGGGTCACGGTTCCCAGAAAGCCGAACGTCATATGATCCAGAAATTCCTGAATATCCTGCTCCTCTTCTACGCTGAATTCTTTTCTTCGCATACTCAAATAGCCTCCTTCATCGTATGCTCTAGCCGGCCGGTTCGAGATATGTAACTAGCATAAAACGAAAATTGACATGAAAATAGATCCACTTTAAAGTAATTTGTATAGGCCACTTATTTGGAGTCAATTTTGACTCTTATGGAGTTGAAGATCATGGACTTTATGCTGCCGCTGGAATCTTATATAGAGCGGTATCGGTATAAATATGCTGCGCTCTACCATGCGCTCAAGGATGCCATCTGGGAGGGGAGATTGGAGGAGGGCACGCGTCTTCCGTCTTCGCGCTGGATGGCCAAGCATTATGGACTTTCGCGTGGTTCGGTAGCCGAGGCTTATGAGATGCTACAGGCGGATGGCTATGTGCACACCGAGATCGGAAGCGGTACCTACGTAGCGTTTGCAGCGACCTCGGTCTCCAGTCCAACAGAGGAAGCGCCGATCCTTCTCTCTCCATGGGCCAGACGAGTCATGAGCACGAAGCTGCCCCCTCGTCAGCAGGATGAAGGTAGGCTGTGCCCTTCCTTTACGTCGTCAAACCGTTTACCTGAGGCTGAGGCGTCACAGTATTCCTTTGGGGGTGCCATACACACGCCAGGCACTGCGGATGCTCCGAGCCCAAGCGACATCAGCTTTGTGCCTCGCCGCATGCCAGAGGATCATTTTCCCGATGCAGAATGGCGAAGGTCGCTTTCAGCAGCTGCAGCGGCTAGCGCAGTGAATCGAGGGGTGACTGATGCGAAAGGAAGCCTTGAATTGCGGGAAGCCATCGCTGCCCACCTGCGCCTGACACGAGGTATCCGTACATTGGCAGAGCGAATTATTTTGTTCAATGGCTCAATGCACGGCATTGCGCTGCTGACGCAGCTGCTTATACAGGAGCAGGATGAGGTGGTGCTGGAGCAGCTATGCTATCCTGGAATTCGCAGAGCAGTCGCGGTCTGTGATGGGCGGATTGTAGCCGCAGAGCTTGACCGGGAAGGGATCATCCCGGACGACTGGAAGGCTCGGCTGCTATTCGTGACACCAGCCCGCCAATTTCCCACTGGAGCAGTGCTAAGTCTGCAGCGCAGAAGAGAGCTGTTAAGCTGGGCTTCGCGAACGGGGGCCGTCATTGTAGAGGATGACTACGACAGCGAATTCCGCTGGGGAGGCAGGCCGATCGAGCCCTTGAAGGCACTGGACACAGAGGAACGCGTGATCTATGTAGGGTCCTTCTCCAAGACGATGCCGGAGGATTTCCGTGTAGGCTTCGCTGTAGTACCTCCCTCACTAGTGGAACCTTTGCTGTCGGCCAAGCAGCTATATGATCCGATCCCTTCCGGGCAGCTGGAGCAGCGGGCTATGGCTTATTTCATGACGAGAGGTAGCTATGCTCGCCATCTGCGTCGTCTTACGCGCTTGTATGAGATACGATATTCTGTCTTCACTACATGGATGAAGTATTATACAGATTCATTATTTGACCTGGAGCCAACCGATGCAGGTCTACATGTCTTCGGACGCTGGCGGCAGGACCCGGCGAGCTACGAGGTGTTCAGGCGAGCTGCAGCTGTGCGTGGTGTCTGGATGAGGGACATGAAGGACTATAGCTTGTCTCCCTCGGTTCCAGCGGTGAGCTTCGGCTTCTCGCATCTGGATGAACAGCAGCTGGAGGAAGGGGCCCGGCGTATGCAACTGGCATGGCAGGATGTGCTGGACTTGCAGAAGCAAGGCGAACAACAGGATTTGGACAGGAGGTAGGAAGAAGTGCTTCATATGCAACCATCGCAGCTTGTGCTGCTCCCGGCATTTGCCAAAATCGTATGTGAACCAGGCTGGAGATGGCAGCCGCGTGAGAAGCCGATGCCTAATTACGATCTGTTCTATGTATGGAGTGGGGAAGGCACGGTCACGGTCAATCAAGAGAATTATGAGGTGGGAGCCGGCAGCTGCTTCCTGTTCAGGCCTGGAGATTATACAAGTGCCGTGCACAATCCGCAGCGCCCACTTGTTCTTACGTATATTCATTTTGATGTCGAGGCCACCCCCGAGCCTGTGCCTGAGCGTTATCGGGTGCTGGAGGAGACGGTGGACTTCGAGCATATGTTGTCCAGGTATGTACGACTGTCTTTGGAGCAAGCCTATGGCGCTATTGAGGAAGGGCGGCTCTTGCTGCAACAACTGCTTATCCATCTGCTGCGGGCAGATCGGCAGGAGAAGGTAGTCCGTACCGTCAGCCATCATCTGGAGGAAGGGATCTATGAGATCGCCAATTATGTTCGTCAGCATCCAGGTATGCAGCATCGCGTGGAGGAGCTGGCGGCCCGGGTCGGATTGTCTCCGAGATACTTCTCCATCAAATTCAAAGAGCTGACCGGGATATCGGTGCAAGCTCATATCATCCGTATGCGAATTGAGCGTGCGCAGCATCTGCTCCTGCATGCAGGTATGAATGTTACGGAGGTAGCGGAGGCGCTAGGCTACAGGGACATCTTTTTCTTCAGCCGACAGTTCAAGCAATATACGGGGAAAAGCCCATCGGAGATACGTTAGCCATGATCTTCGTTCAAAAAACAGCAGGTTGAACCGTGGTTGACGGAGCTTTCCACTCGCGGCAGCTGTATACGTACATTTGACTGGCTCAAAGGGCTATTTGACTGCTGGATCATCCGAATCGAATGTGCCCTTCTAGCAAGGAGCTTCACTTCTTGCTCGTCGTTTCAATTCAAGAGCTGCTGGGTAATCCTCTCTAAGAGCACCCGGCAAGGTCTGGGATACATAGAGAAGGGAGACATCGGTATGAACAGACGACGCAGAATGCTGACACGCAGAGGCAACGGCTCCGGGCTGGTGAAGTCCCGTTTTCGGCAGCGCAGAATTAGGATAGCAGAGCCACAAAGTGTATGGTTCTGATCTGCGTAGGGCGTACACAATGAGACGCTAATCGAACACGTTATGCATACGACAGCCTGAAAGGGCATGTCATACATACAGTATTGGGGTAACACGTATTGTCGCAATGCCAGACGTACAAAAAGGTCGAGTACAGGAGCTGAGTAGCTACTGTCTCGACCTTTTATGTTGGTGGAGGATGGACGAAATGATCGAATATCATACGCGGGCAGATGATGTCCTCGATAGCTTCTTAGATCAGCGAAGTCAGGCTTGGCCTACGAAGTGACCCAATGACTGCCCCATTCTGATTCGACTGCCGACCACCGCGGATTCCAGCGGCTTGAAGGTGTCGTCTTCCGTAATGAGCACGACTGTTGAACCGAATTGGAAAAAGGCTAGCTCCTCCCCCTTGGTCCAGGATTTCGCCTGCTCATCGGTATACTGAATACTGCTGACGTTCATTGCGCCAACCTTAATGAGTGCCAATTCACCATAATTATGCTGGATGTAGGCGATCTTCCGTTCATTTCGACTAAGCACAGTCCTCATATGTGTCAGACCGAAATCATTGACAGGGTAGACTTTGCCCTTGATGTGCTCTTTCTCGACCAGCTTGCCAGTCACTGGACAATGAATCCGATGATAATCTGTCGGACTCAGGTATAGTACAAAAGCATAACCGTGTTTGTATTTTTCGAAGCGTGGAGAATAGTTCAGCAGCTCCTCCACGGAATAATCCTGTCCTTTGACATTCAGCATTGTGCCAGCCTCGACGTCACCTGCGAATGTGATCAAGGCATCCACGGGACTTGCGAGCGTATTCGGAGTCTCATCTACCGGACGCATTCCCGGCTTCAGCCGCCGTGTGAAAAACTCATTCAACGAAGCATAATCAGTCCAATCTCGCTCCGCCTCTTCAGCGGCAATACGGTATGTACGGATAAATGTGGGTATTACATGTCGGCTGGCGCCACTCTGGGCGAAGCCTCCCACTAATCGGCAGACCCATTTGCGTGATGAGAGCTCTGTCATCAGCCGGAGCCATTGTTTTGCCATTACAGATCCCCCTTGTGGTTGTTCCGGGCCATGAACCGAAGCGTATCCGGCCACTACTGCATTATATTGCCACATAATGTTATGTAAATCAATATTTTGGAGTACATCGGTGCACCAACCCGCATAAACAGGGGGCTGGCACCACGATGGAGCAAGAGAATTTGAGGCGGTGGTAACACAGACCCGAGTCCCATCACCGCCCTACACCTCATATTTTCCGTTCTTCGGCACCTCAATACGTCAATACTCAGTACCTCCGCCCTCAATACATCAGTACATCAATACATCAGTACATCAGTACATCAGTACATCAGTACATCAGTACATCAGTACATCAGTACATCAACATCAGTACCTCAACATCAGCACCTCAATGCCCAATAATTAGATATTCAACTTATCTCTGCCCACTTAGTAGGCTGCTGTGCCAAGGTAGCCTTGGACCCATCACATACGCTTCAGGGCCAGTTGATGGAGTACCCAGCTGGCATATGCGACAGGTTTGTCGTAGGTCTCCTGCCAGATCTCAGGCATACCTGCCTCACGGAAGCCATAGCGCTGGTCTCTGCCGTTACATTCGATAAAGTGCAGCTCACCACGTTGATCTACTCCCAGATCGAGCCCTACGTCGGCCAAAGGACTTAAGGGTCCGCTATGAACCAGAGAGGATGCCAGGGATTGGGCTATGCGTATGGCCAGCATTTCCAGTCTGGAGAGCAGAAGTCTCACCTGATAAGGCGGGAAATTGAAGGCCAGAGCCTCCTCCACGTGGATCGCACTTCCGCCTTGTCCTACGTTGGATACGAAGCTGTTCGGTGGTGCTACCTTGGCGAACATGCCGGTAATTCCCCAACTACCACCATATCCACGCTGCACGGTCACGCGAATATCGAATGGACGACCGTGATACTGCGCCAGAGGAACCGTCTGCTGCACAATGTAAGCCTGTGAGTGCATACGCTGAAGCATCCAGTAAGGCAGCTGTCCATTCAGCAGCGGTGCATTTAGCCATTTTCGCTCTCCTGCACGTTCTCTGTATTGCATCATCCAGTATTCACTGCCTTTGTACAACCGCATGATGCCTTTGCCAATACTGCCATTGCAGGGCTTGAGGACGACATCTCCATGCTCCTCCAGCAGCTTCGTAATACTTGCAGAGGATGCTTTGTGCGTGGCTGGCAAGTGGGGAAGGAGTGAGCGGTCCCGCGTGAGCAGCTGGTGAACGTCGTATTTATTAAAGCGGGTATATCCGTTGAAAATATGAACACCGCGTCTTCTTAGCGCCTCCAGTCGCTGCCAGCTACGACGATGCTTATACATGGCCCGATTGTGAATGACCGTAGGAACCGGAACAAGCATCCGCTGATAGCCTCCATCAACTGGTACTTGTGCTACACAATGACGCTTCGTCGGATGAATATCCTCCAGTCGAAGAAAGCAGGGGATGACCCCATACTTTCGGGCTGCCTCTACATAGTGTCCAAGGGCTTCTGTCCCCGTCCTTCCTGTCGTTATGCCCCGGTATAGTGCTGAATTCAGTAAGATACCGGCGTACTGCATTTGCATGACCGTTCCTCCTTACGTTATCCCTGGATCAACAGTTCATTAGCCTTGTACTTTCATCTGATCGTTGCCATTGGCTGAATGCCTCGCTTGCGTGTCGAATCAGAACGTGTCTGTCCCTAGCAGTATATGAAGGTCCTTGTCCTGCTGTAATGGACAACGGCTGAAGGCCTTGGCCCAAAATCTCCTTATAGGTACATACTCCGTGTCCATACGCTGCTCTCTCTGTATATGATGTAGGGTATCCGCAACAGAATTGGAGGATGACGCCCATGAGGGAGATTGCAAGAATCGCCGTCATCTCGCCGGGATCGTTCGTGGTGCCGTCTGCACACAGCAGCTCTGTAGAACGCATCATCGAGCATACGGTACCGCTCTCTGTGTATCGGGAGCAGACTATCATTTATGGAATTCGTGGAGAGGGTCTGCCGCGGCGGGGAGAGGTGCACGGAGTTCATTGCGTACGCGTATCCCGTGGTAAAGGCTATACGCGTGTCGTCATGCGAGCTATGGCAGCCCAGCAGCCCGAGGTGGCAGATGTGCATAATAGGCCAGCCATTGCCTGGCGGATCAAGAAGGCCTTTCCCCGTATGAAGGTCCTGCTGACACTCCATTCCACGACGTTCATCAAGCCGCCACTGATCTCCCGGCGCCGACTACGAGCGATGCTGCGAAGCATCGACGGGATCATAGTGAACAGCAGCTTTCTGAGAGATGAGGTGCTGCGGCTGGCTCCTGAATCCCAAGGTCGCTTGTTCGTCAATCTGCCAGGAGTGGACCCCCGGGACTTCGCCAGGCGTGGTCTTCCAGAGACTGAATTGCTTCGAGAGGCCAGATTGCAGCAGCTGGGCTGGTCCTCCCGCCGCATTATTCTGTATACGGGGCGCCTGATACCGGGAAAAGGAGTTCACCATCTGCTACATGCGCTTCCGCATGTTATCAGGCAGTGCCCCAATGTCCTGCTGCTCATCGTCGGTAGCCCTCGATATGGCAGAAATATGGAGACAGCCTATCTGTCTGCGCTGAGAAGACAGGCTGCTGCCTTGCCAGGGCATGTGGTCTTCCTTCCCTACACGCCCCATCCTGCCCTTGCCGAGTTATATATGCTTGCGGAGGTCGCAGTGGTTCCTTCCTGTGGAGAGGAGGCCTTTGGCTTGGTGAATGTCGAGGCCATGGCTACAGGAATTCCGGTGGTAGCCTCACGAATTGGGGGGATTCCAGAGGTAGTCCAGAATGGGATTACGGGTCTTCTGGTAGAGCCTTCCCGCATGGCAGAGGAGTTGGCAGAGGCCATCACATACCTGCTCAGAAATCCACACTGCTCCAGAAGCATGGGGATGGCAGGACAACGGGAGGTTAGCAGGCGCTTGCTCTGGAAGCACACGGCAGAACGTTGGGATCATGTGGTACAGCAGATGCTTGCCGTCAAGCCTCCTTCTGGGAGAAGGTGGACTCGATAGCCAGTACAAATGCCGTTACCGCCCCATCAAGGGGAGCATAACATGTGTGGAACTGTTCGGATACCGACCACCGAAGCGGGAAAGCAGGAGGGTAGGCATGAATCGGAAGAAGAAGAGAATATCAGCTGGAGTATCGGACAACAAAATGAAGCATCGCTCCATGACAAGAAGCGTGACCACCACAAATGCCAGGTCGTCCCGAAAGAGCAGACCTGCTCGGTCTGCGCAGCATTCGGACAGTATCCGGGCAGATTGGCTGCATGAAGCACGTCCGCTCGTATCCGTCATCATCCCGGCGATGAACGAGAGCCGAACCATTGCCTCCGTGGTGACGCAGGCTCAGCTGGTCAGTTCGCCAGTTGAGGTGATCGTCGTGGATAATGGCTCCGAGGACGGCACGGGTGATCTTGCCGCCGCCGCTGGAGCCAGGGTTCTCTCCTACGAGCATCCTTTGGGGCATGATATCGGACGCCGTATCGGAGCAGAGGTGGCAAAAGGGGAGATCCTGCTCTTTCTGGACGCAGACATGATCATTCCCGCTGTTCTCCTTCAGCCTTTCATAAGAGCTATATTGGAGGGGGCAGATATCGCTTTGAACGATTACAGTGGCCCCGTCCGGACGTGGAATGTTCACCCGGTAGTGGAAGCGAAGCATATGTTGAATATGTTGCTGCAACGGCCCGACCTGCGTGGAGCCTCACTGACAGCGGTGCCTCATGCTCTTAGCCGCACAGCACTCCAGACGCTTGGCTATGAGGTGCTGGAGAGACCGCCGCTGGCGCAAGCGATGGCCGTCCTGAATGGCTTGAAGCTGAGCCTGGCAGCGTCCGTTCCAGTGGGAAGCTGGAACCCTAGACGAACGACTCGTGGTGTGGACCCACTACAGCACATTGTAGTGGAAGATCATAAAGAGGCGTGGAGACGATTAGCGGAGCATAGAGGCCTGCGCATGGGATATGATGCTATGCAACGGCTCCGTCATATGGATGTGATCCGATCATGAATCAAAGCCACAGCAGAAATAAAAGGCAACGTGGAGGCACAGCGAGAAGTAGCACAAAATCAGGAAGAAGAGCTGGAGGATTGTCAGTTAGATCGTCCGCTCGTAAGGCCCTCTCACCTTCCCTCGCTCGGTGGAGCGGGAGAGCCGCATCCAAGCCATCGTTCGGGGCGTTACACAAGTCAGTCTCTAAATTAGCAATACAACCACTCCATCGATCATCACACCGTACATCCAATCGTACATCGAACAAAAAATCACACTATACATCACACGGCCTTCCATACCGTTCGTCATCCTCGACGCCATATCAGACATCACACCGGGCTTCACTTCGAGGCTCTTACAAGACATCACAGCATATCCCGCTTGTGAACGGCAGGGCCAGAGCTTTCCAACATACAAGGGAGTTACGGATTCCCATTCATATGAAGGCTGCTGCCATCGTGACAGCCTGCAACGAAGAGAAGACGATCTCACGTGTATTAAGCGAGCTAAGACGACTGCCCCTACAAGATATTATTGTGGTCCTGAATGGTTGTACGGACAGGACCTATGAGCAGGCGATAGGACACCCAGGTGTGACTGTCGTTCATATTCCGGAAAGGCTTGGCTACGACGTCGGCAGGAGCATTGGGGCCAGATTGACCACAGCAGATATCGTGTTGTTCACAGATGCGGACATTCCACTCCGTGCTGAGGAGCTTGCGCCTTTCCTGCTTGCCGTACAGCGAGGAACGGATGTCGCATTGAATCATCTGACGCCGTTGATTCCCGTATTCGAGCAGCAGGATCAGGTTACGCGTTGCAAGGCTTTTCTGAATCGGATGCTGGATCGTACCGATCTTGGAGCAGATTCCATGACAGCTATTCCACATGCACTCTCTCGCCGCTGTCTTGATGCCGTTGGCACAGACGTCCTTGCCGTTCCTCCGCTGGCACAGGCACGTGCAATCATGAAGGGAATGAGGATTGCTGGGGTATGCAGTGTGAACGTGTTGGCGCGTAACCGCCGTCGGGCCAGCATGAACCGTGGGGCAGGGAATCCAGTGGAGCAGCTAATTATTGGGGATCATGCAGAAGCGCTGTCTGCCATATTGAATGCCTCCGAATGGAATGCCCGAGGTGAATCCAGCACTCGCACGCTACCGTCCCGCGCCAAGATTGCCGAAGGGAGGAATCGCTATACGCCTCACAAGCATCATCATTCCCACGTATAATGGGTTGCCGCTCTTGCAGCGTTGTGTGGCTGCGATCCGGCAGTATACGGACGTACCTTACGAGATTATCGTAGTGGATAATGCCTCAACAGACGGCACAAGTAGCTATTGTGTCCAAGAGAATCTACGCAGTGTACGTCTGCCTGTGAATCGGGGCTTTCCGGCAGCCTGTAACCTCGGTCTTCGTCTGGCAGAGGGAGATGAGCTGCTACTGCTGAATAATGACGTTACTGTGACTCCCTGCTGGCTGATGAATTTACGTTCTGCTCTGCATAGCGCAGCCGATATTGGGATTGTAGGTCCAGTTACGAACTATGTGAGTGGCTTGCAGCAGGTCGATTGCGGGGCGAACTCTATGGAACAATTCATGAGCTATGCTGTACGCAACAATGTCAGTGATGCAGTGCGCTGGCGAGAGGTCAAGAGGCTGGTAGGATTCTGTATGCTTTTCAGTCGAAAGTTGCTGGACCGCATTGGTTACCTTGATGAGGGATACGGTGCAGGGCATTACGAGGATGATGACTTTTGCTTCCGGGCCCGATTGCAGGGCAGCAGACTACTGATGTGCAGCGATTGCTTTGTACATCATGAGGGTAGCGCGAGCTTTGCCAAAGTCAGACAGCCAGAGCTGGAAGCTCTTATAGAGCGCAACTATCGCAGGTTCATGAGCAAATGGCATACCGATCCTCGCGAATATATTGAGCTTCCAGAGAACACGGTTCGTGGTGAACCGTATGAGAGCGGAGGTGGTGGGACATGAAAGGCATCATTCTGGTCGGGGGAACGGGAACACGCCTAATGCCCCTGACATCGATCATTAACAAGCATCTGCTGCCTGTCGGCAAATATCCCATGGTTCTGTACGGGATTGAGAGGTTGCGTCAAGCGGGGATCCAGGACATTCTGATTGTGATGGGTAAGCATTCTGCCGGGTTGTACACGAACTTGCTGGGGAGTGGCAATGCCTACGGGGTGCAGATTTCCTACCGTATTCAGGAGGAGGCCGGGGGGATTGCGGAGGCTTTGAACCTGGCCGAGAGCTTTGTCGAGCATGCCGGTAAATTCGTAGTCCTCCTCGGGGATAATCTCTTCGTGGATGATTTGCAGCCAAGTATTGCAAAATTCATGGAGCAGCCGTTCGGCAGCGCCAGGGTACTACTGAAGGAAGTAGAGGATGCTCATCGCTACGGTGTGCCTGTCTTTGACCCCGATGCGCCTTCCAAGATTCTGCAGATTGAGGAGAAGCCGGAGAACCCGCAGTCCCAGTATTGTGTGACAGGCATCTACCTCTATGATGTATCTGTCTTCTCGGTCATCGAACAAATGGTTCCCTCAGCAAGAGGCGAGTTCGAGATTACGGATGTGAATAACTGGTACGCCAGAGAAGGTCAGCTGGAGTATGACATTCTGGAGGGCTACTGGAGCGATGCAGGCACCTTCGAATCTCTGCGGGAAGCCAGCGAGCACATGAGGGATTTTGCTCTGGCTACTCCTTCGGAGCAGGTGGAGGCTGATACCTCGACAGTGGAGTTCAATGAGACTTCGCTGGATGAGGTAGTGGCTGAATCCCAGAATGATAGCGATGAGCTGGCCCATGAAGGAATAGATGACAGGGACAATCGGATGGTTGACTCGGTGATCGAGATTTCTGAGAACGATACCGAAGCTACCAAGAATATCGAAGCTATCAAGGAATCCAAGGAATCCAAAGCTAACAAGGATACCAAAGATATTGAGGCTAGCAAGCAAGGTGATGAGTAAGAACAGGAAGCAAGGCTGCGGTGTACTGGAGTATGCCGTGGCCTTTTCATGATTTTGGCATCTAGACAAGCTGATATTCAGGCGGAACGTGTGGGGGAATCTGCATCTTGGGAAGCGACCGACTCACTGAGCAGAGTAATTATGTGATCAGCTTCAATTCCGATGGAATTTGGAAGAACCCGAATGCAGGCAGGCGAATAGGTTGTAGGAGGCGGCATACTGATTCTAGCCCACAGGATATACAAGTGGTGAAAAGAATAAGGAGGTATCGGGTGGTTCATGCAGGACAAAATTGATGATCTGCTGCAGCACATCTCCCAGTCACATCAGCAGATGGCCCGGTTGCTGGACACCGAGCGGCAGGTTGTGGTGAGGATGGCCCACATCATTCATCAGCTGCCGGATCAGGACCCGGACCTGGATGGCATATCCGGCTTGATGGACGGCTCCTCGGAGGTTAACAAAAGTGTGATTGCCTATTTGAATGGCCTGGCCGACTTTCAGGATGCCATGGCTGAGATGCTTACGAAGGTCATGAAGGAAATGAATGGGCAGGATGAGGAATAGCGTATTACTAAAGGCGGTGAGGTGAAGATGAGCAGGGAACAGGCCATGATGCATATGCTGGATGCCGCTGCCAAGCTGCAGCGAAATGTGGCGCTCATCCTGGAGGCCAAGGCTCTTGAAGCCGAGAAGGCTCGCAATTGGACGATTAATCATGTCATGGCTCATACCTTTGAGACGCACGAGGATCAGCTGCAGAAGCCACTGGAGATTCATGAGCAGATGGTGGAAATGCTGGAGGGATTAACCCGTCTGCAGACAGGTCTGTGCAGCAATCTGAAGGCTGTGCTGGAGGAGGAGTCTGCAGACGGACTGGACGGGATGTTCGGCGACAGCTTTGGTGACGGAGACAGCGATTCATGAGCTATCAGCGGGAGCATGAGGTGAAGCTGGAGCTGGTGGATTCCATAGCAGCCAGCCAGCATGCCATTGCTAGGCTGCTGCACAGTATGGCCGATGTGATACCTCATGCCGAAGTATCCGCCAAAAGCCTGGAGGAGAGCCTGCGGCTACTTACAGCCTATCAGCATGAGATGGCGCGTATGCTGGGGGGCATCTCGCTGCCCAAGCCACGACATGGGGTGCCGTCCAGTCCCTGGCTACCTCCGCAGCAGCGGATCAGGATAGAGCCGATGATCAACTATAAGGAGGACTGACATGAAGAAGAAAACGGGACGCGTATACAAGAAGTCCAGACTACGCTCCGGGCGCAAAACACTCGGTCGGGCTTCTCGGGCCAAGCTGAGACTCCAGAAGAAAAGAAGAGGACTGCTGGTCAAAGGGCGCAAGCATGTGACCAAGCGTGGCAAGAAGGGACTCTATAGATCTCGCCGCAAGCTGCGGGCTGCTGCCGGGTTCGCTCCGCAGCAGAATATATTTGTTCCGACTCAGGAGCCAGCCCCCGCACCCCAACAGGTAGAGGTCGTTCCGGCTCCAGTCAGCCAGAGCTTCGACGAGGCATATCATGAAGGGTTCAACGAAGGCTTTGCCAAAGGGTATGCAGAAGGGCACGAGCTTGCCGTTAAGCCACAAGGATAGGGAATATCGTTCGTCCACCTAGACGGTATGAATAACCGAAAGACATCGGTTATTCGTACCTTTTTTGTGTTATGGTCCCGCAGATTCTGACAACGAAGATGAGCAGACAAGACAGGGCTGGAGCCAATTTTCACAAAACACGGCTGTCGTCCATGATGCAAATAACCCCACGGCATATATAGGTTAAGAACGACACTATCTGCCTGTATGCTCCTGCATGGATGGCGGGATCACACTAGAGGACCTTGGGTGGGTAGGCTGCAAGCCGTGGAATCTGAAATGACGTGTCCTAACTTGGAAAGGAAGTGAGTCACCTGACACATACAGAGGGGTATTCGAGCGGCTATGAGGAAGGACGACGAGTAGGAGGCTGCAAGGCTATACTGGAGAGCTTCACGGTCACTCCGCAAATGTCAGATTTACGTGTGCTGTATATTCCGCAAGGATTTCCAGCCATTGATACGGGCGTCATCGACGCACTCCGCCAGAGCGTACGTGAATGCATCGTGGGCAATATCAGGACGATTTTGGCCGATGCCATCGTGTCGCGTCCTGACCTGGTGCTGGTGATGAATGGTCTTCATGGACTGCCGGAGGACCATGAGGAACAGCTGAGACAAGTCCGTGCCTTCGGGATCAGGACGGCGGTCTGGTTCGTTGACGATCCTTATTTTACGGAGAAGACAGCTAAAAATTGCTTGTACTACGATGTAGTGTTCACACACGAAATGTCCTGTGTACCCTTTTACCAGAGTATGCAGGCCAAACAGGTACATTATATGCCACTGGGGGTTGGCCCGAGTGTATTTCATCCCCGGAAGGTCAATCCAGAGTACAAATATGATATTTGCTTCATCGGCAGTGCATTCTGGAATCGGGTGGCGCTATTCGACCAGTTGGCTCCTTTTCTCGAAGGTAAAAAGGTGCTCATCGTAGGTGGCTCCTGGGAACGAATGCAGCGACAGGATATCCTTGGTCCCTTCATTCGTCCAGGCTGGATGGACATTGAGGAGACGGCTAACTACTACAACGGTGCCAAGATTGTGCTCAATATTCACAGACCTGCCGAGAGCGGGCTGGATAATGAGAACCTGCACCAGATCCCTGCCCAGTCCATCAATCCGCGCACTTACGAGATCAGTGCCTGCGGTACGCTGCAGATGACGGACATCCGCGATGATCTGTTCCGTTACTATCAGCCAGGCCACGATATTGAGACCTTCGCTACGGCTGAAGAGCTGCAAGCGAAGCTGGCCTATTACCTGGAACATGAGACGGAGCGGCTCCGACTGGCGTGGGAAGGAATGCGTACCACCTTACAGAAGCACACGTTTGCCCATCGTATCCCGCAGCTGCTCCAACTGGCCGTGACCTGAGGCCGAAACGTCAGCTAGATTCAACCATTAGGCTTATTAAAGGAGAGAGAGCGATGTCTGAGAATACAATTACGGTCATGCTCAAGCCGCATGGCTGGCATCAGGGGTATGAGGAGGGCTATATGCGGGGAAGAGCGAACGCGATTGCAGCTCTGCCGCGCCCGGTTTTTCCGGTTCGTCCCCTGCATATTCTGTATATTCCTTCTGGCAAGTCATTCCCTTATTCCCCGATTGATTCGGCGATTATCGATGCGCTCCAGTTGTTGGCAACCCGGGTAACCGTGACGGACCCTTCCCTGCCATTCAGTGAGGTTGCTCTCCAGCAGCACCCGGATCTGGTACTGGCTCTGGATGGTCTGGACGTCGACAAGGAGCAGATGGATAAAATCCGCCGAAAGGGAATTCGTACAGCTGTCTGGTTGACGGACGATCCGTATTACACCGATCTGACCATTCCACTGGTCCAGCATTTCGACCACGTCTTCACATTGGAGCTGAATTGTCTAGAGCTGTACCAGCAGGCCTGCAGTGCATCTGTTCATTATTTGCCACTTGGCGTGGCACCGTCACATTTTCATCCGCTGGCTTATCCATCCAATAACCGCCGCGAGCTGAGCTTTACCGGCTCTGCTTATTGGAGTCGTATCTTCTACTTGCAGCCGATTATGGGTCAGCTCATGCAGCGTGACTTCCGCATCAACGGACTCTGGTGGGACCGGATGCCGGATTATCCATTGTATGCAGATCGAATTGATGTAGGCACCTGGCTGGACCCGAGTCAGACCAACGAGGTCTATAACGGAAGCAAGATTATTATTAATCTGCACCGCTCGCATGAGGATGAGCTTGTGAACAATAACCTGCTGAAGCTACCGGGGTATTCACCGAATCCACGCACCTTCGAGGTCGCGGCCTCGTCTGCTTTTCAATTGACGGATATGCGCGAGGATCTTCCCAGATTCTACGAGCCTGGTGTAGAGATCGAGACCTACAGCTCTCCCAATGAGCTGCTGGATAAGGTGCATTACTATCTGGAGCATGAGGAGCAGCGGCGAAACATTGCGCTCAAAGGGCTGGAGCGCACACTCCGGGATCATACGTATATGAACAGAATCGATCAGTTGCTGACGACTCTGTTCCCAGGGTGATGGAGATGAGCAAACGACCTACATTGATGTTATTCAGTCACATTAGCAGCAATCGGAGCATTACAGGAGCTGAGAAGCTGCTGCTCCACTTTTGCAGGGAAGTGGGCTCCTATTTCGATTGCATACTTGTCGCTCCGGAGGAGGGAAAGCTGACTACAGAGGCGCGTCGCGATAACATTTGCACACATATTCAGGAAATACCCGTGCTGTACGGCATGTATACCCCTTACCCTGAGCTGGAGAGGGATATCGAGCAATTAAAGCATTCGTCTGCATACACGGCTCTTGTGCGCATGATTCGAGAGCATCAGCCTGATCTGATCTATGTCAATACCTGTATCCATGTACTGCCTGCACTAGCGGCTAAAGAGGCTGGAGTACCTGTCATATGGGGCATTACGGAGATTATTCGTAGCAATGAGTATACTCCGCTTGCTGCACGAATCATGGAACGGCTGGCTGATCGGCTGGTGGGCATATCCCATGCGACGTTACGACCGCTACAGCAGGCTGGAATACGGATTCGGATGGATGTACTGTACCCGACGACCTCCATAGATTCGATGGGGCAGGCCCAGCGCTATATTCAGCGCACTCGTAAGCGGGAGAAGCTTCGCCTACGCCCCGAGCATATTTGCATAGGCTATATCTCCTCCTACATCACCGAATCCAAAGGGCTAAAGTCATTCATCGACATGGCGCTGGCCTTGTGTCACAGGTACCGGGACTGCCGCTTCTGGATCATTGGAATGCCGATTGAGCAGGAATATTACCAGCAATGTGAGGCCAAAATTCGCGAATCCGGCTACAGCAGACGCTTTCGCTTTTCCAAATTCGAGGAATCCGTAGCAACGGCTTATGGTGCCATGGATATGGTGGTCATTCCCAGTATGGTCGAGGAGGGCTTTGGTCTAACGGCATTGGAGGGCCATATGTACGGCAAGCCGGTCATTTCCTTTGCGCACGGAGGCCTCGTGGAGATTATGCAGCTATCCGGCAACGGTGACTATCTGGTGGAGCCAGGGAACAGCTATGAGTTAACGGCAAAAGTAGCGTACCTAATAGACAATCGC
The DNA here is from genome assembly GCF_000377505.1 of Paenibacillus massiliensis 2301065 = DSM 16942. Classification (GTDB taxonomy): domain Bacteria; phylum Bacillota; class Bacilli; order Paenibacillales; family Paenibacillaceae; genus Paenibacillus; species Paenibacillus massiliensis. The sequence continues at coordinate 165,150 of NZ_KB898190.1, read as the reverse complement.
GAGGAAGCGGTGCGGGTTAGTAAACGAAATCAGCAGGAATCCATGCGCATGTATGGGGCAGATGTGTATCGTAGCCGCTGCAAGGAGATGGTCGTACGCTGGATTGCCGAGCATCCATCATGGTTTCCTTGCCTACAGCATCCAGATGGAGCTCTGTATGCTAATGGTGAAGGTTATGGGCACTGGACCGCACAAGGCTCGGAAGGCAAGCCACGAATTCGGCAATTCCCGGCACAGATCATTGAAAGTCTGCCTCTGCGGCGTCAGGAATCGGCTCCTGAGCTGGAGGCCGTGCAGCATCGGGCTGCACCTGAGCTACCGCAAGCTCTGCCGCCCGCTCCAGAGCCAGAATATGTGAGAGATTTCATACAAGTGCGTGCTGGAGGCAAGCGCAGGAGCATACGAAGACGCAAGGGTCAGCGTACACACCTGAAGGGTCGTCGCCGCATACATCAACGTATGAAGCGAACGTACAGGCTGGGCAAAGTGGGCAGAGGCAAGAAAAGGTGGGGAAGCAGAAGATGAAAATCATGACCATACTCGGTACCAGGCCGGAGATCATTCGTCTCAGCCTGGTCATGACCAAGCTGGATCAGTATGCCGACAAGCACATCATGGTGCATACGGGCCAGAATTATACGGAGAGCCTGAGTGGACAGTTCTTCCGCCAGCTTGGGCTGCGGGCGCCCGATTATGTGCTGCAGCAGAAGGCAGGAACACTTGGGCAACAGCTCTCTGCCATGTTCGGGCAGATGGAGACGATCCTTCATCAGGAGCAGCCGGATCAGGTGCTGTTATTGGGGGATACGAATAGTGCATTATGTGCGGTACTTGCTGAGCGGCTGGGCTTCCCCGTCGTTCATATGGAGGCAGGTAACCGTTGCTTCGATCTGGCCGTTCCAGAGGAGAAGAACCGAAGAGTCATTGATGCGATCTCTTCTATTAATATGCCTTACACGGAGCAGAGTAAGCAGAATCTGTTGCGAGAGGGATTTCCGGTGCAGCGCATTGTCCGTACCGGGAATCCAATCTATGAGGTAATGAAGCATTACGAGTCGGATATTCAAGGAAGCCGAATTCTGGACATCATGGGGCTAAGTAAGGGAGATTACTGCATCGTGACGGCCCACAGAGCCGAAAATGTGGATGATCCAGTGCATCTGGCAGCGATCCTGGATGGCTTGAATAAGGTCGCTGCGAGCAGTGGCAAGCGCATGTTATGCAGCATTCATCCTCGCACCGCTGCCCGGATTGCCGCAAGCCCCAGCATGACTCGACATCCACTTGTGGAATTCCATGAGCCCTTTGGCTTTTTTGATTTTGTACAGCTGGAGGCCCACGCCTGGTGCGCCTTAACGGACAGCGGCACCGTCCAGGAGGAATGCTGTATTTTGGGCGTACCGACCGTCACGATGCGTAAGACAACCGAACGGCCCGAGACGGTGGATTGCGGCAGCAATGTCATATCAGGATTAGACGGAGATGCGATTGCGGAGGCCGTCAGCATTATGACCTCATTGCCGCAAAGCTGGAAGTGCCCGGAAGGGTATCTGGCGGAGGACGTCTCGGATATTGTAGTCAAATATGTACTCGGTGGAAAACGACATGTATGAGCAATAGCAGAGTGCGCTAGCCATAAAGCGTCGTGGAAATATGGATATTAGGGAGGGTTCTCATTGAAGCTCCTGATTCTGGGCGGTAACGGCATGGCCGGGCATGTACTGGTCAATTACTTCAAGCATCAGGCTGTGCACCAGGTATTCTATACGACTCGTGATTCCAAGGACCAGGGAGGACTGCTGCTGGATGTGCTGGATGGTAGTATGGTTGATCTACTCATTCGCATTGTACGTCCTGCGGTCATTATTAATGCTATTGGTGTGCTAAATGAGCATGCAGAGCAGAAGAAGACGGATGCTTACTGGATCAACGGTCTGCTGCCGCATCGCTTGGTGGAGAGTGCGAATCAGGTAGGTGCGAGGGTCATCCATATCAGTACGGACTGTGTCTTCTCCGGATCGCGCGGTCGCTATACCGAGACTGACCCACCAGATGGTACAAGCGCCTACGCGTTAACGAAGATTCTGGGGGAAATACATGAGCCAGGACATCTCACGATACGCACATCCATTATTGGTCCTGAGATACGATCCCGGGCGATCGGCCTCATGCACTGGTTCATGCAGCAATCCGGGGAGGTAGCCGGCTATACGAGGGTTATGTGGAATGGAGTAACCACGCTGGAGCTGGCCAAGGCGATTGATGCCTTGCTGAATGAACAGCTCGATGGGCTCATCCATCTGGCCGTACCTCAGCCGATCAGCAAGCATGATCTCTTAGTACTGTTTAAGCGCATCTGGAGCCGTGACGATATTACAATCCGGCCAGAGGCGGGAATCGTGCAAGACAAGACCTTGCTCTCTACTCGCAAGGATCTGCAGTATCAGGTGCCATCGTATGAGACAATGCTGCAGGAGCTACATGACTGGGAGATGAAAGGAGGAGTACATTGAGGCCACTGGTTAGCGTCATTATCCCGTTCTATAATTGTCCCTATGTCGATCAGGCTGTACGAAGCGTGCTTGCCCAATCGTATAGCCCCGTGGAGATTATTGTCGTCGATGATGGCTCCACACAGTTCCAGGAACGTCTTGATCCCTATCGATCCCGTATAATTTATCTGGGCAAAGCTAACGGCGGAACAGCCAGCGCTCTCAATCATGGGATAAGGCATGCCTCCGGTCAGTACATTGCTTGGCTGAGCTCCGACGACCTCTTTTACCCCGATAAGATCAACAACCAGGTATGCTTCATGTTGGAGCACCAGGTCTATATCTCTCATACCAACTTTGACTATATCGATCTGCACAGTAACATCTCCAGGCATGGGGTAGCCCCTTTGTTTGCCAATCTGAAGGAGTTCTACACCTTCTTCCTGACTGCAAATCCTGTGAACGGTTGTACTGTGATGTTTCGGAAGGAGATATTCGAACGCCTGGGGCTCTTCGATGAGTCGCTGCCCTATACCCATGATGTAGACTTCTGGTATCGGGCGATTGTGAACGGCTATACCTTCCCGTTTCTGAATCAGTCGCTGGTCGGCTACCGCTGGCACGGGGGAATGGGGACGCTGCGCTATCGTGATGTGATTCAGCGTGAGTATGACTATGTACAAGGGCGAACCCGGGCGCGGATGGAGCAGTTCTTGCAGTCTTTTTGAAGAGTTGAGGAATATTGAAGAATAAAGAAGACTAATGATAGTCAACAACCACTTCCAAACGGGAGTGGCTGTTGCTATTGACGTGCGAAGAAATGCGAATGAATGCGAATGAATGTGGCTCATTATGCCCTGTTCAACTCACGCCATTTTATATCCAATACTGGGGGCGTGTATTGACTCATGAGATTCAGGAGGTTGGCAGGCTCCGAGGCAACAAGAAGCAGCTTCATATTTGAATCGTTCATGAACCCTTCCTGGATTGTATGCTGCAAAAGTGAAAGAAGGGGCTCAAAGAAATTGTCGGCATTCAGTAGGCCGATAGGTTTGTGGTGAATGCCCAGTTGGCTCCAGCTAAGCATCTCAAAGAGCTCCTCATAGGTACCGACGCCACCAGGCAAGGCGATAAACCCATCAGCCAGATCAGCCATGGTCTGCTTGCGCTCGTGCATACTGTTAACTTCAATTAGCCGGCTAAGCCTGGTATGTACCAATTCCTTGGGAAAAAGATTTGCTGGCATGACCCCCGTCACACTTCCTCCTCGCTCCAGAATCCGATTCGCCAGTTCACCCATAAGCCCGATTCTTGATCCGCCGTACACCAACTCAATATTCTGTTGAACGAAGAGATCTCCTAATTGGACTGCAAGTCTCTTATACTCGGGACGTGCTCCGAGATTTGAGCCAGAGTAGACACATACTCTTTTCATATTGTAACTCCTCTACTAGTATGTCATTAGAATTTTTGGATCATGTAAGCCCCTGTCAAGAGCAGCACTACGCCCGCAAATACAATTCCTAGGCAAAGCGCTCCAACACTAAAGCTGAGTAGCGAGGAAAGCATAGGACTATTCACCTTCTCGCGTAACTGGTTGTTCACTCCGACCTGCAAGGTTAGTGCAGCACCTGACAATAGAGATATCAGATAATACAGCCATGACATAAGTATGATCCCTCCTTTCTGTAAGGGCTCGTTGACGATGTTTAGCAGGACTATCATAATAGGGAACATAACATAATAAAAATAACTATTTAGTTCAGGAGGTATATTAAAATATTATATGTTTGTTAATCTGGAGCTTTATAGAATATTTTATGTTACGGCAAAGATGGGCAGCTTCTCCAAAGCGGCAGCTGAATTATTCACTTCGCAGCCTGCTATTAGTCAAGCGATCAAGCAATTGGAGAACAAGCTTGGGGGAGCCTTATTTTATCGCAATGCTAGAGGCGTAACCCTCACTGTAGAAGGAGAGGTTCTGTTCAGATATATTGAGCCGGGATATCATATGATGCTGACTGCCGAGCGTAAATTCGATGAACTACAGCAGTTAAATGCAGGGAATATCAGGATTGCTGTGTGCAGTGCGGTGTGCAAATATGAGTTGCTGGAGGCAATTAGCCAGTATTGTCATGTGAATCCAGCTATTACAATAGACATTGTAGATCAATCCAGTCAGGAAATTGCAAGACGGCTTAATCTGGGTGAGATCGATATCGGGATTATGAACTTGAGGAATTGGGATGAGCATACCGCAACTGTTGTCAAAAAAATAGAAGTCCAGGATTGTTTTGTAGCAGGAACAAGGTACGAGCATTTGTCCCGACAACCGATTCATATTCGGGAGCTTGCACAGAATTATCCGCTGATCCTGCTACAGAAGGGAGGAAGTACGAGGGAGTATATAGAGAATTATTTTCATAAGTGTGGAATACGCTTATCGCCGAAGATTGAACTAAGTCATCTGGATTTAATGGTTGAATTTGCTGTCAATGGACTGGGTATTGCTTGTGTAGCCAAAGAGTATGTCCTAAGAGAGCTTAAGAGCAGGCAGCTTGTTGAGATACCTTTACAGGAGAGCATTCCTCCAAGGCATCTCGTAGCGGCTATCAAAAAAGGAATGCCATTATCGACAGCGGCACAGGCTTTTATAGATATATTTGTAGGCATGAACGCCACCTCCCCTTCTGATGCTGCATCCAACCAAGCATGATTCTCTTATCTAGAGAACATGCTTCTTTTTGGTTCCGATCAGGGTACATGCGGATTCTGTGCATGGCTTGTTCCGCTGACCATATCCTTTCTTGCTGCTATGAATATATTAAATAGAGCTCTGGTAGCAGCTTCCTTGCACCGGACAGCTTTGCAGGAACCTTGAAGGAGGGTGTTACAGGTTTGAACGAACAGATTACAGTGCTCATCCCGTTCTATAATCCAGGACCCTTTCTGCTGGAAGCTATCGAAAGTGTATTTAGACAGACCTACAGCCAGTGGAAGCTTATTCTCGTGGATGACGGGTCAACACAGCCTTACTCGCCTGGATTGAAAAGATATTTGCAGGATCCGCGGGTTATGTTGCTAAAGACTGTACGGAATGTTGGACAATCAAAGGCAATGAACAAGGGATTGTCCCAGGTAAAGACCCCGCTTGTCATTCAACTGGATGCGGATGATTGGTTCTTCCCGTATACGCTGGAGGTTATGGTAAAGGAGGCAGCCAAGCTTCCGGAGAAGGTAGCCGTCATCTCAGGCAACATTCATATTGTCCATGAGGACGCTTATGGCAATCGTCTGATGACCGAGGTCTACAAGGGTCGCCACTACAAAGACAAGTATGCCTTCCTGCTCGCTAATTCGTCGGTATGGCCGCGATGCTATCGGGTATCCGCACTGCGCTCGATCGGGGGCTGGCCCATTGATGACAAATATGGCGGCAGATATCTGGAGGATAAGCGTGTATTGCTCCGTCTGATTGAGCAATATCATTTCCATTGGATTGATAAGCTGCTCTATAACCACCGTCGTCATGACACGAATCAGACCAATAATGTTCGTGTGTATGCCGAGATGGCAGAATGGACGATTCACAATGCGCTAAGCCGCTGGGGAAATGAATACAAGCCGGTCATTCTGACCTTCGGGGTCGGCTGGAAGCGACTGGATCGTCTCATTCCACTGAAGACGGCCAAAGGATTGTCCCCACCACTCAAGCCGGGGCTTGTACCTCAGCCACTCCAGGCACCGCCAGACATCCCGACTTCGCCGCCGACGCCTTCAATAGCCCCTGCCAGTACGGCTAAGCCTGCTGTAACAGCGGCACCAAAGGTAGCCACTCCACCACCGATACCAAAGGCACCAGCACCACCAAAAGCGCCATTATTGCCGCCAACGCCACCCATATCTTCTACCTCCTCTACCCCTCCAGCAGCAGCGTACACAGGCTTGAAGATTACGGAAGGGAAGGGACTGGGTTCTGCTCCTGGCATGGGCTTGGGGACTGGACCCAACACAGGACCTGGAACAGGACCGGGGACGGGCCCCGGCACCTAAGGAGTGTGAGCATGCATGAGTCAGGTGACGATTGTCGTCCCTACCTATAACAAGGCAGCCTACATCCAACGCACCCTGGAGTCCATTCATGCTCAGACCTATCGGAACTGGCAGCTGCTGATCATTGATGATGCCTCGACAGACCAGACTGTTGCGATTGCCAGACGACATGCAGACCCAGCCCGTACCCGAATGATCGTACGCAAAGTTAATCAAGGGATCTGTCATGTACTGAATGAGGCGCTCAAGCATATCAGGACCGAATACTTCATTCAGGTGGACGGCGATGACTGGATCGAGCGGGATGCTGTACAGGTGCTGTACAATGCGATGACCAGACAGCCAGCGACTACAGCACTTGCTTACGGGAATACTGTACATTGGCATGAGTATGGGGGACAGCTGCACTATCACAAGACCGTGAAGCAGCGAAGCTTCGCAAGCAGGTATGACTTTGCCGTATATGATCCCATGGTGCAGCCTCGCTTCTACCGGACCTCTAGTGTCAGACGTGTCGGAGGCTGGGAGATCGACAGGCTTACCGGTGGCCGGAAAATGGAGGATCGGCGCATGCTGCTGCGATTGCTGGATCATTACAGATTTGCCTACGTGAACCGTGATCTGTACCATTTCCGGTACCATCAATCGAACCTTAGTCATGATCGAAATGCTGCCGTCTACAACAAGCTGAGACGTTTTTATACAGAGAAGGCCCTGCAGCGCTGGGGTGGTCACTATCGCTGTGAACTGGTCGGACCACCGGAGCTGTGGCAGTCGGTCCGACTTGTTCCCACAGGACACAAGACGTGACTACAAGGATTATAGAACATGATTATAGAACACGATTATAGATCACTTGGCGACAGAGGAAATTAGATGGGGACAACAACTTAGTGTACAGAATAGATGTTTTGCAGATTTCTGGAGATCGAAATCGACCGTTCATAGAAGTAACTGAGGGACAGAGCTGTTATAGCTCTGTCCCTCAGTAATGAGTCTATTAATACTCGTTCATGCGTGAATTGCTGTTCCTGATTAGGGTGGTTATAAGCTATTTCCAATATAGGATACCTCCAGTTAGAAAGGCCTCATGATCTATGTACTTCCGTACATGAGATCATGAGGCCTTTATTTCATTATTTCAATAAGCTGTTACTCTTCCATAACATATTCATAGGCTTCCTTCAGACCGCTGCGCAGATCATAGCAGGGCTTCCAGCCAAGCAGTCGAACTGCCTCGCTATGATGCAGCACGCTGTGCCGGATGTCACCAGGCCTCTCAGGCTCGTAGCGTACCTGGAAGGGCTGAGAATGCAGCTGACGCAGCTCATGCACCAGTGTGTTCAGCGAGGTAGGTGTCGTGGTGGCGATCTGAATGATGTGCTGGTGTCCCCGCCTAACAGCGGCCAGGTTGGCCGCGACGACATCCTGCACATAGACAAAATCCCGTGTCTGCTGTCCATCTCCATAGACGGTCAATGGCAGACCTTTTTTCAGACGCTCCAGAAAAATGGAGATGACACCACCCTCCCCCTTGGGTGTCTGTCTCGGTCCGTATACATTCGCATAACGCAGAACAGTATACTCAAGGCCATAGAGCTTGTGAAAGACACGCAGGTAAGATTCTGGTGTGAGCTTGGAGATCCCGTAGAAGGAGATAGGCTCCACCAGATCCTCTTCCCGAATGGGGAGCTGATCCAGCTCTCCATAGACGGCACAAGAGGAGGGATAAATGACCTTACGCACTCCAGCTAGCCTGCAAGCCTCCAGCAAATGAGCTGTTCCGGCAATGTTCACTGTGGCATCGTAGCCAGGATTCTTGACGGAATATTGCACATCTGCCTGTGCGGCATGGTGGAACAGCACCTCAGGCTGGATGCGGAGCAGCAGCTCCTGTGCTTGCGGGCTACCAATGTCGCATAGGTGTAGGTGAGCTTGTGGGGAAACGTATTCCTGTTTGCCTGTTGAAAGATCGTCTATAATGTGGACTTCTGCCCCTGCAGAGAGCAGGGCATCGACCAGGTGGGAGCCGATGAATCCCGCTCCTCCTGTGACGACAGCCTTCATGACAGTCGACCCGCTTTCATCTGATTGCGGAACCAGTCAATCGACAGTTGAAGCCCCTCTTCCAGCGAAATATGCGGTTCGTACTGTAGCAGATTGCGCGCACGAGAGATGTCAGGTACGCGCACAGGCATGTCTTCATAGCTGCTTCCATAAGCATCGATATATGGAATGTATTCAATCGTGGAAGAAGACCCTGCAATAGTGCGAATCTTCTCGGCCAGATCGGCAATAGTAATTGGCTTCTCAGAGCCAATGTTAAATGCCAGTCCGTCCACCTCCCTCTCCATAGCGGCGATGGTGCCCTCGACCGCATCGCTGATATATGTGAAGCAGCGAATCTGCGATCCATCGTTGTATACCTGGAGCGGCTCACCTAGCAGCGCAGCCTTGATGAACCGGGATACGACCCCGCCATAGGGAGAGGAGGTCTGCCGCGGACCGTAAGCGTTAAAGTAACGGACGATGCTGACCGGGAGTCCTTCCTGCGCATAAGCGAAGCATAGATGCTCATCTGTTGCCTTTGCTGTCGCATAGCACCAACGATTGATGGAAGGTGCACCAAGCACACGGTCCGAATCCTCGCGGAACGGAAGCTGTGTGTTGCGTCCATAAATCTCCGAGGTGGACGAGAATACGACCTTGATCCCGCGCTCGAATGCCAGCTTCAGAATATTGCGGGTACCGTCTATATTCCCCTCAATCACCTTCAGCGGATTCTCCACTGTATTCTTTACGCCAAGTACGGCAGCCAGGTGAAAGATAACGTCACATTTGGCCACGAGCTCGCGAAGCACGCCTGCATCCGTCACAGAGCCTTTTATAAAGGTATGATTGGGATTGTGGGATACCTGTTCAAGGAAATGCAGTCGACCTGTAGACATGTCGTCCAGCGTCCATACCCGATGACCGAGCTGGAGCAAGCGTTCTACCAGATGTGAGCCAATGAAGCCAGCTCCGCCGGTTACCAGAATGTTCATGCTTGACACCGCCTTTAATAGATTTTGTAGCTGTACTGGATCACTTGAATGATCAGATCAGGATGATTTTGCTGCGATCCTTGACATGCTTGGTAGCATTGCGGGTATCGATAATCAGATTGGAGACGGACGGGAGCTGCTCATAGGGGACAGAAGAGTGGTCAGACAGAATCAGCACACAATCGTGCTGCTGGATGTTTCTTTTGGTAAGTGGGATACTCTGAAGCTTCGCACGTCCTACGGTAACCTCGGGAATATACGGATCGGAGTAGCTTATACGGACACCGAGCTGTGACAGCTTCTCCATGATCGGAATGGCTGTGGATTCCCGCATGTCATTGACATCCTTTTTGTAGGTGATACCGAGGACCAGGACACTACTCTTGTTCAGTGCCTTGCGGGCTGATAGGGACTGGCTAACCTTTTGTACGACATAGTTGGGCATGAAGCGGTTCACCTTATGGGCCAGATCAATGAATGTCAGATCGTAGCCGTATTGCTTGGCCTTCCAGAGCAGGTAGAGTGGATCAACGGGAATACAGTGTCCTCCAATGCCGGGTCCAGGATAATAGGGGGTAAAGCCATAAGGCTTGGTACTCGCTGCATCAATGGCTTCCCAGAGATTAATGTTCATCTTCTCGCAGAGCACCGTCAGCTCATTAATGAAGGAAATATTAATCAGCCGTTGGCAATTCTCCAGGATCTTGGTGAACTCGGCTACTCTCGGGGATGATACGACGACGACTTGATCGAAGATACTTTCATAGACTTGCTGTGCAAAGGCTGTGCATTGTCTTGTCACGCCGCCAAGTACCTTCGGAATCGCATGTAGAGCAGCTTGCTGCGGCCCCGGATCGATACGCTCGGGAGAGTAAGCCAGATGGATTTCTTCACCGACCACAAGTCCCTTAGCCTCCAGCATGGGCTGCAAAATCTCTTCCGTTGTTCCCGGATACGTTGAGCTCTCCAGTACAATTAACTGGCCCTTGTGCAGGTGGGGGAGCACGGCTTCCATGGCCTTTTTGACATAGGTGAGATCAGGCTGGCTGTCACGGTCCAGTGGTGTAGGCACACATATGATAATGGCATCTGCATGCGCGACATCGGCGAAGTCGCTGCTGACCTGGAAGAGCCCGTCTGCGAACATCAATCGAATCTCTTTGGCAGAGAAATCCGAAAGATAGCTTTGATGCTGCAGCAGCTTCTGAATCTTGCTATTATCCACATCTATTCCATAGACGTGGTGTCCTTTGCTGAGGAAGAGCTGAGCCAAGGGGAGTCCTACATATCCTAATCCGATTACGGCAATGTTGAAGGTTGACTTGTTCATGTTTTCACTCCTTTTCCAGTGCTTGTATATCCTACTCATTCGCTCTTCCAAACGTATAGATTAAAGTACCGTCAGCGCAAAAATGGTAGAATACCATGCCTGTTCCAGGATTCAAGAGATTATGGTGAATGGCGCTATGAATGGCAGACGTCATGGAAAATGGTTGGATGTCCCTGACGGTGACAGACACCAGCACATAGAATAGTGTGAAATGTCTTGGGGAGGTGCTGGATTAGGTGAGAATTTTGCTAAGTACGTATTTTTACTTGCCCCATGTCGGCGGTCTGTCGACCTACGTAGACACGCTTAAGCAGGGGCTTGAACAGTTGGGACATGAGGTGGATGTGTTCGCCCATCACCCGGATATGGCGCATTATTACATGTCGAACAACGGTCGCAAGCTCAAGAAGTCACTTATTGAGGAACGTGTACATGGTCAGCTCAGCGCTTACTATGAGCAACACATGCCACATGTGGAGCACTGGATTCGTTGGCGAGATATCGAACGCTATTGCTTCGAGATTGCGGCAGCCTCCTTCGGCCTGGAATCCTACGATCTGATTCATACGCAGGATATTGTCTCTACCCGAGCCCTGTGGAGGGTGAAGCCGAAGAAGACGCCGTTGGTGGCCACCATACATGGCTGTATTGCTACGGAGTTCCTGCACAATGGAGAGGTTACAGGAAAGAACACACTAGCTTGGAAATATGCTGCGGCTGAGGAGCTGTATGGTGCTACCTCCAGTCATGCGACAGTGGTACCTTCCCGCTGGCTGCAGCAACTGATGGTATCGGACTTCGGTATTCCGAACCGTCATGTAAAGGTCATGCCCTACGGTATTGATGTAGATGCCTTCATGGCGCGGACGCAGCATCCGACAGAAATAAGTGCAGCAGAGGGGACCAAGGTGATCGTGTGTCCAGCCAGATTGGTGCCTGTCAAAGGACACAAGTACTTAATTGACGCGCTGGCTCGCTTGAAGCAAGAACGTACAGATTGGGTGTGCTGGCTGTTAGGAAATGGACCACTCAAGGAGGAGCTACAGCAGCAGACGCAAAGGCTCGGCCTGCAGGAGCATGTCCTATTCTTGGGAGATCGTGCAGACGTACCAGCCTTGCTCAAGAAATCGGATATCTTCGCGCTGGCGAGTCTGCAGGATAATCTGCCGTTCTCCGTCATGGAGGCTCAGCTGGCTGGGACTCCCGTCGTAACGGCAGGAGCCGGTGGTATTCCCGAGATGGTGCAACATGGCAAGACGGGCTTCATTTGCCTTCCAGGACAGAGCAATGCGCTATATATACACCTCAAGCGTTTGCTGGACAATCCGGGGCTACGGGCTCAGATGAGTAAGCAGGCCCAGGAGTGGGCGACGGAATACTGGTCCATGTCACGCATGATGACTGAGACGATGGAGCTCTATGAAGAAGTGACGAATCAACCTAGCTAAGAGAAAGGAATGACGCATATGGCTTATCGTATGGGGCTGCTCAGACAGACCAAATGCGCTGTGGGCAGACCAACCCAAAGCAGACGTACAAAAAGCGAACGCACCAAAAGTGAACGCACCGCGACTTGGGGTTCTGCTCGTAAGCGACGCCGGTCAGAAGGCTTGAAGAGTCGGAAAAGAAAGCCAACGTCGTATAGCGGTAGCGGCGGGGGAGTCAAGCGACAAGCGAGAAGACTTAGGAGGAGCAATCAGGCCAGAGGCAGCAGGGGAGTGAGACAACGGAAGCCGAAGCAAGTGAAGCAGCTCAAGCCGAGCAGTCCATTGCAGCAGCAGAGAAACCACTTCATAGCTCCTGCGCTACCGCCATGGCCTGGAGCGCCGCAGCAGGCTGAGGCTTGCCCACCTGAGCAGATGCTGCAGCCGTTGGTGCCTCCAGTACCCCCAGTACAGCCTATAGCAGCAGCACCTACTCCTGAGCAGCTGATTCAGCAAGTACACCCGTTGCACCCAGTAGAGCTGTCGGAATCGGTGCTCCCGAATCTGGCAGCAGCAGCGCTGCAGCACGAAGGAGAGGTAGCAGGCAGTGATGAATGGGGAGCCCATTCTGCAGCGTTCATTGCCGAGCATTCAGGATTTACTTCTGAGCACTTAGCAGGTGAAGCTGCCGAGCATGTATCGTCTCATCCTGTTGAAGTTGTCGAGCATGTACCGTCTCATCCTGTTGTGGCTAGTCCGTCGTCAGTTCAGGAAGAAGCAACTGAGGCTTCTTTTGTTGCAGGACACACGGTGCAGGAGAACAATATAACGAACAATATAACAAACGATATAACGGATACAAGCGTTTGGGGCGCTCCTGTAGCTCGCGGTGCATCTCCTGATTCAGCTGCAGGCGAGCCTGGAGTGCGAGAGCATACCGCCCCAGAGGAGAATTTACCCGTGATCACCAGCCTGGAGTTGGACCCGGCTTTCCTGGAGGTATTGTTGACATCTTCACCTGCAGCCTTGTCGAGTGCTAAGGGCATGGGAAGAGATGAGGGAGTGGGGACGGTCCTGTCTAAGGATGAGATAGATCAGCTTGCCCAACAGGTCAGTCCACCAGAGCTATAGTAGTTGTTGTAGATGCTGCTTGAGCCTCTTTGGGAAGGGGTTATGAGGGGACGTTTCTTATAATGCGCGAGTGTGCAGGGAGCAAGGGGAGCGATACTTTCAAGAAAAAAGATTCAGTGTAAATCAGCCTTCAGTATGCTGCTTCCCCGGCGTCTGAAGGTTGTGTTTTTGTACTCAGCTGGGAGAGCCTAGAGCAGTGGATTTGCTAGAACATCACTAAATTGCAGGATGCATGCTCTATCTAGCTCTTGTAGCTTACCCTTCCATGTCTCAACGGGTCTTTGCCCTTTCATTCCTTCGTTACACCTGACAAGGAGAAGGAGGGTGGTACGGCATTAATGATCACTGTAACGTCCTTCAGTGCCCATTTGCCTTTCCAGCTGAAGGCTTTGGCAGCTCTCCTCTAGCTCCTTTAGCCGCTTGATTATACATGAAGCACAGTACAATCCATCCTCCCCTGCCTTCAGCGATTCGGAAGAGCTCATTCCAATTACATTTTGAGCTCCGGGCTGAAGCATCCGCATCGACAAAAGCCCATCATCTTACGAGTCGCGTCTACCAAGGATACCTTACGTGCGTCTGACTGAGGTCAGATACTAATTTATTTAGAGGGAAAGAGCATTTTTTTGCGAAAAGGGTAGATTTTTCTCAAAATCTTTGTTATTTTTGGGATAAAATATAATTTATAAGAATCAATTCAATTAAGTCTAATATTTTCATATTTCGCAGTTGGTTACAAAGGGGATGAGCTTGTCATGTAGAAGCTTTTATGTAGTAGGAGTAGGTTTGTTCAAACACTGAAAAGTAAGCGCTTCCTTTTTTTAGAGTTCGGCTGCTCGTGTCCTAAATTTCGAGCACCGATGCTGACTCACAATCACCCACACCTTCTGTACCTCACCCAGGAACTCACCTATAAGAGCCACGAATCTCACTTGTAGTTGTCGTCTTCTCATGTCGAAATCGTTTTAGAAAGGGGGTGAGTATTCACGACTCATCCGTACGCTCGCTAGCGTGCGCACATCGTGTCAGAACAGAGGAGCAAGCTTGCTATTCTCACTTTATACAAAGGAAAGGTGGTACTATGAAGACAAAACTGAAAGCGGGACCCAAAAAACAAAATACGCTTCGTAAAGGTATGAAGCACATCCTCGCCGCCACCGTGCTGGCGGCGGGAATTTTTCCTTGGATGCCTCCGAGTGGTACTCAGGCTGCAGAAGCCCATGTGGATAATCCGTTTATTGGTGCTACGGCTTACCTGAACCAGGATTATTCCGACCTAGTCGATACATCCATTGCGCTTACCACTGATGCCTCATTAGCAGCAAAGATGGAAACGGTTAAATCCTATCCGACAGCGGTATGGATCGACCGCATAGCAGCCATCTATGGGGGAGATAACAATGCCGGACGCAAGAGCATCGAGGAGCACCTGGATGCCGCTCTGGCACAAAAGAAAGCCGGTACACCCATTACAGCTTCATTCGTCATTTATAATCTGCCTGGCCGTGATTGCCACGCCTTGGCTTCCAACGGAGAGCTGCCGCTGACGCAGGCTGCCCTGCAGACGTACAAAACAGATTATATTGATGTTATCGCTGATATCTTTGCCAATCCCAAATACCAAGATATTCGCATTGTCACCGTTATTGAGCCCGACAGTCTGCCGAATCTCGTAACCAACCTTAGTACCCCGGCTTGTGGACAGGCCAGCTCGACAGGGATTTATGCGGACGGAGTGAAATACGCTCTGGACAAGCTGCATGCGATCCCGAATGTCTATACGTATCTGGATATCGCCCATTCCGGCTGGCTCGGATGGGATAACAACCGCTCAGGTACAGTCTCCTTGTATACGAACGTGGTTAGGGAAACAAAGGCTGGTCTGAACAGTGTTGACGGCTTCATTACAAATACGGCTAACAGTACTCCCCTCTTCGAGCCGAATCTGCCCAACTCGGACTTGAATGTTGGAGGACAGCCGATCAGATCCGCCAAGTTCTATGAATGGAATCCGTATTTTGATGAGACGGACTTCACAGCTGCACTCTATTCTGATTTCGTACAGGCGGGCTGGCCGAGCAGTATTGGCTTTTTGATCGATACCAGCCGCAATGGCTGGGGCGGCGCGAATCGTCCAACAGTTGCGTCTGGCAACGATATTAACACGTATGTAGACTCCGGTCGTGTCGATCGTAGGGACCACCGAGGCAATTGGTGTAACAACAGTGGAGCAGGTATCGGTGAACCACCTACGGTAGCGCCTGGTCCTGCACATCTGGATGCCTATGTATGGGTCAAGCCTCCAGGTGAGTCCGATGGTTCTAGCTCTGAAATTCCCAACAATGAAGGCAAAGGCTTTGACCGGATGTGTGATCCAACGTTTACAACCCCTGATGGCGTGTTGACAGGTGCCCTACCTAACGCACCCATCTCGGGCCACTGGTTCCATGATCAATTCGTGATGCTGGTACAAAATGCATACCCTGTGCTCTCAGGCACTGACAATGGAGGCGGCGAACCAACGGCTCCAGCAGCTCCAACAGCACTGAAAGCAACAGCAGGCAATGAACAGATTGCACTAAGCTGGACTGCTTCCACAGGCGCAACGAGCTATAACATCAAGCAGGCACTAAGTGCCTCCGGTCCATTCACAACGGTAGCTTCCGATGTATACACTACATCCTACACGAATACAGGTCTGACTAATGGAACGACCTATTATTATGTCGTTAGTGCCATGAATGCCGTTGGAGAGAGCATTGATTCCTCCGTCGCTTCCGCAACGCCAGAGAGTGTGGTGGCTCCGAGCGGCGATCTGGTATTGCAGTACCGCACAGGAGATACCAATGCAACGGACAGCCAGATCAAACCAAACTTCAATATTAAAAACATTGGCAATACTCCTGTTAGCCTGAGTGATCTCACAATCCGCTATTACTTTACCAAGGAAGGTACGGCAGATATGGATTCGGCAATCGACTGGGCCCAGGTTGGCAGCGAGAACATTCAACGCACTTTCACGGATTCGTATGTGGAGCTCAGCTTCACAGCTGCAGCTGGTTCGATTCAGCCAGGCGGACAATCCGGGGATATTCAGCTTCGTATGTACAAGACGGATTGGAGCAATTTTGATGAAACGAATGATTACTCATATGACTCTACCAAAACATCGTATCAGGACTGGGAGAAGGTGACGCTCTACAAAGACGGTATTCTGGTCTGGGGTATTGAGCCTTAAGCATGTCTTCTTATAGCTCTACTTGTAGGTGCTTCCTTAATTCAGACAGGCAAACCAACCGAACCGATTTTCGGATTTGATTCGTTAGCCTGCACGTGCTGTTGAAGCAACCGTCATTCTCTTAATCTAGGGAATGGCGGTTTTCTCTGTACTCAAGGATCCATCCGAACAACAAAGGACACGGAATGTACTATATTTCTTAACACCTATGTCCTGGCTGTCAAAAAAGGGATACCCTTGACTCTCAGCGTAAAATAGAAGTAGACCAACTATCACACAAAGGAGGTTCGCATGGAGCGAGACTCATATATAGACAGCTTCTTGAAGGAACATTTTGACGGAAATGATCTGAAGAAGCCTTTGTTTTACAACTCCCGCATAGCCATTCGGTTCGAGATGGGGGCAAATGTGGAGGAGCCCGAAGCAAGAGCTGCGCAAGTGAAGCAAAGGGCCGTAGCCTTATATAATGCCTTGAACCAGCCTGAGGACGATGTGCTTGTGGTGCTATTCATGGACAAGTGGATGGATGAGCCTGTGGATGCGCTTGAGCAGGGGGTTACGGAAGCCTTCAATACCTATATAGACCAGAATCACATAGGGCCACTAGGTAAAAAAGAACAGGAGTATCGGTATAAGGAACCGGATGATTCCGATGATGTGATGACGATTCGGTATGCGGTGCGTGTGAAATCCAGATATGTGAAAATAGCTGACCTTATGGAGGCCATTGCTAAGCAGACGCTGGGGGTGGAACCTACGGTAGATGGCGACATTTATGTGTTGAACACAACGAACAGGACGATTTTTCATCTCTATGATGATCGGGGACTGGATATAGTAGCTGCGGACAGAGAGATGCTGAGAACGATATATGAGCAGTATAACGGCTGGATTTTGGACTATGACCGTGACAGAATTGATGCCACATTCAACTAACCCATGCCATGATTCGGGGAACGCTTATTATCACTAAGAAATGATCGCAAGATATGAATTGAATGTAGCAAATGTGTTTGTTTTGGTACCTACAATGACCCGATGCACTCATACAAATATAAGCTTAATAGGAGGCTTCACGATTGTCTGACCTCTTGTTGCCAGATCGCTTACTGCCAAATCACTTACTTATAGTATTTTTGCTGAATTTGTCTTTATTTCTCCTGCACGAAATGGATGCGATCAGACATGCGGAGTGGAAAATGTTTGTCGTGCTCAAGGAAATGGAGGATTCCACCGCATATAAAATCTTCACAGCTATTCATCTACCTCTGTACCTAATCATTCTGTATTTCCTGTTCAGTCCTCACCAGACCATTGTGTTCTGGGTTCTCGATCTGTTTTTCATGATTCATGCTCTATTGCATCTTTTGTTCGAAAAACACCCCCAGAATGGAATGAAAAATGCGTATTCCAGATCCATTATTTATGGCATGGGTATTCTGGCAATGGTTCATGTCATGTTACTTTTCTAGTGACTTAATTGTGCGAATGTTGTGGAGCATGTTCATGTTCCATGACATTCTTTTTTTATTGTAAGGAGCACCATATCATGGATGAGTATGTCACATTAAAGGACATAGTGAGTTAACTTTTAATAAAGAAAGCGCTATCAATAACTCTTTTTATCCTTCTCGCACAATAAACCCGCAATCATTTTGGCAAAGTGGTACATTGTAGCCCTCTTCCGAACTAGGTAGACTTGATCTCAAGATGAACAGCTTAGAGAGGATGTGTAACCATGCCACTTCAAAAAACATTATTGGCCCTTGAGGCTCTGGATAGTGCTTATGTTACAGGAGAGAGTGTGAAGCAGTTGTTTGCTTCCTACCCGCGTGTGTCGGTAGAGGTAAAGACGGTGCAGGGGGAAAAAGGTAGCACGGATTTTGTGAAAATTGTAGTGCCAGGAGCTGACGGGAAATCAGGCGGTGGGCAAGCCCCAACGATGGGGATTGTCGGTCGTCTTGGCGGCATTGGAGCACGCCCCGGGCGCATTGGTATCGTCTCGGATGCGGATGGTGCAGTAGCTGCAATCGCTGCGGCCTTGAAGCTGGCAGATATGCAGACGAAGGGAGATGTGCTTCGCGGAGATGTCATTCTGACGACTCACATCTGCCCAGACGCGCCGACACTGCCGCATGAGCCGGTTGATTTCATGGATTCTCCTGTAGACATCCAGCAAATGAATGAGCAAGAGGTCCTGCCCGAGATGGAAGCCATTCTGTCGATTGATACGACCAAGGGCAACCGTGTCATTAATCATAAAGGGATTGCGATCTCGCCGACGGTCAAGGAAGGCTATATTCTGCGCATTAGCGAGGACCTGCTGCGACTGATGGAGATGGCAACAGGACAATTGCCTGTGACCTTCCCGATCACAATGCAGGATATTACGCCTTATGGTAATGACCTGTACCATATCAATTCAATTCTGCAGCCAGCCGTAGCTACACATGCTCCGGTAGTAGGTGTCGCTATTACAGCTCAGGCTGCTGTACCAGGCTGCGGCACGGGAGCAAGCCATGAGATTGATATCGCTACGGCGGTTCGATTTGCCATTGAAGTTGCCAAGGAGTTCACCGGCGGGATTTGTTCCTTCTATGACGCTGCGGAATTTGAGCGTATTCACAGCCTCTATGGCTCCATGAAAGTGCTGCAGACCTCGGGCGCTAAGTCTGGTAGCCCTACGGCCTAATTCTTGAATCCTACAGCTTGATAGGCTAGTACCTTGACCTGATCAAATGAGTGTAGAGCCGCTGCAAGCAGGGAGCCCTATCGACCTCTGTTAAGCTTGCTGTTCTTTCGAACGAAAATGAAAAGCTGATGAACAGTAAGCTTAAAGGAGGCCACTGTCGTTTCTCTAGGGCTTCCCCGCTTTCCGCTAACCACTACGCTCTCCAGATCATTCAACCTGAGATCAGATTTGGTCAAGATACTTATAGTCCAATCGTCTAATACTCAAATTTCTAATAGTCGAATAGTCTAATACCCTATGTAGTCAATGACTCTGCCACTGTGCCAAAGCTGATGATGCAGAGTTATGATGAACAGGGCAAAGGAGTCGATGCTATGAAGCAGCTTGGCATGATTACGATTGGTCAATCTCCTCGAACTGATGTGGCCCCTATTATTGAGAAATATTTGGAGGGCCGTGCGGAGCTTGTGCAATGTGGAGTACTGGACGAGCTCACACTTAATCAGATTGCAGAGCTGGCACCAGAAGCCGGAGAATATGTGCTGACCTCCCGTCTGCGTGATGGCAGCGCCGCGGTTGTATCCCGGGAACGAATCAGACCGATTCTGGAGCAAAAAATTCGGGAGCTGGAGGAGCGCGGCATCCTGAATATATTGCTGCTATGTACGGGATCATTTCCAGGGCTGCGGGTAGACCGTGCCCACCTGATTGAGCCAGACCGCATTATCCCCCCAGCAGTTGAAGCGCTGGCTGATGGTCGTAGGCTAGGACTGATTGGCCCTCTACCGGAGCAAGCAGATCAGCTGGGGCAAAAGTTTACCTCTACGCCTCCACCTCTTTTTGCAGCAGCATCCCCCTATGCTTCAGGAGAAGCGGAGTTCCGCCAGGCAGCACGAGCGCTGAAGGATCAGGCCCATTTGATTTTGCTGGACTGCATGGGGTATGATGAACGACACCGTCAGTGGGTAAGCGAGGCCGCGGAGGGAGTTCCGGTGATGTTGTCGAATGCATTAATGGGCAAGCTCGTCTCCGAGACGGTATGACCTATAGGCATAGAAGGAGGCAATACCAATGAGTCAAGAGCGTATCGAGATTAGCAAGCATGTACTGATTCAGTGTCTGGGGTTACGCCCCGGTGAGAATCTGGCTGTCGTGGCGGATGATGCCAAGCGTGAGCTGGCAGAATCCATCTATGAGGCAGGCAAGGCACTTGGTGCGGAAGCGGTGCTGCTGGTCATGAAGGAAAGAAGCCGATCAGGTGAGGAGCCACCCGCTCCGATCGCTGAAGCCATGGCTCGTGCCGATGTAGCTGTCTGCGTGACACGTCACTCGGTGACACACACGCAAGCACGCAAAGCGGCAGCGGCTGCAGGTACACGAGTCGCGACGATGCCGGGCATGACGGATGACATGTTCATGAACGGAGCCATAACGGCTGAATATACCCAAGTGAAAGCACTGACTGAACAAGTGACAGACTTGCTCTCTCAAGGGCGCGAAGTCCGTATCGAGAAGGATGGACAGGTGCTGTCGTTCTCCATTCAAGATCGTCCAGGTGTTCCAAGCACAGGGATGTATTTGAACCCTGGAGAGTCCGGGAATCTGCCTTCTGGTGAGGCCTACATCGCACCTGTGGAGGGTCAAGCACACGGCAGTATTGTGGTCGACGGCTCGATCGCAGGAATCGGTGCATTATCTGAGCCGATCACGCTGACCGTGGACAATGGTCGTCTGGTTGCAGCGAGCGGAGCAGAAGGAGCGAAGCTGCTGGAGATTCTGGGAGAAGGTGATGGACGCCTGCTCGGTGAATTCGGTATTGGGACGAATGACAAAGCCCGCATTACTGGTGTGGTGCTGGAGGATGAAAAGGTGTACGGCACGATTCATGTAGCTTTTGGCAGTAATAACACTTTTGGAGGGACTATTGCTGCGGGTGTACACATCGACGCAGTGGTGTGCAAACCGGATGTGTATATTGACGGTGTCCTGATCATGCGACAAGGAGAGCTGCTCTCCAAATGACAGTGATCTGCCCGTTGCTGGGCACAAGGAATTAGACAGAGAACAGCACGTGGAAGAGCGGAACGTTAAGATACATACACCATGCAAAGTACACATGCTAAATACAATATCTTAAATACAATATGCTAAATATGTTAAGCAAAGTGTTAAATACAATCTGCTACATAAAGGCATCTTCTATGCGTGGTACGGTACTTAATATGCACAGTACGATACTTTCGAACAGTTCATCTGTAATGTAATAAGACTGTCTCGTAGATAAGGTGCAGGGCTTCATTAATTACAACTTCATTACACATCAGCTAGGAGGCGGACGGATGTTAGGGATGATTCGGGTAATTACGCTAGAGCAGGAGGAAGCGGTTCATAGGCACGGGGCCTTGCTTGAGGCGAAGTACGGACTCCCCGTTATCAGTCGCTGCATTCCAGACCAATCGCTGGGTGTGTACGATGAGGCTACGGAGCAGGAAGCCATTCCGAAGATTATTGCCTTGGCTCGTGAACTAGAGAAATTAGGCTGTACAGCGATCGGGATTAGCTGTGCCGCCGATCCTGGTCTGGCCGAGGTGAGGGCGGCGACCAGCATACCAGTATTCGGAGCAGGCTCCTGCACTGCTCATCTGGCCTTAACCGCTTCAGAGCGCATTGGAGTGCTTACCATTCTGGAGGAGGTACCACCGTTGATTCGCTCCATTCTAGGGGATGCTTTCGTAGGGATGGATCGTCCTGAGGGGGTGGTGACGACGGTGGATTTGAATACACCAGCAGGTAAGACAGCTGCGCTCGAAGCGGCCCGGCGATTGCAGAGAATGGGTGCTGACTGCATCGCATTATCCTGTACGGGCTTTGCAACGATGGGGTTCGCCGCCGAAGCAGAACGAACGCTCGGCATCCGCGTGCTGGATCCGATTCTCTCGCTGGGAGCCGCCGTGGCAGCTTCGCATGTTGGGGGAAAATGATCTTCCTTCTGTAGACGAACAACCTTGTGCAGATGAACAACTAAGCAGAGGCTGCTGCATTTCCCCATAGTAAACGCAATACAAGACTAGCTAGGAGCTGGTTTGTGTGCAAATAGCACCGGTTGGCTAAATGCCTGCTCGGTGCTATTTTGTATGATTGGAGATATTTATAACTCAATGACTATGTGATTCTATGATTCATGGTTCTACGCTTTATGTCTCCATGTCTCCATGTCTCCATGTCTTCATGTCTCCATGTCTTCATGTCTCCATGTCTTCATGTCTCCATGTCTCCATGTCTTCATGTCTCTATGGCTCTATGTCTCTATGTTCTGTGGGCAACAATCCAACCAATGGATTGGCGGATAAGATTTTATTCACTAGACCACTTTACTCCTTCTAAGTGATAACGTAATGAATTTTTTTGTGTATCCATAAATTTCATATAACAACATGAAAATAAAGTCTATTTTCATGAAAACAAGATAATAAAAGAAAAAGTCTCAGGAATTTCCGTTTTGTTTACGAATGGAGTCTGGTACACTATCTGGAACATTAACACATGATGAAATGACAGTAACGACATAATACGTATAAGAAGACATAGCAGATCGGGAAGGATTTATCATCATGAGTGCCACTACCGGGTCATAGGGGGCGATAGACTTGAGAACGACAGGAATTACACTGCAGGAGCTAATGAATATCTCCATACTCAGCAGAGCCAAGGTGATTAGTGGACATCAGGGATTGGACAGGGTCGTCCGTTTCGTGGATATTATGGAAGTTCCAGAGCTGAAGGGCTGGCTGCGAGAAGGTATGCTTATGCTGACGACGGCCTACTCCATCCGACATGATCCTGCGATCTTGGGTGAGCTGATCTATACGCTGAATGAGGCGGGAGCAGCTGCGCTGGCAATCAAGCCCGCTCGTTTTCTCAAGGAAATTCCTATAGAAGCTGTGAATGCCAGCAATGAATGCGGATTGCCTATACTCGAAATTCCGCCGGATATTCCTTATATGGATATTACCCAGCCAATCATGGAGCTAGTGCTCCATCGTCAGGCTGCGCTACTGCGCCGTTCGGAGGAGGTCTATCGCACGTTGACCACGATGGTCCTCGAAAATAGCGGCATTCAGGCTGTTGGTGACAACGTAGCTGATCTGCTGCAGGCTCCTGTTGGCGTTATTGATAATGCAGGAAAGATTATTGTCTCATCTCCACAGAACTATAACTGGAAGACGACGGAGCATGCCCCGTTATCATGGGAGATTAACCTGGATCGGAGGCGGGTCGCACGATTGCTGGTGGACAAGCCAAAGCTGGATGAGATGGAGGAGGTTGGTATCGAGCAAGCACGACTGGTGCTGTCGCTTGAACTGATGCGCAACAAGGTGGCAGAAGACACCGAGCATCGGCTACGTGGCAATTTCATTGACGAACTGCTTACACCTCCTCTGATGTCAAGACACGAGGCTGAAGCTCGCGGCAGCAAGCTGGGGATGAATCCACAGCATCTGTGGGAGGTCGCTGTCATTGAGGGGGAGGATGAGCCGAATCAGGAAAGTCTGACTGCTCTGCTGGAGCTCGAAGCCAGACAACGTGGTGTAACGCCGCATATGGAGTTTCGCTCGAATCGGGCAGTCTTGTTCTTGCCTACACCCGATTACAGACCAGGCATTGATGATACGGAGAAGCCCTGTGCCTGGGCCAAGACGGTAGATGGCTGGCTGCAGGATTCTGCGAATCGGCTAGGGGGCTTCAGAGCCGGGATAGGCAGCCCGGTCCAGCTGTGGAACATGCACCAGAGCTACGGAGAAGCTCGGAATGCATTGAAGGTATCTGTACGCCTGTACGGATCACGCACGACTCGCTTCGAGGAGGTCGAGGTCTACCACCTTCTTGGGGAATCCATTGAGGATACGGGCTTCGCCGCACTGTTCGAGCGCAAGCTGGGCAAGCTATGCCAGTACGATCAGGAGCATGCAGGGGACCTGCTGCGTACATTGTTCTATTACCTGGAGAGTCGGGGGAGCCTGGTGGACACGGCTCAGCGTCTCTATATTCACCGCAATTCTGTAAAATATCGGCTAGAGCGTATTCGTGATATCGTAGGCTTCGATCTCAATCAGCCGAGGGAGCAGTTCGTATGCCATTTATGTCTGGTGTATTACTATTTAAGACAGGATGAGCAGGAAGGCTGAGACTTCATTCATGGGGGGAAGCAGTCCTTACAGGGGGCGATTGAATTGGTAAAATCGAACGCCCATAAGAACTTTATAATGTGACTTAAAATGACACGGAGAGGTACATTAGTGCACAACCGACAAACGGTTGTGCTTTTTTTTAGCTGAAATGGACGTAGTTCAGCCCTCGGATTCTATGTAAAATAAGCACAATTACTAAAGAGCAAGTGCCGCAAACCTGAAGTACAATGTCCGAGCTACAAGATGTTCCAGCGCGATCGGCAGCTTTCTGCTTGTACTGGAACTATGAACGATTGGAATGAATCGAATGCAGAATGCTGAAGAAGAGATGCAATTGGCACACAGCAAGGTGATGACAACAGAGATAAAAAGGGGTTGATCCATTGTTTGCTTTTACAGTCCGCAGGCTGCTGCAGATGATTCCGGCATTAATCGGTATTATCATCATCACGTTCATTCTGTCCAGGGTCCTGCCTGGAGATCCTGCGCTTGTGATGGCGGGAGAACAGGCCACGGATGAGGTCATCGCGAAGATTCGGGCGGACATGGGGCTGGATAAGCCGTTATTCATGCAGTTCTTCGCTTATGTAGGGCAGCTGCTGCAGGGTGACCTGGGCTTCGCCTATCATACCGGTCATACGGTCATGAGCGACTTTGCCACCCGCTTCCCGGCGACGATTGAGCTGACCCTGGCGAGCATGATTATTGCTATCTGTGTAGCCATTCCAGTAGGTATCATTGCTGCTACACAGAAGGAATCGATTATTGACCATATTTCACGGGTGTTCTCGCTGATCGGAGCCTGCGTACCTATTTTCTGGCTTGGTCTGCTCGGTATTTATATTTTTTATTCGATTCTAGGCTGGGCTCCTGCACCCATGGGACGCATCAGCGGTGATCTGAATCCGCCGACGAATATTACAGGCTTGTATGTAGTAGATAGTCTGCTAAGTGGCGATATGGTTGCCTTGAAGAGCAGCCTCGCACATCTCCTGCTTCCCGCGATCTGTCTGAGCACAGGTACGATGGCGATTGTGGCACGAATGACCCGTTCCAGCATGCTGGAGGTGGTAGGACAAGATTACGTTCGCACCGCACGGGCCAAGGGCCTCAGTGAGACGGCAGTTATCGGAAAACACTCTTTGATCAACGCACTGATTCCGACCATGACGGTGCTTGGACTGCAGTTCGGCGGACTCATGGGGGGGGCGGTGATCACGGAGACGATCTTCTCCTGGCCAGGTGTCGGTGGCTATGTGACGGATTCGATCCTCGCAGCCGACTATGCACCGATTCAAGCATTTACGCTGGTCAGTGCCATCTTGTTCAGCTTCATCAACCTGATTGTGGACCTGGTGTATGGATTAATCGATCCACGAATCCGCTATGAATAATTTCTCAGTAACGATGGGTGCTGTGAAAGGAGGAACAACGCTGTGAATACTGCTGCACCGACGAGCTTGGGCACATCACCTGCCAAGGCAGTGACTCCCAAGCCAAGAACGTTCTTTCGACTCCTGCTGCGCAATCGTCTGGCAGCCGTAGGACTGGCCTTTATCATCATGTGGACCGTGATCGCAGCTGTCGCGCCTTGGATTGCACCTTATGATCCTTATGCTACAGACACCTCTGTGAAGCTTACCGCTCCCACAAGCGAGCACTGGTTCGGAACGGACAACTATGGACGGGATATTCTGAGCCGGGTACTATACGGAGCCAGAATTAGTATCTGGACTGGCCTCATTGCAGTCAGTATTTCGTTCCTGATCGGCGTACCGCTAGGTGGCATCGCTGCTTATTATGGCGGACGTACTGGAACAATCATCATGCGTATCATGGATGTGTTGCTAGCCTTTCCTTCCCTGGTGCTGTCGATGGCGATTGCCGCCTCCATGGGGAACGGATTGACTGGAGCCATGATCGCTGTCGGTATCGTGGGCATTCCCGAATTCGCCCGCTTGATGTATGGACAGACCGTGTCCTTACGTGAAAAAGAATATGTCGAGGCCAGCCGGGCCATCGGCGTGAAGGATCGAACGATCTTGTTCCAGCATATTTTGCCGAATGCACTTGCTCCTCTGCTGGTGCAGGCTACGCTGGGAATGGGATTTGCCATTCTGACAGCCTCAAGCCTTAGCTTCCTCGGTCTTGGTGTCAAGCCACCAATCGCTGAGTGGGGCGCAATGATCTCCGAAGGACGGGAATACATCATTTCAGGCCAGTGGTGGCTGGTGACGTTCCCGGGACTCTCCATTGCGACGTCGATTCTGGGCTTCAATCTGCTGGGTGACGGCTTCCGCGATGTACTTGATCCACGGCTACGCTCGGGTAAATAGCCCGGGTGAATAAGCGGACCGAACGTAGCTTCGCTCCAGCCAGTGAATGGGTTCTCCGGTCTGGGAGAAGGATGATTCATACTTGTACAAACAGGTACCGTAAAGCACCTTCATCCATGTGTATCCAAAGTGACCATCTATGTGTATCCATGCACTCTGATGAATTGATGCGATATCGCTGCATGACTTCACAGTGTGATGATCATATGGTGAATCATACTTTACTGACTGCTGTATATTCGATACCTGGCTTCATTGCTGCATGCATTAGCACCAGCATTCATTCATAGTCGTCAACTTCAAGCATCCAGGTACCCAGACATCCAGAAATCAACGCATTCAAGGTATCAAGGCTTGAAGGATTCAAGCAGCAATCGCTCTACCGATCCAACACGGCTTCAACTCGATTCCACTTGATTCAACTCGCTTCTACGTGGTAACGAAGGCTTCATCAGATGACAAGGTTCAATTGGGGAGGAAAACAGACATGAAAAAGCTCAAATGGTTCTCAGCATTGATTGCCCTTACTGTAGTACTCGGCGGCTGTGCCAGCAACGCGAACCAGCAGCCAGCGGCATCCGGCGAAGGAGAAGCAGCGAAGCCTGCACCATCGCTGACGGTAGCCTACTCTGAAGGCGGTACGACGATGGACCCGGCGGAAGCCAATGATTTGACTTCGGATACCCTGGTACTGGCCACTTACGACCAGCTCGTAACGTATGGGGTGAAGACACTGGATGGCTCAGAGGTTGCTAATACAGAAGATATCCAACCAATGCTCGCAGAGAGCTGGGAGGTATCGCCAGACAATACGACCTACACCTTCAAGCTGAAGAGTGGCGTGAACTTCCAAAGTGGCAACCCGGTAAATGCCGATGCGGTCGTCTACTCCTATGATCGGGTGAAGAATTCCAGCTCCGGTAGTTTCCTCTATGGAATGGCTGACATCAAGACCGTAACGAAGAAGGATGATTCCACTGTGGAGATCGTGCTGAACAAGCCGAACCACATGTTCACACAGATTATCGCGATGTATACCTTCTCGATCGTGGACCAGAAGCTCGTCGAGGAGAAGGGTGAGGATTACCTCAAGACCAATGCCGCTGGCTCCGGTCCGTTCACGCTGGAGAAGTGGGACCCGGCAACTGAAGCGGTGTTCCAGGCTAATGCAGACTACTGGCAAGGTGCTCCTAAGCTTGGCAAAGTTACACTGAAGTTCACCAAGGAAGCCTCTAACCGTGTATTGCTGCTGAACAAGGGCGATGTGGATATGGCGATTGAGATTCCGCCGAAGGACGTGGCGGCGCTGAGTGAAAATAGCGCTTTGACCGTTAAATCCAATGCCAGTAACCGTATTTTGTTCTTCGGTATGAACAACAATGTGAAGCCGTTTGACAATGTGAAGGTGCGTCAGGCTATCAATTATGCGATTCCTTACGATCAATTGATCAATGACGTTATGTATGGACAAGCAAAAGTGATGAAGAGCTCGGTAGCCAGCAATACACCAGGCTCTACGGATGCAGGCTACGTCTATGAATATAACCTCGATAAAGCGAAGCAGCTGCTGACAGAAGCGGGCTATC
This sequence comes from Paenibacillus massiliensis 2301065 = DSM 16942, assembly GCF_000377505.1. Classification (GTDB taxonomy): domain Bacteria; phylum Bacillota; class Bacilli; order Paenibacillales; family Paenibacillaceae; genus Paenibacillus; species Paenibacillus massiliensis. Next base: position 136,635 of record NZ_KB898190.1, on the reverse strand, counting down.
CAGACGGATTCAGCTTCGACTTTACACTGGGATCAGGCTTTGATGACTGGGAATATGATGCGGTACTGATTCAGGCAGAGCTGGCTAAGATTGGTGTGAAGATGAACATTAACAAGGTCGCTCGTGCTCAATTCCTGGAGCAACAAAAGGAAGGTAATCTGGTATCCTACATCTCCAAATGGACATCCTTCGTGAATGATCCTGGCTACCATCTGGGCTTCCTGCTGTACGGCAAAGGCTCCTCCAACTACATTCATTACAACAATGAGGAAGTCAACAAGCTATGGGAAGAAGCGGGCGCAGAGACAGATGCGGACAAGCGTAACGAGCTGTATAAGAAAGCACAGGAAATCATTACAACAGAAGCACCTTGGGCTTACCTGTATGAATACAATCGCGTTGTGGGTATGAGTAACAAAGTCAGCGGATACGTGTACTATCCAGATGAGGTATTGCGTTTCTACCCGCTTAACAAAGGCGAATAACAGCACAGGCAGCAAGAAGCAGGAGGGAGACAGGTGCATACCTGTCTTCCGACCTTTTTTCAGGACGATATGGTTAACTGTATGAATATTTGAATAGACGATGCGGAGAGGAGTCTGATCATGATGGACTGGAAGAAGAAAGTGCTGGAGGCAATCGAGGAGCAACAGGATGATCTATTGGAGCTGTGCTCGAAGCTGATTCAGTATCCGACGGAGAACCCGCCTGGAGACTCACGGGAGATCAGCGCCTTCATTATTGATTATTTGCAGCAGGCGGGGATATCTACGCAGGTTCACGCGGCTACGGATACGATGCTGAATCTGGTCTCAACGCTGGAGGGGGCAGGCCAGGACAAGTCCGATCGTCATCTGATTTTCTGCGGTCATACGGATGTAGTTCCGGCAGGGGACCTGTCGCGCTGGGATTTCGATCCATTCTGTGGCGAGATTCGGGACGGATACATGCTGGGGCGTGGCGCCTCCGACATGAAGGGTGGCTTGGCCGGGCTGCTGTTTGCCACGGCGATTCTGGCCAAGCTGGGCGTGCCACTACGTGGTGATCTGTCACTGATGATCGTGCCGGACGAAGAGACTGGTGGCGATCTGGGTGTGCCTTGGGTGCTGGAGCGTGGCCTGGCAACAGGTACTGCGGCCGTCATCGCTGAGCCTTCCAGTCCGCAGCATCCGACGATCGGACAGAAGGGGAGCTGCTGGTTCGAGTTCACCGTGGAGGGTACGCCTGGACACGGAAGTCTGTCTCCCGTCGTAGGTGACAATGCCATCGTCAAAGCAGCGAAGGGAATTGAGTCCCTGCAGCGGCTGTGGGACATTAAGCCCAATATTCCAGAAGAGGTGCAGGAGATCATCCGTATCTCTCAGCAATATGCGATTGAGCGTGAACAGGCTGGACTAGCCTATCAGGTCTTCGATCATGTCACCGTGAATATCGGGACAATTACAGGTGGAACCAAGGTCAATGTGGTTGCGGATCGTTGTACGGTACAGGTAGATTCCCGTGTGCCATTCGGCGTGGACTACAGGGATGTGCTGGATCGGGCGCGCTCTCTGCTGCTTGAGGCCGGAATTGAATCCGAGCTGAAGCCGTTTGGCTTCCAAGGTAACGCGAACTGGACACCACCGCATGAGCCAATCATTAGTAATCTGGTCGATAGCATTATCGAGGTCAGTGGCGAGGAAGCCTATGGTGTGCTGCAATGGGCCTCCAGTGATGCCCGTCATTTCCGCAATCACAATATTCCAGTACTACAATATGGACCAGCCGAGCTGTCCACGATTCATAATTTTAACGAAAAGGCGCCTGTATGGCAGATTATTCAATGTGCTAAGGTCTATGCGCTGAGCGCTCTGAAATATCTCGGTGTGGACGGTATGGAGGATACGCAGAAGGATGCCCCAGCTAATGGTGCTACCGCACAGGGAGTCACAGCTTCTTCGTAAATGATGCAGTAGATACTCGTTCTGGGAGGAGGAACAACATGACTGAATTGCTCGAAGTCACGGATTTGCGAACAGAATTCATTACAGACAGCGGCGTCATTCGGGCCGTGGACGGCGTGAGCCTGTCTGTGCGACAAGGCGAGGCGCTGGGGATTGTGGGCGAGTCGGGCTGCGGGAAGAGTATCACCTCGCTGTCGATTATGCAGCTCCTGCCCAAGCGGATCGGACGTGTCGCCTCCGGTGAAGTGCGATTCAAAGGCAAGGATATGCTCAAGCTGTCCAGACGAGAAATCCGGCAGGTGCGTGGGAATCACATGGCGATGATTTTTCAGGAGCCTATGACCTCATTAAATCCGGTGTTCAAGATTGGGAAACAAATATCAGAGTCGGCGCGCTATCATCTGAAGCTAGGCAAAAAAGAAGCCTGGGAGCGCTCAGTGGATATGCTGCGCAAGGTTGGCATTCCGCGGCCCGAGCGTATTGCGGAGCAGTATCCTCACCAGCTATCAGGAGGAATGCGCCAGCGGGTCATGATTGCGATGGCGATGGTGTGCAGCCCACAGCTACTCATCGCGGATGAGCCGACCACGGCGCTGGATGTGACGATACAGGCGCAAATTCTGGATCTGATGCGGGAGCTGCAGCGTACGGAGAATATGGCGATCATGATGATCACCCATGACCTGGGCGTTGTCGCCGAGATGTGTGATCGGGTCATGGTCATGTATGCAGGGCAAGTCGTGGAGGAGACGGATGTGAAGACACTTTTCTCGAATCCCAAGCATCCATATACGCGGGGATTGATGGCTTCGCTGCCCCAGCTGGCCGGGGACCAGAAACGACTGTCCTCTATTCCGGGGCAGGTGCCCAATCCGGCACATATGCCTGCAGGCTGTCGCTTTGCTCCACGCTGTCCAGTCAAGCAGGAGCAATGTGAGCTGATGCAGCCCGAGCTGCTGGAGATCGAGCCGGGACACCGCTGTCGCTGTCTGCTGGAGCAGAAAGGAGGAGCCTGATGAGTGCCATATTGGAAGTTCGCAATCTGAAGAAGCATTATCCGATTCGGAAAGGCCTGCTAGCCAAGCAAGTAGGAGCAGTCAAGGCTGTGGATGGAGTCACTCTAACGGTAGAGACGGGCGAGACTTTGGCTGTAGTTGGCGAGTCCGGCTGTGGTAAATCTACCACAGGACGTGCAATCCTGCGGCTCATTGAACCGACAGACGGTGAAGTGTTCTTCGAAGGCCAGGATGTGCGCGCCCTGTCTCCTGAGCAGCTGCGTCGTTTTCGTACCGATATGCAAATGGTATTTCAGGACCCCTATGCGTCACTTGATCCGCGTTGGACGGTACAGCGTACCCTGGAAGAGCCATTGCTGACCCATCACAGCTTGGGCCGTAATGAGGTCAAGAGCCGTGTAGAGGAGCTCATGGAGGTCGTCGGCCTGTCTCCTTATCAGGCGCATCGGTTCCCGCATGAATTCTCTGGAGGTCAGAGACAGCGGATCGGTATCGCCCGTGCATTGGCACTCAACCCGAAGTTCATCGTCTGTGATGAGCCTGTCTCAGCACTCGATGTGTCCATTCAGGCGCAAGTACTAAATCTGATGCAGGATTTGCAGGAGCAATTCGGGCTGACGTATATGTTCATCTCGCATGACCTGTCTGTCGTTAAATTCATCAGTGATCGGGTAGCTGTCATGTATCTGGGTAAAGTGGTGGAGCTGGCTCCGACGGCCGAGCTGTTCAAGGAGGCGCTGCATCCGTATACGCAGGCGCTGATGTCAGCCGTTCCGGTGCCGAACCCCGAGATCACCCGGCAGCGGATCGTATTGAGCGGAGATGTACCGAACCCGGAGAATCCTCCGTCTGGCTGTACCTTCCATACTCGTTGTCCGTATGTTAAGGATACCTGCCGCTCCGTCGTACCGGAGCTGCGTGAAATATCCCAGGGGCGTCAGGTTGCTTGTCATCTGTATTAAGTACAGTTGATCTACTCTAGTACCTTGACTAGATCAACTGTAAGTAGAGAGCAGCTAGCAAGCAGGGAGCTCTGTCGACCGCTGTTAAGCCTGCTCCTGTCTAAATTGAAGTCACCTGAATGCATGAGACGAAGCTCATGGCCAGGTGGCTTCTTGTCGTATCCGGGGTGAAGGAAGCTTGACCGTCACTGTACTTGGCTACATACTGAGCATACATGGAGGCCATACAAGCAGGAACTACATGTATGGCCTCACCTATATTCATACGTGCACCTAACGTCTACACGACGCCTATGGCATATGAATTTAGCCGCATGAGTCATAGACGAACAGTAGGGAAAGGAGAGAAGAACATGTCCAGAGTTAGCTTTTATCGGGATGCTGAGACTCCGTTTCTGGAGGCCAAGCATTGCCTTGCCGATGATCTGGCTTACCATAAGCATTTTCACGAGGAATATTCAATAGGTCTGATCCATCAGGGACGTACTCGCGCGTGGTGTGATGGTCAATTGCTACATGTGGACGCCGGGAGAGTCATTAGCTTCCCGCCGCAGATGCTGCATGCCTGTCAGCCAGAGCCGGAGCTGGGCTGGCAATACAGTATGCTCTTCATTCAACCAGAGTGGCTAAAGCAGCTGGAGCCGCGGGAGCTGGAGCGTGTGCATATCCCGTATTTGCTCGCAGATGCCAAAAATCAAAAGTGTGCTGTCCTGATCGAGCATGTGATGACTGCGCTGCGGGAGCACAGGGGACCACTGGAGACGGAGACAGCCCTCATTGACCTATTACAAGTCATTACAGGTGCGGAGCCGGATGATCTGCGCCACGCGCATCACAGCAAGGGAGATCATCAATACATTCCACGGATTCATGAGTATCTGAACGAGCATTTTATGAAGCGAATTACCTTGGAGGAGCTAGAGCAGCAGGTGGGCATCAGCAGGTTCCATCTCATTCGTCTGTTCAAGCAGTGGAGCCACTTGCCCCCTCATGCTTATCAGAACGTGTTGCGCATCAATTTTGCCAAAGTCGAGCTGGCTCGTGCACGTCGATCACTATCGGATATAGCGATTGAGGCAGGCTTTTATGACCAGAGTCACTTTACACGGATGTTCACCAGAATCGTCGGAGTCACGCCGCGCCAGTACAGTCTATCCGTATAGGTACTTATCGAAATAGAAGCTTCTCTATCTAGATTCAAATTATCATCGACTATATTGAAAATATCATCAATGCAATTCGTCTTCTGCTGTCGACAAGATGCTTCTTACCTCGTAAAAATTCATATCGAGCAATATTCTGGAGTCATATCATTGAAGCAATATTTTGGCGCCATATATCGGAGCAATTTTGTACAATATTTTGGTCACCCTCTCCTGTACAGTAAGGATACTCAGAAGGCTTTTCGCGCAGAGTCTCCACTTTTTTGCCAATGCAGTGCCGCATTCTTGCAGCCCCTTAATGAAGCGTTACAGTCACTTGAGATTATTGGCATTTGTAGCAGTGGCTCAGTCTCGAAAAGCTGTCTTACGAAAAGGAGCTGGAAGAATGAATCAACTACAACTTACAGAGCTAGATAAGCAGCTAGCAGAAGCACTCAAATCTATTGCCCGTCGTCAGGATATCAAGACTTATCTGGAGCAAAATGAACAGATGAATCGGCTGGTGCGTCGAGCGGCGGCGCAATATGTCACGGGCGAGCAGCGTCATGAGGCCATGATTGCAGCAACTAGACTAGAGCAGCTTGGCTACGCCGTATCGCTTGAGTATATTGGAGAAAATACGACAAGCGAGAAGGAATGCGAGCTAGCTGCGCAGGAGCTGTCTCATCTCATAGCTGAACTGGGGGCGTCCAGGCGTTCAGGCCGTGTTTCCTTTGACCTGTCGCATATCGGACTGCTGCTGGATACAGAGCTGGCGCTAGCATATTTGCTGCAGTTGGCAACTCAGGCCAAGCCGCTGGGTATTGAGCTATTCATCAGCATGGAGGAATCCGCCAAGACAGACCGGATCTTACAGGTATATGAGCAGGCTGTGGCCCTACACTTGAATATTGGCATCACGCTACAGGCTCATCTACATCGTACCTGGGAGGATGTCACGGCGAAGCTTCCAGCTCAAGCCAGAGTACGTATTGTCAAGGGGGCTTATCAGGAGGATGAAGAACTCTGTCTTCCACGGTCACAAGCTTTGAATGAGCGTTACCTGGAGCTGTTGACCCACGTTGTGACTCAAGGCCATCAGGTATCCATTGCAACTCATGATGAAGCATTAATAGAAGTAATCCTGCAGAAGGGCTTGTTGGACAGACCGGGGGTGGAGTTCGAGATGCTGTACGGCATTCAACCGGAGCTCAGTGCTCGCCTCCAAGCCGCTGGACATCCTGTTCGTATCTATCTGACCTATGGACAGGAGTGGTATCTATATTTGTGCCATCGCATTGCCGAGTACCCGCCCAATCTGTACCGCGCCGTCATTCACATGATTCAGGAGGAACCGATAGACGTTATAGCATCTTATGGTGAATGGCCTACCCGATAAAAAAGCAGACAATGCAAAATACCAAACAAGTACAACAAGTATATCAAGTACAACAAGCACCATAAGCAAATTGGAAAAAGTAAATTAAATAAATAAATCAAAACAAGCACAACGAGAAAAGCTTACTAAGAAAAGCTCACGGATAAAAACTCACGAAGAAAAGCCGTCCCGGAAAAAAAACTCACGAAGAAAAGCCAAATAAAAGCAGCTCCGAGCTATGCAGATGGATCAACCGTTACTATGGGGTAACGGTTTCTTTTTGTTGTGATACCGTTTACAATTCCATATATAATATGGAACATAACTATTGATCTAGGACGTGGATGATGTGAAAAAAACACTTCTGATCTATGTGGTGCTGATTGGCCTGTTTGCGCTCTATGTGTTCCGATACGAATATGCGAGCCGGACACAGGGAACCTGGGAGGAGCATGCGCTGCAGGGAACATTGACGGAAAGCTATGTCATGATAACGTTCCAGTCTGGGCTGGAGTATTGGAAGGGAGCGCTAAAAGGGTTTGAGGATGCAGCCGATGCGCTCGGGGTGACGGCTGAATATCGCGGAGCCACTCGTTATGACGTGCAGGAGCAGACTACGGTGATTGAGCAAGTCATAGCGCGCAAGCCGGCTGGGATCGCCATCTCGGCTATTGATCCGACCTCTGTCGTTCCGGCGATCAACAAAGCTATTGATGCTGGAATTCCTGTCGTACTGTTCGATGCCGGGGCACCGGGCAGCCGGGCGTATTCTTTTCTGGGAACAGACAATTATCAAGCCGGTATCACCGCAGCAGACCAGATGGCTGAATGGCTGGATGGTACAGGAGAGGTGGCCGTCTTGACACTCCCTGGTCAACAAAATCATATGGAGCGGACTCGCGGGTTCATGCAGCAGATCCAAACGCAATATCCTGCTATACAGGTCGTCGAGGTTGCGGATGGGGAAGGTGATGCGAAGGTATCGAACAGCGAGGCTCTTCGATTGATGACGGAGCATCCCCGACTGACGGGCATCTTTGTGACAGAAGCGACTGGGGCAGCGGGGGTAGGGGAGGCAGTTCGGAACGCTGCTGCTGACAGATCGCTGACGGTTATTGCATTTGATACAAACAAAGCGACGCTGGACATGATCAAGGATGGGACGATCTCGGCGACAGTAGCCCAAGGAACCTGGAATATGGGGTACTGGTCCCTTCAATATTTGTTCCATTTGCAGCACGGCCTGACCGTTCCGGCACCTTCTCCGACAGCTCCCACGGCTCCACTGCCTGTAACGGTAGACACAGGGATATCACTCGTGACCCGCCAGAATGTGGATGACTTTTATGCAAAATAAACATCAACGTCAGCAGCTACAGACTGAGATACGGGGCAGCCACGAGCAACAGTCAGCTGAGATACGAGAGGACCATGACCAGCATCCACGACTTCGAGAGCTTCTTACCCACATGCAGCTGCGGAATATGCCTCTGCGCTATCAGTTGATCCTGCTCTTTCTGTTATTCGCTATTGTCCCATCGGTTGGATTGGGAGCTCTGGTGAACTGGACGGTCGAACGGATCGTAGAGCGGCAGGTGGAGAGCCATACACTACAGCTGATCGGGAAGGTGAATGAGGCACTGGACAGTCAGATGGAGAACCTACAGAACATGACCTATCTGATCGGCTTCCAGCCAGAGGTCATGGCCTTCATGTCAGGACAGACGGCAGCAGATGGCTATACCGGACAGTCCGCGCATACAGCAGGCACGTCAGACTCAGGGTCTGGGGTTTCATCAGCTATAGCTTCGGCGCTGGCAACAGTCTCAGCTTCAACAGCGGTCACACCATCTTCATCATTCTCATCGTCATCATCAGTCTTGTCTTCAACAGCCGTCTCGCCATCATCAGTCTCGGCTTCAGCGACGGATTCAGATTCTCCGAAATCTGAATCGCAGCCAGCATGGCAGCAGCACTTACCGAAGGCTCCGTTGTCGGCTACGGGCGCATCATCGGCCCGGAGCCAGGATCAGCTGTACAGCATGAAGCAATACCTGCAGGGCTTTACGACACTCTATCCCGAGATTGCAGGCATTCTACTCGTCAATCAGCAAGGAGATTATATTAGCAATGATATGTATCCCAGATATGATCGCAGTCTACTGCTGGAGGATTGGTACGTCAAGGCAAAGCAGAACCCCGGTATTTTCACGGTGCTGGGCCAGCCTGATCAGCGTAACCTGACAAGCCATGCCCGCTATCAGAACAATGAGCTGGTGTCAATCGTTCGCTCGGTGACAGATCCGGCCTCAGGCCAGGTGCTGGGTGTTATCCTCATTGATCTCAAGCAACGAAGCATCTCACAGGCAGCGAGAAATATAACCCTTGGCAAATCCGGCTACGTCATGGTGACGGATGCAGAGGGGAGAAGCATCTATATGCCGGAGCTGTCGCCTATCAAGCATATTCCTCCAGAATGGTTCCATAGCGGTGAGAGCGGAGGCATATTTACTCGGGAGACAGAAGGCAGGGAGATACTGTTCATGTATCAGGCCTCTTCATTTACGGGCTGGCAGACGGTAGGTGTATTTCCTGCCGATGAATCGGTACAGGAGGTGCGCCAGATTCAATTTTATATTGTCAGCTTTGTGTTCATCGTCTGTCTGTTCGGCTTGACGGCGTCCTTATGGTTATCCCGGTCGATTGCCCAGCCTATCCTGCAATTGATGTCTTATATGCGTAGAGCAGAGAAGGGAGATCTAGGCAAGGGGAAATGGACGGAGCGAGCGGATGAGGTGGGCATGCTCGGCAGGAGCTATAACCGCATGGTAGAGCAGCTTCAACAGCTAATGCAGCTGAACAAGGTGCGTGAACGTCAAAAACGGGAAGCCGAGCTGCGCAGTCTGCAAGAGCATATCAAGCCGCATTTTCTATATAATACGCTGGATACGATTCACTGGATGGCACGTAAGCAGGGAGCTGCAGATGTGTCTGTCATGGTAGGAGCACTCTCGCGTCTGTTCCGCATCGGACTCAGTAAAGGCGATGATTATATTCCACTGCAGGCGGAGACCGAACATATCTCCAGCTACCTGCATATTCAACAAATGAGATACAGAGATCGGCTGCGCTATGAGCTGGTCGTGCCACCAGAGCTTGCGCGATTGTACCTGCTGAAGCTGCTGCTTCAACCCATCGTGGAAAATGCGATTTATCATGGGATCAAGGCCCGGCGTGGACCCGGCCTGATTCGCATTGAAGCCTCCGCAGATACAGGCAGCCTCAGGCTCACTGTGAGCGATAATGGGGCAGGCATGTCAGCGCAGCGCTTGCAGGAAATCAGAGAGCTACTGGCATCCCCTGTGGAGAAGCTGGATACGTACGAGCGAAGACAGGACCCCACTTGGACAGGAAGAAGCTACGGTATGCTGAATGTGCAGGCTCGCCTGCGCCTGTCGTTCGGTGACACATATGGAATCACAGTAGATAGTGTGGAAGGGGAAGGGACCTGTGTAACCATCATTCATCCACTTTTGCCTGATATGCCAACACCTCAGGCTGAGCGGACGGAAAGCGAGGGATTGGATTGAGCGAAGTTGTGACTAACACAAACGGAGATGGTCGTAGAGAACCTATGATGTGGCCGCTGGAAAAAGCCCGCAGCATAGGCATGAGTCCACCTACTGCTTCCTACAGAGTGCTGATCGCTGATGATGAGCCTATTATTCGTGAAGGCATACGCGAGGCCATCCCATGGTCTGAGCTAGGGATGGACGTAGTCGGTGAAGCAGAGGACGGTGAGGAAGCGCTGGAGCTTGCTCGAGAGCTGGATATTCATATTATGCTGGTCGATTTGAACATGCCTTTCCTGAACGGGATTGAGCTGATCCGTCGCTTACAGGAGGAATGTCCGGATTGTCGCTGTCTGATTATATCCGGTCATGATGAATTCGCCTATGCCCAGGAGGCTGTTCGTCTCGGTGTACAGGATTATCTGCTCAAGCCAGTAGACGACAGGCAATTATATGAGACACTATCCGATCTGCGACAGCGAATGGATGAGGAGCTTGCACGGAGCGCCTATGTGGAGCAGACGGCCATCCAATTGGAGCGACATATTCCCTTGCTCCGGCGTCGCAGCTGCCTGGAGTGGCTCGAGGGGAGCATGGGAGAGCCCGAGGTGCTGGAGCAGCTCGCCTTCCTGAGCCTGCCGCCCCATCTCCCGGTACAGATTGGACTTGTACGCTGGCCAGGAGGGGAGTCGCAGAGCATTATGCAGGAGTCTGAACGACAGCTGCTTCGATTCGGTGCCGAGAATATTATGGGGGAGCTGCTGACGGAGCTCCCGTATGTGTTGTTCCAGACGCGCGGAGGGCTGATTGGTATGTGTCTGTGGCAGCTTGCGCCTGAAGGTCTGGAAGCGGAGATTGAACAGAAGATTGGCAGCTTCCTGAATATCGCTGTACATTGCTGCCTGGAGAAGAATGAAGATGGACTGGAGGGACTTCGAGCAGCGTATCGGAACTGCCGCGAGCAATTGCAGTATGAGGCCCAGGTGTCTCCCTTGGTCCGCCGTGCACGTCAGCTCATCCGGGAGCGCTATGCCCAGCGCGAGCTTACGCTGGATTCGCTGGCAGCCAGCCTGCAGGTGTCGCCCGTGTATCTCAGTCGTGTGCTCAAGAAGGAGCTGAACGATAACTTCGTCACACTTGTCACGCGTACCCGAATTCGCAAGGCCGTGCAGCTGCTGGATTCCACCCTGCTGCCCATTCATGCGATCGCAGAGCAGACTGGATATGACAGCCAGCATTATTTCAGCACGGCATTCAAGAAGATTATGGGCGTCTCTCCGGCCCAGTACCGCAGAGGTGGGGGTACGGCTACCTAGCGCAAAGCGGGGAACCCCTAGAGAAACGACATTGGCAGCCATTAAGCTTGCTGCTCATCCACTTTTCTATTTCGTTCGAAAGAACGGCAAGCTTAATAGCGGTCGACAGGGCTCCCTGCTTGCAGCGGCTCTATACTCTCATATGATCCGATCTAATCAAGGTATAGTGGAAACAAAATGACTTCATCCGTTCCCTGGAACAGGTGAGGTCTTTTTGTGTTGTGCGTTAGACGCAGCGGCGCACTAATTTTGATGATAAGCCGAGTCCAAGGAGACAAAAGTTAAAATTTTATAAAAAAGGTTCATTCATCATAAAGACCCTGCTTATTCCCAAGTGATACCATATCCATGCAGGTGACGTACCGATATTACATTTTGAAAGCGTTATCCATTGTGCCACTGAACATCCGACATCAAGTAGCGGCAAGCACAATTCGGAACGAATGGGTTGGCGATTCAATAGGAAAGGGGACTTCGCGATGAACAAAGGAGCTGTAATGCTGTGGCTGCTGGCCATGACCCTGCTGCTATCCGCCTGCAATCTGGCAGAGAGCGGGCCGGGCAGCAGAGAGAAGGGCTACGTGGGCATATCTATGCCGACCAAATCTTCTGCACGCTGGGTAGCTGATGGAGAGAATATGGTCCGTCTCTTTCAGGAGCAAGGTTATAAGACGGACCTGCAATACGCTGAGGATGTCGTTGAGAATCAAATTTCGCAGATCGAGAACATGATTACCAAGGGCGTTGATGTCATGGTCATCGCTTCGGTGGACGGCAACACACTGACAGATGTAATTCAGAAGGCACATGATCAGGGAATTCAGGTGATTTCCTATGATCGTCTGATTCGCAATACACCTTATCTGACTTACTACGCAACGTTTGACAATTTTAAGGTAGGCGTGCAACAGGCCTCGTATATCGAGCAGCGCCTGGGACTTAAGGAGGGTAAAGGACCGTTCAACATTGAGTTGTTTGGCGGGTCTCCGGACGATAACAACGCCTATTTCTTCTTTGACGGGGCCATGTCTGTACTGCAGCCCTACATTGATGAGGGCAAGCTCGTCGTTCGTAGTCAACAGACCACGATGGCCCAGATTGCCACGCTGCGTTGGGATGGTGCGCTGGCTCAATCCCGGATGGATAATCTGCTGAGCGCCTACTACTCGACAGAACGGGTGGACGCTGTGCTGTCACCGTATGATGGAATTAGTATCGGAATTATATCCTCATTGAAGGGTGTCGGCTACGGTAGCAGTGCCAAGCCCTTGCCGATCATCACTGGGCAGGATGCCGAGCTCTCCTCGATCAAATCCATTGTAGCCGGGGAGCAGACGCAAACGGTATTCAAGGATACACGTAAATTGGCGGAGAAGACGGTAGAGATGGCTAACAGCATCTTACAAGGTCAACAGGCGGAAGTAAACGATACAGAGTCTTATAACAACGGAATAGAGGTAGTCCCGGCTTATCTGCTGGACCCTATTTCTGTCGATCAGAGCAATGTGGAGAAGGATATTGTAGGCAGCGGATATTACACTCGCGAGGAGATTGGTCTCAAGTAACAAGCAGAAGACACGAGCTGGAAAGGAGCAGGTCCATGGCTGGAATCATTCTGGAGATGATTGGCATCACCAAAGCTTTCCCGGGCGTCAAGGCGCTGGAGGACGTGAATCTACGGATTCGCGAGGGAGAGATTCATGCTTTGTGTGGGGAGAATGGAGCAGGAAAATCGACCTTGATGAAGGTGCTTAGCGGAGTGTATCCCCACGGCTCTTATGAAGGGGAGATTCGTTTTCAAGGACAGACTTGCGAGTTCAAGGATATCCGGCAAAGCGAGGAGCTGGGGATCGTTATTATCCATCAAGAGCTCGCATTAATTCCGGAGCTGTCGATTGCGGAAAATATTTATTTGGGCAATGAACGTGCCAGTAAAGGAGTGATCGACTGGAACGCCACTTATGCGGGCACGCAGCAGCTTCTGGCCAAGGTCGGACTGCATGAACGGCCAGACACGCTGGTATCCAGTATCGGTGTAGGGAAGCAGCAGCTCGTCGAGATTGCCAAGGCCTTATCCAAAAAGGTCAAGCTGCTCATTCTGGATGAGCCGACGGCAGCCCTGAATGAGAACGATAGCGAGAATCTGCTGCAATTGATGCTGGAGCTGAAGCGACAGGGCATTTCCTGCATCATCATCTCCCATAAGCTGAATGAGATATCCAAAGTGGCAGACTCCGTGACCATCCTGCGTGACGGGCACACCATTGAGACACTGGACATGAAGAAGGACGAGGTCACAGAGGACCGGATCATTAGCGGTATGGTCGGTAGAGATCTGACCAGCCGCTATCCAGAGCGACACGCCGAGATTGGTGAGGTCATTCTGGAGGTGAAGGACTGGACAGTCTACCATGAGCATCATGCCGATCGCAAAGTGCTGGAGGGGGTCAATCTGCAGCTACGGCGCGGGGAGATTGTCGGGATCGCCGGACTGATGGGAGCAGGTCGGACGGAGCTGGCCATGAGCATCTTCGGCAGATCCTACGGGCGTGGAATCTCCGGGCAGCTCATCAAGGAGGGCCGCATCATTCGCAACCGGACCGTGACGGAGGCTATTGAGAATGGGTTCGCTTATGTTACCGAGGATCGCAAAGCCTACGGTCTGATTCTGATGGATGACATCAAGCGCAACATCTCGCTGACTGGCTTGCCCAAGCTTAGTCAGAACACCGTGGTGAACGAGCATGAGGAAGTGCTGGTGGCTGAGGAGATGAAGCGCAGCATGAATATCAAGGCACCAAGCATTTTGCAGAAGACCGGCAATCTAAGCGGTGGCAATCAGCAGAAGGTGGTGCTGGGAAAATGGATATTTGCGGAGCCTGACATTCTCATGCTGGATGAGCCGACGCGCGGTATTGATGTAGGTGCCAAGTATGAGATCTATACCATCATTCATCGACTGGCTGCTGAAGGAAAGGCTGTGCTGGTCATTTCCTCCGAGCTACCCGAGATTCTCGGGCTATGCGATCGCATCTATGTTATGAACGCAGGACGAATGACCGGAGAAGTGAGCCGTGAGGAAGCATCGCAGGAAGTGCTTATGAGATATATGACTAAGTCAGGAGGCGGGAAGCATGACCATGTTGGCTAGATTGTTCAAGGGAAATGTACGGCAATACGGTATGATATTTGCATTGGTGGTCATCATGCTGCTGTTCCAGGTGTTAACGGGCGGGCTATTGCTCAAGCCGATCAATATTACGAATCTGATTTTGCAAAATAGCTATATTCTGGTGCTTGCCATTGGCATGGTGCTGGTCATTATAACAGGGCACATTGATTTGTCGGTCGGTTCGGTTGCTGCATTTGTGGGTGCGGTAGCTGCGATCATGATGGTAGACTGGCAGCTGCCGACATGGATAGCTGTTATTGCTGCCATATTGGTTGGTGGCCTAATCGGTGCCTGGCAAGGCTTCTGGGTGGCGTATGTACGGATTCCGGCCTTTATCGTGACGCTGGCTGGTATGCTGCTCTTCCGTGGTCTAACCATGATTGTGCTGGATGGGCAGTCCATCTCCCCTTTCCCTGGTGGATTCCAGAAGCTGAGCTCAGGTTTCCTGCCGGACGTTGCTTTTTCGGGGGTTAGTATCATATCGGTGGTAGTGGGTGTTGCACTGAGTGTCTGGTACATTCTGAGTGAAATGCGTGCTCGTCGTGCGCAATTAAAATATGGATTTGAGGCGGGGGCTAATAGTCTATTCCTCCTGAAGCTGGCTGCGGTAACGATCATAACGAATGTGTTCACCTTCATGCTGGCGAGCTATGCGGGCATTCCGAATATTCTGGTTCTGTTATTCGCGCTTATTATTGCCTATTCCTTTATCATGAATCGTACGGTCATCGGACGACATGTGTATGCACTGGGAGGAAATGAGAAAGCGGCTGAGCTGTCCGGGGTCAAGACGAAAAAGGTCACGTTCTGGGTGTTCGTCAATATGGGTGTGATGGCTGCGATCTCCGGCCTGATTTTTGCCGCGCGTCTGAATGCTGCTACGCCACGGGCAGGAACGAACTTTGAGCTGGATGCTATTGCAGCCTGCTTCATTGGGGGGGCTTCGGCTTCCGGGGGGATCGGAACGGTCTATGGTGCAATCATCGGGGGCTTGGTTATGGGCGTGCTGAACAATGGTATGTCGCTCATCGGCCTCGGTATTGATTGGCAGCAAGGTATTAAAGGTCTGGTACTTCTACTGGCTGTAGCATTCGATATCTACAATAAAAATAAGCGCGCTGCTTAGACACCAACATCAACCATTTACGATCTATTGCCGCTATTCATAACCTGATGTAAAGTGAGGGAGATAAGGCACTTCGAGCATTGTGTATACATCGTATCCAGGTATCTTCAACTGGATGCTTGAGCTGTATTTTGGGCCTGAATGTATGCAAAATGCTGACTTTACAGCGAACAGGGGCGATAGGGATGAGAGGGAGCATTGGGAGACTTGTGCCGGTCTGGATTACGATGAGCCTGCTGCTGGCGGCTTGTACGGGGATGCAGAATTCAGCTGCAGATCGGGAACAGCCAGTCCCGGCACAGACGCAAGAGGGGGTGAACACCCAAGGTGTAACTAAGACGGACAGCGGCTTGGGTACGAGCAGTGAGCACATGCTAGACAGCGAAGGTGCTTCAGCATCCACAACTCCAACGGCAAGCCATTCGAGTCCAGGCTCCTCATCAGCGGTGTCATCGACATCATCGTCATCAATATCATCTTCATCATCGGTGTCGTCTGCGGAACCTCTTGCAGTTCTCAATCCTTCCCTACTATTGACCGAGGGCTCCTTAGGCTTCGCAGATCCGTCAGGCAGCAGATTGTTAGTTGATTCGCCAAACGAGGGCAAGGTACCGAGTCAGAGATACAATCTCGCCGTAGGCTACCATGGCCAGCGCCTCGCTGTTCGATATATGAGTGTACAGGAGCGGAATGAGGCGGATAATGGCCGCCAGACGGCCCAGAATTTTGATCACCTGCCTGGCAGTCTCTATGAGGTTGTCGAGGGGAAGGCAGAGCCCAATGAGACCTATTTTCTGACAATGGAGCAAGACATGCCTGAAGCTGCTCAACTGGACATGACCTCTATACGTGAAGAGCAGACATCCGCTGCGCTCGTCAGCCGTCTGGAGAATACCCGGAAGCGTCAGATTCAACATATCTGGCCCTTAGAGCAGATTGACTCACAGGGTAAGCTATACCTGGTCCAATTCGAGCCGAAAGGCCAAGAACTGCTGGCCAGCCTTGTGCTTGACAGCAAGGATGGACTGATCGTGCAGGATTATCCTGCGCAGCTTGAGGGCTATTCAGCTTGGCGAGTGGACGATGGTGGGGAGGTCCTGCCAGAGATGTTCTCATTCCTGTGGGCTGCTCGCACACCGCAAGGATTCATGCTAGGTGTGCAATGGATGGGAGCAGAAGGTGAGTCCGTCACGTTCCTGTCACGGGAGCAGAACCAATTTGCGGAGCTGGACGTTACGTATGGTCGTTATATGTCACCTTTGTGACGGTTAAAGAGACGACGTATATAATCATCTTCTTTATAATTATCTTTTAAAATACTTGCGCTACTGCGATAGACCTCAGAGACGTGATAACGGATCTATGAGGTCTATTTATTTTGCTGAATATATATTGTTACTGTTATCATGCTTTTGCTATCGTTATAGCTTAGTTATATTTGAAGAGTCTTGCTGGTAGGAACGCAGATCTAGGCTCGAATGAATTCAATGCTTCTAGATTAAATTCTGTTGAATTCGATACTTCTGAAACGATATTTGATAATGATTCTCAGTGAAACTATAATAGAACTAACATAAATTCTGGAAACGGGGGTTGGAGCACGAATGGTGACACGCGATCAAATGCTGTTATGGACTTGCGCTTCCATTGATATTGTCGATATTCGACATAGCCAGCTGCAGCTGGGAGAAGAGCTGGATTATGTTGCACCTGCAGAGCTATTCCTCATATCAGGGGCAGGGATGGCTCGAATTGAGGCTGGCGATGTAATTTGCAGCTCTGAGGGCTCACCTGTCGTTCATGTCGGGAAAGGAACACGCCTTCATATCAGTCAGGTGTCGAACGGGCTGGAATACGTCCTGGTGTTGTACAAAGCCTCTCTTCCACAGCAATTACCGAGCGGGCTGCTTGAGCCAGAGCTGGCTGTGGATCGTTTTGGTTCTTGTTATGGCGGTCCTCCCGGGTCCACTGCCATGTATAGAAGCATGGCGTCCGATATGGACAGATTATGGCATCAGGAGGACCCGCTGGCGCGTCTGGAGGCGAAGCAACGCTTCTATGCCTTCGTGCAGCTGCTGCTAACAGAGCTGGAGCGGCTGGAAGGAGCCGCTGATAAGACAGAGGAGCAAGATATGATCGCTTCCGCTCTCTGGCATATGGAGGCTTGCTACAACGAGCCTATTACGCTGTCCTCTTTGGCTGAGCGATTACTAACAAGCCCGCGTCAATTGCAAAGAGGCTTCAAGACTCGCTTCGGACATGGGCCGATGGAGCATTTAATTGGCATTCGTATGGAGCGTGCAAAGCGACTGTTGGAGCAAAGCGGGCAGCCCGTTGCACAAATTGCAGAAGAGGTCGGGTATCCAGATAGCTACTATTTCAGTCGGTTGTTCAAGAAAAAGATCGGACAGTCTCCAAGAGGCTATAGACAGACACATACAGCCAATCCATTTATGACAGGAGTAAATTGCGATAATTGTCGTATTTCTCCAAGTTCATCGTCGCAAACGGTCATTGTCCCTGCCAAATTCGATAGTTATCATCAAAGGGTGAGCGCCACGCAATCCTTCCGTGCCCTATTGTCACTAACCCTGATGTGTACCGGAGGACTGGCCTACGTGGACGACAGGATTCGCATGCCTCATATGAGAGGAATATTGGAGCTTGAACGCAAGCCCGAGCGAATCGTAGTGCTTGATTATCAATATTCAGATCAACTGCTATCCCTTGGTGTCTGTCCGGTAGGTAGTGTGGCTTGCAGTATTGTAACGGATGGACTTCCTTTACCTCTGAAGCAGTTCATGGGAAGCATGTACCACCTCGGAACGAAGGAGCAGCCTGATCTGCAAGCCTTGGGCGAGCTACAACCTGATCTTATTGTCTGTACGTCATTTCAGGAGCACTGTTATGGGGAGCTGCTCGGCATAGCGCCGACAGTAATGTTTGATCGCAATGAGGATTGGCGTGTCACCCTGCTTAGATTTGGCGAGTTGGTAGGTCGACAGCATCAGGCTCTTGAGATCCTAGATGGCTTCAATACCAAGCTGGATCGACTGCGTCGCAGAATAGAAGCTGGTCATGAACAGACGGTGGCATTGATTCGACCACGTGATGGCAGCATACGACTACATACGGAGCGGCATCGAACTGCGCGCCTGTTGTATGAGGATCTTGGCCTTGCTCCGCCAGCGCTCGCAGTGAAGCAGGCCGGCACTAGCTCCTTAATTCCGTTAGAGACGTTGTCAGAGTTGCAGGCGGATCGGTTATTTGTGCTGACAGATAATTTGAATCAGGAGCAGACTCAGCTATATGAGCAGCATCCTTTGTGGAGTAGTATGAGTGCTGTTCGGAGTGGACGAGTGCGTCATTTTCACACTGCATTATGGACTGGTTATTACGGGCCACTGGCGATGAACAGGGTCATTGATGAGATTGAAGAGACATTGCTGCCGCCCATTACTTCTAATTTTCGTATTCATAATTTGTAATTAAAAAGTAAATATTCCAATTCGGATGGTGAGGGACCTATGCCTGTTACTAAACTGAGTCTAACGGTCGCCTCCAGCGCGGGTAATGAACGGGAGCGCGAGGAGCTGGCTGAGCTGCACAGCATCATTATGAATTGGGTGATCCAGATGAACATCCGCGATTGTATTCAGGTCAAAATGGAGTATGAGGCGGTTGATCAGGAGGCCCTCCCCGTAGCTGCGACTACACGTAACCCACAGTCGACAGGGCCGGCGGAGTCTGTGGTGCTGAGCGGGAGGCAGCTTGAGATTGCTGAGCTGCTGTGCCGCCACTACAGTATTCGTAGAATTGCGGAGGAATTATATATTAGCGTTAATACCGTTAAAAAGCATATTCAGAATATTAAGAAAACGCTCTGTATCGAGCAGACAGGAGGAGATTTCGTCTTTCTGCTGGCAGAGAAGCTAAAAAGCCACAGTAGAACGCAAGACTAACCCCAAATTAACACGATAAGAGTATGAATATAATCCTGCTGGATAATATTCAGTTCTACTCCATAAATGGTATGATTTAGGCAACTTACTGATAATGATTATCATTAGCGGTAGGGCATAAATCGTATCCAAGGAGTGAACCCGTATGCATCCAGCTACAGCGGCAACAGAAGCATCTGCCAACAGCCGTTATCTACAAAGCCAGCAGGAGCGTGAATCTTCGGCCCGCTCCTATCCTAGACGCCTTCCGATCGTGATTGCCGAAGCGGAGGGAGTCCATATCAAGGATATGGACGGTAAGGTCTATTACGACTGCTTAGCCGGCGCAGGAACCTTGGCGCTTGGGCATAATCATCCGGTGGTGATTGAGGCGATGAGGAATGTGTTCGATCAGAAAATTCCTCTGCACACGCTTGATCTTACAACTCCGCTTAAGGAGAGCTTTATTGACGAGTTATTCGCGAGCTTGCCTCCGTCCTTTGCCCGTCATGCCCGTATTCAGTTCTGTGGCCCAACCGGCGGCGATGCCGTTGAGGCCTCGATCAAGCTGATGAAGACGGCGACTGGCAGACGAAGCGTGCTGGCGTTCCATGGAGGCTATCATGGCTCGACCCATGCGACGATGAGCATCAGCGGTACGCTGGGGCAGAAGGAGCAAATATCAGGCCAGATGCCCGATGTTCATTTCCTGCCTTATCCGTATGCTTATCGTTGTCCTTTTGGTGTTGGAGGCGATGAGACACAGCGACTGGGTCTCCGTTATATCGAGAATGTGCTGCGTGATCCAGAGAGCGGGATCGTGAAGCCAGCGGCGATGATTGTTGAGCCTGTTCAGGGTGAGGGAGGCTCGATACCAGCTCCAGCTGAATGGCTGAAGGGGCTGCGGCGTATTACCCAAGAGCAACAAATTCCCCTCATTGTGGATGAGGTTCAGACGGGATTTGGACGTACCGGAAAGCTATTTGCCTTTGAGCATGCCGGGATTGAGCCAGATGCCATCGTGCTGTCAAAAGCGATTGGAGGCAGTCTGCCACTCTCCGTTGTCGTCTATCATGAACGCTACGATGTGTGGCGGCCAGGTGCGCATATTGGTACTTTCCGTGGCAATCAGCTAGCCATGGCAGCCGGACTCGCAGCACTTCGCTATATCAAAGAGCAAGAGCTGCCTGAGCGGGCTCGTCAACTGGGTGAGCGCCTGCAAGGAAGACTACGCCAGTTGGCGGAGCAGGAGCCTTGCATCGGGGATGTACGCGGGCTAGGCTTGATGATCGGGGTAGAGATCGTCGATGAGCATGGTAAGCCGGATCATCTGGGCCATATACCTGCAGCTCCGCGGTTAGCAGCGCAAATCCAGCAGGAATGCCTGAGACGTGGACTTATCTTGGAGGTCGGAGGTCGGCATTCCGCAGTCATGCGTTTTCTGCCACCGCTCATCGTGACGGAGGAGCAACTGGACGATATCGCTGATCGGTTCTGCGAATCGGTGCGGGCAGCCCGCAAGGATCTGTCATGCTGACAGAACGGATGACAGTGACGACGGCACAGGGGATGGCCGAGAGTATGACCGCTCGTTCGCTGCTTAATGCTTTCCTGCGGGAAAACAAAGACGCGATAGAGTCAGTCGCCGAGCTTGAAGCTGCGGCACAGCAGGGCTCAGCCGTATCACTAAGCTTGCTGCTGGCGAATAGCGCAAAATTGCGCGTCACGATCCGTTATGCCTCACTGACCGGACAGCATTTGTTCGAGGAAGGCTGGTTATTGGAACGTGGCGGCTATACTGGGCAGATCAGCTTCGAAGAGTTGGCCGAGACGCTGGTCACGGAGCTGGCACTCCGCTTTGACTCGGAGGCTCGTCTGAACACGACAGCGGTGTTGGAGCGCATACACCGTAGCGTCTCTCAACTACGGGGGCATTTGGAGCAGTGGGTGGATGCCGGGGCGGATGACAAGAACCTGAACAGGCTGGATTACATTGCCTCAGAGCAAAGTGTATTTGCAGGCCACCCATTCCATCCATATCCCAAAAGTGCCGAAGGCATGAGCGAATCCGAGCAGGATCGCTACAGCCCGGAGCGCGGTGCGGACTTTGTCTTATATTATTTCGCGGTTCATGCTTCCAGACTGCAGGAGCAGTGGCTGCAGGGGGAAGAAAGCCGCGCCTTTCCAGCGGAGGTATATGCGCAGTTCCGGCAGGCATTGTCGGAGCGTCTGAGTAGCGAGGCAGACACGCTGTACAAACCCTTGCCCATGCACCCGTGGCAGGCCCATCGCATGCTGGAGCGCCCTTGGGTGCGGGAATTGATACAGCGTGAAGAGCTTATTCCACTGGGGCCATTAGGCCCGAGGGTATACCCTACCTCATCCGTACGAACCGTCTGGGAGCCTTCCAGTCGGAATGGCTGGAAGCTGCCACTGGAGGTGCGCATTACGAATTTGATTCGTGTCAATACGCCAGAGCAGACGGCTCGTACCATGGATGCGGCATCCTTGACTGCGTTTTTGGGGCATGAACTGGTCCAGGAGCTACCTGGCTTACTTCCAGAGACGGGGTTCATCGGCCTTGTAGCGCAGGGTCAGGATCAGCCTGATCCGGCCTTCACCGTACTCATCCGACCGATGGAGGTGGATCGAGCGTCCACGTTCGTGCTGGCTTCGGTGCTGGAGAGCTGGCCGGGTGAGCATACACCCAAGCTAGCCCAGGCCATATCAGATCGTGCGCAAAATGGGGGGAATCTGCCCATACCCGATATGAAGGCATGGCTGGAATGCTATCTGCGGTTGTCTATGCTGCCGTTGCTGCGTGTCTGGGATCGCTTCGGCATCAGCTTTGAGGCGCATGCACAGAATTCGCTGTTGTCGCTGAAGGACGGCTGGCCTAGCTGCTTTTACATCCGCGATCTGGAAGGGATGAGTGTAGATCATGAGCTCGCCCGCAAGCTAGAATGGATCGGTGGCTCTATAGCGGAGGATAGCCCACTGTTATACGCCCCGGCAGAGGCTTGGCATCGCACCAAATACTACTTTTTTGTGAACCACCTCGGTTCGCTGATTCATGCTCTCGCTCTATGGCAGGGGCGGCCAGAGGGTGAAGGCTGGGCTGTCGTGCGTAGTCTGCTGCTAGAGGAGCGGGAGCGTGCGAGTGTGCGACTGCGTCCGTATGTGGAAGAGCTACTGAATACGGATACGTTGCCGGCGAAGGCCAACTTTTCCAGTTGCCTGGCGGATAAGGGAGATACGCCTTCGTACTTGGGAATTCCGAATCCAATACGAGAGAGCTGTCTTTCACCCGAAAGGGGTTCGCGCGGTAACAGCATTTTAGGTGAGCAACGGAGAATGTGATGGGGCAACGAAGAGTGTAATAGAAGCAACGAAGAGTGTAATAGGAGCAACGAAGAATGTAATAGCATTAACAGAGAATGGTGCATGAAAGGTAACATAAAAAGCAACGTGAAGAGTACCATGAAGGGCAGCATAGAAGATCAAGGTGGAAAACAGCATGGAAGACAATGTGGAGTATGATCATCTTACCGTGAGCAACGAGACTGTGAGAACTGAATGGATAGGCTTCAGACATCACAGCATGTTCCACACCAACAATGAATGCAATGAAAGGAAGACGGGCCAAGATGGAAGCTTGGAAGCGTAGTCTATACATCCTGTGCATCGGCCAGTTCCTAGCTATGGCCTCCGTCAGTTGTGTGACACCGTTTCTGCCCCTGTATCTGCAGGAGTTGGGCGTGCATGGACAATCAGAAGTGATGCTCTGGTCGGGAGCGATCTACGGTGCGAATCTGCTCAGTGCCTTTGTCCTTGGTCCCTTCTGGGGAAGACTGGCTGACCGCTATGGACGCAAGCCGATGCTGCTGCGCTCCGGCTTTGGCACGGCGCTGACGATCACGCTGATGAGCGTGGTGAACGGTCCGCTGGAGCTCTTCCTGTTGCGTTTGGTAAATGGTATGCTCTCTGGCTTCAGTCCAGCTGCAGTAGCGCTGATCGCGAAGAATGCTCCCAAGGAAAGAAGCGGCTATGCGCTTGGCGTCCTGCACTCCAGTTCGGTTGGCGGCACGATATGTGGTCCGCTATTGGGAGGAGCACTGGCGGATCAATTCGGCTTCGCACCTGTATTTCTATACATCGGGATAGGGATATTCGCTGCTTCGCTGGTTGTTCTGTTCGGTGTACATGAGCAGCGGGAGGAGACAACGAGCCAGATGCAGACGACGGGATTGCGAGGGGATTTTAAGGAAATCATGTCCCGTCGCGCCATGCCCACATTGCTAGTCTCGGCCTTCTTGCAGCGGGCGGCTATGGTAGGTACCTTGCCATTCATTCCATTGTATGTACAAATGCTGGCGCCTGGCAGCGATAATATCGCACTGCTCGCAGGATTTACTGCAGCCGCAATGGGTGTAGCCAATATGCTATCGGCACCACAACTGGGCAGACTCGGCGATCATTATGGACAGCGGCGAGTGCTGAATGGAGCGCTGTTCGGCGCCGTTGTGCTCATGGTTCCTCAGGCCTTCGCACAGCAGCTGTGGCAGCTGATTGCTCTTCGTTTTTTCAGTGGCGCCTGTCTTGGTGGACTTGGCCCATCACTGAATGTGCTTGTAAGACGTTATGCTCCGTCTGGGATGGAGAGCCGTTCCTTCAGCTATCTCAACTGCGCGCAAATGGCAGGAGGTCTGCTCGGCTCGATCGGATTGGGCTGGATGGCTGCGGCTTTTGGCTTGCGTTATATATTTGTAGGCTCGGCGGTGCTGCTCGCGGCCAACTTCGTTTGGATGTGGACAGCAGAGCGGCGGGAGGGGGTCACGAATACAGATTCCCTGTCGGGTGAAGCTGCATCGGATACAAGCATGATCCAATCGGAAAAACGGGAGCTATAGACAGCACTATCGACGGAGAGGCGTTATCTTGCTGGACGTCCTCCCGGGTGTGTCTCACCGCTGGCAATCCAGTGGTGGTCAATACATCGACCTGATCCAAGATATAAGTGATAGTGAGGTATAAGTGATAGTAAGGTGTGAGTATAGTCCAAGGTGTGAGTGATCATTTGATTAATTCGTAAAACAACGTATAAATGAAATTAAAAGAGGTGAGCAAACACATGAAACTTTGGAAGGAAATCGACCCGCGCAGCCTAGCGATTCGCTCTCAGCACTACGAGGCGGCAGAGCGACGCGTGCTGGGACAATTGCTTGAAGCTGTGCTGTACGAGGAAATTGCTTTGCCTAAGGAAGGCCTGCCACAGGCAGGCGAGAGCCGAATGGTGGAGCTGGCTGGACGTTCAGCGTCTGGAGAGGTCGTTCATTACCGTTGTGTCTGCCGCCGTAAGCTCAGCTTTGAGCGGATTCGTCTTGATCGTGAATCGCTGGAACGGATCGGGCCAGACGGAGAGTCATCTCCTGCACGACTTGCGCTTTTTGTGGATGAAGTACTGGGTCAATATCAGCAGGGGGAGTTGCTGCTTCGTTTGCAGGAGGAGCTGTCACGCACGTTGCTACATGACGCAGAATCCCGCGCCTGGCGTGTAGAAGAGGGGGCACAGCGACAGCGTGATCATGCGGAGGGAGAGCTCGATGGTCATCCGTACCATCCTTGCTTCAAATCCCGTGTTGGATTTGATGCCAGTGACAACCGTCATTACGGACCGGAGTTCGGTGAGCTACTGAAGCCGGTATGGGTAGCTGTCTCACGTTCCTATGCGCAGCTGTCACTGCGTCGGGGCATGAAGGAGGAGGAGTGGTTGCAGGAGGAGCTTGGGGAGAGGGTTCTGGCGGATTTTCGCGCCGTGATTCTCCATAGCGGCTATGATCCAATAGATTACCTGTTCCTGCCCGTGCATCCTTGGCAATGGGAGCATGTAGTGGTGCCTGCACTGCACCGTGAAATAGCGGAAGGTATCGTACTGCCATTAGGTTATGTAGAGGATGACTATCGGGCGCAACAGTCCATTCGCAGTCTGGAAAATGCAAGCGATCGCAGCAAAGCAACATTGAAGCTGGCACTTGGTATTGTAAACACGTCGACTCGCCGCATGCTGGCACGACACACGGTGCTGAATGCTGCCTTGGTGTCGGATTGGCTGCATGATCTGGTGGCGATGGACCGTACACCGAACAAGCCGGAGTTCGCGCTATTGGATGAGTATGCCGGTATAGCCTTTGATACGCAGGAGCTGTCGCCCTCGGTGCGTGAGCGGGCTTACGGTGCGCTGGGCGCCATTATGAGGCGCGGTGTGGGAGCTGTTGTGCGGGATGGCGAGCAGGTGCTTCCTTTTGCCGCGTTGTCACACCCGGAAGGAGAGCAGGCAGACCTTGTAGGGGAGTGGATAGCCCGATATGGGGCAGATCAATGGCTTGGCGAGCTACTTGAGGCATCGGTTACACCGCTTATTCATCTACTGTATGCGCATGGAGTGGCGCTGGAGTCACACGCGCAAAATATTCTCCTGCTGCATCGAGACGGACGACCCGTGCGCATCGCGCTACGCGATTTTCATGATGGCGTTCGGTATTCCCGGCGCTTGCTGCCACAGCCACAGCTCTGTCCAGAGCTGCATCCCGAGCCTGCGGCTCATTTGGCTCAGAATCGCCATTCCTATATGCAGACGGATGACCCGGATGCTGTTCGGGATTTTCTGCACAGCGCATTCTTTTTCGTCTGTCTGGGTGACCTTGCCCTCTTCTTGCATGAGCGTCATGGCATCGCAGAGGAGTCCTTCTGGGAGCGTGTAGCCGGAATTATCCATCAATATCAGCAGAGCCACCCTGAGTTCGCAGCTCAGTACGAGCTATATGATCTATTCTCGGATAGCATTCGCATTGAGCAGTTGGCCCGCCGCCGTCTGTGGCCTGATACGCAGGTCGATCCGAGGTGGGTGCCTAATCCACTTCATGCATTTCGTGCTGTGAAAGGAGTGGGCGTTCATGCCGAATAAGTTGGTTGAAGAGGAAGCACTACGACGTGTCATGGAGGATCTGCTGAACACGTTGCTGGCTGAAGAATTGTTAAATGGGCTAATCATGCTCACACCAGCAGCCTGTGATGCGCTCGCTGAAGCGGATGAAGGGTTCGATTCCGTCTGGGAGCTATATCGAAGCCAAGCAGCGCTCACTGCTCAGCGAGCAGGTGCCAGAGTGGGTGCTATAGAAGCTGCTACACAAGGTGCCAGAGCAGGAGATGAAATAAGTGCTATAACTGGTGCCAAACCAAGCGTCACTAGTGCCAAAAAGAATGTCATAACAGGTGCAACGGAAAGCACAATAAATGGGGAGAGAAATAGTTCAGCAGAAGCTGCTGTAGGACCTGCTCTAGGATCTACTGTAGGATTTGAGCCAGAACAGGGCATAGATTCAGAAGCATCCGAAACGATGCTAGGCCTTTGGCGTTCGTCCAAGGACAGAACGATGGTCTTGTTCGCCCTTCGTCCCTCCGTGGTGCAGCGCTGGCGTTGCATCCCGGGAGCCGTGGTAGTAGGAAGTAATACTAAGGGAAGAGCCCGACTTCTATCTCCGTCAGAGCTTATGCGCTTGGTTGCTGACAGTCACGGGGAAGCAGCCGGAATACAGCCTGAAGGTACCGACGTGTTCATTGACATGCTGCAGCAGACGATGAGACAGATCTCGTGGTCGCTGGAGCGTCGTGAGCCCTATTCGGACCAGCTGTCACTACCGCCGGAGCATGCTCTGCTCTCGCTGGAGCGTTATGCCGCAAGGCGGGACCGTCCATTCCATCCGGTAGCAAAGGCGAAGCTCGGCTGGGGTCAGGAGGAATGCGGGAGCTTTACGGCGGAGGCGGCAGAGCCGATCAAGCTGCGCTGGATCGCCGTGCAACGGGATCGCCTGCTGAGTGGAGCGGATGTTGCGAGCGTGCTGCCGCATGAACTGTTGCTCTCTGAAGGAGAACAGCAGAAGCTGGCGGAGGAGTTAACCCGCCGTGGGCTGAAGGATACGCACGTTGCCTTGCCTGTGCATCCATGGCAGATGGAGCATATGCTGCCGAGTCGTCTGCGCCCAGAGCTGGAGAACGGCGCTTGTATCCCGCTGGATATAGAGGCAGGCACCTATTATGCTACTTCATCTGTACGCTCATTAATGAGCCTAGAAGCAACACCACGGCATGTGAAGCTGCCGCTGGGCATTCGCTCACTGGGTGGCCTGCGTTATCTATCTGCGATCAAGATGATGAATGGCGTTCGTGCCGAGAGCTTGCTGCGACAAGCCCGAGAGCTTGATCCGGTCCTGAGCGCACAGCTGTATTTATGCGAGGAAGGGCGCTGGTGGGCATTGAGACCTGAGGACGATGACTTGTTCGCGGACAACCCACGCCATCTCTCGGCACTGGTTCGCACTTATCCAGAGGAATTAATGAGCGACGACAAGAAGCGGCTTGTCCCGATGTCGGCTCTGGCTGCGGAGAGCAGTCAGGCATTGCTATTCGCCGAATGGCTGCAGGAACGAGATCTTCCAAATACAGCGGAGTCTGCACTGGAGCTATTCCGTGAAGTCGCCGAGACGTTCGGCGAGCTGTCATTGCGCCTTCTGCGCTTCGGGCTCGTACCAGAGGCGCACGGGCAAAATGCAGTCCTCGTCCTCCATGAAGGAAAGGTATCGGGACTCCTGCTGCGTGATCATGATGCGCTGCGCGTCCATGTGCCATGGCTGCAGGAAGCAGGTCTGGCTGATCCCGAATATGTGCTGCGTCAAGGCGTGCCTAATTCTCTTTATCATGATTCGCCACAGCAGCTTATTGCGTTCTTCCAGATGCTTGGCATTCAGGTGAATTTGTTCTCCATCATGGATAGCTTAGCCAACGCCTACAGCCTCTCTGAGGAGCGAATGTGGTCAGAACTTAAGCAGGCTCTACAGACGGCGATGGAGCGAGCGGCACTGCCTGAACAACAGGAGGGGGTTATCTCCAGTTGTCTGTTCACCACTGAGAAGTGGCCATGGAAGCAGATCGTCCGACCATTGCTCGCACAGACGTCCAAGGTACCAGGCAGCATGCCATATGGCAAAGGTGAAATGCCGAATCCACTGCGTGCTGTCCAAGCTGAAGAGGAGGTGCCCTATGTTGCGTATTGAGCCTCATGCCAAGCCATTGGCGCCAGAGCTTCTAGAGCTATATCGCACCATTCAGCCCTCTACGATTGGACATTTGACCGACTTCGGTTATATTCGCGGGATACGGCCCTTATTTCATCCGATCCGCTTGCTTGGCTCAGCCCTTACAGTAAGGCTACCCCACCTGGATTCTGCAGCGCTACGTGAGGCGCTGGAGATGGCTCAGCCCGGGGATGTGCTCGTCATCGACATGTCAGGTGATGAGGATCGGGCCTGCTGGGGAGAATTCCGGGCCTACAAAGCCATAGCCAAGCAAGTAGCCGGAGCAGTCGTATCGGGATGCGTCTCGGATGCAGCAGCGCTGAGACAGCTTGGTTTTCCAGTGTTTTCGCGTGGTATCAGTGCTCTGACCACCCGCTCGCTGGAGCTGGAGGGAGAGGTGAACACCTGCATCAGCGTGGGGGGTGTAGCGGTACGTCCTGGTGATCTGATCATCGGAGATGAGGACGGGCTGTTCGCCATTGATCCCTCGCGAGCAGAGGAGCTGGGGCGGAAGGCTGTGGAGAAGCAGCAGCGTGAGCAACGCACCCGTGACAAGCTTGGGTACAGCCATATTGGCGAAGGAGGAGAGGGAGTATGAGGGCAATCGACCAAGGAAAACGTCAGCTTCACCTGAATCTGTTCTTGCTCAGCACAGGACATCATGAGGCAAGCTGGCGTCATCCCGATGCTAGTCCGCAGCTGGCAACTGACTTTCGCTATTATGAGCGACTGGCCCGGATGGCTGAGCAGGCGAAGATGGATTCCATCTTCATTGCAGAGAAATACCGATTGAACAAAATGACGAAGTACCGCGTCATTCCGCAGCTGGAGGCATTCACCATGCTTGCCGCGCTATCAGCGGTAACGGAGCGGATTGGTCTCACTGCGACGGCGTCGACTACCTATAACGAGCCTTTCCATATCGCTCGCAAATTCGCCTCGCTGGATCACATTAGTGGTGGCCGAACAGCCTGGAATATCGTGACCTCAACGGGTGATGCAACTGCCCGTAATTTTGGCAGGGATAACCATCTCGATCACTCGCTTCGCTATGATCGCGCTCATGAATTCGTCGAGGCAGCCGTCAAGCTGTGGACTGGCTGGGCTGAAGATGCGCTATTGATCGATCAGGAGGCTGGTCTATATGCGGATATGAACCGGATCAAAGCCGCTGACTATGAGGGCAAGCATCTATCGGTGGCTGGTCCGCTCAATCTGCCACGATCTCCTCAAGGGGTGCCCGTGCTTGTACAGGCAGGCTCCTCTGAGGCTGGTCGCTCATTCGCGGCTCGGTGGGCGGAGCTTGTGTTCACGGCACAGCCTTCGATGGAGTCGGCGATGGACTTCTATACGGATTTGAAGGGCAGGCTGAAGCTATGGGGACGCCGACCTGAGCAGCTGAAGATTTTGCCGGGGCTGATTACCTTTGTGGGGGATACCGAGGCAGAGGCGAAGGAGAAGGAACGCGAGCTGAATGAACTAAGTGCTTCCGAATACGGGCTCTATAATTTGTCAGCGTTGCTGCAGACAGATCTGTCGGATTGTCCGCTGGACGGACCGCTTCCTTATGAGCGCTTACCTCAGCTTGAGCAGATACAGGGCCAGAAAGCGCGCTTCCAGCTCTATGTCAATCTTGCACGTGAGGAGCAGCTGTCGATCCGAGAGCTGATTATCCGAACAGCGGGAGGAAGAGGACACTTTACTGTAGCAGGTACGCCGATCCAGATTGCCGATACCATGCAGCGCTGGCTGGAGGCAGGTGCGGCCGATGGCTTCAATCTGATGCCGCCACTATTGCCGACGGGACTGGAGGATTTTGTGACGAAGGTCATCCCTGAGCTGCAGAACCGCGGTATCTATCGTACAGAGTATAGTGGAAATACACTGCGTGAGCACTTGGGACTGACTGAACTGCCTGCCACACAGCTAGTCTGAGGCATACTACCACTGTTGTTCAGGCCAAGATTGTGAGTGGACACAATATATAGTGAAATCAACAAGGGCTATCCCGAGAGGGATGGCCTTTGTTGATTTCAAGGTTTAGATCGGAGGATACGGGTCAATAACAGCTTGGTAAGGGGACGAGCTTGTTTTTGAACAGAAGCTATTTTGTAGCATCGGAGGTTCAATGCAAACCGGCTCAAGATCGCGCTGTAAAAACCTTGATACAATAAGGATTTTTGGTTACGAAAAACGGGGCTTTATGTGAACATAGTGGGATATAAAGAGTTTATTTTCCGCTATCTTGGCACTAGAATTGATTGGTTTTATATGAACGTAGTGGGATGTGAAGCGAATGGAAGAACTCCTTGTTAATTGGGGTGAACGCCTTAGGTAACAAGGTTTTTTGTAATGCAGTTTTAGAAGCTCAATGCAAAATGTCTCGAAATTAGTTTCACCGCGCTTTGGTTCCATAATTGCCCAGTGTTACTTCCACCACATACAGTTCTTGGCGTGGGAATGCCCCTTTCAATAAGATGGTTGCTTATTTGTACATGCTCCCATTTTTGTAGATCAGCGATATGAATTCTCGACCTACCCCTGTATCTTTTACGGGTAGGGCACCTCTTTCAATGAAACTTGTAACAGTTGAGATACTACAAATCCAATTTCTCTGCTGCTTCTTGAACGGTCAGAATTTATGAGAGTGTGCTCATATGTTTTTCCTCCTAGAGAATTTTTGACATAATATTAACGTTATTACGTCTCGCCCTCCCTATCGAAATAAGTACAAAAGTAGTTGCGAAATGTTAAACATAAGAGGATGCCCTCCAGAATCTGTCGAAATTAGTAAAGTGTCCAACATAAATGGCTCGGGGGTTTAGAATGTCTAAAATAAATCAAATTCAAGATAGAATTCATGAATTAAGTGGGGATGTTTTTCAGAAGGTTGCCGACGCTTATCTGCACAGGAAAGGTTATAGCAATTTAAATCCGTTAGGATCAGTCATAGGTGCTGATAAAGTTAGAAAAGGTACACCTGACTCATTATGCACACTTCCCAATGGAAAATATGCTTTCTTTGAGTACACAACACACAAATCAAAAGAATTATATAAGAAAATTATTGAAGATTTAGAGAAGTGTTTTGATGAAGGTAAAACTGGTATTGCTGTCGATCTAATCGATGAGGTTGTTTATTGTCATACGTCTTTACTTTCGACAAAAGAAGAGAAAGGTATAAGAGAGCTATGCCAAGAGAAAGGCGTTAATATTAATATTTTTGGAATAGGCCCCCTTTCTTTTGACTTATATCAAAAGTATCCAGGTATTGCAAGAGATCTTTTAGGCATTGAAGTTGACACTGGCCAAGTCATTACAATTGAAGATTTTGTTTCAGCCTATAATAAAAGTGCAGTGGCAACTCCGTTAGACACTCAATTCCACTTTAGAGAAGAAGAAGTAAGTACCATAGTAAATGCACTGGAAACTACAGATTTAGTAGTGATTTCTGGACGATCAGGTGTAGGGAAATCAAGAATGGCTCTAGAGTGTTGCCATAAATATAAACAACTTCATTCAAATTACGAAATAAAGTGCATTTTTAACAGAGGGGTCAGTATTTTTGAGGATTTAGCTATTCACTTTTCTGACTCCAAGCCCTTTTTAATCTTTGTTGATGATGCTAATAGGTTAAACCAACTTGATTATGTACTCCAATGGATACACAAACAGGAATTCGGTCGAAAAATAAAAATTATAGCTACTGTGAGGGACTATGCAATAGAGAAGATTCGAAATATTGCTCGTCAGTACGGTGGAGGATTTGAATTAGAAATTAATCCGTTGAATGAAGAGCAGATTAGTAATTTAATCGAAGAAGAGTTCGAGATAAAGAACGATCATTACTTAAAAAGAATCTCTGAGATATCCAAGGGAAATCCACGGCTTGCTATTATGGCTGCAAAGGTAGCAAAAAGGGAAAATAACCTTCAGAGTATTAGAGATGTAACTATGATTTATGAGGAATATTATGAGTCAATAAAAAAGGATATTGAGGCATTAGATGATGTAAACATAAAGAAAGCCGCTGGGATAGTTTCTTTTTTTCGTACTATAGATTTCTCAAATAACGATCAAATGATCTCTATCGAGGAAGCATTTTCAATTTCCAGGTACGAATTTTGGGAAGCCGTAAAAAAATTACATGATATTGAAGTGTTTGATATGTACGAAAACGAAGCAGTACGGGTTTCAGATCAAGTTTTGGCTACATATCTATTCTATTTGACAGTTTTTAAAGAGGGCATAATCGATTTTTCAGTCTTACTAAACAACTTCTTTCCGAACAGAAAACAGTTAATAATTGATGCTATCAACCCAGTGCTAAATTCCTTAAATACCGAAGATATTATGGAGGAAATGAGTTCTCATGTTAAGAATGCATTGGCTATTGCAAAAGAAAACGGTGACGAGGAAACAACTATTGAACTTTATAGCGTATTTTGGTTTATAGATCGAACATCCACACTTTTATATGTGAGAGACAGTATGAAGGGGCTAGAGTCTGAGGAGTTCGATTATAAGGACTTCCAAATAAAAAAGAACAATAACATACCTAAACCAACACTTCTTAGTATATTGAGTGCTTTTGTTTCGTCGGAAAAAGATAATTTCAAAATAGCAAATGAACTTCTTTTATCAATTTTCGATAAGCGCCCAAGTCTAGCCTACCATGTCTACACGATATTAACGGAGACGTTCGGTTTTGATGTAGAGTCCCATTTATTCAAATATGAGCACCAACACATTGTAATTGATGTATTGTGGAACAGAATTCAAAAAAATAAAAATAATGATGCTTTAATAAAATTATTCGTTAAAGTTGCAGATAACCACCTTAAAACAAAATTCGAAAGTATGGGCTACCAAGGGAAAACGGTACTAATTAGGACTTTCGAGTTATACAATTCAGACTCTCTAATTCAATTAAGAACAAAAATATGGAATTATGTATTTGAGTTATACAAAGATAAGGAACTACGTAGCGAAGTACTTGAATTGATTTATAACTATAGTTCATCACGTTTAAACGTATGTACTACAGAAATAATACAAAGTGATTACAGCGTCCTTTTCCCATTTATCGTGAATTCTTTTGATAAAGAAAGCTATTTGGAATGTAGCATTTTACAAGAATATTTGGATTTGTTAAAGGATCATAAAATTGAGTTCGATATAATGACGCAGGAGAAATTTAAAAATGAAACATATACTCTATCCGAGTTGTTATTTTGGGAACCAGAAGAGTTAGATGGGGAGGAGTTTGACTACATTAGAAGAACAGAGATGAGAAAAATAAAAATTAGAGAATTTTTTAGAGAATATACCCAGGTCGATTATCTAACCTTCTTTAAGCAATGTATAGATATTAAAACGAGCGGATTTCTTGGTGATCGAGATGAGTATAGGTTTCACGAAAGTATATTTGAGGTTTTCGGTGCATTATTAGATCGAGACCCTACACTGGGGAAAACGGTCTTTAATGAATACCTTAATCTAAACGATCCGTTATCCATAAATTCTTTTTCCTTTTTAGCAGTATTCACTTCAAGAGTGGAAGATTATAAATCACTGTCCAGAATTATTAGAAATTCGCATGTTAACTCGATAAATAAATGGATATATGCATACTTGTTCTATTTACCGAAAGATAATATCACGGAAGAAGATGCTGATGTATTACTCACTCTTTACAAAGAAGCTAGTCCTGAGCATATGCCATATCAAACAGATTATCTTTTGAAATATTTGGACAAGAGAGAAAAATTGATTACTACTGTTGTTAAAATACTTTTGGAACGGACCAATGTTAACAAACAATTTGCTGGGGCATTGGAGATGATCTTTAATCCTCATACAGAAATCAATAAGAATCTTATACTTCTGTTTAAGGATGATATTGACGTTTTGAAACAGGCTTATTTAGTGGTACTTGAGTGTAGTAATCATTATGTTGATTACAAAGGTTCAAACCTGGATAAAATTCTTGAATTAGACTCTAGATTTATGCTTGAATTTATAAAAAGGTACGAGGATTTGAAGAATCGACATTATCATGTTAACAATGATTATGCTTGTATTTGGTTGCATGAAGAATATGATGAAATCATGGAAGAAGTAGTACTCTCTATACTTGAATATAAAAAAAATGGATATTCATATAGAGAACCTCTATTAAAAGATATTTTCTTACATAACAGAAAGGAAAATGTCTTAGTTATAGAAAGGCAAGATAAATTTTTGAAGAAGATCATTACCATGATGAATTCAAACATAGAACTAATGAGAATGATTTTCCATATTATTTCACACTTCTCTACGGAAAGGAAATTGTCCTTACTTCAAGATTTTTTAATATATAATCAAGATTATAGTCATTTCAGAAAACTACCGCTTGAGGAAAGCCTAAGAAGTTGGTCGGGAAGTGAGGTGCCTATTCTGCAAGAAAGAATAGCTTATTTTGAATTGGTATTAGGACTTTTGAATTCTGTTGACTTACTTGAACATAAACATGAAATAGAAGGTCGCATAAGTTATTTGCGGGATAGAATAGAGCAAGAAAAGAAGAGGGATTTTCTGGACGATTGAGTTCAACGGAATCAGCAGAAATGCCTGTAGTTTTATATGAACGTAGTGGGTTACAAAGCTCTTAATTGGCTTCCAAGCCGCGATGTATTGTAGTGTTTTATTTGAACGTAGTGGGTGTATGGGAATCTCTAAAGAATTTGCTTGCTACCTTTATACAAGCAAAGCTCATAACTTCAGTAATATAGATGATTATTTCTAAATAAATATTGATACTGCAAAATGATACGTGTCCACGTACCACATTCATCTACTCCTTATGTTAACCTCTCCTTAACAAAGGAGTGGTCACATGACAAGTACCAACAGCGAAGACCTCGCTTTACAGTACGCACAACTCGTCCAACGTGAAGACGATTACGTCGACCAACTGGTCACGTGTAACAAACTCATCATGGACGCTATGAACATCATCGCGAAGCGAGCGGGCGTGCTGCACATGGACACAGTTACACAGGCTGCGTATCACCTCCATGCCGTGGAGCAGGATCTGAATCGGAAGTTATTTGAGGTCCGACTGGAGAAGAGCATCCTAGCGAACCGAATGAGCCAGTCTACATAAATCCTTTAAATCAGGGACAGCACAGGATCACTTTAGGGTGTTCCTGGACTGTCCTTTTACCATTCCCGTTAATATCTCAATTATCAGAAATTATTGCCATTCTCATAAGTATCCCCATTCTCATAAATACCCCCACTGTCGGAAATGTCCAGAACTGCTGACGCAAATGTTCATTTTCAAGCCATAATCTTCATGTAATAATGAGAATCAATATCAATTAAGGTTGAGATAGAAAAAGGGGAGTGTCCATTTCATGTTTAGCTTATTTCATAGAGGACTTCGGAGGCGCTCCGGGTTCATGATGTTTACGGCTTGTCTGCTTGTGCTGGTTGTATTGGCTGGATGCGGACAAAGTGGCGGCAACACCGCAAGCTCGGGCAGTGGTGAAGCTGCATCCTCCAACGCTCAGTCGGGCTCGACCGCAGCGGGACAGGAGGGCTCTTCCGCAGCTGCTGGTGAGGAGCGTACTGTTCAGCATGCCATGGGCGAGACGGTGATCAAGGGAACGCCACAGAAGGTCGTTACCTTGTTCCAGGGAGCTACTGATGCTTCATTGGCGCTGGACGTCAAGCCTGTAGGTGCCGTAGAGGCATGGATTGAGAAGCCATGGTATAACTATATCCGTGAACGGATGGATGGGGTCGTGGATCTGGGCTCCGAGAACCAGCCGAATCTGGAGGAGATCGCTGCACTCAAGCCAGATGTCATTATTGGCTCCAAGACCCGTCATGAAGAAATCTATAACCAGCTCAGTGCCATTGCGCCGACGGTGATGACGGAGGAAGTGCATATCTGGAAGGATTCGCTAGCGTTGACGGCGGATGCACTGAACAAGAAGACTGAAGAGCAGGCCTTTCTAGATCGCTGGGCAAGCGAAGTTGCCGACTTTAAGGAAAAAATGGGTGACAAGCTGAACCAGCAGGTGGGAATTGTTGATTTCCGTGCGGATCATGCACGTATTGTCCATACAGGCTTCTCGGCGCTGGTCCTGGATGAGCTGGGCTTCACACGTCCTGACGTTCAGAAGAGCGAGGAGTGGGGAGTGAAGCTGGTATCGAAGGAGAACATCCCGCAAATGGATGCAGACATCATTTTCGATCAGACGAGCACAGATCGCGATGATGGACGCCTCGACTTGCGCAAGGAGTGGACAGAGCATCCACTTTGGAAGAATATCAAGGCCGTGCAAGCCAATCGTGTCTATCAGGTGGATACAGCCGTCTGGAACAGTGGCTCAGGTCCATTGGCGGCCGAAGAGATGCTTAAGGATCTTAAGGAATTCTACGAACTGGACTAATGAGCGGCAGGGCAGCGGCAAGTGCCGAGAGGTGTGTATCGGTGCGCCGCTGTTGCTCCGTATAGCGGCGGCCGATATGGCTTGCCGCTTCTGTCTTTTTTGCATTGACCCTGGATGTTTGTGCACCATGATATGAGGGAGGATCATCGTGAAGCCACTTTTGCAACGTAACCGTAGCAAGCTGATCGGCCTTGTGGCCGCGCTGTTGCTGCTTGCTGTCGCTTTTATCGGCAGCATCGCACTCGGAACGACACCCATTGCCCCGTCTACAACGCTGGAAGCGCTCGTCAGCTACAATCCGGCCAACAATGAGCAATTGATCATCATGACTACGCGTGTACCACGGGCTGCGTTCGCCTTGGCTGTTGGTGCAGCGCTGGCGATTGCCGGGGCACTCATGCAAGCCCTTACTCGTAACCCGCTGGCTTCACCGGGGCTGTTCGGGATCAATGCCGGTGCCGTACTGGCGGTGGTGCTGTCGCTCACAATTCTGCCGTTGTCCTCGCTGTCACAACTCGTGTGGGCAGCCTTCGTAGGCGCTGCGATTGCCGCTCTGCTAGTCTATGTACTTGGTTCATTAGGGGGCGGAGGCCTGTCACCGCTTCGGCTAGTGCTGGCTGGTTCCGCGCTCACCGCTTTGTTCGGCGCCATGACTCAGGGCTTGCTCGTGCTGGACGAATCAGGCTTGCAAAATGTACTGTTCTGGCTGGCAGGCTCGGTGGCAGGCAAGGAGCTGCCGCTGCTACAGCAGGTGCTTCCTTATATGATTACAGGTGGAATCGCGGCTCTGGGGCTCGGTTACCCGCTAACTGTGCTCAGCTCTGGTGAGGATGTAGCCAAAGGTCTTGGTCA
Source organism: Paenibacillus massiliensis 2301065 = DSM 16942 (assembly GCF_000377505.1). GTDB lineage: Bacteria > Bacillota > Bacilli > Paenibacillales > Paenibacillaceae > Paenibacillus > Paenibacillus massiliensis. The sequence goes on along the minus strand of NZ_KB898190.1, from coordinate 98,637 downwards.
GCGTACCCTGCTCGTCAAAGTCATTGCTGCCGCTGCAGTCGTATTGCTGGCTGGCAGTGCAGTAGCAGTGGCTGGAGCCATCGGCTTCGTTGGACTGGTTATGCCACATTTTGCCCGCTATCTGGCCGGAACCGATTATCGCTGGGTCATTCCATACAGTGCCGTGCTTGGCGGAATTCTGCTGCTTGCTGCGGATATTGTCGCCCGCTTCCCAGTGCAGCCGGGAGAGCTACCGCTTGGAGTCGTGACTGGACTAATTGGTATGCCGTTCTTCATTTATATTGCCCGTACTGGATTTCGGGGGAAGGAGGCCGCAGGATGAGTCGTCTTGTTCCAATTCGTAGTCGTCAAGAGCGTATATCCCTTCTGGCTGATCGAAGAATTGCTCTGACATTGCTGGTATTGATGCTTCTTCTCATGGTGTCATTCGTGCTGGGAGCGTCTCTCGGTAGTAAGTGGGAGTCACCGTGGCAGGTGCTGCTTACGCTTGTCGGCCAGGGGGGAGATTCAGCTTTTGTGATTGGTACGCTTCGTCTACCTCGGCTTGTGCTGGCGATGTTGGCCGGAGCGGGTCTCAGTGTGGCAGGGGCAATCCTGCAGGGAGTAATTCGTAATCCGCTGGCTTCCCCGGATGTGCTCGGGATGACAGGGGGAGCATCGGTCGCTGCCGTTGCCTTTATTGCTTTCTTCGGAGGGGAGCTCAGCATTCGCTGGCTACCGCTTGCCGCCATGCTCGGTGCTGCTCTCGTGTCTGGTTTGATCTATGCCCTTGCCTGGAAGGATGGCGTCTCACCGATTCGCCTCGTATTAATCGGCATTGGTATCTCAGCGGGTACAAGTTCTCTGACCATGCTCATGCTGTCGTTCAGCTCGATCACCACAGCGAGCCGTGCTTACATCTGGCTGACTGGCAGCGTATATGGAGCCTCCTGGGAGCAGGTGCTGACGCTGCTGCCGTGGACGCTGATATTTATACCGCTGGCAATGATCTGCGCACGACATCTGAATGTGCATGAACTGGGCGAGCAGGTGGCTGCTGGCGTAGGCGCAGCTGTACAGCGTCAGCGCCTGGGCCTGCTCCTGATTACTGTGGCATTGGCAGGATCGGCCGTTGCCTTGGTGGGAGCTGTCGGCTTCATCGGCCTGCTTGGGCCACATATTGCGCGCAGACTTGTCGGACCATCTTATGGCGGGTTGCTACCTGCCGCAGCGTTAGTCGGAGCATTGCTATTCTTGCTGGCGGACACCGCAGGACGGACACTCTTTCAGCCGCTGGATATTCCAGCGGGCGTATTCACCGCCGCAATCGGAGCTCCATTCTTCATCATGCTGCTGCTTCGTCATCGACGTCATTAATCAGGATAGGGAGTGAAATGCCATGCAACAGACAGATGGACTCGACATTCGTGACTTAACGATCTCCTACGGAGGAGATCCGGTCATTGAAGGGCTGGATTTAGAGCTATTGGCCGGAAAAATAACGGTATTCGTCGGTAGCAACGGCTGCGGCAAATCAACGCTATTGCGTACAGTGGCACGTTTGCTGCGGCCACAGCAAGGTAGTGTGCTCTTGGATGGCAAGGATCTGCTGCAAATGCCAACGAAGGAGGTAGCCCGTAAGCTTGCTATTCTCCCACAAGGGCCGACCGCTCCTGAGGGACTCACGGTGCTGCAGCTGGCACGCCAGGGACGCTATCCCCATCAGAGCTGGCTGAAGCAATGGAGTCGTGAGGATGAACGAGTCGTTCGTGAAGCGCTGGAGAAGACAGGAATGAGTGTCTATGCGGAGCGTACGGTAGACTCCCTGTCTGGTGGACAGCGACAGCGGGCCTGGATTGCTATGACACTCGCACAGGATACAGATTGGTTGTTACTGGATGAGCCGACGACCTACCTTGATCTGGCGCATCAGATTGAAATTCTGGACTTGTTGTTTGAGCTAAATGAACGGGAAGGGCGTACTGTGGTGATGGTGCTGCACGATCTGAATCTGGCCTGCCGCTACGCACACCACATTGTGGCTGTTCATGACAAGTCGGTATGGACCGAGGGGCCACCAGAGGTCGTTTTGACGAAGGACATGGTTCAGGCTGTCTTCGGTCTAAGCTGTCAGATCGACACAGACCCTATTTTTGGTACCCCCCTTGTCATTCCGCACGGTAAAGGCAGGAGATTGGTGCAACGCTCGAAGAAGAACGTTCAGTATGTATAAGTGAGTAATATATGTGATGGGAAATATGAGATGAGTGAATAATGATTAAAGATAAATTATTAGATATAAATTATTAGAGAAAATCATTAGAGATTAGAGATTTATAACCGTATTATATTTGAGTCGTAGTAGAGGGCCGTTACAGATGGCAGTGTAAGAGAGTAGCCATAGACACAGTGATAGTCATTGATAGAACTATTAGTAGCAATAAAACTAGAACTAGCAATAGAACTAGCAATAGAACTAGCATCCTGACCGGATCTGGTTTCAGGTTTTAATGTTCTGAAGAGCGTAGCGGTCCTACTCCCATTTGATTTTCGAAATAGTCCACAATCTACCTCAGCAGGATTCAGAAGAATCCCTGAGGTTTTTTTTCGTTCCATAGCTTCAACTAAGGTCCATACCAACGGCAACGAGTGGAATATATTAAATAGTATAACTCCTTGTGACTTATGCTTTTGCAAGGATCGAAGAATTTCACCCAAGGGATGGGTTCGTATCGTGACATTTGCTCAGGAAGGTGAGCGGTTGTTCGGGAAAGGAAGGGCTTCGTTTGAAGATTTTGCTTGTAACCTACTGGCCATACCCCCATACAGGCGGAGTGACGACACATTTGCAGGGCATGTCCTCACGGCTAGAAGATTTAGGTCATGAGGTGGAGGTACTCGCTCAGCATCCAAATCTCTCTCATTATTACTTGGTAAAAGAAGGACGACTGATCCCAAAGCAGCCGCTTCTGGATCAAGCTGAGGCAGCCATTATGGCACGCATGCAGCAGGAACAGATCACCCTGACAAGCTGGCTACTGCGAAAGGAGATCGAGAAGGCAGCTTTTGGCCTGGCCTGTATCCAGGCGAAGCTGGGGCAATATGACATCATTCATGCTCATGATATTTATGCCTCTGCAGTTTGTGCCAAGCATAAGCCTGCGCGTACCCCATTAATCTCCTCCATTCATGGCTGTCTGGCTACGGAGTGGGTAGTAAATGGAGAGATTCGCTACCGGACTGCTCAAGAACGCGCGTATCTTGTCTGTGAGGAGTACAGTGGGGTGATGTCTGCTGAGCGCTTGATTGTCCCCAGCCTCTGGCTGACTCGCAGAATGCAAGGTTTGGGTGTTTACCATCCCAACACAACACATATTCCATATGGCCTGGATCAGAAGCTTTATGCCCACAGCATGTCCTTGCCTCTATTAGAGGCTGTACCTGTACAGGCTCAGGGGAAGGATAAGCTTGTCATTGCTTGTCCTGCGAGGCTGGTTGCCATTAAGGGACATGTATATCTGCTGAAGGCGCTTGCGAAGCTCCGTGATTCGGGTCGTCCATTCGTCTGCTGGATCATTGGCGATGGTATGCTCAGGAAGACACTGGAGGAGCAGATTGCGACTCTTGGTCTGGAAGCTTCGGTGTATTTACTCGGTAAGCGTAAGGATATTCCACAGCTATTGTCCCGTGCAGATATCGTGGTGCTTCCGTCGCTGCAGGACAATCTTCCGTATTCCATTATCGAGGCCCAGAGTGCTGGTAAGCCTGTAGTGGCTTCTGGTGTAGGCGGTATCGTGGAAATGATTCGTGATGGGGGAGATGGCTTCCTGGTCGAACCAGCCAATGCCGACATGCTGTATCAGAAGCTTGCCCTACTGATCGACGACCCTGCGCTGAGACACCGTCAATCACAGCAAGCATTAGCCAAGCGGGGCGAGTGGGATGAAGCTGTGATGACGAGGCGAATGTTGAACATATACACGGAGGCACATACAGCTGCCCACCTTGCTAATGCTGGGGTTACTGCTATTAATGATTCTGGTATGGATCAGAGTACCGATCCCGTTGGAAATATTCATTCCAACAAGCATACAACCAGCAATCCGAGCATTCCGATTTTAACAACAACCACAACGAACACCACCGAGATGGATGATATAACATGCTCACATCCCTGGGGGTCTTTAGAATTCATAATGCCCGAAGAGTCGGATCAGAGGAGCATATTCCTGGCAGGTGGCGCACCTGAAGCATTAGCCCGTGAGCTATCTGACATATCAGGCGTTGTAACAGCTACGACAACAGCACAGCCGATCCCAGATGCAGGTCTTCATTTGCTCGATTGTGCAGGGATGGTGTTGTACAACGCGAGAAGCGGGCATGATGGAGCATTTCAACTAAGTGATGTTCAGCCTGGAAGCTATGAGCTTGTATGTGTGAAGGAAGGTTACAAGCCTTATACGCAGAAGATCACTTTGCATACATCCAGCGAACTCAGGATTACAGCTGTACTTGGAGAGGTGGAGAATGAATGAGTGAGCAGCAGCCCTTTTATCTATGGAAGACAGTAGAGGGAGAAGGGGAGCATGACCGATTCGGCAGCCGTATTCTAGCGGGAGATATTAACGGGGACGGACAGGAAGAATGGATCATTGCAGCCAGTACGGCTACTTATGTAGAGGATAAAAATGGAGTGAACCCTATCCCGTATCCTTTTAGCGGCAGAGTATACGTCTACACCCGTGATATGGAGCTCCTGTATACATTGGAGGGAAATAACAACGGGGATTGCTTCGGAGCAGCTCTTGCGCTTGGAGATCTCAATGGTGATGGCGTTCCTGAGATTGTTGTAGCCTCTCCACGAGCAAGTAGTCTCACCTGCGTAGAGTGCGGAGAGATCCGTGTCTTCTCTGGCGTGTCGGGAGAATTGCTATATCGCTGGCAAGGGATGGAGGATTACGCTCGTCTGGGATCTCAACTGGCCATTCTGGACTGGGATGGAGACGGGATACCGGAGGTAGCTGTGTCCTCCCATCAGACAGACATGTATGGCACGGAGCAAGATGGAATGGTTACCGTCTATAAGCAGGATGGAAAGCAAATTTTGGCTCGCTTCATGGGAAATGCCCGAGAGGGACTGGGTCTATCACTGGCGGCAGGTGACGTCAATGGTGATGGCCGAGATGAGCTGATCATCGGTGCTCCTCATTATCATGCAGATGGGATGACACGCAGTGGGAGAGTGATGATCTGCGCACCGAACGGCGTGCTGGGCGAATGGAGAGGGAGCCGTGCCTATGATGAAGGTGGGAGTCGTGTTGCCGTACAGGATGTGGACGGAGACGGAATACCAGATATCCTGATAGGCTCACCAAATGCCAGTCGCAAATACCAGCGTGGAGGACTCGTCACCGTCTATTCTGTTGCGCTACAGCGGGAGCTTCTGCAGAAGGAAGGGACATTTGCATCCCAGCAGCTCGGAACCTTCGTTGGCAGTGGACTGAGCGGACAGAAGCAATGGCTTATTGGCTCCAGAGCAGGCTTTACCTACGTACTGGATTCTTTGGGACAGGTGCTGCATGAACTGGAGGGTGCCGAGCATGAATTATTCGGTCATTCCCTGTGCGTATTAGATGCTGGAATGGGCCGTAGACGGCTTGCGATCGGCGCGTTGTCGGGCTTGAATCGTCAGCATTGGATGGCGGGCTGTGTGTATATTTTCAATCAAGAAGGGAACGCTCAGGATGCTACTAGCTCTGTAAAATCCAGTAACTTATCCCATTCCCCCGAAACTAGAGAATCGAGCCAATCAGCTCCAACAACTCCAACAACTCCATCAGTGGAATTCACCAATTCCAACGATTCCAGCGAACCAACGGGATTAACATGCTCAACCGAAACAGCCCTTCCAACGGAATTAGCTGCATCGAGTGCATCAAGTGCATCAAGTGAGTCAACGGCAAACGCATTTAACAAAACTAACGAAACTAATGCATCAACCACACCAACCACTTCTAGTGCATCTAATGAACTCATCCAAACTACTGAATCCTCGTCCTTCCATTCGTTTGATCAGATCGACTCTGTGAAGCAATCGGAAACACCAGCCAAGGTTCCTGACCGAACTATGCCGTCACCCACAATAGTTGATTCCACCTCCAGCACGCATCTATCATCAGCTCTCGCAGCCAAAGGTCATCCCACCTACGTTAGACCTTTGCGCATTCTGATCGTCACCTATTGGTATCTTCCGCACGTGGGAGGCGTAGACGTCTATGTGCGCCTGCTCAAAAAAGAGCTGGAGCAGCAAGGGCATACAGTCGATGTGCTGGCCCACCACCCGGATATGGCGCACTATTACCTGACAGATGGTAGCCAAGTAGAGGACAAATGGCCGATCAAGGAAGTGGTATACGAGAGACTGATGCCCCTGTATCAAAAATATCTCCCTCATATTCAGCCCTGGGTCCGTTACCGTGAAATTGAGCGCTATTGCTTCGAGCTGGCAGCCTCCTTGTTCAATCTGAAGCAATATGATCTCATTCATACGCAGGATATTATCTCAACCCGAGCTCTATCACGAGTCAAGCCAGCCTCTACCGCACTTGTATCTACGATTCATGGGCTGCTGGCCAAGGAGCACGTCTATGCCGGGGACATTACAAGCAAGGAAAGCCTGGCCTGGAAGTACGTTGCAGATGAAGAGTACTATGGCTGTACTTCGGCAGATGCTACGATCGTTCCCACCGAATGGCTGGTTCGTGAAATGGGACAGTTCGCGGTGCCACCGGAGTCGCTGTGTGTTCTTCCTTATGGAATGGACATTGCTGGCTTCCTGAAGCGTACAAAAGAGGTGCCTGTCCTGACGCAAGCTGAATTCCAGCAGGGAGTACCCATCATCAGCTGTCCGGCCAGACTCGTACCAGTGAAGGGTCATCGGGTGCTGCTGGGGGCACTGCGTCTGCTGGCCGCTAAGCACAAGCTTCCGTGGCGCTGCTGGTTAATCGGCGATGGCGTGCTGCGAGAGGAGATCAGCGCCATGATTGCGGAATACCAATTACAGGAGCGGGTAGTGCTGCTTGGTGACCGGAGCGACGTGCCTGCCCTACTGCGTCAGTCAGATCTGATGGTGCTGCCATCCTTGCAGGATAATCTTCCATTCTCAATTATGGAGGCACAGCTGGCGGGAACAGCCATTGTTGCATCGGATACCGGAGGAATACCGGAGATGATTAAGCATGGTGTAACCGGTCATATTGTAGAGACGGGAAATGAACGTCAGTTGGCAGCAGCGCTTCAGTTACTGTTAACCGGACACGAATACAGGCAGCAATTAGCGGAACAGGCCCGAATTTGGGCAGAGAAGCATTGGTCATCGACTACGCTAATGAAGCGTACACTGCAGGTCTATCAGGCTGCCATAGATTCGGTGAAAGGAGCTGCACAAGAGTGACTAGAATTCCTATATTTAATATCACGACCCGCCCTGTCCTTCCCGAAGAGAGGCAGCAGCAACTAGCAGAGCTTCTGGAAGCGACTTGTCTATTCCCTGACCCTGCTTTTCTGAAGACATTGGACCCACATGAGCTGTGTGGCGAGGAGAGAAGGTTCAACATGGAGGGATTCCGAGAGCTGGAGCAGCGAAGTGGCACGGTTGATCTTTGGACTCGGCTGCAGCAAAATCTGCCTGCACAATATACCATCCCTGACATCCCTTTTTTGCGAAGGCAGCTGGAGATCGACTGACGGGTCATGGAGCAGGGCAGGAGAAATGAATTCAGACACATTCGACAGTGTAGCCTCGACTAGAGTTCGTTCACAGGTCCAAAGTTATTTTGGCAGCGATGTTCACGGCACCATTTTGGTTACATCCATCACGAGGCTTAATGTGTCCCCACAAGCAGACAGGAAAGTGTAGAAGGGAGGAAGCATGCAGTGAAAGTTCTGTTTGTTTTTTATATCCCGAGCGGGGGAATGGAGACGTTGAACCGCCAGCGCTGCACTGCACTTCGCAAGCGTGGGATTATGGCCGAATGCCTATATTATGAACCGGGAGCCGGGTTACAAAATCCCGTGGACTTCCCGGTTCACGTCACTCGGGATGATGAGCAGACGCGGCGAATTCTGCAGGAGGGTCAGTATGACGTTATCGTCGTGACAACGGATCATAGCAGCTTTGAACGGTTCAGAAGCCTCGGATTCCAAGGCAAGCTTGTGCTTGAAATTCAGGGCTACGGTCCGATGGAGGTAGCACGTGCAGAGCTAGCCAAGGCTATGCCCATTGTTCAGGCCCATGCATCTGCCTTGTTGAATCCTAATACACCCCATATCGCAAAACTCTTCAACGAGCTGTATCCGACCATTCCGAAGTTTCACATGAACAATTGCTTTGATACAACAAGCTTCACCTATTATTCGGCATCGAAGCCTGATGCTCCGATTGTTGCCTGGATCGGGCGCATCGAGGACAACAAAAATTGGAGAGAGTTCCTGTACATCGGGTATCGACTGATACAGGAGTACCCCCAGCTACGTCTATGGATGTTCGAGGATGCGAGTCTGTCTGTGCCCACAGAACGTGAGCAATTCGAGCAGCTGGTGTTGGGACTGGGGCTGGGACCTCGTCTGGAGATCCGCTCCAATATACCGAATGTCCAGATGGCTTATTATTATTCGCAGATAGGCGATTCTGGCGGACTGTTATGCTCCACCTCCAAGGTAGAGGGCGCCCCGTTATCAATACTGGAGGCATTGAGCTGCAGATGCCCTGTACTGGCCTCGAACTCAGATGGTGTGACGGCTTCGGTTATCCATAATGTCACTGGCAAGCGTTACATGCTCGGAGATATTGAGCAGGCTGTGCGTGGTGCCAAGGAGCTGATGAATGATCCGAAACATAGGGACGGTATTCGTGATGCTGGGCTCAAGCATCTGCAGCAAGAATTCAGCGCTGAGAAATATTGTATAGAATTTATGAAGATGCTCCATGCAATTGGGTAGAAAGACACGATCCAGTACGGAGGGAAAGAGAAATTCACATTCATCCCTATCGAACGCTTCAAGCTCGGCGATTATGATCTATCATTAGGCGGCATCTGCGATGCTGCTTTTTTGCTTTTAAAATTAAGGGATTTCTTTGAAAACAAAAGTGTTTTCCTCGTAATTCACTTCATCCCCCTTTAATCATCCATGTAAAAAAGTGTTTTATTTATATAAGCTTATACGGAAGCGAAAGCCTTTTTAGCGGCAAAAAATAAATAAAGGAGATTTTTTCGTGAACCTAAACACTGCTCTTGTAAGAAAAGGCGGGGCTAATGTGTCGTCTTCCAAACGTCTTCCGTGGGCCGGGTTGCTAGCTTTAGCTATGGCGGGCTTCATCTGCATTCTTACGGAAAGTCTACCTGCTGGATTACTGCCGCAAATTGCACAGGATCTTGGGGTTAGAGAAGCTCTTGCTGGACAACTGGTCACTCTCTATGCGATTGGATCGCTTCTGGCCGCCATTCCTTTGACAACGGCTACCCGTGGGTGGAGGCGTCGGCCGCTTCTATTGCTGTGCATCATCGGTTTTCTTGTATTTAACACCATCACCGCGTTATCTTCTGCTTATGTGCTGACGCTTGTCGCGCGTTTCTTCGCAGGTGTCTCGGCAGGTGTTCTGTGGGGGATGACGGCCGGTTATGCACGGCGCATGGTACCTGATTCGCTGAAAGGAAAAGCGATGGCCGTAGCCATGGTCGGCACTCCGCTGGCATTGGCGCTTGGCGTTCCGCTTGGTACTTTTTTTGGAACATATACAGGGTGGCGTCTCATTTTCGGAGCTGTATCATTACTGACTGTAGCGCTTATTGGCTGGGTGCTCTGGAAGGTGCCGGATTATGCAGGTGAGCCAGCTGGTGATCAAGTCCCTTTTCACAAGGTTTTCCTGCTTCCTGGTGTGCGTACAATTTTGTTCGTCGTTTTGACATGGATACTGGCTCATAATATTTTGTACACTTATATTGCACCATATCTTGCGGAGACCGTGTTTGCTCAGCGAGTGGATTTGGTTCTTCTTATTTTTGGAGTTACCTCGATTGTTGGCATTTGGGTAATAGGCATACTGATTGACCGTTTTCTAAGAATGCTGGTTTTAATCAGCATCACAGGATTTGCCTTGGCTTCTGTAGCCTTGGGAATCGGAATGAATCAGCCTGTAATCATCATGCTTGCTATTACAGCGTGGGGGCTTACGTTTGGTGGGGCAGCCACTTTACTGCAAACAGCAATAGCACAAGCTGGAGGGAAAAGCGCAGATATAGCCCAATCAATGCTGGTTACTGCGTGGAATGTGGCCATCGGCGGCGGAGGCATTATTGGTGGCTTTCTTCTCGAGTTGCTCGGAGCCCGATTCCTTCCGGGAGCATTAATTATCCTGTTGCTTCTCTCTTTGCTTGCAGCTTGGCAAGCTAAAAAGCATGGATTTCCTACCTAAAGGAGCCCAAGAGTATATGTAACATTAGCAAAAAATGAATCCGCTGCATGGCGGATTCATTTTTTTGGGATTAGAGAAGTACATCTTATGCGAGCCAATCTGTTTCTCCAATGAGATTTTTGTAAGCGATCGGTGAAGACATGACGATCAGAGTCGTATAGGTTCCGTATTGATCGCACCGGTTTTCAAACTCCTCCAGGTCCTGGGTTGTTTGCGTGAGGACCTTCAATAAATAATTATGCTCTCCGCTTATCCGGTAACATTCCGTGACCTCCGGCGATGAACGACAAAAATCAAGGAAAGGATAGCAATTCCGTGTCCGAACAAGCATAAAGGCTGTGCATTGCTTCCCCATTTTTTGCGAAGAAATGACGGTTCGGTATTCCTCGATAACCCCCTTTTCTTCCATGCGTTTTACACGTTCAGTAACAGCTGGCTGAGATAACCCCACTAGCTTTCCTACATCTGTCATTGATAATCTCGCCTGATTCTGCAAATGGAGCAGGATGTCTTTATCGATTTCGTCCAAGAAAATCATCCTCCTTTAATTTAAAATCAATTTATTTTTAATGCCTTTAAAATCATCGAAAATTTCTTTGTATAACTTGTTTTCTTTATGTAAGGTGGCAGAAATTATTTATATAATAAACACACTTGCTATAAAAAATCAAGTAAATTACAGCGGGAGAGGATGAGGAGCATGAGAAATATAGATCTGGAATGGCTACATAAAAGTGTAAATGAGGTAATTGACCGCACACTTGAGGAAAAAAGGATCGTAGGCACCGTCGTCCTAATTGCATCAGGCGGAAATGTTGTTTACAACAGGTCTGCTGGCTGGGCCGACCGCGAGCAGAAACGACCGATGCAGGAAAATGCTTTGTTTAGATATGCTTCGGTAACCAAGCCGATCGTGTCAGCGGCAGCTTTAGTATTAATTTCGCAAGGGAGATTGCAGTTAAACGATCTGGTGGAAAAATGGTTGCCCGCCTTTCGACCCAAACTGCCAAACGGACAATATGCCTCCATGACCGTTCATCATCTGATGACACATACCGCCGGCTTAACCTACCGTTTCTTTCAGGAAGAAACGGGAACTTATGAGCTTGCCGGGGTATCAGACGGCATGGATCTGGCAGGAATTACCCTTGAAGAGAATCTGCAAAGACTCGCTTCTGTCCCGCTTCTATATGAGCCGGGGAAAATGTGGAGGTATTCCATAGCAACAGACGTGCTCGGAGCGGTCATCGAAAAGGTAACTGGAATGCCGCTAAGTGAAGCTGTACGTTTGCTTGTAACTTATCCGCTTTCAATGATGGACACGGATTTCAAGGCTGTGGATGTGGACCGATTGACCGCAGCATACGCAGACAGTGCAGGAGAGCCCCGGCGCTTGCACGATTTGGATACCGTTCCTTTCGTGCAGGGGACGGCAGGATTTCGCCTTTCACCCAATAGGTTTACCGATAAGACAGCTTATCCTTCTGGTGGAGCTGGCATGATTGGTAGCGCAGGAGACTTTCTTAAACTGCTGGAAGCTTTGCGGCAGGGAGAAAATCCGATTCTGCCTAAGGCTCTTGTCGCAGAAATGACAACCAATCAAATTGGTCACCTGGTGATGCCTTATTGGCCGGGGAGAGGCTTTGGACTAGGTTTCACGCTGCTTAAAGACCCAGCGGATGCCAATACACCTGAATCGCCGGGAACGTGGCGGATGGGCGGCACCTATGGGCACTCCTGGTTTGTTGATCCGAGTGAGGAGCTTAGTGTTGTAGCGTTCACTAATACGGCGCTTGAAGGAATGTCGGGCAGGTTTACAACGGAGCTGTGCGAATCTGTCTACAAGGGTGTTCGAGGAGATAAGTAGTGAGTAAGAACGTTATCTTGAGCAAATATTTGGAGTATATTTGGAGTATGTAGACTCTAGATAGATATCAGGATTTTTTCTGCCTTTTATAGCTGTTCGTGCCGTGCTTGCGACATCCATGTTTCGTCGTAGGCTCCGGCAGGAGCAGTTTCTTTTTTTTTCAGGCTCAGCAAGTCAAATGGCAATAAACGGGAAAGCTGATATTAATGATTTATCAGTTCACAAGTTAGACACATTATTTTAAGCTTGTATTTAGATAACTTTAAGCGAGAATTAGTAGTTATTAGATATAGTGGTACAGCCTCCCGTGCACAAAGGCGGGAATATGCGGAGAAAGGATGAAGTGATGTGCTTGATGTGAAGAAGGTTAGCAAAGCTTATGAAGGCCGGATGCGGGTCAAAGAGCTTGACTTCAGCATCCAGCCCGGTGAGATTGTTGGTTTTCTGGGGCCAAATGGAGCCGGAAAAACCACGACGATGCGAATGATTACCGGATATCTGTATCCCACCTCGGGAGAAGTGCTGGTGAATGGGATATCCGTGCATGATGAAGGGAAGCGGGTAAGATCACGAATTGGTTATTTGCCAGAGACACCGCCTCTGTATTCGGAAATGTCCGTGCAAGGTTATTTGAGATTCGTAGCGGATCTGCGAAATGTTCCTGCCCGTGAACAAAAAATGACCATTAGCGAAATGATTAGCAGACTAGGTCTGAAGGGAAGGGAACGACAGCTTGTTCGGAGCCTGTCCAAGGGATATAAGCAAAGACTTGGCCTTGCGGGGGCTATCCTCCATCGGCCAGATTTACTAGTGCTGGACGAGCCTACATCGGGGCTGGACCCTAATCAGATTATGGAGATCCGGGATCTGATTCGTGAGTTGGGTGAAGAACATACTGTACTGCTTAGTACACATATTTTGCCTGAGGTAAGCATGCTCTGTAACCGAGTGCTGATCATCCATGAGGGGAAGATTGTCCTGGATGGTGATCCGCAAGCGATGAGAGGAGGCGTGAATGAAGCCTTCAAAGTAACGCTGGAGGTCAAGGGGGAGCGGCAGCAAGTCATGAGTGTACTGGAAGGATGGTCATATGCCAAGGCTCAGGTAGCTGGTGTTGTGAACACGTTAGCTGTGGACACATTAACTGAGGCAGAGCGGCGTTCGAGCCATGGTGAAAATGAGTCGCTCCATGAGCCAGCGAATCCCGGGATTACTCGCTTGGTCCTTGAAGGAAATACGGCTGAGGACTTCCGTGAGCCGTTATTCTATCTTTTATCCGAGGCGAACCTGCCCATCCTGGAAATGAAGCGAGAACAGCCAAGTCTGGAGCAGATATTCCAGCAGCTGACATTGGAGCGCGCCTCCTCCCCATCAGAAGAGATAGTCTCAGCGGAAGATCCTCAACAGACCGTTCCAAATCAGGTAGAGTCTTCCGGACAGGACACTCCTTCAGCGGGCGAGCCTGAATCGTCGAGTTCCACACTGGACAAGCAGAATTCAGTAGAGGAGGACAAGCGATGAGAAGGATGCTTGCGATCTGTCGAAAGGAGCTGCATGGCTATCTATGGACACCTATGTCGTACGGGATACTTGCCGTATACATGCTCCTGTCGGGGTTACTGTTCTACTCAAGCTTCGTGTTTTATCAGCCAAGTATCGTAGATTATCGCTTGGTACTGGGGGATACATTATCTGTCTTCATCTTCGTTATTCCGCTATTGACGATGAGACTGATGGCCGAGGAATTCCGCCAGGGAACTGACGAGTTATTACTGACCTCACCAGCAAGCACGACAGAGATCATTTTAGGTAAATATTTATCCTCGCTCGTATTCTTGCTGGTGCTGGTCTTACTTAATTTGCTCTATCCGTTATTAATGTCCCAGTTCGGAGAGCTGGACCTCGTTATACTCTTCACCTCCGCATTCGGGTTATTCCTCATGGGGGCTGGTATGATGGCGATTGGTCTATTCGCTTCGTCTCTATCGCGACATCAGATGGTGGCGGCCGTAGCCGGCTTCATTATATTGCTCACTTTGTGGATGCTTGATTCACTCGGAGGCAATAGCAACACAGCTATTATGGAATGGCTTCAGCCCTTCTCCTTATCCAGTCGTTTTAATGGATTCCTGAAGGGCATCCTGAATGGAGCCGACATCATCTACTATATAACACTGTCCGCACTGTTCCTGCTGTTCAGCATACAGGTTGTGGAACGGAAACGGTGGAGGTGAACGGAACATGAAAAAATGGCTGGGACATGGAAACAGTGTGGTGTTATCACTGGCTGCAGTTGGAATATTCATTCTGCTTACGTTGTTTCTTCGTTCGATTGGCGGCTTTCAGCTCGATCTGACCGCGAATAAGCAGTACACCCTGTCTGAGCAGACACAGAGTGTGCTGAAGTCGATCCGGCAGGATGTGCGCATTTTGTCCTTTACGGTAGGTAGTGCGCAGAATCAGGTTCTGAATCAGGATGTCTCTGATCTGCTTGAAGAATATAAGAAACGCAGCAGCAAGCTGTCTGTGGAGGAGTATGAATTGAATCAGGAGCCTGCACTCGCGCGGCAGTATGGTGTTTCATCCGCCTCGATTGTGCTCCTGCAGGGTGATCAGAGCCGAGTCGTAGATATCGGTACTTTGTTCCGTGCCACGGCAGATGGCAATGGCTACGAGTTCGCAGGGGAGGAGCAGCTCACCTCAAGTCTGATGTCTCTGTCCTCCTCGGATATGCATAAGATTGCCTTCCTGAGCGGGCATGAAGAGATTCCACTATCAGAAATGACGGGGCTACATTCGTCTTTGGAGCAGTACAACGCTACGGCTACCGAGCTTCAACTGAATCGGGATGGAGCCATTCCTGAGGATACGGATGTACTAGCGATCATAGGTCCGCAACGTGATCTTAGTGATCAGGAGTTGAAGCTGATTCGTGAATATTTGAGCAATGGCGGCAAGCTTATTCTAGCACTTGGGTTCAAGGATGATATGGCAAAGAGCTGGAGTAATATTGATGCCTTGGCTTCTGACTATGGCGTGAAGGACCTGCATGCCGTCACAGTGGATCGTACCCAGACCAATACACTGGGACCATTGTGGGTTGTGCCTAGTCTTGGAGAGCATCCGATTACATCGAAGCTGGCTTCAGCCAATCTGCTGCCCATGCTGTCTCTGTCTATTGCTTTGACCACATCCGAGGAGGAGCAGAGCAATTGGCAGCTGACCTCTCTCATGCAGAGCTCGGGTGACAGCTATGGAGAGCTAGATATTAAGGGCCTGTTAAATGGAGATACGAGCTTTAATGAAGGTACTGATATTCAGGGACCAGTAAATCTAGGGTATGCGGCTGATACGGCAGAGGGCAAGCCCAAGGCGATAATTTTAGGCAGCTCGGCCCTGTTCAGTGATACGGAATGGATGAATGGAGGCAATCGGGATCTGGCGCTGAATAGCTATAATCATCTGCTGGAGCGTTCCAACGATCTGTCGATCAGACCGCGTCAACAGCAAGGCTATGAGCTGGCTTATTTGACGCCTGTTCAAGCCCGGACCATCTTCGCCATTACCGTGGTCGGAATTCCGCTGGTGCTGATAGCGGCTGGGGCACTTCTGTGGTGGAGGAGAAGACAGCCATGAGAAAATGGATGCCTACATTATTGCTGGTCGTGATATGTATAGCCGGCTTTTGGTATGCAAGCTCGGAGAATTACTTTCGGAGCACTGAGACCGTAGCAGCGCGATTAGTCCAACAGGATAAAAGCTTGATCCGAGAGATTGTGATTCGTGGAAAAGGAGAAGAGGGGACGGATATTCGACTTATTCAGGACAAAGGGGCCTGGACGATGAAAGAGCCAGATTCCTATCCCTTGAACAAATACGGTGTAGAGCGTTGGCTGGATACGCTACAGACTGCAGAAGCTGGAGATGTCATTGTAGCGAACCCGCAGGATATTTCCAAATATGGAATAGATGGGAATCACGACGAGATTGAAATTACGGATGAGCAGGGAACGATCACAAAGGTTGCTTTTGGCGACACCCTTCCTACGGGTGATCAGGTATACGCTCGGGTGAATGAAGGAGATATGATTTCCATAGCCAATAATACGGTGACTTCCTTGCTGCTGAGCTATTCCGAATTCGTGAATACGACCCCGTTCCTGTGGGATCAGTCCGAGATTACCCAGCTGGAATGGGAGGGAAGAGAAGCATCATGGATGCTGTCTCGCAGCACAACATCAGAGACGGAGTGGAAGCTGAACGGAGCCAGCGTAACCAACGAAGTGGCTTCAGGCATTGCAGACCAGATCAAGAATACCGTTGCAGAGCTACCTTTGCTTCCCGCTTCCGACCTCAAGGGGGCTGTACATCAGTTTACCTTGACAGTCACACGCTCAGGGCAAGATCCAACAGAGGTATACCAAGGCTGGACGCTTCCCAACGATACGAAGGTATGGGTAGTTCCACCCAATAGCAATTGGGCCTATGGCATCTCAGCGAGTGAGGTGTCTGATATCGGAAAATCAGCAAATGAGGCTACTACAGCAGAATAATCCTGTAGCAGGCGATTCTCAGGAAGATAAAGCGTGCGACTGTGCTCCCATATCCTTGCAGGATAAATGCCTTCTCAAGAGAGCATTCTAGGGTTGTCACACAATTTATCATATTGGAGGATGAATTCATGCCTGGAGGGAAACAACTCATTTCTTTGTCCTTATCTGCTGTACTGATTGCTGGTATGGTCAGCGTGACAGGCTGTGGATACCGGGATGGTAACAGAAACGTGAGCACGAATAGTACTCGGTATGGAGCGAAGACTCTGGATATGAACCGAGTGAATCGTTACGGTGTCAATTCCACGGGCCGGGATGGTCTGATGGATGGGAGCGCGAACGGTCGCAGTGAAAATCTGCGGGTCAGCAAGGAGCTGTCCCAGCGCATTTCTGAAATGTCAGAAGTAAGAAATGCTACCGTGATGCTGCGCAATAATGATGCCTATGTAGCCGTAAATACGAATAACATGGGTGCAAACGGCGTACGTGGAATGAATAGCACGCGTGGGATGAATGGCACAAATGGAATGAACGGCACGCGTGGGATGAATGGCACAAATGGAATGAATGGCACTCGTGGGATGAACGGTGTAAATGAGCGGACGACAGACCTGGGAGGTCCCCGTGTGTATACGAATACGCCTAACACGACCGGCGTGCCATTGATTGGTGAGCGTAATATGGTTGGAGGAAATACAGGCTATGGCCCAGCCGATCACAGTATGGATATGACGTCACGTACAGGTGTGCTTGGTATGATGAGAGGCGCAACGGCGAACCCTAACGCAGGTGTTCGTGATCACGGGATGACGAATCGAGCTGGTGTACACACGTATAATACCAACACAGCAGCTGCAGAGCTGCCACAACAATTGAAGAATAAAATTGCCAATAAAGTCAAGCAATTTGCTCCTGAGATTGAGAATGTATATGTATCGGCTGACCCACATTTCACGCAGCGCATGAGTACTTTTGCCCGTGATATGGAGAATGGGCATCCGGTACGCGCGATTACTGATGAGTTTCGTGTGATGACTGAGCGCTTGTTCCCGACTCCAGCTGGAACAACCCACCCGAACGGAACAGTCAATGGAACTCAAGGGATGCGCGGTAATACCGTGCGATAATATGGGCTGGTAGCATTCTGGAATGCTCTGTAGATGTTCTGACGGAGTATCCATGAACAAAAGTCACAGTTAGTACCTGATCATCGGTGCTGCTGTGACTTTTGTTTTTATCCAATAGGGGCTGCAGGTTCATTGTTGCATGTACTGTGGTTGTCAGTTGGAGGGTATATTCAAGGTTTCAACGGTAACTGCCTGCCCTGAATCCATACCTCCTCAAGCGCAAGCTGAGGGGACAAGCGTAGTATATCTGCCTGCTTACCCTGCTCCAGAGAACCGACACGATCTGCCATGCCAATGGATAGTGCCGGATTCAGACTGGCAGCCAGCGAGGCCTCCACCAGACTCATGCCAGCTTCTTCGATGAGGAAGCGGAAGCCGCGGATCATAGTTAAGGTGCTACCAGCAAGAGTCACCCCATCCTCAAGGCGTGCGATCCCGTCCTTCACTACAACGGGTAGATCACCGAGCGTATAGTTCCCGTCATGAAGCCCTGCCGCAGACATGGCATCCGTAATTAGTATCAGATTATGATTCTGCTTCAGTCTGGCAAGTAAAACCACCGCTGCCGGATGAACGTGAATCCCGTCGGCAATGACCTCCGCTTCAATCCGATCATCCCCGAGCACCGCTCCAGCCGCTCCAGGCTTCCGATGATGCAGTGGAGTCATAGCATTGAACGTGTGAACGGCGTGGCGTAGTCCAGCCTCGACAGCTCGCTGAACCTCTTCATAGGTGGCATCGGTATGTCCGAGTGCTGAGGTAATTCCTTGCTGACTCAGCCAGGTAATCAGCTCCAGTGCACCTTCCTGCTCTGGAGCCAATGTGAGCTGACGGATCAAGTCAGGATATTGCGTGACCCACGATCGTACCCATTCGAGATTGGGCAGAGCAATATGCTCCGGGTTCTGTGCTCCTGGCCACTTGGGACTGAGAAAGGGTCCTTCCAGATGGACGCCAAGCAATTGAGCGTATCGCATATCCTGTTGGCTATAGGCATGCACTTCTGCCAGTACACGCTCGATGCTCTTGCGGGGAGCTGTCATGGTCGTAGCTAGCATAGAAGTTGTCCCCTGTGAGGCATGAAAGGAAGTAATGGTATCGAGTACGTTTTTGTTAGCGTCCATAAAGTCTTCTCCGTTACCCCCATGGACATGAATATCTATAAATCCAGGTACAAGGTAGCCA
Source organism: Paenibacillus massiliensis 2301065 = DSM 16942 (assembly GCF_000377505.1). Taxonomy (GTDB): domain Bacteria; phylum Bacillota; class Bacilli; order Paenibacillales; family Paenibacillaceae; genus Paenibacillus; species Paenibacillus massiliensis. Next base: position 79,452 of record NZ_KB898190.1, on the reverse strand, counting down.
TGCGAGCCAGATGCTATCGCTTGATCAGAAGAGATTCCTGCCGTCGGTGCTAGAGTGGAGGCGACATCCTTCCATTGGGTTGGGATGTTCTCCATATTGCCTACATATTGCAGAACTCCATCCTGTATGACCAGCGCGCCGTCATGGATAATGCCTCTCGGAGTAACGACAGCGCCATACATAACCTGCGGCTTAGACTCTTGCTCCCTCATGACAGCCGACTCCCTGCTTCACGATCAAGCAGAACAACGACATGCGGATGGCATTGTAGCAGGGACGCCGGGCATGCGGTTGTTATGGGCCCAGTGAATGCTCGGCGAATAATATCCGCTTTATCTCCACCGCGTGCAATCAGCAGGATTTGGCGCGCCTTCATGATCGAAGCTACGCCCATCGTAATGGCTTGACGGGGGACATCATCAATCGAGTCGAAGAAGCGTGCGTTGGCCGTGCGTGTCTGCTCATCCAGTTCGACGACGTGTGTACCACCAATCAGACTCTCAGCAGGCTCATTGAACCCGATATGGCCGTTGTGTCCGATGCCTAGTAGTTGAAGATCTACTGGCCCTCGATCATCAATGAGTCGATCATAAGCAGCGCATTCTGCCTGTAGATCAGGAGCATTTCCATTCGGCACACGCGTATTGGCGAGTGGGATGTCAACCTCGTCAAAGAGGTGCTTGTTCATGAAGCTGCGATAGCTCTCGGGGTGGTCGGAAGACAATCCGACATATTCATCAAGGTTCACTGTGGACACCTGGGCAAAGCTGATTAGATTCCTGTGGTACATTGCGGTTAAATGGCGATAAATGCCTACCGGTGAGCTTCCGGTTGCAAGGCCGAGGGTGGCACGGGGCTTGGTCTGAAGGAGGCTTGCAATGATGCCTGCTCCTGCTGCATTTAGGTCATCCTCATGTTCAAAAATTCGAATATTCATCCTTCATTCGCCTCCCTGATGTTTACGAATCTTCTGTACGTTGCGGTAGGAATGCTCCAGTCTTGGAATGTAGTGTTCAAAGCCAGCGCTCACCATACCTGTAAACAAAATATCAATCACATGCAGCTGAGCAATACGCGAAGCCATATCACCCCTGCGCATTCCTTCCTCCAGTGAGGAGGAGAATAGTGGAATATCCGCAGTTCGGGCCAGTGTATTGCTACCATAAGAGGTGAGCGACAGCGTAGCTGCGCCGTTCTCCTTCGCGACACGCAGTGCGTCAATCGTCTCCGGGGTCTCACCGGAATAAGATACAGCGAGCGCTACATCTCCTGGTCCGAGTGTTGAGGCTGAAGTGATCTGCATATGAGAGTCGGCAAAAGCTGTGCTGTTCTTGCCGATTCGTACCAGCTTCTGATAGAAATCCTGAGCCACAATGGAGGAGGTTGCCATTCCATACAGGTCAATGCGATTAGCACGACATAGCAGCTCCACGGCCTTTTCCAGTCGTTCCATATCTAGCAGCCTGGTAGTATCTGAAATGGAGGCCAGATGATTGGCGGCGATTGCTTCTACGATTCGGGACAGGGGATTGCCTGCTACAATATCCTGATAGGCCGTCTCCTGAGCGGGCTGAGAGATCTCGGCAGCCAGCTTCATTTTGAAATCGGGAAAGCCTTTGAAATGGAACGCTTTGCAAAAACGTGTCACCGTTGCGGGACTTGTCCCGCTCTGTAATGCCAGTTGGTTAATCGTCCAGCCTGGAACTTCGGAGGGAGTATGCAAAATAATCTCCGCAATCCGGCGCTCCTGTGGAGGGAGACCCTCCAATGTCTGCTGCAGTACATGCAGTATGGCTGTCATGTAGAAGCTCCTCTGAAAATTATTTTTGTTAATTATATCTTAAATAAGAAAATTATTTTTACAACTTGATTGTAATCAATCATTTATAGTAAAGCAAGTAAATTCTGGGCCATAGCCACAAAAAACATAATATTACACAAAGGCCCCGGGTTCATTTACTATGGATTACATGGATACCAGCAGCAAAGGAGATATCTGGCTATGAATCGACGACAACGTCAGAAGTACATACCCTCACTCTGGATTATTGCGGAGAAAATGCACACACATGGCTCGTATTTTGCATTGTATGCCATCGATTGGAAGCGTGGAGGGCGATTAAGCTGGGAGGGATGGCAGCGGCTTGAGGATCTGCTACAGTTTCGCATTCCATTGAAGCGCGGAGCAGGAGGCAGGAAGCTGCGCTACCAGCCTGGTTCGAAGATAGTCCCCAAAGCACTCCACCTGAGACTGGACGAGTCACAGTATGATGAACTGGAAAGACTTTTTTATCAACCCTTCTCCCCAAAACGCTGGAGGGAGTTCATTCGAGCAAACAACTGCCCATTTTTGCAGTAAAACTGAACCAACACCCTTCACCTAACATAAAATGTGTTGACTGTATCCCTTAACCTTGTTACACCACATAAACCCGAGCAAGGAGGGGTGAATCTTGAAGGGCAGCGACCACAAAAGCAAATTTTTGCTGACTCACCGTGAACGTGAAGTATTCGAATTGCTGGTACAAGACAAGACAACGCGGGATATTGCAGGGCAGCTATTCATTAGCGAGAAAACGGTGAGAAACCATATCTCGAACGTAATGCAAAAATTGAATGTTAAGGGGCGTTCACAAGCGGTCGTAGAACTGATCAAGCTTGGAGAACTGAAAATCTAACGTACTTACGCTCCTGCGGGTGCATAACCTTCTTGATTATCCTTCTGTAGAAGGATGGGAGAGAGGGTTTTTGTGCGGTATTCCTTTTCGTTGCCATTATTCAATCAAATCCTGGTGAGAATTAGCGACCAACAACAAAAACACGGAGCTCTTGGCTCCGTGTTGGAAAGTTCCTTGCGAACTATTCTTCCCTGATGCGCCTGATATTCCGATTCATTAAATGACGGACAATCCGGCTATAGATCTTTTTTTTGAGCGGACCCAGCTGTTGTTGATGTGCGGAGAAAAAGGCGTCTGGACTCTCGTAGGTTCCGAAATCCTGAACAATTCCTTCTTTCTGCACATAGGTGTCATTTTCATTCCAATGGATGGGCGGGTTCTGAAAATTGTCTGTAGCAACGCCATAGCCGCAAAAGGAGCCTGTACATTGCTGAAATTTTTGCTGAAGCTTGGTGAGATAAGGAAGGTCCAGAATGAAGCCCTCGATATTCAACCACCTGTCCTCATACCATACTTCCACCCAGCTGTGCAGAATCTCCCGGGGAGACAGTCTATAATACCAGCCCTTCATTGCGCCTTTTTGCAGCTGTTTATGGATAGTGAACCCATGCATACGACAGGGGATGCCAAGAGCTCTTAGCAATGCCATGAAAAGTACGCCCTTGGTATTGCATTGACCATAGCCGTCTAGCAACACTTCGGAGGCTGGAATATCATCGGATCGATTGTAGCCAAAGCTGATCTCGTCGCGGACGTAGTTATATGCGGCAAGAATCTGATCCTTCACTGGTAGACGATCCCACTGCCGACTACGAATGAGGCCTTGAATCGTCGGGTGAGTGTAGTCAAGCAATACAGTATTCGTTAGATATGAATTCATTACGAGCACCTCCTTGCACTAATTGTATAGCTAATGCAGGCAGGAAACTTGCAAAAAGACGCTATCCTTGCGAATATCCTTGGCCGTCATACCTAGCAATTTCTTGCTTGTGGCAGCTAAATGCGATGGACTATCAAATCCTGCTGCCATAGCGGCATCTGTAATACGGAGTCCCTGGAAGATCAGATAAGAAGCCTTCTGAAGCTTGTGGAGCAGAATGTACCCACTCAGCGATATCCCCGTATTTTCTTTGAAGAGATGTGACAGCCTACTGTTGGATAAGCCGATCTGGCTAGCAAAATGACCAATCGAGTGGTCAGAATCTGTACAAGCTTTTATGAGCTGAATAAGCTTCTTGATGCGGGGGTCCGTCATAGCGGGTTGCATGTAATCCAAATGAAGATGCTGCATGAGCTTCTCCAGGAACGAAACATATCCATCGGTATCCTTAACATGAGGGGATGTGTTTTGAACAAATGGGGCGACAGCATCGACGATTATTTCTGCTGGAAAAAGCGCATACGGCTGACTACCCATGTAGTGCTTGAAGCTTGCCGCCATTGTTGAAGTACTATCCATAAGCAGCAGTAGCAAAGGCTGCCCCATCCCGTGCAAACGATGCGTCACATTGGAATTAATAATCACCCCGCTGGAACAAATAGGTTCCCCCTCAATGTCCATGTCAAACGGAGCCTCTAAGGCGATGGTAACTTGTATAAAAGAGTGCTTATGCACATCGGCATCAATGGTATCGGATAAAACAAGGATGTGGTGCTCGGCCCCGTAAAAAATCATCAGCAAACAATCCCCCATGTAATCAAGTGCTGCGTCAAAACTATCGGATCATATATAAATTCATATGAAGATGCTTCGCCATAGCCTACTTCTCGGTAACAGTGCGCTTGCTCCATGGTCGAATTCATAATCATTCATTGCTCATGTGCTGTGACCATTATTACTTGCGAACATCAAGGATTGTCCGGCAAGTGCTTAGCTCCGATGCTATGATCTGGCTGAAGATATCAGTTGCTTCGATGTTCAGCCTGAAGTCAAAATCAAAATAACTATCGCCACCTTCCTCATAACGGAACTGAATGTTCGGCTCTAATTTCATACTGTTCATGTCTGGGAATTGATTTTACATCCATCATCTATTCTCATTAGGCGTCTGCTGCCATACTTTTGCTCCTTACCAGTCTCGTTCGCGAAGGGCCTCCTCCAGATCAATCTCAATAGCGAAGAATTGGAGTACATCTCTCACGGATACGGCAATGCTATCCCGCGCAACAGTCTCAATCTCGCTCCCGTGTTCCCAGAACAGCTCCTGAATATCGTTAATGGTACTCGTCATCTGGTCGAGCTTCTCTTGAATGGCTTCAAGGTCCTTATTGTCGGTCTCCAGAAAATGAACCAGGCTAACGATTTCATCCTTGATCTTGTCTACCAGAAAATCGGGATAATAACTGCTGCTATACATGTCTGTTAAAAGCTCGAACTGTGGCTTTGCATTCAATGGCTTGTACCTCCTTCGAGAACTGACTAGTTGATAAATGAACTAGATCGTTACCTAGCCTAGGGCTAGTTTTGCATACGAACGATTGATGGCCTGTAATGCTCCACATCAGGTACTACAAGTTGTAATGTGTGTGTCTACGCAACATCATTACGAATTACTATGCATTGACATCCGTAATGGCAGGCACATGAATTTCTTTGACGCAAGCAACCTTGGACAGACTGACAATGCACTTCACGATGGAGACGATATCCTGTACAGGAATCCGGGTCCCGTCATATTCTGCAATCGCCTTGTCAGGACCATCCTCGAACGGAATCTCTGCAGCCAGCTCTCCGGGATTGACGCAGGTGACCGCGATGTTGTCTTTGCGAACATGCTCCCGCAAGGCATTCGCAATCCCGCGCAGGCCGAACTTGGAGGCCACGAAGGACACTTGAGCATTATTGGTATGATCCAGCCCGGCTGTCGAACCAATCATGATGATTTTGCCAGCCTCAGCTTGTCGTATATTAGGCAATAGTGCCTGTGTACAGGTAATCGTTGCGGTGATATTCACTTGGATAATATTTGCTATCTCAGCAGGGGTATCTAGGTCAAAGCTATAGTGATCCTCGAAGCCTCCCCTTTCCCAGATACCCACGTTATAGATCAGTACATCAATGGTCTCGCCTTGCAAAGCATCGGATACGACCTGTGCAGCGTTCGGCTGCCCCAGATCGGCGGCAATCCATCTTCTATTGACGCCGTCCGCAAGCTCCATGCTGCCTGGCTTATTTCTGGAGACGATCCATACTTGATCCCCTTGATCAGGCAGTCCTTTCACAAAAGCATCGCCTAGCCCCTTGCTTGCACCGAAAATAATATAGTTTCTCATAGGTTCTCCTTCATAGCTAAACAGTGTGTTCTATCATTTCAATTCCTTCATTATCTTACGTACCATTACTTAGGTTATTTGAGTTCCTTCGCTATGGAATGCTTTTGCCCAGTCGTTCCTTCATGCTGACGAGCTGCTGAGTGAACCTCTGCTTAATGGAATAAGGATGGATATCGAGCAGATAAGGCCCGAATTGATGACAATATTGGAGCAGGAAATCCATCTCAGAAGGTTCAATCCAGCCGGTAATCAAGCTCTGCCCATCCTGCTTCGCAAGCGACATATTGGGATAATGAGAACGCTCGTAGATGGGCTCGCCCTCTGTAGCAATGGTAATAATGTAATCCATCGCCTGATTACTCTTGTGTATCAACTGGAAGTGATTGGTCAAATCCAGAGCCTGCAGCCACTCCAAAGGCAGATCGTCAAGTACAGTCAATTGGATGATCCGGTCACAGCGGAACAGCCTGTATTCCTGTTTGTCGAGGTCCCATGACGGACAGTACCACCTGCCATACTTGGCGAGCATGCCTATAGGCTGGATGCGGCGTTCAGTCTGCTTGTGCGCGGTCTGATATACGATGCTCACTACAGACGGCTTCAGAATCGCTCGAAGAATAGGCTCCAGCATTGGGCAATCGTCAGCTAACTTCACAGTACCAAATGAAATACGGGAGTTCAACTGCTCCAGTGTACTCCTGATGTTCGGCGATACCGAATCCAGGAATTTGGAGCGTATGGCACCGTATTCGGCTTGGAAGGGCATAGCCCCTAACAGCTCCATGCTCTTCATAGAGAAGAACAGGGCGTAGGCCTCCTGTGGAGAAAAAGTCACGGGTGGCAGCTTATAGGTGTCCAGAATAGTGTAACCGCCGTAGCGGCCCATTTCCGAGTATAGGGGTACACCGATATCTTCAAGAGCTTTGACGTAGCGGAGGGCGGTGCTTTTGGAAATACTGAACTCTGTCATTAGATCCTGCAGTGTGAAGCGATCTTTTTTATAGGCATAATTCATGATCTTGTATATGTTTTCGTATTTTTTCATAGTCTCCACCAATGGTGTCTAATTTTGATACCTTTCGTGATTATAGTATACATAGATCACACGTAACATCATACATGAATAAAGGAGTGACATGATGAGCTACGAGGTAGTTACATTTTTATCGATGAATGGAAGAGCGGCAGAGGCTATTGAATTTTATACGCGTCATCTTCAGGCCAAGGTCATCTTCAAGGTGACCTATGAAGAGATGAAGAGAATGGAACCGACTCTGGTGGTGAAGGAAGGAACAGAGCAGTGGGTATCCCATTCCATACTGGAGGTTGGGGTGCATAAGCTTATGCTAGCGGAGGAGACGATGCTCCCTCAATCAAGCTACCAAGCAGGAAATCATATATCCCTCTGCATTCAATCTGCAGATCGGCAGGAGATTGAACGCATGTATCATTCACTAGTCAAGGACCCGAGAATCGAGGTGATCCGACCTTTGGGCGAGATCGTCTTCAGCGAAGCCTATGGAATTGTACAAGATCCATTCGGTATTCTGATTCAATTGATGTATGACAAGCGTCTGGCTAAGTAAACGGAGCAAAAATGGAGCATACAGAGAAGAGCCTCACCAGTCCACTGATGTGGAGGGGAGGCTCTTCGTTGTAAGTGCTCAGCTGTGCTAGAAACTACGTCAGGTATAGGGTATTTATCTAGGCACATTCGTCTAGTATTCTATCTTAGCGTATTCTGGACATTCTTAAATGCGGAACCTGCCGGCAAGCTCCTGTAGCTGCTCTGCCAGGTGAGTCAGGTCTGCAGCGGAGGAACCAATCTCCTCCATGGAAGCCAATTGCTGCTGGGCTGCGGCAGAGACAGTCTCTGTATGTGCTGCAGCTTCCTGTGCCAGATGGGTCACTTCGGTCATCGTAAGCACGACATCTTCAGCCCCGTGGGATATCTCCTGCACAGCGCCGGATACCGACTCCAGCTGCTTCGCAGCCTTCATGACGCTTCTGCGAATGCGAGAGAAGGAGCGGCCTGACGAGTCAATGGACAGAATACCTTCTCCGACGCGTTCCTTCACGGTCTGCATTGCTTGCAGGGCTTCAGTGACCTGCTGCTGGATGCCCGCGATCTGCTCGTTAATCTGTCCAGCGGAAGCGGATGAGTTCTCAGCCAGCTGGCGAACCTCGGAGGCCACGACGGCAAAGCCTTTACCATGCTCACCAGCTCTTGCAGCTTCAATGGAAGCATTGAGAGACAACAGGTTGGTCTGTCTTGCAATGTCCGCCATCAGTGTGACAATGGTACCAATGTGCACAGAGCGTTCGTTGAGCGCAGCGATAATAGTATCGAGCTCCTCGACAATGGAACGGATGCCATCAACGTGGACTACGCTGTGACCAATCTGCTCGCTACCATTGTCAGACGCGGTAATGCTCTGCTCGGTGAACTCCGCCATTTGTGCGACAAGATTAGTCATGGAAGTCATCTGCTCTGCAATGCCCTGTAGGCTCTCCTGACCGTGCTGGACCTTTTCGGCCTGCTTCTCACTGCCTGAGGCTACATCCTGGATTGCTACGGTTACATGCTCAATGGCACGGGTAGTCTGCTCTGCACCTGCCGCAAGCTCCTGAGAAGAGGCAGACAGATTCGAGGTTAGATCCTGTATGCTCACTACCATTGAGCGGAGATTGTGTACCATGGTTCCGAAATAACTAGCTAATAAGCCGATTTCATCCCGACTGGTGATTGTTGTCTGCTGTGTCAGATCTCCATGGCTGACCTGCTCAGCCACCTGTCTGAGTCGTTGCAGTGGCTTCAGCATCGAGTGAATCAACCAGTAGGAAAGCAGGCCAATAACCACAGTAGACACACCAAGCACGATGAAGGTCGCATAGGTAATTGGAGCGATGGCCTGTGAGATTTCGGAAGTTTGCAGTACCCCTGCAATTTTCCAGCCTGTTAACTCGTTGGTTATATACTTCATACGTTCAGCGGCTCCTGCGTCATCAGTATGATCGAATTGACCGGAGGCATCCTTGAACAAACCATCGCTGATATCCGTCTCCGCTACTTCTCCAGCAGGCTGTGTCGGATGACTGATAATCTGCTTGCTGCCATCAAGGATCAGTATGTATCCATGATCACCGACCTTTATGTTGGTCATTTCCTGCAATGCTGTAAGATTCAGGGACATCCCCAGGACCCCGTTTCCATCAGCAAGCACACGTGAGATGAACACGACAGGGATGTTCTCGGTATTCAAAGATACGGATGAGATTACCGTCTCACCAGGCTTGTCCATGGCATCCTTGTACCAGGCTCTTTCTCGCGGATCATAGGGCTCCGAGGAGTTACGCTCCAGACCTCGCACCATGAGGCCATCTTTCGTACCTACGAAAATATTCGTAACCTCTGCATGAGTAGACAGATACAGCTGAAGCTCATGTAGTAGTACGGATTCCTCGGGATTGGATGCCATCTCGGTGCTCAGGGTGCTCGCATAAAATTCAATATCCTTGACCTTGGTACTAATCGTCTGGGTAGTGATCATGTCAGCAGCCGTGATGCTGGATTGAGCTCCTGACATCAATTCAGCTTCAATTTTGTCAGCGGCGACTTCATAAGCAATTATGCTAACCAGTAAAGCAGGGATCACCATACAGATTAGAAATGATCCGAGCAATTTTCTGCGCAAAGTAAAAAAGCCTAACTTCATATGTCTCTCCTCCGTTGTCTGTTTCTGTTCTGGTATTGGGAATTGTTTTACAGGTACATCCATATATATCGGGCTGAACACTAAAAGTTATGAGAGAGGGGGAATTTGTAAAGAATGAGAAAAGTAGAGGAGCAGAGCAGCAGAGCAGCAGAGCAGCAGAGCAGCAGAGCAGATAACAGCCTATGACCGGAGGAAGGAATGTAAAAAATAAATCAAAATCGTCAAACCACGGTTTTTGCCACATTAAGGTTAAAATAAGGGATAGCATTGATGTTTTCATATCTTTATAGTACATTAGCAGTGAATCCAAAGGAGGCTCTTCATGTACGCAAACAGACAAGAGGATACTTTATACATCATGACCTACACATTAAACAGTGGCATTAAGGGCACTGTGCCTTTGTCTAATCAGCAGATCCAGGAGTGGATGAATTGTTACAAGAGTGGAACGAAGTTCGTCACCGAGATTGGAAAAGAATTTTTCGGCCTGCACGCAGACTTGGTTGCTGATTTCAAAGTACATAATTCTTCTTCCAGCTATCAGGAAGTAATCACGCCTGTCCAACAGCAACAGACAGACAGCAGCTTGAAGCAGCTATCGAACGCCTACAAAGAAACAGAGATTTTGATCAAAATTGACTGTAAGTGTGGTACCGCATATGTAACGGAGTCTCCGTTCAAGCGAACCAAGTGGTACTGTACCAAATGTAAGGAGATCGTGTTCCTGGATTCAAAGAAGGGAATGGTAGAAACATCACGTGGCGAAGCATACTATATGACCAATAAATATTTCGTGGAAAGAGAAACAACCGGCTGAGCGCCGGTTGTTTTTTTATTCTATATTCAGGCTTGCAGCGAACGAATGTATTCGACGATCGTCAACAGACCTTTATCGAAATTCTCCAGATTGAAATGCTCGTTCGGTGCGTGCAGATTCTCATCTGGCAGACCGAAGCCCATCAATACAACTGGTGCGGACAAAGCCCGTGCGAAGGTCTCAACGATGGGAATGGAGCCACCATCCTTGGTAAAGATGGCCCGTCTGCCGTAGACCCGCTCGAACGCATCTGCCGCCTGTTGCAGGAAAGGCTGATCCGGATCAATGTTGAAGGCACGGGCCTTCTCCTTCTGGCGAACATCAATGCGAGCACCAGTAGGTACATGCGAATTCAAATGCCGCTCGATCTTGTCCAGGATGTCCTGTGGGTCCTGATTCGCTACCAGTCGGCAGGTAATCTTCGCATGAGCTTCCTTAGGAATGACCGTCTTGCTGCCTTCGCCCTGAAAGCCACCGTATACACCATTCAGCTCCAGAGTTGGACGTACACCGACACGCTCCACGAAGTTAAAGCCCTCTTCGCCATATAGACTCTCCAGACCGAGACCCTGGCGTAGCTTCTCTTCGTCCAGATCCATCTTCTCCAGCTCCGTCTTCATGGCTGGGGAGAGAGGCTCAACGTCATCGTAGAAGCCATCCACACCGACACGTCCTTGCTCATCATGCAGGGTAGCTAATAGCGTGACCATGGCATGAAGTGCGTTCGGCACTCCACCACCATAGCTGCCGGAATGTAGATCTGTATTGGCTGTGTGCAGGGACAGCTCCATGGAGCATAGTCCGCGCAGCCCTGTGCAGATCGCTGGTTTGCCTTTCTCGATCAGGGAGGTATCGGAGACCAGCACTGCATCCGCAGACAGCTTGGTTGCCGCTTCTGAAGTGTTGAGGAATTTTAACAGATTAGGACTACCAATCTCTTCTTCACCCTCTATGCAGAACTTGATATTGACCGGAAGCTTGCCGTCTTCACGGAGAATGGCCTCGATAGCTTTGACGTGCATGAAGATCTGTCCCTTATCATCTGTTGCTCCGCGTGCATACAGCTTGCCGTCACGCTCCGTCGGCTCGAACGGAGGTGTCTCCCATAGATGGAGTGGATCGACGGGCTGCACATCATAGTGCCCATAGACTAACAAGGTGGGCTTCCCTGGAGCATGCAGATGATCCGCATATACGATGGGATGGCCAGCTGTCTCAATGATCTCGATGTGCTCAAGACCTGCTGCCTTCAGGTGATCAGCCAGCCATGATGCTGCTCTGTTCACGTCTTGTTTGTGATTGCTTAGTGCAGAAATACTGGGGATGGTCAGCCATTCCTTCAGCTCTGACAGGTGCTGCTCCCGATGGTCTGCAAAATATGTAGTATAGATGTTGGAACTCATCTACTTAGGACCTCCTTCAATCTTTTCTTTCCATAATCTGTCCCTGTCTATTGTACACGTTTTGAAGGCAAAACGGAAAGAACGACACAAAAGGTTCTTCTGCGCAGGTCTGAGTATATTGCAGACCCGGAGAAGAACCTTTTTTGATGAAGCTGAGCATAGTCTCAATCCAATTCTTGTGACGCTATCTACCCTGCTGTTCTCTATTCATTTGAATCAATGCGGAACTTCTCGACCTGTGTACGTAACTGCTCTGCCAGGTGTGTCAGATCCGCAGCAGACGAGCCGATCTCTTCCATAGAAGCTAGCTGCTGCTGAGCTGCAGCAGAGACGGTCTCGGTATTTGCGGCTGCCTCCTGGGCTAGACGAGAGATATCAGCCATGGCTTCGGCTGCCCTATTGGCTCCTGCTGTTACCTCCTCGGAGGAACGTGTGATGGTAACCAGCTGCTTGGCGGTCTTGGCCACATTCCGACGAATACGAGAGAAGGAGCGTCCTGACAGATCAATGGAGGCAATTCCCTCCTGAACTCTTGCCTTCACCGTGTCCATGGATTGATGAGCTTGGTTCACGCTTTCCTGAATGCTGGAGATCTGATCCCGAATCTGCTGCGCAGATGTAGAGGAGTTCGCTGCGAGCTTGCCGACCTCCGTAGCTACTACGGCAAAGCCCTTGCCTTGCTCTCCGGCTCGTGCTGCTTCAATGGAGGCATTCAAGGCCAGCAGGTTGGTCTGCTTGGCAATCTCGGAGATCAATGTGATGATACTGCCGATGTGTCCGGAACGTTCATTTAGCGTGTTGATCACGCTATCCAGCTCCTCGACGATGGCTTGAATGCCATCAATGTGCATGATACTGGTCCCGATATGTTCACTGCCCTGATCCGAGGCCACGATAGCTTGCTCAGATAGCTCCGACATCTGGATAATCAGTTCGGTCATGGCGTGTGACTTGCCAGCAATGACTTGCATGTTGTCCTGACCTTCCTGCACCCGCATGGCTTGCTGCTCTGTACCTGAAGCCACATCCTGCATGGCTACCGTGACATGCTCTATCGCACTCGTTGTTTGCTGAGCGCCAGCTGCCAGCTGCTGGGCGGAGGAGGACAGATTGACGGTCATATCCTGAATGCCGCCTACCATACCTCTCAGATTGTCCACCATAGTCTGGAAGTGACTGGCGAGTACGCCTACTTCATCGCGGCTATCAATCGGGACCTGGCTAGCCAGGTCTCCCTGACTGATGCTCTCGGCAGACCGACCGAGACGGTGAAGTGGTCGCAGTAGGGAACGGACGATAATGACCGCAGCGACACCAACCAGCAAGGCCGATACGACCATTACAATGACAATGAAGTTCAAGAGCGGCCTTACAGCTGCCTGAATCTCGGCGGTGTCAAGGCTTCCGGCAATCTTCCAGCCAGACAGCTCATTCGTCGTAAAGCTCATCTCTCTACTGCTATCAGCATCTGTGTAGGAGAATAGCCCCTCTGAAGCACTGAACAATTGATTAACCCATGTGCCTTCCGGCTGGTCGGCACTGGCCAGTGTCGGGTGTACAACAACCTTATGCGTGTTATCCAAAATCAGGACGTAGCCCTCTTGCCCAATCTTCATGTTCGTCATGGCTTGCAGTGCGCTAAGATCCAGGGATAGTCCCACAACGCCACTTCCATCCGGTAATGTTCGGGAAATGAACACGACAGGGACCTGCTGCGAATTCAGCTCTACAGGCGTCATAACCGTCTGACCAGGATTGCTCATCGCAAGCTGGTACCATGGTCTCTCACGAGGGTCATAATTGCTGGAGGTGAGGGGACGTCCCGGCGCAATCCGACCATCTGGAGTAGCCAGATACATGTTTAGAACGTCACCATGTGTATTCAAATATGTATCCAGTACATTAAGAATACCGGAGTCTTCCGGCTCCATAGTCATGTCTGGACTGAACACGGTTGCATAATATTCAATGTCTTTCATCTTAACACGAAGTGTCTGGGTGACAGCCATATCGGCTGCATTAGTGCCTGCTTGTGCACTATTCAATAACTCATTACGAATCTGATCTCCAGCAGCCAGATATGAGAACACACCAATGATAGACGTGGGGACAAGCAAGCAAAAAAGAAATGCTGCGATTAATTTTTTTCGAAGCGTCAAGAATCCAAGTTTCATTCCAATCCCCCGGCTTTCTGCACGAACTGCACCCATCGGTTAATGGAGCATCTGCTTGATATAACGCATATGCGGGCTAATTACATGAAATACCGCAGCATGCTGATACTATATATATCGGCCACTTCCGGGGGAAAAGAGAGAGGGGATTCTAAGGAAATAACTTGAAGCTTAGAAGAGGCTCATCTGCTCCGGGTCTTCTCCATCCTCAGGTGCTAGACGAACAGGCAGGGGCTTCGGATTCATGCCCAGTAGCGTCATCAACTGCTTAGCGTTAGACGCAGCGTGCCCACCTGAGTTGTTGTTGAAGATGACGCATACTTCCTTGCACTGCTGCTGCAGCTCCAGAATGATGTGCTTCCAGTCGGTGAGCTCCTGCTCATTATAATTATAGAGGTATCGTACCTCACGCCAGTTCGGAGCATCACTCTGATTCCAGCCGCTGACATTGCGTCCATGCAGCCTGACGAGTGTCAGCTCCGGGTGAGTGGCCTTGGGGACGATGGGGATCGATCCCCATCCGGCCTGCGGCTCGTCACACACACTATGCATCCACTGCTCACGGGATAGGAAGGCCAGTGTCCGTTCACAGAATTCGTCCGCGTACCAGCTCTGATGACGGAACTCGACGATACAGGGAATATCCTTCATCCGACTACGGGTATCACGTAGAATCTGTACATTTTCAAAGGTGCAATCGAACCATGGTGGGTATTGGAACAAGACTGCCTTGAGCTTGCCAGCCTCTACCATGGGGGCTATGGACTGTAAGAAGGCGTGATACATATCCTCTTCCGAGATGAAATAAGGTATCTTGCCTCGTGTATGTCCGGTCATTCCCTGATACGCCTTCACGATGAAGGAGAAGCCATCTGGCGTCTCCGCTGCCCATTTTGCCATTCGTTCCGCTGGTTGTACTGCATAGAAGGAGCTGTCCAACTCAACGATGGGAAAATGCGTCCCGTACACATAGAGCTTGGCTGAGGGCTTAGTGCCGTAGGGTTCTAGGCTTTCGTGGTCCCCCCATCCGGTTAATCCGACATGAATCATTCGTAGCACCTCATTTGTCATGAATTATGCAACATGTAATTATTGTAGCATGTGATACAATATCAGAGAATTTTACAGGCCAAATGGAATGTCAGTAGCTAGATAGACTTGTATTTGGGGGGATAGAAATCATGACAGAATGGTATAAGGACAGCTTTGGAGAAGATTATCTGATTGTATATAAGCATCGCGATGTAGCCGGAGCGAACCGTGAGGTCCATCAAATGATATCCTGGCTGGACCTTCCGAAGGGAGCCCGTGTGCTGGATCTGTGCTGTGGCATGGGAAGACACTCCATCGTACTTGCCCAGATGGGCTATAAGGTGACAGGAGTCGACCTGTCCAAGGTACTTTTGCAAGAAGCATCTCATCTTGATGAGCAGGAACAGGTAGAGTGGGTATGTGCAGATATGAGAAATCTTCCATTAGAAGGCGGATATGATGCGGTAGTGAACCTCTTTACTTCGTTCGGGTATTTCCGGGATGATCAGGAGCAGGAGAAGGTATTGCATGAGATTCGCCGAATATTGAAGCCAGACGGACGATTCATCATTGATTATATGAACCCGTCCTATGTCATTCGTCATTTGGTGCCGCATTCTGTCCGATCCATAGAGGGGCTGCAGATTGAAGAGCACCGCAAGGTGGAGGACGGATATGTCAGTAAGCAGATCACGCTGCGCCCCATGAAGGATGGTCAAGGGGACGTGCGGACTCACCAAGAGCGTGTCAAGCTGTATACCTATGAAGAATTCATGCAAATGCTGCAGGAGGCAGGGCTTCATGTTCAGCAAGTGCATGGGAGCTATCAGGAGGACAAATATGATGAGCAGAATTCTCCCCGCATGATCTTTGTAGGTTACCGGAAGGAGTAGTGCGAAGGAGAAGCTACATAGAAGCTATACATAAATGGCGACAAAGACAAGCTGGTGCCAAAAGAAGGAGTGTTGGACCTCATGAAATTGCCAGAGCTTACTTATTGGGATGAGGATGATCTGATTCAGGCGAAAATAACGATGGCGTTCCCCCTGCGCTGGGTGAATAGTTATATTCTTCGAGACAGAGAGGGTGTGACTATTATCGATCCTGGTCCCCACACGGAGCTGGCTGAGCAGGAGTGGAAGTGGTTGCTTGAGCAGTTATCCCTGTCCTTTAAGCAGATTAAAGGTATTGTGGCGACTCACCATCATCCTGATCATTATGGAATGACAGGCTGGCTACAGGAGCGAAGTGGTGCGCCGGTCTACATGTCCCAAAGAAGCCAGGAGGAAGCGAGGAGAATGTGGGGAGCCTCTGCGAACATGGTTCAACAGCTGCCTGAGCTGTATGCCAGACATGGCATGACAACGACGTGGCTCGAGGCTCTGCCTGCACATATGCAGGAGGGGGAGCAGCAGGTGACGCCCCAACCGGAAGTGACCCTGCTGGATGAGCAGCAGAGCTTCAACATGGGAGGTCAATTCTGGCAGATGATCCAGACCGGTGGACATGCTGCTGGTCATCTGTCCTTTTATCAGCCGGAGCGGCGTACGATGCTATGTGGAGATGCGGTGCTACCGCAGATCTCACCCAATATCAGCTATGTGCCGGGTGGTGAGACGAATCCTTTACAGCAGTATATGGATGGGTTAAGGGAGCTCGGAAAGTATGAGGTAACGAAGGCTTACCCAGGCCATAGGAACCCTTTTTCTAATTTTCAAGATCGAACGTCGATCTTGCTATCCCATCATGAGGAGCGGTTGACCCGTTTGGAGGAGTTGCTCGTTGCAGGACCGACGACAGCCTTCCAGCTCTGCATTCAGTTGTTCAGTCAGAAGCTGACACCTCATCAGATGCGCTTCGCCATGTCAGAGACACTGGCGCATCTGTTCGAGTTGATTCGGCGTGGGCGGGCAATGCAAAAAGGGGGAACAGAGGCGGAAGAGCTACTCTTCCACCACTCAACGTCCCCGTGGTCAGTCAACTCGTAGCTTGATCGAATCTGACGAAGGTACTACTTACTACTCAAGAATTAACTTATTATGAGAACTTTAAAGGGAGCGGGAAAAGACATGGAAGCTATCCCGCTTCTCCCAGCCGTGGGACAGCCAGAAGCGCTCTCCCTGCTCGTTACCGCTAATGACGAAGATATGGCATTTATCAATGCCTTCCTGTCGTAGGGCCTGTAAGGCGTGCTCGACCAAATGCTCACCGATACCACGCCCTCGCCAAGCAGAGTCGACCGCCAGATGATACAAGAAGCCACGGCGTCCATCATGCCCGGCCAGCACGGTCCCTGCAATACCATTGCCGATATCACATACGAAGCTGCAGCCGGGGTTGTGATTCAGATAGCGCTCAATCTGCTCACGTGAATCTGCCTCGCTGACAGCTAGTCCCTCCATGTGCTCCCACAGGCTGAACGCCTGTTCATAATCCTCTATTGTCATGGGACGAATGCTCCATGAGACCTTCATGTCACTTTTGCCACTTATGCTATTCATTCCACTTACGTTACTTGGCTTACTCAATAGTACCCTCTCACTCTCCATTTCAACTAAGCCCTCTATCTTACAGTTACATTTCCCAACGTTATTAATCATCCTTCAGCGAGCGGATTCATATCTTAGCGCCCATAGGGTCATGCGATCGGGACGTGATCAAGGAGCGATGTTGTCTCCGAGCGTATCTTCACCAAGCTCCCGCTCCCGCTCTGCTTGCTTGCGGTGGGCAATGCGACTACTTGCGGAGGCAGCAATCGCGCCAACGATATCGTCCAGGAAGGTATGAATCGGGAGGCTCGACTTATCGTTCAGACGCTCCAGCACCCCTGGCTTCAGCTTGTCCACGTATCCATAGTTCGTGAAGCCGATGCTTCCATATACATTGACGATGGAAAAGGCGAGAATCTCATCTACTCCGTACAAGCCTTCATCATTCTCAATCATTTCCTGAAGGGGAGAGATCAAGGCACCTTGCTCTGCAAGTATATCGAGCTGAATGCCAGTCAGCACAGCATTTTGCACCTCACGCTTGGCAAGTACCTGCTCTACATTGTGAATGCATTCCTCCATCGTAAGGGTGGGGTAATACTTTTGCTGGAGCAGCATGACCAGCTCTGCAATTTCGCTAATCATGACACCGCGCTTGTGTAGCCACTCTCGGGTAGCATCGGCGACCTTCTTGCTGTTCAGACTATACGGAACCTTTTCTTCCTTCATCATGAAGCACCCTCTCTCAGCCGTTCTTGTCGTATGATTATTTCCTGAATCAGAGATTTCTAGTGAGCTCTGCATGAAGAATTTGCTGGTTATTTTTTGCATACAGGCTCGTATACATATTAGTACAATCTCCAGCCTGTTCACAATGCTAGCTATGGTTTTGTTTACGGGAACATCACTACGAAAAGTCCGTAATCATTGGCGGATGTGAGTATGGCTGCAATTACTAGGTTAGGGAGGGCTAACACTTATGAAGGGTAAAAGAACTATTAGATTAGTTCCGGCTGTTGGCATGCTTATGGTGCCATTGTTGCTGGCTGGATGCGGTCTATTCAATTCTTCTGCACAGTCCATTGATCCACCGCCAGCTTCGGTAGAAGAAGCGATGCTGAAGGCAGCATCAGGAGAGAGCGTACCGACTGGAGATCGACTGGAGGCTGTCTATTTGTCGGATCAGAATGGTCTGCTAGCTCCAGTATCACTTCCGATTGCACCTGGAGATTCGGCAGCGAATGCGAAGACTTCACTTGAAATGCTCGTTAAAGGCGGACCATTCTCAGGCATTATCCCTGAGGGATTTCAGGGAATTCTCCCGCAGGGGACCGAGGTGGAAAGCGTAAGTATTGATCAGGATAGCAAGGTTGCTGTGGTGGAATTCAACCCCTCGTTCCTTGACTATCCCGCACAGGATGAACGCAAAATACTGGAAGCCCTGACATGGACTTTAACGGAGCGTCCGGATGTACAGAGTGTGCAGATATGGGTGGATGGCCGCAAACTGAATGAGATGCCAGTCAATGGGACACCGACCGACCGTCTGTTGACAAGAGCTTTGGGGATTAATCTGGAGCTTGGAAACGGAGTGTCCGCGATGTCTTCCAGCCCTGTAACGGTCTATTTCTCCGCTGCTTCTCCTGCAGGCGTGGCCTACTATGTGCCTGTTACGAGGCTCGTTCAGTCTGGTCCTGACAAGCTAAGCTCTGCCCTGACTGAGCTTATTCATGGTCCTCAGTCCAAGCAAGGACTCAATCAGGTGCTGACTGGCCAGACGAAGCTGGAATCTGTCAAGAAGACAGAGGATGGGGTGGTCAGTGTCGCGATTACAGACGATATGTTCGAGCATGGCGAGATCGTCCCAGCGGAATTCCTGCAGTCCATCGTGCTTACCGCAGCAGATAATGCGGGCGGAACAGCAAAGATCCGCATTGAGCTGAATGGGCAAAAGACAGTCATGGGCGAGGATAATCAAAATTACGGTTTACCTGTGGCAAGGCCTGAACATATTAATGAAATTCCAATCTAGAGCGATCACGGAGCGTTCCTGTTTTTGGATTTTTACAATTCCTCTGTTAGAATAGAGTGAACATGCAGGACGCAAACGATGTAGGAGGAAAACATGAGATCTAATGGACGCAGCAACAGTGATGAGCTAAGGCCAATGAAGTTGACCACAGGTGTGAACAAATATGCGGAAGGGTCCGTATATATTGAAATGGGAGATACGAAGGTGATGTGTACTGCCAGTGTAGAAGAGCGGGTACCTCCCTTCATGAAAGGTCAAGGCAAGGGTTGGATCAATGCAGAATATTCGATGCTACCTAGAGCAACACATACCCGTAACCAGCGTGAGGCAGCTCGCGGTAAGCTGGGAGGACGCACGATGGAGATTCAGCGTCTGATCGGCAGAGCATTGCGCTCGGTCGTTGACTTGCAGGCACTTGGGGAACGCACAATCACACTGGACTGTGATGTTATACAGGCAGATGGCGGTACGAGAACCACTTCCATCACAGGTGCCTTTGTGGCATTGTCCATCGCGGTCGATAAGATTGCCCAGCAGCATAAGCTTCAGGTATTTCCTATTACGGACTTTCTGGCCTCAGTGAGCGTGGGAGTAGCCGGGGGGAACACGGTACTTGATCTTAATTATGATGAAGATTCCAAAGCGAAGGTCGATATGAATCTGGTCATGACGGGCAGCGGCAAATTCGTAGAGCTACAAGGCACTGGAGAGGACAGCCCATTCGATCGCAAGGAGCTGGAAGAGATGCTGACACTCGGCGAGAATGGCATTCTGCAGCTAATTGAGCGCCAGAAGGAAGTGCTGGGGCCAATCGCACTGAAGATTGGGAGTCGCCAAGCTGGGGTGAATGCTTAATGAGCAGTCAGAAGGATATCGTTATCGTCGCCACGAAAAACAAGGGCAAGGTACGAGAGTTCGCCCATGCGCTGGCCCCTTTTAACAAAGAGGTTAAGAGCATGTTTGATTACCCGGATCTGCCTGATGTGGTGGAGGATGGCGCGACTTTTTCTGATAATGCCCTGAAGAAGGCCAGAACAGTAGGGGATGCTCTGGGACTGCCCGTTCTGGCTGATGATTCCGGTCTCTGTGTGGATTTGCTGGATGGAGCGCCAGGTGTATATTCTGCACGCTTTGCTGGCGAGAATGCCACGGATGAGGGTAACATCGAGAAGCTGCTGGAGCTGCTGGAAGGAGCGCAGCAGGGAGATGATACGGGACAACCGTTATTGAGTCCTGCCCGCTTCGTCTGCTCGCTCGTCCTGTATGATCCGCATACAGGACGTACGCTGGAGGCTTCTGGGGAAGCCGAGGGCTGGATTACCGCCGAGAGAGCCGGGAATGGTGGCTTCGGTTATGATCCTGTATTCTACGTGCCAGCCTACGAGAAGACTATGGCCGAGCTAACGATGGAGGAGAAGCAGTCGATCAGTCACCGCGGGGCAGCGCTGCGTTCTTTGGTTCAACAGTTGGGTAGTCACGAGCTGTAA
Source organism: Paenibacillus massiliensis 2301065 = DSM 16942 (assembly GCF_000377505.1). Lineage (GTDB taxonomy): Bacteria > Bacillota > Bacilli > Paenibacillales > Paenibacillaceae > Paenibacillus > Paenibacillus massiliensis. The sequence continues at coordinate 58,351 of NZ_KB898190.1, read as the reverse complement.
AGTACCGAGGATGGTTGGACGGTTCGCCCTAGCGTAAGGAACAGATTATATGTGAGTATAGAGCCGTTATCTGCTAACTCATGCGCTCCACAGATCACCAAGAATTACAAGAGGTAAGATCAAGGAGCCGGGATAATTACAGGATATCGTGAAATAAGGAAGCAGGCAGCTCGAATATGACGGGCTGCCTGCTTATTTTACATAACTATATAGAGAGCCAAAAGATAGAGAGCCGAAAGAAATCTGGATAGAGGGCCAAAAGAAAACTGGGGATAACAGCGATCGGAAGGTTGTTCTGTTATCAACGAATAGCGACCTTATACGTGCGAAGCCAATAGTTGACTTGAGTCAGGTAGGCGAATAGCTGCGGGCCTGACATGAGCTGACCGAACCAAGGCAGATTGGATGAGGCTTCAGGCGAAGCTGCAATTTCCCGTATCCGGGCTGCATCAATCAGTGGCAGAATGGGAGAGGACGGATCATCCAGCATATCCAATGCCTGCTTGCGCACTTCATGAAGATAAGCAGGATTGTGCGTCTTGGGATAGGGGCTCTTTTTGCGATATAGCACATCATCAGGCAAAACACCTTCTAGCGCCTTGCGCAAGATACCTTTCTCACGATTGCCCGTCACCTTGATCTCCCACGGAATATTCCATACATATTGCACGAGACGATGATCACAGTAAGGGACACGCACCTCCAGGCCTACGCCCATGCTCATTCGGTCCTTGCGATCCAGCAATGTGGGCATGAAGCGTGTAATGTTGAGATAGGACATCACCCGCATCTGTGCGGCTTTACCTGTCTCTCCCTGCAGACGGGGAACCTCTCCGACAGCCTCGCTATAACGATCCTGCAAATACTCCAGTGGCTTGATCCAGTCCCTGATCTCGGGAGAGAGCAGATTAGCCCGTAGCTCTGGAGCTACTGCCCACGGGAAGGTGCCTGCATTCAACATTTCCTCCCGATGGAACCAGGGGTAGCCTCCAAAGACCTCATCAGCAGCCTCGCCGGAAATGGCCACGGTCGCTCCCTTTTTGATTTCTCGGCAAAACAGATATAAAGAGGAGTCCACATCTGCCATTCCTGGCAGATCCCTCGTGCGAGTCGAATATTCCAAAGCCTCTACAACCTCGGGGGTGTCAAATTCAATCCAGTGATGCTGGGTGTTCAAATCCTCAACCATACGCTGTATCCATGGTGCATCTGCTCCAGGCTGGAAGGAATGGGCTTTGAAGTGCTTATCATTATCGACGTAATCGACGGAATACGTGTGAATCTGTCCTTGTCCTGTTCGATTATAATAGCGCACTGCAAGTGAGGATAGTGCACTTGAATCCAGTCCTCCTGACAGCAGGGAGCAGACCGGAACATCCGAGGCCAATTGCCGTTCCACCGTATCCTGCAGAAGCTCTTTTACCTTGGCAGCGGTGTCCTCCACATTGTCTTCGTGTGCGGCGCTTTCCAGCTTCCAGTAGGTACGAATTCGGCTTCCATTACGGTCGTAGGTCAGCGTCTGTCCTGGTCTAAGCTCCTTAATGGAGGCATATACACCATGACCGGGGGTTCTTGCCGGGCCAACAATAAAAATCTCCGCAAGACCGTCTGCATGCACGACAGCCTCTACATCAGGATGCTGAAGCAAAGCCTTGGGCTCTGATCCGAAAATGAAAGCATCCTTGGTCTCGCTATAGAAAAAAGGTTTTACCCCCAGTCGGTCCCTGGCCATAAAGACCTGTTCTTCCTTGCCATCCCATATCGCAAATGCAAAGATTCCGTTCAACCGGTCTACGCAGTCTGGCCCCCATTCCATATAAGCAACGAGCAGAACCTCGGTATCACATTGTGTCGTAAACGAGTGACCTCTCTGCTGCAGCTCCAGCTTAAGCTCTGGCGCATTATAAATCTCCCCGTTATAGACGATCGTATACGTAGTGTCCTCACGCTTGCGGATCATGGGCTGTGCGCCGTTCTCAGGGTCCATGACGCTTAGTCTCCGGTGACCAAAGGCACAGGGATTGGAGATCCAGGTGCCCGATGCATCCGGTCCACGGCTCACGAGCGTGTTCGTCATTTGCAGGAGCAGATTGGATTGTCGGGTGAGATCTGTATTCCACTGTATGAATCCAGTAATTCCGCACATGTAGATTCATCCCTTCCTTGTCATAGTTCATCCAGTGTCTGGTTTTTGACATCGAGAGTATAAACAAGGATATGCCGAATCAGGGCATAAAATGTCTGTCCGCTTCGAAAACTACATATGATCCGGGGGACTGCAAGCACCCAGTACCCTCAGGAAGGAGGACGCCAAATGTATTACATTAAGGATGCCAAGATCAGAAGATATACGGAAATCAATGGGATGCGCTGTGCCGAGATTGAGGTGGAGCCAGGAGCCGCAGATGACCCTTCTTTGCTCGTGTACGTTGCTCCCGCCGCAGACGGCCATCAGTATCAATTGCTTCGCATTGTACGTAATGATGCTGATCTGGAGCTCGACTGGTACGATAACAATCTTCATTCTGCCTTTGAGGATGCGACAGAGCAAGCCTTTACGGATTCAACCTTAACTACAGCTGGCGAGGAACGTGGCAAATTCACCTCTGAGCTAGTAGGGTTCGGAAAGCTGGAGGCAGAGCTGTCGGAGGAGTTCGGTGCTCGTTAGCAAGTCCATGCATGACGCGACATACCTTGTAGGCCAAGCACTATAAGGAGCATTAGGGCCGTAATGGAAAGGAGGGGGATTATGAACGTTAAGGATAACTATAAGAAGAACAAAGGCAACAATTATTCGCATGACTCTGAGTATGCAGAAAAAGTCCTTGATCAGAACGTAAAGCATCCATCTGGAAAGAATCCATGGCGTACAGGAAATAAGTAGCCCTGCTTGTGAAAAATAGTCGTCTACTTGATGTGGGCGGCTATATTTTTATGTGAACATTAGTGGCTGATTATTAATTTAAGAAAAAACACTTTCCATAGACCTCCAATCTGTGCTATAATCAAAAACGCACTAAATACATAATTTTAAAGTGTCCCAGTAGCTCAGCAGGATAGAGCAACGGCCTTCTAAGCCGTCGGTCGGGGGTTCGAATCCCTCCTGGGACGTACAGTTAAGAAGCACTCCACTAGGAGTGCTTTTTTACGTCAGTGGAAGAGAACCCCTTGTAAGGACATTAGCGTGGCTTAACAGCCGTTATTCGAAGCCGCTTGTAATCCGCATACCAGTTCCCATCCTGGAACAGTTCGGTACGGCATGCAGCGGCTATTTTACTGTAGATTTCTTGTCTTTCTGGTTCTGTAAAAGTTGAGAAGTAGGGCTTTCCTGCAAAAGCCTCCAGCCAAATGTGAAGTCCCTGCTCCCCGTATTCGAGCATAGTTGGACGATCATACTGGACAGCAGACAGCACACGGAACCCTTGCTTCTCCAACAGAGAACTGTAAGCACCAAGCGTTGGGAAGTACCAGGGATGAAGGTTGTTACCATCAACCCCATAATCAGCGCTTAAGACCTGATGAATGGCATTAACGACTTGCTGCACATTGCCGTGACCACCGAATTCCAGCACCAGCCGTCCTCCCGGCTTAAGTGCTTGCCACATGCAAGATACGACCTCCGCAGCCTCGGTGACCCAGTGCAGAGCCGCGTTGGAGAAGATCGCATCCAGCGGCTCAGGGACGGCAAAGCTTGCCGCGTCTCCTTGCATAAAAGCTAGAGCGGGATATTTGTGCTGTGCCTTCTCGATCATTTCAGGTGACATATCTATGCCAATAACTCGTGCACCAGTCTCCGAAATTGCATGGCATAGATCGCCAGTGCCGCATCCCAGATCAAGAATGAGCTCTCCCGTCTGAGGAGCAAGCACCTCAACCAATCCCTTGCCATATTGAGTTACAAAGGCTAACTGCTGATCGTAGGTATCTGGATTCCAAGCATTTGAAGACATCAGGGCCATCTCCTTCATCATATCATCTGTAGTTATGAAGCTATTGTTGCACAGAAAGGCACCTGTATAGAAATATTGGAAAACTACCACGTTAATAGGCAAAACCTATCACTAAACAAATGTTTATTAATTTATAAGTATATTACGTGGATAGAATCAGGATTAAGCTCTCGCAATGCCTTTACCGGATCTGACTTCAGATGTGGTGATTCGGACAGTGAATATTTACAATTAATTATTTTTTATATTAGAATAGTCCTATTACAGTACTGTACGAAGAAAGGATTATCAATGACGGAATGTAACATTACAGACAGCCAATTAAAGCAATTTGCCATTGGTTTGCACGAAATGAATATGATTTACGAAGATTATGCAAAGTCAGTTAATCTTCCATATACCAGTCTACAAATACTCAATCTCATCACGCAGATCGAAAACTGCACACAAAAAAATATCTGTGAACAAACCTTTTTGCCGAAACAAACTGTGAATACAGTCATTACCAACTTTTATAAAAAAGGAATGATTGAATTAAGGGAAATACCAAATAATCGAAGAGCTAAAACAATTCATTTAACAAAGTCGGGGGAAGAATTTGCTAATTCAATAATTCCTCAAATAAGAGAAGCAGAACGCAGTGCTATTGCAGAGCTAACACCCGAACAACGAGAAGCTTTCCTAGAGGGAATGCAACTATATTGTGATACATTCCGCAAGATAATGAAAACGGGGAAAAGCATAAATTAATTTAAGCAAAATTTGGAGGTTAATACAGCGTGATAAGAAAACTAAATAAAGATGATATTGATCAAGTTACACAAATTTGGCTTGAAGTTAATACTAGAACTCATAATTTTATCCCAGAAAGATATTGGACAGAACAATTTAATGCTGTAAAAGAAATACTACCTCAATCAGAGGTATATGTTTATGAACAAGGCGATGAAATACTTGGATTTGTAGGTCTTTCAGATAATTATATTGCAGGTATTTTTGTTTCTACCATTTCACAATCTAAGGGAATTGGGAGGGAATTGTTGAATTATGCCAAATCTATCAAAACAGAGCTGTCCTTGAGTGTGTATCAAAAAAATGAGCGTGCTATAAAATTTTATCAAAGAGAAAGTTTTATAATAGAGGCTGAAAAAATAGATGAGAACACAGGCGAACAGGAATTTTTGATGTTATGGGAACGATAACCATATATATTTCTAAACTGAATTTAACAAAATCAACTTCTCCAATTGTGATAATATTACAGAAAGTGAATGTAGTGAAAAAATCAACAGTGTATACATAGAAGGGAGAGCGCTTGCTATGAAATTCAGAACGTTGGGCACGACCGGGGTGAAGACCTCTGTCATTGGAGTAGGGACCTGGCAATTCGGTGGTGAATGGGGATTGACGTATACGCAGGATGAAGTGGACCGCATACTGGATAAGGCTGCTGAATTGGATATCAATCTAATTGATACGGCGGAATGCTATGGCGATCATTTGTCTGAATCGTTCATTGGTGATTATCTTAGTCGGCGTGAACGTGAACGCTGGATCGTGGCCACCAAATTCGGTCATCATTTTCATGGATTGTTCGAACGAACAGATCAATTCTCGGCTGAAGCAGTGCTTGCACAGTTGGATCAATCATTAAAGGCGCTTCGAACAGAGTATATTGATATTTACCAATTTCATTCCGGGCCGGATACCAGCTTTGACAATGATAAGCTATGGACTATGCTGGACAAGCAGGTGGAGGCTGGGAAAATCAGGCATCTGGGCATCTCCATCGGGAGCAATGCGAACATTCATCAGACCTCGCAGGCCAGTGATCTGAAAGCGGAGGTTATTCAAGTGGTGTACAATCGCCTGGATCGAGTGCCTGAGGAAGAGGTGTTCCCTTCCTGCGAAGAGCAGAAGCTCGGTGTGCTGGCACGAGTGCCGCTGGCAAGTGGGTATCTAAGTGGTAAATATAAGCCGGGAGCGGCCTTTGGTGAAAATGATGTCCGTCATAAGCATGACGTGCAGCAGCGGGACGAGCGATTGGCACAGGTGGAGCAGATTCAGCGTGAGGAAGTACCAGCAGGCGTACCGATGGCAGAGTGGGCACTGGCCTGGTGCTTGCAGCATCCGGCTGTGACGGCTGTTATTCCAGGTTGCAAGACTCCTGAGCAGGTTGAGTCCAATGCGGCTGCTGCCTCGCTTGCACTGGTAAATGACGAGCATCCACAGGCTGTGAAGTCCTGAATGTACTAAATGTCGAATATGCTGTTCGATGTATATTTTTTTAGAGTAGAAGAGGCGCTCTCATTATGGAGGGTGCCTTTTTATTTCGAGGAACATAATCCCTCGTCTCTTAAATATTTAAAATAATTGAATTATATAAAGAATTTTTAGAAATCAAGTGTTAAAATAACTCGAATGATACATTGTGGAAATAAATGAATGTTATTTCTATTAACAACGTGATGTGTCACCGTATCCGAAACGTATATATAACTCAAATCAGGATTCAGTGGTACCAAGCAAGGTCGTATTCCTGATGTTGAACATTATTCTATAAATAGAGGTGATTAGAGTGAGTACACCCAAAAAGCGCATCCAATTAATCGATGCATTGCGCGGATTCAGTCTGGCCGGGATCGTGTTAGCGAATATACTGGCATTTCAATATGGGGTGTTCGGCCAGAGTACACCGCAATTATTCGGGATAGTCGGAGCTGAGCGGGCATTGCACTCGCTCCTCCTTATCGCTGTGGTGGGAAGTTTTATGCCGATCTTTGCATTTATGTTTGGCTTCGGCATGATTAAGTTGTCAGAAAGTCTACAATCACGAGAGCTGCGCCCAAAGTGCCATCTGGCTCGCCGCTTCCTAATGTTGTTTGGCATCGGTATGCTGCATATGACCTTTCTGTGGGAAGGGGACATTCTGATGTTTTACGGGGTCCTTGGCTTCTTCTTGCTGATGTTCCTCAACAGGAAGCCGAGAACGCTGCTAATCTGGGCGGTACTGCTGCTCGCCGGGTCAGGCTTGTTTGGTCTTCTTGCCTTCAATCCACTGGATCCGCTGGCCCATACACCGTCCACGCATATGGAAAATTATATTCTACAGAGTAAAGATGTCTACGGCAGTGGCAGCTATGCAGAGATCAGAAATTTCATGAACAACGCCGATCCATTCGGCGGGGACTTCGATGAGACGTTAGCCCTGTTGATTTTGGTGTCTGTTCCGCTGTTGCTGGTGCCGATGTTTCTGCTCGGTATGCGCGCCGCCAGAGTGGGTACGTTTGACGATCCTGAGGCAATGCGGCATACGTATCTGCGTCGGGCCGTGATTCTGATTCCGGTCAGCTTACTGCTCAAAGCATACGGTGTATTGGCGCCACAACTCAGTGTAGGAGGATGGCCCGGTATGGGCATCGGTGGGGCACTCGGAGGAACGTTACTTGCGCTTGGGTATATTTATGCATTTGCGTGGCTTTATGTGGGGCGCAACCATGCGAGGCTGATCAGCAGATTCGAGGCGGTTGGTCGACTCTCGTTGACGAATTACTTGATGCAAAGTGTGATTTGCACAATGATTTTTTACGGATATGGCTTGGGATTATTTGGACGTGCTGGTGTGTTCATCGGGGCTGTTATTGCGCTTGCTGTCTACGGCTTTCAATTGTGGTTCAGCCCGCTCTACTTAAAGAAGTTTAGCAATGGACCGTTCGAGCATGTCCTACGGATCTGGACGTATCTGTCCTGGAAAGGGCAGCCGAAAAAGAAAAGAAGAGCGCAGCAAATGGCCACAGAAAATGCACCCGGCGTCAACTGAGTTGTTAACTAACTATAGTCACAGAACACAAAGAAGCCGTCTGCCATATGAAAGACGGCTCAAAAATCGAGCCGACTGCGAAGTAATGCTACCGAAGCCTATGCTCCGACGCCCCCTCTGAAGGGGTTCTCATCCCCAGACGCAAAAAAAAGCACTCCAAGCGGAGTGCTTCTTGTATTACGTCCCAGGAGGGATACGGCTCAAAAATCGAGCCGACTGCGAAGTAATGCTACCGAAGCCTATGCTCCGACGCCCCCTCAAGGGGTTCTCATCCCCAGACGTAAAAGAAGCACTCCGTGATGGAGCGCTTCCTGTGTTACGTCCCAGGAGGGATACGGCTCAAAAATCGAGCCGACTGCGAAGTAATGCTACCGAAGCCTATGCTCCGACGCCCCCTCTGAAGGGGTTCTCATCCCCAGACGTAAAAGAAGCACTCCTAGTGGAGTGCTTCTTAACTGTACGTCCCAGGAGGGATTCGAACCCCCGACCGACGGCTTAGAAGGCCGTTGCTCTATCCAGCTGAGCTACTGGGACATAAAATTCAAGCGAATATTAATATACCATATATCCGATACAAGTTCAAGTTTTATTTTCTAACAATTTCTAAAGTAAGCAATACAGGTTTTTTCGTTTTCGAAATAGGGTATGTTAGAATCATATAGGTTTCTATTAAAAACACGCTATTGGACTTCAACTGTTGTTTCCCAGTATAATCTACAATCATTTGGGCATTTGAGCTTTTGGAGGAGAGGGGGGAATATTATAAAGGACTCCAAGGTATCCACAGAAGATAACAATATTATCCTGTTCCCGAAGACGCTGGATTATTACCAGATTCAACTGACCGTGATGCTTGAGAACGAGCGATATCAGGAAGCCATGGGGTTGCTGCGCTTTTTGTTGAAATGTCAGGGACAGAATCCGAAGCATTACGAAGAATGGGATGCACTTTTGCAATGGCTGGAAGCGGCTTTTCCGCAAGGAACTGTACATACCGAGCTGTCTGAGAATCGTACGGATGATGAGGGAGACGTCAGTGAAGAGGAGTTGGCAAGAAGGCAGGCGCACCTGAAGCTTCAGCAGGATTCGGGATATGGCGACAAGCTTCTTCGCATGGTCATGGAGGAGCCATTGTCCGAGCAGACGATGCTGGCACTGGAGCAACTATCTTATCTTGAGCAACCTGAAATTGATGAGGCCTTGATGCAATGGCTTGAGGAGAAGCCGATGCATCCCTTGCTGCAGTTCCGAGTGCTGCAGACGCTGCGCAAGCGGGGCGTGGATGGCACGATTCGCTTCAAACGGGATGGATCGGCAGCAGAGATTGACATGGATACAGTGCCACTGCAGCCGGATGATTTTCCACAACCGATTATTCGTATTCTGGAACGTGTGGCGGATCAGACGGAGGTGCATGAACCGACACTGTTTTACTTTGCACAGGAATTGTGGTCTCAATTTGTCATGGCAGTGTATGGAACGGACGATTATCGGTCAATGCTGAGTGAAGACGACAGTATGATGGATATTTGGGCGGCAGCACTGCATCAGACCGTATCAGAGAGCCTGACAGGGGCAAAGGACGAGGAAGAGACAAGAAGTCTCTACGGCATTACCGATTCCATGCGCTTTAGGTATGAGCAGGCGTATCGATCCATGAAGCATTTTGTATCTGTTGGCATGCAAACTCCGTAGCCTCGGGAACAATTTCCACTCCCTGCCATCAGGGTTGCCCTTGAAAAAGTTTTCAAAGTTGTATATACTATGATGGAAATTTTGTGCGTATTTTTAGCGTGAATTCAAGTTAAGATATTGTTGGAGGGGAAAGCATAAAATGAAAGCAACTTGGGAGAAAATAGACAAGAACGTTGGCGTTCTTGAGGTTGAAGTGGAAGCGGAACGTGTCTCCGCAGCGCTTGACAAAGCTTTTAATAAAGTAGTGAAACAAGTAAACGTACCAGGATTCCGTAAAGGTAAAGTACCACGTCCAATTTTCGAAAAACGTTTTGGAGTGGAAAGCCTTTACCAAGATGCAATCGACATTTTGCTGCCAGAAGCTTACGGCGAAGCAGTGAATGAGACGGATATCTTCCCGGTAGATCGTCCAGACGTAGATATCGAGCAATTCAACAAAGGCGAGACTTTCAAGTTCAAAGCGAAAGTGACTGTGAAGCCTGAAGTTGAGCTGGGCGAGTACAAAGGCGTTGAAGTGCCTGTAGCCAAATCCGAAGTAACGGATGAAGAAGTTACAGCTGAACTGGAGCGTCTGCAACAGCGTCATGCTGAACTGATCGTGGTAGAAGAAGAGGCTGCTCAATCCGGCGATACAGCTGTGCTGGACTTCGACGGTTATGTAGACGGCGAGCAATTTGAAGGTGGACAAGCTGAACGCTATTCTCTGGAACTCGGATCAGGTACCTTCATCCCAGGCTTTGAAGATCAAGTCATCGGCATGAACACTGGTGATTTCAAGGATGTTGAAGTAACCTTCCCTGAGAACTACCACTCTGCTGAACTGGCTGGCAAAGCAGCGGTATTCAAAGTGAAAATTCATGAGATCAAGCGCAAGCAACTGCCTGCTCTGGATGATGAGTTCGCGAAAGATGTCAGCGAGTTCGATACTTTGGCTGAGTACAAAGAAGATCTCAAGAAACAACTTCAAGAGCGTAAAGACAACGAAGCTAAAGCAGCACGTGAAAATGCTGTAGTAGAAAAAGTTGGCGAGAACGCAACAATCGACATTCCAGAAGCCATGATCAACAGCGAAGTTGAGAACATGATGCGTGATTTCGACAACCGTCTTCGCAATCAAGGCATGAACATTGACATGTTCCTGAGCTTCTCCGGCCAGACTCGTGAGGATCTGCAAGGACAAATGCGTGATGACGCTGCTAAGCGCGTACGCAACAACCTGGTGCTGGAGCAAGTAGCCAAAGCCGAGAATGTTGAAGTAAGCGAAGAAGAAGTGAACGAAGAACTGCAAAAAATGGCTGACACTTACAAGCGTTCTGTTGAAGAGATTCGCGGAATCCTTGAAGGTAATGGCTCCATCAGCAATCTTCGTGAAGAAATCTCTCTTCGCAAAACAATTGCTCTGCTGGTAGACAGCAGCAAAGAAGTAGAAGCTCCAGCGGCTGAGTAAGCTCATCAGCAACAGGGAGATTCACCGAATTACATGACAAATTACTATTGGGTGAGGTATACTCCGCTCCTAATAGTGAATGATACAGAAATAGGGCACGCAGTTAATCAACTCGTGCCTTATTTTTAACTTATGGCATCCAAACCCTGGCATTTCAGGAGGCAAATAGTACCTGATACTACTTGGGGATTCCTTATGACGGAGTGCAAGAAGCCGCGGGGATTCAGAGCCAGCATCTGTTGTACATAGGTTCCATTTTGACGTGTTATCGCCATTACGAAGTACATATACTGATTCAGAGCCTTGCTAATCGGGCTGCCTGAATGCCATTTGCACTGCACATATAAAACATGTTTAAATATGATAAGGTCTGCAATATGACATTGGACCTGTAACATGTTAAAATACGTTTAGGTAAAATTCTGTTTCGGTTTTGCCGATTTTCATTTTACCAATGGAAAAGAGGTTGGTCACAATGAGTCTCGTACCTATGGTTGTTGAGCAAACGAATCGAGGAGAAAGATCCTACGATATTTACTCCCGCTTGCTTAAGGATCGCATTATTTTTCTGAGCAGCGCAATTGACGATGATGTTGCCAATCTCGTTATAGCACAGCTTCTGTTTCTGGCTGCGGATGATCCTGAGAAGGATATCAGCTTGTATATCAATTCGCCCGGCGGTTCTGTAACAGCCGGTATGGGTATATATGATACAATGCAAATCATCAAGCCTGACGTATCAACCATTTGTGTAGGTATGGCTGCAAGTATGGGCTCTCTGCTGCTCACGGCCGGCGCGCCTGGGAAGAGATACGCTCTCACCAACAGTGAGGTTATGATTCATCAGCCGCTTGGTGGCATACAAGGGCAGGCATCCGATATACAGATTCATGCTGACTGGATCATCAAGACACGCCAGAAGCTTAATCAGATTTATGTGGAGCGGACAGGTCAGCCCCTGGAAAAAATCGAACGGGATACAGACCGCGACTTTTTCATGGATGCCGAAGAAGCTAAAGCATACGGGATCATAGACCAAGTGCTTACCAAGCCGACCAATTTGTAAAGGGGTGGTTACATGTTCAAATTTAACGATGAGAAAGGGCAACTGAAGTGCTCCTTCTGCGGAAAATCACAAGAGCAGGTGCGCAAGCTGGTTGCGGGACCTGGAGTCTATATATGCGATGAGTGTATTGAATTATGTACGGAGATCGTGGAGGAAGAGCTGGGTCACGAGGAAGAGCTTGACCTGAAGGACATTCCAAAGCCACTTGAGATTCGCGCAATTCTGGATCAATATGTCATCGGGCAGGATCAAGCTAAGAAATCCCTGTCTGTTGCCGTATATAATCACTACAAACGGATCAATACACAGAGCAAAGCCGATGATGTTGAGCTGACGAAGAGTAATATTCTGATGTTGGGACCAACAGGTTCAGGTAAGACTTTGCTAGCACAGACGATGGCCAAGATTCTGAATGTGCCATTCGCCATTGCCGATGCAACGTCCCTGACGGAAGCAGGCTATGTCGGTGAGGATGTAGAGAACATTCTGCTGAAGCTCATTCAGGCAGCGGATTACGATGTAGAAAAGGCCGAACGCGGTATTATCTACATTGATGAGATCGATAAGGTTGCTCGCAAGTCCGAGAATCCTTCCATTACAAGAGATGTATCCGGGGAAGGTGTTCAGCAGGCTTTGCTGAAGATTCTCGAAGGTACAGTAGCTTCTGTTCCTCCGCAAGGTGGACGTAAGCATCCGCATCAAGAATTTATTCAAATCGATACCACGAACATCCTGTTCATTTGTGGTGGTGCATTCGACGGCCTGGAGCAAATGATCAAACGCCGGATTGGCAAAAAGGTCATCGGTTTCAATGCTTCGGCAGACCAGAAAGATTTGAAACCAGGTGAATATCTGCAAATGGTACTACCTGAGGATCTGCTCAAGTTCGGTCTAATCCCTGAATTTGTAGGTCGTCTGCCAGTGATTTCTACGCTGGAGCCGCTTGATGAGAATACACTGGTACGTATTCTGTCGGAGCCTAAGAACGCGCTGACAAAGCAATATCAGAAGCTGCTGGAAATGGACAATGTCACGCTGGAGTTCCAGCAGGACGCACTGGAGGCCATTGCCAAAGAAGCAATCAAGCGTAATACCGGTGCTCGTGGTCTGCGTGCGATTATTGAAGGCATTATGCTGGATGTCATGTACGAGGTACCGTCCCGTGATGACGTTACTACTTGCATCATTAACGAGAAAGTCGTTCAGGATAAAATGGCTCCCGAGCTTCGTGGTGCCGACAAAGATAAAACACAAGAAGAGAGCGCCTAAGACAGTAACTTTTGCGACCTCGATAACATGAGCCTGCCATCCTCCACGTTTCGCCCGCTTTGACGTCTAAGCGGGCGGGGGTGGAGCTTTGGTATTATGGGAGAGATATGACCATGTTCTTAAGACAAGACACCCGTCCCGTCAAAGTCGGCAATCTGACCATTGGCGGAAGCAACGAAGTGATCATTCAGAGTATGTGTACGACGAAGACAGCTGACGTACAGGCTACCGTAGCTGAAATTCTGCGCTTGGAGGAGGCCGGCTGTCAGATTGTTCGGGTAACTGTCAACAATGAAGAGGCTGCTGCCGCCATCAAAGAGATCAAGAAGCAAATTCATATTCCTCTTGTTGCGGATATTCATTTTAACTACAAGCTCGCTCTGCTTGCCATTGAGAACGGCATCGACAAGGTACGGATCAATCCCGGAAATATCGGCCGTCGTGAGAAGGTAGAGGCAGTCGTTAAGGCTTGTAAGGAGAAGGGGATTCCGATTCGGATCGGAGTCAATGCTGGTTCCCTGGAGCAGCATTTGCTGGACAAATACGGCTACCCTACGCCTGATGCGATGGTGGAGAGTGCCCTCTTTCACATTAACATTCTGGAGGAGCTCGACTTCCACGATATTATCGTGTCTCTGAAGGCATCGGATGTGCCGATGGCGATTGAGGCGTACACGAAGGCTGCTAAAATCATCCCTTACCCGCTGCATTTGGGTATTACCGAAGCAGGAACACTGTTCACAGGAACTGTAAAAAGTGCAGCCGGGATGGGAGCTCTGCTTTCTGCAGGTATCGGCTCAACGATGCGTATCTCGCTCAGTGCTGATCCTGTCGAGGAGGTTAAGGTGGCTCGTGAGCTGCTGAAGACATTTGGGCTGATTACCAACGCAGCGACACTCATCTCCTGTCCAACTTGCGGACGGCTGGATATTGACTTGTTCTCCATCGCCAACGAGGTTGAGGATTATATTGCCAAGCTGAAGGTGCCTATCAAGGTATCCGTGCTGGGTTGTGCGGTGAATGGACCTGGTGAAGCGAAGGAAGCGGATATCGGAATTGCCGGAGCACGCGGCGAGGGTCTGCTGTTCCGTTACGGACAGATGATTCGCAAGGTTCCTGAGGCCGATATGGTAGACGAGTTGAAGAAAGAGATTGATATTATCGTCAAGGCCTATGAGGAGACCGGCGAGATTCCGGGACGTAAGGAACGGCACGGTCATCAAAAGCAAGAGGCTTGAGGATGGAGAGAGTGCTTGTGTTGGACGTGGCTTGTGAACTAATACATTGAATATCTGCCGGATTGGCTATAGATAAATGTGACCCTAACAGCTGTATATGTCGCTGTTCTTGTGTCACAACCGCATATGAGCGGGCTGCTGGGTTCAGTTGCAGCTTGTTATATTGAAGAAGCATGTGAGTAGCTCGCATGCTTCTTTGCTTTGTTACCATCTCTGTTATCACCTCTGTTGCCACTTCTATCTGTCACCTCCGTTTTTGCTACGTCATTCACCTTTGACATATCCCCCTATTATCTCTGTCTGTAACTTCTTTTGTATGTATCGTTTAGAGGTCGATGAAAAGGAAATAATGGTTGTCATAGACGATCCCTGCAGACAGGGAGTAAAACGGAGGAATGACAAATGGATTTCACTATGATTATCATGCTCGTGCAGTTGTTCTTTGGAATTGTAATCGGATTGTACTTTTGGAATTTGCTTCGCAGCCAGAAGACCAATCGGGGCGCTGTGGATCGAGAATCACGTAAGGAATTGGATAAGCTAAGAAAGCTGCGCTCCATCTCATTGACCAAGCCTTTGGCTGAACGTACTCGTCCTGCAGCTATTCAAGATATTGTGGGACAGAAGGATGGGCTACGTGCGCTCAAGGCAGCACTATGCAGCGCGAATCCTCAGCATGTCATTATTTATGGACCTCCTGGAGTAGGTAAGACAGCCGCGGCTCGTGTTGTCTTGGAGGAAGCGAAGAAGAATCCGTCCTCTCCATTTCGGGCAGATGCAAAGTTCACTGAAATTGATGCAACGACGGCGAGATTTGACGAACGCGGAATTGCTGATCCACTCATTGGCTCTGTTCATGACCCCATTTATCAGGGAGCTGGTGCGATGGGGGTGGCTGGAATTCCCCAGCCGAAGCCGGGTGCGGTTACGAAGGCCCATGGCGGCATATTGTTCATAGATGAGATTGGAGAGCTACACCCTACCCAGATGAACAAATTGTTGAAAGTGCTGGAAGATCGTAAAGTATTTTTGGAGAGCGCATATTATAATTCTGAAGATACGCATACACCTGCGTACATTCATGATATTTTCCAGAATGGCTTACCAGCGGATTTTCGTATGGTCGGGGCAACGACACGTTCTCCACACGAGCTTCCGCCAGCGCTTCGCTCCCGCTGCATGGAGATTTACTTCCGCTCGCTGCTGCCGGAGGAGATCGGGCGGATCGCGGAGGACGCTGTATCCAAGCTGAGCTTCGAGCCTTGTCCTGAAGCCGTGAAGGTGGTACAACGCTATGCCACGAACGGAAGAGAAGCGGTGAACATGATTCAGTTGGCTGCTGGGATTGCACTGACAGAGCAACGCAATACGCTGCATCCAGATGATCTGGAATGGGTCGCTGGCAGCAGCCAGATCCAGCCACGTCCGGACCGGAAGGTGCCTTCCCGTCCACAGGTAGGCTTTGTGAATGGACTTGCGGTCTATGGACCGAATCTCGGCATGCTGCTGGAGATTGAGGTTACGGCCGTTCCTGTGCCCAGAGGACAGGGGAACTATAATATTACTGGTATAGTGGATGAAGAAGAGATCGGGGGCGGCTCACGAACGCTGCGGCGCAAGAGTATGGCTAAAGGCTCTGTGGAAAACGTACTCACAGTATTGAGGACCTGTGGGCTACGGCCAGAGGATTATGAGCTGCACATCAATTTCCCGGGTGGAACACCGATTGATGGACCATCAGCTGGCATTGCCATGGCTACGGCCATCACATCTGCCATTCGGAATATTCCGATTGATCATGAGCTGGCCATGACTGGAGAGGTCAGTATCCATGGCAGAATCAAGCCGATAGGCGGAGTGCTGGCGAAGATTGAAGCAGCCGTGCAAGCTGGCGCCAAGCGTGTCATCATTCCACTGGATAACTGGCAGAGCTCCTTTGATAAGCTAGCGGATTTACAGGTTATTCCCGTGCAGTCCGTAGATGAAGCCTTCGGACATATTTTCGGGGAGGCATGGAATCCAGAGCAGGAAGCAACAGCGCCAATGGAGAATTTTTTGCCAGCAAGAACGAGCTTTTTACAGGCAGAAGGGCCGCAGGGAAGCAGCATGTGAGTTCCTATTTGGCATAGATGGGTGCCTCTCATTGGTTTTTCCATGAAACATTTGTTAAAATAGCAATAATGACAACCTGGGCATCTTGTATGTGAGGTATTTCGGCTTATCGATATAGGCCTGAGGGTACATGATGCTGAACCTGAGAACCATTGGAGGTGCGAAAGCGATGGGACTAAGTAAAACTAAAGGCCGTCGTTTTCCTTTACTGCCTTTAAGAGGACTTCTTGTCTACCCGAGTATGGTTCTGCATCTCGATGTGGGCCGGGAAAAATCGGTCAAGGCTTTGGAAAAAGCGATGGTAGAGAATAATTTGATCCTGCTGTGTTCTCAATCTGATGTTAATATTGAAGAACCTACGCAGGATGATATTTTCAAGATTGGTACAGTGGCCAAAGTACGTCAGATGCTCAAGCTCCCGAATGGCACCATTCGTGTTCTTGTAGAGGGGCTGGAGCGTGCGGAGATTATCCAGTACTTGGAGAATGACGAGTATTACGAGGTGATGGCAAAAGAACTGCCTGAGCCTGACGTGACTCATCTGGAGATTGATGCTCTGATGCGCACGGTGCTGAACCAATTTGAGAACTATATCAATTTATCGAAGAAGGTCACCCCGGAGACGCTGGCGGCTGTCTCTGATATCGAGGAGCCTGGCAGATTGGCTGATGTCATTACCAGTCACCTGGCACTCAAAATAAAAGACAAGCAGGAAATTCTGGAGACGATCGATGTTGCAGAACGGCTCGAAAAGCTGCTGGATATTCTGAACAACGAACGTGAAGTGCTGGAGCTGGAGCGCAAAATCAACCAGCGTGTGAAGAAGCAGATGGAGAAAACGCAAAAAGAGTACTATCTCCGTGAGCAGATGAAAGCGATCCAGAAGGAACTGGGTGATAAGGAAGGCCGTGCCGGTGAGGTAGAGGAGCTTCGCGCACAGATGGCGGAGCAAGAGCTGCCTGACAAGGTAAAAGAGAAGCTGGAGAAGGAAATCGAGCGACTGGAGAAAATGCCTACCAGCTCTGCTGAAGGCGGGGTCATTCGCAACTATGTGGATTGGCTGCTCAGTCTGCCATGGAGCAAGACGACAGATGATGATCTGGACATGGCGCGTGCAGAAGAAGTGCTCGATGAAGATCATTATGGTCTGGAGAAGCCGAAGGAGCGTGTGCTGGAATACTTGGCTGTACGCAAGCTGGTGAAGACGATGAAGGGTCCGATTCTATGTCTCGTTGGGCCGCCAGGGGTCGGGAAGACATCACTTGCTCGCTCGATTGCCAAAGCACTTGGCAGAGAATTCGTGCGAATTTCCTTGGGTGGTGTGCGTGATGAAGCCGAGATTCGTGGGCATCGGCGTACGTATGTCGGTGCGATGCCTGGTCGGGTCATTCAGGGTATGAAGTCAGCCGGTACCATGAATCCTGTCTTTCTGCTTGATGAGATTGACAAAATGGCTTCGGACTTCCGTGGTGATCCGGCCTCCGCTCTGCTGGAGGTGCTGGACCCGGAGCAAAACAATACGTTTAGCGATCATTTTGTAGAGCTGCCGTTCGATCTGTCGAATGTGATGTTCGTGACAACGGCTAATGCACTTCATAATATTCCGCGCCCATTGCTGGACCGGATGGAGATACTGAGCATTCCGGGCTATACGGAACTGGAGAAGCTTCAGATTGCAACTCGTTATCTGGTACCCAAGCAGAAGCGGGAGCATGGACTTGAGGATCAGCAGCTAATCATTGAAGAAGACACACTGCTTACCGTCATTCGTGAGTATACACGGGAGTCCGGCGTCCGTAATCTGGAGCAGCAGATTGCTTCTCTGTGTCGGAAGGCTGCGAAGACTATTGTTTCCACGTCTGAGGAGAAAGCGATTCATATCCAGCCTGATGATGTAAAGGATTATCTTGGTATACCCAAATTCAGATATGGCATGGCTGAGCTTGAGGATCAGGTTGGGACCGTTACAGGCCTTGCCTGGACAGAGGTTGGTGGCGAGACTCTCACGATTGAGGTGACGGTAGTGCCTGGCTCGGGCAAGCTGATCCTCACGGGCAAGCTGGGAGATGTGATGAAGGAATCAGCACAGGCTGCCTTCAGCTACACGCGCTCCAAAGCCTCGGAGCTTGGCATTGAGACGGATTTTTATGAGAAGAACGATATTCACATCCATATCCCTGAGGGGGCCATACCGAAGGATGGTCCATCGGCTGGTATTACAATTGCTACAGCGCTTGTATCTGCCCTAACCAATCGCCATGTCTCCAAGACGGTTGCCATGACTGGGGAGATTACACTGCGCGGGCGTGTACTGCCCATCGGGGGATTGAAAGAGAAATCACTAGCCGCCCATCGAGCGGGGTACAAGAAAATATTGCTGCCTAAGGATAATGAACGGGATCTGAAAGACATCCCTGATAGTATCAAGGATGATGTGGAGTTCATTCCTGTGGCTCACATGGATCAAGTGCTGCAGCATGCGCTTGTCGAGCAGGCGAGCGTGCATTAGAGAGGACACATATCACATGAAAGTAACCAAATCGGAATTCGTGATCAGTGCAGTACGCCCTGATCAATATCCTGAGGACGCCCTGCCGGAGGTTGCTCTGGCCGGGCGCTCCAATGTCGGGAAATCATCGCTCATTAACCGCATGATCAACCGCAAGAATCTGGCCCGGACCAGCTCAACACCGGGCAAGACTCAACAGCTGAATTATTACCGCATTAATGATGAATTATATTTTGTTGATTTTCCAGGCTATGGATTTGCGAAGGTCTCCAAGTCGCTTCGCCAAGCATTTGGCAATATGATCGAGACCTATCTGATGCAACGGGAGCCACTCAAGCTGGTTCTGCAGATGGTAGATCTTCGTCACCCACCATCCAGGGATGATCGACTGATGAATGAATGGCTTATGCATTATGACCTGCCATTGTGTGTAGTAGGAACGAAGGCAGACAAAATTCCGAAGACCCGTCGTGACAAGCACATCAAGATGATCAAGCAGGAGCTAGGAATCGGCCCTGGAGGGTTGTTCATCCCATTTTCGTCGGAAGAGGGCCTGGGAAGAGATGAGCTGTGGTCTGTGATCTCGCAGTATACAGGAGTTGGACAGGAGACAACAGCCACGGATGAGTCTGAGAACGAGACAGAGCGTGATTAGTCTTATCGGAGAGTATGAGCGTGGAAAGTCTGACTTAATAATACGATGCACTAGCTATACAATATGATTATAGATATTTCTGATATAAGGTTTACATCATGAGCATCCCGAACGGGGTGCTTTTTTGTGTGGTGACTTGGTTAGGTATAACATAAGTGGACACAGATTACACTAAAGGGGTCTTAGTTTCTTCATAAACTTTTCATAAAAATCGCCTGGAGCTATGGAGGTTCTGTGATATACTTAACATAGTTGAAAGAACGTATGTGATTTTATTTACTACAGTAAGGCAGGTGGACGATTCATGCACATCCTCGCAGTGGGATTAAACTATAGAACAGCTCCTGTGGAGGTCAGAGAACGATTTACCTTCGCTGAGCAGGATTTGCCAGCAGCACTGGAGAAGCTAAAACTCACGAAGAGTGTGCTTGAGGGTGTTATTGTAGCTACCTGCAATCGTACGGAAATCTATGTGGTGGTAGATCGGCTGCATATGTGCGGGTATTTTATTCGCAGCTTTATGGAGCAATGGTTCGGTATTCCTCGGGATCAATTTACACAGCATCTATATATATACGAAGACGAACAAGCCATCCGTCATCTGTTCCGTGTAACCTGTGGGCTGGATTCCATGGTGCTTGGGGAGACACAGATTCTCGGTCAGGTGAAGCATGCGTTCCTTGCTGCTCAGGAGCGGAAGGCAACGGCGACCTGGTTCAATATGCTGTTCAAGCAGGCTGTGACGCTTGGCAAAAGAGCGCATTCGGAGACGTCTATTGGCGAGAGTGCAGTGTCTGTCAGCTATGCAGCGGTAGAGCTTGGCAAGCGGATTTTTGGCACATTTAAGGATAAGAAGGTTATGATTCTGGGTGCTGGCAAGATGAGTGAGCTGACAGTGAAGCATCTGTACGCAGGCGGGGCAGCAGAGGTGATTGTTGCTAACAGGACACTGGCGCGCGCCGAGGAGCTGGCCTCCAAATTCCAGGGCACTCCTGTTACGATGGACCAAGCGCTCCAGCGTCTGCATGAGGTGGATATCGTCATTAGCTCCACAGGAGCCAAGGAATATGTACTGGATACCAGAAGTGTACGAGAGCAGATGAAGCAGCGTCAGTCGCGGCCACTATTCATGATTGATATTGCGGTCCCACGGGATATTGATCCTGCTGCTGGGGATATCCATAACGTGTTCCTGTATGATATTGATGATCTGGAAGGCATCGTGGAGAGTAATCTCGAAATGCGTCGAACAGAAGCAGCCAAGATTGAAGTGATGATGGAATCAGAGATGGAGCAATTCTATCAATGGCTTAAGACCATGGGTGTTCGTCCGGTCATTCGTGCACTACAGGAGAAATCTGCTTCTGTGCATGAAGAGACTCTGCAGAGCCTCTTCAATCGTCTGCCTGATCTGGATGAGCATGAACGTACTGTCATTCGCAAGCTGACCAAGAGTATGATGAATCAGATGCTGCATGACCCGATTAATCGGATCAAGGAGCTGGCTGTCGAGAAGCAGGGGAATGAATCACTGGAGATGTTCAGCCAGATATTTGCACTGGAGGATCGCTTGGACGATGCAGCAGCGAAGGTGGAACATAGTCACGCGTTGGCTATGAGGATGAAAGGGACAGCCCAGAAAGAAAAGCAAGCCAGCGCGTCCGAATCTGCATCGGCTTCATACGCGCCGGTCGGTCTATAGGCAGGTGATGCATATTGTCACCGGGTAATGGAATTTATGATGCCATGATGTACACATATGCCCTGAGCCTACTGTTTGTGTTCTCGGATTGCATTCGTCGTAATGCGACGGCCAAGCGGACGGGCACAGGGCTTCTTGTTGCTGTTCTGGTCCTGCAGCTGGCCTATCTGGGAGTCAGGACATGGACCGACGAGCATCTCCCTTTTTTGATAACGTATGACTTTTTGTTCCTGGTCTCATGCTTGCTCGTGGCGCTTTCCTTAATCATGTCGCGATTTCAGCGCTCAGAGATGGTTGTACTGCTCCTGAATTTGATCGGATGTACAATCGTTGTCCTGAATAAGCTCTGGTTCCGACCTGTGGATGATCCCTTGAGCACATGGCAGACCGTACATGGCTTTTTGATTTTGCATATTGTATTGGCTAACCTGAGCTTTGCTGCACTGACCGTCGGTGCTGTATTTGCTGCTCTGTACTTATTCTTGCATCGTAATCTCAAGGGCAAACGGTGGAGTGACACTCTGCGGCGCTTACCGAGTCTGGAGGTGCTCGATCGCTACACACATACCTCATTGCTGATCGGAACGCCTTTGCTGATGGTCTCTGTGTTCGTTGCGGTGATCTCGATTGTCGCTGAAGGTCGCTGGTTTCTGCTGCTGGATTCGAAAGTAATAGCCACGACTGCGGCTACGTGTTTGTACATTATTTTTTTACTTGTCAGGCGCTTCAAGAGTCCTTCGGGTGTCATTAATGCACGTCTGGCTCTGATCGGGTACGGGTTCATGATTTTGAATTTTGTGGTGAATTCCTGGTCAGCATTTCACCAATGGACAGGGGAGTAGAGGGATGTCACACATGATTCCTGTGATGCTGAATGCCAAGGGACAAACTTGTTATATTATCGGTGGGGGAAAAGTGGCCGAACGCAAAGCAGCCGGACTGGCAGACAGCGGAGCCTCCCTTGTCCTCATTAGCCCCACGCTTACGCCAGGTCTTCAAGCCATGGCCGAACAGAAGCAGCTCCGCTGGATCGCCCGAGCATATGCCGCCGGTGATTTACAGGGAGCATTTCTTGTATTTGCAGCCACAAATAGACCTGAAGTGAATGAGGCAGTAATGCGCGAAGCCCATCAGATGGGTATACTGGTGAATAGAAGTGATGATGCAACTGAGAGTACATTTATTAGCCCTAGCGTGCTACGTAGAGGAAGGCTTACGGTGAGCGTCTCTACGGATGGTGCTGGACCAGCGGTGTCAAGGAGGATCATGGCCCGGCTCGCAGAGCTATGGGGCCCCGAATACGAGGAATATTTGGATTTCATGGCCCAAGTGAGGCAGCGTGTCAAGGAAACCATTCCTGATTCAGATACACGAGCCAGGGTGCTGCGAGGGCTGGCAGCGCTCGAATTACCGGAGCCATCGGGCTCTGTTGAGTGGAAAGCTGCAGCAGAACAGGTGGAACGCTGGATTGCCCAGCAGCTTGAGGGCTGACATGCGAAATATTGGAGGACTGACATGAGAACGATTATTGTAGGAAGCAGACAAAGTGCGCTTGCCTTGACCCAGACAGGCTTTGTAATCGAGGACCTCAAGAAGCTGTGTACGCAGCATGGAATCGCCATGAACTTTGAGGTGCGCAAGATTGTGACCAAAGGAGATCGAATTCTGGATGTTACATTGTCCAAGGTTGGTGGTAAAGGTCTGTTCGTGAAGGAAATTGAGCAAGCATTGCTGGCTGAGGATATAGATATGGCCGTGCATAGCATGAAGGATATGCCTTCCGAGCTTCCTGAGCGCTTGGTGAATGGAGCAGTGCCAAAGCGTTTTGACCCTAGGGACTGTCTGATCTCTCGTACGGGAGGAGACCTGGACAGCCTTCCTGTGGGAGCTAAGGTAGGTACGAGTAGCTTGAGGCGTTCCAGTCAATTGCAGGCAATGCGGCCTGACCTCAAGCTTGAACCTGTACGTGGCAATATCGACTCCCGCTTGAAGAAGCTGGAGACGGAGGGCTTCGACGCGATTGTCCTGGCAGTAGCTGGCTTGCAGCGCATGGGCTGGGAAGACCGGATTAGTGCGTATTTACCTGAGAAGATATGTCTGCCTGCGGTCGGGCAAGGGGCACTTGGAATCGAATGCAGGGAAGATGATGAGGAGCTATTGGCACTGCTTGCGTTGTATAATGATCAGGATACTGCGCTGACGGTAGCGGCTGAACGACGCTTTCTCAGCGAGCTGAACGGAGGCTGTCAGGTCCCGATTGGTGCTCATGCAACCCTGTCAGCGGAAGGAGTTATTGAGTTGACAGGAATGGTCGGCTCTCCAGATGGACAGATCATTCTGAAGGAGACACTTTCCGGCAACGACGCACAGGAACTGGGGACACGTCTGGCGAACAATCTGAAGAAGCAAGGTGCAGAAGAGATATTGGCAGAAGTTAGGGGCTGAAGGTTATGACGGGGAAGGTATATTTGGTTGGAGCAGGACCAGGTGATGCGCGGTTGATTACAGTAAAGGGCTGGCAATGCATTCAGAAAGGCGATGTGGTCGTCTATGACAGATTAGCGAGCCCTCGCTTGCTGAATCTGATGAAGCCGGGTGCACAAAAGATCTATGTAGGCAAGCTGCCTGATCGTCATACGATGAAGCAGGAGGAGATCAATCAGTTGCTGGTTGATCTTGCTCTGGAGGGAAAGACGGTAGTTCGTCTGAAGGGTGGCGACCCAACGATCTTCGGAAGAGTGGGAGAGGAGGCGGGCCTTCTCCGCAAGCATTCCATTCCATATGAGATCATTCCAGGCATTACGTCTGCCATCAGCGTGCCTGCATATGCAGGTATTCCAGTAACACATCGGGATCTGGCGTCATCGTTATCCATCATTACTGGACATGAGAGCCCTGACAAGCTGGATCGGAGTATTCATTGGGACAAAGTTACGAATGCTACGGGTACATTAATCTTCCTCATGGGAGTTGCCAAGATTGGATATATCAGCGAGCAGCTCATTCGTCATGGCCGTTCTCCCGAGACACCTGTAGCACTGGTTCGCTGGGGGACACGTGCAGAGCAAGATACGTTGGTCGGCACACTTGCTGATATTGAGCAGAAGGTGCAGGAGTCGAACTTCAAGCCGCCAGCTGTCATTGTCGTCGGTGATGTCGTTCGTCAGCGCGAGGAACTGAAGTGGGCTGAGTATATGCCTTTATTCGGGAAGCGTATCCTGGTTACGCGCACCCAAAAGCAGGCAAGCAACCTAGTACAGCAAATTGAGGATTTGGGCGGCGAGCCTTACGAATTCCCTGTCATTGAGACAGTCATGCCAGACGAGGCTGATGAACTGGAACAGATCAAGGAAGCCCTGACTCGATTGGAAACATATGACTGGGTATTTTTCACGAGTGTGAACGGAGTCGAGTTCTTCTTCACCCATCTGGACCAGTTAGGGCTGGATGTGCGGGCTCTTTACAAGGCACGGATTGGCGCTGTTGGGCCGGCTACTTATGCTGCCCTACGCAGCAGGGGGATTGCAGCCGAACAGGTGGAAGGACCATTCCAGGCAGAATCCTTCGTGGCTACCTTTGGCAAGAACATGCATGCAGGACAACAGGTGCTGTTGCCGCGAGGCGATCTCGCTCGTTCATGGCTCCCAGGCAAATTGCTCGAGATGGGGCTAGAGGTCACGGAAGCTGCTGTGTATAAAACAGTTCCAACCCATATTCATGATGATGAACTGATCAAGCTTATAGAGGGTGGAGCCATTCATGCGATTACACTAACCAGTTCATCGACTGTGACTCATCTGCTGGAGGCATTGCGCCGGATGGGCATGGACAACCCACAGGAGAAGCTACGTGGGGTTACGCTGGCTGCGATTGGTCCGCTCACGGCGGAGACTGCGAAGCAGGCAGGCCTTGAGGTCGAACTGATGTCGGAGGAAGCGACCATTCCTAGCCTGATCCAATGCTTATGCGATTGGAATAAACAAGCGGCAGCTTCGAGAGAACGGAAATTGTAAAAGGGACGCAATAGAAATAATAGGAGGTAGTACTTGATGATACAATCATTTGCGAGACATCGCCGTCTACGGCAGACGGCGGCACTGCGCAGCATGGTTCGTGAGACCTGGTTGAACCCTGCTGATTTTATACAGCCGATTTATGTCACTTATGGTGAGGGTGTGAAGCAGGAGATCAAGTCGATGCCGGGTGTATACCGCTTCTCACTTGATCAGCTGGGGCCAGAGTTACAAGAGATTCATAGTCTTGGCATTCCTGCGGTGCTGTTGTTCGGCATTCCGGATACCAAGGATGATGTCGGTTCATCTGCTTATGATGAGCATGGCATTGTACAAGAGGCGACGCGTCTGATCAAAGCGCAGTATCCCGATCTGCTCGTCGTGGCTGATACCTGTCTATGCGAATTTACTGATCACGGACATTGCGGGATGGTACATACCTATGAGCAGGATGGTGTCCTGTGTGGCGATGTTCTTAATGATGAATCATTAGAGTTGCTGATCAAAACGGCCGTATCCCAAGCGGAGGCTGGTGCAGACATTATTGCGCCATCGAACATGATGGATGGATTCGTACAGGCGATACGCCATGGCCTCGACGAGGCTGGCTTTACGCATATTCCGATTATGTCATACTCGGTGAAGTATGCCTCTGCCTTCTACGGACCGTTCCGAGAAGCAGCTGACTCAGCTCCGCAGTTCGGAGACCGCAAGTCCTATCAAATGGACCCGGCCAATGCTCGTGAAGCGCTGCGAGAGGCGGAGTCTGATGTGCTGGAGGGTGCTGATATGCTAATGGTCAAGCCTTCTTTGTCCTATCTAGATGTGATGCGGACGATTAAGGACCAGTTCGATCTGCCGCTGGTCGCTTACAACGTAAGTGGTGAGTATGCGATGGTGAAGGCAGCTGCCCTGCAGGGATGGATTGATGAGCGGGCGACCGTGCTGGAGATTCTCACCAGCATGAAGCGTGCCGGAGCGGATATGATTATTACGTATTCAGCTAAGGATGCAGCCAAATGGCTGGCGGATGGAGGCAAAAAATAAAATGAGCAAACCCTTTGGAAGACATGATGATGGAAAATCAGCAGTAGCCTTTGCTGAAGCCAAGCAGTATATTCCAGGTGGAGTGAACAGCCCTGTTCGCGCCTTCAAGTCCGTAGGGATTACCCCCATTTACGTGGAACGTGGTGAAGGGGCCTATGTATACGATATTGACGGCAATGCTTACATTGATTTTGTCGGCTCGTGGGGGCCTCTTATCATGGGACATGCACACCCAGAGGTCGTTAAGGCGTTGCATGATACCGCGATCAAGGGCACAAGCTTTGGTGCACCAACACTGCTAGAGACCGAGATGGCGAAGCTCGTCTGCGAACGGGTGCCTTCTG
Organism: Paenibacillus massiliensis 2301065 = DSM 16942; assembly: GCF_000377505.1. Taxonomy (GTDB): domain Bacteria; phylum Bacillota; class Bacilli; order Paenibacillales; family Paenibacillaceae; genus Paenibacillus; species Paenibacillus massiliensis. The sequence continues at coordinate 31,484 of NZ_KB898190.1, read as the reverse complement.
TTGATATTGTACGGATGGTTAACTCAGGCACCGAGGCTACCATGAGCGCTATTCGTCTGGCGAGAGGCTATACCGGACGTAGCAAAATTCTCAAATTCGAAGGCTCTTACCATGGTCATGCTGACAGCCTGTTGATCAAGGCAGGCTCCGGGGTAGCTACACTGGGGCTGCCTGACAGCCCGGGTGTACCAGAAGGCGTAGCAAGCAATACGATCACGGTGCCTTATAATGACGAGGCTTCGGTGTCTCTGGTCTTTGAGAAATATGGTGAGGATATCGCAGCCGTCATTGTTGAGCCCGTAGCGGGAAATATGGGGGTTGTTCCTCCGCTGCCTGGATTCCTGGAGAGCTTGCGCCGATTGACCGAGCAATACGGCAGTCTGCTTATTTTCGATGAGGTCATGACAGGGTTCCGTGTCGGCTATCATTCAGCTCAAGGGCGTTTTGGCATTACCCCGGATCTGACGTGTCTTGGCAAAGTCATTGGTGGCGGTCTTCCGGTCGGTGCCTATGGTGGACGAAGAGAGATTATGGAGCAGATGGCACCAGCTGGCCCGATCTATCAGGCGGGAACGCTGAGTGGCAATCCACTGGCTATGGCAGCAGGCTACACCACACTGAGTCTACTCACGCCAGAGATCTATGACCAATTGGAGGAGCGGGCGGCTAGACTACAGGAGGGCTTCGAACGTAATACGCGGGAGATCGGAATTCCTGTATCCATTAACCGTGTCGGCTCTATGGTGTGTCCGTTCTTTAACGACAAGCAGGTTACAAATTATGAAGTGGCACGTGCAAGCAATCCGGATCATTTCCGTCGCTACTTCGCGGAAATGGTCCGTGAGGGAGTCAGTGTAGCGCCTTCTCAGTTCGAGGGCATGTTCGTATCGGCAGCGCACACTATTCAGGATATTGATGCCACGATTGAAGCCAACTATAATGCGCTGAGACGTCTATGAGCTGGCGGAAGAGCTGGAAGCGACGCGGACCGTGGCTAGAGCTGACTCCTGGCAAGGAGGTCACTTCAAGTGAGGACAAGCACCTTGCCGCAGAGCGTTGGATACAGGGGCAGCTTGGCATGCCTGAGAAGCTATACCGTAGATTACAGCAGGATAAGCTTATCCTGCTAGCCGGAGATCGGTTGCGGATACAGTTGTTCCCTGAGCTGGACTATGGTGTGGAGCCGAGGTGGCATGAACTGACAGTCCTGTACGAGGACGACTTTTGTCTGGTCGTGCACAAGCCTGCCGGCATGCCTGTACATCCGGATGGAGGAGCGGGAGACGGTCCTGTCACTCTGGATCATGCGGTGGCATCTTATTATGAGATGAACGGAATTCGGACACCTGTGCGGCATATCCACCGTCTGGATGTGGATACGACAGGTCCTGTGCTGTATGCGAAGAATGGCTTTGCTCAGCTCAAGCTGGACGAGCAAATGAGGAGCAAGGAAATCCACCGCCGCTATGTTGCTATTGGTCAGGGTAAGGTGCCAAAGGATCTGGTTCGGATTGATGAGCCGATCGGTAAGGATCGACACCATAAGCAGAGACGGCGCGTATCGACTACCGGTCAAGAGGCAGTTACCCTTGTGCAGACTGAGGAATATCTGCAAGGAGCTACTCTTGTACACCTGACTCTGGAGACAGGCAGGACCCATCAGATTCGCGTACATATGAGTCATGTCGGCCATCCGCTGCTAGGTGATGTGTTATATGGAGGTCCGTCATTACAGATGCGGAGGCAGGCACTTCATGGTGAGGAGCTGACATTCCAGCATCCAATCAGTCGACAGGAGATCCTCGTCCATGATCCTTGGCCATCGGACTTTCGAGAGTTGTATGACCGTTTGAAGCCATAGCAAATTACAAAATATGCAAATAGATCAGTGCTAGACTTCCCCAATTAACAAGTTAAGCAGGAAGGACTTCGTCCGAGACCGCTTGTCAGGGGAAGTGTGGCACTGTTTTTTTGTTAAGAAGAGAGCTATAACGTATACAGCATTGGGCTGATGACAAGGGTTCTTTTTGCAAAAGATGGCATGCTCTTCTTTCTGGTGCATATACATGAACCGAACGAACAATGGTTGGATTAAGGACTATCCGCACAGGCAACGAACATGCGGAAGCTCCCGAAAGGAGGATGCTATCCATGCAAGATAGGCCCTATGGCTTGCGTTTTGATATCTATGAACGTATCCATCTGACGGAGGAAGCTGCGGGCATAGCAGAGTTAGAGGAGATTGAGCTACTGCCGCGGATTCAGGTTGTTGAGCAGGAGGATCAGGCGGCGTTACGCGGACATTTGCTGCTTGAAGGGGTATATCGGGGAGAGGAAAATGAGCTTCAGAGCCTTACTCATCTCATCCCTGTGGAAATTACGATTCCTATGAACCGGGTCAGCAGTGTAGAGGACATCTCGGTAGAAATTGAAAATTTCGATGTGGATTTGTTGTCTTTGCGAAGTCTGAATATTACCGGGGTGTTGTCACTCCATGGGGTGGAAGGGATAGAGCCAGCCGACTCTTCTGTCTGGGCCGAGGACGAATTTACGGTCGTGCATACACCGCAGCCTCCCACAAATCTTGTGCAGCAGCGAGAGGAAGTACAGGAGCAACAGCGTGAGCCGGACTCTGCTTTTGTGGCATCATCAACGACTGCTCCAGAGCAATGGAGTCCTCATTTTGGCGATTCTGCTGCACATAGCACTTCTTCGTCAGATAAACCGGCTGCTGAACAGTCATCGAATAAGCCACAGGTCTGGCAGTTCGAGAGTGCCTCCCATGCGAGAGAAGAAATTCGTGAGCCTGACAGGCCATCTGGTACATCCCAAGCGAACACGGATGCTGACCATTCGCCATGGAATGAAGAACGGGAGCAACAGGTGGATGAGGATGAGCGTGATCCTTCCTCCGATATTCAGATAGAAGACTCCGATGCTGCGGTATCAGCTCTGTCTGAATCCGAACTACAGAACGAGCAAGAAGAAGTGACTGCAGCTGTGGATTCATCCTCAGAGGACAAGAAGGAAATGAAGGTGGCCTTTGGCAGCAAAAAGGATGTTCTGGTTACCGAACTGGAGTCTGTTCCGTTCTCTACATTGCTACCAACCTCACGGGTATCCAAGGAGCCGCCTGCTAATGAAGCAACGGAGGCAGAAGCACATGCTGAGCAGGAGCCAGAGGATTTCACAGCAGCAGGTGGTCGGTGGAATTCCCTGTTCCAGCGCAGCGAAGAGGAGCAAGGAGCTTTCCGTAAGCTGAGGCTATGTATTGTGCAGCGGGAGGAGACATTGGAGACCATTGCCGACCGCTATGAGCTAAGTGTACGTGAGCTGCAGCTATACAACAGGCTTACAGAGCATGGGGTGGAGGAAGGACAGGTATTGCTCATCCCATGATGTATGAACGGAGAGTGAGCTTGTAGCCTCTAAGCAACTTGTGTCTGATTTTTTGAATTATGCCTTCTACTAGAGCTCTGAAAAGACAGCTATACTCCGTGTAAAAGGCAATGCGGGGCTTTGGATATTGACTAACAGCATTCAGCAAGTTATGATGTGGTATAGCAACTGGAGAGATGATGTGCTTGACATCACGCGCTTTGAATAGCGCAAGGTCATCTGCCAGCTATACAACAGACATTGAACGGGAAGAGTAGGCAGTGAGCCCTTCAGAGAGCGGAATTGTAGCGCTGTGAGGTTCCGCAGGATGCAGCTGGCCGAAGTCGCCCGGGAGTCGCTTGTTTGAACCCGCCGAGGCAAGATGCGTATTAGAACAAGCCGGGGACGGCCGTTATCCGTAGAGTGTCACAACCTTGTACCCCTATGGGTCAATTGCAGGGATGTGAAACAAAGGTGGTACCGCGAAAGAACAGCCTTTCGTCCTTTGAGGATGGAGGGCTTTTTTTATTTTCGTCCCCATATATGCATGGTATTGAATGCGGATTAGAGCACGGAAAACCAATTACGTTGGAGGGAATAGATATGTCAGAGCAAGAGCACCAAGCAACAACCGAGATGCCGACAACCTATGATCCGAAATCGGCGGAGCAAAAGTGGTATAAGTACTGGATGGATGGAGGATATTTTCGTGCAGGACGTCTGCCAGAAGCAGAGCCGTTCTCGATCGTTATCCCGCCTCCGAATGTGACAGGAATGCTGCACATTGGTCATGCCCTTGATTTCACTTTACAGGATATTATTATTCGTACGAAGCGGATGCAGGGCTATGATGCACTGTGGCTGCCGGGAGCAGATCATGCAGGGATCGCTACACAGACCAAGGTAGAACAGCAGCTTCGCGCTGAAGGGCTGACCCGTTATGATCTAGGACGCGAGAAATTCCTGGAGAAGGTATGGGAGTGGAAAGACCTTTACCTGAACAATATCCATAGACAATGGGAAAAAATGGGCTTCTCTTTGGATTACTCCCGTGAACGCTTTACGCTGGACGAGGGTCTATCCAAGGCCGTTCGTGAGGTGTTCGTCAAGCTCTATAATAAAGGTCTGATCTATCGCGGCAAGCGGATCATTAACTGGGACCCTGTGGCTCGTACAGCGCTGTCTGACATCGAGGTAGAATACAAGGAAGTGAATGGTCACCTGTATCATCTGCAATATCCGCTTAAGAATGGTAATGGGCATATTACGGTGGCAACGACACGTCCTGAGACGATGCTGGGAGATGTGGCCGTAGCCGTTCATCCAGAGGACGAGCGCTACAAGGATATGATCGGCGAGATGCTGGTCCTCCCTATTGTGGGCCGTGAGATCCCTGTCATTGCTGACGATTATGTAGATAAGGAATTTGGTAGTGGCGCAGTCAAGATTACGCCTGCCCATGACCCTAATGACTTCGAGATGGGGCAACGCCATCAGCTGCCACAGATCAATGTGATGAATGAAGATGGATCGATGAATGAAGAAGCTGGCAAATATCAAGGACTCGATCGTAGTGATTGCCGGAAGCAGATCGTCGCGGACCTGAAGGAACAGGGTGTGCTGATTCGCATTGAGGATCATGTGCATCAGGTAGGACATAGTGAGCGGACGAATGCTGTAATCGAGCCATACTTGTCCACACAGTGGTTCGTGAAGATGAAGCCGCTCGCCGATGCTGCTATTGAAGCGCAAAAAGGCGGTAATGGTGTACAATTCGTACCGGATCGCTTCGAGAAAATCTATCTGCACTGGATTGAAAATATCAGAGACTGGTGTGTATCCCGACAGCTATGGTGGGGTCACCGAATTCCAGCCTGGTATGACGAGGAGACTGGCGAGATTATCGTCAGCGCCGAGGATCCTACGACGCTGCCAGAGTATGCGGGACGCAAGCTGAAGCAGGACGAGGATGTGCTCGACACTTGGTTTAGCTCAGGACTGTGGCCGTTCTCTACCATGGGGTGGCCTGATGAGACAGAAGACTTCAAGCGCTACTACCCGAATAATGTACTCGTAACAGGCTATGACATTATTTATTTCTGGGTAGCACGGATGATCTTCACCGCTTTGGAATTCACTGGACAAAGACCGTTTGCGGATGTATTGATTCACGGACTTGTTCGTGATGCTGAAGGACGCAAAATGTCTAAGTCACTTGGCAACGGGGTAGACCCACTGGAGGTCATTGAGAGCTATGGTGCGGATGCCATGCGCTACATGATCTCGACAGGCAGTACGCCTGGGCAGGACCTGCGCTTCCGTATTGAGAAGGTGGAGCAGGCTCGTAATTTTGCCAACAAGATCTGGAATGCTTCCCGCTTCGCTCTGATGAATCTGGAAGGCGTATCGTACGAGGATATTGATATTACGGGTGAACTCAGTACGGCAGATCGCTGGATCTTGCATAGACTGAACGAAACTTCACGTGATATTACGCGTCTAATAGATGCCTATGAATTCGGGGAGACTGGACGTCTTCTGTATAACTTCATATGGGATGATCTTTGTGACTGGTATATTGAATTCTCCAAGCTCACACTATATGGAGAGGATCCAGCAGCCAAGAAGAAGACACAATCCGTCCTTGCTTATGTACTGGATCGTACACTGCGCATGATTCATCCGTTCATGCCGTTTATTTCCGAAGAAATCTGGCAGCATTTGCCTCATGAAGGGGAGACCATCACACTTGCCTCCTGGCCAGTATACGATGCTGCCCTGGAGAATGAAGCAGCGGTAGCCGAGATGAATCATCTGCGTGATGTGATTCGCTCGGTGCGAAATATCCGTGCTGAAGTGAATGTTCCAATGAGTAAGAAGATTGAGCTGCAGGTGAAGGCAGCAGATTCGCATATTCTGGATATTCTGAGCCGTAATGGAGAGTACATTCGTCGCTTCTGCAATACCTCCGACTTCTTGCATGGAATTGAGCTGAATGTACCAGACAAGGCGATGTCTGCAGTAGTAACCGGGGCAGAGCTCTATTTACCGCTAGCGGGTCTGCTCGATATCGGACAGGAGATTGCCCGACTGGAGAAGGAGCTTCAGCATCTGAACAACGAGGTGCTGCGTATTGACAAGAAGCTGTCTAATGAGGGCTTCGTGGCCAAGGCACCAGCGAAGGTCATTGAGGAGGAGCGTGCCAAGCATGCAGACTACTCTGATAAGCGGGATAAGGTGATCGCTCGTATCCAGGAGTTGAAGGACTAACACACGCTTGTTGATGAAATAACAACCACTTTGCTGACAAACCCCCATGGTCTGAGGTGCTTGTCAGCAATTTGGCTGTGTAATTTGGTACGGCTGGAAGAGAACTGGCTGTAGCAGCGTGACAAATAATAGCGACCTGAAGGTGAAAAGCATGTCTGAACAGTACGAGGCTCCCGGGTCAACGGGACCCTTACACACATATACTGAAGCAGTTGACTGGATTAATGGTCTGATTCCATTTGGTATCAGACCTGGCCTGGAACGAATTGAACGGTTGATGACCATGCTTGGTGAGCCGCATCGACATCTGAAGTTCATCCATGTAGCTGGAACCAACGGCAAAGGCTCTACCTGCGCGATGCTTACATCCGTGCTGCTGGAGAATGGTTACGATGTTGGGACTTTTACCTCTCCCTACATCACCAAATTTACAAATCGTTTTCAGTTTAACGGAGCTGACATTTCCGAATCGGATCTTGTGATGCTGTCCAATCGTCTGTACCCATTGGTACAGGAAATTGCGGAGACAGAGCTTGGCTCCCCCACCATGTTCGAGGTAGCTACGGCCCTTGCCATTTTGTATTATGCAACAGTTACTTTTCCTGATGTTGTGGTATGGGAGACAGGGCTCGGGGGAAGGATGGATGTTACCAACATTGTCACCCCGATTGTGTCGGTGATTACCAATATCGGCTTCGATCATACGGATATTCTGGGGGATACGCTGGAGCAGATTGCTGGAGAGAAGGCAGGGATTATCAAATCCGGTGTGCCTGTCGTGAGCTGTGTCACTCAGCCGGAAGCTCTTGAAGTGATTCGGAGGACTGCCATTGCTAAGGGGGCTACGCTCTATCTTGCTGGTGAGCATTTCATATATGAGCTGCTTGGGGCCGATGAGCATGGACAGAGTTTCCGCTTTGCTGGTCCGTTCAGAGAATTGGAGATTTCGATCACCATGCTGGGCGAGCACCAATGTACGAACGCAGCCGGTGCTATGATGACACTGGAGGTACTGCGCCAGTATATGGCTTTCGTACTTGACGATGAGCCGTTGTTGGAGGGCTTCCGAAAGACACACTGGGCGGGGCGCTTGGAGCTGTTATCAACGGAGCCGAGAATCGTCGTCGATGGTGCTCATAACCCTGAAGGGGCAGAGTCACTGGCCAAGAGCATTCCTTCGCTGTTCAAGTACCGGAAGTTGATTTTCATGATGGGGATGCTTGCGAACAAGCATCACGAAGCTTATCTCAAGCATATACTGCCACTAGTGGATACGCTTATCCTGACCGAGCCCGATTTTCGCCGCAAGATGGATGCCGGAGAACTGGCAGACCTGGTGGATAGATTGCGCCCATTATATGCAAAACAAGATTTACAAGTCATTGTGGAACGAGACTGGAAGCAGTCGCTTGAGCTGTTGAAGTCGCGTACAGAAGAGGGGGATCTAGGAGTCGTGTCCGGCACATTGTATCTGATTTCCGATGTGCGTGCGACTCTTGTGCATCAGACCGATTCGGAAAAAGGTTGGTGAAATTTTTTGTTGAATACTGCAGAACATGTTCATTTTATCGGTATCGGCGGTTATGGAATGAGCGCCATTGCACGGGTCATGCTGGAAATGGGGTACACGGTGACCGGCTCGGACGTTGCGGCACAGGAGCTGACCGAGAAGCTGGCAGCAAAGGGTGCAAAAATATACATTGGCCATACGGCGGAGCATGTACATGGTGCTGATCTGGTCGTATATTCAACAGCATTATCACGTGATAATGTGGAGCGCGTAGCAGCTGAGCAGTTGAATATACCTACCCTGCATCGATCACAAATGTTGGCACGGCTGATGAATGAACGGAAAGGTGTAGCGGTAGCTGGAGCTCATGGCAAGACAACGACCTCTTCGATGATCGCTCTCGTCATGGAACGTTGCGGAACGGATCCCACATACATTATCGGTGGAGAGATTATGAATGTGGGCACCAATGCCAAGGCTGGCACGGGAGATTGCGTCGTTGCTGAGGCGGACGAGAGCGATGGCTCCTTCCTGCAATATCATCCGTGGCTAGGGATCGTTACGAATATTGAAGCGGATCATCTTGAGAACTACAATGGGGATTTTGCCGAGCTCAAGAAAGCCTATGTCCAGTTCCTGAATCAGATTAGACCTGAGGGAACAGCTGTCGTATGTGCGGATGACGCTAATATTCAGGAGCTTAGCTCGCAATTGACGACTCGTCTGACGACCTATGGAATCGATTCCGAGGCGGAATACACTGCAACCGATATTCACCTGGGAGATCGTCAGGTATCCTTTATGATGAATCATAAAGGTCAGCCGCTTGGTGTGATTCGTCTGTCTGTACCTGGACGCCATAATGTGTATAATGCCATGGCTACAGTCATTGCTTGTCTGGAGGCAGGAATTGAATTCAGCCGTATTGCCGAGGCGATTGTAGAATTTAACGGGGCCAAGCGACGCTTTCAAGTGCTGGGTGATTATAATGATATTCTGGTTATTGACGATTATGCTCACCATCCTACGGAGATTGAAGCCACGATCAGTGCTGCACGAGCTACAGGGAAGCGTATCGTTGCTGTATTCCAGCCACAGCGGTATACCCGTACCTTCTTCCTGCTGGATGCGTTCAGTCGTGCCTTTGGCGGAGCGGATGAGGTCATCATAACCGATATTTACTCTCCAGCTGGAGAGAAGCAGATTGAAGGAATTCATTCCTCCAAGCTGGTGGAGCTGATTGTAAGTAATAGCAATGCTAATGCTCGCTATCTGCCTACCAAGGAGGCCGTAGTGCAGGAGCTTCAGCAGCGAATTCAGCCGGGAGACCTTGTCATTACGATGGGAGCCGGAGATATCTGGAAGGCTGGGGAAGCACTTGCTCAGCATCTGAAGGGGCGTTTGTCCTAGACTACAACTTGAAGTGTCCTGTCGTCGATTTATCGGCGGCTCAGGGCACTTTTTTTTGAACAAAACAGTCATAAAACGGGAACGCGGTGCATACAACTTGATATGAGGCTTAAAGGGACAAGGGGTGTGTACCGTGAATAATTCCAGAATGACGTTCCACTTCAATCAGCCAGAGGCTGATCCATCGAAGCAAACGACGCATGGTTCTGCTAACAGACTGCGACAGGCTCGGCAAGAGCCGACTGAATTCTTAGTGACGGAGCCTGCTGTGCAAAGCATAGAAGAGTTCGAAGACAGTCCGTCCAAGGTGGACAAAGTGCCTGTACCGGGACATGAGGACTGGGACGACCCGTTCGGAGCATCTGCTTCTTCATGGTCTTCTCCTGCTTACTGGAGAGAAAAGGTAAGTCCTGTTGCACGAGTCCGTCGTACCTCACCCTGGAAAATTGCTGGCTCTGTAACCAGCGCTTTGATGACGGGTGCCTTGTTCGGCTATATTGTGCTGGCCATCTTCGGTGATAGCAGCAGTGTGCAAGCACCATCACTTGAGAATCAGGCTGCTGTTCCTGTATTCTCTCAGGAGCAGGGCACACTTGCTGAGCTTACTGTACCTCCATCATTTCCTGTGGTAGAGGCGAAGATATCTCCAAGCTCTTACTACATGCTTCAATATGGAGTATTCAGCTCGGAGGAACGCGCCCAGCAGGCTGCAACAGAGCTTGCCGCCGCTGGTGTAGCCTCTGGAAGGGAGACTCTTGAGGATAACAGGGTATATGCGGGAATCTCTCCTGACCGGGAGCAGGCGAAGCTGCTGGGAGGGCAAATGAAGACGCAAGGCATGGAGCTGTATGTCCGCCAGTTGGATCTTCCTGGAGCAGACAGGCTTGCTTTTACGGGTACTCCGGACGGAGCAGAGGAATATTTTACGGTCAGCACCGAGCTTGTTCACAGTTTGGCAACTTTGTCTGCCTCATTGCTTCGTGTGGCGCAGCCTGGTGAGGTGCAAGACTCCACCATGTCAGAGCTAGAGAGCATACATCAACGCTGGACGGAGAGCGTGACTTTATTGTCCAAGGGGATTCCCGGCGAAGCGAAATCGCTCGTAGAGGGAGAATTAATCAAGTCGATGAACAGTGCGATGTCGGCTTTGTCGGAGTACAACAAGAATAAGGCGAAGGAGCATTTATGGGAGGTACAATCCTCCATGATGAAATATGTTTTTGGACAGCGGCAGCTGCTGGAATTCATCAAACAATAGCCAAGTGTCCTATGATCCGGCGTGGAACTGGAAATACTTCCCCGTGCCGGATTTCTGTTTGTGTTGCACCTGAAATCACCGTATAATAATATGGTGTAAAAAAATGGCGAGGGAAGATCAGGATGAGGAAAAATGCAGGCATATTTACGCTGTTTATTATTCTCGGCTGGCTGCTGGGGGCTTGGATTGCCAAGGCGCTTCAGTCGGTTCAGGTTCTGTCCTTCTTGACGAAGGCTACGTCCATAACATGGAAGCCTGCGGCTGATCTGGATATCATCAGCTACAATATAACATTAACATTGCAGATGAGCCTGCTCAGTTTGATCGGCATTATTGTAGCGATCTGGCTGTACCGCAGGCTCTAGTTGTGGTCAAAGGAGTAAGCTACTGTGATGAATATGGATGTTCCGCATATCATCTTGGCATCGGGATCACCGCGTAGACGAGAGCTCATGACTGCATTGCAGTTGCCATTCGAGGTAATTGTCAGTCATGCGGACGAAGAGGTTGAGGAAGGTCTAAGTCCTACACAGATTGTTGAATCTCTGGCTCTTCGGAAGGCATCTTCTGTGCGTGATACGATGGAGCCTGACGCAGCAGAGGCTGTTATCGTTGGGAGCGATACGATTGTGGTGCTCGATGGCGAGGTTCTCGGCAAGCCTGTAGATCATTCGGAGGCTGTTCGAATGCTTACAGCATTGCAAGGAAGAACCCATGAAGTATTCACAGGTGTGGCTTGTCTACATACAGGAAACGGAATGACACGGATTAGTAGTCGTAGAACGCTCGTAACGATGAAGCCTCTGGATGAGCAGTCTATTCGGGCGTATGTTGCTACAGGAGAGCCCGCAGATAAGGCGGGTGCCTACGGAATTCAAGGACTTGGAGCCACCCTGGTGGAAGCGATCGAGGGGTGCTATTTTAACGTGGTTGGGCTACCAGTGTCTCTTTTGACGGACATGTTGTCTGAATTCGGGATACATGTGCTTCGCCCGTAATAAAAGGGGAATGCTATGATGGAGTCGCATAAGTTCATGCTTCGCGACCTCCCCCATGAAGAACGACCAAGAGAGCGCATGATGCAGTATGGGGCCGAGGCTTTAAGTCATGCTGAGTTGCTTGCCATTCTACTAAGGACAGGCACACAGCAGGAATCAGCTTTACATTTGGCACAGCGGATTTTGATGCAAGCAGGTAATCTGCGCCAACTGGTGGATCTCAGTCTTGAAGAAATGATGGAGATCAAGGGAATTGGGACAGCCAAGGCACTTCAGCTCAAGGCAGGTATCGAACTCGGGCGTAGGTTAGCCCTGTCCCGGCATACGTTGTCTCCCGCAATCCGTAGTCCTCGCGATGTCTCCGACCTGCTCTCTGAGCAGCTCCGATATTTGCAGAAAGAGCATTTTGTCTGTCTTTTTCTGAATACGAAGAATGTAGTGATTGCTCAAGAGACCTTGTCGATTGGCAGTCTTAACGCTGCGGTGGTGCATCCTAGAGAAGTGTTCCGGGCAGCCATCAAATGCAGCAGCGCCTCTATCATTTGCGCCCATAATCATCCGAGCGGAGATCCTACACCCAGTAAGGAAGATGTTCAATTGACGCAACGCCTGATCGAGGCGGGCAGCATCGTCGGAATTGATGTACTGGATCATATCGTCATCGGGGATGGACAATACGTAAGTTTGAAGGAACGAGGTCTTATATAATATAATGTGTTGGTTGGTAATACCATAGGCTCATGAATACCACACATTTCCCTCAACGTATGCATTCGGTCGGAATGACCGCATAATAACATATTACATCAATAATGGAACTGACTAGAAAAGGAGATTACAGCATGTTTGGTGGATTTACAAAGGATTTGGGAATTGATCTCGGGACAGCAAATACATTGGTCTATGTACGTGGACGCGGCATTGTCGTAAGAGAGCCTTCGGTAGTGGCTCTGCGGACAGACACGAAGAGCATAGAGGCAGTTGGTGAATCTGCCAAGAAAATGATTGGACGTACGCCTGGCAATATTCGTGCGATTCGTCCTATGAAGGATGGAGTAATCGCCGATTTTGATACTACAGCCACGATGATCAAGTACTTTATTCGTCAGGCTCAGAAGCAACGCTCCATATTTCCGCGCCATCCGAACGTCATGGTATGCGTACCTTCCGGCATTACAGCTGTAGAACAGCGGGCAGTGGAGGATGCGACAAGACAGGCAGGAGCTCGTGAAGCATACACCATTGAGGAGCCATTTGCAGCAGCGATTGGAGCTGATCTGCCAGTATGGGAGCCTACAGGTAGCATGGTCGTAGATATCGGTGGAGGAACAACTGAGGTTGCTGTGATCTCCCTTGGAGGTATCGTGACCAGCCGCTCTGTGCGAGTAGCCGGTGACGAAATGGATGAATCCATTATCCAATATATCAAGCGTCAATATAATCTGATGATTGGTGAGCGCACCTCCGAGCAGTTGAAGATGGAAGTGGGTTCGGCTATGCCACTGGAGACCGTGGAGACAATGGAGATTCGCGGACGTGACCTGGTGACAGGCCTTCCGAAGACCATTACAATTACATCAGATGAGATTAGTGAAGCGCTATCGGATACAGTAAATGCGATCGTAGATGCTGTGAAAGTGACTCTGGAGAAGTGTCCTCCCGAGCTGGCGGCTGATATCATGGATCGCGGTATTGTGCTTACAGGCGGTGGCGCATTGCTTCGGAATCTGGACAAGCTGCTTGCTGGCGAGACTGGCATGCCAGTCATTGTCGCTGAGAATCCATTGGATTGCGTTGCCATCGGTACAGGAAAAGCACTCGAAAACATCCACCTGTTCAAATCGCGTAGCAGCTCTGCAGTCCGCTCCAAACGTTGAATCGGGGGTGTAACCACTGTTTAAGCTGCTTGGGAACAAAAGACTGTTTATTCTGCTGATCGGTATTGTTACATTTATAGCCCTGATGGGCTTCACATTGAATAACAGGGAATCTCTGTCCTGGCCTGAGAAGTTTGTCAGGGATACTACTGGTTTTGTACAAAGCATCTTTTACAAGCCCGCTGGAGCCGTAGCGGGCTTCTTCAAAGATATTGCGAATATGCGAGCTGTCTATCAGGAGAATGAGCAGCTGAAGATTGCAGTTGCTCGTTATACCCAAAATGAAGTTCGCATTAGTGGTCTTGAAGAAGAGAACAAGCGTCTGCAGGAAGAGCTCAATTTCACGGAAATGCAGAAAAATAAATACAACTACACGGACAAGATTGCCAATGTTGTTAATGTTGGCTCTGATCCTGTCGTGAAGACCTTGACGATTGATATCGGCTCTAATGAAGGCGTCAAGCCTGGTATGGCCGTTCGCTCCATTGATGGATTGGTCGGTGTGATTGATCATACGGCCAACTTCACTTCTACAGTCAAGCTGCTGACCTCACTGGACCCGACTACAAATGCCATCGCAGCTACAGTAGTGGGCAGAGAGGATCAAGCCTTCGGTATGCTTGAAAGTTATAATCCTAATACAGGTAAGTTCGAGATGACACGGATCGAAGAGGGCGATGTTGTAAAGCCCGGTGATCAGATCATGTCCTCCGGGACTGGTGGGGAATTTCCAAAGTACATGCTGATTGGGAAGGTAGAAGAGGTAAAGGTCGGAGAGTTCGGTCAGACACGTACAGCAATTATTGAACCAGCCGCGAAATTCTCAGACTGGAAGGAACTCTTTGTTGTATTCACTCCAGAGGTGCCTGAATCATGAGGTTCCGCGGACATGTCCTGATCATGCTTCTATTTGTGCTCTTTATCGTGGAGGGTACGATTATCCCTTGGCTGATTCCAGGTGGCTGGCAGTATCGTTTGTCTCCTAATTTGGTCTTTATCATTATTTTATTCGTATCGGTATATTATCATCGTCATACTGCACTTGTGCTAGGCATTATCTTCGGATTGCTACATGATATCATCTTTTATGGAGCCATGATTGGACCTTATTCATTCGCTATGGGGTGTGCAGCTTACCTGATGGGTCTGATCTTTCAGGCCCCGCGTGCTCCCATGCCGATCATGATGACTGTAGTACTGCTAGGAAGTCTACTCTTTGACTCCACTCTGTTCGGCATCTATCAGCTATTTCAGCTCAATGTGCACTCATTTAACTGGGCGCTTACCCAATATATGATCCCCAATCTATGCGTGCATTTCCTGTTTGCATTGATCATCTATGTACCTATGCGTAAGCAGTTCGAGCTTCTGGGTGGCCGTCCCAAAAAAGAAGAGAGCTTGTAGCTGCAGTTTTTGCGGGGCCAAGCAGGAGATTCGACGTTCCGGCGCGAAAGAGTTGGGATGGGAGGGACAGGCTAATGACGGTTAAACCAAATCGTGTTACGATTAAAGGCATCAAAGACGGCCTGGTATTCCTGCTGGATGATCAATGTGAATTTGATGAACTGCTGGGAGAATTGCGCTTCAAGCTTGAGCATAGCCACCAAAATATATTGACTGGACCGATAGTTCATGTAGATATTAAGATGGGGAACCGTGAAATCAGCGAAGAGCAGAAGGAATCTTTACTGGAGGTACTACGTACTAGGGGAAATCTGCTTATTCGCTCCGTTGAATCACCGAACCTGCAGTCCGAGGATGACAAGGGACAGCATATTCATACGATGACAGGTATGGTCCGTTCGGGCCAGGTGCTGCATTACAACGGAAATCTGTTGTTTCTGGGTGACGTGAATCCGGGAGGAGCGATTACTTGCACGGGTGATCTGTTCATTCTCGGTTCATTGCGAGGAATGGCTCATGCGGGAATGGAAGGCAATAGAGAGGCGATTATTGCCGCTTCTTACTTCGCCCCTACTCAGGTACGGATCTCGGACGTAATCAGTCGTCCCCCGGATGAATGGGAATCACGCGAGGCCGGCATGGAATTTGCATATCTGCAGGAGGATACCATGCAAATTGACAAAATTACGAATATTGGCAGACTTCGCCGTGAATTTAATGTGTTTAAAGGAGTGTAGCGCATGGGAGAGGCCATAGTTGTCACCTCGGGAAAAGGCGGCGTCGGTAAAACGACGACCTCAGCAAATATCGGAACAGCTCTCGCACTGCTCGGCAAGAAGGTGTGCCTGGTCGATACGGATATCGGCCTCCGCAACCTGGATGTGGTTATGGGACTGGAGAATCGCATCATTTACGATCTTATTGATGTAGCAGAAGGACGCTGCCGCTTGAACCAAGCCTTGGTGAAGGACAAGCGCTTTGAGGAATTATATATGCTTCCTGCTGCACAGACGAAAGATAAGAATGCTATTACGCCTGAACAGGTCAAGGATATTATTCTGGAGCTCAAGAAGGATTTTGAATACATCATTATTGACTGTCCTGCAGGAATCGAGCAAGGATTCAAGAATGCCATTGCCGGAGCAGATCAGGCTATTGTCGTTACTACGCCGGAGAATGCAGCAGTACGTGATGCAGACCGGGTTATCGGACTGTTGGAAAATTCGGAGATTGGCTCGCCGAAGCTGATCGTCAACCGGATTCGTAGCAGCATGGTGAAATCCGGGGATATGCTGGATATCGACGGCATTTTGCAGGTACTGAACATTGATTTGATCGGAATTGTGCCTGATGATGAGCTTGTCATCAAGGCAGCTAACATCGGTGAACCTACCGTCATGAATCCGGATTCTCAGGCTGCGATTGCATATCGTAACATTGCTCGGCGTATTCTGGGAGATACCGTTCCATTGATGCAATTGGATCAGAAGACAAGTGTGCTGACTCGCTTCAAGAAATTCTTCGGGGTCAAGAGCTGACTATCTGAAGGTGTAGCTCCCTTGTAGCTGTGAGCTCAACCTTTATTCCTTATCGATTGGCTTACGGATATCGTCTTGATAGTAGTCAAAAAAGAGCTGCTGATGTGTTCCTCTCACCGCGTAGAGCACATCAGCTATTCGTTTTCCTCTGCTCCTCACTTCATTTTCCAGCCATTCTTTGCTTAATCCCTGATTTTGGAGGTTTTGTTCCAGGATTACCCCATCCATAACCAGTTCAATAGGGAACTTCTGGGTACTTGGTGCAAGCTTCATATCCTTCCTAGTTACGAGTTGGTAGTCCTCCTTCAATAGCACCGAAACTGTCCCATTATCCTCAAGAACCGCATAGTCGACCTCACTCAGATTGAAAATCCCCTTGCTTCGTAATACCTGATTCAGCGTATCAAGCGTATACCTTATCTTCTTCATGTTATTCTCAAGGATCTTCCCATTCTCGATCAGCACAGTTGGCGAGCCAGAAATCCATTTTCGCAATTTACTACTCTTGATCGCTATGACGGATAGCAAAAATGAAATGCTGGCCATGACACCGAGTGTCAGAATAAAATAGGAATATTTCAACGGTACATTAAACGCCAAATTAGCTGCAACGGACCCAAGCGTAATATTGGTTACAAAATCATGTAACGTCATGTTAGATATAGTCTGTTTACCAAGTAAACGGGCAATTAGCAATACGCTGAAAATGGCTAATATAGTTCGAACTATAATGTCTGCGTAAGTCTGCATTTGAATAATCCCTCCTCCTATGTTCATTATTTCCACACGAGATCAAACACCACTTGTTAACGACAATTTTTCACCAACTGGTCATAAGGCACATAAGTCTTCTGCTCAATGCGTTTGGTTCTGCTCATAAGTTGGAGCCCGTCCTCATATACATGAAGCAAAAGATCCTCGCTGGAGGGACAGAACATGGACAGAGATACAGGAATTAAACGTCGTCGCGAAATGCGCATTCAGGAGCTACTCACACAGGAGATACATCCTCAGGATGTTTACCGGCAGAGCATGCGCCTACAAGAAGAGAACTCGAATATACGGACCATCGATCCGTATATTCGAGGAAGGCAGTCACAAAAGCGCAATTCGCTCAACCCGAAGTCGTCGGCGCCACTTATGAAGGATTCAACAATGCGTGCCGGACAAGCGCAGGAGATGGAGCCAGATCCAGAATTCGAATGGAAAAAAAATAGGCATCGCTGGAATGATAGTTTCACAGCTCCACGAAAGCCTTCATTCGTGGCATCGTTAATCCGAAGGCTATGGGTAAGTGCTGCTTTGTTTGGATTGGTGTGGGGAGTATTCCACTGGGAAATGCCATATAGCTCGGAGATTCGCTTGTTTGTAGCGGATGCAATGCATCGTGATATGGATGTACAGTCTGTTGCTGGTTGGTATGAGGAGCATTTTGGCGGCTCACCGACCTTCTTACCTATATTCAAGGGTCTGGAGCAGAAGGTGCAGCAGGTGCATGGACAGCATCACTTGGCACCTCCTGTACGAGGCAGCATTGTCCAGCCCTTTGCCGTGAGCTTGAAAGGTATAGAGATTGTGCCGGAATCCTTTTCAACCGACCCAGTCCTGGTTAAGAGTATGGATGCGGGACGAGTCATGGATGTCGTACCAGGCACGGAAGGAGACAGCACAGTAGTCATTCGTCATACAGATGGACTGACTGCTATATATGGGCGCTTGTCGGGCACCTCGCTGAGGACTAATGATTGGGTACAGGAAGGGGACGTTGTGGGGCAATTTACAATCATGCAGGAAGCACAAGAAACCAATACCTTGTACTTTGCTGTGAAGCAGGGAGAGCAGTATGTAGACCCGGCAGAAGTGGTAGCGTTTGATTAAGGTCAGAGGAGTAAGGCTGTCCTTACATCCGCTCTTCGTTCTGATCATGATGGCCTCGGTGCTTACAGGACATTTTATCGAGCTAGTGACCTTGTTTGCCATTGTGTTCGTTCATGAGTTGGGGCATGCTGCTGCTGCATCGATGCTCGGAGCGAGAGTAGTGTCCATTCAGATGCTTCCCTTCGGCGGTGTGGCCGAGATTGAGGACCAGGGCTGTCTTCCAGCATGGAAGGAGATTGTGATTGCACTCGCCGGGCCTCTGCAAAATCTGTTTATGATTGCGGTGCTGCTCTTGATTCGTAATCTGGGGACAGAGCAACACGAATTTATCGACTATGTCATCCGTGGCAACCTGATGATTATGTTATTTAATCTGCTGCCTGTGCTTCCACTAGATGGTGGAAAGATTGTCCAGGCGTTGCTGAGTATACTGCTGTCCTATCATGCTGTTCTCCAGCATACGTTACGCGTTAGTATGGTCTGCAGTATCATAATGTGTGTAGCGGCGATTATCCCTGCCCTCTCAGGCAAGGGATCACCGTATTTGAATATGCTCGCTATGGGCTTGTTTCTCTTTTACTCCAATTTAACTGACTACAGGAACCTTCCCTATCGTTTTGTCCGCTTCCTGCTTGGTCGAGATAATCAATACCGTAAAAAGCTAGAGAAGGGAATCATTGCCACGCCAATCATCTCTCATCCGGTGCAACATTTGGAGGGGATTCTGCGTCTATTTAAGAGGGAGAAATACCATATGATTTATGTCATGAATGAAGAGGGTGGCATTATAGCCATGCTCCCGGAGCAGCGGTTAATACGATCTTTTTTCACTAATTATCATGCATCTGGTCCACCTGACCGAAATATATCATAGTGGGGTAATATGGAAAAAATAGAGATATAAACTCATCATAAAAGTTGTTATGATAGATAGAGGAACTTAGCCGGGATAGGAGAATTCCATGAAACAGATGATCGTACACCATAAGCAGCAGACCACGCAGATGGCTCTACTGGATCAGGGAAGACTGGTAGAATATGCTGCGGAGCGTTCACGGGAGCGGGATACGCTGGGCTCCTTCTACAAAGCGCGTGTAGTCAATGTGGTTCCTGGCATGCAGGCGGCATTCGTTGACATCGGCCAGCGTAAGAATGCTTTTTTGTACGTGGATGATGTACTGCACGCTCATACGGACAAGCAGCCGAAGGTGAAGCCCGATATTGCCAGTCTGCTTCATGTGGGGCAAGAGCTGATTGTGCAGGTATTCAAGGAGCAGTTCGGTAATAAAGGAGCAAGAGTTACAACCCATTATTCGTTGCCTGGGCGCTGGATCGTGTATATGCCCTGTGCTGATTATGTAGCCGTCTCCAAGAAGATTGAGCGTGAAGGGGAGCGTGCCCGCCTGAAATCCTTGGGGGAGCAAGTGCGAACTGGCGAGGAAGGACTAATCATTCGGACTGTCTCCGAGGACGAGGGCCAGGAGGCGATTGAAAGTGATCTGCGCTTGCTTCGCAGGCAATGGGAAGCCATACAATCCAAGGCAGAACGGACAAATGCACCGGCAGAGCTACATAAGGATCTAAGTATTGTACAGCGGTTCATACGCGATGCATTCACACCCGAGCAGGATGAGCTCATCATTGATACGGAGTCACAGGTGGAGGAGGCCATTGCCTTTCTTGAGGGGCTTGGAGTCAGCCGACCCTCCGTCAGACTGTACAAAGGGGCAGAGCCTATTTTTAACGCCCATGGTGTCCAAGAGCAGCTTGAGCGGGATTTTGCCCGTAAAGTCTGGTTGAAGGGCGGAGGCTACATCATTATTGATCATACCGAAGCTCTGACCGTTATTGATGTAAATACAGGCAAATATACAGGCGGTAGTAATCTGGAGGAGACGGTGACCCAGACGAATATGGAAGCCGCATCAGAGATTGCTCGTCTGATGAGAGTACGTGACATTGGCGGGATCATTATTGTCGATTTCATTGATATGGAAAGGGACGAGCATCGAAAGGAAGTGGCGAGTGTGCTTGAGCAGGAGCTGAAGCAGGATCGGACCAAGTCCTACATTGTAGGCTGGACGAAGCTGGGGTTACTCGAGATCACTCGCAAGAAGGTTCGTGAGGAGAAGACGCTTGTGCCTTAATGAGCTGATGGTCGCATGATTGAAATAATATCTTGAAATCACATACCACATATGCTAGAATCATCTGGTATGTGTATGATCTATTGCTGCACATGCTGTAACCGCACCAGTGAGGTCGAAGTGTGACATTCCTAGTGGATGTGACCACCTGCATCAGGGCGAGTCTGAGAAATAAGGAGGTGCAAGCAATGTACGCAATTATCGAAACTGGTGGCAAGCAATACAAAGTTCAAGAGGGCGATGTATTGTACATTGAGAAGCTGAACGCAAATGATGGTGATACTGTAACTTTTGACCGTGTCCTGGCTGTGTCCAATGACAAAGGTCTTAACGCAGGTACTCCACTCGTATCCGGAGCTTCCGTAACAGCTAAGGTTGAGAAGCATGGCAAAGGCCAAAAGGTTGTTGTATACAAATACAAACCGAAAAAGAACTACCATGTGAAGCAAGGTCATCGTCAACCTTACACTAAAGTAACGATTGAAAAAATCCAAGCATAAGAGGGTTCGATAAGTGATTATCGTACACATTAAGCATACGGAGAACGGAAGCATCGCTGGTTTTTCGGTGAAAGGTCATGCGAACTATGCTAAATCCGGTGAAGACATTGTGTGTGCTGGAGTATCAGCCGTCACTGTAGGAACAGTTAACTCGATTGAAGCTTTGACAGGTGTCGTGCTCAACTCGAGAATGAAGGACGGATTTTTAAGTGCCGATCTTCCTGAACTGCCTCATGATCATGTCTTTGACGAGATTCAGCTGCTGATGAAATCTATGGCTGTTATGTTGGAGACTATTGCAACGTCATACGGTAAGTATATTGAAATACACAATTCCTAAATGAAGGAGGTTGACACGATGTTGAGATTGGACCTTCAGTTGTTCGCATCCAAGAAGGGTGTGGGCTCCACAAAGAACGGACGTGATAGCCGTTCCAAACGTCTGGGTACAAAGCGTGCTGACGGACAAACCGTTACTGGCGGAAGCATTCTGGTTCGTCAACGCGGAACGAAAATTCATCCGGGTACGAACGTGGGAATCGGTAAAGACGACACTTTGTTTGCGAAAGTAGACGGCGTTGTTAAGTTCGAGCGTTGGGGACGTGACCGCAAAAAAGTTAGCGTCTATCCGGTTGATGTCGCTCCGGTAGCGGCTGCAGTAGAAGCTTAATAGCGGTTGAACCGTGACCAGGCCTCCGGCATTACGCCGGGGGCTTTTTTTGAATCATGGATCATTCGAATTATGAATCATTTGGATCATGGGTTCAGGCATTAGAGGTATAGCAGTAATATTCTTTTTTATTGGTAATGTACTGGAAAGTAACTCATGCTATACTGGATGTTGAATTCATGATCTGACCTTAAGCGTTGAGAACGGAGAGAAGCCATGTTATTGCGGAAATATTTACCGCTGCTGGCGGTATGTTCGATTCTGATTCCTTTCGTTATAGCACTTTTATTTCCGGGTACAATGAGTATAGTCCTGCTTGGGCTTTGGGGTGGCGTGGCAGGTGTTACTGCGATGCGGATTGCCCAACGTAAAAAAGATACCGAGCAAGCTTCAGCCATTCGGGAGTTGAAGCAGACGGCAATGGATACATTAACGCACCACAGGCATGATTGGATGAATGATCTGCAGGTGCTCTACGGATATATCCGTATGGGGAAGCATGAGAGGTCGGTCCAGTACGTGGAACGAATCAAGGAACGTGTTCTTGAGGAGAGCCGAGTTGCCAAGCTGGGTGTCCCATCACTTGTATTCTACTTGCAGTCGTTCCGGACATGCTCTGGTGACCTACAGCTAAGCATTCATGTGGAAGACCAACTGCAACTGGAGACTGCCATCTCTCCCGAAGACGGCGAGTCGCTTGCTTCAGCCGTCATTGAGTTTCTTGATGCCTGCAAGCACAGAGAGGGCCGGTCGTCCTGGGGAGAAGTGCGCAGCCTGAGCTTGTATTTTGAGATGGACCATGAAGATATTGTCGTGCGTATTGAAGGAGACGGGATACCTGAGCAATCGGACAAGCTGTTACAGCTGCGATCCGTTGTCAGTAATACCCGGGTAAGAGCAGAAGAGCATCCGTCAGGGCATATTATTCGAATGAGGATGCAGTGTCAAGCATAAGGAAGGTGAAATTGCATGTTTGTAGATAAAGCCAAAATTTATGTCAAAGGCGGAGACGGCGGGGATGGACTCGTAGCGTTCCGTCGTGAGAAGTATGTGCCTAATGGAGGTCCAGCGGGCGGTGATGGTGGAAAAGGTGGTCATGTGATCTTTCGTGTAGACGAGGGTCTTCGTACCTTGATGGACTTTCGTTATCAGCGTCACTTCAAAGCACCTAAAGGCGAGAAAGGGCGTAACAAGAGTCAGCATGGCGCCAACGCGGAGCATATGGTCGTTCGTATACCGCCAGGTACCATGATTCTGGATGATGATTCTGGTGAGATGCTTGCCGACATGACCCGCCATGGGCAAGAGGTTATCGTTGCCAGAGGTGGACGTGGTGGACGTGGGAATATGCGTTTTGCTACGCCAGCTAATCCTGCACCTGAATTGGCTGAGAATGGTGAAGATGGACAGGAGCGTTATATTACGCTGGAGCTTAAGGTCATGGCTGACGTCGGACTTGTCGGATTCCCTAGTGTCGGCAAATCCACACTGCTGTCCGTTGTATCGGCTGCTACTCCGAAGATTGGAGCCTATCATTTTACAACCATTACACCGAATCTTGGTGTTGTCGAAGCGGGAGATGGACGTAGCTTTGTTATGGCTGACCTTCCAGGGCTGATTGAAGGTGCCAGTGAGGGTGTAGGGCTTGGTCATGAGTTCCTCCGTCACATTGAGCGTACACGCATCATTATCCATGTCGTGGATATGGCAGGCTCAGAGGGCCGTGATCCTTATGATGACTGGTTGAAGATCAATGAGGAGCTTAGACAGTACAATGCGAATCTGGAGTCCCGTCCGCAGATCGTTGCAGCCAACAAGATGGATATGCCGGAAGCTGCTGAGCATCTGGAGGAGTTCCGCCGTCAGGTAGCTGAGGTACGTCCGGATCTCGAAATTCTTCCGATTTCCTCACTTACACGCCAAGGTATTCAGGAGCTACTATATCGCGCAGCCGAGCTGCTGGATCAGATTCCTGATGAGCCAGACGTTGAGGAAGTAGCAGAGCTTCAGGAGCGTAAGGTGTACAAGCTGGAGACGGAGGAAGATAACAGCTTCCGTATCGTGAGAGAGAACGACATCTTCGTTGTCGAGAGCGTGAAGATCGAACGTATGATGAAGCGGATGCAGCTAACGTCGCATGAGGCAATTCTCAAGCTGGCCAGAACACTGCGCCACATGGGGGTGGATGACGAGCTGCGGAAGCGCGGTGCCAAGGATGGCACGATTGTGCGCATTAATGATTTTGAATTTGAATTCGTTGAGGGTAGCAGTTACTACTAAGTCAGCAGACATCCCTCAATTGTAGTGGATACTGATCAGAAGGTCATAGGGGCAAAGCCTCTATGCATGAATATTAGATTCACATATGAAGAACACGATCCTTGCTATAGAGCGAGGGTCGTGTTTTTGCATATACAAATGATTCATGGGAGTCTTACCTTACATCTGGTGTAATAGGGACACTTGGCTCATCGGGACATAAAGTTATTGCTCTAATTCATTTCTTTCGATATAATGTCCTCTATATGAAAACATAAGTCTTTGAGGAGAGGACGTTTGTGAAAGAACGCTACTATTTGGTTAATGAGGATATTTTGCCTGAAGCCATTGTGAAGACGATTCAAGTGAAACAGCTTCTAGCCTCCGGGGACGTCAAGACAGTTCATGAAGCCGTAGAGCAGGTGGGCCTGAGTAGAAGCGCTTTTTATAAATACAAAGATGGTATCCACCTGATCAATCAGCTCGAACGAGAGCGCATTGTGAATGTCTCTATTGATCTAGAGCATCAATCAGGATTATTATCCAGGGTATTGGCAATGGTAGCAGAGCATGGAGGGAATGTCTTGACGATTCAGCAGAGCATTCCACTGCAGGGCCGAGCCAACGTGGTCATTTCTGTGGAAATGTCGAGGTTGAATGAGGATCTTGGGGGTATGCTGGAGGATCTGCAAAGCGTTGCAGGAGTCAAGAGAGTCCGTATGATTGGACAGGGGTACATGGGTGTGATCTAAGTTGGAATAGTGAGGGGATATCATGAAACCGGTGAAGATAGGCTTATTGGGATTAGGGACTGTAGGTACTGGGGTTGTCCGAATTGTGGAAGGCAATCAAGAGGATCTCAGCAGCCAGGTTGGCTCACCGATCGTTATCGAGAAAATCGCAGTAAAGAACACAGAGAAGACTCGTTCCATTCCGATTGAACCATCCAAGCTCACCGAGGATCCTTGGGAGGTCATTCACGACCCGGAGATCGATGTCATTATTGAAGTTATGGGCGGTGTAGATAAGACCAAGACTTATCTGCTGGAGGCATTGGAGCGTGGCAAGCACATTGTGACAGCCAACAAGGATCTCATGGCTCTGCACGGCTCCGAAATTCTGGCCAAGGCACAGGAGAAGCAATGCGATGTGTTCTATGAGGCGAGTGTTGCCGGAGGTATCCCGATTATCAGAACGCTGATTGAGGGCTTCTCTTCGGATCGAATTACCAAGATCATGGGCATTGTGAACGGGACGACCAACTATATATTGACGAAAATGAGCAAGGAAGGTGCATCCTATGCAGAGGTGCTTAAGGAGGCTCAGGAGCTCGGCTATGCAGAATCGGACCCTACCTCCGATGTAGAAGGGCTGGATGCTGCACGTAAAATGGCGATTCTCGGTACACTTGGCTTTAGATCCAATGTGGAGCTAAGCGACGTTCAAGTCCGGGGAATCTCCGGGGTATCGAGTGAGGATATCCTGTATGCCAAGCGTCTCGGCTACGAAGTGAAGCTGCTCGGCATAGCTGAGCGTAAG
Source organism: Paenibacillus massiliensis 2301065 = DSM 16942 (assembly GCF_000377505.1). GTDB lineage: Bacteria > Bacillota > Bacilli > Paenibacillales > Paenibacillaceae > Paenibacillus > Paenibacillus massiliensis. The sequence continues at coordinate 5,848 of NZ_KB898190.1, read as the reverse complement.
GATGATCAGTTCAGCATTAGCGTCGAGCCTACGCTGGTAAGACAGAACCATCCACTGGCTTCTGTGAATGGGGTCTTTAATGCGGTCTTCGTTCATGGTGAGGCCGTAGGAGAGACGATGTTCTACGGTGCTGGAGCGGGTGAGATGCCCACGGCAACCTCTGTTGTAGCAGACCTGGTGGCTGTCATTAAGAATCTGAAGCTGGGTGTGAACGGACTGAAGGGGATCGTGCCGTATAAGACCAAGAGCATCACAAGTGACGAAGAGGTGTACTGCAAGAACTTCATTCTGCTCCATGTCGATGATAAGGCTGGCGTTCTGGCCCGAATTACGCAGGTGTTCGCAGAGTTTGGAGTTAGCCTTGCGTCTGTAGTGCAGCAGCCGAATGAGCATAATCCGAATGCCGAAATTATAATAGTGACCCATATGGCGAGCAAGGCCAACATGAAGAAGGTACTGAGCCATTTTGAGTCACTGAGTGTCATTCGCCGAATCAAAAGCGTATACCGCGTAGAAGGATAGGAGAGGGAGCTCTAGCAGCCCCTTGCTGAAACGTGGACGATAAAAGGAGCTGTAACCATTGGATTATCCCGAAATGCTTGCAAGTGATATGAATCAAGGAACAGTCTTAAGGTGTTGCTGGAAGGAGGCTTGTAGCCCATGCCGACCATAGGCAAAGTCTCCAGAGTCAAGATACCTGCCAGTACCGCCAATCTCGGTCCAGGCTTCGATACCTTGGGAATGGCCCTGTCGCTATATGCCTGGATTGAAATGAAGCCTTCTGAACATACAGTTTTCCACATGTATGGTGAGCAGCTGGAGGGGGTGCCTGGTGACAAGAGTAATCTAATCTATCAGGTGGCACAGCAGGTGTTTGAAGCAGCAGATGTGGCCGTCCCTGAGCTTGAGATCTCGATGTACTCGGATATTCCGCTCACCAGAGGGCTGGGGAGCAGTGCATCAGCGATTGTTGGTGCACTGGCTGCGGCGAATGCACTGATTGGCTCGCCTTTATCTGATGCCAAGCTGTTTGATATGGCGACCTCCATTGAGGATCATCCTGACAATGTCGGGGCTTCTTTGTATGGAGGAATTGTAACAGCGATCTGGGATGGACAGCATGCGGACTGTATTCGATTGGAGCCTGACGTAAATCTGGAGGCGCTCGTCGTGATCCCTCATTTTCAATTATCCACTTCCAAGGCCAGACAAGTTCTGCCTTCGGAATTCGGCATGAAGGACACGGTATACAATATCAGTCATTCATCGCTGTTGGTGGCGGCTTTGGCGACGGGGCAGTTGGATAAGGTCGCAGCAGCTATGAAGGATCGTGTTCACCAGCCATACCGTGCTGCACTTGTGCCTGGCATGACAGAGGTACTGGAGGACGCTCATAAGCATGGTGCGCTGGGAGCTGCTCTTAGCGGAGCTGGGCCAACGTTGCTTGTGCTTGCTGATCGACGATCAGACCGTAAGGCTGAGCTAGAGAATTATGTCACGAGCAAAATGCAAGAAGCGGGTATTGAGTCTACGGTTATGTGGTTGCGTCCAGAGCCGAATGGAGTTAAGGTATACAACGGGGAGGATGTTCTTCCCTTCTTGGATATGATAAAAGGGGAAACGGAATCATGAAACGAATTGCATTGCTTCAGGAAGGAACAGTATCCCACGAGGCAGTGAACAACCTGCTTGCGGGCGAGCCAGCACAGTTGGTTCATTATCAGCAGATCACGGATGTTTTCCGGGCAACGGCACAGGGGACTACGGATTATAGTGTCATTCCCATCGAGAACACGATCGACGGTTCCGTAAGCCTGCATCTGGATTGGCTCGTGCATGAGGTGGATATTCCCATGCAGGTGGAGTGGGTATATCCTTCCAAGCAGAATCTGATCGGATCAAGTCAGGAGTTCACCCTTCCGTCGGGAGAGCTGGATTTAAGCAAAATTGTAAAGATTATGTCTCATCCAGTGGCTATTCCCCAGTGTCAGAAATTCATACGAGAGCATGTTCCGCAAGCACAGCTGGAAAGCGTCAGCAGTACAGCACAGGCAGTAGAGATTGTGAAGCAAAATCCGGGCCAAGGCTGGGCAGCCATCGGCACGACTCTTGCTGCGCAGACTCATCAGCTGGACATATTGGCGAGTGGCATCACGGATCATCACAATAATTTTACAAGATTTGTCCTGATTGGCCAGCAGCCTCTTGTACTGCAACGGCAGCCGGAGGGGCATCGGACGAGCGTATTGGTCATGCTCCCATCAGACTATCCTGGAGCGCTGCATCAGGTGCTGGCTGCTTTCGCATGGCGTCGTTTGAACCTGCTGCGGATCGAATCCAGACCGACGAAGAAGCAGCTCGGCAGTTATTATTTTTACATTGAAGTGATGGAGTCGGTTGAATCAGTACTGCTCACGGCAGCCTTTGCAGAGATTGAAGCTCTGAAATGCCAAGTGCGAGTGCTGGGTTCTTACCCGTGCTTCCCATATTTAGACAATACTATAAAGATTGATTGAATTAGCGGAGGTGGCCATGATGGCAGAGCAGTGGATTTATCTGGATGGAGAATATGTTACGAAAGAAAATGCTAAGGTATCCGTATACGATCACGGATTTTTGTACGGAGACGGAATCTTTGAGGGTATTCGGATTTATGGAGGAAATATCTTTAAATGCAAGGAGCACTTGGACCGTCTGTATGACTCCGCCAAGTCCATTCAATTGAACATTCCATTGACTCAGGACGAAATGCGTGATGTGATGGCTGAGACCATCCGCCGAAACGACATGCGTAACGGCTATATTCGTCTCATCGTGTCCCGTGGCCCTGGTAACCTCGGTCTGGACCCGAATCGCTGTCCGAAGGCTAGCGTTATCATAATTGTAGAGCAGCTTGCGATCTATCCAGAGGAAGCCTACAAAACAGGCCTCAAGACGGTCTCCGTCTCCCAACGTCGTAATATTCCGGATGCGTTGAATCCGAAGATCAAATCCTTGAACTACCTCAACAACATTCTCGTAAAAATCCAGTCCAACTACGCCGGTGCTGGGGAAGCGATTATGTTGAACTCGCAGGGCTATGTAACCGAAGGCTCCAGCGACAATATTTTCATCATCAAAAACGGTACGGTATTTACTCCTCCATGCTATCTTGGTGCCCTTGAGGGGATTACTCGTAATGCCATTATTGAGCTGTGCGATAAGCTGGGGTACACGCTGAAGGAGCAACCATTTACCCTGCATGATGTCTATGTCGCGGATGAAGTGTTCTTTACGGGAACGGCAGCTGAGGTCATTGCTGCTTATGAAGTGGATGGACGTACCATTGGTGCTGGCGTTGCAGGCCCAATCACATTGAAGCTGCTGGAAGAGTTCCGTAAAATTGTAACTGTAGATGGCTACAAGGTATGGTCCGAGTAACTTTTTAATTCGAATAGTCTTTTTATTGGAGAAGTGGCTTTGCTCTCCTCCAAGTACAACCTAATTATTGCCCCAGGATATTTGTCCTACATGGGTATGTATTCTCTGTTAACCTCTTTGGCTACCTACGGCTGAAGAGGTTTTTTCTCGTCATTGCATTATTGCTTTTGGTGAGGAACGGTATTTTTTTCGTTTATAGGATGTCATATGCCCAGAAACTGCATAGGATGTATTAACGAACAAGGGCGAATGCCATGCCCAGGAATGCCGAGGAGGTTAGCGAACAGGTGAAGATACACATTGTTAAAAAGGGAGACAGCATGTACTCTCTCTCTAAAAAGTATAATGTCGAGCTAGATAAGCTGATCAGCATGAATCCACAGATTACAAATCCGGATGTCCTGAACGTTGGGGATAAAGTGAAAATCCCGACTGCACCGGTCGCCACCCAGCCAACAAAACCAATCGTCCATGAGCACAAGGTGCAGCAGGGAGATACGCTATGGAAGCTCAGCAAGGCGTGGGGAGTCAGCCTGAAGGATATGATTGATGCGAACCCGCAACTTAAAAATCCAAATGCGCTGCTGGTTGGTGAGGTTGTGTATATTCCGGGTACCGTCGCAGCCAATACACCTTCTAATTCCGCTAATCCCCAAATGCCTTCTGTGTCTGGGGAGATGAATGCCAAAAAGAAAAATACAGCCGTCAAGGAAGAGATGGAGAAACCTGAGGAAAAAGATACGAATGTAGCTAATGAGAGTAATGAAGGGCATGAAGAGAATGAAGAAAATGAGAAGCTAGAGGCTGAGTACAATGAGCCTTGGAAGGAAGAGAAGGCCATAGAACACGCAAAAGAGAATATGGCAAAAGTGGAAGCGAAAGAAACGAAGAAGAGCCAGCCGATGCCTGAGCTGCCGAAAATGCCAGACCTTCAACAGATGGCCTCCGAGCTTTTCAAGAAGCAGCCTGAACCCGTAGCCTATCAGCCTCAAAGTATGTCACCAGCGCAGAAGTCCAATATCAATCCTCAATTAAGTCCTTTATCCCAGCCTGACTACAATAATGCTAATATTCAGCCTATGTACCAGCCTGCGTCCAAGGGAAAGGGAAAACAACAAGTAGCTCCATGGGGGGAGCAGTCTGAGACGGTAGAGCATCCCTATATGTCTTACCAGCTTCCTGCCTATGAGGCCTACTCCCCGGCTTATCCTGAGGGTAATTCACCTATGGGAATGGGGAGCAGTCCTTACATGGGGTCTAATCCTACCCTTGGAGCTAACGTCTCCATGGCATCTAACCCGATGTTTCCAGGGATTGGTGCGGGTGATGAGAACAGTTATATAATGCCAGCAACGGATGAGAACATGCAGCCTATGGTAAATATGGGATACCAAGAAAATATGAACATGCCTTATGGCTACAGTCCGGAGTATACAAGTGCTCCACAGGCTGAAGCAAATACATGGGCGCCTAGTTCTCAAGCGACTGAATCGCCCTATTCATGTCCTCCAGGGTATATGTGGCCGATGCAGCCTTGGGGCTACCCTGCACAGTATCCATCCTATTATGGTGGCCATCCATTCTCACCAACGCCTTGGGGGCATGGAGAGCATATGCCATACTATAATCAGTCGCCAGGCTATTTGAATACAGAGAACACGTCTTATTCGCCACTAGGGGAGCATGTCACTAAAAAGGCAGAGGTTCAAAGCACTAATGCTAATATGCTACCTTATCCTCCCTATAATTGCGGATGTCGTGCTGAAGAAGGAGCAGACTATGATTCGACGAGGGTGACTCCACAAAAGAAGCAGAAGAAGAGTGCAACGAAGTCCACAGGTAAAGCTTCAATATCGAGTGCTCGATCTTCATCCAAGAAAAAGTCAACGGCGAGTAGCGTGACGAAGTCACGTCGAACCACGAAGGGAAGCTCTCGAAAAAATCCCTGGCTGCAAGGCTAGTGCAATTATAGTGAAATAACATGGAGCGGTGAAGGCTTGCACTCACCGCTTCTTCTCATACTCGGGGATAATGAGCTGCTTACAAGTGATAGGAAAATTAATTATTAAAATAATGCTTGCAATTAATAATTCATCATGATATATTATTTAAGTCGCCGCTGAAATGCAGTGATGACGCAAGAAAAGAAATAAATAAATGAAGTTGATCTTTGAAAACTGAACAACGAGTGAGCGAATTTCACGCAAGTGAGATTCAAACAATGAGATATTAAATCTCGTCAGATTCAAAATGAGCTATCGCTCTTTTCAATAACTTTATTGGAGAGTTTGATCCTGGCTCAGGACGAACGCTGGCGGCGTGCCTAATACATGCAAGTCGAGCGGACTTGATGGAGAGCTTGCTCTCCTGAGAGTTAGCGGCGGACGGGTGAGTAACACGTAGGCAACCTGCCCTCTGGACTGGGATA
>NZ_KB898189.1 GCF_000377505.1 Paenibacillus massiliensis 2301065 = DSM 16942 | reverse complement strand
AAACAAATGCACGTTTGGTGGCGATAGCGGAGGGGTTCCACACGTACCCATCCCGAACACGACCGTTAAGCCCTCCAGCGCCGATGGTACTTGGACCGAAGGGTCCTGGGAGAGTAGGACGCCGCCAAGCACAAGAACCACTGCCGATCTTCGGTGGTGGTTTTTTTATATTCTGCGCACAGTGATAACAGTGATAGCTGTCTTGATAGTTATACAAGATCTATCCAGACTATATTCTGATCAGGTGAAAGAATAGCCATACATACCAATGCCATGGGCTAAAGTAACTGCAACACAGTGCTTTGGTTTTTTTGTATATTGAGGGTGGTAAGGTTAGTTTACTACCTTTTCTGTGGACTAGACTCAGCCAGAATGGCTATTATAGTAAGTCTGGAAGAGACATCTAAGCTTCGGTATCTCATACAAAGGGTAACTCCAAGTAAGTACAATAAATAAAATTTATAATAATTTAGTACCAAGTACTAAGACTTGATGCTATAATTATATCTAGACGTAGATAACACTAATCATATCATATGCAAGCTCTCAATAATCTGTGGGGTGATACGAAATGATGCAATCCAAAGCTATAATTACAGCTATAGGCGCCTATGTACCTGAACGAATATTAAGTAATGCGGATCTGGAGAAGCTGGTGGATACCAGTGATGAATGGATTGTCCAACGGACAGGGATGAGGGAAAGGAGAATTGCTGCTGAGGATGAATTCGTATCTGATCTGGCGACCCGTGCTGTAGAGGATCTGATACGTCGTTATGCGGTTCGTATAGAGGATGTGGATATGATCATTGTAGCTAGCAGCACAACGGAATTTGCTTTTCCTAGTGCAGCATCACGTGTACAGGCGAACCTGCGTATTCCACATACGGGAGTCCTCGATGTGAATGCTGCCTGTGCGGGATTCACTTACGGGCTACAATTGGCCAACAGTCTCGTGACCAGTGGATTGCACCGCAAAGTGTTGGTGGTCGGAGCAGAGACGCTGTCCAAAATCACGGACTATACCGACCGGACCACCTGTGTGCTATTTGGTGATGGAGCAGGTGCGGTTCTGATCGAAGAGGCGGGCCAAGCTGAGGGAGGCTTTCTTGCTGCAATATCTGGTACGAATGGGGAAGGCGGCATCCATCTGTATAAATCGGGACTCTCCACCCAGATGAACGGGGTTCCTCTACAAGGGAATGGAGCACTGGTGCAGAATGGGCGAGAGGTCTATAAGTGGGCTGTACGCATGGTGCCTGAGCAGTTAACTGCAATGATTCGCCAAGCAGGCCTGTTGCCTGAACAGATTGATTGGTTCGTGCCCCATAGCGCGAATCTGCGTATGATTGAAGCCATGTGTGAACGGGGACCGATTGGGCTCGAAAGAACGCTGACCAGCGTGGAGTACCGTGGCAATACATCAGCAGCGTCGATCCCTTTAGCCTTGCAGCTAGCTGTGGATGAAGGACGACTGAAGCAGGGACAGCAGCTTGCCTTGCTCGGCTTTGGCGGAGGACTTACCTATTCAGGGGTAATCGTACGCTGGGGCGTCCCGGATACACAACGTTAGAAGAGACATTGCAGCAGGCGTTACAGCAGACGTTACAGCCTCCTTAAGAGGAGGCATTACAGTCTATGAGACTGTGGTTATTCAACCAGAATGTGTCCGACTGATAGTCTAACAAGAGGGTTCGAACGTCCATCCCCGGCGAGTCTATTACCTTCATGCTATAATGGAATAATTGAGGAAAATTCAGCGTTATTCCCTGATGGGCTAGCAGAAAGGAAGAATTTGCATGAAAACGTTAGTGCTCGCCGAGAAGCCATCCGTAGCCAGAGAAATAGCACGGGTGATGGGTGCACGTGATAAGCATAAGAGCCATTTGGAAGGTCCGAAATATGTTGTAACCTGGGCACTTGGACATTTGGTCGGTCTGGCCGAGCCAGAGGATTATGATCATAAATATGCTACCTGGAACCTGGAGGATCTCCCGATCCTGCCCCAGCGAACCAAGCTGAAGGTGCTGAGAGAGACGAATCACCAGTACAAAGCCGTTCAACAGCTCATGAAGCGTCAGGACATTGGCGAACTGGTCATCGCAACAGATGCCGCCCGTGAAGGAGAGCTGCTGGCGCGTTGGATCATGCAGATGGCCCAGTGGAAGAAGCCGTTCAAGCGACTGTGGATTTCGTCCCAGACGGATAAGGCCATCAAGGAGGGCTTCGCTTCCCTGAAGCCAGGCAGCCAGTTCGACCGATTGTATGAATCGGCTCGCTGCCGGGCAGAGGCGGATTGGATGATCGGGCTGAATGTGACACGGGCTCTGACCTGCCGTTTCAATGCACAGTTGTCAGCGGGACGCGTTCAGACCCCATCCCTCGGGATGATTATGGACAGGGAGAAGGAGATAACCGGCTTCCGGTCTCAAGAGTATGACACGGTGACTGTAGATCTGGGAGCATTCCAGGCTACTTGGCGTGCTGCTGGAGGGGATGCGCGGCTATTTGATCCGAAGCAGACAGAGGCGCTCAAGAAGCGTGTAGAAGGGCGTAAAGGAACCATTGCTCAGGTCAAGAAGAGCGAAAAAGTCGAGCCACATCCACTGGCCTATGATCTGACGGAGCTGCAGCGGGATGCGAACCGAAAATTTGGCTTCTCCGCCAAGCAGACCTCCAATGTCCTGCAGCGGTTGTATGAGCAGCACAAGCTGGTTACCTATCCACGTACGGATAGCCGTTACTTGACTGCAGATATGGTATCGACGCTCAAGGATCGGCTGGAGAGCGTTGCCGTCGGCCCTTATGCGTCACTGGCCAGACCCTTGCTGAGACAAAAGCTTAATATCACAAAGCGAATCGTGGACGACAGCAAGGTGACAGATCACCATGCGATTATTCCAACGGAGCAGACGTTGCTGCTGAACCAGCTTAGCCCTGAAGAGCGCAAGCTGTATGATCTGATCGTGCGGCGCTTTATCAGCCTTTTCTATCCGCCTGCTCGATATGATGCAGTGGCCATTACGGTCCAAGTGGGCGAGGATAACTTCCATGCGAAGGGAACCACGGTCAAGGATCATGGCTGGCGTGAGGTGTACGGAGGAGACTTTACCGATGATGAGGATGAAGCCGACGAGGATACCCATGAGGGCACTGGACGACTGTTGCCCGAGGTACAGAAGGGGCAGAGTGTAACGGTTAATCGTTGCCTGGTGAAAAGTGGGCGTACACAGCCACCGAAGAGATATACAGAGGCTGCTCTGCTCGCTCAGATGGAGAAGCACGGTCTGGGTACCCCAGCTACCCGTGCGGATATTATTGAGAAGCTCGTCAGCTCGGACACGATAGATCGGCAGGGGAACAGCCTGCATCCGACAGGAAAAGGCAAGCAGCTCATTGAGCTGGTGGCGGAGCAATTGCGTACACCAGAGCTTACAGCACGCTGGGAGGCAGAGCTGGAGCGAATTGCCCGCGGTCAGGGCAAGCCTGAGCCGTTCCTTGCAGGGATTCGTTCCATGGCGAAGGAACTGGTGGCGTCTGTGAAGGGAAGCAAGGCAGAATATAAACCCCACAATGTCTCCAACAGTCATTGCCCTGACTGCAACACTCGCTTGCTTGAGAAGAAGGGCAAACGCGGCAAATTCCTCGTATGTCCCAATGGAGACTGCGGCTACCGCCGTTCCGCGGAGAAGCGTCTATCCAATCGACGTTGCCCGCAATGTCACAAGAAGATGGAACTTAAGGAAGGCAAGGCTGGTCTTTATGTGCAATGCTTGCCGTGCGGCATTACGGAGACGCTGGATAAGGATAGACAGCATGTCAACAAGCGGGAGCAACAGAAGCTGGTTAAGCAATATGCCAAGCAGGAGTCGATCGGCTCCAATCTGGGAGATCTGCTCAAGGCTGCGATGGAGAAAAAAGGACAATAGGCTGTACAGCAACAGTGATATAGCGATATAACAACGTAACAACATAGTAATGTAATAACTTGAAAACTTGAAAACGTAATAACTAGAGAACGTAACAATATAAAAACAAAGAACATAGCAATATAGCGCTACTCCATCATCCAAACAACGCAAACTCCAACATCGAAACAGCGCAATGCACCAACATTGTAGTGCTCTAACATCACCAATATTGCAGTATGTGGTACATATGAAAATGCAAGCTGTTTGAGTGTGAATTATACATTCACTATGATGATAGAGAGCAGATTTCATACGTTCTGCATGTTCAGCCAGGGGCTATGCCTCTGGCTTTGTTCATGATGGCTTCACAACGAAGCGGTTACGATACTCCTTCGGTGTGTAGCCTGTATATTTCTTGAATACCTTGATGAAATAGCTCTGATCATGAAAGTTCAGCAAGGAATAAATCTCACTTAAACTGTAATCCGAGAAAACAATCAGGTTCTTCGCTTCCTCTACCCGTTGCTTCTGAATGAAGCTCTTCAGACCCTCCCCGGTCTCATCCTTGAACTTGCGAGATAGATGCGAGGAGCTCATCTTCAAGTAATCGGCGAGACCACATAGATCCAGATCATCGTACAGGTGATCGAATATGTACTCCTGACACAGCAAGATATCCTTGGAAAAGTGGGCTCGCTGCACCTTCTCCACTCGTTCAGTGAAGTCAACGAGAATATCCTCCAGCAAGGGATGAATCGTATCAATCCTCGGCACATGCTCCACATACTGAATGTAATCATCACTCATGGTAAAGGCCAGCTCCGAATAGAGCCCTCCTTCAATAGCTGAGCGAGTGGCGAGGGTGATAGCTGAGATGATCAGGTTTTTCTTGCTACGAAGACTATCATTTTTGGATAGCGTGCCATAGACCCCTCTCATATCCGTATGCTGTTTGAGATAGAGTAGCATTTTCTTCTTGTTGCCTAGTCTGATCTGCTCAAAGATCTTTTTCTCAGCCAAATAGGATTTGTGGAACAGACTGTTCTCGCGCGGAGAGACGAGCTGGAGTTCTAACACGTCGTCTGTCTTGCTGTTCAGCATGCTTTGGTTCTCCTCGATGACCTGCTCCAGGCTAAGGGCTTCATGGTACACCAGATAATAGATCAGGACGGCGGCGCTCAACAGTTGGGTTGTATCGTGAGGGTAAGGAGCCGAGCTCTCTAACTGCTGATTCAATAGATTCGTATCCAGGAATTTGCGGGAGCTTGGCCACAGCAGCAGTCGGCCTTCACCGTCTGCTGTCTGAACAGGTATGAGAATGATCTTATCAGCCTGCCTGTTGATGTAGGCCAGATGAATTTTCTTGGTGACTGGCATCGCAAGAAGCTGACTAATCCAATCCCGCGGAAGACTACTCTTGTCCGGGTTGGAGGTATAGGTGCTAGTATAGGACCAGGAAGATTCGGGATTAGGCACATTTTCAATATAGAATACAGGAATTTGCGTGGCATCGTAGGCGAGCTTGGCCGCCAATTGTATGTGTGCAGCACTGGGAAGAAGCACAGGGAACCTCCTTATTGAAGTAAAATCAAAAGGTTACTATTTATCGCAAATAAATACCATAATTATAAAAGGAAACGCTTTATATTTCAATTATAGAGTTGAAGCGCTTTCCTTCGTGGGATAAAAGGCTGTAAGCGGATTCTGAATAGGAATAAATAGCTACTGGCCTCAGACTCCTTCTGATTTGATGAAAGCGGTTATACATCAAGGAGGGCTGGGAAATGGCAACACAAGAAGAGGTCGTAACAAGAGTGCCCAAGGCAGCAACCGGTAAGCACGATAATGAGAAAATGGCCTTGAAGGAAAAGGTCAGCTATGGCTTGGGGGATGTAGCATCCAACCTGATTTATACCGTCATTACGACATATTTGACTTTTTATTTTACAGATGTATTCGGTCTGGGGGCTGCCGCAGTCGGCACGATGATGCTCGTCGTCCGCTTCGTGGATATGATTGATAGTCCGATCTTCGGAGTGCTGATTGATCGTACCAATACGAAGTGGGGCAAATCCAGGCCATGGATTCTATGGTTCTGTATCCCCTTCGCACTGTCATCTATGCTGCTGTTTATGGGACCTGATCTGAGTGAGTCGGGCAAACTGGTATACGCTTACATATTTTATATCGCATCGAGCGTGTTGTACGCAGCAGTCAACAATCCTTTAACAACGATGCTATCGAGCATGAGCAACAATGTTCAGGAGAGAACAGTAGCGAACATTTTCCGAATGGTTGGTGGACAAATTGGCGGTCTGATCGTCAACCTCAGTCTGCTTCCACTGGTGGCCTTCTTCGGAAATGGCAATCAGCAACAAGGCTTCTTCTATACGATGACACTCTTCTCTAGTGTTGGTGTTATCATGTTTCTGATTACCTTTTGGAATACGAGAGAACGGGTACAAGGTGTCGCTGGCAATGAGGCGGTACCGCTGAAGGATGGTCTGAAAGCAATCAAGGGGAACAAGCCGTGGTTGATTGTGTCCCTGCTCGGACTCGTATTTTTCATGATGTATATTATTAAGCTGTCGGCCGGGATCTACTATATAACTTACAACCTTGGACAGCAGGAGCTCGTACCTACCGTCAATACGCTGGGTATGATGACTTTGGTGGGTATGCTGGCGGTACCTTTCCTGACCAAAAAGTATAGTAAGCGTGCGCTAGTAATAGCGGGTATGGTCATCAATATCGCTGGTATGCTGGTCATCTGGGCTGGTGGAGATCAGATCGGATTTATCCTGGCAGGGACAGTCATTTCTGCGATCGGCCTGGGCTTGCCTGGAGGCCTGATCTTTACGCTGATGGCGGATACGGTGGATTATGGCGAATGGAAGTCCGGGATACGCTCGCAGGGCCTTCTGGTATCCGCGGCGGGAATTGGCATTAAGCTGGGCTCGGGCCTGGGCGGAGCGATTCCAGCCTGGATGCTGGCTGCCGGGGGATATGTGCCTAATCAGGAGCAGACAGCTGCTGCACTCACGGCGATTACGACAAGCTACATTTGGCTGCCTGTTCTGTTCAGTGTGCTTGCCATTGTAATTATGTTCTTTTACAAATTCGAGAAGCCGCATGACGAGATCATTGCTGAGTTGGAATACAGAAGAGCACAGAGCCTGAAGAGACGGAAGAGCCTATAGGAGGTCTTGCCCACCAGTGATATGATCATTGGTGGGCAGGGCTATTTTTTGAAATATGCTGTGGTAGGTTAAATGCATACAAGAGCCAACTGTCGAATAAGTAGATCATCATATTTTGACTATAGGAGTAGGTTATATGTACTTAGTATTAGATATAGGCGGGACATTCGTGAAGTATGCGCTGATGAGCTCGGCGGGGGATATCGTCAGCAAGAACAAGCGACCCATTGGTAGAACGAGTCTGGAGGAGCTACTGGATACAGTCTACTCCATCATTGATGAGCAGGATCTGACCTCAGTTAAAGGCATCGCTGTATGCTGCCCGGGTGCGGTTGATGTGAAGACAGGTATTGTATACCACGGCGGCTCCTTCCCTTTTCTGCATGAAGTAAATCTGATGAAGTTGATACGTGATCGCTACGATAAGGATGTATCCATCGAGAATGATGGTAAGTGTGCAGCACTGGCCGAGCTGTGGCTTGGAAGTGTGAAAGGAGCGAAGGACTCTGTCGTTCTTGTGCTCGGTAGTGGAATCGGCGGCGGTATTATCATGGGTGGGCAGTTGCAGCGAGGTGCGAACCTCTCGGCTGGCGAGGTCAGCTATATCATGAGCGCGATGGACCCGGACACCCAAGAGGCGACTTATTTCGGCTTGGAATGCTCGGCTGTGGAGATGGTACGCAGGATCGGCGAAATGAAGGGTCTTCAGGACCCTACTGATGGAGAGGCCGTGTTTGCCTTCATCAATCAGCAGGATGAGGAGGCAACGGCCATATTCAATGCATATTGCATGAAGGTGGCTGTCCAGATCATGAACCTGCAGTACATTCTTGATCCAGAGCTGTTCGCGATAGGGGGTGGCATCAGTGTGCAGCCTATACTGCTGGAGCGATTGCAATGGTCGATTGCCGAGATTAAGCGGCTCAATCCGTTCCATAAGGCTAACCCGCAGGTCACAGCCTGTGCATTCCGAAATGATGCGAATCTGTATGGGGCATTGTATCACTTTTTCGTGGAGCAGGACGAATCTTTTCGCAGTCTGAGAGGGCCAAGGACGCAATAAGGTTCGCATAAGATTACCCCTTTTCAGGCAACGTAAGCTGAGGAGGTGAATCGCCAATGCCACACAATAAGCCAGAGAAGATTCATAACCAGCAGAACAAGGACAGCATCAGGGAAGAGCATATTGCAGCACGACCCGTGAAGGCTGAGAGACGTCCAGCGAGTCTCAATGGTATTCCCAAGCAGGAATCTTAGTCTGTCCAACAAGTAATGGCAGCGGCTTACTGGCTGTACAACTAGCCCTCTCAGATACCTTGATTAGCTGCACCACTGGCTATAGGTGCTGCCACCTGGATACGATCGCCTGACTACCGACTATCTGACTGTCTAGTGGTTCCTCCTGTTTCCTGCGTTGAACATCCCACCTGTGAGGTCTATAATGAAGGTACGGGGAGATGTCCCGGGATAGGGGGACCGCTTGATCCGCATGATTACTGGATTAGTGATATGGTTTATATTTATTAATATTGTAGGTTACCTAGTGATGTCGGATGACAAGGAGCGTGCACGCAAGCGTCGTGATCGTATTCCTGAGCGTACTCTATTCCTGCTCGCGTTCATTGGAGGCAGTCTGGGAGTATGGATTGCGATGTATCACAAGCGTCACAAGACGAAGCATAACAGCTTTGTGTTCGGTATTCCGCTGCTGTTATTTTTGAACGCTGTTATGTACGGCTATTTCTTGCCATAGGTATTCCTCGCTTACGAGGGTAACCGCAATAGGACAGAGAGCTTATAGAAGGGATGGATGCAACATGTTGTTCTCCAAAATTCTCGTAGCTTACGACGGTTCGAAGGCTTCCAACAAAGCACTGGATCGTGCCATTGATGTGGCGAAGGCCTCACCTGATACTCAGCTTCATATCATTCATGCGTTTGATTTTCCAAGAGTCTTCATCGGTGAAGGGCTTGCACCGCTTCCAGCATCCGTGAACAAGGATTATTATGATCTGGCTGTGCAGCTTACAGAGGACGTGAAGACCCGCGTAAGCGATAAAGGTGTGCAGGCACAGGTGGAGATGATTCAGGGCTCGCCAGCAGCTGTCATTCTGGACTACGCTGAGGAGAAGGGTGCTGATGTGATCTTCATTGGGAGCAGGGGGCTCGGTGGCATTCGTGAATTCGTGCTGGGCAGTGTCAGCCACAATGTCGTGCAACATGCGAAGATTCCCGTGCTGATTATAAAATAATCATGCTGTATGATGTAATATGCCCTAATAGCTGCGTGTGCAGTGAGTGCTACATAGCTTGGGGAAATGGGTAGCTTGAAGGCCATGCTGCCAGAATCCCATGCTACTTGAGGGCCGCCCTATTGATGGGTGGCAAAGCATAATACTAATTTTACATGTTAACGAAGAAAACATTCCCAAGAAGTCGAAGATTTCGGCGCCGGGAATGTTTTTTGATTTGAAGGCGAACATTTGGTTCGTATGAAAGTTTAATGTTCGCCTTTTAAGTTGACATCTGGTGTCGCAAATTGTTAAACTGTTGTATGTATTGTTATGAATTTTAAATGAATGAATCATACTCGTATATGCCGGGGATATGGCCCGGACGTTTCTACCCGGGAACCGTTAATTTCCGGACTACGGGGAATGAATGGGCTGGCTTCATAGTCATAGTCTCTAGGAGGCTTGGCTTCGCTGTGGCGCGCCGTCGAACAGACGGTGTAGATGCCTTCATTTCCTGGATTCCGGTATCTTGAAGATGACTTTTATTTTCGAGGCCGGATTTTTTTGTGAAATTCATACGGATCTGACGAATAATAGCCATAATGAAGCTGTAGAAGACGATGATGTGGAAGACTAGATGATGTGGAAGACTATGAATGAGATTGAAGATACCGAGTGCAATAAGATACAGGAGAGTGGACATTCATGACAGTTCAGGTAGGAGTCATCATGGGCAGTACATCCGATTGGGAGACGATGGAGCATGCTTGTACGATCTTGGACGAGCTGAAGATTGGTTATGAGAAAAAGGTCGTATCCGCTCATCGCACCCCGGATCTGATGTTCGAATATGCAGAAGCGGCAGCAGGTCGAGGCCTGAAGGTCATTATCGCAGGAGCTGGCGGAGCAGCCCACCTGCCCGGAATGGTTGCGAGCAAGACAACAGTTCCGGTCATTGGCGTCCCTGTGCAATCCAAGGCTCTGAACGGACTGGATTCCCTGCTGTCCATTGTACAGATGCCAGGAGGCATTCCTGTAGCGACGGTAGCGATTGGTAAAGCCGGGGCAACCAACGCGGGCCTGCTGGCGGCTCAGATTCTGGGCGCTTTTGACGAGGAAGTGCGGGTACGAGTACAGGAGAGACGTGACCGTATCCGTCAGCAGGTGCTGGAGAGCAGTGATACGTTATGAGCGAGAAGAATAGCATGCATCCCGGTCCTGTTGCAGCCATGAACACGGAAGAGAGGGGAAGCCAGCCAGTCTCTACAGTCATTGAGCCTGGAGCTACCATTGGCATCCTCGGAGGAGGTCAGCTTGGCAGAATGCTTACACTTGCTGCGACACCTCTCGGGTATCGCTGTGTGACGCTCGACCCGACTCCAGATTCGCCGTGCGGCCAGATCGCCCGACAGGTGACAGCGGCTTATGACGATGTAGGGGCAGCACGCGAGCTGGCAGGAAGCTGCGACGTTGTCACTTATGAATTTGAAAATGTAGATGCTGGAGTAGCAGCCCTGCTGGAGCAGGAATCGTATGTACCGCAGGGAAGCAAGCTGCTCTACACGACACAGCATCGGCTGCGCGAGAAGCGTGCCATCGAGGCAGCGGGCGTACCCGTAGCTCCGTATCGCGAGGTTACCACTGCGGGCAGCATGCAGCAGGCGGTGGGGGAGCTGGGCTTGCCTTGCGTACTGAAGACAGTCATGGGAGGCTATGACGGCAAAGGTCAACGCGTCATTCGCCACCTGGAAGAGGTACAGGCTGCCTACGAGGAACTGAATACTGCTGGTGTAGGGTTGGTGCTGGAGAGCTTCGTTCCGTTTCAATGTGAAATATCCGTCGTTGCGGCTCGCAGTACGAAGGGAGAGGTACGGACCTTTCCTCCAGCCGAGAACATTCATGTGAATAATATTCTTCATGCTTCTATTGTTCCGGCAAGAGTGTCTGAAGAGCTTCAGGCCAGAGCAGAGCAGCTGGCTGCGCAGCTCATTGAAGGATTGGATGCAGTAGGCTTGCTTGCTGTTGAGATGTTCGTTACCAAGGCCGGCGAGATTTACGTGAACGAACTGGCACCAAGGCCGCACAATTCAGGCCATTACACGATGGATGCTTGTGCAACGTCACAATTTGAGCAGCATATTCGCGCCATCTGTGGCTTGCCGCTTGCTGATCCACGTCTACTCACTCCGGTAGTGATGGTGAATATTCTGGGTGAGCATATGGAAGAGGTACTGAAGCTGCTGACATCAACCGCTTCGCAGACAGCTACAGAGAAAGTCATACCGAAGCTGCATTTATATGGTAAGAGTGAGTCCAAGAACGGGCGTAAAATGGGACATGTCAATCTGCTCTGTCAAGACACAGAAGCAGCTATGCAGTGGATCGAACAAACCAATATTTGGAGGAATCATTAGTTATGATCGAACGTTACAGCAGACCGGAAATGAGAGCCATCTGGACCGAAGAGAACAAATTCCAAGCTTGGCTGGAAGTAGAACTGTGTGCCTGTGAGGCATGGGCAGAGCTGGGAGTTATTCCGAAGGAAGATACGGTGGCACTGCGCAACAATGCGACCTTCAACATTGAGCGGATTCTGGAGATCGAGCAGGAGACCCGTCACGATGTAATTGCCTTTACCCGTACCGTATCCGAGAGCCTGGGCGCGGAGCGTAAATGGGTACATTATGGCCTGACTTCAACAGACGTCGTGGACACAGCGCTTGGCTATCTGCTGAGGCAGGCGAACGATATTCTGGAGAAGGATATTCTGAACTTCATCGAGATCCTGAAGGATAAGGCGATTGCTTATAAGGATACTCCAATGATGGGCCGTACGCACGGCGTTCATGCCGAGCCGACTACGTTTGGTCTGAAGATGGCTCTGTGGCATGAGGAAATGAAACGGAATCTGGAGCGGTTCCGCAATGCCGCGAAAGGTGTACAATTCGGTAAAATCTCGGGTGCTGTAGGTACGTATGCCAACATTGACCCGTTCGTAGAGGAATTTGTCTGCCGCAAGCTGGGCACATCTCCGGCGCCGATCTCCACCCAGACGCTGCAGCGTGACCGTCATGCCGAATATATGGCGACGCTGGCACTCATCGCGACATCACTCGACAAGTTCGCACAAGAGGTTCGTGCGCTGCAGAAGAGTGAATTCCGTGAGGTGGAGGAAGCCTTCGCGAAGGGGCAAAAGGGCTCCTCGGCAATGCCGCACAAGCGCAATCCGATTGGCTCCGAGAATATTTCCGGTCTGGCTCGTGTCATCCGTGGTCATATGGTATCGGCGTATGAGAACGTACCACTCTGGCATGAGCGTGACATCTCACACTCCTCCGTGGAGCGTATTATTTTGCCAGATGCAACGATGCTGCTGAACTATATGCTGAACCGCTTCGGCAATATTGTGAAGAACCTGACGGTCTTCCCGGAGAATATGAAGCGCAATATGAGCCGTACGTTCGGCGTGCCATTCTCGGGCCGTGTCATGACGAAGCTGATTGACAAGGGCATGAGCCGTGAACAGGCTTACGATACCGTACAACCACGTGCGATGCAGGCATGGGAAGAGCAACGTCAGTTCCGCGATATTGTGGAGGCGACGCCAGAGATCACGAATCTCCTGAGCGCTGAAGAAATTCAGGATGCCTTCGACCCTTCCTGGCATTTGAAGCATGTCGATACGATTTTCACCAAGCTTGGCTTGAACTAAGATAACTCTATATCCTACAGAAATGAGGCTGGATAATGGCTGTATCCACCGCTGCTCCTTGGATTGATGCTCCGCTCGTCTATAAGGGCAAAGTAAGAGAGCTATATGATCTGGGAGAGCATTATCTGATCGTTGTAACGGACCGTATTTCCGCTTTTGACTACATCCTGGAGCCGCCTGTACCGGAGAAGGGCAATGTTCTTAATCAGCTCAGTGCCTTCTGGTTCGAGAAGACACGCCATCTGATCGAGAATCATGTCGTGCATACGGATGTGTACCGTCTGGGGAGCATCGTGAAGGAACCGGAATTGCTCAAGCATCGCATTATGGTGACTCGTAAGGCTGAACGAATCGATATTGAATGTGTCGTGCGAGGCTACATTACGGGGGGCGGCTGGCGTCAGTATTCATCGACTGGCGAGATTAACGGTATTCCGTTGCCGGAGGGACTTCGCAAGAATGAGCGCTTCCCGGAGCCACTCTTCACGCCAGCTGCCAAGAATGATGTAGGTCATGATGAGGATATCAGCCTCCAGCGCATGAAGGAACTGGTCGGTGTAGAACTGACGGCGGAGCTCGAAGCCAAGAGCCTGGCGCTGTATGAATTTGCTCGTGATTACTGCGAGCAGCGAGGAATCATTTTGGCAGATTGCAAGTTTGAATTCGGACTCATTGATGGCAAGGTCATTCTGATTGATGAAATCTTCACACCGGATGCTTCGCGCTTCTGGGCGAAAGAGAATTATGCACTGGATGTCGAGATTGACAGCATGGACAAGGAGCCTGTGCGTACCTATCTGGCCGACTCCGATTGGGACAAGAATAGTACACCTGCACCACTTCCCTCCGAGGTGGTCAGCGAGACAACGGCCAGATACACGAATATTTTGGAGCGTCTTACAGCCGAATAACAATTAGGCAGTAGTAGGCAGTGGATTATCAGGCAGCAGGACCATAGTGAAGTAAGCATCGAGGCTGCAAGCAACGGTTACTCATTATTACGGCTTCACCATCTGAAGGAGGATATGAAGGATCATGATTAAAGCTACCGTCTATGTCACTATTAAACAAAGCGTACTCGACCCTCAGGGCGTAGCCGTACAAGGCGCACTGCATTCCATGGGCTTTGCAGAAGTGGAAAGCGTACGTATCGGCAAATATCTGGAGCTTCAGTTGGACACTACAGATCGCCAAGAGGCAGAGAACCGTCTGACAACGATGTGCGAGAAGCTGCTGGCGAATACGGTGATCGAAGACTACCGCTACGAATTGGAGGACTGACATCCATGAAATTTGCTGTTTTGGTGTTCCCGGGCTCCAATTGTGACATTGACTGCTATAAGGCTGTCGAGGTTGCGCTGGGTGAACCCGTAGATTATGTATGGCACACGGCGACTGATGTCTCGCAGTATGACTGCATTCTCGTTCCTGGAGGCTTCTCCTACGGAGATTACCTGCGCTGCGGAGCGATCTCGCGTTTTGCTCCTGTAATGAGTGCAGTAGCTGAGGCAGCGGAGCAAGGCAAGTATGTGCTCGGCATCTGCAATGGCTTCCAGATCCTGACCGAGGCTGGGTTGCTGCCAGGAGCGCTGCTGCGGAATCGTTCGATGAAATTCCTATGCCATGACACGGTGCTGAAGGTCGAGAATAACCGTACGCCATTCACCCGCGACTACGCCGAGGGCGAGGAGATCGTCATTCCGATTGCTCATGGTGAAGGCAACTATTATTGTGATGAAGAGACACTGGCGGAGCTTAAGGCCAATAATCAGATCGTATTTACGTATACTAACAATCCGAACGGCTCCTTGGCCGATATCGCAGGCATTAGCAACAAGCGCGGCAATGTTGTGGGCATGATGCCTCACCCGGAGCGTGCTACTTCGAACCTGCTGGGCTCAGAGGACGGCAAACGTATGTTTACATCGATTTTGAACGCATGGAGGGATCAGCATGGCGCAGCAAGTATCCGCTAAAGAACCGACAGCTGAGCAGGTCGCTGAGCATAAGCTGTATCAGCAAATGGGAGTATCCGACAGTGAGTATGAGCTGATCTGTGAATTTATGGGTCGCAAGCCTAACTATACCGAGATTGGCGTATTCAGCGTCATGTGGTCTGAGCATTGCGCCTACAAGAATTCCAAGCCATTGCTTCGTCGTTTTCCGACCAGCGGTCCTCGTGTTCTGATGGGACCTGGTGAAGGTGCAGGGATCGTCGATATCGGAGATAACCAAGCCGTCGTGTTCAAGATTGAAAGCCATAACCACCCTTCAGCGGTTGAGCCCTTCCAAGGGGCAGCTACGGGCGTAGGCGGCATTATCCGTGACATCTTCTCTATGGGAGCCAGACCCGTTGCGGTGCTGAATTCCTTGCGCTTCGGCAAGCTGGAGAGCGATCGTGTGAAGTATCTGTTCGAGCATGTAGTATCTGGTATTGCAGGATACGGTAACTGTATCGGTATTCCTACAGTAGGCGGAGAGGTTGTCTTTGACGAGGCCTATGAAGGCAATCCGCTTGTAAATGCGATGTGTGTTGGCCTGATTGATCATGACAAAATCCAGCGTGGTGTTGCCAAAGGTGTAGGTAACCCGGTCTTCTACGTCGGTCCCCCGACGGGACGGGATGGCATTCATGGAGCAACCTTCGCTTCAGTAGAGCTGACGGAAGAATCCGAAGCGAAGCGTACAGCGGTGCAGGTCGGTGATCCGTTCATGGAGAAGCTGGTCATGGAATCCTGTCTGGAGCTGATTGATAGCGGTATTGTGTTGGGAATTCAAGACATGGGTGCAGCGGGTCTGACTTGCTCCAGTGCGGAAATGGCGAGTAAGGCTGGTAACGGATTAGAACTGTATCTCGATCAGGTGCCACAGCGTGAGGAAGGCATGACCCCATATGAAATGATGCTGTCGGAATCCCAGGAACGGATGCTCTTCGTAGTGGAGCCGAAGGATGAAGCTCAAGCCAGAGAGATCTTCGAACGTTGGGGCGTCATCTGCGCGAAGGTCGGCAAGGTGACGGATGATGGCCGTCTGCGTCTATATCATCATGGTGAGGTAGTCGGTGATATGCCAGTCAATGCACTGGTGGATGAGTGCCCGATCTATGATAAGCCATCTTCAGTGCCGGCATATTATGAAGAGCAGGCTAAGGTGGATACCTCCAGCTATGCAGAAGTGAAGGATCTCAGTGCAGCCTTGAAGCAGGTGCTCTCTTCTCCAAGTGTAGCAAGCAAGAAGTGGGTCTACGAGCAGTATGACTACATGGTTCGCACGAATACAGCGGTTCGTCCTGGCTCAGATGCGGCTGTAGTTACGATTGATGGCACACGCAAGGGACTGGCGATGACCACGGATTGCAACGGGCGCTACGTCTATCTGGACCCGGAAATGGGCGGCAAGATTGCTGTCAGCGAAGCTGCACGTAATATCGTCTGCTCGGGAGCAGAGCCGCTTGCCATTACGGATAATCTGAACTTCGGTAGCCCGGAGAAGCCAGAAATCTTCTGGCAGATGGAAAAAGCCGTAGACGGCATGGCAGAGGCCTGCCGTGTGCTCGATACACCTGTCATTGGCGGTAACGTGAGTCTGTACAATGAGAATACCAAGGGAGCAATCTACCCGACACCTGTCGTTGGTATGGTCGGACTTGTGCATGATACGGATCACATTACGACGCAAGGCTTCAAAGCCGAGGGTGACGTCATCCTGCTCCTGGGAGCTACGCAGGCAGAGCTTGGTGGTAGTGAGTTCCAGGCTGTCGTACATGGTGTGACTGAAGGTAGACCTCCAATGCTCGACTTGGCCACAGAGCAGAAGCTGCTGAAGGGAGTACTAGGTGCTATCCAGCAGGGCTTGGTTCGCTCAGCGCATGACTTGTCTGAGGGCGGTCTAGCTGTAGCACTGGCCGAATCCTGCATTAGCGGGGGCATCGGGGCCCAAGTGAATGTTGAGACTGCATTACGTGCAGATCTGGCGCTGTTCAGCGAGAGCCAATCACGCATTCTGCTATCTGCTGCACCTGAGCAGGTAGCTGCTCTGGAGTCCTACTTGCGTGAGCAGGATGTTCCAGTAACTGTGATTGGACGGACGGAAGGCACAGCCTTGAATATTGAAGTGAACGGACAACCTGCTGTAGCCGAGCCCGTAGCTGGCCTCAAGCAACTGTGGGAGGATGCCATTCCATGTCTGATGCAAGCATGAGTGGTCTCATGACAGGGAAGGACATTCAGGCGAAGACATTATGGACGGGCGATTATTATAATGAAGGCTCGGGCAAGGAAGGACTCGACAAGCTCAAGGAGGAGTGCGGCGTATTCGGGGTGTTTCGTCACCCTGAGGCCGCTTCCTTGTCCTATTACGGGCTTCATGCTCTCCAGCATCGCGGAGAGGAAAGTGCTGGCATGTGTGTCAGCGACAACGGAGAGTTTCGTTATCACCGCGGCATGGGACTGGTCAAGGAAGTATTCGACAAGGATATGATGGCTTCCCTGACAGGAGATATCTCGATCGGACATGTCCGCTATTCGACCAGCGGTGATAGTAAGCTGACGAATGCGCAGCCGCTCGTATTCAAGTATCGTGATGGAGATCTCGCTGTAGCGACGAACGGAAATATTGTCAATGCGATCCAAATTCGACGTGAGCTGGAGCGTAGCGGATCGATCTTTCAGACGACCAGCGATACGGAGGTCGTGGCACATCTGATCGCCCGTTCCTCCAAGGATCTGGTGGAAGCAGCCAAGGATGCTTTTCGGCAGATTGTAGGCGGCTTCGCCTTCCTGATTATGACGAATGATCGGCTGATCGTAGCCTCTGACCCGCACGGCTTGCGTCCGCTGACGATGGGGCGGCTGGGCGATGCCTATATATTCGCGTCCGAGACATGTGCCCTGGAGACGATCGGTGCTGAGCTATTACGCGATATTGAGCCTGGAGAGCTGCTGGTGCTGGATAAGGACGGCCTGCGTGAGGACCGCTTCGATCATGGCAAGCACCGCAAGGCGTTGTGTGCGATGGAGTACATTTATTTTGCCCGTCCGGATACGGATCTCAACGGGGCCAACCTGCACGCGGCGCGTAAGCGTATGGGCAGCCAGCTTGCTATTGAGTCGTTCGTCGATGCCGATGTGGTAACGGGTGTTCCCGACTCCAGCATCTCGGCGGCGATTGGTTATGCAGAGCAGACAGGCATTCCCTATGAGCTCGGCATGATTAAGAACAAGTACACAGGGCGGACCTTCATTCAGCCGAGCCAGGAGCTGCGTGAGCAGGGCGTCAAGATGAAGCTGAGTGCCGTACGCCGAGTCGTCGAGGGCAAGCGGGTCGTCATGATTGACGATTCCATCGTGCGGGGAACGACGTCGCGCCGGATCGTGAATATGCTGCGTGATGCTGGGGCCACTGAGGTGCATGTGTGTATTACTTCACCGCCGTTCAAGAACCCTTGCTTCTATGGCATTGACACGCCAGACCGCCGGGAGTTGATTGCCTCCTCCAAGACGATTGAGGAGATTCGGGAGGAGATTAACGCCGATTCCCTACATTTTCTCAGTACGGAGGGGTTAATTGAGGCGGTCGGCGGATATAATCAGCAGGATTACAAAGGTGGGTTATGTATGGCCTGCTTCGACAATGATTACCCGACTCATGTCAGCTTCGACGGTGAAGAGAAGTTCGGGTGTAGCTGTTAATTCAGGTGTTGTGCCGGGGTTCATGATCTGATCTGGAAATGAAGGCGGGGCCTCATAAGCTGAGCAGATCATGAATGATCGGCCTTACATTGCTTTATGGTATTAACATAGTTAGGATAGCGATGGTGCGAACTATTGTACCAATGTATAGGCTGTAGCTATAGCTAAGTCAGATAAGAGCGGGAATTCAATGGATGGCAATGTAGGTAATGAATGAGTAATGTATGAGAAATGTAGGCAATGCACGAGCAATGAAATATAAGCGATAAGCATCCCTCAAGCGAGCAATAGTAAAGGTTGCACATTTTGATATCTGATAAGGAGTGGGTCCCTAGTGTCCGATGCTTACAAGCAGGCTGGTGTCGACATAGCAGCTGGTAACGAGGCTGTCGAACGAATGAAGAAGCACGTTAAGCGTACGTTTCGTCCTGAGGTCATGACTGATCTGGGCGGCTTTGGTGCCTTGTTCGGCTTGAATAAGGATAAATATGAGGAGCCGGTACTTGTATCCGGCACAGATGGTGTCGGTACGAAGCTCAAAATTGCCTTCGCGATGGATCGCCATGATACGATCGGTATTGATGCCGTGGCCATGTGCGTAAATGATATTGTCGTGCAGGGAGCAGAGCCGCTGTTCTTCCTCGATTATCTCGCCTGTGATAAGGTCATTCCAGAGAAGATCGAAGCCATTGTAGCCGGCATTGCAGAGGGCTGTCATCAATCTGGCTGTGCACTGATCGGCGGAGAGACAGCAGAGATGCCTGGCATGTACAGTGAGGGCGAATACGATATCGCGGGCTTTACTGTTGGTATCGTGGACAAGCATAAGATTATTAACGGCGCTTCCATTGCTCCTGGCGATACGGTCATTGGACTGGCTTCCAGCGGCGTGCACAGCAACGGTTTTTCCCTGGTGCGCAGGCTGCTGTTGGAGCAAGAAGGCTACCGTCTGCAGGACGAGCTTCCTGAACTGGGTGGTACATTGGGGGATGTACTGCTGGAGCCAACCAAGATCTATGTGAAGCCTGTACTGTCCCTGTTGGAGAAGGTGAAGGTCAAAGGAATGGCACACATTACCGGCGGTGGCTTCATTGAGAACATTCCGCGCGTGCTGCCAGAGCATGTGAATGTGGATATTCAGTACGGCTCATGGCCTATTCTGCCGATCTTCCGTCTTCTTCAGGAGAAAGGCTCGGTATCCAATCGTGATATGTTCACGACCTTCAATATGGGGATCGGACTTGTGCTCGTCGTGGATGAAGCGGATGCGGCTCTTACCCTGGAGCAACTGCGTGCAGCTGGGGAGACAGGCTACATTATTGGCCGTGTGACTGAAGGGGCAGCGCAGGTGACCTTTACCGGAGCGGAAGTATAATGAAGTCCTTTCGTATAGCTGTATTTGCCTCTGGAGAAGGTACGAACTTTCAGGCTCTGGCAAATGCTGTTCGAACAGGAGCTTTGCAAGCCACGATTGAACTGCTGGTCTGTGACAAGCCTGGGGCTCGTGTCGTACAGCGTGCCGAGGCGGAGGGGATTTCCTGCCACACCTTCATACCCAAGGAGTATGCCAGCAAAGAAGCCTACGAGCAAGAGATCGCCAACATCCTAGACAACAGGGGAGTGGATCTCATTGTATTGGCAGGCTATATGCGACTGCTCTCGCCGATACTTGTGGAGCGATACGAAGGCCGAATCATCAATATCCACCCATCGCTTTTGCCTGCTTTTCCAGGTAAGGATGCAGTGGGGCAGGCTGTGCGCTACGGTGTGCGGTGGACGGGAGTGACGGTGCATTTCGTGGATGGCGGTATGGATACTGGGCCGATCATTGCTCAGGAGCCTGTAATAGTACATCCAGATGATACGGTCGAATCCCTTGCTGAATCTGTCCATGCGGCTGAGGTGAAGCTATATCCTCTGGTTGTATCCTGGTTTGCCCAGGGACTGGTGCAATTGGATGGACGCAAAGTAACGGTTGCCAGAGCGCATGAGGCAGCGGATAAATAGTCCTTATTAGAATGAAACAAAATGCTCGTCGAATGATGAGACGCAGGAAATGATATTTCTCGGGAAATAAACGAACAGCCTTTCGTCAGGAAGCGCTAAGTTGCGAATTACCAAAAGGAGGAAGCGAAGCGTGGCTATAAAAAGAGCATTGGTCAGTGTATCGGATAAACGCGGAATCGTTGAGTTCTGCCGTGAATTGTCCAACTTGGGCGTAGAAATCATCTCAACAGGGGGAACCAGCAGCCTGTTAGCGAAGGAAGGAATCCCGGTCATCGGTATTTCGGATGTAACTGGCTTCCCGGAGATTATGGACGGACGGGTTAAGACACTACACCCCGCTGTTCATAGCGGCCTGTTGGCAGTACGTGACAATGAGGAGCATCAGCGTCAGATGAGTGACCTGGGTCTTGACTATATTGATCTCGTGGTTGTGAACCTTTATCCGTTCGCTGAGACGATCGCCAAGCCAGACGTGACCTATGAGGACGCTATCGAGAATATCGACATCGGTGGGCCTACCATGCTGCGTTCAGCTGCCAAAAATCATGCATTCGTCACGGTTGTTGTCGACGCAGATGATTACAGCCAGGTGTTGGACGAGATTCGTGGCGGTGGAGACACCGAATTGAATACACGTAAGCGCCTTGCGGCCAAGGTGTTCCGTCATACCGCATCATATGATGCTCTAATCTCTGACTATCTCTCCAACGTAACGGGTGACCCACTGCCCGAACGCTATACTGTGACCTATGAGAAAATTCAGGATCTGCGTTATGGCGAAAATCCACATCAGCAAGCAGCCTTCTACAGAGAGCCGCTTGCGGCGAACGGCACACTGACGACAGCCAAGCAGCTGCACGGCAAGGAGCTGTCCTACAACAACATCAATGATGCGAATGCTGCGCTGCAGATCGTGAAGGAATTCAGCGAGCCTGCTGTGGTTGCCGTTAAGCATATGAATCCATGTGGTGTGGGTATTGGTAGCAGTATCTTTGAAGCCTACAGCAAGGCTTATGCAGCTGATCCGACCTCGATCTTTGGCGGCATCGTAGCGGCGAATCGGATTATAGACAGCGATACAGCGAAGAGACTGTCGGAGATTTTCCTGGAAATTGTGTTAGCCCCAGGCTTTACACAGGAAGCGCTTGATATTTTGACACAAAAGAAGAATATCCGTCTGCTCGACATGGGCGAGCTGTCCAGCGAGAGTAGCCAAGAAAGTCGCTATGTTGTGACCTCGATCGAAGGCGGTATGGTCGTACAGCAAAGTGATGTGCATGCGCTAGATCCAGCGGCTCTTCAGATCGTAACAGAGCGTGCTCCTTCCGAGGAAGAGTTGAAGCAGCTTCTGTTCGGGTGGAAGGTCGTTAAGCATGTGAAATCCAACGCCATCGTACTGGCAGCAGATAACATGACTGTAGGTGTCGGCGCTGGGCAGATGAATCGCGTAGGTGCAGCCAAGATCGCGATTGAGCAAGCGGGTGACAAAGCGAAGGGCGCCGTATTGGCTTCGGATGCTTTCTTCCCGATGGGAGACACGCTCGAAATGGCAGCAAAAGCCGGAATCACGGCGGTCATTCAGCCAGGTGGCTCAATCAAGGATGAGGAGTCTATCAAGGTAGCTAATGAATACGGAATTGCCATGGTATTTACAGGCGTCCGTCATTTCAAGCACTAGGATAACCAGGAGGTCTAGCAGAGCATGGATATACTCGTTATTGGCGGTGGTGGACGGGAGCATGCCATAGTCTGGTCGCTCAGCCAAAGTCCACAGGTCGGCAAAATCTACTGTGCACCGGGCAATGCAGGTATTGCACAGCTGGCGGAGTGTGAACCGATCGGTGTATTTGAATTCGAGCGTCTGGCAGCCTATGCCCTGGAGAAACAAGTCGGACTCGTAGTAGTCGGACCGGATGATCCGCTCGCAGCAGGGATTGTCGATGTCTTCGAGGCCCATAACATTCCGGTGTTCGGCCCTCGAAAAAATGCGGCTGAGATTGAAGGTAGCAAGGCCTTCATGAAGGACCTGCTGCATAAATACAATATTCCGACGGCTGCTTATCGCAAGTTCCATCAGTATGAAGAGGCGCTCGCGTATTTGCGTGAGCAGTCAGTACCCGTAGTCATCAAGGCTGATGGTCTGGCAGCTGGTAAAGGGGTCGTTGTCGCTCAGACGCTGGAGGAGGCCGAGCAGGCGCTCAGCGATATGATGGTAGGTAAGGTATTCGGCAGCTCTGGTGACCAGGTGGTAATCGAGGAGTTCCTGGCTGGCCAGGAGATGTCGATTCTGGCCTTCGTGGACGGGGAGACCGTACGTCCGATGGTCGCTGCCCAGGATCACAAGCCGGCCTATGATGGCGATAAGGGTCCAAATACAGGCGGAATGGGGACCTATTCTCCGCTGCCGCATATTGCCGACAGTATTATCGAAGAGGCGATTGAGACCATCATCAAGCCGACAGCAAAGGCTATGGTGGCGGAAGGAAGGCCGTTTCGCGGTGTGCTCTTTGCGGGACTGATGATCTCACCTGATGGGAAACCGAAGACGATTGAGTTCAATGCACGCTTTGGAGATCCGGAGACACAGGTGGTGTTGCCGCGCCTGAAGTCAGATTTACTGGACATTTTCCTGGCTGCGGTGAACGGTACATTGGATTCGGTGGATATTCAGTGGAAGGATGAGGCTGCCGTCTGTGTCGTATTGGCTTCCGGTGGTTATCCGGCTTCTTATCCAAAAGGTCTGCCAATTCAGGGGCTGGATCAGGTGGAGGATGGCATCGTATTCCATGCGGGGACAGCGGTCAACGAGCAAGGCGAGTGGATCACGAATGGTGGTCGCGTACTCGGTGTCGTCGGCCTGGGAGCAGATATTGCTGCCGCACGTACCAAGGCTTATGAGCAGGCAGAGCGCATTACCTTTGAAGGTAAGCATCAGCGTACGGATATTGCGCTCAAAGCATTGCAATAAAGCCATTGTAATAATTCTTTGTAGTATGAAGGATCTCCTAAGGGTCGATGACCTGAGGGAGATCCTTTTTAGGCTGTACAGCTTTTACATTGATTAAGGTGTGGCAAGGATGGGAGCAGTCTCGATTGGGGAAAATTTAGTTGATGGTAGTGTGGCAAAAGTGCACCGGTGTGGAAACAAAATAGTTGTGCATGAAATAAGCAGAAGGGGGATTGCAGAATGTAGAAAAGTATTTTATAATATAACAAAAATAAGAATCTTAATTTAGAAATAAATTTTGATTCTTAGTTTAAGTTTAAGTCTTTGTAGTGGTTATAAGTGATGAGGTTATAAGTGATCTAGTCAAAGCTTCACAATGAATATAAAAATAAAAGCAACCTAGGAGGTTATCATTTATGAAGCATATTTTCAAGCAAGGTACGAATCAAGAGGCT
This sequence comes from Paenibacillus massiliensis 2301065 = DSM 16942, assembly GCF_000377505.1. Lineage (GTDB taxonomy): Bacteria > Bacillota > Bacilli > Paenibacillales > Paenibacillaceae > Paenibacillus > Paenibacillus massiliensis. The sequence goes on along the minus strand of NZ_KB898189.1, from coordinate 386,963 downwards.
CCGGTATTGCTGCTCCTGCATGGCACAGGGGGTAACGAACAAGATTTGCTGCCTTTGGCGGATATGATCTCGCCCGAGTCCTCCGTGTTAGGTGTACGCGGGAATGTGCTGGAGAATGGCATGCCGCGCTTTTTCCGACGTCTTGCAGAAGGGGTGTTCGATCTGGAGGATCTGGTCTTCCGCACACGTGAGCTATCTGCCTTCATTGATGAAGCTGCGGAGCAGTATGGATTCAATCGCGGGAACGTAATTGCCATCGGGTACTCCAACGGTGCCAACATTGCAGCCAGCATGCTCTTCCATGACAAGGATGCCCTTAGGGGGGCGATTCTGCATCATGCAATGGTGCCGCTACGTGATATCCAGCTTCCTGATCTGAAGGGTACGGCTGTATTCATTGGAGCAGGGGAGAATGATCCGTTGATTCCGGCACAGGGCTCCAGAGAGCTGGAGGAGCTCCTCACAGGAGCAGGGGCTGAGGTGGAGACTCATTGGGAACGAAATGGTCATCAGCTTACTCGTACAGAGGTAGAGGCGGCAGCAGCCTGGTTCGCACGACAATATGGTTCTGCTGAATAAGTCAATGAGCTCACTTGCAGCTAATTGGCGAATACAAAGCATTTTAACTATTACAATATAAATTAACAAATACAATATAAATTAACAAATAAAATATAAATTAACAAATACAATATAAATTAACAAATACAATATAAATCAACAAATACAAGGCTTATTTAACCTTAGAATATTGATTCCCATAGCAGCGATTCTCCATGTGAGGGTCGCTGTTATGCTATTAGGTTAGCAGGAGCTCGGCCTAATGCTCAATCTGGCGTAGTTACCGCTCGCAGCCCGCGCAATTCGACCCAAAACGTGGTATGATAATCGGTACAAACTATAGAACTAGCTTAACGGAGTGTGGAGTGAGCATATGAAATCAGCAGATAGTCCCCGGACGGATGTACCTACCGTGGGTATGGAGGATATTATTCGCGCGCATCATATGCTGCGTGAAGTGATTGTCAAGACGCCGTTACAGCGTGATGCTGTACTGTCGGCAAAATATGAGTGTGAAGTGTATTTGAAGCGGGAGGATCTGCAGGTAGTGCGCTCCTTCAAGATTCGTGGTGCGTACAACATGATTCGAAGTCTTACGCCAGAGGAAATGGAGAAGGGGATCGTCTGTGCCAGTGCAGGAAATCATGCGCAGGGTGTGGCGTTCTCATGTAATGCGCTGGGCATTAGGGGCAAGATCTACATGCCAAGCACTACGCCTAACCAGAAGGTGAAGATGGTTCGCCGCTTTGGTGGGGAGAGCGTAGAGGTCATTCTTACAGGCGATACCTTCGATGATGCGTATGCGGAGGCGATCAAGCGTTGTAATGAGGATGGTATGACGTTTATTCATCCTTTCGATCAACCGAAGATTGTAGCTGGCAATGGCACCGTAGGCATGGAAATTCTGGAGGATCTGGGCATGCCGGCAGACTATGTGTTCGTGACGATTGGCGGGGGCGGACTCGCAGCTGGCGTGGGAACCTATGTCAAAACGGTCAGTCCGGCCACACGTATCATTGGCGTTGAGCCGCTCGGAGCTGCTTCGATGAGTGAGGCCATACGCCTGAACGGAGTGGTTACACTGGATCAGATCGACAAATTCGTGGATGGAGCCGCCGTCAAACGTGTTGGAGAGCTCACCTATGATATATGTACACGCGTACTGGATGACATTGTGAAGGTCCCTGAAGGCAAGGCTTGCACGGCCATTCTGGAGCTATATAACGAAAATGCGATCGTGGTAGAGCCAGCTGGCTCTTTGCCTGTGGCTGCACTGGATTTTTGCAAGGATGAGATTAAAGGCAAGACGGTCGTCTGTATCGTCAGTGGCGGCAACAATGACATTGACCGGATGCAGGAGATTAAGGATCGTTCCTTGATGTACGAAGGCCTCAAGCATTATTTCATGGTTAACTTCCCGCAGCGGGCGGGTGCTCTTCGTGAATTCCTGCAGGAGGTGCTGGGACCGGATGATGATATTACCCGTTTCGAGTATACCAAGAAGAATGATAAGGAGAATGGCCCTGCTCTCGTCGGCGTTGAGCTGATGTACAAGGAGGATTACTTCCCACTGATTGATCGGATGAATCGGAGAGGTATCCAGTATACGGAGCTCAATAAGAACGAGAATCTGTTCAATATGTTGATCTGAGGAAGCCAGTGTTATTAATTAGTACCTGAACTCGATCAATTAGATAAAAAAACAAAGCCGTATGCTGATCTGGAATCAGTGTACGGCTTTTGCTGTCTTTACAGCTGCCCAGGCTGCATATTCAGTATAAGACAGGACAGTCAACCCAATAGCCAGGCAACCTACACAGTTTGCTCTAAGTAACAAAAATTGAATGAAATGAAAGAGCTAAGGATAGTGCTTTTGACCTCGGACAAGGTGATAGCATTTCTGTTATGATGGCTGCAATCAAGTCAGCCTTGTGCTTATGAACCTGCAAAATCAAGATGAACATGATTCCCGCCATGAGGAGGATATAATGTCTTCATTTCGTTTGTTTCGTTCGCCACCATCGCTTATGCCCCTGCATCTCTACTGTGCAGGGATAGTTCCGAAGAAGCAGCAGCATCATCCAGAGGGCTTTCCTGAGCATCTTATGATATTGTCACACCAAGGCTCTGCGCTGCTTGAGCGGGAGGATGGCTCGACACGTCGCTTGCGTCCGTTCCAGATCACGACTGTATCCAAGGAGCTTGCCTATACCATTAGGCCAGATGACAGTAAGGTATGGGATCAGCGTTATGTCGGATTTGGCGGCACCCTCTCAAGTACACTACTGCGCACACTTCAGGATCTTGAGCACGTTGAATTAGACCAAGACGGATTCATGAAGCTGTGGCTGCAGCTGATCAGGCTATGGGAGCTGGACCTGCGCAATCCCCGTCTGCATGAGCAAATGAACGAAGTCACTTATCGGCTCCTGCCGGGAGCAGTAGAGGCACTATTATCTTCTGAAAGCTACAGGAAGGCAAGCGAAGGAGAATCCCAGTCCTTGAGGCCGGAATGTGATACCGAGCAAGAATGCTCAGACTCAAGCAATCGTGCGGGATTCCGACAAGCGCTCGCCTATATGCATGCCCATTATCGTGAAGAGCTTCTCTTGCAAAATGTAGCTGAGATCGTCGGGTACTCCGTGCAGCATTTGAATCGACTGTTCCATCAGGAATATGGTATGACCGGCCACCAATATATGCAGCGTCTGCGACTGGAGCATGCCAAGCAGTGGATGCTGGATCGTCCTTTGGCAACGATGCGCGAGGTAGCGGATGCCGTTGGGATGGAGCTGAATTATTTCATCCGCATGTATAAGCGTAGATTCGGCGTGACGCCTGGCGAGCAGGCTAGAATAACTCGTGATGGCATGCTGGACGAACCGATCGGATAACGTCGGGACTTATCCAACAGCTCAAGCTACAGCTAGTGCTAAACCAGTACTACAACCAGTACTACAACCAGTACTAGAGCTAAGAGCAACAGGTAGTGCTACAACTGTGTTAAGTGCTAAGTGCTAGGACTAATGCAGTTCATCCTACTGCTCATCCTACTGCTATTGTTAATACTTGAAGGACCTGTTCAATGCTCCAATATAGGAGTAGGTATAGTTATAGCTTGCTATCCAGCGATCCTTTAGCATAGACCTACCACCACTCCCCAGTTGTTCTCCAGTGCTATGGTAGTTCGTTAACCTAAACCGAGGTCTTCCGACGTTGACTACGTCTCCACATGATGACGATGAGTACTACCCAGCCCACGATTCCGATGATCAGACTGGTCCATGGTGAGATGGTGAATACGGGCAAAGAGCCTCGCAGCAGCAGACCACCAATGAGAATTACGGCTACCAGCACCACATAGGCCAAGATGGATCTGATGTTCATGCTGGCTCGCTCCGGGACATGGGGACGCTGATCTGCGGCGTCTTGATCCGTCTCATCGTCCTCCGGTCTAACCATGAATTTGGTCAGGGCCTCAATGAGAACAATGGCTCCTCCAGCGATCAGAACGAGTGTAGAGATTCCCACCTTCGTGTAAGGCTCCACATTTCCCCCTGTAGATTGTACAACCAGCCCTACCAGGGCAATCGTCGTAAAAAAGAATGTCAGTGCAATCCAGGCAATCAGCACATAGCTACTATAGCTTTTATTGGCTTGCTTCTGATCCGTGTGCGTATCAGGCACGTGTACTCCTCCTTGCTGTTATCAGGCTATGAAGAAAGTATACCATTCCGCGAGTCCGTGTCCAGAATGTGGCGGAATGTTGACAAATGAAGAATATCGGTCTGAATTTTATTCTTATAAGTATAATGTGAACGCTTCCCGTTGAAAATTACCCCATAAAGAGATTACAGCAAGCAAGCATAGCAACCGTACTTGTACAGTATATGCTGCTGTTGGACCTCTCTACACGACTATTAAGGACGGGAGCGTGAAGCAGATGAAGGATGAAGGCACAGGTGACATTCAGCCAACCGCCAACCATGTCCATACGGACAAGGCCTCATTACCAGGAGCAGGCAAAGGGGCCCCGGTATACCGCATTTTGGATCAGGAGGAATTCTCTGATGAATTGGGGCAACAGCCGTCAGTGAATCTGTGGGATGAGCATCGCTTAAGCGAGGAGCATGGATGGATGAATGCATGGGAGGGACGGAGTGAGACCCACAGTATGTTCCGTCAGAGCTACGATTGACCTCTAGCTATAATTCGCCCGTTACAGGCGGAGCATAGTTGATGTAGCTATAAGTAGGCTCAAGTGGAATGTCCCGCAAGTAAAAGATGAATGGACCCCGAGTGTGTGCACAAGCTGCAGACCCACATCAGCTGATATGGAAGTAGGAGCAAGAACACGCTAAGGTATATGAAAAGACGTCGAACAGTAAAAACGTCGAAAGGTAAAAGCCAAGGTCCTGGAGGTTAGCTCCAGGGCCTTAAGCTTGTGTACTAGCCAAGCTCATTGACAGATGGTGCGTGAAGGTGCTATATTTTCTCATACAACCTAATACCAATTAAACTAATCGGAATAATTAAATATTTATAAATCGCCATCGTGGCTTTCACTGTTAATAGTAGAATAAATGGAACATACGTGGGAAACGGGAGGAAGAGAGTATGGAGCGACAGATCAGTATTCGATACGAGGGAGAAGAGTTGGCAGCAACCTTTCATTATCCCAGCGATAACGGGGAATCGAAAAGACAGAATAGAGTACCGCTTATCATCATCTGCCATGGCTTCGTAGGTAGTCGCATAGGTGTGGATCGGCTGTTCGTACGGACCGGGCGTGAGTTTGCAGCCAAGGGCTACGCCGTGATCCGTTTTGATTACGCAGGGTGCGGAGAGAGCTCAGGCGAATATGGTGAGCAAAGTCTGGAATCCATGATCAATCAGACACGGGCTGTGATAGATTATGCAATGAACTGTATTGATGTGGACCCGAGTCGCGTCACACTACTGGGGCACAGTCTTGGCGGTGCAGTCGCTGTTCTGACGTCTGTGCGTGACAAACGCGTGCAGAACCTGATCATGTGGTCAGCTGTTGGCTATCCTTTCAATGATATTGTCAAAATCACCGGGCGGTCCACCTACGATGAAGCAGTTCAGCAAGGCAAGGCAGACTACCTTGGCTATAAGTTCACACCTGTGTACTTTGACTCGCTGGCCCAATATCAGCCGTTCCAGGAGGCGGTGAAGTTCAACGGCAACGTGTTCGTTGTCCATGGGACCTCGGATGATATTATTCCAGTGGATTATGCTTTCTTGTACCAGAAGGTGTTCTGGATGCGCAGCGAGGGACGGTGCGATAAGGAGATCATTTTCCAAGGAGATCATACCTTCTCATCGGGCAAAGAGCGAGATCAGCTCATCACATCGACCCTCCAGTGGCTGACGAACCAGGAGCGTCTGGAGGAAGAATGGCAGCACTGGATGATATGATATTGGAAAAACCGCGTGCGCAGGAGTAAAATAGAGAGGTAAGGTATATTTCCGAAAGTCAAGCACCGCCGATAGCTGATGAAGGCCAGTATTGATCTAGGACGATATGTGGCTTGGACGATATAGTCTTCGTAAAATCACTCGGTATGCATTCGGAATAGCCCTCACCATCATTTTGCGTGTGGAGGTTGGCAGCGATGACAATACCAGCACTATTCGTGGCGCATGGTTCGCCTACACTGGCTGTGGAGGACAATGCTTATACCCGCTTTTTGACCAGACTGGGTTCACGGCTGCCGCGTCCCCGCGGGATTGTCGTATTCTCAGCGCACTGGGATTGTCCCGATCAGAGTATCGGAGTGGACGACCAACATACAGCCATGCACGATTACTACGGCTTCCCCGATGACATGTATCAGCTGACCTATGATCCTCCGGGTGATCAGGAGCTTAGCGAAGAGATCATGGCCATGTTCAAGCAGCAAAATCTATTCGTTCGTCCTGTACAGGGCAGGGGGCTGGATCACGGAGCCTGGGTTATTCTGCGGCATCTGTACCCTGAAGGAGATATTCCTGTCATTCCGTTATCCGTGGACTCACGCCGTTCGCCTCAAGAGCAGTACAATATCGGGCGCATGATCAGCGCTCTACGTGATCAGGATATTCTGATTATTGGCAGTGGAGGGCTCGTACACAACCTTCGCTTGCTGCGGGAGACCGATGAGCCTGAAGCCTGGGCTGTGGCCTTCGATGACTGGATCGGGGAGCAGCTAGCCGTGTGGAATCTGAGGCACCTCTTCCTGTATGACAAGAAGGCACCACATGCCCGTGAGGCCGTGCCGTCTTATGCCAGAGAGCATATAGTGCCCTTGTTCTATGCGATGGGCACAGCAGACAATAACGGGAATGCCGTGAAGCTGTATCAGGAATATGCGCATGGATCGCTGAGCTTGAATTGTTGGGTGTTCGGAGCCGAGCCTGATTTTGGGCTGGAGGATTAGCAGAAGCATTTTAACTGTAGACATCTCTATATTCAAAGCAATATTTGTAAAAACAAAACTAGATTACAAACAAGAATATATTCCAAACAAGACCGTATTCCAGAACAAGACTATATTACAAAAATAAGAGGCAGCTACCGCACTTGGCGGTGTCTGCCTCTTGGTGAATCTGGAAGCTGAGTTCATCAGTTATGAGGTCTCAGGTTATGCCCCTTTGAAGGCTGGGTCCTGACTGGTACCGCCTTTGCGGAACAATTTGCGAAGGTAAGGAAGTACCCAGTAGTCGAAGCCGATACGACCAGCGTTAGCACCTGCAACTACGATGAAGATTTCAGCCAGCACCAGGATTGCGTTGGTGCTTACAGTGCCCGAGAACAAGAATGCGAAGTTCATGACCATAGCCATCAGTGCAGCCAAAGTAGTGAATGTACCCAAGATCAGTCCGAGGCCTACCAGGAATTCGCCCAGCGGGATCAGGAAGTTGAAGAGGCCAACGTTAGGCAGTGCGAAAGTCTCCAGGAACGCTCCCCACCAGCCTTGTACAGTTGGGCTTTCGCCCGATGCTTTTGCAATTGCTCCGCTAATGAAGCCGCCAGCGTTAAAGCCTTCGCCTGTGAGCTTCGCCCAACCGTGAGTCATCCAATCCCAACCAATGTATACTCTCAGTACTGTCAGTAACCACATTGCAACCTTATTTTCTCTCAACCAATTGTTAAACATATGAACCACTCCTTTTTTATAATCAATAATTTGTGTTATTAATGCTGTTGTTACTAGTGCTTTTTGCTTTTGTGTGATGATCATCTTGGCTACATCCTTATTGTAGTGTAGGGAAGGGTGAATATTTGTGATATAAATCACAAAGTCAGAAATTTCTTTTAAATTTTAATTTCTCCTTGTTCAGAGAAAATTTAAGATGTCAAATGTTGGAGTTCTCAATGCCGGAATATCCTTATTTAACAGGACAAAATCGGAAGTCGGAGTTTATAATGAGAAAAAAAGTTGGAGGAAGGAATGTTGACCCAGATGAAACTTAAGCATTGGTGCATCGGTGCACTCCTCGTCACAAGTTCGTTGCTGCTCGCGTCCTGCTCAGAATCTGTACAGGAGCCAACAGTGACACCCCCTGTCGTTACCCCGGAGCCAGAGCCTGTTAAGGAAGAGACTCTTGTGGAGCCTGTCTATGCATACAGTGCGCCGCTAACGGGACTGGGATCGGATGAGCCTGTAAAGCAACGCCCGCTTGCCGTCATGATCAACAATGCCCCGGCGGCTAGGCCGCAATCCGGTCTGAGCGGAGCCGATATCGTATATGAAGTGCTGGCGGAAGGCGGAATTACCAGGCTTGTAGCCATCTTCCAGAGTGGTGGCAAGGATGTGAACATCGGCCCGGTCCGCAGCATTCGTCCTTATCTGATCGAGCTCGCAGAGAGCTATAACGCCCTTCCAATCCATGCAGGAGGAAGCAACGACGCCTATGCCATTTTCCAAAGACAAGGCAAGCAGCATCTGGACGAGATCACGAATGCAGGAACGTCCTTCTGGCGAAGCAAAGACCGTAAGGCGCCACATAATCTGTACACAGACCTGGACAAGCTGGTAGCGGGTGCGGAGAAGCGCGGTTATCCGGTGGAAGCAGAGGCTCCTGCGTATACCTTCGATGATCCGAAGACACATCGGATTGCAGGAGAGGAAGCGACTGCACTGGATATTCAATTCCTGCTCAATAGCTATCGGGTGTCCTATACATATGATGTGGAGCAAGGACTATATAAGCGTATGATTAACGGCAAGCCGCATGTCGATCTGAACAATAATGAACAGCTAACAGCTACGAATCTAATCGTATTGTCTACGAATCATCGGGTACTGGATGATGTAGGCCGACTGGCAGTAGATCTGGATCGCGGAGGCGAGGCGGCCATTTTCCAGCAAGGTCGGATGATTCAGGGAACGTGGAGACATAATAAGGGAGATTCCATTCGCTTTGACGTGGACGGCAAGGAATGGCCATTGCTTCCGGGCAAAACCTATATACACATTGTCCCTACTGACAACAATGGGGTAAGCGGACATATTACGATTACAGAGCCAGTGGCTGGCTCGACAGATTCAACAGATAAGGACTCAACGGACGCTAAGGACTCTGCGGATTCAAAGGACACGACGAATTAAACGGATTCTTCGCAGTTCTGATGTTCCTGGGCTGAATGTCATACGTAAGGTGATGCCTTACCAAAGATGAAGTTAATGATTAAGGGATTAAGGGTATTAATAAGCTTGCTAGTGAACTTGCTGATTGAGAATGTAAGAGGTTATTGAATAAAAATGTCATGGGAAGTATGAGACATATAAGTAGGAATTCGGATGCAATAGGCGAGAAATGTAATTATAAGGTAAAACTAAGTCAATATAATGTAAAGGAATTGCCCTATTGTATCCGGTTTCAATGAAAAACCGCTTAGAACTTTACAAAGCCTTTACAAAAAAGCTGTTACTTGTGATAAGATAGCAAAGGTTGTTTTTATCTGTCCGCGTTCAAGCAGTAACAATTTGTAAAGGGGTAATCGTTATGAAACTGAAGAAAAAGGATATCTTTTTTCAGACGCTGGAGAATATGGCAGATACCATTGTACATGCCGCTGACTACTTCTCTCAGCATGTTTCGAATCTTCAAAATGTAATTGAGTTTACAAGTGAAATGAAGAGATATGAGTCCAAGTGCGATGAATTCACGCACACGATCATCAAAGAGCTTAACAAAACATTTATTACACCGATTGAACGCGATGATATTATGGATCTGACAACCACTATGGATGATGTATTGGACGGTCTTGAGGCAACTGCATCCCGTTTCTATATGTATCATTTGACTGAGCCGGATGAGTATATCATTCAATTCGCAGATATTCTGCGGCAGTCTGCGTACGAGATTCAGAAAGCTGTTCACTTGCTGTCCCAGAAGAAGCTGCTGGCGATTCGGGAGCATACGATCCGACTGAATGATCTGGAGAACCAAGGGGACGAGCTGCTGCGCAAATGCATCAACAACCTGTTCGCCACCGTGAGCGACCCGATTGAGCTCATTAAGCGCAAAGAGATCTATGAACGGCTTGAGACGACTACAGATGCTTGTGAGCATGTAGCGAACAGACTGGAATCGATCATCATGCGTAACTCGTAAGGGGCCCTCTCACATGGAAACAAGTTTACTCGTACTAGGTATCGTTATATTTCTGGCTTTGGCTTTCGACTTCATCAACGGATTCCACGACACAGCCAATGCGATTGCTACTTCTGTCTCTACCCGAGCTCTAACACCACGCCGTGCTATTATACTGGCTGCTGTGATGAACTTCTTAGGGGCCATGATGTTCACTGGAGTCGCAAAGACGATCGGAGGAAGTGTCGCAGATCCGACGAAGCTGACTAATGGTATAGATATTGTCATCTGTACCCTGATTGCAGCAATTATATGGAATTTGGTAACCTGGTGGTTCGGCATTCCATCCTCGTCCTCTCATGCGCTGATCGGTGCGCTAGCAGGTGCTGTATATGTAGGGGCTGGTTCGGACATGGTGAATTGGTCAGGCTTTATTGATATTGTTGAGGCGCTGATCTTCTCTCCATTAATTGCATTTGTAATCGGGTATATTGTGATGATGATTCTCAAATATGTCTTTGCCCGTCGCAGTCCGCATACCGTTAACAAGGGTTTTCGGATGATGCAGATTTTTACGGCGGCACTGCAGTCTTTTACACACGGAACGAACGATGCCCAGAAAGCGATGGGGATTATTACCTTCGCACTGGTCTCTGCCAAGTATCAGGACCATCTGGAGGTACCGCTCTGGGTTAAGATCGCAGCGGCTACTGCCATGGCACTGGGTACGTCCATCGGTGGCTGGAAGATCATCAAGACCATGGGTACGAAGATCTTCAAGATTGAGCCGATTAACGGCTTTGCTGCAGATATTTCGGCTGCGTCCGTTATCTTCACGTGTACGATTCTACACTTGCCTGTAAGTACCACGCATGCCATTACCTCTGCGATTCTGGGTGTTGGTTCAGCGAAGCGCTTCTCCGCTGTGCGCTGGTCACTGGCAGGACGAATCGTGGTAACCTGGTTCATTACGATTCCGATCTCCGCATTGCTGGCGGGAGCGGTATTTAAATTATTCTTTGCCTAGTACTTCGACCAAATCAGATGGGGCTAAGAGCTGCTGAACATTGAATCAGATTCGGTCAAGGTACTAGGTTAGGACAAGCTATGAAGCAAGGCGGTATGACACTCACATGTTGCAAGAGCGAAATCATGCTGCGTCCGTCTTCGCTAACGAAGTCCTGTCTATATGTGTATATTTGCAAGCTACAGGGGCCAGCCGTCAGGATGGCTTCTTTTGCTGTCCACATATGGATTATGGTAGATTGGGGTGTAGGCTGTAGAAATCCAGAGACAAAGGCGGTCGCTGGCGCTCCTTCACTTCCAAACTTCCCCTCCTTTGCTCACTCCCCTTCTCAATGTAACAGGATCAATTTATATAGTACCTTGACCAGTTCAAAAGAGAGTCGGTCACTGCAAGCGGGGGGAGCTCTGTAGACCAATGTTCAGCTTGTTAAATCGAGACAACGTAATAGGTTAAGGTACTATGAACTATATGAACTACGGATAATAATTAGGAGTTGTACATAAAGGGAGGGATCGCCTTGATCCGCACGCTAGCTATCGGACATGCTCATGAAGTCATCGCAGGAATCCCGCTTCAGAATATAGATGTGGAGAAATACGCTTGGATATGGGTGGATTTTATTGAGCCAAGTGAAGAAGAGTCCAAGCTGCTGGGTAGCTATTTTCATTTCCATCCGCTGGCTATCGAGGATTGTATGCATGTACTGCAGCGTCCCAAGCTTGACCATTATCCGGAGACGGAGTTCATGGTAATCCATGCGCTCAGGGAGCATACGCTGGAGGTAGAAGAGGTCGGCGTGTTCATGAGAGAGCGTCTCCTCGTCACGTATCACCATGCGCAGCTGGCTGAGGTGGACCGGGTATGGGATCGGCTGGCTGACGGTCATACGAATACCGTCTCGAACAAAGGGCCACTGGCTGCGGCTTATGAGGTGCTGGATGAACTGGTGGATCAATATTTCCCCTGTGTATACGCCATTGAGGATGAGCTGGCGGAGCTGGAGAATCAGAGTGGGAATGAATCGGTTGAGCTGCTGATGACGCAGGTCTTCCAGCTGCGGAGCCGTCTATTGAAGATTCGCCGCACGGTTGTGCCCATGCGCGATCTGCTCTATCGCATCCTTAACTCCGGGCATGTCCAGGGTGCGGGAGAATATAAGGCGTATTTCACAGATATCTACGATCACCTGCTCAAGCTGGCAGACATGATTGAGGCCGACCGCGAGATGACGGCCGACCTGAGAGATGGTTATATCTCGCTGAACTCTAACCGGATGAATTCGATCATGAAGACACTAACGGTCATCACGACGATCTTCATGCCGCTAACGCTGATTGCAGGCATTTACGGAATGAATTTCGTGAACATGCCTGAGCTACACTGGACCTATGGCTATGCGATCGTCATGGTGGTGATGGTGGCCATGTCGGTCGGTATGGTGCTGTGGTTCTCCAGACGCGGATGGTTTAGGTAGTCAGAGATAGTCAGTAGCATGTAAATAAATTCGGAAAATATTAGTACATTGACCAGATCAAATGAGAGTGTGGGTATGCTGCAAGCGGGAGCCTGTTGATCACGAGTAAGCTTGCTGTTCTTACGAATGTAATTGAACTGCTGATGAACAGCAAGCTTAAAGGTGGGCACCTAGGCAGAATCCCTAGCAGCAATGGCGGTTAGTTAGCACGATTCGTGTGAAGCTACTGCTAGCTATCGTCTACGTCTTTTGCTGGAGCGTTTGCGCGGGGTTCCCCGCTTTGGCGCTGCTTTTTTGCGTCGTCTAGGTGGATCATAATCGTCGTAGGAATCATCAGTAGCCAGTAGTCCTTTGCCGCCGCCCTTGCCGAAGGGCAGAGAGCCCATGATTAATTTGGCCATAGGAGCGAATTGCTGCATCGTGCTCATGACCTTCTGTACCTTGCCAAAAGTGGCAATCATGCCGTCAATGCCGCCCATGCGGTCGATGAAGCCCTTGATCTCACCGAGGCTTGCAAGACCACCTAGTAAGCCTCCTTTGCTGTCTGTGGCCGCCGAAGTAGCTGTCAGCAGATCAGAATCTTGGGGAGCATATGGAACGAGGCCGGGTGAATCGACCTGTGGAGCTTGCTCGTATGGGCTGACCCCTGGGTAGGATGGAGAGGAATAGGGATCAGAGAGGGACCGATGTGAATGCGGTCTCCGGTAACGATTATCGCGCATGCAGATCACTTTCCTTTGTAATGTGATACTATACCTTATGTCACAGATGCACAGGACGATTAGGCGCGTGTCCCATAATTATGGATAAAAGCGGATTTGGGCGTGGGTGATGGCCCAGGTCAGCAGGGATAAGAGCGGAGCGACAAGCTAAGTACGGATAACAAGGAAAGGTGAAGCTAAGCACGAATGGCTGTAGAAGGCTAGTATGTAAGGATAGCCCGCAGGCTGGTGGGGCGCCTATCTGAGGGGCGATCAGCCCGCGAGCTATCTGGAGAGCATCAGAAAAGCGTGCTTTTCTGTAGAACACATCTGAAGAACAAATCTGAAGAACACATCTGAAGAACAATCTGTAGAACAAATCTGAAAAACAAATCTGTAGAACATATCTGTAGAACAAATCTGAAAAACATATCTGTATAACGTATCCGAAAACATATATGAAAAACATATCCAATGAACATGCTTGGAGAGTATATCAGCAGAGCATATTTGAAGATAAATTTTAAGAGTAGCAGAAGCGATTTTACATAGATGCACATGGATAGTGCCGGGTGTGAAGAACTGGTGTCCGACTAAGGTCCTGATATTGCTATTCTGTGATGCGTGAAACCGTTAACGCTTGAAAAACTTAGTGACACTCAGTTACAATGAAAGAACAAGTATCGGTGGGAGATGATTATACATGCAGCTTAAGAAGCTTAATGATAAAAGTATAGATCAATTATTTGAGGCCATTCTTACATTGAAGGATCTGGAGGAGTGCTACGTCTTCTTCGACGATCTGTGCACGATTAACGAGATTCAGTCGCTGTCGCAGCGTCTAGAGGTAGCGCGGATGCTCGGCAAAGGCAGTACGTACAACCAGATTGAAGCCGAGACGGGTGCAAGTACAGCTACGATCTCGCGCGTGAAGCGTTGCCTGAACTATGGTAACGATGGTTATAAAATGACGTTGGAACGACTGGGACGCTAAGATGAGCCGGCCGGGAATCCTGATCATCGGGCATGGCTCCATGACGGCTTCATGGGTCGCGCAGGTCGATGAGGTTGCTGGACGGCTGCAGCTACCTGCCGGGGTACCGGCGGTGGTTGCTTTTCTGGAGCAGGTCGAAGGACGCTCTATTCAGGATGGTATAGATAGACTGGAAGAACAAGGGGTGACGGATATGCTCGTCGTCCCGTTCTTTGTGTCCTCCGGTAGTACACATGTCGATGAGATTGGGTATGCACTGGGGACAAAGGCTGAGCCAGAGAAGGAGACAGATCTGGAGCCTTTCCGGATTCAGGCGCATGTCTATTGGGGAAATCCGATCGACGCTGGCCCCGCTGTAGCTGAGATTGTATGGTCGAAGGCGCGGCCATTATCGGTAGATCCAGAGCGCGAGGTTATTTTGCTCGTCGGTCATGGTAGTGTGCATGATGGGTTCCGGCAGCGCTGGGAGTCAGGGATGGCTTCACTGACGGCTGATGTGGCGGCACAAAGTGGAATACACACGGATTTTGCCCTGTTGAACCCGCTATCGGTGCGCGACAAAATCGTATATTGGACCGAGGAACGGGGAATGGCTGTTATTGTGGCCCCGTTATTTTTGAGTTCAGGGTATTTCACGGACGTCGTTATTCCAAGAAAGATGGAAGGCCTGAATTATCGCTATAATGGTGAGGCTTTGCTGCCGCATCCACTACTGACAGCCTGGTTACAAGAGCAAGTAGATGCTCTGTTCCTTCGTTATGAGCAGGATTTGGATAAGGTGGATGAAGTGAGGGGCTGACGGCCGCGACAGCATGTTGGCGCAGGTGTGTGCATCATTACACCGAGATAGCTAGGCTAGAGCGGGTGCTATTTAGGCTAGGCTAGAATAGCTACCTAAGGCTTGAATAGAGCCACCAAAGGTGCTGGAATAAAGCTACCTAAGACGCTGGAATAGAACTAGGCTGGGATGGGGCCACTTAGGGCTAGAAATAGATAAGCGGCTAAGTGAAGAAGCTATCCGAGGTCTACTTCATACTTGCTTGCCGCTAGGAAGGCAGTAGCTCCAATATGACAGCTAACATGGGTTAGATGCACATAGGGTTATGAGGTAGTATTTTCGGCTATGCTGATATAAGATGAATGCTTCTGGATGTAGTCTGAATATGCATGGAATGGGTTGCCCTTTAAGGCATGCCCATTGTAAAAGAGTCTTTTTTCCAGTATGATAAAGCCTTGAAGATAGCGAATGATGCTTCAATGTGTGGGCTTGTCTGTGGTCATGCTCGGCTGTAATGAGCGGATCGACAGACAGGGGGATAGACATGATACGCCAGGTGATGGCCTGGGTATACACTTGATATGGACATACTGCTGTGTAGTCTATTCATGCTTGGATTCATCATCAAATAACAGGTGGAATACGTGAATGAAAAGAGCCAGATTAATTTATAATCCTACCTCCGGACGTGAGGAAATGAGACGCAGACTGCCTGATATCCTGCAGCGGCTGGATCAGGGTGGTATTGAGGTGTCGGTCTATGCGACGACTGGTGAAGGGGATGCAACACGTGAAGCGACCGCAGCTGTCGAGCGTGGCTGCTATGATATGATCCTTGCCGCAGGCGGAGACGGCACGTTATATGAAGTAGTGAATGGTATGGCGGAGAGGGAGAACCTGCCTGCCTTGGGCGTATTCCCGCTAGGGACTACGAATGATTTTGCTCGTGCGCTGGGTATTCCGCGGCAATGGGAGGAGTACTGTGATCTGGTCATCCGTCAGCAGGCTAGACCTATTGATATCGGTAAGGTCAATGACAGATACTTCATCAATATTGCAGGCGGGGGCTCGCTAACTGAGCTGACTTATGAGGTGCCGAGCAAGCTGAAGACGATGATCGGACAGCTGGCCTACTACTTCAAAGGGCTGGAAAAGATGGTCAGCCTCGCACCACAGGAGCTGACGATACAGGCGGCTGGTCATGAGACACTACATGATGAATTCATGCTATTCCTGATTGCCAATACGAATTCGGTAGGCGGCTTCGAGAAGCTGGCTCCAGGGGCCTCGATCGACGATGGCATGTTCGATGTCATCGCCGTGCGCAATTGCAATCTGGCGGAGATGATTCGTCTGGTCACACTGGCGCTGCGCGGTGAACACTTGAATGATAAGAAGCTGGTCTACTTCAAGACCGATTACATGGAGGTCACGTCTCCGGGCCATGTGCAGTTGAACTTGGACGGTGAGCTGGGCGGAACACTGCCTGCGACGATTCGGAATCTAAAGCAGCATATTCAGGTATTTAGATGAGAAAGGTGTAGTTGTGGTGTAATTAGTAGGAACTGAGCTTACTGAGTGGGTCGAGAGGTTGCTTTTGAAGAGTGCTTATCAGTGTGCGGGTGTACTTGTTACCATGGCATATGGCAGTGTATCAGGGCATCATTTGACCCAGACACCAATACTTCATCCAGACCAAGATCCTCTATGAATCAGCTTTGAAGTGTCCGCTTACATTCATGAAAGCATGAATGTAGAGCAATTATTATAGGCTTGATGTAACTCACTGTAAGCTGGTCGCATCAATGCCATTAACAAGTCGCATAGGTAGAGTAGATTGAAATGTCGTTCTCCCGTCAGGAGTAGCGGCATTTTTCGAGTTGTGGGAATGTCTGAATGAGTCGGTATTCTAACGATTAAATTGAAATTTAAACGAATAAATCGATAATAGGTCGATATGTAGAAGGGAATGTGCAGCATGAGTAATTACCGCAGTGGCCGTGGAAAAAGCCGCCGGAACGCGAATGGATCTGACAAGGAAGTAGGTCGTCAGAGACCAGCAGCAGATAGAAATGGTTCAGGGAATGAACGTGGACGTCAGCAACAGGATGCTGGGCAGAAGAGACAGCAATCCGCTTCCCAAAAGGGACAGGTTGGTTACAGTGCAGGTCGTAGTACAAGTACCAGCATCAGTACCAGTGCGACCACGAGAAAGAATACAAGTAAGAAGACCGGTAAGAGCAAGGATCAAATGAGGACCAGAGCGCCGCGTCCAGCCCAGCAGCGTGCAGCTGCTGAGATTACTGGACTGCCTGTAGAGAAGAATCAGGAGGTGGTCGTGGACATCATCGGGATGAACCACGATGGCGAAGGCGTAGGTCGTGCTGAGGGCTACACCTTGTTCATTCCGGGAGCATTGCCGGGAGAGCAGGTCCTCGTCAAGGTGTTGAAGATGAAGAAGCAGTATGGCTATGCAAAGCTGCTGAATGTGGTGCAGGCTAGCCCTGACCGGATTGCGTCACCTTGTCCGATCTACGACCAGTGCGGAGGCTGCCAGCTTCAGCATATGAGCTATGCAGGGCAGCTGGAGTGGAAACGTCAGCATGTCGTGGATGTGCTGGAGCGCATCGGTAAGCTGGAGATAGAGGGTAGTGTACGGACGAGTGTGGGAGCGCAAGGGAAATTGAGTCTAAGTGATTCGGAAGCTCAGGATGGTCGAGGTGTTCAAAATATACAGGATACACAAGATAACCATGATAGCCAAAGCAGCGATTATAACCAAGATAGTCAGGATAACCATGCTGGCCATAAGAATCAGGATAACCAAGGTAGCGAGGACAGCTTAAATAGTTCCCAAGTTGCTAAAAACAGAAAGGCGGTTGTCGTGCATCCTACGCTTGGTATGCAGGAGCCGTGGCGCTATCGTAATAAGGCACAGGTACCGATGGGGGCAGCAGATGGTGGACTCATTGGCGGCTTTTACGCCAAGGGGAGTCACCGCATTGTCGATATGGAGACGTGTCTCATTCAGCACGAGCATAATGATGAGGTCGTCGCCAAGGTGAAGGAGATCGGCAGTCATCTGGGCATCAGTGCGTACAACGAGGAGACGGGGCGGGGCTTGCTCCGACATGTCGTCGTGAAGAAAGCCTTCCGCACAGGCGAGATGATGCTGGTGCTGGTCACCAATGGTCAAGATATTCCGCATCGCGATGCCTGGATCGGCAGCATTCGTGAGGCCATCCCTCACGTAGTGAGCATCTGCCAGAACGTTAATACGAAGCGGACGAATGTTATTTTCGGAGATGAGACCCGTGTCCTGTGGGGCAGGGATGTCATTTATGATTATATCGGCAACGTACAGTTCGCGATCTCAGCTCGTTCCTTCTATCAGGTCAATCCGATACAGACCGAGGTGCTGTATGGCAAGACGCTGGAATACGCTGCACTGACAGGCAAAGAGACGGTCATTGATGCCTATTGCGGCATTGGTACGATCTCTTTGTTCCTAGCACAGCATGCGGACCAGGTGTATGGGGTGGAGATTGTGAAGGAAGCTATTGAGGATGCGCGTAGCAATGCTCAGTTGAATGAGCTTCGTAATGTTCGCTTCGAGGTGGGTGCGTCCGAGGACGTCATCCCTCGTTGGAAGGAAGAGGGCATCACTGCCGATGTGATTGTTGTAGATCCGCCGCGTAAGGGCTGTGATCCGAGGCTGCTCGATACCATTCTTGAGATGAAGCCGGAGCGTGTGGTGTATGTGAGCTGTAACCCGAGCACGCTGGCGCGGGATTTGCGGATTTTGGAGGATGGAGGGTATCGTATAGTGGAAGTGCAGCCGGTGGATATGTTTCCGCATACGGTGCATGTTGAGTGTACAGTGTTGCTAAAATTGCGGGGATAGGAGTAGTCCTATGCCCCCAATTTGTGCGGATTCATGAAGTTAAAGTGAATTTTGATTGAGCTATCCTGATAGACTTCAATTTTGTGAATCAGTCTATGCAGAACCTGCTTGAGGACTTTCTCATTATCAATGTCCATTTCCAGAAGTTTGCTCACTTGTTTTTCAAAGGCACGGATTTGATAGTCCGTGTCTTTCTTATTGGCAATCAATGATTCCAGTTCAATCTTTCTGGCAGTCAGCTTTTCGGATTCCTCACGAATGATATCGTTTTGCATCCGCCACTCATCTTTAGTTAACTCGTCATCATTCAGAAGGTCTAGTAGTATGTTTCTTTTCTTAGTCAATTGCATTAACCTGTTCCCATTCTGGCGAAGCTCTGTCTCATGGTCTTTCTTGTGATGCCCAGCCTCTTTCTTTGCCATCTCCATTAACTTCTTTGCATTAACGCCTTCTGAAGCGATTCCTTTTAGAGTTGATAGTACTTCAGACAAGAGTTTGTCTGCCCTAATGAGATGGTTACTGCAAAAAGAACGCCCATACTTACCATAACGCCCGCACTGATAAGCCTTCCTATCGTTTTTATAATGCATTCCTGAACCACAGTCAGCGCAAACAGCAATGTGAGCGAAGAGGCTTTCCTGACCATTACTACGTTGAGTACCTTTCCGTTTCAACTTTTCCTGAACCTGTTCAAATTCATCAAGCGATATGATGGCAGGATGAGTATTCTGTACATGCGTCTGCTGGCCTGTATCAAGTTTCTTCCGAAGTTTTGTTCGGATGCTGACAACCTCGCTTCGGTTTTGAACCATATTACCCGTGTACATGGGATTGGTTAGAATAATCTTTACTGTACTTTGCTGCCATAGCTTCCCAGCATTCTTCGCACCTGTCACCTTTCTTGGTGTAGGTACTCCGCGCTTCGTAAACAGCTTAGCAATCCTTTGTAAGCCCCAATCCTCGTATAGATACAAGCGAAATATTTCTTTAACGTAACACGAGTAATCAGGATCAATTCCAAGTTGATTACCGATCCTTTTGTAACCGAAGGGAGGAAGGGAGCCATTAAACTTACCTTTTGCCGCCTTCTCACGCTTACCGAATTTCACACGCTTGGAGATTTGTTCACTTTCTTGTTGTGCAACGGATAGATGAATCGAAAACATTAGTTCCCCGTCAGCAGTCTTGGTATCAATGTTCTGCTCAATGAATATCATTCCGATGCCTAGGCTATCAAGTTCTCGCTTCATGTTTATGCCATCTTGGATGTCACGGGCGAAGCGGGAAATTGATTTAAACAATACATATTCGAATCTCTTTGCTCTGGCATCACGTAACAGACGAATGATTTCTTCACGTCCTTTAATGCTTGTCCCACTAACGCCTTCGTCCTTGTAAATGTCGAATATGCTCCATCTTCTTTCTTCAACATAGCGATTAAAGAAAGAAACCTGATGGTTAACACTATCTTTTTGACTGCCCAGTTCTGTACTGACACGAGCGTAAATTGCACAGCGCATAGCTGATTATCGTCCTTCGTAGGTATCTAATTTCGCTATACGATGTGCCCCCACCAGAATTAAAACTTAATTATCGTTGCTTCATCTCGTATAGAGAAAGCGAGGGGGTGAAGACCTGATGCACGAAACTTACGAGTTTATCGGAAATCAGTCCTTTCAAGAAGTAATGGAGGAATTGGTTAAATGCTTAGTCAAATCTGGAATGCTTGGATTAGACAATGAGATAAGCGAACCCAAAAAGGGACACTGTTGGTAGCAGTGTCTCTTTTTCGTTGTGATTCTTCCTCCTTTCTATAGGGTGAATACATGTAATCACAGAACAAATGCTGTGTAAAGGTACTCTGATTTCAGATCTATTTCCTTTAAATAATTTATTATCTCCCCCCCCCCCCAGTGTCTTGCGATGAAAATCGGGCTTAGAAGGTGAACGGGTGTGACGTGATATATAGGGGGAAGTTTTCAGGAAAAGTGATGCGGATTCAATTTAATTTCCTTTATAACGTCGGACGAGTTCACGGAAAAAGATCATTACGGAAAATTTCTATTGAAGCTAAAGGATGACGTTTTACGGCATTCGGATGAGGAATTAATGCATCAATTTTTGAATTGGCTAACAAAGCTAGTTGAACAATTAACTGGTCGTTCGATAACTGTTGATTGGGGGAAAGAAATCAGTATTTATAAGGAACGGGTAAAAGAGCTTGAAAAGGATAGAAAGAAAAGAACCCGAAAAAGCAAGCCTTCATTGTCGAATAGCTCAAATGATCTTGATAGTCAATATGATTTCTTTAGTAGTTGATCTGCTTGTAAAAATGAATAAATATAGGTTATATAGGAAATGGGAGTTTGCATTTTTGAAACACTAGTTTCATAATTGCAGATCCCTCTTTCTTTTCTGCAAACATACTAATAACAATTAAAACTATCATTAGAACCAATAAAATCATTACTAAGATTACTACGGATGTTAGGGAGGGAAAGACAATTCAACGGCACGAAGAATGAAACAAAGACTACGTGACAGACTCTAAAAAATGAAAATCCCCGCGCGCGCTGGGGAATGGGTGGTTAACGGAACAGCGGTAAGTATTTGCGATAATAGTCTAAATGGTAATCGGGTAGTCTCCATCCAAATTGATTGATGAACCGAGTTACTTTTCCCAATACGTTATTTCTGTGAATGGTATCTTTATAATCTGACTTTGCGAGATATTGAGCAAGGCAATACTCGACTTCATCTGTAGATAATGGGTTCTTGACATACTTAACGAACAATTGAATAAGTTCTTCCAAATCGGAGCCAAGTCCTAGTATCTTTTCACTTCGCATTAACGTGAGGACAGTATCCAACGGCAATTTGTTTTTCATTCTAATGACCTCCCTTCCTGCGAGACAAGGGAGGAAACAAGTTCCTGCTCAGCTTTCCAGAGGCGCCACTGCTTATTCCTCATTTGTATTTCCTGTTCATCATGACCATACTGAATCAGAACCATAACTATTTTTTGAGGTACTGAAGTGGTATAACCATACAGGCAGTCTTTAAGTCTCTGAAACGAAATACCATACAATACAGCGAATGCATTGTGAGTCAATCCAGTTTTAATGATACATTCTTTAACTGGGTGCAACATTGATTATCACACTCCCTTGTAATTTGTCCTATATATAGATTAGACAGTTAGAGTAATAGGTAACATTCAATTGATTATTGAGGGTATTCTAAACTAGACATATAACAGTGGAAAATGCTTAGGCTCGTTCTCTCATATGGTCAGGAATAATGGTACGTGGTGCGTATAACTACCTCTTTTATAGCACATCACAACGCACCAAATAGGAATCTAGATGTGGATAGATGATATTTGTTATTCCTGATATAATTTAGTTGGTAAATAGAGGGGTTGAAATTCATAAAAGGAGAACAATTCAATGAGTCTTAGGTCTGGAGATTTAGTATATGATCAAGATCAAAAACTTTATATTGTTGACGAGTTTATAAACAGAGGAGCATTCGGAGATGTATTTAAGATAAAGATGCATGAGTCCGAAAATGAAATGCTATTTGCTTTAAAGACGATAGCAACTTCATTTGCAACTGAAGGAGAAGTTAGGGCATTAATGAATGAAGGGGATCTAGCTCCTCTTGTTAGTCATCAGAACGTAAATAAGGTTCATTATTTTCATGACGGAACTGAGTTTACTGGTCTCCCGCCCTATATGATTATGGATTATGCAAATGGTGGGACTTTAAAAGGCATTTTAGACAGTCAGAGGGTATTAGGTCGCCAATTTGATAGTGAAATGCTTACTAGTATCCTATTACAGCTTGCTAACGGTATGAGCGCAGTTAATGCCACGTTAACTCACCGTGATGTGAAGCCTGACAACATTTTAGTGCATGATGGAATATTAAAAATTTCCGATTTCGGCTTGTCGAAAATCGTTGGTGCTGCAACAAGGTCAAATACATTTAAAGGAACACAGCACATTTGGTATAAAGCACCTGAGGCATGGACATTAGAGAAAAATACCATACAGATGGATATGTACTCCATGGGAATTGTGTTCTTTGAGTTAGCAACATTAAAGCATCCTTACTCAGTAAAACCTGGCCCCGATCAGTGGACTGCTTGGAGAGAAACTCATTTATTTACTCCTATTCCACTTTCAAGTACCCTAAATCCATCTCTGCCAAGCAACATCGTTCAGGTTATAGCTAAAATGACTGCTAAGAGACCTGAGGATCGTTACAATACTTGGGATGAAATCATTAATAGACTACAAAATACTACCCCATCTGCTGGGACAAACACAATTGATATTAGTGGTCTAATCAAAAAGGCTCAGGAAAGCCAGCAACAAGAACTTAGTCAAAGACTTGAAGCGGAGCGTAAACGAAACGCAGAGGCCGAAAAAAGGAAAATGCTTGATTATCGTTTTGAAGAGATATTTACTATGTTTACTCAGATGGCCGAGCAGTTTAATACGCATTCCGATACATTAAAGTTTAAAGTAGAATTGATAGGAAACAAGATTCATGCAAGCACGGCTGGAAGGAAGCAAGTTGTTGCCTTTTATGCTGATGTAAACGAAGATTTACGACTACGTAACAAAGAGGTACTTGCTTGGGGATATATAGAGGCATCTTCCAGAGTTGGATTTAACATGATTCTTGTAAAAGAAAGCCCCGACGATATTTATGGTACTTGGATCACATTGCATAACACTTGGAGTCCACTTACGTCAAAAAGAGATAACAGACCCGAACCATTTGCATTCGACTCGTACAATGAAGTTAAACGAAAAATTCAAGTTATAGGTGCCATGGATATCTATGTGACCAAAGAGGGTTTGTTTACGACTGAGCAATTGCTACCATTGTTTGAATCGATTTTATAGCAACAAAAAAGCCTCCAGTACCGCTCAAACGGTCGGAGGTTTTTTGTAAAGATGGAGGTACTACACAACTGCTTAAGAATATCTCACATAGCATTATTAATCTTTAGCAGCTTAGCAAGTTCATCTTGCTGTATAACTTCTATTGGCCAGTCAAACTGATCTTTAAGCCTCTTGATATAGTTCATTAGATTCTGTGAACATTTTTTGGCAGTGATAAATACAACTATGCATTTTTTAAAATTAAGAAATGGGCGTACTATTTGATAAGCAACATTTTCTGGTACGCTTTCGCTCTTTATTTCTATGCCTGATTTAAATGGCATACATAGATAATATCTTTGACCATTAATTGATACTTGTACTTCCATATCAGAAATTTCAGAGACTCCATGAGGCTTAGCGGCTCCTCGTTGGTTTAAAACAGGGGATACCCCAGTTATAATTGATGCGATTTTTTGCCGTAGTTCATTGTCCTTAAAACTATATAGCTTTGTTAAATCTGAAGGGGCAAGTACTACATCTTTTATTTTGTTGTAATTTGAGAAAATATTATTCATATTACGTGATATATCGATTTGCTCCATAGATTCAGTAATAGTAAGTTCATTTTCAACTTGCTCTTTTGTATGTAAATAATAATTAGAAATAGATGATAGAAACAAGGCTTTTTCAAGCGGCTTCATAAATTCAGACTTTTCATAAAGGTAGTGGGCAATATTCTGAAACTCGTAAACAAACACTTCTTTATCTATATCCCATATATTCGACAGAACTCTTAGAATTTGAGTAGGTGTATATTTGGAGAGATCATATCCCAATGTAAAAGTGTATGTTTTGCCCTTAAGCTTTTGCTGTTTGTAATACTGGCAGTGTGCAAATAGCTTTAACTGCAGATTGGACTGAACTAATGCCTTGATTTTATCATTTGAGCTCGCCTCATTGATTAGCTTGTATACCTTATCTATAAGTTTAATAGCTGTTTGGTGATATTCTGTATGCTCACTTATTAGATATAGATATAATGTTTGATGAAGGTTACACAAGTTATAAATCGCAGGAGTGAATAAATCCTCCATATTGTTTTTAATAATTGTTCTTAGAGCATGAATATGACTGTCCATTCTACTAAAGAAATAGTTATCAACTGATCCCCCGATAGAAGTCCAGCCGAACTGGTAGGCTTTAATATGCATAAACATTGCCATAGTATCCGTATTGGTTTTAATCAAATGCTGCTGTGATGTATCTTCTTTCCTTATATTTTGTGGCGAATAATGAAAGCTGGAGTAGAAAAAAAGGGATTCGTTATTATAGATTATTTGATACGCATGATTAAACGCACGTTTTAATATAACTTTTTCATGAGGGGGAATGCTTTCCACTTCAGACAATGTAGCTAGAGCCATTGCATACTCTGCAATAATTTGTTTCTCACTTTGAGAGATTTGTCGATCTTTGATTGAAGATAGTATTAGTGAATGCCCTTCTTGGGAGAGGGTCTTTAACGCCTTATTAATTAAATTTTTCATAAATAACCCTTCCTGTTAATAGTATTTGTTTAGAAAAACCACTTCCACTAACTTTCATGTTTAGGAATTCTTCGACAGTCACACACACCGGATCAATAGTATTGGATTCTAAGAGTTGCTGTACTTGTTGTTTTCTTTTAAAAATAAACATATCTTCGAAATCGTCAGACACAATTAGAAGATCAATATCTCTCGGATTACTTTTGTTAAGAATACTACCAAATAGCATAATGGTATGAACGTCTAGTACATTAAGCAATAAGTCTATTTTAAGTTCCATTCGTGCACTCTTCCCTATATATTTACAATAATAATAGCACAAGTGTGATTACTATACATTTGCTGTTTTAACTCCAGCTATATTGATAGAGAAAAGACCCTGAGTATTTCAGGACATCATTGGTAGGAGCACATCGCACAGTTTCTATAGTGTGCACTCAACACATGTGGAGTGTTGTACACTGTTAGTGCAGAAGGATAATTAAATCGGAAGTGCTAGGAAATTAGTAAAGAGGGGTTAAAAACTCCTCTTTTATTGTATAAAGACAGTTAATTTCAACGCTAGTCCTCTTGAAAATAAGTTGCAAAAAGTTCGAGACTTGCCTTATAAATAGTGACCTTCTTAGAAACGAATGATAAAGAAGGTCATTTTTGCTGTATGTTTAGAAAGGAAGAACCAATGTAATTTTTTGATTTAAGTGTAGGTAAACTGCAAAGTGTTTTTCTGTAAAGAATCTTAGCATTGAATAGGAATATAAATGATTCACTGGTAGTGCAGTAAATGTAGTTGGGTCTAATTTCCTGCTGAAGTACTAGATAATATGATAATATAACTAGAATAGGGATGCATTAATGGATAGTCTAGGAAACTGTCTTTGAAAAACGTTGAAAATCCACCATAAAATAAATACTATTCTCACAATATCTAGAAATGGTTTCTCCTATTGTATAAGGTCATATAAGTAGTACGATTTGGAGCTGATGAATATGTTTGAAAATATTGATTCAATTCTTAGATCTGTATTCGCGAAAACTTCTTTTTTAATAGATGAAAAGTACATAGAAAAAAGTTATCTCATATCACGTCATGTGGAGACCATCATTGGATTACTTTTAAAATCACAAAGAGAGAGGGGACTCGTTTTACATCAAGGAACAAGCATCCCTTTATATCTCTCCGTTGCCCTTGCCTGTTTCAAAGCTTACTTGACGGATAATAGTGACAATGCCGCTTTCTTGAATAATTTAGATATTGGAGATCTAGTGTTATACGCGAATAAGAGAGGCATTTATAAAGGTAGAGACCAGAATGGTAACATTATCATTTTAAATACAGATAAGGGTGGAACTTCAACCACTAATTATGTCCCAATTTCATTGGTGAATAAAGTACAACCTTATTTTGGAAATGGTAAAGTTTTGGATGGTCGAGGTATTAAAAGAAAACGAAATATTTCTGTTGCAATATCAGAGTTGTTTGAAATAAAAAAACAAGAAGTTAAGAACGTTATAAATAAATCGGTCCTTGTCGTTTGTGACAGGTTTGAAGCTGATGAAATTTGTGGAAAATTTGGTTTGATTATAAATAAAAAGCTTGTCAAAATATCTGAGTTGTTTCCAACTGCTTATATTACATCTAACGAGGTTTACCATTATCCAGGAAATATCGCAAAGGTAGATCCAGTAATTAAATTTGTAAACAAATTATCTTTTGCAAGAGAACTAATAATAGAAGATAAAAGTATTGAAACGCTAATTGTTTCCGATTCTATTTATTTTACAAATGGCTTTTCTGAACTTGTAAGTATATATGAACGCAGCACATTAAAGAGTATTATTTTGCTTGGGGAAATTTGTAAAGGGCTGGATTCTCGGTTTCTAAATGAATTAGAAAATATACAATTATATCTCTGGAACAAAGAATCACTAATGGCTTATGAAGAGTTCGGCATAAGACTGCCGGAGCACTTGATACACCAAGAAAGCAAGAGATTACAAAAAATGTCAAGCAATCATATTAATATGGTGGAGAAAGTTGTTCAAATTGATGGGTTCAAACATGATGGTTTTTTTCAGTGTAAAAAAGATTTGCTCCAACTGTGTAAGCAAAGCGATGATAGCGAGCTTAGAAACATAATTGTTAAAAAGGCCTATTGGTTGATTAATCTCCTTGAAAAATCCTTCTTTCCTATTTCTGTAATGGAAAATATGATTACAAAAGGCCAAATAAACGCACCATCACCGTATCTAGAATTGTCTGCAATGAGAAAGTATTTAAATAATTGCCTTGGAACAAATTTGGAGCCGCTACTAAGAAATATCATAGAAAGTATAGCTAGACAAGTGTCCGAGCTGGAGAATCATAATCCCAAATTTAACTATCTACTCGAAGAAATTAGTGATATTAAATTCACTAAAACGAGATTATCTATTATATCTGCAAAGACGTATTATCATAAAGTATTTATGGAAGCTGCTCCAATGCACCTTAGAGAATTAATTGAGAAAGTTGATTTCTTCACATCTAATAAATATAATTCATTAATCTTGTATGACATGGTTTTGGTTGTTGGAATGCAGAGATTTTCTCAGTTAAATCCATTTTTGCTTAGTAACACTGAGTCAGTATCCTTCATCCTATATGAAAATGAAATTAAAAGATATCACCAGGCTGCAGAGTATACAAAAAATATGCTTCTTTCGCTACAAAAAAGGAATTTATTCGTTGATAATAATAACTCTTTTGATGCAAGTAACACTTGTGAAGACATAGTAAGTACCGATCACGAGTTAGATGAAAATCAAATCGATGATCAGTTAGAGATACTAACTGAAAGCTTTTCTTTGACTGATTCAAGTGAGAATCAAGTATATTTCACCAATACTGGTGCACAGACGTCAGAAGTAATTAGAATGGCTTTGATGGAAACAGGTGAAAAAATTTATTTTACAAGGTTTTATTCAGTATATATTTATAATATTGATAGACAAATAGTACAAGAAAAGGATGTTTACTCATTAAATGAAGGAGACTTATTAATTTTCACTAGTTACGATGATGATACACGGGATATTGTTGAAAGAATAATTGATATTCTTTTAGAAAGCGATAACTGCAGTGATCAGTTTAGAGAAGCATATCGAAAATCGAAACTATGGAAAGGATTGCTTAAGGATTATATTGACAGACGGAAAATTAGTTACAAACAATTGTCGGACATGATGGAGGAAATGGGCGCGTGGAAGCATGAAGTTACTCTTAGATCATGGCTAGACGATGCGAGTCATATAGTTGGGCCAAGAGATATTGAGTCCTACAAAACTATAGCAAAAATCACACAGGACCCTGAGATGTTATCTAGTCCGGAAGCTTATTATCAGTCAAGCAAGGAAGTTAGGTCAATGAGAGTACGGGTATTGAAATATCTTAGTAAAAATATTATTAAAACCTATAACAAAAAGGATATTCATGATGAAATATTGAGTGCTCTACCAATTGATCTTACAAAAATGTCTAAAATTTTTCAAATAGACAGAATTGTCAATACAGAAAATCTACTGGTACCATCTCATTTGGTTAATAAACCGATTATAATCTGAAGGAATTGGAGTGTCCACCATGGAGGAATTATTAGCTACCAGGACTCAGTTAATAAAAGAACTAAGGAAAGAATTGCTAGGACCTGGTTCTGAGTATTCAATACCTGATGAAGACCATGAAATAATAACCGATTTACCCGAGATAAGATATAGTGTAGGAGTACTTTATCCACAAAAAAACCTAGTAAATGCGGAAAATAATAATGAAGCAGTACCTAAAATATCTAATCAAATTGAAATAGCTGAAGATATTGAAATTGAGGGAACCATAGTAATAGAGGAAAGCACGGAACAAAGACAAGATTACTTTGGAAATGTTGCAGATGGATTAGACAATAACTCTTTAGACGAAGATATAAGTCTATCGATGCAAAATATGCCTTCATCAATGGGGTTAACTTTTTTTGTGAATAATAATATTAAGGATATAGTTGTCGATATATCTTTTGGAACTTATAGAAATTCGTTGCTTGAAGATTGTAAATTACCATTTCACCCGAAAGATGAGGGGAATTACATTCTTCCGGAAAAAGTGAATTTTTTAGCCGATTATGATCGTCATAAAAAATTACTAATACTGAAAAATCGACTTACTCGAAAGGAAGTAACTCAAATAAAGCAAAGTGGAGAGGTTGAGGATGAGTATCTATTTGACTGTCTTTACAGATTAAGTGACCAGTTTTCCAAGGGATTTGTCAGGGTTCCGCATAGTATACCCGTCAAAATTAGTTTTTCAGATAGTGGGTATTTTGAAAAAAACAAGTTGGATAATGAAGAAATTAAATGTGTGGCCCTTAAAAAGGTTACTCCTGACGGAATACAAGCAATAACTATTCTATTAGTTAACATGTACACTGGTGGTTATAATGGTACAAATTCCTTCTTTCAACCAAGGATTCTTATTGATTCAAGAAAAAATAACGGGCTCAAGTTTGAAGTTTACTCCAACCGTGAATATTCCAACAAGGATGATATAGAGGAGAAGGGACTGGATCTTCTATATCGGAATAAAAAGGTATATGCAACCGGACATGGTGTATCCACTGATTGGAAAGTCACTGACACTGGGGAAGGAGAAATCTGGTCCGATTTTATGCCAACCTTTGAAGTGCCCCAAATGGATTTTAATATTAAAGATAAAAGAGTTGAACCCACTACATTCTCAATGAAGTTCTTATCAGATTTAGATAAAACGGATAAATCAAAAAAAATCAAATTAATGAAAGATCTAGTTGACGCTTATTCTTCATGGATTACAGAGATTGAAAAAACGGGTTTATCCCTTGGAAAAAGATTTAGAGAAGCAACGATACATCATATTAAGGAATGTAAAGAGTCATGTGAACGAATGTATTATGGATTGGAACTGTTGAAAAAAAATGAAGTGATATATAGCGCATTCCAGTTGGCTAACAGGGCCATGTTTATGCAACGAATTCACTCAGTTCTTCAGAAAAAAGATCATTACCCTAACGATGGAAATTTGCGAAATATATTGATGGAATTAAATTATTTTGAGGAGGACGACCAAAATCACAAATGGCGTCCATTCCAATTAGCATTTCTATTAATGAGTTTGAGGTCTATCGTAGAAGAAGATTGTTCTGAGAGAGATTTAATTGATTTGATTTGGTTTCCTACAGGAGGTGGGAAGACAGAAGCGTATTTAGGGCTTACTGCATTTACAATTTTTTATCGACGCCTCACTCATCTACCAAATTCTGCAGGGACTACAGTTATAATGAGATATACTTTAAGACTCCTTGCTGCTCAACAATTTTTAAGGGCCGGTACTCTTATATGTGCTTGTGAATCGATTAGAAAGGACTGTGCAAGCAAAAAATCTAGGTATCCTTCGTATATTCTCGGTAAGGAAAAAATTACCATTGGGCTCTGGATCGGAGGTACTCATACTCCCAATAAAAATGAAGATGCAAAAAAATGTCTCGATGAGCTCCTTAAAGCAAACAACAGAAATCTAAGAGAAGTAAAAGATAAACATAATAAGTTTCAATTGTTAAAATGTCCTTGGTGTGGTACTAAACTCATTAAAGATTACGATTCAACCGGAAAAAACTTGATCGGTAGCTGGGGTTATTTAATGAAAGATAAGAAACGGTTTTTAATGTTCTGTCCTCAGGAAGAATGCGAATTTGAATCGTCACTGCCAATCCAAGTCGTGGATGAGGAGCTTTACGAAAATCCGCCGACACTACTATTTGGTACGGTCGATAAATTTGCAATGTTACCTTGGAAGAGCAACGCGGGAAGTTTTTTTGCTTCAACAGATAACAACAGAACCCCAGAATTGGTCATTCAAGATGAACTGCATTTAATTTCCGGACCATTAGGAACAATGGTTGGTTTATACGAGACTGCAATAGACGCTTTAAATAGCGCAAAAGGTGTGAGGCCAAAAATTATAGCATCAACGGCGACTATCCGTCGTGCTAAAGATCAATGCTCTAATTTATTCAATCGCGATGTTAAACAGTTTCCTTCTCCCGGCATTAATTCTGATGACTCTTTTTTTGCACGAGAAGCAAATGTAAAAGAGAAACCTGGACGAAAATATGTTGGTATTATGCCTTCAGGAAAGACGAAGGCAATGATGGAAGTGAGATCAATTGCAGCGATACTCCAACGTGTTCATATGATGGATATTCCATATGAAGTTAAGGACAAGTTCTGGACTCTGGCGGTTTACTTTAATAGCTTGCGTGACTTAAGTAAATGTTCGACCTTAGTGGATGATGATGTTAAAGATTTTATAAGAAGGACGGCACAACGTTTTGGAAATAGGAAACTAATGAGACCCACTGGAGCTGCGGATGAGTTGACGAGCAGAATCTCAACTTCTCAATTGAATGAAACACTTGAGAAACTGGAACAGGTTGTTTACAGCGAAGAAAACCAAAAAGATAAAAGATACCCAATCAATGTGTTACTTGCAACGAATATGATATCGGTTGGTGTCGATGTTGCCAGACTAAATGTAATGTTACTTGTTGGGCAGCCAAAATTAACAAGTGAATACATCCAGGCTTCTAGTCGCATTGGAAGGACTTATCCCGGTATAGCACTTGTATTGTATGATGGCGCTAAAAGTAGGGACAGATCACATTATGAGCAATTCAGAAGTTACCATGAATCGTTCTATAAATTTGTAGAACCAACTGGTGCAACACCATTTTCCAAACCTGCTCGTGATCGAGCTCTTCATGCAATAATGGTGACCTTAATGAGACACAAATTTAACCTTACCTCTGATAATGCGGCTGCTTCTTTTCAAAGGAGTGACGAAGCAATTAATGAAATAGAAGAATTTATAATTTCCCGAGTGAACGAAATAAGGAATCGAGTTGATATTGAGTTAAAAGATGAAAGCGATGCTATAATTGAGGAAATGGAAGAGTTCTGGAAAGATTGGGAAGACCGTATTGGTCGTTCCGCAGGTACAAACTTTTATTATGGGGATAGATACTTATTACAGGATCCTCCATCAGACACTAAAAGGCTGCTTAAGGCATTCGGAAATAATAGCTCCGATCCCGCTAAAGAAACTCTTACGTCAATGCGGAATGTTGATAAGAATGTTACAGCAGGTTTAATTATTTGGGAGTGATAGTTATATGTCTAAACTTGGGAAGCAAAAGGATGTACAGAGATTAAATGTGATTACCCATAGTATAAGAAGTGCACAAGCGATACTTCAATACGGCGTTGGTGCAATGGTTGACTTTCCGGATCAAACGCTAATGACTGCAGCTCCTGAATATTGGGAAACCAAAGTTATTCGAATTCATGATGAAAGGTTAGAGAAAGCACTAAAAGTTGATTACTTCGGTATGCCAGGAGGTCAAAGTAAATATGATTGGGGGATTGCCTATTCTCGGTTCCCAGAATGGTATTTTTGCCCCAAATGCCGAATATTTAAATCATTGAACCTTTGGCTTAAGGAGTATTTAAAGAAAGCTACTTCTAAACAAAAGGAATACGATCCACATATGAGAAAGCCACGTTGCATGGAATGCAGACAAGGATTAGTCCCAAGTCGTATAGTGGTGGCTTGTAGTAAAGGACATATTGACGATTTCCCCTGGGTGCTTTGGGCCCATGGAAAAAAAGAAAGTGGAATTTGTAACAATCCTATTTTAACTTTTGAAACGGGTGCGACAGCTTCTGCAGGGCTAGAAGGGATAAACATAAGATGCAAAAACTGCAATGCTCGCGCAACCTTAAAGGGAGCATTTGATAGAGATGCCATGGAGAAGATAGGTTATAAATGTACAGGAAGGATGCCGTGGAAAAATCACTCAGTCGACTGTGTAGATCACCCAAAGGCAATGCAGCGGGGTGCTTCTTCCTTATATTATCCAAAGGTTGTAAGCTCACTAGTAATTCCACCATATTCAGAAAAAATTAACGAGCGTATTGTGAATTCTGCTGGATTTAATGATGTCTTAAAGAAAATAAGTGATTATGAAGAAGATGAAAAAATAGATAGAATAACTAAGCGAATTGAAAAGTGGTCCGAAGACATCGCGAGAGAACTTTCTGCCGATACCATTGTAGTTAAGAATATATTGTCGAGGCGTTTGCTCAATATTGGTGGAGAGGAGATACCTGATGCACACGGAATGAAGTATCGGATTGAAGAATTTGAAGCTCTTTCAGGGAAAATATCAAGTAATGACCTTAATGGTAACGACTTTGTAAGAGAAGAGACCGATATAAATATGTATTCTATACCTTATATTATGAATGTATCGCTCATTCACAAAATCAGAGAGGTACGGGCATTAACAGGGTTTACACGCTTAGAGCCTCCCGATGCCCATGCGCCGGAAGAAAGTATTCATGGCTTTGTCTCCTCCAAGGAGCCAGAAACCAGATGGTATCCCGGTTACGAAGTTCGCGGGGAAGGAATTTTTATTGAATTCGATAATTCGGAGATAAATAGATGGATTGAGGGGAATCTTGAAAGGGTTAGTCAGCGTGCTCGAATTATCAATAGTCATTACCAGTCTTCATATCAAGGGGATATTACTAGTAGGGAGATTACTCCGAAGTTTATATTACTACACACAATAGCCCATTTACTTATTAGACAATTGAGCTTTGAATGCGGGTACACAGCTGCATCTTTAAGAGAAAGACTTTATTGTGGAGAAAAAAAAGACGGGTTTGAAATGTCAGGTATTTTTATTTATACTGCAAGTGGAGATTCTGAAGGTACACTTGGTGGACTTGTTAGACAAGGTTACTGGGATTGTTTGCCTAGAACATTTAGAAAAGCAATTGAATTTGGCGAAATATGTTCAAATGATCCGGTGTGTATAACTAGTAAGGGGCAAGGCAGGGACGCATTGAATCTAGCTGCCTGCCATTCTTGTGGCCTATTGCCAGAGACAAGTTGCGAAGAATTTAATGTTTTTTTGGATCGTGGTCTTGTTGTGGGTACATTTGATGAAAAGGAATTAGGGTTTTATAGCAATTGGTTGAATAGTTGAGATGGGTGAGTTGATGAAAATGGGGGCGAATTTTACTGCAATTGATTTATTTGCAGGATGTGGAGGGCTATCCGAAGGACTGCGTCAAGCGGGATTTAATGTAATTGCAGCAGTTGAAATTAACAAGTACGCAGCAGAGATATATGCTGCCAATCATAAGGAAACTTTGTTGTTTAATGAAGATATTCGTAAGCTTGATATGGAAAAAATTAATGAGATTTTAAATGGGGAGACGCTCTATCTTTTGGCTGGTTGTCCTCCTTGTCAGGGATTTTCCTCGATGAGAAGGCTTAACCGAAAGGAACCAGTTGATGACCCAAGAAATGATCTGATTTTGGAGTATTTAAGGTTTGTGAAAGAACTCATGCCACTCACTCTAATGATGGAGAATGTCCCTTCAATAATAAATTATGACCTATTTAAGCATGTTGCAAATGAGCTTAAGGCCATGGGATACAATATTGATTTTGCAGTTGTGAATGTTTCGAAATATGGTGTTCCACAAAGAAGAAAAAGGTTTGTTCTGGTTGGTTCTCGTATTGACGAAATAAAAGTATCACCTGGAAATGATGAAAGAAGGACAGTAAAAGACGTAATTGGTGATTTGGAAAGTGCATATAATTCTGCTGACCCTGTACACAAGATTTTTCCAAAGCATAATGCTAGAATACAAGAAATGATAAATAAAATTCCTAAAAACGGTGGGAGTAGACGAGATCTTCCTGAAGAGTATATTCTAGATTGCCACAAAAAAGATAACATAGGCTTTAATGATGTGTATGGACGACTTAAGTGGGATAATGTATCTTCGACGATTACAGGTGGGTGTTTGAATCCATCAAAGGGAAGGTTCCTTCACCCTGAAGAAAATAGATGTATCTCAGCAAGAGAAGCTTCTTTATTGCAAACATTTCCGCCAGATTACGTTTTTCTGGCGCACATTCCGAAGACGTCATTGGCACTGATGATTGGAAATGCTTTACCACCGATGTTTAGTAAAATTCAAAGTGCTAACATTTTCTCTCATATTGCAGAACATTATGACAAAAAAAGAGAAAATAAGTAGTTAGCAAATTTACCGTCTACTTATGGACCTGATTGTGTGAAACTATAGAAGTTAAAATATGAAAGTGATGTTGCCGCTCAACCCTTCTTACCAGGGAGGGGACTAGTTGTAATGAAAACTATTCATTTTTTGAGACCTGCAAGCAAGGTGATTAATGCGTATTTGCAGGTCTCTTAAGATGATTAGAAAAGGGTTTCCTCATCAGTAGTGTTATTTTTTTTATTTAGAGTTTCAGGCAGCCAATGACCATTCTTAATCCGAATTTTTCTCATGGCATCTGTAAACAACGTGTTTTTGTTTTTTTGTATTTCTTCTAGGTAGTTTTTTTGAACTTCCAAATTATCTAGTCTTTCCCTAACAAGATCAATACTTCCTAGTTCAATTCCAATCCATCTGCGCTTCATTATCTCAGATACTGCATACGTTGTACCACTACCACCAAAAGGATCAAATACCAAATCCCCCTCGTTGGATGATAAGCTGATAATACGCTCAAGAAGTTTCATTGATAGTTCGTTTGCATCCCTTGTCTTAAACTTACTGTGCCTTACAGGTGGAATATCGTACCACACATCAGTAAGGTTTATACCTTGTAGGTTAAGCTTGTCTTTGTACCCACCATAGTCACGTATATCGCCTCCACATTTTCGACAAATCTCTAACGGAAGTCGTTGTTCATTAAAGGTGTTGGCCCTGGCTCCTTTTGTGTAATAGAGAAGGGAATAGTGCGATGGATATAGCTTATTCTTTATAGGGAGCCTATACTTTATATCTACTGCAATCCAATGTTTAAATGTAAGCCGCTTATTAAGGACATTTGAAATGTAGGTGTTCCATTTGGGTAAATTCCAGATGAAGAATGATCCACCCTCCTTTAATAAATCAACACATTGTAATACCCACTTTTCAGTCCATCGTAAATATTCTTCTTCAGAGATTTTATCATTTATTCCTGACTCATATTTTTTGTCTAAATTGAATGGTGGATCAGCAAAGATAAGATCAACTGACTCGTTCTTCATTGTATTCATTAGTGACAAACAGTCTCCCTGATACATTTGCCCGTATTGTGTTTCAAAAGCAAACGTATGTTTTTTATCGGGAATATTTTGCTTTTGAGCAAGATCATCCTTAATAAATTCGCTAATTTCTTTAGAACGTAGATTAAGAAGGTCAAGGATAGAATCATCTAGAATACCAAGCTTAAGTTTTAACTCGAGTTCGGATATTCCAGATGCAATAACAATCTTTTCTAAGTCGCCACTGTTAGGAAGTAAACCTTGCTCGTTGTAATATTTCAACTTTGCCAAAGTTAAACTGGACTTCTTAGAAAACAATTTTAGGTCAACGTCTGTTTTTATGTTAAGAGCTTTAAAAAGTTTATTATCAAACACTGATTTACTACACTCCTCTGAAGACTATAGTGCGCATAGTTCTTCTTAATACTATCATAATAAAACAGGGATGTTAATATGATTTGAAACTAGCGAAGACTATAGTCCGTAGACGGTGAGTCTCACTTCCCCCGAAAATTGGAGATAAGGAAGGGGGCAGCTTCTTGAATCCAGAAAAGGCATTTGGAATAACGTTAAAGAAATATCGTAGTATGGTTGCATTATCCCAAGAAGAACTTGCTCTTCAAAGCAACTTAGATCGTACATACATAAGCCTGTTGGAGCGTGGGCTAAGAAGACCTACTTTGAATACAATAATAGTTATCTCAAAGTGTCTTAATAAAAAACCTAGTGAATTAGTTCAAGAAGTTGAGACGCTGCTTAATGAACATCACACGAGTGAAGACCCTGATTGATAAAGGAGATTTCTCACAATCAGACGATTTCAAGATCATTATGCAACATATTGAACAGGCTACTTATAGTATTCAAAACCCACCTGGTAGTGGGAAGTTTTATCTTCATGCTAAAGAAAAAGGAAATGGTGTTGTACCAATTAAAGATTCATTTATAGCAACGTTAAATTCATTTGGTTGGGAGGATGAACGAATTGTAACTGATCCTGTGATCAAAAAAAGAAAGTTTGATACTTCATTCAGGCTTAGTAATGGAAAGTATTTTGGAGTTGAATGGGAAACTGGTAATATTTCCTCTAGCCATAGGGCCTTAAATAGAATTGTTCTTGGAATATTAGATGGAGTAATTGATGGTGGTATTCTAGTGCTTCCATCAAGGGCAATGTACAGGTATCTAACTGATAGAATAGGTAATTTCCAAGAGTTGGAACCGTATTTTAGAGTGTGGGAAGCTCTTGAGTCAAGTATAAACAATGGCCTTATTAGGGTAATAGAGATAGAGCATGATGGTGTAAGCTTGGAAATTCCCCCTATCAGAAAAGGTACTGATGGGAGAGCGCTTTTATAAGGCATTACGGGAAAGGCTACTGATTAACAAGGTGGCCTTATTAATAGTGCTAATTTTTAATTATTAATATGAACATACAATTATAATATTCATAATAGCTTATAATTAGGAATCAACTCTTAGTGTAAGGTTTAATTAGATTGCTTAACTATTAGAACGATCTTAGGATCGTTCTTTTTTTATTATTGCATTAGTTAGTCGAGTACATTAAGGTGCAAAACAAAAAAACAACTGCTATGCAGGTGTGTAGCAAGTACTTATAACACAAAAACAACTGCTATGCAGGTGTGTAGCAAGTACTTATAACACAAAAACAAAACTACCTTCAAACGTTATAATAGAGTTATTCAAGATACTATGGTAATGAAAAGAAAGTACACCCAACATAGATTCCAGAAAAGGACCGCTCCTCAGTTGACTACAGGGAAGTAGTCGCATCGCTTGAAAACTTAACTTCATTCTCTACTTGACGATGGGAATATCTCGGCAAGCACAATCTTTACTACCCTACGCTTTGCTAGTTGAGAGAGACCTTGTTAAAAGAATATTCTCTTTAAATCTACTCAGTTTCCTCACCCAGCAATTCCTGAACAGAAACCTCCAATGCTTTCGCTACAGCAACCACCTCGTAATCTTGTACAAGTCGATGCTGCCCCTCCAATCGTGACAAACTGGTAGGACTTATATCTAAACCGAAGGTATGAAGTCTGGCGAGAAAATCCTTTTGTTTCATTTTCTTGGCTTTTCGAATGGCTACGACTCGGGTACCAATAATGTTTTTGTCGCCTGCTGGCTCGTTTCGATGCCTCATTTGGTAATCACCTCACATTTACCCAAATTGTATGCGAGTTAAGTCTTGTTTTAATGCGATAATCGAATTTAAATGAAATAAACCGATATACGCACTAAAATTAGGTTGCATCTTCTGCGAATCCAGTCACGAGTTATTGAATGGGAGGGGATAGAAGGAGGATATGAAAGAGCTGATGTGTAGATATGAGCAGGAAAGAAACAAGCTTAATAAACTTGGTCAGAAGTCTCTTGAGGCGGGAATTCCGTTGGGAAGTAATAATGAAGTACAGGAGCAAAGCCGTAAGGTGGATAAATTGATAGCTTTGATTTACCAAGTGAAGCTGGGGCATAGAATAAATCGTTACTTGAGCTGCCACATAGGAGGGGACAATTTGGATTTTCCAGCGTGGATTTTACAAGCGTTTCGAGGTCGATTGGATGATGTATCTGCCCGAATTGAACATAACCCGGAATTTGGAGCTGCTTCTGAAGAGGAGCGCAAAGCATTTCAAACCTTGCAGGCCAGCACGGATCTTGGGCGAATGCCTGAGTTTGCAGACTGGGAGGACAAGCATCATCACAAGCAGGCAATATTGTATGAACGTCTATATTGGCAAGGAATAAAGGACGGGGTACAGCTTTCAAGTGCTCTGAACTTTTCTACTATCCCTGAAAAAGAGATACAAAGTGAAGCTGACTGACTTTACATTCAAATGTATGGGGAAATACAGGAAATTAGCCGAAGTGGAGAAGGAAATAATATCGAATCGAGAGCAAATGAAGTATACATTGAACGAGAATTTAAAGAAAGCGGATGATCCGCTGCGCTGCGTCCTTATTTGATTATGTCGTCTTGAGTAATATGTCCACAGGTAAGGCTGACAAACTGCTGTTGGGGGATATATAATTCATTTTTGACGTTACGGAGTACTAGGCCCAGTATACAAACTAAGTAACGATTGATTTTCGCCTTTCTGGTTCAACCAGGGAGGCGTTTTTTGCTTTTTAAAGCCCTTTTCTAATACTGGGGATATCGAATCTAACAAAGGAGCGTGCCAATATAAAAGCTTCTTATTGTAATTTTGTGCAATGCAAAGTGGGCCGCAAAAAGGCTGCTGGTCAATGAAATGGCAGGATTGATTCAGTATCGGATAAGCTTTGTTAAAAGAATCATAAACTTTAAGCTGGTATAAGTCGATGAAATTATTAGGGCTTATACATACATAAAATTCTAAATGAGAATATACCTAACTATTAATTTAAGCCCGAGCGTAGGGGTCAGATTTAAATATAAAAATAAAATTCATTACAGGAGGTAAGCTATGAGTAAGAGATTAGGCATTAGGTGTTTAGTTGTAATGATGATGGTGTATGTATTTGCTTTTAATCTGGGTGGGGGGACAGTACAGGCAAGTTCCGTATATTATGTCTCTACGACGGGGGACGACATCACTGGAACCGGTACACTATCGAATCCATGGAAGACCATACAAAAGGCAGCAGATACCATGACAGCCGGAGATACCTGCATCATACGAGGGGGTACATACCAGGAAACCGTAACACTTCGTACTTCCGGAACTTCTGTAAGTCCCATTAACTTTAAGGCTTATCCGGGAGAGAACGTAACCGTATCCGGTGCCGATCCGATTACTGGTTGGGAACATTACTCTGGGTCCATCTATTATGCGGAAATGACGGGTTCCCTTGGAACCAAAGATCAGATATTTGTGAATAAGCAAATGCAATTTGAAGCCAGATGGCCCAATTCACCAACACTTGATCCCTTAAATTCAACATTGGCAACAGTGGATTTCGGTTCGGCTACAACCATCAAGGATGGGGACTTAACTCAGGAGCCAGGGTACTGGGTTGGCAAGACGGTATGGAGTGTTCCGGGTACAGGCTACAAATCTTATAGAAGTACCATTACTAGCTCAAGTGAGGGCTCCATTACCTTTGAACACATGGCTGCTGCAGCGACAGGCGGTAACAGCTATTATATTACTGGTAATCTTGAAGATCTGGATAGTGCGGGAGAATGGTATTATGACAGCATGACTAGCAGACTTTATTTGTGGGCACCTGGTGGAGTGGATCCGAATACTTTGACAGTAGAGGCCAAGATGCGGACTTATGCATTTGATTTAAGTGCTCGCTCTTACATAAATATTACCGGAATTAATATCTTTGCCTCCAGCATTAAAATGTCTAATTCTAATTACTGTAAAGTGTCTAATATGATTGCGGAATATGTCAGTCATGATTCAGATGTTACCAGCCAATACAGCACAGGGATATTTATGTCCGGTACCAATAATGAGCTAAGAGACAGTACTTTGACCTACAGCTCCGGTAATCTGGTGAGTATACAGGGAACAGGTAATAAGGTCATTAATAATCTTATTCATGAAGCCAATTACTCGGCAGCGGATATGCCAGCAATCTATCTACTCGGGGCCAACCATCTAATCAGTCATAATACGGTATATAACGCTGGGCGTCATCTGATATTTATGCCTACCCAAAATAGCCGGATTCAATATAATAATCTGTACAATGCAGGTAAGCTGACAAGAGACTTGGGAATACTCTATGATTTTGCCTGGGATGGGCAAGGGACGGAAATTCATCATAATTACATCCATGATAATCTCGCAAAGAATTATTCCGGCACTGGTATCTATCTGGATAACGGTAGCAAGGGCTATATTGTGCATCATAATGTGGTATGGGGCAACTATTCAGCGATCAGATTGAATACCCCCAGTAATTTTAACCTGATCTATAACAATACCACTTACAGTAACGGGAATGTAGGATATTGGGGAAGTAATTTTCAGTCAGATCTGTACGGCGACAGAATATTCAACAATATCTTTACTACGGCCTTCACACTGCCTGGTACTCATATAGAGGGGAATAATATTACCTCAGAGACCAATCCGTTATTTGTG
This sequence comes from Paenibacillus massiliensis 2301065 = DSM 16942, assembly GCF_000377505.1. GTDB lineage: Bacteria > Bacillota > Bacilli > Paenibacillales > Paenibacillaceae > Paenibacillus > Paenibacillus massiliensis. Next base: position 345,161 of record NZ_KB898189.1, on the reverse strand, counting down.
AATCCTACAGCATATGATTTCAGGTTGAAGTCCGCTTCTCCAGCTATTGATGCAGGGGCTGTAATACCTGGAATCACAGATGATTATGTTGGTGCGGCACCAGATATTGGAGCCTATGAGTTCGGTGGAACAGACTGGACTGCCGGGCATGATTTTTCTTCACCTCCGAACCCGTTTTTTGAGAATGTCAGCTTATCTTATGTGAATAACGTAAGGCAATCTGATTTTGAGAAAGGAATAGTCTCGCCATGGGAAGCAACCTATTCAGAAGATGCTGCAAGTGTATCGGAGCCAAGAAGTGGCTCTAAGAGTGTAAGACTAGGAACCGGAGAAGATGGTATCGAGCAGGTACTTACGGGGCTAAGTCCTAATACCAGCTATATATGTACCGCCTGGGTTAAGGCAGACCTAGGAGAGCAGATTCAGATTGGTGTGAATGGCTTCGAAGGAACGGGTGCATCTGCGACATCTGACAGTACATCCTGGACTATGATAAAAGTTCCTTTTACAACGGGAGAAGGCGCTACTAGAGCAACATTGTATGCTTACAAGAATCCTGGTACAGGATATGTGTATGTGGATGATTTTGGGGTAGTTGAGCAATAAAAAAATGTAATGAAGCGGCGGCTTTTTCCCGGAATTCAACCGGGGAGGGGTCGCCGAGTTTGTTGAATTTGTAAAATAACCTGTATAAACTCCCGAAATCCAGTATTATGAAAGTAATAGAATGGTGGGGAGAATAAGCAATCCAATAAACGGTCTCATCATTCATAAAGAAAGCCTGGTAGCCACAAATACGGGTAATAGGTATTGAAAACATAGGAGGATATATGTCCTGGAGTAAATTAAAGCAACAACTGGAGAGCTTCCTTAGTCCCGGGTTAGATGGAAGGGTCGAATACGGAGCGACCAGCTACCGTTATGTACCTGATAAATCTGGAACTTGCTATATCACGGTAGATAAGAAGAACATACTCAACATAAGTGATACAATTAGCCCAATCAAATGGTATCAGACAGAGATGGAAATTAAGAATGATCCCAATATCCAAATCCCTATCACCGATGAAGAGATTGAAGCGATCAGAAAGGATGCCAAGGGAAATATCCCGGAGGATCGTCTGGAGGTCATTGCAAGGGGACGGAAAATATCAGAGCTTGCAAAGGAGCTTTTGTCAGCTCAGGCCGCATTAAGCAAGTCTAATTTTACGGTTGTAGCTAATAAGTTCTTAACTACTTCTATTGAGGACAGCTTAGAGAGTAACGATATCTTGTTGAATATTCTAGCTCTCGTAGACAGACGAGTCGGGAAAAAGCGGATACTGAACATGAGCGAGAAGATAAAGCTGAAGCATCCGATTGTGCAGTATTTCTACGAGCTACGACGCAGAACGTTATAAAAGCGGATATCTCTTAATGCTATAACTATGGGTATCTCTTAACGTTATAACTAAGGATATCTCTTAATGCCATAACTATGGATATCTTCTAACGTTTTACGGATTTTTCGTAATGCGGTGTTAATAGGTGTTATTCTTGGGTAGATTTCGTAGGTAGATAATCCACTAAAGCCTCAAGACTCTACATTACAAGCAATTCTTCCAAAATCTATTTGTCACTATTTGTCCGATGCACACGCCAAAAATCGCTTTGATGCGTGCATCGGACATGTTTTATCGCCGTTGTTATCGTAATACATTGAATGGTGATCTCTAAAAATGAACCTATCCACCGTTGTTATTTTCTCTTAGCAGGAATCCACTTGAACCCACAATTCATACACCCGTTTACAAGATGACCCCTTCCGACGAATCCCATTAAGATACTTACGGGTAGGCAGAGGGAAAATGACAGCACTGCTAATACGCTTAATATTTGTAGAACCGCAGCTGCTCCATTCGTATTACTGTACAGGAGCATGGTACCGCTGGCCACAACACAAAGTATTCCTACCAGGATCATAATTCCCAGCGTTTTGAACAGGTTGCCGAAGCTGTAGCCTCTTTTGTTCGCCACGACTTGCTGTGACTTGCATTTACGGCAGATAACGACTTTAGTTGTGGTGCTCGTGTGGCTTCCAGATCCTTTTGCCGGGCTGGCAGCTGCCCTGTTTATTTGGGGGCCATTTGCCTTCGGCCGGCCGCTAACGGCAGTGTTAGCATTAGTGGATGATGTCCTGCGAGGCTGATTCACAGATGGTCTCGTATTACGTTGCACTTCTTTTGACTCCCTCCTGAGCAAATGTATAGGCATATAGTACTATTCGTACAATGTTTCCAAAATCCTCCTATTGGCTCTTCGCTTTTGTCCTATTTTTTATTAGAGTCGATTCTAGAATCTAACTGGAGGGTGTATGACTATTTTAGGAGAAGCTCACTCCACACAAAAGTCATCACGCTGTGTACATTTAGCGAAGAGAAAGGAAGGACCGAGGCATGCAAGAAGCAGCTGAACAGCTCATTCAATTACTTGGACAGCCTTACCAAGCCAAGCAGGTTCAAGCCTTGCTACAATCCTTCGGGGTCAAGCGGATGTCGTCCCCTAACAGCTATTTCAATGACGATATTATCTGGTCCGTGAAAGCTTCGCTACGCATCGATCTTTATCGTGCACCCAAAATCAATGATCTGACCGGTCTCCACTATACAGCAGAAGATGGATGGATCATTGGTTCTTTGCATTTCCTTGCGCCGGGGGCAGATGACCGAATTAAAGCTCCGTTTGCTGGCAAGCTACCGGAAGGAATCACGATGAGCTCAACACCGGATGAGGCCATACAGGCATATGGTCCACCTGCATTGGATGAGGAATGCTGGAGGCCTGGATATACTGGCCGGATCTTAGCATGGCGCCAGCCGAGCACAAATATTGTCATGGATTATGAGGATAATGAAGGGAATCTGGGGCTGAGAAGCTACACGGCCTGTCTGATTGGCTGCATAGGCGCCTGGAGAAACGATAATCCTGAGGTCTATGCTCCGTGAGTGCAAGTAGGAAATCCGCTCTCCGTAATATCTAAACTATTCCACCGTCAGCTCCTTCTGAAATGGGCCGCTACATTTCTACATTCACGATCGAGATGCTCTTTAGAAAGGATCCTTTATAAAGGATGCTGCTCTTCACAAAATTCCCTCTAGATATTATTGATGAAGTGTCATTGTTAAAGTGTACTCTTCTCTAAATTCCCATCACGAAGCACAAAAAGAACGCGAGCGGATCGCGTTCTTTTTTGAGTCATTCCAATTCTTCCATAGGCCCTATTTTTAAAATCAGGCTCTACCGATCCAATCTATGTCCTCTACCGCATAATGCCGGACTGCATACTCGACGGCCTCGTCCAGCGTATCCAGTAGATAGTCGTTGATAACCTCCCACTCGGCATCGCACAGGAACAGGTAATATCGCTCCTCAGACGCGTAGGTAGCAATGGCGAGAGCAGTAATTTGTATTTGATGGGTAGAGCCGTCGTCTTCCTCAAAGATGACAGAGCTTAATATGCGGCTGCCGTCATTTGTGGTGTACTGTAGCACCTCTGCACCGTCCAGTTGTAAGGGACAATCCATTAGCTGATCACGTCCTTTATTGCTTATATATTTTCCAATCACTGTAGAGCATTCATGTGATATTCTAGCTATAAATATAGTACATACACGAGTAATTTATCTATTAAGGATATGAATGTATCTTTAGAGGAGGTTGAATGATGACATATATATATTTAATGCATAATGTAAAGCCATTGAATGAAGAACTTATCAAGAGCCATGTGGCCTATTTAAAAGAGTTAAATAGAGAAGGTAAGCTTGTACTTTGTGGGCCTTTTACAGATTACCCTGGAGGAATGGTCATGTTTTCAGCTGAAAATATAACGGAAGCCATGAGTATTGTAGAATCGGATCCCTTCATCGCTTCAGGATGCAAGACATTTGAAATGAGAACATTAGAGCTGGCTAACGAGGGGAACAATTACCTGTTGTAGCTAATACAACAATACCTTCAAGGTTATATTTTACGACATGGTCTGGTTCTTTAAGAGGGGCTTTTTGGATGAAGATGAAGGACAAGGAGTAGGGGATGAATTATGAAAATAGAGCAGCTACAGCTTGAAGACAGAGCGGAGTTCATCGCGTATTGTGTACGGCATCGGCGTGAGGTGGACGATTCCTTTCTGTATGAGCAGGATTTAGAGAAGTTCGAGCCTAATGAAGAGAATCCTACCCTGGTGATCAAAGAGGATGGAGCAATCATAGCCGTGGCCTCCCTCATTCTTGATGACTATCATAGACGTGGGAGACAGGGGCGTTTTCGTATTTTGCACTCGGAGAAGCCAGACACAGAGGTGTATGCCCTGCTGCTGAACGGCATGATGGAGCACATAGCACAAGTGGGGCACGAGAAATATATATCCAAAGTAGAGTGTGTAGAACAAGCAGAGCATGTAGAATACGCAGAACGCATTGAGCATGTACAAAAAGCAGAACACGCAGAACACGCAGAACACGCAGAACACGCAGAACACGCAGAACACGCAGAACACGCAGAACACGCAGAACACGCAGAACACGCAGAACGTGTTGAGCAAGTAGAACATGTAGAACACGTGAAGCGCGTAGAACACAGGGCAGGACTCGAAAAAGTCTTTCTGTTCGTGCCGCTCGTCAATGAGGCGCTTGCTGCTCATGTAGAAGAGCTTCATTTTTCGGTGGAAAGGTATGTCTTCCTCTTAATTAACGACATGAAGGAGATTCAGCCTCTTAGCCTGCCAGAGGGTTACTCGATTCGGACCTTTCAACCGGGTCGGGATGAGGAAGCCTGGTGTCATATCCGTAACACGGCCTTTGCGCAGCTCACGGGCAGCACGACGCCGATGACGCTTCAGATGCTGCAGAACCAGATGTCACAGCCAGCTTATCTGGAAGGCGGAATGTTGCTGCTACTGCATGAGGATACGCCCGTCGGAATTATACGGGGAGCGGACGATGAGTATGAAGGAGAGGCTGCGATGAATATCGGGCCGCTGGCCATCTTACCTGCTTATCAGGGGAAAGGGCTAGGAAGGCAGCTGCTGAGAGCTTCATTGGCATTTGCAAATAGCCTCGACTATAAGAAGACAGTGCTGTGCGTGAATGGGGAAAATGAACGAGCCAAGGCATTGTATGTGCAGGAAGGCTTTGTTCAGGTGGAGGGCGTAACGGCCTATGAGTATGACCTGAATAGAATTAATGGACAATAGATAATAGGGAAAAGTGTGCCCATTACTGCGCTGTGATCTGGCAGGTGCACCATCCACATATATATAAATAGAAAAGCCCGAAGCTGCATTAATACAGCTCCGGGCTTTTGGATGCGAGGGCTTCACCAGCTACCTCCAGAAAAGCGCCGAAGGTGTCGCATTCCTGAAGCCGATCTAGTAGAGGTTGTTGCCGGATGAGCTCGACACATAGATCGTAGATGCCCATGGCCTGCTCGTAATCCTCCTTGCAGATTGAGAGCAGGAATACAGCGTGGACGTGATTGTCCTCATCCCAGGGCAGTGGCTCCTCCAGCAGGCAGATATACACCGCTGTACGAGTGGAGCTCAGCTCCAGTGGATGGGGAATAGCCATCCCCATACCGAGTGCGGTGGAGGCCATGGCTTCACGCTCCAGCACCGCTGGCATGAATCCTTCGGTGACGACACCTTGCTCCAGTAAGCGTGCACTCATTTCCCGCAGGAGAGTATCCTTATCGGTGGCCCGTGGCAGACGCATGAACCATTCAGGCCGGAAATACCGGAAGCAGGAGCTCTCTTGCTGCTGGTCACTCGTGCGGACCAGTTGGGTAATGGTCGCCATATCCCGATCAGTCGGAATCGGAGCAACGACGGCAGCAGGCTTGTTCTTCTGGCCCGGTAACCGGATGGTGGAGATCACCATATCCTCCTTCACGGAGAGCATATCCTCGTATTCGCGCAGGGAGACGACGCGCGTCACATCCAGCTCAGCGAACAGGGAGCGCAGCCTGGATTCCAGTATGCGTGCCGTGCCATAGCCCGAGCCACAGACGAGCAGGACGGTCTTGCGCCGACGATGGGGAATATGATATTTGCGTTCCAGCGCTGCACCGAAATGCAGAGCCAAATAACCAATTTCGTTATCGTTAATGTCGTATGGATAATAGCTCTGTAGCTGCTTCACCGCACCAATCGTGACCTCGTAGGCCAGTGGGTAATGCTTGCGGATATGGTGCAGCATCGGATTACGCATATTCATGCCATGCTCCAGCCGAATCATCATGGGCTTCAGATGAGCATACAGATCGCGAGACAGACGTTCATCATTCCGAAGCTCGTAAGCATAGCGTTCATGGACATAGTCCAGCATGCTTCGCACAGCGAGCAGCAGCCGATCCGATTGCAGCTCTTGCCATCGCTCTTCGTCTTCGGTCATGCGTTTGCTGGCAATATGCAATTGCACATAATTCCTCTCTCCCACAGGACATTCCAATTGATACGCCTGCTCAATACCGCGGATAATGCTATCGGCAAGTAAAGCATCAGGGTCATGGTGACCGTGAGCATCAGGGGGATCGAGTGGATTGAGATCACCCAGGTCAGCTAGATTATCGTGGGCATCTGGAGCATCAAGATCGTCAAGATCGTCAAGATCGTCGTAGGTATCGAGCTTATCGAGATCAACTGGATAATTAGACACGGTACGATCATCAGAAACATCAATATTGTCAGAAGTATCAGGAGCATCAAGGTGATCTAGGGCAGGCTGTCTCTGATCCTGCCGACGTCCCGGAGCTGCCTCCACAGCATTGTCGTCTGAGTATTCTCCAGAGCCAGAGGGCGGCATCTTGGAAGCTGATGCGACGGACTCAAAATGCTGTAGCCCATGGCCAGATTGAATACGTAATATCATGACAGCCAGATGAGTGATTAGATCCTTGAGCGCCAAGTCAGCCATCCGAACGTTGTGCTGCCGCAATTGCTCAACCACCATCCTGCGCAGCTCCGAAATCTGTACAGGATGCAAGAGATGCTCCTGATCCATGGAGCTGCTCAGCGTATGCTCCTCGTCGCGGACGTCTGCATATTCTGCGAGGCAATAACGAATGCTCTTCTCCTCACCAACGATGCTTACTCCGTACGATGGCTTGATGGACAGCTGGATCCCGTACTCCTCCATGATCTGGCGTAAAATCTTCACATCATTGTTCAGCGTTGCCCGGCTAATGTACAGTGAGTCGGCTAGGTCCTCCATACGGATGTCCTGATGTGCATTCAGCAGGGCGAATAGCTCGTAACGGATGCGCTCCTCCGGCGTATCCGGCAGTGGAGGGGCATCGTCCTTCACGGGCGATGTCATGGGCAGCTCGCGATAGCGTTGTTCGTCATTGATGACAATGCTATAGCCATGCTGGCGACGTGACTCCAGGCGAGCCCCATGAGCTTGAAGGAGGTGATCCAGCTTCTTCAGATCATCTCGCACCGTCCGCTCGGTAACCTCCAGACGCTCCGCCAATGCACGTGTAGTCCAGCCTTGCTCCTGTCCACCATGGACCTCCAGCAACCGAAACAATTTCTTTAATCTCGGGTATGGAAATGTCATACCACATCAGACCTCCTTTCCGACTCACGTCATAGAACCTTTCGTTGATACCAAATCTTATCTGTGTTCTATTTGTATTCTATCTGTGTTGTATTTGTATTCTATTTGGACTCAGTCTATTTTTTATCTGTTTTCTACCCATCTTCTATATGTCTACTATATGCATCAATTCTTTTCTACAAGGAGGACTTACGTTCAGCAAGTACCGTCAGCAGCTTGGCGTGGGCCAGCTCGGGCAGCTGTACATAGCTCTCTGTTGCACTGTCAGCACGTGCACGTGTATCCTCCGGATTCAGCGGAGCTGCATCTGGACGCGGTTGCTCATCGAGCATGACCTGCTTCAGCTCTACAGGAACGGTAAAGGCTACAGTCGCTGCTGCCTGCCCATTCAGGTGCGGGTTGAATACACGCAGGATATAGCCGTCGGCGTGCTCAGCTTTCTTGAAGGCGCTCACGATGGCATTGGAGTCGGGTGTAAACGACATCAGGCTATAGCTTGGCTCCAGCACTCTGTCCTCGTCACGGAAGGCGAAGATCAGTCGTCCATTCAGAAAATCACACAGCTGATAGCTGCTCATCGGTGTCAGATACTCCCGAGCGGCCTTCGCAATATGTGCATCATCAAAGCTGGATTCATGCAGATGCAGGGCAAAGGTGCAGGACAGCTTTCCTAGCAGCTGCGCGTCAGGCGTAGCCACGATTTTCTCACCAGAAGCTCTACCCGGGCGATAGACGAGGTTCTCCTTGCCCATGAAGCCGAAGGTACGGAACAGGGTCAGGGCAATGGTGGTATAGCCATCTCCTACAATCTCGTACTCACGCACGCCCTCCGTCATGACCATCATGCCGCGTGTACCGTCATTTAAGCCGGCATAGCTCTGCATGGCCTCGATAGTAATCGGCTTCTCCTGCCATTGCTCGGCCTCCCAGATCGCTGACTCTGGTAGAGAGGTAGGCCGGGTAATGACACCGAAGGGCTGGTCCGCGATGGACAGACTGGAGGCGATGCCTGTGTTAAATAGCACCCGCAGACGGTGACTTAGCACCTGATTGTCGGCTTCTACCACGTAGCGAATCAGTCGCTCTCCCCGGCGCAGGGTGACACGCACATGGAGCGGCAGCTTGCTGCTGCACAGGCCGAGAGCCCGTTCCTCCAGATGGCTAGGCACGTCCATGGCCAGACGTAGGGACAGCTCTTGCGATACAGGTGTGTACTCCGTTACCGTCTGAACATCACAGCCGAGGGAGGAGACCACCAGGTCACGCTCTGGCGGTGAATAGTTGTAGGAATCGCCATCGTCGCCGTTATCCTCGAACACCATCTGATCACGGTATGTGCGCCCGGAATCTTTGTCCGTAATCGTCAGTGCGCCGTTCGTCTGCACCTCAATGACATAATGCTCATTCTCGATACGGTTGCCATTGGAACGAACAGGCAGGCTATCCGTGCTGGAGGGGGCTATGCTTCGTGTATGTGCAGTATCGGTGCCGGTAAGTGTATGCTGCTCACCCTGGACAGATGGTGAGTTGGATGAAGCCACAGGACGTATATCCTCTGCTCCCGTAAAATCGAATACAATCTGCGTGTAGCCCATTGGAGGAATCTCACTCAGATCCACCAGCAGCTTCGCGCGGAATACACGTTCAGGCAAATACACCTTGCGGCTCGGATTCAGGTCGATATGCTGTCCGAGCACATAATCGGTCTGTTCTACCTTTTCGATAATAGCATATTCCAGCTTGCGACCATGCAGATCGCGAATGACGAATGGCTTATCAGGCAGATAGGCGTCAAGCTCCGTAACTCCGGTGCGCACGTAAGGCAGTGTATTGAAAATAGTAAAGGCAAAGGTCTCCTCCTGCTTGATCTGGGAGGCAATCATACGCATGTGCAGGTCGAGCAGGTTGACGCCAATATCGTGTGCCTGCTTGTAACGGAAGGCCACATCCTGGTTCGTCGTATCACTATTGCAGCCCCCGATGCTGTCATGCGCGGCATTCTCGAACATAAGCTTCCAGATATCCTCGATAATCCGGTGCGGGTAGTCATGTCCGAGCGAGTGGCTGATGGCCAGTATCGGCTCTAGTGTATTCACGATGAAATTCTCGATCTGGTTGTTCATTTGCTTCAGATCAGCCCGGGTGGAGAAGATGGATTTGTGAATACGCATATGCTTCGCTTCCATCAGCTCGCCCTTGAGCACGGGCAGATCGTGGCTCGCTTGCTGGATCTCCTGCATGAAGCGCTCGGGCTCGTTCATCACATATTCGCGTGTCGTGTCCAATTCGTTGAATCGACGGATCAGCTCTGGCAGATTTTTGCGTACAGGGGCCTGATCAAATCCGTTCGGGAAATAGACATGGCGCGTCGAGGCCTTCGCCTCCAAGGCACTAATTTGCTTGTGCAAATAAGCCGGCAGATCCACCTCATCCTCAGGAATATTCCCACCGTAGTAGTAGCCAAAAGGCATCTGGACAGCGAACACCGTACTGCCGTCCGAGCCTTCCCAAGTGAACTCGGTTTTTGGATTCGTGTTGTCTGCGACACCACGCCAGAACAGGAAGTGCTCAATGCCGAATTCGCGATAGATCTGTGGCATCTGGGCCGATTGTCCGAAGGCATCCGGCACATAGCCGAGCTTCATGGCATGGCCGAATTTGCGTGCTGTCTCCATCCCATAGTACAGATTACGCACGATCGACTCTCCAGAAATGACAAGCTGGTCCGTCTGGGTGTACCATGGTCCGGTCATCAGGCGTTTGCTCTCCACCAGTTGTCGAATCCGGCCCTCATCCTCTGGACACCAGCGCAGATAGTCATCCAGCAACGATCCTTGGGCATCTAGCAGATAGTAGTGGAAGCCCTCGGTCTGCTCTAGCGTCTCCAGTACCTCCTTCACATGCTTCACGAGGTACACCTTGGAGCGAGAGGTGGTGAAATACCACTCCCGGTCCCAATGCGTGTGCGGAATGACATGTACCTTGGTCTTGCTAGCGTTGTCTACATCGTTATTTACGGTATGGTTCATCTCTGTTAGCTCCTTCCAAATACGCATTTCTATACAGGTCTACATCTATCTGTCTTAGTCGAAGACAAGCTCAATCTCTTCGCCGTTCTTCTTCACGGAAGCGTCCTTGGACGCGGCCTTCTGCTCTTCCTCATCCTTGAAGTTCACCAGCATGGTACCGCCTGCGATTAGGAGCGCCCCAACGATACCGCCTGCGAGATAGGCTAGCGGAGTCCCCACGGAAATGGCGCCATACAGCCCGCCAATCGGTGGCATAATGACATGAGCACCGAGCAGAGCCGTTACTGCAGCACCAGCAGCACAGGCGAACATATTGACGGGAATCAGCTTCGCTGGATTGCGGAGTGTGAATGGAATGGCCCCTTCCGTAATACCGATTACGCCCATAATGACGGAGCCTTTGCCAGCCTCCCGGAACGTCTTGGAGAAGCGTGCTCTCATCAGCAGTGTCGCCAGACCATAGCCAAGTGGCGGGATACAAATGGCAATATTGATGAAGATATTCGGCAAATACACCCCGGAGAGGAACAGCGCGTTGCCAGCCATCCAGGCTGCCTTGTTGACGGGACCCCCCAGGTCAAAGCCAATCATGGCCCCAAGAATAATGGCCAGGACGATTGCATTCGTACCGCTCTGGCTCATGTATTGCAGCCAGTTCACCAGATACGTATTGATGGCGCTCAGCGGTCCTCTCAGAACGACAGCCATCAGGACACCTGTCAGGCCGACCGTAATGAGCGGCAGGATAATGAGGGGGACAGAGCCCGCTGCCGGACCCGTAATTTTGACCTTATTGCGCACCCACAGCGTGATGTATCCAGCAAAAAAGCCGGAGATCAGAGCGCCAAGGAAGCCAGCATTGGTCTGCTGGGCAAGTACACCGCCGATCAGACCTGCAGCGAGGGCGGGCTTATCAGCAATCGAGTAGGCAATGAAGCCGGATAATACGATGGTCAGCAGACCGATACCGCTCCAGCCCACATTTTCCACCAAATACAGAATATGAAGGAATCCGCTTTCATCTTTATACGGACCAAAATCGGTGACGCCCATCGTCAATCCGATGATTTTACACACAGCGACAATAAGCGATCCGGCAATAATGACCGGCAGCAAATAGGAAATGCCTGTCATCAGATGTGTTTTTGCTTCGCTTAACCATTTCTTCATCGTGATCTCTCCTCATAGGAAGATATCCCCGGGCTGACCGGGGCAAAGATTATTGCTTATTGCTTGGCGGCTATTGCCTGAACCGCTTTGGTCAGGACAGCCTCTGCATTGTTCACGGCATGGCCGATCTTGACACGTACGATCTGCTTATCTTCGAACCGCTCCATGTCCTTGACGGTCTGGTCGGAGGCGATCAAGACGAAGCTGGCCTCCGCAATATCCTCTGTAGTCAGCTTGTTAACCTGGCCCATTGCGCCTTGTTGCTCGACCTTGATCTCATAGCCAAGCTGCTGTGCAGCTTTTTCGAGCGCCTTGGCTGCCATCGGTGTATGGGCAAGGCCTGCAATGCAAGAAGTAACGCCAACGATTTTCATCATGATACCAATCCTTCCGTATATTGTTGTAGCAGTGCGTAGATGTCCTCCGACTGCTGTGCCTGCGCAATGGCTGTCTTGAAGGAGTCCTCCAGCAGCAGTGTCGCCAGGGATGAAATGATCTGCAAATGAGACATATCCACCTGATGCTTCGGTACGAGAATCGTGAAAATATACTGTACGGGCTTGCCGTCATGAGCGGCCCAGTCAATCGGCTCCTCCAGACGAATCACCATCACCGCCGGTTGCTGAATGGCTGTGCTCTGGGTATGCGGAATGGCGAAATGATCCTGCAGGCCAGTGGAGTAGATATGCTCTCGCTCCCACAGATCCTGTATCACCTGCTCGGGGTGATCGGTTAGCTGTAGCTTGGCGGCTTGCTCGGCAATGAATTCAAATACGGCCTGCTTGCTGTGCAGGGGCTGATCCAGAAAAATATGCTCTTTTGTAATCATTGAAGGTCTCTCCTCCTTCCTAACATCTCTATAATGGGTGTGTGCTTGGCTATCGTCTTGCTATATGACTGCTATTTGTACGGCTATGTGTCTTGGATCTATAAGCGCTTACAGGACCATTGTAGCCGATAGGCGGGACGGTTTTAATCTAGAAAATTTCCGCGTGCTGCGGAAAATCGTTAGCAGGTGCTTGTGACTTCGTACATACCCTGCATATGCGGAGGCTGTGAAGAATTCTCGGACGCGTGCTATAATCTCCTCAGCATGCAGAGAGGAGTGTGGCGGTGAAGGTTAACATTAGCATGATCCCAGCCGAGGAAGAGGAGGAAGTCCACCTCCACATCCATACGATGAGTGAGACGATCACACAGGCTATCCAACTGTTGACCTCTCCGGACAAGACAGTCAAGCATTTGCTAGGCAAGCAGGACGGGACCTTTTACAAGCTTGACGTCGATGAAGTCTTCTATCTCGAATCCATTGATCGTAGACTATTCGTCTACACGGGCACACAGACCTATGAGCTGGCGGACAAGCTGTACGTGTTGGAAGAGCAGTTATCCGGGCTTGGCTTCGTGCGAATATCCAAATCCATGCTGCTGAATCTGAACAAGATTCATTCCTTCTACCCCAAGCTTAGCGGTAATCTGGAGGCGGTCCTGATCAATCAGGAGAAGGTATCCATCTCAAGACGGTATGTGCCTGGCCTGAAAAAGCAGCTGGGAATGAGGGAGGCGTAAATGATGATTCGCCGGATTCAGCAGGTACTGAGGCTCAGCGCCACGATTTTCACCGTGTGTGTAGTGCTTCAGTTGGTAACTGGTCATCAAGTGAATAATGAGATGCTGCTCGGGCTGCTCATTTGCTCTGTTGGGGCATCTCTGGTGAGATTTTTATTATTTAGAGAGTTCTTGGCGGAAGCCACCGTTGCTAAGCAATTGCTGTATATGCTGGTCGTGTGGCTGATGGTCGTGGCCTTTAACTTCTTGTTCCAGTGGGGAATGTCCGTGGGCGGTATATTTGGCAATGCAGGCTTGGTGCTTATTACATACGTGTGTGTCCGCTTCATCAGCTATCGGCATGACAAGACCGAGGTTAGAGAAATGAACAGGCTATTGGAGCAGCTCAGAAGAAAGGATACGCCGTAGAGGTGCAATTCATGTGTTAAAAAAGACCGCTTAGGCAGGCGATTAAGCCGCTTGCGTCAGAGTCTATTGTCCCTTCTGCATGGTTAGTGTACGCTTGGGCCACATAAGATCATGTGGGAGGAAGGGACATCTGATGTTCATTGTAGAGGTTATTCGACAGACGCCGCTGTATATTTGGTTTTTGCTGGCTTTTCTTACTGTTCGAGGACTTCGATCGGCCAAGGACGGAGTGCTGAGCATTCCGAAGATGGTAATCGTACCTGTGATATTCATGCTATGGGGATTGGAGACGATCTTTACTCGCTTTGAGCATTTGGGAGTAGCGCTGGTGGGCTATTTGTTTTTTGCAGCTCTAGGTACGCTCGTCGGGAATGCTCTATATGCGAAATACAGAACGATCTACCAAAAGGAGCAGCGCTTCTATCGCTCGGGCACTTATCTACCGCTGATCGTTATTCTAATGAATTTTGTAGTGAAGTATGCGCTAAATGTCAGTGTGATTCTTGATTCTTCGCTCTATGGTAATCTGGTGTTCACCGTTCTCTATTGTCTGTTCAGCGGCGTATCGGTCGGATTGTTCATTGGGGGGATCTGGAATGCGTATGTATGCTCCTCGCGTCTGAAATTGAGTACGTAGCGCCTGAAAGACTTGTAAGCTGAGAAGAGCTGAGAGCAGCTCTTTTTTTTCTTGTCTCGGAAGTAAGAAGAAGGACTTGCGAGTCTCCAGAATCACTCGTTGTGCTGTGATATTTCATGGATGTGTAGGCACGGGGGAAGAAGGTGTAGACTTATGCCGAAAATGAGCGAATTTCCTTATCCAATTTATTGAAGAGCGACAGAGTTTGACATATAATCAAATGGATGAAGAATTTGTAAAACACACTGGGGGAGATCACGCATGTTTGTGGGAAAAGGCGCAGTTCGTGAAATGGCCAATGAAATCGACAAGGTAATCAGAGAAATCGACCAGATTACACAATCAAGAATTGACCGCGTATCCGATAAAATTGACTCTGAGTTAAACTCCTGTGGTCGTGAATTGTCCAATGCGGCTGCAACATTATCTCAAATTCGTCCTCTAATGGACAGACTGGTGGCTCAGGTCGGCCAAAATGCGCCTGATCATGTGCAGGTTCTCGTCACATCGATTGCCCAGGAAGTGATTTCCAAGGCAACCGGCGCTGGTGCCAACATTGATGAAGTGCAGAAGAACATTAAGGACGTAGACAAGTTAACCAATGAAATCGATGATCTGACAGATGAGATCGATAAGCTGACAGACAAGATCGATGAAATTACAGATAAGTATCAGAAGTAGGGAGGACTGTTCCTGATGAGCGATTATACACCGCCTGTTGGTCAGCCGAATTACATGTCTGCAGGATCGAATGGCTGGGGCAATAAGCAAGCCAAAGAAACCGCTGTGAGAATTGATCATATTGCTGATAAGGCCAAATTCGGTATTGAAATGCTGGGTACCGGCGTATCGGGTATTGATGCGATCGAGAAGGAATTGATCGAGCTATCCCATGCCCCGAATCCGCCGACGCAAGAACAAATTCGCTCGATGGCACACCGTCTGGATGCGCATCAGAAGCAGATTCAACAAGCTTTGGATCGTATTAAGGAAATGATGACTGACATTGAGAGACAGGCCGATTCGATTCATAATCAGCGTAATTCCTGGTAAGAGCAGCACGCCGAACTCATAGACGAAATGTATTATATTAGATCGCTTGACTAATCGAATGATGCAAAAATGCTGATGTATATGCATCTCTTGGAACGGATATCAGGGTTACGATTCAGATAATCCGATATGGTTCCTGGAGGTGCATTTTTTGCTTAGATTACGATGAAGACGGTGGCCATTCTTATGAAGATCATTTTTTTGTGCAGACCCTAGCCTGAATCTTTAATTAGTACGAAATCGGGCTTTCTTGGACATTACAAAAAACCATCAAGTAGAAGTTGAATTAGAAGTTTGATTTTTTCTACTGTTTACTATGATGGGAGCATATCAGGAGGCTCTTGCACGGCCAGTTTTTTTTACAGCAATAATCAAAATTTTGACAGGTCGGATTTATCCCGGTCCAGAATCACTCGGCATTCGGGCCTTTGCGGCTGGAACGTGTTCGCTGGTCTCATTTCGGAAGTGGGACATCTTCACATCGATTTTTAACAAAAAGAGTACGGCTCTTTATAAAGCTACTGACTATCCTCCTCCGGCGGATAATTTACCGCCCTTGACCTCAGACACAATTTCACCGGGAACTGTGTGCCGCTGCGGAAAACGGTCGGTCAGGGGGGAAGTCGGTTCGTCCATAATGATCGCCTTTGCCTCTATCATAAGCGCTTTGGCGATTTCAATCATTTGCTGCTGGCCGACAGAGCAGGCTCCCGCAGGTTGGTCATGGCGGAAGAGAAAGAGACAGCTTCTGCATCTGTCCATTTGATAGCGCTTTCATAATGCGATTGTTCAAGAATCCCCAGCTTGTTGTGAGTTCTTTTCCGAGAAAGAGATTTTCCAGCACGTGATTTGTTCCAAAGGATTTGTGAATCCCGTTCATCCTGATATTCAAGCATGTTCCCCCTTATCTGTAATGGTCACTTACAGAAAAACGCGTCGACGCTTTGAATCGAGACCAGATAAGCTGTGCATTGAATTGTGTCGCTGGATGCCTGACTGTGCCCACGGAGCGTACGGCGCGGAAGGGGGTTACTTTAATTAACTAAATTAAAATAATTAAAATTCATTTACGACGCCATCTTATTATCAATATAAAGTGCTGTAAATAATTGGTCTAGTTGATAAAAGCGCGAATAAAACTAAAATAAACTAAATTATAAATATAAATTTTCATTAAAGATAAGTACGATGTAAACTTCATTTATCCGTTGACAGGGATTTTAATCTAACTAATTTTCCGAAAATAGGTCAATTAATACAAAAATAAGAGGTGTAAGAAGGTGGTAAGCATGAATTCTTGTATGATAAAAGCTTCTGTATAGGTACGATAATAAATGAATATAGTACGTTTTTTAGTGTTGTGAGCTGAAAAATACTAAAAAATATTTCTAAACATTGCAACTCGGCGATAGACAGTATAAACTGCTCTTAACTGTTCGTAGTTTTGCAGGAATAGATACTTTTTTTACTTAAATGGAATATATAGTCATCTTGCTTGGCAAGTATTACGAAGCGGTGCGTTCAAGATCTTAGACATCAAGAGGTGAGAACATGCAGAAATTGTCCAATATCCGGTTTCAAACCAAACTATTTGTTGTGTTCATACTCCTGAGCAGTATTCCGGCGCTGTTGATCGGGACGATGGCCTACCGTAAATCCTCTATGATGCTGCAGGCCCGGAACGAGCAGGATCTGAATGTGATTCTGGCTCAGTTGAATACATCTATTGAACGCCAGATCAGGGACTTTGACCGGTTTACAATGATTCCGTATTATTTGCCGGACATTTTCAGCTTTTTAAACCAGCCTTATTTGGCCAAGGAGCAGTGGGGAACAGCGGAAATCAAGGCGCAGAGAACGATGGCCCGGCTCATGGGCGCCTATCCTTCCATAAACTCATCGATTAAGGGACTGATGATCTACGGTATGAACGGGACCGTCAACGGCTATCGCTTGAGCGGAAATACGGTCATTAATCTCAAAGAAAAGGTTACAGATCAAGATTGGTATCAACAGACGCTTGCGCAGCGGGGCGGTTTTGTCATTAGCGGGGTGCGGGAGATCGACCAGTTTAAAGAAGGGTCATTCTCTGCCCTGATCGGCTCTCGCCTGCTGATGGACGAGGAATATCAACCGCTGGCTGTGATGGCTATCTTCATCAGTCCCGATTTTATTCCCAAATTTGTGGAGACGCTGGAGCTCCCGACCGTGAAGGTGACCGTCCTGGATCAGAACCGAAATGTTATTTATGCATCCGATCCTGTCCTTGCGTCCAGACAGCTGTCCATCGGTACCAATAGGCAGCGGGGCAGCTGGGAGGCCGCAGGGTCCGGGGATCATGGTCAGGAGGAATACAGCGGCGTTTTTCTTGAAAGCGGTTACTTGGGGTGGAAGGTGTATCTGGGAGTTAATCGTGAAGAGCTGCTGGCTGGCAACCGTTCTATCAGCTATTTTACGTTCCTTGTAGCGGTGGCAGCGGTGATTTGTTCAGCGGCCATTTCCTGGCTGCTTGCGAGAAGGCTGTCGAGGCCAATCAACCGCTTGATTCGCTCTATGCGCGAGGTTGAGCAGGGAAATTTCAAAGCCCCTGCACCTGTAGGGGAGGATAACGAAATGAGGCGGCTGGAAAACAGCTATCACATGATGGTCAGCCGTCTCGACAAGCTGGTGCATTCCATTGAAGAGAAGGAGCGCCAGAAGCGCAATGCCGAACTCTACGCATTGCGGGCACGCATACAGCCGCATTTTCTGTATAATACGCTGAATTCCATCCGCATGCTGGCCATACTGCAGCAATCGTCCCATATTGCCAAATTGCTGCAAGCGCTGGCTAAGCTGCTGCAGGTGAATATGAAGCTGGACAGCGAGCTCGTTACGCTGGATGAGGAGATTCGACTGCTGCAGGATTATGCCGCTTTGATGGATTTAAGATACACCGGCGTTTTTTCGATACAGTGGGATATTCCGCACGAGTGTTTGCACGTGCCCATTCCACCCATGCTGCTACAGCCGCTGCTGGAAAACTCGATCTTTCACGGAGCTAAAGGGCTGGATAGAATCCTGCGCATTTCCATTGCGGCAAGACCGGATGCGGAGAGCGGAGCGCTGTTCATTGAAATTGCAGATGACGGCAGAGGCTTTTCCGGCAAAGAGATTCTGCTACGGGAAGAGGACGGAGATGAGGAAAAAAAAGGGGGCAGCGATGGAGAAGGGAGCTCTGTTCATATCGGTCTGTGCAATGTACACGAACGGATCCTTCTTAGGTTTGGCGAACCCTATGGATTGTTGGTAGAGCGGAGCGGGGATTTGACCCGGGCTATTGTTAAAATACCACTGAAAGCAGCAGGATCAGAGACAGGGGGAGACAGAGATGTGGAATCTGTTGGTCGTTGATGATGAATCCATTGTCAGAATGGGACTGCGTTATATGCTTGATTGGGAAAAATTTGGAATATGCTGGAGGGCCGAGGCCGCCGACGGTGAAGAAGCGCTGCGGATTTTGGAAGAAGAAAGCATTCACTTGGTCATGACCGATATCCGGATGCCCGGTATGGACGGGATTGAACTGGCGCAAAAAATCAGGCACAGACAACCGGAGATCCAAGTTATTTTCTTAAGCAGCTACGATACTTTTTCCTACGTAAGGGAGGCCCTTCGGCTGGGAGCAGCCGATTATCTGCATAAACCTACTATGGATGAAGCTGAAATCGCGGACACGATTCAAAAGGTCATTTCTCGTTTTACATTGACCCCTAATGAGCCGCCGCGGCGCACAGAAGAAGAAAAAAACGAGCTTTTTCTATCGTTGCTGGATCCTTTTACATTTCCGGCGAAGCCATTGCAGCTCCTGCCCGAGCTGGCGGACGAATCCTTCAAGGAGGGTTATGAACTGGCGATTATCCGTAAAAGATGCGATGCGGTTCAGGAAGAGGAAGATGCGGAGCAACTGCGATTTCTTTCCATTTTGCATCTCGTTGGCAAGCTGACGGTAAAGGACTGGGGAGGTCTGGTATTTCACAGGAACTTCCGTGAAATGATCTGGATTGTTCCTGTCCGTTCCCATACCGGGAATGGTGATATGCAAAGCTATCTGAACGGTTTGCGGCAGAAGGTGCTTGAGCTGTTGAACGTCCCTCTGATCTTTGCTTGTGCATCTTCTGCATGCAGGGATATTTCCGGCTTGCCCGACGCCTATATGTCTGCGCTTTTGCATTTTCCCCGCAATGAACAGAGCGACAGCTTTATTGTGCGCAGGGCTAAAGAATATGTGGACCGGCATCTTCTGGAGGATGTTACCCTGGCCAAGGTCGGTGAATCCATCCATGTTAGTCCGGGCTACTTGAGCAGGATTTTTCTTAAGGAAATTGGTGAGAATTTCAGTGATTACATCATACGCAACAAAATGGAGATCGCTCAAAAAATGCTGCGCGAGACCAGCCGCAAGGTGTATGAGATTGCGTCCGATCTCGGGTACAGCAACCCTCATTATTTCAGCAAGCTGTTCAAGGACCGTATCGGACTCACCCCTCTTGAGTACCGCAATCAATGATCCGGAGCCGGCAAGCATACCGATGCAAGTTAAAAAAACGTATGATTTCGCAAAAATCATCTATTGTCGGGACCGGAAGCATCCGCAGCATCTGCGTACACGTCAAAATCACATATGAAAAAGCCGATTCGCCCGCTACTACCACCAGAAGTTAATCATTAAAATGAATGGTGCAAGAGGTTGAATGACCAGAAGAGAAAGGGGCGAATCAGGTAATGCAGGAATTAGCGAACACGCCGGAAATTGAACGTTGGGGGAGATTTGATCTGCTACTTCCCGGACCGAAGGACGGTAATCCCTTTACGGATGTGGCGATCGGAGCACGCTTCAGCCAGGGACACCGCACCGTTGAGGTGGACGGTTTCTATGACGGGGAAGGCTCTTACCGTGTGCGTTTCATGCCGGATGCTGTAGGAACATGGTCTTATGAGACGGTTAGCAATGTGTCTGAATTGAATCTTGTTCAGGGCACGTTCAAATGTGTTGAACCTTCAGCCGGAAATCACGGACCCGTTGGAGTGGATCGCGAGGTACATTTTGCCTATGCCGACAGCACACCCTTCTTTCCCTTCGGAACCACAAGTTATGTATGGAATCACCAAAGCGAAGAGCTACAGGACCTCACCCTTCGCAGTCTGGCTGAAGCGGGCGCTTTTAATAAAATGCGAATGTGCGTTTTTCCGAAGCACTATGATTACAATTTGAACGAACCGGCATTGTACCCGTTTGCAGGGTCTCTGGAAGATGGCTGGGATTTCACAGCCTTCAATTCCGCATATTGGCGGCACCTTGAACGCCGGATTGAGGATCTGCAGCGGCTTGGCATCGAGGTCGACCTCATCCTTTTTCATCCTTATGATCGGTGGGGATTTGCGGAGATGAGCCCCGAGACTGACGATTTTTATCTGCGCTATGCCGTCGCCCGCCTCTCGGCATTTCGCAACATCTGGTGGTCGCTGGCCAACGAGTTCGACCTGATGAAAGCGAAAACGATACGGGATTGGGATCGGTTCTTCAGAATCATTCAGGAGCGAGATGCTTACAGTCACCTCCGGTCCATTCACAACTGGCATCATCCGGGCATCCATTACCGCAGCAACCTGCATTGGTATGATCATGGCAAGCCTTGGGTTACACATGCGAGCATCCAGCACCATGATCTTCATTTTGTAAAGGAATGGCAGGAGACCTACCGGAAGCCCATTGTCGTGGACGAATGCCGCTATGAAGGAAATCTGAATCACGGCTGGGGCAACATCACGGCGGAACGGATGGTGGAATGCTTCTGGGAAGGTATGCTGAACGGCGGTTATGTTACGCACGGGGAGACCTTTCTGCACGAAGACAATATCATCTGGTGGTCGCACGGAGGAACACTGCATGGAGAAAGCCCGTCCAGAATCCAGTTTCTCCGCCGTATTATTGAAGCTGGACCACAGCTCGGGCGCTTGAGCGCCGACTTTCAATGGGATACTGCGGCGGGTGGGGTGGACGGCGAATATTACCTCGTGTATTTTGGGTCAAGCCGTCCGGGATTTCGCATTCTGCCGCTAGCGGAGGGTGTCGCTTGTACCATTGACCTGATCGATACATGGAACATGACGATTACTCCGTTGCCAGGGACATATGAAGGAACATGCCGTGTGGAATTGCCTGGCAAGCCTTACCAAGCACTTCGTATTCAAGCTATCAACGATAAAGCATAGGGGGACATACATGATGAAAAAATGGGTTGCGTTGCTGGCTAGTGTTCTGCTTGTAGTTACAAGTGTGGTGGGATGTTCTTCAAGTTCTTCGGATGCAGCTCAACAAAGCCAAGAGGGCTCATCCTCTGGCAGCCCCAAGGTCAGTATATCTTTGTGGACACTGAATACGGGCTGGTCATGGCTGAAGTCCGCGGTTGAAGATTTTGAAAGCGCTAACCCGGATATTGACGTGGAGCTTACCCAGTATGAGGTGGACCCGTTTAAAGAAACCCTCAAGGTAGCGGCAAGCTCAAAGACACTGCCGGATATGTGGTTTACCTGGGGCGGCACGTTGGGTTCTTTTTACCCGGAAAATGGCATGACGATGGATTTGACTCAGGTGGCGAAGGATAATAAATGGTCCGAAAAATTCAATCAGACCGCTATTGATATGTCTACTTATGACGGGAAAGTTTCCGGTTTTCCGCTGCATTTGAATGTACTGGGCATGTGGTACTCGAAGGAAAGCTATCAAAAGCTAAACTTGAAAGCGCCTGCAACATTTGCCGAATTCGAGTCGCAACTGCAAACGCTAAAGGATAGCGGGATGACCCCTCTGGCTTTCGGCAGCAAGGGCGGATGGCATACGATGCGGCTGACCGAGCAATTGCTCGAACATTTTGGCGGTCCGGAGCTGCATGACAAGCTGAACCGTCTGGAAGCGTCATGGAACGATCCGGCGGTCGTTAAGACATTTGAAAAGATTAAAGAATATACGGACAAGGGCTACTTCCCGATGGGTTATTCCTCATTGGACCCAAGTGAAGCCGAAATGTTGTTTTACCAGCAATCGGCGGCAATTATTAACGAGGGCACCTGGTTTGACGGTACCATTAGTGAAAATGGCTTTGATCCGGCACAATTTGATGTCTTCAAATTTCCGACAGAACAAACGCCGGCACGCGCATCCGTGTTCGCGGAAATGCTGCAGATCAACGGCGCATCCGACGCTGCGAAGCAAGAAGCGGCCATCAAGCTTGGGGAGTATTTAACGAGTGTTGAGACGGTCAATAAATATATCAATGATTACGGTTCTCCGGCCACGCTGGGCTTCACGGTCTCGGAAGAGACACCGCATCTTCAGCCGCTGCTGGACAGCGCTGAGGATGGTGGTTTCCTGATTACTGACCAGGCTCTTCCGCAGGAGGTGGTGCAGAAGCTGTTCGAAGCACAGGATAAAGTGGCTCTAGACGAGTGGACACCACAGCAGGCTGCCGAAAACATGGAGAACGCCGTGTCTGCGTACAAAAGCAAACAGAAATGATGATCAGGATCTTACCGCCTGGATTGAATCGGGCAAGGCGGCAGCAGGAGCTTCCTGCTGCCGCGATTGGTGTAGAAAGGGGAGAATGGCATGACAACAAGAATGCTTAAGCCGTGGCTGTTCCTGCTGCCTGCTTTAATCATTTACTTAACTGTTATCTTTGTGCCGGCGGTATACACCTTTTTTCTCAGTTTTTTCAGTTGGAATGGAGTTGCACCCCATAAGGAGTTTGTAGGCTTAGACAACTATGTCGAACTGTTCACACAGGATACCGTGTTCATGAGAGCGCTGAAAAACAATCTGTTCTGGATGATCGGTTCTCTGACCTTGATTATGGGGGCTGGCCTGGGACTGGCGCTGCTGCTGAACAAGAAGCTGAAGGGGCGGATCTTTTTCCGCGGCGTATTCTACTTTCCATATGTATTGTCGGGGATTGTTGTGGCAACTGGCTGGACCTGGATCTACAATCCGACGCAGGGATTTGTCAATAAAATGCTCGCTTTACTGGGATTAGAGAGCTGGCAACACGCCTGGCTGGCAGAGCCGGATATAGCGCTGTACGCAGTATTTGTAGCGGCCATGTGGCAGGGCATCGGACAGCCTATGGTTCTTTTCCTGGCAGGACTGCAGAGCATTCCGCAGGATCCGTATGAGGCGGCTTTAATCGACGGAGCAAGACCTTATCAGTCTTTTTTCTATATCACGCTGCCGCTGTTGCGCGAAACATTTGTGATTGTGATAGCCACGACGCTGATTGCTTCCATGAAAGTGTATGACATTATTTACGGCATGACCGGCGGCGGGCCCGCCGAAAGCACTCAGGTGCTCTCGTCATGGATGTACGCCCAGACGTTCAAGTTTGCGAATATCGGAATGGGCTCGGCCATCGCCTTCATTCTTGTATTGATTTCCATGACCATCATCATTCCCTATGTGTACTACACGACGAAGAAATCTTATGTATAATGTGCGGAAAGTGAGTGGTGCAGCATGGAGGAACTGAGAGTCCATCCGGCAGTGACCGTACTACGGTACGTATTCCTGATTGTTTTGGCGGCCATGTTCTTAATCCCGGTCCTGTTCATCGCCTTCACTGCGCTGAAATCGAGAGCGGATCTGATGACCAGCCCCTTCTACGCGCTCCCTGAACAATTTCAGTGGGATAACTTTCTGAAGGCGTGGGACCAGGGCAAAATGAGCATGTATATGAAAAATACGCTTTTCATCTGTCTCGTCAAGGTTCCCTTGGGCATACTGATCGAAGCGCTCGCGGCGTTTGCCCTGACCAGGCTGAATTTTAAATGGAGTAATTCGTTGTTTGCCTTTTTCCTGATCGGCATGATGATCCCGATGCAGGCCACACTTGTACCCTTGAATATATTTCTGAACAAAACGCATCTTGTTAGCACGTATCCCGGGATCTTTCTCGTTTATGTCGGATTCGGGATTCCGTTTGGCATTCTGATTTTGCGCGGCTTCTTCCGTACCATTCCGAAGGAAATCGATGAATCTGCCTTAATCGACGGATGCGGGGATATGGGGAAATTCTTACGGATCATTTTACCGTTGTCCATGCCGGCCATCGCCACGCTTGTCATCTTTGACTTTATGGCGACCTGGAATGAGTTTTTGCTTGCGCAGATTTTCATCACCAAGGATACGATGAAGACGATTACAACCGGGCTGCTTGCCTTTAAGGGTGAGCACTCAACCGACTATACGCTGCTGAACGCGGGGGTGCTGATCTCCATAATTCCTACCTTGTGTGTCTACCTGC
This sequence comes from Paenibacillus massiliensis 2301065 = DSM 16942, assembly GCF_000377505.1. Lineage (GTDB taxonomy): Bacteria > Bacillota > Bacilli > Paenibacillales > Paenibacillaceae > Paenibacillus > Paenibacillus massiliensis. Next base: position 320,365 of record NZ_KB898189.1, on the reverse strand, counting down.
TATTCCAGAGATATTTTGTTTCCGGACTGGCAGGATCGGTTAAGGGCTGATTCTCAGTTATGTCCGTTAGTTAATTCACTATAGTGGCAAATAAAATCGCAAGTGGCAAATGAAAATCGCAGCAAGCCGGCGCCGATGGAATACCGATGCCAGCTTGCTGCGATTTGTTATGCAATATGAAGCTCTTTTTCCGCGAGCTATGAATGGCAGTGTGGATTAATCAGCAGGGTATCCGGTCAGGGTGAGTACACCGAACACCGATGGGTCCATGTATGCATTACCAGTTGTATCATTCCAAGTTGCCACACTCTGACGGGCTCCGTCCTTGGCGTCATTGATCTGCACGTCAAAACCGAGCTTCGTGCCATTCACCGGCGTGATCGACCGAAGCGGAATCTTGGCCTCCACCGTGTAATTCGTTCCTGATACCTGGGTAGCGGATACGAAGCCATTCGCGATGCTGGTCGGATTGAAGGAAGCCTCATTGTTATAGTTCACACGATATTGCCCATCGTCCTCTTGATAGAAGGTCGTCTTGTCATTTCGCTCATCCAGGAATATTTCAATGGAATCCTGCTCCCAGACATTGGCGCTGCTCTTGTCAAGCTGGGCGTCGCTGACCTGAATGAGCACGTACAGGTAATCCTCATCCCAGAGTGCCTTCGCTACTCCGGTAGCTCCCTGCCATGCGGTCTGGTAGCGGTTGACGGGAATAGATGGTGCTGAGCTCCAGACTGCGTCTGCGGTCCCGTCAATTACAGGTGTGCCGTAGACGACGTTAGCTTGAAGCGCAGGAATGGGCTCGGGGGCATGCTCGGCAATGAAGCTATCTGGGTCAATGACCCCGTAGTATGCAGGCTTGGCCTGCAGGTTCTTATCGAATAGCAGCGGATTGGAGGAAGAGCGCCAGCTGGAGCCGTCATCCAGTCCCCAGATCGTGACGCGCTTGATGGCATCGGCATGCTCCTTGAAGAGCTTGAATAGCTGAGCGTAAAGAAACCCTTGGGCATTGGCAAGTCTGTCTGGAAGCTGATAGTCGCTGCCAGCTTGAATATCCAGCTCCGTGATGCTAACCTCCACACCGAGATTAATGAACCGCTCCAGCGATAATCTTACATTCTCCGGGTTCGTGTTGACATTGTAATGACCTTGCATGCCGATTCCGTCAATTAACAGCTTACCCGGATGTGCAAGTGCATAGCGGTCGTTGATCTCTTCAACCATCCCGGCAATGGCTTGGGCCTTATTCTGGTTATCTTCATTGTAGTCATTGTAATACAGCTTGATATCCCACTCTGGATGATCATCCAGCACCTCACGGGCTGCCAGGAAGGCTTGCTCGACATAATCCGGGCCTATCGACTGATACCAGGGGGACTGGCGGAGGGAGGCTTCCCAATTGGTCGGATTCGGAGGATTATCACTCATAGCCTCGTTCACGACATCCCAGGAGATGACCCGATCACCGAAGTGCTCCATGACCGTGCGAATATGGGTCCGCATATTGGTTAGCGCTTCCTCGCGGCCCAATGGAATGGCGTTGTTCTGGGCATCCGGTCTTGTATTCATCCATTCCGGGGATTGCTGATGCCATACCAGCACATGGCCATGCATTTGCATACCCTCGTCCAGTACCTTGTTCACCATAGTATCAGCGGCTGTGAAGGTGAATTGCCCTTTGGTGGGCTGCAAGGCATCTGGCTTCATGGCATTGCCTGCAGTAGCCGTATTATGATGCAGCTTCAGCAATTGCAGACGGACACCACTCAGATCCTCGGCAGTAATAGCGTTGCCAATCAGAAATTCATTCTGGTAGGCTGCCTTGATGGGCGTAAGGTCGTCTTCAATGACAATCGGACCGGAACCTGTCCTGCGGAGGTTAATATCATCCATATAGAAGGAGGCCGTGCTGTTACTCGCGCTCTCGATGTATATTGTCAAATACTCACTGCTGACATTGTTATAACGGTAGGAGCCTTCGAACAGCACCCAGCCGTCACTCGTACTAATCGTCTTGGGCGCAAGCGTGACATAGTTGGCGCTGCTGCCTTGACCGATCTGGGAGGAAAGCTGAAGCTGCGCGCTGGCTGGAGCTATGAGCTTGACCCATGCGGATATCGTATACTCGTGTCCCTGGTCAACATAAGGCTCGATCCGCAAGGTAGGGCCATGCCAAGTGCTGCTGCGACCCTCGACCTTCAGTGCGTAGCCACCGCCAGAAGTATGGTTTGCTTCATTTGTAACCGTTAGTGTCTCTGAGCCGGACCGCCCAGTGAATCCACTGGCTGTCTGATTTTCAAAGGTAATAGGTGTGAACGGCTGAGCAGGTGGTCGTGGTGGATTTTCGCCCCCGGTATTACCCTGCTGTGTGACCAGAATATCTCCAATGTAAAAGGGGACAGAAGCGCCGTTACTGTTGGACTGGACTCGTAGTGTCGTATCCTTGGTGGTGTCCACGGTGAATTCCTTCGTGAGCGTAATGGCTTTGCCAGCTTCATAATTGGCGTTAGCCAGCAAAGCATAGCTGCTGACCGTCTGGAGGTAGGCTTGAGCACCGGAAGGCACAGCTACTGTAGGGTCTACATAGACAGATACTGTGACGGTATACGTACGTCCATTCACCAGTCCCATGTCGCTGAAGCGAAAGTCCGCTGCATCCCAGTTGTTCTGACGGTTGCTCACGTATAAAGCTGCTCCGTCGTCGTTACCGCTAAAGACCTTTCCGGTGACAGGAGTCAGGTGGGCTCCTCCGGATTGTACAGCCATGCCTTTGCCTTGAGTAAACGATTCATGGTATACCGTCTCTACAGCAGGAGGGTCTGCCGCCTCAGCAGCGGGAGTCCATAAGCCTGTCGGAAGCAGTACAGCCATGGCCAGAACCAGCGAGAATGCTTGCCTCAGTCTTGATCTCATACGCACACACTCCTCACAATAATTTTAAAATAAACCAAATTAAGCGCTTACAATATTTTGCGAAACAGGACACACCTCCCTTCTCAACACCAATTATACGCGCCAATGGGCCATGCCTTTACTTAGGAAAGTATAGAATCTTCTTTGGTATGTATAGAAGGTCTCTGGTATGTATCGAAGGTCCTTTGTATAATACCTACACAACAACTTACGCATCAAGGGAGGAAAGGCATTGCACCCTTTATTTGAAATACGTCATCTACGCAAGCGACATTGGAAAAAGGGAGGAGAGGAGGTAGCTGATCGCTATATCGTCTCAGATCTGTCGACTGCGATCACTCAGCCAGATCAAATTGCCCTGGTGGGAGCATCCGGTCAGGGCAAGAGTACACTGCTAAGGATGCTGGCTCTGCTGGAGCCTGCTGATGGAGGAGAGCTATTGCTGAAAGGCCACTCCTGCACCAGTATGCACACACGGCAGTGGCGCCAGAAAGTGTGTTATGTGGCCCAACAGGCTATTATGCTGCCAGGCAGTGTAGAGGACAATCTCAAGACGGTCAGCCGATTGCACGGAACGACGTACGAAGTTAAGCTTGTGCGTCAGCTGTTGGACCGTTGTGGTCTGGAGGAAATGGACCTCGACAAGCGTGCCGACGATTGCTCTGGAGGAGAGAAGCAGCGTATTTCCTTGATTCGTTCGCTCTTGTTGCGTCCGGAAATCCTGTTATTGGATGAGATTACAGCCTCACTCGACGTAAGCAGCACGCAAAAGATTGAAGAGCTTCTGCAGTATTGGTATACCACGGAAGGTACCTCTTACATGTGGGTTACACATGATCTGGAGCAGGCTGGACGAATTAGTAGTACCGCATGGTTTCTGAATCAGGGAATGCTAATGGAGCAGCCTAGCCACGAACTGGTTCATCATCCCCCTGAAGCATTGGCGCGGAAAGTTCTGGAGTTCGCAGACAGCGAGGGCATCTCATGAGTCTACTATCCCTCAGCTTCACGCTGCTGTTCATTGTGGGCACCATGCTAGTCTCTGTGTGGCAGCGGCTTGGCCTGGAGAAGGACATTGCGGTGGGTACATTGCGCTCAGCGATACAACTGCTGGCAGTCGGCTACGTGCTGCAGTTTATTTTCCAGACCGACCATCTTGCGTATGTCGTGCTTATTGTCATCTTCATGATCTGCGTTGCCTCCTGGAATGCTGCCAAGCGGGGCAAGGGCTTGCACGGTATCGTCTGGCGGATCGCACTGGCCATAACGGTGAGCGAGGTGCTTATGATGAGTATTCTATTAGGACTTGGTATTATCGACCCGACGCCCCAGTACATCATTCCAATTAGCGGCATGACCATCGGTAGCTCGATGATTGTCTCGGGCCTGTTCATTAACCATCTCAAGAGCCAGATTCAGCAGAGCAAGGGAGAGATTGAGACGTTACTGTCACTAGGAGCAACGGCTCAGCAAGCCCTGCAGGGGGTCCGAAAACGTGCTGTAAAATTCAGCATGATTCCGACAATTGACGGGATGAAGACCGTGGGATTAGTCCAGCTTCCCGGGATGATGACAGGGATGATCATTGCTGGAGCCGATCCAGTGATTGCCGTACGGTATCAGATTCTGATTGTATTCTCCTTCACCTGCGCTGCTGCTGTAACCAGCATTCTACTCAGCGTATTGATATACAAGCTGTTCTTCACCTCAGATCTGCAGCTGCGGCCTATGGTAGATGCGAAGTAGCTAGGGGGTAGCTATACATTTGGAAAATACCAGTAATATACCATATGGGGATACCACAGAAGGGCTGTAAGAGATTACGGCTCTTTTGGTATTTTTATAAATATTTACATATGGATTGAAATTAAAACATTTTTCCATTATGGTATAAATAGAAACATAATATTCCATAAAATCCACTGAGAAGAAACCAAATCTTCTAAAATGGAGGGGTAACATGATTGTTCTATCCATTTTTGCTAGAGCTCGTATGGAGGATCAGCTTTTTATGACGGAATTGTATCAGCAATACTATCCTTTTATGAGAAAAAAGGCACAATCTTTTGTGAAGGATGTGTATATCGTTGAAGATCTTATCCATGATGGATTTATGAAATTGTTGCCCAAGGCCTCTATTCTGCGTTCACTTGATGTCTCTAGAAGAACATCCTATATCTCTCATACGATCAAGAGCGTATGTGTAGACTTCATTCGCAGACATATCCGTGACAAGCAGCGGAATATCGCAGGAATGGAGAATATGGCTGAGCAATTGGCTGCTTCTGAAGCCACACCGGAGGAAAGCTGTGTAGATAAGGAAAGCTATGAAGAGCTTGGTAGGGCCCTGGAAGAACTGTCGGCAAGAGATCAGCAATTGCTAGCGTACAAATATCAATTAGAGCTCAAGGATCAAGAGATGGCGCAGCTCATGAATATACCATCTCGCAATATCCAGACCTATTTAACCCGAGCTCGAAGGAGACTGCTATATAAGGTGTGTTGTGAGAGGGAGAGGACGAGTATACAGCACCCTGTAACCTCAGCAAGCAAGAAATCTAGTAATAACGGATGAATATTTTTACATATTTGTTATCCAAGGTGTTGTAAATCGGGGTCTTCTACGTCTTATATTTATGAGAAGTATAATTCATATTATTGTAATTATTTTAAAATTTTACTATTGGAGGGTGTTAGGAATGAACAAGAAATGTTTGATCTTGTTGAGTGCTGTAACCACACTGTTGCTGGTTCCAACTGCTGGCTTTGCCTCTGAGGCCAATAGCCCGCTCTCGATGCAGGAACTGAGAAGTACTTCCGGGATCGGCGATATAACGATTCAGAAGGAGTATTTCGATGAGAGCTCTTATCTGGATTATGAAGGAGAGACCGAAACTACCTTTGATTATGAGGTAAGCCATGGAAGCACGATCCGATACTGGCTGTTGGATGAGGACAAGGTAGGAATGACTGTTAAGATCTACGACGCCAGTAACAAGTTAGTAGCTACGGGCCAGACTTCTTCCTCGAATAATTGGAGGGTCCTTAGCACTTTTACTCCTGCCAGCAAAGATCAGACCTATCTTGTACGGGTTGTTTCGAACACGGGTGCTGGATATGAGCCTTACGAGCTTTCCGTTCGGGCATATTAGAGCATTTAGAGCGTCAGTCCCATCTTGCATTCCCTATTCTTAAAGAGGAGGTTCTTCATTGTGAAAAAGCAAATGATAGCACTCGCTGTCGCTTCCACCATGCTGGTGGCTTTTCACCCAGCCGCTTCGGCGCAAGGCAGTAACGAGCTTCTGGACCGGGCAGTAACCCCGGTAGTTGAACAAACAGAGGTGATCAGTAGCAGCTTGACTCTGGAGCAGCAGGAAAGAATCCTTGCGGATATTAAGGAGCAACTGCAAGCTAAGTATGGAAGCGTGTACAAGCTTGATAATTTCTCTGCAACATTCGAAGCACCTGTCGTGGAAGACCATATGATCTACATAGATCTGAATGTAGACGCTGATATGACCTTGACGAGACATCCAGCCGATAGCCCTTATGTTCAAGGAATGGAAGCAGCCCTTGCTGAAGTAACAGAGGATAGCGAGAGGGAGCTTGCCCAACTTGAAATAGACAATTTCCTGCAAGAGGTGGAGCCTTATTATAATACGCCTTCACCTTCAGCCTTCCTCTATAGAATCCAACTGGATAGTGGCAACGAGCTTAACACGAACAGCCTGTCCTCATTCGACGAAAATAGCTCCTATGAGCTGTTTCATCGTGCGGATATAACGGAGGAGGAGGCGATTCTCACACCTGTCAAGCCAGCAGAGACGCTGGATGAATCCTCCGCTAGCGAGCTAGGAAGACAGTCCATCCAAAGTGCGATTTCAAGTACGAATCAGCTTAGCCAGGTGATGAAGGCGGCCGTCAGCTATGATCGGATTGCAGCAAGGGACTACGCTCTCGACCATGGTCTGGATGAGCCGGAATTCTCCAAAGCGAACAATATGGGAAGCGATTGTGCTAACTTTGTATCCAAGGCACTGCGGGCTGGCGGATTCCCCGTGGACAAGGCCGGCAAATGGTATCCTAGTCCCAAAGCAGGCTCTTATGCAGGGGAGAACTGGATGCGGACAGGCTACTACAATAACGGCGGCGTAGTTCCGTATATGGTCGATAAGGGGTACTTTTACAAGCAAACCAAGCAAAACAAGGTTAATGCCGGAAGCATTCTGTCCAGAACCGATACAAGCCATGTGGCGCTGGTGACCTACGGGGACGGTAGTGTGATCAAGTATACCGAGCATTCCAACGTAAAAGTCAAAAAAACGAATGTTGTCTATGCCGGTGAAAAAGCGGAATTTTACATGCCTAACTAATATATAAGTGGTTAATGTGGGAAAGCATGAAACCCTAGACAAACGTCTCAGGGTTTTGTGCTTTCTGCTCAGCATATCACAGACATCAAAATTGACACCGAAAGAGGAGATTTATGTGAAGCAATCCAAGAGGTATGTCACTGTATTTATGGCCGTATTATGTGCTGGCGCCCTGCTAAGCGGCTGTATGGACGGAGGCAATGACAAGCCACAAGCGAATGAGCCACAGGAGTCAAATGGGCAGCAAGCCTTGAATGTGCAGCAAGCCTTGAATGAGCAGATCACCAACAACGCCACCAGTCTATCGGCTGAGCAGGCCAAGACTATATTTAAGGATATTCAAGATTTGTATTCGTCTATATACAATAGCGATATTAACAAATTGGAGAACTTCACGGTTGCATTCAGCAATGAACAGAAGCAGGGTTCAGCCACATTCATTGATGCAGACGTAGAGGTGGACATGACTTTGATCAGACATCCAGAGGATAGTCCGCTGATTCAAGGCATGAAGAAGGCTATTGCTGAGATCAAGAATGATGCAGATCAGGCTAGAGCAGAGACAACGATGGAGGGATATTTGAAGGAAATGGAGGCGGAATATAAGCAGACGGCACGAGTTAATGCCCCCATGCAGATTGAGCTGAACACCAGTAATGCGGGTGATTTCGCGTATACTCTGTACTATCTGGTAGAGAACGGTGGGGAGGTCACCAAGTATCCTGCCAAGGAATATTTCGAAGATCATTTTAAGGAAAATGCAGTAGACAAGGAGCAGCAGGGTTATGACCTGATTAAGCAGGAATTAGCGCAATAAGCAAAAGTCATTGATCCCTATAGACTTCCTGAAGTTGCGATCGTATAATTGATATTGATTATCAGTGGGCAACCGTCATTTTGAGCTTATGGTGAAGAATTACACATATTCGTCCATAAACACTACCCTAGGGTAGTGTTTTCTTCGGATACGGCGGTTGGCTTCTATACATAGGCTGAGAGATGGTTCGTAAGGGGGCTGCACCGACATGCAGATACCGCTACAAAATAATAACTTTTTGAAAAAAGCCAGGTTGGAGATTGAGGAGATTGATCAGGCGAAGGGAGCTCCCGACTGGGCTGATGGACGACCGTTGAAGCACCATCTGTTGCTGTATGTTCGCGGGAAAGCCGAACTAACTGTTCACGGGATGACACGAAGTCTGGAGCGCGAGTCTTTGCATCTATATGCTCCCGATACGGGCGTACACCTCATTGGTTCTGTGAATGCCAAGATCGAGGTGTACTGGATATCGTTCGATATTTATAGATTAATGGAGAGCACAGAAAAGACACAACACTATCATCGAGATCATAGCTTTCCTGTGGAGGGACAGCTTCCCATGGGAGGAAGTCGCTTCAGAAGGCTACTGCATGTGCTGAGTTCAGCCAAGTCTGGTTACGAGAGCCTGAATCCGTATATAGTTCCGCAGCATTTGCATGATTTGCTGGAAGAGCTGCTAAGAGCGGCAGAGTCGCGTGAGTGGAAGGATATGGAGCAGCGGCTCAGGGCAACCGTTGATTACATGCATGAGTATTACCGCGAGGATGTGCGCATCGAGAAGCTTGCAGAGCTGGCACAGCTCCATCCGTCCTATTACTCTCAGGTGTTCAAGCGTTCTTATGGTAAGACGCCAGTGGCTTATTTAACCCAGCTACGAATGAATAAGGCCAAAGAGATGCTGCTGCAGACGGATCATTCCGTTCAAAATATTGCAGCGAAGGTCGGTTACAGAGATGAGTTTTATTTTAGCAGACGATTTAAAGAGACCAGTGGGTACTCTCCCAGTATTTTTCCGCAGAAGAAGCATTTGAATCTAGTCTCGTTATCATCGGCTTACACAGATCATCTGTTTACACTTGGCCTGAAGCCGATGGCTGCCCAGATGCACAGTCATATGCCCCTGGTTACCCAGAGTCTGAACCTGCCGGAGCATGCCTCTGATCCATGGAATATCAGCCGAGAGGATTTTCTAGCTATGAAGCCGGACCTGATCGTGTGTAAGGACAATGTGCTGGACAAAGCGAAGGAGCATATTAACGATATTGCTCCCATCATTGCTATCCCATGGACCAGTGCGGACGTGTACAGCCACTTGATGAGCATTGCGAGTCTTGTAGATCGGGAGCAGCAGGCGAAGATATGGATGGAGCATCATGAAGCCAGAGCAGAGCAGCTTCGCAAAAAAGTGCGCTCAAGGGCAGGCTCTGGCACCGTTGCGATCTGTGTCTGCCGTGAGCATGAGCTTCGAATGTATGGTGCGCGAAATTTCGGTCACGTATTTTATCGCTCTTTACAGATGCAGCCCCCTGTTCGCATTCAGCAGCAGCTTGACAAGCACCCGGCTGGTTCGCATTTCAACTGGATTGCAATGACTGCGGATGACATTAGGCACTATGAGGCTGACTATCTATTCGTCGCAATAGAGACAGAACAAGATAAGCAGCGAGTATTGGAGTGGCAGCACAGCAATCCTTACTGGCGCGGACATCCGGCGGTCAGGCATGGACGAGTCTATTTTCTGAAGTGGGACAAGTGGCTCGTGTATGCTCCATTTGTGATCAATCAACAGCTGGAGGAAGCGTCACAGCTGCTGTGTCAGTCTCCCAGTCTGAGGGAATAATAGAAATGACCCTATTGGTGTATGCTGATCTAAAAATAGTCCAAATCCGAATCTACAAAATTGTCATGGAATAATAGAGCGTTCCAATTATAATGATTTTATATGATAATGATTATCATGTTCAATTCGTGAAAAGGAGGCATGCAGCTCCCCAATATGATGAAAAAGACCAAACGATGGATGACCTGCATGTGGTTCATGGCTGCCATGGCAGGATTGCTGATAACGATGTTCATGGCCATCTCCTTTGGTGCGAAGGAATTAAATCTGAGTACGGTATGGGCAGCGGTGTTTCACTACAACGAAGCGATCAGTGCCCATCAGATCATACATGAGCTCAGGTTGCCGCGTGTGCTGGGCGCTGTATTCAGCGGCATGGCTTTTGCCGTAGCAGGGGCTCTCATGCAGGGAGTCACCCGTAACCCATTAGCCGATAGCGGTATTTTGGGAGTCAACGCCGGTTCAGCTTTTGCGGTCGCTTTATGTTTTGCTTTCCTGCCCGGCTTATCCTATGGAGGACTCATTCTGTTCTCCTTCGCGGGTGCGGCTCTGACAACCGTGTTCATTGTACTGCTGGGCTTCTCCCAGCCTGGAGGGATGACGACACTGCGGCTGACGATTGCAGGCTCCGTGGTGGCTGCGATTCTGCATGCATTAAGTACAGGGGTGGCGATCTATTTTGAACTCAGCCAGGATCTTGCCTTCTGGTATGCAGGAGGAGTGGCTGGCGTAACCTGGGAGCAGCTACGCTGGTTCACCCCCATTGTCGCAGTGACCATTCTGTGGTCCATTCTGATGGGTCGCTCGGTCACCTTCATGTCGCTTGGGGATGAATCAGCAGTCAATCTGGGTGTACATGTGAACCGCGTCAGACTACTGGGATTGACCGCTGCCGTGATACTAGCAGGAGCCTCAGTATCTGTAGCTGGCTCGATTGCCTTTGTGGGGCTGGTCGTCCCACACATTGCCCGGAGGCTCATAGGCGTGGACTACCGTGTGCTGATTCCTTTCTCAGCCTTGCTTGGCGGAATCCTGCTTGTGCTGGCTGACTTTGCTTCCCGTATGGTAAGCCCACCCCGAGAGTTCGCTATTGGTGCCATGGTAGCTATGGTCGGTGTACCCTTCTTCCTGTATCTTTCCCGCAAAGAAAGGAGGGAGCTATGAGCATGAATCCATATCAGCTGGCTCAGCACAAGAAACGCAGGGTGCTGCTCATTGGTGCCATTTGCTGTGTTGCGGCGATAGGCGCTATTCTCATCGGCCTCAACACCGGAACGATTGCATTATCGCCTCTGGAGGTGTGGAGAACCCTGCTCGGAGGAGGCTCCCCAACCGAGCAGATGATCTTGTTTGAATACCGTATGCCACGTATTCTGGTCACCGTGCTGGCCGGGATTGGGCTCGGGATCGCAGGTTCGGTCTTTCAGGGTGCGACACGCAATGCACTTGCTGACCCTGGCATCCTTGGGATTAATAATGGGGCTGCTCTCGGATTAATTGTATTTGTTTCATTTTTTCGCACGATGGAGGGCCCAGCAGCCTTGCTCATTCCGATATTCACGTTCATGGGCGGCGCGGTCTGTGCGGTGATCATCTTCTTGTTCGCCTATGAGCGGCATAAGGGCATCATCCCCATTCGACTCATCCTCGTTGGTATCGCGGTAGCAGCGGGCTTCAGCGCCTTGACACTGCTATTGTCACTGAGGCTCGATCCGGATACCTATGCGTTTGCAGCCCGTTGGCTGGCAGGGAGCATCTGGGGAAGAGACTGGGTGCATGTGTGGTCCCTGCTGCCTTGGGTTGCTGTGCTGGTCCCGTTGATCTATTACCGTGCGAAGCTGCTGGATCTGTTCGCTCTCGGCGATGAGATCTCCTACAGCTTGGGGAATCCGGTGAATCGGGAAAGGCTGTTGCTGCTGTCGATGGCCGTTGCCCTGTCCTGTGCCAGTGTGTCCATGACGGGGGGAATTGGCTTCATCGGCCTGATCGCACCGCATATCGCCAAGCGACTGGTCGGGCCACGGCATCGATATTTTCTGCCGATAGCGGCCATGATCGGGTTAGTCGTGCTAGTAGCGGCGGATACGATCGGCAGGTGGATTTTTCGGCCAAACGCCATTCCTGCGGGAGTCGTCGTGGCGCTCATCGGTGGTCCCTATTTCTTGTACCTTTTATTCAAGTCCAAGGCAGCATAGATTCCTATTTTCAAAAGTGCCATGTGTGTACAAGCTACTATTATTTACTTAGGAATAACATGACATCTGGAGGTAATGAACAACATGAAGAAGATTTCCCTATTACTTATGTCCATTCTGCTGATCGGACTGCTGGCGGCTTGTGGCCAACCATCCGGCTCAGCGACGCAGGCTACTCAACCATCGGGGACTGCTGACAGCTCCGATACGAACACTACCGGCGGGGGCACTGAGAATCTCGTACACGATCCCAATGCCAAAATCGCGTCCATGTCCATTCATATTACGAACAATCTGCTGGCCCTGGGCATTAAGCCTGCAGGGTCCGTTGTAGGGGGCGATGTGAAGGATTTCTTGCCCCATGTGGCAGATCAACTGCAGGGAGTAGAGAAGCTGGGTGTCGTAACAGACCCTGATATGGAAGCGGTACTTGGTTTGCAGCCGGACGTCATCTATATCGACAAGGTCTACTCGGAGAAGGATCTGGACAAGTTCCAGAAGATTGCACCAACCATTGTAGTTGATATGGACAATGGGACGTGGCGCGATCACCTGAAGCAGGTTGCGAAGCACGTAGGACTGGAGGAGAAGGCGGAACAGTACATCGCGGATTATGATGCCAAGGCTGAGCGTGTGAGTCAATTGATTCATGGCAAGCTGGGAGAAGACGCCAAAGTCATGACGATTCGTATGACGGCCAAGGAACTTCGGGTCATGGGAACCAAGCGCCCGCTCGGACCAATTATGTTCGATGATCTGAAGCTGAAGATGGCGGATGGCGTAGAGAATATTTCGGCGGATGAGCCGTATCAGGTAATCTCGAAGGAAGTGCTTCCTGATTTCAATGCCGATGCTATCTTTGTTATTATCAGTAAAGGTAATGAAGCCAAAGCCAAGTTCGAGGAATTGGAGCAGAATGCGGTCTGGCAGAACCTGAAGGCCGTGAAGGACAAGCATGTCTACATTCTGGACGGTCAGAAATGGCTGGATTACTCTTCCCTTGGTCAAAGCATGGCGCTGGACGATGCGGAGCAGCTATTTTCCAAATAACATGCGTTCTGCTTCGACCGTCGCTCTATCATCGCAATGTGTGGTGTTGGTTGATATTTCTCTCGCCAACGCTCACCCCTAAAACGGGCTGTCTCAAAAGCCATGAAATGGCTGCTTGGGTCAGCCTTGTTTTACGTAGGATATACGTAGGCTTTTGGGGCGGACGCTCCGTGAACGGACCGTTGTTACAATCGCTGTTGTCCCCAGATTTAATTTATTCTCCTAAGCGGTGAAAATCCGGGGACAAAGGCGACCGCTGCCGCTTTTCCACAATCAGTCCGTCCTCTCCACTGTTCAAGCGGGAGAACATCCTCTTCATGTGGCTGGCTGGACGGTAGCGGCCAGACTTTCGTACCTTGAACCGCTTCCGTTCCCAGCGGATGCAGAGTGTTCTCGAAGTCGTATTTACCTCCGTGGTTCAGTTTCTGGCTGACGAAAAACACGTTTCTTTAGAGCAGTACTTTGTGGACGGAACCAAAATCGAGGCTAATGCTAACCGTTATACGTTTTGTATGGGGCAATGCAGTCAGTAAACACAAAGCCAAACTGCAGGAAAAGGTACACGACCTGTTTGCTGACATTGAAGCGGTAGAAGAGGAGGTCGGCTGGCTTTGGCTCGCCCATAATCTATTGAAGCAAGCTGCAAATAACCAAAAACGCAGAGCAGCGATTCTCCAATAATGGGAGAATCGCTGCTCTGTTGACGTTTAAGCTTTTGAGAAGACAACGGGCCAGTAGAATATCTACTTATGGGACAGCCCCTTTTGTTATGTCAACTTTCATTCTAGTACCTTGACCGAATCTGATTTCATGTTGAATGATCTGGAGAGATAGCGGTTAGCGGAAAGCGGGGAAGCCCTAGAGAAACGGAGTGGCCGCCTTTAAGCTTGCTGTTCATCTGCTAGTTATCATCGTTCAAAAGAACAGCAAGCTTAACAGAGGTCGACGGGGCTCCCCGCTTGCAGCGGCTCTACACTCATAGGGTCAAGGTACTATAAGTTTTCGTAATACTTTTACCCTGTTCCGCAGGGGGACGTGTAAGTAGAATAAAGGCAATACAATCACCAAGATTAACATCATCAGGCAAGCAGCAGCTAAGCTCTCTCTAGTGGAGCGACAGCACAGCTAACCTTACGAATAGGAGGGGAGAAATTCAAGATGGCCATTATTCAAGTGACATCCACCAATCCGCAGTTCTCATTTTTGATCAAAAAAAATCCGAACTCCGGTATGCTACTGCGCTCGGTTCGCAAGGGCATGGCGTACGGCTGGTACACAGATGCACAGACGTTCAATGTATATTTCAAGGATGCAGACAATGAAATCTCATATAAGCAGCATGAGCAGGAGAGCTTCGAATATTTGAATGTCTCCCGCTATAACACACCATTATTTCCACTCAATGCGATTAGCGAGTTCTTCTCGGCACCGCTCAAGGTACAAGGCGAAGCCGATACGGAGGGCTACGAGCATACCTTTCACATCAATATGATTCATGTTGAACTGGAGCGCTATATTCACTTTTTCGAGAAGCATTTGCTGGATTTCACCTTCGAGCTCACACATCTCGCGCACAAAAGCTACTCCTTGACCGTAAAGACCAAGAAGAGCATGTATGAGCTGCTACATACCGTCAGTGTCTTGTGCTTGTTCCTGTCTATATTCGGCAAGGAATTCATAGATATCTCGGATAGCATACTCAGTAAATATATCAAGAGCATTCACGTCATGGATGCACCCTTCTATATCCGCAGTCTGTTCGTACGCAACTTCTTATCTTCTCGGGATCGTTTTCGGAGGTACAAGGCTGAGCTGGAACGAACAGACAGGTATGATATTCAATTCGCTTATGGGGGTACCGCGCTTCAGCGCAGGCAATATATCGGGAATGTGCTGCCCTTCGATAAGGCCATTGTGGACGTCGGGTGTGGAGAAGGCTTCTACGCGCTGAGCTTTGCCGGGAAGATCGAGGACAGCTACTATGCCATCGACATCAATGAAGAGCTACTGGAGAAGGTGAAGCGCAAAGCAGAGGCTCGTGAAATTGAGAATATCGTGACCTGCAGTTCGATTGACCAGTTCCTGGAGAGCTATAGCGGAGAGCGGGTCGATGTAATCCTCACCGAGGTGATTGAGCATATGAGTCTGGAGGAGGCGGAGCAGCTGATCCGTCAGATCTGTGCCAAAGTGGACTTCGACCGCTTCATCATTACGACCCCCAATGCGGACTTTAATGGATACTATGAGCTAAGTGGCTTCCGGCACGATGATCACAAGTGGGAGCTGGGAGAGGCGGCCTTTCGTCAATGGATGATTGGCATCATTGGTAATCTCGATGTTCAGGGTGAGTTTGTTGCGATCGGGGACTGCGTCAATCAGATTACAACGACACAAGGTGTCATACTTCAGAGAAAGGAGGCCTGATGATGGAAATTCGTACAAAGATGCACACCATCTTCATGCTCATCGGCTCTACCGAATGCGGCAAGACGACTTTTGCCAAGGAGGTGCTGATTCCGGGGCTGCGTTTCGCGGATGCTGATCGAAATATTCGGGCCAACATCCAATATCTGTCCTCGGACCAGATTCGGCAAGAGATCCTGGGATATGACTATGACAAGTATGATCAAGTGATGCTGGAGGCAAGCGAGCAGGCCTTTCAGCTGCTGTTCGAGCGGCTGAAGCTGGCAACGTCTTTTCCGATCAATGCCGAGTTCGCAATCGTGGATACGACAGGGCTGTCCGAGGATTTTCGGGCCAAGGTCAAGGAGATCGCTCACCAGAATAACTACAATCTTGAAGTCATCGTGTTCGATTATCGTCAGCGAAGTGATTATTATGCGTCCGAGCGCTCTAAGCGATTGATTACCAATCATATGAATCGGCTGAGAAGAGAGGTCCTCGGTTCATTAGGACGGGAGAAATATGGCAAAATCCATCGGGTACGGGCAAAGGATTTCTATCTGATGGAGGAATGCAGGGCGAATCCTGAATATACCTTCGTCATTGAAGATATGGAGCAGTATTTGGCGACCGTGCTGCCACAGGAGCAGAAGTACATCATCATAGGAGACGTCCATGAATGCGTGGACGATCTGAAGGGACTGCTACTGGATTACGGCTATAAGTTTAGTGAAGGCAAGTCCGAGGCCGGCAAGCTGGTAGTGTCTGAGTCATTGAAGGATACGAAGCTGGTGCTGGTAGGGGACTGGATCGATAAAGGAAAACGCACCAAGGAGATCATTGAGTTCCTGTACGAAAATCGTGAGCACTTCTATCTGGTGCTTGGCAACCATGAGAACTTTGTGGATAAGTACATTCGGGGTGAAGTTCAGGGAGTGGACCAGGAGCTGATTCATTCGTATTTCGAATCTACTCAAGTACTGCTTAAGGATGCTGAGCTGTTGGCCAAATTTCAGTATTTGGTGTCGATATCGAAGCCGTTCTATCGTTATGTAGGTGTGTCCGGGCCCTCCTTCTATGTCACACATGCCCCCTGCCGGAACAAGTATATAGGGAAACTGGATGCGAATTCGGCCCGACATCAGCGGAATTTCCGCATAGATCGGGAGGAGCCGCTGGAGGGGCAGCTTGCCTTTTTGCAGGAGGAAGCTGTCAAGAACCACCCGTATCATGTATTCGGACATATCGCCGCCAAGCGTAGCTTTCGTATCCGCAATAAGCTGCATATCGACACAGGTAGTGTACATGGCAATCTGCTGAGCTCGGTCAGCATCTCGTTCAGACCGTTTCTGAAATCCAGAAAGGCCAGTCAAGCCGTGATCTCTAAGGAGCTGCCGGTCGTATTTCAGGAGGAGCGTAAGGTATCGGTACAGGATTTGGGCGAGGAAGAGCTTCGTCGCCTTCGGTATAGCTCACGCCATAAGATCAACTACATCTCAGGTACGATGTCCCCGGCAGACAAGAATGAAGAGACGAATGAGCTGGAATCCTTGCAGCGTGGCCTGGAGTATTTCAGGCAGCGTGATGTTCGGCAGGTGGTATTGCAGCCCAAATATATGGGGTCGAGATGTAACGTCTACTTGTACCGGGACAAGGAGCAGTGCTTCGCCGTTAGCCGTAACGGCTATAAGGTGAATTATGCAGGGATGTCCGATATTTATGACCAGCTGCTGTTGAAATTCGGCGGATATATGCAGGAGCAAGCTGTTGACATACTGCTGCTGGACGGCGAGCTGCTGCCGTGGAGTGCTCTTGGTGAGGGGCTGATTAACAGACAGTTCAAGCCGATTGAGGCTGCGCTAGGGACAGAGCTGTCGTTCCTACAGCAGAACGGCTTTGAGGAAGCCTGTCATCAGCTGATCGCCGAATATGAAGCGAGCGGCTTCGAGCAGGATCAATATCATAGCTCCAAGGCAGCACTACGTGACAAATACGGGGCAAACGTATACCAGAACTACAAGTATATTCACCAGATTAAAGAGACCTATGTACCGTTATCCACCCATGAAGAGGCCTATCGGACCTATAGCAGACAGCTGGAGCTGTATGCGCAGGATACCGAAGCGGAATATAAGCCGTTCGCGCTGTTGAAGCTGATCTATACGGATGGCAGGGAAGAGGTACCTAGCTGGAATACCAGTGAAATGTATCGCTTTTTGTCGGATGATGAGTCACTGTTGCTTGATCTCACTTCACCGACAGCGCTGGAGGAGGCAGAGCAGTATTTTGTGAAGCTAACTATGGATAAGCATATGGAGGGTGTCGTCATCAAGCCGGAGCAATGGAATGGTCGGACTGTGCCATATATGAAGGTGCGGAATCCGGAGTACCTATCCATCATTTATGGCTATGACTATCGGTTCCCTCATAAATACCGCAAGCTGCTGAAGCAAAAAAATGTAGCACAGAAGCAGCGCTCCTCCCTGCAGGAATACCAGCTTGGGCTGAAGCTCCTAGAGGTGCCGCTGTCCGACATTACACCAGAGCATGAAGCCTACCGGAATATTGCTGCCAATCTGCTCTTCGAGGTGGCTCAGGAGCGGGAGATCGATCCACGCTTGTAGGGGATGCGTGATGCTGGGATAATAGAAGAAGCTAGAATAATAGAAGAAGCTAGAATACTAGAAGAAGCTGGAATAATAAAGCATAGAATAAGTATTGGGGAAGCGTGCCATATGCTGCTCTCCAATACTTCTATGATGGTGAAGATACACCCATTAGGAAGTGATACGATGCTAGATCAAGCAAAGGAAAAAAGCTTAAGCAAACTGATGAGCCTGCTGCTACGACATAAGCCAGAGGAGTTCGGCGTAGTCCTTGATCCCGAGGATGGCTCGTGCCCGATCAAGGTGTTGCTGGGCGCGATCCAGACGCAGCGTGGATGGTCATGGGTCCGTCAGGAGGATATCGAGCAGGTCGTGCGCAATTCTGACAAGCAACGCTTCGAGATTGTAGAAGACCGAATCCGGGCCAGATATGGCCATAGCCATGGCAAAATCCGTTATGAAGCGACCCAGCCCCCGGCGGTGCTGTATCATGGCACGAACCAGAAGGCACTTCCTTCGATTCAAAAGGAGGGCCTGAAGCCGATGGGACGTCAATATGTGCACCTGTCAGAAGGGACTCACTTTGCGACACTGGCCGGGAAGCGCCGGGGAGAGCTGGTAATTCTGAGAGTGGATACCCAGTGTGCGCAAGAGAGCGGAGTCTCCTTTTATTATGCTGGCAATGAGGTATGGTTAGCTGACCGGGTACCCCCGCAATGCTGCTCACAGCAAGCAACGGCAAGCAGTACCAAGATGTTGGGCGAAAATACAGGATTAGACTGAACCTTAAAGTTAGCAGCGGTAGACCCAGACTTGATCACTTAGTCTGGTCTACCGCTGTTGTTATTCATGAGTAACGTTCCCCGTTCGTTGAATGCTGAAGCATATCATTGTACTCCGTGTAATGCAGAATGATAAGTATTCATTCATATTTTCCCAAACCCTTTTTCGCAAGTAACGTCCGCACTGAGAATGTCATACAGGTTTTGCTTTGAGACATTTAATTGCTGTTGAGTAGCTTCAATTTCGGCAATTTTTAATTGTATCAGGCTTACTTGCTCATCCTTGGACATCCCGTTTTTCGAGATCATGGATTTGATTTCCTGAATCGAAAAGCCAACGGCCAAACAATTTTTAACAACATTCAGATGATGAATGATGTCTGACGAATAAATCCGATAATTATTTTGATCCCTCAATACATATTCATCCGTGATAATGCCTATTTGCTCATAGTAACGGATCGTTGAAATCGGGAGATCAATACTTTTGGCTACTTCACTGATTTTGATGACCATCACCCCGTTTTTTAGCGCTTGCTATAAAGCATACTTTATAGTTTACCCTCTTACTAGTAATCATAAGAAACATCATTTCCAAACTCAACCGAAAAGGAGAGAAACCTGCATGAGCAACCTTACAGGCAACTACCACAAAACAAACAACTTCAACAAAATTGTACTGGAACGTCGTTCCGTTAAAGTGTACGATCCCGAAGTGAAAATCAGTCGGGAGGAAATGACCGAAATTCTGGCGGAAGCTTCCCGCGCTCCATCTGCTATTAACATGCAACCTTGGCGTTTCCTTGTAATCGACAGCGCCGAAGGTAAAGAAAAACTTGCGCCACTGGCTTCCTTCAATCAGACACAAGTAATGACATCTTCGGCCATTATTGCAGTGTTTTACGACGCTAACAATGTTGAATACATGGATGAAATTTTTAATAAAGCAGTAGAACTCGGCTACATGCCGCAGGACATCAAGGATATGCAATTGCAGCAGGCAAGGCCGTATTATGCAAGTCTGACTGCATCCGCCTTGCGCGACATTAACATGCTGGACTCTGGTCTTGTTTCGATGCAGCTGATGCTTGTAGCTCGCGCCCACGGCTACGATACCAACCCTATGGCGGGGTATGACAAGGATCGAATTGCGGAGGTCTTCGGCCTGGACGAGGAGCGATTCCAGCCGGTCATGCTGCTGTCGATTGGCAAAGCGAGCAAAGAAGGCTATCCATCCTACCGATTACCTGTAGAGACAATTACCACTTGGGCATGATTGGACTTTTGGAAGATTAGACATAGAGCAAAAAGGAATATAAGTGAGTACAAAGGAGCACAAGTAACGATCCAGGGTGATCATGCTTGTGCTCTATTTATGTTGGGGATTTTTATCCTACACGTATAGGTTCGTGGCGGTTGCGAATCTTATACAAGAGCAAGATTCGAATCAGCGAAAAATATTCCGCATAATGTTACATTTTATATTGTATTTCTTGTCACATTGGCGTAAAATTTGGCGAAGTAATTCTGCATCGCGTTAACGCGGGACTTCTAATAGAAGGATGGACATTAGAAAAGGGGAATTCGTTTGGAAACGAAAGAATTAAAGAGAGGATTAAAGCCCAGGCACATTGAACTGATTGCCCTGGGAGGCACAATCGGAGTCGGATTGTTCATGGGCTCGGCAAGCGCGATCCAATGGGCAGGCCCATCCGTATTGTTGGCCTATATGCTGGCAGGGATTATTATTTTCTTCGTGATGCGAATTATGGGAGAAATGCTCATACAAGAGCCTGTCACAGGCTCCTTCGCGACCTTCGCACATAAGTACATTGGGCCACTAGCCGGGTTCCTGACAGCCTGGAGCTACTGGTTCCTGTGGGTGACCGTGGGGATGGCCGAAGTGACGGCTATCGGTATCTATTTCGGCTACTGGTATCCGGATATTCCGCAATGGATTCCAGCCCTGGTGGGCGTATTGATTATTGCGGCAGCCAATTTGGCTGCGGTGAAGCTATATGGCGAGTTCGAATTCTGGTTCGCCCTCATCAAGATTATCGCGATCGTGTTCATGATCGTCATCGGAACGGGTCTGATCTTCTTCGGCTTAGGCAATGGCTGGCAGCCCATCGGTCTGTCGAATCTCTACAGTCATGGCGGGTTCTTCCCGGGTGGGCTCAAGGGCTTCCTGTTCGCACTCTGTCTGGTGACAGCCGCCTATCAGGGAGTCGAGATGGTCGGAATCACGGCAGGTGAGGCCGAAAATCCTAAATATACATTGCGCAAAGCGATCAAGAATATCGTCTGGCGCATTCTTATTTTCTACGTTGGTGCCGTCTTCGTCATGGTGACGCTGTATCCGTGGAACGAAGTCGGTCAGACGGGAAGCCCGTTCGTACTGACATTTGCCAAGGTCGGAATTCTGGCAGCAGCGGGAATTATTAACTTTGTAGTGCTGACAGCAGCGATGTCTGGCTGTAACAGCGGTATCTATAGTGCTGGACGTATGCTGTATACGCTCGCGGGTAATGGACAAGCTCCAGGGTTTTTCGGAAAGCTGTCCAAGGGCGGAGTTCCGCGCAACAGTATCCTTGTGACACTGTCCTTGCTGTTGATCGGGGTATTGCTGAACTACCTGATCCCAGACTCCAAGCTGTTCCTTTATATTTATAGTGCAAGTGTCTTGCCGGGTATGATGCCATGGTTCGCGCTGGCGATCAGCCAGTTCAAATTCCGTAAGCAGTGGGGCAAGGAGCTGGCGGACCATAATTTCAAGTCCAAATGGTTCCCGGTCAGCAACTACATCATTATCATTTTCCTGGTGCTGGTCATTATCGGGATGTGCTTCAACCCGGATACACGAATCTCGCTCATCGTGGGTGCTTCGTTCATGGCGCTTGTCGTCATTGCTTATTATGTGTTTGGTATTGGAAAGCGGAATCAGAGCAAGTCCTGATACGTGGACTATGTCAAATGTGCGTGTATAGCGGCTGCAAGCGGGGAGCCCTGTCGACTACTGTTAAGCTTGCTGTTCTTTTGAACAAGGATTGTAAGCAGATGATCAGCGAGCTCCAATCGTAATTCAAGTCGTGATTCTCCAAGGGGGAGAGTCACGGCTTTTTTTGCTAGAAGAGCTGCAATATGCCTTAAGCCTGGATTCAGCTAGTTTTAAGCTGGGACTCGTATAATCATAGCGAATTCATTCCGATGGAGGTGTGCGTGCATTGCGAATTCTTTTGTACGTACATTGTGCATTCCATGGTAGGAAAGAGGTGTCAACGGTTTGTTCAAGCTCATTCCTAAGCTGTTATATATGATCCTGATCTGTTTTATGGGATTGTTCGTGGGAGCCTCTCTGTTCGTCAGAGCGGAATATAATTATGCTGCATACGGAGATAATCCCATTTTGCAAGGGCAGCGTCTGTGGATATATATTCCGTTGGTCTTGCTGCTGCTCGTTGCGGGTGTCTTGTTGTACCAGGCAGCGCAAAGGCTGAGCCGCTATCGTTCACAGGTGGTCATCCCGAGTATTCTGCTCAGTACCTTAATCATGCAGGTGGCGCTCATATTCCTGTTCCCGCGCCTGCCTACGGATGATTCACAGACGGTGGTATCTCTGGCGCTGGACATGCTCTATGACCATGACTATTCTACGTTTGATCCTGGCGGGTATTTGCACATGTTTCCCTTTAACTTCTCAATGGTGGTATATATCAAGACCTTGTTGTCGTGGTTCCCTGATAACTATCTCATTCTGAAAAGCTTTAATATCCTCTTCTCCCTTATCACAACACTAATGGTCTACCTGATCTACAGGGAGCTATATGGTAAGGAGGGTGAGCGGGATTATGGTATATTGCTGCTGGCAGCCTGCTATCTTCCTTCCTTACTGATGAACAATCTGATCTATAACGATGTCATTGCCACCGCATGTCTGACCTCAGGGTTATATGCCCTGATCCGTTATTTGAAGCAGACATCGTGGACTGCAATTTTGTTAGCTTCTGTACTGATTGCTCTTGGTAACTATTTTCGAGGCATCGGAGTAATCTTTCTTATCGCTGCGCTGCTGACGATAGGCATGAAGCTGCGCGTACTTGGCTGGAGGAAGGGATTCATGGCTATTGTGCTGCTGGCCGGGATCTTCAACGTTCCGGGCTGGATGCAAAATGCGGCACTCCAGGCTACAGGTGTAGTTGATGAGCCAGTGGGCAGCAATGCGGCGCCAGTCTCGATGTGGCTACATATGGGAATCAATCTGGAGCGCTTCGGATTCTGGGATAATATGCAGAGCTATAGCATCTACCAGCGTGAGGCGGGCTACGATAAGGCCGTCAGTGCGGAACTGTTCAAGGAAGGGATTGCTGAGAAGCTCGCTGCGGCAAGTCCGGGTGAACTGTTGAGTATGTATTTCAAAAAAATCGTATGGACCTGGACGGAAGGGACCTATCAGGTCGACCGTTACGGTATTGGTAATGATCTTGGTGATGGGAATCGTGGCCGTGTCTCGATCATGGGTGGCTACAGCTACTCTACCTTCGCAACGAAGTGGTTCGCCGGGGATTCTTGGCCGCGCACCATAGTGCTCTGGTGCCTATATACGATGAATATGCTAATGTATGGCTTTAATTTGGTGCGTCTGATTGGCAGCATCCGTTCCAAGCGCTATGAAGAGGTATCGCTCGTGCTGGTAGTGCTAGGCTTCATTGGTTTCTATATTCTGTGGGAGATCAAATCCCGCTACCTATACCCGGTGTATCCGCTGCTAATGGTGATGTCGTATATGGGCTTCAAGGATGTGTACAGGCTACTTCGAACCAGAGTGCTCGATTATGGCCGACTATTCTTGGGGAAAGGGGGAGTAAGATGAGTGGAATGACTCGTATAGCTTATGTATGCGTACTAAGCGTGAGCTGCTTGGTGCTGCTGGTATCTTGCGAGGCTGTTACTGCCCAGCAGATCACTTATCCCTTGGTTCATGAGGGGCCAGGGACGGGATTTCCCGGAGGTGGAAGGCCTGGCAGGGATGCAGGGGGAGGGCAGAATTGGCGTAGGCCTGGGATGAGTGACGGTCTAGAGATGAATCATTCACCTGTTCAGAGTCACTCACCGGATCAGAGCCACCCGCCAGAAATGTACAATCCATTGCCGATGAATAGTCCACAGATTGAAGATGAGATGCCGAAGGTGCCCGGGCTGCCAAATTCAAGCGGTAGCAGACAAATGAATGAGGGCGGTAGTGAGGGTAGCATAAGTGATGGTTCCAGCAGCCGTAACCGTGCTAATCGTTAATTAGGAGCTCAGCTCCTCCTCTGGCGAAGCTTGCTGATAACGCTCCAGTGCCTTCGTCGAGGCCTCCAGCATGCGTCGTTTCAGGTAATCTCCGGTAATGACCCGCACTCGCTTGCCGAGAAAGCGAATCTTGGAGAGAAGGTATTCGGCCTCGTCACCTGGATGGGTGATATGAACTCTATAGGTGTCCTGCTCTGCATCATAATGAACGTCCTTCCCGAAGCTGGAGAAGGCATGCAATATGCGGGACAACTCCTCATTATACATCGGGACGACCTCAATCACGGCTTCCCGCTGGCGTGCTGCCTGACGGCGTGTGATGGACTCCAGCATGCCATCAACAGCATCACTCTCGACGGATTCTTCCTCCAGCTGCAGAATATTGCGTAGCGGCGTACTCATTAAGGACCGGTGTCGCATCCGGTACCATAGCACGTACCACTCCCGCTTCACCATGGAATACTCCAGCTTATAAGGAAATCCCCATTGGTCTGGAGTCACCTGACCACCCTTGAGTCGGCAGCGGATTCGCATGGCTGTCCTGTTCGCAATCATTCGGCGTAGCGGACGCAAAAGCGGATGGTAGACATGCTTCTCCTTACTACCCGCCTTCTGGATGAGATGCTCCTCAACATCCATAGGCTGATCTGACTCCAGTATGCGGTGCAGCTTGACTAGAGTCTCCACTGTAAATGCCTCGGAAGCTGCCGGATGCGCGAGCATCGTCTTGAGCCACGAGCGTTCATGCGACGTCACCATGAAGGTACCGGAATCCTCCAGCCGCGTAAGGAGCTGATAATTGAAGATTTTCTCAAACAGATTCATAGTAGGACTGGATCTCCTTCCATTCGTCGATCAGTTCCTGTCGGAACCGAAGAGGCTCAAGCACCTCACAGCTGGAACCGAAGCTGCGAAGCCACGGCTTGATTTCAGTGGTTCCGTTCACTTGAATTTCATAGATGAAGGCTTGCTCATCCTCCGCTATGATCTCACCCCATTGCCCCTGCAGCAGTACCCGCTCCTTGACGAAGTTATATTCCCCGAACCCGGGATTATAGAAGCGCGCCCTTACTGTCACCGACCGCCCTGTATCGATCAGCCAGCTATACCGCATCTTCTCGGCAAGCTCCTCGGATTTGGATGCGAACCATTCCTCTGGAACTGCCTCGTCCTCCTCCAATTGGGTAATTCCCTCCATGCGGAATTTACGGATGCCCTTATAACCATGAGCAAGCAGATACCAGCGGCCGTATTGATGGTCGTAGACGATCTTCAAGGGTAGAGCGGTATTCTTGAGCCCTTCCTGGTCCTTCTCGAACAGCGGATTGGTATTTCTGGAGGCATAGCTCTTGTCAGACTTGGGTGAGAAATAGATGAATCGGACCTTGCGTCGCAGACGCATGGCATGCAGTAGATTGAACAGATGTGCTTCATCCAGAATTCTGGAGTAATAATGATATTTATATATAAAATGCTCCAGCCTCGCTCCATCGTCATCCTGACGCTGGATATGCTTCTTGAGTCCATCACGCAGCAGATAGCCTTGAACTGAGGGGACTTGAGTGTTCGCCATGACATCCACGAAGTCATAGAGATCGAGGAGTTCATCCTCGGACAGGCTGCGCACCAGCTCATTATCTATGCAGTAACGGTAAGGCCGGGGACCGGGTTCACGGCGAATGACGCCCACCTTCTCCAGGTATTTGAGATCCGAACGAATCGTCTTCTCGTCCGGTAGGGGTAGATCCGTCGGCAAGCTGGCACAGCAGATGTCCAGCAGCTCCATAGCGGTCCATGCCTGCTCATTCATGGCAGCGAGCAGCAGGGAAATTCGATGGCTTTCGGACTCACGAACCGACTTGGCCCGAAATAAGAAGAGCAGCAGCGGGTCTGAGGATTCGTAATTGCTATACCTGACCGCTTCCGCCAACTCGATGCTCTGATCCTGTGAGAGTCCGGGGTGTAGCGAGCCAACGATATCCTTGATCCGGCGGATGGTCTTGTCAAAGGTATGTACCGAAATGCCCAGTCGATCTGCGAACTGCTGCCGATTGAAGGCCCCGCTGGTCAGCACGAGCATGCGTAGATACTGAATTTCCTTATCAAAGCTTTCCTTGGCCATACGAGTTCCTCCGTTCGTCTCGATGCTTATCTTTTTATTGTAACAGGAAAAAACTTCAATCGTAATACTTTTGCCATGTTCACAGGGGGCTGAATGAGTGACAATAAGAGCAATGATGGACCTCATGACCATAGATCATATAGACGATTAAAAGCATTTTGATAGATGAACTCGAGTGAACCAACTAAAAGGAGGGAAATCGCATGTCAGAGATTAGACAGCGCATTATGAAGGAATTAACAGATATCGAAGCCACAGAGGGGGTTCGTATTCTGTACGCCTGTGAATCAGGGAGTCGGGCATGGGGATTTCCCTCCAAGGACAGTGATTATGATGTTCGTTTTATTTATGTTCGACCTGTCTCCTGGTACTTGTCAATTACCGAAAGGCGCGATGTGATCGAACGACCTATTGATGATGTGCTGGACGTGAACGGATGGGACCTGCTCAAAGCATTAAGGCTGCTGCGTAAATGTAATCCCGCCCTGCTTGAATGGCTGCAATCTCCCATCATATATATGAAGCAAGGGTCTGCAGCGGATCAGCTGCGGAGCTTTGGGGGGCGTACATTTTCACCGCGTTCCAGCATGTATCATTACCTGCACATGGCCAAAGGCAATTTCCGTGGCTATCTGCAAGGAGAGCAGGTCAAGCTTAAGAAATATCTGTATGTGCTCCGTCCTCTGTTAGCTTGTGAATGGATCGAACGGTATAACACGATGCCGCCGATCGGCTTTGAGCAGTTGGTCAGCACCTTGGTACCTGAGAACAGTGAGCTTGGAAGGGCCATACGTGAGCTGCTGGCACAAAAACAGGCGAGCAGGGAGTTCGATACCGGGCCAAGAATAGAGCCTATTCATGCATTTATTGAACAAAAGCTGGAGTATTATGAGCAAGTTGTTGTACATAAGGCGCCATCTGAAGCAGATGTCGAGCAACAGCTGGATGAGCTGTTCCACTCGGTACTGCGGGACGTATGGGGAAGAGGGGGGCTATTGTAGCATGTTGTTGGAGCATTTTACTGCAGGACTGTGGGAGGGTAAGACCTCGATCTATGACTATATTCGTGAACAAGGCGAGGAGATCAATGGCTCGCTACCTGATGATGATGAGTTCTGGTCCGGCAGCTCTGTACGCTGGGTAGCAGGTGGACTGAGCGGAATGATGAGACATCTTGCAAGCCAGGATACGGTAATGGGAGAGACGCGTCAGCTAGTACGCATGTTGGCCAAGCACACTCGCAGGCCTAGAGCGGCAACCCGTAAAGCATTATATGCTTTGTTCATAAAGGAAGATCTAATCAGAGCCATAGACACTGTATTAAACGAAGTGAGGCAGTATCCCGGAATTCAATATGAGACTTTGTTCGAGGAAGCTAAATGGTTAGCGCGACATGGTGCCCATCGAAATGCGGTCAAATTCGGCATTGCTCTGCTGGGAATGTTTGAGCATGAGGATACCGAGATCAAGGAGCTGCTGCTCACGCTGGGGCGACATGATGAGTTCACTCTATATTCGGTAGTAGCGATACTGAATGGACTGGAAGAGGGGAATGAGCTTGTTTTTGAGCTGGCACAGGCTGTGCAGGGCTGGGGTAAAATACAGGCTGTGGAGCGACTGGAGCCGACACACCAGCGCATCAGGGATTGGCTGCTGCGACATGGCTGTGTCAATCAGATTATGAATGAATATCTGGCCTGTATATGTGCACGCAAGGGAGAGCTCCATAGAGCACTTGGTGCTGAGAAGATAGATAGCGAGCTCTATGAAGGAGCGACAGATATCATCGACGCCCTACTCTGTGGGGGGCCTGCCGAGGATATTTATGACTATGAGTATGGTCCACAGGCCCTGACGGGATATGTCCGACATGCGGAGCGGTGCTGCAAGACGGTCAAGCATCTGACGGTCCTGCTGAATATCGGAAGCTTCCTGAGCAATGACAAGGATGAGCGCTGGGCAGAGCTCTACAGGGCTGGCTGGACGCTGGAGCTAAGAGAGCATTTGCTGATGGCATGTGAGGCGATTATTTCCCGTCCTGACTGGCCTGCTGTGATTCTAGAGACGCTGAGGTCGCGAGAGCCAAACGCACCTGCGCCTTATTACTGCTTCTCCTCTGCAGCTCGACTGGGGATGGATATCTGGGATGAGGTGTACACGCAGGCACAGCTTTATCCAACAGAGGTGGTGTGGTATTACGAGCTCATGACCACGGAGCAGCCGGAACGGATACATCGTATGGTGAAGCTCGCAGAGCAGCAGCTTCCGCTGGAGCAGATTGC
The DNA here is from genome assembly GCF_000377505.1 of Paenibacillus massiliensis 2301065 = DSM 16942. Lineage (GTDB taxonomy): Bacteria > Bacillota > Bacilli > Paenibacillales > Paenibacillaceae > Paenibacillus > Paenibacillus massiliensis. Next base: position 291,687 of record NZ_KB898189.1, on the reverse strand, counting down.
TTCAGGCCCACGGGAGGAGCAGGGGTTCAGCAAGGAATATGATCCTCACCGTTGCCTCGGTATCATCGTTCAAGGGCTGGATAAGCTTCCGGGCACAGGTCGACCTTTGCTGCTCGCTGCGCTGCGCAGCCCCGTTACCAGTAATCGGAGTGCAGCTTTGATGGCTCTGGAAGCCTGGGAGTCTGACACTTGGGGCGCAGAATTGAAGTCGGCTGTTGCAGCGTTGCTGGATGACGAAGTGGATGAAGAATTGCGCCAGCAGATCGGCGAGCTCAGGGAGCAGAAGCAGTTCTAGAAATTCGGTAGCAGCTTGACCGAACCTGATTTCAAGTTGAATGATCTGATCTGGTCAAGGTACTAATTAGACAGTAGCAGTAAAAGGAGATGACCTGTGAGTATGGCATATCAACAGATTGACAATGTAAAAGTATGGGGACAACCGGATGAAGGGGCGATGGCACAGGCCAGAGTATGCTCCAGAACAGGAAACGTGGTTCAGACCCTGCTCATGGCAGACCATCACAAGGGCTATTGCCAGCCGATTGGCGGTGTAGTCGTGTATGACGGGCAGATTTCTCCCGCAGGTGTCGGCTACGACATTGCCTGTGGCAACAAGGCTGTACGGACGAACTTGACCGCAGGTGAGATTCTACCCAGATTGAGCTCGATAATGGATGAGATCGCTCGGCGTATTTCCTTTGGGGTAGGGCGTGTGAATCAGGAAAGGGTGGATCATGAGCTCTTCGATGACCCCGACTGGACTGTATATGAGGACGTGGATAAACAGGTCCATGACAAGCTGAAGGCGCTGGCCCGTGCCCAGCTTGGGACGGTCGGTAGTGGGAATCATTTCGTGGATCTGCTGGTGGAGCAGGAGAATGGAAAAGTATGGATTGCCAATCACTTCGGTAGTCGTGGCTTCGGTCATAAGACTGCGAGTGGCTTCATTAATCTGATGGCCGGACGAGAATTCATGGCTAATGCACCTGGTGAGAAGATGGATCAGCCCCCTGCTCTGCTGGACCTCGATAGTGAGCTAGGGGATATGTATTATCGGGCGATGAGGCTGGCTGGTCGATACGCCTATGCAGGTAGAGATTACGTCATTCAACAGGTGTTGTCCATTCTGGGTGCTGAGGCAGATATTGAGGTGCATAATCATCATAATTATGCGTGGAAGGAGATGCATAACGGACGGGAGGTCGTAGTCGTGCGCAAGGGAGCGACACCTTCGGCTCCGGGCCAGGTCGGGTTCATTGGTGGTAGCATGGGCGACATCTCGGTTATCGTACGGGGCAAGGATACACTGGAGAATCAGGAGTCTTATTACAGTACGGTACATGGAGCTGGACGAATCATGAGCCGAACACAGGCAGCGGGCAAAATGAACTGGAAGACCCGTACGCGTAGCGGCGGCCAGATCTCGAAGGAGCAGATGGATCGGGCTGTTCGAGAGTTCGGGGTCGAGCTGCGCGGAGCAGGCACGGATGAGAGTCCGTTTGTGTACCGTCAGCTACGAGAGGTGCTTGATGCCCATGTCGGGACGATTGATGTGCTGCATGTGCTGAAGCCGATAGGTGTATGTATGGCTGGAGCGGATGAATTCGATCCCTACAAAGACTAGACATAGAGAAATTGAGAAACAGAGACTAGAGACATATAGAAATAGAGTGAGAGCTTCAAGACAATCCTTGCAGGAGTCTGTCGAGCGATCCCTATTTGCCCGTCTCATGCGCTTCGAGAGGATAGAGTAGTCCTGAAGCGTATGGGACGGGTATTTTGTCTTGCTATAGCGTACTCTTGAACACGAACAAGCATGTCTGCTGGATTTGTGGAGAGTGCTCCATTTACAATAATATCAGGCAGGAAAATAGCAGGTGCAAGGTTAGAACATGATGGGAAAGGAGGAGGTAACATGAACAAGAGTGATGTTGGGCGCAATCTGTACATGCTCAAGGGATCACTGGCGTACAAGGGATACGACTGGTGGTGGCACAGCTTCACTGGCTATAATCGGGAGACCGGAGAAGCCAAAGCCTTCTTCATCGAATATTACGTCTGCAATCCAGCGTTAGGTGGGGAAGTTCCCGTGCTGGGACAGCTGGCAGAGAATCGAGAACGTGGGGTCAAGCCCGCCTATGCGATGATTAAGGCAGGAGCATGGGGACAAGGTGCCAAGCAGATACACAACTTTTACCCCATTCCCCAGTTCAGTTGTCCCGCCGATCGGCTGGAAGTGTGTATTGGGGAAAGCATGCTGACAGAGCAACGAATGCAGGGAATGTGTTCCTTAAACGAGTTGGAGGCTAAGGCACATCCGGAATATATGAGCGACGCGGGAGAGATGAGCTGGGACCTCATTATAGACAAGCAGATTGCTTATCATGTCGGCTATGGTGCCTCCTCCATATTTCGCCGACTGAATGCCTTTGAGATGTTCTGGCACGCAGAGGGCATCAAGACTAACTACAGCGGAACAGTTCGTCTGGATGGAGTAGTCTATGACATTATCCCGGAGAGGTCTTACGGCTATGCCGACAAGAACTGGGGAGCAGATTACACCTCCCCCTGGCTATGGATTAGCAGCTGCCATCTACGTAGTCTGATCACGGGACAGACTCTGGATCACTCAGCGGTTGAGGTCGGTGGTGGTAGGCCGAAAGTATTCGGAATACCGTTGCCCCGCCAGATCCTGATCGGCATGTATCACGAGGGTACGATGTATGAGTATAACTTCTCCAAGCCATTGCTGAGATCCCGCGTGACGTTTGATTTTGAGGAAGGGGATAAGCGTCATTACTGGAAGGTTCGGGCCAGCAATCATAACTCGGAATTCGAGCTGGAGCTGGAATGTCCACGGGATGAGATGCTGCTTATTAACTATGAATCACCGGATGGACAGAAGCGGCATAACCGATTGTGGAACGGCGGCACTGGCTACGGCGAGATCCGGCTCTACCGTAAGCTTGGGGGCAGCAAGCAGCTGATTGATCATATCGAGCTGAGAAACGCCGGCTGCGAGTACGGGGAATTCTCAGATTGAAATCCGTAATGTAATCAAGTGTGATCAGGAGGTAGATTGATGAAGAAGCATGAAGCAGGTGATATTTTCGTAATCCCCATGCATGATGGTAGATATGCATTTTGTCAGGTCATTTGCGCCTTGCGGGGGAGGTTCAAGAAGGTCTTTTCTTTTGGCGTTATGGGCCTTGCTGCAGATAAAGAAATGCCGAACGACATAAGCGAATGGAATGATTCTTTGCTGACCTTCGTTAACAGTAGAGGGAGCACGCGGGTTATTTTCGCAGCGACGGATAATCTTCGCAGTGGGGATTGGGAGATCGTGGGTCATATCCCGCTAACTACGGAGAAGGAAGCTTTGCAGGAATTTCAGAGCGCAGGTCATCTCTATCATGGAGATGAAAGGATTCGTAACCTGACACCTGCTGAGTATAAGCTTTACAATACTATGGGCGTGGCCGGAAATGAGCTTGTACAGCAGTATCTTGCACAGCATTAGCGAGACTTATATGAATCTAGAAGCTATTAGCAATATAGCCGGGATTGTAGCTCCTGAGCTACCAATCTGAGACGTATTTGGTTCTAGGCTACCGAATGATCTATGGACGTATTCCTGCCACAATTGTCGAATGGTCTGATGGTACCGTTGCTATAGGAAGACCTTTATAATTTTTTTTACATAACCCTTGTACGTCCAGCCCTGGATCTACAAGGGTTTTTGACGTTCATGTTGCATGCAAATGCAGAGGGTGGACATGATGACATGAATTATTCGTAATTTCGACAAAAGTATAGACATATGATTTTAATGTATAGACAAATGAAATTGATGGGTTTATAATTGCCCTGTAAACGGTTTCTGCTAATTCACATTTTAAGCTTGAAAGGATGGAGAACAGTTATGAAAAGAATTCTACTTGCGTGCAGCTCTGGTATGTCTACAAGTATGCTGGTGACCAAAATGCAGGAGCATGCCAAGTCCATCGGAGATGAAGCCGAAATTTGGGCCGTAGGTCAGGATCAGGCGCCTGAAGAAATGGCTAAGGCTGATGCGGTACTGATTGGTCCACAAATGAGCTTCCTGAAGGGGCAATTGGAGAAAGAGGCTGCGGCGTACGGCATTCATGTAGAAGTTATAGATATGATGGCCTATGGCATGGTTGACGGTAAGAAGGCTTACGAGCAAGCGATGAAGTTGGTGGAAAAGAAAAATGGATAAGGTCGATATCGCGGAATTAACAGAAGAACAGATTAGCTTTCAGCTTATTTTTCATAGTGGCAGTGCCCGGAGTAAGATCATTCAGGCCCTGACGGAGTATCGTAACAACAACGCAGAGGGAGCAGATGAACTGCTGAAGGAAGCGAAGCAGGATTTGCGCTCTGCACACGACATTCATTTTCAGATGGTCAAGAAAGAGGCCGAAGGTACACCGACTGCCTTGAATCTGCTGCTGATGCATGCCGAGGATCATTTGATGTCCACAGTTACGATGAAGGATCTTGTTCACGAGCTGCTGGAGCTATTCAAATCCAGAAATATCTAAGCGAATCTTTGAAACGGTTTACATTCATATGTGAACTGGTTTTTTAATGAAATGCTGGCTGAGGATTCATATTCGATGATGACATACATTGGGGTAAGAAAAAGCGCCTCCTTGAGCTGGGACTGCAGGGCAGACCCAATCACTGGCGAGTGAATTTAGGAGAACGCTTATTACCGAGTATAGTCAATTCAGGCGGCAGAATCAAATCTTGCTATAAGCAAAGCATGTGAAGACGATGTTTACATGTAAGGGAAAATTATATTCTGTGGGAGGAATAGGCGTTGTTTGAGAAATTAAGCCAGATTTTGATACCCATTGCTGGTAAATTGAACAATAACCGTTATCTTTCAGTATTACGGGATGCGTTCATGCTGTCATTTCCATTGACTGTATTTGGATCGATTATCGTCGTTCTTATCAATCTTCCATTCTTGAGTGATTGGATGGGGGCAGACAACCTGGCGAGAACCCAGGAGCTGCTGAATATTGCGCCTAATGCCACCTTGAATATTATGACGGTCTTCGTCGTGGTCGGTATTGGTTATTATCTATCGCGAAGCTATAAGGTCGAACCTATATTCGGCGGGATGATTGCACTTGCCTGCTTCCTGATGCTCACACCGTTCCTGCTGACTCAGGGCGACGGCACGACGATTGCAGACGTGATTCCGAAGGAGCGCCTTGGTGCCAAGGGGATGTTCCTCGGGATGATCGTGGCCTTCATTGCGGGTGAAATCTACCGTAAAGTCACACAGCGTAACATCGTAATCAAGATGCCTCCGGGCGTGCCACCGGCAGTTGCTAAGTCGTTCGCAGCTTTGCTGCCTGCATGTATTACACTGGGCATCTTCCTGATTATTAATATTATTGTAAATGTAACGTTCCATAACAATCTGCATGATCTGATCTACAAAGCCGTTCAGGCTCCGCTAGTGCATCTGGGTAGCGGTATTATTCCTACCTTGATTGCTATATTCCTGATTCAGATTCTGTGGTTCTTCGGATTGCATGGTCAGATTATTGTGAACTCCGTGATGGACCCGATCTGGAATACACTGGCACTGGAGAACTACGAAGCTTACTCCACAGGTGCAGAGCTGCCGCATATTATCACCAAGCAATTCGTTGATATTTATACCGTAGGGATTGGCGGTACAGGGATGACCCTGACCGTAGTACTCACGATTCTCTTCTTCCTGAAGAGCAAGCAGCTGAAGCAAGTCAGTAAGCTGGCACTGGGTCCTGGTCTCTTCAATGTTAACGAACCGGTGATCTTCGGTCTGCCAATTGTAATGAACCCACTGATCATCGTGCCATGGGTGCTGGCTCCAATGCTCGTGACCTTGATTACCTATTTCGCGATGTATACAGGCATTGTGCCACCACCGAACGGTATACAGGTTCCTTGGACGATGCCATTGTTCTTCAGCGGTATGATGGGAACAGGCTCGCTAAGAGGTGGATTATTGCAAATATTTAATATGGCGGTCGTATTCGTCATCTGGTTCCCATTCCTGAAATTCATTGACCGGATGAATGTACGTAAGGAACAGGAAGAAGAAGCTAGTGCTCCATCCAAAGAACAAACACTGAGCATGTAATATACAAGCAATAGTACAGAAAGTAGACAGCATGTGCAGCGTACAAGAGAAAGGAGAAGGACCGTGAATCATACTGAAGTAAAAGAGAGTGTACAGAAAGAAATTCAATATCCGTTTCCGGCTGATTTTTGGTGGGGCTCCTCTGCCTCGGCGACACAAACGGAAGGTACTGTGGAGGGCGACGGAAAAGGACCGAATATATGGGATTACTGGTTCGAGCAAGAGCCAAATCGATTCTATGATGGTGTAGGACCTTCCAAGACGTCCGGGTTCTATACCAAGTATAAGGAAGACATCGCGCTGATGAAGGAACTGAAGCATAATTCGTTTCGGTTCTCGATCTCCTGGTCTCGACTGATTCCAGGAGGGACAGGTGCTGTGAATGAAAAGGCAGTTGAATTCTATAATGCCGTTATTAACGAATTAACAGAAGCTGGCATTGAGCCGTTCGTGAACCTGTATCATTTTGACTTGCCGATGGCTCTGCAGGAGAAGGGCGGCTGGGTGAACCGGGAGACTGTGGATGCTTATGTAAAGTATGCGAACATCTGCTTCGAGCTCTTCGGTGATCGTATCAGTAAATGGTTCACCCACAATGAGCCCATCGTACCTGTGGAGGGCGGTTATCTGTATGACTTCCACTACCCGAACGAGCTGGATTTCGGCAAAGCGGTGCAGGTTGGGTACCATACCCTCTTGTCCAGTGCGAGCGTAATCAAGTCTTACCGGGAACAAGGCTATGATGGCAAGATCGGTATCATCTTGAACCTGACGCCGACCTATCCACGCAGCCAGCACCCGGCAGATGTTCGCGCCGCAGCCGTCTGTGATGCATACTTCAACCGTTCTTTCCTGGACCCATCTGTGACAGGAGAATTCAATCCGCTTCTGGTGGAACTGCTTACCAAGGACGGATATCTGCCTGCCATGCAGGACGGGGACAAGGACATCATTCGTCAGGGTACCATTGATTTGCTGGGAATTAACTATTATCAACCGCGCAGGGTCAAGGCCAGAGAAAGCCAGCCTCATCCTGATGCACCTTTTGTACCTGAACATTATTTCGATTATTATGTAATGCCAGGTCGCAAGATGAATGAGATGCGGGGCTGGGAGATCTATGAGAAGGGTATCTATGATATCCTGACCAATGTGCGTGAGAATTACGGGAACATCGAATGTTTCATTTCCGAGAATGGAATGGGCGTGCAAGGGGAAGAGAAGTTCAGAAATGAACAGGGCATGATCTGTGATAGCTACCGTATCGACTTCATACGCGAGCATTTGAAATGGGTTCAACGTGCGATTACAGAAGGCTCTAACGTGAAGGGCTACCATCTGTGGACTTTCATGGATAACTGGTCTTGGTCCAATGCCTATAAGAATCGTTATGGCTTTGTATCCGTGGATCTCGAGAAGGATGGACAAAGGTCCATCAAACAAAGTGGATACTGGTTCAAGCAAGTCATTGAGCATGATGGATTTTAAGATGGTCCTTAGGACCATCTTTTTTTCAAAATCCCCCGTACCTGAGGATCCACTGGCCAGACACGCCAATAGCGTAATAATGACAAAAGACAATAATCAGCTCTCATGATGAGTATGCCAGGTAAAGACGAATATGCGAAGTACACGGTCTACTGGTGAGAATGTGTGTAGTTATGTATACTTACTAAATACTAATTTCTAAAAAGCTTTTTATCGTATACAGACTAATCTGGCACAACAATATCTAATACAGGTGATAAAAAGATGAATAAATATGAGCGAATTGCCCGAGAGGTCAAAGAGCGGATCAGTAATAAAACCTATAGCAGTGATGAACCGATTCCTGATGAGATCTCGCTGGCTGCTGAGTTCCAAGTGAGCCGGATGACGATGAAAAAGGCATTGGATACGCTAGTTAGCGAGGGGCTGCTGATACGCAAGAGAGGACACGGCACCTTTATCGTTAAGGCAGCCTATAATTCACCTGTTAACGTAGTTGTGAATGAAATGCTCGGATTGACCAATCTGCTGCAAGGGAAGGAGATCACCAACAAAATCATCGCCTTTGATGTTCAATTTCCCACAGAGGAAGTAGCCAATCGTCTATTTATTGATCCTAAATCTCCTGTATACCATGTGATTCGTCTGCGCATTGTGGAAGGTGAGCCTTACGTTATGGAAATTACGTATATGCCAACCAACCTGATCAGCGGCCTTACCGATCAAGTGCTGCATGGTTCGATTTACAAGCATATCAAGGAGGAGCTGGGCTTGAACATCGTGGGGTCACACCGTACGATACGAGCATCGAAATCCACAAAGCTGGATCAGGAGAACTTGATCTGTGCATCAGATGACCCGATATTGGAGATAGAGCAGGTGGGTTTTTTGGATAACGGCATTCCTTTTGAATATTCGTTCTCACGGCACCGGTATGATAAGTTTGTATTCACTACCGTGAATCGGATGCGTTAATTCATTTTTAGAGAGTCTATTTCAACGAATCTGAGTTGAGGTAGGCTCTTTTATTTGTTAGCTTGTATTGGCGACAGCTCAGGGAATAAATGTAATTCGGGATCTTGACTTCGTGCGTCAAACAGCGTATATATGTATTATAGACTGACGGTCGGTCAAAAGTTAACGGTGTGAACCACTTGCAGAACATACCCCATGACGCAGAGCATCAGCAGGAGCCGGGGTTCTATCCTCAATCGGCCATCAGGTTACAGTTAATCCAAGCTTGGGAGGCGTATTGAGATGAGAGTGGTGAAAGAGCATGAAGAGCGTAGAAATGAGATATTGGATGCGGCAGAGGTGTTGTTCCTGACAAAGGGATACGACAAGACAACCATTAACGATATTTTACGGGCAATCGGGATTGCCAAGGGCACCTTCTATTACTATTTTACCTCCAAGGAAGCGGTTCTGGATGCGATGGTGAAACGGGTGGTGGATGCTGGTGTTGAGACGGCACGCAGTATCGCTAACGATTCTGCCATCACGGTGCATAAGAAATTCCTGCTCATTATGCTTGCGCAGAAGCCGAATACGGCAGTAAAGCAGCAGCTTATTGAGGAGCTACACGAGGCTAGTAATGCCCAGATGCATCAGAAGAGTCTGAGCTTAACCGTACAGCATCTTACGCCAGTGCTACAGGATGTAGTAGAGCAAGGGATACGGGAAGGACTCTTCCGCACCCCTTATCCTCGTCAGTCTATAGAGCTACTGCTGGTGGCTGCTGTGACCCTTTTCGATGAAGGGCTCTTCCGCTGGACACCTGAGGAGCAGGCTGAGCGGGTGCAAGGTCTGATCTATGCCATGGAGACCTTGCTCGGCGCTGAGCAGGGAAGCTTCGCATATATTGTTCAATTGTTCGATCAGCCTGAATTAGCGAAGGCTCAGTCTCCCACGGAGGAGTCGGATGCTATCAATGATAAGAAGGCTATGGAGGACAGAGACAAGGATGTTATTAAACAGACGATAGATAATAGCATGGTCGATAACAAGAAGTCCTCTGGTAAGAAGAGCAATGAGAGCAAGAAGGATAAGAAGCGAAAGTTGAAGAACGGCGATAAGGATAACGACAAGGGGAATAAAAAGAATAGCAAGAAGAGTAGTGATGGTAAGAAAGGGGACTCCGGTAAGAAACGTTCTGGTAAAAAGCAGTCTGGGAGCACGGAGGCTCAAGGTGTAGGAGAACAGAAGGCAGATGAGCATGCTTAAGAAATCTTTTACTACCTTCCTGATACTATGGCTAGGGGAGCTGACCTCCAGTATAGGGAGTGGACTGACAGCCTTCGGACTGGGTGTCTACGTCTTCCAGATGACTCATTCTGCAACCGCGGTCTCCCTGGTAACGCTATGTGCATTTCTACCGATCATCCTGCTCGCTCCAGTAGGAGGTGTGCTGGCGGATCGGTTTGATCGCAGACTCATGATGCTGATTGGTGACGGTGGTTCTGTCTTGGGGCTGCTGTATATTTTGCTAATGATGATGACAGGACAGATGGAGGTATGGCACATTTGTGTCGGTGTAACCCTTAGCTCCATCTTCGCATCCTTGACGGATCCAGCCTACCGGGCGACCATTACCGATCTGCTCAGCAAGGAGCAGTATGCACAGGCTAGTGGAATGGTACAGTTGGCGGGAGCTTCGAAATACCTTATTTCACCTGTACTGGCCGGCTTATTTATTGGATTCATCGGTATTGAAGGAATATTGCTGCTGGATATGTCCACCTTTCTAGTAACCTTGCTTACGATTATAGTCGTGCGGAGCCGTGTGGCAGCCAGTTGCAGCAAGGAATCCAAGACAAGAGAACACAGTAATCTCTGGGCCGAGCTTCATGAAGGGTGGCATATAGTCATGAAGGCCAAAGGAGTGCGCTATCTGATGCTTATTCTGACCTTGGTAACGTTCTTTATCGGGTTTCTAGAGACGCTGTTCACTCCGCTGGTATTACCACTATCGGATGCGCGCACGCTGGGAATCGTTGAATCCATCAGTGCTACAGGCTTACTGCTCGGAAGCCTATTCATCGGAGTGTTCAGTATTCGTAAGCAGTACAGCAAAGTCATGGCCATAGGCCTGTTTATGTCCGGTATCTTCTTTGCCCTACTAGGAATGACGACGAATGTAGTGCTAATTACGACTATGGGATTTTTGTTTTTTGCTGCACTGGCCTTCGTGAATACGAGTGCTGATGTTCTCATACGCACCCATATCCCGAACGAGACTCAGGGGAGAGCCTGGGGAATGATTGGCTTGGTATCTCAGCTCGGATATATAGCAGCTTATGCTAGTGCTGGTATATTATCAGATGGAGTCTTTAATCCACTGCTCACGGAGCATGGTGTGCTGGCTTCTACAGTTGGGGCAGTCATTGGTACAGGTCCTGGCCGAGGAATCGGATTCTTGTTCTTGCTGGCTGGTGTGATGGTTATGTTCACGGCGGTCATGCTGATACGAGTACGATCCATTCGAGAGCTTGAGTTGTCCCCAGCATTGCAATAGAACAAGTTCGAGTGTATAGCGTAAGTACAATTAAAGAGGATCCTGGCCCACACGGTGCATGATCCTCTTGATCTACGTTTAGAGATGTTTTTTGGATACCATTCGTGGGTGGTTACTTTCCGTACTGGATAAGTGTGGGTCCTTGATGTCTTTCGTAGCTTGGCTGGATAATTGGTGAAGTGTCTTGTCAACCAACATGATTGACTTGTTGAGCTGCAGCAGTCTTTTGTCGAGATCGTCCAAGCGTTGGTTAAAGTTGCCCAGGACGCTGCGTAGCAAAATAATGGCGATCAGGCTGGGAAAGCCGACAGTGCCAATAAGAGTGCTGATCTGCTCTGCCGATAGGCTGTCCATAGGATGTGCTCCTCCTTCCATGCTGATCAATGAATGGTGGTGCTTCAGACGTCGGTCTGCAAGAATTCAAGGAATTCTACGATAATCTCAGACGTAGCATCCTCTCGTGGTAGATGTATATAACGGGATAAGCGCTGAATATCAGGCTGAAAGAGCTCGATAACAGCTAGCATCGCCTCCGAGTCATGCTGTCTTGCCGCCTGGATCAGTTGTTCGAAGTGAGCTTCTGAGATAATTGCTTCAGCATTTTTCTCTTCCATTGATTCACCGCCTGTTGGCTAATTTTGAGCTGACGGGCTGCCTCAGCTTCGGTCAATCCCTCCCAATACAGCTTGTGCAGCACCCGTTGTCCAGTGTCGGGCAAAGTATCTAGCAATTGCTCGAAGGTTAGAGCCTGATCAGACGCTACTGTGAAATCTTCCTTTATGGGTTCGTGCTCCAAAAGAGGGAGCTCTCTGTTTCTGATCTTCTTGGCTTTGTATTGAATCCTCCAACCAATCCGGTATATCTCTGCACGATACCGCTCATAGGCTGTCTGTCCGGTAATCATGCTATTCGCTCCTTTCTATATATACTTTAATTGCTTTGAGATGTATCTACTTATATAGGTATTTTTAGGTTGTATTTTACAACTAAAAAGGAACATTTGTTCTCTTTTTTGCGAAAAAAATTAATGCCAGATATGTGCTATATAGATTGGACCTGTTAAACTAGTCTTAGAAGTAAAGGATAAAATGAAAGGACAGAAGTGAGATGAAGCTGAAGTATTTGATTGTTGCCTTATTCATGGGGGGGTATTTGTGGTATTGCTCGATCTATCCCGATCATAAGGCTCCAGCTGCCATCGTCTTGTTCCTGGCGCTTGTCGTTGTGCTCCTGCTGCCTAGTATGTACAACATCTTATGGGAGACGAATATCAGGCGGCTGGAACGCTATTTATTGGCTAATCGAAGCAAGCCCGAGGTCTATCTCTATTACGCGGTTGGGAATGAGTTGAATGAAGAAGTGGAGCAATGCATCCACAAGCTGTTGGCCCAGCATAAGAGTACAAGCAAGCAGGCATTGTTCAAGACGTTGCTGGCGTTTCACAGAAAGAATCTGCTAGAGGTACAGGAAGAGATCGAACACATTCGTCCTCAGGCGTATAGCGATTATTATCGGGCGGCTCTTCAGATTGAACTGGGACATACGGAGGCTGCGCTGCAGATCATTGACGGGATACCCAAGGTGTGGATGCGAAACGCATTATTGTACGATATTAAGCGGAGGGCCGGGGAGATCGAAGAGGCACAAGCTCTGGCGGAGCAGTGCCTAAGCCAAGTGAGAGGATTACAGAAGTATATCCTGTTCAGAACCTTCCAGCGCTATCTACCGAACTTGCAGAGTGAGTGATCCGTTGCTGGATGCATTCTTCAACATGAGCCATGATCCTTAAGGAAGCAGAAATGGCTTAGTTCGTATAGTTCGCCTCCAGGTTGATTTGCAAGCAAGCTGCTGTGGAAGCCAGAAGTGATGAGAGGTTCTTAATCATATTACAGATAGGTTGATGGAGATGAAGATGGACATTCAAGAGGTCATGGCGTTGCTGATTCAGGCATGTCCCTCGTATCAGAACCGGGCAGAGCGCTACCTGAACGATAACTATGAAGCAGGGGAACAACGGCTGTATTATCTTGAGGTGGCAGATTTTGCAGAGCATCTATTCCCTAGGCTACTGGACCAACCAACGAATGAGGTGAAGGATGTATTCTCTGTCGTAGAGCAGATGTTCTTAGAAGGGAATGAAGAGGTGCGGACCTTGCTCACGACAGGCTTTTTCGAAAGTCTACAAAACCGGATCTTAGCGTGCGAGGGGCTCCAGCTATCGGGCTTTGAGCACCATCTGGGACGATTGTCACTTGGCGTCTGGAGAGGCCTGATCCATTATTGGGAAGGACGGAATATATAATTCAGTATTGATATCACAATGCTTTAACCGGAGTGCCGCCAGCCCACTGCTCTAACTCTTTGCGTAGGAGTGCTCGTTCATCCTCGTTCAACTCCAAACGAAGTCCATATTGATACTGATCCACGCCGAATATCCATCCCCATCGAACGCGCCCGGTGAAGGAGAGCTCTCGTTGATTTAACTGGTATTGGACCATGACATCGGAGGCACCTGCGGAGGGACGAAGCTTCAGCGAGGTGCGTATTTTGCAGCCTGCAAGACTAAGATCTACTAGTATGCCTTCTGCGGACAGGGTTGAGTGTGGTCTTGTGCTATTCTGTGGAAGCGTGATTAGACAAGGTAAAGGCTGATTCATGACATAACGGTAGGGTTCTTTTCTAACATGAGCTTGAGTGCTATCTTCCATTCAATGGCCTCCTATCTGGTGTATAAATGAATGTATAATGTACAGTGATCGATAATTATATATATTAAAAGTATAAAATACATAATTATATAAAATTAACCATTTAATATCATGAGTATATATACCCATTTGATATTATATAAGAGGTCCCGGATCGTGTCGATGCATTTACTTCATAACAAGGGAACTTCTGATAATATGACCAGCGCAAGCGGAGAGTGACTATAATTCCGATCGCAAAAGGTGTATTTGAAAGAGTAGCCCCGAGATAGGATAATAGATTTATGTGAATTTGGCTTTGCGATATGCAGGAAACAGCCAATTAACGCTTTATGAATTCATAGGAGGCGATATGATGTCGGATCAATTTGCATTTCAACTAATGAATAGAACTCGTCAGGGCTTGTTAAAACACCTGGAATCCCTACCAGCGGACAAGCGAGGGGTGGTCCCGGCAGGCTTCAATAATAATGTACATTGGCAACTTGGTCATGTCATTACCGTGACAGATGGGCTTATTCATCGCTTCTCTGGAAGAGCCATTACACTGCCAGAGCACTTCGCTAGATTTTTCGGTCCGGGAACTAAGCCAGCTGATTGGACAGAAGAGCCACCAGCGTGGGATGACTTAATTCAATTGCTCAAGGATCAGCCTGCCCGGCTTCGTGAGACGTTTGAGCCTGTGCTGGAGGAGTCGGTTGCCCAGAAGGATAATTTTGCGAGTGCTGTGACTGTAGGAGATCTGTTCCACCTGTGCAATACGCATGAGAGCTCGCACACTGGAATGGTGAACGCGATGGTGCGGATCTTGAAATAGATGGTGTCTACATAACGGGACCAAACGTGGCCGACAAGACGAAGTGCTTGTCGGCTATTTCTGTATGTACAGGTATCCGGGGTAACGCTGCTGCTAAGAGATGGAATCCAAAGAGTAAGGAATACAAATATGTTGCTTAAGAATGTAACACTAGTGAACTACATCCGGTTGATAGATCTATTAAAGCTGGTGACACGGTTTATAAAATACTAGATTAAATAGTGCCGTAGCTGAGCTCACGTTCGTTCTGGTCGCCAGTATTGCTGACGATAGTGCTTCGGGGACATGCCGAATTTATCCTTGAAGCATCTGGAGAAATAGCTGGCTTGTGTAAATCCGACCTCCTCCGTGATTTGCTGGATCGACCAATCCGTCTGTAGCAGCAGATTACGTGCCTGCTCCAGCCGATACCCCATGAGATACTCAAGTGGCGTACACTGGAAGGTCAGCTTCATACAGCGAGCCAGATAGTTCTGATGTAGGTGAAAGTGAGCCTCCAGATCATAATTCGTGATTGGCTTCTGATAGTGCTGCTTCAGATACATTTCGATCTTCTCGGCAAGCCGTGCAGAGCTACTGGTATGGTTCTGATCATATTCCAGAGTGCGGAAAATGTTCACAAAGGTCTGTTGTGTCTCCCACAGGGCCAGCTTCCTTGGCTGCAATGTTGAAGCTAATAGGTAGTCCAGCTTGATAAAGAGCTCCTGCGCATTGTGCACTTGCTGGAATTTCGGCAGATGAATGGTCGTATGCTCCGAATGAAAATGCAGCTCTGGCATAGGAGAGCTCGGTGCGATCAGATGAGGAGAAGGTTGGGCCAGCCACGTACTATTGGTCTGAAAATGGAACCAGTAGAAGGAGGTCCGTGTCGTACATGCCTCCATCGGAAAGTGATGCTTATCCGGCTCCAGAATAAGTGCATCATGTTCACCCAGCAGCCATGAGCGACCTTCCTCTCCAAGGTGCAGCCTCCCTTCTTTGACGATAATGACGTCAAAATATCCCAGATTATACCGATTCGGATGTCGATCCCCTTCCTGGTATGTTGTGAGATTCCCCTCGATAAAATAGGGCAACGGAGGCACAAGGAAGGAGAGAAAGCCCGTGTCGCTCATATATGCTTCAGCTCCTTTCTCTAATATGCGGAATCCTGTATGCGAAATCACACTGTCTTCCGAAGAACATATGGATAGCCGTATATATGAATTGAACTAACCGTCTAGACCTGGACAAGCCCTTGCATTCAGTCCGTGTAAGAAGTGTGGAATTGTATATGTTTTAGTTGAGGCTGGCGATGTTGTTTTGAGCGTAGGGTTGCTACACTTGAACCATGCTCATTACTTTAGCGTGAATTACCTAAAAATGAAAGCGTTATATTTTTGAAAAAGGATGTGGAAATCATGCAAGTCGCCAAGCCAGTCAAACAAGTCACGGTAGAGGATGCCTTCTGGAAGAAATATAAGCAGGTCGTAGCGGAGGAGGTGATCCCGTATCAGTGGAAAGCCTTGAATGATGAACTACCAGACACCGAACCAAGTCATGCGATCGAGAACTTCAGAATAGCTGCTGGGGAGTCTACTGGAGAGTATTACGGGACAGTCTTTCAGGATAGCGATCTCGCTAAATGGCTGGAGACGGTGGCCTTCAGCTTGCGCGATCATCCGAACCCGGAGCTGGAGCGGCAGGCCGACGAGATCATAGAGCTGCTCGGCAGGGCACAGGCTGAGGACGGATATCTGAATACGTACTATATGCTGAAGGAACCGGACAATCGCTGGACGAATCTGCGGGATAATCATGAGCTTTATTGTGCAGGGCACTTTCTGGAGGCAGCGGTCGCCTACTATGAGACAACAGGCAAGACGAAGCTGTTGCACATTATGGAGAAGTACGTAAGCCTCATTCAGCAGACCTTCGGTACAGGTGATGGACAGCTCAGGGGCTATCCGGGACACGAGGAGATTGAGCTTGCCTTGATCAAGCTATATAACGTGACAGGTAAGTCGTCTTACCTTGAGCTGGCACAATATTTCATTGAGCAGCGGGGGCAGGACCCGGTCTATTTCGTGGAGGAGCTGCAACGGAGGAAGGGGATTCAGACAGCGTCGACCTGGAATGATGATAACCGCATCAATTTCGGCCTTGGCTTCGAGTATCAGCAAGCTCATCGTCCCGTTCGCGAGCAGAAGGAGGCTGTAGGCCATGCAGTCAGAGCGATGTATCTGTACACGGCGATGGCAGATTTGGCAGCAGTAACTAAGGACGCTTCTCTGCTGCAGGCGTGTGACGCTCTTTGGGAGGATGTGACGAATCACAAAATGTACATCACGGGCGGGGTAGGATCAGCCGTCAACGGTGAAGCCTTCACCTCCAAATACGATTTACCCAATGACAGCATGTACTGTGAGACCTGTGCTTCTGTGGGATTGGTCTTCTGGGCTAACCGAATGCTGCGTATGGCTCCTGATCGTAAGTATGTGGATGTGCTGGAGCGTGCACTATATAACGGGACAATCAGCGGTATGGATCTGGACGGCAAGCGCTTTTTCTACGTGAATCCGTTAGAGGTGAATCCGTATCAAGCCTCGCGGGCAGATCAGGAGCATGTGAAGCCAGAGCGGCAGAAATGGTTCTTCTGTGCTTGCTGCCCGCCGAATCTGGCACGCATGATCGCTTCTGTCGAGGACCATGTGTACACCCAGACGGAGGATACATTGTACACACACTTGTATATAGCTGGCAGGGCGAATCTGACTCTCTCCGGGCAGGAGGTTGAAATCGTACAAACGCATCACTATCCATGGGACGCAAATATTCAGCTTACGGTGCGTACGGCTAACCCAACTGAATTTACTTGGGCACTACGGATACCGGGCTGGTGTAGGCAGGCGGAAGTGCAGGTGAACGGTGAGAAGATCCCTGTACAGGCACTGGACAAAGGCTACCTTCTCATTCAGCGTACCTGGAGCGATGGTGATGAGGTTACCCTGCATCTGGCGATGCCCGCTGAGCGTATGCGCAGTCATTCTCTTGTCTCCATGAATCAGCAGCAGGTAGCGCTACAGCGTGGTCCAGTCGTGTATTGCCTGGAGGAAGTGGATAACGGGGAAAATCTCGGTTCTCTCCGCTTGCCGCAGGATAGTCCGATTCACGAGAGGTTCGAAGAAGAACTGCTCGGCGGGATCGTGAAGCTGAGTGCAGAGGGATACCGACTGACAGGACCCTCGGACCTATACAGTGCGGAGCCGCTTGCGAAGGTCCCACAGCGGATCACGGCTATTCCTTATTACGCTTGGTGTAATCGAACTCCGGGTGAAATGCGTGTATGGATCTATGAAGGCTAATTAAGCCTGCCGTGATTATGGATGATTGACTGATGAGAAAGGGAGCTATGAACTATGAGCACTAAAATTGTGGGCCCATCGCCAGCAACCGAGATTCCTACCGGAAAGGTGCCATTTCATCGCAAAATCAGCTACTCGCTAACAGATACGGCTGGCAACTTGCTATATTGCGTCATTTCGAGCTACCTGTTGTACTTTTATACGGATGTGTTTGGCTTATCCATCGGCATTGCGGGTACGCTGCTGTTCATTACCCGCTTGCTGGATGCGATTGATGCTCCAATCTGGGGAATTCTGATTGACCGGACGACATCGAAATATGGCCAGAGCAGGCCGTATTTTCTCTGGCTGTCTATTCCATTTGCGGTGTTCATGGTGCTCACCTTTACGACACCAGACTGGAGCGATTCAGCCAAAATAGCCTATGCTGCAGCCACCTATATCATAGCGGGTATTTTGTACACAGGGATCAGTACTCCGATTACCTCGATTCTGCCGAATCTGAGCACGGATTCCAATGAACGCGTTGTGCTGAACTCCTACCGAATGGTGGGTGGAAATATAGGCTTCTTCGTTGCTACGACCTTTACTTTGCCACTGGTCGGCTTTCTCGGTCAGGGGAATGATCAGAGGGGCTTCACACTTACGCTGTCGTTGTTCGGTGTGCTGGCTGTCCTGATGTTCATTACGGCGTTTGCTTATCTGCGTGAGCATACGATAGTCAAGCGACAGTCCATACCAATTGCCAAGAGCTTTGCGGCCATCAAGCGCAATTGGCCCTGGATGCTCGTTGTCACCGCCAATCTCTGCTATTGGATCGGACTCAATATTCGTTCAGCGACGCTGATCTATTATTTGCAATACAACCTGAACAGCAAGGATCTGGTGCCCTTAATCAATGCTTTGACCTCGCTGCAGCTCATCTCCATGGTGCTGATTCCGCTATTTGCCCGTCGTATGGGCAAGTACATGATTATGGTGATCGGATTGGTGCTGGCCTCGTTGGGGCAGGTCGTGATTCTTGTTGGGGATACGAGCCTGACGATGATTATTGTAGGCTGGATTATCGGTGCACTTGGATCAGGCTTTGCTTGCTCCATGCCATTCGCTATGCTGTCAGATACGGTAGATTATGGCGAGTGGAAGAATGGCATTCGGGCCAGTGGCTTCCTGACTTCGATCGGCAGTGCATTTTGTATAAAGGCAGGTAGTGGCATCGGTGGATTGCTGCCCGCATGGGTGATGGCGCAGACTGGATATATTGCGGGAAGCGTGCAGACACCTACAGCATTGTCAGGCATTCAGTTCAGCTTTATTTGGCTGCCGTTCGTGATCTTCTTGCTTGGGACTTTGCCGATGCTCTGGTATAAGAGGTTCGAGCGTAATGAGTGTGTGATTCAGCAGGAGCTATTAAGCAGAAGGGAAGCTTAGTATTTAGTATTGAGAAGCATTGGCTGTACACAACGAGTCTTATAAGCTGCGCAAGCTCTCCGCTGGCCGGACAGAGCTTGCGTTTTTTAGTTCAACTTGCGACATGTAATCTCCATGAAAGGTTGGAATTCTACAAATATCGGTTGATCCTGTTTATTTCAGCGGGACGATATGCTTTGTACAATGATTTTGTAACGCTTACATTTCCAGGAAAAGGAGGTTGCGGCGACATGATGAGACTTCAGGAGATTGGCAAGCAAACCAGGAACTCCGGTTCCAGAAGGGGGCCGTGTCGATGAAGATCAAAGCATTTCTGGCGACTCTGTTGCTGCTCACTACAGCTTCAATATGGTGGCAGCAGACGGCTGCGGCACATGAGCTGTCGACGGGCGAGCTAACGATTCAGACGGGGCAACACGGGGAAATCTCATCCCTGCGCATTAATGGGGACACCTTTCCCACAGAGTATGTGATGAATGCTGTCGTGACTCCGGAGCAGAACACAGCGGATCATCAATGGCTGGGTGAGCTGATGTTCACGTACAGACTGGATGGGGGAAGCTGGACCAAGGCCTGGACGAATCAGTCAGCCGATGCCCGTACGATCACGAAGAGTGGCAACAAGGTCACTGTTACGTACGAGAACTCAAGTCGGCCTGAAGGCATCCGCAACTTCAAAGTCATCGAGACCTATACGGCAGAATCAGATGGTTCGGTGCTATGGAACATAGAGGTGAAGAATACGAGTGGTAAAGTGCTTGAGATCGGAGATTTCGGTCTGCCACTCCCATTCAATGAGCAGTGGACGTATGGGGATGCGATCTATGAGACAAGAGTAGTGACGCATTCCTTTGTAGGCAACAATAGCTCTTATATCACGGCAGGACGTCCTAGCGGCGTGGGTCCGTTCCTGCTGCTGATTCCTGATGCTTCCACAGGTGCGGGCTTCGAATATCAGGACCGCTGGCGGGATGAAGAGCATCCGGGCAGCAAATGGGCATGGAATCCGGCTAACGAGGGCAAATGGATTGAGGGGCTGAATGTGTTCTATATTCACTCCAACGTCATCAAGTCCACGAACCGTGGCTATCTGCCGAATACAAGCCTGATACTGCAGCCCGGCGCGAGCCGGAATTACGGCTTCAAGTTCATAGCGGTAGACGATGAGCAGGATATGAAGAACACGCTCTATGAGGAGAGTCTGCTGGATGTAACGGTCGTACCAGGGATGATTGTACCTACGAATCAGAAGGCCAAGGTGGATCTGCGCACGCAGCAGTCCATTCAGCAGGTAACGGATGCGCAGGGGAATGTCGTTCCGCTGCTGGAGACCAAGCCGGGCGGACATCACATCTATGAGCTGCATTTTGCGCAGCTGGGTCCGAATAATATTACCGTCCAGTATGGGAACGGACAGCGCAGTGTATTGCAGTTCTACGGGATTGAGCCGATTGATCAGGCCCTGCAGCGGCATTCGACCTTCATGGTCGACAAGACACAATGGAATGTGCCTGGAGACCTGCGTGACAAGGTATTCGACGACTGGATGATGCATACCAAGTCCAAGCGCAACGTCTTCAATGGCTATTGGGGCTGGGGCGATGACTGGGGGCTGACCCACGGACAGTTTCTGGCGGAGAAAAATGTACTGGCTCCCGTAGCGCGGGAAATCCAGGCCGTTGACGACTATCTGGAGACAGCCATCTGGACGAATCTGATGAATGGGCATCATGAGGACTACCTGATTCATGATTTCCTGATGCCAGAGCCGAATACGACACCGACATACCGGGGATACGCATATCCTCATGTCTACAATACGTACTTCAGCATGTACAAGATTGCCAAGGAATACCCGGAGATGATCGATTATGAGCATCCACCGGAGACTTACCTGCTTAGAGCCTATAATATCTTCAAAGCTCTGTATGAAGGGCCTGTCGCCTACAATTGGAACACAGGCCTGATGGGCGAGCTGACGACCCCGGACATAATCCAGGCGCTGCGTAATGAGGGGCTGGATGACGAGGCGGACGATATCGTAGAGAAGATGGACCGCAAGTTCAACAATTTCAAGAATACCAAATATCCTTACGGCTCCGAATACAGCTATGACAACACCGGCGAAGAAGCTGTGTATACGCTGGCCAAGATGAAGAAGGCTGCAGGGGAAGAAGAGAGCAAGGCACTCGATATGATGGGTAAAATCAATGCCAAGACCCGAGCGTCACGTGGTCATATGCCTATATGGTACTACTATGCTGATCCCGTTACGATCACCGGAGAGAACTGGTTCAACTTCCAGTACACAACCGCGCTAGCGGGGTACGCAATGGACGACTGGATTCGGTATCATGAGAACGAGGATCGTGAGGTTCAGCAGCGTATGTCCTATGCTGCCAAGATTGCGAATGTAGGTGCCATCAATTCAGGACAGATCAGTGCAGATCCTGAGAATATCGGTGCCGTAGCTTGGACATATCAGGCTGAAAAGGGCAACTATGGTACGAACGGTACCGGTGGTGGCCGCAATGTACCGCTGTTCAATGGCTGGCGCGGTATGAGCGGCGAGGCAGACCTGGGTCTGTTCGGAGCGCTTCATACGTTAAGCGCGGACGTTGCCGTAGACCCGATCTTTGGCCTTACAGGTTACGGGGCAGAGGTGAGCAAGAATGATAATATCTATACCATCGAGCCTTTGGATGGACTGTACAAACGAATCAATCTGATTACCGAAAAGCTGTACATGGAGCTATCCAAGGATCAATTTACAGAAGCGAAGCTCTCGACAGCGAAGGATTACGTGTGGTTTGAACTGAAGAATCAGACACCAGGTCAGGCGCATACGACTTACGTCACCTTTGAAGGCCTGCAGAAGGGAACCTATCTGATCGAGGTAAATGGGGAAGTGCGCGGTAAGTTTAACGCCTATGCCCCCGTTAACAGACTTGCTCTGGAGATCGGATCGGCTACGAGCTATACGGTCGAGCTGACCCCGACTACACCTGATCCGAATCAGCCACCTGTTGTTGATGCCGGTGAGGATGCTACGGTGAAGCAGCCTGATCCAGTGGCGCTGAAAGGAACCGTGACTGACGATGGACTGCCGGAAGGAGAAGTGACGACTGAATGGAGTCTGGCGGAAGGGCCGCAGGATGCTACGGTTACCTTCAACAGATCAAGCTCGCTCCGCACGAAGGTGACGGTATCTGAGCCGGGAACCTATCGCTTCAAGCTGACAGCCAGTGATTCACTGCTGACGGCGGAGGACACGGTTACCGTCATCGTAGAGGCAGCGGCTCCGCTGCCAGAGCAGCTGGCGTTGTATAAGTTCAATGAGAGCGGCGGGGCTGCTGTCGTAGATTCCTCTGGCAGTGGGAATGATGCTGCCATTCGCGGAGCGGTGGCACGGACACAGGGGATCGCAGGCAGGGCCGTCAGCCTGAATGGTACGGATAGTTATGTACAGCTTCCGGCTGGTATGGTGAGTCGCGCCGAGCAATTGACCGTCTCCAGTTGGGTCAAGGCGAATACTCTCAGCGATTATATGCGAGTATTTGACTTCGGGTCGGGTACGAATGAATATATGTTCCTGACACCTAAAGCAGGTAATCGAATGCTCTTCGCTATCACCGTTCAGGGGAATGGGCCGGGACAAGAGCAGACGATCAGCGGCCCTGCGCTGCCTACGGGAGTATGGAAGCATGTGGCAGTCACGCTGCAAGGCTCGACAGGTATTCTCTATGTGGACGGACAGGAGGTAGGTCGCAACACCAATATGACATTGACGCCACAGCGTCTAGGTCAGACGAAGAATAATTACATCGGGAAGTCACAGTATCCTGATCCTTATTTCAACGGGCTAGTGGATGATTTCCGCGTATACAGCCGTGCACTGAATGCTACAGAGATTCAGGCGCTGGCTGATGCGACTACGCTGCAGCAGGCCATCACGAATACGATGGTTTTGCAGGAAGTGCAGGTAACGACGCAGGTAGGAATCAAGCCAGAGCTGCCAAGTGTCATCGAAGCAACTTATGGTGACGGCTCGACGACATGGCTGAATGTCGTGTGGGGAGAAATGGATGCTGCACAGTATGCGGCACCGGGTACATTTGAGGTCACGGGTGAAGTGGAGGGAACCGAAATGCTGGCTAAGGCGGTCATTACGGTCGTCGAGGCGAATTCAGTGGCACCTGAAGCAGAACAGGATGCGCAGGATATGGGGCCACAGGATGCGACACTACAGGGTACGAGTTTGCTGGACGCGGGTTGGCAGAAGCCTGATCACAGTAAAATCTCAGGGACTCATGCCTTCTAAAGCGCCCCTTTGAACACAACATTTTAGGACACAGCAGAAGCCCTCCTAACCACGTGAAGTGGTTGAGAGGGCTTCTGTGTACTGATAGAATCACTATATTCAGTGAGTTAACAGAGCTACTCTTAAAGCGTAGACTTGTAAATGAGTAGCTAGAGCTCTCACGAATCTGGCTCCATGTTGAATCATCTGGTGGGCATAGCTCTAAGCGGAGAGCGGGGAAGCCCTAGAGAAACAAAGTGTCCGCCTTTAAGCTTGCTGTTCATCGGTTGCTATCTTCGTTCCAAAGAACAGCAAGCTTAACCGTGGTCGACAGGGCTCCCCGCTTGCAGCGCTCTACGCTCACATTTGATTTGGTACTGGTACGGTTATGAACCGATCTGTACAAGAATCTTGGCATGCCGCTTGTCCTTCATCAGCAGCTCAAGCCCTTCCTCTACGATGTCATCGAGCTTGATTTTCTTGGTGATGATCGGTTTGACATTCAATGCACCGCTTGCGATCAATGAGAGCACCTCAGGGAAGATGTGGCGGTAGGCCAGCGTGGACGTCACATTCGCTTCCTTCACCAGCAACTCGAAGAAGTTCAGCTGCAGCGGTTCAGGAATGGCTGCCACGACGACGACCTCGCCGCCTTTCTTAACGACAGATACTGCACTATTGAGCGTAGGCTGTACACCCGCTGCCTCAAAGGCTACATCAATGCCTCCGGAACGACTGGTAATGACCTCTGTAGCATTCACATTCGCGCTGTTCACAGGAATGGCTCCCAATTGAGCCGCTAGGTCAAGACGCTCCTGGAATACATCCACGGCATAGATCTCCGCTGCACCTGCCGCCTTCGCAGCCAGAACCGTCAGTAGACCGATCGGGCCTGCACCATACACAGCCACCTTTTGTCCTACCTTCAGCTTGCTGTGACGTACAGCGTGGAATGCTACAGCTGTCGGTTCTACCAGTGCTGCTTCCTCATAGGATACCTGCTCAGGCAGACGATGCACCATGTAATCCTCGACAACCACGAATTTGGCAAAACCGCCATCTCCATTCAGCCCGACGAAGCCAAACTGACTGCACTGATTGTATTTTCCCTGAATACAGTATTCGCATTGTCCACAGTGGTATAACGGCTCCACCACGACGCGATCCCCTATGCTGATCCCACTTACACCTTCACCTAATGCGCTGACCGTGCCTGAAAATTCATGTCCCAGCGTCAACGGAGCCTTCTGCTTGGACAGCGGATGCTCACTACCCTCCTGAATGCCAACACCGTGGTGATAGGCGTGCAGGTCACTTCCGCAAATGCCTGCGAATTCTACTTGAATCTGGACCTGCCGAGGGCCGGCTTCAGGAATATTGCGTTCCTCTACTCTTACATCATGCTTGCCATACCATACAGCTGCTTTCATATGAACAATCTCTCCTTTTTCGTCGAAAATATGAAGAAATATGAATAAATGATGAACTAATATCATTATAGCCCTTTACTTATATCATTTATAATTATGCTTATTAATGTTAGTATTAATTAAATTAATGGAAAATACTCATGAATGGGGGGGATGAAGGTGAACCTGGAGCAGTTGAAGTACGTTGTGGAGGTTGCTAAAGCGCAATCGTTGTCTGCCGCCTCAGCCCATCTTCATGTGACGCAGTCTGCCATCAGTCAGTCCATTCAACGGCTGGAGCAGGAGCTACACATGACGTTGTTCGAGCGCTCACGAAGCGGCACTGTGCCTACCCCGGCGGGCAAGGCTTTCATCGCGAAGGCACTGGACATCCTGCAGCAGATGGATGAATTGAGATTGATGTATACAGACCCGGATCTGATGACTGGGGAGCTCAGCGTTGCTGCTTTTCCAAGTGTCATGCCACATCTGGTCCGCACCGTTGCACAGATGAAGCAGGAGCATCCCTTGCTCAGTATATCCATTGAAGAAAAGGGTTCCATGGAGATCATTCGGGACATTCGTAGTAACAGGACCCATCTCGGATTTATCGTGATCTATGACAAAGATCTGAGAAGCCTCGGGGGATTACATTTTCGTCCGCTGCATGCGACCCGTCTAGTGGTGTGTGTCCATCATCAATCGGAGCTGGCGAAGCTTAAGCGTATTAGTCCAGCGCAGCTGAAAGCTTATCCGCTTGCCTTGTATCGGGACGGCTTCATCGAGGATTTCGTGGAGGAGTTCACATACCAGCACGGACCTTTATCGATCTTATTTAACACGAACAATGCGGAAGCCATCACCACGGTGCTGAGTGGCAATATTGCAGCCACCATCGGTCATGATTTCTCGTTCTACCACCATCCATTGTGGAAGTTAGGCCAATTGAAGCTGATTGAGCTAAATGTCACGGAACAGCCGAAGATGCAGATTGGCTTTGTGCAATCGGAATCAAGGGAGCTTGCTGTGGCCGCTGAGCGCTTCATGCAGCAATGCATTCACGCGATGGAGACAGAGCAG
The DNA here is from genome assembly GCF_000377505.1 of Paenibacillus massiliensis 2301065 = DSM 16942. Classification (GTDB taxonomy): domain Bacteria; phylum Bacillota; class Bacilli; order Paenibacillales; family Paenibacillaceae; genus Paenibacillus; species Paenibacillus massiliensis. The sequence continues at coordinate 265,430 of NZ_KB898189.1, read as the reverse complement.
ATTCAGGCTCGATGAATGATAAATACAGTCCAGAGGAGAAGCCTATGAATGTTGAAATTGATGGTCATGTCATTCATTGTCATGTCCAATACACCAAGGGCAGCAAGCTCACCGTTACCCTTGACCTTCCGTATATGCTTACGATTAAAGCCCCGCGCCATACAAGTCATGAGATGCTGGAGCAGTGGGTACGGGAGCGTGGTGATGCCATTGTACGTCAGTCCAAGCTGCTTGCTCAGCGACTGGAGGGGCCGCAGGCCAGAGAGTACGAAGCGGATGCGAGATTCATGTATCTGGGCCGGGAGCAGGCTCTGCACGAGCTTATAGGTGTAGAGGGACTGAACGAGGAGCAACGGAGGGCTGAGCTCAAGCGGTTCTATTTTGCGGCTTGCAAAAAAGTCATCCAGGAGCGTATTGTGGCATATCAGCAGAAGCTCAAGGTCAAGCCCAAATCCATTGATATCGTAGAATCACAGACCAAGTGGGGGAGCTGCAGCTGGGATAAGAAATTAACCTTTAATTATCGGCTTATTATGGCACCGCCAGAGGTGATTGATTATGTCATTGTGCATGAGCTGTGTCATATTCTGCATATGAATCATGATCGTTCCTTCTGGAGAAAGGTGGGCAGTATTATGCCAGATTATGAAAGTAAGGAAGCCTATCTCCGTATTCATGGTCGTGAGATGTCACTGTAGTAGCTCATATCTGTTGTGATTTTCGCCAAAATGAGAGCTTTGTCGCGGACAGACGGCTCATCTACCATGCTATACTGTATACAGTATGCCTGAACAACGCTGCTTGAATAAGAAGTCTGAACAAGTAACCCTGAACATGTATGAACCAGTATGTATGAACCAGTATGTATGAACCAGTATGTATGAACCAGTATGTATGAACCAGTATGTATGAACCAGTATGTATGAACCAGTATGTATGAATCAGTATGTATGAATCAGTATGTCTGAACTATGCATGGCGCCTCAAAGCGGAGCTTTTTTCTACATAGATTATGTTCTTCGTATCCAAGGGATAATGTGTTCACCGACTGCAATGACTGTAATGACTGCAACGACTGAGTATGCTTGCCTTGGACTCTATTCAGCTATTTTGTGTCCTACCCATAATCTATCGTCATACTGAAGTCGATGTTCTCTGCTTTTACTGTAGTGTAGGGCTATGACGGTATCAGGTCTACGATGATAACGAGGGCTGAGCTCTGCAGCCCGTAGCAGGAGTGATATTGTGAATGGTCCTATGTTAATTACGCTCTTTACCCTAGTGATAGCTTCCGTGCTTTTCATCTCGGGGAAGCTGCGTTCGGATTTGGTGGCGATCGGTGCGCTGCTGGTGCTGATGCTGACGGGGGTTCTGACCCCGGCGGAGGGACTGGTGGGCTTCTCCAATTCTGTCGTCATTATGATGATTGGCCTCTTCGTCGTCGGGGGAGGAATCTTCCAGACAGGTCTCGCGAAGCTGGCAAGCCGGAAGCTGATGCAGCTGGCCGGCAATCATGAGACGTCATTGCTTATTATGATTATGCTGGTAACAGCAGTCATTGGAGCATTTGTCAGCAATACGGGTACCGTAGCAGTTATGATGCCAATTGTGGTTAGTATGGCGCTCAGCGCCCAGATCTCACCGGGCAGGCTGCTGATGCCTCTGGCTTTTGCGAGTAGTCTTGGAGGGATGCTGACATCCATTGGTACGCCTCCGAATCTGGTCATTCAAGAGACGCTGGAGAAGGCTGGCTACGGCAGTCTGAGCTTCTTCTCCTTTACGCCGACAGGATTGATCTGCGTGGTAACCGGGATCGTGGGTATGCTGTTCCTGCGACGCTTCTTGCCACGAGGCGAGGGGAATTCCTCTTCCAAGCGCGGCAGGCGCTCTGCCAGCGAGCTGGAGCAGGAGTATCAATTACATAACAAGCTGTTCCGCATACAGGTCGGCTCAGATTCAGGGCTAGTGAATCGAACCCTGCTGGAGCTTGGAATTTCTAGCCGCTTCGAACTGAATATCATTGAGATTCGCCGTAAAATATCTACGAAGAATCAGATCTTCAAGACGATTAATCAGGAGGTTGGGGGCCCGGATAGCGTGATTCAGACCGGGGACCTATTGTATGTATACGGGCCACGTGAGCATGCAGAGGCCTTTGCAGCAGAATACAATCTGATATTCCCGGATGCACAGCCTGTAACGGACGATCCCTCGCTACAACGCGCAGAGCCTTATGTCACCAGCGATATGGGGTTGGCAGAGGTCATGCTTACGCCGAAGTCACGTCTGATCGGACGACTGGTCAAGGAGTCAGGCTTCCGGGAGAAATATCGCCTGAACGTGCTCGGCATCCAGCGTAAGGATCAATATCTCCTTCATGACGTGAAGGAAGAGAAGATGCGCTTCGGGGACGCGCTGCTCGTGCAGGGAAGCTGGGCGGATATTGGCTTGCTGGCTTCTACGGCTTCGGAGGTCATCGTAGTTGGTCGACCGAAGGAGGAGTCGCGGCAGCTGACGATGGACCGCAAGGCGCCGATTGCTGCGGGGATTCTCCTGTTGCTGGTCATTCTTCTGATTACGCAATGGATACCCGCCGTTGCCGCCGTCATGCTGGCAGCCGTGCTCATGGTCGCACTGGGCTGTGTGCGCAGTATGGAGGAAGCCTATCGAACGATTAACTGGGAGAGCATTGTGCTGATCGCAGGAATGATCCCCATGTCCACGGCCATAGAGAAGACAGGTGCTGCTGAGCTGATGTCGGGACAACTGGTTACGATACTGGGTAGCTACGGACCGCTCGCGCTACTGGCGGGGATTTATATTACAACCTCGATCATGACGATGTTTATCAGCAACACAGCCTGTGCCGTGCTGCTGGCTCCCATCGCATTGAGTGCATCGGCACAGCTTGGGACCAGTCCGTATCCGTTCTTGTTCGCGGTGTCGATTGCGGCAAGCATGTGTTTTGCTTCTCCATTCTCGACGCCGCCGAATGCGCTGGTCATGTCCGTTGGCCGCTACAGATTCAGCGATTATCTCAAGGTCGGACTGCCGTTACAGATCATTATGGGCGTTGTGCTGATCTTTGCGCTGCCACTGGTCTATCCATTTTGAAGATAATAGAATCTATAAGCTTTCAGCAGGTACAGGATCAACAGCAGAAGCTAGGTGAAATGATACGTAGAGCAGCTTAAATATGACAGAGTCAAACACAAACAAGCTGAGCATTCCCTGTCCTTGCAGGGTTTGTTCAGCTTGTTGTCGTGGTAGTGAGATTTTCAGATTTTCTGCTGGTCAGGGTATTCGCTCCAGCGACTGAGCAATGCTTCACCCTCGCTCCCAAATGTACGGCGCTCCTTGAGGAAGGTGTCCACGTCCTGCAGGCGGGCGGGCCTTGGACCGGGTCCTCCACATCCACAGGAATGATAAGCATAGCCATGTTCATAGAGACGCTCGACCTTGCGCCATTGTCGAACATCTGTCTGCTTCGGTGCATGAAAGTCGTGCCCCATATGTTTCATAGGAGTGCTGCATTGTGGGCAAGGATGCGTGAGCTGCTCATATGTCCCTGCGGCCATCTCCCCACTGGAGGTCTGCTTATACACTTTCCTGCAGGCAAAGCAGGCATAGATGTCTTTGTAGGGCCCATACATGGCATATCTGCACATGGGAATCACCTTTCTTTCACTTTTTTTCTCTTTCTTTCTCGTTTATTCTCATTACAAATTCATCTAGTAACTCATTGATTTACTGTGGCGTCGATGGCGGCCTTCCATGCTTCCAGTACAGGAGTGGGGGATATGCGGCTTGTATCGCTACCCCCCTCTTGAGACCAGAGCGGAGGATAATAGGAATGAATCTGTTCAGGCTGGAGCTGCTTCGTATCCTCTACCCATCCGTTCCAGCGGAATGTCTTGTAGAAGAGACTCAAATCCCCCTCTGCCAGCCAGGTAATGAATTCGGAATAGGTCAACTCTGTCGATTCCCATTCGAGGCAGTCCGGGGCCCAATAATAGATGTGGCCGTCTGAGCCAAATCGCCCTGTATTGAAGGCGAAGAAGCCTCCTGCTGCATCATAAGCGACTACCATCATGCCTGACAGCACGGGGATATTTGTAGAGGGACTGAGCGCGCGAGTGTCACCCGCGTCGGCATCTGGGGTCTCCCCTCTTAATACCTTCGAGTCATCTCGGCCACTGGAGCTACTCAAGCCGTTCCATGAGATGAGACTACCAAATATCCCATTTGCTCCTGAGCCGAGCAGCCGAATCCAGCCCTCATCAATAAGAATGCCGCCTGTCTCGTAGGCTACGGCTCCGAGATAGGACCTGGTACTGACCTGTAATCCCATAAGAGTGCTTTTCGCTGCTTCAGAATTTGCAGGCAATACCTGATAGGTGTTGCTTCCATTACGGAATAGAGCAATTAGCTCCTCCCAGGCGTGATGCTCGTGATCAATAAGTTGTTCAATGTTTCGTATATCCATGGATGTGGGTCTCCTTCATATATGCCTTGAAAACTACATGCTAATGCTTCTATAAAGCCCTTTAAATCCCTAGATCTTTAGATCCTTAAATCCTTAAATCCTTAAATCCTTAAATCCTTAAATCCTTAAATCCCTAAATCCCTAAATCCCTAAATCCCTAAATCCCTAAATCCCTACAAAGACCGTGTAAAGGTCACTATAACTAAGTGTTATGTATAGCTGGTGTAATTTGTCATCATCCTAAATTATAGCTTGCGACCACCATCTGAACAATCCTCCGAAGTGCCAGTATTTTTCAACGAGACAGGACAGTTTCAATTAACGTATGTATGGAAATGTATATGTAAATGGGTTAATCAGCGTTAATCGCCTTCAGACGGGCCAGATTCTGGGTGCAGCTCAGACTGAACTTGTCGGGCGATGTAGCCATATGTGCATCTGGTTGTTACAATAGCAATGATATGCAGTACTACAAATTCTGGAGGTGTGCCCATGAAACTGCGGGTATCCGCTGTGCAGTATCAACTGCAGACGATTAGCTCATTCGAACAATTTGCCGCTCAAGCTGAGCATTATATACGGACTGCCGATGAATTCGGCACGGAGTTCGTGCTGTTCCCTGAATTCTTCACGACACAGTTAATGTCGATTGGGGATCATGAAGGAAAGGCACTGACGATTGAAGATTTGCCTGATTTCACCGAGCCGTACGAGGCACTATTCCAATCCCTGGCTGCCAAATACAACATGCATATCATTGGTGGAACACATGTGATTCGCAAGGATGGCAAGCTATACAATACCGCCCACATGTTCTATCCTGATGGGCGCATCGCCCGCCAAGCCAAGCTCCATATTACGCCAACGGAAGTAACGGAATGGAATATGGCACCTGGTGATGGGCTAGAGGTATTCGAGACGGAGAAGGGAACCGTAGCCATGCTGACCTGCTATGATATTGAGTTCCCGGAGATCGTGCGGATGGCGAAGGCCAAGGGAGCCGATATCATCTTCTGTCCGTCCTGCACAGATGACCGCCACGGATTCTATCGTGTTCGGTACACAAGCCACGCACGTGCTGTGGAGAATCAGCTGTATGTTGTGCTGACAGGTACGGTCGGGGCATTGCCTACCGTAGACTTTATGCGTGCGAATTATGGGCAGGCTGTTGTCATTACGCCCAATGATGTTCCTTTCCCGCCACGAGGCATTCTGGTAGAGGGCGAGATCAATAATGATATGATCGTGACGGCTGATCTGGATCTTGATCTGCTGTACGAGGTGCGTGAGCGGGGTTCCGTGACAACCTGGCGTGATCGTCGGACGGATTTGTACACGGATTGGAGCTAGTCTGCAATTGCAGCAACTACAGCAACTACAGCAACTACAGCAACTACAGCAACTACAGAAACTACAGAAACTACAGAAACTCTAGTAATCTGAATAACAGGACAGGAGGGAAGACACCGTGGCTTTGTATCATAAAGAAGTATATCTGAAATCCCCGGAGCCGGAGCGTTCACCTGCCAAGACGGTTATTCGCAATTATAGGGCCTCGGATTTTGCAGAGCTGATCCGCATCCAGGCGGAGAGCTTTCCCCCGCCTTATCCAGAGGAGCTTCTGTGGAGTCGGGAGCAGCTAAGCAGTCATCTGGCCCATTACCCTGAAGGCGCCATCTGCGTGGAGGTGGACGGAGAGCTGGCAGGCTCAATGACCTCGCTTCGCATGACCTGGGACCCGGAGCACCCCGTATCCCATAATTGGGCGGAAGTGACGGACGACGGATATATCCGCAATCACCAGCCTGATGGAAATACGCTATATATTGTGGATCTCTGCGTACGTCCCAAATACCGGAAATGGGGCCTGGCTCAATGGATGATGCAAGCGATGTATCATTTGGTCATTGAGCAGGGCCTTGACCGGGTGTTGGGAGCTGGACGTATGCCGGGCTATCACAAGGTGGCTGAACGGCTGACACCAGAGCAGTATATTGAACAAGTCGTGGAGGGTCAGCTGCACGATCAGGTCATCTCATTCCTGCTGCGCTGTGGTCGGGTGCCGGTCGGCGTAGCGACGGATTATCTCGACGACGAAGAGTCCTGTAATTATGCTGCATTAATGGAGTGGCGCAATCCCTTCAAAGGCAGCTAATATCAACCTACTCGGCATAGGAACATACTGGGAAGTGTTGTAACGCAGCGTATAAGGGACTACGAGATATAACGTGTAATGGAGTGCAATTAGAATAGAAGAAATGCTAATTTGTCAGGGAGGTATACGAAGCTATGGAGTATACGCGTATTACATCAATTCAAGACCCGCTATTTGCACAGATGCATAAGCTGATGCAGGAGATTTTCCCACCAGAGGAGGTTCTGGACTTCGATCTGTGGAAGGAACCGCTGGAGGACCCGGGCATCCGTGTATTCGTGGCTGTTCATGAGGGAGCCGTAGTCGGTGCGACAGAGTATCGCTACTATGAGGATTGGAATGTCGCCATGACTGATTTTACAATCATAGGTCGCGAGGGTCTGGGGATCGGGCGCTTCCTGGCTCGTAACCGTCAGCGTGATCTGGAAGCGCTGGCTGCTGCACAGGGGAAGGAGCTGTTCGGCATGTTCGCAGAAATCTACAATCCGTACTTGAGTGAGGATCATGGATTTGGCGGCGTCAAGCCAATGAACCCTTATGTGCGTCGTGAGGTGCTGTCCCATCTCGGTTACAAGCGCCTGGACTTCCCATATGTTCATCCCTCCTGGCAGGGAGATGGAGAAGCGGTAGGAGGTCTTGACCTCTGCTTCATGCCAGGCGATGAGGAGCAGTCGGAGCTGTCAGCTAGTCTGATTGTTGATTTTCTGACCCGCTATTATGCCGTCTTGCCGAATAAGCCAGAGGAATGGCTACGCATGGTGGAACAGCTGAGCAGTCAGCAGCAGGTCGCTCTGCTGCCGTTGTAACGGATGTAACCAGACAATAGCTTATGTAGATTGCGCTAATATTCCAATACGCTTCTGGCACCACGATATCGGTGGAGCTAGGAGCTTTTTGTCATGCCACAGATCGTTCAGGGCGGTGGAGATCATTTTTTGTGACATCAGGAAGGCCCAAGGTATTACTACTTCAACTAACTGTCGGATAGATTGAATTTTAAAATAACTCTACTTGTGAGAATGGTTATCAATTATAATATAGCTAGCTTGCGACTGGAGAAAGGAATGAAACAACAGATGAAACTGGGCGACCATATCTTGTTATGGAATCATGCTTCTATACGGGTAATGGATATACGCCATAACGTGATCGAAAGTGGGGAGGAGCTTCTGTCGTATCGACTGCCTGCCAGTGCTTTCCTGTACACGACTCGTGGGAAAGCTCGCATCTCACTGGATGGCACAGAGACGGTGGTGGAGCGTTTCCATATCCTGCATGGCGGGAAAGGTATGTCCTTGGAGATCAGACCGGATGGTCTGCTGGAATATTATATGATTATGTATAAAGCTGTCCTTCCACAGCCCAGCCGCCGTGAGCTGGTTAGCATGATGGAGAGCAATAATCCCTTTCGGCTTCAGTATAGCTTCATGCCCGGCTTCCCAGTTGTGCTGCTGAACCTGCTACAGCAGATGGAGCAGGAATGGGAGCGGCCAGGGCAGTTGGAGCAGCTACATATCAAGACCTTGTTCTATCATTTTGTCTACGAGATCTTCCACCAGTTGGCGAAGCAGGGGATTCAGGTGCAGAAGGCGGACCCTGTACAGCAAGCGGTTCGGTACCTGGAGGAGCACTATGCCAGACGAATAATGCTGGATGACCTGGCGGAGCTACTGGATTGCAGTGTCAGCTATCTCTCACGGAGATTCAAGCGTGCGACAGGATACAGTCCCATTGATTATTTGATTGCTTATCGGATTGGCAAGGCCAAGGAGCTGCTGGCCACATCAGATGCTACTCTGCAGGAGATTGCTGAAAGTGTGGGCTTTCAAGATGACAGCTACTTTCATCGCATATTCAAGAAGCAAGTCGGCGTATCGCCAGGACAATTCAAGCAAAAGGTTCAAAATAATCCGGTCTCTGGTTCAAGATATGCAATTGTCCGACCTAGTCTCAAACGTTATAGTGATTATGAAAATCATTATCAATATGAGAAAGAGGGGCCATTTCATATGTACAGAGGGTCAAGACTATCTATGGCAGCAACATTGTTGATATGTATAACGCTGCTGCTGGGTGCCTGCTCGGCAGGAACATCCAGTTCCAATACAACTGCAACATCGGGAAATAATACAGCGACGTCCTCTTCGACACAGACGGCTTCAGAGCCAGCTACAGAAGGAACGCAGCGAGTGATCAAGCATGCTATGGGCGAGACGACCTTGACGGGAACACCGCAGCGGGTCGTGATCCTGACTAATGAGGGCACGGAAGCGCTGCTGGCGGTCGGCGTGAAGCCTGTGGGCGCAGTAATGTCATGGTCCGGGGACCCGTGGTATGACCATATCAAGGACGAAATGCAGGATGTGACCGTCGTAGGGGACGAGCTCCAGCCTAATATTGAGCTGATTGCCAGCCTGAAGCCTGATCTGATCATCGGTAACAAGGTCAGACAGGAGAAAATATACGAGCAATTGAATCAGATTGCACCTACAGTGTTCGCTGAGACGCTCGCAGGCAACTGGAAGATCAACTTCGAGCTGTACATGCAGGCGCTGAACAAGGAAGAGGAAGGCGACAAGGCCATGGCTGATTTCGATCAGCGGGTAGCGGAAGTGAAGGCGAAGGTAGGAGAGAAGGCAGCTACAAAGATTTCGGTAGTTCGCTTCTCGGAATCCCAGGTCCGTATCTATCAGAAGCAGACGTTCTCGGGTGTACTGTTCGAGCAGCTTGGCTTTGCACGTCCAGAATCTCAGGATAAGGATGACTTCATGGAAGTATTGACCAAGGAGAGCATTCCGAAGATGGATGGAGACGTGATGTTCTATTTTGTAACCGAGACAGAAGCGTCCTCTGGAGCCTCCAAGGTAGCAGAGGAGTGGATGAATGATCCGCTGTTCAAGAACCTGAATGTCGCCAAGAACAACAAGGTTGTGCAGGTAGACGAGGCAATCTGGAATACGGCTGGTGGATACAAGGCTGCAAATCTGCTGCTGGATGAGATCGTGGATTACTTCGACATTCAATAGCACCGCTGCACATAATTCGGTTGGAAGAAGCCGACGCGCTGACGTCATTACCAGTGGCGTCGGCTTCTTTTATTAAGATCATAGAATTTACAAGTTTTCAGCGGAGCTAAACAAATTGATGATCGCAAGAAAAACTTCAGCTAAAAGCGGTCTGTCTTCTGTGAAAATACGTCGATAGACGTTTTTCTTATAAGCATGACATGCGATAGATAGGGGGATATGACATGTCGGGTTGGCTGAATAGCCGCACCGGAAGGCTGGCCGGATTGGGTGTGGGAATCGTGGCTTTGCTTGGAATCATGCTGGCGAGTGTACTATTTGGCCTACAGCAATTCAGTCTGCGGGAGCTGTGGCAGGCCTATCGCCATTTTGATGGCTCCAATGAGCATCTGATTCTGCTCAATACACGTGTGCCGCGCACCTTGATTGCTGTAGTCGTAGGAGCCAGTCTGGCGATAGCCGGGACAATCATGCAGGTGCTCACCAAGAATCCGCTAGCCTCACCGTCCGTGTTCGGTGTGAACTCGGGAGCTGTCCTGTTCATTGTTATTGGACTGGCGGTGACGGGGTCCTCCTTGACGATGACGAGTATGATTGGGCTTGCCTTTATAGGTGCCGCAGTGACTTCATTATTCGTATATGTACTGAGCATGCAGGGTAGGGGTGGCTTCGAGCCCATACGGCTAACGCTGGCAGGGGCTTCGGTAGCCGCATTCGCTTCCTCGGTCACCTCTGGACTGATCTTAATTAACAAGCAGTCACTGGAATCAGCTCTCTTCTGGATGGTTGGCTCTGTTTCAGGTCGGAATACAGAGCATCTGCTGCTAGTGTTGCCGTATATCATAGCGGGACTCATCTTGTCCTTCCTGTTGGCAGGCTCGCTGAATGTACTAGCCTTAGGTGACGAGCAGGCAAAAGGACTTGGACAGCGGCTAACGCTCATACGGCTGGGATGCACCGCAGCGGTGGTACTGCTGGCTGGAAGTGCTGTAGCAGCTGCTGGGCCGATTGCATTCATCGGATTAGTCATTCCGCATCTCTGCCGCTATGCAGTAGGTAACGACCATCGCTGGCTCCTTCCTTATGCGGCTGTATCAGGGGCGCTACTGCTGGTATCTGCTGATCTGGCCTCGCGCTTCATCCTCGTGTCCAAGGAGGTTCCTGTCGGTGTTGCTACCGCGCTGATCGGGGTACCTTTTCTGATTCATGTGGCAAGAAGGAGGAAATATGCGTAGACGCAGCAAGGGTGTTCACATCACCATGTTGACCGGACTTGGTCTGGTTGTGGTCGCATTGTCCATCATTTGTCTATCCTTAGGAAGTGTATCGATCCCTGTAAAAGAAGTGCTGCTCTCTCTCCTCCGCCGTAATCCGGAGGGTAGTGATCTGATCATTATGCAATTCCGATTGCCACGAGTTGTAGCGGCAATATTAATTGGGGCCGCGCTAGCCGTATCGGGGGCTTTGCTGCAAGGGGTGATCCGCAATTCGCTGGCTTCACCGGATCTGCTTGGGGTGACGGGCGGAGCCTCCGTAGCTGTCGTGGGGTTCATGACGTTATTCTCGGGGCTGAGCATCCATTGGGTACCGATGATAGCTATCATCGGGGCCTTCGTTGCCGCTGCTTTCAATTATATCTTGGCCTGGAAGCATGGGGTCTCAACCTTCCGGCTGGTACTTATTGGAGTCGGGATCTCGACGGCGATGAGCGCACTTACTATGTTCCTGCTCATAAGCGGGCCCGCTTATCTGGCTGCCCAAGTGTTGAATTGGATGACAGGCAGCATTTACGGGACGAACTGGACTCATATTCAGGCCATGTGGCCGTGGGTAGCCATATTCATCCCGGTGTCTCTTCTATATGCCAAAGAGCTGAATATATTGGCGCTGGGGGAAGAGATTGCGAGTGGCCTGGGGAGCAGACTGCAGTTGAATCGGTTATTGCTGATCTGCTTCAGCGTTGCTCTGGCAGGAGCCGCAGTAGGCTTCGCAGGCACGATTTCGTTCATCGGATTGCTCGCCCCGCATATGGCTAGACGAATCGTGGGGCATTCCTATGCTGTACTGATCCCTGCGGCGGCCCTCATCGGAGCAACAACACTGCTGCTGGCTGACCTGGCGGGCAGAATGCTCTTTGAACCGCTTGATATTCCTGCGGGAGTGTTCACAGCCGGAGTAGGCGCACCGTTCTTCCTGTACCTGTTATTCAAACGCAAGGCGTCGATCTAGTTAGTAGTTGTTCTTGCTGGTCGAGTCTTGAGTGGGGATGAATAAGGTTATTATTAAAAAATAAGTACCAAGCACAAAGAGCGAGTATCAGTGACAAAAGGCCACTAATACTCGCTCTTTGTTGTATTCTCCTGCTCCTCAGCTTGGCGTGTACTCCAGAAGTAGCAGAATAATGGAGGACAAGCATAGACAGGTACTGATGAGATAGAGCACGCCCACGACCTGTTTGTGATTCAAGCCTGCCCGGAGGAGACGATAATGGGCTTGACTCGCATCTGCCTCATAGATGGCTTTTCCCTGCAGGAATCGCTTGATCACTACGAACAGATTATCGAAGATCGGCACGCCCAAGGCCAGAATCGGGATGAACAGGGATAACACGGTAGCCTGCTTGAAGGCTCCGTCCAATGCGATAACGGCAAGAATGAACCCGAGGAAGGTGGCTCCAGCATCCCCCATGAATACCTTGGCAGGTGGACGGTTGTATTTGAGATAGCCTAGTGTCACACCGACGAGGACCATCGACATTAGCGCCGAATCACTCTGTCCCTTGGCTAACGCGACGATGAACAGGGTGATAGCTGAGATGGCAGACAGACCACCTGCTAGCCCGTCCATGCCGTCGGAAAAGTTAATCACCGTCGTCACTCCGAATATCCACAGAATGGTCAGAATGAACTGTAGCCAGAAGGGCAGCAGGACATATTCCGCATTGAATGGATTCACGAAGCCTGTAAAAGAGATGCCTGAGGCAAACACTAACACCGCTGCTGACACCTGAATGATCATTTTGGGAAGCGCAGGGAAATCCTTGCCTTTCGTCTTGTACCAATCATCAATGGTACCAATCGTCAGCAGTAGAATACCGCCTGCAACCAGCGCAGCGGTCTCCCAGGATAGCTGCCTGGTGAATGCAATGTATGTAATGAAGAAGCCGATGAAAATCGCGTAGCTTGCCGTCAGAGGGATCGGCTGCCTATGAAGCTTGCGTTCTACGTCCCGGCGGGGTTTGTCGACAAAATCAAGCCGATGCGCCAGCCGCCCGAGTGGAGGAATAAGGATGACAACAACCGTGAAGGATAGCAAAAAAGCCAGTATGTACATCATGATAAGCCTGAATTCACTCCTATTCATTCAAGTTTCAAGCTCGAGGCTTTGTTCATCATTATAAGTGTTCGGGACGGGCCTTGTCGATTACAGAGTGTTCATTTGTATGCTTGGAGTCAGGTGTAGAGTTGACATCCAAAATTAGTATGTGTTATATAAAAGGAGGATTTAGCACTCCTTCAGATGGAGTGCTAATATATCAACCTAATCATGATCATGATAGAGGGGAGATTTATTTCATGGCGAAGAAGCAATTCAAGGCGGAGTCCAAGCGACTACTGGAAATGATGATTAACTCCATCTACACCCAGAAGGAAATTTTCCTGCGCGAGCTCATATCTAATGCAAGTGATGCAATCGACAAGATCTACTACAAGGCTCTGACAGACGAGCAGTTGGTCTTTAATAAAGAGGAATATTTCATTAGAGTGTCCGTCGATAAGAACGCACGTACGCTCACGCTGTCCGATACCGGGATCGGGATGACGAAGGAGGAGCTGGAGAATAATCTGGGCGTTATTGCCAAGAGTGGCTCCCTGGCCTTCAAGAAGGAGAACGATCAGCAGGACGGTCATAATATTATCGGCCAGTTCGGGGTAGGCTTCTACGCTGCCTTCATGGTGGCGGATGTGGTTACTGTGATCAGTAAGGCGGTTGGTTCGGATGAAGCCTTCAAGTGGGAATCCAAGGGGGCAGACGGTTATACCATCGTGCCTGCCGAGAAGGAGACTGCGGGAACCGATATTATCCTGAAGATCAAGGATAACACCGAGGAAGAGAGCTACGATGAGTTCCTGGAGCAGTATCGTCTGCGGAGCATTATCAAGAAGTATTCGGACTTCATCCGCTATCCGATCAAGATGGAGATGACGAGCTCCCGTCTGAAGGAAGGCACTGATAACGAGTTTGAGGAAGTACAGGAAGAGCAGACCATCAACAGCATGGTGCCGATCTGGCGTAAGAACAAGAGTGAGCTGACCGATGAAGACTACAACAACTTCTATAATGAAAAGCGCTACGGCTTCGATAAGCCGCTCAAGCATGTACATATCAGTGCAGATGGTGCTGTAGTCTATAATGCGATTCTGTTCATACCGGAGAATACCCCGTTCGATTATTACACCAAGGAGTATGAGAAGGGGCTGGAGCTGTACTCCAATGGTGTGCTCATCATGGACAAGTGTTCGGATCTGTTGCCTGATTACTTTGGCTTCGTGAAGGGAATGGTCGATTCCGAGGATCTCTCACTCAATATTTCCCGAGAGATGCTTCAGCATGACCGCCAGCTTAGCCTGATTGCGAAGAACATCCGCAACAAGGTTAAGGGGCAGCTACAGAGTATGTTGAAGGACGAAAGAGAATCGTATGAGAAATTCTACAATTCCTTCGGTCGCCAGCTGAAATTCGGCGTCTACAATAACTATGGAGCAGACAAGGACGTATTGCAGGACCTCTTGCTGTTCTACTCCTCTAAGGAGAAGAAGCTGGTCAGCCTTGATGAATATGTATCGAGAATGCCTGAGGATCAGAAGTATATCTACTATGCCTCCGGTGAGTCGATTGAGCGCATTGAGAAGCTGCCTCAGACCGAGATGGTAGCTGACAAGGGCTATGAGATTTTGTATTTCACCGATGATATCGACGAATTCGCGATCAAGGTGATCATGAACTATAAGGAAAAGGAGTTCAAGTCCGTATCTAGTGGTGATCTCGGTCTGGAATCGGAAGCAGACAAGGCTGCAGAAGAGGCTGAAGAGCAGGAGCACAAGGATCTGTTCGAGCACATGACCTCCTTGTTGAATGGCAAGGTCAAGCAGGTCAAGGCGTCCAAGCGTCTGAAGAGCCATCCGGTCTGTCTGTCCGCTGATGGTGAACTGACGATCGAGATGGAGAAGATTCTGAAGGCTATGCCGAATGGACAGGATGTACAAGCCGACAAGGTGCTGGAGATCAACGTCAATCACGAGGTCTTCCAGACCCTGAAGGAAGCTTTTGCGAGTGACAAAGCCAAGCTGGACTTGTACACAGGCGTGCTCTATAATCAGGCACTGCTCATTGAGGGACTGCCGGTCGAGGACCCTGTACAGTTCACCAATGATATTTGCAAAATTATGGCGTAAGCCAGTTTGATTCATCTGCGGTGCATGATGCCCTGTATCCAGCCTGAGCCGGATACAGGGCATTTTGCTTGAGCAGCCAGTGTACGCTGTGCATGCCGCAGGCGCATGTCTGCTAGTGCTCTAAAGTGCTCTAAAGCGCTCTAAAGCGCTCTAAAGTGCTCTAAAGTGCTCTAAAGTGCTCTAAAGTGCTCTAAAGTGCTCTAAAGTGCTCTAAAGTGCTCTAAGGTACTCTAAGGTACTCTAAGGTACTCTAAGGTACTCTAAGGTACTCTGCTGCTGTCTTCCGCGGACTCATGTACTTTTTGAACAAGGAGGGTCTAATGTGTCCAACGTATTTCGTACCTTTTCTACTCGCTTATCTATCACGATATTGGTTATGGTAGCAGTATTCATGGTAACCATAAGTGATTATGCAGAGTCCTCTATGGCTGTAGATAATACACAAGCTCACCAGATCACTCCTGAGGAGAGATTACGTCTGGAGAGACAGTATGGGCTGGAGCCACCGGATGGGAGCAATACGAGGGAACACAGCGTTTCTGGAGGGGATATCGGCTTTTCCATAAAGGGGTTCAAGGGGAGTAGTGAGATTGTTGCCTCCATATTGGAGCTAATCAGGCTCCTCATCTTCATATGACATACGTGTGCCTGTAAAAAGCGCTCTGCGGTTACCCTGCATTCGAAGGCCAAGCTTACTCTGATTGGAGCAGCTTGGCCATTTTGCGATGAGGGATGCCTACCTCAGTGAACTCCTCGCTAATGATGCTATAGCCGAGCTTCTCGTAGAAGGGGATAGCGACCTGACGGGCATTCAGCACGAATCTGGCATAGCCCTTCTCCCTCGCAATCTCTTCGGCAAAAACGACCATACGGCGTCCTATCTGCTGACCCCGCAGTGATTCGTCTACGGCGACCTGCCGCATCTTCAAAGTGTCCTCCTCTTGAGGACTAAGCACCAATACACCGACAGTGGCTAATCCCAGACGTGCCCGGATGTGAATGTCCCGTTCCTCGCCCTCCAGAGAATCTTTGGCGATACTCATGCCAAGCGGCTTGCGCAGCACCTCGTCTCTCAATTGGAGGGTCTCTTCGTAAGCGGGTGTACCCCATTCGACAATCTCCATCACCATTTCTTGTTGCATACTTATATCCCTCCATAAGACCAAGAAAATAGAACCTGATCGAATCTGATTTTATAATGAACTTATTTTATTACGATCCTTTGTCTATCGGTAGTGCCATGTCAAATTTTTCGCAAGGAAATATTCGACAAATTCTGGTCTATCAACGTGACCCCTTCCTGTCGACACTCATAGAATACCTTGATCTCAATAGAGGAGGGGTTCCTATGGAAGTCTACTCGATGCTGCAGCTTGTCCGGCAGCATGCGAAGCAGTTGGACAAGGATTTGCGCAATCAGATTCTGGAACTGTACCGCACTTTATTTCGGTGGACGCCTTGTGTACTGCACACTGCATTAGAGCGTTTCCTGAAGAAAACACAGACCTATTCGGTCATTATCGAATTCGAGGATCAAGTAGATTCGTATGCGGACATGGTAAGCTTCACTCACCAGACGGCAAGGCAGTATTATGGCTGCCGTGTGAAGCACAAGTTCCCGGCGATATCCAGCTGCGCCGCTGACATCACGCTCCAGGGCATTGAAGAGCTGCTGAGCAGCGGCTACCAGATCAAGAAGGTGCATGCTGATCGTGAGTTCAAGGCGCTACTGAATGTGGCCACCCCGTCCGTGCATGCCGATTGGCTTCATGAAGAGGGGCTGACAGGCAAGGAGGTCACGATTGCAATCCTCGACACGGGAATCTATCCGCATGAGGATTTGACGGAGCCAGAGAACCGAATTGTAGCGTTTCAAGATATGGTGAATCATAAAGCAGCTCCTTATGATGATAACGGGCACGGGACCCACTGCGCCGGTGATGCAGCCGGGAATGGGCGCGCCTCGGGTGGAGTGTATGCGGGCCCTGCCCCTGAAGCCAAGCTCGTTGGCGTCAAGGTGCTGGACAAGCGGGGCTCAGGTCGGCTATCTAACGTCATTGCCGGTGTGCAGTGGTGCATCGATCATAAGGAGAAGTACTCCATTGATATTCTGTCGATGTCTTTGGGGAGTCGTGCAGTCAGCCGGGCAGCGGATGATCCGGTAGTCAAGATTGTGGAAAAGGCATGGGAATGCGGCATGGTCGTGTGCGTCGCAGCTGGTAATGAAGGGCCCGAGGAGCGAACCATTTCCAGTCCCGGCATTAGCAGTCGAGTCATTACAGTCGGTGCCATGAATGATAACAATACAGTGGACCGTGGGGATGATGTGCCGTCGGATTTCTCCAGCCGAGGGCCGACGATGGATCAGCTTATGAAGCCAGACCTGCTCGCGCCTGGCACGGATATCGTATCGCTCCGTTCCCCCGGTTCTTATCTGGACAAGCTCTACAAATCCAGCCGGATTGGCAGCGATTATACGACCATGTCAGGCACGTCGATGGCTACTCCGATCTGCGCTGGAGCAATTGCCTTGCTGCTGGAACGATTCAGAGGAGCCACGCCTGACGAGATTAAGAGAAGGCTGCTGGAGGGCTGTGAGGACCGTAAGCTGCCGGAATATATTCAAGGCCGTGGCTATCTGGATGTTCGCCGATCTGCACAGTCCAAAAACTGAGCCGTGGGACTCTTCCCACAGGAGCTTGCTGTGGTACAATACTCTAGTCTGTAGCCGAGCTACAGACCTGCGTTTTTTCTAGCAAAGGAGCTTATACCATGAAAGATCATTCCATTCCACAGCAGGCGCTGATTACGGTTGCAGGTACGGTAGGAGTCGGCAAATCCACGCTGACCTCCGCTGTTGCAGGGCGTCTGGGCTTCAAGACCTCGATGGAGAAGGTGGAGCAGAATCCGTATCTTGAACTCTTTTATCAGGACTTCTCCAGATGGAGCTTCCATCTGCAGGTGTATTTTCTGGCGGAGCGATTCAAAGAACAAAAAGCGATTGTCGAGGCTGGCGGCGGCTACGTGCAGGATCGATCCATATATGAGGACACGGGAATATTCGCAAAAATGCACGCTGATAAAGGCACAATGTCGAAAATGGATTATGAGACTTACACCAGCCTGTTCCAGGCTATGGTGATGACGCCCTATTTTCCACACCCGGACGTACTTGTCTATCTGGATGGTAGTCTGCCCTCCATTCTGGAGCGAATCCAGCTGCGTGGACGTGAAATGGAGATCCAGACAGATCGTTCCTATTGGGAGGAGATGTATGGCCGATATTCAGTGTGGATCGAGGAATTCGAGCAATCCCGGATTTGTCCGGTGCTGCGCTTGAACATTGATGAGTATGATGTACATGACCCGGACTCCATGGATGAGATTATCCAGAGAATTAGTAGCTCGATTCAATCACCAAAAGGGCTGAAACAAAAAATGTCAGAATCGATGTAACGATGTTTGATCTATGAAGCAGCAAATATGAACTAGCTAGACTGCCTCGACAGGAGACTGCGAGGCAGTTTTTTGCTATATTCTTTGCTATATTAGCTGTTTTTTGCTATAGCATGTATTAGGGTAATCATGAAGAGAATCTATTAATTTAATGGCAGGAGGCCGAGTTGGATGATAAGCTTCAAACGACTTCATCATGTAAGTCTGGCAGTGAGAGATCTAGCAAGAGCTAAGGTCTTCTATGCAGAGGTGCTGGGATTGCGGGAGCTGGAGCGTCCCCCGTTCAAGTCTAGAGGAGTGTGGTACGCGGTGGGTACCGACCAGCAGCTTCATCTGCTGGAGCATCCTCCTGGCGAGACGCTGCGCTCGGGCGAGATCGATACGACGGATGGCCACTTCTCCATCTGGATCAAGAGCTACAGCGAAGCCATCGCATGGCTGGATGCCAAGGGAATCCACTATGAAGCCCGTCCAGATAGTGTTGCAGGCTTCGCCCAGATCTATATTCTGGACCCGGACCACAACATTATTGAGCTGGGGGCACCTTACGGCAGCTGAATTAATCTATACATGGTGAAGGGATTCGATTCAATAGGTGACAACTCAATAGGTGACAACGAATGTGAGCTGAGGGCATGACATTTGTCATGTCTTCGACTTGACGTTTGTGACTACTGCGGGTGGACGCTTTCCTTTAGGATAATAGTAGTTCAATGCGTCTAATGGGCCTCCGTGCTGGAATTAGGCGATATCCGAGGAGGAAATGTATGAAGGATCAAGCCCGTTTGTCCCATCTGAAAAAAAATGTAGCTGCTTTTGAGCAGACGAATACGAGGTCCAGCATCTGGCAATTGATCAATACGCTGGGGCCCTTGCTGCTGCTGTGGTATGCGGCCTATCTAAGCCTGTCCATCTCGTACTGGCTTACACTCCCGATCTCGATCGTTGCGGCAGGCTTCATCATCCGCACCTTCATCATATTTCATGACTGTGGTCACCAATCCTTCTTCAAGAGCAAACGGGCCAATGATATCGTGGGCACCATTACGGGTGTCATCACACTCTGTCCTTATCAGCAGTGGAAAAATACCCATGCTATTCATCACGCCACGAGCAGCAATCTCGATAAGCGTGGTACGGGCGATATGTGGGTGCTTACCATCGAGGAGTATGTGGCTGCAGGCTTCTGGCAGCGTTTGGCCTATCGTTTTTATCGTAACCCGCTTGTCATGTTCGTTCTAGGGCCAATATATATATTCCTGATCTCTTATCGCTTCAACCGTAAAGGAGCAAAGCGCAAGGAAAAAATCAATACGCATGTCACCAATATATCCATCGTTGTTCTCTATGCTCTGTTATGCTGGGCTATCGGCTGGGAGGCCTTTGTTCTTGTGCAGGCTCCGGTGTTTTTCGTGTCAGGTATGCTCGGGATCTGGTTGTTCTACGTTCAGCACCAGTTTGAAGAATCCTATTTTGAGCATGATGAGGAATGGAGCTATGTGAATGCTGCGGTAGAAGGAAGCTCTTATTACAAGCTACCTGCCGTGCTACAATGGATCACAGGAAATATAGGATTCCATCATGTTCACCATTTGAGCCCGAAGGTGCCTAACTATCATCTGGAGGAAGCTCATAATGCAACTCCACCGCTGCAAAAGGCAACAACAATTACCATCGGCACAAGCCTGAAGTCGCTTCGGTTTCGGCTATGGGATGAGCAGCGCAAGACCTTTGTCAGTTTTGGTGAGGTCAGGCATTTGCTTCGTAAGTCATCAGCAGCTACTGAACAGGCGGCGGGACCTGGTTCTGGTTCTCCCTTGCGGGGGAACAATGTGACCAGATAGGGTAACTAGGACCTTTGCCGAATACAATTTCTGGTCTGAATGATCTACAGAGAGCGTGGTTAGCGAAAAGCGGGGAAGCCCTAGAGAAACGGAGTGTCCGCCTTTAAGCTTGCTGTTCATCATTTTATCAACTTCGTTCGAAAGAACAGCAAGCTTAACAGTGGTCGACAGGGCTCCCCGCTTGCAGCGGCTCTACACTCATATTTGACTAGTCAAGGTATTAGGTAAAGCAAAGTTATAGCAAAGCAGGAGGCAGCGGGCCTCTCCAAGGAAGGAAGAACAGCCGTGCAAAAATGGTATCATATTCTACACAAAAGCACTGGCCTCAGTCCGTATATATGGGTGGTTTTGTATATCCTCCCTTTTTATTTTGTGTTCCCCGCATCGACTTATCAGATTGTGCTTGGCTGCATTATGATCGTGGCTTTTTTCATTAGCTATGTATTGTCCTTTCTAACCAAAGGGTGGCAAGTATACTTCTGGATCAGCGTTCAAATCTTGATCTCGATCTGGATGACATTGCTGTTCGGCTATGTATATTTCTCACTGTTTGCAGCGTTCTTTATCGGGAATATCAAGAACAAAGCCGGCTTCATTACGCTGTACACGATTCATCTTGTATCAGCGATTGCAGCCATCAACTACGGCTTCGTCACTCAGAATCCTATATTCATTACCCAACTGCCCTTCGTGCTGCTTAGTACGATTGGAGCCGTGCTGCTCCCCGTCACGACATACACGCGGAATAAGAGCGACCAGCTTCAGGGCAAGCTGGAGCACGCGAACAAGCGAATCTCCGAGCTGGTGATGCTGGAGGAGCGGCAGCGGATTGCCAGAGATTTGCACGATACAATAGGCCAAAAGCTGTCCTTGATCGGCTTGAAGAGTGATCTGGCCAGCAAGCTGATTACGAGCAATCCGGTGCGGGCCAAGGAAGAGATTGATGATGTCCGGCAGACAGCGCGTAGCGTGCTCAAGGAGGTTCGAGAGCTAGTTACTCGCATGCGTGGGACCAGTCTGGAGGATGAGGTATTTCGCATTAAGCAGATTCTGAAGGCTGCGGAGATTGATTTTATCCTGGAGGGCAGCACTCATCTGAATGATACCTCCTTACTGAATGAGAATGTGCTGAGCATGTGCCTGCGGGAAGCCATCACCAATGTAGTCAAGCATAGCGGGGCCACGGAATGCAAGGTGACTATTGCGCCTCAGCGTACAGAACTGCTGCTTCGCGTGGAGGACAACGGCTGCGGAGTTGCTAGTGCTGGGGATCATATGCTCATTAAGGGCAATGGACTACGGGGAATGAAGGAACGGCTTGAATTTGTGAATGGAGATCTAAGCATCAGCGCAGAGCAGGGAACTGTCGTCGAAATACGCGTTCCGAATGTACTGAAGCAGACCCCTAAGGAGGCAGAGGCATGATATCTATCGTTATTGCAGAGGATCAGCGAATGCTGCTGGGAGCCCTTGCCTCCCTGCTGGACCTGGAGGAAGATATGCAGGTAGTAGGCATGGCTGGCAACGGAGAGGAAGCCGTCAAGCTGGTGCAGCTGCATCAGCCTGATGTCTGCATCATGGATATCGAGATGCCGCTCAAGAGCGGGCTTGACGCCGCAGAGGAGCTGAGAGGCTTCGGCTGCAAAATTTTGATTCTGACGACCTTTGCCCGGCCCGGTTATTTCGAACGAGCGCTGAAGGCTGGAGCTCATGGCTACTTGCTGAAGGATAGTCCCAGTGAAGAGCTGGCAACCTCCATCCGCAGCATCATGAGCGGCAGAAGGATATACGCACCGGAGCTTGTGGATGACGTCTTTCATGAGGAGAACCCGCTGACAGAGCGTGAGAAGGAAGTACTGCTGCTAATTGCTGATGGCAAAAATACGAAGGAAATTGCGGGTGAGCTATTCATCACAACAGGGACCGTCCGTAATTATATTTCCATTATTTTGGATAAATTAAATGTAGGCAACCGCATTGAAGCCATCACGCTCTTCAAGGAGAAGGGCTGGTTCAAATAAATAATACTTCAAAATCATAATATTCCTTGTGGACAGAGTGAGTCTGTGGTGAGAGAATAACAGACAGACAGATTAACCACTTTAGAGGAATGAGGGATACTGTGGTACGATTTGGTATCATTGGAACTAACTGGATTACGGAGCGTTTTATTCAAGCTGCGCAGGAGACGGATCATTTCAGTCTGACAGCCATCTATTCGCGTACTGAGGAGAGAGGCGCCGAGTTTGCTGCGAAGTATAACCATCCAACGGTGTTCACTGGACTGACGGAGATGTTGCAGTCTGATCTTATAGATGCCGTATATATTGCCAGTCCTAACTCATTTCATGCGGAGCAGGCCATTCTCTGTATGAAGCACGGCAAGCATGTCCTCTGTGAGAAGCCAATGGCCTCCAATAGCCGTGAGCTGAGGGAGATGATCGCAGTAGCCAGAGAGAATAATGTATTGCTCATGGAAGCGCTGAAGTCTACACTGATGCCCAATTTCACGATTATTCAAGAGAATCTCTTTAAAATAGGTCAGGTACGCCGCTACTTTGCAAGCTACTGTCAGTATTCATCACGGTATGATGCGTACAAGGAAGGCACAGTCCTGAATGCATTTAATCCCGAATTCTCCAATGGCTCCTTGATGGATCTCGGCATTTATTGCCTGTATCCAATGGTGGCTCTATTTGGCAAACCGCATACCGTCAAGGCGGTCGGAATTATGCTTGGCTCCGGGGTAGATGGAGAGGGAAGCATTAACATGCTGTATCCGGAAATGGATGCGGTCGTTTTGCATTCCAAGATTACGAACTCCTACGTGCCCGCTGAAATTCAGGGTGAACTGGGTACCATGGTCATTGACAAGATCAATCAGCCATACGACGTGAAGATTCATTACCGTGATGGCAATGTCGAGGATCTGACCCGTCCGCAGATGCATGAGCCGATGTATTATGAGATTCGCGAATTCATTCAGCTCATTCAGCAGGGTGCGCGTGACAGCCTCGTCAACTCCCTGGAATGCTCGCTGGCGGTTGCAGAGGTCATGGAAGAGGCCCGCAAGCAAATCGGACTTGTGTACAAGGCAGATCTGGTGTAAGGCTTCACTATTAGATCGGCTCTATTGCGATATTGGGTAGCTATGTGAAGGAGAAGAAACATGATGAGGTTTGATCCCACCATTTTCGACAATCTAAAGGTGGCGCTGGAGAATGAGCTGTACGATCTGGACAATCTGGATGGCATCATCCGGATCACGGGCCGAAAGGATCTCATGGAGATGTCTGTCATGTCTCGGAGGTGTGCTATTCAATTCGAGCTTGCTGAAGCCTCAGGGGTCACAGCGGAGCTGCAGCTAGATACGGGACTACTGGATCTGGCGACAGAAATTCTGGATATGGAAGGGCACGTGCCAGGCTGTCAGGTTCTGCTAACCTTTAGCATGGAAGCCAAAGCTGAGGATGAACTGCGAGCCCAATGTGAGTATGCCAGACAGGTGCTGACAGATGACTGGAGTGCGGAGGCAGAGCTTACGCAACGAATAGCTTATTCGTATGGAGCATTATCTCCAGTGTACGATCATATGGCGGAGCTGCACTTTCGGCGGCGTATAAATGAGGAGCAGATGGAGGACCTGACGGAGCTGGTCCAGCATGCTGTAGCCAGTCTGCGTAAGCTATCCCGGCTGGACTGATGAATGCTGGCGCCAACAGGCGGGCGATTGGAAGCTATTGGTGGGTAGGAGGTGCACTAACATCGGAGAGTCGATATTGATCGTAGAGGACGAGCCCAAGATTTCAAGATTGCTTGAAATTGAATTGGAATGCGAGGGCTACAAGGTTACTATAGCAGATCATGGGACAGCGGGGATGGAGGCCTATCGGGCAGGAGCCTTCGACCTGATATTGCTGGATGTTATGCTGCCCGGAATGAGCGGAATTGAACTGCTGCGACGGATTCGTTCACAGGATCGACGGACAGCAGTTATTTTGCTGACAGCGCGCAGCATGGTGGAGGACAAGGTGGCTGGTCTTGATCTGGGGGCCAATGATTATATTACCAAGCCCTTCGAGATCGAAGAGCTGCTGGCACGCATTCGGGCCGTCCTGCGGACCGTAGCGTCCGTGACCGCAGAGGATGGAGATCTGCCTAGTGAGACATGGCTTACAGCTGGGGAGCTCAAGGTGAACGAGAGTACCAGAGAAGTCTTGCGGGCCAATGAGGCCATTGAACTGACTCCCCGTGAGTTCGATCTGCTGGTATATCTGCTGAAGCATCAACGTCAGGTGCTGAACCGGGAGCAGCTGCTGTCTGCAGTATGGGGCTACGAATATGCCGGGGAGACGAATGTAGTGGATGTGTATATTCGCTATTTACGCAAAAAAATTGATCATAACCGCAGTACAGCCTTCATTCATACGGTGCGGGGCGTCGGTTATGTACTAAAGGACAAGCCATGAGGCTAGGGAGCAAGATACATCTGTACTCCTCGGTCCTTTTTGCCGTTCTTCTGATCCTTATGAATGTATCTGTATATGCTGCCTTTAGCCAGCAGATCGTGCAGCACGAGATGAAGCGGGCTGAAGCGGAGGGATATCAAGCGGCAACGAGTATTCGAGACGCTGCAGAGATGATTCCAGCGGAGGACCTGCTGAGGAGCTTCGTACCCGTAAGTGGAATGATTCGAATTGTACGTGAGCAGGGAGTAGAGCCAGCTCCAGTCACCTCTCTGTCGGAGGCTGCCCTGAGCGACTGGAGACCTGCGTATTCGACTACTTTTATGATGCAAATGCATGATTTAGAGGGAAAGAGATATATCAGTGTATCTGTGCCTGTCATTTGGACGAATGGTGAAATTATGAATGTGCAGTTCACAGAGAGTATGGAGGCAACGATGGGCACCTTGAATATGCTTCGAGTGGTTCTTCTCGTTGTAACCGTGATCTCCTTGATCCCCGTGCTGCTATCCGGGCGTCTGCTCTCCAGGCTGATTATGCGACCCATTGAGATGATGACCCGGACGATGAATGATATCCGGCGCAGCGGACGTTTCCGCAGGCTTGCCCTGCAAGAGAAAGGCGGGGATGAGCTAGTAGATATGGGGCATACCTTCAATGCGATGATTGATCTGTTGGAAAGCAATTATGAGAAGCAGCAGCAGTTCGTATCTAACGCCTCACATGAGCTGAAGACGCCGCTGACCATTATTGAGAGCTATGCCAGCTTGCTAAAGCGCAGAGGTGCAGAGCGTCCCGAGCTTCTGGACGAGTCTGTTAATGCTATTCATTCCGAGGCGATCCGTATGAAGGAGCTGACCGAGCAGCTGTTGATGCTGGCCAGTCCGAAGGAGCAATGGAAGCTGGAGCTGAGCGTAGTCGATCTGGAGGAGCTGAGCAGGGAGGCGGCAAGAGCCTTCAGCAAGGCTTATCATCGTGAGGTAGCGGTTGGACAACGCACATTCGAGATGAGCGATGAGGGGCAATTCGTGGTGAGTGATGGAGCCGATGCTACGGCAGAGCAGGCTGAACTTGCGAACCAGGCTCTCGACAAGCCAGCGGAGCAGCCGATTATTGGATATACAGATGAGCAGAAGCTGCGTCAGCTATTGTTCATATTCCTGGACAATGCAAGAAAGTACAGTGAGGAATCGATTGCAATAACGGTCGGGCAGCGAGGAGAGGAAGCCTACATCCGCGTGGTCGATCGGGGAATTGGCATTCCCAAGAAGGACCTGCCACGTGTGTTTGACCGCTTTTATCGGGTCGATGAGGCTCGTAATCGCAAGAGTGGCGGATCGGGACTGGGACTCGCTCTGGGTGCACAGATTGCTGAGGCCCTCGGCATACGTCTGGAGCTGGATAGCGTGGAGGGACTGGGCACAACGGTGACCTTGTGGATTCCGCAACGAGAGCAGATGATCGAGCCACAGGGCTAGAAGGAGGCGAAGCATATGAAGCGGAGCAAACGAAGGATAGGATGGACAGCGGCAGCGGTGCTGGTACTCCTTGTACTCCTGATGGCCGGGACACAGTGGCTCCGTCAGGAGGCTCCGGTAGCAGCGTTGAACCAGGAACAGGCTGTACGTAGTGTCCTGGCACAATACGAGGGCGAGGTAGAGAGTGTTCAGCTGCATGAAGGAAGCTACATGATGCAACTTCGCTCCACGCAGGGGCTGTATGAGCTGAAGGTCAACCCGGTTGATGGCATGATTCATTCGATTCAGCGACTAGAGACACCAGTCTCTTCAGCTCCAGTGGCAACGGCCTTTCCTGTGCCTGCGGGAGCTAGCGAAGGTCATGGGAGTCCGGCGGAGGGATCGAGTGGGGGCAATGGTCAGACAGGAAGGCCTGACGGTAACCAAGGCTCAGCTCCGACCAGTCCGTCAGGATCGGGGGACTCAACCGATGCTTCGGGCTCAGGAAGCACGGATGATAGTTCAGGAAAAGGTGCTGGAGAAGGTAGTGGTGGAACCTCCGGCAGCAAGCCTGCTACTGGCCAAGGGACAGCAACTGATGGACAGCGTGCTGTCAGCGAGCGTGAAGCGGCCAGACTGGCTCAGGCACAGGTCCCTGGTGAGGTCAAAGAGATTGAATACAGTGGCCGCGGGAGCAACAGGTATTATCTGGTTGAGATCGATTCCCCAAACAAGGGGGAGGCTGTCGTACAAATTCATGCCATATCCGGCAAGGTGATGTCCATTGCGTGGGACGATGATGATGAAGAAGAAGATGACGATGACGACGATGCATGAGAGTGACGATACCAATAACTTCGTTACAGCTATATAGATTGAACCTGTAAAATTGAGAAAAGGGGAATAAGCAACGGAGGTTCAAACGTTCACCGTAGCTGCACGGACCCGAACTCTTAACATTTTCAGTTCAATCTATACAGGTAGAGATTAAAGACCCTAGCAATGGATATCGCTATTTTCTCATCAAATTCTAATGTTCCTGACGGAGAGTTCTCATGTTCTACGGTTATAGTAGCTACAGGAACACAGAACAGCCAGAGGGAGGCAGTTAGAATGATGAAGACACCAACAACACCAAGAACAACATCAAAGACTAAGAAAATGAGCAAAAAAGCCATTGTCATCAGCGCATTAGCTGGTACGCTACTACTCGGAGGGGCTTATGGTGCCGGATGGATCGGGTCAGGGCAGGCAGAGGCGGCGTCGAATTCCGTCAATCAAAACGAAAAGCAGCGGATCGGTGCTGAGCAAGCCGTACAGAAGGCACTTGCTGCCTTCAATGGCACGGTAGAGGGCGTCGAACTGGAACGCAAGGGCACAAGCCTCTATTACGAGGTGGATATTGAGAATAGCCAGGGGCAGGAACGAGATGTTCTGGTAGATGCTTACACAGGTAAAGTGCTGAAGATCCGCGTGGATGACGATCATGATAAGGTAATCAGTCGACAATCCGGTCAGTCAACACAGTCATCATCCAGTACCAATAAGCAGACCTCTTCCAATACGGTGATTAATGAGCAGAAGGCTG
This sequence comes from Paenibacillus massiliensis 2301065 = DSM 16942, assembly GCF_000377505.1. Classification (GTDB taxonomy): domain Bacteria; phylum Bacillota; class Bacilli; order Paenibacillales; family Paenibacillaceae; genus Paenibacillus; species Paenibacillus massiliensis. The sequence continues at coordinate 237,496 of NZ_KB898189.1, read as the reverse complement.
CTGATATTGCTTTGAAGCAGGTCAATGGTAGCAGAGTTCTGGAACTGGAGCTGGATCGTGAACGTGGCAAGCTGGTCTACGAAATTGAAGTACGGATTAGCGGCGGTACGGCTGATGTCGTAATTGATGCAGGCACAGGTAAGGTGCTGCATGTCGATAAGGACTGGGATGACGACGATGACGACCACGATGATGACTATAGTGACTATGACTTTGATTGATCGAACAGCTATGAAATAGGCATAATAGTAAGGATATAGATGTGAAAGAAGACGGAGCCATGAATGTGGCTCCGTCTTCTTAGTGTAACTGTGCACTGAAGGTTGCACTGAATGATTACATCTGCATGACTTGACCAGATCAAGTTGTAAGTGTATTAGTATATATCAAATTTTTCGCTAACAACAAATATGTGAAGATCATCCAAACTCGAAATCGTATGCAGTCAAACGTGTTAGCTTGTAGTTGACGCATCTATAAGCTTTATTAGTTTGAGCTCATGAGTACGTGAGCTTACGGCTGTGCCAGCTCTGCTACCTGCGCAGGAGACAACGCTCCATCGAAGATATTCAGCTCGTCCATGCTCCCGTGAAACGGTGGGTCCCACCAGTTCACAGCCAGACTGAAGACTCCAGTCTGAGACGTGAAATGATTAGGGAATCCACTCCCTGTGAATTGAAGCTGTCCATTTACAAATACGTTGGCTACCCCTTCCTCCACAGTGAAGGCAAGGTGAGTCCATTCATTCGTGGGAATGCTCAGCCCGGTGCTACCCGTGTACCAAGGTGAGCTACCAGACCAGAGCATCATCGTATTCTGCTCAGGGCCTCTTGGCAGCAGGCTGATCCAGTGATTAGCGTCTGCGGCGCCGAAGAAGGTGGTGGTATACATGGTCAACTCCTCGGGATTGACCCAGAGTGCAACGGAATAAGAGTCACCGGATAACAGTCCATCTGGCAGCGCTACTCCAGATGCCCCATCAAAGACGGCAGCCTGACCGCTAATGCCATCTGTGTAGGTAATGGTGCCACCTGCGCGGTCTATGCGGTCTCCAATCACTTCCCCGGCAACGAATGAACCAGTGTGATCCTGCAAATTCCCGTCAAATGAATATTGAGCGGTCAGCTTCGCTGCTTCATACGGAATGACTGTAACGGTAAAGGACTTCTGCCTGTGAATATTCCCTTTGGTTATTGTCGCTGTCAGGGTGGCCGACACGGCCTGTTCCCCGGCTTCAGGGCGAGCGATCTCGCCACTTGCTGTGACTATACTAGGGTCTGAAGTGGCCCATGTAATAGACGATTGACGGCTTCCTTCACTTGGCAAGGAAAGGTTAGCTTTGACCTTGCTGGTATCCCCAAGAGTAAGCTCTTGATATACGTTGTCTACAACAGTAGTCGGAGGCAGCTCCGTCAGCTGACTGCCCCAGAGCATTTCCCCTTGTTCGGACATAACAGTGAAGACAATCTGCTCCTGCTCGGTAACCTCATCCCATTGTTTTAGAAAGACACCCTCATATACGCCATTATCCAGCGAGAGACGTGCTTGTGCCACTCCTGTCTTTTGCCAGGTACCCTGTAGATCTCCTGTAACGGTAAAGTCTGCGTTAAGACGTACAGACTGTACATGCTTAATCTCGGCAGAGGAATCGCTGCCATGTGCGATGAATTGGTAATCACCGACAAGTGCATCGTCAGCGAGTGGGGTCAGGGTCTCACCACTATAACGGTAAGGAGCGACGACGGGCCAGCCATCCTCGTTCATGAACATCTGATGAACACGTACCTCGTGCAGCTCTCCTTGCTGCGGGAAGCGGGTGTGGAAGACCAGAAACACTTGACCATTATCGGGATTGGTATAGACCGAGTTGTGCCCCGGAGATACATAGCCATAGCCGATTCCTTCACCCGGATCTCCGATCTTGCTGTCGAACAGGAAGTTGCCGATCAGCTTGTTGCCATAATCGATATTTCTTGCTCCCTCCGGAAGCACGGCATTTTGTCCTTTCGCATCCAGGTATGGGCCTGTTGGCGAGGTGGAACGGAAGGTTCGCATGTTATAGCCGCCGTCCGAAGCCAGCCCGCCATAGGTGACGTATAGGTAGAAGTAACCAGTATCTTCATTGTATTCGATATAAGGTCCTTCACCAGACTCACCATAGCCGCCAGCGATTTTGATACCAAAATAGCGATCAATCATTCGCCCGTCGGCTGTCGTACCATCTTGTCCCGGATAGATTGGTGCTCCAGTGGTCTTGTTCAGCTCCAACAGGAAAATCCCTCCCGACCATGAGCCATAGGTCATCCACAACCGTCCATCTGTGTCATAAAAGACCGTCGGATCAATAGCGTTCGGGAACAAGTGATTACCGTAGGAACCATCAGCATTGAACCATTCTGCTCTTGGGCCAGCCAGCGTTCCTTTCTCAACTAAGTGTTGAATGTGGGTATGGGTCCATTTCTTATCCACCTGGCTGTCCCGGTCAAAGGCGCTGTCTCTCGTGAAGCCTGAATACACGATTGTATCAGCATATTGATATGGACCTTCAATATCCTGGGATACCGCCATCCCGATCGCAGAGCGAATATAGGTGGAGGAGGCGCTATAATAGATGATATAGGCTCCCTTCGAGCCGTCCTCGTTAATATAGTCCTCATTCCAGAATACATCAGGTGCCCACACGGAGAACCCGCCTTTGCTGTCTGAATCATTCTCCCCGGCCCAGGCGAAGGACCCAGCAAGGTTCTCGGATAAATCACCATACAGTGTGTTCCCTGGCGTTGTGTAACCGTTTGCAAAAGAAGTCCAGTGAGTCAGGTCCGTAGACTTGGCTGCGGCGATGTGTGAGCCGAATACATAATAGGTATCGCCATCCTTCACAATGGAAGGATCATGGACAGAGACGTTCGAGAAAGTAGGTGTCTGTGCAGGATGCGGTGCAGCTTTCGTGAGCGGAGTATTCTGTGCGTTGTGATTGGTGGTATGCTCATCATGCTGTGTGGTCCCCGTAGGTTGGGGTTCAGATGCTGCAGCTATAGCGCCTCCTCCCCATGAAGAACCTGCAATCGTTAACAAAAGAATTAGCATTACTACTACGGTGTATCTTGTGAGTCTGGCAGTTACCCATCGAATCATCCAGATATTCTCCTTTCTGAATTGAGAGTACAGCGATATATATTCTGGATTAATCAGTAAAATCCTTTATGTTTTTGTAAAATGTTATGGATAAATATAAAATAAAATGGTCTAGTGACATATTACCTGCGCTTCATCAAGCGAGAGTCTAGAGTGAGTACATTCCAAAATAAGGAGAATACAGATGATTATTGTTCTGAATGATGATTTGCAACTGCGGGCGCTTGAGCTTGGCGATTCGAGCACACTTGTCAGGTGGCTGAGCGATCCTGAGGTATTGACATACTATGAAGGTCGTGATCGTCCGCATGATTCGGCATTGGTGCAAGAGCATTTTTTCGATCATCAAGATAACATGAGCTCGTATATCATTGAGCATAAAGGCACGGACATTGGTTATATCCAAATCTATCCTCTTGATGAGGAAGAAGCACAAATATATGGCTATGAAGGTCATTCGGCTGGCTTATATGGAATGGATCAGTTTATAGGGGAGACTGAGTATTGGAATCAGGGCATAGGCTCCCAGCTTATAACAGCGGTGGTCAAGCATCTCGTTGAGAAGAGAGGGGCAAGCAAGATTGTATTAGATCCGCAGGCTTGGAATACAAGGGCCATAAGAGTCTATGAGAAGTGCGGATTTACCAAGAAAAAGTATCTAGAGAAGCACGAGCTGCATGAAGGAGAATTAAGGGATTGCTGGTTAATGGAATATGTAAAACCGTAAATATTATATATAGAAATCGTCTTATCGGAAATCCGCTCTTCTCATGTAAAAACTCATTTTACATAAAATGACGTTAGAATTAATAAATATACAGTAACCTTGTCTAATGTCACGGTATGGAGTGGAATCAACTCCATCCTATGGATGAGATAGGAGTGTTTTTGGGGCGTCATAGCCAAGAGAACGGTGAGAAGAGAATTGGATAAAGAGAGGATTTGATGCAAGTCATGAAACATCTTAACCGGAATGCCTCCGCTGCGTTGTTGTCAGTAGCATTGCTGTCGAGCACCCTGGGCGCAAGCCAGGTAGGTGCAGCAGAAGCAACGACTACACCAGCTACAACCACACCATCTACATCAGCAACATCGACTCCAACAGCTAGTACCCCAGCTGAAGCCTCAACGAGCTTCGTAGATCATTACAAGAATAATAAATCAGACTTCAAGACCGAGGATACCAATCCTGCACTTCGGTTGCTGTCTGAATTCAATAAGCTGTGGAAGCCAGGTGCTTCCTGGGATTCAGGTACGAAGCTGAACAGCAGTGTACTGGATGCCAACATTCAGAAGGTGGCTGACATTGCAGCCAGCCGGACAGCCGCTGACGAAGAGCATGCTTATCTAAGTGACCGCAGAAGCCAAAGCTATAGCGTCATTGATGGTCTGGGTTCCTTGACGGATATTTATCGTGAGAATGCCGGAGCAGTCACCACCATTACCAGTGTTGCGCAAGATGCCACATCCAAGAAATATGATGATGAAGGCAACAATGCAGGCGATCCAGAATCCAAGCTGGGCAAGGTCGTTACGTTGGTGAACACGCTGCGTGGCGAGTATTCCTCCTCGAACCCGTCCAAGAATTATTTCAACTATAAGCGTCCATTCCGCTGGGCAGATGATTCTCTGATCATTCCTACGCTGCTGCCAGCCAAAAAAGATGATCCTACTACTGACGGAGGATTCCCTAGTGGACATACGAATGCTGCCTATCTGACTGCATTTGCTATGGCTTACGCTGTACCAGAGCGTTATCAGGAGCTATTAGCCAGTGCCTCAGAGCTGGGAGATAGCCGCGTCGTAGCGGGTATGCATTCACCGATGGATGTCATGGGTGGACGTGTGTTGGCTACAGCATTGTCTGCTGCGATCCTGAACGATCCAGAACATAGTGACTTGAAGAAGGCAGCGTATGAGCAGGCTCATGAAGTGCTGTTGACGCAGCAAGGTACAGCAAACGATCTTTACACCGATACGGTTGCTAATGAGAAAAAGTACATGGAACGCCTGACATATGGCTTCGCACCCATTCAATCCACTACGGCACCTGCCGTGGTACCTAAAGGTGCAGAGGTGCTGCTGGAGACTCGCCAGCCATACCTGGATGCCGAGCAGCGTCGTACCGTACTGGCTACTACAGCATTGCCTTCCGGCTACCCGCTGCTGGATGATGAAGAGGGCTGGGGACGTCTGAATCTGTATGCAGCTGCAGACGGCTTCGGTTCCTTCCCGGAAGCAATCACTGTAAATATGGATGGTACGAATGGCGGCTTCCACGCGCTAGACAGCTGGCGTAATCATATCGCTGGAGTCGGCGGGCTGACCAAGACAGGCAGCGGTACGCTGAAGCTGGAGGGTAACAACTCTTATTCTGGGGGCACAGTGCTCGAAGAGGGCATACTAGTAGGGGCTTCTCAGACAGCCTTTGGTAAAGGTGATGTCACAATCAATGGGGGTACACTGCAGAAGAATGTGAGCGGCGAGCTGAAAATTCAGGGCAACCTGAAGCAATCAGATAAGGGGACGCTGGAGCTGCATCTGAGCAGCAACAGCGATGTCCTGACCATCCAAGGTGCCGCTGAATTGAACGGCAAGCTTCGCCTCGTATTCGAGAATGGCTACGTGCCTGCTATCGGTTCCAAGATCATAAGCTATGGTGCATGGAAGCAGACCGGTGACTTCACTTCGATCGAGACAGTAGGTCTTCCTGAGTCCTACCAGATCAGTCTGGATTACAAAGGCGACCAAGCTCAAGTGAATATCACCAGACAGTAATTCTCATCATATGAGAGGGACTGAATAATTACTGAATGTAACGGCGTCTGCCTACCCGAGCGGTAACGGCAGGCGCCGTTGTGTCATGCGGAGAAGGGAATATGCCGTGGCCTGCTTCCATAGCCTGTAAAGCTGCATGCCACTCAGGAGGAATACGGTTCGCTACAGGCGCGAATTGGGACAGATAGGCGAAGTCAGGGAATACGATATTCTCGGTTAAATAGGCGGAGCGATTACTTCCTGGTCTACGGTGTCTGTTCAGCGATGCAATGATCTCCTCCGCTGGCAGAATTCCCATTCCGTGCCCATAATACATCGTATCATTGAGCTTGATCGTGTTCTCACCCTTCCACTCAGGCGTCTCTGGCGATACATCCGGATTGATGAAGTATAGAATATCTCCGGGAGCAGCCCGGTGGCTGCCTTGGACCTGGATAAGCCTCAGATCCTCGTCATAGTGCCAGTCATAGAGCAGAATATTGGCAAATAGCCGATTGAATTGCTGTTCACCAATCGAGTCCAGCACAGCTTTATATAGCACAATCACCATGGCGGTTGCACACTCAAAGGCATACATTCTTCCGTTTCTGAAGATATCACGTATCCCTTCAGCGGGAGTGACTTCCTTTCGGATGCGAAAGCCTCCCTGATCTGTCATGTTCCAATATTGCGGGTTACTGCGTGAATTCTCAAAGTCGGCAAAGGAGGCTCCGCTATAGTTCAGCGCTTGGGCGGCTCCTACGATATTCTGCCTCATGATCGCCTCGAATTGTTGTCTGTTCATATGGATATTGCCCTCCTGGAGTCTTGGAATACTCCATTATATGGGGACAAATGCACAGGGTGCGAAGATAATCCGGTATGCCTGAGATCAATCAGGCAAAAAATTAGCGTCCGAGCAGCGGTCTGATCTCCTGAATCACCTGCTGTAGCTGGCTTGCGCATTGCTCATAGAGCTGTTTTCCTTTCTTCTGCCTTGTAGACAGGGCGAACATCTCCAGATCAGCCTCGCATTTTTTGAGAGTAGACAGTAACATGGCTCTTTCTTCTGGCTGCGGAACAATCAGATCATCTGCATACAGATCGACATACAGCTGTCCATAGGAATCAACCTGAGCCAGAAAAATACTACTCGTAGTCAGCTCAAGCTTATCCAGCTCGGTATAGAGCCATTCTCTGTTGAGTCCCAGCTCGGATAGAGGAGAATCCAGAATTTTACCATCCATAATGACGATCTGCGGTGACTGCTCAGGTGCGACCTTAATGCCCAGGCTAGAGGGAGTCAAAGGCTGACTTTCCTTCATGGGTAATACATTCAGCACTCCGCTGGGTTCCATAATCGCGAACTCAACGTCGGATAGCTTGAATATATTCTTAGCACGAAGCTGCTCCATGAGCTCATCCGAGGTCAGGCGCTCTTTCTTGAGATTGTCCTCCAGCACCTTGCCATCCTTGATAACAACCGTTGCTTTCCCATCCATGAAATCCCGTGCCTTCTTACTGTACATCTGAACATATTCGATGCCCAGCGATGCCACCACCCAGACAATCAAGGAGATGACACCAAGATACCAGGTCCCTTCGCTTTCCAACGGGATATAGGCTGCAATGCTACCGATCGTAATTCCGGTAATATATTCGAACAGGGACAATTGGGACACCTGTCTCTTGCCGAGCAGCTTGGTCATGAAGAAGAGTACCACCAGCGCGACCAATGTGCGATAGGATACGATTAACCATTCAGGCATAAGCTTGCTCCCTTCCTTGGGTCACGAAATTTAGTAGTCATATATCACAGGATGTCTGCTTATCCTGTTTTTTATGCGATAGCTTCCATTTGAATAGAGGAGTGGAAAGCTCGTCATAATAATCCAGTCAAGATATGACCGAGAGTAGGGAGGTGAGTACACATGACTGTAGCATCCGATGTGAAGACCTGTCTGGCATCCTTGAAGAGTGCTCAAGCGAGTCTAGAGCAATTTGCATTATCGACGCAAAATGAAGATGCCAAAAATCTGTTCACGAACGCTGCGCAGCAAACACTGCAGATTGTGAATCAGGTTCAAAGCAGAGTACAGCAGCTAGAGGATGAGGAGCCGCAATATCAGGGCTTCTAAGATGAATCGACTTGTACATTGAAGATCAAGAGGGAAATAGATGAGAAACAAGAGCGAATCTCTGCACAGGAGATTCGTTTTTTTTGCTAGAGGGAAATCAAGATGCCAATTTTCTTTTTTTGATTTGGAAATAAAATAAAAAAATAAAGAAAAATGTCATGAAAATATATTGTTTTTATGGGAAAATTATGTATAATTTAGTCAGATATCGCCTACAACGGTCAGCCCATTTTTAAGTAGCATTTATTGATAGCGGTTACATATGGAGAGAGGTGCACATCTCTTCCATTGACCCATTGCGTTCCTGATCCAGAGACTACTGCGGGTGGTACTATACTAAAGTATAGGAAGGATGGTTTCTAGTGAAAAAGGGATTAGCTATATTATTGTCTGGATTATTGTTAACGATAACATGGGGGGCTTCCCCGGTACAAGCCGCGCCAGAAGTAGTGGACAAGACGATTGTAGTTGAAGCGGGCAAGACTTATGATGGTAAAGGGAAGACTTTTGTGGCGAATCCGAAGACGCTTGGTGATGGCAGTCAGGCCGAGAATCAAAAGCCAATCTTCCGACTTGAAAATAATGCGACACTCAAAAACGTATACATTGATGCTCCAGCAGCTGATGGTGTACACGTATATGGAAATGCCACAATCAGCAATGTCACCTGGCTTGATGTAGGCGAAGATGCATTGACGCTGAAATCCTCGGGAACAGTTAACATTACTGGTGGCGGGGCTTTCAAGGCCTACGACAAGGTCTTCCAGGCTAACGCCTCTGGCACTATTAACATCAAGAACTTCCGCGCGGATGACATTGGCAAGCTGGCCCGTCAGAATGGAGGAAGTAGCTATCGTGTGAACTTTACGCTGGAGAACTCCAATATTTCCAATGTGAAGGACTCTATTTTCCGAACTGACAGCAGCTCCAGTACTGCCAAAATTACCAATACGCGCTATAGCAAGGTTCCTACGTTGTTCAAAGGTTTCGCCTCTGGCAAGACAAGCCAGTCCGGTAATACCCAATATTAAAGCCTTCTTAATTGATAAAATATAGCTGTCTAAAGGGAGCACAGGTGAAGCCTGACTCCCTTTTTGTCGTTGATGCGACATAGCTGTCTATAATCTGATAGAATGAGAATTGGAATAAGCATTCAGCTTCAAGACAGATATCACGCTTACGCCTGTATTCGTGTATGTACAACACTACAAGGTAGCGACGCGGATGCAGTTCAAATTGCACTCAGGGAGGCAGAATTGATATGAAGGAAGCAAAACGTGTGAAGTGGGGCTTGATTAGTACAGGATGGATCGCGGAGAAATTTGCAGCGGACTTGGCTCATGCTAGTAATGGGGAATTATATGCGGTAGCTTCACGTACGATTGAAAGCGCAGACAAATTTGCTAAGCAATTCAATATACCCAAGGCATATGGCAGTTATGAAGAGTTGTTGGCGGACCCGGAGGTAGATGTCGTCTACATTGGTACTCCACATCCGATGCATAAGGAGAACATCCTTAGTGCCCTTCATGCGGGAAAATCAGTCCTCTGCGAGAAGCCAGTTACGATGAACAGTGCGGAGCTGGAAGAGGTGCTGGCGGTTGCCAAGGAGAAGCAGCTCTTCTTCATGGAAGCGATGTGGACACGTTATCTGAAGCCGATTCGTCAGGTGAGAGAGTGGCTGGCTGAGGGCAAGATTGGTGACGTGCTGCTGGTCAAGGCTGAATTCGGCTTCCGTATGGAATGGGACCCCAATCATCGTCTCTTGAATCCTGAGCTGGGAGGGGGAGCACTGTTGGATGCAGGCATCTACCCAGTATCATTTGCTTCCATGATATTTGGTCCGAACCCGGAACGTATGGCTAGTACGGCCCATATCGGTGAGACAGGGGTAGACGAGCAGTTCTCAATCATGCTGTCCTACAGCGAAGGACGCACGGCTATGCTGAATGGAGCGATCCGACTGGGGCTACCGAATGATGCTTTCATCCACGGAACCAAAGGCTACATTCATATCCCGCGCTTCCTCTTCTCGGATTCAGCAACACTATATGTGGACGGTGAAGAGCCTGTGGTCATTAAGGATGATCGTGAATTTGCAGGCTACGCTTATGAGGCTGAAGAGGTGGGAAGATGTCTGCAGGAGGGGCTTCTTGAGAGCCCGGTCATGACATGGGAGGAGTCTCTGGGCATTATGCGCTTGCTGGATCAGGCGCGTGGCCAGTGGGGACTGCGTTATGAAGCGGATGACAGTACAAAAGCTTAACGCATCCACTGTTACCTAAGTACTTCAGCATCAGGCCCAAGGCTGAGACCTTAACCGGATGTAGACTGGTTAATTTATAGGTCTTTTCACTACCCTGAACTTGTAATGGTATGGTAATATAATTTGTTGAGTGAACTTGCTCGCGTGGCCGCCTAGTTCGGCCTAGCGGGCTTTTTTCAAGTTCTTTATCGGTCGGTGGCCGAGACATATCATCTTTTTTCGGGGGGACTCCATGATTTCGCTGCAGGAAGTGAGCAAGAGCTATGTGGGAAAAGAACACACATATACGGCAGTCGATTCCGTATCTATAGAGATCGAGGCAGGGGAGATCTATGGTATTATCGGCGCCAGCGGTGCCGGGAAATCCACTCTGCTCCGTATGATCAACATGCTGGAACGGCCAGATCAGGGGATTGTCCAGGTAGACGGACAGGATATGACCCGACTGCGAGGAAATGAGCTAAGAACAGCCATTCGTTCGATCGGGATGATATTTCAGCATTATCATCTCATCCATAACCGCACGGTGGGTGGTAATGTAGCCATGCCCCTGGAGCTGGCAGGCATTCCGAAGCGTGAGCGTGCGAAGCGAGTGAAGGAGCTGCTGCACTTCGTGGGACTTGCGGACAAGCTGGAGCAGTACCCGGCACAGCTGAGTGGTGGACAGAAGCAGCGGGTCGCTATTGCTCGCGCATTGGCGAATCACCCTAAGGTGCTTTTGTGTGACGAGCCAACCTCTGCGCTCGACCCGCAGACGACAGAGGAGATCCTGGAGGTACTCCGTCACGCCAATAAAGTATACGGGGCAACGATCGTACTCGTGACCCATGATATGCAGGTGATGAAGAGCTTCTGCCATCGTGTAGCCGAAATGGAGCAGGGGCGTCTGGTGCGGACCTTTCGGGTAGAGCAAGGGAGAGGGGAGCGGACGGATGTTTGACGAGTTGATAGCGAATCTTATCCATTATCAATCCCAGATCTGGCAGGCCATTGGTGAGACGTTCATTATGGTGGGTGTCTCGATTGCTGCGGCCGTACTGGTTGGTCTTCCGCTCGGTACGATCCTGATGCTGTGCAGGCCTGGGCAGAAGTATGAGAACAGAATCATATTCAATATAGCCAACAGTGTGGTGAATATTATCCGTTCGTTTCCGTTTTTGCTGCTAGTGGTCTTCATGATTCCGTTTACCCGGCTTGTGGTCGGTACGGCACTGGGGACGATTGCAGCGACTGTTCCACTATCCGTGGTGGCGATTGCTTACTATGCCCGACTTGTCGAGCAGGCATTGCTGGATGTACCCAAAGGCGTTATGGAGGCAGCCTCCTCCATGGGAGCTTCCACCTTGCAGATGGTATACAAGTTCTTGTACGTTGAGGCACGGTCAGGGTTGACGCTAGGTCTGACGACGGCCACGATTACCTTTATCTCCTATTCTACCGTTATGGGGGTCGTTGGAGGTGGCGGTGTTGGTGATTTTGCCATTCGTTATGGCTATCAACGCTTTGAGACGGAGCTTATGTTTTTTACAATTATTATTATGATTGTTCTTGTGCAGGCGATCCAGTTCACAGGGAATACCATAGCGCGATGGCTGGACAAGCGCTGAGTCATAAGGCTATAGTATGTATTGATTGCTCGAATACTTAAAAATCAGATATTGAGAAATGTGTCTATCCACACTCACAGATCGGCAACCATGAAGAGCAAGTCAAAAAAAGAGAATATGTTGGGGGTTAAGAAAATGAAGCAGAAAATGAGAAGCACCTGGATGATGGCATTGCTGGCAATGATCCTGTTAGTAGGAGCCGGCTGTGGGCAGCAGGCAAGCGAGCCCAAGAATACGGAGTCTGCTCCCGCTGAGGAAGTGACTCTGAAGGTAGCATCTCTTATTCCGCCAATGACGGATATTCTGGATGTAGTCAAGCCACTGCTCAAGGAGGACGGCATTAATCTGGAGGTCGTGGTACTCTCTGACAATGTACAGCCTAATACGGCTCTGGCGAACAATGAAGTGGATGCGAACTTCTTCCAGCATGTGCCCTTTATGGAGCAATATAATGAAGCAAACGGATCTGATCTGGTCGCAGTAAAGCCGATCTATCATGCGCTCTTCGGCGCGTATTCCAAGAAATATAAGAGTATAGATGAGCTGCCAGAGGGTGCCGTTATTGCGATTCCCAACGACTCCACCAACGTTGGCAGATCGCTTGTTATGTTCGAGCAGAATGGCATGATCAAGCTGAGAGAAGGGGCAGGATATGCCGCAACGCAGGCTGATATCGTGGAGAACAAGAAGAATTATGTCTTCAAGGAAGTAGATCTCTTGATGCTGGCCCGTTCCTATGATGATGTAGATGCGGTGGCCATGTATCCTGCGTATGCAAGTCCTCTCGGCTTGACACCGAAGAAGGATGCTTTCATTACCGAGAAGACGGACGACCGCTTCGCGATCACACTTGTGGCTCGTGGAGACAACGCTAACTCTGAGCCCATTCAGAAGCTGGCAGAGCGTATGACCGGACCAGAAGTAGCAAAATACCTGGAAGAGAACTTTGGTGAGGTATCTGTACCTGCATTCTAATGTAGAAATTAGCTCTCATCACCATGCAATCAGACCTGAAAGACTCCAATTTCACCCTAATCGTGGAATTGGAGTCTTTTTTCGTGTACCCGCATGTCCAGTTCTGCCATCATTCTTATACTTTGTGCATAGAATTCAAAGGGGATACTCGAGACGGTGAGGACAAATTCAGACCAAGATTGTGAGATGTCGAGGTGCAGCATATTTTAATAGTGATAGAGAAGATAGGCTTTGCACGTATCACAGTTCACTTGCTACGACATAGAATATGATATCTTCTGTGCTGTACCGGAAATCAACCGGAATTGGGACAGAGTGTACTTCTTCGGGTGTTCATCGATTGTGTAACAGGGTATGCCAGAAATTGAGCTGAGGAGTGATAGCATGTCTCAACCCAACATACCTAATATCAGTCCTAACATAACCTTAACAAGAGACGATGCAATTAATTTGCTCCTAGCGTCCATTGCGATGGAAGAGCTGGGATTAGGTCACATCATTAATGCAGAGGCAGAGAAGATTCAATATGCTGTGGGTACATTGCCAGGTCTGACGATTCCTGCGACGATCAGTGAACTCTTGACTGTGAACAAGAGCGTTCAGTCCACCTTGCAGGAAACGATCAAGAAGGAATTGCTGCTTGATAGTAAGCTCCAGACCGTATTGAAGAGTGCCGGGCCTGTTCCAACAGGATTTACGGGAGCAACTGGCGCTACCGGAGCAACAGGAGCAACAGGAGCAACAGGAGCAACAGGAGCAACAGGAGCAACTGGCCCGACAGGTCCGACAGGCGAAACCGGAGGAACTGGAGCCACAGGCGAAACGGGAGCAACCGGGCCAACAGGTCCGACGGGTGAAACCGGAGCCACTGGAGGAACAGGAGCCACAGGCGAAACGGGAGCGACCGGCCCGACAGGTCCGACAGGCGAAACCGGAGGAACTGGAGCCACAGGCGAAACGGGAGCAACTGGCCCGACAGGTCCGACGGGTCCGACAGGTGAAACCGGAGGAACTGGAGCCACAGGCGAAACGGGAGCAACCGGGCCAACAGGTCCGACGGGTGAAACCGGAGCCACTGGAGGAACTGGAGCCACAGGCGAAACGGGAGCAACTGGCCCGACAGGTCCGACGGGTGAAACCGGAGCGACTGGAGGAACCGGAGCTACAGGCGAAACGGGAGCAACTGGCCCGACAGGTCCAACAGGTGAAACAGGAGCCACTGGAGGAACCGGAGCTACAGGCGAAACGGGAGCAACTGGCCCGACAGGTCCGACGGGTGAAACCGGAGCCACAGGAGGAACAGGAGCTACAGGTGGAACCGGAGTCACGGGCGAAACGGGAGCAACTGGCCCGACAGGTCCAACAGGTCCGACAGGTGAAACGGGAGACATTGGAGGAACTGGAGCCACAGGCGAAACGGGAGCAACTGGCCCGACAGGTCCGACGGGTGAAACCGGAGCCGCTGGAGGAACCGGAGCCACAGGCGAAACGGGAGCAACTGGCCCGACAGGTCCGACGGGTGAAACCGGAGCCACTGGAGGAACTGGAGTCACGGGCGAAACGGGAGCAACTGGCCCGACAGGTCCAACAGGCCCGACAGGTCCGACAGGCGAAACCGGAGCCACCGGAGGAACAGGAGTCACAGGTGAAACGGGAGTAACCGGCCCGACAGGTCCGACAGGCGAAACCGGAGCAACTGGTGGAACAGGAGTTACGGGTGAAACGGGTGTAACTGGCCCGACAGGTCCGACAGGTGAAACCGGAGCGACTGGTGGAACAGGAGTCACAGGTGAAACGGGAGTAACCGGCCCGACAGGTCCGACGGGTGAAACCGGAGCGACTGGTGGAACAGGAGTCACAGGTGAAACGGGAGTAACCGGCCCGACAGGTCCGACGGGCGAAACAGGAGCCACCGGAGGAACCGGAGCTACAGGCGAAACGGGAGCAACCGGCCCGACAGGTCCGACAGGTGAAACCGGAGCGACTGGTGGAACCGGAGTCACAGGTGAAACGGGAGTAACCGGCCCGACAGGTCCGACAGGCGAAACCGGAGCGACTGGTGGAACCGGAGTTACGGGTGAAACGGGTGTAACTGGCCCGACAGGTCCGACAGGCGAAACCGGAGCCACCGGAGGAACAGGAGTTACGGGTGAAACGGGTGTAACTGGCCCGACAGGTCCGACGGGTGAAACCGGAGCGACTGGTGGAACAGGAGTCACAGGTGAAACGGGAGTAACTGGCCCGACAGGTCCGACAGGCGAAACCGGAGTAACTGGAGCAACGGGTGCCACGGGAGATGCAGGAGCCATCGGAGCCACAGGGGCGACGGGTGCCACGGGTGAAACGGGAACCAGCCTTACGGCCAGCTCTATTTTTGGAGCTAACACAACGGGTGCAACTCTTGTTCTTGTACTAGGAGCTGTGGATGTACCTTTACCGGATAACCAGGTGATTGGACCAGGAACAGCATTCAATGGAACGAGTACTATTATCACATTGACCGATGCGGGCAATTACTTTGTGTCTTACTCAGTTAACTTGACTGCAGCACTTCTCTTGAGTTCACAGGTGTTGTTGAATGGTGCAGCAATACCTCAATCAGTCATAACTCCAGTGCTGGGTATATCTGCATTTACCAACGACTTTATTGTTACGGTTCCAGCGAACGCAACGCTACAGTTGCAATTGACGGGTGTACTTGGTGCAGCAACATTGGCTACGGATGCCCCAACTAATATGACTGTAATTCGCTTGAGTTAATAATTAGTAAATTATATCAGCCGCTGTCCCGTCATGGGATAGCGGCTTTTTTTCTAACACCTAAGCTCTATATTCACTAGTAAATTGAAAAGAAATTTGGTGAGGTATCTGTACCTGCATTTTAACGCCAAAATAATCAATCTTCACCATTCATTCAGACCAGTAGGACTTCAATTCCACTCTAATCGTGGATTTGGAGTCTTTTTTAGTGCGGTTCAGCATATCAGCAGCGCATAGAGAAGTTAGGCTTGGCATGTATCACGGATCATTAGCTACTACATAGAATAAGATATCTTCTGTGCTGAACTGGAGAAATACCTGAATCGGAACAGAGTATATTCCTTCAGGTGTTCATCGATTATGTAGAAGGAGATACCAAAAATTGAGCTGAGGAGTGATAGCATGTCTCAACCGAACATACCTAATATTAATCCTAACATAACCTTAACAAGAGACGAAGCAATTAATTTGCTCTTAGCATCCATTGCGATGGAAGAGCTGGGATTAGGTCACGTCATTAATGCAGAAGCAGAGAAGATTCAATATGCTGTAGGTACATTGCCAGGTCTGACGATTCCTGCTACGATTAGTGAACTTCTGATTATAAATAAGAGTGTTCAGTCCACATTGCAGGAAACGATCAAGAAGGAATTGCTGCTTGATAGTAAGCTGAAGACAGTATTGAAAGTGTTGGACCAGTGCCAATAGGAATTACGGTAGTAACAGGAGCCATAGGAGAAACACGGGAACGAGCCTTACGGCCATCTCTATTTTCGGAGCTAACACAGCGGGTGCACTTCTTACTCTTATACTAGGAGTTGTTGATTTACCTTTACCGAATAACCAGGTTGTCTTATATTAGCCGCTGTTCCGTCATGGAATAGCGGCTTTTTTTCTAATACCTAAGCTCTATATTCACTAAATACATACATCCGATACGAGGCTGGAAGAGGGGCTTTGCTGCGACTAGCAGCATGTACAAATCCATTGCTGCTAAATCCTACATAAATCTAGAAAGAAATAAGTAAAACAGGCCGGTCAAAGTGATTCCTGACTGGCCTGTTGCACGAACACGAGTTGCTTATTTGCTTATTACGCACGTCATGCCTTCAATAGCTCGTTAAGCCGTATTAAGGCATCTGAAGCTGGGGTGTAAGTATAAGATAAGCTAAGTGACTGATAATAGGCGTGAAGCGCCTGCTCTAGCTGGCCCTCCTGCTCGTAGCATTGACCTTTGTAATACCAGGCATGAAAGCTGCCTGAGCCACGGAGAGTCAGGTGCGCGAGATTACCTTCGCCCATCTCCAGACAGTGGTCAAAGGCTTCATGAGCCTGTTCGTACCAGCCTTTTAAATAAAGAATAATACCCTTGTACAGATGCAGGTCTACATAGTCAGGATACATTTCAATGGCTTTCTCAATGCCAGGCCATGCGCCCTCTGCGCTTCCTGTAGAGATTAGAACCGAATACTTGAGCTTGTATAGCAGTGATGGTGGAGCTACGCCTTGTTCCAGAAAACCTTTGATCGAACGATTCACATAAGCAAAGGCTGACTCGTATTCCTGAAGATGAGCATATTCACTGGCAAGATGATATTCAATCCATGGGCTGTGGCCTTCTTTACCGAGCTCTTTCAGGAGAAGATTCAGGTTGCGTTCAGATTTCTTTTTATTGGCAATAACGGATTCAGTATACCCTTCATGATGGATTCGCACGGGCAGTAGCTTGATGGCTGTAGGAAGCTCCTCAGGAGACAAGGCTTCAGTAATGTTCAAGGTCTCGTGAATGGTAGCCCGGAATTTGAATCCCTTTCCATTGCGAAATAAGCGCGTCTGAGCAATATGAAACGCATCATCCGCATTGCGTGTATCGTTAACGTAATTAATCAGATGCACAGAGAGCACATGATCTTCCTCTTCTCGCAGCAGCTCCTTGACGTAGGCCGCGTCGTACGTATCCAATGCTTCGTCTGCATCCAGCCACAGAATCCAATCTCCAGTGGCATGGGGCAATCCATGGTTACGAGCAGCGGAGAAGTCATCATGCCATTCATAATGAAGTACAGTAGCTCCATATTGCTCACAGATTGCAACGGTCTGATCACTGGAACCAGTGTCCACAATGATCATCTCATCGACGACTCCCTGAACGCTTTCAAGACAGCGTGCCAGGCAAGCTTCCTCATCCTTGACAATCATGCAGAGTGTTAGCCGAGGATCTTCCATATTGTCTCACCCATCTCCTTCATACCTGTAAAATATAATGCCCTGTTGGTCGATCTCACCGCAGATTAGTGGCATGATGCCCCAATAAGCAGATAAATCCCACTCCTATAAATGTATTTCCTCCATGGAGTAAGTATGCTTCTGAATACAGACCCTGTGTTGGCAGGCTGCACCCCTATAGCCTTGGAGCGGATGGCGCATGAGTGTCCATAGTGTGAATAGGGATTTATGCCAGTAGGCTATCTGGCAGTGTATTCACTGCTGGCATGCGGCTTTCTGGTATGATAGAGTATAGAGCGAAATTATCCAGTACGGTGATGTACGAAGGAGAACAGGGAGGATTACGAGCAATGAGCTTTCCATTGACGATTCGTGTCATTAAGCTACTCTGCGGCAGAGAAACCTGCAATGAAGGGGAAGCTCTGCTGCAGGACGATAAAGTCCTCCTCACCAGCTACAATCCTGAGGTAAATGTATACAAGGCTATGGTACGAGACGGGATCGGATATGAAGTATACGTGGAAATTGACCAAGATGGTGATGTGAAGGCGGATTGTGACTGTCCAAGCCATGCTACATCTGATTATTTTTGCGCACATATTGCTGCAGTACTGCTACACATTCACGAGCTTCGTCATGATGGAGGAGCGGCAGCAAACAGCACGGGGTCAGAGGGGTATGCATCATCTGGTACAAGGACCTCTGGAGGTACGTCTACCACAGGCTGGACTGGGCGAGCAGGTGAGATGCAGGTGCGTCATGGCACGGTGGGCACTCAGCGTCAAGGACGCCAGGGATTGGTGTCCAGTCAGACACGACTGGCTAATGGTGTGCTGGGGCTATTCTCTGAACGCCCCCCACGCCCCACAGCGGCTGCACCTTATTTGGAGCATCGCACGCTGGTCGAGATGGAGTTCCTGTTAAGGCCATTTCCTACCGGGAGTCGCACCTACATGCTTGCGCTGGAGCTGAAGCTGGGGACACAGAGGATGTATATCGTGCAGAAGCTGCGGGCTTTTCTGGAAGCGATTGAGCATCGACAGCCCTTTCCCTTCTCCAAGAGCTACACCTATGATCCAGCAGTGAATTGCTTCCGTACCGAGGACGATGATATCCTGCAGCAGTTGGTAGCCATTTACCATCATGAGCTCTGGTATAAGCAGACCTCACAGGGGAGTGGACATCAGGGACGAAGCATTAGCGGTGAGCGCATGCTGCTCATTCCCCCTTCCTTCTGGAAGACGCTTCGTCCGCTACTGAGCCGTTCATCTGCGGTACGTCTAGAGCAAGACGGGACACTGTATTCAGGGGTTCACGTGGTGGAGGGTGCTGAACTGCTGGAGTTCCGTTTTGATCAGGCACAGGGCCAGGTGGAGGAATATGCGCTCCAAATCGAGCGGTTGGATGACATCCTGCTGCTAGAGCCTTACGGAGCGGCCTTGTATGAGGGGAAAATGATCCCTCTCTCGCCAGACTCCTGCCGTCGTCTGTCCGAGTTGAAGCAGCTGCTGGATACTTCCCGCCAACGAGAGATTCGGATTCAGCCAGAGCAGATGGAATCCTTCATGGAGAAGGTGATTCCTGGTCTTCGTAAGCTGGGCAGTGTCACAGTGGCGCCTGCGGTAGCGGATCAGATTGTAAGGCATCCACTCCGAGCGAAGCTGTACCTAGACCGGATCAGACAACGTTTGCTGGCGAGTCTCGAATTCACCTATGGGGACATTGTCCTGAATCCGTTAGAGGAGTCATCTACCGGCCATGGTGGGCGTGGGTATATCCTGATGCGGGATGGAGAGCAGGAGCAGCAGATTATATCCTTAATGGAGCATAGCGCTTTTGCGAGAACGGACAGCGGCTACTTCATGGAGGATGAGGCAGCGGAATATGACTTCCTGTATCATACAGTCCCTCAGTTGGAGCAGCTGCTGGACATCTATGCGACCTCGGCAGTCAAGGAACGGCTGTATCAAGGCCCTGCCCCTATAAGAATTACGGTTGATGTCGATGAACGAACGGATTGGCTGGAGCTTCGCTTTCAAGTGGATCGCATGGATGAAGCGGCTATTCGTGAGCTACTGCAATCGCTAGAGCTGAAGCGCAAGTACTATCGGCTTCCCGAGGGAGCGCTTATGCCGCTGGATACCGAGGAATTCAGGGAAATTGTACGTCTGATGAACGAAGCCGGGGTGACTCATACCCAACTGGAGGGGGGAAGCATTCGCGTTCCGGTGGCCCGGGCTTTTCAATTGACAGAGCTATTAGAGCGCGGAACGGTTGTTCAGTCTGGACAGGCCCTGCGTCAATTCATGGAGGATATGGGGCACCCAGAGATGTTGAGGGCTGCATTGCCTGAGAGAATGGAGAGCGTGCTCCGTGAATATCAGAAGTATGGATTCCAGTGGATGAAGACACTCGCGCGCTACCGCTTCGGTGGCATACTGGCCGACGACATGGGGCTTGGCAAGACGCTGCAGAGTATTGCTTATATCGTCTCCAGTCTGCCGGAGATTCGGGAACGGAGGCAGCCAGCGCTTGTGCTTGCCCCCGCTTCCCTGATCTATAACTGGGCCAATGAGCTACGGAAGTTCGCACCAGAGCTACGGGCGATGATTATTGATGGTGAACGTTCTGAACGCACAGGATCACTGGAGACGTGGTCCGAGCAGGATGTGGTTATTACTTCGTATCCGTTGCTTCGTAAGGACAAAGAGCTATATGGGGGAATGGTCTTCCATACGATGATTCTGGATGAAGCGCAGGCAATCAAGAACCATACATCGCAGACGGCGCAGGCAGTCAGAGGGATTGTGGCCAGACAAAAGTTCGCTTTGACAGGCACACCAATTGAGAATGCTTTGGAGGAGCTGTGGTCCATCTTTCATGTGGTATTTCCAGACCTGCTCCAGAGCAAGCAGGACTTCCAGGCGTTAAGCCGAGAGCAGGTTGCTAAGCGAATAAGACCCTTCGTGCTGAGGCGACTGAAGAGGGATGTGCTTACAGAACTGCCGGAGAAAATGGAGTATCTTCAGGTGTCGGAACTCCTTCCTGAGCAGAAGCGGCTGTACGCTGCCTTCCTCGCGAAGCTTCGTCAGGATACGTTGAAGCATCTGGATGACAATACGATTCACAAGCATCGCATCCGTATATTGGCCGGACTGACCAGGCTCCGACAGATCTGCTGTCATCCAGCCTTGTGCGTGGAAGGCTACACAGGTAGCTCCGCCAAGCTGGAGCAGCTGCTTGAGATCGTGGAGGAATGCCGCAGCTCGGGACGCAGGATGCTGATCTTCTCGCAATTTACCCAGATGCTGGACCTGATACGTCGTGAATTCACGCAGCTTGGTGTGCAATACTTCTACCTGGATGGTCAGACTCCGCCCAAAGAAAGAGTAGAGCTATGTGCCGAGTTCAACGAGGGAAGCAGGGACGCATTCCTCATCTCGCTTAAGGCGGGTGGTACCGGACTGAATCTGACGGGTGCCGATACGGTCATTCTCTTTGATCTGTGGTGGAATCCTGCGGTAGAGCAGCAAGCGATGGACCGGGCCCATCGGATGGGACAGAAGAATGCTGTCCAGGTCATCCGGTTAGTGACTCAGCATACGGTCGAGGATAAGATGGTGGAGCTGCAGCAGCGAAAGAAGAATTTGGTAGAAGAAGTGCTACACTCTGGTGAGACGGATGAATCCTTCTGGACAGAGGAGGAGCTTAGAGAAATTCTCATGCTTCAGCCATCATAATCGTTCCCGGACGGGCATATGCTCTTGGTGAAACGGGAGCTGACAGGCTGTGCACGGGTAAGTGGTACACGCGGGGAAGCTCATCCAAGGGAAGGGAGATGAACTGCCTGATGCGTAAGCATGCACCTGTACCCCCGGAGCCGCTGAGCGGAATGCTGCTGGTCTTGTCCGAGCTGGCTGAGCAGGTATATGCACGACGGGAGAGTATCGGAAGACAAGAGTACATTTTGTTCGGCTACCGGCTGGCAACGATTCTAGAGGTATTGGACGGCTTGCATTCTGCCTGTGTCCGAGTGGGGCTTGGCACTACAGGAGAGAGCACACCTGCATCGCAGGTCGTGGAGCATCTTGTGTATCCAGAACGTGATGCGCTTAGCTATGGGAGCATGGCCTGGATGCATCCTGACGACGCACTTCAGCGGCTCGAATGGCTTATGAAGCAGTGGCCGTTCCCATCATTGACCTACCGGGTGAAGCTGCTGACGACGCTGCACAAGCTGTCTCCGTACTATAAGCATATGCGACGTAGATCGCTCCCTGAGACGGTGACAACCCATCTAAGAGAGGGTACCCCTGCCCCACCTCTACTGCTCCTGCCTACAGATGCTCCCGGTTGTCCTGCCGCTAGGCCACGGAGATCGAGAGGATCAAAAGGATCAGGGGAAATGCCCGGGTCTGAGCTCAGAAGTCGACGCAGCGCAAGATCAGCACAGAGATATCGTGCAGCCCATACAGAGGTTGTGTTAAAGGTTGGTGACAGGCATTACTATGAAAAATCTGCTCGTAACCGGGTATCGCGCCCATGAATTGAATATTTTCAATCAGCAGCATGAGGGCATTGCCTATATCCAGAAGGCGATCACGGGCAAGCTTATTCCGCTCATCGAAGAGGGGCTGGAATGGGTGATTACCCCTGGCCAATATGGAGTGGATCTGTGGGCATGTGAGGCGGTGCTAGCGCTCAGAGAGGAATACCCACACGTGAAGTGTTCTATTCTGGCTGCGCATCAGCCTACAGATGAGAAGTGGAAGGAAGAGCGCAAGGAGTACTACCAGCGTCTTGTGGAGCAAGTTGACTATTATGGGCTGGTCAGTAATCAGCCGTATCAGGGAATCTGGCAATACAAGGCCAGAGATGAGCTGCTTCTGCGAAAAACGGACGGAATTCTGCTTATTTATGATGAGGACGCCGGCCCCGCCAGCCCCCGGTTCATGAAGGAGGCTGCGTTGAAAAAGCAGGAGAAGGATGGCTATGTATATATGAGCATCAGTGCAGAGGATATCCAATCCATTGCCGATGATGATAGACGATATGAAGACTGATTATAGTGTACAATACCCGCAGCCGATCTTCCTAATGGGAGAGGCTGTTTTTTTTAGATGATAGCATGTATAAGTCATTAGGACATGCTTTCGGTTAGTATTTTCAGTGCATATTTTCTGTAGCTATTTTCGGATCATGAGAGGGAGTACTTAGTTAGTGAGAGGAGAAATCTGATTTGTGAAGTGTTTGACCGGATTTTTGAACAAAAAGCAAAGGTGGCTCGTCTTCCCAAAAATGTAAGCGTTATCATATAATGAGTATGTAAATTTGTTCCAATCTAAGCTACCCAAGTCGAACAGGCACAGCAAATCCAAATCGGTAAGGAGGAGCATTATGGGAACATGGAGACGAACATGTCGTAACGTAGCCCTCGCTGCTATTGGCAGTATGGTGCTTGCTGGGATGTATTCTGGTGGAGAATCAAGTATGGCTGCTGCGGCACCTAGACAGATGGAGCAGCTTGACCGAGGTGCCATCGCTGTACCAGTAGAGGGTGGAATGCTGGTAAGCTGGCGAATGCTGGGCACGGAGCCTGCCCATGTCAGTTATGATGTCTACCGGGATAGCCTCAAGATCAATGAGGCACCGATTACGGCATCGACCAACTTTTTGGACACATCGGGTACGACCTCTTCTGAGTACACCATCAAGGCAATTCTTAACGGCGAGCCACAAGCAGAATCATCCCCAGCGATGGTATGGAACGATACCTACATGGATGTGCCCATCCAGCAGCCAGCAGGAGGAACGACGCCCGATGGTGTAGTCTATACCTATAATGCCAATGACGCGAGTGTGGGGGATCTGGATGGAGACGGGAAATATGAGATTGTGCTGAAGTGGGACCCTTCCAACTCGAAGGATAATTCGCAATCAGGCCACACCGGACCTGTCTATCTGGATGCCTATCAATTGGATGGAACCTTGAAATGGAGAATTAATCTGGGACGCAATATTCGTGCCGGTGCGCATTACACTCAATTTCTGGTCTACGATTTTGATGGGGATGGACGGGCAGAGATTGTCAGCAAGACCGGAGATGGCACGATTGATGGAGTCGGTCAGGTCATTGGGAATGCCACGGCGGATTATCGCAATTCTGCAGGTTATGTGTTAAGTGGACCAGAGTATTTGACCGTGTTCGACGGGGATACAGGACAAGCCTTGACTACAATAGACTACGAGCCGCCAAGAGGCAGTGTATCCTCATGGGGAGATAACTATGGTAACCGCGTGGACCGGTTCTTGGCAGGTGTAGCTTATCTGGATGGAACTCGCCCCAGTATCGTCATGGCACGAGGATATTATACGCGTTCTGTCCTAGTCGCCTACGATTGGCGTGATGGAGAGCTCACACGAAGATGGATATTTGACAGCAATGCTCCGGCGAATGCGGGGACCGCAGGACAGGGCAATCACAGTCTGAGCGTAGCCGATGTGGATAACGACGGCAGGGATGAGATCATCTATGGCTCCATGGTCGTGGACGACGATGGTACCCTCCTGGTGAATACCAAAATGGGACACGGGGACGCCCTTCATGTTGGCGATCTGAACCCGGATCGTCCAGGCCTAGAGGTCTTCAAGGTGAATGAGGATCGAAACGGCAAATATGGAGCAGCCATGTACGATCCGCAGACGGGTGAGATTCTGTGGGGAGTGCACACCGGGGTGGATACCGGACGCGGCATGTCCGCAGACATCGACCCTCGCTATAAGGGAGCGGAGCAGTGGGCATCGGGAAATGTAGGCTTGCGCACCGCTACAGGAGAGCTGATTAGCAGCACATCCCCTTCGTCCAGGAACTTTGGCATTTGGTGGGATGGAGATCTGCTGCGTGAGCTGCTGGACCATACCCGATCTAGCAACAACGAGACAGGCGTCGGCAAGATTGAGAAATGGGACTATATCAATGAGTCGCCAGTGCTGCTGCTGAACGCGGATGGAACGTTATCTAATAATGGCACCAAGGGTACACCAGCTCTGCAGGCGGATCTCTTTGGCGACTGGCGAGAGGAAGTTATCTGGCGAACAGCGGATAATTCGGCCCTGCGAATCTACTCTACACCGTATGAGACGGAGCATCGTTTTTACACGCTTATGCATGATCCCGTCTATCGACTAAGTATAGCCTGGCAAAATGTAGCCTATAATCAGCCTCCACATACAGGCTTTTATCTGGGTGAGGGCATGGAGTCGCCTCCACAGCCAGCCATTTATACACCTTAGAGTTCAGGGATTATGCTGACACCTTATGGTTAAACTTAGACAGAATGTAATGAGCCAAAAAGTTACTCATGAGATTGGAGTACAAATCATTAAAGGAGACAAGCGAATATTCGCCTGTCTCCTTTAATTATGCGAACTGAAAGAAATTACGTTTGATAATCAGGAGCAGGCTAAGGCGTTGGGGAAGCGGAATTTAGAATACGAGTATAAAAATTTCCCATTTTCACAAAGAAGGTAGTTTCTATGATAAACTAACGCTATGCCACATTACAGTGTCGAGGTGTTGGTTGGCATTTCTATTTTGAGTCCGGAGGAATAAGATGAGAACGGCATTATTGAAGTGGAACCGAATAAGTCTTATCAAACGTATTTTACTGGGAATTATCGTGGGGATTGTCTTGGCCCTGGTTGCTCCAGGTGCAACTGGTATTGTGTTATTGGGCTCCTTATTTGTGTCAGCATTAAAGGCGGTTGCCCCGGTATTAGTGCTACTTTTGGTGATGGCTGCTATAACCAACCATAAAAAGGGCAGACAGACCAATATGAAAAGGATTATTGTTCTTTACGTTCTAAGTACCTTTCTGGCTGGGCTGTTATCGGTCGCGGCAAGTTTTATATTTCCGGTTAGATTGACGCTGGTATCGGGCACACAAGATATGACTCCGCCTGAGGGCATAGTCGAGGTTCTAAAAGGCTTGTTGTTTCAGTTTGTTGATAATCCAGTAAGTGCTCTAATGAACGCCAACTATATCGGTATTCTTGCATGGGCGATCCTACTTGGTGTTGCTCTAAAAGGCTCCAGCGATAACACTAAAAGCCTGATCACTCAATTTTCGGATGCCGTATCAAAAATCGTCAAGTGGGTTATCCAGTTCGCGCCGTTCGGGATTATGGGCCTTATTTTTGACTCTATTACAACGAGTGGACTTTCGTCTTTGCTCGATTACGGCAAATTACTCTCCGTTCTAATTGGATGTATGTTATTTACGGCATTGGTGGTCAATCCTTTAATCGTGTATCTGAATATTCGTCAAAATCCGTATCCGCTCGTGTTTCAGTGCCTAAAAGAAAGTGGGATTACGGCATTCTTTACACGAAGCTCTGCGGCGAACATTCCAGTCAATATGAGATTATGCGAGAAATTAGGACTGGACAAAGATACGTATTCGGTATCTATTCCATTAGGCGCAACCATTAATATGGCGGGAGCAGCCGTTACAATATCTGTCTTAACCCTGGCGGCGGTTCATACGTTGGGTATTCAGGTGGATTTTGGTACAGCACTGATTCTAAGTATCTTAGCCGCTATATCCGCTACGGGCGCCTCGGGCGTAGCCGGCGGGTCTCTTCTGCTTATTCCTTTGGCATGCAACTTGTTCGGCATTTCGAATGATATCGCGATGCAAGTCGTTGGGGTTGGCTTTATCATTGGAGTATTGCAAGATTCTTTTGAGACGTCACTGAATTCATCCTCGGATGTCCTCTTTACCGCTACGGCAGAATACGCCAAGAAGCGTAAAGAAGGAAAGACAACGGCGGTTCAGCTCTAGAATTATAGCCCTTTGTTATATCCCCTCTGATGATTGAACAAGGCATAGTGTAATGGGCTAAAAAGTTACCCGTCAGATTGGAATAGAAATAATTAAAGGAGGCAGGCGGTTATCCGCTTGTCTCCTTTAATTATTTCTAGTATTAAGACGAGCCTGAACGCATGTATTTCTATAAAAAAGAATCGAATCACAATGCTCAGTATACTTTCATCCCAGCAATACGTAATAGGCAGCTCGATTATAAGCATGTAGAAAATGAGTACAATCAAGCTGCGCTTCTTACCATGACACAAAAGTCCGGAGGCGTGAATCGCTCTCCGGACTTTTGTTAGTTATGTTGCTTGTTGCTCTGAGATCAGTGGCTCAATGCTCTGCTTCGTCCAGAAATGGGCGATTCACGGTGTAATACATGACACCCATCAGGAGCACTCCGCCAACGAGATTGCCGAGCGTGACGGGAACGAGGTTGTGAATAACTCCCTCGATGGAGATCGTGCCCGGATGGTTCAGCACCAGAGCAATAGCGAATGTACACATATTCGCGATGCTGTGTTCATAGCCAGAGATGAAGAAGCAGAAGACGAACAGCATCATGGCGAACATCTTGGCGCCATTCTCCTTCATGAACATCGGAATGAAGAAGGCCAGGCAGACGAGCCAGTTACACAGGATGGCACGGAAGAATAGCTGCATCGTCGGTGCCTCCATCTTATGCTCAACGACGCTGAGCAGGAAGCCATTCACGTTGGCAGGCTCGAACAGTCCTGTCAGCAGAATCAGCAGGGCGAACACCCCGGCACCGAGCAAATTACCGACATAGCTGGTAATCCATAGCTTAATGACCTCCAGCCAGCGTAGCTTCTTGCGAAGGGCTGCATACGTGTAATAAAAGGTATTGCCTGTGAACAGGTCTCCTCCCCCGTAAGCGATGAGGATAATGGCAGCACCGAACGTAATGGCGGCCATGGGGTAGGTAAAGGGAGACTGCTCCATATAGAAGAAATTCCCTGTCTTGAAAGCGACGATTACCCCGAAGCCGATGAACATGCTGGCAAGCATCGAGCGTGACAGATAACGAATTTTGCTTTGCTTGAAAATCTTGTACTTCTTTAAGGCTAGTTGTTCCACGTTGCGTAATCCTTCAGTTTCCATGCTGTTACCTCCAGATAATGTGCTGTAAGCAAGTGTCCCCGCGGCTGAAGTGCCAGCGGAATTGGGTTACTCGGGCATTGTCTGCGCTGAATAGAGGCGCATGTAACTGGTCTGGCAGTATACTGCTTATTGTAAGTAGTTTCCTTAAAAAATCAACTATTCATGGATGAAATCATATGTATCAGTTAGAACCATGAATCCATGAAGATAAACCACCATTTACAAGCAGAACGAATCATAGGGTAGTCATATATGCCAAAAGCCTGTCCCCTTACTCAAGGAATAAGGAGAACAGGCTTTAAGGCAGCATCTCATTCGAGATATCCTTCTCTACAGCAGCCCCATCATTTGCAGGCCGTGCCGAATTCCATCCTCGTCCACTGACGTAGTCACGAACTTGGCAGCAGCCTTCGCTTCTGGCATAGCATTGCCCATAGCGATGCTATTCGGAATCATTTGTAGCATCTCAAGATCATTCAGCGCGTCGCCGAAGGCATACTGATGTTCAGGAGCGATGCCGAGCTTAGCGATCATTTTGGCAATGCCGGCTGCCTTGGAGCCTCCTGCGGGGATAACGTCCATTGAGTTCGGATGCCAGCGGATGAACTGGAACGCATCACATACGCTCTCGTATAGCACTTCTTCATGTGCCTGACACATCAACAGTGCTTGATAAATGTCACGGCCTTGATGATAGAGCGGATCATGACCGGGGCTTAGCTTGAGCTTCAGTGTCTTCATGCTGGTCTCTACGAAATCATCATTCGGGACCGTAGTCTTCATATCATCACTGCTAAGATAGACCATCGCATGATTGTGCTGCAGCGCCATTTCGGTCAGTGTTTGTAGCCTTACTGGATTCAATGGATGTGTATGAATGACCTCACCACGCAGCACAACATATTGACCATTGAAGCTGACATAGGAGTCGATGTCCAGTTCTTCACGTAGCTCCTCGAACATAAAGGGTGCTCGCCCAGTGGCGATGGCCACCTCATGCCCTCGTTGCTTCAGCTCCAGCACCGCGGCTTTCGCTGAGGCCGGAAGATTCTTGTTATGATCCAGCAATGTTCCGTCGATATCGAAAAATATGATTTTTTGTTCAGACATAACCCATTCCCTGCTTTCCGTTGTAAAGTGAGCACGTTGTATGTATTCCTGCCCTTATCCCTTTGCTCCAGACCTTTAAAGGAAGCTCATAGATCTACACAGTTCTATTTAAGCTCATATTGGTCCATATAAGTTCATATAGGTCCATGTACAGGAGCGCAGCAGACATCTCTACTAGTATAACAGATGGTGTCCAATCTTCCTTCTGAACGGAGTTGTACCTTATTTCACGATGAATTGCACTCGGGTTCCATCGGGATATTCCTCTAACTGATTGCCTACCCAGGCTCCTGCTCCGCGATTATCCTTGGGAGCTATGTATTCAATATGAGCGCCCTTGCCTCCCTCAGAGCACATGGCCATCGGCCATTCATCCCGGTCGTAGCCTTTCTTGGTGGGAACGCCAGCTAGTGATTCTGCACGATTCTGTTCAGCCATCTCCCGATTAATAGTGCATACAGGTGAGGCTCCGGAAGCAATGGCGTCCTGAATATGCTGTCCGGTCTCCGGGTATTTGTCCGCCGGGAATTCCAGCATGACATCGGCCTCCAATGGGGAGCTTACGGACGGCTCAGGATCAGGGAATTGCACATACATTTTCTCGTAGAAGTACAGTCCAACAGCAATCAAAATAACAAGGGGCAGGTGAAGACGAGTTCTTCTTTTTTTGTTCATTGTAGTGTCCTCCGGGCAAATATGCCGAGTGTGTACCAGCGAGCTCTTACGAGACGGAATGGCTGCTGCGGCATGATTGTTCGGCAAATACCGACAAATATTACATTACAGTAACATATATCGGTCTTGGAGGTCGAAAGTTGAAGTTATATGTCGATGAAGACTTGAGATCACTCTGATGAAAAGTCAAGGGCCCGCCTGCATAACAGTTGAACGGCTTCACCTTCTGGAGTGAAGTCATGGTTCGACGTATGCTGCGGACCCTGGCCTATATCTATGCAGCTACCAGTTAGACCCACCTGAGGAGTGACCACCCCGGTTGGAGGAATCGCTGCTATCAGATGAGTAGCTGCTACTTGAGGAGCTTGATGATGAATCCACATAGGAATTGGAACTACTCCAGCTACTACTGGACTGATTATGATGATGGTGATTGTTATGATGATTATGATGCTGTCTACGAAGCTCGGCTTCCCTTTGCTGACGGGCTAATTTGGCTTGCCTTTCAGCATTTCTTGCCCGCTGCCAACGGCTATATTCCTGATTCATCTGACTAATCAGAGGTTGGAGTGCTGACATGCGAGACATAGCGTGCTCGAAGTCTGCTTTCTCCAGCAGCGCCAACGTATCGTGTCGAATGATCTGATACTGCTGTAGATAATAGCCTGACAGCCCAGCTGTTCTGGATGCACGGTTATGAATATCATTGAAATGGCGAGTCAGCTGATTCCAACGCTGCATGGCCTCTTTCTTCTCTTTTACCTTGTTATGAATCTCGCTGCGCAGCTGGTGAACCTGATCGACCAACGGCCTGAGCACCTGCTCGATCTGATCAAGGTCTATGATCTCTTGCTGAAGCATTGCTGTGACGGATTGGTAATGCTCTTCTATGAACTGGATGTTATGCTTCCATCGGACTACAGGAAGCTCCTTCGCAATGATTTTACGAGCAATCTGATATTCCTTCCAGGCATCCTTATAGTATGATTTGGCCTTTTGGTGCCGCTGCTCCAGTTCTTTAATGAGCTGAGCCGCCTGCCCCAACAGGGTACGTGCGGAGTCGAGTGCCTTCAGCTGTTCATCTAATATGGCCCGAGCCTCATCAAGCTGCTGTCTGTGCGGCTCTGTCAATTGCTCAGCCTCGGCTACCTTCTCAGGTAGCTGCTCTATCTTCATGATGGCCTGCTCCAGCTGATTGCAGGTCTCCGCCCAATGATGCT
Organism: Paenibacillus massiliensis 2301065 = DSM 16942; assembly: GCF_000377505.1. Classification (GTDB taxonomy): domain Bacteria; phylum Bacillota; class Bacilli; order Paenibacillales; family Paenibacillaceae; genus Paenibacillus; species Paenibacillus massiliensis. Next base: position 206,632 of record NZ_KB898189.1, on the reverse strand, counting down.
CAGCGTATTGTTTCTGAATGAGGTAGAACTGGTTATTCATGCTTTGTAGCTTGGAGGCCAGCTGGGGTTGCTCAGCAAGCAGCTTGGGCATGTCCGCCTTGTTCTTGCGCTGATACTCAACCTGCCGCTCAGCTGTAGAAGAGGCACGCTCCTTCAGTTCATCCATTCTTTGTGTCAGGCTCAATACATCTTCCATATGGCCATGCTCCAGGGAAGCATACATATGCTCGTTCAGAGCCAGCGCCTGCTCAAGATCCTCATATGGATTCAAGCGGGTAATGGCTGCCTCCAGCTGCTGAAGCAGGGTCAGCTGCTCGATCTCCAGCCGTACCGCCTGTATCTCTCCCGGAAAGCGTTGATGCTTGGCAACATAATCGGGCACGATCGTGAGATGCTGCCGGAGTGATGCGAGAAGCTCTTGAGCTCCCTCAGATTGCTCATAGGCCTTAAGCGGGTCATGAGTCTTGAGGCGTCCGGTGTCCTGAATGGATTCGTTCAGGCTGTTGTAGCGTTCCACGAGCTGTGTCAACGGTAACTGATGAGCTGCGAGAAGCTCGGCTAGTATATGCTTCTGCTCATCGAGCTCTTCGACCAATTGAACCATACGCTCGTGCATCAGCCGGTCCGTCTCTTGAAGCTGCCGGACCTCACCGCTCAATTGCTGGATTCGCTCCTGATGATCGTTCAGGATGAGATGAAGCGCCTTGCGCTGCTCCAGCAGAAGTCTGAACTTGTACATGGGGATCGGGCGCCCCTCGGCCTGCTGTCTGTCACTGAGCGTGTGTACCTCGCTGTGTAATCCATCCTTCAGACGCTGAACGACGGCCAGAGTATGTCCCTGCGATGAATCATAGGAGTCGAGAATGGACAGCTGTTGATTGGCCTCGGCGATTAGTGAGGGAATCCGCTTGCGTACTCGCTCCCATCGGAAATTACAATAGAGAATGTAGAGCAGCAGAGCCAACAGGGCCAGGAACACCAGCATGAGTGCAAGGTAGATCAGCTGCTCTGTCGGGAAATTCCAGAACAACTGGCCACCATCCCCGTTAGCTAAGGCGGACAGGAAGCCAGGCTCACCAGCCCCTGAGGCTGCACCCGAGCCGGGCTGCTTCTCCCCGGCTGAACTACTGCCAGCTGAGCCTGCCACATCGGTGGCACCTGTATCTTTGGCGGCATTCTTTTGCTCAGCAGGATACAGGCGATTTAGCTCAGTCATTGTCTGTGTTACTCCCTTAGCGAATTGATTGGCTTTGGCTGAGGGAATAAAATGCTTATTCAGAAAGGCCGTCAAGCTGGAAGGCTGTGAGCTGCTGATCCAGCCCTTCTTCTTCGCAAGCTGGTCCAGCTCCCTCCGGAGCTCATCATTGTGAAAATTCAGCTCGATCCGGCGGTCTTTCTTGGACATGAGTAGAATGACATCATTGCTATCCAACCTCCAGGCTTTATAGATTCTGGTGGCATATGCCGCGGGGTCCTCGCCAGCCAGAGAATCAAAGGTAATAATTCGGAATTGAAGAGGTCCTTTTTTCGCCTCTTTGGCTAATAGCTCGACCTCTTGCTTCGTGAAAAAGCCTCCCCGGTCCGTCACAGCCCCCCAGCTCTCGGGAACCTGCTTCGCCATGGCAGGCGTGGCCGCCGTGAACAGCAGCAAGAACATCATTACAAAAAGCACATACTTTTTCATTCATTTCCTCCATTAAGCCAGTTGCCTTTATGCCTGGTTCATTTCGATATAATGTTTGAGTAAAGCTAAGCAATAGGTCCATTATACACTTTATTCCAAAAAAGCTAATGCAGGAAATGTGCGCATAGTAACGGATGTTTAGGCTGACAGGATAGCCCTGTGCGTCAAGATTTAGTTCATGTATCAACATATAGTCAAGCATCAATGTTTAGTTCATGCGTCAACATCTAGTCAATGGAGACGATCTGCCACTGTCCCTTGGTATTTTGCTCCATATATAGATTGTTGCTGAACTCACGAATGCCCAGCAATTCATCATTGGCAATGCCGTCGATCGGAACGATTCTTCGCTGGTGCTCTTGAATCACGGTGCCGACCTGCACGAAGCGATACCGATCAGGCTGCTCCAATAATGCTGCGAAGCTTCCGTAATCCTGATCTTTATACCGTGGAAATAACTGTTCAAAGGTAGCTTTGTCACCTGTGGCTACGGCCTCGGTGAATTGTTGGAGCACGCTCAGCATGTCTTGGTCCATAAGCGGATCTTGAATGCTATCCCAGTCAATGTGAACTCCAGCCTCGAAGGCTTCGGGATTCAGCTCAGCAGGGTCCGAGCCAGACTGTGCAGGCGCTTTGCCAGGCTGTCCGGAAGGCTCCGATTGTAGTGGAGTTTGCTGTTCGGTATCACTACCTTCTGGTGTCCCTGAATCTGCGGGCTCCTGCGGAGTTACATCTGGAGCTGGATTCGGCTGATGATCAGGTGAAGGCTGCTCTGTTCTGGAGCAAGCGGTTAGCAGCAGGATCATCAACACACAGATCAATCCAATAAATATCCTTAGATGGGGTCTACCTGTCCATAACACGGTACGCAATCGTTTCATGACACAGTCACCTCTTTCATGGAATTATAACCCTAAGGCGTGTAGCAAATAGTACCCGATTCCACAGCTTCATAACCCTATCCGTACTCCCAATTCTTATTCAACTGGCGATGACGATGCTCTAAACTATACTCTCAAAATATACATGCATAAGTATACATAATTATGAAATAGAGTTAGATACAGGTCCTAATTATCCTCTGCCATCTTCACTGCCCGCTCCAAGTAGCCGATGAACATCTTCGGTTAACTATACGGATTGGAGTGGAAAATGGTGCAACGAAAATACCTATGGCTCAGAATGGTGACAGTACTGGCAATTATTACCTTGTTGATTAGTGGCTGTGCATCGGCTCAGACGAGCGATACGAATGTGGCTCAAGGACCGTCTCAAGAAGACAGCCCGAACAGCGGCGGTGATGCTAAAGATGGAGTTAAGAAGGATACAAATTCAGATACAGTGAGGTTCATTAACGCCACCTATGCGCTCATCACGACAAGCAATGATATGGATACATCCATATACGGAGGGTTGAAGCGCTCTTTCCTGAACAATATGAGCATGGAGGTGGCTCTGAAGGACAGCTGGAATATTACCGATACCGCCAGTGCGGAATCCACCATTGAGTGGCTGATGACAGAAGGACACAACAAGGAGTTCATGGACCTTTTGCAAGAATATCAAGGCAGTAGGGAGGAAGTGATGAAGTTCCGGCAAGAGCTGAAGGCGAAGGGGAGTCTGACGTCTGATGAGACACAGTTACTTGAGCTGTACGACATGCTGGAAGAGGTGAATACAGATAATCCCGAGCAGGGAATTCTGGCGTGGGACTTGTGCCGGGCCACCCAGATCGCCAGCTGGTCTTATGTTGCTGGGTTCCTGAGCTACGAACGGTCGATGGAAATCAGCATTGAGGCCAGCGCTCGTCTGCAGGAGCAGTTCGTTTCTTGGGATCAGCTTGTGCATAACTATTTGCTGGGCTATCAGTATTGGTCTGGTGAGAGTCCCGAGGATGCAAAATCGGAATTAGTCTATCGCAAGCAGATCTATACGAGGCTGAAGGTCGACCCGTCGGGTCCTTATCAGGTGGATTGGAATACGGCGCTTCAGGAGAAGGATGCGTAACCTACGGTGAATCTTCTCATGGATGCTAAGAGACTGCTGATTCGTAGTCAGGCTACTCATTGTGAATATCTAGGTGATTTGTGCTAACATCATATTTAAATAAAGCAGACCGTCGGGGCCATCTTGAAAATGAAGGAGGATGTAATGTGAGAATTGAGTGTCTGAACACATGCAGTACATCTGAGATGGTTGAGCTATGGAATGCAGCTTTTCAGGACTATATTGTACCTGTAACGATGAGTGAGCAGGCCTTTACAGAGCGAATGCGGGTATTACAGCTCACACCAGCTGCTTCCTTCGTGGCTATGGAGGAGGGGCGCTTCGTCGGCATTTGTCTTCAAGCCATCTCAGCAGACGGTCAATCTGCATGGTGCGGAGGACTTGCCGTGCTACCAGCTTACCGGGGGAAAGGGATAGCTCGTAGCCTGATGGAGGCTGCCATTCATTATTGTCGGGTACAGGATGTTCGCTCGATGTATCTGGAGGTACTGGCAGATAATCCTGGTGCTATAGCGCTGTATGAGCGTCTCGGCTACCACAGGCTGACGGAGCTGCATTATTTTCAAGGCGAGCTCGCCTCTGGTCAGCGTCGTGAACCGAGTAAATGGAGCCAGACTGAGCTAACTGACAGGCTGGAGCACACGACTCCACCAAGACAACGGCTACTGTCTATAGCGGTGCAGGATGAAGCTGAAGAGGGAGTCTGGAAGACTGAGGATGAGCGAATTCCGTGGCAGGCAAGACGAGAGCAGACACCGGATCGTGAGCTGCTGATTCTGCTGGAGTCCAATGAACCCATCGGTACAATAAGCTTGAAGCATTCCAGTGGGGGAGTTGCTGTCCATCAGCTACAGCTTCAACGTCCAGCGGATGAACTGTTGCTCAGGTCGTTGCTGGCGCTCCTTGGAGAGCGATACGGTGACACCGCATTAAGCTGGAATCATGAGTATGTACAGCCAGAGCTACTGGAACGTATCGGGCTACAGCATAGGTTCAAGCAGTACCATTTTAAGTACGAGCTACACTAATCCCTAGCTCCAATCTGATTTCATGTCGAATGATCGGGAGAGTGTAGTGGCTAGGGCACAGTGGTTCTACATTCACAATTGATCTGGTCAAGTTACTAGCGATTTCACCATCATGACCATCATGTCCATCATGAATAGGAGTGAGGCCAAGATTATGAACAGCAAGAAGTGGATATGGATATTCCTCTCGGGGGTGTTGGTTTATTTTCTGGTCACCATTATATTAAGCCAAATGTAAGGCAGGTAGCTAAAGGGCGCAGAGCATTGAGTCTGAACGTGTCGCATACACATCTGAAAGAGGGTTCCTGTACAGTCAACTTGTGAAGGAGGATGACGATGAGTAATTTTCTGAACAAAATGAAGACGGGCATGAATCAGGTCAAGGATAAGGCTAACCAGACGGTAGAAACGACGAGGCTAAGCACGCAGATCACATTAAAACGTAAGGACCGAACACACCAATTCGCCAAGCTGGGAGAACTGGTCTATCAGGCTTATGTGACGGGAGGGGCCAATGCTCCGCTGGAGAAGGTGGCCGCCTATACACAGACGGTTCAGAAGCTGGATCGGGAGATTGAAGCCCTGGAATGGCAGCTGGCGCGGCTAAAGGGTGAACGCATATGCGTATGTGGCAAGGTCGTAGCGAGGGAATCCAGATACTGCAATCACTGTGGTCAGCCATTATCGATCTTGAAGGACCCACCACAAGGATAACAATTTAAAGAAAGAACCGCATGATCCACGTGGAATTCTTATTGACTCTCATAGCATTTATTAAAATGAACAAGAAAATAGAGCTATAATAACTGAGCAAGCTCAATCCCGACGTGTATGTCCGGGAAGAGCTTGTTCTTTTTTTGTCCAGTCTTATTGAACTACATCGAAGTCAGCCTGCGATATTGACCTGGTGTGTGTCCCGTGCATTTCTTGAACACCACGTTAAAGTTGGGCGCATTGGCGAACCCCGCTCGCTCCCCAATCGCCTGAATAGGAATATCGGTATCCCTCAGCATATTCTGGGCCTCACGAATGCGAATGTTTTGCAGATACTCTCGAAAGGGTACGCCGGTAATCTGCTTGAAGCTTCTGCTCAGATGAGATGGGCTGATGTAAAAGGATTGGGCTAGATGGTTAAGGCTGTGGGGCTGGTCGTAATGCATGGTTATGTAGTCGGCGATTTCCAGAATTTTATCTCGCAGCGGATGCCCTTCAGGCTCCATGACAGGGGGATGCTGCTTGCGCAGCTCCAGTCGGTGAATTCGAATGAGCAGCTCCAGCAGAAGCGCACGAACCAGCTCCGTATTACCGGGCTCGTGGACCTTGGCTTCATGCAGCATATTGCCGAGCAAGTGCTCGACCGCAGTCTGTTCATTCATATCGAAGCGGACGACGGGCCGCGATTTTTGCTGGTATAGACGCTCGAAGGAAGCACGCACCAGCTCAGCATCCACAAAATGCTGGGAGAAATTGATCAAAATGCGCTCACAGTGAACGGGTGCGAAGCTGAAGGTCTGGTGCATTTGCTCGGGAGGAATGAAGACCAGGTCTCCTTTGTTGACCTCTATGGTGGTGCCTTGGATGGTATAGGTTTTTGCGCCGCTCAGCACGTAGAAAATCTCGTAAAAGGTATGTGCATGCGGATTCTTCATATTGGAATAAGCCTCGCTCATCTTGTACTGAATGAAGAAGCTGTCCTCTGCGAGCGCGAACTTGATCTCTGGTAATTTTGCCACGGGTGATCCCCTCCTAAGAATGGATTGGAAAATGCGCAACAACAATAAAATGATAGCGCATACAAAGCATGAAATCAAAACTTTTCTATCCATCACCGTACTATAATTGTTATTGTCTGGAATGTGAAAAAATTGAAAATATGCCTTGTAAAAGGGAAGGAGATGTGTAAAATGACGAATTTGGGATTTAGGCAAACCACACGCAGCTTCAAGGTTCTTCTGGCAAGCACTCTGTTGGTTACGGGGCTGACAGGCTTCGCTCCCTCCATGCAGGCCGAGCAGTCTGTCAGTGAGCTGGTAAGCACTACGGCGGCGGCACCTACGATCGTGGTTGACAAGAATGGAGGAGGCCAATTTACCAGTGTTCAGGCTGCAGTCAATTCCATTCCTGATGGTAACGGCTCGGAGCGAATTATCTACGTGAAACCTGGGGTCTATGAAGAGAAGATATTCATTCCAACCTCCAAGACGAACATTACCCTGATCGGGGAAAATGCCAACAATACCATTCTGACCTATAATGACACGGCCAGCACAGCGGGCAGTACAACGAATAGTGCGAGCACGTCTGTACGGGCCAATAATTTTCAGGCCAAAAATATTACCTTCCAGAATACAGCCGGACGCAATGCAGGTCAAGCCGTCGCCCTCTATGTCTCTGGTGATCGTTCCCGCTTCGAGAACATCCGCGTACTCGGCTTCCAGGATACGCTCTATTCCAATGGGGGACGGCAATATTACAAGAATAGCTATATTGAAGGGACCGTAGATTTTATCTTCGGACGGGCCACAGCGGTGTTCGATAATTGCGAGATTCGCAGTCTTGGAAACGGATACATTACGGCTGCCTCCACAGAGCCGACCTCTGAGTATGGCTATGTAATTATGAACAGTCGTATCACGCGCTCTGGCACAGGCGACCATTCTGTCCACCTTGGCCGTCCATGGCGTCCATATAGTGCGGTTATCTTCATGAACAATTGGATGGATAAGCATATTCGTCCTGAGGGCTGGCATAACTGGGGCAACGCCGCCAATGAAGCCACTGCACGCTACGCTGAATTCAATAACTCGGGTCCCGGCTGGAATGATCGTAACCGTGTAGGCTGGTCGGATATACTTACGTCTGCACAAGCCTCTGCGATCACCATCCAATCTGTGCTGGGCGGAAGCGATGGCTGGGACCCTAGATAAATGTCATCTAGTCGATATGCTGATTCAATTGTAAGCATTCGGGAAAGGATGATCCTTCTTTTCTTCATTCGCAACGAAGCTGTTGAGCTTTATTTCAAGTGTAGGAGGAAGATATGTTGAAGTCCAAATTATGTTTAGTGTTACTTGCCTTTGTCGTCGTGGCTACGACGCTGGTGCCTATGGGGGATGGCGGAACAGCCAGTGCGGCGGAGCCTGCACGTATTCCGGCTTTTCCTGGTGCAGAGGGTGGCGGGATGTATACGACAGGCGGTCGTTTCGGTGAAGTCTATGAGGTTACGAATCTGAATGATTCCGGTCCGGGCTCGTTCCGGGATGCCGTATCTGGCAGTGATCGGATCATCGTGTTCAAGGTGGGTGGCAACATTCATCTGAAGTCCAGGCTCCAGATTACGGGCTCGAATCTGACGATCGCAGGCCAGAGTGCGCCTGGTAACGGAATTGCTGTACTGGATTATGACACGTCACTTCAGGGTGACAATGTGATCATCCGTTTTATGCGTTTCCGACTAGGCGATAATTTCTTCTCGGAAGAGGATGCCTTCGGTGCCCGCAAGCGAAAAAATGTCATTCTGGATCACTGCTCCTTCAGTCATTCGGTAGATGAGGTGCTATCCCCTTACCAAATGGAGAACATGACGGTGCAATGGTCCATCATCTCCGAGAGTATGCTGATGTCTAATCACTCCAAGGGCAGACACGGATACGGTGGGATATGGGGTGGTAAAAATACCACCTTCCATCACAATCTGATCGCGCATAATGCGAGCCGCAATCCGCGTTTTGGGGGAGAGCAGGACAATATTATCGATTTTCGCAATAACATTATCTACAATTGGCAGTTCATGAGCACGTATGGCGGCGAGCGTGCACTGGGCAACATCGTAGGGAACTATTACAAATATGGACCGGATACGGACCGCACGAAACGTGCCCTTCTACGGGATACACCTTCCAAGGATAGTCAGTGGTTCATCGCTGACAATATTGTGGATGGCTATCCCGAGATTGCGGAGGATAACTGGCTTGGTGTCATCGGTGATGTGCCGGAGGTAGCCAAGCGAAGCGAGCCTGTTGAGATGCCGTATACGTACACGGCGGAATCAGCTACTCAGGCTTATGAGCGAGTATTGGACGAAGCTGGAGCCACTTACCCTGCCCGTGATTCCATGGATGCCAGGGTGATTCAGGAGGTGCGTGAGCGCGGTGGACGACTGTCCAATTCTCAGGATGAGGCAGGTGGATTCCCGGCTCTGCCTGAAGTGACATCGTCATTGGTAGACAGTGATGGGGATGGCATTCCGGATGATTGGGAGCTGGCGAACGCCCTTGATCCGAAGGATGCAAGTGATTCGCAGCAGATTGGCCCTGAGGGGTACACGTATCTGGAAATGTACCTGAATGAGCTTGTCGCAGATTACACGCCATCGAACCCAGAGGTGAAGCTCGTGGCTCCTGAGCATGGAGAGCTGGTGGAGGCTGGCGAGCCTGTGGTGCTAAATGCTACGGCAAGCATGAGTCAGTCAGCTATCCAAAGAGTGGAATTCTACGCCAATGACGTGAAGCTCGGAGAAGCGACAGCAGCTCCTTATGAACTCACCTGGGAATCTCCAGAGGATGGGACCTATTGGATTACAGCTAGAGCCTACGACACGCAGGGGGTTGCAGCGGATAGTCCTGTGCACCCGCTCTATGTGGTTCATCCGCAAGAGGTGTCCAGTCCGTGGATGTCGGTGGACATCGGCTCGGCGAAGATTCCTGGTCATGCATCGGAAAAGGATGGAGTCATCACTCTCCGCAGTGGTGGTCGCATTGGAGGAACGGATGATCCGGTGCTGGTGGATAAGACACGGGATTCCTTCCACTATGTGTACCAGACGCTGGCTGACGATGGACAGATTGTGGCGCGTATCAACGAGGTGGGCCGTGTGGATAATGAGTCCCAGGCCGGAATTATGATGCGCAGCAGCCTGGACCCGGATGCCCGCATGGTGACGCTGACCCAGTCGCTAGTCAAATACGGGCATGTAGCCCGTTTCTGGGAGCGCACCCAGCAGGGAGGGGAGGCCGCTTCACGTCAGATTGAGGACTTCCTGGCGCCAGGCTATATTAAGCTGGTCAGACTGGACGGGATTGTCTATGGCTATCTGTGTCAATACGGGAATGATTGGACATTGGTGGGCACGGTGGATATTGCTGACTGGCCAGAGACGATCTATGTCGGGCTCGCAGCCGATGGAGCGCTCATCAATAACGATATTTACAATTACGGATGGGGCCGTTTCTCTGAGGTGGCTGTCAGCAATCTGGATTCGATTCCTGCGATTGCCCAAGAGCTTGAAGTCCAGGGTAGATCGGAAGGTATAGAGCTGGGTTGGCAGGCATCCGAAGGGGCTACCGGCTATCATATTGAGCGCAGTCTGGTGGAAAGTGGGCCGTACTCAGTCATTGCTCCGAGTGTCACAGACACGAGCTATACAGATACGACTGTGGAAGCTGGCAACGTATATTACTATCGAATTATAGCTACGAATCCGGCTGGGGATACTCTGCCTTCGATCGCCAAGTCTGCTGCCGTTCCAAGCAACATAGCCAAGCAGTATACGGTGAAGGATAACTTTGACACGACACCAGCGAATAGTCCGCCAGCCGGCTATACGGTATACCCTCCTTATCCGGGCAAGGAGGATGCTTATGTCCGAGTGACCGAGCTTCCTGATCTGGCGAATGATGAGGAGCGAGGCAACGGCTTGCTCATGCAAAGCAGTGCAATTGATCTGGCCACGCTCACCAAGCGTTTTCAGGCTCATGCTGACAAGCTGATCCTGGAGGCGGATGTGATGGTTCCGATTGCTGCTTCAGCCTCCGATGCAGGCAAGCATTTGATTCAGCTGCTCAATCTGCCGGGTGGCAAATCTGCTGTTCGCCTCCAACTGAACAAGGATGGATTAAGCTACATCACGCCTGCCAAGGAGACGATCTTGTTGGAGCAGGTCGATTGGAAGGCGGGAGAATGGCATCGTCTGCGCGTGGAGCTGGACGTACCTGCGCAGCAGTATTCCCTGTATGTGGATGGGGAGCAGGTTGTGGAGCAGCAGGCCTTCGTGGATAACCCGGATGTGGTCGGCACGTTCTGGGTGAATTCGGAGAGCCGTCTGTATCTGGATCGCATTCAGGCTTACCGGATGGTGCAGCCTTAAGGCACAGGTTAGTTGTGCTGCTGGTATGAGTGCGTTAGCGGGAGATTTCATTTAGGTAGAGGATGGATTCTTTAGCTGGGATGCAGTACATGGTTGATAGGACGGGTCCGCACCTCTTGGAAGGGGAGTGCGGGCTTGTTTTTGTTTTGGGGTGCGTGCATGGAGAAGGCTCAGACGCGTAGATCACTCAGGCACGCAGATCATCCTTCACACACGTGGACCACTCCGAATGCAGAATCATCTTCCGATCGCTGTTATCCCCAGATTTCTTGAAATTTTTACAAAGGAGGAAATCTGGGGATAAAGGCGAACGCTCCGCTTCTTCAGATCGATTCTGCACTCTCCGTTAAACGTGTCATTGGTAAGGGAAAGTATAGAGCAAGAGCCTCGCGCAGCGGCCTGGGTGGCCTTGGCGTGTTGAAGATCAAAACGTCGCACTCAAGTAGAGTGCGACCTGCGTTCCTCTCGGGCTGCATTGAGATCCAGAGTATTTCAATCCACGCACTCAAGTAGAGTGCGACCTACCGCCTCCATTCGCTGAGGCACTGGTACGGGCATTTCAATCCACGCACTCATGTAGAGTGCGACAATCGTAGCAACAGCTCACAAGGCATCAGCCAAGAATTTCAATCCACGCACTCATGTAGAGTGCGACTCCCATTACGAATGGATGTATTGGATTAGGGTTAAATTTCAATCCACGCACTCAAGTAGAGTGCGACAGCTAATGCCAAGATTTTGCGAGATGGTGGCTACTATTTCAATCCACGCACTCATGTAGAGTGCGACGATAACGCAGATAAGCAATACCTCAAAATGGAATTTCAATCCACGCACTCAAGTAGAGTGCGACAACGGAGGTGCTAGAGTATGGCAAGGTTTAGGCAAATTTCAATCCACGCACTCAAGTAGAGTGCGACTTGGCTTTGTACGCCTCTTCGATGCGGTCCCATGTATTTCAATCCACGCACTCAAGTAGAGTGCGACCACAGTCAGCAAGTTATATCCTCCTTACGGGTAGAATTTCAATCCACGCACTCAAGTAGAGTGCGACCTGGCGCTCGTAGCCTCTTGCTCGATCAGGAGTAATTTCAATCCACGCACTCAAGTAGAGTGCGACCGCAGCCAAGGGTGTGTACACATCAAATCTGGGTATTTCAATCCACGCACTCAAGTAGAGTGCGACGTAAGTAAAACAACACGTGTGTTAAATACTTGGCTATTTCAATCCACGCACTCAAGTAGAGTGCGACAGGATATTACATTAGAAAAAGAATTTGAAACAGAAATTTCAATCCACGCACTCAAGTAGAGTGCGACGTATATGCAACATTGAAAGGGTATCAACTTAGTGATATTTCAATCCACGCACTCAAGTAGAGTGCGACCCTTGATTTCATCTAAATTAACATTTACAATGCTTATTTCAATCCACGCACTCAAGTAGAGTGCGACAGCGGAAAACATCGTATAAACGCTGCATCCAGCACCTATTTTACCGTATATCCGTCAAAATGGAAGAGGGCGTTTGCCTTGGAGACGGACTCTTGTTCACATTTTATCCACATTCGACTTCGATTCGACAAAATCTGAGGTGCGAATCTCCCGGGAAAATCATGTGAGCTTGGCATTCGCACCAACTCCAGCGAAGATTTCGGAGAAAGACGCATATCAGAAACACACGGATTTGTAGCGTATGTCTGGGCTATATAATCCGGGCTATCATGACAACTGTATATTCTATAGTCTTCAATGAATTGCGCTATTAATTCGGGCTGCTGCTTATGGGGCTATTAAGGGATTCGCGATTTTTTTGAACGAAAATACATTAAGGGTACAAGAAGATAAATTAAGTGTATCTGCACAATGGCAATCTCGTTGATTGTGACGATCAAGTTGTGGATGATGAGAGAAGTATTTGTAGGAAAATACTTAAAAACGTATGAATTACTTAAATAAGTAATTTTGGGGTATACAATGATTCCATAACTTGGTATAATATGAATAGTTAAGCAATGTTGCAGCGTACTTACGACTACATAGCATGATTAGCACTGTTAAGTTTCGAGTTGACGTTGAAAGGGTGGTTTTTGATGCAAATCACACCTACGATTCGGACAGAAATTCAGGATTATTTACACAAGCTTAGCCTGAACATGAGTCAATTTGCTTCAATAGCAGGGCTGAATGCAGGGACAATCAGTGGGATGCTGATGAGCAATCGCATCATGTCTGTACATCAGTTAGATTGTGTTACGAGGGCCATGAAGAAGCCTGAGGATTACTTTTACAGTCGATATATACAGGAATCGTTGCTTGAGGCATCCGTGGATTGGCGAAGGGCCAGGGTATTCCTACAGCGCTGCATGGAGCTGAATCGGCTGGACTGCATAGCCCAAGTGGCGAATGTGCTTATGGAGAATGTAACCTACTATGCTGGACTGGTATTTGAGTTGGCAGAGGAGTTTTTTGCGCAAGAGCATTATGCCGCAGCGAAGATTCTATATGAGAATGTTGCTTTTAGCGAGAAGCACCAGCATTCGGAACGGCTTGCAGTGTGCCAGTACAGGCTGTTCAAGATCCGTATTGGTGATGATCAGCCCCAGAACCTAAGAGCTGCTACATTATTTGAACCTTATGTGGAGCGTCTGGATGAGATTGATCAACTTGATGCACTAAAAGATTTGGCTAACGTGTACCGTTCTTTGCGTGAATGGGATCAAGTTGAAGAAGTAGCAGGCAGAATGAAGGAAAAAGCGAGAATCCAGTATTCAATAAAGCATCAACACACTAGTAAGCGTGAGGCTTCTTTTGAAAAGTTGAGTCGTCCTCTATTCGTATATATCACTTATGCTGACCTGCTATGTGCAAGTGTGTGTGAAGCCAGAGAGGATTACCAACAAGCGCTACAATATACAGATGCTTATGCCAATTTAGACTGGGTCAAAGAGACGGATGAGGATACCGTTCATTGGATGAACTTGTTCCAGCATTGGGCTGAAGGAAATACTTACGTAAATAAACTTTTGTCAGGGGATGTGAGCGTACTCCAAGACTATGTTCAGTATATAGATACAACAAATATAACGAATACCGAGTTGGTCACCAAATTGTTAAATGTATTGATCGCAGCTAACCGATATGATGTTGATGTAGATCACATACTTTGGCGCTTTGACACAGTAATCAATTCGCTTATTGAGCAGGAGATGGAGTTAAATGAAATCTACGCCAAGCAAGTAATTCCAGAGCAGTTTGTACGATTTGGATATGAATTAGCCTACTATTACCTATATCGCTCAATGTATAGTTATGGCTATAAATATTTGATGTATGCTATGTCAAAGTCACATATTATTAATAATAAGACTTACTTTTTAAACTGCATGGGTTTATTCTTACACTTTCAGGAGCATGCGCTTCCTGAGATTAAAGATGGCTTTCTAAATCTCGTGGAAAAGGTGTGGTTAAACAATGATGAAAAGATTGGTAACACTATCCATCGTAGCTAGTATTTTATTTATGTTTACTTTGCCCATTCAACTACCCGGGCCAATTCAAGTTCGGGATCAAATTGGAGGAGCGTAACTCTCTTAATTAGGTGTTGCTCCAGTGAGCAGGTAAGGTAGAGGTGAATAGCTTGTTTTAAAAGAGCAGATTATTCTGCTCTTTTTTTCGTGCAAGAAGAAGATATGCTTCTTGCCATGTGGAATCAATAAAGTCTTTTATGCCGAAGGTGAAGGAATTCTGCTGTTGAGAACGGGGCTGAAATTTCAATCCACGCATCCATATAGAGTGCGACTGGAACATTGATTGCAATTCAGAGTTTGGGACAATTATTTCAATCCACGCACTCATATAGAGTGCGACGCGACAATAAATAGCCAGCAGCCTGCCAAAATTCTATTTCAATCCACGCACTCATATAGAGTGCGACTACCGTGATCGATATATATGGCCTGACCGTACCCAATTTCAATCCACGCACTCATATAGAGTGCGACAGAGGTCGGGGAACTGATTACTTATTACTTAGACGATTTCAATCCACGCACTCATATAGAGTGCGACTTGGAAAAGTAATAAATATTAAATATGAAGCAAATATTTCAATCCACGCACTCATATAGAGTGCGACAGCGGAAAACATCGTAAATACGCTGCATCCAGCTCTTATTTTAGCGTACATCCGTTCAAATGGAAATCTTCCCCGACTTTTAAAATAGATCTTGTTCACATTTCATCCACATTCGACTTCAATTCGACAAAATCTGAGGTGCGAATCCCCCGGGGAAATCATGTGAGCTTGGCATTCGCACCTCATCATTCCGCCTTTCTGTCTTCCGCTCCGTTACTCGGCTACACTCGCCGGGTCTGTGCACCCTTTTCCTCAACAATGATGGATTTTCGTCCTCGCAGCCAGCGAATAAGTACGAAGACCAGCAGCACGACTCCCGGGTACAGCATCGCCCAGCCTGTGAAAGGAAACACGACAGCAGTGGCTCCGAAGGAGATCCCGCTAATCCATTGTCCGAAGCGATTACCCTTCAGGAGACGGACCCCTGCAGCACAGCCGCCCAGATAGGTCAGAATAAACGAGGCATTCGGTAGCTGAATCAGGGTCGTCAGCGACACGAGGCCACTGCCATACAGGAACATAACTAGGATAAAGCATAGGCTCAGGAAGCCCAACGCTCCTATCGGTGTAAGATATTTGCTGGACAGCTTGCCCATCCAGCCAGGGGCTGCTCTTTGTCTGGCTAGGGCATAGGCGACTCTGGAGGACGCGCCGACGTAGGCAATGATCGTAGCCATGCAGATGAACAAGCCCGTAGCCCCTGTCAGCACAGCTCCGTATATGCCAAGCGGCTGGCTGATGATCCAGATCAGGGAAGCATCTGAGCCTGCAATGATATAGCTATTAGTAGCTACTGTAGCCAGTGCTGTCATGAAATACAGGACACCTACGAGCAGCGCGGCGATGGTCACTCCGCGAATGGCAGCACGCTGTGGGTCCTTGAATTCCTCAGACAGATGGGACACAGCCTCCCAGCCGATGAAGCACCAGAACAGCAGCGCTCCAGCCTGACCGACACTGGTCCAGCCATGAGGCGCGAAGGGAGTCAAATGCTCCACGGACATATAGGGTATCGCTGCTATGAAGGTGAACAGCAGTACGGCCGTAATAGACAGGACGACGGCCACCTGAATGCGCCCGGCGAGCTTCATGCCGATCCAGTTGATCAGCAGCGCGACCACGATGGTAATAGAGGCAATGGTGATACGCGCTGTCTCGCCAAGCCCGAGGGCGGCGGTCAGGTAGCCAGCACCAGTCAAGGCGGCTACAGGTGCACCAATCGGCACGGACATCAGGAAGAACCAGCCGATCAATGCCCCGGCCCGTTCACCAAAAGCTAGCGTTACATAATGGGATACGCCCCCGGCATTGGGGTATTTGGCGGAGAGTAGCCCCATACTGAGAGCCATCGGTAGAATCAGCACAATCATCAGCCCCCAGGCTGCCAATGAGGCAGGACCAGCCACCTCGGCGGCCAACCCCGGTACGAGCAGGATGCCGGAGCCCAGCACCGCACTGATATACAGGGCAATCGCCTGCGGCATTCCGATGGTTTTGTGGAGTAGCTTGGATTGGGATGTCATTAGCGTTATTCCTCTCTTGCTTTTTTTATCAACGTAACAGACAATATACCCATCTGAAAAACGGAAGTTTTGAATGTTTTCCATTCGAAAAACCGATGGAAGGACTGATCAGCATCGAATCCCGACATTTATTCACCTTTCTGGTCGTTGTCGAGACGGGCAGCTTTACCAAGGCCGCATTAAAGCTGGATTATGCACAATCTAGTATTACCTCGCAGATTCAGGCTCTGGAAAATGAGCTGGGGAAACCCCTTTTTGACCGTATTGGTCGTACAATTCGTCTTACTACAGCAGGAGAGCGATTGCTTCCGTATGCACAGGAAATCTACCGCATGCACGCCATGGCAGAGAATGCTCTTAGTACGGATGTGGAGACGAGTGGAACGATTCGTATCGGTGCACCAGAGTCTCTGGCTGCTTTTCGTTTACCCTCGATTATTCGAGAATACCGGGAGCGGTATCCGCAGGTGCGCATCATTTTGAAGCCAGGGTTATGCTGGGAAATGCTGTCCCTCATTCGAGCAGGTGACCTGGACGTAGCCTTTATCCTCCAGCCAGAGGCAGAGGAGAGGGATCTGCATATCGAGACGCTGGTACAAGAGAACATGGCGCTTATCGCTGCTCCGAATCATCCACTCGCGTGTTCTCTAATGGTGGAGCCCGGCCAGCTGAAGGAAGAGAGTATTCTGTTCACCGAGTCAGGCTGCTCCTACCGGACTTTATTTGAGAGGCATCTGCATAAATCCGGAATCGTACCCGATCCGAGTCTTGAGTTCTGGAGCATCGAGGCTATCAAGCAATGCGTAGCGAATGGATTAGGCTTGTCCTTCCTCCCCTACATCACCGTCCACAAGGAAATACAGGATGGCAAGCTGGTTCGCTTGAACTGGAACGATGATGGGCAAAGGGTGGCTACTCAGCTGGTATACCATACGAAGAAGTGGCAGTCCCAGGCTATGCTAGCCTTCCTTGAGACGGTGAGACAGCATGCACCACGGTGGCGCGAGGAGCAGGCGGGACTGGCACAAGTGACGTATCTATAAGACAGACAGCCTGTGGTTACCTAGAGTGACTTAGAGTGAACTAGAGTAAATTAGAGTGACCTAGAGTGACCTAAAGTGACCTAGATTGACCTAGATTGACCGAGTGACCTAAAGTCACCTAAAGTCACCTAAAATCACCTAAAGTCACCTAAAATCACCTGAAGTCACCTGAAGTGACCTTGAAGTGACCTGAAGTCACCAAAAGTCACTCCGCGGGCTGACCCGCATGAGTTCTTCATGAAAAATATACATTATGGCATTCGAAGGAGTGTATTCAGTATGGCGGAATTGTCCCCGTTAAGAGAAGCCTATCGTCAGGCGCCTTACCCGCTCGGCGGCCATCATGACCGGAAGCTTCGTGTACTTACCGAAGCGTTGGAACAACTGGACCCTGAGCTGGATAGCGATATGTATGGCAAAGGAGAGATTATTGAGAATTTCGAGCACCGTCTTGCACAACTGACCGGGAAGGAAGCGGCGGTGTTCTTTCCCAGTGGGACGATGGCGCAGCAGATTGCCCTGCGCATATGGTGTGACCGGGTCAGCCTCAAGCGGGTGGCTTATCATCCACTGTGCCACCTGGAGATTCATGAGGAGGATGGACTGAAGGAGCTACATCATATTGAGCCTATTTTGCTAGCTGACGAGCATCGTCTGATTACGTTGGAGGATGTGCAGGCACTGGATACGCCCGTGTCCTGTCTGCTGCTGGAGCTGCCCCAGCGTGAGATTGGCGGTCAGCTTCCCTCCTATGAGGAGCTGGTGGCGATTGCGGATTACTGCCGTGGTCAGGGCATCCGACTGCATCTGGATGGAGCCAGGCTGCTGGAGGTAACACCTTACTATGGAAGAACTGTGGCAGAGCTGTGCAGCTTATTTGATAGTGTGTACATTTCCTTCTATAAAGGTGTCGGCAGTGTTGCTGGTGCAATTCTAACCGGCAGTGCTGACTTCATAGACGAATCCAAGCGCTGGAAGAGGAGGTACGGTGGAGACCTGATCAGCCTGTATCCTTACATTCTGAGCGCAGACTATTACCTGACACAGCGCATAGGCAAAATGGAGCACTATTATCTTAAGGCGAAGGAAGCCGCAGCTCAGTTCAATGCCTGTCACGCCACGTGCACGCTACCCGAGGTGCCAGTATCGAATATGTTTCACGTCCATTTCAAGGCCTCGAAGCAAGAGCTTGAGCCGATTTTGATAGCCGTCATGGAGCAGTCGGGCATCGGCTTCACTTCATACCTGCATGCGACAGGTGAGGATAGCTGCTACTATGAGCTGAGTCTGGGAGATCGCTATGCAGATATTCCTCAGGATCGCTTGCACGAGAGCTTCCGTCAGCTGGATCAGGCTCTGAGAGCGCTAGGAAATAACTAGTACGTTGTCTCGATTAAATCCGAGATAGGCTCTTGAGGTGCGATGTAGCTTATAAGCTTACTAGTACTTTGACCGAATAAGATTTCGGGTTTTAATGATCTTGTAGAGAGTGTGGTTAGCGGAAAGCGGGGAAGCCCTAGAGAAATGGAGTGCCCATCTTTAAGCTTGCTGTTCATCAGCTTTTCAATTTCGTTCGAAAGAACAGCAAGCTTAACAATGGTCGACAGGGCTCCCCGCTTGCAGCGGATCTATACGCATATTGGAGCTAGTCAAGCTTGCTTTGCTGTTTATATCTTCGTTGCCGATAGGCCAATGCATGACTTGCTATGCAGCCCCGAATGTCTGGAGATGTAGCAAAATCGAGAGAAACAAAGATCATACGCCCTTTGTGCTGGCCTTGCACGGTTTTAGCGTGAAATATCGTTAATTCTGACCGGAATCGAGGTTTACTTTGCACCGCGTTGGGAGTATATTTTAGCTGTTTCCACGAATTGAATACGCAAGCCGCTTAATTTCCGTCATGGAAAGCGGGGGAACCAATCAATGGCTACTTCATTGTCTTAGATCTGGCCATTATGGGGTGAATCCTGAATAGATGCAGTTGGCATCTGGACAGGTAGGGCGACTCTTACCGCCCGAATCCGTCAGCTAACCTCGTAAGCGTATGTAGAGGGGATGAATACAATGTGACCGCCGTTGGAGCCACAGAGGATACCCTTTGTGGTTTTTTGCTGTGCATTTATATGAATCTGAATGCGTGGTTAGAGCGAGTGTTCGTTACAGCTGCAAGGATGAGGACCAGGTCCTTGTCTGTAGTAGTACCGATTGCTTAATCAAGAGGCTAAATATATGGAACGGATTGTACAACGAAGGAGTGCTTAGTAATGAAAATGGAGCGAACAGGACACGGGACGTCGAAGCGGACAGTAGTGCAATCTACTACTACCTTGAATAGAAAGGAAACGGGACTGCCCACGGTAACGACGGAAGGCCCCGGCTGTGAACAGAGAAAGGAGGAGGGAGCGGATCATGACGACGGCTACGACTCTGGAAGCTCCTGCACAGGCACCAGCACTAGAGCGATAGATTATGACAAGCTGCAGAAGGAAGGCTACATTGTGGTCTGTGCTCCGACAAGTGAGGGCGAGGAGTTCATTAAGCTGCTGAGATACAGAGGGGAAAAGGTCGCCGGTCTGACCAACAATGCGGAGGAGAAGACCCGACTGGAGCGCCTTGGTGTCGAGCATACAATCATCGTGAACACCAGACATGAGCAAACATGGGTAGTTCCCTCTTTCCCGGTCAAAAAGCTATATATCTTCGAGCGTAGCCTGACACAGTGCTCACGGTATATTCAAATTTGCCGTTCATGGACGTGTGGGCCGCTAATAGTTATTACAGATTCCAGGCATTCCCGGCTCATGTACAAGAGTCTGGGTGCTGATGACGTTCTCTATTGCCACCGGGCTGATGCGATCCTGCATACGGAGACGATGTAGCCACTTATTCTATAAATTTTCACAAGGAAATATAAATAATCTATTCCAAAATTTGAGATTTAATGTAAAATGAAAGAAGCTATGCTAGAGCATGGCTTCTTTTTTAAGTGTATTGCAGCGATGATGCCTATGGTTTTACTTTCTGCCCCCAGAGAGAATGTTGTCGGCATTATCGCCTGCATACGCTTCTGTATGCTCGGATGGTACATAATGAAGATTTTAGTAGTAAAAGACAGCTAGAAAGGATGATCCGACGTAGAGCTAGCATTTTACCAAAATCTGAGTGGAGGGATTATTAGTGAAAATAAGAAAGAAAGCTTGTCTGGCTGTACTATCAACCAGTCTGCTGTTGACGGGAATGGCTCTCGACGCCGGTACTGCAGCAGCTGAGGAGAACATGCAGGTGTCTGCCCCCCGAGAGGCTTCAATTGGAGACGCTTCGCTGCAAGCAGCAGTAGATAGCATGCCCACGGCGCTGCGCCCTTCGATTGAGTGGGTGTATACGAATCGGATGCTGGTGGAGGATTCCGTAAGCCGTAAAAATCTGATCTTCGATCAGATCTATGCAGGCAAAGGAACCTTGAATTACGTGGTCCGCTGGCAGTCAAGCAAGAACCTGACACGCGAGCAGCGCCAGAACATGGCGAGTATGATGGAGCGGCAGATTAACAATTGGACCAAGCATCTGGAGGGCTACGATGGCTGGCCATATGGACATATACCAGTCAAGATTGTAGGCTGGGCCGTAGCTGACTCCAGACAAATTCTGGACAGGCAGCCTGATGAGATCGTCTACACGGATACGATTCGGGATGACCTGAGTCAATCCGATCCTCGTATTCCGGCACAGCTGCCAGTAGCGCCAAGAGAATTGTCGCGCTTTGAGAACTTCCACAATTCGAGATACGTCTATCCAGGTGGTCTGGACAAGCGCTTCGACATGTATTTGTGGGGGACTGCGAACTTCGGCGGGGGGGCCGGAGGAGACTGGGGACAGCGAATGTCCGATGATTACATCCTGAGCAATCTTCGTGCCCAGGAATCCGAGATTATCGAGCATGAGATTGGACACGGCTTTGGCTTGCCTGACTTCTACCAGACGCATGAGCGTCCACCAGGAGGATTCCCGGTACCAACGATCATGTGGGCAGGTAATTCCAGAACCATAACGAATTGGGACGTCTGGATGCTACGCTATACCTGGAGTCAATTGAAGCAGGATCAAGCCCGCTTCCCGACGGCGCCAGTCACTAATCAACCAGCGAATCTGGCAGGACAAGCCAGTGTATCTTCTTCTTATACATCACCGTGGGAGAATGTACAGGCTTTGAATGACGGCGTTGAACCGACTCATTCCAATGATCGCTCCAGTCTGGTGTATGGTAACTGGCCAGAGACAGGGACGCAATGGGTCCAGTATGATTTTGACCGGGAATATACCTTCTCACAGAGCGAAGTGTACTGGTTCAAGGATGGTGGAGGTATTGATGTACCGAGTGCCTATACGATTCAATATTGGAATGGATCAGATTGGGTTGAGGTGCCGCGTCCTAACGGCTACGGCCTTCAGGTCGATACGTACAATCGTACTTCCTTTAATGCGATCAGCACGCGTGCACTGCGTCTTGTGATCGAAGCGAAGGCTCCGGCTTCAACAGGAATTCTGGAGTGGAAGGTCATTGGGGAGTAATATATAAAAACATGTAGAGACCGTCTTCTTGGTAAAGGATGGAGTAGTCCATCCCATGAATCAAGAGGCGGTCTTTGTTTGTGAAGCTAAAAAGCCATCCCTCCAGTCAATGACTTAAGGGACGGCTTTTTGGTAGTGCCTGAGCAGTCTGCGAGGCAGACAGTCTGTTCATTATTTTACAGTAATGCTGCCTAATTTACAGTAATGTTAATTGTAATGGTCTTCTTGTTCCATTTCGCTTTTACAGAAGCCTTGCCCTTGCTGACAGCGGTAATTCTACCATTGTTGACTGTAACAATATTGGGCTTGGAGCTGGTCCACTCCACATTGCTGGTTACCACATTCTTCTGTCCTGTATCGTACAGGGCGAAGATGCTGACATTCGTGCTGTTGCCTGTTGCGAGGGTGACCTTGCTATTGCCAGCGACCAGCTTTTTCAGAAGTGGTACGACCCGGACCTCTGTTACTACGTTCATATTCTGATAAGTCCCCGTAAGGGTAGCTTCACCTTGCGCGAGGGTCTTCACAGAGCCGTTCTTGACAGTGGCTACAGACGGATTGGAGGACACCCAGCTGACTTGCTTGGACAGATTCACTGTCTTACCGCTGCTGTAATAGCCTGTTACCTTTAGCGGCTTGGATTTCTTGATATTCAGGTTCGTAACGGCCGGAGTGACCTCCATACGCACGATTTCATCCTCTATGGCAATCGGGACTTTAACGGTCTTGCCGCCATAGGTGCCCTCAAGTGTGACCCGTCCAGGGGTAACACCGCGGACCGACCCATTCTCAAGCACAGCGTTGCTGGCAGACATCTTCCATTGCACGGAATTCGTAACATCCTCCGTTGCTCCATTCCCACGAGTAATGATCACCTTAGGTAGTGTCTGCACGCCCCCTTTTGCAAAACGATAGGATTTGGGAGAGGCTTGAATCTTGGTAATCTTCTCTTCTACTTGAATATGTAATTGGGCTGTAGCACCCTTCAGGCTGGCTGTCAGCGTGGCATTGCCGCCCTTCAGCGCCTTGGCCTTGCCTTTGGTCACAGTCACGATGGAGGCATCGCTGGTCGTCCATGTAACGGTCTCACTCACGTCATGCTTGCTCGTCAGTCCTTCGATATCAGCCATCACTTTAAGCTGGACAGTCTGGGATACGGTGAGCTTCTGGGGATTGTCGTTAACAATCGAGAGGGCAGTGATATCTCCCGAGGCCGCGTTTGATGTGGACGGTACAAGCACTACTGTAAAAAGGAGCAGCGCTAGCCATCCTTGCAGTCTCGATAATGCTCTTTTCATCGCTTCTTCCAACTCCTGTTCTTTAATGTTATACATTGGCGGAACCCCTTCGTCAGTATACCAGATATTTCCGAAGTGGTATCACAAATACAAGAGTAATGATTTACTTATACATCCATAATATCCCGTATTTTTAGCGCCTACCTCCATATATCGGCAGTTCCCTATGATTCTATTAAGCGTATATTCAGAGTAATTGATGAAATAAAGCTCAAAATTATGGATAATAGAGCCAGAATATCAAGCTGGAGGGACGAATGATGACTGAGCGTATTCCGTGCAAAAGTGAAGATTGTACCGCAACCATATTGCCAACGACCGCTGCCAAAACAGGGGGCTATTGCATGCCCTGTCATCAAGGGATGGAGCGGAGAAAGTGGGAGGAATATGTAGCCGCGAACCGTCGTACAGTGAATTTGTATGCCGATGTGACGGATGCTGTGGATATTCTGAAGGTGATGCATACGGAGCACCCGCGAGATCCGCTGATAGAATATCTTCCTTATGAGAAGTCCAAGGAAGAGATCTACGTATCCTTATCTATGGCTGAACAGGAACGAATGCTGGAGTATGCCATGAACCATCTGCGTGAAGGCGATCAAGACATCTGCCGTGAGGTGCTGACTTCCTTGGTATGCTACAACGATCTGTCTTTGACAGAATACCTGCCAGAGCTATTGGAGCACGAGGTCTACGATCCGGCTATGCTCTACAAGGATGCTTCCCCGGAGCTGAGGGGGCAACTGATGCAGAGGGTAGAGACGGATGAGGAGAATCGGAACCATCTGCTGATGATGCTGGCGTGGATCGGTGATGATGTCATTGTGAAGCAGCTCAGGCACTGGAGCGAGCAGACACCGTCATGGTCTGATAGCTTGTATGTACCTGTACAGGACTACGCCAAGACGGCGAATTGGGAGTTAACGGATGCGGGCGAGCGCCGTGATCTATATTATCCGCGCAGCTATGCGATAATTGCGAATGTTGAACAGAGCGATGATTTGAGCTACGAGCTGAGATATGATCAGGCTCAAGGTCAGGCCCAAGATGAGACTCAAGCCCAAATTCAAGCCCAGATTCAAGCTCAGACTCAAGCCCAAACTCGATCTCAGAGTCTATCTCAGGGTCAAGCTCAGACGCAGAAGTCTTTTCGGCTATTAGCCTCTGCCACTGATAGCTGTCCGTGGTGTGGAGTGCGTCTAACGCATTTGGTGGATATCGAAGCCAGCCATCCAGCTCTGGGTGGAATGCCCTGGAACGGAGCGAGGCTAAAGGTACAGACTTGTATTTTATGCAGCTGCTATACGACCGTCTATATGGACATAACTCCTGATGGGGAGCCGGAATGGAGTGCCAGTAATGAGCGCCCGGATTATTTGCCAGAGCTTCAGCCAGAGGACTTTGACCAGAGCTATCTGGCTGCTGGTCCACGATATCGACTTGCGGAGCAGCCGCGTCCTGCACTACATGGTAGTGAATGGACACTGGAGCCAACGCTATCACAGCTGGGTGGCCATCCAGCCTGGATTCAGGACGCCTATTATCCTGAGTGTCCATGCTGCTCGAAGAGCATGCGCCATATTGGGCAGGTAGACTGGGCGGCGATTGAGCGTTTGGGAGAGGGCATTTACTATATGTTTGTCTGTGAGGATTGCTGCAAGACGGCAGTGACATTTCAGCAGACTTGACACATGCTGGATCTTTGATGGGGGCGGGAGCGTGAGAGACTCCATCACAAAAAATGACACGTAAGCTATCCCTCCTGCGTATTGCTTACTAACAAATTACTTATGGCTACTGATTTTTGATCCTCTAATATCCAGTGAATTCCACTTTGCAGAAAAGCTTTATAGTACAATGGGAAGATGAATGCATGCTGTAATGCATGCCGTTAGGTAACGTCCTGCAATGCAAATGAGTATATCTGTATGTACTGTGCCTTGGACGTGGGAAGGGAGGAAGCCGGATGAGATTAAGCTCTAATAAATACATAAATCTACTGGGACTCATCCTTGTTGTGGTGTTCTTGAATATACTTTTGTTCATTCCTGGCTGGATTGATCTCGGAGCTAGAACAAGCGCACTCGGAATTGCTTTTACGATCACATGGATACTTGCCAATATTCTGGTGCTGCTGTATGCCAGCTACATGACCTTTTTCAAGCCACCCGCTGTATTGCCTGTCAAGAACATCGAGAAGCATGAGGATTATCTCCAGGCATTGGGCTACTACAAGGGCATCAAGGTGCTGGAGGAGGATGTCACACTCGTCATCTCACAGCTAGAGCGGATGAAGAAGAAGCGGGAGGCTTTCCTGAATGTACTGAATCACCGCTTCGACCCGGGAGAAATGAGCTTCAAGAAGTTTGCTTCGGTCTCCCAGGAGGTCGAGAAGCTGTTATATCTGAACGTCAGAAGCATTCTCAATCGCCTTCACGTGTTCGACAAGGCTGAATATGGCAATATGCTCACGAGCAAACCCAAAGGCCTTACCCCCGAAATGATGCAAAAGAAGAACAAGG
The DNA here is from genome assembly GCF_000377505.1 of Paenibacillus massiliensis 2301065 = DSM 16942. Lineage (GTDB taxonomy): Bacteria > Bacillota > Bacilli > Paenibacillales > Paenibacillaceae > Paenibacillus > Paenibacillus massiliensis. The sequence continues at coordinate 180,675 of NZ_KB898189.1, read as the reverse complement.
TCTACAACGATTATCTAACCTATCTCAAAACCTCCCTGAACACCAATGAAGAAATCCTGCTCAAGCTTGATCAGCTTATGCTCGAAATCTCACGCCTGGATAGCTTCGAGGAGGGGGATATCGAACAGATGCCTTGCATGAAGGAAATTGATCTATTAATCAAGCAGACCAAATTGTACAGAGATTAAGGAGGGTTACGCATGACCAAGCGCAGCAAGTTCTTCCTCGTATCCGGTCTATTATTGGTATTGGTGTTCGGACTGGTGTACACGGGGCTATCATTCTTCAACAGCTTGAGTGGAAAATCAGGTGCTCAGCTCAACATGGAGCAGGCCTCGCGCAAGCTGAACAAAATGTACACCAGCATTGCTCCCACTACCGCAGAGCCCATCAAGGGACAGATTGATCTGGACCCGGTGAATCTGGCAGATTCCTTACCGGATATCTCCAAATTCGAAGTGACTGTTGAGAACACTACGCCGCAGTATGTTGAGATCTTCTCCTCGACCGAGAAATCCGGCACAGGTGTAGATGGCTGGCTTGTTGGCGTAGCCAATGATTTCAACAAGTCCAAGATTATGGTGAACGGGAAGCCTGTATCCGTAAAAATTCGCAATATCGCATCAGGAACAGCAACCGATTACATTAAGTCAGGCAAGTATATCCCTGGTGGATTCACGCCTTCAAGTGAGCTGTGGGGGGAGATGGTCAAGGCCAGCAATGTCAAAACCGAGCTGATTAGCAAGCGTCTCGTAGGTAATGTTCCTGGCATTGTCATCTCCAAAAATAAATATGACAGTCTGAAAAGTACATATGGTGAGGTCAATGTACAGACCGTTATTGAAGCCATTAACAAAAACGAGCTGGCTATGGGCTATACAGACCCGTTCGCGAGCTCGACGGGACTTAATTTTCTCATTACAGCCCTGAAGTCCTTCGATGGTGCCAATCCGCTCGGACCGGAGGCCGTGAAGCGCTTTGAGCAGTTCCAGGCCAATGTACCCTTCACAGCTTCGACTACGCTGCAGATGCGAGGAGCCGCTCAGTCGGGACGTCTGGACGCTTTTGTGCTGGAGTACCAGACCTTCGTGAATACACCCGAACTACAGGGTGGGTACGTGTTCACCCCCTTCGGTGTACGGCATGACAGCCCGCTCTATGCTTTGGGAGAACTGCCACAGCAGAAGCTTGATATTCTTCGCCGATTCAGCGAATTCGTGAAGCAGGAGAAGTATCAGACCTCCGCTCAGAAATCAGGATTCAACGGGAAGTCTGATTATGCTTCTCCTTCTGATCAGGTGGATGGCGGTACGCTACTGGCAGCCCAGAAGGTATGGAAGGAGAAGAAGAACAGCGCTCGACCGATTGCGGCTGTATTTGTGACAGACGTCTCCGGGAGTATGAACGGGGAGCCCTTGAACAAGCTGAAGAAGTCGCTCATTCAAGGACAGAAGAATTTGGGTGCAGACAACAGCATTGGCCTCGTCTCCTATTCGAGTGCTGTTACGATCCAGTTACCGCTGGCCAAATATGACACGAACCAGCAGTCCATGTTCGCAGGCTCAGTGGAAAGCCTCTCCGCAGGAGGCGGCACAGCAACCTTCGACGGCGTTGTCGTCGGGTTGAAAATGCTGGAGGACTATATAGCTGCTAATCCGAATGTCAAGCCGCTGCTCTTCGTGCTCAGTGATGGGGAGACGAATGAAGGTCACTCCTTGAAGGAGATTAGGGAATTGATTGAGGCTTACAAGGTCCCAATCTATACGATCGGCTACAATGCAGATCTTGATGCCTTGGAGAGTATCTCCAGTATCAATGAGGCTGCAAGCATTAACGCAGATACGGACGATGTTGTCTACAAGATCAGCAATCTATTCAACGTGCAGATGTAGCTGAGCTCTTACATTCGTGCCAGCAGGCGGTGTCATACTCTGTGGTTGTAATTGGAGGCTGAACTGTCATTGTTCATCATCGTTGTATTGTCATCATGCATTATGCATCGTGACTATACAGTTATTATCATCACTACACAGTCATCATTGTGACTGCACCGTACGAGGTTGTGATCGGGAGTGGGCTCATACGTGATAAGGGGGAATTAATATGTCATCATTTTCTATGGAAATCCCAAGTGAACAAGAGATTCAAGCGGTGATTGAAGAAGAGACGAAGCCTGTCCCGGCTGAGGTCGCCGAGCTCCAGGCCGTAGCCAATTCCAATGTAGAGATGATCATGACACTGGATATGGATTCGCTCGATAAGCGCCGGGAGATTATGAAATCCATCGACAGCTTTGGTCTCAATACCATGAGATCCTCCTCGGAGAAAAATGCACTGCTTCAGGTCTCTGTCGGTCATCTCTCCAAGACGGGAGACGAGGGAGGACAGGTGGCGAAGGACTTGGCTGAGCTGCATATCCAGCTCAAGGATCTGGACCCGAGTATCGTTGATTTTGCCAAAAAAGGGCTGCTCGGGAAGCTGTTCAATCCGCTGCGGGCGTATTTCCTGAAGTTCGAACGGGCCGACTCGGTGATCGGGGATATTGTGAACTCACTGAACAAGGGCCGAGCCACACTGAAAAATGACAATACGACCCTGGAGATCGAGCAGCATAATCTGCGTGAGCTGACGAAGAAATTGCACAAGGAAATACAGCTAGGCATGCTGATGGATGAATCCATTGCTACGCAGGTAGAGGCGGCTAAGCTGCGTGATGAGGACCCGGAGAAGATTCGTTTCATCACCGAGGAAGTATTATTCCCTCTCCGGCAGCGCGTGATGGATCTGCAGCAGATGCTGGTGGTGAACCAGCAGGGGATTATGGCTATTGAAGTGGTCATTCGCAATAATAAAGAGCTGATTCGTGGTGTCGATCGTGCCAAGAACGTTACCGTATCCGCCTTGAAGATTGCTGTCACCGTGGCAAGCGCTCTCTACAATCAGAAGATTGTGCTTAAGAAAATTGAGCTGTTGAACCAGACGACCAATGATCTGATTGCCGGCACCTCACGGCTGCTCAAGAATCAGGGGGCGGATATTCAGAAGCAGGCACTGGAGACCAGTATTTCCGTAGATACGATGAAGCAGTCGTTCAGTGATGTGCTTGATGCGCTGGATTCAATCAGTGCCTACAAGCAAGAAGCACTGCCACGCATGCGCCAGACCATTGATCAGTTCCGCGAGCTGGCAGACACGGGTGAGCAGCAGATTAGACGACTGGAGAAGGGGCAGAAGCTGGGGCTGTAGTCTATGTACCCTGGCTAACGGCTACCTGCAAGCCTTTATATTTGTTATTTTATGCATCTGAACGGCATCAGAAGGAGCCTATTCGATCCCTCAAAGGGATTTCGAATAGGCTTATTTTCTCTAGAAGATCATGATGGATCAGCATGCTGTTCATTAGCTTTTCAGGCTTAATCCCAAGACAGCGAGTTGAACCATGCTTGACAGAGATCCACACCAGCAGCTCTACACTCCGGATTTAATCTGGTCAAGGACTAGGATGGCTCATGCATCCGCGATCGGGACATGCCCGCTTAGCCAGTTCAGCTCGCTATCCAGCATGAAGCGTACGTGCCAGCCCTTCTCATTTTTGGGCCATGTACGGAATTGATTTACACTCTCAAATAGCTGCTCCACATGCTCTGGGGACTTGGTCTTCAGGACAGTGTCCATTTGCTCAAGTAGACCTTCTGGCTTATCCGCTGCTTCGCCTAGCACTCTCATGAACCATTTATGATAAGGATATACCACTTCATTGTGGGCCAATATCAGTCTTCCTGCGAACAGCACGAACTGCGGGATCGCGTATTCCATCAGGTAGGTCTCGTTACGCTTGGCCCCTTCATAATACAGCCACTTCCAGCCTTCGAATTGAGCATAGAATTTCTCGATCATCTCTTCCTTACGTGCCTTCGGGTATTGGGAAGCTGCTGCGACCAGCTCCGCCAATCCGTCTACCTCACTATAGGTCACGATAGCGTCACGATACGCGAAGCGTGCGGGCTCACTGCCGGATTCTGCGACCTGGCGGATGTAAGAGATGGACGTGTACTTACCGTCTACATATCCCCCTTCATAAGGAGTAGCTTCCTTCTCGTAATAGCTGACATCCCCACTGTCAATTCGAGCACGGAAATCCTCGTCCGACACGACGAGCATCAGGTCAATATCGGAGTCCTCCTTGGCATAGCCATGGGCTACCGAGCCCCCAACAATGATTCCAAGCACGTCCTCTCGTGTCTTGAGCTTGTTCGTAATGACTGTAATGGCTTCCTGATGATGTAGATACATCGGTAATACACCCCTCTAATATTCATATAATTAGTCGTAATATCCCAGTTATTTTGGATGAAGCTGGCAAGAAGTTCATTACATTTGTTGTAGCGCTTTCATAAATGGCGTCAGCGTCGGAAGGGATGTGAAACCCTAGATCCGGTTTTCCGCTGACTAGCCAGTGCTTGGAGGTCTGTATGATAGTCATTGCTTAGCTTGCTCAGATGTGCCTTCCGCATGGGAGTGAGCCCAATGATTATATTATTTTCGCCGATTGCTCGCTGTGCGAGAAGCCACATACTGCTCGGCTTTGACGATGTGATCGGCAGTGGCCTCATCGGTAATCAACATGTTAATGTAGCGCCCCTTCAGGGCTGCCACGATGCAGTCAATCTTGTGCAGGCCGAAGGCCATGCCTACGACAGTCTTCGTCTGCTTCAGTTGCTCCAGGCCAAGCCCGATGACTTTTTCGTTAATGGGATGCTCACTAATCTCACCACTACGGGTGATGAAGCGTGAGTTAATGTCGGCAACGACATCCAGCGCTTGTAGCTCCATCAGCACCTGCTCATTCAGATAGCCGGATCTCTCCATCGTGGACATGGAATAGGGATTGCCGATCCCGACCAGGGCCAGATCGATATGTTCTCCTTCTTGAAGTACCGATGCGATGTTAGGCAGCTGAACGATCTGCTCCTTCAATTGCTCCGTCTCGACTACCGCAGGGGCATAAAGCGTATCACAAGTAACACCGAGTCTCTTGGACAGCTCATAGGCGATCTGATTGGAATGCATCTCATTGCGTGCGCTACCCGTACCGCCGACCAGAGGAATGAATTTGACGTTCTCTTTCTTCTCCAGCGGGAACTCTCTGACCATATAGTAAAGCGTATTGCCCCATGATACGCCTACCCGGTCACCGTTGCGAATCAGCTTCAGCACGAATTGGGCGGCGGCCTTGCCGACTGCGCTGGACACCAGCTCTTTGTTCAGGTCCTTCGTCGGTACGACCAGCACTTGCTGTAGACCAAAGAGCTGCTCCATATCCTTTTCCAGCTTGGATACCTCATGGTCGTCATCATGGATGACGATCTCGACAATTCCCTCATCTCGCGCTCGCTGCAGCATTTTGGAGATGACCGGTCTGGATACGCCCAGATGGGCAGCAATCTTCTCTTGCGTCCATGCTTCGTAATAGTAGAGCTTGCATACCTTCACCATGTTCTTGCGTTCTTCTATATTCACATATAGTCCGCCTTTTAAGAATTATTCAACTTCCTGATTTATTTCTCAAGTACAACCCCCACTATAAATTGGCTGTCGACAGCGAGTCAAGCTACCCTCCATTTACCAGCTGACGTTTACGTAAAATTGACAAACGCATGACACAACAATAACAGAGGGTAATTACAATTGTAATCGTTCGGAACAAATGTAAAGGACGAGAACAGATGTCGCGAACAAAATAACAGATGCAATCAGCACACAGGCTTCTCAGTTTCGCCATAGTAGTTGATCGACATATCTTCTATTGGGAGTAGGAGCCATGTAAGGGGAGCAGAAGCAAGAGGTGACAACATGAAGGTGAAGATATTGGGCTATTGGGGCGGATATCCCTCTGCTGGAGGAGCTACTGCCGGATATTTGGTTACAACGGATGAAGGGCACATTCTGCTGGATTGCGGGAGTGGTGTGATGAGCAAGCTTCCTGCCGAGGTGAAGGTAGAGGATTTATCTGGCGTTATTTTATCGCACCTCCACCATGATCATATGGCAGACCTCGGAGTGCTGCAGTATGCGGCGGCTGGCGCTATACGCAATGCCCGGATGCAGCATCGACTGAAGCTCTTTGCACCGAGTGAGCCTGTAAGCATGCACCAGAGTCTCTATGGGGAGCACACGGAGGTACATACCATTGATCCGTTCGTGAAGATCAGGCTGGCTGGCGCGGAGATTGAATTCGTCCCGGTGGAGCACACCATTATGTGCTACGCCATCCGCATTACCTATGGTGGCAAGGTGCTGGTCTATTCCGGCGATACCTCGTACTGTGATTCATTGATTGAGCTGGCGCGGGACGCGGATATTTTCCTGTGCGAGGCTACAATCTGTGAGGGGAGTGTACATACCTCGGGGCAAGGACACATGAATGCGTTACAGGCAGGCACGATCGCAGGTATGGCTAACGTCAAGCAGCTTGTGCTTGTTCATCTGCCGAGTGATGGTAACCTGGAGCTCATGCGTCAGGAAGCAAGGCGGGTATTCCAGGGTCCTGTTGATATCCCGGAGCCACTGCGGATGTACACGATCTAACGAGGAGGAAGGAGACACAGGATGTACAAGTTGTTGGCACTGGATATGGACGGCACACTGCTGAATCCTGACAAAATGATCACACCACATACAATGGCTGCCATACGTAGGCTCATGCAGGAGGAGGTGCTCGTCACCATCGCCTCTGGGCGCTTCCCGGCCTCGGTATGGCTGCATGCGAGAGAGGTAGGCATGAACTTTCCGCTCGTAGCTCTCAATGGTGCAGTAACACTGGACGCCATAACGGGGGAGTTATTGGAGGGAACACCTCTCTTGTCTGAGCAGGTGCTGTCCTTACTGGAGCGGATCGAGGAAGCTGGCGCTTATGTGCACTTCTATGGCTACAATGTGCTGTATGTTCGCGAATTAAATGATATGAATCGGCGCTGGCCGTTGAATAATGTGGTCGTTCGGCCCCAGCGTGAGCTGAATGAAGCCAATTACCGTGATCAGACGATGCTGATTCAGGTAGAGGATGTTGGCGGAGATTTTCGTTCGTTCGTGCAAAATCGTCAACCCGTGCTCTACAAGGCGGCAGTTATCTGCCCGGATCATGCCAGTCGTGAACAGCTCTATGAGGAGCTGGAGCGTCAAGGCTCTTATGAGCTGTCGCGAACCGGAACCCTGCGCTTTGATGTCAACGCCGCGGGAGTCACGAAGCGAGGGGCACTGGAGAAATTGTGTGCTCAGCATGATATTAGGCGAGAGCTCGTTGCTGCAGCCGGGGATTATGACAATGATCTGGACATGCTGCAATGGGCAGGACTTGGCATCGCGATGGGGAATGCTGAGCTGCATGTGAAGGAACGAGCTGCAGTCGTTACTGGGACGAACCGTGAAGACGGAGTTGCACAAGCCATTCATGGCTATCTGCTGCACTCCGGGTTAACTGCTGCCTCAGAGAGCTGAGAGAGATAGCGTTTTATTCACTAATACAATGTATTCACCACTATACGACAGCTATATAGATTGAACCTGTATTAATGAGGAAGGGTATGAGCAACGTCGTTTACATGGGAGAACCCTGGAGATAACAGCGACCGGATGACCAGATGTTCACCGCAGTTGCACGGACCCGAACTCTCAACATGTTCAGCTCAATCTATATAGGTAGAAGCTATACACACCAAAGGAGAGATTAATCGTGATTCCATTCAAAAAAACAGCAATTCTTCCCCTGCTTGCAGGTATGTTAATCTTTAGCGGCTGTGCTTCTCAAGGACCGACCGCTTCCCAGCCAAGTGACAGCGGCAATGGTGCTGCTAACGAAATCTCTGGCAATCTGTCATTCTACACCTCTCAGCCTGAGGAGGATGCCGGCAAGCTGGCAGATGCCTTCAATGCACAATACCCTAACGTGAAAGTGAACATCTTCCGTTCCGGAACCGAGGAGGTTACGGCCAAGCTTCAGGCTGAGCGCCAAGCTGGCAAGATTCAGGCAGACGTCTTGCTGCTTGCGGATTCGGTTACTTTTGAGAGCCTCAAGAAGGATGACCTGTTGTTGTCTTATAAATCCCCTGAGCTGAGCGAGATTCCAGCAGCACTGGTAGACCCGGATGGCATGTATGCTGGAACGAAGGTCATGGCGACTGTACTGGCGACCAACACCCAGAAGGTAACGACTGCACCTGATTCGTGGCAGGCTTTGGTCGCTGCCGATAGCAAGGATGCCAGCATCATGCCAAGCCCGCTGTACTCGGGAGCTGCCGCTTACAACATCGGGGTATTCAGTCGTACTGATGGCTTCGGATGGGACTACCTGCAACAGCTGAAGGATAACGGTATGTCCGTTATTAAAGGTAATGGGGCCGTAATGAAGGCTGTCGCCAGTGGCGAGAAGTCCTATGGACTTGTAGTAGATTATATGGTTGCCCGTGAGAAGGCCAAGGGTTCCCCTGTAGAGCTGACCTATCCTAAGGAAGGCGTTCCAGTGATTACAGAGCCAATTGGTATTATGAAGGATGCAGCGAACGTACCTGCCGCTCAGGCATTTGTAGACTTCGTATTGTCTGAAGAAGGACAGAAGCTGTCTGCTGAGATTGGGTACGCTCCGATTCGCAAAGGTGTAGCACCTCCAGAGGGGCTGAGAAGCATTGAAGAGATGACGATGCTGTCTGCTGATCTGGTACAGCTGACTGATGAGCGTGAGGCAGACAAGCAGCAGTTCATCAAGGTATTTGGAGAGTAAGCATGGAGCAAATGGAGCCGGTGTGGACGGATAGAACACAATCTGGTGAGCGATCACTGACAACCTCCAGAAAAGGGCGCACGCCCTTTTCTGTGCTATTGGCGTTATTTAGCAACAAACGAATACTTACGCTGCTGGGAGCCATCGCGGTATTGATCTTGTTCGTGTACCCGATTTTGAAGCTGATTCTGCTGAGCTTTCAGGGAGAGCAGGGCTGGACGCTTGCTCATTATATGAATCTGTTACAGCAGGACCGATTCTGGACGACGATGCGCAATACAGCTGTAATCGTGCTGGGCTCTACGGTATTATCCGTGGTGCTGGGAGCCGCCTTTGCATGGATCGTGGCTTATACGGATATTCCGCATAAGGGACCGCTGCATATGGCAATCCTGCTGTGCTTTATTTTGCCTTCGTATGTATTGACCCTGTCCTGGTCCTCCTTCATGGGGCCCCAAGGCTGGGTGGCGAAGCTACTACAAGGGATTCATTCCGATCTTGCACCGTGGAGCATGTATAGCATGGGGGGGATTATTTTTGTGATGGGCATCCATCATTTCCCCTTGGTGTATTTGTTTACGGTAGACGTCTTCCGTAAGATTCCGCGCGATCTGGAGTGGGCGGCAAGAGCAGGAGGAGCGACCAGACTGAATACGCTGCGCCGCATCACTCTGCCACTTGCCTTGCCTGGCTTGACTGCAGGTGGACTGCTGGTGTTCCTGGCCTCACTCGACAATTTTGGTATCCCCGCTTTTCTGGGGAGCCCGGTCAATATTTCGGTCCTGAGCACCTTGATCTATGAAGAGATTATTGGCTTTGGCCCGACGGCCTTTGCGCGAGGAGCCTCGCTATCTGTACTGCTAGGTCTGGCAGCGGTGCTGGGAAGCCTGCTGCAATGGCTGCTATTGCGCAAGAGCCATGCCTCGGACACCATCCAGCCGGATCTGACTCCACGCTATACGCTGGGGAGAATGAGCAAGCCATTATCCTTCATTCTGTGGGGCTTCCTGTTACTCATTACTGTAGTGCCGCTATCGTCGATGATCTCCATGTCGCTGAAGAGAGCCTACGGTCTGGGGCTGACCGCTGAGAACTTCACACTGGATAATTATCGATACATTTTACTGGAGAATCAGCGGGTCTGGCAGGCGATTCAGAACAGTCTTGTGCTGTCTGCCGTGACGATGGTGGTATGTCTTGTGATCGGTTGCGCCTTTGCTTATATGCGGGTGCGTAGACCGAGTGCCTTCAATAAGGCTGCCGAGCTGGCAATGGCTGTTCCTTATACGCTACCGGGCATCGTGTTTGCCCTGTCCATGATTCTGGTGTGGATGGAGCCTATCCCTGACTGGAACCCCGGTATTTACGGCTCGATGACCATCTTGTTCATTGCTTATATTTGTCGCTTCCTGATCCTGCAGGTCCGTTCAGGAGTTACATCGTTCATGCAGTTGGATGTGTCTATGGAGGAGGCTGCCCGCATCTCGGGAGCGGGAGCATGGCGTAAATGGACAGCTATCCTGCTACCACTACTGCTACCAGGCATTCTCACTGGAGGGATGCTGGTGTTCCTGACGGCACTGACCGAGCTGACGGTATCGGCACTGCTGTATTCATCAGGCTCGCAGACGATTGGCGTTACGGTCTTCGGCTTCGAGCAGGCGGGAGATACGCTGTATTCGACGGCATTGTCCAGCCTCATCGTAGCCCTGATTGCGGTAGGCGGAGCATGCATGCTACTGGTTCAGCGGTGGGCGACACGTCGAGGCTATAAAGCGTAAAAGTCGAAGTTACAAAGCTTGAATAGGTAAAGATATGGTAGAGGGAAAAAACAGAACTGAATATACCGAGCTAAATCATGGAGTTAAATACACGGAATTAAATACACGGAATTAAATACACAGGGCCAAGTATATCTAAGTATATAAAGGTAAGGAAATGAGACGGGAGTGGTGGCATGAGCATCGAGATCAGGCAGGTGAGCAAAGCATTTGGCTCCTTTCAGGCCTTGCATAGCATTAACTTAACGATTGAGGAAGGGGAGTTCGTAGCGATATTGGGGCCATCGGGCTGTGGTAAAACGACGCTGCTGCGTATCCTCGCTGGCTTCGAGCAGCCGAGCGGTGGCGAGGTACAAATGGACGGGCGTATTGTCGCAGGAGCAGATCGGTTGCTTCCCCCGGAAAAACGCCGAATCGGCATGGTATTTCAATCCTTCGCTCTCTGGCCGCATATGAATGTGACAGAGCATATTCGTTTTCCGATCCGCACGCACAAAGACACCCCTGTGCACATTCGCAATCAGGAGGAGCAGCGCATCCGGCAGGTGCTGGAATTAACCGGATTATCGCACTTGGCAGAGCGAATGCCGCATGAGCTGTCTGGTGGACAGAAGCAGCGAGTAGCGATTGCACGGGCCTTGGCCTCGGAGCCTTCCTTGCTGCTGATGGATGAGCCCTTAAGCAGTCTGGATGCGATGCTGCGAATGGATATGCGTCGTGAGATTCAGCAGGTGCACCGCAGTACGGGATCGGCAATCGTCTATGTCACCCATGATCAGGGAGAGGCTCTGGCGATGGCAGACCGAATTGTCGTCATGAAGGATGGCCGGATTGAGCAGGCGGGGACTCCGCAGGATATTTATTTGCGTCCAGAGACGGAATTTGTCGCCAGATTCGTGTCCAAGTCCAATCTGATTCAAGGTCGCTGGAGTGGCAGTAACTTTATCCCTGAAGGGAGCGCTAACACGGTATGGGACGGGACAGAGGTCGCCGGATTTTTCAAGCAGAATGGCCTATACCCGGTACGTCCCGATCAATTCCTGCTGCGCGCAGGCGGAGAGGATGGAATTCCTGGTGAGATCGTCAATGTACAGTTTCAGGGTAAGGAATTCCACTATGATATTCGCTGTGATCAGCATCAATGGGAGGTCATTTCGCCACTGGCCTTCCGGCTCCATGACAGAGTGAGTCTGAGTCTGGCTGATACTTCTGTGCTGCTGGGAGTGTGAACGTTGTGGGGGAGAGAGCTGACAAACTTATTTTATTCGATATTGACGGTACACTGCTGGATCACAATCACCAGGTCCCTTCCTCGGCGAAAGCGGCTGTAGCGGCATTACAGGCTGCTGGTCATACCGTTGCGCTAGCTACCGGACGATCTCCATTTATGTTGGAGCAGCTTAGATTGGAGCTTGGCCTCAGCTCCTATGTAGGCTTCAATGGACAATATGTGGTGCATGAGGGAGAAGTAATCTACATGAATCCACATGCTACAGAGCTGCTTCGTGAACTGGCGGCATTCGCTGCTGAACGCAATCATCCACTCGTTCATCTGGATGCGGAGCAGATGAGCTGCAGTCAGGCGTATCATCCATATGTGGAGCAGTGCATGAGCTCGCTGCGGGTGGAGCATCCTGCATGTGATCCGTTATTTTATGAAGGAAGAGCGATCTATCAGACGATGCTATTCTGCACGCAGGAGCAGGAGGAGGCTTATCGTAGCCGCTTCAATAATCTACATTTTGTCCGCTGGCATAGTTACTCTATGGATGTGCTTCCAGCAGAGGGCTCCAAGGCTGCTGGCATTCAAAGGCTGATGGCAAGGACAGGCTTCCGCCCTGAGGATACGATTGCCTTCGGAGATAACTATAACGATATGGAGATGTTCAGTTACGTCGGCTGCGGCATCGCTATGGGGAATGCACCTGAGCCAGTCAAAAGCCTGGCAGCATATGTGACGGTAGAGGCTCATCAGGACGGAATCTGGCGCGGGCTGCAATGGGCGGGGTTGATTTAAGACGAAGCGAGTAGTCGATTATTAAAAAAGAAATACGATTCAATTATAGTAAAAGGCTCACTTCAATCAATGAAGTGAGCCTTTTGTAATTCATCAATCATAACCTAAATGGTTATGTCTTGATAGCTAATCAAGACTACACGGATAAAACAGCCATCCCTAAGGAAAGAATCGTGCAAGTGAACTTTACAACAGTGGAGACATTTTTCAATCTAAGAATATCGCCCTCTAAGCTAAAGGTTCCAAGTCAACTTGAACCAGAAGATTGGGATGTTATAAAGAAAGAGGCTAAGCGCCTCTTACCATGAAAAAAGCATTGTACTGACAACATATCTTGTGAAACAAATATCTAAAATCAACAAAGAAGCGGACACTCTGATTAGAGAAAATCCGCTTCTTTAGTTTTTTTGCAGAACGAGTTTATGCTACTGCCGCTACGATTCCGCCTAACCTTCTTCTAAGACGCTAATGCTACCCATGGTCTATCTCAGAATGGTAGTAGCCCGATTTCCGGCGTAGTCTTCAATGACCAGCTTCAATGTACTCGTCCCCGACGAAGGGGTGAAGGTTAGCTCTTTAAGCTGCGTTCTCCCTCTTAGAATATACGGGAACTTCTTGCTAGTGTAGGTAACGGCAAATTGGCGAGGAATATCATCCTCATATACATAGAGACGATGCCAGTCGGTCAAGGTAGGCAGAGCGAGCGTATAGGTCGAGCCTGCTACAGTAACCAACTCTTTAGCATAGGGCGTAATCTCTCGATCAGCCAATTGACCTGTCACGGTGATTGGAGCCTGGCCGTCAATGGCGATATTCAAAATATAATGTTCTCCATTCTTCGGCAGATCAGTGATGACCGCCTGCTCTTCGTTAGCGTCTACCTGCACTGCTGTACGGAATGGCTCGTTAGTATATTCGGTCTCTAGTGTCAGATCGATCATACCCGATACGTCCGTCGGATTGTTCCAGGTCACGGTTGCATCTCCGTATACATCGAAAGCCACGTCTACGTTCTGGACCCCGCTGGTCAGATCATAAGGCAATATAGTTGGCTCGCTTTCGGTACCGTCAACTCCGACGGCTGTAATGGACAGCTCTCCGCGTGGATGTCCCAGCGATTTGATGTAATACATCGAATCGTAGATTCCGCCTACATAGGAGCCGTTCTCGTACAGATTATACTGCTTCACCTGATCATAGTCCTCCATATCCCAGGCCACGACCATTTCGCCCGTATTCGTCAAAGCCTTGATGATTGTGAAGCCTGTCGGTGCCTCAGGAGTGGTCGCGGAGCCGTCTGTAATCCGCAATTCGCCGATATTCATTTGATAATCAGGAATGAAGCCGCCATTGTTATTGAAGGATAGCCCCATAGCAGCGATGGTCTTCCCTGCATATGCGCTCAGATCAAGAGATGCGGTCTTCCAGCCTTGGGTCTGCTGACCGGATTCCGGTACCTCGACTTTGAACACTCGGCCCGGCTCATCTGTGAAGATCAGACCAAGGCTCAGCGAGGAGGTGTCCGTGGCTGTAGGCTTGTTATATGTCAGCGTGGCCTTGGAGCCCTCGTGAACCGCCAGCTCCGTCTTGAACAGACGCAGGACATTCTCCGCGTCCAGCTTGCCATTCACCACAAGCGAACTGCCGCCATTGTAGGCGCCGAGAGCCTGGTAATGATAGCGCGCGCCCTTCTCGTATTTCGTTCCGTAGTCGAAGTCCACGTCGAGCCGTTCTCCGTCAGTATCGATCCACCACTGCCAGGTTACGGGAATGTCCTGAATATTGATATTGGACCATTCCTGATTACTGGAGACGATGCCATCCTTCACATATTCCAGACCATGTCCCGTATTGAAGCTGGTGGCAAAATGATTACCCTTAATGACGGAGCGCTCGGCAATGTATGCAGCGATTCCATCCCAATTCGAACCTGATGCATAGACGTCAGCCAGTTGGGTGCTTGAGCTGCGTTCGGCTCGCGTCGGGTCCTGATTCGGCCCGGACCACCACGCCCGGTCACGGACGAACGTCATCCATTGGTACGCGCTGTCCGCTCGATAGTTGGTGCCTGGACTCCCCATATCCTCATCCAGTCCATTATGAGTGAAGTCCGCACCTAGCGTAGCAATGCTATTCAACGGTTGCCCACCCTCATCCAAGTTCCAGCGCAGATCATATCTCTGCTTCCAGCGACCGAAGCTATCATTGCCGCCCTCTACACCCGCGAAGACAGCTTCCAGCGGCTCAAGTCCGAGGCTGTTGGCATGTGCTTGGGATTTTCGCAGCTTGTCAGGAGTCCACCAGTAATTCAGGAAGATCGAATCGGATATCTGGCCTAGGAGAGCATCCTTCACGAAGGGACTGTTCGCGGCATTAAACTCATTCTGATAACTGATTTTTCCGCTGATATCCACCGTGGAATCATACCATTGGACATACATACCTTGATCTCTCAAATATTTCATGAACTTCTTATAGGAAGGAATATCCTCGGGAGCAACGCCTCTGGCGACTTCCTCCTGGTTGAAGAAGTATCCGTCATAGCCATAGTATCTAGCCATTTCTACCAGCTTCTTGGCAACGGGGAATTCCCCGTTCCCATCCTGTACCAGCATTTGCTTATAGGTCTGCGGGCCACGGTCATTGTCCGAAAAAAAGATGTTGGCGATCGACAATACCCCGTTTTTGTGAGCAGCGTTCGTGTAGGCCGGATTCGGAATGTTCAGGATGCCGAATTCGAAGTATCGTTCGGTCCAATCCTTGTTCGGATCGTACAGCTCTTCAGGTACACCTGCGGACGCCATCCCGTGCCAGTATCCATAATAGTCGGTATACTGCCAATAATTGTACAGATACTGGGCGAATTTGTTGGTGTACGGCGTACTGTCGAAGAAAGCATTGCCGTAATCCCCGCTCATGGTGAACAACTGCGTATCCGGGCTTAGCTCAGGATTTGCCTGGGTAGGAGCAAAGGCGGTATTGCGGGACTGCAGTGGCACACGTGCCCGTAGCAGGTCTCCGTAGATATCGCTTTCCGGGGTCCAATCCATAATCTGTGCACTGGTATAGCCATGCTGGTATGGTTGATTGTCTCCCTTGGCACTGATGCCTTCATAGGGCAACGTATCTCCGGCAAAAGCCGAGGCGGCAACAAGCTGACTGAGCAATGCAGCCGTCAATGTCAGCGCAGTCACCTTGGACATGCGCTTGGGTAATAGCTTTTTGCGTGTCATGAGCGTCCTCCTTTGAATAATCAGAATAGTATTATGAATTCGCTTTCATAATTCTCGCAGGCTTATGGATAAACATAATGGAAGTAAGCATTTTCAAATAGGGTCAAATTAAAGATTTCAGGTCCAAACTAAAGAAAATATGGACGTGTAAGGTAATTGGCAGGAAGCAAGTGCTATACTTTTCGGTAAATAAGCCTTGTGCTAGTCATATCCATCGAATGATGCAGCATGCTGGAAAAAATGATATTGAATGCATACTGTGAGCTGGTATTTCCTCAGGGAAAACAGACTTCAGGACATAGGAGGTGGAGCAGTCCAATGAAAAATGTATGCGTTTACAAGGATTTGATTAAAAACAACATGTTCATGAGGATGCTGCTTATTTTCTCGATCATCTCCATGATCACGATCATTACGCTGTCTTACATAGTGTTCCGTAGCATTGCGGATTCCACCGTACGACGTGAACTGGAGGTACAGCGGGCCGCGATGGAAAGTGTGGACCGCTATATCCGCCAGCAGTATGAGATGGCACAGGACATGGTGAGGGATCTGCATCGGAATGAGGCGTTGTCAGTGAATACGTCCTATTTTATGGAGCATCCCTACCCTGACTATGTTGAGCACCTGACGGAGGGGTTCTATACGAATCGAGATAATTACTCAACGGACACGCAGGCCCATTTTCAGCAGCTGGTGGATGAGCATGCCAGCATTCGCCATGTGCTGTTGTATAGCGCGGAGGAGCAGTATCTTGCGAGCTTTAGCAAAAATGTACCCTTCAAGCAACGATATGTGAATGCGGCACATTCCTATGTTCCTGATGTGATGGCGATGGAGACCCCCGCAATAAGTGCACCGAACCAATGGGTCCGCAGAACGATCGGTGAGCTGGAACCGGCACTCCTGTCCATTCGAATACCACTCAATAATAAGCAGACGCTTCAAAATATCGGGCAATTCCTCGTGTTCCTGGACTCCCGGTCGATTGACCAGTCTCTGGTGAGCTACTCGAACAGCCTGAAGGGGGAGATTGTTGTGGTGTCCGCGAATGGGAAGGTCCTATATGATTCCAGCGGACAATACTATGGACGCACCTACCCCCTAGTGAAGGTGGAGGAGGCCTTATTCGATAGCAGCGGCACTGGTTCAATCGACATGGTGCAGGATCGATATATTAATCAATTAATTTCGGCTGATCAGGGCTATGTCGTGATTGGTAGCGTACCGACAGGTGAAATTGCTGCCAGCTATGCAGGCATCCGCAGCACAATCCTGTCCATCAGCATTCTCTGTCTGTTATTTGCGATCATGGTACCTGCGTTCTTCATTATTAATTTTGCCAAGCGAACACGCAGAATTATCCGCTTTATGCAAAAGGTGAAGGAAGGCGATCTGTCAGCGCGTATACAGGATTCCCGTGAGGATGAGCTGGGTCAGATCGCTAGCAGCTTCAATGACATGCTTGTAGAGCTGAATCACTATATAGACCGTGTCTATAAGGCAGAGATAAGGCAGAAGGAAACAGAGCTGGTTGCACTGCAGGCGCGGATTAATCCCCATTTTCTATATAACACGCTGGAGGTCATCCGTATGAGGGCCGTCTCCCAAGGGGCCAGGGATGTGGGGGATATGATCTATAGTCTGTCAGTTCTGTTCAAGAGCCAGGTACAGCAGAAGAAGAATCATACCCTTAAGGATGAGCTGGAGGCATGCCGCCTCTATCTGGAGCTGTTCCGCATCCGCTATAAAGATCATTTCATTTATCGGATGAAGGTGGATTCCTCACTCTATGCTTATCCGGTTGTGAAGCTGTCTCTGCAGCCTATTATCGAGAATTATGTTATTCACGGCATTCGGCCAGATGGACCGAGCAATAGACTGGATATTGAGGTAAGCATATTTGCGGACAGACTGCAGATTGAGGTGCGGGATAATGGCAAAGGAATTACAGCAGAGCGCCTGGCTGAAATTCGGCAGGAGCTGGAGCTTCATGAGGAGTCTGGCAGAATGTTCGGATTGCGCAGCGTGCACAGTCGCTTACGGTTCCTGTACGGGCCGGAATACGGCATTACCTTGGATAGCGAGCCCGGGTCAGGTACTCGGGTACTGATTCATTTTCCAATTGAACAATCATATATAGAAGAGGGGACAGGTGCTGCGTGTGTATAAGGTGTTCATTGTAGATGACGAGCCGTTCATCATTGAAGGTCTGTATGACATTGTGGATTGGGCAGCCTTCGGGCTGGAAATTACGGGTCATGCGGGGAATGGTCAGCTGGCACTGGAGTGTCTGTCCTCCCAGCGTGCGGATATTCTGATCACCGATATTTCCATGCCTATACTCAGTGGTCTGCAATTGATCCGTGAGCTGAGACGAGCCCAGCCTGAGCTGAAGGTCGTTATTTTGAGCGGCTTTAATGATTTTGATTACCTCAAAGAAGGCATGAAGCTGGGAATCGACAACTATCTGCTGAAGCCGATCAATACGGAGGAACTGGAGGCAACGCTGCAAAATATCGTAACCAATCTGGACAGACAGAGGCCAGGAGACGCTCACGGTATCCAGGTGCTGAAGGATAATACGCTGTATCGGCTGCTAACCGGACAGATTGCATGCCGCGAATTCGAGGAGCGCGCTGAGTTCATGGGTATCCAGCTGGACAGCCCTTTCATTGGAGTGGCTTCCCTGCGAACGGGCCCGGCACAGGCCGGGCTATTTAACGTAGTGGAGCAGCGGGCACGCGAGACATCTGGATTAACTCTGTTCCATGATGTAGACGGAGATACGGTGATTATTGCCGAGCTAGCGGATGCAGACGAGTGTATTCAGGCATTTCGCAGTTGGCTTGACTCGTTGGTAGCTGATCTAATCGAAGAACACCCGTCTTTGTTCATTGGGATCGGCAGTGTTGCGCAAGGGCTGGAGGAGGCTCCTGCCAGCTATCGTGAAGCCAAGAAAGCGATGGAGTATGTCATGGTGTATCCCGAACTAAGAGTCATGGATTATGTTCAGCTTGGTGCGAATTCTGGCTCGACGGCGGCTTTTGCGGTGTCATGGAACGATTATGTGAAGCTGATGATGACCCGCAATCAAGAGGAGCTCATTGCGAAGATTCGCATGGATTTTGAACAGCATAGTGACGGAATCACTCCGGATGAGCTACAGCATGCCGCCCTCGAGCTGGTCATTCGCTTCAAGATGGAGCTGGAGCAGCTTAAGCATACGGATGAGTCGGCCATGTTCAAGGAGGGACTTCACCAGGTGCTATCCAGTACGACCTTGGAGGAGCTTATCGTGGCTCTGCAGAGGGTCGCTGTGACAGCTGTGCAGTCCCTGCTGCAGGATATGAAGAATCCAACGGTCAGTCAGGTGCTGAATCATATTCATACTCACTATGCGGATGAGTTGTCCCTCAAGCTGCTGGGTGCACAGTATCACCTGCATCCCGTCTACCTGGGCCAATTATTCCAAAAGGAGACTGGAGAGACCTTCGCTGAATACATCAATAAGTATCGTATCGAGCGGGCCAAGGAGCAGCTCAAGCATACAACCTTCAAAGTACATGAGATTGCCAGAAACGTGGGCTATTGGGAGACGGGTTACTTCTATAAGCAGTTTCGCAAGTATGTTGGCATTTCACCTACCGACTACAAAGTGCTGGGTTAGGCCCATAAAATTTTAGGTTAGATCCATGTCAGCCTTGCAGAACTTCTCTTTAATTTGTACCCCGATTTATTAAGTTTGTCTTCTATATGAAACGGCTTTCATTCGCTACAGTTAAAGGAGTAGGGGTTAGCGTGGTCGGCCCCATCAAGCAGATATTTTCAAAAGGGAGGGTCCTATCCAATGACCAAGAGAAGAAGACGATTGTCCTTCATACTGGGGTCTTTAATGTCGCTCGTACTTGTCCTGACCGCTTGTGGTGGTGCTGGAAGCACGGAGGAGGGCTCGAAGGGTGAGAAGCCTGTCGAGCTGATCTGGTATACCATCGGTACTCCTCAAAAGGACGTAGACAAAGTCATGGAGGAAGTCAGCAAATACACAATGGATAAAATCAATGCCACCGTTACCATGAAGATGGTCGATTGGGGTGACTATCCTCAGAAGATGCAGGTGAATGTAGCCTCTGGCGAGCCGATGGACATTCTGTTCACCGCTTCTGGTGGATTTGATTATGTGCAGAATGCTCGCAAGGGTGCGTTCCTGGAATTGGATGAGCTACTGGCGCAATACGGCAAGGAGCTCACGCAGGCTGTGGACCCTGCATTCCTGAGTGGCTCCAAGGTGGATGGTCACAATTATGGCATCCCTGCCAACAAGGAGCTGCCGCAGCAAGAGGTGTGGCGCTTCAACAAGACGCTGCTGGATAAATACAATCTGGATTTCTCTAATGTTCGTACCCTGGATAGTCTGGAGCCTTTGCTCAAGGTCATCAAGGAGAATGAACCGACCGTTACCGCGTTCTCCATGGATAAGCAATATGTGCCATATGTGCCGTATGACTATATTATCCAGAACCTGCCGATGGCGGTAAAGCTGGATACCAAGGACTACAAGATCGTTAACATCCTTGAGACGGATGAAATGAAGCAAGCGCTTCGTACGATGCACAAATACTATAAAGCGGGCTATGTATCTCCTGAAGCAGCCACAACCGGCTCGACTAATGATCTGACCACCTCAGGGAACTGGTTCCTTGACCGGGCTCAGACACAGCCGATGGCGGATAACCTCTGGTCTGCAAGCTATGGCTATCCAGTTGTATCCACACCGGCCAGTGATGCCATTATTACCAATACGTCTGTGCAAGGCTCCATTATGGCGATCTCCGCCAATTCCGAATATCCGGAGAAGGCGATGGAGTTCCTGAATCTGCTAAATACCGATCCTGTGCTTCGTAACATGGTCGATTCGGGGATTGAAGGGGTTCATTATCAAATGATTGATGATACGCATATGAAAAATCTGGCGGAATCCAAAAATTACGACATGCCATCCTATTCACTTGGCAATAACATGCTCTTGAACCTGAATGCCAATGATCCAGACGACAAATGGGAGCAGTTCAAGAAATTCAATGCCGAGGGTGTCAACTCACCGATCTTGAGCTTTAACTTTGATGCCAGCAAGGTGTCGACCGAGCTCGCGGCTGTGCAGAATGTCAAAGAGCAATACTGGGCGGCCCTGATGACAGGCACACTGAATCCTGATGAGCATCTGGAAAAGGTAGTCGAGAAATTTAACGAGGCAGGTCTTGAGAAAGTAATGGCGGAGGCACAGGTCCAACTGGAGGCCTGGGCAGCTGGGAACCAGTAAGTCATGAAATCGGCGAGGCGATATTCAAGGATCGGGCAGTCAGATGTACTCCCGGTCCTTTTATATAGCTCTAGCGCAGGAGGGATAGCGAATGACCACATTTTTCAAGAACATATTCAAAAACAGAGTCATGTTGTTCATGGTGCTACCCGGTGCCATTTGGTTCTTCTTTTTCTCGTATCTGCCCCTGGTGGGCACCGTCGCTGCCTTCAAGAAATACCGCTTCAGCCGTGAGGGCTTCTGGGCTAGCCTGTCCAAGAGTGAGTGGGTAGGCTGGGATAACTTCAAATTCATATTCAATAATAACGATGCATTCCTGATTACGCGCAATACACTGCTGTACAACCTGACTATCATAGCTCTGGGTCTGGTCTTTGCCGTGGCTCTGGCGATTCTGCTATCTGAGTTGGTCAACAAGCGGCTGGCGAAGCTCTACCAGACAGGGATGTTCCTGCCCTATTTTTTGTCCTGGGTTATCGTGGGGTACTTCGTGTTCAGCTTTCTGAGCATGGACCGCGGGATGCTGAATCAGCTTCTGACCTGGCTCGGTTTTGAGCCGATCTCATGGTATGCGGAGTCTGGATATTGGCCGTACATTCTCGTGTTCGTGGCTCTCTGGAAGAGTATCGGGTATAACAGCATCGTCTATCTGGCGTCCATAATGGGCATCGACCGTTCCTTGTATGAAGCGGCGATGATTGACGGGGCAAGCAAATGGCAGCAGATTCGCAACGTTACCATCCCTCTGCTGTCCCCCATCATTATCATTATGACGCTGCTGGCTGTGGGGCGGATTTTTTATGCCGATTTTGGGCTGTTTTATCAGGTTCCAAGGGACTCGGGCACGCTGTATGCGGCTACGAACGTAATTGATACCTATGTATATCGGGGCTTGAAGACGACCGGAGAGATTGGCATGAGTACTGCAGCCGGGCTGTATCAGTCTGTAGTGGGCTTTGTGCTCGTCATGATCTCCAACTATGTTGTTCGCAGAGTCGATAAGGACAGCAGTCTGTTCTAAGTACTAGATGAGGAGGAGGGATTCAGGTTGGCACAGACGGCAACTAGAAAAAGGGACTTCCATCATATATCCCGGGGATGGAACATCATATTGAACATCATCGCTGGCGGCTTTGCTTTTATATGCGTATTTCCATTTATATTTGTAGTCATCATTTCGCTTACGGACGAGAAGGCTCTGGCCCGGGACGGTTATCGGCTGATTCCAGCCGAGTGGAGCTGGGCTGCCTATGAATTCGTATGGCAGAGCGGGGATACGCTGCTGCGTGCTTATGGAGTGACCATTCTGGTGACGGTGCTGGGCACGATCATCAGTCTGATCCTGATGTCGCTCTATGCCTATGCCATATCACGCAAGAGCTTCCGCTATAGAAGATTCTTCTCAATCTTTGCCATTCTGACAATGCTGTTCAATGGTGGAATGATTCCCACCTATATGGTCGTATCTCAGCTGCTTGGTCTGAAGGATACGCTGTGGGCGCTGATTCTTCCGCTTGCGATGAATGCTTTTTATATTATGATTCTGCGAACCTTCTACGCGACAAGTGTTCCAGATGCGATTATCGAATCCGGGAAGATCGACGGAGCCGGGGAATTCTATATTTTCCTGAAGCTCGTAGTTCCGCTATCCTTGCCGGGTCTGGCTACGATTGGTCTGTTCAGCACATTGGGCTATTGGAATGACTGGTTCAATGCCTTGCTGTACATTGACAACCCCAAGCTGGTACCTCTGCAATCCATGCTGATGCGGATCGAATCCAGCATTCAGTTCCTCCAGCAGAATTCGTCCAGCAGTGCCATGAGCATGGCAGCACTGCAGTCGATCCCGCAGGACACCTCACGGATGGCGATGGTCGTGCTGGCTACGCTGCCGATTATTTTTGCGTACCCGTTCTTCCAGCGTTATTTTGTGCAGGGTCTAACAGTCGGAGCGGTAAAGGAATAGCTGGTTGCATTCAAGGTTCATGAATAGCTGATTGTGTTCGGTGGATAGTAGGCTGGGTTCAGGACGGGTCGGCTGTGATCTAGGAATAGATTCGAGTGAAGTAAGCATAGATTCGAGTGAAGCAGGGAGGGAAGAGAAGCAATGATGATTTATATGGACAAGGCGAGACCCATTGCAGAACGGACAGAGCATCTGCTCAGCCTGATGACACAGGAAGAGAAGGTCGGACAGCTGGTGCAGCCCTTTGGCTGGCAGGTCTATGAACACAGCAAGGGAAGCGTTGCATTAACGGAGGCCTTCAAGGAGCAGATCCAACAGGGCGGTGTAGGTTCGCTGTATGGCGTGCTGCGGGCTGATCCCTGGACCGGGGTCACGCTGGAGACAGGCCTGAGTGCCCGGGCTGGAGCCGAGGTGGTCAATCACATCCAGCGTTACGCTATTGAGCATTCCAGACTAGGCATTCCCTTACTGATTGGTGAGGAATGTTCGCATGGGCATATGGCGATTGACGGGACTGTATTTCCGGTGCCGCTTGCTCTGGGGAGTACCTGGAATGTAGCGTTGTATCACGAGATGTGCCGGGCCGTGGCCCGAGAGACCCGGGCACAGGGAGGAGCAGTGACCTATTCACCAGTGTTGGACGTGGTACGGGATCCGCGCTGGGGCCGAACAGAGGAATGCTTCGGTGAGGATGCATATCTCATCGGCGAATTCGCTGTGGCTGCTGTACATGGACTGCAGGGCGAGCGTCTGGACCAGGAGGATAGTGTGGCGGCTACGCTGAAGCATTTTGTCGGCTATGGTAGCTCTGAAGGGGGACGGAATGCGGGCCCGGTCCATATGGGCTGGAGGGAGCTGCTGGAGGTGGATCTCCATCCGTTCCAGAAAGCGGTTGAGGCTGGAGCCTGCTCGGTGATGCCTGCCTATAACGAAATTGACGGTATCCCATGCACAGTACATACGGAGCTGCTGGAAGGGGTGCTGCGCAGGGATTGGGGCTTTGACGGGCTGGTTATTACCGACTGCGGAGCTATTAATATGCTGACTGATGGGCACGATGTGGCAGAGCATGAACTGGATGCGGCGTTGCAGGCGATTCAAGCCGGAATCGATATGGAAATGTCGGGCGAAATGTTCGGGAAGTACCTTTTGCAGGCTCTTGCTGAGGGCAAGCTTGCTGCAGAGGTGCTGGATCAGGCGGTACGGCGTGTGCTTAAGCTGAAGTTCGCCTTGGGGCTGTTCGAGCATCCTTATGTTGACCCGGACCGTGCGGAGAAGATCATCGGAACCGATGAACATATTCGACTCGCGCGTCAACTGGCTGCAGAGGGGATCGTGTTGCTCAAGAATGTGGATGAGACGCTTCCACTATCCAGCTCATCTGCTCGAATAGCTGTTATCGGGCCTAATGCAGATCATGGCTATAACCAGCTGGGAGACTATACTTCACCACAGCCTCACTCCAGGGTAGCCACGGTATTGGACGGCATCCGCAGTATGCTGGGTGATGAGCAGGACAGAGTGCTCTATGCTCCAGGCTGTCGGATCAAAGGGGATGACCGCTCCGGCTTTGAGCATGCAGTTGGGGTAGCAGCCCAGGCAGATACGGTAGTAATGGTTATGGGGGGCTCCAGTGCACGGGATTTTGGCGAGGGGACTATTGATTTGCGTACCGGGGCATCCAAGATATCGGATAGCTCATGGAACGATATGGATTGCGGTGAGGGCATTGACCGCATGACCTTGGGATTATCAGGCGTGCAATTGGAGCTAATGCAAGAGATTCATCGTCTCGGTAAGAAGATGGTTGTGGTCTATATTAATGGACGACCCATTGCCGAGCCATGGGTTGATGAACACGCGCATGCTGTCGTAGAGGCATGGTATCCGGGGCAGGAGGGTGGACATGCGATTGCAGACATTTTATTCGGAGTCGTGAATCCTTCCGGTCGGTTAACGGTTTCCATTCCCAAGCATGTCGGGCAGCTTCCGGTCTACTACAACGGTAAGCGATCACGGGGCAAGCGATATCTGGAGGAAGATCTGAAGCCTCAGTACCCGTTCGGTTACGGTCTCAGCTATACCAGCTTCCATTACAGTGAGCCGATGTTAAGTGCTGCTGTTATGACAATGGAGGAGGTTACTGCTGGAGGATATGTCAGCTTGAGCGTGGAGGTGACCAATACTGGAACGCGTTCTGGAGCTGAAGTCGTACAGCTCTACATATCGGATGTGGTCAGCTCTGTGACACGACCAGACAAGGAACTGAAGGGCTTCTTCAAGATTATGCTCGATCCCGGCGAGTCGCGAACGGTTACGTTCGAGATCGGTGCCGAGCAGCTGCAATATATCGGACGTAATCTCAAGCCTGTCACCGAGCCAGGGCAATTCAGCCTGCTTGTCGGCAGGCACGTGAACGATACTCAGACGGTTGATTTATGGATACAGGAGGGATGAGCTGATGGAGAGAATGACACGCTTCATTCGTGAGCTGTCAGAGTGGCAGTGGCTGGAGCAGCAGGAGCTGACAGGCTGGGATATTACCAGAGCTTACTATAATGTACCAGGCGATTATAGGGAGATGGAGCCCTATCCAGAGGGATTGGATCTGCAGCGTTATCCGAGCGAGTATGGCACGACCTATTTTTTAAAAATGAGGTTGGAGGTTCCCGCGGCTTGGCAATCATCGCCATTTGGCATGGTGTTTGAGTCGGGTGGAGAAGGATTGCTACGGGTGAACGGACGCTCCTATCAAGGTCTCGATCGCAATCATACCTATGTGACGATCGACCCTCGTCTGATGGGTATATCGCTGGAGCTAGAGATTGAGCTGTTCGACCCTGTTCCTGAGCCTGTAGATCCGTTGAATCAGCAGGCGGTCATTCAGCCGCCGATTACTTCGATCCGCAGCCTGCTGGTCAGACCCAATGAGGCAGCAAGGAGCCTGATGTATACCGTTACGGTTATACGAGATTCGGCTGTATTACTCCATGAAGGAGATTTTCGTCAGGTGCGCTTGCTGGAGTGTTTGCAGGTTGCCATGGACGCATTTGTGAATCTGGATGAGCAGGATATCCACGAGGGCATGGCCCTGTCGCAGATCGAAGAGCGGCTGGTTCAGCAGGTACGCTCCATCGGTGGGAATGCCGAAGGACTGGAGCATATGATCGGACAATCGCATATCGATATCGCCTGGCTGTGGCCCGTGCGGGAGACGGTACGCAAGACGAGTCGTACCTTCTCTACAGTGGATGCCTTAATGAACGAGTACCCTGGCTACAAGTATGCTCAGAGTCAACCGCAGTTGTATGCATTCCTGAAGGAGCATGATCCTGAGCTATATTCACGCGTGAAGCAAAGAATCGCCGAGGGACGTTGGGAATTGGTGGGCGGTATGTGGGTGGAGCCTGACCTGAATATTCCGAGCGGTGAATCCCTGATGCGGCAGATGCTGTATGGTCAGCGCTTCTATCAGGAGGAATTCGGCTTGACCTCACGCATCGAGTGGCTGCCGGACACGTTCGGCTACTGTGCTTCACTGCCACAGATTCTGAAGCACGGCAAGATGGATTACTTCATGACCACCAAGCTCGGCTGGAATGATACGAATGAGTTCCCATACAGTCTGTTCCATTGGGTAGGCATCGACGGCACGGCCATCTTGTCCTATCACAATCATGGGGTCAACGAGAATACACTCCCGAAAGACATTCATGATCATTGGCAGGCTTATCGGGAGAAAGCAGCCCATCCTGAGCAAATGCTGCTCTACGGACATGGTGATGGGGGCGGCGGTGTGACACGCGAAATGCTGGAATATATCGGGCGTGCCGAGCTGATGGTCGGTCAGCCTGCGAGTCGCTACAGCACAGCTGCGGAATTTTTTGAGGGAATTGAACGGCGGCAGCCCAGACTTCCAAAGTGGCATGGTGATTTGTATCTGGAGCTGCACCGGGGGACCTACACTACGCATGGGCGCAACAAGCGGAGCAATCGCAAGGCGGAGGTGCTCTATCGGGAAGCAGACCTATGGAACGCCATTGCCGGCTCGGGTATGGAGCAGCGTCAGCGGACGGATGTCTTGGGCATGCTGCATGAAGGCTGGAAGCTGATTTTGCTGAATCAATTTCATGATATTATTCCAGGCACCGCCATTACGGAATCTTACGAGACGTCGGATAAGGAATATGAGCAGGTATTCAGACTAGGGAAGCAGGCTTTGCATGCAGGATTGGGGTCGCTTGCTACAGCTATTCATGCGGGGCACGCGGATGTTGTGCATGCAGAACCTAGTGAAGAAAAGGATCTGCATCCTTTAGGGTGCAACGATTCTTATGTCGTCTTCAACAGTCTGGGCTGGAGTCGTAATGCGGTTGTTCATCTAACATTTGGTGCTCAGGCGGGGACGGTAACAGAAGGCAACGAGTATGTACATGAGGTAGCAGCCGGGAATGAAGAAGGGAAAAAGCGCGGCGGCGGAAATGAGAATGGGAACGCGAACGACAACGTGAATGAGAACGTGAATGAGAACGTGAATGAGAAAGGAAATAGAAGTGGGAATAGAAATGAACAAGACCCCGTTGGACAGGAGCTACCTCCGACAGGGCAATGGATCGTAAGTGACAATCAGGGCAATCGCCTGAAGACGGATCTGGAGGACGGCGGCATCTCCGTGCTCATACCGGATATTCCTGCCTTCGGGTACAAGACGATTCGTCTGCAGGCTGTGACTAAGGCAGCAGCTTCAGAGCCGGAGTGCCGTGCTCAGCAGTCACTGGAGCAGGACTGTTGTGAGCAGCAGTTACTAGGAAAGAGTTTCGATACAGCATCTGATCGTGCATTCGCCCCTACCTCCGCGCTTGCTTCCGGTTTTACATTCGAGCCAGACAGCGACCGCATTTCTGACCGTACATTCAGTTGTACATCAGAGTATAAACAGGGTCATGCAGTGGCCCACCTTGCAACAGATTGTACATCGGGCTGTACATCAGAGCATACACCGGGATTTTCTTGGGACACAGCCTGGTATAAGGTGAGCTTCAATGATCGGGGAGAAATGACCCGTCTATTCGATAAAAAGGCCAGTCGAGAGGTACTGAAATCCGGCGAACGGGGAAATCGGTTCTATTTCTTCCATGACCGCCCGCCTCTCTGGGATGCCTGGGATATTGACCCACGATATGAGGAACAGAGCGCAGGTGAGGTTGAATTGCTGGAATCGCGGCTGTTGTTAGCCGGTGCGACGAAGGATATACTGCATTTTCGCTGGCGTCTGCATCAGTCCGAGATTACACAAGACATCATTTTCTATCACCATGATCGTCGCATTGACTTCAAGACGCATGTGAGCTGGAGAGAGTCGCATAAGCTGCTGAAGGTAGGTTTCCCTATTGATGTCGTGACGGAAAAGGCCACCTATGAAATCCCCTTCGGCAGTCTGGAGCGACCGACGCACCGCAACACGAGCTGGGATCAGGCCCGATTCGAGGTGTGCGGACATCGATTCGTGGATGTATCCGAACATGGTTATGGCGTGAGTCTGCTGAATGATTGCAAATACGGCTATGATGTGCAGGGAAGCACGATTCGTCTGTCGCTACTTCGTGCGCCTACATGGCCAGACAAGATAGCGGATCAAGGGGAGCATGACTTCACCTATTCCCTGTACCCGCATGAGGGCGACTGGCGCAGTGCCCATACGGTGCGTCGGGCAGCGGAGTTAAATACCGAAGCCTCTGTGTATGCATTGGAGCACAAGGAACCCCAAACAGCATCACCAGTAGTCAGTAGTACGGGGTCATACCTTTCCTACAACGGTGAGTATGTTGTGCTGGATACGATCAAGAGTGCTGAAGGAGGGCAGGGGACGATCCTGCGCTTTTACGAATCCTCAGGCAAGCGTGAGCGCATCACGCTACAGTGGCCTTATCCTTGCGAGCAGGTCTATCTCTCCAATGCACTGGAGGAGATGGGAGAATCGCTCGCTATGCAGGATGGCCGAATTGAGCTGAGCTTTGCCCCTTATGAGATTAAGACGGTGCTTATCCGCTGAATAATTACTTCTATATAAGCTGAACAGTGAAAAGTTCATCAACCCTAAGAAGCTAGTAAATCAGCGTGAATATCAGTCAGTTTCTGCTTGCTGCGAATAATTTGAGTTACGGATAAATGCGGCTTTCGGGCAAACTGGACGAAAATCGTGCGACGCAAAACGCCGACACGGTCGCCTCCGAGGCTATGCCACCGGATGGCGTGCACAAATAGCTTGAGAACAGGCCCCAGGTGCTTGCCGGGTCATGAAGAGCCAGCAAAGACCGTAGCGGATTGAAAGTCGGCAGCGCGCGTCGTGAACAGCTCTTCTTCATCTCAATGAGTGCTTGCCATGCGTCGATGTAGCGGAGGGTCGGAATAAACCTCCGAACCCGTAGCGGCTCCTCGTAAGAACACTCAAGTACTTATTTCAAGGTTGAGTCATTTTTTCGACAAGAACTTTTGACTGTCCAGAACTTATATATACAAGATGAAAAGGAGTGCAGCCTTAGATATGGAACAATTCCGATTGCCACGCATACCGCTGCCGACGCTGGAGCTTCCTCAGGCTGTTCAGCAGGTGCTGGAGGAAGCAGAGCAGAAGCTGAAGTACAGACCGAAGCTGCTACAATTATTTAAAAATTGCTTCCCCAATACATTGGAGACGACCACCAAGCTGATGGAGGATGGCACGACCTTCGTCATTACCGGGGATATTCCCGCCTCCTGGTTAAGGGACTCCGTGGAGCAGGTGATTCATTATCTGCCTTTGGCCAAGGATGATCCGGGCCTGCAGCGTATCATTGGCGGCCTGATCAAACGGCACATTCACTATCTTCATATCGATCCTTATGCCAATGCATTTAATGAAACAGCAAATGATTGGCACTGGAATGCAACGGACGAGACTGATATGTCTCCATGGGTATGGGAACGCAAATTCGAGCTGGATTCCCCTTGCTTCGTGATTCGTCTGGCTTATCTTTATTGGAAGGAAACAGAGTTGACGAATATTTTCGATGCCAGCTTCAAGTCCGCCCTCCACAGCATTGTAGAGCTGTTCAAGACGGAGCAGCATCACACGGAGCGATCCCCTTATCGCTTCATCCGTAACAACGGCATCCAGGCGGATTCCCTGCGAAATCATGGACTGGGCATGCCGGTGAATTATACCGGAATGATCTGGTCAGGTTTTCGCTCCAGTGACGATGCCTGTGACTTTCACTTCAATATTCCGGGCAATATGTTCGCGGTCGTAGCCTTGCGTCAGATGCAGGAGTTCGCCGAATGGGTGTTCCGTGATCTGGAGCTGCTGCGTGAGCTCAAGACGCTGGAGGAAGAGGTGGAGCATGGGATACAGCTCTACGGTATTTATCGGCATCCTGAATTTGGCCCGATCTATGCCTATGAGACAGATGGATTCGGCAACTACTGTCTGATGGACGATGCGGGAACGCCGGGACTGTTATCCATCCCTTATCTGGGCTATACGACAGCGGATAATGAAATTTATCAAAACACCAGACGCTTTGCGCTTAGTAAGGATAATCCTTACTACTATGAAGGCAAGGTAGCCAAAGGTCTTGGAAGCCCGCATACACCCCCGGACTATATCTGGCATATGGGCTTATCCATGCAGGGGCTGACAGCGCAGTCTGCGGAGGAAGTCTTGGAGATGATTCGCCTACTGGAGGCTACAGATGGTGGCACAGGCTATATGCACGAAGGTTTTCACGCAGATGATCCCTCCACCTTCACGCGCAAATGGTTCGCCTGGTCCAACAGCCTGTTCTCTCAACTGGTCTATAAAGCAATGAAGGAAGAGCTGTTATGAACAGCGCAAGTATGTCGCCAAGACGTATCGTAATCTTCTGTGATCCTGAATTTCCGGTGATGTCGGTGCTGCCTGACTTGAATCTGTGGGCACAAGTTGAAGAGCAACATGGGTATCGTGGACTTCATGGTCATCATGAAGGAGATGAACATGATGATCGTGATGAGGATGACGAGCAGTATGAGCATGATGGGGAACGTATACATGATGAGCATGCTAAGGATCGTGAGCATCATGAGCAAAATGAACTGCGGATCATTGCAGCTGCGGAGCTGGCGCAGGTCCTGGAAGAGATGACGGCTGATGATTGCTTTGTCAATCTGCATGCTCCTTATTTTCCTAAATCAGCCTGGACAGCGATCGCAGCCTATCTGCGCAGAGGAGGGAATTGGCTCAATGTTGGCGGGGCTCCTTTCAAGCACCCGGTCCGGCAGGAGGGAGAGCAGTGGATCATTGAGGCGGAGCAAACGGCCTATCATCAGGAGTTATACATTCATGAGACGTTAAAGGTATCCACCTCCAAGGTTGCGACGATGTCCGCCTCCAAGGATATTCCTCTGCTTGCCGGACAGGAGGAGCTGCTGGAACTTACAGATACCTGGAATCTGGTGCCGCACACGACGAGAAGCAGTGATTTGCCTCACCAGATGGGCTCAGCTGGACCCATGAGCACTCATATCCACCCACTGCTGACTGGAGTGAGCGAGGATGGACGATCGCTCGCTGCAATGGCCGTGCTGTGGGAGCATTCACGGGGAATCTTCACAGGCTCACGCTGGATGTTCGTGCATGTTCCACTGACTGCTTCCTTTTGGGAGAAAGGAGGGGCCGTGGCGCTGCTGGAATGGGCATCGTTCTGTGCAAATGGCGTTACGGAGCTTTCGCTTAAGCCGAATTACGCTTCCTACGAGCTTGAGGAACGAGTTGTACTGATGCTACAGACACAGATTTTGCAGCGGGGCCGTAGACGGTATGGTGAGGCGGAAGTCTGGACCTTAGACCTGCAAATTGAACGTGAATCCCGCCTTGCGCAGGACACAATAGGACAGGAAGTCGCAGGATTGGTATGGGAGCATCAGCTTCAGGTGGAGGTAGGTGGTGAGCAGTGCTTCGAACGTGTGCCCCTGCCTTTTGCCATCCAAAACGGATTGTATCGTATTCATTGTCTTGCACAGGGACCACACGGTGAGCAGCGTATACTCCATCAAGGCTTCTGGGGGCATGATGCTGAGCTGCTGGCTGCAGGAGAGAGCATCGGATGTGGTCGGGATTATTTTATAAAGGATCATCGTTCCATGCCTGTCGTAGGCATGACCTATATGTCTTCGGATGTGGCCCGGAAATATCTGTTCTTGCCCAATGCAGCTGTGTGGGACCGCGATATGGCACAGATGGCGCGCGCCGGAATCAACTGGATTCGGACGGGAATATGGACAGCGTACCGCAATATCATGCAGGTCGATGGCCATGCCTCCGAGGAGGTGCTGCGAGCGATTGACAGCTTCCTGTTGACGGCCAAGCGCCATGGGCTACAGGTTACGTTTACCTTTTTCTCCTTTACACCGGAATTATGGGAAGGAGTCAATCCTTATCTGGACCCGCAAAGTGTAGAGGCACAGAAGCGCTTCATCCGCAGTATTGTGAGTCGTCATCGCCAGACTACGAATGTGGACTGGGATTTGATTAATGAGCCATCGCTGTTCGATCCGGTGCGTATCTTCTCGGATGGGCCGCGTTCGGTAGGGGATTCCTTGGAGCAGGAAGCCTTCGTTGCCTGGCTGCAGCAGCGGCATGGCGAGATCGAGACGCTGCAGGAGGCATGGAATATATCCCCGCAGCAGCTGCCGGATTTTGCGGCGGCTGCCATCCCGGAGCCGGAGGAGATTAATTTCGATGTGCAGGACATGCACAAGGCCAAAAAAGGCACGAGATGGCTAGATTACTGCCTCTTCTCGATGGACATGCACAATCGGTGGGCACGACAGCTTGTGGAGGTCATCAAGGATTTGTGCCCGGATCATTCTGTCACGGTGGGGCAGGATGAGGCGCTCGGGGCGCAGCGGCCATCGCCTTTCTTTTATCAGCAGGAAGTGGACTATACGACGGTGCATTCCTGGTGGTTGAATGATGATCTGTTGTGGGACAGCATTTTTGCCAAGACACCAGACAAGCCATGTCTCGTGCAGGAGACAGGAATCATGTATGTTGAGACGCCAGACGGGCGCGCCAAGCGTACAGAGGAAGAGCTATATCATCTGCTGGAGCGCAAATACGCATATGCCTTTGCCGCAGGAGGAGCCGGGGCTGTGCAGTGGATATGGAACACGAACTTCTATATGGACAATGCCAATGAATCGCATATCGGGGCCTTGCGCGCAGATGGCACGGAGAAGCCGGAGGCAGCCGTATCCTATGATTTTGGACGCTTCATGCAGTCCATTACTCATATGTTCACGGACCGTGAGCCAGAGGACATCGCTGTCGTATTCCCGTATTCCAATGATTTTTCCAACCGAGCTATGGCCTATGAGGCGACGACGCGCTTAACCCGTGTCATGTCGTATGAGCTTAAGCTTCCGCTGCGCGGGGCATCGGAATATCACCTGGATTCCTTGCAGGCAAAGCCGCCGAAGCTGATCATGGTGCCTAGCCCGCATAATCTGGATAGTCTTGCTCTGGAGCAGCTTCTGAAGCTGGTGCAGGATGAAGGCAGTCATTTGCTGGTGACGGGCCCGCTTGGTCTGGATGCCTATTGGCGCGGGACGGAGCGTGCGGATTTCCTGTTGGGTGAGCGCGGGCTGAGCAATGTTCAGCGAGAAGAGGTACTGGAGATTCAAGGCAGGCTGCATCGCTTGACTTATGGACGTCGGCGTATTGCAGAGGTGGTGAAGGAAGTAAGAAGCTCTGAGTCCAGTTACGATCAGCCTTCTGCAATGGTGCAGGTTCCTCTGGGGAAGGGGAGCGTGCTCTGGAGTCCGCTGCCTGTCGAGCTGAATGGCCGGGATGAGCCGCTGGCTGCGCTGTATCGTTATGCAACAGAGATCGCAGGCATCCATAGTGATCTGACATGGCTTGCTGGAGGTGATTGTGCTGGCGTATACGGCCGGAAGCTAGCATTTGCGAAAGGGAGCCTGTATGTCTTTGTCTCGGAATATGCGGTGTCTACGCCAGTGCATGTCCGTGATACGGCTACTGGTCTGTCCTATGAATTTGTCCTAGAGAGCAGTCGATCTGTCCTGTTCGCGACGGATGCGGACGGACAATTACTGGCGGTATACCGTCCAGAAGAGGTTGAGATCATACAACATGAGGCAGAGGTGAGACAGGGACATGGGCGAGGCTAAGAGGGCACATATCATTTCGCATACACATTGGGATCGGGAGTGGTACCTTCCGTATGAGAAGCACCACATGCGCCTGATCAGCCTGATGGATTCACTTCTGGATCGTCTGGATGAGGGAACGGATTTCCAAAGCTTCTATCTGGATGGCCAGACCATTATTATCGAGGATTATCTTCAGGTGCGACCGGATCAGCAAGAGCGTCTGCAGAGGCATATTCGAGATGGTCGAATTGTTATCGGCCCTTGGTATATATTGCAGGATGCATTTCTGACGAGCGGTGAAGCGAACGTGCGCAATATGCAGGTGGGGCACATGGAAGCAAGGCGCTATGGAACACCGTCCAAGATCGGCTATTTTCCCGATACTTTTGGATTGGTAGGACAGACTCCGCAGCTCATGCGGCAAGCGGGTATTAATAATGTGTTCTTTGGGCGGGGAGTGAAGCCTACAGGCTTCAACAATAAGGTAGCAGATGGAGGCTATGAGTCGAACTTCTCGGAGCTGCAGTGGGAAGGACCGGATGGGTCGCAGGTGCTCGGTGTGTTGTTTGCCAACTGGTATTCCAATGGCAATGAGATTCCGGTGGATGTGGAAGCGGCACGTGAGTATTGGACACGCAAGCTGTCTGATGCCGAGAAGTACGCATCGACCCCGGAGCTGCTGTATATGAATGGCTGCGATCATCAGCCAATACAGCTGGATTTGCCCGAGGCGATTTGTACAGCGCAGCAACAGTTTCCAGAAATAGAGTTCGTTCATTCAAGCCTGGAGGATTATCTCGTCGCTGTGCGACAGTCCTTGCCCCCTGATTTATCCAAGGTCAGAGGCGAGCTGCGCAGTCAGCGCACAGATGGCTGGGGCACACTTGTGAATACGGCATCATCCCGAATCTACCTGAAGCAGATGAACCAGAGAGGGCAAGCATTACTGGAGAAAGTGGCAGAACCGCTGGCCTCGCTCGCTCACTTGCTGGGGCGCCCCTTCCCACATGATCGTTTGACCTATGCCTGGAAGGCGTTGATGCAGAATCATCCGCATGACAGCATTTGCGGTTGCAGCGTGGATGAGGTGCATCGCGAGATGGTTACCCGCTTCGAGAAAAGTCGCCATGTGGCCGAGACGATAATCGCAGACAGTGCGCGTCGAATTGCGAGTGAGGTAGATACGACGATATTCGAACAGTGGGGGAACGATGCGTGTCCTTTCGTAGTATGGAATACCTCAGGATGGGAACGTAGCGGCGTGATCCGTGTTGAGCTCGATGTGGGACGTTTGTATTTCCGGGAAGGTCTGGCGCTGGAGGAGATCACCCGTCGTATGAATGAGCTGGATATATATGGACGTATTTTGGTGGATCGTGCAGGGAAGGAGATAGCTTGCACAGTAGAGGACTTGGGGCTGCAATTCGGTTATGATCTGCCGGATGATCAGTTCCGCCAGCCGTACAGCTGTCGTCGCGTCAGTATTACCTTTGAAGCGGAGGATGTAGGGGCGCTTGGTCATCGAACATTTGCATGGGTGCGTGCTCAGCAGGTTGGAAGCAAGCAGACGAGGCAAGCCCAGCATGCCACTGGAGCCATCCAAGACAAGTACGCCAATGAAAAAGGTCAGGGAGAAGACTCTGTTTCACTGCTCAGCGGTCCACGTGGGATGGAAAATGAGTGGTTGAAGGTGGATATTGTGGATAACGGCTCACTTGTGGTCACGGATAAGCAGAGTGGGCGCAGCTACAGGGACCTTGGCGTGTATGAGGATGTCGGAGATGTAGGCAATGAATATATGTTCAAGCAGCCGGATGGAACGGAGCCTCTGACTACGAGAGAGCTTCATGCTGAGGTGCGAGTGCTGGAGGATACTCCCTATAGAGCAGCCTATGAAATCATCCATTACTGGGAGGTTCCTGCCTCGGCAGATGAGGTGCTGGAACGGGAGCAGCGAGAGCTGATCTATTATCCGCAGCGGATCTCGCAGCGCTCGTGTCATATGGCACAGCTGCATATACGTACCGTAGTCTCTCTGAGCCGCCACGGCAGAGGAGTGGTAGTAGAGGCAGGCTTCCATAATAAGTCAAAAGATCACCGTCTGCGGATGTTATTTCCGACGGATATCTCTGCTACGACACATCAGGTAGATTCCATGTTCGAGGTAGTTATTCGTGATAATCAGCCTGCACTTGAGTGGGAAAATCCAAGCAACGCACAGCATCAGCAGGCCTTTGTGTCCGTAAACGATCCGCATGCAGGATTAACGGTGGCCAATCTGGGGCTTCATGAGTACGAGGTATTACAGGATGGGCGCAATACGATAGCCGTAACGTTGCTGCGCGCTGTCGGTGAGCTCGGTGATTGGGGATTATTCCCGACACCAGAAGCACAATGTCTTGGTGAGCATACGGTGAGATTGGAGCTGATTCCGCATCGTGGAGATGTCGTTGCCTCTGAAGCATATCAGGAGGCATATCAATTTCAGATTCCATGGACGACAGAGCAAACGGGGATTCATAGAGGTGCTCTGGCTCCGGACTCAGCAGCCTTTACCTGGAATGGAACCGGATTAGTATTCTCTTCACTTAAGGCGGCTCCAGGCTCGGATGATCTTATGTTGCGTTGGTACAGCCTGAACGGCGAGCAGTGCAAGCTGAACTGTAAAGCGGAGGCTTCTTTTACAAGTGAGCAGCTTTGCTTCGATTCGGCGTATTTCAGTAATATATTGGAGGAACGACTGGGCGATGATCAGCAGCAGGGTATCATTCCTGACCATGCGTCGCTTACTTCAATTGGCCGCGGCTGGTCCATGAATGTCAAACCATACGAAATCATTACGCTAGGTATTCCCCTCAATAAGCTACTTAAGGCACAGGATGGGGCTGGATAGCAGCCTACGCAATAAAGACGCCTCTGATTCCAGACATGCGCTGGGTGAAGAGGCGTCTTTGGCGTTAGGTGTGTGGGAACGTGCTTACGAGTCTATTGAGCCGTGGCACTAAGCTAGCTCTTGAAGTCATGATCAGGGAGAACCAGCAGGATACCTCTGAGCTTGGAGACTAGCGATTCTTTAAACTTTCCAGATCGGCCTCAAGCTTTAACTGGCGACGATTCAGAATATCTATGCTGTGCCCGTGCGTAGTCAGTTCGGAGGATACCTTTCGTTCAAAGCTGTGCAATGAGGTTTTATTTTGCTTCGACAGTTCCAAAGTTTCCAGCACGGCTTGCTTGATGGCGGGTATATCATTGGTATGGGATTTAATCTCCGTAACATCCGTTTCTAAACTTGCAAGACGTGAATCCATACTATCCAAACGTGAATCCATATTGTCGAAGCGTGAGTCCATACCGTCGAAGCGAGAATCCATACCGTCCAGACGTGTGTCTATACCATCGAAGCGTGAGTCTATACCGTCCAGATGTGTGTCTATACCATCGAAGCGTGAGTCTATACCGTCCAGACGTGTGTCTATACCATCGAAGCGTGAGTCTATACCGTCCAGACGTGTGTCTATACCGTCGAAGCGTGAATCCATACTGTCCACTCTGATGTTTAAGGTTTTCAGCTGCTCTAAAATTTGGGTTAAAATCTGCTCGCTCAAGTATTCCAACCACCTTTTGCAGAATATAGACTGATAAGTTTAATGAAATGTAGAGAGAACTATTCGTCGTGCTGTAGAAGCAATTATCGCTAATAGTAGCATTAAAATCAATGTGAAAATCTGCTGTCTGGGACTTGCTTTCGGTGCGGTCATTCGGATTTAGGTGATGTAATTACGCGCATTACTTTTAGTAATGACCGGATAAGTGTAGTGTCATATGATTTTTAATGATACTGTTGAGAAAATGATTGGTCTAGAGCAGATCAATTACTGAACTAAAATAAGTGAAAAGGCCTGGAAACTGGATTGCCAAAAAGGATGTGCCAAACCTGAGTTTGCTTATCCATTTGTTTCACGGTGTATACCTCAGTTTACATCACAGCGACACAATGCAGAAAGACGCTCTCGTTACCAGTGCCCCTCTATACAGCGGGGGCGTGGACTTGAAAGCGTCTTGTGTAGGTGTATATCCAGCAACCGAAAGAGGAGCTCCTCTCTCATTGCTATTTTGGTCGGGCGAATAGAACTAACGTTTCATTTCCATCGTAAAGCCTTGTGGCTCCAGTGGCTCCTTATCAAGCCATTCGTTGATGATCTGGGCCAGCGCATGCTGCTCATGTGACACAGTGACGGCATCCGCCAGCAGTTACAGTGCTGGTGCTGCATTCCCTGTGGCGATGCCAAGATCCGCTGTATGCAGCAGTTCGGCGTCGTTCATTTGGTCGCCGATAGCGATCAGATGCTTGTGCTGCCAGCCCATCAGCGATGCCAATCGAACCAGTGCCGTTCCCTTGGAGCAGCCTTCGGGTACCGGGCAAGGCTAGTTCCACGAGTTGAAAGGTGTGAAGAACAGGCTACTCACTCTTGGCAATCTTGGAAGGGTTGTTGATCTTGTAAGGCACAGGGTATTTGGCAAGCTTCTTCTTAATGATCTTGGCCTCAAAGGTAAGCATATCTCCCTCTGCCAGCTCTTGCTTCTTCATCGTTGCGCTATGGCTGGACCAGGCCTCGCCCACCTCAAGCAGCTCCGGCTCCAGAATGCTCACCTGCTCATAAATGATAACCTCATCATCATTATCCGAGAAATGATTGGGAACCGTGGTGAATTCTTTAACAATAGCAGTCATTTTCACCTTGCCCTCAGGCAGCTCCAGCTTGGGTGCTTTCGGCTTTCCGCCCTTGGCCTTAGGCTGCGCAGGGGCCGTAGATGCCGTCTTGCTCTCGGGCGCGATATATTCCTCGACGAGTCCGTCAGGGTCTCCCTTGAAGGCTGTATGCTCGTGACTTTCTGCTGCTTGTCCAGCGTATTGCTCCTCTTCTAAGCCCGATTCGTCGCTGTAATCGTCTTCTGCATCCGCTGGCTGATCGTCAGTGATTAATACAGTTTGGCTCTGTTTATCGTCCAGAGTGTCTTTGTCCTGAACGGATGTTTTGGACACAGGATCGGTCTCCTCGGCTTGTTCGCCCCTCACCGTGGTGTTCTTGGAGCCGAAGCTGGCAGCCTGCATTTCCTTCAGATAGGAGGGGTGGATGGTATGCTTCTCTCCATTGTCGAACTGAATGACTGCTGTTACGTGATCGGTATATCCTACCAGTTCACAAGCGATGTTCAATCCATTCCCTTTATAATAGAAGGTCTTCAGCTTGGTAGCCTTATCCGATACTAGCCCCCATATCTTGCACTGCTCCAGCAGCTCATCATCATTGGCAAAGCTTATGTAATACTCAGGCTCAATTCTAAAAGCGTAGGTCATAGCTCCGAGTTCCATCCTTTCTCATCTTGTCTGGTACCCTTAGTGTAGCATAGATGGTCTGCTCGCTTCATCATACCTGGCCGCA
Source organism: Paenibacillus massiliensis 2301065 = DSM 16942 (assembly GCF_000377505.1). Classification (GTDB taxonomy): domain Bacteria; phylum Bacillota; class Bacilli; order Paenibacillales; family Paenibacillaceae; genus Paenibacillus; species Paenibacillus massiliensis. The sequence goes on along the minus strand of NZ_KB898189.1, from coordinate 140,948 downwards.
TGAAGCTCTGAAGCAAAGGAGCGAACCCCGCCCAGAGAAGTCATTCGGTTTGATACGATCCGGCTCACTGCCCCAAGCGTTGTATTTGGGAGCGCAAGGAGCTTCGTACATGAATAAGGCAAGCGATTGCACAAAGGTGGTTAAATATGCTTCGGCAGCACAAATAGTGAGGATTCCCGAACCATCAGCTGATGAGGAATAATGATTGGATGGGGAGGGGGTGTCTCGCCCTGGAGAATCTTTAACAGTAGCTGAACGGCGGAATAACCCAATTGGTAGGTTCCGATATCGATGGAACTCAGCGGCGGTAATGCGAGTTCAGACAGGGCAATGTTGTTAAAGCTGACCACGCTGATATCCTCGGGAACACGGAATCCGAGCTCTGCCAGAGCACGCAGTACGCCGAAGGCCACATGATCGTCGATGATCACGATGGCGGTTAGTCGTTCCGGCAGTGACATGAACAGGGACATAGCCTGAAATCCGCTCTCCAGCAGATGTTCTCCTTCCAGAATCCAGTCCTCATGAACCTTCAACTGAGCATCCTCCATCGCTTTGGTATATCCGACCATGCGATCATGGGACAGAGTGAACTCAGGCGGTCCGCTGACGAATCCGATCCGGGTGTGGCCCTGTGCAATCAGGTGGCTGGTCGCGTCATAGGCCGTCTGCACATTATCGTTATCCACCATGGGCGCATGTGGATGGGTCTCGCTGCGTCCAATCAGTACAAAAGGGAAGCCTTCCTCTTCTAGAAAGGTAATACTTGGATCTTCCCGTCTTGAGGAGAGGAGCAAAATCCCATCCACTCTCCTCCCATATACCAGACGGGAGAGAGCGTCAATCCCATTGCCCAAGGAGGTCTCTGTAGACAGCAGCAGCTCATAGTTCATACGGGTGGCAAGCGCCATGATACCGCGTAGCAGCTCCCCAAAAAAGTAGTTCTGAAACAGCTCCTCGGGCGGGCGGGGAAGCATTATTCCCAGAGTATGTGACGTTTTGGACACCAGGCTTTTCGCCATGATATTCGGATGATAGTTGTATTCTTTCATGATCTGTCGAACTTTTGCTGAGGTTTCGATACTGATTCGGGGATGGTTCGAAATCACCCGAGATACCGTAGAGGGGGATACACCCGCCACTTTGGCAATATCTTTAATTGTGATCATGTAAAAAAATCCCTTCTCTACTATCATTTCAGATATGATCTTATGTTAGTTCATGGTTTAAAAGAAATCAATCGTTAAGTAAGCGCATCAACAGTAAAAAAAGGAAATTGAAGGAAAGTAGAGATATGTCAAGAAAATAAATACTTTTCATGCCAGATGATAATAAAATGGGCTAATTTGCCCTTAAATCATTTGTGCAAACGTTTGCGCAAATGAAAGACGATGATATATGATTTGATTGTTATTTTAGCGCTTACATAGGCAGTTTTATCGAATTCATGATCTTTTTTCTCCATGGACAACAAGGATGGAAGATGACGAATCGAATCTTGAGTAAACGTTGCTCTTGGTTGTTCGCCATGTATGGTGATTCGGATCTTCAGCAGCCAGAGCACTTCAGGTGAAAAAGAGCGCGAAAATTACACTTGTGCCAATCAGAGGGAAGGGGAAATGAGAATGAAGAAATGGCAGGGGGCTGCACTTGCGGTATGGATGTCCTTGACGATGGTTGCTTGTTCAAGCGGGGGTGGGACAATAACCCAGGGCATTGAGGAAAATTCTGGGGGCGTGGCTATAACTGCAGATAGCATTCAGCCGGAGCCCGGGGCCGCATTGGTCATCTGGGAGGACAAGAATCAGCGCAGCTTCATTGAGGATCGAGTTCGGCTATTCGAGGAGCAGTACGGCGTGCCGGTCAAATTTGAAGAACTGCCTCCAACGGACCAGGTTGTCAAGCTAACGACGGATGGACCGGCAGGACTTGCGGCGGATGTGGTCATTTTTCCGCATGACAAAATCGGCAGTGCCTCGGAAGCCGGCTTAATTCTGCCCAACGATGTGTTCGAGTCCAGAACGGTGGAGTCCACTAGCGAAAACGCGCTGAAGGCGGTCACGTTCAAGGATATTCTCTATGGTTACCCGTACAGTGTGGAGACCTATGCCTTGTTCTATAATAAAAAGCTGTATCCCGAGGCACCAAAAACGTTCGATGAGATTATTGATTTTGCCAAGAGCTACAATGACACCAAGAATAATCAGTATACGATCATGTGGGAGTTGCAGCAGTTCTATTACAATTTTGCGTTCCTTGCCACCCAAGGGGGATACATCTTCGGGGATGATGGCATGAACAGTGAGGATATCGGCCTGAACAACGAAGGTGCCCAGAAAGGCGGACAGTTCCTGCAGAACCTGAAGAAGGATGTACTGCCTGTCAAACTGGGCGACGTGAACTATGATATTAAGAAGGGGCTGTTCAGCAGTGGAAAATTGGCGATGGATATTAACGGTCCGTGGACGATCTTCGACTACCGCAATGCAGGCGTAGATTTTGGCGTGGCACCGCTTCCAGAGATCGATGGCAAGCCCATGACTTCTTTCTCCGGGGTCAAGGCCTATTATGTTAACGCGTTTACCCCATATCCGAATGCTTCAAAGATGCTCGCGGCATTCCTCTCAAGTGAAGAGTCGCAGATGATCAACTTCGAGATGAATGGAACCCTTCCAGCGGATAAAAATGTAGCTGCGGACCCCACTGTGCTGGCTGATCCGATTTCCAAGGCATTCCTGGAGCAGTTCAATCACTCGACACCAATGCCATCGCTGCCGGCCATGGATAGTGTATGGGGACCTATCTCTTCGGCAGTTACGGACATATGGGACGGTGGCAAGGACGTGAAGTCCTCCTTGGATAATGCCGCCAACCAGATCAAGGAAAGTCTAGCAACGACGAAATGAACTCCAGCCGAGAATCCCGTGAGATGGACAGTGGCTGCCCAACGCTAATGATGCAACTGTCCAAGAGGTTACCTAGGCCAGATTCAACCTGCCTGTATCTCAGGTGCGGGCAGGCAATTCTGATGCTGGAAGGAGAAAAGCGATGAAGCAGCAGCATGTTCCGGTGAACGCGAAGCCGGAAGGAGAGGGACAGTACCGTCTGACTGCGGCTGTACTATCCATTATTTTGCAGGGCTTGGGGCAGATATATAATGGTCAGTGGATCAAGGGGATTGCCCTGCTTGCGCTGGAAGGCGTGGGGCTGGCCTACTTGATTCCCCGTCTGAGCCACGCTCTCTGGGGCATACGGACCCTGGGCGAGCATACGCAGCGATTTGTGAAGGTAAATGGTTCAACCGTTTTGCAGAAGGGAGACCACTCCATCTTTTTGCTGCTGGACGGCCTGATAGTCCTGCTCGTATTTTTCGTATTTCTGTTGATATATGTCCTTAATGTTCGAGATGCCTATCTTACAGGCAAATGGAGAGAAGAGGGCAAGCAGCCGCGGACTGCTGGAGCTTCCCTGCGAAATGCTATGGACACCCAGTTTCCGTATCTATTCCTGTCCATCCCCGCTCTGGGTGTACTGTTCTTCACGATTATGCCCATCCTTTTCACCATCACGCTAGCCTTTACCAACTACTCGGCACCGGATCACATTCCCCCGGCAAAGCTGGTGGATTGGGTCGGCTTTGGCACATTCATCGATTTGATTCAGCTCAAATCCTGGAGCCGCACCTTTATTGGGGTGTTGGGCTGGACCATTGTATGGGCTGTGATGGCTACAGTTACCACCTATTTTGGTGGCGTGCTGGTTGCGCTTCTAATTGAGCAGCGCGGTATCCGCTTCAAGAAGATGTGGCGTACGATCTTCATTCTGCCTTATGCCATACCGCAGATCATCTCGTTGTTGCTGATGCGCAACCTCTTCAATGGACAGTTTGGTCCGATCAATACGTACATGAGGGCATTTGGGCTTGAGGGTCTGCCCTGGCTCACCGACCCTTTCTGGGCGAAGGTAACGGTCATCATAGTAAACATGTGGATCGGCATTCCAGTTAGCATGGTACTAATACTGGGTGTGCTGACTGCGATTCCGCGCGACCTGTATGAAGCTGCCGAGGTGGATGGGGCGAGCAGTTTCCAGAAGTTCTACATTATTACGCTGCCATTCATTCTCTTTGCGACAGGCCCTGTGCTGATTATGCAGTTTGCGGGCAACTTCAACAACTTCAACGTCATATACCTGCTGACGAACGGCAACCCGTTGCGCGGTGATTACCAGTATGCCGGATCGACTGACCTGCTGGTGACTTGGCTGTATAAGCTGACGCTGGACAATAACAAATTCAACATGGCTTCAGCGGTGGGCATCATTATTTTCTTGATTATCGCTTCGTTCTCTATCTGGAACTTCCGCCGTTCCAAATCGTTCAAGGAGGAGGACATGATTCAATGAATAAACGCAATCATCCGCTACGGCTGGCGTTAAGTTATGTCATGCTGCTCATCATTGCGGTTGTCTCGGTCTATCCCGTGCTGTGGATATTCCTCTCGTCCCTGCGTACAGGCGCGGCGCTGTACAGCGAGCGCCTGTGGCCCGAAGCGTATACGCTGATTCATTATGTTGAGCTGTTCACTAATCCCTCTTTCATGTACGGACGCTGGTATCTGAACACGGCCAAGATTGCTTTCTTTACAATGATCTTCTCCACCTTGCTGGTAACTTTGGGAATGTATGCCCTGTCCCGATTCCGTTTCCGTGGGCGACAAACTATTCTTTCCACGATGTTGATACTGGGAATGTTCCCAAGCTTCATGAGCATGATTGCCATTTACATCATCCTGCTGCAGATCCAACTGCTCGATACCCATGCTGCGCTCATTCTGGTGTACTCGTCGGGAGCAGTGCTGGGTGGATTCATTGTCAAAGGGTTCTTTGATACCATTCCACGCAGCCTGGATGAAGCAGCACGCATTGATGGTGCGAGCCATCTGCGAGTGTTCACCAGCATTATTCTGCCGTTGTCCCGGCCGATGCTGACCTATGTTGCCTTGACCAGCTTCACGGGAGCATGGATGGATTTCATCTTCGCTCGCTTGGTACTGCGCACCAAGGAGAATTGGACGCTGGCAGTGGGCATGTGGGACCTGGTTAGTCGCTACCAGGATAGCAACTTCACGCTGTTCGCTGCCGGGGCGGTGCTGATCGCCATACCGATTACGCTGCTGTTTGTTTTCCTGCAACGCTTCTTGGTTCAGGGGCTAATGACAGGAGCCTCCAAGGGCTAAAGGCTGATCGTCTCCCTGGATACCCCGTCTGCTGACTCGGTCAGAAATCAGGGGAGTACAAAGCATATACTCTTCTTATAGGGACGGGACGCAAGCGATAGCTGCGGCATATTCATTTAAAATAGAATGCAGGTGAAATAGAATTCAGTCGCTCTTGAAGGCAGCCCTTGCATGGGCCTGTTCAGGGCGCTTTTCATCACTTACATTCACCATTCGGGACGTCGAGCCATATTGGCAGACAGACCTGGAACGCAGTTACCCCCGGGGCGGTCGCTACAGGCGTACCACCTCGGGGGCTGTTGCTTTCGTGAATGGATAAAGAATGCTTCTGTATTCCGTGTTATTGCCAGTTGACGGTGACTGTTGCAGTTCCGCTGGCTGGAGTGGTGTACGTATGGTTAGATCCACTTTCCCAAGTTACGGTCGATCCGTTTTTCTTGAAGAATTTGAACTGCAATGGCGTTCCGGCAGGCACGCTGACGTCATAATACCAGGTTGGATAAGCGTGTATCACCTGGTTGAAGGCTGGTCCGATCGCGTTAGCGCCAGTGGACCAATTGCCAAGCTCTGCTACGTTTCCAGACAGGTAGATGTTCTCGCCCAATGCAGTTGTTGCATTGTTGACCACAAACCGGACGGTAACCTGTTCTCCGCTTAGTATGTTGAAGCCGCTGTACCCATTGCTGCTCATACCTTCAGCGGTCACTTTTATCGTATAGTTACCGGCTGATATAGATGGAACGGTAACCTTGATCTGGCTATCCTCCCAGGAGGTAATAGCCGAACCGGTGACGGCGGTGGTTCCAAAATAGACAGTGCCCTTGGTTGAACCGAATCCACGTCCGTCGATAGTAATGACGTTGTTAGGCTTGCCCATCAGCGGTCCCACATGTCCGATGGTTGGTTTGCTTTCCTCCATCGTATACTGCCATACCGCGGCTGCCCCGCCAGAGAGTGTAAAAGAGGAGATATTACCGTCGCTGGATGTAATGCTGTTGCCGCCCAGTACATCTCCAAGAAGATCCGTGTAGGTTCCAGAGGGTAGTGAAGTCACAAGCCCACTGATGGGCGTCGACGAGGAAAGATTGCGGTTGATGGCTACAACGGCCACGCTATTGCCGAATTTACGTTCATAGATATACACATCATTATTGATCCAACGCTGTTCGGTTGAACCGTAGGCAATGGCCGGGTTGGACTTGCGCATTGGCGCCAGCTTGCTGATCACATCGAATGCGGTGGTCGACTTGGAGAAAGATGTCATTTTAGCCCGATTATCGGGATCGCCGTTTCCGGTCATGTATTGTTCTGTTCCGTAATAAATGGCAGGCACTCCACGGGAAGTAAGCGTGAATACCAGAGCCTGCTCCAGGTGGCGGTTATTGACCATATTGGTCTTGAAGCGGTCCATGTCGTGATTATCAATGAAGGTTACCTGATCATTCACTTGGGCATATTCTGCCGCAGTGCTATTGATCATGGAGTCCAGCGCGTACATGGTGGAGGAATTGTTACGGAATACGTTGCGCACTTCATGGTTAAACCGGAAGTCCAACAGGCTCATGCCGGATGTGTTCGCGAATCTCGTATTATCCGCATCCGAGGCGGAAGACCCTAGGAACCATTCACCGAAGGTAAACACAGGCTTATAGTCATAGATGCTGGACATCCAACTCTTCTGCCAGCCTTCGGGCATATGCTTCACCGCATCTACCCGGATACCGTCCACACCCATATCGAGCCAGAGCTTGATAGCGTCCTTGAAATATTGGTCAATGGTGCTGTTATTATGGTTCAAATCGGCTAGGTCGTAGAGGTTTTTGTAGATTCCGTTCTCCAGAGAGGAGAAGTCCGAACCGCCGTAGTGATGGAAATAGCCTTTGGTATCGTTGGTGTATCCGCCGAGAAGTGCTCCGTTGTCATATAGCTTGCCGTTCTCGGCAAAGGAAGTATTAGTCTCCATGGCTGGAGATGTGTGATTGGGAGCGAAGTCGATAATAACCTTGATTCCCTTGGCATGTGCTGCCTGAATCAGATTCTGGAAGTCGGTCATAGAGCCGAAATACGGATTGGTTGTCTTGAAATCCCGTGCCCAGTAACCGTGGTAGGAGGTGCTGTTCACACCTGAGTAATTGATGACAGTATGGATGTTCTCCACCGGCTGCGAGATCCAAAGGGCGGTAATGCCTAGGTCCGTGAAGTAGTTGTCGTTGATCTTGTTAATTAGGCCCTGCCAATCCCCGCCGCAATAGAGTTTCAGGTTGGTGCAACTGGCATCGTATGCCTCCCCGGAAGGATTATTGGAAGGATCTCCGTCCAGGAAGCGGTCAGTAAATACCTGATAGATGACATCGGTACTGAAATTCTGCTTGTTCGATACTGCCGTATCCGCATCTGCATACACTGACGTCACGGGTAGGAAGGGAAGTGCGCTTCCAGCCAGTAGGCCGAGAGTTAAGGTGATACTTAGAATGAAGCGTCTGGTCACATTCAACAAGTTAATCCACCTTTCGTTAGGGTTGTAGTATCCTGCAATTATCAACAATGAAACGCATTCAAAATGAAAAGGATCAAATATGATTACAATTTCTGCTGAACCTACCCTCCTTCCTGCATGCGAACAACCCCGGCACCTCCTGCTGGAGTTACCGGGGTTGTCCTAGACCTTAGGTCTAAAAGCATGGCCCTCGTGTTGTAATCACAACGTAATCATAAGAAATTAACAATTATTTTGTCAATAAATTTCTATATAGTATTTTTTTGTGTCTGAAAACAATTATGATGAATTATAGCGATCCGTCATGGAATGCATGAGCGAATTCAGGACTTCCCGGTGGGGAAACAGCTTGATGGAGGATCAGCAGATCGCTTCGGGAATTTAGAAAGGACTGATTGTGTCATCCTGACGTGTTGGGCAAAATAACGTTCTTGTCAGATCGGCTGGTTGCATGATGATCATGCGACCAGCCATGATCTAAGTTCAGCCGATGAATTATCGTACTTCGAGTTTTAGCAGGCGGTATCCCAGTCCCTCAACCGCTACGTCTAGCTTAAGGTCGCCAGAAACCAGTGCTTCTCCGCTATAGGCATCACGCCAGAATGCTCCCTCAGGTACCGGAAGTTGCAGAAGCTGCGAGGTTTCCCCTGCATTTATCAGCAACCGGAATCGTTCATGACCGCTATCATCTGAGCGCTCAATCACCAGGGACGCATCTTCTTCAGCGGCATGCACGACCCGCCAATGAATGCTTCGAAGGGCGGGATGAGTCTTACGTAGGGTGATGATTCGGGTATAGAAGTCCAGCAGATCGCGGTTCTGCCGCTCCTCATCCCATTCCATGCACTTCCTGCACCCAGGATCGTAGCCACCCTCCAGGCCGATCTCGTCGCCATAATAGATGCAGGGGACTCCCGGATAGGTCAGCAGTAGCAGAACAGCGAGTTTCATCCGGCGCACATCACCATGACAGACAGACAACAGTCTGGGGGTATCATGGCTGCCCAGCAGATTGAAGGCCGCTTCCGTTACAGACTGCGAATAGGCCATGAACAGGCGCCCGATCTCTCCTGCGAAGCCGAGGCTGTCCAGCTTGCCGTGGACGGCAAAATCCAGTACTGAATTCGTGAACGGATAGTTCATGACTGCATCGAACTGATCCCCCTGTAGCCACATGATGGAGTCATGCCAGACTTCCCCAAGAATATAGGCATCGGGCTTAATCGCTTTAACCGTCTCGCGGAATTCGCGCCAGAACCGGTGATCGACTTCATTGGCGACATCCAATCTCCAGCCGTCGATACCGATCTCCTGCACCCAGTAACGTGCCACCTCAAGGAGATACGCTTTGACCTCAGGATGTTCGGTGTTCAGCTTGGGCATGATGGGCTCGAAGGCGAAAGTCTCGTAGGTAGGAATGCCATCCTCGATTCGTAGTGGCCATTCCCGAACGTGGAACCAGTCCGCATACCGCGAAGCCTCCCCGTGCTTCATCACGTCCTTGAAGAAAGGAAAATCGAGACCGGAATGATTGAAGACGGCATCAAGAATAACCCGGATACCCCGCGCGTGGCAGGCGTCTACCAACTCCTTCAGCTTCTCGTTCGTGCCGAAATGGGGATCTATCGCCAGGTAGTCGGCGGTGTTGTATTTATGGTTGGTGCTGGCTTCGAACAGCGGGGTGAAATAAATGGCATTTACGCCTAGTCGATTCAGATGGTCCAGGTGATCCAGTACCCCCTGCAGATCCCCGCCAAAAAAATTGACTGGTGTAGGCTCGCCTCCCCATGGCTCTACGTTTTTGGGGCTGATTGTGGGATCGCCATTAGCGAAACGCTCCGGGAAGATCTGATAGAAGACTGCATCCTTCACCCAGGCTGGCGCTTCGAACATATCCGCCGAATGCAGGAAGGGGAAATCGAAAAATTCAAGTGGATGCTCCGGCAAGTTCGTCTCGAATCCCCGCTCGGTCATCCAGAGACGTTCGCCGTCTTTCTCCAACTCGAAGCCGTATCGTAATCTGCGGTATGGAGGCTGCACCTCCACCTGCCAATAATCGAACAGAGCATCGCTGGCGAACCTGCGCATCGGAAGAGTGCGAGCTGTGTGCTCCCAGGCGTATTTATCCCCGATGATGGCGGATACTTGCTCCATGTCGTTGTGACCTGTTCGCAGACGGATATGGAGGGTGTTGCGGTCATAGGCATACGACCAGTTCAAACGTGCACGGTGATAGATGGCTTCAAGTAGCATTGGACATTCACTCCTTGGATGGGATAATGGTGGTATTTCGGCCATGAACGCAAAAAAGGTACAACCTCCAATGTTGACGAGGTTGTACCTTTCGGCAGCATAGCCTTTAAATTATGTCATTATTATACAGTTGAACAGGTGAAATGTGAACCCTTCCGACCACATTTTTTACCAGGAGCATCAAGTGGATGTGGGAGCGCTTCATTTTGAGTTGAACGAGATGCTGAGAAAGTGGAAGAAAACAGAAAAACTTTGCTCATTCCGCCCATGCGCTTTATACTAGGAAAAGATAGATTGGGTTCTACGACGCTGTGCTACGATAATGCTATTACGATATAGTGGTGGATTGGTATACCAACTGCATACATGGAACGGGTGCTCCATCCATAAGGATGGCTGCTTAAAAGGGAAGTCCGGTGCAATACCGGCGCGGTCCCGCCACTGTAACAGAGGAGTCGCAGCAAGTGCCACTGGGTCACAACCCGGGAAGGCCGCTGCAAGGATGATGATTCTGGAGCCAGGAGACCTGCCCGTTCAACAACACAGCAATGCCTACGGAAGATAGGAAGGTGTTACAGGAGTCCGATTTTCACCGAAAATCTGTCTATTTGGAGCGACTTTTTTCCGTTTTTTACACGGGAGAGGTCGCTCTTTTTGCTATGTGCGTAGCCTGCTCCATGAGGATGAAAGTATGCATCCTACTTCGTAATACAGTATTTCAGACCAACAGAACTGCAGAACTGCAGAACTGCAGAACTGCAGAACTGCAGAACTGCAGAACTGCTTATTTTAGCTGCTTATTCATATCAGGAGAGGACGGCGAAAGGCGTGGGCCGATATATTGTACAAAGATTGCTCCAACTGGTCGGCGTGCTGCTGGGGATTTCCTTCCTGACCTTCCTGCTTACTTATCTGTCGCCGGGCGATCCTGCAAGGCTGATGCTGATGTCTACGGGAGTCACCCCTTCGGAGGAACTAGTCGCACAGGTGCGGACAGAGCTGGGGCTGGATCAGCCTTTTCTTGCCCGCTATGGCTACTGGGTCCTGCGGGCGCTGACTGGTGATTTTGGCATGTCCTATACATATGGACGTCCAGTGACGGACGTTCTGCTGTCCAGAATGCCTGCTACGTTAGAGCTGGCTGGTGCTGCTCTACTACTGGTGGTGCTGATTTCATTTCCGCTTGGGATGGCAGCCGCGATGCAGCCTAACCGTGCGAAGGACTATCTCATTCGGGTCTTTTCTTTTGCAGGGCTGTCGATGCCTAGCTTCTGGCTGGGATTACTTCTCATGCTGCTCTTTGCAGTCAAGCTGCAGATTCTCCCGGTCGTGGGCAGGACAGGAGTCCGCAGTCTGATCCTCCCGGCCTGTACGCTGGCCGTACCATTGATAGCGCAATATAGCAGACAGATACGTACAGTACTGCTGGAGGAGATGTCTCAGGATTATGTAACTGGGGCCAGAGCCCGTGGGATACAGGAGAGGACCGTCATGCTGCGGTATGTTCTGCCGAATGCGTTGCTTCCGATCATGACGCTGCTTGGGATGTCCACGGGCGCTTTACTGGGCGGCGCTGCGATTATTGAGAGTGTATTTGTATGGCCGGGTGTGGGGCAATTGGCACTGGAAGCGATTATTGCACGCGATTACCCCTTGATTCAAGGCTATGTGGTCTGGATGGCTGTCATGTACGTGGCGATTAATCTGTTCGTAGATATCTGGGCACATGTTAGAGATCCGCGCCTCAGACTTGGGGAGGATGTCTAGATGAGCATGTTGACACAACTGCTAATACGGCTATGGATGCAGCATCGACTATTCTCTGTCTGGTTAGGCGTGGCTGGTCTATGGCTGCTACTCGCCATCCTCGCGCCTTTACTGGCACCACATGATCCCTATGCCACGGATTTCATGAGGGTGCTGCAGCCGCCAGACAAGCAATACCCCTTTGGAACGGATCAACTGGGACGCTGTGTGCTGTCTCGGGTGCTGTATGGGGCAAGGACCTCACTACTTATGACCTTTATGCTAGTTACGGTGGTGGCTGCGATCGGGATAACGGTCGGTATTCTGGCAGGATATGCAGGCAAATGGCTGGATACGGTGCTTATGCGGCTTGCCGACACGCTCATGGCCTTTCCAGGCATTATCTTCGCCATTGCTGTTGCGGGAATGCTTGGTCCAGGTCTGCTTCATACCGTAGTGGCACTGTCTGTCGTGTGGTGGGCCAAATATGCACGTATGGTGCGAAGTATGGTGCTTCAGCACAAGCAAAAGGAGTACGTTACGGCGGCTGCACTCGGCGGAGCGCGCCCGGCCCGAATTCTGGTGAGATATATTCTGCCCAACGTGCTGCCGCCTTTAGTCGTCATGGCGATGATGGATATCGGTGGCATGCTGCTGTCCATCGCGGGCTTGTCCTTCCTGGGTCTCGGTGCACAGCCGCCGGAGCCAGAATGGGGGGCGCTCTTGAGCGAAGGGCGGAGATATATGCAGACAGCTCCTTGGCTGCTGATGTATCCGGGGCTTGCCATTTTTTGCACGGTGATGATCTTTAATCTGCTGGGAGATAGCTTGCGTGATGTGCTCGATCCTAGACATAGACGCTAACAAGGAGGAGATATCGTGAATAGGTGGAACGAATTTTCGAATAGACTGCAATATAAAAGTGTGACGGTGTGGCTGGTGATGGTGCTATTTCTATCTGCCTGTGGAGGGGGAGCAACAGGGAATTCCGGTTCTGGAGGGGCCGAGGGCCCACAGGGAGCAGGAACGACAACAGACTCTGCGGTTACTGGAAATGAAGGGTCTGCAGGTGGTCACTTGAATGTGGCCTTGTTCTGGCTGGGAACAAATCTTGATCCGGCTGAGGAATGGAACGGCTGGACGCTGACGCGTGCCGCTATTGGGGAGACACTCGTACAATTCGATGAGAAGATGCAGATGGTCCCTAAGCTGGCAGACCGCTGGGAACGTCAGGATGACAAGACGTGGCTGTTTCATATTCGAGAAGGGGTGACCTTCCATAACGGTAATCCCGTGACGGCCAAGGCGGTGCAGCATTCGCTCGAACGCTCTCTTTCGCTGAATCCGCGCGGCAAGGCCACGCTCCCGATAGCTTCCATGAGCTCAGAAGGGCAGAATCTTACGATTCAGACCAGTGAACCGTATGCTTCTTTGCTGGGCAATATTGCTGAGCCTTTGTTCGTCATTGTGGACACGACAGCGGACACGGCTGCTTTTGCGAACAAGCCTGTAGCCACGGGTCCATACATGGTCACTTCCTATACACCGGAGCAAAAGATCGAGACGCAACGCTATGAAGGCTATTGGGGCGGTGCAGCCGAGGTAGAGAGCATTACGTTCAAGTACATCGCTGATGACAATACGAGAGCGATGGCGCTGCAATCCGGAGAGATTGATGTAGCGAGCAATGTAGGCCGCAGCCAGCTGCCACTCTTCCAAGATAGCTCCCGTTACAAGATTGATGAGATCCCAGGATTACGTACTCAATTTGTCTGGTTCAACTACAATAATCCGGCACTGAGTGATCTTGCCGTTCGCCAAGCGATCTCCTACGGCATTGACCGAGAGATGTATGCCAGCACGCTGGTAGGGGGGCAGGCAGCCAAGGGACCGTTCACTTCGGCGCTTCCGTTCGGCTACGACAAGATAACAGGCTATACCTATAACCCCGAACAGTCCAAAAAGTTACTGAGCCAAGCGGGCTATGAAGACCGCGATGGTGACGGCATCCGTGAGAAGAATGGGCAGCAGCTCGCCCTCCGCTTGATTCTGAATGCTTCCTATGAATCGGATTCCATTGTGGCAGAGGCCATGCAATCCCAGCTCAAGGAGCTTGGTGTTGCTCTGGAGCTGACCTCTTATGAGGATTTGACGGATGCACAGAAGAGCGGCAACTTCGATCTGGCGCTGACTAGTATCAATACGGGAATTACTGGTGACCCACAGTATATTCTGGACTTCTACTTCAAGACAGGGGCCGAGTGGAATATCGGCGGTTACAGCAATCCTGAGATGGATACATTAATCAACAGCCTGTCCTCGGAATTTGAGACGGAACAGCGCTACGAGATTGCATCCAAGGCACAGCAATTGATTATGAATGATGCGCCTTATCTGTTCGTGACCTACACGCCAATCAACATTGTGAGCAAGAGCTCTGTCGCAGGAGCAACCATGTACCCGATTGATTTTTACCTGCTGGATCGCCATATTCGGCTGGGACAGCAATGATCAAATTTCCCACCTACAGTATACAGAGTCAGAGTGAAGGAGTGGATAGCTTACTGCTGCAAGTAGAGCATTTGAGCGTCAGCTATACTGCTAATAATCGGCCAGCGCTGCATGACGTGAGCCTGTCGGTGAAGCCCGGCGAGGTTGTAGCATTGGTCGGTGAGAGTGGCAGTGGCAAGTCCACCTTACTGCGGGCCGTAATTGGCCTGCTGGGAGCTGGTGGTCGGATTACAGCTGGAGGCATTATGCTGGAGGGCCGTTCGCTCACCGCTCTGGGTACACGCGATTGGGGGAGTGTTCGTGGGCGGCAGATTGGTATGGTATTTCAGGATAGTGGGGCTTACTTGAACCCTCTTCGCAGAATGGAAAGTCAATATATCGAGGCGATTCGAAGCCATTTACCATTATCAAGACGTGAGTCTTACCAGCTAGCTCTACAGCATTTACAGGATATTGGACTGAAGGATCCGGAACGGGTTATGAAGGCATATCCGAACCAGCTAAGTGGAGGTATGAAGCAGCGCGCGGCCATTGCGATGGTTATGACACTGCAGCCGAAGCTACTGTTGGCAGATGAACCGACCAGTGCACTGGATGTGCTGGCACAAGCCAAGGTGCTGAAGCAGCTCAGGATGCTGCGTGACCACCAGCAGACAGGGATGATTCTCGTTACTCATCATATGGCGATTGCAGCTTCTATTGCTGATAAAGTGGGAATTATGAAGGAGGGAACCCTCCTGGAATGGGGCAGCACCTCACAAGTGCTTCAAGAGCCGCGTAATCCATATACTCGCGAGCTACTGGCGGCTGTACCGGAGCTACGGATATCGGAATGGGATACACTACGTGAGCCGCACCCACGTGATTCGGAAGTTCGCCCAGCAGAGACACAACCCAAGGAAAATGCCAAGGAAATAAAGGGGGATGAACATGCTTGAATTGCAGCAGGTAACCAAGAGCTATCATCTCCCTGATGGGAAAAATGTTCCTGCCTTACAGGCAATCAATCTGGTGCTGCAGCGAGGGGAATGGCTCGGAATTGTCGGTGAGAGCGGTAGCGGCAAGAGCACGCTAGCACGCTGTATCACTCACCTGGAATCGGTGAACTCTGGTCGCATTCTGTATCGACAGCAGGATGTCACAAGTATACAGGGTGAGGCGCTGCGACAGCATTACAGACAGATTCAGCTCGTATTTCAGGAGCCAGGCTCCGTGTTCCATCCCCGGATGCGAATTGGCGAGTTCCTGTCGGAGCCGCTGCGTAACTATAAGCTAGTGCCAAGACAACAGATGGCATCTGAGGTCGGCCGGCAACTGGAGCGTGTGGGGCTTTCCCCTGCTATGGCTGGCAGGTACCCTCATGAGTTGAGTGGAGGCCAGTTGCAGCGCGTGATGATTGCCCGGGCAATTAGCATTCAGCCACAGGTGATCGTCTTCGACGAGCCTACCTCGGCTCTGGACGTATCCAGCCAGCGACAGATTCTGGAGCTACTGTCCACCCTGCGTCAGGAGACGGGTGTAGGTGCCATTTTTATATCGCATGATCTGGCGGTCGTACAGCAGGTTTGTGAGCGGATTGCAGTTATGCAGGAAGGACAGATCGTGGATGTAGTGACCGACAGTCGTCAGCTCATTCCATCCGAGCTTCATCCTTATACACGCAAGCTGATTGAGGCTGTACCCACTATTCACACAGCAATGAGGGGCAGTCAGTAGACTGAAAATGTAGTCAACATGTCAATTAGTACCATCAACATACCAATCATCGAAGTTAGTAGGTCGATCAACACGTCAATCAACACTGCTAACATGCCTATCCTGCTTCTAATACGCTAGAAGGCGTCATTACGCTATGCCGAATATTTTGTTCAACAATATTCGACATCATGATTGACATTCGACTTTATCCGACTATAATAAAGATATAAATTACACGGACTGTTACTGGGCGAACCAGGCATGACCGAATTCGATTGCTTAACTGTAATCGCTTTCGGTCATTTTTTGTTTAGACGTGCCAATCGCCTGGCATCCTAGTAAATACAGGGCTAGACGTTTTTCACAGCAGGGGGGTGAGCATCGTGAAGGTCATTAAAAAGGTAAACAATAACGTAGCTATCGCCATTAATGACAAGCAAGAAGAAGTATTCGTGGTCGGCAAGGGAGTTGGCTTCCTGAAGACGCCTTATGAGCTGACAGAGACAGATATGGTGGAGAAGATTTTTGTCGCGCCCAAGAACATTCGAATGTACGATCTGCTGAACTCTATTCCTATAGAGGATATTTATTTGGCCGAGGAAATCATCAAGCTAGGTGCACATATTCTGAGTAAGACGTTCCATCCGAATCTGTTACTGACACTGTCCGATCATATCAGCTTTTCGCTAGTGCGTGCCCGTGAAGGCGTTACCATTAAAAATCCGCTGGAGTGGGAGGTACGTACACTATATCCTGATGAGACGAGGGTAGGCGAGGCTGCTGTCAGGCTGATTGAGGAGAAGGCTGGGATTACATTGCCGTCTGCGGAGACTACACTCATCGCCCTGCATTTTGTGAACGCTCAGGTCGGGTCCGGTGAGATGAGCGAGACGACCAAGATTACGACCGTCACTGGTGAGATTTTATCGGTGATCAAGTATGCACTCAAAATTGACTTTCAGGAAGACTCCATTCATTTTATGCGCTTCGCTACCCATATCCGATACTTCATCATGCGACAGATGAGTGGCAAGTCCCTCAAGGACGAGAATGAATCGCTCTTTGAGGTGGTGAAGGAGAAATCTCCGCGCGAGCTGGAGTGTGTAGAGAAAATTGCTGAATTTCTCGATAATAATTACGGCTGGAGATGCTCTAATGATGAGAAGCTGTATCTGACGCTTCATATTCAACGGCTTATGGCCAATTAATATAACATAACTTCATACGGACATTGGACTGTTACTGATTCGATCAGGCATGACCAGGCTTAGAGAAACGACCTTTGTTGTTCTCTTGGCTTGGTCATTTTTTTTACCCAGGAATTTAACGTGAGGAAATAACGGTCATCATGACGTTTTTCATAAATTAGCGTGATATTTGCAAATGCAGATATTACCTGCCTTTATCTACTCAATACTAGACTAATGAAGAATAAGGAGATGTGCCGCATGAACAACAGAGATTTGGCTCAGCAGGTACTGGAGCTGGTCGGCGGAGAAGGTAACATATCAACACTGACACACTGCGCTACCCGGCTCAGATTCGTGTTGAAGGATGACAGTAAGGCAGAGCTCAAGAAGCTGGATAGCCTCGAAGGTGTCCTGAAGGCTCAAAATGCTGGAGGACAGGTGCAGGTGGTTGTAGGTGCGAAGGTAGACGCCATCTACGGTGAGATTCAAAAGCTGGTACCAGAGGGCCTGGTTACAGCCGAGGATAGCGGGCCAACTCGCAAACGCAACCCGATCAATGTCGTGCTGGAGACGATTGCTGGCGTCTTCACTCCAATCTTGCCGGCGCTGGTCGGCTGCGGGATGATCAAATGCGTAACTACGGTCATCACGACATTGGGACTGATGCAGGGTACAGGCTTCCTGAGTGTCATGAATATGATTGGCGACCTGATCTTCTACTTCCTGCCTTTCTTCCTGGCTGTCAGCGCTGCGAACAGATTCAAGACCAATCCTTACCTGGCGGTAGCCCTCGCAGCTGGATTGATGCATCCAGTCATTCTGGATGCTGCGGCCAAGATTGCAGAGACAGGGATTAAGTCGATTGATTTCCTTGGCATGCCGATTCTGCTCATGAAATATTCATCCTCAGTCATTCCGATTATTTTGGCTGTGTGGATTATGAGCTATGTGTACCCTGTAGTGGATCGCATGATTCCGCAGTTTCTCCGCGTGTTGCTCACGCCGATGATCGTATTGTTCATCATGGTTCCACTGGAATTGATTGTACTGGGACCTGTCGGTAACTATGTCGGCACATGGATTACAAACGGTATTAATGATCTCTATAGTACGGTTGGTGTATTAGCAGGTGCGATTATGGGCTTCTTCAAGCCAATCATGGTTATGTTCGGTATGCACTATGCCATTATGCCTATTCAGGTACAACAGGTGGCAAGCTTTGGCTCTACGGTATTGCTTCCATCTGCTATAGCAGCGAATCTGGCGCAGGCGGGTGCAGCCTTCGGCGTATTCTTCCTGACGAAGAACAAGACTATGAAATCTGCAGCAGGCTCTACCGGCTTTACAGCCTTGTTCGGAATTACCGAGCCAGCGATCTATGGGGTAACGCTTCGTTACAAACGTCCGTTTTTTGCAGCCTGTGTGGCGGGCGGACTCGTTAGTGGTTTCTTTAGCTTGGTTCATACTACGGCCTCTGCCATTGCACTCCCGGGTGTGCTTGCACTGGGTACCTATTCAGCAGACAACTATATGTATGTAATTATCGGTTGTATTGCAGCAGTCGTGTTGGCATTCGTCTTTACATTGCTGGCAGGTATTAAGGAGCCAGAAGAAGGCAAGACCGTGAAGCAGAGCTCAAATCCGACTGGTAATGGAAATATTGAATTCGTAGCTCCTTCTTCAGCAGTAAATGCAGTAAATGCTTCAACTGTGGCATCAAATGATATGCTGATCGTGAGCCCCATGACAGGCGAGATTCACCCACTCTCGGAGGTGGAGGATCAGGCATTTGCTCAAGAGCTCATGGGTAAAGGCATTGCAATCGTACCTACAGAAGGCAAGGTGTACGCTCCCTTTGACGGTGTAGTAGAGGCGCTGTATCGCACGAAGCATGCTATTGGACTGAAGGCTGCGAACGGTGTTGAGATCCTGGTGCACATCGGAGTAGACACAGTTAGTCTAAAAGGCAAGCACTTCAACGCGCTGGTGGAGCAGGGGCAATCTATCAAGGCGGGCGATCTGCTGGTGGAGTTCGAGCCTGAGAAAATTAAGGCGGAGGGATATAATACGATCACCTCGATTGTTGTTACGAATATGCAGCAGTTCGGTGATGTACTGACCTCTTCAAACGAAGGCCCGATTCGCGAGGGTCAGCCGCTGGTGAAGCTGATTCCTTAACCGTAGGCTCTCCGCTTGCAGCGGCTCAATACACTACATGTAATCTGATCCATGAATAGATAAGCTATACAAATAGAAACTCAACACAAATAGAAATCAACACAAATAGGAGGAGAAACATATGACTGCAACCCAATTTCCCGAAGGCTTCCTGTGGGGAGGAGCGCTGTCAGCCTGTCAGGCTGAAGGAGCCTATGACGTGGATGGCAAGACGCTGACTATTCCAGAGGTAATGCAATTCAACCCCAAGAATGATCGCAAAGTGACCAAGCAACTAAAAATCAACATGGAGATGATCCAGGCTGCGAAGCAGGACCCAGACCCAGGGAAGTATCCCAAGCGTCGCGGTATTGATTTCTACCATACTTTCCGTGAAGACATCGCCCTGTTCGCCGAGATGGGCTTCAAGGTATTCCGTTACTCCATTGCTTGGGCTCGTGTATTCCCGAACGGGGATGATGCTGTTCCGAATGAGAAGGCCCTGCAATTCTACGATCAGGTTATTGATGAGTGCTTGAAGTATGGGATGGAGCCTTTGATTACCATCAGCCATTTCGATACACCTATTGTACTGATTGAGAAGTTCGGCGGCTGGTACGACCGCAAAGTGATTGAGCTGTACCTGAAGTATTGTGATGTTATCTTCAAGCGCTATAAAGGAAAAGTGAAATACTGGGTAACCTTCAACGAAATCAATATGAGTGTCAAGGCTGGTGCCAAGACGCTTGGTATTCTGGATGAAGGACAAGCCAACTACGAGGAGATGCTCTTCCAGGGATTGCACCATCAGTTCGTTGCCGCGTCTCAGGCGACCAAGCTGGCCCATGAGGTGGACCCGAGCAACATGATCGGTAGTATGGTGGCCTATTTCACGACCTATCCATACACCTGCAAGCCGGAGGATGCCCTCCAGATGCAGAAGGATGACCAGATGAAGAATCAGTTCTTCCTCGATCTGCTTAATAAGGGCGCGTATCCGTATTACGCCAAGACTTATTTTGCAGAGAAAGGTATTGAGCTACGCATCGAAGAAGGCGACCTGGAGAGCATCCAAGCGTATACGGCTGACTTCGTAGGTATGTCTTATTACAATTCCATGATCTCCAGCAGCGATACTGAACAGCTAGAACTGACGGCTGGTAATGTGCATAGCGTATACAAGAATCCGCATCTGCCCGAGAATGAGTGGGGCTGGCAGATTGATCCGGTTGGTCTGCGCTATACACTGAATCTGGTCTACGATCGTTATCAGAAGCCTGTATTCATTCTGGAGAACAGCTCAGGCTTCTATGACAAATTGAATGAGGATGGTACGGTGAACGATCCCTACCGTGTCGACTTCCTGCGCCAGCACATTGAGCAGATGAGGCTTGCTATACAGGATGGCGTGGAGATGATTGGTTACACCATGTGGGGACCGATTGACATGATCAGCTCGACGACCTCGGAGATGAGCAAACGCTATGGATTTATCTACGTCGATCAGGATGACTATGGAAATGGAACCATGAAGCGCTACCGCAAGGATTCCTTCTACTGGTACCAGCAGGTCATCAAGACGAACGGTGCCGAGCTGTAAAGCGGTATGAAGGCAGGCAACATGAAGGTTTTACAGACGATACAAAAAATACCCGCTGGTCTGCTGATCATTCCCATGCTACTGGCAGCGGTGGTGAACACGATCTTCCCCTCTTTCTTCCAGATGGGAGATCCAACAACAGCGCTGTTCACCAACAAAGGGACCATGGTGCTTATTGGCCTGATTCTGTTCATATCCGGTACACAGCTCAGGCTCAATCAGTTGCTTGGAACGCTACAGCGTGCAGGGGTACTATGTCTGACACGGGTGCTGATCAGCTGCCTGGCAGGCTGGGCGTTCGTAGCCTGGTTCGGCATTGAAGGCGTGGCGGGAATCTCGGCAATAGCTTTTATTGCGGTCATTACCAGCTGTAATCCCGGCCTGTACCTGGCACTAATGAATGCGTATGGAGATGATGTAGATCGCGCCGCCTTCGGTATCCTGAATCTGATCGCGGTTCCAGTCATTCCAATTATGATTCTGAATTCTGCCAGCGGAGTGGGAATTGATCTACTGAGTGTGGTTGCAACCTTGCTACCATTCGTACTGGGTATCGTGCTTGGAAATCTAGACACGCACATTCAGCAGATGTTCGCCCCCGGAACGATGTTCATGCTGCCCTTCCTTGGGACGAGCTTTGGTTCGAATATTGATCTGCGCGTAGCATTTGACTCCAGTCTTTCGGGCCTGCTACTGACGCTGTTGTTCCTGATCATCTGCATGCTTCCACTTATTGGCGTGGATCGTTGGGTGCTGCGCCGTCCTGGTACGGCTGCTGCAGCTACTTGCTCGGTAGCAGGGCTATCATTGGTTGTCCCGTCCATGGCTGCTGCGCTGAATCCAGCCTATGAGCCCTATGTTGAGTCGGCGGTTGCCCAGATCGCCTTCGGCGTGATCCTGACCTCTATTGCCGTGCCTTATCTGGTGAAGCTGATGGTAGGAGCGGGCAAAGCTGGCCAGCATTGAGATAGGGTGTATCATTGCGAGCCAAATTTCATATGAATAAATGAGGGCGTCTCCTAAAAGTCATTATGATAACAGGAGGCGCCCTTTGTCTATGGTCTCACAGAGCTAAGGATTTCGCCAAGCCATGCATATTGCAAAGCTATGCAATTCACACCAGGCGCAAGTGGAAGGATTGTGAGCATGCATGAAAGAATTCTATGAATTAGGCTTAGATAACGAAAGACTATCGACTTATTGTCAAAAAACATAACATCATAGTAAGATTGGATGGGACAATTTCCTAAAATTGTAGATTAATCTAGTGAATCAGTATATCATCAGGAGTGATAGAGATGGAAGTCAAAGTAGATGATCTGAGTGGGCCAGAAGTAGCTGCGCTGATTGCGGAGCACCTGGAGGGAATGCATACCGACTCCCCACCAGAAAGCGTACATGCGCTGGGTATGGAAGGGCTCAAGCAGCCTGACATAACCTTTTGGTGTGCTTGGGAGGATGGGGAGCTGCTAGGCTGCGGCGCTCTGAAGGAGCTGAATGCCGAACACGCTGAGCTCAAGTCCATGCGTACGGCCAAGCTGCATTTGCGTAAAGGCGTGGCTAGAAAAATTCTGGAGCATATTCTTCAGGAGGCAAAAGGTCGCGGGTATAACCGGATCAGTCTGGAGACGGGCACTCCGGAATCGTTTATGCCAGCTAGAAAGCTGTATGAGGATTTTGGGTTTTCCTACTGTGGTCCTTTTAGCGATTATGAGCTTGATCCCTTCAGCGTGTTTATGACTAAAGAGTTATAGAGTTAGGGCATTGCTGTCATACGCCAAGCCGTGCTACAGATGTACTGCCAAGTATACTGACCTTCCGGGGATACCTATGGAGCGCATGCAACATATACTTATCCCCCACCACGAAGGTTATCTCTTCTTCAAGTGATGCTTAGCAGGTAGTTGCCGTTGTTTATTCGATTCACAAGACCCCCTACTTCCCTTCGGTGCAGAAATTCACATCATGTTAACCAAAACATCATGCCGATTTAACAAAAGCCGCCTACACTGATGTAGTGCTTATTTCGTAGTGTCGTTTCCTGGTATCAGCACTCACACCTTGACGTTTTCTCTATACCGGTAATGAGGCGGTAAGGCCACACTCTGTGAGCTAGTGACGCCTATTCAAGTGTCCTGCTCATATGATGTACAAGCTGTATAGCCTGGACAGGCTCCATACAGGCTCAGACATATTGTAAGCGCATGCCAACTACAATGAATGGGAGTTGAATGAATGTACAGCAAGCAATCAAGGCAAGCAAGATTATGGAGACAAGTGAGGGAGGCCAAGGCCATACAACGGTCCTTCCAATGGATGCTTATCTTCATCGTCATGATTACCGGAGCGATCCCGGCGGGACTCTTCGCAGATCGGGCATCGGCTGCTGGTGGCACCCTTACGGTGGATCAGGCTCTTGCGATGACTCCAGATGATTCTACGATATCCATTGAAGGATATGTCGTTGGCTTCTACGCAGGCACAGGCAATGTGAAGCAGACTCAGCCTTATGGCGGGGACACCAATGTAGCTATTGCAGCAAGTCCTGGCGAGACCGATGTAAGCAAGATGATGCCAGTGCAGCTTCCTACAGGTGTACGAAGCGAATTCGGCCTCGTATCTAAGCCTAGTATTTTTCAACAAAAAATTCTGATAAGCAACGGAACGTTCACCACCTATTTCAGCACCAAGGGAATTCGTTCCACCGGAGCTACAACCTTTGCTGTAGTTGACAGTACACCGGCTAATCAGGTGGCATCCGTGACGGCCTCGCCGCCTTCTGGCCCAGTTCCAGTCAATACAGAGGTGTATTTGAGTACAGTTACGAATGATGCATATATCTATTACAGCACGGAATCAGGTCCTAATGCCCAATTCTCACTCTTTAATGGACCGATTACCGTAACAACGGACACGTACATCCAAGCCTATGCAGGCAAGGATGGCTTGGACCCAAGCCCGATTGCAAGCTTCCAGTACACGATTGCAGATACTACTCCAGTAAGTATCACAGACGCGAGAGCCAAGGCTGAGAATGCCCCGGTTGCTGTACGTGGAATTGTAACCTACCGTGAGGTGTCTGGCGGTCAGACGAACTATTATATCCAGGACCAGGGTGCAGGTATCGTCATTCGAGCCAGCGAATCTGCCGTTGAAGTCGGCGATCGCATCGAGGCTTACGGCCCCTTGACAATCTTCAATGGTCTGCTTCAGATTGAAGTGAACAAGAGTGGCTTCGCTGGCGGCTATGTGAGTGTCACGGAGCGTGATCAGGATCTGCCGACACCACTTCTGCTAACCTCAGCTGACTTTGCTCGTGCGAGCGATGGTAGCAAAGGTCCTGGTGGGCGCTATGAGGGCATGCTAGTAGAGCTTAGCACTACTGAGATTGCTCGCAGTAATAGCACAACCTTCTATGGTAAAGACACACACAGTGCGGAAGAGATGACGATCTACGCCAAGAATGCCCCTACAGTTCTTGCAGTGGGTAAGACATACGAGCGTATTACTGGTGTAATGACCTACCATACAAGCTATGGTTTGGAATTGCTACCACGGGATGCGTCCGACGTGATCGAACGTCTACTGTCTGTACAAGCCAGTGTTCCGACAGGGGGTATTGTCAAGGGTGGATCCGTTGAACTGACTTCTCCGAAGACAGGCGCTACGATCTATTACACACTGAACGGGGAAGAGCCTACCCTGCAATCTACTTTGTATACAGGCCCTATTGTTATTGAGGAAGACGCTACCGTCAAGGCTATTGCTGTTATGAACAGCGAAATCAGCAGCACTTATACGTTTACTTATAAGGTCCTTCCATCCCTGGATGGTCTGCGTATCCATGATATTCAGGGCGAATCCCATTCCTCATTATTCAATGGGTTTGAGGTAAGGGGTGTAGAAGGGATTGTTACCTCCGTATCCGGTAGCTCCTTCACGATGCAGGAATATCCTGGTCTGGAGGATAACAATGATGCTACCTCTGAAGCGATTCAAGTATATCGTCCATCTCATGGCGTGACCGTGGGAACACCAGTGAAGGTGAGCGGTCAGGTGAAGGAATACGAGCCTGCTGCGAACGAACTGAGCATCACTCAGATTGTAGCTACAGATATTCAGAAGGAGAACACGACTGTACCATTACCTACACCAGTAGTAATAGGAGCGGGTGGGCGGACCTTGCCAAATGTCATTGATTCCGACAGTCTGCAGGTCTTCAATCCAGAGCAGGATGCTATTGATTTCTATGAAAGTCTGGAAAGCATGCGCGTACAAGTGAACCAACCAACGATTGTGGGTCCATACTCCAGTGAGCCAGGACTGGCAGTTGTGGTGGACAATGAGCCCAATAACCCGCTCCGCACACCAGCAGGAGGAGTTATTCTCCGTGGAGACGGCTCAGGTCAATTCGAGAGCTCTCTAAATCCGCAACGGATCTTCATTAACAAGAAGCCGTCTGTGGCTGTGAAGACGGGTGATAAGCTGAATGGTTCCGTCACAGGCGTCTTGACCTATGCCAATGGGAATTTCAAGATTCAGCCAGAGGGTAACCTTCCAGCTGTCATTCCAAGTGATCTAGGTCAGGCTGTTACTACGATTGCCCCAGCTGAAGACAAGCTGACGGTAGCCACGTTCAATGTAGAGAACTTCAGCAAGAAGGATGCAGCCAGAGCACAGAAGATTGCTGCAATTATTGTGAATAATCTCAAGCAGCCAGACATCATAGGTGTCATGGAGGTTCAAGACAACGACGGCGAT
The DNA here is from genome assembly GCF_000377505.1 of Paenibacillus massiliensis 2301065 = DSM 16942. GTDB lineage: Bacteria > Bacillota > Bacilli > Paenibacillales > Paenibacillaceae > Paenibacillus > Paenibacillus massiliensis. The sequence goes on along the minus strand of NZ_KB898189.1, from coordinate 115,298 downwards.
ACGAATAGTGGAAATACAGCAGCGGACCAAAGCTTCCAGACCCTGATCGACGCGATTCGGAATCAAGGCGGCGTTGACTACAGCTATACGGATATTGCCCCAGTGAACAACCTGGATGGAGGGGCACCTGGAGCGAACATCCGGGTAGGCTTCCTGTATAACCCTGACCGTGTAAGTCTGACAGGCAATGCCGGGAAGGGCGATGCTGCAACACCAGTTGAGGTGAACACAGATGGTACTCTGTCGCTGAATCCGGGACGGATTGCACCTGGTGATGAAGCGTTCGCCAGCTCACGTAAGCCATTGGCTGCGGAGTTCCAATTCAAGGATGAGCGGGTAGTTGTTATCGCTAACCACTTTAATTCCAAGGGTGGCGATCTGAAGCCATATGGCAGTGTGCAGCCTGTTGTACGGAGCAGTGAGGTGCAGCGTGCGAAGCAGGCGACGATCGTGAATGGCTTCATTAAGCAATTGGTGGACCGCGATCCGAACGTCAGAGTCGTAGCACTGGGTGACTTTAATGATTTCCAATTCTCCAGAACATTGCATCTGCTGAAGGGTCAAGAGCTTACGAATCTGGTAGATCAGCTTCCAGAAGAGAAGCGTTACTCGTATATTTATGACGGTAACTCCCAGACTCTGGATCATATTCTGACCGATCGTAAGACGGCTAAGGCAGCGGCTATTGAGGTTGTACATGTGAATGCGGATTTCGAGCAGGCTCATGGGCGAGTAAGTGACCACGATCCGTTGCTCGCGCAGTTGTCCTTCGAGGATCTTCCGCAGGATGGAGATTACAAGCTGCGTGTGCTTCATACGAACGATACACATGCCCATCTTGACAATGTGCCTCGTCGTATTACAGCGATTAACGAGCATCGCAATGACAACACCCTGCTTGTCGATGCCGGGGATGTATTCTCAGGTACACTGTATTTCAACCTGTTCAATGGATTAGCCGATCTACGCTTCATGAATCTGTCGGGATATGATGCGATGACGTTCGGTAATCATGAGTTCGACAAAGGACCAGCTTTATTGGCAGACTTCATCAAGAAGGCTGAATTCCCGTTTGTGAGCTCGAACATTGATTTTACAGCTGAGCCTAGCTTGTCTGGGCTGTACCGTAACGAGATTGGTCAGCCAGCAGCCAAGGCTACGATCTATCCAGCCATCATCAAGGAGGTCGAAGGCGAGAAGATTGGTATTTTCGGTCTGACGACACCGGATACCGTATCTCTGGCCTCACCTGGTGAGCATCTTGTATTCAAGAATCAAGTAGCAAGCGCCAATGCTACGGTAGATATGCTTAAGCAAGAGGGTGTCAACAAGATTATCGCTGTCTCTCATCTGGGTTACACGGTAGATCTGGAGCTGGCGCAGGCTGTACAAGGCATTGATATTATTGTGGGTGGACATTCTCATACGAAGCTGTCCGAGCCTGTGGTAGTGAATGAGCAAGCCGAGCCGACGTTGATTGTGCAGACAGGTGAATACAATCAATCCCTTGGACAATTGGATGTGACCTTTAATGAAGAGGGCGTATTACAGACATGGGGAGGCTCCTTACTGAACCTGGATCAGAAGGACGGCTCCGGAGCTTACGTCTACAAGGATGACCCGGAAGCAGCTGCCATTCTGTCTGAATATGCTCCTCAGCTTGACGAATTCAAGAAAACGATTGTAGGAAGCTCTGAGGTGTTCCTTGACGGTGAGCGGGGAAGTGTCCGCAAGAAGGAGACCAATCTAGGCAATCTGATGACTGACGGTATGCTGGCTAAAGTCAAAAGCATCGTTCAAGCGAATGATGTGAAAGGCTATGTAGCCATTCAGAATGGCGGAGGTATTCGTGCATCCTTGCCTCAGGGAGACATTACCTTGGGTGGGCTGCTGACCATGATGCCATTCGGCAACAATCTTACAGCGCTCAAGATGACAGGTAAGGAAATTACAGCCGCTCTGGAGAATGGTGTCAGCGGAGTAGAATCTGGAGAAGGACGTTTCCCGCAAGTATCCGGACTCCGCTTCTACTATGACTCGACCAAGAAGGGTGAGAAGATCGACGCTACAACTGGACAAGTGACACAGGTAGGCGAGCGTGTCCGCCGTGTTCAGATCCAAAATGCGAATGGCACGTATAGCAATATTGATCCTAATGCTTTCTATATTGTAGCTACGAATTCTTTCATGGCTGACGGTGGTGACTTCTACCGCTCCATGAAGGCAGCGAAGGCAGATCAGCGTCATTATGAGCTGAACCTTGTCGATTACGAGGTGTTCCTGGAGCAACTGGATCGGGTAGGTGTCGTGAAGCAAGGGGTGGAAGGGCGCATCATTGATCTTAAGGGAGGTCCTCTTCCTGGCGGTGGCTCCAGCAGTGGCGGCTCCGACGATATCGATGGAAATACCCCGGGTGGCAGCTCCGGCGGTGGAGGGGCTCCAACGCCTACTCAACCAACAACACCAGAGCCAACAACACCGGAACAGCCGACAACGCCAGAGGTTCCTGGTGATAACACAACTCCACCAGTCTCTAATGTGAACTTCTCGGATACGGCAAGTCACTGGGCAAGAGAAGCTGTTCAAAAGGCAGTAGCACTTGGAATTGTAAATGGCTATGAAAATGGCGAATTCCGTCCTAATGCAAAAGCAAGCCGGGCAGAATTTGTGGTTATGCTGGCGCGAGCATTAAGGCTTGAGGCTAGCAGCAATAACCTTTCCTTCCAGGATGCCAACAACATTCCGGCCTGGTCCCGTTCATATGTGGCCCAAGCAGTGCAAATGGGCATCATTAGCGGATATGAGGACGGAACCTTCCGCCCAGCCGCGAACATGAACCGGACAGAAATGACAGTAATGCTGGTTAGGGCACTTGGTCTGACGGTGGACCCGGCAGCGAAGCCGACATTCACCGATGCAGGCCGCATCCCAGCATGGGCAGCTTCATATGTAGCTGCTGCGGTAGATGCAGGTCTCGTACAGGGTGCTGGCAACAATCAGTTCAATCCACTGGCAGAAGCTACTCGTGCCGAAGTGGTAACCTTGCTTCTGAACGCCCTTGAGGCGCGTCAAGCACAATAAGCTTAAGGGAGCTCATTTCGTCTAAGGCATAACAACAACAGGATTGCATTCGTAAGCTCACTGCTTGCGAGGCAATCCTGTTTGTTATTTACAAGCTATTACTTGAAAATGAGCTGCTAAGGATCATCCTCCATTAAAGTGCCTTCAACGCATGATCGAGTTGGACGGCTGTATCGAGCGTGGCAGGATTATCCGTCTCCTCTGCATTGTACCAGTACAGAATCAGGACATTCTTGTGTTCGATAGCTGCTGGCTTTTTGATTGGGAGATTGGCGGTCTGTTCGTTGAAGTTGGCTAATCCCTCCTGCCGAGCCTGCTCGGAATCGAAGACATAGATGGTGACGATCTCGTTGTTCTCTGGCTGATCAGCCGAGCCATTGAGCGTATTTCTCTGTGGCTCTACATCATTCAGCACCCAGTCGTTTTCCTGCGAAGCAGCAGTAAGCTCCAGCCCTTGAGCCTGGATGGCTTGTTGGACCTGGTCCAGCGTTAAGATCGCAGCTTGTCCGGTGTTCGTATCCTCAGTTCCGTCAGGAGTGCCTGGCTCTGGTGTTGCCTCATTATCGGGAGTCTGGCCATCGGGCTCAGTTACGACCTCCTGTCCACTTCCTGTGTCCTCCTGTGCGGGTTCTGTACCTGAATTGGAGCATGCAGCTACGAGAAGTAGATCAGCTACGAGCATAAGACGAGCGAACCATTTCATAAAATATAACCTCCTGAGATATATAGAAAAGTTATGTTCTCATTAACCGATTTTTTATCATTCCAAACGTATACCTTAGCACGTGATGTCAAATTGACCGAGGGTAGATAATATTCTATAATCCTTTCATATGAATTTGTTTGAGGGAGGAGAATTCGTTGGAAGACAAGGTATTGTCGAACAGCACGAATCTGGACACCCTGGTAAACATGATTGAATTAGCACTTTCTTTCGAGGATTGGAGCACGATGATTATGCATGCGGATCATCTTGCATCTGTGGCGGGTAAGGCATACCAGCTGCAGCAGCGCTTCCGAAAGGATGGTGTACATCCCAAGAGATTGCAGATGAAACAGCCCCTGGTACATTACTATGGCTACAGCCATATGATGAAGGGGGTTGCATACAAGAGGATGGGCGAGTATGGATTGGCGAGAGATTGTATAAGTGCCTTTTCCCACCTCGATTGGTTCGATGATCCGAAGGAATCGGAGTGCCATATAAGAAAGCGTTTTCGATCTATAGCGAGATTACAGCTGCTGGAGCTTGACCTTCTGTCTGGTCGTATTGATAAGCTTTATGAATATACACAAGTTTTGCTTGAGCACAAGCCAGACATCCTCCCTGGTCTCGTCACCCTAATCCGCATAGCTAACCTACACCATCTGCTCATTGACGACCTGCTGCCTCTTCTGGCACAATCTATTTCGCTAATGAATCCTGCCCAAATGCTTAAGCATTTATCGGATTATCATATGTACCTATTAGAGCTTATTAAATATAATGCTTCGCGTCATCGGTTTGGACAAGTGGTGGAGCATGTCCTAGAGCTGCTCTCCTCGGCCATTCAGCATAATAGTGGAAATGACTTCAAGAAAAGCGTCGGGCTGTTCGAGCAATATAGAATACATGCCTCGAAGAATCACATTCAGCAGTATCAGGAGCTTGTAGAATCTGCACTTAAGGAAGTACTGGTATAGATTGAAAGAAATCATTGCTCGTCATGGACAACATAAATGTGAATGCTGAGTAAGCCGATTGCAGAATAACTGTAATCGGCTCTTGGTATTTCTCCTGTCATTGGCAGTGGTGAATGCGATGAATTAGGGTACATTATCTATAGGGGGTAGGAGGCTCGTCAAAGTTCTGGTACAATGATATTTTGCGTTGCAGGACTAATTGTCATCAGGAGGATTTTTACAAAGTGATAAAGGACATGATAAGTCTAACCAAGCCTAGGCTGCTGCAGTTAAATGTATTTGCCTCCTTGGCCGGCTTCTGGATTGCTTCACGCTGGTCGCTGGATTGGGGCATTATGCTCTGGATGCTGATCGGTACTACCCTAACGATTGCTTCGGCCTGCGTAATGAACAATTATTGGGACTATGAGCTGGATCAGCGAATGGAACGAACGCGGGAGCGTGCTGAGCCCATTGATCGACTTTCCTTACCATTTGTCTTCGGATATAGTATTGTGCTCGGGGTCATCGGGATCGGAATTTTGTTCTTACTCGTGAATCCCGTCACAGGCTTGCTGGGACTGCTTGCCTGGTTCGTTTATGTGGTAGTGTATACAATGTGGCTGAAGCGCAGCTCCACCTGGAGCACCTCTATTGGTGGAATTGCTGGCTCCATGCCTCCGGTGATGGGCTATTGTGCTGTTCGTGGAGAGGTTGATCTGGGTGCATGGCTCCTGTTCATCTTTTTGTTTCTGTGGCAGCCCGCGCACTTCTGGTCCCTTGGCATTCGTCGGGTTGAGGAATATCGGGTAGCTGGCTTTCCACTTCTGCCTGTCGTAAAGGGCGTCCGTCGTACGAAGCTGCAAATGATTCCCTATGTACTTCTGCTAATACCTGCTGGCATTTTACTTTTCGTATATGGCTATACCGGATATATTTTCTTGGTGGTGTCGGTCATTGGCGGCGTGGCATGGCTGGTGCATACCATCAGCGGACTTCGCGTTCAGGAGAATGAGCGCTGGGCCAAGGTGAATTTCATGTTCTCCGTCAATTATCTAATGATCATGTTCATTCTCATGGTAGTCGATACGCCACGCCTGTAGTGCTTATTTACTCTTCGTTAAACTTATGCTTCTTAAGAAGCATTCTTTCAGAAAGCTTTTAGCTACGCTTCTCCAGCACGCTTCTGCACGCTTCATTATCGTTTGTTGTTGAATTGCTTCGTATATAACGACTAGTAAGGTGCAGGAGGTTTGTTCATGATAATCTAATTTGCACTTGTAGCATGAAATCCATACAACAAAACCTCCTGCACCTTGACTAAGGTACAGGAGGTTTTGTTCGTGTTGATCTTATTGTGCGCTGTCGATAACCTCTTGCGGGATCGAAATAGCTTCCACCTCGTTAAGCTTGGAGAAGGTAGCGTCCATGGCCATGCTCATATCAAGTGATTGCCCATCCATGCTCATGTCCATCTGCATTTTGACAGTGGAGCTAAGTGGGAAATAGGTCTTTTTATCAATCAGATAGCTGATCTCCATACTCTTCAGGTTCATTTGCTGCAGCATCGCCGATAGCTGTTCGTCGGCAGCACCACTTTGACTCAGAAATTTCTCGGCCAAGGCTTTTACGTTATCGCCAGAAATCTTGGCTTCCATGAAGTATTGTCCATCCTTCTCGGAGACGTTAACTTCGTCAAGGATCGAGCTGAGCTGCTTCAGCTGCTCCTCAGGATTCCCTTGTGCTTTCATCTGTTCAACCAGTTTTGTAATGGTCGCATCAGGCAGCTTCATCCACGTTCCGGCATTTTCCATGTAGGCAGCTTTTTCGGTAATGTACTGCTTCATGGTTGTTTTCTCGGCAACACCAGGCATTTCGGTAACAATCTCCGAATAGACGCCAAGTGGCTCACCTACATAATCCATGTCAATAGTCATATTGAGCTTCTGATCCTGTGTATTCTCACCAGCTGTGATCTTCATGTCTTGGTTGATGCTGCTTTGCATGTGGAAGCTCTTCAGATTGGCTCCCTCACTAGCAACCTTCTCGATCAATTCCTGAGCTGTTGGCAATGCCTCTGCTTGAGTAGCTGTACCTGTACCTGCGGCCGGAGCCGCCTCTTGTGGAGCAGCGCTGTTGCTACCACATGCGGTGATGCTGATCGCCGCGAGCAACCCCACTGCAATTGATGTCCATTTCTTCACAATTATACCCCCTAATGTAGTTAGGGATTCTGCTTGTGTCGTGTAACACTTCTTTATTCCAGACTGCCTTCATGGTAATAGCAATAAAAGAAAACACAGAACCCTCTTTATTCAGTACTGCATAATGGTTATGCAAATACTCAATACACCTAATCATAACCAATATTGGCGAAATATGCAGGAGTCTTAATTCCTAACATGGAATGTATTGTTTGCACACCAAATTAATCATACTTTTTTTCAAAATCAGGAATAATGTCCTAGAAACAGACTTTTAGTATGTATTTTTTGTAAGCTATAATAGCATCAGGACAGCTCTGCTTTCACAAAAGAACATGATGTGGGATGATGAAGGCACAGGAAGGGGTAGGGATATGGGATTGGAGCCAGGAAAGACGGTTGTTGGTTTTATTGGTATTGGTGTCATGGGGAAAAGCATGGCTGGGCATATCAGGCGGGCCGGATATGAGCTGCATGTGTACACAAGGACAGCTGCAAAGGCGCAGGAGCTGATTGAGCTGGGTGCTGTGTGGCAGGAATCGCCTGCACATCTTGCGGAGATCTGTGACGTGATCATCACGATGATTGGCTATCCCAAGGATGTGGAAGAGGTATATCTGGGGACAGAGGGGCTGGTCCAGCATGCCAAGAAAGGTGCTTATCTCATTGACATGACGACCTCCAGTCCACTTCTGGCTGCGCGGATTCATGAAGCTGCAGCAGCGAGGGGATTGTATGCACTGGATGCTCCCGTATCCGGTGGAGATATTGGAGCACGGGACGCGAGACTGTCCATCATGTGCGGTGGTGCGGAGGATGACTTCGCAGCCGTGCTGCCGATCTTGGAGCTTATGGGAGCCAATGTGGTGCTACAAGGTAAGCCAGGAGCAGGACAGCACACGAAGATGTGCAATCAGATTGCCATCGCAGCGGGAATGATTGGTGTGTGTGAAGCGCTGGCTTATGCACGTACTGCTGGTCTGGACCCGGCGCAGGTACTGAAAAGCATCGAATCCGGGGCTGCGGGTAGCTGGTCGTTAAGCAATCTCGGCCCGCGGATGATCGCGGGTGATTTTGAGCCGGGCTTTTATGTGAAGCATTTTATCAAGGATATGGGGATCGCCCTTGAGGCTGCCAAAGAGATGAAGCTGGAGACACCGGGCCTGGCTCTGGCAGAATCTCTCTATCGCGAGTTGGCTGCTCTGGGCTATGAGGAGAAGGGCACGCAGGTGCTCTATAAGCGCTGGTTCCAGGACTAGACTAGTGACTTGACCGGCACCTTAACCAGTATCGAGATCAAGTGTGAGTGTAGAGTCGCTGCAAGCGGGGAGCCTTTTTCGATGCGAAATTAGATTCGCTCAAGGTACTGCTATAGGATTATTCAATAATCGCTAAGCTACAACTGTACGCCTTGGAGGGCTGTGAATAGTCTCCAGGGCGTTTTGAATTTCTACTATTTCGCAATTGCATAAATATGAAATGAACCAGAGACTGAGTACGAATAGATGACTTCAGCTAATAAGGGGAATTGGTACAAAGTTCTTAAAAAAAGGCTACCACAAGCTGATATGATTTGTCGCCGCATTGTACTATGATGCAATAAGTGCATTATTTGTAAGAGACTACATAAGAAGACATAGAGGAGTGGGTATTTGTTTTGAAGACAGGACATCAGGATCACAGCACAGTACACCAATCAAGCCTAATGGACAGATTCAGAGGCAGTGTCAGCTTGAAGCTGCTCATGATCGGATTAATCATCGTTCTGCTGAATGCATGCGGTAGTGGTAAAGGTAGTGGTGATGGACAGACGCTCGACAGTCCGAATATCGACAGTGATATCCAGGTCGGGCAGGAGACAGGTCAGCCGGCTACTAATGATACGAAGACAGAAGACGGGGCAAGTGAGACGACTGGAACGCAAGCAGCTGAAGACACAGCTACAGACTCAGGGACGGCCAGTCCCGCTGGACATCTCGGATTAGAGACCTCGCAGGAGGAGCTGGGCTCGTATGTGGATGAGCATGGCTTCATTCGCATTAAGGAGCATCCCATCCGTCGAGTGAAGGTGCAGGATACGGGCAACATCACTGTAGCCAATTTCGGGGATTCAGTAGTCAATGTAGAGACAGAGGAGGCCATCCATCCGAATTCAGAGCAATATATTCAGGATGCGTACACATTCTTCACAACAGGGCTTGCACCAGAGGAGACCTATAAGACATGGAACGAGGCCTCTAATACGGAGAGAGCGCTGGTGAAGGTACTATTTTTGTCGAGAGAAGGATTGCTGATCCTGGAGGAGGCTCAGCGGACCAACGACTTCACCAGTGAGTCGGCGCGTAATTCGCTTCGATTCTTCCAGGAAGCTTCTTCTTTGGATTCGTGGCTGCCTAGCGGGATAACCTCCTCGGACACGATTATGTTCACGAAGTATGACACGCTAACCAAGCCTGCCTGGGCGAAGCTGGCCGCAATTCAAGATCCGGCAGCACAGCCTGAAGCATTCGCAGCAGCCTACCAAGAGGCAAGAGCAGAGACTAACAATATCATGGGGCTTCTCAATATATTCCTGTCGCCGAATGCACAGGAGCGTCTGGACAAGCTGGATAATGGCAGCAAATAGAATCTATTCAGGTTGAACGCGTAAAATTAAGAAAAAGGAGGGCAACAGAGAAGTGTGAAATGGGAAGAGAGACCGCTGTATGCTCTCTTTCATTCTTCAATAATAGAGTCATAACTTGGCTGGCTAGGATGATCTAGTCAGCTCTTCTTTTTTGGCCACCTCTATGCTCGGGGGTCTTAGTTGATCCGCATATTCACTTGCTTCCTTAGTAGCTAGTATCACCGATTCGATCCACTCATCCAATCCAATTATAGATTGTTCGCTTTCGTCTTATAACGATGGATGCAGGAGCTTTATGAACTAGCTTCTCAGCATAACACCTCAAAGGTCGAATCATTGAAGAAATGGTACGGATTTTTGAACACTGTGGATAGAGGACAGAAATTATAATAATAAATGGTAATTCAGTATGGCGTGGTAGGGAGGCGCGCACCAGCAGATTGGCAGCATCTATTTTTGTAAGCGCAAACATTTAACGATTGTTCAGAATGAATGTACCTTGGACCATGACTACACTTGGAAGGAGACTGTACATGAAGAAGCGAACAAAAGGAGCTGCGCAAAAAATAGCGATCATTGCTGTAAGCGCAATCATGATTGTGACTGGTGTGGGAGCCGGGGGGCAACCGGCAGCAGCCAGCACCGAGGGGGCTGGGGAGACAAGGATGAAGCAGATGGAATATCTGAACCGTGGACTAGTCGCGGCCACAACGCCGGACGGAGCATTCTTAAGCTGGCGTCTGCTCGCGGATGAAGCTACGGGCCATACAGCATCTGGTCTTAGCGGACCGGGCTTCTATGTATACCGGAACGGTGAGCGGATTGCTTATGTCACGGACAGCACTAATTATCTGGACCGTGAGGGAACACCGGAGTCTCAATATTCCGTATCTGCTGTCGTATATGGAGCGGAAGCTGATCCAACGGGCACTACAGAGGATGTGTATGGCCTAGAGCTGGAGAGAAGTCCTGTAGTACAGCCTTGGGATGGCGAGTACATGGACCTGCCACTGAAGAAGCCGGCCGATGGCGTTACGCCAGCAGGAGAATCCTATACTTACTCGGCTAATGATATGAGTGTGGGAGACGTGGACGGTGATGGAGAATACGAATTGTTCGTGAAATGGGATCCATCCAATGCCAAGGATGTGTCCCAGAAGGGCTACACGGGGAATACTTACATTGATGCCTATCGCTTGGATGGCACCCTGCTGTACCGTATTGATCTGGGGAAGAATATTCGTTCAGGCGCCCATTATACACAATTCATGGTCTATGATTTTGACGGGGACGGGAAGGCAGAGCTAATGTTCAAGACGGCCCCGGGCACGCAGGTCATTCCTTATGATGCGCAAGGTCGTGCAGGCAAGGCGCGTTATATCACGATGCCCAAAGCAGATCTCAAAGCAGGCTATAGTCATAAGGATGACTACCGCATGAGTGCGGAGGATTACTATGAGCATGTCGTGAACATGTTCATGAACTGGCATCGTCATGAGGAGGTCCTTAACGGGAACTGGCCAGCAACTCTGGAGGAGAGCTTCGGAATCGAGCCTCGATACAACTATCCACTCTCTCGTGCAGACGCTGAGAGCCTGGCTGACTATTTCATAGATGAATACGCTCCTTCCCGGAGTACTCGCAATGAATTGCGAAGCTTCGAGGGCTTCATCCTGGAGGGACCAGAATATCTGAGTGTATTCGAAGGACTTACAGGCAAGGAGCTACAGACGATTCCGTTCAAGGTAGGACGTCATGATGATGGTCTAATGTGGGGAGATTATGCCATGAGCCGTATCGAACCGGGTAACCGGGTAGACCGTTTTCTGGCAGGAGTGGCCTATCTGGATGGCGAGCATCCATCGGCTGTCTTCGCACGCGGCTATTACACACGTTCGACGCTGGTAGCGTACCGTTGGGATGGTGAGCGTCTGAAGGAGGATTGGCTGGTGGATAGCGGCTGGACACCGATGAGCAATCCTTTCAATGACGGACCGCATGGTGTTAATGGCACGGACCCTGAGTTCGGAACACTGACGACCCAAGGCGCCCATTCTCTCAGCGTGGCGGATGTAGATGGTGATGGCAAGCATGAGATTATTTATGGCTCGGCTACGATTGATCATGATGGCTCCCTGCTCTATAGCTCCATGGATGTCATGCCTCCAGAGAGCGCCACGCCAGGGACGACAGCACGGCTCGGACATGGAGATGCGTTGCATGTCGCTGACATAGATCCGGATCGTCCGGGGCTGGAGATCTTCATGGTGCATGAGGGGGGCTCCTATGCTCCGTATGGCTATTCCCTGCGGGATGCCCGGACCGGTGAAGTCATCTACGGAGGATATACAGGCAGGGATACTGGACGTGGCATGGTCGGGGATGTAGATCCTTCGCATCGTGGTCTGGAGACCTGGGCTGTCCAGCTTCGTACCGCCGATGGGCAGCAGATTAGTACTTCTATTCCGGGTACGAACATGAATATCAAGTGGGCCGCTAACATGACGACACAGATTGTGAATGGCTCCCTGGAGAACACACCAACTATCGAGGACTGGCAACGGGGAACGTTGCTGACAGCAACAGGAACACGCACCAATAATCACACGAAGGGTACGCCCTCTCTTGTAGCTGACATCTTCGGTGATTGGCGAGAGGAGCTGCTTGTGCGCACAGCCGATAGCTCGGCCATCCGTATTTATATGAGCACCGAGTTAACGGATCGAAAGCTGTATACACTCATGCATGATGCGCAATACCGAACAGGAATTGCATGGCAGAATTCGGGCTATAATCAGCCATCCTATCCAAGCTTCTATTTTGCTTCAGATACGGAGTGGTCTGAGGTGCCGCTTCCACAGCTGCGGGCTCCGGGAGCACTGCATGGAATGGGGGAGGCGTTGAAGCAATTCAAGGCTGATGGTGAAGTAGATGAGAAGGTGTCCCGTAAGCTGGAGCAGCGTCTGACCCAGGCACAGCGACAGCTGGATCGAGGGGAGCTTGGCAAGGCTGAGGAGCATGTGCAGCAGATGATCCGATTGCTGGAGAAAAGTAAGAAGCCGCAGGATATCTCCGTGCGTGCTGAGCATGGCTTGCTTCGATACACGAATATGTTCTTGGGTTCGAACTAGATCGGGAACGTATTCATGTGACCCGACCCTGATCGCTTCATGATTCGTTAATATCTTCCGGTAGATATGGCCTTGTGCCATGATCTGCCGGAAGTTTTTTTGCAATTTCGGACGAAGCTACTGGCAAATGCAGAAAATCATAAAAATATGGGGTATATTAAAGTATACATATTTTGCAATTCACAGTATGAATAACAGGTCCGACAGAGGACGGAAAATTCCGGTTTCGGAGGAATGACTGACTATGGCACTCATATTTACTTTCTTGAAAAAATACCGGATTGCTTCTTGTGTGGCACTGAGTATGATGCTGATCGAACTAGTTGTAGAGCTGTTGCAGCCCTGGATCATCTCCAAAATCATTGATGAAGGAATACGTCAGCAGAATGCGCAGGTCGTATGGATGTGGGGTGGCATCCTGACTGGTGGAGCACTATTGGCCTTCGCAGGGGGTGTATTTGGCTCCTTCTACGCATCACATGCCAGTCAGGGAGTCGGCTACGATCTGCGTGATCGCCTATACCGCAAGCTGGAGTCACTGTCCTACGCAGCGTTTAGCCGCTTTGCCGTGTCCTCGCTCATTACGCGTCTCACAGGTGATGTCACGCAGCTGCAGGAGACGATCTTTATGAGTCTGCGTTTCATGTCACGGGTGCCGTTAATCGTCATTGGGAGTGTCATCATGTCATTATTGGTCCACTTCAAACTGGGGCTGCTGCTAACGGTGATGGTTCCCATCCTGATCGTAATCCTGACCATCGTCATGAAGCGGGCAGCACTGCTGTATCGAAGTGTGCAACGCAGACTGGATAAGGTAAATGGGGTCATCCAGGAGAATCTCAGCGGGATTCGTCTGATTCGCGTATTTGTTCGCATGAAGCACGAAATGGGCCGCTTCGCAGAGCATAATCGGAATCTGATGCAGGGGACGATGTCTGCCTTGCGGTTCACGGAGACGACAATGCCCTTTGTGCTGTTCCTAATGAATCTGGGCATTATCGGTGTGCTGTGGCTGGGAAAAGCGGATATTGCTACCGGAGATGCTACGATAGGTGAAGTCGTTGCGGTCATTAACTATATGCTGCGGACCATTGGAGCCTTGTCGGCCTTGTCGTGGATTGTATCGACGTATTCCAGGGCCGGGGCCTCCGCACAGCGGATTGGTGAGGTGCTCTACGCCGAGGATCTTGCTCCAGAGAGCTCGCACTCTCTATCGAACTCACACGCTCTATCGAACTCGCAAGCACTATCGAACTCGCAAGCACTATCAAACTCGCAAGCTCTAGAGAGCTCGTATGCTCCAAGGAGTCTTGTCCCACAGAGCCATGCATCAGTAGCGAGCCCTTCGAACGGTGATACTCCAATCTCCGAAGCTAATGGTACTACGGAACGGTCGAGGTCTGAGATAGGGCCTGCGTCAGCGCCGATTGTGGGAGACATTGCCTTCGAAGAAGTAAGCTTCAGCTACCCCGGAAGCGACCTGCCTGTCCTGCTAAATATATCGTTCCAAGCGAGGGCAGGGCAACGGATCGCCATCATGGGGGCTACGGGCTCAGGCAAGACGTCGCTGGTGCAGCTCATTCCCCGCTTATACGAGGAGAATTCGGGCGTGGTGCGTATCGATGGACATCCGGCGCGTGAGCTGGATGTGCACCGGGTAAGAGGCTCTATTGGATATGTACCGCAGGAGGTGCTGTTATTCTCGGGCAGTGTGCGTGACAATATTGCTTGGGGGAATCCAGCGGCAACAGCCGCGGAGATTGAGCTTGCAGCCCGCCAAGCACAGATTCACGAGACGATTGAACGTCTGCCCCAAGGCTATGATACGATGATCGGCCAAAAGGGTGTGAATCTGTCTGGCGGCCAGAAGCAGCGGCTGTCCATTGCCCGTGCGCTAGTTCGCAAGCCAGCCATTCTTATTCTGGACGACAGCACAAGTGCGCTGGATGTGCAGACCGAGAATGCTCTGTTGCAGGAGCTAAAAGAACTGGCGTGCACTACGATTCTCATTACGCAGAAGGTCAGTTCAACGGCCTCGGCAGATCTGATTTTGCTATTGGACGAAGGACGGCTAATGGAGAAGGGGAGCCATCAGGAGCTGATGGAGCGCTCATCCTTATACCGTACCATTTATGATTCACAGCATGAGGAGGAGGGGCAGCATGTTCAAGGCATTCGTTGAACCTTTCCGCCATCCACGACCTGTCATAGAGCCGGGCGCAGGACAGGCAGCAGGCTCTGGCCGAAGAGGCAGACCTGCCAAGGTCAAGGACTGGTCTGCTACGTTGCGGAGATTGTGGACCTACCTTGCGTCGCGCAAATTAAAGCTGTTCTGGGTGCTCTTCATGGTGGTGCTTAGCTCAGGCCTCGCATTACTAGGACCTTATATGGTTGGGGTGGCTGTGGATGACTATCTGCAAGGTGCAGGTAGCTGGAGCTGGGGGTATTACCTCTGTGCGCTGGCCCTTGTCTATGCTCTTGTCTCGATTACAGGCTGGCTGCAGAGCATCTGGATGATCGGAATTGCCCAGGATACGGTGTATCGTCTCCGGTGTGACCTGTTCTCTCATCTGCATAGACTGCCAGTCGCCTATTTTGGCAAGCGCCAGCAGGGAGAGATTATGAGCCGTCTGACCAATGACATCGAGAATGTTAGCTCGACGCTGAACAGCTCGGCTATCCAGATATTCTCAAGTGTGCTTACCCTCCTCGGTACGCTTGGCGTCATGCTCTGGCTGAGTCCGTTGCTGACACTGCTCACCTTTATTGTTGTGCCTTTGATGTATATGGGGATGCGCTGGATTACACGCAGGACAGGTCCCTTGTTCAAGCAACGCCAGCGCAATCTGGGCGATCTGAACGGCTACATAGAGGAGACATTGTCAGGACAACGGCTAATCAAGGCCTTCTCTCAGGAGCAGCGGGTCATACGTGAGTTCGGAGAGCGCAATGACCGCATCCAGTTATCTGGCTTCTGGGCGCAGACGATTTCCGGCTTCATTCCGAAGCTGATGAACGGACTGAACAATCTCAGCTTTGCCATTGTAGCAGGGATCGGCGGGATTCTGGCTATCCACGGAGCTGTGACGGTAGGCATCATGATCGTCTTCGCCGAGTATGCTCGCCAATTCACACGACCGTTGAATGATCTGGCGAATCAATGGAATACGCTCCTGTCTGCTCTGGCTGGAGCAGAGCGTGTATTCGAGGTGCTGGATGAGGACGAGGAGGCTGGTGATGAAGGAGCCTCTACAGTAATCTCCAGTGTACAGGGGGCTGTTCGTTTTCAGGAGGTCAGGTTCTCCTACGACAAGGATAGTGGTGTAACGCTAGAAGACATTACTTTTGAGGCTCGGCCTGGGGAAATGATTGCACTGGTCGGTCCTACCGGGGCTGGCAAGACAACCTTGATTCAGTTGTTATCCCGCTTCTATAATCCTGACGCTGGGACGATTACGCTCGACGGGCGCGACCTGGGCACGATCACCCGCGAAAGTCTGAGGTCTCACATGGCCTTCGTACTGCAGGATTCCTTCCTATTCGAGGGAACCATCCGCGAAAATATCCGGTATGGAAGGCTGGATGCGACGGATCGGGAGGTGGAAGAGGCTGCTAGGCTTGCGAATGCCCATTCCTTCATTTCCCGCTTGCCGCAGGGCTATGATAGACTGCTACGGGCAGATGGAAGCGGAATTAGTCAGGGGCAGAAGCAACTGCTGGCTATTGCCCGTGCCATGCTGGCTGATCCTGCCATTCTCGTACTGGATGAGGCGACCAGCAGCATAGATACGGTTACTGAGATCAAGATTCAGGAAGGGCTTCACCGTCTCATGCAGGGACGGACCAGCTTTGTAATAGCCCATCGGCTGAATACCATCCGCAGAGCCGACCGTATCCTGGTGTTGAAGGACGGAAGATTGATTGAGCAGGGGACCCATAAGGAACTTCTGGCCGAAAAGGGCTTCTACAGTCGCCTGGTCTCTGGTCAGTTGGAGAATTAAATAGCAGGTATATTACTGAAGGTCTATTAAGCAGAGCACTATTTCCCAACGATGGGGGAACGGGTGCTTTGCTTTTTTATATAACTGATCAATATGATCCTTTGTTAGAAGCCACTCATCCTGGCCTGTTCAGAATCCGTTCAGTGCGTCCTGTTAGAATGAGTGCCACAAGTTACTCAGACAGTCAGGTGTTCACTGAGCTCAATTCGAGAATGGGGACGGCATTACAATATTATATAAAAGGACGGACAGGGCTAATATGAGTAAAAGTTCATACAGCTTGGCGTTGTTGTCGGGGAAGACTGTGGAAGAGCATTGTACAGAGATTATGCAAATCTATCGAAGATACAAGTTCATGAAGGATGAAGATCTCGGCAGGATCATCCGTTCAGCACAGCAGGAGCCGAAGTCAGCACAAGATAATGAATGGCGTTACATGGTATTCGCTGCAGCAAAAGAGGCCGTTCGCAGGGTAACAGGGCTGGAGGTGCATGATGTTCAGCTCTCGGCAGCCTGGTTCATGACAGAAGGATACTTCATCGAAATGAGATCGGCAGAGGAGAGGCTGCTAGTCTCTCTTTTGGCATCGACATGGTTAGCTGTACAGGGCTGTGGGGCTCACATCATGGCTGTCAGTGATGAGGAAGCCTTTCAGGACTATAAAATGCTGCGTCCAATCTTTGAATTGCTTGGACTGCAGGCAGGTATGAATTATCCACAAGGAACCGTGAAGCGTAAGCAGCAGGCGTATTTGGCTGATGTGACGTTCGGTGGTTTTCATGAATTCATGGCCGATTATTTGCACGATCATCTGACGATACAGGACAGGGAGCGCATTCAGACCTTTCACCGATATGCGATTATTCATGATGCTGAATCTGTGCTGATTCGTCATATGCTGAGTCCATTGATCATGCAAAGGCAAGGGTATGGAAAAGAGGATAGAGAGCATCTGTTACGGGCAGAAATGTCGATAGCTCACTATTACAGACAATATACGCACGTATGTGGATCGGCGGCTGTACTGACTTCCGATGAGGAGGAGCTCGCAAGTATCTATGGTGTTGAATGTGAGATTATGCCTTCCTCGCATTTACGCCAGCGTGCACTCACAGAGGAGATTGTTCGCCACCACCGCTCAGCCGCCCAGATGACTTGGAACAGACCCGGCTACCAGCCTGAGTCATCAGACAGTCTTCGGGCAGCGGGATTAACTTGTCTCGCAATTAAGCCCGATAAGGAGAAGGAGCATGCGGAGAAGATCTTCAAGGAGCAGCAGGAGGAGCTCTCCTTCCATCTGCATCGACTTGGGCGCACCAAAGAGATGAGAACACGTGCAGCTGCGCTGGATGAGCCTTTATACGATCACCGCTCCAAGATATATAGCCGAAGAGATCAGATGTGGGAGAAGAAGTCTGTTGCAGGTCATCTCCATACACATATGAAAAGGTATATACGAAGGTATTCGGGGCCACGAAGTAGCCTTCAGCTACAATTATTTAACTTGGGGCTTGAGCTGCTTGAGGATCGACATCCGGTACTGCAGGAGGAGCCTTTAACAACTAGTGAGCTTATCGAGACCTGGGAAGATCTGTGGTCAGCCATGCTGCGTAGGAATGGTGCCTCCAGGATGCTCATGCACTGTCGGGAACAGTATATGCGTATGCTGGATAAGCACTGGTCACTATATACGGAGAGCTTATTGGAGCTTAAATGGGGAATGACCCAAGGCAAGGAAGAACGCCAAGGAGTAGCAGAGGCTTATTATCAGGCTGCTGAGCATTTCTTTCAGCAAGCGGATCAGGAATGGAACGGTGACTTTGCCTCATGGATGCTGGAGACCGCGTTGCCATCTTATTTGGCACATGGGTCCAGCTTGGCCTGATCCTCTGCCCGAATCGGACAAGCTCGTGTATACTGTAACCATACAGTGACGAACTTAGGAACAGCGACATGTTGCTAGGATTCATGATGGAGGTTATTGCATGACTACACGAATCATTCTGGATGTCGATACAGGGATTGACGATTCACTCGCTATTGCCTATGCTGCAAGCTCGCCGGAGCTCGAATTGGCCGGAATTACGACTACGTACGGGAATATCTCGCAAGAAGAGGCTACGCGTAATTCCTTGATATTGCTGGAGCTGCTGCAACATGATGCACCGGTGTATCCGGGAGCTGCCAAGCCCTATGCCCGTGAGCTGTTCAAGCCTTATGCCCGGCATATTCATGGGGAAGATGGTATTGGCAATCAACTGGCTGGGGAGCCGATCAGGAAGGCAGAGGAGAAGCATGCAGCCGACTTCATTATTGAGCAGGCCAAGCTTCATCCACAGCAATTGACGGTAATTGCTGTGGGACCTCTGACGAATCTGGCTCTGGCACTCGACCGATGCCCGGAGCTGCCGCAGCTGCTCGGCCATCTGATTATTATGGGGGGTGCCGTGACGGTTCCAGGGAACGTTACACCTACGGCAGAGGCCAATATTTATTCTGATCCAGAAGGAGCTGCTCGCGTAATCGAAGCAGGCTTCCACATGACGATGGTGGGGCTGGATGTGACGATGCAGACCCTTCTGCCACAGCGACTCGTAGAGAAATGGCGGGCACAGGGGACAGCGCTATCCGGTTTCTTGACAGGGATGACGGAGTTCTACATCGACGCCTATCAGAAGTTCAAGCCGGGCATTGCTGGCTGTGCGCTGCATGATCCGTTGGCTGTAGGAGTGGCCATTGATCCGAGCTTTGTTCGCACGAAATCCATGTACATTCAGGTGGAGGCTGGGGCTTCAGTGGCTGTCGGAAGAACGAGTCAGTCAGACGGACCCATAGGGTCCGCCAGTCAGCAGATTGAAGTGGCACTCGAAGTGGATGCTGACAGATTCCTGGAGCATTTCTTGCAAAGGGTCATGCATATCCACAGCACAGCGGCTAACTAAATGGTTCCAGCATTACAAGGGAGAAGGGCCGATAGCTCAGAGTGGCTTGTCACTCACGAGTTGGCCTAGATCCTGTACGTACATGCCCTGGCACGAATACGTTTTATTCTACAATCATGTCTCTCTTTTTGTGGGGAGCATGATTTTTTTTGTTGACACACCGTACTAACTGTATTATATATGATAGTACAGTTAGTACAGATATTAGAGATAAAGAACACTTGGAGCATATGAAACGGGATTATGAACCTTAACCGAAAGGAGGAAGTGTATGTTTGAATTGGATGTTCGCAGCCGGAAGCCCATCTACGAGCAGCTAATGGATAAAATTCGATCCTTGATAGTCAGTCGTGCTCTGGCACCGGATGAGCAGCTTCCGTCTGTACGCGTCTTGTCCTCACAATTGACGGTGAATCCCAATACGATTCAGAAGGCTTACCGCGAGCTGGAGCGAGAAGGCTACATTTATTCCGTTCCCGGCAAAGGCAGCTTCGTATCTCCGTTGGAGGAGCTACCCCAAGGAGTCAAGCTGGAAGAGCTACGGGGACATATGCTTACTTTGATGGAGGAGGCTATATTCTTGGGTATGACGAGAGAGGACCTGCTGCAGCTATATGCAGAAGCGTCTCAGCTTCAGCACGGAAGGGGGAAGCACGGTGATTGATATTAGTGGGGTCAGCAAAATCTATGAGAGTGAGAAGGCGGTCGACAGCCTGAGCATGCAGGTACAGCAGGGATCTATCTTCGGATTGCTCGGCTCGAATGGAGCTGGCAAGACGACTTTGCTGAAGATGCTCGCAGGAATCATCCGGCCCGATGAGGGGACGATTACATTGGAAGGGCGCGAGATCTATGAGCAGCCAGAGGTGAAGCGGCGGGTGCTGTTTGTTCCCGACAGCCCGTACTTTTTTCCACAATCGAATTTGCGTCAGATGGCGGATTTCTACCGATCAATCTATTCGTCATGGAGTGAGGAGAGGTTTAGTCAGCTCAGTAGCATATTCAAGCTGGACCCTCGTCGCAAGCTACATCGCATGTCTAAGGGAATGCGGCGTCAGGCAGCCTTCTGGCTGGCTCTGAGCAGTTCCCCGGATCTACTCATTTTGGATGAGCCCATTGATGGTCTTGACCCGGTGATGCGCAGACATATGAAGAACCTGCTGTTCCAGTATGCTGCCGAGCGTCAGATGACTGTCGTAATCTCTTCCCATAATCTGCGAGAGATTGAGGATATGTGCGATCACGTAGGCATTATGCACAAGGGGTGCCTCTTGCTTCATAAGGAGATCGACGATCTGCGAGGAGATATTCACAAAATTCAGGTCGCCTTCAAGGAAAGTGCTCATCTTGATGAATTAGAGCAGCAGCTAGATATCTTACATAAAGAACAACGTGGCACGGTACTGCTCTACATCATTCGTGGCGATCAGCTTCGTATTAAGAATGTGTTCGCTTCCTATCAGCCTTTGGTTATGGACCTGCTTCCGCTAACCTTGGAGGAAATATTTATCTATGAAATGGGGGACGCCGGGTATGCCATCCAACCGATCCTTCTTTAATCGTGGCATGTTTCGTCAGAATCTTAGACAGCACGGGTGGATCAGCATCTTGTATCTACTCGCTCTGATTTTCGTACTGCCGATCCAACTCATACTAACCGTGAATTGGGAGGGAAGGCTTGGAAGGGAGCAGCTCGACAATCTCTTTGTCGTGCAGGATGCCTTGCAAGCTCTCATTTTGGTGGTATTTCCTGTTATAACCGGGGTGTTCATAACCAGATACCTGCAGAGCAGGGCCGCTGCCGATCTCTACCATAGTCTCCCGCTACGTCGGAGCCAAATGCTGACCAATCAGCTGTTGTGCGGGGGGCTCATTGTGCTGGTACCTGTATGTCTGACCACTGGCATTTTGATCTTGATGACAGGGAACGAGCAGTTAGCTTATCTTTTTGAAAGTGCTGATGTATGGTATTGGGGAATTACCGCGAGTATGGTGTCACTGTTCCTGCTTGCCTTTACGATATTCGTTGGGATGTGCGTAGGACAGTCTATATTCCAGACGGTGGTAGTCAGTATTTTATTGCTTCTTCCTGCCCTATGGGTGGAGTTGATAGAGTTATATTTACGAAAGTTCATCTTCGGGTATCCAGATGTCAGTCTGCTGGGTATGAAGAGTGAAAGGCTATCGCCGCTAGTCACGGTATTCTCCGCTTATTATTTGCCATTAACCTGGATTGACCTGCTCATATATATTGGATTATGTGTGATCTTCGTCGCACTCTCATTCCTGCTGTACAAGAGAAGACATATTGAGAAGGCGTCACAAGCCGTCGTGTTTACTTACTTTCACCCGGTATTTAAGGCAGGGGTAGTCCTGTGTGCAATGATGGTGGTGGGATTTTATTTCAGTGAGCAATCACGAGGGAGTCTGTCATGGACGTTGTTCGGATACGTGCTTGGCGCGGTGATCGGATACATCGCTGCCGAGATGATGCTTCGCAAGTCGTGGCAGATCTGGGGTCGCAAGATGCTTGTGGAGTCTGCCGTATATACAGCTGTTATTGGACTCCTGCTCTATATTCCTGTCTCTCCGTGGACTGGCTATGAAAGTCGAATACCAGCAGCTTCTACGGTGGACGGCGTATTTTTCGGGGAATATTTACATCCATACAACCAAGATGGTAATGATAACAAGGACATTCCATATGTACAAAATGAAGAATATACGGCTGCTGTCCTGAGCCTGCATCGTGAGATCGTTACCTCGCGTCCTGACGAACGTCGGATAACGGGTAGAGAAAGCCGTCCCGTGGTGATCTCCTATCATCTGAAGAATGGGAAAACGATGCTGAGAGCATATACTGTGCCTGAGCAGCAGCTGAGGGAGCAACTGAAGACGGTTATGGAGATGCCTGCTTATAAGCAGGAGCGGTATCGTCTGCAGCAGCTGGAGGCTTTGCCGGATCGCGTCACCATTGAATCTCCTGACAGCTACAACAAATATACTGTGGTAACTGGTAAGGATGAGATTGATGAACTGATGCAGGTGCTTACTGAGGAATACCAAGCGATGGACTATGAAGTGATGAGCGATAGCATCCGGCCCCGTGCAAATATTGATTTGTTATGGCAGTCACAGGACAAACAAGAAGTGGACCAGAACAGGATTACTTTGCAGTGGAAGCCTAGCTTCAGCAAGCTGAGTGCCTGGATGGAGGAGCGTGGGTTTGCACAAGAGGTTGCTCTTCAGCCTAAGGACATTCGAAGTATTGAGATTGTGAAGTATACACCAGCAAGTGCAGAAGCTATGTCTCAGCAGTGGCTGCCACCATATGAGCTCGTCAAGCAACCCAATTCCATTTCCTTGATGGAAGCTCGGGACGACGCTATGATGCAATATATTCTGGACCATAGAAGAGATTATGATCCTGCTGATCCGCGGACAGCCTATGTACTTCGAATGCTAGTTCAGAATACGGAGAATTTCTACGTACTGTTCGCAGAGGATGTGACACCAGAGCTGACTGCATTTCTTGAGCGCTGACCAATTGCTCGCAAGATAAATTCAGCTTAAAGCAGTCTGTTGTCTGTGAAAGTACGTCAATAGAGTTTGTTATAAAGGAATACCAGGGATGATCTCTGATTGGTTCAGAGGTCATCTTTTTTTGGTATATGCGGATAAAAATCGACAACAAATGATACATAACGTATTTATGTTAGATTATTTGACCCGAAATTGGCTTGATTGCTGCAAGAAATTTCTAATGCAAATTAGTTTAAAAAGCATATATTAATTCAATTTAACATTCAAAATGTAAATAAATAAAGAGAAAAATGGTAGAAAACTAATATTTTTTGCGCTTATAATTATTTTTTTGTAACATTATTTGAAAAAGGTAATTGCCCACCCCTAGGAATGTGTGTATACTAATTGTATAATTCATACCACATAATGTTAAATAAACTAACGTGAAACAGCACAAAGTTTCGCAAAACTCATTAGGGGGAATCTCAGTGAAGTTCAAGGGACAGGTATGGATCGTGTTAGCACTGATTACGGCGTTGCTCGCAGGTTGCGGAGGGGCTGGTGGTAATGAAGCTGCTCCTGCATCATCTGAGCCTGCAAGCAGCAGTGAAAGCAAGCAGGTTATCAAGATTGCTACCCAGTCTCCGCTGTCGGGCGGAAGCTCTGTTCAAGGAGAGGCAATCAAGCTTGGAGCGCAGATGTCCTTGGACGATCACAAGGAAGAATTCAGTGCTCTTGGCTATGAGCTGGAGCTAGTGCCGTATGATGATCAAGGAGATCCCAAGAAGGGGGTCGCGAATGCGGAATTGATCGGTGCTGATCAAGCTGTACTTGGGGTCATCGGCCATCTGAATTCAGGCGTGACGATTCCCTCCTCCGTTATATATGAGAAGTACAATATTGCCATGATATCGCCAGCCAGTACAGCAACGGACGTCACCGACCGCAAGCTGAAGGTTGTGAATCGGGTGGTAGCCCGTGATGACTTCCAGGGCCCGGCTGCTGCCGATTATGCAGTGAATACGGTCGGAGCGAAGAATATCTTCGTGGTTCAGGATAAGACGGCTTACGGACAAGGGCTTGCGGAGGCGTTCCGCGATGCGGCCCAAGGTCTTGGGGCTAACATTTCGGGATATGAAGGAATTACGGTTGGTGAGAAAGACTTTAACGGCGTGCTTAATATCGTAGCTGCCCAGAAGCCTGATTTTATTTTCTTTGGTGGTATGTATGCTGAAGGCGGCTTGCTGGTCAAGCAAGCGCGTGACAAGGGGATCACAGCACCGCTGATGGGTGGAGATGCGCTGGATTCCTCGGGTATGGTTAATGTTGCAGGTGCGGAAGTCAAAGGTGCGCTATACAGCTCGGTTGCTGGGGATATTACGAATTCAGACAGCGGCAAACAATGGGCTGACAAGTATGAACAGACGTTCAAAAAGAAATCAGAGGGATATTCCGTATATGCTTATGACTCCATGAGTGTGTTGCTTGAGGCTATCAAGAAGGGCATTGATGAGAATGGAGGCAAGCTTCCTACGCGCGAAGCAGTCAGCACAGCGGTTCGGGCAACGAAGGAGTTTGAGGGTGTAGCAGGCAAGATCACATTTGATGACATTGGTGACAATGCGTATGCGAAGGTGTTTATCTACGAGTTCAAAGATGCAGCTTACCCGGGTGAGATGATCTCGGAGATTGAGAACAGTAAATAATCATCGCATTTTGCAGCCAAGGGGTTCGTGCCGATTGGAGGCCGTCATCCCTTGGCTGTTACTGCATTTGTCGAGAGGAGCAGAAATATGTTAGGGAGCATGCTGCAATCTTTGCCACAGGTATTAATTGATGGTCTGGCGCTTGGGGCGATCTATGCTGTCGTTGCCTTGGGATACACCATGGTGTACGGAATTCTGGAATTGATTAATTTTGCTCATGGCGAAATATTTATGACAGGCGCATTCGTGGGCACGGCGGTGCTGTTCATGTTCCAAGCCTTTGGCTGGATGCAGGGAATACCGTCATGGCTATTCTACATTCTTATTATTGTAGTAGCGATGCTAATTACCGGTGCGCTCGGGGTCGGTATTGAACGAGTAGCCTACAGGCCCTTGAGAAAAGCACCCAAGCTGATCTCGTTAATCTCTGCTTTTGGGGTATCCTTCGTGCTGCAGGATGTGATTCGTTTTATTGCGGAGCTGAAGACAGGGAATTTCGTGGTGAGCACCCCGACGCTGTTCTCGGAACGCTTCAATCTGGAACTTTCCTCGATCTCCAGTGTATTTTCAGATGCGACGATCAAGGCGAATACGGTGTTTATCCTAATTGTGGCCATTCTTCTGATGGCAGGGCTCGACCTGTTCGTGAATCATACCAAGTGGGGAGTAGCCATGCGGGCGGTTGCCCAGGATAGGGAGACGGCTTCGCTGATGTCCATTAATGTGAACAAGGTCATCGTACTTACCTTCTTCATCGGCTCTGCTCTGGGAGGTTCGACAGGTGTGTTGTTCGCCCAGCAGTATGGCACGATTGATCCTTATATCGGCTTTATTCTGGGAATGAAGGCATTTACGGCGGCTGTACTCGGCGGTATTGGTAACATTCGGGGAGCGATGTTCGGTGGTCTGGTTATTGGTGTGCTGGAGATGTTC
This sequence comes from Paenibacillus massiliensis 2301065 = DSM 16942, assembly GCF_000377505.1. Taxonomy (GTDB): domain Bacteria; phylum Bacillota; class Bacilli; order Paenibacillales; family Paenibacillaceae; genus Paenibacillus; species Paenibacillus massiliensis. The sequence goes on along the minus strand of NZ_KB898189.1, from coordinate 89,487 downwards.
GCCTCCTCGAATCTGGGTCTGATGACGAGCGGCAACTTCGGCGCGGAATACAAGGACGTGTTCGCATTCATGATCCTCATTGTCGTGCTGATCTTCAAGCCAGAAGGCTTGTTCGGTAGAGCAGTCAAAGAGAAAGTGTAGGTGGACTGTATGAAGCGAATTCAAAGCATGATTACAAGCTTAATTCAAGCTAGCAGGCCTATCCAGGCTGGAATTCTGATCGTCTTTGTAGCACTGGCAGCCTCGGGAGTCTATTTCATGGACAAATCGGTTGCCTCCTTCCTGCTGCTGCTGGGCTCATTGCTCATGTTGTACTACACAACCTTCAGTAACGGGATGAAATGGGCGATTGCCGGCGTGCTGCTGATCTTGATTATTCCGTTTGCTAGCTCGGGTGGACCTGCTTACGAATCCTACATGGAGGTAGCGACACAGTGCGGAATCTATATTGCCATGGCCTTGGGGCTGAATATTGTCGTCGGGTTCGCCGGGCTGCTGGACATGGGCTTTGTTGCATTCTTTGCAGTTGGGGCCTATACCTACGGCATTTTCGCTACGGGGCAGGCTAATAATTTTATCCGTGGCGATTTCTTTCCGCTCGATGGCACAAGCTTCTGGATCTTTATTCTACTGGGTGGCTTCATGGCGGGGATCTTCGGAATATTGCTAGGGCTACCTGTGCTCAGGGTAAAAGGAGATTATCTGGCCATCGTGACCTTGGGCTTCGGAGAGATCATCCGCATTATCTTCAATAATATGGAGAAGCCAGTGAATATTACGAACGGAGCGCTCGGGCTGTCCTCTATTCAACCCCCGGTGATGTTCGGATATGTATTTACGTTCCCGCATCAATTTTATTTCATTGTCATAGGGATTCTGGCCGTGGTCATCTTCGCAGTGAGAAGACTTGAACATTCACGCCTCGGTCGCGCCTGGAAAGCCGTCCGTGAGAACGAGATTGCCGCTCAGTCCATGGGAATTCCGCTGATTCGTACGAAACTTACGGCCTTTGCGATTGGTGCCTCCTTCTCCGGGATGATGGGGGTCGTGTTCGCAGCCAAGCAGACCTTCATTGACCCGACGAGCTTCACACTCATTGAATCGACCACGATTCTAGTCATGGTGGTACTGGGGGGGATGGGAAGCGTCCCTGGTGTCATTCTGGGTGCGGCGGTGGTCACTATTCTGAATCTGCAGGTGCTGACGGAGTTCACGGGTTGGCTGAACCAGCTCTCCAACAAGGGGATTGTAGAAATCCCGAATGCGTTATCTCCTGCGAAGATGCAACGCTTTATTTTTGGAGCTATTTTGATTCTGGTGGCCATCTATAGGCCGCATGGTTTGATCTCAGCCAAGAACCGCAAGGTGGCTGTACCTGGCAAGCAGGAATCCAACGTACGTCCAGTCTCTAGCAAGGCGACATTACCTGAATAACAGGGTCAGGAAGGAGGAAAGCGTATGTCGATACTGGCAGTTAGAAACCTTAAGAAGCAATTTGGTGGCTTGCTGGCGGTGAATGGGGTGAACTTTGAGTTCCCGGATGCGACAATATCGGCTGTAATCGGCCCAAATGGAGCGGGAAAGACAACATTTTTCAACATGATAACCGGCATCTATGTCCCGGATGAAGGGGATATTGTGCTGGATGGGGAGTCGATTGTGAATGTGAAGCCTGACCGGATTACGGGCAAAGGTATTGCGCGTACTTTTCAGAATATTCGTCTGTTCGGGTCCATGACGGTGCTGGAAAATGTTCAGGTGGGGATGCATATTCACCTCAGGACGGGAATTGTCGGTACATTGCTGAATCTTGCCCGTGTCCGGCATGAGGAGCAGTATGCGCAAGAGGAGGCTTACCGTCTGCTTGAATATGTGGGGCTAGCCCCGTGGTATAACGATGAGGCTAGCAGTCTATCCTACGGTGCTCAGCGTAGACTGGAGATCGCACGAGCGTTGGCGGCCAGACCGAAGGTGCTGCTGCTGGATGAACCGGCAGCCGGGATGAATCCGAGAGAGACTGTGGAGCTAACGCAGCTCATTCGCCGCATACAAGAGGAGCTAGGCATAGCTATCATTCTGATTGAGCATGATATGAAGCTGGTTATGGAGCTGTCCGAGCATATCCTGGTACTGGATCATGGAGAGAAGATTGCCGAGGGTGGTCCAGCAGATATTCGCTCCCATCCGAAGGTGATTGAGGCCTATCTCGGAAAAAGCGCTGTAGAGGAAGAGGTGACGGTATGAGTCTGCTGCAGATGGAGCAGGTGGAAGCTTATTACGGCGGTATACAGGCGCTCAAGGGCATCTCGCTAGTGGTGGAGCAGGGTGAGATCGTGACACTGATTGGCTCCAACGGGGCGGGAAAGTCTACGACACTCAAGGCCATATGTGGGCAGGTTCAGACGAAAGGTAAGGTGATGTTTGGCGGTAGCGACATCACGTCCAAGCCGCCCTACGGCATCGCTTTGGAAGGGATTGCTCATGTACCGGAGGGGAGACGAATTTTTCCCAAGCTGACCGTGAAGGAGAATCTGGAGATGGGCGCCTTCTCCGTAAAGGATAAGAAGCTGATTAAGGAGAGAATGGAGAAGGCGTTTGTCTATTTTCCACGCTTGAAGGAGCGATTCAATCAGGCTGGCGGCACGATGAGTGGTGGCGAACAGCAGATGCTGGCGATTGCCCGCGGGCTAATGATGGGGCCCAAGATATTGCTGCTTGATGAGCCTTCTATGGGGCTTGCTCCTGTGCTTGTGGATCAAATATTCGAAATTATACAGGAGCTGAACGCTGAGGGAATGACGATCCTGCTGGTTGAGCAAAATGCTTACCATGCGCTTCAGATTGCGCATCGTGGATATGTCATTCAGACGGGAGAGATTATACTGCAGGATGATGCTTCCCGCTTGCTGTCCAATCATCAAGTGAAGGAAGCGTATCTGGCCTGATGGTTAACGGATATGGAATTGAATAGAGGCATCTTGATCATGATCAGACAGGTCCCCTTTTTACCGTCGTGCGTTATCGTAAGGCGGAAGGAAAGGGGTCTTTGCTTACGACATACGGTGAGGATATAGCATTATGATACAAGACCTTGAGCGATGTGATGGGGCAGATTGACGATTGTCGAACAAGGAAATATAATATAATTATTGTAAAAATTTGGTGTAAATCTCTCGTCAAATTCCGATTGGAGGTGTGATTCGTATGGCTGAGACCACCACGATTCGTGACGAACTCAGGCAGCATCTGATAAGACAGAACTATACATTGGAGCAGTTCGCCGAGATCAGTGGGATTAATCGGGGGACGCTTAGCTCCATCCTGAGTCTACATTCACCGCGTCCCATATCTGTCGGGCAATTGGATCGGATCACTGAGGGTATGGGACGCATGGAGGGTGACTTGTATGACGTCTATGTAGAGGAATGTCTGGTAGAGTTCGCACCGCATTGGCGGAGAATTCGCCCTTTTCTTCTACGGTGCGCAGAGCTTGGCAAGACAGCCTGTATTCACAGAGTGCTGAATCAACTGGCTGATGATTTGTCCTACATTCCAGGGATTTTCGAGACGGCAGAGCAGATGTATCAGGGGCAGCTGTATAGCGCGTCGGCAGTGCTCTATGAATGCATTGCTGAGAGCGAGCGCTATGCTCACTCCGAGAGGCTGGCCACTAGTCATTACCGTCTCTTCGTCATCGCCTGCAAGCTTCAGGGCAATGCAGCGGACGAGACGATTCGCTTCATGCCATACCGGACCAAGCTGCCTGAGAGCTATGCTGTAGATGCCTTACTGATGTTATGTCAGCAATTTGCCATGACGGATCGCTGGGCTGACGTCTATGCGATAGCAAGTGAGCTGGAACAGTTAGCGGGGACTATGCTGCACAATCCCCGTGAACGAAAAGAATTTGGACAAACGTTGTTGCAGGAGAAGGAGCTTCAGCCGCTGATCGTCTACTATGGGCAAAGTCTGTTCTATCGTGGAATTGCAGCGGAGCAGCAAGGGAGGCTGGATGAGGCGCGGAGCTGCATTCAGGCTTACCAGGAGCTCAGCGAGCTTGGAGAGTTGGATGAATGTGGATTTCAGGAAGCGCAGCAGTTGGTTCGGCAGGCGCAGAAGCATCTGTATATGCTGGAGCTACGTAGCGGGAATGTGATGCTGATTACGGAATATGCTGAATTCCTGGCAGGAGGAAAGCCTGCGGAGCTTATGGAAGGGCTGCTGTTGCTGGTGCAGACGGCCATCGCTCATCGGATCTGCATCGATAAGCAGTTGGCGCTACTGCTGGTCGATATGGAGTTTGGTAGTCATGCTGGTGAAGGACAAGGGGGTGGTAGTCTGGGAAAAGCTCAATATGCCCGCTTCTGCTACTATTATGGCATCTATTTGCTTAGCAGCAGACGCTATACCCTCGGCTTGAACTATAATCTGCTCAGCCTCCGGCGTTCGCTAGAGCTGAATCAGACGGAGCAATTAGTATTATGCATGGCCTTGTTCGAGGAGTATCGTAGCGAGGCAACAGTAGCGCAGCGTGAGCAGTTCGAATTGCTCTGCAAAAATGTACTGCGTCAGACAGAGCGGACGATCCCGGCTGCCTTAGAAGCCTTGGCATGAATCCTACACGCTTTATTAAGCGTGTTTTTTTAATCAAGTGATCTCAACCCTCTGATGCTGCGGAAATTGCTATCAATGAAGGTGAAAGGCTGGCTTCCTCCTGTAGCTACTACTACTTGAAGACATGTGATGAAGACAGTGCAAGAATTATTAAGAGAACGGGCAAAAGGACAGCTCACAAAAGTCTGTCCCGTGCCTGTTTTTATTTAACTGCAAATCTATAAAAGTCTATAAAAATTTATGCAAGTCTACGCTAAACTATTGCAAGTCAACTTCTAGATTAGTGCCCCATAACCGATTAATAATTGGACAGGCTTAGCCATCTCAAGAGCTCTTAGATGCTTTATTTAGAGAAGGAGCGATCTTACTGGGGAGCTGTGATCTATCGAACGGAAGTGGCCTGCTCAGTTGGTGCTTGCGTTGCCAAAGCATCCTCTACGGACATATAGTTATATCCCAGATCCCGGGCTACAGCCTGATAGGTGATAAAGCCATTCAAGGCATTGGTCCCACTGCGAATGGCTGCATTACTGCGAATGGCTTGCTCGGCGCCCAGATCAGCAATGCGCATGGCGAAGGGCATTGTGGCATTGGTCAGTGCCAATGTGGAGGTCTGAGGGACGGCTCCCGGCATATTTGCGACAGCATAATGGAGGATGCCATACTTCACATACGTAGGGGCGTCATGAGTAGTGATATGGTCGATTGTCTCTACGATTCCGCCTTGATCAATGGCTACGTCTACGATGACAGAGCCAGGCTTCATCGTCTTCACCATCGCTTCAGTCACCAGCCTTGGTGCTTTGGCTCCCGGGATCAGTACCGCTCCAATCAACAGATCAGCCTCTGCTACGGCAGTAGCGATATTGGAAGGCGTGGATGCGAGTGTGCGTATGTGTGTACCAAAGATATCATCCAGCTGACGGAGACGAGGCAGACTCAAATCGAGCATCGTAACATCTGCGCCGAGGCCAATGGCCATCTTGGCAGCATGTGTACCCACGACCCCGCCGCCAATAATCGTTACCTTTCCTCTCGACACACCTGGAACACCGGATAATAGAATGCCTTTGCCGCCCTTAGGCTTCTCCAGCAGCTGTGCTCCAATCTGCACGGACATGCGTCCGGCGACCTCGCTCATGGGGGTCAGCAGTGGCAGACTGTCATTCACCTCTATAGTCTCGTAGGCGATAGCCGTCACTTTGTGATCCGTAAGGGCTTTGGCCAGAGCAGGCTCGGCCGCCAGATGCAAATAGGTGAATAAAATGAGTCCTGGGCGAAAATATTCATATTCGCTTGACAGAGGCTCCTTCACCTTCATGATCATTTCAGCACGTGACCATACCTCGGCTGTGTCATGAATGAGGGAGGCTCCTGCTGCCTCATATTCGGGATCAGAGAAGCCACTGCCCGCACCAGCTGCACACTCGATCAGTACGGTATGTCCATGCTGCACCAGCTGTGCAGCCCCCGCTGGAGTAAGGGCTACACGATTTTCATTGTTTTTGATTTCTTTGGGAACGCCAATAATCATAATCCAATCACCTCATTCATAAAATGGCATGCAGGTTGTACATTTCCTTTCATCCCGATGGTGTCTTCGTTCGTAGTTGTTCAGGCCGTTCTTCATAGCAAGTGTTAGATTTACTGTCAGTTTACTAGTCTCTGTTCCGGTTGGCACTATACATTCTGTCAATGGATTTACAGTGTGGGCGTTACTTTTTGTTGAATTATCCAGTGTGATGCCGTAAAATCCTCTTGTAATGTGAACTAATGTCACATAAGGGGGTCATTATGAACGGGAAAGATACATTTACCATCGCAGATCTGCTGAAGAGACCCGTATTCCAGCGAGCAGTTCTGGTCGCTGGAATCCAGGGCGTGCAGCGCACCGTCGGTTGGGTGCATGTACTGGAGATTACCCATGTATCTCCGTTCGTAAGCCAGCATGATCTTATATTATCTACGGGTCTTTGGATGAAGCGGGATGAGAAGGAACGAATCGAGTACATGGAGCAATTGATTCGTCAAGGAGCGGCAGGCTTATGCGTGGAATTTGGCACGACTATTGATACGATTCCCGAAGAAATTCTGTCGCTTGCCAATGCACATCAGCTACCGATTATTGTATTTGAGCAGCCTGTGAGATTTGTTGAGATTACTCAGGATATCCACTCCCTTCTTATTAACCGTCACCACCTGCTACTGCAAGATCTGGAGAGCTTCTCGCGAAAGCTACAGACAGAGACCCTGCGTAGCTCTGATATGACAGCAATCCTTCGTCTGCTTCAGGAATATGTGTCACGGCAGGTTGTCTATATGTCCACTATTGATGCGAACCGTTTTGTTCCTTCTATTCATCCAAGGCTTGCTGAACGTCTGGAACAGCTGTATTCACAGGAGGTAGAGGGAGCTTTGGGTTCAGATCGGGAGACGCACTCCGTATTCAGGCTTAATGAGCATACATCCATCCTATTCTCTCCTGTAGTCTGCTTCGGTCAAGTATTCTCGGCTGTCGGCATCTTCATTCAAGCGGATGAGACTCTGAAGGAGTCGATGTCGCTGCTTCTGGATCATACGTCGAGGGCGGCTGCCACACTGGTGCTGCGCACACAGTTCTTGGAGGAACGAACCCTTCGCAATCAGAATGAGCTAATTCAGGATCTGCTTCATAGGAGAATTGCTAATGAAGAGCAGGCTCAGAGTCGGATGGGATTACGTCTCTTGACGAAAGGGCAGTATTGGTTCACAGCGGGCATGATCGAGGTAGAGCATCTGCGCAAGGACATTAGCCAGGTGCGTAGAGAGGCCGTACACCAGGATCTCCTGGTGCTGTTGCGTTCCTTGCTCAAGAAACTGAACCTGCACGGGCAGATTATGGCCAAGGGGAATCAGGTCTACTTGCTGTGCACAAGAGAGGCGCTCACCCCCAAATCAATTGTGCATATTCGCGAAGTGTTGGCTCAATTGATTCAGGGTATGCGCAATTATGCAGAGAAGCAGCTGGAAGGAGTTCGAATCCATGCAGGCTTTGGCCGCAGCAGATCTCGTGCACTGGAGGCGAATCAGGGCTTTGAGGAAGCCTATCAGGTGATTGAGATCGCCCGAAGCGTGAAGGGAAAGCGAAATGTATTGTTTTATGAACAGCTTGGGATCTATCAGCTTCTGAAGGCAATTCCACGCAACCCTTTTCTGACAATGTTCGTAGAGGATCATATCGGCGAGTTGATCGCTTACGATCTGGAGCACCATATGCAGCTTATGGATACGCTGGAGATGTACCTCAATTGCTCTGGCTCCAAGCAAGATACCGCTGATCGGCTATTCATCCATCGGCAGACCCTCTACAATCGCTTGTCCAAAATCCAGGAAATTCTCGGTGAAGGCTACATGGAGGCGGATAAACGACGCTGTCTAGAGATGGCGCTGCTCGCTCATCGAATGCTCCAAGGTGAAAGCTGAATCGTACTAATTAGGACTAAGGACCCTGTCGTATGTAAGTGTTTACTCTCTTTAAGGCTGATTTACAAATGCAGCTAACATTGAGATAATAGGAGGGAAATTATTACTGGCATTGTAAAATGTTCATTAGGGAGGAGAAATCGCATTGAAGATTAAAAAGTGGCTTGCAGCTCCGTTGGTGCTGTTATTGATCGTCTTGACGGGGTGTCAGGCGGTAGGTGGTCTGGATGTGAACAAGGCTCTGTTAGGGAGCATTGATGTAAAGAGCTCGGAATCTCGCTCGACAATTTCGTTACACTTGGAACCAGCAGCGGGAATCACGGCCGGGGATAAGGAAATTATTGATCTTATTAATTCCATCAGTCTTTCCTTTGATGAAGTGAAGGCTCAGTCCCAGGAGGTAGCTTCTGCCAAAGGGGTGCTGGCTGTTCAAGATGTCCGTCTTCCATTTGAGATGGCTGTGGATACGCAAGGTGTAACTGTGCTAGTTGAGGGGGCCAAGAAGCCGCTATACATACCTATGACGCAGGACCCTATGCTGGCTGAGCTGGGATTGAATCAGAAGGAGTTCCAAGAACAAATCGTTGAGCTGGTGAAGGATGCGGCTGGTCTGTTCGTTGAGCACGCTCCGAATCCATCCAAAATCACCGTTCAATCCGTGAACGAAGAGGTATACGGTGAGAAGCTGCAACTGACCAAGCTGCAGGCTGAGATCAGTGCCGAAGAGGCTGTTAAGCTCGTTAAGCCGATGCTGGAAAGCCTGTCCAAGGATGAGACAGGGCTGAAAGAGCTTATCGGTCAAGTGCTGGAGGTTGCATCCAGCGTAACTGCATCAATGGGCGAAGAGGTTACGGAAGGTCCTCTGCTGCAATACCGTACAGACAAACAAGCGGGAATTGACGCAGCTTATGCTGAGGTGAAGACGGTTCTGGATGAACTGATTCAACAGTATGACGCAGGTGTGACCCTCATGTATGCCCAAGTACCTGAACTCAAGACGGTATTGGGACCGAACACGAAGCTGAGCACTGAGCTGTACTTTGACAACAACCTGAACATTCGCAAGGATCGGACGGAGCTGGTCGTAGCTCTGCCTGCTAACCAGGGGGTTCCGATCTCATCTGCAAGCCTTGTTAGCGAGAATGAAATCTGGAATGTGAATGGTGCAGTAACGGCAGCCAAAATTGATACCTCTGCTGGTGTGATTACCCTGGAAGACAGCTCGTCAACAACTCCAGGCAACATGCTTCGCAATTTTGACAGCAATTCCTACATCTATTCTTTGTTGAAGGATACGATGAAGATCACCCAGAAGTATGGCTACTTCTACCCTGAAGAGGAATATGGGGTCATTAACCGCAATGGCACGAACCTCGTGTCGGTTCGGGATCTGGCATATACTTTCGATGCTGATTTGAAATGGGATGCAGATGCCAAGGCAGTTCTGATGACTGATGATATTACTGGAACGGTCATTAGTCTGAAGAATGGAGCGAAGGAGATCATCGTTGATGGTCAAACGATTGCTCTGCCAACACCAATCTACACCGATAAGAATGGTGACATGTACATTCCGATTCGCCAAGGAGCACAGGCATTGGGAGCTACCCTGGAGATCGATGAGGATGGCATGATGATTCTGGAGCGTAAATAACCGTTGATGTACTACAGTATAGCTGTACTATAGTATAATAGAGGGCGGCTCGGACAGAGAACTTCTGTCTGGGCTGCCTTTTTCGTCGTATGAACACTGACTTTTGAGAGAGGAGAGGTTGTTGTGGTCATGTACCCGCCTTGGTCCTATTCCCAATCCAGAGCGAATATGTTCAATGAGTGCCTTCGCAAGTATTACTATCATTATTACGGCTCGCACAATGGCTGGAATCCGGAGCAGTCCACCCCAGAGCAGGTGAAATTATATCGTCTCAAACAGCTCAGCAACCTGTATCTGTGGTTCGGGGATCTTACGCATCGAATGTGTCAGTCAGCTGTGCAGGCGCTTGATCAGGGCAAGCCAGTGCCTCGAACGGCCTTTCTACAGCAGGCGATGAAGGATATGCTCAATCAAGGCTATCAGGAGTCAAAGGATGTGGAGGCGTGGCTGTTGCAGCCCAAGCGCAGATTGATGCTTGCCGAAATGTATTACCAGGAAGAGGACAAGCTCCGCGAACGAATCATGGTGATTAAGGAGCGCCTTGGGGCGGTCATTCAGCATCTATATACCTCTAAGACTTGGTCTGAGCTGCAGCGGAGTGGAAGCCAGATTGTAGAGGTGGAGAAGTGGGACACCATGCTGCTGCATGAGACCAAGACGTTTGTGAAGATGGATATGCTGTATCGGCGGAATGACGGTCGCATGATTATCGTAGACTGGAAGACGGGCAAGAAAGAGGATTTCACAGATCAGCTCTATCTGTATGCTTCTTATGTAAGAGATACGTATAATCTTCCCCTACAGGACATAGAACTCCGTGTTGAATATCTGGCGACAGGTGAGCAGGAGACTTATCAGGCGACCAGCGAAGACATTCAGCGTGTAGAAATACAAGTGGGAAGAGACCTCGATGAGATGAAGTCGTGTCTGGATGATGAATACTACAATCGGCCCAAGCCTATGACATATTTTACGCCAATACCCTCAAGACGAGCCTGTGGAGGCTGTAATTTTCGGGAAGTCTGTGAATATCGCGTCTACTAACAAGCTCTAAGACCCATATGACGAAAATATCTCTATCTTCATAGGTCTTTAGACTCTCGTACTCAAGGCCCCTGCTATTATATGGTAGTGATATATGTCACGCTAGCTTTATGGATGAAATGGTAAAATTATTCAATGACGATTCAAGGGGGCATCATGAAATTATCTTTGGGCGCTAAAATGGTATTAGGCTTCATCATTATTTCTGCAATCACCTACGGTACCAGTTCCGTCTTTATCTTTGTTCTCAAAGATTGGATTGCTCCGTCCATGGCAGAGTGGGTCTACATTTCAATCATTCTGCTGTTGGGTGTGATGTGGAGCGGGATTCTGGGCTGGCTCATCTCGAAGCTGCTCACCAAGCCGATCGTTGTATTGGCAAGAGTAGCAGAGGAAATCTCCTCTGGCAAGCTTGTGGTAGATATCCCTGAACGACGCGAACAGGACGAGATTAAAGTGTTGTACGATTCGTTCCGCCATATGGTTCATAATCTTAAGGACTTGTTCGAGGAAATCTCACATAGCAGCAATACAACCTCTCATAATGCAGAGACATTGAGCGCAGCAATCGCTGAAGCTACTGCACAGATTGAATCCATGTCTGGTCAGGTAGATGTCATTGTAGAGGGGGTAGAGGAACAGAAGAAGGCTTCCACTCAATCCATTGAGACAGCTGACCGCATGCTGGGCGATTTCAGGATGATGCATACCAAGTCTGAGCAGATGCTATCCATGTCAACCCAGATGGAGGGCTCGGTAGAGGCTACTCGTGCTGTCTTCTCGTCCTTGCTTGCAGGTATGAACGAACTTATGAAATCGCATTCGCAATCCAGAGATGTCGTATCCCGACTGGAGCAGGAAGCCTCCAAAATTGAAGAGATCACAGCGAGTGTCAAGGAAATTGCGGAACAGACCAATCTGCTGGCACTTAATGCGTCTATCGAGGCGGCCCGTGCGGGTGAGGAAGGTCGGGGCTTCGCAGTGGTGGCCGAGCATATTCGTGGACTGGCCTCCCAGAGCTCCGCATCGGTAGAGCAGATTAACGAGATGATCAGCCGTATACAAGGGCAGATTCATGAGACGGTCACGCTCATTCATCGTCAGAATACGTTGGTGATGGAGGAATCCAAGCGTAGCCACTCTGTCGAGGAGACCCTGAAAGGGCTCATAGCGATGATTGCAGAGTTCATTGATGCTACGCGGGTAATGGAGACGTCCGTTGCACAGCAAGCGACTCGTGTCGAGCAGACGTACGAGTATATGAATCGCATCCAGGAAATGTCGACAGCCTTCCATGATGGGGCACAGCGAATCTATGAGGCTGCGAACGAGGAGACAGCCATTATGGAAGAAATATCTTCCTCCTCCGAGGAGCTTAAGGCCTTGACGAACAAGCTGCTCATGAAGACACGGACCATACAGGCTTAGTGACTGTATTAGCTGAAGGCCTCTAACTAGTTCTTGATGACCTAGTATGGCCTTGTCGCTGAGCAACAGGCATGCATGGGACAGCTTGGGGGAGCTCTTGTAGCTTTACTAACAAAGAAAGAGGGATTCACGCAGCAACGGCTGCAGTGAGTCCCTCTTTGTGGTTATACTCGTGTATCGGATGAGGTATGACTAGTCCTTCAGAGCGAAGAACTCGCAGTTGTCACGTGAATGGTAATCGACCTCGCTGACACTTCGCTGGACGACGATAGTCTGATCATCAAAGCGAATGACGACTCCCCCGCTGCCAACGAGCTGATCCGCTTCGAAGATGCGGACCGGGATGCGCAAATCCATAACTTCCTGGAAATCGGCGTCTGTATTTAATCTGCGATTAATTGGCATATGATATCTCCTTATTGAACGGAATGCAGTGTTAAGAATGCATGATAAAGTATGCTATCCTAATCATCATATAACAAATAGGCATAAAAAGCTGTAGTGTGAGCCGAAGAAGCTCCGTGGACTCATTTATGTTATAATTTGGCTTGTACAACTTAGGCTAATAGGGCGGTCGGCTAATCTCCCGGAAGGGAGGTGATGCCTGTGGAGGTCAAAGACGCATTGATGCTAATGGTAGCGTTCGGATCATTGCTTATTGCACTGATCGGGCTTGTCGTTACAATATCCATTGCGCTTAATCAACACAAAAAGAAATAGACCGCCCGCCCAAGGGATAGGGTCTATTTCTGATCGCTTTCTCACAGCCGGCCGCTCTTTTAGCGGTGTTGTGCAGGGACCGGTTGCCGCCGGTCCTTTTTATATTCTTATGTTAGCATACACGAATTATACAAGCAATGTGACTCTGGACAGTTGCTGGAGCTGTTGGATGAAGGTTAGGAATATGAGACGGGACAACAACGGATATCGTAAAGGACTATAGATGTAAGGAAGGAGACTTTATGAAAGATTGGCTGAAGACAATATTATTACTATTTGTGGCCGCGCTGCTAACAAGGTTCATTCCATTTTCTTATCTATTCCGCACACTGGATACAATGGTGCATGAATTCGGTCATGCTGTAGTCACGCTTTTGACCTCAGGCGAGGTCATTCGTATTGATCTCAACGCAGACCATAGCGGAGTGACCTATTCAACATTAACCTCCAACTGGGCGGCTATTCTTACAGCATTGGCAGGATATATCGGTGCTTCTCTGTTTGCTGTACTTCTTTTCTATTTATTTTACAAAAGGCTTGAACAGCTGGGGTTCGCCGTGATGACCTTGATTGCCGCCGTTATGGTCGCACTGTACGTGCATGGTGGCTATGGCTTTTGGTGGCTAGCTGGCTTCATACTTCTGAATGCCATTATCATGTTCTTCGCGGGCGATTGGTTGCGCAAAGGGTATTATCTGCTGCTCGCGTTCATCACGCTTGAGGAATCGGTGCTAGCTCCAAGCATGCTCATGTTGGCTGCCGTCACCTCGCCAGGGCAAGCCGGGGATGCGTCTAATTTGGCCGCGAGTACGTTCATTCCTGCTCCGGTATGGGCTGCAATGTTCCTGTTTGTTGCGCTGTGGTGTGCAAGGCTGGCTGTCTCATTATTCTTACGCAGGAGCCGCGGGCAGAGCAGCAAGGGAGACTCTCGCAGACGACAATCCGTGGATATGACTGGATAGCAGGTACAATCACTGTACGTGGCATAGAAAGGAAGGGAGCTGTCACGATGATTGGCATTAATGTCACACTCCAGTCGTGAACACGCTGGGCAGCTTCAAGCACCGCCAGTAGGAAGAGCACAGCAGAGGGCTGAACAGTATGAGGGGATGGAGCCTCATTTCATGTTCGGCCTCTTGCTGTAGCTTCAAGCTATGCCTGAGTATACATTGACATAGCAGTTATCCGCGGAGCAACGATTCTGCTCCATCGATGTAAATCTCGGTTCCGGTGACATGAGAGGACTCGTCAGATGCCAGAAAAGAAACAAGATGAGCCACCTGCTCAGAGGTACCCGGTGCATCTTCAAGGGGATGATCCCCCTCCGGGAAATCGACTGTAATCTGTACCTCTTCCAGATCGTCAGACGGATAAGTGTTGTCGTCAATGTCTGTCTCGATGGCACCAGGACAAATGGCGTTGACCCGGATTTTGTACTGGGCCAACTCCAGAGCAGCCATTTTCATGAACGCTACTTGCCCGGCTTTGGTAGAAGCATAGGCTGAGAAGCCAATATTGGAGAAGGTACGATTGCCATTAATGGAGCTAGTAATAATGATGCTGCCTCCCCCACGTGCTCGTAGATGAGGAATGGCATATTTGACTGTTGCAAAGGTGCCCCGGAGATTAATGTTCATCGTCTGATCCCAATCCTCGATGTCCATCGTCTCAATGGGTGCCATGGAACCGTTAATGCCTGCGTTGGCAAAGATAATATCGAGCCCGCCCATCTGGCTTGCAGCCTGATCCATGCTGTCCTGGATCATATCCGTTCTGGAAATATCGCATTTCATGACAAGCGCTTCACCACCTGCGCGTTCGATGATGTTCTTCGTCTTCTCAGCATGCTCTGGTGTACGGTCCAGCATGACGACTCTGGCGCCTTCCTGCGCAAATCTGATTGCCGCGGCTTGTCCGATGCCTGAGCCGCCGCCTGTGACTACGGCCACTTTTCCCTGTAATCGTGAATTTGTCATAGGTATGCTTCCTCCCTCTCTAACAGGCTGTGCTTTCTTGTATTCCATACCCTTGTCGAGAATAGAATAAACACAGGAGCACGGGAATACAGACAGCCTAAGCTAGAATGAGGGTGTGTGTGTCCCCTTAACCCGATTCTGATATCCGCAGAGACTGATGAAATTAAAGCGGGGGCTATAGAAGCCATGTGAATAAAAGGTTAATGAATCGACAGAAGTTCATGTGCAAATACAAGAACAGAGACACAGAGACACAGAGACACAGAGACACAGTATAGTTACAGACACAGATTCCGATAGATATGCAGTCCATATCTAGCAGAAGAAGAAGGAGGCGGGGGAATGAGCGCAGGTACGTTGGGCCCGTATAAACGGGTACAGAGACTGATGACGGGAGCTTCTATTCAGATTGATCCGCTATTTGCGTATTACCAGGATCGCTCGGCTGACAGCGTGGCAGTAGAGCTTGAGGCTGCGGGCTATCGCTGTGTCCATTATTTTGTAGTCCGTGAGGATCAGGTCAACGATAAGATCGTAGAAGCTCTCCAGCGACGCGGAATTGCTGTATGGGCGATGATCCTGGGAAATGGGGCGTTCAGCACAGCTCATCTCCCTGAAGGCTGGAAGCAGTGGAGGATGGAGCTGGTAAAGGAGCCTAACGATAGCTATTGCCGACTGTCACCGTTCGCAGAAGAATATGTGCAGTGGCGAAAGCAGGAGGCGGCCCGCTTGGTACAGCGCATACCTTTCGACGGGTTCGAGATTGCCGAGCCTTATTTTCCCGAGTGGGAGGGGTTAGCCAGTGGGACCTATGGAGATATCGGGACACATGCGGCAGCTGTCTTCCAGGCACAATTCGGCTCTGCGATGCCGGATTTCAGAGACAAGCGTTCATCAAGTTACTACAAAAAAGTCCCTGAGCTATATAGCCAGTGGGTCGAACTCAGAGTGCAGGCCGTGAATCACATGATTGATGAAGTAATTAATGGAGCAGGTGGTGTTCGTCAAGCCAGACCGGATATTCAAATAGCGACCTGGTCGCTTGCTGTCCAGAGTGGACGGAGGGGGCCAGCGTTACTGCGGGAATGGCAAGGACTCGATGCCGTCTCCATGATTCGTCAGGTCAAGCCCGATATGCACATTCTCCAGACGCATTGGCCAGACTGGATGAAGGCCAGATTACCTGCAGATTACATTACAAAGTATCGAGAGTTCCTTGATCCAATCCGTTCCAGCTATCCAAGGCTACCCATTGGTATTCAGGCGGATATTGGCTCGCTTCCTCGTATGGTACGCGGGACAGATTGGCTGCGGCAATTTGCTGCCCATGTTCCCGCAGCTGGATTTGATGCTTGGACTGCCTATGAATACCATGTTGGCGGTTATATGTATGAGCAGCCCCCGATCCCATTATCGGTCAGTCGTTCGGCGGCTGATGAGCTTGTCGTTACCTTCAGCAAGCGCATTGAGACGAATGCTGCACTAAGTGTTGGTCATTATCCTCGTCAAATCTCTGATTACGTTGTGGAGGAACTGCGTATACGCTCATCAGAGACGGATGGGAATCGCCTGTATCTGCTGCTTGAGGGGCTACCTGCCGGAGCTTTTGTTATGCGCCTGAGCGGAGTACAGGATACGCCCCAGCTCTGGCTACAGAAGCACAGGAAAGCAAATTCTGTTCCTGCCGATACCCATGTTCAGGTACCTAGCTGGAGATAATCTCTCACTGGAATCCGCACCTAAAGTGACTCAAGTGCGTATAATTAGGGTAAAGAAAACGTATACATGATACATGAGGTTAGTTTCTCAAGATCACTTAGGTGGGTTCCGATGCAGGATCTCCTATACTTAAGCAGAGAGACCGCATGCATCGCATGCGGTCTCTGGTCCCAGGATATGAAGCTGAGATATAGATCAGGTTATGGTCACGAGAGGCTGATCCAGGTTTGGATTATGCTCATCCTGAAGAATGGGCGCTCTCTTATTGTACTTTTACAGGCTCGGGGTACTCTTTGCCCAAGGTGTCGATCGTTACCTTCTTCATAACTGGTGGATCATTTGGACGATCATTTGCACCGCGGGGAAGATTGACGATCTCCTCGACAACATCTTGTCCTTCCGTTACCTTACCGAAGGCCGCATATTGACCATCCAGCTGGCTGGCATCGGCTGTCATAATGAAGAATTGCGAGCCGGCAGAATCCAGACTTTGTGAGCGTGCCATGGAAATCACGCCTGTAGTGTGCTTCAAAGTGTTATCAAAGCCATTGGTTTTGAACTCACCTTTGATACTGTAGCCAGGACCACCTGTACCCATTCCTTCAGGGTCTCCACCCTGAATCATGAAGCCTGGGATGACCCGGTGAAAGATCAGCCCGTCATAGAAGCCCTGCTTGGCAAGACTAATAAAGTTATTGACCGTATTTGGTGCTACCTCCGGATAGAGCTCAAGCTTAATCACTTTGCCGCTGTCCATCTCGATCGTTGCAATCGGATGGGATACCTCGCCCGTGCCTGCGGTAGATTCTGTCGGAGCTGCCTCTGGTGTTGGCGCTGGAGTCGCAGCAGGCTTCGAGCCGCAGCCCGCAAGAATCACCATGAGTACAGCAAGAAGGCTGATCAGGATAGTGTATCGTCTGGAACGCTTTTGATTCATAAAGTTCATCGTTTCTACTCCCTTGTACATGATATGTAACCTGATTGTGTGCGGTAACTTGGGTATGGCGGTATTGAATTGCTGCTGGATGCCCATACTGCTGCTATCCCAAGGAAAGGGGAAGAGAACAATATGGAGATGAATACGAAACTAATCAAAGGTCTGGCGTGGGGGCTGCTGTTCAGCCTTCCGGTATGGACCGTCGTCTGCTATTGGTTGCTTGCTATACAGGATTGGCTATAGTTTTCAAGATTACTCTTTTCATATACATTTTTCATATACATGCACTAAGTGGCATGTTGCCAAGCCGGAGCCCAGAGGGCTGCGGCTTATTTAGATGTTAGAATGTATAAGCTGTCATCAGCGTCAACCACTTCATCAGCGCGAGAAAAGAAAAAGACCACAGCTTCACTCAGAAGGCGACATTCCATAAATGTACGTCAGCCGACGCTCATTTATGCTTTTGCCAGTCCATCTTGCTGTTGTTCAGCAGATACTCAAAATCATTATCCAACCGGGCTTGCTCAGCCTTGCGAGCCTCGGCGGCTCGTGTACGCTCTTCCTCCGCTTTCTTGTCCTGTTCGGCCTGAGTAGCTTGTGCTGCGGCCTTCAACTGGGCAAGCACATCACTGCTTAGCATATCCTTCAAGGTAGCAGGCTTATCCGGTGCAGAAGGACGAGCAGCTAAAGGCTTCTTATTCTTTTTAGCCATACAATCCTCTCCCAACTCTTCAGGTATTCCATTGGTTACAGCTATTTATTATATCAGCTTCTTCAGCGACATGCACCGAGGCTGGTGTGACGGATTCCATAGACCCGATGCTCGTGGGACTGTTGTAATTAGCTATTGATGTCAGGTAGGCTGGACATTTTCGGAAACAGGCGTAGAATGGAGGCAACGGAAAGGACGTGTGCACGATGGACTTCTCTTGGAAACGCAATCTGGTAGTGCTATGGATCGGTGTGTTTTTTTGCAGCACGGCCTATTCCATCTCGATCCCCTTTCTTCCGATCTATCTGACCACGGAGCTTGGTGTAACAGATCGTCTGGAAATCTGGTCTGGAGTGGCCTTTGGGATCACCTTTTTGGCCAGTGCGCTGATCTCTCCATTCTGGGGCTCACTGGCAGATAAATATGGACGCAAGCCGATGCTCATCCGTTCCGGATTCAGTCTTGCCGTTCTTTATTTATTGAATTACTTTGTGAGTGATCCTTACGCTTTTCTTGTACTAAGGGTATTTCAGGGCTTGCTGGCCGGGTTTGTACCGGCAGCCATTGCGCTCGTCGGGACAAATACCCCAGAGGAGAAGACAGGCTATGCACTGAGTATCATGGCTACCTCGGGTGCCACGGGCAGCATCATAGGGCCACTGATTGGCGGAGTAGTTAGTCATTATTACGGGAATCGAAGTGCTTTTCTGTTCTCTGCCGTGGTCGTTCTGATCTCGGCACTGATCGCTACGATCGGCGCGAAGGAGCACAAGCTGAATAGCTCTGCCCCCCGTTCTCATATCAAGGATGATTTGAAGGTGGCCTTTGCCAACAAGCCCTTTGTGCTGCTCCTTGGCATGGTTGCTCTCAGCTCATTCTCGGTCATGATCCTGGAGCCGCTAATTACGGTATATGTCATGGAAATGGGTGTTGATCGAAATAGCGCCTCGCTAACCTCTGGCATTGTCTTCTCCGCTGTTGGAATTGCCACGGTGGTCATGGCTCCACGCTGGGGAAGAATCGGCTCCAGAATCGGGTTCGGCAAGGTGCTGTTCATTGGTCTCATCGGCTCGGGAATCGGTAACATATTGCAGTTTTTTGTAACGGATTTTGTAGGCTTCGGTGTGCTTCGCTTTGCATACGGACTATTCTATGCAGGCGTGCTGCCCTCTATTAATGCCATGATCGTTCAAGTCACGGAACGCGAATTTCGTGGACGGGCATTCAGCCTTAACCAGTCGGCATCCCAGCTGGCAACAATGGCAGGACCAATACTGGGAGGGCTACTCGGATATCTGCTACCGATTCGCTGGGTATTCATCATTAATGGCATCATGCTTCTGGTGGCTGCAGTTCTCTTATACAGCAAGGCGAGAGCCATGGAGCCCAGAGTGCAAGCCAAGACAGCTCATTCTGCTCGGTGAGGTTATCAATATTACGATAAGATACTTCAGGATTATGACGAGCTATCCAAAGCACAGCAGAGCAGCCAGAATACCCGAGAACACACAAGAAGACAGCCGCCTCATGAAAATGGGTCGGCTGTCTTTTGTTCTCTGTGAGCCTGTGCTCACTCCGAACTATCTATTCGCCCAGAAAGCATCTAATGGGCTGCTGCTGTAAAGTTCCCTTGAGTATACTTGAGATAAGGATGCTTTGCTATTGCCCAAGGTTCCATACAATACATTGGGTATCCGAGCTATGTGACGAGCTACGTATCCGAGCGCTCCTGAGATAATGCAGACCCCGGGCCTCGTGGTCGATGATCTGCGCTCCTGCTATCACGCATACGAACCTCAAACGGGTCTGCAAGTGCCGACCGTACAGGTTCGGCTTTCTTGAAGCCAGGGATTGAAGCCAATCCCTCGTGATCAGTGACGGTGCCTACATATTCCATATCACTCTCCGGAATGTCCGGCTCTGAACTTGGTGGAGAGAGCTTATTATAGCGTTCGTAGGCCAGATCAGCCTGACTTAATGGGTCCTTATACATCATGCTTCATCTCCTTGTTCATGCGGATCGTATTATAGCATCGGAAAGACGTAGCGGACCAGAAAATACAGAAATCCAAAAAAGATAATAATATAGGCAGCATATTTGATGAATGTGGAGGCTACCCGGCTGGAATCGGAGGTTCTCCTTACTTCGGTACGTTCCATATCGACCTTGCGATGTTGTTCACTCATGATGTAACCCTCCTTGAATTCGGCGAATAAAGTATCTTGACACCACTTTAAACGGTTAACGGAGGCTTGAATCATAATTATAGTCTGTGTCAGGTGATTGCTATGTCATTGCATAGCTTCAAGCTTAGCCTGATGTACGCTCAGGATGTGAAGACGCCACTTCAGCGTTATCAGGAGGCGTATCCTCTTCGCCATCGAAGCCGTTCAGCAGGTCGATTCCGTGAAGTAGCTCTTCGGGTGCAGAGGGATCAATCGGGCTATTGGGACTGAGTGCATCTGCATCAGGTACATTTTGGAGCGTCTCATATTCTCCCTGCGTCAGATTATCCCAGTTGTTCTCTGCGTTCTGCAATGACGGCTCCGTGTACAGTCTCGGGTTATCATTAGGCATGACAATCATCTCCTTTGATAAATTAGATTGTGCATCTTTGTTGATCCTCTGAAATAACATGATCATGTTCGCTTGAATAAGAAACATCGTCACCTATGGCCACCCATGGCCTCTTATTGGCACCTTACCCCAACTACGCCAAGGTCAAACGCGCATGAGGGTGATGAAGTATATATTACCTAGGGAAGTGAAAGGCTATTCAACCGATGCCTTATTGCTGTATGATAAATGGACACTTCTGACGCTGATTTTTTCAGCAAGGGACCCAACAACGGGAGGTAACACAATGGACTGGCTGACACTCGGACATATGGTGAGGTCTATCAGGATCGGACAGAAGGCGTCTACTCCGGGTTATGGTCGAACGGTGATCCGCCGCCCTGATGGCCTGTACTGGGCAAATGGTATTTTGGCGGGCAAGGTTGTTGAACTACGGGACTACCTATTCAGTGATATATGGACGATATATGAGGATGAGGACAGCAAGCAATGGGTGGAATACAGAGATCAGATTGAGAAGCGGGAGCGTGAGATGATTGAGAATCAGTATGAGGAGGCCCGCTTTCGCTCCAAATGAGTTTGTGCATGCTACAAGCAGGTGTTCAAGGTGCGGCTATAGAATTATTACATGTAACATCAAGTTGAGCGAGTATTATAACTTCCATCATAGAAGTAATCACAGGATGGCTACATCGAAAATGAAACTGTTGAGGTGCCTTGCATGAAATACGCTTATAAGGCAATAACGGTTATCTGGATCGTAGTGATCTTCGCTGCAGTTGGCGCTATACCTGCATCAGCTACCCGAGTAGCTTCTACGGATCAGATTATTCCGACTTGGGATATGAGATGGGCTGGACCAGGTGAGAGAGGGACGATTCATGAAGGTCTATCCAAGGATCTGTCATGGACGACGGTTACAGGGGATGAAGTTCTGCCGGACAAGCCTGAACGTGTAACTGCTGCGTGGATCCGATTGAAGGTACCCCAGTTGTATGACGAGATACCGGCTATCTATTTTCAGAATATTTACGGGAAGCACATTACGATCTACAAGGACAACATGATTATGTATGAATCGTACCGTCCTTACAGCTATGAATTGAACAAGGTACTGCTTCCGATCCAGCAGAAGGACAGCGGCAAGGAGCTATACATATGGATGGACAGCCGTCAGGATAAGGTTGGAATTAGCGGTAAAGTGGTCGTAGGCGATCATCGGGAACTGATGGGAGACCTGATCTGGGAGGATATACTGGATATCGTGCTAGGTGGAGCCTTTATCCTGATCGCAACCGTTCTGGCTTTTTGCTCATTCTTTTTATTCCGACCGAATCTGCTTCTCTGGATTTCTTTATGTATCGTGGTGCTATCGGTAGGCGTGTTGATCGTCACTTATTCTCCGTTCCTGTTCACCTTTTATCGAGAGGGTGGCAAGCTCTATCTGCAATTATTCGATATTTCACTGTACATGCTGTCACCAGCACTCGCCCTGTTCTTCGAGCAGATTCTGGATGATAAGCGTTATATTCGCTGGGCACGGATTTGGCTAACAGGCTACTCCCTGTTCTGTATGGTGTTCATGGTCATTAATTTGTCGTCGGGCGACCGTTATTACGATAGCTATTTCGTAGTTAGCGTTCTGCTTCTGGGCGTGCAGCTCATCGCACTGCTCCTGCTACTCTTCTCTTCAGTCATTCGGCTGGCGCTGAAGGGGAGTAAGGAAGCTTCGATTATGTCCATGGGGTTCGCATGCTTCTGCTTCTCGTCTGTAGGAGAGCTACTGCTTTATTACGTAAGACAGGGGCAATATGAGTTCTTCTTATGGAAATGGGGCGTCGTTGGCTTCATTCTTTCACTGATTACGATTCTGGGCCGACGCTTGACAGAGAAGCACCGTCAGGTCGTCCAATATTCTCGCGAACTGGAAATGTTCAATAATGAGCTTCAGCGCTCGGAGAAGATGGATATCATCAGTGATCTGGCTGCATCCGTAGCTCATGAGGTGCGCAATCCCCTGCAAGTGACACGCGGCTTCCTACAGCTCATTAGCGGTCAGGAGAAGGGCAAGAATAAGGGATATCTGGATATTGCTCTAGGTGAGCTGGACAGAGCATCCAGTATTATTACCGACTTCCTCACCTTTGCGAAGCCAGAGCCTGACCACGTGAAGACACTGCAGCTTCTGGAGGAATTCAGGCATATTGAGGCCATCATCAGTCCAATGGCTAATCTGCAGGGTGATCGAATCTACCTGGATATTCCGCCTGGACTGAATGTGCGCGGAAACTCCTCCAAGCTGAAGCAGGCGTTCATTAATATTATCAAGAACAGCATTGAAGCTTTGGATGAAGAGGGTCAGATCAACATATGGGCATATCAGGAGGGCAAAGAGGTCATCATTCACATTCGGGATAACGGTGAAGGGATGGACTCGCAGACGTTGTCACGTCTTGGGGAGCCTTATTTCTCCAACAAGACAAAAGGTACGGGGCTTGGAATGATGGTGACGTTTCGAATTATTGAAGCGATGGGAGGCAGCATTTCATTTACAAGCTCAAAAGGGGTGGGGACAGAAGCTGTTGTCCGATTCCCGTCAGCCGGATAACTCCGGCTTTTTTTTCGGGTTAAGCTACGATGAGCTTCAGTTCCCCACGGTTAAACGCTGTTACCACCTTGCCTGAGGTCTAACGGCTGATAAGACTCCTGATGGATTCGGTGGCAGCACCAGATAGATTTGATCAGGTGTCTCCTCCAATGTTTTCAGCTGAATATGCTCTGGAAGCTGGACTCCGAGCATCTCCTGAATAACAGACTTAGGATCATGCAGCAGTCTTTCCCGGAACTCCGGATCTTCCCAGGCTTTTTGAATTACCTGTGTTTGAAGAAGTTCATTGATAGCCATCCATATCATCCTCTCCTAAGGGTATGAAGCGCTTGTCCCATCCAGTATAGCACGCAGCTTCAGAATTAGGCTATATTCATGATACATTTTGTTACAATTTTAAATTATAAAAATACCAAACATAAGCAACTTGTGCTCGATCACTCCAAGTGTCTCGACAGCCAATACTCCAATCCCCCTCGCTGCAATCGCTGTTTCCCCGCTTCAAGTGATTCGGCCTCCTGCAGCAGTTCCCTTGCGATTTCCTCGGTGAATTGATGCAAATCCGGAATGACAGGCTGGGCTTGTCCAAGATGCTCCGTGATGTCGATTGCGATGTAGGCATATCTCTTCAAGACATCGTGCAGGAAGATAGCCTGTTCAATCTGGTGCGCTTCCAGTCCTTCCATATAGCTGCGTCCATTCTCTGCACTGACCAGTGATAGCAGACAGTTGTAGTCTCCTGCCTCCAGATCTTCTCTCCAGTCTGCCCAGTCATCGGACATCTGCAGTACGACCAATGCGTCGTCTGTCATGCCAGTAACCGCAGGAATAAAGGCTTCCTTGCCAGCCAGTATCAGGGCTCCAGTACCAGCGAGCTTGAGCGGGCTAGCCTTCAGTGCAACCTTTCTCCGATCCTGCTGAAAATCATCCTTCGTTAGCTCTCCGGCGACGCTGTCGGCCCATTCATGGACATATGTACGGTAATATTCCCAGAACGCTGAATTGGAGGGGAAGTCACGCTGATATATATCCAGGCTTTCCGTTAGGAATAAGTTCGCTAGTACTAGCTGTGTGCGACAATCCTCTGCTTGAGAGTCGATCACATCGTCCTGCAGCAGGAAGTACAGCATGACAAAGACATTGCCAAGGGCCAGTCGGCGGTAGACATCATGGCTGAGACCCGTGAAATCACGCAGCCAGTAGGGAAGCAGATAACAAATGTAATTGCGCGTACTGTCCTCTTGAAGAGGATCAAAGCGATCCATGTACTGAAGAGCTTGATTCCGCAGAGCTAGGGGGAATTGATTGACTCGGTCTCGGGCATCTGCAAAAACAATCTCCAGCTCATCCTTGTATGTCGTGTACCATTTCATAGTTAGCCTCCCGCCTTCCAATGTACGTCCCGTTATAGTCACAGGAAAACTCTGCATAATAATGGGACATCCATGTCATAATATTACGGAATTGGAGGAAAAGACAAGACAATAAGGAGGTATAATCGTGGCATTACATTGGAAACGGCCTGTATGGATTGGATGCACCGTGGTCTTGTTGCTGAGCTCAATGCCCATGCATGCACACAGCTCCGAGATCCATCCGGCTCATCCTGCACCATCCAGAGAGCAGAAGTCCGAGCCGGGTCATCATTTACTGTACAGATCACATAGACCTAAGCATTCGTTCATGGCAGAGACAGCTCGACTGCTCGGCATGAGCCGGAAGGAGATACACAAAGAGATTGAAGCAGGCAAGACGCTTGCCCAACTGGCTAAGGCAAAACGAGGCTGGAATGAGGTTCAGTTAATTGATCAGCTCATGCTCGTCATGAATAATAATCAACAGCAAATGCTGAAGGAGGGAAGGCTGACGCCAAAGGAGGCAGAGCAGCGCCAGCAACAAGCGAAGGTGTGGCTGCAGAAGATTGTGAATCAACCATTGCGGGATATCCACGCCAGGGATTCATCTCAATGCAAAGAGCAGAAATCGACCGGTAAAGGCACTGAGCGCTCCAAATAAGGCCGCAACTGTGATGAGACGCAGCGCGGCCTTCAGCTAGCAACAAAGTAATTTAAAGTTTGTATTGCAAGGTTCTATACTATCTTATTCACAGACTGGTTCCAGCTGCCGATTGATCAGCGGAGGTGGAGGTACGTGTCCAGGGCAGCTTCAGAGAACGCTTCTTGCCGGGACCCACGAGCCAGCGGCCAAGAGAAAGCGAGGACAAGCCTCTGCTAATCGCTAGAGAGACGCTAGTGACCACAACAAAGGTCAATAGTGTAGCAATCATGTGATAGCCTTCCAGGGACCATTCCCGGGTTAACAGCGACACCAGTAGCAATACCAGTGCATGAGCTAAATAAGCACCGTAGGAATAGCTGCCCAT
Organism: Paenibacillus massiliensis 2301065 = DSM 16942; assembly: GCF_000377505.1. Classification (GTDB taxonomy): domain Bacteria; phylum Bacillota; class Bacilli; order Paenibacillales; family Paenibacillaceae; genus Paenibacillus; species Paenibacillus massiliensis. The sequence continues at coordinate 63,652 of NZ_KB898189.1, read as the reverse complement.
CCAGGCTAGCATTTTCCGGAACGGTCCTGGCTCCACCGCTGTATCCGTACGAAGTAGCAGACCATAGAGCAGCAGAATCTGCGAAATGATCAACAGGAAGGTGCTTGGCTTGAGATAGGTGGAAATGTTCAGATTCATGGTCGTACCTGACTGGTTCAGCACGGTATAACCCATAATCATGTACAACAGGACGAACGCGATGCCATTCCAGGGCAGGACTTTCATGACCCACCGTCGCCAGGTCCCTATCATTCCCGCACATACGGCTCCCAGTGCAATGTAAAAGAAATACATCAGCACATTATAAGTGCGGAACTGAATGAACGGTTGGAGCCAGCTTGGCATTCGTTCGTACCAGTCAGCCATGTCATAGTAGGACCAGTGCATCAGGAGCGCATAAGCGCAGCCTAGTACAGCTAACAGCATTCCGGTCAGTAGCGTGCGGAAGGTGCTGTCATACCCATTCAGTGCGCTACGGACCCGGTTCACTCCGAGCACAACAAGAGGGAACAGAATATAGAACTGGAAGATCATGACGACGAACCACAAATGATAACCTTGAGTCGGGATTATAAATTCCTTCAATAGCCCCGTCCAGAAGGAAGGCTCCGTCCAGGTATGGGACGACCACATACGAGTCACCAGCCAGTAAATGATGGTCCAGAGCATAAACGGAACAAAAATATCAGAGAACCGTCTTTTTATATATTTCGGGTAGCTCACATCGTTCTTGTGATTATAAAATAGCAGCGCCGCTGAAAGAAAAACAAAGGTCGGCGTGCCAAAACGGGTCAGATGATAGATCATAACCAGCATGGTCGAATCCGGCTGCAAAATATCGCTCCTGTAAATATACTCCCCGATGCTGTGCTGCAGCACAATAGCCATAAAGGCAAGGCCGCGCAGCTCGCTCCACTCCGCAATCCGCGGCTTTCCTTTCTTTTCCAACATGCATGACTCCCTTCTTTCCCTACCCTAACCAACGGCTATTATAACGCAGCAAGATTAATGTAGTATTAATGCCTGAATACCGACGAACGTGTATATCAAAAAGTAGAACTATATAGAAATATAACCTCGTAACGTCGCTCAAAAACGACCATAACGTAGCAATATATACCTGAGCTGTGCGATTTGGCATATACAATATCCTATTCCAGCGTTTATAATGATACCGCTTACTTTTTTCTAATTTGTGAAATTCATCCTATTCAGCAAAGTAAGGAGCGACGGTAATGTTTATTGGTCGACTTTCGGACTGGGCGCAAGAGAAAGAGCTTTTGCACCCAGCTATTCATCAAGCGATGGCGTTTTTGCAGCAGACGGACTTTTCGGGCCTGGAGAATGGTAGATATGATATTGATGGAGATCGGATCTTTTGTCTACTGCAGGAGGCTGAGACAGCACCTACAGCAGAGAAGCGCCCAGAGGCACATGAGAGATTTCTCGATATCCAGTATTTGATCCACGGACGGGAGCGTATCGGTACGGCCCGCTTGAATGGACAACCTGTGGAAGAAGATTTAATGAGTGAGAAGGACATTGTATTTTTTGCAAGAGAAATGACTGATGAGATCGATGTTATTTTGGAGGAGGGCATGTACGCGCTCTTCACGCCACAGGATATTCATCGCCCATGCTGTGAAGCCGGGAGCAATATGACCATTCGCAAGGCAGTAATCAAGATCGATAGTCATATTCTGAAGTCTGCAGAATAACCAGTACACCAACAAAGCTAATACACCTGCAAAGCCACCAGAGGCGGTCTGCAGGTGTATTTTTATTAGATAATAGCATGTAAAGCTATCAGCGTAGCCTGAATGAATGGTAGGTCTACACTTCTGCACCGTTCTCCTCAGCCCAGCGATTCAGCGTGCGGTCTGATGGAAGCAGGTAAGTCAGTATGCCGAGCAGTGGCAGGAAGCCAGATACATACATAACGGTCGTAATCCCCGCGAAGTCTATCCAGTTCCCCATGACGAGGGCGCCAACGCCACCCAGACCGAAGGCAAGCCCGGTGATCAGCCCTGAAATGGTACCGATCATGCCAGGTACCAGCATTTGTGCGTAGACGACGGTGACAGAGAAGCTGGATAGGAGAATGAAACCGATCAGCGCAAGCAGGACACCTGTCCAGAACAGATTGGCATAAGGCAGTAGCAGGGCCATTGGAGCAGCCAAAGCCATAGACAGGAAGATCACATTGCGTTTCCCGAAGCGGTCAGCCAGCGGACCTCCAAAGAAGGTACCGACGGCACCTGCCGCAAGAAACAGGAAGATGTACAGCTGTGCACTGCTCAGATCCACCTTGAATACCTCCATGAGATAGAAGGAGTAATAGCTTCCGATGGAGGAGATGTACCATGAGCGAATGAACACCAGCAATACGAGCAGTACGAGAGCCGTCGCGATTCGTCGCCGCACATCGGGATGAATAGAGCGTGAATTTGCCTGTTTTCGCCGCTGGACTCCAGCAGTGAGCATGCGACCATACCAGCGTGCAATGAAGATTTGTACCGCAATCCCTGCAGCAGCAACTCCAGTGAACCAGATCGCACCGAACTGCCCCAGCGGGATGAAGACGAGACTCGTCAGGATTGGTGCCAGGGACTGACCAGCATTCCCGCCGACCTGAAAGATGGATTGAGCCAATCCACGACGGGCTCCGGCAGCCATATGGGATACCCTCGACCCTTCGGGATGGAAGGCAGCCGAACCAAGCCCCACAAAGGTAACCGCTACGAGCACGGCACTATAATCTTTGGCAAAGGCGAGCAGGAGCATTCCTGTGAACGTAAAGCACATCCCAATCGGTAGCAGGGCTGGTGTAGGCCGACGATCCGCGAACCAGCCGACGACGGGCTGCATGATGGAGGCTGTAAAATTAATCGTAAACGCAATCCAGCCGATCTGCGTGTAGCTTAGCTGCATGGATTGCTTCAGAATCGGGAATATGGCTGGAATGACGGATTGAATCGAATCGTTGAATAAGTGTACAAGACTAATTGCAATCAAGATGTAAAAGACCGTGCCTTGAGGCTGGGCTCCGGATGAGGGAGTCCCTGGGAGCTCTCGCGGCTTGGCGACACTAGGGGCGGGCATGCTCATTCTCCTTTGCAGATCATTGTGACAGCATGCTCGAAGGCTCACACAACATGCTTATGTAAATATGCAGATAACAAGTGCTAACAGTATAACACAGAAATGTGAATAAGAGGCCGCCCTCTACCCATTCTACAGAATGATGAAGAGAGCGGCCTTGGAAGGGTACGTGCTGCAGGCGTTCCTCACGTTCAGACTACGCCGTAGGCTTGATGGCCTCTTATTGGTTAGCCACTTTGTTGTTTAACGGTTATCTATGTTCTCCGGATACATATCATGGTTCATCATGCGATGCTCAGCCATTTGCTCATATTTCGTGCCAGGCTTGCCATAGTTGGTGTAAGGGTCGATGGAGATCCCGCCTCGTGGTGTGAATTTGCCCCATACCTCAATGTAGCGTGGGTCCATGAGCTTGATCAGGTCATTCATAATGATATTTACGCAATCTTCATGAAAATCACCATGATTACGGAAGCTGAACAGATACAGCTTGAGAGACTTGCTCTCGACCATCTTGATGTCAGGGATATAGCTGATATAGATCGTGGCAAAATCCGGCTGTCCGGTAATCGGACACAGACTGGTGAATTCAGGACAATTGAATTTTACGAAATAATCACGGTATGGATGCTTGTTGTCAAAGCTCTCCAGAATGCCTGGATCGTATTCAAAGGTATACTTGGTTCCTTGGTTGCCAAGCAACGTAATCTCACTCAGATCTTCTTTTTGTCTTCCTGCCATAGGTAGCACTCCTTATATAAATAAAAATAGATTGCGACGCAAAATATGAATCAGACTCCTCGTTTATTGCCCCAGACCAGCGTATGAAGCTGAGGAAGTACTCTGACGTCATTCAACTCCGGGTCCTCCATGACCCGATCAATGAGCCACTCATAACGGGCCAGTAGCGACAAGGCCTGGTCTGTGATCGCTGGCGTGTGGACATCCGGATTACCTGTCTGGAGGAACAGAGTAGCATCCGGGTATCTTCTGTAGACCTCGCGAGCGTAGTCCAGATCCTGCTCGTCAAAAATAACAATCTTGATGCTGTATGACTTCGAACCAGGACGAGCTGCCAGACGTTGAACGAGTCCATCAAGAATGTCCCAATCCGTTGCCATTCCCGAGCTAGGCGGCTTGGGAGAGACCGTAACCTCATCAATGCTCAGCAGCCAATCCTGCCAGCGGGAGCCCTGCGTCTCCACGGCAGTCGCAATTCCATGCTCATGCAACAGCTCAATGAGGCCGGACAGCTGCGGAAGCAGAGCGGGATTGCCGCCTGAAATGGTAACGTGAGAGAAGCGATCGCCGCCGATGCTGTGTAGCTCCGCCCAGATTTCTTCAGGAGACAGCCGACGGATCTGATCCTTCGCACTGCCATCCCAAGTGAACGCCGAATCGCACCAGGAGCAACGATAATCACAGCCAGCGGTGCGGACGAACATGGTCTTGCGTCCGATGACCATACCTTCGCCCTGTACGGTAGGCCCGAAGACCTCCAGCACAGGAATGGAAGCTGCCGTACTTGTATTCATGGTGGCTATACTAGTCATTGAGCATCCACTCCCGTCTGACCTCCGCATAGCTCGTCGGTGTCTCGTACAGTCGCACGAATTCGGTACGTCCACCGCGAACGCGATCCCTGTATTCAGGTGAGGTAAGCGCGGTTTCCATTTGCTCGAACATCCAGACGACCATATTCTCTGCCGTTGTGTTCATCGGTGGCAATGTCTCATTAAGATAGCGATGGTCAAGATAGTCGTTAATATACTCCTGCCAGATGCTCTTGATATCGCCAAAATCAATGGTAAGGCCGACCTCGTTCGGATAGCCGCTAACGCCAAAGACTACCTTATAGGTATGACCGTGCAGGTTCTTACACTTGCCTTCGTAGGCGTGAAGATGATGGGCGGCATCAAAGGTGAATTCCTTGCTCACCAACACACGCTTGTTATGATAGCGGAGCTGATCGTGACGAATATCCTCTCCGAACTTTTGAAGTTGCTCAACGATCCGAAAAGGTCCTGACTCACGCATGCGAAGCACCTCCGGCTGTGGAGTCCTTGGATGACTGGGCAAGCTCATTCCGATATTCATCCAATCCTGCCTTGCGCAGATGACACGCAGGACATTCGCCGCAGCCATCTCCAATGATGCCGTTATAGCAGGTGAGCGTCCGGGTATGCACGAAGTCAAATGCACCTAACTCGTCTGCGAGACGCCAAGTCTCGGCTTTATTCAGCCACATCAGCGGCGTATGAATCACGAATTGATAATCCATGGACAGATTTAATGTCACATTCAAGGATTTAATAAATACATCACGGCAGTCCGGGTAGCCACTGAAGTCGGTCTCACATACGCCTGTGATGATGTGACGTGCACCTTTTTGCTTGGCCATGATGCCGGCAAAGGTCAGAAAGAGCATGTTGCGTCCATCTACGAATGTGCTGGGCAGCTCGCCCTCGGCTTGTGTGATCTCAATATCATCACGTGTCAGGGCATTCGGGGCCAGCTGATTTAGCAGGCTCATATCCAGCACCGTCTGCTTCACGCCAAGATCACGGGCAATGCCCGCAGCGACCTCAATCTCCAGCTTGTGGCGCTGGCCGTAATCGAAGGTAACGACCTCGACCTCTGCAAAGCGTTCAAGCGCCCAATACAGGCAGGTTGTGCTATCCTGTCCACCGCTGAATACAACGATGGCTTTCTCATTTTTAAGCATAAAAAAACCTCTCAATCTTCTTGGAATCTGCAAAGCAACGGCTTTGCCAAAGGAAGACGGAGAGTTTCATGAACTGGCATCCAACAAAAAACAGGCCTTGCCTCATCCAGAATTTTCACTGGGGGCCAAGCGCCAAATAGTTTTTTATAGAGGGAGTTCGCGAACCTCTCCCGTGACTATGCACGGAATATCTTCAATTATTGAACTACTGCTTGATCTACTGCTTGAACTACTGCTACTGCACTGCGCGGTTGTCCTTAATTCAAAGAGCATAACCAGCACCGTAACATTATAGCATGTCAGAGCTATTTAATGAATACACTTCCGAAAGGAATAATTTCACGCAACACTCGTTTCATCAGTCCTTCATCCGCCAGATCCTGCTCCAGCCTGCGGCTATGCTGTCCGGCTTGAAACAGTACAGTTCCTTGTCCAGTCATCTTCAGATGATAGCTCATATGTTGACTGGCCAGATGATTGCCGTACACGGCCAGCTCCAGCTTGGCCTGCTCGGGATAAGCGATCACACTGCTCGCTTCGATGTACAGAGGCTTCTCGGGATCCAGAGCTTCCTGACAGACCATGCCGGGGGTCAGTAGACCAATCTCGCCGCTTCCATCAAATCTCATCTTGAGGACTTCCTTGGTGAAGAGCATATTCTTGACGTTAAGTAGCTTCGTTCTCATCCGGATGCCGTGCGTATAGTAGAACAGATAGCGAAAGTCGTACAGGAGGCTACTACCATCCTCAATCGGCACCGTCGTGAAGGAGAAGCCTGGGGGCAGAGCCGCTGTGAAGCGGCATGGACCGCTGAAATCCGCCTGAATCAGCTTGCGCTTGCGGTACATGCCCTTGATATTCATCAGCTTGTCATTCCGTAAATGACTGGAGCCACGATATGCAATAATCTGCTGCGGATGAAGGACATGGACAAGATCATCTTCAACCAGATCAAAGGTCACGGCTGATCCTCCCAGATCGCTGAGCTCATTTTCATTGTGTATTTGCACCTTGTCACCTCGTTATCCTTGCTGCCTGTGATCCAATGACTGCATTGGCATTGCAGAAATGATCAGTAGCTCTGTCCGGAGCGGAGCTTCATAACCAGACGTAATATGCGTATAAATAGGAAATAACCAGCGAATAGACCGACCGCGGTCCACAAAAGTATACGATTGCGATGTGAGGCAGCTTCACGCTGCTGTTGCAGTTGGGTCAGCTCACTTACTGTAGCAGCCAGCTGCTGATTCTGTGTGGAGAGCTTGGCGTTCAGCTCCTGGTAGCTCTCAAGGCTCTGTTGGGCCTCCTCCAGCTGCGCTTTGGTCTCCTGGTAGCTGTCCTGAAGCTGCTGTACCTCTCCAGGCAAGCGGGAGAGCTGCTCCCAGCCATTGGTGACATCCTCCCAGTATCCAGCATGAGCTTGTCCGCCCCACAGCCAGACTGCAACAGACATACTCAGAATCATAAGCCATCGTGGAAGGAGACTGCGAAGTCTGAAAAGCATATAGGGTTCCTCCTCAGCTATAGTTGAATCAGGATTGGTTTAAGTGTACCCCAAACGGGGTATATGAATAAAGTTCAGAGCGACAGGGGGCGATACATCCATGTTGCTGCACTATTTGAGCCATACTTCTATACTACGACACCATACGACCTTCAGTAGCACCCAGATCACTAAGAGCTGAAAAAATATTAGAACTATTTCACATAAAGAGGAGCTGGACGGATATGAAAAAGCAAGATGAAGCCTACAAAAAGATATGGATTACCGTGAATGGCAAGCCTTTGGGCAAGGAGCTCATGCTGGATAGTGTCACCTATGAGCTCATACAGACGGAGCTGATTCATGAGGAGACGTCCCCGCCATCTGTGTAATGCTACAGCGTTCTTTTGGTTAAGCTGAGCTGAATAGCACAACTTCTTGAACGAGTTAATCTACAACCCTTGTTACGATAGGCCACAGAGCAGGAAAAGCCACACGGCTTTCTAGATCCTGCACTGTGGCTTTTTGTCGTATATACCTCCTGCATATCTGTGATGTCCTACTGCGTAGAATGTCGCATGGAGGAATAGGGTCCGTGCTAGAGTTCGTAATTACGCAAGCTTCTTGTTATTGATTTGTGGAATACAAGGGCATAGATAACTAAAATCAAAGGTTTTAATGTAAAAAACATCACAAAAAAAGGATTTTTTTAGGCTGAAATACACGCTTGACTAAAAATATGGGTATTTTCTTCCACGGAACTGATGTTCCCTGACAATATGATGACGATTCTTCCTGATAGGGTATAGATATATTTGCGTACAATAGGGGGAAATGTTCATGAGTAGCATGTTAGATGTTAGCTATACCTGGAGTAGAGAGGCTATGTCCGCTACTGGAAGGCATCAGGCTCATTTGCTGGTAGAGTGGGGGAAAGTCTATGGTCGCAGAAGACGTATCCATATGAGACCCAAAATGATAGGCTGTGATCTTCGAATGCACCTGATACCTGAACCAGGAACTCATTTTGGTAGAGTCTTAGGAACTAGAGTGGAAATGGATCTGAATGATCGCCCCGGAGAAGTCATAATACACTGTGGGAATTTGTATAGTGGCCAGAGCAGACATGCTTTGCTAGACTTTCGAGTCGACCCGCATCCCTCCGGGAGGCATGCTGTATGTGCAGTAGAGTGGAGCTGGCGTAGACCTGGCAGTGACGAGCGCACCGCACTGCGTTCGGAAATGTTGTTTGTTCATTTTACGTTGCATACAGGTCTGATCATGGCCTCTCCTAACCCAAGAGTGCAGAAATTCATAATGTTCAATGAATCCTTCGAGATATTGAGAAAGGCACTGCGTCTATATGAAAGGGGGGCAGCTGTACAGGGAGGGGACATGCTGCGGAGACATGCAGATAGCTTGTTGATCCGGGCTACAAGACTAGGGGATTACGATTATTTGCGGGAAGCCGAGATTTTTTTGGATTTATATCGCTCATGGAACGAGACTTATGTAGTGAAAAAAGAAGTACTGGTTCAATAAGAAAATATTTCCTGCAAGCTCTAAATAGTCACAAAAACCATAGTTAACCTGCATTAAAATGAAAAATGTATGTCATTTATGAAAATGTTGGGCGAGTCTAATTTACTATGTTAAAGAGGAGGAAAGTCCTTGACTGATCGATTGATTCGGCTCATGCGCATCATTACCATTGTACAGGCGAACCCTGGCATTTTGGCAAGAGAACTCGCAGAGCGCTGTGAGACATCGGAGCGGACGATCTATCGGGATATGGAAGCGCTCAGTGCTATGCATATCCCCATCACCAATATGGGGCATGGTAAAGGATACATATTCATTAGCAATTTTGCCTTATACCCGCTGAATTGGACGGAACAAGAGGCAGCTGCTTTTTCCATGCTATCTATGGTGATGGATCGGGTGAAGCCTATGCTGCCGGATGGATTCGAAAGCGCCTATGAGAAGGTAATGGCATCAGCCCAGAAGAAGAAAGTAGAGCAGGCCAATGTTGCACAGCAGCTTACTAACATAATTCGCTTAGGTCAGCCTTCTAGCCGAGAAGATCAGCCTTATTCTCTTATGCCTATTATATTAGCCAGCCTGACCCAGCAAACGATAGAAGTAGATTATTATCCTGGCCAAGGAGTTGACGAGGGACTACAACGAATTGATCCCTATTGTCTCATTCCTCAGGAACGAAGGTTCTTCATGTTAGGTTATTGTCATTCTCAATCCAAGGTACGGACATTTCGGATCAGCCGATTCCGCAGTGTCCGAATACTCTCTCGTACGTTCCGCAAGGAAAGCTATGATGTAGAGCACTTTTTTCGTCACACATGGTCTGTACGCAAAGGTCAGGATCATACTCGATTTATCATTAAATTTGATCGTGAACTGGCGCAGACCATCAAAGCGGAGGAGCTATTCGTTAAGCCAATTCTGAAGGATCTACCTGATGGAAGTCTATTATTTGAGGTTACAGTGAATCGAGATAGCGATTTTTTACAATGGCTGTACAAGTTTGGACCTGGAGCTGAAATTCTTGAGCCCATCCACTATAGACAACGGTTAAGAGAAATGCTGAATATGTGGGGAACCATCTATGCCGAGCAGAAGGCAGAAGGAAGCGATTATTAAAACAGACCTTCAACGAAAGCATAATTGCAGCACGGGAGAGAATGTCCGTCCTCTACTGGAAATAGGCTGACCATATTGCTAATCAGCCTGTGTGTTCAGGTTTTGTCGCGAAACAGATTGGCAAGATTACCGAATGGATTGTAGCCCTCATCCTCGTCATCGCTGCTGGAATACACGACTTTTGAACTGATCGACTCCTCATTAGCCGCATTATTCGTCACGAGATTCAACTGATCGAAGTAACGAATGAATAGCTCGGCTGTATTCACGGCATCATCCAGTGCACTATGCTGACGCCCGTCGAAGACAATTCCGCAGCTTTCCAGCGCCTGGCCGAGGCTTAGCTGACGGTACTTCCCTGGTTCCCCTAGCACAGCCGAGATCTGTTTCTGGATATCGTTGGTATTGCAAATCCAGGACAGGTCTGTTCTATGCGTGCGACAGTGAGAAATAAGCTTCATCCGATCATCTGGTCCCCAAGCACACAAATAATAGCTGCCTGGTTCCCCCAGCCACGCTGCGAACTGGCTGGCGGCTTCACCAAATAAGGGCGCGGCATCAATCTGCTTCTGACCAATGCCAGTGAAGCGAATGGTGTCTGCAGATAATACGGGACGATTCGTAGGACGTACGAAGGTATGGAAGCGGTCCGAGATGACAAGCCTGTCGCCTTCCTGTGTGCACTTCACTGCGCCAATGTCTATGATTTCAGAAGAATAATTCGTATGGCGACTGACGGTAAACTCCAGATCGTAGATTACGTATTGCATGGGCCAAGCTCCTTTTGCAAAAGAATCATAATAATATGCTGCATTTCTGGCAGCAGCTTGATTTATTAAGTATCTATCCTCAGGTATCACAGAGTCAATACGTTAGCTGGATATTTTTTTACATAGCAAAGGACCTCAGTTCCACGATCATGTGGAAGCTGAGGTCCTTGCTTCTTGCTGGAATTTGACGCACAAGTTCCTTGCGGATGCTGGTCCGTCAGACTAGCATTCCTGAACTGTACTTGTCATCATGCCATTAGGATGCTGGCAGAATAATTTTTTGACCTGGATAGATCAGGTTCGGATTACTCAGCTTGTTCAGCTTTTGCAGATTCCGCCAAGTTGTTCCGTATTTCTTGGAGATCGACGTCAATGTGTCTCCGGATTTAACGATATAGATCTCCTTATCCGTTGTCTGCGGAGCAGATGGCTTCGCAGGCTGTGGCTTAGGAGTGGCTACAGGCTCTGGTGTTGGCTGTGGAGCCGGAGTTGGAGCTGGTGCAGGAGCAGCAGGCTCAGGCGTCGGTTCTGGGCTAGGTACCGTCGTAGAAGCACCTACTGCAGAGATTCGACCATCTGCTTCAGCTGCAATGGTTCCTGGCTGTTGCATGTACCGGATCAAAGCCTCATCCAGCGAGCCATACATACCAGCTTGCGGATATTTCGTGAACATGCTGTATTGGTCTCCGCCAGCTGCAGTAAAGTCATTCGTAGCCAGCGTATATGTGGCAGCAGGGTCATAGGCTTCACCGCCTACCAAAAGGTCAACGACCCGATTACCCGCTGCTGCGGAAGTATCAATCTTGAAGGTCATGCCAGATACTTGCGGGAAGCCGCCACTTGGTTCCGGGTAGGAAGCAACACCGTTCTCCAGAGCAGCTTTCAGGTCAGCACCAGTAACCTCAAGAGTTACCACTTGGTTGCCGAATGGAAGCACCGTAATGATGTCTCCTTTGTTTACGTTGCCGGCCTTAATGGAAGCACGGATGCCGCCACCATTCGTCAACGCTACATCAGCGCCACTCACGTCCTTGAGTGCATCGGCGATGAGATCACCAAGATTGGTCTCGCCTGCACGAACATGCTCACGCACGCCGTCCAGCTCTACAGTAGTCGTAGCGACCTGCTGTGCCAGAATAGGCTCTTGCTCTTTACGAATGGAATCAATGAGAGCAGCAACCTCTGTATTTGGAGCAATATCAGCCGCTTTGGTCTGATCGATCAATTGAGCCTTCTTGCTAACCACTTCGCCTTCATTGACCCAGAAATCAACGACTCCCAGGTATTTGGAATATTCCCCGGCGCTGGTAAGCAGCGTACCGTTATCGCTGACCAGGCCGTTCTCCAGCACGGTGTGGCTATGGCCATCAATAAAGATATCAATACCTGGAACTTCTTTGATCACCTTGAAGCTAGTATCCGTGCTAGAAGCATCCTGCCCCAAATGTCCCATTACGACAATTACGTCTACGTCGTCACGAATTTCGTCCACGATCGCTTTAGCCTCAGCAGAAGGATCAGTGAATTCAATGCCTTCTACGTTCTTAGGGTTGGTCTTATAAGCCGTTTCTGGCGTAGTCAGTGCGATAAGCCCGACTTTGACGCCGTCTACTTCTTTAATGGTATAAGGCTCGAACAGGCGGGTTCCGTCTGTTTTCTTTACGTTTGCACTGAGCATAGGGAAATTCATCAGACCGGCCAGCTTTACGAGCTGAGTGGAACCATAGTTGAATTCATGGTTACCAGGAACCATCGCATCATAGCCCATCTTGTTCATTACGCTTGGAATGCTCTCGCCATTCACTAGCGTTGCAAAGGTTGTACCATGCACTGCATCACCGATATCCAGCAGCAGTGTGTTCGGGTTCTCCCCGCGATACTTGTCGATGATACCCGCCAGCTTGGCATACCCCATCTCGGGATCGTTTGCTACGACATGAGAGTGAACATCATTCGTATGCAGCAGTGTGATGTGCTTGCTGCCTTCAGGCACAGCGGTATCGGCTGCAGTATCGGCCATAGCCATTCCTGCAGTTCCGAAGAGCATAGTAGCAGACAATAGCACGGCAGAGAGCCTTCTCCATTGCTTCATGTAGATATAACCTCCTAATATGTTTTTGTATAGATTATAGAATCCGCTGAATCTGTAGGAATCGCAGGATTCTGTAACCGCAGGTAAGCAGCATGGGATGCGCTCCGCGTCCTCTTGGGCCAAGGCCTCCAAGGAAATATTATGTAGTAGTTCTATCAGCCCAATATGATTCTATCAAAAAAAACGTAGAAAAACGTAAAAACTACGTAAAAATATGTGCCATCAATCTAACAAACTGATTATTTGTTGATATCAGGAGAATCCAGGCCCGTAGAGGGTGGCCAAAATACGGAGACCTCCTGGGGGAGACCAATTCTGGACATATACGTGTTCAGAGGCTCGTCTGGCAGAGGGGGATGCCCCTCACTGAGCAGTAGGATTGCAAAATGATTGGCCTGCCGCTCCCATTTTCCCGGCTGGAAATAGGAATGCTCTTCCAGAAAGAATCGACTAATTCCCTTGTGGAGTCGGTCATGGCCCAATTCGTGAGCACATACATAACGCTCCCATTCTGGGGTGAGATCGTTATGAATCACAATGAAGCGGCGGCGCAGCTTCCGAAAATACAGCCCTTTGGTCGTCTTGCCCAGATCCGAATAACGGATATGAATGCCAAGAGCAGAAGCAATATCAAAGGGACAATTGGTGCGGTGCTTGTGGATTAGTCTGCGAATCAGTTCATTCAAGGGCACTCACCTGCCATCCATATTGTTGATGAGCATTTTACAGGCGCTTCGCGTACAACTGTCATGCTGTAAAATGCGAGTATGTAATAACTTGAAGCTCGTCCATAAGTCCATTTCATGAACCGGTTGAAAAATTACCCTGAGCCTGGAGGCTTGCGCTTATTCATCTGCTTGGCTTCCCAGAACAGCCCTGTCAATACATCCTTGATTCTTTGTTTGTCCTCGTCATCCAAGGGGATTCCATCGAACATTAGCTCACCATCCTCCTCCAGCATTTTTTTGAAATCACGTTTGTCCTTGGAGGTAGCCCATTCCGGGACGGCACGTTCCGTTACGGAAAACTCCTGCTCCAGATAACCAGCCTTGCCCATCAGCTCCTCATAGGGTACGGCAAGGGCATCCGCAATCTTACGAATCGTCGCGGGCTTAGGTACACCGCGAAGACCGTTCTCAATCCTTGATATCTGGGAATTACTTATGCCTGCAACGTCTGCCAATTGATTGATACTGATTTTCTTCTGTTCACGCAGTTGTCGTAAATAGGTTCCGAAATGAGACTCTTGCACGGTACGGCCACTCCTTTTTGTCCAATCATCCTGTGCTCCGATCCAAGCCTGTGTCGTGTCATGACGTATTTGTAGGACTGTATATATAGTAGATAGCTATTATGACGAGGCCTGAACCATGCGACTCTTGATTGGTAATGGTTACCTATCTACTATATAACCATGTTGCCTTAAGGTAAAGAGATAATGAGAGATATATGCCAAAAGGTATAGAAAATTAGAGCCACAGGTCGATTAGCGCTCGAATTTCACGAAAAATGACAGTTGGTGAGTACATCATAAAGTGGTATATTATCCCTACAAAGCGAACAAAAACACGAACAAATTGTGAACAAAAACTGATGATAGATTAAAAGCTGACAACTATTGAAGCCTGATGCGATCTGCTTATCCTACTCCTCCCGGGATGAGTAAGACCATTGGACACATAATATTGCCAAAAGGCAAAAAAGGAGCGAATGCAATGATGAATGACATGCTGCCAGAGCTGGATCGACGTGCGACGCAAGCTGCACTTGAAGGACTATTTGAAAAATACAGGATCTATAAGACCATAACTTTCATGGACAAAGAAACCTCGGTTACAGCCAGCTATACAGATCGTCCGCATGGTCCGACGAACAAAACCTCGGACGCTACCGCTTCAACTGCTATTCACAACGTGCACGCCGCCGCCGCGCGGGCAGCCTATTGCAACATGATTGATACGGTGGTCGCCCGTCTGAGCGATCGTGAACAGCTGTTGATCCAGGAACGTTACCTGAAGCAGGATGATGTCTTTGATTATAAAATCTACAATCACGTATTCGATCCTCCAGTGAGCAAGGATACGTATAGCAAAATCAGAACACGTGCCTTCTACAAGCTAGCACTGGCCCTGGCTGACAGGGGGCTGATTCGTCTGGAGCAGCTGCGCAAGAAAACAGTCTCAAAGGCTTAGAATAAGCATAGCTGCATATGATTTCATTATACCATGAACGAGAACATTTGTTCTTGTTTTCGTGTGACAAATTCATGTTAACTTTGATGTAAGCGAAGTGGAGATTCAAATCCAGCTCGCTCTGGCATAGGCTTCAGATCGGATAAGAGTTGACCGCATTCAAGCACTCTTGTATTTATGCAAGAAGACATTTACAAGGTGAAATATGTAGTTGGGATGTACTAGTTAATATTCAAGAGCGTTATTATGTAGAGGCTTTACGTGGACTTATTGTACAAGAGATTAATTTATACAAGATTAATATACAAAAGATAATTACAAAAGATTAATAGACAAAGAAATAATATATAGAAGATGATTGTGAGTACTATATAGATTATAGAAGCTTAATAGTATAGAAAATTAGAAGATTAACATAGAGGATTAATATAGAAGATTAACGTTGAAGATCAATGTTGAAGATTGATATTGAAGGACAGTAATAAGTATTGCTTGGAAGCTACTATATAGAACTACTTTATAATAGGTACGATATAGAAGATTATTGAAGAGGAGTTCCTTTTACTGGAATATCCTCTTTTTTTGTTCTGAAGAAATGAGAACATGAGTTTAATCCGAGTTGTGGATTATCCCGTAATATCAGGTTTTTAGGCCCTGAATGAAGAGGGAATCTGATTCGAAATATAACGGGAACATAAGTTCGTCTTTTTCTCTTCTATAATCATGCTTATCTACGTCATCACAGCCGGAAAAAGGCTGTAAGATGTTAATATCGGGAATGAGGACAAGAGAAACGGATACCGCCTGCACAAGGCTGGTATCCGTTTCTTTATGGACTGCTTTCGTCTAGGCCAAGGCACACTTGGTGACAGTGACGATGATGTTATTTCTGTGGCTCTTTCACAGCTGCAGGTCATCTGAAATGTCAGCGTCATGGATGAAGCAGCAGCCATATCTGTGAACATCACGCCATCATGATCGACTGTCAGGATATGGCTTAAGCTGGTGGTGCCAGTGGTCAATGGAGACAGGGATGCGGCTCACAGTTTGTATTTATTTCTGTGTATTTAGCAATGAGAAAGGAGGGCTATAGCTGCATGAGAGAAGCTTTGAAGGCGAGGATCATCGAATTGATTCCCCAATTAGCAGGCCGAGTGTACGACCTGCAATCGGTTCCTGACCCGCCTCCGGATACTTATGCGGAGCTGTCCTTCGGGGAAGCGGTATGGAAATCGGCGTGGGCTGGCTATCGACAAATTGTATGCATCCAGCTACACAGTCTCGCTACCCAGGCTTCAGAACGCGATGCCTGGTCACAGCTCCTGATGGAAGGTCTGCATAGGCAGCCTCTGGATGATACGGACAGCAGCTCGGTAACGCTGCACTATGCTGGTAGTCGTGGGGCTGAGAGCGTATCAGATACGAAGGAGCGGATCGTGCGGACCATGCGGTTCGCTCTGTATGTACCTGAGGCTGAAGTCGTTGACGTCGGAGCGACGGAGGATGCTTGGCTAGCAGCACTGAAGGGTTGGACCGCATCGCAGTTGGATGATACATGGCGGGTATACGGTGATGCCTGGCCCGAGGCTATTGGCTCGCGCGCCATTCTGTGGCGCATGACGGGCAGTGAGACACGAATCCCAAGTGCATCCATGTATGAGGTCCGCAAAACGTTCACGGGTCATGTCTGGGCATCCAATCAGCGTCTGGAGCAGGCTACAGCCTCGCTCTTAATGGAGGCGATTAGCGGGGCTTTGCAGCTTCCACTGGATGCTGACACACGGCGGTATATGTCCGCGCAGGAGATTCGTGCAGATTGGCAGACGGATTCTTTCCTGAATGGACAGATCAGCCTTACGCTGGCCCAACGGCGAATGCGCCCAGCAGAGGAAGCAGCGTTGATTCGCAGGCTATATGTACATCCGAATTTGAAATGAGGTGCTTGATATGGTGTTCAAGAAGAAGACACAGAAGCCAGACCCACAGTCGGTCACAGACCCACGCTACACATTGAATGAACTGAAGGCCAAATCCGAGGTCTTGTTCGGGGTAAAGCCGGAGGTGCTGGCAGGCGCTTGTTATGGAACTGAGGATCAACTGCTATCCGTGGAGGAAGCAGGCACAAAAATTACAAAATTTATGAAAGCGAAGGTGGAGTAATATGGCAGGCGGAACTTGGGAGAACACGAATAAACCGGTATTGCCCGGATTGTATATGAATTTTCAGGCGGCGGCGGCATCCGCAATTCAAGGCGGCTCGCGCGGTACCGTCATTGTACCAGTCAAGGCCAATTGGGGTCCTGTAGGTACATTTGTGGAGATTGGCAGCGAGACGGCTATTGAGCAGATGTTCTCTGGTGGCACAGAGGATGGGGCTACTGCGTATTCCACTCTTTATCTAGCTCTGTTGGGTGGTCCGAGAAAGCTGCTCGCATACCGACTGGCAGACGATACCGCTGCGAAAGCTGCAGTGAAGCTGAAGAATGATGATGCAGAGGATGTACTCGAATTGACGGCGCTTTATTCCGGTTCACGCGGCAATCGCTTCACAGTAACGGTACAACCCACCATTGACAATAATGCAGTCAAAGAAGTGCTGCTCTATGAGGGCACGAAGCTGCTGAAGACGTTCACGGCGGAGAGTGCTACGGTCGAGGCTATTGCTGCAGCTATTAATGAAGATAGCGAGAACAAATGGGTGACCGCGAAGGCGCTTGCCGCAGCAGAGGATCTGGCGAATATTACTGGTGCTGGTCTTACCGGGGGCATCAGCGGCAACAGCCAGTTGACCAACGCCGATTATATTGCGATGCAGGAAGCACTGGAAGGCGAGGACTTCAACGTGCTTGCCTTGGATTATGCGGCTGATATGGCTCTGCTGCAAAGCTTCGCGGCTTGGGTTAGGCGTGTGCGCAACCAAGGTAAAGGAGTCGTGGCGGTATTCGGTGGCTCCGCAGCTGAGGATGTATCTGCTAATGCGGTACAGGCAGCTTCTGCACGTTCCCTCGCACTGAACCATGAGGGCATCATCAATGTCGGCACAGGTGTGCGTCTGGCTGGAGTGGAGTACAGCTCTGCACAGACAGCGGCTTATGTGGCTGGTCTGATCGCAGGTCAACGTCTGAACCAATCTACGACGTATGCGGTGACACCATTCGAGGATGTGACACGCCGTTGGACTCGCCCAGAGCAGGAGCAGGCCGTTCGCAACGGGGTATTCCTGTTATTCCATGATGGGCGTCAGGTGAAGGCACTGCGCGGGATTAACAGCCTTGTCACACCGGCAGCCGGTCAGAATAATGCCTGGAAGAAGATCCGTTCCATCCGCGTCATGGATGCGATCAATGCCGATCTGCAACGTGCAGCTGAGGAGACCTATATCGGAAAGGTCAACAACACAGAGGAAGGTCGTCTGGCACTGATCGGTGCTGTGAAGGAATATCTGGCACAGCTGGCGCTCAGCAGTGTCATTGAGGCATCCGGCTATGATGTAATTCTGGACCCGGCCTACTACGGACCATCTCCAGTTGTTACGCCAGAAGCGGATCAGGTGTTCCTGCAATGGAACGTCAAGCTGACCGATGTCATGGAGCAGCTATTCGGCACATTCTATGTGCAATAAGCCGCGAAGTACAGATGCCATAGCTTACGTATGCATGCTGTAATGCTGCTGTAATGCACATGAGGTACGTCATGATGCATCACATGCAGCTACATACAACCCATGCAGCATGAAGGTTGCGCATATGTAGGAGTGGCTATCATCCTATGGAACAATAGTGTATGGGTGCATGACAATGAGTCTTCATAATCATCATAGCTTCACACATGCAGCCCGCTGAGTAAAGCCCTCAGCAGAGCTTGATTTGGCGGGCTGTGTCTCATTTGACAGACTGTATCTAATTTAAAGGACTGTGTCTAGTTCAAATTCATAATTACACCATCCAAGGATGGTCCAATCACAAGGAGGAATATGCAATGTTGGATGCTTCAAGAGTAATTTTGGGAACGTATGGTCAGGCGTATATTGATGGGGTATGGCAGACGCATATCAACAAGCTGGAAGCCAGCGTGGAGATGGAGAAGCGTGAGCTGAATCTGGTCGGCAACGACTGGAAAGTGCACAAGAATGGCATCAAGAAAGGTACAGGCACGATGAGCGGCTACAAGGTTACTTCAGATATGATTCAGCGTGGCTTCAGCAAGTTCGATATCATTTCCAAGCTGGATGATCCCGAAGCGTTCGGACATGAGCGTGTGCGCCTCATCCGCTGCTCCCCGGACAAAATCCAGCTTGCCAACTGGACAGCCGGTGAAGAGGTGCAGGAGGAGACAACCTTCACCTTCGAAGGCTATGAGCTGCTGGACCCGATCGTTGCCAACTAAATTGAGCTGGAACTAACCAAGGGTGTTTAGCGAGATCTAGTCTTGGGGCTGCATTAATAGACGACAGGATTGGCGTGTAAACACTGTGGCCTGGGTAGCGGTAGCGTAATTAACTTAGTTAATTAATGTATCAACCTAATCAACGTGATGAAAGCAGCAGCTGTACAATGCGCTAGTTTCAGTAGAGCAAAAAGTGACTTATTGAAATCCGGGAAGCAGCTATGCGAGCTGCAGCTCCCGGATTCTTTGGTTTTCTTAAGTTAATAGAATATATAAGTTTTCAGCGGAGCTGAACAATTCGATTATCGCAAGGAAAACATCCATTATCCAAGAAAAATATCCATTTAAATGCAGTCTGTCTTCTGTGAAAGTACGACGATAGACGTGTTACTTATATCTGAAAGATGAAAAGGAGATAGACTTATGAGCATATACGAGAATATGACGGAAGAACAAATTTTGGACAGCCTGTTCGAGGCGACGGAGAAGCTGCCTGAGGAGACGGTGCATATTCGCCGTCTAGATATGCAACTGGTGCTGCGCGGGCTGACCTCCAGCAAGGTGGATAGCATCCGTGAGCGCTGCACGGTCCGCCGCACAGTCAAGGGACAGGTAGATGAGAAGGTGGATACGGAGATTTTCAACGCGTTGCTGATCTCGGAGGCGACGGCCAAGCTGGAGGTCAAGGGACTGTCGCTGAGCGGCTGGGGCGATCCACGCATTACGAGCCGTCTGAAGCTGTCGGGTGGCGAACAGGCTGTGCGCCGCATGCTGCTGGCTGGTGAACTGGACGCAGTCGGCGACAAGGTGCTGGAGCTGTCCGGCTTCGGCGTGGAGATTAGCGACCTAAAAAACTAATCGGCTCCGGGGGAATGACGACGATGCTGTATCACTTATGGGTCCGGCATCACCTCCGCCCCGGAGATTTCTGGAGACTGCCTCGCGGCGAGCGCTTGCTGCTGCTGGCTTTTTCGGAAGAGGAATTGGATCGTGATATCAATGCAGCAAATCTGGCAGGGAGGTGATCATACACGATGGATGAAGCGGTGAATTACCGTATGAAGCTGGTTATTGATCCTAAGAATGTCGTAAAGGCTAACCGCGAGCTGAGAGCGATGGAGCGCTATTTTGAGCGCATTCAGGGCCGGGTCATGAAGATCGGCCGCACTCGGATGGTACCTGAGATTATGATTAGGGATTATGCATCAAAGCAAATTGACGGGGTGTTGGGGAAGCTGAGGCGGCTGCGGTCAGTAAAAATGGATTTATTGAACAGAAAGCAAGTTAGCTCTAACGAAGTAGATCCTAATACGATGCTTTTAACGACCGTTTTACAAGCCAATACAATTGCGCTTCAACAGAATACTCTTACTCTAGGCAAAAGTGCAAATTCAAAAATTAACATAGAAATTAATCCAATTATCACAGCTTTGAGCTTTGGGAACGGTCCAGCTAATGTTCCAGATAAAGATGAAGGAAAGTCAGAGGGATTTGGTGAAAAGTTGCTGGGTTTTCTTCAAGATTCACTGAAAATTTTGGAGGGCATGAAGCTCCTTGATCCCACTTTTTTGAAGCGCATTCCCAAAAAAATATTTGGACCTCTAGGAACAATATTGGATATCATTGCCATTGCGACTTCTGAAGGTAGAGACCGAGCTGAAGCTATTGGATCAGCAGTAGGTGGAATAGGAGGAGGCTTGCTATTAGGTGCCGCAGGAACAGCATTGTTGGGACCTGGTGGAGGTGTTGCTGGAGCATTTCTTGGGGGTATTTTGGGAGGCTTCGGTGGGGAGTTCTTAGGAGGGTTAATCTACGACTATCGTAAACAAATTGGTGATTTTTTTGTTGCCTTCGGTAAATGGAATATGGACGCCATCAATTGGATTTCTACCCAAAGTAGCACGTTATTTAGTACTGTAGGAAGTTACTTGTCTGAGGCAGCTACAAATGCCAAGGATACGCTTGGTTCCTGGGGAAGTTGGATATCCGATCAAGGGAGCATCTTGAGCGATAACGTAAATGGTTATGTCTCACAAATAACTTCCAATACAACAGGGGTACTTACTAGTGGCAAGGATTTTGTATCCAATCAGCTAGACAACATAAGCAATAGTGTCAGAGGTTTTATATCTCAATTAACAGATGATCCTATGGGGACCCTAGTCAGTGGAAAAGAATATATCTCCAACCAGTTAGGCAACGTAAACAATAGCGCGGGAAACTTTATATCACAAGCGACAACTGACCCAATGGGTATGTTGGCTGGTAGTAAGGATTTTGTAACTAATCAGTTGGACAACATCAGGAATAGTACAAGTGGGTTTGTTTCACAATTTGCAATGAATTCAAAGAGTGTATTAGACACAGGTAAGGAATGGATAGAAACCGAGGGAAATAAGATCAAAGAGTCATTCAGATCTTTTAGTACACAGTTTTTACAAGAAGGAAACAACAAAAGTTCTAACTCTGTGTCACATTATAGTGCCCAAAAAGATGAGCCTAATGTGAAGGCTACACCATCCAACCCAAATAGTATTATGCAGAATAATACTGGTATGCTCACGATTCTTTTTGAAAAGCTCAATGGTTTTTTGAAAGAAAAGGGTCCAGAAATAAGAGAGACATTAAATTATCAGGTTGCTTCACATAATAATGCTCCAGCACTTTCTGCAGCGACAAAGAACGGCCAGCAGATCCCGCAGATTGTACAAATTAGTCCCGAGCAAATGGGTCAGATTTCAGGATACCTCCAGAATTTCAAGAAAGACACGATCAATAACGTCAGTGTGAACTTCCCGGCAGGAGCCGTACAAATGAACGTTCATGAGAATGCTATTGATATCGGAGCGATTGTGTCCCAGGTTGCTGCCCGTCTGGATGCTGAATTGCGTAAAGCACAGCAGAATCGCAAGCCTGCTCTTCCATAGCTATCGTACATCAATTTATACAAATATCTTACACATGGTAGAGCACAGGATCAGCTCCATGGAATTTATCAGGAAGGAGGCAGGCAATGGATTTTATATTAAAGGATGGCGCGGGAAATGAATTTAAATTTCCTGTGAATCCTGAAGAAGTGAGTATTTCGAGGCAAAAAGGCTTTGAGACGGTAAATATTTTATCACATGGGGAGTACGATTTTGCACAAGGAGAGAAGGTGAAGGAGATTTCCTTCTCTTCTTTTTTTCCTATGGAATATGATGAATCTTTTTGTAACTGTAAAGTTGATGAGCTGCCGGACCCGCAGGAGGCCATGAATACAGTCAATACCTTCCTGCTGTCCGCACAGCCGTTACAATTCATTATTACAGAGACTGCTGTCAATGTTCCTGTAATTGTATCTTCACATCAATCTACGTTCCGGGGTACAGAGCCAGGAGATGTGTCTTTTGATATTACGCTACGAACCTGGCGGGACATGAAGCTTGCACGTAAGCTTGGCAGCAATGGCAGCTCGACAGGCAGCAAGAGCATAGATAATAAGAAGCCGCGCACGGATTTGAAGGTATCCAAGAAGAGTTACACGGTCAAATCAGGAGATTCCTTATCCAAAATTGCCAAGCTGGAGCTGGGGGATAGCTCGCAATGGACTCGAATCTATAAATTAAATGAAAAAACCATCGGCAAGAGTCCGAATATGATCAAGCCGGGGCAGAAGCTGGTGCTGCCATGAGCTACAAGGTCATTATTGATAATCAATACGATGTAACCCCTTTTGTGGAGTCTATCTCACTTCGGGATTCACTGGAGCAGATTGCCTATCAGGGAACCGTCACATTGGTGAATACATCCGAGCTCCCCATATTCAATCCAGGTATGTCCATTCGGGTTAGCGGCATTCCTTATGGCAAGCATGATTATGTTCCGCTGTTGCACCCAGCTGTGATCTGGGAGGCAGAAAGTCAGAATAGTGGGACCAAGCGCTTGACTCTGACCTTGTATGACCGCACGGTCTATTTGGATAAATCGGAGGATGAGTATTTATTCCCGGCCAAGCAGACAGCCTCAAAGCGCTTTCGGAAATACGCCAGTGATTGGGAGATTCCAGTGGCGTCCATACCAGATACTGAAAAGTCTCTTGGAAAGGCTGTATATCGCACGCAATCCATCTATGCCATGATGCTTGCTGACTTACGTGAGACAGCTAGGACAGGGGGGAAGCTGTATCATCCACGAATGATCACTTCGGGACTGGAGCTGTATGAGCTTGGCACCAATAAGGATGTGTATTTGCTCGAACAAGTAACGGACACGACCCAATCCCGAACGCTTGAGGGAGCAGCTACGAAAGTAAAGGTACTTGCTACCTCAGCTAGCGAGACGGGAAAAGAGGTACCCTCCAAGATACTTGCGATTCAGACGAAAGATACGGACAAATACGGCACGCTTCAAGTGATCATTCAAGATGATGAGGTCAAATCGGGTGCGGCTGCGCAAGAGCTGGCCAAGAGTCGCTTAGCAGGCATTCAACAGACCATCTCCGTCACGGCACCAGATATCAACACCATTCGTGCAGGGGATGCAGTAATGCTGGGTAGCTTGCGCCTGATCGTCATTTCGGTTAGCCGTGAGCTGGGCAATCCGGGCAGTATGTCGCTGGAACTCGGCACCTATGGAGATGTAAAAAGGAGGTTTTATCTTGACTAAGGACCCTTATGTACACTTGGCTTCTGCCATCCAGTCCTCCTTCTCCAAGCACACCAAGCAGGCAGTAGACGGTCTGGGGGCAGTCCTTGGGACGATTACCGGGACAGGCCTGAAGCTGGATGATTTCAAGCATGAGATTCAGGATTACCTGGTGGCCGAGCTGCCTGGTCTGCTGTCGATGCCACGGCATATGTTCAAGGGAACATCGACCCGTGTGCAGGAGCCTTACTGGGAGGATAAGACGATGAATACCTCCTATTATTTTGACGAGACGGAGATTGAAGAGGTCAATCTGCAGTTGGACAAAGGGCTGAAGCCCGGAGACCGAGTGCTGGCAGTACGGGTGAATAGCGGCAATGATGTCGTGGTCGTATGCAGGGTGGTGAGTGGAGGTGGCTAACCTATTTCCCGAGACTGAAGAGATTCTGGATATAGATGTGACGGAGCTGGATACGCTGGCAAGCCAGACGGCTGTATTTGGCCGAAGCTGGCGTTTTGATTTTGCAAAGGGCGAATTCGTGCTGACACCGACCGGAAAGGTAGCGATGACGGATGAGAAGGATGCGTGGGTCATCTGGTGTGAAAAGGCCATACGAACCCCGCGTTACCGTCATATTATCTATTCCCGCGATTATGGCAGCGAGCTTGAGGATTTGCTGGGTAACAGCTACAGCCGAGCTGTGGTGGAAAGTGAAGTCAGACGAATGGTCAGTGAGACGCTGCTCGCAGATGCGCGCACAGCCGGCGTGGATCAGTTCGAATTCAGCTGGGAGCAGGATGCCTGCAGCTTCAGCTGTCGCATTCGGAATGTGAGAGACGAGTTCGAAACGATAGAAAGTGTGGTGATCTAATGGCAACCTTGCCTGAGTATTTGCAGGATCAGACAGAGGATGAAATTATGCGGCGGATGCTGGAGCGGGTGCCTTCGGATTTGGATAAATCCGAGGGCTCTTTTATTTGGGACGCTCAGGCTCCAGTCGCTTTTATGCTGGCAGAGGCTGCGGTATGGGCGCAACAGGTGTTGGAACGTGGCTTCGCCAGCTCGACCTATGGCGATTATCTGGATTTGCGTACAGCCGAGCATGGAGTGAATCGCCGACAGGCTGTCGCTGCTGCAGGACAGGTGCGTTTTACAGGGACAGCAGGGGCTGTCGTGCCCAAGGGAACGATCGTAGCGACACCAGCCGATGAGATATCCAGTGAACAGTCAGTCGAATACGCGACTACGAATGAAGTGGCATTGGGCAGCACGGGGGAAGCAAAGATTAATGTAGTAGCTGTCGTCGCTGGTAAAAATGGCAACGTACCCGCAGGAGTCGTGACCGTCTTGGCAACAGCTGTAAGCGGGGTGAGTGCTGTGACCAATCCCGAGGAGATTACAGGCGGCGCTGATGTGGAATCGGATGAATCGCTGCTGGAGCGTTATCTGCTGCGTGTCCGCAATCCGGGGACGAGCGGCAACAAGGCGCAATATGTGCAGTGGGCAAGTGAGATTCCAGGCGTCGGCGGTGTACAGGTAAAGCCGCTTTGGCAGGGGCCGGGTACGGTAGGGATCTATCTGCTGGACAATGACAAACGAGCAGCCAATGCAGAGATTGTAGAGGCTGTTCAGGAGTACATTGACCCGACGATGGATGGACAGGGCGAAGGGACTGCCCCCGCGGGACCTGTCATTACGGTGCAGCCTGCACAGGAGGTCCGCATTAACATTAGCGCCAAGCTGACTTTGGCGTCCAGCGCCAACTTGGAGGATGTGAAGCAGCAGATCGAGCAAGGGGCACGCGAGTACTTTAAGCGAATTTCCTTTGGCTCACCTGCGACACAAGATGCTCTTGTGCGTTATACACGGATTTCGGCGGTGCTGATTGATATACCGATGATTACGGACTACAAGGAGCTTCAGGTATTCAAGGCTACCGACCCGGGCGGGGAAGCAGACACGAATATCGAGATTTTCGAGGGTCAGGTCGCGGTGCTGGGAACTGTGAACGTATTTGAATAACAAAAAGACATTAGCAGGACACGAAGCAGTGTCATGTGAGGAAAGGAGGAGATTGCTTGTCCAGTAATATATATCCGGTCACAAGTCCAGCTGGACTGGAGATGCTGTCCTTTGTACCTGCTTATTACGAAGCGTCACGAATCGTCAGGGCAGACATGGATGCCAAGGGCAAGGAGCTAGATCAGCTGACCCGGGCGCTGAATGAGACATTGGATCAATTCTTCGTGCGGACAGCGACGTGGGGACTGGAACGCTGGGAGCAGGAGCTTGGAATCGGTACGGACCATCAGAAGCCGCTAGAGCAGCGGCGGGCTGTCGTGGAATCGAAGCTACGTGGCTCGGGAACCTTTACCGGGAGATTCGTCAAAAATGTAGCCGAAGCCTATGACAATGGCACGGTAGACGTAACTTTTCAACCAAGCGAATGGTCGTTCACGATCAAGTTTATTGATACGGTCGGCATTCCGCCGAATCTGGATGACCTCAAGGCGCTGATCGAAGAGATCAAGCCCGCGCATCTCGATGTTGAATTCGAGTTCCGCTATCTGGTCATTCGAGAGATTCATGAGGTCATCCCGCTGAAGGAGATGCAGGAGATTCCTTTACACAAATTTGCAGGAGGTGTTGTTTAATGGGTTCTAATACAACCAATTTAAATTTATTAAAAAAAGATCCAATAACAGATGGTGATCAAACATTTAATATTGAAACAATGCTAAATGATAATTGGGATAAAATAGATACTGGTTTTGGCGATTTAACGGAGAAAATAGAAAGCTTAGAACCTGAGATTCCGGAAGCTACAACAGCAAGAAAAGGAATCGTTCAGTTGAGCAGCGCAACCAATAGTGCATCGGAAATGATGGCTGCTACTTCCTTAGCTGTAAAATCAGCATTTGATAGAGCTACCACTGCGGAGACTAATGCTAAAAATGCCAGTTTACCGAGGGCGGGTGGGAAAATTACAGGAGCATTGAATATAAACGATCAGTTAGTTCTACAAACAAATGGGGACGTATTACTTAGAGGCTCTAGCCTTGCTCCTACCCGTCTGAATGGAACTCAACTGGAAGTTAACATTGGTGGATCATGGATTCCCGTTCAGACCGTTCGGACTACAGATGGTAGTTTAGCGATTAATATTACTGGACAAGATCTAAATACTATTCGCTCTACGGGTTGGTATATGGGTTCGAGTATGACTAATGCTCCCACTTCTGAATGGTACTGGGTTGAAATTATCAGACATAATGATGCCTGGGAAGTGCAAAATGCTTACTGCTTTAACCGACATAGTTTTTATCAACGAATCAAAATGAACGGGACGTTTGGCCCGTGGAGCGTAGACGTTTTTCAATCTGGCGTTAATGCAAAGCAAGGCATAGTGGATGCCATTAACGCCAAGGGGGGAAGTGCATCCACTGCCCAAGATTGGTCAACCTTGGCGGCAAATGTTAGGAGTATTCGAACTGGTGGATATACATTTTTTTGGGGAAGATCTTCCACAGCAATTGCTATGGAAAAAGTAGATGTTAGTCTACATCAAGGCAACTCTGTTACAACACTATCTACATCCAGGGGAATCGAAATGTCCGCTCAGTTATCTGCAGGTGGAGGTACAACAGTTTTCGCCGTTACTTCAATACCTATTAATTTCAAGAATTTACCTAATATGTACTACTCTATTTCGAGTATTAGTGGGAGTGTGCGTATTGTATTAACGGCGGATAAATATTCCCATGATCCTGCTAATGCATATTCTGCAATGTCTACTTCTTCAGTTGGTAATGGTAGAATGAGTACTAATGAGCCATCATCTGCATACATTAAAATTTTCTTCACATCTGGTTTTTCTAATACAACTAGTGTCGCTATTGATTCAATGATTTTTCTCTAGGGAATTTAAGGTTTTAATGGGAGACTAACTTAGATTATTCGCTTATAAATTAAAGAGTGGAGATTAGCTTTATTAATTTTATGTTCTACCCGGAAGAGACCTTCCGGGTATTTGCTTTTTTTACACCTTATCAGGGCCATAAGCCATACAGAGAAACATTGGACAACATACCTTGTACTATAGCATTTTGTATAGATCGACAGATCAATCGGAATTCGCTTGAAATGACCACATATAGCAGCGTGCAAGGCTGATATGTGAATCACAATAGATATACACCCAGGTCCATCCATTACAACAGGCAAGGAGGGAGACAGGATGGAGCATAACCGAGGAGGGAAGGCCATACCGGAAGCAGATTTGTTAACGGAAATTCGGGTTCAGCTCGCTCGTATTGAGGAAACATTGAAGACGTTGTCGGCGATCGCGACTACATTGGAGATCGCAAAGGAGACGGCTAAAGAGGCGCTCCAAGCGGCAAATAACGCCAAGCAGCGGATTGATCTACTGGAGCCAGTCAAGGATACGGCTGATGAGGCGCTGCGTAATGCCAATATTGCACTAGAAATATTGAGCAGGCAGGAAGAAGACCAAAAATGGTTCAGACGGACGTTTTATGGCGCGATTATCACGGCGGTTGGCGGTGGCGTTGTCGTAGCTGTCTGGGCGGCCATTACAGTGACGGGAGGCTGATCCTATGGAGGATCTATCCAACGATATACTGACGCTCGCAGCTCTTGTAGCGGCCTATGTAGGGGTGGCGCGAAGCTTCGCGCTGCCGGACCGCTGGGTCCATATAGCGGCGCTGCTCATTGCAGCTGTCTTCGTGCTCGTACCTGAATGGCTGCGCATGAACCTGGTGCAAATATCAGTGATCGGGCTTAGCGCTACAGGCGCCTATCAATTTGCCAAGAAGAAGGACTGAACATAGACAGAGGATGCAAGCACCAAATACGAGCACCTAATGCAAGCTCCTAATGAAAGTATCAAAACTAGCATTGGATGCAAAGATAACCTAGAAGCTGATCCTTATTGGATCAGATAGTCACGATAGGGAGAGTGAGTAGTCCAGGTTGTACATAAGTTGAGGAGCAATCAGCTCTGCTTGTGAAAATGGAGAAGCGACCGCCGCCTTTGTCTCTGGATATACACCGCTATAAGTCACTTATATTGGAGTATGTAGAGATATATGGGGATAACAACAGCAACATCTCAAACGTTCACCGCATTTGAAGGCCCGAGCCCATATCATATTTAGTTCAATCTATGTAACGGATCGTTCAGTCGATCTATTTCAGCATACTTCTCACACCGGGTCCTTTTTTTGACCTAATCTATTTCATGTGTAGTGGTCTGGAGAGCGTGAAGATTAGCGAAAAGCGGGGAAGCCCTAGAGAAACGAAGTGTCCGCCTTTAAGCTTGTTGTTCATCAACTGCCCATATTAGATCAAAGAACAACAGGCTTAACAGCGGTCGACAGGGCTCCCCGCTTGCAGCGAATTTACACTCACATTTGATTGGATCGAATGACAGACACTCACAAGATGATTACAAGACTACCGTAGCAAGAAAAGGAGGTTACGATATGCAGGATAAAAAAGCCAACGCCGCAGAAGGGATCGACGTATCCCGATACCAGGGCACCGTAGACTGGCGCAAGGTCAGGGCCGCTGGCAAATCGTTCGCTTTCATTAAGGCAACGCAGGGCAGCTCCTATCGGGACCCGAATTATGCCACTAATGTAAAAGGTGCGAGAGCAGCAGGCGTGCTGGATGGTGCCTATCATTTTGTGGATGCGACCAGCACCGAAGAAGCCGTAAGGCAGGCACAGAATTTTGCCAAAGCCTTGCAGGATGCAGGGGGAGCTACCTCCTTTGCCTTTCCGCCAGTCATGGATTACGAGAATAATCCTGCGAATCTGAGCAAGTCCCAGATTAATGCTATTGCCAAGAGCTTCCTGAACGAGCTGGAGCGGTTAACTGAACGCAAGCCGATGATTTACACAGGCAATTCCTTTGCGAATCAGTTTGATAGTTCCCTTGGGAGCTATTCGCTGTGGATTGCCCGTTATAGCACGACAAGAGTTCCTGCCGATACCCCGGCATGGAGGCAATGGGATTTCTGGCAATACAGTGATAGCGGCCGTGTGAATGGGATTCAGGGGGCCGTAGATCTGAACGTCTATCGTGGGACCGAGCAGGAGCTTCGTCAGGCCTATGGACAGAAGGAGGAGACACCAATGACCGAAGAGGAAAAGAAACAAATGCAAGCCTTGCAGCAGCAAATGGCAGCTCTGGAGCACAGTCGTGACGTGCTGAAGCAATCTGTTCTGGAGCAGGCAGCACATATCAAGCAGTTGGAGACTCGCATCGGCGAGCTTGAGGGCAGACAGCAGCTGGAGACGCCGGCCTGGGCCAAGGAGGCTATGGAAGCCGCCGTCGCCTACACGCCTGCACAGCCCATCGTTGACTCTTCCATGAAGAGCAGCTTTACGTTTTATCGAATCCTGGTCATTCTGCATCGCCTTGGTCTGTTCCGCAAATAGAAAGCGACTTTCTGGGAAAAAAATCCAAAAATATTGCGCATGATTAATGCGTGAGTTTAATGCGGGAATAGTGACATACTCATCCAGCGAACATCATTCTTGTGTAGATAACAAATAAGCTTTACGGGAGATTTGCCCGTAAAGCTATTTATTATTTTGAACTAGTTAAGCTAGCTCGATTGGCTACAATTCACCTTCGCACAGTTTGCACGTTAATGGAGAGTGTATATCCCGTCCTACACACCCGCAATATCCAAAGCCCCGCACGACTCTCTAACAACCAACTCAGGCTCCACCTTAATGCATTGATTTTCCATCTGCTTATTCATTAGATCGAACAGGACCATGGCAGCCAAGCGCCCGATTTTGTCCGTATCCTGCTTCACAGTGGTAAGTGGTGGGTCCGTGTAACGACAGGCCTCAATATCATCACAGCCCACGATGGCAATATCCTCTGGAACACGCAAGCCCGCTTCCTTGAAGGCCCGCATGGCGCCAAATGCCAGTAAATCCGTGACGGCGAAGACCGCTCGCGGTAGCTGTCCCTGTGCAATCATCTGCTTGGCCGCCTCGTAGCCCTCCTCTGCTGCATACCCCTTGCTATATGCCTTCCATTCTGGCCTGCTGTCTATGCTGAATTGCTTGAGCGAGCTATAAAAAGCCTCTTCGCGCTGCTGCATAACCAAGGAAGGACGCTCAATGCCAATGAACCCCATATCCCGGTAGCCATTCATATAGAAGTGTTCCACGACCTTGGAGGAGATCTTCCGATTATCTGACATGATATAGCAGGAGCTGGGCCCGGTCAGTTCAATATCTACCCCGATACACGGAATGGGACTGGCGTCCAGATCAAATACGCTGCGTTCCACTTCGTCCCCGGCAATAATAATGCACCCATCGACCTGAAAATACTTGGAGCGAGCAAGATAATCCTCACCGCGATCCAGAAATTTCTCATTGGAGAAGAAGAGTAGGTCGTAGCCTAATAGACCAATCTGCTTCTTAAAGGCATTAATGACCTCTACGAAAAAAGGATGGCTGAAATCCACGTTCAGCTTACCTGCGAACACGACACCAACGAGATTTGACTTCTTCGTAGCAAGCGTCTTGGCTGAGGACGACGGACGGTAGCCGGTCTCCTCCATGATCTTGAGCACACGCTGGCGTGTCTCCTCACTGATATCGGGATAGTTGTTAATAATCTTCGATACTGTTGCAACAGATACGCCGGCTATACTGGCAATCGTCTTAATATTCATAATGCATCCTCCGGCACCTAAACTGGTTTAGTGGCATGTCTGATTTACGTTTCGTTACTTATCTGCCTGTATTTTATGCTACTACACAAGGAGAGTCAACAGTACTTTTATAGGATGTGGGTGGATGATTCAAGAATTTCAGGCTGTAAAAAGGCGATTTTTTAGTGTTCATCCCGAAAAAAAATAGCAATTTTCTTCGATTATTCACTAAATCATACGAATATTCACTAAAATATACGAAGAGGAACTACCAGATAGGGGATATGCATTAGTGGACTAACATGTGAGGAAAAAGTATTTCTTCAAGGTTCTATAACGTTCTATAACGTTTCTTTCAGCGTATTACTAAAGGATTATTGTGGAAGATTCATCGTCTACAGGATCATTTTTTTGCCAGAGAATATAGCAGGTTTCTTGGCATGGAATTCGAAGTTATCCCTTTATTATCAAGGGGAATTAGCAGTAATACCAGTCAATCACATTAGTGGTTGCAGCGGATGTATAACATAAATTTCTAACAAGAACATCAATGGAGCACTTCGCCTTGCAGTAGGTTATTTCTAATGACAGCTTCGTCAAAAAAAATTTGAAATAAGCTATTTACAAAATTCCATGTGAGGTACATAATGGGGGTGTAAATAACGAAACTGATTTCGTTAACATCAACTCATACCAAGTTGGGGGATTCAGACATGCTGAAAAAATTATTGTCATTGTCTATTGTAACCGTTTTAATTGTGGTGCTGGCTGCATGTGGCGGCTCTAGCAGCTCCAGTAGTGATGGAGAGCAGGGGCAGAGTGCGGGCGGCAAGGTTACCCTGAAGATTATTCACTGGCAGCAGGAGAATATCAACAACTACATCAAGGAATTCAACAAGAAGTTCGAGGAGAAATATCCAGAGGTAACGGTCGAGTATACGACGGTTCCGGCAGATGCGACTTATGATCAACTGATGCAGACTCGTATGAATGCTGGTGCAACGGGAGATGCGGATATTATCCCACTGAAATTCAGCTTTGTGGGTGCCCCGCAGGAATGGTCCCCTGGAGCAGCTGACCCGATGTGGAAGCAATGGATCGACGCAGGGCTAATTGCTGATCTGAGTGATCAGCCGTTCATCAAGAACTACAATCCGGTAGACGTTGAGAATGCAATGACGTATGACGGCAAGGTATACGGCGTTAATATGGGTAAGGTTGCGTTCACAGGACTGTACTACAACAAGGAAATATTCGCTAAATACAATCTTGAAGTTCCAACCACATGGGATGAAATGCTGAATGTTATGAAGGTACTGAAGGATAACGGTGTTGAGCCGATCGGACTGGCAGGTAAGGACGTATGGCCGATCAACCTTGCGGTGCAAGGGCTGCAGGCTTCCATTCATGATGATCAATTGGCCTATATTAAGGGCCTGTGGACGGGGGAGAGCAAGCTAACCGATCCAGTGCAGCTGGAGGTGTTGGAGAAAGCCCAAGTGCTGATGAACAATGCAATGCCAGGCTTTATGGGTGTGGACTATGGTACACTGCCAAGTCTGTTCGCAACCGGACGAGTAGCCATGATCGCCGATGGTACGTGGGATGCGACAACGATCCAGACGGCCAATCCAGAGCTCAAATTCGGATATTTCCCGATTCCAGGCAGCAATGACCCTGCGAAGAACAAGGATTTGGCGGGAAAATACGATATGACGTGGATGGTAGTCGAGAATTCTCCGAAGAAGGATTATGCCCTGAAGTGGCTTGAAATGCTGTCTGAAAAGCAAAACTACACGGATTTCGTGAACACAGCAGGCTTCCTGCCGACACAATCTGATGTGGCGCTCACCAGTGAGTTTATTAAGGAAATTCAGCCGAATCTGGATAACTTCAAGCTTTCTTGGGATCAGCTGTTCATTAATCGCCAGAACGTCGGACAGTTCATCTCCGAGTCCAGTGTACATGCTGAATTCCTGACGCCAGCAGGACCACTGGCAAGTCCGAAGGAGCTGGCCGAGAAGTCACAGGCCGATTGGGATGCCGCTGCTCCGAA
The DNA here is from genome assembly GCF_000377505.1 of Paenibacillus massiliensis 2301065 = DSM 16942. Classification (GTDB taxonomy): domain Bacteria; phylum Bacillota; class Bacilli; order Paenibacillales; family Paenibacillaceae; genus Paenibacillus; species Paenibacillus massiliensis. The sequence continues at coordinate 29,856 of NZ_KB898189.1, read as the reverse complement.
GTAGTAAGTAAGTAAGTAAGTAAGTAAGTAAGTAAGTAAGTAAGTAAGTAAGTAAGTAAGCTTGTCAGTTAGACGAACAACTTGTCAGTCAGACAAAGAAACAGCTGTTCACATAGAATTCGATATTATAGCTCACGAACGCGCCGGAATCACGCTCAGGATGTATGCCTGCTATCACATCGTCCCGGGCCGTGTTCTGGCGTGAGCTATGTTTGCAGGAGAATATGTGCCCTGAAATATCTATATCAAATAACAGATGATCAGATTCAACGAAATGAAAGGTGTGAGAACGATGTATCCTTTCGGAAAAGGAAAAGCGCGGCTTGTCCCGTACCTGTATCTGGGCATTCCACTGCTGTTATATGCTTTGTTTGGCTTTGGTCCTTCGCTGGTTACGGTGTTATTCTCCTTCACGGACGCCACAGGGGTAAGGGGACAATCCTGGAGCTTTGTCGGGCTTGAGAATTACCGGACATTCTTCAGTTCCTCCAATTCAGGGGATCGGATTGCTGCGATTGGGCGTTCGCTCTATTTTGCGTTCGCCGTGGTAGTGATTCAGAATGCCGTGGGTCTGTTCATGGCGATCCTCATTAACAAAAAGCTCAGAGGAGATACGTTCTACCGAGCTGTATTCTTTCTTCCAGTCGTGCTTGGTGTTACGGTATCCGGCCTGATCTGGCAGCTCGTTGCTAATCCGCTCGGCGGACCTGCGCAGTCGATATTGAACTTTTTTGGAACCAGCTCGAATTTCTTCGGAGACTACAATGTTGCCTTTGAGCTGATTATTTTCGTGCAAATCTGGATGTATATGGGCTATTCCATGACCATCTTCCTGGCCGGGCTGCAATCCATTCCATCGGATCTGTATGAGGCAGGCTATATGGACGGAGCTTCAGGCTGGAAGGCGTTCAAGAACATTACGTTCCCGATGATTGCTCCAGCGTTCACGGTGAATATGCTGCTGTCCATCATTGGTGCGCTGCAGACGTTCGATATTATCTACGTCCTGACCGGGGGCAAATTCAATACGACGACCCTTGCCTTTGATGTCTATGCGACAGCGTTCGGCACGGGTACCTCGGATTATGGTCTGGCATCTGCGGTTGCCATGATTCAATTCCTGTTTGTATTCGTTATTTCGATGGTGGCTCTGTATTATCTGCGTAGAAGAGAGGTGGAAATGTAATGAAGGAGAGCAAGGTCACACGTACTGTCAGTTACGTCATCGTATTGATCATGCTGGCATTGTACATTTTCCCTCTATTCTATCTGTTCAACGTCTCCATGAAGACGCAAAGTGAATATTTACTTAATCCTGTGGCACTGGCTGAAGGGATGCGCATGGAGAACTTCACGGAGGCCTGGGAACGCGGGAATTTCTCGCAGTATATGTGGAACAGTGTGCTCTACACCGGGGTGTCGACTGTGCTTACACTAATGCTGTCGGTCTTTGCGGCATTTCCACTGGCACGGAGATATGTCAGATTCAGCAGTCTGATCTATGTATTTTTCTTAATTTCGATGTACCTGCCGAATCCTCTGATTCCGCAATTCTCGCTGATAAACAGTCTTGGTCTGTACAATACACAGATCGGCTTTATTTTACTGAAGACAACGGGGACAGGGATTGCCTTCCTCATGTTTACAGGATACATCAAGTCCGTGTCGCGGGAGCTGGATGAGGCGGCTGCGATGGACGGCTGTGGCTATACACGTTATTTGTTCACGATCCTCATACCTCTAATGAAGCCAATTCTGGCTACGGGCGTGATCCTGACGGCTATCGGTGTGTGGAATGACATTATCGGGCCGACGATCTATCTGTCAGACCCGTCCTATCAGCCTGTCACCAAGGGCTTGTTCACCTTCTATGGACAATACATGAATAACTGGCCGCTGCTGGCATGTGGGATTCTGATTGTGACGTTGCCGCTGGTAGTGCTCTATGTGCTGCTGCAGCGCTTTATTGTGGGTGGAGCGATGGCGGGGGCTGTGAAGTCCTGAGTGTACCAAGAGGAAGTAATTATGCTATAGGCAAGGAAAGGAAGGGTTTGTGCGATGGGTAATCATGCTTTGGTTTTTCCAAATGACTTTATATGGGGGACATCAACCTCTTCATTCCAGATTGAAGGAGCAGCCGCTGAGGGGGGCCGCGTGCCTTCTGTGTGGGATACGTTCTGTCGTATTCCTGGCAAGGTGGTAAATGGGGATCACGGTGACATTGCGTGTGATCACTATCACCGCTATCAGGAGGATATTGCTTTGATGAAGCAACTAGGCTTCCAGTATTATCGCTTCTCTGTTGCCTGGCCGCGTATTATCCCTGCACCTGGCGTTGTCAATGAAGAAGGGTTGGCGTTCTATAGCCGGTTGCTGGATGAGGTGGAGCAAGCTGGACTCATCCCTATGCTTACACTGTTCCATTGGGACCTTCCGCAATGGCTACAGGATATGGGTGGCTGGACCCATCGCGGGGTGCTGGAGCATTTCCGGCTTTATGCAGCTACGTTGATGGATCGCTTCGGACCGCGTATAAGCTGGTGGAATACTATTAATGAGCCTTATTGCGCGTCGATTCTTGGATACGGGACTGGAGAGCATGCGCCGGGACATCAGAACTGGTATGAGGCGTTCGCAGCTGCTCATCATCTGTTGCTCTGCCATGGTATTGCGATGGATTTGCATCGGCAAAAGGGATTATCGGGTCAGATTGGAATTACGCTCAATATGGAGCATGTAGATGCAGCGTCCGCATCCAATGAGGATGTTGCAGCAGCCGCTCGGCGGGATGGGTTCTTGAATCGTTGGTTCGCTGAGCCAGTCTTTCACGGAAGATATCCAGAGGATATGATCGCATGGTATGGAGAGCATGTACATGGGATGGATTTTGTACAGGAAGGAGATCTGGAGAAGATTCACCAGCCGGGCGATTTTCTGGGGATCAATTACTATGCGCGTTGTGTGGTCAAGGCAGCCGTCAATGACAGTCTCCTACAGCTGGAGCAGATCAAATTTACTGAGCCGGTCACAGATCTGGGGTGGGAGATTCATCCGGAATCCCTGTACAAATTGCTAAAGCATGTGGAGCAGAATTATACCAAGGGGCTACCGATCTTCATTACCGAAAATGGTGCCGCCATGAAGGATGAGCTTGTAGAAGGCGTGGTTGAGGACACGGGGCGGCAGCAATATATTCATGATCATCTGGCTGCCTGTCACCGTTTTATACAGGAGGGTGGGCAACTGAAGGGGTATTACGTATGGTCCTTCCTCGATAACTTTGAGTGGGCGTTCGGTTACAGCAAGCGCTTTGGCATTATCTATGTCGATTACGGCACACAGCAGCGTACTCCAAAGCAAAGTGCGTATTGGATGAGCCGGGTCATTGCCGCCAACGCGCTAGAGCAATGAGGTGACGTATGACCGTGAAATATTATTTTGATAATGAAGGCCGATTTGTAATTGACCAATATCAGCAGGCAAAGCCATTCTCCAGCTTCCTGCCAGGCATTGCGGGTATTCATGGCATCCCGATGTGGACGTATTATGTGAATCGCGGACAGGGGATTGCGAGCTTCGGGGTTGAGGACAAGAATGGTGCCATTATGGAGTTCTTTCCAGCTGATCGCAGCTACAGCCTCGTGCCGTTGCATGGCTTTCGCACGTTCGTGAAGCATAGACCTGCCTTGCAGCACATGGATCCTGCACAAGCCACGGCTGATCCAACGTCCTCTTCAGAGCAGAGTAGCAGCTGCGCTTCAGAGGCTTCCTATGAATGGGGCTACCGTGAGATTTTCTCGACCATGAACATCCAGGGGCAAGAACAACAGCAGCTGCGAATCTCACGTAATCAGCTGGAACTGGTGAGTTCAGATACGGATACAGGACTTCAAGTGCAGGTGCGATACTATACTTTACCTGGCGAGAAGCATGCTGCCCTTGTGCGGCAGGTGGAGCTACGGAATGTCAGTGATGCAGCCTTGGAGCTGGAGGTACTGGACGGAATGCCTGCTGTCCTGCCATTCGGGATTGAGAATGCGGCGTACAAAGAGCTAGGCTACACCCTGAAGAGCTGGATGGATGTCGAGGGACTGGATAACCGGGTTCCGTTCTACAAGCTGCGCGGCAGTACAGCAGATACGAGCGAGGTTCACAGGATTGAAGCCGGTCATTTTATGTATAGCTTCATGGAGCAAAATGGTCACGAACAGCTACTCCAACCATTGGTAGATCCCGGTCTAATATTTGGCAGCAATACGGCTCTGACCATGCCAGAGGGATTTCTTCGTACCTCCATGCTGGAGCTGCTGAATCAGCCACAGATAACCACCAACAAGGTTCCCTGTGCCTTCAGCGGGTATGCCGTTGAGCTGGCTGCAGGGGCGACAGTTCGCCACTGTATGGTCATCGGTCATGTTCAGCGCATTGAGGACATTACAGGGAGGCTTAATGAACTGGCCACGATGAATTATATCCAGCGGAAGGAGCGGGAAGCGGAGCAGTTGGCCCATGCTTTGACCGACGATATGGAGACCCGTTCTGCGGTGCCGCTCTTCGATGAATATTGCCGCCAGAGCTATCTGGATAACCTGCTGCGAGGTGGTTATCCGCTGTTGCTGGATAATGGCACGGAGAAGCCCCATGTCTATCATGTGTACTCACGCAAGCATGGGGATCTGGAGCGAGATTATAACTTCTTCAAGCTTCAGGCAAGAACCTATTCACAAGGCAATGGGAACTTTCGGGATGCCAATCAGAACCGCCGTAATGATGTATGGTTCCACCCGGAGATCGAGGATTTCAACATCCGCATGTTCATGAGCTTCATTCAGCCGGACGGCTACAATCCACTTGTAGTAAAAGGCTGCAGCTTCCGGCTTCGTGCCATGGATGAGGAGCTGCTCCAGTTGGTTGGTTCTGAAGCGCATGAGTCCTTTCGTGCACTCCTGTCAGGTCACTATACACCGGGGGAGCTTGTCGATTGGAGTGAGCGGTTCAAGAAAGCTCTGATGGTAGATCCTCCAGAGCTCGTAACAAGGGTGCTGGGCTGCTCGGAACAGAGCTTCGAAGCGGATTTTGGCGAAGGCTACTGGACGGATCACTGGACATATAATCTGGATCTGATCGAAAGCTATCTAGGCGTCTACCCTGAGCGATTGACGACATTGCTCCTGACCAGGGAATACCGTTATTATGACAGTCCTGCCTGGGTACAGCCACGTCAGCATAAATATGTACAGCTCGATGATGGACGAATTCGTCAGTATGGGGCCGTGCTGGAAAGCAAGGCGAAGGAGGCACAGCTCCATGCTCGTGAGCGGGATGCGAGCTGGGTTCGTACACAGCAGGGCAAGGGAGAGATCTATCTATCCAATCTGCTAGAGAAGCTGTTCTCGCTCGCGATGATCAAGCTGGCAACGCTCGACCCCGAGGGTCTAGGCATTGAGATGGAGGCTGGTAAGCCGGGCTGGAATGATTCAATGAATGGGTTGCCAGGACTTATGGCCTCTGGATTCGGAGAGCTGTGCGAGCTGCAGCGTATTATCCAGTTCCTGCTGAACGCACTACAGCAATTGCCACAGGATAGCACGGTTCGACTGCCGGTCGAGATGGTTCGGCTCGTGGATAGAGTGGACTATGCCCTTAGAGCCTACGAACAGTCACAGCATGGACGTGAGCGGGATCATACCTTCTGGGCTACGGTGTCGGAGGCTAGAGAGGCTTACCGATGGGCTGTTCGTTGGGGCTTTGATGGGGCGGAGGAGGAGCTGGAGCTGGCTCGTATCCAACGTATTCTTACCAAGGCTGAGGGTAAGCTGCACGAGGGGATGAAGAGAGCGCTGGACATCGGTGAAGGCCTGTATCCTACGTACTTTTACTATGAAGCTAGTCAGTATGAGGTTAGTACAAATGAAAATGGACACAGCCAGATTGAGATCAAGGCGTTCAAGCGACATGATCTTCCACATTTTCTGGAGGGACCTGTTCGGGCATTGAAGGTGAAGGGAGCGCCAATCTCGCCGCAGGAACTGCACCGCAATATCCGTAGTAGTGGACTGTATGATGAAGCGTTAGGGATGTATAAGGTTAATGAAAGTCTGGATGGGCAGCCGTTCGAGCTAGGCCGCTCTCGTGCATTTACACCGGGCTGGCTGGAGAACGAGTCCATATTCATGCATATGGAATTCAAGTATCTGTTGGAGTGTCTGCGTAACGAGCTGTATGATGAATTTTTTGCAGACCTGCAGCGCGCGTTGCCTCCGTTCATGGATGCAGCAGTCTATGGACGAAGTACGCTGGAGAATAGCTCCTTCATTGCCAGCAGTGCGAATCCGGACGAGGGTCTGCATGGCACAGGGTTCATTGCAAGGCTCAGTGGCTCTACTGCAGAATTCCTTCATATGTGGCTACAGATGATGATGGGAGAGAAGCCGTTCCGATATGAGCAGGGTAAGCTGACCTTCCGGCTTGTGCCGAGTCTGCCTGACTGGCTTTTTGACTCAGAGGGAACGCTGTCATTCCGCTTACTGGGAAGCTGTGAAGTGACGTACATTCGAGCGAATCGGCGGGATACTTTTTCGCAGAACACGCTGGCCACTAGCTACGAATTAATTTACAAGGACGGCAGCAGTAAATTAATTCAAGGGGCTGTTCTTGAGGAGCCGGAGGCATACGATGTCAGGGAGCGTCGAATCGCTCGCATGAACGTATATTTGTAGCTGTGTATATAGTGTGAAATTTGTGAATGCACAAATGCACAAATATGATGGCATCATAGCTGTAATAGGGATAACGCATATACTGGAATGTTGTTGAGGATGTCCTTCTACCGATCGGAAAGCCATGAGCTTAAGCAAAGCATGGTGTGAATGAGGGTGGAGGACATCCTTTTTTTATTTTATAAGGAAATTTTATCTTGTCATTATACTTAACACCATGAATAAGCTAACTTAATTCCAATTACGAATAAATGTAAAAAAGACTTGTCTATTCTTCTGTTCTATTGTAAAGTTACCATTAATCACCTCTTTTCAACCGTTCTTTATGTTATTTTACTTGACGTATAGTAGTGTAATGCTCCATGCCACGACAGGATTTACATACACAAGAAAACCCCGTACACCAAGAGCGATCCTTCACCGCGTTAACACCATGCCAAGACATCCATGTCTGTTTTTCTTCCACTAGCTTAGATCTCATCTATAGTAAGTCATCCAGTATGCAAGCCAACTCTACTAGACCTACAGCATATGTCCGCCGAGGAATACAATTATATATGATCATATTGCATATGCTATCCAACTTCCAGGTTCGCAGTAAATCGAATTCTAATCAAATTCTAGTCAACTCAACTCTAATAATTCTGGTTATTCTAGTAAACTCTAGTCCATTCTAGTTCAGTACCTTTTAATCCACTAATCGAATGTGTCTCTACATTTAAGATCCACTGGATGTCTGCGTCATTTTGACGTATGCCGTCTTTTGTTGTCATATTAACAGTGAATATATGTTATTTAGTATATATTATGTCATTTTAGTGACATTTATTTTGTGTTACATCCATTCATTATATAAATGCTGCTGAAAGGGGTTATTCAATGTTGAAGAGAAGATGGTGGAGTGGTGTACTGATTCTTGTATTGGCGGTTATGGTGGGTATTGCCGGTTGCGGTGGAGGCTCTAATGAGGCAGCACCTGAGCCGGGCAATGAGCCGGCACCTGAACAGGATGCGACAGTACAGGATACATTGATTTTTGGACGGGGTGGAGATTCAGTAGCACTTGATCCCGGTATTGTTACAGACGGAGAATCTTTGAAAATTGCACAGCAGGTATATGATACGTTGCTGTCCTATGAGCCGGGTTCCACAAAAGTCCAGCCTTCTCTTGCCGAGAGCTGGGAAGTGGCTGAAGACGGTCTGGCGTACACGTTCAAGCTTCGTCAGGGAGTCAAATTCCATGATGGAACCGACTTCAATGCGGAGGCGGTGGTTTTTAACTTCGAGCGTTGGAGTGACCCGGCCAGTGAATACAAGTTCGAGGGAGATTCCTTCGATTATTATGATTCCATGTTCGGTAGCGAGGATAGCCGGGTGATCAAGGAGGTCAAAGCCGTTGATGAGCATACGGTGCAATTCACGCTGAACCAGCCGCAGGCGCCTTTCTTGCAGAATATTGCCATGTCCAGCTTCGGGATTGCCAGTCCGACGGCTGTGAAGGAGAAGACTACCAATTTCAAGAGCGAGCCGGTAGGGACGGGGCCATTCGTATTCAAGGAGTGGAAGCGCAATGATTCCATTACCTTGGAGAAGAACCCGGATTACTGGCAGGAAGGCTTGCCTAAGCTGAACAAAGTGATTGTGCGTTCCATTCCCGACAATACGGCTCGCTTCAATGCCTTGCAGAATGGTGAGATCGACATCATGGAGGATCTGAATGCGGATGATCTGACTGTACTGGAGAGCAATGCGAACCTGCAGAAGATCGAACGTCCTTCCTTTAATGTAGGATATGTTGGTTTTAATACGAAGAAGAAGCCGTTTGATGATAAAAAAGTACGTCAGGCTCTGAACCACGCTGTCAATAAGCAAGCTATTGTGGATGCCTTCTTTGGTGGCTCCGCTCAGGTGGCGAAGAATCCATTACCACCAACCCTTTGGGGCTATAACGATGAAATTCAGGATTACGCCTACGACCCGGAGAAGGCGAAGGCATTGTTGGCTGAGGCTGGCTACCCTGATGGCGTTGCCGAGGAACTTATCTTCTATGCGATGCCGGTATCCCGTCCTTATATGCCAGATGGCCGTAAGGTTGCTGAGGCCATTCAGGCAGATCTGGAGAAGATCGGCGTCAAGGTCAGCATCCAATCCCCAGAGTGGGCTACTTATCTGGATGACTTGAAGGCTGGAGAGAAGGATGATCTGTACATGCTGGGCTGGACAGGGGATAACGGTGACCCGGACAATTTCATTTACACCCTGCTGGATAAAGATACGATTCCAGGCAATAACCGAAGCTTCTATGTAAATGAAGAGTTGCATACCATTCTGGTGGAGGCACAGAAGGAAGTCGATCAGGACAAGCGTGCCGAGCTATACAAGCAGTCACAGGTCATCATCAAGGAAGATGCCCCGTGGATTCCGCTGGTTCATACGACACCACTTATGGCAGCCTCATCCAATCTAAAAGGCTATACCCCATCTCCAACTGGCTCCGAGCCATATGCCAGCATTTACTTTGAGTAAGATATAACCTCAGACAAAGTGAACCTCGGCGGTATGTTCCGCGGCATGTGTATGCCGCATTGGGACAGCCGCCGACATGTTCATGTCTGAGCTAGTGGATGGTGACCTGACATGAATTCTTACGTACTCAAACGAATACTTGTACTGATTCCAGTACTTTTTGGCATGACGATCATTGTATTTTCTATTATACATGCCATTCCGGGGGACCCTGCAGATACGATTCTGGGAGATAAAGCCACAGAGCAATCCAAGCAAGCACTGCGAGATCAGCTTGGGCTCGACAAGCCCTGGATTCAACAATATGGAGCTTATCTTAGCGAGCTAATGCGTGGCGATCTGGGTGACTCTATTCGGACCCGAGAGCCCATTGCCCGGGAAATTCTACCCTATCTTGCAGCAACGCTGGAGTTGACGGCGGCGAGCATGTTTTTTGCTTTATTCGTCGGGGTAAATGCTGGGATTATCAGTGCATGGAGACAGAACTCTTGGTTCGATTACGCCTGTATGGTGATTGCTCTTGTCGGTGTGTCCATGCCAATATTCTGGCTGGGACTAATGGAGCAGTGGATATTTGCGAACAAGCTGCAATGGCTACCGTCGATTGGGCGGATGAATCCGCGTGATCCGGTGGAGTTGGTGACGAATCTGGCAGTTATTGATGCCATGCTGGCAGGTCGCTGGGACCAGCTATGGGTAGTGATCAAGCATCTCATATTGCCAAGTATTGCACTTGGTACGATTCCGATGGCGGTTATTGCCCGAATGACTCGCTCCAGCATGGTCGAGGTGATGAGCTCCGACTATATTCGCACTGCACGTGCCAAGGGGCTCGCTCCATTTTATATCGTATATCGACATGCCTTGAAGAATGCGGCCATACCCGTGCTGACGGTCGTAGGGCTCCAGACGGGCTCCTTATTGGGTGGCGCAGTTCTGACAGAGACCATTTTTGCATGGCCAGGTGTCGGACGCTATATCTATGAAGCCATCAGTGCCCGAGATTATCCAGTTATTCAGAGTGGCATTCTGATTATTGCCTTTATGTTCGTTGTAATTAATCTAGTGGTTGACCTGCTGTACGCTTTCATTGACCGCCGGATTCGCTACCAGTAAAGACAGGCAGGAGGACGTTATGAGTGAAATGATGTTGAATACCCAGGAGCGGCGAGTCGTTGTACCAGCGAGACCACGATCCGGGCCATGGCGCGATGCATGGAGGTCCTTCAAGCGTAACAAGTCAGCGGTAATTGGCCTGCTGGTTATTATTTTCTTCATTATAATAGCGCTTGGAGCTCCATGGATCGCACCAGGAGACTATAAGGAGCAGGAGTTGACCAACCGTCTGCAGGCACCATCAGCCGAGCATTGGTTCGGGACGGATGATCTGGGTCGGGATATTCTGACACGCACAATTTATGGGGCCAGAATTTCTCTGTGGGTAGGCTTCGTGTCTGTGATAGGTTCGATTGTGGTAGGCACGGCACTGGGGATCATGGCAGGTTTTTTTGGAAAATGGGTGGACATGCTCATTTCACGTTTGTTTGATATCCTGCTAGCTTTCCCAGCCATCCTGCTGGCCATCGCAATTGTCGCGATTTTGGGGCCTTCCTTACAAAATGCCCTATACGCCATTGCCATTGTGAATGTACCGACTTACGGACGACTGGTCCGCTCCAAGGTGCTCAGTCTGAAGAACGAAGAGTACATTACAGCGGCGAAGGCTATGGGGGGCAGCAATGCACGAATCTTGATTAGACACATCCTTCCGAATAGCCTGACACCGATCATTGTTCAGGGGACGCTGGGTATTAGCACAGCTATTATTGAGGCTGCTGCTCTTGGCTTTCTGGGCATGGGGGCTCAGCCGCCTCTCCCAGAATGGGGCAAAATGCTGTCGGATTCCAGGCAGTTCATTCAGACGGCACCTTGGACGGTCTTTTTCCCAGGCCTCGCCATTATGCTGACTGTCCTTGGCTTCAATCTGCTGGGTGACGGGCTGCGTGATGTACTGGACCCTAAAATGAAATAGAAGAGGGAAGTCTGGCCAAGGTAGTGGCTACACGCTTTTCGGAAAGCCTAAAAATGTGTATAATCACTCCAATAGGTTGGGAGTGAAACGTATGACATGGAAATCAAAAAGAGAACATCGCCAGCATCCTGAGGATTTGCGTGTGGATGCTTCGCGAGCTGCATATGAACGAGATTATTCCAGGCTGATCCATTCGCCGACGTTTCGAAGATTGCAAGGAAAGTCGCAGGTGTTTGGCGCTGGAACAGGCGATTATTATCGGACAAGACTTACCCATTCTCTGGAGGTTGCCCAGATTGCGAGAGAGGCTGCGCGCAGTCTGATTCGCTCCTACCCGGAGGTGCTGGCGGAGCAGGCCGATAATCCTGGATTGATCATTGACTCTGAGGTCGTCGAATGTGCCTCCATTGCTCATGACTTCGGGCATCCTCCATTTGGACATAAGGGAGAAGAGGTGCTGGATGGTATTCTGGATCAGCTAGTGCATACCAAAGCCGAGCAGTTGGCGCTGTCCCAGGGCTTTCCGCCACAATCCGAACCAGCTCTGCAAGCACGCGTCGCGATGCGACATAAGTATGAGCACTTTGAAGGCAATGCCCATAATTTCCGGCTTATGATGTTTCTGGAGAAGCGTGAGAATATTGATGGCCTGAATCTGACGGATGCAGTCCTGTTGGGTGTCAATAAATATCCGTACCCGGGAACGGTAAATAAGAAGGGGATGTATCTGCACGAGTGGCAATATATTCAGGCTATTCGCAACGACTGGGAAATTCCGAATGGGAAGAAGACGCTGGAGGCTCAACTCATGGACCTTTGCGATGATATCGCCTATTCGGCTCATGATCTGGAGGATGGCATCAAGGCTGGCAAGATTGAGGTGCATGAACACTTTCTCCATGATCCGTATCTCAAGCGGCTGATTGTAGAGAAGATTACGACGCTGGAGGATGCCTTCTGGCAAGGCTGGACGGAGGAGCAGATCGGTCCGAAGGTGGATCAGGTACTGTCGGAATTCCTCAAGGTATGGACTAGCAAAATGCCACTCTGCGAGCACGACTATTCCCGGACGAGACGAGAGGTCAAGGCTTACTGGGTAAGCTTGTTCGTAAGCAGTCTTGGTGTCATCGAAGATGGCAACTGGAAGAAGGTTACTTTCGTGAAGGAAGGGAAAGAGGATCTGGATATGCTGCGCACGGTGAGTGTCTTGAAGAGCTTTGCATGGGTGACAATGATTCGTGATCTACGAGTGCAGCGTCTCCAGAAGCGAAGCGAATGGATGCTGAAGCGCTTATGGCAGGCTTTTCTAGATCCGGAGACCTCGAAGTCGATTATTCCGAGCGACTGGCTTCAGCGCTATGAGCGCGATCAGGCCAAGCCGAATCCGATCTGGACCTGGGAGCATATGGTCATTGACTATATTGCCGGAATGACAGACGCCTTTGCTGAGAAAATTTATAATGAACTATACGGTCTGAAGGTAGGGTCTATCTATGATCTGGACTGATCTTATCCCATGGGTCCGCCTATTTGGTTGATCAGATATGATAATGATTTGGTCATCTTCATGTAGATTCCTACAAGTAGATTTAGGCCACATTTATCCTCATAATCGTTAAAGCGAAGCAGAGCAGCATTCTCCTGTATTAGGGGGTGCTGCTCTTCGTTTTTAGTTATGTACTGTTTGCTATAACTAGTCTGCTTTAAAGTATAGATGCTGAGCTGAGTATAACCATGTCTATTTAATGGCTTGGGATAGATTCTAATGTGCATGCGGAATGTCGTTGTTCCCTGACACAGAGATCCTTATAATATAGGCTCTTATACTTGTAGAAGGGCTCAAAATTGGGCATGATGCCTGATTTTATGTAAGGGTTTATTAAACTTTCACCAATTTGTGTTAACTTTTCGCTCATGGCTTGACAGTAGGTAGCAAACTGCCGACACTAGCAATATAGGTCTATATAACTATGAAAGATGACGATTGAAGGAGTGGGCAGAAGGATATGGAAAAGGGAAAAAAATGGAGAGAGAAACGTACTGTAAAAGCTCGATCGCCCCAACAACGAAGCTGGAAGCATATATTTAGAGAACAGGCTTCCAAGCTACGTACAATCCCGTGGTCCAGCTTGCACAAGGGACTGGATGCCCGTGCCAGCATCAAAAGCTTCGTTCGGCTCATCTTTGGCATGCTTGTAGTCTACCTGCTGATCTTTGGAGCGCTGACATTATATCAGACGCTGAAAATGCAGCAGAGCACAGACGGAATTGTGAATCGGATCATGCCGTCTCTTGAGCATATTAACAATGTTCATTTTGCTACAGAACATATCCTAACACTTAGTTTTCGACATTTTGCTACGAGTGCACCAGCAGAGCGGGAGCTTATAGAGGAAGAACGGGCGGTAATGATTCGTACCGTAGCTGACAGCATGAAGGTGTTGAAGGCTACTGCCACAGATCCTACTGAGCTAGAGCATCTGGAGTCCTTGCGGAGCAAATGGGACCAGTATCTCAAGCTGAATACGCAGGCATTGAAGCTGAGTCAGGATGGGCAAGGGGAGCTGGCCTCGGAGGTTGCCGAGAAGGGCATGGATGCTTTTAATGTTATGCAGGGGGATATGGATCAATTAATCAGTCTGAACAAGGAGCGGGTGAGCGGAGAGGTAAGCCGCGCTGAGAATAGCTTCACCTTGGCACTCTGGATTACCGTCATTTGTCTTCTGATTGCGGTAGCCGCAGCTTATTTTGCCAATCAACAAATGTTCCGCAAAATCGTAAAGCCACTGATGGATGTAACTCATGGTGTGAAGGTAGTCGCAGCGGGAGATTTGAGCGGTCAGGATATTGAGGTCCGCAATCAGGATGAGATCGGCACGCTGGTGCATGCTGTGAATGCGATGAAGCATAATCTGGTTGCAATGGTGACGAATATTCACGATATTTCAAGTCTGATGAACCAGCGGAGCGGGGAGCTTAATGTATCTGCTGAGGAGGTCAGAGCTGGAAGTCTACAGATCTCGGTGACGATGGAGGAATTGGCGAAGGGCGCGGAAAATCAGGCCCAGACAGCAGCGGATTCGGCCAGAACGGTAACTGAGCTAAGTGAGCACATTGTGAAGCACGCACGTCAAGGACAAGAGCTGCAGCAGACCTCACAGCTTGTCAGGGGCCAAGGAGAGAACGGTCAGCTTGCGATGAAGAATCTGGGACAGCAAATGCACGCGATTGCAGGTCTGGTCAAGGACGCAATGAGCAGGGTCACGGAGCTGGATCATAAGAATCAAAGTATTACCAAGCTTGTGGGTAACATTCGTGAGATTGCCAGCCAGACCAACATGCTTGCATTGAATGCTACAATAGAAGCAGCACGTGCTGGTGAGAGTGGACGAGGATTTGCCGTGGTGGCAAAGGAAGTAAGCCTACTGTCCGCAGCAGTAAGTGACACAGTCGCCGAGATCACGGATATGACGGCTGGGATTCAGCAGGATTCCCGTACAATTGTGAAGCTTCTGGAGGACGGCGTGGAGCAGACAGATCAGGGCGATCGGCAGATGGTCGTTACAGGAGACGCGTTCAAGGAGATCATTTTATCGGTAGAGCAGATGGCAGATATCATTACAGAAATTGGCGAGCGACTGCACGCGATGGAGCAGTCCAGTATGATAATGAAGGAACACAGCGAGAATATTTCGGCAGTGTCCGAGCAATCGGCAGCAGGAGCACAAGAAGTTACGGCATCGGTACAGCAACAAAGCGGAACTCTGGACACCGTGGCTGGCAGTATTCTGGAGCTGAAGGAGATGTCAGATAAGCTGCTGCAATCGGTGTCGCGCTTTACCCTAGGAGGAGGATGATGGAAATAGACAAAGCGCAGCACAACTTTGCATGGACTTACAACGAGCGCGCGTTAGAGAAATCTGAGAAATACCTCTATGTATACACCTGTCATACTACAGAACGAGAACTGTGCCAATTGGAGCTTGACAGCTTGTTCGGGCAGCCGCCGCAGCACGATCATCTATACATGGCTAACAGAAGGATAGAACCGGGGCAAAGTGCGTTTATCCGTCTGCGGCTGGAAGTGCTAGCATGCTCTTCCGAATGGGAGGATATTTGTGAGTACGCCAGGCAGCTAGGACTGCCTGAAGGGGAGACCTTCAAGGTTCATTGTCTGAAGGAAAGCGATATGCCCCTGGATTACTCGGAGCGAAGACATCTGGAGCGCCAGCTCGGCATGCTAATTCAAGGCTCAGCTCGTATGAAGAATCCCGATTGTACATTGGGGCTGACCTATGTCGAAGGAAAATGGGTGCTCGGAATTTGTGAAGAAAGTGATCGTTCGTGGCTGGAGCGCAGGCATAAGCCCTATAACTATTCGACGGGTCTACCGATGGTAGCAGTGAGAGCTTTGATTAATATTGCCTTGCCTGATGCTGAAGGTCGAACTTTGATTGACCCCTGCTGTGGAATGGGCAACGTCCTGATTGAGGCGCTGCATATGGGGATCAGAGCCCAAGGGGGAGATATGAATCCGCTGGCTATTCAGGGGGCACGCGTCAATCTTAAGCATTACGGCTATGGAGAAGAATACGTTACCCTAGGTGATATGAATCATATCACAGCTCGTTATGATGCTGCGGTACTGGATATGCCTTATAATCTGTGCTCGGTTCAGTCAGTGACGGAACGAGAGAATATGCTGGCAAGCCTTAGAAGAATGACGGATCGGGCCATCGTCATCAGCATGGAATCCATCAAGGCATCGCTGGAGCAGGCAGGATGGAGGGTTATGGATACAGCGAGATTGCCTAAAGGGGAAAATAGCTCCATGGTCAGAGAAATCTACGTCTGTGAAGCTCGCAGGCAACCTTCTTGAATGGCAATGCTGATCAGGATGGGGCGCACATCTGATATGCTGATATAGCTTGAAAAGGAAAGACATAGCCATGTGAATTCGTAAAAGTGTAGCCACATGAGTTCGAAAAATATAGCCGCTACAGATCGTGGACGTGCACATTCTATTAAATGAAAGACCGTCTCCCAGTCATGGTTGATATGCTCCCTTCTACGACAGGTGGTAGAGTACTTGCAGCTGCAAGGGGAACATATCTTGTTGACTTCGGAGACGGTGTTTAGTCGTTTAATATTTTTTGCTATAGTCCACAAAGTTTCGTTGAGGGGTCTGACCCTTGATGTAATCCTGTAGATTCTCTAAGAAAATCGGCAGGACTCGTTCGCTATAACGATCTGTGCTTCCGGCTATATGAGGAGTGATCAGGACATTGTCCATGCTCCATAGCGGGTGCTCAGCTGGCAATGGTTCTTCCTCGAATACATCCAGTCCTGCATAGGCCAGTGTGCCTTGCCCCAGTGCCTGAATGAGGTCATCCGTCTTGACCGTGCTGCCACGGCCTACGTTGATGAAGCTGCTGCCCGGCTTCGCGGCTTGAAATGCGCGTTCGTCGAACAAGTGATGAGTCTCTTCTGTGTATGGGAGAATGTTCACAATGACGTCAGCCTGTGCCAAGGCATCGTACAGGCCATCCATCGTGTACATGTGATCCACATGCGGTACACTCTTCCCTGAACGGCGAACACCTAGCACTCGCATACCGAAGGCGCTGGCAATCCGGGCTGTCTCTGATCCGATCTCGCCGACACCGACGATCAGCATGGTCTTCCCGTGAATTTCACCCAACTCGGACGCTGGAGGAGACCACTGACGTTGTTGCTGATACTGAGCAGAGGGATGGATATACCGGGTATGTGCAAGCAGGAGGCCGAAGATCATCTCAGTAATGGGAATGGCATGGACTCCACTGGCATCCGTCAATACGATATTTCGATTCGCAAGCTTCTCCAAAGGCATCTTATCTATGCCAGCGGACCAGCTCTGGATCCAGCGCAGCTTGCTATCCTCATGAAGTGCAGCAGCCTCCAAGCCTCGTGACCAGCCGATGAGAATTTCCGCTTCCTGAATAATTGCTGGGTCGATCTTCTTGGCTTTCCCCAGAATAAGGCGGAATTCGGGAGCAGCTTCCCGAATCTGTGCTTCCTGCTCGGTCGTCAGATGATGCAGACATACTATAGTTCTCGACATGGTACTTGACATTCTGATTCCTCCCAAGTCATTCGCATGATATTACTTCTCTATTTCTCAGCATAACAGATGAACGCAAGACCTGCCCAAGATATAGATCCATACGCTTCAATTGCTTTATATCAGTAATTTAACCCATTTAGCAGTGGTCACGCACAAGTCATGATCCGCTAACAGCCATGCTAGGCATGAATAGCATGGTGATGCTCGAGTTATACTGACTCCACAGCAAGTACCTTGACACAGATTAGATGAGAGTAAAGGATGCTATCCGTTAAGCACACACTTTCCATGTCCTTTAATCTGCACATATTCAGTCAAGATGCTGATGCATAATAAGATGACACACAAGGCAACGTAGAGCTACGTAACAGAAGGTTGCACTAAATGGTAGTTAGGAGAGGGATGCTAAATGACCCCGCCGAATAAGGGTGTTGCTTCGCAAGAAAGAATATTTATCGCTGTTCCATTGCCAGACAGCCTCAAGGAGCAATTGCACGAGTGGGCTGAGATTTTGCGATCAGAGGTTTCTTTTCGCAAATGGACAGATTGGCAAGATTACCATA
The DNA here is from genome assembly GCF_000377505.1 of Paenibacillus massiliensis 2301065 = DSM 16942. Classification (GTDB taxonomy): domain Bacteria; phylum Bacillota; class Bacilli; order Paenibacillales; family Paenibacillaceae; genus Paenibacillus; species Paenibacillus massiliensis. The sequence continues at coordinate 11,910 of NZ_KB898189.1, read as the reverse complement.
TCACACTTCAATTTTTGGGAGATACGGATACGTCCCGGATTGCTGATCTCGTGCTGGCATTGAAGCGATCGACTGATGATCTCGTGCCATTTCAATTGAAGCTGGGAGCTGTAGGAACCTTTGGTACAACTGACCGACCGCGGGTTATGTGGCAGGATGTTGAAGGGGAGGTGGATCACTTATATCGCTTGCAGGAGCGAATTGTGGATGCTACTGAGCCACTGGGCTTCCAGAGAGAGGCCAGAGCCTATCATCCGCACATCACGGTTGCTCGCAATTACACGGGTACAGCCGCATTCCAGCACTCAGAGGATACGAATCTTCCGCTTACAAATTCGACCTGGAAGGTGGAGTCTTTTGTCGTCTATGCGACACAATTAGGGCAACGACCAATGTATAAAGTTGTGGGTGAAATACCAATAAAAGGGTCCGAAACTTGCTAAACTTCTCTACAAGTGATAATATTGTTCAGCGTTATTCAAAAGTCACATTTTCGGTTACATATACGTTTAAGTGTGCCTAATGTAGCGGGAGGAACAATATGGATATCATTAAAGAGAATCGTTGGGTAGCACCGATGTTAAGCGTGCTGCTGGTATGTATAGTGGGGATTAGTCTGTATTCTGAGGTGCAAAATAAACACAAAATTTCGGAGGCTGTAATCTATAATTCTATCTATTGGTCGGGCATTGGCGAACGATCTATGCAACAGGACAGGATCAGCTCTATGCATTTCTTAAAGGAATCTGATACATCCGTCCCAACCGGGAAAGAAATGCATAGATGGAAACAGATTGAATCGGCTCCCATGCTTCTGAATCAAGTGGAGGAAACGAAGCGACGAGCTACGGCGGAAGCCAAGCGAGCTGCTCAGGTTCAAAAGGCGGAGGCTGCCAAGAAGGCAGCAGCTGTGGCCGCAACCTCACAGACCCATACCCCCCCTAACAAAATCTTCTTTACGCGTACGCAAACGCTCACGCAGGCAGAACAAGCCAAGTCTACCTGGAGCTACAGCGTCAAGGCGAATGAAGTGCTTTTGCTGCAAAAAATCGTAATGGCAGAAGCTGAAGGCGAACCGTACGAAGGCAAAGTGGCAGTTGCCAACGTTGTCTTGAACCGGCTGCGGTCAGCCAATTTCCCAGATACAATCCAAAATGTCATCTATCAAAAAGCTCAATTTAGTCCGGTAGCGAACGGGCGTCTTCGTCGTGTTCAGCCTAATGAGGATTGTATTCGTGCTGTGAACGAAGCGCTGAACGGTGTGAAGGCTGTGCCTGACAATACGTATTACTTCTTGTCTCTCACGTTGGCTCAGGATCTGACCGTTCATCATAATCGTGAGAAAGTGAAGACGATCGGGAATCATACTTTTTATAAATAATCGTGCGTCGTCATGTGCGGTTCTATTCGGCTTATGTACTGACAAGTGTATTTGTCCTCCGTTATAACGATAGAATTGAGGGTAAATAATAGCATGCGCTTAACATTTGGAGGTGCCGTTGAATCATGAAAATTACGTACTACGGACATTCTGCAATTTTAGTAGAGGAAGCGGGCAAACGATTCATATTTGATCCGTTCTTGACAGGTAATGCACTTGCTACTATTAAACCGGAAGAGATTCAAGTGGATGCCGTTCTATTGACTCATGGTCATGCTGATCATTTCGGAGATGCTGTGACGATCGCAAAGAATAACGATTGCCCAATCATAGCGGTCTATGAATTAGCGGAATATTGTACCTTACTGGGAGCAAAGGCAGAGCATATGAATATCGGGGGAGGCTTTCAGTTCGACGACTTCCACGTAAAATTCACACCAGCCCTGCATAGTTCTTCACTGACTATTGATGGGCAGACCATCTATATGGGCGAGCCAGCAGGCATACTGTTAACGATAGGGGACAAGGTGTTCTATCATGCCGGAGATACGGCTTTGTTCAGTGAGCTTCGTCTAATTGGAGAAAGACATCAGATTGATGCTGCAGCATTGCCAATTGGAGACAAGCTCACTATGGGGCCCGATGATGCGTTGCTGGCTGCTTCCTGGATTCGGGCCAAACGAATCATCCCTGTGCATTATGATACCTTCCCCGGGATTGAGCAGGACCCTGTAGCCTTCTGTGAACGATTGGCCCAGGAGGGACTTGAGGGCAGGCCGCTGCGTCCGGGTGAGAGCTTTGAATTCTAGGAGAAGAAGACACGGTACGAATGCCATTTTCACTTACATCACTAACAACTAGTCTGTGAACTAAGGTAGATATGATGTGGACAGAAAATGATGTGGGTTATAGATGACAGAGGGTCGAGAGTAAGCCTGTACTAATTGTACTGAGCGTCACTCTCGACCCTTTACTTTTTGGCTAAATTTAGCCCATGCTTCAATTTATAATTTGGTTTATCATGTTACTCAGCACTCAGCTTAGCCTGGCAGTCTCCTTGGTGCCAAGTGAATGCGAGGAAGGTGAAGATGGACCACCGACGCTACGGTGTGACGTCCATTTCTCGGCATATTCCGGCGATAGGGTGCGGGAGGATACGAGCTGATGTACGACCCGTGCTCCTAACTGAGGGTGGTATGACTCCGCTCTAAGCCGGGAGTCGCCTATGCGAATGAGCTCCTCGATGGCTAGCTCCAGATCTGTTACATGCTCAAGCGTGAGCCCGTAGCCCTGCTCGACAAAATAATTGCGGTTCTCCTCCTCCTGTCCGGGAAGAGCTGGGAGGAAGAGCATCGGGATGCGTTTGACCATGGCTTCTGTACAAGTCATGCCTCCAGGCTTGGTAATGAGTACATCCGAGGCGTCCATCAATTGGCTAATCTTGTGAGTGTATCCAAGGATACGCACATAGGGATGATGCCATTGCGGATTCGAATGCAGCTGGTGGTAGAGCTTGCGGTTACTGCCTGTACAAATAATTAACTGTATTCGACCAGATAGCTGGATTAATTGTTCCAGCATCTCATGCTGCGCCGTTATGCCCCAGCCACCACCCATCACAAGCGCGGTAGGCAGGTTTCGTAATCCGAGATTTCGGCGGATACGCTCTTTACTACCTTTGCTCCAGAAGTCAGGATGGACAGGGAGACCCGTGACTGAGATACGTGAAGGCTCAGCCCCATGCGAAATGAGCACATCACGAACCTTCATAGCCGGAGCCAGATAGCCATCGACCTCGGCATTGACCCAGGTACCGTGTGCGTCATAATCGGTAATGAGCGTCAATAAAGGTATATTCAGACCTTGCTGCTTCAGATGCGCGATGACGGCCGCCGGAAAGGGATGGGAGCAGACGATAGCGTCCGGGCTCCATGCCGAGATGATGCGTAGGGCCTTGGCGTAGAAGAGCTTATGCAATGCTAGACGTGTGAATCCATTCAAAGGCTTGTGGTATTGCTTGCGATATAGGATGCCGATCAGCTCTGGCTGGACACTCACAGTTCGGCGGTAAGCATCCAGTAGCACCGGAACCAGCTTCGGATTCAGAACTGTTCCAAGCTCCATCACACAGGTGTCAGTTTCCGGGAACAGGTGCTTTAGTCCGTCTGCCAGAGCCTGTGCTGCCTTGGTATGCCCTGTACCAAAGCCTTCGGACAATAGCATGATTCGTTTTGCTAACATGATACACCTACTTTGCTTCAGATCATTTCATAGCATGGTGGCACATGGCTTGAATGGATGATGATAATATGGATGAGAAAAAAGATGAAAGCTAGAGCTTCATTAAATAGAAGCCGTTATTCAAATTGTATAAACGAAAAGAAGATACTTCAATCGTTATTTGTAAATTATGAATGTGAATTCGTTTTATGACGATCTGTTTAAATAGAATAGATATGAATGATAGAAAATACACATATTAATGTATAAATATGCATTGAATCCCCCTGGTTTTTGCATCATTACGGTAAAGCTGTACATCAAAAGATTTATTATCGCTATCATAAAAACTTTGAATTGCTTACGCGTTAGGTGAGTGTTACAATGATATAACTTAATCTTTCTAATAAGAGAGTAGCTGTATAATTATCGAGATTGCACTCCGGAAAGGCCGAACCTTTCCACCTCCAACACGCAAATCGACATCGTCGCCCTCGTATCGAGTGGTGATGTTCGTCATACCCTCTTTTCTCAGCCACTGCTGCTGAACATTTCATTTGTCGCTGCCGTCGTTTCCAATCCGTCCTTACTGAAGGATGGCCCTGATTTTATTAGAGAAAGGTTGCGTTCCATGAGACAGACAGGTTTACCTCCAAAACAGGGTCTATATGATCCTCAATTTGAAAAAGATGCTTGTGGTATGGGTTTTGTTGCAAATATTAAAGGCAAGCCATCTCATGATATTGTGACCCAGGCGCTCACGATGCTGGAGAACATGGAACATCGCGGTGGTCAGGGAAGTGAACCGAATTCCGGTGACGGAGCTGGGATCATGATTCAGATACCACATCAGTTTCTTGCTGATGAGATGCAGAAGCTTGGTGTGAACCTGCCTGAACCTGGTCATTACGGCGTTGGTATGCTGTTCATGTCTAATGATGCGGCTGTCCGCGCAGCACACCAGCAGCGCCTGCAGGAGATCATCGCGGAAGAAGGGCAGGAGTGCCTCGGCTTCCGTGAAGTGCCTACTTATGATGAGATGTTGGGCAAGACGGCCAAAGCAGCCAAGCCATATGTATGCCAAGTGTTCATTAAGCGTGCTGAAGGAATCGAGACGGATCTGGGCTTTGAGCGCAGGCTGTATGTCATTCGCAAGCGTGCAGAGCAGGCCATTCGATACAATGCAGAGGATGCACATGGCGAGAGCTTCTATGCTCCGAGTATGTCCTGTCGAAAAGTGGTCTATAAAGGTATGCTGACTACGGCGCAAGTGGGCCAGTTCTATCTCGACCTGCAGGATGAGCGTCTGTCTTCAGCAATCGCGCTGATTCACTCGCGCTTCAGCACCAATACCTTCCCGAGCTGGGATCGTGCGCACCCTTATCGCTTCATGATTCATAACGGTGAGATCAACACGATGCGCGGGAATGTGAACTGGATGCATGCTCGTCAGGCGCAGTTCGAGAGCGAGCTGTTCGGCGAGGATATCAGCAAGGTCAAGCCAGTCATCAATCCGGATGGCTCAGATACCGCAATGTTCGACAATACGCTGGAGTTCCTGTACTTGAGTGGTCGCTCCCTGCCACACGTAGCGATGATGATGGTACCGGAGCCTTGGAGCAACCATGAGGGTATGGATGCCACGAAGCGAGCATTTTATGAATATCACAGCACGATGATGGAACCGTGGGACGGCCCGGCTGCAATGGCGTTCACAGACGGTATCCAGATCGGTGCGATTCTGGACCGGAACGGACTCCGTCCAGCACGCTACTATGTGACGAAGGATGACCTGATCATTCTGTCCTCCGAGGTAGGCGTACTGAACATTGATCCAGCGAACATCCTCTACAAGGATCGTCTGCGCCCAGGTCGTATGCTGCTCGTGGATACAGAAGAAGGACGTATCGTGTCGGATGAGGAGGTTAAGGCAAGAATCGCTTCCGAGGAGCCGTATCAGGAATGGCTTGATGAGCATCTGATTGATCTCGCCGAGCTGCCTGACGCACCGGAGCTTCCTGAGCCGAAGCACGATAATGTGAATCAGCTACAACTATCGTTCGGGTATACCTTTGAGGAGCTGCGCAAGCTGCTGGAGCCTATGGCTTCCACTGGAGCAGAGCCAATCGGTTCCATGGGTTATGACGCTCCATTGGCCGTGCTGTCGGATAAGCCGCAGCGACTGTATAACTATTTCAAGCAGATGTTCGCTCAAGTAACGAATCCACCGATCGACGCGATTCGGGAAGAGATCGTAACAGCTACGGGGACGACGATTGGACCAGAGCGTAATCTTCTGCATCCAGAACCAGAGAGCTGTCGTCAGATTCGTCTGGAGACACCGGTGCTGTCGAATGAAGATTTTGCCAAAATCCGTCATGTTCATCGTCCAGGCTTCAAGTCCATGACGATTCCTATGTTCTTCAATGCGGCTGATGGCGCCGAAGGGCTGCGCAGTGCAATGGAGGGAATGTTCGAAGCGGCGGATCGTGTCATTGAGAAGGGGCATAATATCCTGATTCTGTCGGACCGTGGTGTCGATCATGACAATGCAGCCATTCCTGCACTGCTCGCAGTAGCGGGATTGCATCATCACCTGATCAAACGCGGTACGCGTACGAAGGTGAGCATCCTGCTGGAGTCGGGAGAGCCGCGTGATATTCATCATTACGCGCTGCTGCTTGGCTATGGCGTAAGTGCAGTGAATCCGTATCTGGCATTCGAGACGCTCGACGACATGATTCAGCAAGGCATGCTGCGTGGCATTTCCCATGAGAAGGCCGTTAAGAACTACATCAAAGCCGCTACTAAGGGCGTGCTGAAAATTTTGTCCAAGATGGGGATTTCCACAATTCAATCCTATCGTGGAGCGCAAATCTTCGAAGCAGTAGGCTTGAAGCAGGACTTTGTCGATCAATACTTTACCTGGACACCTTCTCGCATCGGCGGAATCGGTCTGGAGGAAGTAGCGGCAGAAGCCCTTTCACATCATTATCGTGCCTTCAATGAGAAGGATGGCAATGACAAGGTATTGGATTCCGGTGGTGAATACCAATGGCGCAATGATGGAGAGGAGCATCTGTTCAATCCGCAGACCATCCATCTGTTGCAGCAAGCAGTTCGTACTGGAGATTACCAATTATATAGAAAGTATGCCACGCTGGTGCAGGGCGAGAATGAGAAGAAGCTGACCATTCGCTCGATGCTGAAGCTCAAGCAGGTAGGCGAGCCTATTCCGCTGGAGGAAGTGGAATCCGCTGAGTCCATCATGCGCCGCTTCAAGACCGGGGCCATGTCCTTCGGATCGATCAGTAAGGAAGCGCATGAGGATCTTGCGATTGCCATGAACCGAATCGGAGGCAAGAGTAATACAGGTGAGGGTGGCGAAGACCCTTCTCGCTTCGTAAGAGACGAGAACGGAGACCTGCGTCGCAGCTCGATCAAGCAAGTGGCTTCAGGACGCTTTGGCGTAACCTCCAACTATCTGGTGAATGCGGATGAGATTCAGATCAAGATGGCACAGGGAGCGAAGCCGGGCGAAGGCGGACAACTGCCTGGTCGTAAGGTATACCCTTGGGTTGCCGAGGTTCGCGGTTCCACGCCTGGTGTGGGTCTGATTTCACCGCCGCCTCACCATGATATCTACTCCATCGAGGATCTGGCAGAGCTGATCTATGATCTGAAGAATGCCAATCCACGTGCAGATATTAACGTGAAGCTCGTATCCGAGGTGGGTGTCGGCACGATTGCAGCAGGTGTTGCCAAAGGACGTGCGGATATTATCCTGATCAGCGGCTACGACGGAGGGACAGGAGCATCACCACAAGGCTCCATTCGTCATGCAGGTATGCCATGGGAGCTGGGACTTGCTGAAGCTCATCAGACGCTGATGATCAACAATCTGCGTGATCGTATCGTACTGGAGACGGACGGCAAGATGCTGTCTGGACGCGATCTGGCTGTAGCTGCTCTGCTGGGTGCTGAGGAATATGGCTTCTCTACTGCTCCGCTGGTAGCGCTTGGCTGTATTATGATGCGGGTATGCCAAATGGACACTTGTCCAGTAGGTGTGGCTACCCAGAATCCGGAGCTGCGTAAGAACTATATGGGGGACCCACAGCACGTCGTGAACTTCATGCGCTTTGTGGCTGAGGATGTACGTGAGATCATGGCTGAGCTGGGCTTCCGTACTATTCAGGAGATGGTAGGACGTACCGATTGTCTGGATGCGAATCATGCAGCCAATCACTGGAAGAAGAAGGGCGTAGACCTGTCCGTGCTTCTCCATGTGTCTGAGCTGGCTGCAGGCAGTGAGCGAGTTCGTACACAGCGCCAGAATCATGGTCTGGAAGAGACGCTGGATATGCAACACCTGCTTCCACTCGCTGCACCAGCGCTTGAAGATAGCATTCCTGTAGAAGCAACACTCCCAATCACGAATGTGAACCGTGCCGTTGGTACGATTTTGGGAAGCGAGGTTACCCGTCGCTATGGAGCAGCGGGACTTCCGGAGGATACCATCCGTCTGAACTTCACAGGTTCGGCTGGACAGAGTCTGGGTGCCTTTGTTCCTAAGGGAATCACGATCAAAGTGGAAGGTGATTCCAACGATTATGTCGGAAAGGGACTTTCTGGCGGTAAAATTATCGTCAAAAAGCCAGCTGAAGCGACATTCGAAGCGAATAAGAATATTATTATAGGTAATACGGCCCTATACGGTGCTACTAGCGGTGAGGCCTACATTAATGGTATTGCCGGAGAACGCTTTGCTGTTCGTAATTCCGGGGTCAAGGTCGTCGTAGAAGGTGTAGGCGATCATGGCTGTGAGTATATGACAGGCGGACGTGTAGTCGTGCTCGGGGATACTGGACGGAATTTTGCAGCAGGGATGTCCGGCGGTATTGCGTATGTGTATGATCCGGAAGCTACCTTCCTGGGACGCTGCAATCTGGAGATGGTACTCCTGGAGCGTGTAGAGGATATAGCTGAGGCCGCAGACCTAAGAGGGCTGATCCAACGTCATGCGGAGTACACAGGTAGTGAAGTGGCTGAGCATATTTTGAATGATTGGCAGAATGCCATTGGGCATTTTGTACGGATCATTCCGAAGGACTACAAGCGGATGGTTGAGCATATTGAGAAGGTCGAAGCGACAGGCTTGACTGGAGATGAAGCCCTGCTTGCAGCCTTTGAAGCCAGTATGCGTGAATTAGCACGTGCCGGCGGGAATTAATTTGGGACTCTGGTAGAGACACTTAAGTGCACGATCAAGGCTACCAAATCATAGTTGAATATTGTATATGAAAAAGACCCGTAGAGTCTCTCTCGATCAGAGAGGAACTTTACGGGTCTTTCCATTTGTTGGAGCGAAAAAAACTTGACAGGTCGAAAAAAAGGCTTTCTATACCCCGTTTTTTGTGGAATGAAACAAGATTTTGGCACAAAAAATACCATATTTTTTTCGATGTAAACGTTTACTATTTTTTGGGTGGCTTGTTATTTCGAAATTTATTCGGTATCATTTTTGTAACACATTGATTATGGACTTCCCGATTATCAACAGAATAGGGTGACATGATGAAGGCTAAGAAGTCTGCAGACGCCAGGATGATTTTTGTGTACAGGTATGCTTCCTTGGCGGTTACATCGCTTGCTTATGTATTTGGAGACTCGGGCCACGACGCGAATCACAAATGGCTTTTAATTATTTTGCTATTCATGATCGTCAGTACATTCACGTATATTTATCGCAGGTACCAGAATCATCCCAAGATCATGATGTTCACCATTGCTCTGGAGACCGTTGGAATAATAGCCCTGTTGTTTCCTACGGGGGGAGCGGGAAGCCCCTTCAAATGGTACATCATTAATCCGATGGTGACTGCGGGAATATATTTGTCAACAATTTACAGTTGGATCTTGCTTACATCCTATATCGGAATTCAGCTCACTTTTTGTTATACCTTTTTTAACCAATTGCAGACTCGGTTTTTCCCGGATGTCCTGATTCAGAATATGAATCTCATCCTGGTATTGTCGATTACGATGATGGCGATGCAAATGATCGGCACCATGAAGAGGGAGCTGACACAAGCCAATACCCGGGTACATGAGACGATGGAGCATATCAGATCCATCTATCACATCATGGAGACGGCGAGCCGCAATGAGGCCATGAATATGGGGCAAGTAATCTCGGACTACACGGTGAAGCTGACTGGGCAGCAGAAGGCCTTCTTTTGGCTGGACCATATGGAGGAGGATGCACCTGCGAGCAGTCAGACGGGCTGGAGTGTGGAAGAGGAGGAGGAGCTCTTTGCTGAGATTAATCATCATCGGGAGCAATATCGCTCGGAGCGGGAGCCCTTTTTCAAGACATTGCCAGACTGGGGCGAATTCCTCATGATTACGGTGCCGATGACGACACGCTTCGTGGCCATCATCGGTGTGAAGCTGGAGCCCGAGCAGGAGCTGAGTCGTAGACGCTGGCTGGTGCAGCAGCTGATTTTCCTCGCGGAGCTAAGCGCCGTATTCCTGGAACGTTATGAGTTGGAGCGTATCGAGAGTCAACTGATCATCACGAATGAGCAGAACCGAATTGCCAATGAGATGCATGATAATGTATCCCAGAGTCTGTTCGGCATGGTGTACTCCACACATTCTTTACGTCAGACGTGGCATAAGCTGCCAAGGGTCAAGGTCAACGAGCAGCTGGATCTGTTACAGGAGTCTGCCAATCAGGCGGCACGGGAACTGAAGCTGGCAATACATAGCTTAAGCTCCCGCAAAGGAGGAGCTCCTACCTGGATGGCCTCAGTGAAGAGTCATCTGCATATGCTTTCCCGTCTGAATGAGGTGCAGATTGAGCTGTCTATTACAGGAGATCATCACACGTTGCCTTACCTGTATCAGAAAATGCTGTATCGTGTCATATCCGAGTCAGCAGGTAATGCCATTCGTCATGGATGTGCGAAGCATATTAATGTTAGTCTGGCTATTCATCCACAGCGAGTGAAGCTCGTGATCACGGATGATGGAATTGGATTTGAAGCAGATAAAATTACGGCAGGAGGTGAGGCGCTTCAGCCCGAAGGAGGCCTCGGATTAGGGAATATGGAATATTTAGCAAAATCTATGGGAGGTGAATTTAATGTAACCAGCGGGATCGGGAGCGGGACAGAACTTGTCCTCACGGTTCCGGTACAGCTCAGTTCTTGATGAATGTACAGACACGACAGGGAACGGGATATGCACGGGATGTGTTCACTGGAATGCGGATCATATAACAGATACATAAGATCAGGAGGTCGTTTCATGAAAGTAGTCATTGTAGATGATCATCCTTTGGTGAGAAAAGGGCTCGCTGCTGTAATATCAATGCAGCCTAACGTACACTTTGCGGGAGAGGCCAAGAACCAGCATGAAGCACTCATGGTGCTGGAGGAGACGAACCCTGATCTGGTATTACTGGATTTGAAGCTCGCAGATGAATCCGGTCTGGATATTATTAAGTCCGCCAGAAATCGAGGATTCAACAGCAAATTCATTCTTTTGACGTCCTCAGCAAGTCGGGAGGATTTCCTGAAGGCAGAAGAGGCCTCTGTAGATGGCTATGTGCTGAAGGAGGCTCTGCCAGAGGAGCTAATCTATGCGATTCAACTGGTGAACAAGGGTCGCAAATATTATGATCCGACGATCCTGGAGACGAAGCTTCGTGAGGATGCGGTGAACCTGACAGATGATCTGACGCCGAAGGAAAAGGAAGTTCTCATTGAGCTTGGGATGGGAGCCTGCAATCGTGAAATTGCCCAGCGGCTATTCATCAGTGAGTTCACGGTGAAGAAGCATGTCAGTCAGATCCTCGCCAAGCTCCGATTGTCAGATCGTACACAGGCAGCACTGTATGCGAATGCTATTGGTCTGGCCAAGTATGAGCCAATGAACTAAGCTACACAGCATTCATCGAGTGTGTCTTCTATGCTTTGTTTTTTTAAATAAAATATAGAATTAAAGTAAAAACACGGAAGCTATTCCGTGTTTTTTTATTATGGCTTTAGCCAGTTGAGTGCGTGAAGCGCGCGAAACAAAAAACCACCCGCTATGCGGGTGGAGGGATTGAGGGTTTGACCACCATGACCATTCCAATAAAATTGAGATGTTCAGGCTCAAAAGAGAGGAATGGTCATCAATGGCAACCAAGAGCTACAGCCTAGCTCACACAAAATGGATGTGCAAATACCATATTGTGTTCACCCCGAAGTATAGACGGAAAGAAATCTATAATCAAGTGAGAAGAGATTTAATTGAAA
>NZ_KB898188.1 GCF_000377505.1 Paenibacillus massiliensis 2301065 = DSM 16942 | reverse complement strand
GATACTTCGGGACCGAGCATGGTAGTGAGCTGAAGCTGGCGCCGAGCCATGTGAACCTGCAAAAGGACCCGGAGGGTGCGATGCTCGTCAGTCTGAACGACGAGACGGGGATTGAGATTACCAGTCCTGGCAAGCTGACGATGACCGCCGAGTTGGAGCTGGAGCTCTATACGCCGCAGCAGATCATTCTGGGCAGTGAAAGCCAGATCTTGGTCTACCGCGGAGAGAGCGAAGCAGGGCTGGTGGTGGAGAGCGAGTACCACCTGCTGGGCGAGAAGGTGTGGGCTGACGGCAGCGACCGGACGAGCTATCCGCCGTTCGACGATGAGCCTGAGCTTGGCGAAGAGCCGGAGCCGGACCCGCCGTTCAACTGGGGCAAGCTGGTGAAGAATGTGCTGGTTGGCTTAGCAGTCGTCGTGGCTGTCGCAGCTGTGGCGGCCCTGACTGTTGCGACACTGGGAGCAGGCCCGATTCTGATCGGAGCAGTAGCCAGTGGTGCGTTGATTGGGGGCGCGATGGGTGTCGGGATGATGGCCGTATCGGATATAGCCCGGGGCGAGGTTAGCGACATGAGTGACTATGCGTTGACCGGGCTAAAGGACAGCTTCATCGGAGCGGTAAGTGGTGCCATCTTCGGACCGGGAGCTGCCGTCGGAACAGCATTTGCTCGTAAGATGGGTATGGCTGGAGCGGAAGGTGCCTTCAGTAGTATTATGGACCAACTGCTACGCGGGGAGAAGATTAACTGGAAGACCGTAGCGATGGATGCCGGGATTGGCATGTTCACCTTAGGAGCACTGGACAACAAGTATGCCAAGCAGTTAGGCGGCTTTATTGGGAAGATTGGCAATAAGATCAGCCCAGCTTCCATTAAGTCCGGGATCTCGAAAGGGATGGATAAAGCAGCAGCAGGGTACCAGAAGGCGCTGGAGAAGCTCAGTGAGGCAGGCAGTGTGCTTGGAAAGAAGATGAAGGATCTTGGCAAGCATGTTGTTGATTTTGGTGAAGCCTTAAACAAAGACCTGAACATTTTGGCTAAAAATGCAAAGGATTTTGCTCAAGGAGTAAAGAACGGTTTCCAAGGATTTTCAGATACGCTTTTAAATCGTCGATATGCAACTGAAAATGGGCTTGAGATCCCGCACGTAAATGTTTCTAATTCATCTAGAACGCCAGACTTGGAGATTACACCTGAGAGACAGCGCCAGATCGATGCGCTTAAGAATGGTGAATATTCGGGGACATCAGGAAATAAAGGGACTGAAGGGACAGGGGGAATTAGTTCATACGATAAAAAGCGTAGTGTGGAGGATATTAAAAAGGAACTTACTGAAGATACCTCTAATCGTGCTAGAGAAATATTGGAAAGTGGTACTTCTAAAAAAGAAATGGTGCCATGCTTATCTGGTATACACGATCCATTAACGAATACAACTTTTTTTGGACAGAACTTCAAAAATAATGCAACTATGAGACAAGAATATCAAAAATGGATAGATAATGATGCGGACCCCATTATAAAGAATCTAGTTAAAGAGTATGAGTTAAAGATCGCTAGTGGGGAGATTAAACTTTCTGAGGTTGCTGATACTCGATTAGCCGCTCATTCAGAAATAAGAGCATTAGATCAAGTATTAAAAGCAAGAAGAGAAGCGAACCTTCCTGTTAATGACTCAACTATTTCGGAACTTTTTTTGCATAATATTGATTTATATAAATCAGATGGAGTGGGTAACATTGTAACAAAAATCCGTTGTGAAAACTGTCGCTATTTAACAGATGGAATTAATACCGTGGGCCATAACTAGTTCATCTTGATATATTTCTTAATAAAGACAAATATCGGGAGGTGGTTGTATGAAAAAAGTGAATTTTAGTGATCTTTTTACCGAAGATGATATTCATACGGGGGATTATATTTTTTTTCATGATGAGAACAAAACAGTACCGTTTAATGGAACAGTAGTAGACTATCACAATGGAGTTCTTGTTTGGGAATTTGAGGTAGAAGATGGGTTTAAGACTGGTATTGAGAGGGTTTACTATCCCACAGGTGAGTTACAGGAATTTAATGAGACTGATCATAATACGATTAATGGTATAGCTAAAGAGTTTTATAAGAATGGTCAGTTAAGATCACAAAGTGTTGTCATTAGGAATGTCTATATAAGCACAGTAAATTATAATGAAGCTGGAGATATTGCAGAAACATGGGAAATTAGTGAGGAAAATACGGGTTATAATGTTGTTCGTGATAGAATACCGGAATATAGAAGCCGATATAAGTTAGAGCCTCATCAGACAACATAGTTCATAGAACTAGCTAATAACTAAGATTTACTTTGATGTGGAATAAGGACAATAATCATTATTGTGCGTAATATAAGTAACGGGAGAAGATGGGCGAAGTTTGACCATCTTCTCTTTATTATCTAAGAAAACTTCAACTAAGTAACATACTTTTTTTCACTAACTGGTCAGCAAGCCGAGTCGTTTCGGGCAACCGATATTTTGGCGATAGCTTGAGTATCCAATGACATGCAGTGATTAGGGATATCCGATGGCCGATAGAAACATAGATAGGATTAATATTATTCTGTGTTCTTAATACATTACCAATGATCTCATGATTATCGATTAATGGCGACTGGGCTCCCCTATGTAGTTCGGGTTCTTCATAACTGCCTAACAGCTTAGTTTTCCCACATCCAATTGTAGGTATATCATAAAGAATCCCTAAATGACAGGCTAAACCAAACCGTCTAGGGTGGGCAAGACCTTGTCCATCACAAACAACTAGCTGAGGGGTGGTCTTTATCTTTTCAAATGCTTTAATAATTGGAGGAAGTTCTCTGAATGAAAACAATCCAGGGATATATGGAAATTGAACTGTATCTTCAATAACAACTGACTCTACCAATTTTAATGTCTCTGTTTCTAAAATGACAATCGCTGCTATTAACTTATCATTGGTCTTGCTGTAAGCGACGTCTACTCCCGCAACATAGTGTATTTGATTGAAAGAATCTTCTTTAATAACTTTCTTGGCCAATTCCTGCTGTATATTAATGGCTTCCATTTCACATATATTCCAACGATGGTGTTCAAATGCCTTCACTTTTAATTCCTCCAAATGCTAATTAGTAACATAATTATTATAACAAGTATTTCGCTGTGATTCATTCCAGCGCTTTTTTAAGGTTATGGGAAATCTTAAGATAGCTTGATAGCTTCTAATAAGGAATTACTTAATTCTGTTACTGGGTGTGAGTGGTCAAACAAAGCGAGTACCACCTGCTGGGCGAGGTTAGCGATATGAGTTACACGCCAAACCGTCTTATGCTAAAGAGCTATAATTTAGAGTATCTGCATAAGTCAACTTATACAAAAGTGCTTCTGAAAAAAATGCACAGGAAATTTATCGTTTTAAGGAATCATGTGATAATTGCGAATTATTGTATGCGCCAACAGCTAGAATAGTAGAATTTGATGGAACAGTAGATGACCTATATAACTATAATGCAAATGAGAATTAGTAAAAAAAAGGAGATTTGGTTTTATGTTTAAAAGTGAGTCGATTAGAAACTTATTTATGCAGAACGGCTGGTTTGAAGGAAGAAAAGTTGACGTAACTCCTTTCTTGAGTTTTTATAAAGAACTTGATATTCATCCATGTAGTATAGCTTTGAATATCTTAAAGGAATTTGGGGGCTTGGTTGTGAAGACCCCGTCAAAAGTAGTCAAATCTGGTTGCTTGACCACCTTGGTTATTAATCCCTCTTATGGGGGAATTGAACTTGAGGAATTATTCGAGTTTGAAAACTTGATCAATCAGAAGCTAACCACTCTAGGGGCATTTCCTAGAAGTGAGATTGAAATTCTAGTTTCCGAGTCAGGTGAATTTTATTTTGCTGGTAATAGCGAGTTTTTATATTTTACACTTATCAGTAATGACTTTTATGAAATGTTAGAAATGTACTTTAGTAAAAAGTTTCTTGATGGTATTGAATTTCCTAATCTATACACAGAAGAATAGATTATGGGACTATCTAAAAAGAGAGAATCATTAAATCTAATTTAAAATGAACGTATTCCGTTTAAATTCTCCAAGGGCCCCCCAAGCTGATTCGGAGCTTTTTTAATGCCTCTCCCACATCATAATTCCTCTCCATGCTACAAAATCCAACATGAAAATATTCCGCGTACATAACCAAGAAAAATCCTCATTCCTCTATATTTTAGTTCTTTGGAACTATATTAATAACCAAAAAAACTCCAATTATATAGTTCTCTTGAACTGATTTCGAATACTCTCCCTTTCTAAAATGTGAAATACTTTATATTTTTCTACTCCCCACATAGTACAAGCCATGTCAGCTATTTTGTTAAGAAAATATGAAGTTATGCCAAGGAAGCTTCACGACTTCACACAAACATTCTTAAAAGTCGAATTGTAAAATGAAGCTAGGCACCTGCTTAATATGCACTAAGGGCCTAGTTCAAGAGAAGGGTAGTCATAGCTATGGAGTAGGTATGAGCTACTAGAAGGAGTGGTAGAATTTTGTCTTATCGTGGCAATTCATTTGCCAACGGTATAAGCATGAACACTACCTTTGACGAACAATCAACAATATAGTAATTCGGAGGAAAAAGGAGAGGTTATGTGTGCAGGGACCTATAGCCATTTTCAGCGATAACAACAGGGCTATTGATTATCCCAACGTAGTTTATTTCTATGAATATGTTAAATGCGAGAGCCCAGATGAAGCTACGGCGTATGAGAATGCATCCTGTTGTCTGATCGACTACAGAGAGCCAGAGGAAGCTGTGCGGGTCTCGAATGAGATTCGCAGTAGATTTCCAGAAATGCCACTGTTAATCGTAACCGATGTAACGGCTACGTTCAGTGACCAGCACATGGTTCAGATTACCGGATTCGGTCGTTTGCGCTTGTTATTCTGGCAACCTAACGACAACGAGAAGATGCTGTCTGAGATCCAAAGCTTGCTCTACCCGGAGTATTCAGGAAAGGGGCAGCACATTGCCTTCATTCTGTCGGTGTATAACGAGGAGCAACGTTTTGTACATGTGAAGACCTTTGCCGAGCGGTTGCAGGCTTTTATTCGTAGTCAGATTGTGGAAGGATCCATTTATCTCATTGATGATGGCAGCCACGATGAGACCAATACGTTGATCCGGGCGCTAAAGTCATCTACGGACTTGTCCGTCAACCGGATCAATCCGAACTTCAGTCCACTGCTTCAGACCCGGGAATTGGATCGCAATACGCGCAAGGCAGGTACTTATCTGGAAGGAATGCGCTCGATCGGGGCGGATTACTACGTCTTCGTGGATGCAGATGACTCCTTTTTTATCGAGGACATCGCCAGAATCATCAACGTGGTTAGACAAGGCTACTACGATGTTGTGATTGGAACCAAGGATATGACAGCCGAGAATCGCTCTCTATTGCGCTCTGTAGTCAGCTTTGGCAAACGTACGATCTCCCGGCCGTTTCTGCCAGCAGGTGTGATTGATTCCCAGACAGGACTCAAAGTCATGAGCTCCGTGGCTGTGAAGCGGATGTTCCCGTATCTGAAAGAGCATCTAGGGCTCGCGCTGGATCTGCAAATGATGTATATTGCCAAGCGCCTGCAGCTACGTGTATTGCAATTACCTGTGAAATGTATTGACCGGGACGGATCGCACATCGACGTGCTGAAGGATTCGCTTCGTTTCCTGCGCTCGATGATTGACATCTGGCGTCTCGATCGGCGGGTGAGATGACCACGTTACACAAGCGATTGCGTCCATTAATGTTTCCTATCTTCAATGTATTGCTGAACGGCTTTAACTTCTTCTTCCACATTGCTGCGAGCTGGTACCTTACCGGACAAGCCTATGGCCAGGCAAATGCACTGTTAGCGCTGTTTGCTCTGCTGTCTGTTCTGGGATTATCGCTACAACTGATGATCGCCAAGCTGGTATCCAAAGGAGGCCCGAACGAGTCGCCGCGTCATCTGCCGCTAGGGACACTGTTACTGAAGGCTCCTTTGCTGCTCACGGTGCTGTCCATGGCTCTGCTAGTGCTGGTTCATCCAGTGCTGCGTTCGGTATTAGGCGTCGAATCCCTTCCGATGTTCATGCTGTATAGCCTGGTGGGGCTTCATATTCTGGTCAGCTCCTGTCGGGGAAGCCTGCAGGGCAGGGAACGTATGCTGTCTCTTAATGTGAATTACTATATTGAGGTATTCGGCAAGCTTAGCCTGTTTTTTGTGCTGGTTGCATTGGGTCTGAAGCTGGAAGCACTGCTGCTAGCGAGCTGTGGGGGGATGCTATTGTCACTGCTTCACGGATGGTTCGTCTCGTCTAGAAGCGTATCCTTCAGCGGTAACAACAGGGGCCGTATCTCTGCCGGGCTGTGGAGAGCGCTAGGTCAGGATTTCACGGATAGCCTCATGACCAATCTGTTTATCTTGTTTTGCATTTCCATCGACATGCTGTACGTGCAGCATTTCTTTCCTGAGCAGGCCAGCAATTATGCGATTGCGCTCAAGTATAGCCAATTGGTGTATTACGTCTCATACAGTCTGATCGCAGCATTTATTCCGAAGCTTGGCGCGCAGGGTCACGACCGTCAAGCTGTTGCCAAGCTATTAGCCATTTATGCAGGTTTAATGGTTGCAGCAGCTATTTGTGTATTTGTAGGCACGACCTATGTGTTCCCGTGGTCCATACCGTTGTTATTCGGACCTTCGTATCAAGCGGCGGAGGTATTTATTCCATGGGGCGGATGGGTATACTGGCTGTTCTCCATCGTATTGTTCTTCGTCCACATGCATGTATTGCTGGGTAGACGCAAATTTATGATTGGCTTATTAGCAGGGGTTGCCGTGCTATTGAGTGCTTTTCATATGGTTCACAGAGAGCCTTTGGATTTCTTGCTGTCGCAATTGGTGGTCTATGGCGCCATGGCCCTCTACTTCGTGGTGGATGCCTATTTCTATTTATCCAAAATCAAGATCAGGGGGGCGCTTCATGAGTACAATACGTGAGCAGGACGACATCACCGTCGTTCTACTATTATCCTGGCGTGATATTCGTTCACCTAAAAGCGGGGGAGCGGAAATATTCACGCATGAAATGCTCAAACGTTCACGGCAAGCTCGTGTTCGCTTTATCCATTTTTCGCCCCAATACGAGGGCTTGCCTGAGGAAGAAACCATCGACGGCGTAACCTATATTCGCAAAGGAAATATAGCGAGCGTCATTGTTCATGCCATGCGCTATTATCGTCGTCATCGCACAGCGATTGATTATGTCGTGAATCAGGCAAATACTCACCAATTCTTTACCCGATTCTGGGTGGAGTACTCCAAGCGTATCTTCTTTATCCATCAGCTAACGAGAGAAATCTGGTTCGAGAATGCCAAATTCCCGTTAAATGTGGTTGGTTATCTCTTGGAGCCCTTGATGCTTAAGCTGGCCCGGAAGGATCGTACACTTACAGTCTCTTCCTCTACGCGGTATGACCTGCTGAAGCTGGGGTTCCACCCGGATCAGGTGCACCTGTTGCCGGAGGGGATTGAATTTGAGCACTGGAGACGTGACCAATTTCTGACCAAGGAGCCGAATCCCACCTTTATGTATGCTGGACGATTTGTGAAGTATAAAGGGATTGACCTGGCCGTTGAAGCCTTTGGCAGACTTAAGAAGAACTATCCGAATGCTGTACTCTGGATTGTCGGCAAAACTAACAAAGCCTATGTAGAGGAACAGTTAGTACCGATTATGAAGCAATATGGATTGACTTATGGAGAGCCGGATGAGCAGGGGCAGCCGCAGGCCGACGTTACCTTCTTCGGATTCGTGTCTGCCGAGCTTAAGCTGGAGCTGATGAGTCGTGCCCATGCGCTGGTATTTCCATCCTTGCGTGAGGGCTGGGGGCTGACCATTACCGAGGCGGCAGCTGTCGGGACTCCAAGCATTGTGAGCAATTCGCCTGGACTAGTAGATGCTACGGATTTCGGAAAGAGCGGATATCTATGCTTCCATGGTGATGTGCGCGGACTATCTGAGCAAATGGAACGAGCAGCGAAGGGTGGAGAGGAATATTTGGCCATTCGTGAGCGGGCGTACCAGTATGCATTGAAGTTTCATTTTGATCATACAGCAGTCGCATTGGACAAGCTGCTGGAACAATGGATAGAGGAGGCGGAACAGAGTGGACAAAGCGGTCATTCTCTTCTCCACGTACAACAATGAACGGAACATAGAACCATGCCTGCGAAGCTGTATGGGGCAAAATTACAAGGATCTGCACATCGTGATTGCCGATGACGGCTCAGAAGATCGAACGGTGGAGGTCATCCATACGCTGGCTGCGGGGAGCTCAGTGCCTGTTACGGTATTAGAGCTTCCTCATGGAGAGCGTGGAGTTGCACGAGTGAGGGCGGTCGAGGAGGCCCGGCAATTGGGTGCCGACTACATACTTGTACTCGATTCGGATATGATTTTGGCGGAGAATTTGATTCAGCAGGGCGTTGACTATTTTGACGATCATCAGGATACGGGAGCGCTGGTCATTCCTGAGGAGGCTTACACTGAGGCAGATAACTTCTTCTCGAAGGTAAAGGTCTTTGAGCGCAATGTAATTAATAATGCAGGGGAGACCTTGGGAAAACGCTCCATAGAGGCGGCTCGCTTCTGGCGGATGAGTTCCTATGAATCGACAGGTGGGTTCAATGCGGAGCAGATTGCTTTTGAGGAGATCCAGCCGACACTGCGTTATCTGGAGGCCGGTGGAGTCATCCGCCGTGCAGTATTTACACGAATCTATCATGACGAGAAGCAGGTATATCTGAAGGATGTATTACGCAAAAAAGCCTATTATTTCTCGGTGATGGATCGGACGATGTCATCGGAGGAGGGCGGATGGCGAAAGGCACTGGAACGCTGGTACTTCTTCCGTCCAGTGCTGTATACGTGGGGAAATGTTAAGCGTTATGTTCGTCATCCATTATTGACAGCAGGCATGCTGTGGATGTACGTCTGCCTGACTGTAATAGGGGGTGCCGCCGTCTTAAGAAGCGGCAGCCGTAGCTCAAGCGATCTCGCTAAGGCGGATAAGGCGTAGGGAAAGATGTCCTACATTCAGAGTATCTACGGTGTAAAGGTCTGGATCGGACGATTCCAGTTCGTCATGTGGTATGAAGAGTGAATGAGCGCTTAGCTGTAGACCCTCACGGTCAGGATCACGAAGTGAGCTGCCTACAGGATACAGATCTGCAAGTGCCGCGTGTGCAGCCATTACGGTATGCCGATCATTCAGCAGCACATAAGGCCGATAAGGTGCATTAAGAATGCTGTCCAGAAATACCGATAAATTGGAAGCGAGGTTCTGATCCGCATACATGTTGCTGCGATTAAGGCGAGCCTGACTCAGCGCTTCATCCAGTATCTTCTTGAGAGTATCGTCATCCAGCTCTAGCGGCTTGGTCAAAAAACGGAACACGCCAACTTGATTAATCGCTGCCAAAATGGACTGCGTATGTAAGTGACCTGACAAAATAATCCGTACGATATGTGGATAATCTTCCTTAATCATACGAAGAAACTTAAGCCCGTCCAGACCTGGCATAAGCAGATCGGATACTACTACGTCTATCGGCTGTTCCTTCAGCACCTGTAGTGCTTCCTTAGGTGTATTCGCGGTATGCATGATGAATGCTTCTTGCATCAATGTCCGTTCGAGAAGGGACAGAACCATAGGGCTGTCGTCCACGAACAGAATGTTTTGGGGTGTCATAAGAAATACGCAACTCCAATCACAAAGCAAGGAATGAGGTACTACATGTATAATATCAGCGTTTTGGCATTTTTGAAAGACGCCAATACAGAACGGGCGCTCCGTCAGTTCTGTGAACGATTCGATTCTGCGGAGCAGAAGCTGTGGGAGAAAGGCATGCTCCTGCTTCACCAATACCACGCTGCCCGGCATGCGAGTATGACACTGACCGTCTCCAGCACCCTTCAGCATATGGATGATCGCCATGAGATCTACATCATTGATCTGCGTGAGTTCAGCGAAGAGGAGCTGGACCGAACTTATATTGGAAAAACCTGCGAATTGATCTTACTGACGGATGGGGAGACGGAGACGGCTGCACGCTTTGCCTCACTCCAGCGCAGAACTCCCCGGCTGCTATGCGCGCGACTGCCACTCGTCAGCTACGAATTGGAATGCTTGATTCAAGCGGTTCTGATCCGACTCGAACAAAATGGAGAGGACAAGGGAGCATGAAGCAATGGATTTTATTAAAGCCGGGCTGGCAGAAGGCGATTACGTATCTGATCGTACTGTGTGTAACGGTCATCCTGGCTGTCGTGCTCCAATGGCTGGTCATGCGGCAATTCAGCAATCACTTGACGGACATACAAAGCGAGCGACTTCAGTATGAGGTACAAGAGCTGTCCGCCAATATAACCGAGCGATATGCCGCTTGGGAGAGTGAATTGAAGGAGCTGTCGGCAAGTCTGGGCGTAGATGTGCTGAACCAGGGAGATCGTCAATATACCGAGGGATGGAAACGCGAGACAGGGATCTTCTACGTGCTGGACGATCAGTATCGTGTCATTGCTGGACAGAACAATCCCGAGATGACAGGTGCGGTGCGGCAGATTCAGTGGCTGCAGAACGGCTGTGCAGTAAGTCCTTTTGTAACGGAGGATCATCAGCCAGTTCAGTACATGGTCTGCAGAATTCCAGGAGCCGAGACGGGTGGCTTCATGGTGCGCACGATTGATGCCGACATGCTTAGTGGGATTATTAGAAGCAAGCCGGTCCATCAGCATGAGGTCTTATTTTACAATAATCAATTTAAGGTTGTGGCCTCTCGGACTGAATCCGAGATTAACCGCACGGATATTACGGACGTCACTCGAAGACTTCTGGAGGGCAATACAGGCGTCATTGAGGTAGACCAGAAGAGCTACGGCATAGGCTTCAGCCGCATTGGAGAAGAGGCGCTGTACATTTCAGTGGAGGATATCAGCCAGGAGATTCCTGAACGGATCGCTTCCTTCCGCACACAGCTATGGATGGTGCTAGCCGTACTGCTTCTGTTGCTCTGGGCCCTGCTTGTCCAGTTCCGCAACCGAACGGTGAAGGATGCCATCGTAAATAATCAGGTACGCGATCAACGGCGTGATGAGGATGTTAGGCAGCAGCAGGACACGTATTATTTGCCGTTAATGCAAAATATCGAGCAGCGGCTGCAGGTGCTTCAGGAGCAGACGGCTCAGCTGACGGGTGGAGATGACTTGAAGCTGTTAGGCTTCTATCATGATCTGGCCAATCGCTTTGAAGCCTCCTCCAGTCAAGGAAAGGGAGCCGCCCATGAGGAGGTAGAGTATTTCCGGGAGATCAATGATACCTTCATTCAGGGCCGACTCCGACAGGAATCCAGCTTGGGTGAGCTACTCACGGAGGTCCGCACCCTGCGCGAAGACCTGCAGGAGAAGATGAACGATCATAGCGGAATTAGCTTCACAGACCTGAATGAGGTGCTGACCGAGTCGCTGAAATGGGCGAAACGAACGTTGCACATGGAGGAAATCCAGGTGGTCCTGCGCCAGGAGCCTGTTCCATCCATTGCGGCCCAGGCACCGCTGTTGTATAAGACGATTCAGGGACTGCTGGAAAATGCAGTGCAAGCGATGGAGAAAAATATCGAGCAGACAGAGGGACAGGACAAAAGTCGAGCAGGTCTGCGAGCGAGGCGTAAAGCACAGATGCTCAAGGTTAGCTCGCGGCTGGAGGAGGGAGAAATCATGATTATCATCGAGGATACGGGCGGTGGTATTAATGATAAGATGCGCTGGAACTATTTCCAGCCGGATTATTCTCAAAGTCCACAGGAGCATGCATTCAGTCTATATAACATGGATGCATATCTGAAGACGATCGGCGCACGTCTGAAGCTGCGCAATACAGATCAAGGCTTGCAGGCAGTAATCCGCTTGCGACGCTAAGTACGGAAGCTCAAAGCCGACAGTATCGTGTGAATTTCAAGAGAGGGGGCAGAGGCATGAGAAAATGGATATTTCGTTTCCGCTATGATCTGGCGGCTATGGTGTTGATGCTAATCGCCATAGTTGCTTATCTTGCCCCCATCTATGAGCCAGGACAAATTGTGTTCAGTGATATTGCCTTTGGAGCCACCTCTCATCGCTATCTGGAGGAAATCATGGGGGTATGGAACGAGCGTTGGTCCACCTCCACCTTGTTCAATGCCCCCCGTATCCTGTATATTTTGCCGTTCTATGGGCTGTCCTTGTTATTTGATGAGAGCGGGCCGGTGCTACTGAAATCCTTCATCACGGGCTTACTTTTTACATCAGCATTTTCGATGTATGCCTTTGCCAAGCGTCTCGTGAGCGTGTATTACTCACCTAGCTTCACGAAGACCCGTATATTTGCTATTATGATCGGCGCATTGTTTTATGCGCTGAATCCCTGGGTTATTTTCCGCATCCAGCACATCTATCTGCTCTGCGGGTATAGCTTGTTTCCGTTAATGCTGCGCTTCTTTTTTAGCGCGTTTGATCCTAAATTTCAAATTCAGCTCATTGCCAACTATAATCCGCACAAGCTGTACCAACGAAACTGGATTGATCTGTTTCTGCTGGCTGCGGTATTCACGGTCAGTGCAGCTGCCATTCACTATTTCTTCTTCGGGATGATCTATCTGGGCTTATTCGTGATGCTGTTGTTGATCAAGCTGACCTGGACGTACCGTAAAGCCGGACGAGCTTACATACAGGCGCTATACGGCAATTTTATACGCAAGGGCCTCATTTTTGGTGTGTTCTTTGGCCTGCTTAGCTTCTATTGGTTGTCCCTCTACGTGGGTAGCATCCTGATGAATGCCCAGGCTTCCCAGCACAATATCAATGTAGTAGATACGTTGTCCTTATTCAGCCGGAACAGCGGTCTGTCGAATGTAGCTTACTTGTTAAGCTATTGGTGGCCCATGTTCTCCTTCTCCTTACTGCCTGCAGTATTTTATATTGGCGGAGGCTTTTTGTTACTGCTAATCGGCTACGCCATGATGACCAGATCGCATAAGAATCCGATCATATTGATCTTCTCACTACTTACGATCTTGTTCTTGATTGCTGCGACCGGGACGACGTTCCCGTCTATTGCAAAGTGGTTTGTTATTCTGGTAACGAAGACACCCGTGATTGGTTCTGTATTCCGTGATCCTAACAAATTCATTGGGCTACTGGCGCTGAACTTTGGGGTATTGCTGACCTTTGGTGTGATTCAGTTCATGGAGTGGTTCGGCTCATCTCCTTTGCAGCGTACATATAAGAGGCTGGCAGTGGTCATTGTTGTCGTATGTCTCGGTGTGTATGTGGCTCCCTTACGTACTCAGTTCATTGAGGGCTACTACAAGCCGGTTCAAGTTCCACAGGAATACAGCCAAATGGCTGACAAGCTGACAGACCCGGAGCGCTTTGACAGCAAGGCATTGTATTTCCCGATTGCCGACAATATGATCCAGAGCTACAACGGAGTAGCCACGCCAAGCTGGAATAAAGGGAAGACGGCTAACGAAAAAGCAACTGGAGATTTTCAGGTGTATTCTTCTCCCAAAAACACAATTTTCCATCATGAAGGGAACGACCCCGGAATCACCTATTATCTGAATTTCCTGCAATATGTAATGGATCATGGTCTAAGCTCCCGCCTCGGCAACCTGTTTTCAGCCTTTGGGATCAACCAGCTTGTCTACCATGACGAATATGTGGGGCAGGAGAAGCGACAGGATTTTCACCTGTCTCAGCTACAGGCTCAGAGCGGATTGAAGAATACCTACAGCAATGATATTTTCTCTATATTTAATCTGGACCAGGCACCTCCATATATGAACATTCTACGGAGTAAAATTGTGACCCCGTACGGGTTCAGTCGACTGGAGAGCTATAGCCATCTACCAGGTTTTGATTTCAGTCGCTTCGGTGTCTTGTTCAGTGCATTAAAGCCAGAGCTGAACACCATTCAGACGGTAGGCAAGGACGACTATGTGGAAGCCATGTCCTTTAATGATCTCCTGCTATCCCAGCTTCCTGCGGAATATTACCTGCGTCCTTTTGATGCGATCGAGGATGGCAATGCTTTTTTGAAATGGTCCAAGACCTTTACCTCGACAGGGGAGTGGCTGTGGTACTTATCGTCGCAGAACATCAAGAACTTTCCATTTGATATGGAGCTGGATGCAGGAGTTGCCGTCACCTTTGCTACCCAGAAGCTGGATGTGGCTCCTTATCAGATGAACAGTATTGAAGGGAAGACCGTTCTGGATTTTGACTCCATGCTGCGAACGGAGACCTTCTTCAAGCCTGATAATCCACAGTTGTTCAGTGTACAAGCTAATCCTCGTGAGGAATTAAATGATGTACCGACGCTGCAGGGCGAGATCATGAAGGGGGACCCGAGCAATATATGGCAGGTAGCCAGATCGGGCTTGCTGGAGGCCGAGGAGAATAATCCCTATCAGTTCAACATTACGGTCTCTGGTCGCGGGACGAACAAGATGCACGTGAAGATGAGGTTTTATGATAAGGATATGCGTGAGCTGGGGGTCAGCTATGTGGTTGCACCCTCGGAGGGATATGATTTTGATAGTGTCAAATTTTATGGAGAATATGTATCGCCGCCCGGCAGCTATTGGATGCGTATGGATCTGCTGACGCTCCAACGTCCACAGCAAAAAAACTATTGGTGGATTCATGACATCCAGCTGCGAGATTTGGGGCAATACAGCAAGCCTAACTCGTTCACGATGCACAAGAAGCTGGATCAGCAGCAGAGCTCACGTGTGTATGCCAGAGTGCTGATGAACAGAGCCGGCGGGAAGCTGCAGGTTACATTACCGGATGGAGTAGTTGAGATTGCTACTCATGATGAAGGCTTGAACCAATTCCAATGGGTAGACCTGGGAGAGCACACCTTCCCCGAGGGGGATTCTTCGATTACGGTATATAATCTGCAAGGCTTTAATGCCGTTAACCAATTTGCGATTGTACCTGTGGACCAGTTGGATATTCTGTCGTTTCCAGTAGAGCAGGCACTGAAGCGTGGCAAGCTCTTCTTCACCCTGGAGGCCGAGAATGATTTTGAGCTGCAGGGGAATGTACAGACACAGCGAGCGCTGCCACGGCTCAGTATGGGACGAGGAATCAGCTTCCAGAAGGGAGTCTTGAGCAGGGACGTGGAGGTCGTCAAATCAGGAACATACTCCACAGCCATCTTGGCCGATTTGCCCTCAGGCTATCAAGGCGAGCTGACGATGGAATGGATGAATAAGGAGACAGGTGAGCTTCTGACCCGAAAGATTCGCACAGATGAGTCGTATAGGCGCTTACCGGCTACCTCTGCATCAGAGCTGCAGGTGATGGAGACTGTGCCTTATCAGGATGGCTTCTCGAAGCAGATCATAGAGGTGCCCGGTGTCTTGAGTAATTATGGACGAATTGAATTCAAGGATCTATTTTTCCCTAAGGGGCAGTACCGATTGTCTCTAAAGCTGGATAGCCAGGTCCCAGCCTTGAGCACCTTTGCAGATATTCACCGCATGGCGGGGCAGGAAGTGAAGTTGATGCCGGGGGGAGATACAGAGGAAGCTGTAGCAACGAATGTAGGCTGTGTACCGGATTTCCGTCCGGGTCAGACAGAGCTGTCTTTGACGGATAAGGAGTTGTCGATCCGCTATGCAGCAAGCTATTCCTGTGACTGGAACATTTATGCATCTCACAAAATCGAGGTGAAGCCTCTTCAAGAGTATTCTGTTCAGTTAGATGCGCGGTCAGAGCAAATTGGCAGTCGGCATATGAAGATCATTTTCCTGAATCAGGAATCTCAGATTCTCCAGACCTCATACATCGACGAGGTAGAGGAGCGGGATAAGGAGCAATGGAATCATTATGATCAGATTGTGACGGCCCCTAAGGGAGCCATTTATATGCAATTTCAAATTTTGGCCAATGCAGACAAGAAGCAATCCGGATTATTTCAAATGAAAAATTATTCTATCATTCCTTATCAAGCGATGATTACCGTAGATCAATTCACCCTGTTTGAGGGGAACGATCTGGATACCTTTCTTGTAGCTCCTAATGCTACCGAGAGCATTCAGACCAGTCGATGGAGTGCCATGGAGTATGGCTTCACCCTCTACAACCCGACGCATCAGGAGGTACTGATCCGTGCAACCCAGTCCCCCAACCCCCTGTGGGAGTTCAGGTTGGAGGGGGAGCAGCAGCGAGCCCGTTTGTCTGTAAATGGGGTGACAAGCGGTTTTCTGACGAACGGTAGTGGCAAAGGTGAGGTGGTCATCATTCTGGCCTCCGCCTACCGATTTGGCTGGATCCTGTTCTTCATCGGGCTACTGGGTGGAGTAGCATGTATGCTTCCTTATCGTTACTGGAGAAAGCGCAAGCGATGATGGTCTCGACCTAGAGCTCATATTTGTAGCCTCTACCCCAGACGGTACGAATGTGCTGCGGATTTTTCGGGTCACACTCGATCTTTTTGCGAAGGCTGGAAATGTGCACATCAATGGTGCGATCCAGGTAGGCTCTTTCTCCCCCTTTGATGCGGTCCATGAGCTCGCTGCGAGTATACACCTTGCCCGGATTGCTGGACATCTCTTTTATAATGTCAAATTCGATCTGAGTCACTCCGATTTCCTGATCATCGACGATCAGACTATGGCGGTAATCGTTCACCCAGACTCTTAGCTTTTTGTGCTTGGGGATTACCGTCTGCGCTTCATTCAGACTGCTGCCAGATCGGCGTAGCAAGGCTCTGATCCGGGCATGTAGCTCTATCAGACTGAAGGGCTTGCATAGATAGTCATCGGCTCCGTCATCCAAAGCCTTGATCCTGATGTTCAATAGATTGTTACTAGAGATGATAAGTATAGGAACCATGGAGCATTGGCGAATCTCGCTAATCAACGAGGACTCGGCCTGTCCAGAGAACATCAGATCGGTCACGATGATATCCGGCTTAAAACGCATCAGGGCAGGAAGAGCTAGCTTGTAGTCAAAAATCAGATCGGTATGATACCCTTCCTCCTGAAGATGGAGGGCGATCATATCTGCCAAATTTTTTTGATCTTCTATGATGAGTATTCTAGTAGGCATAACTAACATCTCCTGTGTGGACAAGTTGAAATACGTTGCACAACTATGTCACTGTTGCGCTGCTTCATACTTATGTATTCGGCAAAAATGTTAAATATAAATAGCTTCACATAAGTAAAAATGATCCAATTATGGGAAAGGTGGTTTCGTCTTTGCGAATGATCTTGTTATCTGGAGGCTCAGGCAAGCGGCTGTGGCCTTTATCCAATGTGAACCGTCCGAAGCAGTTTCTATCTATATTACGTCATCAAGAACGACCGGAAAGCATGCTCCAAAGAATATGGCGCCAACTGGAAGAAGCAGATTTGGCTGCCTCAGCTTATTTCTCAACCAGTGGGACCCAGGCTGAGCTCATTCGAGGGCAAATTGGTGGAGAGGTAGTCGTCATAGAAGAGCCTGCTCAACGTGATACCTTTCCAGCAATAGCGCTTGCTGCGACCTATCTGCATGATGTAGCTGGTGCCTCGCAGGACGAGATCGTATGCGTCATGCCAGTGGATGGCTATGCGGGCGATGATTTTTTTGAGCATCTGCGCAGACTTCCTTCCGTGCTGAAGCAATCCGGGAGCGATCTTGCATTAATGGGCGCTGTTCCGACCGAGCCGTCGGATAAATATGGATATATTATGCCCGTGGCGAATGCTGACCCTGATCAAGCCTTCTATCATGTCAGTTCGTTTGTTGAAAAGCCAGATCTCATCCGCTCTGAGGCTTTAATTCGTGATGGGGCGCTATGGAATTGTGGTGTATTTTCGTTCCGGCTCGGCTTTTTGCTGGACACACTACAGCAGAAGGAATTGCCTACGGATTACGCATCTCTTTCGACAATTTATGCAGAGATTCCAAAAACTAGCTTTGATATTGCGGTTGTGGAGCAGACACGTCAGATCTCGGTGCTTCCATTTACCGGAGAGTGGCGGGATTTGGGGACCTGGGATTCAATGGTACGGGAGATGAGCTCTGAGCTTAGTGGACCTGGATTCATTTCAGAGGCTTCATATGATTCGCATATTATTAATGAATTGGACATTCCAGTGAGCATCTGGAACGTTCCTGGGATTATTGTCGTTGCGGGACCGGATGGCGTATTGGTGACAGATCGACAATCTTCTACAGGCATTAAGGATATGGTGGCGGAGATTGAAATCGGCCCTCGATTTGAAGAACGCTTCTGGGGAAAACAAACGGTATTATCTCATCAGCAGGCGGCAGATGGGTTACAGACGCTGACCAAGCGTGTTGTTATAGCAGAAGGTAGAGCGATCAGCTATCATGAGCACCAATTCCGAAAGGAGATCTGGACCATCGTCTCAGGAACAGGCAGCGTCTGTATAAATGATGTGACACAGCGCGTCAGTCCTGGTGAGCTGATCGTTGTAGAGCCTGGGGTAAAGCATTCCATTATGGCGCTTGAGGGGGACTTGGAATTCATTGAGTCGCAGATCGGACATATCGTGTCAGAGACAGATATTTGCAGATATGAATTTACACATCAGGATTAAATCCATTTTTGTCAACAATAGGACTCATATATTGATTCAAAGGACTGAAAGTGGAAATAGAGGAGAAGAGAGAACTATTTTTTGGCGCATGCCTTTCTTCTAAATTTTAACTGTCAGTATAATTAGTGAATCGCTATAATGCATTGTATAATGCGTCTTAATCGAATTATGCAAATGGTTACGCAGGAGAAGGAGAAGGTATAATGCTGAAGAAATGGCCATTACTATTCCTAATGGGGATAATCGTATTAGCGTCTGCAGGCTGGACCAACGGTGTAGCACATGCAGGCTATTATTACGAATACACTTGGGATAAGTACAAGGGGACTGAGCTCAGGACGTTCAAGCTGACACCTGTGCCTGGAAGAGAAGGCGTCATGGAGCGGACAAAATCTCTTGCTGCTATTAGCAAAAGCGCGAATGTATATGGGGACTTCAACGGCTTCCTGACAGGGGGCAACACGGGAGTGGCAGTTAAGAGTGTAACGGATGGCGTGTATACATATTCAATTACGGATTCTGTATATCATACAGAGCCGCTAATCGTAGATTACGCTAGCCCAACAAACGAAGGTCATACCGGGTGGAACGGGACGGAGTCTATCCAGATTTTTATGAAGGGATCTGAGGCGGCAGCTCTGGCAGAGCAGTTTTATGAGGGGACCGCAACGGAAGGACGCTATCATTTTAATACAGATGAGGTCTATCTGATTCATTTCTGGCCTAGCACGGGACAGTCAACTGCGATTGGGATGACGGCTGAAGCACTCGTGGAGGAAGGCACGGCTACATTGATTAACCGAGTATGGGTCGGTCAAGTCAAAGACAGAGATCCTGCGGCTTTCCCCCAAAATGGGATTTTAGAAGATCACTATTATATCTATAAGGGATCTGAAATTAAAAAAGACTAAAGTCGTGCGGAAATATCTGCAGGTCAGAATGAAATAACAAACGAAATAACATTTGTATTCTTCGAACCACTTGAGGAAACAGGTGTTATTTCTTCTTTTTTACACTCCATATTCAATTCTGGAGAAAAGATTCCGATAACTCAAGTATATACAGTGTGGTGTATGGAAGTTATGAAAATCCGTTCTAACCCAAGAGAATCATTACTATGGAGACTCATGCAGAGCAGCTTAGTGCGAACTCGTAAGGAGGTGCAATGATTCCCAATAATGAGTAGTGAAAAAAAGTTGAAAGAAATGAAGCATTACATGGCTGGGTTACTGGCTGTCTGGCTGCTCTGTATACATAGTGCAACTATTTATGCCGACAGGTCCTTTAACGATATCGAGCATTCCTACGCAGCTGATGCCATTGAGACGATGGCTGCGCAAGGATATGTTACGGGCTATGAGGATGGGAGCTTTCGACCTTTATATTTTATTTCGCGTCAGGAATTTGCCAGCATTTTTGCCAAGACCCTGCAGCGAACATCGAATAACAGCAACGCAGCTTCTTTTCGTGATGTATCCCTCTGGGCTCTGCCTTATGTACAGGCATTGCAGGAAGAGCGTATTACGAAAGGAATAAGTGAACAATTATTTGGTGCCAGGCAGAATTTGACTCGTCAGGATATGGTCGTTTGGTATGCCAGGTATTTTGGCGTCTCTGAAGATACCCAAATGACCAGTATTCCAAGCTTCGTGGATCAATCGGAAATATCAGATTATGCACGAACTAGCGTATGGTTGATGGAGCGTTTGGAATTAATAGAGGGCGATACGAGTAGCTACTTCCATCCGAAGCAATATGTGACTAGGCAGGATGCCACATTGGTCGCTTATCGGATCTGGCTAGGTGGGAATAAGGTGAAGGAACGTGCCCAGCGCTTACTCGCAGGGGATGAGGCTGAAACGACGGATCAGCCTAACAATCCATCGGAGTCGGACACTGGGGCCACCAATGTCAAGCCTCTGAATCCGGACACCGGGAGGTCCAAGGATCGTGACTCTAGGCCAGTGACACCAAGGCCCCCGGTGACACCACCGGGTCCAGATCCAGGACCACCGGTGACACCACCGGGTCCAGATCCAGGGCCACCGGTAACACCACCGGGTTCAGATCCAGGGCCACCGGTGACACCACCGGGTCCAGATCCAGGACCCCCGGTAACACCACCGGGTCCGGATCCAGATCCACCGGTGACGCCGCCGGGTCCAGATCCAGGACCCCCGGTAACACCACCGGGTCCGGATCCAGATCCACCGGATGATGAGGGGGATTTTGTTGTAGATGAGGTTGTCATTAAGGCACCTGAGCTGGTGAACGACACGAATACGTATCCTTCGTATCAGCTGTCATTTGAGCTCTACAATAATGGACAATTGATCAGCATTCCCCCTGACAGTGTCACCAGTGTTACCTACACATTTAGTGATACATTAGGTGTGTTCGATCATCAGGGCAGAATAGCACATGCCAATCATATTCCGTCAGCAGGTAGCGCTATTCCTGTAGAGATGCGTCTAACCATCGGCCAACCTTATCAGGTGCTGGTAGCCCAGACCCTTCTGATTGTGAAGGAGAAGGAGCCTTCACCCGAGCCTCCGAATGTAATCAGGTCGGTATATTTAGATACGTATACCATTGCGGAGGCTGCTAACCTAGATCCTGCTGCCTGGGGGATGTCCTTCGTCTTTCATAATGCTCAAGGAGAGGTTATAGACCCTGGCTCGTTACCATCTGATTTGAAGATTCGGATAGAGGAATCTACGGGCGTGTTTGATGAGAATGGGAAAATCGCCAATCTACATCTCATTCCCCCAGTGAACTCGGTTATTCCGTTCAAAATCAAGGTGGATTCAGCCTCCCAGGGAGTAAGTCTCATAGCGGATGGGGAATTAGCGGTAGTACCTGGAGCAAGCCAAAAGCAGTATTTTGCTGTTTCCATCATGCTACAGGGTAGCGCGACAACGGTAGCACAGATCGAACAAACCCGTCAACTGCTGGCGGATCGCTTTGGTCCCAACATTAAAGTGACATGGGCTATGGAGAATGGCTTTGTGTTTGTAGATGCCAATCGACCACAGCTTAGCAAGGTGTTGGAATATGTAGATCAATTCGACGATGAAGTCGGAATTCTGGACGGGTATCCGAACAATCTATACGAGCTTCCTATCTGGGAAATGCGTATGGGTGAATGGCTGTACATGTATCGGTATAATGCACTCAATAATCTGCATCAGTCCGGGACAATGGGATCGCCATCCGTGTTCGAAAGCATGGACACGGACCAATATCGCAAATATCTGCCAAGATCTCTGACCAGCTTCACGGTCAATCCCGAACAGACCCAATGGCTTAAGGATAACTACAGAATTACTTCTGCCATGGGATGGTCAGCTACACAATATAATGTGAACGGGATGTACGGTGAGGGCTCGCCTTTGATGCCGTACTGGTCCCATGAGAAAAATCCTATGGTTCCTGCACAAGGGATTGGCGATAATAGCGGTACCGTATTTATGAACTCCATCACGATTGATCCCATTGGTTCAAGGTATACAAGTGATTCTTCACGCTGGACGCTTCATCCAGGTGATCCTTACGTGACAGAAACGGATGCAGCACCACAACTGTATATAGCACAGCAATATCTGGATAATCCTTATCAGCGTCTGAATACGTTGAATTACATGTCCATTATTCTTGATATTCATTCGCTAGCGAACAACAACAATATGGCTCAGATTTGGCAAAACTTCGTGCAGCACTTCCCGGCTGACCGCGAGATTGAAATCGTGGGCGTGGATGGGCTCAAACAGGCTTACACCTCATTAGCCGGATCGAATAATAGCCAAACGGAGTTTACTCTTATGTTTAGAGGCTCCGGTATTCAAGCAGCTATGGATTCCAATCATTCCCCGGCGAATCTGCGTTACTTGTGGACTGAAAATGCTTCACAGCGGATCATTTTATCCAAGGAGGATGGGGACACGGCGTGGACGATCATTGATTTTACAGATTATACCCGCAGTCCGGTTCCTGTTACACCGTATAACCTGGATAAAGATGAGGATATAAGCTATGTTACGGGGAGAAATTTCAAGCTACAGCCTACAGCGCCATTAACAGCCGAAGAAATTCAGCGTATCAAGGAACGTTTGCAGGATATCTACTTTGCTGAAGATGTGAATTATCAATAAGCTTACGGGCTACTTACAGTAGACCCTAGTAAGGATAGACAAGAATCGAGAGCGAATTGCTGTCGGTTCTTGTTTTTTTGCATTGTTTTTTGTATGAAGCACTATGAGCAAGAAGCCTATGCTGCAATAATGTACTATAGCCAGTTCTTCGCTTGGCGTAAGATTCGGGTAACATCATAACCGGAGGGTACCATGAATCTTATTTCCTTTATAATCTATTGTATAGTCGTCACTTTCACCCCAGGACCGAGCAACATTGTGATTCTATCCTCAGCCAGACATTATGGGGCAGGTAGAACCATGAATTATGTATGGGGAGCTACGTTGGCCTTTGGCCTCCTGCTTGCTAGCTCGGCGGGGCTAAGTCATTTGCTCCGCGAGAGTCTTCCATATCTATTGGATGGCATGCGTATTGTAGGAAGTATCTATATGGTGTATCTGGCTTATCTCGTCTATAAAATGGGCAATGTCGAAGGGGGCTCAGGGGCGCGCCCCGGCTTTTTTACCGGCTTTATCATGCAATTTGTGAATCCGAAGGTCATTCTGTTCACGTTCACCGTGTTACCTGGATATGTCCTGCCTTACTATGATTCGGTGATCGCTTTGAGCCTGTTCGTGCTGCTTGTTACGGTAATCGGCTTCATGGCCTATACCAGCTGGGCTGTATTCGGGGCTCTGCTAAGACGGATGCTGAATCGACATCTCAAGCTTCTGAACGTGGTAATGGCTGTTTTTCTAGTCTATTCGGCTATTATGGTATCAGGTCTTATCTAGCAGTGGAGGTATACATCGACATGGAAATGTTCAAATACAAAAAATCCGCAGATATTCTCTCGCTGTCTGCCAGCTTTACTGATTTTACCTATAAAAAGCATGCGCACGAGGAATACGCCGTTGGCGTCACGCTACGGGGAATTCAGCAGTATCATCTGGACGGCCATTATCAGGCTTCGCATAGAAGTGGAGTCATGCTGTTCAACCGCGAGCAGTATCACGATGGCAGCTCCTTCGATCGGGAGGGCATTGATTATGTCATGCTGTACATCCACCCTGAATTGTGCTCTGAAATTCTGGGGGCCAAGGAGCTCCGCTTCAGCACACCTATCGTCTATGATATCCGTCTGGCACGTCATATTCTCAACCTGAACCGAGCGATCCATAACGGTAGAGAAGAATCGCTAGTTAGTGAGCTGACGTATCGTCTATTGCATACGTTGTCTGGAGTCGATGGAGAAGCAGTATGGAATCGGGCCAAGGATACGATGTTCGTAAGCCGCGTGAAGGACATGATGCATGCCAATATACATGATGTACTGCATTTGGAGACGGTTAGCCAGGAGTTCGGGATGTCCAAATATCAATTTATCCGCGAGTTCAGGTCGCAGACGGGAATATCCCCCTATCAATTCTTTCTGAACATCAAGGTGGAATATGCCAGGCAGCTCATTGAACGCTCCAGGGATGTGTATACTGCTGTGGCAGGCTGTGGATTCGTGGATCTCACCCATATGAACAAGCATTTTAAACGGATGTTCGGCGTCACAGCCTATGAATATAGCATGCAGCTATAATAATACGAAGTCTGAACACCATGAACGCGAGTGAAAGTAGAGTGAATCAGCATCAGGAAAACAAATGAAGTTAAAGCGCAGCTAATCGGCATGATTCATCTTCATCTTATCGACGTTGTTCTATTCGAACTGTAACGTCACGGGTTATATGCTGTTCATCCTCGAACCAGGATTGCACCGCTTCATAGGATGGACTTGATAGTGAAGCGATCTCGGCTTTGAATTGCTCGTTGTCGACCCATTCATACGATCGTATCGGCCAAGTTACTTCTTCCATCAGTTCTTCGGCATCCTTGGTCAGCACAGGTGAAAGGAACTCCCAGCGCTTAAGGTCAACGGCAAATATGCGATGGCGTGTGACCAGCCCGCCTTCGTGATCAGCGTAACGAAGCAGCAATTGCTCTTGATTGGGGGACAGCCGAGTATCCTGGAAGATACCGTCTGGCATCGGAAGGGTGCGAACCCCATCGCTGCTGATGCTGATGAGTAGCGTGGAGCATGCCTTGTTGCCACAATTATACTTGAGTAGCGCGAAGGTTCCGGTGGACGGAATACCCAGATCAAGGCTAACGAGCGTAGAGCGACTCCATTCCGTCCATGGGTTCTGTTGCTCTGACAAATATTCCTCATAGATAGGCAGATCATGAATATCAATAGACAAGCTGGCACCATCCGGTGTATGCAGCTCCAATGCTCGCGGAGCCGAAGCTACATTTGATGCTGAAGGTACTGAGGATAACGGTGCACCTGCATACGTCTGTTCTTGTGTCTTACGGTTAGCGTTCGTGTCTTGGGCATGCGGCCCTGGAGTAACCTCTCCTGCACAGGCCCCGATCAAGGCTGTAAGCAGCAGGTACAGGCAGGAGATCATAAG
Source organism: Paenibacillus massiliensis 2301065 = DSM 16942 (assembly GCF_000377505.1). Lineage (GTDB taxonomy): Bacteria > Bacillota > Bacilli > Paenibacillales > Paenibacillaceae > Paenibacillus > Paenibacillus massiliensis. Next base: position 447,772 of record NZ_KB898188.1, on the reverse strand, counting down.
CTTTCTCATGTTCTGATTACCTCTTATTCGTGATGGCTCCAACCCGATATCCTTTTTCACTCAGCCGGGTAGCTTTGACGATATGAGTCGCCAAGCTGGGGAGAAGGCGGACAAGGCCTGGATAGAGTCGATTCATGGGGGCAAAAGCTAATTTCTGCATATGGCGTGCTCTTCTTAGCAGCGCGGAGAATTCCAGTTCGGCTTCCTTGGTGTAGCCCTGCTGCCATTCCGTAGCATTAACAGTACCACGCAGATAAGCTTCGGTCCAGTGTGCGCATAGCAGGGCAGAACGTAGCGCGATGGACATTCCATCCCCGCTAAGAGGCGGAATCATCATCAGTGCATCCCCGACGTGCGGAAAGTCTGACCAAGGCTGTGGTTGCACAGAGACGCGGAGAGGGGCCACAGAGACCTGAGTACCGTTGATCGGCACTCCTTGGGCAAGTCGGGCTCCCAGTGAGGCATTACCTTGTGCGGCGGCTGACAGAATGTCTGGCACAGATGTACCGCTTCCTCGAACAGCCTGTAATGGCAGCAATGCAGCAATGTTGACCCGCCCTTCCTCAATCGGAGATATCCCTACATAGCCGCCTCCGTTGAAATATAGCTCCACCCGATCAGGAATATCTATTCCACTGTAATGGGATTTCACTCCTACATAGACGGTTGAATCCCGGAAGGAATCGGAGCCAGAGCAGTTCTTAGGCTGCTTGGTCCCATATGCGCCTATGACTGCCTTTGCCTCATATCGAACCTCCTCCGGGCCTTGTCTGACGGTCACCTCATATCGCTGAGAACCCAATCTGCGAATATTCTGGACCGTCCCTGTTACTATCTCTGCTCCGGCAGCAGACAGCTGTGCGTGCAGAAGGCGGTCCAGATGGTAACGGCTGATCCCGATGGCCTTACCTGGTAAAGGCGCTTCGATCTTTCCGCCGTCTGGTAAAATGATTCTGGCATGACTCATGTGGCTTGGCTCGGGGGCGTGAGCATGAATGTGTACATCCAGATAATCCAGCATTTCTCGTGCTTCTGGTGACAGGAATTCTCCACACGTCTTATGGCGGGGAAACTGTGCACGATCCAGAACCAAGGTCTGAAATCCCTGACGTGCAAGCTGTAGCGCACAGCTGCTCCCCGCGATACCAGCGCCTATTACAATCACTTCTCTGAACACCATCCGCTTGCTCACCTTTCTTTCCAGTGGTATATGCATTTGTGAACGGTCAGCCGCTAGCCTACAAAATACGATTGTATGTCATTTCCGCATGTGTGCAGGAATGACGACAGAGTACCGAAATAGGGGGCGCCACTCGTAGCTCATCGTTTCATGCTGGAGCTGTCTTTGCAGCTTTTCCCAATCCTCAGCTCGGAAGCCTTTCGCTACCGACAGTGGACCATCATGACGAATAAAACGGTTTCTCGATAGGATACGGGTCGTCAGCCAGACTGCTGTGTAGGCTATCGGATGCCGATGAATGTCGTTAATAACAACCCCGTAGCGGGACACCCTCAGCATATGAGCTACCATTGTCAGGAGCTGTTCACCGCCAAAATGATGAATGAACTGCGAGCCTGTTACGATATCCGCAGCCCTGTCTTCAAGCTCGCGTAGGTCGGCTTGGCGTACCGTAATGCGGGGTTCCTCCCGAAATAACATTCGTGCTTCCCCGCAGGCCTCTGCTGTAAGGTCCACCAGTGTAATTTTTAGCATAATATTGTGTCGATCAGCCCACTGCAGCAGCTTGTGATTGACATCACCGGAGCCAGCTCCTACATCCAGAATACTGAGCTTTGGAGGGCGGCCTACGGCATTCCACAGCTTCTGTACACCGACGAGAGTGGGCCCAGGGGCTGCAAAAATACGATTCAGCCTTCTCAAATGACGCAGGGCCTCATGTAGCTCCTCACCCCCCAGTGAGAAATCATCCATCAGCTCCTCTTCCTGAGCTCGTTCAGACAAGCTTCTAAAGAACGGCATGATCCGGCTCCCGTATAGATGGCGTGCTGCTGGGCACATACGTGAAGCGCATCAGCTCAGCTGTTAAGCCCGGACCAAAGGCCATCGCAACGCCAGAGGTTGCATTCTGCTGCAAAGACTTCATCTCTTCACGCATGGACTGTAGCACGAACATAATCGTGGCTGAGGACAGATTGCCAGCAGTTCTCAGAATCTCCCGACTGAATTTGGTCTGGGCTGCAGTCAGTTGGAGGACGTCCTCTACCGCATCCACGATACCTCGTCCTCCCGGATGAATGGCCCACAGCTCAGGCAGGGAATCGCCTTGCAGCAAATTCTGCAGCTCATTCTCCAGATAAGCAGCGAGCAGCTTCGGAATACGTGGAGAGAGGTACAAGTCAAAGCCTGTATTTCCCACCTCCCAGGTCATATCTGAGGTTGAATCTGGCAGCAGGACAGCGTAACCGCTCCCTAGCTCCAGATAATGCTCATGGCGATCACTTGGCGCACCGATGATGCAAGAGGCTGCACCGTCACCAAAGAAGGAAGCAGCGAACAGAGCCTCCCGATTCAGAGCAGGCTGGAAATGAAGGGTGCACAGCTCAACACATACAACCATGACACGAGATTCGGGGTGTCCCTGAACGACATCCCTGGCCATCTGAATGGCTTTCAGCCCAGCTGCACAGCCTTGAAACATTAGAGGTAGACGATTGACGCGTGCTGACAGTCCCAGTTCACGGATCAGCATCACATCGAGCCCAGGCAGATATTGTCCGGTACAGCTGACGGTAATGAGGTGTGTGATCTCAGCGGCTTGATGTCCAGCGTCTGCAAGGGCTTTTACGGCTGCTTCCATCGCAAGTGGTAGTGCTGACTGCTGATATTTTTGCATGCGCTCTGCAGTGGTCGGGACCTGAGACGAATCCTCGGCAGGCAGATAATGACAATGTTGGGCTTCGCCCAGATAGCTGGCATCACAGGTATATCGAGTCTCTACGCCACAGCTTCTGAAGATTCGTCTTGCGAATCGGGCCAGATCAGGACGGTCGTGCAGACTGGAGGCAATTAATTGTGCAATATCCGACTGGGGCACAAGATGGGCTGGCAGGGCTGTGCCTAATCCAAGAATGGCTGTAGCAGGTTTTTCGCTACTCATAACGGTCATAGGGGACCTCCTCATGGACAAAAGATGATGAAGAGCGCGCAGTCAAGACTATGAAGTCATGGGCTACGCGGCTTCAAATAAGCATGTTCCATATTTACCCTCAAGTGTTCTGCGGGAATCTGATCCGTAATGAGAAGGCGCTGTATATCACAATAGGCTGTGTGGAGTGTGATGTATTCCATATCCATATGTAGTGCGAGTCCGATGGAGTTAGAACAAAGGAAGCCCTGAGCTCAGTTTGAGCAAGCAAGAGGGAGGGGAGGGGGATGCAGGAGCGGCAGTGGGCAGAGCTGACGTTATCTGCTGACGCTCGCTGCACCGGTGAGCGTTATTCGGCGGGTGCTTCAGGCAGAATGGCGCGGTGCGGAACAGGGGAGGTTAACACAATGGAGGTGTTGACATAGCTGTAGTTCATAAGACGGTCCACCAGTTGACGTAGCTCGTCCATTCCATGCACGGCTGCCTTGATGATATAACCGATATGACCTGTAACCCGGTGGCACTCGATCACATCCTTTTCCGTGGCGACCATGCTCTCCCATTCTACTGGGGACACCTTCAGGTCACTGATCTGAATGATGAGCAATATTCCTCGCCCAACAGCAGCAGGGGATACCTTCGCCGTGAAGCCTTCAATGACACCTCTTTCCTGCAACCGATGCAGCCGCTCTGTTACACTTGGCCGACTTAGTGCCATTTGCTTGGATAGCTCACTGACTGTCATGCGTCCATCCTCCTGAAGTAATCTCAAAAGCTGCATATCGATGTGATCCATGTGTTAGCTCCTTCAATATGAAATTATTTAAAGTGAAAAACGTACATTTTACCAGGTGAACCTCGCGAAATTCATGCTATTTAGCATGTGTTTTGCTTATTTCGTATTATATCATGTAAATATGAAAATTGAACGGCGTAGCCACGGCAACGGCCAACTGATGGCATACAGCAATCCAATGGGGACTGTTGTGTTCATATGAGGAGTGAAGGATGGAAGATGAAGCTGGATGTGAAAAAATATTTGTACTTGGTATTAGGCTGTGTGCTGGTGAGTGCGGGACTGGTTCTGTTAAGACATTCCCATGTTATGACGGGGGGAACAGCGGGGCTGTCGCTGACGATTAGCTATATCCTGAATGCACCGTTTTCCTGGGTGTTCTTCTTGATCAATCTCCCGTTCTATGGTTTCGCTATCGTTAGAATGGGCTGGAACTTTACCTTGCATACGGTGCTTTCGGTCACGCTGGTGACGCTGCTGTCAGGACTCGACAAATTCCTTCCCGTATTTGAGCTGCCTGTATTCGTCGGCACCGTGGCTGGCAGTATACTATGTGGTCTGGGGCTCTCCGTGCTGTTTATGAATCGGACTTCACTAGGTGGAGTAAGCATTTTTGCTCTCTATATGCAGCAAAAGCGGAATTGGAATCCGGGTGTGATCAATGGGGTGCTGGATACAACGATTGTACTCCTCGGTCTCTATTCTGTAGGGCTGCTAGAGGGAATTCTCTCCGTTCTGTCGGTAGTGATCGTGTCCGCTATTATTAGCTATTTCAAGAAGAATTTCAAGCCGACCACGGCCCCAAAACATCAGCAGCAAGCAGTGCCCTATCGTGGAGGGCGCGAAGCGGAGGCTTGAGGATCAGGTCAAAGGATTATTAACCGTGGCTTAGTAATTTAAGATTAGTGATTCAAGGATTACTTAGGCTTCATTACAATGAATAGGCATAGAGAATCGGGCAGCCGATCCTTTATGCCTATTCGTCTGTTCGTTGTGGCAGGGTTGGTGTCAACAGTGACATTTGCTAGAATGATATCAGGCTAATTTTGGGTACTTCGGTAGCCACGTTAGCTGTGTTAGCTGCGTATAGCTGTACAGCAGAATCGCATTAGACTGACATATCATCCAGTGTTCCATCCAGCGCGTAATCAAGCATGTACTCAAGCATGTGACACGACAAGGAAGCGTAGCCTTTCGGGTGGCTGGTTATATTATAGAAGCTGCAGGAGAAAGCAGAGGAAAAAAGGAGAATCATCAATGGAGAATCTTGTACTGTTTCTAATCGGCATGCTCGCTGCAATTAGCGGAGCAATCGCTGGTCTTGGTGGTGGATTTATTATCGTGCCTGTACTGGCATTCATGTATACCCTGCCTGTATATAATATTTCAGGTACAGCGATGGCGGTGCTGCTCGTGAGTGCAATCTCAAGCACCATCTCTTATGCCAGGCAGAAGCGAATTGATTATCGCAGCGGACTGATCTTTTCCATTGCCATGATCCCTGGCTCAATTCTGGGGGCATGGACTACGGGCGTAGTAGCCAGTCGCGTGTTTTTCATAGCCCTGGGTCTCTTTTTACTGCTGATGGCTGTTATGATTAATTTTAGACCGACCAGTAGTCGAGGAGGCTTCCTGAAGCCTACCACCTCCAGAATATTTGTCGATGCTACTGGACTCGAGCACAGCTATTCCTTCAATATTACCTTTGGATCTGTCGTTGCTTTTTTTGTCGGCTTTCTCTCCAGCCTGTTCGGTATAGGGGGAGGCTCCGTCATGGTGCCGACGATGATTTTGTTCCTGGCTTTTCCGGCTCATATTGCGACAGCGACGTCCATGTTCACGATTCTGTTGTCTTCTCTGGTTGGTACGGTCTCGCATGCTGTATTGGGACATGTATTGTGGGGAACCTTCGTCTGGCTGGCGATTGGGGCCTTGCTGGGAGGTCAGATTGGCGCACGGATCGCTTCCAGAATCCCGGCCAAGCTGATTATTCGGGTGTTGTCTATTTGTCTATTCATTGTAGCGATCCGTTTGATGTTCAAGGGATAGGATGAAGAAAAAAGTTGACACTGCACGTTATGCCCGCTATATTAAAATACAAATTCTTGAACTTATCCAGAGAGGTGGAGGGACTGGCCCGATTAAGCCTCAGCAACAGATCTTTATGATACTGTGCTAATTCCAGCAGACACAAGAGTCTGACAGATAGGAGCGGTTGTGTTAGGGAAATTAATGGCGCACTCCTGTTTTAGGAGTGCTTTTTTGCGTGCTTAGACTATGCTCGGCCCCCCTTGGAAAAAGGATATGAAGAATCGGGGCATCTCTCACAGCGATCGGAGAATGATTCTGACTACATAGTGAATTCGTGCAATAGTATGTAATTCAAATTTACAGATAGATAAACGAAGGGGCGACACAATGAACACGGACAGACCAACTACAGGTAGCTTTCAACGCAAAATGCAGGCGCGGCATGTGGTCATGCTCTCACTTGGCGGCGTCATTGGTACGGGGCTATTTCTTAGCTCAGGCTACACGATTCAGCAGGCAGGTCCCTTGGGCACGATTCTATCCTACCTGATCGGTGCGCTGGTCGTATATCTCGTCATGCTCTGTCTAGGCGAGCTGGCGGTACATATGCCAGAGACCGGAGCTTTCCACAGCTATGCCTCTCGATATATAGGACCAGCTACGGGCTACACGGTGGCTTGGCTGTACTGGCTTACATGGACCGTGGCGCTTGGCTCGGAATTCACAGCGGCCGGCTTACTGATGCAGCGCTGGTTCCCTGAGGTCAGTGTCTGGGTCTGGAGCGGGATATTTGCGCTACTAATTTTTCTTATGAATGCCCTGACTGTCAAAATATTCGCGGAATCTGAATTCTGGTTCTCCTCCGTGAAGGTGCTGACCATCGTACTTTTTATCGTAATTGGTGGTGCAGCGGTAGTAGGGATTGTACCCATGGCAGACTCTTCGTCAGCACCGTGGTTCGGTAATATTACAGCCTCTGGCTGGTTCCCGAACGGAGCTACTGCCATCCTGATGACGATGCTGGCTGTGAATTTTGCGTTCTCAGGCACGGAATTGATCGGTATTGCAGCCGGGGAGACAGCTGATCCGCACAAGACCATTCCAAAGGCGATGCATACTACGCTATGGCGGCTTGTCATTTTCTTCATTGGTACGATTATCATTCTGTCGGCACTGCTCCCAATGGATGATGCAGGTGTGCTGGAGAGCCCCTTCGTAGCCGTAATGGAGCGCATAGGTGTTCCTTATGCCGCAGATATTATGAACTTTGTCATCCTGACAGCCATACTATCTGCTGCGAACTCAGGCCTGTATGCTTCGGCACGAATGCTGTGGTCGCTGGCTGACAAGCAGACGATCTCTCCCTGGTTCGCCAGATTAACCACTCGCGGTGTGCCGCTCAATGCCATGATCTTCAGTATGCTGGGCGGAGGGCTCGCATTGCTGTCCAGCATCATAGCACCAGATACCGTATACATTACCCTTGTGTCCATCTCAGGGCTTGCCGTCGTTGCGGTCTGGATGAGCATCAGCGCTTCTCAGTTCATGTTCCGCAGAGCCTATCTTCGTGAAGGAAGAGCGCTTCAAGACCTGGCGTATCGTACCCCTTGGTACCCGGTAGTACCGATTCTATCTTTCTTGCTCTGTCTGGCATCCTGCATAGGGATCGCATTTGACCCTACCCAGCGGATTGCGCTATATTGCGGAGTTCCATTCATAGCGATCTGCTATGGCGTATATTACGTGCAGCATCGCACGAAGAGGAGAGGACAAGCTAATGACTAATCGTAATCTCGTTGATAACACTAGTACGCAAGCTCAATTGAATTCGGCTGAACCGAATCCGGTTAAAATGAATCCGATTGAAGCCATTCTAAGCCGGTATCCTGTAATTATTCTGGATGGCGCCTTAGCTACGGAGCTGGAGCAGCATGGCTGTAACCTGGATGATCCACTATGGTCTGCCAGAGTATTATTAGAGCAGCCTGAGATTATATACCAGGTACACGCTGAATATTTTCGCGCTGGCGCTGATTGTGCGATTACCTCAAGCTATCAAGCGAGTATCGAGGGCTTCCGTCAAAGAGGGCTTACGGAGGAGGACGCGCTTGCACTGATCAAGAAGACGGTTGAGCTGGCCCGACAAGCGAGGGACGATGTGTGGGCTGAGCTTGATACCGATGCGAAGCACCGCCCCTTCCCATTGGTAGCTGGCTCTGTAGGGCCTTATGGGGCCTTTCTCGCGGATGGCTCTGAATATGTTGGGCATTATCAGGTGTCTGATCAGACGTTAGCTGAATTTCATCGTCCGCGGATGGCTGCATTACTGGAGGCAGGGGCAGATGTATTGGCTTTTGAGACCATTCCTTCCTTGCAGGAAGCGCAGGTTCTCATACAGCTATTGAAGGAATTTCCTCGTGCCTATGCATGGTTGTCCTTCTCACTCCAAGACGGCACAGCGATCAGTGAAGGCACTTCCCTAACGGATTGTGCGAGACTGATGGCGGACGAGCCACAGTTGGTTGCCATAGGCCTGAACTGTGCTCCGATGGAGGTGGTGACGGAAGCTGTGACGCTGTTAAAGCAATCAAGCGACAAGCCAGTCATCATTTATCCGAATTCGGGTGAGACCTATGATGCAACGACCAAGACATGGAGTGGGCATGGTAGCTGTGGCACTATGACCGAGGCTTCCGAAGCGTGGGTAGCTGCCGGGGCGCAGCTAGTTGGTGGCTGCTGCCGGACAACTCCCCTTCAGATCAGCAATCTGGCGAAGAAGTGGCGGACGTAGCGATACGATGATATGAATCAGCATGTTATATGAGATAGCCTTACATGAGTTAGCCTTGCATAAGATAGTCCTTCGTGCTCTCGTCGTACCAGAAATGGACGAGTCAGTACGAAGGATATTTTTATGGGCAGAAACCTATTCAAGAGCTTTGACGACGGGAATGTCAGACGGCCAGTGGGGGAAGGACTATGATGCATGCACCAAGTATTCGCGTATAGATGTCTGTACGACTTGCGAGTCCATTCTTGTCCCCCGATAAAAATGTTTTCTCGCTTTTGACGTTAATATTGTTGACGTGAAAACAGGGCAGATATATAGTATTTAAAAAGTTTGAAATGGTTCATAATATATACCTTTATAAATATAGAATACAGAAATGCAGAAAATGGAGAGATTATAGATGGATAAAAAGTGGAGATTCGACACCGCAGCGGTTCATGTGGGGCAACAGCCTGATGGCAAGACCAGGGCGGTATCCCAGCCTATTGTGCCAGCCGTAGCATATGCTTTTCCTGATACAGATACAGCTGCTGCTGTAGTTGCAGGACAAGCCGAGGGAACCTACTATGGGCGCTATGGCAATCCTACTACCCGTACACTGGAGGAGAAAATAGCGTATCTGGAGAAGGGGGAGGACGCCATTGGTCTCAGCAGTGGGATGGCTGCCATCTCTTCGGCTCTGCTTGCTTTTCTGCAGCAGGGAGATCACGTGGTAGTGACCAAGGACATCTATGGGGGGACCTATAATTTCGTCACACAGATGGGACCACGCTTTGGGATCAGCTATGATTTTGTGGACTGTACGGATCTCGCTCTGATCGAAGCTTCTATCAGACCTAATACAAAAGCAATTTATGTCGAGACGCCTTCCAATCCGCTGCTGACGGTACTGGATCTGCGTAGTATTGCTGATCTTGCCCGTGCGAAGGGGATTCCAGTCATTGTGGACAATACCTTCCTGACGCCATGCCTGCAGCGCCCATTGGAGCTTGGAGCCGATGTGGTTGTGCACAGTGCGACCAAGTATCTCAACGGTCACGGAGATGTAGTGGCAGGCTTTGTTGTAGGCAGGGCAGAGGTCATTGATTTTATACGGAAAAGAATTGCTGGGGATCTTGGTCAGAACCTCAATGCCTGGGAGTCCTTTCTGATTCTCAGGGGCCTCAAAACCTTGGGTTTGCGGGTGCGTACCCATTGCGCGAATGCCCGCATCGTAGCGGAATTTCTGGATTCGCATCCTGGAATCATCGCACTGCATTACCCTGGACTACCAAGCCATCCCCAGCATGAGCTGGCTATGTCCCAGATGGATGACATGGGAGGTATCGTATCCTTTGAAGTCGCTGGAGGCATGGAGGCAGCCAAGTGCTTCATGAACAGTCTGGAGCTGGCGATGATCTCCTTCAGTCTGGGTGATCCGGAGACGCTCGTGCAGCATCCGGCAAGTATGACGCATTGCTCGATTCCGCAGGAGGAACGGCAGAAGTTCGGTATCACGGATGGTCTGATTCGCTTGTCCGTCGGCTTGGAGGACCCAATGGATATCGTGGCTGATCTGGAGCAGGCATTGGAGCAGGTGAAGCAGCAGGGGCTACTATCCAGGCCTGCTGTGAAGGAAGAAGTTAATTGAGGAAGAGCAAGATATTCGTATTTATACGTGCTATTCATTAAAATAATCAAAAATATACAAAAAAACTATTGCATATAAGTTTAGTCGGAATTATATTATGAGTATAAGCCTAATGGTATAAGGTCTAGACATTATACGATCGGAGTGTTTACATGCTTAACCAGCTGCCATTCCAATTTGAGAAAGTATCCTCCATCAAGGTGAGTGAATTCATTCGAGAGCAACTGGAGGAAGCGATCATTCTCAAGGAGATCATGAGTGAGGAGCAGCTTCCATCCGAACGTGAGCTGGCGGAGATATTCAATGCAAGCCGCATCACGGTTCGGGAAGCACTGGCTGTGCTGGAGGCGAAGGGGCTCATCGAGAAGCGGGTTGGAGCCAAGGGCGGTACCTTCGTCCTGCCGATTACCGGCAATGCCCATAGGCGGACGATCGCTGAGATAAAGAGGGATTGGGAGCACATGCTCCAGGTGTTCGAATATAGAACCATCGTGGAGCCTGAGGGCGCTTTTCTGGCCGCTGAGCGGATCACCGCAGGCGAGCTGCAGCAGCTGGAGGATTACATCCAGCAGAGCATCGAACCAGACTGCACCCGCGAGTGGTTCCGGGCGCTCGATGTCAAGTTCCATCTTACGATTGCAAAAGCCTCAGGCAATTCCTATCTGGAATCCGCGGTTCGCCAGATCCGTACCCAGATCAATCCTGCACTCGACTTGATGCCTTACAATGAGCAGATTCGTTCGATCAATTATGGGGTGCATTCGGAAATTCTTGAAGCGCTGAAGGCGCATGACCCTGAGCGGTCACGGGAGCGAATGAAGAACCATATCAAGTTCTCGGCAGAAGCAATCTATGCGAGATTGATCGCCAAGGAATCTCAGGAAGGAGAGGAACACTAGATGGTACATACGCAATTGTTGGAGCTTGGGCAGTCACTCCAGTCACGCCTTACGACGTGGAGAAGAGATTTCCACCAGCATCCGGAGATCGGATATGAGGAGGTGCGAACCTCGGCTATCGTCGCTGAGCATCTGGAGCGTCTCGGGCTGGAAGTGACCCGTAATGTAGGACAGACAGGGGTTGTCGGACTACTACGAGGAGAGAATGACGGACCGACGATTGCCCTGCGGGCTGATATGGACGCGCTGCCGATCCAGGATCAGAAAACGGCTACGTACAGCTCCCAAACGGAGGGCAAAGCACATTTGTGCGGGCACGATGCCCATACCTCCATGCTGATGGGTGCGGCTGAGTTGCTCACGGGATTGGGCAGACCGAAATCCGGCAACATTAAGTTCATATTCCAACCAGCAGAGGAAGGTCTGGCCGGTGCGCGTGCCATGATACAGGATGGCGCTCTACAGAATCCGCAGGTCGATGCAATTGCAGGTCTGCATGTGACACCAGGCATGGATACAGGCACCGTTGGTGTAACCAAAGGAGTAGCCTTTGCCTCGGCAGATCCCTTGGTTATCCGGATATTTGGCAAAGGAGGGCATGCTGCACGGCCGCATGAAGGGATTGATGCGATAGCCGTATCGGCTCAGGTCATTACGGCGCTGCAAAATGTCGCCAGTCGTATGGTAGATCCGCTGGAGCCTGTCGTTGTGACCATCGGCAAGATTACCGGGGGTTACATGGGGACAGCCATTGCTCCAGAGGTCGAGATGATCGGTACGGTGCGTACCCTGTCACCAGGGCTACGTGCGAAGATGCCTGAGCTGATTGAGCAGGTGGTCAGCGGTGTCTGTGCTTCATTTGGAGCAGGACACGAGGTTGTCTATGGGGATGGCTACCCGCCTGTCGTCAATGATGACGGAATGGTGGATTTCCTTACAGACACGATCAACGGTCTGGACTGGGCCAAGGGCTGGAGCAGTATCAAGCCGTCTACAGGCGGTGAGGATTTTGCTTTTTATGGAGAACAGATTCCGGGAGTGTTCTTCCGTCTTGGCTCCGGCAATGATGAGGAACGGACTCGTTATCCGCTTCATCATCCCATGTTCGATCTCGACGAATCGGTCATGCCTTATGGCGTCGGCCTGTTGTCAGCTGTTGCACTAGAGTTTTTGGCAAGACATACCACACCTCAGAAGGAGCGTGCAAAATGAAAAAGAGACAATGGGCAAGCTTATGGTTAACAGTATTGGCATTGGTGGTCGTCCTGAGCGCTTGCGGCGGTCAAACGACAAGCCCTGCTACAGATTCAGCAGCGACGGATTCGGGCAGTAGCGAGACAAGCAAGACGCTGACGATTGCTACCTCAACGGACATTGAGAGCTTCGATCCGCACAACAATAACAACACAGCTAGTGAAGCGGTACTGGTTAACGTTTTTGATTATTTGGTGAAGAACGACAGCGAGCAGAAGAAGGTACCGGGGCTTGCTGAATCCTGGGAGCAAGTGGATGATACTACATGGCGCTTCAAGCTGCGTCAAGGCGTAACCTTCCACAATGGTGATCCGTTCACTTCTGCAGACGTGAAATTCACAATTGAGCGTGTAGCCAAGGACAGCGCTTTGAAGCAGAACAGCTACTTCAAAAATATCGTTGAGGTCAAGGCTGTAGATGAGTACACCGTAGATATCATCACAGACGGACCGGACCCGATCATGCTGAACCGTCTGTCCAAGATGGGCGCAGGCATTTTGCCAGCTAAATATATTGAAGAAAAAGGTATGGACGAATTTCTGAAGCAGCCAGTGGGTACAGGCCCATACAAGTTCAGCAAATGGAACAAGGATGACCGTGTCGAGCTGGTGAAGAATGAGAATTACTTTGGCGATGCGCCTAAATGGGATAGTGTAGTCTTCCGTGTCATTCCTGAAGCATCCACTCGTGTATCTGAATTGCTGGCAGGCGGCGTAGATGTAGCGGCAGGCATTCCGTCCACCGACGTAGCTCGCATCGAAGCCGAAGCAGACAAGAAGATTGTCAAAGCGCCAATCCAGCGTGTATTGCAGTTGATCTTCCGCCAGACCGAAGGAAGCATTACAGCAGATCCTAAAGTACGCGAAGCCATTGAACTGGCAATCGACAAGCAAGGCCTGGTAGACAGCATTGCTGGTGGAGCAGGTATTGTGACCCGTACTTCCGTGACACCAGGTAACTTCGGAGCGGACCCTTCGCTCTACAAGACAACACAATATGATCAGGACAAAGCACGTGCATTGCTGAAGGAAGCAGGCTATGCCGAAGGACAAGCTGAGATGACGATCTCTGTATCTACGGTATACAAGGAGCAAGCTGAGGTTGTAGCAGCCATGCTGGAGCAGGTTGGCTTCAAGATCAATCTGGATGTATTGGAACCAAGTGCTTTCAGTGAGCGTTACAGCTCCAAGTCCTTCAAGGAAATATTCATGATCGGAATCGGTAACTCCCTGTTCGATGCTTCCAATAACTACAACCGTTATATGCTGGAGGAAGCGAAGGGTGAGTCGGATTATAACAACCCTGAGGTAGAGAAGCTGCTGCAATCTGCACTGGTGAATATGGACCCTGCTGCTCGTGAGAAAGAGTACCAGCAAGTACAACAAATTTTCTCCGAAGAGCGTCCAGCAGTCTATTTGTACCAAATGGAAGGTGTGTACGGTACGAACTCCAAAGTGAACTACCAGCCGCGTGTGGATGAAATGTTCTATGCGGACGAGATTACACCTGCACAATAATAGCTTACATTACAATTGCATGAATGGCTGGAACCGGGACATTCCTGTTCCGGCCGTTCCTTTTTTTCTTATGAGGATAGGAGGTGAACCGGTCTTTGGGGAGATATATTGTAAAATCACTGCTACAGGTCATTCCGGTTCTGCTGATCGTATCCCTGATCGTCTTCGTTCTGGTGAGGGTAACAGGTGATCCGGTTGCCTTGATGCTGCCAGAGACAGCTACGGCTGAGGATCGGGCGGTGCTCACTCAGGCGCTGGGGCTGGATCAGCCGTTGCATGTGCAGTATGTCAAATTTCTAGGAGATGCCCTGCAGGGGGACTTCGGACAATCCTTCCGTTATGGTGAGCCTGCTCTTCGCCTGGTGCTGGAGCGTCTGCCAGCCAGCTTTGAGCTTGCGGCGGCGGCGATGGTGCTGGCGGTGATCATGGCAATTCCATTAGGTATTATCTCAGCCGTGAAACGCAACACCTATACGGATTTGTTGATCTCTACTCTGTCGGTCATCGGTAAGGCGATGCCGAATTTCTGGGTCGGGATTATGCTGATTTTATTGCTTTCTGTCATGTGGGGCGTCTTGCCTGTATCTGGCAGGGGTGGCGTATCTCATCTGATTTTGCCCGCGTTCACGCTTGGATTCGGATTGGCTGCGCAGATGACGCGACTTCTACGGTCCAGCATGCTCGAAATTCTGAATCAGGATTATATCCGTATGGCCCGCAGCAAGGGGCTGTCGAACTTCGTGATTATCATGAGACATGCCTTTCGCAATGGACTGGTTCCACTGGTTACCATTATCAGTCTGCAATTCACAAGCTTAATTGGCGGCACGCTGATAACGGAGACTGTATTCTCTTGGCCCGGTCTCGGGCAGCTGCTGGTCGTCGCAGTGAACACGCACGATATGGCGATCGTACAGGCCGCAGTCTTTGTGATTGCCCTGATTGTTGTTCTGACGAATATTTTGACCGATGTGATCTATCGCTTGCTGGATCCACGGATCAAATTCAACTAGAGAAAGGTGGAGTACGATGGCAGCTAATGAATTTACCCGCCTAACCTCGCTGCCGGAAGCTCCTGCAGCCCGCCAGCCTGTACGGGGGTATAGTGTCTGGAAGCAGCTGTGGTCGAGCAAGACGGGGATGCTGGGAGCATGTCTGGTATTTGTGGTCACGCTGATGGCCCTGTTCGCTCCGCTGCTGACCCAATACGACCCGGCCGCAGTAGATCCCTTGAATCGGCTCAAGCCTCCAGCCTGGTTGGATGGCGGCTCTGCAGAGCATTGGCTAGGAACAGATAATCTGGGACGGGATATGTGGAGCCGAATTGTATATGGAGCCAGAGTATCGCTAATCGTCGGAGTTGGTGCCGTACTTGTCTCCGGTGCAATCGGAGCTGTGCTGGGGCTGCTATCCGGCTTTTATGGAAAATGGCTGGATGCCTTGATTATGCGTGTCGGCGATGCTTTTCTTGCTATTCCGACGATTCTGTTCATGCTGGTAGTCATGGCGATCGTCGGACCGGGCATTACGACACTCATCTTCGTCATCGGTGTAACGAACTGGGTGTCGTATACACGGATCGTACGCAGTGAAGTGCTTGGTGTTAAGGAGCTGGACTATGTTCTCGCGGCAAAGGCCATGGGAGCGAATAACTTTCGGCTGATCCTGCGGCATATTATGCCGAACATCCTGTCTTCCTTCATAGTCATCTCTGGAATGAACGTGGCGACGACAATCATTATGGAAGCCTCACTCAGCTTTCTCGGCCTTGGTATCAAGCCTCCGGATGTATCCTGGGGTGGTATGCTTAGCGATGGTCGGCAATACGTAGCTACAAGCTGGTGGGTGGCAACCTTTCCAGGTATCGCTATTACGGTAACGGTACTGGGGGTTATTTTCCTGGGTGATTGGCTGCGTGATCTGCTTGACCCGCGTATGGTCAAAGAATAAAAGCTGCGATAACAGGAAGGAGTGGCAGGAATGAAGAAGCGCCCCATCATGCCGGAGGATCTCTACGGCTATCGTTGGCCAAGCCAGCCGACGGTTGCTGCAGACGGCAGCATTGCCTATATCGAGCAGACGGTGGACAGAGAGAATAATGCCTACGCGACGAATATTCGTCTCATTGATGCGAAGGGTCATGATCAACCGTTGACTGAAGGCGGAAAGGATTCTTCCCCTGCCTGGTCGCCTGATGGTACGAGGCTTGCTTTTCTACGGACGGAAGCAGGAGGAAAAGGTCTGTGGACCCTGACAGTAGATGCATCGGAGGGGCTCAGCACCACTGAACCGACATTACTGATTACACCAGACCATAACATTCAGCAATTCATATGGTCACCTGACGGAAAGTATCTGGCTTTCACACGTAAGGTCGGCTCAGGTCCGGCAGTGACTGCGGAGACAGGTGCTGCTCATGTTGAATCTGCTCAGAGCCCATCTGATCAGGGTCAATCCAGTCAGAGCCAACCCAATCAGGTTCCATCCGATCTGAGTCAATCCAAACAGCAAGAGTCTGCTTATAACGAAGCTGCACAGGCTGATTCGCCAAAAACTGGCGCGGCTCAGCTACTAGGCAAGGTATATGATCGTACTACGCCAAGAGCCGAGGGAAGTGGCTGGTGGGATGGAGAATACACCCATTTGTTCATCTATAAGCTTGAGAGCGGTGAAGTAAAGCGGCTTACCTATGGAGCCTGGAATGCAACCGCGCCAGTCTGGTCACCTGATAGTTATAAGCTCGCTTTCGTGTCAAAGCAAGTGGAAGACACCACACTGGATGCGGATCTGCAGTATTTTACAGATATTTATGAGACTAACCTCGATGGGGAGCAGCCTCGCAAGATAACCGTATCCGAGCTGCTTATTGAGCAGATTGCCTATGCAGGTGACGGGACGCAACTGACACTGCTCGCAAGTGACCGACTCTACGGTAGCGGCAGTCATCTGCGGCTATATATTGTGCCCGTCGCTGGCGGCAGACCGGAGCTGCTGGCACCAGGACTGGATATGCAGCTTGGTAATGCGGCATTAAGTGATATGAAGTCTGCTGCGCCTTCCCGCTCACCGCAGATAGATCCTGCAAGTAAGGAGCTTGCTGTATATGTACCGGGGACCCATGAAGGAACTGTCGACATTTATCGTATTAATAGGGATGGAGTTGTTCGTTCTGTAACCGGGTCCGGGGAAAAGGATATTTACCAATACACCGTATCACCGGACGGCACGCAACTGATCACAGCTGCGTTGACAAACAAGCTGCCTGCAGAGCTCTACCGAACAGATCTGCGTTCTGGTGAAGTGGAGCGATTGACACGGCTAAATGATGATTATTTTGCCGAATTGGAGGTCATTATTCCAGAACGCTTTAGCTTCACAGCCTCGGATGGCTTGACCATTCAGGGCTGGATCATGTGGCCGGAGCAGCCAACTGAGGCAGTAGCGACATCTGAAAGTGCCGGGATACACGGGAAGCTTCCACTAGTCTTGCAAATTCATGGCGGTCCACATGCGATGTACACGGGAACGTTCAGCCATGAATTACAGACACTGGCGGCTCAAGGCTATGCCGTACTGTGGGTGAATCCGCGTGGTAGCATGGGCTACGGGCAGGAATTTGCACGAGCCTGTCGCGGAGATGTATGCGGAGGCGATTATCGGGATTTGATGGAAGCCGTCGATGCTGCCCTTGAGCGCTATCACTTCCTGGATGCGGATCGGTTGGGCGTTGGTGGCGGCAGTTATGGTGGAGTCATGACTAACTGGATTGTGTCACAGACGAATCGCTTCCGGGCGGCTGTGAGTCATCGGTCCATTTCGAACTGGATTACGCTGTATGGTACAAGTGACATTGGTATTTCCTATGTCGAGGGAGTCGTTGGGGGTAATCCTATTGATGACCTGGAGATGCTCTGGTCCAGATCCCCATTGGCGCATGTCCGAAATATCCGAACTCCACTACTGCTACTGCACGGCGAAGCGGACCTGCGTACACCGATTGCTCAGGCTGATGAGCTATATACGGCGCTCAAGCGTCATGGCCGGACGACAAGACTCGTACGCTTCCCAGGGTGCAATCATTCGATGCTCAAGAGTGGCAAGCCATCGCTGCGCGTAGATAATTTTAACCATGTCAATGCTTGGTTCGCACGCTATCTGAATGACGACCCGAATAGTGTGGCGAGTAATAGTGATCATATTAGTAATAACGGAACGAATGCTGCTACGACAAACGAGATAGATACCGGTGTAGGCCATCCATCCAATTCTGAGCGTGTACGTCTTTCTATTCCGGTAGGGCTGCTGATGGAGAACATGCTGTCTAGCGGCGAGCCGGTTGGGGTGATCGTTGCTGCTCTTCGTAGCCGTACACTGGATTCCTTGCTGTCCAAGGTGAAGGAGCCAGAAATGGATGTGCTTGAACGTCTTCAGACAGCGGAGGAGCTGAAAGAGGATTGGGAGCGAGCTCTACGCGAGGGCTACGAGTTCAAGTTCCTTCATATCAATGGTGTCAAACGATTGCTTGATTTTCGCTTTGGGCGGAAGGCAGAACGAGACTATATTCAGGATGAGAACTCCCTACGTCAGCTGTGGCTTCATCCGCAAGAGCTGAACACGCTCCAGGTTATGCTTCAGCGGCAATGGCAAGTGGTTGAGGAAGAGCATGAAGCGTCGATCCAGGATGGAATCTCTAATGATGAGCCTCGGGTATGTGTAACCATCAAGCTGAAAGTCTCCAACTAATGATGCAATAGCAGTATCAGTAGCAGTGGTATAAGTACCTGTACCTGTTTCAAATGGCTTCGTCCGTGTCATGGGCGAGGCCATTTGTCGTAGCAGGGTAGGCGCATGGGCGACACATGAACTACACATGAACTACACATGAACGCATAGTCATTACAAATCGACTACAAATCGACTACTATGGATGAGCAACGTTGATACTTGCAGTATATGTTGATATGTGAGATGTAGGACTCGGATGTAGAAAACACGTATGTAGAAGACGTGTACGCATAAGATACGTATGTACAAGATACGTATGTACAAGACATATATATGGCCGCCTTGCCCATGCGTCTTATTGAATATTCGGAATGAATGATAGATTTATTGAATGAGATATGTTACAGGTCTTATGATATAATTTTTATAATTTCCATAGGTTAACTTGGTATAGGTGAGAGGAGGAAGAGATATGGCAACCACTTTAGTCATTGAGCCTGCGTTAAAGGAGGATTATCCGGCTGTTATCGATGTACTCGTTGCAGGTTATATGCAGTATCAGGAGACATATGAGCAGAAAGAGACATGGGAGCAATACCTCAAAGAGATCAGAGAATCGGTCCATAATCCAGAGATTAAGGAGCTGTGGGTGGCCAAAATCGAGAATCGCATCATTGGAACCGTCCAGCTATTTGAGACGGCAGCGAAGGCTTACGAAGGATTCGAGTCGCCGATACCTTATCCATTCATCCGTCTGCTTGCTGTGCATCCCGACTGGAGGGGGCATGGGGTAGCTCGTGCCTTACTTCAGCAATGCGTTCAATCCTCCCACGTGTGGAAGCAGCCCTATGTATATCTATATACAGGTGAGCGGATGGTCCAGGCCATTGGACTTTATGAGAAGTTTGGTTTTGTGAAGGATGAGTTCTACAGCTTCCTTAACAATGGACATCAGGTGCTATGCTACCGCTACGAGATTGAAGAGGAGCACGCTGTAGCTTCTGTTATGCAGGGATAATGATAAGCATTGCCTAGTATGAACATTTAGCTGAGTATGAACCATAGCTCCGACCATGACCCATGTTAGCCCAGAGCTTACATGACCAATTCTAGCCGTGAGCTGCACAGTAAAATAATAACCAAAACAATAAGATTCCCTGCTTAGCACATGCAACGTAATTGTATGCAACTGGATCTACAGGTAAAGGTACCATTAATTCCGATATTATGGAAAATGGTGCCTGTATATTTGTAGGCAGTTTTTTTAGAAAAGATTGGTTGCCTCTTGTGTTGATATCATAGTCGTTGCTGTTATTTTATTTGACACACAAGGACACGCCTGTTCAGGATTGTGACCGTGATAGTATCCTCTATATGGCTCTACTATGCTTCAGGCAGGCATTGTAAGATTGTGGCTGCTTTCGTGTACGGGGAGCATGACAAATAATCTATAGGCAAGGGTAGCTTGATTCCAATGATTGGATAAAGCTACCTTTTCTTTTTGTGCTAAATCTACTATATTAGTCAATGTGACAGATTTCGCCAGTAAGTCGGTATGGACCTGACATCAAGGTGAAGGTGTTTGAAGCGTTTTTCATGTGGTTGTACAGAACGGTAGCCCGTATTGAATGCCGGAGGTAATTGAAATGTATGCAGGATTTTGGAAACGGCTAGGAGCCTATGTGATAGATTTCATCATCATATATTTTGGAGGCACTGTGGCGGTGTTAGGATTCATGCTTGTCCTGAGCCCTTTGTTTCTAGGGATGATAGGTCTTATTGTTGCATCATTAGAAAAGCTAGGATCAACAGAGTCTGATATGATTGGCGTCTTTATGATGGTCATACTTATTTTACTATCCTCTGTGGCGAATGTCGCCTCGGTATGGCTGTATTATGTCCTGATGGAGTCGTCCAAGGTGCAGGGGACGGTAGGAAAAATGGCCTTGGGCATCGTGGTGGTGGATGCAGAAATGAAGCCAGTTAGCTTTGGCCAAGCTAGCGCCCGCTTCTGGAGTCAGTTCGTGTCTTTACTTACCTTAGGGATCGGATACATTATGGCAGGCTTCACTACGCATAAGCAGGCGCTTCATGATATGATCGCCCATACGTACGTAGTGAACAAGAATGTACTGGCGTATGCCAAGCAGATGGAGGCATCTTCATCAATGGAAGCATCTCCTGGAGGCTCGGAGCATCTGGACTAATGGGGCTCTTTTACGGTGCTATGGCGCTATACTGATAACACGACTACATCATTGAATGCTGGAGGTATGAGCAATGCATGCAGGTTTTTGGAAACGACTAGGAGCTTATGTTATTGATTCTTTTATTATTGGTACTGCAAGTTCTATAATTGGCATGATTATTTCAATTATACTTATTCCGCTGTCGATTATACCCGTAGGGCTAGCTATGGCTATTGATGGTGAAGACCCCGGGGCTGTAAGTGCGCTCCTGGTTTTTTTCAGTATGATGCTCCCTTTTCTTGCTGCGATTCCATTAAGCTTAGGGGTATGGCTCTATTACGCCTTGATGGAGTCGTCTAAGGTTCAAGGAACCGTAGGGAAAATGGCGCTGGGGATTGTGGTTGTGGATGAAGGGATGAATCCGCTGACCTTTGGCCAGGCTAGTGTTCGCTATTGGTGTCGACTGGTTACAGTGGCAACGCTGGGAGTCGGGCATATTATGGCAGGCTTCACTCAGCACAAGCAGGCGCTTCATGATATGATCGCTCGCACCTATGTGGTGAACAAGAATGTATTGGAGTATACGAAGAAAATGCAACAAATGGAGGCCGCTGAGGGATTGGCGCCACAGATGGGATTGGCTCCACAACCCACTTACCCAGATCCCGGTTCCTTCCGTTAAGGCCTACGATAGAATGAAGTGTTCGGATCGGTTATTGTTCAAAAAGCCCTCGCATCAGCATGTGCTGAAATGCGGGGCTTTTTTTTGCGTTGATTGGAAAGCTGTCGTCATGTGGGTTGCTGATTCATACAGGACCTATAGATGCAGATATGCTTACATAATTACGTAGAGGCAGTATAGTAGAATCCGAACTTTATACTCTAGAGTAGTCTTATTCCAATGCTGTAAAATTATATGATTCAACTAGAGAAAAGGTGATATGGTATGACAATGATAGGTATTGATTTGGGTACCACGAATAGTCTTGTGGCCTATTGGACCGAGGAGGGGCCGAAGATCATCCCGAACGCCTTGGATGAGCGGTTAACCCCTTCAGTGGTGAGCGTAGATAATAATGGAGAGATTCTGGTCGGCACCATTGCCAAGGAGCGATTGATTACTCATCCGCATGTGACGGTCTCTACCTTTAAGCGCTATATGGGGACTGAGAAACGTTACAAGCTGGGGAGTCACTCTTTCTCACCCGAAGAGCTGTCCTCGTTCATACTTCAATCCCTCAAAGCTGATGCCGAAGCCTTTCTTGGACAGCAAGTACATGAAGCGGTGATTAGTGTCCCCGCCTATTTTAACGATAGCCAGCGCAAAGCGACCATGCGGGCTGCCGAATTTGCAGGCCTGAAGGTAGAACGGCTAATAAGTGAGCCAACCGCTGCAGCGATCTCATATGGACTGCATATGCGGGATTCCGATACTACCTTCCTCGTATTCGACCTCGGGGGAGGGACTTTTGATGTCTCCATTCTGGAGTTCTTTGATGGCGTCATGGAAGTGAAGTCCATCGCAGGTGATAACTATCTGGGCGGTGAGGACTTTACGCAGCTATTGGTGTCCTATTTTGTAGAGAAGGTCGGTATTGATTATCAGGAGATGGACGAGAAAGGACGAACGGCCCTCTTCAAGCAGGCGGAGCTATGCAAGCGGGGGATCAGCAGTGGAACAGCCGGGGAGATGAGCTTCCTGCACGCCGGTCAGGAGTATCAGATTAGTGTCAGTCGGACGGATTTCGACAAGATCGTGTCTCAATTGATTCTGCGCCTGCGACATCCATTGGAACGTGCGCTTCGCGATGCCTCCCTTACACCGGATGATCTGGATGCGGTCATCATGATCGGTGGGGCGACACGGATGCCGACTGTTCGTTCAGTCGTTAGCAAGATGTTCGGCAAGCTCCCTTATACTCAGATCAATCCTGATGAAGCCGTAGCTATGGGGGCTGCCATACAGGTAGCACTCAAGGAACGTAATGAGATGCTGAAGGAAGTAATTCTTACAGATGTGTGCCCGTTCACACTCGGTATTGACACGACGAAGCGAATGAAGGGGGATCACCTGGATCACGGACATTTCTCACCGATCATCGAGCGTAATACAGCTATTCCAGTCAGTCGTGTAGAGACCTATGTCACGTTGCATGATCAGCAGAAGGAAATCGAGATCAGCATCTATCAAGGCGAGAGCCGCCGGGTCGAGAATAACATCAAAATTGGCGAAATGACTGTCGGAGTACCCACGGACAAGGCAGGCGAACAGGCGATTGATGTACGCTTCACCTATGATATCAACGGTATTCTGGAGGTCGAAGTCACTACGGTCAGCACAGGCAAGGTGAAGAAGCTTGTTATCGAGAAGAATCCTGGACATATGACTCCTGAGGAGATTGAGGAGCGTCTCAAACTACTCAAGGATATTAAGATTCATCCGCGGGATCGGGCGGAGAATCGTCTGCTGCTGGCGCGTGGAGAGCGCTTGTACGAGGAGGCTCTGGGAGAGAAGCGTGGTGAGATTGCTTTCCTGATGGAGCAGTTTGAAGCGTTGATTCATACGCAAAATGATGCAGAGATCAAAAAGGCGGCAGCGACACTCAAGAAACAGCTCGATCATCTTGAGCGTTGGATGGATTTCTAGTGTATCTTCTTGTGAGTGTATGGAGACTGCTCGGTATTGAATCGACAACGGATGTGCGTGCAATCAAGCGGGCATACGCCGGCAAGTTGAAGCAGACGCATCCGGAGGATGACCCGGAAGAGTATCAGCGATTGCGAGAAGCCTACGATCGTGCAATCAAGGAAGCAAAATGGAGTATGCAGCCTGAGGAAGCAGCGGACGCCTCTAGGACAGTAAGCATGGACGAAGCCAGCTCGGACACGGAGTCTAAGTCTACTGCTCCCAAGCATACAGGGATGAGCATCGACGATGGTATTGTACCCGTGGTCAGTGCTCTGGAGAGCAGCTCGGCAGAGGCTTTTCTGCAGAGAATGCAAGAAATCTATACAGATTTTGCCGAGCGCATTAACCCAGAAATATGGGCTGAATGGCTGAATTCCGATATCTTGTGGAGCGACTCCGTGTATGCCGAATTGTCAGAGCAGGTAATGGACTTCTTCAACGAGCATTACTTTTTGCCTCTACCCGTCTGGCGACTGCTGGATCATGCTTTTGGGTGGAAGGATGCGATGCTGACTTCACCGGATGAATTCCAAGCACGCTATTCCCAAATTAGCAAGTATGGCTTTGAGCAGACGTACAACACGGAACAGGGCTATTCTTTATTGTTACCAGTTCCAGGGGAAGAGCGAGAGGCGTATCTTAGACTTCGAGAAGAAATCTATATCTTGCTGGAGCAGCTAACGAGAATTCGTGAAACGCAGGTGAAAAGGTACTTATATATTAAGGAAAGCGAATATATAGCACAGTTCAACAAGCTCAGCACAGAAGCTGAGCCATTGCTTCAGCAGGCTGAAGAGTATCATACGAGTGACCCGGATTTACAACGGATGCAGATTCAGTTCTATCTCTTGAAGAATGAGCAAGAGGCTGTCTTGTTCTATTGTGAGCGGTACCTCACGCGGTGTCCCGATGATGTGGAGATCTTGTTAACCCAGGCGCATAGTCTGCTGAAGCTTGAACGAGTCGCAGAGGCAGAGTCTGTGCTAGAGAGGCTACTTTCTGAAGTTGTAGCCTTAAATGCCGCTGGTATTCAATCCACAGCACAAGAATTACAGTTACAGGTCAAACTGGAAGAAGCGCGAGATCTGTATACGAGGATAGTTCCACAGATGCATCTGAAGCTGTTCTTGCAGCGGATGGAGGACATCTATAATGTCTTTTCGGATCGTGTTTGTCCAGAGGTATGGTCGGAATGGCTGCAGTCCGACATGATGTGGGATGCGTCTCAACAGGAGGAATTGGCTGAGCGGGTGCTCAATTTCTTTAACAAGCATTACTTTTTGCCTCCATCTGTCTGGCGGCTGCTTGACCAGGGCTTTGACTGGTCCACGAGGCAGGAACTGAATCCCGATGAATTCAAGGAGCGTTACCCTAAGCTCGTTGAAGCTGTTTTTCATCCTGGCTACCAAACTGAGCTTGGATATAGTCAATTGACCCGTATTCCTACAGATCAGGTAGACAGGTATTTATTTATTCGGGAAAGTGCTTATCGCGCTTGGCTTAATGGACAGCAAGCCCAGGCCGAACAGAAGCTGGAACAGGCTGAGCGAATTTTTGCCGATGACCCAGATCGATTGCGTATACAGGTGCAGTTCCTATGGCTCAAAGGAGAAGAAGAGGCTGCGCTTACTTATAGCATTAGGTACTTGCGGCTTTGCCCAGAAGATGTGGATGGTGTGCTTATTCGTGCACGTATGCTGTTGAAGCTGGAACGAATAGGAGAAGCAGAGCAAGTGCTGAAAGAGTTGCTTCTCAAGCTTCCAGATCAGCCTGACGGAATCTACTTGCTCGGCCAGTGTAAGCTGCTCCAACACAGCTTCGAGGAGGCCAAACAGGCATTTGAGGAGGCCCATAGGCTGAATCATAAGGATATAGATGCCTTGATGGCCATTCGTGAAGCTAAAATGGGCTTGGTTAAGCAAGGTGGGTGGCTGCATAGAGCGACCTTGAAGAGGAAGCTGTATGGCACGCTGAAGCACCCGTTTGTAATGCTGCTGATCAGTCTGGTCTACAAGACATTACCCGTCTTTGCTGGTGTGCTGGTGCTGGGGTTCATGATCTATTGGCTGAGAGAGTACACCGTAATCACCCGAGTGCTCCTGCTGATCTGGCTCTTTATGTGCGTTAGTTGGTTGAAGCAATGCTATTGTTGCTGGAAGGGCTTCAGATACAGCCTATAGAGACGGGGTGAATTCATATTATTGTAGACATTAAACATGGCTCCAGATCACTGGCGGCATGCAGCGAGGCTCTTGTTGGTATGTTCGATTTTAGTATTATGGGCTACTATCATCAGCAGAATCCCATGCAGCTAATATCAAGTAAACGGGAGCTGCTTCGAGAATTTGGGGCGATGGGAATTGCGGACACTGTCAGCATACAACGTCATATAGAGGGATGTTTCCAATCCGGGATACGGCAAGAATATCAACAGATGTATATGCGACTCGCTTGTATGCCGCGGCAGCAGCAAGAGGGATATATGGAGCGGGTTCCTCCAATGTCAACAGAGTTCTACAGATTAGAAATAGTCCTTAAAATGCTGCATCGCATGCCTAGTGGAGGCATATCCGCCTATGATTATATTCGAGGTATATATGTAGCCTACGGGGGCCACAGACTAGGCTGGCTGACACGGGAGCAAAGAGAGGCCTATTGTATCAAAGCTATGACCGCGATTCGGACTGATTACACGAATTGGCGCGATGTGATTTTGGCTTTTACGATTGGATATGCATTTGATAAGGCACAGGAAAAGAGGGTCTTGGGGTATTATCCACCTCATGTTCACTTGCTCACCTCCCGGTATAGCCTGATTCACAACATGAGCTTGTGGGCGTAAGCCTGCAAATAATCATCTGGAGAGGTGGAGATATAGGATGTACATATGGGAGCTGCTAGGCATAGAGCCAACCTCGGATGTCCGAGCAGTCAAGCGGGCTTATGCCGGCAAGTTGAAGCAGACACATCCTGAGGATGACCCAGAAGGGTACCAACGGCTGCGTGAAGCCTATGATCGTGCTGTGAAGGAAGCAAAATGGCGCCAGCAACATGGAGTTGAGGATGACGAGGATGACGATGAGATCGAAGATGACGTAAAAGGTGATGCGGAAAAGAGAGACCCAGAAGACCCAGTGTATGCGGATGATTCAGGTGAATCTGCGACAGTTGGAACTACTGCCGATGATGAAAGATCATCGGTATCTGAGCAGGATCATCTGGAGGGCATCTCATCCACACATGAGATTGCTGGCGAAGGATCTGGCCCGGACCCAGATTCACAATCAGAGCCGGAGCCTCAGCCTCGGACGGTACCGCGATTCGCAGGGCCACATCAAGAGATTGAAGAGGTATCGCAGTCGGAGGCGGATGCTGAGGATCATAGCGAAGATTACACAGTTCCTCGGCTTATGCAGACTGCTCAGCATGACTATACGAGTGAAGATGCGGACGCTGAATTGGTCGTTCCTCGCTTGATCCGCCACGTCTATGTTTCTCCTGAACCTAATGGTGGGGATGCAGAGGATACTGCTCCAGCAGACGAGGGCTATGACGGACATCAGGAGCGTGAACCGGATGCGTCAGTTGCCGATGCATACATGCATCAAGAACCGATTCAGGATGAAGAGGAAGACGATGAGTATGACAGACGGGAGCGCGCTGATGATCTCAGGAGTTACAGTCCCATTGCTCATACCCTGGAGGCGGACGTTGATGAGAACGTAGAGTCAGACAATATAGACACTGTTGAAGCCTTCATGGAGCATCTGGAGGACATCTATTACACGATGGCAGAGCGTGTGCGGGTAGAGAATTGGGCAGCACTGCTTAGTGCGGATGTCATGTGGAATGCAAGTATTCAGGAGGAGCTATCTGAAGAGGTACTTGATTTTATGGAGGAGCATTATTTCGTGCCGCCTTCGGTGTGGGGCATGCTGGATCAGGCATTCGGCTGGAAGGAAAAAATGCTGATTGACCCTGATATATTTGCCGAGCAGTACACGAATGTACGGCTCTATGCCTTCCATCCCATGTATGAGACTGACCTCGGATACTCCTGTGTAGCGGTGCTTGAAGATGAGCTGGCGGAGCAGTATCTGGAGCTGAGAGAGGAGGCGTACCACGCTCTTCGTTTCGGTCGCAGAGCTCAAGCTGGTATCAAGCTAGAGGAGGCTGAAGCCATCCTGAGTGCGGACCCGGATCTGCTGCGTCTGCGCATTCGGTTCGCTCAGATATCAGGTCAGGAGGAAGAAATACTGGAATACTGCACGAGATATTTGCAGCTTGATCCTACTGAGGAGGAGATTGCGCTTATTCGTGCACGCATATGGATCAGGCTGGGACAAGCAGCAGAGGCAGAAGTGGTTGTAACGGATATACTTCGTCGAAATCCCGATCATAGGGAAGCACTGAATCTACTAGGCCAATGCCAGCAGCAGACCGGACGATATCCTGAAGCTCGCGAGACGTATCAAAGGCTGATGGAGCTTGATCCAGAGGATCTGGAGGCGTGCTTCTCCTATCATGAAGTGAACAAGGCCATGGCGCAGCAAGCTCCATGGTGGAGAAGAAGGTCTGCCCGGCGTAGTCTAGGCTACACAGACTCCATTCCACGGCTTATGTTTTTCCTGTTTGCATCCGTTCGAAATAATGCTACCAGGCTTATCGGCATCGGAATCCTGGCCTTTCTGTTCTCTATCTCCTTTCATGCGGATACCGGTGTGTCTGTATTGAAATACCTCTCTTCTCTACAGAATACTCCGGGTACGGAGAAGGAGTATAGAGAGGTGATCAGTGTCGCAGAGCTGGAACATTCGTCTGGTGCTCCACTCGTCCGAATGACACTTCAGGATGTACGAAAGCTGGATGATCTATATATCGTGACCACAGACAATGGAGCAACACAGTATATGGATCAGACAGACCTGAAGAAGCAAAGACAATCTGCTGCGCACGCGGACCGAATTGTGATAGGTGCACTAGGAAAGCATGCGATTCCCGTTCGGCTGAGCACTCAGCAGGCAGAGTCGATTGTGTCAGGTACCAGTTTTACAGTGGAAGGACAAGTCGTCCCGCTGACGACCGGTGCCCTCAGGTTCGAGCTGGATAAGTGGAGCTATCATTCAGAGAATAATAATTATTTCAAGAGTCATCCACTGGCTGATATGTATCTGGAGGGTGATGCCCTTGCCGAGGCGCAGGCAGCAGAACGTGGACATCCAAGCGCGGTAAGCTGGCTGTTCGGTATCCTTCTCTTCTTGTTCATCAGTTCCATGCTGATGGAGGTCTATCGGCGCTGGAAGCAATATAGATATAAGACTATTTAAAAGGAAAATCCTACAAAGGAGCGAATGTGCGATGAATGTAAAGCTCCAGTACGGTTCCCGATTGGCGGAGGCCTGTAGTCGGGCTCTTGTGGGAATGTGTTCAGTCCATCCGGACGGAGATTATTATCACCAGAGTCCAGAGCGGATGTTCGTAAGTAAAAACGAGCTCAAGGAGCACATGGAAGAGCAATGGGAAGTTACAAATGCGGAGCAGCTAAAGGCGCATATTGAATGGCGTCTTCGAGAGGGATTCCGTCACCAGTTCGAAGAGAATTACTTGAGGATCGCCTGTGTGCCCGAAGCATCCAGAGCAGAGTACATTCGTGATCTGCACGAGGGGTCTCTGGAGCGCTACAGATTCGAGATGATCAGTCGATTCGTGAACCGGATGCCGCCAGCGGGCATTGCGGCCCATGATTATATCTTTTCCCTATATTATGTATATGCAGGTCATAGGCTGAAGTGGCTGACAGATGATGAAAAGAAGCAATACTCGCTTCGTATTCTGCAAGCCCTACAGGCAGTGTACACCAATTGGCGTGATGTGGTGACAGGCTTTTTTGTAGGGGTTGCATTCATGGATAAAGGGGTCTATAGCAGAATGTTCGACAAATACAGTCTGATTGTCGTGAAGCTGTTGACATCCCGCCGCAGCCCTTTTCGCAAAATTAGTCTTTGGTCGTAAATGTCCACCAATGTGATACAAATTGGAAAGCCCGGGTCTGCTGCATATTCTGCATCAGGCCCGGTCTTCGTACTTCAGGTCAACGTAGTTCAAGTCAACTGTTAAAGAAGAATAGGACCGGTCGGCCAGAGCTCTTCATTGCCAGCTATTTGGAGACGTTACTTGCTGTGCCTGGCTTCATCCTTGACCTCAGCTCTGGAGCTGCGAATGCTGGCTTCCCGCCGCTGGTTCTTCTCGTTGATTTGTGTGTATTCCTGAGCATCCATTTCGTCAGCGTGCTCATCCAGATATTGCTCTGCCTCATGTAGATTCTGGATTGTATGCTGGATGTTTTGCTGGAGATGCTGCACATTATCGGCGCGATTATCCGGTTTGGCCATGGTAGTTCCCCTCCTTGTGACAATTTGGTGCGTCTAGGCACCTTACTCAGTGTCTCAAATAGGGCAATGGTCTATGCATTTAGAAATGATAAGGAAGATGCTTGTGTATGGTTGGATGCTCCCTGCTTGAGTTGCCAAGAGCTAACCAAAATATGTATACTAATAACGTGAAAAAATCTGGAGGTGGATGCTTCATGGTGAACAGTCTACAGGATACTACTACTTTACATAATGGTGTGGAGATGCCCCGTCTAGGTCTTGGGGTATGGAAGGTACAGGATGGCAACGAGGTCGTACATGCTGTGAAATCAGCTATTAAGGCGGGTTATAAGAGCATTGATACTGCTGCTGTCTACAAGAATGAAGAAGGCGTTGGACAGGCTATCCGTGAGTCTGGGGCTCCGCGAGACAGCTTATTTATTACAACTAAGGTATGGAACTCCGATCAGGGCTATGAGACGACGTTGGCTGCCTTTGATGAAAGTCTGAGCAAGCTTCAGCTGGATTATACGGATCTTTATCTCATACACTGGCCTGTGGGCGGGAAGTACAAGGAGACTTGGAGAGCAATCGAGAAACTGTATAAGGATGGTCGTGTGCGTGCGATTGGAGTGAGTAATTTCCATCAGCACCACTTGGAGGATCTGCTGGCTGATGCCGAGATTGCTCCAATGGTGAACCAGATCGAGCTTCATCCCCTGCTGTCGCAGGAGCCGTTAAGAGCATACTGTGCTTCCAAGAATATCAAGGTAGAAGCCTGGTCCCCGCTCGGCAATGGAAGACTGCTGACGAACGAACTGGTTCAGGAGATTGCTGGTAAATATAACAAGAGTGTCGCGCAGGTTATTTTGCGCTGGGATCTCCAGCATGATATTATCACCATTCCAAAATCCATTAACGAATCACGGATTATCGAGAATGCGGATATTTTTGATTTTGAGCTGTCTGCCGAGGATATGCAGAAGATCGATAGCCTGAACCGTAATGAGCGGTTTGGCTCCGACCCGGACAACTTTAATTTCTAAATTAAGAAAGCATCATTCTAATAAGAAAATCGTGGATCTTCGTACTTTTACAGAAGACAGACCGCGTTTAGTTGAAGTTTTCCTGTGATAATCGAGTTGTTCAGCTCTGCTGAAAACTTATAAATTCAACTATCTTAAGAAAGTGTCTCAGCCGCCGATAGGGTGGTGAGACACTTTTTTTGGTGCTGTCGATGGATAGGGCCAAGCTTAACCTTCTGTATATGTGACCTTGATCGCGGACAGCTTTAGTTGAACACTATGAGATATTGCTGTACATTATTGTACGATGAAGAAGATCGCAGCGCCCAAGAAGATAAGGCCGTAGATCAATTGCCTTTTTCCGGTTGACTTATAGCGGTTACGCATGCGTTCCAGGAATTGTTCAACCGATTCCTCTTCCTTCTTCTGTTTATGTACGACATCCATGTTGATTTTGTTCGAATCAAATGGCTTACGCGCACTATAGATGGCAGCTCCTCCGATCAGGAAGGACAGGGCCGATACGATTAGCAGGACGATACTGACAGCTGGCATGGTGGCAACTCTCCTCTCTGGTGAACTCATCCTATTATGTCATAGTCTTGACGGTCGGGCTATATCAGCCTGCATTAGGGAGGGAATTTTTCGACATGCGTATCCTTTCAGGTTACTCATACGTCTACCCAATGTATATACGTAATGACAATAAAGGACTAAACAAAGGGGGGCCCCGATTCATGGCCTTTGTGACATCCGAATCCGTAATTCCATACCAACTGCCGACACCAATTGCATGGGAAGAGCTAATTCCCGTACTTCGTAAATATTGCTTGTCACTGACTGGCTCGATGTGGGATGCCGAAGATTTGGTGCAGTCCGCTTGTCTGCAGCTATTGAGGCAGAATGATAATCAGGCTGTAAGCGTTCGGAATCCCGAAGCGTATTTGATTCGGACCGCACGTAACCTGTGGCTGGATCAGCTGCGCAGCAGTGAGACGATAAGAAAGCTGCAAGATAAGCTGCAGGGAATGGCGTTGCCACTTGAAGAGGGACAGCAGCTAGGGCTTGAGATCGAGCATGCGTTGCAGTGTCTGCTTCGCTGGCTGTCTCCGCTTCAGCGGACGGTATTTCTGCTTCGTGAGGTATGGAGCTTCAGGACACCGGAGACTGCCGAGCTGCTAAATATGACGGAGGGAGCAGTCAAGGCTGCATTGAGCCGAGCGAGAAACGCACTGGAGCAGCATAAGCGGTCGAATCCTTATGGTGCCGAGGTTATGGGGAGTGCGCAGGAGGCTATGCTGCTGAAGCAATACTTGGCTGCCTTTCGGACAGGGGACACGCGACGGCTGGTAGAGCTTGGGTTACAGGATGGAATGGACCCGATGGCTGTGGCTGGACAGGTGCTGGAGCAACGTGCTGCTGTAAGATCTTCTATCCGATATGCAAGAGCGGCAAGTGTGCAGGCAAATAAGATTAGTGGTAGTCCCAGAGCAAGGTGTGCGGCGTAGAACAGGAGTCTATTATGAATGCAATTCCGTATGTTGTTGAGCAGACCAGCCGTGGCGAACGCAGCTATGATATCTATTCCCGGCTGTTGAAGGACAGAATCATTATGGTATCCGGTGAGATTGAGGATCATATGGCGAATGTGATCGTGGCACAGCTGCTGCACTTGGCGGCTGAGGACGCCGAGAAGGATATTCATATGTATATCAACTGTCCCGGCGGTTCAGTGTCGGCTGGCTTCGCCATCTATGATACGATGCAGTTCATCAAGCCGGATGTATCTACGATCTGTACGGGGATGGCTGCCAGCTTTGGAGCGATTCTGCTGATTGGTGGAGCCAAAGGCAAGCGTATGGCGTTACCGAACAGCGAGGTTATGATCCACCAGCCGCTTGGCGGAGCGAAGGGCCAGGCATCCGATATTCGTATTTATGCGGATCGTCTGTTGAAGAGCAGAATTAAGCTGAATGGGTTGCTGGCAGAGCTTACGGGTCAGTCTATAGAACGGGTAGAAAAGGACACAGATCGTGATCATTTTATGTCGGCTGAGGAAGCGCTGGAGTATGGGCTGATTGACCAAATTATTAGCCGTAGATAGCTGTCACAAATATGTAAAAATGTGCAATTTGCCCGTGAGACAGGGTCTCGCGGGCAATTCACTTGTTACGAGCGGATTGAAGCGGATGATTCGTATTGTAAATCAGCTGCAACGGGAGTATAATTCGTATCGGTTCAGGTCGTGTGTACTAGCACATGGAGACCTGAAATACAAACAAGTGAGGTTATTACAAATGAAAACATGCTGCAAGATCGAAGTACAAGACGACAGTCTGGTCATTGATCTCTCAGAGAACACGAATGCGTCCATGGAAGCGCTGCTTGGCGATATTGAAAGCTGCGGGGGTGACGTTAATCCCTGGATTACGCTGATGGACAAAGTCACTGCTCATGAAGAGGAAGAAGATCGGGAAGAAGCGGTTGTACGCTGATATTCCAGCAGACCTTATACAACATTACAGTAATTGATCCAGCAATGAACTTTCCAATTATTTTCGTATAATACGCTCTATTCAATTCTTTTCATATGCTAAAAATCACAAAGCAAGCCGGCCTGTCATGGGGAATCTCCTGATGGGTCGGCTTGCTTTGATTTATTATGATAAAGTTGCCATGTCGTCTGTACTGTGCGCTTACATATCAGACGGTAACTCGAAAGCCTCTGCAAGCAGACGGTAGGAACGGATACGACTCTCGAAATCGTGAACGGAGGTCACGATCAGCAGCTCATCGGTCTGATATTGTTCAGCAATACGAATGAGTCGCTCTTTGACCTGTTCAGGAGTACCCACTACCCGCCAGCCACGCGATTGGCGAATCCGCTCGTGATCCCAATCCGTATAAGGATAGGCTGCTGCTGTATCTACGGATGGAAGCGAGCCGAGTTCCCTTCCATTCTGCAGACCAAGGAAGAACAGATCCGAGCTTGAAGCCAACCGCTCTGCTTCTTCTTCTGTATCGGCGCAGACCACCGCTACGGCAGCCATAGAATGAGGACGTTCCTCAAGCACGGATGGCTCATAATGATCATGATAATAGGCTGTGCTCTCGACACCGCCAGGAGTCCCGAAGAATTGAGCAAAAGCAAAGGATACACCCATGCGGGCTGCGAGCCTTGCACTGTCACCACTGGAGCCGAGTAGCCACATCTGTGGCATAGACGGTACAGAAGGAGAAGCCAGAAGACCCGGGAATCGGTGATCTGAGCCATGCGATTCCTGAAAATATCCGATCAGATCGAGGATCTGTTCGGGATAACGATCAACACGCTGCATACTGCTGCCCTCCTGCAGGGCACGGGTTGCCAGCGGTAGACCACCAGGAGCACGGCCCAGGCCAAGGTCGATCCGACCCGGATGTAATGCTTCAAGTAGCCTGAAGTTCTCCGCTACCTTATAAGCACTATAATGGGGCAGCATGATCCCTCCCGAGCCCACTCGAATTCGGCTGGTCTGCGCAGCGAGATGTGCGATCAGGACCTCGGGGCTGGAATGGGCCAGGGCTCTCATGGAATGATGCTCAGATACCCAGTAGCGGCTGTAACCGAGACGATCCGCCTCTTGCGCCAAGGCTGTAGTCTGGGCGAGTGCTTCGGGAGCGGTACCTCCCTCCAATATATGAGATTGGTCTAAAATACCAAGCTTAGTAAGCATATGATTAATCACCTCTATAGCAAATATATCATACACAATTTATTTGGTCAAAATGATAACTTTAGATGCTCCATGATGTACTCTGCACTTTTTCGCTGCTGATAAGCCTCCACAGCATGTCCTGTAAAGGGATAGATTTCGAGTTGCTTAGCAGATGAAATCCGGTTATACACGGGGAATATTGTCTCTGGCATACAGACGGTATCCTTCAGCCCAACAGATATCATGGTAGGAATGGGAATCCACTCTGCCAGATGAAGGAGATCAAAATAGCTCAGTGTTCGCAGTACCTGTTCATAATGCTGGGGAAAGCGATGTACGAACTCCGCAGCCTCTGCCAGCGAGCTGTTCGAATGCAGGATGCCGAAGTCCATGTGGCACATATTCGGAATATTAGCCACACATACTTGCACATGGTCACTTAATGCACTGGTGATCAGAGCCAAGCCACCGCCTTGACTTACACCACAGACAGCAATGCTGCCAGTATCAATATCAGGCTGATTTGCGGCCCAATGAATTGCTGCCAATGCATCCAGTGTAATCGCGTGATAATAAGAGCACTTCGGTTCCAGGATGCCTTGGGTTAGCCAGCCTTTGACTGTCCCGTAGCCAACATTCATATGACTACCCGTCTCACCACCTTGTCCCCGTACATCTACTGCCATAACAGCCACCCCCAGCATCAGCCAGGAAGCATATTGCTCAGGGTAGCCTTTGCCACCGGTATAGCCGTGAAAAAGCACCACACAAGGGAGCTTGTGTCCTTCCATACCAGCGGGACGAATATACCATGCGTACAAGGGAGTGTCGTCCGAGCCCGTGTAGATAACCTGCTGTACCTTCATGCCTGTAAAAGGAGTATTCACCTTAATAACACTAGCCTTTTCCGATTCAAAGCCAACCTGTGCGAGGGAATCACTCCAGAAATTCTCCAGATCCGAGGGGGCTGCCGTATTGGGGGCGTAGTTATACAGTTCTTGTATTCTTTTCTCAATCGTATTCATGCTTCGGATTCCTCCTTTGAGAAAGCAAGATATTAGCCGAGGTACACAGAATTTCGAAATATGATGTTCACAATGTGCCCCAGGCAAAGGTTACTAGCTACATGATAGCAGAAGATCAGAAATTCTCTCCTGCGTAACTTGCAACATATTCATTCTCTCGTGCGTCGGTAAGTTTAGAAAAATGAAAATTCTTCTTGTTATATACCCAATATGATACTAGGAGTGGAAAGTATGAAAAAGAATAAAACTCAGCGCAAAAACCATTTTCTCCCGTTAAGTGCAGCGGTCTCTGCCCTGTCTGTAGCAGTAGCTCTTGTAGTCCCATCGTTGGCATCTGCTGCTTCCTTTACCGACATTGATGCGACACCAGGGAAGGAGAAAATCGTGGCATTGCATGATCAAGGTCTCATTCATGGTTTCTCGGCTGCGGAATTCCGCCCTGATGCCGAATTGAATAGCGCACAAGGTATTCAGATGCTGACAAGTGGACTGGGCCTTAGCTTGGCGGCAATCAGCTTTGAGAAGGGACCATTTGCCGAAGATGTGTTTGACCACGTTAAGGATGGCGTATGGTACACGAATGCCTATCTGTCAGCGCATTATAATGGTGTGGAGCTGCCTAAGGATATTCAGCCCTCCAGCGTGCTGACACGTGAAGAATTTACTTTTTACCTGATTCAAGCTATTGAGGGCACAGGACAAGTACCGTTGATTAATATTGTACCGAAGCCGATCAAGGATGAGGCGGATATGGACATTATGCATCAAGGAGCGATTCAGCGTTCATTGATATGGAATATCGCTTCCTTGGATGATACAGGGGCCTTCCATCCACAGCGTGCCATTACAAGAGCTGAGGCGGCTGTGATGGTGTACAATGCTGCAGAGGTTCTGAAGCGGTATTCCGAAGCTCCGGCTATACCGACAGATATGCCTGCTGAACCTGCAGAAGCTCCAGCAGCGCCAGCAGTAGAAGAAGTTCAGGAGTAATTTCGATGCTGTCTCAGGATTGTGATCAGCAATCTCAGCTGCATGAGTAGCCATCGTAAAAATGAGAAATACGAGCGACAATCGTAGCATTAGCTATTCGATGCATTAGACTTCCAAAAAGAATGGTAGCAACAGATAAGGCCAGCCAGCAGTGCTTCTCCGGATAGGAGTGAACTGCTGGCTGGCCTTTATCT
Source organism: Paenibacillus massiliensis 2301065 = DSM 16942 (assembly GCF_000377505.1). Taxonomy (GTDB): domain Bacteria; phylum Bacillota; class Bacilli; order Paenibacillales; family Paenibacillaceae; genus Paenibacillus; species Paenibacillus massiliensis. The sequence continues at coordinate 410,841 of NZ_KB898188.1, read as the reverse complement.
AATCTTTTAATGTGCTGTGATGGGAATGAAGTGCTGTGTTCTTATTTTATCAGATCGATAGCTTGTTGGGATGCGTATACACTAATGCCGTTATACACGATAACCCCTTCAAGCTGTACAGATTGCCCGTTCAGTGAGGCTACGCTAGTGTGGAAAGGAAGCTCCAGCTTATCGCTGCCCTTCGTTACGATCAGCTTACTGTCCTCAATACTGGTCTTGGCTCCTTTGGAAGCAAAGGCTTGCTCAGCATTAACGAACAGACGAGTTGTTGTTGCGTTCAGGTCCAAGCCCAACACGCTAGCCATATACTTAGCGACATCTGTATTCTCGATGACACCAGTCGGACGGTTGTTATCTGGTGCGTAAGTGTACAGAACTACATCGCCGCCAGTATGACCACCTGTTGTCCAGCCGATGTTAGCTCTTTCGCTGATAATAGGTCCTACAGCATAATTCATGCTGCCAGCCTTGGCATCCTTGATGGTCTGAATTTCTTCAGCGCTCAGGTCCGTAATGCCGAGATAAGTAGCAGCTGCTTCCTCAATGTTGCTACGATCGGCGTTCAGCTTGGATTCAAAACCTTCACCGGTAACCTTTGCGTTTTTGAGAGGAGTGATGAAGGAAGCCAGTGGCTCCTTGTCATAGGTGCTGGTAGTTGCCTTGCTGCCGATGGTCAGGCCGCCGTTGCCATGATCCGTAACTGCGATAACCGCAGTGGATTGGTCCTTTTTGGCAAATTGAACGGCTGTGTTCACCGCTTCATCGAATGCAAGAACATCGCTGATCACACCGACTGGATCGTTAGCATGTGCTGCCCAGTCTACCTTACTGCCCTCTACCATCAGGAAGAAGCCCTTGTCGTTCTGTGAGAGGACATCAATAGCCTTACTAGTCATGTCGCTCAGGCTTGGTTGCTTCGCAGGATCGCGATCCATCTCATAGGCCAGAGCCTTACCTCCGAACATACCCCAGATTTTATCCGAGGAAGAAGCCTTGAGCTGTTCAGGTGTTGTTACATATTCGTAGCCACGTTCCTTGATCGTGCTGAGCAGATCATTACCGTCCTTACGTCCTTCAGGAGTAAGATAATTGCTGCCACTGCCCAGGACGACATCCATATCGTTGTAGACCTGCTGCATGCTCAGTGCATCATAATTGGAGCGGTCGGGATAATGGGCAGAGAAATCTGCTGGTGTAGCGTGCATGAACTCGGATGTTGCGATAATGCCAGTGGATTTGCCTGCCAGTCTGGCTGCCTCCAGTACCGAGGCTACAGGCTTGCGCTTGTCATTCTCCGCGATAGCGGCCTGACCCGGCATCGTGGCTTCATCAGGAAGCACGCCTACGAATCCGGTATGGGATTTGTGGCCAGTTGCAAATGCCGTACCTGCAGGTGCGGAATCTGCGATTGGAGCATCAGCGGAGTAGGTACGCACCAATCCGCTCGCGAGCTCATCAAGGGCCAGATCAGAGCCTTTGTACCAGCGAGCAAGCGTCGTTGCATCATTGGCCATGCCATCCGGAATAAGGATAATGACATTCTTGATTGGCGTTGCTGCGGCTACTTCAGCCTGAGGTAAAACTGCGGTACTGGTCGATAGCACACTGGTCGCTATTAAGGTCGCGATGGTCCCCTTTTTAAAACGTTTCCACATAGTCTGCTTCAAGTGCTACATCCTCCTTAAACAAGTCTAAGGAGTAGTCTACGGGTAAATTGTTAACCAAATATTAATTAATATGTGTAGTTGTATCAAAATTTACCAATATGGAAATGTTGACACAGCGCATGTTACCTCAGTTGAGAGTACACACTAGGATTGAAAGTAACCTTTTTAAACATTCAATTGACAGATAACCACATCCATTGATAGTTGTTGAGAGCTGGTTGTCTGGAGTAGGGAAGAGGTTGGCAGCAGTTGTGAAATGCCACGGCTCAAATTGGACTTTGCAGCATCTATGTAATTTCAAGTGTTCAAAACCAAAAGGGTTGGTTAATAATACAACACAGCGATATAACAAATCCAAAACGAGGTGAGAAATCATGAGTTGGTTATGGGCATTAATCGTAGGTGGTATTATTGGATGGTTGGCAGGTCTGATCGTAGGAAGAGATATTCCGGGCGGCGTCATCGGAAATATTATCGCGGGCTTCATCGGAGGATGGCTCGGAAGCGTGCTTCTTGGAGAATGGGGACCGGCCATGGGAGGATTCTACATCGTTCCAGCATTAATCGGGGCCATCATTCTGGTAGCTCTTGCAAGTCTGGTGTTCCGTTCTATGGGACGAAGTCGCGGCTAGATCGCTGTAATGTAGATGTGAAGTATAAGTGTAGCTTCTGGTTACCTTAGGAGGCTCAACGATACAGTTGATTGTGATTAGCAAAAAAGTCCTGAGCTTATGCTCGGGACTTTTTTTGCTTCATTCTTCGGACCAAGACACTAGTCAAAACGCCGAATCTGTGGGACGCACAGCACTAGTATGATAAGCAACATGCCTATGGAGGCAAAGATCTGTATAGCAGCGATACCACCAATGTGATCCGCCAAGCCGCCTACGGCAAGATAACCAATAGGGAGTAAAGCAAACGATCCGAGCATGTCGAGACTGGCTACGCGACCGAAGGCTTCAGGAGGTACCAGCTCCTGAAGGCTGATTTCCCATATGATCATGAACATCATGAGCCCGAAGCCTTCCAGCATCATAATGAAGATCATGCCGGGAATCCATGAGACATAAGCCAGCAGCAGGAGTGCAATTCCGGAGAGCAAAGCGCCACAATAAGCGATTATGCCCCGATGTCTCCATTCTTTTCTGGCTCCATACAGAATAGCTCCGATAATTGCACCTGCCCCGGAACCTGCCATGGCAAGACCATACATTGAGGGGCTATACCCATGATGGATCTTGAACAACCATGGAATAAGCACAGTAATAATGCCGGTATAGCAGATGTTCAGAAACGAAAAGGTAAGAATCGTGATCCACAGCCAAGGAATTCGCTTCAGAACAGCAATCCCTTCGAGAAATTCTTGAAGGAATGAGGCACCAGAAGGAGCTGAAGTTGCCGAAGTTGCTAAGGTTCCCTCTTGAGAAGTCCCGATCCGCTTGCTTAATACCTGTGCCAGAAGCCAAAAGCAAATGAACGACACGAGATACATCAAGGAATCAAGCGCGAAGCCGACGCCGGGTGAGCTTACAGAGACGATGAACCCTCCAAGCGGAGGACCCAGCAGGCGTACGGCCTGAATGCTAATCTGCGTTAAGGCATTGGCGGCATTACGAATGTCAGGTGTAAATACCTGCGCCCGCAAAGCAGAGAACGCTGGGTTGAATATACCGTCGAGCAGACCGTACACCGCTAGTCCAGCAAATAGGATATAGAGATTCATTTGTCCAGTAAGCACCGTCACCGCTGCTCCCAGCATCAGCAGAAATCGCGACCCATTCGTGAACAGAATTAGCCGAGTACGATCCATTCGGTCAACGATCCAGCCAGAGAAGGGTAGGACCAGCACATTGGGCAGCATATATGTTGTCATCGCCAGCCCCATAATGGTGGAGGAGCCTGTAATGGAATAGACAACAAATGGCAGAATAATCAGAGTAATCGTACTACCGAGGACTGCAATCCATTGTCCGAGCCAGAGCAGGGTAAAAGCACGGCTATGCCGAATAGGCTGAAAAAAACGCATCCACGGCGAGTGCTCGACTGAGCTTGCCAAAGTGGATGCCTGAATATCTGACTGCATGATGAAGGCTCCTTTGTGCATTGAACTGCTCATTTTGGAAAGAAAATGAGTTGGTAAAAGCTGTGTTCTATGTATAACACTTGATTATAAGCGAGCAAGACAATACTGTAAATGAGTAAATCTATGGTACACGCCTACACGATTGGCCCAGAAAAGGATATACTGTAGTTATATGAAGAAGGCGGATGCCTTCATCTAAAGATAGGAGCCGTTGATATGAGCACATTTAAAAGAATACATCTAGTCGTTATGGACTCTGTTGGTATCGGAGAAGCGCCGGATGCCGCAGATTTTGGAGATTTTGGGGTGGATACCCTCGGTCATATTGCAAGCGCGCGCGGCGGTCTGCACATGCCTAATATGGCAGCTCTTGGCCTGTCCAATATTCGTGAGATTGAGGGCGTGCCTGTAGCAGAGAAGCCGCTGGCCTATTATGGCAAAATGCAAGAGGCATCACTGGGCAAGGATACGATGACAGGACACTGGGAGATCATGGGACTGTATATTGATACGCCGTTCCGGGTATTCGAGAATGGATTTCCGCAGGAGTTGATCTCACAAATCGAGCAAAAAACAGGCCGTAAGGTCATCGGCAATAAGCCTGCTAGTGGTACGGAGATTATCGACGAGCTCGGCGAGGAGCATGTAAAGACAGGAGCGCTAATCGTCTATACATCGGCTGACTCCGTTCTGCAAATTGCCGCTCATGAGGATGTTGTACCGCTGAAGGAGCTGTACGAGATCTGCGAATACTGCCGTGAGATTACACTGGATGATCCGTACATGCTGGGACGCATCATTGCCCGACCGTTCGTGGGCGAGCCAGGCAGCTTCAAGCGTACACCGAATCGGCATGACTATGCCTTGAAGCCATTCGGTCGCACGGTCATGAATGAGTTGAAGGATGAAGGACTGGAAGTCATCGCAATCGGGAAGATCAACGACATCTATGATGGCGAGGGTGTGACCCGTTCGATTCGTACAGAGTCCAACATGGACGGAATGGACAAGCTGGTACAGGTGCTGGAGGAGTCATTTACAGGGATCAGCTTCCTGAATCTGGTCGATTTCGATGCGCTGTATGGACACCGTCGTGATCCTCAAGGTTATGGAGATGCGCTAGAGCAATATGACGGCCGCTTGCCTGAGGTATTGGAGCGTATGACGGATGACGATCTGCTGATTATTACAGCTGATCACGGGAATGATCCTACCTATAAAGGAACAGATCATACGCGTGAATATGTACCTTTACTCGTGTATTCTCCACGCTTTACGGGCGGTGAAGGAGCCTTGCCACTGCGCCAGACTTTTGCCGATATCGGCGCCACGATTGCAGAGAATTTCGGAGTGAAGCTGCCTGAGCATGGCTCCAGCTTTTTGGGTGCCTTGAAATAGCAGTCTAGGGTCGAGAATGACCAGCTTAACAGCGGTAGACTGGGTTCCCCGCTTGCAGCAGTTCTATGCTCACATGTAATCTGATAAAGTCACTAGTACCACCTATACATTCAATAATTAGGCTACAGCTATTCTGAGGAGGATTAATTTCATGAGTGTTCACATTGCAGCTAAACCAGGAGATATTGCGGAGACGATTCTCCTGCCAGGAGACCCGCTTCGTGCTAAATATATCGCAGAGACCTATTTGCAGGATGTAACCTGCTATAACGAGGTGCGCGGAATGCTGGGCTTCACAGGTACATATCAAGGCAAGCGTATTTCTGTACAGGGGTCTGGCATGGGGATTCCGTCTATCAGCATTTATGCCAATGAACTGATCACCGAGTATGGTGTGAAGAATCTGATCCGTGTCGGCACGTGTGGTGGGATGCAGGAGCATGTTCGGGTCCGTGACGTCATTCTGGCACAGGCGTCCTGTACGGATTCCAGCATGAACCGTCATGTATTCGGCGGTTATGACTATTCACCTATCGCCAGCTTCCCGTTGCTGAAGGCAGCTTATGATCGCGGCACAGCCAAAGGTCTGAAGCTGCATGTGGGCAATATCTTCAGCTCTGACATGTTCTACCGCGATGATAAATCGGTCGTGGAGAAGCTGATGCAGTACGGCATTCTTGGTGTGGAAATGGAGACGACTGCGCTGTATACTTTGGCTGCGAGACATGGTGTGCAGGCACTGACCATTCTGACCGTCAGCGATCATCTGATCACAGGTGAAGAGACGACATCAGAGGAGCGCCAGACGACCTTCAACGAGATGATGGAAGTGGCGCTGGATACGGCGATCTCTTTATAAGGAATATAGAGCAGGCCTGAGTAGGCTTACTTCAATCACGACTAGGAGAATCAGACAATGAGAATGGTCGATATTATTGCAAAAAAGCGGGACGGCAAGGAGCTGACTGCTGAGGAAATTCAATTTTTCATTCAAGGGTACACCAATGGGGACATCCCGGATTATCAGGCCAGCGCACTCGCAATGGCGATCTTCTTCCAGGATATGAATGGACGTGAGCGTGCAGATTTGACGATGGCGATGGTGCATTCGGGTGAGACGATTGATTTGTCAGCAATTGACGGTATCAAGGTTGATAAGCACTCTACAGGTGGTGTCGGTGATACGACGACGCTGGTGCTTGCTCCTCTGGTAGCAGCACTGGATATTCCGGTCGCCAAGATGTCTGGACGAGGACTCGGGCATACGGGAGGAACGATTGACAAGCTGGAGGCAATCGAGGGCTTCCATGTTGAAATCTCCAAGGAGGAGTTCGTCAAGCTGGTCAACGAGCACAAGATTGCAGTAATCGGTCAGAGTGGCAACCTGACTCCAGCGGACAAGAAGCTGTATGCACTCCGTGATGTCACAGGAACCGTCAACTCCATTCCATTGATTGCCAGTTCCATCATGAGCAAGAAGATTGCAGCAGGCTCGGATGCAATCGTACTGGATGTCAAGACAGGTGCAGGTGCCTTCATGAAGACGGTCGAGGAGGCCAAGGAGCTGGCCCAGGCTATGGTAAGCATCGGGAATAGTGTAGGCCGCAAGACGATGGCTGTGATCTCGGATATGAGCCAGCCTCTCGGTTACGCTATTGGCAATGCGCTGGAGGTTCGCGAGGCGATTGACACTTTGCAGGGCAAGGGACCTGCCGATCTCGAGGAGCTGTGTCTGGCTCTGGGAAGCCAGATGGTCTATTTGGCAGGCAAGGCAACGTCGCTGGAGGAAGCCGAGGAGAAGCTGCGTGAGGTTATGCGCAGTGGCAAGGCTTTGGATAAGTTCAAGGAATTCATCCGCAATCAAGGCGGCAATGAGCAGGTGGTGGATCGTCCTGAGCTGCTGCCACAAGCAGCCTATCAGATCGAAGTACCAGCTGATCAGGATGGCGTCGTCGCTGCTATAACCGCAGATGAGATTGGTACTGCGGCCATGAAGCTTGGAGCCGGACGGGCGACCAAGGAATCAGATATTGATCTGGCTGTAGGTCTCATGCTGAACAAGAAGATCGGGGATACGGTGCGTAAAGGTGAGTCGCTCGTCACGATTCACGCTAACCGCGAAGAGGTCGATGAGGTCATTCGTATGATTCGGGAGCACATTCAGATTGCTGATCACGCGGTAGCGCCGCAGCTTGTGTACGATGTAGTAACAGGCTAAATGAATGTGACATCACATCATAGTCGGATTACCGAGCAAACAAAGATGACGAGTTCGCAAAGTTAACAAGTAAACAAAACTCTTGTAATCAAGAAAGCGTTCCGAGTCCTTTCAAGGCTCAGGAACGTTTTTTTGTGCTGGTACGTGGGCTACCATGAAAGTGAATAATCTATTTCTCTCAGGAAAAGCTATTGTAGCTTAGGGATTTCTCAAGGCTACTGATAGCTCCTGAAATAGAGATTGTATAGATTATTTTAAAATATATTAAATTCATCGGAATTATCATATTTTTTAATTGACGCTTTACCGTAACATGGTGTAGTATTCAATTGCTGCCTCGTTAATCGGTCATTCGCTTGATTAAAACAAGGGGTCACAGCGGTACATTTTATAGAGAAAAGAGTGAAGTAGATATGAAAAGGGTACATTTCTTAGCGGTAACATGGGTTATTCTCTTGCTGGTGCTGGCAGCGTGCGGAAATAGCACGGGTCAGACTACGGATACAGCAGGCAGCAATAACGGAGCTGCTAGCAATCAGGAGACAGCCCAGTCAGCATTGGAAGCTGTCAAGGCAAGTGGCAAGCTGCGGATCGGTACGGAAGGTACCTATGCACCCTTTACATTCCGTGATGGGTCAGGCCAACTGACAGGCTTTGATGTAGAGATCGCTCGTGAAGTCAGCAAGCGTCTGGGTGTAGAGCCTGAATTCGTCGAGACTCAGTGGGACGGAATGTTCGCAGGCCTGGATGCCAAGCGATTCGATGTGGTGTTCAATCAGGTGTCTATCAATGATGAGCGCCAAGCCAAGTATGATTTCTCCGATCCTTATATTGTCTCCAAAGCGGTGCTGATCGTGAGTGAGGACAATAACGAGATTAAGCAATTCGCTGATCTGAAAGGAAAGAAGGCTGCTCAATCTCTGACGAGCAACCTGACTGAGATTGCGAAGAGCAATGGTGCAGAGATCGTAGCAACAGAGGGCTTCAATCAGGCAATCGACCTATTAACCTCCAAGCGTGTAGATGCGACAGTGAACGACGGTCTATCCTTCCTTGATCTGAAGGTGCAGCGTCCAGATGTGCCATTGAAGGCTGTAGATGAAGTAGAGGAAGCTTCCGAGAGTGCAGCTTTGTTCAATAAGGGCAATGACGACCTGATAGAGGCAGTGAACAAGGCCCTGGCCGATATGAAGAGTGACGGAACCTACCTGACCATCTCCGAGAAATACTTCGGTACGGATGTATCCAAATAAACTGAAGAATAAAAATAAGATAGTGATGTCAATACACTGTGACAACGTGTGACAACATTAAGCATTGCAACCTCTTGACAGAGATGAATATTATTCAAAGGATGTCATGAAAGATGGACAATCGCGATATTCAAATTCTAATGGATTCCTTCTGGCCCCTGCTAAAAGCAGGGGTTGCTTTTACACTGCCACTCGCTATACTATCCTTTGCATTTGGCTTGGTATTGGCGCTGTTGACAGCACTCGCTCGCCTGTCGGGCGTAAGCATTCTCATAGCAATCGCTCGATTCTATGTATGGATCATACGCGGTACACCGCTCCTGGTGCAGCTCTATATTATTTTCTATGGCTTACCGACGGTGGGTATCGTACTGGACCCATTCATTGCCGCACTGATCGGCTTTAGTCTAAGTGTGGGAGCGTACAATTCGGAGGTCATACGTGCAGCGATTCAGTCCGTGCATCATGGTCAATGGGAGGCAGCAGAGTCACTTGGGATGACCCGAACGCAGGCGCTGCGACGTATTATTTTGCCACAGGCAGCAAGGGTGTCGGTTCCTCCGCTTGGGAACTCCTTTATCAGTCTCGTGAAGGATACATCGCTGGCGGCAGGTATCGCTTATCTGGAGATGTTCCGTGTATCCCAGCAGATCGCTGCGACCACTTATGAGGCGTTATTGGTCTATTCAGAAGCAGCCGTTATTTATTTATTGTTCAGTACAGTACTTTCGGCACTTCAGAACTATGTTGAGAAGCGTGTAGGTCGCCATGCCATCCGGGTGGGAGGAACTTCATGATTACCATTCATAATTTACACAAATCCTTCGGCTCGCTGGAGGTCCTAAAGGGAGTGGATCTTTCCCTGGAGAAAGGCAAGGTACTTGTCATCATTGGCCCTTCGGGCTCCGGCAAGACGACGTTGCTGCGCTGCTTCAATCTGTTGGAAATGCCTGACCAGGGAACGCTAGAGCTAGGTGGGTTATCTCTACTTTTTGAACGAGGCTCGAAGGTAAGCAAGAAAGATATGCTCGCGCTTCGCAAGAAATCAGGCATGGTATTTCAATCCTATAACTTGTTCCCGCATATGACGGTGCTGCAAAATGTAATGGAGGCGCAGGTTACGGTACAGAAGAAGGGCAAGGAGGAGGCACGTAAGCGTGCCCTTGGGCTGCTAGAGAAGGTAGGACTGTCGGATAAGGCCGACGTGTACCCACACCAGCTCTCTGGCGGACAGCAGCAACGGATCGGTATTGCCCGGGCAATGGCCGTAGACCCCGAAGTGCTCCTGTTCGATGAGCCAACCTCTGCACTTGATCCAGAATTGGTAGGCGAGGTGCTCAAAGTCATGAAGGAGCTCGCTGCTGAGGGACGGACGATGGTTATCGTAACGCATGAGATGAAGTTCGCTGCGGATGTGGCTGATCACGTAATCTTCATGGATGATGGAGTTATCGTGGAGCAGGGGCCGCCTGCTCAAGTGCTGAGAAACCCTGTCAGTCCAAGAGCTGTTCAGTTTCTGGGCAGGCTGCGTGGAGAAGAAGCTGTTGAGATGGCTATGTCAGATGGAAAGTAAAGTCCGTACTGCCAATACGGCCTGTATTGCCAGTAGTACCTGTGATTAGATGACGATAGACTAACTTTTTCGGTTAGCTTCCTCATTCTAGTGACAGGTTTTTTTGCGTTGTATTTGCGATGCTGCAGGAGACATGTATTTGAGCACAATAAATCAAAACTTGCAACTTCATACCTAGTAGAATGGAAGGGAACAGAGAGAATAGAGGGAATAAAAGGAGTAGAGCTATGAAGGGGAGAAAGACTAAGTAAGAACAGGTAAGAACAAGTAAGAATAAGTAAGAGCAAGTAAGAGTATACCGGTTGTTGATTAAGGAGGAGTCAGATATGGAGTATTATCGTCTTATGCAAAAGGCAGTGGTATTCATGGAGGAGCACTTGAAGGAGGATTTGAAGGTGAAGGAAATAGCCGCAACGACAGGCTTTTCTCCCTTTCATTTTCAACGATTATTTCAGGCCATTACCGGGTTCTCTATTCAGGAATACATACGGAAGCGCCGAATGACAATGGCTGCTGGAGAGCTGGTACATACCGAGCGTGGAATATTGAGCATTGCGATTGAAGTGCAGTATCAATCCCAGGAGGCTTTTACCCGTGCATTCGAGCAGTACTGGGGGATTACTCCAGGACAATTCCGCCGGAAACAGGACCCATGGAACGGACGAGGGCAGCAGCCTATTGATTTCCTGAATTATCGAACACACACGAAGGAGGACATAGCTATGAACAAGCCTGTCATACGTGAGCTGGACGCAATCCCGATCCTGGGCGTCGAATACCGAACAACGCTGCTGGAGGAGCAATACTATCAAGATATCCCTGATTTTTATCGACAATTCGGCGAGGAAGGCCACTTTATGCGCATACCAGAGAAAGCAGCTCCTGATTTCAGCTATGGCATTGCATGTCATTTTGAAGATGAAGGGACCTTCTCCTTCGTAGTTGGAGAACAGACTCGTCAGCTGCTGCCTGCACCGGACGATGGGGACTGGATCAGTATGGAGCTACCAGCTGGCTTGTATGCCGAATTTACGGTAGATGGACCGGCAGCCATGGCCCAGGACATTCGAAGATATATTTATGGAGTATGGTTACCGAATTCGAACTACTCCAGAAGAGAAGGACCCGATTTCGAGATTACAGATGTGCGGCAATCGCGTTTCCCGGATCGTATGCGAATGAAGATATGTCTTCCCGTGCAGGCATGCGATTAATATACGTGTACATTCCAGTATGCGCTGTGGAATACGGTGGTGACTGTGTAGCTAGGAGGACTGTTTCAGGAGCTGAATGAGCTCGTCCCCAAGCTGGATGCCCAGCTCCGTTAGCTGTGTGATCTCTTCCTTCGTAATCTGCTCCAGATGGGCACCGCAGCAGATGGCAAAATTCCCGCGGAACTGCCTTCGCAGACGCACAGCAATCTCCTCTGTAATATAAAATTCCTTGTGCGTCTGCAGCTGAACGGTACGAATCGGCTCCAGACGTGCACCTGCTGTAATTGTGCCCAGATGAGGGCGATCCCCGCCACTGATGCATACTACAATATCCTCACCCATGTGGATCGCATCCAACGTCAGATGGATTCTTCCCATGGAACGCTCTAGGTGTATCATGTGAACTCTCCTTTATCCTTTTTCGTTAGTTATTCTACCTTATTGCATTTAGAGACAGTGTGCTGTGATCAATACGGGTTATTATCCATACTAATTGCTGCTCCCCAGCTTTTGATATAAGCTTGTTTCTCCACAGTCTGTCATCTATGTTATGTCATCTGCTGTACATGATACGCCAAGACCCCTCCTGCAATACAGAGGGGTCTTGGGTCGTTCTTACACGATCTCGGCCGGACTTATACCTGTTAAAATATCAACAGCTTCGAAGGATCCCTTCATCAAGCTCATTAGTGCTTAAAAGAATCCCATACGATGGTCATCCGGGCGAGCCATCCAGTCTTGCTTGCGCTCCTTATCGAGCTCTCCCTTGATGCCTTGTATGATGCGCAAGAGGTCCGTCTGACCTTGCTCATGCCATTCCAGTGCTGCCGTAACATACAGCTCGCCAAGCTGAGCGAGCGAGAGACCCTCCGCCAGCTTGGCAGCCTTCTGGACCTCCTCGGTCGCCACGAAGGCTCCGATGCCGCGCAATTCCAAGAACTTCCTGCGCAGCTCTTCATCCGGTAGGGCCACCTCATAGGCACGATCAAAACGACCTGCCCGGTTCATCAGTCCCGGATCAATCTTCTCAGGATAGTTAGTCGTTCCGATCAGGAAGATGCCTTCCTTGGACGTCGCTCCATCAAGCGTGTTCAGGAAGAAGGAGCGAGAATGCTGCGGCATGGAATCAATATCCTCAATGACGAGCACCATCGGCGCCAGACGCGAGGCTGCTTCAAATACCTCCTTGATGGAGCCGCTGTCGGTGTGCTCCGTGATCTGCCAATAGGCCACTGGGCCGTTCACGGTACCAGCAATGGATTTAACGAGTGTAGTCTTGCCGTTACCCGGGCGTCCGTAGAGCAGAATTCCCCGTTTGTATGGAATATTGTAGGTCCGGTAGAAGGTCCGATCTGCCTCGAAAAACTGATCCAACGAACGGAAGATTTCCTGCTTGATGGCAGGGTCCATGATGACTTCCTCGCGGCTGACTGCTCTTGTGACGGGCTCACTCTTACGATTGATTCCATGAGTTGTGTCCGTAAAGACCGTGACTCGATTCATATTCTGACGGCGTTCCCGTGCCCGGACATTACTGAGAAAATCAAGCAGCTGCTGATCTCCGATGGAGAACACGAAATCCTCTTTATAGATGCCATGCTCCCGGAAAAATGGAACCCTTGCCAATGCCACTCCCCATTCGGGATATGCGAATACATTGTTATGGATGGACAGGTGAACGCCATAATCCGGCACCTCTCCCTCGTCATCATACTTGAGGGTGCGCTCCTCAAGGCGATCATAGATGCGTGCTACATGCTCTACCTCTGGATTGTTTTTGCACACATCCTCCTCCAGCAGGCTCCAATATTCCATATTCGGATCATTACTGGCGTACAGCTCGTAGGTGACTCCGTATTTCTGAAATAGAATGGTGCTGATTCCGTCAATCAGACGGGCATAATCGGCGTAGCCAGTGATGCGTCCGTCCGTGTCACCATCGAATCGGTAGACCACTGGAGTAGGAGCTTGCTGCCCCGAACGGGAGGAAGCCCCTCTGCTTTCCTTCATACTATTTTCCCGACGCTTGTCGGCGGTCTGACATTCACTATGAGGTAATCTTGCATCTACTCTCGTATCTATAATTGTAGTCTGTTGCTTCATATATTCTTACTTGGCTCCTTTCACTGCGACCAATGGTTTGCATTTAGCGACAACACGGGCGAGTCCCGCCCCGGTCACACTATCAATGATGTCATCTACATTTTTGTAGGCTTGCGGTGATTCGTCAATAATCGATTCCAGCGAGCGCTGGTTCACGACCACTTCATCATCCGTTCCCACTCCAAGTGCGGTAGCAAAGTCCTCGACACGCACGAGTCGTTTGGTAGCACTTCGTGATCGAGCCCGGCCAGCTCCGTGACAGATGGAGTGGAAGTTGTCTGCGCCCTCAGGCTGTCCAAGCATAATATAGGAGGACGTACCCATCGAACCAGGTATAAGTGCAGGGTGTCCGGTCTCCAGATAAGGCTTGGGATTGGCGGGATGTCCGGCTGGAAGGGCGCGCGTCGCACCTTTACGATGGACAAAGACATCACCATACTGCTCGTGCTGCTCGTTCCAGGCATAGTTGTGCATGAGGTCATACAGCGTCTTGAATTCACATTTTGGCCCGAATACGTCCCGGAATGCCTCGCGAATGGAGTAGGCAATCAGATGACGATTGACTACGGCATAGTTCAACGCAGAGTACAGCATGTCAACATAATGCTGCCCTTCCGGGTGGTCCAGCGGAATGAACTTGAGATTCGGATCAGCTGTACCGATGCCAAGACGCTGCATGGCCTTGGCAATCGCTGCTGAGCTTGTCTGGCTGACGGCGCCGCCCCAGGCGCGTGAGCCGGAATGAATCATGACGACGATCTGTCCATCGAACATGCCCCAGGCTTCAGCAATATGGCGCTGCTCCTCGGCGATCTCCAGCGCTTGCACCTCAGCAAAATGATTGCCTCCACCAAGAGTTCCGAGCTGGCGGTGTGCCCGGTGCCAGGTCATATCCTGAATGGTGTTCAGCACCTCTTCATCAAAATTGAATTTGCTGGATTCCACATGGGTCAAGGAAGTGGATTTCTTGGGTGTATAGCTATCTGGAATGTACTTGTTCGGCAGGCCGTGAAGACCCTTGCGCACGATATGCTCCAATCGTATATCCGAATAGTGTCCACGTTGGTTGGCCTCCATCGGCAAATACTTCTCGATCGCCTTCACCAGCTTGCGTCGTAGCTTAATGTCCTTGAGATCATCCCGATGCAGTGGTGTCAGATGGACACGCATGCCACAGCCAATGTCACTGCCGACGATGGAGGGAGAGACATATCCATCCATCATATTCCATACCGCTGTTGTACCAATGCAAGTACCGACACCCACATGTACGTCTGGAGTATAGCTCATATGCGTAATGTTCGGAATTTGCAGATTGTTGTTGGCCATCTCGAATACTTTATAGTCCAGGGAGGAGAAGAGCTGCTGGCTTGCATAAACGGTCAAATCACCAGAAGGAAGCTTGACTTCGTGTCTGTAGGCCCCGCCCTCAGCCTGAAATAGATTCGGTTCATTCGTGGAAATATTAGGGTTCGATGCTGGAATGCTATGTTTTGATGCTTGTTTGTTGGTATCCATATAGGTTGAAAATCCTTTCTATGCTTCCAGCCTCCGGCCGCAGGGCCCAGAGGCCTGCTCGTTATAATCAATAGACGCAAAAAAGCCATAGACATATTGTCTATGGCTTCTGCGCAAGTCCAAGCTCCGACAGTCCGCCATTCAAGCAGAAGGCGCGTCGAAGCACTGTCACAGATACTCGAAGTCAGCCATTCCGAATCAGGTCCGGCTGTCATCGATTATGTCGTCCGTAAGAGGCCGACTAGACAATGATGTTCAATCATTTGCATGTATTGTACGTCTGTTAGCAAGTGTCCTGTATGCAAATTATAGACTGCGGTCATGTTCATCGGCCTCCCTTTTCAAAAGTTAAATCTTATGTTAATGGCAATCTGTGGAAGATGTCAACCCTTTTTTGAAAAAGTCTGAAAGTGTAGCAGGATAATCCGTAATTTGGTTACTGGTAGAGTCGGGGTTATAATCAAGTAGTGTTGATAGGTTAGTCACTGAGGATAAATCTCTAACTTGAAGGAGTGAAGTTCAGATGACAGAGAAGAAGCATCAGCTTGGAAAAAGTGGACTGCAGGTGCTACCGATTGGGCTTGGCGCCAACGCTGTAGGCGGTCACAATCTGTTCGAGGGCTTACAGGATGAGACGGGCAGAAATATTGTGCGGACAGCGCTCTCACAAGGTGTCGATTTCCTGGATACGGCCTATATATATGGTCCCGAACGCTCGGAGGAGCTGATCGGAGAGGTGCTGAAGGAGCAAGGAGGACGTGATCGTGTCGTCATTGCAACCAAGGGTGCTCATAAGCCAGCAGAAGGGGACATGGCCATCGACAATTCTCCAGCGTTCCTGAGGCAGTCTGTAGAGGACAGTCTACGACGATTGCAGACGGATTATATTGATCTTTATTACATTCATTATCCAGATGAGCATACACCGAAGGACGAAGCGGTGGGTGAGTTGAAGCGTCTGAAGGATGAGGGCAAAATTCGGGCGATTGGCGTGTCGAATTTCTCCATCGAGCAGCTGCGGGAAGCGAACAAGGATGGCTATGTGGATGTGCTCCAGTCCCACTACAATCTGCTGCATCGAGATGCAGAGCAAGATGTGCTGCCTTACTCCCGCGAGCATGGGATCTCATTCGTGCCTTATTTCCCGCTTGCGGCGGGTCTGCTGGGAGGTAAGTACAGACCTGAGGATACATTTACGGACTTTCGTGCGTATAACCCTTTATTCCAGGGTGAGGCATTTGTACGTAATCTGGCTAAGGTGGATCAGGTTCGTAGCCTTGCTAAGGCCAAAGACGCAGAGGTAGCTCATGTCATATTAGCGTGGTATTTGACGGTGGAGGGCATCGATGCTCTGATTCCTGGAGCCAAGCGCCCGGAACAGGTGCTGTCGAATCTGAAGACGTTGAAGGTAGAGCTGACTGCTGATGAGATTAAGCAGATTGACACTATTTTTGCGTCCTGAAGCGTCCTATAGCGTCCTAAAGTGTTTCCTAAAAGTCTATTCAAATTAGTCCACTACAAACAAGCCAGATGACGAATCAAGTATTCGTTTCCTGGCTTTTTTTGCTGCTTGCTGTCATGCCGCAGATGACATGATGATTCAGTTTTTGCGCAAACATGCAATAGGTCTTGAATACTGGGCCTGTTCTTATCTTAAAATGCAAATGAAATGAATATAAAGGATTATTTTGAAATTATTTGAATAAAACTCTTGTGCACTTCCTTGTTCGACATTATAATACTTGTAAAATTGTTAATCTATCCCAAGATATAGAAGAATTAGAGCGCCTACACGCCGATCTACTAGAGTTGGCAGTGTAAGATAAGATCAACCCACATATCAGTTAGATACTCCTACCTATCCGTTCCGTCTCAATCATCTTTCACACTCATACTTGCTGCAGCATCCCAGAATGGTTCTATTCCTGTTCACATCAACGACAATGTCAGTTATTTCTGATGAAGGGCTTCTAGTGATCCCCTGCTCAGCTATATCTCACGACATTAAACCTAGTAAACCTATCATAACAGTGTAATATTTTACTGCTTACTTACTCTTTTCCAGTTATTGCGCCTTCATTGCGTCTCTATTTCAGCTCTTTTTTTGGTAGCACTGCTAGGAGACTTTAATTTTGTTCTTGTGAGGAGTGTTCAGTAGTCAATGACTGTAGGGAGGTGATGCTTTAACGACAGACAGAAGCTTGGAGCAAGAAGTTTGACCCGGTGATACGCGAGTTCAGCGTGAATGACAGATACATATACCCCTGCGTACATCCGGCGCAGCCGACGGAAGGGACACCTTTGAAGCAGCATTAGAAAACAGCTTGGACCTATATGAAATCTTTATGGAATCTATATGGACTTTGTGAGGTTTGCAGTAATCACTAAATATAAGGGAGTGGAGAGAGTGAACAAGTCAGCCGCCGCTTTGCGAAAGCATGTAGCACTACTAATGGTTGTCCTGCTTACCGTGACATTGTATCAGCCTGCTTTTGCCGGAGCATCCGACAAGATTGAGCTGAAATCTAGCTCGGCGCCCGCCGCATCCAGTCGCATTGATGCCAAGCTAAGCAAGCAATTTGATCAAGGGGAGTACGTCACCTATCTCGTCAAAATGAAGGAACAGGTAGATACACAGTCGGTTGCCCGGAATAGCCTGCAACAGGCCACCTTACAGAAATTAACGCCATCTGCGGTCAAGATGTCAGTTCGCAGCAATGTCATCAGCTCATTGCGGAATACGGCTTCGCGGACACAGTATGAGCTGGAGCAATATCTGGAGCAGGAGCTTGAAAAGGGAGAGGTCAAGGAGTACAAGAGCTACTTCATCGTCAATGCCCTTGCAATCACAAGCACCAAGGAAGTAATGGAGAATATCGCACAGCTTCCGGAGGTAGAGAAGCTACTGCCGAATGAGACGCGTTATCTCGATCGGGCTCCGCAAGCTACAGCTGCCAAGCCTGTACAGGCAGTGGATCATGCTACTCCGGCTGCATCGAAGACAGATCCGGTAGCAGTCGAGGCAGCTTCGGCAACGACTAAGGCAGAGGCTGTGAAGGATAAGGCTTCTCAAGGTGCAGCTTCAGCTGTTGAGCAGAAGTCAGCGAATGAACAAGGTGCAGCAGGAGCACTTGCTCCAGCCAAAGAGGCAGCGACAGATGCAGCCGTTCAGGACGGAGGCAAAAGCGCTGTAACAGACAAGCTGCCTGGCGGCACAGTCAAGCATGCTGTGGACCCCTCAACGCTATGGTGGAACATTAAATATGTCAATGCCCCAGAGGTATGGGAGCGTGGAATTGACGGTACCGGAATCGTCGTTGCCAACCTGGATTCCGGCGTCGACTATACACATCCTGCTCTGCGCAGCAAATGGCGCGGGATTGATGCCCAAGGCAATATCGTAAATCCTGAGCTGAGCTGGTATGACCCTCATAGCGGCTCCAGATTGCCACAGGATACGGATGGTCATGGCACACATACGATGGGTACAATGGTTGGCTCGGAACCAGACGGTACCAATTACATCGGGGTTGCCCCGGGAGCCAAATGGATGGCTGTACGAATCTTTAACCCGGAGACGACCGATGCGATTATTCTGGATGGCGGTCAGTGGCTGCTGGCTCCAGTAGACGC
Organism: Paenibacillus massiliensis 2301065 = DSM 16942; assembly: GCF_000377505.1. Lineage (GTDB taxonomy): Bacteria > Bacillota > Bacilli > Paenibacillales > Paenibacillaceae > Paenibacillus > Paenibacillus massiliensis. Next base: position 392,181 of record NZ_KB898188.1, on the reverse strand, counting down.
TGAAGGGAATCTGCATCCTGAGCTGGCCCCTGATGTCGTGAACAACTCCTGGGGAGGCGGCGCAGGTATGGATGAGTGGTTCAGACCTGTCGTCCAGGCATGGCGAGATGCCCAGATTTTCCCTGAGTTCTCGGCTGGAAATACTCGCGCTACCAACCCCGGTGGACCCGGATCGGTAGCGAATCCTGCGAACTATCCTGAATCCATCGCTACAGGTGCAACGGATATCAACGGTAACTTAGCGAGCTTCTCCCTGCTGGGGCCATCTCCGTATGGAGAGATCAAACCTGAAGTATCCGCTCCAGGTGTAAATATTCGCTCCTCTGTCCCTGGGGGTGGTTATGAGAATCAGGATTGGGATGGTACATCAATGGCTGGACCGCATACGACTGCGATTGCGGCTCTGCTGCTGCAAGCCAATCATTCACTTACGGTCGATCAATTGGAACAGATCATCATAGATACAGCCGTACCAAGAACGGATAGTCAATATCCACAGGTACCGAATAACGGCTATGGTCATGGGATTGTCAATGCCAGAGATGCTGTTAACTCTGTGCTGGAGGGAATGGGTAGTGTATCCGGTAGAGTAGTTACCGGAGGTGATGATCTGGAGGAGCCTGTGCTGGAGCATACACCACTCGAGGTTGTCTTCAAGGGAACTGATGCTCTCTTGACGGCCAAGGTGACAGATAACGTCTCGGTGCTGTCTGTCGAAGGCTTTGTAAGAGAAGCTGGCTCGTCACATTGGCTGTACCTTCCTTTTGAACGGATTTCGGGCAATAGCACAGATGGAGTATACACAGCGTCCATACCTTCGTTCATTCTGAATGAAGGAGAGATTGAGTACTACCTTCGTGTAAATGATTATGGAAATAACAGCGTAACCAGCGAAGTGTACACGGTGACGGTATCCAGTGGCGTGAAGCCTGGATATACGCAGGATTTTGAGACGGATCGAATCGGCTTCACTAGTGGTGGGACCGGAAATACATGGGCTTGGGGAGAGCCGGTAAGCGGCCCTGGATCAGCTTATTCGGGCAGCAAGGTATTCGCTAGCAACCTGAGCGGTACTTATGCTGCTGGTGCGAATTCCTTCCTGCTTGCACCTCCGATTGATCTGCGTGACAGTGCGAAGGGGGCTCTCGTGTCATTCCAGCACTGGTACGATTTTGAGAACAACTTTGACTATGGCAAAGTGCTTGTAGCCGCTGAGGAGAATGACTTCGCCTTCGAGCCTGTGCTGACCTTTACGGGTACTAGTGGCGACTGGCGCAAGCAGTATGTAGATTTGACGCCTTATGCGGGACAGCAGGTACAGCTGATGTTCACTCTTACCAGTGATAATACGACCCAAAAAGCTGGCTGGTATATTGACGACTTCGCTGTAGAGAGACTGGACGACATTGCACCGGGTGCGCCTCAGGATCTACGAGCGTCTGTTAATTTTACCGGTCAGGTAAGTCTGGACTGGACTGCCCCTCAAGACGAGGATGTGAAGGAATATACGGTGTTCCGGGCGACCTATGAAGCTACTGACTACGCGGCGATCGGAACGACAACAGGGCTGACCTTTAATGATGTCATTACGGTCACAGGCTCGACGTATTATACGGTTGCAGCGAAGGATTACAGTGGAAATGTAGGTGAACGGTCCAACGTTGCGGTAGTTGAGTATCGTCTCCCTGAAGTGATTTATAGTGATAATTTTGATTCCGGCTCTGACAATGGCTGGACACATGGTGGAACAAAGGATGAGTGGGAGCGCGGTGTTCCTGTAGCACCAGGTCCAGTAGAAGCGGTATCACCGCCTAATGTATGGGGTACGGATCTGGACGGTACCTACGAGAGTAGTGCCAACTTCTGGTTAGCCTCCCCAGTCATTGATTTGACTGATCGTGAGCATGCTACGTTGTCCTTCTCGCATTGGTTCGAGATAGAGGGAGGATACGATTACGGGTATGTCGAGATTTCTCGTAATGGAGGAGATACATGGTCAGAGCTGGGCAAATTCTCGCACAATACGCTCGGCAAGAAATGGACACCTGTCGATTATAGCCTGGATGCATACACCGGAGAGGAAGTCATCGTTCGTTTCCGTCTACAGTCCGACGGTAGTGTGGTGAAGACGGGTTGGTACATTGATAATTTCCGGATCGTAGATATGGCTCTGCCAAGTGTGGCGAAGACGCGTGACATTGTGCTGGAGCTGAGCTCTGACAAAGAGAAGCAAGAGAAGAACGAGGTTCCTTACAAAATTACCATTACGGGCAAGGAAGATTTCTCCACCAAAACGCCAGTGAGCACAGAAGGAGACAAAGGAGAGATTGGACTGGAGAGCCTTCCAGCCAGCGCTACGGTTACAGTAGTCGAGACCGGACGCTCCGTGAAGACAGATCCGGCTACTGGGCGCTATACGCTTCATCATACAGCCGGAGAATATACGCTAAAGGCAGAGGCCTACGGCTATTATCCACAGACTCGCAAGGTCAACATTACTGACGGTACAGAGACGAGAGCTACCTTTAACCTGGAGGCTATTCCTCAAGGTACCCTTGAAGGTGTGGTGACAGATGAGCGCAGCGGTCAACCGATCGTCGGTGCCAGAGTTGTGGTGCTGGAGGATGCAGCTGCTCCCGTGGTGACTACGGATCAAGCAGGTCGCTTTACACTGCAATTGCTTGAGGGTAACTATACGCTGTCCCTGGCAGCACAGGATTATTATGCAGATACGGTCTCAGTTACAGTCTCGGGTAACGATACCGAGGAAGTATCCATTGCACTGAAGCCGTTTATCGGCTTCCCGGGTGAGATTGCGTATGATGACGGTACACCAGAGAATGCACGTGCCTTCAATGCTGGAGGCAATGCTTGGGCTGTACGCATGACTCCCGCATCGGAGCATGCTCAGGTGACGGGCGCTGCCATCCGGTTCTGGAATACAGAATGGCCGCAGCCAGGTGGTACTGCCTTCCAGTATGCGGTATATGATGCTTCTGGTGAAGGTGGAGCACCAGGAAGGCTGCTGGCAGGTCCATTTGATGCAACAGCCTTGCGGAATAACGAATGGACACGCTTGGAGCTTGAGGAGCCCGTAACGGTAGAGGGCGACTTCTACATTGTCTACATTCAGACACCAGCAGGAACGGCAGCTCCGGGTCTGGCGACAGACGAGAGTAGCCCGAATGCACTCCGCAGTTGGCAGCGTGCCAGCGGAACCTGGAGTCTCTCACCTGTGGAGGAAGGCAACTACATGATACGTGCGCTCGTGCGCTATCCGGTCAATGCGCCGGTCATCGTAACTCCAGCCACTGATACTTATACAGCTGAGGAGGCATTGACAGTCACGGGGACATCTCCGGCCGATGGAGCTGAGCTGCAGCTCTTCAACGGTGAGGAATTGGTCGGCACTACGACAGTTGAGAACCAGCAATTCAGTCTGCCAATTACGCTGCAAGTGGGTGATAATGCACTGAGCGTGCAGGCTCTGGTAGACGGCAAGCTTACGGATCGTTCCGCACCAGTGCATGTCATTCTGGATCAAGCAGCACCAGTGCTGGAGGTCACGGCGCCTGTGGATGGTATACGTACGAATGCCGGGGATCTACGGGTGACGGGTACAGTCCATGACGACTACCTGCACACTTTGACTATTAACGGCGCGGAGGTACAGGTGGAGGAGAACGGAAGCTTCAGCCATCGCTTGCTGATTGAAGAAGGGCAGAATCAGATTACCGTTACAGCAAGGGATCTGGCTGGCAACGAGACTAGCGTTACCCGTACAGTCCATCTGGAGCAAGCCCTGCCAGAGATTCGCAATGTGACGCCGACAGAGGATGTGCGGATTACACCGGGTGAAGCCCTGCGTGTGACGTTTGATAGTGATCCGGGACTGCAGGCCTCGTTCCGGATTGAGGTACCGCTGGTCTCCAGCAGCGCACGGAATGAAATCTCATTCTTCGAGGCTGCTCCAGGACGATATGAAGCCTACTACAATACGCCGAATACACTTCGTCTCTCGGGTGGTGTTATCGTCATTCGGATACGTGATGCAGCCGGAAATGAAGTTGAAATTGAGACGGCAGGCAAGCTGTATGTTAATCCGATCTGATCTAGAATACTGTCAGTTACTCAGTAGATAATCATCAAGATAAAGGCCCCAAGCGTTGTACCATCGAGGTACTGGCTTGGGGCCTTTGGCTTGAGATTTTTTACGCTTGCTTGTATGGAACAAATCTATGATTCTATGGCTGTAGACTCTGTCGTTGGATTTTGGACATCCAGAGACGGTGTGGAACGACTACGAGCAGACAGACCAGGAACAGAGCATAGAATTGAGGGTTGGGAATTCGCTGAATTCGGAAGAAAGCATCAATCGCAGCTACAGCAAAGGCAAAAATTATTCGTCCCCTCCGGGTGGAGGGTGAAGATTTGGGATCAGTAATCATGAAGAAGCAGAACAATTGCAAGGATGCGCCCATCAAGGGCCCCAGCGCAGCATAGAGTGGAGCACCGAAGAAGTAATGACGCATGAGCCCAAACAGGGCGAAGCTCCCCAGAAAAGTAAGCACAGAGTCCAGACGGTTAGCCAAATAACACACAATAAGACCTAGCAGCATGATGAAGAGCATGATTCCGAAGCCGTTGGTCCACTGCTTGGGTGTGCTGACTGCAAATTGTGGGAGCGCTATTAGCATGATGACCATAGCGAGATTGTTGGGGTTAAATATCTGCCCCCCCTTCAAGCGAATCAGGTACTTGAGTGAAATTGCCAAAAATGAGGTCAAGGCATATGCCCACATCACGTGGGAGCTAAGCAACAGGCTGACACCGATACCTGTAATGATCCCGCTGATGGGAAAGGCCCAATGCTTTTTGAACACTCTGTACAAGAGCAGCTCTGTGAGGGTGGATACCAGGACTGCAGCCAGAAGATCATCCCAGCGTTGAAAAAAGCCGAGATACACCTGGCCAGCTATAGCGAACGTGGATAGAAACAGTAGTATGAAATACCGCGGATCGATTTTGTAGTCAGACCAGGCTACCGTAACTCGCACTCGATCAATGCTTTCGTTCCTCATATGAACCTCCATCATCGGTTAGATTAGACAATTTGAAGCGCCGATACGGACTTTGCCGTCCTGAGCGCGGATAGATTGCTTTCCACTCCAGTAAATATCTGTCGGTAACGCCCTCCTCAGCGGAGCCAAGCATTCCTTTTATGCGATTTTCGGCTTCTGTTTTGCTGCGAAGAGCCGCCTTCTCCATGGATTCGGCACACCGATATACATCGGCCCAATGATCCGCTTCCTCTTGCAGACGAAGTGGGCTGGGGCTCACATGATCCGCTGGATAGAGCTGCTTGAGGAGCTCGGTGGAGCCGGGCGTTCCGTCCCATGCAGGCTGAATGCCCGGAAGCACATGCTGGTACCAGAATTGTTCTTCCTTGACAATGATCCTCGCAATCCACCGTTGGTCACGCTCTACTCGTATACTTCTGAATTGCTGTCCGCCAATCAGCAGGGCAATCCACCAGTGGTCTGCTCCAGTAACAGCCATCAGATGCTGACACTGAATCAGAATATGTTCCGGGACGCGATCCTCCCAGTCACCTTTGGCGTATTCTCGAACCGTCTTGCAGAGCAGACCTGTGTGCTGCCCGACAATCCAGCGATCGATATTCGCTAGCATGAATTCATGCTCTGGGTGTCGAAAGATCGCTTTCTTACGAATGAGTCGCCAGCCGTGTTCCTCTGCAAAGAGAGCAGCAGCCGTTCCTTTCAGCATGCGCCCCAGCTTCATCGGAAGTGTATCGGGCGTGTGTGGCAGTTCACGAATCTTGTCAAGGTAAACATGGACGCTACAGCGCCACGGATGCTTGCCGCATACGGCTGCCGCTTCACTGGAGCCGATGCCTTGCCTCCTCCAATCAAGCCATTCCGAATGACTAAGCTGGTCGGTTCTTACCAATATTGTTTTGGACATAGCTTCTCCCTTCGTACCGCAGATTCGGTCAACGGTGCATGAGGACGTCATGCAGCAGCGCAGTACCTGTCGCGTACAAGGCCAGCTGCCGCTTCGAGTCTTCCTGATGTAGGGGAAGCATGGATAAATACAAGAGACACTCAATGCACCGGATGCTTTCTAATATATGGGCATGTCTGCTGTCCCATTCGCGGCGAAGCTGCTCCCGAAGCTGTTGGTGTGGGATGTCCAGATGCAGGTCGTATGAAGCTGTGATCAGACGGTACATACCCCTGACGAGGTAATCATAGCCGCTGAGACTATGGCGCAGCTTGGCTAGATCATAGCGCTGGTCTCCGCTGATTCCAGCTTGACCGAAGCGGCCTCGCGGATCGATCAACAGCATCTTGCGTGTACTTGGTGCATACAGTACGTTGCTGAAGCACAGATCGCCATGCAGCAAGGCTGGCTGGGGGCTTGTGCAGAGACGACGTAGATCTGGACGACCTTCCTCCAGCAGACGGATGGGGCAGGACAGCAGTCTTCCGTTGAGCCGGAAGCTGCCTGCAGCGTACACCTGCTGTGCCCAGGAACATCCCTCAAGAAAAGCTTGAAGACGCTCATGGGTCTTGTGAATATACATATCCTCCATGTCTTCTGCAGTGACTATAGCGCTGTGGCTTCTGAATAGGAGGAGCAGCTCATCCAGTTGCTCCCACACCTGCTTCCATTGCAGGGGGGATAGGCGCTTATGCACCCACAGGTCGGCAAGTGTAGGCAGTCCAACATAGGCCAATCTGAGGAACGGCTCTTCCTGCAATCCATGCTCCAGCACTTCTGGTACGAGGTGCTGATACTCAGATGGAAGCTGCAAGTACCAGTTGATCTCATCGCGCAGCTTGTCCTGATCTGTGCTGGTCTTAAGGATGGAATGTGTGCCAGAATCGTAACGGACTGCATTAAAAAAGCGTGATCGCATCAGATCGGGCATGCTGGTCTCCTTTCATATTGGGATGTGCTTGCATGTATTCATGCTATTATTCGTTCTGTTCTGGTGTAGTGGCTTCAGTCTTCACCCTGTCGATACGATGAAAGAGATCTGTTCGCTCTGGGCTGACTTTGAGGGAGGGCTTGAAGTTCTGATCATTCAGCGAGGGCTTCAGTCTACGATAATAGTCCAGCTCATCCGCTGGAAAATAATAGGTGCGTACTTCACTGTTCAGCATGGGGTTCATCCTTTCTTCTATAGCATGGTAATAGACCTTTAACCTAACCTAGCGTAACTCCTGAATCAGGCTGTTCGGGTCTAGTTGTGCGCCTGACAGTAGCTCCTTCCAAGGGACAGATGCTCCTGGAGAGAAGACCTGTTGTCTTAGCTGTCGCAGAGCATTCTCCTCGTGCCAGTGCCTATGCTGCTTCAGCAGCTCCTGCTGAAGCTGAGATGCAGCGATTTCCCCAAAAAGATAGGTATAGTATTGGGTTGGTAACGTGGTGAGATGAGCCTTTGCTGCCCAGAACGGATAATTCCACTCGGCTGGTCTGCGAATCTGTTGAATCTCTTCCACGGTATCCCACCACAGACGTTTCAAGTCTTGCTCTGGCCGCTCATATAGCTGCTGCTCGAACTGTACCAGCGTCATTGTCCAATAGAGTCGAATCAGCAATTCATCACGGTGTGCTGCCTTTAGTTCGTCTACTGCAAAGCCTGGACAATCTGATTCAGCGGTGGTATGAAGCTGCATATCCTGTAACCATGAGGCATCCCAAGCCAGGCGCTCGAATAGGAGCGCTGCAGCCTCGCTCAGGCATGGATGAGCAGGCTGTCTCAACAGAAAAGGAAGCTTACGATCAATAGACTGCTCGTATGCCGCATGACCAAGTTCATGAAGTAGAAGCGATAATCCCCTTTGATTCATGGATAGATGGCAGGATATGCGGATGTCGCCTGCACGATCAAGATGAAGACAGAGATTGGCTGCGGGCTTACCAGAACGGAGTTGAATATCGGATTGCTGCATTATGGAAGACAGGTCCAGTCCTCTCCCGTCGAACCAGGAGCCCATTCGAAGTCCCACATGCTCATCCATGGACAGCTTCAAGCTGTCTGGTGTTCCAGTGGTCTGGACGAAGGGATGAGCATAATGCCAGGAATGGAGGTGCTCCGACTGCAGCTGATACGTCTCACTCAAGCGCTCGTCGAGCCGGCTTTTGGCAGCAAGATAAGTCTGATCCAGCCCGTTTCTTAAGCTACGGATCAATTCACTTGGCAGTGCAGGATCTGTATGCTGTAGCTTCAGCTTCATTTCATAGTAGTTCGTGTAACCTTGAGCTTTTGCGGCTTCATTACGAAGCTTGACAAGTCGAATCAGGCCAGGAGCCACCTGGTCCCCTACCTTCATGGCGGCGTACCATACCTTTTTACGTAAATATCCATCCTTCAATGAACGCAATAGCCTACCTACGGCCTGCTCATCCATCTTCATTCCGTACAGCTCTGCTCGAAAGGAGCTGAGCTTGTAGTACAGCTCTCCCCATAAGGAACTGATCTGCCTAAGCCGCTCTGAGTCTCCGCGCCATTCTGCAGATTCCTGCGCTAGCCAGTGTAGCTGTGAGCTCAGCATGGAGCTCCGAGGCTTGAGCAGCAGCTTCTTCAATTGTTTTTGAAGCTCAGGTGCGGCAAGATAGCTCTGGTAGTCTTGCTCGTGCTTCTCGTATTGACGGGTCCATGCCCGCTGTCCTGTTGTGACAGTCATCCACAGGGACTCCATCATCGTATGGTACCGTGGAGTCAGCTCTGCATTTGCCGTTTCAAGAAATTGCTCTGCTGTGATTCTTGATCGAACCAAGGCCTGGTTCACCTCCTTATTCGTAGAATGTTCTGAATGCTACCTAGTGAAGTAGGGCTCATGAGCATTCTACTCACAGGGCGCGGGTAGCGGCGGTGACGCCAAGTACCAGCTGTTCGGCTTCGGCTTCTGTCAGTGTCAGGGGTGGAAGCAGTGATAGTACGTTATTGAAATAGTTGCCGAGAATGCCCTCCTTGCGAAGATTCGAAGTCAGCCGCATGCCAAGAGAGAAGTCAGCAGGTGCTTTTGTCTGGTGATCCGTAACATATTCAATTCCGATCATCATGCCCGCTCCCCTAATCTCACCGACATGGGGATGGTCCGCGAGATGGAGTCGCAGCTGCTCCAGAATCCATGCTCCCCGTTCTCTGGCATTCAGAACAACCTGCTCCTTCTCCATAATGTCCAGCACAGCAAGGGCTGCTGCGCACCCGACGGGATGCCCACTCTGCGTAGAACCATGCAGGAATATACCTCCTTGCCCGAACAGTCGCTGCTCCAGCTGAGGGGATATCAGGGTAGCGCCCATCGGAAAATAGCCTCCCGTTAACCCTTTGGACAGCACCAACAGATCAGGAATGAGACCGATCTTCTGTGAGGATGTCCAGTACCCGGTTCGTCCCAGTCCCGTGCCGACCTCGTCCATAATGACCAGGATACCGTGCTTTGTAGCAATATCCCTTACAGCGGTCAGGTAAGCGGAAGGGATCGGGACGATTCCATTAACCCCCTGGACTTCTTCCAGCAGAATGGCCGCAATCTCATCCGGGCCTTCCTCGAATATGGCTTCCTCCAATTGGTCCAGACAATAACGGATAATCCAGTCGCTGCTCCCCTCTAGTGGCGGACGGTATAGATTGGGAGCCGGTACGCTGACGCATCCGCTAAGGCCGGGACCAAAAGCGGCTCCAATCCCCAGATGCGTCACAGACCCGGAGCCGAAGGTGGTTCCGTGGTAGCCCCCTTCAAGGGAGATGAACTTCGTGCGCTTGGGCTGCCCGTCGGCGATGAAGTATTGTCTGGCGAGCCTCATGGCTGCCTCCACTGCACCTGAGCCATCAGTGGAATAAAATACCTTGGTATGGTGGCCCCCACAGACCTCTAACAGTCGACTAGCAAGCTGCTGTTCCAGACCATGCCGCTGCGCACAGGTAGAAGAGAAGCTTAACGTCTTGTATTGGGCCAGAATGGCTTCACAGACCTCGGGACGTGATAGCCCTACAGAGGGGACAGCAGTGGTTGCGTACAAATAGGCTTGGTCATCCTCGTCATATACCCATGCCCCCTGACCGCGTCGCAATTGAAGATAGCTATCCTCGAAGCGTTGGCCTTCCAAAGAGCTGTGCTCAGGCATATACGTAAATGGGTGCAAAACAGGGTAGACATCCCTGCTGCTGGCAGTATTCTGATTCATCTATGAACTCCTCTCGATCAGCAGCCTTGTAGCTGCCTCTTTCTGTGTTCATTCAAAAATTGGTGATTCGTACATATTGATCCGGAGCGACAAGCCGCTCATCCTCCTCGGGTAAAGCCCGTGCCATTGCTTCTAATCCCCGAAGACTAAGCTCTCCCGTCATATAGCTGAGGAAGCCAGCAATCTCTGGCTGTGGATGCTTGCGGACGAAGAGTGCATGACTACGCTTCATGTATTGCTCATATCCCTTGGTGTCCCGCGGATGAGCGAGATGTACATTTACAGCTTCTTGGGCATAACGGAATTCGGCGCCAGTACGATATGCGCGGTATCCGAGCTCCATATGCTCGAAGCCCCATGCATTAAATTCCTCATCAAATCCGCCACTTCGTGCAAGCACATCCTTATGTATGGACATGTTGCCGCTGAGTGTGGCTACCCATGGGATAGCTGAGCGAGTGCGTCCCTCAAGGTCAAAGAGGCCATATACGAGTTGGCAATATTGCGGGATTCGGTCTCGCTGCTCATGTGTGAGCTGCTGAAGCAGAATGTCCCGCTTGCGCTCTGGCTGCGACAGATACAGCTCTCGCACCTGTCCGATGACAATCTGATTCTGTCCGTCCGAGTGAGCCCTGTAGTGAGCCCCAAGGAAGTCCGGACGTGGAACACGGTCTGCATCACAGAACACAGCGATGCTGACTTCGCTGTTCAATTGGCAGAGCCCCTCATTGCGAGCTGCAGCACGACCACGATGAGGGATTCTTACATAGGTGATATTTAATCTGTCTCGATAGGAATCGACTACGGCCTCGATCGGCTCGGTGGAGCCATCGTCCACGATGATGATCTCGCAATCTCGAAATTGGGGAGCCTGACGACTGAAGCCCCAGAGTGTAATGGATAAGGGATAGGCTTGATTATGGACAGGTATGATGACGCTGATCGCGTTAGTGCTGCTCATGGTATCACCTCCTCCTGGGCAGTCATGTGCCTTGTGTAAGGGCATCATACCGTTTCGGCTTTCGCACGCACTCGGCTTTTATAGGGAAGGCCATGTGGGAAGTGGGAGCAACATCGGCCTGAACGGACAGGCAGCAGGCGATGTGCCAACAATCGCAGAGAGGCTGGGGAGTGGACAGAGTATAGTTGGAGCCAGGCTGTGAATTTATAACGCATATCGGGGGTGCTAAGATGGAGAAAGCTTTTTTGGAACGAATAGATACCGTTTTCCTGCGTGTTCCGAATCTGGAGCAGACGCTGGCATGGTATTTGGAGCATTTCGGATTCAGTGTCAAATGGCGAACAGATGTCATTGCGACTTTACAGGTCGGTGGGACGACTCCAATTACACTGGTGCAGCAGGATACGGTTGCTGAAGAATATCCCCTCTTTAACTTCTATACGGAGGATATTGAGGATGCACATGCGCGAATGACGTCAGCAGGGATACGAACGACGCCTATTCGGGATTACGGGACGGTACAGCTGTTTGATTTTTGGGATGAGGATGGGCATGTATCGAATGTATGCCACTATTAAGACTGAGGAGGCTTAAGGATGACAGTGTACGTTACGCAGGAGCAACGGGATTTCTTTACAGAGAATGGCTATCTTGTAGTAAAGCGAGTGTATCGGCAGGAACAGCTCACACGACTGTGTGAGGAGTACGCGGCGATCTGGCTTCAATTGCTGGCCTCGGGGCAGGTGAAGCAGCAGGTCCATGATCCCTTTGCCAGTCTGTATCCCAATCGGCTGCGGGACTTTCATCAGGATAATGAGGGCATTCGTGACTTCATGATGGAGCCATCCGCTATCGGAGTGCTCAAGGAACTGATCGGCGAGGAGCCGATTGCCGTCCAGTCAGGCTTCTACTACAAGCCGCCCGGGACAAGGGGGCTTGGGTATCATCAGGATAATTACCATATCGGAGTCAGTCCGGACACGTCTTACGCAATATGGGTCAGCATTGATGGAGCAGATCCGGAGAACGGCAGCTTGCTCTTCGTTCCGGGAACGCACCGCCTTGAGCTGGCATCGGCCGAGGTTGTGGCAGGCAGTACGAATGCGTATAGCAGTGAGATATTGCGGGTACCTGAGGGATATAAGGCGATTCAGATTGAAACGGAGCCAGGGGATATCGTTATTTTTACAGGCAATACGTATCATGGATCGACCAAGAACAAGAGCCGCTATCGGTATCGACGCTCCTTTGTTACCCATTTTGCCCCACAGAGCACCGACAAGGTAACACTGAACTATAGCCATCTGGTGGATACCCGTGGCTCTAGGGTCCGGCGTAGGTTGAATACCCGCTCCAAGATTATGGAGACGCAGCCCTCAGTCTTTCATTATCATGACACGCCTTACTATGATCAGTTCATTCATAAGAAGCAGCAGCCGCATTCACAGCCTGACAAAGGATAACTGCACAGGGGAACAAGCGGGCAAATATCACGAGCTATACCTGTATTAAAGACCAATAAGGGGGAGAGGCCATGAAGCTCACGTATCCGCTAAAGAGCAGCAGGGAGTGTATGAAGGCTGCCGAGATTGCAGACACGGTTTATTTTTTATCTGAGAATATTACAGATGTACAAGTAAGCGAACACGCGCTTGAAGTCAGCTATAGTGGGGAGCGTTGGGACCAGGTTCGGGAGGATGTTGAAGCGTATGTAGCTGACAATCTAAAGACACGGCTCAAGCATCGAACTGTACTGCGGGATAACCGGGAACAGCAAGCGGCAGGCGTCACCCCAGACTCACAGACCCGCTCGGCTCAACGCCAACCTTCGACTTCAACTAAGAAGGAAACGGCGACAATGAGCGAGTCTGGTGGACTGGTGCTGAAGCATGATGAGGCGCTCCTTGAACGGGCGCTGGACCAGCTGTTCTACGATCTGGCTCTTCGCCTTGGCTCAGAGCTGCGCAGATATCCATCCTTTCTGAACCTCCCGCAAATGATGCGCAGCGGCTATGCCTATCACTATCCACAGAATGTATATGCTCTGTCCGAAATCCCGCATGAGCGGGCTGTCCTTGAGGAGTACCGCCAGCTGACAGAGAGCAGGAGCTCTACTGTAGAGCTCTTCGGGCACAGCAACCTGTATTTACAGCCCTGTCTGTGCTTCCATCTGTACGATGAGTTGGCGGAGACGGGACATATCCCCGAGGGGCTGGAGGTCTATTCAGCGGAAGGGCGCTGCTATCGGCATGAGCACCGTGCACGGGTGAAGGCTTTTCGGGGGCGGGAGTTTCGAATGAGAGAGATTATGTTCGTGGGTGAGCCCTCTCAAGTGACGGCTATGAGAGAGACCATTGTTGAGCATGTGTGGGAGTTATTTAACGAATTGGGGTTAAAGGGATATTTGGAGACGGCTACGGACCCCTTCTTCTACCAAGAGGATAGTATTATGAAGTTCTACCAGCAGTCCGGTGCATTGAAATACGAGCTGCGTGCAGCCCCGGACGGAGCTTCGGATACGGCGATCGCATCCTTTAATTTGTGCGGTGATGTGCTGTGTGGTGCTTATCATATTCAGCCTACTCATGGCGAGCTTCATTCAGGCTGCGTAGGGCTGGGCATCGACCGCTGGCTTCAGGCACTCCTCTATGTACATGGTAGAGAGGTGCAGAGCTGGCCTGCGGATGTCCGTAAGCGACTTTTTCCATAGAGCGTTATCAAGCGTTATCAAGATAGTCTGGACATGAAGCACAACAGGCATCCTGTCTCCATTCGGGAAAGGATGCCTTGTTGCTGTACCGTTCAGTTCTCAGAAGGAGCAGACGTTCAACAATCGACCATTCAGATCCCGGAAGTCGAAGGTGCTCATGCTGCCATAATCTCTGATCGGGCCCACTTGAATGCCGCGACTGCTCAAATGCTGATGTGCAATCTGAATATCCGCTGTGAAGAAGTTAAAGATCGGATGCTCCTCCTCCAGCACTGATGCATCAATTAGCGTTACTGGCGTTGTCTCACCTGTGGTCAGGGCACAAGCTCCGTCGGCCTGAAAAACGGGCTTCAGTCCGAGCTTATGCTTATACCAATCAATTGCTTTCCTAAAATCCTCCACTACGACAAAAACGGTGTCCACGCGTTCGAACAAGGGCTGGTGGTTCAAGACGTTTCCTCCTTAGCATTCATATCTTTCACCTGTGTGTATTCACTGGTCATGCAGTAATGTGGGCTCGTGCTGTTCCCATGCCTCATCCTGCAACAGGTCGTTTGATGTCAGGTCGGACAAGGCGCAGTGTACTGGATACATTGTAGTGGAGGGCAGGAGGGGGCGCTTGGCTTTTGTTGTCCTTCGATCCCACGCCTGAAGCCGATTGTACGTAGAAAGCCTGTGCTACGATGGCAGAGCGGATAACCTACAAGGAGGGAAGCTATGCAACTGGCAGTGGAAGCAAAAGGTCTAAGCAAATCTTACAAAATACCAGTCAAGCGAGAAGGTCTGCGAGGAGCGCTGAAGGGAATGGTCAAGCCTTCCTACCGGATTACACAGGCAGTGAAGGAGCTGGATCTCCGCATTGAGGAGGGAGAGCTTGTAGGCTTCATTGGACCTAATGGTGCTGGTAAGACCACCGTGCTCAAAATGTGCTCTGGCATTCTGACACCTACCTCAGGGGAGATTCATGTGCTAGGGCATATGCCTTCTCGACGCAGGGCGGACTATCTACGACAGATCAGTTTTGTCATGGGTCAGAGAAATCAGCTATGGTGGGATATTCCGGCCGTTGATTCCTTTACGCTGAACCGTGACATCTATGACATTCCTGAACGAAGCTTCCGAGAGCGGATTGAAGAGCTTGCCTCTGGGCTTGACGTGATGCATTTGCTGAACGTGCCTGTGCGCAATCTGTCGCTGGGAGAACGAATGAAGATGGAGATTATCGGAGCATTGCTGCATCAGCCCCGCATGGTATTCATGGATGAACCGACCGTCGGTCTGGATCTGACCTCACAGCGCAGTCTGAGGGCATTCATCAAACGATACAATCAGGTATCGAACACGACGATTATGCTGACAAGTCACTACATGGCGGATATTGTCTCGTTGTGTCAGCGGATCATTGTCATCCATGAAGGAAGGACTATCTATGATGGAGACCTGGCAACAGTACAACGGCGAATGGGAACGAAGCAATGGGTCAAGGCAAGGTTCGCCGTTCCGCCCGATCCTGCCTGGCTGGAGCTTCATACCGACAATCCGGAGCAGCAGGAGGGGCTGTATATTTTCAGAGTTGAGCGTCAGGAAGTGCCTTCATTTCTGACTGCACTCGGTCAATGGCAACCGCAGGAGATCAATGTGGAGGACCCGCCAGTAGAGGATGCTATCGAACAGCTGTATGCAGGGGAGTCATGCCATGAAGCCATGGATTAAATATGTTACCGTGAGCAGACTTGCGATTCAGGAATCCATGATGTACCGCCTGGATTTTATCGTATCTGGTGTCATGAACCTGTATACACTGGTAATCCCCTTGGCTATGTGGGTGACCATCCTAGCAGGTGGCTCAGAGATTGGCGGCTACAGCCTGCGTACCATGGTGACCTATCTGATCTTCGTCGCAGTGCTGCGAAATATCGTTCTGGCCGAAGGCTTCCATTACCAGCTGGCCGATGATATTGAGAATGGTCGCCTGCATCAGCATCTGCATAAGCCACTTCATTATTTCGTGTACATGTTACACATGCACGCAGGTCGGCGAGCTGTACATCTGTTGTTTCTGGCGCTTCCAGCAGCAGCAGCCATGGTTGGTCTAATCTATGCAGACTATATCACTGCAGAGGGGCTTGCCCGTCATGTCATCTATATAGTATTGAGCATGGTGCTGGGAACAGGTATCAGCTTTCTAATTTTTTTCTGTATGGGCCTGCTTTCCTTTTGGGTAAGGGGCTACCATGTCATTTTTATTTTTTTCGGAAATATGTTCTGGTTCCTGAGTGGTATGTGGTTCCCGCCGGATGTATTTGCATCGCTGAGCTGGCTGCTCCAGCTGCTACCTTTTCCATATCAAGTCTCATTCACAGCGAATATTCTGTCTGAGCGTCTGACGACGGAGGCCATCTTGGAGGGCTTGATGTATCAGGCAGGCTGGATTGTGCTGCTGGGAAGCGCAGCCTGGGCCATGTGGCGGTTGGGATTACGCTCATACCAGGCTGAGGGGGGATAACTCATGCGGTATGCCAAAATTTATCGAAGCTATCTGCGGATCTCACTGATTCGGGAGATGAGGTCACCTGCTCAGCTGCTATTGTGGAGCATGGGAATGACTGTGAATTTCGCATTGTTCGTCTACTTCTACTACACGATGTACAGTCAGGTGCAATCCATCGCAGGCTGGTCCAAATATGAAATGATGTTTTTTCGTGGCTTCTCCGAGATGTTCTTTACTATCTTTCTTATGCTCACCGTGAACAGTCTTCAGTCACTGCCACGCAAGATTGTGACTGGAGAGCTGGATTTCCTGCTGCTCAAGCCTGTGGATTCGCAATTTTCTATCTCCCTGTCGGAGCCGAATCTTGGCTTTGGGCTGAATCTCCTGACAGGGGCCATCGTGGCCGGCTATAGCTGGGTGCACATGGAGGCTACCGTCGATTGGTGGAGGTTGGGATTGGCACTAATTTATACTTTGCTTGGTCTTGGCCTGCTGTATTCCATGTGCATGGTGATTGTCACCATCGCCATCTGGGCGAAGCGTGCGCAGTTCGTCAGTCAGGTGTTTTTCTCGCTATTTGGATTTTTGTTTGTTCCGGCTTCCTTTTTCGGGGGGGTGCCACGCGCGATCTTCTCTTATATGCTGCCTGTGCTGTTCGTGTTCACCGTTCCGGTGAGCTGGCTGCTGGACAAGGCTACCTGGGGCATGGCTTTTACCGCCGCCGTGTTATCACTGGGTTGGTTCTGGATCAGTCGTGTGTTCTGGAAACGGTCCGTTCAATTCTACACCAGCTCTGGCTCCTAAGGGTCGTTTTTTGGGAGGAGTATGTGCTCATGGGATATTGCCCCTTTCATGGTAAGCCCTATTGTAGAGATACAAAAGCGGATCTTCTCTGGTTACCCAGTGATAAAAAACCAAGCAAGCAGAACATGTTAAATTCCCTCTGTGATAAATTTATAATTACAACATTTTGCATATTTCGACTTTTATTTATTTGAAAGTATGGTTTTAAGGCGATGACGTGCCAGTCGAACATGCGAAATGATCATTATCTATCATCATAGGGGGTATTTGCCAATGGATTTGCTGGTTTTATTCGTAACCACATCATCATCCGGCAAGAATCATCAATGTCTGGAGCAGTTATCCCAATCCGCCAACCTAGTCATTATTCGGACAATAGAGGAGGCGGCTACTGCTGTCAGGCACTATCGGAGCAAGTTAAATGTGTTTTTGACCCTAGAGGAATCTTTCTCGGACCAATGGCCGCTTCATCAGCTTATCACCTATGGGGCATCCGTGTTCTTCAGCAGTCTCAACGATCATCATATCCGCATGATCAATGAGTGGCTTCGCCTCGCGAAGAGCACACCGGATCGTTCACAAGAACATGCTTCATTCCACCGATCTCTTGATTTCATTCATCAAAATTTGTTCGACAGCTCCTTGTCGCTAGATGCAGTATCCTCGCACATTCATGTAAGCAAGCAATACTACTCCAAAAAATTTCAATTATTCGCTGGTATCGGCTTTAAGGACTACATCATTAACAAACGGCTTGACAAAGCCAAGCACATGCTAATGCGGGGGGAGGCCGTTACCCATGTCTGCTTTGAAGTGGGATATACCGATCTAACGCATTTTACGCGAATCTTCAAGAAAAGAGTGGGTGTCAGCCCTTCGCAGTATCGCCGGACCCGATCCGAGCAACGGAAGTTCATGCCGTTGTACGGGAATTGAGATATGAGATATAAGATAGAAGGCTGATTGAGTCCATGTGAAGGAGAGACGATATGTCTTTTAAATTTCCATTTTATTATCAAAGAGGTCCCTTCAAGCCAGTTCAGCCCGGTGAACCTGCACACAACATCGTGTTCTGGAAGGATGCTCGCTATTACGTGCTACTCTTCCTGTTCAGCTTTGCTTTTGCAGGTCAGAAATTTCTTGGCTTTCATCAGCGCTGGGACAGCCTTATCGTGTCTGTCTGTACGACGATGCTGGTAGAGCTCATCATGGTTCGGATATTGTACAAAAAATGGTCTTTTCCACTCAGCGCTCTTATATCGGGCATCGGAATTGGCCTACTGCTTAGCTCGTATACGCTGTGGCCCTACGCCCTGGCCGCAGTGCTGGTAATCGTCTGTAAGCATGCTCTGCGACTTGGCGGCAGTCATATCTTCAATCCCAACAATATCGCTCTAGTCATCGTGCTGACCTTCATTCCACAATACGTGGTCAGCACACCCAAGCAATGGACGAATTCATGGGATGTGATGGCCTTCATTTTGATTCTGGGCTTCATTGCGGCAGCCATGGCCAAGCGTCTGGATACAGTGGTGGCATTCGTCAGCAGCTTTGCCTTCTTCGCGCTGCTTCGTCATACGCTATTTGGTGAACCTATGTACTATGCCTTTGGTCCGTTGGTCGGTGCCTCCTTTCAATTGTTCGCCTTCTTCATGATTACCGACCCGAAGACGACGCCGCAAGCTCGCTGGGCCCGGATTACGGCAGCCTTGTTGATCGCATTGGTGGACGCTGTTCTGCGAGTTCAGGGAGTTACCAATTCTCCATTTTATGCAGCTTTTGTCGTCACGATCTGCTTCGGTCTTCCTTACCGCTGGCTTATGCTCCGACGGAGTAACACCTTGAAGGGGGAGGTCACGGGATGATGGTCTATTATGAGCTACTGGAGCTTAGTGAGCATTTTAATAATCAGGGCTTCACCACCTATGAACAACGCACAGAAGGTCGCCTGACCATTGCTTCTAATTCCTTTGCAGCGGAGCTTGTTCAATTTGGCGGAATCCAGGTCGTGAATAACGTACCATTCCGGCTTGCTTCAGGAGAGACAGGTGACAATATGGAGATGGACCATCAGCGAATTGTGCTTCCCGTAACAACAGACAAAATGTCGTGTATTCATGTGCTTGGTGTGTCTGAAAATGCAGACCTGTACGAGGTGGTTCAATTTTTCAGGAATGGTCGACTCATACATGAAGGGAAGCTGGCCTTGTCCGATCTGATATCGGTCGAGCCGGCCTTTCATGATATGCTCGCCTTTACTATGCCATACATGCATACACAGACTGGCAAATATACACGCATCCAGCCGAGCATGTGGCATTGTGCCCTTGAGCTGCCCTCAGACGGAGAAGCGCCAGACTGCATGGTGCTGAGTGAGAATTTGTTCATGCATATCTTTGCGATGACAGCCGAGTTCAGGAGGGATACTGATGGATTACTTGCCCTACCATAGCAATTATCATAGCTGCACCAATATTATTATCACAGCCATGCTTAAGCGCCTGGGCGTGAATACCGAGTTGATCTGGTCACAGGCGGGCATGGTTTATTGGCCGGAAAAGGATGGCTTGTCCATCATGGAGCCTTACTATCTGCCCATTGCTGAGCAGCTCCGCCTCTATCATGGTGTACAGTGGGTGGAGAGTACTGCCGAGAGCGGGGAAATCTTATGCGAGCAAGTGGATGAAATCCTTCGTACGGGGGTAACTGTCGGCGTCATTGCTGATGTATATGAATTATCTTATTTGCCTGTGCTGAAGGGACAGATCCACGATATGCACATGCTGGAGGTGATTCGTGATGCGGGAGAGCATTATGAGATCTGCGATCACTATTATCGCTATGTTGGACGGATTGCCAAGAAAGACCTGATACGAGCAACGAATAGCTACCGGACGCTGTACCAGAATTATCAGGAACTGTTCTGCTTTTACATCACTAGAGGAGAGAAGGTGGAGCAGGCAGAGCAGGACTTCAATTACTATACCCCGATTTTGATGAATGCCATGGTGATGAATGGTGACACGTCTGCCATTCCGGTCAAAGAGCGAGCGTCCTATGGGCTCGACACCTTCCTTGTTTTTCGCGGGGAGCTGGAGCAGCATGCTGAGCTTGTCAGCAAGGACTGGCTCAATCTGATGTACAAAATGATCCGGGAGATGTCTTACAGCCGCTATCATTATCATGTCTTCTTGAATCTTTGTGGTCTGCGAGAAGTGGCAGAGACAGTCCTGGAAAGCTCTCAACAATGGATGGTGCTCGGTAATCTGGTAGCCAGAGGTCTGCTCCGGGAGGAGATGCGTCCGTTGGTTCCCAGGATGAATATACGGCTCGAACGCATTGCTGGCCATGAGGAACAAAGCCTAGGCATGATGAATGATTGGATAGTCCGGCATCCTGATCGTGTACTTAAGCTGGCCTGACCCGGCTGTTGTGGCTAAGAGTTCACCTGGGTGCACTATGTGCTCCAAAGTGCCTTGGCGCTCACCAGAGTGCAGCAAAAGCCGAGTATACAGGATTACAGAATTTTTAAGATAGATGCAAGGAATAGGCTATTCTGATGCGGGTATAAGGAGGGAGGATGCTGGGATTACGATGGGCATATCAGGTAGGAATGTGGAAGGATCAAGTGGAGGAGGCGCTTCACTGGGCAGGACAGACTCCCATAAAAGCTGTAGAGATCGGTGGTTCCCAGCTAGAAGTCTATGAACAGCATCCTGACAAGCTGCGTGCGATAGCACAGAGGAACCAGGTGGACATTGTCGCCGTCTACGAATTTGGCCATTTCGATCTGTGGAACCGCCGTCGGGGCTTGTATCTGTTTCATGAGCAGCGTGCACGTCTGATGCAGCAGGCAGGGATTCCAGCCGTCGTGCTTGGACCCGGACTGCAAATGGTGCGACAGCGATTACCAGAGGATGAGCGTAGAATGCAGCAGGTAATGAGCGAAATCATAGAGCGCTACAGCCAATACGGCATTCGTACATCAATTCATCCGCATTGGGGGCACTGTATCTTCCGGGAGGAGGAAATCGCACGACTCATGGAGAGTACTGACGTACGCGTGCAGCTTGTGCTGGATACGCTTCACACTGCGGAAGGGGACATGAGTATGCAGAGCTTGCTGGACAGATATGGTGGGCGGGTATCAGCGATACATTTCAAGGATTATAGTCATGTGGTTGTGAAGGACACGGGTCTCCAGCGCCAGCTCTCGAGCCGGAGAACCAAAGATGAGGCGCTCGGACAGGGGCAGGGAGAGTTGCATAAATTATGGGGATATTTGTGCGATCAAGGATGCGCTATACAGGTCGTGCTGGAGCCGCCTGATGCATCGCCATGCCCGAAGACAGCCATGAACAATATGCTGATTTATGCGCTACGGCGCGGCTGGATAAAGGAGGAATCTCATGAGGATCGTCATTGATCTGGATGGCACCATATGCAGTCTGAAGCAGGAGGGGCAGAGCTATGAGGATGTGGTACCACTGCCAGGTGCGGTTGCTGCCTTACGTCGCATGAAGGCCGAGGGCCATGAGGTCATTATCTATACGGCTCGTAATATGCGCACTAGGGAAGGGAACACAGGCAAAGTGGTAGCCTCGATCGGCAAGCTCACGCTGGATTGGCTGGAGCGTTATGGCATTCCCTATGACGAGATCGTGTTCGGCAAGCCTTACGGCCATATTTATATTGACGATCTGGGCTGGGGCTTCTCGGGCTGGGAGGCTGCCGAGGTTCAGCTTGCGGCGTGTAGGGACAGGCTAGCGGGCAGGGATATCACATGAATATTGTTATCCCCATGGCTGGTGCAGGCTCCAGATTTACGAGCAAGGGCTGGACTCAGCCGAAGATGCTGCTAGAGGCAGCAGGAAGGCCGATGCTGTACTGGGCGCTGGATAGCCTGGAGCCTTATGTGAATCTGTCGGGTACGATCTTTGTCTGCCTGAATGAGCATCTGGAGCATTACCCACTGGCTGAGCTGATCAGAGCTTACGTTCCTGATGCAGTCCTAGTGGGCATTGATGATGTTCGTAACGGTCAGGCGTTGACTGTCCTGGAGGCGGCGCCTTACATGCAATTAACAGAACCACTGCTGATCTATAATTGCGATACGTATACCCGGCTGGGCTCAGACAGCTTCCGCTTGGCTGGTGAGGCTGATGGTGTCATATCGGTATTCCCTTCCAGCTCTCCGGCATACAGCTATGTGCGAGTGCAAGCTGACGGCTATGTAGCCGAGGTGAGGGAAAAAGAGGTGATTTCTGCCTATGCCAGCACGGGCTTGTATCAATTCGAACGTGCGGAGGACTTCGTGCAAGCTGCTGGCGAGGCTGCTGCCCGATGGACGCCGGAAGCGGGTGAGTGCTATGTGGCCCCGCTCTATAATCAATTGATGGCGAAGGGCTATCGTTACCGTATAGCCAGGGCGACGGGATGTTATCCACTGGGTACCCCTCATCAGCTTGAGGAGTTCGCCCGACATGCTCATCAATGGACCGGGAAGGGGAGGAAGCAGCTTTGACTAGTATATTCTTTGGCTTAAGCGGCGGACTTGGTCCAATCGTTCGAAATGCTCCAGCCGCTGAGAGGTTCAAGGAGCAAGGGGCTCGCGTCAGCATGTCCATTTATGGCGAAGGGAGCATGGCATGGGTCAGGCGTCTGGGCTATGAATTGCTCGTTGATGATGATCCGCTCATGCCAGCAGAGGACAGTCTTCTTCTACCCCAGCCGACAATCTACAATGTGGACCATTACTTTGCCCAGATGGGGCTACTGGATGAAGCCTTTACAGAGTCGTGGATTCGGCATCGCATTCAAATGCTGGAGCAGGAGCGGCCTGATCTGGTCATTGCCGATATGAGCCTTCACACGCTACTCGCGGCTAGGGCTCTTGGCATTCCGTCCATTTCAATGGTTCAGTCCTGCTATCATCCTGATGGCAAGCCTATGTGGCATTGGGGGCAAGCTCCACGTAATCTCCCCCGTGTTACGCCGGTCCTTAACAGAGTCCTTGCTCGTCTTGGCATGGCACCCGTTCAGCGAATCGAGGAGTGCTTCAGGGGGGACGTGGATGTCGTGCCAGGCATCCCTGAGCTGGATCGAATCTATAACAACACCGTACGTTATGCAGGACCGCTCTCCTATCCACTTCATCCGTCCATTCGACCGCATTGGGCCGGGCAGCATGAGCTCTCCATTCTGGTCTATCCGGGCAGGATGGAGGACTCTGCCGGCGTGTCTGGTCGGCGCGTGCTGGAGATGGTCCTGCAAGCATTCGGGGGACAGCCAATAACTGTCGTCATTGCCAGCACGGAGCTAACAACGGAGCAGGCCGCAGATTGGCCGGATAATATATGGCTGGTACCCGCACTGCCTGATGAGCAGGTTGCTGATTTCGATCTATTCATTCACCATGGTGGCCATGGTAGCTGTATGGCCGCACTTACGTACGGTGTGCCGTCACTCATCTTGCCAACGCATACTGAGCGCGAATTCAACGCGCGGGCCGTTCATAAGCTGGGGGCTGGAGAGTATGTCTGGCCTGGTGCCCTGACGGCTTCACATCTGTATCACTTATCCATCTATATGCTGGAGGATGAGTATGCCTGTAAGGCTCGTGAGCTGGCCAAGGAGATTAGCCACCGAGGCTATCAGGGAGCTAAGCTGATATACAGCCTTGGCACACAGCTCATGGAGAGCAGTCGACGAATGACTTTTTAGCAACGGAGTTCATCCGGAAGGGGAGATTTTGTTATGGCTATAGTGATGGAACAGGTAAAAGAACTGCTGGGAACGAAGCTGGATATCCAGCCCTCCGATATTCAGGATACAGATCGACTTTTTGAGACACTGGGCATTGATTCAGTCGCTGTCATTACGCTGCTGCTTGATCTGGAGCGGGTATGCCATGTTGCTTTTGATATGGAGGAGCTGTCCCCAGAGCATCTCGCTACAGTAGGCAGTCTGAGTACCTACATTGAGCAATTGCAGGCGGATGCCTGATCTGGCAGAACGGAGATGAAGCGAATGAAGCTATTGATATTGGGGGGAACAGTCTTCGTAGGCTACCATCTGGTACGCTCTGCGCTGGAGGCTGGTCATGAAGTTACGTTGTTCAAT
The DNA here is from genome assembly GCF_000377505.1 of Paenibacillus massiliensis 2301065 = DSM 16942. Classification (GTDB taxonomy): domain Bacteria; phylum Bacillota; class Bacilli; order Paenibacillales; family Paenibacillaceae; genus Paenibacillus; species Paenibacillus massiliensis. The sequence goes on along the minus strand of NZ_KB898188.1, from coordinate 367,869 downwards.
CGTGGACAAAGCAATCCGAATGTCTGGAAGGAAGTAGAGCACATTCAAGGGGATCGGGAGCATGACCTGAGACGGCTACACGGTAGAAAATGGGATGCAGTCCTTGATACGTGCGGTTATTTGCCTCGTCAGGTTCAGAGCTCGGCGGAGCAGCTGGCAGAAAGTACGGAGCACTATACCTTTATCTCCAGTATTTCTGTATATCGTGACTTTACACAGCTTCATACTGGGGAGGATGCCCCGGTGTCCCCTCTTCCAGAGCAGGATTCCGAGAATGTACGCAAGTATTATGGAGCCTTGAAGGCGGCCAGTGAATCGGCGATCAGTCGAATCATGGGAGAGCGGGCATTGCATGTTCGAGCTGGTCTGATCGTGGGGCCGCAGGACCCTACACGTCGATTTGTGTATTGGCCTATGCGGGTTCGACAGGGGGGACAGGTACTAGCTCCAGGCTCACCTGCTGCCAGACAGCAATTTATAGATGTAAGGGATCTGGCCGATTGGGTCATTCGAATGGCTGAGCAGCGGAGAGGCGGAGTGTACAACGCTGTAGGACCTGAGCGACCGTGGAAGATGGATGAGATAATTGATGCATGTATGCGAGTTACCGGGGTGCATCCCGATCTCACCTGGGTTGCGGATGAATTCCTGTATGAGCGGAATATAGGGGCATGGAGTGAGATGCCTCTATGGTTCCCGCAGCAGGGAGATTTTGCTGCATTCAGGCATTACATGGAGGTGGATAATCGTCGGGCGATGGCTGCCGGACTTAGCTTCAGATCGCTGGAGGATACCTTAAGCAGTGCACTGCACTGGGCAGATCTCTCGGGTGCTGAGCTACAGGATGGTGTCGTACTTGATCCGGATAAGGAGAAGGCACTGCTTGCTGAGTGGCACCGACTTAACGAGTAGCTCTTATATGTTTCTAGTGGCACTACAGTAATATGCGCAACCAGAAACTCCTAAGCTCTGTAATAGCTGCTTAGGAGTTTTTGGGTTGCCTTTGGCCGATGATGCTGTTTCCTTCGATGTAGACGCTTCTGCTCTTCAAAGATTCATCATACTGGCTGGAACTGGCACGTAAGCAGGATGAAAGGTCTCATGAATATACATGGCAGGCCCGTCGCTCGTATGAATGACGTAATGCTTGAATACGGCATGGGTGTGTCCATCATTCTCCTCCCATGTCCGCACTCCCCATCCCAACTGCTGCCGGTAGGTGAGACTGCCACTGCCAGTAAGAGCCCGCCCAATCGGAATATTCTGACCGTGGAGCTGCCCCAGCAGCGTCTGGATACGATCCAAGCGGGCAACGACATGGTTATGAGATACCCAGCTTCCTTCCGGTGTAGCCAAGCGTGAGATACGGTTCAACAGCTCGCTTGGTTCTGCAAGCTTCAGAAGCTGTCGAATGTGCTCACTCAGCTGCTGGGCGGGGACAGACGATTGCTGTAGTACTTGAACTCCTAGCTCGGTGTTTAGCAGTGCTTCCAGCAGTGTGGTTGTGGAGCCGTCACTGCGCAGTAGCATCCGTAGGCAAGCTTCCAGATTCGTTCTCGGGCAAGGCTCTAATCGCGTCATTTCCTCATCAACTCCTCTGTTCGCTCCAGCAGGATGAATCCCAGGTGAGAAAAGGGGCCCGCTTGAAGTATCAGTATTCGGGTACCGGATGTGCATGGGTTGTTCTCGCTTAGCTCCTGCAGACTGATTAGGCTATCCGAACCGTGCAGATTGTGAGCCGACTCACGCTGCCGGGTGTAGATTGGACATGGAAGCAGTTGACTTATGGAATCCAGAAAATCAGTATTCAGGTGCTGGACGATGGCATAGCTCAAGGAATGATCACAGGATGTGTGTTCCTGGGAACATTCAAGCAGGAATGCTCTTAGCTCCGATTTGCATTGCTCCAGTAGAAGCTTTTGCTGCTGGCTATGCTCAGCTTCAGACCAGCTATAAGGATCAGGTGAAGATAGCGGACGACTGTAATGGCGACTGCGAATAATCCTCCATTCCCCGCTTACGGGAGACAGGATGCATGCCGCAGCGGCATCGCCCAAAGGGAAAGATGATGATTTAGTCACAGGAAAGGAGCGGGTTTCTTTGGCAGCGGTCACAAAAAGCACAGGTCCTGCTCGCTTGTCCCCCCCTGGATCAGCTAGCCAATCCAACAGCTCCAGCGTCCCTGACAGTGTACTTGAGCCGCAATGAGAGAGGGCGAAAGGCAGTAGCCCTTTTAGCCCCAGTGTCTTCTTGAAGTACAGGGCGGGTGTCAGCTGATAGTCTGGCTCAGCCGTCTCCGAGCAATAGATGAGATGCTGAAAGGGCATGTGGACGTTATTGTTTCTTCTCAGCAGTTCGTTAATTGCAGCAGCAGCCCAAGCGAATGCAGATACGTCCAGATTCGTTGCTTGAGCTGTGGATGCTAAGCGGCTGTCTGTACCAACGGATCGTTTTGGAATAGAGCAACCAAGAGCAGCACCCCTTCGTTCAGTTACCTCTTGGTTGTATTCCTGCCACATCATGGGCAAATAGTGCTGCATCATCCCTTCATAACCTCTGGCATAGCTAAGGGCCTCGATATCTAATGGTCGGGGCGTGGACGTGATACAAGTTGGTGACGATAGGTACCATCCTGACATGGATTCGTCTCCTTTCGGTTCAGTGAACACTTACACTTCTCTAGTGGCGAAAGATCGTACAGCCGAATGTGCTGCCCATCCCTACCGTCAGAGTCGCGAACCAATCCCCTGGCCTCAGCCGTTGTTGTTGCTGGGCAACCTCAAGATTCAACAGCGGATCAGCATTGTGGGCATGTCCAACCAACGGCAGGGTGGGGTAGAAGAACATGCTCGCAGGTAACCCACTAGCTAGAGCCACTCGCTTCCAGACAACACAGTTTATATTGGACGGGATTACAAGAGACAGCTCATGTGATGCAATGTTTGCTTCTGCCAGTGCTGTATGTAGCACCTTCACTAGTCCGAGAATGAAGGTGTTCTGGAACCATTCATACTCATGCTCCGGTGCCAGCATGCTGTGATACAGGGTGGCATCTGAGCGAAGAACAGAGGCTATGATCTTGTTCCTGCGTCCTGGGTAGGTTATCAGACCGGCGGCTGCCGCATCCGCAGATATTGTGCTGTTTCGCAGATAGCGACTATGAGGAAGAATCATTTTATCCGCAGCCAGCAATAGAACGGATCTATGAAGATGACGGGAAGCGTTCGCCGCAATGCGAAGAAGCAGGTCTATGGAGGCGCAATTCATCTGTGAAACAAAGCGGACCGGTACATGCTCCAATCCCCATCTGGTCTGTAATTGTCCAAAGGCGTCGTAGTGATCCGGTGTAAAGGCTGGGAAGGTAGAGGTGCATAGCAGCAGCCCGATTCGATGCTCATCCTCGCTAACAGACTGCAACAGCCTATCAGCGGCGGTTGCTGCCATGTCATGTACTCGCAGCGTCTGTTCGACAGCGATGCAATCAAGTCCGTGGCCATCCGGTAGCCCTGCTAGCATCTGCGTCTCCACTCCTAGCTCTGTAGCATGTCGACTCAGACTGGGACGCCATGCCGGAATATAGCTCGATACATAATCTAGGCCAGGCATAGCCGTGCTCTCCTCTCTATTTCTATCGTTAATGAGCTGAACCGAATCTGTGCTGAAGTTGAATGATTCAGCGAGGCAACACTTATTTGATCTGGGCAAAGGCAAAGTACGGTCCTCTAATCAGCTCATTTCTTAACATAACGAACTCCATAGCCCAAGTACATGAATCAGACGTGCATACTTCGTTAATCCCGTCGTCAATCATTAGGATTCGACCACTTCCAACAAAAGCCGAGATGCCATAGTTAACTGATAACTATAATGAATGCACACCATGCGTGAAAGGAGGATTACGATGGGCCGCATTGCCAAGCTTCTGCGAGATTGCTTGCCTCATCGGACCGTGATTACAGATGGGGACCGAAGTGTGACTTATGGCGAGCTGCTTGCTTTTTTGAAGGAGGCTACCTTCCCTTCCATGCTTGAAGCTGGGGAAAGGAACTGTCCTAATGTAGGGCTTGTCATGGATCAATCACTGGAATCCATTCTACTACTACTTAAGCTGCTGGAAGACCAACGATCGGTGCTACTAGTAGATGCCATGCAGACGCCTGAGGAAGTGGAGCGTGTGGCAGAGACCAGTGGGATGTCGAGGTGGGTAGTTCCAGCGTTATGGGTGAGTTCTTTTCACGAGTCATTGAAGGCTTCGGCAATGGACTGTGGGCAGATATGGACGTACTCGTCTGGGGAGAAGCTTGATCACCAGCACGAGGGCAGACACAAGCTCGACCACGATCACAACCACAATCACAATCAAGAACTGGTGTTCCTCCAACCTTATCGGTCAATCCCGCTGGAAGCTTGTACAGATTCATCATTCAGCGCGCGCTCTTGTGCTATTAATGACCGGGGCGAGTTGTCGGGGGCAGTTGTTGAAGCTGCTGGTTCATTACATGAGAGTGAACGATTGTATCTTCTCAGTTCGGGTACGACAGGCTTTCCCAAGGTAGCTTGTCTGAACCTCAAGACGGTCATTCAAGAGGGGGAGAAGTACAATAGCTGGTTCGGCTATGATCAGGTCGACACCATTGTGGCAACAGTTCCCTTAAATCATTTATACGGCTTGAGTGGTGGCTTGTTCGCGGCACTGATTGGAGGCATAACCTTGAGTGTGTGCAGACAGCCGACACCGCGAAGGGCAGCAGCCCAGCTCCAGAATGGTGGGCGCACCATTCTTCTCGGCGTTCCTTCGTTTTACAGGCTGCTAATCGCAGCACAGCAGCTTGATCGGCAAGCGCTTGCTTCGCTGCAATTCGGCATTTCCGCCGGAGGACCGCTGTCGGCTGCTGAAGCGGAGCAATTCGAGAGTAAATTCGGACAGCGGGTACTGCGACTATACGGGAGCACCGAGACTGGGGCGGTGGCGGCAGAGCATTTGTTAACAAGAGGGCGTCCACAAGCCTGCGGCATGCTACTTCCGGGAGTCAAAGCCCGGGTATCTGCAGAAGGAAGACTTGAGGTGTGCGGAGAGGGGATTTTCGCTGGGTATATCGAGCATGGGGCAAAGCTTGTACCTCCAGTAATGATGGATGACTACTATTTAACAGAGGATTACGCCTCGGTAATCGGTCAGGAACTGGTGATTACAGGTCGGCGCAGCAAGCACATTAATGTTGCAGGTCGCAAAATTAATCCGCTGGAGATCGAGCATGCCCTGCAGCAAATGGAAGGCGTAGTCAGCGTGAAGGTGACCGGCGCTCCTGACAAGCTCCAGGGTGAGATTATCAGGGCCTGGCTCGTGACGTCTGCGATGTTAACCCAAGCAGATGTGCGCAAGTACCTGAAAGGGAAAGTTGCCCCCTATAAGGTGCCACATGACATTCGAATCACGGATCGTCTCCCGGGTTGGAAGACGGCCTATGCAAGCGAGGATGTTAATGAGACAGGTCGAGAGGAGGAAAGCAGGCATGAGCCTGGAAACGCGAGACAAGGAGGAAATCAGGCGTAGCGTGCATAGGGCATTGCTAGAGAGAGGACAGAACGATGCAGACCAAGGACTCTTTGGACAGCAGAACCTGACTGTCGAGTCCCGCAGTATCAATGAAGCTGAGAGCTATCACGTTCCGAATTGGGATTCGCAGGAGCTGTCACAGGAGAAATCACAGGATATATCACAGGAGCTGGACATGTCCTCTGTCGCTTTTATCAGCTTCATGATCACGCTGGAAAATGAATGGAAGGTCGAGCTCGATCCAGACAAAATCTGGGGAGATGATTCTCGTACATTAGAGCGACTTGTGGATTACATTCATACTTCAGCATGCCATGGGTGCTGAACATGCTGAAGAAACAGCGGATGACGGCTATGGCCATTCAGCTATACCTTCCTGAGTTCACTGCATCAGTGACTGAGCTAGCGGCCACTGCCCGGGAAATAGGAATGGAGTTCTCGGTAGAGCGCGAGAGAAGACTCCAAGATGAATACGGCTTCAAGAAAGTTCCTCTGGAAGCAGAGGGTACACGCCTGACAGACATGATCTCAAAGGTATGCATCCCCTTGTTGCGCTGGGCAACGGCTACTGGTCGAAGAGTGGATAGGATCTTGTTGGTCCGTACACTCGATTCGTATTGGCAGGACGAGCACCCACTGCGGGAGGTACGAATTCAGGGGGCAGTAGAGATTCCGATTCATTCGCTCTCACAGCACAATTGTGCTTCCGTACACGTGGGCTTGCTGACAGCAGAAGCCCTGTTGTCTAGTGGGGCAGCAGATGGAATCATGATGGTTACTGTAGACAAGGTCTACCATCCGTCTCTGCGGCAGCTTCCTCATTCCTTACTCGGGGATGCAGCAGCAGCAGCATACCTAAGTAACTCTCCGGGAGAGCATGAGCTATTGGCGATCAACTGCCGCGTCAATCCATCCATACATGCGGGCTATCGTTCGCCTGTTCATGAACTTGCCTGGGAGGAGACGACGTATCTGTTTCGCATCCGGCAGCTCATTCGGGATACATTGCAGAGTGTAGGGATGAATACTCGGGAGCTGCGGATGATGATTGGCAACAATGTCAATCGCTCTACCTGGCGCCAACTGGCCAGCATGATGGAGGAAGAAGAGGAACTGTGGTATACCGACACGATCGCCCAGTTCGGACATCTCCATTGCTCGGATATCTGGTTCAACATCCAGCATGCGATTCAGGCTGGAAGACTGCGGGAGGGCGACTATTATCTTACCATCTCGGTGGGTCTGGGCAGTCTGGGCTGCTCCATTCATCAGTACAGCGGCAACCGAACCGGATAAGGCCATAGCCATGTATCGGACAAGCTCTTACAGGTCCGATAAAGCATGTTCTGATCGCCATACGGTGTGTGACAGGCTTGGAGCATATAAGAGCCCTCCAGAGAGGAGAAGCCGTGAACATCTATTTGTCTTCCCCCACAATACAGCAGGAGGAGATTACGATCTCGGAGCAGGCTGTTCTATGGCAGCAGGTTTCTGCTCCTGATGGCTATATCCGCGCACTGTTGCATAGCGAACAAATATCGTCTCTCGCTGTGCCTGGAGGTTCAGGCGGATTCAGGTATAGCCAATCAACAGATTCATGCGTATTTCCTGGTTCTAGTACATCGCCCAGCTCAACGGTTCGCATAGGTACTCAACTGCTGGCAGCTCTGCATATCTCGAATGCAGGTGCTCAGATCCAGCCAGATTACCTATGCTATGCACATCAAAGCTCGGCTATAGATCCTGGGGAACTGCCTGTCCTGCATATGCTTCATGAGGCCGGGCTGAAGAATTGCTTTCCGCTTGCTATTGGTCAGCAAGGTAGTATGGCCACTGTCGGGGCGATTGAGATATTAATCTCCTTGCTGCATACGGGCAAAAGTCAGCAGAGCATATTACTGGCAGCTGATGCCGCCTGGGACCCGCTACGCTCAATACACGCTCCAACTCTGTATCCATATGGCGGTATGGGAGCGGCTTGTATGCTCTCGGGGGACCCTGACCGTTATCGACTCTACCAAGTGAGCTATGACTTGAGATCAATTGAACCAGCTGCTCCCCATCATTGGTCATCGGCAGTTTACGACCAGGTTACTGCGGAGACAGGTCGCTGTATGCTACGGCTAGCTACGAGCCCTATGAGTCAGGAGCATGCTGACTGCCATGATGAAGGGAGTTTTTTCAGTAAAGGGCGGGTCTGCTGGATACTATTTCATCACATTTCGGATTCACTGCTCCTGTGGCTGGAGAGCGAAATAAAGGGCGATTTGAATAGTGAATCAAGATGCTCTTCGCTGTATGGAGCTACGACGATTCATGTATACCGCAGAAATATGCACCCGCAGCTAAATTTACAATGCTCCGATCCTCTGGTATCGCTGTATGAGCTGGAGCAGAGCGGCTCACTGAGAGCTGGAGATCGAATACGGCTCATTTTTGCTTCGCTTGATTTCGGTGCCGCGATGCTTGAATTGAGCTGTGAATAAAGGTCAAGGAGGTATGACAGATGCTTGCTTTTGTATGCTCGGTTCATCACTATGCACAGCTGTACGAGTGGGCGAACGAGCAGGGACATTCCGTGCTTCATACAGAGTCCATGAGGGAATTTGTCTCTCAGAGCACAGAAGAACTCGGACTAAGTCGACTGATCTGGCTTGTGGAACAGCCTGATGATCAAGAGTATGAGGCTGCTCGATACCTATGCCAGAATCATCCGGAGCTAACCGTGTGGTGCATCATGGAGGATGTAGATCAGCACATTAGTCAGGAGCTGGCTGCATTGGGTCCGCAAGTTGTGGTGTACACAGAAGTTGACTTGATTAGAAATGAGAGGCAAACAGGAGATGCCTCTGACGCTAGGCGCAGTAGAACGGTTCTGCTGCTGGAGGGGGTGTTCTATGACCAGGATTTGTGCAGCATCAATAATTATGGCGTGCTACACCCTTTACCTGAAAGAGAGCGCGCTCTGCTGCACTTCCTGTTGGAAAGACGTGGGCGGTTCGTAAGCACCGAGGAGCTTGTCCATGGACTATGGGACGAATATGCCAGTCCAGATCTGCTTCGCCAATATGTGTACAGGTTGCGACGTAAAATGCAGACTCCTGTCGCGCCGAATGGGTCACTTCTTCATTGCCGGGGGGCGGGCTATCTGCTCCTGCCACTTCCTGACGTCAGGAGCCATGACATGCTGCAGCTGCAGATGAGATGTCTTAAAGGTCAGAGCAGAGCAAACGCAAGCGCTGCAGGCGGTGCAATGCATGCATCATATCAATTGGGATGGAGGACGGTATAACATGAGCGATCAAGTAACACCGAAGCAAAAATCGTTTTATGAGGATTGGGGGTATACGGTACTGCGTGGCGTGCTTTCGCAAGAGCAGGTGAAGCGGGTCAATCACAGCTTTCATAAGGTGTGGATTGATCTGCTACGCAGTGGAGAGATCGTGCAGGATGCCGGCAATCCCGTCGAAAGTCTGTTTCCCCGTCTACGTGACAATCATCTGACGAGATCAGATATTGCAGAGCTGCTACTGAGCGATGCTATATTCGATATTGCATCTACGTTGCTGGCTGAGGAAGCACTAGCGATCTCTAGCAGCTATTATTTCAAGGCTCCTGGCACCCGTGGACTCCCCATGCATCAGGATAATTACAGTATAGGCGCAGCACCCGGCACGACCTGCTCGATCTGGGTATCGCTGGGACACAGCAACGAGGTAAATGGAGGTGTCTATGTCGTACCTGGCTCACACAAGCTAGGCTTGCTGAAGCCGGAGCTTGCCGAATCGAGCGCATCAGAATATGGAGAGAAGCTGGAGCTTCCCCAAGGCTACGAGAAGCTTCAGCTTGAGCTTTTCCCTGGTGATGCGGTGGCCTTTCATGGGAATCTGGTACATGGGTCAGGTGAGAATCGCGAGGAGAGTCGGTTCCGTCATGCGCATGTAACGCATTTTACCGGGGTCAGCGCCAGAAGCGTCAACATTAACCATAACACGCTGATGAACCGTCAAGGGGAGCGTGTTCGTCGTCGTCTCAATACCGCGCCCAAGCTGAAGAACGATACGCTCAAGGGAACTGAATGGAGCGGAATCGGAGGAAGTCCGCCATGGAGGTAATCTGTGGCATTGGTATGGATATCCAGAGTATCCGGGAGCTGGAGAAGACGATGGAGCGAGGTGGCGAGCGCTTCCTTGCCAAGGTGTTCACGGCGCATGAGATCGAATATTGCCGTCGCCATGCCTCGCCTGCCCAGCATTTTGCAGCACGATGGGCGGTGAAGGAGGCGTTCTTCAAGGCTGCTGGTGGGATGATCACCCGAAAATATCAATTTCGTGATGTCGAGCTTCGCCATGAGAGCTCAGGAAGACCTTATATCCAATTGTATGGGGATGCGGCTTGTGAGCTTGAGCAGCACGGAGTGGGGCTATGGACTTCACTTTCGCACTCCGGGGAATATGCAGCAGCCCAAGTCATCGCTGTAATACAGCAGAAACAGGGAAGTGCACATTCATGAGCGGCCAAGTGAAGCAACTGCCCGTGAACGCGAATCCGGGCTTCGAGAGTGAGTGCTATCACAATTTACGACTGAGTGCGGTACTGGCTGAACAATCATGGCTGTCTTGGGGGCTGAGCCATTTCGTGAATCTCATCGTCAGAGGTAGACCGGAGGGGCAAATGCCAATGGTGCGGTTCGAGGAGCATCTGGAGGTGTACAGCGGTGTGCTTGACGAGCATAGGCTTGCTGAGGAGTCTGTTCCCCGTGCAGGTACTATCCATCCTGACAGAGGGAACCACACCACGGCGATCCGCAAGGCTATTGATGATGGACAGTATGTCATTATCTACCTGGATTGGTCTCGGGTACCCTGCTCCAGCTACTACCGGCAGGGACGAGCACTGGTACATGATGCCTTGATCTATGGATACGACGACACAGCCCAGGTCTTCGATGTACTGGCCTTCGAGGTAGATGGCCGCTCTTATGCACCTGTCCGTATCAGCTATGCTATCTGTGAGCGGGAGCTGGTGGGGGTAATCCGCGAGCATTCAGAATCTCAGCTCTGGTTCACGCACTATGGGTTTCCTTTGTCAAGCTTTCGGGTATGGCCAGCCTCTGGCGCAACGGGTGTGCAGCGGCTCGATACACGCGCTATTTATTTTGCGTTGGATCGAGGCAGAATTCAGGCCGCTGCTCTTGCTCCAGATGCGTACGCCAGCGGTTATTATGTCAACCTGTATCTCTCTATGTTCTTCAGCAGTCTTGCAGACGGAGGAAGAGTTGATCCGCGTGAGAATGACTTCTGGAATATTATGATTCACAAGATGACCCAGCATAAGCGCTGGATGCTGCTGCGGATCGAAGCCCTGGAACAGCTGGCGGACGGCCCGCTGCTGCAGCATGCCAAGCGATATTATACACAAGCCAGACGGGTGATGAAGGAGATCAGGGCGGAATCCCTGAAGGTCCAGCGGCAGCCGAATTCATCCAGATATGAGCAGCTGGCTGGATTGTTCCGTACCTTGTATGAACAAGAGAAGCGAGCAGTCCCACTGCTAATGGAGCACCTGGTGCGTATGCAATCTACGGGAAACGGAGGGAATCAAGATGAATGAAGAGATGCTGCGAGCCCAGGTTATTGAGTGTGTAGCAGAGAATTTGTCCGCAACGGTGGAGATTGAAGAGACGACCGATTTATTTCAGATCGGGATTAATTCGCTAACATTCATTCGGGTGGTGGCTTCACTAGAGGAAGTCTTTGATATTGAACTGGATGATGAACTGATATTACTTAATAACTTTCGAACGGTGGAGTCCATCTGCCGGTTGCTGCGAGGCTACGTAGAGCGGTCCTGAGGTCACCCCAACAAAACCAGATTTTTGCTCCAGTCAAAGCAGAGTGATCAAGCGTGATTCATGCGATGATAAGGATGTCCCCGGGAGACACACCAGAAAAACTAAACCTTGGAGGTAAGAACCCATGAAGCTGATGTCTACAAAATCCATGAACATGACGCTTGAAAATTCCAACAGCAAAACATACCTGGAGCTGCTGGACGGCCGTACAGAGGAGTTGCATTTCCAACAAGCTGCTCCGACACAATTCACAGTGAATGACTCGGAGTTCAGTCTGAAATCAGGCATCAAGGTAGAGCTTGAGATTAAAAACGTGAACCTGGTTGCTACATCCAAGACGATCTGGCCGGGAGCAACAATTAGCGTAACGGGCGGACTTGAAGGACAAGGCGAGACTATGAAAGCCAGTGCAACGATTCCTTTCAACCGCACCATGGCTGATGGTGTTCAAGGAGAGTCCTTCCTGTACTGGGTGCTTGAGACACCAGAAGGCAAGTTCCACAACAAGAAGCCAATCCACATGATCGGAGTTCTGAAGGGCTTGCCTCCAAAAGATGCTACATTCTACTCTGAGAGCGTAATTCCACTGTATGATGAGCAGGACAACCAAGTCGGCACCATCTACGGATGCCTTCAGTCCAACTGATTCCGTATCTCTTCAGCAAGGAGGGCCATCTTCGATGGCCCTTTCGTCTGCGATCTGCCCTGTGCTGTTGGTCAAGCCAGAGGCCGGAAGGAGGAAGTTATGTACGAAGCAATTATTGTCGGAGCACGGGTAGCAGGAGCCGCAGTAGCCTTGCTGTTGGCCCGTAAAGGACAGCGGGTGCTCCTTCTGGATAAATATACTGAGCCTGGTCCCGTCCTCTCCTCTCATATCATAGGTGAGATTGATATCTATGAGAGGCTTGGAATTTCGGGGCGTATGAATCACAGCGGTATTCCTCCCATGACTCGGATGCGTGTGGATCTGGAAGGAAGAATATTGGAATCAGACATTCTGGTCACCCCGCGCTCATTATGTATCCGTAGAGAGCTGCTCGATCGGTGGCTGCTGGATGAGGCTGTGAGCCATCCGCTGGTTACCTTTCGTCCGCGAACTAAAGTCATCGGCCCTGTTATGGATAAGGCTGGAGCTATGACCGGGGTGAACGTTGAAAATGATGCAGGGCGTCGCGAGGTTGCTCATGGTCGGGTCGTCATCGGTGCCGATGGAAGGCAATCGACGTTAGCATCCGCACTGAAGCCACTCACTCGATTCCTATCTGATGAACACCACCCGGGTGTGTATTATGGCTATCTGTCGGGCGTGACTCCGCTTCCGATACCAGCAGTTGAATGGTACTGGAGCGGACGTGACATTATTCTGTGCAGCCCCATGGACGAGGGTAGACACTGTATCGCTCTGATGACGCATGATGCCATATTCCGTTCAGGCGAAGGCAGCCCGAGTGAGCGATTCATGAGCAGGCTGGGTTCAATTCGCACACTGGCTCCCCGGCTGAAGGATGCAGCATTGTCAGCTCAGGTTCGAGGAGCAGCGCATCTGCCTAGCTATGTCCGTCAGGCTTATGGACCGGGATGGGCATTGGTGGGGGACGCAGGAGCTCACCTTCACCCGATATCTGGAATTGGTATTGACAATGCCGTCTGTACGGCCGAAATGCTGGCTGAAGAGCTGCATCTCTATTTTCAGGGTGAGAAGACGTGGCTGGAGGCCATGACTGACTATGAATCGCGCAGGGACGAGCGGATTGTCCCTCAGTATCACGCTTGCCTCAAGACTCTGGCACGCACCGAGAAGTCTGTCCCACTGGAGCAGTTGGATACGATGGACATGCTGTGCACCTTCCCAGGACTTGTGCGTGAGCTTGCCACACGGGGCAAAGACGTATACAACATCTTAACAGAGGAGAGATCATCATGATTCCATGTGCATCAGATAGGAGTATTAACATCATTTATCTGGAAGCTCCGTTGGAGCGGGTATGGTGGTCTGTGGCCACTCCTTCTGGCTCAAATACGTACCTGACCTATTACAGCAGTACGACTGGCGAGGACGGAGCCCCTAAGCTTGGTGACCGTTATCAGTTGAATTATGGAGACATCATGAATGATACGGAGGTTGTCCACTGCGAGGCACCCCATCATATTGTATTCGCAGATACCTACGAATCCATGGACCCGGACGGTGAAACGGTGCGTTATGAGGTATCCACCTCCTATACGCTGGTGCAGGAGGGCCCCTTCGTGAAGCTTGTACTGGAGGTGCGCGGATTTACTGACAGTACTGCGGGCCAGTGGCTTCGTGAGTGTCTGGAGATGGGATGGCGACGTTCGCTGATGAATCTCAAGTCTGTGCTGGAGCTAGGGTTGGATTTGCGGGTCGAAATGTTCAGTTATCCTCGGGTGGGAGTAGCGAACTGTACGGTGACAGAGGAGCTGTCACAAGAGACGGGAGTTGCCCCGGAGGCAGGGAATTATCTGCTGACTGTTTTTCCGAATAGTCCGATGGATCAGGCAGGTCTGCGCACCGGTGATGTAGTTACAGCGATTGATGGCGTGGCTACACCGGACTATCCTGCATTTGTAAGAACCATCTCTACGTACTATGGACGTCAGGCAGAGCCAAGTATTGAATACATCCGTGATGGAGCTGTACATCAGACTACTGTGCGCCTGTCGCTGGATGACACCTTTACGGGGCTGGTGGATATTGAGGAGACCTCATGGGAAGAAATTCGGCGTAAAAGGGAAGCGTTGGCCCAACAGAGGTCGGGCTCAGGCGCATTATGGAAAAGGCACAAAGCCGATCCCTCTCATCCATGACTGGGTGAGAATGGACCGGCTCAGCTTCGGTCCCCTAAGCTCCGTGTTTAGGGGGCCACTGGTCTGTTCGATATCCGCTTGCCTTCCGTCACTTGCTGAACTGTCTCCTCCGTAGGCTCTACCAGCCCTGTAAGCAGCTTGTCCAGAGAGAGAGTAGCCTTGGTGAAGCCACGCTTGCCATGCCTGTAATAATCGATCTGTACAGGAGACTCGGTTGAGACCTCCTGAGCAGCTCCATATTTCCCGAGCGCACGAACAAGCTCACCATACGTTGGCACCGCTTGCCCGTCAATGGCTACAATAATGTCACCGGTCTGCAGGCCTGCTTGTTCGGCTGGGCTTCCAGGAAAGACCTCCATAATGTAATTCCCACCCATGCCAACAGGAAGGGACTGTGCCTCTAGCTGCTCAGGCTCCGCTGTGTAATTGCAAATCCCAAGCCGAGGATATCCGAAAATGCTGTAGCGCAGGTCAAGGCCCAATTCCAGCATCAGCTTAAGATTGAACAGGGATTGTCTCCAGCCGAACACGCTGCAGTCCCGAATCCACCTCATCAGCTCGTTTTGTTGCCAGGCACCCTGAATTTCTGTAGTCACCGTTGTAATCCCCTCTTTTTCTTCCAAGCGGAAGGCGGTCACGGTCTCATATTCAATGAAGGAATCATCCGCAAGCAGAGAACGGAATCGATCCTTCTGCCGGAATAGTCGGTAAGTCTCATTGTCCAGACATACCGCATCATTGACCATATCTCCAATCACAATACGTATGTCATCGCCCACATCAATGAAATCAGATGAAGCCTGTACATCATCTGTCAGATAGGTGTTCATGCCGGTGGGAGTTGCCAGATACCACCACACCGCCTCAGCCGGGGCTTCGATATGCATCGTAACCGTCAGGATGGATTCATCATTGTGATGAAGTTTTGTGCTCATCCTTATACTCACTCTCCTTTTGTATCCATTATGGGTGCTGGGCTTCATTGATCACTCGGCTTTGGGATTTGAGTTCAGACATGGGAAGCCGAGTCGGTGAATAGGGTCAGCTTCTATAATGTGAACTGATTCGACATTACGAACTATTGAAGCAACGCAATGTTGCAGCAGAGTGACCAGGAAGGTCCAGAAAGCAGGTGAGAGCAAAGATGGAAGCAGGGCAAAGAATAATTCGGCTGCTGAGCAGCGAGGGCTGTGGCGTTCTGCCGCCCGAGGACATTACGTTGGAGCATCGCTTATATGATCTGGGGTTCGATTCTCTTCGCTATATGGAGCTGGTCGTGCTGCTTGAAGAGGAGTTTGGCATGGAGGTGCCTGATTCCCTGTTGGATGTGGATGCCATGACCACTGTGGCTACACTTGCTGCTGAGGTTGGGCGGCATGCATGATTCCAAGATGATCGAGATTCGTGAAAGATCCGCCCTCGTGGACATGCTCCCCCACCAGCCGCCGTTCCGATTTGTGGATCACGTAACAGATTATGCGGCGGGCAAGGAATTGAAAGCGAGCTTCTACCCAGAGCCGCTCCGTGAGGTGCTCGGAGATCAACAGCATCCCCCAGCTTCCGTATTGATTGAGGGCCTGGCGCAGACAGCAGTCATCTTTGTCCAATTGGAGACGGATCCGTTACAGCCGCATGAAATTCCATTGCTGGGCAAGGTAGAGGCCAGTATTGATGGTCGAGTGGACTGGAATGCAGTGATTAGCTACAAGGTCACGCCTATTCGCCTGGGACGCTCACAAGCAGCATTGCACGGTGAAGTCTGGGCGAACGGTGAACGAGCTATTTGCGCAACACTGTATGTCGCGATCTCGGGGCGTGAGGAAAAAGGGGTGATGGCTTGAACGCTGAAGCTCAGCTGTCCTATCGCAAGCCATGGGTCATGGTGGACGGTATTGATCAGTTACAACCGCCTGCTCGCATTGTTACCCGCAAGCATATTAGCAGCAGCGATTTTTATTTGCAGGGACATTTTCCCGCCTACAGTATTTATCCAGGCATGCTCATGGTGGAGGGATTGTGTCAGTCGGCAGAGCTGCTGCTGAGTGAGGGGCAAGGGCTTTCAACCTTGCGGGATTGGAGTGTGCTTAAGGCTCGCTTCCTGAATCGCGTAATGCCTGGAGATACGGTCACATACACCGTTAGCGTGGCACATCGCATGCAGGACAGGATTGTGCTGCGGGGGATCGGTGACGTATCCGGCGTGAAGGTGATTCAGGCAGAGCTAGTGGCGGCCGAGGGAGGAGGAACGTGGAATGAAGGAGCTATATGTGGAGCTGGAGGATGAGGGCGGACGCATGGCAGGAATTCTTCATTTGCCCACACAAGGAGAAGGGCCATATCCAGCAGTCATCTACTGCCCTGGTAAAAACGGGGAGCGCTATGAGGTGCATCGACTGGCTGTGAAGCTGGCACGTCGATTGTCGGAGCTGGGAATAGCCATGCTGCGCTTTGACTATATCGGTCTGGGACTGAGCGACGGGCATTATTATCAGATGACGACATCGAGCAAGCTCTCGAACGTCTCGCAGGCCTATAGCTATATGGCAGAGCACCCGGAGATCGACAGTACACGATTAGCCTTTCTGGGCTTCAGTGACGGAGCGAAGATCGCTTTGCTGGCTGCGAACCAGACCTCGGTCCAGCATATTGTGCTCTGGAGTCCCCTATTTCATGAATTTGGCGGGAATTATCCCAATGGACGACACCCGCGCTTTGTTCGTCACCCTGAAGCCAGCGATGTCCTGGTAATGCCATGGGCCGGGCTGTGGATTTCGATGGATTTTTACAGGGATCTAGCGACCTATGATGCAGAGGCGGAGATCCGCAAGTATGCTGGGGAATCCATCCTCATCTATGGTGAGGAGGACCCGCTGATTCAGGAGGAGTTCGAGCAGATGCAGCGCACTGACTTGGGGTCTGTACCGATCTATAGCGGTGATGTGCGGCACGTCGTCCATGCTGTACGAGAGGGAGGGCATCTGTTCACCTCCGAGGTGCTGGAGCAGCAGTTGATGAGGCTGACAAGTGATTGGCTGAAGCAAAAGCTCGGTGTTGAGGTCTGAAGTATACCAGTGGACAAGAACAAGACGAAGCTCAGCTTCTAAGGAGGTGATGTACATGTGGAGACAGGTTCGTTTTGGGCAGAAGCTGGAGCTTGCCGGACTGATTCAGGAGCCCGATTCTCGTTCTACACGGGCGTTAGTCATGACACTGCCGGGCTTGGGGCAGGCGATGAGCGAGAAAAATTACATGTTCTCGGGGCTTCGTAAGAAGCTGACGGGCCAAGGGTACCGCATCGTACAGTTCGATTATCGTGGACATGGGGATAGTGCAGGCGAGCTAGGTGACACGAGCATCTCCACCATGACGGAGGATGCACTTCAGGTGCTACAAGAAATGGTCCCTACACAGGCAGCAAGGGCGGGATCACAGGTGCCAATCATCTTGGTCGGACATGCCCTTGGCGCCGTAGTGGCTATGAGGACTGCTAAAGCGTGGCATAGGCAGACGAGGACTAGGTGTCGAGTCATACTGCTGTCGCCACCGATTGCGCCACTTCCACAGTCATCCAGCTTGTTCGAGAGCAATGTGCTCCGGCAATTGAAGAAGGAAGGGAATCTTGATTCCCAGCAGCTCGTCCCCGGCTATGACTACTACACGCTCAGTGATTTTCGAATGGAGCAGGTGGAGTATGTGTCTGCGCTCGGTGCCCATCTGTTGTACCTGCATGGTCAGCGTCTGGGCTGGGACATGCTGCAGGAGCTTGATGCCATTCAGCCTGAGCTGTGGCAGCAGCATGAGGCTACTGAACCGCTGCATGTCATCTGCGGAGAGCAGGATACACAGGCTGTGGGGGCAGTCAGTGCGTTGCCAGGAGCTGTGCTGCATGAGCTACAGGGGGTTCGTTACTATTACCAGCACCCTGCGGCCATGGACCAGGTGTTAGCGATCATTGAACAGCTGGTACGTAAGATGGCTATTGAAGGCATGAAGGAGCCCGATCCCTGCTATCGGCTATGCAACCGATGCCGCTGTAGCCAGCTTCATATCCAACCTTGAGGGGGAAGCCATGAATTCGATTCCATTTGTACAGTACTTGGCAGAGCGTGGCCGCTTGGACTGGAGAATTCCAGACGAATATGGCTGCAGCGAGCGCAATCTCGATTGTCGCCAGCTCTGTGCGCTAGAGGTGATGAAATGGAAAGGGGAGAAGAATCCTGTCTCGATATTTTTGGATCCATTTAATGCTGTTTCCGATCGATTGATGCTACGCAGAGCTGAACCGGTGCTCCATCATCCGTGGAAGTTAACCGCCTTCCCTGCTTTACAGGATGATAAGCTGCAGCATCTAGTTCGCTCTATTTTCGAGATAGAGGGCTATTGTTTGCTCTATTACAAGGCGGTCAATGTGCCGTTCTCGGCTTATCATGGCAAACATGATGTCATTCATTGGCTGCTACTTGCTGATTTGACCGATACACAGGTGACTGTTATTGATGATACCGGCCTGCCGCCTTATTTTGATGGTTACCAAGCTGTAATCCCGAATCATATTTTCTTCCCGGCCCTCCAAGCAAGCGGTCATGCAGGAGCAGCTATCCTCCGTCACCAGGAAGAGCCAGCGACAGACTTGGGCTTGGAATGGTTCCCCAAGCTCGCAGCGCAATCAGCAACGAAAATGCTTCAGGATGGTGGGCTAGACAGCATTGCCCACTTCGCAGATGCGTTGGAGCAAGCTGAGCGGGCTGAGCTGTTGGAGTCTCTGGAGCAGCTGGAATTCGATGTGCATTATTTCAGGAAGCTTCGAGTGCTGTGGGATACAGCGGTCGAGCGAAAAAATATACCTGAACGCTACCTGAAGCCTGAATGGACCAGCGCGCTGAAGGAAGCATGCAATCAATGGTCTTATGCAGTCGGCGTACTTATGAAATGGACAAGACAGCCGGAGCGTGACTACCGCCAGCGACTGGTCGGATACATTCATGATGCACTGGCTGCCGAAGAACGGCTGGCCCAAGAGCTTAAGCAACTATCGGAGGTGAGTGCTTGAGTAGCGCTGTCTTGAGCCATATGGCTCGTCACATCATGGAGAACGCACTTGCGCTGTGTAAGGGAGAACGTGTGCTGATCGAGGTGATTGGTGAAGCGCAGGAGCTGACCGAGGCGCTTATTCACGCCGCCTATGAGATCGGGGCCGAGCCCTTTGTCAGTTACATGCCAGTACGCTTGCTCAAGCGAATTATATATGAGAGCACACCCGAGCAGCTGGAGTTCTGGAAAGACACCGATCTGCGAAGATTGCAATCCATGGATGCTTATATCGGGCTGAAATCAGAAGCTAATATGTATGAGATGAGTGATATTCCTGTAGATCGATATGAACGGTATGTGCAGGGATACTTGCAGCCGCTTCAGTATGCGATGGCTGATAAAGGGCGCTGGATGCTGCTGCGCAATCCAACACCCGGCATGGCTCAGCTGGCCAAGATGAGCGAGGATGAATGCCAACAGATTTATTACAAGGCATGTGGTCTCAATTACACGCGTCTGTCTGAGTTGAGTGCCCCGCTTGCTGCACGGTTAGAACAAGCGGATCGAGTACAGATTACCGGGCCGGGGACAGACCTTACCTTCTCTATACGCGGAATGGGAAGATTCATTGGAGCGGGACAGTACAACCTGCCTGATGGCGAGCTATTCACTGCGCCCATTCTCGACTCCGCTGAGGGGGTCATTTCGTTCAACCTCCCAGCTACGTATATGGGCATCGTTTTTGAACAGGTGAGGCTGGAGTTTCAGCAGGGAATAGTCACGAAGGCGACCTGTGCAGGCCTGCGCACCTCGGAGCGATTACAATCCCTCCTTCATTCGGATGAAGGTGCATCACGAATCGGTGAATTCGGCATGGGGCTAAATCCGCATATTCGCACAGCTATGGGAAATGTACTCTTCGATGAGAAGATGGCAGGCAGCCTCCACCTGGCGCTAGGACAGGCTTATCCGATGGCAGATAACGGGAACCATTCGTCGATTCACTGGGACCTTGTGCTCTCACAGGCCGCCAAAGACGGTGGAGGAGAGCTGTATCTTGATGGTGAATTGATTCGTCGGGACGGGCTGTTCGTGCCGAAGGATCTGCAGCCGCTGGATCAGTGGCAGGGAGGCTGACGATGGCACGTATTATGATTGTCGGCCAGTGGCTCCTTGGTCATCTGATCCCTGTGCTTGGATTAGGCGCTGAGCTGTGTAGCCGGGGGCATTCCGTGGCCGTTGTGGCACCTCTTCATTACCAATCCGTCATCAAGCGGGCAGGTCTGCGCTTCGTGGAGGTACGTCACGGCAAATATCCGCAGAAGTTCATAACGGAGACCGTGCTGGAGCTACAGGAGGTCTTGTCTGAGGAGACATTCGAGCTGATGATCTGCGACTCCGGGTTATGTGCCCCTGCATATCTGGCAGAGAAGAGGCAGATTCCATGGGTCAGCTACATGACTGGAATTTTCTGGCCTGACGAGCTGATGCCCGGAGTGCCGCGTGTACATGAGCGAATGATGCGGATGTTCCGAAGTGCTGCTGATGAGGCACGGGCACGAATCGGTCTGTCTCCTCTTCAGGAGAAGGCGCGAACACGAGGTGATCTGGCAGGGCTGTCGCCATATCTTCATTTGATGATGATCGTGCGGGAGCTTATCCCTGTGCCCAATGCCATGCCTGATCCCTCTGTATTCGTAGGTCCCTGCTCGTTAGTTGCGACGGAGGAGGATGTTAACAACGAAGGTGCTAACAAGGATACTAACAACGATACTAACAAGGGCTCGATTCATGAGACATGGGGAGAGATACGCCCAAGTAGTCAGGAGATAAGCCATTGCCCCACAATAGTCGTCTGCACTACATCGGCAGATCGTGACGGGTACAGGGAGATTACCGAGCGCTATGTGGAGGAGGCTATCCGAGTTTGTGAAGCGAGAACCTGTCAGCTGATTGTATCGGAAGACAAACCTTATGGGGGAGAGAAGGTTCTGCCTGGGCATATCAGCTGGGTGGAGGGGGTTCCAAGTCATGATGTACTGTTCCGGTCAGCTGATCTGATTATTACGCATGGAGGATGCGGTACCTTACAAAAGGCCATTCACCATCGGGTGCCAATCATTGTCATTCCTTTGGGCGCCGATCACCTGTCCTCAGCCGTTCGCTGCCAGGAGCTTGGGATTGGTGAACTGCTGGAGCCCGATAGCATCGAAGGAGGGCTGGAGCCTCTAATGGATATCTTGCTTGGCAATCCAGAGGTGAAGGAACGAATGCAGAAGCTGTCTGCGAAGGCTGATTGTATCCAGGCAAACCGCAACGGAGCGGATGAAGTGGAGCGTCTGTTGCAACAATTTTATATCAATGGGAAGAGGTGAGATTCATGCTGGAGATGGATACATTGCTGAACGTGGTACGTCAGATTAGCAATCAGACCGAGGTAACTGCTGATTCTGCTTTTACAGAGCTAGGTATGGATTCGACCAATCTGGTCGAGGTGCTGATTGAATTGGAGATGATCCTCGATATGGATATCCTGGATGCGAATCTGAATTTTTATGAAATGGAAAAGGTATCTCATATGTTCGATTATGTCCTCTCGATCCAGACGGCGCAGACCCCGGATTCTCCATGAAACCTGGCGGGCTCTCTGTGAACGGTGCGACCGTATTTGTCCCGGAGCATAGGCATTCATTGGAGGAACTGCAGGACGAGCTGTCACTCAGTTCAGCCGAGGTGCTCAGACTCCGGGAGAATGGGATCGATTCTGCTCCCTCCGCTGCGGGCTTATCTGGTCCGGAGATGCTGGATGGTGTCTTGGGCAGACTGCTGGCGCGGGTTGACCCTGAACAAGTACGTTACCTGCTGCTGCCGTACATTTATTACGCTTTTCCTCATTCAGAGGACGTGCTCGGGAATCTACGTAGGAAATACGGTCTAAAGCGTGCGCTCTGCTTCTCGCTCCGGGATCAGCTATGCTCCGGGTATCTGCTTGCCTTGTATGCTGCAGCACGGTGGATGGAGCAGGAGGAGGCAGAGACGTCTGCCATCATCCTTGCATCGGAGAAATGCATCCTGTCCGATCAGCGCTATGGAGGCGGCCACATTCTTACTGGGGATGCTGCAGCGGCAGTGCTGCTCTCGAAGTCTCCTTCTGGAGATCGTCTGCTTGCCGTCAATAGCTCGACTGATATCCGTACACTACAGCTCGGTAAGCTGAAGACGCGGCAGGATGAAGTGCCCAACTATTTCTATTTTGTGAATCTGGCGAAAATGATCAAACGAACGCTCCGGGAGGCAGGTATTTCCTTCTCTCAGTTGCGTCTGATTATTCCCAATAATGTTACACCCGAGCTGTGGTCTTACATGGCCCGTCTGCTGCGTGTGGATACCACGAAATTTTATACCGAGGGTATACAATCATCAGGACACCTGAACACCTGCGATCTTCCGGTGAACTACACTCGGATTGTGCTGGAGCAGCGAGTGCAGCCGGGAGAATATTACGCGATGCTTAGTCTCGGCAATGGAGGGGTGATCGGCTGTGCAATTTTTCAAAAAGGCGAATGTCTTCCTGTCCTGGCCAGCTGTATGTAGAGACTACGGGCATGTGCGTCCTCTTCAATCCATTGAGCATCGGCTATATAGACATGTAATTCAGTCCTTCAGCGGTGATCCGACTGTTGTGGCTGAGGGTGTGGGAATGAGCTACTCGATCAGTGACACATGTCAGTCACCACATCAGATAGAGGGGAAATTAGGGCTTCCACCAGCATCTCAGCTAGAAGGCCAGCCTGAGCTCCATTCGAGTGTCCAGTCAAGAGTTCAATCCAGACAAGCTGGAGAAGCGACGCACACCGAATGTCCCGAACAGGCCAGCCTTCAACTCAGGCTGGAACCCTGCGAATATGCAGCTGAACTGTTCGCCAGCCTGGGTAGACGAGAGTATGCTGAAGAGCTACAGCCTGAATATCTGGTATGCTGCTATGATTCATACCCGCTGACGGACAAGATTAATGCCGCATTGTATATGCAGAAGCTATTACATTTGAATGAATCACTTACCTTCTCCATAGCAGATGTCGGTTCACTAAGTCCTGTGATGGCTATTCATTGGGCTGCTTCGACCCATGCCGTCGTATGGATGGTCTGCATGGAGCAACTGGGCTTACATGAGCTTGAATATGTGCCTTCTGGGGAATTCCCGATGGCTGATGCAATCGCTGCCTGCCGAATCTCCCCGGAGCAAGGAGACTGGAGAGTTGTTGGTTACGCCTGTATGCAGCCTGATCAGACGGAGCCAAGGGTCAGTGGATCAGTTCTGGGAAGACGTACCGTAGATTTTGTGCTGGATGTGCTTCACCGCCTCGATATTCCAGTGGAGGAGTGCGCGTTATTGACTCAGGCTGTGAGCGAGCAGTACGTCTGTGAGCTGGAGGCCCACATGGACTACGTCATTACAGGGATCGAGGAAGTGAACCTGGGTACAGCAGGATCATTGTATGCCCTCGATACACTTCGCTCGGCAGCAACAACATTGCGATATGCTGTGCTTCATATGGCTGACCCTGCGCGAGGATTGGGATGCATCGTTCTGGAGATGACAGCTGATTGAACAAGACGTCAGAAAGCGAGGGATGCTCGTGGGCAGACTGCGAGATCAGCTTGGAGAATCGATAGGATTGGAAGAGAACGGAAGGCTTGTATGGTTGGGTAATTTCGAGGTTGAGCGGTTCTGGCGAACGGAGGGGCTGCTCTCGCTACCCTTGCTGTCTACGCATTCAGCTGGGAGTGAGTCACTGATCAACAGTCTGAGTGAGCTCGCGTTATGGCTTGCTGATCCCCATGACTTGGTGTTGCTACATCGGAGACCAGACCCTGATTTTATCCAATATATGAAGCAGCTTGGCTGGTCGGTACCAAAGTTCATCACGATTGATGGTGTTCCGTCCTTGCCACTCACAGACTCGTTACTGGCAGACGAGCACGTATGCGCTCAGATTCGGCAATGGGCATCACAGCAGCGAATTACAGAGCACCAGGCTAGCGTCTCTCTTATGCCGCATGGTGCTTCGCCCTCAGAGGAACGTCTTGCACATCGCAGTGATCTACGGCTGGCGGCCCCCGAATCGGAGGTCGTGCAGAAGGTCAATAGCAAGATCTATTCCAGGCGGATCTGCGCGGAGCTCGGCATTCGGCAGCCGAAAGGCAGTACAGCCCATACGCTCACGGAGCTGGAGCAGGCTGCCCATGAGTTGCGTTCATTGTGGAAGTCTGGTCCTCTCGTAGTGAAGGACGCGATGGGCGTATCCGGCAAAGGGATCATCGTACTGGAGGATGAGCAGCGCTTCGAGCAGATCATGAGACTTCTGCGAAGGTCAGCCGAGCGTGATGGACATGAACGTATTGAATTTGTAATCGAGCAATGGCTCCCTAAGCAATGTGATCTGAATGCGACCTTCACCATAGATCCTCAGGGAAATATGCGCTGGGGAACACTACTTCGGGCCTTGGTTCAACAAGGAGTTCACCAGGGGCATCAGTATCCGCACGGCATTTCTGCGGAACTGGAGGCGGTCATGCGCGATACGGGAGAGCGGATTGGAAGCAGGCTGGCAGCTGACAGCTACTTTGGTCCGGTAGGAATTGATGCCATGATCAGCAAGGAAGGCACGATCTATCCCTGTCTTGAGATCAATGCAAGGCTGAATATGTCATCCTATCATGTCGGGCTATTGGACAAGCTGCTGAGCGAACGAGCTGACTATGCCTTGATCAGCCAGATTCAATTCCGAAGAGAGCGTGCCTTCAGCTTCGCAGAGCTTCAACAAGCGCTGAAGCCAGTTCTTTATACACTAGAGCATCGACTAGGCATTGTAGTATGTGCATTTGCACCAGCCTGTGCGGATTCAGTGCGGACAATGGATGCTGGTGAGACGCAAAAAGATAGCAAGTACGCGTACCCGGGTGAGGGCAAGAGAAAAGTGGACCAACAGGGACAAGGGAGGCTATACATCATGAGTATAGGCTCATCCACGGAGCAATGCAGCTCTTATATCCAACGCTGTAAGGAGCTCTTGGAGGAAATCCCCGGCATTCAATGCCGTAACTGAAAGGGAGTGATGACAAAATGGGACATCTGGCTTCGGAGGAGGACAGGAGTGGCATGAAGCATCATATACCAGAAGGCAAGTCGGACTTGCTGGCATGTGCGGAGACCTTTGGTACTCCGCTATATGTCTACGATACACAGGTGATTAATGAACGGATCAGGATGCTTCTGGATAGTCTGCATCCATCTGTTCGACTGATGTACTCGCTGAAGGCGAACCCCAATCCAACGCTGGTGAGTCACATTCATCGACAAGGACTGGGGCTCGAGATCTGCTCCGCCGGAGAGCTGGAGACGGCTCTTGCAGCGGGCGCTACTCCTGATCAGATGATGTATGTAGGACCAGGTAAATCTTTGGGTGAGCTGGAGCGAATTTTGGACATAGGAATTCACTATATCATTGTGGAGTCACTTCAAGAACTTCAAATACTGGAGCGACTTGCGGTAGAAAGGGAGCTCAGGGTGGGTGTGGGGCTGAGATTTAATCCACAGACCGCTATCCATGGTGCACGGTTGAAGATGGGCGGGACGGCTCGACAATTCGGCATAGATGAGACGCAGCTGGATGAAGCCGTTACCATGATTGCATTGTCGGAGCATCTCCGTCTATCCGGCATCCACGCCTATTATGGTACCCGAATACTGAGCGCGCAGACACTGGCAGCGAATCTGTCATACGTGCTTGATTTTGCAGAACGATTCATGGTTGCTCATGCTCTGGAACTGGATTATGTAGGTGTGGGTGGTGGCTTCGGTGTGCCTTATTACGAAAATGAACAACCACTGGACCTGAAGGAATTCAGATCCAGAACCTACGGCCTGATAGATGCTTTCCGCTCACGTTATCCTGTTATCGAATTACTGGCGGAATCGGGTCGATTTCTGATGGCGGAGGCGGGGAGCTATCTGTCCAGCGTGAGATATACGAAGGAATCGCAGGGCAAGCAATTTGCCATTACCGATGGTGGGACGAATCATCACGCAGCAGCAGGAGGAGCAGGTAGCTTGCTTCGGCGGCATTTCCCCGTCTATGCCTGGGCACGGAATATGGCAGCAGACGAGGTGCCCGTAACCATCACAGGTCCTTTGTGTACGCCAGCTGATCTGCTGGCTGAGGATGTCATGCTGCCTCCACTACAGCCTGGAGACGTTATAGCCGTGTTGAATTCGGGAGCCTACGGGCTTACGATGAGCCCGGTTCTGTTCCTGAGCCATGGGATTCCCCGCGAGGTGCTGCTGCATGAAGGGGATGCCATCCTCATACGGGATCGCGATGAATGGTCCCTTCCTCGGATCAGGCTATTGCCACATCGTGAAGTGAGGACGTGTGTACCGGATGAAGATGGTCAGGAGCATACAAGCGAGTAAAGCCGAATAGGACGCCAACGATCGTCGAGAGCGTATGGGTTCGTACGAATTATGATATAGACATCAGACGGGATGCACTGAGATGAACAGGAGTGCATAGCCGTAGGAAGGAGGAGGACAGTGGAGACAGTACAAGCAGATATTGTTATTATCGGGGCCGGGCCTGCGGGAGCGAGCGCGGCGAATTTCATGGCACGTGCTGGTCAACGCACGATATTGCTCGACAACAGCCAGAGTGGTACCCATCATGCCTGGGTTGCCAACCATTATGGCATTACCGGCATGACAGGATATGACCTGTTCGAGACAGGAAAGCTGCAAGCACAGCGTAGCGGAGCTCAGTTGGAGGTAGCTGCTGTTGAAGCGCTGGAGGCAACGGGTGACGGCTTCATCATCCGCACCGAGCAGTCAGCCTATTGCGCTCCACGCGTGCTGCTGGCGACAGGAAAGGCTTATCAGCTTGCGGAGCACGCAGGAGTCGAACTGGTATCTGATAACAACGGAAATATGATAGTTAACACAGATACCGAAGGACGAACCAATGTACCAGGAATTCGGGCAGCGGGGGTATGTACAGGCCTTAGTATGCATGTATCCGTTACCTCCGGGCACGGGGCCCATGTGGCAGTCACCTGGCTAGGTGATATTACCGGTCGTTCCTATCAGGATCACGATAACATGTGCTGAAGAGGTGATTAATAATGAGTCAGGCTATGACATTAAGCGAGGAGCAGAAGTCTTTTTTTGAACAAGAGGGCTATCTGGTGATCAAGGGACTATACTCACCTGAAGAAGTGAACGTACTCAATGAGCTCTACCATAAAATCTGGCTTCGGCTTATGGCCGGGGGGCATATTCAGCAAGCGCCCAATCGTCCGCTCAATAGTCTGTATCCTCGTTTGCGGGATTATCACAAAGACCATGAGGGAATCACTCGCTTTATCCTGAAGCCAGAAGCCATGGAGGCATTGGAGAATCTGACTGGCGAGGAGATGCTTGCGTGTCAGACAAGCTATTATTTCAAGGCTCCAGGGGCAAGCGGGCTACCGCTTCATCAAGACAACTACAGTATTGGTGCCTATCCAGACACGACCTATGCGGTCTGGGTGAGCCTGGACCGCTCAGAGGAGAGCAATGGTGGCCTACATGTCGTGCCGGGTTCACATCGACTGGAGATCATTTCACCAGCAAATGTGCCCAAGACGGTGAATGCATATGGACTGCGTCTGGATCTCCCAGAGGGCTACAGCATTCGGCAGGTGGAGAATGAGCCGGGAGATGTCGTAATCTTCAACGGCAATATTCTGCATGGCTCCTCCCATAACGAGTCGGAGGACTTGTTCCGACGAGCGATCGTTACTCATTTTGCCCGGAGCAGTGTGGAGAAGATTACATTGAATTACAGCAATCTGGTGAACAAGCATGGCGTAAAGGTGCGGAGACGACTGAACTCAGACCCGCGAGTCGTGGAGACAAAGGAGACCCTCTTTGAATTTCGGGATGCCAAATTCTACGACCAGATTATTCATAGAGAATAGGAATGAAGCAGTCTACGTGGGATGTGAAAGCGTATTTAGCCATTCTGGCGCGACATGGTGACAGGACATGCTTCATACATGAGGAGGGGCGTGCCACCAGCTATAGGCAGCTTCTGGATGCTGTGGAATGGAACGCTGCAGCTTTGCGCAAGGCTGGCTGTGCTTCACAAGAAGGGGACAGCAATCATGCTAGTGTGGCGTTCGACGTCTGGCTTGGCTGGAGGGCGGTTCCATTGCTGCTGGCCATTTTTCTGGAGGGCTTAACGGCAGTTCCTGTTGATCCCGTGCGTAGTCCAGCGCAATGCCGCAGAATTCTTGGCAGTGTTCGCCCTGCGTTATATTTGCGTGATGAGCAGTTGGACGAGCAGGGTAAGCTACTCCTGCCGGCGTCAAGCCATTTCGGTAACAAGCATGGCTACTATGACTTGCAGCATGCAGATAGCAGTCTCGCAGCAGGGATCGCTATGCTGCTGTTCACTTCAGGCACAGGTGGACAGCCGAAAGGTGTAATGCTGAGCTATCGGAATATAGGGGGCAATCTTGCTGGTGTTTTGGATTATTTCAGACTGGGCCCGGAGGATCGCCTCGTCATGGTGCGTTCCCTAGCCCATGCTTCGGCGATTACTGGCGAGCTATTACCGGCATTGTATCATGGCAGCTCCATCCTACTGCGCGCCCATGAACGAGGCCCACTCGCCATTGTCAGGTCGGTACAGGAGCATGACGGGACGATTCTGTGTACGACACCATCCGTAGCTGCTGCTCTGGCTGGAAGAGCATCCCGATATGATACAGATACATTGCGGCGCATTGTGCTTAGCGGTGAGCTGTTGCTGCCAGCTCATGTAGACAGAATCAGGAGAGGCTTTCCAGAGGCTACGCTGAGTAATGCGTATGGACTGACGGAGGCTTCGCCAAGGGTGAGCTGCCTGCTGGACATCGCACAGTCTGAGTCACTGGCTTGCGTCGGCAAGCCGATCACGGGAGTTCAGATCCGGATTGAGCCGCCTGAGAATACTGTGACAGCCGCAAGCATGGGGGCGAACACGGGAGTGCTATGGGTATCTGGTCCAGGGGTTATGGCTGGTTATTTAGATGATAAGGAAGCGACCGACATCCGTCTCAGAGACGGATGGTTATGTACACAGGATCTGGCCTCTTGGCAGAATGGGGAGCTTCATGTGTATGGAAGGGCAGATGATATGCTGATCCGCTCGGGGATGAACGTGCATCCGGCTGAGGTTGAGTCGTGGCTGACAGGTATTGAAGGGATTCTGGAGGCTATGGTATTCGGGACTTCGACTCCACAAGGAACCCGGATTGTGGCTTGGGTGGTGGCGGAGCCTGGCATGGAGGCCAAGGAGATTTATCGGCTGCTGCTGCGTGGGGAAAGAGACGAGCGGCTGTGGCCTGACGAGCTGGAGCTGAAGAGTGAGCTGCCCAAGACGCCTTCTGGCAAAATAAGCCGACCAGCTCGTCCATTCATTCAGGAAAGAGAGGTATGACATTGAGGGAACGCGAGCATTGGAATGCTTTTTTTGGTGAGGATTATGTCAGGTTCTCAGAGGTTATTCTGTCACCAGAGCGTACAGCCTTTGAGGCACAGCGCATTGTAGAGCTTTTGCAGCTCCCGCCGGGTGCAGCCATACTCGATCTTGGCTGTGGTCAAGGGAGACTAAGCATTGAGCTGGCCCGAAGGGGCTACCAGGTCACAGGCGTTGATGCCTCAAAGGAGCTGCTTGAAGTAGCGCGCAGGCGAACCGCTGAAGCACACCAGAAGGTAACCTATCTGGAGACGGACATGCGAGATCTGGATTTTACAGCGACCTTCGATGCGGTCATTAATGTAGGTACAGCCTATGGTTACATTGATGATGAGGCAGGGGATCAACTGATTCTGAGCAAGGTCTACACAGCGCTCAAGTCAGAGGGAGTATTTCTGCAGGAGACGGAGAACCGTGATTACAAGCTACAGGGCCTAAGAAATACATGGAACCACATGAATGGACGTCCGGTCTTCTCTGAACGGATCTTTAATCCTGTGAATGGACGCTGGCGTGAGCATATCTTCTGGTATGAAGGCGATCAGCAGCGCAGCTCCTTGCTGGAGCTACGTCTTTATAGTGCGACGGAATTGATTCGAATGATACGTACAGCAGGTTTGAATGTAGAGCAGGTCTATGGAGGATTCGATGCATCGGAGCTGACGGTGAACAGCCCACGGCTGGTTATTCTATCCCGAAAGGAGCGGGGACATGTCTAAGGAGCATACCATTATTCCAACGGCAGAGCGGCAATGGCATGAGGGAATCTACGAAAATACGGAGATGTGCTATCTGTGGGAGGAGGCTTCCTCCGAGCGACGTGCTTTTTTGCTCAAAATGAAGCCAGGCAGTGTTATACCCATGCATGATCATCCTCAGCGTGAAATAGCAATATTGCTTGAGGGAGATATGATCATGGATGATGGCCAAGTGATGTATGCGGGAGATTTTCTGACGGCGGGGCATGGTGAGCCCCACGAGGTAACGACCAAGACAGGCTGCATTATGTTCTTGTACATTGACTATGATGTAGAGACGAGACAGATTGTGAACCGGGAATGAGCAGCATGATGATTACGAATGACAGTCGTACTTTATTTAACGATGTATATCATGCAGCCTATGATTTTGTCACCAGCTATACTGCCGGTCGGATTCGCCAGGAGTTAGAGCATGTAGGCCTACACGACACAGACACATTTTCCAGGGAGCAGGCTGAGCAGCAGCTTCGTTGTCTGGATTCATATCGGTCACTTGTGCACTGGGCTCTTGCCTTTCTGGTTCAGGAGGGACACTTGGTAGGGGAGGGCGCAGAGCTTTATCGTTGGACCGCAGGCCGCCCATCAGGTCTCGACCTTCGGGAGCGGGACGTGCAGGCTCTGAATCTTCATATACAGCCGTCACTGACGATGATTGATTATGTGGCCTCCCACTGGCTAGCCATATTGAACGGTGAGTCTCAGGTGATGCAGGTTATGTTCGGCGCGCAGGGCACCTCCCTGTGGGAAAGCTACTTCAATAATGCTCATGATCTGTACTCGGTCCACAATCAATGGGCAGCCGAATCCTTGGCAGACCGTATTCTTCCTGGTCATTCTCCGAAGATTCTTGAGCTCGGAGCGGGATACGGATCTGCAGCAAGAGCCTTGGTCGAGGAGCTTCGTTTACGCCATCAGACTATTGCTGGTTACGCGCTTACAGATGTGAGCCCGCTGCTCGCAGGGAAGGCCAGACGGCTTCTAGCCCCCGAATTTCCCGAGATTCCATTCAGCTCTCGCAAGCTCGACATGAATCGTTTCTCCCCTGCAGATGAGGACTCATATGATTTCATCTACGCAGTCAATACCGTGCATTGCGGGAGCCCCCTATCGACTGTGCTTGGTCATCTGCGTGAGCTGCTGACAGACAAGGGTCAGCTCATCATTTCCGAGTGTGTAAGGGCAGATTATGATGTGCTGCTGCATCAGGAATTTTTGTTCTCGCTACTGCCGGGCTTCTACAAGATTACTGGAATGAGGGAGGGAACCCCTTGCTTTGGATTCCGTACTGCAGCGGATTGGGGAAGTCTTCTGATGGAGGCGGGGTACGCTCAGGTCAATGTTGAAGTGAACAGTGGTACGGCCATACGTGGTGCGATAATTACAGCACAAAAATAATGTCTACGCAGACACAAAGCACAGAAAATGACTCATTAGCAAACATGGGCACCCAACGTGGTGTCTTTTTTTTTCGACAAAATCTCCAGTATTCCTACGTAATTCCAATTGATGAAAATGGGAAAAAGCCGATTTATGGGTAAAAAAAGCCGAGTTACCTTCTGTGGAAAAATCTATCATTAAATTACTGGTACAACCACTATAAACACGGCAGGAGGGGAAGTTCTTTGGTTGTTGTATGGGATGTGGAGCAGTGCTCGGAAAGTAGCCAGATGATCGGCGCAGAACTGAATCAGTCTTGGGAGAATATACCGGTAAGGTATGCTGTATCGTGGGAGGATGCCAGTCGTATGGCAGAGGGTGGTGAGGCAGGAGCGTTGCTGGTGGTAAGCTCAGGCGATAGCTGGCCGCCAGGATTCCACTGGTCTAGTCTTCCTTCCCATCTGCCCAAGTTTCTGATCTCACAGGCAGACAAGCAGGCTCGATTCATCATCCAGCTATTGATGTATTATTTGGCCTCACTTCCCGGTTCGCAGACTACAGAAGCAGAAGTGGGAGCCAAAGCTGATGATATCGACTGGAACAAATCCATCAACTATATTCAGGAAAATCTGGACAATAACGATCTGACCCTGGAAGAGGTCGCCAGACAAAACTATGTCTGCAAGTGGCACTTTTCCAAAATGTTCAAAAGAAAAATGGGCCTTACCTTTCGTGAATTTCTGATCAATGAGCGTATTAAGCTGGCTAAGGAAATGCTGATGACCGACCAGTCTGTAACAGATGTGTGCTATGCGGTGGGCTATGGAGATCTGACCCATTTTGGCCGTATGTTCCAAAAGAAGGTAGGCATGCCTCCCTCCCGCTTCAAACGAATGTACTGGAAGGCCGATCGGACATAGAGTACGGGCCCGGCATTCCATACAAGCATGAACGGCATTCTTGCAGACAGGGATCGGAGCTGTACTCACGTAGGAATATTCCAGCATCTTCGTGTCCTGCGGGAAGGCTGCACATGACTCTATCCAATTGAGGAGTATTGTATGAAAAAAATAACAATATCCATCGTAATTGTGCTGATTCTGCTACTGGCAGGCGGCTACTGGTGGTGGACAAAGCCATATGATCTACCTGCGATCTCTTCAGAAGCCTCGTGGGAATCCTTTCAGCTGGATTTTGCCAAGGAGGCGCAATCCTACGCGACAGCTCAACAGGATACGGTGGAGAGACCACAACTTCCGCTGCAAAGTGTGGAGGAGGCTGACCAGCTCTTTGCTTATGCTCTTACTGCATCTCGTAACAAGCAGTTGGAGCAATCGGAGATTGTGCGATATCTGAAAGAGACGGTTGCCTATGATCCATCGAATGCTGCTTACTCCACTGCATTGCGATTGGAACTGATGGACACGGAGCGTAGCGAAGAATTCGTATCCTTCGTCGAGGGACTCAACGCTCAGGATGTGCCGCAGCTTGAAATCCAAAAATCTATGGCCATCATTGATAGACTCCAGGACCCTTCAATCGGAACAGCAGTGCTGGGACAACGTTCATATGTTGCCATCGAAATACTCGATCGTGTGCTGGAGCGCAATCCGTATGACTGGATGGCTCACTATGCCCGGGGAATCAACAATCTCTATTGGCCTGTAGGGCTGCAGCGAATCGATCTGTCCATTCAGGACTTGTCCTTCTGTGTGGCTGTGGCGCGTCAATATGAGGGTCGTTCGCCGGAATTGTGGACGAGAGCTTATCTTGCATTGGGAGATGCTTTGGTCAAGAAGGGACAGATCGCAGAAGGCATCAAAATCTGGGAGGAAGGGTACGAGCAGTATCCTGAAAATGAAGAGCTGCGCAATCGTGTAGAAGCAGGTGAGGATCAGGCTGAGGTGATTGTGTCGGCAGAACGGGGAATGGAGCAATTCGAGCGCCCTGCCCCGGATATGACGAATCTGAATGTGATCTGGGAGCAAGCCGAATCAGTGGAGACTCGCTAGGAAATGCATGCAAAGGTGGATGGTTCATGGATGAAGTAATGATTACAGGAATCGGCACACATACCTCGATCGGGCGTGATACGAGTGAGCTATGGGAGTCGTTGTTGGCGGGGAAGTGTGGTACGGAGCCACTCACCTTGTTCGATGTCAGCTCACATACGAATAAGATGGCTTGTCAGATCCGCCATTTACCTGCCCCCGAGCAGCAGAGCCTGCTCGATGGGGGTGGAAGAACTATTGGCATTTTTATGCCAGCGATAGAGGAAGCTCTACGTTCAGCAGGCCTAAGCATTGCAGACCTGTCTCGTTATCGTGTAGGTCTGTGCGTAGGTACAACGATGGGCGAGATTGAGCCGTTGGAGCAGGCTCTTCGAGGTGCGAATCCAGCAGTCCAAGGTGGACCGAGCCGGATTGCCGCTCATACCGCGGCGAAGCTGGGGCTTCAAGGACCGCTATGGACGTTCACAAATGCTTGTTCAGCCGGGAATTTTGCCATTGCCAAGAGCATGGATGAGTTAAGGTTCGGCCGGGCTGACATTATGATTGCAGGTGGAGTGGATTCGCTGTCGTGGGTGGCCTTTACGGGATTCTCCAGTCTGCGGGCGATGTCACCAGACTGCTGTCGTCCCTTTGACGTGAATCGCCAAGGGCTGATTCTCGGTGAGGGAGCCGGGGTGCTGGTGCTCGAAACGCGAGCGCATGCCCAGAAGCGTGGAGCTTCACAGAGGGCGCAGCTTCTGGGCTATGGACTGGGCTGCGACGCGCATCATATTACACAGCCTGATCCTGAGGCGAAAGGGGCCGTTCGGGCGATGCGGCAGGCGATGAGCGCTGCTGGTGTTCTTCCGTACGAGGTCACGCATGTCAGTGCTCATGGAACAGGTACGATTGCTAATGACCGAATGGAAGCCAAAGCGATTATGGAGGTGTTCATGGATAAGGATCGGGACGAACGGCTTACGGTCAATTCCATCAAAGGCCATCTTGGACATACGCTTGGGGCTGCCAGTGCCATCGAAGCTGTCATGTGTGTGAAGACCATAGAGACCAGCGCATTCCCACCAACAGCCAATACCGAGCACATCGATCCCATCTGCATACATGAGCAATTAACTATTAACAGGCAGGTACAGGAGGGACGTGTGGGCATTGTCATGTCCAATTCCTACGCGTTCGGAGGTATTAATTCTTCGATCGTGCTAGCTGCTCCCGAAAGGAGAACGACAGGATGAGCAATTCCGGCAAAAGCAGCTGCACGGAGCTACTAATGCTGAGCAGCGGGGCGGTGACCCCGGCGGGAGCCGGTACACGATTAGCCCAGCCATGGCTCAGGAGAGCCATGAACAATCCTACGCTGTCCCCACGGCTTGAACGAATTCCTGCTGAGGTGACTGCGATCAGACTGCCAGGAGTCCGGAAGTGGGGACGCCCCTCACGAATGGCTTATTTGGCTGTGGCGGAAGCCCTGAAGGGGATTGAGCTTGAATGTCCAGAACGAACGGGAATGATTATTGGTGGGGAGTATACGAATCTTGAGGCCATTCTTCAGCTCGATGAGGATGCAGCCTCGTTCGGAGTCAACGGCACCAATCCAGCCATTTTTCCAGAGACGGTTCTAAATGTCGTAGGCGGGCATCTTGCGGCCCAGTTCGGCATTACAGGCGTTAATGTTACGGTGTCTAGCGGCTCACGTACCGGGGTGCAGGCTTTTCAATATGCAGCGGATTTACTGCGGCTGAACCTGGTGGACAGGATCGTCGTCTGTATCGTACACGTGCATATTCCTGACAAGCTGACTGATTATGTAGAACCCCCGCAGGCTTCGGGCGAGTATGCTGCTGCCTTCCTGCTGCAAGCCCTACCAGCTGAATGCAGCTGGAGAGATATGGTTAAGGAGAAAGACGTCGACAGGCTGCTCCTCGTACCACGTTCGGGAGATTTGATGCTCTGTGTGGCTGCAGAGGCTGAACAATTACGTGAGAACAATCGCCCACTTGGGATGAAATCAGAGCTTGAGGATCATCAGATCTGGCTGGCTTATGCGGAGGGAGGGGGCCATGTTGTCCAACTCGTTGCACCCATCTCAGGCTCGGCCTGAGGCGGTCATTACAGGAACGGGCCTGCTAGCCTCAAGCGGCAGCACGGAGGAAGAGGTGTGGCAAGCGCTTCTGAGGGGAGATACACAGGCAGGGAGAAGAATCTATGCTACGGCTGGAATCGGTGATGAACTGGCGTATCCAGTCTATGGCATAGAGCAGGAACGATTACAAGCCCTGCTGCTGCCATCCGAGCACGCCGCGCTTGAGCGGTGGGGGCTCGCAGAGGATGCCGATGTCCAAATGCTGATAGCCGTTATTCGTCAGGCGCTGGAGCATGCCGGATTAGCAGCTGGGACCGACTCGCTTGCGTGGCCGAAGCCCTGCCGGGTGTCGCTAGTCATCGGACATGAGAATTTGGGAGTCACATCCTTGGCTGATCGTCTGCTAGGACAGCCGGATACTACTCCTGCCTTTTCCAAGCTACAGCAATCGTTCTTTCATCTGCAGACCTTTCCGTACCTGTTCTATATCGCCCAATTGTTCGGGGTCGATGGCATGGCTTATACAGTCAATAATGCGTGTGCATCAGGGCTATATGCGCTAGAGCTAGGTCGCAAGCTGCTGCTCTCGGGGGACACGGATGTAGTCATTGTAGCTTGCTCGGATTATGCACATGTCACTGAATACCTGTGGCTTGATGAGAAGGGGGCTCTCTCACCGTCCGGAGCTCTTCGCCCGTTCGATACGAAGCGGGACGGGTCCGTGCTTGGTGATGGAGCAGGCGCACTGATCCTGGAGACAGCTGAGCATGCCAGACTACGTGGGGCGCTTCCGCTGTGCAGCTATACAGGAGGCTGTTTTGCGCAGGATTCATGGAGCATGACGCTGCCTGATGTTAGCAGACATACCTATGCGTCTGTTATTGAAGGGGCCGTGAGAAAGGGGAAAAGGGAGACGGTGGATCTGCTCATTCCGCATGGTTCCGGCAGCCGACTCTGGGATCGATACGAGGCTGCAGAAATCACCCTGGCCATGGACAGGCTGGAACGAGACGTTCCCCTGATAGCAGCCTTTAAAGGAGGGCTGGGGCACACGCTGGGTGCCAGTGCGATGATGGAGCTGCTGCTTGGCATTCGTTGTCTGCGAGAGCAACTGGTACCTGCTACCGCACACTGTGAAATCGTCGATCCCAAGTTGGGAATGCCTGTTGTGCAGAGAGTCCTGCAGACACCACTGCAATCCATCATCAAGGCAGTGCCTGCTTATGGAGGTTTCCACGCTGCCTGCAGGCTGGAGCGATGGAGTTAGGAGGATGATATGAAGCAAGAGCAGTGCTTACAGATACGGAATTTCAAGGGTAGGACAGCATTTGTAACAGGGGGATCACAGGGGATCGGAGCAGCCATTGTCCGCATGCTAGTCTCCGCAGGGGCACAGGTAGTATTCACTTATTCAAGTAACGCCGAGGCTGCGGAGTCCTTAATCGAGCAATGCGGCGGGCTGGAGAATGCAAGAGCAATTCGGGCCAATTTTACAGATTCGACGAACTGTGCAGCACTCCTGGAGGAGCTTCGGGGCTTGGAGCTGGATTACCTTGTTAACAATGCGGGCATGATTCGGGACGCTCCGCTCTACACGATGCCGCAGCAGAGCTGGCAGGATGTATTGGAGGTAAATCTGGTCGCTCTTTTTCCGGTCGTGCAGGCGGCCTTGCCTTCATTGACCCGCAAGCAGGGCAGTATCGTGAACGTGGCCTCGGTGTCGGGCTTAAGTGGTACAGCAGGGCAGACCAATTATTCGGCTGCGAAAGCCGGGGTCATCGGGTTCGGCAAGGCACTCGCCCGTGAAGCCGGTCCGCTGGGGGTACGAGTCAACACCGTAGCACCTGGCTACGTCGACACCGGAATGGTAGGTGATCTGACTGATCGCCGCAGAAAGGGAGTAACGCGCGGCATACCGCTTCGCCGCTTCGCGCAGCCAGAGGAGATAGCCCGGGTGGTGCTCTTCCTGTTGTCTGACGAGGCTTCTTATGTGACGGGTGCTGTACTCAGCGTAGATGGAGGACTTTACTAATCCAAGGAGGAATAGGCATGAATCAATCAGAGGAGAAGTTGAGGAGCAGACTGTACGAGCTGGCGCAAGACGTGAGCGGAGAAGGCGATCTCGGGCTGACGCCTGCCGAATACTTCGCGACTCCGCTCGGGGAGCTAGGGATCGATTCCTTATCAGCACTGGAGCTGTCAGTGTATCTGGAGAGAGAATTTGGCGCCCGAATTGAAGAAGATGAACTAAGCAGCATCCGAACGCTCGAAGACATTGTCGCTTTGGCCCAGTCCAAGGGGGTATGAGATGCGTGTGCAATGGCTGCGCCGGAATTACGGGGCTGTAGCGCGACGAATTCCGCTGCTGGAGACGGGGACGCCCCGTTTTGTAGATCGGTTCTCCACCATTCTGGGAGCCTTTCTGGAAGGCTACAACACCGTACTTGAAGAGGCGGAGCTGGACCCCGAACGTGTACGTACTCGGTTGGATGAACGGTTCGATGACTTTTACCGGGGCTTTGCCTATGAGGGCATGGGGATGGGGTTAGGTGCCCGCAGCCTGTTTCGCTTCGGAGAATTGCGAGCCTTTGAGTATAATGCTGCCCAGGTGTCCAACGCTTATCTTTACCAATACTATGTCGGATTGGGCTGGTGGCTGCTGACTCGCTACGGATATCGGGCTCAGGCTTATGAGCGTATGCTGGGGAGTCTTGATCCTCTGCATGGCCCGATCATCTTTGACGGAGTTGGCTTCCGAACGGGAATGGAGCGCTTCGCATCGAAGCCGCAGACGATCGCCCGCTTCGCGCGGTTTGGACCCGTTGGCGAGACCGTATGCTATCAAGGCCTGGGACGCTGGTTATGGTTCCAATGCGAATTCAACCCCATGAAGCTAATGCAGCAAGTGGATAAGCTACCCTCCGAGCATCAAGCCGATGCCATGAGTGGAGCAGGATTGGCGGCAGCCTACAGCATGTTCGACGACATGGAATGGACCTGCGCTCTGTCTGCTTACATCCCTGAAGAGCTGCGAGCAGGCTTTGTTCAGGGGCTATCCTTCGGCTGGGAGGCCCGTAGGCTCCAGACGCCAGACTTCGAGCATAGGGTAGCTGCTCTGACGGCCTCCTCACAGGCACAGATAACCGAGGCGATTCGGCTGGTGCATGAAGTGAAGGCGAGCGTTGAGGATAGGATTCAACAGCGGAGCTTGGCAGGAGAGAACCCCTATGTGCACTGGATTCAAGGAGTAAGACGTAAGCTGAGCTCAGTTTCGAATGGACAAGGAGCATTTTAATACCGTGCTTATTTCGAACTAGCACTGGTTCATAGTCAAGTGTAGCAAGCGATTTAATATTGAACGATTCAAAAAGCCCAAGTGCTCAATGCAGCCTCACACGAGCAAATTGAGCCAAAGGAGGATCATTGTGCGGAGAACTTTCACGATGTCATGTGTATGGATCATGTTGGCGGGTGCAGCTTTAAGCGGCTGCGCGGCTGGTGGGTCCCAAGTAGCCGAATATGGCTTCAGCTATGAGGATGTCACGAAGCAGGCAGGGATCGACTTCAAGCATGAGAAGGCTGTATTCGACTCCAAGGTCGAGCATGTGATGCCCTGGCTGGCATCGACAGGAGCGGGAGTGGCTGTCGAGGATTATGATGGCGATGGTCTGATGGATATTTATTTTACCAGCTCCGCCCGTGGCAGCAAGAACGCCCTTTATCGCAATAACGGCGATGGTACCTTTACGGATGTAGCCGAGGAACTGGGTGTTGCTGACGTCAATCAGACTGGGGTATCGGAGACCGTGTTATGGCTGGATTATGATAACAGTGGTTATCCCAGCTTGCTAATCGGCAAATGGGGGGGACCTGTCCAGCTATTCCGCAACAATGGAGACGGTACCTTCACGGATGTATCCGAGGAGAGTGGAGTAAGCAACATTATGGGCAATTTTGCCAAAGTTATCTCGCTGGACTATAACCGGGATGGGTATCTGGATGTCTATCTCGGTGGTTATTTTCATGAAGACCATGATCTGTTCAACCTGACCACCACCAAGATTATGCATAATGATTTCGAAAAAGCACGTAACGGCGGGACGAACATCATGCTGCGCAACAACGGGGACGGCACCTTTACAGATGTAACGGAGGAGACAGGCACTGGTGATACGGGCTGGACGCTAGCTGCCGGGGCTGCAGACCTGAATAACGATGGTTGGCCTGATATCTATAACGCTAATGATTTTGGTCCAGATGTGCTGTATCTCAACCGCGAAGGAAAGGATTTCGAACGTATTATTCAAAAGCGGGGAATCGGCGATGACACTTACAAAGGGATGAATGCAGATTTCGCAGACGTCTTCCACGACGGTAATCAGGCTGTCTATGTATCCAATGTAAGCAAGTCCCGTTATATTCTGGAGGGTAACCAGCTGTGGCAGGCCAATGCTGACGGCAAATTCGTGGATCGTGCAGAGGAAATGGGCATCAATCTCGCAGGCTTCTCTTGGGGAGCACGATTCCTGGATGCCGATAACAGTGGGAATTTCAGTCTGATGGTGACCAATGGCTTCATCTCGGATAGCACCAAGCGTGACTACTGGTTCGACCTTGGAACCCTTGCGACTACGCCTGGTACAATTGTAGAGGATACGAAAAATTGGCCGCCATTCAAAGACAAGAGCCTGTCGGGCTATGAGAAAAAGCTTCTGTTCTGGAATAATGGCACGACGATGAAGGACGTCGCTCAGGATGTGGGCATTACCTTTGATCTGGATAGCCGTGGCGTTGCTGTCGTGGATCTATGGAATCGCGGAACGCTCGATATGGTATTTGCCAATCAGGGTGCGGAGCAGAAGCTCTACAAGAGTCATAATGAGACGGGGAATCACTGGATCAAGCTGGATCTGGAGGGTACCTTCCCGAGCAATCGGGATGCTGTAGGAGCGAAAGCTATCTT
The DNA here is from genome assembly GCF_000377505.1 of Paenibacillus massiliensis 2301065 = DSM 16942. Taxonomy (GTDB): domain Bacteria; phylum Bacillota; class Bacilli; order Paenibacillales; family Paenibacillaceae; genus Paenibacillus; species Paenibacillus massiliensis. The sequence goes on along the minus strand of NZ_KB898188.1, from coordinate 326,849 downwards.
TGAAATTGGAGGCATCCGTACTGCCATTGAACGAGATGGTGGCAATTCTCACGGAGCTCAGAGTGATCCGAGAATTCATTTTGGCCTAGGTGCTCACACCAAGGTGGACAAGCTCACTATTCAATGGCCAAGTGGCCGAGTACAAGAGCTGGAGAATGTGGAGGCCGATCAGATTCTGAAGCTGACAGAGCCGGATACTCCTATGGAGGATACGCTACAGCCCCGCGCCACGAATTCAGATCCAAGCAATGGAGAGGAGAATACAGGCCAATGAGTGAGCAATTACGCATTGGGATCATCGGGTGTGGCAGAATTGCTGTTACCCGGCATATTCCTGAGCTGCTCGCCCACCCACGGGCTGTCCTCACGGCATTGTGTGATACGCGCAAAGCAAGGGCTGCGGAGCTTGCTGAGCGATATGGTGTGACAGGTGTCTATGATACTGCTGAGGAGATGCTTCGGTCTGCTGCCTTGGACGCGGTTATCATCTGCACCCCGAATTGGCTGCATGCAGCAGATGCGGTGCATGCATTGCGCAGGGGACTGCATGTGTTCGTGGAGAAGCCGATGGCTGTAAGTCTGGAGCAGTGCCAGCTCATGATTGAGGAGGCCGAACGTGCAGGCAAGGTGCTGGCGATCGGACATAATCAGAGGCTGCACCCGGTATTTCGAAGAGCCAAGGATTGGCTGGATAGCGGCCGGATCGGCAAGGTCACACAAGTGATGACTCAATTTCAGCATGGCGGGCCAGAGCTGTGGAGCGTAGATGGCAGTGAGAGCTGGTTCCTGAATGGCAGTGAGACAGGACTTGGTGTGCTCGGGGATCTCGGCATTCATCGCCTGGATATGCTGCGCTGGATGCTGGCAGATGAGATTACAAAGGTGCATGCCTTGACCTCAAGCGTAAGGGGCATATCAGGAGTGAATGACAGTGCGGCATTGGTGCTACAGACTGCGGCAGGAGTGCTGGGCACCGTGCAGGTTAGCTGGAACAATCCGCTACAGGAGCACAGGACTGTTTTTTATGGAACGAAAGGCACGTTGTTGTTCGGGGAGACAATGGATTCGATTACGATATCGGATATGGACGGCAGTGTCGTAACAGAGACGGTCGCGCTCCCTCTCCGGAAGGACGGGGGTATGGAGTCGGGCATGGTAGACGACTTTATTCACAGTATTCTGGAGGGTAGAAAGCCTGCTGTTAGCGGACAGGAAGCGTATCAGGGCATGAAGGTATTGTTTGAGGCGTTATCTGTAGGCCAGTAATCTGGCGAAGGAAGATTCGACTTAGGCAGGGGCTCCGTATGGGAGTCCTTGCCTTTTTAGCTACATAGACTTTGTGAATGTATATACATACTTGTAAGTGGAGGAAAACTATGGTAAATGATCATTAGAAGGAAAAATTCGAACCCAGTCATAGGATGGATCGGAGGGGGCAGAGCATGAGTCGGACGGAAGAATGGATGGCAACCTACCATGAGCATATCCGAAGGTATAGCCTCTCTGTTACTGGAGGGAGTGGCGACGCCGAGGATGTGTATCAGGAGACGGCACTCCGCCTCTTGCGGGCACTCAAGCAGGACAGCAGCAGAGCTGTTACGAAAGCCTTCATTTACCGGATTACCAAAAGTGTATGGATTGATATGTGCCGCAAGCGCAAGCTGAAGGAGGTATCACTGCACATGTTGCCTGAGCATCAGCTTCAGGGAGCACAGATGGCTGATGGCATGGAACTGCTGGAGACGTTGGAGTTGCTTGCCAGTCGCTTGTCTCCCCGTTATCTGGTGGTGCTGCTCCTCATGGATGTATTTCATTTCACGGCAAAGGAGACTGCTGGACTAATCGGAGGTACCGAAGGGGCAGTGCACATTACCCGCAGCCGCGCCAGACATAAAATTCAGATGTTGCAAGCCCGCTCGTGTCACGGAAATCTGGATGTTGCGCCCATATCGAAGGCTACGCTGTTGGAGCGGGATGCTTTCCAAACTATTGTTGAAGGCTTCCGACGGCGAGATGCACAGCAAATTGTTAATGCATTTTTACAGATATCCTCGCAGGACAGCTTCCTCAGACAGATGCGGGTGGGGGCTTATCGACTATCATTCGCCTTCGAGGACCCTGACGGGAATGTATGTATGGTCTCATCCAGATAAAAAAAATATAAAACAGGTGTATATTTTTCGTGTATACCTACGTTAATTCATCGCACCCGTATTTAACGGGGCATAATCGGCAGGAGCCGAGTATTTTCGTCGAAAGAGAGGTGAGCTTTGGCGTGGCAGAACGTAGAGCACTAGTAACGAGAATTGATACCATCTTCATCCCGGTGACGGACCTCAAGCGATCAGCTGAATGGTATGAACAATTGCTGGATTTGGATCGGGTCTACGTGACACCAGATACCAACTATATCGGCTTTCGATTCAAGGGAGCTGGTCCGCAAGCGACAGCTCTTACTTTGTTCCGGTCAGAGACAATCCCGCAGTGCAAGCACGCTGCATTCAATTTGTTCACGTCGGATGTAGAGGAAGCCCATCGGTTTTTCCAGGAGAAGCAAGTGAAGGTAACCGAGGTGCACGATGAGGCTGGCATGCAGTTCTTTGATTTTTGGGATCTGGACGGCAATTGGGCACAGTTGATTTCATTTCCGGAGTAATGCACAAGACATTTGGATAGGAGGAGATTCATTTGATCACAAGCGAAGATGTAGAGATCAAGAAGCTGGGGGGCTTCAAGGCGGCTGTACTGACCGTGGAGGCCCCCTTCGCCAAGCTGGGACATGAGGTTCGTAGACAGTGGAAGCGTATTGAGGCCATGCTACCTGACGAACACCCCCTGCGCCTCGATGCTGAGATCGGATATGTATTTTCTCCGCAGTGGAACACGGATGAGGGTGACGGTACGATGAAAATTAAGGTCGGTGTCAAGGTGTCTCATGATACTTCCCTCCCGGATGCTGTAGAGCTTCTGGAGGTACCCACCCGTGAGTATGTAATCCTTCGGTTCGAGGGAGATCGTGAGCGCCTGAACACGATCTATCAGGATTTATTCGCCTGGATTGACGGCAGTGGCTATAAGGCTATATCGGAAGAGGGAGTATACTGGATTGAGGCCAATCGCTTGCAGCCTGTAAATCCTTTCGACATTGCACCTGAGGAAATAGATAGCTTTGACTATGATATCTGCATTGCTGTTGAGCCCGCTTGATCGTTGTTGGTACCTTGCTAACTGCAAGACCAAAAAGGATGCCCCGAAGTCGTACAAGCGGGGCATCCTTTTGTTGTAATCATGATAATGCCAGCTGGCATGGCCAAGAGCCTGCATGAACCTAGCATCATCGGATATTCATGATATATTTTTATTTATTGATAACATTTGCAACGGTTACTTCAGGATCAACCTCGGCCTCATAATCTACACCATCGATCTCGAAGCCGAACAGTCGGAAAAATTCACGGCGATAGCCTTCCAGATCAGTCTTGTCATAGATGTTGTCTGTATCCACTGTGGCCCAGAGCTGTGCTACCTCTTCCTGGACATCGGCGCGCAGCTCCAATTCATCAATTCGGATGCGTCCCTTCTCATCTACCGGAGTTCCGTCTGCAGCATACAGGCGATCTGCGAATAGACGATACATTTGCTCGATACAGCCCTCATGAATCCCCTTCTCCTTCATTACACGATATAGTGCGGAGATGTAGAGAGGAACGACTGGAATCGCCGAGCTGGATTGAGTAACCAGTGCCTTACAGACAGCAACATAGGCGCGTCCACCAATAGAAGAGAGCTTGTTGGTCATTGTAAGAGCTGTAGCTTCCAGATGGTCCTTGGCTCTGCCGATAGTTCCGTCGCGGTAAATCGGCTTCGTAATCTCCGAACCAATGTATGAATAGGCAATGGTAGTGGCGTTGTCTGCGAGCACTCCAGCTTCGAGCAAGCGGTTAACCCAGTCCTGCCAATCCTCACCGCCCATGACAAATACAGTATCCTCAACCTCTTGCTCCGAAGCGGGCTCCAAAGTAACCTGGCTTACTTCTCCGGTATGGAAATTAACCGTTTTGTTCGTGTAGGTCCCATTGAGTGTCTTCAGTACGGAAGTCTTGGTCTCGCCTGTAGCTGGATGGGTACGGCGAGCTGTAGCTACACTGTATACCACCAGATCAACCTGGCCCAGCTCACGACGAATTAGTTCAATCGTTTCAGCCTTCAGCTCAGCTGAGAAGGCATCTCCTGTAATACTGTAGGATTTGAGGCCAGCTTCCTGAGCTGCCTCTTCAAAGGCAGCCGAATTGTACCAGCCAGCAGACGCTGTACGCCCCTTGCCTGCGGAGCTTTCACGATAGACGCCAATTGTATTTGCATTAGCCCCGAAGGCCGCTACAATGCGTGAGGACAGTCCATAGCCTGCAGAAGCTCCGATGACCAATACATTTTTCGGTCCGCTAATGGCTGGCTGGGATTGTACATATTGTACCTGCTCGCGTACTTGCTGAGCACATCCGACTGGATGAGCCGTTGTGCAGATAAAACCTCTGGTTCTTGGTTTAATAATCATGTGTATTCATTACCTCTCTTCAGATCCGAAAATTGTACAAGCGAAAGCGTGAAGTCTGATTCACAATCTCTTTCTAAACCATCATTGTATTCTTTGATGTACTATCCTATTTTAACGATTTTTTTGAAAAACGAAAACCTTGTGTCTCCATTTAACCGGATTTAGTCATTATTTGGTTGGTGAGCACATGATGGAGCTGTTATTTCTGAATGTGTTTTTAAGTGTTAATAAACATGACGTGAATATGTTACATGTCAAAGATTGTTTTGACGTTCATAGGGATTATTGTATAGAATGTAAGAGATCGTGCAATGTATCAGATAGGTATCATCACCTAATATTTGGTTTATTTGCAGTTGTGCGAGTGTCAATCCGTTGTTTTTATTATTTTTTATCCACTGTTTAATTCTTGACGTCAGGTCGGAGAGTGGGTAGAATAAATTAAATAATTGTGCAAGTTGTGTCTATATAACTGTGGGTAACATGCACAAGCATCAGTGGAGCTGAGTCATCTTGTAATCGCAAGAAAAACATCCGCTTATGGCGGTCTATCTTCTTACGCAAGTACGTCGATTGATGTTTTTCTTTAGATTATACAACCTAACAGCTTTAGCAGAGCTGGTCATTTGTATAATCGCAAGAAAAACAACTGCTTAAGGCGGTCTATCTTCTTACGCAAGTACGTCGATTGATGTTTTTCTTATTAAATAATGAATGTGAGTGATATAACATATGAGTCGTCTTTTGGAAGTTAAGGATTTAGCTATCTCATTTAAGACTCGTGGCGGCGAGCTGCAGGCGATCCGCGGAGTCAGCTTTTACGTGAACAAAGGGGAGACACTTGCCATCGTAGGTGAATCCGGTTCAGGCAAGAGCGTTACCTCACAGGCCATCATGAAGCTAATCCCTGAGCCACAAGGAATGTACAAGCGTGGACAGATTATGTTTGACGGTCAGGAAATCATTAAGAAGAATGACAAGCAGATGCAGAGCATTCGTGGTAATGAGATCGGCATGATCTTCCAGGATCCGATGACCTCTCTGAACCCGACAATCAAGGTAGGTAAGCAGATCACAGAAGTGCTGTTCAAGCACAAAAAAATGAATAAAGAAGCAGCGCGCAAGCGGGCAATTGAGTTGCTGGATCTGGTAGGTATTCCATTGCCGGAGCAGCGCTTCAATCAATATCCGCATGAATTCAGTGGCGGTATGCGTCAGCGCGTCGTTATTGCAATGGCACTGGCTGCTGACCCTAAGCTGCTGATTGCGGACGAGCCAACAACGGCTCTTGACGTTACAATCCAAGCTCAGATTCTGGAACTGATGAAGGATCTGCAGAAGAAGATTGGGACAGCCATTATTTTCATTACCCATGATCTTGGCGTCGTAGCGAAAATGGCAGACCGCGTAGCTGTTATGTACGCTGGTCAGATTGTGGAGACCGGAACAGTACAGGAGATTTTCTACGATCCGCGTCATCCATATACATGGGGATTGCTTGCATCCATGCCGCACCTAGACAGCAGAGGCACCAAGCTGACTGCGATTCCAGGTACGCCACCAGACTTGTTACATCCTCCTAAAGGTGATGCATTTGCGCTGAGAAGCTCCTATGCTATGAATATTGACTTTGAGAAGGAGCCACCGTTGTTCAAGGTATCGGATACACATTACGTGAAGTCCTGGCTGCTTCATCCGATGTCTCCAGCGGTAGAGCCGCCAGAAGTCGTGAAGACTAAGCGTCGCGATCTGGAGCAGAACTATGCTGAGCCTGTCATGGTAGATGCCTACGAGCTGTAAGGCAAACGGATCATGATGCAAGGTCAGACTGGTGGGGATAGTAGCTCCTGACGGCATTGTATCTACAGAATGCATTTTGTTGAAATAATTGTATAGCAACAGCGGCCTATAAGTTCATAAGGTTGCTGCGTCTCGGGTGGTGTACTGTCATAATGACGGTGCACCACCTTTTTTCATTTTTTGCTATCAGTACACATGTAATCACATCACATGTAATGATCTCATCGTTTTGCAGATGCAAGCGAGCTTTGTGCCGGACATGAGTAGGAAAATGAACAACGAAAAGTTAAAATAGAATATAGTTCCATCGCGATTCACATTCACTTGTTGACATGAAGGCTATATGGCTAATCATATTCTGAACAGGGAGCGTGAGGACAATGGCAGCATTTGCTAACAAAATAGGAGTCATCTCGGACAGCTTCGGTCTAGGGGTGTATCAGGATTTGCTTGAAGCCCGGAAGCTAGGAGTGGAGGGAGTTCAGATCTGGGCAACCCAAGGGGAAATGGACCCCGTACAGATGACAACGGACCGGCGCAAGGAACTGCGCCAATATGCTGCAGGGCTTGGCCTGGATATCTCTGCACTATGCGCCGATTATGGGGGCTGGGGCTTCCGACATGCTGCGGACAATCCGCACCGAATTGAGCAATCCAAGCGGGTCATGGAGCTGGCGCTTGACCTGGATTGCCGGATCGTGACGACCCATATTGGCATTATTCCCAGAGACACGAATCATGATGAATATAAAGTGCTTCAGGAGGCATGCAATGAGCTGGGACGCGCAGCTTCGGCTCTTGGGGGATATTTTGCGATTGAGACAGGACCCGAGCCTGCCGACCGATTGAAGCAGTTCCTGGATTCATTGAACACACCTGGTATTGCGGTGAATTTTGATCCGGCCAATATGGTGATGGTGACGGGCGATGATCCCGTCCAAGGCGTATATAGCTTGAGAGATTATATTGTTCATACACATGTGAAGGACGGTATTCGATTAAGGGAAGTTGATCCTTATGAGGTATATGGGGAGTTAAGTCATGATCAGATCGCGACAATGGCTGAGACAGGAGCTGGCTTCCGGGAGGTTCCGCTGGGGGAGGGGACGGTTGATTTTGCAGCCTATTTTGCAGCCTTGCAGGCGATTGGATATGCCGGATATTTGACGATTGAGCGGGAAGCAGGACAGCAGCCGCATATCGAGCTTGAGGCTGCCATCCGTTTCGTTCGCCGCTATCGCGACGCCTGACTACACGCGTCCCTTGCCTATAGCTCATTCCAGATCCGGCGAACGTTGGCCATGCCGATCCTGGAGCCTGTGCGACAATCCTCCATCCCTTCGAATTCGAGGGACAGATAGCCGTCATAGCCTGATTGCTTAATAGAGCGCAGCACCTCTCGCAGATCCAGATCTCCATGTCCGGCAATAGCCCCTCTCAGATAATTGCCGCCAGTGGTTCGGAACCAGCCTTCTCCAGGGCCATCTGGTGAATCTGCATGAGCAGGACGAAGATAGAAATCCTTGATGTGAATCATGGATGCATAGGGAAGATTATTGCGGACAGCAACCACCGGGTTCTCGTCGGCACACATGAAATTGCCAATATCCAGTGTTGTCTTGTAATTGGGTTCCTCCACCGCTTCGACCAGCGCCTGGACACGATCACTATGCTGAATGAAGTATCCGTGATTCTCTACACTTGTAGTGATTCCGAAGGCAGCAGCATAGCGTGCTACCGTACGGCAAGCGTGGGCCAGACGGTCGAGCTGCCTGTTAAAATGTCCAATAGAGACATCCTTACTGGAGGCCACATCATGTCTCATAAGCTTGACACCTAGACGAGCGGCGATATTCACTTGGCTCTTGACACGCTCAATTTCCGCCTCGTAAGCGTCATCATGGTCTGTCAGGAAATTGGCTCCGATCGCATAGTTCGATATCTCCAGCCCGGCGGCAAGCGCTTGAGAGCGAATCCGATCAATTAGTTCGGGTTGCTCTGTCAGATCGAAGCCGAGGGGCACAATTTCGATATGCTCACTTCCGAGCTCAGCTGCGTAATCAATGAAGCCGACGATGTCCATATCACCCTTGTGCAGTGCGTTATACAGGCTATAGCTGCTTAATCCAAGCTTCACAGATGTACCTCCTTTCCAAGCTGGGCAGATGTGTAGACGGCATTAAGAATTTTCGTAATCTCCACACCATCCTCGACAGGACTAAGTGGCTCCTTGCCTGATTGGATGCATTCGATGAAGTGCGCAATTTCATTCGCAAATGCGGTGTCCACCTGGAAAGTGGTACTATCTGTCTGTGGATGAATATTTAGAATGGTGTTATTTTTCTCGGAGACCATCACCAGCTGAGGATCAATCTCCAGCCCCCCTTGATCTCCATATAGCTTGACTGAGCTTTCGTTACGCTGTGCATGGAGTGAGAAGCTAACATCGACGAATAGAGACGCGCCGTTCTCGAATCGGATTAAGGCATTGGCCATGTCCTCAACGTTGTTCTTACTAGCGTCATAGTCTGCAGCCTGGTAACGGGAGAGGTTCGCGATATGTGCGCGATTGCCTAGGCGGTAATAGGTGTTGCCGCTGACGGATACGGCTCTGGGGCGGCCCATCATATACCAGCATAGATCAATGACGTGCACGCCAATATCAATCAGGGGGCCTCCGCCCGAGCGATCTACATCACTGAACCAACCGCCGGGATTTCCCAATCTGCGAATGGTTGATGCCTTGGCATAGTACAGTTCTCCGAATTCTCCAGCCTCGACGAACGAGCGGAGCATTTGAACATTGGGATCATAGCGTCGGACGAAGCCAACCTGCAAAATGTTGCCGGAGCTGCGAACTGCCTCCTGTATACGAATAGCCTCATCAACGGTGCGGCATAGCGGCTTCTCGATGAGTACATGCTTGCCCGCCTCTAGTGCGGCGATACTAATCTCGGCGTGGGTACTGTTCCAGGTGCATATACTGACGGCATCAATGGCGCTGTCAGCCAGCAACTCCCGGTAGTCAGAATAAGCCTTCGTAGCGCCGTTCGCCGTGGCTACTTGCTCCGCTCGTGCTTTGTTGTTATCGCAAATGGCCTGGATGACGACGTCCGGATGATTACGGTAGGGTCGAAGATGGAAGTCGGATATACTTCCTGCTCCAATGACACCGATATGTACTTTTTTCAATGGAACCAGCTCCTTTCGGTATGCTTGTTGCTTCAAATGTAGACATGAACGATGTACAACTCCATGAGGATTGACTTCATTGTAGCGGGAGAGCAGTCTCTAGGCTATGTAGCCGTGTGCTGTTTATTTGAATAATTGTGCGCTTCAGGAGGGATGGACGTGAGCAGAATGACAGCGTTACGAGAAGAAATGGATATGCCAGATCCCCATTTTCCAGCCAAGCTTAATTCACTGCGTTACGATACCAAAGGGCAGGTCATATTCCAGCATCACTGGCATGCCCATCTGGAGCTGCAATATTTTGTATCAGGGGAAGCGGTTATTGAATGTAATGGGGTGCCTCTGCGTGTAAAAAGCGGGGATCTTGTCGTGCTAAATAGCAATGATCTGCATATGGGTGTCTGCCAATCCAACGAGCTGGCATACCATGTGCTCATTGTGGATATTGCGCTGCTGCATAGCCTGTCGCCAGATGCCATTGAGACCAAATACATAGCCCCGATCGCCCGGAACCAGATTCTGTTCCAGAACCGGATTGAGCGTGATGCCAATCTGAACCGATGCATGGATGCCATGATAGGGGAGTTCAGAGAGCAGGAGCCGGGCTATGAGCTGTCGATCAAGTCGTCCCTGTATCGCCTGCTGACCTTGTTGGTTCGTAGCTATGTCACCGAGTGTAGTCAACTCCCGCAGCATGAGACTCGAACGAGGAATCTGCAGCGCTTCGCTCCGGTATTCGACTATATTGACGGGCATCTGGATCAGGAGCTTACGGCCAGCGAGCTTGCTGACCTGATCGGGCTGAGCCGTTATCATTTCAGTCGCCTGTTCAGCAGTCTGACGGGCAGGACGATCTCGGAGTACATCAATCAGCTTCGCATCAATAGATCCGAGCAGCTTCTACGTCATTCCAGTATGACGGTCTCCGAGATTGCCTGGGCTATTGGCTTCAAGGACGTGTCCTACTTCAGTCGGACCTTCAAGAAATACAAATCGCTATCCCCCTCTGAGCTTAGGACGGAGCGTTAGCTTTACATTAGACAGTACACGAAACATCATATTCCCAGACCTCTTAGTACCTTGACCAGTTTGAACAGATACAATGTGAGTGTAGAGTTGCTGCAAGCGGGGAGCACTGTGGGTCACTGTTAAGCTTGCTGTTCTTTGGAACGAAATTGAAAAAGAGGATGAACAGCAAGCTTAAGGTCGGCAACTGTCGTTTCTCTAGGCTCCCCCGCTGTCCGCTAATTAGGATCTCTCCAAATCATTCACACCTGAAATCAGATTCGATCAAGGTACTGTTCGCCAATGCCTGCCTAGCGGTAGCCTTCGGTCTGAGCTGGCTTTCCTGCCTCCTGCACCTCCACCAGATAACGGAAGCAATCGGGTCTGGACCCGTCCCTATCAGTGAATCCGTATACTTGGGCTAACTGGCCGCTGGACAGCGAATGCCCATTCCAGCGAGCCTTGTTGTCATCCGAGGCAAGGGCTGCTACGGCGCGACCTACATAGAACGGCGTCTCAGATATGGCAAAATGAGGCTCCTGCTCCGTCGCATCCTCCCAGTTCGACTCGGTGACGCCAAAATGCTCCAGCATCATCTCGGATCGCATCCAGCCTGGTGTCAGTGAGACAGCTGTGCAAGCATGCGGCTTCAGATCATGACTTAGCCCCCATGCCATCCGGCTTACAGCCGTCTTGGCCAGATCGTAGAAGAGCGACAGACGATAGTGTGATTGGTTGTATTCGGCGGTACCGTCCGTCATTTCCACGACCAGACCTCCTGCTTGGCGGATTAACAATGGCAAGGCATAGTGGCTTGTAATCAAATGGGTATCAAGTGCAAGACGAAGCAGACGCAGCCCGTTGTCCAGCGAATGCTCCCAGACCGGGACGTTCCAGTCTGTGAGCAGCTCACCACCCCAAATATCGTTCACAAGGATATCCAGTCGGCCTTGCTCCTGCTCAATGCGGGTGATCAGAGCCTTCACCTGCTCTGATTGTAGATGATCGACCTGCACGGGGATGCCAATCCCTCCAGCCTCATTCACCAGCTCTGCCGTGTCCTCGATGGTCTCGGGCCGATTGTATTCTGAAATCTGCGTACGCGTCGTGCGGCCAGTGACGTATACCGTGGCTCCGGCTGCACCTAGCTCGACGGCTATGCCTCTTCCGGCACCACGAGTACCTCCGGCTACTAAAGCTACTTTTCCTTGTAATGGTTGCATGTGTTCCAGCTCCTTTCGTTGTCTTACCGTTCACTTTACACTATAATGATGTCATCTATTGTCATATATAATACGAATCACCAAGGAGGGAGCTTATGAGAGCCGATCGGCTGCTTGCGTTGCTTCTACTGCTACAGACTCACGGCAAGCTGACGACCCGTGAACTGGCAGAGCGTCTGGAGGTATCCAGTCGTACAGTCATACGTGATCTGGAGGCGTTAAGCGTGGCGGGTCTACCCGTCTATTCGGAGCGCGGGCCGGATGGAGGCTGGCGGCTGATGGAGGATTTCCGCAGTCGATTAGGAATGATGAGGCTGCATGAGATCAAGTCCTTGTTCATCGTTCCTTCCGATACAATTATGAGACAACTAGGATTACCTGCTCGGGAGGATGAAGTCCGTGCCAAGCTGCTGCATGCCCTTCCTTCACCGATGAAGCGTGAGGCCGAGCAGTTTCTGGACAAAATCTATATCGACACAGGCACCTGGGCACCTGCTGTGGAGAGTAAGGAGCAGGCTGAGCGGTTCGCACTTGTGTATGAGGCAGTATGGCAGGAGCTTCAGCTACAAATAGAATACGAGAAAGCCGACGGCAGTCGTATCCAGCGTAGCGTGGCTCCACTCGGGCTGGTCGCCAAGGGGAATACATGGTATTTGGTAGCAAGCTCCGGGACAGATCAACTGCGCAGCTATAGATTATCGCGAATGTTGTCTGTTCAGATCACCTCTGATGCCATCGTTCGTCCAGCAGAATTTTCCTTGCGTGCATACTGGCACCAGAGCAAGAATGAGTTCGTACAGGGCATTCCTGTCTATGAGGCCGACGTGCTGGCACATCGTTCTATTCTGGGGCGTCTTACCTTTACAGGGAAATTCGTCAAGCATATACATCTTCATGAAGAGCGTGGTGGGGAGGAGTTAGCAGACGAGAATTCCTGGACTCGTGTGAGTCTTCATTTCAATGATGAAGAGGAGATTGTGGAATACGTCATGGGCTTTGGTGATCGGATGAAGCTGCTACAGCCAGAGCATTTAATAGATACCATTGCTGAGCGCGCCCAGGCAATTCTGAAGCTGTATGGCTCTTCCAAAATTATTAGTCAGGAGCAGCAGGCAACTGAGAGTACGTAATACCATATCCATATCCACATCAGGAAGAAGGAGTAGGTCATTTTGGCAAACACACTAACCATCAAGGGCATAACCATTGGCACGGGCATCCCGAAAATCTGTGTCTCCATGGTAGGCGCTAATCTGGAGCGACTGAAGGAGGAAGCAGCGGAGCTGCGGCTTCTGAGTCCCGACCTTGTCGAGTGGCGGGTGGATTTCTATGAGCAGGTAGAGGACATAGATCGTGTCAGAGAAGCCTTGGCGATTATTCGAGCCCTGTTGCCAGACACCCCACTCGTGTTCACCTTTCGCAGCGCGAAGGAGGGTGGGGAGAAGGAGGTAAGCTCTTCCTATTATGTAGAGCTGAATCAGGCGATTGCACAATCCGGTCAAGCGGATCTGATCGATGTCGAGCTGTTCCGTGCGGAGCAGGATGTCCAACTGTTGGTAGATACGGCGCATGCACATCAGGTGCATGTGATCATGTCCAATCATGATTTTAACAAGACCCCAGCCAAGGATGAACTGGTAGGGCGCCTGCGGAAAATGCAGGAGCTTGGTGCTGATCTGCCCAAGATCGCCGTCATGCCAACCTCCACAGCGGATGTGATTACTCTGCTGGATGCTACCAACACGATGAAGGAGCAGTACGCGGATCGTCCGATCATTACGATGTCGATGGCGGCAAACGGGGTGATCAGCCGGTTATCTGGTGAGCTATTTGGCTCGGCGGTCACCTTTGGCGCAGCCAAGCAAGCCTCTGCTCCAGGACAGGTGGCTATCTCAGAGCTGCGTACGATGCTGACCATGTTCCATCAGCAGCTGGTGAAATAGCAATGAAGTAATGATAGGCATGGTCTCCTGAACAAGATGAATCTCAGAGTCGCAGGCTGCGGTTCAGAGATTTTTTGCAAAGTCTGGGACTCGGAAAGTGCTAAGGCGGTGATACTGCTTCCGGCTTTCCCCCCCCGTGTTCATTGGTAAAATTTGAAGAGAGCATCCGAGCATACCATGTGAATTTGTCTCTCCATGGAGGAATATAGTTCTTGTGCTGTGGACTTTCTTATTCTATAATATCAGAAAGTATGTAGAGTAACGTTGACTTCACTGGTCATACCAGCAGAGATCTAATCAGCAATGGGGGATGCATTGTTCATGGAATATATAAGCACAAGAGGACAGGTAACAGGTAAAGGCTTTATTGAGACAGTACTGATGGGCTTGGCGGATGATGGCGGCCTTATGCTACCAGCACAGATTCCGACGGTAAGCGCCGCCACGTTGGAACAATGGAAGACGCTGAGCTATGAGGAGCTATTCCTGGAAATTTTCGCTTTGTACATCAATGATGAGATTCCGCGTGAGGACCTCAGAGAGCTGGTGCGTCGCAGCTATTCCAGCTTCCGTACACCAGAGGTGACTCCGGTGCATAAGGTGCACGACTCTTTGTATATTCTGGAGCTGTTCCACGGCCCTACCTTCGCATTCAAGGATGTAGCACTACAGTTCATGGGTGAGTTCTACTCCTACGTGTCCAAGAAGCAGGGGCAGATCATTCACATTCTGGGTGCAACCTCCGGGGATACCGGAGCTGCAGCCATTCAGGGTGTACGTGGTAAAGAAGGCATCAAGATCTGTATCCTGCATCCGCATCAGAAGGTAAGTAAGGTGCAGGAGCTGCAGATGACGACAGTACAGGACGAGAATGTATTGAATCTGTCGGTTAAGGGCAACTTTGACGACTGCCAGGGCGTAATCAAGGAGCTGTTCGCTGACCTTGATTTCAAGAGTCAGTACCATCTGCGGGCTATTAATTCCATTAATTTTGTACGCATTCTGGCACAGACGGTGTATTATTTCTACGCTTATCTGCACATTGAGCAGAGCGGTCCGTCTTCTAAGGTGAACATCAGTGTGCCTTCTGGCAACTTTGGCAATATCTTCTCTGGCTTCCTGGCCAAGAAGATGGGTCTGCCGGTGAACAAGCTGATCATTGCCACGAATGAGAATAACATTCTGGAGCGCTTCGTGAAGACTGGCGAATATCGTCCGGGTGGCTTCAAGAGCACATATAGTCCTTCTATGGATATTCAGGTGGCCAGCAACTTTGAGCGCTATCTGTATTATTTGCTGGATGAGGATGCTGCACAGGTATCTCACTATATGGCACAACTGAAGGAGCAGGGGGCTATCGTCATCCGTCCTGAGGATCTTGCGAAGGTCCAGGCTGATTTTGCAGCTTATGGTACCAGCAATGAGCAATGCCTGGAGATCATCAAGTCGTACCAATCCGAGTATGACTACCTGTTGGACCCACATACGGCCTGTGGTATTGCTGCGTATGAGGCGAATCAGGAGCCAGGCGAGGTCACGATCACCTTTGCTACGGCTCATCCTGCCAAGTTCAACGAAGCCATCGAACTAACGGGAATTGAGCAGCAATTCCCAGAGCCGATTGCTCGCTTGTCCTCCCTGCCTCAATATCAGGTTGTAGTAGATAACGACAAGGCTGAGATTGTGAATCAGCTAGAAGCCTTCTACACGCTGAAGGGCTAATGCTGTTACTCCGACCCGCTGGGTGGGAGATATGAGACCTATCCATCGAGTTCATGAAGAAGCTGTTCTCACGGCCAATGCTGGCTGCTGGGGGCAGCTTTTTTTAGGATGTGACATGAAAAGTGAGCCTGAGCGATTTATAATAAAGCGGAGAATACCACAGTGAGATGTCAATGGCGAAGCAAGAACACCCAAGCAGCGAAGCGCTTGATTAGGCTTGTCAGGAGGAGGAGACAGACACACATGCTGAAGGAACGAGTAGAATACTTATGCAAACGAAGAGGGATTACCCGCAAGGAACTGGTGGACGGGCTGGTTACACAGGCGCATTTTGCTAATATTTTGGCGGATCGCTATCCACTACCAGAGGATTTGGCGGAGCAGCTGGCTCCAAGGCTGAATGTGCCAATGGATCATCTGACAGAGGCAGCACGAGCCGACGAATCCGTCCTGGTCCAGGCGGAAGACATCTTCCAACAGCTATCCCAGACAGCCTCCTTCGTGCCAGAGAGCTACGTGCACGAGCTGCCGGATCGAGCCCCTGCCCTGACGATCGAGCTGACCACGGCCCTTATGAAGGCTGTCTACTATCAGCAATTAAATGATCTGGCAGCCTATGAATATATACATAGCTCGTATCTGAACTTTTACCTTGATAAGTATGGTCGCCCGGATGAAGTAAGCGTGCCAGGACCGCTCCAGAAAGCATTATTGTTCTATAAAATACAGCATTATCGTTCGAAAGGTTATTATCATGATGTATTGCACCATGTAGAGAAGCTATTGAGCAAGGTGGAGCCAGGGACAGAGATATGGCTGACTACACAAAATATGAAAATGGAAGCATATGTATCCCTCAAGCAATTTGAGCAGGCCAAGCGTGTGTTCGATGAAACGCTGCGACGGGTATACGATGACCGCTTATTCCACAGACTGTCAGGTCTGTATGTAGCCTATAGTGGATATTGCTATGCTGTAGGCTGGCTGAAGGAAGCTTTGTCTGCCTTGAGTATGGCAGAGGCTCATCTGGTCTATGCTCCTAATGCTGGTGAAGTGATGCTCTCGATCATGAACAACCGCATTATTATGGAGACTATGGCAGGAAAATATGACAAGGCGCTAGAGGATATTACTCGGCTGCAGTCAATGGTGGAGAAGGAGCCAGAGGAGACGAGGCAGCTTCTTAGACCCACGCTTACGATCTACCGTTGTGAGCTGGCATTAGCCCGCAAGCATTGGCCTACATTGTCTGCCGAGGTGGAGGAGCTGGGACAGCTGCCGTTGAGCCGAGATCAGCACATGACGCTGCTGTTTTATCAGAGTCAATTAGCTCTATCTCACGGAGCCAATGAACAGTTCATGGAACAGGCCCTTGCGTGTCTGGAATACTATGAAGAGACGCAGCAGGAGCTTCGACTGGAGCAGCTCTATGAAGCGCTTGCGACCATATCTGAGGAGGGGCGAAAATATAAGGAAGCCGCTACCTACTATCGCAAGCTGGTGTATTTGCTTAGAAGACACAGCGCGCCTGGAAGCATGGACTAGACTTACCAATCGCACGAATCAATTGTACGAAGTCACAAAACTCTACTCCTAATAGGGGTGTATAGATCCCGGAAGTGACACTTTTATTGCGCTTATATCGTTATTTTTCCAAATATCGAACTCGAAGATCCCTGTGAAGCAGGGATTTTTGCTGTTTTATTGGATGTCCCGAGATGTATTGTGGTGAGGCTGCGCGGGTGTTTATACTTGAATTAAGCCAGAAACATAGCTAAACGCTATAACTAATGAAAAGAGGTGCAGCCATGCTAGGATGGTTCGGGAAAAAGAAAAAGAATGAAGATGCTCTGCAGCATGCCGACCGTGTCATGAATACAGGATTAACAGGGCTAATGATGAAGGGCTTCGTATCGAAGGAGCATCGGGATGCGATCAATCAAGGCCTTAATTCAGCCAAGGATGCTCAGCTTGCTGCTCATGGTGGCCTGCCGCTAGCCGCTACTGCGAAGGTGTTACGTGTTACAGATACTGGTAAGCTGATTAACTTTGATCCGGTGGTCATTCTGGAGCTCAGTGTGACGGAGACAGGCGGCAGTTGCTATAACAAGACGATGGAGACCTTGGTATCCAAGCTCCAGATTCCTCGGGCAGGCGATACTGTAGGGCTTGCGTCCAATCCTGCCAAGCCTTCCGAATTCCTTTATATGGGTCTGATTGCAGGCTGATCGGTCTGCAGCCAAGTCCTGGAGTATGAATGCAATGCGTATAACCTATGAATGCGATGCATGTAACAAGGGATAGTCGAGTTATTTAGGGTGCTTTAATGGGGCTGGCAAAGCAAAGTCTCGAACGAGTAGCAAAACTATAAATACCGTTGTACAAAATAGCGAACAGGTGAGCAACAACCTCGGCCTCTAACCTGTTCGCGCTACCTTTTTTATAGAAATCCAATGGCCTTGTACATTCTTCCTTCAATAAAAAAGATGATATTCAAGTCAGTTTTATTGAATAGGAACTAAAATCTCGCACAGGTGATTATCAATCCTTTGTAGAGTATATCTTTCAATAATGGGCTGTTCTCTGATGGATAGATTATTTTCCTTGATTTCATAAAAAATGCTGTCCCAAAATTGACTGATGGCTTCCTTAGAATGGTCAAGCAAGAACACAGCGTATTTTCCTCCAGGAAGATTACCAGCCTGTGCCGGTTGTTCCACATTAAAGTCTTTATCTACAACCACACAAACATCATACCGACATTCCTCTTTAGGAGTAACCTTAGGGTTATCCTGTGGTATGCCTAGAATCGCAGCTTGGTTCAATACACCATTCAACTGTGCCCAATGCTTGAAAGATTCCATTAATTCTTTGTTTTGCTCTCCACCATACGTTCCAACGCTTCGGAAATAGGCAATTCTTGATTCAGTTAATTCCTCAATGGTAATTTTCATTGTATAATCCCCCTCCTTTCCAGGATAAGGTAATATGATATAAAATAATTATCAAGCCAGTTTTAAAAAGAAATTATTAACTATAATTAATCAGTCTATAATTTCCTTTATGTACTCAACACTCTAAATGAAAAGAGCACCTCAATGCGCGAATGAATTCATTCGTCCATCGAGGTGCTCTTTTACTTAATTCCGCTATTGCTATTGTTCTAAAGTTCATTTCTATTGCTCTAAAGTTCATTGCTCTGGGTTTACTGCTTCAGCGTAATATTAATGGGCTTCGGCCTGCTTGGTGCTTGCCTGATTGTGATCCCGGTGAAGCTTGCGATCGTATACAAATGGACCAAAGGGCAGCAGGGATGCGAGCACACCCAGAAAGGATTGCCACAGTGTAATTTTGCGTACGACCAGTGCGAACAAGATGGCTGCAAGGTACATCACGAATAGAATACCGTGGATCATCCCCGTCCAGCTGACCATTTGCGGCAGATCCAATCCATATTTGAGCGGCATAGCAATAAATACAAGCAGCAGATAGGATATAGCTTCAAAAATACCTACAACACGAAGAATCGGTAGTGCACGACCAGTCAATTCAGGCAGCCCCTTTCAGCATCTTACACCCTTCCTGAAATGCAATGCACTTGAGAGAGGATATGTAAAATGACCGTACATGATTTGGTGGGATCATATACGACGAGAATGTTATTTTTTTATAATATATCCTATAGAAAGTGCCTTGAGATCACTGGAAAGTTACGAAAATTTGAATATTTTAAATTCATATAATTATTTATACATATCATTAAATTTGTTTGCAAGGAATTGAAGATATTACCGTCATGCTATACTTTTTCACAGCCTTTCATAGGGTTCGTTATCGTGGTTCGTTATCCCTGTAGCGCTCATGAAAGTCATCAGTAAACTGTACTTTTATTGCGGAATAGCTACCCAGTGGCCCTTGGATACCTCCACCAGCTCTGAACGATCCAGTTGGTAGTTGTCAGGCGTGCGTGCTTCTTCTGGTGCCAGACGCTTCTTGGCAGCTTCTCTGACAGGATCAGGAATCGGTACAGCGGCCAGTAATGACTTCGTATACTCATGCTGTGGATTGGTGTACAGCTCTTCACTCTCTGCCAGCTCTACAATTTTGCCCATGTACATGACAGCGACCCGATCGCTGATGTGCTTGACCATGGACAAATCATGAGCAATGAACAGATAGGTCAGGCCGAGGCGCTGCTGCAGCTCCTCCATCAGCTTGACGATCTGAGACTGAATGGAGACGTCAAGTGCGGATAGCGGCTCATCGCAGACAATGAACTGCGGCTCTACTGCCAACGCTCTTGCAATTCCGATCCGCTGGCGTTGACCGCCCGAGAATTCATGTGGATAACGCAGGGCATGCCGGGGCTCAAGGCCGACCATATCCAATAGCTCCTCTACCCGCTTGCGCCGTTCCTGCTTGCTGCCGGACAGACCCTGCACATCCATTGATTCTCCGATAATATCCAGCACATTCAATCGTGGATTCAGCGAAGCATAGGGGTCCTGGAAGATCATCTGCATATGCCGGCGCATCGCCTTCATATCCTTTCGTGAGAAGCGATTAATCGCCATCCCCTGGTACAGGATATCTCCGCCTGTCGGCTCATGCAGGCGCAGGATCGAACGTCCCGTCGTAGACTTGCCACTGCCGGATTCTCCTACGACCCCAAGTGTCTCACCGCGCTGAATATGAAAACTGATGTCATCAACCGCGCGGAGCACCTTGCCTTTGCCCAGATTGAAATGCTGCTTGAGGGACTTCACCTCCAGCAGTGGACGCTCATCCCGGGAAATCACTGTGGATGCAGGCTTGGGCTTCTTGGGCTCGTCCAGCCGGGGCAACGCGTTCAGCAGCTTCTGTGTATAAGGGTGACGCGGATTCGCGAAGATCTCAGTTGTCGTGCCTGTCTCGACAATCTCCCCTTGTTTCATAACAGCAACGCGGTCGCACACGCCTGCGACGACACCCAGATCATGGGTAATCAGAATGATGGCTGTACCGAACTGCTGCTGCATATGCTTCATCAGATTCAGAATCTGCGCCTGAATTGTCACATCGAGTGCGGTCGTCGGCTCATCAGCAATGAGCAGGGAAGGACGACAGGCCAGCGCGATCGCAATCATCACTCGCTGTCGCATCCCGCCGGAGAATTCATGTGGATATTGATTGAATCGTACTTCACTATCGCGTATGCCTACAGATTGCAGCATTTGCAGAGCTTGTGCCCGTGCCTCCTGATGGGATAGCTTTTGATGCTTTTGGAGGCTCTCCATAATTTGCTGCCCGATTCTCATCGTCGGGTTCAGCGAGGTCATCGGGTCCTGGAAGATCATACCGATCTCCTTGCCACGGATTCGCTCCATTTCTGGCTGGGTCAGCTCCGCCAGATTTTGACTGTTAAAAAGAATTTCTCCGTTCTTCAGGTAGGAGGGAGGTGAAGGAAGCAGACGCATGATCGAGCGTGCAGTTACACTTTTTCCACTACCGGATTCGCCGACGATGCCGAGCGTTTCTCCTTTGTTCAACGTGAAGCTGACGTTACGCACAGCCTCGAATTCATCGCCTCTTGTCTGGAAAGATATACTTAAATTGTTCACTTCTAATAACGGGGTCATCTCACTCACCTGCACCATGTCGAATTATATGAACTTGGGAAATTTTATGCTTGACTTCACCACAATATGGACTAATAATTAAGTATACTAATATACTCGGAATTGTCAATTTGAGTTCTGCTATGATTGGACTTTCAAGCAATTTTGGAGAGGATTTGTCGTTCTATGGAATTATCGGGAGCTGTCCAACACAGTTTACTAGGTCGTAATATAAGTGAAGCTTTTGGAAAAATGCTGCATAGCCCGTTGTATAAAGGAGCCGTATTCTTACTTGGTGCTCCGGTTCATCTGTATGCTGGCATCGTGCATCTGGGACGAAAAAGGAATCATCCCTTCTTTGCAGTTGAGCAGGAGATAAGGCGTGAGCTACTGGAGGCAGGTACCCGTGATCGGCTGCTTGCTGAATTCAAGGAGCAGCTGCAATTGAAGGAGCAGTTCTTTCAGCGGACTATAGATGAGGAGGTGCTCGCCAAGGAGGCAGCACAGCTGGCTGATGAACGAATCGAGGCATTGGTCCGGGAGCAGGCTACCCGAAGGATGGAGGAGCAGGGCGAGGAGAAGCCGACTTATGCGGCTACGTTTCAGTCGCTGCTGACACGTCCATTGTTCTGTATTTTGTCTTTCCTGCCAGGCCTGCTGATGTATGGCCTTCTTTTTATGTATAGCAATCCTTATCTGAAATACATGCTAGAGCGGCTATTCATGACATTATTCGTTATCTTCGGTGTATCTGTGCTCGTATTTACGATCCTGTACCTATCCCCGTTCAACCCGGCGGCGAATATTTTGGGTGTGACGGCGACGCCAGAGCAGATCGCTAATTTTAATGCGGTGTATGGACTTGATCAGCCTTATTGGGTACAGCTATGGAACTATCTGCGTGGTATTGCCATGTTTGACCTTGGTAAATCCTTCGCCGGTAATGAAGAGATTGCCTCAGCAATTGCTCGCAAATTCCCGGTGACGCTCGTATTGTCAGTGCTATCGTTAGTGCTGGCCGTTGTAATCGCCTTGCCGATCGGGATTTTGTCGGCGACGAGACCGAATACGCTGCTGGATTATTCCTTTATGCTGATAGCATTGATTGGTCTGTCGATTCCTAACTTCTGGCAGGGGTTGATCTTCATTCTGAACTTCTCCATTAAGCTCCAGTGGCTGCCGCCGACCTATAATCCGCAGAACTGGCTATCCATGATTATGCCGATAGCCGTGCTGGGTACAGGGCTGACAGCAGCCGTAGCAAGGATGACCCGATCGTCGACGCTGGAGGTCATTCACGAGGACTACATGCTGACAGCCAAAGCCAAAGGACTTACGGAACGACAGGTCATCTGGCGTCATGGAGTTCGCAACGCGATTATCCCAATCATCACGGTGATCGGCCTGCAATTCGGAGCCATGATGGGCGGGGCGGCCGTGACGGAGAAGGTATTCAACATTAGCGGCTTGGGCAGCTATATTGTGGATAAGCAGTTCATACCCGATATTCCGGGTATTATGGGCGGTGTCGTATATATAGCCATTACGATTTCCATTATTAATGCAATCATTGACATTTCTTATGCCTTCTTCGATCCGCGAATTCGTTCCCGGATGAAACAATATTGATAAAGCAGGTGACTTCATTGGCTGATATGCTCCACATTTCCAAGCACAGAGCAGCCATCGCACTCCAATCCTCATCAGAGTATCAGCAAGCCAGTCTGGCAGGGATATGCTCGCTCGTTGTGACCGTGATCTGGTTGTTAGGCAGTTATGATTTTGCAGATGGACAGCTGCGTCCCTTTGTTCTCATTGCTGGCATCGTATATGGTGTGTTCACGCTCCTACAGGCAGGTCTTACGCTTCTGCTCCGCAGAAGCCTGCTTCGTGAGGGGCGTATCTCTTCAAGACTACGCTTGCTGGGGTACGTGCAATTGCTGAGCTTGCTTACAGGCAATATATTTATCTTTCTCGCCGCCTGTCAATTGATTAAGAAGGAACGAGTGCCAGAGTACACGATAGGGATCTACATGCTGCTCACGCAGCTGGCTGTCATTGCCGTATCCGGGCTGAATGTGTTCAAGCCCTACGTAGCGGATACCTTCATAACAGGCATGCTGGCTCTGATCATCGTGGCAGTGTTCTATCTTGTAGCAGTGCTACTGATTGCCCTCGCAGTTAAGAGGGATCATATCCCGGGCTGGATGCTGTGGCTGGCGATTCCCTTGATGGCAACAGCTGTAACAGGCAACCTCTTTGCTCTTGTACTGGGGCTGTCGTTAATCTCCAGAATTCGTAGACAGGCCAGTCATACAGTAGGGAGCTGGGAGCGGATCAGTGAGCATCTAACGGGAAATACCACTTCGATGCTTGGCGCATTTTTCGTTATTTTTCTGTTCAACATCTCGATAGGCAGCTTCTTCACCTTTGATTACGGCATGGCGATCGAAAATAATTACAGTGCGATCCTGCAGCAGCCGTCCCTGGCTTATCCACTGGGTACCGATAATTTCGGGCGCTGTCTGTTCTCTCGTATTATCTTCGGTGCGCGCATCTCACTGATCGTCGGTGTGATCTCGACACTCATACCGCTGTTGCTCGGTGGTATACTTGGTGCCGTTTCTGGCTATTTTGGACGCTACACAGACCATATCATCATGCGTGCATTGGATATTCTGTATGCGGTGCCGGGCATTCTGCTGGCAATTGCTATTATCGCAGCCTTCGGTGCGAATACGGTGAACCTGATTGTGGCCTTGAGTGTGGGAGCCATCCCTACTTATGCTCGGACTATGAGAGCTAATGTGCTCCAGGTATCTACATTTGAGTTCGTCGATGCTGCCCGGGCTTTTGGCTCAGGACATTTGAAGATTATTTTCAAGCATATCGTTCCGAATTCCATGGCTCCAATGATCGTCAAATCAACGTTGACCATCGGTAGTGCTGTCATTGCCACGAGCAGTCTGAGCTACCTGGGTCTTGGCGTAGAACCGCATATTCCCGAATGGGGGAACATTCTGAAGCTGGGTAGTACGTATCTGGAGAGTCATTCCTACCTGGCGATCTATCCAGGGCTTGCGATTATTGCGCTTGTACTGTCATTCAACTTCCTCGGGGATGGTCTGCGTGATGCGCTTGACCCACGTATGGAGCAGTCCTCGTAGACAGTTGAATGTGAAATTCGAGCAAACCGTGCATCACAGCCATCGGTGGGTTGTTCTGACCGCTTAGGTATCGTATGTGAAGGTGATTGGATCAAGCCATGTTGAAGTAAACGCCTGTTTGGAAAAGGGTAGTACAAGAGGGAGTTCAGTTAGCGGTAGCGTGCAATATTCGGCCTTCAAGAGGGCTGCATAAAGTACTGCCGCTTGTCAATGAAATTATACCTAGCAAAATGATAGGGATAATGGTAATATAAAAAACAGGAACACACACATAGGGGGAGTTCAACCATGAAGTTGAGACATGTAATATCGCTACTACTCGTATTCGCTATAGTACTTAGCGGTTGCAGCGTAGCTACCAAATCAGAGGTTGCAGGTAACACCGAGTCCCAGGCGGAAGAGACTGCTACTAATACAAATGGTGTAGAGATTGAATTGCTGGCACAGACGGCCAGTGAATCTGATGTAAATATTATCCGTGATCAGTTGACCAAGAACGGCTTCAATGTGAAGCTGAATCTGCAGCCAGACTACGGCGGCTTCACAGCCCAGAAGGACGCTGGTAACTATGATATTGCGCTGTCCAGCTGGACGACGGTAACGGGTAACCCGGATTATGCGGTTCGTTCCCTGTTCAAGACAGGCGGCGATTACAGCATTTTGGCAGATTCGGACGTTGATGCATTGGTTGATGAAGCTTCCACGCAGACACCAGAGCAATATACAGAGACTTATAAGAAGCTTGAGCAGCGCCTGGTGTTCGACAAGGCTTACATAGCTCCATTGTACATTTCGTTGAAGAGCCAAGCGATCAACAAGGATATCCTGCAGCCGGAATCGGTGCATTTGTCTAAATCCCGTGCACTGGCTTGGGAGCATATCACCTTTGCCGATAGCAGCAAGAATACCAAGGACCCGCTCGTTATTACCCAGACCGCGTCCACATTGACTTCTTTGGACCCGATCAAAGGGAATGATGGCTCCATTAATACGATTAACACGAACATGTACGTTCGTCTGATCAACCTGACAGATGACGACAAGATTACTTCCGATGGTTCGTTGTCCCGTAATTTTACGATTGCTGATGGGAACTCCGAATATTACTTCATTTTGCGCGATGATATTAACTTTGCCAAAGTGACAGATAAGAAAGCTGTAGATACCGGCGAGCGTGTCGGTGCAGATGATGTAGTATTCTCTCTGAACAGAGCGAAGAACAAGGATTCTGTACCGGATCACCGTACGTTCTCACTGCATGAGCACATTAAGGATGTAGAGGTAGTAACCGATGTAGCAGCGCTGGATGCTGTGAAGAGCAATGATGGCGGCAGCGTGCGTGAAGCTCTGGAGAAGGGCTTGGATAGTCGTATTACACAGCTCGTAGCGGATAAAAAGCAAGCCAACAATGCTGAGGGTAAATACCAGGTCGTGAAGCTGACTACTACAGAGCCATTTCCACAGGTGCTGAACTATCTCGGTCACCAATCTGCTGGTATTGTATCCAAGAAGCAGGTAGAGAGCATCAACACGTATGACGTGGCTTCCTTCGATGTCAATAAGGATATCCCTTATGGAGATCAGAACACCGTGACCGAAGGTGACAAATACAATAACACACTGTATGCAAGCGGGCCGTACATCTTGACCTTCAAGAACGATTACGAAGCTGTGTTCCAGAAGAACCCTGGCTACATGAAGGGAACTGAGAATGAGCCTAAGATTTCTTCCATCTCGCTGCGCTTCATTGCCGATGCAGACAGTGCTCTGTCAGCTCTCCGCAGCGGTGAAATCTACTACTACTATAATGTTCCTGAGACGAAGTACAATGTCGTTAAAGGAGACAGCAAGCTGGTGCTGAACACCATCCCGAGCAACGCTGTAGCTTATCTGCTATTCAACACTAAAGGCAGAGCTGTATCGGACAGTGAGGATCTGAGAAAAGCTGTGCTGTACTCCATCAATCAGGATGAGATTCAGCAATTCTACGAAGGCAACAAGCTGAAGGCTGTATCCACACTGAGCCCACTTGTAGAGACAGGCAATGAGCTGAAGGCAGATCCAGCCAAGGTCAAAGAGCTGCTGGCAAGCTACAATAGCTCGAAGTAAACAAACAATCTGAAAGGCAAAATAAGGTGAGGTACATTCGCCGAATTTGCAGATGACACCTACCAGATGAGCTCCAAGTTGAATAACTAGACTGATAAATGATATCGGTACGGACTCATTCGTTCATATTGAAATAACATAATCAGCCCTTTCGAATTCCTTGCGGGGAACACGAAAGGGCTGATTGTCTTATCAGTTCAATATAGTCTCAAGCACAGCTTAAGCTCTTAGATGTTAGTCGTTGATTCATTCATGGCAACCAAGCGTGGTGTATGGCCAGGTTACTTGCCCGATACGGCAGGGGGAAGCCATGCACTGATCATTGCTTCAAAGCCGGTACGAGCCATATGTGGATATTTCATGCATAGCCGCTGGTATGCTTTGCAGATATCTGGATGCAGCGGATGGTTGCTGGGAAGACCTAGCAGCTCAGATACTGTGGACTTGATGCCTTGTGCACGGATATGCTCCTGGATTCGTACAGCCTCCTGGTCCTCCGCAGTGTCGAACATGAGGGCTGAGGCTATAGCAGAGACGATCGCGTCGGTAGGAAGTCCCAAGGCATGGGCATCGAGTGCGGGCCTGAGCAGGCGCTCATGGGGAGAGAGCTTCCGCAATGGTGATCTACCGATTCGCTCGATTTTATCCGTGAAGTTGGCGTTAGAGAAGCGCCGTAGAATTTTAAGGATGTAACGCTCGTGAATCTCCGGGTCAAAATGATGCTTGCTCACTAGCAGCGCTCCAGTCTCCTGAAGTACAGCACGTACCCGCTCACGGATGGATGGATTGCCCATCGCTTCCTGAATGGTAGTACAGCCTTCCAGATAAGCGAAGTAAGCTGCACAGCAATGGCCTGTATTGACGGTGAAGAGCTTCCGTTCCAGATAGGGGTCCAGTGTCTTCACATATCGTACGCCTTCAATTCGCGGTAAGCCTTGAATGGCATCAATATCATGAATGACCCATTCACTGAAGGGTTCTACCATAATTTGTAGCGGATCTGCATGCTTCTGAACAGGAACGATTCGGTCAATTAACGCATTTGGGTACGCCATGAGGGACTTCAGCTGCTCAGCTGAAGCTGGTCTTAGATGACGCAGAATATATTGCTTCAACTGATCGCTCGCCTTGAGACCATTCTCGCAGGCAATAATCTGTACAGGTACGTCGTCACGGCGATGCTTCAATCTGAACTCTAGCCCTTTGGCTATCGACTCTGCAATATCCTTGAGGGCAGACATACCCACTGCGGTCGTGATGATATCAGCCTCAGCTATGGCCTGTGCCACTTCTTGCGTGTGGCTAATGCTGATAGCCGTCACATTATGGACCATGAAGCTATCACGGTCGTCATTCGCGAGTGTGACCCTGTATTTACCGCGTTGCTGTAGCTGAGAGACCTGCTTTTGATTACGTGCGACAAAACATACATCAAAACCGGATTGGGTCAGCGTGGGGGCTATGAGTCCCCTGCCGATATTTCCCGCTCCAAAGTGAACTGTTTTCATTGATAGAGTTCCTCCTTCAGCTTGCTAATGCTAGCCTGCCAGGCGTGAGGAACAGGATATGCTCGAATAGCGTCTCCACTGTTTCCGAGTCCTGCTCCACCGCAGGCTGTATGGAAATAGTGTCTGTCGCGCGAAAGTCGCGTGAAGTATTAAGCGAGTATGTTGGAGCTATTCGCAAATGCACGGGAAATGACATGCTCGAAATCGAGGGAGCTTAAGCTGTCTGTCTTGTAATGCGGAGTGTCGAATTCAAGGAAGTTTGTAATTTCGTTAGGGATGACTACGCAATGCATACCAGCTGCAGCCGCGGCTCGCGATCCGTTCGGCGAATCCTCGATTGCTACGGTCTCGCTAGGTGTCAGCTCAAGGCAAGCAAGGGTCTGTTCGTACAGCTCAGGGTCAGGCTTCACATTCGCGACATGATCGGCGGTACGTATGCATTCGAAGTAGTGCTTAATACCAAGATGGTCCAAATGCTTCTCGACCCATGCTGTAGATGAGCTCGTTGCCAATCCAAGACGCAATCCAGCTTCCTTCGCAGAATCCAGATAATGCTGGATGCCAGGTCTGATCTGCTCCAGCTCCATCAGCTCAGCGTGTCTTGCCTGTACGAGTGTGCGGAATTCGTCCTTATCAATGGGCAAATTCAGGTCAGTCATCAGATACTCGTAAGGGTTGAAGCTGTTCAGGCTTGTGCCGATGCAGGTAGAATACTGCTCCAGGGTAAGATCAACTCCGTGCTCCTGGTAAGCCTCACGAAAAGCGGTGTACCAAGCTGTCTCCGTATCGATAATCGTTCCGTCAAAATCAAAGATCATTCCTCTGATCAAGTTCAACCATCTCCTCTTCAAGCAGTTAGTTAGCAAATCTCACACGTTTCACCTCTCATAAGCTCCAAGTCGAGCTTTTCTGGAAGTGAATGGAGTGGAATCATCGCTGTTTGCTATAAAAACCGTAACATAGCCTTCCAGATGGTTCAAGTTTGTCAGGGAATATAACGCATGTATTAAGCGCTTACAATAGATTGTTTTTTTACATTTTTCAAGATGTTTTTGTGGCGTTAAAAGCTGCTATTTATGCCCCAATTCAATAATTGGAGAAAACGTTTAATTTCAAGCTGGTTAAGGGTTTGTTAGCCTGAGGTGTATGCTTAGGACAAGACGGCCATTCGCTTAATCAGAACAGGAGGACAGCAGCCTCATTTCAGAAAAAATATTTTTTTGAAATTTTAGTGCTCTGATGGGCTGAATGATCTCAGAAATAGATGATTCCGCCTAGTGGGGAATTAATTTTTTCCAGCTGCCAGCAAGGTGTGAATCGGAGGGAATGGGGAGTGAAACTGGGAAGTACCAGAGTATATGTACCAGAATATTAAATCACTAGAGTATAGCCGTAAAGCTTGCTGCTCTTCTACTGTGCATGACAGGTCAAAGAACAACAAGCTTAATGGCGTTGACAGTCCCTCGTTGAAGTGGCTCTATATTTGCATTTGATACGGTTAAATTACCAGGTTAGTTGGAGCTGCCTTGCTTGCTACCTTCAATCAGCATGTCCACGAACAAGTCGATCTGTGCCATGACGGCAATCGGGTCATAGCGATAAAAGGTGTCAAAATCATTGATGAATAGGCGACCGTTCTTTGCCGCATCAAGGTTTTTCCATACAGGAGAACCTTTTAATTTTTCCAACGCATCACTATTATTTTCAGGATTATAGAACGTCAGGAACATGTAGTCTGCAGCATAGTCAGGCAGCACCTCCATGGAGAGCTGTACAGTCTGATCCTGTCCTGCCATCTTATCCGGCATTTTGAGTCCAAGCGCATTATAGACAGTCTGCCCGCCTCGACCTGCATTATCGTTGAATATCCACAGATCTCCCTTGTCAGTCAATTCATATAGTCCAACCGTTGTATTCTCATCCACGATTCCTTTGATCCGCTCACGTCCCTCAGCAGCCTTCTTATCGAACTCGGCGAGGAATTCCTTAGCTTTGTCCGGTTCTCCCACGAGATCCCCGAAGAGCTCAACGGTTTCTTGAATATTCTTTGTAGTACCGTATGGAATATGTACCGTTGGTGCAATTTTGGACAAAGCCTCATAGCTCTCATCGTACATGACAACGATCAGGTCTGGCTGGAGCTCAAGGACCTTCTCCGCGTTAATGGGAGCGCCGACATCCTGGGCTCCTGAGAGCTTGTCTTTCATAAAAGGACTGTCGAAGGCGAGTGGTTCCGCACCAATGACGTTACCCCCAACGGACAGCACT
This sequence comes from Paenibacillus massiliensis 2301065 = DSM 16942, assembly GCF_000377505.1. GTDB lineage: Bacteria > Bacillota > Bacilli > Paenibacillales > Paenibacillaceae > Paenibacillus > Paenibacillus massiliensis. Next base: position 296,760 of record NZ_KB898188.1, on the reverse strand, counting down.
TCGCCTGCATAGTAATCGGTCACAATGCGCTGCGGGTGCTGTGGAATCTCGACAGGTCCTTTGGCCGTATCGAAGGTACGGGTGGCTCCCTCAGTAGGGGCCGCTGTCGTGGGTGAAGCTTCAGGTGAAGTTGCTGTAGGTGTGGTGCTCGCACCGCCACCGCTGCAAGCGGACAGCATAATGGTACAGACAAAAATCAACATAAATAGCGGTAACAGATAGCGATTGTGATTCATACAAGCCTCCTAAAGTAAGAATACCGACAAGTTAATACCTTTTCGCAGAACAACAAGCTCAATAGGGGTCGAGAGGGCTCCTGGCGTGCAGCGACTATATACTCATAGTTGATCTGGTCAAAGTACTAGCATTCATACACAGAATGAGCGCGTGCAGCGTGTAATGTCTCAACCAGTGTAAATGATATTGCGAATCATTATCAATAATAAAATGTATCAAAGCCAACTATTTCTGTCAATCATTTAGTGCAATATCGGAGTTGCTTCATACGTTCCTGTAATCCTCTATTTTCGCCTGATATAGATTAATATTGTCCAACGGCAGGCCACTCAATTTTCCAACGCCAAAAAGAGAAGTGACAGTTATAATGTAAGCGTACACATAAAAATAATAATATCTGTTTCATTAACATGAAAACGAGGCATATATTAAGCAATTCTTAGTACGAGCAAGCTGAGATGGGGGTGAGAGGTAATGAGGTTATGGCGCGGCAAGTTAGGCATTCCCTTTCGGCACAGTATACGAAGTCGTCTTATGATGTCCATGATCCTGGTAGCGGTTATTCCCATTGCGATCCTGACGCTTGTAGCTGCTGAGAACAATCGCAGAGCCATGGAAATGGAGATTATCGGAACGAACCTGTCCAATATGAAATGGACCGCCTCCTACCTGGATGAGCAGTTCGCAGATTGGAATCAGCTTATCTATTCCATGCTAATCAATCCTTATCTAGATGGTTACCTGAGAGCCTCCGAGGAAGCCGATTTATCCAGAAAATTCGCGGCTCAGCGAAATATTACTGATTCTCTTACGAATATGTACTACTCTGCCGGAAATCAAGTGCTTGGCGTCAGGCTCTATGCCAGAGACACCCGCCATCTATTCGTAGTGAATGCCTCCACCAGCTCGATGCGAACTCCAGCCATGCTTCCGGATATATACAGCATTTTGCTAGAGCAGCACAAGGATGTACTCATTCGTACCGACCCGCAGGACTCTGGGCGCTTTCAGCTCATTCGCAGCATTAATCGATTCGAGAACAAGGAGAAGCTGGGGGCAATCTCACTGGATATTCGCTGGGATGCTGTGGAGAAGACACTGGAGCTGCTGGGGCGCCAAAATGAAATGACCGTACTCATTACCGATGCCGATGGACAAATATTATATCGCTCACGCGGTGAGGCCTCGATACCTCTAGGGCTAGCAAGCAGTCTTATCACTGAGTCTGAAGATGGATATATGAAGGAGGGGGAGAATTACGTATTCTACAGCGCAATAGAATCGACTGGGCTTAGGATCGTATCTCTGATTCCTGGTAGCGTAATTAACCAGAGCGCCTGGACAACCATGCGATCAGGGCTGCTGGTAGGTACTCTCGCAGCGACGCTTGCGGTAGTAGTAGCGGCATTTCTGGCTTGGCGAACGGCAACGCCCATTGTCACATTGGCCCGTTCCTTGCGGGATTTGGACCCCATTCATGGCAATACAGGACTAGGCAGTACACGCACGGATGAGATCGGTATGCTGGAACGGAGATTATATCAGATGTCCCGTCGGATCAAAGAGCAGGTCCGCAAGGAATACGTTATGCGCCTTGAGAAAAACACTGCTGAGCTAAAGGCGCTGCAGTCCCAGATTAACCCCCATTTTCTGCAGAATACGCTACAGCTGATCGGAAGCATGCTGTTTGCCAAGCAGCCGCATGAGAGCTATGAGATTGTCAGATCACTTAGTGATATGTTCCGATATGTGATTCGCGAGCCGGACGATCTGACAAATCTCGGCGCGGAGCTCAAGCATTTGGGCAATTATATGAAGATTCAGCAGCAGCGCTTCTCTCATCAGCTGCATTATACGGTAAGCATAGACGAGGAAGAGCTCAAGTCCGCTATTCCCAAGCTTAGCCTGCAGCCACTGGTTGAGAATGCTTTCTTTCATGGCTTAGAGCCTAGGCAAGGCACCTGGGAGCTGGAAATTAAGGCGTACAAAGAGGCAAGCATGCTTACGATTGCGATCCGCGATAATGGTGTTGGTATGAGCGCAGACAGACTAAATGAGGTGCGTATGCGCCTTGAGCAGCAGGATGGACAATTGTGGCGTCAGGGCAGCCGAATTGGACTGCATAATGTGGCTGCACGCATTCGGCTGCATTTTGGTGAGGAGTATGGAATCTCAATGGAGAGTAGCGCTGGTCAGGGCACGACAGTATTCGTTCATATTCCTGCCCATCAGCATATGGACTCTTGGTCTACTAGAAAGGGAACTTCATATGGATAATCACAATCTACCTACGTTCGCTGTGTGAACGGTATGGAACAGATACATTTGGTTCAGCAAGGCTGCGTGTTCGGCATATGACAAGCTTGTACATTTTGTTGTGGGGGTGGCTGGATGATCAAGGTATTAATCGTCGATGATGAGAGTTGGAACCGGGAGCTGTTCCGCAGCCTGGGACAATGGGAGGCTCTTGAGATGGAAGTGGTCGGAGAAGCCGCTGATGGAGAGGAGGCACTGAGACAAATGGAGGCCATGCGGCCGCATATCGTCATTACAGATATGAGAATGCCAGCCATGGATGGCGTTCAGCTCATGGGCCACATCCGGGAGCGGTATGCTGATACTAAAGTGATCGTCGTTAGTGGCTATGATGATTTTGAATATGCACGACAAGCGATCAAGCATCGTGCTGTGGATTATTTGCTGAAGCCGATCGACCCGCAGGAGTTGAACAATGTATTAAACAAATGCAGAGAGGACATTCGGCAGACCCTGGTCCGAACGGTGGGATTGAACTATGACTCCAGAGTGACGGCACTGCTGCTTCCTTATAAGCGATTGTTCCACACGGGCTTCAAGCACTGGGACGAGGAGGGGCTGCTTGCTGTATTCCGCCAGCTTCACGATGAATTAGCGGCCAGCACTGCACTCACGCCCGATTCCCTGAAGCAGGTCATCTACGAGCTAAGGCTGGAGCTGGAGGAGCTATGCCAAGCTAACGAGGTGGAATGTGAGACGGAGATCCGCGAGCTACGTGAAGGTGCGGAGCTTCAAGTTCAGGGCGAGCTGGAGGCAGCAGCTTTGCTGGATGCTGTGCACAGGCAACTGTGTAAGGCTTATCTGAAGGCGTTACGTCTGTTGCAGGAGCAGCGACGGATGAGATTCAGACTGAATCTGGATGAGGTGCAAGGCTACATTGATGAGCATTTTGCCAAGACTATTTCGCTGGAAGGAATTGCACAAGCTTTCCATGTCAGCAAGGAGTACCTGAGTAAAATGTTCAAGCAGAGATTCGATTGCACAGTGAATGACTATATTATTCGACAGCGCATGAATAAGGCTCGCAAATGGCTGGCTGATGAGGATATGCCGATCAAGGCCGTAGCAGAAATGGTGGGTTATGAGGATGTGACTTACTTTTATCGTGTCTTCAAGAAGCATTTCGGTATAGCTCCTGGCGAGATGAGGCGTAATGGATAAAGCCTGATTAATAAAGCCTCATTAATAATATCCAATCCAAGAGAACAATACTGTCCAATTTCAAGGAATCCCCTAGCGGCTATAATGAAAGCGTAACCAAAACGCAAGAGACATCACAATGAAAAGCTTAGGGAGGTCATCAAGATGAGAAAACTTTGGACCGGAATGCTGTGTACGATTCTGACAGCAGGCTTACTCGCAGGGTGCGGCTCGACGGGAACGGACAGTACGGATACATCCAGCCAGGGCGGGGATGGTGTGAAGAACGTAACTCTCAAAATGTTCGTTGCCCAGCCACGTTTCAAGGAGCAGTACGATAGCTATATTGCCAAATTCGTCGCCAAGCAGAAGGCTGAGAACAATGTAAATGTAGATGTTCAGTTGGAGATGCCTACAGCCGATAATGCAGCACAGATCCTGAAGACTCGATTGGCTTCCAATGATGGGCCTGATATTTTCGCACTGCATGCCGTGAATGAGTCTCCTTCCTTCTATAAAGCAGGCTATCTGGAGGATCTGTCAGATCAGCCATTCGCTTCCAAGCTACTCGACAATGTCAAGCCGTCAGTAACCAGTGTAGATGGGAAGATCATTGCCCTTCCTTTGGAAACGCTGTCATGGGGATATCTCTATAATAAGAAAATTTTCGAGGAACAAGGCTTAACTCCACCGCAGACCCTCTCCGAAATGAAAGAGGTGATTGCGAAGCTGAAGGCTAGCAACATCACTCCATTTGAGCTGTCGTACAAGGAGGCTTGGGTTCCCCAGCTCATACTGCCGTTGGCTGTAGGTGGGATGGTGAAGACAGAGAATCCTGATTTTGTAGATCGGATGGGCAAGGATGAGGGCTCATTTGCCGAAATGAAAACCGCAATCTTCGATGTGTTCGATCTGATTAATGCAAATGGAACAGCGAAGGCTACTGAAGCTAGCGCCGATGACGGTGCCGCCTCCTTCGCCGCAGGCAAAACGGCAATGTGGCTGCAAGGTCCATGGTACGCCGAGACGATTCTCAAATCCAATCCCGATCTTCAGATTGGCGTAGCTCCACTGCCACTGAACGATAATCCGGACGCAACGCTGATTAACCTGAGTGCATCGACATCGTTGGCTGTCTCATCTGCAAGCAAGAATAAAGAGCTCGCCAAGGAATTCCTGAATTTCATGCTGGATGACAAAGAGTCTAATTCCTTCTTCGAATCCGTGAAGTTCAATCCAGTTGCTACGATTCACACGTATAAGAACTTCCCGTGGGTGGATGAAGCGACAGCCTATGTGAAGGAAGGCAAGTCAGTACAGGATCCTACGATTCCGCAAGCTGTAAAGGATGAGGCCGGAAAGGCACTGCAGTCTTATTATGCGGGACAGATCAATCAGGATGACGTCATTAGCGCATTGGACAAAGCTTGGAAATCCTTTAATAAGGTGAACCGTTAATCGTGAGAAGGAGGGATTTGTGTGACTGGAGGTAGCTATCGCCGTTTACTCTCCTTGCTCGCTTTCGTGGCGCCTGCGTTTGTAATCTATGCCTTATTTCTGCTCATTCCTACGCTGGGAGGCATGTACTACAGCTTCACGGATTGGAACGGACTGAATCAGAATTATTCCTTTATCGGCCTGGAGAACTTCACGGAGGCACTGCGCGAGGACCCGGATTTCGTCAATTCACTATGGTTCACTCTGAAATATGTACTGTTCATGGTCGTGCTTCAAAATGCTTTTGCACTGCTGCTGGCAACATTGATCGAGACGAGAACCCGCTCGAAAGGATTTTTTCGCACCATCTTCTTCATGCCGAATATGATCAGTGTCATTATCAGTGCCTTCATGTGGACCTTTATCTTCTCGCAAGTGCTGCCACAGCTGGCGGAGAAGACGGGACTGGCACTACTCGATCAGCTATGGATTGGTGACCCGAGCGTATCCTTCTACTCGATTCTCATCGTTTCACTCTGGAATGGTGTAGGCTATATGATGATTATCTATCTGGCGGCATTGCAGGGTGTACCGCAAAGTATCAAGGAAGCAGCACTGATTGACGGTGCGACACCGCTGCAGAGCTTCCGTCATGTTACGATGCCGCTGATCTCTCATGCTGTTACGATCTGCTTCTTCCTAACACTCAATGGTGCCTTTAAGGTATTCGAGGTCGTGTATGGGTTGACAGGCGGTGGACCAGGACGCAGCACGCAAGTCATTACGATGAACATTTATGAGGAGGCCTTCTCTAACAACTTCAGATATGGTTATGCAAGTGCCAAGTCTGTCATCTTGTTCGTGATTGTACTAATTATTACCTTCATCCAGATTGGTGCCATGAAGAAGCGGGAGGTGGAGGCATGAAGGCTCGCAGACTGTCTTCCATACTGATCAGCGTATTCCTGAGTGTGGGGGCTGTGGTCTCTTTCTTCCCGGTCTATATGGCGATTATTAACTCGTTCAAGACTCAGGGAGAGATGTTCGCCTCCTTTACTTCTCTACCTACAACACTGAATTTTGATAATTACATTCAAGCCTTCGAACGAATTCAACTGGTGCAGAGTACAATCAATTCGACGGTGGTATCGGTACTAGGCATTGGGGGAATTATCCTGTGCTCCTCCTTGGCGGGCTATAAGCTATCACGAACACCGGGAAAATTAAGCGCTTTTATCTTCTCGCTGTTCGTCGCATCCATGCTCGTACCGTTTCACTCCATGATGATCCCGTTGACTCGTATGGCCAAGACGTTGAATGTTAGCGGTAGCACCTACGGACTGGCACTGATCTATATCGGACTGGGCGTGAATATGGCGATCTTCCTGTATCATGGCTTCGTCAAGTCGATTCCTCGTGAGCTGGAGGAGGCGGCTGTGATTGATGGGTGTAATCAGCTGCAGACCTTCTTCCGCGTCATTTTCCCGCTGCTGCTGCCTATCTCGGTCACGATCGCCATACTGGACTTTCTGTGGATATGGAATGACTTTCTGCTACCTTTGCTCATGCTGACTGATTCCAATGACTACACCTTGATCCTATCTACCAATGCGTTATTTGGAGAGTACACTAAGGAATGGTCGCTTATTCTGGCGGCGCTTGTCTTGACGGCGATTCCCGTAATTGTCATCTATTCCTTCTTTCAAAAATTCATTATGCATGGCATTGCTGAGGGAGCGATAAAGGGTTAATTCAAGCTTCAAGCTCTAAGGTATAAGCTTAAGGTACAGGCTCCAAGGTTAAGCTCCAATCTCCAATCTCTAAGGTTTGGACCTAGTCTCGTCAACTATGATCAGCTATGGAGTGGAATTTACGCAAAAGGTTTGGCCACACAACAAAGACCAGTCATGGAGAGATTCCGTGACTGGTCTTGTTGTAATTATGTACATTTAAATTTTTGTGCTCACTGTAAACGTAGAAGTGTCTAGCTGCCATATATCCAACATCCTGAAGCGCTCAGCGACTTAGCGTACTAGCGAGTTGAGCAGGATGCTGATTATATCAGGTCTTCTGCTTGACCTTGACCCCATGTGTCATGGAAAATCAGTCCTTGCAGATCCCTTCTACTCGCCCAGTTGGACAACTCTAGAATTGGCTTGGAGGGATAGTGGTCTGTATATCCGATAGACAACAGGGCAACAGGCTCAATGTGGGGTGGAATGCTCAGGATGTCTCTAACGTCGTTCTTCTTGTAGAAGCTTACCCAGCCGAGAGCCAAGCCTTCCACACAGGCTGCCAGCCACATGTTCTGGATCGCGCAAGCGGTGGACAGCAGATCCGTCTCGGGTATGGAATTCCGGCCCAGCACATGAGACCCGCCTCGTGTAGGATCGGAGGTTACGCAGATGGTCAGTGGTGCCTGCATAAGACCTTCCACTTTCAGATTCAGAAATTCTTCCTTCCGATCCTCTTCATAATGAATGGCCAATGCTCTGCGTTCCTTGTCCGCTGCCCAGGCGAGACGAGCTTTGACAGCTTCGTTAGTGATGACTATAAAATTCCAGGGCTGCATAAATCCAACCGATGGGCCGTGATGAGCAGCATTTAATATGCGGCTAATTGCCTCTGGGGGGACAGGCTTATCCACGAATGTTCGTATATCTCTTCGGGTATAGATGACCTTGTATAATGCTTCCTTTTCTTGTTCACTGAACATACTGAATCAGCTCCTGTGGCAAAAGTGATTGGAAATCATCCATTAACCTGATTATACTAATCCAATCCGCCCTTTATGGGAAGCCTGATCATGGACATGCCACTATTTAATTATGCTCTTATTTAAGATAGAAAAGGCTGCGCTGTACGGGTTCATTGCTTGAAGGTGTGCTCTGTATTCTTCCGCCGCTTACGGCTGCGCAGCCAGCGCTGAAGTGGATTCTCCTGCTTGCGCTGCCGTAGCTCCTCCTTCAGGCCTGTAATCAGCAACTCGGATCGCTCCTTGTCCTGCCTTCCGGTATTACGCAGCTGTCTAATAAATTGGTCATCCATCTCATCATCATCTCCATATGATTATCGATAAGAATATCGGCGTGCATGTCAGCGTGAGGACTCAATCAGACATAAAATTGCTATTCGACTTCAATTCGACTTACAACTCAATAACAATACATGCTCCGCATATCTCTTGGTAACAGAACGCGATAGCCTCTGCAACGCTTACCGATCTCTATTCTGGAATCGGGTGTAGTTTTTTAGTATATTATATAGAACACACGTTCCTTTATCAAGTCAATCATGGAAGAGCTAGGAAGATGGATGGCAGCCATCGTGAGAATGAGGTGTCTAGACCATAAGAGCAAGAATGAGGACACACGCGGACCTCATCCCTGCTAGAATAGACACATCAGATGGATCAATCATCACACAAAGAGGAGGGGGACCATGGGAGAGGCAGTACTGTCATTTGAGGAGATGTGGGAGCGAATTATGGCTTGTGACCGTCATTATGATGGCATCTTTTATACGGCAGTGAAGACTACCAGAATATACTGCCGTCCCTCCTGTCGCTCCAGAAAGCCCAAGAAAATGAATGTGGAATTCTACCCGAATATGCAGCAGGCAGAGCAAGCAGGCTATCGTGCATGCAAGCGATGTCAGCCTGATCAGGCGGATTCACCAAGCGTTACTCTTGTCCGCCAAGCCTCTGCATTTCTGATACAGAACTACAAGCGGAGGCTCCTGCTGGAGGATGTAGCCGCGCATGTTGGCGTGAGCCCTTTTTATCTGGACAGGGTGTTCAAGCTGGAGACGGACGAGACACCAAGGACATTTCTGGAGCAGATACGAATAGATAAGGCGGCTTATCTGCTAAGGCATACGCAGCGCTCCAATCTGGAGATTGGCTACGATTGCGGCTTTCAGAGCACATCACATTTTTACAAGGCATTTCGTCGTCTGAAGCATTGCTCACCAGGCGAATACAGGAGGAATTCTAATGAATGTAACCCAAGCCTCATGGATTGATAGACAGGAATATATCGAGATTATACCGCCGCTGGATTTCAGCTATAGCGAATGCCTTGTATTCTTAAGTCGATCGGACGAAGAGATCATGCATACCATACAGGGGGAAGGCATCTATAAGGCATTATCCTTATCAGAGCGGTCGGAACCTGGTGAAGCAGACAGTATGCTGCTATTGAAGATTACCTACTCGAACCACCGCACACTTCATATAACATTTCCAGAGCAGGAGCCGAGCGCTGTTGAGCGGGCACTAGCCGCGCAGTATGTCATCGAATGGTTCGATCTGGACAAGGATCTGGCTGCGTATTATCAATTGGGCGCGAACGATTCGCTGCTGGCTCCATTGGTCGCGCGTTATCAAGGACTTCGGGTTATCGGCATTCCCGAGCTGTTCGAGGCCTTGGTGTGGGCAGTGGCTGGTCAACAGATTCACCTTGGACTTGCTTATAGAATGAAGCGGAATCTGGTGCAGCAGTATGGAAGAGCTATCCACTTCAATGATAAGCAGTGCTGGTTATTCCCGGAGCCAGCGGAGATTGCCGCTCTGGAGCCGGAGGATTTGCGTCCGCTGAAGTTCACGACCCGCAAGGCCGAATATATTATCGGCATTGCCCGGGAGCTGGCAGAAGGCTCATTGTCCAAAACGGAGCTGCTACAGCTTGGCCCACAGCAGGCACGTGATAGGTTGCTGGCGATCCGGGGTGTAGGTGCATGGACAGCAGATTATGTGCGAATGAAATGTCTGCGTGATCCTTCGGCCTTCCCCATAGCGGATGCAGGACTGCATCAGGCCATGAAAGCCCAGTTGAACCTACCGCATAAGCCTGAAATGGCCGAGCTTGAGGCATGGGGCGCCCGCTGGACAGGCTGGCAGGCCTACGCTACATTTTACCTTTGGAGGTCACTATATGATGAACGTGGATAAGCTGTATTACGAATCACCGCTCGGTGTTATTGAGATTCAAGGTACAGAGGAGGCAGTGCTCTCCATTATGTTCGTTGATGATCCTGCGTCGATAGATATGATGAGCGGGATGGAGGGAGCGCCAGGGGCACTGCAATTATGCGCAATCCAGCTTGATGAATATTTTAAGGGGCAGCGGCAAGTCTTTACTATTCCCTATAGGGTACAAGGGACGGAATTTCAGCAAAAGGTGTGGACAGCGCTGGGTACGGTTGGCTACGCCGAGACATGCTCCTATCAGGACATTGCCGATCAGATCGGCAACACCAAGGCGAACCGTGCCGTTGGACACGCGAATGGCAAGAATCGGCTGAGCATTATCATTCCCTGTCATCGGGTTATCGGCTCGAACCGTAAGCTGACAGGCTATGCTGGAGGATTGTGGCGCAAGGAATGGCTCCTGCAGCATGAGCAGTCCTTTGCCTATGCTGATAATACGGTTAGTACCAAATAGGTGCATTTTGCCAGAGCTGTCTCATCCAATAATTGACGAATTGACCAAATCCCCTATATGATGTTCATAACATTGATAATAATTATCAATATCAACTGGATTGAACAATGCTCAGGGGAGGACTCTTTCATCATGACGGAGAATCTGGAATTATATGATCTGACCATTATTGGCGGCGGCCCTGCGGGGATGTACGCGGCTTTTTATAGCGGAATGAGAGATATGAAGACCAAGCTGCTGGAGGCTCAGGAGGAACTTGGTGGACGGATGCTCATTTACAAGGAGAAGATGATATGGGATGTGGGTGGTGTACCGCCGATCCTCTGCAATGATCTTATAGGACAAATGCGTCAGCAGGCGGAGACATTTGAGCCGACGGTTGTGCTTGGACAGCATGTCAAGCATCTGGAGCGCTGTGAAGACGGGACCTATATTCTCGTCACAGAAGCAGGGGAACGGCATTGGACCAAGACGATTATTCTGGCAATCGGACGTGGAATTCTGAAGCTGGCCAAGCTGGAGCTGGACGGGGCTGAGCGGTATGAAGTGACGAATCTGCATTATACCGTAGAAGAGCTGGAAGGCTTTCGTGGTAAAAAGGTGCTGATCTCTGGCGGTGGCAATTCGGCTGTAGACTGGGCCAACGAACTGGAGCCCATTGCAGAGCAGGTCACTGTAGTCCATCGTCGTGCCGAATTCGGCGGCCATGAGAAGCAGGTGGCTCGTATGAAAAATTCCTCGGTAGCCGTGCTTACTCCCTATGAGGTGACCCAGTTAAGCAGCTCAGATGGTCAGTCAATCGATCAGGTCCGTATTGAGCACAAAGAATCTGGCGATCAGACAAGCCTGCAGGTGGATGCCGTGATCGTCAATCATGGTTTAGCCTCCGACTTCAGTGGCATTCGAGATTGGGGGCTGAACATGGATGATTGGTTCCTGTACGTGGACGCCAAGCTGCATACGAATCTGCCTGGGATTTTCGGAGCAGGTGACTTTGCTGTCTACGATAGCAAGGTTAATCTCATTGCGGGAGCTATCACCGATGCTGTACTGGCTGTCAACAGCGCCAAGCTGTTCATCGACCCGGAGGCCCCAAAGAAGGCTTATGTATCCTCGCATAATGAGCGCTTCAAGGAGAAGAATAGATTGCTGGGTGTCATAGAGGAAGACTGAATTACATAAGACAAGACATGCCCGCAAGTCTGGAATAAAGTCCAGCTGCGGGCATGTGTGTGTATTGTTCAGGAAATTAGCGTAATGTGAATGGCCTATGTGTAAGATTTAGATGCAGAACCCATGTGAGAGGGAGAGGTGCATAGCTAACGTGAAAGCTACTGTGTGAGCACGAGTGCAATCCGATTATTTCTTGCTTTTCTGCTTGTTGCGTGAGATCAGTGAGCGCAGTAGCTTGATGCTGCTGGCGAATTCCTCATCATTCAGCATGTAATACGTGCTGACCTCCCACTTGCTCCCATCCTTCAAATGAAAAATATAAGCGGGAAACCTCGGTAGCATCCATTTTTGGAAGGACGCTCCCCTGTAATCGAGTCTGGCTACAGCATTCCAGGGGACTGAGCGTACACCGTCTGTGATCTGATGCTCATCATATATGAGCAGACGGGTATCCTTACGTAACCATTTGCTGGCCGATGCAACAAGATAGCCGCCAAAGAACGGAATGCCCAGCATCGCTGAGCTAATGCAGAAGAAAATCTGGATCTTGGATATTTCACGATCCCAAAATACAATCAGCACAAGTAATATACAGACAACCACGAATAGCATACTGCCCATCATTTTCCAAAATGCTAGCGATTTGCGATAGCTGATATTATCCATGAAGCTCTGTTTTCTGCCGGAATGGCTCGGTGAAATCAGCGATCAGCGCCCTCCACTCCGGCTCCGTGACGCTCTCGATGCGGAGTGCTGGAGGTGCCTGCATGTCAGGCTCGGTGTTGCGTACCACCCAGATATCATTGCTTCCTTGCAGAAGGAAGAGTAGCCCTGTGACGGTTGGTCCATCTGTATCGGAATCATCATAGATCATCCGGCTCAGATTATCGAGACTGTTCCCATTGTTGTGAAAGTCTTTATGCCAATTCAATAGCACCTGCTCACCCTGCTCGCCAACATTCCAATCGGAGGTCAGCTTCATTGTAAATCCAGGGGACGTTAGCTGTTCCCATTGTGCTTCGGTAAGACTCACGCCTCGGTGATCGGATCTGAAGGCAAGAGGGCGGAGCCCAAACACTTCATTAATCTGGCCATACCACTCATCAGGAGAGGACCACCGGAAGAAGTGCAGCTCATTGTTGCTGGATACATGATAGAGGTATTTACCCTCTTGCTCATGAAGTGTCAAAGTATGTTCCTTCGTCTGATTGTCTCGATGTCCTCGCAGCATGCTCCGGCTCTGGGCCATATGAGCGAGCATCCCGACGATTTCAGGATCAAATTCGATCTGCTGCTCTTCCTCATTCAGGTCTGCGATGAAGCCCTTGGACATCAAGCTGTGTGTAGCTGCCTGAAAGAGCAGTTCCCAGCGGTCCTCGCTCAAGTCACCATAGTAGGATTTGAGGAGGCCTGAAGCCATGTCCTCTGCGCCAAGCGCAGTTAACATGAACCCTAATTCCTCCAGTGTGAGTACAACGGTTGGATTCTCCATGTCATTCTCCTTCATACATTTTCGTATTATTCAAACAGGTAAATTGTCGCCAATTGTATATCAAATGTGAGGTTTGAGCTGCCTTAGCACTATTTGAACAGCTTGCTGGCCCAGCGAATGCCACTTTCCGCTAGTTTCGCTGCCTTGCCGCCCAAATAGCTACCAACTGTGCCCCCGACGTAGGAGCCTACAGCAGCGCCTATGGGGCCACCGATAGCAGCGCCAATGCTGCCGCCGACAACCGCACCACCATAGGTAGAGACGGTCTTAATCGCTACATTCGAAGCGGACACAGCAACATCAGTACCTGTGATGGTGCCATTTTTTATTTTGCCAGCGAGGTTAATGCCCTCACCGACAATATTCATGGTCGCATTGATCGGATACAGCTTCTTGGCGATCATGCCGGGTATTTTTTTGGTGGCGATCCCGTAGCGTCCTTTCTCGACCCCCACGATGACATTGCGCGTCCATTGCTTGAAGCTGTTCGCCTTGCTGAAGCCAAGCCCCAGCTTGCCGACCTGTAGCTTGCCTGCGAGTCGGTCGAAGCCCTTCAGTCCCTTCATGATCAAGCCAGGTTTGGCAAATTGGCGATTCAATGTTCTTCCAAGGTTGGCCATGAACGGATTATTACCCTTGCCCTTAACCCAGGCAGCATTATGAATGACAGTACGTGTCGGATTTTTGAGGCTTGTCTTGAAGTGGACAGTTTTGCTCAGAACCAGGGAGGTAGCTAGCCCGGAGTAGATAGCTGTTCCCCAGAAGGATAGATTGCCGCGCACCGCATTCAGATCCGAAGCCCCCTGAATTGTGCGGTCCACAGCATCGGGACCGGATGGAGCAGCATTGCCACTTCCTGGATTCGGAGCATTCCCGGCCTGAGCGCCGATCCCTGCCCCCTGCTCGGCATCAGTCTCGCTGAACTTGACAGCGATGGAATGCAACTGGGTGCTGACCGAGGCGACAGTCTGAGTGAAGGATGACATTTGAGATTGTGCTCTTTGGAAATCGTGGTAAAATCGCTCTTGCGTTGCTCCTGCCCAGCCGCTCTCTAGCATCTGAATATGCTGGGAAAGACGTCCGCAGATTTCAGCCCCCATCTCACGGGCCTGCGCAAATTGCTTGGAGACCTCCTCCAGACGCTCGGGGGGGACCATAATTTTCGTCATGTTCTGCACCTCTTATAGACTGGAATGTAAACAACAATATGAATATTTTAAGGGAACTCTATCAGCGTTGGCAAAACCTAGCGACCAATTTCGGCCAAAATTAAGCCGTAGGTATGAAATAAGAGCATATGAATGGGGATAAGGTCGGATATATAGTGCCTGTTCATATATACCCATAGAACTGTAGAATTAACCGGAATGCTGTGTCATGTATTCGAAAAAAGAACGGCCCCAAAGGGAGCCGTTAAGAAGGATGTTATCTGAGGAATGATAGTCAGATCAGACGGTATCCAGAAGGCAAATCGCCACTACTACGAATATTCCGTATCTGGGTAAGTGTAAGTCGCTGGTTGGTGGCAATCAGAGATTCCACATCATTGCCGTTGATATAGTCCTCTAGGTCGCTGATGCTGTGGTTGCCACGCAGCACGCGGAAGTTGCCTCTGAAGCGGGTTCTCGTGAACAGTACAAGAGTAGCATTGCTGTTGGTCGAGAAGAAGCGCAGGCTCTCAATTCCGTCCAGGATCGCATCGGTATTACGAATGCCAAGATTACCTGTGTATACCCTGCTACGCCCTCTGTAATTCTCATCCTCATACACCGTAAGGCGAGGGTAAGTCTGTGAAGCATGAACTAGTTTTCTCATGTGATCATTCCTCCTTCACAGCCATACTATGTGAACTTTCCAGCTTTGCATGGATGAAGGTCCTATCAGAATGACCCATTTTATATGAAAATAGAGTTATCCGTTGCTAGATACTAGAAAAGCAAGCCCCATGATAAGGAGGTCATCCTCTCATTGGACTTGCTTAAGGTTGAGAAGTATAGAGCTTTGTAGCTATACTTGGAATTACTTGGATCAATCCTTGTGTAGGGATTGGGATGTTTTATGTGATTGCTTTATTTGGCATCCAACCACTGCGATCCTTTCCAGTTCAGCTTGCCTGCACCAGCACCGCTGGAGCTAATCAATCTGGATTTCAGCTTGGAAGGATCATCAGGTGTATAGCTATAAGGCAGCTTGCTGAAGCCTGTCCAGGCGAACTTAATGGCGGATGCTGGCACTGGAGAGAGCGGGCTCTTGGAATCTTCACTGCCTCCGCGGAAGGTAACGCCATTCATGGTGTAGATGGTATCCAGCACCTGGATTTTACCAGTGTAGTTGCTCTTCTTAGCATCCTTCTGATTGTTGCGCACAGGTGATGAGACATCGTTAATGACGGATTTCTCTACGAGCACAGAGCCACCTTCAGTAGAGATTGCTCCGTTGCTCGTTACGCCAAAGTGGAAGCCTTTATCGGCCAGAGCCTTGTCAATCTTCGAGGTGATCAGTTTTTTTGCTTGCCATGCATTGCCGTTATCCATCACGATATTGTAGGCGTGGACGTTGCCGCCGCGTAGACGAGGCATGCGATCCTGAACATCCTTGTAGTAGTTATGGTGCAGCGTCACTTGCAGATCCTTGTTATCGCTAGCGAACTCATTGGCACCAACCAGATGGCCTTTCTTTTGGCTGGCAGCAACAGCCGCAATATCCTTCGTGCTCAAGCCTTGGGATCTTAGCAGGTTGTACATCGGATATTTGGAGCGACTGGCCTCCAGTTCCTTAATTTGCTGGTTCACCCAGCTATTTGAGTTACCATTATCACCGAGGAAGGCAGACCAGGAGATCGTGACACCTGTGCTACCTTTCTTTACATCAACCAGTCCATCGTATGCTTTATTAAAAGTACAGTGATCGATCCAGATTTTATGGCTTTCCTCAATGTTGATATAGTCCCAATCGTTGCGGTCATAGTCGCCCTTGGTCGCTTCATCCCACTCCCATAGCTCGTCGAACTCCAGATTGCGGATAATAACGTTTTGGCTCCGCTTCAATGTGAAGCCCGCATGCTTGATCTTGGCTCCGTTGGAGGAGAAGATGGTCAATCCATTAAATCCGTCAATGCTGATTTTGCTTACACCAGTCTTCTTCAGCACAGGATGCGTGAGCGGAGTCGCATATTGCGCAAAAGCACTGTTCTTGGCAGCTGAAGGAATCTCATTCCAGCCCAGATCGAGATCGTTCATGATCTCGACAACTTTATATCCCGAGCCCTTTTTCAGCGCTTTGGCCAAATCCGTTGCATTGTATACCTGGATGTATTTGGAATTGCTCTCGGCAACGACACCTCCACCAGTGGTGCCCGCTGCGAATCCGGCTACTCCATATTCACTGCTGCTGGCAGCAGCCAGGGAAGTAAGCAACATGTCCTCCGTCAGGGCAGGAATCTCTCCGTAGGTTGCATCAATGACGGAACTGGAGAACTGGTCTGTATTCACAGTCTCAACTTCAAGCTCCGCTGCGTTGGTCAAGCTAGTACTGCCAAGCGACAGTACCAAAGCAAGTGTAGTAGCTGCACAAGCCAGTTTTTTAATTTTATTACCCCAAATCATTTCTTTACCTCCACAAAGTGTATTATTTTCACAAATTATGTATCGGACCATTTTTTTGCAATGTTTATAGTGCTAAAGTTTCAAATTTGTATTAATTTAGAATTTAACCCTTTTATTAAATGTTAAAATCCAGTGAGTCGCTTGTAAATGCGGGCTTTATTGATTACCAGCGTAGGAAAATGGGTTCTGAGTTTATCTATGAAATAGCCAGTATGCTCGGGTCCGTATGCATAAATCCTCTATCATTTTCATGATTATGCATGGTTCAATAATGATAATTGTGTGCAGAGGGAGCCTGTGACACCAAAAAACCGATGCCCCTTTGTGATGAAAGGATGCATCGGTGATGGAACCATTGTATGGAATAGTGTATGTTCAAGGCTGTCTAAAGCTAAGCTGAAGCTGCACCAGCTCTGATCTGCTTCCGGTCCGAATCGGGGGTCCCCAGAAGCCGTAGCCAGAAGAGACAATGGAGTGAAATGAATTTTTCTGCAAATATCCCCAGTCATTCTCGTATATTGCCCCAGTGATGAGATGAAATGGGGCGATCTGTCCGCGGTGCGTGTGACCAGAGAGCATGACGTCAACCCCTTGCTGCCCAGCAATATCCAGGTCATAGGGCTGATGGTCCAGTAACAGTACAGGCTGAGTGAGATCCACGCCAGCGATCAGCTCAGACAGCTCTGCCCGATCATCATCGGTACGATCCTTGCGCCCGATCAGCGTCAGATTATTTCCGATCTGTATGGACTTGTCGTGCAGCACCTGAATGTGACTTTCCTCTAGTGATTCGATCAGCTCCTGCGTAGAGTTCTTATCCTTGTCGTGGTTGCCCAGTACAGCATATACGCCAAGAGGTGCCTTCACCTCTGCTATAATCTTGTCAATGCCTTTATTCAAATACCCGCTTAGGTCGTCATCTATAATATCTCCTGCATAAAGAACAAGGTCAGGCTGGAGCGCCTGAATCTCCTCGACCATTTTGCGAGCATGTGCAGCTCCGGATAGACCACCATAGTGCATGTCTGACACCATGACAATATTGAGATCATTCAGGTCGCCCGCAGGTTTATCCAGCTGTATTTCATAATTACGGACGACAGGACTGTATGCATTGAACGAGCCATAACTCATAAGTCCAAGGAAGATAACTAAAGTAGCAGCACCTGCCCACTTGTGCAGCTTATGATGGCGCAGGCGGGTTAGACGGATCAGCCACAGGCTCAGATGCACGATGGGGAGGAGTATAATCAGTAAAGAGAAGGCTGCCATCCAGTAGGAGCCAATCACGCTCAGGAATGCAGCGTTGCCAAACAATCTGCCCAGAATGAAGGAAGAGGCGAGAAAGATAATGGCAATGATGTACAGGATTCTGAATCTGGCAGATACGACAGGCTTCATCCAGCTCCAGCCGCTCCAGCCTATGTAAAATACTAATAAAGCGTAGACTAACAGCATAGCAATTCCGATAAATGCGAACATGTATGTGACAGACCTCCATGCACTTGCCCCTAGGGCAAGCTGTTTTTCATGTGTTGTGTAGTAGATGTACCAATACTCTATTTATTTATTCCGATCTCAACTCTCATTAGCCTCCTGCCAGATTCGTGTCTATACTTATAGTATAACTGCTAGGAGCATCAAAATAAAAATTAGTCGTAACTATACTAGATACAGGCAGTAGAGAGGCGAATATGCTGTATTTTGAACTAGGGCATCATTTGGAATTGTGGCATAATAAGGAATCTATGGTGCGAGCTAATTCAATTCATTTTGGAGGAATCTTATTAATATGTATACCGATCCGAAGGGAAATGCTTATAAGGAGCTTATTAAATATGCGATCCAGCGTACACCACAGTTCATGCTAGGAGTGGGCGGATATTCAACCTTTAGCGGAGATGATTATCATAATATACAGCCCCCGCCCCCAGAGCTACTGGATAGGCTTCAGCCCTATCTATTGGACGTGCGGCGGGTTACACACGAGGAGGTAATGGCAGCTATTGAAAATGGGGAAGTGGGATCCCTATTGGACCACGGTATGAGTGGAGCAGGAGAATTCTATTACTATCGTTGCTGTGAGGCATCAGGTCAAATACTGGCAGAAGCGGTGCACGGACTCTATGATTGGTGCTCGCCGCTTCCAGAGGATCTGACCTTTCTGAACGAGGATGGTACGCTCTTCCTGGGCTCGGTTGCCCATGAACGAATGGGAGTTCTGAATGTAGAGTACAGCGAGAGAAGAGAACTTATGTCCCGGATACAGGGCCTGTTCCTGAGGCTACCAGAACATAAGGAATTCGATTGCTATCTGGACGATGCCATCCAGCACCAGACAGACTGGCTGGAGATTCAGGGGTACGAGCTTACCGAGCTGCCAGTCCGTATTCGTGAGCTGCAGCAGTTGAAGCATCTGTCTGTGTTTGAACAGGATCTCGACAGGCTGCCTCCGGAATTATTCGAACTGACAGGCCTGAAGAGTCTTAGTATTATGTCTGCCGAGCTGGTCGAGATTCCGAAGGAGATACGCAAACTGAAGCAATTAAGGGAACTCAGAATCTATGGTGGGAGCTCGGATCGTCCTACTCCAGGCTGGCGCCCCAGACCGAAGGAAGAGCTGCCATTACGAAGTCTTCCTGCCGAGATTGGAGAGCTTAGCAGACTGGAATTTCTGGAGATCACCTACAGCGGGCTCCGTGAGCTGCCACCTGAGCTGGAGAGTCTGCAGAAGCTGAAGTATTTGTCTATTCATTCGAGTCTGATGGAGAAGGAGCCAGACTTCCTCGGGCGAATGAAGTCACTGGAGCATGTATCCATCTCCACGAATCCTCTTGGGATAGGCGATTAATACCATCGCATAGCACCAAGCAACTGTTGCCTCAATGGGGACGTAGGACGTAGAGCCAGCTTCAGCCTCAAGGCAGAACATAAAAGCGATCAGCCCACGTCCCCCCGTCCTAGACGTCGGATTGCCAAGGTACTTAGAGCAGCAATGTAGAGAATGCACATCGTGTAAAATCCTAGCATAGTGCCGGTGGCTAATGCTTCCTGATTCAACGCTCCCATCCCAATCGTAAGCAGGGAGTGGGGAAATAACAGACCTAGCTTGAGCACATACAAGCCCAAGCCTATGATGCATGCGGATAGCCCAATACCTATGGGCACAGCAAAGCTGCGAATACGCATGGATAACGAAAGCTGCATACTTCCGATCGCCATTCCTGCCACCCATCCCCGGAATATCCAGCTGGGCCATTCAGCGGGCATCCCGGGTGGAAGTCCGATCCATCTTCCCCCGGCATAATACAGGATAAGGAATAGCAACTGGACATATCCGAGGAATAGAGCAAGCATCAACAGCTTGGCAAGCCAAATGGACGCTCGACGGATTGGGGCGCTCAGCAGCAGCTTCCAGTTCTCGTTGCTGTGCTCCAGTCTTCCCAGATAGGAGGCCCCGATGGCAATGAGTATAGGAAAGAAGAATTCACCGTAAAACAATCCCACCTGAGACCAGAGACTGTACCATTCGTTCTGCAGTACGCCTTGGTTCAGCATGAAGTTTGCGCAGCCGATCAATACGCTCACCAGTGGCAAAGCTGAGAGAAGTATCCATATTCCTGAGCGTCGCTGCTTCATCCATTCTGCGGTAATACAGCGCAGTAGCATGATTTTATCGCCTCCTATTTATATTGCCTGGATAAATGTATGTGGCCGGCTGTGTATAGCAATGCTGTACCAAGCAGCAGTCCAATGATTGTGGGTAAAGTATCCGGAACATGCCGGATGATGAATTGCAGCTGCTCGTCTACGTAGCTGCTGGTTACCGGGCTAAGGACGGTGTAATACGACCAGATCCACAGAGAACGAACCGACGCTGGGAATAATTCGGCAGTCATTCCTAGGCAAGCACCCAGCATGCCGAGACAGAGAGCCCATGCTTGATTACGGACGACTAAGGACACCCATTGCTGAAGGGCGAGTACAGTCGCCGTGGTCAGCACGGTTCCACAGAAAAAACGAAGCAGCAGCACACCTGGGACAGGCTCATAGCTGTCGATCATCCAACCAAAGAGGAGCATCGCACTGCTTTGCAGTATACATATCCCCAGCATGATGCTGCAGAGGCAGAGGTATTTCGCAGCATATAGCTGCCCTGGACGAATGGCCGAACTTAGTAGTAGCTTCCAGGTATCGCCCTTGTGCTCCATATCACATATCCTGGAGGCCATGATGGCTGAGAGCAGCGGCAGGAGCAGACTGTTCATGGAGGCTACCAGCAGAATCAGGGACGCCCATACATCAACCTGTGGATTCCGTGACATAGACATGCTAATGGCGGAGAAGGCCCAGCCTACTTCAATGATGAGCATACCGATGCCGAAGAGAAGAACCCCCCGACGTCGTAGCTTGAAAAATTCGACCCTCAGCAGCATTAGCATATCGGCTGCCCCTTTCCGGTCCATTCCAGGAAAATATGCTCCAGCGATTTCTTACGTTCCTCAATCCTCAGCACATCAATCTGAGCATGGACCAGATAGCGTACAATCTGGGAAATCTCGTCATCGCTCAGTAGCCCCAGAATCAGACCGCGCCCTTGATCATCTGTGAGGGCATTCATTCCGTGCGTATGTAGCAGCCTCCGCGCAGCGGCATCGTTACGGGTGTGTAGGAGAATATCAGGTCTGCTGCGCTCCTGAAGCGCCGCTACGCTTCCTTGAAAGATAAGAGAGCCATGATGAATGATGCCTACGGAGGTCGCCAGCTGTTCAATCTCGCTCAGCAAGTGACTGGATATAAGAATCGTCATTCCATAGCGTGAGGCTAGAATCTGGATCAGCTCACGCATTTCCTGCATCCCAGCCGGGTCCAATCCATTCGTGGGCTCGTCCAGAATCAATAAGCGAGGTGAGCCTACAAGAGCCATAGCGATGGCTAACCGTTGCTTCATGCCAAGCGAATAGTGCCCCGCCTTTTTGTGCTGCTGACGATCTAGCCTGACCAATTGTAGTGCATCCTTCACTTCCTGATCGGAGCCATGTCGTAGCTGCTGAACGACCTTCATATTTTCCAGGCCAGTAAGATGGCTGTAATAGGAGGGAGATTCAATCAATGAACCGATTCGGCGAAGGATGGATTGGCGTTGTCGGGCCAGATCCTGTCCGAAAATATGTACCTCTCCTGCTGTAGGTCGTGTCAGTCCGAGCAGCATTTTCAAGGTCGTCGATTTGCCAGCCCCGTTCGGTCCCAAAAATCCGTAAATCTCGCCTTCTCTAATCTCCAGGTTCAATTGATCGACCACGGTTGTGCGGCCGTATTGCTTGGTCAGCTTTCGTGTTGACACAATAAGACTCATCGGTGCTTCCTCCTGTCCTTGTTGGTCTCTAAGAAGATGGTTCAAGTGTAGCTGACGGCCCTGACAGGAGCCTGAGCACAACCTTACGTCAATCTTAAATGTCGGCGGAGAAGCTGCTATAAGCTGTACGGACCACAGAAAATCGGTATGATGTAATACAGGTGATCAATATATGAATGAATTACAGCAAAAAAAATTGCTGATCGTGGACGATGAGCCGGACATCCGAGGGATGATAGAGAGCTTCCTGCGCAAGGATGGCTTTGCACGAATTTATCACGCCCAGGACTGTACAGCTGCTTTAGAAATGGTTCAGCGGGTGAAGCCGGATCTGGTGATTCTGGATGTCATGCTTCCAGATGGTGATGGCTTTTCGCTGCTTATGGCAATTCGTCAGATGTCCAATGTCCCGGTACTATTTCTGTCGGCCAGGGGAGAGGATGAGGACCGATTGCTGGGTCTGGGTCTGGGTGCCGATGATTATATAGTCAAGCCCTTCTTGCCGCGTGAGCTGCTGCTTCGCTTGAAGGCTGTTCTCCGTAGGGTCTACGCTCCGCCAGTTCGGGAGCAACGTCCTGTATTTCAATTGGGAGAGAGAATGGTCAATCTGGAGAGTGGCACAATTCGGGTGCTCCAACAGGAATATGCACTGACAGCCAAGGAATTGTTGCTGTTGTCAGCGTTCTATGAGCAGCGCAATCGAATCGTAACGAATGATGCCCTTTGTCAAGCAGCGTGGGGGGACGACTATTATGGCTATGAAAATACATTGATGGTCCATATTCGCCGTATTCGGGAGAAGATCGAGCCGCTTCCCTCAAGTCCACAGTATCTTCTGACCATGAGAGGTCTCGGATACAAATTGCTAGTGCAGGACGGGGCTGTAGAAGATGTGCGTTGACTACAACAAGGATCAAGCCGTTTCAAATTGTGAGCATGACGCTGACAAGCAGACAAGGACTAGGGGGGAGGAGCCGAAGTGGAAAGCACCGTCAGGATCCTGAGACGCTTCATAAGCTCGACAGTACTCATCTCCATCTTGCTGCTGCTGCTCAATGGAATCGTTCTTGTTGTGTGGTTCAGTAAGGGAATGAGTACAGAGTTGGCACCTGCAACACTCGTGCGACAGGTGTCTGAGCAACTGCAGCCTGGAGCTGAGGGCTACGCACTCGGGCCAGCAGCTAGCGAGCTGCTGTCTGAGCAGCATGTATGGGCCATGCTGGTGCTGGAGGATGGCAGTATCGGCTGGAGCTATCAATTACCGGATGATCTGCAGCGGGCCTATTCATTGACCGATGTGGCTAAGTGGTCGCGAGGCTATTTGCAGGAATATCCCGTATTCTCCTGGGAGCATCCTGGTGGACTAGTCGTAATAGGCTATCCCGGGAACAGTCTCGCCAAATACCAGTACATTCTTCCCGTCAGCTGGGTGGAGGGTCTGATCAGTAAGCTTGGACTCATTCTTGCAGGTAACATGCTGCTCGCTGTGCTGCTCTCCTTATGGATCGGCTCCCGCCTGATTCAGTCGATTCGTCCACTAACAGAAGGGATTCAGGCGCTAGCTGAGGATCGGGAGGTACGTCTGGAGACCAAAGGAATATTAGCTGATCTGGCGGAACGGATTAATCACGTCTCCCGGCTGTTGCGACACAAGAAGGACGCCATCCAGAGTCGTGATGCGGCGCGCTCGAACTGGGTAGCAGGCATTTCTCATGATATTCGAACACCGCTGTCCATGATTCTTGGGCACGCCAGTGATCTGGAGGACAACGAGGCCTTGCCTCCCGAGCAGCAGAGACAGGCAGTGATCATTAGACAGCAGGCGGTCCATCTTCGGGAGCTGGTGCAGGACCTGAATCTGGTCTCGAAGCTTGAATACGAGATGCAGCCCTTGAATAGACAGCCACTACGTCTCTCTCGCATTGCAAGGCGTGTGGCGACAGAGCTGATCAATAATGGTCTTGACGGGAAATATACTGTGGACCTGGAGGTAGCAAATGAAGGAGTTCAGGTGCTGGGAGATGAGAGGTTACTGCTGCGGGCAATTACCAACCTCGTTCACAATAGTGTTCGCCATAATCCTGAAGGCTGTCATATAACCATTGCAGTGTTAATGATGAACAGTACTGATGTAGCATCCGATGCGATAGACACAATGTGCTGCTGCAGGGTATCTGATGATGGGCAAGGTATTGAAGCGCGCCGAATTCCCTGGCTGCTGCAATTACCGTTCTCCAGGTATAACAAATCGCAGGCACACCGTGAGCATGGGTTAGGGCTGCCGATGGCGGCGCAGATTGCCAAGGCTCACCAAGGGAGACTTGTCCTGGAGAACGAGGAAGGAGGGGGACTTCGAGCTATACTGATGCTCCCGTGCTGGGAGCATCAGTACACTCTGTAGTCCAAGCTATTACAGAGGCAATAGTAGTGGGTGTTACTTTGATTCGATTTATCCTGAGTCGGGTATCTGAATACCTGACTTAGTTGTACTTATATTAAGCCTACTTATCTGGAGTCTGCTGCTGTGCTTCCCATTCGGATCTCAGCATGCCCATTAGGATACGGTCATATCGCCGCCCATCCCGGTACACGGCAGAACGTACACACCCTTCCTGCTGGAAGCCAGCCTTCTCGTAGGCGCGAATAGCTTTGGCATTATACGAGATGACGTCCAAGCCTACCCGATCAAGGTTCAATTCATAAAATGCATATCTAAGAATCAAGTGAAGTGCTTCTGTGCCATAACCTTGATTGCGGTGCTTGGACAGTCCAATCCCAATGGCGAGCTGCCCTGTACGATTGTTCCATTCGATACTGTGAATAACAACGAAGCCTATCAGCTCATCCTCCGTCCGGGTTCTCAAGCGGAAATAGACCTCGCGATCCTTGGAATCCTGTTCTCCCTCCAATTGTCTCTCCGAATAGGGGATAGCCGCTTCCGTATCGACATGACGCAAATATTCCGGGTCCTCATTCCAGGTTAGCATGGTCTGAATATCATCGGCTCGGGCAGTGGTTAGCTTCAGCTTAGGGCCCATAAATAAATTGTCTGTAGTTAACATAAGTAAGTCTCCTCATAGCTGGGAATGTGGCAAAACAAAACGATAATGAAGTCGAATAAAAAAAATGAAGTCGAATGAAATTGGGTATAACGATTTGTGGGTAGATTGTGAATCTACTCTACCTGCATATTTTATTATGATTATCAAGGGTTGGCAATAATTGTATTATATATTAAGCTTGGGGAGAAAGGAGAGATTATATGAATGTTAGTGCTGGCTTCGGTATCATTTCCTTGATCAGTATTATTTTTACCCTTGTCTTTGGAGGTCTGGGCATATACGCTCTGATTCTGTTTATTCAGCTTGCTCAACGTGGAATCAGAGCGCTCGATATCTACATTCGTGATAAAGAGAACGGTCTGAAATTGTAGTGTGGTCCTGCAATGGGAGAGTTCGAACCCTATTAAAATAGCCTTAACCCGAATGAAGGGATAAGGCTATTTGAAGTTAGTAGCTTATTAGTAGCTTATTAGTAGCTGAGCCTATAGCAGGCCTTATAGCTTGAACTTGCTGACCTGCATTTGCAGTTCCTCGGCGACACTGGACAGAGAGCCTGCAAGAGCAGTGATCTCCTCCATGGATGCCAGCTGCTGCTGGGTTGCTGCCGAGATGCTGTGCACATTCTCTTCCGAGCTCTTGGCGATCTCGGCTACCTGATCGACATTACGAACGACCTCGTCTGTACTGGCGGACATTTGCTCAGAGCTGGCAGAGACCTCTTCAATCTCGCTGGCTACTTTGTTGACAGCCGCAGAGATCTGTCCGAAGGCTTGTCCCGCTTCGTTAATCACCTGAATTCCGGATTCGGCTTCCTGGTTGTTCGATTGCACAGCCTGCACAGCCTTATGAGTGTCATTCTGAATTAACTGTACGAGCGATGTGATCTTCTGGGATGAGGTGGCAGCTTCCTCAGCCAGCTTGCGAACTTCATTCGCGACGACAGCAAAGCCACGTCCATGTTCTCCGGCTCTAGCCGCTTCTATTGTAGCGTTCAGAGCAAGCAGATTGGTCTGACCTGCAATGTTATTAATCACTTCCGTGATCGAACCAATCTCGGCGGAACGTACCCCTAGTCCAGTCACCAGCTCATTGAGAGAGGTGATAGAGTCGCGGATTGTTCTCATTTGATCTACAGCATGTGTAATGATTTCATTCCCGCTGGTAGATTGTGTAGCGGCATCGACAGCAGCCACAGATACGCTTTGCGCCAATTGAGCGATCTGATCGGTTCCAATCGACATTTCACCCATCGCCTGGGAAGAACGCTCAGCAACATTCGTTTGCTCCGAAGCGCTCAGCGACATTTCCTCGACTTGCTCTGTAATTTGCTGAGATGCCCTTGAGTTCTGCTCGGCACTAGCCAGAAGCTCCTCGGAAGAGGCTGTAATCTGGGTAGTTGTATCCGTGACAGATTGAATCATGAGTTTCAGGTTGCTAGTCATCTCATTGAAAGAGCTTGCAAGAACCCCTAATTCATCACGGTTACGCAACACGATCGGTTCATTCGTCAGATCGCCGTTAGCTACCATTTGAGCAGCCTTATTGATCAACTGAATCGGTCTGGAAATAAGGATCGAGATCAGAATGGCAAGGCCGACTGCCAGAATAGACACAATAATGGTGGCTATAAGGATAGCCTGATAGGCAAAGCTGGTCAGTTCTGAGGATGATGTCGTGATCTTCTTGGAGTTCGTAGCCCCTAATTCGACTAGCTGAACTATGGAATCATTAGCTGTGTACCAGGCTGGATATATTCTTTCGTGGATCTCCAGCGCTTCCTCGTTTTGATTGTTTTTGGATAATTCAAGAAATTTAGGTAGTTCTGCTTTGTAGGCATTAAAATTAGAGGTGTAAGCTTCGAAAAGCTTGGTAATTTCGGGATCAGCTCCTTCAATTAGCGCAGCTAATTGCTTACTGCTCTCATCAAGCCTGGACAGCACAGCACTTAGCGTCTGATCGGTCTGTGCGATATCGTCGGCATCCGTCTGAATAGCCAGCGTCAAGGCCAGCCGATCCACGTCAGAGACATCGCCATTCATATTTCCCAGCAGCGCGACCAGAGGCATCCATTTCTCGTCGATTTGTGTGGAATTGTCGTCCATTTGATTGATCTGCATAAGTGAATTCACACTAACTCCGGCGAGCAGTACAACGACCAGCATAAAACCGGTTATTAACTTCATTCGGATACTGTATTTCACTTTGGACTGTCCTTCTTTTTTTGGTAAAGCTTTGCTTGTCATAGTCTCCACTCCTTGGACGATTAACAGTACTGTACAGAATATATATATCGACAGAAAATTTGTAGTTTTGTATAGTTTCATGTCGGAAATAATCTAAAATTTACATAATTAATAAAATCGGTGCACTTAACAAGGAGGTAATGAAAGTGTTTGCATCGGATGATTTTAGTGTTGAACGTGCTCAGCACCATGATATTGAAGGAATAGCTACTGTATATAATTCCAACCCGGATTTACTGAATACCCACTTAGGGCAAAGTCAGATCAGCGAGAGGTAGGTAGCTGCAGAGCTTGCAGATGCCGAGATATACGCTTCTGCTGTAAGGGTGTGTGTTATACTTGTACTATATGAATATAGATGATTCACACCCAAAGGATAGGTGAGACGGCTTGAAGTTATTGACACTGAACACGCACTCCTGGCTTGAAGAGGATCAATTGGCCAAGATTACTTACATGGCTGATTTCATTAACGAGCATGAATTCGATGTGATTGCATTCCAAGAGGTCAATCAAATGAAGACGGAGCCAGTTGTTCCGTTGGAGCAGCTAGGGAAATTCGTGGTAACAGATTCCTCTATGCCCATAAGAGCGAATAATTATGCATATCTTGTACAGCAGCAGCTCAAAGCTGATTATTACTGGACATGGGCCCCTGTGCACACAGGTAAGCTCCGCTATGATGAGGGATTGGCGTTCCTTAGTCGGACACCTATTGGTGAGACTTTCTGTGAGCATGTGTCTGGTATAACGGTATATAACAATTACAAGACCCGCAAAATACTTGGCGCCAGCACGACAATTGAAGGTGTCCACACCTGGATTGTGAATGGACATCTGGGATGGTGGCATGATGAGGAAGAGCCGTTCCGCCCTCAATGGGATCGGGTAGAGGCTATTTTACGAAATTATACAGGGGACGCCATGTTCCTTATGGGTGACTTTAACAATGTAGCTGAACTCTCGGGTGAGGGCTATGACTACATGATGTCCAAAGGCTGGTGTGACTTGTATACTGCCGCTGAGATCAAGGATGCAGGAGCTACAGTTACGAAATCCATTGGTGGTTGGGAGGGCAATACGCAGGATCTTCGCATTGATTACATTTTCTCGCGGGAGGCGCGCAAGGCGAAGTCCTCCACAGTCGTCATGAACGGAATCCATGGTGAGGTGGTCTCTGACCATTTCGGAGTTGCCGTGGAACTGTAGCAATATTGCTGTATTGTTGATGGAAGTGGACGAGCTTGCGATGAGTAGCAGCCAGGGTGTAAGGCTTAAATGATAATGCATTTGAGCTTTATGCCCTTGTTGTGTTTGTCGTTGTTTCATTTGCCGTCATGTTCATAAGTTCATTGAATTTTGTCTATACTGCCTGAAGAGGATTATGAGTCTTGACTATGGTGTAATAAGTAATCAGTGACATAGTAGGCTGGGTTCAATATAATGGATACCTGAAATGTTATCGTGTCAATATTTAAGGAAAAGGCTGGTGTGCGATGATTGAACAGCATAGAAAGTGGGTCGTAGCGAGCTTGCTGCTAGGTATTTTGATGGCCGCTATGGATAATACGATTGTAGCGACAGCCATGGGTACTATTGTGGCCGATCTTGGTGGACTTAGCCAATTCATCTGGGTTACGTCGGCTTATATGGTAGCCACGATGGCTGGGATGCCAATTTTCGGCAAGCTGTCGGATATGTACGGTCGCAAGCGCTTTTTTGTTTTTGGCTTAATCGTGTTTCTTGTTGGGTCGGTGCTGTGCGGATTCGCCCAGTCGATGACACAGCTCAGTCTGTTTCGGGCGATTCAGGGGATTGGTGGCGGTGCGCTCATGCCGATTGCCTTCACGATTATATTCGATATTTTCCCGCCAGAGCAGCGCGGAAAGATGACAGGTCTCATTGGAGCTGTATTTGGCTTGTCCAGTGTGCTCGGTCCATTGCTTGGTGCCTATATTACAGATACGATCAGTTGGCATTGGATTTTTTATGTTAATGTTCCGATTGGATTGCTGTCATTGGCTTTGGTGATACCCTTTTATCGAGAATCAACTTCACAGCATAAGCAGCAGATTGACTGGATCGGTGCCATCACACTGGTCATTGCTGTTGTAAGTCTGATGTTCGCGCTGGAACTGGGTGGCGGTACATACGATTGGAATTCTCCCGTGATCATTGGGTTGTTCGCTATCTTCCTACTGTTTGCTATAATCTTCTTCCTGGCTGAACGTAGAGCATCGGACCCGATTCTCCCATTTTGGTTATTCAAGCGGCCTCTCTTTGCTTCGGCTCAAGCACTGGCATTTCTATATGGGGGGACCTTCATTATCCTGACGGTCTATATCCCGCTGTTTGTGCAGGCGGTGTATGGCGGATCGGCGACCAATGCAGGCTTTATTCTCACCCCAATGATGCTGGGCTCTGTGGCGGGGAGTTCGATTGGGGGAATATTTCAGACGAAAACTACGTTCCGTCGTCTTATGACCATTTCGGTGGTAGCCTTTTTCGCTGGGATGCTCCTGCTCGCTTTCATGTCGCCAGAGACCTCACGTGGTGCATTGACGTTGTATATGGCTCTTACGGGGTTCGGGGTGGGCTTCTCATTCTCGCTGCTCCCAACAGCCTCTGCTCATCAACTGGAGCCACGCTATCGCGGAACTGCCAATTCTACGAATTCGTTCTTGCGTTCGCTCGGAATGACGCTCGGAGTTACGATCTTCGGAACAATTCAGGGGAGCGTGCTGACCAAGCGAATTACGGAGGCATTTGCAGGCCAGGACGGAGCGGATATGTCGCAATTCGGAGATTTGCGTCAGGTGTTCCAGCCTGAGGTGCGTGCGCAGATTCCACCACAGGTGCTTCGCGTCATCGTGGAGGCTATGTCCGACTCCATTACGTATGTATTCCTGCTCGCTCTTGTGCCTATTGCATTAGCTGCAGTAGCTGTAATATTTATGGGTAGAGCAAGTGTTGGTGGAGAAGGCAGCAGAGAAGGTAACGGTTCGTAGTATAGCTCATTGATTAGTGGTATGGTTACCGAGACATGTGGATTGTTAATTAAGGGATTAGAGATGAGGGGCTTGGCTTGCACGCCAAAAAGCCCCTCAGTCAAGGCTGATGGGCGAGGGCTTCTTCAGTAATCTGCTTGATATCAATGGGAGACAGCATGCCCTCGTGTACCAGATCAGGCAGGATATGCTCCAGAAAGTAGTCTACACAATGCAGTTCAATGCTTTTGATTTTGATAATGGCTTGGCGGTACATCACGATGAATTCCTTCTCCGTGTTGCCACGTTGCAGCTCCGCGAATGCTTCATAGACCTGATCAAGCTTATCAGCTACCTCCAGAATTCGACCCTCTAACGAGCTGTCCTTTCCTTCTCGCAGCTGTCTGCGGAAGATCGCCTTGAATTCCTCAGGAATATTCTCATCGATAAAATGTTCAATCATGCCCTCTTCAACCTGCTGTAGCAGAGAACGAAGCTCCATGGAATAATGCTTCACAGGGGTCTTGATATCCCCGATAAAAATCTCACCATAGTCGTGGCTGCTGGTAATCTCGTAGAGCTTCTTCCAGTCCACGCTCACTCCGTGCTGCTCTTCGATGTCAGCCAGTGTCTTCGCATACTGTACGACCTTCCAGGAGTGTGCAGACACGCTATGCTCCTCGAATTTGAATTTGCCAGGACAGCGAATGATTCGTTCCAAGTCATTGAGGGATCTGAAGTACGTATGAATGCCCATTGGGTATACCATCCTTTAATTTTCTTTTTGTTGCAGATAAGGTACACCCTATCTTAGACTGTCTTTGTTAGCGCAGCATTAACGGAGCATTTAATAGAACACAAAATTCAGTTCAACTGTATAAATATTACTTTTTGTAATGCATGAATGGAGGATAAGTATGAGCTTGCGGGCAGAGTTGGACTATCGTAAGGGCAAGGTTGCAGTACAGATCTCGGATATTCGAGAGGCTGAACTAATAGAATTGGTAAGGCGTATTCAGGAATTTGAGCCTTACGGTGAGGAAGCAGTGGATTACTATTTGGAGCTGTTACAGCGCAATGTATTGATGCCAGACGTATCGAATCTGATCTACATGGAGGATTTATCACCCAGTGAGGTGGTAGCCACAGCACTGGCTTATCGTCCAATCCTGCTGTAGAACACGCTCAGGCAGGAAGTGAATGTGTTGTCTTGGTTGAGGTAGGGTACAATAAGGGGCGATTAGCAGTGCTTGTTCCTTATTTGCAAGAGTCCATTATTAGTATAGAAGGAGGCTCCCATGACAGAGAAGAAGATAGAAGCGAGTGTTGGTTGGAATTGGCATGATAGCTATGGCAAGCTGCCCGAGCTAATGTATACCAGACAGGCACCGACCCCAGTACGTGCCCCGGAGCTATTCGTGCTGAACGAAAGCTATGCCGCTACCCTTGGTCTAGAGCCAGCTGCGCTCAGGAGCGAGGAAGCGGTTCGGACCTTGGCAGGTAACGAGGTGCCCGCTGGCACAGCTCCACTTGCTCAGGCCTACGCAGGGCATCAATTTGGTCATTTCAACAGACTAGGTGATGGGCGGGCGTTGCTGCTGGGGGAGCATAAGACTCCTGCGGGGCAACAACTTGATATTCAGCTCAAAGGCTCGGGACGAACGCCATATTCCCGGGGAGGGGATGGTCGCGCCGCCTTGGGGCCGATGCTGCGGGAATATATTATTAGCGAAGCTATGCATGGCCTAGGTATTCCGACTACCCGCAGTCTGGCTGTTGTGACCACCGGAGAGACGATTCTGCGTGAGCAGGAGCTGCCCGGTGCGATCCTGACGCGAGTCGCAGCTAGTCATATCAGGGTCGGTACATTTCAATATGCTGCCGCTTGGGGTGGTGTGGAGGATCTGAGAGCACTGGCTGATTATACATGGCTGCGACACTATTCGAATATGTTACCAGTGGAAGGTCAGCCCCGTTATCTCGCACTCTTGCGGCAGGTGATCCAGCGGCAAGCGGCTCTGATTGCACAATGGCAGCTGGTCGGTTTTATCCACGGGGTTATGAACACGGATAACATGACCTTAAGCGGAGAAACGATTGATTATGGCCCATGTGCCTTCATGGATCAATTTGATCCTGCGACTGTATTCAGCTCCATTGATCAGCAAGGACGGTATGCTTATGGCAATCAGCCGGATATTGCTCTCTGGAATCTGGCCAGGTTAGCTGAGGCGCTGCTGCCTTTGCTTCATGAGGATGAGGAAGAGGGAATCAGAATAGCCCAGGAGACGTTGGAGGAGTTCCCGGACTTATACCAGGGGCACTGGCTGCGAGGTATGCGAGCCAAGCTGGGAATATTCGCTCCTCAATCGGTTGTTGAGACAGCAGCTGAGAATGGACAACAGACTGCTACCGGGAACGTCACTGGGCAGGATGAGCCGAAGCATGATGGACACGTCGATGATGAGCACAAGGAGGCGGATGAGCAGTTGATATTTGATCTGCTGCAGCTCATGCATAAGCACCACGCAGATTATACCAACACTTTCCGCGCATTAACACTGGAGCAGCCAGTAGAGCCTGTACTCGGTGAGGCAACAGAATACGTGTCATGGTATGCACGCTGGCAGAGCAGACTTGCGATGCAGCAGCAGACACGTGAACAATCGCTTGAGCTCATGCGCTCCAGTAATCCTGCGGTCATTCCCCGCAATCATCGCGTGGAGGAGGCGCTTGCGGCCGCGATGAAGGGTGATCATGGCGTTATGGAACGACTGCTGGATGTGCTGGCGAAGCCATACGCCTATTCAACAGCGCAGGAGGAATATACCGCAGGGCCGCCTGATTCAATGTGCAATTATCGGACCTTCTGCGGCACGTGACGTGGTGGGGCGGTCAGGCTGTAGCAGACTTGGAGGGATTCACATGACTGGATCATCAGAGACTGAACGGAATCACATCTGGCGATTCCGTTACCAAGGGCCACGTAATGGTATTGGTTATACGTTCTGCCCCTTGCGGGGAGGATTAGCGGTAGAGAATGCTGAACAAATATTTATTTATGATGAGGATTTTACTGAACCCATTCAGATAATTAAGCGGCAATACCCGCTGGATGAAGAGTATGCGGGGGAAGGCTATGAAGCTTTTGATGCTTGCTGGGATAATCCGATTCCTGCGGACGTCTGGTTTCGCATTTTTGAGGAGCTGGAATCTCTTCATCCCGATGATCCCGAAGCCCAGAGCTTCATACGTACCTTTATAGATTGGGCTAGGGCAGCACTACAGCATGCGGATGGAATCGAAATTGTTGGGAATTTATAAACCAAGCTTGAAGAGGAGTGTATCTCTTTCAAACTTGGAATACTTATAATTAAACCGTTTACATTCCTGAGAGGGTGTGCTATATTGTCCACTAAAGGATTGTAACTGTGTATGCAGGCAAAACCTGAGAATAAGCTTGTCCACTTAAGTGGCAGCTTTATTTTCAGGTTTTTTTGTCTTCATGCAACAATGAAGGAATACATGGAAATAATCCTTATAGCATCCAGAATCGAAGAAAAGGGGTAGAGCGAATGAGGAAGAATACATGGTGGAATATGCTGGCTGTGAGTACAGTACTGACAGTTGGCTTGAGTGCATGTGCAGGTACACCGGGGCAGGCCAATCAGCAGGTACCGCAACCGCCACAGCAGGAGACAACGCAGCAGCAATCCCAGAAAGCGAGAACAGTCATTACGACGGATGGTGAAGTCGATGATATGAACTCGGTGATTCGCTTTTTGTTATATTCCAATGAGATGGATCTAGCCGGAATCGTGCTGACTAGCTCGGTGTACCACTATGCCGGAGACAAGGAAGCAGGCATTGAGCCGTTCCGCTGGACAGGAACGAAGTGGCTGTACGATATGCTGGATGCGTACGGGGAAATCTATCCGAATCTGTCCAAGCATGCAGACGGCTACCCTGAGCCTGAGACGCTCAAGAGTATGACGAAAATTGGCAATATCTCCGACAAAGGCGAAATGACCAAGGAGACGGAGGGCTCTGAGTTCCTGAAGGATCTGTTCCTGGACGATGACTCCAGAGATCTGTACGTTCAGACTTGGGGAGGTACGAATACTACGGCTAGAGCACTGAAATCCATCGAAGAGAAGTACAAGGATACTCCAGAGTGGGATCAGATTAGACAAAAGGTCAGCAATAAAGTAGTCCTCTACATTATTCTCGATCAAGATGACAGCTATAATGAATATATTGCCAAGAATTGGCCAGATATTCGCATCATCAATGACCAGTCCAACTTCTGGCACTTCGCCTATGCGTGGAAGCTTCATCCCGATGAAGTAAACAGCAAGCTGCAGGGAGATTGGATGTTCCCGAATATCAAAGATGGACACGGCAAGCTACTGGGTATGTATGCCTTGATGGGTGATGGCAACATCATTGAAGGCGAGCTTGATGAGGAGCAGCGCGGAGCAGAGGCCTATCTTAAGAATAATCCAGAGTACAAGCGTTATGATTTCATTTCCGAGGGCGATTCTCCTTCCTTCTTCTATTTGATTGACAACGGGCTGCGCAGCATGGAAGATCCAAGCTACGGAGGCTGGGGAGGACGTTTTGGTACAGTGAGCGATAAGCTGTATAGAAATAACGTATTGGATTACGATATCTATACGAAGAAGTATGAAGCAGAGTATTCGCTGATGCGCTGGTTCGATGATATTCAGAATGATTTTGCGGCTCGTGCCGATTGGGCGATTACACCGGAGTATGAGAATGCCAACCATAATCCGAAGCTGACCATTAAGGAAGGACTGGATCTCACGGCAGCACCAGGTGAGAAGGTTACTTTGACGGCTGAGGGCAGTGATCCGGATGGCGATACATTGACATACAAATGGTGGAGATATTTCGAAGCGGACACCTATCAGGATAGCGAGGTGACGACGAAGGCTGAGCCTGTGGTGATGGGCGGCTTACAATTAAGCCTGGCTCGTGAGCTTGGTCCTGACGAGAAGACGGATACGATTTCGCTGGAAGGCAGCGATACGCAGAAAGTAAGCTTTACCGTCCCTGCCAATGCGAAGTCGGGTGATACCATTCATATCATTGCAGAGGTCCAAGATAACGGGGAGCATCCGTTGAAGCACTATCAGCGTGTGATTATCACCGTAAAATAAAATCGGATATTAGCACATTCACCGTATTTTGACATCTTCCTGACACAAACATTTGCTACAATCTGCTCATGTCCTAAAATTTGATATCTCAATATCATGATATGACTAGGATGAGGAGATTACGTGAAGGGGAGAATTCCATGAAAAACAATAAAAAATGGATTATAGGTATTGGAGCAGTCGTCATTATCGGTGGAGGTATCATCGGTTATAACGTCATGAACCAATCGCTGGGCAACAATGTAGAGATTCAATCCGTGGTTCCGGCTCAATCGCAGCCGACATCAACGGAAGCAGCCTCTGGAAGCACAGCAGTACAAGCTGATCAGATCAATGGAGACTGGAACATTGCCGAGGGCTCCAAGGTGTACTGGTCAGTAACGACTTCCCGGGAGACGGTTAACTTTGAGGATGCTGCGGTTACAGGAAAGTGGACGTTGAACGTGAATGATCCTTCTGCCAGCACGGGTGAGGGCACCGTAGATCTGAGCGTACTCAGCTCTGGTAATGAGCAGCGGGACGAGCATGTGAAGGCGGCGGACTTCCTGGATATCAGCCAATATCCTGAAGCGACCTTCAAGGCGACCTCCTTCTCGGAGCTGCCACAAGAGTGGACTGAAGGTACTGCGGTACCATTTGAAATGAATGGCGTATTGACTGTGAAGGGCGTAGATAAGGACGTCGTGTTCCAAAGTCAGGCCGTGTACAATGAAGGCAAGCTGATGCTGTCTGGTACCACGAAGGTTACGTTCTCTGACTTCGGACTGACGAACCCTCATAATGTTGTGCTTGAGACCGAGAATGAGTTCACGGTTCAGCTTGAGCTTATCCTTACTAAATAAATGCGTGCTAGAGGGGATGACCTTCCATTCAGGAAGGGACGTCCCCCCTTTTTGTAAGTTCTGATATTTATCAGACTATTGGATGAATATCATCAGTGTTTATGTAAATTAGTAACCGGATATTACTGAGATAAATGTTTTAATATATCCTAAAATATACCAATAAAAGAAAAGTATCAAGCATCTGAGCAACGGTGAGCAAATCGTGCTAATAAGCCATTAGAATAAGCCTGACGACGAAGATGACTATCTCTGTTGAGCTTGTATATTTATGATTGCAAACGTTTTATTAATATGTTAACATGAAATTAATAAAAGGATTGTAACCGCTTAATGGCGGGCAAAACCCTGTATAAATGAATTGAATAGGACTTATTTTAACTGTATATTTTTACAATATATGTGTTATTAAATTCGATCAGGATTGTTACGTTTATGGCAAAACCTGAATTGAGCTGAAGATCTGTAGCGTTGACGTGATGGCTATGGAAGTTCACTTAATTCAGGTTTTTTTATATATTCACACAAAACATTGCAGCGAGGGGAAATCACTTGATGAAGAGCAAAAAGACAAAAGCGTTGTTGAAACGTACAGCAGTAGTAGCTACAGTATTCGGTCTGGTGGCAGGATCAATTCCAGCACACACTGGTTTGACTGCCGTAACGAATGCAGCGGATGCAGGTGTATACAAGCTTCAGAATGCAGGCTTCCAAAATAATACGCTCCAACAGACCAAATATGGTCTGATTGATGGGGTTACCAATGATGTATATAGCACAATGGGTTGGCTTGGAGTACCGTATGCTGCACCTCCAGTAGGTGAGCTGCGCTGGAAAGCACCGCGTGAGCCAGAAGCATGGACAGGTATTCGTGCAGCCAAGACGTTTGCCTCGAACAGTCTGCAGCTTTCCGGTCAGAAAACCGTGGGTAGCGAGGATTCTCTCTACCTGAATATTTGGCGCCCAGACACGAAAGAGACGAACCTGCCCGTTATGGTATTCTTCCATGGCGGTGCTAATATGACTGGCTCCGGTAAGGATTTTCAAGGGGAAAAGCTGGCTCGCAGCACCAACAGCATCATTATCACCGTGAACTACAGACTGGGAGCTCTGGGCTTCTTCAAGAATAGCCAGCTCGCTACGGGCAATGCTCTCGACGACTCGGGCAACTACGGCTTACTCGATATGTTCCGCGCATTGGAGTGGGTGCAGGACAACATTGAAGGCTTCGGCGGTAACAAGAATAACGTCACACTAGCTGGGCAATCTGCCGGAGCACGGGACGTACTGGCGGCACTGATTTCTCCGCTGGGCACAGGGCTGTACCACAAGGCTATCGCGTTCAGTGGCGGTCTGACCACAGCAGCTCCAGAGGATGGAGAGCGCAAATCCAAGGAAGTACTCGCACAGCTGGCGCTTGAGGATGGCAAAGCGAACTCTCTGGATAATGCCAAGGCATGGATTAGCAAGCTGTCCTCCAGCCAAATGGATGCGTACGTTCGCTCCCTCTCGGCTGATCGTCTTGTCAAAGCCTTCGGTAGCACAGCGATTCGTATGGAGCCGTTCCCGCATCTGTTCCGTGACGGTACCGTAATTCCAAAGGAAGGCTTTGATGCTCTGGATCAAGGCAACTATAATAAGGTCCCTGTATTGCTGGGCAGCCTGGAGACAGAATTCTCCGGATTTGCCTTTGGTGATCCGAACTTCGCTCCTTCGATTAATGACGGAACCCTGTTCACCGATTCTACTAAGGGGGCGCAATATGCAGCAGCTCTCAAGTATGGTAGTGAAATGTATGCTGGCTTTAATGCCGAGCGTGTGGCAGAGCGTCTGACGGCTGTAGAGGGTCAACCTTCGGTATATGCATATCGCTTCGCATGGGGAGCCAAAGAGGGCCTGATTTCTGACCGTCTCCATACGCTGCTGGGTGCTCCGCACGGAGCTGATCTGGACTTCTACACGGGTCGTGCTGACGGCATCGCGTCCTACTTCCCACAAGGATACTTCACTGAGGACAATCTCCAAGGACGTCTCGAGCTGTCGACTGTGATGAATTCCTACTTGAAGCAATTCCTGTACACAGGTAATCCGGGCACGGGTGCTACTGGTGATCTTGAGGCATGGACACCATGGACTGCTGAGGATGGCAAGGAACGCATCATGAAATTCGACGGTGACAAAGAACAAGCGATCTTCGGCATGTCAGAGGATTACAATGGTGACAAGGAAGCTGTGCTGGAGAAAATGAAGAAAGAGCTTCCTGAGGATACCTACAAACTGTTGACAGAAGATGTACTGAAGGGACGTTTCTTCTGGGATTATTAATTCAGCCGAAGCAGCTACGTAGCCTGCAGCTCAGCCGAACCGAATAGCTTATTACAACAAACGACATTCTCTTAATAGAGGGTGTCGTTTTTTTTGTATATGCTGGAGGGTTACATGAATATGCATAGACTATCATAAAAATGGGCTTATCCTATCATTGTAGGATTTTTCGTTTCCTATATACTAGGAAAAAAGGGGGATTTATGAATAGAGCAGAAGCCATGGATCATTTCCGCGAACATTACATAGATGTACATATGAAGTACTATATTCATAAATTGGAAGAGGGGTATCGCAACCAGTTTCAGGAAAGGTCTGCTGAATTTGTCGAATCTTTTCGGCGCATATGCAAGTTGGCCAAGGCTGAACAAGACCAAGGAACCAAGGGAGCGATCGGTTATATTACCTTTTCCATGAGACGAACCTATCTGCTGCATCGACAATACGATTATGTGGTGCAGGCATTTGACCGCAATTGGTACTTTGATGCCAAGCCATGTGAAGATCGCTATGATGCCGGGTGGGTATGGACCTGCTGGCATGAGCTTGGTGAGCAGCTAGAGTCCCGTCGCAAGCTGTACATGGATCGCCTTCTCCAACCGGAGGTAGAGCAGGTTCACTGGGCCTGTATTCCCGATTTTCATGAATATGTAATGAGGCTAGGCGCCGAATGTATAGGACAGGCTGTCAAGCTTCCTGAATTCGCAGAGCTGGAGCTGGAAGAGGAACTTGAGATTAGAATTGGCGAGTACAAAGGAATCAGTAAGGTGATTTACTCGATCTGTGAAGAATCCCTTCTGAAGGAAGAAGAACTGATGGATTGGTTCTAAAAGACTGGCAGACAGGTGGAATTCATGAGATGGAGATCGAGTACTATCGTGTAGTACAGGATGAGCGGTTCACGGAGGTTGCTTATCCGCTCAATCTGACCAAGGCACAGCTGCTGAATCACATCACAATTGCACAGGAGCAGGATATATCCTCACTTCAGTTTTATGTTGATGGACAGGCTGCTTTTCTGGATTGGCTGGATGATCCATATTACATGTTATCAGATGAGCTCAAGTGTATCTGGGAGCAGTATCAGCCCAGCCTGGTCTGGCGGCAAGTAGTCCTTGCTGATCAGCATACCAGGACACAGCGATTGTGTTGGCTGATGGCTTCCACTGAGGTTATTAATGCGTTGTCCCCGCTCAGTGAGTGGAATAAGGATGGTACGTTGAAAAAGATGGTGCTGGATGAGAGAAAGCTTCGTGGTCACAAGGTATGCCGGGTTCAAGGAGCTGGTGCTCCTGAGGTCATCGTAGATCTGGATGTGGCAGAATGCATGCTTCGATTCCCCTTGAAGGGGATACAGTTGCAGCGGCTTCAGATCGAGCGGGATGTCTTGGCTGGCAAGGATTAATATAGCAAGGGTGTGTATAGGAGATGAATGATCGTTATATCGTAGATGGAGCTTCAGTCCGTTGCAGCTATGGGAGCGCAACAGGTGTATTTCGAGCCGGAGCAGGGCGGCAGGTGTTCATTCACTCCAAAGCGCAGGGAAGTATTCGGGATTGTGAGCCGGGAATACATATACCCGCATTCGGCATGTGCAGCAGCAAGCATAATCCAGATGTGATTGCTGCCAGTCAGGGGCAGTTGGATCGCCTGATACCGCAGCCCTGCAGACCATCGCTCTCGATGGCTTGGTTGAATGGGAAGAACAACGTTATGGTGGATCATTCTCCAGCGCTACTGAGTTGCTCTACGAATATGTGCATGTGGTGTGGAGTGATTTCATTTGATACAGATGGTCAGGAATGAACTACTTGGATGGAAAGGGTGAAGGCTGATGGGGCTACTGTCAGGGCAGGCACTTACCTATGAAAATATTAAAATCAAGGCTCCTTATCCTATTGTCAGGTTGCTGGAACTCGATCTGATCCACCAGGTTAATGACCATGGCAGACTTCAACTGACCGCTGTCATTTCGGATGATGATGAGCAAGGCTACGACAAGCTGATGTATGAGGATGAGCCTGTCGAGGTCTATGAGATGGACGGGAGTCAAGTAGTAGCATGCCTCTTCAAGGGATTGATCACCGAACTGACCGTCAAGTCGGTCAATGGAGTCTACTCGATGTCTCTGAGCGCGGCCTCTCATACGATTCTGCTGGACAGACAGCCAATGAGTCGTAGCTATCAGGAGCCAGGGATGACGTATTACAAGCTGTTTCGTGACCGGATTGACGCCTACCCTCACGGTGACTTTATTGATCTGCTGGATGCTGAACGACCGTTGGGTGCCTTTACCCTGCAGTATCAGGAGAGCGATTGGTTGTTTTTACAGCGAATGGCATCCAGGCTAGGAACCGGATTAATTCCTGAAGTAACCTCCGATGCGCCACGCTTCTGGCTAGGCACATCCAGGGGGCAAGTGAAGGGTAGACTTGAGGGGGCTAACTACACTATACGTAGAAGCACGGTAGCTCCGGGCAGTCGTAACAAGAATCAAATAAATACATATTACGAGGTTGAGGATTCCGCTCGTTATGCTCCAGGGGATATGGTGATATTCAAGAATCAGGAGTGGAGCATACACCGTGCAACAGGCACAATAGCCAAGGGTCTTCTGATATTTGTGTACGAGTTAGTCCCTGGAGCAGGGCTATCCTATGAGGAGGTATATCATCCGGCGCTCTGCGGAACAGCGATTAATGGCATAGTCATTGACAGGGCCAATGAGTCTGTTCGGTTGCATTTCGATATAGATGCCGAGCCTCCGACCGGCAGTACGTGGTTCCCCTACCCAACGATATATACCGCGAATGGAGTGGGCTGGCAATGTGTGGCAGAGCTCGGTGACACGGTGCAGCTATACTTTCCCTCTGCCAATGAGAGTGAGGCCTATGTTATCCAAGCGCTCCGTAAGAAGGGGCTTACGGGGGATGAGATCCAGCAGCCTGAGCGCAAACTCTTCCATACTCGGTCCGGTAAAAAAGCCAAATTCGATGAGAAGGAGCTGGCTTTGTCGTCTCAGAAGGATAAGCTTCTCATTCGCCTGAATCCAGCCACCGGCATGCATGTATATAGTAGATATGATATGAGCTTCACGGCAGAGGTTGATCTGGTCCTGCATGGCAAGAAGGTTGAGGTTATGGCAACCAAGGGGCTGAATTTGTCTAGTAAAACAAGCTACCTGAAGGCAGACGAGGAATTCCATTTGAAGGCATCAAAGCTGTTGACGGCACAGGTACCGCTCGAAGAGCTGAAGGCATATGAGTCGTTAATGAAGGAACTGCAGGGCAAGAAGTATCCGTCCTGGGCGCAGGAGCTATTGCTTAAATACAAGGCAGAATACTATAAGGCTATAGCAGCTGGAGATCAGAAAGGGGCCAAAGCGGCGGCGGCCAAAGCGAAGCAGGTGCGTGAGCAGCTTGCGGCGATTGATGCCATG
The DNA here is from genome assembly GCF_000377505.1 of Paenibacillus massiliensis 2301065 = DSM 16942. Classification (GTDB taxonomy): domain Bacteria; phylum Bacillota; class Bacilli; order Paenibacillales; family Paenibacillaceae; genus Paenibacillus; species Paenibacillus massiliensis. The sequence continues at coordinate 254,479 of NZ_KB898188.1, read as the reverse complement.
CCGGATTGGGCCAGAGCACAAATGCATGAATATACAGCCCAGTGGTGGGAGGCTCATGCTGCCGGTGACAAGGCGCGGCAAAATAAAATCCATGCTCTGGCGAACAAGCTGCGAGATCATGTGCTCATTAACGATCTCATCCGAAGCAGTACAGCCATGTCGTATAAGGATGCCAATCGTCTGGCAGAGTTGTCCGCCCTGTATGCAGATGCGGCTCACAAGCTTACGGTGGCTGACAAGGCAGCGCTGGCGAAGGAGGCTGCTGAGCTGCGGAAGAAGTACGGTATCGGCAATCTGCAGGCTCGTGAGAACCTCAATAAGCTGGGCCGTAAATTTCCAGACAGCTTCCCCTACAAGCTACCTCTGGGAGACGAGTGGGATGCGGATCTTAATGCAGCATTATACGACTTTGCCAAGAAGTATGGTCTTGCCGGGAAGGGCTACAGCCGTGAGGTGCTGGAGGTATACCTGTATCAGGTAGCTAACGGTATTCTTCCGTGGCCGAAGGTGACTGCTACCAAGCCTGTGAGCAAGCCCGTAACCGAGGTGCCCGCGAAGCCGGATAAAGCTCCTGATAAGCCGAAGGAAGAAGAACCAGCAGATGAGAACGAGTACAAAGATGGGTTAGTAGCAGTAAGCCACATTGAACAATACATTAAGAAATACGGATTAAAGGGCAAACAGGCGAAGGCGCTTTATCGTGTAAATGATTATACGAACAACAGTATGATTAAGAATAAGCTATCCGGCAATAAGAACACGCCGCTTGTATTTTTCTTTGAAGGCAATGGGTCTTACAGCTATGCTCAGCAGAATCATCCAGAGGGAAGATATGGAGCAATGGCTATTGTAGTTGTTAATGGTCAAATTAAATACACCAGTAAAAATGCAAGCTCTCTGCCGGACAACGAAAGTGTGGCTGCAACAGTAATTGATGGTGTGTATGAATTCGTAGGAGGCTATCATCGAAGCTCATACCCAGCTCTACGCGTGCGAGATGGAGCAGGTGTACCAGCTACAAAAGGCTCCAAAAAGACAAGCTACACGGCAACGGGCATTAATATTCACAAAGGCTATAACAAAGATAATATAGATAGGCCTACATCTACAGGCTGTCTTACGGTTCACAAAGATGAATATGTGAACTTTCTTGTAGCCGTTGGAGTCGTTAAGAGGTCACTCAGTGAGAAGCCGATCGGTATTAAGGGACTAGCTATTATAGATCGAAAAGATAGATAAGACCGCTTGAGAAAGTCGATCGAAAATTAGCTGTAATAAGAATGTGAAAGCGGTGCAGTGATGATTTTTATGAAAAAATTGTCTGTCGTATTCCTCGCCGTATCCTTATCTGCTTGCGCTGCTCCTCTATCAAATACGGAAATAGCGCTTCAACCAGAACCGAACGTAGCCATAGCAAAAACTATCTTAGATCCCAAGGAAGATGCAAGGGAATGGCTGTTAAATGCGACATTAGGCGGTGGCCCTGGTGAGGATGAGATGTTCTTGACCAGATTGGATGATCCTACTGGCGAATCTTACATTTCGGTGCAGGAATTAGTCAATGCAATACAGTCGGATGAAGAGCGTCAGGAGAGTACAGACTCCTACCTTTCGAGGGGAAAGCTGAACAGGGATGGCAGTAGATTGGCTGTAAATCGTTGGAGAGAGGGCGAGGAGCAATCTGACGTGGAGATCTACGACCTTCGGGAAAGAAAAAAGGCGCAAGGCTTTGAGATGCCAGGAGACTTGCTCGATATTTCTGCTGATTTGACTCACTATTTCTATGAGCAGGAGGGACAGTTCTACGTCTATGATTGTATAACAGGTCAGAAATGGAACATTCGACTAGAACAGGATTATGGAGTGGAGGCCATCCATGAGGATCGTGCTCTGGACCGATACAGGCATGGTAAATTCTCTCCAGATCATGCGCAGATCAGCTTGCCTGCTGCTAATAATGGCGTAGTGGTCACAGATATTCAGCAAGGAACATCCGAGCTTATGGCTACAGACCACAATATATCCTCAATCGTGCAGTGGGATGAATCAGAGCAGCTTATATATACGCTGCATGAGCATGAAGACTCATTTCTAAGTGAAATCTATGTACTGGATATGACGACGGGGCAAAGTCAAAGAATCGGGTCTGCAGAGGACTCTTTTGTCTTGTCACCAGATCATACGAGGATGATTGAAGCTAATCAGGGGCTCGTTAAGACCTTTCTGGTCGAGCTACAGCATGATGAGAAAAGAGATATTACCAGTACCGTTAATGGTCATGGTAACTGGACGTACCCGGAGCAATGGATTATGAGTAAAGTCGATTATTTGGCTTACTTAGCAGCACGTTAGATGCTGACAATATCATTTGAGGTGCTGTGATGTATCAAAAGATTGAATGGTTACGACAAAGGGCAAATGCAGTCAAGGTGCTGTATCTTATCTTCCTATTGGTACTTCTGTGCGCGTGTACAGGTAAGGAACGAGCTAGCTCTGAATCCATAGCTGGACAGGCTGATCAGACTCTGGCTGCCAGCACTGTTGAACAGACTACTAGTCAGGCTCCAAACGGCAGCAGCAACCCAGATGTGTCCGCTCAACAGGGCACTCCTTGGCTATTGATGTATGGTGAAAATGATAGTGAGAGCCTGGATCAGCTGGTAGACCTGACGGACCCGACAGGGAGCAGCTATGTACGAATAGAAGATGTAATTAAGAGTTTACATGCGAAGAGTGGGGCAGCATACCCATGGTATGAGCTATACCTTGGAGGTATATCAACAGATGGTAGCCGTATTGCTCTGGTTCGTCAATCACATGAGCTGGATCATCAGCAGGTTGGGATATATGACCTAAGCACAGCAGAGAAGCTGCTAGAGGTAGATATGCCCAATCAATTCATCCAATTCTCACCTGATCTGGAGAGCTGCGTGTATGAAATGGACCATAAGCTGTACGTGTATCGCTTCCAGAATCAGACGTTGCAGGAGCTGAAGGCTCCTACTAATCAAGGAGCGTATGAAGAAGGAGCTATCTACGGAGTGGTGTACTCACCAGATAGCCTTAGGTTAGCTATACAAACAGGTGGTTCACTGTTCATTGTTAACTTGCAGGATGATGCTGTGAATCCGTATGAGCATGCGATATCAACAGATCTGGAGCTGAAGCAGTGGCTTAGCAAGGATCAATTATTGTATATAGATACTGGAGACAATGGGCTGTCCCTTGTAGACATGACAACGGGTGAATCCAAGAGAATTGGTCAGCCCCCAGTGGATTCCAGAGAAGCCCCCCTCATGACTTGGGATGGTGAGAAGCTCTTGCTTGCAGAGGAATCTGGCCCGATCGTGGAATGGAACTGGAAAAGTAATAATGTTGTTCGTTACCAGGCTGTATTGAACAGAATCGGCTATACTCTGAGACCGGTACAAAGGATCGAGAGTAGGACTGATTTTACACCATATCGGACAAGTATTCCTGTACAAGAGATTACAGCTTCGTCAACGTTGCCTGATCAATCAGGAAATAACTATAACCCAGCTAATCTTATGGATGGAAACGCCAATACGGCATGGTGCGAGGGTGTAGCTGGCGATGGAGTAGGGGAGTGGGTGAAGCTGGACTTTGGTCAGCCTCAAGTGGTGAATGGAATTGAAATCTTGAATGGGTTAACCAAATCGAAAGCGTCTTATCTCGCTAATAATAGATTCAAGCGAGTACAATTGGAGTTCTCCGAGGGGCAACGTCTTGTAATGAATAGTGATGCGTTAAAGTATGAGCTCGACGAACCCGTACGGACCTCGTGGATCAAGCTGACCATTCTCGAAGTAGAATCTGGCACAGCATATCCTGATACATGCATTTCCGAAGTAAGGGTGTTCTGATAGATACTGTTCAGGAGAGAGGTGAAGCAGGGCATGAAATGGAAAGAGCCTACCTTTGGTGCGACACCTATGCTAAAGGCATTAACTGCCGCCAGTGCTCGTAAGAAGGCCAAGTCCTTCGACCTGGTGGCGGAGCAGAAGAAGCAAAAGCTGACCTATCCCGATTGGGCCCAGGACTGGATGAGGAAGTATAAGGAGGCTTGGTATATTGCCAAGGCTAACGGCGATGAGGTAGGGATGCGCAAAGCGCAAAAGCTGGCCGAAGGCCTCCGCTCGAAGCTACGGGAAATGGCCAACATGCCGAAGTGGGCACAGGAACAGATGAAGAAGCAGACCCTGCTCTGGATGGAGGGGCAGGCTACGGGTAACATCCGGCAAATGAAGGCAGCAGAGCAAGCAGGAAAGGGCATTCGCGAGAAGCTGGATCTGATTCGTACCATTGCGAAAACGTCCAAGGCTGACGCGGACAAGCTGAATGAGCTGACGGCTAAATGGTATGCCGCTCATGATCATGGTCTCGTAGACGGCAAAGATCTCAGTAAGGATCCTAAGGCTGTAAAAGCAGCGAAGGATAAATACAGCCAGGAGGCACAGGCGATTATTGGGAAGTATCAAAAGCCAGTCGCACCGGTGGAGGAGAAACCGAGTAAAGATGACACACCTAAAGTTACCCCACCTAAAGTTACCCCGACTGTTCCTGAGCAAGGGGATAAAAGTTCATTTGGATCTGTAAGTGCCTTTAAAGCTAAATATGGAGATTTAATGAATCAGTTAGGCAAGGAATTATCTGTTGATCCCAATTTACTTGGAGCAGTAGTTCTTGTGGAATCAGGAGGATCAGGCTTTGTAAATGGAAAATTAAAGATTAGATTTGAAGTGCATCACTTTGTGGATTCTCCTACTTCACAATTTACATATGGAAGCCCCAAGTATAAAGGGCATAAATATAGAAAAAGCTCCAGTGAAAATTGGAAGAGTGTACATGAGAATCAAACAAGTGAATACGCCGCTCTTGATCTTGCCAAGTCTCAAAATGAAGAGAGAGCATATAAGTCGATAAGTATGGGTTTGTGCCAGATTTTAGGGAGTAATTATAAAGCAACTGGTTACAGTAGTGCCAAAGAAATGTTTTTGAAATTTAGTACAGGTAATGAAGAACAAATTAAGGGATTTGTGAATTTTTTGAAAAACGATGGTAACGGAAATAAAATTAAATATCTTCAAAAGGAGGATTTAAGAAGTTTTGTTTCATCATATAACGGTCCTGGTAAGGTTGATGACTACACTGAAAAATTAAAAAAGAATACTAAGCTTTACAAGAACTCTTAACGATCTGAGGAAGGTTAGAATGGGTGGGATTATGAATAAGAACCTTATCATTTTTATATTGAGTGTTCTATGCCTAATAAATGGTCATTACAACATAAGTGTTGGAAATACTGAGCTTAAATCCAGTCTAATTGGAAACAAACTGGACTCAAATCAGTACTTTATTGAACGTGAATATCCAATATATATAGAAGGGAAGGGGCAGTTGACGTTTGGAGCTGTCGTAGGAAAAAAAGATGATAAACGAAAATATCAATTTTTCCTTTTGGATAGACAAAAGAAGGTTACTTATACATTCCCAACTTTTTACGGGAGTGTGAATTGGAACGGTGGTGATGGAATACAAGATGTTGTGATTAAAGACCTTAACCATGATGGTTTAAATGATATTATTGTTATCGCCTATTATAATACTGGAGCAGGGGGGCCAGATGGAGTCGAGCCATTTCCTGTTGCTGGGTTGTATTTTCAAAACACTGATCAGACCTTTTCAACAAACTATGAATTGGATGAAGCAATAAATGAAGCTGGATATAACAAAACAGTTGAGGATATCATCCGATATATGGAGAATTATCCATTGCAAGCAGAAGATGCTGTAAACTAGCCAGAGAATCATGAAGTATATATGCAGCGCTGCTACGTGGCAGTCATCGTTCGAAGGAGGATCATCCTATGGGTATACCAATCATCTATCTTAATGGCAGCGCCTTGCCCTTGAAGAATCCAAAAATCAAGCTGGTTCAACGGATCAATAATCATGCGAAAATGTATCTTACAGCGGTGCTGACAGGAGAAGAGCCAGAAAAATATGTGGAAGCGATGGATACAGGTGCAGGTCTGATGCTGTCTTATCAGGAGGATGATGACAAGCGAACGTTACTGTTCAAGGGTCTCATCAGTCAGGTGCGCATTAAAATGGTGGCGGATGTAGCTCATCTTGTGGCAGAGGCTGTATCCTATACCATCAAGCTTGATGAGGAGAAGCGCAGCAGGTCTTTTCAGAATAAAAATATGCCCTACAAGGCTGTACTGGATAAGGTGCTGGCCAGATACAAGGAAGCCAACTGCACACATCCTCTACGGGACGAGACAATTCAAAACTTCACTTTACAGTATGAGGAGACGGACTGGGAGTTCTTGAAGCGTATGGCTTCTCGTTTTGGCTGGGGGCTGATTCCTGATCCACTGACGAGCAAGCAACAGTTTTACTTCGGTCTACCTGACGGTACGCAGAAGGGCAAGCTGAGCTCATACAATTATTCGGTTACCAGAAAGGCTGAGCCTAACGATTCAAATCTGCTGTATTACAAGGTGCAGACGAAAGGAATGAGCGGGCAGCGTCTGAGTATCGGCGACGAGACCCAGTTCAGAAATATGACGCTGTGGGTCCTGCAATCCTCGGCTATTATTCGCCATAGTGCCATCTGGCATGAATATGTCCTTACCACGAAGGAAGGAATGCAGCAGGAACTGATTCTCAATGAGAGCATCCGGGGAATGACATTGAAATCCAAGGTCATTGGACTGGAGCAGGATCATGTGAAGGTCTTTTTCTACGAAATAGATAAGGACAAGCCAGCTGTAGCTGAGACACACGCTTTTCCATATGCAACCTTCTATACCTCTGAGGGGAATACAGGATGGTACTGCATGCCTGAATTGTACGATTTTGTAGATGTATATTTCCCGAGCAATAAAGAGCAGGAGGCGATTATAACCCACTCCATTCGTAGACGCTCCAAGGGCGGTGATTTTATCAAAGACCCAGCAGTCAAGCTATTCATGACAAAATATCGTAAAGCCATTATTTTCGATCAGCACGAAATTCTGATTACGGGCCAGGATGATGAAGTAGTGATTCGTTTGCTGGATGATCACGGTATCGAGCTGCGCAGTACCAAAGATATTCGTGTTAAGGCGGATGGTACCCTTTCCCTCAAGGCAGGAAATACCGTACAGATTACGGCCAAGGACGCGATTGGACTTAAATGTAAAACCAGTCTGCTGGAGATGGATGGGAATGTATCCATAACCGGGGCGAAGGTCAACATCCAATAATGCATGGCATAGGAGAAATGAGAATGGCTAAGGTAACTACAGGGGCAGTTGTTCAGGAGAAGCCCCGCACGCGCGAGGATATGATCCAGGAATGGAAGCGGAAGATTGCTAATGGAGAGTATCCGTACATTATTGTAACGGAAGCTATGAACACAGCCAGACAAGAGTCTTAACATTTTCATTATGCTTTATTCATTGATCCAAAAAGAAAATGGAAAAGCAAAGAGCTGCCTTCAATCAACTATGTGATGAATGGCAGCTCTCTTCAGCTATAGCCTAGGTTGTTTATTCCATCTTCTCGTTTACCAGCTTAATGAGCTCATCAACAGCTTCTTCAACCAGATAGGGACCGTAGTTCCACTTGTTACGACTGACATTAATAATACGATCGTTGTTCACAGCGGGGATCGTCTGATAGAGCGGTTGCTCGAACAGATCCAGCATGGCCGGTAATTCATCATGATTCATCTGCGTGAAGAAGTAATCACTGTTGCTGCCAGCCAGTTCCTCCATTGATAGGGCATCGCCACCATCAGCATATTGCTCGAACTGTGAAGGCATCTGGAAGCCGAAGTCCTCATAGACGAGCTTGCCAAGTGTACCGCCTTTGCCGCCAAGCAGGAATTCACCCTTGTACAGAATAAAGGTAATGGCTGTCGCCCCTTCTGGCAGGTTGACTTTGATATTGTCGCGGATGCCCTGCAGCTTGGTCTCGAATTTGGTGATCCAGGCGTCCGCTTCAGCCTTGCGGTTCATGACCTCGCCTATGTCTCCAAGAATGTTGATTACATCGGGATCACCGCCCCAGGATACAGCGACGGTAGGGGCAATGACCTGATACTTATCATACGTAGCCTGATCAAAGTATTCGGGTAAAATAATGATGTCTGGCTCTAGTGCCGAGATGGCTTCCAGGTTACCAAGTCCCTCTCCAATGCTCTCTACACCAGCCATATCCTCAGGATACAAGTCCAATACTGCTTGGTCTACACCAACTGGCTTAAGACCCAGCGGCAGCAGATAGCCACCGTAGGTAATCACCACAGCACGTTTGGGCTCTACAGGAATCTCTATCTCCCGATTCAAGGCATCCTTGTAGACTCTGGTCGATTGTGCAGCAGTATCCGCAGCGCCAGCGTCACCCGTCTGCACAGCATTCCCCTGCGACTGCTGTGCTTGTGGCTCGGTAGCTCCACAGGCCGCCAAAATCAGGGATAGACTAAAGAGTAGCAGCATTGCTGCAAAGGTCGGCTTAAGACCTGATTTCATGTCATTCACACTCCATGCTTCGTGTTGAGAATCATTATCACTTATAACACTATAGCGGTCTGATCCGCTCGAAGCAATGAACGATTTGAACCTCATTTCAGGACGAATTGAACCTTGCAGAGACAACTGCTTCATTTTGAACTGAGCAGGAGTGACCTCATTCATCTTTTTAAATAGACGACTGAAGTAATACATATCCTTATAGCCGACACGATCAGCCACATCCCGGATGGGGAGGTCACTGTGAGTAAGCCAATGCTTGGCCTGCTGAATGCGAGTACGTGCAAGATACTCCATGGGACTGCAGCCGTATCTGCGCTTGAACACTCGTGCCACATAATGTGTACTATAATGCATCGCTTGAGACAACTGGTCCATGGACAGCTGTTGCTGGTAATTGTGCTGAATAAATTGGGCCACCTGCACAGCCAGATCAGGCTTCTGGGCAGGGAGTGGAGATAGCTCTCGTTGATGGTAAAGCTCGTAAATATATTGATACAGCAGCCCCTTCACTTGCAATTTATCCAGCTCTCGTCCACTCCTCCAGCATTCGAGCATACGTTCCAGCAAAGGAAGAAGACGCAGGGGATGGCCAGCTGTAAAAGCATATATTTCAGAGAAAGGCTCCGATTGAGCTACGCTGCTCTCCTGAAGCTGATTGGGATAGGGCAACGACTTGTACATAATCATGTAATAGTCCAACGGTTCATTTAAACACTGGATGCTTAGTGATTCTCCTTTGCCAGTGTGGATCGCATGATGATGAACTTGGTGAATCTCCAGACCGCTCAAGGAAATGAATCCTTCCCCTTGATTCACATAGATGAAGGAGCTTGCAGGTAACCGATAGGAACGAAGCTCTTCGCCTTTTTTCATCCGGATATGACGGATATCTAGAAGGACGAGCGGCGTCTCGTTCCAGATTTGAATTTGTTTAGACCATTTCACGACATCCTACACCTCAAGTTGCTTGACATGAATGTAATTATAATAAGCATTTGGCATAAACCTAATGAATGTGCCCTGCCTACAAAAAAGCTTATGTATGGTCTATTTTATAGTATATTTAACAGAAGTGAACTAGATAGGTTAGAATGTCGCTTTCCAGAAAGGTAGGAATGTACATGACTCAATATACAGTGAATCGGAATCGTCATCATGGGTGCCTGGTCGGTCTTGCGGTAGGGGATGCACTAGGCACCACTGTGGAGTTCAGCAGCCCGGGCACTTTTCCGCCTGTGGAGGATATGATTGGTGGAGGTGTGTTTGACCTGAAGCCAGGTCAATGGACCGATGATACCTCCATGGCGTTATGTCTGGGGGAAAGCTTGGTTAGATGCGGTGGCTTCGATGCAGGGGACCAGATGCGCAGATATGTGAATTGGTACAGGACCGGATATATGAGCAGTACTGGAATCTGCTTTGATATCGGAAATGCGACTCGTACTGCCCTGGAGCGCTTCGAGCATACTGGCGAGGCATATAGTGGTCTGACAGACCCTATGACGGCTGGAAATGGCTCTATTATGCGACTGGCACCGGTGGCCATGGCTTATGCCCATCAGCCTGAGCAGGCCATACGCTATGCCGAGCAGAGTTCATTAACGACACACGGTGCGGTTGAAAGTGTACAAGCGTGCGCCGTGCTGGCTGCAATGCTGGTGTCCGGTATGCAGGGAGCAGACAAACAGACAATGCTAGCGTCAACGACATGGCGAGACTGGCTTGGGGAGAAGGAGCTGTCTCCCGGACTACAGGACGTCATTGATGGTTCGTATAAGCACAGGGAGCCGCCAGAGATCAAAGGGACCGGATATGTCATTCGCTCGCTGGAAGCTGCTTTGTGGGCATTTGATCGTACAAGCTCATTTGCGGAGGGGGCACTACTCGCTGTGAATCTCGGAGATGATGCGGACACGACCGGAGCAGTATATGGTCAGTTGGCAGGTGCTTATTATGGTTATGATCAGATCCCGGAGCACTGGCTTGCGCGGCTTGCTATGAAGGATGAGCTACAGCTGCTTACAAATAGGCTATGGGAAATGATTGGCCAAGAATAGGCTAATGTTCTTTTACAAGTTCAGCTGATCTCAAATAAAGCGAAACGCAGGCTGTTCAGGCCAAGGCGTTTCGCTTTATTTAATGAATCTGCCACTGCGATGTTGTAGCAATCTCCTGTCAGTGGCAATCTGCTGCAGCCAGTACATTGCGGCGGCACTATACTCCCATTTGATTTGGCCGAGTAGAGTACTAGAAGGCTAGTAGACACTTGCAGATGTAGCAAGTCTATAGCTGGAAATGATAAGGGTTGCTGTCTGTGTCTCTCAATGGTTGGACACGGACTGCGCTAATGACGCTGCAGCCTTGCTATGCCAGAAGGCAATACCGAAGGAGACGAGAGCGACGATCAGAAGGATGCCGTACACATAACTGTAGGGCTCTGCAGATGGCAGATAGCTCTTGCTGTGCAGCAGCAGACCACAGAAGGCTACAGACATCGAGCCGCCGAAAAATTGAATCAGCTGCAATAAGCCCATTCCGGAGCCCACCAGCTCCCGAGGCAGCAGCCGGGCAGCTTCATTATTGACGGAAGCCATCGTGGCTGAGAACGCAGGGGAGAAGATGAGATACCCTACGGTCACGATCAGCGCCGAAGCATGGATCTCCAGCATGAACAGCAGCAGGACAGCGCTTAGCAGCACGTGTCCGACAAGTAGGAAGCGCATGCCCCCACGACTATCAATCCAGCGGCCGACGAAGCGTGCACAGCAAGCAGATAGCAATGCACCGGGAGCAATCAGCAATCCGATCATGAATGAGCTGCGGTGGAAGACGTTTGCTAGCACTAAGGGCATCAAGAACAGGTTGCCCAGATTCAGAATCAGGATACCGAAGCCGATCATTAGTAGTCTTGTATAGCCAGGCACGGCAAAGAGCCGGGGATGAATAAACGTATTATTCGCCCGACGTGTATAGATGACGTGCACGATGAGGGACACGACTCCGACGCTTAGCCACAGCAGAGATTGCGTCGTGATGGCTACGAGCAGTGAAGAAGCATTGATGACGGTCAGCATGGCGCCAATAACATCGAAGGAGCTGCCAGCGGAGGACTTTTCCCGAGGCAAAAAGTACAAGAGCACAGGTAGGACAGCGAGAACAAGCACAGTAACCCCGAACAGCCCATTCCAGCCCCAATATTCGCTAATCAGACCCCCGACGATTGGTCCAAGACCGAAGGCCATGGCTCCAGCTGATGAGATCATGGCGATGGCAGCACCTCTACGCTGGGCTGGCACATAACGACTGGCGATGACTAGCCCCAGACCTGCCATCACTCCGGCACCGGCGGATTGCAGAATGCGGGTAGCCAGCAGTAGGGCAAAGGAATGCGCAAATAGTCCAAGTACAGAGGCTAATCCCAAGGTCAGAAGACCCGTCGCGACCAGCTTGCGCAGCGGGAAGCGATCCGTCAAGCGACTATAGATTACAGTGGAGAGGGCATAACCGATCGAGTAGCTGGAGATGACCCAGGCGCCCAGATCAGCCGTAATATCGAGATCTTTTATAATAGCAGGCAAGGATACGTTGAACATCGTTGTATTCATGACGACTATGAACAGACAGCAGGTCCAGAGGGGCATTACGATTTTGTCTTTCATACTACCATTCCTATCTATTGAAAATGACGTAGATTACGAATTTCACACTATTTAAATTGTACTCCTTAAAAATTGATATAGCAATATTGCCATATAAGTATCTAGTGTCATCACTGTGATTATTCCAGAGAAGCTGAAGGAAAGGGGATTTGAACAGGTACTTGCTGCTGACTACAGAGTAAGCGTCTAGATGATCGTAAGCGCATGATAGAGATATAGGTTTATGGCAATAACAGCCGATCAAGGGTGCGTATCCTTGATCGGTTTTTTTAAGATAAATGAATTTATGAGTTTTCATCGGAGTTGAACAATTGGATTATCGCAAGAAAAACTTCAGCTAAAGGTGGCCTATCTTCTGTGTAAGTACGACGATAGACGTTTTTCTTACGATTAGAGCTCGTGTGTGTGACCTGATTCTCATTTTCTGAGTTTGTAAGAATTTCGTTTTTGCGCAATTAAGATGGTATCTATATGTTAATAATATAATAACAAGTGATAACGAAGTTATATTCACGTTACTTATGGTAATTATTTATATTTATTTCCAGCTGAATTGAGACCAAAGTGTATGTAGAGCTTGCCCTCAATAACCGATATATAACAAGATAGGTTATTTCATTTACAGACAAATGGGGGAACTTGGAATGGGCACACAAAGCACGAATGGAGTCAGCAGCTCCAAGACAAGGTTGGATATCAAGATCAGCACGGCAATGTTGATGATGGTCATTATTGGTCTTATCGGTTTGTTAACGTTAACATTAGTGAGTTTATCAGGCATGAATGCGATGAAGACGAATCAGGGCACGCTCTACAATGACCGTTTTCAGCACCAGACAGTGATTCTTCAGCTTAAGGCAGATTTCTATAACATGAGAGCGAACTATACGAAGGTTCTCGACAATCCGCAATATACCGATAAACAGTACGAGCAGGTGCAGAAGGGCAAGGGCAGTGTAAGCAATAACCTGAATAGCTTCGGACAAATGAATCTGGACAACGAAGAGCAGGGGATGTATGACCGATTGCAGGCTGCAGTAGATACGTACTATCAGGATATTGAAGGAATTATGGCGGTCAAGAAGGATACGGGAACCTATGACAATGAGGAACGGGGACGTATTAATTCCTCCAGTACGGCAATTGTCGAACAGATTACGAAAATATCCGAATATAACAACGAGCAATCAGCCTTGCTGTATGGACAGGCCCAGGAAGAGATTACACGGAGTAGAAACCTGCTGGTCGCGGTCATGACGGGAGTTGTCCTTTTGCTCGCCGCGATTTCCTTCCTGGTCATTCGTAGAACCAAGCGTCAGATGAAGATGATTACCGAATATTCCAGTCAGATTATCCAAAAGGACATGACAGCATCGCTTGATCCCCGACTACTCCAGGGTAGCAACGAGATCGCCGTCATTTCCCGTGCTATTAAGGAGATGACGAGCAATACAACTGGGGTCATTACCGGCATTGTACGTGAGTCTCGTAATATTAGCGGACTCAGTGATCAGACGAATCATAATATTGCTGCTCTCAATGAGCAGATTCGTGATGTCTCGGCTACAGTAGAGCAACTGTCTGCCACGATGCAGGAGACTAGTGCTTATGCGCAAAATATGAATGACTCTGCCGAGCAAGTAAAAAATGCGATCGAGTCTATCGCCAGCCGCTCTCATGAGAGCGCCGAGACAGCACAGAGCACAAGTCGGAGGGCCGAGGCCTTGCAGCGTGAAGCCGGTGAATCCAGCCAGCAAGCAAAAGAAGTGTATCAGACGGCGAGCCAGAAAATGGCTGAAGCTCTTCAGCAGGCCAAGGCCGTCGAACAGATTCGTATGCTCTCGCAGTCAATTCTGGAGATTACTGCACAGACGAATCTGCTTGCCTTGAATGCATCTATTGAGGCATCTCGCGCAGGAGAGGCAGGTCGAGGCTTTGCCGTCGTTGCGAATGAGATTCGCAAGCTTGCTGATAGCTCCAGACACGCAGTGGACCAGATCCAGAGCGTTACACATGAGGTTGTGCAATCGGTGGAGTACTTGTCCACTAGCGCTGAGGAGTTGCTGGAATTCATGAAGCATCAGGTAGGACGGGATTACCAGCTGCTGGAGGACACGGCTGGCCAATATCTCCGGGATACGGTGGAGTATACCCATACTGTACAGGAGCTTAATCTTACCTCCCAGCAGGTCCGGGATACAGTAGAGTCCATGGTAAGAGCCATCCATGAAATTGCAACAGCCAGCGAGCAATCTGCAGTATCTACTCAGCATATCGCCGAAAATATGGTAGTATCGAGCGAGAAGTCCTCCCAGGTTACTGAGCAGTCTGATCAGGTGAAGAACAGCGCGGTACAGCTCAATTCATTGATCGCAGACTACAAGATTCATGGTGAGGGTAATCGTACTATTGAATAGCTACATCCGAATTAAATATGACGTAAAGGAGATCTATGATTGAAGGCTACGTATGTTGATTATCTGAAATACAACCTTTTATTGCGAACACTACCGCTAATTATTTTGGTTACCTTGTATTTCATTATGCTGAAGGACAATTTTGCCCGAATATTCGATATGTTTGTCCTGATTCTGGAGGTAGAGGACGAATTGCCTTCGACAATGGATTGGACACCTCTGGGAGATTTGTTACTGGTGTTCCTTATGGCTATTTTGTTCGGTATCGTGTGGACCTTTTTGCGGTCGGGGCTTTACTTTATGCCTGCTCTAGCCGTTCACGGGAACATGAAGCTCTCGTCGATTATGCGTGTAGGGACACGGAAGTTCCTGTGGGTATATGTACTTGTGATGATTGGTGGTGCCAGTGGGGGGACTGTATTAAATCTTCTGGCTCAAGTGGCGATTTGGATTCCTATCCTGGGATGGATCATTTATGCTGTCGTCTCGGCTTACTGTATGGCGCTGGTTGAAATCATCTCTTATTATTATTTGTCGTACAATCTACTTCACGGCCATGCTACACTGGCCAGACCTGGTGATCGATTGCAGGAGGTGCTAGGTACAAAGGCTAACCGTAATGTGTATGTGCTGGCCCTGGCGCTTGCGGGATCGTCTCTGGTCTTACTCAATATATTAGTGGTACCCATTATTCAGATGAAGATTGCAGAGATGATCAGCCGTAACAAGACGAATGATTCAGATGCGCCCGCTCTAGGAGGACCGACTCCAATGTCAGCCAATGGAAGTAGCATACACTGGCAGAAGTAGCGGACTTGTCATAAGGAATAACAGATGCAACTGTATTTGAGGGAAGGATTGGCAAGATGAGAATCATAATATCGCCCGCCAAAAAGATGAAGGTAGATACGGATAACATGGCTTACCGCGGGTTGCCTCAATTTATGGAGGAGTCGGAGCACCTACTAGCTTGGCTTCAAAAACTTACGTACGATGAACTCAAAGCGTTGTGGAAGTGCAACGATGCTATCGCTGCGCTGAATGTCGAGCGGATTCAGCATATGAATTTGAGGGGTAATTTGACACCGGCTATCTACTCCTATGAGGGCATTCAGTATCAATACATGGCGCCGGGCGTTTTTGAAAATGAAGAGCTGGATTACCTTCAGCGACATTTGCGGATTTTATCCGGGTTGTATGGGATGTTGAGCCCTTTTGACGGGGTGGCTCCGTACCGGTTGGAGATGCAGGCAAGGCTCGGAGGTCCCGGCTTCAGCTCTCTCTATCAATTTTGGGGCAGAAAGCTCGCAGATCGGCTCCTTTCCGAAAGCAGCTGCGTTCTGAATTTGGCTTCCAAGGAATATAGCAAATGCATTTCTCCCTTTTTGAGCAAAGAGGATCGGTTTATCACATGTATTTTTGGGCAGCAGATAGACGGAAAGGTAATTGAGAAGGGAACTCAGGTCAAGATGGCCAGGGGAGAAATGGTACGTTTTATGGCGGAGCGGCAGATTGAAGCCGTGGAGGGCATTCGCAGCTTTGATCGGTTAAACTATGGTTTTTCAGAGGAGTTGTCTGACGAGCGCACTTATGTTTTCATACAGACACTGGAAAAATGAGGCGGAAAACTGCCTATATCCTTACTTTGAGCTGTACCGCTACGGCTGTAACCTTCATTGGACTTAGAA
Source organism: Paenibacillus massiliensis 2301065 = DSM 16942 (assembly GCF_000377505.1). Taxonomy (GTDB): domain Bacteria; phylum Bacillota; class Bacilli; order Paenibacillales; family Paenibacillaceae; genus Paenibacillus; species Paenibacillus massiliensis. The sequence goes on along the minus strand of NZ_KB898188.1, from coordinate 238,169 downwards.
AAAGCTAATGATCGGCAGACGTTAAAAAATGTTGTGGATGTTTTCATGATCAGTCTGCCCAATTCAGTATATCTTGCACATAGTTGGATTTTTGGGGACAGTATACCTGTCCCCTTATTGTATGCGATCCAAAGAATGGCATTACAAAGCCTATCTTGGAGAGATTCTATGCCTTTGATTGTGGAGATAGGTGCCTGCCACTGGTGAGGACTATTTACGCTGGGCTGCGAGCCATTCCATCAGGGTGACAGCCTTGCCATTGACGATCACAGGCGTGCCATCAAAATCCTTGGTGCTATCGTTATTCAATACGTAGATCCAGGACCAGTGTGCATCGTATTCATACGGCTGTACACTTCCCCCCGCCAAAGCGTACTCATTCCGGATATCTGTGACCTTGTCGAAGTAAGAATAATGAACATGAGGTGCTCCGGCTGCTACGAGGCGTTTATAGGTTGCCGTGGTATTTTTGGCTGTGTTGACAACCTGATCCTGTCCAGCAGCCGTGAACCAGATCGGTGTTTGCTTCAGCTTCGCGATGTCCTCATCACTTAACCAGGCATCCAGGTAAGCTTCGGCTACAGGGTAGGCTGCCGCAAAATAATCAGGATCTGCAAGCAGTAGATTTAGGGTCATAAAGCCACCATTGGAGCCTCCACCAAGATAGATGCGACTTGTATCGATCGTATTCTTGTTGTCCTCAACATATTGCTTAATCAAAGCTAGCAGGGCGTTGGTGTACATGCTGCTGCCATCCTTAGTATATTGCCCACTGCCATCATTCATCCACATGGTTGGCGTCTGTGGGACCAGAACCTCGGCGCCGCCAAAATACCCCTGAATCGGTTCTTCAGCCAAAGCAGTTACCTCATTGGCCAGCACAGAAATGCGTGGGTCCGTACCACCCTCTCCAGCGCCGTGAAGCCAGATAATCAGGGGCCGCTTTTGTACGGTGCCTTCAGGCTTGTAGGACGCATAGGTGAGGGTAATATCTCCATGCTGCGCATCTGTGTAGTTGAATTTTCCACTAGTATCAAATTCATCGACGGTTTGCTCAACTACAGTATAAGGATTGTGTTTGGTTGTAGTCAGGTTATTAACTTCACTGCCTTCTGTATTTTTCAAGGGGTGCTGCTGGATAATGGTATATTGATAATTAGCATATTTATTATGTGTGGCAGACAGATCATAATAAATCGGGCTGGTAGTAGGATCGTCAGGCCGCACAGCCATTTCAATCGTGATGTAATTACCAGCTTCCTGCTCAGACGCGTTCCCTTGCTCGTCAGAGAGATAGATCTGTTGGATTTGCCGACTGCTGCTCTCGAAGGCTTCATAGCTGATTCCTGTTTGCAGATTCAACTGTGGGTACGTGCGTTCAACGAGTACCTTAAAGCTATCCTTCTCAATCGAACTCGCGAGTACTTCTGTATGGATGCTCAGGATGACCTTATAGATACCGGGTCCTCCGTCATACACTTTGGTCAGCAGCTTATAGGATGGGATAGATGATTCGGCATAAGAAATGTTAGCGCTTACAAATAAAGAGGTCAAACTACCTGATAATACAGTCAAAGCCAGAAGTCCTGTGGCAAAACGTCGTGTATGTCTCTTAGTCATGCTCATTCCTCCTATTGTGTAATTTCTTTAAGAAGCTAATATTATGTAAGCGTATCAAAGGAGGATGTTTTTGACAAGGATTTCTATCATAGAAAAAGGCAGGTAGAAAGACTCGTTACTCTACCTGCCAATTATATAGGGGCTTGCATGCATAGTGCGGCTTCATGCTCGTAGAGGCATACTTTTTATTGTACTTGTATGTCAGTTGCCTCTCGTCTGGAAAAAAGCTTACAGATTCGGAGAGACGAGGATCTTCACCTGACTCTTTTCCTTCATCAGAGTCTCGAAGCCTTCGGATACTACATCCTTCAAGGCAATCCGCTTGGTAATGAGCTTCTCCGCAGAGAAATATCCTTGCTCCATCAGACTGATGACCGCTGGGAATACGTCGCGATAGCCGATGATGCCGGCAATGTTGCGCTCCTGCATGACGATCAGATTCGGGTGAATCGGTGCTTCCTTCTCGAAGATGCTGACGATCATGATTTGACCGCTCAGCTTCGTCGACTGAATTGCTTGAGTCAGCACGACAGGAACGCCAGTGACCTCGTAGGAGACGTCTGCACCACCGTTTGTTAGACGACGAATATCGTCTACTACATCTCCCTCAGCAGGATTCAGTCCGACAGCTCCCAGCTCTTCGGCTTTGGCTCTACGTTCAGGAGATAATTCGACGGCGTAGATCTCAGATGCACCGGAAGCTTTCAGTGCTTCAATTACTAGCAGTCCGATCGGTCCTGCACCGAATACAACTGCACGATCTCCTACCTTGAACTGGCTTTGACGGACGGCATATAGTGCTACAGCCGATGGCTCAACCAGCGCACCTTGCTCGAACGATACGCTGTCCGGAATCTTGTGCACCATATGCTCGTCAGCCGCCACATACTCGGAGAAGCCGCCACCACCACCTGCCAGACCGAGGAAGCCCATTTTCTCGCACAGGTTGTATTTGCCTTGCTTGCAGGCGACACATTGACCACAGGCATAGATCGGCTCGACGACGACACGATCCCCAGCCTTGAACCTGCTTACTCCTTCCCCGACCTCTACAATCTGTCCAGAGAATTCATGACCCATTACTATCGGAGCCTGCTCCTGTGTCAACGGGTGAGGTGCATCCTTCGGAATGAAGATGGGACCAGCAGCATATTCGTGCAGATCACTACCGCAGATTCCGCACCATTCCACTTTAATTTTGACTTTTCCCTTTAGCGCGGTTGGCTCCTCAATCTGTTCCATCCGGACATCCTTTACTCCGTGCCATCTCAATGCTTGCATGAAAGTCATCTCCCTATCTAGGTATATAATTTCATAAATATTAAATTAGAAAAATTTTATAGGAAACGTTTCCTACACAAGGATGTCACAATTTATATAAAGTGTCAATCGTTTTAGGAGTGGAGAATTCACATTTTAGACACATCAAATGAAAAATACAATGCTTAAACACACGTATTTACTAGCGGAATTTAATTTATTCAATATCGTTGTTGGAGCGACGGATGAAGAGCTATCAGAATTCATGATATACTAATTGAAAAGTGTGAAAATTTCCGTGATAACAGGAAACGATTCCGAGTGGAGAGGGAAGTAGCCATGGCCAGTAGAAAAAAAGTGACGATTGAGGATGTGGCAAAGCATGCGGGAGTCGGTATTGCGACAGTATCCAGAGCGCTTAACAATAGTACTGGCATAAGTGCCAAGACGAAAGCCCATATTTTGCAGGTGGTAGCGGAGATGGGCTTCGTGCCCAATACATCGGCGCAAAGCTTGAAGATCCGTCAGACCCGCCAGATTGCGCTCGCGGTGCCGGATATCCGCAATGCCATTATTCCCGACATCGCCTGGGCGGTGGAGCAGGCTGCCAAGCAGCATGACTACCGGGTCGTGCAGATAAATACCCTTGAGAATGCCAGACTGGAGCTAGAGGTGCTACGAGACATCAAGAAGCTGCATGTCGATGGATTGGTCATTATGCCGCTGGCTTATCCGAAGACGATCGAGAGTATGATTAATCAGACGAGCATTCCGGTATCCGTGATCAATTATAGCAAGCTGCTCAGTCCTGAGCTGAAGGCGGATGTCGTCGGTCTGGCGCGGCAGGAAGGCCGGCTGGTCATGGAGCATCTACTCCAGATCGGCAGGACCCGCATTGCCTATGCCGGAGCGCCCAAGGACAAGATTGAGGAGCGTTACCGGGCCTACGAGCAATCATTGGCGCATGTGGACACGTCTTTGGTCTACTTTGGAGAGGATTTCACCTTTGAGACTGGACGACAGGCTGCTAATTACTTCTATAATCTGAAGCTCATGCCGGATGCCATCTACGCCGTAAATGACATGGTAGCCATCGGTATTGTGAACCGCTTTAAGGAACTGGGTGTGCGTGTCCCTGAGGATGTGGCGGTGGTCGGCATTGATAATAATCTGTGGGCGACCGTCACGTCTCCACAGATCAGCTCGGTATCCATCATGGGCAGTGAGGTGGGACGCCTTGCTACAGAGCTGCTGCTCAAGCGTATTCAGTCCCCGGAGCCTGCCGAGTATGAGCGGGTGGAATTCGAGCCACGGCTGATTGTCCGAGAGTCGAGTGTGGCCATGAAGCAATACTCGCGAGGGGAAAGGTAGCAATACATCCCGTAGCATCAGGAACGTCTCTGAAGTGTCTCTGAAGTGTCTTTGGAATGTCCCTGGAATGTCCCTGGTATGTCCCTGGTATATCTCAAGGAAAGGTTTCCATTATAGTCCTCCTCAAGGTAAGCCACCTGCAGGCGGATATAGATGCTACGCTACAAGTCTTTACGGTTGATCATGTGCCAGTGCCCCCTGGTGATGTACGTAAGGGCATTGTAAAGCAGACCTGAGACTCAGTTACAGAAAAATCCAGTCATGATACACTAGGATGGATTATTTTTTCACAGTAAAAAGGTCACACAATATAACAAGCGAGAAAAAATGCAATGGGTATAGGGGGCAGTATTTCCATGAAACAAAAGATGAGCAGAATGCTTGGTGGAGCCGGCCTGGTGGCAATGTGCACGCTTGTAGCCGCTTGTGGGGAGTCTTCCAGTCCTTCTCAGATCGAGTACGAGAGGCTTGAGCAGCGTGTAGCAGAGCTGGAGCAACGACTGGCTGAGCGCGATCAGAACATTACAGAGCTTACGGAAGAATTGAAGGAGCAGGACATCGCGAGCGCCGTGATAGAGGGAGCAGATACTGAAAGCACAGAGTCCAGCAAAAATGGTCCGTTGGATCAGGGGGACGGTGTTCGGATTACATTGGGGCAGTATCAGCAAGTCGAGATTGGTATGACCTATGAGGATGTCGCCGCAATCATGGGTGGTGATGGCAATGCGATCAGCGAGTCCTCGACTATGGCTGTGTACTCCTATTTTGGTACCGGGGGGATCGGTGCGAATGCTGTGTTCACATTTCAGAATGGCAAGCTGCTAACCAAAGCCCAGTCGGGTCTGGATGGATAAGCTCACGGCTTTTCATTAGGGCTTGTGCATCGGCCTTCACAAGCAGGCTTGGGAATATGGGTAGTAAGCTCTTTGTTCGATCACAGTTACTAGGCAACTCCACAGCTCCTTACACAGCCGTATCTGGCTGATGGAAGGGGCATTTTCAAATTACGGAATCATACAATGACCCAAGACTTCGCAGCGACTTATTCAAAAAAGTGCCAATACGATCTTTACAACCTCCTGATATAATAGCGATGTGTTCTAAAAAATACGGCTGAAGCTAGCTCATAGCGGATATAGTCAGTCGACGGCAGTTATGGAGGATCGCTTTGGCATGCTAGATGAACTAACAATGCAGGATACAGACAAAGGCAAGGGCGAGTCCTTGGGTATATTTTATGACCCATCTTGTGCCTCATCTTGTAAATCGTCTTTTGAATCATTCTATAAAATACAACGCTCTTCTAGGGAAGTGATAGTCTCTGACAAGAAGATCGCCAGTCCGTCACGGGCGATCCTAGAATATTGCAGACTCCTCTGCAAGAAAGCCCGTAAAGCAGTGGTAGCTACATGCTTGGCGATATTGTTCGTCATCCTCCTATGCATGCTGCCCCAAGGCTCAGCCTGGTGGGGACTATCTACCGCTTCTGCCGAGCCTGTCCTCGGACAGGTGACGGATGGCACTACAGATCTATCGAATTGGAATGGAGAGCAGCAGCCTACGCTGGAATTGAACGGAGAGTGGGAATTTTATTGGGAGGCTTTACTGGAGCCAAAGGATTTCCAAAGTCCTTCGCTCCCGCAGCCTGCTTTGGCATCTGTTCCACAGCCTTGGACAGCTTACAAGCTGGGGACCGGGCATCTGCCCAATGAGGGATATGCCACGTACCGGCTTCGCTTTCTGGCTCCAGAGCAGTTGGTGCGCGAGCATCAGATGCTAGGCATTTACCCCAAGAGCATTGCCTCAGCTTATCGCTTATGGGTGAATGGCGAGCTGAAGGGCGGCAATGGAATCGTCGGAACGAGTCATGCCACAATGCAGCCAGCAAGCTACCCGAAGACCTTCTACTTTGAGCCAGTGGAGGGCTGGAATGAGATTGTTATTCAGGTCTCCAACTTTTCGCAGCGTAATGCAGGAATATGGCAGGAGATGGAGATAGGGATGGCTGAGGGGATATCCTGGCTACGTGTATATCGTGTCGCTGCCCAGATGTTCATTGTAGGAATATTCTGCGTGATGTCGCTATACTATCTGCTGGTCTATTTGAATCGGAGACAGGAGTTCTCCGCGCTGCTATTCAGCTTGCTATGTATAGCTGTAGGCGTACGAACAGTCGTGCTTGGAGAGACTACGGCCCCGTATCTGTTACCATCCTTACCATGGGAATGGGCCGTGAAGGCCGAGTACATCTCAATATCCATGACCGGCTTGATTGTGGTGCTGTTCATACATAGAGAGTATCCGGCGGAATCTCACGCCCGTGCACCTCAGGTGACCGCCATTGTGATGCTTGGCTGTACACTGTTGTTTTTGCTGTTGCCTGCACGCGTGTATACTTACTGGCTCGTTATCTATATTTGGGGCGCGCTGTTCCCGATTCTGCTGTACACGACTTATGTGTATGCCCGCTCGGTATTTAGCCGCCGCAAGGGATCATTTATGAATGCAATGGGCTTCCTGATCTTCATGATCTTCGCCTTGAACGATATGCTGTTCTATTCAGGCTTGCTGGCGACGGATGACCTGCTGTCCATGGGACTGCTGGCTTTTCTGTTAACTCAGGCACTCAATCTGTCTTACCGTTTCTCTAGTGCGCTGCAGGCGAAGGAGGAGCTGTCTGCACAGCTGCTGGAGACGAATCACTCGCTGGAACGCACTGTGGAGGAGCGGACGCAATCCTTGCTGCAGAGTAACAGCCATCTGCAGGAGGCCAACCGGAAGATGGCGGATATTGAGCAGTTCCGGGTGCGTCTACTCGCTAATATTTCGCACGAGCTAAGTACGCCGATTACTTCGATTAAGGGCTTCGCGAAGGCATTGCGAGACGGAATTATTACCCAGGATGCTCCCAAGTATGCTAATCGAATCTATGAGCGTTCCATTCTTCTGGAACAAATGATACTGGATCTGATTGAGCTAACGAAGCTGGAGACCAACCAGAGCAAGTTTCATATGCGGGAGGTTGAACTGTTTCCATTCATGAAAGACCTATTCGATAAATACGAATACGAGATTGCAGATCGAGGTATTAGGTATGAGCAGGTGCTGCCACCCCCTGGCTCATATTCGTCATGCTTCGCTCGCCTGGACCCGGTACGAATCGAGCAGGTGCTGTCCAATCTAATATCCAATGCGCTACGCTTCACGGCTCCTCCTGGGGCCATCAGCCTTCACATCCATGTAGAGGAGTCTCAGGGGGTCAACAAGGAAGGAGCTGTGCTGATGGCCGTAATCCGGGTGCAAGATACCGGAATTGGAATCGATCCGTCCATGCATGAGCATATTTTTGAGCGCTTTGGTCAAGTGAAGGGACCCGGTGCAGCTATGGATAGCCAGCATACCGGATCTGGTCTGGGTCTGGCGATCTGCAAGGAGATCATACATCATCATGAGGGGGATATCAGGGTAGAGAGTAAGCCAGGAGCAGGCAGTGGATTTTATTTCAGGCTGCCTGTATGGATCAAGGGGGAGGGACCAAGACATGAATGCGATTGAGGAGCAACGCGATATTTTAATTGTAGAAGACGATGTGGATATCGCCGAATTAGTGTCCCTTTATTTGCTTAATCACGGCTTCACGACCCGTGTGGCCAATAGCTTGGCTGAAGCTGTGGGGCTCCTGAATGGGTATAGACCTGCTTTGATCATCTGTGACATTATGCTTCCTGATGGCTCTGGTAAGGAATGGGTACAGACACTCAAGCAAAGGATGGATATTCAGGTCATCTTCTTAAGCAGTCTGAAGGAGAGTGAGGATATTATTTCGGGTCTGGAGCATGGTGATGACTATATTACCAAGCCGTTTGACCCCGATATTATGGTCGCACGGGTAAAGGCCCGGCTGAGAAGCTCACCTATGTCTGGGGGACCGCATGCTGCTGCCATGAGACGAATATGGAGTGATGGTCAACTGGAGCTGGATTTTATCCGAAATGAGGCAAGACTTAATGGCAGGGAGCTCGTCCTGACAGCCAAAGAACTGCAGCTTTTACTCTACATGGCTGGTCATCCAGGTCTGGTGTTCAGTGTGGAGCAATTGTACGAGCAGGTGTGGGGGCTGGAGCATTGGAGTGATACCCGTACAGTCATGGTACATGTTCATCATCTGAGACGTAAGCTTGAGGAGTATGCAGATAGCCCCCATCGCTACATCGCAACTGTACGTGGAATTGGATACAAGTTCCAAGGGAGCGATAGCTCTGATTAAGTACAGAGGTCACAGAATACCCATCGTATTTGTCCAGATAGTGAACGCTAAAGTCCATGTTCCCTGGCCCTGCTTTTTCTTATAATTTCATTGATAATCAATATCAATAGAGAAATAGTGAGGATTGGCTCGATCCGAAAGGAGAAGGATCATGAGGCTATGTGAAGACTCGCGGCTTAGTAAAGAGTATGGGATTACCCTCCGTGCTGACATCAGTCAATTGTCCCTGGACGAAGCTCAGCGAGTAATGGCGCATAATGACAAAGGTGTATACAGACTGATAGACCTGCTCAATCCCCAGCTGGTAGCAGACTACCTGGATCACTACACACGCATTGCGCGGGCGGAGGACCGTCAAGTAGCAGCAGCATTCACTGCTGGCTGGATCGGTGCCATTCCGCTGGCATTCCAATATGGGTTATCTATATATAATACGGCTGCTGATTTCTCTCTTTCGAACCTATCGTTGCGTCTATGGGAGCATAATGGACGGGCAAGAGTGGATTTTGTGCTGGAGCACTGGGCTGAAACTCTGGCTCCGCTCGACGTTGATGCAAGACAGAACTGGCTCAGGCAGCAATGGACAGCACTATATAAAGGTCAATTGGGGCTCTTGCTGAAGCAGCTGGCCGAGGTGAGCGGCATTGCTGAGACACAGCTCTGGGGGCAGTGGCCGAGCCGCTTCTATCGGGAGCAGCAGTGGCTGGCCGAGGAACTGGATGAGCCCGTTCTGCGGGAACGGGTGAAGGACGATTACCAGCTGCTGAGGGACGAAGCAGATGCATCTCAGGTGTTTGGCTGCCGCCGGAATCCATTTGCCGTTAAGATTGTTCATTTGGAGCCGCTGGTACCGAACCGGCTAACTGTGATGAAGAACGCCTGCTGTCAATTTTATCGGGTGGAAGGACAGGATTATTGTTATACCTGCCCGCGTCTGACCCGGAAGCAGCGACAGCACAAATTCGAAGAATACTGCGCGAAGCAGACATGACAGATAATAGCGTAACCAGCCTGTGAGACCCGCGATAAGAGATGCGATTGCAAACGTAAATCTGTAGTTTGTCGTTGCTTGAGAGCACTGCGGCATAAGAGCAATAGAGTGCTGTAGCACAAGAACGTAAGAAAATAAAATATGAAGCACATTCATGTCTTACATGCATGATGTTCAAGCCTCGGATACCCGTCTAGGAGAGTGGGTCTAGGGGCTTATTGGCTTTGTAAGGTTTGCCAACGTTTAACTTGAACCAGGTAGTCCTTGGGGGCCCTAATCATGGAGGCTAGAAATCTGATAAACTATAAGTATTGTGGTTGTAACATGAAATTTTTTCGGTAAATTTATTGTTCGTGGTGGTAGTTCGTGATGGTATATAACTAGAGTATTACATTGAGGATGGGTGAAGCAGATGTATAAAGAGCAGCTACAACGGATTAGCTCCAAGCTCCATCAGCTCAGACAAGCGGACACTGAGCTTACTGTGTTCGGAGCCGATTGCCATGATTATGAGCTCGACCCTGTCAAGACACCTGAAGAAATTCGGCAATTGGAGTCCGACTGGAGTGTAAGTCTCCCGGAGGATTACAAAGCCTTCTTGATGGAGATCGGTGCAGGCGGGGCTGGACCATATTATGGACTGGAGAAGCCTGAGGAAGGCATCTATGTAGATTTGGACTACAAGGATCTACCGAATGATATCTCGGGGGAATTTCCTTATACAGAGACCTGGAACCCGGAAGTGGATTGGTTCGAGGATGATGTAGACGAGGAAGAGAGTGCGGCCAAGGATGAGGAGTACTTCAGTGATCGGCACTCTGCGGGCATGCTGCGTATCAGCAATTTTGGCTGCGGTGTAACGATGAATCTGATCGTAAATGGGAATTCCTATGGAGAGATTTGGGTAGATGACCGCGGGAATAGCGGCGGAATTTATCCTGATCAATATTTTGGTAATAAGGATAGGCTGAATTTTCTGGATTGGTATGAGCTGTGGCTAGATCAGTCATTGGCCAAGGTGACGCAACAATAACGATATACGTCAAGTTAGTGGCTAGGAAGGTGGTAGCGAATGGAAGCATGGCTGACGAATGAAATACGTCATTATGTTGGGCTGGAACCGCTGAAGGAGCATTGGGAGCAGGCGGAGCTACGCAAGGGCTTCTGGGTATGCTTTGATGGCGAAGTGATAAGAAAGCGAATCAGCGTAAGTAATGCTTCGTATACTGAGGCCGATGTTGAGATACTTACCCGAGAGCGCCAGTTTGTATTGCCCAAGACGGCTAGGGGCAAGGAGAAGAAGCTCAATTATACCAGCGTCAGCAGCTACAAGGCAGAGGGGGTTACCTTCTCGACAGGCATCAGTGAAAGAGATTCGACAAGCTATGTTTCTGCTGTGAATAACAGGAATTCTGTAAGCTTGCCATTCTCCAATTACAAGCAATTGAAGGACAAGGATGAGATCGTAGAGTGGCTGAAGCGCCTGCCGGAGATTGTTCCTGGTGATTATGCACGCAAGCTGGAGCGACTCAAGTACATGAAGAATCAGCAGTATAAGGCCACTCCGGGCGATATTTTTCGGGTAGAGCTGGACCTGCATACCGATGGTTATGTACTTGTCATTGGAGATCTGCGCCGCATGCAGAAGGATAAGCTATTTGGCAAAGAGAGCATCTGGAATAGTGTAATGACCATGCCGCTTTTTGTACGGCCTTATCTATATAAGACCACGAGCCGGAACCCTTCCATGGAAGAGATTATTGCCGCTCCGTTATCGGAGCAGACATGGATCGTAATGGATGATCGATTCCTGCGCGGTGCTTATGAATACGTAGCTCATAAGACCTTGACAGAGGATGATGTGCTGTTCCCAATGGGGTATGGGCAGCAGGCCCGATTCACAGGGGAGGAGCAGCATTATGAGCTGACGTGGGGGCTTGGCACGGTGTCCAAGCTGGCTGCGGAGACAGACTTCAAGTCGGGACTTCAATTTTTGAACCATGGAGTGTATGCAGGATTGCATTCGGATTTTTTTGGGGCTCCAGAGAAAAGGAGCTGGTCCCAAGCGCTGGATAATGCTGTATATCAGGTGGAGCGCGGCAGGGCTCTGGCGGAATATGGCTTCCCGGCAGAAACCTCCTATGACGAATTCAACAGTCGGACAGGTGGACTTACACGAGTGCAGTATTTGGACTATGTGGCCCGAACATACGGGAAGCGTTGAGTAGCAGGCTTGAGCGATGAGCCTGGGCTCAAGTGATTGTACGAAGCAGACTTATCAGTAGATGAGTACCAAGGTAGTACGAGTATAGCTGTTCAAGGTATTAGTATATGCGGGTAAAACTCTAAGAGGACATAACTCTATGGGGACATGAGTACATAACAGAAGGGCTGTTTCCTGTGCTGAGGCACTTGGGAGCAGCCCTTTACTTGTACTGGTGAGAATGGAGCAGATACCTATAAGCTAAGCGATATATTGAGCCATAATCGTCTCCAGATCGAAAGGGGTGATGCCGGAGTGAACAGAGAATACAAGGTCCGCTTCTTCCGGTGCAGCCACGAGCTGGCCGCGTGCCTCTGCATGAAGGAGGAAGAGATCGTACAGATTGGGCTTGCGTAAGTTCGCCATTGTATATCCAGTTAGAGCGAGGCCGGACAGATGCCCCTCCAGATTGTTGCGATGGCTTACATCCCTTGTGAACGTCAGATCACACCAGATGACTGTGCGCTCCACCAGATCGAGAATGACTGGAACCGCAATCTGTGTATCGGAGGTAATATCCACTTTGTCCAGCACCGTAGACGGCTCGAATACCTCGCCTGAGCCTGGGCGCTTGCGCATCATCCAGCCTGCATAGCATTCTGGCAGATCACAATACGGCTGGCTATTGAAGGAATGCAGAGAGGTAAGTACATATCTACCACCATTACCAATCACAGATTCGATGTCCAGATCGATGAATTCGCAGGCCCCGTTCGGAGCGGTAACGACATCACCGCTATGCGCAGCATTGAATTTCCGTGAGCTTAGATGTGTGTATGAAATATGATCCATGTAGTTCCAGTCTGTGTCGAATAGCGTTGCAGACAAGTCAATATCCACGCGGCCAGTCGGCTTGCCGTTCACGAAGCCTTCCTTCCACCACAGGAAGAAGCGCACGGTATTTCCCTCGGGAAGGCTCACCCGGCTTCCGCGGACGAGTGTGCGCAGCGATTTGCTGGCTGAGCGTTGGGAGAATGGCACCATGTGCTGTCTTAATTGCTCATCAATGTAGACCTTGCCCAGTGATGGAAGCTCAGCGAAGCGATCCAGCAGGGCTTGACGGATGAGATGTATCAATGTAGCACATAGTGTGGTATCCAGCTTTGGCAGAAGATTGGGTACAGTGTAGGCCTTGGCGGTATTTCCTTTTGGAAAAAAGGTTCGCCATGCCCGTTCATCGTTGCGGTGCGTAAAATGCGTAATGAGCTGGAGCAGTGTAGGCGTCGATATCTGATCTATGACGTCACCAAATAGCTCGGTTACGAAATAGGGCTCCGGGTGTGTGCGCAGCAGGTGATCCAATCTACGCGCTAGCTCGCCTGGACGCTCCGCAAGCAGCAGCAGAGCATCATCGGTCTGCTGCCAGCGGAGTGCCAGTTCAACCTTGCTTCCGAAGGTAGCATACGGGCGATTGTTACGCAGCAGATCAAAGGCGGCGAAGGATTGCGGATAACGCTGCTTGTATTCAGATGGATGCAGGATCTCACCAAGTCGAATCCAAGGCTCCTTGTAGCGAAGCATATCCTCAGTGATGCCCAAGCATTGCTCCAGTAGCGCCAGCAACAAGCGTCGCTCACTACGCTTGAACTTGCGGAAGCGGGTATTCTGGGCGAGGCTGATATCTCCATCAGACAGGGCGACTGCAAGCCGCAATATGTCCGTAGCCGTCTTGAAGTAGGGAGCGATCTGCTCAGGACTCGCCTTACCGTGTCGGAGAAGCATAGCAACAACGAAGCTGGCATTTTCCTTGTGCGGAATATGAGCAGGCAAGAGTGAAGAGATATCCTCCGTGGAAGCGATGACCTGCTCAATATCCTCCCGATCGGTAGCCGATATGGAGGTACCTGCCTGAATTAATTGACTGATGAGATATGACAGATCTTCCTGATGTCCGAGCTCAATGACCTTCAACTCTGGATGATCGATCAGGGTCGGGCGTGCAGTGCGTTCACGCTCAGGCATAGCCAGCCCGAAATAATGCATCAGATTATGCACGTATAGCTTGGCATAGCCCTCTTCAATGAGATCAGTCGGGAAGCGTGGGAACAACGGCGTGTAAGTAACATTAGCGCCGACCAGCGTCTTGAGTTGACGGACCAACTGCTTGTATTCCTTTACGAAAGCAGCTGGAGTCAGGGTAGAGAGCACCTTGATCAGGGCAGGGGAACATGTGAAGCCGAGTTGTTCTATATTCTTAAGTGCAGTTGCTATATAGGGAAGAGGAAGCTCATGCCTTCCTGACTGTACAGCCCATTTTCGTTGTCTACGTAATAAAATATCGTTGTTATTCATAGGTCATTATTAGCCTGTGAACCTCTTGCTAAGTCCTTGGGAACAGGGTCCTTAGGATGACTGAGAGCAGGGAGTCACGGCTGCCTCCTTTCGCTTGCATAGCCTTTATAATAATCCCGCATCAGGGAACCCGCATATCTATGGCCATATCAATTGGATGAGAAGGAAGATATGCGATAGCCTGATGGGGAATGACCAGGAGAGCTGCTGCCCTATATCTTATCAATAGAGAGAAGGAAGGACGGCAATAGCCTGGAGGAGGCGGGGCAACTGTAATCCGCAGAGCGAATCGTCGATGCAGCACCGTTCTCTTGGTACTCATTCTGCCGTATTCGGGAGGCTACGAACATGGCGAAAGTATTACGAACCCAAAAAATGTTCAGCTGAAGCTCCATCCGTAGGTGTAGAAGATGACAAGTTGACTGTCTTGAACACGGTCGCTTGCAGTAGCTGCATCGCTTCCGTAATCCGACCAAGCTCTGCTTCGCTCAAGCTTTCTAGCTGTGTACCGAGCTGTGCCTGCATACATGCAAATGCCTGTCCCATATATTGCTCGCCTGCCGGAGATAATCGAAAGTACTGCTTACGCCGATCAGAAGAATCGTTGAATTTTACACACAGCCCCTTATCCGTCAGCTTCTTGAGCTCACGACTTGTATTCGGCATGGATACATCCATACATACGCTAATCTGGCTGGGTGATAACGGCTGGTGAACCATCAAATATTCGATAATACGGTATTGCAGCGGTGTGATGCCATCCATGGGGATCAGCTTGGTCCATTCGGTATGCACCTGATGCACCGAGGCTACGAAAGCCACCGTCTGCTGGAAAAGTACTTCTTTGGCATTCATATAGTCACCTCAAGTTGTAAATTTATTTTCAAATGATAATTATCCATTGACAACTATTTGAATATTGTGCTAGCTTATTATCAAATGATAACAAAGAAGGTGCCAAATGAAAACCTTGATTATCTACACCCACCCCAATCATCAAAGTCTGAACTATGCTTTTTTGCAGAAGACCGTTCAGGGACTGACAGAAAATGCACGTGCTGCCGAGATCAAGGTGCTTGATCTATATGAGGAGGATTTCGACCCGCGCTTGGTCTTTAATGAGCATAAGCGGAGACGAGATCTATATATGGACCCGGAGATGAAGGAGTATCGAGAGCAATTGTTGTGGGCAGATCAATATGTGTTCATCTATCCGATTTTCTGGGGACGTCCGCCTGCCATGCTACTTGGTTACATAGATCGAATCATGTCGACGAACTTTGCCTATCGCAAATCTGGAGGGCTCATGCCAGAGGGATTGCTGAAGAATAAATCTGTCGTGGTCATTTCCACGATGGAGGGACCGACGAGATACCCGTTGCTGTGGCTGAATAATGCACACAAGGTATTGATGAAGCGAGCGTTGTTTCAGTATATCGGTATCAAGAAGGTGAAATTTTTCGAGTTTGGCTCGATGGAGAAAAAGAATGGTCAGCAGTCCAAACGACTGGAGCAGATATATCGCTACTTTAAGGCGATGTAGGTCATGCCAGTACAGATGTGAAGCTTGCAGCACTTGAGCAGTCACAACCAGTGACAGTAACACCAGTGTCCAGATGGATCATCCCCGGAGCTCGGTACAGTCTAATTGGTAATTGCTGCAGTTATAGAGCGGGATGCAAGACGAAGACAACGGGAGAGACCTATGTCCTCCCGTTGTGAATGTTAGGATATGTGATGAAAAACGGCTGTGGCAGCATCTTGCCTCGGCGAAGTCGATGTTGAAGCCGAAGCCTATACGTACGATCTGATCAATCGCTGCAGCTCACTCGCGATGAACTGAGGGCCTTGCTCGATATCGCGGCTGCTAAAGTTGACTTTTACGAAATGCTCATCTGCATCCATCGCTTCTGCCAGCCAGCCGGATAACCCGCGTGCCTTGCGATCAATTTGCAGCAGCAATTCAATGCCTTGCTCGTAAGGTGTGAAGAAGATCTCCAACTCATCCAGCTCGCTGCGGAATTGACTCGCAGGGACGAATTCAAATTCCTGCACGAAAGGCTGTCCCGAGCTGCTGTACTTTGGTGCGTACTCACAAGTTACCTCACGTAACCGGAAGCCCAAGTGATCCACGACAGCCGCCAGCACGGCGGCAGCATAAGGATGCGGACTAACATGCAGCATATCCCGATCCTTAGGGTCTACGGCATCCTTAATATCCATTCCGGTCTGAATCCAGACAGGCGTCCTGCCAAGAGTAGCAGGTGTATTCGCTGGAAGCTCGAATGAGACGGGGAACTCGTAGGTGCGCTCAGGCTCTACCAGCATGGGTCCTGTAAGCTGATGCTTGGATACGGTGGCCTCCACGTTGTATTTCTTGTCGTCCTGTTCTTTTATGTAGTTGGTCTTGACGAAGGCATAGATGGCGTCGACCTGCTGCTCGACCCGTCCTCCTTGAATACGTACAACCCCTGTGAGCGTGTCGCCTGGACGAACATGAGACTCGTGTAGCATCAAATCAACCTGGGCTGCTCCGATCCCAACACTGGCGAGCATTTTTTTGAACATGGACATTGTGTTAGCCTCCTTGATGATTTATTACACAATGATACGCCGTAAGAAAATTAGAGGTTTCAGTTTTGGAAGGCCATTTTGAAAAAAAATATATAAAACAAAGAAAAGAGAGCTATATGGCTCCCTTTCTTTGTTTTATATCCCTATATTCAGTTCTCGTCTTCAGCAGGGTCCTGCTGAGCAGCAGCTTGCATGAGCTTGTATATTTGTCGTGTCGTGTTGACATTGCGTATGGTCATGGCGGCATATAGGCGGGTACCGACCAGCTTGTTCATGCCGCTGCGAGTCACCAGCTCGCGGGGGATCGATACCAGCACCGCTCCAGGTGTATAGAGGATGGTTGCCGTGTCGACCTTAAGCGGAAGCTGCTCCACCACTGAGCTGTCGTCTATCTCCTCCCATAAGAATAGAACGTCGCTCTTCATGATGTCGCCATTGCTCCATTCGTCAGGGAGGGTGGTGATGATTCGCTCCATCTCTGACAGACTGCGAATCAACACAGGGATGGAGAGGCCAAAGTCAGCAGCGATGGCCTGTTCCAGCTGGACAGCAAGCTCAGTAGTAGGCAGCGGATCGGAAGCAAACACAATATTGCCAGAATTAATATAGGTGGTGACCTGCTTCATTCCGATCCGCTCAAAAGTACCCTTTAAGAGCTTCATATTGATTTTATTATGTCCACCGACATTAATTCCCCGCAATAAAGCAGCATAGATCATTTTCATGTGGCCACCTTTATTCGAATTCAATATGTTGCAGACTGGATGACAGACAGGACTATTCACTTATGGATAAGTAATCCAGTAAATGATGGATCATCTCTTCCTCTAGTAGGGGACTCAATTTTTCCTTGATCAGCTTAACATAATCTGGCTTGACCTCGTAGGTGTCTTCATCCGTTATTTGTCCATCGAACGCCAGAGCAGCTTCAATCAGGATGGCTAGCGCTTGGAAAAAATCAGCGAGTGAACGGGCAAGCAGCTTCGCCTGACCACCTTCAATGGCTCCATACACGGGCGAGCCCGGGACAGAGGTATCGACGATGATGGGGTCACTGTTAGCGTTGGCTATGACGACGTGAGGCTCAGGCCAGTGCGGCGAAGTCACCAGTGTGTTCGGGTCTGCCGTGGTGATCCAGCGGTAGCCGAGCTGCTGACGGTATAGCTCCTCGGGCGCAGGAAAGTCCAAGAACGGACCATCACCGATCTCGATGGTTGCGTGCTTCATTCGTTTGGTACCTTCAGCTGCAGGATCATTGATCTTGCAGTGTGTATAGAAATCCGTCAGCTCCGGGGACATAGGAATCCTCTTATCGATCTGCGGCGTAGCTGGCTGCGTGTAGAAGCGTATTTCATTGCCAGGGAACAGGCCGTAGGCTTCATTGTATTGGTGATGCTGTGTGATGAAGGCAGTCAATGATTGCTGTAACGGCTGGCTCTGAAAGCTGTGCATGAGTAGTATCCTTTCTATGATAAGCTGAAGAATATAACTTGAAAAATATATGTTGAATGAACAACAGTAATGCTGTTGTGATTACGGTAAAATAGCGAAGGATCGAACAGGGAAGCCAGAGGCTTTGGCAGCCTTTGGCACGATGTTAAAGATGACAGCTCCCTTCGCAGGCAGACGATCCAGATTGGTGAGCAGCTCAACCTGATAGGCGTCCTGCTCCAGCACATAGTACTCAGCGATGAGGGACCCGTTCTTGCTGACATCTATTGCAGAATCTGTATCAAAGGTCTCGTGCCCGACGGCTGTGATCTTTCGCTCGGTGAATAGAAAGCGCAGTGCATCCACAGACCAGCCTGGTGAATGGCTGTTGCCTTCGGCATCCTTGTTCTCGAAGGCTTCCTGACTTGGCCAGCGCTTGCTCCAGTCCGTCCGCAGTGCAACGAATGATCCCGGCTCAATGATACCATGCTGTGCTTCGAATTGCTGAATATGCTCGATACCCAGAGTGAAATCAGGGTCGGCAGCGGCTGCAGATGATTGGTCAATGACGATCAGAGGAAGCACCAGCTCCTTCAGCTCCAGCTCTTCCAGGTATCGCTTGCCTTGGACAAAATGAATCGGGGCATCCAGGTGGGTGCCGTACTGTCCAGGGAAGGTAAAGCTTTGGGCGAAGAAGCCCTGGTCATGGTCGAACAGGGTTGTGAATTGTGCCGCAGCAAAAGCGGGAAAGTGGGGAGAATCCGGGCCAAAGGTATGTGTCAGATCGACCCATTCTTTTTGCTTCAGCCATTGCAACGTCTTGATCAGCTCATTTGACATCTAATCACCTCATATATTTTTGTTGGATTTATAGAAAAAGGAATACTTTGGATAAAAGTTATAATTATCATAATACAGATGTGAATAATTATCATTAGTAATTTATATCGGATCAGCTGCTCGAATATCCGCAATGAAAATTAGGTCTATAGTAAGATTATACGGTTAAGAGGAAGTTTAATATAATTAAGAGGAAAGGAGTGGAAAAAATGTTTAAAGAACAATTGGACCGAATCAGGCTTAAGCTTCCGCTTGCTGCGCAGGCAGACCGGGAATGCGAGGTATTCGGAGCCAGTTCCCATCGCTATAGGTTAAATCCCCCACTCCACCGTGCACAACTTCAGGAGTTCGAGCAGGCACATGGAATTATCCTACCAGAGTCCTATGCTGCATTTCTGACAGATATTGGTAACGGAGGGGCAGGCCCATATTATGGAGTTCACCCTTTAGGTACCAACCAATCCATGGAGCTGGAACGGCTCCATAAGCCATCAGGAATTCAATCTACAAGCCTGCTGGATGGGATCATCGAGGATGCTGATTACACTGTGAAGGCTGACACGGATGAGATGAGCGATACCGAATATGATGAATACATAGCGAAAATGACACAAGGATTGCTGAATATTGGTGAGCAGGGCTGTAGCTATGAGACTATGCTAGTCGTTACGGGAGAGCTTCGGGGCAAAGTAATCTATATGGATTTGGAAAGTCATCAGACCTTTGTTACCTATGAAGAGACTTTTCTGGACTGGTACGAGCGCTGGTTGGATGAGACTATAGCTCGTTACAACAGCTCCTGGTTCGGAACGACTCGTGGAGGCGACGACCGTGTGCTGATGCAGCTTTATGCGTCAACGATGAGGGACGATGTAAGGATGCAGGCTCTAAAGGGCATGTTCAAGCTGCCGGTCATTCATGATGACACGGCAGAATTTTTGCTGCGGCTATGTCAGGAGAGTACGGAAGAGATTCGCTACAATGCGCTACAGGTATTGGCGAAGTCGCGCTTTGCCGAGGCAGAGCCGGTCATCTGCAAGTGGCTGCAGGAGGTGGATCAAGCAGCCTGGCTACCAGCTGTCCAGAGCATTCAATGGTCCATGCCGGAAGGGATGTACAGCTTTGAAAAGGAGCTGTTGGCGTTATTGCCACAGATCGAAGACATCGAGACCTTTCGCTTTGCTGGCTATATATTGGATGCCGCAGGGGTGGATATGCTGCCCTCGGTGCTGCCTTTCTTCACTCATCCGGATAAGGACTTCCGGGTACAGTCGTTATACCAGGCCGGGAAAAGCCAGCCACAGGTCAAGTCCGAGCATGTTGCTGACTTTATACGTGCACTGCGGGACCCGGAATCCTATGTACAGCTAATCGCTCTGCAGGCGCTTCATGGAGTGACGGAAGTGGGTCTGCTAGAGGTGTACGAGGAATTGCTGGTGCAGCACCCTACGAATGAGGGCTATATTCGATCCAATGTCACTCACAGACTGAAGGAGTTCCCGTTTGCTTCACTAGAGGAGCTAGAGCAGGAGGTCCCGGCTTCCTTGCATCAGGTCAGAGGTGTACTGCGTAAGGAGCTGAGCAGCAGGCCGTAAGGCTTGACCAAGGGTGAAGGTATAGCTTTTGCCCAAGATTCGCCTGTGTGGGAACTGACAGGTGGATGAAAGGAGAGATACCAATGAATAGTAAGTTCAGCTTTGGTCGTTTGTTCATGAACCTGATGTTTCTATTCCCTGTAATATTGCTAAGTATTTTTGTGTGGAATGATTACACGGATAAGATTGATAACCTTTATAAGAATTCCGAAGCAGAGGCATTCTATTATTTTGATGAAGGGCGCAAGGTAGTCGTACTGACAAATGAACCGGACCGAATCCGCATGAGGCTGCATATGTTCGATGGAGAGACGGGGCAACGGCTGCAGGAGACCACGATCATGGCCAATGTCCATGAAGTGCTGGCTGTATCCTATCAGAAGGATCAATTGATTATTGTCACCTACGATGAGGGCAGGGACTTGCAACTGAATGTCATCCATCCATCTGGTGAAGTCAGTGAGCTGGCGATGTCCACTTTGCCAGTACCCAGCTATCTTACCTCTGGGGTCATGACGTGGCAGGACCGAATTCTTATTGCAGGTGAGACTTCTGGCGAAGAGCTGCTCATGGCTGAGGTGCATGAAGGGAAGTTGGCCAAAATCATGCTAAATCAGGTAGAGCAGCTGCCAGCTAGACCTGTGCGGGTAAGCAAGGTGAATGAGACCTTTGATCAGGATGCAGCAATTCCGGTGTTTGATGCCGATCTGATTGATGACAGGACGGCTTACATCAGCGGTATTCTGGATCAGAACGGGCTTCCGGCGGTGGGGCTGGAAGATGATAAGGCCTCTTTTTTTGACGAAAGAGACCGAATCGCTGGAGAGCTTGCGAAGCAATTGGGCAGGGATAATACGAGACTGGTGCGCGTAGAGAATAGCTATCCGAAGCAAGCCCAATATTATAACGCATCCACTGACAAATGGGGCGCAGTTGTCCCTACACCACAGCCTGTATATCAAGCCAAGGTGTACGCGCTGAATGAAGAGGAGGCGCTCATAGTCGGTTCTTCTGCGAAGGACCCGCTTCAGGGTAAGGTCATCGGCTATGTGCTGCAGAGAGCAACAGGCGAGTTCGCGGATGTGTCCCCACTAGTCGGGCAGCTTAGCTACAATGAGCTGAATGCTTCCACCCTGCAATTTTTCAAAGCTACTGGAAGCGGGCCTCTCTATTATGTAAATGATGAGAAGACTCTTGGGTTGATGCATATGGGACAGACGACTGCCCAACAGCTAACCTATGAACAAGCTCTACAGCTGCTATATGCAGGCAAGGATACGATATCGCTGCAGAGCTTTTGGAGCTATGTGCTGGAAGGTGGGGCATTAGTAATCAATTGGGTGGTATGGATTGCAATCTCAGTCTTCACCGTGGGATTACTGGTGCTCGTTCCCATTCTGGCGCAACGTAAGCAAGCGCGTGCAGTGGCACGTGGTGTCATGCGACAAGGAACGATTGTTAGCATGAAGGAGACAGGATTGGAGGTCAATCATCAGCCGATGGTTGCCTTTCGAATCAGCTTTGAGGATGAGGGGCAGATGAAGGAGATAGAGATCAAGAAGGTCATCTCCTACCTGAACGAGGTACGGGTCGGTGATTCTGTGCTGATCAGTTATGATCGTAAGCGGAACCGTGCCGTATTTGCTACAGAAGGGGATATCCCCGCAGAGTCAGAGCGTCAGAATATAGACAACGCAATCCTTGAACGGATCGATAAATATGGCGAGGTCGGACGAGGGCAAGCTTTATTGCTTCATTTCAGGGCCAATGATCGTCAATACGCTGTCCCTGTCGTGCAGCCTGTCGGATTCGAGTACCGAGCCGGAGAACGAGCGACGCTGGCTGTCATCGGTGGATTGATTCGAATGATCAGCTATGGTCAAGTAACCAGGCTGGAGGGCTCTGACATGGTGACGATGCAGGGAGAGATCATTCGGCTAGAGCGGTATCCGATGACGATTCAGAACCGTCAGCTCATGGTGATGGAAGTGAGCATGTCTGCTGGCGATACTGCCCATGGGGCAACTATCCAGAGAAACGGTCTGGGCGGATCGGGACAGCTTCGCAGGACGAACAGTATGTTCGTGCCCAAGGAGCTCTCGTTGCAAGAGGGTGCTGTAATACCTGTCAGCATGAGAAGAGAGGATTATACAAGGGAGCTGAGACTCTTGAATGGCAAGCAAGGCGCTGCAAGGGTTATAGATGTACAATATGAGGGGACCTTAAGCGAGCGTCCGCTGGCCCATATCTCGGTGGAGCGAGGTGGTAGTGTCTATAAGATCTACCAATCCATTGAACCTGTATATGGCGTAGTGCCGGGTGATGAGCTATGGGTCGCCTATGATGAATATTCACGTGAAGCGATGATCCTGCAATATTCTACCTAATCACTTCTGGTAACGATTAAGCCCTAGAGATCATTCAACCTGAAATCAGATTCGGTTAAGATACCGGTGCCGTTTGATGAAAGCAAAAGTGCCTGATGCTGAGGACATAAGTCTTCGGATCAGGCACTTTTTAGCTAATTGCACCTTCACTGCATCCGCTCTGTGATGAGAGGTTCCTTTCATGTCCCCAAGTATCGAGAGCTATGCTTTAAGCAGACACACAGCTTAATGAGCTATTCCTTACATCGAGCTCCAGGCAAAGGCGGCTGCAATCAATGCAAGAACTAATCCAGTCGCAAGGAAGGCATAGCCAATTCTTGCGAAGATAGTGCCATTCTGGGCAATAGTGTCAATGACCGCACGTCCTGGCTGCTCAGGATTATAGCGCACGGACACAGAAATTCCCGGCTTGAAGCCAGAGGGATGTTGAACGGAGGAGGTACATTCGTACTGTACGCCATTTACTTGATATTGGACGGTAGGATAGCGGTCGGGAACATCTTTGTCGAATTGCCCTTTCTTGATAATTAGGCCGTCTGTGGACGGCCAGCGGCGTGCCTTGCTTTTGCGCATTACACCAATCAGTGCGAAGGCCAGTCCCATGAAGGCCCAGGCGAGCGCGAAAAATAAGAGAAAGAGCCAGACTTTCAAATTAATCATCCTCCAAGTGCAGTGTAATGAATTTAATATGTCTGTATGAGCGGTTCAAGCAGGCATGGATCAGGTGTTGTGTTGCACGGATTCATTGTATGCCTGATTGATCTATTTTCTGGTCTGTTTATTGGACGAGTTGATACACGCAATGTTGTGACCATTATGTGGCTATAGTATACCATCTCTACTAGCAATAGGTCGAAATGTGAAGATCGAGTGACTTCCATGCCGAATTTCACGCATACTTGTCTTTCTTTACTATAATGGATAGATATGTCGTATTCCTTCGTCTGTGCCACTTCTAGATACGGAGGAGAGAAGATCGTGTGCCGATATATACCAGTTGCTCTCATCCCATGAGCATCAGATCAGAGATAGGAACGAGGAGTTGAACTATATGAGAAAAGGAATTTCAATAGTTGTTGGACTTGTGGTGATTGCTGTAGGCACATATCTGTTCATAGGGGGCCCGCAGCAGAAGGAGGCGAGTACCACCAGTGTGGTAACGGGAGATATCAAGTCCTTCGTGCAGCAGATTAGCACAGGTCAAGTGGATGCGCAATCTGCCTCGATCACTTCACATCAGCTGACGGTTACCGACAGCAAGGAGCACACCCAGACTTATGCGGTAGATGGTGATGAGTTTTTTGTGTCCATTGCGCCGTATATTCAGCAGACGCATCCCTGTGAGATTCATAGTCTGACAGGCTGTGAAGGAGAGCTCCAGGATCAGGAGTTCATGATATCCATTGAGGATGAGAGCGGCAATACCGTGATGAACCGTGACGTTGTGAAGTCTCAGTCTAATGGCTTTATCGATCTGTGGCTACCACGTGATCAGACCTATCATATTACGATTGAACATGAGGGCAAGACATCTGAGGCGGACATTTCTACCCGTGAGGGGGATAACACCTGCATCACAACGATGCAATTAATCTAGTATCTTAGTTAGATTAAATAGGCGTGTAGAGCCAGCAAGTGGGGGAATTTGTCGATCATTGATAAGCTTGCTGTTCATTGAAACGAAACAGAAAAGTTTATGAACAGCAAGCTTAAGCTGGACATTTCGTCTCGCTAGGGCAATCCCACTTTTCGCATGTGAGACATTCACAAGAAATCAATCCTGAATCGAGCGGGGATGCCCCAAGTTCATAATGAGTCCCCAAGGTTATAGTGAATCCCTATGGAGGAGGCAGCAGATCGGGGGTCATAGCTGGAGATAACAGTCCCCCAAGCCAGTTGATATTCTATGTAGGGATACGGATGTGAGCGTCGCACATCTGGTTGTCTGCCTAGCATATCCATGAGGATGCGATCATGCAGCCGTTTCTTGGTAAGCTCAGCTTCTTCGCTCCATTCCTCCCAGGACTTAGGGAAGTCAGGTCTATCCGCAGATAAATACGCGCACACAAGGTGTGACGTACGAAAGCATAATGAGACGTAAAAGGGTATATCGGATACGTGGACACATCCCAGGGTGTACCATACGTTTCCGTTCCCAAGATCTCGAACCTCTACAGATAGGTGCTTGTACATGTCTGAATCGGTTAGCTGCTGTTCTGTTAACCCGTTGTGAAGCAGCAGCTTCCTGTTTCCTTCACACAGCTCCAATTGTCCATGCTGAATGTCATCTCTCACGATGGATTCCTCCCTCGATTCGTTTATAAATGAGGTGCGAAGACTTCGACTTAGCGTTCCAGGGTAAATTCTTGTAGAGAGGTGTCCTCGCTCATAGATTATCTTACAGGATAAGGTGCAGTGAGAATAACTTGGGCCACAATGAATGCACGATCAGTCCATGTGCCCAAGTACGATACATCTACTATGCAGCAGCCTAGGGCCGTACTCCGGATCGAAGTGCTTGCCAGTAGTCTGTCAGCAACTCGCCAAAATCAGCACTCTTCTCAATACGATCAATATATTTCCACAGGATGAGTTCCTCGGACTCGATGTGTATGACCTCAAATTCCATTTGCTGCGATGCCCAGACGACGATCTTGCCTAGGCAGAGCCGGGATTCATGGAGGACTCCAGTCGAAGGGTCCGCAGTAGCATTTGTCTCGCTTTCTTGTGAATGGATGAATTCAATCGTTGCGATGCCATTAGCTTGCAAGTGCTCCTGTGTGTGCTCTGCCCATTGTAGAAAAAGCTGGTGAAGCATATAGATCGTCCTCCTGATCATATGGCTAGTATTTTGACCGAATCTAAAGTGAGTATAAAGTCGATGTCCGCTAATACACCACGCACCACGCTTTCCAGATCATTAGATCTGGCATCAGATACGGTCAATGTATTAAACTAGCTCACTGGCGCACATCCAATTTGCATCAATCCGTGTCAAGAATTCCGCTCATTGCGACCGATTGGACTGCTTGTCTTAGCTGCTCAAGATCCTGTACTAGTGCCAAGCGAACATACCCTTCCCCAGAAGGACCAAAGGCACTGCCAGGCGTTACGATTACACCAGCTCTCGTCAATAGATCCATGGCAAATTGCTCCGAAGAGGTATAGTGGGCAGGAATTCGGCTCCAGACGAACATGGTGGCATCAGGCTTAGGTATGTGCCAGCCCAGACTGCTCATTCCATCGCATAAAATGTCTCGCCGCTCCTGATATATGGCTCGCACCTGCTCCACCTCGGACTGATCAGCCGAAATAGCAGCGATAGCCGCCTTCTGAATCGGCAGGAACATGCCGTAGTCCATGTTGGATTTCAGCTTCTTCAGCATGGAAACGATCTTAGCGTTGCCGAGACAGAAGCCGATTCGCGCTCCTGCCAGACCGTAGGTCTTTGACAAGGAATTGAACTCAATGCCGATATCCATCGCTCCTGGGTAGGAGAGGAAGCTCCCCGCGTGCTTGCCATCGAACACTAGCTCACTATAGGCATTGTCGTGGAGTACGATAATGTCATGCTTTTTGGCAAAGGCAATGAGATCCGTATAGAATTGTGTTGGTGCCATTGCTGTCGTCGGATTGTTCGGATAGGATACAAGCATGAACTTAGCGCGGTCAGCAATATCCTCAGGAATATCCTGTAACTGGATAACGTAGCCGTGCTCTTCTTTTTGCGGCATGTAGTATAGTTCTGCTCCAGCCAGCAACGGCCCGTCAGCAAAGATCGGGTAGCAAGGATCAGGGACGAGGACCAGATCACCTTCATCAACTATGGACAGGGAGATATGGGCAAGCCCTTCCTGCGAGCCTAATAAGGAGCATATCTGCGTACGAGGGTCAAGTTCAACCTGATAGCGTCTCTCGTACCATTCACTAACCGCCTGCAGCAGCTCCGTCTGGTCATTTAATGCATAGATATAGTTCTCGGCATTTGCTGCCGCTTCACATAAGGCTGATATAATATGCGGTGCCGGGGGGATATTCGGTGCCCCCACACTCAGGTCAATAACCGATTGTCCGTGCTCCAGCCGCTCTTTTTTGAGCTCCAGCAAGCGACTGAATATTCCTTCGCTGAAAGGGTCCATACGTTTGGCAAATTTCATAATTCATAATCCTCCAATTCAACATAAGAGTAAAGCAGCAAGCTCTGCACTGCAGGACTTAAACGAGTAGGTATATGCTCGCCTGGGTCACAGCTTTAATACATCAGGTACACTAGAAATGAGATTATACGCTTGGTAGTAAAGTAAGATTACACGCTCTAATAGTAGAGATTATAAGCTCTATAATAGATGGAATGGGGCAAATGACACAAGTGATCCTGAACAAAGTGGAATTGCGTAGCTGCATCCCAGCTGTATCCGTAGCAGTACCACATAGGTAGTACCACCTGGGTTCCCATGTCTGTAGCTGAATAGAGCTGTATGATCGGTCTTAGGTTAACAGATAATAGAATGGACCGGTACATATGTGAAAGTTCATTATTTGCGAATCTGGAATGTAATCAATGCAAGGCTGATTATGGAAAGGAGCAGGACAATTGGCGCATGCATCAACTTTAACCACAACCATTCGTCTGCACATGACTCGACGCTTCGAAGCGTCAGCGGAAAGACTGTACGAGGCATGGGTAAGCCCGGATCAAATCAAGAAATGGCTCTTCACACAGGAAGCTACTAACAAAATTGCCCGCAATGAACTTTATATCGGGGGTGAGTGGCAGATTACAGACCATCGTGAGGGTAAGGATTATATGGCAACAGGTGAATATCTTGAGCTTGATCCACCCAAGCGCCTCGTATTCACCTTCAAGATGCCCCAGTTCAGCGATACGATGGACACAATTATCGTCGAGCTCCAGCCCCAGAAATCCGGCTGTGAGATGAGCTTCACACAGGAGATCGTGGTTCCTTATGAAGAAGGCTGGCAGGACGAAGAGATCGAGCAAGCGAAGCAAGAGTATCACACATCCTCCGAGGAGGGATGGAAGCTGATGTTCGACGGATTGGCCCACCTGCTGACCATAGATGGTCAGAAATAGCCAAGTCGAAGGGGCTAGTAGATTGGCCGAAATTGGGGTGTGAGGATGTGAAAAAAGGCTGTCTTATAGTATGCTTTCCTTGGGCGATAACAGGATGATTCATCTGTTTGTCGCAAGGTGCATGTCCATAAGAACAGCCTATTTTTTTATTGCTTAAGGATGAATTTGCCCAGTTCATCCTGCAGCTGTTGCGCACTTGCACTCAGCATCTCTGAGGAAGCCTGAACTTCCTCCATCGAAGATAATTGCTGCTGGGTTGCAGCGGCTACGTTGCGTGTCTCGTCCGCTGTAGATCTCGTAACGCCGACCATCTCTCCAATCGCAGCTGTGACCTGCTCGGTGCTTGCTGATACTTCCTCAGCTGCTGCGGATACCTCTTGAATATGTTCGGCTACCTGCCCAATGGAATGCAGAATGGTGCCGATCGCTTCAACGGCTTCCTTGTTGGCGGCAATTCCTTGCTCTGTTACGATTGTAGATTCCTCCATAGAGGTCGTTACCCGTACCAGCAGAGTCCGGACATTACCGACAAGCTGAGTAATGGACTGAGCTGAATGAGTAGCTTGCTCTGCCAGCTTGCGAACTTCATTGGCTACAACCATGAAGCCGCGTCCATGCTCGCCAGCGCGTGCAGCTTCGATATTGGCATTCAGGGCAAGAAGATGAGTCTGAGCTGAGATTTCCATAATCACAGATACGATAGATTCGATCTCATTGGAATGCTGATTAAGCTGTGCAGCCAATCCGCTGGAATGGTGGACTGCTTCCTGGACGCTACTCATCTGACGGAAGGTCTCCTGCAGCTTTGCCTCGCCCAATCTTGCACCTTGCGTAATATTCGTAGCGGATTCCGATACATCCGAGGTAGTCTCCGCAATGCGATTAATGGCAGCAGCTACCTCATTCATGGCTTGCGCATTCTCCTCCGACACCTTCTGCTGCGTATCAGCCCCATCGGATATGGAGCCCACGGAATTAGCAATCTGCTGGGTGACCGAGGTTGACTCTACGGCTAGTGCGGACAGTTGCTCAGAGGCTGCGGCGACCTGCTCAGAAATTTCCTGATTGCGCAGCAGCAGTGTGTTCAGTGCGTCTGCCATATTATTGAACGATTCACCCACGTAGCGTAGCTCGTCTTTTGTCTGCAGGTCGAACCGTTCAGACAGATCCCCTTGTGCCATTTTATCCGCACCATCCCGCAAGGTTCGAATGGTGGAGCGTACATTGCTGTAGAAGCCAAGATAGAATAAGGCTACAAGCAGCACAGCTACGGCTACAATAATGAGCATGACCGTCCGGGTGTCACTTAGCGAAGTATACCGTTCGGTTAAGAGATGATCCATCTCATCAACGACGACATTAAATAGCTGCGTAGAGGTCTCAATCGTCTTCGTTCCCTCTGCGAAAAAATCAGTCGGCTTCATGGACAGCGTCGTCGCATTCAGAATCTGATCATCCAGAGTGGCTGCAAATTGCTCAATGGATTGAACGTTGCTCGTGCCTATCTCTCCGATCCGCTGGCTGGAGGTAGCGTTGTTCTCTCCCAGCTTCGTCAGCGCCTTCTGAATACCTTCGAGTGTATTCAGAATTTGATTCTTCATAATCACCAGATTAATTCGCTCATCCTCTGTCAGCTGCTTACGGGCTAAGATACCATTTCCTTGTCCGCGCACCTGTCCAGAGAGTTCGATGAGCTCCGGCATGTGATTGACCATCAGGTCCATTACATAATAGGAGTCGATCTGCGGGTCGAGAGTCAGCCCAGATTGATCAGCAGCATGAATGATGAGATCCAGTATGTTCTGAACTAGCTCGGAATGCCGCTGGAAGCTCTCCTCCGGGGCCAGCGTTATCACGCTCGACTGCAGCGTGCTCCATTCGTTCTTAATATTACTCCATTCTGCCTCCGTACCAAGCTTGGCGGCAGCACCAGATTGTTCTGTATCAATAGAGGCTAGCAGATTGCCTAGCTCCTGACCTACCTCGTCGAGATTGGCCTTGGCCTGTGAATCACCATTCAGATAGCCATTTGCTAGGCCGCGATGCTGCTGAATCTGCAGGATGACCGGGAATAATGACTTAATGTAATGAACGCCTTCTTGTTCATTGACAGCAAATCGAATATCCTTCTGCAGCTCTGTCAGCCAATTGCTCATTAGAAGTGTTAGGGGGCAAATTAAGAGAAGACTAAGCAGGATAAACTTTTGCGCATACTTCAGACGGGACATGATTGCTGTGAATGGTCTCAGGAGCCAATTATTCATAATAAACCCACCTCTATTTTTGTGTATAACTATATTATTCGGTAGAGGTGGAGCGATTTGTGATATTAAGCACTAAAAAAATGAAATTATTTTACATAAAAACTATATAATTGCTAGAAAGTGCTATTTTTATTTAAATAATAAGCAGAATAGGCTTTCAATAAAGCATTCAAGCACTCAATAAAGCATTCAATTTGTACTCATTGCGTATTAAATGAGGAGCGAAGTAGATACAGATGTATTTGTGTCGGCATAGGCGGTACATTGACAACCACATTAAAGGAAGCCGAAACTTCCTATTTTAATTTTAACGACTCCAGTAATTCTCGTAGCACAATAGCGTGGTTATGCTGTACATCCTTGGCGGCGTAGATCAGCGTGACTGGCTTCTTGGAAGCAAACTCCAGAATTCGAGCTACGTGAGGCTGGATGCCATCCGTAGTTAATTCGAGTGTGTATAACTCACGGAACTCCTCAAATCTGGCAGGGTCATGCCCGAACCAGCGTCGTAACTCTGGACTGGGAGCAACCTCCTTCATCCAGAAGTCCAGCTGTGCCGACTCTTTTGCAATACCTCTGGGCCAGAGTCGATCTACCAGAATACGAATACCATCCGAGGAATATGAGGGCTCATAGATTCTTTTGAGCAGGAACGGATGCGTCTGCATTAATTTCCCTCCAAATGTGGTAGCTGGACCGGGGAATACACGACGGTGTCGCCATCCTCCTCACGCTTCAGAACGATGCCAAATACGACACTTCCTCTGTGATCCCCTGAGGGAAGGGCAAAGATCATGGGCGGACAGCGGAGCTCAGAATTGTAGGTGAATTGCTGCTTCCAATGGGCAAGAGCCACTTCGAGCAGTTCATCAATTTGCTGTAGGATGACTGTCAGTTCTCCTGCTACAGCTTGGTAGAAGGGTTCATTTTGCGCATACTTGTGAGATAGCTTCGCCTTGTACTCTTCGATATAGAGTAGGCCAAATTCCCAATCCAGTGGATAGATGCCAAGATCATAATGATAAAGCTTCAACTAAGACACTCCTTTGGAAAAAATGTAAAGTAAGGATTATGAGTGCAGTTAAGCAACGATGCAGTGACTATGCACTATAGCTGTACTCTATTATACATCACTAGGTATTTAGCATTGACTGGGTAATGACGTCTCTCGAACGATTTTTGGGAAAACTAGTAAAAGCCCACGGTAATCGTGGGCTTTCAGAGTGCAGACAAACTCCTTGTTTCAAATGAAACTTAGGAGTTTGTCTTGTTTCTTAGCGAGGATGAGCAAAAATACGCCTAATCTGTGTTTTGAGCCACCTGAATTTTATAGCCAGACGGCCAGTTTTTTGAGAATCATGCATGCATAAACGAGCATCGCTGAGAGGTAGAGTTAACTACCTCCCAGCCAGCTCTTGCATTCCTCTGCTAATTGCTGAAGCTCATTGAATAACACGCCTGCATGATAACCATCACACACGGCATGATGAAATTGCACAGATAAGGGCAGCATTAGCTTTGTATCTTGCCAAACGTATTTACCTAAAGTAAATATAGGGAGTAAATAGGCTTCTCCTGAATAGACATTCAGGTTAAACCCGGTAAAGCTAACCCATGGAATACTGGAGATTGAGAACGTGTTAGGCGGTTCATGAGGATCAGGGAACAGCTGGTCTGTATTTTTGTATTTTGTGATAACTTGAAGATAGCGACTATAAAAGGTCTGAAAATCCTCGCTGAACGGTGTCCACAGGCTTGAGAAAGATTTATGCTTTTCATGAAATATGGTGAAGCTAGGAGCCATCTGATCCCACACGCCCAACCGTCCTTCGGAATCTAAGCAAGTACGGAATTCATTGTGCCGGTTAACCACCGTGGTCAGCATATGAATTAAGGCAGGGTACAGCTTCATGTCCATGCGCTTTAATTCTTCTCGCAAGAGCCTGATTTCTATATTGGCAGTTATGCTGTAGGTACAATTGACATGATTGAAATAATGCTCAAAATAAGGCTTTCTGAGCCAACAATTGATATCAATTAGCTTGAAATTCATTTTTCACCCTCCTAAATTATGTTGTTTAGGAGGGTACATCCACTGCTTTAACCATTTCCTCACAGCCTTTATGTTCTCATTTTGCTTCCTTTTGCTTCTTATTTCTCACCTGTAGCCACCGGGTTCTCCTCGTAGTTAATCCAGTCGCTCCAATCGGATTCGCC
The DNA here is from genome assembly GCF_000377505.1 of Paenibacillus massiliensis 2301065 = DSM 16942. Taxonomy (GTDB): domain Bacteria; phylum Bacillota; class Bacilli; order Paenibacillales; family Paenibacillaceae; genus Paenibacillus; species Paenibacillus massiliensis. Next base: position 205,702 of record NZ_KB898188.1, on the reverse strand, counting down.
GATGTCTAGTTCATCGCGTCATCGACGTTGTTCACAAAACTGTATGTGAAAAATGCAGTATACGGATGGGAACGATTTTACTAGTTGGGTATGCGGCACCTTTTATTATATCGGTCTTATAGAAGTTCTATCGGAAAAATATTCGATAATTTCCTGATAAAACACTTTGGAAGGCGTATTCAAAATACGTTTTTTGTGCCGAACGATTCCGTGAACGAAGGTGACTTGTCGAGGCAGGGGAAGTGAAACGACATTGCCTTCCGCAAGTTCTTGAGCCATCGAGATTTTAGGCACAAGAGCAACGCCGAGTCCGCAAGTGACGATCTGCCTTACAAGTTCGGTACTTGCAAATCCGGTCGAACGGCTTCCAGAAGGAAACCCCATTTCGCTTAACAGTTTAAGTCCTTCCGTATGATACACACAGCGGGAACCGAAACCAACCATCTGAATCCCCGAAATATTTTCCCAGCCTTCGCTTTCGATCACATGAGCCAGACTTCTGGAGGCGACGACGATCATTTCTTCTTCGATCAGCGGTTCGAAAATCAGATCTTCTTTTTGGGGGTCCATCGGCACGATTCCGAAATCGAGTGCATGAGACTGAACTTGTTCAACGATGTCCGCTTGAAATCCCGTTTCCAACAGCAGATTGATTTCGGTGTATTCTGTGAAAAAAGCATGCATAAAATCGGACATCCGCGTTACCAAAAAAGATTCCAAAGATCCCAAACGCATCATGCCTCGAGGATGATCCAGATTTTCCAAGGCTTCTTCGAGCGAATGACCCAGCTGTACAAATTGTCGGGCATAAAGCGCAAATTGTTCGCCCGCTTCAGTGGGCTTTACGCCGCGGGACAGTCGGTGAAAAAGTTTTTGATTGCAGCTTTGCTCCAATAACCGGATCTGCGAAGTCACCGTTGATTGTACATAACCCAGCTTTTCTGCGGCACGGCTAAAATTCCCTTCTTCCAATACGGCCAAAAAGGTAAGCAGCGACCGTCCTTCCAAAGTCTCCAACATGATTTGTTCCTCCTAGGTATCGAAAAACCAAATGAATTCTATCGTATTTTTTCGTTTTTGAAATGGATAAATCTATGATAACATGAGGATGTTTTCAAGCCAACCACTTCTTCAAGGAGGAACCATCGTAATGAAGAAAAGCGGATTTCGATTAGGAATTTATGTGTTCAAAGATGCAGAAGTCATCGATTAGCCGCACCTTACGGCGTATTTTCGCTAGCAAAGACTTGATCCGGAATTGGACGTGTTTTTGGTGGCGGACTCGCTTCGTCCCGTACAAACACAGGCCGGCCTGACAGTGGTGCCGAATTATTCGTTTGCCGAAGAGCCGGATATGGATGCTTTTCTTATTCCCGGAGGATTCGGAACACGCCAAGAAAATGCATAACAGTCGCTTGTATCGCTATATCCGCTCTCTTCCGGAACATTGTTTGCTGACAAGTGTATGTACGGGTTCTTGGGTTTACGGAAAAATGGGACTGCTCGACGGCATTGCCACGACCAGCCGTAAAGCACCTGATCGCTTGGAAGCTTCGGAGATGGGCAAAGTGCCGATCGATCGTTTGGCCGAGCTTGCGCCAGCCTGCCGTATCAGTCGTGCACGGGTCGTGGACAGCGAGCGTATCGCCACGGCAGGGCTAACGACCGCGCTTATGAAGTCTACCGTGACGATATCGAGTGGAACGTTTAACTACAAGGGGGAAATTATCATGATGCATACAGCCAATGGTCATTATATTAAGGTCGAGGAAAACGTCACGCTTTACGTGGAAGATGTCGGGGAAGGCAAACCTGTTGTATTTGTACATGGTATGCCGGTCAATCACCGGATCTACGAGTATCAGCAATCGATCCTGCCTCAACAAGGTATCCGTTTTATCGGAATCGATCTTCGAGGATATGGTCGTTCCGATCATCCGCTGCACGGGTACACTTACGATCGGATGGCAGACGACATTAAGGCAGTGATCGATCAGCTTGATCTCAATGATGTTACGCTGGCCGGTTTTTCTATGGGCGGCGGCGTTGTAACGCGGTATATGGGAAGGCATGGAGGACATAAAGTTTCCAAATTGATGCTTTTTGGAGCCTCGACTTTGAGCAAACTTCCCGAAGAAGCGGTAAACGGATTGATCGCCGGGCTTCAATCCGATCGTCCGCAAACGCTGACGAATATGTTTAAAGGATTTTTCCACACACTGCCTTCCCAAGGGATCGAAAACTGGTTATGGCACATGGGGATGAAGGCAAATGTTCATGCCACGATCGAAACGGTAAAAGCAATCGGCAGGGAGGATCTTCGCTCCGATCTTGAAGCCATTCGTGTTCCGACACTAATGTTGCACGGCGTTCACGATCAAGTGTGTCCGTTCCCCGCCGCCGAGCAAGCTCACGAAATTGTATCGACATCCATACTTGTTCGTTTTGAAAACAGCGGACATGCCCCTTTCTATGAGGAAAAAGAAAAATTCAATCAGGAAGTCATAGATTTTGTGCGGTCATAAAAGGCTTTCAGATGAATCAAGGCAGACGTTTCAAGTTCTTGCTTGCGTATACAGGCTCGCCGGCTTTTGCCCGGCGAGTCTTTTTATCTTATGCTGCTTCCGGATACGGATAGCGTCTCATATCGTTTATCTTCCGACGTCCCCACTTGTGCTTTCGAATGTTGCTTTGTTACTAAGGGTGGAGTTGAATATATTGTAGAACTTTCTCAACCGCCACAACGCAAAAAAAGCCCGCGTCCATCACAGGCTTCTCTACTCCAAGCCGACCTACACCTCTTCCCCCGTCGCTACTAAATTCTCCTCATAACTAATCCAGTCGCTCCAGCTCCCTGGATAGAGCTTCACATTCTCATACCCGGCTTGCCGGAGTGCGAGCACGTTCGGACAAGCGGAGACGCCAGAGCCACAGTAGACGATAATCTCTGCATCCTGATCCAGTCCGGCAAAGTATTGTGTCAGCTCCTCAGAGGATTTCAGGCTACCGTTATCATTCAGAACATCCTTCCAGAAATAATTCAAGGCACCCGGGATATGTCCGGCCTTCTTGTCAATCGGCTCCTCCAGGCCCAGATAACGATTGCGGTCACGAGAATCGATGAGCACCTGAGGTCCGGCTGTCTCAACCATGGCCGACTCTGCCTTCTTCGACACCTCACGAACATAATCTACATCTACAATCATATCTGGCTGTGGATGGGCAACAAAGGTCTTGGGAATGACGACAGGCTGCTCATCCGTAACCGGAAATCCAGCTTGCTGCCATGCGGTGAAGTCCTGTTCCAGAATGTAGACCTGGGTATGACCAAGATAAGTGAGCATCCACCATAAGCGGGAAGCATTCATGCCATTGTTGTCATCATAGATTACGATCCGGTCATCCTGGCTGAGTCCAACACGGCCGAATACGCGGGCGATCTCCTCCGGCTCCGGTAATGGATGTCGTCCGCCATGTGTGGTGACAGGTGCGGAGAGATCCTGCTCCAGATCAAGGAATACGGCACGCGGAATATGTGCCTCTTCATATTTTTGACGCCCGGCAGCTGGGTCGTTCAGCCAGAAACGGCAATCTGCGATGACCAGATCAGGCTCATACATTCGGGCGAGCAGCCATCTGATGGATACAGTATTTTGCATAGGGACAACTCCTTTTTTGAGAGACGGTTTCTGTTCGATTCAAGCAACTGATATGTTTTATTTTAGCCTAACCTGCTTCAGAAATCGATTCTGCTTGCTCTGACTTCCAAAGATCAGATAGAGCACCAGATCACGTTGATAATCCTCCAGTGCCTTCAGGTGGTCAGCGAGCAGCTGTGCCAGCTCTGGCGAGTCGAAGTGGTCCGCAAGTCCCTTAACGGGTCTGGCAGATTCACCACTACCGAGCAGAATCGAGATGAGCACCGGAAGCAGCTGTTCATCTAGCTGATACGTTGAGATGAAGGCTTCTGCGAATGCATTGTGGGCGAGTTGATGCTCTGTATCGACCAGCTTCATATAGTGCTGCAGCAGTGGGAAATATTCCTTGCTGTGCAGAGCTAGCCCAAGCACCGCATACGATCCGGGCATTACTGACTTTTCACCCGACTCCACATCTCCATACCAGGCGAATTCCTTCATCGCAAGCTGTGCGTATTCTGAGAGCAATGGGTGCAGTGCAGGGTATTGGAGGGCGCCTACAAAGAAACGGTGCAGCGGCGACTTCGCCAGACCCTTCACCGGCAATAGCAGCTTCGACTTGCTTCCACCAAGCTTGAGACTGTATTCCACAGGAAAACCTTGGCGCAGCAGGTCACAGAGATAGGTCAATGCATCTGCATAGCTCTCCTCCGTATCTGTCAGCAGCTTGATCTGAATCGTATGTAAAATATCGTTCGCCTGCCCTTGGATATGAGCTGTACGCCGCTGACTTTCGATGGTGCCACTGCCCTGCTGCAGGTAGCTGTGTGCTTGCTCTGAGCCGAGTTGAACTGCGTACTCCAGATACTGCCTGCGGTCCCCGGAATCCATCATACCGATACGAAGTGCCCCATACACAAGCTTGTCCAGCTGTGAAGACTCTATTGCAGGACGTGCCTCATCCGGCTTCAGAGTCAATGTCCGGTTAAAAAGTCCACCAGCATCGTAATATTGTGGTAGTAATGTATCATCTGCCCAGAAGCGGAAGGCAAGGCCTGAATGGCGTACCCAGTCCTCGTAGAGCTTGGGAATAGGCTTCAGCTTATGGTCCAGGTGCTCGCACAACTCCTTCAATGTGGCAAGGTCATCAGGGAATACCTCCGGATTCACTAGCTGCCTCGAGAAATGGAACAGATCCTTTTCTTTCGGATATACGGGAGGAGCGCTTTGTACTTTGTCACGGATAAAAGTATGCAATGCCCCCTGCAGCTCACTCAGCTTAGGCTCATGAATCCAGCGTTCTCTCCACTGCAAAGAGTCACTTCCCGTAGGTCGTTCAAAATGCAGGACAAGCTCCAGGTGATAATCGAAATACTTCGGTCCGTGAACATTATCGTAGAACAGGCGCACCAGCTCCTGCTTGAAGGCGGGCAACCATTGTTGTGTGATGAGCTCATCGGTAAGCTCGGTGATATCAATTGCGGTATCCCATGTATACGCAGAATCACTCCAATCAAACGGACGACTGATCTCAAAGAACATTTTTCCTTCGGCCCAATTGAATTTCCCCTTACGGTAACCGACACGGATATAGTCGTGAATCCCCGCCTGCAGTGAACTGAGCTTCCCCAGCTCTTCGATGCGTGCCTGTTCTTTCATTAGTACGGGCTTCATGTGTTCCCAGGTCTCGTTCAGTAATATCTGTACATTATCATTCATATGGCTCTCTCCCTGTGGTTCTTATGTAGTGTCATGTGTAGCGTCATGCTAACTATGAGAAATATGGATATTAGAAATATAGAGTGGATTATAGAGTATGTAGATCGCCAGCCGAGTTGCAAATTTTATGCAGGATAGACTGTAAGCTTCATTATAGCATGTCACAATTGGTGAAACATGGAACCTAAGCCGCAAAACGAGGGGGAAAACAACAGGATCATCAAGAGAAGTTCATATGTCCAGGAAAGAGGAAATCATAGGAGGAAATGAATGTGCTTGTGAATGTGCTAAGGGCGTGTGAATATGGTACGAGCGTGTGAATGTGCCTGTGCACGTCAAAAAAGGAAGCCCGCTAGAAGCAAGCATCCTTGTAAATATATTGCGTACGATGATCCATTGCGATAGCAGTATAAACATCAGCATTAACATCAATTAATATAAACATCAATATAAAGGCCTACTATCCAATCGTCTGCACGACGTTGCCGTCTGTATCCTTGATATGAGTCTGTACAACCTGAACCTGTACTTTCGGAAAAGAAGACAGCTTAACGGTACCAGCGATCGGCTGAAGCAGCTCTGCCAATTCATTCACAGCTGTTTCATTCAATTGCACATGAATCTCCTCATTCTCCTCGGTAACAAGCGGCTGCTCACCCGGCTCCAGAATGATCTGCAGACCCGAGCTAACAAGCGTCAAGGATCGATTGTGCAAAATTCTCCTCCGTAGCAGCTTACCGACTACCTCTGCCTGCTTCGCTCCCAAGGTGAGGGTATATGAATCAGCTAAGGATTGCCCGGGGAGCGTCTCCCAGCCGAGCTGATCCACGAACAGAAATCCGGTACTGGACCCTTCGCGCTCGCTGCCCTCCTGCACGGCTTGCAATGCGGCTGGCTTCGTCAGTATGGAATCACGTCCGAGATCAGTCAAATAGAATGGAATATATTCAGCCAGCGTATGCAGCAGCCCAAGTGTATTCCATTCCTGCGTAACCTGAAGCTCGTCCGCTGTAATGCCCACGACCTGTATGAATTCTACCTTGCCGTTAGGCGTATCCATCTCTTTCAGCTCCGGGTCTGTGATGAAGCCCAGCGCTGTCAGCTTCGTATCCGATCCAAGCATAATCGGACCGTTCGCATCCATGTGATCGCCATTTCTGAAAATATTGCCGCTGCCGAAGACATAACGAGCGAGATTTTGCAATAGATTCATCGTCCAGGCTGGAGGCTCCTGCTCATCAGGCTGTCGGACCAGTCGTAGCGTGAGCTCGAAGCCGTATCCGCTGTAATTAGGGTCATCAGTCTCTTTTTCATACAGGTCAGAGAAGCCATACGTTACAAAATGCCAGTGGGGAACGGGCTGCTGTGCCCGATAGACACTGATTCCGTTCAGTGGATCATTTCCTCCTAGCATGTAAGGGATGGAGCTGGCATAATGCATGGGCTCCTGATCCCCATAGATTTGCTCCAGAGCGCCGTCTATGGCCTCCCAGCCGATTGATTCCACTTCTTCACTCATCACGAATCCTCCTGTCATTTACCAATTATGAAGTATTCGTGCCTATTGTAGCATGGCTGACGGTAGTGAGGCCAAATTGTACCTATCCAAAGCGACCAAGAGCTTAAAGACGACGAAGATGAGTAAACAAATTCACAAAAGTGATGTAGCAGATGAATAGCACACCTTGTGAGTGGTAGGACATGCTCCTGACCCTATATTACTTGGCTATAATGCGACCATCACTGGCCAGCATCCGAAGTTCACGTGGCAGGCGGTCCTGCTCCTGCTCGGGAATCAGAAATTCCACACCGTAATAATTCTGGTCCTTCTCTAATGGTCCCCAGCGGAGCTCGCCCTCTAATTGAAGAGGGTCTTGATTAAGTTGCAAGTCCAGACGGATCGCGATCCTGTTGGTGCTCACATGAAGGGCCAGTGGTATCCATATGCGGCACCCAGAGCGGCTAATATCATACAGACGGGCAGGTACAGGCTTGGTAGGTGCTGGATTTCCATTTATACTGAGAATGTGGAGCTCGAAATCTACAGGGTCTTTCATTGTATATCGAAAAGGTTCTTTTCTGCGGTTCATAATCATGATGTCCTCCATGCTCCATAATGTTCCATTTAAATTTGCTTTTCTTTATTCATCGTCAGGAACCGTGTGTAAATGAAGACTAAAATTGTAGTCAAGTAGGAACACGGTCAGGAAGGAGTAGCAAGATGACATGGTTAGACCAGAGCATTGCCGAAAAATGGCGTAATGAGGGGAAACGTTATGCCAAGGAAGTGAATGAGTTCGTAAGAAGAGGGATGGCAGGTGGCTGGGCAGAAACGGATGATAATCAGGAGCCAAGGGCGGATAGACGTTCACAGCTGGCAGCCAAGGTGCTGCGGATGATTCAGGAGGCTAATGCTGCCGGAGAGGTCGAGCTGCTGCGTCAAGAGCTGCCAGCCGCATCATGGCCGCTAACCTCCGAATTCGAGCAGCAGCTGCAATCGGTCAGACCTATGGTCCAACTGGAGGATGGTCGCGTGATCCTCGGGGTAGGCCAGCCGTGGTCAGGCTACCAAATGTACATAGCTACAACAGAGGAGATAAGCGAGCTTGAGCAGGTGAGCTTCACAGGTATCTCTCCAGATGGTCGTTATATCGCGCTTGTAGACAAGCATAGCATTCGTGTGATACAGGGCAGAGATCTTACAGGAGCTGTAGTACGGACCTATACATGGACGGAAATACTTAGCCAAATTAGAGCGGAGACCGAAGGAGTGCAGACACTTGCGGATGAGGCGTCGCCTGAGCTGCAGCTTATAGAGGTCATTCCATTTGGCGAGGAGCATAGGGTACTGCTGGTCACCATGCACGGTGTGTACCTGGTGAAGCATGGGCAGGTCGAATTGGTTGAACCTGATCTACCTTCCTTGCGAAAGCATGAGCTAGAGGAGACACGGATTGATATGGGTCACGGAAGTGTATCGCCAGACGGCCAATGGATCGCCTGCGGTAGCCAGGGCAGTGACCATGTGCTCATGCATGTGGAGAGCGGGACACGTTATGAGATTCCCCCAGAGATCAGCTACCCGCACTACAGCATCTTCACGCGTGATGGCAAGCAGGTATGGTATAATGCATGTCATTTCTATAACGGAGCTACCGTGTCGGTAAACGTCCCCGAGAAGACTGGAGCAGAGACAGCTCTTGAACAGCAAGAGTGGCCGTTCGTGGATGAGTCCATGCGAGTCTATGCTGGCGTAGCTCTGAAAGAGGGGATTATTTTAGGAGATGCTTACGGCTACCTGCGCCTGCTGGATGAGAATGGGCAAGAGAAATGGCGTTATTTTGTAGGCAGCACCATTGCAGGGCTGCTGGTCAGCCCTGACGAGAGCCAGCTCTATGTGGGAACTTATGGCGGGATGCTGCATGTGCTGGATCTACAGAGCGTGACCAAAACGGACTATGATATCGGCACGGCCCCTTTACGGGAGAATGGACGCTGGATGCTATGGAAGGAATGTGAGCCCCTGCGCTGGTAGCATGGCACATAGAGATGGTACTGTATTGCTGTTATACAGCTGCAGGAGGTTTGGAATTTGCCTGTGAGATCGTTCCTTCAGATGGCTTAAAATCATTACCGAAGCGAATGAACAGCCAGACTCCTGCCAAAATCACGGCACCTGCGGTCATCTGAATGACAGTAAGCTGTTCGTGCAGCAGCACCCAGGCCAGAATGGAGGAGATGACAGGCTCACCAAGGACGGCCATGGAGACTGTAGTCGCATTAATATATTTCAGCAGCCAATTGAACAGATAATGTCCAAATAGTGTAGGGACGATCGCTAACAACAGAAACAAGCCCCATTCCCGCCAGGCATAACCCGTGAACGGAATGCTGTTGCTGACGTTATAGACAGCCAGGAAGCTGGCTGCAATGGCAAATACCCAGAAATTGTAGGTAAAGGCGCTGATATGATCCCGTAAATGCTTGCCCATGAGCATATGAATAGCCACAGCAACGGTGCCTAGCAGGGATAGCAGATCTCCAGTTAATGCAGTTCCGCTAGCGTGGAAATCACCAGCGCCGATAGCGATGGAGCCTAGGACTGCGAGGGACATGCCCAGCAGCATCATGCGATTCGTGCGGGTTCGGAAGATCCAGTAGGAGCCCAGCATGACGAGGATCGGCTCCAGAGTAAGAATGACGGTCGAGCTTGCCACGGTCGTTAGGCGCAAGGAGGCCATCCACAGCAGGAAGTGAAGCCCAAGCATAATGCCAGAGGCCCCAAGCCACAGCCACTGCTTGCGGGTAAGGCCGAACAGCTCGCGGCGGTATGTCCAGGCCAGAGGCAGCATGATCAGATTGGTCAGGTATAGTCGATACATGGCCATAGCGGACACTTCGGCTTCAGACCATTTAATGAAAATGGACGAGAAGGAGATAGCGACAATTCCGATCATGTATAGCAGTCCCAGCGTCTGCCGGGATGGTTGATGAGTATTCATGCATTGACAGCTCCATTCGTAGATTAACGTAATCTCCTGTTCGAGCTGCCTGACAGCAGGATATCACAGGGGATTTACAGAAGTTCATTATAGCCGAGCCATCCAGAATGGTGAACTATATTTTACAGGAATAATTTGGGTGGGGGGCCTTGGCGTTTTCAGGGTAAAAGATGCTAAGGATGCTAACTCGCTTGGCTAAGGAACTTTTTCGGCTCAGACTCGTCTAATATGGTGGAGGTGTTGAAATGAAGAAAAAACATATGATTGTATATGCAGTTGTATTGGCTTCCCTAGTGCTTGTGCTGTCTGCCTGTGGTGGCCGGCAACAGGCTGCGCCACCTGCTCCGCAGGAGCCAGCTCAGGAGCAGAATGAGCCTGTAACCCCTGAAGTACTGAGCGGCAACGGGGTGTACAGTGGACAGGCTGATCCACATACGGTAGAGATTGAAGTAAATGGGGAGCCCAAGGCTTTTCAATTCAGCGAGGATCTGGATGCGTCCATTGCTGAGCTGACCGAAGGACAGGCTGTCTCCTTTGAATATACAGAAGAGGCTGTCGAAGGAGACGACACCCTGAAGCAGCTTACCTTGACATCAATTCAAGTGGTAGAAGGTGAAGCAGGTAGCACCACAGGAGCGGGTAGTTCTTCAGAAGATGGTACAGCCGTAACTGGTGATCGCCCGGCGACCAAGGATTTCACGTTGAAGCTGGAAGGTACGGATGAGATTCGCACGGCCGAGCTTGCCCAAGGTGAAGGGTACTCGCTATACGTGTTCGATGCGATGTCGTTATTTCCTGATCAGCACCGCGTAGCGATGGCTATCGATGATGAGTATTACGCAGAGATTACGAAGCTGCCGACTGACTTCAGCCTGGATACGCTGGAGCAGGAAGGGAAGCAGGCCCTGTCCGAGGTAGGCACAGCAGAGAAGCTGAGTTCTTCTGACATTCCGTCCGCATTGGAGCATGCCAGTCTCATGCTGAAGGCTACCAGTAGCGATCACAAGCTGACGCGTCAATATATCGTCCTTGAGAACAATGGACAAGGCTTCGCTGTTGTCGTGAATATTCCACAAGGTGAGCCTTCCGAGGGCTTCCAGGGCCATATCTATACCTCGCTGAACACACTGGAATAGGATCGACATCCGGAATACGAATTCGATTAAGATATAGGGCTGCGCTACGATCTGAGTGGGAAGTAAGCGACATAGAGCAGGCCATTCCAAATACGAGCTGAACGGTCACCTGAGTGGGTCCCGACTTCACGTTCACTGAAAGGTGTTCGTTGCGGGACCCTCTCTTTTATGCTATAAAGGAATATAGTGTATGACTAGCGATGAAGGAGCTGTTGAACCCAAATGTCTAACGAAATGAACACACAAGACGTCATTAATCTGATCAAGAACAGCAAGAAGAAAACCCCTGTGAAGGTATATGTAAAGGGTGAACTGGCAGGAGCAGATTTTGGCGATCATGTACAAACCTTTATTTCCGGCGGCACAGGTGTCGTATTTGGCGATTGGGCGGATATCAAGGCTGTAATTGAGAGCACTAACGTTAAGGAAGAAGATTATGTGGTGGAGAATGACCGTCGCAACTCCGCTGTTCCTTTTCTTGATCTTAAAGGCATTAACGCACGGATCGAGCCGGGCGCAATCATCCGTGACATGGTTAGTATCGGCGACAATGCGGTCATCATGATGGGTGCAGTCATTAACATTGGTGTGGAAATTGGCGAAGGCACAATGGTTGACATGAATGCTGTGCTTGGAGGACGTGTTAAGGTCGGTAAAATGTGCCATGTGGGTGCGGGAGTCGTCCTTGCCGGGGTTATTGAACCACCATCCGCACAGCCAGTTGTACTGGAGGATGATGTCCTGGTTGGTGCCAATGCCGTTGTACTTGAGGGTGTAAGAATCGGACAAGGCTCCGTGGTAGCTGCTGGCGCAGTAGTCACCGAGGATGTTCCTCCGTTCTCCGTAGTAGCCGGAATGCCTGCCCGTATCATTAAACAGGTCGATGACAAGACTAAATCCAAGACAGAGATTCTGCAGGAACTGCGTACCCTCTAATCCATGAGTGGCTATGCTCTTTCGAAATAGATAACGGACAAGGCTCGGCGGCTGCGCCGAGTCTTGTGTTCTGTTGGAGCGTAATCCAGACAGACCGTAATTCAGGTAAGACGTAATTCAGTAGGATGTAATTCAGGCATGATGTAATTCAAGAAAGGGGAGTGCAACGATGACCGCTGTAGATCTGCATACATATACTCGCATCCGGCGAGAGCTTCATCAGATTCCGGAGGCAGGCTTTCAGGAATTCAAGACGCAGCAGTACCTGCTTGATTATATTTCCACGCTTCCGCAGGAGCATCTGGAGGTCAAGACATGGCGTACTGGCATACTGGTGCTGGTGCACGGTACGGCGCCGCGGCGTAGATTCGGATATCGAGCTGATATGGACGGTCTTCCCATTACAGAGGATACGGGGCTGGAGTTCAAGTCCCAGCATCCCGGATACATGCATGCCTGTGGCCATGATCTGCATATGACGATCGGACTTGGGATTCTGACGCACTTTGCCAAGCAGCGAATGACGGACGATCTGTTACTAATCTTCCAGCCAGCTGAAGAGGGTCCGGGGGGAGCGCTCCCTATGCTGGATAGCGAGGAGTTCAAGGCGTGGAAGCCAGACCAAATGGTAGGATTGCACATTGCACCAGAATATCCAGTGGGCACGATTGCGACCCGTCCTGGTATTCTCTTCGCAAATACGTCTGAGCTATTCATTGAATTGACTGGAACAGGTGGCCATGCAGCGTATCCTCATAAAGCTAATGACATGGTCGTGGCAGGCTGTCAGCTTGTTGGTCAGCTGCAGACGATCGTATCCCGGAATATCAATCCTCTCGACGCAGCCGTCATAACTGTCGGCAAGGTGGAGGGTGGTACGAAGCAGAATATCATTGCGGAGACCGCACGCCTGGAGGGCACGATTCGTACCCTCTCAGCAGATACGATGAAGCTGATCAAATCCCGGATTGAAGCCCTGATTCATGGTGTAGAGACAGGCTTCGAATGCCGTGCAGATATCAATTATGGTTCTAACTATCTTCAAGTATGGAATGAAGCTACGCTTACAGGCGAGTTCATGCAATGGCTGAATGAGCGACCCGCAGTAGAGGTGATCGAATGCACGGAGGCCATGACGGGTGAGGACTTTGGTTATTTTCTGGAGCACATTCCAGGCTTCATGTTCTGGCTCGGCGTCGATACGCCTTATGGACTGCACCATGCCAAGCTGCAGCCTAATGAGGGTGCCATTGGCGTAGCGATTGAGACGATGACGAGCTACTTTACATGGAAGTCTCAGCAGTAGGGTGTGAAAGAGAGCCAAAGCAGTAGCATAAGAAAGTCACAGCAGTAGATATGAAAGTCTCAGTAGTAGATATGAGAGCTCAGTAGTAGATATGAAAGCCCCAGTATTACAAAGTAACACAGATTATTAACGGACGGATGATCAGGGTAATCATCCAAGAGAGACGCACCAGCAAAAGAGAAGCATCAGGTGCAAGGCCGAGGATAGGAGGAGCTAACATGGAAGACCGTACAATTATTCGATTTGACCGGGTTACCAAAAGCTATGATCATGACCCGCCCGTGCTAGCGGATGTCAGCTTTACCATCGAGCGTGGGAAATTCTATACACTGCTGGGGCCATCCGGCTGTGGGAAGACGACTATTTTACGTATGATTGCAGGATTCGCAGAGCCGACAGAAGGCTCCATCTATTTGAACGGTAAGCTAGTCAACAAGGTACCTGCTAATGAGCGCCAAGTCAATACGGTGTTTCAGGATTATGCCTTGTTTCCGCATTTGAACGTATTTGAGAACGTGGCCTTCGGGCTTCGTATTCGCAAGCTGGGCAAGAAAGAGATTGAAGAGAAGGTAAAGCAGGCACTCAGCTTCGTGAATCTGGACGGTTACGAGCAGCGGAGCATTGACGAGATGTCTGGCGGGCAGCGCCAGCGTGTAGCCATAGCCCGGGCTATTGTGAATGAGCCGGATGTGCTGCTGCTGGACGAGCCCCTGTCGGCTCTGGACCTGAAGCTGCGCACGGAAATGCAGTATATATTGCGGGAGATGCAGCAGCGTCTGGGCATCACCTTCATTTTCGTTACACACGACCAGGAGGAAGCCTTGGCCATGTCCGATGAGATCTTCGTCATGAACCGGGGGAAGATCGAGCAGAGCGGTACGCCTAATGACATCTATGATGAGCCGATTAACCGCTTCGTAGCGGATTTCGTTGGGGAGTCCAACATTGTGCCGGCTCGCATGATTGCGGATTATCAGGTCGAATTCAATGGCCGTCAGTTCGAGTGCGTGGATGGTGGCTTGCGCCCGAATGAGGCGGTGGAAATTGTCATTCGCCCGGAGGACCTGGTCATTACAGGTGTGAATGAAGGGAAGCTGCGGGTAAAGGTCGATACCCAATTGTTCCGGGGCGTTCATTATGAGATCAGCTGCTATGATGATTCCGGACAGGAGTGGCTGGTGCATTCCACCAAGCGTGCGGACCCGGGCAGTGAGATTGGACTGTACTTCGATCCTGAAGCCATTCATGTTATGAGATTCGGGGAGACGGAAGAGGAATTCGACCGTCGTCTGGAGGCCTACGAAGAGGTGCAGCATGTCCAGTAATACACGCACAGTCTACTTGCTGCCCTACTACCTCTGGATTGTGCTGTTCGTGATCGCGCCAGTGCTGCTGGTGCTCTATTATTCCTTTTTTGATGTAAATGGGGAATTTACGCTACAGAACTACGCGAATTTCCTTACGCCTGTCTATTTGCAAATGACATTGAGTTCATTTTGGTACGCTCTGCTGGTGACGGTATTTTCACTATTGATTGCCTATCCTGCGGCCTATCTATTGACTCGTACCAAGCATAAGCAGTTGTGGCTATTGCTCATTATTTTGCCGACCTGGATCAATCTGCTGTTGAAGACCTACGCCTTCATTGGCATCTTCGGCACCTATGGACCCATCAACGCTTTGTTCGAGGTGGCCGGACTGGGTCAGCAGCAGATTCTGTTCACGAGCTTCAGCTTCGTCTTCGTCTCCGTCTATATCTTCATCCCGTTCATGATTCTACCGATCTATAATGCCTTGGAGGGACTGAAGCCTTCCTTGCTGGATGCGGCTCGTGATCTGGGTGCTTCGCAGTGGACGACCTTCCGTCGAGTGATTTTCCCGCTCACGCTTGCCGGTGTTCGCTCGGGATGTATGGCGGTCTTCATACCTGCATTGTCACTATTTATGATTACGAGACTGATCGCCGGTAACCGGGTGATTACCTTGGGTACGGCAATTGAGCAGCATTTCCTTGTCACACAGGATTGGGGCATGGGCTCTACGGTCGCAGTCTTCCTGATCGTAGCGATGATTGTACTCATGCTGCTGTTCGGCAGTGGACGGGAGGTGCGAGGTGGGCGGTAAATTCAAGCTTGCTAACATCTATCTCTTCCTGACCTTCGTCGTGCTGTATGCACCCATTCTGTATCTGATGTATTACTCCTTCAATAGCGGAGGAACGATGCACGGCTTCGAGGGCTTCACGCTGGAGTGGTATGGCGAGGTGTTTCAGGATACGAGATTGATGATTATCGTCATTAATACCCTTGTGATTGCGTTGCTATCGGCAGCCATTGCTACGATTATCGGCATTATGGGGGCACTGGCAATTGACCGGATGCAACGGCGACGGGTGAAAAATGCGTTGTTGTCACTGAACAATGTCCTGATTGTAAGCCCTGATGTCATTATCGGCGCTTCCTTCCTGATCCTGTTCACGATGATCGGCATCAAGCTGGGCTTTGTCTCTGTGCTGCTGTCACACATCGCATTCAGTATTCCGATTACGGTGCTCATGATTCTGCCACGCTTGCAGGAAATGAGTCCGACACTGATTGATGCGGCCCGCGATCTGGGTGCTACGCGTCGTGACGTGCTTACAAAGGTAATCTTGCCTTTCATCAAGCCTGGGATCTTTACGGGCTTCTTCATGGCCCTCACCTACTCGCTGGATGATTTTGCAGTGACCTTCTTCGTCACGGGTAGCGGCTACTCCACCTTGTCTGTCGAGATCTACTCGCGGGCGCGGCAGGGCGTAGCCTTGTCCATTAACGCTTTGTCTACGCTGATCTTCCTGTTCACGGTCTTGTTGGTTGTCGGCTACTACTTCATTACTCGCAGAACCCAGCAAGCAAGAGATAAAGCTAGACGCGAGCAGGAGCCTGCGGCGGAAATGGGGGTTCCTAGATGAAGTCACTTGTACGTGTATTCGTAGCTGTATTTGCAGCATCTTTTATACTTATGGGCGTAGCTGCGTGGCTGAACTCGAATCAGGGCTACACAAGCGGCAATACCCTTACGATCTACAATTGGGGGGACTATATCGACCCCGAACTGCTGGATCGCTTTCAGGAGGAGACAGGTATCACGGTCATCTATCAGACGTTCGATTCCAATGAAGCGATGCTGACGAAGATTGAGCAGGGAGGGACTTCCTTTGATGTGGCGATCCCCTCGGAATATGCGATCTCCAAGATGAAGGAAGAGAAGCTGCTTATCCCTCTGGATCATAGCCAGCTTCCTAACCTGAAGCATATTGATCCGCGCTTTCTGGACTTGTCCTTCGACCTTGGCAACCAATATTCCATACCGTATTTCTGGGGCACTGTTGGTATTGTCTTCAATCCTGAGCTGACGGAGGGCATCGAGTTCAATAGCTGGGACGATCTGTGGGACCCACGATTACGCAATAACATCCTACTGGCAGACGGCGCCCGTGAAGTCATGGGAATGGGACTGAACAGTCTTAATTACTCACTGAATGATACGGAAGAGGCGCATTTACAGGAGGCGCTTGCCAAGCTGAAGCAGCTTGCCCCGAACGTAAAGGCTGTGGTAGGGGATGAGATCAAGATGCTGCTGGCTAATGAAGAGGCTGCTGTCGGTCTCGTTTGGTCAGGGGATGCTTCTGAGATCATGGACCAGAATGAGAAGCTGGACTATGTGGTGCCGGAGGAGGGTTCGAATCTCTGGTTCGACAACATGGTCATCCCAAAGACGGCCACCCATGTGGAGGCAGCACATCAGTTCATCAACTTCATGCTTGATCCCGAGGTAGCGGCTCAGAATGCGGAATACGTAGGTTATTCTACGCCGAATGTGGATGCATTGGCGCTGCTGCCGGAGGATATTTCCGGGGATACACGCTTTTATCCAGAGCCGGAGCTGACTTCAGAGCTGGAGGTCTATGAGAATCTGGGTAAGAGCATGCTCGCGCATTACAACGAGCTGTTCCTGCAATTCAAGATGAGTCTAAAATAGTTAGTACCTCGGGCCGAATCAAGTGTGAGTGTAGAGCCGCTGCAAGCGGGGAGCCCTGTCGACCACTGTTAAGCTTGCTGTTCTTTTGAACGAAGTTGAAAAACTGATGAATAGCAAGCTTAAAGATGGGCACTTCGTTTCTCTAGGGCTTCCCCGTTTTCCGCTAACGACCATGCTCTTCAGCCTTATTCGAGCTAAAACAATTATTCGGTCAAGGTCTAGGAGCCGTGTAGCAGTATATGTAGGCCCGAGGTATTCATAAGAACTGCTTCAGATTCAGACATAAAGAAGACTCTGTACCACTGCAAAGTGGATACAGAGTCTTTTTTTATTTACCTCGGTTCTACGTAACCTGTCCGAAGACGCTGCGGATGACTGCTGAATCCCGCCTCTACACAAATGAAGTGTTCAAAGTGTACAACTGGTGCAGATTTATGGTGTGCTGCTCTAACGGATAATCGACTTGGCCCGCATACGGAGCTGATGCCGTTCACCACGAATGGCATTGCCAAGTGCATCAATGTTCTGATACAAGGCGAGACCGGAGAAGCCAGCGTCACCGATATGCTGAATATCTACCCCACAGGCTTTGCATGCGAGAGCGATCTTCTGAACGACTTCTTTGCTGGAGCTTTCCTGACTGGTTCCGATGGCCGACAGTGTCAGCACCTTATTAGCTGGATCGGTCACGGAACGATTGTGAGCATGGACAATCTCAACCATACTCATCAAATCTTCTTCCCTGAACTTGGGCACCGTGTACACGGCAGGGAACAGAATGATATCGGCACCGGCTTGAATGAATGACTGCACGGTCTCTGCGTCGATGATCGGCTCATCTATACCTGAGCTGTGCATTTTGCCTGCAATAATCAGACCTTGGAAATACTTCCGTGCCTGACTGATGGAATGATAGATGGCTTCATTCGTGACTCCTGTGCCGGGATTGCCAGTGAGACAAATGAAGTCGAGACCAAGCTCGTTCGCTTTGGTAAAGGTGGCGGAAGTCGCTTTGCGTCCTGCGCTAAGCTGCTCCTTCTCATCCATGGTCTCTCGTGTATCATCTACAGGCTCCAGATTAGCACCTACAGGACGCCCCGTCAGTCTTCTCAAAGTCCGTACTGGCTGAGGGTCGCTTGTGTCAATGCCTGAAATTTGAGGATATTCTACATCAAAGGCATTGAGCAGTATCAGGTCTGCCCCTGCGAACTTGGCAATTTCCCCATTCGTAATGCCATCAATGATCGGTTCCTTCACTACAGCTGTCTCGGCGAGTACCGTTCTTCCTTCACTGGCATAGATCGAGAGTTTTAATTCATCTCTGCTCATGGCGAGCAGGTCGCTGGCGTCACAGTTCAGTAAACGTTTGGTCATCGTTGTCACTCCTCTTTGCTTTCTTCACGAATGAATTGCTTGTCCATGGTTCTGAAGAAAGGATAGTAAATAAGAACAGATACGGCAAGGTTGACAAGCTGCAGAATGGAGCCTCGGATGCTGCTTGTTGCCAAATAACCGCTAATGAGTGGCGGCATGGTCCAAGGAACAGATACGCCGTTCGTCTTCGGTACGAGACCTGTTACCATGGCAAAGTAGGTCAGAATTACCATAGCAATCGGAGCCAAAATAAACGGAATGAACATGATTGGATTCAGCACGATTGGAACGCCGAACATGAGCGGCTCGCTGATATTAAAGGCAGCAGGCATGAAGCTCAGACGCCCCATGGACTTGTTCTGCTGGCTCTTACTGAACAAGAACAGACAGATGGCTAGGGCGAATACGGTACCTGCTCCGCCCATATGCACGAAGATATCGAAGAACGGCTGCGTGAAGATGTTGGGCAATTCCTCGCCAGCTTGGAAGGCGAGTCGGTTCTCGTCCATTTTTTGCATCCAGATCGGATTCATAATGCCACCCATGATGTTGCCGCCATGAATCCCTGTCAGCCAGAACAGACTGATCAACAGGTCATAAATAATAGCTCCGAAGATAGTACCACCCAGCAGTCCGAGCGGTTTGCCAAGAACGGTCTGAACGAGATCATGCAGGCTTCCGATCCCGGTTGCGGCCAGGACCCAGCTAATCGCGGCGAAGAAGACGATAATGAAGAAGCCCGGGATCAGCGCGGTGAAGGATCTGCCCACTGCAGGTGGCACACCGTCAGGCAGCTTAATCACAAGGTTCTTGTTGATGACGAACCGAAAGATCTCGGTCGCAACGATACCAATTACAATCGAGACGAACAGTCCCTTACTGCCCATAAGGCCCAGAGGAATTCCCACAGCATTGTCGGCAGACAAGATGTTAGGGGTACTGAGCAGATACGAGGACAGTGACAGGATTCCGACCGACATGCCGTCCAGTGAATATTGATTTGCCAAGGAATAGGCGATGGTGAATGAAGCCAATAAGCCAATGAGGCCGAACGTACCGTCAACGATCATCCCAAGACGCGCGCCCCAGCCGCCTTCGTTCATAAGATTCACATACCAGGCTGCCTCAATCGGAAGGCTGTTCAGAATCAGGGCAATTGAGCCTATGATGATCAGTGGCATGATGTAGGAGATTCCGTCGCGGATGGCTACCAGCTGTTTGATTTGACCGATTCTTCCGGCAAAAGGAGCAACCTTGTCTTCCATAAATGTTTGAACTCTGCTCATTGTATGTCCCCCTCAGGTGAGTTACTCATCCAGCTCTAGATAATTCAGCAGTAATTGGCAATACATCATATTGGACCATGAGAACCACTCACGGGTGTATTGGTGTTCATCGTTGACGTCAAAGCTTTCATGGCACTGCATTGTGCCGGCCGTCGTTCCGACCACGACGTCGAGCAGACGCTCCTTCTCTTGCCTGTTATTCGTGGTTAATCCCTGAATGGACAGGGCGATCGGCCAGATATACGGCTCTGGCGTGTGTGAACTACCAATGCCTGAAGCTACGGTGCCAGAATAATAATAAGGATTGCGGTCACTGAGCAAAAGCTCACGAGTGTTCAAATACACATCATCATCCGCATCACAATATCCAAGATAAGGAGCTGATAGCAGGCTAGGTACATTGGCGTCATCCATCAGGGTGTAATTACCCAGTCCGTCCACCTCATAGGCGAAGATCTTTTTGCCAGTATGCTTATCTTCAACAATTCCGAATTTCTCGATACCTGCCTGAATCTCATCCCGCAGGCGGATGATATCCGCCACAAGCGCGTCCTCCGTATAGAATCTGGGGATGATCTCTGTCAGGTAGGTAAGAATCACAACGGCAAACATATTGGCCGGGACCAAGTATCCGTATTGGCACGCATCATCGCTTGGACGGAAGCCTGACCAGGTCATGCCGGTATAGGCTAGCGGAGATCCTTTGCCGTCGTTAACCAGTGTGTCCTCTGGGCGTGCTCCGAATCGTTCAAATGAATAGTCTGAGGTCTCGTGATGCTGCTCTGTTGTAAATACGTTTACCATTTCTCTGACCGCTTGCAGGAAAGTGTCGTTGAAATGATCGGTATAGCCTGTCTTCTCATACAGCAGATAAGCAAGTCTTACGGGATAGCACAACGAGTCAATCTCGTATTTGCGCTCCCATACCCATGGCGACATGATCGTCTGATCTGTCTGATGTCCGTGGCTGTTGGGCTGCTCATTGAAGGCATTGGCGTACGGATCAATCAGAATATACTCGCATTGTTTTTGTACGAGCTTGGCGATCAGGAGCTGGAACACCACATTTGTCTTGGCCAATACCAGATAAGGTTCAATTTGGGCTGTGGAATCCCTGAGCCACATGGCGGGAATGTCCCCAGTAACCAGGTATACCGAGCCGTCCTCCTGAATATGAAGCGTTCTCAATAAGGTGTCTGAGAAGCAATTGCGAAATTGCCTACCCCAAGCTTCTTTATCCATGCTGCGAGTCTTGGTATCCACGGCCTCTAGCATCTCAGTAATGCCGAGCATTGCTTGTTCTTTAATAATAGTTCCCCACTCCTTTTCAACATTTATATCTTTTTATAATACTTTTATGTCCTTTATATTATGATTATGTAAGTCTTTTTGTCAATCAAATTATAAAATGATATAATATATATATCTTTTGGAAAAGGGACGATTCCATGATGAAGAAGAAACCGCTATATCAAACAATTTACCAGCAGATTAAGGAAGATATTCAGCGTGGAAAGTATGCTTCGGGCGATCAGGTGCCTACCGAGAAAGAATTAATGGACATGTACGATGTCAGTCGACTCACAGCCAAAAATGCTATGAATCTTCTGGCAGAGGAAGGGTGGATTCATCGCGTGTCGGGCAAAGGGAGCTTTGTCAGCGAGCAGGCAGTAGAGCAGGCGAACGAAAGTGAGCAGAGACATGCCAGGCTGATCGGTCTGATACTGGCCGGCTTCTCAGACAGCTACGGTACAGAGCTACTCCGTACTACAGTGAACGAATTGAACCGAAGAGGCTATCATACTATTCTCAAAATTTCCAATGAATCGCAGGAGCTGGAGACACAATATCTGAATGAACTGATTACGCTGGGTGTTCAAGGTATCCTGATCCTACCCGTTCAGGCAGAATTCCATAATATAGCTCTACTCAAGGTAACCCTTAGTAATTTCCCGATCGTATTAATGGATCGCAAGCTATCGGGCTTGTCTGTTCCTTATGTGGGGAGCAATAATCATGAGATCGCCAGCCAGCTAACGAGTAAGCTTCTGAACTCTGGCCACAGCAAAATCAGTGTCATCTCCCATGAAAATTTAAATAATTCTTCCATCAATGACCGCATCGACGGAATTAAGGAAGCGTACATGGATAATCAGGTCCTGCTGGATAATAGCTTATGGTTACTTGATCTGGAGACGTCTTATTGGAATCTAACGGATACGAAGGTGCTGGAAAATGATTTTCAGAAGATCTACCACAAACTGAAGGAAAAGCCGGAGATCACTTGCTTCTTCGCGCTGGATTATCTCAGTGGACAGATTCTGTGGTATGCACTCCATCAGATCGGCAAGCGCATCCCAGAGGATTACAGTCTGCTGAGCTTCGATGGTCCGCTACAAAGCTTTCTGTCTCCTTCGGTCTCCAGAGTTATCCAGAATCAGTCGGAGATCGGCTTGCATGCTGTAGAATTGCTGCTCCAAATGGTGGCCTCCGGAAAGACTACATACAAGGAAGTCATTGTGGATACAAGCTTCATGGATAATGATTCAATACGTAGTCTCTTGCCATAGGTTAGAGTGGCTGAAGGCTTAGCAAAGGAGGAGACCGCATGTATCCCAGAATTGCACATCTCCTGCAGTCCCTGCTCCATGCGGGCACTCCGGTGACCGGGGAGCAACTGGCTGCTGAGCTTGGGGTGACCTCTAGAACGGTGCGGAGCGACATCAAGCTGCTGCATCAGCTGATTTCCAGCCACGGTGCGGAGATCCAGGCTATGAGAGGAATGGGCTATGAGCTGATGATTAGCGATAGGCCTGCTTTTGAGGACTGGCTGAAGAGACAGGTGTCCTGGGCATCATTTGGCGTAATCGACCCTGCGGACCGGATCAGCTTCGTCATTAGAACGCTGCTGCTGACGGAGGGCTATGTCAAGCTAGAGGATTTGGCGGATCAGATGTATGTAAGTAAATCTACCGTCCAGAACGACTTGAAAATCGTGAAGCAGCGATTGGATGCTTATGGGCTGCATATCATAACAAGGCCAAGCTATGGCTTGAAGATCAGTGGAGAAGAATATCAGCTCCGTTTGTGCATGTCCGAATTTTTTGGGAATCAAGTTGACGAGGTCGATCTGAATGAAGCAGGTGATCATCGGTATACCCGTCTTTTTGGTAGAGGCGAGTTAAGCAGGGTACGTGAGATTGTCATTCATAGTATGAGAAAGCATGGTCTGTTTTTTTCGGATCGAGGTCTCGATCAGCTTACGATTCATATTCTGCTTGCGATACGACGAATTCGAGAGGGGCACCAGATATTGTCCTTGCCAGCAGCATGGATGCCATCTGCGACTTCTAGAGAGTCTATGGCAGCATTAGATATCGCAGCAGCATTGGAGTCCTCGACTATTATGTCATTCAATAAGTCATTTTCTGAAGAAGAGCTCGTCTACCTAACTATGCATTTAATGGGAACAGAGCTGCTTGTAGAAATGGGGGACACTCAACAAGTGGCGATGACAGAGATTGATCAGGAATATCAGACGTATGCTAAGTCAATGATTGAAGAAATAGAAGCAAGCCTGAAGCTCGGAATCAGTCATGATTCAGAATTGGCGTGGGGGCTTAGCCTGCATCTGAAGCATGCTCTTAGCCGCATCCGTTTCGGCATGAGCTTGACCAACCCGATGCTAAATTCCATCAAATTAGCGTATCCCCTAGCCTTCCAGGCCGGTATTATCGGGGCTGCCGTGCTTCAAGAGCAGTCAGGCCTAGACATCTCCGAGCATGAGATAGGTTATATTTCGCTTCATATTGGAGCGGCATTGGAGAGGCGAAAGGATCGGTCTGTTGTCAAAAAGTGCATTATCGTGTGTAGTACTGGACTCGGCAGTGCGCGACTGTTATATCAGAAGATCAATAGACACTTTGGCTCCAAGCTTGAGGTCATGGGTACCTTCGGTTTTTATAATCTGGATCAGGCCCCACTGGACAATATCGATGTTATTATCAGTACCGTTCCACTGCCCGCAGAATTGCCTGTTCCCGTAGTAATCGTACAAACATTGCTTCAAAGCACAGATCTGCAGCAGATTGAAAAGCTAATGCTGGATCTTGACCATGTACCACTCCGATTTCTGCGTGAGGAACTGACGTTTCTCCAGCTTGATCTGGAGAATAAAGAGGATGTTCTGGATTTCCTGTGTAAGGAGCTGGAATCAAGAGAATTGGTGACTGCTGACTTTCGGGAATCCGTCAAACAGAGGGAAGCGATCGCATCTACCGCTTATGGCAATAGGACAGCCATGCCGCATCCGCTTGTTCCACAGACGAAGGAGACGTTTGGGGTCATATGTACCTTACAAAAGCCTGTGCAATGGGGGGACAAGCTAGTTCAGCTCGTATGTCTTCTCTGTATTGGAAAGGCGAGTCAGGAGGAGCTGACATCCATGTACGATACCCTGATTCATGTCACGGAAAGTGCTGAACTGGTCGAGCAGCTGGTCAGGGCAGAGACATTCGAGCAGCTAAGTGATATTTTTTTCCTAAGATAAACGGAAAAACATTCGCTGTAGCTTGGAAGAGGGATAGCCTATACTTGTGAAAACGCTATTGCACATTAGAGCTATCGGGGGGATGGTAATGGAATTCATAGAGAAGATCATGGTGCTGATTGCCATGTCTGGCGCCGCCAGGAGCCAGGCGATGGAAGCCATTATGCTGGCGAAGCAGAACAATCCCGCTGCAGCGGCTGAGGTTCTGGATTCTGCATCCAAGGAATTGAAGGAAGCTCACAAAGTGCAGACTCAATTGATTCAGGAGGAGGCTGGCGGTGCTAAGCATGAGATTACACTGCTGCTGATTCATGCTCAGGATCATTTGATGAATGCCATGACAGTCAAAGATTTAGCCAAAGAATTCGTTGAGCTGTATGAACATACTCACCAGCTCCAATCCGGAAAGGAGATCACATCATGATCAAGATCATACTTGTATGCTCTGCTGGCATGTCTACCAGCTTGATGGTGAAGAAAATGCAGGAGGCAGCCCAGACTAGCGGTCAGGACGTGAGCATCGAGGCGACGGCGGGGGAGAATCTGTCCAACTTCGGCGATGAGATTGATGTATTGATGCTCGGTCCGCAGGTTGGCTATATGAGAAAGGATTATGAGAAGAAATTTGTGCCCAAGGGTGTCAAAGTAGATGTGATCAACACGGTGGATTATGGCAGAATGAATGGAGAAAAAGTGTTGGCCAGAGCCTTAGAGCTGGCGGCGAGTAATTAAGCGAGCATGTGAAGTACAAGTAACATTGCTTGTGCGTGGCGGGAGCTCTGACTTGTTAGTTGACACAGTCACCTTTAGTTCTACCTGTTCACTGGCTTAACTCGATAAGTAGACTGTGAAACGAATTGTAAGAGTATGTTTAGAAATAGCTTGTGACTAACTGAGTGGTAGACCTCTGAATATATCAGGGGTCTTTTTTCTGTTTGGACACTAGTATAGCTTATCTTCGGAACAAGTGTTGTTAATAGAAGTCCAGTTGTAGGAACTAAAAGAAACCTTGAAAGGCACTTCTCCTTTCAAGGTTCTTTTTAGGTGGATGCAACGCACCTCTTATGATTCACTACAGTCCCAACCTTTATACAACCCTACAATCGCTGCAGAAAGCTCTCCAGTCGATCCAGACCTTGCTCCAGCACGGATTGTGCACAGGCGTAGGAAAGCCGAATATAGCCTTCTCCGTAGACAGAGAACGCACTTCCAGGAACGACGGCCACCTGCTGCTCCTCCAGCAAGCGAAGAGCGAAGTCCATGGATTCCATGTTTAGGTGTCGAATGGATGGAAATAGATAGAAGGCTCCTTCCGGCTTCGAGAGCGGCAGTCCCATCGCAGTTAAACGTGCATGCACGTAGTCGCGCCTGCTCCGATATTCATCTTTCATCGGAAGAGCGTCGTCCACTCCAGCGGTAAGGGCGGCAATCGCTGCATATTGGCTGATCGAGCTGGCGCAGGTCACATTGTATTGATGGACCTTCAGCATATGTTGCGTAATCGCAGCTGGAGCCAGTGTGAAGCCTATGCGCCACCCGGTCATGGAATGGGATTTGGACAGCCCGTTGATAACGATGGTGCGCTCACGCATGCCTTCGAGCGTAGCAATGGAGGCGTGCGGCATATCGTAGACCAGTTCGCTGTAGATCTCATCGGAAATAATGAATAGGTCCCTTCCCGACAGGAGATGAGCAATGTCCTGCAGTTCTTCCTGCGTCATGACACGTCCGGTCGGGTTAGAAGGATAGCCCAGCACGACGGCTTTAGTACGCTCACTCAGATGAGGCTGAATCAGCTCTGCAGTGAGCTTGAATTCACTGTCCCGTGTATCCACCAGAACCGGAATGCCACCGCTTAGTCGAATTAAAGGCTCATATCCGGGATAAATCGGACCTGGCAGGATGACTTCATCACCTGGTGACAAAATCGTACGCAGCGTAATGTCCAGTGCTTGACTGGCGCCGTTCGTAATGATGACCTCATCGTTCGGATTATAGTGCTGAGCGTATCGTGCTCCTACAAAAGCTGCCGCTGCCTCTCTCAGCTCAGGGAGTCCGGCATTGGGGGTGTAGACGGTCTTGCCGGCATTCATCGCTTGATGAGCAGCCTCTACGATATGCGAAGGCGTGGGGAAGTCCGGCTGTCCAATCGTCAGGGATATGACCCCTGGAATGCTGGCAGCCTTATTGGCGATTTTACGAATTCCACTAATTTGAATATCCTTGACGCTGCTGTTCAGTAAGTGTTCCATCCGTCTGACCTTCCTATTCTACAATAGTCTCGCTATTCAAATGCAAGCTGTGATCCCGACTCGGGATGCTAATTGGTTACAGTGTACCATAGCACCGTACTAAATGGTCATGAAATATGGATCAGGCTGGTACTTTGACCGAATTTGATTTCAGAATTGAGGTATTAGAAAAGTGGTGAACATTAGTGAATAACATATCTTTACCAAAGTGCCTTATTTCATGGCGGGACTGACTGAGACCCACTTCAAGACTGCTGCTCGGAATATACTAACATATACACTTCTTTTATATGCCTTCATTACATGACACATATACACTTCTTACAAGTGAACACTTCGTTGCTTAAATTGCCCCGAGGCTCCATACGGGTTCGCTTAGCTGGGCAACATCGTCAATGGTATACTCGTCCATTAGAGTGTTGCAAGGATAGGAAGACCCTAAGTTGGGGAGACTGTGCGCAGATCTATTATGACGGAGTCGTCTGCTGGAACACCATAATGAAAATCCAGAGATGGATCACTAACCTTGCTATACCCTGTAAAACCCAACATCTTCATATTCCGACTGGCATAACCTGTAACTCGGTCGTATAATGGGTACTGGCCCCGAGTATTGTTGATTTGGCTCGAATGGCCAGGTTCGGAAGTAATCCACAGCGGAGGAATGAAGGACAATGAGGCTTGAACATGATTTTTTGGGTACAAAAGAAGTTCCGCCCGATGCCTACTACGGCATTCAGACGATGCGGGCAGCAGAGAATTTCCCGATTACAGGACAGCGTCTGCATCCTGAGCTGATTAAAGCTATGGCTATGGTCAAAAAAGCAGCGGCAACAGTCAACACGGAGTTGACTCGTCTGCATCATACCAAGGCAGAAGCGATTATTAAGGCTGCTGAGGAGATTCTCGCTGGGCAATGGCATGATCATTTCATTGTAGATCCAATTCAGGGCGGCGCTGGCACGTCCATTAACATGAATACGAACGAGGTTATCGCGAACCGAGGGCTGGAGCTGATGGGCTTCACCAAGGGCGATTACCAGCAACTGAGTCCTAATAACCATGTCAACATGGCGCAATCTACGAATGACTCCTTCCCGACGGCCGTGCATCTGGCTGTCCTGACTATGGTGGATAAGCTACTGGGAACGATGAGCGAGCTGCGCAATGCATTTGAGAAGAAGGCGGACGAGTTCGACGGTGTCATCAAAATGGGTCGCACACATCTGCAGGATGCTGTGCCGATTCGATTGGGACAGGAATTTCAGGCGTATGCACGCGTGTTGGGGCGTGATATCAAGCGTCTGGCGGCTACCAGAGAGCATCTCCTGAGCATTAATATGGGAGCGACTGCCGTTGGGACCGGACTGAATGCGGATCGGCGTTATATTCAGCGTGTGGCCGAGGTGCTTGCTGATCTGTCTGGCTATCCGCTGCATGCAGATGATCATCTTGTAGATGCTACTCAGAACACGGATGCCTATACCGAGGTATCCGCCGCATTGAAGATCTGCATGATGAATATGTCCAAGGTCGCCAATGATATTCGCTTGATGGCCTCAGGACCGCGGGCGGGCTTTGGAGAATTGATCCTGCCAGCTCGTCAGCCTGGCTCCTCGATTATGCCGGGCAAAGTCAACCCGGTCATGTGCGAGGTAATTAATCAGATTGCGTTCCAGGTTATCGGCAACGATAATACAATTTGTCTGGCTTCGGAGGCAGGTCAGCTAGAGCTGAATGTCATGGAGCCGGTGCTCGTCTACAACCTGCTGCAATCGCTGGAGATTATGAATCAGGGCTTCATGGTCTTCCGGGTACATTGTATTGAAGGCATTCAGGCGAATGTGGAGCGCTGCAAATCCTATGTCGATAACAGCGTGGGCATCATTACAGCGCTGAATCCACATCTGGGCTATGAGGTCGTATCGCGTATTGCTCGTGAAGCGATTCAGACAGGCAAATCCGTACGGGAGCTCTGCCTTCTGTATAATGTCCTGACTGAAGAAGAGCTAGATCTCATTCTGGACCCTTATCAGATGACGCAGCCAGGTATTGCTGGTGAGGCACTGCTGGAGCGGGAATAAGTTCATTCCGGACGTTCCCTGTGTAAATGGTGGCTTTACGCTTCCTTTACCTGGGAACGTTTTTCATTGTAGCTGATAGCTTCAGCAGAAAGGAACGAAAGATGGACATATTGTATACGCCTGTAGGCTTGGCTGCCCTTATTGGGCTACTCATCCTGGCAGGCTTGCTGATCCGGTGGGTAATACATAGGAGAGCACGCGTACTACGAGAGCTGAACCCGCGCAAAATCACCATGAAGGATATTGATCGTATGGAGGATGGCTCGGAATTCGAAGCTTATCTTCATCGTTTGCTGACAGAGCTTGGTTATGATGAGGTATTCAAGACAACCGGCAGCCGTGACTTCGGAGCAGATCTCGTGTTCACAGATCGCCACGGGCTAAGAAATGTAGTGCAGGCCAAGCGGTATGGCAAGCAGAGTCCAGTAGGTCTGAGTGCTGTTCAGGAAATTTTTACTTCTATTAACTATTATCATGCCCAGCGCTCCATTGTGATCACCACTGGACGATACACGGATTCCTGCAAGACTTTGGCTGGTGTGAATAGAGTAACCCTGCTCCATCGTGAGGATCTGGAGGACATGATCTTATTGTTCAAGCAGCGTTGCTACGACGAAGCTATGAATATTCTGGAACGTGAGCCAGAGGTCGGTGAGGGTGGCTGGAATGAAAGTAAGCTACGCAGAAAGAGTAGCAAGCAGGGGTAGACGTACTTTTTCAGCAAAGATTTATTTAGCATTCATTTTTATTTAAGCTTCCTCGCTTATAGTAATTATTAATAACCCCCTAATTGATATACACTTGGCCCTGCTGAACCTCAGCAGGGTATTTTTTTTGGATAGGCGCCAGCGTATTTCTCTTCTTGGCGACTGCGAGCTGCTGTCTGTAGCTTACTCTTATAGAACGAATATTAAGGAATTGAATACTCTGCAGCTAGACGGAGCATAGCCTTTTTAGCGGGCTCGGCGTTTTTATGAGGGACACAGCCGGGTATATATGATAATCTAAGAGATACTATATATACATCGTGGCTAGCTGAGCTGCAGTAGATAGGGGGACATCATGACTGTATACGACCAGCATAACAGGCCATTGCAAGATTTGCGTATTTCGGTCACAGACCGGTGTAACTTTCGCTGCCGTTATTGCATGCCTGAGGAAATATTTAATAAGGATTATGAATTCCTGCCGACCAAGGATATTTTGTCTGCTACGGAGATTGAGCGAATCTCACGCCTATTCATAGACTTGGGAGTACGTAAGCTTCGGATTACCGGAGGAGAGCCGTTATTACGCAAGGATCTGACAGAGATCATCCGGCGTCTGGCTGCCCTGGATGCTGAGGATATTTCATTGACCACCAACGGCAGTCTGCTGCGCAATAAGGCAAGTGAGCTGAGAGAGGCTGGTCTGCAACGGATTACGGTCAGTCTGGATGCGCTGGATGATGAGACCTTCCTGAATATGAATGGCCGTCGAAGCCGCATAACGCCTGTACTAGAAGGTATTGCTGCTGCAGCTGCCGCCGGACTTGACGTTAAGGTCAACATGGTTGTGCAGAAGGGTGTGAATGAGCACGCTGTACTGCCCATGGTTGAATATTTTCGAAATGAGGGCCACATCCTCAGAATGGTTGAGTATATGGATGTAGGGAATACGAACGGCTGGAATCGGGAGCATGTTGTTAGCAAGCAGGAGCTGCTGGATCGAATCGGAAGTCAATGGCCGCTGGAGCCTATTGCGCCGAATTATCCTGGAGAGGTAGCCTCTCGTTATAGATTCGTGGATGGGCGTGGAGAGATTGGACTGATCTCCTCTGTAACGGATGCTTTCTGCTCCACGTGCACCCGCGCCCGTCTGTCTGCGAGTGGGATGCTATATACGTGCCTGTTTGCCGTTAAAGGACATGATCTGCGCAAGCTACTGCGCTCAGAGGCTGATGACGCCATGCTAAGGGAGCAGGTTCACGCCATCTGGAGTGGACGTACAGATCAGTACTCGCTTGAACGGGAGCTGGGCCGTACGTCTCATGGTAAAGTAGAGATGTCTCATATTGGTGGTTAGCAGGTGTGCCACCTTCCTTCGGGGTCGGGAAGACTCTGGAGGAAGGTGGTTTTTTTGTGGATTTATAACATTGTATATTGAATTAGCCGTATCCAATGTAAGTGTAGAGCCGCAAGCGTGGGAGTTCTGTCGACTGCGGTTAAGCTTGCTTCGATATCTCCTTCCATGCAAAGCTGTGAGCCAGCACGTCTATATATGAATCATGTGCGCTCAGTACCCAATGTCTGATCTTGGGGGAGTTGAAGCCGTAGACAGCTCCTAGTGGTGAATTGATCACTTCATAGAAGCCTGGATTGGGACACATTCCCGTATCGTTCCACTCCTCCTGCAATGAGCGCTCCCCACGGGTATATGGCTCGAAATAACTGTAGTCATATCGCTCCCATTCACGAAGCTTGCTATACACGCTGAAGAGGAGCACTGGGGCAAAGGTAATCTCTACAAGGGCGTTTCCGGCCTTATTGTATTCTTCATCAGGTATGTCCCCATCATATAGAAGCGACAGCTCCGAAAGGGTGTTCTCAAAGTGCTTACTACTATACCCGCACATCATCTGTATGGCGACTTCTTGCTGATCATCTCCTCTATAGGTGGCAAAGTCGTAGGATGGGCTAATCATCCAGGGCACCTGCATTGGTGTGACAGCCATACGACGCATATCCATGTTCGTTCCTCCGTCTCTCGGGATTGCTACTGGTTGACTCCATAGCGTTAATAACAACTGCATAACGTATGCAATCGACAGCTTATTGGCGGTATTGCTTGTTGTATTGTAAGCCGAAAAGGATAAAGTTGTAAATCGGTAGCATTCACATGAGCTTCTAGGATTAAATTTGTCTGAAATCAGAACTAAATAAAGAAAAATAAAAATAAAAACGAATTTATGTGTGTTGTTTTATTGACTGAACAAAAATATAGCAGTAGGATGAAAGTGAAAAAGGTATTGTTTATCTGTATTTATTTTTACTTTTTAAAATATAAGATTTAAGGAGTGGATCAAGATGGGACAAGTAAGCTATAAGGAAGTGAATGCTGCCGACGTACCGTTCATTCAGGAAATGGCCGGCATCGCATATGATATGTGGAGTCTAGGCTGGGACGAGCGGAACGGCGGTAATATCAGCTGGCTGCTGGATGAGGAGACGGTAAGCAGCTACTTAGACATCCATCATGTAATTCGGACAATTGAGCCTGCTTTTCCAGTAGCTGAGTTGGCGGGCAAGTATTTTGTGGTGACAGGTTCGGGGAAATATTTCAAGAACATGCTGGCTGCACCCGAGATGAACTTAGGAGTGCTGCGCGTTTCGTCTGATGGACAGAAGCTGGAGATTCTGTGGGGCTTCGGCAACGGCAGTGTGCCAACGAGTGAATTGGCTTCGCACTTCATGAGTCACATTGAGCGACTGAAGGTTGATCCTACACACCGGGTCGTGATTCATACGCATGCGACCAATGTCATTGCTATGACGTTCATTCATGATCTGGACGAACGCCTCCTGACGAGAACGCTGTGGGAGATGTGCACCGAATGTGTAGTGGTATTCCCGGACGGAATCGGCGTCATTCCTTGGATGGTTCCCGGTTCGAGCGAGATCGGGCGTGCTACGGCAGGCAAGATGAAGGACCATCGTGTAGTCTTGTGGCCACAGCACGGGATCTTCGGCACAGGAAGCTCGATTGATGAAGCCTTTGGACTGATTGAGACTGTAGAGAAGGCAGCCCAGATCTATATGCTGATTGCCCACCACGAGATCAAGCAAAGAATCACGAAGCAGGAGCTCCTGGACCTGGCAAAAGCATTCGGCGTGACGCCACGCGCAGGAGTTCTGGACTAATTGCCTGCAGGTTTCATACAATATGCGGTACAACATATATATGGCCGTACAAGGTATAAGATCCATACAGTATGGCCGTAGAATTGTGTGACCTATCCCAAATAACCCCTACGCTCGGTATACACTTCAACTGAGGGCAGGGGTTATTTCAGTTGCTCAGAACTACGATGGAGAGGACATGGTGTATTACAGCTACAGCCAAATCACTGTAGCACGATGATACGGCAGACTATTATTATGAACGCATACGATTTCAGGTGTGAATGATTTGCAGAGAGTATGTCTAGCGGAAAGCGTGGAAGCCCTAGAGAAACGGATTGCCCACCTTAAAGCTCGCTGTTCATCAACTAATCAACTTCGTTCGAAAGAACAGCAGCTTAACAGTGGTCGACAAGGCTCCCCGCTTGCAGCGGCTCTATGCACACATTTTAATGGGGTCCATGTGTGTTAGTCCTTCAGCTTCAGCGCGGCTATACCCAAATACTCCTTTAAGGCAGTCCCTATCACGGATGAAGCGCCGGGTGATGGCGAGAACTTGCCTGCATACCAGCGCTGCGGCTGGCTTGCGAGATAGTCTGTCGGGAAGGGCGTCACCTCTATGCCTGCCCGCTCGAATTGTAGAACGGCCCGCGGCAAATGAAAAGCTGAAGTGATCAGTATGGGCCGCTGAAAGCCTTCCTCCTGAAGCAAGATGGCTGAATAGCTAGCATTCTGTTCTGTGTTCAGGGAGCGGTTCTCTGTGTAAATGTCCTGCGGAGGAACTCCCAGGCCGAGCAGTTGTCTACGGGCAATGTCTGCTTCATTCCCACTGTCCGGGAATACTTGACCGCCAGAGAACAGGATCGGCAGGCCTGTCTGTTCATATAGTCTTGCTGCGGTTAGCAGTCGATTCGCTGCTGATCCCAGCATATTCCCTTCCCCATCAACATCGGGAGTACCTTGCGTGGCACCACCACCAAGTACGACAATAATATCACCCTGAGCTTCCTGTGGCTGAGCATATTGCCGCTCCAGGGTACCAACGAGCAGATCACCAGTCAACGGAATCATGGAAGCATACAGCAACACGGTAACGCCGAGTAGCGTAATAGCTGCTCGGCGTTGTTTTTTCCATATCCAGATGCTGATGCCTAGTAATAAGATCACGAACAATCCCGGGGGAAGTACGAAGCTATACAACCATTTGATTAGATAAATCATACATCTACACCGCCCTTTACGAGCTACTCATGCTCATAGAATCTGGCATTTTGGGCATGCTGCAGCATTCGAGCTAAAGTCAGCAGACACGAAGAGAGCCGGTAGGCTCTAGCAAGTCAGGCTTGTCTGAACCTATATTTGTGATGCGTACACATGCAAAATGCCACTTTGCCTACATTGTAGCATGTTTACTCGCAGGAGAGCTTCCTTTATCCTCATGCTCCAATCGAATCCGCTCAAAGTTGGCAATGAACAGACCTGTAAAATACGGGTCCCACTGAGTACCTTTTCCTTCCAGCATAATGCTCAGAGCCTTCTCTTCCGTCATTCCTTGACGGTAGGTACGATTCGAGGTCATTGCATCGTAAGCATCTGCGATGGCGATAATGCGGCCCATTACAGGAATGCTGTTCCCCGCCAGACGATCGGGGTAACCGTTCCCGTCATAGCGCTCATGGTGAGAGCGTACTCCCGGCAAAATCTCAACCATCGCATCAGCTGGCTCGATCTGCAGCAGGATTTTCTCACCTAGCACGGTATGCTGCTTGATAATCTCGAACTCTTCATCGGTAAGCTTGCCCTCCTTGAGCAGCACGGTATCGCGAATCCCGATCTTGCCGATGTCATGGAGCAGCGCAGCTTTGCGAAGGGTATCCAATTCCTGGTCTGTCAAGCCAGCCAGCTTGCCGATCTCATGGGAATAATGTGCCACACGCTTGGAATGCCCTGCCGTATAGGGGTCTCTGGCATCCAGCACAGTAGCAAGGGTAGTAAAATAGCTCTGAATGAGCAGCTTGGTCATATCCTCCCGATTCTTCAAGGCTCTGACCATGTGGTTGAAGCCGGCTACCAGCTGGGAGAATTCATCCGAATAAATATCGGGGGTTAGATGATCCAGCTTCCCCTGCTGAACGATTCTCATGGAGGCTGTGATGTTGCGAATCGGATGCTGTATGTCCCTGGACAGTACCCATGCACCGAAGGATGAGAAGATCGCTCCTGCTACGAGGAAGATAGTCGTCCATTCCCAATAGCTCATAAAGTTATATTGATCCAGATAGTCCTGACGGATATAGCCTGCAATACTGAACAGAAATAATGGAAAGGTGCCGATCAGAAAGGCACTATACAGAAATTTTTTGCGGACCGAAATCAGAACCGAGCCTTCTAGAGACAAATCCTTACCATAGAGGTTGTAAGCCATGCTGCGAATGTGGTTGACCACTGGAATGATCGCATGAGACGTCAGGAAGAATTCAATAAATGCATGCATACCTGCTACGACGGGAGCACAGACAATGGCAAGCACCAGATAGCTGTAGGGAACATGAATCCACTTCATATAGATGGACAGATACGTCAACAATATTCCAGGAATCATCAGCCCCATCATATGTGGCAGTACAATGCGCTTGATCGCCAGCAGCGGAAGGCGATGGGTCTGAATGTAAGCTTTCCGTAGCTCCTCATAAGAGGGAATAGAGCCTTCACGATAAATTCTGCGAATCGGATGCAGATGTCGAAAAAATACAGCAAGCTCCACTGAAATCATTATTACTAAGGACAGCATCAGAACGGTCATTAAGAATAGTGCTTCTTTTACAGGCATTTTTATAGCTACAAATATAAAAAACAAGCCCGTGAACATCACGGCGATGAATGATCCAACAATATAATTCAGAACTGTTTTTCGTATAAATTGGGAGTAAATGTCCAAGTCATCGCCTTCTTTAGTCTGTATGAAATGATGTTGCCAGTCATAATTAATATCGGCTAAATGGCCGGGTTTGTGAGCATTTGGTCAGGATCCAGACAGATTTATCGACGTTCGGGCAGATGATTCGCTGTTATGTGACGCGCCAGAGTGTTAAGTAACTATTTGTATATGACATGAGCGGGCAGAAGGGGAGGATCTGTTAAAAAGAACACTGATATTTAAATTTTAATGTCTTACAATGCAGGATGAGAGATACTGTGTGTGTAAGTTAGTATATGATGCATTTTTCGTATACTGCATTGCGATGTCTATGCCTTCGTACAGGCAAGCATTTTTTAATAAAAATTGCAGTATGCTTATGCAATTGCAATACATGCTCAAGGCTGGAAGGATGAGATACACCATGCTTCGTTTGAAGTTGAAATTCATGTTCAAGAATAAGCAGACCAGGCTAATCCTGCTTCTGACGCTGACCGTCTCGCTGCTTATTACGCTGATTGGTCTCTTCTCGTATAACAACTATAGAAAAGGTATGGATACAGAGCTGAACACCCCTAATGTGGAGTTGCTTCAAATTAATCTGGACGTCACGAATCGTGCCTTCAGGGAATCAGATAGCAAAGCCGTAGACCTGGCGTTTCAGCCAGCCGTCATTTCATATGTTCAGGCGATGTCTAGTGGTATGCCTCCTTCATCCGAGCAGGAGCTTTCCTTATTGAAAGCACTATCAAGCGAAGAGGACATCCATTCGGCATATATTATCTCCCTTCAGGAAGAGGCTCTGCTCTCCAGCGAAGAGGGCTATATATCACGCTGGAGCGATGCGGCCGATCAAAGCTGGATTCCGTGGATTCAAGAGATTAACAGTAAGCCCCTGCTGATTGAGCGGAGATGGACCGGTGAAGCGCAGACGCCCGGGCAGGTGGAGCTGCTGTCGCTAGTGAGACCCATCGTAGATCAAGGCCGCATCATTGGTGCAGTTATGGTGAACATGGACTATGATCGTTTTTTCTCCAAAATGTACACGCATCTCCCCAGCCATCAATATGTGTTCAATCTGGATCATGAGCTGATCTACCCAAAGCTGAATACAAGTGTGCCTTTGGAAGACATGCAGCATGTCATTCGTGAGCTTGACGTGAACCCGTTCACCTATGTAGAGGTAGATGGGCTAGCCTACATGGCGAATCAGACCTTCTCGGATGTGACAGGATGGCGTCTGGTATCTTTGGTGCCGATGGATCAGATGCTGAAAAGTGTGAATCTGGCCCGGAACATGATGCTCTTCTTATCGTTGCTCTCGATTGTGGTTGGGTGCTCAGCGATTTATTACTATAATTATGCGGCCCTTCGACCGGTCAGAAGAATCCAGCAGCTCTTGAATCCGGGGGAGCGTGGGAGTCGGCAAGTGAATCTCTATGAACTGGAGCCAATCATTGGTAAATGGGTGGGCGAATATCAGATGAAGTCACTTGTGGCTGAACGCAGCCTGCCCGAGCTCCGCTCCAAATATGTGCAGGACATCCTGAACAAGAGCATTGGCTTACAGGAGGTTCGCACAAAATGGCAGCACTACTTCCAGGATTGGGAGGAAGGACCACTCTCTGTCTTGGTGCTGTCGATTGACCGTTATTGGCAGTGGACCAATGAGTACAGGGAAGAGGATCAGATGCTGCTCAAGTACGCCTTGCATAATATTATTCTGGAAATGCTAATGTCCTCCTGGAGAGCAGTCAGCATTGCCGCGGAGAAGGATCATTATGTCATTGTGGTTCAGCCAAGAGAGGCAGAACATGCGCCTTCGTTACTGGAGGATGCGCAGCGCATGATTGTGACGGTTCAGGAGTACCTGCATGTGACCATTTCAATTGGAGTAGGCAGTCCAGTAGCGGATGTGTATCAAATTAACCAGTCTTATGAGGAAGCCAGAGAGGCACTCTCCTATCGACTGTATGAGGGCTATGGAACGATTATGGAATATGCGACCCTTCCCTATCCGACAGGCGAATACCCACGCAGCATTCTGGATGATTCCTGGCGAGTCGGTATGAATACCAGCTTGAAATCTGGTGATATGGAGGCCTGTGTGAGCTGGATTCAGCAGTGGGCTGAGTATATTCGAAAAAACGGAATTCAACCGTCCGTTGTCTATATCTCAGCTGACATGCTGGTTCAGGATCTACTGAAGCTCACCGAGCTGCAGCGCATTGAGCTGCCGTCCGAGCTTGCACACTACAGCACGAATCAGGTAGGGACCATGACCCTTTCGGAGATTGAGATTATGTTATCACAAGCAGCTGTGTATTTATCTGGTCATATGACTGCTCATAGTGAATCCAGAGAGTACAAGCTTGTGCAGGAAATGATCCAATATATGAAGGACAATCTGCATCTGAATATCGGTCTGCAAAATATTGCTGATGCTGTGCGCATGAGCATCTCATCCGTCAGTAGTATCTTCAAGGAGGAGACGGGAAGCACCGTCTATGATTATCTGACGAACCTTCGGATTGAAAAAGCCTGCGAGTTGCTGCAGGATTCTAGCCTGAAGATTGCAGACATTGCCGGGCTGGTCGGATACCAGAATGAGAACAGCTTCATTCGCACCTTCCGCAAGCAGAAATCAGTTACACCAGGCAAGTACAGAGAGACCTTCAAATCCTCCAGCGGATATGCAGATCCTCCAAATGCCGATAACGCCGGGGTTTTTGACGATCAGGAATAAGATTATACGATAGATTGCACACCGTCTCTTACGGTACACTTCAGGTGAGATAAGCGCTTCGCCTGACGAATGTCGACTGCAGGATTCAGAGCCCATAGGGAATGATATCCTCTTGAAGCAGACCATGAAGAGACGGAGGTGACCCTACAGAAAAGAGGGGATGGCAGTGAAAGGGCATGGATGGCGAAAGTATATAGTAATTGCAGGAGCAGGTATCGTTTTGCTAATGATCGTTATAATGATGCTACCCAGCAGCAAATTTTCTTCGGATGCTGTGCAACGTGACGCGGCTTCCTTTCCCAACAAACCTATCACATTGGTCGTGCCTTATGCTGCCGGTGGTGGGACTGACATCACGGCCAGAGCACTGGCTGAGGCTGCCGAGAAGTATCTGGATCAGCCGATTATCGTGGTGAACCGGACGGGGGGAGGCGGAGCGATCGGGCTTATGGAGGGAGCGAATGCCCGACCAGATGGTTATACGGTAACGTATCTGGTGGCTGAGCTGACGACGCTGCCCCATATGGGATTGCTGCCCATTACCTATGAGAAATTCGAGCCGATTGCCCAGACGAATTTTGATCCTTCTGCCATCACGGTTCGTGCAGATGCGCCATGGACGACAGCTGCGGCGTTTCTGGAGTATGCAAAAACACATCCCGGAGAGGTGAAGATGGGAAACGCCGGGACAGGTAGTATCTGGCACCTAGCGGCTGCCACGTTGGAGAAAGAAAGCGGCGTTACGTTTACACACATCCCTTATGAAGGGGCCGGTCCAGCAGTATCGGCTTTGGCTAGCGGCTTTGTGGATGCGGTTCCAGTTAGCCCTGCCGAAGTGAAATCTCTAGTTGAACAAGGGCAGCTTCGTACGTTGGCTGTGAACACGGCCGAACGCTCGGAAGCGCTTCCTAAGGTGCCGACTCTTTATGAGGCCACTGGCGTAAGATTTGAATTCATTGGAACACTCAGGGGGCTGGCCGTTCCGAAGGGAACGCCTCAGGAAATTACGGATCGTCTGGAGCAAGCATTCATGCAGGCGACCGAGGACCCGATCTTTCGGGAACGAATGCGACAAAATGGCTTGGGATTAATGGTTAGAGATAGCGAGAGCTTCGGTAGTCAACTGAAGGAATATCATGATTTGTTCGCGCGACTGATCCCGGAGCTTGGCCTAAGTCGAAAATGATACCGCTTTAACTAAAGCTTGGCTTCATCTTATAAAGAACAAATGGGATGGAGCATACAGAAAGGATAGATCAATGTATGAACATTAAGAAGAAAATTGACAAGATTCCTGGCGGCATGATGCTGGTGCCGCTGTTCATAGGGGCCATAATCCATACCTTCTGGCCAACGTCGGGTGCCTATTTCGGTTCCTTTACGAATGGACTCATGACAGGTACCGTGCCTATTCTGGCCGTATGGTTCTTCTGTATGGGCGCCTCCATCGATGTAAGGGCTACGGGTACAGTGCTGCGCAAATCGGGTACGCTTGTTTTAACCAAAATCGCGGTGGCATGGGTGGTGGCTATCATTGCTGCCCAGTTCCTGCCAGTAGGCGGAATTCAGACCGGATTCTTCGCCGGACTATCTGTACTGGCCTTGATTGCGGCTATGGATATGACGAATGGCGGGCTGTATGCCTCCATCATGAATCAATATGGCACAAAAGAAGAAGCAGGCGCGTTCGTGCTGATGTCATTGGAATCCGGACCGCTCGTAACGATGCTGATTCTGGGAAGTACAGGTATGGCGGTATTCGAACCACATGCATTTGTAGGGGCAGTATTACCTTTCCTCGTAGGGTTCTTGCTGGGGAATGTGGATCATGATTTTAGAACCTTCTTCGGCAAAGCTACACAGACCTTGATTCCTTTCTTCGGATTTGCTCTGGGAAGCTCGATTGACCTCAGTGTCATCCTTCAGACCGGCATCCTTGGTATTCTGCTAGGTATAGCAGTTATCATTGTAACAGGCATTCCACTGATGCTCGCAGATCGCTTCATTGGTGGCGGGAATGGTACTGCAGGACTTGCAGCCTCCAGTACAGCAGGAGCAGCCGTAGCCAATCCAATGATCGTCGCTACGATGAAGCCAGAATTCATGCCAGCGGCACAATCTGCGACAGCACTCGTAGCAGCATCGGTCATCGTGACCTCCATTCTGGTGCCAATCCTGACGGCCTACTGGGCGAAATACAAAAATAATCAGAATGGCAGTATGAATAGTGGTGCCACTAAGGGAAATGCAGGGGGCCAGACCTCCATTGATGCAGAGGCTCCTGCCAAAGCTTAGGTGAAGCGTTCCCATTCTCACGCGTACGTTTTCACTATACAAGTAAGCACGTTGTGAGGACTGATCAAGCAGCAAGTTTTCTTGATACAGGCAGGTTGTTATAAGGTAAATTCTTATAACAACCTTTTTTTAATACTTGAATATTGTCTCTGATCAGCCTGTCATAACAATTGCGGGCTTATTCGCATATTTGTCCATTCGCTGCATACGATTAGGCGATGAATGTATGTGAAGGGGCGAGAACGAATATGACATTAAACCAATGGTCATGGTCAGAGCTGGTCATGAGTTACGTGCCTCATGGCGGTGAACTAATGAACGTGGAGAGACTTGATGGTCAAGCTGCGATTCTGCCTGCGGATCTCAGGGGCAGTGGGCAGGCTGATATTGCCGCGGTCTATCGCTGGAATGGCAGCTTGTATGTATTGGTGCTGGTGAATAACGGTGGTAGCTGGAGACAGACAGGTCACCTCGCTGGACCTGGATATGCAGTATCTGCACTCACCGCTGCTCCATTGATTGGTGCAGGGCGGCCGCAGCTGCTTGTAGGCTGGCGCACTCATACTAATCGTTGCCTGCTCTCGGTCTACGATTACGATGAAGCGGGACTTAGGGATATTACACCAGGTCCGATCCAATTCAGTCATATGGATGTGGAGGACATGGCTGGCGGATATGGTTCTGATGGAGTGGCGGAGCTGGCTCTATGGCTTCATGAGACTGAATCGGCCTATCGTGTTGATATTTTCCGTTGGTCTGGCAGCGGGCTTGTGGCAGCTCAGGATGCCTACCCGGCGTACTTTCCGAAGGTCATCCGCTACTATGAAGAGCTACAGCAAGCCTATCCGGATGAACCTGTGTACGGCTATTATCTGGCTGATGCGCAGCTCCGTACTGGAGCACTGCAGTCAGCGCTACATACCGTGGGCAGGACGTTAACGCTGTCACAGTCTGCCACGTCCAGAAGTCGCTTGCTTGGTCTGGAGCAATGGATACTGACTGCTGGCTATCAGGAGGGCTTTTGGCGAACGGTGGGCTTATATCCGGTGTCACTCAAGACGACAGAGGGTCTGAAGTGGGGCTATATGAACCAGACGGGGCAGCTTACCATTCAGCCGCAATTTGATGATGCCCGAGATTTTGATCATGGTTTGGCTGTGGTCAGCAAGCGCAATAAATATGGACTGATTAATGCGGCAGCTCAATTCGTGGTCCAGCCTGTGTATGACTCAATCGGTCCCTTTTTCGAGGGTCTTGCCGTCGTATCCGACGCCAGAGGCTACAGATTAATGAATGAACAGGGGAACATTATTACCCGCAGAGCCTACTCGTACATTAACGCAGTCAAAAATGGCAGAGCTGTCTTTAGCGACACAATTCAGGTGCCAGGTGCAGGTGGTCAGGAGCAGATACGTTATGGTTATCTGGACCGCGCAGGCCACGAAGTCATTCCAGCTCAGTATGAAGAAGCTTATGATTTTCAAGAGGATCGTGCGATTGTGAAGTTGCCAGCCGGGGCATATGTACTGATTCAGAAGGATGGAACCAAGCTGCACGAATATAGCTATCCAAGTGTCGGTCCCTATTCGGACGGATTAATGTCCTTCCAGCAGGAGGAAGCCGGGAAATATGGATATATTAATGAGCGTGGGGATGTCGTGATTCAGCCTATATTTACGTTCGCGATGCCGTTTCAGCAAGGGAGGGCTATCGTAAATACGTCAGAGGATGGAGAGTACCTGTATGGTGTCATCGACCGACAGGGCAGATACATTGTGCAGCCGGAATACAACGATATTCGCAATCTGGATGCAGGACGGCTGGCTTTGGGAAGGGCTGTCGATCCTTCGCAGCCCTTCCTGGGATCATATTATGCCATTGCGGACTGGAATGGGCGAAGGCTGACAGACTTCATCTATGCAGAATTGGAATCGTATCAGGATGGACTGGCATCTGCAACTGACGGCAAGGAGACGTATTTCATTGACTTGACGGGGCGTCCGGCTCCGGGCTATCCACGACTTCGAGGGCAGGGGAGCGTGAAGCTGGTCTCGCATGGCTTGATTCAGGCGTTCATAGATCAGCGATTAAGCTATGTAACGCGCGCAGGTCAGCTCATCTGGCAGCAAAATACGCTAATTCCCCTTGCACCGCCATATGCCGTGCGAGAGGAGAAATACCATCCGAACCCTGACTATCTCGTGTACTATCCGCAGGTGGAGGGAATTCAAGACCGTACCGCTGCACAGAAGCTCAATCGCAGGCTCAAGGAGCTGTCGCAGGTCAAGCCTGTGCCTTCGGATCAAAAACTGGATTATACGTATACAGGCGACTTCCAGGTCTCCTTTTACCGCTATTACCTGCTTCAACTGGAGCTCACAGGGTACCGCTATCCGCTTGGTGCAGCACATGGTATGCCTTCATTGATCTACGCCATCATTAACCTGGGTAATGGACGTATGTATAGTCTGAAGGATTTGTTCAAGCCTGGCAGTCCGTATGTACGGGAGCTCAGTAGGATCGTGGGAGAGCAGATTCGCAACGACCCGCAATATTCTTACGTATTCCCGGATAGCTACACAGGTATAAAAG
The DNA here is from genome assembly GCF_000377505.1 of Paenibacillus massiliensis 2301065 = DSM 16942. Taxonomy (GTDB): domain Bacteria; phylum Bacillota; class Bacilli; order Paenibacillales; family Paenibacillaceae; genus Paenibacillus; species Paenibacillus massiliensis. The sequence goes on along the minus strand of NZ_KB898188.1, from coordinate 162,472 downwards.
AGGATCAGCCCTTCTATGTCACAGAGGATGCGCTACATCTGTACTTTGAGCCCTATGAGATTGCACCCTATGCTGCTGGCTTTCCGACCTTTACCATTCCATTCATTCAGATTCGTAACCTTATTAATACAAAGGGAGAATTCTGGCAGGCCTTTCACCAAGCGCCATATAGTTCATAGCCGTTACCGCCAAGCACTCCTTTCCATACACTAGCAATGTATACGGAGAGGAGTGATACAGTGGTAGAAGCCTATTATAATTGTATGCAATGCATGAACAAGCGCGTACGGGTTATAACCGTCAATGGTCAGCATTACGAGGGTGTCATCGTGAATGTAGACCGCGAGAACGTGTACTTACAAATGGATAAGGAAGATAAGGGTCGGGTCAACACGTCAGGATTCTATCCGTATGGTTATGGCTACGGAAGCTCTATCTTAACCTTAAGCCTGTTCACGCTGCTGGCTATTGCTTTGATCTGAGAAAGTGCTCAGGAGCCTTTTGTCCACCTGAATGGGGGGACAGAAGGTTTTTTTGTTGAGAAATGCATGATTTATGCTTTCATAGAGGAAGACTGACATCATGCTATTGCTTTGCAGCATTATAATGAATATGGTAGAGAGAGTAATGAAATGTTTGAATACCTAAGACAAGATGAAGTGAAGAAATTACAAAGATAGTCCAGAATGTCAAAAATATCACTGAAGGAGAATGCCCCTATGATTCCGTTACAACTTCCACGAGAAGAGAAGCTCCAATTAATTGAAAGCTTGCAGCATTACTTTGAAATGGAGCGTTCGGAGGAGATTGGAGAGCTTGCAGCCGAGAATCTGCTGGACTACATGCTGAAGGAGCTGTCACCTTACGTGTATAATCGTGCGATTCACGATGCCCGCAAGGTTATCGATCAGCAAATGCTTAATCTGGAAGAGGAGCTGTATGCATTACAAAAGCCCGTCCGGTAGTGGAGAGGGCTTCCTTCACATGTTCAGGTAGGCCTATCTATATGCTGCAACTACAGCAGATCCGATACGGTTCATCCTTGCTTCATTGAAGCAGCATTAAAATAATGGTACAATATGGAATGTTGAATTAATATGAATATGACTGCGGAGGGACTAATCATGAACTCATCATCTGTTACCGCGATCGAACAACTGATCAGCTTGGAGAACATCAGGAATACCAAGGCAAGATATTGTCGCTACATCGACACGAAGCAGTGGGACAAGCTGGGTGAGGTATTCGCTCCTGATGCGGTAGCTGATTTCAGCACGGAGGGTAATCCCATACCACTCCTGGAAGGACGCGATACGATTGTAAAGGTGTTTCGTGACTTGGTGGATGTCACTGTCTCCGTGCACCATATTCACAGTGTAGAGGTTGAGTTTGTCTCGGAAAATGAAGCGAAGGTCATCTCTGCGATGGAGGATTTGGTTCAATTCCCAGCAGAGAACCCAAATAAGTCATTCCGTGGCTATGGGCATTACCATGAGACATTTGTTCAGCTTGATGGTCAATGGGTAATTAAGCACACAACACTGAAGCGTCTTCGTCTGGACATGGAGGAGAAGTGAGAAGTGAGCTTCACTTGTTCATCTGATTCTATAATTTGACAAACAGCCTGATCGAAGGGGAACTCACTCCTTTGGATCAGGCTGTTTTTTTAAGAGATCATAGAGTGTACAAGCTTTCAGCGGAGCTGAACAATTCGATTATTGTAAGCTGGAAGTGTGCAATACAAATCACATTACCTCACAGTACCTAACTGCAGCATGTTGCTAGCTTTTGAGGATCTTTTCCTGGGAAATAATCACTTTGTTTTTGACTTAAGGTATAGAACAAAAGAGCACAAGCTCCAAGTTGTAAGGGCTGCAGCGGTTAAAGGATATTGACTTTCTTATCTCAGTGGATTATTATTATCGCATTGTTAATAACAATTAATTAATATCAATATAATATCAATTACTGGATTCAAATTATATCTACAATGGAGTGATACCAAATGAGTCAGACCCATCATCAACGAGTGATTCGATCACGTTGGGCAGAGGAAACGCTCAAGATTATAGAGGAGGGTGGCTATACCCACCCTGTTGGAAAAGTGATTCAGATTCAGGCGCAAATAGCCAAGACGATTGCCGAGGCAAAATTATATGCACCGGATGAGCTTCCGACCATTAGAGAACGAATGGAAGCGACAATTAGTACTGCTAATCGAACTGCCAACGGAACCGAGAGGACTACTGAAATTCATGTGACTGCAGAGACAACACTGGAAGCAGCACAACGCTTGGTTGCAAAGGAAGGGCGAGCGCATGTAGTGTGCCTTAATTTTGCTTCTGCCAAAAATCCTGGTGGCGGCTTTCTCGGAGGAAGTCAGGCTCAGGAAGAAAGCCTTGCACGCTCCTCAGCATTGTATCCTTCCATCGTACAGATGGAGGAAATGTATAAGTTCAACAAGCGCTTAGGCACGTGCCTCTATTCGGATTACATGATCTTTTCTCCAGAGGTACCCGTATTTCGTGCAGATGATGGAGGGCTGCTGGAGGAGCCATATTGTGTGTCGATGATCACTGCTCCAGCTGTTAATGCAGGTGTTGTGCGTGAGCGTGAATCGGAGAATGTAGAACGCATCGCAGAAGTTATGCTGAACCGCATTCGCGGAATTCTGGCGGTCGTGGCAGAGCAGGGAATGGATACACTCATTCTCGGAGCATACGGATGCGGCGTATTCCGTCATAACCCGGTGGAGGTAGCAGAGTGGTTCCGTAAGGTCATTGTAGATGAGAATTATGGTAGTTTGTTTGAACGTATTGAATTCGCAGTGCTGGACCGTAAAGCCGATGGACGGACTATCGGAGCATTTCGGGACGCTTTTGAGGTGAAATAGAAGTAGAAGTTATAGATACAAAAACGACGATTCACTACATCGCAGCTATGGGCCACGGGAGAGTGAGTCGTCGTCTCTACGAGAATGTATTAAATATTCAAATTTTGAAGCGGCTGATTAGCGTGTTCAGATTACTGGATAGCTCACGCAGTGATTCTGCCGAGCCCTTCATCTCGTCCATAGATTGCAGCTGGCTCACTGTCGCAGCGGACACTTCCTGAATGCTGAAGGAGGAGTCGCGGGAGATGAGCTCCATGTCCTCAATGGCGGCTGATACCTCCTCGGCACCTGCAGATAGCTGCTCCGAGGCTGCAGAGACTTCATGCAGTCGCTCGTCCATGCTCTCGACCCCTGCATGAATAGAACCAAAGGATCTGCCTGCTTCCTGAATGACTGCAAGCCCTGTCTGTACTTCAGTGGTACTGGCAGCCATGTGGTCAGCCAATACAGCCGTCTGTCGTGTCATTTCTGCAATCAATTCGGATACATGCCTGGACGAATGCTCGGATTCACCTGCAAGCTTCTGAACCTCCGAGGCAACGACAGCGAAGCCTTTGCCGTGCTCTCCCGAGCGTGCGGCCTCAATGCTGGCATTCAAGGCAAGTAGCTTCGTCTGAGAGGCAATATTATTCATAAGATGCACTACGGACTCAATCTTGCCCGAATACTGTTCCATCTGCGATGTAGAGCTGGCCATCTGGGCATTGGCTTTATGGATTCGATCCATGCTGCCGATTGCGGTATGGATTTGTTCTTGTCCTTTCACAGCATTATGGGTCGTATCCCGGGATATGTCCGCAACGACTGAGGCGGCCTGAGAGATATGCTGCATGCTACGTGTAATCTCCTCCATGGAGGCTGTAATTTCACCGGCTCGTGCGACCTGCTCGGAGGCCCCCTTGGCTGAATCTTGAGTATGCACAACGATCTGCTGACTGGCTTCTGCGGTAGTTCGTGAATGCCTCGATACATCTTCAGCGGCTTGAAGCAGAGAATCAGAGTCTTGGCGAATCCCACTCATGACCTCACGTGTATCGGTGACCAGACGCTTGAACTCCCATGCCAGCTGTCCAATCTCATCCTTGGAGCCAAGCTCCACATTGACGGTCAGGTCACCTTGGCCAACCTGAGCAATGTTCTGTCTGAGTCTAACCAGCGGGCGGGTCAGGATATGAGCAAACAGATAGACCAGTAGCACACTGAGCAACACAATTCCCAGTGCAGTCCAGATCATCGTAAGCCGGTTCTGTGCCATCAGCTCATAGACGGCGGTCGAATCCAGATCAGCCCCCACCAGGCCAAGGACTTCTCCGCTCTCGCTATGGATCGGTACATAGGCTGTAATTGTGGCCCCATACTCATCGCTTGTGAGCTCGCCCCGGACAGCTTCATTCTGGCTAAAGGCCTGTAGCATGCCTTCATAGTGCGTTTCTTCGATTGAGCCATATGGAGAGAAATCATCCTCACTCACATCCGCAGCAGCACCGTCGACGACATAATAATACGATGGAGAGCCACTTTCCTCGCGTACACCAAGGGTGTACAAATATTTAAGTCCGTTAGCCTCACGGAGCTGACTTAGCTGATCGCGCAGCACCTCGTAATAACTCGTCTTGCTCAGTCCTGTGCTAAGCGGTGCATATTGAGCGGTATCGATCAATTGTACAGCTCGTTCAGCAACGGCTTGTGCCTGCATACCCATGGACTGCTCTACCAGCTGTGCCGAGGTGCGATACAGCGTTAGTCCTAAGATGACTCCTGCTCCTAACAAAAGACAGGAAAAAAATAAAAAAATACGCATAAACAAAGTATTCATCCGTTAACGTGCTCCCCCTGACATCATTCATACTGCATATGAGCTAATAAGCTGTTCTATGTATTGCTTGTAAGCCCCCGCTTGCGTAAAATTCATGTAATTACGATAACGATATTGGTATTAATTTTAAATATCGGCATCTGGCAGGTAAAGAGTTAGGCCCGGGGAGGAGTTCATTATGATCTACATCACAGGTGATATTCATGGAACGATAAGTGTCGGTCAGCGCTTCAATACGAGAAATTTCCCGGAGCAGAAGGAGCTATCCAAGCATGATTATGTGATTGTAACAGGTGATTTTGGACTGGTCTGGGACGGGAGCAAAGAGGATCAATACTGGCTGAAGTGGCTTCAGCACACCAAGCCGTTCACGACACTGTTCATTGATGGGAATCATGAGAATTTTGACTTGCTGGAAGCATATCCGACCGAGCAGTGGAATGGGGGGCGCATACATAGAATCAACGATAGCATCATTCATCTGATGCGAGGTCAGGTATTCACCATAGAAGGACAGACGTTCTTTACCTTTGGGGGAGCAGCATCCCATGACATTGAATATCGCAAGGAAGGGAAGTCATGGTGGAGACGGGAGATGCCATCACAGGCAGAGTATGAAGAGGGTCTGCAGAATTTGGAAAAGCACAATTGGCAGGTAGACTACATATTGACGCATACATGCTCGACGGGTGCCCTTAGCTACATTAAGGAGCACTGTGGAATCCATATGGAATTGGACGAGATGCATGCATATTTCGACGGTGTGGAGGGCAGAACGACATATAAGCAGTGGTACTTTGGTCATTTTCATCGGGATATGTTATTACCGAAGCGACAGAGGTTGATTTATAACGATAGGATCAGGCTGGAGGAAGTAATTGAATAGATTTCAAGTAGTAAATGGAATCGAAGCAGAATGATAGCAGAATTACAGCAGAGTTATAGGCCCCCCTTTGCCGCTGATGCGAGAAAGGGGGATTCCTATAATATCTATGGTTGCGGATCAAATCTAGCTTGATCAGACAGAGACTAATTATGCGGCGAATTCGGATTTTTAAGTGAGCGTCCTAGCCCCTTGAGGAAGCTGAGCCCGAAGCTTAGCGCTCGTAAAATGTCGGGATCGCGAAGCGATTTTGATATTGACCACAGACTGGTCTTGCTGGATGCTGCGGTGGTCGTCTGTGCCTCGGTAATCCCGGACTTGAGCCCATCCATAAGGCTCTTTGTATAAGCAGGATCAAGGCTGGTTAGTGCACCAGCCGCTGCCATTCCGTGATTAATCAGGTTCGTCACCTCGGGGCGTGACACTTGCCCGAGGGCAATCTCAGCGATATTGGCTCTTGCTTGCAGCAAGGACTCGGCAGCCTCCAGTATGCCGCTGTTATGGAGCTCATTTAAGATGGATAATGATTTCTCTAGTGCCTCATTACTCTCAGCGAGCTGCTGTTTCAGTTGGAGAATTGTCTTCTCCTGCAGCTCTTCCTCTGTGAGCAGGCGTTTTTTGACGATGGAGATGGGTTTTGCCATAGTTGAATGGCCTCCTCTGGTATTCTATTTGACCAACGATACGAAGTCAGATCGGTTCCACTTCCGCTCTACCTCAACACCTGCTTGCGGGTTGCGCTTCTTGTAGCGCGGATTTGTCGGAGGCAGAGGGTTCACGCCCTTCACGTTCAGAATCTGCATACGCACCTTGGTCTGTTTGTAAGCAGGGGTCCGTGTGCGTACATCCAGCGCGGTACCTGTCAGTAGGTTGACTGCACTTTCATGGCTGTTGGAGTGCATGGGCACATACACTTCATGGCCCCGAACACGGTCTGTGACTAGTGCACTGAGCTTAATCGCCCCGTATGGGGATTCCAGTCTAACTAGAGACCCGCTCTCGATGCCGCGTTCATGGGCAAGCTCAGGTGATACCTCAACGAACACATCAGGGAATTTCTGATTGATCCCTTTCGATTTCTTGGTCAGATTCCCCTCATGAAAATGCTCTAGCAGACGCCCGTTGTTCAAGACGAGATCATATTCCTTCGGATACTCTACAGGCGGAACGTACTCTACCAGTGAGAAGCGTGCCTTTTTATCGGGGAAATAAAACCCATCTGTGTAGAGAAGTGGTGTGCTCTCTCCCGTATCCGAGCCCCACATGAAGCTTCCCCAGTCCTCTAGCATCTCGTAACTACACCCAGAGAAGAATGGAGTCAGGCTGGCCATCTCGGCAAAAATGTCGGATGGATGTGTGTAGCCCCAGTCATAGCCCATGGCTTTGGCAATTTGTGTGGTAATCCACCAGTCAGGCTTCGAGTCGCCCACCAAATCCAATGCTTGATACAGTCTTTGAACCCGGCGCTCGGTGTTCGTGAAGGTACCGTCCTTCTCCAATGAAGGTGCCGCTGGCAGAATTACATCTGCGAACTGAGCGGTCGTAGACAGGAACACATCCTGAACGACGAAGAAGTCCAGCTTCTCCAGTACTTCATGAACGTGGTTCGCATTGGAATCAACCCATGCCATGTCCTCACCTACGAGATACATCGCCTTCATTTCACCATGCTCAATGTCATCTAGCATTTTGATATTGTCCTTGCCTGGTAGTGGAGAGATCGGTGTTCCGTAAGCTGCCTCGAATCTCATTCGTGCCTCGTCATTGGAGACATGCTGATAGCCAGGCAGCCATGGCGGTAATGTCCCCATATCGCATGCACCCTGGACATTGTTATGTCCTCGCAATGGATAGGCCCCGGCGCCTGAACGCATATAGTTCCCTGTAGTCAGCAGCAGATTGGAGATGGCTGCGGAGGTATGCGAGCCAGCGATATTCTGAGTGACACCCATGCCCCAGCAGATGGCCGTTCCATCCGCATCACGAATCATTTCGGCGATCGAGATTAATTCTGCTCTGGAAATACCGGTCTCTTGCTCAGCGAATTCCAATGTGTATGGCTCTAGCACCGACTCATAGTCTGCAAAGAAATTAACGTGATTCTCAATGAAGCTCAGGTCATGCCAGCCTTGATCAATGATGTATTTGGTCACTGCGCTAAGCCAGACGAAGTCCGTCCCTTGCTTCGGATGGATGAACAGATCGGACCGCTCTGCCATCTCGTGCTTGCGCAAGTCAGCCACGATCAACTTTTGCCCGTGCAGCTTATGTGCTCGCTTAATACGAGTTGCCAGGACTGGATGTCCTTCCGCTGGTGCACAGCCGATCAGAATAACCAAGCCTGCAGCAGAGATGTCCTGAATTGTTCCTGCATCCCCGCCGATTCCTACCGTGGACATCAGGCCATCCGATGCAGGGGATTGGCAGTACCGGGAGCAGTTATCAATGTTGTTCGTACCGAAGACCTGACGTGCCAGCTTCTGAATGACATAATTCTCTTCATTCGTAATCTTGGAGGAGGAGATAAATCCAATCTTGTCAGAGCCATAATCTTTCTTAATCGTACCCATGCGATCAGCAATCAGGGAGAAGGCCTCTTCCCAGGTAGCTTCTACGAATTCTTCCCCTTGGCGAATGAGTGGAGTCGTCAAGCGCTGGTCACTGTTGACAAAGTCCCAGCCGAATTTACCCTTCACACAGGTGGAAATGGCGTTCACCGGGGCATCATGGGAAGGCTGGATTTTCAGAATATGGCGCCCCTTGGTCCAGACCTCGAAGGAGCAGCCTACGCCGCAGAAGGTACAGACGGTCTTCGTCTTGCGGGTCCGGGTCTCACGCATGGCAGCTTCCATCTCGGAAATCGCGAATATGCCGCTGTATCCAGGTTCTACTTCTTTAATCAGATCAACCATCGGATTCAGCAGCTCTTCACCTATGCCGGACATGAATCCAGCCTCACCCAGCATAGACTTCTCCATTAGAGCGTTGCATGGGCAAATAGTAACGCATTGACCACAGCTCACGCAGGAAGAATCATTGATGGAAGAGCCTTGGTCCCAGATCACTCGTGGAATGTCTGCCTCCCAGTCGATGGACAGAGTCTCATTCACTTGGAGGTTCTGACATACTTCTACGCATTGACCACAAGCAATGCATTGATTTGGATCATAGCGATAGAAGGGGTGCGACATATCTACCTCAGAGGGGGCTACCTTGGGACGATATGGATATTTCTGATGCTCAACCTCCATCATCTCGACGGTGTTGTGTAGCTTGCAATTCCCATTGTTATTGTCACATACCGTGCAATATAGCATGTGATTTTCCAGCAGCCGATCCATGCCTTCGGTCTGTGCTGCCTTGGCGGAGGGGGAATTGGTGATGATGTTCATGCCTGCCTGAACCTTGGTGGAGCAGGCGCGCTTAAGCTGCCCGTCAATCTCAACGATACAGGTGTCACAGGTCTGGATGGGGTCAACTTCGGGAACATGGCAAATTTGTGGATGGGCGATATTGGCAAAGTTAATGACGTCGATGACATTTGCGCCTGGTGACACCTCATAGGTACCTCCATTCACGACAACCTTAATCGTTTGCTCGTTCATACAGATGCTCCTTTACGATTTCTTGGCACAGAGTCTTGCGTATGTATGCACAATCTCGACTGTATGCCATTTCCATTTTCGTAAAAATGGCCATAAAAAAACTCCACCCCAAATGTAAAATCCGATACCTCGGACCATACATTTAAAGTGGAGTAATTCATTAGCAATGACCTACCAATGGATCAATCCTAAAATATTTGACAAATTTACGACTAATTAGATTATACTACTACATGACAAAAAAACAAGACTGCATCTTGAGAATCGGCACTTCTGCAATGAAATAGGATGTATTCATTTCTTATCTTTGGGGGATTTGCATGAAGAAAGAAGCTGCTTTTAACGAGATTGTGAGAAAAGTTAGAAAAGATACCTTTGGGAAGGGTCCAGAGCGGATTCACACGACATTTGTGGAGAACATGGCAATTACGAAGATGTACGGGAACTTTACGCCAACGGAGAAATTCATTGCCAAGACCACAGAAGGGGTACAGATGGTGCACAGTGCAAGGACGCATATGATCAAGAAGCTCTATGAGAATCATGTTCCAGACGGGATGGAGGAGCTATGCGGCTCAAGGCTAATTCATTTATTCTCGGATATTAAGGTGGATGAGGATGTAGCCGTGTCTGTGTTTCTTTTTGAAAAAAATATTGAACAGGGATGAGATGCGATGAGTTTACCACTACAGCGTTCACAGCGTGTCATTCGTTATGAACATGGCCAGGTAGCTGCAGAGGATGACCTGATTGTGACCGAGCACCCCGTCACGGTGAAAGTGAATGGGGAGGAGCTGGCCACGATGATATGCTCACCGGAGTATATTGAAGACATGGCTGTTGGATATTTAGCGTCAGAAGGAATCATTAAGGACTATAGCGATATTCAGGACTTATGGGTACAGGAGGAGGCCGGCTTTGTTCATGTTCGAACTCAGCGGCCTAGCCTTCTTCATAAGCAGATGTACACCAAGCGTTACATTACTTCTTGTTGTGGCATGAGCCGCCCTGGATTTGTATTCTTCAACGATGCGCGGACAGCAAAAAGTATGGATGATGTTCATATCAGGCTGTCCTTCCAGGAGTGCTTCAAGCTGATGCATGAGGTACTCGCACAGACGGATCTGTTCCACCGCACCGGTGGGGTGCACAATGCAGCCTTGTGTGATTCACAGGGGATATTGCTGGCTAGATGCGATATTGGACGTCACAATGCTCTGGATAAAATCTATGGTCATTGTCTGAAAGAGGGACTAGCCCTCAATGATAAGGTGATTGTATTCAGTGGACGGATATCTTCTGAGATCCTGATGAAGGTATCGAAGATTGGCTGCGAGATTGTCCTCTCCAAGTCTGCGCCAACAGCGCTAGCGTTGGAGCTTGCAGAGCAGCTAGGTATTACGACCGTAGGTTTTATTCGTAATGACACTTGCAATGTCTATACACATCCTGAGAGAATCGTAGATGTAAAGAGGCAAATATAAGAACTTTTCTGGCGAGTTACATGTCACATTATTGACAAAATCTGAATTCTGGAATAATCTTGATTTTGCAGAAGAACAACGCATCGTACTTATGCATTACGTTTGGAGTACATTCAAGGACTTGTCTTTACTCTAAACTACCCGGTAACCAGCTTGTTTGGTTCCCCTATAGTTTGTGTAGGGAAATTAACCAGCATGGAAGTCATCTCTTACAAGATTCCTCAAGTGTCACGACTAGCTTGAAGAGAGTCTATAACAGAGCATAACTTCATGAGGGTTATTTGTGCTTTCATGATATACAATCTGGAGGTCAGCCATGGGATATAATTCACCACAACAAATTATGGAATTCACCGCAGAGGCAGGTGTGAAAAAAGCACAGCTCACATGGTTGTCCTTGATTCTCCTTGGGTTTCTGGGGGGAGCATTCATCTCACTTGGATTTCTCCTCGACATCAGAGTCATTGGAACAGCACCTAAGGAATGGGGCTCTATCGCCGGATTTATTGGTGCATCGGTATTCCCGTTAGGATTGGTGCTCATTATACTTGCGGGAGGAGAGCTGTTGACAGGCAATATGATGACGATGTCAATGGCCTGGTTCGCGCGCAAAATTCGCCTTTATGATGTACTACGCAACTGGATTGTTGTGCTCATCATGAATTTCGTGGGTGCGATCTTTGTCGCATTTTTCTTCGGACATGTCGTGGGGCTCACAGAAGGCGACTTTCTGATGAAGACGCTGGCTATTGCTCAGGCGAAGGTGAAGGATGGATTTATGGAATCTTTCATCTCGGCGATTGGCTGTAACTGGCTCGTATGTCTGTCTATCTGGATCGCAAATGGCAGTAAGGATTCCTTAGGGAAATTCGCAGGAGTCTGGTTCCCGGTCATGGCATTTGTGGCTATCGGTTTCCAGCATGTGGTGGCCAATATGTTCGTTATCCCGGCAGCCATCTTCGCAGGCAACCTGACCTGGGGAGATTATCTTTCAAATTTTGTTCCGGTGTTGCTAGGAAACATCGTGGGTGGTGCGGTATTTGTCTCTCTGATTTACTTTGGAGCCTATCGTAATAAGAGAGAGGCTGCCAGTGTTATGAACAGAGCGGCTTGAGTTATACAAGATTAATCGTTGTTTAGGAAGATAATAGCTTTATTGAAAATGGACGAGGGATAGTTAATATATTCCTTATCCATTTTTTTTGATGTCATTATTCTACTGCATTGAATCCAGTAAGACGAAAATTTTTGACTTAACTCATAGTACGTCTTTATATGAAATTCTATCTGTTTTCCCTGTAATTAGACTCCATATATGGTATGATTAATTCAAAGTATGGATTATAATTCCATTAATTAAAATATAAGCTAAATTCAAAACTGAGAAAAAATATAACTACATAAGAGAAGAATTCCCCATAGCATAGTTTGACTTATCCGTCTCCTTACCATTGGAAATCGAGTCAAACCAGGTTCATAAAAGCACTACGAGGAGATGTACGAAGTGAAAAAGCTTATCGAATTCAAAGCTGTGACGAAAGAATATTCCGTAGGAGAGGTGACAATTAAGGCACTTGCTGGCGTAGATTTCTCAATCATGGAGGGAGAATTCGTTGTAGTCTTGGGTGCTAGTGGTGCAGGTAAAAGTACAATTCTGAATATTCTAGGCGGTATGGATACAGCCACGGCTGGACAAGTGTGGGTTGGTGACAAGGATATTACGGGATTCAACGAGAAAAGATGCTAAAGACATCCTATACAAAGTGGGGCTAAAGGATCGTATGATGAACTTCCCTTCCCAACTTTCGGGTGGTGAACAACAGCGCGTAGCGATCGCGCGAGCCGTTGCCAAAAATCGGTTGCTTCTTCTGTGCGATGAACCAACCGGCGCCTTGGATTATGTTACGGGGAAATCGGTCCTAAAACTTCTTCAAGACCTGAACAAAGAAACTCAGAAATGCGTTGTACTGGTCACACATAACTCAGCGATCGCGCCCATGGCAGATAAAATTATTAAGGTGAAGAGCGGAAAGATTGAAAGCGTCACAATGAATCCTAACAGGCAGAACGTTGAAGGAATCGAGTGGTAATGATGAAGCTATTCATAAAATTGATTCGTGATATCAGGCAATCCATCGGGCAATTTATTGCTTTTGTGCTGGTAATTGCGGTGGGCGCTTTTTTTTATGCGGGTCTGGTCACGTTAAGTGATGATCTTAGTGATTATACGAAAGCTTACTTTGAGGAGCATAATTTAAGTGATTTGAATGTCTACTACGAACGCATTTCCAAGCAGGCTGTGGCAAGCCTGAGTTACACCACGATCATTGAAGGCCGAATTCCGAACCAAGCGAATGAAATCTTGCTGGATTCGCATTACGCTCAAGAGCATCAGTATCAAGTAGGAGATCAGATTCAGTTAAGTGTAAATAACAAAAATGAGATGTTCATAATCAGCGCTTTGGGCGAGAATGTGGAATATGCCAAGAAAAATGAAATACAGGATCATAGAACCTCAGGATTTGGGTACGTGTCTGAAGCAGCCCTGCCTCTCATAGCAGGCAGCCTTAACAAAGGGAAAGCTTTGGCGAGCTCCGCTGGAATTGTCGTAAGCACGGTTTTGTTAATTACAGCTTTTGGTACTCAAATGGCTATGCAGCAAGTAGCTGATCAAATTGAAGTGGTAAACACCTATGATTTAAAGATTGACTACACCAGGGGAAATTCACCAGAGATGCTACAACTACCTGAAGGTATTAAGAGCAGCTATGATTTGTCAGCCTTCCCAGTGGAGCTCATTCAAGGAAATCGTAATGAGAATGCGACGTTAGTAGTTACTGAGAAGGATAACCATCTTATTCATTTCTTTGACGATCATGGTAATGAGCTGGCACTGCAAGATAATGGGGTACTGGTACCTAAATCGTATGCAGATAAGTACCGTATTGCAGAAGGTGATACCATTCAGATCAAGTTCACCACGCCAGAGTTGTCTGATAAAACGGTCGATATGGAAGTTTTGCAAATTTCTACTCAGTACTCGAATCCTTCATTCTACTGTACACCAGCTTATCTCAGTAACTTCGGTATCGATTATTCGCCAATGTCGTTATTAGTAGAAGCTGGTAGTGGGACAGAGCTTACAACCGTACGCAACTTCTTCGAGCAAGTACAGCAGGTGGATATGATCTCGGATAAGAATGATTTAAGGCAATCGGCAGAGTATATTATGAAGCAAAATAGTTTTATCTTTATTATGTTTATCATTAGTGCTGTTGTTCTCTCCTTTGGAGCGATGTACACGATATCCTCTATCAATATTATGAAAGAAATCGTGAACTAGCTACTTTAAAGGTGTTAGGCTATCCAAAACATAAAATACATCGGCTTATATTTTTCGAAAATATCATCCTGACCAGTTTTGCGATTTTGGTAGCACTGCCTATAAGTGGGTACATGTACGATCTGGTTGTCAGGGGCTTATCCAGTACACACCAGCAGATTCCTAACCAATTAAGTCTGCTTGTCTTGCTCATATCGGTGTGCCTTGCATTTGTGCTCACGATTTTGTCCAACTTGTTACTGCGAAGAAAAGTGTCGCAGATCAATATGATTGAATCCTTGAAGAGCATAGAATAGTGGTATTGATCCTGATGACCCGGACTGGCATGAAAAATTTCAGTAGGCAAAGAAGCGTCCTTTCCTATATGTACGACATGGATCATTTGATGAATTTTGTAGACGGGTTCTTTTTAGGTAGCGTACAGGCACAGATGGGCAGCCGCCCACATACAATAAACAGACCAGCCGTGATGGAAAAGAACGACTCACGCATATTTCCAGGAGGTGTCCTCTGTGCCCGGATTGTTTACCGCAATTGCGCTGTTTATTAAAGAACTGACTCTGCTCGTCTCCTATGTCAAGAATAATGCATTTCCCCAGCCGCTCAGTGAGCAGGATGAAGCTAAACATCTGAAGCTGATGGCTGAAGGCAATGCTCATTCTCGTAACATGCTCATTGAACATAATCTGCGCTTGGTTGCACATATCGTCAAAAAGTTTGACAATACCGGAGAGGATCTTGAGGACCTGATCTCCATTGGTACTATAGGATTGATTAAAGCAATTGAAAGTTTTCAGACCGGAAAAGGGACTAAGTTGGCAACGTTTGCAGCTCGCTGCATTGAAAATGAAATTCTAATGCACCTCCGTTCTCTCAAGAAAACACGGAAGGACGTTTCCCTTCATGATCCAATCGGTACGGATAAAGAAGGTAACGAAATTACATTAATCGATATCCTCGGCTCGGAAGAAGACGATGTTGTGAATACGGTCCAGCTCAAGATTGAGAAGAGCAAAATCTATCGCAATCTGGATATTCTGGATGATCGGGAGAAGGAAGTCGTGATAGGGCGCTTCGGCCTGGAGACAGGTGGAGAAGAACGAACACAGCGTGAGATCGCCAAGGAGCTGGGAATCAGTCGTAGCTATGTGTCGCGGATTGAGAAGCGTGCCCTGATGAAGCTGTATCATGAGTTCTATAAACAGAAGGGGTAAGTTTAGAATACGAAATGATTTTATACAATGTAGGCTTCTAAAGGAATAATTATAGTGAATTTATATTACAATATAAATATGTGAATATATTGCTTTTTTGTGTATTTTCTTGGTAAAATGTGGTTGGATGACAACGCGATGAAGAGAAGAGTAAATGCTGATATTCTTGTACAGAGAGCCCGAGTTGCTGGAAACGGGTGAAGAATCGGTGTTGAACCAAGGCTCTGAGCGGCTCGCCGGAATGTGGTGTCAGCCACAGGATGGTGAGACGGGAACTCCCGTTATAGAGACAGGGTATAATTTTGTTGTAGATCAAACATTCTGTACCCGATGAGGTCGATGTAGCAGCATATCGACGAATAGGGGTGGCACCACGAGAATTTCGTCCCCAAGACTGTAAGTCTTGGAGATGAAATTCTTTTTTTATTCGATGCATGAGGTAAGGTAATTAATCACTAAGGAGAGGAAGACAATGAATACCAATTCTTACGGAGAAGAAGATGCATTCAAGTTAACTCCAAACAATGAAGTGTATAAGTCGGGTGAAGGAGCTACTATGGAGGCGGATCATCATTATGATGTGGCTGACACAGAAAGAGGTTTTGCTAAAACAGGTACTTATCTCGATGCCTTAATTAGTGAGGATCTAAAAAGTGGTAAATTCACTCGTCCAATCTGCACCCGATTTCCGCCGGAGCCCAATGGCTTCCTACATATAGGAAGTGCTTATGCCATTCATTTAAATTACGCAACAGCTCTTGCTTTCGGCGGAACCTTCCACCTTCGATTTGATGACACGAACCCCCTTAAGGAGGACATCAGTTACGTAGAGTCCATTAAAGAAGATATAGAGTGGCTTGGGTACAGCCCTGATGGTCATATCTATTACGGGTCAGATTATTCTGAGCAAATCTATGCAGCTGCTATGCGTCTGATCGAGCGAGGCAAAGCGTATGTGTGTGATCTTCCCCCCTCTGAATTGGCTAGAACCCGGGGAACGTTGACGGAGCATGGAACGGACAGCCCATACCGTAATCGAACTGCAGAGGAGAACTTGAGGTTGTTCGCAGAAATGCGGAAGGGTTTCTACCCTGATGGGACGCGTGTACTACGAGCGAAAATCGATATGCATTCTCCTAACATCAATCTGCGGGACCCTGTGCTATATCGAATTATTCATGCCTCTCACTATAGAACAGGAGAAGAATGGTGTATTTATCCAATGTATGACTTTGCTCATCCGATTCAGGATGCTATTGAGGGAATCACACACTCTTTATGCTCGGCTGAGTTTAAGGACCATCGTCCGTTATATGAATGGGTTCTTTCAGAGTTGGAAGTTGTAGAGCCTCCTCGTCAGTGGGAGTTTGGACGCATCAATATAAATGGGGCGGTTACTGGTAAACGATATCTTAGACAATTAGTCGAAGCAGGCTTGGTTGAAGGATGGGATGATCCAAGACTACCCACAATTTCAGGCCTTCGTCGCAGAGGGTTTACTCCAGAAAGCATTCGTGATTTTGTCAGTGGCATCGGACTGGCGCGGCAGCAAACTATGGCCGACATATCATTGCTGGAACATGCACTCCGACAAGATCTTAAGGCGAAAGTACCGGGGATTATGGCAGTCATTGAACCTTTGAAAGTCATAATTCTCAATTATCCAGAAGGCGAAGAAGAGTTGCTAACCATTGAGAATAACCCGGTTAACGAAGAGATGGGCGTAAGAGAGGTAGTGTTCTCCAGAGAGTTATATATCGAAAGAGAAGATTTTATGGAGACACCAGTAAAGGGTTTTCATCGACTTTCACCAGGTGTTGAAGTGAGGCTAAAGGGAGCCTATTTCATCCGTTGTAATGAGGTTGTTAGGGATGGTTTGACAGGCGACATTATAGAAATTCACTGCACTTACGATCCGAGAACAAAAAGCGGAAGTGGGTTCAATGAACGAAAGGTAAAAGGGACTATACATTGGGTTGCAGCGCATAAAGCTATGGAATGTGAACTGCATTTGTACGATGGATTGCTACTTCCGGATGCTGAGCTAGGCCGTGAGGGAGAAGACTGGGAGGCATGGATCAACCCTAATTCACATCGTGTGGTTAGCAAAGCGTTGATTGAGCCCTGTGTGCGAGATTATGAATTAGGCGGCAGGTTTCAATTTATACGGCATGGCTACTTTATTCTCAGTTCTGTCTCAGGAGCCACTGGGGAGAAATATGTATTTAACCGCATAGTATCACTCAAGGATAGTTGGAAGAAATAACGTTTAAATCTCTTGTTTTAGGTAGTAAAGAGTTCAGAGCCGTCGAAATTTTAAGACTATTAACGCGCACTGTTATTCATCAGTGCGCGTTAAGATTGTCCATAAAAAGTGGTGGTTCAATATCCTGTAATCATATTCGCTCTAAAATATAATATTTCATATCCTTTAAGGTTGTGAAACGATTGGTATATAGATCTTGATCATCAAATTCAAAGTCAAAGACATCTTCAATTTTAAGGATGATTTTTATGAATTTAATAGAATTCATGCCCAAATCTTGAATCTTGGTATCTTCCTGCCATGTTAAATGGGGGACGTCCAAAATTTGAGAGATGATACTAATCAAATGTTTTTCTACGAAAGTTGTTTGCTCTAGGAAGTTACCACTTGACTCGCTGTTCATCTATATCACTCCTTTGTTTAAAATTCAGAGAAATTCTTATAATTTTGTTTGAATTTTTCTCCTAGCTCTTCTTTGTTACTAAATGCAAAAAGACGCTTCCAGAATGATTTTTTCCACCGGTAATGCTCTGTTGAATGGACGCTACTTGGTGAGTGTACGAACTCCGATTCCTTAATGTCTAATTTATTCATCAGTGCTTCTTCATAGCCATCGTTATATAACATTTGTAAATAATAAAATGTAAAATATAGCGGGTGTTGTAGTCCAAAGTAATTTGCAAATTCTACAGCCCGAATCAAGGTGGTTGTATCCATTTGTATTAGAATATACTCCCGAACGTCGCAAAATTTAATGGTGTTCATATCGCAGTCTGTGTAAATCCAAATTGCCCCCGTTGCTTCTTTATATAGATGGCAGCAGAGATGAACAAGAAAATGCTCCGCAAGTAACTTCCCTTCCTGTGCTTGCATAATCATTTCATCAACTGGTTCGATATGCTTATCAAGATTTAAACTAAAGCTGAAATCAACCATGAAAAACTCGACTTCCTTAGAATCACTCAACTTAACAAAGGTTGGAAGTGTGTTCATGTTCATCTTCCACGACACGTTCTTTTCCCTACTGTGCTCTTGTAACTGTCCTGTACTGTAATCATAGTTACCTTGTAAGTAGCCTAATGAGGTCATGATATCAGTTATTTCCTTGGAGTCCTTAAGTTGAATGAGCAAATCAATATCGTTTATAGAGCGGGTCCCTGACTCTAAATAAAGCTCAGAAAGAAGAAGGGCCCCTTTCAGGGGAAAACAGGGGACTTTTTTAGCATGAAATGCCAATAATATCTTCTGTAGTTCTTCTTGGTATAGTTTGTTTCGCGTTTGGTTCCCGATGTAATAGTACTTCATCAGTTGATTGATTTGTAGCGGCACATGCTGAAGAACACCCAATTTTTTTAGGTTAGCGTAAGCTAAACCGACAACTTTATTCTTAGTCAAATAGTTCAGAAAGGTATACGATTCAATTGGTTTTTGTATAAGCTCAATAACTTCTCTAACATCGTCAGTACTAAAGGTTAGACGGCTTAGTAGGATCACCAGCTTTTCCTCACTTGATAAGCCTATAGTTTCCATTTTAATCCTCCCCAAAAGAAAGTTATCTACCACTAACTATATTTTATTGTTGGAAATACTTGTATGACTTTGCACATTGACATAAAAAATAATAATTATTATAATGCAAGCGTATTCAAACAAAAAATGTAAAATGGGTGATGATAAATGCCACAGATTGAAGTTGAGCATCTTACTAAGACTTTCAGAGTCCATGAGAGAGGTCAAGGAATAAGAAGCTCGTTCAAAACCCTGTTTAAACCTGGATACAAGGATCGGACTGTGGTTAATAATCTTTCCTTTTGTGTTAACAAGGGGGAAATGGTAGGTTATCTGGGTCCGAATGGTGCAGGAAAATCAACGACGATTAAGATGTTGACTGGTATTTTGGTTCCTACTGCGGGCTCAATATTGGTCAACGGCATGATCCCACATAAGAATCGCATTCAGAATGCCAGCAAAATAGGTGTTGTTTTTGGACAGAGGACACAACTGTGGTGGGATATACCTGTATCTGAATCCATTGAATTAATGAAATACATGTATAAAATTCCGGATATTATATTTAAAAGTAACCTAGAGATGTTTAATGAAATTCTTGGACTACAGGAATTTATTCATATTCCAGTAAGACATTTAAGCCTTGGCCAGCGAATGAGAGCAGATCTATGCTGTGCTTTGTTGCATAATCCTGAAATCATCTTTTTGGATGAGCCTACAATTGGTCTCGATGTGGTTGTAAAACAGAGCATCAGAGAATTTATTAGAGAAGTTAATCGGTTGCGTCAAGTTACGTTATTACTTACAACACATGATATTGATGATATAGAGGCTTTATGCAAAAGGGTGATTGTGATAGATCAGGGATCAATTATGTTTGATGGCAGTATTTCAAAGCTTAAAGAGGCTTATAACTGGAGTGGAAATATCACTGCAAAAGTGAAAGATGATTGTATTAATCAAGAGCTACTGAAAAGACGATTTGGAGAGGCAATTCTAAGTGAAGCTGTAGACAATGGTAAGCTGGTGATTACTTACGACAAAAGTAAAGTACTGGCTTCGGAAATTGCCAAAGAGGTGCTCAATCAATTTGAAGTGGAGGACATAACTTTTGTAGAAGCTGAATTGGAGGATATAATCCGGGAGTTATACAGAGGTGCAATTAAGCGATGAAAAATACATATTTGCTCTACTTAAAAGTATACAAAAATGCACTTCTTACTTTAAATGCCTACAAATTAAATACAATCACAAAAATCATATATAGCCTATTACTGTTCTGCATTCAAATTTATATTTGGAAATCAGTATACACTAATAGAGAGGCTTTTCATACGGAGTATGGGAATATAGATTTGAATGACATGATCGTGTATGTGTTTCTCAGTTCCTGCATTTCAGTGTTTGCTAACTTTGAGGGGAGCGCTGTTCATAGAATTGGTCGAAAAGTGATAACTGGAGAAATAGCATCGGATTTAATAAGACCTATCAGTCTCGTTGGCTATTTATCAGCTGAGTATGCTGGTAGTTCTACTTATCGATTTTTTTTTAATCTGATCCCAGTGGCTGGTATAGGTTTTTTCTTGTTTAGAATCCAATTCTCTTTCCAATTTAGTACACTATTTTTATTTTTGATAAGTATCATCAATGTATCTATACTTTATTTTTTATTAACTTATTGTGTGGGTTTACTTAGTTTCTGGTATGAGAAGATTGGAAATCTGAATATTTTAATAGATAGCAGTATTACATTATTTTCTGGATCAGTAATTCCCTTATGGTTCTTTCCACAATTTTTCTCTGCTTTGATTGAATTCTCTCCTTTCCCTTACCTGTATTTTTTTCCTATATCATTGGCCCTTGGGAAGCTAAGCATAGGAGATATATACGTGGGTCTTTTTATTCAGCTTTTTTGGATCATAGCTGTTTATTCTTTATCCAAATTGATTTATAAGAAGGGGATTAAAAAGCTGACTATTCAAGGGGGATAGAGCTAGATGAAAATAAAACTTGTGCTTCGTTTTATGGTTGCTCATTGGAAAGCACAGACTGAATATCGATTTGCTTTTTTTGCAGATATACTCGTCCAATTTTTTGCGTATGGAGTCACAATAATAAATATCTGGATGCTATTCAGGAACATAACTACTTTGCAAGGTTGGGATTTTTACCAAATATTCTTTCTTTTTATCTTGAATTTATTATCTTATGGAATAACTGGATTGTTCATCTATGATTCTAGTCGTAAGGTAGAGGAAATGGTCCAAAATGGTACCTTTGACACGCTACTCACAAGACCGCTAGATACTTTCTTCCACCTCGTACTAAAGAATTTCTCACCTTTGTTTATTGCCCACATTATATTATCCCTCTTATTGTTTTTGGCTTTTTTAGATCGTTTCGGAATCATATGGAGTTTAGGTAAGGTTATTATGTTGTTTTTTACTATTATTGGCTGTGTTTTGATCCAAGCTTCCATAATGATCATAACTTCTTCCTTAAGCTTCTGGTTCACCAAATCAACTACAGTTGTAAATGCAATGATCTATGGATTCCGAAATTTTATAACCTATCCTCTGACAATATACAACCGCTTTATACAATTCTTACTCACCTTTATTATACCCTATGGTTTTGTTGCCTATTTTCCTGCAACGTATTTCTTTGACAAGAACGAAACAATGTTTTTTCCTGCTCTCAAATATGGGACGCTGTTCGTAGGTCTGCTTATGATAGTTCTAGCTAAATTGGTCTGGAATGCAGGCATCAACAGTTATCAAAGTAGTGGGCACTAACACCAATTGTGGGAAGGATGAGGGAGTGTCATGTTGAGCACTGTAGAAGAATTAAAGCTGCATCATGTAGGTATTGTTGTACCAAGTATTCAAAAGGCCTGTGTCTTTTGGAGCCTATTGGTTACAAAGGCAGACATGAAAATAGAATATATTGACTCGCAAAAGGTCAACATTTGCCTGCTTCCTTTTGGAGAGATTAATCTCGAATTAATTGAACCTTCTTCATGTGATTCCCCTGTATATTCCTTTGCACAGCAAGGGGGCGGATTCCATCATTTATGCTATGAGACACGCAATCTGGAACGAAGCATTTATACCTTAGTCCAGCAAAAGTTTCGATTACTAGTGAAACCAGTGTTAGGCTTCGAGCAAAGAACAATAGCTTTTTTGATCAACCCCTTTGAAAATACTGGTGTAGAAATTATTGAGCTTGCTAGCAGGAGATCTGAATGACCCTTTATATGGAGTTTTAGGAGGTGCTATAACCATGTGCGGGATTACAGGGATCTATAATTATAAAAATTTTAATGAAGTCTCGCTGGGGCATATACAAATGATGAATGATACTTTGAGCTATCGTGGACCAGATGGTAATGGTGTATACCGTTCAAAGGATAGACATCTGGGATTAGGTCATCGCAGGTTGGCTATTACGGATTTGAGTCAGCAAGCCAATCAACCGATGTCGAATGAAGACGGAAGCTTATGGATAGTGTTCAATGGAGAAATCTATAACCATACAGAATTACGGTATGAATTGCAGCTGTATGGTCACGTATTTCGAACACATCATAGTGATACAGAGGTTATTCTCCATGCCTATGAACAATGGGGAATGGAGTTTGTTCATCGATTAAGGGGAATGTATGCTTTTGCGATATGGGATGAACCTTCAAATAAGTTGTTGCTAGTTAGAGATCGTATCGGTATAAAACCTGTTTTCTATTCCTACAGATACGGATTTTTTGCTTTTGCTAGTGAGATTCATGCTTTACAACGAATACTCCCTGTCCAAGAATTTAGCGAGACATCAATTTACCACTACCTTACTTTCTTGACAGTGCCTGCCCCACTCACGATGTACAAGCATGTACTTAAGCTTGAGGCTGGTACATATCTTGTGGTTGAGGCTGACGGAATCACCATTACGCCATATTGGGAGCCTGAAACCTACTTAAGTAAGCCACTCAGCGACAGTTATTCGACCGCATATGAGCACACAGAGTTCTTGATCAAGGATTCCGTTTCCAAGTGTGGTATGGGTGATGTTCCGCTTTGTGCATCGTTAAGTAGTGGTGTCGATTCTAGTATTGTAGCAGCTCTCTTAAAGAAAGAGCATCCTGAGCTAAGGACAGTAACAATGGATTATGAGGTGCCTTCTCCTTATAGTGAGGCTGTCGCGGCCCAAGAGATTGCAAATCAATTAAATATTCAAGATCAAGTTGTATATACCGTAACGTCAACACGCTTTTTTGCTGCTTGCAATGAATATTTGCAGCAGCACAATGACGGTCCTGTTGGAGCACAGGATATTATCTTGTTCTACATGATGTCCAAGCGGTTGAATCAGCAAGGCTATAAAATTTGTGTTCTGGGAGAAGGAGCTGATGAATGTGGGGGATATCCTTCTTATTTAAAGATGAATGATGAGCATCGACTTTTGAGTGTTTTTTCACAAATGAACACGGGAGTAAAAGAAGGGATTTTTAAGCTAGCATCTACAAAATGGAAAGAGCACCTGAGTATTGCCATGGGAAATTCAATAATTTCAAGAAAACACATCCAATCTTTTTCCGAGTATGAAAAAAGTAAATTGTGGTGCGGAGAGAAGAATGTAAGTAGTTATGACATTCTGGAGGACATTATGAATCGAATTTCTACCCATACGCAGGACAATTTTATCCGTAAGGTCTTGAATGTTGAATTTCGTCTAAGGCTTCCAGAATTTATGTTGCCAAGAGTTGATTACCCTACTATGGCCTGTTCGTTAGAGGCGAGGGTGCCATTCCTGGATCACCACTTGGTGGAGTATTCTCTTCAATTAGATAACAGTGTCAAAATGAAAGACAATATTCCTAAGCGGATGTTTAAGGAGCTTTTGTCCAACTACGTTAATCAGAAATATGTTTACCGTCCCAAGCTAGGTTTTGGAAAAGTTATGGCTCCGCTTCTAAATGAGACGCTGCCGACTGTTATGCATAATGAGATCATTTCAAAACCTAATCATGTGCTTTTCTCCGTGATTCACCATAAAGCGTTAGTTCAACTTTGGCAGGAGCATGCGGCACATAAGAACAGAGGTTTTCAACTTTGGACACTCTATGGGTTGGGAAAATGGATGGAATTAAACACTCAATAGTTCCCTAATTGGAGGTCAATAAATGATTACTGCGTTAATTGATATCGTCGATAGACGAAATAACGATGACAGAGAGAATATTGGGCTGGCTAACATTGCTTCTTTCTTACAGAAGGAAGGCTATCCAGTAGATCTGTATTCATTTCAGATGAATGAGCCATTTTCTGAACTAGACCCCTCACTACCTTACCATGATTTGTTTGGATTTTCATTTTATCCGAATACGGCCTTAGAAGTCTTTCTATACGCAAAAAGGATTAAGAAGCTTTATCCACAGGCTCTTGTATGCCTGGGCGGCAAATTGGCATCTGCTGTACCTTCTGATATTTTGGCTGATTGCAAAGAGATTGATTTTATTGTTCTTGGCTACGGAGAAGTTCCGATGCTGCAAGTATTACAATCGTTGGACCATGGGACAGCTCTTGAAAAGGTCCCATCGATATTTATTCCAGGAAAGGGGGCGATACTGGGACAAAATAAAAATATGCCAGTGCTTTCACCGGACTTTCGGCCTCGAAGGGATTTCCTTCCAATAGCTTTTCAGCATGGGAATTTCACAGCAAGAATAAACGGTAGCTATGGTTGTTACGGAGGCTGTACATTCTGCTCAGTTAATCAGTATACCTGCATAACAAAGAAGAATTGGTTTGGTCGTGAGGCGGAGGATTTATTTAATGAGATGGTCAATTTACACGAAATCTATGGTGTTAATAGCTTTTATTTTAATGATGCAAGCTTCGAGGATCCACCAGGCAGAGCAGGTAAGAATAGGATAGAATAGTTGTGTAATTTAATACTCGGGTCCAATTCCCGATTTTCCATCCGTTGTTCTATGCGTTCAGAATCATTTATGGAAGGTGATGGAGATCTCCTTGAACTTATGAAGAGTAGTGGGTTTACACAAGTCTTTTTGGGGATTGAGGCAGGTGATGATCGAGATCTAAAAGTTTATCGAAAAAGGGCACGTACCGCTGATCACGATAGGGCTTTACAACTTTTTCGATCTAAGGGAATAGACATCATTTTAGGATTTATCATGTTAAATCCTTACTCAACCATTGAGACTATGATGGAAAACTATAATTTTCTGATAAAACAATCTGAGTACAGGTTGGATCCCTTTATACGAAAAGTTGATGTATATGCCGGAACGTCACTAGAAAAAAAACTGCGGCTTGATCATTTGTTGACTGAGAATTTCAATTATCGTAGACCATTAGAATATCATTTCGTTCACACCGAAACAGCTCGTTACGATGAGTTTTTAGAAGAAATTCGGGGAGATGATGCTTTAGGGGCTTATGATGGTAAACTGTATCATTTAACTTGCGTAATGAATAACCTAAGAGCTTTATATGGAGAAGTGGCCGATAGCTACTTTAGTGAATTTATGTACATTAGACAACAACTTGCTACATTATTGTCCTCTTATTTTGCAATTGTGTACGTAGAGAATGACCTAATATTGGCCAAAGAACGTTATGAAGATTTCAAAAGAGAGCTACTGGATATGAGTTTCGAAGTTGACTCGTTTATTTTGAAATTGATGCATAAACGGAAGTTTCGTGATTATTTCCTTAAAGAAATTGGATAACGTGAGGATTACGGTCTCTATTTTGAAATTAGGAGTCTTTTACATGAACACAGAGCCTTATGTTAGCGTAGCAGATGTGCTGCATACCATTAAAAATGGGAATGATGAGGAGCTAAGGAATCTGGCATGGAAGATTGGCATGTTTTTGTCAGATTTGGATCTGGAGGAAAAAAGAACAATGCTTAATGCGTTCTTGGACAGGATTGCTACAGTCTCGAACGTAGCTAGATGTTTCATTCTGGATAGCCTTCTTGCCCATATTGAGATTTTAGAGCATGATCGGCAATGCCAGATGCTTAGTTATTATCTAGCACTTGAACATTGCAACTGCTGCTCTGCTTGTTGTAAAGAACGGACTGATATTATACGTACTTGCGGCACCCTGCTCAGCCGGGTAGATCCTAAGGCACAGACAGTGCTCCAGGATTTTTTGGATAATATCAGCATAGAAGAATCTCTTATTCTAGCTCATATCAAGGAGCAAGACATTGAGGACAGCAGCAGCTATAGTGGCGATTGTATAGGGGCTGGAAGTAGGATGGTTGTTGGTCTTGTCATTCCAGCATTTTTGTCTGCGAGCTCCTTTTTACAGCCACCCGTGGATATGTTGATGGCGGCAGCTCAACTGCGTCAGGCGGGATATGAAATTCTATTTATAGATAATCGTGTTAAACGACTACCTACTAATCATCTCTCAGAAATACTTGATCAAGCTGATGTAGTTGTGGTGACGACAACCCCTTATGATCATATTCAGAATTATTTTCTGGATTATCGATTGAGGCATGCTTTGGACACAGTAAATGCTATAAAAAAACGTAAGGAAGATCGTACGATAATTGTGTGTGGAGCTCATGGAACGGTTCGTCCAGATATTATCTTTAAAGATACAGATGCAGATATCATTTTGCAATGGGAGTACGATTATCAGATCGTATCTGTAATCAATGCTTTGTTCCAAAAAGATAAACTTCGTGAAATTCCTAATGTGTGCTTACGTTCAGAAGGTGGGGAAGCGCTTTTTTCAGGAAAGGAATATATGCATGACAATCTGGATGACGGTATTCTACCTGCTTATGACTTAATTAATTTTAATGACTACTATGGTGATGTCTTTTATCAAAATCGGCTTTATCGAAAGGCAAAATGGGGAATTGTATTGGCTTCTAGAGGTTGTCGTCATAATTGTAAGTTCTGTTTTAATTTCTGGGGACAAAGGATGCGATACAGAGATCCTGTAAGTGTTATTGAAGAGTTAGAGTATCTGCAACTGGAGGGGTTAGAGGAAATATTTTTTATTGACTTCCATTTTACACAAGATAAGCATTGGGTGTCCCGTTTCTGTCAACAGTATAATCATCGTAAATTAACTATAAAATGGACAGCTCAAGTTCGTTGTGACTCGGTATCCTATGATTTACTTTCTGAAATGGCACTTGCAGGCTGTAAATCTTTGTGGTTTGGAGTAGAGTCTTTTAATTCGTGTATCGTTCAAGCTTCAGGGAAGTATAGAGATTCGAGTGTAGCGCTAACCGCGCTAAGCAATTGCGTCAAGGCTGGGATTGAACCACATCAGTTCATAATGATCGGTCTGCCTGGAGAGACAAAGGCCTCAATTAACCAGACTATATCACAGGTGTATGATCTCAAAATGCCATACACAGAATCGATTTTGGTAGCAACTCCTCGCTTTGGTACATCGTACTATGAGATGGCAAAAAGGCAATTTCCAATGCTCGGAAATGACTTTTATAGCTTAAATTCAGTCAGGGGAATTGTTGCAAACGATATTTTACCAGTGGACTTACAAAATGCTTCGTTAATCTTCAGAGATCGTGATTTTATATACTCCCACAAAGTCCCGCAACTAGTATAAGCACAAGGCTTTCTATCTTATACATTTGAGAGGAGTTTTTGATTATGGGAAAATTTCAATTGGTAGAACCAGAAGAAAAATTAAGTAAAGAAATTAAGCCGTACGTAACCTTCCCGATCATTAATGCATGTATGCTGAAATGCTTGTATTGTGGCGATGGTGGCGAGATGTCCATAAGTGACAAGGCTCAGTTTGATACGGAAGATTTGCTTGATTGGCACTCTGAAGCACGAAAGCTAGGTGTTGAGAAATTCAGAATTACAGGAGGCGAACCACTTCTTCATAAGGATTTCAGAACTATTGTTCAAACTATAGCACAGGATGCGAATACTGTACTCATAAACACGAATGGAACTGCACTAAAGAAGTTTAGGGACAAATGGATTGATTCGCCTTCCAATTGTAGATACGTAGTCAATTATCACGGAGCTACGGAGGAAGTATATAATAAAGTCACTGGAACATCTGGTCACTTTCTGAACCTTCAGGAAGGTGTTCGTATGCTAGCGGATGAGGGCATGCTCCACCGTTTGAATATTGTACTCTGTAAGCATAATATTCATGAAATCTATGATGTTATCGATTTCTGTAAAGAGATTGGTACTGACTTGAAGATCCAAGATGTAGTGTCAGTTCCTTGGCAATTTAAAGAGTGGGAAGAGCTTTATTTAGATACCACGAGGATTGAAGAGGAATTTTTAGCTAAAAGCACGTTTGTTAAGGATCATAAATATGCTCGAGGTTTTGGAACTCCTAGCAAAATATACACCATTAATGGGGTTAATGTGACCTTGAAAAGTGTCAGAAATGGTTCTCACTATGATATGAAAAAGGTATGCAAAGGTTGTGAGTATTATCCATGCCATGAGGGAGTATATGATCTATTTATATTCCCAAATAACACTTCTTTTGCTTGTAACTGGACGTTAAAGAGCAAAGCACCTGAGGGTACCAAGCAAATGCAACTGCAGTGGCTTATTGAAGTGTTTCAACGCTCAGAGTATCAAGAAGCATCCAATTCAATCACAAAAATGGAACTTCAGGTGTGAGATGATGAAGTCTATACCCACAACTGACAGTATAAGACTGCAAATGCAAAATCGTTTAATGAGCAGTGGGGAAAGAATGTATCATTTACCTCAAGCCTACGTCTTGTCACATACTGAAATACCAGAACAATTTCTGGAAGGGGAAATGACGAAATGGGTAGAACAAACAATAGAGCGAATGAGGCAAGAGTTCTCTTTCAATAGTCATGAGCCTATTTTTGTTCGTCCTTGCCCAGTAGATGAATTTTATTATCCCCATCTTTCTTTCGCAGGCGTGTACAAATCATATAAACCGACCAGAGGGAAGAATCTTTCAGAACATTTATATGATGGGATATTAAGGGTTCTGCTGGGGAGATACAGTAAATACGCGGATTATTATTATCATAGACATGATATAAATTTGAAGCGGCATTTGTCTATCATGTTTACTCCTCAAATTACGGATGCATCAATGTACGGTACTGCTTATGTGTATAAAGGAAAGTGTATATACGAACTTTTTGATACTCCTTTGGCTATGTATATGAACGATCCCCTTCGAGTAGCCGATTCCGGGATAAAACAGGGACTGGAAGGGAGAATAGCTCAATGTATGATAGAAGCAGAACAGATTATAGGGGTTCCTGTAGATATTGAGTTTGTACTAAATCGGCGAGAGCAGATATACA
The DNA here is from genome assembly GCF_000377505.1 of Paenibacillus massiliensis 2301065 = DSM 16942. GTDB lineage: Bacteria > Bacillota > Bacilli > Paenibacillales > Paenibacillaceae > Paenibacillus > Paenibacillus massiliensis. The sequence continues at coordinate 133,115 of NZ_KB898188.1, read as the reverse complement.
TTACACAAGTCAGACCTATTTCCAGAGCGCACTTGACACAATGGGCAAAACTTGAGGATGAGACATGGGCTATGGCTGTTAAAGTAGGTACTTCGTCCAATGTTCTGAATTCAATTGGACAAACAGAAGGGGTTGCGCTAGATCTTAGAAATCGCACATTACAGCCGGAAGATACAGAATTAATGGAAAGACAAATATGCATTATAAACCACAAGCCAGGCACAGGAACCTGCTCAGAGGATGTACTGTATTGGCTGGATAAATTTAAGCTATCGAATATTCGTCTGATTGTTGATCATGGAGATACCCGTATGAACAATCATCTACAGTACATTATGATGGAAGATCCGGGAATATCCTTTATTGTGAATACAGTCTCTGTTCCTTCAATTCTAAATGGCTGTGCACTTAGAGTTAAGTGTGATGGATTTAATACACAAATAATTGTTGATTAGTTGAGGGTAGGATCTTTATTCAAAAGAGGTGTTACCGGATGAATAATATGAATGACCTAAGTCCTTTAAAAAAGCCCATTTATAATTGTGGTCAAGACCCCATTTAGTGGACATTGAAAAAACACCTAAGCTAGAAACTGGCGTCGGTACTCTACCGGCGTCAGTTTGTTTAATTTACGCTGTGGTCGTCTTCGGTTGTAAAAACGTATGTATTTCTCAATTCGTCTTTGTGCCTCTGCCAGATTTCGTATATCATAGGGATAGAGTCCTTCCGTTTTGAGATGCGAGAAGAAACTCTCCATGGAGGCGTTGTCTAGGCAATTGCCCCGGCGAGACATGCTGATTTGGGCGCCAACCTTTGGCAGCATGTCGTGGTAAGCATGAGACGTGTACTGGAACCCTTGGTCGCTGTGAACGACCAATCCGGTCACGTCTTTTTGCTTTGCAAATGCCTTGGCAAAGGTCTGGAGGACCAGCTCATTGTCGTTACGTTCGCTAAGTTGGTAGGCCACAATCTCGTTATTGAATAGGTCTTTGACTGCTGAGAGATACAACCAGCGTTCGCCTACCCGGTATTGAGTCACATCCGTCACCCATTTCTGGCTTGGTTTTTCGGCTGTGAAATTTCGCTTAAGCAGATTATCAGCTACACGCTCGGCAGCCTGGTATGTCATATTAAATCGACGTTTCCGGCGAATGCTGGCTTGAAGACCGAGCTTTTGCATAAGGCGCAGCACCTTCTTGTGATTCATCCATACACCTTCATCCTGCCACAAGAACAGCTGGATCTGCCGGTAGCCATACCTTCCTTCGTAGCGTTTATACACCGTGCGGATGAGTCGTTTAGCACCGGCGTCTGGGTCGTTGTTCTTCCGCTTCAAATATGCGTAGTAACCACTTCTAGAGACGCCAAGGAGTTGGCAGTATTCAGCTACTTGGCCGATGTCCGCTGCTTGCTCAATGAGCTTGAAGCGCTGTTCTTTCCCTCCCGCATCCAGATTTCCAAACACTTTTTTAGCATCATATTCTCCCGTTTCAACTGCTGAACATATCGCTCCTGATCTAAATATTCTTTCCGCCTTCCTCGTTGATCCAATAGACCAAACTCACCTTTCTCACGGTATTTTCGCATCCAACGCTTCATCCGACCCTGATCTTGGATTCCGAAATGATCGTTGATCTGCCGATACGTCCACTTTTCCTCTACGTGCAGGCGAATTGCCTCCACCTTGAGTTCCTCGGAATACGTCTTAAACTTTTGACCTTTAATAGCCATTAAAAATGCACCCCCTAGAAATTCATCGGTTAAACCAAGGGGTTTTTCCAATGTCTATTCTAAGGGGTGCACTTCAAAGGGATAGGTCTACTTTTTGTTTTGCAAGTGGTTGTTGCGGCATTTCTGCACAGTATTGGCTACAGACTATCTTGTGGAAAATAATCCTAATATGTGCAGGAGCTTATCAGCGTTAGACAGTCTGCTCTTGCAGCTTCTCGACTTTATCGATCGTGCCGCCGCCAAGACATACTTCGCCATCGTAGAACACAACGGCTTGTCCAGGTGTAATGGCTTTTTGCTGTACATCAAATGCGACATGCACTGTGCCATCCTCACGCCAGGTCAGGGTTACACCTTGATCCGGCTGACGATATCTGAATTTGGCGGTACAGCGGAGCGGCTGTTCTGGAATAGCGGCTTCACCAGCAATCCAGTTCACGCCAGTAGCAGTCAGTCCTGTGGAGTATAGACTCGGGTGCTTATCGCCTTGTACAACATAGAGAATGTTCTTCGTCAGATCTTTGTCAGCCACGAACCACGGTTCGCCGTTACCAGATCCGCCAATGCCAAGCCCCTGACGTTGCCCGAGCGTATAGTACATTAAGCCATCATGACGGCCTTTAACCTCGCCTGTAGCAATATCCACCATATCTCCGCTTTGTGCCGGTAGATAATGACTCAGGAATTGCTTGAAATCACGTTCTCCAATGAAGCAGACGCCTGTGCTGTCTTTCTTCTTGGCTGTATACAGTCCCGCTTCCTCCGCGATTCTGCGAACCTCCGGCTTAGGCAGGTGCCCGATGGGGAACATGGCCTTCGACAGCTGCTGCTGACTCAGTGCATTGAGGAAGTAGGTCTGATCCTTGTTATTGTCCACCCCGCGCATCAGCGTATAGGTGCCGTTCTCTTCAATAACACGTGCGTAATGACCTGTAGCTACATAATCTGCGCCAAGATCCAGTGCCTTGTTGAGAAACTCTCCGAACTTGATCTCACGGTTGCACATGACATCCGGGTTCGGCGTGCGGCCTGCCTTGTATTCATCGAGAAAATAAGAGAATACTTTATCGTAGTACTCCTTCTCGAAATTGACCGTATAGTAAGGGATATCAATCTGCTCGCAGACTCGGCGTACATCCTCCGCGTCCTCTTCGGCCGTGCAGTGACCGAATTCATCCGTGTCATCCCAGTTCTTCATGAAGATGCCGATTACGTCATATCCCTGCTGCTTCAGCAGTAGCGCGGTGACCGAAGAGTCAACGCCTCCAGACATGCCGACGACGACACGGGTATCCTGATTGGCTTTTGCCATCGTTATCACCCAGACTTTCTATATTTAGTATAACTTGATACAAGCAACTCACCGCATTTTCAGTAGAAAAAAGGGAGTCCGAGACAGCCATAAGACACGTTGTCCTGCAGTTGCAGGATATATTGTAACATACAGAGCATCATATTACGATGCTTAGCGTAACGCTCTTTTTGCCTGCTGGTTGGTATTGGCGGACTCTTTGAGTGCCTATGAATGAACAGTCGATTTGCACGATTAGGAATTTAGATATATACTCATTATAACGCCTAAAATTATATTGTCCAAAATATAATTATGAAATCTATCTATCATTGATCCAGGAGGAATACCCATGAATTCAAAATACGCTTCATTCTTCGAATCTGTCTCACTCCCTAATGGTACTAAACTGAACAACCGCCTTGTACTCGCTCCGATGACGACGATGTCGGCCAATCCCGATGGAACTGTATCTGATGCAGAGCTTGCATACTATGAACGTCGAACAGGCGGCGTGGGAATGGCTATTACAGCAACCACTTATGTCACACCGAACGGAATTGGCTTCCCTGGTCAGTTCGCTGCCTATGATGACAGCTTCGTTCCTGGCCTGACACGTCTGGCTGAGACCATCAAGAAGCAAGGCTCGCATGGTATTCTGCAAATATTCCATGCAGGTAGACAGACACCAGAGCAGCTAAGTCCTACTGGAGAAATTGTTGCTCCAAGCGCTGTGGCAAGCGAACGTCCTGACTCGGCTGTGCCAAGAGAGCTGACAGATGAGGAGATTCTAAGCATTATTCATGACTTTGGTGAGACGACTCGTCGTGCCATTGAAGCTGGATTTGATGGTGTCGAGATTCATGGTGCGAATGGATATCTACTGCAGCAGTTCTTCTCATCGCACTCCAATCGTCGTGAGGATCGTTGGGGAGGAAGTCTTGAGAAGCGCCTGAGATTCCCGCTCGCGGTTATTGATGAGGTGCAGAAGGTTGTTGCGAAGTATGCGAAGCAGCCATTTACCATCGGATATCGCTTCTCCCCGGAGGAGCCAGAAACTCCAGGAATAACTATGACCGAGACGTATGCATTGATTGATGCGCTCAAGGACAAAAATCTGGATTACTTGCATGTATCGTTGAACGAATTCTGGTCGAAGCCACGACGCGGTGAGGCAGACACACGTGCTCGCATCGAGTACATTCTGGACCGTGTGGATGGCAAGCTTCCGGTTATTGGTGTGGGCTCTATCTATACAGCGGATGATGCAGCAGCAGCGCTCAACACAGGCGTTCCATTGCTAGCGATCGGACGTGAGCTGATTATCGAGCCGGATTGGGTCGAGAAAATCGAAAGCGGGCGCGAAGAGGATATTGAGACGGTTATTACGAAATCAAGCCAAGAGCGTCTGGTTGTTCCTGATGGGTTGTGGAATGCTATTATCCATACGCCAGGCTGGTTCCCGGTAGAAGATTAATCCTACTGCCGTGCCGATGCTTACAGATGCCACTTGTTCAGTAGAACGGGGGGATTTGGATCTGAAAGGCAGGATAAGCGGAAAGAATAAGGTAATAATTCGATAAGAACACGGTAAGTAAATATTATGAAGAATAGTTTGAAAGTGAAAACGATAGAGGAAGGCAAGCGCATGATGCGCTTGCCTTTTCTTGTTGCCCGAGGTGTGGCCTAGGGCAAGCAGCTATCGTAATTGTTACTCATTATGTTCAGTGTACAGAAGTGTCTAATTTGTCTTGGTTATCAGTGGCGTCTCTAGCGTCCCACCGAGTCAAAGGTCCCCAAGGTCTTCAACATCCCCACCAGTTCGTGTGATTCCTGCAGCTTAAATTTCACCAGAGTCTAATGCTCTACGCGTGACTGGTATTACTTGGAATAAATTTCATGGACAGTGAGTTGAACAGCGACGTGAACAGGATGTGAATAGTGAGATGAAAGAGATTCAAGAAATTCTTTTGGGTTCATCTGATTTTCTGGATTTACTGAATTTCTGGATTTATAGGATCTCATCTTCCTCGTATCTCTGGATCACAATAACAGCGTTATGTCCACCGAAGCCGAAGGAATTGGACATACCGATCCGAAGCTTAGCCTGTCTTGCTTTATGGGGAACGTAGTCCAGATCACAGGCGGGGTCAGGCGAATGCAAATTGATGGTCGGCGGAATGATTCCCTCTTGCAGCGATTTGAGTAGGGCAATGGCTTCCACGCCACCCGAAGCACCCAGCATGTGCCCTGTCATGGATTTGTTGGCTGTCACAGGCACGTGGTAAGCGTGATCTCCGAATACATGCTTAATGGCCGCTGTCTCGGAGCGGTCCCCAATGACTGTACTGGTTGCATGTGCGCTGATGACATCGATCTCGTTAGGGGACAGTCCTGCCACATTGAGTGCCAGCTGCATGGCACGGGCCGCGCCATTACCATCCTCCGGGGTAGCTACCATGTGATAGGCATCTGAGCTCGCTCCGTATCCGATAATTTCACCCAGAATCCGCGCCCCACGGGCTAACGCATGCGTCAGGGACTCCATAATGACAATCCCTGCACCCTCAGCCATGACGAATCCATCACGTTCATCATCAAATGGCCGACTTGCCTGTTCAGGAGCATGGTTACGAGTGGACAAAGCTGTGGCATTCGCGAAGCTGGACAATGAAATTTCGGCAATAGCCGCTTCAGAGCCTCCAGCTATTATGAGGTCGGAACGACCAGCCTGAATGTTGAAAAATGCCTCACCAATCGCCGTATTCCCGATGGAGCAAGCCGTGACAGGAGCCAGCGTTGGGCCGAGTGCTCCATATTTCATGCTGATCAGAGCTGCTGCCATATTGGGGATCATCATGGGGACGAGCATCGGGCTTACCCGTTCCGGTCCACGGGAGGCCAGCTTCTCGCTCTGCCCCATCAAGGTCTGGATTCCCCCAATACCGGAGCCAACATACACGCCCATCCGCTCCCGATTTAGCTTGTCCAGATCAAGTTCGGCCTGTTGTATGGCCTGGTCTGCGGCAGCCAATGCAAAATGGCAGAAACGATCCATACGACGAGCCTCCTTGGCTCCCAACAGGGTCTCTGGATCAAAATTCGGAACAAGTCCCGCAATCTGCACCTTATGCCTAGCGGTGTCGAATGTATCAATATGCCGGATTCCCGACTGTCCTTGAGTTAAATGCGACCAAAAGGTCTCTATATCATTTCCGAGAGGGGAAATTACACCCATCCCTGTAATTACGACTCTTTCCATATCTAAATGCCTCCTTCGATCTTTTAAACAGTGAGCTTAACGACTATAATGACAGGTAAGATATCCTATTACCAGAGAGCGATTATCCTAGTATAAATACTGCTATTATGAACACGGCTATTATGAACACAGGAAGGAGCGCAGAGCATGAATTCTCAGGTAAGACTACAGGCATTATCAACATTTCTTAAAGGAAAAAGAGCCAGCATTTCTCCAGAATCGGCCGGATTTCCTTCGGGTATACGTAGACGAACCCCAGGCTTGCGGCGGGAGGAGGTAGCTCATTTGGCAGGGGTCAGCACCACCTGGTATACCTGGTTGGAGCAGGGACGGGACATTCAGGTGTCTCACTCCGTGCTGGAATGTGTGGCTAATGCACTGCAGCTCAATGGGGATGAACGCAGATACTTATATTCGTTAGCATTTGAAGGAGGTGGGGAGGGCTATTCTGCCGCGCAGGAAATGGCTCAGCTCAGCCCATCGTTGCAGAAAATCATTACTGAGCTCCAATATTGCCCGGTAATTGTCTCGGATCGCAAATGTAACATTGTAGGCTGGAACCGAGCCGCCGAATATGTGTTTTTGGACTTCAACCGCATTCCTGTTGAGGAACGCAACATGATCCGTCTGCTTTTCACACGCCGGGAATTTCGACGCTTGGCAGTGAACTGGGAGCAATTCTCCAGTGGCTTTCTGGCAATGTTCCGGACCTACTATGGTCAATACGTGGAGGATGCGTGGTATGATCAGTTCCTGGAGGAGATGAGACAGACCCATCCCGAATTCAATCGTATGTGGGAGCAGAGTCAGGTAAGCTATGCCCCGGAGGTGCATCTGGAATTTCGCCACGCCAAGGCTGGGAAAATGGTGTATGAGCTTACGTCGTTGAAGGTGTATGGACCGGATGATCTGCGTTGCAGTATTTATACACCGGCTGCCGAGACTACGACAGAGACAAAATTACGACAACTCATGATTGAGGAGTAGCGTAGTTGTGAAGAATGGTTACCATATTAGCATCAAATATGTTACGATGGATGGAGTGTTATGTTCGGATCATGGCAATCAGGACCTGTTGTGTCCTATATACCATGCATCTCTATAAGAATACATTGACAAATGAGGTGGCACCTTGAAGATATCAACTAAAGGTAGGTATGGTCTAACCATTATGATGGAGCTTGCCATCAAATTCGGCGAAGGTCCTACATCATTGAAAAGTATAGCTGAGAAAAACCAGCTGTCCGAGCACTATCTGGAGCAACTGATCGCTCCATTGCGCAATGCAGGGCTGGTTAAGAGTATTCGTGGCGCTTATGGCGGCTACATTCTGTCTGGCGACCCTGGCGATATTACGGCAGGAGATATCATCCGCGTGCTGGAGGGCCCGATCTCTCCCGTGGACTTCACGGAAGAGGACGATCCTGCAAAACGCGATCTGTGGCTGCGTATCCGCGATAGCATTGCAGAAGTGCTGGACTCCACGACGCTGAAGGATCTGATATCCTTCCAGGAGCAGGAGAAGGCTGATAATTACATGTTTTATATTTAACAAAGAGCTAGTTATATAGCTGAATTGCCTTATGTGGCAAGGGTTTTCGAGGTTATATGTTTTGACGAGTTACCCGCAAATTACCCACAACCGCCTAATTGTTGATGGCCCATTCAAAGTCATCAGCAATTTTCATCTGGCGGTTCTTTGTTACGTGCAGATAAATTAATTCAGTAACTTTTGAACTACTCTTATGTCCTATTCGTGCCTGAATCTCTGGCAAACCAACCCGCGGATTCGAGGCCAGTAGCGACACATGGGTATGACGTAAGCTGTGTGGCGTAAGGTTTACAGGTAACTCAGCATCATTAAGTACTTTACGCATAATTCTACCTAGACCCGTTATTTGAAAAGGGTATCCAGGCAAAGTGGGGCACCAGAAAACGAAGTTGTCCTTTGGATTGAATGTTTTAGCTGAGAGACGTTCATTCTTTTGCCATTTCTTGAGTGTTTTAAGAGCCTTTTCTACTGTTTCCCCGGAACTCACTATACGCTCACTCTGTTCATTTTTCGGAGGAATAAAGGAGTATTGGGTAACACTTGAGCTGTAATTTGCTTGTTAATATCAATTGTTCTGTTTTCAAAATCAATGTCTTCCCACTGAAGTCCGGCTGCTTCACTGACCCGCAGGCCAGTATATGTGAGCACAACGAATACAGCCCACATGTTGGTAGTTAGCATAAACCTAGCAACTTGAAGAAACTTTTTTAACTCGTCTTTCTCAAGAAACTTGGGGAGGACTTGTCTTTTCTCTCCGATTTTACGCGCTGTCCTTTTCTCCCTTGGTATTACGGCATCAGCAGTCGGATCGTCTTCGATCAAGCCTTTACGTTTAGCGTGTTCAAACATAAGTGAAGCTGCAGTATGAACACTGGTACGCAGCGGGGCACGTCATTGATGGTGTTCTTGGCGACGGCCACATGTTCCGTGACGCTATTATCTATTTCTATATGGCTAACGAGTTATTGAGCTGGATTGAGAATGCCGACAAGATCGGGCAGCCTATCCCCGAGCCGATCAAGCAAGCCGTTGCAATATTGAAAGGCAGAAGTGGCGTACCAGGTACTGATAAGAAGGAAGATGCAGCATGAGTAATCCATTCGAAGGTTATAGACGCACTAGCCCATTTGGGATGAGAGAACATCCAGTGGATGGCGGCCAACGCTTTCACCGTGGAGTAGACCTGGTGCTTGAGACTAAGGACAGCTACGGTCCGATTAAAGCATTTACCTCTGGTAAGGTCCTGCATGCCAAGATGGGGGCCACGGGTTCAGGATTCGGCAACATGGATATCGTAGTTGCCGCGCAAGATGACAAGGGATACTTACACGTATACGCGCACCTATCGAGCGCAGCAGTCAAGGTAGGGCAGCAGGCCACTCAGGGGCAGATTATCGGTCGGCAGGGATCTACGGGCAAGTCCACTGGACCGCACCTGCACTACGAAGTACGTAGGGCTGCTTCACCATCCTATGGCTACACAGCCACGGAGGCGGGAGTGGTGGAGCCTACGGCATACTTGATTAAATACTACGGGCAACAGCCCAAGAAGAAGGACAAGCTAGTGGACAAAGCAAAGGTAATTGTAAATGGTAAGGCTATAGCAGATGGTGTGCTTATCGAGGGGACGACATATGTGCCGCTACGTGCAGTAGGAGAAGCGCTTGGGTTGGGTCTGGGCTGGGATAACCAGAGTAAGACGGCCAGTCTGACTTCAAAAGTAGAATAGGTTCAATTCGAACACTCAATTGGAGTGCGTGGATGACAAAGAGCTTTTCTATTTCAATCCACGCACTCGCATGGAGTGCGACTTATCAGGCGTAGGGGTGTGTAGAATTCACCGCCATATTTCAATCCACGCACTCATGTAGAGTGCGGCCTGTGGATATGAGGTCATTGATTGCCATCAATGGCGTTGCTTATCAATCCCTAAACTACGTTTCAAACCCTCATGCAGCACTTGACTAAAATTGAGGTGTTGTTCTTCAGCTGCATCATTCAGCCACTTGGGAACAGTGAGCGTCTTTTTCACGGCTTTGGACTCCATGGCGTCGCGAACAGTCGGCATGTATACCATTACTTCAAAAGCAGCTTCCCTGGTTTCAGCTTGAGACAGGATAACATCTAAACTTGATGGTGAAGGAATAGTGTCCCCGTCCTGCTCCATTACATAGATAAAGCCTTCTAGAGCTTCACGCGCTGCTGCATTTGCTTCTTCTGCTGTGTCGCCGGAAGTAAAGCATCCAGGTAGATCAGGAAAGCGAACGGATACCCCTTCTTCAGCCTTATCGAGTAGCGCCCAAAAGCGATACACATCTTTATTACTCATTTATATATTTAACCTCCTTGAGGGGGAGGGGCTGGAGCCCCTACAACCCTGCTGTTTTTAGGATACTTGCCTGCGTCTTAGGAGGAAAGCTTTTTCTAGGGTGCGGTACAGTTATTTTGCCAGGCTTCGTCGGATGTTTGAAGTAATGATGACTGCCATGTACACCTATTATGTACCATCCGTCCTCTTCGAGCATCTTGATAATTTCTCTCGAATTGTATGCCTTCATCTCAACCCTCCTTACACCTATAAATTTACACGTATTAATAACACGTGTCAACGTGTAAATAACACGTGTTATTTGGGTTTGCATAGCTATGCAAAGGCCTGAAGAACTAGGTGTTTCCTTTTATTTTTCATTGATATAGGAATATATGTTCGTATACAATGAAATCACTATTGACCACAGGAGGCGGGCTTACCAATGTCAAAGAAGCTTCAGGGAAACGGACTGTTTGAAAGCTCCAGAATGATACTGCCAGAACATGCGGAACGTATCAGGCAGCAGTATATAGAAGAGAAGCGGAAGGAGAATCTAATCCTAGATGACCAAGAATTGCGGCTGATCGAGCAGGCGCTGGTTGACTCATATAATCAGCGGCAGCCGGTTACGTTGAAAGTGTTTGGTCCCTTTGAGGACTTTGTATTGAAGGGGACCGTGATTGCATTAAACACCAGCCGTCGAGAGGTAAAGCTGCTGAATGCTAATGGAGATTATCAGTGGATAGAGCTAGGTGAAATACTTGCGGCATATGAATAGAGCAGTAAGGGCAAACCCCTTACTGCTCTTTTTAGATAATTATGCTCATCTAATGCCTAAAAAGTTACCCACGTTTTACCCACAAAAGGGGTTGTAGATTGGTGTTTTTTCTTGTAGAAGAAGCTTGATGTAAAACCCCGAAAACCCAGTAGCCATAAGGCTTTATGTAGCTATAACTAGTTACTTGTAGACGACCAGAAAGACATGTTCGTGAGCTGGCTCAAATCGATTGAGGGTCCCACCCGATCCGCCATACTATCGCAGCTACTGGTTACACCAGCGAATCCAGGACAAGGCAAATTGACGACGAGAGCAGAACATCGTACATTAGATCGACTGAATAGTAGGAGGGAGTACATGAGGCTGAGATCCGCACTTGGCATCCTGTTCCTGGTCAGCTGTGATCATCTTTCGTGAATGGCACGGCTGTTCAACCAGAAGACTACGTGCGATTATGATCAGTGTTACGCTTGGAACGGCGATTCTGGCCATTGTTCTTCTATACCAGCCGAACCTTCCTGGTCCGACCCAATGGGTCAAGCTGTTGTTCGGGAAGATTGACAAAATCATGAAGTGAAGGGAGCAAGAAGGCCGCACACAGCAGTAATGCTGGTGCGGCCTTCTTGACACATCCCCGCTTATGGCTTGTACGCTGCGTTGAACTCCTCCAGAATCTGGTCGCCTCCTCTGGACCTCCATGCATCTACTGCTGCTTCCCAGCCAGATTGATCCAACTGACCAACAATATATTTGACCGAAGCGTCTGTGATAATCTTCTGTAATTCTTTCCCCTTTTGATTATTCGTCTCTGAGGTGAGTGGCACACTGTAATCCTGAATGGCCAGCTTCTGATTTTCCTTGAACATGTGCTGTATGTTAGTCATAATTTCACCTTGATTGCCAGGTGTCATGTTGGCACCATCATCCCATTTCAGCTGGATGTACGGCCTGTTGTATTCTGCTCCCTCAGTAGGAGTAGCTGCGCCATTCTCGATCTTGTAGTGTGTCCCTTCAATACCCCACTCCATCAAATCCTGCATAGGCTGATCTGCAAGTTTGTCTACAAAGTCCAGTACCTTGAGTAGCTCATCCTCGGTCTTCACGCTTGTCTTCGGAATCATCAGCATGCCATCAAAACCCCAGGTAGCCATAATTCGCTCCCCTTTGGGCCCGGAAATATTTTGTACGGCATTGACGGCAAGTGGCTGGTCCTTGGACGAAAGATAACTATTTACATCATCAATGGTGGTGAAGTACATTCCAGCTTCTTTTTTCTTGATGTAATCGCCTTTTTTGGCAATGGGGAAGTCCTGGTTGATTAGTCCCTCATTGTACATTTTCTTTAGTAATTCCAGAGCTTGCATATATTCAGCTGTCATGAAGTCAGGCTGGATCTTGCCGTCTAACTCTCCCCAGACGTTGGGGCCGCCTAACTGCACGGTGAGTCCGTTGAGGATCTTCAGCCCAGAATCCACCTCCATGCCGAAGGTATCCCGTTGTCCATTCTGATCCGGATCATTTTCCGTAAATGCTTTGGCTACCTTGTAGATGTCATCTACTGTTTTAGGTACTTCCAGCCCCAGTTGCTTCAACCAGTCTTCCCGATAAATGTATCCGTAGCGTGCCAGTGTACGAGAGCGGTACACACCGAAGATCTTTCCATCTACGGAGCTATTCTTCAGCACAGCCTCATCCAGCTTCGCCAGGTTCGGGAACTGCTTCAGATAGGGTCCCACTTCCCAGAATAAGCCCGATTGCATAGCATTTACGATCCCGGGGTCTTTCACTCTGCGGACCACCATCAGATTGGGCAATTCACCGGAGGCGATGGTCGCATTCACCTTATCGTCATAAGCAGATACAGGCACAAAAGTCATATCCAGCTTCGTATGAGTATACTTTTCAATTGCAAGCTCCACTTCGTTATCAGGCTTGGGTGGCTCCGCGTCATACAATACATTCATAATGGATATGCTTGTTGTACCATCCTCTACGGCTGCGGTTGACTCATTCTTGCTGCCACAGGCAGTCAAGACTCCTGTCGCTGCAAGAATGATACACAGGGGCAGGATTGCTTTGTTGAACGGTTTTCTCTTCATCATGTTGAACCTCCCTTTGGTATTGAAGCTATAGGACGGGTCATCCTTTGACGGAGCCCAGAAGAACACCTTTGGCGAAATGCTTTTGTAAAAACGGATAGACAATGAGAATAGGAACGGTTGCTATTACAATGACAGCCATTTTGATGACCTCAGCGGGAGGCATAACGAAGCTACTGTCCAGTGCTTCCGAATCGCCAATGCTCCCTTCTGACAGAATGACAATCTGGCGTAACCAGACCTGAATCGGCCATTTGGCATTATCATTAATGTACAGGATGGCGTTAAAGTAAGAGTTCCAGTGTCCAACAGCATAGAATAGTGCAAATGTTGCCAGTGCAGGGCCAGAGAGTGGAAGAATGATGCGGAAGAGTATGCCAATATCATTGCACCCGTCCATCTTGGCGGATTCCTCCAGTTCACTGGGGATCTGCTGGAAAAAGTTCTTCAGAATAATCAAATTGTAAGCGCTAATGGCAACGGGAATAATCAGGGACCACATGCTGTCCAACAGGCCAGTAGCTTTGACCACCAGATAAGTAGGAATCATCCCCCCGCTGAAAATCATTGTGAACAGCACCATCAGCATGACCATGTTCCTGCCATCCAGATCCTTACGGGTCAGTGGATAAGCCATAAGACAGGTGAAGAATAGATTCGTGGCTGTGCCGATTACAGTGATGTATACGGACACCCAGAGACTCTTCAGAATGGTGCCAGATGAAAATATATACCTGTATCCGTCGAGTGAGAAATCCGTTGGAAACAGTATGAAACCTGTGCGAAGCATTGCCTCCGAGCTCGAAAAAGATCCTGCCAGAATATAGATGAACGGTAGAATGCAGATCAGTGACAGCATGGTCAAAAGCAGAACGTTGGAGATATCAAATACTTGGCCCCAAAAGCTGCTGTATTTACGCACCTAAAATCACCTCCTCAGCGTCTAGTACACGCCTTCCTCACCGAATTTTTTGGCTAAGCGGTTCGCTCCGATAACCATCATAAGACCGATGACGGATTTGAAAATTCCTACAGCAGTGCTGAAGCTAAACTGTCCCTGTGAGATGCCGAGCGTGTACACATAAGTGTCGAATACTTCGCCAACCCCTCGATTCATTGAATTGAGCATTAGGAATATTTGCTCGAAGCCACTGTCCATCACGTGACCAAGTCTCAAGATTAGCAAAATGATAATCGTACTGCGCAAGGCGGGAAGTGTAATGTGCCACATCTGTCGCCAGCGGTTCGCACCGTCGATCACGGAAGCCTCATACTGCTGGGGATCGACGCCGGACAGTGCTGCCAGAAAAATGATCGTCCCCCAACCAGTCTCTTTCCACATGACCTGTGAGGTAATTAAGGTGCGAAACCAGCCCTCTTCAAGTAGAAAATTCACTTTACCGAAGCCCATCAACACCAAGAGTTCATTTACAATCCCTCCCTGGGTCGTAAAGAACGTATAGGTTATTCCAGCGACTACAACCCAGGATACGAAGTGAGGAATATAAACCATGGTCTGCACGAATCGTTTGAATTTTTCCCGCCTTAGCTCGTTCAGAAGCAGCGAGATCACAATCGGTAGTGGGAAAAAGAATACCAGATTATAGATAGCCAATATTAATGTGTTGCGAAATAGCTGAAGAAAGCTCGGATCTGAGAAAAAATGCTGGAAATGCTTAAAGCCTACCCACTGGCTCCCCGAAATACCGAGGTAAGGATGATAATCCTGAAATGCAATCACGACACCCCACATCGGAATGTATTTGTACACGATAAAATAGACTAATCCAGGCAGCAGCATGAGATACAGATACCTATTCTTAATTAATCTGCGTAGCAGACTGCCACGAGAAGATGATGAATGTGCCGCGGTTCTCCCGAACCTGTTCGCGGTACTTAGGTTATTCAAAGCATAGTCCCTCCCTTATTCATGGCTGCATTACGGACACAAGCAGTTGATTGCGCTTACATTTTTAGCTTAGCGCTTGTTCGCTCTAACGGTCTATAATCTCTCCGGCAGAAGGAGAGGTCTCCAGACATTGCATAATCTCTATAGCCTGCGGAATAATCATCAGGGCAGTTCAGGCATATCAGATATCGAATCCCTGTAATCTTAATGGTGGCAGCCAATACAACGAACAGATCAATGGGTAGACAGCAATTCCAAATGCAAGGTGATATCCACCGGAGTAAGCAGATTCATGACTAGTAGCTTGCCACGAGAGGGTTGTATATCATTGCGCAGGACCGTCAGTCGATGCTCGAAGGCACCAGAAGAGATACGGATCTGATCTTTTCCATGGGTATACAGAGCGGTACCCTCCTTCCAGAAGAACTGATCCTGTTGAAACTCTTCTATACACTCACCCGATAGCTCACCCTCTTCCCCAAAGATCAGAGTGAATTGGGTGAACAAGTCCTCCTCCTCGCTGGACTGCAGCCTGATGGACCAGCCATTGGCCTCAACTTGTACATTGGCCTGCAGCCAATGCCGTTGCAGATGGGTAAGGGGCCGATGCTGGTGGGGGAGCAGACTCCAGGGACTTGTTTCTTTCCCATAATCGGTTGTCAAAGGCAGCAGCTCGCTAGGTATAGGCCCGTTGTACCCCTTTTCCATCACCTTACGTAAAATATATCCGCCCTCCGTCGGTGTGAATTCATCAAACATGACGATTCCTGGCGTAAAAGCCGTGGTCAGCTTCATACCAAGCAGGCGAGCCTGACCATGCCGCAAGGCAAGAAAAGAGGGGGTGTGTGACATGATCGTAATACTCGTCTGACCTTCGCGAATACGGACAACTGGTGCGCCGAAGGCGGGATGATCGGAGCTGTGCAGGATAGAATTGTACCCTGTTGTACTGGCTCTGGCTAGGTTGGTTGCCAGCGGGTATTGTTGGTTCAGCACAACATGATAGCTATCTGGGAGCGGCTTGCGTACCATTCCAACCAGATCCAGCTCTGGATGCAATAATCGGGTAAGCATGTAGTGGTTGTTCACACTTCCAGGGTCAGATATGCAGGAGGCTGCAAGATCAGACATGGCTGCAAAGTGGGGGTCCTGATCCGTGACGGCCATTAATGCGCAGATCGGGTAGTAGGATGAGAGATCGCTGGTCACTCCGAAATCCTGACGACCGGAATAGTCTGTAATGACCTCCCCGGATGGGTACACAAGATATTGCATCATCCGCAGGTTCTTTCTGACCGCTTCTAGCAGCTCGGGACGCTCCAGGAGGATAGCAGCGTGATACAGGGAGATATCACTTACCGCATTGTAAATACCGTTACTGCGCTCTGTCCATTCCCCGTCGTGGGTAATATCAAGGCCCTCGGCAAGCCATGATTGCGCGCGCTCCAGCAGAGCAGAATAACCGAATCTGTCGTAGAGCTGAGCAAGTGCGGAGGCCAGCACCCAGCGGTGATTCGGTGTGTGACAACCGCCAGTCAACATGGCAGGCATCGCTCGCTCCATGAATTGAAGCAGTTGGTCACGTACAGGCATCAGCATCTCCCATCCATCCTGCTCCAGCAGCTTGACGACTTGCGCCAGCCCATTGATAACGAAGCCCGTATCTGGTGGGGAATGATAATTGGTGGAGCCCAGTGAGATCGTGCCGTCCTCATGCTGTCTGTTCAGCATGAATTGGGCCAACAGCTTAAGTCTCTCCAGCAGTTCGATGTGATGATAATATGATGATGCGGGATTTACAATCGAGGCAGCGTATGTTGCCAGTGTGCTGGCTGAGCTACCGTGATTTGGCCGCGGAATGCCCGTATGCTCGTCCATGATTCCGCCTATGTATTTACTCCCCTGCTCCAGTACCTGCAGTTCCATTCCACTCAAGGTATAATACTCGTTCACTCGAAGAATCTGTGAATATGCTTCATTCATTGTGCCCTTCCCCTCCTGTTGACTTGTACATGCATCTTACGCACTAACGATATACGCTGATTGGAGCAACATCTATAATCATGAGGGAAGACTTGTCAACTTGCCCCTGAAGAACAATCCTCATGGCATATTACCAGTGAGATTGGGGGCCAACCGTATAGATAGATCCAATGATGATTGCGACTAGACTCGTGAGGAGCGCGACAAACACCACAAACACAAACACCACAAACACCGAAGGCAGCCACACCTTCGGTGTTGTGGATTATGATGCAGCGGAGAGCAGAGACAAGAAAAGCAGAGGAGGGAGGAGAACAGAGCTCGGGGGTCTACTAGCTTTGATATTCGCCCATACGTATCTTTTTGCGATATTCACCAGGCGTGATATCCTCCATTTTGCGAAAGTAACGAATGAAATTTTGCGAATTCTGGTATCTGAGTCGTTCGGCAATTTCTCCGACCTTCATCTCCGTGTTGCATAGCCATTCTTTGGCTTTATTGAGTCTGTAGCGGGATACGTATTCACTAAAACTCACTCCCGTCTCCTTACGGAATACGGTCTTGAGATAATTCGGATGATAATTGAGCCTGGATGCACAGACCTCAAGACTCAGCTCCTGTTCGAATTCGCTGTGTATTATTTCTAGCATTCGATCCGAGATGTTGGTATTGCGTGAGTCCAGCGCCGAGCTCATGTGGTTGATAATCGGATGGACCAATGCGAACATGAACCAGTCTTCCATTTCTACTACGGTGCGCAAATGTGATATTTCATCGAACAAATGCCGTTCACCCAGTACGATTGGAGAGTCTGACTCACGGTCCTGAATGAACTCCCTGATGATATCAATGAGCAGCCTGTACAGGACCAGTTGAAAGTCTTGATGACGCTGATTGTCCTTAAGCAAGAGTTGTAGAAGTTCCTTCAAAAGCAGGCGGGAATTATCGGTGTCTGAGGCCTTGATGGCATCAAAGAGCTGTTTTTCCAGCCATTCTGGGTAGGAAGCTCGAATTTTATGATTCGGCAGTACATCGTCTAAATACAGCACGGAGGATTCTCCGAGTCTAATCCTGTAATGCAAGGCTTCCAGGCTTTCCAGATAGGCCTCGCCAGAATGCTCTAACCCTTGGTATGTCCGACTGATGCCGATACTGACATTCAAATGCAAGATCTTCGCTACCGTAGACTGAATGATTTCTCCCCAATGATAAATGGTATTCGTTGCCTCCACATCGGAAATTTCCCCCAGATGATGCGGATTATGCAATATCGTAGTCTGGTGCTCCCTCATCACAACTGGGGGAAGTTGATGGGAGTCTCCTAGAAGATCATTCACAATGTTATTAATTGCGAACATCAACAAGTCCTTATCCTGCTCTTCATAGCGACTTTCTTCAAGAGAGTCGATCCGAACAGTCAGCACACAGAAGAAGCCCTCTCTGAAGCTGTAACCAAGCTGATCCAAGCGTTCTGTAACCTCCCGTTGTTTGATCTCTCCAAGCAGCAGCTTGCGGACAAAAAAAGCTCTCAGCTGTCCAGTCTGACCAACGATCCGGGCGCGTAGCTCCGAATGTGTGGAATGTAGAGAATGAATATGGTCAGTGATAAGCTTGAACTCATCGCTCGCCGGAGTCAGCTTAGGAGTCGCAGTACCAACGAATACAGAATCCATAATGTTGCGAATGGGAATGTACATGCGTCTTGAGCCGAATATGGCTAGCAAGAAGACAATTAGCAGCATCACGGTAGAGAGAGATAGTGTATACCAGCTTATGGATTTGGCATCCTTGGTCATTTCTTCAATCGATACGAGGGAGACGTAGGTCCATCCGTTGTATGCGGATTTACGGTACGTAATACTGGTCTTAACGCCGTCCATATCGAGTCTTAACGTATTCGTGTCTGGATACACGCTTGCTTGATGGCTGACATAATCTGTGAACCAGTCGGGCGGATACGCTAAAGTGCCTACGGAAGCCAATGGTGTATTATACGCATCAAGAATTAACGAGACTGCTTCGCCTTTAGCTGGAGGGAGCAGCTTTTGCAGTCTTGCCACGGGGATCTCTGCGATGATGAGACCCGTGGGGTTCTTCAGAGTATTAATTGGTAGCTTTTTCATCAGATAAATCCGTTCGGTCTGATCTCCATGGAATTCAGTAATCCATTGTGTTAATAGGGAGGGGTCGTTCTGCTCCAGCAGTTGTTGTACAAGAGGCTCCTTGTTCACGGAACTGAAGCCATTGTTAGAGATGAGCCATCCGTGCTGCTGATTTACCAGATACACATCGCTTATCCCTAGATCATAGGTCTGCAGCCGATATAGACCCTCCTTCATCTGTTCGATGGCAAGGTAATCCATCACCCCCAGATCCCGATGGAAGGATTGATTGATGACTGTAGTATTGGAAAATTGTGTGATGGAGTTGTCAATCATCTGAATAATCTGCTCGACCTTCAGTTGTGTCTGTGTGAGCGTCTGCATAGTACCTTCATTGACCTTTTGTTCAATAATGCCATTTGCCTTCAGCGTGGACAGTATTCCAAGCAGAACAAGCGGCACTGTTCCCAGAAGCAATCCGAACATCATAAGTGTCCGAACATATTTGGATTTCGTCCAATTCATTGACTCCGAACCCCCATCTACTGTGAATCACAGGAATGTAAGCGCTATTATTTATCCACTATCATAATATAGATCCGAGGCAGAGACTATCATTTATTGACAAAGGGGCTTATAGAACAAAAAAAAGGTAAGCGGTTACAATATTTCGAATCTATTGTATAGTAATGTCCGGGCACTTCACACATATGATTTTGGAGCAGGCGCTGCTCATTCATTTTAGAGGTAAGGGAGGCATATCCCCATGTATCGGGTATTGCTGGTAGATGACGAAGAGGATGTAAGAGAAGGACTTGTGCTGGAGATTGATTGGGAGGCATTGGGCCTTCGAATTGTGGGACTTGCCGAGAATGGAAGGGAAGCCTTGGAGCTAGCAGAGCGGGTGGAACCCGATATTGTAATTACGGATATCAGCATGCCCTTCATGAACGGTCTGGAGTTGGCCCACGAGCTGCGTAGGCACAATCCACTCATTAAGCTAGTCATATTGACGGGATACGATGAATTTGATTATGCCCGGCAAGCAGTATCCCTTAGCGTAGACGAATATCTGCTGAAGCCTTTCTCAGCAGGACATCTGACGGAACTATTGACTCGTCTACGTTCACAGATGGCTGCGGATGTAGCAGAAAGGGAGAATTTACGAAAGCTGAAAGAGTACTATCACAATAGCCTTCCACTGCTACAATCAAATTTTCTGGCCTCCTTGTTATATAGACAGCGATCAGAGGACTACGTACACGATAAAGCAAGGCAACTGGACCTTGACCTCACAGGCTTCAGATACAGCATTTCTGTATTGACATTACATAAGAACGAGACGGATAGGAGGTCTGGACAAACGGGAGAGGAAGCCGACGATACAGCTATCGTGCTATGGAAGGATGCAGAGCTTAAGCAATTCGCTGCCCTGAATATTGCGAGTGAGGTGTGGAATGAATTCGGTGCAGGCTATGTATTCTGGCATCAGGATATGATCGTATTGCTGTTCATTGATCGGGACGGCCTTAATGAGCGTGAGCTGGAGCGTCAGGAAGCGCTTGATCGTGTGCTGCGCAGCATGAATCATTATTTACGGCTGGCAGTTACGATTGGTGCAGGCTCGCTCGTCGATTCCCTGGGTCTGCTGACGCATTCTTATACGGATGCGATGCTGGCCCTGGATTATCGTCTGGTACCTGGTACCGATCGACTGATCTACATTGATGAGGTCGAGCGACGAGCAGGCGGGCAGCTGCGGTTCGATGAACTGAAGCAGCAAATGCTGACCCGCTGCCTGAAGGCAGGCACCGAGGACGAGCTGGAAGAGGCTCTGGATACGATCTTCGCCGAAGTAACCCGCCAGCATGGTAGCCATGATATACAGCTTTATCTCATTGAAGTTGTTACGACCGTATGGAAAGCCACCCTGTCCTCGGGTGAGGAGCTGGAGGAATTGTTCGGGGCAGGTTTCCAGGTCTACGCAGAGCTGCTCAAGCTGGCTGGATTGGAGGAGGCCAAGCGCAGACTGCGCGATATCTGTCAGTTGGTGCAGAGGCGGATCGCCTCCGGTCGCCAGCATGCTTACCGGGATATGATCGACCAGGCTTTGCAGTACACCAAGGCGCATTACAGAGACCCGGAATTGTCCATTCAAAAGGTATGCAGCCATCTCCATATCAGTCAGGGGTACTTTTGCAGCATTTTCAAGAAAGAAGTTCAGCTGACCTTCCTGCAATATTTGATGCAGCTACGGATGGAGGAGGCGAAGCGCCTGCTCCGCTCGACGGAGCTGAAGTCCTTCGAGATTGCGGCGGAGGTGGGCTTTGCGGAGCCGAATTATTTTAGCTTTTGCTTCAAAAAGCAAGTTGGCGTCTCCCCCAAGGAATACCGCAAGCAGGCAGAACGGGCGGAAGGCGAGGAGCGTCATATATGAAGCGCTGGTTAGGAGACAGAGGGGCATTGCTACTGCGATCTATCAACCGCCGATTCTCCGATCCGGTACAATTCATAGGTGCGAAAAGCATCGGTACGATTATTACGAGATCGTTCTCCGCATTCATGGTCATCGTGCTAACTGTAACGTCGATGCTGCTGTATAACCAGTTCACGCGAGCTGCCGAGCGCAGCGCAGAGCTTGCAACCCGGCAGATAGTAGACCAGGTCAGCTACAATCTGGAGGACTACGTCCGGGGCATGTCCCACGTGTATCGTGCGATTGAGGAGCATATGCTGGCGGACGGTGACTGGCAGGGGCAACAGGTAGATAAGCAACTGGATACCCTCTTAAGTAGTCGTGAGGATATCATATCAATCACCCTGCTGGATCAGGAGGGAGGATTGCTCAAAAATCGACCAGCTGCCGAATTGAGAAGCAGTGCGCATATTACCCAACAGGGCTGGTTCCAGTCCGCGTTGCGTGTGCCTGATCACTTGAGCTTCTCGCTGCCGCATATTCAGAATATGTACGCAGGCTCATATCCGTGGGTAGTCTCGATGAGCAAAGGCATAACCGTCCGGCGAAATGGTCAGGATGAGCAGGTGATTTTACTGGTAGATATCAACTTCAAGCAGATCGACGAGCTCAGTCGTCGTGTAAGCCTAGGTCAGCGTGGCTACGTGTACATTATTGATGAGAGTGCAGGCAATATCGTCTATCATCCGCAGCAGCAGCTTATGTACATGGGGCTGAAGCGGGAAAATATCGAGCAAGCGCTGGTTGCGACGGGCACTTATGAGGATACAGCGGAAGGGCAGCAGCGCTTGAATGCTGTCAAATCCGTCGCCAATATCGGCTGGAAAATTGTTGGGGTCGCCTACAAGGAGGAGATCATGACGACCCGTCACGAGGTAACAGCTTATTTGTTGCGCATGTTGGTCGTGGTTCTGGTGCTGGTCATTATCATTTCGATATTGCTATCCACGACGTTAACGAGGCCGATCCGTCGAATGGAACGCCGGATGAAGACCGTAGAGCAGGGAGACTTCAATGTAGAGCTGCCGATGACGGGACCGCTGGAGGTGCAGCAGCTGTCCAGACGTTTCAATCTTATGGTCAGTCAGATTCGGACGCTGATGGATGAGATTATTCGGGAGCAGGAGCAGAAGCGCCAATTGGAGCTGGCAGCATTACAGGCACAGATTAACCCCCATTTTTTGTACAATACGCTGAATTCGGTCGTACGGATGGTTGGCATGAGTCGTAACGAGGAAGTAATCACGATGATTACCTCGCTTTCCAAGCTCTTCCGCCTAAGCTTAAGCCAAGGACGTACTATCATTACCGTTCGCGAAGAGCTGGAGCATGTCTATCATTATTTGACGATTCAGCAGATGCGCTTCAAGCAGAAGTTCCAATTCCACATAGATGCCGAGGAGCAGACATTGGATTGCACCACACTGAAGCTGATTCTACAACCATTGGTAGAGAACGCGATTGTACACGGTATTGAGGGATTGGGCGATGAGGGCTTCATCCAAATACGTACGTACACCAATGAGCAATTGCTATATATCGAGGTTAGTGATAATGGCATGGGTATGTCTGAGGAGCAAATGAAGCGGTTATTCACCGGTAAGCCTGTGGTTAAGAGCGGAGCCGGTTCAGGTGTGGCGGTTCGGAATGTTCATGATCGGATTCGCCTGGTGTATGGCGAAGGTTACGGCTTGACATTTGACAGCGAATTGGAGGAAGGGACAGTCGTGACCATCCGACTCCCCGTCAGACCCGTCCACGACGTAGGAGAGGAGCATTCTCAATGAAAGGGATCATCCGTCGCGAAAACGATTGTACAACGAGAGGAAATGTAGATAGTAGGCTCAGGTTCAATTGGGTACGGGTGCCATTATTCATTATGTTGGGTCTGCTGCTGACTAGCTGTAGCTATTCATCTAGCGATGCTGAGCCACATGTCTATCGTATTGCACTCATTACCCCGGCAGGGAGTAAAAGTGTATCCGATGCGGTACAGTTCGGAGCCGAATCTGCTGCCAGGGAGCTGGGGGCAGAGCTGATTACGGTGGAAATGACCACGGCCGCAAGGGACTCTTCACAAGAACATGGTGCGATGGTAGAGGCCAGCAATACGAAGGAAACTGCTAATTCCGATAGTGCCACGACAACACTCTATACGAAGCCCATCATTGCATTCGATGCTGCCCACTCACAAGCCAAAGTTGATGAGCAATCGGCTCAAGCTGCAGCAGTGGCCCATGCTCTGGAGTTGGGTGCCACGGCAATCATTTTGAATCCGGAAAGCGATCGTGGATTGGAGCAAGCCATTCGCGAGGTAGCTGCCATTACAGGACAGAAGGGCAAGACGATTCCGGTTATATCACTGAATGCTCAACATGTGCAAGGAGTTACCAGCAGTATTTCGATGGATCATCATGCAGCTGGTCGTCAGGCTGGGCAAGCCATGGGGGAGCTGCTAGAGGGTAGGGGAAGGGTGCTGTTACTTGGCATTACTCAGGATACGGCTCGGGTCGCGGATCAAACCAATCCTAAGCAAATGACTCAACAAACGAATCAGAATACAGGCCGGAATACAGATCGAGACGCAAATCAAATTACAGATCAGAAAACAGATCATGACGCAGGTCAAAATGCAGGTCAAAATGCAGGTCAAAATGCAGGTCAAAACACTTATCCGGGCTTGAGTATAGATAGCTATGCTCTCGCTGAGCGTGAACAAGGAGTACGGGAGATCCTCCAGCAGCAGTATCCACAGCTGCAAGTCGAGTCTCAGTTGGCTTGTCAGGATGAGGCGTCGTGCCAGCTGCATATTGAGCAATGGCTTCATGCTCAATGCGCCAAGCCGGATCAACAGACGAATGCGAATTCACCAGCAGAGCCTGCTAGGTCCATTGGGATGATCGCTCTGGATGAGTCGGCGAGCATTATTGCTGCACGGAGTGCTGCCGAGCAATGCAGTTCCCACAACGGCATTCCGATCGTAGGGTTCGGGAGTGAACGTGAGCAACTGGAGCAACTACAGGAGGGAATTATACGCCGTCTGGTCGTTCACAATGGCTTCAGTGCAGGCTATCTTGGCGTTCAACAAGCGACAGCGTATCTGAATGGTGAGCAGGTACAGCCACAGATTACGCTGGAGACGAGAGTGGTCAGCACCGAGAATATGTTCTGGATGGATAACCAGAAGCTGTTATTTCCCTTTGTTCAATGACAGGTCCACCAATAAATGAAGATTTTTATATAACAGATGAAGATATTGTATTCGAAAATACTGAAAACCCTTTCATAATAAAGACATCGGCATTGCCGAATGAATCAGGGGAGGTCATTATACATGAAGAAAACATGGACCATGCTTGCGATGACAGGATTGATGCTGGTTACTGCAGCTTGCGGCGGAGGTGCTGGCAGTACGACTACCGGGAACAGCGGCGGTACAGATACAGCGGCGCAAAACACATCCTCGGGCACAGAACTGCCCAAAGTCGGGGTAGCCATCTATAAATTCGACGATACGTTCATGACTGGAGTCCGAAATGCGATGAAGGCTGCTGCTGAGAGCAAGGCTGAGCTGGATATTGTCGATAGCCAGAATGCCCAGCCGACCCAGAACGAGAAGGTCGATTTGTTTATTTCTAAAAAGTACAATGCCATGGCCGTGAATCCTGTGGATCGCACAGCAGCCGGGGTTATTATTGACAAGGCCAAGGCAGCTAACGTGCCTGTCGTGTTCCTGAACCGGGAGCCGGTAGCTGAGGATATGAACAAATGGGATAAGGTCTATTATGTTGGAGCAAAAGCTGAGGAATCCGGTACCATTTCCGGCCAACTAATCGTCGACTACTGGAAGGCACATCCTGAGGCTGACAAGAATGGGGACGGCAAGCTTCAATATGTCATGCTGAAGGGCGAGCCAGGTCATCAGGATGCGGAGCTACGCACCAAATATTCCGTGCAGGCGATCGAGGATGCAGGAATTGAAGTCGAAGCATTGGCTGTAGATACCGCGATGTGGGACCGCGTCAAAGGGCAGGAGAAAATGCAGGCATTCCTGGCCTCACACGGTGACAAGATTGAAGCCGTACTCGCGAACAATGACGACATGGCTCTGGGGGCTATTGAGGCGCTGAAGGCAGCTGGATATTTCCAGGGTGACAAGAGCATTCCTGTCGTAGGTGTGGATGCCACTGCACCAGCTATT
The DNA here is from genome assembly GCF_000377505.1 of Paenibacillus massiliensis 2301065 = DSM 16942. GTDB lineage: Bacteria > Bacillota > Bacilli > Paenibacillales > Paenibacillaceae > Paenibacillus > Paenibacillus massiliensis. The sequence goes on along the minus strand of NZ_KB898188.1, from coordinate 107,420 downwards.
CAGGCTTTGCAGGACGGTACGATGCTCGGTACGGTGCTTAACGATGCCAAGAATCAAGGGGCAGCTACGGTAGCTATTGCTGAGGCTCTGGCTAAGGGCGAGACGCCTACGAAGGACAACACTGGCTTCGATATTACGGATGGGAAGTACGTATGGATCGCCTATAAGAAAATAACCAAGGACAATATCGCAGACGCCCAATAACCGCGAAGAGAGGGGGAGCCGTGAAGTCACGGCACCCTTCTCCGCAAGGGAAGCGGAAGGGGAGATACACAATATGGAATCACCGTATTTGCTGGAGATGAACGGCATCTCCAAGGCTTTTCCCGGTGTGCAGGCGCTGAGTCAGGTTACGCTGAAGGTCCGACCAGGAACCGTACATGCTCTTATGGGTGAGAACGGTGCGGGAAAGTCCACGTTGATGAAATGCCTGTTCGGGATCTATCGACCGGATGAAGGCGAGATCAAGCTAAATGGGCAAGTGGTGGACATTCCGAATTCTAGTACAGCGCTGGCGCAGGGCATATCCATGATTCATCAGGAGCTGCATCCCGTACCCCATCGTCCAGTGATGGAGAATATATGGCTCGGGCGCTTTCCTATGATGGGTATAGGTCCGTTCAAGCTGGTGGATGAGAAGCGGATGGCTGAGGATACAAAGGGGCTGTTCGCAGATTTGGGCTTGGACATCGACCCCAAGGCGCTTACGAGAACGCTCTCCGTGTCCAAAATCCAGTCGATTGAGATCGCGAAGGCCGTATCCTTCCGCTCCAAGGTCATCGTCATGGACGAACCGACCTCTTCATTAACAGGTAAAGAAGTGGAGCAGCTGTTCACCATCATCCGGGAGCTTCGCAGTCGCGGGGTATCCATTATCTACATCTCCCACAAAATGGAGGAGATACTGACGATCTCCGATGAGGTGACGATCATGCGGGATGGCGCATTGGTTGGAACCTGGGCTGCAGCCGAGCTTACGACAGACCTGATCATTACACGTATGGTGGGCCGTGATCTGAATGAGCGTTTTCCAGAAAAGACGCATGTGCCTGGTGAAGTCATAATGAAAGCGGAAGGGCTGACGGCTATGCAGCCGAACTCTTTTCGGGATGTGTCCTTTGAGCTCCGTAAGGGAGAGATTCTAGGCGTCGGAGGGCTGGTAGGCGCACAGCGAACAGAACTGATCGAAGCCTTGTTCGGATTGCGGGCGCTGGCTGCTGGCAAGATCCACATCAATGGTCGTGTAGCGAGGATCTCTTCACCTGCTGCCGCCAAGCGGCATAATATGGCGCTTCTGACGGAGGAACGTCGGGTAACAGGGATTTTTCCAGTGCTATCGGTCTATGAGAATACGATTATTGCGAATCTTGGACGCTACAGGAATCGCCTGGGCCTGTTGAACGAGAGGAGAGGACGAGAGGAGGCAGCCGAGCAGACGCAGAAGCTTCGCACGAAGACACCATCGGTGAATACATTAATTCGCAACCTGTCTGGTGGCAATCAGCAAAAGGTGCTGCTGGCCCGTTGGCTGCTTACCGATCCAGATATATTGCTGCTGGATGAACCCACTCGTGGCATTGATGTCGGGGCGAAGTTCGAGATTTATACCATCATTACAGAGCTGGCCCGTCAGGGCAAAAGTATCATCATGATCAGCTCCGAAATGCCTGAGCTGCTGGGGATGTCGGATCGCATCATGGTTATGAGTGAGGGCAGGCTCACAGGAATTGTGGAAGGCGCCGAGGCTACGGAGCAGCATATCATGCGGCTGGCGGCGCAGCAGCGCATGGCTTAAGCTTAGCGGGAGGAATAGAAATGAATACACGTGTGATGACACAGGTGCGGCAATATATGATGCAGCGCGCCATCTTTATGGTGTTGATCCTGTTGGTAATCGGGATTGCCATTGCAGACCCCAATTTTTTGGCCTTTTCTACATTACGAGATATTCTACAGCAGTCTTCTACTAGAGCCATTATTGCACTTGGTGCCGCTTTTATTCTGGTCACAGGTGGGGTAGACCTGTCTGCCGGTCGGGTCGTAGGGCTGACCGCAGTTATCTCGGCCTCCATGCTCCAGATAGATACCTATGCCAATCGTTTCTTCCCTGATCTTCCCCAGCTATGGGTAGGGTTACCGATTGTGATCGGGATTATTGCAGGACTGCTCGTAGGCCTGGTCAACGGAATTATTGTTGCAAAATTAAATGTTCCACCTTTCATAGCCACTCTGGGAACTATGGTAGCCGTATATGGTCTGAACTCCATCTATTTTGACATGGAGCCCAACCAGTCCCAGCCGATTGGTGGGTTAAGACCTGACTTTACAACGATAGGCTCAGGCTATATTGATCTGGGCGGGGGCTACTCCATTCCATACATTGTGCTCATTGCGATTGCTGTAGCCGTGATATGCTGGGTAATTTTTAACAAGACAAGACTTGGCAAGAATATGTATGCCATCGGCGGCAATATTCAGGCTGCCCATGTATCCGGTATTCACGTTGCCCGCAATCTGATCGCACTCTATGCCATTGCTGGTGCATTGTATGGACTGGGTGGAGTGCTGGAGGCTGCTCGTACGGGAGGGGCTACCAACAACTATGGTAACATGTATGAGCTTGATGCGATCGCGGCCTGTGTGGTGGGCGGCGTATCGACTGCGGGCGGTATCGGTACTGTACCTGGTGTAATGGCCGGGGTGCTGATCTTTGGCGTCATTAACTACGGCTTGACCTTTATCGGCGTCAGTCCATACTGGCAGTTGATTATCAAAGGACTCATTATTGTAGCCGCGGTTGCTTTCGATATTCGCAAATATATGGCGAAGAAGTAATTGAGTCTGCACAACTATTAGGTCTGGACGACTTTAATGTTTTAACTATCATGCTCTGATTCAACAAAGCTGGTCAAACTTGATCAGCTTTTTTCTGCTTGAGTTTGAGAGTGAATTTGAGATTACGGTTCAGATTATAGAATATACAGGGACATATTTTAACAATGACGTATCTCAACTGACTGATAAACTTTAACTTCAGAACTAACTCGATCTTGCAGTGCCGAAGAGTCATCTTATACTGGTGATACTGAGTGGCAGGGCAATCGTATACATATCTTGCTCCATGCAGAAGATAAGGGAGAAGCGGAGTCTATGCTTCCAGCTGTGGAGCAGCTGCTGGACAATCTGAACACGTTGGATGAGCAAGCGCGTCAATCATTAGCTGTTGAGCTACTGGACATCTGGAATGAGCATTGGCTTGATGAATATCTCGAAGAAGAGCCTTACACAACTGCTCAATTTGCCTCTCACCTGAAGCTGCGCGAGCTTGAATGGGAGCAGGAGCAGCAAGTATGTATTATTCCAATGCTGCTGGTCTCTCCTTCAGCGTCAAGTACCATATCGAGCAGGGATTTCAATCTCATCAGATTGGATGATCTAACAGGGCTGTAATAGCATACATTAAGCCGGGCAGGATTCACTATGAATTCCTGCCCGGTTATTGTAATTATTACAGGATATTTTCTTGCTTTTTTTCATAGTTGCTTATATAGTGAAGGCACAGAATGGATTACAATTCCAGTCGGAGTGCATGCATATCATTGCAGCTTCCTTCAAATAACTGAATTTATAACGGGGTGGCATATATAATGAAGCGTATTTATTTGGACCATGCCGCATCGACCCCGATGCATCCAGAGGTAGCGCAGACCATGATGGGAATCATGACCGGCCAATTTGGCAATCCCTCCAGCATTCATGCTTTTGGGCGGTCAGCCAAGCGTACAGTAGGTGATGCACGGGATGTCGTTGCGGCTTCTTTGGGGTGCATGCCAGAGGAATTGGTATTTACTGGCGGAGGCACTGAGAGTGATAACCTGGCTATATTTGGGGCAGCTGAGGCCCAGAATCAAAAGTCTGGCCATATCATTACAACATCCATCGAGCATCACGCTGTGCTACATAGCTGCGAGGAATTGGAGCGGAAGGGCTACGAGGTGACTTATCTGCCTGTGGATCACACGGGACGTATACGTATCTCAGATCTAGAAGCAGCAATTCGCCCAGATACCTTCTTGATTACCATGATGTATGGGAACAACGAGACAGGAACACTTCAGCCGATTGTGGAGGCAGGAGAGCTGGCCCGCTCCAGAGGGATTCTACTGCACGTAGATGCTGTACAAGCCTTCGGAGCAGTACAGATTCGTTGTCACGAGCTGCCTGTTGACCTACTCAGTGTATCTGCACACAAGATCAATGGCCCGCAGGGAATGGGAGCTCTGTACATCCGGCGTGGTGTCTCACTTCAACCGCAGTCCTATGGGGGGCTGCAGGAGAAGAAGAGACGAGCAGGTACTGAGAATATGGCAGGAATCGCAGGCTTTGCAGCTGCAGCCCGACTGGCATCCGAGGGCCTCACTCTACGTAGGGAGCATGATCTGTATTTGCGCCAGACGTTCTTGAATCGATTGGAGGAACGTTTGGGCCAGGGAGCTTTCGTTGTGAATGGTAATCAGGAATATTGCTTACCTCATATCGTAAATATCAGCTTCCCGGGGTATAGCACGGAGACACTACTAATGAATTTGGACATGGAGGGGATTGCCGCAGCAAGTGGGTCGGCTTGTACCTCAGGATCACTTGAGGTATCCCATGTGCTGGAGGCGATGCAGCTTCCTGAAGAAGTATTGAAATCAGCGATTCGTTTTAGCTTTGGGTTGGGTAATACTATGGAGGAAATCGAGTACACAGCCGAAAAAATTGCAACCATTCTGACTCGGCTGCGTAATAGGCATTAGGGATGAGGAGGCCCTGTATATTATGAAGCTTCAAGAAATGATTGGACTAGCCGTATTCGATCTAGAGAGCGGCAGTCGCATAGGTACGATCCACGACTTCCTGCTGACAGCAGACTGGAAGATCGAGGGGATCGAGCTTGAAGACAAGGGCCTATTCACCACACATCTAAAGGTCGTTCATTGGGACGATATTGTTGCCTGCGGTGAGGATGCCGTAATGATCCGTAATCAACAGGCCATCCGCAAGCTGGAAGCCGACCATATACAGCATACATTCCTGAATGGCAGCAGCAAGCTGAGATCCCTGTCGGTGCTGACAGAGCAAGGCTCCTTGCTGGGCCAAATTACAGATGTTTATTTTGACCAGAAAATGGGCAATACAATAAGAAGGCTGGAAATCAGCGACGGCTTTGTAACTGATGTAATTGAAGGAAGAAAATGGTTGCCTGTCACTGAAGAGATGTCCATCGGTAAGCATGCCGTTATGGTCCCTCCCCTCAGTGAAGAGCGCCTGGATTAAAAGCGACACATTCTGTTAATGGATAGGGTGAGTATACATGAGATGTCCAAATTGTAATTCGAGGGATATCGGTAAAATCGGATCTCATCAGTTTTACTGCTGGGGGTGCTACATTGAGCTGACTGTCAACGGCGAGAAGATGTCCGTGTATCAGGTAGAGGAAGACGGAACGCTCAGTTCGCTGGACGATCTGTTCTTTGGCGAAGAGATCGCACAGCAATTCCCGGAAGCACATGCATCGTCTTAAACGGATGCTGAATTGTTATTCGTGACTGCAAATTAAATATGATGTCTGTATGTGACCGCTCTCGATTTTTTCGTCGAGAGCGGTCTTTTACATGAATTTGTGATTACGTTCACAAAAGTGTCGAACTATTCGACTTCAAAAGCCAATTTTCTCCGATATTCTCGCTGGTTAGAGGCGATCATCAGGTTTATACTGTGAGCTATATTACCAACAACATTTTCTTATATATCTCTCAATGAAATAAGGTGAATGATATGCTTAAGGGAAAGGTTATTTTATGTGGGGTGTGTGGAGGAATTGCTGCATATAAGACTGTAGAGCTGGTTAGTAGATTGAAATATTGTGGAGCAGAGGTCCATGTGATAATGACTGCTAATGCTACCAGGTTTGTTACACCTTTAACTTTCCAGAGCATCTCACGAAATCCAGTCTCAATAGACATGTTTGAAGCTAAGCAGGAGAGTAGCTTTCAGCATTTGGACCTTGCGGCACGAAGTGATCTTCTGATTATTGCGCCAGCAACTGCCAATATGATTAGCAAGGCAGCTAATGGCATCGCAGATGATCTGCTCAGTACGTCAATTTTAGCGTTTCACAATAAGATATTGATCATTCCTTCCATGAACTCCTCTATGTATGGCACCGAAATCGTACAAGAGAACATTCACAGACTTCAAAAGCGGGGGTATCTGCTCCTGGAGCCTGAACGTGGTTCGATGGCAAATGGCACAACGGGGATTGGAAGATTTCCGCACACGGAAAAGCTAATTGAAAGAATACAGCTTGAACTAATTTAGATGCGAGCTCCCTTAATCAGGGTTAAAGCCTCCTCTTCCCGCATATACTGTCATCGACAGAGCAAGTCCGAAAGAGGTGGACAAGGGGATTGGAATCTTACCTGAAAAATAAATGGTTTCGGTATGGCATGATGGTGCTGCTGGGGCTTGTTATTTTATATTTCTTGTGGCTACTGCTTCCGTTGTTTCGTACAACCTATGGCTTTCTGAAGAAAATAATAGCCCCCTTCGCCCTCGCCATGATCATATCCTACGTTCTCAATCCCGTGGTCAGTATGCTCAGCGGTCGCAAGGTTCCGCGAAGCGTGGCAGTTCTGCTCATTTATGCTGTCTTCCTCACCTCGATTGGTGTGGTGCTGATGAATGTGATTCCGATGTTCATTGAGCAGCTTGATGAGCTGAATGAGCATTTGCCAGAGATTACGATGCATGCACAGGGATTCATGACCAATCTGGATGGCAGTATGCTGCCACTTGGGGTTCGCGACGGGATGAATCAGTGGTTCTTCCAAATGGAGGATCGGCTCACGACGGGCATCTCGGCGTTCATGGACAATATCGGGGGGATGATTAATGCGTTACTGAATGTGTTCATTCTTCCGTTTCTCATATTTTATATCCTGAAGGACTTCGATGTGTTCGAGCGCACGATTGTCTCGTTCCTGCCTGGAGCCCATCGTAAAGAGATTGTCCATGTGCTGAAGGAGATCGATACAGCGCTTGGCAACTACATTCGTGGCCAATTCGCCGTCTGCATTATCGTTGGAATGCTAGCTTACATCGGCTATATGGTCGTAGGTATGCCCTATGCACTGCTCTTGGCGAGTGTGGTGGCGGTATTCAACATTGTTCCTTATCTGGGTCCCTTTCTGGGAGCGGCTCCCGCCATCATTATGGCCTCTACTGTGTCGATGAAGATGGTCATCTATGTGGTCATCGTCAATGTGCTGTGCCAGATGCTGGAGAGCAATGTGGTATCTCCTCAGGTCGTAGGTCGATCCTTGCACCTACATCCGCTGGCGATTATTTTTGCGTTGCTTGTCGGTGGAGAACTCGCGGGGATTGTTGGCTTGATCCTTGCTGTTCCTGTGCTGGCTATTCTGAAGGTCATCGTGCAGCATGTATTCGCTTACTACATCCGTCGGAAGACGGTGTAGCATCCTTTGTGAAAAGTGGTTGTAACGCGCATTGACACTGCGATTTCGGATGGATATACTAGACAATGTATCATTTTGTGTAATTACTCCTTCTGTAATTGCACCAACTTGTATTTACATTAATGTTTTCCCAAAGCTTGCGCTGGGAGCAGTAAGCGTTCCAGCTTGACTGGGCTGTCTAATAAATAACACGTTGATGAAATCAAGTACGTCGTTTTACCCTCCACAGCGAGCAGGCTCCTTCGGGAATTCCCGATGGGTGGAAGAGCCTGTGCGGCGTGACGACGGAAAGCTCATTTCGGAGTGCGGCTCATCCCCGCCGGGAGGCTCCCGTTATCAGCTGATCAAAGGCGATCGTTCATGCTTACCGGCATGGTCGATAACCAGGGTGGTACCGCGATGAATTCGTCCCTGAAGTATGGAGGGGCGTTTTTTTGTATTTTCACATCTATTTTTGATTCAGCACGAACCAATCATCTTAATTCTGATAGTGGAGGCATGAACATGAAAGCCAGTGAAATCCGTTCCAAATGGCTCGAGTTTTTTGCAGAAAAAGGACACCATATTGAACTAAGCGCATCGCTAGTTCCTCACAATGATCCATCGCTGCTGTGGATTAATGCGGGCATGGCACCATTGAAGCCATACTTCGACGGTCGTGTGAAGCCGGATAATCCGCGTATTGCGAACTCGCAGAAATGTATTCGTACCAATGATATTGAGAATGTCGGCAAGACACGCAGACACCATACATTTTTTGAAATGCTGGGCAACTTCTCCATTGGTGACTATTTCAAGGAAGAGGTTGTGACCTGGGCATGGGAGTTCCTGACCTCACCGCAATGGATCGGCTTTGATCCAGAGCGTCTGTCGGTTACGGTATATCCTGAGGATGAAGAGGCGTACAAGCTGTGGAACGAGAAGGTTGGTCTCCCAGCCGAGCGTATCATCAAGCTGGAGGACAATTTCTGGGATATCGGTGAGGGTCCTTGTGGTCCATGTACCGAAATCTTCTATGATCGTGGTGAAGCCTACGGTAGCGATATGTCCGATCCCGAGATGTATCCTGGCGGCGAGAACGAACGCTACCTGGAGGTATGGAACCTCGTATTTTCACAGTTCAATCATAACAAGGATGGCAGCTATACGCCGCTTCCGAATAAGAATATTGATACAGGTGCCGGGCTGGAGCGTTTTGCATCCATCCTGCAGGACGTGAACTCTAACTTTGATACGGACCTGTTCCAGCCTATTATTCAGAAAGCAGCGTCTATTGCCAATGTGACATACAACGAGCATGTGGATACGGATGTAGCCCTGAAGGTGATTGCGGATCATATCCGTACCGTAGCATTTGCTGTGGGAGATGGCGTGCTTCCTTCTAATGAAGGTCGAGGCTATGTCATCCGCAGACTGCTCCGCCGGGCTGTCCGTTACGGAAAAATGCTGGGCATGGAGCGTCCATTCATGTATGAGCTGGTCGAGACAGTAGGCGACATCATGGGCGTATACTACCCGGAAGTAGTAGAGAAGCGCGAATTCATCGTCAAGGTTATCAAGACGGAGGAGGAGCGTTTCCATGAGACGCTTAGCGACGGTCTGGCCATCCTGGCAGAGATCAGTGCTGCAGCGACCAGCAACGGTCTGAAGACCATCAGTGGTGCTGATGCATTTAAGCTGTATGACACGTATGGCTTCCCGTTCGATCTGACAGAGGACTATGCGAGCGAGCATGGACTTGGCGTGGACCGTGAGGGCTTCGATCAGGCCATGCAGGAACAGCGTGAACGGGCGCGTGTTGCCCGTAAGGACAGCGGAAGCATGAAGGTACAGGGCGGAGCATTGTCCGAATTGACGGTTAAAAGTGAATTTGTTGGGTATCATGATTTGGTGACCGAATCCAAGGTTGTTGCGATTATCCATGAGGATGCTCTCGTCGATCAGCTGCATGAAGGACAGACTGCACAGATTGTACTGGATGTAACGCCATTCTATGCTGAGAGCGGCGGTCAGGTAAGTGACCGTGGTGTCCTGCGTGGTGGCACGGTTACGGCACGAGTGGAAGGATTGAGCAAGGCACCTCAAGGACAGCATGTCCATCAGATCGTGGTGGAAGCTGGCGAGCTTCGTGTAGGTGACTCCATTCGGGCTGAGGTGAATAGTCAGGCGCGTCAGGATATCGAGAAAAACCATACGGCCACGCATCTGCTGCACAAAGCGCTCAAGGAAGTATTAGGCGAGCATGTCAATCAGGCAGGCTCTCTGGTAGAGGCCTCCCGTCTGCGCTTTGACTTCTCTCACTTCGGTAGCATTACTGCGGAAGAGCTAGCAGATATTGAACGTCGGGTGAATAACCACATCTGGGCTCAGGAATCCGTGAGTATTGACCTGAAGCCGATTGACGAAGCTAAAGCCATGGGAGCTATGGCACTGTTCGGCGAGAAGTATGGGGACATCGTAAGGGTAGTCAAGGTTGGCGAATACAGCATTGAGCTATGTGGTGGATGTCATGTGAGCAATACATCGCAGATCGGCCTGTTCAAGCTGCTTGGCGAGAGCGGTATTGGATCGGGTGTCAGAAGAATTGAAGCCGTAACGGGTCGTAATGCGTATGCATATATGGAAGAACAGCTGGAGCTGCTCAAAGCCTCAGCCAGCCTGCTCAAATCCAACATTGCAGATGTGCCTAAGCGAATCGAAGGTCTTCATCAGCAAATGAAAGAGCTGAGCCGTGAGAACGAGTCCCTGCAAGGCAAGCTGAGTGCGATTGAGGCTGGTCAATTGACGGATAAAGTCGTGCAGGCAGGCAATACAACACTGCTAGCTGTACGAGTGGAAGCCACGAATATGGACGCATTGCGTGCTATTGCAGATGAGCTGAAAGGCAAGCTGCCGGAGGCAGTGCTCGTACTCGGTGCAGTAATGGAAGACAAGGTGAACTTTGTCGTATCCGTGCCGAAGGAGCAGGTCCAGGCAGGACTTCATGCAGGCAAGCTGGTCAAGGAGATTGCTTCAGTCTGCGGCGGCGGCGGCGGCGGCCGACCAGACATGGCTCAAGCGGGCGGCAAGGATGTATCCAAGCTGGATGAAGCTTTGAAGCGTGCCGTAGAGCTGGTGTCCCAAGGCTAAGTGAAGAATTTTTGCCCTAAATAATGGATTTCCAATTCCTTTATTTCCTTACGGGGCGCTGATTATGGTATGATAGAGAAGAAAAGCTGGACATAACATGTACACATGTTTTGTGGAAGCGAGGTGTCAACATGGACTCTATGGATAAGACGGTCAAGTTTAATGTCAAAGGGGACGAGGAAGAAGCGTCTTCCCAGGAAATTTTGTTGACAGTATACGACGCACTGGTGGAGAAGGAGTACAATCCAATCAACCAGATCGTCGGCTACCTGTTATCCGGGGACCCCGCTTACATTCCCCGTCATAACAATGCAAGAAGTCTGGTTCGCAAGAAAGAACGCGATGAGTTGATTGAAGAATTAGTCCGTTCCTATCTGGCCAACCATCGTTAAGGGAGACTGGATGAGATTACTGGGACTGGATTACGGTGACCGCAGAATCGGTGTCGCACTAAGCGATGCGTTCGGCTGGACCGCTCAAGGTTTGGAAGTTATTGAAAGGCGCAAGGATGCAGGTGAGTTTGCCAGAATCGAAGCCCTCGTCAAGGAGCATGAGGTGGAGCAGATTGTATTGGGTCTTCCCAAGAACATGAATGGAACCATCGGTCCCAGAGGAGAGCTGGCAATGGCGTTCGCTGAGCATTTGCGCGAAGTATTGAACATCCCCGTTCACCTTTGGGATGAGAGGCTCACTACCGTTTCTGCCGAGCGTGCATTGATTGATGCTGATGTAAGCCGGAAGAAGCGCAAGCAGGTTGTGGACAAAATGGCGGCATGCTTGATCTTGCAAAATTATTTGGATGCTAACAGTACAAGGTGAGGGGGATTTCGCAATGGCTGATAACCGAGTGGAATTGGAAGAAGAGCAACCGGAAATTATCTACATCGCTGATGAAGATGGCAACGAAGAGGAATTCGAGGTCATTATGAAATTCGAGGTAGATGGCTCCGACGCCAAGTATATGATGGTTGCACCAGTCGAGCCTGAAGAGGATGAGACCGATGTATATGCGTTCCGCTATGAAGAAGAGGGAGACGATATCAAGCTATTTGTCATCCAGGATGACGCCGAATGGGAGATCGTCGAAGAAACTTTTAATACATTTGTAGAAGAGGAAGAGGATGCTGACGCATGACATCCTACTCTCGTGAAGATATTCAGTGGCTGTCTCGACTTCAGGAATCCTTCGGCTTTGACATCGAGCTGGAGGATGAACAGGGGAAGAGCGTCATGTATCAGCTAGTAGCGGAATTCCAGGTACAGGGTCAAGGCTATGTCGTGATCCAGGCACCGAATGCATCTGCAGAGGATTATGAGTTATTGCGTGTTCAATATAACGGTGATGGGGAGCCTGAACTCACAACCATTGAGGATGATGAGGAATGGGAAGACATTGCCGAGCTATACGACGAAGTAACCTTGCCGGAGTAAGCTTGACGGCCAGAAGAAGCTTGACCAATTGTAAAGCCTGTTGAGATGAACCTGAAAGGGCGGACCAGTCCGCTCTTTTTGGCTGTGAAGGGGTTGGGATTGTTGAAGCGTAAATCTAGACCGGCATTGCTCTTCCTGCTCTTGCTTGTTCTATTAGCGGGAGGAGCTGCGTGGTATCTGTGGCAAATGATGCAGCCTGTGCAAGCAAAGTCCGAGCCTGTTGCTTTTACCATAGAACAAGGGATGAGCTCCTCTAGGATTGCTGACCTGCTGGAGGAGAAAGATCTTATTCGGAATGCTCTCGTTTTTAAAGGATATGTGAGATGGAATAATGTCGGGAGCGGCTTCCAGGCGGGGAATTACGCGGTTACACCTGGGGCCGATTTTGATGCAATTATAACGAAGTTATCCTCAGGAGACGTTGAGAAGGAAGAAATGCTGCGTTTTACCATTCCTGAGGGCTATACAGTAATCCAGATCGCTGATCGACTTCAGGAAGCAGGAATTGCGGACAAGGAAGAGTTCCTCAAGCTGGCCAATGATGCAGCTGCCTTCGAGCTCCCACTGGCCGATTCGATTCCGCGGAATGATAAGCTGAGATATCAACTGGAGGGCTACCTGTTCCCTGAGACTTATGAGGTGAAGAAGGACAGTACAGTAAAGGATATTGTTACAGTAATGCTGCAGCAGACCCAGAAGGAGCTGGACTCCATCACCGATCTGGAGGCACGACTGCAGGAACGCGGCGAATCCTTACATGAGCTGATGACGGTCGCTTCCCTGATTGAGCGTGAGGTTGTGGTGGATGAAGAGCGTCCGATGGTAGCCAGCGTTATCTATAATCGGCTGAAGAAAGGGCAAAGGCTTGAGATTGATGCCACGGTGCAATATATGCTGGACAAGCAGAAGGAGCGGCTTCTGTTCAAGGATCTGGAGGTAGATACCCCGTACAATACGTATATGTATGACGGACTACCGCCAGGACCGATCTCGAGCCCGAGTCTAAGCGCCGTAGAAGCTGCGCTGGAGCCAGCCAATACGGATTATTTCTACTATGTGACAAAGAAGGATGGTACGCAGGGGCATTTGTTCGGGCGTACGTATCAGGAGCATTTACACAATATCGAAGCTAGCAAAAATGTGACACAATAGGAGTTGTACAATATGCAAAAAAAACCGGAACTGCTTGTTACGGCAGCTACACCGCAGGAGGCACGGCAGCTTCTGGAGGCAGGAGCAGATGCCCTGCTGATCGGGGATGACCGCTTTGGTATGCGCCTGCCGGGTAGCTTTACGCTGGAGCAAATCAAGGAGACCGTTGATGAGGCGCACAAGCGTAACGGGAAAGTCTACGTATCTATGAGCAACTTGATGACCAACGATCTGCTGCAGTCGATCCCGACATATATCGAGAAGCTTGCGGAGTACGGCGTGGATGCGATCGAATTCAATGACCCCTCTGTGCTGGCAGCTGCGAGAGAGCATGCTCCGAATATTCGTTTGTTCTGGAATGCCGAGATGACCTCGACGAACTATGCCACAGCTAACTACTGGGGCGAGAAGGGAGCTTCTCGCGTCGTACTGGCACGTGAGCTAAATATGGATGAGATTACAGGGATGATTCCTCACCTACAGATCGAGGCCCAGGTGCAGGTGCATGGGATGACGAACATTTATCATTCCAAGCGCAGTCTGGTGGCTAGTTACATGAAGCATCAGAATCGTCCAGTGGATGGTAATCTAGGCATGGATCGCGGGTTGTTCCTGATCGAGACGGATGAGCGCCCTGATCAGAAGTTCCCTATCTATGAGGATGTCAACGGAACGCATATCATGAGTTCGGATGACATCTGTATTATCGAGGATCTGCATATTATGATGGAAGCTGGCGTGCACAGCTTCAAGATCGAAGGCCTTATGAAGTCGCTCGCTTATAACTGCGCTGCAGTCAAGGCTTATCGTCAGGCCATAGATGCCTATGCTGCTGATGCTGACAGCTACGCGTTCGATGAGAGCTGGCTGGATGAAGTAAGGCGATTGCAGGACCCGGAGCGGGAGCTGTCCTTCGGATTTTTCTATAAAGAGCAGGTTTATTAATTGAAAATAAAAAGGGGTGGACAACACGATGGCAACCTTAACGAAGCCTAAATACGCAGGAAAGAGAAACCGTCTTGATAAACCGGAGCTTCTGGCACCGGCAGGGAATCTGGAGAAGCTAAAATTTGCGATTCATTATGGAGCAGACGCTGTCTATATCGGAGGTCAGCATTATGGCCTGCGCTCGAATGCGGATAATTTCAGCTTTGAGGAAATGCGTGAGGGTGTGGAATTTGCACGAAAGTATGGGGCCAAGGTGTTTGTGGCCACCAACATTTATGCACATAATGAAGATATCGAAGGAATTAAGGAATATTTGCAGAACCTGCATGACGCGGGAATCTCTGCGATTATTGCGGCTGATCCGGCGATCATTGATGTAGCTCGCAAGTTCGTACCTGGACTGGAAGTCCATCTGAGCACTCAGCAATCCACGTTGAACTGGCAAGCTGTGAAGTTCTGGAAGGATCAGGGGCTACCACGGGTTGTGCTCGGACGTGAGACTAGTATGGAAGAGATTCAGGAGATCAAGAAGCATGTCGACATCGAAATAGAATCCTTTATTCACGGTGCCATGTGTTCCTCGTTCTCCGGACGTTGTGTCCTGTCCAATCATTTTACGGATCGTGATTCCAATCGTGGGGGCTGCTGTCAGTCTTGCCGCTGGAAGTATGATCTGTTCGAGGACGCTCGTCCAGAGGGTACGTGGATCTCTGAGGAGGAAGCACGGGATAGCCGAGTCCTTCAGAACTTCCGTCTTGGCGAGACGCAGCTGCCGCTGTTCGAGGAGAAGGATAATGCCTTCACTATGGGCTCCAAGGATTTGTGCATGATTGATCATATTCCGGATCTGATTGATGTGGGTGTGGACAGCTTTAAGATCGAAGGACGTATGAAGTCCATACACTATGTAGCAACTGTGGTGAATGTCTACCGTCAAGCGATTGATTCGTATATGGCGGACCCTGATAACTACGTACTCAAGCCAGAATGGGTTGAAGAGATTAACAAAGCAGCTAATCGTCCGCTGAATACTGGATTTTTCTATGACACACCTGATCATGAGGATCATATCTATGAGCCTGAGGAGAAGGCGGTACCTTACGATTTTGCTGGACTCGTATTGGACTATGATGCAGCAACTGGTATGGCTACTGTTCAGCAACGGAATCACTTCAAGCCTGGACATGAGATCGAGTTCTTTGGGCCTAACGGTACCTTCTTCAAGCAAAAGGTTGGACAAATCTGGGACGAAGAAGGCAATGAGCTTGACGCTGCCCGTCATCCACTTCAGCCGATTCGAATGAAGGTGGACCAGCCTGTATCTTATTTTGATATGATGCGTAAGAAAAAATAGTATAAATCGCCAGTTATAAGACAATTATCCTATAACAGTGCTGCTTAAGACCCTCTTTGAATAAGAGGGTCTTATTCATGAATAGGAAAAAAGTTTTAAGAAATTTATTAGTGGGACGTAAAAAGTGTTAACATCCGACCATAATATTACGATATATATTAAGAGTAGCTTTTTACATAATGCCCCAAAACTATGTTTGAATGCATGTTGCAGCTGGCAATTGACTATGGTCAAGCCTCTCAAGCAAGACCTTTGTGCATAATCCGGCATGTGCTTATTTAGCGTGCGGCCAAAAATAGGAAGGGGGACGTGTATTATTCAGGCAAGCTGTGAAAGAGGAAAATGTTGTAAGGAGAGAAATATAACACATTCGGCAGGTGAGAGAAATGGGTTTTAAACGTCAGAACAAGCAGGGCAACAAAAACCAAAAGTTTCAAGACACCAATGCACCACAGAACATCCAAAAAGTAGTAGAGGGCTCATCTAAGCCATGGGAATCTACAAAAGCAAAGCTTGGACAAGCTGCAGGCAAGCTGTCTCCTCTATTCAAGAAACAGTTGGCCAAGCTACCGAGCAAGAAAGGTAACAGTCAGGGCACGCAAGGGAGTGCGAACGGTGGGGGCAATGGTCGTCAACCGCGCGGGATGAAAACGTTTACTGTCAAAGGTATGGGAGCAATGATACGCAAGGCAAATCCAGTCAAGTCGGTCGGGATGAAGCTGTTTGCTATCTTTTTCGTTGCCATTATGTTCTTCGTAATCTGTCTGGGTGTAATGTCATATATGACAGCTCGCGGTGTCATTGAGAAAAATGCAGCAGATGCATATCAACAAACGATCGCGCAGACAGCAGACAAGCTGGACATTATTCTTGAGCGACTGCTGGATACCTCGACACAGGTATTTTTCGACTCGGAGATGTCTGATTTGCTCAAGAAAATATCGGACCCGAACCAAACTTCATTTGATGTCTTCGTAAATACAGACACGATTAACAAGAAGCTCGCTAATATCGCTTTTACGAACAAAGCGATTGAGAGCCTATATCTGTACCCTGAGGACAAGAGTAAGAACCCGATGGGAACCGGAAATCGAGTTGAGGTTCGTGAAGAAGCGTGGTTCGATGAAGTGCTGCAAAACAAGGGAGCACGCTGGATTCCTACGGACAGTGAGGGTAAGACCTTCAGACTGGTCAGAACTATGAACGACGTAAGTGGTGTTGGGGGTACTTACGTGCTCGTCATGGACTTGAAGACAAGTATTCTGGAGGAGCAATTGAGTGGTCTCTCCTTGGGTGCAGGAGGTCGAGTCGATCTCGTAGCTTCAGACGGGGCAGTCGTAGCGTCTACATTGGACAATATGGCTGGGGGAGAAGTGAAGCTCGACTACGTAAAGGATTATACAGAGCCGCAAGGAACAAAGAATCTCAATCTGAATATCGGCGATCAGCAAGTAAATACACTGGCGGTCTATACGACTTTAGGGAGCTCACAATGGATACTGAATGGACAAGTACCTGTGAAGGAACTGGTAGTTGACGCCAGAAGTATTCTGATTACGACCTGGATATTTGCTATTGTCGCTGCTGCGCTAGCTGTAGTGATCGGTCTGGTCATGATTCGGATGATTGCTCGTCCATTGTCCAATCTGACTGAGCTGATGCTTCAGGGAGCGAAGGGTGACTTGCGTGTACGCACGAAGCATCATTCACAGGATGAGATCGGTCAGCTGTCAGCCAGCTTCAACGAAATGATGGAGCAAATAACGCTCCTGGCGCAGCTTACCAACAATTCTGCACAGGATGTTCTGGGAACAGCCTCTGAGCTTAGTGATGCATCCAGAAAGACCGCTGTCTCGGCCCGTGAGATCGCTGTAGCAACAGAAGAGATTGCGAATGGGGCTACCAGCCTGGCAACTGAAGCGGAGAAAGGAA
This sequence comes from Paenibacillus massiliensis 2301065 = DSM 16942, assembly GCF_000377505.1. Taxonomy (GTDB): domain Bacteria; phylum Bacillota; class Bacilli; order Paenibacillales; family Paenibacillaceae; genus Paenibacillus; species Paenibacillus massiliensis. The sequence goes on along the minus strand of NZ_KB898188.1, from coordinate 89,954 downwards.
ATGCGTTAACGGAGAATATTTCCCGTCAGATGGAGCTCGTCATCGACTCAAACAAAGAGATGGGAGATGCTGCCCGTCACGTAGAGCGTTCAAGCGAAGAGGGTACCAAGCAGCTAGAGCAGCTGATGAGCAAGACACGTGTGACCGAGGAAACAACCAAGGCATTGGTAGCGAAGGTAGATCGTCTGAAGGAGACGACAGCTTCGGTATTCAAGGTATTTGATGTGCTACAGAATATTACGAAGCAGACGAATATTCTATCCTTGAATGCTACGATTGAAGCAGCGCGTGCCGGGGTAGCCGGAAGAGGCTTTATGGTCGTAGCAGACGAGATTCGGCAATTGGCTGACCAATCTCGCCAGTCCATTATTATGGCAGGGGACATTGTCGATAACATTGTGTCTGAAATGAACGAAACGGTAGCTGCATTGTCTGAAGTCTATCCATTGTTCCGGGAACAAATGGGCGCCGTTAAGGAGACAACAGAAATCTTCAATTCTGTACAGCAGCAAATGGGTGATTTCGTAGAACGTCTTAATTCTGTAACGGGCTCGATTCAGGAGTTGAATCAGTCACAGAGCGTATTGTCTGATGCCATGAGCAATGTAAGTGCTGTTGCCGAGCAATCCTCCGCAACCTCAGAGGAAGTAGCTTCCCTGAGCAGTGAGCAGGAGAACGTGGGCAATCAGCTCGTAACCTTGTCTGGTAAGCTGGAGAATGTATCCAACAACCTCAAGGAGACGCTTTCGAAGTTCATCGTTTAGCCTGAGCAAGTACAGATTAGTGTATATATTTTACAGCGATGCCCCCTTGTCGATCTGGCAAGGGGGCATTTTTGCGTTCAGAAGATCGGATGCTTGCCGAAGGCCTTCTTCAGAGCTTTGACGTTCAATCTACGGCGTATCCTCGTTCGAAAGAACAATAAGCTTAACATGGCCACCAGGGCACCTCATAGCAGCTGATTTATACTTACACTTGATTGGGCAAGGTGATATTTGGCGAGCGGTCTTAGCTTTACAGGAATAAGCTGGATGGTGTCTGCTTTCCAAGGGCATACTATCTTCCACATCCAGAGGATCGGCAAGGAGGACCCACCATGGCGGGACAGAGAGCACCGGCGCAGCGGGAAAATAGAGCTTGCTGCATCCAAGGAACACCGGATTCACATTGTACACAGCACTCACATCACTCACAGCATTCACAGCATACAGGGCACAAACAAAGCAAACAGTATCTACAAAATACACAGCGTAGACAGCGAATCCGAGCGCTCATGATCTTCTTTGGTAGCCTTCTCATGCTGATCATAGCCAGATTGGGCTGGCTGCAGGCGGGCTTTTACATCGGGCAGAATGTTCTGTCATCTAAGACTATAGGCGAGTTGTCAGTTTTACAACGTCAGGAAGGGGTTGTGGTGGATGATGGCCGAGGGCATATAGAGGATCGCAATGGTCATCCCTTGACGGGAGAACGCATCTGGGTACCGGTGTTATTTCCGAGAGGCTATGAGCGGCTGAGCGAAGGAGAACTAGAGACACTCGCTTCGATATTGAAGATCAGGGTCACTAAACTGCGACAGCAATGGGAGACGCTGGAGTCCCCGTTTATCTGGAGAGATGCAGTGAACCAACCGTTAGCTCTGCAATCTGCGCAGCTCCATAAGCTTCGTGGAATTCACAGCGATGCTGTAGAGGTGCTTCCGTATGTGAGAAGATATGCCAATTCAGCTACAGGACGCCAGTGGCTGGGATACGTCTATGATCCTGGCAAGAAGACATCCCTTGCAATAGGGGCATCGGGTCTGGAGAAAGCATTCGAGCCGCTGCTCAAGAGCCGTGGGAAGACGGTCATGCTGCACTTGGTTGATCCGGTGCGTGCAACACTTCCGGGCTCTGCGCTTCGTATGATTAAGCCAGATAATCCCTATTATCCTTTGCGGCTACAGACCACGATTGATCTGCCCATACAGGAAAAGATTGAGGGGCTGCTGGAGCAGTCGAGGATGGGGGAAGGAGCGGTAGTCGTACTGGACGTAGAGAATGCGGATATTTTAGCTATGGTATCCAGTCCCTTTTATAATCCAAATGATATCCACCCGAAGCAGGGACAGTGGGTTAATCATGCGACACAAGCAACAGCTCCGGGCTCAGTATTCAAGATTGTGACGGCTGCTGCTGCCCTGGAGGCGAATCAGACTTCTGAGGATGAGGTCTTCGAGTGTAAGGGGGACTTTGGTAAATATGGGCTTTCCTGTCCTGTCCCCGGAGGTCACGGAAGACTGAGTCTGCGTGAGGGCTTTGCCCGTTCCTGCAATACAGTGTTTGCACACCTCGCTGAGCGGGTAAGTTCAGAAGATATCCTAACTATGGCCAGACATCTAGGACTTGGTCAAGCGGTCGGATGGCAGGCAAACGGAATACCTGGGATATCGACCGTGCAGCCACTGGCGCATGAGCATGGGGGACGCATTTATGCATCTGGCGCAGACCTGGAGGATGAAGGGATACGGGTCCAGACAGCTATTGGTCAAAGGGACGTCATAATCACCCCGTTACAGGCGGCGAATGTGGTAGTAACCTTGCTGCATGAAGGCCAGGTCCTCTCCCCACGTCTGGTCAGTCGGGTCAAGTATCGTGACGGAAGTGTGCTCAAGGAGCTTGGGCCACATGCGATGCCAGCTACGCCGGGCAGGTTGCGACCAGAGACAGCTCGCCAGCTGTTGGCATGGATGCGGGATACCGTGAATGAAGGGACAGGCCGCTCTCTACGATCAGCTAGTTGGCATCTGGCAGGTAAGTCAGGCACTGCGCAGACAGGACAAGGCCGCAACCATCAATGGTTTGTTGGTTACGGCCCAGTAGAGCATCCTAAGTATGCAGTTGCAGTCTTAGTGAAGAACAGACCGGAGAATGTCGGCAATCAGGCAACACGACTGTTCGGTCAGGTGATGGACTTGCTGGCCCGATCTTCATCTGCTGCTAGTCGGACCTCCTGAAGGCGGACCAGAAAAGGGAGATTCCTCGAATTCATCCTTAGGCAGATGAATCCAGCGTTGAAGGTAGCCCTGCTGCATGAGCTCCTTGATCAGGATTAACAGAATTGGTGACATGATCAGTCCTGAGACACCGAAGATCGACAAGGAAATAATCATGAATGACAGCATGAGATAGGCGGATGTCACACCGATGGAGTTGCCCGCAATTTTAGGCTCGGCCAGTTGACGCACCAGCATCGTAATAACCAGCAGTACGATCAATCCAATACCGAGTCCAGTCTGACCTACAATCAGCAGGTAGATAGCCCAAGGCAACAGAATTACAGGTACACCAAGCAGTGGCAAAAGATCAAATAGAGCACATAAAATAGCTATATAGAAGGCATTTCCTGTCCCCAGAATAAGCAATCCGGTAAAAATGAGCGCAAATGTAATGGAGACAAGTAGAAATTGGGCACGCAGATACGAGAAAATGGCCTTGATGACGTGATTTTTGAAGAAATCAAAGGCTGTTTTCAAGGTCTGCGGTGTCTTTTTTCGGGCAATAACCTTCCATAAATCAATCTCGACACTCAAAAAGAATGCTAAAATAACAGCAACGGCAAAATTGGCTATAAAGGTAGAGGATGAGCCTACAAACCCAATCAGCCAGCGAAGAAAGCTCGCCCCCCATGTGCCAAGCATGCTGGTGATCGTCTCGAAGTATTCATTCAGACGCTCTGTCAAGCTTGGAGGCAATGACGTGATCTGACTCTGCACAAATACGCTGGATTGCCGGAATGCATCCTGAATCAGCACTGTATAGCGTGGAATGTCATCAGCCAGCTTCATGGATTGTACCGCCAGAATGACACCTAACCCGAGAAAGACCCCGATGAGCACAGCAGCGAACAGCAGCACGGAAATTGCTGAAGCGAAAGCTTTGCGCATTCCCCGGCGATGCAGGAATTGAGCCAGCGGTTCAATGCAAGCGAAGACGATGAAGGATAGAAATACGGGAGCAGCCAAATGGTATAACTTACTGAACAGTAACATGATAAGATAGACAGTGAGGACAATTAATGCGATGTCAAATATGGTGCGCCAGTATTTTTTGTATAACGGTAGCATGATTCCGTCTCCTTTTCTCAATCAATTGATGTGCTTAGAGCAGCACCCTGCTCATAGTTAATCATGTGTGCATTTGTATCATACATCTAAATCATTTTTCAAAATACACTATATGGGGCAACATAAATCCTCTATAGGTTATCATGATTCTTCTAAACTATGTAGTATATCTAGTGATATATCCAGTACCACTGGGCATCTGAGGGGATTCAAAATACTGAACTGTGTACATATACGATGATATTCGGAGAATGGTTCCCAAATTTGAGCATGATCCAGCATCACCGACCTGTGTTATGTATGTTCAAGTTCATATGCTTAGAGAGTGCCAAGACAAAACGGAAAAGTGGGGATATTCATGCTGCAGAATTTACTGTTGTTAATATTGTACATCTCTTCTTTGTATGCATTTATTCCACTGGTCATTAGCCGATTGTTCGGGTTCAGGGTACTACGTAGAGGGAAAATACAGGATTCGTTCGCATTAACCTTCGATGATGGCCCGCATCCAGTCTACACCCCACAGCTATTGGATCTGCTTCGACGCTATAAGGTGAAGGCGACCTTCTTTGTCGTCGGTATGCATGCCAAGGAGCATCCGGATATATTGCGAAGAATGCACCAGGAAGGGCATTTGATTGGTATTCATAATTATGAGCACAGGGCGAATTGGTTAATGCGACCCAAGACGGTGCGTAGACAGATTGAGTGGACCGAGCAGATTATTAATCAGGCTACTGGACAGCCAGTCATGTATTATAGACCTCCATGGGGAGTGGTTAACCTATTTGATTTCTCCCCTTCAGCTGGAAAAAGAATCGTGCTCTGGTCTTCAATGTTCTATGATTGGAGATTCCGACTCGGTGCTGATCGGCTTGCCGAACGTATGCTGAGGAAGCTGCGAGGAGGAGAGATTATGCTGCTGCATGATCGGGGGACTACCTTTGGGGCTGACCCGCAGGCGCCAGAGAATATGCTGCTAGCTGTCGAGAAGCTGCTGGAGGAAGCCGCGCACCGGGGGATGAAGGGAATTAGAATTGATGAGATGGAGGAGGCTGAAGCAGTCATGGGTAAGGAGAAGGAGCGACAGAGCGATGCAGGTTGGCTAAAAAGAAGCATACTACGCCTATGGTTCCAATATGAGAAGCTGTTCCACAGTCTCTTCCATCTCCAGCCAGCTTCGAAGGACACTCCATTACTGCATTACAGACAGCGCTCCTATCAGGGAGAAGAGATCAAGCTAGGCGATGGTTCTATGTTAAGCAAGGGGGACAGTGTGTTGGAGCTGCATTTTGACAATCGTAGATTGTATGAGATCGGCGCTAGCGCAAAATCCACGCTCCACATTGCTATTCAGATGATTCGCGGTGTAGAGCAGCAGCTCCCCGCTCTGGCAACCCGGATTGCCGAGGAGCCGGGTCTTACAAATGTAAAGGCACTGTATGGTGTAAGCATGATTAATAGGGGAGCCGAGAAGCTGGGCTTCATCGTGGAGGAATTACCAAATGGGCTATTCGCCACAGCTTCGCGCTGGTACCTGGCATTGCTGCTGTTGGTCATTCACCCTGCTGGACAGAGACGCTTCAGGAAGGGAAAGCTTCGTGGAGAGCAACAGAGATCAGGCGGTGAAATTGCGGCAAGAGCGACCTTGGTCCCCAAGAGAATCGTTATGCCAGTCAGTATCCTGAAGAGTCGATATGGTGGCACAAGCAACCGCCTATCCAAGTCAGCAGAAGCGGGGGCAGACTATGACAATGAGATCGTGGACATGGAATCGGCAACTGCTGCCCAAGTGAACAGCACAGGCACCACGGCCTAACAGCGACTTCATGGGGCTAATTAGCAGAATACAAGTAACCAGTAAGACAAAAAAGCTGTTTCGAGGCTAGATAAGCCCGAAACAGCTTTTGTTGTATGCTATAGTACTTCTTGTTCATGCTAAGGTGCTATGATTAGATTTTCATGATTCCGCCATTGCTCGCATTTGTAACAAGCTTGGAGTAGCGGGCGAGATAACCAGTCTTCACCTTTGGCTCGAAGCCTTTCCAGTTGGCACGACGACGATCGAATTCCTCATCACTGATCTCCAGCTGGATGGTGCGGTTGTTCAGATCCAGCTCAATGAAATCTCCGTCCTCGACGAAGGCAATCGGTCCACCCTCAGCGGCCTCTGGTGAGATATGACCGATCGAGATACCTCGGGATGCCCCTGAGAAGCGGCCATCCGTAATCAGTCCTACCTTGGCCCCCAGACCCATACCTACGATTTGGGAGGTTGGTGCCAGCATTTCCGGCATACCTGGTCCACCCTTAGGTCCTTCATAACGGATAACCACGACGTGGCCTTCCTTCACATGGCCGTTAGCAATTCCGTACAGCGCATCGTCTTGGGAATCGAAGCAGATCGCAGGTCCACGGTGATAGCCGCCAACGGATGGATCAACTGCTCCCACCTTGATAATGGAGCCCTGTGGAGCCAGATTGCCGAAGAGCACAGCCAGTCCACCACGCTCAGAATGAGGGTTGTCCAGCCTATGAATAACGTTCGTATCCAGAATCTCTTGGCCTTCCACATTCTCACGCAACGTCTTGCCTGTCACGGTGATACAGTCCGCGTGCAGCGCTCCTGGCTTCTTGAGTAGTTCGTTCAGAACCGCGCTTACGCCGCCTGCATTGTGTACATCCTCGATGTGATAGTCAGAGGCAGGAGCCAGCTTGGACAGATGTGGTACTCGGTTAGCCACTTCGTTGATGCGCTCAATTGGATAATCTACCTCAGCTTCATGTGCCAAAGCCAGTGTATGCAGTACAGTGTTCGTGGAACCGCCCATCGCCATATCCAATGCGAAGGCATTGTCAATCGCTTCCTTCGTTACGATGTCACGCGGCTTGAGATCAATCTTGATCAGCTCCATCAGTTGCTTCGCAGACTGACGAACGAACTCTTTACGTTCCTCAGCGACTGCCAGGATAGTACCGTTGCCCGGCAGAGCCAGTCCCAGTGCTTCAGCAAGACAGTTCATGGAATTCGCTGTGAACATCCCTGAACAGGAACCGCAGGTTGGACAGCCAAATTGCTCAAGCTCCAGCAAGCTTTGATCATCAATCTTACCTGCCTGATAAGCACCTACACCTTCGAATACGGAGGTCAGGGAGATCGAGCGACCGTTCTTGTCCTTACCGGCCTTCATTGGTCCACCGCTGACGAATACCGTCGGAATGTTGACGCGAAGCGCACCCATCATCATGCCTGGCGTGATCTTGTCACAGTTAGGGATACATACCATTCCGTCGAACCAGTGAGCCGAGACGACAGTCTCCAGGGAATCGGCGATGATCTCACGGCTTGGGAGAGAGTAACGCATGCCGATATGGCCCATAGCAATTCCGTCATCAACACCGATGGTATTGAACTCGAACGGGACTCCGCCTGCTTCGCGAATCGCTTCTTTAACGATCTTACCGAATTCCTGAAGGTGTACGTGTCCAGGAACGATATCGATATAGGAGTTGCACACGGCAATAAATGGTTTGCCAAAATCCTCTTCCTTAACTCCTGCTGCGCGCAGCAAGCTCCGGTGTGGTGCACGATCAAAGCCTTTTTTGATCATGTCAGAGCGCATTTTTTTGTTTGCTGTCATGCTGACTTATCCTCCCAATCGGTGTATATTTTAGCGCTGTTGAGCGCTAATGAACGTTTATGTTTTCTAAAGAGTCTATCACATCTAGTCAGCTTTTGCTATATGGGCCTTGCTGGAGGATACACAAAAAAACCGGCTCACACAGAAGCCGGCTACTGCCAGAAATAATGGGGACTTCAACGGACATGTCAACTGGATATGCCCCAGTGACGTGCATAAATGGAGATGAGGATTACTTTTTGCCGCCCTTGCGACCGATTTCCTGATAAAATTCCCGATCCCGGGACTCAGCAGTGGCTTCTCCACCCTTGCGACCAATCTCTTGATAGAACTCCTTGGTATGTGTCTCTGCTGTCGTCACGCCGCCTTTACGGCCGATTCCCTGGTAGAAAGCCCGACTGTGCTTTTTGGAGGTGGCTTGCCCGCCAAGCCTTCCGGCCTCGGCCCTAGTCATCTTGCCTTTGTCTGAGGGGGGTGCCATAACCAATCACTCCTTGGGACAAGTTTGATGTACGCACCCTGTACTTACCACTTCCCTTGCGACATGAAACAAGGAGAAAAGATGCCTGGGACAAGTCACAATAGTTCCCAGATGATATGTGAGACATGAATATTCAAGCTTGTTCATTCTTTATCTAATTCGTATTCACGCCTTTCTTGGCTGGCGCAGGCTTGGCTTCATGTAGCGCAATAACCAATCTGTCCGAGGCTCTACAATGGCGTGCGATAGTGTTCTCACAGTCGGAAGCGTCAGCAGGGCAGTCGCTCCGCAAGCCGTAACGATGAGCAGTAATGCCTCATAGGGAAGTGTAATGTAGCTATAGATCCCTGAGATCACAGCCGCCCGGATCACAAAGCCATGCAGCAGGAAGACATAGAGAGTCCGTCTGCCCATATCCGTCCAGAAGCCGGCAGCTAGTGGAACGAATCCGAGGAAAACGACAGAGGCAGCAATCTGTAGCAGATAGATACCGATACGGAACAGACCAGCATACCAATCGGTGTGACCCAGCTGTAGGTAGGTCATGCTTCCGTATAACCAGCCCGCTGGGAGTACTTGAGCGATCAAGCCTGATACCGATAGTAGCATGCAGGATAGCACAATAGCCGTCACTCTTGCCTTGCGGTTCCACCATGCGGCTAGCTTCTCGTAAGAGAAGTGATAGCCAATGACGAAGAATGGCATGAATACGAAAGTCCGGCTCAGGCTCAGCCAAATTCCGTCCACCGGAAGGTATCCGATCATAATACCAAGTCCGAAGGCAACAGCGAGCTGTGAAGTCACAGACAGCCGAATAAGGAGCATCATCAGTAGCCGCCAACAAATATGACTAGCCAGGAACCACAGCAGCAAGTAAGGTGCAAAGAATGAATGGTCAATGCCAGGTACATGGAAGAACAGGGCATCAAGAGAGGAATAGAGCGTCTGAAATATCAAATACTGCAGTCCAATTTGTAAAAGTACCTTGCGACCGCCCGAACCGAGCAGATTAAATTTGGAAAAATATCCTGTGACAAATACAAACAGTGGAATGTGGAACATAAATATCCACGTGTACACCTCTTGGGCTATTGGCATGTCAGCAAGCAGCGGCTCAAGAGCATTTCCAATAAATACACAAAAAATCAGCAGCAACCGCAGGTTGATCAGCACGGTGTCACCGCGCGAGGTGTCATGTACAGTCATTCGGTATTCCCCCATCAATACATAATGAAAAGTAATTATGAAATCATCTTTTTATACTTTCAAAATACGCTAGCCAAAGGAATTAGATAGTGATTTTTTTCACAATAGAAAACGTTCTCAGATCCCATATTTGTGTCGAAACGTTGACACGTTTGATGGCTCCAGATTTGACCTGCCCCTATACCAATGGTACCCTAACGAAAGCTGGGCATCTTCCCTTGAAGGTATGAAACACCTTTGCAATGAAGGCTTTCTGGCAAGTTAGCGTTCCTGATCCAAGCTGTCTTCCTATATAATTGAACCCAAGAGTCTAACCTAGCGTGAATAGGATCAGCTGTATAGGCTGTGGGATGTCCTGAATACAATCAAACAAGTGCTAAGGAGAATAAGTAATGAAAAAAATTCAACTTGTGCAAAAAATAGTCGACTGCGGTGTAGTTGCTGTGCTGCGGGGGGATTCCAGCGATCAGGTCGTGCAAATGGCTGAGCAGGCTATCGCGGGTGGAATCAAGGCGATTGAAATTACTTTGACAGTTCCGGGAGCTTTGCGTGCGATCGAATCCCTTAGCAGAATCTATAGCTGGAACGCAGAGCATGAGGATCGGTTCGCTATCATTGGGGCGGGTACGGTACTGGAACCACACTCTGCTAGAGCCGCCATTATGGCAGGTGCTGAATTCGTGGTGTCTCCATCGCTGAATCCGGAGACGATCAGATTGTGCAATCTCTATCGTGTGCCTATCTTGCCAGGGGTTATGACCTTGGCAGAGGTTCAGCAAGCGCTGGAGTGGGGCGTGGATATTGTAAAGCTCTTCCCGGGCAGTGTGTATGAACCATCAATTATCAAGACAATGAAGGGACCCATGCCACAGGCGAATTTCATGCCAACGGGTGGTGTCTCCGTCGCTAATCTTGGGGACTGGATTCGAGGTGGAGCTGTGGCTGTAGGTATCGGTTCAGATCTGACGGCCGAGGCTACCCAATCTGGAGATATGAAGCGGGTACGTTCCAAGGCAGAGCAGTACATGAAGGCTTACCGGGAGGCTAAGGCTAGACGGTAGTAGAATGGGCTGGACTGTGAGCATGAGGTGGTCCGGCCTTGCAAGACAACATTAGACTCCGAAGCTGCGATTATGGTGGCGTTGGAGTTTTGTATTTCGCTAGACAATTTCGAAAAGGTGGTTCGCATGAGAAGACGAAGTAGAGGTATGAGTGTATACAGTGCGAGACAACCTCGCCGAATGGTATGGAAGGTGCTTCTGATCGTACTACTCCTGTTGGTAGCTATCGTTGGCTGGGGCGCTTGGAAGGTGTTGACACCCTACAAGGCAGACGAGGTGGCTCTGACAGCTATCAGCAGTGCAGCAGAGGCTCAAGTGAAGGTGACCGAGACGGAGCAGTGGATTGATTTCATGCCAGAAGAGGGAGCGGGCAAGGGTACAGGGGTTATTTTCTACCCAGGCGGACTGGTAGACCCGAAGAGCTATGCCCCGTTAGCGAAGTCTCTCGCGGAGCAAGGGCATCATACGGTCATTGTGAAAATGCAGTTCAACCTTGCGTTTACGGAGCCTGACGCGGCGAATGCTGTCCTGGCTGCCTATCCTGACGAATCCTTCGTGATCGGGGGCCACTCCTTAGGCGGAGCCATGGCGGCCCGGTATGCAGCGACTCATTCAGGTCAGATTCAAGGGTTGTTCCTTCTGGCGTCTTATGCGGACAGCAAGGCAGATCTGCATACGACCTCCCTTCCAGTGCTATCCATTCTGGGTACACAGGATCAGGTGATCAATAGGGAGAAATATCAGAGTGGACGAGCTAATCTGCCTGATAGTACGTTGTACTACACCGTAGAAGGTGGAAATCACGCTCAATATGGAAGCTATGGCCCGCAAAAGGGGGATGGCGTGGCTACGATTACCGCAGAAGAGCAGGAAAGCCGCACAGCACAGGTTATGATGGACTGGTTAACTGCGACTGTCGATGTTGATGCATCCTCAAAATAAGACTTGTCTAATACCTATGTCCACTCTAAGGAGAAGATTGGAATGGCTGAGTTGCTTGTAAAAGGAAGACGACATCCCTGCAGAGCCGTCCTGTTCGATAAGGATGGCACGCTGCTGGACTTCTGGCAAATGTGGGGACCTTGGACTCGTACGCTGCTGGAGATGCTTGAGCAAGAGCTTCAAGTGCTGAAGGGTAGCTTTACAGGCCCGAAGCACCGGGTACTTGGTACAACTCATAATGCGGATGGTGAGCCGATGGGCTACGACCGCAGAGGTCCACTGGCCATGGGATCGATTGAGGAGACAACCGCTGTTCTGGCTTGGCAGCTGTATGCAGCTGGTAAGCCTTGGAATGAGGCGGTGCTGCGTGTACGTGAGTTGGCCTCAGTGGCGACGCAGGAAATCCGACAACAGAGGCCAGCAAGTCTGCCGGCAGGCTTGTTGAGTTTGCTGCAACAGTGTCACCAAGTCGGGATTGTCATGGGAGTAGTTACGGCAGATGGAACGAAGGAAGCGGAGGAGCATCTCCATTGGCTGGGAATCCATTCTTATTTTGCCACAGTGGTAGGCTATGATCAGGTCGTACATAGTAAGCCTGATCCTGCCATGATGCTTCATGCCTGCGCCCAGCTCCGGGTCAGTCCGTCTGAGACCGTACTGATCGGGGATACGAATGGAGACATGCAGATGGGCAGACTTGCTGGAGCGGGTTTGAAGATTGGCTATGCTGCAGAGTCGGAGACAGCCACATATCTGCTGGATGCAGATGATATCATTCACAGCTATGATGAGATTATAGTAAGACAGAGTCTTGTGTAATGAATTATAGGGTTGCATGTTATTCTATGGAGACAATTAATGAGGTGATGCTGGTATGGACAAAAAACAGACACTAGCTTCATGGATTACAGACAGCAGCAAAATCGTATTTTTTGGTGGGGCAGGAACGTCCACAGAGAGTGGAATTCCGGATTTTCGGTCAGCTGCAGGACTGTATCGAAATGAAGAGAAGCTGCCTTACCCACCGGAGGTTATGCTAAGCAAGACCTTTTTCCTCGAACACCCGAACGTCTTCTTTGACTTTTATCGTCGCAAGATGCTGCATCCGAATGCTAAGCCTAATGGTTGTCATGAATTGCTGGCCAGGCTAGAAGCTGAAGGCAGGCTGTCCGCGGTTATCACGCAAAATATTGATGGTCTGCATCAAAAGGCTGGCAGCCAGCGTGTGTTGGAGCTTCATGGGTCTGTGCATCGCAACTACTGTATGAACTGCTCACGCTTTTATTCCCTTGAGGAGATTATGGACAGTGAGAGCACCGTGCCTGTCTGTCCGCATGACGGAGCCATGATCAAGCCTGATGTGGTGTTATATGAAGAGGAATTGAACTACAAGACTTTATCAGATGCAGTGGAGGCTATAGCAGAGGCTGATTTACTGTTAATTGGCGGCACGTCACTGACCGTTCATCCGGCTGCTTCCTTAATTACTTATTTTCAAGGAGAACGCACGGTATTGTTGAATGCGGACCCGACTCCGTATGACCATCGGGCGGACCTGTTGTTAACCGAACCGATCGGGCAGATCATGCATGAGGTTGGAAGGTTGGTAGTGTAATCGTTTTCTTGTAAAAAAGTTGTCAAGGGCGTATGATGTTCCGTAGGAAAGAAAACACAATCATGAGTGGAGAGAGGCGGGTATAGCAATGGTTTATTTAGCTGGTGAAGATCGTTATGAACATATGAAATATAATCGTACAGGCAAATCCGGCCTGAAGCTCCCGGCTATTTCTCTGGGACTGTGGCATAACTTTGGTGGCACCAACAACGCCGAGAATGGTCGGAATATGTTGACAAGAGCGTTTGATCTAGGGATTACCCATTTTGATTTGGCAAATAATTATGGTCCTCCAGCAGGATCTGCTGAGCAATTGTTCGGGCAGGTTCTGGCAAGTGACCTTAAGGCATATCGCGATGAGATGGTCATCTCTACCAAAGCAGGTTACTATATGTGGCCTGGACCATACGGTGAATGGGGTTCTCGTAAATATCTGGTCTCAAGTCTGGATCAGAGTCTGAAGCGCATGGGACTTGATTATGTGGATATTTTCTACTCCCATCGCTTTGATCCGGATACTCCGCTTGAGGAGACGATGATGGCACTGGATCACATTGTCCGTTCCGGGAAGGCCCTTTACGTGGGGATCTCCAGCTATAGTGCCGAGCAGACTGCCGAGGCGGCTCGAATCTTGAAAGAGCTCGGGACACCACTTCTCATCCATCAGCCCATGTATTCCTTGCTGAACCGCTGGATTGAAGAGGGTTTGCAGGACGTGCTTGATGAGAACGGAGTAGGCAGTATCGCATTTTGCCCGTTGGCGCAAGGACTGCTTACCAATAAATATCTGAATGGTATCCCGGATGATTCTCGCGCTGCAGGCGCTTCACAGTTCCTGAGCTCCAATAATATAACACCGGACATGCTGCGCAAGGTGAGAGCCTTGAACCAGATGGCGGGTGCAAGAGGTCAGAGTCTGGCTCAATTCGCTCTTGCCTGGGTACTTCGTGAGGGACGTGTAACCTCTGCGCTCATAGGTGCCAGTCGTCCTGAACAGATTGAAGAGAACGTGGCAGCACTCTCTAATCTGGATTTCTCGACAGAAGAGCTGGAACGGATCGATTCCATTCTGCACTCCTCCGGCCAAGAGGGCTCCAAGTCTTAATTAGAAGTGGTATGCTCTAAGCGTACCTGTTACAACATAGTCACGAGTTCGTGATCGTTACTACAATCGTTATGGCTACTAGAGTTCGAGTTACTCTAGACCTAATCACTTAATCACTTTCATTAGAGCCACTATAGATGAATAGCAGAGTCATTATAGATGAACAGCTCAATTAGCCCGCTTGGATGTCCAAGCGGGCCAGCTTTATGTATTCGTAGCGTGGCCCCAGCCCAGCTCGCACACTCAGGAGGAGCCTGCAAGAATCGAGCGCCGATATTCGCTCGGCGATTGCCCATACAGCCTGCTGAATTGTCTGGAGAAATATAGGGCATCCTGCATTCCAACGGAGGCCGCTACTTGTTCGATGGAGAGTCCGGGCCGTTCCCGGAGCAGCTGTCGGGATTTGTCTATACGAAGCTTCAGCAGATAAGTCACTGGCGATACGCCCGTTTCCTGCTTGAATATGCGGGATAGATAAGCACGGTTGTATCCCAGGCCTGTAGCCATATCCTCAATCGACACGGGATGGGCATATTGGGTACCCATGTATTGAATCATCTGCCGGACTGTAGAGCGAAGGTGTGATTCAGGTCCTGCTAACGGCAGCTCCTCGGCCAAGTGGTCCATGGCTTCAGCCATGATCAAATGAAGATATCCGATCGCTGCGGGATGCGAGCTGCTCTTGCGCGTGTTGAAGCCCTGCTGCATGCTCTTAATCCATTCAGGAATACAGCTATGCTCGGCAGCCCGGAATACAGTCGCTCCAGTGGTAAAGCCTGCTTGACGAACCAACTCGTGGGAGGCACTGCCCGTGAAGGCTGCCCATCTGTATTTCCAAGGCTCCTCCTGATTGGAAGCGTAGCTGACGAGCTGCTCAGGATGGATCAGGAAGCAGTCGTGAGTCTGCAAGGAATAGCTTTGCTGCTCTGTGCGAAATACCCCTTGACCGGATTCAACGAAATGAAGCAGATAATAATCGTAAAGCTTGGGACCGAGCGAGTGCCCAGGATGGGTCTGGCTCTCCCCGGCAAATAGCACATGGAGTCTGCTCTGATCATAATAGACCGGGTTAGAGGCTATAGCGTACGAGTAATCTGCGGACATGGGCGGGTACCACTCCTTGCTTTTACATGTTCATAAAATGGAGTTGAAGCTGTGGGTCGCAATTCTCTTGAATTGTGTGTGTACGCTTCATGTTGTAGTATAAACTGTGAAGTCACATTTATCCATATGGATAACACATCAATACATTACATATCGGCTGTGTGTTCTATATACTGATCAGTGTAAGGGGCATGCCCGAAGTAACATTCTGAATGATAGCCGAGGCTTGGATTCATCAATGAAATGATCTTTTTAGCATGGCATTCATCACATGTCATGTATGGTACACTGGAGCGCAAGTGCTCATCTTTTGTTGCCGTTGTTGTTTTGAAACAAACTCTTATACATGTGATATTCATGCAGTAACTAATAGAAAGGGGATTTGGAAAATGGCTATTTTGGTAACTGGTGGAGCAGGTTATATTGGTTCTCATACGGTGGCAGCATTGCTTGAGAAGGGTGAAGAGGTTGTAGTCGTTGATAATCTGCAGACAGGACACAAGGAATCGCTTCTTGGCGGTAAGCTGTATGAAGGCGATCTGCGTGACAAGGAGCTCCTGGCGACTGTGTTTGCGGAGAATCAGATTGATGCGGTTATTCACTTTGCAGCAAATTCCCTGGTAGGCGAAAGTATGAAGGACCCAGCAAAATACTATGATAATAACGTATTTGGTACATTGTGCCTGCTGGAAGCAATGAGTGCAGCCAAGGTATCCAGAATTGTCTTCTCCTCTACAGCAGCTACCTATGGTGAGCCGGAAAAGGTACCTATTGAAGAGACTGACCGTACGGAGCCTACCAACGTCTATGGTGAGACCAAGCTGATGATGGAGCGCATGATGTCCTGGTTCGACAAGGTGCTGGGCATTAAATATGTATCCCTGCGCTACTTCAATGCGGCAGGAGCTCATGTGAGCGGCAAGATCGGCGAGGATCACCGTCCTGAGAGTCATCTGATTCCATTGGTACTGCAGACAGCCTTGAAGCAGCGTCCGCATATCTCTGTCTTCGGTGATGACTACCCCACACCGGATGGAACATGTATTCGTGACTACATCCACGTGAGTGATCTGGCTGATGCACATCTGCGCGCAGTCGGTTATCTGCGCGAGGGCAACGACAGCAATGTATTTAACCTCGGTAACGGTCAAGGCTTCTCCGTCAAGGAAGTGATTGAGACTGCGAAGCAGGTGACTGGCCTTGATATTCCAGTAGTCATGGAGGCGCGTCGTGCAGGTGATCCTGCGATTCTGGTTGCTTCCTCGAATAAAGCACGGACCGTGCTCGGCTGGAATCCTAGCCGCACCGAGCTTGCTGATATTATCAGCGGAGCCTGGAGCTGGCATCAGTCCCATCCTGACGGCTACGGCGAGTAATATACCGCAAGAATCAAAGGAGGCCCATCATGGCGAAGGGAACACAAGCATCACCAGACACGGAACTTACTGCCGGAGCGCAAAGCGCGCTTCAGGCTATTGATAGACTGACAGGCTTTGCTCTGAAGCAAGGACTGATTGAAGAGACGGATTACGATTACAGCCGTAATCTGCTGCTGGAGCAGTTTGGCTTCTCCGAGCCTTATGCTGGTCATGAGGAACTAGATATCCCGGACAGTCCGCAGTCGATGCTGGATGTATTGATTGATTATGGTTACGAGCTGGGGTTAATTCCTGAGAATACAGATACGTATCGTGATTTGCTGGATGCGAAGATTATGGGCCAATTGATGGCTCGTCCATCGGATGTCATTCGTGCCTTTAGACAGACACAGACAGAGCAGGGGATTGAGGCGGCAACGAATCAATTTTACAAGCTATCCATCGACTCCAACTATATCCGCATGGACCGGGTCAATAAGAATGTATATTGGAAGCAGCCTACGGATTACGGAGACATGGAGATTACCATCAATCTCTCGAAGCCGGAGAAGAGCCCGAAGGAGATTGCCATGGCGAAGCTGCTTCCGCCTCCTGTCTATCCTAAATGTCAGCTCTGCCGGGAGAATGTGGGTTATGCAGGTCGCGTGAATCACCCTGCCCGTCAGAATCTGCGCGTCATTCCACTTAAGCTGATCGAGGAGCCGTGGTTGTTCCAGTACTCTCCATATGTGTACTACAACGAGCACTGTATCATTTTCCATCATGATCATGTGCCAATGAAGCTTACAAAGGATACGCTGCGCCGTCTGCTGGCGTTCACGACGGACTTCCCGCATTACTTTATCGGCTCGAATGCAGACCTGCCGATTGTAGGTGGCTCGATCTTGACGCATGACCATTTCCAGGGGGGCAAGCATACCTTCCCGATTCAGCTGGCTCAGCGTGAAGCAGTATATCGCAGTGACGCATTCCCTGAGGTGCAGGCCGCAACGGTTAAATGGCCAATGTCGGTCGTTCGTCTAAGCTCTAACAATCCTGAGCAGCTGTTAGAGGCAGGTAATGTGCTCTATGAAGCGTGGAAGCAATACAGCGATGCTGAAGTAGATATTCTGTCCTTCTCCGATGAGAATGGTGAGCAAGTCCCGCACAATACGGTCACACCAATTGTACGCCGTGGTGAGAATGGTGAGTATGAAATGGATCTGGTGCTGCGTAACAACCGTACCAATGAGCAGTATCCGGAAGGGATCTTCCACCCACATCGTGAGATGCACCATCTGAAGAAAGAAAACATTGGACTGATCGAGGTCATGGGTCTTGCGATCCTGCCGGGCCGTCTTAAGGAAGAGCTGGATGGCATTGCAGACTTGCTGAGCAGCAGTGCTCCGCTGGAGCCGGCAATTCAGGAGGATGAGACCCATCCGCTCAACAAGCACGCCGAGTGGATCGGGTCACTGATTGAACGTCATGGTAGCAGCCTTGATAAGGATCAGGCTGTTGAGATTATTCAGAATGAGGTTGGGCTGAAGTTCAGCGAGATTCTGGAGCATGCGGGCGTATTCAAACGGGATGCTCAGGGTCAGAAGGCCTTTGCAGCCTTCCTGAATAGCCTTGGGTACCGCGCGCAAGTGTAATTGTCTCAAGTGTGATTATCTAAAGTGATAATTAATTGATAATCCATATCAAATTATACACGAAGGGCAAGCTCTGCTGCAGAAGCAGGACTTGCTCTTTGTGTTGTTCATCTATGCAGTGCAATCTGTTGTTCCTTTATTCAGAGCAATATTGAATATTCCTGATTGCTGTACTTCTAAAAAACATACCAATACTTCGTCATTAAATCGTGCGCAATATACTGAGATTTGTTATTTTGTGTCTAAAAGCGTTATAATGTATGAGTGCGTGGCATGAACGCTGGTTAAGAACAAACCAAGAAGTAAAACGAAGAAGTAGAACCAAGAAGTGAAATTAAGAAATGAATCGGAGGCGAACATCCACGATGAGAGCATTTGAATTCCATAATCCTACTCGTCTTATTTTTGGTCAGGGCAAGCTTGAAGTATTGACTCGGGAAATTCCAAAGTACGGTAAGCGCGTACTGCTGGTCTACGGTGGTGGTAGCATCAAGCGCAGCGGCCTCTATGAAGAAGTCATCGGCTTCCTCAAGCAAGCTGAGGTAGAGATTACAGAGCTCGCAGGTGTCGAGCCCAATCCGCGTCTGGCTACGGTACATAAGGGTGTCGAGCTGTGCAAGCAGCATGACATTGACTTCATCCTTGCTGTAGGTGGAGGCAGTGTGCTGGATTGTACGAAGGCAATCGCGGTTGGTGCGAAATATGATGGCGATATGTGGGATTTCGTTGAGCGTAAGGCTGTACCGACGGCAGCACTTCCATACGGAACTGTGCTGACGATGGCTGCAACGGGCTCCGAGATGAACTCAGGCTCAGTGATCACCAATGAAGTTACTCAGGAGAAGCTAGGTTGGGGTAGCCCTCTGGTATACCCTGCGTTCTCCATCTTGGACCCGACGTACACCTTCTCTTTGCCTAGAGATCAGACAGTATACGGTATGGTGGACATGATGTCTCACGTCCTTGAGCACTACTTCCACTTGGATACGAACACCCCGGTACAGTTGGGTTGGTGTGAGACCATTCTGCGTGCTGTTATCGAGGCAGCGCCGAAGCTGGTGGATGATCTCGACAATTACGAGCTGCGCGAGACGGTTATGTTCTGTGGTACCATGGCACTGAACGGATTCCTGAACATGGGGCTGGCTGGTGACTGGGCAACGCACAATATTGAGCATGCTGTATCTGCTGTGTACGACATTCCGCATGGTGGTGGTCTGGCCATTCTGTTCCCGAACTGGATGAAGCACAATATCGACGTGAAGCCTGAGCGTTTCGCACGTATGGCTGTTCATGTGTTCAATGTGAATGCTGAGGGCAAATCTGAGCGTCAGGTTGCTGAAGAGGGCATTGAAGCGCTGCGCAGCTTCTGGAGCTCGATTGGTGCGCCAAGTCGTCTGGCAGACTACGATATTACGGATAAGGACATTGAACTGATGGCAGACAAAGCGATGCGCTTTGGACCATTCGGCAACTTCAAGAAACTGCAGCGTGAGGATGTAGTCAGCATCTATCAAGCTTCGTTGTAGTATACTTACACTTCATATTTACAATGCGTACTATGTTCTACTACTCGGCCAATGGCAGCTGAACGAGTAGCAGCTTAACAAAGTAGCCTTGCAGGAACTGGCGGTCTTGGATAAGACTGCCGGTTTTTTGTCGTTCATTGAGAAGGTAGAATGGATATGAGTCGTAAAGTCATAGACGTAATATTACATTTTAGGTAAGATATATAGATGATGAAGCGACAGAATGAGTATTTCATATTCAGGGATTCAGAGGATTAGCTGGGTAATAATTCGAACTTTAGGAAAATATCTGAAACTTAGCATTGGCAACATACGTATGTATTGATATAAGATCAGCGACGGACAAAGGAGGTCTGGTTATGCTGGAAACGGTCTTCTGGGGATTCTTGATCGGCGGAGCGCTCTTTACAATTGTAAGTGTATTGATTGGCGATGTGCTAGGTAGCTGGCTTGATGGCGTATTCGATCTGGCTGGTATTGATTGGCTCAATCCTGTAGTACTGGCAGGAGCGGCTACGACATTTGGCGGAGCCGGTATTTTACTAAGCAAATACACGAACCTGGGGAGTACAGCCGTCTTGATTGCAGCCCTGTTGATCGCTTTCCTGGTTGCTGTGGTGGTGTTCCTTGCATTTGTGAAGCCCATGATGAACAGTGAAGTATCTACTGGCTTTTCCATGAAGGAGCTGGGCGGGAAGATTGGAGAGATTACGATTCCTGTGCCCGCCAAGGGCTTCGGAGAGGTCATGGTGAAGCTGGGGGCGGCAAATACGATCCATACAGCATCAAGCTTCGAGCATAAGCCGCTTGCTGCAGGTACCCGCGTAGTGGTCATAGAAGTCACTGATGGTGTGTTGGTTGTCTCTGATCTTAATGTGTAAGACGAATACATAGGGGAGAGGATGAAGAACATGCAGGATTTGATTAACATGGATGTAATACTTATTCCCGGTATTGTAGTAGCTGTGATTGTGGTTATGGGTATTGCGTTCTGGGCCCGTTATAAGACGGTTGGCCCGGATGAGGCGATGATCGTAACGGGGTCCTTTCTGGGAAACAAGAACATCTCTGAGGACGATTCGGGTCGGAAAATCAAGATTGTGCGTGGTGGCGGTGCGTTCATTTGGCCAATCTTTCAGCAATCCGAATTCATTTCCTTGCTGTCACACAAGCTCGATGTGACGACTCCTGAAGTATATACGGAGCAAGGGGTTCCTGTTATTGCAGACGGAGTTGCTATTATCAAGGTGGGTAGCTCCATCGAGGATGTGGCTACTGCTGCTGAACAGTTCATCGGCAAGCCGCTTGAGGCGCTGAGAAGCGAAGCCCAGGAAGTACTTGAAGGTCATCTGCGTGCGATATTGGGGACGATGACTGTAGAAGAGGTATATCGTAATCGTGATCGGTTTGCTCAGGAGGTACAGGGCGTCGCTGCGCGTGATTTGAAGAAAATGGGACTGCAAATTGTCTCGTTCACAATTAAGGATGTACGTGATAAGCATGGCTACCTGGATGCGCTCGGTAAACCGCGGATTGCAGCAGTCAAACGTGATGCAGAGATTGCAGAAGCTGAGGCTGTTCGGGATGCGCGGATTCAGAAGGCGCGTGCCGAGCAAGAGGGTCAAAAGGCTGAGCTGTTACGGGATACCAACATTGCTGAGGCTGAGAAGGATAAGGAACTGAAGGTCGCTGCGTTTAAGAAGGATCAGGATACGGCCAAGGCCGAAGCGGATCAGGCCTATCATATCCAGGAGGCGCGTGCCAAGCAGACCGTGGTTGAGGAGCAAATGAAGGTCGAGCTCGTGCGCAAGGAGCGGGAGATCGATATTCAGGGCAAGGAAATTCAAGTGCGCGAGAAGCAGTATGATGCTGAGGTGAAGAAGAAGGCTGAAGCAGACCGTTACGCGGTCGAGCAAGCTGCCGAAGCGGATAAGGCGCGTAAAATGCGGGAAGCTGATGCGGTACAGTACTCCATTGAGACACAAGCCAAGGCTACAGCCGAGCAAAAACGGCTCGAAGGTCAGGCGGTTGCGGATGCTGAGCTTGCCAAAGGTACTGCTGATGCGGAAGTTATCCGACTGCGTGGTCTGGCTGAAGCCGAAGCGAAGGAAAAGCTTGCCGAGGCCTTCCAGAAGTTCGGAGAGGCTGCCGTGCTCGATATCATTGTCAAAATGCTGCCTGAGCTGGCTGGCAAAATTGCAGAGCCAATCGCCTCTATTGAGAAGCTGACCGTCGTTGATACAGGCAAGGGAGATGGCGCTGGAGCTGCCAGAGTAAGCAATTATGTTACAGAACTGATGTCCACGGCCCCAGAGATGCTGAAGAGCGTGTCCGGAATTGACGTGGAGAGTCTGATCCATGGACTTACCAAAGGTAAAACGGGTACACCTGCATTCACGGTGCCGACTGATGGAGCAGCATCGACGGTAACAGCAGTTCCTGCTACCGAGCAAGCTCCGTCAGAGTCAGGGAAGCGTCGAATTGAAGAATAGTCTTAGTCGGTCTAAGGACTAATTCATAATTTGATATGAATTTGGCGACAGCCCCCTGCAAAGGACTTTCCTTCTGCCAGGCGGGCTGTCCGTTGTTCCTGACGTAATCAGGGGCCTGCGAGATGTACCTCTATTGACCTCTACTGAAAATTTTGTTACCTTAAGCGAGACACCCTGTAAGTGCGAGAGTTGGAGCAAAAGAGGTGCGGATGGTGAGCAGCCTACAAGTGGTCAAGGTATTAAACAACAATGTTATTATTGGCGTGCGTCCTGATGATCAGGAGGTCGTCGTTATCGGGAAGGGAATTGGCTTCAATCGAAAGTCCAATGACCATATATCGCTGGAATCGGTGGAGAAGATGTTCATTCTCACCAACCAAGAGGAGCAGGAGCAGTACAAGCAGCTTATTCCTCAGGTCGACGAGCGACTGATTGAGATCATCGGTGAGGTTATTCACCATATCGAAGGTCAGGTTCGCGTGCCTTTGAATGAACATATTCATATTGCCATTACGGATCATATTGCATTCGCCTTAAAGCGCAAGGAGCAGGGGATCATTATTCATAATCCCTTTCTATACGAGACCAGAGAGATCTATCCCGAGGAGTATCGAATGGCGGAATATGCAATTCACTTGATACGTGATCGTCTTGGAATCGATTTGGGACAGGATGAAATTGGCTTTGTAGCTTTGCATATATATAGTGCGATGACGAATCAACATATTTCTCAGGTGCGTGAGCATTCAGCGTTGATTACGGATCTAGTGACGATTGTAGAGGATGCATTGGAATATAATATTCCTGTCGATTCCTTGGATTACTCACGCCTGTTAACCCATCTGCGCTTCGTGATCGAGCGTGTCCGGCGTGGGGAAGCGGTGGAGCAAATGCACAAGCTGGATAAGCTGATGAGCTCGGAGTATCCTGAAATGTACACGCTTGCCTGGAAGCTGACGAAGATTATGGAGAAGCGGCTGGGATTGCCTGTATATGCTGCGGAAGTGAGCTATTTAACTATGCATTTACAGCGTTTACAACAGCGCAAGGAGCAAGAATACTCTGGTTAAAGATCTCACCAAGCACAAGAGAACATCAGGTTGCAAACTCTGAAGGCTTCGTGCTATAATTAGCCTTGTTCTTAGATTTATTGAATGTGCATGAATAATTGCATAACGATACGTGTTACTGATTCGATCAGGCATGAGTTGATTAAAGTATGATTGGATATAGCTATAATGGGAAAGATACATTCCAAAGGCTATAACTGTCACTTTGTTAACTGATGCCTTTTTTGCGCAGTTGTGCAACTGTTCTCGCAACACGACTAGGAGGAAAGCTCGTTGATGTTCCACAAGCGTTTCGGAAATTCACGGCCTTATATCCCGGAGAACTTATCCGAAGAAGCTATGGAAGCACTTCCGGGAGCATTGCTGGAAGCCTTTGGGGGACCGGCTAACATTGAGCATCTGGATTGCTGTATCACACGGCTGCGAGTTGAAGTCAAGGACGCATCTGTCGTACACTATGTTATGCTGGAGGGACTAGGTGCTGCTGGCATCCAGATTATAGAGAACCATTTTCAGGTGGTGTACGGTCTTGTATCGGAGCTACTGAAATCCCGTATGCAGGACATCATGGCTGGACGTCAGCCTGAGCCACTACAAGGACATTTGCATTCTATGCAGCAGGATCGGCAGCTTCTACATGAGATTGTCGTCATGCCTATGCAGGGTGAACTGCTGGACCTTGGTCAAGTGCCTGATCCTGTATTTTCCAATCGAATGACAGGGGATGGATTTGGGGTAATACCTCATAGTGGACTTGTCGTATCTCCGGTATATGGACGGATTGCCAACGTCTTTCCGACGCAGCATGCTGTTACCATCCTATCAGATGGTGGAAAAGAGGTACTCGTTCATATAGGTGTTGGTACCGTCAAGCTACGTGGTCAGGGCTTTGAGCTTCTCGTTGAGGAGGATGAGCTGGTGGCGGCAGGACAGCCGATTATCCAGTTCGATCTGGACGTTATTCGTGAGCAAGCAAGATCCAGCGTATCCTCTGTAATCTTCATGAATCTGCCGGAAGAGGTAGCCGTGATGCTGAACAAATCCGGTGAGCTTGTCGCTGGTGAGGAAGATATTGTTACGTTCACTTGGAAAACGTGTTAAGCGCGTTAAGTAGGCACTAAGTAGGTTAATAACATTGTGAAAACATGCCCGTTCGAGCAGAGCTCTTATAGAGCTGCTACTTTCGGCGGTGCAGTTTCTATATAAGGCCATTCATAGCCTAATGATTAACTCCATAATATATTTTAAAAAAGGCGGGAAGATGATTATGCAAAAAACATTCAAAATTACGGACGAAGACGGTATCCATGCACGCCCAGCAACAGCTCTGGTAAACACAGCTAACAAATTCAGCGGTGCAGAATCCTTTGCTGAAGCTAACGGCAAAAAAGTAACTTTGAAATCCATCCTGGGAGTATTGTCCCTTGGTCTTGAGCAAGGCGACACCATCAACATCATCTGTGAGGGCGCTGAAGCTGCAGCAGCTCTGCAAGCTTTGGAAGATGTAATGGTTAAGGAAGGGCTGGGCGAAGTACATGCATAAGATTTCAGGGATTGCGGCCTCCGCAGGTATCGCAATTGCCAAGGCGTTTATCTTGGAGCACCCTGATTACTCTGTAGAGAAGCGCACAGTAACCGATGCACCGGCGGAGATCGCCAAGCTGGATGCTGCGCTGGCAGCATCCCGTACCGAACTGGAAGCGATCAAGGAAAAGACGCTGCAGGAGCTGGGCGAGAAGAAGGCTGAGATTTTCGCGTCTCACCTGCTTATCCTCGAAGATCCTGAGCTGATTGATCCGGTCAAAGCTAAAATTAGCGATGAGATGGTCAATGCAGAGCATGCACTCAATGAGACAGCTAACCAGTTCATCTCGATGTTCGAAAACATGAAGAGTGCATATCTGCAAGAGCGTGCCGCTGACATGCGTGACGTGACGAAGCGTGTGCTGAATCACCTGCTGGGCGTGAAGTTCATGAGCCCTGCCGAGATTCGTGAAGAGACTATTGTACTGGCTGAAGACTTGACGCCTTCGGACACAGCACAATTGAACCGCGAATTCGTCAAAGGCTTTGCTACCAATATCGGTGGCAGAACTTCTCACTCCGCAATCATGGCTCGCTCGCTGGAGATTCCAGCGGTTGTAGGGACGAAGAGCATCATGTCCGAAGCCAAGCATGGTGATGTGATCATCGTTGACGGCCTGGACGGAGATGTGTTCATTAATCCTTCGGATGAAGTGATTGCTGAATATCGTGCGAAGCAACAGGCTTATGATGTACAGCGTGAAGAATGGCGTAAGCTGCGTGATCAACCAACCGTTACAACAGATGGTGTCCATGTGGAGCTTGCTGCGAACATTGGTACACCGAACGATGTAGCGGGCGTTATCGACAACGGTGGCGAGGCTGTTGGTCTGTATCGTACAGAATTCCTGTATATGGGCCGCGACAAGCTACCATCCGAGGATGTACAGTTTAATGCTTACAAGGCTGTACTTGAAAGAATGGAAGGCAAACCTGTAGTTGTGCGTACACTTGATATCGGTGGAGACAAGGAGCTTCCTTACCTGGATCTGCCGAAGGAAATGAACCCGTTCCTGGGCTTCCGTGCGGTACGTCTCTGCTTGGATCGTCAAGACATCTTCAGAACACAGCTGCGTGCATTGCTGCGTGCGAGCGTATACGGAAATCTGCGTGTCATGTTCCCGATGATTGCTACACTGGATGAATTCCGTGAAGCGAAGGCTCTGCTGCTTGAAGAGAAGGCTAAGCTGGTAGCTGAAGGAACTGAAGTATCTGAGGATATCCAGATTGGAATCATGGTCGAAATTCCTTCGACGGCTGTACTGGCAGACCAGTTCGCCAAAGAAGTGGACTTCTTCAGTATCGGTACCAACGATCTGATCCAATATACAATGGCTGCAGACCGTATGAACGAACGTGTCGCTTACCTGTATCAGCCATACAACCCGGCGATCCTTCGTCTGGTGAAAATGGTCATTGACGCAGCACATCGCGAAGGCAAATGGGCTGGCATGTGTGGCGAGATGGCAGGCGATGCTACAGCAATTCCATTGCTGGTGGGCCTCGGTCTTGACGAGTTCAGCATGAGTGCTACTTCCATTCTGCCTGCTCGCAGTCAGATCTCCAAGCTGTCCCGTGCAGAGATGGAGAAGCTGGCGGCAGAAGCGCTGAATATGCAGACAGCTGAGCAAGTCGTGAAGCTGGTACAAGGTATTCAAGCTTAAGCTCGCTACTTGACAAGCTTTAGCATCCGTTTTTTTGAAAGGTCTGTAATTTTGTCTTTTTCCAACATCTAACCTTTCGCCGATAAGGCAGCCGGTATCCTAGGATACCGGCTTTTTTACGTTCACACCCAAAACATGAAAATAAAACATCCATCAACACCCTTGATAGGCCTGCTGATGGATGAGGGAGAAGAACTCTGCAATGCTTGGGCATTGCAATGATAATAATTAGGGTTGTCGACAGACCTTTACGCTTGCAGCGCCTCTATGGTGGGATTTAAGCTGCCGAAGGTCTAACTACACGCACAATTCAGCACAGGCTTCCGCGCAGCAGTAGTCTCGTCGAGACGGGTGACAGTCGTTGTATATGGAGCATTCAGCACGAGTTCAGAATTCTCCTCTGCTTCCTTGGCGATGTGAATCATCGTGTTAATGAACGCGTCTAGTGTCTCCTTGCTCTCTGTCTCGGTGGGTTCAATCATGATGCATTCCTCGACATTCAGCGGGAAGTATACGGTTGGCGGGTGATACCCAAAATCAAGCAACCGCTTCGCGACATCCAGAGTGCGGACGCCATATTGCTTGAGGCCTTTGCCAGACATGACGAATTCATGCTTGCAGATGCCTGGATAAGGAAGCTCGAAATAAGGAGCTAACCGATGCATCATATAATTGGCGTTCAGCACGGCGCATTCGGATACGTTGCGCAGACCAGATGGACCATAGGTACGAATGTAGGCATAGGCCCGTACCAGAATGCCAAAATTACCATAGTAGGCTTTGACACGTCCAATGGAGGAGTCTGCTTGTGTATCCCAATGATAGCTGCCTTGCTCATCCTTCACAACCAGTGGTTTGGGAAGGAAAGGGACGAGGAGTTGCTTTACACCTACCGGACCTGCACCGGGTCCACCTCCGCCGTGTGGTGTGCTCATCGTCTTGTGCAGGTTGAGGTGGACTACATCAAATCCCATGTCTCCAGGTCTAGTAATACCCATAATGGCATTGGAGTTGGCACCGTCGTAATAAAGCAGTCCACCTGCTCCATGCACAATGTCAGCAATGTCTGTTATCTGCGTCTCGAACAAGCCGAGTGTATTCGGATTGGTCAGCATGAGCGCCGCCGTATCTGTACCTACTGCCGTGCGGAGTGCATCAAGATCTACCAGTCCTTCGGCAGTAGACGGGATCGTCACCGTCTCGAAGCCCGCAACCGTAGCGCTGGCTGGATTGGTACCGTGCGACGAGTCCGGTACGATCACTTTGGTACGCTGCTCTCCCCGGCTCTCATGGTAGGCGCGAATCATCATCAGTCCTGTCCATTCTCCATGTGCTCCCGCAGCTGGCTGCAACGTCACCGCATCCATCCCAGTCAGACCAGCCAGATCCTGCTGGAGAGTGTAGAGGAGTTCCATAGCTCCCTGAATGCTCTCTTCAGGCTGGTACGGGTGGATCTTGGCTAGTCCTGCATAACGGGCGACATCCTCATTTACCTTCGGATTGTATTTCATCGTACAGGAGCCAAGCGGATAGAATCCGTTATCCACTCCGAAATTGCGGCGGGATAGCTCGGTATAATGCCGAATGACATCCACCTCAAATACCTCAGGCAACGCTGCGGGCTCGCTACGCAGGGCAAAATCAGGCAAAAGCTCAGCAACCGATTGCTGGGGGACATCACATTCCGGTAAGGAGTATGCGACACGGCCCGAACGGCTTCGTTCGAAAATAAGCGGCATATCTTGTTCAGGTCGGTTCATAACAATCCCTCCAACGTGCTAGCAAATTGGTCAATCTCTTCTTTGGTCCGCTGCTCTGTCACTGCAATCAGCATACAGTCTTTGTATTCCGCATAGGCTTTTCCGAGATCATACCCTCCGATGAAGCCAGCGGATAACAGACTGGACTGCAGCTTGGTCATGTCGGTGCCTTCTGGAAGTCGGATGCTAAATTCATTAAAGGTAGAAGAAGTAAAGGCAGGCTCAATGCCCGGGATTGAGGTCAAGCGTTCCAGTGCATATCTGCTCTTATGAAGATTCAGAGTTGCGACGTCCGCCATACCCTGTCTGCCCATTACGGACATATAGACGGAGGCAGAAAGAGCAAGCAGCGCCTGATTTGAGCAAATATTGGAGGTCGCCTTCTCCCGCCGAATATGCTGCTCTCTCGCCTGAAGGGTTAATACGAAGCCACGTTTGCCGTTGCGATCTGTAGTCTGGCCTACGATCCGCCCGGGAATTCGGCGCATATGCGCCTGGGAGACAGCGAAGTAACCGCATGTCGGTCCGCCGAGGGAGGTCGAGATACCCAGTGGCTGCGCATCGCCAACGACAATATCGGCACCAAGCTTGCCTGGAGCCTCCAGCAGTCCGAGTGATATCGGATTGGAGCTGACCACGAGCAGTCCCTTATACGTATGAATCAGCTCAGCTATAGCACGTACATTCTCAACAGCTCCGAAGAAATTCGGATTTTGTACGAGTACAGCTGCGGTCTCCTCATTCACTGCTGCTGCAAGCGCCTCAGCATCTGTCACGCCATTCTTGCAGCCGACCTCCACGATGTCGAGATTCAGACCATGCGCATAGGTAGCCAGCACCTCACGTGCCTCGGGATGAATGGCACGCGAGACGACAAGACGCTTGCGCCGTGTGGCCCCGGCAGCCAGCGAGCCAGCTTCGGCCAACGCTGTGGCACCGTCGTACATACTGGCATTGGCCACAGCCATGCCTGTGAGCTCGCAGATGTAGGACTGGAACTCAAAAATCGCCTGTAGCTCACCTTGGCTAATTTCCGGTTGATAGGGGGTGTATGCTGTATAGAACTCAGAGCGGGAAATGATGTGATTGATGACAGATGGAATGTGATGCTCATAGATGCCTGCTCCAAGAAAGCTGATATGGGAATCTGTATGAGCATTTCGATCTGCCAGACCAGCCATGTGGCGAGTCAGTGCGCGTTCGTCCAGACGGGAGGAGACAGGTAGTTCTCCTCTGAACCGGATGTTCTCCGGAATATCTTTGAACAGATCCTCGATGTTCTCCGCGCCAACGGTGCGCAGCATCTCGGCCTGATCTTGCTCGGTCATCGGTAAATAACGGTGCGGTTTCATGCAGCAACAGGCTCCTTCCAGATTCACTTTGTAGTGGGTTAGTGGCTTCGCTTGTAGAAAGGTGCAGGAACAACCTCTGCCTTGAGGAGCTTGCCGCGAATCTCAATCTCCAGCGGAGTGCCTACAGCCGTGTATCGACTATCAATGAGGGCCAATCCAAGGTTACGCTTCAACGTAGGGGATTGGGTTCCTGTAGTAATCTCGCCGATCTGTACTCCCTCAGCGAATACAGGATAGTGCGGACGAGGGATGCCGCGGTCAATCATCTCTACACCGACAAGCTTGCGTGGAACGCCGTTTTCCTTTTGTGCGAGCAGAGCGTCTCGCCCGACAAAGTCGCCTTTGTCCCATTTCACAAAGTATCCCAGACCCGCCTCCAGTGGTGAAATGCTGGAAGACAGCTCCTGACCGTAGAGTGCCAGCTTGGCTTCAAAGCGCAGTGTATCCCGCGCCCCGAGACCTGCCGGTAACAGACCGTGAGACTCACCTGCAGTTAGCAATGCCTTCCAGACTCCCGGAGCATCCTGAATAGGAAGATACAGCTCGAATCCGTCTTCACCTGTGTAGCCTGTTCGGGATACCAAGGCTTTATGTCCAGCTACCTCAACGTCTTCGGTGAAACGGAAGGACTGAAGACTGGCAGGCTCCAGTGAGCTGATGGAAGCAAGAATATCTGCAGCAGCTGGTCCCTGAAGCGCCAAGAGCGCGGTGTCATCGGAGACATTATGCATACTGACCTTTCCGGTAAGATGCTTTTGTAGCCATTCCCAGTCTTTGTCGATGTTGGAGGCATTCACAACCAGCATATAGCGTCCCTCTCCACGCTTGTAAATCAGCAGATCATCTACAACTCCGCCATCGGGATAGCAGAGCAGCGTATATTGGGCCTGACCGTTCTCCAGTCGGCTTACATCGTTGGTTGTCATCTGCTGAAGAAATTGCTCGGCATCTGCTCCCTCCACGGTGAACTCACCCATATGCGAGACATCGAACAGTCCAGCCTGCTGCCTTACCGCCTCATGTTCCTTCACAATTCCGCTGAATTGGACTGGTAGCTCCCAGCCTCCAAAATCAATACATCGTACACCTGGTAGCTCGCCATACAATGGGAACAGCGAGGTTTGCTTTAATTTGCCCATGGTCTGTCACCTCATCATCATGATTCGTACTACATTTCCTAAGCGTCTCATGTTGTTCCAGGTCATGCAAAAAAGGACAGCCCAAAAAATGCGCCACGGAGCCATACTGCTACCGTGATCCATCATTCTTTGGCTCTGTCCTTGATACCTGAGAGTTACCCCATGCGAGCACAGGTTTCCCCTTGGGTGACCCACCGTGTGGTGGATTCTCTCCAGAGTTGCGTCCGGTAAAGGTCCTTTTGCCTGAGAGATTCACAGACGGTGCTGCTTACTCCTTCGGCGCTACCTGTGGTCCTGCGACAATGGCTCAGCCTGACCTGATCGAAATACACCAGCTAATGCCAGATATTCGATCATTGATAATCTCTCCCTATACCTTCATCCGCATCGTTCGTCACGTTGTTATGATTTTGTGTATTGCCACAGGTTCGTGTATGCTGTACCTATATAACCATTAATACGCGATTCATAGATGTATGTCAACAAAATTATCATATTCTATGAAATTAATCACATTCATGGCTGATCCTTCCTGATCTTCGCGCCGAATCACTAGCGGGAGGACAAAGTTCTTTATAACTTCAGACATTTTTGTGAGCTATATTGACACCATATTCAACCTTGGCGTAATCTTATCGTGTAATAGCTGATACTGGATAATGTATGGTAAATCGATGCTGCATGGATGAATTAAACGCTGCATAGACCTTGAAATGACCAACGATCATTAGGAAATGAGGATGAAGCATGAGCGAGGTAAGAGATAACTATCTGTACAGTGAAGAGCATGAATGGGTGCGCAAGACGGATGCAGGCACATTGCTCGTTGGCATCTCTGATTTTGCACAGCATCAATTGGGTGATATCGTGTTCGTTGAGCTACCTGAAGAAGGAAGCGTAGTTACTGCTGGGGAAGGCATTGGTACGATCGAATCTGTCAAGACGGTATCTGACTTGTTCGCACCTGTGAGTGGAACGATTGTGAAAGTGAATGGTGCCTTGGAGGCATCTCCTGAGCTGGTCAATTCCTCACCTTATGAGGAGGGCTGGATGATAGAGATTGAGTTGGATGATAACGCGGAGGAGGCTTTAGCCAAGCTTCTGAGCCCTGAGGCCTATACAAGCCATGTAGCAGATTGAGGTTGACCACTATTCGCTTTCATGTAGTTTCTTGAGAGTTGCTTGAGAAATATGCGACTTTGGAGAGAATGAATTAGCTTAAGTGACTATGTCCGATTTTGTTGGCTAATGTCATATTAGGGTTACTTATATGTTATATTTATGTCGTGTTTGAGTTGCCTAAGTATGATAATTGAGTCCTCATATCTACTCCTACAACAATTAGTCGCAACTGACAACTGTGTGAATCTTGCGAAAATAGTGTGATTGAGATAGAACAAGAACTAATATTTTGACCAGATTAAATGTGAGTAAAGGCCCGCTGTAAGCGGGACCCTGTCGACTGCTAGACGCTATATCAAGCGTGTTGATTCCCCTTCTAAGGAAGGGAGTCAGCACGCTTTTTTGCGATGTGCAAAATTTGTCGTTTGTCTCAAATGAGCTGCTTGTGAAAAGGGCATACTTTCAGTCAGATAGGTACTGCTCCCTACAGGCTGATGTCCGGAAGTTATGCTCTTTGATTTTGAAAATGAAATCGGCTCAAGCTTAATTGATCCTTATGTATCAAGGCTTTGTGCTCCATATTTAAATGATGTCATCAAGGTTCATGACGGCAGTTGGTTTTCATTTGATTGTAGAAGATACCGTTTTCATCTACCATGAATTTAAGAAGTTAAGCATTTAGCTTTTTATTTCATTCATCTGGCACGACGTAATACCTAGTTCAAAGGTCATGATGTTGGAGCACAGATTTTACTTTTTGAGGAGGGTATCAATATGAGTTCAGTGGACGCAAAGTCCCAAAAAAGCGGAGGCATCCGAGTAGGGGTACAGAAGTTCGGCCGTTTCTTGAGCGGTATGGTAATGCCGAATATGGGGGCCTTTATTGCCTGGGGTCTGATTACGGCCTTGTTCATCCCGACAGGATGGATTCCGAATGAGGAGCTTGGCAAGCTTGTAGGCCCAATGATTACTTACTTGCTTCCATTATTGATCGGTTATACCGGTGGTACCATGGTGCATGGTCAGCGTGGTGGTGTAGTCGGTGCAATCATGACCATGGGTGTCATTGTAGGGGCAGACATTCCAATGTTCCTCGGCGCAATGGCAGCTGGTCCATTTGGTGCTTGGGTCATCAAGCAATTTGATAAGGCTGTAGATGGGAAGATCAAGTCTGGCTTTGAAATGTTGGTTAACAACTTCTCGGCAGGTATTATTGGTGGTCTGCTGGCATTGGCAGCGCACGTAGCGATTGGACCTGTCATTCAGGCCATCAGTCAGTTCTTGTCTGCTGGTGTAGCAATCCTGATGAATGCAGGGCTTCTGCCACTGGTCAATCTGTTGATCGAACCAGGTAAGGTTCTGTTCCTTAACAACGCAATCAACCACGGTATTCTCACGCCACTGGCTACAGAGCAAGCAAGTCAGTTGGGCAAATCAGTTCTGTTTATGCTCGAATCCAATCCAGGTCCTGGTCTGGGAATTCTGCTGGCTTACTGCTTGTTTGGCCGCGGAACTGCGAAATCCTCAGCTCCCGGTGCGGTTATCATCCACTTCTTCGGCGGGATTCATGAAATCTACTTCCCTTACATTCTGATGAAGCCGATCCTGATCATCGCTGCAATGGCTGGTGGTATCGCAGGTACAGCTACATTCATGATGACAGGTGCTGGTCTTGTAGCGGCTCCGTCTCCAGGTAGTATCTTCGCTTACTTCCTGATGACGCCAAAAGGCGGATATCTTCCAATGCTGGCTGGTGTAGCTGTAGCTGCAGTCGTGTCCTTCCTGGTTGCAGCGGTTCTGCTGAAGACAGGTAAGCAAAAAGAAGAGGATCTGGAAGCAGCTTCTGCAAAAATGAAGGAAATGAAGAACCAAGGCAAATCCGACAACAAGATCGTAGCAAATGATAACAAAGAAGCAGATCGTGCAGCAGGCATCGCTGCTGACAACATGAAGGCCGAAGTGAACAAGATTGTGTTCTCCTGTGATGCAGGTATGGGCTCCAGTGCGATGGGTGCATCGATTTTGCGAAAAAAAATGAAAGAAGCTGGCGTCGATGTAGTCGTGACGAATACAGCGATCAGTGAGATTCCACAGGATGCGGATATCGTCATTACGCAGCAGACGCTGACAGATCGTGCGAAGACGGTTGCACCGAATGCTGAGCATATCTCGATTGATAACTTCTTGAAGAGCCCCGAGTATGAGGCACTGGTGGAGCGCCTCAAATCCGGTTCCTGATGAGAAGCGATGAATATAACCAAGAGACAACGTGAAATTCTGGAGTTCCTGCTGCAACAGACAAAAGAAGTAACGGCTGGAGATATTGCAGCCCGTATCAATGTCAGCACAAGAACAATTCTTCGAGAACTTAGCGCAGTCGAGAAAAAGCTCGTATCCCACGGGATCGAGCTCAAAAAGAAATCCGGGGTCGGTATCTATCTAGATGCCGATCCCTCACGGCTTTCTCAGCTCAGGCAACAATTGTTTCAGGTTGAGTCTGTAGAATGGACGCCGGAGGAACGAAAGATCTATGCATTATGCGTGCTGCTAGACGACCCAGAGCCGATTAAGCTCCTGTCGATCGCTTCGGACCTCAAGGTAACCGTGGTCACGGTCAGTCATGATCTGGATGAATTGCAGTCCTGGATCGAGAAGCGAGGACTTACGCTTGTGCGCAGACGCGGATACGGAGTCGAGATTACAGGCAAAGAATCCGATATCAGGCGGGCCATGGCGGAGCTAGCTCTGGAGCATCTGGATGAATCGGATCTGTTCAGTCCAGACCAGATTGGGCAGGAATCTCCGGCGATGGAGAAGCTCATGGAGATCATCGGGCGCGAGCATCTTCTTACGGTAGAGAATGCACTATGGCAGCCGCATAGCCCGTGGCTCGACAGTATGGTCGAGAGCAAATATATGGAGCTGTTGATCCAGCTATCCGTCTCCATTGCCCGCATTCGAAAGGGCTGCCGGGTAGAGACGCTGGAGCTGAAGATCAAGCAGGAGCATGAGGCTGAAGAGGAACGAGTTCGTTCTGCAATGGTCGAACGCATGAGTACGGAGCTATCGGAGGCCCTGGGAGTGGAGCTGTCCGAGACGGAGCGAAAGTATTTCAAGCAGCTGTTCCGATTTGCAGAGAATGACTCGACGCGCTTGCTGCCGCTGGACGATCTGGAGGTGCTGGAGATCGTTGGAGAGCTGATCCGGCGAGTGGAGATATTGACGGATACGCATTACAGCGAAGACCGGCTACTGCGTGAGGGATTAATTGCCCATGCTGAACCAGTGATTAAACGCCTGAAGGAAGGGAATGCCATCCGCAATCCTCTCCTTCAACAGATCAGACGGGATTATGAGGAGCTATTCGAGGCCGTGAAGGAAGCGGCTGTTGGAATGACAGATGTGCTGCTACCGGATGAGGAGATCGGATTTCTGGTCATGCATTTCGGTGCTTCGGCGGAGCGGCTACGTCAGCTGCAAAGGGATGTAAGAGCGATTGTGGTATGCACAAGCGGTATTGGCTCATCGCGGCTGCTGGCGACTCGGCTTGGCAAGGAGCTGCCACAAATTCGCATTATTGACCGCGCTTCATGGTACGAGGCGGCCCGGATTCCTAAGGAGGACTACGATCTGATCATCTCAACCGTGGATCTTCCTCTGGAGCCAGACCGATATCTCAAGATCAGCCCGCTCCTCACGCAGGAGGAGAGCGATCGACTGCGACATTTTATACAGCATATTACGCTCAGTAAGGAAAATGGCAAGCCTAAGGCAGCAGCGGAGCCTACTCAAGGATTGGGATGGTTAATGGGGCTACGTGACAGTCTACAGGAAATCGTAAGAATCATTGAGGACTTTCAGATCTATCCGGTGGATAACCGGAACTTGGCGTTGAGGGAACTCATGCAACAGCTGTGTACCTCCGAGGTGGGGAGGGGAACCGTTCGTAATCCAGACGCTGTCGCAGAGCTTCTGCTAGAGCGTGAACGGCACGGAAGTCAGGTAATTCCTGATACGCCGTTAGCCCTCTTCCACACTCGAAGTCCGGATGTACAGCGGCCTACTCTTGCACTGTACCATCTGGAGGAGCCATTGCTGCTGGATGAGGCGCGTGATCCTGTTACGCAGATTTTGCTGATGCTGGGTCCGCGCGAGCTACCCAAGGAGAGCCTGGAGGTACTAAGCGAGATCAGCGCATTATTACTACAAGAAGAATTAATTATGCTTCTGGAGAAGGGAAGCCGGGAAGAGATCTCATCGTATTTATCTGATCGCCTGGCTGAATTCTTCCGCAGCAAACTAGAGACAGGGAGGACCATACTATGAGCATTATGACAACAGATAAGGTGAAAATGAACGCTACGGCGACTGACAAATACGAGGCGATCCGCATGGCAGGACAGATCCTGCTTGATGCGGGACATATTTCGGCAGAGTACATCGACAAAATGCTGGAGCGTGAGGAGATTGTCTCCACTTATGTAGGCAATGGGCTTGCCATCCCTCACGGCACGAAGGAATCCAAGTCCTTCATTCATTCCACAGGTATTTCCATTATTCAATTTCCACAAGGCGTTGATTTTGGTGAAGAGAAAGCTTATATGGTTATCGGGATTGCCGCCCAAGGTGGAGAGCATATGGAGATTCTGACCGGAATTGCCGTTGTCTGCTCCGACGATGAGAATATGAACAAGCTGCGCTCTGCAAGTACACCGGAAGAGATCATTGCGCTCTTCGAGAGTGAGATGGAGCTATGAAGGCCGTCCATTTTGGTGCCGGTAATATCGGCCGTGGCTTCATTGGCCTGTTGCTGTCCCGAGCGGGTTATGAGGTCATTTTCTCAGACGTCAATGATACGCTTGTCTCTGCGCTTAGCAGTCGTCATGAATATACAGTGGAGCTGGCTAATGATGCGAAGGATACAGAGCAAGTCACTAACGTAACAGCCATCAGTGGAAAAAATGCTCAGGAGGTAGCTGCAGCGGTAGCTGGAGCAGACATCGTGACGACGGCGGTGGGCGTTAATATCCTCAAAGCGATTGCGCCTGGCATTGCCCAAGGCATCTCACAGCGCTTGAATGCTGGAGCACAGCCACTGCACATTATCGCTTGCGAGAATGCGATTGGTGGCAGTCAGCAGCTGAAGGAGCATGTGTACGCCTTGCTGGATGAGGAGACACGCACCAAGGCTGAAGGTGTCATCTTCTTCCCGAATGCAGCGGTGGATCGGATTGTTCCGATTCAGCATCATGAGGACCCGCTATACGTGCAGGTTGAGCCTTTTTATGAATGGGTGGTTGATCGTTCGCAAATGTCGCCAGACCACGCAGAGATTGGTGGCGTACATTATGTAGACAATCTGGAGCCTTACATTGAACGCAAGCTGTTCACCGTTAATACCGGGCATTGCGTAGCAGCCTATCTGGGCTATGCGGCAGGCTTCTCGACCATTCAGGAAGCCATCGCGGATGAGCAGGTACTCGCGTCTGTGAAGGGTGCGCTGGAGGAGACTGGTGCGGTACTGGTGAAGCGATTTGGCTTGGATCAGGCAGAGCACGACAAGTATATCCTTAAAAATCTGGAGCGATTCCGTAACCCGAACTTGACCGATGAAGTATCGCGTGTCGGCCGTTCGCCGCTACGCAAGCTGTCACCGAATGATCGTCTGGTGCGCCCTGCGCTTCAAGCTTATGAATACGGTATTCATCCGAAGCATCTCTTGCAAGGAATGGCAGCGGCCTGCATCTTCCAGAATGACGAGGACCCGGAAGTAGCAGAGCTGCAAGCAGTTATTCAGAACGAGGGTATTGCAGCCGCCATTACGCGCTACACAGGCATTGCTGCGGATCATCCTCTGCATCAGCAGATCGTGGCGGAATATGAGCAATTGAAGCGCACGAATTAATTCATTTAAAAAAATAACATGGTTAGTCTCAAGTGACTATAGAGCTTGTGCCTGACCAAGATTTCAGCAAGCACTCTGTATGGCCCAAGCGGCATACAGGGTGCTTTTTTAATCTGAATAATCTGGTAAAGGTAATTTTAGGGAATGGGAATCAGGAAAGAAAGTCTTCAGATAATTGAGGGTAAGGAGTAGTGCAATGTGCTGAAAATAACAATATAGACACTTCATATTTTGGAATTATGCCATAATGAACGGTATAATATGGAGAATTATAGGAGGGGTCCTTATTGTTACAGCAATGGTATGATAAAATAATACGAAATCTGGCAGCGCCCTACATAGTATTATATGCACTCTTTCGATTCCTGAATGTATCCTGGATGTGGCCGGTGCTCGATACGGTATCTACTGTGCTGTACATAGCTTTGTGTACGGCCTGGATGTGGCGGGTAAGAAAGAATACGCTGCGGCGTGTGCCACAGCTATGGCTTGCCCTGATCTACTTGATGCTGCTGTTTGGGGTCATATCCTACCCATGGATGGTGCTGCCTTGGATTCTACTGTATCCACTATTGAGAAAGACTTCTGAGCATCGCTTGAAGAGGCTGGGTGCAGGGCTGGTGTATGGGGTATTTGTACTTATGATGGTTCTGGTACTGCTCGTCCATCTCCTGGCCTCGGTTATGGTATCTATTCAGGATGTTGCTGAAGCAGCATCCCCCGACGGCATTCACCTGGTTACGGTGACGCAGGTGGATCAAGGGGCACTTGGGGTCGACTTCAAGACAACATTGGGTACGAGAATACTGTATGTGTTCCGCCAATCGAGAGTGATCTCCAACGAGGATTACTATGGGGGCAAGGTGTGGTGGGAGGATCATGACAGCTTCCACGTGGAGGAACGAACCTACCATCTGTCCGAGCTGTGATGGGCTGGTGCTGAGGAGTTCGGTATAGTCCATGCATAAGTTGATGATAGGGTAATGTGTAAATACGGACTTACAGCTCGGTAGACGAGTAGCCGCTTGAAGGATTATACACGGAATTTGTTCTTTTTAATGTAGACAATTTTCTTGGTGGTGATACGATGACAAGCAATTTCTCTCTGGCTACGGCCTATACAGACCGCAAGCTGGGTCTATCCTATACAAGACAGATGAGCCATTTTAGCCTGTGGGCACCGACGGCAGATCAGGTCCAGCTCGTCATCTATGCGAATGCAGGAAGCTATGATGAAGAGGGGCAGGTAAGACAGGATGAGGGTGGCCTGGAATGGTCCATGCATCGACATGATGATGGTGTGTGGGAGGCTTGCGTTGATGGGGATTGGGCTGGCCATTACTACATGTATAAGCTAACCTTCGGCAAGCATGATATTCGTTATGCCGCTGACCCTTATGGGCGGGCGGTCACGGCGAATGGACAGCGATCTGCTGTACTGGACCTGCGCTCTACCGACCCTGCTGGCTGGTCTGAGGATCGACGTCCTGACTGTGCACATCCTACAGATGCTGTTATTTATGAGCTGCATGTCCGGGATTTCTCGGCTGATCCGGATGCGGACTTTGAAGGGGATCGTGGTCGGTTTTCCGCTTTTACAAGGACAGGTCTATGCAATAAGGATGGAGAGGCCATTGGCCTGGATCACTTGAAGGATTTGGGTATTACTCATGTACATCTACTTCCGATAGCCGATTGCCATACCATTGATGAACTGGCGGACCCTGCCCATTCTCCGCAATATAACTGGGGGTATGATCCCCAGCATTACAATGTGCCAGAGGGCTCTTATGCTAGCGACCCGCGTAATCCAGCTGTACGAATCAGAGAGTTCAAGGAGCTCGTGCTGGCTCTGCACAGGGCAGGGATTGGTGTCATATTGGATGTGGTCTACAACCATACGTATGCTTTGGAGGAAGGTCCCTTCGAGCCGATCGTACCGGGTTATTATTATCGTCAAAACCAGCATGGTGAATGGTCTAACGGCTCTGGTGTCGGTAACGAAGTGGCCAGCGAGCGTCCAATGGTACGCCGATATATTAAGGATTCGCTTCGCTACTGGGCAGAAGAGTATCATGTTGACGGCTTCCGCTTCGATCTGCTGGGGCTGATAGACACTCCGACCGTGGCAGAGCTGACCAAAGAGCTGAGAGAAGAAGTCTACGCGGGGATGCTGATCTATGGAGAGCCATGGACAGGCGGGGAATCACCACTTCAGGAAAAGACCTTGAAGGGGAGCCAGCGAGGCAAGGGTTTTGCGGTATTCAACGATCATTTTCGGGGAGCGATCAAGGGGGATAGTGATGGAGAAGGGTCCGGCTTTGCTACAGGTGCATGGGATAGAGAAGGCGAGATTATGCAAGGAGTTCGGGGAGCGATCTATGATTTTACGAAGGCTCCTTCCGAATCCATCAATTATGTCACAGCTCATGATAATTTGAATCTGTGGGACAAGATTATTACGGTGCGGCAGCTGCGCGGGCACTGTGCCTTCCCGGATTGGGATCAGGGTGAGCCGAGAGATGGCCGCTCTGCTGAGGAAGCCGTTCGGGATGCGGACCCTTATGCACTACTGGATCAAAACCAACTGATGGAGGATGAGACAGTGCGTCGCTCTTTACTCTCGAATGGCATTGTCTTGACCTCACAGGGCATCCCCTTCATACATGCAGGGGATGAAATACTGCGCTCCAAGTACGGTGATCATAACAGCTATCGCAGCGGGGATGCCGTTAATTGTATTCGCTGGACCCATAAGACGCGTTTTCGTACTGTCTTTGACTACTATGCAGGTCTGATCCTGCTTCGGCGCAGTCATCCGGCATTTCGATTGCAGTCAGCTGAGCTGGTGGAGCAGCATCTGGAGACGCTGCGTGAGAGCGATCATACCGTGGCCTACCGGTTGCACAGCTACGCTGGTGGGGATACGTGGCGAAATATTGTGGTCATCTATAACGGGTCGGATCGTGAGCAGACAATGTTCCTGCCGGAAGATTCGGAATGCTGGCATATTGTTGTGAATGAGCGGCAAGCGGGCACAGACACTTTGGACATCGTATGTGGTGATCGTGTTACGGTGCCGCGTTGGTCGATCATGGTGCTTCATGATGCGATGCCTTCTACTGATCCTGTCACCGTCGAGGAACAGGAAGGCCAAGTGCAAGTTGCCTTGTCGGCAGAAGTCCGTGTTGCTGACCCCGTTACGATAGAAGATAGAGGGCAGGATTGTCATTCCATGCTGCACCCATCTGAGAATCCACACCTCGATCTAGACCCATGCTCGTACTCGTCACCCCACCCCTATCGAACAATAACTTTGTACTACGAGCGTCCTGATCAGTCTTATGAAGGCTGGAATGTCTGGGTGTGGGGAACCGGGCTGCAGGATGGGCAGATCTCGCTGGAGAGGATCGAAGACGGGCGGGCAGTGGCCCATATCCGAGTAGCTCCTCATGTGCGCAGAGTCGGTTACATTCTCAGACTGAAGCAGTGGGAGGCCAAGGATATCGAGATGGATCGTTACATTGATATCCGACCCGATGAGCAGTATATGCAGGTGCTTGTTCGTAGTGGTATCGTACGAGAGACCGCAGTGTAATATGGGTCATAAACGGATTGTAGAATGCTAAGAACAGTCTTCGAAAGCTGTTGTAGAGGAGCGAGGTTACAGGATGAACGTGTCTTACTTGGCAGTGCAGGCAACCATTCATGATCTGGATGATCTGGTGCCATTATTCGATCATTATCGGAGTTTCTACCACCAGCCTTCGGACGTGAAGGCAGCACGAGAATTTTTGCTGGCGAGGCTGGAGCATGCGCAATCGATGATCTACATTGCCAGAGATTCGGCTACTAGTCAAGCAGTAGGCTTCGTGCAGCTCTATCCCAGCTTTTCTTCTATCTCTATGAAGAGAGTATGGGTGCTAAATGATCTGTATGTACAAGAGGACCGTCGCCGCCAAGGTGTCGCAGAGCTGCTACTGGAGCAGGCTAGAGGCTTCGCGGTGAAGACAGGCGCCAAAGGAATTGAGCTATCCACTGCTCCAGACAATGCAACAGCCCAAGCGCTGTATCATAAGCAAGGGTATACAAAGGACGATGAATTCATACACTATTTTCTAGACCTGACCAAAAAGTCGCACTAGTGCGGCTTTTTTTCGTTAAGTAGGGACTGACAAAAGCGTTCTTTCACCTCGTAAAACAATATTTTTAGGCGAATAAGGGGTCAATTTTTGAAAAAAGGGTAAGTATACTTATGGCTTGTCATGCTTATAATGCTAGCAGGCTTGCTTATAATAGCTACTATGCTGTCCTGTTACAGGATGGCGATGATCCATGTAAGGGATACCTAAGGAGGTTCAATACCATGGCTAATCAAGGAAAGAGCAATCAACTGACGGCAGAGAACAGAACCGAGACTAAAGGAGCAGCATTACGCCAACTAAGATTGAGCGGTCGCGTTCCGGCAGTGGTGTATGGTTCAGAGATGGACGGA
This sequence comes from Paenibacillus massiliensis 2301065 = DSM 16942, assembly GCF_000377505.1. Lineage (GTDB taxonomy): Bacteria > Bacillota > Bacilli > Paenibacillales > Paenibacillaceae > Paenibacillus > Paenibacillus massiliensis. The sequence goes on along the minus strand of NZ_KB898188.1, from coordinate 47,569 downwards.
ACACCGGTTAGTGTCGATGCCAAGGATTTCAGCAAGATCATGCGTACAGGTCGTACGGAGATGTTCGATCTGGAGCTGGGTGGCAAGAAAATTCCCGTATTGATTAAGGATTATCAGGAGCAGGATGGAAGATTCCTGCATGCTGATTTCTTGAAAATATCTAAAAATAAACCAATTCGCGTAAAGGTAGCGATCGACTTCCAAGGTACGGCAGCAGGCACCAAGACCGGAGGAATATTGCAGGTACAGGAGACAGAGATCGAGATCGAGGCACTGCCAGCGGATCTTCCGTCCGCAATTGAAGTGGATATCTCGGGTCTCGATGTTGGTGACAAGCTGAGCGTAGGTGATATCAAGCTACCTGACAGAGTTACCTTGATGGCAGATGAAGCCGGGGTAATCGCTTCAGTAATCGTACCGCGCATTGCCGAGACGGAGGAAGAGTCTGAGCCTGAAGCTTCGGCAGAAGGCACTGAAGCTGAAGCGAAGCAGTCAGAAGAATAATGACTTTCCATCGCTTAAGCTCTATTGTGTAAAGGCCGGCCGGCCAGGGAAATGCTCCTTGACTGGCCTGTCTTTTTGCTATGAATGAGAACGGTCAGCTTGGAATTATGAATGGAATCCGCTTATAATGATGAAGCCGAACGGTACAATGATGAAGCCAAATGGTACAATAGTGTCCAAGCAGAATAAATACCATATCAAGTTGGAACTGAAGGAGATCGATCGTATGATACAAAAGGCAACCTTTGCCGGCGGATGCTTCTGGTGCATGGTAACTCCATTTGATGAGCTGCCAGGCATTCATGGGATCTTGTCTGGATATATGGGAGGCACTACCGATAACCCTACATATGAGGAAGTAAAGACAGGAACGACAGGCCATCTTGAGGTCGTAGAGATTACTTATGATGATGAAGTTTTTCCATATTCGAAGCTGTTGGAGCTGTATTGGGTGCAGATTGATCCGACGGACGCAGAGGGGCAATTTCATGATCGGGGAAGTCAGTATCGCACAGCCATATTTGTGCACAATGAAGAGCAACGCGTGCTTGCCGAGCAATCCAAACAAGAGCTTGTGGCCAGCGGTCGCTTCGATCAGCCGATAGTGACAGAAATCCGGCCAGCGGAGGTCTTCTACCCTGCAGAGGATTACCATCAGGATTATCATAAAAAAAATCCGAAGCATTACAAAGAAGACCGGGAGAAGTCAGGCCGTGATTCGTTCATTCAGAATCATTGGTAATCTGTAGTCAACCTATTAAAACACAGTGCTATCTACTCAGGATGCAGCTGTGTTTTTTTGCATGTCGGAGCTTGCTCAGAGCTTTGAGCGTGATGTGAAGCAGTATGTAGCATGATGTGAAGCAGCACCCAAGAAAATAAAATTTTAAAGATAATATAACAAATTTTCCCTTAAATGTCGATATACACTTAGTATTGACATAATGAAGGGAGATTTGAATTACATGGTTCGACTCAAAACAACATTTCGTCTATTGCTAGGGCTGCCGCTGGTCGGCATGCTGCTTCTGCTCTGGAACTCTTCAGTGGCACAAGCCAGCTCAGTAGACAGCCTGCTGCCTGAGCGCAGCAAGCAAGAGATTATCCAGCAGTGGAACTTATGGATGGATGATAATGTGTCTGGTCCTTTGTATACAGAGGAGCCTTCCACACGTTATCCTTTCGTTGCAGGTGCTGTTAACGAGCGTTACTTGGAGCAAGCATTGAATGCATCCAATTTCTATCGTTTTCTTACAGGGCTACCAAGTGATCTTGTGCTTGATTCCGCTCTGAACCGTCAAGCCCAGCATGGAGCTGTTCTTGTCTCTACTGCTGATTTCCTGACCCATTTTCCTCCGCAGCCAGCAGGCATGACTAAGGAATTTTTCGATCTGGGTGCCAAATCAGCTTCGACTTCCAATCTGTATGCTTCTTACAGCTCTAGCAAAAATCTTGCAGTGGAAAGCGTGCATGCCTATATGGATGATTCCGACTCCAGTAATATTGCTAATCTTGGCCATCGTCGGTGGGTGTTAAATCCACAACTGAAACAGGTTGGATTCGGTATTGCGTCGCTGATTAGACCAAACAACTCGTACGCAAGCCATTACAGTAGCATGCAGGTATTGGATACCAGCCGTTCCGGAAGGGTTAATTACAATTACAGCTTGTATCCGAACAAAGGGGCTTTTCCTATTGAAGCCTTCAATGGTAATCAAGCCTGGTCTGTACAATTGAACCCGGATGTCTTTGCGAAGCCGTCCAATAACAGTGTACAAGTAGAGATCGTTCGTTCCTCGGATCAACGCACCTGGGTTTTGGGAGCACAGCATCAGAATGGAACGGGTCAAGGGAAGGCTTTCTTTAACGTGAGCCCCGATGGATATGGCTCTGGTTATGGAGTTATTTTCCGTCCGGATGGAATCAAATCCTTGAAGGATGGGGATACGTTCAATATTCGTATTACTGGCTTGAAGAAGAAGAACGGTTCGTCCGCAGAAATCGCGTATCAGACTCGTTTCTTCTCAGTTGAGAATGGTAGTCCGGACCCTGGAGAGGAACAGCCTCCGGGAGAAGAGCAGCCACCAGGAGAAGAGCAGCCTCCGGGTGAAGAACCTCCAGGTGAAGAACAACCACCGGGCGAGGAGCAGCCAGGAGATCATCTGCCGAATCCACTGGTTCAGGTGGAGTATACAGGAGACCATACCTTGAAGATCAGAGGTACAATCACTAAGTATGCCAATGAGACATTCACCCTGCGCATTCACGGTGCTGCCCCTGAGGAGCCGTTCATTCAGACGACACGTGTTAAGCTGGATCAACAGGGCCGCTTCAGTCTGACGGTTCCTAATCTGGGTGCTCCTGAGCTCAATGTGTACCTGTCTGTTAGCGATCAATTGACATATCTGCTTAATATGACGAGCAATTCTGACGTTACGTATTCGTTCGAATAAGTATTGCTTGAATAAGTATTTGCTCAATACGGATCAGACGTTATATCGTATCTACGAATAAATATAATTTACAACAATAGCCATGAAGCTCTAAGCGCTTGCCATGGCTATTGTTATTCATGTGAAGTCTGTTAATTCAACGGATATCAGGCTTCAATCTGAAAAGGACGAGATATCTGTTGACAGATATCCCAAGACAAGTTAAAATCCTTCTAAACAGGTTGGAATTATGGTCATAACAAGTCTAAGATGTTTAAGGTGAAGGAGAGGGATTGGATGAACTGGCTTGTTCATTTTTTTGAATGGTGGGGCTCCACAGTATGGTCTAAGCAACATGAGGAGCTGGATCATAATGCATATCTTTGCTATGATCTGCTAGGTCACTCGTTTCATTAATCTCTTTCACGTCATTAAATTTCATACTAGTCTTGTATAAATTACACAGGCGTCAGACCAGCTACCAAGCTGTAGATCTGACGCCTGTTTTATTGTCTAGGGCTTTAGGTGAGCCAGACCAACAGCAATGTAATCAGTGCAGGCATTGCCTGTACGAACAGAATGGACCGCTTGGAGGTCAAGCCTCCGAACAAGCCGGCCACAAGCACACAAAGCAAGAAGAAGACCTGTATCTGCTGTCCAGTACTAGCTACCGGATGAGCCAGCCCCCATATCAGACCTGCCGCGAGAAAAGCATTATATACCCCTTGATTGGCAGCAAGCGTCTTGGTCTGCGCTGCGAACTCTGGAGTCGTTGCGAAGGCCTTGCGTGCCCGCGGTGTCGTCCAGAAGAAAGTCTCTAACAGAAATATGTACACATGAAGCGCTGCAACAAGACCTACGAATATAGCTCCCAACATACAATGATTCCTCCTATTCTTATTAAGCTTACAACATAAATCTAATAATCCTTATGGATTGCTAACAAATGGATTGCTACCAACTCATCTTGTATATATTACTCTCAACTTATATTGAATACAAGCATTAAGCTCCACAATAAATCCATGCAGCAATGACAAATAACAGAAGGCTGACAAGCCTGGTCTGCAATAAATCGGCATGAAGCCTCATATGCTGTAAGGCATAGGCTATCGCAATACGGTGATGGGCTGACACCAGTTGATAGATGGATGAACAGATGAGGGAGAAGAGGTGATCTGGAGAGCATGCTGCGCAATACGCTGCTATATTTGTCCAGAAGTGAAAGAGCCAACCGTCTAGCCAGAAGTCATGGACTGCGGCTAGGGGCAGATCGTTTTGTCGCAGGAGAGACATTGGAGGATGCTTTACAGAAGGTGTGGGAATTGAATGAACAGGGGATACTGGCGACCCTGGACCATTTGGGAGAGTTCGTGGCGAGTGAGGAAGAAGCAACAGCAGCCGCTGCGGAGGCAATCCGGAGCATCCAGGCTATTGCCGGGACGGGAGTGCAGGCCAATCTATCCGTCAAATTAACACAGCTGGGGCTTGAACTGCCGGGAGAGGTCTGCATCGCGCACATGAGGAGAATTGTCGGAGAGGCGAAGCGCTGCGGGGGCTTTGTACGCATTGATATGGAGGACTATGCACATAACGAAGCTACTCTCGCCATATTCGAGCAGCTATACGAAGCGTACGGAGGAGCTCATGTCGGACTGGTGCTACAGGCATATCTTCGCAAAACGGCTGAAGATATGGAACGATTGTCCCGGCTTGCCCCGAATTACAGGCTGGTCAAGGGAGCTTATAAGGAGGCTGCAGAAGTCGCTTACCCTGATAAGCAGGAGGTGGATGATCAATTCAAGCGGATTATTCGCCTGCAACTGGATCAAGGGCATTATGCCGCAGTGGCTACTCATGATGAAGGAATTCTGGAGTATGTTCGCACCTATGTCCACGAGCAAGGGATCTCTAACCAAGCTTTTGAATTTCAAATGTTATATGGTATTCGTCCGCAATTACAGCAGCAGTTGGCTGCAGAAGGATACAAGGTTCGAGTATATGTACCTTATGGAACCGAATGGTATGGGTATTTTATGCGCCGAATGGCCGAGCGGCCGGAAAATCTGACGTTTGTGCTCAAGTCGATATTCAGGCGTTGAAAGGAGTGGGTGGCATGGGGCGGGCAAGACAGATTATGGAGCAGACAGAGCAGCTTGGAGCACATAATTATCACCCTCTGCCCATCGTCATAGCGAAGGCCGAAGGTGTATGGGTCGAGGACCCGGATGGTCGGCGCTACATGGATATGCTAAGCGGCTATTCAGCACTGAACCAGGGTCATCGGCATCCACGAATCATTGAGGCACTGAAGCAGCAGGCGGAGCGTGTGACACTCACCTCACGTGCTTTCTACAATGAGCCACTTGCAGAGCTGCTTGCTAAGCTGACAGCCTACACGGGCAAGGAAATGATTTTACCCATGAACACAGGTGTGGAGGCTGTTGAGACAGCGATCAAGGCAGCTAGACGTTGGGGGTATCGGACGAAGGGCATAGCGGATCAACAAGCAGAGATTATTGTATGTCATGGGAATTTTCATGGCAGGACATTGACGGCAACCTCTCTATCCTCGGAAGCAGCTTATCGTCAGGATTTCGGCCCGTTCATACCGGGCTTCAAACCCATCCCTTATGGAGATGCACGGGCTCTGGAGCAGGCGATCACGCCTAATACAGCTGCTTTTTTGATGGAACCCATTCAGGGAGAGGCAGGGATCATCATTCCACCGCAGGGCTACTTGCAGCAAGTTCGCAAGCTCTGCACCGAGCATGGGGTTCTGTGGCTGGCAGATGAGATTCAGACGGGCTTCGGACGTACTGGCAAGCGTTTTGCCTGTGATTGGGAGCAGGTAGAGCCTGATGTGTACATGTTAGGAAAAGCGCTGGGAGGCGGCGTGCTCCCTGTCTCGGCGGTAGCAGCCAATCGGGACATTCTGGAGGTATTCGAGCCAGGCTCCCATGGTTCTACGTTCGGCGGGAATCCACTGGCGAGTGCCGTAGCTGTGGCTGCGCTGCAGGTCATCGAAGATGAACAGCTCGCTGATCGCTCGTTGCGGTTGGGAGAGCTGCTGCTGAAGCGATTAAGACAGATCCAGCATCCTGAGCTGGTTGAGGTACGTGGTCGTGGGCTGTTCATCGCAGTGGAGACCAAGGGGCCTGCAAGACCTTACTGTGAGCGACTTCAGCAGACAGGTCTGCTGTGTAAGGAAACGCGTGAACGGGTCATTCGTCTGGCTCCTCCGCTAGTGATTACGGAGGCGGAGATGGACTTCGCAGCCAAACGTGTGGAGCAATTATTTAGGTAGGAAGAAGCCCGGAAGTCAAGGGCTGTATAAGCAGAAATCCTGCTGGCAAAAAGCCGATTGTTCGAGCAGGAATGCAGGTATGCTCGTAGATAACGGGGACCTGCTATCATTTTGTAATCCATATTCATGGAAAGGTGGTTATAAGCAATGATCCCCTATCGCCCAGAACCCTTCACGGATTTTACGCTATCCGCACAACACATGGCCCTCGAAGAAGCCGTCAGGCTGGCACGAACAGATATAGGTCAGGTCTATCCGCTGATCGTGGGGGGCAGGCGCATTGAGACAGAGACCTTCGATTCGCTTAATCCTTCCCGTTCGGCAGAAATCGTAGGCCGTGTCTCCAAGGCTGATGCAGGACTAGCGGAGGAGGCACTTCAGCATGCAGCTGTAGTATTCGAATCCTGGTCCCGTGTGTCTGTGGAGCAACGGGCTCGACTGCTGCTGAAGGCCGCGGCAGCTCTGCGTCGTCGCAAGCATGAGTTCACAGCCTGGTTAATGCTGGAGGCGGGCAAGACCCGTGCCGAAGCCGATGCGGATACTGCGGAAGCCATTGATTTCATGGAGTACTATGCACGGCAGGCATTGGACATGAATGCGTGGGCTACGGCGAGATTGATCCCGTATTCTGGTGAGGATAACGAGCTACAGTATATTCCGCTTGGTGTAGGCGTAGTGATCTCACCGTGGAATTTCCCGCTGGCAATTATGGCTGGCATGACGATGGCTGCCGTCGTGACGGGTAATACGGTCGTGTTGAAGCCTGCCAGCGCGACGCCAGTAGTCGCCTATAAGTTCGTGGAACTGCTTGAGGAGGTGGGAATGCCGTCAGGGGTCGTGCAGTATCTCCCCGGAAGTGGCGCGGAGATTGGTGATCTGCTGGTATCTCATCCTTTGACTCGCTTCATCTCTTTTACAGGCTCCAGAGAGGTGGGGCTACGGATATTCGAGCAATCCGCCCGGACAGGGCCGGGGCAAAAATGGCTGAAGCGGTTCGTGGGCGAGTTGGGTGGCAAGGATGCGATTATCGTGGATGACTCAGCTGACCTGGAGGCTGCCGCACGTGCAATTGTGGCCTCGGCCTTTGGCTTCTCGGGTCAGAAGTGCTCCGCTTGCTCACGGGCCATCGTACATGCTGACGTGTATGATGTGGTGCTAGCACGCTGTACGGAGCTTACACTGGCCCTTCAGGTAGGAGATGCTCTGGACGCTAGCAGCTCGCTGGGTCCTGTTATTGATGCTGCGGCCTACAACAGCATACTGAAGTATATTGAGCAGGGACATATGGAGGGAAGGCTCGTTGCAGGTGGGGGCAAGGCCGGGGAGGGTGGCTATTTTGTAGAGCCTACGATCTTTGCCGACGTACCTCCGACTGCTGCGCTGATGCAGGAGGAAATCTTCGGACCGGTATTAGCCTTTAGCAAGGTAGATAGCTTCATGCAAGCCCTTGAGGTTGCTAATGGGACAGATTATGGACTGACTGGGGCCGTATTCTCCCGTAATCGCGACCATCTGGAGCTGGCACGCAGGCAGTTCCATGTGGGGAATCTATACTTTAATCGCAAATGTACAGGGGCGCTGGTCGGCGTACACCCTTTCGGCGGCTTCAACATGTCAGGTACAGATTCCAAAGCGGGTGGACCGGATTATTTACTGCAGTTCACCCAGCTTAAGCTGGTATCCGAACTATTATAGGGATGTAAAAAAGTATTGCGTCTACTCGGGTGTGTAGAGTAACCGAGAATGGACGCTTGCCTTTCTGCAAGTGTATATCTTCATACAATGAAATCTCCGGCAGCCCACAATGTCGGGGATTTCGCTATGCACAGAAAAGGCTGCTGCAGACGACCCTCGCAAGGGCTGCGCACTGAACCTTGTCGTTATATCCATTTCGGATCGTAAGGAGGAGAACACTTGGTTACCTATGTATCAAGAAGGCTGGCGACTGGAGCGCTGGTTGTGGTCGTTGCCATCGTATTGAATTTTATACTGACCTACTTGGCTCCTGGAGACCCCATCCGTATCTTGTCCGGAAAGGATAACCCATCACCGCAAGCCGAAGCAGCTCTTCGCGACAAATATGGATTGGATCAGCCCATTACGACACAACTGGCATATTATGCCGCCAATCTGCTACAAGGTGACCTTGGGGAATCTATGCTTAGCGGAAGGCCTGTAGCTGAGATGATTCGTGAACGTGTGGGACCAACGCTGCTGCTGACACTTACTACAGTGATATGCTCGCTCGTGATCGGTACTGTCCTCGGCATGTATTGTGCGCGTAGGTCAGGCTCAAGACAGGATTCTGTCATTTGTGCCTTAACGTATGTATTCGATGCTATCCCCACATTTTGGTTAGGCATGATGAGTATTCTATTGTTCGCATCCACACTGCAATGGCTACCAACGGCTGGAATGGTGGATATGCGGACCGAGCATGAGGGCTTCACATATGTCTTGGATGTATTACGTCATTTATGCTTACCTGCCTTGACCCTGATTTTGGGTAATGTGCCGTATTTCTTTAGGATTGCCCGTGCTTCCGCTCTTCAGGTCATGACCGAAGATTATGTCCTCATGCTGCGTGCAACAGGGATGAAGGAGAGTCGGATTTTTCACAAATATGTATTGCGGAATGCTCTTCTTCCTACTATTCATCTCTTTGGGATGAGTCTGGCCTTCATTGTTACAGGAGTAGCTATGGTGGAAATCGTTTTTTCTTGGCCAGGTATGGGAAGCTTCATGATGAACGCCATTTCACGCAGGGATTATCCGTTGCTGATGGGCTTATATTTGATATTGTCCATATCGGTCGCCGTCTCCATGCTGCTGATGGATATTGTAAGCGCGTGGATTGATCCCAGAATACGTTACAGTCAATCCATATGAAGAATGAAGGAGGGAAGCATGACATGCGGGCTGTATGAACTGCATTGCTGCCTCTCAGCGAAGTGGACAAGCTGGACCTCCACAGGGTTTGCATCGCAGAGTGCTGTTGCAATTTCGTCGTATACTGCAGCTTCGACTGGGGCTGATGGGTCTGAGCATCATTCTGTGCATGGCAGCAGGTGCGCCATGGCTGGCCACACATGATCCATTTGCTCTAGCTGATGAACTGATCGCTCCCCCGGGACGTGAGCATTGGATGGGTACAGACGGACTAGGACGGGATATCTTTAGTATGCTTTTGTATGGCGCACGAACCTCATTACTGATTGGGCTAGTGGCGGCATCCGTCTCTGCTGTAATCGGAACCGTCGTTGGAGGGTTAGCAGGCTATTATGGAGGACGGATCGATATCGTGCTGTCGGAGCTGAACAATCTGGTTCTGATGCTTCCAACCTTCTTCCTCGTGTTGATTGTGGTTGCGATGTTCGGTGGAAGTATGGTCCATTTGATGCTCGTTATCGGTCTCACTAGCTGGGCCAGCAATGCACGGATCATGAGGGCGCAGACCCTGTCGCTAAGAGAGCGAACCTTCGTGTTGAGCCTGATAGCCATTGGGAAGAGCCGTGCTGCCATTCTCTTCAGACATATTCTACCCAACGCTATAGCTCCTGTCCTGGTCAATACCACCACAAATATTTCTGTAGCCATCGTTATGGAATCGAGCCTGAGCTTTCTGGGGCTAGGGGATGCTGGTGCCATAAGCTGGGGACGGATGGTGTATAGCGGACAAGCCTATTTGACTACAGGCTGGTGGATTTCAATAGCTCCAGGTCTGATGATCATGCTGACAGTCTTATCCTTTTATCTGATCGGAGATGGTCTTCAGCGGCTGCTAAATCCGAGACAGGAGAGCGGACCGTGGGGCGAAAGATAGGGGAGGAGATGAGTGACATTGCTGCAGCTAAAGGATGTGTACGTGTCCTATCACATGGGTACCAGGGCAAGTACTGCTGTGGAGCAGGTCTCGCTCAAGCTGGACGAACAGGATTCCATCGGAATCGTGGGAGAATCAGGTTCAGGCAAAACAACACTAGCCATGGCCGTGCTGCGTTTACTACCACAAAAATCCACGCAAGTAGAAGGAGATATACGGTTCCAAGGAATGGATCTTCTTAGAATGTCTGAGGAGCAGCTGGCTCGTATCCGTTGGAAGGAGATCGCTGTTGTGCCCCAGCAATCCATGAATGTGCTTAGCCCGGTGCATCGCATTGGATGGCAAATGTCAGATATTCTACGGCAGCATGAACCCGGGTTGAGCCAAAAACAGCTCAAAGGCAACATCATGGATTTACTGAGTCTGGTACGGCTGTCCAGCTCAGTCTATTACCAATATCCCTACGAGCTATCTGGAGGGATGCTACAGCGTGTCTCCATTGCACTTGGTCTTATGCACAGACCGAAGCTGCTCATTATGGATGAAGCCACTACGGCGCTGGATGCAATTACGCAGGAGTATATTCTGCAGATGCTATTGCAAATGGAGCGGGCGCACGGAATATCCCGAATGATGATAACTCATGACATGTCGGTCGTGGCGACATCCTGCAACAACATAGCTGTGATGTATGCTGGACGGCTTGTGGAATACGGATCTGTGACCGAGGTGCTTCAGAGACCCCTTCATCCGTATACACAGGATTTGATAAATTCACTGGTTTTCGCTCACGGCATAGACGAAGAGTGTACTCCACGTACAATGCATGGGGCTATGCCTGAAATACTTACTGACATGGATTCATCACCTCGTGGCTGCGTATATGCTGGACGCTGTTCGTATGTAACTTCCACATGTCTAGAATATCAGCCGAAGGACCGGTGGTATTCCAGCACAAGGCGGGTGGCTTGTCATGGAATATAACGAGCCGACATTACAAGATACAGATCGACGAGTCATTTTACAGGCATTTCACATCACGAAGGTTTTCCGATTACGTAATAAGAATAGTCTGCTGTCGTGGGTGGGTGGAGGAAGCAGGGAGAGCATGAAGAAGCTGCTATGGAAGAAGGCTTTGGAAGGGGTTAGCTTCTCGCTGTACGAGGGAGAGATTCTTGCCTTGATCGGGGAGAGTGGGAGTGGCAAGTCTACACTTGCCAAGCTACTGGCTAGACTTGATCATCCCAGCGCGGGCTGGACTGAGCTGGGAGGTGAACCCGTACCAGTCGTCTATCGCAGAGATCGACTGGCGTTCCGACGCCGGGTACAGCTGATTTTCCAAAATCCATTTGATACCTTCGATCCGCGGCTTAACATAGCTGCTATTCTGCTAGATGCTCTAAGGCTTCACCAAATCGGTGCCAGTGATGACGAAAGGCTTCATCAATGTATTGACCATATGAAACGATATGGATTTAACCCTGCTCATGAGTATATATACCGTTACCCCCATGAGTTATCTGGCGGTCAGCTACAGCGTATCTCCATTTTACGCTCTATGCTGCTTCAGCCGCAGGTGCTGCTTGCAGATGAGCCATTCTCCATGCTCGATGTATCCATCCGGGCGGATATGATGCGAATGCTTGTGAACCTTGTCCGCAGTCAGCAGATGAGCATGATCTTCATTAGTCATGATATCCGAGCTGCCCGCTGGCTGGCTGATCGCGTGGGAGTCATGAGCCAAGGCCGGATCGTGGAGATCGGCTCTACCAAAGAGGTGTTTGAGACGCCGAAGCATCCCTATACGCAAGCGCTGCTGTCTGCCGCTGGACTTGGATGAGCTTGAGCTCACAGATGGAGCAGGAGCATACGATCATGTGACGATGCGACCGCTGTACTGCAACTTTTTTCAGGATGGATAGCCTTGAATGGCTCTATGTAATGCTAATAAAAGGAGTGAGGTCTTGAGGATGGGAGCATTGACGATTCGCAATTGGCTGGTAATTGGCATGCTTGTGCTTGTGGCAGGCTGCAGTAGTGGGGGCCCAAATGATGAAGCTGGTGAAGTTAGACAAGATGAAAAGTTAGCTGGACCAGGCCGGAGTAACACCGTGGTTGTTGGGATGCCGGGAGAGCCACAGACGTTCAATCCAGATGCGCGTCCAGATGACTATTTCTATGCTCCTGCTCAAAATATCTACAGCCGTCTTATTAAATTGAATAATAATCAAGAAATCATTCCTGATCTGGCCAGGTCATGGACGGTATCTAAGGATGGCAAAGAAATCACTTTCGAGCTGCAGGAGGGAGTCGTCTGGCATGATGGACAGCCGTTCACCTCGCAGGATGTAAAATTTACGCTGGACTCGATTATGGAGCAAAAGGGTGCAGCGGTTGACAATCTGAGTAGCCTTCAATCGGTCCGTACACCAGACCCACACACAGCTATACTCACCCTGAAGCATCCAGATGCAACCTTTCTCGGCTATCTGGCATGGTATGCTACATTCATTATGCCTGAGCATATTTATCAGGGCGAGCAATGGGATTCAGGTACCCGCATTTCTCCTATCGGTACAGGGCCGTTCAAATTCAAGGAATATACGCCAGGAGTCAAGCTGATTCTGGAGCGCAATGAGCAATATTTTGGTCAAATTCCGTCCGTTGACCGTCTGGTATTCTCCATTATGCCTGATCCTAATACTATGGTACAGGCGTTCTACAACGGTGAGCTAGATATATTCGGTACAGATCCACCCATCACGGAAGTCACACGCATGGAGGAACGCGGGGATATTAACATTACCAAGAAAGTCTTCCCTTCCAGGTATTATCTCGTCTTCAATACGGCAAAGCCTCCGTTTGACCAGCCAGAGGTCCGTCAAGCTATAGCATACGCCCTGAATAACGAGGAGATTGTTAACAAAGCAATGAAAGGACAAGGGCAGGCATCGAGTTCCTTCCTGTCACCTGTGTATGCATGGGCGCTGAGCGAGCGGTATAAGCTCCCTGAGTACGATCCGGCAAAAGCACATCGAATGCTGGAGCAGGCAGGTCTGAAGCCGGATGCGGAAGGCAATTACTTAACAATTAGCTTTAAGCTGTTTCAGGACGGGACATTTTCGGATATGGCGATGGTTATTAAGGATCAGCTTCAGCAGGCAGGCATTCATGTTCAGATCGAGGTGAAGGAGTATGCTGCTTGGCAGGAGGAAGTGGTTCAAGGCCGCAATTATGATATGAGTATGCTGGGAGGCTATCAAGGTCCGGATGTAGGGGCCATTGCCAATCGTGTCAGCACTAGTGGCTCGAACAATATTATGGGATATAGCAATGCAAAATTGGATGAGGCACTCCAACAGGCGGCATTGCTCACTGCTCCAACGGCACGCAAAGTTCATTACGAAGAGGTACAGAGGATATTGTCTGACGATATGCCGATCTATCCAGTCTCGGAGTGGATAAGCATGAATCCGGTGCATGAATACGTCAAGGGAGATCCAGCTTCTGCAGAGGCAGTAGGATATACAGGGTTCAGTGAATACAACTATGTGCGCATGATACAAGATTAAAGGAGACGGACCGTATGGTGGATATGAAGCGGATTCTGGAAGGTGTACCTGATTATCAGGCCTTTATGACGGTGGATGAGCTGGACGCGAGTACCCGTAGGTTAGCTGAGGAATACCCAGATGTGGTCAAGGTTTTCGAGGCGGGCGTGTCAAGACAAGGTCATCCCATTCTCTGTATGCGCATTGGGAACGGGGGACTGAATGCACTATGCTTCGCATGCCCTCATCCTAATGAACCCATTGGGGCCATGAGCATAGAATATTTTTCACGTCTGCTGGCAGAGGATCAAGAGCTGCGGGAGGAACTGGGGTATACGTGGTACATGATCAAATGCATTGATCCTGATGGGACAAGATTGAATGAAGGCTGGTTCAAGGGTCCCTTCAATCTGTACAATTACATGCGCCATTATTTCCGCCCAGTCGGCACCGAGCAGGTGGAATGGACCTTTCCGGTGAAGCATAAGACCTTGGACTTTGACAGCCCGTTACCTGAGACAGAGGTGCTCATGAGACTTATAGAGGAAACACAGCCCAAATTCATGTATTCCTTGCACAATACAGGCTTTGGGGGCGCCTATTGGTATTTGTCTGAGCCTATGCCGTCTATATTCGAAGCTTTGTATGGGGCAACTCACAGGCAGCAGGTACCCATTAGTATGGGGGAGCCCGAATCGCCCTCGGTTATCGAGTATGCGCCTGCGATTTATCATCATTTAAGTGCCGGACAGGCCTACGATTATTTGGAGCAATATGGCGGCGATCCTTCGGCGTTTGATTGTGGTACGAGCAGCGCAGATTACGTTCTGTCGCAAACAGGAGATTGTGTGACGCTCCTAACAGAGCTGCCTTATTTTTTTGATCCACGGATAGAAAATGTGAAAGATAGCGAGATCACAAGGGTTGAGGCCATCCGACAGCATGTTGAACAGAGTCAGAGGGAGCAGCAGAACCTGGAGGATATTCTTAGGAATGTACGTCGATTGCTTCAGGAACACAATCCATTCGCGAAGCTGGTGGAGCAAATATTGCTGCAGGGTGGTCAAGACGGTGCGGCCAAGCTGAAATGGGCCGAGAATCTCCCGGATGCCTATCGTCCCGCGACGGTATCACAGCTGTTCACTAGCCTTGAGGTGGCCTCCTTTTATTACGGGCTTGCTCTCGGTCTGGTTATTCGTGCCTGTGAATTCGAGCTAGAGCACCTATCTCGTGGCTCCTTAGAATCTTGTGCAGATGAGGCAGCTCTTCGGGCACTAACGACAGCGAGGCAGAAGGGGCTAGAGAAGCTATGTGAGCTGTGCGAGCAGCTGGAGCAAGCTATGGATTACACAGTCATTCCGATTCAAAAGCTGGTTCGCATTCAGATTGAATGCGGTCTGATTGTATCAGCAGAGGTACGGCATAAGCATGAAGGTTGGAGCACCCAAGAGTATAAGTAATTAATAACATATCGTCAGAAGCTCTTCACAGTGAGCAAATATCGAATATACTCTAAGGATAATACTAGAATAGTAGAAGGCTCTCACTTTTAAACAAAAGTCATCATATTAGCATAGCTATAAAGCATAACTAAAATAGGCTGGTCCCTAGCGTTCTGTTCATGCTATGCTTGAGTACGGAAGAAGAAGCCCGTTCCCGACACTACTGGTCAGGGACGGGTTATTAATTGTTGATCCGGGAGGCATCCTTGTAGTGAATGATACATTGGAAATGCTGCTGAAATTGTTCGAGCGGGCCGCACTGCTGCTCATTTGCTTGTTCTTCATGACCCGTATTCCGCGATTCAAGGAGACCCTGCAACGGGACAAGCATTCGCCTGGGGAGCTTGCGATTCTGACGGCTATCTTTTGCGCGTTCGCCTTGTTCGGTACCTATTCAGGCATTGAAGTAGAAGGCTCGCTCGTGAATGTCAGAATTATTGCAATCATGTCGGGTGGTATTTTGTTCGGTCCTTGGGTGGGAATCATGACTGGACTTGTCTCTGGAGTGCATCGTTACTTGATTGATATTGGAGGAGTGACCTCGATCCCCTGTCTGATTACGAGTATCATGGCCGGTCTGGTGTCTGGTGTCATTAATCGACGTGTCCCAAAAGAACGACGCTGGATTGCAGGAATCGCAGTAGGGATGGTCTGTGAGGGGCTGACTATGCTGCTGATCCTGATGATGGCAGAGCCTTATTCGTTAGGTCTGGACATTGTGTCCAGAATTGGTCTACCGATGATTATCGGTCAGGTTAGTGTGGGTTTCATCGTGCTCCTCGTGCAGAGTGTGGAGGGGGAGAAGGAGATGATTGCGGCGAGACAAGCCAAGCTTGCTCTGGATATCGCGAATAAGACACTTCCGTATTTCCGGTCCATCAACAGTGAGTCACTGCGAACCATCTGCAGTATCATTAAGCAGGATATCATGGCTGATGCAGTGGCCATCACGGATGCCCATAATGTATTGGCTTATGTAGGCTTCGGAGAGGAGCGCTACCAGAATGGTCATCAGATCGGCAGCGACGTGACCAAAGCGGTCATTCGCAGTGGTCAGATCGCTATCCATAATCATATTGCCGACGATCAGACTCCGCAAATCCAATCGTTGCTGGTCATTCCGCTGCAGGAACGAGGAGAAGTGACGGGCACACTCAAAATTTACTACAAGAAGGCTTACCGTATCACTTATCCGCTGCAGACGATGGCTGTGGGTCTATCCCAGATCATATCGACCTTGATGGAGGTATCTCGTGTGGAGCAGATCAAGGCGGAAGCGAACAGAGCGGAGCTGAAGGCGCTGCAGACGAAGATTAATCCTCATTTCCTGTTCAATGCGCTCAATGCCATCGCTGCGACGACTCGTACGAGACCAGACAAGGCCCGTGAGCTCATTATTAATTTGTCTGGGTTCCTGCGCTAT
Organism: Paenibacillus massiliensis 2301065 = DSM 16942; assembly: GCF_000377505.1. Classification (GTDB taxonomy): domain Bacteria; phylum Bacillota; class Bacilli; order Paenibacillales; family Paenibacillaceae; genus Paenibacillus; species Paenibacillus massiliensis. Next base: position 31,027 of record NZ_KB898188.1, on the reverse strand, counting down.
AATCTGGAGCTGACGGATGAGCGCATTGACATTCAGGTTGCGCTGCAGCAGGTCAAGGATTATGTAGAGATTGAGAAGGCTCGCTTCAGCAGGCTGGAGGTTGAGTACGACCTGGATGAGGTGCATGTCCAGATCCCGAGTCTGCTTATTCAGCCGCTCGTGGAGAATGCCATCAATCACGGGATTCTGAAGAACAGAGGACCAGGATCTGTGAAAATATCCGTCAAGGAGCATGAGAATCATGTGCGCATCAGTGTTCAAGATACAGGAATCGGCATCCCAGAGGAGGTCATCACCAACCTCTATCAGGAGCAGGTGCCTACACAGCAGATTGGACTGTACAATGTGCATCAGCGGGTGAAGCTCATGTATGGGGAAGGACTTGCCATTCGACGTCTATCGCCTGGTACCGAGATTTATTTTGACATTCCAAAGGAGAATTCATGAGAGCGATTATTGTAGAGGACGAGAGACCAGCCCGCGAGGAGCTGGAATACCTGATCAAGACGCACAGCAGTCTGGAGATAACCGCCTGTCTAGAGGATGGGCTTGATGTATTGAAATACCTGCAGGATCATGACATCGACGCCATATTTCTTGACATCAATATTCCCTTCCTCGATGGAATGCTGCTGGCAAGCCATATCAGCAAATTCGCGAAGAAGCCCTATATCATTTTTACTACTGCATATAAAGAGCATGCGGCCCAAGCCTTCGAGCTGGAGGCCTTCGACTATATTCTGAAGCCTTATGATGAGAAGCGAATCGCAGCGATGCTGGCGCGACTGGAGAGTACCTATGCACGTGACCATGCCCTCTTGCCTGAATCAACAGCCGAGGCGGCTCTGAAAGGAACGGCTCAACCTGAGAAGGGCGGAATGGCATCTGCCCGCATGAATCTGTGGAAGAATGAGAACATCATTGTGACGGACATTGATGAGATCTATTATGCAGTTGCTAGCGAGAAGGTCACGCTTGTCTACACCCGGAACGAGGAATTTACAATGCCGATGAGCATTTCCGAGTTTCATGGACGATTGCCACAGGGAGTCTTTTTTCGCTGCCATCGCTCCTATTCCGTGAATCTATCCAAAATCCGTGAGATCGTACCCTGGTTCAATCATACCTATCTGCTACGACTGACAGATCTGAAGGCGGAAATTCCGGTGAGTCGCAGCAAGGCGAAGGAGTTCCGGCAGTTGATGCAGCTCTGAGTGCATTTCATTCCTGATTTGTGGCATTTCATGCGTCAGACAGTCGTAGCTCTTGCTTCAGCGTTATACTGCGAAGGTAAGAGGAATTCGGATACGTGATGATGCATCATCCAGGATAAGCGATGATTGACGAGATTTTCACGGGAAATGATACCGCATTCAGCAGTCATGCAATCAGGGATGGAAGCATTCCTCTTACGAACCGAATTTTGTCGGAAAGAGGAGATGGCTATGACATCCAAGCAAGACAAACGCTGGTTGATAATACTTGGGACGATTATTGTGCAGATGGGTCTGGGCACCATTTATACGTGGAGCCTGTTCAATCAACCGCTCGCTGACCAATTCGGCTGGGAGCTTAGCTCCGTGGCCATTACATTTTCCATTACGAGCTTTGCCCTGGCATTCGCAACGCTGTTCGCTGGCAAGCTTCAGGAGCGTTGGGGACTGTCACGTCTGATTCTCACGGCAGGACTGGTGCTTGGTACCGGACTTATGCTTAGCTCGCAGGTGTCCTCACTGCTCGGCTTGTACCTGCTGGCAGGAGTAGTCGTAGGCTATGCCGATGGAACCGCGTATATCACGACCTTATCGAATCTCATCAAATGGTTCCCGGATCGCAAGGGACTCATCTCGGGTGTATCGGTGGGGGCTTATGGCACAGGAAGTCTGTTATTCAAATATATTAACGGATCCCTGCTACAGCAGGTGGGACCTTCGCAGGCCTTCTTGTTCTGGGGGCTGATCGTGACGGTGATGATTGCAGGCGGTTCATTCCTTATTCGCGAAGCTGCTGTGGCGCCTGCAGGTGCTCCGGGTCAAGCCGCGGTCGGTCGGAATTATACGGTTAAGGAAATGCTGCAGACGAAGCAGGCTTATCTACTGTTCGTCATCTTTTTCACAGCCTGCATGAGCGGCCTGTATCTCATTGGTGTCGTGAAGGACATCGGTGTCAGTCTGGCGGGTCTGGATGTGGCGACTGCTGCAAATGCTGTAGCTATGGTAGCTATTTTCAATACCTCAGGTCGCATCATTCTGGGTGCATTATCTGATAAGGTTGGTCGTATGAAGGTAATCGCAGGTACGTTACTCGTTACCGCCATTAGTGTAGGGATTCTGAGTACCGTACAACTGAATTTCGGACTGTTCTTCGGCTGCGTGGCGGCTATCGCCTTCTGCTTCGGTGGTAATATTACCGTCTTTCCAGCTATCGTGGCAGATTTCTTCGGCCTGAAGCATCAGAGCAAAAATTATGGCATTGTGTATCAGGGCTTCGGACTTGGCGCACTGACGGGGTCTTTTCTGGCAGCCTGGCTTGGTGGCTTCGTGCCTACCTTTACAGTAATTGCAGTACTATGCGTGATATCCTTCGTCATTTCCCTATTTTTACAGCCTCCAGGTCAGCGAATACAGCCTAAGGAGAGCCGGGGGAAATCTGGAGCCCTGCGCCGGATGAGACCCGATACGAAGCTGGGATAAGGCAACTAGAGATAGAATAAGCGACAAGAGTAATATGTAGATATATAGATGGAGAACATAACAAGTATGTCGAATGAGCGGAAGTGTGGAAATTCAGGAGCTGCTCCCGGAGGCTTTAAGCCCGAGGGTGTAGCTTTTTTGTATACTAGTGGAGGTTGAGGCACAAGCTGTCATCATGCTACAGACTTCACCCCCACTAAAAAAATTAGCTTAAACTGCCGAAAAAGAATAAGGATGAATGGTTCCATTTCACACCAAAATTGTACCAAGAAAATTTATTGATATGGCAATGCGTTTATTTATGAAGCGGCGATTGTCAGATAGTATTGCTTCCGCTGTAATTTTCCCTCTTGACTTCCCGGAAGCTGGATGAAAGAATTTGAGATAACATCAACGGAGGTCAACATCAAATCGCCAAGCGGGAGGACGTGGAATGAATCTGGAGTTGGAAGGGAATGCACTTCCCCGAAATACAAAGCTTCGTCATACATACCAAATACGCTCGGTGCTGTCAGTCAGTGAGTTGTCGATCATTTATACAGCTAGAAGGCTGAAGGATCGGGAGAAGGTCATTGTCAAAGAATTCTATCCGAACGCTCTGGCTGTTCGAAGTCAGGACAAGCGTACGGTCAGCTGTCCCTCACTGCTGCTGAAACCGAAATATGCTGAGTTTCTGCAGCACTTCCTGCAGGAGCCTGAAATTCTGCATAGCCTGGAGCATCCGGGAGTTGTCCAATACATCGACCATTTTGAGGAGAACGGTACGGCCTATTGTGTCATGGAATACTGCCCGGGTCATACACTGGATGAATTGATTCGTCTGCAAGGCAAGCAAGCTGATGGAGCCTTCCTATACAACACCTTGCTGCCGTTAATTGATGCGCTGGACTACGTTCATTCCCAAGGCATCATTCATCGTGACATCAAGCCAGGGAATATTATGGTTCGTGAAGATGGTCAGGTGAAGCTACTGGACTTCGGCTCGGCTGCTCGCTATGAGCGCAAGGAGCATCCGATCTTCACCTCAGCAGGCTTCTCGCCATTGGAATTCTATTCGAATCGTTCCCGTCAAGGGCCAGTATCGGACATATACAGTCTGGCTGCCACGATGTATTACTGCTGCAATGGCTCGCCGCCGCCAGATGTCCCTGGTCGGCTGTTCAAGGATAAGCTGGAGCCTATGCGAATGGGCGTGTCTCCACTGCCATTCGTCATCCGGCGTGGCCTGCGTCTGCAAGCAGACAAGCGCTTTCGTTCCCTTCGATGGTTCAAGGCGGCGCTGCGCGCTGAGTATCTGCTGCATAGAGGTAGTCCGCGACGTCTGATTTATCGGGGCTGACTCATAAGCCATCAAATGGCTGCTTGGGTCAGCCTTATTTTTACGTAGGATATACGTAGTTTTTGGGCGGACGCTCCCGTTTTTCCACAATCAGTCCGTACTCTCCACTGTCTACAAATGACTAAAAACGCAGAGCAGCGATTCTCTAATAACGGGGAATCGCTGCTCTGTTGACGTTTTACGCTTTGACCCTTGCAATTCGCTCTGCTAGAGCAGGTTATCCTGTCTTAATCAGGATTCCATCCGTATACACATTGGTATTGGGCTTGATAGCCTTATAACGCAACTCAATCTCGGTGGCGCCATCCTCGAAGGTAATATAAAGCTTGTCATTGTATAACAGGACGAGCTTCTTGTTGCGCGCGATTAAGGCCTTGCCATGCTGGACAGCACAGCGAGTATCGTGCTTAAAGATCAGCGAGCCGTCCTTGCCTGCTGTGAAGGTAATACGGGCCGCTTCAGGCAGCGGTTCATGTACATCCAGCAATCTGAACAGCTCCTGCAGCGTCACGGTACGTCCAGGGAAGGAGGTAAGCGGCCAAGATTTGACCGGAATTTCAATTCCACTGGCCGTTGTCAAAAAGTAACCTTCGAGCCTACCGGCGAACTGCGGCTTGGGCCGCAAAAATATATACAGGGCCACAGCAGCAGCTGCTGCAAGGGCTGCAATGATGCTAATGAGCTGTATCGTTGCATACTCGGACTTAACGTGCAATTGAAGAACCGCTGTCGTCGAAGCTCCCTCCGTGTCTGTTGCCGTAATCTCAATGCGGTCTCGACCGGTAGCTGCGAGCAGCAGCGCTGTGCCCGAGATAGACGGCTTTAGCGACGAGCTCTCGCCGGAAGCTGCCAGGGTATATGTTAAGCTATCCTGATTCGCATCCTGAAAATACTCCGATAGCTCAACACGGGCCAAGCCGTCCTGCGTCGTAACAGAAGTATTCAGTTGATCCGACGCGACTGGAGTTGTATTAACGGCAGTGACTTGATGAATCGTGCTATGTCTGTACAATTGCGGGCTATCCAGTTGAATCTGCCACGTATATTCGCTTGAACGAGGGAAGGTATAATCCACTGAGAAGCCCTCGTTCGTAAGTGTCATAGGAATTCGCTCGCTTGTTGGGGCAGCATCCGATGCAGTCGTATTTGTAATGATTAACTCTGCTTTTGCTGCCTTGTAGAGCGCTTCATCCTCTAGTCTTTGTCCCTCCTGATTCAATATATCCAGGGCAAAGGTTGTGGGGGCCCCTTTTAACAGCTCTTTGTTGCTGTTGCCATTAGCACCAGAGACATCAGTCCCTGAGCTCTTGACATAGGCATTGGCCTCCAGTAGATAGTTCCCCAGCAGGTTGATCTTGATCAGATCGCCACGCTGACCACGAACCTTGAGACTGAGCTGGCCAGGCTTGGGGCGTTCAATCTTCAGAATCGTATAACGATCGGACAGGTAGCGCCGGATGTTATCCGAACTGGCATACAGCTGGGCTTCACCTATGGGATGCTCAGAGAGCAGGATGAGATTAGCCTCCTCCATACTGGAATCCGGGATATTGACCGTAATTTCCTGTAATGCTCCTGTGGCTGTAATTCCCGCTATAGGAACGAGCTTGGAGCGAATTTGGTCGGCGAAGATGTGATTAAATATCTCAGGCAGATCATCCGCGCTGCTCGTAATAAATGACTTGCCGCCTGTCTCAGTGGCAATGCGTTCCAATTCCTCACGGTTGACGGTTCCCGTATGGTTAAGTCCAATTGTGTAGATGGGATATTGGTTCCGCTGCGCTGAATCAATAACGGAGCTAACATCCTTGGCCGAGGCAGCTTTGGTTCGTGGTCCTGAGCTTGGCCCGAAGTCTGTCTCTCCGTCAGAGAGGAGAATCAGAAACGGCTGTCGTCCGTTTTGCGTGCCGGATACAAGCAGCTCAGCCCCCTTTTTCAAGCCCAGTCCAATATCGGTGTAGCCTGAGCGATTGAGAGTCGCGATCTCCTGCTGCAGTTGATTTTTGCGTGAGGTTACGGCAATGGAGGTTAGAGGTCTGGAAGCCACAATCCGGTGATTGTAGGCAACGAAGCCTACCCGGGTGCGGTCCGCATCGCTCATGTCCATGAACATGTTGATTACCTCAGAGGCGATTTCGTCATGATCGGTTTCACGCATGGAATAGCTGGTATCCAGCACGAATACAGCATCATAACCGGAGGAGACAGTATCTGCGTGAGTCTCTTGTGGCCATAAAATCATGCTGCCTGAGAAAAAATAAAAAAACAGTAAAATAGTCACAAACCTCTTTTTCATATTTGTAAACTCTCCTTCCTGTAGAATAAAATCCCATTTACCCCTAAAATGTCCGAAACCCCTTACAGACAAAGGAATTGAAAAAAAGTAAGTAATTAATTCATGTGAGAATTACTATATTTGATTCCAAAATAATCCTTTGATAAGAACAATAGATAACTATCGGCAAATTGTTCCATGAAGTGTAGATGCATCATTAGATTCAGTTCTTATCGACTAGTAGTTATTCGTAATTAGGCAGTAAAATGAGTATTTTTACCCTGTTTCAAGGAGAAATCGCTGAAATTGACAAAAAAATAGGTCCTCCGTTATATTACGTTTCACACGAGGAAGAAACTGGAATGGAAGGATTGGTAGGTTTTACTTACTAGTGTTAAGGACCTTCGGCCAGCTTTTCTATGAAATCACAGAGAGGGGAGGAGGCATGACGGCGCAAGACAGACCACAGGTCAGGCCCTGCCTATTAGGACCTGAGGGTTGGACTAGCCAGATTGCCGACTGCTTATGGAGATTATCTATCAAACGAACCGAACGATGCTATTTGAGGAAATTAATCCAGAGAAACTGGATTTGATTACGATCGTCGGGGATGTAAAGGGCATTGACAGCTTAAGTGATGACAAGATTAAAGAAATTAACGAGCACCTCCTGGTCCGTAGCTTTGATGAATTTTTGGACAAGTTCTCGCCGACGGTATACTCATTTTTTAATGCTGCCAATCAGAAGGTTGTGTATACGCTTAAAAAGCCGGAGGGGATTGACGAGGATAGCATCTCGGAGATTCGGGTCAATCAGAGTAATGATTTCCTGAAAATGCTGTTCACCCTGATTGATACGAAACGTAGTCAGGGCATTACGAACGTAGATTTCAAGTTCGAGAATCTGCTCGATATGATCTCCCCGAAAAAGGTCATGGACGATATCCGTCAGGTCCGCAAGGAGATCCATTATCTGTACGGACAATATGAGCAGCTGGACGATGGTGACCCGAAGAAGCTGGATATGGGCGATAAGCTGAACGGTATGTTCGAGGAAGCCAGTCAGAATTACAACAATGTCATGGCTATGCTTCCGCTGGCCATTGAGGATATCAAGACCCGGCTGCTCCTTGGTGGAGCGCAGGAGGACAATAGCGGTGAAGCCATTCAGATTGGCGTCCTGACCATTGGTGAGGGCGGCGAGCTGAAGATCGTGGAGGCGCCGAAGGCAGACAGCACCGAACTGATGCTGCTGGATGAGAACGGAACTAATGGATTGACTGAAGTATTCGCAGATGACTATAGCTCGATTACCGAGACGCCATCCGACTATGTGAAGGATCTGGTCGTGCGCACTTTTGTACCGTTACCTGCGGTGCAGAACAAGGTCGATACGGCCATCGAGGTACAGAATTACAATACGTACCTGGAGTTCTACAAAAATGCCAAGGATGATTTTGTCAAAGCCGTTAAGCCGTTGGTAGAGAAGATACTCGGTGTGAAGATGTTCTTCGACCAATATGCAACCAAGAACAAAGGGATGCTCCCTGCGATGCTTATCGCGAATAACAAGCCAGATATGCTGGTCAAGAGCAGCAATATTCCGCGTCTGGAGACTTATCTGAATACCGTTAACTCCAAGAATGACTTCTCCGACACGATCTGGTTCGGTATTGTACCTTCGATCGAGATGGAATCCATCGGCAAGGTGAAGGTATCTCGTGAGCGCTTCAAGGGTAATGAGAAGGTCGTCAAGACCGGAGGCTACTCGATGGAGACGCTGTCGATGCTGATGCAGGTCGTTCAGGAATACAAAATTCAGATGTTCTTCAACTTCGAGTCGGGTGAGGACACCACGTTCAACAGCATGGCCACCTCGGGCATCGAACGCTACATTGACAAGTGCGCCCCGCTGGTGCGCCGGGAATACAGTGAGTTCGCCATTCCGTGTGTACCGAACTTCACGATTATTCCGAAGGATAAATCGGGGGTCATCATTGATAGCAAAATGATGCAGACGGATACAGGCGTCACCCTGTCCAAGGAGAAAGAGGACATTCTGAAGCTGTGGATTGAAGGCGTCTATGTCGGTGCTGCCTATGTGGCTGCAGGTCTTGTCGCTGCTTATCAGTGTCCGGAGTATCTGCGAGAATCCTTCAGAACCGTGAACAAGAACTTCCCTGGCGTTCGCTTCGATATTGAAGCAGGAGACAACAGTCTACGTACCGTAACGACCATGGCGAAGGAGATCACAGGCTTCACGAACAGCATTAAGGATGCGATCAACCGCAAGAACTTTGGCTTCGTATTCTCCTCGGAGAATGCTCAGCTGCAGGATAAGGATATCCGTCGTATTACGGTCTATAAGGCCAGAAGCATGGCGCTGTCCGAGGACGGCTTCGATTCTCTCTACAAAACACTGGTCAGCACGTATATAGAGCGGATTCTGCGCTATCAGACTGGTGATTTCAAGCATGAGAATATCGTCCGCTTCTTCAGCAACAATCCGAGTAGTCAGAAGAGCAAGTGGCTGTCGAACCGCGGTTCGGTGAACTCGATCATTCAGGACGGAGACGATATGAGCTTCGTGATTGATGAGAAGAGCAATCTATGCCACATCGACCTGGTCTTCAACGGTAACGTGAAGAACCTGGAGGTCATGATTACGAAGGGGACCAGCGCTGTTAGAGCATGATCCGTACCTTAACCAAGGTGTTAAAGGCAATGCTATCACGGCTTGCCTTTATACATAAATCGAGCGGTCCTTCCGCTCACATCCATTTAACGAAGAGAATCAAGGAGGCCAAACACATGGGATTCAGATTGAAGGTTGAAGGTCAAGAAACAATTGAGCTGGGCTTGGACAACATCAAGACCGTTGTCTATGACACAGACACACCAGATGATTCCAACGCCCGTTCCACAGATGTCGGCTCTACGCTGCGCATCAGCGGCAAGATCATCACAGCTACAGACGGTGACAGTGCAGACGATACGATGAAGCTGGCCTTGTGGTCGCTCGTTCCTGCCGAGAAGGCAGATTGCTACCGTAAAGCTACGCTGGAAGTCATCGCTGCGGACCAAGTGGTTCGTAAAATCTACTTCCCGAATGCATTCGTTGTAGACTACAACGAAAGCTTCGGAGATGAAGAGGGTGTAGGTACCTTCTCACTGTACATCAAACAGAAGAAGGACAAAACCGAGCTGGCAACCATTGACGGCGGTTATCCGGTATAAGCAAGCTCAGCCGGAAGGCGATAACATGAGAGGCCGCAAGGCCTCTCATGTTGTATTGCCGAGTATACAGCATGATGACCAATGACAGAGAGGGAGTAGACAATTCATATGGACAATTACTATGAGCTGCTCGGTGTCAGCCGGGGTGCTTCGGCGGCGGAGATCAAGAAGGCCTACCGTCAGTTGGCCAAGCGCTATCATCCGGATACCAATCAGGGAAGCCCGGAAGCGGCCCGCAGGTTCAAGCAGATACACGAGGCCTATGAGACCTTGCGTGACGAAGCTTCGCGGCAGGCATACGATGCCAAGCTCAAGGGTAGCTCACACCAGGAACGTGAGGAGAAGGCAGGATCGAGGACGGATAGTCGGACGAAGGCGCCGGATTTTAACCCTGGAAATATGCAGGCGGATTTTGAACGCTTCTTCGGCTTCCATCCGAAGACAGGTGAGGGTACTCCGGGCAAGAAGGCTCCCAAAAAGGAAGCGAACCCGATGGATGTATCCGACCTGTTCAACCGCTATTTTGGTAAACGATAGCAGGCGGTGCCTGATCCCGATGCAAGGCTAATATCCATAGCACCGGGCTGATGGTACAGCGATAGTGTAGCAACTGAAGCGACGTTGAAGCAGCGCTGGGACTTAGGGGAAGCTGTCGATGAGCTCAGTAGAGATGGAGGAAACAATCAGTGCAAGCAAGCAGGAGCAGATGGATTATAGGACTAGATATCGCTGTGTTCGTTCTGCTGGCAGCTGTAACGTTTTATACCTTTTTCAGATCAGGCTATGTTGGTCTCAAGATCGGGGTGGCTACCGGTGCCATACTCTGCACGCTAGTCTATCTCGTAGGTAGTATGGTTACAGTAGTACCTGCCCCCAAGCCCGAGAAGCGGGTAGTCTCCAAGCTCGTACAGTTGGACGATGAGGGGGAGCCCGTCAAGGAGTGGTATATCCAGGGCGAGACCGCATTATTGATCGGAAAGATACACGCCAGCAGCGAAGTGGATATTGATCTGTCAGACAGTGAGTATGCCTCGCTGATCAGCAGTGAGCATGCCGTATTAAACCGGGTGGGTGAAAAATGGTTCGTTGAGGATACCGATTCGGCAAACGGTACAGGACTACGCGAGGCCAACAGCAGTCTGACAGATAAGCTGGAGAGTGGAGAGCCACGGGCCATCCACCCTGGTGATCTGCTGTTCATCGCGAATACCCGCTTATTGATCAAGTAAACACATATCTGAGATAGACAGGAGCAGGATACGAAGATGAGTTTGACAAGATGCCCCAACGGACACATGTTCAGCACACGCAAGCATGGAACCACGTGCCCTTACTGCAATTCGGTGGTGAATCAGGCACCTCCAGCCGAGCCATTGCGCCAAAATCAGGGTGCCCCTGGTGGAGAAGACAAGACGATGCCATATCTTGGCGAGACGGTGGGCATTCACCCGGTCACAGGCTGGCTGGTATGTATAGAAGGTGCTCAGATCGGTCAGGATTACCGGATTATGGCTGAGAAGAATTTCATCGGCCGGGCAGAGGAAATGCACATCCGCGTCATTGGTGACAATACCATTTCCCGCAAAAATCATGCCGTGATCGTCTACGATCCCAAGAAACGCAATTTCTACCTGCTGCCGGGAGATTCCTCGGGGCTGGCTTATCACAACAACGAAGCGGTCTACTCTCCGGCAGAGCTAGCCGCCTATGATGTCATTCAGCTTGGGCGAAGCAAATTCATATTCATTCCGCTCTGCGGCCCTCATTTTGAATGGGAGAACAACAATTAGGACGGAAGTGAGATCGTGCAGGAATTGCAGGGATTAAGTCCATATACCGTGGTTCTGATTGCAGGCGTGCTGATTCTGGTACTGCTGCTGCTGCGCTGGAGCATAGCGCGAAGCAGGCCGAAGCAGATGCCTCCAGCCGAGGAGAGTGGCGTACAGATCGGGAATGGCCAGACGATCGGCAGTCGGAGCGAGCAGGACGATTACTTTGCCAGCATGACCACCCCGGTAGGCACGCTGGCGCTTGTCGCTGATGGAATCAGTGGCATGGCGAATGGCCGTATGTCGAGCACGCTCGCGGTGACCACATTCATGAAAGAATACGCCAAGGTGACAAGACCGGAGGAGATCATAACCTATCTTGATCGGACTGCAGGGGTCGTGAATCGCAATATCTTGCAGCAGCTGAATGGTCAAGGGGGTGGCACAACGCTTGCTGTCGTGGTACTGGTCGGGAACAGGCTGTATTACGGTGCAGTGGGTGACAGCATGATTACCATTTACCGGAACGGGGAGTTCGTACCTGTCAATTCCAAGCATACAGCTGAGGTGCTGCTGGAAGAGAAGGTGCTGGCTGGACAAATGACAGCTGAGGAAGCAAAGGACAGCCCGGTCCGTTACCATCTCATCAACTATTTGGGGTATGAGGGATTCAGCAGTATGGAGATTGCGGATACACCGCTGGAGCTCCTCCCAGGTGATCATGTGCTGGTATGTAGCGATGGCATTCATGAAGCGTTAACGGAAATTGAGCTAGAGACAATTATGCGTAAGGGGTTACCACCGCAGGACAGCGCGGAGCAGATCATTGAGGCTGTACACCGCAAGGGGCTGAAGCATCAAGATAATGCTACGGTCATTCTGCTAAGTGGTGGATGAAGAGACAGCTAGGTGAGCATTTTGCATCTATTCGACTGGGGGCTCCAATCCATTCTCATGGATGCTCGCTTAAGATGATGCAATGCTGAGCTGAAAGACGGAGGTATACATGCGCAAGGAGAACAGTGATTTTCAGACCGCCTTCGTATCCGAGGCTGGCTCATATCTGGATAACCGAGATTATTTTGCCTATATCGAGCTGGATGATATGGCCTGCTACGTGCTGGCTGATGGACTTGACTCGGATCAGGAGCTGCGAAGCGCCGAGATGGCAGTCAAGACGATGCTGGAGAACTTCATGGAGAAGCCCTCCATGTCACGGCGGCGTATGGCTCGTGCTCTGCAGGAGGCCCAGGAATGGCTGCAATTCGAGAGCCGGAGAGTTCGATTGAAGACCAGTCTGCTGATGATTGTTACCAATTACAACAAAATGGTCTACGTCTCCTGCGGTCATGTGCGATTGTACCATTTTCGTGCAGGACGCTTGAATTTTCGCAGTAAGGATCATAGTCTGGCCCAGTCGATGGCTGATGATGGACGCATCCCGGAGGAAGCAACCAGCACGCATGAGGAGCGTGGCAATCTGCTGGAATATGTGGGTAAGCCGGGGCGAATTCACGGCACCTTCTCCAAGAAGTCACAGCTAGCTGACGGGGATGTGCTTCTGTTAGCTACACCAGGGATGTGGGAGGGCGTAGAACTGGCAGAAATGCTGGGAGCGCTTGAGCAATCAAAGGATGCGACAGAAATGACCGACACCCTGGAGGAGGTACTGCTGAGCAAGCAGCAGCGGGTGGTCAACAACTATACAGCGGCAGCGATCTACGTTAATAAAGTATTTCAGGAAAAGAAACGGGATGTGCGTAAGCTGATCAAACGAATTGCCATTGCGCTCGTCGTCCTCTTGCTCCTGGGTGGTGGTGCTACATATATGGCGATCAGACAGGCTGCGCAGAAGGCCCAGGCGCTGGAGGATATGGTTGAGTCTGCTCTTCAGGGTGATGAATACGCTCGCAACGGCGATTATTTGAAGGCAGTCAAATCCTATAGTGAAGCCCGAAATGCGGCGATCAAGATTAATGACAAGGTACACAGAAATCTGTATGGCAAAGAGCAGAAGGTCTCGCAGACACTGGTGGACGGAGATGAATATGCAGCAGATGGGGATTTCGAGAAGGCCAAGTCGAGCTATGAAAAAGCCTTGAAGGATTCGGCCCTGTATCCACCATTTCAAGGCGAGGACATTCAAAAGAAGATTGACCAGTTGGATGGCTTCGCCAAGGTAGCAGCGCTGCAGAAGGAAGCCGACCTGAAATTCCAGGGCGGCAGCTATCAGGAGGCACTTGAGCTATACCAGCAAGCGAATCTTGCAGCTACGGAGACGGAGTATACGGCGGCGCAGAAGGAGCTGCAGACGAAGCTCGCCGATACGGAGGGTAAGCTGAAGGCAATCAATCAGGAGGTCAAGGAGATTCAGGCGGGCAAGCTGGAGGCCAGGGCCGAGCGGCTGTTGAAGTCCGAGGACTATGCAGGAGCGGTGGATGCCTACGCAAAGGCGCAGGAAATCTATCAGGAGATTGGCAAGCTAGAAAGTGTGCTGGCGATGGAGCGCAGTATTGCCAAGGCCGAGGACAAGGCCAGTGCTGCAAGTCAGGCCATGTCTATGGATGCAGGAGCTGGGCTCGATGCAGCGGCAAGTCCGGGAGCCGGGTCACAGGACTTGGGAGCACAGGCTGCATCTGCTGCCAGTACCGGTCCTGCTCATACGGGAACGAGTCAGACGTCTGGGGCCCAGAGCGATTCGGGCAATTCTGGAACCACGGGTACGGGGGAAACAGGTGGCAAGCAGGCGGCTTCGGACAATCAAGCTGCTGTGGATAATTAGTCATCTGCAGAGGCGAAGCGCCTGTACAATCTTTAATTACGAAAGGAGGCCTATCGGGTGAAGGAGCTGGTACAGGAGCGACTTGGCAAGATGGAGGATTTGGAGCAGCGTCGTCTGCTCAAGGATATGATGAGTGGCGTGTTCCTGCATCTCGTGGAGTATCAGGAGGAGATGATTCGCAAGCTGGAGGAGCGAGTCTTCGAGGAATTGGAGAATACGGAGGAGAAATTCGATATCCATGTATCGCTTAGCTCCCGCGAAGACTACGATCCGATTCACGAATTCCTCTATCCGGTGCTTCCGGCAGATGCAGAGCCGCGGCAGCTAGACATTAGCGGTGTGGCCTCCGTCGTGCGGGAAGGCGGCGAGCTACGTCTATTCAGTGTATTTCTGGAGCTGGAGACCGAACGGATTCAGGAGCTGCTGGACAGTAATGTGACGTTTGAAGGAACGCTGATTACGGATGAGGGGCGTTACCCCCTCGCCATCAAGCTGAAGCGCAATGTGGATTATGTGACAGAGATCGAGAACCTGTACCATATCTTCCTGCAAAACGGGATCCCCTGGAAGACCATTCATCACCCCTATGCCTACAAATTTGTGGATTGCATACTGATTGGCGGAGAAGGAGAGCCCTCTCCACATGAGGAGATTCGGGAGATTCTCGTCTCGCTGGGAGATTACGAACCGTATAAACGGCTTGACCTCATTCCATTGTGGAATATTGAGCGCCTGGAGCTGAAGAATACGGGTTTTCCGGTTCCAGCCATGGATCGGGTGAACTTTGAGCACGTGCTGTCCTTGCGTAAGACGGGTACAGAGCATGGCTATCTGATTCATGCGGCGGCGGAGGATATCCGTTATGTGAAAAGATCAGCAGAGGAGCTGACGATTGTCACACCTCTCGAGAAATCCGGCCTGTGGAGGGTGTTGAAGGTCACCAAGCCGATGACTGCGCGCCTCAGCAGGTACACCTACCCGATGGTCTCGAACAAGCGGCAGGACAGCTTCATTGGACGCTATGCCAGCAAGCAGGCCGTATCGGTGCGAGCGAAGGCTGAGATTGCACGCATCGTGAATTCGTTCGAGGCTGCCCGAGGCTTGAGTCTGACAGGGGTGCGAATTCTTCCACCAGAGCGGATAGCTACGGGAAGATTCGTGTCAGAGTCCAGCAATAATAGCAGGGGCTACAGGTCTGTGAATGCCTCAGCAGACCGTGGAGGCTCCATGGACGACAGTAAAGTCAGCCAAGGCATTCGGAGTGTTGACATGGGCAACGCCGAACATGAGGAAGGGCATCGCGGCTTGACACGTACCTACGCATTGAACCCATTCATGAGTGATAATGTGCGTTCCGAGCAAGGCAAGCAGGTGATGATGCTCAGCTTCCAGCGGAGCGAGGCATCGCTCAGTGTGCCTTATTATCTACTGTCAGATCTGATGAGCTTCCTCGTATCTGAGGTTCAGATGCATTTTCCCGAATACAAGTGCGAAGGGGAATGGACGTGAATTACATCTGGGATGTGCTGCTCAAGGCAAGGAAGGAGCAGATGGACGACAGTCGGCTGCGCTTTGTGCCGGCAGTTAGCTTCTCTCCTTACATGGAGCTGAGTCTGGAGGATCTGAACGCGACCGTACCCGAGCAGATCGTGGAGATCAATCCGTATTACCGATTCTACACGATATTTCGTGATTTGTTCCCTGCTGACGATGCAGGCTATGCAGAGCTTCGGGAGACGCTGTTCGATATCGTAGTGCATTTTCTGGCTGAGGCAGATCTGATGCAGGGGATGAATCGGCGTGAGTATCATATCCGGTTCGTGCGCCGTGATCTGTTGCACGGTATCTTCGGCGAGCGGATTCAGCAGCATTATGCGCAATTGGATGACCATGAGCAGGATGCAATAGCCGAAGGCTTGCTGCGACTGTACGAGACAGGAGAGGCTGTCCACTTACTGAAGCAGACCCTGCGCCGGATCTTTCCACGCTCCATTATCTATGCTCATTGCCACGACCGGGATGAGCTACTGATCTATATCGGTCAGGAGGAGAATATTTCGAATCGCACCAAGGTGGAGCTGCTGCTGGATTTATTTCTGCCTGCGCGATTTGACCTGCGCATCTATTGGAGCCATCATTTCGGCATTGTCGGTGAGGATGACACGATGAAGCAGGATGCGATTTCTTTGTACTGATTAGCTGGAGAGTAAGGCAAGCAGGAGAGAAAGGACTTGTGACATGATGAACGGACCATATACATATCGCCTCCACCATACCAAGGAACCTGAACAGGTCCGCCCTGCCGTCAAATATACAAGTGCGGAATTGGAGCAAATGACAAGCTTCCAGCTACGGAGCATTTGTGAGAAGGAGCGTCTGGTGGAGGGCCTTGCAAAACGTCTGTCTAGAGACGAGCTAATCCGGATGATTCTCAGATTCCGCAATGCGGAGGAGCGTCTCTATATCACTCGTCCCCAATCCGGTGGATTCGAGCGACTGGAGACGGTCCTGCGCAAATACGGCAACGCCAGTCAACAGCCTAGCGAGGGAATCAGAGTACCGGCGAAGATCACTTTATATGAAGGTGTCACACTGGGACGACTGGATCAGGTTCGGATCGAATCCGAGCTGCCTTGGCTTGGTGAATCCAATGTGCTGCTGACCAATGCGACAGGCGAGCTCTGCGGTATTCTTAATCTGGTAAAGGATCAGCAGCGCAACGGTGTGTACTATCTGGAGCGGGATAGCGACGCAGAGCTGCGGCGTACAGCGAATCAGAACTATAGCCTCTGGTTCCTGCGCAGGCAGGATTCAGAGTATATGTACAGGGCCTATTACGATAACAGGCCACTACTGCCTCTGAATCTGCACGGTGTACGTGTCCCTGTTGCAGAGCTATCCATTCGTGGTACTGAGGCAACGGATGCGATTCTCGCTATTGACTTCGGAACCAGTAATACGACGGCAGGTGCTTACCTGGATCATTCGTATGTATCCAATCCCTCTGCTGCCCGTGTCAAGCTGAATGCCATTAATTATGTAGTCTTTCCCGGACGTGGTGGGAAGGATGGTGCATGGATTGAGGTGCTACCAACAGCAGTCAGGGTCGCCGATTGCTCGAATCCAGAGCATGTTGTATATGAATTCGGCGAAGAAGCGTTGCGCTCTGGTGGTGTGTCAGGCAGCAAAGCAACCGTAATACGGGGCATCAAGCGCTGGGTGAATGATTACGAGAAGATCGAGGAACTGATGGATGCTGAAGGCAATACGGCAACGGCCCCCCGCAGCGAGATTCTGGCATCATTCGTCCGCTATGTGGTTGCCGCCGCTGAGCAGCAATTCAAATGCCGATTCAGGCATCTTCATTTCACGACACCCGTGAAGCTTAAGCCCCAATTCATCACGATGTTTACAGACATCCTGCCGGATTATCATATTGAAGCCGAGGATGCGTTGGATGAAGGGCTGGCAGTGCTATATAACACGCTTGCCGAGCAGATGGATAAGGGAACCTTTGCCGATGGCGCAGAATATCAGGCGCTTGTGCTCGATTGCGGGGGTGGAACGACGGATATGTCCTCCTGTCGCTTCCGTATCGAAGACGGCAGAATCGCCTATAAGCTTGATATTCACACGACTTATGAGAATGGGGATACGAATTTTGGCGGTAACAATCTGACCTATCGGATTATGCAGTTCATCAAGATTGTGATCGCAGGCTATTATGCGACAGAGACGAGGCTGCCGGATACAGATATTGATCAGCTCATCGGAATTCCGTCGGGTGATCTGTATCGCCATGTAGACGAGTATGGTGTGGAGGCAGTGTATGCGAATCTGGAGGCACGCTACCAGGAGGCAGAAGCGATTGTGCCTACGGCCTTCAAGCATTACGAGCATGCGACGCGGGAGGAGTACCAGCGTGTGCTTGGGAATTTCCACTTGCTATGGAGTGCGGCCGAGAATATGAAACGGGAGTTCTTCCTGCGGACCGGGGTGCTGCGTAGTCGCTTCGAATCAGAGCACATTGCGTCACGAGAGACTGATCTGAACATCTCGGTGATGGAGGGCTGGCTGGTCTCGGTGCTGGAGAATGGACGCTTTCGGGATGAGTATGGCCTGCCAGATGTCGTGTTCAACATTCGGGAGATCCAGCAGCTGGTGAAGGCAGATATTTATAATGTCGTACGCAAGTTCCTGGACGACTTCTATATGACGGGACGGTTGCAGCATTACTCGATTATCAAGCTGACAGGCCAATCCTGCCGGATTGATGTATTTCGTGAAGCGCTGAAGGAGTTCGTGCCTGGACGCAGCATCGAATTCAGGCAGCGGGCCGAGGATTCCAGTCAGGTACCAGAGCTGAAGATGGCCTGCCTTCGCGGAGCTATTCGATATCTGAATGCGAAGAAGATGGGGATGATCGAGCCTCGCATTACGAATCATGTACCAGTCATTCCCTACACGGTGTCCGCTTGGGCTCATACTGGTCAGGAGAAGCAGCTTATTACGGGTCTTGAGGGCCATCGTGTCCGGGGCTCCATCTCCAGACCATCCCATGTCGGAGAGGTAGAGTTCTTCCTGACCTCCAGCGGTGGAGCGCTGCGACAGCGCCATGTGTACCGGGAACGTAAGCAGGAATATCGTCCTCTTCCTTATGAGGAGATCGCCCGTCAATACGGAGAGGATATTCCACAGGATGAGACGGATACGATCCGAAACGGGGAGACGAAGTATTTTGTATTCGCAGGAGGGAGCAGTTGGGGCTTCTACGTGGTACCTGTGGCTCGCATTCAGGATCAGCTGCATCTTGGAGTGCAGCAGTTCTGTCCGTTTGAGAATGATCTGTCGGAGCTGGACTTTTTTGATGGTACGAAGTAGCGGCTGCAATCAGAACGGGATAGAGCTCCAATGAATAGGACATAGGCAAGAAGAAGGAGGGATTACGTTGTTGGCATTACAACGCATCTTTTTACGTTCTTTTATGAGATATATGCATAAGAGCTTTCATCAGCCTGCCCCACGTGGGCAGAACGGGGAACTGATTTTGCGCAGGAACTGGCTATGGCGTGCATTTTTGTTGATCGGCTTGATCGCATTTTTGTTCCTGGAGTTTGCAGGATTACCTTGGTTGACGGCAGAGATGACCAGCGCTGAGGATCAACAAATCATGAAATATCTCAACTATCTGATCTTTTACGGCCTTGCGTTGATATGTGTACAGCTGCTGCTCAATCTGACCAGCAAGACGATTATCAATGAATCCAGTGTGACCGTGCAGCGCTTGTTCCAGAGTCGAACGGTAATGTTCGAGGACATAACAGAAGTGGCGTATGCTCGGATGTTCGGCGGACAGTTGGTGTTGAGTGACGGTACTAGCAGCTTGAAAATTCCGCTTGAAATGACAGGCATTATGGAGGCAATGGACTTACTCCGTCGCAAGCTTCCCCAGGAGCAGACGCAGAAGCTTGATGCCTTCGTGGATCAGAAAATGAAGATCTATGAGCAGGTATTGGCTGCATAAAGCGGGCTATACTCACATTTGATCTGATCGAGCTATTAGGCCACCAGAAAGGAGGGAACAGCATGCTGGTGAACAGGTCCCCACGCTTTGAGAAGGGGAGAATACTCAAGACCGAGATGCTGGAGAATCTGCGGGATTACCCGCGCCGCTTCCTCGATATTCGCTATGAGGAATATTCGGATGGCATCATCGCAGGTATGAAGGTATCCGTCGAGCACGATCACTTGATAATCGGTCGGGGGATTGTTAAGCATGATGGACATTTATATCTGCTGGAGCAGGCCTATGAGTTGCCATATGCTGCAGCGAATGGCTTGTCGATCCTCAAGGTACGCTTTCACGCACAGCAAGCACAGCATGATTTCGTGACTCGTGAGGCCGAGATTGTACTGACGAATGGTGCGGAGGAAGCAGATGGAGAGAGTGGCAGAAGTCAGAGCCGGGATCCGGTCAGGGGGCTGGAAAATGTGAATCTCCCGCGTAATCCAACGTCAGAGCCTGGTAGCAGTTCAATTGCCAATGAGATAGAGCTTGGACGGTTCAAGCTAAAGGAAGGGGCCACACTGCGCTCGGATTACCAGGACTTCGCAGACATGGCGACTGAATTCAACACATGGAGTGCTATCCGTGCTCCTTATGCTGCCTGGGAGCAGCCCACCTTACGACCGGAGATAACGAGTTGCTTCGCCACGGAGCTGCTGCGTTGTCGATCGGCTGAAGCGCTGGATACCTCCTTCGCGCTGCTCTGCCTGAATAGTGAGCGGGTACAGCGTGAGGCAGTGCTCCAATATCTCGGCAGTCGTGGCGGGGAATACCGGGATTATACGAACGGGGAGATGCATCGGCAGCTGGTATTAATTTTACAGGAGGTATCCCGAGGCGGGCGAGGTCAGGCGCGTTGGTCCGGGCAAAGTGGGGTCAATCGGATGATTGTGGATTAGGCTAGTTCATTTAGATGAAGTTAGAGGAGGAGACGACCGTGAAATTCAAGGATGAAGAGATTTTGGCCATGATGCAGGAACTGGAGAAGCAGACAGAACCGAATAGCATTGAGCAAGGGACCATACGAATCGGAAATGAGGAATACAAGTTCGAGGAACGAGCATTCTTCGACGAGGCCTTGTGGGTGCTGGTTCCCGAGAGCTTTCAGCCGATGCCGCTATCTATGCAAAAGCTGAAATATCCATACGAGCAACGTCCCGAGATCGTTCTGACGAATCCGACGGGCACTGTCAATCTTACCTTCAATCGTGTGGACCAGCAGCTGCAAAATGAGTGGGTCGTGAAGCTGACGAGTGGAATGAAGAATATGCTGCGGAAAATGAGTCCGTCCAATGTCTTCTACGAGCAGAACGTGGAGGATGTGCGGGGCAAAAAAATCGGTTATTTCGATTTCAAAAGCCCCGGTATGGACGAGGCACTTTATCAGCTCATGTTCTATCTGGAGCTATCCGGGGAGACGCTGATGGGCAGCTTCAATTGTTCATATCGTCAGCATAAGGATTGGCGAGAGATTGCTGTGCAGATCGTACGCTCCATACGGACACCCGATTCAGAAGCGGTTGGAGATGAGACAGCGGAAGGCAATCAGAAGAAGAACGAGGGTTCAGACATAAGTACAAATCAAAATGCAGCGAAGGATGGGATCGACACCAAGAACAATAGCCGTGCAAAGGAGGGGAATTATGAGTAAAACGCAGACCATTTATACGAGTGCAGATCTGTTGGTACAGCCTTATGCATTTGAGCATGTGCTGGATATGGAGTTGCACAAGCAGCCAGGAGAGCATGCAAGATTTCGCATTCGTGGTGTCATATCCGAGAAGAATCTGGATCAATATGTGGAACGGGCAGATGAGGATGAACAGATTGAGGTTCGCCTGAGAGGTGAGGGCACCAACATCCCATTATTTCAGGGAATGGTCACGGATATTTCCGTGCGAGTAGTCAATGGAGTACGAGAGCTATCTATCGAAGCGATCAGCGCTACCTTCCGCATGGACATCGAGAAACGCCGTCGTTCGTTCCAGAACACAGGCCAGTCGTATAGCCAGCTCTTCACGCAGATCACATCGGCATACGGGGGAGCTGAGGTTGTAGATTCGGCTTCGGACGGAGCGGCGGTTGGTGAACTGGTTGTGCAATATTTGGAGACGGACTGGGCATTTATCAGACGAGTAGCCTCTCGTCTGCATGCGCCCCTGCTGCCCATTTCCATGCAGCCAGGTCTGAAATACGTTATCGGAATTCCCGATCTGGGAGAACCGGTTCAGCTGGACGAGCATAATTATCGGATTCAGAAAAACCTGGAGGAATACAAGGTACTGTCTAACAACGGAGTGAGCGGGTACCAGGAGAACAATGCCCTTAGCTATGAGGTTACCAGCCATACGGTGCTGGAGCTGGGAAGTGCCGTTGTATTTCGGCAGCGGCAGTTGTATGTGGCTCAGGCGGAGACTCGGCTGGAGGGTCAATTGATAGTCAGCCGCTATGTACTGCGGGATGCGGAAGGAATGAAATGCCGGACGAGCTATGCTTTTGGTCTATCTGGCGTATCCTTGTTCGGTAAAGTCAAGCAAGTCGCTAAGGATCAGGTGCAAATTAGTCTGGATATCGATCGGGGCTCTTCGACAGCAGGAGCCATGTGGTTCTCGTATTCTACGGTCTATTCCTCACCGGACGGAAGTGGCTGGTATGTCATGCCTGAGGTTGGCGATCAAGTGCGTCTATATTTCCCGGATGAAGTGGAGCAGCATGCCTTCGTGGCCAGCTCGGTAGACCTCTCCTCCTCTGATCCGGTCAAACGGGGAGATCCTTCCGTAAAGAGTATCAGTACAAAATACGGCAAACAACTCGTTTTCACGCCTGGTGCCGTGGAGGTCATTAGTAATGACAAGCTGCTGATGCGTCTGACGGACGAAGGCGGCATTGAGATTATCAGCGATAAGAAGATTGTTCTCAAGGCGGAAGAGGACATTGAGCTGACGAGTGGCACCAAGATTTTCATGGAAGGAATGAATGGCATCCAGTTCAAGCAGGGCGGCGCAGAGCTGAACATTATGGATGACGTGAAGCTAAGCGGAGGCAAGGTGTATATCGAATGAAAATTATGGATCGGGATACTGTCCTGGAGGCATTCCTGCAGGAGCATGTGCTGGAGCGCTGGGTAGATGACATACCCCAAATTGAAGAGAACTTTTTTGCACAGCAAGAGGAGATTGAGGCTTCATTGCTTGAGGCCGTGACAGCGGTCTGTGAGCGGGCCGTTGCTTTGCAGCAGGAAGGACGTAAGGGGAGAATTCGTTATCTCTATATTTCCTGGCTGCGCACCCGTCTGATGGGTGGAGAAGGAATGTACCGCATTGATGCTTATGATGGGCATTGGCTGCTAGATCGGGTAGAGTGTTCGACCTTGTGGTCAGCAGATTTTGTATTCGAGCCCTTGTTCCGCCGGATGGAACGGTGGGAACAGACGATCAAGGGCTACGCCCGCCGGATGACCATCATGGATCTGGAGCAGATCGGTCAGATTGAGGCGGTCAAATATCACCATCTTGCCGTGTCTTTCCTGCATAGCATGGTCCCGCTGTTCATTCATAGTGAAGCCTTGCAGAAGCTGGACAAGGAGCCAGGCTTCACGATCTTTGCCGGGGAGTACCGGGATGAGAGCGAGCCTTTATGCCGGTGGGTACTGGAAGACGAGCTTGATCAGGAAGAAGCAGAGGCTAGAGGAAAACAAGCCCAGTCAGAACAAGCCCAGTCAGAACAAGCCCGGTCAGAACGAGCCCAGTCAGAACAAGCCGGGTCAGAACGATCTCAGGCAGAACGAGCTAAGACAGCAGATCGTATGTCACGCCATACGCCATCAGAAAATGAGGCCGTGAATCCAGCAGCCATGAATCATTCTGCCGCAGATCAGCCTTCACGAAACAATAGTGCAGTATATCCTTTGGAGCTTGGGCAGATGGAGTTAGAGGATGCTGTAGGGAAGGAGGAGCGAGGCACATGGATTATTTCCTCCTGAAGCAGGATTCGCGCTACACCGATGTCCCAGTACTGGAGAACATTGCGGACAAGGTAGATCTGTGGAATCTGTCGCAGCTTGAACCCGCTCACTTGGGATCAAGACCGCTCATGCTGAAGATGAAATCAGGCAAGAACAGTAGTTTTCTTGATCTGCTGGAAAGTGCCTTGCCGCTGATGTCGGAGCGTCTGATGCGCATGCTACAGGCCTATGGTCGAGACACGGTTTTCAAGCCTGTGGCGCTGATCGATATGGAGCAGCAGGTGATGAAAAATTACGTCGTACCCTTTCTGCCCTACGTGGATGCTCTGCATCCATCCAGCGAGTGGAATATGGACCAAACGGTGCTGCGGCAGATTGTATTGCAAGAGGAAGTCGTTCGAGACTACCCAATCTTCCGTATTCAGGAGGGACGCCAGCAACGGCTTATTGTGCGTCTGGATGTGGCGGAGAGTATGTTGCGGCGGGATTTTACCGGGCTTACTCTTACGCCCTTACAAGTGAAGTCACTTGAGGCATAGCAGGATGTATGCGGTGAGGATACTGGCTTAAGGCGTGCATAGCAAAAGACGGATTGGGGACTGCTTTTGCTGAACGTAGATGGCGCTGGTGCTTGACCAGACCAAATGTGAGTATAGAGCCGCTGCAAGCGGGGATCCCTGTCGACTGCTGTTAAGCTTGCTGTTCTTTGAATGGGATAACAAGCGGATGAACAGCAAGCTTAAAGGCAGACACTTCGTTTCTCTAGGTCTTCCCCGCTCTCCGCTACGACTACGATCTTTAGATCATTAATCGTCAAATCAGATTCGATCAAGGTACGAATCATCGGGATATCTATGATGACAGCATGTGAAACGCTCTAGCTAAAGCTGGCCGAGAGGTCTTAGAAAGGAGCATGAATCGGATGGGGGAAAGCCAATATTACATCGTTCGCGGAGCCTGTATGGCGTGTGAGTATGGAAGTCACAAACGCAAGCTGAATCTGCCTGTAAGTCACGGAGCCTTTGTGAAGGATCGGCCCATGATGAATGAGGATGACTATGGTCCTGAGAATATCTCCTACTTCGGGATTTGTCAGAACCCGGACAATCCAAGCACGGAGACGATCTATCTCGTGTCGGAAGAGGGGCAGCAAATATCGGGCAAGCCGTGCAAGCCGATCTTTCCAGAGAAATGGAACAATACCAAGGAAACAACGCGGGTGGAGGGGAAGCCAGCGCTGACCAGTGAATCCTACCAGCAGTGCATGTATATGGGCTACGTCGGATTCATGACGACTGGCCAAGAGGATGAGTAGGGGAATCGAGGTGGAGCACCATGATAGGATATGAGCACATCCGGGTACAGTCGCCATATCCCCTACAGCACCTAGAGCATGTACATATCCAGTGGAAGACCGGGGAGCACGGGCGTATACGCCTGACCGGGACAAGCCCGGACAGCGAGCAGGTGTCCGCAGCATTGCAGGCGGCTGCCGACGATACGTTATATGTCTATGCACAGCAGGGAGAACAGGAGCTGAGCTTGTTCAAGGGACTGGTGCAACGGGTCGAGGTCATGCACAGTCAGGGGATCTATACGCTGACCATCGAGGGCGTGAGTGCTTCGTATGCGCTGGATGTCGAGAAGCGCAAGCGGACTTTTCCAGAGGAGCAGCAGACGTATAGCGCCTTGATCGGGAAAGTGCTGCAGGCTTATCCGGGCAGTGATATGATCTATCACACCGGAGGCGGCGAGGCAGTCGGGGAGCCGATATTGCAATATGAAGAGACGGATTGGGAGCTGTTGCAGCGTCTGGCGAGCCGCTTACAGGCCGTCGTCGTCTGTGATATATTGGAAGCAGTGAGTCCCAAGCTGCACTTCGGCATGCCAGAGGGAGCATCACGGGAGCTACCACAGGACGTGGCGTACACGGCACGCAAGAATCTTAAAGCCTATCATCTGGCAGGTGGCTTGTCCTCCGGGCTGCATGATACGGATTTCTTTGAATACGAGCTGACCACCTCGGAGCGGTATGCGCTGGGAGAGCAGGTCAAGTTCCGGCAGCAGCCGTTCGTCATTCGTGAGCTGCGAGCGGAGCTGGAGCAGGGCGAGCTGCATTTCCATTACGTGCTGGCCCGACCCGACGGAATCCGCCGGGAGACGCTGCGCAATCCGCTCTTGCGGGGCATCTCGCTGGAGGGCGAGGTGCTGGCTGTCCGCGGCGAAGAGGTCAAGCTGCGCCTGGAGATTGATAAGGATGATGGCTTGGCGGAGCCGCATTGGTATCCATTCGCTCCGCCGACGGGGAGTGCGATGTACTGTCTGCCACAGGTCGGAACGAAGGCAAGTCTGTATTACCCGGATGCAACGGGCTCCGGTGCGCTGATTGTGGGGACGGTACGCAAGAATGGCGGTGAATCTGCCAAGACAAGCGACACCAATACGCGATACTTCGGGACCGAGCATGGTAGTGAGCTGAAGCTGGCGCCGAGCCATGTGAACCTGCAAAAGGACCCGGAGGGTGCGATGCTCGTCAGTCTGAACGACGAGACGGGGATTGAGATTACCAGTCCTGGTAAGCTGACGATGACCGCCGAGTTGGAGCTGGAGCTCTATACGCCGCAGCAGATCATTCTGGGCAGTGAAAGCCAGATCTTGGTCTACCGCGGAGAGAGCGAAGCAGGGCTGGTGGTGGAGAGCGAGTACCACCTGCTGGGCGAGAAGGTGTGGGCTGACGGCAGCGACCGGACGAGCTATCCGCCGTTCGACGATGAGCCTGAGCTTGGCGAAGAGCCGGAGCCGGACCCGCCGTTCAACTGGGGCAAGCTGGTGAAGAATGTGCTGGTTGGCTTAGCAGTCGTCGTGGCTGTCGCAGCTGTGGCGGCCCTGACTGTTGCGACACTGGGAGCAGGCCCGATTCTGATCGGAGCGGTAGCCAGTGGTGCGTTGATTGGGGGCGCCATGGGTGTCGGGATGATGGCCGTATCGGATATAGCCCGGGGCGAGGTTAGCGACATGAGTGACTATGCGTTAACCGGGCTAAAGGATGGCTTCATTGGAGCAGCGAGTGGTGCGATCTTCGGACCTGGAGCCGCCATCGGAACATCGTTTGCCCGAAAGGCGGGCATGGCTGGAGCAGAAGGCGCGTTCAGTAGCATTATGGACCAAGTGCTGCGCGGGGAGAAGATTAATTGGAGTACTGTAGTCAAGGATGCAGGCATCGGAATGCTTACCTTGGGCGTGCTGGATAGTAAGGTGGGTCAAAAGTTCACTGGCTTTGTGGGCAAAGTCGGTAATAAAGTGACTCCAAAATGGCTGAAAAATGGAGTTGCGAAAGCAAACGAGGGCTTTGAGAATGTAGTGGACAAGCTCAGTGATGCTGGTAGTAAGCTTGGGAAGAAGCTGAAGGAGGCAAGTGAAAATCTGAAATTGCCTTTTGGTGTGAAAAGACATTTTAGAGAAGCTACACAAGCAGATAGAGAGCTTGTCGATTACCTAAGAAAAAAATATAATGCTGGAAAAAAAAGAAATGTTGCGGCTGCAAAAGGTAAAATAAATGGTGAGGAGATTGATTTAGAAAGTGTTAGTGGAGAGTTTACAGCCGATGACTACTTTAATAAAGGCAACTTTAGGCCTCCACAACCGGAAGATTATCACTATGAAGGTCCAATTAGTGATTACACAAGTCATACTGAACAAAAAATTGTAGAATATTTAAGGCTCAAGTATAAAGATAACCCCAAGGTTGCCGGGATGATTGAAATTATTTCTGAAAGGCCATATTGTGATAATTGTATTGATTTGGTTGACCAATTTCAAAAAGAGTTTCCGAAAATCAAGGTTATTCGTGTTGAAGTAATTCCAAAGATGGGGGAGTAGAATTGATGAAATATTTAAATGAACTTATTACTCATCTGAAAAATGATAAAATTCCTTTGATTCCTTGTACGCAGGATGAATTAAATGAAGTTAATAAACTGGTAAGTACAAATAAATTACCTGAAGCTTACATTGAG
This sequence comes from Paenibacillus massiliensis 2301065 = DSM 16942, assembly GCF_000377505.1. Lineage (GTDB taxonomy): Bacteria > Bacillota > Bacilli > Paenibacillales > Paenibacillaceae > Paenibacillus > Paenibacillus massiliensis. Next base: position 3,387 of record NZ_KB898188.1, on the reverse strand, counting down.
TTTCTTGAAGTTATGGGGGGAGGAACAGAGCATACTTTCTTACGAGGAGAATCTTGTTTTATTGATGAGTTGCTTGAACTAAATGAATGGGGAGAAGAATTGTTAGAAGAAAATAGTGTCCCATTAAAGCTAACCCCTAACGATTTTGTGTTTTGGATGAGTCAAGGATGCATGTTTTGTTTCTTTAAACTAAATGAGGGTGAGAATCCTCCTGTTTATTTTTATTCAGAAGGAAAGAAGAAAGAAGGTTTCTATAAGATTACTGATACATTTACGGAATTTTTAGAACGTAGGTATTTAAAAGATAAGTATATTTTTACAAAAAAATATTAATATAAGTGTTCTTAGGGATTTATTTCGGAGAAGAGTGTGTCTTTGTATAATCTGTTATTGCACCTATAGTAAAAGCTTATTTCACTCAAATTTGAGTAGAAATAAGCTTTTACTTTTTGACCCAAAAGACTAGAAAGTCAATATCCTGACTTATGCACATATGTCACATCGGCGTACGGTGGAGCCAATGTCGTGGATACCGCTCCGGGCGGAGCGGCGATCGGTGAACTGGTCGTGCAATATTTGGAGACAGACTGGGCATTTGTCAAACGAGTAGCCTCCCGGCTACATGCGCCTCTACTTCCCATCTCTATGCAGCCAGGTCTGAAATATGTCATCGGAATTCCCGATCTGGGAGAACCGGTTCGGCTGAATGAGCATAATTATCGGATTCAGAAAAATCTGGAGGAATATAAGGTACTGTCTAACAACGGAGTGAGCGGGTACCAGGAGAACAATGCCCTTAGCTATGAGGTTACCAGCCATACGGTGCTGGAGCAGGGGGGTTCCGTTTAAGGGAACCACATGGCTCCTGCAGTCGAAGAGCCACGATCAATATCCAGCACGGGTGGCGGAGAGGCTGTCGGGGAGCGGAAGCTTTTGAACTCGCGCCAGAACTGTTAGATGATTATACAAAATCAATAAGAGATGGAAGTAGATATGGACCGGATTTTAAACCAGCCGTGGCGAGTGTTGCAGTTGATGCTACTAAAACGTCTCGTGCTGGTTTTGGAGCCAGTGGAATTTATCAAAATAATCCAAGTATTGTGAACATTGAACTGAAGAGTCCAAATGAATATGTAGAATTCTATAGGCAAAAGTTAACTGACGACTATATAGATGAACTAGTGGCTTATAATCCATCATATTTTTCAGGAAGGAATATAAAATCCGTTAAAGAAGAGATGGGGAAATTAAGAGATTTAATTCAAAAGACAAAAGATGAGGCAGCTTCTAAGGGGAAATATTTCAAGAATAATGAGTTAGAACCGAGCATGCAAAAGAACTGGCTTGTGGAAAATTGTGCTGAGGTATGGGCGGTTAGAGATGCTATTCTCCAAGGTGCAAAAATTGAAAATCTTGTGTTGAGATCCGTAACTGTTGAAACGGGCCTTGTTAAAGCCTTTTGTAATAATTGTAGAATAACGTTTGGAGATTTTATGAACTCAATGGATTAGGAGAGATTTAGTTGAACATAAGCAATGAAACTTTGAAGATTTTAACTGATTCAGGATGGTATGAAGGAAGGAAAATTGATATAAAAGAATTCAAAGATAATTTGGAGGAAAATGGTTATACCGTTTTTCAATCAGTAAAGGATTTTATTGAAGAATTTGGAGATTTAGTTTTAAAGGACACTATAAATGAAGAAGTTCATGATACAAGTGTGAAGTTTACTAGTTACTATGCTAACGGTAGTTTCAAATCAGAGGAAAATTATGCTCAAGAAAGATTAGTTCCTGTAGGGAAAATTGACAGTGATTATTTGATATTGTTTGTTTCTGAAAGTGGAAAAGTGTATTGTAGTACTGGAAAACTGGGGGACTCTGCGATGGAAGCATGGGAGAATTTAATTAGTGGCAATGGGGGAACTCCGTGGGGGGAATCTTAGTTTACACTGTGTAAACTAGCAAGCTATTTAATTAACTTTTTTATTAGACGGATTGTAATATGAAGTATGACATCTACCGGGATAATTGGTAAATTATCAAGCTAAGCGTGAAATCTTTCAGGTGATGTAATATTGACTTTCTTTTGAGCTAAAAAGCCTATTTCAACTCAAGCGAGATGAAGTAGGCTTTTATTTTGCTCTTACGCTTTCCGTTTCTTCGACAAGTTTGCATACCACACATCCAAACAACCGTAGGCAAAACTAAAATTTCATGAATTGCTCTTATCCAAGCGTTGTATTGATACTTAAAAAAATATCTCCTGAAGACAAATTGCTAAGTTCTCCAATTAAAAAATCAAGTGCATTTATGTGTCTCAGTTTGAGAATAATTTCTTCTGTGTAGCTTGATTTAATTTGAGTAATATCTGTAGCTAGAACAAGTCCCGCACTATGTGGATCATCGAAGTATAAATAAGAATGAAAAGAGGCTTTTAGGACTTTACGCAACCACAAGTAGCTATCTGTCACATATACAGCATAATGCTCATGAACAAGGTAGCCAAGTGTTAAAGCATATTCTAAATCCTTCTCATCATAGGGACCTAAAACAATACAAATACGTTGTTGTATCACGAGGAAGTCACCCTTTCTATAAAAAATATGCTTTATGTACGCATAAGCGTACGTCATCTAATTGGATTATATCGTACGCTTATGAGTACAGTCAACATGTAAATGGAATGGGGGATTGGAAATGAAACAAGTGAGGATAACCCTTGGGAATCTGTTAGAGCAAAGAGGAATGAGTATACATGAACTATCTTTACGAGCAGATGTCCGCCGGGCAGCGATATCCGAACTCGTGAATGGCAAACGAGAAAATATAAATTTCAGGCATATTGAACAGATCGCAGATGCTTTACATATTACAGATATCCGTGAAATTATCACTTTGGTTGAAGTGAACGAGTGAGCAAATATTATTTCTAAAAAGAAGGTAGACAGAGGGAGCATCACGGGAGCTGCCGCAGGACATGTCCTATACGGCACGCAAAAATCTCAAAGCTTATCATCTGGCAGGTGGCTTGTCCTCGGGGCTGCATGATACGTATTTCTTTGAATACGAGCTGACCACCTCGGAGCGGTATGCACTGGGAGAGCAGGTAGAATTCCGGCAGCAGCCGTTCGTCATTCGTGAGCTGCGGGCTGAGCTGGAGCAGGGTGATTTACATTTTCATTATGTGCTGGCCCGACCGGATGGAATTCGCCAAGCGACGTTGAGGAATCCACTTCTGCGGGGCATTTCGCTGGAGGGCGAGGTGCTGGCAGTTCGCGGCGAAGAGGTCCAGCTGCGCCTGGAGATTGATAAGGATGATGGCTTGGCGGAGCCGCATTGGTATCCGTTCGCTCCGCCGACGGGGAGTGCGATGTACTGTCTGCCA
>NZ_KB898187.1 GCF_000377505.1 Paenibacillus massiliensis 2301065 = DSM 16942 | reverse complement strand
CTGTCGCCGGAGCAGGTGATCCGGCTGCAGCGGGAGCCTATACGTGCGGGAGGCGTGCGTGGTTTGTTCCGCAGCGGCGCCGGCGGTCCGGGGCGGATGGTGGAGCAAGGGTATGATCTGATCCTGACGTGCACCTGGGAGCGGACGGGAACAGCGGCAGACACGAAGGAAGCGCTGCTCCTGAAGCTGAGCTACAATTCCAGACGGCTGGAGGCAGAAGGGATGAAGCGGCTGTTCTCGGGATATGTCCGGTTGCTGACTTCTGTAGTGGATAGAATTGCTGGGACTCCGACTAATGAAGCCTAACGAGGATGGAGGTGTGGTTGATGACAGATCTGAACAAAATCAGATTCCTTGCCGGTTGTCTTCGACATATGGCATGTACCCCCAACATGGGACAGGCTCAGGAATCGGTCTACTTGTCCGAAGTAATAGAGCCATACAAGGCTATTCAAAAGCGCCTGACCACCTTAACCAAAAAGCAAAGTGAACCGGATGACGAGGAGATTGTTCAGGCACTACATGGGCTGCTGAAGGTTTTTCAAATTAAGCAGGTGCCTCTGCAGGAGCAAGCGGACAGGATTGAGGAACTGCTACAGGCTACAGGAACTGACTACCTGCTACGAGGGGCGTTAGCAGAGTTCAGAAACGAATTTTACAGTTTAAAGTGAGGGACACGCTATGCTTGAACTGGATCTGGATCTGAAGGATGAGATATGGGAGGATATCACTGCCGTCTCCGGTAATGATATAGCCATAATTGGCATGGATGTACGATTTCCACAGGCTGCTGACGCAAAGGAATATTGGGAGCATTTAAGAAGTGGTGCCGATTGTATCGGGGACTTTCCGGATGTACGGAAAAAGGATGTTGAAGCCTATCTTCGTTACCGCACTCCCGGTCAGACGGGCTTTCGGTATGCTGAAGGCGGTTACTTGGAACGGATTGATGCATTTGATCATTCCTTCTTCAAGATATCGAAAAAGGAAGCCGATTTAATGGACCCCCATCAGCGTGTTTTTCTGGAAACCGCCTGGAGGGCCATTGAAGATGCCGGGTATGGGGGGAAGCAGCTGACGGGAAGCAGTACGGGCGTATATGTCGGATTCACGCCAAGGGGTGAATACCGCAAATATATAGCCGAGGTGGAGCCCTCGTCGTCCACTGTAGCTGAAGCTGGTAATCTCAGTTCCATTGTAGCCAGCCGGATTGCCTATATTCTTGACTTGCGGGGCCCGAGCATGATCGTGAATACCGAATGCTCGTCATCCCTGGTCGCCGTGCATCTGGCATGCCGCAGTCTGCGCAGTGGCGAATGCAATATGGCTATCGCAGGAGGTGTACGGTTGTCCCTTTCGCCAATCGTCACGGATGAGAAGCTAGGCATCGAATCAGAACAGGGCAAAGTCTGTACATTCGATGATGATTCAGATGGCGCAGTCTTTGGTGAGGGTAGTGCTGCTTTGATACTCAAGCCTCTCCATGCTGCACAGAGAGATCAGGATCACATTTATGCGATAATCAAGGGCAGTGCTGTGAATCAAGACGGTGCATCCGTAGGCATCACGGCGCCCAATGTGCTTGCCCAGGAAGAGGTAATCGTCAGTGCGTGGGAGGATGCTGGTATTGATCCCGAATCCATCTCCTATGTGGAGGCCCACGGCACAGGTACGCGACTGGGGGACCCTGTAGAGATGGATGCACTGAGCCGTGCTTTTGCCAGATATACGGACCGGAAGCAATTTTGCGGCGTGGGCTCGGTGAAGACGAATATCGGGCATTTGGACAATGTAGCGGGTATCGCTTCACTGGTGAAGCTGATACTGGCTATGCAGCACAAGGAGCTTCCGTCATCCCTGCATTTTGGCACGCCGAACCGCAACATCCCATTTGAAGATACTGGGATGTATGTAGTAAATCGGCTACAGGCATGGAAAGCGGAGAACGGGGCAAGAAGAGCAGGGGTAAGCTCCTTCGGCCTGAGCGGCACGAATTGCCATTTGATCCTGGAGGAACCGTCTAGCGGGCATGAGCTCAGGGATGTACATGGAACGGCACATGCACCAGGCATATATTTGTTTACATTGTCAGCTGCAAGTAAGCAGTCTCTTGTACGGTTGATCGGTTCCACTCACAATCGCATTGCTTCGTCGCCTGAGCTGGATCTCGGCTCCATATGTCATACGCTTCATATCGGGCGAGGGCATTATGCCTACCGTCTTGCTATTGTGGTGAAGACTCGCGAACAGCTGCTGGAAGCACTGAAATCGGTGGAGAATCTGTCGGGTCAGGAGCAACAGTTAGAACAGATTGGAATCATGTGGGCAAGACATCAGATCATTGCGGATCATAAGCCAGTCCCGGCGGAGGGTGAAATATACAGTGCTCAAAGACAGGAACTGAGCTTGCTGGCTTCTCGCTGCTTGGAAGCGATTATGAATGAGCAAAGAGTGCCCTCACCGTCGTCTGTCTCTCTGGAGGGACTGTGGCTGGAGTTGGGACGATTGTATGTCCAGGGGGCCGAAGTGGAGTGGGACGAGCTTTATTACTACAGCAGCGACAGGAAGGTCAGCCTGCCTTCCTATGTATTTGAGCCAGTAAGATGCTGGCTCAACGTGCCGGACCGCTTGACGCAGGCTGAGCTTCCTCCTACATCGCAACCATGCGGCCATCCGTTGCTGGACCAGTTGCTGGTACAGACTCCTGATCACGATGTGTATTGGTCACGATTCAGTGTAGAGCAACATTGGGTCCTCAATGAGCATTGTCTGGCAGATGCCTTTATTATGCCTGGTACAGCCTATCTGGAAATGGCTCGCGCATGTGCCCGCAGGTACATGGATAGTGATTTCCTGGAATTCAGGGATGTTCATTTTATACAGTCTCTTGTGGTGCCTATAGGAGAGACCAAGGACGTTCAGACCATGATTACACGTCATCGGAATCATCTGCAATTCGTGATTGCTTCGCAAACGACTACTGCCGCCGAAAATCAATGGACCGTCTACTGCGAGGGCACGATGCTGACCTCTGGGTCCTTGCCACAGCCGTCACGCGTTGATCTACAAAGCATAACTGAACAGTGCACGCGCCATGTGGATTTATCCGTAACAGCCGATCAGGCAGAGCAGGCCCAGGATTTCCAATTCGGTCCTCGGTGGTCCAAGGTAACCCGTTCCATACAGGCAGGAAAAGAAGAAGTGCTGGCCATGCTGGAGCTGCCGGACGAATATTATTCGGACTTAAAGGATTATGAGCTGCATCCGTCTCTGTTAGATATGGCCGTCAATGCGATTACCCAGAGCACAGGCAATGGCATGTATCTTCCGCTCTCGTATAAGTCCTTCTCTATCTACAGTAGACTGCCCGGAAAGCTATATAGTCATGTCAAGCGTACGCACAGCTCCGCTAATCTGGAGGTAGTGTCTTATGATGTGCTGCTTGTCGATGAAGCTGCGAACATTATCGCCAAGGTGGAGCAGCTAACAACCAAAAAGGTCCATCGCAGGCAGCAGCAAGCCTCTCCGACATCAGGGCCATCATGGCGTCTGGCATCGCCGGAGCCGGAGTTCTACCGAATTTGTTATGCTCCCGCAACACAGCTTGCAATCAAAGCACAGGAACGACTGGCAAGGCAAGCTAGTCCCGTGCTCGTCATGAGCGATGGAAGCGAACTGGCACGTAGTATGATATCACAGCTCATGCATGCCGGTAGCAAAGTTATTGAAGTACGTTCAGGTGACGGCTTCGCTTGCGAAATGCAAGACAGGTATACGGTTGGCCGGACACAGGAGGATTACGACAGGTTGGTAAATGAGCTTGGAGCGAGCCGTCTGGGGCGGATCGTTCATTGTCTAACGGCAGGCACATCGAATAAAGAACTGAATGCGCGCCTTGAGGACGGCGTCTATAGTGTCTTCCATCTGGTCAAGGCCATTGCTGCGATGCGTCTGGTGCACCCGGTAGATGTAACGTTATTCACCCGTCATGCCCGCAGTGTTACCTCTGATGCGTCAGAGATTCATCCCGCTCATGCCGCAATGGTTGGGCTTTGCCAGGTAGTTAATCAAGAGTTCTCGACTATTAAAACGCGAGCGGTAGATGTGGACGGGACTTTCACAGCAGAACAGGCTTTGTCAGAGCTATTGCAACCCGATAGCCCATTCTACATTGCATACCGCAACGGTATCCGCTATGTAGAACAGCTGGAGGAAGTGAACCTACCGTCTGCGTCAGGAGCTGAAGCATGTATTCGGGAGCAAGGAGTGTATATTATTACCGGAGGCACAGGGGGGCTCGGGCTTGAAATTGCACGTGAACTGAGCCGAATAAAGCCTGTAAAGTTGGCTTTGCTCAGCCGTAGCGGACAGATTGAGGGAACGGAGCGACAGCAAATTCTGCATTCGATACGGCAGGCAGGCTCGGCTGTACACATCTACGCAGTAGATGTTAGCGATTGTACGGCAATGGAACGTATACTCAGCAGCATCCATAACGAGCTGGGGGCTATTAACGGTATAGTCCACTGTGCCGGCGTTGCAGGGAATGGTTACCTTCTGCCCAAGATACGTAAGGCATTCGAAGCTGTATTGCTTCCGAAAATCCAGGGAACGGATGTGCTGGATCGCGTAACTGCAGGAGAGCGGTTAGACTTCTGGATTCAGTTCTCATCCATTTCCTCTGTCTACGGATACCCGGGACAAAGCGACTATGTGGCGGCCAACGCATATATGGATGCATTTGCTGCCTATCATAGCCACAAGGGATTTAACACGGTCAGCGTGAACTGGGCTCCATGGAAGGAGACCGGAATGGCGGTCGATCATAAGCTGAAGGATGACGGGATTTTCCACATGCTGCCTACAGAGGAAGCGCTGGGCATATTCCGTAGAGTGCTGGCAGGGACCAGGAATGATTTATCGTCTGGTTCTCCAAGCCAAGTAATTGCTGGTCGACTGAATATAACGATCCTGAAGGAAACGGAACGGACAGGTTCTATGCCTTTTCGGTTGTCGCACTCTATTGAGCAGAAGCTTGAGTATGAAAGCCGTAAGGTCAATGTCCCTGCTTCCATCAAGACAACAAATGGGGAATCAACTTATGGTAATGTTGCCGCTGGAAACCAAGTTACGACAAGTCTGCACAATCCTTCGACAGCCAACAGCTTGCCGACATCCGGCAGAGGGAGCAACCACGATTATTCTTCCATTGAGCTGCACCTCTCCCGTGCTTGGGCAGAGGTGCTGGGGATGACTGATGTGGATATTTATGCCAACTTTATGGATCAAGGCGGAGACTCAATCCTGGCTGTGGAGCTGCTGAAGCGGATCGAACCGGAATTTCCGGATCAGATCAGCATTTCTGATATCTTTTCCTATCCATCCGTCAGCGAGCTGGCGGCATTTTTGATGCAGAAAACAGAGAATGCAGTGCATCCAGGTGGAGATACCATTGAATCTCAAACTATTGAACTGCAAACTACTGGTTCGCAGGCTGCTGAATCACTACCTGTTAACGATGCTTCTGCAGCTGTGGAACAGGAGGCGCTCATACGTATACTTGCAGTGCTAGAGCAGCTGGAAAAAGGAGATATTTCCGTAGCTGAGGCGGAACAAATATTGACCTGAGGGGAAGGGGAGAGATCACTTGTTCATAACGGAAGTAGTGGCCAAAATATGGGAGCCGGTATCGCAGGAATATCGCAAGGCACACCTGCAAGCTGAGCAGCTATCGGATGAGGAGCTATATGCCATTGTGGAGGATCGACTGCAGCATGCGGACAATTTTGTAGTGAACTCACGCGAGATCAACATGACCAGAGTGCTCACAACAGGCTGCGCCCATAACCATAAGAGCGGCACATTCGCTGGCTGCAGCATGTGTGATTATATGTCATTCCATGCCGATATGCTCGCTGTTGTATCTCTCTTAAAGACAAGACGCCCTGACTTATATGCACAGGCGATGCGCTTCAGCTTCGATCACGCGAGAGGAAAGAGCCCCAAGCCGGGCACGGTCGAATTGGTTACAGGACATGATTGTCTGAATCCGGAAGAGATTCCTGACGAGGCATTTGATGAGATGTTCAATAAGGAGAGTCTGTTCAGCCGACGTCCCTACATGACCATCTTTGAGACCAGAGTAAACAGCATAACTCATGAACGGCTGCTGAAGTGGAAGGACAAGCTCGGCAAGAAGGTAGCGGTAGAGGTTGGAATTGAAGTGTGGAATGAGTGGGTGAGGAACCACTGGATTCACAAAAATCTAAGGGAACGCAAAATCGTCGAGGCGATCCAAATCGTTAAAGATACCGGATGCGAAATGAGTGCCAATATTCTTATAGGGCTGCCGGGGGTAACCGAGGAGTGGTCCATTCAGCTGTTCAAGGAAACTTTTTTCAAGCTGTGTGATCTTGGAGCGCATTATGTGCTGTGCTCTCCGTTAAGCCGCAAAGAAAAAACGCTTCAAGGATACCTGCATCGGGGCCTGCAATCGAATGCCCGTTTAAGCGAGCTTGGTCTGGCGAGAGGGGAGGAGACGGGTATGCCATCCGTATTCACAGTGGCCGAGGCCATCATTCAGGTTAGCCAGGAAAGGCCCGAATTATTGTCGCGGATGGTTTTGAGTCCGCTGAACTTCCCTGCTTATCTAGAATTGCAGCTTGGCATTCACCGTGAGAACCCAGAAATGACAGCATGCATCAACGTCCTTGGTGATGCCTTCAAGCAATTTGCTGCTGACAAAAATGTAGCTGCACTGCTTGAGGCTTACAAAGGCTTGCATGATACGGAGAGCTATGCGAGCTATGTTGCATTGAAGGACAGGCAGCGGAATGCAGGTTCCTTGAGGAGCATGTTCCGCACGCTGGGTGAGGAGATCGCCAAGGACTTGTGGCCGGACGAATGGGAACAGAAAATCGCTGTGCTGGAAAGTGAGCTGGCATCTTTGTCGGAGCCTGCTGTGCCATCGGTATAAGTGTGTCATCATCAAGCGGAAAGGAGAAACAGACTGTGACGCAGGCTAAAAACTACATTCTCAATCAAGTAGCCTTAGGCAAGCTGTCCAGGTACAAAGCCGCTGCGCTACTGCAGGAGCTGGGGACAGCACAGGAGAAGCCGCTGGGGTCGGAGGTGCGGCAGACGCAGGCTGCGCGGGCGAAGGATATCGCGATTATCGGGATGGCCGTGCGCTTTCCCGGGGCCTCCAGCCTGCCCGAGTATTGGGACCGGATCGCGGCGGGCGAGGATCAGACCGGTCTGCCGGGGGCGGAGCGACGCCGTGTCATGGCTCCCGTCTATGAGCGTCTGTTCGGCGTGGCCGAGATTCCCGAGGACGCTTGCGAGCCGGGCGGCTATCTGGAGGAGGTAGACCGGTTCGATCCGGCTTTCTTCGGCATCTCCTTCAAGGAGGCCCTCCTGATGAGTCCGCTGCAAAAGATCATGCTGGAGACCGTATACCGGGCTACCGAGCATGCCGGGCTCACGCTGGGGCGACTGGCAGACACCGTTACTGGCGTGTTCATCGGGCGGGATCATGCCTGTGTCAGCCTGTACAACGAATATGTCGGCAACCTGCACCCACTGGCGCTGACCGGGGCCTATGCGGCGGTGCTGGCTAGCCGCATCTCCCAGGTGCTGAAGTTGACCGGGCCGAGCCTCCTGATTGATACGGCCTGCTCTTCCGCGCTCGTGGCGGTGCATCAGGCGTGCCGGGCATTGCAGCAGGGGGAGTGCACGCTGGCGATTGCCGGGGGCATCAACGTGAAGGACGGGCTGCTGCGCAGCGGGGATAACCCGATCGATCGAATCGTCACCGGGGGCGCCCGGGTACGCACCTTCGATGAGTCTGCGCAAGGAACGCTGATCAGCGAGGGGGCAGGAGCGGTGGTGCTGAAGCCGCTGCAGCAGGCGTTGGCGGATGGGGACCCCGTGCAGGCGATCATTCGGGGCAGCGCGGTGAACAATGACGGAGGGACGCGGCGGATGGCGACGCCGCGAGCCGAGACGCAGGCCCAGGTGCTGACGCAAGCGTGGCAGGACGCCGGGGTGGAAGCCGAGAGTCTGTCGTATGTGGAAGCGCACGGAATCGGGACGTATGTGGGAGACCCGATCGAAATCCGGGCGCTGCGCCAGGCGTTTGAGACGCAGACCTCGCGGAAGCAGTTTTGCGCCGTGTCTGCGGTAAAGGCGAATATCGGGCACACGGTGGCGGCGTCGGGCATGGCGTCGCTCATCAAAGCCGTGCTGGCTCTACAGGAGCGGAAGCTGCCGCCCCTGCTGCATTTTGAACAGCCGAATGCGCACATTGACTTTGCCGCTAGCCCGGTGTATGTGAACGATCGGCTGCGGGTGTGGGAGAAGGCAGCGACGCCGCGTCGCTGCGGCGTCAATTCATTTGGCTTTGGCGGTACGAACGTCCATGTAGTGCTGGAAGAGGCCCCGGAGACCCTGGAGGCGGCGCAGCTGGCCAGCGGGCCCACCGACGTGATGTCTGGGACCCCAGAGATGCGGCGTGAGCAGGCGGCTCCAGGACCGCTGGAGCAAGTGCTGGAGCCTGTGGAGAATGAACCAGACTGGAGGGGGAGCGACGGAGAAGGCGCTACGCATGCCGGGACGGTTCATCTGCTGGTGCTGTCGGCACGGACGGAGGCGACGTTACGGTCCTTGATACAGACGTACAGTGAATTCATGCTGAAGAGCAAGGATTCGCTGGAGTCAATATGCTATACGGCTGCCACTGGACGAGATGTCTACCAGTACCGTCTGGCGCTGGTCGGTCGTACTCGCGCGGAACTGGCTGCCAAGCTGAAGCGGCTGATCGAGGAGACGGAAGCCGTATGGCTTGAGCTGAACGGTTCCAGAACGCCGCCTGGGCTGGAGGGAATATGTTACGGCGTGTGCGAGACCGTACTGGGCCGTGCGGCCAGCGAGTCTGCCGCTGCGAAGATGTCGCAGGAGTCCGGCGAGATCGTGGACAGCCAAGCTGCTGCCAGGGGCGAAGACGCGCTGAATGCTGGCGAGATGCTGGAGCTGGCGCGGCAGTACAGCGCCGGAGCGGATATCGCATGGGAGGCATGGTACCGTAAGCGCATGCCGCAGGTGCGACTGCGGCGGGTCGCCGTGCCGGAATATCCGCTGGAGCGAGTCTCCTGCTGGTACCTGGAAGAAGCGCATGCCAGCCTGTTCCGGCGTCCGAGGGCTGCCGCCCAACATGCGGAAGGCGAGGTTGAGCCGCCGAAGCAGCGACGTACCGATCGACTGCGACGGGGAGCGCGGGATTCAGGCAGTTCCGCCGTGGCCGAGATGACCGAAGCAGCGGGAAGGCAGACGGAGGCCTCGTTATCCGCGTCAGCGTCAATCGAATCGATTACCGAAGGGGGCTCACTCCGCCCGAAATCCTCTGAGGCAAAGGACGCCTGGGAACGAGGAACAGGCACGGAGGTGCGGTTGATTGGGCGTGCCAGCGGCGTGTACAGCGAGCGGGAGCAGGAGGTGGCGACCGTTTGGGGCAGCGAGCTGGGGCTGGAGGAAATTGCGGTGGATGAGAACTATTACGAACTGGGCGGCGATTCGATCAGCGGAATACGAATAGCGAATCGGTTGAATGAGCATATGCAGGCAGAGACAAGTCTGACGGAGCTGATGCAGCATCCGACGGTGGCCGAGCTGGCGGCCTTCCTTGAGGCCAAGCCGGCAGAAGGGGCCGAGTCCTGGATGATGAAGCCAGCTCCGCGGCAAGAGGACTATCCATTGTCGTCTGCCCAGATGCGAATGATGGTTCATGATCAGATGGTAGGAGGAATCGCCTATAATCTTCCCAGGGTCTTGTTGATACAAGGCAGACTTGAAGTAGAGAGAGTTCAGAGTGCGCTGCATACCTTGATACAGCGGCATGAGACGCTCCGTACCTCCTTTCATCTAATTCGGGGGGAATACAGGCAGCGGGTACAGGCTGAAGTTGATTTTCGGCTCACTGTAGTGGAATGTCCTGAGCCTGCCTTCAATCAGGAGCATTTGGAAGGCTTTGTGCAGCCGTTTGACTTGCAGCAAGCGCCTTTGTTCAGGGCGGTCCTTATGCGCTTCTCAGATTCGTCGTATGCTCTGCTGCTGGATATGCATCATATCATTTCGGATCGTGCTTCAATGGCCGTGCTGATTGGCGAGTTCTCACATCTGTACGAAGGTGAGCCATTGCCTTCCCTTACACTTCAATATAAGGATTATGCCAACTGGCAATTCCATGCCTTGCAGTCGGAGACGCTTCAGCGTCAGGAGAGGTACTGGATGGATGTGTTCTCCCAGAGCTTGCCCAGTCAAGAGCTGCCTGTGGATTATCCACAAAGACGAGGTGAGAAGCAGAGCGAGACGCTGGAGGTCCATGAACTGGACAAGTTGTTTTATGAGCGGCTCATCCGTTTCAGTGCTGCCGAGGGCATGACACATAACATGGTCTTATTTGCAGTTTATAGCGTACTGTTGTCCAAATGGATCGGAGCAACTGATATTTCTATAGGCACAAGCATTTTGGGGAGAAACAACAAAGGATTGGAAGGAATTGTGGGGATGTTTGTGAATACCTTGGCCATCCGCACCGGTCCAATGGAGGAGCTAACCTTCCGGGAATTTCTGACTCGTACAAAAAGCGCCATGGTTAATGCCTACGCTAACCAGGAGTATCCCTACGAAATGCTGGTAGAGCTGCTGCGCAAGCGGCATCAAGTAACTGTGGAGTCGTTGTTCCGGACAATGTTCATTATGCAAAACATGAAATATCCAGAAGTGAAGCTGGGAAGAGCGCAGGTGGAGCCTTACTATATACCGACAGATACAAGATTTGATCTACAGCTTGACGTCTTTGAATCCGGTGAAGGTCAGTTGAATGTGTGCTTTATGTACTCTGACAGCTTATTCAAGCAGACTACGATCCAATGGCTCATGTCATCGTATTTGAGCCTACTCGCTGCAGGTATAGAATCACCTGATATCAGACTGGGAGATATGTACATTCCTCTGATGCGGGAAGCATGCGTGGAAGAGGGGTTCCCGTATGAATAACCTGGCTCTATTGCTTATGCAATGTGTACTGATCATCAGTGTTGTTGCCGTATTCAAATGGATGCTGTCCAAGATGGGACAACCTGGTGTGATTGGAGAGATTCTGGCGGGGATTACTCTTGGACCATCTCTGCTTGGGCGGATATTTCCTGACGCACACGCTATCATTTTTCCAGCTCAATCGCTCGGTGCCCTGGATATGTTAAGCCAGCTTGGCCTTATGATTTTTATGTTCATCGTAGGCATGGAACTGAATATTGGGGCATCAAAGAAAACGTTTCGGAGTGTTTTCGCCATTAGCTACACTAGCATCATCATTCCTTTCTTTCTTGGAGTAGGATTGTCTTTCTTGTTATATCCAAGCTACGCACCGGCTAATATTCCGTTCCTGCCTTTCGCTCTGTTTATGGGTACTGGTATGAGTATAACGGCGTTCCCAGTTCTGGCGCGCATTCTTCGTGACCAGAAAATAGATCATACAGAATTGGGCTCGACCGCTATGATGTGTGCATCCATTGATGATGCCTCTGCATGGTGCATTTTGGCGTTTGTTACTGCGACTGTCGGCTCGGGAAGCACTGGCGGGGCACTAATTACAGTGTTATACACACTGCTCTATATCATGGTCATGCTCTTCGTGATTCGCCCCTTGTTAAACGGAGAGTGGCTTGGACGATTAAGACGCTCATGGAGCATGACTGTGTTCACAGTAGTTCTGGTCATCCTGTTCAGCTCTTCGTGGATGACTGAAATGATAGGCATTCATGCGATGTTCGGCGCATTTCTGGCGGGTGTCATTATGCCTCGTAATGGCGTGTTTCTTAAAGAAATTACAAAAAGGCTTGAGTATGTAAGTCTGTCCTGGCTCTTACCTATTTTCTTTGTGCTGACAGGTCTCAAGACCGATCTACTGCTATTCAGCCAAGGGGGGCTATGGTTAGTCACCATTGGAATCATTCTAATCGCGATCATCGGAAAATTGGGCGGAGCTGCAGGGACAGGACGCCTAATTGGCTTGTCGTGGAAAGATTCTCTTTCTTTGGGGGTACTTCTTAATACGCGTGGCTTGATGGAGCTGACAGTGTTGAATATCGGATATGATCTCGGAATCATTAGTCCAGAGATTTTTGCGGCGATGGTAGTCATGACACTGATTACTACATGCATGACGGGGCCGGCTCTTCTTACCATTCAGCGTGCGTTCAGTAAAGACTCGCTGTTGTCTCGACACACTCGCCGTACCACAATGGAACAGGAGAGAGGGACGTATTAGGTTCAAGAAGTTGCTGCCGAAAAGTGAGGTGACGAAAATGAGAGTAACTGATCACATTGCAGAGAACATTATGATCTCCAGTGGAAGATATGAGCATGAGCGCAAATATTGGGTACACAGGCTGCGGGGAAGCAGCAAGCCTGCCGCTTTTCCCGGGGATGCTGGCACTGCTGTCCGAAGTGGTAATGGAGGTGTGGAGATGAAGGAGTACTGCTACCAGTTTCCCAATTTTGTGTCCGCCAAACTGCTTGATGCTTGTGGCCCTGCGCGTGCAGCCCTGTTCATCGTCTTGTTGACAGGAGTTGTGGATTTGCTGCATCGAACAACAGGAAAGGAGGATATACTGATCGGTATGCCTGTCGTTCGCCCCGTGTCTGATGCAACTGTGAATAGACATGTGCAGCTACTGGCTATCCGATATGTGTGGCAGGCAGACCAGACCTTTAGAGAATTCAGTGAATCGATGCAATCGGTGCTCGCTGAAGCCTGTCGATTTGCTCATTATCCACTGAGCCGCATCTTCGAGGAATTGGGCTGGACACAGCCGGGCAACGAGCCACAGCTTCCTATTGTGGCATCTATGGATAGGATTCATGATTCATCTGCCATATATGCTATACCGGGGATGCTGGACTTTCGATTTGCATTGTACAACAGACGTTTACAATTGAGACTACTGTATGACTCTGCGTATTTCTCATCCTCGTATGTGCAACAGATCGCACATGTGCTGCAACAATATTATAAGAGTGTGATGACAGCTCCATCCATACGGATGGAAGATGCCGCGTTGGCATTCGAAGAAGACATTGCAGCACTGGTTCATTCTCATACTAGTTCGGATCTGGTGGTTGATGTATCTGAGCCGATCGAGGAAGCAGGAGTATCGACCTTGTATGTGGCACCAAGGAATGCTCTCGAGGCTGAACTTGCAGCCGCGTGGTCCGAGGTGCTGGGTGTAACGCAAATAGGCATGCATCATAATTTCTTTCGGCTTGGTGGCGATTCAATTAAAGCGATCCGTCTGTCAGCAGCGCTGTGGAAATACAATCTAAAGATGCGGGATCTGTATACATATCCCACGATTGCGGAGCTCGCAGCAAGCGGTTTACAGGAGGTCCAGCATGTAATTAGCCAGGAAGCTGTGAACGGTCCAGTTATGCTTACACCGATTCAGCACTGGTTTTTCTCTGATCCGGCGCGATACGTCGAGCCACTGGACCAAGCTGTCATGCTGTACCGGGCAACAGGCTTTCAGGAGCAGCTCATACAAGATGTGTGGACACTTCTGATGCGTCACCATGATGCATTGCGCATGAAGTATGAACAGAGCGACGGTACGGTGCATCAGTATATTGGGGACGAACATGATACTAATTTTGGCTTCACTGTTCTGGACTATACACAGCAAGCATTGACGCAGGAGGAGGTTAACACAGCCATAGCTGCCTCCAGAGGGCGACTTCAGTGGCTTCAGGGACAGCTGATCCAGTTTACATTGTTTCAGACCTCTCAGGGGGATCATTTGCTGATTCATCTTCATCATTTGTTGATTGACGGGATATCCTGGCGTATTTTGCTTGAAGATTTTGCGCGCGGCTATGCTGCGCTGGAGCAAGGAGAGGCTTTCCATTTGAGTCCCAAGACTCACTCTTACCAAGCATGGGCCGACCAACTGATACAATATGCTGCAAGTGAAGCTATAGCCAGCGAAGCCTCTTATTGGAAACGAGTGCTCATAGCGCCGGTAGAAGGACTGCCTGTACCATCTGATGCGATGCTGGAAGAACCGTTGAGCGAGAAGCAGGCTGTTCTGCGGCGACACATCGCATTTACACGAGTGCAGACAGAGCAGTTGAAGGAGCAGTCCAATCGACTTCATCTCAGTATGGACAGCTACTTGCTCGCCGCGGTTGCTCGCGCTTTGCAGAAATGGGCGGGCATTCGACGCATTCGTGTTGATCTGGAAGGACATGGACGTCAGGAAGTACTGGATGATATCAATACAAGCCGCACTGTGGGTTGGTTCACTTCGTTGTATCCCGTATTGCTGCAGGCTGAAGAAGGGAGCTACTTGGATGACGTGCGGAGCATCCAGAGTATGCTGGAGCAGGTCCCTAACAGAGGACTTGGTTATGGTGTGCTTCGCTATCTTGCTCCTCATTTGCTTGGCGAACATGGAGACACGGCCGACGCACCAATAAGCTTCAATTATTTGGGGGAATTTGAGCAGGAATGGAATACAGAAGTCTTCAGCTTGTCAAGCTTATCCACGGCTGGCACTGTTCAAGAGCATGTTGGGGCTACACACCAAATGGACATTAACAGCGTAATTACCGATCAGCGTCTTTACATCACAGTGCAATGCAGTGCAGTGTTGGAGGAGGCGCCTGTAGGGCAGTTCCTGTCTATCTATGAGCACATACTGAGCAGTCATTTGGCAGATGTGGTGGAGGAGGAAGCTGATCCTGGAATAATGATCACTTCTGGAAAGCGGAAGCTGGAAGGGATAAGACCTTTTAACGAACTCTTTTATAAAGATTGTTTTTATAATGCGTTGTTCTCTGTTCTTGATTATTTCGGGACAAGCATTGATCCTTTTCTGGCTAACGATGTCTTCATCTACAGCGCCAGGGATAGCCGTCAGCCCCTGCTGGTCGAGATTGACTTCATGCCGCAGGAGGATATCCTGCGTCTGATCCGCAAGTGTGGACTCGAGGTGACTACCAGAGCCATCAGTCGCAATATCATTGCAGATATCGAATGGGCACTCACCGGAGGGCGTCCTGTAGTTGTCCGCATTGATTGCTATTATGAGCGATACCGTCAGGATACGTATCATACGAAGCATTGGCCTCATACACTGCTGGTTACAGGTTTTGATAAGGAGCTGCGGCAGTTCAGCATCTTTGAGCATAGCCATATTAATGGGCTGGATTATGCAGAGCAGCATATGTCCTATGAGGAAATGCTGGAATGCTATAATGGTCTACTGGAGCATTTCAGAGTAAGCGAGCAATATCCGTCCTTCCTGGCATTCTGGTCGGACGCGCAGGTGTCTCCAGCAGATCAAAGTGCGGCATGGAGGTACTGGGCAGGCGCCATGCAGGCGCATCGCGGACTGCTGACAGAGCGCCTGGGACGCACTGAAGAACTGATTCGGGAGCTTGATTCCAGTCTGTTGAACGAAATGCAGCTCAAGACCGATGCAGATTTGATCTCGTCCTCCATGACGGCTATTTTACGACATAAATACGTGGAGGCTTATCGACTGAATCGCTTGCTACCGTCTTCATTTGGAGGGCGTCAACTTGTGGAAGACATGATCGAGTCTGTTAAATCTCTGGCCTTGGTCATAGATAAATTTCGCTTCTCTTCGAAGTTCAGACCGGAATCGTTAGCGAGAGGACTGGAAGGATTGCAGCGTTTGCCTGCGCTGGAGCAGAGCTATTATAACGGGCTGTATCAATGGTTTGCACAACAGCAGCAGCAAGAGCAAGACCCTGCAAGCAAAGGAAGTGAAGATCATGAGTGAGCCTAAGATTCCCATAGAATATGAACTTACGCGAGCCCAGCAGCGCATCTGGTATCTGGAGCAACTTCACCCGGATATTCCTATGGGAAATATCGGAGGACCTGTCATTATACACGGCCCGATCCAAGCGTCAATCCTCAGGACAGCAATCCATACATTTATATACCGCAATGATGGCATTCGGCTGCATATGTGCCTAAGAGACAACCAGGTGAAGCAGTATGTGGCGCAATATCAAGAACCGAATATTGAGTTTGTAGATTTCGCGGAGGAAGCCAATCCTGAACAAGCCTTGAAGGAGTGGGTAGAGAATCACGCACAGACTCGCTTCGCTTTGCTGGATCAGGATTTATTCCGCTTTTCTATCTTCCGTCTACATGAGCAGATGTTCGGCTATTTGCCCGTGTTGCATCATCTCATTGCTGACGGCTGGACGATGCAACTGCTAACTACCCAGATCAGCAGCAGTTATGAGATGCTGTGTCAGGGCTTAACGCATGATGCCTCTGATCAGTTGTCACTGCTTCCGTCATACAGGGAACACATTGCCAGGGAGAGGGCGTATCTTCAATCCGAGCGGCACCGCAAAGACAAGCTTTTCTGGCAAAATCTATTCGCAGAAACGTCGGAAATGTGGACCGAGACAGCCTCCTCATCTCCGACTGGGCAACGATTAACATACATCATAGATTCACATACTTCGGGGATGATCCGGGAATGCGCCAATTGCTGTGGCGTATCCCTGAATGTCCTGTTCGTATTCCTGTACTTGGTCTATTGCAACAAAATTACAGGACACACCGATATTGTCCTTGGCACTCCAGTCTTGAACCGTTCGGGAAGACAGGAGAAGAGCATGTGCGGGATGTTCACCAATGCAATGCCCTGCCGATTTGTACTGGATGAAACAAGCACAGCGCAAGAGACTCTGCAGAGCATTAGCCGCCAATTGGCGGCTTTTTACCGTCATCAGCAATATCCATATGAACAAATCGTACGGGACCTGGAGCTGCATAGTCGTGGGATCAGGGGCCTGTATGGAGCTTGTGTCAATTACTATAACAACAGGCTGAGCATACGAATGAATGACCATACTGTTGAGAACCTTGAGTTCTATAACGGATATCAGCCTTATGCGTTGCAATGGATTATCCGGGAATGGTACGAGCAGGGCGAATTGAGCTTTGATATCGACTTTCAGACAGCCATCTATCAAGAATCGGACATTCATGTTATGTATAAAGGCGTTTGCGCTCTGATAGAGCAGTGGGCTGCTAATCCGTATGTGCGGCTGGATCAGATGGATTTGCTGCTGGAGGCGGACAGGCAGGCTGTGCTGGAGCAATTTAATGATATCCAGAAGCCTGATCGAGCGGATGGATCTGCGGCAACGGTCATTGAAAGATTTGATCAACAGGCAAGACGAACCCCCGACCGCATTGCAGTACGACAGAATGGTCGTTGCTTGAGCTACTTGCAGCTGTATGAGGCAAGCAATCAGTTAGCACAATGGCTGCGCAAGAAGATAGGGCATCGGCAGGCCATCGTGGCCGTCTGCTGCACGCACTCGTTTGACATGGTGATCGCCATTCTGGCTGTACTTAAAGCGGGTGCTGCCTATTTGCCGATGGACCCGCAGTCTCCATTGGAACGATTAGGCTGGATGCTGCGCGAGGCTTCCTGTGAGCTGTTGCTTACGAATTGTGCTCATGGCCAGGCAGCGGGTGCTGCTGTCGAGGCGGTACAGGTAATTGACCTTGCAAGCCATCAGACATTCCGTACTGAGAGTTCGGCGGCTCCAGAGGCATATCCAGACGAGAGCGATCTTGCGTATATCATGTACACGTCCGGCTCCACAGGACAGCCGAAAGGGGTTATGATCGAGCATCGTTCGTTGCTTAATTATATCGAATGGGCTAATGATACATACACCACCGAAGAAGAGGAAGTCTTCGCTCTGTATACTTCGATTGCCTTCGATCTGACGGTTACATCTATATTCACTCCCTTGATTGCCGGGCACCAGATTGACATCTACGATCCTTATGAGGCAGATGCTGACTTCGTGCTGTATCGGGTCGTCCAATCAGGCGAGGCAACAGTTCTCAAGCTGACGCCATCCCATTTAGCTTTACTGCGTCATGTCCAGAACGGCCCAGGGAGACTAAGAACGCTGATTGTCGGCGGCGAAGCCCTACCAAGTGCTTTATGCGAGTCATTAGGAAAAGAATGGCTGGAGCAGGTTCACATTTTCAATGAATATGGACCTACAGAGGCGACCGTCGGCTGCATGATTCATCGCTATGATCCGACATGTCCGCTTACGACGGTGCCTATTGGCACTCCTGCAAGGGGGATGCAGATCTATGTACTCGATCGGCACCTGCATCCGGTTCCAACAGGAGTGAAGGGACAAATCTATATTGCAGGTGAGGGAGTTGCCAGAGGATACCTGCATCAACCGGAGCTGACTTATACTGCATTTATCGCTAATCCTTTTAGGCAAGGTACGGTAATGTATGCGACTGGAGATGTGGGAATGTACTTAACTCCTGCAATGGCTGGAAATGATGATACTAGCTGCGTACAGTCACAAGAACTGCTCCTTATGTATTGCGGCAGGGCAGACCGCCAGCTTAAGGTCAGGGGACATCGAGTTGAGCCGGCTGAAATTGAGCGGCACCTGCTTCAGCAGCCTGAGATTCGTCAAGCAGTCGTTGTCTTGCGGAATATATCAGGACAGGAACGTGAGGTGCTCTGCGCGTATATCGTGCGGCAGGCTGATCATCATGGGGATTCACTGACGCCGCCTGAGCTTCAGGACTGTCTGCGTATGGAGCTGCCTGAGTATATGATTCCTTCATTTATAATCACAGTAGACCAAATGCCACTTACATTAAACGGAAAACTCTCCTTAGAAGCCCTGCCACTTCCTGAATTGGGAGATCTTCAGCCACTGTTGCCCGGGAACGGGAATAACCTCACTCCGGAGGAACAAGCCTTGCTTGCAGGTATGAGAGATATTATGCGTCAGGATTCCATTCAATTGGAGGACGATTTTTATGCACTTGGCGGGGACTCGATCATCGCTATCCAGGTAACCGCTGCCGTCAGAGACAGAGGGTACGGTCTCCATACATCAGATATATTGCAGCATCCGCATCTGCGAGATTTGGCTAGGTACATGACCAGGACACAAGCTGAACATATTGGTCAGCAGCCACGCACAGGGGATATTAAGCCGACACCAATGAGTGTCTGGTTCTTTGCTCAGTCTCTTCCCAATCCGGAACATTATAACCAGTCTGTGCTCCTGCATTTCAAGAAGCCGGTAACCACAACACAATTGGAGGCTGTTTGGCTAAAGCTTGTACAACATCATGATGCCTTGCGAATCAATTACAATCTCTCTCGTGGCACCTTATTTTATAACGAAAAACATCTGGCGGCTACTGGCATCATTGAACAGGTAAATTTGCTTGGCCTGAGCCGGGCAGCACAGCAATCTGAGATGAATCGAATCGCTTCAGCCATGAAGTCCGGATTTGAGCTTACCGATAGTTTGTTGATCAGAGGATGTTTCTTTTTGCTGCAACCGAGAGAGCTGCGACTGCTGGTATCCGCCCATCATCTCACTGTAGACGCTGTATCGTGGCGTATTTTGCTGGAGGATGTCCAGTTGCTGCTGCAACAGCTTTCGAACGGATTGCCTATGCAGCTTCCGGCCAAAACACATTCCTATCAGGAATGGGCCGTGGCTTTGCACAATAATAAATTGCATTCTTCAGTATCCATTTTGGAGTATGAGGAGGAATTTAATTCAAGTTCGGCGAAATTGGAAAATAACGTATTTCATGCGACAGGCGAATTGACACGGTCATTGGATCCGTACATGTTATCGTCCATGAACTTTGCCTATCATACGCATACTGAGGATATTCTGCTCATTGCGTTGGCGCTGACTGTCAATGACCTAACTGGCAGACAGCAGCTGGACGTAGAGGTGGAGGGACATGGCCGACAAGCCCCGTGGCCAGAGCTGGATCTCAGCCGAACTGTCGGTTGGTTCACCAGCATGGATTGGCTAATGCTTACTATAACTTCTCTTCCTGAGCGGGAGCAGATCCAATCGCTTAAGGAGCAGATTCGGCAAGGGCGGAATATACAGGGTCATCGGTCAGCTGCACGGGGAGAGTTTATTCGTTTTAATTTTCTGGGGCGTATCGCAGATACCTTGGACAATGAATGGTTCACTACCGAGCTATCCCTTCAGGAGGATGACTGCGCACAGAGCAATATGTACAAAGGAATGCTCGAGATGAATAGCTACATGGTTCAAGGAAAATTCCATATGAAGATACGCTGCAGAGATCGTACTTTCCTGAATCATGGTCCGAAGGTCTGGCTGCAAAGCTATATAAGTAGACTTGATCGTCTTATTCGCCATTGTACGAATGTGCAGCGGCCCCGATTTACACCGTCAGATTTTGCTACCATCGAATTGTCACAGCACGAATTAAATGAACTGTTTCATGCATGAGCTGCTAAAGAATAAGGGGAGGCGACAGGAATGAGCATATCTCTGCGGGAACGCTTTTTGAAGGTGCTGAATATGTCATTGGATCATGAGCATACAGTTGTTGACCTCGAGGCTGACCTGCTGGCTTTAGGATTCAATTCCATTTCATATGTAAAGCTGGTAGTCCTTGCGGAGGAGGAGTTCGGCATCGAATTCAATGATCAGGATCTGGATATCAGGAAATTTAACAATCTGGAGGATGTACTACGGTGCATTGAGCACAAGCTGAAGGAGACACCAGCACAAGGCGGGAGGCTGTCATGATTACCAGAGAGCCACTTATTGCAAGACTGGAGCAGAAGTGCTTGGTTGGAGTTACTTCAATTGTGAGCCTCCATGATACCGGGGCCTCTGAGCCTTTATTATGGGGAATGTTCTATCATTTAGATCAATCCCTTCAGATTCAGCGGAAGCCGGAATTCCCGTGTGTGTATGAACTGGAAATCTGGTCGGAAAAAGAATTCAAATCTCCTCCGGACCCTGCGAAGGAGAAATTTATGTACATGGTAGGCGTAGAGGTAGATGACCTGTATGACATTCCCCATGGCTGTATTGGAAAGACGTTGCCGTCTGGCGACCACGCTATCTTCACGTATACTGGCAAGCCTATCTATATCCTTAAAGCATATATGTATATTTTCAAGCAATGGCTGCCACAATCCGGCTATACAATGCCATTCAACTATAATTATGCCTATTACAAGCAGAGCGAGTCCCCTCATGATGAGAATTCGATTATAGAGATTTGTCTGCCTATAGTACCGGCTGTTCCCGAACAGCTCGTCCACGCCGGCCAAGGGCCTGCAATTATAGGCAAAAAAAATCGGGAAGCCTAACCCGACATTCCTTACACTATTTAAGGAGAGGATTGCCAGATGCAGTGGCTTGAGCGCATGCGCCAGGCAATGGACTACATTGAGGAACATATGACTGTGCAGATCGTTACGAGTGAAATCGCAAAAAGAGCACAATGCTCGGAATTTCATTTCCAACGCATGTTTTCATCTATTACTAACGTATCCTTGTCAGAATATATTCGCAGAAGAAGGATGACACTGGCTGCGCAGGACATACAACAGCAGAATATTAAAATCATTGACCTGGCCATGAAATACGGCTATGAGTCTCCGGATGCCTTCAGCCGTGCCTTTCAGAAGCTGCATGGTATGACGCCTACTGCCGCAAGAGAGCGGGGGGTTTCTTTGAAGGCTTACCCGCGCCTCTCATTCTATCTGATCTTGAAGGGAGAAGAAGAGATGGATTATCAAATTGTAGATCGGGAACGGTTAACACTAATTGGACAAACAAGGCAGATTGAGATGGCTAACACGCAAAGTGCAGTTCCGGCGTTTTGGAGTCAGTTCTGTGAGAATGGCAGTAAGGATCGATTGAGAGAAACGGCAGGTTACGGTCCTGAGAATGAATCAGGAGCCAGGCTACTTACCGGTGTCATTTATGACTACCAGCCTGACGGAGCATCCTTTCGGTATATGATCGCAGCTGAACGTAGTGAGTCGCTGTCCGATGAAGAGAAGAAGGAGTGGGAGGTACTGGAAATCCCCTCTAGTACCTGGGTGGTCTTCTCCAAGCAGTGCAACAGCATGCAGGAGCTGGATGATATCCAGGGTCTATGGAAACGGGTTCCAGAATTTTTCCAAGCTACGGACTACCAGCATGCTGGCTTGCCAGAGCTAGAGGAATATCATGCAGGATCTGATGGCTATGTCAGCCAGGTATGGATTCCCATCATAAAATAACAGATTCCATGTGAAGAGATCCTCCAACAGAGATAGCGTTTTTTTTCACAAGGTATGACGATTTTCGCTGCATCTCGCACTTTATACGTCTATAATTTGTGAAAAAAACTAAATAATTCCGTTGGAGGAGTGCTCATGTGGTATGCTTTATGTGTCAAGACCGGTGAAGAAGAAACGGTAATGAATCTGTTGCATAAATACCTGAGTGCCAATCTGCTGAAGTGCATTGTGCCCAAAAAAATGATCCCCGAACGCAAGCAGGGAATTTTTAGAGATACTATGAAATTGTTGTTCCCTGGATACATTTTTGTTAATACCCATATTACCCCGGAAATCTATTACACCTTACGCGCTGTACCGAATATTCATTACATGGTATGCAGCGGTGATCACAAGAAGGATCAAAGCTTTGACTGTTTTTCCAGTATTGCGAATGAGGAAATGGAGTGGATGCTAAACTTACTGAATGACCAGGAGTGCATTACATATTCGGATATTATGAAAGTGAATGCCAAGGTTCGTGTCATCTCGGGGCCACTGAAGGGGCAAGAAGCAATGATTCGTCGTGTTGATCTTCGTAAGCGCAGAGTGAAGCTGGAAATTGATTTTATGGGTGAACCGAGATGTATTGATCTTGGAGTTAACATATTGGCCGTTATTAATTAGAACGGAGGAATCGAGATGGATTTGTCACAGCGCAAGGCATGGAACGAACAGCACAAGGTGCTGACTAACATGATGGCAAGACCCGAGGAACATGAAGCAGCAATAGAGTTATTCATGAAACAGCACGGGCGACTGCACTCCTCAGGGGTAGATGCTACTGTAGATTTGAATTATGAGGATTTGCTGTTGGCACATATGCAGGAATCTACCTTCCGAACGTACCCAACACAAACGACAGGTACAGCCAACTCCATAGCCTGGCATATGTGGCATTGCACCAGAATTGAAGATATAACCCTGAGTATTTTGGTAGCAGATAGTGATCAGGTGATGATGGAAGGAAAATGGTTGTCAGCACTTCATATTCCATTTGTGGATACGGGTAATGGGATGAAGATGAAAGAGGTAGGTGAATTGAGCGCAGCACTGGACATGGGCTCGTTGTTTCGCTACCGCCAGGCTGTAGGCAAACGAACCCGTGATATTGTGGCCGTGATGAGCCCACAATTGCTTCGCCAGAAGGTAAAGGCAGCCCGATTACAGAGAATTCGGGACGAACAAGCACTCATGGCAGATGGAGAGTGGCTGTTGGATTATTGGAAGAATAAAAAGCTGGTTGGCCTACTTCTTGGGCCAGCTACTCGGCACAATTTTATCCATCTCAATAAGTCTATGCGCATTAAGAACCAGCTTCAGAAGAAAGGGCGCACGACGAAGAAGAAGCGTGAGGCACAACTGGAAGGACAAGTAGTCAAATGAAGAAAATGACTTTGTACTGTCTGCCGTATGCAGGAGGGTCTGCTACCGTGTATCACAAATGGCGGCATGCGCTTGACTCTTCCATTCTCCTTGTCCCCATAGAACTTGCAGGTCGAGGCAAGAGAATGCAAGAGCCATTGTATTCGTCTCTGACGGAAGCAATAGAGGATATTTGCCATCAGATGGTGTCACAACTGCAGCAGCCATTTATGCTATACGGGCATAGCATGGGTAGCATGCTGGCATACGAAGCTAGTCATTCTCTTAAACAGCGTTATGGTATTGAGCCTGCACACCTATTTGTCTCAGGCAGACAGGCACCTCATCTTTCTGAATCCTCACGGAAGGTGCACCTCCTCTCCGACGATGAATTCAAGGCTGAGATTGCGCGACTGGGAGGTACGCCGCTAGGTCTGCTGGATAATAAGGAGTTGTTCGACTTTTTCAAGCCTATCTTGAGAACGGATTATAAAATGGTTGAAGAGTACATATGTCCACAACGCGACTACAGATTGGACTGCAATCTGACGGTAATGAGCGGGAGAGACGATGACATTGAGGATGAATCCCTTGAAGGCTGGAGGCACCTGACCAATGGAAGCTGCTCCATACTAAAGTTTGACGGAGGGCATTTTTTCATACATGAACACTACAAGGCGATGATGGGTATCATAAATGAGATTGCCTGCAGCCAAATTACTGCTCATTCCGGTTAAGCCATCCCAAGGTTTTGAACAGAGTATTACCAGTTATAGCTTCATCTAGTAGCGAGAATAGTTCATTGGTAAAAAAAGCGGATGCTCTACTTGAGCACCCGCTTTTTTTTTTTGCACAATATGTGAATCTATTCAATTCTCCTTGCAGATCACTCTTTTATAACCGAAGCATGTACTGCATCCTCCATAGGCGTATCATACGCCCGGAATAATCCCAGCCGCCAGAAGGCTGCACCCTTCAGATCATAACGCTTGGCGAGACCAAGCTTATCATCTATCGAAGAGGGAGTCTCGCTGCTCAGGCTAATGCCTAATAGAAGCTTCGACTTCGGAACCCCGGCATCCAGCGCCAGTTGAATGGCTTTATCCACAAGACTGTTAGGCTCCGGGACCTGTGCCTTGGTTCCTGCAGGATTATACTGATAAGCCATTATGATGATATCATCTGCAATAGTAGCTAGAGTCTTATAATCATAGCCTTTATACGCACTATTAAGCGGAGGTACGGCGAGTGATAGAGAGATGTCTGCGGGCAGCGCGGCACGTAACTGCTGCACATAATCGTTAAGCAGCTTCTGCTGCTGCATAGCGTCCAGCTTGAAGCCCAAGCCTTCAAAATCAAGCACAACCCCGCCAAACCCATTCTCAGCCACGGCAGCTGATATACCGTTAATGGATTGCTGACGAGCACTGCTGTCACTTAGCATTTTCGTCAATTCACCGTTTCCGTCCAGAGCGTAGACCATGAGATATGGCTGTATGCTTCTGGAAGCAGCATCGGCTACAAGGGCTTGAGGTGTCACATCACCAGCTGCGGCAGGCAGCCGATATTCTTCCCCTTCTAAAGTAAACTGCCCATTTCGATTAATACGACTCCAGCCAAAAGCGACTGAATTCATAGAAGCTACCAGCTCTCTTTCTTGAAAGGATTGCAACGCATAGAAGGCTCTCAGATGCATCGCGCGCTGTGGCGATACGAGAGAGACAGTTCGGGTCTGTTGGTTCCAGCTTACGTTCACACCGAATTGGCTGCTGAAGGAGCTAAGAGGGATGAGTAGTCGTCCGTCCCTTTGGACTGGTGCTGCTGTTAGCTTGACTGTATTCCCATTCACAGTAGCTGTGCTACTGCCGATCTGCAGCAGGACCTCTGTCGTCTGTCCGTTAACCAATCCGACCGCCTTCACGGTCTGTGCCTTGCTGTCCCAGGCGATCTGGATGCCAAGAGCTTCGCCTATAGAGCGAAACGGTACATAGGTAACTCCTTGTTCGATCCGTGGAGCTGCATCAAATTGTAATGGTACATTGTCCAGCATGACGGTAATCCCTGGATCGGCATGTACATCACTGAACGATGATGTAGTGCCAAGCAAGGACAAGGCAAGAATTGAGGCAGCTGCTATTTTACCAACTCGTCTATACAACATCCATTGTTCTCTCCCAACTCATCGTATAATCTATCATCTACCATCTATCACATCATAGTATATCAAAATTCTCATAAATCTCATATTGTTCCAATAGTATCAATTTATAAAGGGTTGAGTGCAGTAACCACATTTGAAGCCATTGACATGAGCAGGTAAGCATTATAAGGTATGAGGGCCAGAACTTGAAATGAATTTGCAATATATTGGTTGGAGGTATGATGATGAATCAGCGTTTTCGCATTACTCGCTCCATGCAGGAGGGGCATCCAGAGCCAGCCATTTCCTTGGAGGAATGCAAGGCTTACTTTGCAGAACAGCCAGAGTTTGAATACTCACAGGTGCTTACAGTCGTCGGTGCAGAGAGCACCATGACGATCGAAGGGGATTTTTTCATGTGGAAGCATGTAGACGCGGACATTCCTTTCCGTCACTATGAGGGGGATCTGTATGTGGCCATTGCTCATGAGGCTGTGGTGGCTAAAATGATGGAGATCGCAAGTGCTCTGCATGCCGATATAGTCGAAGGCTAGAATAGTATTGCTGTATGAATGAGGAGTCAGGTTGGCATCGTGAAATGCGATGTCGGCCTTTTTTTGCTATCTGGAGCTAAACTCGCCGTATAAAGCGTAACTCGTATACATTTCAAAAATTATTTGTTTCAAAGTTAACTAAAGTTAGGTTCGCATAAGAACGAGATACATTACAATTGGAGGGAAAGTATAAATGAACTACTATAATGAAGCGTAAATGAAGCTTAAAGAAAGGTGACAAGATGTCCAACACGTATACGAATCTCCGCATCCCTGAAGCAAGCCTGCAATTTGAAGGTGTGAATGGTACGTATTTTCATGGGAGCGCCTTCTTCTTCTATCACAAAAGATCGACCTCCAATAATCGCGATCAGATCCTTTATACCCGGGTCCGACTGAAGCAGCTCAAGGATAAGGAAGTCATGGAGTGTCTGGCTGCTAACCAGATGGTCTTTGAGAAGCTCGGTTATAATGTCAATGGCCATCAGGAGATAGCCAATCTGGCGAGCGTCGTTCATCAAGGAATATTACATGTCTTCTGGACTGAGAACGGGCAGCTGTCCTATGTGACTACTTCTGACGGTGAGACGTGGTCGAAGCCAGAACAAATTCCATATTCCTTCAATCGTCGTACGCAGTTCAGTGCTCTTTCCCTGCAGGGTCGATTGTATCTGCTCGGCGCCCATCATGTGGACTCGGAGCACAGGCTTGGCATCGTCTATCAGGACCAATCGGGAGCTTGGCACCAGGAGGTGAACACCCACTGGAAAAATGTAAAGCAGGTATGTGCATGTGCTTATGCTCATCCTGATGGTAATCTCCATCTGATGATGGGCGTAGTTACGATTTATTCGAATATCTGGACTGCCAGCTTCCGCTGCGAGCTAGACACCTATGGGTCCACAGGTAGCGGATTGCGAGAGACCGAGAGCAGGCACCATAAGGAGTATGATGGGCGGGCAGACTTTCTTGCGCTGGAGTCAGGCACGATCGAAGGTGGAATCCAAGATCCTTCGGTGCAGCTGTTCATCAATGGATGGCATCGTCCGCACAGCTGGGCTGGATATAAGAACAATCAAATGAAGACATTTAACATTCGTACTGGGGAATGGAGCCCAGCATATACAAGGACGCACGGTCATACGAAATATCCAACCTGGGTCTACATGGGAGCACTTCAGTATTTCGTTCCTATTGGCACGAAGGGGGAGATGCGTCAGGAGATCTGGCTGTATATGAACTATAATGACGAGAACTTTGTGAACCAGGGCGGCAGCAATCTCGTCATGTGTCGGTATAAATCAGATGTGATGAGACAGGTAGGGCAGGCTGAAGAAAAGGCTGGGGATGAATTTCGTGCACTTATCGGAGTTGTCGAAGGAGCGCCTCCCTACGTCACCAACGGATATTCTGGTAAGGAGAGTGGCTCCACCTTTTATTATGGTCGATCCACAACAGAGCAGATTGCGATCTCCACACGCTTTCGCATGGGTTCGTATGTGCAGGCTGGAGGGAGTCTTCCAGTCGGCGCAGAATTCTCTCTGAAATTTGCTGCTGAGCACGCAGAGCATAGCTCTGAGATCTCTGAGATTACCAGACACATTGACAAGACAATTGTTCCAATTCCTGGAGAGAGTTCCGTTACTTACGTGTACCTGACCCCGCATATCGTAAGAACGACCTATGAGCTATTCGATTGGAAGATGGAGCGATCTCTTGGAGTCCTAAGCCATGTCTTCCATGCATCAGCAACGGATGTTGATTTTGATGTGCTTCCAATATTAAAGAGCTACGATGAGAGGCTAGATTCACACGACTACAGGACATTTCTGCATCGTTTCACAGACATCCCACATTATGCAGATGTCAAGCGAAGTCTGGCACTGGATGTAAGCTGGGTGCCTGGTGAGACTTCAGCCTTTTTCGAGAAGAAGACTTCAACTGTGCACATTACTAGCAGTACGGTGTCTGGTGAATTTACAAGCGGTTATTCCGGCATCTTGAGTATGGGCGGTAATACCAGCTTTGAATACGAGCTCTCCCATAGCTCCGAGGTTGCCGAGAAGGTTGGCGTTAAGCTTGATTATCCTTACCCTCGTGCAGACCATCCTGAGGATGTTCGCAAATTGATACTTCGTATGCTGATGCTGGTACCGGACCCAGACCAGATCGAGTCCTGCTATTGGATTCCGAAAGCTAAGCAGGAGCAACGTCCATGGTGTGTAGCCTGGTCTGTGCTGGGGGTAAAGCTTCAAGGACCAGCTGTTCAATAGATGGACCCTTGAATTCGTTATATACCCTAATACAATTCTCATGGCACCTACTGTTACTGTAAAGTACAGAAGGTGTCTTTTTTCTTAATAAAATTTTGAGATTCGGTTCACTCGACTCGTTACAAAACAGCAAGTCAGTTGATATAATCAACTAGTGAATTTGACCATCACCATAGAATGTACGAAATTTGTGAAAAGGATTGGATGCCTTGCAAAAATTTATTGACTCGCTAACCGGGAAGAAAATGCTATGCATACTTCTACTATTCGTAGTTGTATTACTAGGTATCAGACTGTTATGGCTTAACTACAATATACAGCCGCCTTCGCCACTGGCCAAGGAGGGAATCCTCGATCTGCGTGGCATGCCTTTTGACGACAAGCGCATCGTGACCATTAACGGCGAATGGGAATTTTACCCGGAACAGCTGCTGGAGCCAGCCTCGCTTACAAGTAAAGACGTTGCTGCAGAGCGCCAGTGGATACAGGTTCCTGGCAGCTGGAAGGAGCAGACAGCTACGGGAACGAATTATGGGATCGGTACATACAGGCTGCGGGTATTGGTGGATGAACCGAATGATATTTACGGACTTCGTTTACCAAGTATTCAGACGGCATCGAGATTGTATATCAATCATGAGCTGGTCATGGAGAATGGTCATCCCTCGATTGCAATAGAACAGAATGATCCCAATAACAACCCGTATTCAGCGTACTTTAGACCTGACGCGCAGCAGCTGGATATGGTGATTCAGGTGTCCAATTTTGATTATGCATACGCAGGAGGCATCACGCAGTCGATCAAGCTCGGCACGGCGGCAGCTATTGACCACGAGGTCCTGCTCAGGCAATCCTTGCAGCTAACGGTGGCTGTCGTTATTTTAATGCATGCCTTCTTTAGCATCATTTTATATTTCCTGGGCTACCGTAATAAATCCGTGTTGTTTTTTACCGCACTGCTTATATTTACTTTTTTCGCTATCCTGTCTGATGATGATCGTGTCCTGATGGAATGGTTCCCCCTGAATCTGTTCTGGACCACCAAAATCAGACTGATCAGCTATTTGGGCATTGGTCTCTGTCTGACCTGGTTCGGGCATGCCATGTTCGGTGAGGGAACGTTCAAGCGATTCATGCGTTTGTTTAATATCTTTGGTGTGCTCTGTCTGCTGGTAGCGCTTATTGTTCCGTTGGAGTGGATTGTTCCCGTACGGAAAATGCTGCTAGTCCTGTTCATAATCAACGTGATCTTTATCCCCAGATTTGTGCTAGGTGCAATTTATAGAGGAGAGAAGGATG
Organism: Paenibacillus massiliensis 2301065 = DSM 16942; assembly: GCF_000377505.1. GTDB lineage: Bacteria > Bacillota > Bacilli > Paenibacillales > Paenibacillaceae > Paenibacillus > Paenibacillus massiliensis. The sequence continues at coordinate 523,326 of NZ_KB898187.1, read as the reverse complement.
CTTTTCTCATTCTACTATCGGTAGCTGCTGTAACAGTAAATCAGGTTAGCAGCGGAATGATTAAGGCTTACTTCTGGTCAGATATGCCTTACTATCCTATCGATCTGATTATTGCGTTCCTTGGATTTGCAGCCTTCTGGTTCAACCGATTCTATCAGAATACGCTACGAGTGCAGAAGCTGGCCGCTGATCTGCAGAAGGCAGACAAGCTGAAGGATGACTTCCTAGCGAATACTTCCCATGAGCTGCGCAATCCCTTGCACGGCATCATTAATATGGCGCAGTCGGTGCTGGATGAGGCCAGCGGAGAGCTCGGGTCTCGTAGTCAAGGCAGACTGGAGCTTATGATCAATGTGAGTAGGCGCATGGCATTGCTTCTGAATGATCTATTGGATGTGACACTGCTGAAGGAGCAAAATCTTCGTCTGAATAAGAGAATGCTGAACCTTCACGCATTGGCTCATGGTGTGACCGATATGCTGCGTTATTTGTCAGAAGGGAAAAAGCTTGGGCTTGTCGTGGACATCTCTGCAAGCTGTCCACCTGTCCTGGCGGATGAGAACCGACTGCTACAAATTCTGTTCAATCTGGTGCATAACGCAATCAAGTATACTGAGGAAGGTACAATCACCATTTCAGCAGAATCCCATAAAGGTATGGTGATGATCCGTGTCACGGATACGGGCATTGGAATGGATCAAGAGACGCAAGCCAGGATATTAAAGCCATATGAGAGAGGTGACTCCAGCATTTCCGCTATCGGCAGCGGCATTGGGCTTGGGTTAAGCATCACCAAGCAGTTGGTCGAATTGCATGGTGGGGAGCTTCGCATTCATTCGATTCCAGGTACAGGTTCTGAATTTTCGTTCAGCCTTGCAGCGGCAGCTTCAGTTCAGGAAAGCTATGCGGATCGCAATTCAGGTCAGGAGGAGCGAATAGGGTCAGCAGCATTCACAGCAATATCAGAGACACCTTTGCTCCGCGAGCATGCGAATACTGCATGGCTGGATGAGGTTAGGATTCAGCAGGCGGGTTCAGTAGAGAATTCAGAACTGCTGTCAGAGGGCCAGCGTCCGAGAATACTAATTGTTGATGATGACCCCGTTAATCTTGACATCCTTCGCGATATGCTGGCTTCGGAGCATTATGATATCACTAGCATGTTAAGTGGTAAGGAGGCATTACTGAAGCTTCATCAAGGTGAGTGGGACCTTGTAGTCTCGGATGTCATGATGCCGCATATGTCTGGTTATGAGCTAACCGAGAGAATTCGTATGCAGTTCTCGATATCTGAGCTTCCCATTATTTTGTTAACCGCACGTAACCAGCCTGAGGATGTGCAGACTGCTTTTCTGTCAGGTGCGAATGATTATGTCACCAAGCCTGTAGGGGCCATGGAGCTTAGACTTCGCATTCGGGCTTGGGTGTCTCTGAAGCAGTCATTCGGGGAGCGCCTCCGTATGGAGGCCGCATGGCTTCAGGCGCAGATTCAACCTCATTTTCTGCATAATGCGCTGAATACCATAGCATCCCTAAGTGAGGTTGACACAGATCGGATGGTTACGATGCTTCATGAATTTGGTAATTATCTACATCGTAGCTTCGATCCCATAAATATGTACCAACTGCTTCCTCTGGGGCATGAGCTGGATTTGCTGCGGTCCTACCTATATATAGAGCAAGAGCGCTTTGGTGATAGAATTCAGATTCAATGGGACATTGCCGAGGATGCAAAAGATAAGGTGAGGATTCCGCCCTTATCCTTGCAGACTTTAGTTGAAAATGCCTTGAGGCATGGGATTCTAGTGAGAGGAAGCGGGGGAACAGTTACCATTGCTGTTGCTATCTATGGACAGCAGGCGGAAATTATGGTTATGGATGATGGAATCGGTATAGATGAGAAGCAGCTTGAGACCTTATTGCAACCCGGCTCAGCTTCAACTGGCGGAGTAGGCTTGAAAAACACGGATAAGCGACTTAGGCAGCTATATGGGAAAGGTTTACAGATTTCTAGTACTCCTGGTGCAGGAACGGTGGTGTCTTTCAAGGTTCCAGTTGCAGAAGTAAAGTGAGATCATAGTACACGTTGGATATAAGGATGCCGCGAACTGTAATCCGTTACCTGCTCATACGGAGGAGTTAAGTAAAAGTAGATCAATACAGAAGATCAATACAATAGATAAATACAGAAGATCAATACAATAGATAAATACAGAAGATCAGAACAGAAGACCAATACAGATGGTCAATATCAAGAAGACCCAGCACTGTGTAGTGCTGGGTCTATTGATATTACGTATTCATCAGGATGCAACAGTGCAGCTATTAGCTGAAGCTAATGAGTTGATGCTAGAGATGAATCTATTACGTAAATGAAAGGTTACAGCTTCTCACCATTGGATTCAATGACTTGCTTGTACCAGTGGAAGCTTTGCTTGCGGGTTCTGCTAAGGTCTCCATTACCATCGTTGTCCTTGTTGACGTGAATGAAGCCGTAACGCTTCTTCATCTCACCTGTGGAGGCACTCACAAGGTCAATACATCCCCACATGGTATATGCAATCAGGTCAACGCCATCAGCAACAGCTTCCTGCATCTGAATAATATGGTCCCGCAAATATTGAATACGGTAGTCATCCTGAATGGTGCCATCTTCCTCAACGACATCCACAGCGCCCAGTCCGTTTTCCACAACCATGAGCGGAATCTGGTAGCGGTCATAAAGATGGTTCAGCGTGTATCTCAGGCCTTGCGGGTCAATCTGCCAGCCCCAGTCTGATGCTTCCAGATAAGGGTTCTTGACACCTCCAAGCAGGTTGCCACCGACTTTCTCCACGGATGGATCAGCGCTTTCCACGAGGGACATGTAGTAACTGAAGGAGTAAAAATCAACGCATCCATCACGTAGTGTCTGCTCATCGCCAGGCTGCATTTCAATTTGAATGCCTTCCTCTGCGAAGAAACGCTTAGCGAAGCCAGGGTATGCTCCCCGTACCTGTACATCGCCACAGATCATGTTGGAGATCTGATCTTTTTTCTGTGCCAGCAAGATATCATCTGGATTGCAAGTGTTCGGATATGTGGTCATAAAGGCAATCATGCAGCCGATCTTGAAATTCGGATTGATCTGGTGACCAAGCTGAACAGCCTTGGCGCTGGCCACGAATTGGTGGTGCAATGCCTGGAAACGGATCTGCGGATTGTCGATTCCATCCGTCAATGTAGTTTTGCCATCGAAGAGAATGCCTGCAGCCATGTAAGCTCCCATTGGCATCGTTAGACAGTTGATTTCATTGAAAGTCAGCCAATAAGTGACTTGGTCCTTATAGCGATTAAAGATCGTATTACAGTAACGGATATAGTGGTCGATGACCTCTCTCGAAGCCCAGCCGTTGTACTTCTCTGTCAGACCAAACGGGGTCTCATAGTGAGATATGGTAACTAGCGGCTCGATGTTATGCTTTTTCAATTCAGTAAATACATCGTCGTAGAACTGCAAGCCTTCCTCATTAGGCTCCAGATCATAACCGTTCGGATAGATCCGTGACCAGTTGATGGACATGCGGAACATTTTGAAGCCCATCTCAGCCATTAATGCAATATCTTCCTTGTAATGCCCGTAGAAATCAACCGCCTCATGGCTTGGATAATACGTTCCCTCTTCCAGTACAGGCGTAATGCGTCGAGGAGTCGTATGCGTGCCTCCAGTCATCATGTCCGAGGTGCTAGGTCCTTTACCGCCCTTATTCCATCCACCTTCGAATTGATTGGCTGCCGTAGCGCCGCCCCAAAAGAAACCTTCCTTCATCTTCATCCTGTGAATCCTCCTTCATGAGTGGTCAAGCCTTCACCATCAGTGTAGCATTTATACCCTGACAACTACTGTCATGGTATACTCAGGATATGGAACAGAACCGGTTATTCAGAATGCTGTTATTGTTACTGGAAAAAAAGAAAACGACAGCCCCCGAGCTGGCTCGGCTGTTCGAGATATCTGTACGCACGGTATACCGTGATATTGATCGTCTAAGTGCTGCCGGCATCCCGATTTATACCACGATGGGGAAGCATGGTGGCATCCATTTGATGGATAACTATGTCATGGACAAGTCTCTGCTGAGCGAGGATGAACAGAACGAGATTTTGCTGGGGCTATACAGTGTCAGTGCGATACCTCATCTGAACAGTGCTCATATGCTTAAACGTCTCACAACCCTATTCGACCATAAGCTGGATTGGATCGAGTTCGAATATTCGCCATGGGACAGTGCTCCTGCCGAGGAGATGGAGCTATTCAATCAGGTGAAGCAAGGAATATTCACGAGACAATTGATTTCATTTGACTATGTGGACTCCAATGGAGGGGCGAGCAAGGAGACGGCACAGCCAGTCAAGCTCATTTTCAAGAACAATTCGTGGTATTTCAAAGGTATAAAGTATATAGCACAGCAGGAGGCGGGCTTAGAGACGTACAAGATCAAACGGATCACAGAGCTACGGTTTGTGTCAGAGGTAGCTGATTCAAGCTCAGCCGCTTCAGTAGAGGAACGAGTGCATGAGGAGCATGAGATGGTTCAGCTTGAGATGTTGTTCTCGCGAGCGATTGCCTACAGGGTGCCTGATTATTTTGACCCGCTCAGCATTCGGCGTGAGGTGGATGGAAGGCTTAGAGTGTCTGTGCATATTGAAGAAGGCGAGCGGTTATATTCCTTCCTAATGTCCTTCGGTGCGGAATTGACGGTATTGAAGCCTGATAAAGTTCGGGAACAGCTGCTGATTAGACATCAAAAGGCCGTAGAGCATTTGCGGAACCGAGATTATAAAGAAAGAATAGAATACGAAGCGAAGATAAAGAATAGTTAAAGCAAAAATAGAACAGCCAGACGTCAGTATTGACGTCTGGCTGTTCCTGATGCAGCTACACATTTCCGAATCAGGACAACATGTATTAATAGCTAAGGCTGCTCGTTGCAGATGCGAAGACTACCAGTGTAAGAACCATGATGATACCGTAGATTACAAGACCGATGGCAGCCCAGATCAAAGCAGCTTTGCAATAATTGGCTTTGCTAGGATTTGCTCCGCCTCCGAATGCCCAAACGAACATCATGATCAAGTTGACCACAGGAATCGCCAGAATCAGAATTGTGATCATCCAATCTTTCACAGACATTGGTGGATGACTGGAAAAATCTGCGTTTGGTTTGGATAAGTTGGATTGTACGTGTGTTGACATGTTGTAATTAACCCCATTTCTTTTTTTGTATGTATGGAAACTCTTGTTCTATATTATATGATTCTATATCACTTTTCAAGAAAATTATGGGACTGAAAGTAATAATATTATCTTTTTTATCCATCGGATGAAGGATGTAGTATTCTCTGGTTGAAATATAGTAATATATTTATGAATATATCAACTATATTGTTAACGAAATTCGATTCTGGATTCTGTATTTCTATATTTAAATCCGAAGGAGAGAGTGTTTATGAAGAGCAGTCCTTTATTCAGAGATCCTATCATGGATGGAGCAGCAGATCCTACCGTAATCTGGAACCATGTTACAGAGGAATGGTGGATGATTTACACAAATCGCAGAGCAACGGTGGAGGGGCCAGGTGTAGCCTGGGTACACGGAACTGATCTGGGAGTCGCTGTATCCAGAGACGAGGGGCGAAGCTGGTTATACCGAGGGACACTTCAAGGACTTGAATTTGAATGGGGACGAAATACATTCTGGGCACCGGAAATCATTTATCATAAAGGTACTTATCATATGTATGTGAGCTACATTCAAGGTGTGCCTACGGAGTGGGCTGGACATGAGCGGCATATTATTCATTACACGAGTCCTGATCTTCAGCAGTGGACGCTAATGGGGCGGCTGTCCCTTAGCTCAGATCGAGTCATTGACGCGTGTGTGTATCCTTTGCCAGATGGTACATTCCGGTTGTGGTACAAGGATGAGGCTAATCATTCCCACACGTATGCTGCGGATAGTATAAATCTGGTCGATTGGGAAGTGGTGGGCCCGGTGCTGACGCATTGCGCACATGAAGGACCGAATGTATTTTTCATGTCCGATTCCTACTGGATGATCGTGGACGAATGGAGAGGGCAGGGAGTATTTCGATCGACGGATGCCGAGCAGTGGGAGCGAACAGGTCTCATTCTGGAGCAGTCAGGTACACGTCAAGACGATTCTGGGGTAGGGCTACATGCAGATGTGGTCGTTCAGGGAGAAGAGGCGTATATCTTTTACTTCACCCATCCGGGGCGAAGCTCATCTCATGAAGAGCTTACTACCTATGGGCAGCGCAGAACGTCCATCCAGGTCGCCAAGCTCAAGGTAGAGGGGGGCACACTTCGGTGTGATCGCAATGCGGAATGTGAGCTGAGGCTATCACGACCGCTTTTGTAGTCTGTAGTCTGGTCCACGCAGACAGGCTTATCCATAGTGGGACAGGCTGGGATTATTAAGCATACACATGGGCAATACAGGCAATACATCAAGTCCTCTGGTCGAGTGAATATCTTTTGTTTAGGTGAAAAGGTTGTAACGACAGGAGGGGGCTTGAACTGTGGGTCTAGGGGGAGACTTAGACTAAAGTCGAGGTTAAATCCTCGTCTCAGGCAAGTTACTGCGATCTGTCAGCCATGATATGCTATGAGTATCTTAGGAAACTCATTGAAAAGGATGGATGTCATGCTACGGGATTACGCAGATCGACACCCTCGGGCAAGAGCGGCATTGCTTAGCGCTGTATGCTTTTTGCTGGCCTGCATCATCGGTTATCTGGCACCTCAAGGAACAGACGGAATGAATGTAAGTACCCGACCTGCAGACCAGTCAACTTCAAATGCGATTCAGACAGACCATAGCATTTATTTTCAGTCACAGCATGTAGCCCCTTCGCAGACCTACTACATGTCGAGTCGTACATACAGATAGCTGCTTGCAAGCAGAGTGGTCCAAGTCAGCAATAGGAAAAAAGCTTTCCCGAACCGTCGTTGTCGGGAGAGCTTTTTTTTTCGAATATAATTGAATTTATAAGTTTTAGCGAAGCTGAGCAAATTCGATATCGTAAGAAACTTTCACCCAAACGCGGTCTTTCTTCTCGTGGAAGTACGTCAAAAGACGTTTTTTTGCGTGACATCTTTAACATCCTTAACGACTGGAAGAGGGTGCCTCCGCCTGTAGACTCTCTTGCATAACGGAACGCCAGCCGGTATAGGTGCGCCAGGCTTCGCCGTTCTCCAACAGGAGCTTGCAGGTATAGATTCCTTCCTCAATAGAATCCACACGGCCAGCGACATGCAGGCGGACTGCCCCATTCAGCAATACCTGATTCATGAATGCCATGTGCCCTTCACCGCGCAGGACCTCTTCAGTAACTCGAATTTGGGCAGCAGGGGTCCAGGTCATCTCTGGCAGCTCAGCCTCCAGACCGAACATTTCCGGATCAATGACCTCCATGGTCGTATGACCAGCATCCAACCGGTAAGTGCGGGTAGGTCTGTTAATGTGAAGATCCTCCGACCCTTCAACGCCCTGAATAATCAATGCACTTTGGTAATTCAAGCGATTCAGGAGCTTGGCAGTTCGTTCGAATACCGTATTATGGAAAACGCCGAACACGATGTAAGGTGAATGGTTGTAGTCCACCAGCTTTTCCATGGTATTCAGTACAGTACGTAGTCCCAGTTCCTCACGAATGGAGCGAAGCCTTTTGAGCGGTTGGCACCATGCTTCGGCATGCATATAGGTCACTCCTGAAGTTACCGCTGCCCTGGCCATGAGCTCGTTAGCCGCCTGTTCAGGATGAATTCCCAGCTCCTTCAGGAGTATAGACAATGTAATGCCCCATTTTGGAGGGAGCGGAGAGGTTCCGTGAAGTGTGACTGGTAAGCCCGCTGCTGCAAGCAGAAACGCTGTTGGAAAAGTGGCAATGAAGGACGAGACTCTACCGTCATAGGGGCCAGCAAAATCAATGCCTTGCTGCAGTGCAGGTCGCTGAGCATGCTTACGGCAGGTTAGCACGAATGCCTCAAGCTCCTCCACGCTCTCCATCTTGATGCGCTCCGCAGCAAGGAAGGCACCGATCTGTGCCGGTGTGGCTGTGCCGCCAAGAATATGCTCTGCGGCCTGCAAGGCTTCTTCGTAGGTGAGGTCACGGGCTCCGCGTTTGCCACGTCCAACCTCCTTCAAGACATCGATCATATTCATCGTCAATTCTCCTTCTCGGATTACTATGCTCTAAGCATTTCGTGCGCTTTGACAATAGATATCGCTACATCGACAATACGTTTGCGATCATTCATGGCCTTCTTGCGCAGGACGTCATAGGCTTCGGCCTCGGGTATGCCGTTAATTTGTCCAAGTATCCCCTTAGCTTTATCAATCCATTTCCGCTCCTCCAGACGTGCGTGCAGTTGCTCCCGTTCGCTATGCCAGTGCTGCCGCTCGAAGAATCGCTTTTCTCCAAAATGCAGTGACCAGTGAAGCTCCTGCTCCGTCATAGATGGGGTAAGCACTCCGTCAATGGATACATTTACTTCGCAATCCTGCAGCGACGACTGGGCCGTCTCGGTGCTGCACCACCAGAAGATAGGTAAAGACCTCTGCTTGACGAGGGTATTTCCCCATGTCTCTATTGAAGAGAGTGGCAGGTGTAGGATCATGGCATCCGCATGCTGGATGGACTCACGAACGATAGCCTCGCTACCGGAAGGATGCACCTGATAACCGTAGGATAACATGATGGATTCAGGATGATATTTGGAAAGATTCTCCGGCGGTTGGGCGTCAATAATAAGAAAAGAACGCATGCTGGGAATTTCCCTCCTGTAGTATCGGGTTATATAACCTGACATATGATTACTTGCTAACGAGCAGGTTTCGCATCAGTATTGGTGTCTTTTCGTACATTCTGGAGGTGTTTTAACAAAAAAGCAATCATTTTTTTCTGAAAATGTGATTTTTATTGCCTCTTTTTACCTTATTCTTCTGTTACTTTATAAGTTAAACACTTTTTGCGTAAAGATAGTTGACATGGTCGTGAATTCCTTTTATATTAAAGCTAATATTACCTTAACTTACAAGGTCATTAATCTGATGGATACAACGGCGTATCTGTCTGGAAGCGGCAATGAAGCCCGTCTTCGTGTAGCATAGAGCGATGTCTCTTTGCGCATGAGCGGGCTTTTTCTGTTTCCGTGCTGCCATAAGGCTTGAAGCTCGCAGAAGGGGGATATGTAGGATGGGAAGTGCAAAGAAACTGGTACTGATCGGGAATGGAATGGCGGGTATACGAACAATAGAGCATTTGTTGAAGCTTGCTCCTGATGCGTATGAGATCACTGTTTTTGGAGAGGAGCCGCACCCGAATTACAACCGCATTATGCTGTCGACGGTCCTGGCGGGAGGGTCGGATATTCGCGATATCGTCATTAATGACTGGGATTGGTATGAAGAAAACGGGATTCACCTTCACACAGGGGATCCAGTCCAGCACATTGATCCTGCGAATAAGGTGGTAAGATCTCTCAAGGGCATGGAGGTAGCCTATGATGTGCTGCTTATTGCCACAGGCTCCAATGCCTTCATTCTACCTCTTCCAGGAGCGAATAAAGAGGGTGTCATCGGCTTCCGCAACATCCAAGATTGTCACACGATGATGGAGAGCGCCAAGAAATACAGCAAGGCAGCCGTCATCGGTGGTGGCCTGCTGGGCCTTGAAGCAGCACGTGGACTTTTGAATCTGGGGATGGATGTATCTGTCATTCATAATAGTGAAGGGCTCATGGATCGCCAACTGGATAGACCGGCCTCTGTGATGCTGCAGCGTGAGTTGGAAGCTCAAGGAATGAAGTTCCTGCTAAGCCACCAGACTGCAGAGATCATGGGTCGCAAGCGGGCGAATGGACTTCGTTTCGCGGATGGCACCACTCTGGAAGCAGATCTGGTCGTGATGGCCGTCGGGATCAAGCCCAATATTGAATTAGCCAAATCCGCAGGCCTAGATACGAACCGCGGGATTATTGTGGATGACTTCATGCATACCAGCATCCCGGATATCTATGCTGTAGGTGAATGTGCAGAGCATCGCGGGATTGCGTATGGTCTTGTAGCTCCACTATATGAGCAAGGGGCTGTACTAGCCAAGCAGCTGGCGGGAATTGGTAGCGAGGGCTACGCAGGCTCCTTAACCTCCACCAAGCTGAAGGTGTCTGGTGTGGATGTATTCTCTGCAGGCTATTATAACGATGAGCCAGGTATGCGCTCCATGCGGTATCAGGACGAAATAGATGGTGTGTATAAAAAGATTGTCATCCGCGACGAGCGTCTCGTCGGAGCTGTATTGTTCGGGGATACCTCCGATGGAGCGTCCTTGTTCTCGCTGATTAAAAGTGGTGAGTCCATTGCTGGCCGGGAAAAAGAGCTTCTGCTCGGATATGCGCCAGGTCAAGCCGGTAATTCAGGCTCGGCCATGCTTGAGGCCATGAGTGATGACGAGATCATCTGCGGCTGTAATGGTGTGAGCAAGAAGGACATTGCAGACGCTGTTGCTGGCGGTTGTCGCACAGTCGGCGAGATCAAGGCTTGCACGAAGGCGTCTGCTTCTTGCGGAGGCTGTAAGCCACTGGTGGAGGGTCTCCTTCATTTATATGCGGGAGATGAGGCGACATCGGTCAAGGAAGGTATCTGTGGCTGTACCTCGCTGAGTCGGGATGAGATCGTAGACAGCATTAAAGAAATGGGTCTGATGACTGTCAAGGAAGTTATGAATGTGCTGGGATGGGAAGAGGACGGAGGCTGCTCCAAGTGCCGCCCTGCCCTGAACTATTACCTGGGTATGCTATGGCCGGCTGAATATGTGGACGAGAAGGAATCCCGCTTCACCAATGAACGCTACCATGCCAACATTCAAAAGGATGGTACTTATTCCGTAGTACCTAGAATCTATGGTGGAGTCACCTCGCCAGCTGATCTGAAGAAGATTGCAGATGTCGCTGAGAAGTACGAGGTTCCTTTGGTGAAGTTCACAGGTGGACAGCGGCTGGATTTACTTGGTGTCAAGAAGGAGGACCTGCCAAAGATCTGGGAGGAGCTGGATATGCCTTCCGGGCATGCTTATGGCAAGACGCTGAGAACGGTAAAGACATGTGTAGGTAATACGTTCTGCCGCTTTGGCACACAGGATGCAATGGATATGGGCATTAAGCTGGAAAAGGCATTTGAACGGATGAATGCGCCAGCAAAGGTTAAGCTTGCTGTCTCCGGCTGTCCGCGTAACTGTGCAGAGGCTGCCATCAAAGACGTCGGGATTGTAGCCATTGATGGAGGCTGGGAATTGTATGTCGGCGGTAATGGAGGCATCAAGGTACGTGCAGCGGAGCTGCTCTGCACCGTCAAGACAGAAGCGGAAGTGCTGGAATGGTCATCGGCCTATTTGCAATATTATCGTGAGCAGGCCACCTGGAATGAGCGTACGGCCCACTGGATGGAGCGCGTCGGTATTGAAGCGGTTAAGACAGCCCTCTCGGACCCAGAGGAGCGCAAGCGCCTGCAAGGCAGACTTGATGAGACGTTAAGCTACACTAGAGATCCTTGGAAAGAGATCGTCGAGGACGGCGGACTTCGCAAGAATTTCGAACCTTTAGCTGGCCTGCAGGCTGTAACAGAGTAATATAGGAGGGGGAAAAAGAGATGGAGAGCAAGATTCGCGTAGCACACCTGAGTGAGATCGACAAATTGGGTGCAAGAACCCTTCGCATAGAGGATAAAGAGGTAGCATTATTTCGCTTGCAAGATGGAAGCATCAAGGCGCTGGAGAATCACTGTCCTCACAAAGGAGGAAAGCTGTCTGAAGGGATGGTCTGCGGTCACAAGGTCCATTGTCCGTTGCATGATTGGAAGATCGATCTGGCAAGCGGCAATGTACATGAGCCGGATGTAGGAAGAGTGACTACTTTTGCCACAGAGATTGATGAACAAAGTGGGGATGTCTACATTCTGGTCAATGGAGCGTAGAAGCCTATCGCGCTTAATGGCAGATCAAACTGTATGAAATATGGAACGGGCTAGTGATGGATGCGTCGCGTGCGGTTGCATGAATAACGCCACAACTGCCTGATATGATGTGATGAAATGATTGGGGCGCTGAAATGTAAAAGAAGGTGAGGGCTGGCAAGGGACTGACCCCTGTATGTGAGACAGGAGTCAATCCCCGAAGCTGGTCGCTCTTCTTTTTTTTTGCCTGAATGGATGCCTACGCTTGTAACGACACGACACTCACCATTACTCTGGTTAAAACACTGGTAGAAGGAACAAGCTTACTATTATAATATTAATTTATATAACAGCTATTAACCTGTACTGGAGGAAATCAGTTGAGAGGAACCCAAATCTACTTTAGACCGCTGGATCAAGAAGATGTTCATCAGAGCCTTAGGTTGCAGACGGATAATCGCGCATTTTTTGAGAAATATGCTGTGTCCCGCGAGGAGAATTTCTATACCCTCAAAGGTCAGGCGAACCTAATTGCACAGAAGCAACTGGATGCTCAGAGGGAAGAAGGCTATTACTTTGGTATCTTTACCAATACAGACGATCTACTGATTGGCACGATCCAACTATTTCATGTCAATCGAGGCTCCCTTCATAAAGCGACCATGGGATACCTTTTGGATAAGGAGCATAACGGTAAAGGCTATGCCACGGAAGCCGTGAATTTAGTGGTTCAGTATGCGTTTGGAAATTTGGATCTTCATTGTATTGAAGCAGGTGTAATGCCTCATAATGCTGGCTCGTTAAGAGTGCTTGAGAAGGCAGGCTTCCGAGAAGAGGGTCTGGCTCGAAAAGATGTGATGATTGCTGGCAAGTGGGAGGAGCACATTATGCTGTCCATAATGAAGCCTCAAGATTAGCCATGCATGCATTCATTCATCATTACAGAATTCCAAGAGTGATGGGAATCGAATGATGCCAAATGCTGTGATATCTATAATTGCAATAAAAGAGACCTACCCCGGACGAATCAATCGCCTGGGATAAGTCCCTTGAATTTCTTCTCTGTTTATGCAGTCTCGCCCGCCCGCTTGGTGCTCAAGGACAGCCAGGTATAGCGCCACTTGAGCTGCATGACGAGCAGCAGGATCAGGGCCAGCACAGCTACCATACCGATCGTAATAAAGCCGAGAGAGTAGGAGCCTGTAGCCTTATACATATTGCCGAGTATTAATGGCAGCGCGTATCCGCCGAGACCGCCTGCTGCACCAACAATGCCTGTCATTAATCCAATTTCATTAGAGAAACGCTGTGGCACGAGTTGGAATACAGAGCCGTTGCCTGCACCAAGGCACATCATACCCATGAACAGAAGGGCAACGACTACAGGCAGTGATGGCAGGAAGGATACACCTGCCAGCATGAGTGCCGCACCTCCGTAAAGCATTGTAAGTACCTTGATGCCGCCAAAGCGATCTGACAGATAACCACCTACTGGTCTGAAGAAGCTACCTGCGATAATACATATGGTTGCGATGTCAGCAGCTTGAATAGCGGACAGGCCATATTGCACGTTGAAGAAAATAGTAAGATAATTCGCCAAGCCTACGAAACCACCAAACGTTACGCAATAGAGTAGACAGAATACCCAGGCATCCCCTTGGCTCAGCACCTTGGCATAATGGCTTAGACGCTTGGGTGCAGGGCGATTGGGGCTATTGGAGGCTAGGATGGAGAACAGGATAAAGACGATGAACATCGGAATTGCAGCCAGGCCAAACACGATCTTCCAGCTTCCGAAGTGCTCAGCGATCCGATTGGCGAACAGGGTCGCGAGGACTGTACCGCTGTTGCCTGCACCGGCAATCCCCATGGCCAATCCCTGATGCTCCTTGGGATACCACTGACTTGCAAGTGGCAGGGCGGCTGCGAAGGAAGCGCCAGCTACGCCGAGCAGCAGCGCTACAAGATAGAGCTGATCCAGCGAATCGACCCATAGCCATCCCAGTAACAAAGGAATAAAGGTCGTGGCCATTCCCAGTTGCCCCGTTAGCTTTGGACCGATGTAATCGGACAGAAAGCCGAGCAACAGACGTAATATGGAGCCGCCTAGCACCGGGAGAGCTACCAGGTTGGCTTTTTGCACCGGGTCCATGGGGTAATCGAGGGCAATGAGTACGCTAAGTGGCCCGATCATGCCCCAGATCATGAAGCTGATGTCGAAATACAAAAATGAACTTAATAGGGTAGGCTTGTGCCCGCTTTTCCAAAAACTCGTCTTATCCATCTAACCACTCCTCTGTATAGCCTGCTCAACCCAAAAAGAGGCCGCAACTTGTCCTGATGACATAAGTTGGCGGCCTCTTTGCCGACACGAAATAGCACGTCATTGTGCCTTCGCTGGATGAACATGTAGCCATGTTATTTTGATTCAAATTATAAAAACCAAAATATTAAATGTCAATATTCATGACACATAATTTTATAAAAACCTGAATTTTCGTTTTTGAACCCTTTTTGATGTTAATTTTATTGACTTATTTAAAATTGCAGATTATATTAGAACTAATATGAGCAGCACAACGAGGTGCTGTGTGTAATCGGCAATGGAGCCCTTTTCTTTTAATGGAAAAGGGCTTTTTCTGTCTACAGGAGAGGGAACGTTCGCAAAGACGCTTTTGCGCTGCAGGTGAACGATTGAGTCAGGTTTTCTGACTTAGATGAATGAGAGCTATTAATACAAGCTGGGAGCTGGAAGTGGGGAGTGCCATGGAGAGAACTAAACTACTCATCATTGGTAACGGAATGGCTGGAATCAAATGCGTAGAAGAGATTATACAGCTCGCACCAGACCAATTCGATATTACGGTCATTGGGGATGAGCAGCAACCCAACTATAACCGGATTATGCTATCCAAAATGCTGCAAGGCGGGGCTGAGTTAAATGATATCATTCTAAACGATTATAGCTGGTATGCAGAGCATGGCATTGAACTGATTACGGGAGAACGGGTTATTGATATTGATCCGCATGCCCGAACTGTCTTGACGACTGCAGGGACTTGTCGTACGTACGAGCTCTTAATCATAGCTACCGGCTCATCCTCTTTCATTCCGGCACTTCCGGGTGTGGACCTAGAGGGTGTGATCTCATTTCGAAATATTGAGGATTGCAGCAGAATGGTGGAATATTCCCAGCGCTATAGGAAGGCAGTTGTCATTGGTGGCGGACTATTGGGGCTTGAGGCTGCGCGAGGGCTGCTGCACTTGGGAATGGAAGTCGTTGTTGTGCACAACACCTCATATTTGATGAACCGCCAGTTGGATGAGCCAGCGGCCGGGATGCTGCAGGCGGAGCTGGAAGGCCAAGGTATGCAATTTCGTTTATCAGCGGATACGAAGAGAATTAAGGGCAAGAAGCAGGTTACTGGCCTCGAATTCACAGATGGCACAGAGCTGAAGGCGGATATTGTGGTGATGGCCATCGGTATACGTCCGAATGTTGCGCTAGCCAAGAACTGCGGTCTACAGATGGGGCGGGCGATCGTGGTGGATGATTATATGAGAACAAGCCAGCCGCATATCTACGCTGTAGGGGAATGCGCAGAGCATCGCGGGATTACCTACGGTCTGGTTGCACCATTATACGAGCAGGCCAAAGCGCTCGCTGCACATCTGTGCGGACATGAGCATGAGGGGTACCGAGGCTCCATCCCTTATTCAAAGCTAAAGATTTCGGGGGTCGATGTATTCTCGGTTGGCAATCTGAGTGAGCCCGGGACAGAAACGGTTATCCAGCAATATGATGGCATTCGTCGTACTTACAAGCGGATAACGGCCAAGAATGGTGTCGTGCATAGTGCTGTGCTATTCGGTGATACGATGGAAGGAACGACTTTGGTAGGCATGGTACGCAGCAGCGCGTCTGTCAGTGAATTAGCGGCAATGACAGCTGCTCGGGCGGATACAGGCAACGATGGATCATTGAGTCTGGTGGCTTCCATGCCGGATCAGGAGACCGTCTGCGCATGTAACGCAGTGAGCAAGCGAACGATCATGAATACAATACGTGAGCATAATCTGCAGTCAGCGGAGGAAGTCAGAGCACACACCAAAGCCTCCGGCTCCTGTGGCGGATGTCTCAATATCGTCAAGGCGTTGGTACAGTACGCTCATACAGATATGGGAAACACTAGCCAAGCTGCTGCTTCGCCAGTCCAGAGGAAGGCGCCACTATGTGAATGCACTGATCTGACTCACGCTGACGTATGTAGCCAATTGCGCGAACTTTGCGAATCTGATCCAGGCCTGACGACTGTAGCGGCTATGGCTAGGCTAGGCTGGCGGTCATCGGCTGGCTGTGGACTCTGCATGCCTGCAATTGAATATTACATTGATATTTTGCATGAAAAACAAGGATTGCAGCAGACTCACAAAGTATCGGATCATCAGGATCTGACCACTTCAGGCAACAGCTTGTATGTGATGAGTCATTCTGCTGACCCTATGTCGGGAGCATTGGCTGAACAGGGGAGAAGACTAGCGAGTCGACTCTCAGAGAGCTGGAGCGGTATAGTGTTTCCAACTAGGGTCAACGCTGTCGTCAATACTATCAACGATCCCATTCTGGTCCTGCACGTACAACCGATTGGACTTATGCGAAGTCCCATAGGCTGGGAAGTCTATGCTGGCGGTCATTCACACTCGCCTACCCGTGAGGCACAGCTTGTCGGGGTGGAAGAGGATGAGGAGCATGCGCTTCAGCTTCTAATGGCATGCTTGCAGCTCTACAGACATACCAGCGAGTATGATGAACGAATGTCT
Source organism: Paenibacillus massiliensis 2301065 = DSM 16942 (assembly GCF_000377505.1). Lineage (GTDB taxonomy): Bacteria > Bacillota > Bacilli > Paenibacillales > Paenibacillaceae > Paenibacillus > Paenibacillus massiliensis. Next base: position 506,491 of record NZ_KB898187.1, on the reverse strand, counting down.
GAGTGGCTGGAGCGGATAGGACTCACCACGGTGCGTGAACAGTTACTGGATCTGGAACAGAGAGCAAGCTTAGTGGACTCGATCCAACGCCGTGTGAGAGTGCCATTAGAGCAAACATAGAAAAGAGAGAGTAAGCAAGGTAGAGCACAGCTGGAGAAAAGACAGCGTTATCGAATGGACATAGCTAGCGAGGGAATGAACATTATTCATCTAGGATGGCACGGAGCACCATTCATCTTAGATGGCAATGAGCATAATTCATCCTAAATAGAAATGGGGAAAAAGGGATGCTAACTACATTGACGCAATGTCCTTTTTGCAGTGTACAATGCAAGGCTGATATACGGCTGGAGGAGAGAACACCACAGGGCAGGTCGTTCGTTGTCCAAGGAGCTCCTAACGCGGCTTCCCAAGGAAGATTATGTGTCAAAGGGCAAAATGCCCATCAGCACGCACAGGGTCGCGATCGCCTGAAGCAGCCGCTGATCCGAAAAAATGGCGAGCTTACCCCTGCTAGCTGGGCGGAGGCGCTGAGTCTGGTAGGTGCACAATTCAAGCAGACCACATCCCGGTTTGGTCAGAATGCTATCGGTGTATATGGGGGTGGCTCATTGACCAACGAGACGGCCTACATGCTGGGTAAGTTCGCCAGGGTGGCGCTTGGCACTAGATATATAGACTATAATGGTCGTTTTTGCATGTCAGCAGCAGCTTCGGCGGGCGTCAAAACGTTCGGCATGGATCGTGGGATGACCTGCCGTCTGTCTGATATTGCCGCAGCTTCTTGTATTATTCTGGCGGGTACCAACATAGCGGAATGCCAGCCTACGTTAATGCCGTATTTTCTCCAGGCCAAGGAGAAGGGGACGAAGATCATTGTGATCGACCCAAGACATACAGCTACGGCTGCCCTCGCAGATATTCACCTGCAAATCAAGCCGGGCACGGATGCTATTCTGGCTGCTATGTTCATGAAGATCATCGTCTCTGAGGGACTGGTTGATGAGGATTTTGTTGCTAGTCGAACGGAAGGCTATGCAGAGCTGCAAGCTGAGCTAGCCGGGCTTGATCTGGCTGAGATGGCTGATCGTTGTGGGCTCGCGCTTGAGCAAGTGCGTACAGCCGCCATCATGTACGGCGATGCTCCGACAGGAATTATATTTACAGCGCGAGGAGTGGAGCAGCAGACGGACGGTCATCTGGCTGTGAGGGGACTGCTGAACCTCGTGCTCGCTACAGGCAAGATTGGACGCGAAGGCTGCGGTTATGGAGCGGTGACCGGACAAGGCAATGGGCAAGGCGGAAGAGAACATGGACAGAAGGCCGACCAGCTGCCAGGATACAGATCCATTGAGAACGATGCGGATCGTGCTTATATTGCTTCTGTATGGGGAATACAACCGGAGGATCTGCCGCGCCAAGGTGTATCCGCTTATGAACTACTTGAACGGATGAATTCACAGGAGATCCGTACGCTGTTCATTATGGGCTCCAATCCTGTCGTCTCTAGTCCGCATGCAGATCGAGTGGAAGAGGGCTTGAAGAAGCTGGATTGCCTCATCGTTGCAGATATGTACCTGTCTGAGACTGCGCGGATGGCAGATGTCGTACTGCCGGTAACGTCCTATCTGGAGAACACGGGAACCATGACGAATCTGGAGGGACGTGTGCTTCTGCGTGAGGCCGTTCAGCCCCCTCCAGGCGAAGCTTGGCATGATTGGATGATTCTGCGGGAGTTGGCACGGAGCCTGAGCAAGGAGCAATACTTCCAGTATACGTCGGCTGAAGAAATATTCGAAGAGCTACGGATTGCGAGCAAAGGCGGAACTGCAGATTATTATGGAATAACCTATGAACGTCTGAGACAAGAGGGAGGAATTTACTGGCCCTGTCCCGCAGAGGAACATCCGGGTACAGGCATGCTATTTGCAGAGCGATTCGCCCATGCAGATGGAAAAGCGGTCTTCGCACCGTTCCAGCTTCCTCAGCAGACAGAATTCCCGGATGGAGAGTATCCATTGACCTTAACTAATGGAAGGGTGCTGGCTCATTATCTGACGGGGGTACAGACCCGTCGCAGTCCTGCACTGGCTGCCAGACAGCTGCATAACTTCGTGGAAATTCATCCGCAAACAGCTCAACAATACCGGATTAGGGAAGGTGAATGGGTAGAGATATCATCCCGGCGGGGCAGCTTCACTGTGCGCAGTAAGTACAGTGCTGCAATTCGCCCAGATACGATCTTCGTCCCCATGCATTGGGGCGGCATTCAGAATGTGAACAAGGCTACGAATCCGGCGCTGGACCCATTCTGCAAAATGCCAGGCTTCAAAACGGCCGCTGTTCGGATACGGACAGCAACTCTGGACTAACCGAGCTGTTGAACAGCATGTAGGAAAGTAGGATCTACAGAAATGTAGTGAATTACGTGGAGTGTCGACAGATCAGAGGAAGCAGATGTGAAAAGGCAAGTATCCGTAGTATTTATGCGGATGCTTGCCTTCTTATGTGCATGCTGGACAGGATCTTTGCATCATGGAACTCCATCTCTTTTGGAGCTTTAAACTGCCTGCAAAATGTTAATTTTTATTAATTTGTGATTGACAGCATGAAAAGATATAAAGTAACATTGTTTTCATTATTGTGTGAAATCTTTCGGAAATAAGGAGAAAATTATGGACTTTAAATCGAGTTTTTCAGAAATCCACGCTATTTCTCGAACGATATTCCAAAATCCAGAGCTTGGCTATAAGGAATTTCAGACCAATAAACTGGTAAAGGATTTTCTTCAGCGCGTGAACCCTGATATTGAGCTGGAGAGCTTCAGCACCACAGGGCTCAAGACTACTCTGGGTACCGGCAAGTCGCTAAATATTGCGTTCATTGCCGAGCTGGATGCTGTTTATGCACCCTCGCATTGGCAGGCCGATCCTGCAACAGGTGCGGCTCACAACTGTGGGCACTATACCCAGGTTGCCATCGCACTTGCTCTCTATCAATACTACTACAACACCAAAGCTTATGAAGCGTTGGATTATGCGCTCACCTTTGTCTTCGTGCCTGCGGAAGAGTACCTGGACCTGGCCTATCGGGATCAGTTGCTTGAGGAAGGCAAGATCTCCTATTATGGCGGCAAGCCGGAAGCGATGAAGCTCGGCGTCTTCGATGATATTGATGTTGGCATTTGTGTGCACGCTATGGGTGGGGAGTTCGAGCGCAGAACGATTGAGATTAATTGTGACCTGGCAGGCTTTTTGTACAAAAAATATACCTTCAAAGGACAAGCCTCGCATGCAGGCTTCGATCCCTTCAGTGGTAAAAATGCATACAGCATGTCTACGTTGTTCAATGTAGCGCTTGGTCTGGCTCGACAGCAGCTGCGTGATACAGAGAAGATTCGAATGAACCCGATTGTATTGCAGTCCGATATGTCCACGAATGTAATCCCTAATCATATTACTGTTGGCAGTGATCTTCGCACCCAAACCGTGGATTACATGAAGATAGCTGCCCAGACGATGGACAAGGCTGCTTTGGGAAGTGCACTGGCTCTTCAGGGTGAGGTAGACATCGCTACTCAAATGGGATATTTGCCCTTTGTGCAGGATCGTTATCTGTCCGAATTCGTGCGAGAGGCCTTCCTTGCCAACGATGAAATCGAGGATATCTACAATAATAACGCGATCAGTGCAGCAGGGGACATTGGTGATCTGGCCTACATGATGCCATGTATTCAGATCGGCTACAGTGGCTTCACGGGGACGATCCATGGGGATGATTTCAAGGACATTGATCCGGAGTTCATCTATGAGGTGTTCCCAAGGTTCCTGACGCAAGTGCTGGAGCGAATGAGCGGAAGCATTGACCGCAGTCGGTTGTATCGGAGAAGCTTTGCTTCTTATGAGCAACTGTTAGCATCCATCGTTGAGCCTCCCCAATCCAAGACTGAACATCCCTTTAGCTAATAGATAGTAATAACATACAATTCATTGTGAATTGTGATGAGAGCCAGCACAGATCTGAACATAAGACTAGAAATGAGGTTAGCCTGAACTATGACTAGAACGAAATCCTATATTTATCTGCTTGCTTTCGTGCTATTAATCATTACTGTGGCAGAGTTCATTGGTATTCAATCCATTCCCGTAGGTAACATCCGTATTAGTCTGCTTCCGCTTGTATTCGCTATTCTGATCACTATGGTATTAGGTATTCCCGTTCTGCGCAAAGGCATCATGACCAAAATTTACAGCAAGACGAATGTGAACTTCGCCAGTAAATACTTGATTTTCATCATGCTTCCGCTAATGGCTCGTTACGGGGCCGATGTAGCGCCGAAGCTGGATCAGATCCTCGAGGTAGGCTGGGTGTTCCTGCTTCAGGAGATTGGCAACCTCGGAACGATCTTGCTCGGGCTCCCTATCGCGATCTTGCTGGGATTGAGAAGAGAAGCCATTGGATCGACACTGGGACTTGGACGTGAAGGAGAACTCGCTTATATTTCTGAAAAGTATACCCTGGATTCGTCTGAAGGAAGAGGCGTATTGTCTCTTTATATTATAGGTACATTGTTTGGTACGCTGTTCTTCAGCATTATTGCTCCGATCTTGCATGCGATGGGCTTCTCGATTGAAGCATTAGCCATGTCCGCAGGCGTCGGCTCTGCCAGTATGATGACAGGCGCATCCTCGGCTCTAATAGCGATCAACCCGGAGATGACGGAGACGATCAACGGCTACGCGGCAGCAAGCCAACTGCTAACCAGTTTCCTGGGCACCTATACCATGGTCTTCCTGGCCGTTCCCCTGCAGCGCTTCATGTACAAATTCATGGTAAGAGGTGATCGTTAATGAATCCGGTGGTTCATAAATATGGTAAATATGCGTTGATCATGCTGCTAAGCGTGTCTCTTATTCTCTTCACTGAGCAAGTCAAATTCTGGCGTGCGGGCGAGGGTGGCCATGTCGGTCTAGGGACGATATCCGGTCTGGCTGTGCTGTGGTTGTTCTCGTTCATTGGAATCCTGATTGCTGAGGTAATGAAGAGACAGCCGATCAAATTCCTGGCGGACTTTCCAGTATTGGGCTGGGTATCGATTACTTCTCTTATATGCTGTCTGATATCGGATGTGTTCATTACGGCTATTGCCAATGTCAATTTCTTATCGATTACAACCCCGATCCTTACATTTGCAGGCATTTCAGTAGCAGACAGGCTGGTGGATCTGCGGAAGACTTCCTGGAAAATTGCCATTGTAGCTGTATTCGTCTTCACCGGCACGTATTTGGGAAGTGCAGTCATCTCGGAAATTGGTTTGTCACTGGCTGGAAGATAATTTATAACTGATTTCATAAGCCCGCTGATCCAGAATATTGGACAGGGGGCTTTTTTATTTCACTTAGTACCATGAAACATCACTTTCCATTATGAATCACAATAACAGTCATAGAAAATAATTATGACTTATATTGGGGTAATAATGTTGCATATAAAATATATATGACGTATTATATGAATCAATAAAGCAATAAGTTGGTAAATTACCTTCTGACTGGCATCATAATAGACCTCATGAAGGAGGCGGGCGGCGGGATAATGATAACGGTGCTGAACAGATATAGCGGTCAGCGACACGATGTGGATTCCGGGACCTGCACAGCCTGCATGGAACGGAAGCGGAGGGATTGACGATCGAACTAACACCAAGACAAATGGATATTGTAAATATTGTACAAAAGCATGCACCGATTACTGGTGAGCAGATTGCAGAAATGCTGAATGTCAGTCGGCCCACCCTGCGGACAGACCTGTCCAAGCTGGTAATCTTGAATTATATTGATGCCAAGCCCAAGGTAGGCTACTTTCTCGGCAAGCGTGGTACACAGAACCGGGATGAGAAATTCCGACTTCTGCAAATGAAGGTAGGAGACATTCATAGCGTACCCGTGATTGTCCGGGAGACGACGACGATTCAGGATGCTGTAGTATCTCTTTTTCTGGCTAATGTCGGGAATCTGATCGTTACCGATGAGCACGGACATCTGGCAGGTGTAGCCTCGCGGAAGGATTTTCTTAAGGTCACACTCGGCAATCCTACAGCAGGTGCGATTCCGGTGAGTATGATTATGACCAGGCAACCGAATGTGGTCACAGTATCTCCGGAAGACACCATTATGGACGCAGCTCGCAAGATTATTTCTCATCAGATTGACAGTCTTCCAGTCGTCATTCCGGTAGAGTCGGACTCGCCAGGGGAGCAATGGAAGGTTGTAGGTCGCATTACCAAGACGAATATCATTAAAATGTTGCTGGATATGGTAGCAGAGGAATAGTGGGAGGAATGGGATGGTTCAGTCTTCAAGTCATTTTATAGCGGTATGCTCAGACTCGATTGGCGAGACAGCCGAGGCGGTAGTGCTGGCTACGATGAGACAGTTCGAGCTGCCGAACACAGAGATCAAACGATATATGAATGTAAGAGATGAAGAGGAACTGACCCAGATGATGGAGGAGGTCGCAAGGCGTGGTGGATTTGTGGCCTATACACTGGTCCAGCCGGAGCTGCGAGAGCTCATCAAGGAGGAAGCGGTCAGATTGAATGTGCGGGCTGTGGATGTGATGGGTCCGATGATGCAAGCGATGGCTGATACCTTCAACAATGATCCCAAGGAGAAGCCGGGTCTGCTCCATCGACTGGATGATACGTATTTTCGGCGAGTGGAAGCGATTGACTTCGCAGTACAATACGACGATGGCAAGGATGTAAGCGCAATACAAAGAGCGGATATCATATTGCTGGGTGTCTCGCGCATATCCAAGACGCCACTCTCGATGTTTTTAGCACACAAGGGCTTCAAGACAGTGAACTTCCCGCTCGTTCCAGAGCTGACGCCACCTGCGCAGCTATGGGAAGCATTGCCTGGTAAAATATTCGGCTTAACGATCAAGCCAGAGGATCTGTTGAAGATTCGCAGTGAACGCTTGAAGGTCATGGGACTGCCGCATAATGTGCAGTACGCCACACTGGAGCGTATTCAGGAGGAAATTGATTATGCTATGAAGCTGTTCGCCGAGCTGGGTTGCCCGGTTATTGACGTGACGGATAAGGCGATTGAAGAGACGGCGGGTCTTATTACTAAAGAGCTGTAACGCTAGTTATCGCTTGCTTACAAATTCAACAAGAAGCATATATATGGAGGGATGATGGTTATGGAAAGTCAATTGGCCTTGGAGTTGGTACGTATTACAGAAGCGGCTGCTTTGGAATCCGCCAGATGGACAGGTCGCGGTGACAAGCATAGTGCAGATGATGCCGCTACCGTAGCCATTCGAACTCATTTTAATTCAGTATCCATGGACGGCACCGTCGTCATTGGCGAAGGCGAGATGGATGAAGCCCCCATGCTGTATATCGGTGAAAAGGTAGGTAACCGGAAGGGGCCCAAAATTGATATTGCTGTGGATCCATTGGAAGGCACAGAGACGGTGGCTAACGGGCTGAATAATGCCCTGTCCGTCATTGCCGCTGCTCCAGCGGGCAGCTTGCTGCACGCTCCTGATATCTATATGCAGAAGCTGGCTGTGGGACCGGAGCTGGCCGGCAAGCTCTCATTGGATGATTCCATGGAGGACACCTTGATTAAGGCATCACGTATTCTGGATAAGTCCCTGTCTGACCTCACAGTCTCCATCCTGGACCGTACCCGTCACGAGCATCTGATCAGTGTCCTGCGTAAAGCAGGCGTACGTATCAAATTGCTCGGTCATGGGGATGTTATGGCGGCGATTGAAACCTGCACAGATAGCGGTGTGGATATGTATGTGGGGTCCGGCGGTGCCCCTGAAGGGGTTCTGGCGGCAGCTGCACTGAAATGCATGGGTGGTGAAATTCAGGGGCGCTTGCTTCCTGAAAGCGATGAGGATGTGGCCCGCTGCATTCGGATGGGCTTGCAGCACCCGGATGCATTGCTGAGTATGGATGCGATGGTCGGTGGCCAGGGCGTGCTGTTCGTAGCCACGGGAGTAACTCCTGGCGACTTCCTGCCAGGTGTGAAGTACCTGCCGCGCAATCAGGCCGAGACGCATTCCGTGGTCATGTATTCGGAGACGAAGACGGTACGGTTCGTGCGCAGCATGCACCGCTTGCCGCTACTGCAAAGTGATCTGGCCGCTGCGGTCTCCTATTAATTCTATGAAGTTAGATTTGTAGTTCGGTATTATCCGTATTTCAATCCAGCACGATTGGAATCTGGTTAATATAGCTTTGACTTTATTGCCATTGTGTAATACTCCGTACTTGGCGTACTTGGGCAGTCTGCTCGGGTACGCTCTTTTTGTATCTTATAAATGTTTTTTATGGTGGCAGGAGTCCTTTTATTTCCTATAGTCGTGTTAGGTAAAGCTGGTTTATATGCTGAATATAGGATGCTCCTAAATAGTTTGTTGTAATAATATTACTAATTTGGACGGTTGAATTTAACTATGCTAGAATATAAGAATTAAACGGAAAGGAACTTAAATCAATGACAAATAAAGTTACGAAGATTATGGGCGCAACTGTATTGTCTGTTTCACTTATTGCTGGAGTGTATAGTGCTGTTTCGGCATATGATGTTTCAGCATCTGAAGAAGGAAATGAAATCATTGAAGCTAGCCCTTTAATCAAGGATTCACTAACTTGGGATTTGAAGGGGAATGCAATGGACCCTACGAATACCTTTTCTGTGACAGCTGGTTATCCAAATATAAAATTGTATGCAAAAAATACAGGAGCAGCACCCTATAGAGTTGAGGTACAGCACATCAGCAAGAAAAGGGTTATTTTTAATGAGACCGTTGCAGTAGGTAAAACGGTAGAAATCGCAAATAATGATAGTAATCCACTTGTTCCCTCAGGCACGTATTTAATAACCATTTACGGTGGACCTGGTCTACCCAAAGGAGAACTTATTCTCAAAAGCTCTGACACGAAATGGCCTGTGAAAAAAGAGGTGAAGTAGAAGCGATAATATCGTGCCATGCAGAATTTCCGCTTTCAGTTCTGGCTTCTTTAGTGAGAACTTTTTTGCTGTTCTGCATGGATTTCAACAAGGTACGGATAGCTATGGAAATGGCAGGAGAAGAGATTGCCATTTCGCACAGCGCAGAATCGACGATTGTGGAGGGTGACAGATGTAGGATTGCACTGGGCTTTGAGATCGCTGCAGCCGAATCGATGAGACTCGGTATCGTTCCGATTGAGGGAGCACGGCGGAATCCGGTCGAATTGATTGAGCTATGCATCATATGGTGAAGAAGCAGATCATAATAGCACCCATACGATTAGCGGAGCCAACATTGAGCCGAACACTGCACTGAGCGTAAGCGCCACTGTACTGGTAGAGACCACGACAGGACCGATTTCTGCCGCCTTGCTCGTCCCAAGCGCGTGTGAAGCAGCTCCTAATCCGATGCCCTGGGCAATACCACTGGTAATTCGAGAGCATCTGAAGACAGCGGGTCCCAGTACAACCCCAGTAAATCCGGCGATCATTACAAATACCGAGGTAATAGATGCATTTCCGCCTAATCCTCCGGCAATCCCCATCGCCACAGGTGTCGTGATCGACTTGGGCAGTAGTGAGATGATCAACTCCGTGGGATAGCCCATCCATAAAGCCAACCCGATACCGCTAACCATGCCAGTCATGATTCCGACAGCGGTTCCTCCAAGTACAGCCCGCCATTCCTTCAGTAAAAGATCTAGCTGCTTGTACATGGGATAGGCTAACGCTACGACAGCTGGACCGAGACAATAATTCAGCCACTGTCCACCTCTCATGAACACGTCATAAGAGATGTCCATTCCCAGCAGGAGGATGATTATCAGCGCACAGCAGGTCAAGCTGGGTACGAGAATCGCCCACTTGAGCTTCCGGTACAGTGCGTTCAGTACAGAGAACATCACCACAATAGCTATAACTATGGCTGCTTCGAGAAGGATTTCGAGCATGTGGCAGCCTCCTCGGGATTTGACGTTAGCTTGGCGATCCACTGTGTGGCTTTGCCCGAGAGAACCATGGTCAGCAGCGTACTGAATATCACAATGCAGATTAGCCACTGTCCACCACCAGTGAACACATGGAAGTAGTTTATGACCCCGACGGTAGCAGGCACCAGAAAGAGAGGAATGTATTTCTGCAGAAATGTAGCTCCATGCATGACCCAATTCTCTGGAACGATGTGTAGTTTGAGTGCTGCAAACAACAGCAACAGCCCGAATATGCTGCCAGGAATCGGGAGTCCAGTGAGCGTCTGAAGCAGTAGCCCTGCACCGTAAAATGCAGTGAGTAGAGCAAGCTGTAAGAAAAATGAGATGATTTTCATAGTGTTGTGGGGAGTCTAACGCTCTCCATGTGCCCCCTTGCAGTCTAAAAATGTAAAGCTATCTTATCCCAACGTTATCGGTTTCTACAAGACCCGAAATAAAAGAGTATAAAAGTAAGCGTTGACATCAAAAATCTTCTATGCTAATTTGTTGAGGTAAGTACTTAACCGAATACGGGATTGTTACTGGTAAAGCAGGCAAGACCTAAATTGTAGAGCATGGGATACGTATGTATTCTGCCGCTTCTTACGATTTAGGTCTTTTTTTGTTGCTGATCACGTCCCGCAAGACCACATGACACAGCTAAGGGGGATTAAACAATGGGCAAATTTACAGAGCTCTCCAATCGTATTGTAGAGCATGTAGGTGGCGAGGAGAACGTCGTTGAACTGTATCACTGCATGACGAGGCTTCGCTTTAAGCTAAAGGATTTCGCAAAGGCGGACAAGCAGCAGCTTGAGCAGTTGGATGGAGTAATAACGGTGGTGCAAGGAAACGGGCAGTATCAGGTGGTCATCGGCAATGATGTTCATGCTGTATACAAAGAGATCATTGCACAGCATGACATCAAGGCAGCAGGAGAGGCGAAGGAAGAGGCCAAAGGTGAAAAATCCGGCAATCTGATCACACGCTTCTTCAACACGATGTCCGGGATCATGACGCCAATCGTACCGGCCTTAGCCGGGGCGGGGATGCTGAAGGCTGTCCTGGTGATTCTAAGCACGACGCTTGAGGTGCTGTCTCAGGACAGCAGCACTTACAAGATTCTGGCAGCTGCTGGAAATAGCGTATTTTATTTTCTGCCGCTGCTGTTGGCCATCTCGACGGCAAGGCACTTCGGAGCGAATATGTTCGTGTCCCTGACCATCATGGGCGCCTTGCTTGAGCCGAATTTTACAGGACTGATGAAGAGCATCGGAGATGTCACCAGCTTTATCGGCATTCCAGTCGTACTGATGTCTTATACAGGTACATTGATTCCGGCGATGCTGACAATTTGGGTATTTTCCTACCTAGAACGTTATCTTAAAAAAATCATTCCCGCCAATATCCAGATGTTCGCCGTACCGCTGCTATCCCTGATGATTATGGTGCCACTGGCCGCCGCTGCAGTCGGTCCGGTGGGTGTCTATCTTGGAAATGGGATTGCATCAGGAATTAATTATCTCAGCAGCTCCAACGGGCTCATCATGGGAGCTCTGATCGGTGGGGGCTGGACACTGCTTGTCATGTTCGGACTTCATTGGGGGATCGTCCCGGCGATGCTGAACAACCTTAGTCTGCATGGGTTCGATACGATCAAGCCGCCCTCCGCAGCAGCTACCTTTGCTTCCTCCGGTGCCGCGCTAGGAGTGTTCCTGAAGGCCAAGGACAAGAAGCTGAAAGCCTATGCCTTATCCGCTTTGATGCCGTCCATTCTGGCTGGTGTAACGGAACCGATTGTGTACGGAATTTCAGTGAAGCTGAAACGCCCGTTAATTGCCCAGATTATAGGGGGTGTGATCGGTGGTGCGTTTATCGGTGCGTTCCACTCCACTGTACTTGCCTATGTATTTCCAGCTGTTACGACATTGCCTGCCTTTGCAACCGATACCTTTGTCTATTTTCTGATTGGGATCACCGCGGCCTTCGTCATTACGGCTGTACTGACTTATATATTCGGCTTTGAGGAGCAAGTAGAGGTAGCACCGTCTGGTAGGAGCAAGGCAGAGACCGTGCAACAGCAAGCCTCTTCCACTCCAGCAGCAGACACTCAAGAAACAGGTGTATCTGCTCCTGTTAGCGGTCAGGTCATTCCCCTTCAAGAAGTCTCTGATCCGGTATTCTCTTCCGGTGCTATGGGGGACGGGGTAGCTATATTACCAGAGGAAGGAAAAGTCTATGCTCCGGTCGCGGGAACCGTGACATCCATAGCCAAGAGCAAGCATGCCATTGGCATTACAGCAGACGATGGCTTCGAAATCCTGATTCATGTCGGACTGAATACCGTTAAGCTCAAAGGAGCACCGTTCGAGCTAAAAGTAACGGAGCAGCAGCAGGTTCGCGAAGGAGAACTCCTGATGGAGTTCGATCTGGAAGCGATTCGCCAAGCAGGTCTTGAGCTGACGACGCCTGTTATTGTGACGAATCTGAATACTTTTCACCGTGTAGAGACGACAGCCAAGCGCCAGGTCTTGTATCGTGAGCCACTGCTGAAGCTGCATGAATAATAACAAACTAAAAAATGGAGGTTGAGACTGTGGAGCATCGCCAAAAATCACCGTTTCCGGACGGTTTTCTGTGGGGAGCGGCATCGGCCGCTTACCAGATTGAAGGGGCTTGGGATATAGATGGAAAGGGACCTTCCGTATGGGACACTTTCACCAAGCAGGAAGGAACGACATACCAGGGGTCGAATGGGGATATAGCCGTCGATCACTACCATCGCTATAAGGAAGACATTGCACTGATGGCTGAGCAAGGCCTGAAGGCATACCGATTCTCCGTTGCCTGGAGCCGTATTTATCCAACTGGACGGGGAGAAGTGAACGAGCAGGGGCTGGCCTTCTATGATGACCTGATCAATGAACTGCTTGCCCACGGCATTGAACCCATTTTGACCCTGTATCATTGGGATCTGCCGCAGGCTCTGATGGATGAGTACGGCGGATGGGAGTCGCGCCGAATTATCGAGGATTTTGATCACTATGCAGTGACGCTGTTCCGCCGCTACGGGGACCGGGTAAAGTACTGGGTATCCTTGAATGAACAGAACTATTTTGTAAGCTACGGCTATGAGACGGCACTTCATCCACCGGGCGTACGTGATCGCAAGCGCATGTATGAAGTCAACCATATTGCGAATCTGGCTAATGCCACCGTCATTCGCTCCTTCCGTTCGTGGGTTCCTGACGGGTTGATCGGCCCAAGCTTTGCATACAAGCCGTATTATCCCATCAATTCTGATCCGGCGAATGTATTGGCTTATGAGAACAGTGAGGACTTGAACAATTACTTCTGGATGGACATATACGCCTGGGGACGTTATCCTACTTCGGCCTGGAGATATCTGGAGGAGAATGGATTGACACCGACAGTCCAGTCTGGGGACTTTGAGCTGCTGGCATCCGCCAAGCCTGATTTCATGGGCGTCAACTACTACCGCACAACGACGGTAGAGCATTATGGATTGCATAACGAGCTTGAGCTTGGGCTTAAGAATACATCTGGTGCGAAGGGCTCCACCAAGCATTCCGGTATTCCAGGACTGTACAAGACTGCGGCCAATCCCTTTGTGGAGACTACCAATTGGGACTGGGACATTGATCCACAAGGAATGCGCATTGGCATGCGTCGCATCATGAACCGTTATCAGCTGCCAGTACTGATCACCGAGAACGGACTAGGCGAGTTCGACAAGCTGGAGGAGGGAGAGCTCATCCGTGACGACTATCGTATCGCTTATCTTCGCAGCCATCTAGCTGCTATTCAGGATGCGATCTCGGATGGAGTAGATGTTCTAGGCTATTGCGCATGGTCTTTCACAGATCTGCTGAGTTGGCTGAATGGATATCAGAAGCGTTATGGTTTTGTGTATGTGGACCGGGATGAATTGGACGCTAAAGAGCTGCGCCGTATCAAGAAAGAAAGCTATTACTGGTATAAAAATGTCATTAAGAGCAATGGTGAGGAATTGTAGAGAAGGTACACGGACTAGTGTGTTCATAGAATCACGGCCACCATCACGGCCCCTATTATTACGACTACTATAATCACGACAGTTATAGAAACGAGGGAGAAGACATGATTTCAAATACAGCATTTCCCAAGCATTTTCTATGGGGCGGCGCCATAGCCGCCAACCAGGCAGAAGGAGCTTGGAAGGAAGGCGGCAGAGGCCCATCTATTAATGATGCCTTGCGACATGGAATCGTAAATGGCGTGCTGGATGAGGAAATTGATTCAGGTGTGTACTATCCAAGTCATGAGGCCATTGACTTCTATCATCATTATAAGGAGGATATTGCACTCTTTGCAGAAATGGGCTTCAAATGTCTGCGCACCTCGATAGCCTGGTCCCGGATTTTCCCGAAGGGGGATGAGGAGGAGCCTAATGAAGCCGGTTTGCAGTTCTATGATCAATTATTTGATGAACTGCTCCATTATGGGATCGAGCCAGTCATTACAATCTCCCACTTTGAGACGCCGCTCCACCTGGTGCGGGAATATGGAGGATGGACGAACCGGAAGCTTGTTGCCTTTTTTACTCGCTACTGCGAGGTCATCTTCAGACGTTACGGGCACAAGGTAAAATACTGGATGGGCTTCAATGAAATTAACCATATGCATACGATACCCCTGGCCGCAGGCGGCATTGAGCTGCGCAACCCGGAGCACAAGCTGCAGGACATATACCAAGCCAGTCACCACCTGTTCGTGGCTAGCGCGGCAGCTACCAAGCTATTGCATGACATCATTCCTGGTGCACAGATGGGTTGTATGCTCTCGTTGAGCATTATCTATCCGAATTCCTGTAATCCTGATGACGTATTTGAGAGCTACGAGCTACGGCGCCGTTCGTTATTCTACTCGGACGTGCTGCTGCGCGGCGCGTATCCCAAGTATGCGGAGCGAATCTTCAGAGAGCATGATATCAAGCTGGTCATGGAGCCAACAGACTTGGCATTGATCAAGGCCTATCCTGCTGATTATATTGGATTTAGCTACTATCGCAGTACGACGCATAAGGCAGGCATGCCGATTTTGGGGAACACTGGTGGTATTATGGGGCTGGATAACCCGCATCTGCGAAAGACCTCATGGGGCTGGCCCATTGATCCAAAAGGGCTACGTTATGTATGTAATGAGATCTATGATCGGTACGAGAAGCCAATCTTCATCGTAGAGAACGGATTTGGAGATCGGGACGAGCTTCGTGAGGACGGAACGATTGTGGATGACAGTCGTATCCAATATCTCAATGAACATTTGATCGAGCTTCATCAGGCCATGCTAGATGGATGTGAGATTATGGG
This sequence comes from Paenibacillus massiliensis 2301065 = DSM 16942, assembly GCF_000377505.1. Classification (GTDB taxonomy): domain Bacteria; phylum Bacillota; class Bacilli; order Paenibacillales; family Paenibacillaceae; genus Paenibacillus; species Paenibacillus massiliensis. Next base: position 491,110 of record NZ_KB898187.1, on the reverse strand, counting down.
GTATACCTGGTGGGGGCCGATTGATATTGTCAGTGCTGGCACAGGGGAAATGAATAAACGCTATGGCTTCATCTATGTAGATAAAGACAATGAAGGACGTGGAACGCTCCGCCGCATGAAGAAGAAGAGCTTCTACTGGTATCAGCAAGTCATCGCTACGAATGGAGAGATTCTCTTACAGGCAAAGGACGATTCAGATGAGAATAGAGCGAATACTGAACAATAATGTAATCATCGTCATGAATGAACATCATAAGGAATCGGTCATCATGGGAAAGGGGATTGCTTTCCAAAAGAAGGCCGGTGATCATGTCGATAATGACAAGATTGAGAAGATGTTCACGCTGGACAATAAGGGACTGTCAGAGAAGCTGCAGGCCTTGCTTGCCGAAATACCAATGGAGCACATGGAGGCGTCGGAGAAAATTATTAATTACGCCAAGCTCCAGTTGGGTAAAATTTTGCATGATAGTATCTATGTCACCCTTACGGATCATATCAGCTTTGCGATCAAGCGCGCTTTTAAGGGGATGGACCTCAAGAATCCGCTGTTATGGGAGGTCAAACGCTTCTATAAAGAAGAATTTGAGGTTGGGCTAAAGGCTCTTCAAATACTGCGTCAGGATCTGGGTGTAGTGCTCTCGGAGGACGAAGCGGCCCAGATTGCTCTTCATCTGGTAAATGCCGAGCTGAACGAGAACATGGGCAATATGGTTGATATTACCAAGGTTATGCATGATGTGCTCAGCATCGTCCGCAAGCATTTTGCATTTGAATATGATGAAGATTCGCTCGTATATTTTCGATTCATTACACATTTGAAATTTTTCGCCCAGCGTCTGATCAACGGAACAGATGCCACCAGCACAGACAATGCACTGTTTGGGATGGTAAAGGAGCAATATAAGGAAGCATTCGCCTGTGTGGAACGGATCAAGGTGTATATTCACAAGACGTACCAACGTGAGCTGACCAACGAAGAAATGCTGTATTTGACCATCCACATTGAGCGTGTAGTCAACCATCGCTAAATTAGAATGTGATTTGGCATCGCAAGAATCTCTGATGCAATACAAGAAACTAAGGCTGTTCCCCAGGAAAGGCGGGTCCTGCGGGAATCAGTCTTTTTTTCATAAAGAGAGGCAGTGGATTTCATGCGTCCTGAAGATGTAGAACTTTTAACTTACGAGGATATAAGGTATTCTGTTATATATTGCAATTGCTGTAGGTGCTGCAGGTGTAGCAGATTCAGTGACTTCTGACTGGATTCCTGTCACATTTGATGCATTGTACAACGGGCTAGTTAAAGGTAATGGATAAAAGGAGAGAATCATATGAATGAAGTCATTAATACGCTGAAGGATCATCGTTCCATTCGCTCGTATACGAATGAGCCTGTCACTCAGGAGCAGCTGGATGCCATTATTGCTGCTGCCCAGGCAGCCCCAACATCTATTCATGGTCAACAGGTCACGGTCATTGGTGTCCAAGACGCTGAGCGTAAGGCGAAGATTGCAGAGCTCGCAGGTAATCAGAAATGGATTGCAGACGCACCTGTATTTCTGCTGTTCTGCATGGACTTCAACAAGGCGCGGGTGGCCATGGAGATGGTAGGAGAAGAGATTATCATTACGGACAGCGTAGAATCGACCATTGTGGGCGCGACCGATGTAGGGATTGCTCTGGGCTTTGCGATCGCAGCTGCCGAGTCGATGGGGCTTGGCATCGTTCCGATTGGCGGAGCGCGGCGTAATCCGATCGAACTGATTGAGCTGCTCGGACTGCCTCAATATGTAGTCCCTGTCTGCGGACTTGTAGTGGGTCATCCAGCAGATAGCTCAGGCTTGAAGCCTCGTCTCCCCAAGGAGACTTTCTATCATGAAGAGACTTATAATCATGACCTCGCCCCATGGATTGATCAATTCAATGAACAGTATGGTCAGTATCTGACAGAACGCGGGGCAGAGAAGGGACGCAACTGGTCTAATACCATTTCTGCCTACTATACACGCCTGTACTATCCACACGTGCATCATATGGTGAAGAAGCAGGGCTTTGGACTAGATAGATAACCAATGGATTCGGAGTGGAATACCAATTGGACTTTGTACATCGGATTGAAATATGTACGAATTATAATCTAATGTGTCCAACCTGAATGATGGCTTGCATAGAATCAATATAGCGTTTGTACGTTCATATAAGAAATATCCACGATGGTCAGGGGCAGCTTCCAGTAGTTATTACTGTGTAGGCTGCTTTTTCTTGTTCTATTTAAGCTTCTCAGTAGTTGACAAGAGATTCATTGTAACTGATAATTATCCAGTGATAATCATTATCATTTGTGCGCGAAAATTCTATATGAAGCAAGGAGATTAGGAGAATATGAAGAAAATCTGGAGTTCATGGATCACATTAATCGCACTGGTCGTGGTGCTGGCAGGGTGTGGAGCAGCAGGTGGGAATGGAAGTACCGATACCACCAATAATGAAGGGTCTAATACTACGACAGCTGCTGAAGGACCTATCACAGTTAAGCACAAATACGGTGAGCTTACGCTAGATAAGCCTGCTGTTCGCGTGGTTGCACTGGAGTGGACGCTCACAGAGGACTTGGTCGCATTGGGTGTGCAGCCTGTTGGTAGTGCCGACAATGAGAATTACAAGCTGTGGGTTTCCCCAGAGGCGGCTCTGGATAGTAGTGTAACGGATGTCGGTATGCGCTGGGAGCCGAATCTGGAGGCCATTGCTGCGCTCAAGCCTGATTTGATTCTGTCCAACTCAGACAACAATGCTGCAATCTACGAGCAATTGAAGGCAATCGCGCCGACTATGGAATTCAATTTCTATGAGGGTGACGGATACAGTTATGACCGTATGGTTGATGTCTTCAATGAAATCGCCAAGGCTGTAGGGAAGACAGATGAGGCTGCGAAGGTGATCAGTGATCTGGATCAGCATTATATTGAAGCCAAGCAAAAGCTTGCTGATGCAGGAAAATCTGATCTTCATTATGTATTAACACAGGCGTTCACCGTGCAAAATGCAGCGACACTGCGTCTCTTCGCGGATAATTCCGTAGTCGCTGGTACACTGGCCAAGATCGGGATGATTAACGACTGGAAAGCCGAGAAGCATGAGGCGTACGGCTTTGATACGAAGGGTATTGAGGCATTGCCAGCAGTACAGGACAGTAACTTCATCTATATAACACAGAAGGATGATGATGTGTTCGGGAAAGCGATGAAGGATAACTCTGTCTGGAAGGAACTGAATTTTGTAAAAGAAAACCGCCTCTATGCGCTAGATGGTACCTCGTGGACCTTCGGTGGGCCGATTTCATCCAAAGTTCTGGTAGATCAGGTAGTTGGTGAGCTGACCAAATGACCGGCGGTACAGCAGAGCATTCATCACAGCATGGTTGGCGAATGACAAGTATTTTTGGGGGCGGGATTCTCGCCCTCTTGCTGATTTTTTTCATCAGTCTCTGTTACGGTGAGGCAGCTATTCCCTTAGCTACAGTATGGGATGCCTTAGCTCACCGTCAACAGTCACTGGAGCATAACATGATTTGGGATTTGCGCATGCCCCGTACCGTCATTGGCTTACTGGCAGGAGGAGCTCTTGGGGTCGCTGGAGCTTTACTGCAGACGATAACCAAGAACCCACTCGCAGCCTCGGATACATTGGGGATCAATGCAGGTGCGTATTTTAGTGTTATTTTAGGTACGGTGATGTTCCCAAGCCTGTTGCAGCATTCCCCATTCCTGTTCGCTGCGGGGGGAGGACTCTTGGCAGCCGGCATGGCTTATGTCATGAGCGGAGGCCGCTCCGCAACGCCAGTAAGACTTGCTCTGTCCGGCCTGATCGTCTCGATGGTGCTGGGCTCGTTCACTAGTGCGCTACATATTTTCTTTGCATTTGAGACGCAGGGATTGTTCCTGTGGGGTGGAGGCACGTTGATCCAGAATGATTGGAGCGGTGTAGCGTATGCATGGCCATGGGTTGTGGGAGTAGCCGTTCTTGTCTGGTTGCTTTCTAGACAGTTTGATGTACTCGACTTGGATGAAGCGACTTCCTCCTCGCTTGGTCAGCGTGTGAATCTGACACGGGGGATCGGTCTACTGCTCTCCGTAATACTGGCTGCCATAATCGTTAGTGTCATTGGTCCGATAGGGTTCGTCGGTCTGGTGGCCCCCCATCTGGTAAGGCTCAGTGGTCTCAGGTCTCACCGACTGCTGATACCAGGTACGTTCTTATGGGGCGCGGTGCTGCTGACCGCAGCAGACGTCCTGGCACGGATGATTCGCAATGGAAGTATGGAGATGCCGACAGGTGCCATGATGGCACTGATTGGTGCCCCTTGGCTAATCTGGCTTGTATTGTCTCGTATGAAGCTCGCTGCTGGTGGGAATCATCAGACCTCGATGAGTGTCGGAGGCCGCTCCAGACGTGTTCGCTATGTCGGTCTCGCATGGGCGCTTGGAACAGGTACCCTGTTGCTGCTTCTGCTCAGTACGATGTTCGGAGGAACGAAGATTCCGTTCACCGATTGGTTCTATACACTGATCGGGCAAGGAGAAGGACTTCATTCTGCCATGCTTCAGCTACGGATTCCACGCACGCTCGTTGCTGCTGGAGCAGGAGCTGCACTGGCTGTCAGTGGCGTGCTGATTCAGATGGCCGTCCGCAATCCGATGGCGGATGCATCTGTGCTAGGGGTATCGTCGGGAGCGGGTCTTGGAGCATTGGCAGTGCTGATTGCGTTTCCACAGATTCCTATTGTCCTCCTGCCGATTGCAGCCATCATTGGAGCAGGTGCGGCAGCGTTCATTATTTTCTTCCTGTCATGGAATAAGGCACTCAGTCCGTCGGTTATCATCCTGTTGGGGATCGCGGTCTCGGCAATGGCCGGCGCGGGAATTCAAGCCTTGATCGTTCGCGGCTCCCTGTATGGCAGTACGGCGTATGTCTGGCTAACGGGAAGCACATATGCACGGAGCTGGGAGCAGGTCTGGACGATTGGAATTTTCCTGGCGGTACTACTTCCAGGTGCATGGTTGCTGGCCCGCCGCTTTGATCTGCTCGTCTTTGATGACCATACGTCGACGGGACTGGGACTTTCTGTTCGCCATACCCGCCTATGGGCAATGCTGGCGGGAGTATTACTGGCTGGAGGTGCTGTGGCTTGTGTGGGAACGATTGGCTTCATCGGTCTGATTGCACCACACATCGTGCGCGTATTGATCGGACATCATGTGCGTCATTCCATCGTGTTGTCGGCATTACTGGGAGCTGTACTGCTTGTATTGGCAGATACAGTCGGGCGAACAGTCATGGCTCCCACAGAGGTGCCCTCAGGCTTGCTGATTGCACTGATTGGTGCACCTTACTTCCTGTACCTGATGTATCGCAGCAATTGGCGGAAGCCTGGTAATGGCTGAAGTTAATCACACGTATCGACGATAGAGAAATAGATAGAAAAGATAGAAAGAAAGATAGATAGAGGCCACGTTGGAAGCTGTTGATCATATCAGGTTGAATTTTAGTAGTAAGATGTAGATAAAGTAACACATTCACAAGCGGGTTAGGCGCATGGTGCCTCCCGCTTTTTTGTCATTTATGTCATGCATTTTTCTAATAAATTCTCCTCGTTGTGTCATAAGTTATGCCTCAATATAAGCTTTGTCCGCTCGTATAATCTTTTGAAATATCATTTGTTTCGTTGGAAATCTGCTTGACACAGCGCTGGAAGGGCTATATATTAATGTTTGTTAATCGTAATAATTACTAATTAACAAAAATGAGTACGAGTCGAATCATAAGTAGCTAACATAATTCCCCAATAAAAGGAGTAGAATCAGATGACAAATCAACGAATTCCTGTAACTGTACTAAGTGGCTATCTGGGCTCAGGCAAGACAACCGTACTTAACCATGTGCTGAATAATCGCAAAGGCCTTAAGGTAGCCGTAATCGTTAATGATATGAGCGAGATCAATGTCGATGCTGCTCTGGTCAAAGGAGAGGCAACGCTCTCGCGTACAGAGGAGAAGCTGGTAGAGCTGTCCAACGGATGCATCTGCTGTACGCTGCGTGATGATCTAATGCAGGAGATTGAACGATTGGCGAATGAAGGGCGTTTTGATTACATCCTGATTGAATCGACAGGCATCAGCGAACCCATTCCGGTGGCTCAGACCTTTACCTATGCCGATGAGCAGACCGGTGTTGATCTTACGCGGCTGGCCAGATTGGACTGCATGGTAACGGTAGTGGACGCCTATCGCTTCTGGCATGATTTTGCTTCTGGTCAGAGCTTGCTGGATCGTGACCAGGCCGCAGGCTTGGAGGATACCCGCGAAGTTGTTGATCTGCTAATCGATCAAATTGAGACCTGTGATGTGTTGTTATTGAATAAATGTGATCTCGTAGAGGAGAACGAGCTCAACAGACTCGAGGGAATTCTCCGGAAATTGCAGCCAGGCGCCAAAATCATCCGTACTGTGAACGGGCAAGTGAACCCTTCTGAAGTTCTGAACACGGGGTTGTTCGACTTCGAGAAGGCCAGCATGTCTGCGGGCTGGATTCAGGAGCTAGAGCAGGAGTCGCATACACCGGAGACAGAGGAATACGGAATTCGCTCCTTTGTGTATCGGCGTCGAAGACCATTTCACCCGTCCAGGCTGGCAGACTTCATGAATCATTGGCCTGAGGAAGTGGTGCGAGCCAAAGGACTCGTATGGGTTGCTGCGAAGGAGGATGTAGCTGCAAGTCTCAGCCAGGCCGGTCCTTCCATTCAGTTTGGGCCTGCAGGATATTGGGTTGCTGCTCTACCAGCTGCTCAGCAACAGGAGATTTTGCAATACGAGCCAGAGGTAGCAGTTCGATGGGATAGCGATTGGGGTGATCGGCTAACGGAGCTGGTCATGATTGGCATGGATATGGAGCAAGCCGAGCTGGAGGCAGAGTTGGATCAATGCCTCGTTCGAGAGGATGAGCTAGCAGGAGACTGGAGCAGGTTCGAGAACCCGTTGCCTTGGTTCAGTGATGCTGATGATTCTGGCGATCCACAGCTGCAGTAGCATGAAGTGAGGCATGCCCCTATTGCGGTGCGAGCAACTGAAGACTCGGATGTGTCAGGGCATTCCATCAACAAGGAAAAAAGGAGTGACGCCAATGGCTACCTGGAATCTTGAAGGGACTCGCTGTCATTTGTTCATCTGTAACGGGGCAAGCTGCATGCGAGCCGGAGCTGATGAAGTGACAGACGAGATTAGGGCGGAGATTGTAAGACAGGGGGCCGAGCAGACGATGCATACAACTCGTACTCGCTGCAATGGACGCTGTAATGATGCCTGTGTAGTGATTGCCTACCCCGAGGGAATCTGGTACAGAGAGGTTACGCCAGAGATCGGACAAGAGCTGGTGCAGCAGCACTTGTCCGGTAGTTATCTCGGTAGTAATGCAGTCTATACCTACAGTGAAGGGTTGGCTGCAACAGGCGCCGGGCTCCAAGGTGTGAACAAAGTGCGATCAACGCTTACTCCGCACAATGCCCAAGGTACGCCTCAGGAAACCACTGATTCATGAAATGTGTCGTTCCTGAATTTCATCCTCTTTATAAAATTGATCTTTACAGAAAAGCAAAAATTCAATACACTGTTAATTAGTAATTTTTACGATAAATATTATTATTAGAAATTTAGGAGCGGAATATGAATCACGAAGCCGGAGTAAAGACAAATGATCATACGATATCACAGATTAGAGTACATAATCGAAGGAGGCGCTTCGGCTTTAGAAGTGGAGCCAAGTGTGCCATAGTTCTGGCAAACGTACTTGCACTTCTATTTCTAAATGCTTGTGCAAATACGTCCTCTGTAGAGACAGCTAGCGACCAGAATAAGCATATTAGCTTCCTGTATAACTTCTCGACACGTTCATTGGACCCGCATGTAGATTCCAGTTATGTCCCACTTCGGGCAGGTATTACGGAGACGTTGGTCAAGCTGGATGAAGAACAACTGACGGTGGTACCGTGGCTAGCGGAGTCCTGGGAGGGTAAAGACGGGAAGCACTGGACGCTTCACCTGCGCGAGAACGTGACCTTCCACAATGGAAAGAAGATGGATGCAGAGTCAGTTAAGGCTTCAATTGAGCGAGCGGTCAAGGAGAGCATTGCAATTAGAAATGCGCTCAAGATTGATAAGATCGAGGCTGAGGGAAGTACACTACAGATCACAACCACTCAGCAGTTCCCCGAATTTATATCGGAGCTTGTCAATCCGAATGTATCCGTGATTGATGTTAGTGAGCAGGATTTTGTGAACAAGCCAGTGGGCACGGGACCATTCCGGTTAATCTCCTTCGCCCCAGGTAGCAAGCTGGAACTGGAGCGATATGAGGATTACTGGGATGGGGCTGCCAAGCTGGATTCTGTTACTTTTGCATTCAATGAGGATGCCAACGCGCGTTCTCTGGCACTGGAGTCCGGTCAGGTGGACATCGTGTACCGTCCAGAAGTAGAGAGTCTGGAGTCCTTGCGCGCTAAGCCCGGAATGAAGGTGGAATCAACAGCCACGTTCCGTGTTCACCAGATGACAATGAACATGGAGCGTGAGGCGATGAAGGATATTCATGTTCGACGCGCTGTGGATGCGCTGATTAACCGGGAAGAGATTGTGAATACGATTCTGCTGGGGTATGGAGAAGCAGCCCAAGGGCCTTTTCTGCCATCACTTCCATTTGCACCAACGTATGATAACCATCCAACAGGACAGTCGGTAGCGGTGGCGGAGTTGGCAGAAGCTGGCTACTCACAGCAGAACGGTATCATGCAAAAGAACGGTGTACCGCTTCGTCTCGTGTTGCTCACCTATAGCTCTAGAGCAGATCTGCCACTGATCGCTCAGGTATTTCAATCTGACGCCAAGCGAATCGGAATTGAGGTGGAGATCAGACAGATTGATACACCGGAGGAGTATATGGCCTCCAACCGTGATTGGGATCTTGCAACCTATAGTAATCTGACGGCTCCTCGCGGGGATGCAGGATATTATCTGAATGCTACCTATCATCCAACAGGAGCCCTGAACTTCAGTGGGGCAGAAGAGCCTGAGTTGACAGAGTTCATTGATCAGTTGAATACGACCGTGGACACGCAAGAACGAGCCAAGCTCGCCGAGCAGGCAGCCAGCTATGTGCATGAGCATGTCATCAATTCCTTTGTGCTGCACCCTGCAACCATTGTGGCCTACAATGAACAAAAAGTGAAAAACTGGGTAACCAGTCGCAGTGAATATTATATGATTACGAATCAGTTGGATGTGAACTAACCAAATGCTACAAATTATCGCCCGCAAGCTGCTGGAGGTAGCCTTGTTTTTACTCTTGATTACATTCATCGGCTTCCTTTTCCTACGTCTGGCTCCAGGCGATCCGGTGCTTACCATTCTCAACGTAGACGAGTTGTCGGTAAGCCAAGAGCAAATTGAACAAGTGAGGGAAGAGCTTGGCTTCAATGATCCGCTGTTGCTGCAGTATGGGGATTGGCTCTCACGAATGCTTCGTCTGGACTTCGGACCGTCCTATGCGACAGGGCAGCCGGTCATGGAGATGATCCTCAGCTCGCTTCCTGCTACCATGGAGCTGGCGATCGGATCTCTTCTGGTGATGCTAATTATTTCTTTGCCGCTCGGGTCGTTGTCTGCGTTGTACCGCGATCGCTGGATTGACCAGCTCAGTCGTCTGCTATCTATTGTAGGTGCAGCGGTGCCGAGTTTCTGGCTGGGTCTCATCTTGATTGATCTCTTCGGAGTCCGTCTAAGCTGGCTTCCCACGATGGGCAGGAACGGCCTTGAATCACTGGTACTGCCTTCTCTGACACTCGGACTTGCGATCTCTGGTGTATATGTGAGGCTACTTCGGTCCAGCCTGCTGGATGCGCTGGGTCAGGAATTCATTCGTGCTGCCCGTTCAAGGGGATTATCCGAGTGGAGGATATTCTGGGCACATGCCTTTAGACACTCTTTGCCACCAGTCATAACAGTGTTCGGTATAAGTCTCGGGAGCCTGATTGGCGGGATTGTCGTTGTGGAGGTACTGTTTGCCTATCCAGGGATCGGCAAGCTTGTCGTGGATTCCATCCGACAACGGGACTATCCGATGATACAGGGCTACATTCTCGTAATGGCGATAATCGTCTTCTTGGTAAATACGGCAGTGGATATCTCCTACAGATACCTGAATCCGGAGATAAGATGGAAGGAGAGGGAACAGAACGGATGAAGGTCTTAAGCAACAATTCAGGGCGAAGCTTCCGCAGAAAGTGGCCGCTTCTTCTTCTCTCTCTCTTTACAGTTGTCGTGCTCATGTCCATTATTCATGCATTATTCTTTCTTCGCCATGACCCGACGCTTACGGATCTTGGCAATCGGCTGCAAGGCATGAGCCTGCAGCATCCGCTGGGAACGGATCATCTGGGTAGAGATGTGTTCACAAGACTGTTGCTCGGCGGACAACAGACGCTGGGCTACAGCTTTTTGGCGCTGTTTGCTGCCCTTGTTGTCGGGATTCCAGTAGGCCTGTTATCCGGCTATTTTGGCGGATGGATCGACCGTATATTCATGCGATTGGCAGACGGCTTTCTGGCATTTCCGGATATGATTGTGGCTATCATTCTGGCTGGTCTGTTAGGTCCTGGGATGGAGAGCCTGATCCTCGCTATTGTGATGGTGAAATGGGTCAGCTATGCCCGAGTGGTCCGCAGCATCGTCATGGCCGAATCGCGCAAGGATTATATCCTCATTGCCCGCACGAATGGATTGCCACCACATGCCATCATACGCAAGCATTTGCTGCCGCATATCATTGGACAGGTACTCGTACTGGCCAGTCTCGATCTGGGCAAGGTCATCCTGCTGATCTCAGCTTTCTCCTATATAGGCCTTGGCGTGCAGCCGCCTATACCAGAGTGGGGAGGTATGCTTAACGACTCCAGGCCTTATTTCCAATCAATGCCTGGGCTGATGCTGTATCCAGGGCTGGCTATTGTAATTGTAGTGCTGTGCACGAATTGGCTCGGCGACTGGCTTCGAGACCGCTATGACGTTAGAAAAACTGCAGAACAGGAGTAACATACATTCCAAGCCAAAGGAGGCATTTCAATTGCTATCATTCCAAGAGGTCACCGTACAGAGTAGCTCGCGAATGCTGCTGCATAAGGTGTCACTGACGATTCGTCCAGGGGAGTGGTATGCACTGGTCGGTCAGAGTGGTAGCGGGAAAAGCCTGCTGTCCCAAGCCGCTGGTCAACTGCTGCCTCCCACACTGCATGCAGAAGGAAAGATTCTACTGGATGATCAGGAACTACTGTCTATGTCGCTGAAAAGCCTGCAGCACATCCGAGGCCGCAGATTAGCTTATATTTTCCAGGATTATCAAGGCTCCTTCACACCATTTCGCACCATTGGGCAGCACTTTATGGAGTACATACGAACTCATGACAAGGTGACAATAACGGAATGCCGCAGGCGGACTGAAGAAGCGCTAGCCTCGGTTGGGCTGGAGGCTGACATGGCGCAGCGGTATCCATTTCAATTAAGTGGTGGACAATTGCAGCGTATCTCGATTGCGCTGGCCTTATTGTTTTCCCCAGATGTGCTGATTGCGGACGAGGTGACGACGGCGCTGGATAGCATGACAGGTCATCGCATTCTTGAGCTGTTGCGGCAGCGGCAGCAGGTGACAGGCTGTGCCATTCTGTTCATCACTCATGATTGGCGGCTTGTCAGACGTTATGCCGACCGGATTGCGGTGATGCTGGATGGCACAATCGTAGAATCCGGGCGGAGAGAGCAGATGCTGAGCCATCCACGTCATGAATATACGAAGCAGCTTATCGCTGCTGCCCCCATGTTGGGAGCGCCTGTGGTCCCTGTTCCAGAAGCACAGGAGGTGGCACGATGACAGACATCTTGCTGTCTGTAGAAGAATTAAGCAAAAGGTATGCCAGTGGCAAGCTCGCAATCGACGCTGTATCTTTCGGATTGAGCCGGGGGGAATGTCTCGGACTGGTCGGGGAAAGTGGCTGTGGCAAGAGTACACTTGCCCGTTGCCTGATGCGAATTGAGCCTATTACGGAAGGAACAATCCGCTTTCATGGAAAAGCGATTGAGCGCTTATCTGAACGAGAGCTGCGTCCTTATCGCAAAAATATGCAAATGGTGCTGCAGAACCCAAGCGCAGCGTTGAATCCGAGGCTGCGAATCCGAGAGTCTCTGCTTGATCCCTATGAGCAATACCAGCATGAGCTGGAGCTGTCTCATTTTGCATGCACCTCTCGTAAGGCTTTCATTCATGAGCTGATGGAAGCAGTAGAGCTGCCTGCCTCATTGGCTGATCGTTATCCGCATGAGCTGAGCGGTGGTCAGCGTCAACGGGTGACGATCGCAAGAGCAATCAGTATTGAGCCTGACCTGATCGTGCTGGACGAGCCAACAGCCAGTCTGGACGTACTCTCGCAGGGAGCTGTGCTCAAGTTATTGCAGGAGCTACAGGAAGCATTAGGCTTAGCGTATTTGTTCATTTCGCATGATCTTGCAGCCGTTCACCAGCTGAGCCATCGCATTATGGTTATGCATGAAGGACAGCTGGTGGATCAATTCGAGCGGGAGCAGTTGTTTTACGAGGGAAGACACGAGTATACCAAATCATTGATTTCTATCTATTAAGTACGGCCTATTCACGATATAAATACCAAAGTAGAAGAACTCCGAATCCATTTTCATGGGCCGGAGTCTTTTTTATATATTTGCGTAGTTAGGATATTGCTGCTCTTACGTTGACGTGTACTCCTCTGGTTCACGTCGCCAGGAGTACTTGTTATTAAAGCATAGAGCGGCAGAGCCGCAGAGCGAAGCTTGTTAGCGCATCAGCCTTAGCCTTAGTTCAAGTCTGAATGTGCCTCAAGCTATTGTTTCTCCATGACTGCAAAATAATTGCCCTCGTCATCTGCAAAGTTAAAAACTTTGCCAGTGGGCATTTCGACCATTTCTCCAACGGTGACTCCCTGAGTGGACAGGCTACTGTAGAGCTCCTCCAGATTGTCGGAATAGAACATGAGGGAAGGAGTGCCCAAATGCAATTCTGGGGACATCTTGGCTACAAGCTCTTTGTTATGAAGCACAATGCTGGTGCCTGAGTCTGACGGAGCAACCTCGATCCATCTCATCTCACCCATTTGTTCCTCTGATACTACATTGAAACCCAGCTTGGTTGTCCAGAATTGTACGGCTTGATCCTGATTATTCACATACAACATAATTTGACCTAGCTTGTGAATCATGGATTCCATCACTCCCGTTAAAATGATCTGCAGCTCTGGTCTGTGCTAACAATAGCTTCTGCAAGCTTGTTCTAGTATAAGTATAACAAGTTGCAAGGAACATGCCAGTCAAGCATCAGACGTCTTCATTTAGCTTGTCCTCCTCGTGATTATATCATGTAATCTTCACTAATAGCATTTCATAGCCTGATATCGCAGAGCAGTCCTGATGGCGGAAGGTACTAGATATATTTTCAGATGAATTATTGTTGACAACGTCCACATTATCTATCTAAACTATTAGTTGACTAAGTCCACAAAAAGAACGGAGGGGATCATCATCGACGCTGGTCAGATCAGCAGGGACATGATCGCAGACATCAGACGCTTTAACCGCTATTACACCAATACGCTTGGAGTCATGGACAGACACATTCTGGGCACAGGACATTCCTGGGCAGAGGCACGGGTCATTATTGAGATTGGCATTCAAGGTGAGTGTATTGCGAACAGCCTTGTCGATGCGCTCACGATTGATCGAAGCTATATGAGCCGGATCGTCACCAAGCTATGCAAGCTTGGATATCTCATCAAGCAAAATTCTGATGCTGATAGTCGCGTGAGTCTGTTGAGATTGTCACCGAAGGGATTAGATCTCTATCACGAACTGAACGAGCGATCCGACGAACAGATCCTGCTCCTGATGCGCGGATTAAGTGAGGAAGATATCAGAGAGATACATGCCTCCATAATGAAAATACAGGAGAAGCTGGATAAGAGGGAGAAGTGAGCATACGATGATTAGATTTGAGTGTGACTATACAGAGGGAGCACATGAGCGTATTATGACACGTCTTGTAGAGACCAACGGGGAGCAGACGAGTGGCTACGGGACAGATGAGCACTGTGCATTGGCAAGGAGCTACATACGTCAGGCCTGTGAGCGTGAGGATGCAGAAGTTCATTTCCTGGTGGGGGGAACACAGACGAATTTGACGGTCATTTCCTCCATTCTGCGCCCTCATCAGGGAGTCATTGCTGCCGCTTCGGGCCACATCGCGGTTCACGAGACAGGTGCCATTGAAGCGACTGGGCACAAGGTGCTTACGTTGCCAAGCGATGATGGAAAGATAACGGCAGAGCAGGTGCGGGAGCTGTATGAGGCACATGCTAATGATGCGACTGCTGAGCATTGCGTACAACCAGGAATGGTCTACATCTCACAGCCATCCGAGAATGGGACCGTCTACAGCAAGGCTGAGCTGGAGGCTCTGTATCAAGTGTGCCGTGAGCATGCGCTTCCGCTATTTATTGATGGTGCACGTCTCGGTTATGCGCTGGCTGCCCGTGATTGCGATATGACGCTTGCCGATCTGGCTCGTCTTTGTGATGTCTTCTACATTGGTGGCACCAAGATAGGCGCGCTGTTGGGCGAAGCTGTCGTCATCCTGAAAGAAGAATTGAAGCGCGATTTCCGGTACCTCATCAAGCAAAAAGGCGGACTACTTGCCAAGGGAAGGCTACTCGGCATCCAGTTCGAGACGCTGTTCGAGGACGGATTGTACCTGGATATTTCCAGACACGCTGTGGAGATGGCCATGATGATCCAGGATGCGCTCAAGGCGGAGGGCATCGCCTTCCGTTATGCTTCGCCAACGAATCAGCAATTCCCGATTCTGCCTAACCATCTGCTGGACTCCTTGCGGGATCGATACAGCTTCTCATTCTGGGAGAAGGTCGATGAGACGCATAGTGCCGTGCGCTTCTGTACGAGCTGGGCAACGAGACAAGAGCATGTTGAGCAACTGATCCGGGATATCCGGCAGTATTCACAGAGTCTCGCAGGCTAAATGGACATAAATAGTGTTTAAATGGACCTTGCAGCCGAAAAGTTAACGGTCAACATCTACCGTTAACTTTTCGGCTGTTGGCATTCAATTTCCACCATTGGAGAGAGTGTGTGAAGGAATTTTATGGAGGATGATACAGCCCATTCATTGTATACTGTTGGAGATAGACAGCTTCAGGAAGTGAGGAAGACATTCATGTATAATATAGCCATCTGTGATGATGAAGAAAGACAAAGGGAGCGGGTCAAGACCATGCTAGTGGGTCTGTCTGTCAAGTCGGGCATAGAGTTCGCAATTGAGGAGTTTAGCTCGGGAGAGCAGCTCCTGGAGCGCTATCAGCAGCGAGATGCCTCATTTCATATTCTCATTCTGGATATTGAAATGACAGGTCTGAGTGGGATTGATACAGCACGGGCCATTCGGGAGCTCGGGAGACGCGATGAGCAGATCGTATTTCTGACGAGCTATGCTGAATATATGCTGGAGAGCTTCGACGTTGTGACCTTTCAATATATCCTCAAGCCAGTCGAGACAGAGGTCTTTGAAGAGAAAATGCTTAAGCTGTGCCACTATCTTCAGAGAATGGATAATCGGCTCCTGGTCATCAAGTCCGCATCCGAGGAGCTGGTGCTGAAGCATGACGACATCATCTCCATTGAAGCCGTGGCGAGCCTGACGATCAAAGGACAGCTGCAATTTGTCACCACGGAAGATAGCCATGAGAGCAGAGGGTTGATATCCAATTATGCAGCTGCTCTAAAAGAGCACCATTTTCTGCAGATCCATCGGTCCATTATCATTAATCTGTCCCATGTCAGGAAATTCACGAGCGGAAGAGTGCTGATGTCTAATGGAGCAGAACTTCCGATCGGCAGATCCAAGCTCAAGGAAGTCAAGGATGCCTACACCAAATTCATGGTTATGAGTATGGATGTATGAACGGATACTACCTGCTGCTTCATCTGTGTGTTGCGCTTGTCATGTGTTTTCAGCTAAATCTGTATTATGACTCGGTATTCGGAAAAGCTGCGCGTAAGCCGACCAGATTCATCTATTGTGCTATATTTGTGCTGCTCGACATGCTGTATCTGCAAATTGATCTGCCGTCTATTGTCGCATCTCTGATGGCTTTAATTGTTATATTTAGTATGTCCGGGGCATATCGTGTCGAGCTGAAGCTAAAAGTTCTGTTCTCCATCCTGTACAGTGTCCTTATCACGCTTGTGCATATGGGTACACTTTATGTTCTCTATCCAGCGATGGATATGAAGGCCTCCAGCAATCCTGATTTTCAGGGGCAATATGTACTGTTAGCGAGTGGAATTACGTTGTTGCTGAGCTGCATTATCATGTTTGCAGTCATTGGGGTAATACGCTGGATGGCGAGGCGCCGGAGCCTGCCGCTACACAATCGTTACTATTTGTTATTTTTGAGCGTGCCGTTAATCAGCATCTTTCAGGTTAATGTCCTATCCTCCAACAGCGAGAAAAATGTATATTATCTGATCTCCGTGTGTGGGCTCTTGTTCCTGAACGTCATGATTGTGTACTTGTTCGATAATATTATCGAGAAGTTCCAGTTGCTCCATGAGAACGACCAGCTACAACAGCAGATGGATTATCAGGATGCGAACTACGAGAAGACCGTTCATAGTTTCAAGAATATCAAGCGAATTATCCATGATACGAATCAACAGTTTTTGTATATAGAGGAATGTCTGAAACGCAATCAGCCAGCGGAGGCTCAGGCGCATATTCGTACTACTTTACATAAAATTGAGGATGCCTATCAGCGTGTGAACACTGGCAATCTCGTTATTGATGCATTAGTCACGAATACCCTCCAGATTGGGCAAGCGAACGGGATTCGGATCGATGCCAGGCTTCATCTTCATGAGCATGAACTGCCCATTGAACGTTATGATCTGTGTGTCGTGCTCGGTAATATGCTGGATAATGCCATTGAGGCATCCAAACGTATCAGATTAGCAGAGGATCGCCACATGGTGATCAAAATTCATTCGACTACGTCGGCCCTGATGATCCACATCCGCAATCAAATGGAGCAACCAGCGCCTGACCTGATTAGTCAAAAGCCTGATGCAGAATTCCATGGAATTGGCCTGACGAACATCGCGCGTATTTGTGAGCATTACGGTGGGAATATGACAATCGAGAGTGAACAGAGAACCTTTAATAATATGGTTTTTATTCCATTTCCATAGTTGTAATACAAAAAAATCCCTGGACAGGATGCTGTTCAGGGATTCTTTACGTCATTTCAAGGTTAAATTTGTTCCAGGCATAGTACTCTGACATATGATGGATGCATGTAAAAAGCATAGTTCAGAAAAGGAGGAGTAAGGATGAAGAAATTCGGTTTGGCACTGATGGCAATCCTGTTATTCACCATGCCTGTAGGCCCTGTAATTACCGCTCAGGAGAGCAATGATCGCATACAAAAGGTGGCTCGCGACCTGGCAGAGGAGCTCATTGCGAACTATGGTGTGCAAGGTGTACAGTATGCCATTATGGATCATGGCTCGAATACACTATCAGAAGGGTTCGGTAAAGGGGCAGAGGGTGAACTGGTGAAGATTGAACCGGACACGATGTTTGGCATCGGCTCTGTCAGCAAAATGTACGTCTCTGCTGCAACCATGATGCTCGTGGATTCGGGTCAGATCCAATTGGATGAACCGCTAACCACCTACATTCCAGAGTTCAGTATGGCAGATGAACGCTACAAGCGCATCACTCCACGAATGCTGCTTAATCATTCATCCGGTCTGCATGGCATGCATTACAAAAATTCAATATTGTTCGATGATACGGATACGTATGCACATGACAAGCTACTGACACAACTGAAAACAGAAGATCTAAAATCCGATCCTGGTGAATTCTCGGTCTACAGCAATGATTCATTTCAGCTGCTGGAAATTATGGTGGAGCGGGTAAGTGATATGAGCTATACACAATTCCTGGATACCCACATTAGTAAGCCGCTTAATCTTAGTGCTACCAAAACACCGCTGAATGCTTTCGATCGGGAACGACTGGCGAGCACAGCTCTCCCCGGTTTGGATGAAGAACTTCCCATTGAGAGCACGAATGTACTCGGTACCGGTGGCCTATACTCTACGGCCGAGGAGCTAACGAAATTCGCTGAAGTGCTGACCGGAAATAGACCCGATATACTATCCAAGCAGGCGGCAGCTGCGATGCAATATCCAGAGTATCGCAGAGGAGCATGGGTAAGCGAGGAACGTAACACTTTTAACTATGGTCTTGGCTGGGATGCTGTGCGGCTTGCGCCATTCAGTGATTACGGTATTACGGCGCTATCCAAGGGTGGAGATACCGTTCTGTACCATTCCGTATTGATTACATTGCCTGAGGAGCAGCTGTCGATGGCTGTTGTTACCTCAGGAGGATCATCTTTTTATAACAATATATTCGCTTCCAGTGTCTTGATGGAGGTGCTGAAGGAGAAAGGAAAGATCAAGGTCGAGAAAGAGGCTCAAATCACTAGTGCTGATAACGCGAATCTCGCAGCGCCTGTGAAAGAAGCCATGCCTGCTGAAATGTCTTCACACTCCGGGTTGTACGGAACAATGGGAACGACGCTGGAAATTCTCGTAAAGGATGGGGAGGTTACGCTGCCAGCCTTGATGGACGGATTAATCCCTGCAGCGACCTATGTCTATACAGGAGAGAAGCAATTCACGAGCCCTGATGGCAAAGTCAGTATCAGCTTCGAGCGCGCCAGCAATGGCAACGAGTATTTGCAAGTGAACGCTACGCTGGATTTTGGTGCTATTGGACAGACGGTCATGTCCTATTTTGAGGCACAGAAGCTGTCAGCCAATCCTGTGGATGCTGCGGACCAGAGCATATGGAAAGAGCGCAACGGCAAGACCTATTATGTGCTGGACGAGAAGATCAACTCCGTATTTTTCCTGAGCCCTGAAGTTACCACTCAGAAGCTTGTTGTCGCTGACGGTTATGCCAATGGCAACAAGATTGTGGATGCGAATCAGGCACTGAATGTCTTGGAGATTCCTGTCATGATGGGCAGAGATACGTATCATCTTCGCTTCACACAGCAGGGCCAGACGGAATATATGGACATGAGAGGCTACCGTTACATCCGTGAAGATGCCATAGATACATTGAAATCTGATGGTGTGTCAACAGTGACGATTCCGGCTTCTGGATATGCACAGTGGTTCAAGCTGGGCGATGCAACAGCAGGTCGCGTCCTGACCGTTAATGCAGCGCAAGGCGGAGACTTTGTTGTCTATGATGAGCAGGGACTTATGCTTCATTCCTCCGTCATCAGTGACAATCCTACAGTTCAGCTTCCTGCCAAAGGAATGATTGTGTTTGGCGGGAATCCAGATAGCACATTTGAGATTGAGCTGAAAGACAAATGAGTACGCAATTCTCATACATGCTCATTGGTTGACATTGGTTCGCCGTTTCACTTATACTGTCTGTAATCTTATACACGATATGCGTTGAAAGAGCCCAGTAGCTGCTTGATCCCTGTTCCAGAAAGCCGGGGGTAGATGAGACCCGGTACACATGAAGCACGCGAATTACACTCTGGAGTATCCCGGTTAACCCTGGGCGGACGCTGCGAACGTTAACTCGCAGAAGAGTGGTATCCTGACCATGCGGTAAGCTAGACCTCCGTCATGTGCTGGATGCAATCAGGGTGGTAACACGGTTATATAATCGTCCCTATGTCTGTAATAGACGTAGGGACGATTTTTTTGTCTTTCAACAAATGCTGCAAGCTGTGTACATCAGCAGCAACTCTCTCGGGCTGTTAGGACAATATGCCTTACACCAGCGAGGGGACTCGTTATAAGTGAACGTGACAATTTGAAGGAGTGGATGAGGTCATGAATATTATTGATGAACTTGAATGGCGCGATGCCATCAACCAGCAGACGGATGCAGAAGGGCTAAGAGCCTTGGCGAATGAGAAAGCCGTCTCCGTATATTGTGGAATAGACCCGACTGGCGACAGTATGCATATTGGTCACTTGATTCCGTTCATGGTACTCAAGCGCTTCCAGCTTGCAGGCCATCGTCCTGTTATTCTGATCGGCGGCGCGACAGGTACAATCGGGGACCCGAGTGGTCGTCAGACAGAGCGCTCTCTGCAGACCTTGGAGCAGGTTCAGGCTAACGTCGATGCTCTCACGGCACAGATGAAGAAGCTGTTCGTGACGGATGGCAACAACCAGATTCGTCTGGTGAACAATTACGATTGGACGCACAAGATCAATGTTATCGAGTTCCTGCGGGACTACGGGAAGAATTTCAGCATCAACACGATGCTGGCCAAGGATGTCGTGTCCAGCCGACTGGATAGCGGTATTTCCTTCACGGAATTCTCGTACCAGATTCTGCAATCGCTGGACTACCTGCATCTGTTCAGAAATGAGGATGTACAGCTGCAGATTGGTGGATCGGACCAGTGGGGAAATATTACGAGTGGTCTGGATTTCATCCGTAAGAAAGAAGGAGCAGAAGCCAAGGCATTCGGCCTGACGATCCCGCTGATGCTGAAGGCAGATGGTACGAAGTTCGGCAAAACAGCTGGTGGAGCAGTATGGCTTGATCCGAAGAAGACGACACCATATGAATTCTACCAATTCTGGGCGAACTCAGATGATCGGGATGTCGTCAAATACCTGAAGTACTTCACCTTCCTGGAGAAGGAGCAGATTGATGAGCTGGCGCAGAAGGTCGAGACTGAGCCACATAAGCGCGAGGCGCAGAAGATGCTGGCTGAGGAAATGACTCGCTTCGTGCACGGAGAAGAGATGCTAGAGCAAGCCAAGCGAATTACGGCTGCATTGTTCAGTGGTGATATCCGGTCCCTGACAGCCGATGAAATTGAACAGGGCTTCAAGGAAATGCCTACCTACGAGGCGTCCAAAGACGCTAAGAATATCGTTGACTGGCTGGTGGACCTTGGCATCGAGCCTTCCAAACGCCAGGCACGTGAGGACATTACCAAGGGAGCGATCTCCATTAATGGCGAACGGGTAAATGATATTACCGTGGAGATTACAGCCGAGCAAGCGATCGGTGGCCGCTTCATTATCGTGCGTAAAGGCAAGAAGAGCTACAGCTTGGTAAAGCTGGGCTAATTCTGGTGAAGCTAGGCTAATCAATGAAACTTTGAAGAGCTTGAGAATTCAGAAGTTGTGAAAGTTCGAAAGCTGAAAAAGATCGAGAAGCCGAGTACGTGTGAAGTAAGATCATATAAAATGCATTCCAGAATTGAATAGTAGAAGGACTGAGAGCAGTGATCTGACTTTCAGTCCTTTTTGCTTATTGGTCTCTTTGTCACGGGATGCCCATAACGTCTTTCCTGTTAGCCATGAATCACTAGCATATCTATGTTCTATCATCACTCATAATAGAGTAATCGCTTGGCATAGGCATTGCGGAAGTCGGTAGGTGTCAGGCCGACGATCTTCTTGAAATACTTCATGAAGTGATGTGCATCTTTATACCCCAGTTGAGCTGCTATTTCACCGATATTATTGTTCGTATCCGTAAGCAGGAACTTGGCAGCCTCCATCTTCTGCTGCAAAATGTACTGCTTAAGTGAGACTCCTCCCATGGTGGTGAACAGATGTGACAGGTATTTCTCGTTATAGCCGAAATGCTGAGCGATCTGCGACACCTTCATATTTTCGTGCCAATTCCACTTGATGTAGTCGAGAATATCATTGTACAGCTGTGTCTGCTTGGACCCGTCTGCCACAGGGGCCTGCTGCAGCAGTTGATTGTAAAGGGAACAAAGAATCACCGTAGACATATAATTGCTTAGGGTCTGCTCATTGTAGCTTCTTACGGAATCCTGGAGTTGCTTCATCATGACGATGAGTCTCTCAGGGTCTCTAAGTGTGCCATGCTGAGGAAGCGTAATGGTAGCCTCTTTTTTGGAGGAAAGGGAATGCAAGGGCTGATCTGTTCGGATCATGCCATGATTCGGTGAGAAGTGAAGCCAGTAAAAGCTGCAATCCGAAGGCTTGAAGCCTCGCTGGCGCATATACGGTGGCATGAACAAATACTCCCCACGTTCGACAGCGAACCGCTCCTCATTGAGCTCCAGATACAGACAGCCCTGAGTCATGATAATCAGTTCATAATCGGTGAGATCACGCTCCATATGCTGCCAAGCTGCGGTGGGAGCAGAGAATTTCCCCGTCATCGTCATGTGCACCGGAGATTGTATATTGACCTCGTAGCTGTACATCTGCTTCACCATCCTTTCTAACCTTTTGCCACTAATTCGAACGTTGCCCTATTTATTCAGGCTGCAAATCACGCTAATCTAGATCTAAGCCGGCTGAACACAATATCGTAAGCATGAGTCTGGTCAGACGAGAAGCCATGGCAAATGACTATGCTGTACTATCGAATGAACCTTACGTCACCCGACGGGGAGATCTGTAAGACGCATGAGAAAGATGACAGGAGTGTGGAGCGCTTATGGCAAACGTCCAGCAGACGCTGTTAGACGTCCCGCTCAAGGACCTTCGGCTCGCTCAGGTCCGGCTGCAGGATGAATATTGTATCAACGCTTTTGATAAAGAGCTGGCTTACTTACGCCGCTATCAGCCAGATCGCTTGTTGTCCTCATTTCGAACGAACAGGGGGCTTTCACCCAAGGCTGAGCCTTATCCTGGCTGGGAAAGTACAGAGATTCGCGGCCATACGCTAGGCCACTATTTAACGGCAGTAGCACAAGCCTATTCCACGACTCAAGATAATGACCTGCATGAGCGGCTCGTGTATATAGTGGATGAGTTAGAGTTATGTCAATTTGAAAACGGATACATTTCTGCATTTCCCGAATTGTTATTCGATCACGTAGAGAATGGAAAGCCTGCATGGGTACCTTGGTACACTATGCATAAGATTATAGCAGGAATTGTGTCAGTTTATCACGCCACCCAGAATATGGTCGCATACCGCTTGGCCGATCGGCTCGGTGACTGGGTTGCTGATCGGGCATTAGGTTGGACAGAAGAGGTTCATAATAGAGTGCTGGCTGTAGAATACGGAGGGATGAATGATGCACTGTACCACCTGTACCGCATCACCGCCAAGACGTCCCATATGGAAGCAGCTCACCGTTTTGATGAACTGACTTTATTCCACCCAGTACAGCAGGGACGGGATATTCTGCAGGGGAAGCATGCCAATACGACGATACCCAAGTTCCTCGGTGCATTGCATCGCTACCAGCTTACAGGAGAGAGCTTCTATCTGGAGGCTAGCGTACGCTTCTGGGATATGGTCGTGGAGCATCATAGCTATATGACTGGTGGCAATAGTGAGTGGGAGCATTTCGGTGAACCGGATCAACTGGATGGGAAGCGTTCGCCTTTCACCTGTGAGACCTGCAATAGCTACAACATGCTTAAGCTGAGCCGGGAGCTGTTCAAGCTGACGGGCGATATGAAGTATGCTGATTTTTACGAGAATACGTTCCGTAATGCTATTCTATCCTCTCAGCATCCTGAGACGGGCATGACGATGTATTTTCAGCCAATGGCCACAGGATATTTCAAGGTATACAGCTCTGAATTTGAGCATTTCTGGTGCTGTACAGGGACGGGAATGGAGAGCTTCACGAAGCTGAATGACAGTCTGTATTATGAAGGCGAGCATGCGTTATACATTTCACAGTTCATGAGCTCGACAGTGGATTGGGAGACGGAAGGCCTGGAGGTGCATGTAGATGCACAGGTACCGACCTCGGATCAGATCACGTTGCAGATTCAGGCCCAGGAAGGGCATCAGGCCGAATGCTCCATTCATGTGCGGGTACCGTACTGGAGTACTGCACCTGTGGAGCTGGAGGTAAACGGAGAGAACGTGATGTTAACACCTCGTGAGGGCTGGCTGACACTGAAGCGGAACTGGACCGATGGTGACAAGGTGCGTATCAGGCTTCCGATGAGCATTACTTATGAAGCGTTGCCTGATGCTCAGCATGCGGTTGGTTTTCGCTATGGTCCGGTAGTGCTCAGCGCTGCGCTGGGACAAGAGGATCTGATCACCTCCGCGACTGGAGTCATGGTGAGCGTTCCGACCCGGCATATGCCAATGAAGGATTTCATCACTTTGGAAGCTGGCATGACGCCTGACGAGTGGCTTGCACGCTTACCGGAGCACTTGGTGCAGGAGAAGGAGGCGTTGTCCTTCAGATTGCGTCATACCGATGACGATGACCGTCTCGTATTTACCCCGCACTATCTGCAGCATCGGGAGCGATACGGCATTTATTGGCATCTGGTGCAGCCGGATTCAACGGAATTGCAGCAGCATATCAAGCGTAGTAAGGCTGAGCGACGAATGGTGAAGGCGACCGTTGATAGCCTCCCCGTGGGAAATGATCAGCATGAGCTTGAGCATCAGGTGCAGGGGGATCGTACCTCAGCAGGTACCTGGGATGGCTACAGCTTGCGCAAAGCTGATCCAGGTGGCTGGTTCAGCTACATGATGCGAGTAGAGCCGCAGCAGCCTAATTATTTAACGGTATTGTATTATACTGCCCATACAGCTCAAGAGCTGGAGATCCGGTTGAATGATCACTTCTGGCTGCGGGAGCACATTCCGCGAACCAACACTCGCACTTTGACGGAGAAGAGGTATCTCCTGCCAGATCATCTCAGTATGACGAAGGATGGACTGGAACAGCAAGGATTAGCGTCGCAGCATGTGAAAGTTACCTTCGCAGCTTCTGACACAGAGATCAGCATTTATCATATTTTACGAACGATGAGAGCCTTTGACGCTGAGGCTGCTCTGCAGCAGCTACTATTTAATGAAGGAACACTGTCTCCAGCCTTCGCACCTGAGCTTAATAACTATACTTTGACCATTGGAGCTAATGTTAAGGCTTTGCAAGCAAGCTTTGTACCACAGAATGATCATGCACTAATCTATGTCGATGGCACTCTGATTGATGAATCGGTAATGCGTACTGTGAAGCTATCTGGTGAACGTCAAGAGCTGGTCGTCAGAGTTGTAGCAGAGGATTTTACTTCCGAGAGAAGCTACCTGATAACCATTGAGAGAGAACAGTATATAAATTGAACCTGTATTATTGAGGAAGGGCCGGAGCTCCAAATGTTCACCGCAGTTGCAAGCACTCGAACTCTCAGCATCTTCAGTTCAATCTTTACTGTGTACATTTTACAGCAATGGAGGAGCAGCTTATGCGAAAAATGTTCATCGTCTTGCTAGTAGTATGTATGACCAGCTTGTTACTATCTGCATGCGGTGGGGGCCAGGAGTCGGCTGAGCCACAGCTCACGCCGGATGGGAAGGTGAAGCTGAAGGCAATTATGATTAAGCACCCGCTCACGCAGCAGCTCGATAAGATGGAATGGCTGAAGGAGGCGGAGGCACGGGCTGGCGTAGAAATTGAATGGCAGGAGATATCAGCAGATTGGGATCAGAAGAAGGGGGCGCTGCTCGCCAGTGGCGATATTCCCGATCTGATCGTTGGTGTGAACTCCATTACAGATGCCGACTTTGCCCAATTCCAAGGTCTCTTCGAGGATCTGACTGGTCTGATTGAGACTCATGCCCCGAATGTCCAAGCTATGTTCGAGGCCAAGCCCGAGACAAGGGCGCTTGCTACACAGGTAGATGGCAAAATCTACGGACTGCCCAAGTATCAACGCTTCTGGCCTGAGACAACAACCCGACAGTTCATCAATCAGGAGTGGCTAGATCGTCTGGGACTGGAGACACCGACCACATGGGATGAGCTGCATACCGTGTTGAAGGCTTTTAAGGAACAGGATGCCAATGGGAACGGCGACCCGAATGATGAGATCCCGATGGACTTTGCACCGACTGGAAAAACTGGCTTCGGAGCGTTCATGCCGATCGTATTACTTGGAAGTCAGGGAATCACCCTGACCGACAACGGGGGCATGGGGTACTTCATGGAGGATGGCCAAGTCAAAAATTTCTTCATCGACGAACGATACAAGGAACTGGTGCAGTTCCTTCATAAGCTGTACAGCGAAGGCTTGATTAACCCCGAGGTGTTCACGCAGGATTATACCAAGTATCAATCTGTGGCCCGTGGCTCGGGAGATACCGCCAAAGTAGGATATACCTTCGGGTGGGAGGTATCGGACCGATTCGGCAACGCGGTCAGCCCGCAATATACTTCTCTGGCGCCACTCAAGGTGTCGGCCGATTCGACGACTCCGATGTCGTGGAGCTATGATTACAATTCTCTGAACTACGGAGTGAACACGGTTCAGTTGTCAGCTACTTCACCTAGTAAAGAGGCTGCCATGCGCTTCATTAATGAGCTGTATGATCCCAAGGTAAGCATGCAGGTGCTGTTCGGCTCTCTAGGCACGAACATTAAGGACAATGGCGATGGGTCTTACACTATACTCCCGCCAGAGGACAGCGCCATGGACCCGGGTACCTGGAAATGGACCTCGACCTGGGCAGACAATGGCCCTATGTATATTGCGGACGATCTGAAGTTGACGCTCGGCACAGATATGCAATCGGTAGGCAAGCAGACCGAGCCGCTCAAGCCGGCCCTTGATGCAATTGATCTGGACAATGATGTGATGCCTGGCGTATTTCTGAAGTACGCACCTCAGGATAATAGCATGATGGCACTTAATAATACGTCATTCATTAGTATGGCTATTGCCAAATGGTCGGAGTGGATTACGAAGGGCGGCGTTGAGGAGCAATGGGATGCCTATGTGGCAGATGCTCAGCGGACCGGGCTGGTGGCCAATCTGGAGATCATGCAGCGATACTACGATGAGTATAAGAGTAAGCAATAACCTGAGGATCGTTCCCGCCTACAATTCGTGCTGAATGGAGGTATCTTATGATTAGTCAGGCATCCAAATCGGATAAGAAGCTCTCCCGTGTAGCAGAGGTACCCAAGCGCACGTTACTGAATACGGTTACAAGAGACTATCAGCTGTGGATCATGGTGTTGCCTGCGATTATCGTCATCTTCGTATTCAATTACATTCCCATGTACGGCATCCAGCTAGCTTTTCGGGATTATAACTTCACACAAGGGCTTACTGGCGGTGAGTGGCGGGGCTTTTATTACTTCGAGCAGTTCTTCAACAACTATATGTTCATGGATTTGATGAAAAATACGATCGTCATCAGTCTGGCTACCATTATCTTCAGCTTCCCGGCGCCGATTATTCTGGCACTGCTTGTTCATCAAATTCGCTGGAAACGTGCCAAGAAGACGCTGCAGACGACGGTGTACCTTCCACATTTTATTTCAATAGTAGTTATGGTGGGCTTGCTGAACGTCCTGCTGTCGCCGAATTCAGGGGTCATCGGCCATGTACTCAGTGCAATCGGTCTGGGAGGTACGAACCTGCTCGGCTCGACGGAGGCATTCGTCTCGATCTATGTCATGTCGGACATCTGGCAGCATGCCGGCTGGAACAGCATTATATACTTTGCAGCCTTGTCCACGATTGATCCGCAGCTATACGATGCGGCCAAGATCGACGGTGCTAGTCGCTGGCACTTGATCCGTTATGTAGAGCTTCCCGCACTGGTGCCGACAATTATTATTTTGTTCATTCTCAGCATGGGCAATGTGCTTGGTACTGGCTTCGAGAAGGTGTTTCTGATGCAGAATCCGCTGAATCTCCCTGTCTCTGAGGTCATAGCAACTTATGTATACAAGATCGGGATTGTCAGCAACCAATTTAGCTATTCTGCGGCCATCGGGCTCTTCAATACGCTGATCAACTTTTTCTTCCTGTATGCCATGAATCTCATCGCCAAGAAATTCTCCAATATCAGTCTATGGTAAATGATAAGCGGCATCACTTGGGCAAAGGGAGGAGAACATCTTGAACCAGATTCGGCTAAGAGAACGACCGCTTTCGGATTATGCATTTGATGCGGCTGTTGTGATATTGTCTCTGTTGGTATTTCTGATCGTGGCTTATCCCATCTATTTTGTAATCATCGCGTCGATTAGTGATTCTACTCTTGTATCGACTGGACAGGTGACCTGGCTGCCACGCAATATCAGCTTTTTCGGCTATCAGGAGATTTTCCAGGATACACGCATCTGGACGGGGTACAAGAACACGATTATCTATACAACGCTCGGTACCTTTGTCAATCTGTTGTTCACGCTCCCTGCGGCTTATGTGCTCTCTAGACCGGAATTCCGGGCCAGAAGATGGATCATGTTTGCTTTTGTAATTACGATGTTCTTCAACGGTGGCCTGATTCCCACGTACCTGTTGATGAAGGAGCTTCATCTGACCAATACGATGTGGGTGTTCATTGTCCCGTTCTCAGTGAACGTCTACAATCTGATCATCACACGTTCCTTCTTCGAGCATTCATTACCGAAAGAGCTGTTCGAGGCAGCGCAGATGGATGGCTGTAGTCATTTCAAATTCTTCGCGCAGATTGCACTTCCGCTCTCCAAGGCGGTGGTCTCGGTAGTAGCCCTTTTTTACCTGGTAGCCCATTGGAATGATTTCTTTACCGGGCTCATTTATATCCAGAGCAATCATTTGCAGCCGCTTCAGATTGTATTGCGGGATATCCTGCTATCCAATCAGGTTTTTGCCTCTGGTGCAGGAGCTGGCGGTTCAGCGGGGGGATATGCCCAGCAATATGCGGATCAGGTGAAATATGCTGTTATTATTGTTTCTACTTTGCCAATACTTATTGTCTATCCATTCATTCAGAAGTACTTTGAGAAGGGGGTTATGATTGGTTCCGTCAAAGGTTGAGGACGTGGATTAAGACCGCATAGCACGTCTAGCTTAAGCATCCAAAATTTAAATACGGAGTAGCTCATTAGCTCGTTACCGAGTAGCCACTATGGTTGCTCGGTTATTTGTGTCTATAGTTATGTCTTCCGCTATCTTGGGAACAACGCATACAGGGATTCAACCCTGGCAAGCGTGGGGTAAGAGAATAGGTATATTGTGACATGGATAAGCTACCGCTAGAAGGAAGACTATCGTACGAAGGAGGCTTCACACATGAAGAAATCCATAGCAGATCAGGTACTTGAAGCACTTCTGAATGCGGGCATTAAGCGAATCTATGGAATCGTCGGTGATTCATTGAATGCCATACTCGACTCCATCCGCCGCTCAGATCAGATTGAATGGATTCACGTCCGTCATGAAGAGGTAGCGGCTTTTGCAGCAGTGGCCGACGCACAGGTCAGTGGAAGCATTGCAGTATGCGCGGGCAGCAGTGGCCCAGGAAATATGCACCTTATCAACGGCTTGTATGACTGCCATCGCAGCGGTGTCCCGGTGCTGGCGATTGCCGCTCATATTCCAAGCGATGAGCTCGGAAGTGAATACTTCCAGGCGACTCATCCCGAGCAAATCTTTCAGGAGTGTAGCCACTTCTGCGAGGTGATCACGACACCACGGCAGATGCCGCGCATGGTCACGATGGCGATTCAGACTGCCATTGCTCGTTCGGGAGTCTCTGTCATCGTCTTGCCCGGTGATGTAGCCGGGCTTGAGGCTTCTGCAGAGCCTGTACCTGAGCATGTATACCACGTAACGAAGCCAGTCATCCATCCAGCGAGGGAAGAGCTCTTGAAGCTGGCAGAGTATCTTAATGCCGGGAAGAGAATCACATTATTATGCGGAGCGGGCTGTGCAGAGGCACGTCCTGAGCTTATGGAGCTATGTGGACGACTGCAGGCTCCGATGGTTATTGCCTTACGTGGGAAGGAATATCTCGAATACGATAATCCCTATCTCGTAGGTCTGACGGGACTCATCGGCTATTCGTCTGGTTATCATGCCATGATGGACTGTGACGTATTACTCATGCTGGGGACAGATTTTCCTTACCGCCAGTTCTATCCTGAGGATGCAACGATTGTGCAGGTAGATATTGAGCCCGCTCATCTGGGACGCCGCACGAAGCTAGATTATGGATTATGTGGAGACATCAAGGCGACAATTACAGAGCTGCTGCCATACCTTAGGGCGGAGCATAACGGCAAGCATCTTGCTAAATGCGTAGATCGATACGCGAAGGTGCGCCAAGAGCTGGATAATCTAGCAGTTGGCAAGCCAGGCAAGCAGCCGATTCACCCGCAATTCTTGACCAAAGTGGTCAGTGAGGCAGCCGATGATCGGGCCATCTTCACCTGTGATGTAGGGACACCTACCGTATGGGCAGCTCGTTATCTGGAGATGGGACCAGAGCGGCGATTGCTGGGTTCGTTCAATCATGGTACCATGGCCAATGCCTTACCCCAAGCAATTGGTGCCCAGAAGGCAGCTCCAGATCGGCAGGTGATCTCACTGTCCGGTGATGGCGGCCTGACCATGCTCATGGGCGATTTGTTGACACTGCACCAGCATCGTCTGCCAGTCAAGGTCGTCGTGTATAACAACGGGGCACTCGGCTTTGTCGAGCTGGAGATGAAGGCAGCTGGCCTTCTGGAGTCAGGGACGACGCTGGTTAATCCGAATTTTGCAATGGTGGCGCAGGCCATGGGCATCGAGGGTATCCGCGTTGAAGACCCAGCAGATCTTGAGGATGCTATGAAGCGAGCACTCTTGCACGATGGCCCTGCACTGGTCGACGTCGTAGTCAATCGACAGGAGCTGTCCCTCCCGCCCAAAATCAACCTCAAGCAGGCAGAGGGATTTACACTATGGATGATGAAGGCTGTGCTGAACGGAAGAGGAGACGAACTGGTTGAATTAGCCAAGACAAACCTGATACGCTAGTCTATAATTATCCATGGTTGGGTATTTCAACCGCATAGAAGCAGTCCTAATGCATCCTAGGAGGAGAGAACATGAGTCATACTGGAAAAGTAGCAATCATCACAGGAGCGGGAAGCGGTCTGGGACGTGCTACCGCCTTGAAGCTGGCGGAGAAAGGGGCCTTGATCTCTGTAGTTGACCTGGTGGAGCAAGCCGGTCAGGAGACGGTGCAGCAGATTGAAGCCGCAGGCGGCAAAGCGATCTTCGTCAAGGCGGATGTTAGCAAAGCAGATGAAGTGGAGAATTATGTGAAGACAACGGTAGAGGCCTTTGGCCGAGTGGACATGTTCTTCAACAATGCAGGTATTTCTGGTCCTGGGCTCAAGCTGGCGGATCATAGCATTGAGCAGTTCGACCAGATTATTGATATTAACTTGAGAAGTGTATTGTACGGTCTGAAATATGTCATTACGGAAATGCTCAAGACAGGTGGAGGCTCTATTGTCAATACGGCGTCTACAGCAGGTGTCGTGGGTGTGCAATCCGTTGCTCCCTATGCGGCGACCAAGCATGGCGTCATCGGCGCAACGAGAACAGCAGCTATTGAGTATGGTAAAGACAATATTCGGGTTAATGCAATCGCACCGGGGACGATCGAGACGCCGATGGTAGTCCAATTCGGCAAGGATAACCCGGAAGTGTTCCAGGCTACACTAGACAGCATTCCATCGGGAAGACTTGGCAAGCCTGAAGAGATTGCGAATCTGGTTGCATTTCTGCTGGGGGATGAGGCCCCGTACATTAACGGTTCTGTCTACTCCATTGATGGAGGCGTTACGGCGCAGTAAAGGGAATTCCATGAACTCATTGCTGCTCCGGTAAGGTTGAGAGGGACGGAGCCTGAGCGATGATGACATGAATGTGTATAAGATGGCTTTAGAATGAAGATGGTTCAAGAATGTTGTAAGAGAGGCTGCTCGGTTCGAGTGGCCTCTTTTTCAGATCAGAATTTCGTAGTTGAAAACCTGGATAGAAATAGATCACACCAAATGAACTACACCAAAAGTGAAGGATGAGGACCGTGACAGGACCAACAAAAATTGCTTTTACAGATATTACTCAAGACGCCAATGAGCCCCGAACAGGTGGAGTAAGCCTTTTACCTGAGGAAATCTCGTGGCCAGAAAATCCAGATGGTGAGAAACTGACGTTAGCGATGCATTTGCCAGCCCGTTTTTTGAATGATACGTTTGGCTGCACCTATCCTGAAGCAACGGCTATATCTGTGTTTACAACATATAATAGAAACACCTATTTCCTTGATAATATCGTGTATCATGGTGACCCACTAGAGCTGAATATGATCAAAATGGGATTTACGAAGGTGATTGCGCACTCCATAGGACAACCACGTAATGAATCAGAATTTACAGTCCCTGCGCGAGCGATCTCACTCGGGGATAGGATTGAGGATGAAGCAGAAGCCTCATTCACAGGCTCGAAGCTAGGTGGCAGTCCGGGATATTTGCAGAACGAGGGTCTCCAGGTTGAGCAATTCATGTTTTGTATTCAACTCTATGGAGGCGATTACCCCGAAGGTTATAATGATATATTCTACCTGAGTGATTCTGTAGGATATTTGTTGCTTGCACGCGATCCCCACCTCTCGAACGATGGCGGAGACGCTGGTATATTCTTTGTACAGTGCTCCTGATCGGTCATGAAGTGCTTTCATGTGATGTGTTGGCTGTACAACATTTCTAATTCATAGCTTGGCATCATTGAAGTATTCCAGACGCTTCTGGCACCACCATCGAGTGGGGCTAGAGGCGTTTTTTTGCATTAGGACTCTTTGAAGGAAGGAAGCTGCCGTGGGAGGCAGAGGGGTGAAAACTGTAATTAGCAAGAAAAAGCAGACCCAACGCTGTGTTCGCGAATAAATGAGAGGAAGTTGTACATACTCCATTTATATCCAATGGAAGTTGTGTAGGAAAGCGAGGTAGCCTACTTGAATCCCCCTTCATCTAAAGCCGATTCATCTAGAACGAATGAGCCTATCATGATCAGTCCCCATCTTGAAGAGAATTTGGAGCAGATACGTAAGCTGACTGCAGGCAGCCCTGACTTCATTATCCGTCGTTTTACTGTCGGCATGGACGATCCGTGCCCAGCTGCTCTCGTGTATTTGAGTAGTATGGTAAACCTGGATACGGTGAATCAACTAGTGCTGGGCTCCGTCATGGGGTGGTCTGAACGAGTGCGAGATGCAGATATGGATTCTGCCGAGCAGGTCTTTCAGCAATTGCAGGAACATGCCTTAACGATGGGAAATATCCAGATTCATAGAAAGTGGAGCCAGATGATGGCGGGACTGCTATCAGGCGATACGCTGATATTCTTGCAGGGCTGCAATCGAATCATCAGTTGCAATACTCCCGGCGGGACTGAACGGTCCATCAGCGAGCCCACTACTCAATCGAATATCCGAGGACCCAAGGAAGGATTTGTAGAATCTCTGTTCACGAATGTAGCCTTGCTGCGCAGAAGGATCAAGAACTCGGATTTAACTCTGGAGATGTTCGAGGTGGGTAATTACACGGGTACCAATGTAGCTATGATGTACATGAAAAATATTGCAGAAGAAGAGGTTGTTAATGAGGTGCGAAGCCGGATTCACGGTATTCGTACGGATGCTATATTGGACTCAGGCATGATTGAAGAGTTCATTCAGGATAAGACTTTGACCCCGTTTCCGACGGTGTATAATTCAGAACGTCCTGATACAGCAGCAGGTAATCTAATGGAGGGCCGCATCATATTGCTGATAGATGGCTCGCCATTTGTACTCATTGTGCCCATCGTATTTGCTCAGTTTTTTCAATCAGCCTCCGATTATGCGGAGCGCTACGACAGTGCGACACTGCTGCGAATACTGCGCTATATATGCTTCATTATCCTGATCCTGGGGCCATCCTTGTATATTGCGTTCACGACCTATCATTATGAAATGATTCCAACTCCACTGTTAATCAGCATACTGGCCCAGCGGGAGACGGTTCCTTTCCCGGCTATCGTGGAGGCATTTATTCTGGAGTTCACTATGGAGGTGCTGCGTGAAGCTGGCGTTCGTATGCCCAGAGTTGTCGGCCAGACGGTCTCAGTGGTAGGTGCTCTTGTGCTTGGGCAAGCAGCTATCGAGGCCGGGGTGGTTACGGCCCTTTTGACGATTGTAGTCGCCATCACGGGTATTGCCAGCTTTGCCATCCCTGCTTATAACATGGCTACGGCAGGCAGATTATGCCGTTTTGCTTTTATGGTGCTGGCGTCTTTATTCGGTCTATATGGGGTCACACTTGGACTGATCGTCTTGACGGCTCACTTGTGCTCTTTGCAGTCTTTTGGCGTGCCATACATGGCACCGTTTAGCCCATTTAGCCTGAGGAGCAATAAGGATACGGTACTGCGCTTGCCCGCATGGATGATGAAGACTAGGCCTGTTATGTTCAGCGCGAAAAATAACAAGCGGATGCCAGAGGAGAGTGGAGGCAGTAGTCCGGGAGGGGGGGAATGACAGCTCATGGTGTGGAAGAAATGGAGACGAGGACTATCGCTGTTGATGTGCTTGGTGCTCGTTCCACAGCTGTCAGCTTGCTGGGATTCGACAGAATTGAATGAACGAGCGGTTGTGGCTGCAATCGGTATCGACCGCTCGGAGCAGCAGCGATATGAAGTGTCTTTCCAGATCATCGTGGCAGATGAGATTGCCAGCAGCAAGGCGAGGGGCACGTCCCCGGTCATTCAATACCGTGAGACAGGAAATACCATTATGGAAGCTACACGTAAAGCTGCCCGGAAAGTACCTCGGCGGATCTCCCTATCTCATGTAAGAGCAGTCGTGATCAGTGAGGACTTGGCACGCGAAGGAATTGGCAACCTGTTGGATTTTCTGGAGCGAGATACCGAGACACGTCTAACCATGCGAGTCTTGATTGCGCGAAATGGACAGGCTAAGAATGTGCTGTCTACAATGACAGCCATCGGCCGAATTCCGGCCAATGATATTACAGGCAAGCTGGAGAACTCAGAGCGTGTATATGGAGAAACCTACGTGGTGAATATTGATGATGTCATTCGCAGGATGAATGTGGCTGGAAGCGGGCCGGTCATCGCTGGGGTGGAATTAACCGGCAAGCAGGAGAATGCTCCCAAGAAGGATAATGTCGACAAGATTATCCCTGACGTCACGATCTTCATACATGGTGCCAGTATATTCAGACGCGACAAGCTGGTGAGATGGCTCGATGAGAAGGAGGCAATGGGGTTGTCCATTATACGAAATAAGATCAAGAGCCGGGTATCCTCCCTTACGTGTGGTAAGGAGCCGGATGCCATGATTGTGGAGACTGACTTTGCCCAATCGGACTTGAATGTATCCTTCCAGGGCGGAGAACCCGTCTTTACCTTTGTAATTAAGCAGACGGGGATGCTCTCGGAGGTGAACTGCCCCCTGGATCTAACAGGTACAGACGTGATTGAAGCTATACAGCATGAATGGACCAAGGATACACATGACCTGGTAATGTCCGCAGTGAGGGCGTCTCAGCACTCTCACACGGATGTGATTGGATTGGGGGAAGCTCTGGAGCGCAAGAATCCCAAGTATTGGTCGCGTGTATCTAACGATTGGGACAAGAAGTTCGCCGACAGTACGGTACAAGTTAAGGTCATTTCCGTCATCAAGCATACCCAGACGCGATCGAGCCCTTTCTCCG
Organism: Paenibacillus massiliensis 2301065 = DSM 16942; assembly: GCF_000377505.1. Taxonomy (GTDB): domain Bacteria; phylum Bacillota; class Bacilli; order Paenibacillales; family Paenibacillaceae; genus Paenibacillus; species Paenibacillus massiliensis. The sequence continues at coordinate 455,367 of NZ_KB898187.1, read as the reverse complement.
AGCGGTCGGGATAACACCATGGAGGCCAGACTGTGAAAAAAAATGAGCTGGATGCCCTACAAATGTTCTTGCTGATGCTGCACTTCGAATTTGGCACAGCTCTCGTCGTTAATCCCGCACGGAACGCAGGCAGAGATTCGTGGATCGCGATGTTCATAGGTGCTGTAGCAGGAATGATACTGGTGCTGTGTTACAGCAGCCTTCATCGCAGATTTCCTGATTTGAACCTGACAGGATATAGCAAGCAATTGCTTGGCAAGATCATGGGTACGACGGTCGGGGTCCTATATCTGTTGTTTTTCCTGTATGACAGCACTAGAGATTTGCGGGATGGCATCTCTCTGATCCAGATTCGAACGTTGAACTCTACTCCCCTGTTAATCATAGGACTTTTGCTGATTGGTGTAGCTATGTATGTATTGCATTTGGGAGTACATGTACTAGGCCGTATAGCACTTCTTTACGGTGTTGTATCGATGCTCCTAATGCTTACTATGCTGCTATTGCTCTCATTCTCGGGTGTTATTGATGTACACAATCTGCTACCCATTGCATCGAAAGGATGGTTGCCGATTCTTGGCGCGGGTGGCACTAGTGCGTTGATATTTCCTTATGGTGAGATGGTCAGCTTTGCCACGGTGCTACCAGCGATGTCCAAGAAATACAACTCTGTTAGTGTCTCTTTGACAGCTGTTATTATTGGAGGGGCCATGCTGACTGAGGCGACTGCACTCATGGTTGCCAGCCTGGGCAAGGAATTGTTTGTTCAGGCTACCCATCCTTTTGTGACGATGATTAACCGGATTGAAGTGTCTGTTTTTATTGACAGGGTCGATGTGCTAGGTGTTATGGCTGTAATTATAGGCATTTTCTTCAAAGTTACGGTGTTATTCTATGCAGCTCTGCGCGTGGCTGAGGATATATTCGGCATTCCCTACCGGAAGTTGCTCTTTCCATTCGGCATCATCGTACTCCTGTCATCCCTTCTGATTGCTCCCAGTCTGGAAGAGCACCTCCAAGAGAGCGAGTTTATTCTGGTCAATGTCTATCCGTTATTTGTGGTCGCCATCCCTTTTCTATTGCTGGCAGTGGCGTGGATGAAAGGGAGGGAAGAGGAGACGAAGTCCTGAACGTGGCAATCAAGGCTGACGACCTTTAAGCTTGCGTTGCCTCTTGCTGGATTGGGCTACACCAGGCTTTCTGAGCAGATTGAGATAACCACTTATAGCCCCACGAATGGCCTTTCCTAACCGCTTACTTGATAAGGAGATGATGAAGCATAGCAGTATGAATATCCACATGGATATCTCTATTGGACGAAGAGTGAAAATAATGCTGGCCATAATGCCAAGCGGATGTCGTACTCCATAGAGCAAATCCAGCAGGAGATTGGTGCCCAGAGTTAATATTAGAACTAGCATAAACACCCCAAGCTTCTTCATGTCTAACGCATCCCCCATGAGTCTTTTTGTTATGAACATATTATTTCACCGTTACATCAAATTTATAGGTTGAAAAAGACACCTGTATGACTAAAGCATACAGATGCCATCACTTCTTCCTAGATCATTAGAAATCAAAGTTATCCGGGTCGGGGCCAACACGCAAATCCTGATTCAAGCTGCTGATAATTTGCATATCCTGCGGGGACAGTTCAAAATCGAACACATTAGCATTTTCAGCAATGCGATGTGCCTTGATGGACTTCGGAATGGTTACTACGCCATTCTGCAGATCCCAGCGGATAATGATCTGGGCAACCGACTTCCCATGTCTCGTAGCAATCTCCTGAAGCTCCTTGTGCTCAAGCAATTGCCCTTGCATAAGAGGAGACCAAGCCTCTAACTGAATGCCATGCTTCTGACAGTAGGCTCTAAGCTCAAGCTGTGTAAGGCGAGGATGGTATTCCACCTGATTCACCATGGGCTTGATCTCTGCATCCTTCATTAGCTCCTCCAGATGATGAATCTGAAAGTTACTGACACCAATGGCTTTGACGCGTCCTGTTGTGTACAGCGTCTCCAGAGCTCGCCAGGCCTCTTTGAATTTTCCTTCAACAGGCCAGTGTATGAGGTATAGATCCAGGTATTCCAGACCTAACTTACGCAGACTTTCATCATAGGCCTGCAGCGTGGATTCATAGCCTAGCTCGCTATTCCACACCTTGGAGGTGACAAACAGGTCTTCGCGCTTTATGCCTGCCGCCTCTAGGCCTTCACGAATACCAAGACCGACACCTTCTTCATTAGCATAGATCGCAGCCGTATCCACACTGCGATAGCCTTGGGTGATAGCTTCGCGCACAGCGCTTACCAGCTCGGGGCCTTCTTCGACCTTGAATACCCCAAGTCCAAGCCAGGGCATCTTGACCCCGTTCGCCAATACCGTTGTATCCTGTAAATGAGTTGCCATATCTTTTTCCTCCACTCACAATTCATGTATTTATGCCAATATCCCAAGGACCACATCCGTGTTCCAACCAGCCCTTACTCGTTGACCATTGCCATTATGCTGCAAAGGATTCGTTTTGTGAAGAACGTACTTTTTTGTAATATAGGTACTCCAAAGTGCCATAGGTACTTGAAAGTGCTATAGATACTCGGTAGTGCTATAGATACTGGAACGGGAGACAAGAGCTTTCTGGCGATTACTTTGTACCGCTTCGATAGGCACTGGGACTGACGCCGGTTGCTCTTTTGAAGGTACGCGAGAAATAGGGAAGATCCATACCGAGCTGCTCAGCAGTCTCCGAAATGGACAGATCGGTAAACGAAAGTAGTCTTTTTGCCTTATCCATACGCTTTTGCTGGACATAATGCATAGGCGTGACGCCCATTAATCTTTTGAAATAGGGAATGAAGTAATTCGGATGTAGATGAATGATATCCGCCAGGGCGTCAATCTCAATCTGGCGATCCAGATGCTCTTCAATATACTGAAGCACACTTCCAAGCTTGTGGCGTTCCTCATGATAGAGGAAACGATTAAGCTCTGTAGCATACTCGCACTGCTCCATACAGTAGGCAAGAATATGAAGAAGTGCTGCTTTGAGGCGTAATGGAGCGAGATAACCACCTTGATGAAACTGCTCCTCCATATCCAGAAATTGGCTTCGTGTTGCCTCAGGATCGGCTGCATCGACAAGGATCAAGCCGACATCGGCTGGAAAGAGAGGCCATTCCCCGATCTTGGCGTCAAAATGACAAAAATGGCGTGTATAGGGGTGCAAACGAGAGGTAATGGCTGTCTGAACAGAGCCTGCCGGCATGATCATAAGCTGTCTAGGCCTAGGATAATAGGTCTCACCATTCACTATGACAGACCCTTCGCCATCTGCAATGTAATATAGCCGACAGAATGAAGGGACCTCATCGGTATGATTCCAGCCTGCAAATTGGGACTTTGAATGAACTAATGATATAGATACCTTGAGATTCTCCAGCAGATTCTCGCTAAAGGATAGGGATTCAGACATACTGCATCCTCCTGCTTCGTGTCCGTAATAGTTGTCTTTATTATAATCTAATCAATTGGCATGAACACCTTAGTATTGTACAAATATGCCTTAGTTTCAGGTATTCTACTTCCAATGAAAACGTTATATTCTCTATCCATACCATAACCAAGGAGGTTATCCAAGCGGAATGGAGAAGGTACGTTACGGAATTATTGGCATCGGGAATATGGGGAAGTCCCATGCCATTCAGCTGTTGAATCAGATAGAGGGGGCCGAGTTAGCCGCCGTATGTGATATATCCCCAGAGCGCCTGAAGTGGGCTAAGAAAGAGCTGCCAGCAGGGATACATCACTATGAGCAGCCTGAGGCCATGCTCCAGTCGGGTCTGATTGACGCAGTGATTGTCGCTACACCGCATTATGACCATCCCACCCATGCCATTCAGGCGTTCGAGGCAGGCTTGCATGTGCTGATCGAGAAGCCGGCAGGTGTCTACACCAAGGCGGTCAGACAGATGAATGAGAAGGCGGCGGCTTCGGACCGGGTGTTCGGTATTATGTATAATCAGCGAACCAATCCATTGTACCAGAAGCTGAAGGAGCTGATATCGTCAGGTGAGCTGGGAGAAGTCCGCCGTACCAATTGGATTGTCACGAATTGGTACCGCTCTCAAAGCTACTATGATTCAGGTGGCTGGCGAGCGACCTGGGCTGGAGAGGGTGGAGGCGTCTTATTGAATCAGGACCCGCATCAGCTAGACCTGTGGCAGTGGACGACAGGGTTGATGCCGACGAGAGTCCGAGCATTCTGTTATTTTGGCAAATACCACGATATTGAGGTCGAGGATGATGTGACGGCCTATGTGGAATACGCCAATGGAGCTACCGGGCTGTTCGTCACGACTACTGGAGAGGCACCCGGTACGAACCGATTCGAGGTGAACGGTACACGTGGCAAAATCGTCGTGGAGGATGGGAAGCTTACCTTCTGGCGACTGCGCGTCCCCGAGCCTGAATGGAATGCAAGCTACACTGGTGGATTCGGCTCGCCAGAATGCTGGACCTGCGACATTCCTGTTCCTGACGGGCATGGGGAGCAGCATGTGGGCATTCTACGTAATTTTACAAATGCGATCCTGCACGGCGAACAGCTACTGGCCCCCGGTGAGGAGGGTATTCATGGGCTTACCTTGTCCAATGCGATGTATTTGTCTGCTTGGGAGGATGACTGGGTCGACCTTCCACTGGATGAGGATCGGTTCCTGGAGCTGCTGGAGCGCAAAATTGCTGATTCAAAATATGTAAAGAAGAACGCGGGTGATATTGCGCTGGACGTGACGGGAACCCACTAATACGAACTGAAGGAGGAACACATACCATGACACCGGAAAAATTGGCTGTTCAGCTATATACGCTGCGTAATTACACGCAGACAGAGGAGGGACTCAGGGAGACGCTCTCCAAGGTGGCCAAGATAGGATACCGTTCTGTGCAGGTATCTGGTATTGGTCCCATACCACCTCATATGGTTAAGCAATTGGCCGATGAAGTGGGTCTGTCCATATGCGCTACTCATATTCCGTGGGATCGGCTGGAGAACAACCTGGAAGCGGTTGCTGAGCAGCATAAGCTGTGGAATTGCTCGTACGTAGGTCTTGGGGGAATGCCTCAGGCTTTCCGGGGCTCGGCAGAGGGCTATCGAGCTTTCATTGCAAAAGCAGGGTCCATTGCGAATAAGCTCAAGCATGACTACGGTCTGCAATTTGTGTATCACAATCACCATTTTGAATTTGAGCGCTTCGAGGGGAAGGCTGGCCTGCAAATCATACTTGATGAGACGGACCCCGCCTCGTTCGGTCTGGAATTGGACTTGTACTGGATTCAGGCAGGTGGGGGCGACCCGGTGGAATGGATTCGCAAGGCTGCTGGACGGATGCAGGTCGTGCATTTCAAGGATATGACGATCGTAGCCGAGAAGCAGCTATTTGCGGAGATTGGTGAAGGAAACATGAACTATCCTGCGATTATTAAGGCCTGTAATGAAACAGGCATCGAGTGGGTGGTAGTGGAACAGGACGAGTGTCAGCGCGATCCGTTCGAGAGCATTGAGATCAGCTGGCAGTATCTGCTTGGGGAGTGCGAGGAGGAGATAACAGCATGAATACGAACAATGGCATGATGTATGCCCCAGTCTTTGAAGCCAAGCCCGTCGTACAGCCCGGAGAATTTGTATTTGCAGCCATGGCATTGGACCATGGACATATCTATGGAATGTGTAATGGATTGCTTGAAGCAGGCGGAACATTGAAATGGGTGTACGATCCAGACCCGGTCAAGGTGCAGGAATTCATAGCGCGATATCCGGGTGTACAGGCTGCACAATCCGCTGAAGATATATTGGATGATGCCACCGTCCGACTGGTAGCGGCCGCCGCTGTACCTTGTGAGAGAGGGCCACTGGGCATTCAGGTGATGAATGCAGGTAAGGACTATTTTACCGATAAGACGCCATTCACTGAACTGGAGCAATTGGAGGCAGCCAGACAAGTGGTTCAACGAACTGGACGAAAATACATGGTGTATTATAGCGAACGTTTGCACGTGGAAAGCGCTGTATATGCAGGTCAATTAATTCAAGAGGGAGCCATTGGACGTGTCATTCAGGTAATGGGTACAGGACCCCATCGTCTGAGTGCGCCTAATCGACCGGCATGGTTCTTCGAGAAGAGCAAATATGGAGGCATTCTCTGCGATATTGGTAGCCATCAGATCGAGCAATTTTTGTATTATGCAGGCTGCAAGGATGCTAGCGTGGTTCGTAGTCATGTGGGGAATTATGCAAATGCCAGCTACCCGGAATTGGAGGATTTCGGGGACGCCATGCTGGTTGGCGACAATGGAGCAACAAACTATTTTCGGGTGGACTGGTTCACTCCGAGTGGACTCAGCGTATGGGGCGATGGCAGATGTACAATTCTGGGAACGGAAGGATATATCGAGCTTCGAAAATATGTAGATATTGCCCGCTCCGAGAAAGGTGATCATGTCTACTGGGTGGATCAAAAAGGAGAACATTACTTGGACGTGGGAGGTAAGGTGGGTTATCCCTTCTTCGGAGAGCTGATTCTCGATTGCTTGCATCGAACCGAGCGTGCTATGACACAGCACCATGTCTTCAAGGCAGCGGAGCTATGTCTTCAAGCTCAGGCTCAAGCAGTGAATCTCGTATCCGCTGGAGGTCAGGTAGATCATGGTGAAGTGAGGCGATAGCTATGAAGGAGATTGGAGCGGCCATTGTCGGCTGTGGCAATATCAGCACGGTTCATGCACAGGCGTTATCCGAATTGGAAGGCGTTCAACTCCGAGTGGTAGTCGATACTGATCTGGAGCGAGCTCACTCAATAGGAAGGGAGTATGGATGTGAAGCACTGGGTGATATACATCAGTTGATCGAAAGATCAGACATTCAGGTCGTACATCTATGTACGCCGCATCATCTCCACGTTCCAATGGCGCTAATGATGCTGAAGTCGGGTAAGCATGTGCTCACCGAGAAGCCAATGTCGCATACGCTTGCGGAAGGTAGGCTACTGGTTGAAGCCGCTTCAACCAGTGGATTACAGCTCGGCGTATGCTTCCAGAATCGCTATAATGAATCATCCATCCGCATCAAGGAGATGACAAGCTCCGGTGAGCTCGGAAGACTTGTGGGAATGAAGGCCGTCCTGACCTGGTACAGAGAAGAGGCTTATTATACGCAGAGTCCGTGGCGTGGGCAATGGGCAACGGAAGGTGGCGGTGTCCTGATGAACCAGGCCATTCATACCTTGGATCTGCTGCAATGGTTCGGTGGCAAGATCGCTAGCGTTCATGGAAGTGTGACGACGGACGCACTGGGACATTGCATTGAGGTGGAGGATACGGCGCACGCGAGGATACGCTTTGCCAATGGGGCCACAGCCATATTCTACGCTACGAATGGATATATCGAGAATTCACCACTTGAGCTGGAGATCGTCTTCGAGGAGGGGAGACTGATCCAGCGAAGCCATTCGTTATTCCTTCAGAAGGATGGGCAAGAGATGGTGCTCTGCGAACCGCCCGCATACGATGGATTCACAGGGCGATCCTACTGGGGGATCAGTCATGTTCATTTGATTCAGCACTACTATCAGTGCCTGAAGTCTGGCACGCCCTTCCCGATTGATGCCTTGGAAGGACTGAAGGCTGTACAGTTGATCCATGAGATCTATGAATCTTCGATTCATAGAAGAACCTCGTAACGGCAGCTGAATAGAGAAATTCAACCCAGAGTCCAGCAAGATCATCTCGTACTTCTTTCGAAGTTAATACGAAATTCACAATTAATATCATGCTCTGCTGGGTAACGCTAGTAGGGCTTTTCTATTTTGATGGTGCGCTTTGAATAAAAGTGCATCAAGCCGTACAACTTAAGGAAAATATAGTAAAGAGGGCTTTTATGAAATTCAAAAAGCACAAAAAATTCTTTAAGCCAATGAATAATATTCCCAGAGACCATTACCACGATCCTAGTAACACAAACACTGAAGATATGTCTGACTTTCAGCAAAATAGCATAGTCGATTGGATTCAAAAAAAAATAGGTGGAAGTTCAGACGTCGTTTTCCGTACAGTAACCAGCTCAAGTGAAACGTACACTTCTAAAGTGACAATCATCTATATCGAAGGCCTTGTAGATCAACAATTACTGAGCAAGATGTTAGATGTATTGTCGAATACAGAGACTAGCCTTCGTAACGCACTCGACCCGGTAACCTGGCTGAGTACTCATCTTCCTGTAGGAAGTCTCCAGTCTACAGATACAAACAAGCTACTGAAAGCGATCCTTGATGGCCATGCGGCTATTATTGTTGATGATAAGAGCGCAGCCTTTACTGCGGCGATTGCGGGTGGAGCTCGAAGATCGATTGAAGAACCAACGTCACAAACGGTTCTACGCGGCCCCAAGGAGGGATTTACGGAGGACATCTCCACAAACATGGCTCTTCTGCGTAGAATAATTCGAACTCCGGAGCTGCAATTCGATTCTTTAGCAATTGGAGAATATACACAAACGAAAGTGTCTGTAGCATTTATTAAGGGTATTGCTGATCCGAATGTAGTTAAGGAAGTAAAGAAGCGACTGGAATCCATAAATACAGATAGTATCCTGGAGAGCGGATATATTGAAGAATTTATTCAGGACGGAGTATTTACCCCTTTTCCTACGATTATGAATACCGAACGCCCAGACGCTGTAGCTGGTGGTTTATTGGAGGGGCTAGTAGCGATTATAGTTGACGGTACTCCTTTTGTACTTCTTGCTCCGGTAAGTTTTTTCGGATTTTTTATATCAAGTGAGGACTACTATCAGAGATATGATATTGCTACTTTTTTACGCATCATTCGCTTCACCTCTTTCTTTGTTGCCCTCCTGCTACCTTCTGTTTTTATTGCAGTAACTACCTTCCAGCAGGAGATGTTACCCACACCACTGCTTATTAGTCTTGCTGCTCAGCGGGAGAATACCCCTTTGCCCGCAGTAGTGGAGGCTTTACTAATGGAACTGACTTTTGAAGTCATACGAGAAGCAGGTGTGCGTATGCCAAGGGCTATAGGTCCAGCTATATCTATTGTTGGAGCTTTAGTACTGGGACAATCGGCTGTTCAGGCAGGTCTTGTCTCTGCGGCCATGGTCATCGTGGTCTCGTTTACGGCTATATCCAACTTCGTGCTGCCTGCCATCAATATGGCTGCTGCTGTACGTCTGTTGCGTTTTGCACTCATGTTGCTTGCTGGCTCACTAGGTTTATTTGGCATATTAGCAGGGTTAGTACCGATCTTAGTTCACTTGGCATCCCTTCAAACATTTGGTGTTCCGTATCTCCAACCCGCGGCGCCCTTTAAGAGTAGCAATATGAAGGATTTTGTATTTCGTTTTCCTTGGTGGAGCATGCGAACAAGGCCTGCCATGATCGGTGATATCAATCGCATCAGGCAAGGTCCCAAGCAGAAGCCAAATTCTCTTTTGACAAGTGATGAACGGAATGATCACTCAGACAATTAGGAGGGGAATGGGTGCATAAAATCAGTAAACTTTGTGTTTCAGTTATTCTGATATTCATTCTTCCAGGATGTTGGAATCGAACGGAGCTCAATGAGATTGGAATTACGTCGGCTACTGGATTTGATCGGGAAGGGAATGATTGGTTAGCTACATACCAAGTCATCGTGCCTTCTTCCATCACCTCCAATACAGGAGGCGGTTCAGGCTCTTCCCAACCTGCGGTAAATGTATTCTCTGTAAAAGGCAGTACTATTACGGAAGCTGCCAGCTTAAGTAACCTGGATAATCCCCGGAGGTTATATTTTGCACATAACAACGTAGTTATCGTTGGGAAAGAGGCGATGGAGAAAGGAATTGCTCAACTCATCGACAACTATATGCGCAACACGGAGTCGCGTGAAACAGTGTGGCTGCTTCTGACAGATAAGAAAGCTGACAGTATTTTACGCAAGCTGATCCCACCTGAGAAGATACCGGGTTCAAGCCTTGCGCAGATTCTAATTAAAGAGAAAAGAATTGCGTCTATTTTTCCACCTGTAACTGTATTTGACTATGCCTATAAAATGAATTCTGACGCAAAAGCTATCGGTATACCCATGGTTACAATATCTGGTACAGAGTCCGAAAATGAAAAAAAGCTGGAATCACTGGATATCTACAAAGAAGTTACTCCATCACAAAGAGTTCGAATTTCTGAGCTAGCTATCATTCAAAACGACCGCCTCGTCGGATATATGAATCAGAATGAGAGCAGAGGACTCAGCTGGCTCACAAATAAAGTGAATGGAACGGTCTTAACCTTATCTTCCTCAAAGGAGAAACCTAGACAGGACATCTCTCTTACTGTTCTAAACTCCAAGACTAGACTTCAACTGATAAAAAAAGGATACAGCTACATAATGAATGTTCAAGTCAAAACAAAGGCGAATATAAGCGAATCTGGCTCCAAGTTGAATCTATCCCAGGTGACTGTGGTCAAGCAAATAGAGGCTCAGGCAGCAAAGAAAATTGGAGACGAAATTCGTGCGAGTTGGGAAGTGATGCAGCAGCTTGGGACAGACTTGGGCGGATTTGCTGATATTATCCATCGTGAGCATCCCAAGCACTGGAAAGAAATCGAAAATGATTGGGGGAAAGAGTTCAAGAACATGGATCTGAATGTTCAGGTTAATGTGACAATAAAACGACCGGGAATGTTTCAGAACTCATTTCGAAGTCTAGAGTGAAAAAATTCATCATTGAGGGAGAACGGACTTGAGTAAACTGACCCCACAGCTATCCGATCTGGTAATCACATTTGCTCTATTTGAAGTAGGAAGCACTACTTTGTTTTTATTAGGTGGGAGCGCAAAACAGGATGCTTGGCTGGCTATGTTAATTGGCTCTGTTATCGGATTTATCCTATTAATGATATATCTCTGGATACATCATTTGGATCGAGGCAGAGACCTATATGAGCTTTTACAATATTATATGGGGAAAATCCCTGGAAGGATGTTGGGTTTCCTATTCGCAGTGTATTTCCTGTACGAAGCTTCACGCAATTTGCGGGATATGGGAGAAGTAACGGAGCTTACTTTGTTGAACAGGACTCCCATTGCCTTTATTATGTTCATTGCTATCGTGGTTGTAGGGAATACAGCTAGATATGGACCTGAGGTGCTTATGAGAGCGTGCACCATCCTTTTTCCTGTTTTTGTGTTCGGCTACATTTCATTGTTGTTATTGATCGTAACCACAGGTTTGTTACACATCGAGAATATTCGGCCGGTACTCGAAAACGGCATAAAACCAGTTTGGAAAGCTGCTTTCCCGGAAATAGTCTCCTTTCCCTTTGGACAGGTGGTTCTGTTCTTGACCTTTTTCAAGCTCTCTGATTACAACTCGAGGTTTAATAAGTCTCTGTTAAGCTGGTATTGTGTCGTATGCATTATACTGACTATCTTTAATCAGATTCCTATTTTTGTACTTGGAGTCCCGATTGCTGCTAATGCGACAAACCCATTGCTGGAGACCGTGCAGCTCATCCGACTCACTGGGATTTTGGAGAGAATGGATGCTCTGTTTGCCCTAGTTTTTTTCCTAGGACTTGGTGTCAAAATGGCTGCTTTCTATATCGGTGCTGTCACAGGCTTAAGTCGAATTTCCAATGCTAGATATAAAAGTCTCGTAGTTCCCACAGGTCTAGCTATTTACTTATTATCGTTTCTATCGCCTACGTATGCAGAGTATATATGGTTAGGGTTGAACGTATCCGTTACATGGATAGCACCATTCTTTCAAATCCTGGTACCTCTGTTACTTGTGCTAGTTATGCTACTACGCAAGGGGAAAAGGTCACAATCCTCACAAAAAACAGGAGGAGAGCGATATAACCGCATATAAATATGTTAAAGGTTCGACTGAAAACTACGTCAAGAGAATTGGAGGCATTATGAAATTACGTTCTCTTTCCTACCTATGGAAGCTATTGCTATTCTCTGTGGTATTAGGCACTCTTCCAGTCATCGTACTAGGTGCCTTGTCTTATTACAATTCCTCTTTGACTGTACAGAAAAATGTGAACCGAGGAAATGAGCTGCTGTTGCAGCAGACACAGATGGGAGTCGAGCAGATGCTCAGGACCATTGATAACTCAGCAACACAGTTTTTACAGTCCTCGGTCGTGAGCCATGCCTTTAATAAGGAAATTACGAATCAGGATTTTGAAATGGTTCATGAATTATATAAAGGGATCGCCACGATCCAGACTTACGAGCTGGGTATTAAGGAAATCTACCTGGTCAGTCTTAGTAGGGAGTGGATGGTATCAGGCACTGGGATTAATGAATATAGCTCGCCCGGTTTCATGCCACAGATGGAAAGCTTCGCCCGTGAACAGACAGGCTCCTTCTGGATCAGGGATAAGAACAGTACTTCACATACGAGTGAATCCGTCTTTTTTGTGAAGAAATACCCCTTTAATGCGGCTAACCCCAAAGGCATCATCAGTGTTGCGTTATCTCCTGACGCGATCGCAAGAAGATTGTCTCTTCAGGACAACAAATTAGGAAACGCTTTCATTATGGACCATGAATTTAAACTGCTTCATCAGCGTGATGATGGAAGTGTACCAGGACACAGCCTATCCGGTGAGCCTTCTTTACAGCCTCTCAAGGAAGCAACTGCTAGTACAGGGCAGTACGTGACCAAGCAAAAAGGGGAGACCGTAACTATCACCTATCGCAAATCCTCTTATAATGGCTGGATCTACGTTTCCGTAGCTTCGAACGAGCAGGTCAATGAACAGAATCAAATGATTGGCTGGATGACGCTTCTTGTATGCTTTCTCATTTTGCTCATCACGTTAATTCTGGCGTGGATTGGCTCCAGAAGGATGTACAGTCCTATTCGTGCGATTAACACCGCACTTGCCGATGTAGCGGTGACAGCTGATCCGAAGGAGTCTGTGGGTGAGCTGCAGGCTATTGGAGAACGTGTTCATTTCCTGCTTCGCAATCAATCGCGGATTACTAATGAGCTTCAGGGACAGCAGACGCAATTGAAGGAATTTTTCATGCATAAGCTGTTCTCAGGAGAGATCAGCAATGATGATTTTGTGGAAAAACTGAGCTGGTATGGATGGAAGTGTCCGTGGCCGACCATGAGCCTGCTTGCCATTCAGATTGACACCCTTGAGGATACCCGTTATGAAGAAGGGAATCGAGATTTGCTCATGTTCGCTATCAATAATATGGTGGAAGAGCTCGTCCCCGCTGAGCAGAGGCTTCTCCCTGTAGTTCGTACAGATAGCCAAGTAACCTTGATCGGGACAGATCAACAGGGAGAGATGCTAAAGGCACAGCTATTTAAGATGTCCTCTGCAATTCAGGCCGCAATATCTCAGTATTTGAATATTAGTGTAAGTATCGGTATTAGCCGTCCATTCTACATGTTCTCTGCAGCACAGCAGGCTATGTATGAGTCTACAACCGCTTTGAAATTCAGCGCAGGTCTTGGGGAACAGACGATTTTGTTTATTGAAGATGTACAGCCGCAGAAGGGTGATCTGAGTCTTTTTCCGCGAGATAAAGAGCAGTCCTTATTCGATGCAGTCCGGTCTGGGGATTTATCACTAGCTGAGGTGGAGCTGAAGCATTTCATTGAAGCACTTTTCTTGGCACATGCGCCCTTTCAGGATTATCATTTGTCGCTGCTGCGTCTACTGGTGAGCTTTCTAAAATTTGGCCAAGAGCTATCGCTCCCAATGGAACGAATAGGGGAGGATGAAGCCCTACTAGTCCATGAATTGTTCAGGCTTCGCAATACCCGGGAGATGGAACAATGGTTCTGGTCGTTATTCGTGCAGCCTTACACCCTGGAGCTTGAGAGCAGACGAAGTCATCAATTTAAGCAAATTTCGGAGAGCATTATCGACATGATTCATCGGGAGTTCGATACGGAGCTGACGCTGGAGTATTGCTCCTCCCGGATTCATTATCATCCGCACTACGTGAGCCGTGTCTTCCGTCAGGAGACCGGCGTGAATTTTGGCGAGTATCTCACATCTTACCGCATGGAGATGGCGAAAGTCTGGCTCAAGGAGACCGATATGAAGATCGCTGAGATCGCTGAGCGATTGCAATATAACAATTCTGCCAATTTCATTCGCTCATTTCGCAAAATCATGGGAACGACACCCGGTAAATATCGGGAAGGATTGTAGCTCATAGGGTGGCCTGTAGCGATTACCATACCCCATAGGAGAGAGCAACACGAGCATTGTTCCTATGGGGTGTGGCATCCCGTGCTACGAAGGTCGTATTATTCTTGACTAGGTTATACCTGACTATGACAATTTAACGTGTACTCAGAGGATTACATGGCACAAGATATAGAACACATAGGTTATGACTTTCCTGTCTTGGCATATTCGGCATTGATCTCCTCAATGATTTTGCTTCCACCGCCTTGCAGCCACTTATCTACTGCCTGTTGCCACTCCTGCTCACTAGCTGTACCCATAATGAATTTGACGGTCGCATCCTGAATAATCTTATTCAGCTCATTTCCGAGCTCTATAGCCGTGTTCGAGATGAAAGGGGCTGCCGGATTGGGAGTGGCGAAGGTGGCATTGTCCTTGAATAGCTCCGTACTAAGCTGCTCCAGCTCAGTGCCATAGTTCTCGATCTCATTTTGCAAGATCATGAACTGGCTGCTGTCCGTCATCTCAGCCCGCGCCTTGGCATCCGTGCTCTGTACGTATTGTCCACTCTCCAACGTATATTGCATACCCTCAACGCCATACTTCAGCAGATTCTGAATTTCCTTCTCGGATACCTTGTCGAAATAGGAGAGGATATGCTTAAGCTCTTCCTCCGTTTTGACACTGGTTTTTGGGATCATATACATGCCCAGAAAGCCCGCTCCAGCGCGAGTAGCGTCGCCGTTTGGCCCTGCAATCCGGTTAATTAGATCAATCTTGGCTTCCGGTACGACCTTTTTGATGTTTTCCTCAATATTTTTACCGTCAATCATATTGTCGATCCAAAGACCAGCCTTGCCTTTGTACATGACCGTGCGGCCATCCTGCACTAGTGCGAAGTCCTGGTTAATCAGCTTCTCATCATATAGCCTCTTATAGAACTTCAGGGTGTCCATGTATGCCTCCGTCATGTGAGCAGGAATCATCTGACCATCTTTCAGCTCCCATTCATTCGGACCTCCCATGTACACCAGGATATCCTTAAAGCCAGCAATGTTATTGCCTTGCATGCCAACAGCGAGTCCAACTGTATCCTGGCGTCCGTTTTGATCAGGGTCCTGGTTGGCAAACGCTTTCAGAACTTCGTACAGCTCATCGAGGTTCTTGGGTGGCTCTAGCCCAAGATGATCCAACCAGTCCTGACGTATCATTAATCCGAAGCGTGCCAGGTCCCGCTCCCGGTATAGACCGTATATTTTGCCGTCGATGGAAACATTGTTCAATACGACATCCGACATCTTACTAAGATTCGGGTAGCTGCTCAGATACGGGCCGACTTCCCAGAACATTCCCGAACGGGCGGCATTAATGATGAAGGAGGCCTTAGGCTCCAAGGCAACGAATGCTTTTGGAAGCTCACCAGAGGCTACTGTGGCACTTAGTTTATCCGTATAAGACGAGGAGGGGACCCATGACACGGATAGGTCTGTATTGGTCTTCTCCTCAAGCTGCGCAAGAATGGAGCTGCTCTCAGGCATTTGCTCCGCATTATAGGTAGGCAGCATCATGGATAGCGTCAGTCTTCCTTCAGTGCTGCCTGGGCTGGCTCCTTGCGAGGCTTGATTATTACTCCCGACACAGGCGGTCATGATCAGGCTTAGCGAGACGAGCGCAGCTCCTGTGGCGAACCACGTTGTCCAAGGTTGTCTCTTCATTGATGATCCTCCTCTATTAAGAATCGTTATTTATAGGGTTGTCAGCCTTTTACTGATCCGAGCAGTACGCCTTTGGCAAAATGCTTTTGCAAAAATGGATAGACCAGCAAAATTGGTAAGGTAGACACGACGATGACGGCCATTTTCAGTGACTGCTCAGGTGGTGCAACATAATCTGCTTCCATTGCGGTAGAGTCTCCGATTCCACCAGAAGCCAGAATTACGAACTGTCGCAAAAGCACCTGAATCGGCCATTTCGTATTATCGTTGATATACAGGACAGCGTTAAAATAAGTATTCCAGTGGCCTACAGCATAAAACAATGAGAAGGTAGCAATGGCTGGCATGGATAAAGGGATTACAATTCGGAAAAACACACTCAGATCGTTACACCCATCTATCTTAGCAGATTCCTCCAGGCTTTCCGGTAGTTGCTGGAAAAAGTTGCGGATGATAATCAGGTTAAAGGCACTGATCGCTCCTGGAATGAGCAGGGACCAATACGTATTGATCATTCCCAGTTGCTTGACCACGAGGAAGGTTGGAATCATCCCGCCACTAAATAGCATGGTGAATACAATGAGCATCAGGATGGGGCGGCGAAAATCCATGTCCTTGCGGGCTAGCGGATACGCCATCAGGCAGGTGAGAAAGATGTTGATGAGTGTGCCGAATAGCGTAATGTAGATGGTAACGAACAAGCTTTTGACAAGTGTCGGGGTAGAGAAAATGTATTTGTATGCATCCAGTGTAAATTCTGTAGGGAATAAAATGAATCCACGTGTTAACAGCTCCTTCTGCGTAGCAAAAGAACCGGCAATCACGTAAATGAAAGGAAGCACGGTGAGCAGAGCGAATGCACTCAATAATGTGATGTTTAAGTAGTCAAAAATTCGGCTTCCCTTGCTGGGTCTGATCGACATTTCCCGTACACGCTCCTTCCCTAATAGATTCCTTCTTCACCGAATTTCTTGGCTAAATGGTTGGCTACGACGACCAGCACTAGACCAACGAGTGACTTGAACAAGCCAACAGCCGTACTGAAGCTATATTGCCCCTGGCTAATGCCGACGGAATAGACGTAAGTATCAAATACCTCTCCGACATCACGGTTCATTGCATTAAGCATGAGGAAAATCTGTTCAAAGCCTGTATCCAGGAAATGTCCGAGCCGAAGGATCAACAAGATTATGATGGTGCTGCGGATGGCAGGTAGCGTGATATGCCATAGCTGGCGAAGCCGATTTGCTCCATCCATGCGTGCCGCTTCATATAGCTGCGGATCAACTCCAGCAAGGGCAGCAAGGAAAATAATCGTACCCCAACCTGTCTCTTTCCAAATGACTTCAGCGGTCACGATGGTCCGAAACCAGTCATTGCTCGCGAGAAAGTTGATCTTCTCCCAGCCAAAGTACACCAGAAGATCATTCACAATACCACCTTCAGTGGTCAAGAAAATATAAGCAATTCCGACGACAACGACCCAGGACATGAAATGAGGAATATAGACCAGAGTCTGAATGGTTCGTTTGAACAGGTGGTAGCGAAGCTCGTTCAGCATCAGTGCTATAACAATCGGGAGGGGGAAGAAAAACAAAATGTTGAGCATGGCTAGCACTAATGTGTTGCGAAAAAGAACCACAAAATTCGGATCATGAAAGAAACGTTCAAAATGCTTCAAGCCTACAAATGGGCTCTCCCAGAAGCCAAGGAAGGGCTGATAGTCTTTAAATGCAATGAGAACCCCATACATTGGCCAATATTTAAAAATGAGAAAATACAATAGTCCCGGGAGAAGCATCAAATAAAGCCAGCGATTTCTTATCATTCGTCCTAATCTCGTGGGGGCTCTGGAAACAGGGTACCTGAGTGACTGCATATTCGCATTTCTTGGCATGTCATCACATTCCTTTCGCCTTCAGCTTCAATTGGAATTCAATCCATAGCTGTATCTTAGTGGCGGGGGCGAATTGCCGTCGATAGTCCCTGATTGTGGACGTAGCAGATAATTCGTGATTAAGGCGCCAATCATGCGGAGCAGTCATTAGTTGCATTGGTATTCAATGGTTGCTGTTAAGGGTGAAAATGGAGTAACGGAAGGAAGTAGGGCAGAGATATCAGAAAGTGAGCAACTAAATGAAAAAAGAAGCGTCTCCCTAGCTGGAGATGCTTCTTCCTAATAAGTGTATTCATGTGTCTTGCATAGTCTGGTCCAGGAGGAGCCCAGTAATTAAGATGGAATGGACGCTATAAGTCCTTGCTTGACCTTGTCCGATGCAGGCAGCAGCGGCAAGCGCAGTTGATCTGTGGCAATGATCTGTTGTTGGGTAAGCCACCACTTGATTGGAGCCGGTGCTGGCTCTGAGAATACTTGCTGAATGACTGGCTCCAGTAGTCTGAAGCTGTCCCGTGATCCGTTCACATCGCCAGCTACAAAACGCTGATAGATGTCTACATATTTCTGAAGGTTAATGTGTGCGGAAGCAAGCATGCCTCCAGCAGCTCCTTGGCATAGCATAGCATGGAAGTATGCATCTTCACCGCACAGGATAGGCTTTGTCTCATACTGAGTCAATTGCAGGAGGAGATCAAGGCCACCCGAGCTGTCCTTAAGTCCGATTACGCCTTCCAGATCCAGCACTTTCCGCAGAGTATCGAGTGTCATGCGACTCCCCGTACGAGCTGGAATCTCATAGACCAATACAGGCAAGCCAGCACGGGACACGGTGCGAAAATGTTCTACAATACCTTCTTGTGTTGGTCGATTGTAATAAGGAGTAACTACCATGGCTGCATCTGCACCTAGTTCAGCTGCCATTTCAGTCCGATGAACTGTTGAATACGTATCGTTGGTTCCCGTACCAACGACAATGGGAATCGTCTTGTTCATACTTGCGAGCACTTCCTGCGTGATCTGAACCAGCTGCTTCACTTCGTCCCAGGAGACGGTTGGCGACTCGCCTGTCGTGCCGTTTACGACAAGTCCTTGAATGTCATGGCTTGCCAGATGGGTAACGTACTTTCGATATGATTCGCAATCCAGCTTGTGGTCGAGTGAGAACGGTGTGATCACCGGTATGAAAATCCCATGAATCTGTTGTTCATTCATCATGATTAGTAATCCCTTTCCAATATGGTAAATCTAATGTACCATAGGTAATAACATCAGAGTTATCTATAATAAACGATCATTATAATCAATATTTTCGATGGGGTGGCTACATTGGATTTTATTTATCTGCAGACTTTTCGGGAAGTGGCCATACGGGAGAGCTTTACAAGGGCTGCGGAAGTGCTGGGCTACGCGCAATCCAGCGTCACGACGCAGATCCAGAAGCTGGAGAAGGCCTATCAAGTCAAGCTATTCGAGCGCTACAGCAACAACAAGATCCGTCTAACCTCTGCAGGAGAGGAGCTCTTCAAGCTGGCCGGACAAATGCTGGAGCTCTTCGAGCAATCCAAGGAGAAGATGGCCAAGCAGGGCGGTGGCTCGATGACGATCGGCACGATGGACTCCATTGCTTCGTATTTCTTACCTGCATATATGCAGTCTACTCGCAAGGAGTATCCAGAGCTAAATATACGATTAAATACGGATCGCGAGGAGTTGATCCTGCATCAAGTGAGAGAGGGAGAAGCGGACGTAGGACTTATCCTTGCCGATGATTCCAGTGATCCAGCCCTCCATTGGATTACGATTCGGGAGGAACCGCTTGTACTCATTGTTCATCCTAATCATCCGCTGATTCAGCAGGAACGAATTGAGCTCGCTGATCTGGAGGATACGGAGTGGATCTTGCCAGAGCATACCTGCAATTATAGACAGCTGCTGGAGAGATTGCTTCGCACGAACGGGATTTCTTATCGTGTCGGACTTGAGCTTGGGAATCCGGAGGCGATCAAGCGAAGCATCAAGAACGGTGAGGGCATATCGATTTTGCCACAGATGGCAGCCTTGGAAGAGATTGAGCGCGGGGAGCTAACGGTACTTCCTCTTCACCATCCAGAGCTCAAGCTGGAGATTCAGCTTGTACTTCATCCGAAGAAGTGGGTATCCAATGCTCTGCGCTTTTTTATGGATAGCCTTAGAGTGTAGTGATTTGGTGTGAGTTGTCCCGATTTCATCGAACCTATTCTAGCAAGGAGATCAAGGCATGATCATTGTAAAAACGGATCAGGAAATCGAGTTGATGAGGGAGGCAGGACGTATCGTTGCCGAATGTCATGCCTTTCTTGGAGAGTTGGTTAAGCCTGGAGTTACAACGATTGAGATCGACAGATTAGTGGAGGAGAAAATACGTTCAAGGGGGGCTGCTCCTAGCTTTAAAGGGCATCAGGGCTTCCCCGCCTCCATTTGCACGGCCAAGAATGATGTGATCTGCCATGGGTTCCCCGACTCGGTTCCCCTCAAGGATGGGGATGTCATTACTATTGATATCGGTGCCTTCTACCAAGGCTTTCACGGAGACTCAGGATGGACCTATACGGTAGGAACTGTCTCTCCGGATATTGAGCAGCTCATGAAGGTGTGCCATCAAAGCCTACTACTCGGTATTGAGCAAGCATTCGCAGGCAACCGTATCGGGGATATTGGCTATGCTATTGATAGCTATGTCCAGCGATTTGGTTATGGTAATGTGCGCGATTTCACTGGTCATGCCATCGGAAGGGAGCTATGGGAGGAGCCCACAGTGCCACACTACGGCACCAAAGGCAGTGGAGTCCTCCTTGTGAAAGGGATGGTGCTTGCCATTGAGCCCTTGCTAACCTTGGGTGATTGGCGCTCCTACGTGGAGAGGGATGGTTGGACTACCCGTACCATTGACCGTTCGATTTGTGTCCAATATGAGCATACGGTTGCGATTACTGACCACGGGCCACAGATTTTGACGATGTTATAACTTCGCCTCCATACTTACCTAAAGGTTAGTAGCTAGACTAAAAGTGCGTACTTACGGGACATGATTTGAACGGGTATACTCAGGGTGAACACATGGAAGGAGGAACATATTTTGCATACATCGAAAACACTTGTCATTGTGGCTCACCCTAATCTGGACACCTCAGTTATTAATAAACGATGGATGGAGGAATTGGCCAAGTACCCGGAGCAATATACCATACATGATCTGTATAAGGAGTATCCTGACGGTCATCTGGATGTGGAAGAGGAGCAGCGACGGATTGAGGCTCACGGCAATCTTGTGCTTCAATTTCCGATATACTGGTTCAGCAGTCCCCCACTCCTGAAGAAATGGCAGGATGAGGTGCTCACATATGGCTGGGCCTATGGTTCCGAAGGAAATAAGCTCACAGACCGAAAATTGGCCCTCGCTGTAACAGCTGGTATCGAGAAGGATGACTATCATGCGGATGGCAGGTACGGTTATTCGCTTGAACAGATACTATTGCCTTTTCAAATGACAGCTGATTATTGTAAAGCCGATTATAAATCTTTCTTTGCCTTCTATGGCACGGAGAAGGGCACGACATCCAGCGAAGTTGCAGCAAATGCGGAGGAATATATTCGTTTCCTGAACAATCTCTAAATGATAAGGTGCAATGAATATTTGTATTAAGTAAAAGACTCCAATACCATTACAGGATTGGAGTCTTTTACTTAGCGTGCACTCTTTGAATGAAGGTTGTTCAACGAACGATTCTTTTCTCCCCATTCACACATCATGTCCAAGATCGGAATCAGGGATCGTCCGCGCTCAGAAAGAGAGTACTCCACTTTGGGAGGAATTTGTGGATATTCGGTTCGAATAATCAGCCCGTCGGCTTCCAGCTCCTTCAGCATGACGCTCAAGGTCTTAAATGAGATGATGCCAATATTTCGTTTTAGCTCATTGAACCTCATGACGTTATTTTCAACCAGCCAGTATAGTATTGTCATTTTGTACTTGCCGCCGATCAATGATAAAGTGTACCCAAAACCTGTTTCTTCTGCATGGAGTCCTGAAGGAACACAGCTTTCTGACTGCATAGATAGCACCCCTTTCTATTAAGAATTTTTTAGTGCCTGTCTTTTGGGGATTTTAGGCTTAGTTAGTTCAAAGCTATGCCTTACCATATCGTGTATTTCCTGCTCTGGGAGCTCACCATCTAGGATGACGGTATTCCAGTGCTCTTTGTTCATATGATAGCCGGGCTTCACTTCCTTGAATAGACCACGAAGGAAGTCAGCACGACTAGGCTCGCATTTTAGATTGACACATAGATGCCCTTCACGCTGAAATATAAGAGCAAAGGACTTGTTATTCCCACGATGACGTATGACTACCCAATCCTCACCGAACGGAAAATCTTGATAGGAACCCGGGTAGGACAGACAATATTCTATAATGTTATCTCTTGTCATGATTAGTTACCTCCACAGCACAAAAATTCTTGTCTACTTGCTCATATCATATCAGTTGTGCATAGGATTCTGAAACCCAGAGAATATTGATATAATATAGTAGACAGTTTTGAAAGAGAGGAATTGTGGAAATGAAGCATCAATTTGAACAGCTTACACCACATATTATCATCATGCATGCCGAGCATGAAACAGATCGACCTATTCTGGCTGCAATTACAGGCTCGCGTCGGACACTGCTGCTGGACGCTGGCAATTCTCTTGAGCATGCCAATGCTTTCAAGGCTGAGCTAGAGAGAAGAGGAATTCGAGAACCGGATATCCTGGTATTGACTCATTGGCACTGGGATCATAGCTTTGGGATGCATGCATGGGATATCCCAGCGATTGCCCACACTAGAACCAGTGAGATGCTGACACGGCTGGCCGATCTGACTTGGTCGGAGTCCACGCTGGAGACACTGATAGCTGATGGCACGATTAATGACGAAAGTGCGAGTCACATTCGCCTCGAATATGATGACCCAGCCCAGGTCCGAGTGATAGCTCCAGATATACATTTCTCAGAAAGACTGAAGCTGGAGTTGGGCGACGTAACATGCGAGCTAGTTCATGTGGGTGGGGATCATTCCGAAGATTCCTGTTTTCTCCACGTACTGGAGGATAACGTGCTCTTCCTGGGGGATGCACTTGCTCCAGCAATTTATGGTGGGCCACGGCGTTACCGCTCTACAGAGTTTCTAAGACTCCTTGGGCTGGCTTATGCTTATGATGCAAGCTGGTATGTGGAATCTCATGGCAGACCGATGAGTAATTCAGATTTTCGGGCGGATCTGGCCCCATGGGAGCAGCTTGCTCATACCGTCGATCTTATTGGTGGGGATCGGGACAAGCTCTTACAAGAGCTGACAGCTAGTCTGAGATTACAAGAGCTGCCACCAGATTTGATCGAGAGCGTTGATTATTTTATAGCAGGCTTGAATGAACAAAATTAATGATGATGCATCTGACTGTGAAGAACCGCCAATGTGGCGGTTTTTTGTCGTATAGTGCATTATAGACAATGAAATACATATAGAGTACAGGGGGGATGGCAGTGAAGTTCCATGCTGCGGACCATATCAAAATCGTGCCGGGTTTCTGGTCTGGGTTGCGTCAATTCAATATCACACCGCAGGATATTGCTCTTCAAGCAGGACTCCCGCTTACGGTCATTTCAGAGCCTGTCGTAACGACAGCTCAATATTTTGCAATTTGGCGAGCTTATTCAGACCTTATGGGAGATACGGCCCGTGGTATCATCAGCCTAGCTACGGCCTTCGAAGCAGCACATTATCCTCCAGCTGCCCTGGCGACTTATCATGCCCGTGATTATCGGGATGCACTGAACCGCATGGCACAGTACAAGCCATTCTGTCCTCCAGAGAAGCTGCGGATCACTGAGTCGGGTGAGCTTTGTATCATTGAGCTAGGATGGTTAGATCCCCATCATGCAGGTCCATCTATACTCATAGGTATCACCTTCGCCTATCTTCTAGAGCTTGGCCGCAGAGGGACAGGGCGGGCTATAACCGCCTTATCAGTGGAGCTTTCCCAGCCCATGGGGGACAGGGTGACGCTTGAAGCCTATTTTGGCTGCCGGATTCGGACAGGCACTGTTGGGAATCGGTTGATTCTGAAGCGCGAGCATCTAGATCAGCCGTTTATTACGTATAACGAGGAACTGTTGGCGATTCTGACTCCAGCACTGGACCAATCCCTGGATGAGCAGCAGGACAAGCCTTCTATTAGCGAGCAGGTAAAATGGCTCATCAAGCGCAGTCTCTCCGGGGGGCGAACCGACATTCAAACAGTCTCACGAGAGCTTGGCATGAGTGGGCGGACGCTTCAGCGTCGACTTGCAGACGAGAAAGTCAGCTTCAAGCAGCTGGTGGGGGATGCAAGACATGAGCAAGCCAGAGAGCTTCTTGCAGATCCTGCCCTCGATATTAAAGAAGTGGCTTTCCTCGTTGGCTATGCGGATCAGAATTCCTTCTATCGGGCTTTCCGACTGCGGGAGGGAGAGACGCCCTCGAATTGGCGTGTGAAGCAAGAATTTTGGCGGTAGGTACTAGTTACTATAATACGCTGGAGCTGTAATATGTTCACTACCGGATACAAGTAGGTTCTCACACAACGAAGAAGAATCAGCTTGCCGAGAATGTGAAGCAGAAGGATGATTGAACATGGATATGGGGCTGCGCAACAAGACAGCTTTGGTTACGGGATCGACGAAGGGAATTGGGAAAGCTATCGCTATAGAGTTGGCCAGAGAAGGTGTACATGTATTGGTCAACGGACGTGATAACATAGAAGTAGAGAGAACGATTCAGGAGATTCAATCGGAATTTCCGATGACCTCTCCTCTTAACGCTACAGCAGATCTGGTGGATGAAGAACAGAGAAAGAAGTTATTCGAAAAATATCCTCAAGTTGACATTTTGATTAACAATATGGGGATCTATGAAATTATGCAGTATGAGGACATTAGCGATGACGTATGGAACCAATACTTCCAGACGAATGTGCTTGCTGCCAATGGATTATGCAGACACTATTTGCCGAATATGCTGAGTCAAAACGATGGTCGTATTATCTTTATTGCGAGCGAGGAGGCCGTCATGCCATCAGGCCAAATGCCGCAGTATGCTGTGACGAAATCCATGCTGCTCTCCCTGTCGAAGAGCTTGTCCAAATTAACCAAAGGCACTGAGGTAACCGTTAATACGATTATGCCAGGACCTACACTTTCGGAGAATGTACAGGATATTATCGAGGGGATTTATGCCAAGCAGGACATGAGCTTTGCGGAAAAAGAAAAGCAATTCATGAGCACCCAATTGCCCCAATCTGAAATTCAACGATTTATTCGACCTTCCGAGATCGGGAGGCTCGCCACATTCATCTGCAGTCCATACGCTTCGGCCTTCAAAGGTTCCCCAATCCGTATGGATGGGGGAATGGTGCCTACGATATTCTAAGTTATTTTGTACTAATAATGACAGCAGTCCAGGAGCTCTCCTCCTGCAGACTGCTGTTTTCTTTTGTATCAAGTTGAAGCGAACACAAGCTCACAGAAAGATTTAATCCATGGGCCTCTGAATAATCTACGATGACGGAAAGATAATAAACGCTGATTGCACAAATAACAGGAGGAATCACAAACATGCAAATGCAAAATCACCAGAATATTGAAACAGGAAAAATCCCACCACAGCTTAATCATGGTGGACATGAGATGTTTGATGTTCATGAGGTATTGGCGAGTGCTGTCCATGCATTGGACACTTATACTATGCTGAGCCAGCAGGTCAAGGACCCCGAATTGCAGGACATTCTGCAACGCCAGATGCAATTTATGGCTGAGGAGTACAATACCACTTTGGAATGCTTCAAGACAGGTCTGGACCCATCCCAGCCAACCAAAAGCTATAAAATGAAGCAAGGCAATGATTTTGTGTTCGGGATGAAGCCAGGTCAGCCCAAGAAGCCGATACAATCAGCTGCTGAGGTGTCTGATCAGATCATTTCCTTTAGCATGCTGAACGCCGTCAAAGGCGGAGCAGTAATGAAGACCAATGCGGCTTTGGAATCAACCAATCCGGTAGTTCGTCGTGTCCTTGCAGACTCGTTGCCTAACTGTATTGAGATGGCCTATGAGATCTCACTGTATCAGAATAAGCATGGCTACTATCAGGTTCCACAGCTGCCGCAGCAGGATATGCAGCTCATGCAAAATGGCTTTGCTCCTGCTTCACTGCAGCCTCAGACCCCTGGCAACGTTACTCACTAATCAAGGCTATTCCGACAAAGAGCAAGAGATATGGTAAGATCTACTACCGGCATCTCTTGCTTTCTTTTTTATTCTCATTATAAGGACTTAATTAATCGGTAAAGGAAGGAAATGAATGAGTAAAGCGGCTTCGAGCTCCTCGACCAAAGAAGGAACATTAAAATGGTGGCAATTAAGCCTTCTCGGTGTGGCTGGTACGATTGGAACAGGCTATTTTCTTGGCTCCAGTCTGGCGATTTCCATTGGGGGACCCGCTGTGTTGCTGGCTTATGTTTTTGCTGCCATGGGTACATACATCGTTTTTGATGCGCTGGCCCAAATGACATCAGATCATCCGGAGCAAGGGTCTTTTCGCTCCTATGCGAAGAAGGCATTCGGAGGGTGGGCTGGCTTCGCTAGTGGTTGGATCTATTGGTTCTCCGAGCTGCTCATCATGGGAAGTCAGCTGACAGCCTTGTCCATTTTCTCCCGATTCTGGTTCCCGACGGTTCCCTTATGGATCTTTGCGGCAGGCTTCGGTATCGTTGGACTTTGCATCGTTTTTTTTGGTAATAAAGGCTTTGATCGGGTTGAAAATGTATTGGCCGTCATCAAGATTGCTGCGATCTTCATGTTCTTGGCCCTTGCCATGGCACTGTTAGCAGGGTGGATTGGAGGAGCGAAGTACGATCATAAGGTGCCGCTTGATGCTACCTCGATCTTCCCGACAGGAGCGATCGGATTGTGGTCTGCCTTTCTATTTGCTTTTTATGCATATGGTGGCATTGAGGTGCTCGGTATTATTTCTTATCGATTGCAAAAACCAGAGGAGGCCCCAAAAGCAGGGAAGGTTATGTTGATATCTTTGGCAGCAGTATATGTACTTTCGATTGGTCTGGCATTAACGATGGTCCCTTTGAAAGCATTTAATCCCAAGGAGAGTCCGTTCGTATTGGCCCTTAGTAGTGAACAGTTGGCCTTTATTCCACACGTGTTCAATGGTGTGCTCATCGTTGCCGGATTCTCTACCATGACAGCGTCTCTCTATGCAGTTACGTCCATGATGCTCACACTGGCACAGGAGGGAGATGCGCCCCGCCTGTTCTCCCGAACATGGAAAAAGAAATACCCCTTGTACGCGTTATCTCTCATTGGCTGTGGGTTAATTGGGACCATTGTGATGTCTCTCCTGCTGCCTGGGAAAGTGTATGAGTACATTACGACGGCGGCTGGGATCATGCTGCTCTACAATTGGGCATTTATCCTGCTGTCCTCAGGCAAGCTTCTGAAGAAGAAGAGATTCAGAGCGGCCAAGCGCTGGATTGGATTCTTGCTGATTGCCATGGCCGTATCCGGAACATTATTTCATGCACTTAGCCGTCCTGGGTTCTATATGAGTCTGGTGCTTGTTTCCCTAATCGCGGTAAGTGATTGGGTGGTGCAGCGAGTTCGCAAGAAGGGGGATTCGGCACTAAGCTCTGATTCGACACCAAGCTCTCATACCAAACATGGCTTCAATATGGAAAAAGTAAAAGGTTCAGTATCCGGACTCCGCATAACGGGAATCCGGCTGCACAAAAACAGAGTGAAATGAGCAGACATAGCATTTCCTAATTATATTAAGTTTTTATTAAATTTTTGGTGTTCTACAATTCATTGTTGATAAACAAAAAAAATTAGAGTAATCTTATCAGGCTATCAGGTTGCATCATCTTAGATAATGGGAGATAAAATATGAACGTATGCATCTTTCTAAAAGAAATCGAAGTAGAGTTTACAGCATTTATTAACGACAACAACAATTTAGATGGTAAAAAGCGCTTTATTGTCAATAATTTGCTGGCCTCTTACCTCCACACCCACTTTGAACATACTTTTAGGCATATTACATTTCGGCAGTATGGATGGGTGGCCTCAGATAATCTGGTTATTGATTTTTTATACTCTCAAGCCCATCCTGTGTGGAGAAAAGGATCTCTCGTTTATGATGTTGCTAAGATTAACGAGAATGAATCTGGAGCAGTAATTAACCCTTTATTCGGAATAGATAGGGCGAGAGCAGTAATTGACCCTTTCAATATACATCATTTCTTGGATTATGCTCTACAGGAATATGAGTTTAATACATCACAAGCTTATGAAGCTTGTATCGAGACGGATTGTAGTATGAAGCGCGACACCTATATGGTTCAGGATTTGACTCAGTTGGTGTTCTAGCGAATCGGACGATCCCGAGGTGACTAAACGCCAAAATTCATGCGGTCTCCGATGCATTCGGGAACCCACTTCGCTTCGAACTAACCGGAGGCGAGGCCCGTGATTCACTTCGAGCATGGCCTTTTGATACACATGCAATTGGGAATGTAGCAGGTCTTGGACACATGAGGTTGAAGGCAGGCCTAGGTGAAGAATAGGAACTGGATAGCTTTTCCCCCGAAATATACTCCAAAGCCGACGAGTGAAAGACCAGATACGACAGAAATGAATTTGAGAATACCGAAAGTAAGGTATTTGCGGAACAGACTTGCCGCTGTGGCCATGACGACATCCCATAAAAGAATGCCTAGGACGATCGCGACACTGTTCAATAGCACTTGTTGGACTGAGAATTCATTCATGCTCTTGGCCAATATCGAGCCGTAAATACCAAGCCAGAACATGATGGAGAGGGGGTTGAACAAAGACATCAGAAAGCCCTGCAGGAATGACCAGGAGAGTCCTGACTCAGGGCTTCTCGACTGCGAAGCAGTGAGGGCTCCCGCATTTTTCATACTAGCTATCCCCGTATAGATGAGTACAAAGCATCCAAATAACCACAGAAAAACCTTCACAAACGGAAGCTCAAGCAGGTGGATAATTCCTAAAAAAACCAGCAGCATGTGCAGGATATCTGCGCAAATGGCACCCAATCCAACAAACCATGCAGGAAAAAAGCCACCCCGAATCCCCTTGTCCAATTGTGCAGCATTGATCGGCCCAATGGGTGCAGAAAGGGATAAACCCAAAAAAATATGGCCTATAAATGTGGTAATAATATGACTCCCCTCCTCAAATAGCTATAGACAGCATATTCTTGGCAAGGGCTTTATAGGACAAGGCTAGGAAAAGACCGGATTCTCATTCCTTGGCAATGACAGTATGAATTTGAATAGATTACCTTTGTGCTCCAGTATTAGCGTTCCACCATGCAGCTCAATAATATTTCTAGCTATGGACAGTCCTAATCCTGTCCCTGTCTGGATCCCTTCGCTGCTTCGGGAGTAGTCAACTTTATAGAAACGCTCGAAGAGCTTATGTTCTTGCTCCGGCGTGAGCGGATGCCCATTATTCTCAACTTCGATATGAATATGCTGGTCATCCAATTTCAGTGAGATGCGAACGGTACCGGGCTTGATTGAGTATTTCAGGGCGTTCATCAGCAGATTATCAACAGCGCGGGCTATTTTTTCACTATCAATCCAGACGGTAACTGGCACGTGATCCATGTCCTTCACAAGACGAAGCTCGTTCTCCTGGGCGATGGGTTCAAATTCAAACAGTAATTGCTCCAGCAGCTGCCGGACATCGATTTGCTGAAGCTCCAGGTGAGTATCTATGCTGGTCAGCCGGGTGTATTCAAACAGATCATCCAGCAGTTTCTTTAGGTGTGTTGCTTTGCTGTACGTATTTTGCACGAAGCGGTTATATTCATCCTCATTGTGAAAGGAGTTGGTCCTTAACAGCTCTAAATACCCAATAATGCTCGTAAGCGGGGTGCGCAGGTCATGAGAAATGCCTGTAATCATCTCCATCTTGGAGGTCTCCATTTCACGTTCCTTAATGATCTGCTGCTGCAATCGTTCGGCCATCATATTGATATTCCGCGCGACACTCCCGAGCTCATCCTGACGGTTCATAGATACCCGATAATGCAGGTTGCCCTCGGAGATGACGTGAAGGCCATGCTCTAGCTTGCTCAAATCCTTTACGATACGGCGTGTCAACAATAAAAAGATACAAATGACATTTATGATGAAGATAACTGTCATGAGATAAGGGAAGGTGTTAAAAAGCCATTTACTATTCAGCTCATTAAAAGTCTCTAGTAGAAGGTATATCAACAGATTATTTATCATAGTAGCAATAATGATGCTCAGCACCATCCGAATTAAAATATTGACTTGTATACTTCTTATTCGACGTAATTTCGGTAAGAATTTATTCAATGTTATAGCCAACTCCCCAGACGGTTTTATATAGTATAGGCTGCAATGACTATATATCGTCAACTAAACGAATGGACTTAAGTGGTTCCGCGTCTGCGACAGACATATATCGCCCACCCGTTTGGTCGGACATCTTGATTACTCAGTATGCTGCTTGATAATAGGGTTAATTCATTGGGAACAGCTATTAAATATTAGAGTTAAATGTGCACAATTCCAGAGAAAACATGAAGAAGACTTGATTTTATATACAATCAGGTAGATGATCTACATAGGGAAAAGCTAAGAGGTCTATTCCTTCGGCAAGCTAAGGCAGAGAGGGATCGACCAGAAGATTTTGGCGAGCACGACGATTTATCTTCAGCAAAATAATGAATGCGCTTACTATTTGTGTGCTTGAACAGCCTTACACCAGAGGCATTACAAGGATGGGAGAGATTCATATGAAGAAATTCGAATGTAATGAAGCAGAAGTAATGGAACTGATCGATCGGGTAGTTCGGCGAACGATGAACATGGATTTTACCTGGAATTGGTCCTGCGGAGTGGCTTTTTACGGGATCAGCAAAGCTTGGGAGGTAACTCGGAACCAGGAATACATTGATTTTCTCGTTCATTGGGTGGAGGAGTATCTGGAGCTTGGTATACCGACCCTGATGGTCAACTCCTGTGCAATGGGACATACCTTGCTGACCTTGCATGAAGCTACGGGGGATGAAAAATATCTGGAGCTGGCGCTTATGAAAGCGGAGTATCTGCGCAAGGATGCCATACGCTTTGGTGAAGGTGTATTCCAGCACACGGTCTCATCAGATAACGATTTCCCAGAGCAAGCGTGGGCCGATACTTTATTCATGGCAGCCTATTTTCTGCTCCGACTTGGCTTCAAGCTGGACAATAAGGAATACATTGACGATGCACTGAATCAGTTCTATTGGCATGAGGAATATTTACAGGATACGAAGACGAATCTGTTCTACCACGCGTGGGACAATGTGAGACAGGACCATCTGTCTGGTATCTACTGGGGCAGAGCCAATGCATGGGCGGCATACACTATGGCGCAGGCGTACAAGATGCTGAATCCATTCATGCCGATGTGGATGCAAATTGGTGGTGCACTTGGAGACCAGCTGAGTGCATTGGTGCGACTACAGACACCGGATGGGCTGTGGCGGACCGTATTGAATGACGAGTCTTCCTATGAGGAGACCTCTGCTTCGGCAGGTATTGCAGCTGCGATCGTCATTAACGGACATCCACTGCATCAGAATTATATGAGAGCAGCCTATAAGGGTATTCTTGCCAATATTGATGAGGATGGCTCTGTACGTAATGTATCGGCAGGTACTGCCGTCATGTATTCAGCGGATGACTATAAAGTGATCTCCAAAAAGAGAGTGCAGGGCTGGGGACAAGGCCTGACCCTGGCGTATTTGGTATCCATGATTCAGAATAAGGAGCTTGTAAGCAAGATCTAACTAAGCTCTAGAGGTTAGCACGCATGGTTTGCGATAACTAGCAATGTAAGTAGAACAAAAACAGCTGATCCTTTGATTAGCTGTTCTTTGCTTGATCGCCTACCGGCCACAACCTTAAGAATCAGCACGGTTACAAGGAGGAATAACGATGAGAAAGCCTGATGCTTACCTCGAACACTTGTTCAACACCTTAGACAGCTGGCGTGATGAGCAGACCGAGCCATGGGTTCAACAAAGGGAACGAATTCTGAGCAAGCTTCAGATGCTGCTGGGAGCATTCGAGCTTCCTCAGCGCGGAGATATTGGGTTAGACCCTGTTCTGCTGGAACGGGTCGAACTGCCAGAGGTAGTCCGGGAGCGCGTAGAATTCACTACGCTTCATGGATTGCGAATGCCAGCATATGTCATGCTTCCCCAATCGATCAAGCCAGGTGAGCGCCGACCTGGTGTGCTGCTCTGGCATGGTCATGGATATGGAAGCCGCTCCTTAGTGGGACTAGAGAAGGACGGCAGTCCGAAGCTCGATAGTAGTAGCAGTAAGCCGACAGATAATATCGCACTCGAACTGGTCCGTAGAGGCTTAGTCGTGCTGGTTCCTGAGATTGTAGGCTTCGGGGATCGCATGCTGGAGCGAGATGAGAGACAAGACCCCTCGCTCGGGAACTCTTGCTACAATCTTTCAACCGCTCTATTGATGAGTGGAAAGACAACTGCCGGCTTACGCGCCGCCGAAGCATGGCGAGCAGCTGACTATCTGTCCATCAGGCCTGAGGTATCCGCTCATCAGCTTGGTAACATGGGACATTCCGGTGGGGGAATGGTCGCTTCCTTATCTGCTGCCTTGGATTCACGCATGAAGGCATCCGTGTTAGGCATCTACCCGAACACCTATCGTGGCAGTATATTGGCCATGCGCCATTGTCTATGCAATTACATACCAGGTCTCTTGAACCATGCAGAGATGCCGGAGGTTCTGGGGCTTATCGCTCCGCGGCCGCTTTTTATAGAGGCAGGGATACATGATCCAATATTCCCGGTAGAGACAACGAAGACGGCGATTCATTATTTGCGTGCATTGTACGACAGCCTGAATGCCGACTCACACTTTGACTATGATTTATTTGAAGGAAAGCATGAGTATAACGGCCGGATGTCCTATGATTGGCTGGCGAAGACGCTTCATTCGATATAGGTCGATCCAGGCCTGAAAGCATATAAAAGTGCAAATTCTATTTCAATGAAAGCTATTTCTAATGGTGCCCTTCATGCGAAGAAGGGTGTACAGGAGTCTGGTCTGTCTGATTAGAAGGCTCTACGTCGCCTACGGTGAACCGCTTGGTTGGCATCACGGTGGACCCCTGAGAGGAAGCGGTCACCTGGACGAAGTACGTACCGTCTTGTGGCAGGCTGACTTCTGCACGGAACCTTCCGTCTCCTTCATAGCTGGGGAGGACCTCTTCATGATAATAAGAGCTTTCGCCGGCAGGTTCGTCATTCCAAAAATAAAAATGAACCTGCTCCGCATGCTTTACTTCCTGCCCGTCCTGTGTCAGGGTGGCAGTATAGGCTTGGGATATGCCTGACTGGACAGGAGAGGGGATATGAATGTCAATGCCGAGCACATTCTCTTGCTTGTATTTGGCTGCTGTGTCTGGTCTAACAGAACTGCAAGCCGTTAAGAGCAGCAGCAATGCCAGGGTAATCAAGTAGCTGTGTTGTGTTAACCTCATCTCTAAATACCGCCTTGTACTTATATGAATTAGGAGTTGAATATTTGCCTAAGCTTGGCAGAACGGGTGATGACCAATACATCCAGGAGTGCAACCACGATCAGGGACAAGCCCACCAGCGGGAAAAGCAGCCCGTAGATAATCAGCAGTATTACAATGCCTTTAATGCTTCCATAGCTTTGTGCTCTAGGGGCTCCCATGTGTGTCTTGGGCTTACGTCTCCACCATAGCAGAAAGCCTGTAATTACAATTCCAGCGATGCCGATACATACGATTAGCCCGATCCATTGATTAAGCAACCCGTATTCCAATCCCTTATGTAGGGTAATCCCCCATGCCATCCATTTGCCAAGCACCTCATAATGCTCATAGCGATAATCCGCCAAGACAGCCCCCGTATATTGATCGATATGGACGGTAGCCTCATCTCTTGCTTTGGGCGGGAAGACAGATAACGTGAACACGCCCTCAGCGGATTTTGGGAAAATCACCTCATAGGTTGGATAGATCTGTAGCTGGTTAGCTGTATTCACTACGTTGTTAATGGATAGCTGTGTGTACTCCTGACTTGGGTTGGAGAGAGGAACATCCAGATTCTCTGCAGCCCAGGGCACATCTGCGATGTCTTTGGTTTTTAACGTACTGGAAGGTGCGCTGCCAACCCAGATGGAGGGAGGATAGCCGAGTCCGGAATTCGTCACCAATGTCTGTACCTTTGTTCCCCAGAATCCGGACCAGAGCAATCCTGTAATGATCAGGAATACCATGGCTGCTGAGATCCAGAAGGCAGGGACTACATGCAGATCTCTTAACAGATTGCGTTTTGAGGTGTTGATCCGGGGAACAAAGACACCTTTCCATTTCTTCCAGTCTCGTGGTATCCACAGATACAAGCCTGTAATGACGAGAATCAATGCCCAGCAGGCGGCCAGTTCCACAATTCGGTCACCGACGGTTCCAAGCATTAGCTCCCCATGGAACTCCTCAATACGATCCATTAGTCGATGCCGGTCATTCAGCTCGCCAATGATTGTGGAGCTGTACGGGTCTACAAATATCGTGAGCTTCTCATCTCCAAGCCCTAGCTTCACTTCGGCAGAACGGGTCGCGTCTTCTCCAGGACGGTATCTCAGTACGTTATATTCTGGATATGCTGCCTTCACGGTGTCGATCAACTGAGAAGGCTGCAGCTTGTTGCCCTCATCCTTTACAACATAATAATCCTGATACATCCGTTGCTCTATTTGCGGCTTGAATAGATATACCGAGCCGGTTACCGCCAGAATCAGGATGAAGGGAGCAAAAATAATGCCTGCATATAAATGCCATCTCCAGATCGCCTGGTAAATCGTCCCACTGTGTAGCTTCTTTGAGTCGGAACTGCTGTGTCTGTCCATAAGTCTCTCCTGTCTACTTCATATGTACCAGGGTACATTATAACCGACATGACCTATTTGAACATGACCCCATAGGGCTATAGCTATTCACTCCATGATCGATGCATGGACAAAATCGATCATGGAGTGAATAGCTGACACAACCCTTTAGCTACATATCGTTCATCCTATCGCCATCCCCGTCGTAGAACCTCTTGAGAGACTCGGTTCGAAGCTGCCGGTTGTTCTGATAATCGATTTTGTAGATGCAGGAATAAATTACGTTCAGCACATATTCAAAGGCGATCTGCGAAGAAAAGGTACCGATCTTGGCAAGCTTCATCTCATCATTGGGAACCTGTATGCAGAGGGTGCTAAGACGTGCCAACTCGCTATAACGACTCGCTGTTATAGTGATGAATGGAATGCGCTCAAAGGCTAAATGCTGGGCGACCTTAATATAGCTCGATGACTTTCCATGATAGGTTAGGAAAATGGCACAATCATGCGGCGTAAGATTAACGGTGTGGTGAGCCCATTCCGACAGCTCTGTCGCTATAATCACATATTTATTAATTTTGAACATTTTGTTCTGAAAGCTCTTTGCCCGGATTTGCGAGTCTCCTACGGCGTATATGAAGATTCTCTCGGCCTGATCCAGCAGCTGCGCTGTCTGTGTAAGTAATTCATCGTCCATGAAGGTAACAGTTTTGTCGATGGTCTCCTTCATTAATTCAGCAATCTCCCGCGCCACCTGAACGGAGGATTCAGCAACGCCGAAGGGATAGTTAGGATCTACAGGGGACAGACTTTGGCTATCTTGCTGGAACTCCCGGGCAAGCGTAATCATGAACTCCTTAAAGCCCGATAGTCCAAGCTTATGAGTCAGACGATTAATGGCGGAGTGTGAGGTATAGGTTGCCTTGGCAAGCTCTTGAATGTTGAGCTGAAGAATCTGCTCCTTATGGCTCAGAATATAGGTAGCAATGCTTTGCTCATTGGGAGTGAAGCTATGCATTTCAGATAATTGTGTCAGGATCTTCAACAGTCTCGCCTCACTTCATAGTGTACATTTTGCATACATGCATCAAGCTATAATGAACATTTTGTGCAAAAATCAATGGTTTTCAGTAGGAATAATGATCAAATGTACCGTTATATCCGCAAATACTATACCCAGTGCATTCTTTTACTATAATGATGTTAAAGATACGTCAAGGAGGAAAGAATATGCTGACTATCGGATATATTGGTAACGGGAAGAGCACGAACCGCTATCATCTTCCTTTTTCGATGAATAGGGAGCATTTGAAGGTCAAAACAATCTTTGCCCGCACCCTGGAGAAGCAGGAGTGGGAGCGAGTGCCAGGCGTTCAGTACACAGATGATCTAGCTGCATTCATGCAGGATGAGGAGATTCAACTGGTCGTTGTATGTACACACACAGAGTCCCACTACTCCTATGCGAAAATGGCTCTTGATCACGGAAAGCATGTATTGGTCGAGAAGCCATTCATGCTTACGAAATCAGAGGCTGAGGATATCTTCCAATATGCCAAGGAGAAAAATCTCATTATTCAATGCTATCAGAACCGACGATATGATTCGGATTTTCTTACAACCCAGAAAGTCATAGAATCCGGTAAGCTTGGAGATCTGCTGGAGGTGGAGATGCATTATGATTATTATCGTCCAGAGATACCACACGCTGTGAAGCAGTACTCCAAGTACAATAGCTTTTTGTATGGACACGGTGTTCACACGATTGATCAAGCTATCTCGTACTTTGGACAGCCTGAGACGATTCATTATGATGTGCGTCAGTTGCTCGGTCCGGGTAGAATGAACGATTACTTTGATCTTGATCTGCACTATAGTCCGTTCAAGGTGTCGATCAAATCCAGCTTCTTTCGCTTGAAGTCTCGTCCGAGATTTGTCGCTTACGGCACTAAAGGCGTCTTCGTCAAGCAGACCGAGGATCGTCAGGAAGAGCATTTGAAGCTATTCTATCTACCGAAGGGACATGCGGATTTTGGAGTGGATCTGCCTCAGCACTATGGCATTTTAACATATATGGATGATGAAGGTCATTATCATGAGGAGAAAGTCGTATCCGAGCGTGGGGATTATGCACGTGTCTACGATGATATCTATCAGGCGATTATTCATGGACAGGAGAAGGTCATCCGGGATGAAGAGACGATCCTAGTCATGGATATACTTGAAAAAGGAATGGAAGGGTGCGAATAATATGAAACTGGGCATTGTTGGAGCAGGTATGATCGTGGCGGATCTGTTGAGCTTTATCCGTGAGATTCCTGCCATTACCCTGGCTGCAATCAGTTCAAGACCGAGCCATGAGGAGAAGCTGCTGATGTGGCAGCAGACCTATGGTATTGAAACGATTCATCTAGATTATCAGGAGATGCTGGCGAATGAAAGCGTGGATACAATCTATATTGGCCTCCCGAATCATCTTCATTGTGCATACACCAAAGAAGCTTTGCTAAGTGGAAAGCATGTCATATGTGAGAAGCCCTTTACCTCGAATTCACGTGAATTTATGGAGCTCAAGGAGCTTGCTCAGCAAAAAGGACTATTGCTGCTGGAGGCGATCAGCAATCAGTATCTGAAGAATTATGCAGCGATGAGGGAGCATCTCCCCAAGCTTGGTGACATCAAGATCGTGGAATGCAACTATTCCCAGTATTCCTCGCGTTATGATGCCTTCAAGGCAGGAGAAATCCTGCCGGCATTTAATCCCGAGATGTCTGGTGGAGCCCTAATGGATATTAATCTTTATAATATTCATCTCGTGGTAGGCTTCTTCGGTAGTCCGCTTAAAGTCGAGTATCTTGCGAATATGGAGAGAGGAATAGACACCTCCGGTATTCTTCTGCTGGATTATGGTCATTTCAAATGTGTATGCATTGGCTCCAAAGACAGCTCTGCTCCGAACGCGATGAATATTCAAGGCAATCAAGGCTATATTCGCATGGCCAGCACAGCTAATGTGATAGACAGCTTCGAATACGTCGCCAACAAGCAGACGCCGGTTCGAGTCGATGTGAAGGACCATGCCCACAGAATGTATGACGAATTCGTTGAATTCGAACGCATTATTCGGGAAGCGGATCTCGCCAAGGCTCAAGAGATGCTGGAGCATAGCCAGAAGGTAATGCAGGTCGTCGAGCTCGCCAAGTCATCTGCTAATCTTGTGTTTGGTGCAGATCGCTAAGCATCAAAGATTTGTCCTTGAACAGGTGAGGGTCCACATGAGAAGATATTAGGGACAGTTCACCAATTCATCAACTAAGGATGATTCAAGATGACATTTATGGATTCATGGGAGCAACTCATGGCAGAGCAGGCCCTGGAGCGAGATCGACTTCGAGCGAATCACATCATCATACAGGTCGAGGACAAGAAGAAAAGCAAGACGAAGGTGTACCAGAAGGACAAGAAGGTTGAGTATGCGTTGGTTAAGCGTGATATAGAGGATGAGCAGCTCATTGGAAGGTTCGAGCTCTATTTTGCGGATAACGACACGTTGATTAAGCAGGATCGGATGGGGGCTGTTGTAGCATTCGGTGAGCTGATTGACGAGCATGCGGTT
The DNA here is from genome assembly GCF_000377505.1 of Paenibacillus massiliensis 2301065 = DSM 16942. Taxonomy (GTDB): domain Bacteria; phylum Bacillota; class Bacilli; order Paenibacillales; family Paenibacillaceae; genus Paenibacillus; species Paenibacillus massiliensis. Next base: position 416,841 of record NZ_KB898187.1, on the reverse strand, counting down.
GCGAAGGCCTTATTTCCATATGTAGCGGAGCATTATCCCTATATTCTGGAGGAGTCCCCTTTTGCGATTAGCTATAACCCTGTAGCTGAAGCCTGGATAATTGAAGGAACACTTCCTCCTGGCTATATGGGCGGAGTATTCTACATCGCTCTTGCCAAGCATAATGGTCAGATGCTGATGATGTATGGAACCAGGTAAGCTTACAACAAATATGAGCAAGCTCTGTAGTTAGATAAGAACCTACGGAGCTTGCTTTTTTTGCGTTCATGCTCCAACCCCCGCTATGCCTAGCACCAACCGTTTCGCCAGCGAATGAACCGATCCTACAGACTTCCGTGTGTGAAGCGAATTGGCTCATTCTGTGGTCGATTGCATGATTGCAGCCCGAGCCGTAGACCCCTAACATGTGAGCTGAGGAGCTCGCTCGTCAGTCACACCATCATCTGCCAAAGGGGGTCGAAGATCATTATGGCTGAGCTGTCAGATACATCCGTACCGCACCCCGGAGCCACTGTACACTCATCTGTCAAACCAAGCTATCTGCACAATATGAGAAAGCACTGGATGCTCTATGTCATGATCCTGCCCGGTATTTTGTTCTATATTATTTTCAAGTACATTCCACTGGGAGGAAGCATAATCGCATTTCAGAACTTTCAGATTATGAGGGGGATCTGGAGCAGCCCATGGGTGGGGCTGGATAATTTCAAGTTCATTTTTACGTATCAGGATTTCTATCTGGTTCTTCGCAATACGGCGCTTATTGCCCTATATAAGCTGGTACTCGGATTCCCTGCACCGATCCTGCTGGCGCTGCTGTTCAATGAAGTGAGGAAAATGATGGCCAAGCGAGCGCTGCAGAGCATATTCTATCTACCACATTTCCTCTCCTGGGTCGTCGTAGGGGGAATTGTCTTCGAAGTACTCGCATCAGGCGGATTCGTAAACGCTGTTCGCGGCTGGTTCGGCTTCGAGCCGATATTGTATATGCAGCAGGAGCAGTATTTCCGCACAATTGTCGTCTTATCCTCCATATGGAAAGAAGTAGGGTGGGGTACCATCATCTATCTCGCGGCCATTAGTGGCATTGATCCCACACAGTATGAAGCAGCCGTGATGGACGGGGCGAATCGCTGGAAGCAGACCATCTATATCACTTTGCCTGCATTGTTCCCGACCATCCTGATCCTGTTCCTGCTGAATATCGGTAATTTTCTGGAGCTCGGCTTCGATCAGATCTACAATCTGCTTACACCGATGACCTACTCTGTGGGGGATATTATCGAGACGTATGTATATCGCTCGGGTGTCCTGCAAGGGCAGTATAGCGTAACAACGGCAATTGGGCTATTCCAGTCCGTTATAGGCTTCATTCTGCTCTGGATCTTCAATCGTCTGGCCAAAAAAACCGGAGAGGGGCTGTGGTAATGAAGCAGAGTATTGGCGAAAGATGCTTCCAGATCGTCAACTATATCTTTCTGACGGCCGCAGCCCTGACGATGCTCCTGCCCTTGGTTCATCTACTGGCTGTATCGCTCAGCTCTCCAATTGCGGCTGATTCCAAGGAGGTATTCCTGTGGCCGGTCGACTTTACACTAGCCTCCTGGAAGCATATAGCGCAGAGCAGCAGCCTGTGGCAATCCTTCGGCATCACCGTCTTCATTACGGTTGTGGGTACGTTACTTAGCATGCTATTCTCCGTGCTCACGGCATTTCCACTGTCCCGGCGGGAATTCCTTCCGCGTAAGCAGGTGATGCTGGCTATAGTGATTACCATGATCTTCAATGCACCGATGATTCCGTTCTTCCTGACTGTCAGAGAGCTCGGAATGATGAATTCGATATGGGCCTTGATTATACCCGGAGTGATAGGGACCTTCAACATGGTCATTCTAAGAACCTTCTTCATGAGTCTGCCGAAGGAGCTTGATGATACCGCCCGCATCGACGGCTGTCATGATTTCCGAATTCTGTTCCAGATTTATCTGCCACTCTCCAAGCCAGTACTGGCTACGGTCAGCCTGTTCTATGCTGTAGGGTACTGGAATACCTTCCAGCGGGCCGTACTCTTTCTCCGTGATCCCGGCCTGTGGCCACTACAAATGAAGCTCCGCGGCTATCTGACCAGTCCGGAGGAGCTTGCGCAGGTGAACATGTTCTTGGGTGATTACGACTTCAACACCACAACGTTAAAGGCAGCCACGATTCTTTTTGCAAGCGTTCCCATTATTTTGGTGTATCCTTATTTACAGAAGTATTTTGTGAAGGGCTCGCTGCTCGGCTCGCTGAAGGAATAACACAAGCTCAGAGGAGGATGATTGTATGAGTAGACCACTGATTCGAAGATTGCTGCCGTTCATGCTCAGTATCTCCGTACTGCTGGTAGCTGGCTGCGGAGCGGAGAATTCGGATGCCGGAACACAAGAGGGGGCCGACGGAGCCGGGAATTCCGGCGCTGTCAAAGTGAGAGTATTCAAGAGTCACATGGGCATCGGTAGCCTACCGAAGGCAGATAACCCGCACGTGAAGTATGTAGCAGAACAGACCGGGATTCAATATGAGCTGGTCACCACTCCTCCCGGCTCCGAGCCATCGGAGTACTTGAACCTGATGATTGCATCGGATGATCTGCCCGATATATTGCGCCCGATTGGAGGTGTCGAGCAGACGCTGATTCAGCAGGGCGGAGCGCTGCCTCTGGATGAGCTGCTGCCCGAATACGCCCCGCATGTCTGGGAGAGCATTCCCCAGGAAGCGTGGGACATTGTCCGCTCGGCTTCCCCGGATGGCAAGATCTATTATGTTCCCAAAGTGTTCCTGATCCCGGAGCGTGCACCCCTGATTCGCAAGGATTGGCTGGATAAGGTGGGCATGGAGATGCCGAAGACGTCGGATGAGTATGTCGAGCTACTCAAAGCCTTCCGTGATCAGGACCCGAATGGCAACGGCAAGGCTGATGAATTGCCTACAAGCGGGCGGGAATTCGGGCGATGGATGGACCATCTGTTCGCGATGTACGGTGTGGCTATGTGGGAGGGATATCCCGAGTGGGATATCTATGATGGGAAAATCCAGTATGCAGGAACAACCGACAATATGCGAGAGGCCATCAAGTTCATTCGGATGCTGTATGAAGAGAAGCTACTGGACAACGAGACGTTCCTGAACAAGGGCGAAGTCTGGCAGGCCAAAATCAACAACAATCTTGTAGGCAGCTGGTACCATCTTCCGGCCAATGTGCGCGATCGGTACAATGCTATGCTGACGCAGGCCCCGGATGCGTATATTGCGGCAATGCCGCTGCCCTCTGCGCCAGGCTTTGAAGCATTCGTCACTCAGAAGAGCATGGGTGAGCCTGAATGGATGATCCCGGCTGCCAAGCAGGATAATGCTCCGAACGCCCTGAAGCTGCTGGACTTTTTCTACAATCCCGCAAATGATGAATTCACACGCTTCGGGCTGGAAGGAGAGCAGCATATCGTCAAGGACGGAAAGAAGGTCATCCTTCCACCTGCAGATAACAAATCGCTTGTGCTGGGTATGAGAAACCTGACGACAGCTGAAGAGATGGACAGACGGATTGAGGAGACCTATCCCGAGGACCAGCAGCAAATGGTCAAAGACATGTTCGTCGTCAGCACTGCTGATGCCAGACAGATTGCTGGCGATGGTCTTCCGGCTTCCGTATACGAAGGATACCCGGACATCCAGTCCCATAAGCTGTTCCAAGAGGTGCTAACCAAGATAGTGATCGGGGAACTGCCGCTGGAGGCCTACGATGATTACGTGAGCAAATGGAAAGCGTCAGGAGGGGATGTAGTAACTCAGAGGGTGCAGGAATGGTATGAGAAAGTGAAGTAAGAAGTTATTCATATTAGGCTTACACAGGAGTGGCTAGGACTTGCGCAAAGCTGAGCAAACGGCTGAAATGATGGGCTCATTAGCGAATGGGACCACATAGGGAAGCAAATTAGGCAGTAAGGGTGGGTCGTACTGAACATTCTCGCACTGTATAATGACGGTATAATGCACACAAAGGTGGGAGATAACGGTGACCCTTTCCTTTTTGAAGTGGCTGAAATTCAATTTCACCAATACCCAGACCCGGCTGCTGCTGATTCTGACCATTGCCGTCTTTATGATCATCATTGCAGTGGGCATGTCGACGTATTATTCCTCGAAGGCCGTATTACAGCAGGAGCTCAGTGAGCCTCAGCACCAAATGCTGCGTATCAGCATGAATGATATTGATGAGGTGATTCGGGAAAGTGATCAGATTGCGGTGAAAATTGCACTGAACAGCAATGTGTACGAATTTCTAACGAGTGAAGTACAAGGCTCTTATCGTAATATCACAGAGTTACTGCAGTTTTTGGAAGCTGTAGTGAGTAGCACATCTTATATTAAGAGCGCTTACATTTATGATGTAGAACGGGAGAGCATGGTTGCTTTTCCCCAAGGCTATAGCTCCAGCAGGTCCAATTTTCCGGATTCGGAATGGGTGGGAGTAGCTGCTGAGCTTCAAGACCGACCTATGCTGGTCAAGCAGCGTGAAATTGCCGTTACTTCGGGTGAATCTGTGACACAGGTTACGCTCTATCGGAAAATTATGCTGGCAGGTCAGATGAAGGGCCTGATCGCTGTGAACTTCAAGACGGACCAGCTGTTCGGGCATATGCTGCTCTCTTCCATATCCCATCTGGATAGTCATCGCTTCATTCTGGATACCAATGGCCAGCCGCTATATCATATCGGCAGCTATGATGTCGGGGAGGCGGCGGTAGCCCGGATTCTTGCACAGCTGGAGGGCGAACAGCTCGGCGAATTCAAGCATGAAGGTCGAATTCTGCTGGCCTCACAGACTCTGTCACCCTACACGGGCTGGCGTTATCTATCATTGGTCTCACAGGATAGTCTGCTGGCGAATACCCGGAAGATTCGTGATACCGTGCTCGTGGTATCCTTGCTGGCTCTGGCGGCAGGAGCAGGGGCGATTGCCTTCTATAATGCCTCTGCCTTCAGGCCCGTGCGAAGAATGAGGCAGCTACTTAGCGGCTATGACCAGGAGCGAATCAGTCCAGAGCTGATTGATCTGGAGAAAATAACGAGTCAGCTTCTCACGGATCATGCTCAGCAAGCGATCAATCTTCGGCAGACATTGCCGGAGGCATCGGCCAAATTTCTGACAGATATCTACGCAGGCAATATGGCGGGTAGTCGGGAGATCGGCGAGAAATGGGAGCGCTACTTCGGGGACTGGTGTGATCGTCCCTTGGCGATTGCCATGTTATCCATTGATGACTATCAGACCTGGTGCGAGCAATTCAGGAAATCAGACCACTCGCTGCTGAAGTTCGCCATTGGCAATATTGTGGCCGAGCTGCTGTCAGGCCAGTGGCGTGCGCTATCCGCCGATCTGGGACGGGATCGAATGTTGGTCATGCTACAGCCGATGGTTCACAGCAAGGGTGCGGATGCAGCCACAGCTATTGGAGAAGCTCTCTCGATGATACCACGGCTGCTCAAATTCCAGATCTCTGCTGGTGTCAGCCAATACCACGCAGGCTTCATGCAGCTCCAGCAAGCTATGCAGGAAGCAGAGAGCGCGCTTGGATATCGACTGTACCGCGGATATGCAAGCGCCATTTCTTATGAGCCCGTGACCAGTGTGCAAGGCGCTGAACTGACCACCCAGGAGCATGAGAATATGAGTAAGCTTACGGAGGCCATTCAGGCCGGGAGTGTGGAGGAGGCGCTGAAAGTGCTGGACAGAATGATCAGCCGCATGCGGAGCGAGCAATGGTCTCCTGCTTCAGCACTAATCTGTCTTGAGACCATGGCAACCAAGCTGGAACGAATGGGGATGACCCGTGAAGTGGAAGGCTGTGGCATGGATATTTCCAGGCTTCGGACGATGCATTTGGATGCGGCTTGGGTGCTACTCCGTCACCAAATAGAAGTGATAGCCGAGGGCTTCGCCGGCTTGCTGCTGCGTAAGGACTTTATCGTGTGTCAGCAGATGGTTGCTTTCATGAGTGAGCACTTAGAGGACCCGATCGGTATTCAGGAGATTGCCGAGCATGCTGGCATCAGCACGAGTCTCGCAAGTCAGTTGTTCAGGCAGGAAATGAACGATACAATTCATGGATATTTCACCAAGCTGCGGATGGAGCGTGCAGGTGAGCTCTTGCTGCATACAGATTACCGAATTTCCGAGATCGCTTCCATGGTGGGCTACCAGCATGAGAATAGCTTTATTCGGGTGTATCGTAAATACAAGGACATTACGCCGGGCAAATACAGGGAAATGATGCGCAGTCGCAGTGGTGCACTGCCGGAAGCAGGAGGTCCTGCTTGACTTCGGCTCGGCGTGATTAAGGAGGGAAGCCGATTTATGCAGCACAAATCCATCAATCGCAAAATGGTTGTGACGAGGAATCATCCAATTCTGACTCAGATCGAGCCGCGATCACCTCTGTCTGTCGGTAATGGGGAGTTCGCTTTCAGCGCGGATTTCACGGGTCTTCAGAGCTATCCCGAGGGCTATGAAGCTCCGCTTGGCACACAATCCAACTGGGGCTGGCACTGTACGGGTGGCCATCAGGTATTTGGAGATGAAGACATCGAGTATCAGTCCTATGAGACGTATGGGCGCAAGGTGCCTTATCCTATGAAGCCAGCAGGCAAGGACGATGCTTATCATTGGCTGCGGCAGAATCCGCATCGACTTCAGCTTGGACGGTTATCCTTTCGTCTGCTACGGGATGATGGGCAAGTGGCTCAGATCAACGATGTGACTCCTATTCGCCAGGAGTTGGAGCTATGGACCGGGATTCTGCATAGTGAGTTCACTCTGCAGGGAATCAAGGTGATGGTGGAGACAGCCTGTGATCCGAAGAACGACTGTATCGCTATTCGTGTGCAGTCCGACTTAATCCATCAAGGACGTCTGCAAATGTTCCTCGTGTTCCCATCGCCAGACATGATGCACCGAAGCTGGTCCCGATCTGTGTTCCCAGAATGGGACCAGCATCACAGGCACAGAACTGAGCTGTCGACCAGCAGAGACAATTCTGCAGTGATTGCGCGTACGCTGGATGAGGATAGCTACACCGTGCAATGGATCTGGGATGCTGGTCGTCTGGAACAGACCAATCCTCATGAATTCACCTTGCATCCTGAGGCAGCCAAGGACTCTGAGAGCTGGTGCTGCTCCGTGGCCTTTGCCCCGCGTGAGGCAGAAGCGAAGCCGGCTGAGGCTATACTTCATGCAAGTGCGGCCTACTGGCAAGCCTTCTGGATTAATGGAGCAGCCATCGACTTATCGGGGAGTACGGATTCACGAGCTGCTGAGTTGGAGCGCAGGGTGGTGTTGTCCCAGTTCCTGTGTGCCGTGCACAGTGGCGGTTCTATGCCTCCACAAGAGACGGGCTACATGTACAATAGCTGGTTCGGGAAGATGCACCTGGAGATGCACTGGTGGCATGCAGCACATTTTCCGTTATGGGGTCGTGCCGACTTGCTGCGACGCAGTATGGATTGGTATCTGAGTATTCTTCCTAATGCACGTGAGCTGGCTCACTCCCAAGGATATACAGGAGCACGTTGGCCCAAGATGGTCGCGTATGATGGGCGTCAGACCCCTTCACCAGTAGCCCCTGGACTGATCTGGCAGCAGCCTCATCCCATGGCTTTGGCCGAGATGTGTTACCAGGCTCAGCCAGAACGTTCCATGCTGGAGCAATATAGGGAGCTTGTTTTTGAAGCGGCTGATTTCATGGTATCCTACGCGCATTGGGACCAAGAGCGGGAAGCTTATGTGCTCGGTCCACCGCTAATCCCGGCGCAGGAGAATCATGCCATGGATGAGAGTCTCAATCCGCCATATGAGCTGGAATACTGGAAATATGGGCTGGAGATCGCGGTTCGGTGGGCGGAGCGATTAGGGGAACAGGCGAATCCCGTCTGGTCAAGTGTAGCCTCACAAATGGCGAGACCACCACAAGCGAATGGCGTCTATCTGGCACATGAGCACTGCCCGAATACATTTACGGAGAAAAATCATGACCATCCTTCGATGGTTGGGGCGCTTGGACTGCTGCCGGGGACGTTAATTGATACGCAAATTATGAGAAATACACTACTCAAGGTCAAAGCATGCTGGGACTGGGAATCGGCCTGGGGCTGGGATTTTCCAATGTGTGCGATGACCGCAGCCCGGTTGGGTGAGCCAGAACTTGCATTGGACTTTCTGCTGATGGATGCGACGAAGAATACCTACCTGCCTAATGGTCACAACTACCAGCGTCCAGGTTTGTGGGCGTATTTGCCTGGAAATGGTGGGTTACTAACGGCCATCGCTATGATGGCTGCGGGCTGGGCTGGAACCGAAGGGCGCAGCAATCCAGGGTTCCCACAGGATGGAAGCTGGTCTATCGAGTGGGAGGGACTGAGCCCCTTGCTCTGATCTGCATGGAGCGACGTTGCTGCTGCTCACATGTAACCGTGCTGAATCATTCCAATCTATAAGGGAAGTTATCACATAGGGGAGGTTCCAAAATGACCGAGACTATACCCAAGACACAAGGGCAGAAGGGAAGAATGTCCGTTAAAATTGCCGATACCCTGCTCTCCGAGTGTAAGAACGGGAATCATCCGAAGCTTGCTGGCAAGTGGGGTTATGTAGCCGGGATGACACTGATGGCACTCCAACGTGCTGCTGTATGGAACAGGGAGCCGAGATATGCTGAGTTGGTTCAGCGTCATATGGATGATCTGATTGAGAGTGACGGGACCATCCGCACCTATCGGCTGGAGGATTACAATCTGGATATGATTAATGAGGGTAAAAATCTTTTCGCTGAGTGGCAGCTTACTGGCGAAGAGAAGTACCGCATAGCAATCCAGCATCTCGTTACCCAGCTCAAGGGGCAGCCGCGAACGCGTGAAGGTGGGTTCTGGCACAAAAAAATTTACCCGTTCCAAATGTGGCTGGACGGAGTATATATGTCTTCACCGTTTCTTGCGGAATATGCAAGTGTCTTTGGGCATGAGGATAGCTTCAATGAAGTGGCACGGCAGATTCTGCTCATTGAGCAGAAGACTCGCAATCCAAGGACTGGCTTGCTTCATCACGCCTGGGATGAGAGCAGAGAACAGCGCTGGTGCGATACGCACACTGGGCAATCCTTTCATGTCTGGGGCCGGGCCATGGGCTGGTATGCGATGGCTGTGGTCGATGCACTGGAGCATTTCCCCGTTGATCATCCACAGCGTGGGCAGATCATGGGGATTTTCGAACGGATGTCCTACGCCATCGCTCACGCCCAGGATCAGGACAGTGGGCTGTGGTACCAGGTTATGGACCAGAACGGCAGGGAGGGCAACTATCTGGAGGCATCTGCATCATGTATGCTGACCTATGCACTGGCTAAGGGGCTACGACTGTATTATCTGGCTGAGCTAGATCCCAATGTCGTTGAACGAGCATACGCAGGTATTCTGAGGCACCTCGTTACGGAGGATGACAAAGGAGTGCACCTACATCGTATTTGTCATGGTGCTGGACTTGGAGGCAGGAAGTACCGCGACGGCTCTTATGCCTATTATATTAGCGAAGAGATTGTTAGTGACGCCCAGATGGGTGTGGCTCCGTTCCTGCTGGCTAGCATCGAGATGGAGAAGCTCGGAGCAGAGGGAGCATGAGATTCGAGCACAAGCAGATCCAACGGAGCAAACGGGCTGAACAGGTTGAGCACAGAGGACAGCTTCAAAATGCTGTGCAAACGGAGGCGAACAGGGGAAATCAGGAGCATAGCATCAGACCAGACAAAAATCGGCTACGATTGAGATATCCCGCTTCCTGGTGGAAGGGAATGTGGCGGGAGGCTCTACCTTCTGGCAACGGCATCCTTGGTGCTTCCGTGCAGGGCGGAATACAGGAGGAGACGGTGCTGCTGCAGCACAGCGATCTGTGGCACTGGGGCCGTAAGGAGAAGCTTCCTGACGTAAGCCATACTTTGCCTGAGACCCGCAAGCTGATGGACGAGGGGCGATATCAAGAGGCGAGCTGGCATCTAACCCAAGTCTTGCAGGAGAAGGGCTATGCTTCCAAGCTGGCCTCGCGCTGTCCACTTGCGCTATTAAGCGTATCCATGTCCTGTGAGAATGCCTTTCGTCAATACCGCCGTGAGCTGGATATGGATACGGGCGAGGTTCAGGTTCGCTGGCAGGATGGGAAGCGTTGCTACTCAAGAACGCTGTTTGTCTCAAGGGCAGATGATTGTGTTGTCTATAAGCTGGATCACTGGGCCTTGGAGAAGAAGGATAATGTCCGGACCGTAGAAAAGGAGGAGCAACTGCAAGCTCAAGGTCAACCTGCAGTACAACCTACAGTGCAAGCTGCAGGGCAAGCTGCAGGGCAAGCATGGCTTAAGGGATCTATAGGACTAGGCTTTCCCCCGGGGGATCGTGCAAGGGACGACGAGGAATTTGAGACACTAAAGGCATCTGTGACTGTGCGTGAGGATGGGGATTATCTGCTGTACAGTGCCCGTAACGACAATGGACAGGATTTTGGGGCCGTCTTGCGTCTGATTCGGATTGAAGCGGACGGCATTGAAGCAAGTAACATGGACTATACTACTGAGAATAGCTTAGAGCAGGCCCAGAGTAAGCTGGAACAGATCCGACGAGCTGATGGGCTTGAGCCACACCTTCAGGGACGACTACATTTTCGGACGAGTGGCAAGCTGCTCGTTCTGATTAAAATGTTCGTCACAGGTGAGCGTGAGCGCGAATGGTTGCGACTAAAGCAGGAACTGGGTGCACTCGATACTGATTATGCTACACTGCTGAGTCGGCATACGGAGCTGCATCAGGCACTCTTCCACTCAGCCAAGCTCGAGCTGGATGATGTAGCCGATGATGAACGCTGCAATGAAGAAATGCTGCTTGAAGCATACGAAGGCGAGGCACCTGCGGGCCTTGTCCGCAAGCAATGGGCCTATGGTCGGTACCTGTTCATTAGTGGCGTATCCGAGCATGGGAGCCTGCCCTTCGGACTATATGGCTTGTGGGGTGGAGATTATCGACTGATCTGGGGTCATCACATGGCCAATGAGAACGTGCAAATGATGTATTGGCACACACATGTTGGGGGACTCACTCGGCTGAATCAGTCCTTATTTCGTTATTACAATGGACTGTTGGAGGACTTTCGGGACAATGCCCGCAAGCTCTATGGCTGTAAAGGAATTTATGTACCGGCTGGAACAACGCCGGGGCAGGGTGCTCCGAATCAGATTGTCCCAGTCATCATGAACTGGACAGGGGCAGCTGGCTGGTTGGCCAGACATTACTATGAGCATTTTCAATATACCCGAGATATGGATTTCCTGCTGGAGCAGGCGTTGCCTTTTATGAAGGAGGCTCTGCTGTTCTATGAGGATTTTCTAGTGCTGGATGCGGGAGGGCAATATGTCATTTACCCGTCTGTCTCTCCCGAGAATACCCCCGACAACTTTATGCCCAAGGATGGGAAGCCACTAGCACATCCTATGCCTACGGCGATCAATGCCACAATGGACGTAGCCATAATTAAGGAGCTACTGCAGAATGTCATCGAAGCCTGCCGCATTGTGTGCGTCGATCTGGGTGAGATTCCGAAGTGGGAGGCCATGCTGGAGCGCTTACCACCTTACACGCTGAACGAGGAGGGGGCCGTAAAGGAATGGCTTCATCCGGATTTTGATGATCGACAGCATCATCGCCATTTATCGCATCTGTATCCAGTGTTTCCGGGTCAGGAGATCTGCCGCGAGGAGCAGCCCGAGCTCTTCCAGGCCTTTGAAGCAGCGGTACATCAGCGTCAGCTAGGCGCCCAGAGTGGCTGGTCACTTGCTCATATGTCATCAATCTATGCCCGACTCGGTGACGGAGAGAAGGCACTGGAGTGTCTGGATGTCCTTGCCCGTTCCTGTCTACTGTCTAACGGCTACACCTTGCATAACGATTGGCGTAATATGGGTGTGTGCATGTCTATGCCCGCTGCTCCAGTGCAATTGGATGCTAATCTAGGCTGGGTTAATGCGGTACAGGAAATGCTGCTCTATGCGTCATCGCGATGGATCAAGCTGCTGCCCGCACTTCCAGAACGTTGGTGTCGGGGCACCATAACGGACTGGCGCATACCCGGAGGAAGTCTATCTATCACTTGGGATCGAAGTTCTGGTTGGCTCCAAGGCGAATTGATCGCCATACGCCAGATTACCACCAAGCTCCAACTGCCGGACTGGGGTAGTGCATGCATACTGTACTGTAGAAAGGCTGGCAGTCAGGAGGCTTTTGTATATGATTGCTTGGAGACTGAATGGGGCCATACTCGCACAATAAACCTTGAATCTGGGGATACACTGGTCTTCGAGCCCGATCCATCCTTACAGTAGGCAGATGTCACTAAAGTGATGACCCAGCCTACAGCTTCCTGTACCATGGCTGTCAGCAAATGGTGAAATGAGGTGGAACACTCTAGAATAGAATAAAAGTCTTATATGATTGAACAAAATGAAAGCATCTCCCAGTAAGCACCGGAACAGTGATGGTTTATTCCGATGAGTGTGGGAGATGCTTTTTTGAGCTAACTAGTATGGCAGTTGTGAGAGGATTTTAGCCATTATGAAAGTTATTGAGGTTGATTTTTCACTCCCCACTCGCAGAGGTTCTCTAGTATTGGCAGTAGCGTCATCGCTTTATCTGTGAGACTGTACTCTACCTTAGGTGGAACTTGGGGATATTCCTTACGATTCACCAGTCCATCTGCCTCAAGTTCTTTCAATTGGGCACTAAGTGTTCGGTAAGTGATGGCTCCTATTTGCCGCTTCAGGTCATTGAAGCGAACAGTCTCGTTCTCGGCCAGCAGATACATAATAACCATTTTCCACTTACCGCCAATAATTGATATTGTATAACCAAAAGGTGTATCCTCAATATTCTTAACCTTGCCTATATATTCAGCCATACTCATAGGTACACGTCCTTTCGATCAACCCTCAAAAAAATGATAAGCATTTTTTCCACTAGCCTTTGCTCGATACAAGGCAGTATCTGCATGCTCTAGCAGCACAGGTAAGCTGGTGTAATTGCTGGTGTCATACCCTACAATTCCAATGCTGGCAGATAGCTGAAATTGCTCCGTATACGTATCCCAGGAGGATAGCTGTTCAAGAACGGATTCTGCTAAAGCAGTAATGTCCTGAACGTCTGCCAAATGATTCACATGCAAGATGAATTCATCTCCGCCAAGCCGAACTGCAAAGGCATCCCACTTGGTGATTAGCTTCTCTAGTCTCAGAGCCGTTTCCTTCAGCACCAAATCCCCGATATGGTGACCATGTACGTCATTAATTGCTTTGAATCCATCCAAATCCAGGTAGAAGATTAAGCCCTGAGTAGGTTCATGCTCCTCAAAGTACTTAAAAAGGAATTGGCGGTTGTAGATCCCCGTCAATGCGTCACTGTAGGCAAGCTTCTCCAAATCCAGATAATAAGAGAATAGCTTCGCAATTTTCTGGAACAAGAGAATACTTGCACTGTCAAATACCGTAGCTACCGAGTTCACAGCGCATAACGTCCCGAATATGTCTCCATTCCTCAGCAGAATAGGCACCCCTAAATAAGCGTTAACATTAGCCGCCTGGATGGCAGGCATTAACTCATTCAGGCAAGATTCCTTACTAATATCTTCAAAAAACAAGGGTTTGTCACACGTAAAATCAATTCTGTTGCATAATGTCCCGTGCAGTTCTATTTTCATCCCTTCGTGGATACCAATCTCTAGGTCATTATCCAGAATCTTAAGGATTACCTGCTTCTCTTCTCCAATCGAAGTGATATATAGAAATTTATCTCTAAGAATCTGATTAGCCATGTTCAATATATCCTGGGCTACTTCCTGAAATTGAGTATAAAAAGGGAATTCCTGCATGGGTGTGTTCATAGCTGCTTCTCTCCTTATCGAGTGTTATCAAGCATGGTTTCAGGACTTCATGAGGTGAAATGGATATTAGCAATAGTCTGAAGCCCAACAGCTTAGGTGTACATGATCCTGCCAAACGTGATCGACAGCACAGAAGTCATCCACCTTCGCGTGTGAAAATAATGTTCAATAATGGGTGTATATCAAAATATTACATACTCCGAATGACAGGGAACATCCATTCACGCATCTATTTATTAATTTAATTATTATGGAAAGGGTGTTAGACAGGTGAATAAGCTCATCTCTGGAATGCTTGGATTAGGAGCATTTGCTCTATTATCCTTAACCGGATGCTCCACCACTGGAAATGAAAATGTATCAAAATTGGCGGCACTGCCAAAAGCCGATAGTCATCATTTCTCATATGCGAATCAAAAGGAATGGCAGATCGTATCTGGTAATCTTCAATCTCCCATAGATATTCTCACTCAGAATGTGGTTCCATATCAAGGCGCAGGAATCCAGTGCAATTATGAGAATATAGGTCGTTCCGTCGTCAATAATGGACATAGCATCCAGGTAGAATTGCAGGGCAGCGCTGAAATTGATGATCGAACGTATGAGCTGAAGCAGGTTCATTTTCACGCGCAAAGTGAGCATACGATCAACGGTCAGCATTTTCCTGTAGAAGGACATTTTGTTCACACAGCACAGGACGGCAGTACGGCGGTCATAGGTGTGATGCTCATTGAAGGGAAAATGAACCATAGCTTCCAACAGATTCTCGATGCCGCAAAAGAAACAGCAGAGGGAGCCACCGACCTCACAGTGAAGCAGCTGGATCTGAGCCTGCTATTGCCAAGTAAGTTAAGCTATTATCATTATCTGGGTTCACTGACCACGCCTCCGCTAACCGAGCATGTTGAGTGGTATGTCCTGACCGATCCGGTCGAGATCTCACAGGAGCAAATCCATGAATTCAGTCAATACTACAGTGATAATAATCGCGATACACAAAGCTTGCAGGGACGTAATGTTTTCATATATGAATAGGGATGCACTTGTTCATTCAACGAACTAATACGATTTCAATAACGAACTGATGGTTTTGTAACGCATGGTCCTGATCTGCCTCAGCTCATCCATATTATCCTCAAAGCTCAGTCCAGTTCCAGCCAAGCCTTGACCAAAATCCCTCTTGTACCACAGGGGTGCGTCAGGGTACAAGGCGATAATGTGAAGCTGATTCCATGTTGGGTAATCGTCATGGTGCTGCCAGATTTCCACCGTCTCTAGTGCGTGGAAGCTACTGCACCAATGGCGGTTGCTTATGATATAGTTCATCGCTGGCCCATTCCTGTGCTCCATGATGTGCCGAAATTCATCCAGCTTATCCTCCAGTACATCCACATGCTCCACAACCTGCATGGGCTTGAACCAACGCTTGACGGATGGATGAAAGTTGGGAAAATGACTCCCAGGCGTACTGACAAGCAGCTCTTGCCGAACGAGAATAGCATCTGGAAAGGGCTGAAGATGCTTCAGTTCATTCATCAGGCTAGCAGCTGATTCGCGCCGGTCCAGCTGAATCAGATGCAAGCTATTCCATGAGGGGAAGTCACCGTGTTTTTCTGCTGTGAGCCTATGTGTGTAGATGCTGTAATCCTGCAGCATCTTTTTTTCATTATGAAGTCTATAGAACGGAATAGCTTGTGCTCGTAGATAGTCTGAATAAGCTCTAGTATCTGGCTTGAGAATATGGAAGCTGAGAGCAATATAATAGGCGTTGTTGAGTGCTTTCATATTGAAATCTCCTTGATCATTTAAGTAGCGTCTCCCTCCCATTTTACTCCTTAAGCTCAGAGAACTGAACACAAGAAATATGTTGTGTCAGTAGTTCCATATTTTCGAATTTGACTTTCCAGTCTCACAACTCTATTATCTTATAGTATAAGATTTATTACCTTATAGCATGAGATATTAGTAGAGAAGGTGTTGATTGATCCATGGATTATAGAGCAGCTGCAGTGGAATTATTTGAATGCATCGTCCAATCACGAAAACCACCACTGGAAGAAGGAGGACATTTTTCTCGTGGCGAGATGGGGATTCTGATTGCCCTTAGCCAGCAGGATGGCGTTACTTCAGGCTATCTGAGCGAATTTTTGTCCGTCAGTACAGGCCGTATAGCTACGGCGCTGAAGAGCCTTGAAAAAAAAGAAATGATTGTAAGGCGCACGGATGCCAGTGACAAACGCAAGGTCATTGTGTTCATTACAGATACAGGCAAGCAATTCATGCTTGATAAATACAATGAAGGAGTTGCGTGGACCGAGAATGTCCTTCGGAAGCTGGATGAACAGGATGCCAAGGAATTTATTCGACTCATCAAGCTTATTGTCGCCAAAGGCTAGTTAGACCCGTGCACATTGCAGCATTCAGCTGTACTTCATAAGACATTACAGATTACTAGATCAAAGGAGAGCAACCGAATGCTGAAGATATTCAAACACCTTAAGAAACACGAATGGCTGCTTGTGCTGTGCAGCTTGGTCTTCATCGTTGTACAGGTCTGGCTGGACCTCAAGCTGCCAGATTACATGGCCGAGATTACAACGAAGCTGCAGACCGCGGGGACCCCGATATCCGAGCTACTCATTCCCGGAAGCTATATGCTGTTCTGTGCTGTGGGTAGTATGATTGCCTCGATCATCGTAGGCTATTTCGCGGCCAGAGTAGCGGCAGGATTGGCTATGCGCCTGCGTGCAATGGTCTTCGACAAGACCTTATCCTTCTCCATGGAAGAGATGAACAATTTCTCGACGGCAAGCCTGATTACTCGCTCGACGAACGATATTACCCAGATTCAGACGGTCGTTGCTTTGGGCCTTCAGGTAATCATCAAGGCTCCGATTCTCGCTGTATGGGCCATTGTGAAGATTGCAGATAAAAACTGGCAATGGACCGCTTCTACAGGAGCGGCTGTAGCTGTCCTGATTGTTATGCTGAGTGTCATTGTTATATTTGCGCTCCCAAGCTTTCAGAGAATCCAGCGCCTGACTGATAATCTGAACAGGGTCACCCGCGAGCATCTGACCGGACTGCGGGTGGTACGTGCTTATAATGCAGATCAGTATCAGGAAGACAAGTTCCAGCAGGCCAATGTCGAATTAACGAATACCAATCTCTTTGCCAGCCGATTAATGGCTATGATCAGCCCGGGTATGACCTTTATCATGTCCGGTCTGAGTGTCTCTATATACTGGATCGGTGCTTTTTTGATAAATGCTGCGGCTGTGCCTGATCGTATTACACTGTTCTCCAATATGGTTGTGTTCTCATCCTATGCCATGCAGGTCGTCATGGCTTTTATGATGGTGAGCATGATCTTCATCCTGATGCCTCGCGCGTCCATATCTGCCAAGCGGATCATGGAGGTGCTCGATACAGAGTCCAGCATTGTGAACGGACAGGAGACCTCAGGAGCACCGGATGTTACCGGTCAAGTGGAATTTCGCAATGTTAGCTTCAAATATCCAAATGCGGAGGAGCCTGTCTTGCGTAATATTAGCTTTACGGCAAGACGTGGTGAGACGGTTGCCTTTATCGGTGCAACGGGAAGTGGTAAGACGAGTGTCATCAATCTGATTCCCCGCTTTTATGATGTCTCTGAAGGAGAAGTGCTCGTCGATGGTGTGAACGTCAAGAACTACGATCAGCAGGCGCTACATGATAAGATCGGATATGTTCCGCAAAAAGCCGTACTATTCAGTGGTACCGTGGCATCCAACGTATCGTATGGAGTTAACGGCAAAGCTGGAGACTCCGAGGAGCTCGTGAAAGCAGCTGTTGCTATTGCTCAAGGCACGGAATTCGTGGAGAAAATGGAGGACAGCTACGAGGGCAAAATATCGCAAGGTGGAGCCAATGTGTCTGGCGGACAAAAACAGCGCCTGTCCATTGCACGCGCGATCTATCGCCAGCCGGAAATATATATCTTTGATGATTCCTTCTCGGCACTGGATTACAAGACGGACCGTATTCTGCGCTCCGCACTCAAGAAACAAACGAGCCGGGCGACGACGCTTATTGTGGCACAGCGCATAGGTACGATCAAGGATGCTGATCGCATCATTGTATTGGAGCAGGGAGAGGTTGTAGGGAGCGGCACTCACGAAGAGCTGATGTCAAGCTGCAGCACTTATCAGGAGATTGCGTATTCGCAGCTTTCGAAGGAGGAACTCATACATGGATAAGAACGAACATGCCGTCGACAGCCAGCCTACGAAAATGAAGCAGAATGGCTCCACAGGAAAAGCGCCTGCGATGGGGAACGGAAACGGAGCTAAAGTAAATAATTTCAAAAAAGCCATCGGTCAGCTCATAGCCTACAGCAGAGCCTATGTTCCTATGATTATACTTGCTATGGTCCTGGCTCTAGTCGGCTCAGCCTTTAATGTCATTGGTCCGGATAAGCTTAGCGATGTCACGAACCTCATACAAGAAGGGATAGCTACCCGTGTTGACATCGATGCTGTTCAGCAAATTATGCTTGTCTTGGTTATGTTGTATGGACTTGCTCTGATATTTAACTATGTGCAAGGCTTCATTACCGCTACCATCGCGCAACGGATTAGCAAGAAAATGCGAGAAGAGCTGTCCCAAAAAATCAATCGCATTCCCTTGAAGTATTTCGATGGAACGAGCCATGGTAATGTACTAAGCCGCGTAACGAACGATGTCGATACGATCGGCCAGACGCTGAATAACAGTCTGGGTACGCTGGTCAGCGCGCTCGCAACCTTCGTGGGTGCGCTCGTAATGATGTTGTACACGAACTGGATTATGACTGTGACTGGCATTTTAGCGACATTGCTCGGCTTTGCTCTGATGAGCCTGATTATGAAGCATTCACAGAAATACTTTGTAGCACAGCAGGCAGAGTTGGGTCAGATTAATGGTCACATCGAGGAGACGTATACTGGCCACAATGTAGTCAAGGTATACAATGGAGAGCCAGCTGCGAAGGAAGCTTTTCACGACATTAACAGTCGTTTATATACGAATGCATGGAAGTCCCAATTCATGTCCGGGCTCATGATGCCTGTCATGATGTTCATTGGTAACTTTGGCTATGTCGCTGTCTGTGTCGTGGGAGCTGTGCTGGTTAATCAGCAAGTAATCACGCTAGGGACTATTGTAGCCTTCATGGTATATATTCGTCTTTTCACTCAGCCTTTGTCACAGCTAGCACAAGCAGCTACCAACCTGCAATCAGCTGCTGCTGCGAGTGAACGCGTCTTTGAATTCCTTGGAGAAGAAGAGCTGGCTGATGAGCGTGACAAGACATTGAGACTGGATACCGCCAAAGGAGACGTCGAATTCAAGCATGTGCGTTTTGGCTATAACGCAGACCGAATGATTATCAAGGACTTCTCCATGAAGGCTGAGGCTGGTCAAAAAATTGCCATCGTCGGCCCGACAGGCGCCGGCAAGACGACCCTTGTGAACTTACTCATGCGTTTCTATGAGCTGAATGGTGGGGAGATCTACATTGACGGAACACCAATCAGCCAATTAACACGCGACAATATCCATCAATTATTCTGCATGGTGCTGCAGGATACGTGGCTATTTGAAGGGACTATTCGAGATAACATTATCTTTTCCAAAGTGAACGTCAGCAATGAACAGGTCGAAGCCGCTTCTAGAGCAGTAGGGCTGCATAGCTTCATTAAGACTTTACCACGAGGCTATGATACGGTACTGGATGATAAAGCCACGCTGTCAGCTGGACAGAAGCAGCTGATTACCATCGCCAGAGCCATGATCGAGGATGCACCGATGCTTATTCTGGATGAAGCAACTAGCTCAGTCGATACGCGCACTGAATTGTTGATTCAACAAGCGATGGACCAACTCACTGTAGGCAAGACTTCCTTTGTCATTGCTCACCGGCTGTCTACGATCAAGAATGCCGATGTGATTCTCGTCATGAAGGACGGGGACATCATTGAAATGGGGAACCATGTGGAGCTGCTGGCGAAGGGCGGATTTTATGCCGATCTGTACAATAGCCAATTTGAGCAAGCATCCTGAAGTTATATAAGCTAACCTTTAAATAAAAACATTAGTAGCTCGACGCGTAAACCCCCTAGAACTTTTTCAGTTCACTAGGGGGTTCATATTACCAATCGATTCTCTTACCATCTCTGAAGAATTCTCCATGAGGGCCTTCAGGTCCAATCGTCGCTAGGCACAGAATAGACTCTGCTGCTTGCTCCTACTCCTGTATAAGACATTTCACTCATCGCACCATATTCTGAGGAGACATTAATAATTCTTCCATATCCTTGTTTTTCCATGAGTGGAATAAAGGTACGGATCGTATGGTAAACGCCAAAGAAATTGGTTGCCATAGTTGTCTCGAGAATAGAAATGTCCATAGCGACTAACCTTTCATTCTGATCCAAATACACGCCAGCATTATTAATCAACACATCTAATCTTCCAAAATTCTTATTTATTGTGATCTCTGCTTGCTGGATGCTGTCTTGGTGAACTTTGACCAATTCATATCCAATTCCTCGATTACCACCAGTTACCAGCGCTATTTGTTTATCTTGAGACATGTTCAGCTCCATTTCTTGTTTTTCAGCGTAATGGTATCTAAAGATTCTAAGAGAAACATACCTTATGCTGAGTGTAGTTTTGTAGGACCATACATATAATTTCTGAGTAAAATGGCTACAAAATTTAGTATCAATGATAGAATTCCGACCAATACGACGTATTGTGTACCCATTACTGATATAAATACCCCGCCTAAAGCCGCCCCTAGAGTTGTTCCTAAGTTAGCAGCTGTCAAAAATAGTCCATTAGCGAAATCAGGAGATTCAGGAGCCGCAGAGATAATCCAATACTGAGCAATGTTACCTCCTATTCCTCCCAATATACCCCAAAGGGTTGTGATGATGGCCACAGGTATAGTGAATTGCCCTGTGAAGAATAATAGGATGTAAACTGCTCCTAATGCGAATGGAAAAGTCACTACAGATTTAATTGCATTATTAGTAAGTAATCTTCCTGCGAGCATACTTCCTATGATATTAGCTCCACCGTAGATAAATAATGTTAAGCTAATTGAATTCGGAGACATGTTTGTTACAGTTTTCAGATAATCAGCAAGATAACTATATACCCCAAATATAGCTGAGTTTAATAAAATGACAGCCCCAATAGAAAGCCAAGTAATTGATTTTTTTAAGACCGATAATTGAGCTCCATAAGGTTGTTTTTCCTTAACTGGCATAGAAGGTACAAATAGTAGTGTAGCAATGAATGCTATAGCATTCACAACAGCAAAAAATACCATCGCCATTTGTAAAGACACTGCACTAGCAATATAGCTGGAGACAGGTACACCGATAACCATACCAGCAGACACTCCAATGAATACTTTAGCAACAGCTTTTGGAGCTTCTGCTTTACTTACGGAGGCAGCGGCAACTGTAAATGCCAAAGAACAATAAATAGGATGAAAAAAAGCTGGAATGATCCTAGCAAGTAGTAGGATGGTAAAGTTAGAAGTAAAAATGGATACGACATTCCCTAGAACGAAAACACCTAGTACCAGCAACATTACCTTCTTTCGATTCATCCCAGAGAACAATAACGGTAGGGTTGGGCCGGATACTGCAACGACAAGGGCAAAAAAACTCACCAGCCATCCTGCTTTTGATACACTTACATGAAAATGTTCAGAAATGGAAGGTAATATTCCAATGACACCCATTTCCGTATTTAAGATACCGAATACTCCTATCGTTAATATGAAGACTAGTAATTGATTTCGTTTAGCCACAAAAAACAGTTCCTTTCTTTAACATGTTGCCCCCAAAAAATCTATGGGGGCAACTTATTTTAAATGTTCATCCCATGAAAGGAATACTATTAGGAAGCAGCGCCCTCTACAGCCAATACATTTATTCTTCCTTCAGATTTTCTTTGAAGAAGGACTCAAGCTTGTCAAAAGGGATTAAATCCACCCGGTCGTATAGATCCACATGACCTGCACCTGGGACAATATAAAGCTCTTTTTGCCCACCGGCCAGTCTGTAGGCTTCTTCGCTGAACTCTCTGGAGTGAGCGTTATCACCCGTGATGAACAGCATTGGACTAGAGATTGTCTCTAAGCCTACTAATGGGTAGAAATTCATAAATTTCACGTTACTTGTAAGCGTCGGATGCGTGGTTAGTAATGGTGATTGACCTTCCGTAGTGAAATCTCCTCTTGGCGTGCGATAGAAGTCATAGAACTCACGCTGAATATCAGGAGTGCTTTCATTCAGCTCATGTACAGTGCCACCAGTGTATTTAGTCTCACCACCTGTGAACTCCACATAGCGTTGTTCGGCAGCCTCTTCGAGAATTTGTATTCTTTGTTCAAGCGTAACCGATTTATTAAGCCCGTCGCGGTTAGCAGCACCCATGTCGTACATACTGACTGTAGCAATAGCTTTTAGGCGTGGGTCAATCTTGGCTGCGCTAAGGGCAAAGCTACCACTACCACATATTCCAATTACACCGATCTGGTCTCTATCAACAAATGACCGGGTACCCAAGAAATCTACCGCAGCACTGAAATCCTCTGTATAAATATCTGGCGCAACAGCGTTACGAGGCTCACCTTCACTTTCTCCCCAGAAAGATAAATCCAATGACAAAGTAACGAATCCCCGTTCTGCTATCTTTTGGGCATACAGATTTGAACTTTGCTCCTTTACTGCACCCATAGGATGCCCGACAATAATCGCGGGATGTGTAGTGTTTTGATTCATAACTTTAGGAATGAACAGATTCCCTGTAACCTTCATTTTGTATTGATTTTCAAACGTAACCTTCTGCATGATTACCCTGTCACTTTTGTAAAAGTTGTCTGCTCCATTAGACATATCCGGTGTGGGTGCAGCGCCAGCAGCAATCGTGGATGCAACATGGGTTGTAGATAAAAACAAGCCTAGTGCGACTACTGTAAGTACACGCGTAATATTAGATTTGTTATTCATTTTCAAATTGATCTCCTTTCAAATGTGGAATAATGACAAGGAATTTGAACTGTGATGGATTAAAGTAGCATTCCTTTGTTTTGTATTGTAGCTTGGAATCGGTGTACATCCAATTAGTTATATCTCATATCATCATATGCTTGATAGGCATATCATGAATGTATATACTAAATGCCATAAGGAGGAGTGGAAATGGAAATTAGAGTATTGCGTTATTTTCTTACGGTTGCAAGAGAAGGGAGCATGACTGCTGCCTCTGCTATTTTGCATGTAACTCAGCCAACCTTGTCAAAACAGCTGAAAGAGCTTGAGCTGGAATTGGGAAAAAAACTATTTACTCGGAGTAGCCATCGGATCATTCTTACAGCAGAAGGGATTATACTGCGAAAGAGAGCAGAAGAAATCGTAGAAATGGTCGATAAATTAGAGGCAGAATTTAGCTCCATGGAAGAAACAATAGGAGGTGATGTGTATATAGGTGGTGGCGAAACAGACGCTATCAGACAGATTTCAGGCGTGGTCAAGGATCTACAGTTACATTATCCCAATATCCGGTTTCACCTCTACAGTGGAAACGAAGACGATGTGACAGAACGGCTTGACAAAGGGTTGCTTGACTTTGGTATTTTAATTCAACCAGCTGATTTATCCAAATATAATTATATCGATATCCCGGTCAAGGATGTTTGGGGCGTTGTTATGAGGAAGGACAGTCCTCTTGCCTCCAAAGATACCATTCAAGCAGTGGATTTATTACATGTCCCGGTGATCTGTTCACGACAAGTGATGAAACAGACATTTTCTAAAAATGATTTTGCGGATTGGTTTGGTGAAGATTATGAAAAGTTAAATATTGTGACTACATACAATCTTGCATATAATGCTGCCATTATGGTTGATGAAGGCATAGGTTATGCAATAGTCCTTGATAAAATAGTGAATACCTCTAGTGATAGTAACCTTTGTTTTAGACCACTAGAGCCAAGACTTGAATCTGGTTTAAATATTGTCTGGAAAAGACATCAAGTTTTTTCCGCTGCTGCTGACTTGTTTTTAAAAGAAATTCAAGCGAAATTCTCAAATGTTTTATAGATATATAGGCTTTTCAGCACTCGCACCTACATATTTTAGAAGGAGTGGACTTGAATGCAGACAGATATAGATCTGGTGCTATTTGCTGGACAAAGTAATATGGCAGGGCGGGGCTCTCGTAAGGAGGCTCCAGCAGTGGAGGAGGGAGGCGGTTATGAGTTTCGGGCCATTAGTGATCCTACCGTACTGCATCCCATTGTCGAGCCGTTTGGCGTGAATGAGAACAAGCCGGGTGGAATCAACGAGGAGGGGATGAAGACAGGCTCATTGGTCAGTGCGCTGGTTAAGGCTTATCATGAGCGGACAGGGCGAATCATAGTTGGTGTGTCCGCTTCCAAGGGGGGAACGGAGATCAGCGAGTGGCAAAAGGATGGCATATTATTACCCGACGCCATTGAGCGCTTCAGGACAGCCGAAGCCTGGTTAACCGACAATGGCTACAGCATTGGAAATCGCTGGATGATCTGGTGCCAGGGAGAGACAGATGGGGATCGGCACACAAGCAAGGCGGATTATAAAGCAAGGCTGGCCTCACTGCTCAGTGAGATGCAGGCCATTGGAATCGAGCATACTTTCCTGATCCGAATCGGGAATCACCGTGATGATCACATGCGATATACGAGCATCATTCAAGCACAGACAGAGTTCTGTGAGAAAGCATCAGAGATTACACTAATTGCTACTGCATTCGATCAAATGGCAAGCGAAGGACTCATGCACGATGAGTTTCATTACACTCAGACCGGTTATAACAAATGCGGTACACAGGCAGGGATCAATCTGGCTGACTGGCAAATGAAATGAAGGCAGTCGATCCTGATGATCAACTGCCCCCGAACATCAAGACACAGGCTGCTCCGAAAGCTGCTCAGCAAGGCTCATCTCAGCACACATGAGAATGAAGGCGCCTGCTCCATGCAGATCATTCTCGCTCGTAGGCCGGGCAATATAGTGAGCGTAGTCGCCAATCCCTGTACCGATGCAGATATGACCGATCACGACATGACCCTGGTCATCGAAGTTAAGGGTATTAATCACGCCTTGGTAGCCTTTCCAGGCATACTTCAGGTACTCGGCATCCAGATAGCCCAGACGAACTGCTTTGGCGATAGCATGAACGAACAGGGCTGTACAGGAGCTTTCGAGCCAATTATCCGGTCTGTCTCCCTTGTCGATGACCTGATACCATAGACCTGAATCAGCATCCTGATATCGTGTCAGGCTAATAAGTAGATCCTGCAGAATGGCTGTAAGCTTGGCTTTATCCTTGTGATCCTCAGGCAGATGCTCGAACATTTCAAGCAAGGCAACAGGATACCATCCGATCGCGCGTCCCCAGAACTCCGGAGCGAGACCTGTCACGGGATCAGCCCATTTGGCGGCCTTGGTCTCATCCCAGCCGTGATACAGCAAGCCCGTATTCGGATCTTTGGTATGCTCAGCCATCAGAAGGGCTTGGTAGGTCATGAGATCAAAATATTCACTAGCCCCGAAGGTTTCACCGAATTGGACAGCGATCGGTCCAGCCATATATAGACCATCCAGCCACATTTGATTTGGATAATGCTCCTTGTGCCAGAAGCCTCCAGACGGATTGGTTTTCCACGATTTCAATAGAGGGACAAGCTCGAACAGGGCTTTCTTGTAGCGCTCATCACCGGTCTGCTCATACAGGTTAAACAGCAATACACCCGGCTGTATATCATCCAATTCGGTAGACTTATACAGCTTGATGCTGCCATCTTCCTGCACCTGACTATCTACCCAGCGTTTGATATAGGTGTAGTACTCATCCTTGCCGTTGATCTTCCAGCATTTTTCCATGCCAGATAAAAAAACGCCTTGATGATAATGGAACCGATCTGGCGGAAGTAATTCCGGCTCAAATTTGGCCATGAGTGCCTCACAGGCCTTCTCGGCCCATTGGATCGGGGTAAAGGTTGATTGTACATTTGTGGTCTGGTTGGATTCGGATGTGTTCACCGCATTCATTCCTCCTAATTATGTTCTGCTCCTAACGTAGCACAATAATATGTACAGTTTATGCGATAATAAGCAATTTCTTCTTATATCTTGCAGTAATGAAGCTGTGGAGTACAATAAAAAGGGAGAGGAGGACGCAACATGAACGAGTTATATTATGACAATGCGGAGGGGACCTTCTCCGTATCCTACCGGAAGATGATGAGCCATCATATGCCAGCCAATCATTTTCACAGTACATACGAGATCTTCTTTTTATTATCAGGCAAGCGGGAATTCTTCATTAAGGATCGCACATGGGTCATCCATGAAGGGGATATCGTCATTATCCCTCCGAACACATTGCACCGGACCACCAACGCGGCCATCATGCCCAATCATGAGCGGCTTGTCGTAAACATACATGAACGCCTCATCCGAGTGATGGATGATCCTCAAGCTGTGCTGCAGCCTTTGTTTGAGCGGGAATACATCATTGTGAAAAGTCCTCCACACCTACGCACATCTATGGAAGCGCTGGCATTTGGAGTAGCACAAGAAATCCATGATCAAAACCCCGGCTTTGAGATGTACGCACAGACGCTGGCTCTGCAGCTCCTGATTATGTGCTGCCGTAATAGCAATCAGGTCAGCATGGAGCCAGTCGAATCGTCGAGCCCTATGCTGGAGCGAATGTCCGAAGTCGTCCGCTATATCAACGAGCATTACATGCAGCGAATGTCATTGGATTCACTGTCGGATACCTTTTTTATCAGTCCATATTATCTGAGCCGCTTTTTTAAGGAAGCAACCGGCTTCACGTTCGTGGAATACTTGAATAGCGTTCGGGTAAAGGAAGCCAAGAAGCTGCTGGAGCAGACCACGCTAAAGGTTAATCTGATCGCCAAGAAGGTAGGCTTCGGCAGCGTGACTCATTTCGGAAGAGTATTCAGGCTGGTGACGGGTCATCCTCCGTTATATTTTCGCAAGAGAAGGTAGTGTTCAAGGACTCGTCACTCATAACACTCATAGATGTTTGCCAGCAAAAACATTGTTATACCCATTACGGTCTGTCTATGTGAAAGATCCCAATCTCATTGTAATGGGCAAGCTTATAGTCGATCGTAGCAAGACTGCGATGAAGCAGGTCCATCTGCTTCAAGATATGCTCTCTATGCTGCTCAAGCAGCTCACGCCTTTGCTCACTGGTGGAGGAACCCTGCATGCAGAGCATCATGAATGCTTTGATATCATCCAGGGACATGCCGCTGTCTCTGAGACAACACACTAATTCCAGCCAGGAAATATCGGTCTCCGAATATTTCCGCGTACCGTATTCCGTCTTCTTCAGCATAGGCATTAGACCCATCTTGTCATAATAGCGCAAGGTAGATGGCGGCAATTGAGTACGTTCGGCAACTTCCTTGATGGATAGATCCACAGCAATCTTCCTCCCACAAATTCAATAATTGGACTTGACTTAAACCCAAGTTTAACTATTATTCTAGGTTTGTTCAATAGAGCGCTTCCAATTGTGGATGGCAGATATATCATCAAATGAAGGAGTGAGTGTGTTGAAGTACAGAAGACTGGGCAGAAGCGGGTTAAAAGTAAGCGAAATCGGGCTGGGCAGTTGGCTCACCTATGGATCGGCTACCTCAGAGCAAGCCGCACGGGCCTGTATTGAGAAAGCCTATGAGTTGGGTATCAACCTGTTCGATACGTCCAATTCCTATCCTGGGGCAGAGGAGGTCGTCGGCCACGCCTTAAGAGCGTATCCCAGAAGTCGTTATGTACTGGCTACCAAGGTATTCTTCCCTCAAGGTGAGGGGCCGAATGAGCGGGGCCTATCGCGTAAGCACATTACGGAGCAATGCGAAGCCAGCTTGAAGCGATTAGGGACCGATTATATTGACTTGTATCAGTGCCACCGATTTGACAACGATACGCCTATGGATGAGACACTGCGAGCGCTTGATGACCTGCAGACACAAGGGAAAATATTGTACGCCGGGGTTAGCGAATGGACAGCAGAGCAAATCGCCGAGGCATCAGGCATCAGCACCCGACTGAATATGCGTCCGCTAATCTCCAATCAGCCGATTTACAACATGTTCGAACGATACATTGAGAAGGACAGCATCATTGAGCAATGTGAGAAGGATGGGCTGGGGCTGATTGTATTCTCGCCACTTGCTCAGGGAATTCTTACGGGTAAGTATACACCCGGGGGACAGATTCCTGCAGGCAGCAGGGCCGCGAATAATCAGACAAATGGGGTCATTAACAGCTATTTGCGAGAAGATGTGCTTGAGTGCACCGTTGCGCTTTCACAATTGGCGGCTGAGGTCGGCTGCTCGCTCTCACAATTTGCCTTGGCATGGGTACTGCGCCAGTCTGTTGTAAGCTCAGCCATTATTGGCTCCAGTCGCCCTGAGCAGATTGAAGAGAACATTAAAGCGATCGAGTTGGAACTGACTGCTGATATCCTGGCAAAGACAGAGAACATTTTATCCAGCATCAGCCATTTCGCACCCATGAGATAATATAGACGTTGTCTGAGCTCAACCGATTACCGTTTTGCAGGATGACGTCAGATTACTACAGAGAATCTATCGAGAATCCCGTTTTTGCCTCTAACGAGAGCAGAACGGGATTTTTTATCATGAATTGAATAGAGTCAATATTGTTGTAAGTGCAACAATAATTATGATAATATAACAGAGGGCTATACGGTGTAATGTAACGTTCATTATCCTTGAATTTATGCCGTCCAAGTGATTACCAGTCTGCTAGTAGCTTTACTTCATTGAAATGATTTACAGAGCGACTCGGTTCACATTGATCTAGCCCATTTATCTGGTATAAATCTGATCACAAAACTATAGTATAGAGGAGCTTGAGCTCAAGATGAGTATTGAATTGAAGAAGTGCAGCATAGAGGACGTAGAGCTACTGCGACAAATAAGCATCGAGACCTTCCGTGAGACATTCGAGGAACAGAATTCGCCAGAGCAGATGAGAGCCTATCTGGACAGTGCATTCAGCACCAGGCAACTGGAACAGGAATTGTCCAATCCCTGTTCGGAATTCTTTGTTATCTATACGAATGAAGAGCCTGCTGGTTATCTGAAATTAAACATAGATGATGCTCAATCCAAACAAATGGATGAAGACTCACTTGAGATCGAACGAATCTATTTGAGATCCCAGTATCAGAAGCAGGGGCTTGGGCAGCATTTATTCAACAAGGCTATTGAAGCAGCCACTTCCCACAACAAGTCTAAGATTTGGCTGGGTGTGTGGGAGAAGAATCTGAACGCCATTGAATTCTATAAGCGAATGGGCTTTGTCCAGACCGGAGTCCACAGCTTCTATTTGGGCGAAGAGGAGCAAGTCGATTGGACTATGACCAACAACACCATTGTTCCTAGACCCAGCCTGTAAATTCAAGGATCGAGGCTTTGGCGGACTGAAGCTCGGAATGCGCAGCTTTTTTACGCCAGGCCTTGGGTGATTCGCCTAATAGCTTATAGAAGCAGCGATTGAAGCTGGATATGGATCGGAAGCCTACCTGCTCCGAGATCGAGAGGATAGACCGCTCTGTGCTCTTGAGGAGCTTACAGGCTTCTTCAATGCGTGTACTGTTGACAAAATCAAGAGGGGACGCGCCCATAATTTCAGAAAATTTCCGTCTAAAATGAGTAGTGCTCAAATGGCACAGGCCCGCCAATGTCTCGATACTAATGGGGGTCATATAATAATTCGAAATATACTCCAGCACAGGCGACAGAACCATTGCCCCCTTGGAATGCTGAAAGTCCGGGTCCGAGTCTGCTTCATTCCCCTGCTTATTCCCCTGAGAATATAATCTGATTAGCTCGGTATAGAGAGCCAGCAATAGACCATAGGCTGTCTGCTCATAATGAATACTTTTCTCCTCCAATACCTCCACCGCCGAAGTAACCAAAGTATAGATTAACGGGTAACGATCCTTACTTAAAATCAAGCTGTCGTGCCTTACATTGGGTAGGGCAGGAACAGAAGCAGAGGAGGCGCTGTCAAATACAGACTTGAACAGCTCCTCTGGTGAGAAGAATAGATATGACCAACGGCTGGCCTCATGAGGTGAGCTATAGGTTGTATGGGGCAAGTACCGTGGCATACAGGTTACGTCACCTGCCTTGAAGGACACAGAGGTATCCCCGATATCCATAAATCCACTATCTGAATGACATACCCCGATCTCCAGATGATTGTGAAAGTGAAGGTGCTCGCTTTTGCGATCAGATATTCTCCAGCGTTCACCGCTTAGAAGTAATACCGGAAAATCAATTGGCATGCTGTAGTGACGATATTCAATAACGGTTTTTGTTCTTCCCATTACGATTTCTCCTTACTTGCCAAGTATGCTTTAGATTATATAGCAGAGAGCAGATAGCATTCAAATATATATAGATCATAAATGATTGAAAATGCGCAGTTTTTAGACAAATCTGCTTAGATTCGCTTATTTTAACGAGTTACACTTATACAAGAAAGCGCTTTATAATGATGCTGTGAGGAGAGATCAGGTATGGGACTAAGTATCGAATATGATAAGGGACACATTCTGAAGGTCATTGATCAGGTTGTCGATAAGACATTGTCTATGGATCTGACGTGGGACTGGCCTTGTGGAGTCGCCTATTACGGGGTAGCGAGAGCCTATCAAATCACTGGCAATGAGTCATATCTGGAGCGATTGAAGCAATTCGCGGATGAATATATTGAGAACGGTCTGCCAGATTGGACGGTAAATACCTGTGCGATGGGACATATGCTCCTGACGCTATACGAGGAGACTGGCGAGCAGATCTATTGGGATATCGTAATGCAGAAGATTAATTACATCCAGAACGATGCCTTGCGTTTTGCAGATCGGGTGTTACAGCATACTGTGTCTGCGAACAATGATTTTCCAGAGCAGGCATGGGCGGACACCCTGTTCATGGCAGCGTTTTTCTTGCTACGCGTAGGAAGCAAGCTGGGTGACAAGGACATGATTGAGGATGCGTTAAATCAATATTATTGGCATATCAAATACCTTCAGAACCCCACAACGGGCCTCTGGTACCATGGGTACAATCATGTCAACCGGGACCATATGTCGGGTATGTACTGGGGAAGAGCTAATGCATGGGGAGCGTATACCATGTCCCAGGTCAAGAAGCTGCTGAAGGATTGGTACCTGTATCCGCAATGTATGGATGTGGAATGTGCGCTTCGGGATCAATTGGCGGCGCTCAAGACCCTTCAGACGGAGAATGGCCTCTGGCGGACTGTACTGGACGATGAGGAGGCTTATGAAGAGACCTCGGCTTCCAGTGGTATTGCAGCTGCCATGATCAATAACGGGAATCCGCTGCATGCCAAATACGTGCAGAAGGCACTTCAAGGCATATTGGGACAGATTAGTGAGGATGGACGTGTCCTGGGTGTCTCCGGTGGTACGGCCGTGATGAATAATAGAGAAGGCTACCGCAGTATCTCCAAGGATTGGATTCAGGGCTGGGGTCAAGGACTGGCACTGGCATTTCTGTGCGATATGATTCAGGCGAAAGGGGAGAAGTAGGATGACAGCGACACGCAAAGGTGGCTTTACCCTGCCGGGTGAATCTGGATACGAAGCATTGACGCTCCAGCTTGCTGAGAAATGGGGTGCAGACGTCATTCGTGATAGTGACGGTACGCAGCTATCGGATGAGATTATTAATGCTGGCTACGATATTTATTCCACCATCTGCATCATTCGTGATCATAATGAGTGGGCTGCTCGCAATCGCGATAAGCTCCAGCAGAGCTTTCTGATTACCCAGCCTAAGATTGCCGTACAGAACTATCTGTCCATCTATCTTATGGAGGATTTCTTTGCCGAGCAATTCCAGGTCAACGACACCGATGACGCACTCAAATACTGGCAGGTGTATGACCGTACGACCAATACAGAGGTGGCGGGCGAGCTGTGGCATTATGACAGGGAGAGCGGTAATGTGGTCATATCGGGCATCACACCGTGGCACAAGTATACCGTCAGCTTCCTGGCATACCGTATCTGGGAAGAAATCTCGATGTACAACCATACAACGAACAATTGGCAAAAAGAGCATCTGATGCAGATTGATCCGATGTATGAGCAGACTCAGACCTACCTGCTGGATTGGATGGAGAACTGGTGCCAGTCTCACAAGGAGACCAATGTAGTCCGGTTCACCTCCATGTTCTATAATTTTGTATGGATCTGGGGAAGTGACGAGAGAAACCGACATCTATTCACGGACTGGGGCTCTTATGATTTTACCGTAAGTGTCCGTGCACTTCAGCTCTTCGAGGACAAATATGGCTATAGCATGACAGCTGAGGACTTTGTAAATGGTGGACATTATCGTGTCAGTCACATTCCTGCGGGCCAACGCAAGCTGGATTGGATGGCCTTTATTAATGATTTTGTCATTGATTTTGGTAAGCAACTGATCGATATCGTCCATAAGCATGGCAAGCTCGCATATGTCTTTTATGATGATAGCTGGGTAGGAGTCGAGCCGTATAACGAGCGCTTTGAGGAATTCGGGTTCGACGGACTGATTAAATGCGTATTCTCGGGCTATGAAGCAAGACTGTGCTCTGGGGTGAAAGTAGACACGCACGAAATCCGGCTGCACCCCTATTTGTTCCCAGTGGGCCTGGGTGGAGCACCGACCTTTGCCGAGGGCGGGAACCCGACACTGGATGCCAAGCAATACTGGATCAACATCCGGCGCGCATTGCTGAGAGAGCCGATAGATCGGATTGGACTCGGCGGTTATCTGCATCTGGTTGAACCGTATCCGGATTTCTGCGATTACATTGAGAAGATTGCTGATGAATTCAGAGAAATCAAGCAGCTTCATGAGTACGGCAAGCCTTATCAAATCCAGACGAAAGTTGCCGTTCTCCATAGCTGGGGGAATCTGAGAGCGTGGACGTTGTCCGGCCACTTCCATGAGACTTATATGCACGATCTGATCCATGTTAATGAAGCACTGGCTGGATTACCAGTAGAAGTGCGCTTCATCCACTTTGATGATATCCGTGCAGGTGTCCTTTCGGAGGTCGACGTCATCATTAATGCTGGCTTTGCAGGCTCGGCCTGGAGCGGAGGACAGCACTGGCAAGATTCGCAAATCGTTGAGCTACTGACACAGTGGGTGCATGAGGGCGGTACATTTATCGGCATTCATCAGCCTTCTGCCGTGGAGGGATTCGATAGCTTTTTCCGAATGGCGCATGTACTGGGCGTGGATGAAGACAGAGGTTCACGGGTTAGTCATGGAAAATGGGCTTACGAGACCGTAAATCCTGCAGGCTTGATCCCGGAAGGGGCTTACGTTACTCCAAAAGGCAATGTTCATTTGACCAATGGAGACGCCCAAGTGGTGCTGGAGCAAGACGGACAGATTGCGCTATCAGTTCATAGCTTCGGAAAAGGGAAGGGGATCTACCTGTCTTCCTTCGAGTTCAGCTTCGTTAATACAAGATTGCTGTTCAATCTTATTCGCTACGCAAGTAATGAGGATCAGGACAATCTCTATATTCCCGATAATGTAAATACGGAATGTGCATATTATCCGGATAGCGGAATGCTCGTAGTCATTAATAATAGCGATCAGCCGCAAGAGACCTCCATTCCTACAGAGAATGGAACGGTAAGCTATAGCATTGAGCCGTTCGATACGATTATTAAGGAAATTCGGGGCGTATAACTCGCGCTGATACTCTACTTAGATGTTACTTCAAAGAAATATGCACCTCTAGAATCTTATGATTTAAGTAAATCCTACTACAAAACCAAAGGGCGTCCTAAACAGCCATTTCATGGCTTTTGGGACACCCCCTTTATAATCAACAAAAATGACAGGCTACCCTTCATTATTCCTTTAGAGCTCCAATCAGTACGCCCTGCACAAAGTACTTTTGCAAAAATGGATATAGTACCAGGATTGGAAGTGTAGACACGATGATTGTGGCATATTTAATGGTAACCCCAATATCAAGGCGATCACTTGTTGCTGCTCCAGTCATCATATTATCTGTGCTATTGGAAATAAGAATCTCCCGGAGTACCAGCTGCAGAGGGAATAGTTCCCGATCACGCAAATAAATCAATGCATTGAAGTACGAATTCCAGTGTCCGACAGCGTACCACAGAATCATGACAGCAACGACAGGCATAGAAAGTGGAAGAATGATTCGAATTAAAATGGTCCAGTCATTTGCACCGTCGATGCGTGCGGATTCTTCCAAGCTAACCGGAATACCTTGAAAAGCGGTCCGCATAATAATCAGGTTAAAAGAGTTGATTGCCCCAGGCAAGAGAAGGGCCCATGGCGTATTTAACAACCCGAGATTGTTGATCAGCAGGAAAGAGGGAATAAGCCCCCCATGAAATACCATGGTGATCACGATAATGAGCATGATGGGGTTGCTGAAATAAACGTTGCGGCGGGAGAGAGCATAGGCACCGAGCGTCGTCATGATCAAGTTAATGGCTGTACCTGCTATTACGTATACAAGCGTATTCCGGTAGCCAGTTGTCACCATGGGATTTTCCAGAACTGCTTTGTAGGCTTCCAGACTAAAACCTTGTGGGTAGAACAGCATACCACGAAACCGGGCCATTTCGATCGGATCGCTTAAAGATGCGAACAGAATATAAATAAATGGATACAGCGTAACGAAACAAAGCGTCAACATAAACCCGATATTAAGCCATGAGAATAAGGTTTCTCCCCGAGAACGTTTATACACCATTTCCTCTCCTCCTTTACCACAATCTATGTTCACTTACTCGTTTGCTAATTGTATTGGCGAGTGTTAGCAAAATAAAGCTGACAATCGAATTGAACAAGCCAACGGCTGCGGAATACCCGAAA
The DNA here is from genome assembly GCF_000377505.1 of Paenibacillus massiliensis 2301065 = DSM 16942. GTDB lineage: Bacteria > Bacillota > Bacilli > Paenibacillales > Paenibacillaceae > Paenibacillus > Paenibacillus massiliensis. The sequence continues at coordinate 381,790 of NZ_KB898187.1, read as the reverse complement.
TCCGCTCCTAGAATACCCTTTCTGTATACATAAGTTGAAATAACATCAGCTGTCTCATAGGTCAACGGATTGTACAACAGTATTATTTTTTCGCTTCCTACGGAAAGCATTGCTCCAATGTTGAGGATTAGCAGGATGACAATAGTCGGCATAATGCCTGGAATCGTTACATTCAAAGTCTGCTTCCAGCGTCCAGCACCATCGATACGAGCGGCATCATAGAGAGCAGGATCAATGTTGGACATAGCGGCAAGATAGATGATGGAGCCCCAACCAATTCCTTGCCAGACACCCGATGATATATACATGGAACGAAACCAGCCTGCTTCCTGCAGGAAAGCAATAGGTTCAATTCCGAACATAACCAGAATATTATTGATCAGACCATCGCGCGCAGTGAAGTCAACAATCATTCCGGCTACGACGACGATGGAAATAAAATGCGGAAGGTAACTAATGGTTTGTACGACCCGCTTGAAGATGATGAGACGAAGCTCATTTAGCAGTAACGCCAGGATAATCGGGGCCGGGAAGGCAAACAACAACTCGTAAAAGCTAATCAGCAGGGTGTTTTGCATAAGCCGCCAAAAGTAAGGGCTTTCAAAAAAGTTTTGAAAGTGGGTAAATCCGACCCAGGGACTTTGCCACACACCATCTGCTATGCCATAATCCTTAAAAGCAATAAGCAGACCATACATTGGTGCGTAATGAAAAATCATATAGTACGTAATAACGGGAACAAGCATCAGATAAATATAGCGATTCCTGATTAAGTCCCTTTGTATAGACTTCCATTTGCTCTCCGCAGGTATTCCTGTTGAGGCATTTAATAGATTTTTGTTTAATTTAGGCACGAAATTCCCCTCCCTGATGTCTGGAATGTGGAAAGCTAAGGGCTCAATGAATATATAATCAGGAAGACTTATCTGTTGTTATACCGCTCTAAAGCCGCTTGTTGAATCTGAATCGCTTCTTCGATGCCAAGCCCCTTTAGTGTTTTCACGTAATGATCAAAGTTCTCCAGAGGCTCTATTCCCATAATGAATTTCAGTAACATTTCGTCTTTAAAAGTATTGATGTCATTCATGATCGAAGCATACCGGCTGCTATCTCCTACAGCAACAGTTACAGGTGGCATTTTATGAACTTGAGTAGGGGAGGACCACAGCGTCATGGCTTCTTGTTGCTCTGGCTTGGTTGTATATTGCTTCGTGTGCCGTATATCCTGTACAAAAGGGCCGGAGGTAGCGCCCATAATATGCTTTCTAAAGGCTTGGGAAATAGGTAGACCATCTGGATTTTTCAAAATCACATCCGTATACTTGGGCTCACCATCAACCAAAGTGTACGTTTCTCCTTCTTTTCCAAAGTTCATGAGGAGCTTTCCTTCTTCACTGTACAGGTAATCCAGAAGCTTTACAGTTTCTACTACATTCTCGTTACTTCCGGTGATCGCTGCGAAGATCCCTGTCACGGGATTGTCACTATAGCCGAATAATGGCTTTTCACCTGGATTCAAAGTCGGATAGGGGGTCCCGACAATTTTGAAATCTGGCTGACTTTTAGCCATTAGGTCCATATATTTTCCGATGCCACCGTTCAGAAACAGAACCGTTGAACCGACCTGATTACCGGTGATTTTGGCATCGCTCATTTTGCTATCTGTTATTGCGAAGTCTTTGTCGAGTAGTCCCTCGTTATACCATTGATTCATTGTGGCCAGATATTCCTTGAAGCCTGGTTCAATTGGACCATACTTGACTATATTGTTCTCTTGGTAGAAATCATTAGGTGTGCCGAAGGCACCCGCAAAAGCTAATTCACCTGCTGGAATTAGTATCGGAATCTCATCTGCTTCACCATTGCCATTAGGGTCCTGTTCTTTAAACGCTTTCAAAACAGTGTGCCATTCATCAATTGTTGTGGGTACGGATAAGTCTAATTTATCCAGCCAGTCCTGTCGTATGGCAGGTCCGAGGAACACCTGTTGAGTGACGTCCTCGCGAATGAACGGGAAGCCTATAATATCACCAGCATCCGTAGAGGCCATTTTTCTCCATTCAGGATTTGCATCGAACAGCGCTTTTAAGTTGGGGGCATGTTCCAAATAATCATTTAAGGAGGTAATTTTCTTATCCCTGATGGCTTTCTCAGCACCACCAGGGTAAGCATTCCATGCAAATTCAACCACATCAGGGAGTTGATTCGATGCAACCAGCAGGTTGAACTGTTCTCTAAGCTGCCCTTGAGCTGGATGCTGGAACTCAATTTCTACACCCGTCTTCTCCTGCACTTGCTTCCAGGCAGTCACCTCTCCATAGCTTTTCATAATACCTGCTGCATCTGGAAATAGCTCCACCCAATACGTTAGTTTTGTTAATGGCTGGGTCGTATCTGGTGATGTGGATTCCGCTTCTCTTCCATTACAGGCGCCCAGCGTAGTTGCAGTGAATAGTCCCAGTGCAATTAAGGCAATAGTCGACTTCATTAGCTTTCTTTTCTGCATGAATGAATCGCCCTCCTTGATATTATTTCAGTACGAAGCCCCAGTCGTAGGGATTGCTGATGTCAGTGTAAATCCCCTTAACCACACGATAGGCAAGCTTTGGCTTACGATATTCGTTCAGCAGCCCCTTGTTATTGAAGGACCGTGCGCGATCCCTGAAGTGGGGTTGATGACTTTGCAGCTGGGCTCTGGTATCAGCAAACTGCCAGACGTAAGTGCCACTAATCTTCGAATCGCTTCGAAAGAGTCGTAGAGACCTGCTGAGCAAATCCGCCTGATAATCCTCGCTAAATAAACGTGGTTCCCAGCCGGAGTCACTGAATACGCCAGCTCCACCAAATTCGGTCATGAGCACCGGGGTGTCTTCTGCTCCATACTCCTTACAGCGCTGATGAAAGACATCCAGCATCTCCTCGAATTTGACATGTCCAAAATACCAGCCGTCATAATAATTAATACCAATAACGTCGAATAGGCCGAGGCAAATATCTGTCATAGGGTGCATGGTGGCATAAGATACAAGTCTGGACTGATCCTTGGCCCGAACGAGTTCAGTCATCTGGATGGACAAATCATAGGCTTGCTTCGAGCGCGTATCGATTTCATTATGGACCGACCAGAACAAGATCGAGGGATGGTGCAGATCTCGCTCAATCATCTCATCCATCATGGTAAGGGCCCGTTCCACGAAGAGCGGATCACCCGTGTCTTCTGCCGGGAAAGCCGCGCCCCATATCGGAATCTCACTCCAGAAGATGAAGCCACGTTCATCGAGCAGATCCAGCCAATATTCACTCTGCGGATAATGGGAACCGCGTACAGTATTACATCCCATCTGCTGAATAATATCGAGTTCCTTGGTCATTAATTTGTTAGGGAAAGCAAAGCCCCATTCCGGATGTTCCTCATGACGGTTAACTCCCTGAAGATACAGCTCCTTGCCATTCAACCAAATCTTCTTGTTCCGGGTCTCCACGGTACGGAAGCCTATCCGGTCTGACTTGTCATCTTGACCGACTACAGATCTGACCATATAGAGAGCAGGGTCATCGGGATTCCATCGCTGTAGTCCTGACCAGACTTGTTCTACATTCACGTCCCTAATGCCCATAGCTGGGAGATGAACATTCTCAACGTGGACTAACTCTTCGTTACGATAGAGAGATACGGGTACGTCGAGTGCCGTGTCCGACATGGAGCGGAGTTGGAGTGTGACCTGAACAGTAGCACTGGAATCCCCAGTCATATCATAGGTGATGCGCATGTCCTCAATGGAGATATCCGGCAAGATCTGAATCTCTACGGGGCGGATAATTCCACCGTAATGGAACCAGTCTACAATGTGGTATGGAATCGTATTACGTGTCAGAGTATTGTCTGTACGCACGACAAGCTCGTGAACCCCCGCAGTGACATCAGGTAGCGTAAAGTCAAACGGCGTAAACCCACCATAATGGTATCCTAGATGCACCCCGTCTAAGTACACATCGGCATGCCCAAGCACGGCATGGAACAAGAGACGCAGATGGCTGCTGTCCTCGATGGTAATCCTGGTGCGGTACCATGCCACCCCTTCGTAGTCGAACTTGTCTAGCTCGTTATTCCAGCAAGCTGGTACGGGCATTCGATCGTGATTAGCAGGGAAGTCAGTGTACCAGCCCTCAGATAATCCGATATCGTCCTTGTCAAAAACGAAATCCCATAAACCTTCTAGTAATTGAGATTTCCGAAGTCGATGCTGTTGAAACGTTCGAATCACATCCATCATCTCCTACATTTTGTCTAAGATTTTCCTTTGATTTCGCTCTTTATGTTCGGAGTGTAGCACCGGTGATATGGAAGGAACAATAGCAAAAACAATCTAATTCATTTATCATAAATGATACAAGTGACTCATAAGGGGGAAGAAGCGTGGAATATGCATTGGGAAGTATGGTAGTGCATTTGCATTGGGTTCTCGCCAAACCAGCGCTTCCAGGCTGGGAGGATATTCGACAGACCGTGTCTGGACATACGTTTTATTACATCTATAGCGGTAAGGGAGTATTCCGATGTGAGGAGAAGGATGTAGAAGTAGAGGGTGGGACGCTGGTATACCTTTGGCCCGGATTGCGTCTATACATGAAGTCCTCCGAGATGCACCCGCTACGTATGACGATGCTATTCTTCGATTGTGCCTTGCAAAGGAAAAATGAATACGGATGGGATACTCCAGAGCCTATAGAACGACTGAAGCTACCATTTCTCTTACCCTTACAGAGTGAGCGCACAGGCAAAATGGGGGATCTTTTTCTAGAAGCGGAGCGAGAATGGGTGCCTGGGGATTTTGTGCGCGAGGCGCGGGTGAAATCGGTGTGGTATCGCTTGTTAGAGGAGGTACACGAGGCAGCAGAAGCAGGGGGGAGACAAAGCGATGAAAAAGGCATCATAGCCTCTCTTCGCAGGTTCAAAGAAAAACTGGATACGGGATTTGCAAAGGAGTTTCGCATCACCGAAATGGCGGAGCTAACCGGATTTTCTCCTGTTTATTTACGTAGAGCTTTTGCTGCACAATACGGATGCAGTCCCAAGGAGTATCTGGATAAACTTCGCAACGAGCATGCCATCCGCAGACTCCGTTTTACAGGTGATACCATTTCGGATATTGCCAGGGCTTGTGGCTACTCTGATATCTACCAATTCAGCAGGGCGTTTAAGAAACGTAACGGTATATCTCCTACGGCTTACCGAACAATGCAAGGAGACTAAAGGGAATTTCAGATCAGAAAAATGTTCCAATTGGGGCCTTGCAGCACTGGGCAATATTGTGTGGAGATACTCAAAATTAGATGTACTGCTAGACTATACAGATGTGTTACATTAAGAGTACTATTTTTAAACTATTCGGGACAGTTCCAGCACGACAAATGGATTCCATCATGATATGTACAGATCAGTAGGAGGATCAGACTTGGCACAGACTATCGCTACACGAGCAACGCAATGGATGACATCACATGCCTGGTTCTGGTGCGGAAATAGGTATGAATTTCACGATGAAATTGTGACAGGATGATGGTTATGAACGAGCTATTCATGGATTTTTCAACTATCCTGTTGCCGACTTATTTTTTTCTATATATGGCTATTACCTTGATTCACCGGAACACAAAAAGTCTACTCAACCGGATTGCCGCTTTTCTCATGCTGGCATTTCTTTTTTATTTCATCGGAGAATATGTAAAAACTTCCTTACTTCCGCACTATCAAATGCAGATCGTATTATACGGGAATTCCCCCATGCTGCTGTTTGTGATTTGCTTCCTCGTTCACCTTTGTGTGCTAATGGGAGAACCGATCACATCCTCACTGAAACGGTGGCTGCCCCTCATATATGCAGCACCTTTTACTTTATGGGCGGTATTTCTGGCGACGAAGGACCATCACGTGCTGTATGATGCATCTGTAACGGATGGACGCAGTCCTCTGGACCCGTTGTTTTTGTTGTTAACCCTCATTTTTGTTGCAGGGTACATTCTGCTATCTGTCGTTATCTTGGCGGTTAGCTGCTATCGGACACAAGAGATCCGACTCAAAAAAATTCTCGGCTCGTTGTTGCTTAGCCTGTTCGGCCTCTTTGCCTGGTTTATCGTAGTAACAGCACTTTTGCAATCCAAACTGTTAACATCCCGCAACGCTATGATACTCTATTTCATTGGTTATTTACTCTGGGCTGTTGCGCTTCGCCATTTTATTGGTAAGCATAACATTATGCCAGATTACCGCAAACTATTTCATATTCTATTCAAATCCGCGCCTACGGCTATTTTGCTGCTGGATGGAAAGGGAGCAGTAAGGGAGATGAACCCGCGGGCCAAGCAGTGGTTCGAGGGTATAGCCGAGGAGGAGATTCCAAGACATTTTGATAGCAAAGACGGGCTGAGCCTTGCTGAATTGCTGCGCTCATTTCAACAGGAGAGGGAGGACTCTCCTCAGTGGGAGGTGCGAATACACAATCCGAACCAGAGAGATCTCGATCTGATTATGGGGCTTGATGTGCTTCAGGAAGCCAATGAGGAGCTGTTCGTGATGCACCTGACCGATGTCACCTCCTTGAAGGATACGGAACGCAGATTATTAGAATCAGAGGGAAGATACAAGCATTTTGCTCATCATGATTCCTTGACAGAACTGTATAATCGTGCGGCTATTCAGGAGCAGTTGCAGGCGAAGCTGGCCGAAGGTGGGCCATTTGCAGTGGTACTGGTTGACCTGGATCACTTCAAGCCTATTAACGATACGTATGGCCATCTTGTGGGAGACCTTTATTTAGAGCATATTGCCAGTATGTTCAAAGCACATGCTCAACCAGAGGATCTGATTGGACGATTCGGAGGGGACGAGTTTGTAATCGCCTTCTCGTGCTCTGATGATAGTAATATTCGCCAGATGGTCGATCATCGGCTCTCCCCACTGTATAATAATCAGTTCCTATACGAAGGAACAAGAATTCCAATCTCGTTCTCGGCTGGAGTCAGTGTATACCCCAAGGATGGGCAGGATATTAACACATTGTTGAAGAAGGCCGATGAAGCTATGTACCGTGTAAAACGCTCTGGACAAAATAGAAGCTCATACTTCATGACACATGAATCATCAGTCTAAGCTATACATGAAATGAATTAAAACGTGTACACCCATAATCTTCAGCGATTATAGTCTAAAAGTCCGATTATTCCAGAGATGGCGCACACTTTGAAAATAGCCATAATAGTAAACAAAAAGCGCTCAAGGAATGTCTTACAACACTTGAGCGCTTTTTGCATATCTAATTAGTTCGGAATGAGTTGGTTGATTTGATTCAACAGCTCGTTAATCTGATTGATCGTCTCGGGAATTCCGGTAGCTTCAAAAGCCGCTTTTCCTTCCTCCAGATTGGTAATAGCTTTATCGAGACCTTGCTGTAGCGTATCATTGTAGCCAATAATTGACTGATGCAGTTCTGCTGCATATTCCGGAACCTGCAGATCGGCATATTGGACCGTCTGTTCCTTGAGGGCTACAAGCTTGTCTTTCAATTCCTCTCTAGCCTGCGGATCTGTAGCAGCATCCGTAGCCCATGTCTCCATGCCCTGTGCAAATTCAGTCAAGCTCTGCATATAAGTAGCTGTATCCGCGGCAAAATTGACGCCTGTACCTACCTTTTCCACCAATCCACAGCCAGGTACAACCAATAAGACCAATAACAGCAGACTTAATCCGTATTTCTTCATCATGCTCACTCCCCTAGGAAATATCTTCTGTACAGTTTTACTGTAATTCATACGGTCAAGCTCGCGCTTGGTTGCGTGAAAGTCATGAGTTGTCATAGCTATCCAGTCTATGGAGACAGTAGCTCAAGGTCTTTTACTTAAGGGATTGTTCGATACACAGCCTTCGTTCATCGAAGCTATGATGCCGTGGCATATGTGCGCCATGTCTTCCGGGATGGGCTGTCCGCCAGCCAGAATCCACTGGTTAATGACACTATAGATCGCGCCGCTCCAAAAATAAAATTTGTACAATTCGGCTACGTCTTCTTCCTGAATTGTACGTATAAGAAGATGTTGGACTTGATGGCGGACGGATTCCCCAAAATTCGCTTTCAAAAGAATATGCAGATCATCGTAATGCTCCTGCAGGGTAGTAAATAGGGAGAACCAATAATCGTATGTATTTGTAAGCGGAAATTGTAGCTGCATAGCCAGGATTACTTTACTGGCAATATCATCAATCATGCTTCGCAATATATCTTCTTTGGAGGAATAATTACGATAATAAGCTGTGCGGGAGACACCGGCCTTCTTCACAATATCCGTGATTGTGATGACTTTAATATGTGAATCTTTCATTAACAGGATTAGCGCGGATTCTATGCACATCCTCGTGATTTTATTGGATTCCGCATTTGATAAACGGAGCACTTCCAAACGTTGTAGCTCCGTCCTGGATAGTTGTGACATGACATATCTCCTTTATCTGTTTAGTCCGTGGCCTGAATGATTGACCAGGCAAAATATTCGATGTTACATTTGTAACGTCAATACATAAGTATTGTAGGCTCAAGTACATGAAGTGTCAATCGTTAGATAGCAGAAGGGGAGAGATACAGTTGAAAGCATTAGTGTTAGAAGAACAGGGTAATTTCGAAAGTCTTACTATTGTCCATGATCGGCCGAAGCCAGAACCCAATAATGATGAGATTCGTGTGAAAGTAGTGGCTGCAGGCTTGAATCCATCAGACTATCAGACTGCTTCTTACAGAGGACTTGCAGGCAATGTCAAACGAGTCCTCGGCCTCGATATAGCTGGAATCGTGGATTCCGTTGGTGCCGATGTTACGAATTTTGATGTAGGTGACCGCGTGTACTATCTTCGCAGTATTACGAATGAGCATGGGGGCTTTGCGGAATATGCTGTTACTAAAGCTCATACTGCAAGCAATCTACCAGGCAACATTCCTTTTGGATGGGCTGCCGTAGCTCCAGGTGCAGGCTTTACTGCGTATCAAGCTATTGTCCAAAAACTGCGGCCCCAAGCCGGTAAGTCCATCCTGATTCATGGAGGAGCGGGAGGAGTAGGAGGTTATGCCATACAACTTGCTAAGCTTAATGGTCTGACTGTTTACACAACTTGCCAAGCACGTGACATTCCTTATGTACGAAGTCTGGGAGCAGATCAAGCCATCGATTACTTGAGCCAGGATGTACATGCTGAGATTAGAAATCTAACACAGGATCAAGGTGTTGATTATGTGATGAGCACGATTAATTCAGATACGGCAACAAAAGATATTGATGTACTGCGCTTTGGAGGGGAAATCGTCGTCACGGCTGGCTTTCCTGATTTCAGTCGATTCCGATTCTATGAAAAGGGCTTGTCGCTGCATGAAATTGCACTTGGTGCAGCACATACCGTTAACGATCATGCCATGCAGTCAACACTTGCTAATATTGGAGATGCATTCGCAACATTGCTCTCTGAGCAACAGATACAACCACCAGCCATTACTTCCATTACTATGGAGGACATACCCAAGTATCTGAAAAAAATGCAAAATAGTGAGATCCAGGGTAAGGTCGTTGCGATGATTTAGCACGAATTATTAGTATGTTGCAATAGCCCCCAGCACGATACGGAGGCTGATCGCACAGGTGCATTTGAATGATTTACTTATTAAATCACTATGTATAACTATATGAGGCATGCATCCAGAGTTCTAAGCACTGATGATGATTTTTTGGCGTTGTATTGTCACCATGCATGACGCATGTAGTGAGGGATTTTTACGCTTTTATGAAATCCAATAAAAAATAAATATGCAAAATTATAGAAAAGTTTTATAAATCAGCAAGTATTTGTTTAGACATGTCGAGGAATATGAAATACATTGAATCTATAAATCACGAGGGGGAAGTTACATAATGAAATCTTTGTTTAAGACTTGTTTAATGGTATTTGCATTTTTCTTAATTTCCACACAAATGACATTTGCTGCAGATGTAGATGGAATGCAGGGAATTAGCCCACCAGAAGGAACAACAGTTACTGCTACAAAAACACTTAGTCCATATATAGCAGAAAATATATTGGATAAGGATTTGAAGACAAGGTGGTCTGCAAACTCATTTCAAGAGGGTCTTGAGCTTAATTTCCCACATGCAGTAGAAATAGATTTTGTTCAAATAGCTAATCAGAATAAGTACAACGTTTTCTACAAAATTTCTGGTCTACAGAATGACAATTGGAGTGTGATTAGCCCTAAAATTAGTCCTAATTTTACTATTGATGTTTCAAGAGGTGTTAAGATCTCTGATCCTATTGAAGTTACAAAAGGAAGCTACGATGCAATAAGAATTGAAGTGCTAGAAGGTAAGGATTGGGTAAATATCTCAGAGATCACTATGGGAACCGGCATCTTAACATCTCCTGAAGAACCGGGTACAGAGCAGCCCGGAACCGGAGAACCAACGAATCCGGGTGAACCTACCAATCCTGGAGAACCAGGTACAGAACAGCCAGGAACTGAAGAACCAGGCACGGAGCAACCCGGAACCGAACAGCCAGGAACTGAGCAACCATCCGGCAACCGTGCTATCATGGTAGTCACGATGACGACAGGGCTGGAGAAGGAATTTGATTTGAGCATGAATGAAGTCAATAACTTCATTTCCTGGTACGAAGCAAAGCAGGCCGGATCAGGCAAAGCTTCCTATGCCATCGATAAGCATGATAATAACAAAGGACCGTTCAGCAGCCGTAAGGATTACATTCTGTATGATCGTGTGCTGACCTTTGAGGTAAGTGAGTACTAATTCAAGTCATTCTAAGGCTTCATCGGCTAATGCTGATGGAGCCCTTTTCATATCGCATTACTGTTCACGGGGCTTGTGATTTCATACAATCAACGTGTGCTGGTCTAGTCACATTCAAGTTAATTAACAATTTTCTTGATTGTGTCGATAATTCAACACATCGCCAGGTTTTATTCATTGAATACATACCTTGAAGGCTTATAATAATGAACAAGAGTTGTTTAAACGACTCAAGTGAATATAGAGGTGACCACAATGGAGATCACGGAAGCAGCCAAGAGATATCACGAAAAAATGTTTCCATGGTATGAATCCAAGCTCATGGAGACAGATCCTGAATTTATAGCATTCTTCGATAATTTTGCATTTGATGAAGTCGTTAATCAGGATGACCTGGATGATCGTACCCGTATGATGGCTATTCTATCCGTATTACTTGGATGTCAGGGCATTGACGAGTTCAGAGCCATGCTGCCTGCAGCACTCAACTGTGGCGTAACTCCGATAGAGGTCAAGGAGATCGTATACCAATCAGTAGCCTACCTAGGCATCGGCAGAGTATTTCCTTTTCTACACACGGTAAATGAGGTGTTGACTCAAAGGGGGATTTCGCTGCCATTAGCAGGCCAATCCACGACTACCCGTGAGAACCGCTTGGAAGCAGGGATTCAAGCCCAAGTCGATATTTTCGGCGAACATATGCGTGAGTTCTGGAGATCCGGCCCGGCCGAGACCAAGCACATTAATCATTGGCTCGCAGCCAATTGCTTCGGAGATTACTACACCAGGAATGGACTGGATTATAAAGAAAGGGAGATGATCACCTTCTGCTATCTGATGGCACAATGTGGATGTGAGCCCCAGTTGATTAGCCATGCTGCCGCCAATATGAGGAATGGCAATGATAAGTCTTTTCTGATCAAGATTGTGTCACAATGCTTGCCTTTCATTGGATATCCGAGAAGTCTAAATGCGATCCGATGTGTGAATGAGGCAGTAGCACAAGCAGAATAAACAGATAAGCAGGACTAGTAGCTACGCTAACTATCAACCACCTTCCCGTGTCTGCTTATATCATTAATAGTGTAGATATTAATATCTGAGGAGGAATGAACATGGCACGACATGAAGAAGTGAAGAATGGTGTTATTTTTCCGATCGGCGAGAAGAACGATGCGTTTGCGCAATTTTTCGTAGGTCAAAGCTATCTCAAAGGATTAGTGGCTGATCCCAAAGTGAATGTCGGTGTTGGCAATGTAACCTTCGAACCGGGATGTCGGAATAACTGGCACATACATCGCGGTGGATTTCAGATTCTGCTGGTCACTGGTGGTGAAGGCTGGTATCAGGAGGAAGGACAGCCTGCTCAGCGTCTCATTGCCGGTGATGTCATCGTTACTCATGATGGTGTCAAGCATTGGCATGGTGCGGCCAAGGATAGCTGGTTCGAGCACATTGCAATTACCGCAGGTACGCCAGAATGGCTGGAGCCTGTATCAGACGATGCCTATGAGCATGCCACAACATAGACTGGTATAAGAATGCGATAGCAGCACAATAACAAAGTCAGCGGGAGCCTTGGACTAGAAAATAGAGTTTCAAGCTTCCGCTGTTTTACTAATTAGACTAATATCTACGAGTGGGAGAGATCCTCAATTGCCTGAATAGCTAGCTTCAACGCTGTAAGTCTTCTTTCTAAAAGAGTTCTTTGTGGACTACGAGCCTTAGATTTAGCATAGCTACTTTCAACAGATGAGGTTAATCCAGTAAGAACTCTGTGAGCTTCTACTAAATCTTTATCGGTGTAATGATGAGGTTTTTGATTCCAGACGTGTTCTAGACTAGCCAAGCCGATCTGAACAGCATGGAGTCGTTTCTGTACTAGGGTTGTATTTGCGCCGCTTTGTGTCATCTGAGACAAGGCATTCTCTAGCTTGTTGATTGTCGATTGCAGCGATTTTGTTGATTCCAATTTATCCGCATTAGTGATATCCTCCATGGATGTACCGTCCTTTCTTAGTTTCTGCTAACAACCTGTAAAGGCATTCACTGCTTATGACGGCGATATTCCTTAGGGGTGGTCTGATGCTGCTTCTTGAAGGACTGGATGTAATGATTCACATGATTGAAGCCAACTCGCTCGGCGATCTCGGTAATTGTGTATTCAGTCGTATTTAAGAGCTCGCAGCTTCTTTTAATCCGGTACTTAATCAGGTAGGCATATGGAGTCATGTGAATGCTTTTTTTGAAGCTGCGCGTGCACTCCGAAATACTCAAATGCGCGACATCAGCAATTTCCTTCAACGTTATAGGATGTGTGTAGTTCTTATGAATGAAGGTTAGCATGAGCTGCAGCCTTTCCTGTTGTAATCGGTTGTGTCTGGAGGACTCCTCAGTATCCAAGGTTATATTGGATATTAGAATTAGCCAGAGCTGCACAGTTTTTATAGAAACTTCATATTGCCATCCCCAGACTGCCTTCGTCTCAAATCCCTTCTTCATATCCCAAAGAATCTGCAGAAATTCGCTTTGCCAATTCGCATCACCTCGGATGTCCAGACACAACAGGGAGGAGTTCGTTACGGGAAGTACATAGCTTTTCTCCATCGCACTATCCGAATAGAAAGCGAGCAGCTTCTCGGGAAAATTAAAGCTTACATACTGGCCGTCAGAAGTAAGCTGAGTAACGATGTGAAGGATACTTTTATTAATGAAAATTGCTTGTCCTGCTTCTAGATCATAATTAACTCCGTTGATTTGAATCGTTAATTTTCCTCTGGTCACTAATGTAATCTGCAATTCCTCGTGCCAGTGCAGGTCGTTGAATCCTCTACCTGGAGGGATCGATTCATGCAACGTATGCGTGTACATAATGTATGGGAACGTCTCATCAGGATACTGAATGGTTTCGTGTAATGGCTTTTTCAAAGTACCGCTCCTTAGTTGACGATATTTCAATATTAATTAGAGATATAATTGCACAATCCAGGCGATGATGGTGATATTATTATATCCAGCTTCGGCTTATCTGTGCACAGGTAATTGTCAATCTTTTGGAGGAAGTATGTCAAAAATCATGAAATCTAGCTTTTCGTCTCATCCGTATATGTTATTGTTTATCAGTATTCTATCTGTCTCGATCTCTTCTATTATGATAAAATTTTCAGATACGCCTACTTCTGTGGCTGGGATGTATAGATTGTTCATATCTGTCATCATTATGCTCGCTTTTGTGCCTTGGAGGTCGCTTCGCTCCTTGGAGATGAACAAGAGGGACTGGGGCCTGGTTGCTCTGGCTGGGCTATTTTTGGGGCTACACTTTTTATTCTGGATGGAATCCCTGGTTCACACCTCGGTTGCCAGCTCCATGGTCATTTTAGCGTTGCAGCCATTGTTTGTTATGATTGGTTCATACTTTCTGTTCAAGGAGCAAGTGAGCCGGCTGACGATTCTTTGCCTGATTGTTGCTCTTCTTGGCTCCATCGTGATCGCATGGGGGGACATCGGGGTGTCAGCAGAAGCATTATGGGGAGACGCCTTATCGTTAATAGGTACACTGTTCGTCTCTATGTATCTGCTAGTTGGGCAGAAAGTAAGTCACAAGATCCACGCCAATATATACAGCATTATTGTATTCTTAATTGGCGGCACCGTCATGCTCATCTACAACCTGATTCATGATTACTCACTCATTGCATACAGTGCGCCAGATTGGACTTATTTCTTACTGCTTGCTGTGATTCCAACGATTTTCGGACAGTACCTTTTCAATCTATTGCTACACTCTATCGGGGCGACTACAGTCTCGGTAGGCATTATTGGTGAACCTGTTCTCGCCATTATTCTGGCCTTTTTGTTATTAGGGGAGCATATTTCCTGGTTGCAGCTGGCAGGTGGCTTGATGACCTTATTTGGGATGGGCTTGTATTTCTGGTCCAAATCGCTCAATTATAAGCTACAGAACAACCACTGAGGTTGTGCAATATAATCCAGCTGAATAGGAGAAGGAACAATGGCCACAATAGATGATTTCCTAAAGCTTGATCTTCGTGTCGGGACGATTACGCAAGCAGAATTTTTTGCAGAAGCCAAAATACCTGCGATCAAGCTGCAAATTGATTTTGGAGCGGAGATAGGGGTTAAGGCATCCAGCGCGCAAATTACCCAACGCTATAAGGCTGAGGAGCTGATTGGAAAGCAGGTGGTATGCGTGGTTAACTTCCCGCCCCGACGCATAGCAGGCTTCAAATCTGAGGTATTGGTGCTAGGCGGAGTACCGGAAAAAGGGGATGTTGTGCTGCTGCAACCAGATATGCCTTTAGCGAATGGCACAATCATTGGCTAGCGTACTTAGATATGTAGATACAAGTACATTGTTACTAGTACAGTCATACAAGTAATGAAGATCCGAGGGAGCAGTTGCCAAATGCAGCTGCTCTTTTTCTCGTTACTCAGCAGGAGGCCTATTAGCACGCTTTAGCATGCATTAGGAGATTAGAGCAATAGCCCCATAGAGTGATTTCATCAGTTTTCACCAACTTGTCAGAAAGAAATGGTCCTTTCTTGAACATTTAGGTACGAAGTTGTGTCATGAATTGAATTACTGAAAATTGCAGATAAAATAATTTTAAATATTTCATTTTGTCTTGCTGCTAGTACCTTTGCCGATTACATACTCAAATGTATCTGGTCGAGGTGCTAGCTTTACTTGTGAAAAAAATATCTTTCCAAGACAGACAAGTATTCTATGAAAATTAAAGAGAGTTAAAGGAGGTAGTACATATGGCTGTGGATACAGTGTTATGGAGTCAGCTGAGTACAGGGATGACTCTGGCGTTTCATGCTATTTTTGCCACACTTGGTGTCGGGATTCCGCTGATGATCTCCATCGCAGAATTCATTGGCATTCGTAAGAAGGACCACCATTATACGCTGATGGCCAAAAGATGGTCACGCGGATTTGTCATTTCGGTGGCTGTGGGCGTTGTGACAGGAACAGCGATCTCGCTACAGCTCGCACTAATTTGGCCCAATTTTATGAAGCTGGCGGGGAATGTCATTGCACTTCCGTTATTTTTAGAGGTGTTCGCGTTCTTCTTTGAAGCGATCTTCCTTGGAATCTATCTGTATACGTGGGACCGATTCAAAAATCCCTATATTCATTGGCTGCTAACGATTCCGATCGTCATAGGAGCGGGCATGTCTGCTGTTTTTATCACGACAGTGAACGGCTTCATGAACCAGCCCGCAGGCTTTGCGATGGAAGCTGGACAATTTACGGCAGTAGATCCGATCCAAGCGATGCTGAATACAGCAACGTTCTCTAAGGTGTTCCACGTACTCAGCTCGGCCTATTTAACAGGAGCTGCTTTACTAGCTGGCATTGCGGCCTTTACGATGCTGCGAAAGGGAGGATCTCCCTACCATAAGAAAGCCTTGAACCTCATGATGGCCGTGGTTCTGCTGTTCGGTATGCTGAACACTTTGGCTGGGGACCTGTCCGCCAAGTTTTTAGCAGAGCACCAGCCAGAGAAGCTTGCAGCAGCCGAGTGGCATTTTGAGACGGAGAGTGGGGCAGATTTGATTTTACTAGGCTGGCTGAATGCAGAGCGTGAAATATTAGGGGCCATCCACCTGCCGAAGGTACTGAGCTTTCTAGCCTTTGGAGACTTTAATGCCGAGGTGACGGGTCTGGAGGAATTCCCGGTAGAGGAATGGCCGCCGCTGCTCGTACATTATCTGTTTGATCTTATGGCTGGAATCGGGTTCGCGTTATTGGCTATTTCGCTCCTGTACTTCCTATTTGTGATCTGGAAAAAGCGCAATGCATTGAACAAATGGCTGCTTCGCTTGATTGCGCTGGGAGCACCGCTCGCATTTCTAGGTGTGGAGCTGGGCTGGTTCTATGCAGAACTGGGACGTCAGCCATGGATAATTCGCGGATATATGCGTGTGGATGAAGCAGCTACTTCATCACCGAGTGTGAGCGTGCTGTTCTTCCTCTTCCTGCTTCTGTATATTCTGCTGGGTGCAATGTGTGTTGTTGTACTTCGGCGTTTGTTCAGAAATAACCCGGCCGAAGCGGAGATCGAAAAATGGGCGTTAACGAAGCACAAGGAATCTGAGGGGAAGGGTGAATCCATATGATGAGCTACGAATTAATAGGTATCACGGTACTATGGCTATTCTTGTACGGCTATCTAATTGTAGCTTCCATTGATTTTGGAGCAGGCTTCTTCGCCTTTTATGCTCGATTAACGAGGCAGGATCATCTGATCAATCGCCTCATCTCCCGTTATCTATCCCCTGTATGGGAGATTACCAATGTATTTTTTGTCTTCTTCTATATTGGCATCGTCGGCTTCTTTCCTGATACAGCCTATTATTATGGCTCTGCGCTGCTGGTGCCGGGCAGTATTGCGGTTATTTTGCTTGCCATCCGGGGTTCGTTTTACGCCTTTGAGAACTACGGCTCGAAGAAGAATATGGTCTATCTGTTTTTATACGGGGCATCGGGCCTGCTGATCCCGGCTTCGCTGTCCGTAGCGCTAACACTGTCGGAAGGGGGCTTTATCGTCAAGCAAGGCGAGGCGGTAGCTCTGGATTATTGGGCTCTGCTTACCAGTCCACTATCATGGAGCATCGTTGGCTTGGCAATCGTCTCGGTGCTCTTTATCAGCGCATCATTCCTGGCCTTTTACGCTTCCCGTGCTGAGGATCGTGCTGCTCTGCAGTTGATCCGGACCTATGCACTCTTTTGGAGTACACCAACGATTGTAGTAGCTCTAACGGCTTTTATTTATATCGGTCAGCACAATGAGCGCCATTTCCAGAACATGATGGATCTGTGGTGGCTGCTCGCACTTTCAGTCGCTTTCTTCATGATCGCTATGTGGCTCTTGTACAATGGACGCCGCTATGGATTAGCTTTTATATGTGTCATGCTGCAATTTTTCTGTGCCTTTTTTGCATACGGGATTGGGCAATATCCTTACATTCTCGATCCGTACATTACCATTCAGAGCGGTGCAACCTCACCTGCAATGGGTATTGCACTTGTTATTGTGTTTATTGGCGGGCTATGCCTCCTCATTCCATCTCTCATTCTGGTATTCAGACTATTCTTGTTTGATGCGGATTATGTGAAAGGAAGGAAATAAGCGGACTTATTCGTAGCCACAGCTATAGGGTCGCTTCATTACAAATATCTGTGAAAAGGAGGAGGGCTTGGGTGAACAGGAAAGCCGGTCTCTTGTCCCAGGAGCTATCGAAGCAAAGGAATCGTCTCATTGTTCTTGCGATCATTTCCCTCACGCTTGGCATAGCGATTATTGCTCAATCGGCGTTACTTGCCGAAGCAGTCCAGAAGATTTTTGTGGAAGGTGCTTCATTATCCTCCGTTATGATCTTACTTGCTATATTACTGGCTGTTATGACGTTGCGTGTGCTGTTGTCACACGGCAACGGCAAAGTAGGGATATATATGGCTGGTCATGCGAAGACAAATATGCGGGCAAAGGTGCTGCAGCGTCTCACGCATGCTTCCATGACTTCAACGCTTCGTGGTCAGACAGGGGGAAGGGTCAGCCTTGCACTTGATGCAGTGGATGAGGGGGATAGTTATTTCAGCCAGTACATGCCGCGTATGCTGGAGGCTGCCATCATTCCGATTCTGATTTTGGTGGTTGTCTTTACGCAGCATGCGAACTCCGGGTTCATTATGCTGTTTACGGCTCCTTTTATACCGCTGTTCATGATTCTGGTGGGGTTGAAGACGAGAAGTAAATCAGAGGAAAAGTTCGCGCAGCTGGCCGAATTCTCCGGCACATTCCTGGATTCCCTTCAAGGGCTGGTAACGTTGAAATTATACGGTTGCGCTCATCGTCAGACGGCGGAGATTGAGCGCAGTAGCCTGAATTATCGTGACGCGACAATGGGTATCTTGCGAATCGCATTTACGAACACGTTCATGCTCGAATCCATTGTCATGCTAAGTATAGGTATTGTCGCTCTGGAGCTTGCCATACAGCTGCTCGTGTTCAAAGCGCTTAACTTCCACACAGCCTTCTTCATCCTGCTGCTGGTTCCCGAATTTTACAGCCTGCTGAAGAATACAGGAACTGCTTTTCACAGTGGGCGGACCAGCATGGGGGCGATTCGTAAAGTAGAGGAGCTGCTAGTGGAGACAAGCGGTGAGCATACGGCTGTAGAGGCAGTAGGCCCTCAGGAGGAAACAGGCTGCAGGGCAGAGGGGATCAACTACGCAGAGCATCCGACACAGGCTAATAAGCAGATTAGAAAGTTAGATGAAACGCAGCTGTCCACGGCACCCTCCATCGAATTGGACCATGTTCAATTTGACTATGGTACGGGTTCATTCCAGCTTGTAACAGGCTCCGTGTCGTTGGCTCCAGGAGAGCATACTGCTATTGTTGGAAAAAGTGGCTCAGGCAAAACGACTTTGCTTCATCTCATTGCAGGATTGCTGAGGCCGACAGCAGGGGGGATTCGGGTCAATGGAAGTCCCTTGCAGCAATACGACGAGTCAGATTGGTATAAGGGTATAAGCTACATCACCCAGCATCCGTACATTTTCGCCGGCACGCTGGCTGATAATATTGCGATCGGTGCTGGTCCGAACGTGTCCAGGGACGAGATCGAGGCGGCGGCTATAGCGGCTGGACTTGCTTCTGTTGTTGACAATTTGCAGCAAGGATACGATACCCATGTCGGTGAAGGGGGCAGAGGGCTGTCAGGTGGTGAGAAGCAACGGCTGGCCTTGGCCCGGGCTTTTTTGAAGCGGCCTAGTATCATCTTGTTTGATGAACCTACAGTAGGACTAGACTTGTACACGGAACGTATCTTGCAGCAGTCTATGGCTACATTGTCTCAATCAGCGACGACCATTACAGTTGCGCATCGACTATACACCATTCAACATGCGGATCAGATTCTGTTCATGGATAATGGCATGATCGTGGATTCCGGTCGTCATGAGGAGCTTTTGGAGCGACTGTCTCCATATGCCGAGCTGGTGAGTGCACAACAAGGAGGGGATGGACATGAATGATCTAGCTATGTTAGCCAAAGCAATGGTTCAGGAGCGCAAGGATATCCTTTTGTCCATCCTGGGTGGATTTGTAGCAGGTATCGCAGGTGTGGCGCTGTTCTCGGCAAGCGGTTATTTAATTTCCCAGACGGTGTTCGCACCGCCGCTCTATACGTTGATTGTACTGACATCGGTAATCAAATTGCTCGGCTTGCTTCGGGCTGCGACCCGTTACGGTGAACGCCTCTATTCCCACCGTGCGACCTTTTCCATACTTAGCCGCTTGCGTACATCTTTTTTTGCGAGGCTGATTCCACTAACTCCCCGTCTATTGAATACACAACGGAGCGGAGATCTGCTTGCTCGAATTGTGGGGGATGTGGAAAGCTTGCAGCATTATTTTCTGCGTGTGGCATACCCGCCCATCATTGTAATCATGGTCTTTTTGTCCACTGTCCTCTTTACATCAGCATTTTCGTTCTGGATTGCCGGATTGTTCGTACTTGGTATGCTGGCTACTGCCGTGGTCGTTCCAGGCATTGTCTTGCTGGGGCAGAGAAGCATACAGCAGCGTGTTCGCCAGCAACGTGCCGCATTATCCACTGAGGTGACCGAGATGCTATATGGATTCCGTGATCTGAAGGTATACGGTCAGCTTACAGAGCGTGAGCATAAGCTCCAGCATGCAGCCGCTACACTAGGTACGAAGCAGGAACGAGCAGCGGGTCATTTGCTGGTGGGACAGTCCATGCACGCTTTGGTTACGTTTCTTGTCTCATGGGGAGTGCTCGCACTTGGCGCTTATCTCATTCAGGAGGGAGAGCTGGCTGGCGTATTTCTTGCCATGCTTGTCATGACTTCTCTCACGGTATTTGAAGAAGCAGCCGCAATGGCTACCTTGCCTGTCTACAAGCAGGATAGCGAGCATGCAGCCAGAAGACTGACAGACACGGTTCAGACCGCACAATTGCAGATATCCCAGCCAAGCGGTACCCTTTCTGCTCATCAAGCAGTCTCTATCGAACTATCACGTGTTACATTCCAGCATGAGGGAGAGTGGCGACCAGCACTAAGAGATGTATCCTTTCGTATCACACCAGGCTCGAAGACAGCGATCGTTGGGCCAAGTGGGTCAGGAAAATCCACCATTATGGAGCTTCTGCTCAAGCTTCACATGCCCACAGACGGCGAGATTCAGTTGAATAACACAGCATTGCAGGATTTGGATGAGGCGAGCCTATGGCAGGGGTCTAATGTTGTTCTGCAGAAGAGCCATTTTTTCCGGGGAACGATTCGGGATAACCTATTGCTGGATGATGGAGAGCATACGGATGAAGAATTAATGGATACGCTAAATAAAGTTCAATTGCCGAATACATCGCTAACGGATCTAGTGTATGAGAAAGGAGAGAATCTATCGGATGGTGAGATGCAGCGACTGGCTTTGGCACGTGCACTGCTGCGCAAAGGAAGGCTATGGCTTCTGGACGAGCCTACGTCCTCGCTAGATTATGTAACCGAGGCACGAGTGTTGAAGCATCTGTATGAGAAGGCTGCGGATGACACGATAATTCTGATCTGTCACCGACTGATTGGACTGGAGGACATGGATCAGATTATTGTGCTGGACCAGGGAAGGGTAATAGAATCCGGTTCGTATGCAGAGCTGATGCACAGACAAGGATATTTCTATGAAATGAAGCAAATTGAGAGGGATATCATTGGTGAAGCTGGAGGGAGAGATTGAACATTTCACCGAGAAACCTCATCCAGTCACAATGGGTGGCAAATTCAATGTGAGGCATGTACCTACAAGGCTACTAATCCTCAAGGCTCAAGGCTCAAAAAGAACCTGAATCGTTACGATTCAGGTTCTTTGATATTGCATATAAACGAGCATAATGTTATGATCAATCCACGTATATTAAATGTCACATGGTCAAAGTTAACGCATCTTATATTTTTAATTTACCATGCCGCTGGATGGTTGTCAAATGTTTTTTTCTCACATTAAGGGTTAGGAGAGATTTGAATGGATGCTATGGTTCTTGGATTCAAGGAAATGGACACAGCACAGCTATCGCTCGTCGGGGGAAAAGGGCTGCACTTGGGTGAATTGTCAAAAATCCAAGGAATACAAGTGCCAGAAGGCTTTTGCGTTACAACGCTGGGCTATACATTGGCGATCGAGCGCAACCCAACACTTCAGGCATTACTGGAGCAATTGGCGCTGCTAACGGTTGCGGATCAAGAGCGCATTAGCGACATCAGCCGGAAGATCCGTCATACCATCATAGAAGCAGAAATTCCTTCTGATGTCGTAAAGGCTGTTGCCCACCAGCTCTCCCAGCTTGGAGATCAACACGCTTATGCAGTGCGATCTAGCGCGACGGCTGAGGATTTGCCGCATGCTTCTTTTGCTGGCCAACATGACACGTATTTGAATGTTATCGGAAAAGAGGCTATTTTGGAGCATATCAGCAAATGCTGGGCTTCTCTATTTACGGATCGTGCTGTGATCTACCGTATGCAAAATGGATTTGACCATGGCCAAGTGTATTTATCCGTGGTTGTGCAGAGAATGGTTCTCCCGCAGGCTTCAGGTATTATGTTCACAGCAGATCCGATGACCTCGAACCGCAAGCTGCTATCCATTGATGCGAGCTTCGGGCTTGGGGAAGCCTTGGTCTCTGGATTCGTATCTGCCGACGGCTATAAGGTACAGGATGAGAGGATCGTCGATAAGCGGATCGCGAGGAAGAAGCTCGCCATCTATGCACGGCCAGAAGGCGGGACAGAGACCCGTGAGCTCGATCCTGTACAGCAGCAGGCCCAGACACTTACGGAGGAAGAGATTGTGCAGCTAGCACGCATAGGCAGACAGATCGAAGCTTATTTTGGCAGCCCGCAGGATATCGAATGGTGCCTAGCAGATAACAGCTTTTACATTGTGCAGAGCCGGCCAATCACTACGTTATATCCGATCCCTGAAGTGGATGATCAAGATAAGCACGTATACGTGTCGGTTGGACATCAGCAAATGATGACCGATGCCATGACACCATTGGGATTGTCTTTCTATCTGTTAATTACTCCTGCACCTATGCGCACAGCGGGTGGGCGGTTATTTGTTGACATTGCGTCTAGACTGAATACGTCGGCCGGTCGAGAGGCTCTATTAAGTGCTCTTGGTTCCGATCCGCTTATAAAAGGGGCACTTACGACCCTCATAGAGCGAGATTTTATACCTTTGGTACCCGATGATCCTACTGTACTGACGAATCAAGTAGCTGATTCAAACCAATCCATACCTAGCGAAAAACATACAGAGGTGCATGCACCCTTTGAGAACAATCCATCAATCGTTACGGAGCTGATTCAGCGTAGTCAAGCATCAATTGAAGAGCTACAGCAACGCATTCAGGGGAAATCGGGAGTGGACGTATGTGATTTCATTCTGGAGGATATCCAGCAATTAAAGAAGATCTTGTTTGACCCTCAAAGTACAGCAGTATTCATGGCAGCCATCCATGCTACATCATGGATCAATGAGAAGATGAACGAGTGGTTAGGTGAAAAAAATGCTGCAGATCTGCTCTCGCAATCTGTACCCAACAACATTACTTCGGAAATGGGTCTGGCACTATTGGATGTCGCGGATGTGATTCGCCCTTATCCAGAAGTGATTGAATTTTTGCAGCATACAAAAGAAGATAATTTTCTGGATGAGCTGATTAAGCTTGACGGGGGAAGGGAAAGCCAGAGCGCGATCTATGATTATCTCAGCAAATATGGAATGCGATGTGCCGGTGAAATCGATATTACGAGAACTCGCTGGAGTGAGAAGCCACTTACACTTGTTCCCTTGATTTTGAGCAACATCAAGAATTTCGAGCCTAATGCTGGCAAGCGAAGGTTTGAGCAAGGACGTCAGGAAGCTTTGGAAAAAGAACAAGAGCTACTCGAGCGATTGCTGCAATTACCGGGTGGTGAACAGAAAGCCAAAGAAACCAAACGGATGATCAACCTCATTCGGAATTTTATTGGCTACCGGGAATATCCCAAATACGGCATCGTAAGTCGCTACTTCGTGTATAAGCAGGCCTTACTGAAGGAGGCTGAACGACTCGTTCAAGCTGATGTGATCCATGAAGCAGCAGATATCTATTATCTTAGCTTTGATGAGCTTCATGAAGTCGTGCGCACCCATGAACTCGACTATCAGCTCATCAATCAGCGTAAAGGCGACTATGCATTATACGAAAAGCTGACCCCGCCTCGTGTGCTCACATCCGATGGCGAGATCGTTGTAGGGGAGTATGAGCGAGCGCATCTCCCGGCCAATGCCATAGCAGGACTAGCCGTCTCCTCCGGAGTGATCGAAGGTCGCGCACGCGTGATCCTGCACATGGAGGATGCTGAGCTGGAGGATGGTGATATATTAGTTACCTCCTTTACGGACCCGGGGTGGACGCCCCTATTTGTATCCATAAAAGGTCTGGTCACCGAGGTGGGTGGGCTGATGACCCATGGTGCGGTGATTGCACGAGAATATGGTCTTCCAGCCGTCGTGGGCGTGGAGAATGCTACCAAGCTAATCAAGGACGGCCAGCAAATTCGCGTGCATGGAACAGAGGGGTATATCGAGATTATGTAGCTCTATTCTTAATAATTTGCAGAAAATATGCAGGCTCCAATCTTCTCTCCTCTTCTGAAATCAGCCGCAATTTATATAAAAACCCTTATTTAAAAAGCTGACGAGAACAACGATATAAAAACAGAAATCGCGATGATTAACACATGAACAGGAGGGATGCAGTGGAGAAAAATAGGCTGCGCGGATAAAAATTTTGAAGAGTAATATGAGGAGAGAATGATGCCAAAAGTATCACGTTTATGGATAATCTGCTTCAGCTTTGTGGCACTTTTTATGATTGTCCCTGTTATGGCTTCGGCCGCTTCAAGCACATATTACGTTTCACCAGCAGGGAGCGACAGCAATCCTGGAACCTACAGTGAGCCCTTCAAGAGCATAATGCAAGCACAGTCAGCGGCTTCCTCAGGCGATCGGGTATATATTCGAGGTGGCGTATATGATGATTTTGACATTGCAAGAACCGATTCCAACTATAATTACGTACATGACATGACGAAGAGCGGAATTACTTATGAAGCATATCCTGGGGAACGGCCTGTCTTGGATTTCAAGTATGTTCCGACTAATTTGCGTGTGGCAGCGTTCCATGTCGGAGACCGGGTCACTGGCATTACCTTTAAAGGCTTCGATGTTATCGGCATCAAGGTAGGTGATCAGGCACAGTCGGAAGCTTTTCGGATTCGTGGACAGGCCGACTTCGAGAATATGGCTGCTCATGATAATGAAGCCATTGGTTTTTATTATACCGGGAATGGTACAGGAACGGTTCTGAACTCCGATGCCTACAACAATATAGGGCCGACACAAGTATCGGCTGGGAATACAGATGGCTTTGGGGCACATGGTGGGGATGTTACGTTTATTAATGCCCGTGCATGGAATAACAGTGACGATGGCTTTGACAGTATCAGCTCGAAGGGCACCGTCATTTATGACCATTGCTGGTCCTTTGACCACCGCGGTAATCAGAATGGAATAGGAGATAAAAATGGCTTTAAGGTGGGTGGCTATGCCTACAGAACGGACGGACTACCAGATCCGTTGCCTGTGCATACCGTTAGATACTCTTTAGCTGTAAATAATGGCGCTAACGGTTTTTACGCCAATCACCAGCCGGGGCAATCAGCTACCTGGACTAATAATACAGCCTATAATAATTCCCGAGCCAACTTTGATATGCTGGAACGAGTAAGTCCAACGGACACGACCAATATTCCTGGCTATCGAGAGGTGCTGCACCATAACCTAGCTTTCATGGGACGGGCAATTATGAATGACAACAACGCACCAGAGAATGTAACTAACAATTCCTGGACCATAGATGGTGGTCTCAACATCACTGCAGAAGATTTTATAAGCCTGGATACTGCACAATTATCTGCACCTAGAAAAGCGGATGGCAGCTTACCAGATGTTACGTTCATGATGCCCACGGCTTCAAGTGAACTTAGCCAATATCATTTGGGTTACCTAGCCGATCAATAGGCCCATGAAAGCAGTTCATTAAATAGATGTATGAACAAGTTCATTGCTCAGAACATACCGCTGATCCTCTTGAGAAGATCAGCGGTTTTTTTTATCTTCTACGCACTATATACCCATCACCAAGGCTGACTTGTTGGCCCAATGGTGAACTCATTAATATTCGTGTCCTCTGGCTGATCAATTGCGAACGCAACAACATTGGCCACTCGATCCGATGAGATACCATATCGTTCGTACAGTGCAGTCATGCCTGCTGACACTTCCTTATTTGAGATTGTATCCAGCAATTCCGTATGGATCGCAGCAGGATAGATGGTTGCTGTACGGATGTTGGTGCCTTCCTGGGCAGACTCCATACGCAAGACTTCCATCAAATCACGAACAGCCCACTTGGTTGCGCCATACACCGCACCACCAGGATAGGCCTTGAGACCAGCTACGGATGAAGTAGTGATGATGTGTCCAGACTTTTGCGATGTAAATGTAGGTAGTACGGCAGCAATGCCATTCAGCACACCTTTAATATTGACGTCAATCATGCTATTCCAATCGTCTGTTTTCAAGTCAGAGAGGGGAGAGTTCGGCATCAGCCCAGCGTTCAGGAAGATGACATCAACACCGCCAAAAGTGTCCTTAGCCAGCTGAACCAGCTGCTGATTATCCTCTGGATTCACAACATCGGTGACGCGATACACCGCTTGTCCACCGTTTGACTGGATTTCTTTCACTAATTGCACCAAGCGATCCTCGCGTCTTGCACCAAGTACAAGCTTTGCACCTTTCTCAGCCAGCAGCTTTGCAGTTGCTTCTCCGATTCCAGAACTAGCGCCCGTGATAATGACTACTTTATTCTCAATGGCCATATGTTTTTTCATCCTTTCAGTTGATATTTAAGAATTAAGCTACTATTGATGTTTTATAGACATCTGTCTATAATTTATAATCTATGTAGTAACAACGCAAGACATAGCACTCGCTAATTCCAGCCATTCTGATGTATAAACAACATATTCACTTAAATTGTCGACCATTTCAAAGAAAGCATGGGGTGTAACATGGTAAAAGTAGACAGAAGAATTATTAGAACGCAAGAAGCAATCAAAAAAGCATTTCTCGAATTGATGTCAGAAAAGAGCTTTGATCACATCACCATTCAGGATATTTCCGACAGGGCTAATGTTAATCGTGCAACCGTGTATCTTCATTACCTCGATAAATTTGATCTGCTTGATAAGATCATAGAGGAACACATCCATAACATGGCTAATCTGTGTGAATTGGAAGCTGAATTGGACTGGATTGAGTCAACCGTACACTGCATGGAGTACCTTGCGAATAATTACTTATTCTTCTCGACGATGCTTGCAAGCGGTGGAGCGCAGTATTTTCGAAGTCGGTTTGTTCAATATAATATCGAAGAATTCAGAAAAGACGTGGATGTCACCAAAGGTAAAAACCTCGGACAAAGCGAGGAAGTCGTTGTTGAATTTGTTGCGAATGCTTACGTAGGTGTCGTGGAATGGTGGCTCAAGAATGGAATGCCTCATTCACCTCAGGAAATGGCAGAGAAGGTAGGAAGCCTGCTAGAAAGGAATCTCTAGCCATGAAGGGAGTACTGATTGAAATGAGTAAAGAGGGCCGCACCAAATAATGGGTGTGCCCTTTGTCCCGAAGAATTCACTCATGCTGACTGCATATCCTAGCAGGCTTTTTTCGATAAGCTCTTGGTGATTGGCCAAGTACACTTGTGAACTGGCGAGTAAAATAATTGCTGTCATTAAACCCACTCTTAAAGGCTATGTCTGAGGTCGGGAGAGAAGTGGTCTCCAGTAATCTACGTGCATGCTCCAAGCGCAGCTGCTGGAGATAGGCGAAGGGTGTTGTGTGATAGTACGACTGAAAAAGTCGATTTAAGTGTCTCACGGATACATTCGATTGGGCAGCAATTTCCTCACGGGATAAAGGCATCGTATAATGATCCTCCATATAGGAGATTGCCTTTGCCAAATGTAGGAGGCTGCCACGGGTTCCTTGTTGCTCCTGATCCTCATATAGCCTTGACAATTGGATAGCAAGCTCCATGAACCGTGAACGTAAAATGGATTTATAGCCATCCAGTTGCTGGTCGTATTCCTCAATCATAAAATCAAGAGTCGAGGATATGTAATCGAAGCTTGAGATTGGCAAGCTCATTTTACTCAAGGAATGGTCTATATTGCGATAATACGGCTCTATAACGAAAAGGGCCTGGTACCCCCTTATGGTTCTTAATTCAGGACCTGCCAGCTCCAGTAGATCAGGCTTATACATGATGTTACAGATTCGAAATTCATATGGATTTTTGTATCCGTGGGAGGTAGCTCCGTTAATCACAAAAATGTCGCCCTTCTTGATGAACATTTCTTCCGTATTGACGATGTGCGTGGCATGGCCATGTAAAACAATAACGAGCTCGGAAAAATCAACATGCTGGTGAACAAACATGTCTTCCTCATGCTCCCCGTACTGGATATAGAAGTTGAAATCCTCGTCTGCTGTGAACCAATTCAGATGAATATCTCTCATGGGAATATCCTTTCACAATGAAGTTGGTGATGAAAGGCTGTCCTTATCATGCTATTTTATGACTCTACAATCAAGGCTGAAGGAGCAAATGATTAACTATAATGGGATTGATATCATAACAACGTGTGAAGGAGAACTTGTCTATGAATTATCGTAATCCCGTCATCCGTGGTTTTCATCCTGATCCCAGCATTTGCAGAGTTGGCCATGACTACTATCTCGTGACCAGTTCGTTTGAGTACTTCCCAGGCGTCCCGTTATTTCATAGCACTGATCTGGTGAACTGGCAGCAGATTGGTCATGTACTAACGCGAACGGAACAATTGAATCTTAGTAACGCCGGCAGTTCAGGCGGCATCTATGCGCCAACCATTCGTTACCATAATGGGACGTTCTACATGACTACCACCAATGTGTCGGACTGTGGTAACTTCTATGTACACACTGAGAACCCTTTTGGGAAGTGGTCAGACCCTATTCTCGTAGACCAGCCAGGCATTGATCCGGATCTGTTTTTTGACGAGGATGGACAGGTTTACTTTACTACCTCTCATGATGCTATGGGTCAGGGCGCATACCAAAGCCGAATCGACATAAGAACAGGAGAACGGCTATCAGACATAACACGCATATGGAAGGGTACGGGCGGTCAATATCCTGAGGCCCCACATCTCTATCGCATTGGACATTGGTACTATTTGATGATCTCAGAAGGCGGAACAGAGTACGGTCATATGGTAACAATCGCTAGAAGCAAGAGACCAGATGGTCCGTTTGAAAGCTGTCCCTACAACCCGATTCTATCGCATCGGAGCCTTCTCAAGCCCATTCACGCCACAGGTCATGCCGATCTGGTTCAGACTCCCGAGGGTAGCTGGTGGGCCGTATTTCTGGGAATAAGGCCGAATGGTTATCCTCCGCGCCATCATCTTGGTCGTGAGACCTTCCTCGCACCTGTCCGTTGGACGGATGATGGTTGGCCACTGATCGGTAACAACGGAACGATAGATGACATCATGTCTACTGAGGATCTCACGCTGGTAGCACCAATTACTGCTCCCGTGAGGGATGACTTCAATAACGAGAGCCTTGCTGCTAACTGGACATTCCTCCGTTCACCGCAGTCTGAGAATTGGTCACTCAGCGCGAAGAGAGGCTGTCTTACCTTATATGGTTCTCCAGTTACATTGAATGAAGCGGACTCACCAGCATTCGTAGGTAGAAGACAGCAGGATTTTCATTGCCGAGCCTCGACGCACTTATCCTTTAAGCCACAGCAGGACGGTGAGGAGGCGGGCATTAGCGTGTATATGAACGAACGTTTTCATTATGACATGGCCCTAGTTCGATTGGCTGGCGACAGCAAACTGATCTTTCGTAGACGACTGGGTACCTTGTGGAAGGTGGAAAGTGAGATTCCGTGGTCATCTGATCACATCCTTCTAGTCATTCAAGCAGATAAAACACACTATCAATTTGGATTTTCCGAGAGCGAAGAGAAGGAACCGTTCTGGTTCGGAAAAGGCGAATGCGGGTTACTTGCCACGGAAGTAGCAGGTGGCTTCACAGGAGTCTTCATAGCTATGTATGCAACTGGTAATGGAGCACGATCTATTACACCAGCTCATTTTGATTGGTTCGACTATGAGTCCTTCGACGATGCCTCCGCACCTTGAATGCGATTACAATGGAAGTAGCAGTGCCTGAGCTCCGATGAACCGTTGTAGGCACTATGTCTTTGCTAGAAGAGAATGAGTCATGTACTGTCTCGGTGACATTCCAGTGAAGCTCTTGAATACTCTTCCAAAATAAGTCAGGTTGGAGAATCCGACCTGGCTGGCCACATCCTGCACGGAGTAGCGCTGAAGCTGGAGGAGTCGGCAGGCTTCGTAGACTCGCAGCATGTGAATATACTTAATCAGCGTTGTACCCGTTGTCTTCTTGAACAGTGAACAGAAGTAATTGGGCGTAACACAGCACATCCGAGCAGCTTGCTCTATTGTAATGGGTTCGTGGAAATGATTGCTTAGATGCGCGAGCAACGGATGGATTCCGGTATCCAAGCGGATGTGCTGGTTGCGCTTTCGTTGCTTGGTCTGTTGAAATGCCAAGCCGAGTAGACTTAGTAGCTCACCTTTGAACCGCAATTCGTAGCCTGGACTCTGTTCATGATGTAGCATAATCAGACGCTCAAGTGATTCACGAACCATGTCGGACATGGGCAAGTCCCTATCATAGAACAATGGCAGTGAGACCTCTCCACCTAGTAGCGGTTGGATATATTGCACCTCCGTATAATCTTGTACCCCTTTCAGCAGAACCTCATTATACACAATGGCATATAGTTCACTTCCGTGTTCCATCGGATGAGCGGAATGCATTTGTCTACGGTTGACCCAGGCAGCTTCTCCTGCATGCAATTGTCTAGAGTCGGAACCAATCTGTACCTGAAAGCTCCCCTTCGTAATATAAATCCATTCCAAATGATCATGCCAATGAGGCGGTATCAGATAACGGTCGGGAAAATGAATATGAAACACATTAACCGGAAAGGTGAATTCCGGTATTTCCGTGTGTTCTTGTCTCCAGGAATATAGATTCTCGTCATGCATATCCATGAACATGCTCATCTCCATTACAAACGTAATATCGTATGAATAATACGTAGTTTTCGTAGATTCTGTTCTGGCTTTGTCCGCTATAATGGGGCTGTAATCCAATTATATGCTGAGATGGAGGTCTACTGCTATGTTTCGCTCGGAAAATGGAAGACTGATACGAGAATATGATCATGAGCGGGTATGGATCGAGGCATGGGGGGAGAATGCTGTTCGTGTTCGTGCCTCTTACAACGACATTCAGAATGATGAGTGGGCGCTGCTGCCAGCTACTTCAACCCACGCGCAGGTGATGATTGAAGAGGACAGGGCAACGATAGTGAACGGTAAAATCAAAGCTGAGATTAGCAAGCAAGGACAAATCTCCTTTTATAACCAGGATGGAAAGCTGCTACTTCATGAAACGGAAGATACCTATCAATTGAAATACGGTGGCCGAGAGCTCAAGCCTTACCCGGGTAGCAGTGATTATTCCGTCAAGCTACGATTGGAGTCCGATCCATCCGAGAAGCTGTTCGGGATGGGACAATATCAGCATTCCTTTCTTAATTTGAAGGGCTGCTCACTGGAATTGACTCACCGCAACAGTCAGATCAGCGTGCCCTTTGTGCTATCAAGCGCTGGCTACGGTTTTCTGTGGCACAACCCAGCCATTGGACAAGTCCATTTTAGTCTGAACGTCACGGAGTGGAGCGCCCCCTCCACCAAGCAGCTCGATTACTGGATCACAGCGGGTGATTCTCCTGCAGAGATTGAAGAAAGCTATGCTACCGTTACAGGAAAGGTACCGATGATGCCGGACTATGGTCTTGGCTTCTGGCAGTGCAAGCTTCGCTACCGTACCCAGGAGGAGCTACTTACAGTAGCAAGAGAATATAAGCGTAGACAATTGCCGATTGATGTGATTGTTATTGACTTCTTTCACTGGACCAATCAAGGGGACTGGAGGTTTGATCCAATCTATTGGCCAGACCCTGAAGGGATGGTCAAGGAGCTGAGAGAGCTAGGCATCGAGCTGATGATCTCAGTATGGCCTACGGTGCAGACGGAGAGCGAGAACTATCGGGAGATGCTGGAAAAGGGATACCTGCTACGCTCCGATCGCGGCGTGCGCACCCAGTTTCAATTTCTCGGTCAAAATGCTATTTTTGACGCCACGAATCCTGAAGCGCGTAGGTTCCTATGGAGGATAATTAAGAAGAATTATTACGACAAAGGCATTCGAGTGTTCTGGCTAGATGAGGCGGAGCCGGAGCTAAGCGTCTATGATCATGATATTTACCGCTATCATCTGGGCTCCAGTAAGCAGATCGGCAATATATATCCAGTAAAGTATAGCCAAACGTTCTACGAAGGAATGGAGGCGGAAGGTCAAGCCAATATTGTCAATCTGGTGCGCTGTGCCTGGGCGGGAAGTCAACGCTACGGTGCACTTGTCTGGTCCGGGGATATACACTCCAGCTTCAAGGTGTTGGAGATCCAAGTGAAGGCGGGCTTGAACATGGCAATTGCCGGGATTCCTTGGTGGACAACGGACATCGGCGGTTTTCATGGGGGAGATCCGGAGAACCCGTCGTTCCGGGAATGTATGGTGCGCTGGTTTCAGTATGGTGCGTTGTGTCCTGTCTTTCGTCTTCATGGTGACCGACAGCCATTTATTCCACCCACTGGTACAGCAGGGGGCGGCATCTGTGGTAGTGGCTCGGATAATGAGGTATGGAGCTATGGGGATGAGGCATATGAGATTTTCCGGGAGTTCATGTATTTGCGAGAGCGCCTGAAGCCTTATATTGCTGGATTGATGCGGGAGGCCCACGAGAAGGGCACTCCACCCATGCGCCCGCTGTTCTATGATTTTGATAACGATCCGGCGGCTTGGGAGGTGGAGGATCAGTATACGTTCGGTCCGGATTTACTGGTTGCTCCTGTATTGCGCGAGGGTCGGCGAAGCCGCCAAGTCTATCTGCCTGCAGGAATCTCGTGGAAGAATGCCTATAGCGGTGACACGCTGGAAGGGGGCTGTACCATCGAGGTAGCAGCGCCACTGGAGCATATTCCATTGTTCTTGAGGAACGGAGCCGAGCTTCCTATCGTAGTCGATAAATAATGGTTGTGGGTAATAACATAGCATTGAAACATTAGCACGTACTGAACCGTTAATGTAGTGTGCTGTGTTATATCCATAGTCACAGGAGAAGATACGAAAGGAGCGATCAGATTGAATAACAAGCATTCCTTGGGAATACTCATGCTGATGTTCGTCATGATCTTCATGCTAACCGCCTGTACGGGAAGTGCGGTTCCTACCGACACTGAGGATACTACAGATACTGCGGATACTACCGACACTTCAGGATCTGGAGCACCGAATACTGAAGGTACTGAACCTCCTTCATCCGAGCAGGAGGTTCAAGAAGCAGCAACTCGTCCAGCTACCCAAAGCTTTGAACTGATGACAACGGAGGGAAATCAAGCTCTGGAGGCGGTACTGCAAGAGGAGGAAGGGTTCTCCTTGTATGTCTTCGAGAAATTCACATTTGATTCAGCTGCGGGCCGCTTATCCTTGAGCAGTAATCCGGATTATTATGTAGACATTGAACTGCTGCCTGCAGATTATGATGTTGCTCAGCTTGAAGCCGCAGGAAGGGATGAGCTAAGCCAGGCTGGTGAGGTGTCCGATTATAGTGGCGAGTTGGTGGAGCACCCCCTAGGCTACGCAGAGCTGTATCTGCAAGCTTCTGGTGAGAAGGGGATAAGCGATTACATGGTATGGACATCAGAGGGAGGGGATGCTTTCCTGTTCCGCCTTCATAATCCGAAGGGAGAGGAGGCCTCCGATTTTGCCGGGCCTGTGCTGATCTCTCTCTCAACCGTACAGGGAGATATGTAGCCAAGAAGCAGGTTATGTTGATAATCATACAAAATCAAGATAATATGGGGGCAGGTGAATTAGCATTTGGTGAGTTGAAGCAAAGCAGGAGGGGTCATGGAATTAAGAGTGCTTCGATATTTTTTGACAGTAGCGCGCGTGGAGAACATTACCCATGCAGCAACGATCTTGCATGTGACACAGCCTACGTTAAGCAGACAGTTGGCTGATCTGGAAAAAGACTTAGGAACTCAATTGTTTATACGCGGCAAAAGCAAAATTACACTAACGGAGTCAGGGTTGCTTTTGCGTCAGCGGGCAGAGGAGATTCTTACCCTTGCAGATAAAACAGAGAAAGAGTTCAAGGATCAGAACAACCTGGTTGGAGGAACCATTTCGATTGGGAGTGTTGAGTCATTAACATCCAATGTGATTCTACAATCGCTAAAAGACTTCAATGCAGAATATCCTCAGGTTAGCTATCACATTTATAGCGGGACTGGTGATGACATCAAGGAAAGGATCGATAAGGGCTTACTTGACGTTGGAATCTTGCTGGAACCGATTCATATCGAAAAATATGATTTTATCAGGCTACCGCAAAAAGAGCGATGGGGCATTCTTACAAGAACTTCGTCGCCACTTGCAAGTAAAGACTATGTGACTGCAAAAGATCTGACAGGAGTACCCTTGCTCATTTCCAGTCGAGTAGTTGTACAAAATGAGATTGCCAGTTGGTTCGCCGACGAGTATTCACAGCTTCACTTTGTAGCTACCTATAACCTAATATCCAATGTGGTCAACCTAGTGGAGCAGGGATTAGGAACCGCAATCTGTATTGAGGGGGCTGTGGCGATGAAGCATTCTGACAGTCTTTGCTTTATCCCATTTTATCCAGATCTTCAATTTCCAACGGTGATTGTCTGGAAGAAGCATAAAATATTCAGTCCATCTGCAGTGCGTTTTTTGCAACATATTAAACATGCCTTTCAGGCATGATAAATCATTAAATATAGGTATTGGCTATAGCTATTTATCTGATGATATTTTAAAGGTGCAGTGAATGTTACCTTTTTATATCACTCACAGATAAGTAGCTTTTTTATTTTGGGAGGAGTTAATTAAGGAGGTGGAAATGCTTATAAGCAGAATTTTATAAGCGCTTCCGTATACGTTCATAGTAGTAATAGAGACACTTAGAGGGGGCACCTTGGTATGAGCAAAAAGTATGAGAACTTAGCTAAAGATATTGTAGAGCGTGTTGGTGGTCATGAAAATGTATCTACACTAACCCACTGTATGACTCGACTTAGATTTGCATTGAACGATGTTAATAAAGCGAAGCGTGAGTCGATTAAGTCTTTAGATGGTGTCATTGATGCCATAGAAAGTGGCGGACAGTTTCAGGTCGTTATTGGAACACATGTTGAAGACGTTTACAACGAGGTCGTCAAGCATTTGGAACCTAAGGGGGCTTCAAATAGCGAAGCAGGTAATGGGAGAAAAGCAAGTATTGTAGGCAAATTTATTGATTTCGTATCTGGAACCTTTAGTCCAATTGTTCCTGCCATTGCTGGTGCCGGGATGATTAAAGCACTTTTAGCTCTGTTGATTTTGCTTAAATGGATCTCACGAGACTCACAGACCTTTTATGTCATTAATTTTATGTCAGACGCCATATTTTACTTCTTACCATTTTTGTTAGCCTACTCTGCTGCAAACAAACTAAAGTGTAGCCCTGTATTGGCAATTGTCCTGGCGGGAATCTTCTTGCATCCCAGTTTGATTCAATTAAAGACAGAGGGCAATGATGTCAACGTATTTGGTATCCCCCTGACGCTTGTTACTTATAGTTCATCTGTGGTTCCAATCCTTCTAACGGTATGGGCGCAATCGTATATTGAGCCTTTCTTCAAGCGAATAATACATGATTCCATAAAAATAATTTTTGTGCCGATGTTAACTATCTTGGTTGTTGGAACGATTGGCCTTACCGTACTTGGTCCGTTAGGATCATTTGTCGGAACGTATTTAGCAATGGGCTTTGATTTCTTAGGTTCGCATGGTTCTTGGCTGGTTATATTCATCATCGCGACTTTCTGGCCAATCCTTGTCATGTTTGGACTACATCATAACATTGTGCCTCTTTCATTAACGCAAATCACCACCTTAGGTTATGAAAATATTATAGGTCCGGGTGCTCTGGTATCTAATATAACGCAAGGTGTGGCTGCTTTGGTGGTAGGTTCGAGAACTAAAGATCCATCCATGAAGCAAATCTCGACAACTAGTGGTATTACCGGATTAATGGGTATTACAGAGGCAGCTCTTTATGGAGTAAACTTGCCGAAGAAATATCCGCTAATCGCAGCAATGATTGGTGCTGCTTGTGGCGGACTATATGCAGGTCTAACAGGGGTATCTCGCTATGCAACCGGAGCATCCGGTATACCTGCCATTCCGCTGTATTTAGGTGCTAACTTGGCTAATTTCTATAATATCTTAATTGCATTGCTTATTGCAGCACTTGTAACCGCAGTTCTTACGTACTTGCTTAGCTTTAGATTTGAAAAATCAGCAGTCGTGAGCACGGAAGAAGTAAAAGTAGCGGTAGAGACTGTTCCAATTACAGCAGCAGCATTAACTATAGCAAGTCCATTGAGTGGAAGCACCATTGCACTTAAAGATATACAAGATGTGGCCTTTGCTTCCGGAGCTATGGGTAAAGGAATAGCAGTAGAGCCTAGCGAAGGAAAGGTTATTTCACCCTTTGACGGCACGATCGTATCTCTATTTCCCAAAAAGCATGCGATGGGTCTCCTGTCAGATACAGGTGCTGAGGTTCTTATTCATGTAGGTCTGAACACGGTTAAGCTCAATGGTAAGTATTTTGAATCGCATGTTGTCGAGGGGCAAAGAATTACGAAGGGACAATTGTTGCTTACCTTTGATTTGGAGAAAATCAAAGCAGAAGGCTATGTTACCCAAACTCCAATTATTATTACTAATTCAGATAGCTACAAAGAGTTCACAGAGACAACGCAAACAGTCGTGTCTTTCGAGGATTCATTATTTGAATTGAAAGTCAATTAAAGATAGGGGCGTATGAGATATGGTTCTAAGAAAGGACTTCCTGTGGGGAGGAGCAACCGCTGCGAATCAATGTGAGGGTGGTTATTTGGAAGGGAACAAAGGGCTATCCAATGTCGATGTAATACCATGGGGCGAAGACCGGGTTCCTATTATGCGAGGTAAAAAAGAAGCACTTGAGTGCGACAGCTCACACTACTATCCGAGCCATGAAGCCATTGATTTCTACCACCGGTATAAAGAGGATATTGCTTTGTTCGCAGAAATGGGCTTCAAAACACTACGTTTATCCATAGCCTGGACAAGGATCTTTCCCAATGGGGATGATGAAATACCTAATGAAGCTGGACTGAAATTTTACGACAATGTATTTGATGAATGCTTGAAATATGGCATTGAGCCCTTGGTAACCATTACTCATTTTGATGTACCCATGCATCTGGTAAGAACGATTGGCTCCTGGAGAAGCCGCACAATGGTAGATCATTACACGCGGCTTTGTGAGACCCTTTTTAGTAGATATAAAGACAAAGTGAAATATTGGCTCACGATTAATGAGATCAATATGATCCTGCATCTTCCCTTTGGCAGCGCAGGTCTAGTATTCAAGGAAGGTGAAAATGAAGAAGCGATCAAATATCAAGCTGCTCATCACCAATTACTTGCGAGTGCAAAGGCTACCGAAATTGCACGCAAAATCAATCCAGAAATCCAAATTGGCTGTATGCTAGCTGGGGCGAGCACGTATTCTTATACTCCAGCTCCCGAAGACGTATGGAAAGCCATGACACGAGACAGGGAGCATTATTTCTTCGTTGATGTTCAATCCCGTGGGGAATATCCTAATTATGCTAAAAAGATGTTTGAGCGAATGGGGATTGAGCTGCAATTTGAGCAGGGGGATGAAGAGCTATTAAAGAATAATACAGTTGATTTTGTCTCATTTAGCTATTATGGTTCACGATTGACCAGTGCGGATCCCGAAGTAAATACACAGACCGCGGCTAATTTGTTTCCGACTTTAAAAAATAAATACTTGAAAACAAGCGAGTGGGGGTGGCAAATCGACTCATTGGGTCTCAGAATTACGCTAAATGCACTCTATGATCGCTATCAAAAACCGCTGTTCATTGTAGAAAATGGACTAGGGGCCCACGATACCATTAACGAAATGGGCCACATTGAGGATGATTACAGAATTGAGTACATCCGTGAACATATTCAAGCATTCAAAGCAGCCGTGGAGGAAGATGGTGTAGAGCTTCTCGGATATACGACATGGGGATGCATTGATTTGGTAAGCTCCAGTAGTGGACAGATGAGTAAGCGCTATGGCTTTATCTATGTTGATAAAGATGACAGCGATAATGGCACATTGGAACGCAAAAAAAAGAAATCATTTGACTGGTATAAAAAAGTGATTGAAAGCAATGGAGAAGAACTGTTCTTGTCATAGTGCAAGTATGACTTCCTGAGAGGGGGGAATGAACGATGAACACAATAAATCGTTTATGGACCACGCCATTTGCTCTAATGACTGCTGCAAATCTGGCACTGTTTACTGCATTTTATATGCTCTATCCCACGATGCCAGCATTTATTAAGGAATTGGGTGGCGACGAGTCTCAGGTTGGCATGGTAGTGGGCGCTTTTGCGCTCTCTGCTGTGTTCTTCAGACCGCTTGTAGGTGGGCTGCTAGATCGTTATAGTAGACGTTTGTTTATTACGCTGGGACTCATAGTCTTCGCTGTAACCATGTATATGTATAACTGGGTTGGAGGCATTCTGATGCTTATAGCACTCAGAATCCTTCATGGGCTCAGTTGGGCGTTTTCAACTACCGCAATGATTACTTCTGTGACAGATACAGTATCTCCAGCAAGAAGAGGCGAGGGGTTAGGGTGGTTCAGCACGTCAATGACGCTAGCTATGGCAGTAGGTCCGCTATTCGGGATCTGGATTATCCAAATGCACTCTTACAGCCTATTGTTTCTGTTAGGTCTGGTCCTTTCTTCGGTTGCCTTGATCTTGACCATGGGTGCAAAGATCCCCTTCAACTCACAACCGAGCAAAGGGAAACTACAATTGTACGAAAAGTCAGTGTTACCCATCGCGGTATCGGTCTTCTTTCTCTTCATCGCTTATGGTGGTGTTACCACTTTCCTTCCTTTATTCGCTGATTCACTTCAGGTCAATTCCGGAGTATTCTTTCTAACGTTCGCTGCAGCGCTGGCATTGAGCCGCCCCATTACCGGGAAGCTTTCGGATCGATACGGGGAGCTATTCATACTTGCTCCTTCACTAGTAGTTACGATCAGTGCTTTAATTGTGTTATTTGCTTCCAAAGGAACGGTGGGTATTGTGGTATCTGCGGTCCTATTTGGTATTGGCTTTGGGTCGGCTCAGCCGGCATTCCAATCTGCAACATTACTGGTTGCACGTGCCGACCGTAAGGGAGTCGCCAACGCCACAATTACAACTGCTAACGATCTCGGGATCGGTCTCGGCTCGATTATATTGGGCATGATTTCTCACTATGCCAGTTATCAGGCTTTATTTGCAGTCTGTGCATTGTCCGTGGGGCTATCCTTGATTCTTTATCTAGTATTTGTGAGGCCTATTTTAAGAACTAAGAAATATGCGGAAAAATGATTGTCAGATTAAGTAGGTTACGATATGGAGCAGCTTCTTAGGAACATTCAAAAATTCCTGTCCAAGATTTGTCCGGTTTGTTCGGCGATTACACGAGGGGGCACAGGCATGCCATTCTTGAACCACCATTCTACAGCTCCAACGACAGCAGCTCCAAAAAATTGAAGAATAATCTCTTCATTCAAGCCTTGATTGACTCCCTCGGAGGTATCGACCTCAACGCCATATTCCTGAACGACCAGATCAAGGAAGCGACTGCGGAAGTAGGCTGCGCTCTTCGTATTGAGCATGATCGAAAAGAATAGGTGATTGTTAGCAAAGTAATCAAACCAGACGTAATTTCCTTCTTTAAAAGTCATGTCAGCAGCAGAGTGGCATAGTTCACGGAGATTACTAATATGTTCTTCCACAATCTTATCGAGTAAATCATATTTATCCATGTAGTGAAGATAGATGGTTCCTCGGTTCAGATTGGCTCTGTCAGATATATCTCTTATTGTTATTTCTTCAAAGTTCTTCTCAACCATTAGCTCAAGAATGGCCTTCTTGATCGCCTCTTGAGACTTAACAATTCGTCTGTCTATTTTTGTCATTGATAAGTCAGCTCCTCCGTTAAATAATCGGCAATTCCTTAGAATATGTTCATTAATCCACACATTGAGCGGATTTGATTATTGAAAGGATAGCATTTCTGTTTAGAATTATAAACATAAGTTGATTAAACAATCAATGTTCATTTTTGAGAGCTTAAGAAATGCAACATTCGATAAAAAGGAGACATCGAGATGAGCAAAATTCGCCAGAGTAGTGAACGGCCTCAACACAAAAATGAATTGGAGAGAAGCTGAAATGAAAACACTTGTCCTTGCATTTCACCCTAATTTGGCGGCATCCCGTGTGAATCGGCGTTTGACCGAAGAACTGGAGCAGCAAGGTACAGTTACAGTGCACCGGGTCTATGAAGCTTACCCGGATGAGAACATTGATGTAGCTGCTGAGCAAAAATTACTTGAGCAGCATGACCGTGTCGTTCTTCAATTTCCGTTCTACTGGTATAGTACACCTTCATTATTGAAGAAATGGGAGGACGCAGTCCTCACTTACGGCTGGGCGTATGGAAGTACAGGGAATAAGCTGCATGGCAAAGATTTGTTAATTGCAGTCTCCATAGGCGCTGCCAAAGAAAACTATTCAGCAGATGGCAACTTTAAATACACGATTCATGAACTGCTGAGACCTCTTCAGACCACAAGTAAGATGATCGGCATGCGCTATCTGACTCCATACATTTTGTACGGTGTCATGCAGCACCTGTCGGATGAAGCACTTGAGCAAAGTGCCAAGGACTATGCCACCTATATACAGAACACTGGGGTTGCACAGCTATCCGTCAGATAACAATGAGTTACCAATATATAATACTTTGCTCAGATTGCATGAGCGGACAAACATGAACTGCAATCCATATTAATGTAAAGGTGGAATTTCCATTATGAAAGCCAATATTATGTATGCTGCTGGGGATGTACGTGTAGAAGAAATAGCCGTACCCCAATTGAAGTTTCCTACGGATGCCATCTTGAAGGTGGTTGCTGCGTGTATTTGCGGCAGTGATCTCCATCCATATCACAACATGCATGCCCATGAGCATGGTGAAGGTGAAGCTATGGGCCATGAGGTGATTGGAAGAATCGAAGAGATGGGTGAACAGGTCTCCGACTTCAAGAAGGGCGATCTGGTCATCGTGCCCTTTGCAGTAGGGGACAACACTTGTCCATTCTGCGAGGAAGGCTTAATGACTTCTTGTGTGCACGGGAGCTTCATGACAGGCTGTCAGGCGGAGTATGTTCGAGTGCCTCAGGCACAAGGAAGCATGTTCAAGCTACCTGATCATATTGATGAGAATTCTCCGTTGTTGCCGTCGCTGCTAACTTTGTCTGATGTGTATGGTACAGGCTATCATGCTGCTGTCATGGGCGGAGTCAATGAAAGTACAACAGTAACTGTGATCGGTGATGGAGCTGTCGGTCTGCTTGCCGTTCTCTCTGCGAAGAAGCTTGGCGCGAAGAAAATCATTCTCATGGGTCGTCATAAGAAGCGGACAGATCTTGGCATTGAATTCGGAGCCACGAATGTCATTCCTGAACGTGGAGAAGAAGGCGTCGCGAAAGTCAAGGAACTGACGAACGGTGAAGGAACGCATGTCGTACTGGAATGTGTTGGGCTGATGTCTGCCTATGAAATGAGTCTTGGAGCCGTTCGTGCTGGTGGGGTTATCAGTCGTGTAGGAGTACCTCAATACGAGGATGCTCCGGTTGGTTTTACAAGTCTGTTCGGACGTAATATTACCCTTACAGGTGGTCCAGCGCCGACTCGTGCGTACATGGAAGTATTGTTGCCAGATATTCTGGATGGAAGCCTTGAACCTGGTCGCGTCTTTGACGTAACCGTTGACCTTGACGGCGTTCCTGAGGGATACCGTGCGATGGATAATCGCGAGGCTCTCAAAGTATTGATCAGACCTTAAGTGGCGAAAGGCCACTTGATTGAAGGGCCTGCGTATGCAGGCTCTTTTTATTGACGGGAAGTGAACACCATCGGATCGTATACTGCTACTCATGCTACTCATGTGTCTTATCGCTCAAGGGATTGCTGTCTGGAATACCTACAGCACTAGGCCTTGCTAGAAGGAATGCATTCGGGTGTAAGTCTGTAAGTAATGACCATAGCGAAACGGGGGATTAGATTGTCATTGATTGACCAACAAATATTGACCGGAGAACGTGCCCTATTCAAAAGTAAGGATTTAACCATAACGAATTCCGTATTCACTGACGGTGAGTCCCCATTGAAGGAAAGTAGTAACATCATTCTTGAGCACAGTATTTTCAAGTGGAAGT
The DNA here is from genome assembly GCF_000377505.1 of Paenibacillus massiliensis 2301065 = DSM 16942. Classification (GTDB taxonomy): domain Bacteria; phylum Bacillota; class Bacilli; order Paenibacillales; family Paenibacillaceae; genus Paenibacillus; species Paenibacillus massiliensis. The sequence continues at coordinate 339,066 of NZ_KB898187.1, read as the reverse complement.
ATCCGCTCTGGTACTGTAATCACGTTACACTAACGAACAGTACGCTGCTGGAGATGGCACGATCGGGTATATGGTATACACATCATATTTCGATCAGTGATAGTGTCATTGAGGCACCGAAGAGCTTTCGGCGTGCAAGTCACATTCGTCTAACTAATGTAGATTTGTCCAATGCTCAGGAGACCCTCTGGCAATGTAAAGATATCTATCTGAACCATGTGACTGCCCGTGGGGATTACTTTGGTATGAACAGCGAGAACATCTTCATTGATGATTTTACGCTAGTGGGAAATTATGCGTTTGATGGCGCAAAGAATGTTGAGCTTCGGAACGCAAGACTCATCTCCAAAGACGCCTTCTGGAACTGTGAGAATGTCACCGTGTATGATTCCGTGATCATAGGAGAATATCTCGGCTGGAACTCCCGACATATCAAGTTTGTCAATTGCAGAATTGAGAGTAACCAGGGCATGTGCTACATGGACCAGTTAACGATTGAGAACGGAACGATTATCAATACAGACCTGGCATTTGAATATTCAGCCATTCAGGTAGAAGCTACAACAGAACTCTTAAGTGTGAAGAATCCATTAGCCGGAAGCATTAAGGCAAAGAATATACGAGAGCTCATTCTCGATGATCCCGAGATTATAGCAGACTCGACACAATATGAACTTACAGATCGGGTGAAGGCTACATGATGTTTGACTTTGATACAATGATAGAGCGATCCGGAACCAACTCCTATAAATGGGATATTGCATCCGGTGAATTACCCATGTGGGTAGCAGACATGGATTTTGAGACATCACCGGACGTGATCGCAGCGATGCAAACAAGATTAGATCATCACATCTTCGGCTATACTTCTGTGCCAGATAGCTATGATGAGGCAGTAGCGCAATGGTGGGCCAATAGACATCAATTCCAGGTACAAAAAGATTGGATCCTGTTCTGTACGGGGGTTGTACCCGCGATCTCCTCCATTGTACGCAAAATGACGAAGATGAACGAAAAAATACTGGTCATGGCTCCTGTATATAATATTTTCTATAATTCCATCCTAAATAACCAACGTGAGCCGATCGTAAGCAATCTACTCTACCAGAATGGTGAGTATGCCATTGACTGGGAGGATCTTGAAGTGAAGCTGTATGACCCTGATACAACACTAATGATCTTCTGTAATCCTCACAATCCGATCGGGAAGGTATGGGACCGAGCAATCTTAGAACGGATCGGGCAGTTATGCATCAAGCACCATGTTCTGATTGTTTCGGATGAGATTCATTGCGACTTAACACATCCTGGCTTCAAGTATGTGCCTTTTGCTGCGGTCTCTGAAGAGATCGCGAACCATTCTATTACCTGCGTCGCTCCAACCAAGACCTTTAATCTGGCTGGAATTCAGACTTCAAGCATCATTATACCGAATCCTGAAATACGGGCTCTGGTTCGGCGGGGAATCAATACGGACGAGGTTGCAGAGCCTAACGTATTTGCCGTGGAAGCGGCCATAGCGGCCTTTACAAAAGGAGAACCTTGGCTTGAAGCGTTATTAAGTTATCTGATGAGCAACAAGCAGCTGCTTGAACAGTTTATCCAACGCGAAATACCGGAACTTCAGGTGATTTCCTCGGAAGCTACGTATTTGGCTTGGATTGATTGTAGCTCCATTACACAGGACACCGAGGATCTATGCGAGTTTATTCGAACAAAAACCGGCTTATATGTGTCAAAGGGTAGTATATTTGGTGGCAATGGTGATCATTTTATACGCGTAAATTATGCTTGTCCTGCCGCAAGGCTGGAAGAAGGGCTGAAGAGGTTGAAGAGAGGAATCCACGCATACCAGGTCAATAAACAGAGGCTATTACGTCCATAAATATGGTTTCCAAAGCAACGAATACGACTAATCAGGTAAGTCAATGGATATGGCGCATGGTGGCCATTATCAACGTATTTCTTGTCAATCAACTGGGTACAGATCTGACCGTGATTCTTGCTTTATTAGGGCAAATTATCGGCAGCCTATTCGTGGAGCAATTCGGTCTGCTGCGGTCTGTAAAAAATCGAATACAACCCATACAGATTGTTGGAATCCTTGTTATGCTGGCTGGTGCAGTACTGATAAGGGGTCAGTTACTGTAAAACTATTAGCTTCAATGTAGGTCTATGTACGCGATTTGCGTGCATAGGCCTTTTTGGGATGTTTGTCTACTCATGTAATTACGTCTAAGACATCTCAGCACCAGCCTATACACATCGCGAGCCTATTACATAGGCTATATGGAGTCAGCCCAGATTGTTCACGAGCAGACATGGATAGTTACTTAATCTAAGGAGCTGAGTAGATCGGTGAGTTCACAAAAGAAGCTAACGGGGCGAGTTATTTTCAAGGGGGACCCTGGATACGAAAGGGCGCGTAAGAACTGGGACCCACATACAGACAGATTCCCCAAAGTATTTGTGTTCGCTCAGGAGACAAAGGATGTAGCGAACGCCATAAGCTGGGCACGTCATAACAATGTTCCGATTCGTCCAAGAAGCGGGAGACACGCATTAGAGACTAATCTTTCACAGGTTAACGGTGGGATCGTCATTGATGTTAGCGAAATGAAGAAAATAAAGCTAAATAAAAAAAGCGGAACGGTTGTTGTGGAAACGGGTAATCGGGTAGGAAGAATCGTAGATGCGCTTGCGAAGCAAGGATTCATGGCCCCATTCGGTGATAGCCCAACGGTCGGCATCGGAGGAATTACGCCTGGCGGAGGCATCGGCCCGCTGCAACGAACCATCGGCCTGATCTGCGATAACCTGCTGGAACTTGAAATGGTTGATGCCAAGGGGCGGGTTATTCGTGCGAACAAAAAACAAAATTCGGATCTTCTGTGGGCTACACGTGGCGGCGGAGGCGGTAACTTCGGTGTGTATACCAAATATAAGTTCAAGGTGCGACGCGCTCCAGCTAAGGCGACTGTATTCCAGATTACCTGGCCATGGGCACAATTCGAGAAGGTCGTGAAGAAATGGCAGGTATGGGCCCCGAACACCAGTACCAAGCTAGGGAGTGAACTAAGCGTTGGTCCCAAAAAAGGCGGAAACGTCAGCATGCTGGGGCTGTATCTCGGATCAAAAAGTGAGGCTCTTCGGCAGTTGGCACCCATTCTTAATGTAGGGACACCAACTCAGAAAACTATTGAGTACCTTCCATACACGCAAGTCACAAAGTTCATGCTGGCTCCGGACCCTGTACTCACACAAAGGTTCAGCAATCAGTTCTCAAGCGGCTTTGGCCGACGTCCATTCCCTGAAAAAGCCTTCAAAGCCATGCGCGAATTCCTCGAAAAGGCGGAGGGAGGTACGCCAGCAGGCTTCTACTTCTTGAATTGGGGTGGAGCTGTCAGCCGGATTGCACCTCAAGCCACGGCATTCTACTGGAGAAAGGCCGATTACTATGTTGAGTGGAACAGCTCGTGGGTGAAGCCATCCCATGCAGCCAAAAATATTGCTTTGACCCGAAGCACGAGAAAGAAACTTGAGCCTTATATTGTAGGTTCTTATATCAACGTACCAGACCAAGGTATTACATGCTCCGGACCAGTCTATTACGGAAAGAACTATGCCAGACTCAGAAAAGTAAAAGCGAAGTACGATCCGCAAAATGTATTCAACAACCCGCAAAGCATTCCGCCAGTCAAATAAAGCTTGATGTTGTGGATGTTGCAGTCCCATAACCATCCACAACATCATTTAGACACCATTTTCAACAGGTCTAATTCTTTTAAATGATTATTTGCCAAAAACAAGTGTTGTATTGGATGAGCCGGCGTATTTGGTCACGAACTCACGCGCATAGCTCGCATCACGCACTTCATAGCTGTAGTTACTGCTAGGTCTCCAATTTGTTTTTGGGGACTTTGGAGCAGTTAGAGCCGGTGTGCTGCCAGTATCCGTGAATTCACCGTTAGCCTTGTCATCGAGTATACCGCCTTTTTCCGCACCAGCTCCGAAATAGTTGTTCTCCGAGTAAATGCGAGCTTTCTCACCAATCGTAATCGCCTGGTTGAAGTTGTTAGCATAGTTGTTTTTGATATGGAAGTATCCGTATCTCATGAGCCCTGGACCACGAACGTACAGGTTCTCAAAATAGTTATTAGACATGGTCACATGAGGCACACCGTTGTAGCTACTGTTGCCGTCATTGGGATGTCCCAGAATAATTCCGTATCTATGATTGGCAAATTTGGAATTGCTGATCGTAATATAGTCAGCTCTATCGCCAATATACAGGAGCTTGTCCAGATCTCCACCGCCAGAGCTGTAATTGTGACCTGAGAACGTCACATGATCAATCCAGTAGTTAGAGCCAGAGGTAATGTACAACTGAATATCATCGTTCGCGTTGATGCTGGCAGAATGCTCGAATTTCAGGTTCTGAAAAATAACATTGCTGGAGGAGGAAGTGGAGCGGAAGTGAATATTCGTAAGCGTATGGTTGTCATATGAGCCGACGATTGTCTTATTTGCGCCAAAATTAACTTTCTGGAGTGAGGACGACGAGATGTTGCGCTCGATGACCAGAATTTTAGGAGTCGTGTCCGCAATGTGCGTTCGCAGATCATTCAGATTATTGATGTAGATGATTTGTCCGTTTTTGCCGCCTGTGACTGCAGATTTGGAGACACCATTTTCATTTTTGGCATTCCCCGCGAATCCGGTGAGCCCCGTCGTGCCCGTGTTCGGAAAGTTGGCTGCACCATAAGTAGGTGAGATGGAAGAGAAGGTTAAGATCAGGAGAGCAGCAGCGACCATCCATTTTGTAAGCCCTTTCATAAATATTCACCATCCTTTGTCATTTATCCTTATTTTTACATAATGATTGTATCGTTCAAATATTGTAGTGTCAACATAAATTATGTAACTAAACCATTATTTATAATATTTAGTGTAGATAATTGTCTATATTTAGAAAACAGAAATAAACATATATATGTTTTGATGTAAGCGTATTATGATCAAAGAGGGAGGGATGGAGCGAATGAATAATGCGATTAGTGAGCGTGATTTTAGTTGCATACGAGATGGGTTAACCATTCGTGGAAGAGAATACTTGCCACAGGGAGATCATCTTCCGGCCGTCATTGTCAGTCATGGATTCGGTGGGAATTCCATGAATCTAGTGGACTATTGCATGGCACTTGCATCATGGGGCTATGCCGCGTTTTGCTTTGACTTTTGTGGGGGCTCTGCCAATGGGGAGGGGAGAAGTGACGGAGAAACGACGGACATGACGATCTTGACAGAATGCGAGGATCTCAAAGTTGTTATGCATGATATTGTAAAGCTGCCTTATATAGATGCCAAGCGATTGACTCTCATGGGCTTCAGCCAGGGTGGATTCGTCTCGGCTCTCGTAGCTGCACAATGCCCGGACGAAGTAGAGTCGCTAATCCTCATCTATCCTGCACTCTGTATTCCGGATCATGCACGCAGCGGTACCCTCGCCAACTCTTCATATCATGTCCATGATGTTCCAGAGCTTATTGATTGTGGGCAGATGCTAATCAGTAAGAAGTTCCATGATGCCGTGGTAGATATGGATCCGTTCGACGAAATTAGGCCCTATCATGGCCCCGTGCTGCTGCTACATGGCACAGCGGATGAAATCGTACATTACAATTACTCCATTAAGGCGAAGGAATGCTATGAACCAGGGCAGTGTCACCTGCAACTGATAAAAAATGCTGGACATCAATTTACGGAAAAGCAGACCTCTGGCGCAATCGTATCCATCCAACAATTTTTACTTGGCAAAAAAGAAGTGCTAACGATCGACATACAGATTACAGGCAGGGAGCTTCGGAGGGAAGAAGGTACTTATAGACAGATCGCAATATTTTTCACAGGCAGCTGTGAAGGCCCATACTTCACAGGTCACATTTTACCCGGAGCTGAGGATGTACAAGAGTACTTTGGGAATGGAGTTGTCAAGCTTCGAGCTGAATATATACTGGAGGGCACGGACTATCCGGGTGAGAAGTGCCGATTACATATTGTGAACCAACGGATAGATGAGGAATGGAAGCCGAAGGTGACTACAGACAGTAAGGCACTCGCATTTCTAAATTATTCCGATTTGACAGCAGTCCTAGAGGGATATTCAGGGGGATTAACGGTACGTATTTTTTCAGCGCTGTAAGGGTGTAGTTGTGCAGATAGTCCGCCTCATTTCAACGCAAACGTCTAATGAGGCGGGTTTCTTTTAGGCTGAATATTGCTTAGCCTTGTGTGTGACCGATCTGTGAGATGAGTGTCTGAGCAAGATCGTTACCAGACCTAATATCACAGAAAGAACGCCCACCCATACAACATATTTCACACCCAGGCCTGATATAAATAAGCCGCCAAACGCAGCCCCAACAGTGGTTCCAATGTTGCACGCGGATATAAACAAACCATTGGCAAAATCGGGAGCTTCAGGTGCCGCAGACGAGATCAAGTATTGATTCATATTGGCCATAATGCCTCCGGCGAGTACTCCCCACACTATAGTAATGAATGCTACAGGTACGGGAAAGCTTCCAATGAGAAATAAAACGGTATAGACTACACCCAGGAGTAGGGGAGAAATAATGATGAAATAGCCAGCATGGCGAGCAAGCAGCCTTCCAGCAACCAGGTTGCCGACCATATTGGCTCCGCCAAATAGGAGTAACGTCAAGCTGATCTCACGTGGAGACATATTCGTCACCATGTTCAGGTACTCTGTCACATAACTGTAGACGCCGAAGACAGACGAATTCATCAACACAACCGCGATGATGGAGATCCACACAATCGGCTTTTTTAACACCGCGAATTGATCACCGTAGGAAAGTCTTTCTTTTACTGGCATGGAAGGCACAAACAACAGCGTTGCCACAAAAACGAAAATATTCACAATAGCGAAAAACGCCATAGCCATCTCATAGGATACTGCACTATCTATGAAGCTTGCGATCGGTACCCCGGCTACCATACCGGCAGAGACACCGACGAATACCTTGGCAACTGCTTTGGGTGCTTCTTCTTTACTCACGGAGGAGGCAGCTGCGGTAAAGGCCAAAGAACAGTAGACAGGGTGCAGAAGGGCCGGGATGATACGGGCAACCAACAACACTGTGAAGCTGGTCGTGAGCATAGCCACCACATTTCCTGCCACAAAGACACCCAACACAAGTAACATGACCTTCCGACGATCGACACCTGACAGGATTAACGGCAGGATCGGGCCAGAGACGGCGATACCCAGAGCAAATACACTTACCAGTAATCCCGCTTGTGTGACGCTCACATTAAAGTGCTCGGCAAGGGAAGGTAATATACCAATAACACCCATCTCGGTATTCAAAATGCCGAATACACCTACAGTCAGTATGAAAATCAACATTCGATTATGCCTTACCAAAAAAACAACCCCTATCATCTTATATACGGCTACAAGTGATGTTTTAACAACATCTGTCCATAATTGTATAGAAGCAGGGATAGAATACAAGGCTTATAAATCGTTCATTTCAGCGATTCTATTGTGTATACAACAGACTCAGGGAAATTGTCGTATATCTTGAAACTTTCATACAAAAAAAACAGGCTAACATGGAGGGAGTTGGTAATTATTGTAGAAGTATTTACCTTACAGAGTGCAAGTCAATTTAAAACCCGTGGGAGGTATGAGCATGGCTTCAATTATCCTGCCATTCTATGAGCCGACATTTTACACATACAATATCTATGGAAGTGTCACTTCTATGCTCTCGAACAACGATCATTACTTGCCCTGGCTGTACAACAATTTCATACAGATTCGCTATGTGGAGGACTGGGATTCCTACTTTTTCGATAACCATCATATCTTGCTGGATAATATTCCATGGATTAATCATCATATAATCCCCCGTGATATTCTGAAGCGAAAATGGGAGAGCCTGACGGATTTTATCATAGAATCTCTTTATGCTGATTATTACCTTTACTTCTACGTAGACCGCTCCTACATATCTGTTTCTAAGCAATATAAGCAAGTAAGTCATTGGCACGAAATATTGGTGTATGGCTATGATGAACAGAAACGAACCTTTCTGATGGCAGATAATTTGGCTGATGGCAAATATATAAAGACGGAGTGTCCAATCGAAGAGATCGAGCAAGGGTATTACAGTATAGTTAGCGATAACGAATTTTTCAAGAATGTCCATCTTCTCAGTATTCGTGAAGAACGGGATCATTCGCTGCAGATTGATCAGATCGCTGAGTCGATTCGCCGCTACCTGAATTCAACGATCACAGTAGATCTAAGCTTCAAGGAGAAGACGCTGTTCGGCATGAAGGCGGTGGAACATTCGATTGAGAAAGTAAAGGACAAGCTTCATTCAACATCATTTGTTCAAATCGATCGCAGAGCCTTTCACTTGTTCTGGGAGCACAAAATAATAATGCTACAACGCTTGCGATATTTGATGGAGCTGTCGATTCTGAAGCCAGACGATGATGTGATCGAACGCTATACCCTGATTGTGCAGCAGCACGAGTCACTAAGAAATCTGGTTTTGAAATTTAATTTTAAAAACGATAGAATGCTGTTCAGCCGGATCGAACAAAAACTGCATACTTACCTTCAGCTTGAGCGCACACTGCTCCATGGCGTGATGAAGGAGCTGGATGATTATGCTGTATCCGCACAGCAAAGAACCTATTGATTCGATAATCATGCTCAAATTGCTGCACATCAGCACCAAAAAGGACTACAGGAACTAATATGAACAAAAGAAATAAAAAATCAAAAGGAATAAAAAAAGCCGCTCTGTGGGTATTAGCGGCTTTTTACACATTAGTCCATACAATATGAAAAAAATCTCGGGGCATATATAATGAATTAGACACATTTATCCATATGCATGATTTCAATTTAACCAGGAATTTATTGTTGATCTAGCCAAGCATTTGTGTGTAATTCACCTTGCTTGTCGCTGACTCGCGAAGTCAGGGCACATCACGTAGGGTGCTTGTCCCCCCTTCCCGAAGGAGAGAGGGCGTATGCGTACCGATGACCTTGCTTTTTCCGCTGCTCCATCCATTGAGAGATAAGTATTCCGCTCACTACTAGTATAGCTCCCGCATATCCCTGTAAGGTTAATCGTTCCCCCACGAAAATAAAGGCAACGACAGCAGCGAATATAGGCTCCAAAGCATACATTAATCCCAACTGCACAGGTGCGATATACTTTAGAGATATCGACTGGGCAATGAAGCAAAAAGCGCTGCAGACCAGGCTGAGAGCCAAAATAGCCAACCAGCCATTGAACGTGACAGGAAAGACCGGTGACTCAAAAAAGAAAGAGAGAATGAGTGCGAAAACGGCTGTGAAGCCCAAGGACAACACGCCTACCGCAATTGAATCGCATTTTTTCACCGCTGCACCAGTGACCAGAATATACAGCGCATTACAAATTCCCCCCGCAATACAAAGTATATCGCCCGGGTGCATGCTTAGCTCGCTATTCAAGGTCAGCATACCGATCCCGGCGATAGCCAGCAGAGCACCAATCAGATGACTTTCCTCCATCCTTTTACGGAAAAGGATTACATTTAGCAAAGGAACAAAAATAACTGTGAGCCCGACTAGAAAGCCGGCATTCGAGGTGCTGGTGGTCTTCAGACCAAACAGGATAAAAGCGCATACCCCAAGTAAAATTCCTCCGAGCAGCGCTCCGTAACCAATGGTTGTTTTGTCGATAACACGCAGGCGCTTGTAAAAAATAGCAGCTGTTACAATAAAGGCAATTCCGAACCGAAGCGCAAGCAGGTTAAATTCTTCGATGGACTCCAACCCTAATTTCATGAACAGGTAGGAAAATCCCCATCCAAGAGTAACGAGCAAAACAAGCAAATTGGCCTTATGTCTATTCAATTTGACACGCATCCTTTAGACAGTGTAGTGAGTGTGAAAATGCCAGCGTGAAAGTTACACTGCCGAATTTCCTAGATCATTATACTCCCATTTTTAATCCGTGCAAATTAAAATTTCAATCAGCCAAACTTGAGAAAATGGAAGGGATATTTGCTTCCAATTTCGACAATAAAAAGGGGATTTTCCGGAAGGATTTTCGAACCACGGCTCGTATTGTAATAGTTGTTGAATGTTCCATTTTGTATTGAAATATACATGTACTAAGTTAACTTAACGGCATATGCGATGCATGTAACAGAGACATTCTCTGGCTTGGATGATCACGATGAGAAAGGTGAGGATTTATCATGGGAAATGCAATGTGTCAGGAAACGGTCGCCCAATGGGAAAGGTTCGAACTTCGGTTGCTAGGCCCAGACAAAGGCAATCCCTACGTGGATGTAGAATGGAGTGTCATTTTTCGCCATGAAGAAAAGGAAATCATGATTACTGGCTTTTATGCGGGAGGTGGTCTGTATATCACCAGGTTCATGCCCGAAGTCATCGGAAAGTGGACATACGTAACGCATAGCAATACGCCTGAGTTGAATGGGGTACACGGGAGCTTCACTTGTGTCACTGCAGCACATATGGTTCATGGTCCAGTCAGGGTGAAGGGTGAGAATCATTTTGCCTATGCGGATGGCACTCCATACTTCCCGTTCGGTACGACAGCGTACGCTTGGATCCATCAGACAGAAGCCATCCGTACGCTAACGCTGCAGACACTTGCGGAGGGCCCTTTTAATAAAATACGAATGTGCTTATTTCCCAAAAATTACTCATTTAATGTCCAGGAGCCGGCGTCATTTCCTTTTGTGGGCTCGCCAGCCATGGGCTTTGATAAAGCACGCTTTAACCCAGTATTCTGGGAGCATGTCGAGCGCTGCATCGAATCATTGCTTGAGCTTCATATCGAAGCGGATGTCATCTTGTTTCATCCGTATGACAAAGGACGGTGGGGCTTCGACCGCATGTCTGCGGAGGAGGATGAACGATATCTCCGTTATGCCATCGCACGACTTGGGGCTTATCGGAACATCTGGTGGTCCATGGCGAATGAATATGATTTCATGAGGGACAAATCAATGCCGGACTGGGAGCGTCTGGTAAGCATTGCATCAGAGGCAGATGCTCACCATCATCTATTGTCCATTCATAACGGGACAGCGATGTACATTCCTGAAAGCGTTGTAATGTATGATCATACTCGCTCTGAGATTACCCACTGCAGCATTCAACACTGGGACGTCACATTGGTCACGGCATGGCGAGAGCGCTATCAGAAGCCAGTTATTGTTGATGAATGTGGTTATGAAGGGAATTTGCAGCAACGGTGGGGCAACCTGAGTGCCGAGGAAATGACGCATCGTGTCTGGGAAAGCTTCACCCGCGGTGGCTATGCGAGTCACGGCGAGACATACCTTCACCCCGATGATGAAATCTGGTGGTCCAAAGGCGGGAGGTTATATGGACGAAGTCAGGAGCAGATACGCTTTCTACGCAACATTGCCGAGGAAATGCCTCTTGATACGCAGCCGATCCCGCTTCGTGACGTGCCTGCACTCGGAGTGGAGGGTTCATATTACTTGCATTACTATGGCCAACATCAGCCGGGCTACCGTGAGCTTGAGCTCCCGGAGGACGTAGATTTTTCGGCTGAATGGATCGACACGCAAGGCTTAAGTATCACAAAGTTACCTTTGAGCTATCGTGGGAAATGCCGCATCCCTTTGCCAAGTAAGCCTTATTATGCGCTTCGCATTCGTGCTGAGGAGAATGAACGTTAAACAAACAAAGATGCTGATTTATCAAGTGAAATCGTTATAAATATGCTAATATAAGGAAGGTTAAAAATAGAGGTGATTCTATGTTCAATCCGAAGATCTTCTTCTATTAGTTGTGCTTAGGGCCGTGGCTTTAAGTGCCAAAATCTAACCCGGCACAATGGGATGAAGATGTTTCCACCGGCAGAAATTCAATCTTGTAAAGAAAATAAGCAGCTTACTCTAAATGTCCAGCGTAAGCTCAAAGATCCAAGAAAAGAGAAGCTTAAAGACTTGCGCAAAGGAATCAAAAGTGTTATTAGCGTAGGCGTTACTTAGCTCTTCAAGGACAACAGGCTGACAGACCGTGTCCGCCCAAGAGGGAGCACTTTTGACTGTGCAATGATGCGAATCGCAGCATGGGTGCGAAGAGGGGATGATTTCTGCTTATGAACGCTAATTTCGGGCCAAATCCGTCCTATTTTGTGAATTGACATTATTTTGCACGGAGCTTAACATATGAATCAGCGATGAAATTCCAAAAAAAGGAATGATTGGATCGTGATTTGGTATGGCTGAAGCTGCTTATGAATATCAGGAACGTATTCGCAGACTGGCTGTCAAAATCGTGAAGCATTATCGGGGCAAAGGACCTGAGCTGGTGAAGGTCAAGCTGGACAGTGAGTCACAGATTACGATAGAGATTAAGGGGATGCTATCGAGTCTATCTGAAATATTACTGAGGGAAGGCGCGGCAGATCTCGTCACAGAATATTGGAAGGTGCTGAGACCTTATCTGGAGCGCGGATTTATGGATGAGGTAATGGTGACGATTGGAAGTGCATTCTCGTATTCCTGGCAGCTACCTGATCTAGAGCAGGAGAGCAGTACAGTCATTATTCAGCTTCATAAGACGGTTTGATTAAAGAGAAAGGGACCAAGCCCTTCGCTTTTTAATAAGCCATTACAGAGGTGCGGCGGAGAGCTGTATCCTTTGTATTGGCTTTTTTTATTGCAATTTTGTCTTATTGCGGCTTATGCAGACAGTAGATTAGTAATTGATTTCTAGCTGTAACCTACGTTTATTGCATGTTATGTGCATAAATTCACAAGGAGGCCAATTTCATGGAAGAAAAGGTTCGCACAATATGTCCTTATTGCGGGAGTGGCTGTCAAATGTATCTACGCGTCAAGGATGGACAGATTGTCGGAGCAGAAGCGGCGGATGGCCGTACAAATGAAGGGAACCTGTGTCTGAAGGGGCATTATGGCTGGGATTTCCTCCACGACCCGCAGCTGCTAACCTCGCGTCTACGTCACCCTATGATACGCAAGGAAGGGAAGCTGACCGAGGTGGGTTGGGAGGAAGCTATTCAGTATACTGCAGCCAGACTGCTAGAGATTAAAGAGAAATACGGCGCGGACTCTATCATGGGGACAGGCTCCGCCAGAGGGCCTGGCAATGAAGCGAACTATGTAATGCAGAAATTCATGAGAGCGGTCATTGGCACGAACAATATTGATCATTGTGCGCGGGTATGTCACGGTCCGTCGGTCGCAGGTCTGACTTATTCTCTCGGGGATGGCGCGATGTCCAATTCGATTCCGGAGATTGAAGATGCGGATATGCTGCTGATCTTCGGCTATAATGCCCCGGCCACTCATCCCATCGTAGCCCGTCGGATCGTGAAGGCAAAGCAGAAAGGAGCCATGCTCGTAGTAGGTGACCCGCGTAAGACCGAATCCGCGCGCATTGCCGATCTCTGGCTTCCGCTCAAGGGCGGCACGAACCTGGCATTGGTTAATGCTTTCGGACATGTGCTTATTGAGGAGAAGCTTTATGATGCAGATTTTGTAGCCCGTTATGTGGATGGGTTCGATGCATATCGCTCTAATGTAGAGAAGTATACGCCGGAGTATGCAGAGGCAATCACCGGGGTACGTGCAGCGGATATTCGTCAGGCGATGCGCAGCTATGCGCGGACAGACAAGGCGATGATTCTATATGGCATGGGCGTATGCCAGTTCGCGCAGGCGGTAGACGTGGTCAAGGGCCTGGCCTCACTTGCACTGCTCACGGGACATTTTGGAAGACCCTCTGTAGGTATTGGACCTGTACGGGGTCAAAATAACGTACAAGGCTCTTGCGATATGGGCGCATTGCCGAATGTATATCCGGGCTATCAGGCAGTCACGGATGAGCAGGTACGACGTAAATTCGAGGAGGCGTGGGGAGTCGACTTGCCGGATAGACCAGGGTATCGGCTGACCGAGGTACCGCATCTCATTTTGAAGGAGCAGAAGCTCAAGGCCTATTACATTTTTGGCGAGGATCCTGTACAAAGCGATCCGAATGCTGCCGAACTGCGAGAAGCATTGGATCAGCTCGAACTAGTCATTGTGCAGGATATATTTATGAACAAGACGGCCCTGCATGCGGATGTAATCCTGCCAGCGACCTCGTGGGGAGAGCATGATGGAGTCTATTCCTCAGCCGACCGAGGCTTCCAGCGCATCCGCAAGGCGATTGAGCCTCCTGCCTCAGTCAAGCCAGATTGGCAGATTATTAGCGAGTTGGCCACGGCGATGGGATACCCGATGAGCTACGGCAGCACCGAGGAGATCTGGGATGAAATGAGGGGGTTATGCCCAAGCTTTGCCGGAGCAAGCTACGCCAAGCTCGACGGACTTGCAGGTGTGCAGTGGCCTTGTCCGTCAGAGGAGCATCCTGGCACTCCTTATCTTTATAAGGGTCATAAGTTCACTACTCCGAACGGCAAAGGTCAGCTATTCGCATGTGAGTGGAGACCGCCGCTCGAGCAACCGGATCAGGAATATCCGCTTGTACTGTCGACGGTGCGCGAGGTAGGCCATTATTCAGTTCGGACGATGACAGGCAATTGCCGCGCGCTTAGTCTGCTGTCCGATGAGCCTGGTCGGGTGCAGATGAGCCGCGAGGATGCCGCTTCACTTGGCATTGAGGATGGTCAGCTGGTACGTATCATCTCACGTCGGGGACAGGTCGTATCCAGGGCCCTGGTAACGGATCGTGTAGCCAAAGGAGCGACGTACATGACGTATCATTTCTGGATTGGGGCATGCAACGAGCTGACCGTAGATGAGCTGGACCCGGTATCCAAGACACCCGAGTTCAAATACTGCGCGGTTCGGATTGAAGCAATCGCGGATCAGTATCAGGCCGAGGAGCAGGTACGCCGTCAATATCAGCTACTCCGTGAGCAGATGCTGGTAGGGGAGAGCAGGGGATGAGTGCTGTAGAGCCCAATGCGCTGGTCATTGCCGAAGCGGATAGATGCATTGGCTGCAAGGCCTGTGAGCTGGCCTGCTTTGCAGTACATCACCGCCATAACGGGGTGCAGGCTGCAGTAGGAACGGTCACCATACCTGTTCTTCCCCGGCTGTATGTCATTCGTGAAGACAGCATCACCATGCCAGTCCAGTGTCGTCATTGTGAGAATGCACCTTGTGCCGAGGTATGCCCGGTGCAAGCCATCCGTCAGACAGAAGGGATCATCGACATTTCAGCTGATGCATGTATTGGCTGTAAAGCCTGCTCACTCGCTTGTCCATTCGGTGCGATCAGTCTGTACAAGGCGTACAGTGCAGGTGTGGAGGTCAGGCAGGAAAAGCTGCGACAGCAAGAGGTGTATGAGCGACAGGAAAAGGGGGATGGGGGCAAGAGTATTTGCACTAAGTCTAAAATGGTTGCCTATAAATGTGACCTGTGCCGGGAAGCTGATCTGAGCAGCTTCGAAGGGCATGAAGAGAAGGAGGAACTGAATGCACCCCCGAATGCGGTTCGCGATCGTGTGCCGGCTTGTGTCGCTGTCTGTCCGGTGAACGCCCTGAAGCTGATCAAGCCAGGGGCATTGCCTTCACACCAGGCAGCTCCTGTACCTGTCTATGGTCGAACGAATCCGAGGCACTAAGAGCTCGTAAGGTATGGGCTTAATAAGCCTATAAGCTTGAGCAAGACGTATATTCCATCAAAAAGAACCTTAAAGGGATGACTGCCATGTCAAATAGTGAGCTTTTCGTTCAAATTGATGCAGAGCTGTGTACAGGCTGCCGACGCTGCGCAACGGTCTGTCCGGTAAATGCCATTGTGGGGGAGTATGGTCAACCACAGGCGATTGATACAGACAGCTGCGTCCTTTGCGGTCAATGTGTGCAGATTTGTACCTCCTATGCAGCTGAAGGCAACGAGGAAAGCAAGTACCTCACTGCCCTGAGGAAACGACGTGGACAACTGCCATCTGTACGTGAGCCGCTCTTCGCAGCCTACTCGACCGGACAGGTACTGAAGGTGAAGCAGGCGCTCAGAAGCGGGCAGCTGCACACGGTCGTGCAGTGCGCTCCGGCAATACGTGTATCGCTTGCGGAAGAATTCGGCTTGCCCTTCGGTACGCTTACTCCCGGGAAGATGGCAGCCGCACTGCGACGTCTGGGGTTTGACCGCATCTATGATACGAATTTTGGTGCAGATGTGACCATTATGGAGGAAGGAACGGAGCTGATCGGACGTGTGATGGCAGGGGAGCGGCTGCCGATGTTCACAACCTGCTGCCCTGCCTGGGTTAAGCATGCGGAGACGGCGGCTCCTGATCTCCTGAAGCATTTGTCCAGCTGCAAGTCTCCGATGCAGATGGTAGGCGCATTAATTAAGACTTTCGGAGCGCAGCTGGATGGAATTGACCCGTCACACATTTATAGTGTCGCGGTAATGCCATGCACATGCAAGTCGTTCGAGTGCAGCCGTGAGGAGATGGAGGTGG
The DNA here is from genome assembly GCF_000377505.1 of Paenibacillus massiliensis 2301065 = DSM 16942. Classification (GTDB taxonomy): domain Bacteria; phylum Bacillota; class Bacilli; order Paenibacillales; family Paenibacillaceae; genus Paenibacillus; species Paenibacillus massiliensis. Next base: position 322,513 of record NZ_KB898187.1, on the reverse strand, counting down.
ACGGACATAGTGAGGTGGACGTGGTCATTACGACCCGAGAGCTGGCCCAGTTGATCAAGGATGCTGGCATTGACTTCGAGCAATTGCCAGATGAGCCTTTTGATGCGCCACTTGGTCTGTACTCCGGTGCCGGTTCCATATTCGGTGTCACCGGAGGCGTGATGGAGGCCGCGATCCGCACCGGGTATGAGCTCATGACTGGGGAGAAGCTGATGGAGCTCCAGTTGGATTTTGTACGCGGTGAGGAAGGGATTCGGACAGCAGAGGTTCAGGTAGGCGAGCTATGCCTGCGAGTAGCAGTAGTAGCCGGTCTTCAGTACGTCCAGCCTGTGCTTGAACAGATCCGGGAGGGAACCTGCCCTTATCACTTCATTGAGGTGATGGCTTGTCCGGCAGGCTGTATCAGCGGGGGCGGTCAGCCGAAGCTGCTACTGGAGACACAGCGCAAGCAGGCATATCTGGCCAGGAAGAACGCAGTCTATCGCCATGATGCTCATCAACAGGTCCGCAAGTCACATGAGAATCCCGCCATTATTGAATTATACGCGCAATTTTTAGGGGAGCCGCTGGGACATGTATCTCATCATTTGCTGCATACTGTGTTCCGATCACGAAAGCCATCGTCCTGTCCTCCCCTACAAGCAGGAAGGAGAGCTGAATCAAGATGAATAGCTTTGTCATTGCTGATCCCGAGCGCTGTATCGGCTGTCGCACATGCGAGGTGGCTTGTGCCACGGCCCATGCGGGGGAGGATATGCTGCTGCGTTCGGAGGAACAGGTCCCCTTTTACCCCAGATTGAGAGTGATGGAGACGAATGAGATTACTGCACCTGTGCAGTGTCGTCACTGTGAGGATGCTCCATGTGCCAATGTCTGCCCCAATGGTTCCATCGTGAACCGGGGCCACAGCATTTATATCCATGAGAGCACTTGTATTGGTTGTAAAACCTGTATGCTGGTCTGCCCGTACGGAGCCATTACGATGATTCCTTCTTATAAGAGCGGCAGGAAGGAATACCAGGCAGGCCTGCGAATGAGCAACGGTGGAGGCTGGATGCCCAAAGAGCGTATGGTTGCAAGTAAATGTGATCTGTGTGAGGACAGCGGGCAGGGGCCAGAGTGTGTCCGGATCTGCCCGACACAGGCGCTGCAGCTAGTTCAGCACAAGGAGCTAGAGCAGGAGATTGCCTCCAAAAGATTGAACACGGCACGCACATTGCGGCAGTTCGGTGGTCTGATCCGGTAGCGGTGTGAATTTTTGCTAAAAGGCAGGTGAAGCACATGCTCAATTCCTTGAAGGATTCCTTTGGCCGTGTACACACTTATGTACGTATCGCTGTGACAGAGCATTGCAATTTGTCCTGCCGCTATTGTAGGCCAGCGCTCAAGGACATGCTTGGCCGTGAACAACCGCTTGCTGCATCAACAAATGTGCTTACGGATGATGACATTGTGTCTGTAGTGTCAGCGATGGCGGAGATGGGAGTCATGAAGGTTCGGCTTACCGGCGGCGAGCCGCTACTGCGACCAGGATTGGCTGCACTGGCTGCCAGGCTGCGCGCCATTGACGGCATTCGGCGTCTTGGGGTGACGACGAATGGCATGCTGCTGGCGGCGCAAGCCCATTCGCTGCAGGAGGCTGGGGTGACGGACATGAATATTAGTCTGGATTCTCTGCGGCCAGCGACATTTGCTGCCATTACTGGGGCTGATGTCTTTGAGCGAGTATGGAAAGGGCTGGAGGCCAGTCTGGCCGCCGGCTTTGAGCGAGTGAAGCTGAACGTTGTGTATATGCACGGAACGAATGACGATGAGGTGGAGGATTTTCTGCGGCTGACTCTGAGCCGACCCATTGCCGTCCGCTTCATCGAATATATGCCCATCGGACGCAGCACGAAAGGCTGGGCAGACAGTTATAAACCACTGACAGGTATATTGGAGCTCTGTGAGAGAGTCGGCTGGAGGTACGAGGCCGTTGCTGAGCCTGGAAGCCAGGCGAGCAGCAAGGCTGAAGGTTGTCTGGAAGCGTTGGGCGGGCCCGCGCATTACTACCGAATCGACGGGGCAGCCGGTTGCTTCGGCCTTATCTCGCCGATCAGCGAGCATTTCTGCGCAGCCTGTAATCGCTTGCGATTGACGGCGGACGGCTGTATCAAGTCCTGCCTCTATTGGAATGAAGAATCTGACATCAGGCCGTATCTTGGAAATCACTTCGAGTTGAAGCTGGCCCTGCAAAGGGCGCTGGACCTCAAGCCGCTTCGTCATGTCATGGGAGCCTCAGCAAGGTCCTGCAGGACCTCAGATCATTCCGCACATTCCATGTACTCTGGCTGTCCAGAACATTCTACCTGCTCTACCTGCTCTACCTGCACAGCGGATGCAGTGAAGGTGGAGCAATCAGCACAATCGGAACAGTACCTGTCGGTACTACCAAGACTGCAGGGTGAGTCGCAGCATGGGGGGCAAAAAGGGACAGCTAGGCAAATGTCGCAGATTGGAGGATGAAGTTAGGAGGATGATGTAAGGATGAAGCAGACTAAGCATCTAGACGCTGTGGAGCATTCGGTCCCCTCGTGCAAGCACAGACAGGCCTTTCGACAGGAGCAGGATGCGCTAGGCTCTTTGCCTATTCCGGCTGGGGCCTATTATGGCGTCCATACCATGCGAGCAAAGATGAATTTTGCAGTCAGCTCGCGTCCAGTGAACCTCAGACTCATACGAGCCGTAGTTCTTGTGAAGAAGGCAGCTGCCCGTGTGAACGGCAGAAGCGGCGAATTGCCTGTCGATAAGGCAAGGGCCATTGAGCTGGCTTGCGATGACATATTGGCTGGTGAACTGGAGGAGCAATTTGTTGTGGATGCTTATCAAGGGGGCGCGGGGACAAGCACGAACATGAATGTGAACGAGGTGGTAGCGAACCGTGCGCTGAAGCATATAGGCGTTCAAATGGGCGAGTATGGCATTGTTCATCCCATAGACGATGTGAATCGCTATCAATCCACGAATGACGTCTATCCGACTGCCCTTCGCTTAGCCTTGATTCCGCTCGTAAGGGAGCTGGCGGAGGCGATGGCGTGTTTACAAGCCACTTTCCAGTTCAAGGAGCAGGAGTATGCAGAGGTACTTCGATTGGGACGCACTCAATTAATGGATGCCTTGCCCATTCTGGCAGGGCAGACCTTCGGGGCTTATGCGAAGGCAGTTGCCAGGGACCGCTGGCGGCTCTATAAGGTAGAGGAGCGGCTGAGGGAAATTCATATCGGAGGCACGGCAGTAGGTACGGGTATGAATGCTCCACTTGCTTATGCATATGCCATGACAGACGAACTGCGAGAGCTGACAGGGCTTGGCCTGTGCAGATGCGATTATCCGATGGATCCGACACAAAATATGGACATCCTCGTAGAAGTGTCGGGTCTGCTAAAGGCTGCGGCCGTGAATCTTCTCAAAATCTCTAATGACTGCCGACTGCTGTCGTCTGGACCAGCTGGTGGAATAGGTGAATATGTCCTTCCCCCAGTACAGGCAGGCTCCTCACTCATGCCAGGCAAGGTAAATCCGGTGATGGCTGAAATGCTCGGATGCGTAGCGATGCGCGTAATCGCAAACGATACGGCAGTGACGCTGGCCGCGTCACACGGTCAATTGGAGCTGAATGCGTTCATTCCGCTGTTGGCGGAGGCGTTGCTGGAATCGCTAGAGCTGCTCATCCACGCCGTTCCCTTGTTCCAGGAGCGTTGTATTGCAGGCTTGACACTGGATGAAGAGCGCTGCCGAGAGCATCTGGAGCGTTCTGGTGTACTGGCGGCAGCCACAGTGGCGTACCTCGGCTATGATGCAGCCGCGGACTTGCGCAGGGTAGCTGCCTCGTCAGGTCGACCCTTGGAGCAACTGCTGCTGGAGCAAGGGCTAATGACACCCGAGCAGATCCGTCAGGTGCTGAGCCCCTACGCTGTGACGAGCCCTGGCATTCCTGGGCATTCAAGAGAGAATAACGAACCGAACTGCGGGACAGAGGAGGGAACGATGTGACTCGCTTGAGCATGAATCACACGCCGCGTGGCCAACGACCGCACATTGCCGTGTTCGGGCGTTGTAATGCGGGGAAATCAAGCCTAATTAATGCGATCTGTGGGCACACGGCAGCCATCGTATCTCCGGTAAGCGGCACGACGACGGACCCGGTCTATCAAGCTATGGAGCTGCTCCCGGCCGGTCCGGTCGTGTTCATTGATACCGCCGGACTGGATGATCACAGTGTGCTCGGCAATGAACGTTCACGCGCCGCACTAAGCATATTGCAGAAGACGGATATGGCGCTGTTGGTCATTGATCCAGATTATGGTGTCGATATGCTGGAGCAAGATCTTATGGACAGATTGAAGGCAGCGGTCCCCCACATCATGCTTGTCATAAACAAAGTAGATCGCATAGATGGTGGGCCAACGGAAACACAACAGTACTGCGATAGCATCGTGCGGGAGCTGGGGGCAAGCTCCGAGTTGGAGCTGCACGCGGTGAGCAGTCTCACGCATAGCGGCATTGTTAAGCTGAAGCAGGCGATGGCTGTCAGACTGGCAGCTCAGGAGGAGGGGCGTTTTCGTCTTGTAGGCGATCTGTTGCAGCCAGGAGAGCTGGCGGTGCTAGTCGTTCCGATTGACAAGGCTGCACCGAAGGGAAGGCTGATATTGCCGCAGCAGCAGGTGATTCGTGACATTTTAGAATGTGATGCCACGGCTGTAATGACCAAGGAGCATGAGCTCGCACATACACTGGCTTCATTGGGTCGCAGGCCCAGTCTCGTCATTACGGATTCTCAGGTATTCATGAAGGCCGCTGCGGATACGCCCTTGGACGTGCCGCTCACATCGTTCTCGATCCTGTTCGCCAGAGCCAAGGGGCATCTGCCGCAGCTCGTCAAGGGAGTACGCTCGGTAAGCGCCCTGAAGGAAGGGGATCGGGTCCTGGTTGCTGAGGCTTGCACTCACCACCGTCAATGCGATGACATCGGTACGGTGAAGATCCCTCGCTGGCTGCGGGAGCGGTGCGGCAAGAAGCTGTGTATTGAGCACGCCTCAGGCGGCGAATTACCCCCGTCACTGGACTCCTTTTCTCTCATTATCCACTGTGGTGCATGCATGCTGAATCGCCAGGCTATGCTGCATCGTCTGGCTGTGGCAGCAGCTGCCGGGGTACCCATCGTGAATTACGGGATGTTCATCGCCTATGTGCAGGGAGTGTTCCCGCGAGCGATTGATATGTTCCCTGAGGCGCGGTTGGCCTGGGATGAGCCTGTGTTCAATCCTCAATAATTACACTGGATACGATACTAGAAGTCCCGGTGGAAAGGAAGATCAGACATAGCAGCGATCGTAAGGATTCTTTTGTTTGGAGCTTTGTTTTGGAGCTTAGTTTGGGCTTTGCTCGGAGCAAAGTTACGCATTATAGTTCTTCGGGATCGTTTGCGTACACACCTTGATCGAAGGATGCAATATGCTGCTGTAGAAATGGAGGGAGGGTCCAACGAATAACCTCATAAGCAAGCTTGGCAGTCAAGGTACAGCGAGTAGACTCGAGCTGATTTCGCTGATCGACTCTCTTGATGAGTCTGTGCATCAGCATTTACGGCGTACGGCACACAGTGTACGTGTATCTATGTATGGCAGTAGCGTATATGTGCGTGGGCTGATCGAATTCTCGAATATTTGCAAGCAAAACTGCATGTATTGTGGACTGCGTTCAGGCAATAAGCAGCTGAGCCGTTACCGTCTATCGCTTCAGGAAATCATAAAATGCTGCGATGAGGGCTATAGTCTCGGTTACCGAACCTTCGTCCTGCAAAGTGGTGAGGATGCTTGGTATACAACCGACAGACTAGCCGAGTTGATACGCTGCATCAAGCACTCCTATCCAGATACAGCCGTCACGCTCTCCATCGGAGAGAGAAGCGATGAATGCTATGCACGGTTGTATGAGGCAGGAGCTGATCGATTCTTACTGCGCCATGAGACGGCATCACGTGCGTTATACGATGCTCTGCACCCGACAATGCAATTCGAGCAACGGCGAGAGCGGCTGCATGCTCTTCAAAGCATCGGCTATCAGATCGGGGCAGGCTTCATGGTCGGCCTGCCGGGACAGACTTCAGTCGACCTGGCGGAGGACCTGCTGTATGTACAGGAGCTGCAGCCGGATATGATTGGGATTGGTCCTTTTTTGCCGCATGAAGCAACACCGCTCAGGGATCAGCCCCCAGGTACAGTGGAGCGTACCCTTGATATGATTGCACTGGCCCGACTGCTGGTTCCGCAGGCATTGATTCCAGCTACGACGGCGATGGGCACGGCCCACCCGCAAGGACGGGAGCTGGCACTGCTGGCAGGTGCCAATGTTGTCATGCCGAATCTGTCACCGATATCCGTGCGTGATAAATACATGCTCTATAACAACAAAATCTGCACGGGAGACGAATCAGCACAATGCCGCTTCTGTCTGGAGCGGCGCATTGAAGCAGTTGGACTCTATATGGATATGGGACGCGGTGATAGTCTGAAATACCTGGACCGAAGTAGACAGCCTAGCGCTCCACTCATTCCATAAAAGAACAAGATGATGACGAAGGGCACAACACAAATTAGCACAGTACACGCGATGTAACAACGTGCACTTGACGGAAGACCACTCCAAGTATTACACATCCATTTTATAGAAAGAAGTGAATTGCTGTGAGCAAGCTGAATGAGCATCGCCCGGCAGATTTTATTCAGGATGAGGACATAATTGCCGCCCTTCGCTATGGCGCCGAGGCGGTGCAGGACCGTGCATTGGTGGAGGATATACTGGACAGGGCTAGCGCATGCAAGGGGCTCAGCTCTATGGAAGCAGCTGTGCTACTGCATGTGGAGGATGCGGAGACACTGGAACGGCTGTTCCTGGTGTCTAGACAGATTAAGGAACGAATTTACGGCAACCGAATCGTACTCTTTGCTCCGCTGTATATAAGCAATCACTGTGTCAACAATTGTGTCTATTGCGGCTATAAGCATTCTAATTCAGACTTGGAGCGCTGTCGTCTGAGTGCTGACAATATCGCGGAGGAAGTCCGGGTATTGCAAGCCCTTGGTCACAAACGGCTTGTGCTGGAGGCCGGCGAGGATGAGCGCTACTGCTCTATAGACTATGTGCTCGATTGCATACGTACCATCTATGAGACGAGGCTGGATAACGGTCAAATCCGTCGCATCAACATCAACATTGCTGCCACGACGGAGGAGAATTATCGCCGTTTGGCTGCAGCAGGGATCGGGACGTATATCCTTTTCCAGGAGACCTACCATCGGCCCAGCTATCGCCATTATCATCCCAATGGTCCGAAGCGGGATTATGATTGGCATACGACTGCCATGGATCGAGCAATGCGCGCGGGTATAGATGATGTCGGTATCGGTGTTCTGTACGGTCTGTATGATCACAAATACGATACGATCGCCATGCTGAAGCATGCGGAGCATCTGGAGGAGGCATTCGGCTGCGGCCCTCATACGATCTCCGTTCCTCGCCTGCGTCCGGCTGAAAATGTTAATCTGGATAACTATCCATATCTCGTCAATGATCATGAATTTGCCAAGATCGTGGCTGTTCTGCGTTTGTCCGTCCCTTATACAGGTATGATTTTGTCAACACGCGAAGACACTGGCTTCCGTGATCGGATTATTCAGCTAGGCATTTCACAGATTAGCGCTGGCTCTGCCACAGGCGTAGGGGGCTACAGCGTCAACAAAGACAAGGAACAGGTATCGCAGTTCACACTTGGCGACCACCGATCACCACTCGAGATCGTCAAGGCGCTATGCAGGGATGGTTACGTTCCTAGCTACTGCACAGCCTGCTACCGCGAGGGCCGTACTGGGGACCGTTTCATGCAATTGGCCAAGTCTGGACAGATCCATAATGTATGTCAGCCCAATTCGCTGATGACGCTGCTGGAATATTTGCTCGATTACGCGGATGAGGAGATGAAGGAGCTGGGAGAGCAGATTATTCGCGACAATCTTGAGAGTATTCCTAAGGAAGGAGTAAGAAAGGCTACCATGAGGCAACTGGAGCGAATCCGAAGCGGTGAGCGGGATTTGCGATTCTAGTGAGTTTTATATGAAAAGTAAATAGAAAGGAGGCCCCAACAAGTCGCGATTATGCGTTGTTAGGGGCCTTTTAGGTTTTCAATTGACTGCTAATCAGCTATAATTCGCTCGGGATGACTGTATACATTGCAGACATCTGCTCGGATGAAGCCGACTGCGGTTATACCCAGTTCATCAGCCAGATCGATCGCAAGACTGGTCGGAGCGGATTTGGACAGGACGATTTCCGCTCCGAGCTTAGAGGCCTTCAACAATATTTCTGAAGAGATTCTTCCACTGAGTACGATTGTGTTGTGCTCGGGGGGAATTCCTTGTCGCAGATAGTGTCCCAGTATCTTGTCCAGTGCATTATGACGCCCAATATCACTGCGGGTCAGAAGTACGTCCTTATGGCTGCACAATGCTGCAGTATGAACGCCTCCGGTGTGCTGGAACAGCTCGGTTCCCGACATTACCGTATTCATCAAGCGGAAGCAATCAGCATAGCTCAATTCAATAGGTTCGCCATGGGTATGCTTGGCTGTGCGTGCATCATTGACGTACACGAAGCTGTGACGCCCCGAGCCGCAGCAGGAGGTGACGTACCGCTTGGCGAACAGCTGCCGATGCAGGGGATTCCAGCGTTTCGTCGTGACATGCACGAAGCCTTCTTCCTCCTGGGTCCAAATATGCTGGATATCCTGCATATGGCGTATAATTCCCTCGGAGGCGAGATAGCCGATAACCATATCCTCGATGAACTCTGGCGTACAGACGAGAGTTACGAATTCCTCACCATTGATCTTAATCGTTACTGGATGCTCCATAGCGACGCTGTCCTCTACATGACTTAGAAGTCCCTGGCAAAATCGGATGATGTGCCGTGCTTGCTCAGGCTGCGTATTCATTATGCTCCTCCTTCGAACTAGACGAGAATGTGTATTAATAGATCTGATTGTAAATAATTAGCAGATTCCATGAGTTAAATACACCACTTTGCCGTCGCTCTGTCAATGAGGGATGTTATAGAGGCATAATGTAAAAAAACCAACCAGCAAACTAGTCTCATTTGCGTGGTTGGCTCGTGTTACTTGATCGCATATTCCGCTCACATCGCCTCTTCAATCTCAGGCAATGAGTTGTGGATTGAAGCAGATCTCATTCGGTGATTCATGTACAGAAGCAGGCCTAGCACAATCCATCCGGTGCCAAGAAGAAGAGAGGAAGCCCCCAGTTGAGTGATGAGATATAGAATGAACATGGCTCCCAACAAGGGGAAAATCATTCGAACAATCCAATCCTGCAAACTACGCCTTTTCTGACGAATGATATAATGGCCGATGACAGAGAGATTTACGAATAGAAAGGCCGTTAGTGCACCAAAGCTGACAAACATGATAGCCGTCTCCAGACTGATGAATAAGGCCGCGAGGGAAATAACACTGACGAGCACAATATTGAACACAGGCGTGCGGAATTTGGGGTGAATAGCACTGAACTTCCGAGGTAACAAGGAGGATCTGCCCATGACAAACAGCAGCCTGGAGACAGTTGTCATAGAAGACATGCCTTGCGCAAGCACGGAGAAAATAACGACAAAGGTGAACATGGAGGCAAGGGTTCCGCCGCCTATAACCTGCATTAACTCAAATCCAGCCGAGTCCATATGCGCAAACGTAAAGGAAGGGTACATCTGTTGAATTAAATAGGCCGTTGCGAAATACATAATACCAGCGATACTAACGATGATCAGAATAGCACGGGGTATCGTTTTTTCCGGTTGTCTCGTTTCTTCTGCCATCGTCGTGATGGAATCGAAGCCAAGGAAAGAAAAACAGACGAGAGAAGCACCAGCCAGTATGGCTGAGAAGGGAACGCCTTCTACGGAATGAAGAGGATTAAGTCCCATAGTCACCCCTTGTGTCACGGCTTTGTATACAAGAAAGGCACAAAAACCTGCTATAAAAATGATTTGCATCAGCACAAATATCTTGTTGACGTTTGCGGACGTTTTGATGCCGATCACATTGATGATCATCACAATAAGGGTAAGGAGCACAATCCAGACGGGAGAAGGAATGGAAGGAAATTGGGCATGAAGATTAATGCCAAACATCAGTACAGCTACAATACAGGAGAACAGATAATCGAGCAGAATCACCCAACCGACCAGAAAGCCGATAAATGGGTTCATTGCCTGGCTTACATAGGTGTATGCCGAACCGGACACCGGAAAAGCCTTGGCCATTTGTCCATAGCTGCCTGCAGTAAACAGAATAGCTACAAAAGCAAGAACGTATGCAGCCAGCAGCATCCCCTGAGAACCCTCATGAAGGACACCAAAGCTCGTGAAAAATATCATGGGAGACATCCAAGCTAGTCCCATGGTCACCACATGGCTCAAGGAGAGATTTCTTTTTAGTGTTAGTTTTTGTGACATATTAAAACCTCCTTCGAAATCAAAAATGATATGCTGTTTTTCCGTGTCATGATATTTCACATTTTTACAGGCGTTTTAGCAAAAATCAAGCTATTTTTTGAGCATATACGTACGTTCTGTCATTTTCTATAGTAGTTTTTTCGTCATTTTGAGAAAAACATGCCATGAGTTTAAGCGAAAGTGATGTTTTTTAAGATTATTTTCAAAAAACTATTGTGATTTGTGATATTGAGTGTTAGTATTCATAACATGAATTTCATAAAATGTTTTCTAGGGTTCCGAACCATACTTTGGTTGACTGGTCCGAGAGAAAACGCATTGGGTGCATTACCTAATGTACACGGCGGGAAAAAAGCCCGGGAGAATCAATCAAAGAGCAATCTTTGATGTTTCTCTCGGGCTTTTTTATATTTTTCTACAGGAGGAATGAACAATGACAGCATTATTCACGATGACTATGCAGCCTGGTAGCAAATGGTCTGCCCATGTAGGAAGAGGAAAAGCGATCACATTAACAGCAACAGGAGATCGTGCCAATATATCCGCATTGTTATTCCATGCACAAGATCCGGCAGAACGCTACAATATGCCTGATACCCTGAAAGCCCAACACACCGCTTATTTGACGACAGGTAACGTACTGATGAGTGATCAAGGGAGGGTGCTGGCTTCCATTACGGAGGATACGGTAGGCTGGCATGATCCTTTATCCGGATATACCACTCGTGAGACGACGGATCAAAAATATGGAATCACCGCATATCAGGACCAGCGCAACGACTGGTTGAGAAGCGGGGAAGAGAACTTTAAGGTCGAGCTGTTCCAGCATCAACTGTCGCCTCGTGACATCGCGGTTCCGGTTAACTTTTTCTCAAAGGTCGTGTGCGAACTGGATGGAACAATGAAGTATACGTTGCAGCAAACAGCAGCACGATCGGTCACGATCCGCACGGAAATGGATATCTTGCTGGTGCTATCAAATACACCCCATCCGCTTGATCCTTCAGCACACTACCCAAATACCTCGATTATCGTATCGGTGACAGATGCCGAGCCCGTTTCTGAAGAGGACCCCTGTGTGCTTCACTGTGGAGAGAACCAACGAGCTTTTGAAAATACATGGAATGCTTATACTTTGCTGAAGGGGGCCAACTAACATGAATACTCCTCAACTTGTAGAGAGTCAATTGCTGACGGAAAAAGCCATATATGAGCACGTGATCCCAGCTGGTGATGGCTGGCTACATGATCTTCGGCCTGGCCAAGTTCTTCGCATCGTTGATATGGAAGGCAATCAGGCCGTCGACACGCTGTTCTATTCTACTGAAGATCCGACTGACCATTACAGCGCAATTCGCACAATTACCCGTCAGGGAAATCTGTATTTGAGGACAGGTTCGACTCTGCTCGCTGAATCGGGCCAAGAGCTGCTGCGGATTACGGCTGATACCTGCGGAAGGCATGACACGATCGGCGGTGCCTGCTCGGCACAGAGTAATACCGTCCGCTACGCCCATGATAAGCTCTCGATGCACAACTGTCGTGATACCTTCATGCTAATGCTCTCACAGCGAGATGAATATACCAAGCGAGATCTCGCCCCTAACGTCAACTTTTTCATGAATGTGCCCGTCACACCAGAAGGCAAGCTAACCTTTGCAGATGGAATATCCGCACCAGGTCGTTACGTTGAATTAATTGCGCTGGCTCCGGTGACCGTTCTGATTAGCAACTGTCCACAGTTGAACAATCCATGTAATGCTTATAACCCCACTCCAGCCAAAGTGCTTATCTGGGATGCAGAAGGAGGTAACGCCGATGTTTAAAAAAGTACTGATCGCCAATCGCGGTGCCATTGCCGTACGCATCATTCGGACTCTTCGTCAGATGGGCATTTCCAGCGTAGCCATCTACACAAAAGCAGACCGCGACAGCCTCCATGTCGAGCTTGCAGACGAAGCCGTGCTGATCGGAGAGGGTCCGGCAAGAGAGAGTTACGTGAATACTGAATTGGTCCTCCAGACTGCCATGGGGGCAGGGGCTGATGCCATACATCCCGGTTATGGATTTTTGAGCGAGAACGCAGCCTTTGCCAGAGCGTGCGCGGAGCAGGACATTACATTTATTGGTCCTTCACCCGAGCACATTGAGCTATTTGGCTTGAAGCATACGGCACGAGCCATGGCAGCAGAAGCTGACGTACCTTTGCTACCTGGCACAGGCCTGATGCATTCTTTGGGTGAAGCAATTCAACAGGCTGCAAGCATTGGTTATCCTGTGATGCTGAAATCGACGGCTGGTGGTGGTGGAATTGGCATGCGGGTCTGTGAGCACGAGGAGGTGCTGAGGGAAGCTTTTGAATCGGTATCCCGTCTGGCCACAGCTAATTTTAATGACGGCGGCGTATTCCTCGAAAAGTACATTGCACGTGCACGCCATGTCGAGGTTCAAATTTTCGGCACGGGTAACGGTGAAGCCGTGGCTTTGGGGGAACGAGACTGCTCTGTACAACGGCGCAATCAGAAAATCATTGAGGAGACCCCGGCTCCATGCTTACCGGATGCAGTGCGACAGGAGATGCTTGAATGTGCCAGACGACTGGCGATTTCCGCAGGCTACCGCAATGCTGGAACGGTGGAGTTCCTGTATGATCCCGATGGGCAGCAATTTTACTTCCTGGAGGTAAATACAAGACTTCAGGTAGAGCATGGGGTGACAGAAGAGGTACTAGGCATCGATTTGGTGGAATGGATGGTCAAGGAAGCCGCGAATGAGACCGACTCATTGAACATCTCAGCTCCTTCACCAACAGGGCATAGTCTCCAGGTACGCTTGTACGCCGAGGATTGCATGAATGATTTTCGGCCGAGCGATGGACGCATTGATGCGATTCACTGGCCTGAACAGGTGAGAATTGAGAGCTGGATTCAACCTGGATTGAATGTGACTACACTGTATGATCCGATGCTGGCAAAAATCATTGTGCACGCCAATACGCGCAGCGAAGCTATAGCCAAAATGAAGGAAGCGCTCCTTCAGCTCCGGGTGTATGGCGTAACGACTAATCAGTCATATATAGAAGCATTTTTACACACCGATTCCTTCGAGAATGGGGAAGTGCATACCCGCATGCTTTCTGACTTTAAACCACTGGAGTGTGCCATTGAAGTGTTGGACGGCGGTATTCAGACAACAGTACAGGACTGTCCTGGAAGAATCGGCTACTGGGATATCGGTGTGCCGCCATCCGGTCCGATGGATCAGCTTGCTTTTCGTATCGGCAACAGGTTGCTTTATAATGACGCACAAGCCTCTGGTCTTGAAATGACACTTCGCGGGGGATCATATCGCTTCAGAGACGAAATAACCTTCTGCCTGACAGGAGCTGATATGAAGGCTGAACTGGATGGCGTCATTGTTGAACCCTACACGCCGACAGTTGCCTCTCCAGGAGCAGTGCTTACCCTTGGTGAAGCAAAAAAGGGCATGCGGACATATTTACTCGTGGCCGGGGGGCTGGATATGCCACTCACGCTTGGTAGTGCAGCAACCTTTACATTGGGTGGATTCGGTGGACATCGTGGCAGTGCATTGCGAACAGGTGCCATTCTGCGAGTGAATAAAGCAAAAGGAAATGGTAAGGTCGCGCTTGCTCCTCTCACAGCCGATCGCAGACCGAAGTACAACAATGAGTGGACGATTGGCGTGATACCCGGACCACACTGTACGGATGAATACGTGCTTCCGGCTTATCTGGACCAGTTGACCGAGACTACATGGGAGGTACATTTCAACAGCTCCAGAACAGGCGTCAGATTGATTGGTCCTGCTCCGCTGTGGGCGAGAACCGACGGCGGCGATGCAGGGCTGCATCCTTCTAATATTCATGACAACGCTTATGCTGTCGGTGCATTGGATTTGACGGGCGACATGCCAATCCTGCTAGGACCAGATGGTCCGAGTCTTGGAGGGTTCGTCTGCCCGGTAACCACGGCGACCGCTGAATTATGGAAGCTCGGACAACTAAGCCCTGGCGACATGGTCCGCTTCAGACTTGTAACTGTTGAGGAAGCCGAGCAATTACGAGCGGCACAAGAGCTTTATCTAAAGGAGCTTGACGTGCAGCCAATGCTGCCCGCTCTCCCCGCAACATCTACTGGTGAGTATATGCCGATTCTAGCCCAAGCGGTAGAAGGTAGACGCTTCCCTATCACTATACGCTGCTCTGGTGATGAGAACATTCTGGTCGAGTACGGGGAGCGCGAGTTGAACCTGTTATACCGATTCCAGGCTTACGTGCTCATGGAAGCGATCAAAGAAAAGGGGAACATACCTTATATCGAGCTGACGCCAGGTATTCGTTCTCTGCAGATCCATCTGGACGCGACCCGTATGACGGTAAAAGAAGCGGCTAACCTGATCATGGAGATGGACCTACAGCTTCCAGAGCTGGAGACGATTGAAGTGCCTTCACGGATCGTCAAATTACCACTGTCATGGGATGACCCGGCAACCCAGCTCGCCATTGAGCGATACCAGCAAAATGTTAGACCCGATGCGCCATGGTGTCCTAGCAATCTGGAGTTTATTCGGCGTATGAATGGGCTTGGGTCGCTGGAAGAGGTTGCAGAAATCGTGTTTAACGCCTCCTATCTCGTCATGGGGCTTGGAGATGTGTACCTTGGTGCGCCAGTGGCTGTACCCCTGGACCCGCGACATCGACTTGTAACCACCAAGTATAATCCGGCGCGGACGTGGACTCCGGAAAATGCCGTCGGCATTGGCGGCGCGTATCTCTGCGTATATGGCATGGAGGGCCCAGGCGGATATCAGTTCGTCGGACGCACGGTACAAATGTGGAATTCGTTCAGAGAAACAGGCAATTTCGAGGCAGGCAAGCCATGGCTGCTACAGTTCTTTGATCAGCTTCAATTTTATCCAGTGTCAGAAGCAGAGCTTCTCAACATGCGTGAGGAATTCCCGCGGGGAGGTTTTACTTTGGAGGTCGAAGAGACCACATTCCATTTGGGCACGTATCTGGAATGGCTGGGAACCATCGAACAGGAATCTGGCAGTTTCCGGCAGCAGCAGCAGAGCGCATTCCAGGCGGAACGGAATTACTGGAAGGAGCTCGGAATCGCGGAATATGTATCTGAGCCTGAAGTAGCGGCAACCTTGGAAGAAGTGGAGATGCCTGAAGGGAGCCTGGGCATGAGCAGCTCGATGTCGGGTAGCGTATGGAGAGTATTAGTGGAGCCAGGCCAGGAGGTTCGAAAAGGTGACACTATTATAATAGAAGAAAGTATGAAAATGGAGTTCCCGCAGCTCGCTCCAACAGATGGAATGATCGCTTCCATTTATGTCTCACCGGGGGATCAGATCAAGTCAGGAGACTGGATTGCTGCGATCATCCCAACGACCAAGGAGGAGGTTAAGCTATGACGGTGAACGCTATCCCGAGAACCATGTCGGTCCATGCACTCCGTAACGGCTATCTTCGAGGCAGCTTCACACCTGCAGAAGTGGTGGAGAGCATCATCCAGCGCGCAAGCGACACTGAGGATTACCATGTCTGGATCACGCCGCCATCCCTGGAGCTCATTGCTCCGTATCTGGAGAACCTTCAACACATGTCTATTACTGATTATCCGCTATGGGGCATTCCTTTTGCTATCAAAGACAACATCGCCGTTCAAGGCTGGCCTCTCACGGCAGGATGCCCTGAATTCGCAACGGTCTCCGAGCAACATGCCGTAGTCGTGGAAAGGCTCATTGCTGCTGGTGCCATTCCTGTCGGTAAAACCAATCTTGATCAATTCGCCACAGGGCTGGTCGGTACGAGAAGCCCTTATGGGGAGACACATAACGCCTTACGTCCCGAACTGATCAGCGGAGGTTCAAGCTCTGGTTCGGCGGTAGCGGTAGCACTTGGTCAAGCGGCCTTCTCACTTGGCACGGATACAGCCGGTTCGGGCCGGATTCCGGCAGCGTTGCATGGCCTCGTTGGCTATAAGCCTGCTGTAGGCGCATGGCCATCCACGGGCCTAGTACCTGCATGCCGTAGCATTGACTGCATCACCGTATTTGCTTATGAGCTGGAAGACGCTGTTTCCGTGGACCGGATCGTGCGAGGACCACATGCTGAAGATGCTTTCTCAAGATCGCGCCCTGTGGGTCCATCTCGCGCACCTGCCAAGTGGTTGCTACCCAAGGGAGAGCTAACATTCTATGGTCCATTTGCAAAAGAGTACGAGGCGGCTTGGCACACGGTCAAACACACATTACTGCAGTCAGGTTTATATGTTGAGGAGGTTGATATCTCTCTACTGCAAGAAGCCGCAACACTTCTGTACGAAGGACCACTTGTAGCTGAACG
Source organism: Paenibacillus massiliensis 2301065 = DSM 16942 (assembly GCF_000377505.1). Taxonomy (GTDB): domain Bacteria; phylum Bacillota; class Bacilli; order Paenibacillales; family Paenibacillaceae; genus Paenibacillus; species Paenibacillus massiliensis. The sequence goes on along the minus strand of NZ_KB898187.1, from coordinate 305,577 downwards.
ATGGGCTGACCTGGAATCATTCGTCGAGTTGCATCCTGGCGCACTGTTACCTGTAACGGAGAATATCCTTCGAACAGGCAGCAAGGAGATGCATACAGCTGCTGCATTATTTCGTGCACAGCACCGATTGGCTGAAATTCAGCGCAGCACAAAAGAATTGCTGCAAGAGGCCATTTTGGTGATGCCTACTTGTGGGGGAACATGGACGAGAGAACAGGTCCAGAAGGACCCCATTCATACGAATAGTCAGATGGGACTATACACGAATCATTGCAATTTGCTCGATTTGAGTGCGATCGCGATTCCCGCAGGGGAGGTAGCGGAGAACACGCCTTTTGGAATAACTCTCTTCACATTACCTGATCAGGAAGCCTCCATGGTTGAAGCAGCTAAAATGGCCCAGCAGTACCAAGATCACATCCTGGTCGCTGTCTGTGGCCTGCATATGAGAGGCATGTTACTGGAAGCTCAGATGACGGGCCTGGGAGCTACTTTTGTGGAGGAAGCCCGCACAGCTCCCGCATATCGCCTATACCAACTGAATACGAATCCAGCAAAGCCAGGTCTGGTTCATGCATTGGAAGATGGTGCAGCTATTGATCTGGAGCTATGGAGCATGCCCGTTACCTCCTTTGGTGTATTTACAGCAGCCATTCCAGCTCCGCTAGGGATGGGTAAGATTTTGCTGCAAGACGGGAGGGTGGTGTCGGGCTTCATTTGTGAGGCCTCAGCTATAGAGACTGCGGTGGATATTACACATCTTGGCGGGTGGAGAAAGGCTGTATCCATTTGAAAGGGTACTTTATACACGTATTCTTCATTCCCATTAAAAGTCGCTATTATGGCGGCTTTTTTCACTTTAGGGGAACAGGCCAGCACCTTGGTTAAATCAGGTTAACGTAGTAAAATAACTCAGGATATCGTTTCACGCATCGTTGTGAATGAACCAAGTAACTATAAAACAGAGGAGACCGAGCATGAGTGATCCATTTGCATTTGATTTATTTCCATTAATCCAGACCGAACGATTCATTCTCCGGGCACCCGAGGACAAGGACAGTCAGGATCTATTGGCATTATATTCGGATGAAGCCGTGGTGCAGTATATGCCGTTTACTCCCTTCGAATCTGAAGAGGATGCTAGGGGAGAGATGAGCTGGTATGCGAAGATTTTCAAAGAACATACGGGTCTGCGCTGGATGATTGAAGACCGTGAGTCCTGTCGTGTAATTGGAACGTGTGGGTTTCTGAATTATGAAAATGTACATAACCGTGCAGAGGTCGGATACGATCTGCATTCCGACTACTGGGGCCGCGGCGTTATGGCGGAAGTGGCTCGTGCTGTACTGCATTTTGGATTCATGCGCATGCAGTTGAACAAGATCGAAGCAAAGGTTGAACCGGAGAATGAGGCATCCATTCGTCTGCTGCACAAGCTTGGTTTTCAACAGGAAGGTGTACTTCGTCAGCATGAGTTTGAGAAAGGCAGGTACATTGATCTTGCGGTGTTCGCACAATTAAAAAGTGAAATGTCGAAGTACATATGCGCATCGCATTCCATTTTCTGATTTTGGGAGCTCTTTATATTCTTAATTGTTAGAAAGGAAGAAAGCAGCTGATTAACATGATCAGCTGCTTTTGTTCAAGTAACGTGCAGATTAGGTCGTGGTAGTGAACTCTAAACATTTTTGCATAAATATCACCTTTTTGAAACCAGCTTTTACAGTAAATGAGCTGGACTTAAGTTCTTTTTTGATAATATAACCGAAACGTTCATATAATTTTTGTGCTGACGGATTAGTATCAACAACCTCTAGATTTATTTTAGTGATTTGCATATCTTTTGCGAGTTGCTCTATCTTGTTTAATAGCAACTTCCCTATTCCATTGCCACGAGCTTTTACAGACACAGCAATAGGGTCAATATGCAATATATTTTCTTTGTATAAATGGAACCTTAAATAAAACGTGTAAAATAAAAATCGCCAAATCGCTATGAATGGAGGGTAAACATTCCGAAAAGCGGTATAATTCGCAGGTGTAAAGGCTTTTTTTCCTATATTGTATCCTAGAAATCCAATTACTTCTTCATTTCTTATGGCATATATACCTTGTTCAAATTGAATAGATTGAGATAATAGCTCAACTGCCTGCTCTCTAGTTTTTGCATAAAACCATAGATGTTTTACTTTCAATGGAAAAGCTTCGTAAAATAAATTTGCAACTTGTTCTTGTTGTTGTGGATTAAGCTTCGATGTGATTTCAATTTGATTCAATGATTTCTCCCCCAATTCTTGATTTTAAATTTCATTGTTGTTCTGTATTTCATTTTCCTCAAATGAAGACGAGTGAACAATTCACATTTCTTTGAGTTGTTGGTACATTTCTTAGACTCATTTATTTGCTGCTTATTAATATTTGAATTGAGAGGAGGAAATAAAAGATGAGTAGCAGACGTTTTTTGGCCCAAAATACTCCCTTAAAAGCGCAGCTTCTAAGAGTCAAAGATGAACCGTTTCGGTGGGATAATTCCATTGAAGTCGTGATTGTATTGGAAGGTAGCATTCATGTTGCAATTGCAGACGAAGGCAGGAAATTAGGGGTCGGTGCAATAGAAATTTTCAATATCAATCAAGTTCACCGTCTATTTCAGACTAATGAAAATAATTTAGTACTCCAAATAAATATAGATGCTGAATTCGCAAAAGAGTATTGCCCGGATATATCAAAAATCTGGTTTGCGCATGAATTTAGCCCTGGCACCTATCTAGGGTTAGGACGAATAAAAGAAATGAATGAAACAATTTGCACGTTAATATCGCCAATTGTAAACAAGAGTGAGATCCGCTTCTTAGCTCTAATGAACATAACAGAACAACTGTTGGATCTACTCACTACAAATTTTAATGTCAAAAGAATTTTCGAAGGAAACCCAACCAAGCTGCAACGGATGGAGAAACTATATGAATATTTATTTAATAGCAGGGTCTACACCAACAAGGCATCTTTAAATGATATTGCTAAAATTACAGAGGAGTATTTAAATTTAGATTATTTATCATCACAATTTAAATTGTTAATAGGAGATACGCTGCAAAATTTACTTCATTACTTAAGAATTGAGCACGCTATAAAACTATTATTAACTACAGACAAAAGTCTAGTTGAAATATCAATCGAGAGTGGTTTTTCTTCTCCTAGATATTTTTATCAAAAATTCAATAAAATTTTCCCAGAGGGACCGAAAGAATTTCGCAAAGAAAATAAGAAAAAGCATGAGATGCGAGAATACTGCAGGGAAATAATCGATCCAGCATTTGTTCTTCCAAGGCATCCTGGGTTATTTTACAGTCACGAAACCATTGGCAGTGAACAAAACAAATGGATTAACCTCGATATATTTGGACCCTATGATCAAAATTCAACTTCTCCGTATTTGATAAAAATACCTGAATTAGTCAAAAACAACTCACATAAGTATCTTAAGATGATTCTTCAGGTTAATAATATAAGTCCATACAAAGTTTTTGGATTTGATGAAATATCCGATCCTCTAAACAGTGATATTAAAATTCTGACATTGATTATAAAAATATTAAGCGAAAACGATATTCATCCTGTATTTATTGTGAAAGCGAGTAGTGAAGCTATTTCAGAACAGATAGTAACCATACAGCAGCTCATTCAAAAATATTCCCTTACTTATGGGTCAGAGCAATTGAAGGGATGGAGAATTGAAATTCGATGAGGCAGACGAAAGCAGTCTTTAACTCTATTTCCTTAACAAGGATTTAGAGATAACATATGAATCTAGTTGATATCAAACAGGCTAATTGCCGAAATGGACAAGGACTGGCTTCGATTACCGATTTCGATGCATAGCTAAATGTTGAGTTCAAAACCAAAGATGTCTGGCTCAGATAAGGGTTCACCATAGCTGCAGTCTGGCCTCCAGAATCTTGGTCATCTGTTCGACCATTTCTTCTGGGGTATATGGCATGGATTGGACGATCCACCACTCAATCAACCCCGTGATAGAAACGGATAAGAATTGTGCCAGCACATCTCTTTGGATATCGGTACGCAGTTCCATATGGTTCACCACCACGGTTATATTCGTTTCTATCATCTGTGTCATGCGGTGTCTGAAAGCCGGAATGCCTTTGTTAGTGATCAAAACGCTATAGATTGCTGCATGCTCCTTCAGATACGTGAACGTACGAATCAGCAGATCCTGGGACAGTAAAGTGTCTGCCTCTTCATCCGGTACGCAGCTGTCAGCAAGCATCATCAGATACGTCTCCACACTCTGTTCCAGGAGGTCATATTTGTCTGTAAAATGCAAATAGACCGTTCCGCGGTTGACATTGGCCCGATCCGCAATCCCCTGAATGGTAATCCTCTCAAAATCCTGCTCCCCCAGCAGCCCTATGAACGCTTGCATAATCATTTGTCTTGATCGCATAATACGTCGATCCATAATCTTCCCCTCTTTCTTGAACACATCCAGCATCCGTTGTTCATTTCTCAACAAAAGCGAATGTTATTAGCCATTGCGCTTGCATCCATTCGAATGATACCTTGATTGTAGTACACAGATGTTAGATATTCAACAACTGTTAATTGTAGGAGGAGAGGATGTAATTGAATATACTCGTGTACGGTGCAGGTGTGCAAGGAAGCTATCTGGCGCATGTCCTCATACGGGGTGGGCATGACGTGACCGTGTTGGCAAGAAGAAAACGAGCAGAGGAACTAGAACAGTCTGGACTGGTCATCCGACATTACCTTCAGCGCAAGACAACCGTCGATCCGGTTCGTGTGATTCGAACACTGGAGCCAGGTGACGCGTATGACCTGATCTTCGTCACCATGAAATTTTCAGATTTCGAGGCTGTGCTGCCGATCCTCGCAGACAACGATAGCCGTCATATCGTACTAGTCGGCAACAATATGGATACTTATGCTATGCAGGACTATCTGAGCAAATCTGGGCGCTCTCCCAAGCAGGTCGCATTTGGATTCCAGACTACCGGGGGTACACGTGCGAACGGGCAAGCCATTTGCATACGTGCCGGCCACGGGCAGATGGTCATCGGGGGATTAAACGGGGCTATTCCCTTCGACTCCCTGCTGGAGCAGGCATTCATGCGAACCAAGTACAAGCTCAACCATCATCATCAGATCGATGCCTGGCTGAAAAATCACATGGTGTTGGTCGTGCCTATGAACATGGTCATTCTGTTCCATCGCTTCCAGATGAAACAGATTGTCCGGGACGACAAGCGAATGCGTCAGTTGGTGGCCGCGATGGGGGAGGGCTTCCGCGTACTGGTTTCATTAGGGTATCCGCTGACCCCAGTGGCGCAAGCATCTTGGATTACGCGCCATCCACGCTTAACCCGCTGGGCCATGAAGCTTTTCTTCGCGCTCCCGGTGAGCCGATTGATTGATGGGACGGCAGTAGAGCTCAAGGCACTGATTGAGGCATTTACTGAGGAGAGAGCCAAGTCGGATGTGCCTACCCCGAGCTGGGATGCGTTGGAGGCGGAGTTGCTTATCCAATTTCAACATGAAAGAAAAAAAGAATACCCATGAGTTCATATTTCTGTGGAGCATGGTATATTGATACGTGCAATAATACATGTGGTTTTATTGGATTGAAGAAGGGGAAGAGCGGAATATGAATGTGGAAGTGTATACGTTACATGCGTTTGTGAAAGGTGAGCGTGGCGGTAATCCTGCAGGCGTAGTCTTGGACGATAGCCTTTCACTGGATGCTGCTGAAATGCAGCTCATAGCGAAGGAATTGGGCTACTCCGAGACAGCCTTTGTGGAGAAATCCATGATAGCGAATTACAAAATCCGCTATTTCACCCCCGTCAACGAGGTTGATCTGTGTGGGCACGCCACGATTGCTGCATTTGGACTCATGCATTCGCTGGGCCTGGCTAAAGCAGGAGCCTCCTATACGATTGAAACCAAAGCAGGAATTTTGGAGGTGGATATTAGCTCTGAAGGTCTTGTTTACTTAGCACAGGCTTTACCACAATTTCATGAAAAGATAGCCTGTGAGGAAATCGCACCATCCTTGGGGATAGAGCCTGAGGTTCTGAGAAGCGAGTTGCCCATCCAGATTGTCTCGACGGGGCTGCGGGACATTTTAATCCCGATCCGCACCAGGAAGCTCTTGAATGAGGTTCAGCCAAATTTTGACGCCATAACCGCCATTAGCGAAAAATATGATGTGGTTGGATATCATCTGTTCACGATAGATACGCCAGACCATGCTGTGGCAGAATGTAGAAATTTTGCTCCACTTTATGATATTCCTGAGGAGAGCGCGACAGGAACATCCAACGGTGCCTTGCTCAGCTATTTGTTCCGCCATGGTCAGCGATCTATGGGGGAGGTGGAGCAGGTCACCTTCAGGCAGGGGTATTCGATGGATTGCCCTTCCGAAATCAAAGCAGGATTGCTCCTGGGCGATCGCGGTGAAATCAAACAGGTCCGGGTTGGCGGTGCAGTAGCTGGTATGGAACGAAGACATATCATGATTTAAACGGACCAGCACACCTGTTGATTGGAAAGGATGAGAACTTGCAATCATAGAACCAGATTGAAGGAATGTGGCTCAAGCAGCCTGCTGGCAGGCTGCTTATGTGTGTTACGATCAACGATGTCTAGTTAACCATACTGACTGGAGGACCGCATACTGATACTCATCTACCCAATTTCCTTTTGACATGTAATTTTGCAACAGATGTCCTTCGCGTTTAAAATATATAACTACATCATCGTTTTTTATAATACGGGGGATGTACCACCGTCTATGTTCACGGCAGTTCCTGTTACATAGGAGGCTGCTCCTGACACAAGAAAAGCAATCACTTTTGCCGCCTCGTCTGTCTGACCAATTCGCTGGAGTGGGATGCCATGACTCGGGTCGGAAGCGAACTCCTCCCAGCTTTGTTCTGGTGCTGATGCCTTCCACTTCCGCTCAATCTGATCGCTACGAATGAGACCGATACACACGGCATTAACCCGAATATTGTCCTTGGCGAGGTCCTTGCTCATGGCCTTCGTGAGGGCAAGTCCTGCGGCACGGCTGACTGATGTTGGCAAAGACGACGCAGATGGTGCCTTACCTGCCGTCGCCGTCACATTAAGGATGGAACCACCGCCTCTTTGACGCATATGAGGAACGGCCGCCTTAGAACTATGTACTGCTCCGAACAATTTCAAATCCAAATCTGAAGTCCAGCTTTCGGTGCTGACCTCTTCAAAGCGATTAGCTGCTGCGGTTCCAGCATTGTTAACCAAAATATCTAGTCCACCGAAATGTTCTACAGTCTGCTCCACCGCACGTCGTACCTCTGCTTCTATTGAAATATCTGCAGTGATGACTAGCGCATCTGCCCCTGTAGTCTCCTTAATACACTGCGCCGCGACTTGAAGAGGAGCTTCGTTGCGGGCTACAATTGCCACCATTGCGCCTTCCGCTGCTAGAATAATTGCTGTCTCTAATCCGATCCCTTTGCTGCCACCTGTAATTAGTGCTATTTTATCTTTCAATCCTAAATCCATTCATTTCTCCCCCTAAATGTCTAGACTAATTGGAATTACGATTTTCGTTAGAGGACAACCTAATTTTTACATTATAGCACAGATAGAACTATACTTATCTTCATTATCTTCCGATGGAAAGAACCATTTCTTCCGGCGTATACGCATGGATTGGATGCCCCACCACTAATTAACCATCAGATACGTCTTCACGCTCTGCTGGAAGAGGTCATATTTTGTCTGCTCCTCATTTGACTGGAAATTTACGTATCCGTTAGAATAGTCATAGCGAGTAGGTGGAATCCGAGGTGATAAGCGTGAGTATATTAAGATATAGTTATCCGACGATGTTAAAAAGAAGCAAAAGCTTGTCTTATCAACAGCAAGTTCATTCCATGACAACGGTACTAATGAATTTTTTAGTGGAGCACAAGTTAATTGTTATAGAACCTTTCCAAGAAGATGGTTCGCTCAGGGACGATTTGGTACTACGAAGCTCTGATTTAACTGATTTAGGAAATGAATTCTTCAAAGAGGTGTTCCCTAAATGGTCTGCATATATTGATCGTGGCGGAGATATTCAAAAAACAACCATTCTGTTAAAGGGATTAAACAAGCTACAGAGCAATTGCGGGTGAATTGTCGAGGGACAAGTACATATTCTCATTGAAGTCGCTATGGTAGCGGCTTTTTTTATGTTTTCGGTATAAATTCATATTCCGAGTAGACTCACGAACTTGTACCGATTTCTGCAATGGACAGGAACAGCGCGATGACAGATTAGAGGTGTACATACACAAAATTCACATTAGATTTCATCAGTAGTACTACTGATTTTAGTATTATTTATATTTTGTATTTCTCCATGCTTCTCTCCAAACTTCTCCATCATCTCTAAAATAGGTAAGAAGTCGCGTCCTTTCTCAGACAGGGAATATTCTACTCGTGGCGGAACCTCAGGAAATACTTCCCTTACAATAAAACCGTTCTCCTCTAATTCTCTTAACTGTTTGGTCAAAGATCCCTGAGAAATACTACTGAGAAATGATTTAATCTCATGGAACCGTCGTTTTTGATTCTTCAAAAACCATATAATAAGAAATTTCCAGCGTCCTGAAAGCACGTTCTGTGTGTAAGCCATCCCAAAAATCATAGGATGATGTTCCTTAAACTTCCGTGAAATCCATCCTTGCATATTCGCGTCATACATTCTGTCCTTCCTTAAACATCTATTAGTACTAAACATGCGACTATGTCCATTATTATTGCCTTCTTCTAAAACATAGAGGTCTCCATTATTATAAAAGACATTGATTGCTTCCTCATAGCGACTGTAGAAAATCCGGCTAGTGCTGCTGCAAAGAAAGCCATCATCGGAGTAAAAAGTGAAGAAATGATTGAGCTCGCGGGAGCACACGAAAGAACTATTCCAACACCAGCTGGAATAATGGCTTATCGCTTAATCCAGGAAGGGAAGGCTGAAGAGGCGATTCCTTACCATAAAAACGGGTATAAAGAGGCTCTTCTTTTGGGGAACTTAGATCATGGCACTATTAGTGTTTCTCCATCAGCAGGGGGAATCAAAGAGATTAGCTCGTGTGAACAAGTAATACAAGAAATCGCAAGCTACATGGTGACCTCTGAACATGATGCATCTGTTCTTCATAAGAATTGACGGTGTAAGGGGGTATTTGTCAGTAAAATGCAAATAGACCGTTCCACGGTAGAGGTCGGCTTGATACGTAATCCCTTGAATGGTGGCCTCTCGAAATCCTGCTCCCCCAGTTGGTGGCGGCAATGGGGGAGGGATTCGGCTTACTGGATTTATTGGGATACCTGCTGACACGAAGAACAAGCGGTAGCACAATCACTGTTGGCAGCCAGTCGTCGGCTGCTTTTGTTCAAATCTCCTCTATAAATATCGTTACTCGCTCGGTGATTCCTGCTAATGTACGTTCAAAAACGGTCGGATCATGGAGTGCTCGACTAAGTATTAATCCCCCCTGAATACTGCCAACCGTATCTTCGGAGATTTTGATAGCAGCCTCCATAGATGCTCCTATTCGAACAATTGCGGCACATAAGGCATCGACCCATCTTTTAAAATACTGCCGAATGATGGAAGCGAATCGGTCTCGTGTCTCGTCAAGAGCAAAAGCACCAACAAGACATATTCGTTGACCTGACTGAAAATAAGCATTGACCTCTCGCCACATGTTCTGGATAGCTTCACGGGGCTCGTCCCGTTCAAGCGGCTCAAATATGTGGCCTGTGAACCATTGATCAATGTGCGCGAGAATCTCAGCGGCCATTTCATCTTTCCCCCCAGGAAAGAAATGATACAGGCTTCCTTTTGAAAGACGTGTGCGGGCTGTAATTTTACTCATGGATGCACCCTCGTAACCAAGCTCGCGAAATACCTCAGCAACCATAGGAATAACATCGGCCCTTTCGAATACAGTACGAGTCATAGGCCCAGATCGGTAAGACCAGGATGATCATCCCGACGCCGACCGAGCGGCCAATGAATTTTACGTTCGTCTTCGCTAATCGGCATATCATTGATCGAAGCGAGCCTACGCTTCATCAGACTACCGGCAGCAACCTCACAATTCTCATTCCCATACGCCATCTGGATTTTATGAATTGCGGATTCGCGGGTAAATGGGGGAGTGATTGTACTCAATAAAATCTCCTCGCCTTCCGTTTCATTTGGTATAGTATAAAACGATCGGTTTAGAAGTGCAAGCTAAACTGGATATATATAATAAGCACAAGTAGGCTCCTAACCTGGTTGTGCTTATTGAATATAATCTCTTATTCCATATTTATCGCGAAATTGCTTAGGTGTAAGTTGAGTGATTAATTTGAAGTGTTTGCCGAAATGACTTTGGGAGCAAAATCCGAGGTTGGTCGCAATCTCACTATATGAATATTTAGAATACATTAATAAATTGCAGTAGATATGTCCAAAGGGAGGCAGCAAATTTTCCATGCAGCCTTAGAAGGAAAGACCCCGGATCACGCCGAATGGCTAAGAAGGAAGACAAATACGGTGTATCGCTTTCATAGCAGCACTTTAAAGCTTCATTTCAGTTTGAAAGAGCATAATAAGACGTTAACCGAGGTTTTTCAAGTAGATTCATATGATTATGTGGATGATGGAGGCGGATTTCCAATTCACGTATTGCCCATCACTACAATATTAATGACTAAAGGAGCGATATCAATGGGAAAAGAGCAAATCATCCATTCTGTTGTATTTTCACTTCAACACGAGAAGGGCTCAGCTGAAGAAGCACAGTTCCTGCATGATGGTAAAACCATGTTAAGTAGCATACCTACGGTGAACAATTTCCAGGTGTTTCGTGAAATCAGTCCCAAGAATCATTTTGATTTTGGATTTTCTATGGTATTTAACAGTAAAGAAGATTATGAAATGTATAACGTACATCCTATGCACATTGAATTTGTATCCGAGCGGTGGGAGAAGGAAGTTACACAGTTTATGGAAATTGACTATGGAGTCCTTTAATCGTAAGACACCCATGGTCTAGGGCCAGTTACATGTTCCCACGGAAAGTCGCTATTTAGCGGCTTTTTGCTTTCAATGCTATGGGACAGATCGGGCTAATTGCTAATACAGGAGGATCCATACATGAAGAAAATACTGCTTGATACCGATATTGGCGGCGATATTGACGATGCCCTTTGTCTGGCCTATTTATTAAAAGAGCCGCAGTGTAACTTAGTTGGCATTACAACGGTGTGTGGAGAACCGGAGAAGCGGGCGGCCATTGCCAGTGCCATCTGTAAAACCGTTAAAAGGGATATTCCGATTGTTGCGGGGTTGGATACAACGTTGCAGCCTGTTCCTGTATATCCGACCCCGGACGGTGCGACAGCATTGCCAAACTGGGAACATGATGTCTATGAAAAATCGGATGCGCCTGCATTTATGTATGAGTTGATCAGGGCTAATCCACATGAGATTGTGTTACTCGGTATTGGAAACATGACCAATATTGCAACGCTGTTTAACACATATCCGGACGCCCCGTACCTGTTAAATGGACTCTATATGATGAATGGATATTTTGGTCAAGAGGAGTTGCCGGAAGCCTACTACAATTGGAACTCATGGGCTGACCCGCTCGCATCCCACATTGTTTTTGCTTCCAAAGTAGCGATCAACCGGGCCATTACGCTTGAAATCACAGACAAATTAACCATAGAGGCAGCCAAGGCGGGAGAGCTATTACTTGCGAATTCCGATTTGATGAAAGCCGTATTTAGTTTTGGCAATTCGTGGCTTGAAAGTTCGAATAAGTTGACATTACATGACCCATTGGCGGCGGTTTGTATTTTTCATCCTGATGTTTGTCAATTTGAAAAAGGTTTTGTTCGCGTTGAAACCCGTGAGGAAGCCTTTATGGGAGGCACTTCATTTCAACCGGCTCAACATGGAAACGTGGAAATTTCACGAGAAGTAGATAAGGAACGTTTCTATCAAATCTTGTCATCCACATTAAACAGTTAAAACCGTGACGGCGGCTGGGCTGGGGTGAGGATAAAAAAATGGATTACTAGAAAAGAGCCTTCTCAAGGAATTATGATAGACTCTATAGGTAAAATAATATTTAAAGCAATCATCTAAATAAGGAGGCAGCCGATCTACATGATTGGTTGCCTTTATTCATGTACTGACCAGCTTACTTACTTTATAAAAAAAGCTTGCCATAAAAGATGATTTATCATAAACTGTTGATTAATCAACGTTGATATATCAACGTTATTGAAGAAAACTTACGGAGCAGTGAATTTAAGATTGCCCGTAGCAAAGGAGAAACATAGATGACAAAGACAGCATTAGTAACGGGTGCGAATAAAGGGATTGGATATGAGATCGCAAAAAAGTTGTTAGAAGCAGGATATCGTGTTTTAGTTGGGGCACGTGATCAGGAGCGAGGAGATACGGCAGTAGCTTCACTTCGAGCTTTTGGTGATGCACATTTGCTATTGTTAGACGTAGCTGATTTACACAGTATTGAGAATGCAGTAGCAACGATTACGCAGAATTACACAGATTTATCGCTACTGGTGAACAATGCCGGTATTCCAGGCGATATGCATAAGGTTGGATGGGAATTTACTGTAGAGGAACTTCAAGCCACTCATGAAGTTAACTTCATCGGTCCTTTTGCACTCTCAAAAGGCTTGCTCCCGCTACTGATTGCCAATAAGGGCATTATTCAAAATATCAGTATACCTATTGAGCCGTTACCATACTTCAATGCATTTGCCTATACAACATCCAAAGCTCCTTTGAATATCATGACCAAGTCTTGGGGAATGAGTTTTGAGAAGGAGAATATTCCTGTGGAGATTTTCACAGTGATGCCTGGAGCAGTTACAACAGATTTGAACGGAAATATGACAGGAGATTTTGTAAAGACACCTGCTCAAGCAGCGGAATTAATCGTTAATTTTGTTTTGGATGATGAGAACCACAATGGACAAGTGATTAACTATGACGGTACGCTGTCCGTGTACTAAGTAATATTTTTGGAAGCCCTCTTTCTACTTGAGAGAGGGCTTTTAGGCTTGGAATGAGAAGGAAGGTCGCCCCAGCGAAATAAAAACATGTTTTTGCAGTGGTGTAGGACAGCGTACTTGTAAAAAAAGAAAATAAATTGTATATTGTCTAATACATTGCAAGTAGATTGCAGTCCAATATTAATACGAAAGATGTGATGGTTTTGAGCAAAGATTGGTCACAGGAGTCGAAGTTGTTATACGAAATGTACCGTGTAAACAACGCCATAAATACTACATTTGATGCATACATCAGCATCAGCCAATCTCGCTTTGAAATACTCGCATTAATATATCAAGAGATTGAAATAAGTCAAGGTGACTTACAAAAGAAAGTGACGCTTGATAAGGCAGCTGTCGCCAGACATCTCAAACAGCTCGAGGACAATAAGATCGTATCGCGAAGAAAAAAAGATGGAGATAATCGTATCATTTTAGTCCAATTAACGGATGAAGGAAGAAAATTGATTGAATCCTCACAAAAGGAAAAAGAGTATTTTGCCAAGGAGCTATTAACTGAAATTAATGATGCGGAGCTAACTGTGCTTAGAAAAATATTAGCGCAATTAAACAAAAATGTTGAACAACTGAAGGAAAAAGTTTGATAGATCGTATACAGTAACTTTCTTATTGAATATAACTAGAGCCAGGGTCGCTATTTTTGAGCAGAAACTTAAAAAGAGCCAGAAGGGGACGATGAAGTCTCGTACTCTCAGGCTCTTTTTTCTTATTACTACCCTAATTAGATTGTTGTTATTTATTGAGAACATCCGCGTATTCGGGAATACGATCGAAACGTCCCTTGGCGAACGGGCATAAGGGTAAAATCTTAATACCGTTTTCCCGTGCGTATTCCACCATGGCTTTGAGAAGCTTATCACCAAGTCCTTGTCCCCGGTAAGCATTTTCGACCAATGTGTGATCAATAATGTAAAGCTCCGGACTTGAGATTACATAGGTCATCACCGCAGCAATGTCGCCGTTATCTTGAATAAGAAATCGTTTGTTAGCCGTTTCATGTTCTACGCTATGCATGCTTCATTCCTCTTTCCTTGTTGAATATTCATCGTCCAGGCGTCTATACGTCAGCGCTCCACTTGGACATGTGTCAATGTGCTGGGCAATGGCCTCTGACGTATCGCCATCGGGATTAACCCAAGGACGCTTGCTCAAATCGAAAACACCAGGAAGACCCTTTACGCAAATACCGGAATGAATGCATACCTCAGAATTAAACATCACTTCGATCTCTTTACCGTAGTATACTTTCTGTTTACTCATAATTCCTTCACAACTTTCACATTTGAGTTTGTTTAAAGAGACCCAGATCCATGAATTAGACATCGTATTAGCATTCGTCTCAAGGATGATCTGCCTTGGCTCTCGATGTCCGAATTATAAAGAGGAATCGCTAATAAGTCAACGCGACGAATCTCCCAAGTTTTGTCCGAGCTCCGTAATGATGTCCCAAAATTAAAAAATCAATTAGGGCATTCTTCAATACAAACTACAATGATTTATACGCACTTAACAGATGATCAAATGAGGAACGCTGTAAACAACATGGATAAATAATGTGGAGAGCGTGACATAAAGTTGCCTACCAGGCTAGAAAAATGATGAAGAAATACAGATCAAGTTCCAAATTTGCTTGTTAATTAAAGAAATCAGGGAAATATTTCGATCAAGTAGGGAACTTTGTGTCATTTTAGTAGGGAACTTTATGTCAATGTACAAAAGTGTAGATTGACACAAAACTCCCCTTCTGAGAATCCTTATTCTATAAGGGTTCTTTTTAATTATAGTGGTAAAATGGTGTCATTGTTTAGTGACACCATTTTACCACTATAATTGGATATTGACACGAGAATATCCCTGTGAATGGAGAATAATTTCTTGCATCTATATGAAGTAATGTCCTCTTGTAATTTAATCCTCAATTGATACTAAAATTAATCCAGCATTCGATAAAAACAGTGTTTTTTCGTCAAAGGAAAACATTGGTTTGTGACGAAATCCTATAAATGAAAGTTAAAAAGTATTGGGGTGTATTCGGGTGTATTCGCCTATTAAGGAAATAAACAATGAAATGGGTCGGAACAGATTTTTCGCTTTTAGCCGAAGATTAAAAAGAGAAATTAGACTCTACAGCCCACTACAATATGACAACTGGGTAATGGTTGAAACGGATCTTAGCGTAGAATATTACTGCGAGAGGCCAAAAAAAATCGTTGTATCAGTTGCCGGTGAGATTATCGAAACTGTATTTGATATGTGGATTAAAACTGGGAAGGAAGAAATATTCATTTTTTTAAGAAACGCTTGTGAGATTAATATCAATGATCAAAAATGTAGATTGACACAAAAGTACCCTTTTAAGAAATCCTTATTTTATAAGGGTTCTTTTTGTTTATGAGGGGAGAATTGTGTCATTTTTTTACGACACAATTCTCCCCTTTTACCTGGAGATTGACACAAATGTCCCCTTGTATTCGGCGGTTTGGCGTTAGTCCATACCGTAGGCGGGATTTTATGGCTAGATCAAGCTGGTTTTACGCGAGTATCGTGTTAGCTTCTGAAGAGACCGAAGGAGCTATGAATAGGTCGGAGTCAATTTGATAAAAACTACAATCTTTTTATAGTGTTAGTCATAATTAACAGAATACTAACGAGCAGGAAATACAACCTCAAGATAAAACTTATGATTCTCCGAGCTTTCTCATTCAAATATTTGTTAATTATCAAATATATGCAGCGAGACAAAAAGGTTCCGATGAATGAATCCGATGAATCGGGCCAATTGAAAAACGTTTCTTAGTCCCTGTTAGATTATTAGAAACTATTAGCTTGTACACGTACCAAATGGGCTCTTTTAGCATATAAATAAGATCGAAACAATGCGTAAAGTGCGAAAGAGAGGTCCCCTATGAATAAAGAACTTACGAATCCAAGACAAATTCCTCCGTGTAAAGATCCTCTAATCTGCCACACCGTAATAGGTAAAGGCGATCATGAAATAGAGGCTATCGTATATCTGTATTCTTTGGGAGGTTACGAGATCGATTTAATCAAAGTTCAGTTTCGCAAGAAATCCTCGTTTATGATTGTGCAGGGAACGTCCGAAACCCGCGTTTTGTTGGATCAAGATAAATTGGAACAGGACGCATGTTTCGTTTCCGGATTACGGGATTGCCCTCAGACTTTCCGGGTGCGTATCAGTTATGTTCCTGATGTGGGGAAGACCAACGGCAAAGTGTTTGTACAGGGGATTTTGACCGACCATTTCGGGAGATCTCCTCAATCGTTGACATATTTAATCGCAGAATGGATAGGATTTACACCTGATTGTCCAAATACAGCAGGTATTCCAAAAAATATAGGACGCACGCATGAATGCGGGCCGCTCAAAATTTCAGTCGATATTCATCAAAACGTGCCGGGAGGTTTTTTAAATGTTGCCGAAGTCTTCTTCTCGGATTTGTCCACTAATACTTGGATGGTGAGGGACTACAAGCAAGGTTCCAGAAATGAAGATCCTTTGATCCTGTACAATCAAAATATTGAAGAAAATGATGTCCTTCTGTGCCCGGTAAACGGAATCCACTCCAAAAGCACGGTCCAGCAAGTCTGGATAAAAAGTATTGACTTGTTTATCCCTCAATTTCATGTTTGCGGCAAACTATGCATAGACGGAATGTTTATGATTAATAATATCTGGCATAACATCCAGCCACGGATATTAGCAAGCTGGACTCATGAAGGCAATGAATGCCCATAGAACAACAAGAAGTTTACACATACAGGGGTGACATTCCATGAAATCCGCTCTACATTACTTGCCCACGGATCAGACTTACAGCTTCTATGCTGCCGCAGAAATGGATACGGTAGGATGGCGGGGATTCCGGCCAAGAGGAACACTTCAATCGAATTCCTTGTCTTTAGGCGACGCCTGGAATAACAAGGGCATCTTCGTGTTTGCTGTTTCGAAGCCGGATTATGCTGATCTGAACGAGGCTATAAAGCTGTTGGGAGATCAACATGACCAAACCTGGCTGATATGGCTCAACCCCGATGGCTCCATACAAAGACCTATTGTAAGATTAAAACCCAATAGGCCGTCGGATTATCTATCGGCTAAGGATTATGATGTATCTTTAGGAGAGAGCATATCATTTATCATCGACCGCAACACAGCGGTGAAATTTAATTCGGATAAAGAACAACTCGAGTTTGTATTTAACAGGGAATCGAAAAATATTAGATTTATGGAAGAACTAGACGAGCAACCGCTTATCCAAAGTGCTGCTGTACTGTTACCCTTTGGCGGCAAAGATGGAGGAACGTTCCGGTTTACCGTCGAAATTGCGTCGGAAGAATTGAATAGCAAGTTTAACTTAGGTTTGAAATACTTTTATCTCAAAAAGGATCAACCAACCCCAACCGTCCCCGAGCAGTTCTATCCCGTATTTGAGCCGACGCCGGGATTGAAATTATTATTCCGCGTATCCTTGGATCCGACCGACCCGTATAACCGTGAATTTGCTCGGACTCCGCATGCCGGCCTTCGCTCATACATGGCATTTGATCGTACGAAAGATTCAATAATCCCCCTGTTACCCAGTCACTTCCGCACCTCTTTCGGGCATAAGATCATGCTTCTTCCGCAACTTGAGTTTGACAATCAATCCATATCCGAGGAGCCTCGCCCCTTGGCAGACAGCGCCTTACTGGTATTTTCCCACGATTACAAACAAACAGCCTATACAATTCCGCAAGGGCATTTCTCCTTATCCATTGAAAAGTCCGTTCAATCAACAAATCTGCTCTGCGGCACCACAGGAACCGAGTCCGTAATTTTCAATCCCGCTTTCGGTGCTTATGCGGGCGATCGTATGTTGTTTGTGCCTGGCTGCGCTGCCTATTGGCCTGCCGATCCGGCACATTCCGGGGAGTTGTTGTCGGTTCCCGAATTAGAGAACTCCGCTTCTACCGCCTGGATATCGATTAGGCCAAGCGAGAACAGGCTGCCGGAATCGCCGCCGATCGTTTATTCCTCACAGCCAGAAGAAGAGCCCCATCATCGGCCTCTAACGGATGGAGTGAGCAGGTTTCATGAGCCCAAACTATTTGATTGGATGAAAGAGGTCCATAGTGTGCCTCTAGTCCCATTTCAAGGAATCCGGAGGGAAAATGCCCCGGATATGGAGGCGGCATTGTCCTTTGAGCGGTTGGCCATCGCTCCTAACCGAAAACGGCTCATGGACCGTTTTTCCGAGTCCGCAAGCGCCACGCGTACGGCGAATTCATCTTCGGAAAACGGCTGGTCCGCAACTCCGCAAGGGTTGCTCGTCAGCGAATCGGCGGGCTCATGGGATACTCTTGTGCTTGGCCAGAATGACAGGAATCCCGATTCGTCAAAACTTGGACCGGAGAGGGAAAGAGTTGAATTCATGGGGCTATCGAATACTTTTCGCAACACTATGCTGTCCAGCCGCCTCTTTCTTGTGATGTCCATAAACAGCAAGACGCACTGGAATCAGTTTAATAATAAAATCTCTATTTCGGATTGGCCGTTTCAAATAAATATTCCGGAATCTCTTCCGGGAGATCCCGAGAACCGCGATAACCGTAACATTGTAATTATGAAATATGCCCCTGGAAAGCTGGCCGAATGGCTGAAGAAACCCGCCCTCTGGGGAAATCCGGAACAATTTAACAAACAACATCTGGACAAGCTTTCCGATGCGCTGATAAGTTATTGCCGAGTGGACGAAGAAGAGGATCGACTGCCGCCGGAGCTTATTCCCTTTCACCGCCTATGCCATAAACCGGATTGGACAGGCATATTGGCATTGAATGTGGATATTAGAAAAGAAGATATGCCGAATGAGCTTATTGGATTGCTTGGCGGCATCAATCCGCAGAAACCGTTCAAGGCTCATCACATCGGCCTGAATGGCGGCAGGGTCGAATGGAAAGATGACGGATTAAGCATGGACAAGCTAAGTTCTTGGTTTGGGTATATCCACTATCAAGATGATGCCAATGTTTGGGGGAGCCAACCGTTGGGATTTCAGGTAACCGAACTAAAAGCACGTTTTGAAAACTCCAATATCGAAACCTTCGAGTCAAAAATGCAGCTTCTCATTCGGAAGTTATATGAAACCGAGATGTTTATCGGGGATCCAACCCAAGAACCGGTTGTGACATTAACCGGCTCTATCGAAAGGCACGAAGGAGTCCCTTCCTATGTTTTTCAAACAGACAGTGCAACTATTGCCAAAATGAAAGGTACTCACCCGATTTTAGAAGCTATAAAGATGATCAAGGTCAGCTTTCAAACTACGGATGCCACAGATAAAAAGAATATTAAATCGCGATTCTCGATCTGGGGCTGGAAGTCCTTTATCGAAAAATTAATCGGTCCCATTCACGCCATGGACATATTGGGATATGGGAAGGGCGATAACGGTTTATTGTTCAATAATTTGGGAATCACCATGGAATTTAATGTAAGTGATCCTTTTACTCCACCGACCTTTGACTTTGATCCGTTTCAGATCGAACTCGATCCTGACAAAAGCGCTCAGCGCATTAATAGCCTGGGTGATCATTTCCCGCTACGCCTGCGCAAGTTAATGGTTGCAAAAAACATAGATGAATGGAAGCAAGCTGGGTATATGGAAATAAAACTAGACGGTGTAGGCAGTTCTCATCATCATGAGAACTGGTACGGGCTTGAATATGCCATCGATTTGGGAACCTTGGGAAAGTTGGTACCGGAAGGGGCATTAGTCGGCAGCTTCCTTATTGGATGGAATGCACATGAAGAAGTCTATTGCGGGATAAAGATCCCCGGAGTAGATCCCAGCCGCGGGATGATAGCATTGCAGGAAATGCTGAATTTGGTCATGCCGAATGCCTTCAAATTGTCGGTGAGTGAAAATAATACTTACCGTATGGTGACTGAAGCTTCCGTAAATTTGTTCGGAAGAAACTACAGTTTCAATTTTGGATTCTATGAAGATCCTCAAAATAAGAAGCGACTTGGTTGGTACGCAACGACAAATATTTAAGCAGAGAGGAGTGCAAGGCCGTGAAAGAAGAATTTGCAGCGCTTGGGCAGTTTATTACTTCAGATGAGCTGGATGAATCCCACTCTGTCGAAGCTACGGTTGATAAGATGGAGGAAGTATTTGGACCTGCCGGTGACTCTTTCCCGGATAATCTAAAGTATGACCCCAACAGCGGATGGATTGCCGGGCTTAAGTTTAAACCCCTTCGTTATATCCACTTGGCCGCATTGTTCCAGGATCTGCATAATCGCTACGGGCTTTTTATCGGACTCGATAATGATGGAATGGCTGGTCCGTTCAAGGGCCTGCAGGCAGAAGTGCAATATGAGAAAAGAGAAGGGGCCCCAGGCCGTTTTTCCGGAGCAATTCAACTTCCCGACGCGCAACGTTCAACCGATATGGGAGCCGTAAAAATAGTCATTCCGGAGGTTTCCTTCGATTTGTACCGTAACGGGGACTTTAAGATAGATATCGGATTCCCGGCAGGCCTTGATTTTTCGCGGTCTCTTTGCATTGAAGCGCCTCCGTATATCGGCTGGGGAGGAATTTACTTTTCTCGCAAGAGTAATGAAACCTCGGCATATGCCAATGTCCCCGAGGTTAAAGAAGATGTAGGCCGCTTTGAATCCATCATTGAAGCGGGAATAGCCGTAAAGCTCGGTTACGGTAAGTCATTCGGACAAGGGATTCTGGAAGCGGGTTTAAGTATTACTGGAATTGGCATTCTTGAGGGGGCTATCGCCACATTTAGATCAGCTGGTGACATTTCGAAACACGACAAATTTAACTGGTACAAGGGCGTGCTTGGACTGGCGGGGAATATTTTTGGGCGAGTGGATTTGGAGGTCTTAACGGCGGAAATCGATTGTGAGGTAAGCACCACCGCCAATTTAATCATGGAGGCCTACAGAAGCTCAGATATTGTTTTTGATTTCAATGTGGACGCTTCGGGGGAAATTGAAGTCAACTTCGGATTCACTAAAGGAAAGATAACGAAAGAGTTTCATGAACATTTTGAAATGGACTTTACGATGGGCGAAGATCGGCCCGAAGACGCTCCTTGGTATAGTCCTGCTCTATTGTTGGATGCACCGGAATTTCAAGATGAAGATAAATTGGTCTGGAAGCGGGTTTTCCCGAAAAGCGGAAAAGAGAAAATTTCGCTGTACTTCTTGCCGCATCTGTCTATTCGAGACGAAGGGGGGAACAAAGATGCTCAGTGCGCAGCTATGCTATATATGTCTGCTCCGGGCTCCGAGGCAACAGATCCTTCTTTTTCGAAGTGGATCGAGGGATTATTTCTATGGGCGGTGAATGCGTATTTATTAGGCAGGGACACGAATTATGACGAATTAATGAGTCAGAACATCAGTGGACAGCAGCTGAAGAATATTCAAGATTTATTAATTAAGGACGGGATTTCGCAATCTCCAATTGATTATGAACAACATATCGTCCCTTTTCTAAATGATTATTTCGAATTTCATGTATGTCCCCCCGAGGCAGATGACTGTACGGAAGACCCTGAGGCAGAGATACAATCGTTCGTATTTTTCCCAATGCTTCCTGATTTTAAGTTGACCCTGGAAAAAACGAAGAATGATGGAACGATTGAAGATGACAAGTGGGATTATGACAAAAAAATGCCCCGTTCGAAACAAAACATCCAAAAAATAAAGAACTATATGTACAAAAACATGGCGGATCAACGAACGAATTCCCAGCGGAGATATGACGAATCTCTTCTACAGCCAAGCACGAGTGTATCAGCCCGTTCAAAGACGATGTGTGTGCACTGGATGCAAGACGCGGTAACCCTGGTCATTAAGTCAATCATTAACTTTGCTGTGAGAACCATCGGCGATAAAACGGAGCGTATAGAAGTATTTATCAAAGAATTATTGGAAGCTAAAACGAATGATAATAAGACGACTCTCGTATCCAATCTGGCCGCCATGAAATCTCGGTTTGCGCTGTTTGGACTGCGCGTCACAGAGGGGGGTACCCAAAACTCCATTTACTCCGAAATCGGACAATTATTTGCAATCCAACCGGATGAAATCTCGAAATTAAAGTTTACCCTTGAGAAGGGAAACAAACTAGCGGTAAAAATGAATACATGTACGGAACCTCCTGGAGATGAAGATAAGCTGGAGGTCACTTTCCCGGATTGCGAACTCCAACGTATGCGGGATCTGTTGGATGTGGCAGTTCCATCGCCCGATCAAGAATGGCCCTGTATTCGACCGCTTCGGCCTTATGCCGAAGTCCCGCAATCCTTCCCGGCCAAGCCGGGAGCTAACTGGAGTATTTACTCCAGACAAAGTAAGGGTCTCCATGTATTCTCGGCCGCGCTGGGACGCAGGCTTATAAGTAACGACCCTCCTTTACTAAAGTTGTGCCGCAGAGATCAATTAGAATGTAAGGAAATACAACGCTCGGAATATGATTTGGCAACCTTCGTGGAAGTCAAGCTGGTCAAGACACAGTATGACAACCTTTACGAATTGCGCGGTGCAACCGGCTATGGACAAAAGCTTCTCGAACGACTGGCTCGAAAACTTCCGACAGGTCACTTTCCGGCGGATGAAGTACACTTGAAAAGCGTTCATATCCTGCATTGCGACAGCCAGACAAGCGAATGGGTTTCCCATGATGAGCCCGTGATGATTTTCCGGAGCAATCTGACGACGTTCAGTGAGCCAAAAGATAGTGAAGGACTAACTCTAACCAATAGTAATAATGTACTGGATATCTTTTCCTCTTCGCTATATAAAAGCGGAACCGTAAATTCCGGCGGGTTTTATTTAAAATATATATGCAGCGAGTGGTCCAATTACGGGAACGGCGATGTCTTCGAGGCTCAGCTCCTATTGAGCTACAGCTCGCTTGCGACGCTCGCCCCTTACATGAATGCAGTAGTTACATCCGAACCTGTAACGGACAAGCCGGCCAGTTATTTTTTCCTGGATGAGTTGTTATACCAAAAGGTGCCTATACTCCAGCCCGGTCATGTAGGTTTGGAAGTATATCGTCCGCATCCTGCTCCAACTCCGCAGGGTTCGTTCGATCCGGCCACCTATCTCCGCCGGATGTTTCATTTGATCGGTACGAAAGTAGAAGGAAACGGAGTATTTGACGATCAGGATGCTGCAGATGTACCCATTGCGCCTGTGTCCGTCGTTAATGTACTCCCATGTCCCGCGAATACAAATTCCGCCGAACCGGAGGAATGGCGGAAGTACCGTTCCGTGCTGCGCATTGAGAATATACCGCCTGTATCTGGCCCAGTAGTTGATTGTCAGGAACCCGAATATGATCCGTATTCCCATATCGGGGAGAACTTGCGCCTTAAGCTTACTCCCCGGGACGGATTCGGGAATGTGCTTGATAGCTGGAGTACGCATTATGAAATGCCCATTCTGTACCGGGATTTTGTCGTTCCGGTTCATCAATGGCCGGGAACAACGATGGCATACCGTTTGGAGAAAGGCATGTCGTTAAGCATCAGCCTCCATTTCGATCCGCGGGAGCTGACGGACCCGGAAGTGGCCCAAGATATTTATGCTACGGCATATCATCATATATCGCGCACTGATGTGCAGGCATATATAAGTTCCTCGATCGGTAATCATCAAGTCACGGTAACGACGGATTTGAAACAATATGCTCTGGAATGTTGGTGCAGCCTGAGGTCAATAACGGCCCCAAGCCCAATTACAACAGTATTATCTGCAACAATTGACGTGAATTGGGACATTAAAGAGCCCGTTTTTGAATTCAGCGTGGATCTGTCGATCAAACGAACCGAAGCGAAGCTAATCGATCCGGAGCTCATGAGCATTCCTGAAGCGAAAAACGGATACAGCCGAATTGCTCACGAATCCGTAACCCAATTGACCGCCCAGCCCGGTCAACCTGGAGCTTATGTTCAAGACAAGCAAACTTTGAAGCAACTGGCCGATGTGATAGAGGAGAACCAAAAATACAAATTAGCCCGGGGAGCATGGATTGAGGGGGAGGATGCCAATCGTTTGTGGATAGTCGGCATCGGTGAGCACGGCAACATCAAAATTGAGCTGCAAACCGATACGTTCCTTTACGCGGCGGCCCCTTTAGAAACCGTGAAACATAAACGAAGCTTTCTTGTACAAAACTATGATTCATTCGCGGAGCCGGGAGAATCCGTTAGTGATCCTACCCTTTTTGCCGAGCAAGAGGCAGATTTGGACCAATGGACATTGGAAACGTTTGAGTTTATCGATGAAATGCTTCGACCGCCATTTCTTCAGGTTATCGGGGAGATCGATCAGGGTCTCACTTTAGAATCAATTCTAAAATGCAAGGAAAAAAACGCAAATTCGTTCACAAGTAATGTCAACCACCTAGGGAAGTTATTAAAAGAGTCAAATTCCAGTCAAGATGACTTAGCTGCCGCCCGGAAACGTTATTTGGACGCCATGCTCGTTCAACTATCCGCTTCTTACGATCAAGACACGATTATACAGCAGCCGGTACGTGTCGAATTAGAGAGCGGAGATCCCGAACTGATGGAATCCATTGGATTTTACGGCTTGATTGCGGCGAATGTTACCGGGATAGAGGAGAATCCAGAGCAACCAAGTAACACAAAGGTACAGGCTTCTTTTTCTAAAGCCAAGCTGCCCCTGTCGGCAGGGATGAACCTGTTGTCGTACTTGTTCAATGTCAAAGATGCCGGAGGATATTCCAAGTATATGGCGGAAGGAATTACTTACAAGGTGAGTCATATCGAACATGTCGCAACGGATGAGAAGAGGTTCAAGTCCTCTGCCTGGATTAAGTTAGTCAATCCTTATGAACTCAAATTGGGGGATCGAATGATAATTGTTATGCTTAAAGGACATCCCGTCCCTCCTGAATTAACGCGGCACGAATGGTCCGCTCCGGAGGACTCGAGTAATTTGGAAGAAGTCAGAAAATGGGACTATACCTTTGGCTACAAATTAGGACACGACGCACCTGCCCAGGACGAAATGAAATACGAAATCGAATGGAATGAAGACGACTCGCCGGTTCACTTTACTGCGGATGACAATCTTGCGCAAGCGATGGCCCAGCTTCGGCATATAATGAAAGATATCCGAACCCATATGCTTCTTGACACGGGCAAAGAAAAAGCAGCCGCTTGTTTGCTTAAGGCAGTTCAAGGTATCGCGGACAGCTGGTTGTCAAGGTCAAAGCGACTTCCTAAGACCAAATCGTCCGGTTTGATCACTACATTTCATACATGGTCACGAATTGTTGATCAAGCCGAGGCGGAGGATGGGAATTCAACATTGGAAATAGTACTTGACTCCGTAACCGGGCCTATCCCGGCCTCGGATATCCAGATTCGGCTTGCCGGATATCAGTCCGAAATAACATCGAAATCTGATGATCGTTCGATATTCCGATTTTTCGTCGAAGAGACGTTAAACGACGCGACAGTCAAGCGGTATTTAACGAATAAGGAAAAGCTTTATCTGGCGGACATAGAACAGACAGTTACGATTACCGGGATCGATATTCTTAGCATTCGGAGCGCTCGCGCTTCTTTGTATAAGACTCGGAACGAGTTGTTGCTTAAAGGCAGTTCCACCTACCAAGAGGCTACGGCAGAAGCGTTTGTGTATCGTACTCCCAAAGTGATGCCTGCTGATCCTGTAGCCCCTGTTATTAAAAGCAATGCCGGCATTGATATTTCGGCGTTAAAGTCAAATACATCGATCCGAACGGTGGAGGCCCACATTCAAACGCTGCTCCAGGAATTGTTCAAACCCGGGTCGAATGAGATTTATCCTTGTACGCTTGTTTGCTCGGCCGTTTATCGATACCCGTATTTATGGGTACAAACAACCCGCCCCTTAATGGATGAAGGAGATGAGGCGGAGGTATCTATCCCGATTTGCTTGAAGCACCCGTTCCTTTACACGGATGATGATGTTTCCGTAAAAGCATTTTGCAGCGAGCTTGAGTATTGTATGAATAGGGAGGACGGACCAATCGGGGAACAAGGAAAGTTCGTAATCAATCTCAAGGTTTACCCTCACCAACAAGAGGCTACCAATACGAAGTCCGTTCTGTCCTTGGGTAGGCTTGAGCTCCCATTGAATAAAATTAACTTAAATTAAATGAACATTTTAGATCTGAAAATAAGGTGATTAATGAGATGCTGATGTCCTCTGAAGGGCATCAGCATCTCATTTAATGTATTATTTAAATTGTCGAGGACAAGAACATAGTCCTAGTGCTGGCTAAATATTAGTCTAAGTAAAACTAACAAGATCTAATGCAGATTGCCACAAAAGTATCATTTATAGAAATCCTTAAGACATTATCGTCAAAATAAGGGGTCATTTGCCTAGATTCATAACAGTTGTAGAGTGACATAAATCCCCCCTTCTAATCAACGATAGGGTGGATCGTCTACACTTAGTTGGACAGTTAAAAAAAGGCTTGTAGAATTAACCTATCGAGTTAATGATCGGATCTCCGCAATCCTGAAACGTCAACGAAATACGTTTACAATCGAGTTCAGAAAAAAATGGTGCAGCTTTATGAAAACAGGGAATCTTCCCCAATACAGAACATCTCAATTTGAAAATTATTAGACTCAAAGATGTTGAGTTCTTTATTTGTCAAGCGTTTGATCTAGGGTGGACCCCGAAAGTTAAAGAAAAATCGGAAAATTATGCTGCTGATAGCCGTAAAAATATAGGTTTAGAAACTCTGGAGAAATTGACGGTCAGGGAGATTGAGAATTTTCTATCTTTTCTCGAATATCAGTTGAACAACTCCAGTCATACGATAAACCGCAAATTATCGGCTCTCAAATCATTGTTTGATTATCTACAAAACAAAGCAGAAACCTCTGAGTTGAAGCCATATATATTGCGTAATGTTATGGCGAAATTGGTATTCAACACTGTAAAAGAGACTCAAGAAACCATTGCGAATCGGATTGAAGGGAAAATCCTTAGAGAAGATGACTTTGAGATTTTCCGACAATTTGTTGCTCATGACTATGGTGTAATTAACAAAGAAAACAAACGACTTAAACATTTTCATGAATTTAATCGTGAACGTGACACGGCTATCGTCTCTTTAATCTTGGGATCAGGTTTACGATTGTCAGAAGTCGCTGGCATAAATATAGAAGATCTAGACATCGTTAAAGGTCAAGTTCAAGTATTGCGAAAAGGTAACAAAGAACAGTATGTGTATTTTAGCAAGCAAGCATTGTGGGATTTAGAAAATTTCCTTAAGGTCCGAGAAGAACGATACAAAGCAGAGAAAAACGACAATTATTTGTTTATGGCAGCACCAGTTGGTCGTAAAGGAAAAAGCCGACGATTAACAGCTAGGTCTATTGAGAAGTTGATTGAAAAGTATGCCACAGCCTTTGGGAAACCGTCTTTAACAGTTCATTCATTGAGACATTCGTTTGCTACAAGATATCACATGGAGAATAATGATGTTCCAAGATTGAAGAATCAATTAGGGCATTCATCCATACAAACAACAATGATTTATACACATTTAACAAATGAAGAAATGCGAAATGCAGTTAATAATATGGATAAATAAGACACAAAGCATAAAGGAGTGTGAACTATCAGACTAGAATAGAAGAGCTTTTGACACAAATTCCCCCTTGTATTAAGCGTTAGTGACACAAAACCCCCATTATAATCGGCGGAATGATACAAACCTAACCCAGTGAATGTAAATTCGATCAAATAAATGATATCATGTTCTGTAACGCTGTTAATAAGGGGAAGTTTGTGTCAATAATAAGGGGGGAGGTTTGTGTCAATTTAGAAAGGGGAAGTGAACTCTTAAAAGGCTCTGTGCCAATCTTAATACATATGTACAAAATACGAGTTTTGTGAAGAAGTAGTAAAAAAAAGCACAGTCCAGAATTCTTTCTGCACATTTGTCTGCTTAATTTCAACTTATTGCATTATTGAACTTAAGGTTATTTAAATCCATTTTATTGACCCCGCTTTGCTGTCTTCAAATCGTCATCTGATAAATTTTTGTTGAATAGTATATATCATCGTTGTTTGTGCTATGTGAATGAACTAGTTGATCCTTCAGTTTTGGAACATCATTGGTAGCCTTAATAAGGCTATCTCTTTTGACTGGCTGCGATATTAACTTGCAACTATAAACCAATCGGTTTATACTAATACAAACGGTATAGAAAGTGAGGAAATTTAATGAACAAGCCCCCCATTCATGTTTCTGAGCCAGACTAGCGCCTCACATTATTACAAGTGTGCTGATCTCCTAATAATCACTTCAAACGGAAGTGATTGGGTTAAATTGACAATTGGAAATTGCATATGTAAAATTTAAACGAAAATATAAATGTTAACGGAGGGATTTCCATGGCTAAAGTAAATGTAGGCGAAGAGAATGCGCAACCAATTGAACTGTATTATGAAGATCATGGTGCGGGAAAACCCATCATCCTGATTCATGGCTGGCCTTTGAGTGGACGATCTTGGGAGAAGCAAGTTCCTGCCCTGATCGAAGCGGGCTACCGTGTTATCACATATGACCGTCGTGGATTTGGTCAGTCCTCCCAACCTTGGGATGGTTATGACTATGATACCTTCGCTTCAGATTTACATAAATTGATTTTGCACCTTGATCTACGCGATGCCACACTAGTCGGATTCTCTATGGGTGGCGGCGAAGTAGCACGTTATGTGGGAACATACGGAACAGAACGCGTGTCCAAAGCCGTATTTGCAGGAGCAGTTCCTCCTTATCTCTATATAACCGAAGATAATCCTCAAGGAGGATTGGATGATGCAACGGTTGCAGAATTCCAAAATGGGGTAAAAACGGATCGTCTAGCATTCCTGGATGGTTTCACAAACAACTTTTTCGCTGCAGGAGAACGTACAGACCTCGTAAGCGAACCATTCCGTATATATAACCGGGATATTGCAGCTCTGGCTTCTCCTAAAGGTACATTGGATTGTATTGCTGCCTTTGCCCTTACCGATTTCCGTCAGGATCTGGAGAAATTCAATATTCCAACGCTGGTTATCCATGGTGATTCGGATGCCATCGTGCCTTTGGAGGTGAGTGGACAACGTACTCATGAATCCATTCCTGGCAGCCGTCTGGTGGTTGTCGAAGGTGGACCACACGGCTTTAATGCCACCCACCCTGATCAATTTAATGCAGCATTGATTGAATTTTTGCAGGGTTAAGTTTATTTGCAGGGTTAAGTTTAACTGAACTCAAAATTTATCAAACAGCACAAAGTGAAAAGAGCAGAACGCCCCTCCTTCATATGGGGCGTTCTGCTCTTTTCATTATTACATATGATCTGTTTACATAAAATGTATGTAGGGCCCCAATTAGAGTAACTAAAATTCTACAATTCATGCATAAGAGGCATCGAATCCCTAATGATCGTTGATATACAAAAAGATCCACTATGCATAAGATAGTAGCTACTTGGTACATTATGAATATGAACCGATTCGACTTTTGAGAGAATCCTTAAAAGAAATGGTTTAAAGTTCTGAAGGAATAACCTTTTGTACTGGACTTGGAATATTAACTTGCACTTATAAACCGATCGGTTTATACTAATACAAACGGTACAGAAAGCGAGGAAATTTAATGAACAATTTAACTCCCCCATTCACTCTTGAAACGGCAATCCAAAAAACCCGTATGGCAGAAGACAGCTGGAATAGCCGAGACCCTCAGCGCGTCTCACTTGTATATACTGAGGATTGTTATTGGAGAAATCGGAGCGAATTTATCACAGGCCGCCAAGAAATTGTCTCTTTACTAACTAGAAAATGGGCCAAAGAACTGGACTACCGACTTATCAAGGAACTTTGGTCATTTACGGATAACCGTATTGCTGTAAGATTCGCATATGAATGGCATGATGATAGCGGTAATTGGTTCAGATCGTATGGGAACGAGAATTGGGAATTCGCTGACGACGGCTTGATGCAGCGTAGATTTGCTTCGATTAATGACATGCCCATCAAGGAAGAGGAACGGAAATTTCATTGGCCTCTCGGCTCGCGTCCCGCTGAACATCCAAGCCTAAGCGATTTAAACCTGTAACCTGCACTGTTTTTGAAAAATCTGACGTAACTCCTCTCGTTACTGAGGTCTTTCGTGAGTAGGTTATGAAGGTGCATCCTTTAATAAAGTGACTTTATGGGAGGTTCAAAATCTTGAGTAATTTTGTGGTAGATCAATTGGGATTTGTTCGCCGTCAAGCAGTTGATTATGTGAGGAGCATAAGTGAGTCTGCCGCGGAAATTATTCCAGCAGGATTGAAAAACAATATAAAATGGAATCTAGGCCACATGTATGTTGTACATGAGAAGTTCGCTTTCCAACTTACTGGGGAAGAAACTAGATATCCTACTAATTTTAGCAAGTTGTTTGATCCAGGAACTAAACCTTCTGACTGGGATATAGACTCTCCAACGATGTCTCAAATAACTGACTTGTTAATTGAACAAATAGAACGGGTTGAATCGGTACTTTCAAGCAAATTGAAAGAAGAAATCAAACCTCATTACAAGTCGTCTACAGGACTTACCTATACAACGGTAGAACAGTTACTGGGTTTTCTGATTTATCATGAGGCAATGCACTTTGCGACAATTAAAAATATCAAGAGCATAATTAACAGTTAGGATTAGTAGTGCTATCCCCATTTCTTTCTTTTATGTATGCTTGCCATGGGTGCTATCCGATAGAGCTCAAGTAATGGAAGCAATCGGTACAATTCTTGTCCTTGGGTTGGAACAAGAATTTGTACCGATAAAATAAAAAAACCGCTATAATAGCGACTTCAATGGGAACATGTTGGAATCATTCATTTCTATTTTCTTTCACCGCTTTGTTCCGAATGGTCTGCGGAGTGGCTCCGTAAGCCTGTTTGAACTTTTTATAAAAAAAGCTCATGCTTTCATATCCAACTTGTTTAAAGATAGCTTCAAACGACAGCTGCGTATTTACGACTAATGAATAAGCTGCGTTCAGTCTGATGTTCGCGATCATTTGCGTGTACGTTAGACCGGTTACTTTTTTCAACTTATTACTCAAGTACGTACTGTTATAGTTAAATTGATCCGATAATTGCTGCAAGCTCAGGTCCCTGTAGTGCTCTTCCATGTAATTTAGAATGGCCGTTATGTTGCTTTCCTGTTCATTCAATCGAATGTTGTGCTCGCTCTTCAATACGCGAACCAATTCTCCAAACACAATCTGTAAGTATGACTTCACCAATTCCATCGAATCATCATGCTCTGAAAAGTATTCTATCAAAATTCTTCGCAAAATGTATTGCAGGTTCTCGTGACCCTGTGAATTGAAAATAATGAAATGATCATGGTGTTGATGCTGCAGCACTGAGTTGGCTAGAAATTCACCGATTACGCTTTTTTTCTTCGACAACCGTTGCAGGAACAGCGAAGAAATCGTTTCCCTTTGCAATAAAATATTGATGAGGATATCGTTCTCTCCTAGAGGGGCGATGCTATGAGGTACATCCCGATCCAGAACGCACATCTGGCCTTCCTCAAGCCGAACTTCCCTCCCTGCTATGATCTGGTTGCATGTCCCGGAATATACATAGTTCAACTCGATGAATTCGTGCATGTGCTCCAACATCGGAGCGAAGCGGTTGTGCTTGTTGATGAAAATATCGTGTTTATCAAAGAAAAACGATGCTGGCATGCGATAAATGTTTCGCTGCATGTCGAAATATCGTTCATCCTCCGATTTTGCAGAAAGGTCATTGAAGACCTCATTGTTCTGTTGTTGCAGCAGTTCAATTTCTGTTTTGGTTCGCAGCAACTGATCCAGATCTTGAAGCTCCACTGATGTCCCTCCTACGACGATAATGAAAAAACGGGCAGCACCGGTCCGCCCGTTGATGAATGTAATTTTTAAATGATGCCTAGTCTCTCCTCTAGTTTACGCGATTTAGCTTAAGGATGCACGTCTGGGATGCTGAACCTGCTGTTGGTACTTATAATTGAATTCGTATTGGCCGGAACCTACCGTAAATGACAATGCGTGCTCTCCACTTTCTTGGAAAATTTTATCGTTCCCATCAGCCCCCATTGTACTCGCCAACTCCAGCGGAATGCTTACTGGCGGGTTCGCAATCGAAGGATATTGCTTAGCAATGGTCCGCTCCAATTCGTCTCTATCCACTACACCTGGTAGCGTGATGTGAGCTGTTGTATTGTGAGGGATATGAACCCTACACCGCATTTCTTCATTCTCAATTTGCCAATGAACCTTAAGGGCTCCATACGGTGTTTCCAATTCACCATTAGCTGACGTTAAGTTCACGGGTGGTTTGGGTGCTATACGTGATTTTTTGTAGCCTGCTTCAATCAGGTCAATTCCCGTAATGTTCCGGTACATGAAATCGCCGACTGAACCATATGAATAGTGGTTGAAAGAGTTCATCGCCGTGCTCCAAAACGATCCGTCCTCCTTGATGCTGTCCCAGTGCTCCCACATCGTTGTTGCTCCCCGTTCAACTTGATAAAGCCATGAAGGGTAATCATTTTGGAACAATAGTGTATAGGCTACATCTGCATAGCCATGATCGGATAAAACCAAGCAAAGATACGGAGTACCGACAAAACCGGTATCCAGATGCATATTTTTCTTTTCAATAAGACTGACAAGCTCTTGAATGACCTGCTTTTTATACGGTTCAGGCACCAGATCGAAATACAAGGCGATAACCTGCGCAGTCTGTGTATTCGAAGTGAGCTGGCCTGCATCATTAAAATATCGGGTGATAAAAGCAGCTTTAATGCCTGCATGTAACGATTGATAGCTTTTGTAGTCGCTATAACGATTGAGCAGCTTCGCCGTTTGAGCTACGATCTGCGTTGAATACGCAAAGTATGCCGTCGCAATCAATGTTCCGTCCGTTGCTCCGAAATAGCTTCCTTCCTCACTGTCCAATGCCAGCCAGTCCCCAAGCTGTAATCCGGTGTCCCACAGATACTCTTCGCTTCCTTGTGTACGAATATAATCAACCCAAGCTCTCATACTATCGTATTGCTGGGCCAAAATCTGTTTATCCCCATAACACTGATAGATCGTCCAAGGACAAATGACGGCCGCATCGCCCCAAGCTGCTGTCGTTCTACTTATGCTATCTGCAAAGGTTCCCTTGAGAACGTCTGGAACAACAAAAGGAACTGCCCCGTCTTCCATCTGATTGTAAGCCAGATCTCTTAGCCATTTGCGAAAGAAGGACGTTGTATTCATGTTGAAGCTGGCCGTTCTCGCAAAAATTTGCGCATCCCCCGTCCAGCCCAGCCTTTCGTCGCGCTGCGGGCAATCCGTTGGTACATCTAGGAAGTTCCCTTTTTGTCCCCACACGATGTTATGCTGCAGCTGATTGAGCTTCGGGCTGGATGTCTCGAACGTGCCAATTGCCTCCATGCCGGAATGCAGGACAACACCAGTGAAATCTTCAATGCTGATCTCGTCCGGGAAGCCCTCAAGCTTCACGTATTGAAAGCCTTGGAACGTAAAATGCGGGCGATACGTCTCCGTGCCTTTTCCATTACAAATATAGGTAATCTGCTGTGCTGCATCCCGAATGTTATCCCGATAGAAGTTACCGTCCTGATCCAGCACCTCGCCGTGAACCAGATTCAACACCGTACCGGCTGGTGCCTTAACTTTAAATTCCAGCCATCCCACCATATTTTGGCCCACATCAAGTACCCGTTCACCTTTAGGGGTTCGAATGAGCTCAACGGGCTTGAGACGATTCATAATCCGCACCGGCTCGTTCTCCTGAGCGACGAGATGACTCAAAGGAAATGATAAGACTTTCATCTTTTTCCGTTCCATTGTCCGTTCGTTGGTGGGATAATCTTCCTCTT
This sequence comes from Paenibacillus massiliensis 2301065 = DSM 16942, assembly GCF_000377505.1. Lineage (GTDB taxonomy): Bacteria > Bacillota > Bacilli > Paenibacillales > Paenibacillaceae > Paenibacillus > Paenibacillus massiliensis. The sequence continues at coordinate 271,388 of NZ_KB898187.1, read as the reverse complement.
CCAATAGTTCTAGCCTCGCATCATAGATTTCACCGTTATAAATATCCGACATGAGTATCGCAGAGCCCGTTTCCTCCCATGTGGCATCTGAGCAGATCCATTCAGTACGACCATCTTCATAGCTGATTTTCATTTGCAGCAGCAAGGCATTCGTATCCCCGTAAGTATCTTTACGTTTTTGCCACCCCAGATAACCACTGTACCAGCCCTCACCCACCGTCGCCGTAATTCGGTTATGCTGCTGACCCATGAGATCCGTAACGTCGTACGTCTGCACCTGGACACGATTATTATAGTCCGTCCATCCCGGGGTGAAGTACACATCGCCCACTCTTTGCCCATTCAACTGCAATTCATACAACCCGAGGCTAGTCGCATACATGACGGCTTTGCTAACCCTGCCCTCTACCGAGAAACTTTTCGTTGTTGCAAATGGTGCCCGCGCCTGAAAGCCCTCATGTATGCTTCGCTCCTGGACAGTGATCCATTGTGCTTTCCAATCCCGCTCATACAATAAACCCATTTCCCAAAATGCTGCATCACTCCACGCCGACTCTTCCGGCTCCGCGTCCCCCGCCCCTTGGGCCCACACTTTGACCCGATAATAATATCGTTGCCCAGATTCCAATGGGGGCCCTTCATATGGAACAAGAACGGATTGCTCCGAATAAGTGAAATGGTTCCAGAGCAGCGAATCGAATTCACTATCTAAAGACACCTGTAGCTGAAACCGTTTTTGGGTGACATACATCTTATCCGATTCGATATGCCAGCTTAATCGTGGCTGCAGGCAGCCTAGTCCAATTGGGTTGTTGAAATGTTCGCATCGAAGCATATTCACGTTTAGCATGGTAACGACCTCCCCATAGTTCTCTTGCTTAGCTATCTTAATTAAAACGTTTCCAAACGAGGGAGGTCAATGTTCTATCTCTGCATGTTTAGTGCTTGATTTACAGGTAAGGTGAAGCTTCTATAGGCTTTTGAGGGATTTTAAGGGTTCTAAAGGCTTCTAAAAAGCTTCTAAAGGCCTTCATATAAAGGGAATTTTGACGTCATTTCCTGTACACGCCCCGCTACATTCTCTTTATTCTTCAAGCTTTTTGGATTTTTAAAAACAAGACTGATTAATTGTGCGACCTCTTTCATCTCCTGGGCTCCAAATCCTCTAGATGTCATGGCGGGGGTACCAAAACGAATACCACTCGTTACTAATGGGCTTGCTGTATCATGAGGTATTGCATTTTTATTAGCAGTGATCCCTATTTCATCAAGTAAAGTTTCTGCTTCCTTCCCAGTCAATCCAGTAGGACGTAAATCAACCAATACCATGTGGTTGTCTGTTCCACCTGATACCACGGTCAGCCCTTCAGCTATTAGTGTGTCAGCCAATACTTTTGCATTCTCTAGGACTTGCTCCATATACGTTTTGAAATCCGGCTGCGAGGCTTCACCTAACGCCACTGCTTTTCCAGCGATGACATGCAGCAGCGGACCACCTTGTGACCCGGGGAATATCGCTTTATCAATGGCTTTTGCCCATGGTTCCTGACATAAGATGATTCCTCCTCTAGGGCCACGCAGTGTTTTATGTGTTGTTGTTGTGACGAATTGCGCGTGTGGTACTGGATTAGGATGCAGTCCGGCTGCCACAATACCGGCAATGTGAGCCATGTCTACAAAAAACAGAGCCCCGACTTCGTTCGCGATTTCTGCGATTCTTTCAAATTCGATGATTCGCGGATAGGCACTTGCACCTGCGACGATCATCCGTGGTCGATGCTGAAAGGCACTTTTTCGAACCTGGTCATAATCAATATATCCCGTTTGTTCATCAACCCCGTAAGGCACAAAGTTATAGAATACTCCTGAAAAATTCACTGGACTTCCATGTGTAAGATGACCGCCATGAGATAGATTCATACCTAAGATGGTATCTCCTTCCTTAACTGAAGAGAGATATACGGCCATGTTCGCCTGAGAACCTGAATGTGGCTGCACATTAGCATGATCTGCACCAAAGAGCGATTTCGCACGTTGGATGGCAAGCAGCTCCACCTGATCAACATAGTCACATCCGCCATAATACCTTTTACCAGGATAACCCTCAGCATATTTGTTAGTCAGGACACTGCCTGTAGCCTCCATAACGGCTCGGCTCACGAAATTCTCAGATGCTATAAGTTCAATTTTATTCCGTTGTCGTCCAAGCTCTTTTTGGATCGCCTGAGCTATTATTGCATCCTGTTGCTCCAAATGGTTCATATGTAACTTCCTCTCCGTTCCTTTTTTGAAAAGCTTCAGCCCTTGACACCCCTCTGAATATAGATTCAGTTGTGTTGCTACAGCTTGATGCCGTTGCGGATGTAATGATCGCTATGCTAGTATATCAATCAATGGATTGGCAATGAACATCCATAATTCATCTCTTCAAGCAATCCATAAATCCATGAAGCAACCGGTGGTGACAAAATGCTCAAAGTAAATCGTGATGATAAACGCCCCATTTGGCAGCAACTCCTGGATCAAGCTATTCATAATATTACTACTGGAAAGTGGCCTCCTGGCGAATTGCTACTCCCCTCTCGTGAGCTTGCACAGCTAATTGGTGTGTCACGTTCCACCATACAGATTGTGTATGAGGAATTATTTAGCCGTGGATACACAGTCACCTCGCGTCGAGGTGGCACTAGAGTAAATGAATCAATCTATACCGCCCCTTTCTCAAAGGGAACAGAATTGAATGAACCTGCTTCACCCGAATTGCCATCCTTAACATTTTCTATTGACCATCTGCACAGCTGGTTTGGTAATAAAGAAAAGCTAGAAACAGATATTGATTTCAATCCCCACGAGCCTTATGTAGATGATCCATTTCAAAAGAATTGGCGGCAATCCTTCTTACATGCTTCAACAAAAGCAGATGTAAGCATTTGGTCTTATGGTGATCCAAAAGGTTTTTTGCAGCTTCGCAAACAAATTCAAAGATACCTGTCTCTTGAGAGAGGTATTGACGTACATGTTGATCAAATTTTGTTAACTTCTGGAGCCCAACATAGTATTGATTTAATTTCTCAAGCCCTTTTGCAGAAAGGTGATACGGTTACGGTTGAAGATCCGGGATTTCCTGCTGCATGGATGACCATGAATTATCGACAAATGATCATTGAACCAGCCCCAGTCGATGAATACGGTCTTTGTGTCGATCAGATTCATCCCCAATCAAAGCTTGTGTTCGTAACGCCATCTCACCAATGCGCTGCAGGAGTAATTATGTCGGAGCCTCGTCGTCAGCAATTGATCCATCTGGCCGCACAATCTCAATTTTGGATCGTAGAAGATGATTACGACAGCGAATTTCGGTACCGTGGAGACCCACTCCCTACTTTATTTAGCCAGCGGCCCCAGAATACGCTGTACATGATGAGCTTTTCCAAGATGATCGCTCCTGGCATTAGAATATCTGCGGTCATCGGTCCGCATGAAGCTATTCATCGAATGACTCAGGTCCAGGAATTGACCTACCGCCACCTTCCTATTATGGAGCAACTCACGCTTGCCCATTTTATCGAGACAGGCCACTTTATGCGTCATATGAGGCGAGTACGAAATGTGTACCGACGTAGGCACGAAGCCTTGTCTAAAGCCATAACCACAACGGGATTAAGCGAACATTTTAAGCTAAGTGGAGTAGAAACTGGACTGCACATGCTTCTAGAGGCAGATCCGTCTTTTGATGAAAAAGCAGTTACACAATTAGCTATGGAGGATGGTATTCGTATTTATCCACTCAGCAAATACTGTTATACAAGTGACCGAAAAGGGTGGGTCCTCGGATTTGCTAAAGTAGATGAGGCTACCATTGAGGAAGGAATTAAACGTCTGGCAAGGATACTTATTCCGTAAGTACCTTGCCATGTAAGTGTAAAACAACACAAGCTATGCCTGCCATATTACGCTTCGAAGAGTTCTCATGCGCAGCTTTCTCTATAAAATTGCAGCTGTAATGGCTGCTCCCTAATCCAGCCGTTGGATATTCTCATTCCAATAGTAGCCGTCCGGTAAATATCGCTGGCCGAACACACTTGTCCCTACTCTGATCATCGTGGCTCCCTCTTCAATGGCCACTTTAAAATCAGCAGACATACCCATCGAAAGAATATCCATGTTCACCTTCGGCATATTTTTTTCTTTAATCTGTGCTTGTATATTTTTAAGCAATCGAAAACAACGCCGGGTTTCTTCGTCAGTGGCATTAAATTTGCCAATGGTCATCAAGCCTTTTATGTTTAATGTGTCGAATTGGGACAACTGTTCTACCAGTTCAACGGCTGTCTCGGGAGCAGCTCCAAATTTACTTTCCTCATAGGAGGTGTTGACTTGCACTAATATATCCATGCTTTTATTTTCCTTCATGAGCTGATGGTGCAGAGCCTGGCCCAGCTTCAAACGATCTACTGAATGAATGAGCGTCACATACTTCACTACATCCTTCACTTTGTTCGTTTGCAGGTGACCAATAAAATGCCATTCTAGTTGTTCATGTTGCTGCATAAGTGGGAACTTGTCCCTTAACTCCTGAACCTTATTTTCACCAAATAAAGTTTCACCAGCCCGTATAGCCTGTTGCAGCTTTTCTAGTGGAACTGTCTTCGTGGCCAATAACAATGTCACATCCTCAATTTGGCGACCAGATGTGCGACAAGCCAGCTCCATTTGCTGTCTGACGGTTATGAGGTTCTCCTCTACAAGTTGGTCCATGCTCTTCTACCCTCTTTCAGATATTAAATACGTCAATCCCTGTGCCAGTATATCAATAAGTGGATGGGTGAGACATATCCAAAAACAGAAAAAAGAACAGTCCAAAAAGGAAAGGAACTATAAGGCGATTAATGAAACCATAGTGCGATGAATGAGGGTTTACATAAATACTTCTAGTAAATTCTACTTCTCCTGCTCCTTTATGACCTGCTCAATTCCGAGCAAAATCAGCTTCAAGCCAAATTCGAACGCACCATCGCTCCCCATCACCTTGAATAGCCCGCTCCTGTAGATGCTTCGGAACAATCCTGCTTCCGACTCACTCATCGAATCCAGCAGACCGTCCATCTCCCCGATCGGAACCACACCCTGCTCCGTTAGGATCGCAGTTATATTGCGCTCATGCTGATAATTGTCCAGAACGAAATAGAAAACATAGTTCACAAGCGTAAGAACCGCCTGCAACTTCTGCTCTTGCTCAAGTGGTGTCGATTCCATGCAGAGTAGCATACGGTTGGTGAACCGGATCATGTCAGGCTCGTGAGGCAGCGTCATCATCATCAGTTGCGTGGAGCACGGATACCGACCAAGCACACTCCTTACCGTTACAGCCAGCCCCGCCATCTGCTCCTTCCAGTCTCCATCGGAGTGGAACTCCTCCAGTATTATTTTCGATATTTGATTGGCCAGGCGCTGATAGAGATTCTGCTTACTTTTGAAGTACCAGTACAAAGACGGGGCCTGAATTCCCAGACGGTCGGCCAATCGTCTCATGCTGAATTTCTCGATGCCATCCTCCCCAAGAAGCTCCCAGGAAGCTTCCAAAATTTTATCCTCCGAAATCTGTGGCTGCTGTTTTTTCATAGCTATCCATCCTTTTATCTAACGGTGTAAGTTTATGCTTTACAGGTTGATTAGGTTCATGATATCATCTAACACTGTAAGGCGCAATCTAACACTGTTAGTCTGTTGAAAAAGCACTCCAGAGTAGCTGAAGCAAAAATAAATGAAGAAGGTAGTGACTCCACATGGATGCAGAAAATCTCTATTATTTTGAAAAGGCACCAATCGCAAAAGCCGTAGCCCACTTCGCTGTACCGATGATGCTAGGTACGTCAATGAGTGTCATATACTCGATATTGAATGCCTATTTCCTTGGCACGCTAGGCAATACTTCCATGCTTACCGCACTCACACTAACCTTGCCTCTATTTGCGGTCATTATGGCGCTAGGCAATCTGATGGGTATGGGGAGCGGTACATTCATCTCCCGATTGCTTGGAGAACACCGATACGATGACGCGAAGCACGTGTCATCTTTCGCCTTTTACAGCAGTCTGGTTCTCGGTCTTATCGTCATGGCCTTGGGCCTGCCGTTGATTGATCCTGTCGTTCATGGACTGGGAGCAACGCCTGAATCGTTCGGATTCACGAAGGACTATGTCATGGTTATGCTGTTGGGTTCACCATTCGTTGTATTATTCTTTACGCTGGAGAATATCGTGCGCTCGGAGGGTGCAGCGATCACTTCGATGATCGGTATGCTTCTCAGTGTGGTCGTTAATATCATTCTCGATGCACTAGTCATCTTCGTCTTCCATTGGGACGTGATCGGGGTGGCGTCTGCTACGGTCATTTCTAATGTGGTTGCGAGCACATTCTACGCCCTCCATATCGGAAACAAGAGCCCCTTTTTAACCATCTCCCTAAAATGGTTCAAGGCTACTAAAGACATTCTGAGTAATGTATTCAAAATCGGCGTCCCCGTCTTTGTTATGAGCATCTTCTTGGGTGCCATGTCACTCATCGTGAATCATTTTCTGATCGAATATGGGGAACAAGCCATAGCAGGATACGGTATTTCATCACGGTTATTGCAATTTCCCGAGTTCATTTTGATGGGCTTATGCGAGGGAGTTGTGCCGCTCATTGCCTACACTTTTACAGCGAACAAATTACGCATGAAGCATACCATTGGATTTACAATCAAAGTAATTGTGTCATTAGCCGTCGTGTTCGGCGTCATCGTCTATCTCACCTCCGACCACTTAATTAGTCTATTTACGAAAGATCCGCTATTCATTGAAATGGGTAGCTACATTCTTCATGTGACGTTCTTATCCCTGTTCATCTCAGGAGCTACCACCTTGTTCACGGGGATCTTCCAAGCAACAGGGCAAGGAACCGCCGCCTTTGTGATGTCTATTATTCAAGGAATTACACTGATTCCTGTGCTCTACATCGCTAATCAAATGAGCGGCCTGCACGGTGTAGTCTGGTCGCTTGTCATTGCAGATGTCGTTGCTTTCCTCGTTGGTGCCATCATGATGTATGCGCTGCGGACCCGATTGCAGCCGGATATGGACCATTTCGCCCAGCCACAGTAGCTTCTCCCCATGGAACAGGAATGCATAGAGGCATGCATAACAAGAACCCATCACATACACAGAATAAAAGAAGAAGGCTTAACGTGTGCTATATGCCTACGTTAGGCCTCCTTCTTGTTCACAAGAGCGAGGATTCCAAAGTTATTTTTTGTGAGGGAATACTGTCCGTTCTGCTAGTTCAACTTCGTATTGTATAACCTCGTCATACCCCAGACCTTTGGATTTAGTCATCATCTCTTCTTTGAGGCTATTGTATTCTGCTTCATTCTTGGCAAAAATCATTTTCCAGGAATATTCCTTGATAATTTTACCGATACCGTCGAGCTTTTGCTGAAGCTGGGCCGGTGTTGTAGCAGGAGTCTCCGTTGTGAAGAACGGTTTTGACACCTCGATCATATCGTTATTCAAAAAATACTCTTTCGCAGTGGTAGCTCCCATGGCTTCCCGCCAGCTTTGGGTTACGGGGTCCGGGTCATGATTCAGCGTTGAATTCCAGAGGTTATAGTCATACGGCTCACCTGTTTCCGGGTGAATATTGGTAAGCTTCAGTGTCGTGTTATTGATCTGATTCATGCCATCCTTGAAAGTACCGCCTCCATATTCCGCTGGAACTGGCTCCGAGCTCGCAGGTAATGCTTTCCATCCATATTCTGTGACGAATGGTTTGCCTTGATCGTCAATGTCCCATGCGAGCCCTTTAGGGCCGTAATTGGATTCCATCACACCTTCTGGAGAATACAGCCAGCTCAGAAATTCCATAATTCGCTCCGGGTTCTTCGCTTTAGACCCGATGGCCCATATTCGGTTCCCACCATACGGACTCATCCCGTAGGATGTGATCTTCTCCTCTTCAAAAGGCACCAAAGCAAAGCCTTTACCTTCAGCAGTACGTTCCGAAGTGTTGTACACGTTATCTACCCAAGGGAAATGGGAGAAGAGCACTTGTCCATCCTTGACCTTGTTGGAGACATCGGAGAACTTTTGCGTCAAAGAATCGGGATCAAGCAACCCCAGCTGATTAGCATCATAATAGAATTTAAGACCTTGAAGGTAATACCCGTCTTCATCGAGGATGCCTTGCCACTCATTCTTATTCTGATGCGTCAAAGTCAGACCTGCCGGGTTAAGTCCATCGCCTTCATTATAACCATGGAACTGGGCAATGACCTTGGCAAGTGTCATGTAGTTGCTGTCCCAATCGGACCAGAGCGATATTCCATAGGTCGGACGACCAGATTCACTTTTAGGCTCCAGTTCTTGCATTTTCTTCAATACCGGCAAGTAATCATTCAATGTCTTGATTTTGGGGCTGCCAAGCTTCTGGTACAAGTCCCAGCGCAGATTAGGCCCATAGCTCATCGTTACACCTTCTGAGGGCCCCTCTCCTGTACCCACGTCAAAGCCCACTCCGTACACGCTCGTACCGCCACCGAATTGCGTCTTGTTGGCTTCGATTGCTTCAGGAGCATATTTCAATAAGCCTTGACCATGTGTGTCAAGCAGCCCATCCTGAGTCCAATCGAGCAAAAGTCCTGCCTTGATTGCGTCTTGATAGTCCTTACCATTCGTGCCAAACACAACGAGATCGCCTAGATCGCCAGAGGCCATCATGGTTGCGATTTTTTGCTGTCCGCCAGCCAGATTGGAAGAGATGATATTTAACTTAAGATCAAATTTGTCCTCGACAAGCTTGGCGAACCATCCAGGCTGCTCACCGGCATAGTTAGCGAGCATGGAGAATACGTCGATTGTCAGCTTTGTGGAGTCTCCTGCTTCGGCTCCGTCATTATCCTTGCTGCTGCAGGCTGAAGTAAATATAAATATGACGCACATAAGAACAAGTAGCACCGGTTGATATCTTTTTTTCATGTACATACGTCCTCCCTTATGTGTAATCCTTCTTTTGCCACGCAAGCCCGGAGATATCACTGTCTATAGATTTCAATAATTATAAATGTCATCATCATTTCGTGTAGCCTTCCTCCCTTCAGGTGAAGTAGCTGAGATTAACCCTTAACGGCACCAATCATGATTCCTTTAACAAAAAAGCGCTGGAAAAACGGATACACGAGCAGAATAGGCAGCACAACAACCATGGAGACCGTAGTTCGGATGGAGGTCGGAGTAGCCATGTTGGCCAAGTCCAGATCCATGCCACCTGTAGATTGCTTCATTAACTGTGCTATCGACGTGGCTTCATTCATGTATCGATACAATATAAATTGGAGCGTGAACAGACGCTGGTCCGTAATCAAGAACAGGGTATCAGTAAAGCTGTTCCACTGGCTGACGGAGGAGAAAATAGCAATGGTCGCTAGAATGGGTGTGATGAGCGGGAAGATGATGGTTGTAAAGATTTTGAAATAGCCTGCGCCATCTATTTGTGCTGATTCCTGCAGAGCTAGAGGTGTAGACTCTACAAAGGTTTTGACAAGGATAATAAAGAATGGTTGGACGATGGCAGGCAAGATATAAGCTAAGAAATTGTTGGTTAGTCCCAGATGTAGCATCGTTAAATACCACGGAATAAGACCGGCATTAAAGTACATCGTAATGACGAGAAAGCGATACCAAAATTTTCGTCCCCACATGTGTGTGGTGAAGAGATAACCGAGAAAAGCAGATGCAAGCACCGTTAATGCGGTACCAATTAGCGTACGACCAACAGACACAAGCGCTGCTTGACCCAGACCTGGAATTTTGAAGACATCCGTGTAGTTGGTAAAGTGCAAGCCTTTCGGGTAAAACATGACCAGCCCTCTACTGCTCAGGTCATTGTTGCTGATCGTATTAATAAACAGATAGTAAAATGGAAATACACATATGATCGTGATGATCGTAAATACCGTATAATTGATGAGGTGAAACCATGTGAATCTCTCTTTAATCGGCATGCTGCAATTCCCCTCCTTTACGCTGTTCTCAGGATTTAGAAGATACTTTCTTTTCGAATAACTCTGGACAGATTGTTGGCTACGAACAGCAGAAACAGACTGACCAGCGATTTCAGTAAACTAACAGCCGTGGCAAACCCAAAGTTGGAATTAGTCATCCCGATATTGTAGACGTACAGGTCCAGCACTTCAATATGGCTCGTGTTCATCGCATTTTGGAATACATAGAACTGCTCCATACCGTTATTGATGAAGTTCCCAATGGAGAGTAACAATAGTACGAAAAATGTTGGCATAAGCCCTGGAACAGTCACATGCCACATCAAACGAAAGCGTCCTGCGCCATCGACCCTCGCTGCTTCATAGATCTCTTGATCGATTCCTGTAATGGCCGCGATATACATAATTGCGCCCCATCCAAGCCCCTTCCACACACTCCATAACGTCATCGCCAGCCAGGTATGATCATCGGAGGCCAGAATATTCAGCGGCTGGGAAATCCAGCCCATCTCCAGCAGAAAGTTATTGAGGAAGCCATTGTCTACAGAAAACAACATGAACGCGAACGAGTATACAAGCACCCAGCTGATGAAGTTCGGCAAGGTTGTGAGTGTTTGTACGATTTTTTTGAACTTCGTGCTTCTGAGCTCAATCAGAAATACTGCAAAGATTACTGGTAATATGGAGGTCGCAATATTTAAGCTGCTTATGGCAACTGTGTTGCGTAGAACCCTGATAATTTCCTGACGTTGTATATCATTCGATACCATTGAGGCGAACCATTCAAAACCCATGTATTCCGAAGTAGAGAGCGGGATGCCTGGCCGATAATCATAAAAAGCATAAATCCATCCGTAAAGAGGCAAGTAAGAAAAGAGAAAGGCCAACACTAGAAAGGGTAACGCCATTAGAAATAAATGATATTTATCTCTTCTGGGCCTCTTTAATGATTGTGTACCGATCAGGGGATCTCTAGCGTTGTTCATGTCATCATTTCCCTCCAGTATTGCGTATTTTCTCGATACAATACAGATATGACTGGATACTTCCATTCATTGGATTATTACTGTCACTTCTAGGATTATTTCCTGTCCACCCTGTCTATTCCAATCTTTAAAGAACTGCTCAAATTATTCTAGAGGAGCTGCCCCTAAAATGATTTTTAGGAAGGTCTCTTTTCGAGATTTTGAAGTGGCAAAGACAGCTCCCTGTCCTCTCAAAAGCCTAAAACCTCAACAGAGCAGCGATTCTTCACTAATGTGAGAATCGCTGCTCTGTTGAGGTCATTTGTAGTAAGTTTAACCTGCTCGTTGTTTATTTACGTTAGTGGATGATCAGACAGTTCGACTGTACATTGCAGCACGTCTTCTCGTAAATAACTGTTTATGCCCCATTCGTTTGGTGATTTGAGGCTCTGCTGCCTTCCGGGCAAGTCAATTTATTAATTCGCTGTTTGCAATGTTCTTAATAGCTCGAATATTTGTCCTCTGTGATGAGCCTCATGCTCAACTAAATGATAAACAACCCATTCAGGAGTGACATCATAATCTTCCAGGTGCCTTGGCGTTCTCCAGTCCGTCAGATCAATCTGCCTAAAATGATACAGTAGCCTGCCACGGACAGTCTGCAAGCGAGCAAGATGTTGTTCCAGCGTTTCTCCTTCCACATGAACCAGAGACCCATTCTCCAACCGGTCACTTAGCTGGAACAAAGAACGAATTTCCGGCTCATATTCGGTTTCAAGCACCTCGACATATAGCCAATCCGCCTCAATCAGCGCAATATGATACAGCAGCGAGCCGATGCTGTGCCGACCGTCAACTTTTTCATCCAGCAACTCTTGATCTAAGCCCTTCAGCTTGTTCACAATCGTCCTGCGCACATCCTCCAGACACCAAAGCCACCGTCCTATCTCAGGCTCGTATCCAGGCAAGACACCAATCTCTAATGTTGTTCGCCCCATATGCACTCACCCTCCTTGTCTGACCTTAATATTCGCTATACGCTCTATTTCCCCCTTTTTATTCATGAAAATTAATCATTGTGCAAAATGCTGGATGAACCATCATCTCGCTGCTTCCAGTACAAAGTTCAAAAAAAAAGATCAAGCCAAGATCATTGCAAACGATGTTTGCAAGACGGCTTTGATCTGCTCTGGAGCTACACCGGATCTACCTAAGGTTCTCGCACCTAGTATCGCATTGTTCAGATAAGCTGCCAGCTCCTGGCTAGTATACCGCTCTGTAATCAACTGCTGTTCCTGACCATTGCGAATGATCCGCTCGATGATCTGCACTGACTCTACGAACAACAGCTCCACCTCGCGGGAGATCTGGGCGTCATCTGTCCCGAATTCCAAGGACGTATTGACCATCATACAGCCACGACTCATCATCTCATCGCTCAGCAGCGAGTCTAACAGTGCTTCCAGCTTACTCAACGGAGACTTGTCCTCGGCATCTAGTTCCTTCAGCACTCCAATACTATAGCTGCGGTAGTGTGCCAAGGATTTCAAGAATAGACTGCGCTTATCATTGAACACACAATACAGACTTTGCTTCTTAACTCCTGTAGAACGAGTCAAATCCTCATAGGAGGTTGACTTGAAGCCCTTATCCCAGAATACTTCCATACATTGGTGTAGCACGTCATCAACATCAAATTCTCTCGGTCTGCTCATGCATTCATTCTATTGCTTGTTGACCCAGTAGTCAACAAAATTGCCTTATTGTATCGTTCGAACAAATTCGTGACGAGAAGAACCCCTGCTAAGACTTGATAATCAATTCAGCTAAATGATGGCTCTCGATCACACGATCCGCACTGATCAGGCAATCCTCTGGACGCTCCAGGGTCTGGAGGAATTCATCCACTGCACCTGCAAAGCCGCGTCGATGCAAAATACCATCCCAGCTTCCGAACGTTTCTTCCTGAGGAAGGGAACCTTTCTCGTAATATAGCGCCTGCTCCATATTTGTGATAATCGCCGATCGCCCGCCGCCATGCAACTCCATTTTCTCGATGTCCGTTCCAGCTTGCCGCACCATATCGAAGGTACTGTACGCACCATCGCTTAGCTTTACAGCACCAGCACTATGCAGTAATCTTCCTGCATCGTCTGTGCGAGCATAATGATGCAGCAGCTCATAGTCATCCTTGGTCATCCACACCAGTAAGTCCAGCATATGAATCAGATCATCATAGATGGTCTCTTTGGCCGGACGATTATGGAGCCCCGTGCGATGCTTGATGACAGATAAGGACTCCAGTCGAGCCCCCTCCTCCATCCACGCTCTAGCTTTCTTGTATAATGGAGCGAATCTGCGGTTGAAGCCGACAGCCAACAGAAGCCCCTGCGCTTCTGCGAACGCTGTCATCTCTTCCGATTCTCGAATATTATAGGAGAGTGGCTTGTCTACATATACCGCAAGTCCACGCTCCAGACACTGCATAACCAGCTCGAAATGAGCCTCGGTAGCTGTATGTATAAAGACTGCATCCAGATCCCACGACAGCAACTCTTTAATATCTGTAGTACCCTGTTCAATACGATATAGCTGCTGCATGCGTTCGATCGGTTCTGCGGACCGGTTCATGAGCCCTGCTATCTCTACGTGGGCATGAGCGGATAATAGTGGCAAATATACTTTCTGAGCAATGCCTCCCAAGCCTATGATTGCAGCGCGTGTACGCTTAGTTTGATTGTGCATAGCGTATTCTCTCCTGTCGTGACATTATTCTGACTTTAATGTGAGCATAGTGCTATATAACAGTGTACCATTCGCAGCTTAGTAGAGCATAATCTTTTTAAAACCCACGCTCTATCATATACGATCACACATTGACAGCGCTCATGCTTCCGATTTATACTGGTAACCGCAATGGAATACTAAAACCTGTTTTAGGCTGTGGACTTTTCTAGAGCTATCTTGATGAGCTATCTCTATTTTCGCCACACGAATGTTCAATAGAGCATTTGTGTGGTTTTTTTGCGTTCAAAATAAGGAGGATTATGTGATGAAGTTATGGCATTATGCACTAATTGTATTTTTGGGAGGATGCTGCTACGGCGTTTTATCTACTTTTGTGAAGCTGGCTTATGCCGCTGGATTCTCCGTTACCGAGGTGACAGGAAGCCAATATATGTTCGGGGCCTTACTTACATGGATCGTGGTTATGTTTACCAGACGGAAGACGTTGCCTTTCAGACCGACATTGAAGTTACTACTATCAGGCATTCCATTTGGATTGACAGGTATTTTCTACTATCAATCTCTACAGACGCTTAATGCATCACTTGCCATCATTTTCTTATTTCAATTCGTGTGGATCGGTACACTGTTTGAATGGATCTTCTACAAGAGAAGACCAACTATAGCCAAGCTGATATCTATCGGGATTCTTCTGATCGGCTCAGGTCTGGCCGCGAACATGGTAGCTCAAGAAAGAGTAGTCCTGACCTGGCAAGGCTGCGTCTGGGGAATGCTTGCTGCACTTACCTTCACGACGTTCATTTTTCTTAGCAGTGCTGTAGAGCGAACTACTCCGCCGATATTGAAAAGCGCTCTGCTTGCCACCGGGGGTATGATTACCGTATTTGCAGTGTTTCCACCAGTGTTCTTATTGAATCCATCCGTTCTGCTGGAATTGGCACCTTACGGGCTAATGCTGGGCTTCTTCGGGGTCGTGCTACCTCCTCTTCTATTCTCGATCGGCATGCCGCAAGTAGGCCCGGGGCTCGGTACCATTCTGACAGCCTCTGAGCTGCCGGTAGCTGTCTTTATGTCATCTCTTGTGCTGGCAGAGCAAGTGGGCTGGCCGCAATGGCTAGGCGTTGCTCTCATCTTGGGAGGTATCATCGGGGGTAATGCAAGACAGATCATAATGAAGAAGACTGCGGTCTATACTCCTAAAAATACTGCTACCTAATGATAAAGCATTGCAGGGCAATCATTGTCGACGCAATAATAAACACCTCTCTGTGAGCAGACCTTCTATTAAAAGAAGTGTCTGACAGCAGAGAGGTGTTTTTGTGCTTAATTTACTTGTAATTGCTCATAAGTCACTTGTGTACTACTCCTGTGTCACGCTAACGTTCAGCGTATCACTCGTCACCGTTCCATTCTCATTGATCCATTCCACGTAATATTCATATTCGCCTGAGGCTCGATCCGTAATGGTCACCTTAGACTCCTGAGCTCCAGGTGATGCTGTATCAAGCGACTGTTCATGAAGCAGTTCGCCGTTCTCGTACAGACGATAGGAGCTCGCATTCGTTCCCCACCACATATTGATGGTAATCGTATAATTTCCGTCACCATCCCAGTTGTCAGCCGAGAGGACCGGCTTGGTCGGGGCTGCATCGCGAACTGTCACCGTTAGTGGGCTGCTCTCCGTCTTACCTTTTGCATTGATTAGCTCAGAAGTGTATACATAGGTGCCATTGGAACGACCAGAAATGTCCGTCACTGCCGTCTGAGCAGCAGGTGTCGCGGCTGTAAGCTTCTGAGTATCAATGAGCTCTCCGTTCTCGTATAGCTTGTATTCTGTCGCATTATTTCCCCACCACATGTTCATTGTTATGGTGTACTGACCATCAGCTAACCCCGTATCATGGCCGTTATTGTCGGACAGAACAGGTGCCCCGGGTGGTCCATCCACCTGATCCGCTGCTACGACGGTTATCTCAGTCGTAAGCTCAGTTACTAAGCCGACGCCATTCTCAGCCCGTGCGGTGAAGGTATGCGTTCCTAGCAGACCCTCCAGGCTAATCTCGTCACCAGAGCTCACCGGCTCACCGTCCCATGTAAGCTCAAATCGGACGATACCAGACTCAGGATCTTCTGCCCTGACGTCTACCTTCAATACCTCATCCTCGCTCATTCGCTCTGCAGGCATTCCCGTAATGACAGGTGGCGTAGTATCCTCCGGCTCCGTTGGGGAACCGACATAATAAATGCTCGGTGCAGGTGGCTGAGCCATGCCCACTCCCAGATGGAAGCCTGTATGAGGTGGCTGATTGTAGGCTACATTCTGCCATGCAACGCCGAGACGATAGATCGGATCATGCATAAGTGTTCGGATCCTTACATCCGTCTCATCTGTTGTCGTGTATATACGCAAATGCGAGCTGTCTTGACTGCGCAAGATGACCTCCTCGCGCCAATCACCGAACAGATCGGCTTGCAGACTCGGATTGGCCTTGGTTCCGTTGTTAGAGGCTGCTCCGGTGGCTGTCAGTAGATTCACAGTTGTCTGATTGTTGTAATCCCATTTATCGACTCGAATACCATCCTGCAGTTCACGCAATAGATCACCGTCCCACCAGATACCAAAATTCGTGGAGGAAGGGATTTCTGTTGAGATCAGCTCACCTTGAGCACTGTAGAGTCCTGTAATCGGAATATGCTGTTCATTGGTGATCGTAGCTGCCCATACTTCCGCTCCAGGGTAATTCGGGTCAATATCAGCAGCCATGCCTCGACCTGTATCGAGACCCGTGTGCACCCCCCACAGTATCTCGCCTGTAGCTGCATCGCGCATTTCCATACCGTACTCAGAGCTTTTATTCTCATGAACTCCGAACACTTCCAGTCCCGCTCGGGTCGGATCAAGATCACTCAGATGCATGGCATCGCCATGTCCCAGCTTCGTGTTGTACAACGGCTTCCCATGATCATCAATTGCCATCGCCCCAAATGTGATCTCATCCTTGCCGTCTCCATCTACGTCACCAACGGACAGATTATGATTGCCTTGCCCCGTATAGCCTGCATACCCTTCGTCATTGGTGTCAAAACGCCACACCTTGCTAAGCTTGCCATTGCGGAAATTATAGGACACCAGCACCGTACGCGTGTAATAACCGCGGCTGAACATGGCGCTTGGATGTTCTCCATCCAGATAGGCTACTGCTGCCAGGAAGCGGTCCACGCGATTGCCGTATCCATCTCCCCATGCTGCGACATCCCCGCGCGGAGGATCATAGTCCACCGTATCCAGTGCAGCTCCCGTCTGCCCGTCGAAGACTGTCAGGAATTCGTCCCCAAGCAGCACATAACCTGAGCTATTTCGATGATCTGCATTGGCATCGCCAATGACCTTGCCTTGACCATCCACCGTACCATCTGCTGTGCGCATCATCAACTCGGCTCTGCCGTCACTGTCAAAGTCATAAACGAGAAACGGAGAATAATGAGCCCCAGCTCTAATATTCGGTCCCATCGTAATGCGCCACAGCTGGGTTCCATCCAGCTTATAGGCATCCATATAGACGATGCCAGTATAACCTGAATGGGAGTTGTCCTTGGCATTCGTCGGTGTCCACATCAGCACGATTTCATACTCCCCATCACCGTCCAGATCGCCGACACTGGCATCCCCGGCAACGTAGGAATATGGCTGCCCATCCTTGGTGTAGGCATCAGCAGGCTTCTGTAACGGAATGGATAAGTACGTATCCTCCCAGACACCGAATTCCTTGGTCACTGCTTTTTCCGTATTGTTATCCACCATCATGATCCGATATCGCGATGAGGCATCCCCTTCGCTGTCCACAAAGTTCGTGCTACCCGAGATCGGTTCGTCATTCAGATTTACACCATCCCGGTACACGTTGAAGGTCACAGACTCGGGGTCCAGCCCAAGCATACGCCAGCCGATATAGTTGCCTTCCTCTGTGCGAACAGCAACGGGAGCACGATCCAGGTATTCCATCGCACGGTTCAACTGTGTGACCGCCGGAGTCTCAAGCGCAGTCGATAACGCAGATACTCCGCCTGCATTGACCGATGCGACTTTATAATAGTAAGGAATTGTGCTCAGAATCGTCGCATCCTTATAGAGCGTTGCTTGTGTCCGCCCAATCAGTTCATAGGGTCCCTCTACGCTGTTCGAACGATAAATCTGATAAGCGCGTGCTCCAGCTACCTCGGACCAGCCTATCGTAGCATCACTTTTGTTGACACTCACAACATTCAGGCCAGCAGGTACCGCAGCCTTCTCGACACTTGGGTCTAACGTAGATACCTCCAGTGCATTCGAAGGCACAGATTCCGTGCCATTCGCGTCAACGACAGTCACGGTGTATACATATTTCATTCCCAGGTCGATCTCACTGTCGACATAGCTAGCTACATCCGTTGTTGCCAGGAGCTCAGGGTTCGTGGCACCAGCAGACTGACGATAGACCTTATACTGTGCATTATCGCTAGTCGCTTGCCAGGATATCGTAGCTGTAATCGGATCGGTACCCAACTCCAGCTCATCCAGCTTCAATTGAGATGGAGCAACCATTACAGGTGTGATCTCAAGCCCATTAAGATGGGCCGTCTGGCCACTGAATACCAGATTCATCTGTCCATCCTGGACCTGGATCTGATTGTACACCTTCTCTGTTATATTTTGAGCACCAGAGGATACGGTCCCGTAATCCTTTCCTTCAATGTTCACATTGGTCCGCGCGGACCCAATCCAGTCTCCTGTGTACGTCTTCACGGCGTAGGTTCCATTCGGAAGATCTACTTTGAATTCGTAGGAGCCGCCAAAATAAATGACGAAATCCCTACGCAGTGCATCAGTCGCACCGCCGCGATCCCGATCTGCCATGTTGGCTGATGATGTCAGCCCGTAGCCGCGCTCCGGAGTATAGATCGTATTCCGGTTGACCTCTGTATATCCTTCAGCTACCGGCGATCCTACAGGACCGAAGTCATAACGATAGGTTGCGGACTTCGTGGTGAAAGTAACTTCATCTGATGCCTCAGATTCCCCGCGTCCATTCACGGCTGTGATTCGGACAGTGTAGGATTGGCCCTCAAGCAGCCCACCGAGCGTAAGTGTAGGTACGGTTGACGTTCCAGCCAGCTTATACGATGACTCGGGCTCTGCAGCTAGCTTGCTATAGACTTTGTAGATGTCCGCTGCAGGATCGGCCGTCCATTTCAATTCGGCTCCCGCGTTACTGACACCGCCTGCTCTGAGATCAGCAGGCTTCGCTGGGAGCTCAGCTGGTATTTCTGCATCCTCAACAGCTGCTGCTAATGGAATATCCAGCTCACGAACAGCATCCGCTACGATGCGTGCAAGCTGAATGGCACCATACTCTTGAAAATGAGTATTATCCGTAGCCCCGTTAGGGAACGCCTGATAGATTCCGGCTGGAACATGAAGGAAGACAGACAGTGCTGCTTCAGGACCGATGGAATCATAGTACTCAACGCTCCGTTTGCTGAGATCGATCATAGGCACTTCTTTCTCAGCGACTACCTCTTTCATCGCCTGAACATACTCAGGGAAGGATACATTGAATTTTCCCGTCCCCGCATTGAAATCTCTACGTCCTACTGGAGTAATCATGATGGGTGTTGCTCCACGCTGCTGTGCCCCGTCTATGTAGGTTTTGAGATAATTTTTGTAATCAGCGGGCGAGGCATAGCGTTCTGGATTGCTAATCGTTGCATCATTATGTCCGAATTGCACCAGCAAATAATCTCCAGGACGAATGACACGCAGAATCTCATCCAATCTGCCCTGGAACAGGAACGACTTGGAGCTACGTCCACCAATGGAATGGTTCTTGATCTCTACCGCATCGCTGAAAAAGTCGGGCAGCATCTGTCCCCAGCCAGCCTGTGGCTTCCAGTATGGATCGTAGGTCTGCATCGTTGAATCACCTACAAGGTATACGACCGGCTTGGTACCTGCATCGCGTTCAGGCAGCTTAGTAATCGTAATGGCATTCAGCTTGGCTGCTGTACCAGAGAATACAAAATTCAACTGTCCATCCACCAAAGCAATATCAAAGTCCATTTCCAAATATTCGCCTGCTGCTTTGGTCGTTGGCTGTACCTTGTCCATATTCTCTACTTTAATAGCAATATTCGTGTCTCCCTCTGGATCGCCAGCCATCAGTGAGACGGTATAATCACCATTAGGTAGGTCTACATTGAATCCGGCTCCAGCTTCCAGCACAACAAAATCCGATTGTAGCGAACTGCCTGTGTCACGCGCCTCAGCTCTAACGAGTGTCAGATCCGTGAAGCCGTAGCCTTGCTCTGCAGAATAGGGCGTATAGGCGTCGATCCCGGTATAATCAGCAACCGCTTCCCCAGGCCCGAAGTCAAATTGATGAACGATGGCCTCCAGTGCCTCATTATTATCAGCCGTCCCGCTCACCGTCTCGTTCCCAAATACTGTACCCCATCCAAGACTGGACAAAGTAAAAACGCTCATGAGCAAGATCAAACCCATTTGCCGTATCTTCGCGATCATCAACATCCATCCTTTCGTGTACTCAGCTAGGTTAGGCTACAAGCCAATTCATAGGACAATCATTAAGTAAGCGTTTGCAATTTGAAATGTGACAAATGATCCGCATCCGCTTGACCGTATCCACGAATGCTTTGCCAATTCACTACTCTGGAATCACCTCCCTTTCATCAGGATGATCAGTGACTGCTGCTTACAGCTCCAATATCCATTATTTAGAGCTGTGTGAAGCAATGTGCTTTTTTCGACACCATGATTGGATACGACTTGTCTAATTCTCAATTTTTGTATAACTAGCGATAATGTAGCACATCCATCATTTGGCATACATAATCAATTGAAATGATCATTCAGCGTAGAGGTGAAAATCATTTTTAAGGTGTTCATTTGAGCTTGACGTTTGCTTATTTATGATTTAACATAATTTACACTTCGTAATCCTTTACATACTGTAAACTATAATTGCAGGAGGCCCCATGGAATCTTTCAAACCTTCTAAACCATCTTTTAACCAACATTTTCCCTTGCTTATTTTGATGCTTAATCTCTTAATCGCACTACTGGGACAGGGCATGGTCATTCCGATACTGCCGGATTATCTCAAAGAATTCAATGCCGGAGGTACAGCCGCTGGTTATCTAGTAGCTGCATTTGGCGCCGCACAATTCATCTTCTCTCCCATCGGCGGCCAGCTGTCCGACAAGCTCGGGCGCAAGAAGCTGATTATGTCTGGACTCCTACTAACTGTCATTTCTGATTATATGTTCGCAGTTTCAGGCTCGTTAGCACTCCTTTATATCGCCAGATTTATCGGGGGGATCGGGCTAGGCTTGATGGTTCCCTCTGTAATGGCGTACGTTGCAGACAAGACTACCCCAAATACACGTGCCAAGGGCATGGGTTATCTAAGCGCTTCCATGAATCTTGGTATGGTGCTGGGTCCCGGTCTGGGAGGCATTATTGCCGAGTTCGGAATTCGTGTGCCCTATTATGCGGCAGCCATGCTCGGATTAGTAGCAGCACTACTTACATTGCTACTTCCAGAGAGTCTAGCACCAGAGCTTCGGCAGGCTAACCGAATTGCTTCTACACGCGAGTCGGTATTCCAGCAGCTTCTACAGTCATTTCATACTCCTTATTTTCGATATTTGTTACTCATTCTTGTCATGACCTTCGGGTTAGTTAATTATGAGACTGTCTACGCTCTATTTGTTGAGCAAAAATATGCTTTTGATGCCAAACAAATTTCTTTAGTGATCACTCTGGGGGCTATTGTGGGAATTATCGTGCAAGTCTGGCTCCTAGATCGAATAATCAAGCGCTTCGGTGAAATGCAGGTCATTCGAATTTCGCTCATCATGACTGCATTTGCCCTACTACTCATGCTGGTGCAGGTTAATCTGGGATATCTTTTGGTCGTATCAGCTTTGTTCTTTGCCTTCAACGCTTTTCTCAGACCAACAGTCAGCACCCTGATTGCCAACGCCGCAGAGGGGCGACAAGGCTATGCTTCCGGGCTCAATACGACTTATACCAGCTTAGGCAGCATCGTCGGACCCATTTTTGCGGGCACCTTATTTGATATTCACTTGAATTTGCCTTATATTTTGGGGGCAGCCATACTTTTGGCCACGCTGAGTCTGACTTGGGAACGTCATCAATTGAACAAAGGAAGCGTAGTGAATTATGACTAAAACCTGGCACGATCAATTAAGGAGCAAAAATCGAGAGGAATTACTTGAGGTAGGCAAAAAGCTGTTTTTGGTGAAGGGCTTTGTGAATGTGAGCATCAAGGATGTATGTGCTCTGGCTGGAGTCAGCCGCGTGACGTTCTATAAACATTTTCAGTCGCTGGATGAGCTCATATTCGAGGTACAGATGGACATTCTTCAACATATGACCCATTATCTGAAAAATACAGACACCCCCGAGAGTACAGGTAGAGCGCGGTTACAAGCCATGCTTGAAGCCTGGGTAGATTTTGGTAGGCTATACGCGGAGCATTTGCGTTTTATCCTTCTATTTGACCTCCATTTCCATGCTTACGAGACAAATAAGGAGCTCAAGGAACGCTACGAACAATTTATTCACAGTCAAAAAGAGGAGCATTTTCTCAACGCGGCTCTTGAAGCCGGCATAGAAGATGGCTCACTTAAGGAAGAGCTCAACGTGCTGGAGACAGGACATTTTATATTTACCACCATGATGGGTCTATTACACAAGCTAAGCCTGACGCCTGTCACGGACGATGGTGATGAATTACTACACTATACGACCTTTGGGGACCGCTTCATCGCACTCATCATTCAATCCTTGTCACGGGCCTAGATATACGCCTATCATTTACTTTCTCCCGGTAAATCACTGGATTGGCTCCTGTGTATTTACCGGGAGAAAGTAACCTAGTTCACTCACGATTATCATCAAATGGTCTATAGCTAAATAGCTTGGAGGGGCGATGACCCGCATCCTTCCTGTACTCCGTGCTCTCCTCCACCATATCAGCAATTTTGCGGCGGAAGGCCGGGGCTAGCAGCTCCTTGCCCAGTAATACCTCATACACTTGCTGGAGCTCTGTTAGGGTAAATAAAGGCGGCATTAGATTGAAGGCGATGCTTGTATATTGAACTTTGTTGCGCAGACGATCGACGGCATACTGAATAATCCGCGCATGGTCAAATGCAAGCTGATTACTTGCCACGATTTCGCGAGTTACCGTGTTGGACTTGCCGCTTATCCGCTGCACCACTTTGACCTGGGCTGACAATGTCACTTCCCCATGGGTCAAGCAAAGCTCTACTAGCCGCTCCAGCGTGTAGCCATCCTTCAACGTTGTCTTCTGCTCGTGTACAATCCTGTGCGTCAGGTCGAACCAGCAAGCTTCAGCAGCATCGTCACCTGCCTGCACCTGGAGTGCACTACGATCTACAAGTGCCATATAAGAACAGCTGATCACGCGTGTACGCGGATCGCGCCCCACCTCACCCCAGGTATACAGCTGCTCCAAATGGAGCTGATCGTCATCCAGATTCGTCTCACTCTTCAGTTCACGTCGTGCTGCAGAATCCAGATCTTCATTCATTCCCACGAAGCCGCCTGGAAGCGCCCATTGCCCCAGAAAAGGATGCTCACCTCTCTTAATTAGCAAGAGCTGCAGTGACTTCTCAGGAAGCTTCCTGTAGTTATTCTGTTCCTTGTCTGCTACGGTAAAGATCAACATATCCACTGTAAGCGAAGGCCTGTCATATTGACTAACATCATATTGCTTCAAAAACTGTTCCTCATTCATACCATTACGATCAACGGGCAAGTGCTCCTGCATCGATTCATCACCTGTATTTTCATATTCTTTATTCATATAATCATCATGTTATTAACAAAACAATAGTA
Organism: Paenibacillus massiliensis 2301065 = DSM 16942; assembly: GCF_000377505.1. Taxonomy (GTDB): domain Bacteria; phylum Bacillota; class Bacilli; order Paenibacillales; family Paenibacillaceae; genus Paenibacillus; species Paenibacillus massiliensis. The sequence continues at coordinate 247,690 of NZ_KB898187.1, read as the reverse complement.
TACATGTGCCTGTCCGTCAACTTTTTGCGGATTCATAGGCTAAATTTGCGAACTCCGTGCGCAATCTCTTGAGGTGAGCCTCATAGATGGATAGAATAAATTGGAGAAGTATATAAGAGTAGTTATAGATACAGAGCCTGCCGGATCGGAGGAAGCAGCATGTCAACTTATGAATGGGAACAATTAAGAGAGCACTTACCCGCATGGCTTGAAGAAAGTCGTCAGCACCATGTTCATGGCAATGTAGCTTCATACATCCCGGAGCTGTCCAAGGCACCGAGAGATGCGCTAGGGATTTATATCATGGATGGCAAGGGACAATCCATATCCGCAGGTGATTGCGGCCTGAGCTTTACTTTGCAAAGTATATCCAAGGTGTTCACCCTAATCCTTGCACTGATGGATAATGGCGAAGAAGTCGTTTTTTCCAAAGTTGGAATGGAACCTACCGGGGATCGATTCAATTCCATGCTCAAGCTGGAGCTTGTAGAGCCTGGTATCCCCTTCAACCCGCTCATTAATGCCGGAGCCATCGCGATCTCCTCACTCATTGCGGGGAACAGCACCGAAGAGAAGTTCACACGTATTCTTCAGTTCTTCAAGCTGTTGACACAGAACGACTCTCTTGTGTTCGATGAGGACACCTATGCCTCTGAATCTGCCACAGGGCACTTGAATCGCTCCCTAGCCTACTTTCTTACCGAGAAAGGCATTCTCAGGGGGAAGGTTGAAGATGTGCTGGAGGTCTACTTCAGACATTGCGCCATCACTGTGAACTGCTCTGATCTCGCGCGTATGGCTTTGATCCTGGCTTATAACGGCTATGATCCGGTAGCTGGCGTCCCGCTCATTCCCCGCCGCTATGTTCAGATTGCCAAGACCTTCATGACCACCTGTGGAATGTACGATGCTTCTGGTCAATTTGCCATACAGGTCGGGCTGCCAGCAAAAAGTGGTGTGTCCGGAGGAATTCTGTCCATGGTTCCTGGCCGCTACGGGATTGGAGTCATTGGGCCTGCGCTTAATCGCATGGGGAACAGTACGACTGGAGTTCATCTGCTGGAGACGATATCACAGTCGCTGGACTGGAGCATGTTTTGAGTACACAGAGTAAATAACCGTAGATCTAGTTAGTATATATAGCAGCAAAAATAAGACTCCACTGCTAGGGGATAAGGCTGTCCCTCTAAATGTGGAGTCTTATTTGTAGTAAATCCATAGCAAGCAATTAGCGCTTTGGGCCGTCATCTTTTTCTTCCGATAACGAATCAGGACACGTACAATCGGCAATCAATTAATTTCATTAATAATTTATCAAGTTAATAAACTGCATAATTATCTCAATTGGCCGGGAACATAGCTCATGTAGCCCATGTAATTCATGTAGTTCATGTTGTTAATTACCTTGGCGGCATTTACCCGAGAAGATGCTCTTGCTCCGTCACCAGTTGGACTTGAATATTGAATGGGTCCTTGGCGAACCACTTGCCAGCCTGCTCGCTAACTTGATAGCCTCCCTGACGAATTCTATCCAGCACAGCCTGTCGCTCCTCATCATTCGGCAACACAAGGCTATAGAAGTCAAGTCCAGCAGCATTCTCGGGTACTGGTGGTGCCCCCACTCCTGCCCACGTATTCAGACCGATATGGTGGTGGTAACCGCCTGCGGAAATGAACATGGCCATGGAACCATACATGGCTACAATGTCGAATCCTAACGTCTGCACGTAAAATTTCTCAGCATTGCCCAGATCGGATACATGGAAATGAACATGTCCCATCGTCGTTCCAGCGGGAAGCCCAGACCAGGTCTTGTCTGCCGATTCGTCCAGCAATCCTTGGACATCCACCTGCTCCGTAGCCATAATGTAATGGCCATTTTGATCCTTTTTCCAAGTCTCTCTTGGTCGATCTGCATACATTTCAATTCCGTTATTATCCGGATCATTCAGATAGAACGCCTCACTCACGAGGTGATCCCCTTGACCAATCTCCAGATTGTGCTTCGCCAGATTCCGAATTGCCAGGCCGAGAGAAGCACGATCAGGTAGCAGGATGGCAAAATGATAGAGACCCGCTCCTGCACGCTCTGGTAAAATTACTGCATCCTTATGCTCGGTCAGTGTCAGCAATACCGTCTTCCCATCCGCTGTCAAATGAGCAGTCTGACCAGACTCATGCAGCAGTTGGAAGCCAATGACCTCAGTGTAGAACACAATGGAACGCTTCAGATTGCTAACCTTCAGGGCCACCTTGCCAATTCTCGTAGCTGAATGTAATGGTTTGCTCATTAGAACTCCTCTTTTCTAAATTCTTATTGATATGAATTGAACTGACATCGTTTTCTTAAGTTAAAAAGGCTCTCCATAATTTCTCCATTAACTTCATCATTAGCGGCTAATTAGGTCTAGTTATTAGGCTACGCCTAGAAATGGCTATTATTCTGCGGCTTCCTCTGCAGCAGAGTTGTCTCTGAACAGCAGGCGATCCACTGCGAATGCAGTTGCTGGAGCGAACATGAGGTGCAAGGCAATCAGCAGATAAGCGATATCAAGCTCATACCCGGGCATTTGTCCGTTTCCAAGGAACCCCAGCGGCAGCTTCACCGAGATGATGGCTCCCAGCATAATGAGGATAAATCCACCTGATACCACACGCGTCAACAAGCCCAGAATGAGTGCTATTCCTCCGGCTACCTCAGCTGAAGCAACAATATAGGCGAAGAAGCCCGGCAATCCGATACTGCCAAAATAGCCTGCCACATTCTCTATTCCTGTCTGAAATTTGTCCAGACCATGGATCAGGAACATGATCCCCAGTCCCACTCGAAGCAATGCAGATACGTACTTGTTCATTTGTTTCAATCCCCTTTTATCCATTTTTTATTGGTTAATCATTACATTATCCCAACCGTAAGCCAGTCATTCTATGTTGCCTAAAGTAAAAACCTAAGATTACTTCTGTATAACTATGGCTGATTGGTTATTTGTTATCAATAAATTAACACGTAACAAAAAGTAAGTCAATGATAAAATGTTTTATTGTTTCTATATGTATTCGAATTGTTTCTTCTCACTAACAGGTACTTGTTCAGTTAGTACACATGCCGTCTTAAACTGAATTAATCAAATGCAGCCTCACCTACAATAAAAAATCCTCTCCAGACGTGCCATTACAGCACATACGAAGAGGATTATGTATACGTATAACTACCCGAGCCAATAACGCAGGATCATCAAGGTAATGATTCCCGTAATCACCGTTCCAAGCAGGCTTCGGGTGTAGATAGCAACCAACAGCGTCGGAACGGCAGCCAGTACCTTCAGATTGAAGAGATCAAGCTCACCATTCTTGATCCATAGCTCCTGGCCGATCATCGCAGCCATGACAGACACAGGTACGTAATGCAGCCAGCGCATAGCCCACTCAGGCAGCTGGACACGGCTTAACAGCATCAATGGCAGCACGCGTGGAATGACGGTGACAAGTGCACTGCCTAAAATAATGACGAGCATATACCCGCTCACTTCCATCGGCTAATCACCATCCCGACTGTTGCTGCTCCTACCGTAGCAATGATAATGGCCATACTGCCTGACACCAGCACGCTGGCTCCGACGGCAATTATAATAGCACTCGCTGTGACAATCAGATCCACCAGCAGCTTGGAGCGGCTGGCAATTTGCACAGCTAATATGCCGATGAACATCCCTGTTAATGCAAAATCGAGTCCCCATAGCTCCGGGTTGCTAATCCACTGTCCCAAATAAGCTCCAGCAAGGGTAGCCACGAACCAATTGAGGTAGGCCGTCAGGTTCAGACCATGCATCCACTTCTCGCCGAGCTTTTTATGCTCAGCTGCCTTAATCATAGCTACGCCGAAGGTCTCATCGGTTAACAAGGCACCCACGAGACCGTTCCTCGCTGCGCTCAAATGCCGAAAATACGGCGAGACCGCCGCGCTCAATAATAGATGCCTAAGGTTCACCAGAAAGACCGTAAGAATTATTGCCGTTGGTGATGTGCTTGCGACCACCATGCCTGAAATAATGAACTGGGCTGAACCAGCATACAGCAACAGGCTAAGCAGGGCAATCTCCAGGATCGATAGACCAGCTGTCTTGGCAACAACGCCAACTGCGAATCCTATGCTTAAATACCCAAGCAACGTCGGTACACAATCCTTCACTCCCTGAAGGAAGCTGTCTTCCCGAATTACCATATTGGGCTTGCTACGTACATTTATCTGCTCCATTCAATCCTCCGCTCCGTCATCAGAATTTATGGGAGAAATTATGGAGCAAAATAAAGAATGCGTCAACTCTATTCATAGTTCAAGCATGTTGCATAATTCGATTAGTATCGCTATAAAGTGCAATTGAAGACGAATAGAACCATTTTGATCTATCTTTTGTTCATTTAAATATTGCTTGCTGGATTTGAAAAATGCTCAGTTCAAGTAGATTTCCGGTAGCAAGCTCGCTACGGATTCCAGCTCAGAGGACGGGAATGCCAATGCAGCATTCGCTGCAATCAGATAACAAGCGGCAGCAGCTAGGATGGCTGTAAGAATGACTCCTTTTCGTTGCTTGAACATACGACATTCATCCCCTTTCATAGGCTTGCATTTGACTTGCATAGGCTAAAGCTAACGCGGCAATCTATTTTTTCCCGGCATCAATATTCTCAGGTCTCAATCCTTCCCAGATATTTGGTATATTCGCCAGCTCCGGATGCTCGAACACGAGGAACGCCGTTGGCAGGTAACGCTCTCCATACTCGGAGGAAGGCTTATTGACAATTGCTTCGTTGTGTACAAGCACCGTAGAAGAGCCTCCATCCAGATTCGCCGCAATGACGGCCCCCCGCTCCAGCAAAATATTCTGCATGTCATAGAGATCCGCACCAATGCTATAACCTGGCTGTCTTCCGTCAATGATAACGAAGAGTATCGCTCCATCAGCTCGCTGACCCATGGCTGTTCGCGGAGCAATGCCCCACCCTTCTGCATGATTACGAATCAGACCTTTGCCATTCACGATCAGTCTTGGCTGAAAGGTTACAGCCTCCTGAACTTCCATCCGGCTCAATTCTTCCAGAGAATAGTGCCCTGCGATCATCTTGCCCTGCTTATCGATTCCGACGATCTGGGTAGAAGCTTTCTTACCCAAGCCGTTATAAAATAACTTCCCTTGAGAAATGACGACACCAATCGGCTTGAAGCCATTGCCTTTCCAATTAGGATCTGCAAAGCCGCCACCATTCACTCCAGCCACAGCACCCAGACGCTTGACCATGCTGGATACCTTCTCACCTTTGCCCTGCTGTGCTGGGACACCTAATCTGATCTTGGTAGGATCGTGGACGGTCATTACGAAGCCATGATAGCTCTTCCCAGATACTTCCTCAATCTCAACCAGTGGCTTCTCCTCTTGTACAGCTGCAATAGGTATTGCAGGAGTCTGAATCGTATGATGATCCGTCTCTTCGCCCATTTGCTCGAATCTGGCCTTGTATTCAGCCACTCTTTTATCCAACTCGTCCTGTCCAATAATGTACTTGGCCCAGTGTCGATGCTGAGTGGTTATAAGCGTATCCGCTATACGGTAACGGAGCTCCTCCCCTGAGGATGTGAACATGAGCCAGCCGCCGCCTGTTAGACCAGCTATGAGGAAGAAGACGAGCACATGTAGCATGGCTTTTCGCAGCCGTCTTCGTTGCTGTCGTCTGCCAGATTGTCGTCTAACAGACCTGTTGGGTAAGGGACGCTCACTCACCCTGATCATCTCCTTATGCTCGTTCTACACGATTGTTGGATTGGATGCATAATGACGAAATGTGCAATAATTACGCCTATCATAAACCAATACAATTGGCGGAAAGTTTCATTTTTTTAACATAATTGATACCTTTTCCTGCAGAAGCAAAAGAAAAGTCGAAGGTGAGCGCTTCCTGCGAAGCCTTCCTTCGACTATATTAGCTCGGGATACATCCTATTAGACTCAGAAGGTGAATAAAGAGAAGTAACCTTGAGATACATGATGCCTTGCTTGTAAGATTTATTTTGCTCACTGGACTGTAAGCAGACTCTATATATCACTGTTCTTGCTTTTGTAGCGTCTGCTCTCGGCATTTCACAGCAGCCTGCTCAACAGCTCGAATAATTCCACTGTAGCCTGTACAACGACATAGATTGCCGCATAACGCTTCTTCAATGTCCGCTTTCACGGGGCTAGGATTCTGATCAAGCAGTGCTTTGGTGGACAGGATCATACCCGGTGTACAATAACCGCACTGAAAGCCACCCTCTTCCACGAAAGCTTCCTGGATCGGATGAAGCATAGACTTCTTTCCTTGGATAGCGATCACGCTCGTGTTCATCTTTTGATCATCTTCTGCTGCTGAATCTCTGGCGATTGCTTGATCAGCGCCGTCTGCTGAACCTAAACCTTCTATAGTCATGATGCTGCGGTCCTGACACTGATAAGCCATGAGCAGGCAGGAATTCATTGCGACCCCGTCAATCAATACCATGCATGCTCCACATCGTCCAATCTCACAGGAGATCTTCGTTCCTGTTCGTTGCAGATCTGTACGTAGTATATCGATCAAACGGCGGGAAGGAGCTATCGCAAGCTCGATCTGACGTCCATTCAGCTCTGCTCTCCATAAATACGCTTGCTCACTCATCCCCACTTCACTCCTTTCTCCTGCCCTATGAGCGAATCAAGCGGTCTCATGAGCAGCTCTCTTCTGACTGGTAGGTGCTTCACTCGCACACCTGTAGCTTGATATATAGCCTCAGCAATCGCAGGAGCCAGCGCCACTGATCCGACCTCACCTACACCACGTGGTCCGTAAGGATCCCCCTCCGGCAGTTCTTCAATCGCCTCTACCTCCAGCGAGCTGTGGATGTCCCGCACCGTCGGAATGATATACGTATCCAGATTCGGTGTTGCATAGCGGCCGTGTGTCATAACCGCATCCTCTGTCAAAGTGAAGCCCAGTGCCATGACACTGCCGCCCTCGATTTGTCCCAAATATCCCATGGGATTCATAACTGGCCCCGCAGCTACGATATGACGGGTATCCTGTAGCTTGGCTTCGCCAGTCAACAGATTCACTTCCACCTCTGCGATGACGGCTGCATAAGTATATAGAAAATGGCCCCCCATGACCGCATCTGGGGTGGTCGGATAATCGAAACGTGTATCGAACACAAGCGGCTCCGTCGCAGCTGCCACAATCTCTGCATAAGTCACGCGTGGACGTAACAGAGGCGCAGCCATACGCTTGTATTCCTCCACCTGCCATACACCTCCGGGTCCCGTAACCAGCTGCTCTGGAATAATACCTGTCAAGGCCGAAGCAATCCCCAGGATTTGCTTCAGGAAAGGGTCCTTCAGCCGCTGCAGGGCCATCCATGCCATTGTTGTAGACCGCGAAGCTGTACTGGACCCGCTGTGCGGCACGAGGTCTGTATCCCCAATGACGATGCTAAGATCCGAAGCGGAGCAGTTGAACAGGTCAATCAGCATCATTTCGAGGGTAGCCACCAATCCTTGACCGAATTCCTCGTAGCTGAAGGCCACCTCAATAAATCCCTTTTCGGTAAGTGATAATCTGCCACCTGCTGGATCAGGTAGTCCATAGCCCAGTCCTGCTCCATGCATGGCTAGTGAGGCGCCGATCCCCCGACGTATCCATGGTAAAGGCTTCTCTTCCTCTATACCACCTCTCCTGCTCTGCCACAGCGAAGAGTTCTCTACGGCTTCCCACACCTGAGCTAGCCCCTCCGTCTCCAGTATTCGCTGCTCCAGGGGGCCTGGGTCACTGCTACTCCGCATGTTCCTACGCCTGAATTCCCACGGGTCCATGCTTAGAAGGGCAGCAAGTCGATCCATCTGTCCTTCTACGGCGAATATCGTCTGATTACCCCCGAAGCCTCTGAACTCGCCTGCCACACCATTATTCGTGTATACAGCCATTCCTTCTACATCCACATGCGGAATGCGGTAAGGCCCGAGACAGTGCTCTGTCGCAAAATTCAGTACGGGAGCACCCAATGTCGCATATGCCCCGGTATCCGAGATCATTCTTACCCGATGGGCAACCAAGTAGCCTTGTTCATCCGTTCCTGTCATCATCTCGATCTTCATTGGGTGTCGCTTGAGTCCTGCCCGGACAGATTCCTTACGTGAGTTGTGAAATTTCACTGGACGCCCACAACGCAGAGCAAGAAGCGCACCGTATGGCTGTACATTCAACTCGTCCTTTCCACCAAAGGAGCCCCCGATCGGACTGGAAATCACCCGAATCGCTTCCTCAGGCAGGGCAAGAATGCGGGATAGCTGCATTCGATCCTTGTAGCCGTGCTGAGTGGCAGCATACACCGTAAGTCTGCCATCCTCCTCAGGAACGAAGAGGCCTCCTTCCAGCTCCATGTAAGTATGCATTTGCCGCGGGGTATAATATGTTTCCTTTACAACATGTACACACTCCGCAAAAGCGGCCTCAGCATTGCCACGCTTCACCTCAGTACGGTGTAGTACATTGCCTTGGGGATGAAGCTTCGGTGCCTGGTCTACCAGTGCCGCTTCGGGTGAATCCACAACCGGCAATTCCTCATAGCTAACCTTGATCAGCGCCAGAGCTGCTTCCGCCAGTTCAGGAGTGTCTGCTGCAACAGCAGCTATCGCGTCTCCTGTATATCTGACCAGATCTTCACAGAAGACGGGCTGGTCTGGTGTGGCGATGCCAAATCGATTCAGACCGGGTACATCCCGCCATGTAAGGACTGCACGTACACCGTCGAGACGTAGCGCAGCTTCCAGATCAACGGCTACAATTCTGGCATGTGGATATTCACTTCGTAGCACACGACCATACAGCATATCCGGATGGGATAGGTCGGTCAGATATGAAAGACGGCCTGTGACCTTCTCAGGTCCGTCAGGCCGCTTATACCAGCGTGCGCCGCTGTTCTCACGATTCAGCAACATTCGGCTCACTCCTTTGCTTTGTGAATACTCTCCAGACTCTCAAATAATCCAGCGGTAAGCAGATTAGCGGCAAGACTGCTCCGGTACTCGGCTGAAGCGAACACATCTGTATTCGCCGCAAATTCCTCTTGTATCGTCCGTGCTAGCTTACCGTAATCTGTCATCCATGGCTGCATGGATAACAGTAATTCCTCCGAACGAGGGAGTCTTGCTGGGATACATGCACCGCCACCAGCAGCCAGAGCAGCCGATATCCACTTTCCTGCCGAATCCTGGACTCCCTCAAAAGCAACGCTCACAAGGGCAGGGGTGAAAGCCGCTCTTCTGCCTACTTTTTTGAAAAAGCTCACTTGGGGTTCAGCCACTCGCGGGATATGTGCGGCACATAGAACAGCTTCACGATCAATGCCACTGCTACGAGCGCTATCTAACCAATCCCTAAGAGATTGTCTTATGAAGGTCTTCTCTCCTAGCCATTCCAATTCGGCATTCATAACCAGCAGAGCTGGCAGAGCATCGCCAACCGTGGATACAATGTTACCGCCGAGCGTGGCTAAATTCCGAATGGAAGGGGCAGCAATGTGACGAACTGCCTCTGACAGTAGCGGCGCACATGCTACAACGGCTGTATTGCTAATACAATCCTTCAGTCGTGTCATCGCACCGATACGTAGAGCACGTTCTTGTTCAGAGATTCCGTGCAGCTGCTCAAGCGCATCCAAGGCGATCAGGTTGGACGGGACAGGAACTGCGCCCCCTTCCCATTGGGTCCGTAGCAGGGTTCCTCCTGCCACAAAGGTTGCCTGGGCACCCAATACTGATCTGGTATGCAGGATCTCCTCCTGCGTCGTTGGCAAGCTCACAGTCGGCTGGCTCATGGAAGGAAGGATCGAGTGGCTATTCATTTGCACAGCTCATCACCCTCCTCTCCTGTTCTCGAAGGTGCATGAGCGCTGTCTCCGTATCTGCATCCATGAACAGATCAGCAGAGTAGTCACAATAGATACCTCTGTATCTATCGCTCTTGAGCAGTATGCCTGCACCACAGTCTCCCTGTAGCTGTCGCACTGCCTCATACATGGTGGATGTCAATATAACCGGGGGCTGGGGGGAGGCTCCGTTACGGGCCGCAATATAATCGAAGCTCTGCTCTGGTCGAGTGGAATTATGGACATCATCATAAAGCTGTAATAATGCATCCAGGCTACTCGCCTGCACGAAAGGCTGGTCAGCCAGCAAAATCATGATCGCTTGCGCTCCCCGACGAATAGCCCCTTCCAGCCCACATTGCAGGGAAGCAGACATGCCAGTGCCAGCCTTTGTACAATGTAGATATTCTGCTCGGTCTTGTCTGAGTGCTTCATCGAAGATGGATGTAAGCCAATCTGGCTGGGAGCATTGCCGTCCCACTACAAGCACATGGTCAAGTCGTGAATTCAGGGCAGTATCTACGACCCTTGCTCCGATAGTACGACCATCCAGCAGTAGCTCCGCCAGCTTGTCACGACCCAGTCGCGAACTTTGGCCAGCTGCCAGAATCACTCCGGTGACGCTCATAATACCACCCTTCCTTCAAGGGCTGTGACTGCGCCTTGGCTTTTCCCCTTCGAATCGCAATCAACTCAGCCATAATGCTGACAGCTATCTCCTCCGGTCCATCTGAGCCGATGGGTAGCCCAACAGGAGAATGCAAATTCAAGAATGTGGGCAATCCCTCCAGCAAGCGTGCTGTTCGTCCCTTCGTTCCCATAATGCCAATGTACGCACATGTGCTCTCTGCCAGCAGCTCTAGCAGCTCACGCTCACGCTGATATTGATGGCTCATGAGGAGCACAAAATCCGTCTCCATGATACGAAGCTGTCCATGCAATAATTCCTGTGGGAAGCCATGGATCAGATCAGCTCCTGCAAAATTCTCTGCAGTTAGCCGCGCTGTCCTCCAATCCGCCATAACTACACGGAAGCCTGTGGCAAGAGCCAGCTTACATACGGGCTCCGCATCCGGTCCAGCACCGAAGATCACAAGGCGTGGCTGGGGCCGATAAGTCCTCACGTAGCTATCTGGCCAAAGCTGATGCTCTGTATGTGCGAGCATCAGCTCATGGCTATTGTCTATATGAACTGCAGCTAATGATGCCAAATTGCCTGACGCATCTAGCTCATTGTCAATAGCATCCCCGGCAATTTCCAGCCTATATTCTGCATGCTCAGCAAGCCAATCATAGGTACGCGTGAGTATAACGTGATGCCCTTTCTCAAATAGATCAACCATCGTCTCCATGGCCATCTGGAGCTGCTGCACGACTGGCTCCAGCACCAGGTGCATCAGTCCACCACAGCCAACATGCTCACCCCAGGACAGATCGTCTACTGGTCTCATATCATAGGGGACTTTGGCAATCTTCCCTGTAGCCAGCACCTCGCGAACCCGCTCTCGAAGATCCTCCTCTATACAGCCCGGACTAATGCTCCCCCAGGCTCCCCCATCTTCCCCGAGCAGCATGGAAGCCCCTTCTTTGCGGTACGCATGACCCTCAACATATACGGCTGTTACCAGCACCTTTCGTTCTCCGCCTTTGACAGCATGAACACATAATTCCGCCATATCCATACGAGGCTTCCTCCCTTCAGCGTGGTATGCACCTTGGCTACACTTGGCTACGCGAGCACTATATACTTCGTAATAATCTCTAAAGCCAACGATTCAGAATTTGCAACAATCTCATGAATGCCCATCAGTTCACATCAAGTAGAAATGAAAATTACATCGTACGTATCAACCTTGCAATGGATTTATCCGCCTCCTGCAATACGATGCCCCGATCAATGGTTGTCACCATACGATTCTCAAACACTATAGCTCCGTCAATAATAACTGTGTCCATATTGCTCCGGGTGGTGGAATAGACAACGCGGGAATAAATGTCTGTATCATACGATGGGTATGTGTGATAGTCATCCAGATCCAGCAAGATCATATCGGCCTTCTTCCCAGCCTCCAGGCTGCCAATCTCTTTGGCCATACCCAGTACCTCAGCTCCGCCCATCGTCGCCATTCTTAGGACAGTACGGGCATCCATTGCCGTTGGACCATGTGGAATCTTCTGAATGAGCGCAGTCAGGCGCATTTCCTGGAACATATCCAGATTGTTGTTGCAGGGTGCTCCGTCGGCACCGAGTCCGACATGAATATGGCGGTTCAGCAGTTCAGGAATATCCGCAATGCCTGAGGAAAGCTTCAGATTGGAGCCCGGGCAGTGAGTCACCTTCACCCCGCGTTTACGAATAATCTCCTTCTCCTCCTCACTCAGCCAGATGCAATGCGCCAGAATTAGTCTTGAATGAGCCAGACCAATATGATCCAGGTAAATAATATTTCTCATACCGCGCTCGGATTCAACTAGCGCAATCTCGCCCTGATTCTCTGAAGCATGCGTATGCACCCGCACATGATACTGAGCTGACAGGTCACGTACCTCGGTCAGAAGCTGCTCAGTACAGGACACTACGAATCTTGGACAGAAGGCATACTGGATACGTCCACCACCAAAGCCATTCCATTTCTCCAGCAGGTCTACACTTTGCTGAATGGAATCCTCTGTACGCTCACGTAGCGGGAGGGGCACCTCATCCCCATGATCCATCATCACCTTGCCGGAGATAATTCGTATGCCGCTCTGGGCCATGGCCTGAAATGCAGATTCGGTGTGATGTACCGTCTCCATATCCAGCACTGTAGTGGTCCCGCTTGATATTAGCTCTCCTATGCCTAGCAGAGCCGAGTAATAGACGGATTCCTCATCGTGAGCAGCCTCCAGCGGCCAGATTCTTTGGCGAAGCCAATCCATCAGCTCCATATCGTCTGCGCGCCCGCGAAACAGGGTCTGACACAGATGAATGTGCGTCTGCACGAAGCCTGGCAGCAGTACTTTGCCGCAAGCATCAATGACACGATCAGCTTGTGCTTCAATGTGTGGCCCAATCTCCTTAATCATCTGATTTTCTATAAGGACGTCTCCAATGAATACGTCCTCTTCGGCATTCATCGTAACGATCTGTGCTCCCTGTATTAGAATACTCGCCATATGTGCTCCCCCTTCAATGCTTACCCTTGATACACATCCAGCGCTGCCTGTACAGCTTCTCCCGCTGGTGCACGATACCCATTTCGAACCAATACTGCCTCAAGTGCTCCAAGCGTATGCAGTATATTTGTCTGCCTACAGCTATAGCCCATCGCACCGATTCTCCAGATTTTTCCCTTCAATGGCCCAAATGAGCTAGCAATCTCGATCCCGAAATCATGAAGCAGCATCGAGCGCACCTGCTCCCCATCGACTCCCGCCGGAATATGAACACAGGTCACTACGGTAAGCTTGCTTGCAGCATCCCCGTACAGCCGCAGGCCCATCGCCTGAAGTCCGGCCATCAGCGCCGCTTCATGCAGCCGGTGTCTGGCAAAGCGTGTCTCCAGTCCTTCATCCAGAATGATCCGCAAGCCCTCATGCAATGCATAGAGCATATTGGTCGCTTCTGTATGATGATTCAGTCGCGCTGGACTCCAGTAATCCTGAAGCTGGCTCAGATCGAGATAATTGCTCTGAATGGGGCGGCACTCGATTGGGTCCGTTAGTGCTACCTTAGCTTCCTCACTCGGACTTCGCAGACCCCGTTCCACTCGCTTACGTGACAGAATCCGCTGCTCTGCGCGCTCATTATAGGTTAGGGGAGCCATTCCTGCCGGGACAGACAAACATTTCTGTGTTCCTCCCATAACTGCATCAAGCTTCCAATTGTCGGTCTCGACTGGCACTCCTCCAATGGTAGCTACAGCATCCACCACAAGTAAAATGTCCATCTCCCGGCAAGCTGCACCGATCTCAGCGAGCGGCTGTATTTGGCCCGTAGAGGTCTCGCCATGCACTATGGCCACTAGATCCGGCCTTACTCGCTTGGCCTCCTGAATGATATCTTCGGGGTCAAAGACCCCTCCCCAGTCCCGCTCCAGGATACAGACTTCCGCTCCGCAGCGCTCGGCAAGCTCCACCAGCAGATGACCGAAGCGTCCAAATATAGGAACCAGCACCTTGTCTCCCGGACGGATCAGACTGGTTAGGACCGCCTCAATGCCTGAGCGTGATGTGCCATCTACCGGGTAGCACCACTGATTGTTCGTCTGATATATAATGCGCAGCATCTCCATCGTCTTGTTCATCAACGCTGTGAATTCCGGGTCAAATTGCCCCAAAATCGGATAAGACATCGCCCTTAGCACTCGTGGGTCTACCTCTACGGGACCTGGAGTCATTATTGTCCGCGGTGATGGAGAAAGCTCTCTGTAACTACTCAAGCGCCTGCACCCCCGTAACCTAGTTCATATAATGCTGATGCTAGTACGCTGTAGCCTAATATTAAATGCTCGGGGGCCGTGTATTCGTCCGGGCTGTGGCTAATGCCTCCACGACTTGGTACGAAAATCATTGCCGTAGGGCAGACATGCCGGAACATCTGTGCATCATGACCCGCACCACTAGCCATTACGCGGAAAGCCAATTGCTTGCTGTGGCACACTGCTATCAGAGAGTCCATCAGTTGGCGGCCCATGGGGACAGCAGCTGCATCCAGTGTCTGAATGCTGACGAAGCTGACCTCATCTTCCTCTGCCACTACTGAAAATTGTCGCAGTAGCTCTCTGCTATGCCGCTGCAGCTCCGCATCCTCTGCATGGCGAATGTCCAGTGTGAATTCAGCTCCACCCGGAATGACGTTTGGCGTTCCTGGCGTTACAGAGATACTCCCTACAGTAGCTACCAGTCCATCGTCCGTCTCCAGTGCATATGATTGGGCGGCTACAATCATCCGGGCGGCACAGGTCAGGGCATCCTTTCGATGGTCCATCGGTGTCGTTCCTGCATGATTCGCCTCGCCATGAAGCTGAATGCGATACCGCTGCTGAGCGACAATCGCCGATACAATACCGATCGGAATGTTGGATCGCTCCAGCACGGAGCCCTGTTCAATGTGCAGTTCCAGATAAGCACCCAGTTTCCTCGCGGGCTCAGCATATGAACTATCAGGCCCAAAGCCACATTCTCTTGCAGCCTCCAGCATGCTGATGCCTTCACGATCCCGGAGCAGGCCAACATCCTCCCAGCGGACACGCCCAGCGATACTACCGGAGCCCCAGTAAGCGGTAGGGAATCGACTACCCTCCTCTTCGCAAAGCGCGACTACCTCCAGTGTTCTGGTTGGTTTACCATATCGCTCCTTCAGCTCAATCAGTGCCAGCAGGCCAGCTACAATACCTAAAGCACCGTCATAATCGCCGCCTGATGTCACCGTGTCCACATGGGAGCCTGTTACGATCGGAGCCAGATCTGGATCTGTTCCTTGAAGTCTGCCAGTAAGGTTACCAGCACGGTCAAAGAACACCTCCAATCCGGCCTCCTTCATCCATGTCATAAGCTTCTGCTGTGCGGACAGCCATGAGCTCGTGTAAAGAAGACGAGTAACGCCCCCAGTCTCATCTCGACCAATGTCCGCCAATTCCTTCAACAGCTCAATCAGCCGGGTGCTATAAGTCTGTTGTTCTTCATGTCCATGGAGTGAGGATACTGCTTGCTCATGAGCCTCACGCATAACGCTCCTCCCTTGGCTCAGCCCCAACCGGCCTTGGCTGTAACCAGCTTCCTGACCGACTCTCGCTAACTCCATGCTGCTTGTCATATACCTGATTTCCCCGGCAAAAGGTAGCCGCAATCGAGCATGGAAACGTGTGATTCAAATAAGGGCTCTGTACGTGGGTATAAAGAAGCTCCTGAGCCGTTAATGTAAAAGCCTTGTTGAAATCTACCAAGGCAAAATCAGCGTCCTTGCCAATCTCGATACTTCCCTTGCGGTCGTCCAGCCCCATTCTGGAGGCAGGTGCCAAGGCAACGATTCTAGCAATCTGTTGCAGTGAGAGACCTCTGGCGAGATATCCCTCCTCCAGCATGAGCAGCAGTGTACTCTGAGCGCTGGAGATCCCGCCCCAAATTTCGAACACATCATCAGATTGCTTCAGCGACGGTGGGCATGGTGAGTGATCCGACGCAATGATATCCACTGAACCATGGAGCAATGCATTCCACAACCGCTCCCGGTTATCCGTGCTTCGCAGCGGCGGAGCACATTTGGCCACCGCTCCGAGACGATCAGCATCCTCATCAGTGAGCAGCAAATAATGAGGGCAAGTCTCCGTACTGACATCCATCCCGCTGGTTTTTGCTGCATCAATCAGCTCCAAAGCCTCCGGCGTACTTATATGAACAAAATGCAGTCGACAGCCCGTATGTCTTGCGTATAGCAAAGCACGACTAACGGCCTCCACCTCAGCGATTACAGGTCTGGATTCAATATAATCCTGCATGCCCATACGCCCTTGCTGCCGTATTAAAGCCGTGGACGCCTGCACAATATCTTCACTTTCTGCATGCAAGGCCAGTAGACCGCCTATTGAGGCAATCTTTTTCATACCTTCCAGCAGGGTAAGCTCATTCGAGCGTGCGAAGATCCCTTCGCCCTCGCCACCAGGATCGGACATAAAAGCCTTGAAGCCGACGACCCCTGCCGCTGCCAGCTCATCCAATGCCTCGATATTGCCCGGAACAAGCCCGCCCCATAAAGCATAATCTACACAAGAGCGCTCCTGTGCTCGTGCAAGCTTCAGGTTCAGTGCCTCTCTGTTCACCGTTGGAGGAACCCCATTTAGCGGCATATCCACATATGTCGTGCACCCGCCAGCTGCGAGGGCTGCAGAGCCTGCTGCGAAGCCTTCCCAGCTCTCCAGACCAGGCTCGTTGAAATGAACATGGATATCGACCGCCCCAGGAAGTATGGTCAGCCCTGCTGCATTGAAGACCGTCGTTTCCTCTGCAATGTGTTCAAGGTGACCTATAGCAGCTATTTTGCCATCCTTAACAGCGATATCTGCCTCTATGCATACCTCTGGTAGCACAACCATACCGTGTCTGATTACCAGATCGAACTGTCTATGCCCTGTCATTGCGAATTCCTCCCTTAGCTCCCCCGATACGTACTATAGCCCCCAGGTGCCAACAGAAGTGGAATATGATAATGCTGATGGCTGTCCCGGATATGAAACCGAATTGGAATCCAGTCCCATAAGGCAATGTGGGCTCCAGAAGAATGCCTGGTATTCTCCAGATAGGCTGCAGCATAGAACCTCAGCTCATAGATACCCGTTCGCACAGCCTCACCCTGCAGCAATGGCTGATCGGTTCGCCCATCCTCATTCGTTGTAGTCTCAATTAGAAGACTCCCTTTGTCAGTCCGTGAAGTAGCCTCTCCATAGTAAAGCAACTCAATCTTCATCCCTCTGCCGGGCAATCCCTGGCCTGTATCCAGCACGTGAGTTGTTAATTTTCCCGTATGTGTACTCATTAGACAGGTCCTTTCCTGATCAACAGTTAGATTTGTTCAGTGCGCTCGACCCACTGCTCCAGCCTGATTGATGCAATGCGCAACACCTGTTGAGTAGCGGTCTTCAATTCCTCCTGTCTTGTGCCCTCCACCCGTTCGCGCATAATCTGAATGATCGAGGAAGTCGTATGGCCCCTGACTGCGAGAATGAACGGAAATCCAAAACGCTCAGTGTATGCCGCATTCAGACGTTGCAGCTCGAGAAAATCAGATTCAGTGAGCTGGCTCAATCCTGCTCCTGTCTGTTCCTGTACAGAATTGCTGCTCATCTCCAGTCTGGAGCCCAGATCAGGGTGACGACGTAGAAGATCCAGAATCTGTTCTACATCAGCCTCCATAACTATCGATTTCATTACATCCAACATGGCTGTATAATCCGGAAAAGGTCTATACCCCGCAGCCTTCTCTGCAATCCAGGGAGAATGCTCGAATAGTGCTCCGAATTCATGCATAAAAGCTTCGTGTGACAATTCATTAATAAGTTGAAGCGTGGATGGCTTCATCCTGTCAGCCCCCCATCGGATAATTTGAGAGTTATTGTATATGTATGTATATAGTGTGACAATAATAATCACGCAATTTTGTTACCTAAACTAACATTATGTATGATTTTTGTATTTGGTTCCTGACCGCTCCATGAGAACAGCCCTCCCGATTGAACGGGAGGGCTGAATTCCAATAAATTCGATTGGGATGGATCGGGTGGGTAGAATTGGTTAGAGTTGGAATGGATTCGGGTGGATATCGTAGGATTTCATTACATTGGACTGCATTGGATTGAATTTGCTCGATTGGCTCAATGCGCCTTTTGCTGCTTAAGGAACTTGCGAAATGTAAAGACCATCTTGAGCTTCAATAGATCGTTTGTCTTCTTGAAATCCATTTGTAGCAGCGCACTGATCTTCTCCATACGATAGGTGACCGTATTCCGGTGGACGTAGAGCTGCTTGGCTGCCTCATTAATGAGACCATCATGCTCGACGAAGGCTTCCAACGTATGCATCAGCAGTTCATTCGGGTCCTCACGAACAAGAGGCTCCAGTAGCTTGCTGCAATAATTCGCCATGATCTCGGTGGGCACATGCTGGAACACATACGCGAATTCCAAGGTATCGAACTGAAGCGCCGTATCCTTCATAGCGAAGCGAAGAGCCAGTTTGCGCGTCTCCACGCACTCCTGGTATGCGCTCTGGAGTCCTTGCTGCTCGGTCTTCTGCTTGCTGATCCAGAATCGAGGACCCGGCTCTCCACGCGTGTGCTGTGTGGCAATGACGTCACTGAAGCGATTGGTCAGAAAGCGGGCGAGCTTATCTCCTTCATCCTGCCCCGATACACTGCTAAAGATGGACAAGATGCCGGTATCCACCAAAAAGTGACGCGCAGGATTCAGCTTCATCAGCGGATTGTATTGAAGCTCATGATACAGCTGCTTTAATAAGGTATGTGAAGCAAAAACCTCTGGCTCAAGAGTCGTCAGTACGCATTGATACGGGCCCTCACAGACACTCATCCTCCTACTCTCCAGGTACTCGGCAAGCTCGCTAGCCGTAATCCTCCCGTTCAAATACTGCATCATGACAGCTTTCATCTCATCCTGTGAGGTTGGACTCATATGCACCTGATCTGTCTGATTCATGTAGTAGGCAAGCACCTCAGCTGCCTGCTGGAACAATCCCTCCTCTGCCTTGAAGGATATCGAGGATTCCGTGAAGACGAGCAGAAATCCAAAGTCCTCCTCCAGTTGGCGAATCGGTACTCGATGGCAGCTGCCGGCATCCCATTTCACCCGGGCATATGCCGACTTCCAGGGCCAGCCCTTCATCCAGCCCTGCTCTTGCTCCCATTCGCCATTCGTATACAGGATATGGCCCCTTGATCCAACAACGGCGATCCGGCAATCCAGGATCTCAGACAATCCCGCAAAAATACTTGCTTCCGCATTCTTTCGCAAGGCAAATTGCATGAGCTCCTTCTGCCTGCTGACAACGGATTGCAGCGCCTTCGTGCTGCGTTCATATTCGGCTCGAAATAGCGCATTCATCTGATCCGAGAAGGTGAACTGAAAGGGTAGCTCAAGGAGCGGGAAATTGAGACGATCCGCCTCCGCCATCACGGCCTCTGGAATGCTGTCCCAGAAGCGGCCAAGCTTGACTCCGAGCCCTGCACATCCTCGCTCGTGAAGCTTCTTGAGCAGCTTTGTCGCATCCTCATGACTGTCCCTGAGCAGGAAACCGGTAGTGAACAGCAGCTCGCCCGATTTAACCCAATCGGCAATATCAGGCGCATCCATCACATTGACCGACTTCATCCTGCGAGAGGTTCCCGCTGCCCCAGCGACCAACTTGGCTTCCGATAGCGGGTAGATTTCGAGTGCCTCCTGTACCGTAAGCTGCATGTTATAGACCTCCCATCCCTTTCACATGTCGCGTTATATACCTTTGTTTGTAACTTATTATAACACGAGAGACTAGTGCGGGTCATCAGGATGTTGTAAATGGGCAGTGGATACAAAAAAATCGCCCTTTAGATTAATGGAAGTATTAAGCCTCCATAGTCCATAAAGGTGCGATTTTTTTGTGTATACTTTGAGATTTCCGCTTAAGCCGTGCCCTGAATGTAATGCCTTTGTGCTCTACGGCAATACCTAAGCCTTCGGTTCAATCATCTTGGCAGGGTCCACGTACTGGTCGAACTGCTCCTCAGTGAGCAAGCCTGTCTGGAGTGCAGCTTCTTTCAAGGATAAGCCCTCGGCATGTGCCAGCTTGGCAATCTTCGCTGCATTTTCATAACCAATGTACGGATTCAATGCCGTTACCAGCATCAATGAATTGTACAGATTGTGCTCGATCTTCGCTCGATCTGGCTCAATTCCTACTGCACAGTTATCGTTGAAAGCCACGATGGAGTCAGCCAGCAGCTGCACAGACTGCAGGAAGTTATAGATAATGACAGGCTTAAATACATTCAGCTCGAAATTCCCTTGGCTAGCTGCAAAGCCAATAGCCGCGTCATTTCCCATCACCTGGGTAACTACCATGGTCAGTGCTTCGCTCTGTGTCGGATTGACTTTACCAGGCATAATGGAGCTACCAGGTTCGTTCGCTGGGATGATAATCTCGCCCAGGCCGCTACGTGGCCCACTTGCCAGCCAACGCACATCGTTGGCAATCTTCATCAGATCTGCTGCGAGCGCTTTGATCGCACCATGGGCAGTAACTACCTCATCATGACTCGTCAACGCATGGAATTTGTTCGGCGCAGAGATGAATTCTTTCCCTGTAAAGGAAGAAATCTCAGCCGCCGTCAAATTGCCGAACTCTGGATGAGCGTTGATACCCGTCCCGACAGCAGTGCCTCCAATGGCCAGCTCCTTCATATATTTAACGGTATCTGTAATCATACGCGCACTCTTATCTAGCATGGCATACCAACCGCTGATCTCCTGCCCCAGCGTCAGCGGCGTGGCATCCTGAAGATGGGTACGACCGATCTTAATAATGTCCTTGAACTGCTCAGACTTGTCCTGCAAAGTGGCCTTCAGCTTCTCGATGGCAGGAAGCAGGCGATCCTCTACCGCAATAACGCCGGATACATGTAACGCAGTCGGGAACGTGTCGTTCGAGCTCTGCGACATGTTCACATCGTCATTCGGGTGCAGTCGCTCTTCCTTGCCCTGCTCTGCCAGCCATTGGCTTCCCAGATGAGCAATTACCTCATTCACATTCATATTAGACTGCGTGCCGCTGCCTGTCTGCCATACTACAAGCGGAAAATGATCATCCAGCTTGCCACTGATAATCTCATCAGCAGCAAAGACAATAGCATCCTTCTTACTCTCAGCCAGCTTGCCCAGCTTGTGATTGCTAATCGCTGCACTTTTCTTGAGAATAGCAAAGGCCTGAATGACCTCAATCGGCATTTTTTCCGTACCAATCGGGAAGTTCTGCTTACTGCGCTGTGTCTGCGCTCCCCAGAGTCGATCTGCCGGGACCTGAATCTCTCCAATCGTATCTTTCTCAATCCGGTATTGCACGTGTATTCCTCCCTCAAATATGTAATGAGCTAGGTACAGCCTGAATGTGACTTCTGTCATATTATACATGATTCAACAGCGTTCTTCACATCTTTTTGTAAACGCTTTTCTTCCATGTTTCCATAACAAATATTATGTTAACTAAATCTAAATTCAAGGCGCGACTTGACTGCTTCGGAGCATTAATACAAAAATATATTAATACACTCGCACACTAAGGCATTAAAGCACCAATGAACGGATATAGCGTTCCATGATGCATCAATGCATACTAAAGAGGGTATCTCGCAAGACACCCCCACAGTATTATATGCAACTTGTACATGAGCCACGTGAGTAGTTTACTTCACTGCACCTGTCAAAGCTATCAGTTACTCAACCGCCTGTTGAATACAGTACAGACGTGCTGTTTGTTCGAAAATCTCGCCCGGCTGAAGCGCAATCAATCCAGCTTCCTCTGCTGCAATACCTTGCAAATTCGGTGCATTGACACGGTTCATCTGCGGCTCTGGGCAAATGAACTGCCCGCACGCCTTGTTATTCCAGATCATCCAGTGCTTATAGCTGGTACCTACATCATAGATCAGCGTTGCACCCACACGAGTATCAGTCAAGGACATGTAATTGCGGCCATTCTGCGGAGCCGCTGTATAGTGGTGATCCATCTCTTCAAAATAGGGATTGATCCCCTCACCCTTGAGGGCCTCCTCTTCGGCAGACAGCTGCTGCAACGAGCCCGTAGGCAAGGAGCGGTCGCTTAGCTCAATTCGCTCACCGATCGTCACCTTGATGCGATAATCCTCCGCACTGCTACCTGGAGCGAATGGCGCATTAACCGCCGTATGGAATGCGAATAGATTCGGCATCGCCTCTTCGCCCTGATTGACAATCGTGTATTGCTGACGCAGTCCGAACGCATCCAGGCTGTAGCGAAGCTGGATCGTGAAGGTGAATGGCAGGAAGCCATACATCGGATGCTCCTCATCCACCTGCTGTGTCAGAATAACGTAGCTCTCTGCCTCAGATGAGCCATATTCCTCCAGATTCCATGGCACATTGTGCAGAAATCCATGCAAATGATTGTTGGTCTTTGGCTCATTGATCGGTAGCTCGTAGGTCGTACCATTCCATGGGAACTTACCATCCTCGTAGCGGTTAGGCGGGAACAGGAACGGTATCCCAAATACCGCAGGACTGCTCAGGAACTCCTCCATTCCATCGGCCTCTGGCTCTCTTAGAAAGCGATAGCCGTATTCCGTATCCCGAAAAGCAACAAGATTAGCTCCAACAGAAGGTATAACAGCAGCTTCATAACCGGCAAAGCGCAGCCACACAGCAGGTACGCCGTGAAATGGCTCCTCTAGCGCAGTATGTTGATAAGACATATAAGAACCTCCTTGACATATGTATAGAACCAGACAGTAACGCGGCTGCATCCTGACCATACTGTAGCTTGGCACAAGGGCAGCATGCAGCATTGTAAGCGCTGATCATTTCGGTTTGACTATATCATGAATTGGCCCCTATTGGAAATGGGTCAAAGTGCTACTTTGCGCACGCTTATGTGACATTATACTACTTGGACTCCATCGCATCTCTCGCCGCATCGAGCAGCATGTCGAACAGATCGTCATCCTCCTCAAGCAGCTCGTCAATAGCTAATAGCTCCTCTTCTATGCGCTCTCCTTCAGCATAATGAAGGCTGTAGTCCCACTCCTTGCCCTTCTTACTGAAAAAGGAGATTTCGAAGGTGGATTTCTGTCCCTCCATATTAAACACCGCTTGTCCGAGGAAGCTACCATCCTCCTCTTGCCGCATGGTTGCACTAATTACTGTCGCTTTGGACTGCTCTGTCATTCATTCATACATCCTTTCTTGTTCAGCGTAATATCACTTTGTGCTCATGATGATTCATGGTGATTCAAGCGATCATTTGTGAACCTCATAATTCCATTGTACAATAGTTGTGACACGTAGCATACTGCGTATCGAATTACCTTTAACGGAGGAAGAACATATGTCTGATTTTGAGCAAAATTTAGAAAAATATGCAGAGCTCGCCGTTCGCGTAGGTGTTAATGTCCAGCCAGGACAGACCCTGGTCGTGAATGCACCGATTTCCGCAGCGGAATTCGTTCGCTTGATTGTCAAGAAAGCCTACGAAGTGGGTTCCAAATATGTGAAGGTGATCTGGTCCGACGAGGCGGTCACCCGTCTGTACTACGAGTTGGCTCCAGACGATAGCTTTAGCATTCCACCGAAGTGGCATGCAGAAGAGATGACCGAGCTAGTTGAGCAAGGCGCTGCTGTACTGCACGTCATTGCGGATAACCCCGATCTGCTGGCTGGCATCAAGCAGGACCGCATTACCGCTGCCCAACGGGCCAAGGCTACAGCTATGGCCAAGTACAGAGCCTATCAGCAGGCTGACAAATTCAGCTGGTCGATCGTAGCCGTACCTTCTGAAGCGTGGGCTGAGAAGATTTTCCCGGATCTTCCTGCTGAAGAACGCATACATACACTCTGGGAGACCATCTTCAAGATGGTTCGTGTTGACCAGCCAGAACCGGTTACGGCTTGGCAGGCTCATATGGATAACCTTCAATCCAAGTCGGATATTCTCAATGCCAAGAAGTATCACAAGCTGCACTATACAGCTCCTGGTACTGACCTTACCATTGAGCTGCCGAAAGAGCATCTGTGGGTTGCTGCAGATAGCAAGAATGAACAAGGTAACTTGTTCGTTGCGAACATGCCGACAGAGGAAGTGTTCACTGCACCGCTGAAGACAGGTGTGAACGGCAAGGTATCCAGTACGAAGCCACTTAGCTACGGTGGTAACATTATTGATAATTTCACAATTACGTTTGAGAATGGGCGGATCGTGAAGGTAGAAGCAGAACAAGGCTTGGAGACTCTGAAGAGTCTGGTTGAGATTGATGAAGGCTCCCATTACCTCGGTGAGGTGGCGCTGGTTCCTCATCATTCTCCTATCTCGGAGTCCAACCTGCTGTTCTACAGCACGCTGTTTGATGAGAATGCTTCCAACCACTTGGCTATTGGGAGTGCCTATGCCTTCACACTGAATGGTGGCAAGAAGATGACTCAGGAGGAGCTTGCGGAGAATGGTCTGAACAGCAGTCTTACGCATGTAGACTTCATGGTCGGTTCAGGCGAGATGAACATCGATGGAATTAACCACGATGGCACTAGAGAAGCCGTATTCCGCGACGGCAATTGGGCGATCTAGATCTAACCGCACGGTAAGTCACTGTCTGATGATGTTGAAAGACTTGATGCAGGCACATGATGTTAATACTTGAACCATGTGCGATTCAGGCACAACACCGTATAAATTACCAGTAAATATCACACATACTGCAAAGAGGCCGGACAAGGAATACCTTGTACCGGTCTCTTTAAGTTTTTAGATAAGATCACTTTAGTTAAGAGTTCTTGGATATTAGCTCTTAGATATTAGCTCTTAGATATTAGCCCACAGATAAGAGCATTTGGATATATCAAATAGGTAAGCTACACCAAAATGAAGACCGTTTGCGTTTGCGCTACGCGCCCTCCTCTTCCAGCAATACCTCATCTTCTAGTCTGGAAATGTGAATGCGCGAGATTCGTTTATTCTCCGTCTCCGCTACACGCAGTAGAAAGCCATTGAACGCGATGCTTTGCCCGGGGTCGGGTGGAATCATTTCAATACGGGAGTACATCCAGCCTCCAATCGTATCATAATCCTCACTATCCAGACCCAGATCGAAGCGCTCGTTCATTTCTTCGATAAGCATCATGCCATCCACAGAGAACTCATCCTTGCCTATTTTCTCTAGTGGCGGGCGCTCATGGTCGAATTCATCCTGAATTTCACCGACGATCTCTTCCATGATATCCTCCAGCGTTACCAGACCAGAGGTGCCTCCATATTCATCAATCAGGATGGCAATCTGTGTCTTACTCCGCTGCATTTGCTTCAGCAAGCTACTAATCTGTGTGGATTCGGGGACAGCCAGGATGGGTCGGATCATTGTTCGGGTATCCAGCGACCTGTCACGCAGCAGATCCTTGATATGGATGAAGCCAATAATATGGTCCTTATCCTCACCGCATATCGGGTACCGCGTCCGCATGTTATCTGAAGCAATTTCCAAGTTCTCCTCCGCCGATAGATGACTATACAGACAGATCATTTCTGTACGGGGAATCATAATCTCGCGCGCTGTCGTATCAGTAAAATCAAATATATTATCAACAAGCGCCAATTCCGTGTTATCGATTAGACCGCTCTTATTACTTTCTTTCATCAGTATACGGATTTCTTCCTCCGTGTGAACAGACTCCTCCTGCTCACTTACCGGTTCGACGCGGAACAACCTGAGCAATTGATTCGCCAGCCCATTCAGTACCCAGATAAAAGGATACATAAGCTTATAGAACCAGGTCATCAGCATCGCAGAATAAAGTACAATCGTAAGCGATTTTCGAATCGCCAATGTCTTGGGTGCAAGCTCACCAAGTACAATATGCATGATGGTAATGATGATAAAAGCTACTATGATCGCAGCGCCATGCACATAGATCGGACCGAGTCCGGCAGCTGCGAATACAGGTTCAATGAGACTTGCGATGGCTGGCTCCCCAATCCAGCCGAGTCCTAGGGATGCTAATGTTATACCAAGCTGGCAAGCAGATAAATAGCCGTCCAGATTGTGAATCATTTGTGATGCGTATACAGCCTTCTTATTGCCTGCCTCCAGCAGACTATCAACCCGACTGCCTCTCACCTTGACCATGGCGAATTCTGCAGATACGAAAAAACCGTTCAGCAGCACCAAGAAAAACACTGCAAAAATATTGAATATAATGGGTAAAGGGTCACTACTCAATCAATTCCCTGACCACCAATGGATTAGCAGCCAGGTGCACCTCCTTCGAATGGTTTGCACATATACCGGACTTCCTGCAGACTGCAGCTTCAACTCCCCAATGGGCCCACTCCTCTCTTCACATCGGCACATAGCATAATAATTCGAATGTATCAATCAGGGGTAGCTTATGTAGACGTTACAAGACGCTTTCCACTACCTACTGCTGATGGGATATCACTCGCAAGATTGATGCAACATGCGCAGCATAAGTAAAAACTTATACTTAATTATATAGATATACCCTACACAACGAAACAGTCAGCTATCACTGCAAAACTGGATGAGAAGCTGTTTTCACCCAAATTTCGGCTGTTTTCAGCTATTAAAGGGCCTGAATGCCCGATTTTGCGACGTTTTGTCCGTCAGTTTCACTTTTTTTCCATATACAGCAAAAATCCTCTGCTTTCGCAGAGGATAGGATACAATATTTTCATGTAATGTTCACAGCATCCTCACAATCGAGCCACGCTGGATGGACTAGAACCGTGTAGGCGGGTTCCCCTGTACTCCAGGATACTGGTATACTAGCGGCTCATCGAAGGTAGCATAATCCAGATTGACCATCAGCAGGATCGTCCGAACACCCGTCTTGGGATCGCTGATGATGATGTGGTCACGTCCAGCTGCCTCCAGCACACCCTTGAAGATTTTCGCATTCCATTCGCTGTTATTTTCATAGGTCATGTAGAAGGTACCGACTTTTCCCAGGTTCAGACGCAAAATGTTCTCAATATAAGATTGCTCGAATTGAGGTGTCTGTGTCTGCACAACGGTTCCGGACGGCGTCATTACGCTTCCGCTGCTGACCTGCGGGGGAACCATCGAAGCTCCCATCATGCCCCCCATCATCGGGGAATTAGGCATACCTGTCATGGATGGACTTACCATAGGCATGTTAGGCGAATTGGGGGCTGCCATTCTTGCAGGATAAGATACTCCGCTAACAGGTGGAAAGAACGTCGGTTGAAAAGCTTGTGGATACATATTCGTGATTCCTCCTTGATTCTGTCGAACTAAAATGGCATTGCAGACAATAAGAAGATACGGTGTGTTAATACGTCTCGGCGTTACCTCATCGTGTTACTTCATGCTGTTAATCATGTTGTTACTTCATGGCGTTAAGTACAGTTGCAGACTAATAGACGGCTGGACAGTCCTCAGCAGTAGGACGGAAAAAGCAGTGCGCCTTGTAGCGTCCGGTATTTTCCTGGTTATACCAGGTCCCAGGGCATTCTCCTGCTGGCCGAAAGAACCATAACGCGTTGCCCGCTGGGCGGATTTTCTCTCCATTGATGACACGCTGGGCCAGACGAATGTCACGATCCCTGGCTCTTTGGTAGAAATAACCTTTCTGGGTCGCTTCAAAGCCGCCCGGGCTCTGAAATACCATGTCATTCATCAATCGGATGTTCCGAAAATCCAAACAATTGCCAAGAATACGATTGACTCCGACGTTCCCTACCATCAGCATCCCTTGCTCGCCTTCGCCCTCCGCCTCGGCTCTCATGAGACGGGCCAGCGTCTTTACATCCTCCGAATTTGCTTTAATGACAGCCAACTTCAGCCCTCCTCTTCTTCCTTTTGCACATGATATCGTATTGTACATTCGCCCATGTTGTGACTATTGCTTCAGAAAAAATTTATCCTCAGCTTGGGATCGCAAATTTTAACGCAAAAACAGCCCTACACAGTAGGGCTTCAACGGTTACAAGGTTGTATGGATGTACGCTATGCATAGCTATACATATTGCACAGAAGTCAGAAGAAAGTAAAGTTCTAGACTGACGATGCTTCTTTCTGACGGGCATCATTAATTTAGGATGTGCAATTTGGGTTAATTTATTTTATCCCCAAACTTCTCCCTAAATTCTTCCATTAAATCAATAATGGGAATTAACTCCTCTCCCTTTAATGTTAATGAATATTCAACACGCGGAGGTACCTCTGGGTAAATTTTTCGATTAATTAAGCCATCCGTTTCTAATTCACGAAGTTGTTTTGTAAGAGATCCTTGCGAAAGTCCCCATAGACGAGACTTAATTTCATTATATCGACGAGGGTTAAACTTTAAAAACCAAAGAATAAGATGCTTCCAACGTCCTGAAAGTATTTTTAGTATAGGCGATGCCATACACCTCTCTATGATCTTTCTTGCAATCTTCACTAAATCCATCTTCATTTATTTTAGACACAATAATCAAAGCTCATAGCACATAGAGTTCTTTGGTAAGCCATCCTGCCATATGTTCTATATGCCTTATACATCTTACATATCTGTATATGCCGCCAGTAGCTGTTCGGCCGCAGCCTTGCCTTGAGCGATGCAATCTGGGATGCCAACACCACCATATCCGGCACCGCACAGCCATATCCCAGGCAGGCGCTCTGCCAGCGTATCCCTCAAGCTCTTTAGAGTCTCTAAGTGTCCAAGCGGATATTGTGGCATCGCCTCGTTGCAGCGGCTTACCTCAACCATCATCGGCTCGGCCTTCAATCCTGTCAATTCTAGTAAGTCTCGGCGGGCTGCTTCGACCAACTCTTCATTGGTCCATTGTGTCCAATCCTGAGCGCCGGCATGGCCAATATAGGCGCGAACCAACGCGTAATCCTCAGGAGCAGTATGCTTCCATTTGGTAGATGACCAGGTGCAGGCAGTGATCATTCTGCCTTCCTTGCGCGGGACAAGAAAGCCTGTACCTTCAAACGCCACACCCAGGTCCTTCTTGCGATAAGCAAGCGAAATATTAGCGACAGAGACATAGGCAATATCCTGTAGACAGTCGGCCCCGGGCACCTCTGCTAGCAGCCTTGCTGCCTCGTAGGCTGGCACAGCACAGATAATCGCATCTGCCTCAAGCTGCTGCCCATTTTCAAGCACTACATGATATTGCTTCTCTTTTTGAATAGCAACAGCACCTTGACCTATCATATATTGTGCAGCATGAAGCCGCTCCTTCAGTCGCTCTATCAGTGTAGAGAGACCTCCACGATAGGAGAGGAACATGCTTTTGGCTACTTGTGCACTCTGTCCGCCTTGTCCCTGGTTCGTGCTCGGCCTACTCCCACTTCCCTTAGCCATCCCCTTAATCAGGCTGCGATGCATCAGTTCCATCTGCTTGAATTGCGGAAAAGTTGCATTCAAGCTAAGACTATGTGTATTACCCGCATAGATTCCTGACAGCAGTGGCTCTGTGATGTGCTCCAGCACCTCTTGTCCCAAGCGCCGCTGTATGAAGGCTCCCAGTGACTCATCCTCCTTCTCCCTACGAGCCGGCAGGATCAGGTCCAAGGCCGCACGCAGCTTGCCTGCCGGGGAAATCAGACCCGTGCGGATGAACGGAGTAAGCTTGGTAGGAATCCCCAGTACAAAGCCCATAGGCATCGGATGAAGCTTATTTTTGTGAAGAATATACGCTGTTTTGGCTTGTGGATTGGTAGGTACCAGCTCCTCCTCTAACCCGAGCTCTCTCGACAAATCCAGTACGGCGGTCTTTCTTGACAGGAAAGAGTCAGGCCCTTTTTCCAGCACAAAGCCCTGTCGGTGAAGTGTCTCGATCCTGCCCCCCATCCGCTTACTCTTCTCTACGATGGTGATCTCAACGGGAAGCTGCCTTTCCAAGGCTAGTTTTTGCACATAGAACGCCGCACTTAAGCCGCTGATTCCTCCGCCCAAAATGACTACTTTCTTATCAATTGGCTTCATTGACACCTGTGTCCCTCCATCTCTGAGGTATATATGCACAATACGGATCACTCTCCAGATAGTCTCCTGTAATTCCGTAGGCTCTGGCTCTTGACCCGCCGCATAGCTGCTTGAATTCGCAGACACCACATTTGCCCTTGAGCAGCGTCTTGTCTCTGAGGCTTCTCATAATAGTCGATCCGCGATAGATATCAGACAGAGACTGTTCCCTGACATTACCGCACACGACAGGGAGAAAACCACTAGGATAGACTTCTCCAATGTGACTGATGAATACGAACCCATCTCCATCGTTCACTCCCTTAGGCGCTCTCCCTAGCAGATCTGGCCGTTTGCGTTCAGCAGCCAAGGGAGCATCACTTGCATTCCTGCTAGCCTGCAGCACAACTCTTCTGTAATGTGGAGCCTCAGTAGCCTTGATTCCGCAAGTCATCTGTGGCTGCTTGGCCTGCATCCACTTCATGACCGCCTCATGCTCCTCTGGACTAATCATATCCTTGATCATTCCCCGGCCTGTCGGTACCAGGAAGAACAGGCTCCAAAGCACAGCCTTCATCTCCTGAACGCGCTCTGCGATCTTCTCCAGATCATGAAGATTATATCGGGAGACGGTCGTATTCACCTGGATCGGAATCCCTAATTCCTGCAAATAACCAATGCCCTTCATAGTAGTTGCGTAAGAGCCTGGCGTGCCCCGGAAATGATCGTGAATCTCTGCACATGATCCGTCGAGGCTGAAGGCCCAGCGTGACAATCCTACTTCTTTTGCTTTCTCTACAGCCCCCCGTGTGACCTTGGGCGTCGCGCTTGGCGTCATGGAAACAGATAGCTTGTTCTCCTCGATCGCGTAGCGGGCAAGCTCGAACAGGTCAGGACGCATGAGCGGATCACCGCCCGTAAAGACCACCAGAGGATGATTCATCTCGGCGATCTGATCTAATAATTGTTTGCCCTCTTCTAAAGAAAGCTGGCGCGGATCTGGTCGATATTGGGCCTCCGCCCGGCAATGAAGGCACTTTAGGGCACAAGCCCGAGTCACCTCCCAAATGACGATAAAAGGATCTTTCTCATAATTACGTGTGTTATCCAAGGATATCATCTGTGTACACCCTTTCGTGTATCATAAGTCACGACATTCCGCACAAGGAGTCGGCATGATGGCTGGCTCCACCCCTCACCGAACTCGGTACTATTTAATTCTAGGCGGTAATGTCAGACTGGAGCTATAAGGGACTTCCCTATTTCACAGTACAGACTGCCTATCCTCACAGCTGAGACACGAATCCATACCCAGATGCAGTTCAACTGAACGAAAAAAAAAGCAAATCCTTCGGAAAGGATCTGCTTAGTACTCATACTTCAAGCTAATATTTTCATAATAGTTCATTCATTTATGGTACATATATCATCTTCCGGGTCATTCCCCCATCAACAACGATGTTCTCGCCTGTCACGAAGTCATTCTCCGGATCTGTCAGGTAAAAGGCAGCCCGCACAATATCCGCAGGTCTTCCTACTCGTCCAGCTGGATGCTGGTTATGGTCCTCAGGACGCAGCGCTGCTTCGTCTCCCGTCTCGATCCAGCCTGGGCTGATGGAATTAATTCTTATCTGGTCCGGCCCCAGCGAGGCTGCGAGCGCATGGGACAACGCAACCATTGCCCCCTTGGAAGCCGCATAGGCTTCACTGCTTGGCTCAGACATTGTTGCTCGTGTGGAGGCCATATTCACGATACTTCCCCCTGTCTGGTTATGACGCATGAGCTTGGCCGCTTCTCTGGACGCGATGAAGCAGCTTCTGACATTAGTATTCATCACCCGGTCCCACTCCTCTACGGTCAAGTCATAGGGAGATTTCCAGACAGATACACCAGCATTGTTAATCAGCGTATGGACCGTACCGTATTCCTCCTGAACCTGCTTGAAGAGGTCAATTATATCCTGTTCAATGCTTACATCACAGCGAACAAATATGGCTTCCTGACCTTGATTCCGCGCAGCAGCGGCTGCTGCAGCCCCATTCGTCTCATCCACGTCTGCGTAGACAACCTTCGCCCCCTCCCGGGCATATGCATCAGCCAAGGCTAGTCCAATCCCCTGTGCAGCTCCAGTTACAACCACGATCTGTTCCACGAATCTCATCCTGATCTGCCTCCTCGTCTTACAACATCCTATTATATATCAAACAGATTAACAGCATGCAGAAACGATATTCCACCAAAAACAGAAAAATCCCCCGGAAGCTCACTTCCGGAGGTCATATTCTAGCCTGCAGTGGAACCACTAGAATGTCCACCCATTGATCCATTCATCGTTCGGTGCCGACGCTCAAAGCTGTAGAATTTCGTTCCTCGAAAGGTGAGCTCTCCTTCATCCCCCTCAGCACACATCCCATAATCTTCTCCAGACAGCTGAAATTCCAGCCGATCACCGCTCTCTACCTCAAAGGTTACGTAATAGACTGTAATCGTATGCGGAGCCTCAGGCTCATGGTGCACCTGCTTCAGATGTGTGCGGCGTGCAGCAATTTTCGAATTGACCGTCAAAACAGGCTGCTGCCGATTGCGATTCCACGACAAGGCCTCCCTGACAATAGAGAGAATGACGATTCCAAGGACAACTGCAAAAAAGACCGGCAATACCGTACCGAGCCAATCAAACATCCACAATGATTCAAATCCCATTTCGATCCCCTCCCTAGCCCATTGCCCTTGCAGCCCGACATGTGAAAGCTTGCTAAGAAGAGTATATGCAAGAGATCTTATATCTTGATCAAGCATAGCAAAAAGAACCTCGCGCTAGGTCGCAGAGGTTCTTTTTTACGGGCTTATGAATAGTAAGGATGGAGAAGCGACGATTTCGAGAGACATGTTAAGCGTGCACCATTTGTAGCAAGTGACGAGTCTCATCGTTCGCAGCATCTGTCTCCATGGCGTATCTTTCTGCGCACTCTTTGCATTCTTCCTCTGTCATGCACTCATGTGCGTCCTGGCATGTGTAGCAGAATTGCAGGAAATATTGTGTCATATCAACCGTTCCATTTTCGTTTCTTCTCATTGTAATCACTCCTTGTTCTTTATGGCTTAAGTATAACAGCAGTAAGTCGATTATATTGTGATTTATTTCACAAGAAACCGAAAATTTAAAATTAAAAAACAAAAAGCCAGTAATATCCGCTGGATATTTACTGACTTCCTGTCAATCAAGCTGTCATCTATAGCACTTTCCACGTTCTTCCGCCGTCGATGGTTTGCATCAACAGGGACTTGCGATCCTCTGCCTTCTCAATTAACAGCCAGCCTACCTTCGAGGAGGCAAATCGCATTTTTACAGGCTCCGGGTACTTCTCCAACATATCAAGCAGTACCTTGTTAGCTCCGAGGGAAGTCCAGACCTTGCCTCCATCCTCGGTGTAATAGACGCTTGGGCCGACTAAGACCCAGCCCTGCCTGTCATTGAGAAAAGTAGGTACGGTAGAAGCCATTCCCGTTGGTACACGCAGATTCAGCTGTGCATACTGCCAATGATTGCGCCCACCGTCCGCGGTAAAATAGCCACTGTAGCTTATGTAGCCGTTCTTATCACATTGCAAAGGCATCCAGCCGTCAGGATCACGGATGTCTCTGAACTGCGGCGCTCCATTCTCCGGGGCTGAGCAGGCATTCGGGGTCTCGACAGCCTTTGATGGAGCCCAGCTACGGCCTTGGTCTGACGTATTGTAGATACGTGGCCTGTTATTCACATTTATCGAGACAAAGCCATGCTCATCATCCGTAAAATGAATACCTGTAACTTCTCCCATCAAAGGCAATAGCTCACTAACGTTATTGACAACCTGTCCATCTACATTCGGGTTCGTCATTTGTCTGCTCCAACTGGCTCCTCCATTAGTCGTTCGATAGATCGCTCTGCTCAGAATCCTGCCGCTATAAGCTAGCTCAGAAGCAATCCATCCATTGGACGCATCTGTGAAGTGAATGCCTTCAACGGTCCCCGAATCGGGTAATGCAGCTATATTCCAGGTCTCCCCCCCATTAGAGGTACGAAGCACAATCGTATCAGCAGACCCCCAAGCCTGACGGACAATCCACCCATTCTGGGCATCCGCGAATAAAATCTCTGTTCCGTAATGGAGCTCACCAGGAAAAGGAATGTTCTCCGATGGGGAGATATTCGTCCAGGTGACGCCTCCGTCATGCGTATAGTAGAGTCTAAGGGCATTGCGAGTGACGCCCCAGGCTATGCCACTGTTTCCATCGAATAGATGGAAATCAGTTAATCTCGTCTGAATCTGATATTTGGTCGTATCCACGCCATTTTTTTCCTGATCCGTAGGAATGATCGTGATGGTCTGTCCTTCCTCTTGAGCCGGCTGGGTAGGTGTCTGCATGACAACCGAATCAGGCTCCGTAGACGTACAGGAGACGAGAGTCATTCCTGTGAGTAGGGTGAAGGCCACTGTCCATACTCGCCATGACTTTTTCATCGTAAGGTGTCCTCCTTTTGCCGAGACAAGCTGTTTAACAGATATGACTTCTAAATAGGATAGGACTCCATATCTGTCTGTCTTCTATAGAAATCAACGTACAGCGCATACTTTCTGAATGCATCAATATGTATCTCTGAATAAAATCATGTAACTTCTACGATACTAGTACCTTGACTGGATCAAATGTAAGTAAATTTGAATGAATCTACCAAAGCCACCATCTCAAGTGCCTATTATAGCATAAAGCTGATAGACGCACACTTTTGTGCAAGTTGCCTCTGCTTTTGTGACACACTTGGAGAAATGTCTTGAATTTTATATGATCTTAAGCGATTATGGTTAATGATGGGTATAAGCATGTCCATCATTTATCTCAGGAAGGAGATGATCATTGATGAATCAGAAGCCCTTTAAACGCAGTAGAGTCGCCATTGTCGGCATGGGAGCTGTGGGTACAACCACTGGTTACACCCTGCTCTTGCGGCAGCGAATGTCCGAATTGGTGTTCATTGATGTCAATGCAAAAAAAGCCCGTGGTGAAATGCTGGATATGAATCATGGCCTGCCATTCCTCGGTGGGGTTAAGGTATGGGCCGGAACCTACGAGGATTGCCGGGATGCAGATATTATCATTGTCGCGGCCGGAGCTTCCCAGAAGCCTGGTGAGACACGCATTGATCTGCTTAAGCGGAACGCATCCATTTTTGGAGAAATCATTGATAACATTACAAAGGTGAACGACCACGGTATACTGCTGATCGCAACGAATCCTGTGGATATCCTCTCCTATGTATCCTGGAAATTAAGCGGTTGGCCCAAGGAGCGGGTCATCGGCTCAGGAACCTTGCTTGACAGCGCTCGCTTCCGTTATCTTATTGGACTCAATAAAGGAATCGACCCGCGTAGCATTCACGCTCACATCATTGGTGAGCATGGAGATTCGGAGCTGCCTGTATGGAGCCTCGCGAATGTCGCAGGTACTCCACTTGACATCCCTGAAGCGGATCAAGAGCAGATTTTTGAAAATACCAAAAATGCAGCCTATGAGATCATTGATGCCAAGGGAGCTACTTCCTATGCCATAGCTCTTGCTCTGGACCGGATTACCGCAGCGATTCTGGGTGATGAAGCATCTGTGCTGAATGTGTCTACCCTGCTGACTGACTATAACGGCGTATCCGATGTGTATCTGGGCGTACCTTGTGTCGTAGATCATAATGGTGTGCGTGAGATTCTGGATCTGCCACTGAATGACGTTGAAAAGGATGCATTCCAGCGCTCAGCCAATAAGCTGAAGGATCAGATCTCCAAGCTGGACCTTTAATTCAGCTTGATCTATAGTTATCAAGCTTACTCACGCGAAAGCGTATACACAATATTTTAACAAAAACACATGCCTAACCTGACCTAACCGTCCTTGCAAGCTGCTGCCATGTACCTACCGGGCCAGCGCTTATAAGGGCGGTTATATTTGGTCTTGTTCAGGTCTTGTTCAGGTCTTACTCGGGTCTTACTCTTATCTAACTCAACTATTCGCATAATAAGGTATGCATTTCTTAAATAGTCTGTTAATTATAGCTCGGTCTCCCGCTATTCTTCTTCATCGTTGCGCTTGGCCTGCAGGCGCTGTGCCACGGTGGAAAAATCCTCTGGCTGCAGCAGCTCTATAGGAGAGTAGGACTTATCGAACATGAATGAATCGCCTTCCAGAATGAGTGCATAGCGATCATGAAGTCGGGTAATATGAAGCTTCACGCCAAAGTCTGCGAGCAAGCCACGTATTGAGGTATCATCCAGCTTGAAGCGTATATCCATCTCTGGCTTCAGCTCCACAATGCGCTCAGCAGCTTCCATGACTTGAACTGGTTCCCACTTCTCCTGCAGGTCCCTCTTCTCGCTACCTGCCCACAGTTCTAGCTCACGCTCCTCTTGCTGACGTTCCTCGTTATCCGCATCAGGCCAGCGTGTCTCCACATAGTCCTGAACGAAGCCCAGCACATGCTCGTTGACGATCTCAGGCATGGACTGCTCGTAGGTCACGAACTTCAAGAAATCCTCAAAATACCGCGCATGAGAGGATTGATGAATCTTCAGCTCCCACTCGTCCAGCATCCCCTCTTCAATCAGATATGGATACATGATAGATTTCATATTACGAGCAGATATCGCCATCTCTACTTCGGACACGAGCTTGCTTTCTGAGATGCGTGCAATCTTGGGCTCGAAATCACATTTCAGTACAAAAATAAAACGATCATCCGAATGCGTCCCCATGATGGCTTGGACGACAATCAGTGCCCCACCGCGGACAGCGCTGGTGTCCAGATACATCCTTACCAGATCATCACAGGCGTTCTTGAAGTTCTCCTTATCCGATGC
Organism: Paenibacillus massiliensis 2301065 = DSM 16942; assembly: GCF_000377505.1. GTDB lineage: Bacteria > Bacillota > Bacilli > Paenibacillales > Paenibacillaceae > Paenibacillus > Paenibacillus massiliensis. Next base: position 210,667 of record NZ_KB898187.1, on the reverse strand, counting down.
AGCTCTCAACCGGGCAAACATATTGAAATTCGGATTGCTACTGAGATCATGCTCCGGCTCGACAATGAAGCGTCCTATCTTGGTAGGTGCCTGCTCAGTGCTTGGGTGCTTCTCTACCTTACGCTTGCTGATCCGGCTGAATTCCCCATCCAGGAATTTCTTCACATCGCTCTCTTCATAATCGTAATCGTCCATCGTGGCATAGTGCTTATAATTCTTACCACCCTGACCATCCTTACCATCGATCTGTATCACAAAAAAAGACAAAAATTCCACTGTAAAATTCATTCATGCGCTCTCCTTCTCGATCTGTACGGGTTATTATATCATTCTCATTGCAAAAGAGGTACCCGCCTACATTTGTCTACAGCTTTATCGAACTGCTGCTTTCGAACTTTACTTAAATTGGAAAATAGCTTTCTTATCGAATTTGGTTTACATAATAATTGTTATGTTAAAAAAATCGTTAAGCACTGATTGTTCAACATTATGTCAGCTTCATGTTAGAATCATTCCTGCAACAAAATAGCCACGGTTACGCTGCTGGCGCTCGTGGCTTTATTTCGCTCAAACGGCTGTGATTTAAGCTACGTCCATGCTTGAGCTAGTTCATGATCGTTCATAGTCGTTCATAGTCATTCATATAGAATCATACTTATTTATTTGGTAAATTGTCCATTAGCCGCAGTTGTCCAGCTTGTTCCTGGATATAGAAGATCACGGGCCGCTCATCCGGGTGAATATTCGGCGAGTGAATCGTAAGCGCTAGCTCACCTGATAGCGTACGAAATAGCATGCCATGTCCCCCGTCCTTGGCAAATAGTGGAATATCATCCTGCGTCCACGGTCCTGTCGGCCTTCCTGATTGCGAGCGCGCAAGACCCATCGTATACCCTTCCTGCCCCATCGTCGACCATAACATGACCAGTTCCCCGTTCTCCATGCGATAGAGGAAAGGGCCATCCGTAACATAACGATTACGCTGCTCTCCAGTGCCGACGGACCATACTGCTTCAGATGCCGAGAACAGGAAGACAGGGTCACCAATCGTACCGTTCAGCTCCGTATTGAGGCGTACGGCGTACATTTCTCCATCCTCCACCTGCACCCATTCTCTACAAAAAATCATCCATGGCTCTCCCTGCTCGTCCACATATAATGTGCCGTCGAGACATTCCCAGTCTGGCGGAGTCAGCGAACGACACCACGGAACAAACGGGCCTTCAGGCTGTTCTGCTACCAGCACGCCAGTGACTCTCGATACACCTTCAGCCTTGAAGCTGGCGAACATGAAGTAACGTCCCGCCCATTCATGAACCTCCGGCGCCCAATAATGACGATCCGACCAGAAATCTGCTGCTGGGCGAAAGCATTCCCTCGGTCCCTGCCAGTGAAGCAAATCTTCACTTTCATAGACATCAAAGCCAATGGCAGGACCTTCCCACACATTCTGACCAATTGAGCCATATAAGTAATACTTACCACGCTGAGGTGACGTCAAAATGTACGGATCACGGAAATGAATCTGTTCCAGCTTGGTTTTTAACAATGTAAATACCTCCTGTGAGCGATTTCAATGAGAGAAATGCAGTTAGAGCCACATCTGTAGAGCCATATTAAACCAGCTCAATAGTGCAATATAGGGGAACTCAGTGTAAGCTGACGATCTCGCCTGTCACGGCATTGAACAATTGATCACAGGCTAACGTGTAGATCGGAATTGCTCTTGGTGCAGCCAGCGGACCGTTATATTGGATTCGATATGATAGCCTTACATCAATATGTGGCTTCATCACTCGCCAAGCCTCTTCTAGTGATCGCTCAGCTATAAGAAACGTACCTTGCTTCTCACGGCCGCCGCTTACTCCAGCTAAAGTGACCTCTTTTGACATTGCGTCCATATCCAATAGCTGTTGCAGCTCCAACGCATCTATGGCGTGAGTTACCCTGCCACTGCTCCGGTCGATAACCATACGAATTCGTCCGCCCCCTAATACAATTCCATGCAGCACTCGATGTACATCGACCTGTAGCTGATGACCCTGCATGGCTTCGACGGCTTTCTGCTCCGTATTCTCCAGAAAAGCAAATTCATAAGGCTCACTGGCATATTGCTGTTCCAGATAAGAGACAGCAGCAGCTTTAGCTTGAACAACCTCATCGTCGGAGATAAAAGGTGCAAATGGATGAGGAGCATATGGGTCAACCTCTGTAACTCCTGCTGCCAGCTTCAAAGCCTCGTAGTGCTCCTCAGCAAAGACCGGCCTTTGCTCCTGCTCTGAGTCTAGCTCTAGGTGAAAATAAGCCTTATTTTCTTCCGCACTTGCGTTACGATTCAGCTGGATCATCTCCCTCTGCTGAGCCTTCTCTCGAAAGATCAGCTCACCGCTAACTGCATGATATCCTTCTCCAAGACATACATAATAAGGGTATTGCTTGGATACCAGAAGGATGTAACCGAGCGAGAGGGCATCGGCACCTGCACTAGACAAGACAGCATCAACGGATTGTGTCTGCTCAGCCACTTCGAACTCGCAGTCATCCCATTTACATAACCATTGTATGACTTCATCCTTAGCATTGCATTCCATATCTATCGTCTGGTAGCTACTGACACGAACTCCCTGATGCTGTCTACCAAAGCAAAAGCGATAGCCGCCATCATTCTTGATAACTGCCTTCTGAAGCAGCATCTCATCAGTCCGAATATTCAGCTTCATCCGTTCCATCCAATCCAGCTGCTGATGTAGCAGTCTGTTGAATGTGGCCTCGTCCATGTCCGTATCCGCTGACTTCGGTAAGGCATGCTTATTCAAGACAGGCTTCAGATCATGGCGGATCAATGAGATCAGCCTGCCTGTGACCGCATCCATCTCTGCATAAATCGCTCTATTGCTTACCAGTTCAGTCTCAAATTCGCCCGTTACGTGCTCTCCTTGATCGACATTATCGTTTGTCTTCGCCGCCTTCATTCTTTCTTCCGTATTTCTGTCATATTTCGTAATCGCATCATAAATCTCCGGGAATGTCCATTGCAGCTCAAGCTTATACAACGGAAGCTCATCAGGCTGGGAATTGCGTATTATCTCCGCACTCATTAAGGTATACTCAGAGGGAATCTCCAAATCCTGCATCAGACTTTCTGCCGCCTCTAGAGGATGAATTAGTTTCATAAAATGATACCTCCGGAATCATTAATTGATTCATGGCATGCTCTTTCTCGCGATTCGTAACGTGCGTATAGACTGTAGTTGTCTGAATCGAGGCATGTCCAAGCAATTCCTGCACTGTCCTTAGATCAGCTCCCTTGCGCAGCAGCATCGTCGCGAACGAATGCCGAAGCTTATGGCTAGAATAGGATAGCCGCTGACTTTCTGGCAGATGTGCCTGAAAACGTTCGAAGCTCTCTGTTGCAATCAGCTGAATGCCACGAATAGATAGCCTGCGTCCCTTTTGTGAGACGAACATGGCGTCCTCCTTCGCAATCCAGGGCGTAAGTCTGTCATCCATAGCCGCTTGCAAAATGTCTCCCACTACCTTGGGTACAGGCAACGTGCGCCATTTGCGCCCTTTTCCGAATACCTGTAATGTAAGCCGATCAGCGTTGTAATCCTTACGGTTCAGGGCATGCACCTCACCGACCCGCAGCCCCATGTACCCCATCAGCAGAAAAATAGCCAGATTGCGCATGCGATATTTCCCACTCACCGAGCCCAAAAAGCGTTCCAGCTCCTGCTCATCCAGATACACGGGCGCTTGATGCTTGACGGTCTTTGCCTTCTTGATGCCTGTAGCTGCATTGGTTGTCAGTAATTCCAGCTCAATGAGTGCCTTATAGAAGCATTGCACAGCGGCGTGCTTACGATTCCGTGTCGCATCACTGATGCCTCGCTCACGCGCCCGGCTCAAATACGAGAGCACATGCAGTTTTTTGGCTTCCGCCAAAGACTTTCCCTCCAGGGAATTCAGGAATTCAAGCACATCACCAGTATAGGATCGGACCGTGTAGGAGGTGTAGCCAGCATCTCTTAGCCAGATCCGAAAAGCCTCCAGCTCATCAGCATATTGCTCTGTTACTTCGATTGTCATCATCCCAAGAATCACCTGCTGCTTCCCATTCAAAATACGCAAGTATAGCTTTCCATTGAATCTCAGCTTAGTAGCTATTGATGTGAGCTTAAGTGACCGCTATACTTCTGCCTCTTCCAGAATATCAACCTGAACCAAAGGAACGATCGTATTGGTCTGTTGCTCTGAGCGCCGTGCTAGAAAATAAGGGAGTGGGCTCTCATGAAGCCCGTTCATAGACTGACATTGTGTCAGATACAGCTCCAGCCGTAGCGTGCTGCCCGCTCCCTCTATTAATAATTCAGGCCAAGTGAGCTCCGCACATTCTTCCCAGTTACGCAGGGCATTTACAGGGATAACACTCAAATGTTTGAGGTCAGCAGCGATGCGATAGATCCCTGTCTGTACAGGCAAGCCTTCAAGTGGAAGGCGTGCTGTTAAGTTCTTGTCAGACATCCCGAATATCGAATAACACCATGGAGTCAGGCCCCATACAATCGACATCACGCCTTCTTCCATCAGACGATCGGCCAAATCGCCTTCACCGAAAGCATTCAGCAGGTCCAGCTTGCCCTCACCCAACTCCTGACGAACACGCTCACGCATGCGCGGCAGATCAGCGAGAATAAACCCACTGCTGCCATACGAATCGAATATATGCTGGCTCTTCGAGTACAATCCGGCATCCTGCTCTGCATCGAAAGGAGATACATGTATGTATATCGTAATTACCTGAGCATATTTGACCAGTTCTGACTGCTCCGATGTCAGCTCTCCTTCGGCAATGCGTGGCGTTTTCATGTAGTGCCCAATTCGAATCTGATGTTGTCCCGCTGGCATCCCTTCCCAACGAATAGCCAGCTCTTCTTCCAATCCGTCAACCTCACCCAGAATAAAATGACAGTCCGGTGGAAGCTCAAGCTGATATTGATGAATACCGATCTCGCAGCCATAAGCCATCTCAGCCCAGTCGGGGCTTGCCGCCTCCCTGCTATATTCCATGACTACAACCGTCTTTCGACTTTCCAGCAAGTGCTGATGTGGGTCCACGGGTATAACACCTTTATCGCTGCTACCAGCTATCGAATGACCTGCAGCATCTTGAATCATCAAGACCGATGAAGACAGAGGTGCTGAGTCTGCAAAAGCAAGTGTCGAAATCTCTCCCTGTCCATCCAGAATATTAAGTGTCTTATGGTGCATCATATGTATTCCTCCTTCAAGACATGCCTCTATCTTTTTCTACTACTTTATTCAGCTCATAGGTTCAGTTGTAACATTTCGGAGTTCCTTCCATAGCATTTCGCAATCACTTGTCCAGAGTCCTGTCCGTCTTCGGAAAATCAGGAATATAGTCCCATAAATTTGCTGGAATTAGCCACAAATCAAGATGGATAATTGTCCATTCTATACAATGAAAATGGTTTTAAACAAAAACTGCGTATAATTTATATTATACGCAGTTTTTAATCGTTATGCTAGATGTGTGTTACTGCGTGAATATAGAAAAAAAGAGGTTCGAACCCGAAGGCTCGAACCTCTCTTTTCCTGCTTGAACATCTTATCCTTGCAATCTTAATTTACAATCTTAATTTACAATCGTATTGAATATGTTTATTGAGCCACCATACCACCATCAACGGTATAGAGTGATGCCGTTACAAAAGAGGCTTCATCAGAAAGCAAGAAGTTCATAACCGCTGCTACCTCTTCTGGCTTACCATATCGGCCAAGCGGAGTCGCTGCTTCATTTGCCGCCTTGAATTCTTCTGCATTACCCGAATTGGCTTCAATCTGTTCCATCATACGTGTCGCAATGGTACCTGGCAGAACAGCATTTACACGAATTCCGAAGGAAGCCAGTTCATTGGCAGCTACTCTAGTAAGACCGATCACCGCATGCTTGGACATAATGTAGGGAGACATCCCTGGTGCTCCCATAAGTCCTGCAAGCGAAGAGGTATTCAGAATGGCTCCAGACTTCTGCTTCTTCATTACAGGAATTACATAGTGCAGCCCAAGGAAGACGCCACGAACGTTCACGTTGTATACCAGATCCAGGCCCTTTACACTTTGTTCTTCGATTGGCCCCATTGGACCTTCAATCCCTGCATTGTTGGCAAAATAATCGATTGTACCGAATTTCTCAACTGCTTTATTAACGTAGTTTTGTACATCCTCTTCTTTGGACACATCAGCTGCTACGGCAAGTGAGTTGGTTTCATTAAGCCCCAGCTCTTGAATAACGGACTGAATTTGCTCCTCTTTTAGATCGACCAGCACAAGATTCAACTTGCGTTCTGCGAAACGACGTGCAAGTTCTTTTCCGATTCCTCCAGCAGCACCTGTGATAATCGCTGTCTTAGCTTGAGATTGAGTCATTATATATCGCTCCCTTTTTTTAAAATACTGTAACTAAATTATAGTAACTAACTTATATTTCTACCTCATCATACACCTGCCACTTATCTATGACAATAATCACTATTCATTGAAATGTCATCTATTGAACAAACACTTTAACAATGTTGAATTAATGATTGATTTTGGACATTTGTAGTAATGATGTTGATTCATTAAGTATTCCCATTTGGGTACAGTCCGATTCGAATGTTATAATGACATAAACATATGCGATCTACATCTTTAAGAAGAGACGGGAGCAGTAATATCATGCTTGATCAGAACGACAGAAGAACAAAGAGAACAAAACAAGCCTTACAGACAGCATTTATTGAACTCGTTCTTGAGAATGGTTACGAAGCCGTTACCATTATGGATATCGCGACACGGGCAGATTACAATCGGGGAACTTTTTATAATCATTATGCAGGAAAAGAGGAACTGCTTAAGGAAATTGAAGAACAATTTCTAATGGGCGTTCAACAAGCTCTATTAGAACCCTATCAAGGAATGGAGCGTGTACTAGCGAACCAGATCTATCCGTCCACTTTGCGTTTGTTCGAGCATATCCAAGAGAATAAAAATAAATTCCTTGTACTTCTCTCAGTAAATAACCAGTTAGGTAACGCGATCTACAATCTACTTAGAAATTCAATGAGAAAAGAAATGCACATTGAAATGGACGCTGCTGGTATTGCCATTGATTACGAGATTATGTTAAGCTACCGCATGTCTGCCTGTGTAGGTGTAATTATGTACTGGGCAGAGAGTGGCTTTAAATATTCAGCAACTTATATGGCAGAGCAAACGCTGATTCAAGTGACCAATAATATTGATGTTATCGAATTTAAAAACAATTGAATTGTAAGGGTCCTTAACGGTAGGCATAACAGAACAAGACCGCCAGCGAACTGGCAGCCTTGTTCAAGCTTAAGCTGTAATTTTTAAGTATCCTTTGCAAGCTGCAATTGGCTTAATACCGACTAATATAACTACCGTTAGAACTTAAGTGTAGACTACGCGTTCAGCATCCGTTAACCGATATTGCGAATTCAAATACTCTACACTGGCTAGCACTTGCTGCTGCACGCTTGGAAGATTCACATGCAGCAGTTGTCCCCCACGCTTTACCATTTTGCCTGCCACGAACACCGTGTCCACATTGGATGGATTGGCAAATTGCACTACAGCACCAATGGGATCCTGTACCGGGAACATATTAAGATCCGACGTACGGATCAGCACCAGATCAGCTTCTTTTCCAGGAGTTAGACTACCGATTGAACGGTCCAGCCCCAGCGCCTTGGCGCCAGTCACTGTAGCAGCACGAAGCACCTGCTCTGACAACAGGTTAAGCTCCCCTGGCATATCTCCGCTACTTATAATTTGCTCATTGACTCTAGAACGCTCTGCCTGTAGCATGAATTTCATCTGTGAGAACAGATCCCCACCTGTGGAAGTGACTACATCCACTCCTAGTGCTGGTTCCCCTCCCTGCTCCAGAAAAAATCCAGTAGCTGGGTAGCCATGACCCATCATCATCTCAACCTCTGGCGTAACGGATAACGAGGCACCGCTGCTGGCTAACAACTTATACTCCTCTGTACTCATTGTGTTACCATGCACTACATTAATATCCGGACCGAGTAGACCAGCTTCATGAAGACGAGTGATAGAATGGTCCTGACTCCCCCAGCTACCAAAACCAACATGCATGGAACAAATTGCATTCAGTTCACGTGCAAGCCGAATCTCCTCCACCGTCGTATCCCAATGGCTAAATTCAGGTCCTCGGATCGCTAGACCCAACGTTAGCAATTGATCCTTCGAGGAAAAGTATTGCTCCGACACTCTCCTGAGATCGGCAGAATAGGTCAAGCGACTGTCCCGATTCCAATATTCCGTCTCACCAGGCACACCATGAGCAAATACTGCCCGAATCCCCGAATCCTGCAGTCCACGAATCAGCTCATCGGTATGCTCCGGCGAATACGGCATGCTCCAGTCCATTAACGTAGTAACCCCAGCATTAAGCGCTTCCAATGCTCCCAGCAAGTTGGCGATGTAGCTGTCCTGTGGGCGAAGCTTGCTTCCCATAGCGCCGTAGTAAAGATTTTGTAAGTAGACTGGCAGTGACCAGTTGGTGCCCACAGTCCGCACGACAGATTCCCACACATGCCGATGCGTATCCACGAAGCCTGGAGTAATGATCATACCAGATGCATCAATCACTTCCACATGCTCATCATCAAGCTTCACATTCGGCTGAATGACTTCGATTCGCTTATGTCGAATGAGAACATCAGCCTTGCGATATGCCCCTAGCTTCGAATCCATCGTAAGCACCCAGCCATTTTTGAGCAGATAGCCTTGTTTCTTTTCCATAACGCATCCTCTCCTAACATATATATTAGGTCGTTAGATGCCATACGTATTCTTGATGTTATTACCGCACTATTCATTACTTATTTCGCATATTCGTATGCATCTGTATTTATTGTATCAAATTACTAATATTCAGTAAATATTTAAATTTCACAGTATATGCCAACCTTCGACAGTCATGATAACAACATTTAACAAAAGGTAATATATTTAACGAAAATTTGCATTAAAATATATACTTTCCATTCAATAAACGTGCTAAAATAGCATGGAAATGATAAATTATGGAAGGAGATTCAAGATTATGATGAAAAAGTGGATGTCTTTGTTGCTTGTTGCTCTGCTCACTTACAGCATCACAGCAGTACCGGTGCAAGCCGGCAAACCAACAAATCCGAATACGGGAGGTGTACCTGGGAGCTGGACGGAAGGAACACCACCTGATCGAATTGATCCATCCAAGCCAGCCATTTTATTCGTGCATGGCTTGAACAGTAGTGCAGGTGTATGGTACGAGAACAACGATATGTATGAAAAATTCCATAGCAACGGGTACCAGACAGCTTTTATCAACTTGTATGACATTACAGGAACATCGCAAAGCATGTGGGACAATGGCCGTTTGCTAGCCGACAAGATCAAGGAGATTAGCAAGCATTTCGGTAAGAAGCTCATTATTGTGGCCCACAGTAAAGGTGGCGTGGATACACAGGCTGCCATCGTACATTACGATGCAGCACCTTATGTACAGCGTGTCATTACCCTTGGTAGCCCCCATCACGGATCACAGCTGGCAGACCTCGCATACAGTAGTTGGGCCGGCTGGCTGGCTGAGCTTATCGGCTCACAAAGTCCGGGTACTGCTTCCGTACAGACCTCATATATGAAATCCTTCCGTTCCCAGACAGATAGTCTAAGTGCTAGCAAAGCTGTTCCCTTTTATACCCTCGCAGGCAACAATTGGTCCTCTGGCAGTACATCGCATTTTTTGGGTGGCCTATATTTATCATCCTTCGGTGACAACGATGGTGTCGTGACCGTGCAGAACTCATATTTGCCACATGCCCGCATGATTAGTGTAGGCTCCTGGAATCATTCCACCGTTCGTACTGGCTCTCATGTATATTCTCTGTTATCTCCTTATTTGCAGCAAAAAGAACCTGCGCAGCTAAGCTCTTCTAGCTTCACATATGACCAGAGTGTAATCCATTCGTCTGCCTCCCCATCCTCTAGCAGCTTCTTCATTCGTGGTGGTAAGCATGATGGACAAGCATCACAGACGCTTATGATTGAAGATGGAGTTGACACGGTCAAACTGGATTGGATCAATGATCAACCGCTGAAGAATCTGGAATTAATGCAGCCCGACGGCTCAATCAAGAGCATTCAACTCGATGTCTATCAGGACTCTGAGGTATTCCAGGGAGCTTGGCACCATACGGCAGTGCTGCAGCAGCCTGAACCTGGGACCTATCAATTGACTGCCTCCACTTCCGATGCTGGTGCTTATCTGATGGTCGCCCAGTTCAATCGTGTTGAAGATTTCAAGATCAGCCTGAAGTCCTCTGGATCTGAAATCAAGCTGCAACAGCAAGGACAAGCCAGTGTTACCGATGTTACGTATAGTGTCTACTACTATGGTAATCCTAGTGACTCCAGTGCATCCCAGCTATTATCCCCTTCCCTCTCAGACAAAGTACATACATCTTCTTCGGGGCTTAAGCTGTCTACAATCAGCCAACCGGGAATCTACAGCATAACAATAGAGACAGAAGGCATCACGGAGAAGGGCTTCCCTTACCGTCGCACCATCGTACAGTCGTTGTACGTTGACGAGGATGGACGCCAATTCGGATTGTAAGTAGGATTGAATTCTTATAGATCGTTTCTTCGTTTCTTTACAATTGGAATAGTTCACAAGCAAAAGAGGACGGATGCCAGCATCTGTCCTTTTTTTCATACATGAAGGCTATTTCTGCTCATATTCATATTCCATATCCATCCAAGCCTTCTTCTCTCCGACTAGGTTTGCTTTTTCTGACGCTCCCGAAACCTGCGCACCTTCATCAGATTTCCGCACATTTTATCATCACAGTATTTTTTGGTGCGACTGCGTGTATCGTCATAAAATACCCAGAGGCAGTCAGGATTATCGCAGAACCGTATTCTACTCCCTTCTCCCTTCACGATTGTCTGTATAAAATCAGCAGCAACTTCAGCCATAACCTGCTGCCAGCTAGATTGCACAGCAATCAGCTTGAGCCGTACCTTCGGTTGCTCCTCCTGACTCTGATCTAGATCAAGCCTGCGGTAGACTGAACCCTTGGCCAAGATCAAATTCAGCCACTCACGATCTTCTTCGTTTAATAAGTCACCATCAGCTAAACGATGAGCCGTCCGCTGAAGCTACTCCCTAAAGCCCCGCATGTTGTCCACCTCTAGCACAGATGCTGGTACTGGTGCATGTAGCTCACTATATTGGGTAAATGAAAAGGAGGCAACACGATGAGTATGAACCTGAAAGACTACATTGAATTGCAAAGGCAACATACGTGGTCTCAAGAGGAGTGGATCGTTCCATTATCCAAAGCGAGTCCATCTGGAGGATAGTGAAGACGTAGGCAAAGCAGCTGCTAGCTGGAGGCAATGAATTACTAAGCTGCAACTGCTTTGCTTTCTCTTGTAAGCTGTCTACTTCTTTTCAATTCAGCATATTACATATTTCTTAGGTAGCGCTATCAAGACTACTTCTTGTCATCTGAAATATGGTTATGAGATTCGCGCAGTAAGTTAACATAATAATTATTATGTTAACTTACTGCGTTTCGTAGTTTGAGGCGGATTGATTTTTTGCAGCCAATCTCTTAACTCTTCTATCGACATTTACTGATTAAATTTTCAAATTTTTATTATTTGGAAATCACCTCATCCAAGAACCTATCTGCATCACTATTAAATTTCCAAACCACTCCAAATTTATCAACCAACATTCCGAAGCAGGATGACCAAGGTACTTCAGATAACGGGATGATAACATGACCTCCTACAGACAAATTAGAAAAGTGATTTTTCATGGTCTGTTTATTATCCATTACAATACTAATAATTATGTTGTTTCCTTGGACCCATTCGCCCGTTACACTTTTCATCGAAGGCACAATATCCGACATCATGATTTTCCCGCCAGCGAACTCGATGGAGGACTCCATGATCATACTTAATTCATTTTCTGGCATTGGATCGTTTGGATCTTGTGGAAGATCGCTGAACTTTACCATTTTCACCTTGCTTGCCATTAAAGCCTCTGCATAAAATGAAATCGCTTGTTCTGCCACTCCATCAAAGTTTAAATATACAATAGCTGCCATAGTATTAAACCTCCTTCTTGTGATAAATGAAGTATAATGTATACTCGGCGACATACGTATGTCACCTTTCTAAAATAAAGTACAACAAATAGAGGAGAATATATGGAGAAGGTTGAGAGATTAATATCTATCATTATGATATTGCTGAGAAGGGATACTGTTTCAACAAAAGAATTTGCACAATTGTTTAACGTTTCCAAAAGAACGATTCTTCGTGATATGGAAACACTGAGTGTATCTAACATCCCGATCTATTCTATCCATGGTATTCATGGTGGCTACGGGATTATGGATGAATACAAAGTGGATAAACGTCTTTTAAGCAGCTCCGACTTAGAGAATATCTTGACTGCACTTGGTGGATTGGAACAAATTCTAATTAGCGAAGAAGTTGAAGTAACCATCAAAAAAATAGAAGCCATGGTTAGTCCATTGTCTACCAAAGGCTCAATCCAACTGTCATTTTATGATTGGGAAGGACGCTCTGAGATTGCGCACACCTTAAGGATTTGCCAAGAAGCGATTGTGAAGAGAAGGTTAGTTACGTTTGATTATATAGATAGAAATGGGAGTACCACGAGTAGAATGGCTGAGCCCTACCAGCTTCATTTTAATGAATCGAGTTGGTATTTGAAGGCATTTTGTTTATCTCGTCAGAGCTACAGAACATTTAAATTATCCAGAATCAATCAGCTTATTGTGAACGAGAACACTTTTGCCCCTAGAGATTATGTATTGGAACAAGAGCAGGAAGCAAATAATCAACCACAATTAGTCCCTATTAAGGTGTTGATTTCGCCTGGCATAGCAGATCAATTCATTGAAAGATACGGTCGAAAATGTATTGATAATTTTAGTCCTGAATACTTCTTGGCCACGATCCAGGTTCCACAAAACAGCATTGGCTTTCAATTCTTAGCAAGCTTTGGAACAAATCTGGAAGTAATCGAGCCGAAAGCCTATGTTGAAGAATTTCGAGATTATTTGATGCATATGGTAGAAAAATATATCTCTACAAGCTCTCCTTAATCCACTGCTCACAGATATACCAACCATTCTATACAGCTAATCATTCTATACAGATAATACAATCCGAATAGCTTGTACAAGTGTGCCTGTGATTCAATTGTTAAGCTTGATAAAAAAATCCAGCTTCTCTTTAGAGTAGCTGGATTGGAAGATTTTTTTGAGTTCACATAATTATTATTATGTTAACCTCATGAGTTGATCAAAGTAAACAATTTGAGCATTTCGCAGAAAGTTCCATATATATCCTATAATGGAGTTGTTTGATTTTTCGGACAACCAAGCTTACGTAAGGCATGACTCATGAGTAAAGCTGCAATCATATAGCACACAATCATGCCAATGACACCCTTCCAGCCATAGTAAATATAGAATACCCCCCCTGCTGTGCCACTCACACTGGAGCCTACATAGTAACAGAACAAATATAGAGCAGAAGACTGAGCTTTATGCTCAGAGGCAAGCAGTCCGATCCAGCTACTGGCTATGGAATGTCCTCCAAAGAATCCGAACGTAAACAGGGATATTCCGAAGATCACAAGCCACAGCTGCTCTGCGAGTGTCAAGACGGCTCCAGCTAAAATGATTCCTGCAGCAACACTAAGTACGATGTAACGACCATAACGATCTGCTAGCCTTCCCATCCATGTCGAGCTGATTGTTCCCATGATATAGACCAGGAATATCCACCCGACCAGAGATTGGCTTAGCTCATATGGCGGGTCCATCAGCCGATAGCCGATATAGTTGAAGAGCGTCACGAAGCTCCCCATCAGTACAAAGCCCAGACCATACAGACAAAGTAGCCGAGGGTCCTTGCACTGCTCCAGCAGCGTGCTGGTCAAGTCTCTAATGCGAAAGCGACGCTTCTGAAAATGTTGGGATGATGGCAGCCAATAGTAGAATAGGACAAAGGAGATCAGGCTAATCAGGCCAATGACCGCCAGGGCCACCCTCCAGTTCGCGACATCTGTCACAATGCCCGTCACTATTCTTCCGCCCATACCACCGATGGAATTACCGCTAATATACAATCCCATCGCATAGCCCAAGCTGACCGGATCAATCTCTTCACTAAGATACGTCATGGCAATCGCAGGTAGCCCAGCCAGGATCATTCCCTGGACAATCCGAAGCAGTAATACATATTCGAACCCTGGACTGACAGCTATCAGCAAGGTAATCACCGCTGCCCCGGCCAAGGAGCAGCACATGATGAATTTCCTTCCCTTCACATCCGAGATCGTCCCTACGAATAACATTGTCACTGCCATAGCAATTGTGCATATAGATAACGATAGACTGGCGACAGCCGGAGATACGTCGAATTCCTTCGAGAACTCAGGCATGAGCGGCTGAAGACAGTACAAAATAGCGAAGGTGCTGAACCCTCCGGCGAACATGGCCAAGCTTGTTTTACGGAACAAGCCGGTTCCTTTTTGAATATAACTCATGCGAGAACCTCATTGCTGATATAGTTTGCGTTCCATATGTGTGATCGACTCGAACCCATCCTTGGTGACAATAACGGTATCTTCAATCTGAAAGCCTCCTGCACCGAGCTCATAGTATGGAACCTCTACACAGAACACCATGCCTTCCTCCAGTTCCCGCTGATCACCCGGAGCAAGTACGATATCATCATATAGCTCCAGGCCAATGGCATGTCCAACATGCTGGCGCCGATAGTGCGGAATTCCATTTTGCTGAACCGTTTGTACCGCTGCTTCAAAAATCTCGGATGCCTTCGCACCGGGCCGCACCAGCTCAAGTGCCCGCTCCCATCCGCTCTTGACAGCTGCAAAGTGATTGCGCTGCCATGGGGACGGAGAACCCAGCACAACGGTTCGACCTGTGTCTGCCCAATAGCCATCGAGCTGACAGCAAAGGTCAAAGCGTACCAGATCACCAGGCTGCACCCGATGGAAGTAACGTTCAATCAGTGGTAACGCGCTGCGTGGTCCTGCCCCGACTGCGACCATCGCAGGCACTCCTCCTGCTCTGACTACTTCTAGCCGGTAATGCTCAGCTAATTCCTCTTCGTGCACATTGGCCGCGATCTTGTGAATAAGCTCTAACTCAATCCGTTCATTTAATGCCGCAACTGTACGAAGACGCTGCAATTCAGTTGGAGTCTTGACCTGACGAATCTCCCGGAACAAGCCATACGCTGAACGGAGCGCCCCTGCAGAAAGACTGTCGCTTAATCGTCCATAGATCGCCGGAGACATCCGCATCTCATCGACGCCCAGTGGTCCATCATTCACATCGAGGTCCTTCAGCGCAGCCCGCAGTGCCTCCAGTGGCCCGGAGTATGTCTGTACTGAGCCTAACAAATGATACAAGAGATCAATATCGGCTGTAGAGGGCTTCCCATCTGGGGAGCCTTCAAGGAAGAAATCGCTGTAGAGATAAATGTCCGCCTCAGGCAGTCCCATCTGGGCAATCACTCCTAGCCGATTGGTCGGCATAATAAGCCGTGGTCTTGCGTTAGCGTTCCGAGGCAGTACGGCATAGATCTGCATCGTCCAGTTCGTCGCCCGTAGCTGTGAACCGATGACGTAGGATACATTTTCAGGTGTGGTGGCAACCAGCGCTTGCAGACCCTCTCGCTCCATAATGTATTCAGCACGTTTCCGATGTGCAGTACTTGCAGAATCGGCAGATACTGTGTTCCTCATCTCCAATGGATTGTTCATGCAGCATATTACCTCCTTGCTTCGTTCTGTATCAACAGGTACCGTCTATCCTATTACTTGTCATGTTGCTTATTCACAAACTTCTGCACCTCAGGCACAGATCGAAGCATCAGCTTCAGTCCGAAGAAGAGCAATATGGCGAACAGCAGCATTAATGTAGAGACTACTGCAATTGTAGGGTCTTGCCATTTTTCCATGTACAGGAACAATTCAATTGGCAGTGTATAATTGGGTGGCCTTAGGATCAACAAAGCGGTTTCTACCTGATCAAACGTGAATATAAAAGAAAGAGCACCACTAAGCAGCAGGCCTAGCTTCATTTGGGGTAAGGTCACCGTGAAAAACACCCGGATAGGTCCTCCCCCCAGATCCGCCGCGGCTTCCTCGTATTCTTTCTTGATGTTAACCAATGTGCTACCCACAATGGCGAGTACGAAGGGCAATACCGTTACCGCCTCACCCAGGATGAGTGCAAATAAGCCCCCGGCAATCTTCAGCTTGGAGAATAGAATGAGATAAGCCACGCCCAGCGCAATTTTTGGAACGACCATCGGTGACATGAAGATAGCCCGCAGTAGATTTCTTCCGGGGAACTCGTAGCGCTGTATGGCAAGGGCTGCAAGCGTCCCTGCGACAAGTGCCAGTATAGTGGAACATAATGATGTAAATACACTATTTCCAAAGGCCTGCAAAAACTGCGGCTGCGACGACAAATTCTCATACCAGCGGAAGGATAAGCCCTTCGGCGGAAATACACTATAAGCCGCAGAATTCAGAGAAGTAATCACGACGATGACCAGCGGGGTCGCCAGAAAAATACATACTAGCCATGCAGCCGCAGTAAGTAGGCCAGTAATCCATAATGGTCTATGCCGCACGCTCCTCGCCTCCTCTCGAACGCAGGAAGGTCAAGCGATCTGCTAGTCGATTTAATAGCCATACTACTGCTGTAGAGGATACGATTAGGAACAAGCTGGCTACTGCAGCAATCGGCCAATTGGTATCCAGGGTCCGCTGATAGATGAATGTCGGCAGCGTCATGACTCGGCCCCCGCCGATTAAAGCAGGTGTCGTGAATGCCGTTAGACACAGTGTAAATACAATCTGAACGCCGGACACAATGCCCCGAACCGATAATGGCAAGGTTATCGTTAAAAAGGTCTGCAGACTGCCCGCACCGAGATCATGCGCTGCTGCCTTCAGCTGGCCTTGCTGCTGATCCAGCACGCTCAGAATCGGAATGACCATGAAGGGCAAGAAAATATGCACGAGTGCGATAATAACCCCTACTTCATTAAACGTCATCTCATATCCAGTGTCCGTGATCCCGCTCTGAATGAATAACCAATTCACAAGTCCCTGGCGGGAGAGCAATACCATCCACGCGTATGACTTCACAACGGCACTGACCAGAAGCGGCATGAACGTGATCAGCAAGATCATCTGACGCCAGGTACCATTACGTAGCTGGGAAATGTAATAGGCCAGCGGATAGGCCAGCAATAGCGTAATTCCGGTTACTTTCAGCGTGAGACTGAAGGTGTCGCGGATAATACTCCAGTAATACGGGTCTGCGAGGAAGGCAATATACGCATCCCATTGAAAGGCAGGCATTAATCTCCCATTCTCAAAGGCATCAAAGCTGTATCTGCCAAAGATGAGCAGCGAGCCGATAAATACAATGCCCATCAAGAGTAAAGAAGGGACAAGCAGCAGGAGCGGCGTTATCCATGACGAGTGCTTCGGCGTCAGCCAGCTCAGCACACGGTCAACCCGATGCTTCACGAGCTTCCCTCCTCCCGGCGAGTCAAATAGATTCCATCCTGCACATTCCAGCCAACCGTCACCATATCCCCCGCCGCATAGCGAATCTTTCCGGGAGCATGAGGGACATTCGCCAGCAAGGTCAATTGCCCATCAATGCGAAGCTCGTAGCGGAGCAGGGTACCTGCATAATGAACCTCTGTGACGAGTGCCTTCAGTCGATTATCCAGTTGCTCTGCCTCTTCTCCCATACGAATATACTCATGACGAATGGAAATGTCTCCACGCTCGCCCAGCTCGACCTTGCCTGTCTTTGGCGGCTTCACATGTATGGTGAATTGTCCCTCCACTGTAGTAATCGTCATACGGGCCTCATCCATGCTTTGCACCTGAGCCGGCAGCAGATTGGTATCACCGATGAACTTGGCCACAAATTGGTTCACAGGCTGCTCATAGATTTCATCCGGTGTACCGTACTGTAGCAGAACCCCCTGATGCATGACGCCTATACGGTCTGATACGTTCAAAGCCTCGCTCTGATCATGGGTTACGAAGATAAAGGTCGTGCCCGATTCACGTTGGATTCGCTTAAGCTCCTTCTGCATATCTAGTCTTAGCTGCGCATCCAGGGCGGACAATGGCTCATCCAGCAGCAATACCTTCGGCTCATTGACGAGCGCTCTTGCAATGGCTATCCGCTGGGCCTGTCCTCCCGAGAGCTGAGAGATCGCGCGACGTCCATAGTCTGGTAGCTGCACCAATGCCAAAGCTCGTTCTACCCGCGAACGAATCTCGGTCTTGGGCAAGCGCTTCATCTTAAGTCCATAGGCTATATTATTGTAGACATCCATGTGCGGAAAGAGTGCCAGCTGTTGAAAGATCATGTTCGTGTCTCTTCCATAAGAAGGGACACGGGTCACATCCTTCTCAGACAGATAGATGGAGCCTTCATCTGGCAGCTCTAAGCCTCCCAGCATCCGCAGCAGTGTGGTCTTCCCACAGCCGCTTGGTCCAAGCAGAGAGACGAACTCTCCCTGCTTGACCTGAAAGGATACATGCTTGACAGCAAAGTTGCTGCCATATCGCTTCACCACCTGACGCGCTTCGATCGCTGTTTGATTCCCCGTTACGGACATGACTGTGCCTCCTCTTGTGCGCTTCCCTGTTGCTGGTTACAGCTTGGTCTTGACAATTCGATCCCACAGGTCTTTCCAGACTGAGGCATTCTGAGCCATGGTAGACCATTCAGGATTCAGGCCCTTATTCTGCTCCTCTACGGAGAAGGAAGGATCATCCTTGAATTTGTCTGGTACCTGTGCAGCTGTACTCGTGAACGGTGTGCCCGTTGCTTCGGCGTATTTTTGCAGATTTTCGGCAGCCAGCAGCTCATTAATGATTTCATTCGCTACTCTGATCTGTTCTGGTGAAGAACCTTTGACTACCTGTAGTGAGTACGGGAACGATACGAAGCCTTCCTTCGGAATTACGACCTCAAGCGGTGCTCCTTCCTCATCAATCCAGGTCTGTGCAGTCTGCGAGCTGAACGGTGCAATCAACGCTTCACCAGAGATCAGCATATTCTTGAGTTGGTCGTTAGAGGTAACTAGTGTACGAATCTGATCCGTGTGCTCAGCCCAGAAGTTGAAGGCAGGCTCCGGATTCTCGTAGGTTGCTCCCAGCTCCTGACCCTTCAACTCAATGACGGGTGCGATATAGGCATAGAACATGTAATCCCAGAGGGCAACCTTATCCTTGAACTCTGGATTCTCCCAGAGATCGCTCCAGCTGGTTGGAGGTGTCTTCACCAGATCCTTGTTATAGACAAGAGCGAAATTCGTGACCCCCCATACAATGCCGCGATTATCCGGTGTGTGGTATTGCTCCGGTATATCCTTCATGTTCGTGACGATCGTTGGATCAAGCGCTTCCCACATATCATCGTTAATCCCCTTGGCGGAGGCATCTGCATTGAAATAACCGAAATTCACAACCGGATTATTCGGGTCTGCATTTTTGGCAGCAACCATTTTCGGATACATGACGGAGTTAGAAGATTCCTCAAAGGTCACTTCGACATTCGGATGATTCTTCACATATTCGGCAACGACTTCCTTAGGAACGACATCCTGATTCGCACCCGCCCAGATGAACATGGTGAGCTTAATTTTCTCACCGTTATCTCCAGATGCTGCAGGATCTGCGGGTGTAGCTGCTGGCTCTGCTGCATTTCCGCATGCGCTTAAGAGGAGCATCGTGAGTGTAAGGAGTAACGAGAGCCAGGTCGCAGACTTTCTAAATGGTTGTTTCATGAACAATTACCTCCCTTAATAATGAGCTAACGATAATTTGCCTTCCCTAGATCTTCAGATTAGACCATCACCGAACGCCAATATAGGCTAGCTAATCCAGGGCTATGCATATTGCGATACAATGCTCTGATGAAGCTGATTCATGATCGTGGCAGCGTCTGCTGGTCGAGGCACCTCCCCTCGCAGCGCACGTGCATCCATATCCTGCATCGTACGTCGTTTCAAATAATCGCGTAGAGCAAGAGGATATTGCAACAGCGCTGCATTCACGGCGAGCTGCAGCTCATCAGTCCATACAGTCTCATAGTCTTCACGCTTAGGGCCGAAGTCGAATGGAGACTGCTTGCGTTCTCCTCCCGCCCGTACTGCTGCAGTCTCGGCTTCGTTAACTTCATCGTCATGAATCACAACGCCATATTCGTCAAGAGCTGACTCTGCTGACAGTAGACCATTTCGCACATCCTGGTGAACCTGATCCGTCGCCCGTTCATAAGGATGACCATATCCACCACCACCTTGGGAGAAAAATGTAACAGAATCACCCGGCTGTAGCAGTAACTCATCAATTCGTCCCGTCACCAGCTCATCGGGCAATCCAGCATTCTTCACTGCTATGCCAGCCGCACCAGCCTTGCCCCCAAGTCTGCCCCATGGCTGAAACTGCATCCTCTCCATATTCCGCGCCGTCAGTACTGTATCGGGACTAAGTACCTTGAGCTGTAGCTCAATTCCCGAGCCCCCGCGATACTTGCCAGCTCCAGCTGAATCCGCCCGCAGCCCATAACGCTCGATCAGGATTGGCATATCTGCTTCTACCGTCTCTGCTGGAATATTCCTGAGATGGCCGACGGCAAAATCCATGCCATCAATGCCATCCTTCATGGGCCTTGCGCCTGAGCCCCCGCAGATCGGCTGAATGACGCCCACCTTGCGCTTGCCTGTTACCGGATCGGTCATGGCAAGCATGACAATGGCAGCCTGTCCAGCGCCAGCCGCAGGCAGCTTGTTCTCCTGCGCCTTGCTCAGCGCACCTGTTAACACATCCATGAGACGGATAAATGTCGCCGCACGGGCACCGATCGCAGCTGGAAATTCCGGGTTCAGAATGCTGGCTGGTGGTGCATCATTGGAAATCATGCGAACCATACCCGAGTTCCAGGGAATGGATGGGTCCAGTGTTCGGAAATACCGAATCAGTGCTGGCACTAAGTAATAGTGTCCTTGCTTGTTCAGCGTAGGAATATTAAAGGAAGCTCGCACTTGTGGATCGGTCCCCTTGAAATCAAGAAAAATCTCATCAGCCGCCACGACCATTCGACAGCGCAGGCGTACCGGGTAGCCACCGGGACCATCCTCAATGTAATCCCAGAATTCATAAGCACCGTCAGGAATGTCCTGTATGATCTGTCGAACCCGTACTTCTGCGTAGGACAACAAATCCTCGATTCCCTGCTCTACCTTCAACAGACCGTAACGGGTGATTAGCTCCTGTATGCGCTGCTCTCCACGATGAAGCCCTGCCATGAGAGCACGAAGATCCCCCCAGTTCTGATCGGGAATACGGCAGTTATCAAGAAAAATGCGCAGCAGCTGCTCATTCAGCACGCCCTTGTCATAAAGCTTCATTGGCGCGAGTCGGATTCCTTCCTGATGAATGTCATACGAGCTCGGCGAGACACTGCCAGGTACCTTGCCACCCACATCCGAGGAATGAATAAAGCATAGGCCGTAAGCTACAATCTTGTTGTCATAAAAGATAGGCTTTAGCAAATATACATCCGGCAAGTGAGTAGCCATCCCACCTGTGGAATATGGATCATTACAGATGACAATGTCACCCTCATGCCATTCCCCAATGGTAGCCAGTACATCTTCTACCGGAATACCAAGCGAAAGGCTGTATCCCGTATCCAACGGGGAACCAAAGGTCTCGCCTGTGGCTGACAGCAGGTAAGTACCGAAATCTCCCGTCTCTTTGACGAAGGCCGTAAAGCCTGTTCTCAGCACCACATTTGCCATTTCCTCAACAATTGCCTGTACCCGGTTTTTGAATATCTCCAGAAACACACGATCTGTTGCAATGCCTTCGATCTGGGTATCAACTTGCTGACCACTCATGCTTCCACCTCCCCAACGATGTTACCCTGCTCATCAGCCTGTACCCGGTAGCCTGGTGGAACGAAGACAGTCGTATCATACTCCTCGACGATGACGGGCCCTGAGAGCCATTCCTGAAGAGATAGACTCGCCCGGCTAACAACACTAGCCTCCCACTCGCCCCCATCGAACTGAATAAGGCGGAAGTCGCTAACTATACTCTCTGTCTGCCGAAGCGGTTGATGCGAGCCTGCTGGCTTGCGGGTTACACCGACAATTGTAACTCGCAAGTTAACAAAGGACACAGGCGCACTCTGCTGACTGATGCCAAAAATGCTTTCATATTGGCTGTGAAAACGCTCGATAGCCGTCTGAATCCATCCCCAACCCTCCTCAGCATGAGCTGGGAGCTGCACTTCAATATCAAAGGCCTGACCCTCATATCGCATGTCCGCACTGTAGAGCAAGTAAGTCGATTCCAGCGGTATCCCACGACTACTCTCTTCCTCCAGCCACCGTTGCCCTTGCCCAGCTAACCTGGCGTACAGCTGCTCCAATTCTCCGTCCTGCAACTGATCCCCACTCTTATATAAGGTGTGTACAAAATCATTTCGCAGATCCGCTACAATGCAGCCCGTCGCGCACAGGGTGCCGGGGGATGGAGGAATGAGCACCTTTGTAATACCTACCTCTCTTGCTAGAAGAAAGGCATGTGTTGGACCTGCTCCTCCGTAAGCCAGCAACGTGTAATCACGCGGATCAATCCCTTTGCGTGCCATCAATGGAGTGAACTGGGCATACATATTCGAAGTCGCCACATCCAGAATGGCCTGCGCGGTGTGCGTGGGGCTCAGCCCAAGCGGGCTACCCAGCGCGGCAAGTGCTTGCTTGGACAATTCAGGATTCAGCTGCATGCCTCCTCCCAAAAAACGGTCAGGATGGATTATTCCCAGTTGTACATAGGCATCCGTCGTGGTGGCCTGCTCTCCGCCTCTGCCATAGCAGGCTGGACCCGGATCTGCACCAGCGCTCATCGGACCGACCTTGAGTACCCCCGCCGAGTCAATCCAGGCGATAGAGCCTCCTCCGGCACCAATCGCTGTCACATCAACAGCCGGGATAATGACCGGAAAATCACCGATTTGATTCTCAGTAGAATATGCAGGTTCTCCATCAATCAAGGCAACATCTACGCTGGTTCCTCCCATATCGAAGGTAATAATCTTGTCCATACCAGCAATTCTTGCTACATAGGTAGCTCCGATTACGCCAGAAGCTGGACCAGATAACAGTGTCTTTACCGGCTCTGCTGCCGCTCTCTCTGCTGTCATCACCCCGCCATTAGACATGGTGGATAGCACCTGTGCATTCATCCCGCGCTCTCTTGTCCCTTGTAAAAGTCCACGGAAATATTCACTCATTCGGGAGCCTACATATGCGTTCATCACAGTGACCAAAGTCCGCTCGTATTCACGTTGCTGTGGCCACACCTCACTACTGGAGCACACGAATAGCTGTGGGAATTCCCGGCGGATCAGTTCCACAGCCTGCTGCTCATGTGCCGCATTGTGATATGCATGCAGGAATGAAACTGCTATGGCGGTTACTCCCTCTTTTACAAGAGCCTGGACTTCTATCCTGAGTTCATTCTCATCTAATGCCTGATATTCGCGCCCACTCGCTAGCATTCGTTCGTCTACCTCACGCACGAGATATCTGGGAACTAAAGGTATTGTCTTGTCCCCATACAGGTCGGTCGTGTTCTCCAACCGTAGACGACGGATCTCCAGCACATCCCGGAACCCCTTCGTTACTAGCAGTCCTGTGGTAGCGCCATTACGTTCAATGAGCGTATTTACCCCAAGTGTAGTGCCATGCACGAACAGCTCTACCTCAGCAGGCTGTATGTTTCTTTCCTTTAACTGCTCAATCGCGTTAAATATCGCCTGCTCCGGTGCCGAGGGTACCGAAGGTGTTTTGAGTGCGTGCGTGTGACCCGCTTCATCTGTTAGCATGACATCTGTAAATGTCCCCCCGATATCAATGCCGAGCCTGTATGTTGACATGTCTGTTCCCCCTAATTGCCAGTCCAATACCTCATGCTGCCTAGCCCTGACCTAGAATGTCCCTCGCTTGTGAAGAACGTTATTGCTGAGCATGAATCTGATCGTAATATTTATGAACATCCTCAATCATCTGATTAATGTGCGTAACCATGGCCGATGCTGCTTCATACGGTGAGCCGGTGGCGATACATTCTACAATCTTCTGATGATCGACGACCAGCTCGCTCCCTACAGACCTGCGAATCAGTGCAGTAGCGGGAAGATGTGCTCCTTCACCCCATACGAGCTGCAGTGCATGCAGAAGAATGAAATTACCTGAGGCTTTGGCGATTAATTCATGGAATTCCCGATCCTCCTGGATTGGAATCTTACCATCAGCCATTAATTTATTCTGGCGCGCAATGGATTCCCATAGCATATTTACCTGCTCCTCTGTAGCATGCTGAGCCGCCAGCCATACGGTCTCTCTTTCGAGGGCTCGTCTTGCGACAAGCAGATCAATTAGCGACTGCTTGTCCGATACATGCAGAGCCTGCATCAGCTTGGCGTTGTCACGGAACTTGGCCAGCTCCCGCTCAAGGCTCTTGAGCCTCTCTCGTCCGGTTGTTGCAAGTACACGCCCTTTTCGCCCCACACTTTCGGTATAGCCCAGAGCATCGAATTCCATCAGCTTTCTGCCGATCGAAGCCTGACTTAGTCCGAATTCCTTGTCCATGACTAGCACGAGCGTCGTCGCTCCTACAGGCGTATCGTATTTGGAAAGGTGTAACAACAGATCGTGCTCCAGCTTTAATTGCTCATAATCCTTGGTCAGCATGTAAACCTCCACATCATTACTTGTTACTAATCAGAGATGATTAACGAGTCTCGAAAAAGCAACATACAGTTATTTTTCGGATTATATTACCAAATTTTTCTTATATAATCATTATTTATCAATTAGTAGACTCTTGGTCTGAGAGGGATTAATTACGTTGAATACCAATAAGTTCCCTCGCTCTGATATAAGTCATTTTAGCTTGTTTATGAGATCATTTCCATATATTTGTATCAAATTGATATCATATTTTGTAATTTTATAGTATTAAAATGTGACTAATTTTAGATTAGAGCATCTGTTCTCCAGACTACTGATCTGAATTAGGGTGATTATATTCCCTCTCACAAATGTTTGTCAATAATTCTTATGAGTTAACTTGGTATAATTCATTTTGAATTTTACTCTTAGATTGATTATAATTTGATTGATTATGTAACTATCAATGTTTCATTTACTGCAATAACAATTGGAGGTCTATTGATGAATATTGAAATTTGGTCCGATTATATGTGTCCATTCTGCTATATTGGCAAACGCCGTCTGGAGCAGGTGCTTGCCACATTCCCTCACCGGGATGAAGTCGAAATTACATTCAAGAGCTTTGAATTAAACCCAGACGCCGAGCTCAATAGCGGAAAAACAATCAAAGAGGAGCTATCTGCAAAATACGGCGTAAGCCTGGAGGAAGCGCAAGCCATGAATGATAACATGAAGGCTAACGCAAGAACTGCAGGACTGGAGTATCAGATTGATGACATGGTGCCAACCAATTCATTCGATGCTCACCGCTTGACACATTGGGCAGCTGCTAATCATAAGATGCTTGAATTAAGTGAGCGCTTGTTCGAGGCTGTGTTCATGGAAGGGAAGCATATCGGGCAGCCAGATACGCTAGGGGCTTTGGCTGCTGAAGTGGGGCTGGATCGAGAACAGGCGGCGTCCGTGCTTGCGAGTGATCAGTATGCAGCTGAGGTTCGTTCGGATGAGGCTGAAGGTAGCCAGCTTGGAGTTCGCGGAGTGCCATTCTTTGTGTTCGATCGCAAATTCGCGGTGTCAGGCGCACAGCCACCAGAGGTATTCAGAGACGCGCTTCAGAAAGCCTGGGCAGAGAGATCACCCCTGACTGTGCTGAATTCCACTGATGACGATGGCGGTAATGTCTGTACAGACGAAGGCTGCGATATTCCTAAGTCTTAATCTGGAATAAGAGCTTGATAGGTTCAATTCATTAGCTTCAGCTTCAAACACGAGTAATATCAAAAAACAGTCCGATATAGCTTGAGTAATCTTCCAGTCAAGTCATGGCATGTAGTGCCAATAATGTTGACAAGAGCATTCCTCGGCTACCATCGGACTGTCTTTTGGACTAGACCCAACTTGCTATACACTCATCACCCTACTGTTACCTGTTACCCTTGCACGTATTGCACGAAATGGTTAAATTGTTGATTAGTCTTCTTGATCGGTTGCTGAATCCTCCGTCTTAACAGATGGCTCCGTATTGGCCGCTCCCTGCCTAACTGACATTAAAGGAATACAATGCCGCTCTGGTATGAAGATCGTATCTCGCAAGACGATGTCTGTCGGATTGTAGCCACGCAGTGCAATCTCAAAGGCTGACAATCCTACATTCCATTTCTCACGGAAGCGCTCCGCATTCTCCATCGACGTTAGTCGGTAGCCAACCTGTGCTGCGGTGTACTCAAACGTTCCCTGTCCCTTATGATAGATAAATACATCCTGTGCCACCCACAGGGCATACCCTGCAATCCGAATGCGCAGCGAGAGATCGTCATCCTCATAATTCCCTGGAAAAAAACGTTCATCCAGCCCGCCAATCCGCTCTAGTACCTCTCTCTTGATCAGCATACAGAAGCCAATCAGCTTATGGGAATAAAAGCCTTGGCCGTGATGCGTATTAGCTCGGTGTGCAGCGTATGCATCAATGTCGGCTACATTGTTCCCGTTATAATCGTACACACACTGTATCGGTGCAACATGAGTCGCTACAGGCCCCACCGCCCCTAACTCGGGTTGCTTTTCCAGGCGTTGCATCAATCCACCCAGCCAATGCTTCGTTACGATCGTGTCATTATTCAATAGCAGCAGGTATTTACCCTCTGCAGCTAGTAGACCCTGATTGCATCCAGCCGCAAATCCCGCGTTATAGTCATTACAGATAAGTCTGGACTGTGGAACCGTCTTCAGGTACTCCACGGTGCCGTCAGTTGAAGCATTGTCTACAAAAATTAGCTCGAACGGCTCCGGAGTATGTCTGAAGATGCTGTCCACACAATCACGTGTCATGTCCAGACCGTTATGGGTCAGAATGATAATAGATGTTAGGCTCATAGGCCGCCTCCTTTCCCTTTGCCCTTATCTCAAGCGCTATAGCCCTGAGGTATTTACAATGAATGAAATCACCGGATTCAGCTCCGAATCCTCAGGAAGCAGTATACCCAGACCATTGTTGGAATGCAGTAAATACAGCTTCAGCTTGACCTCGGATTGCTTCACAAAATCTTCCACCGCCGTCAGTACACCGTTTCGCTCCCCATATTCCGTGAGAGCATTATGTACCGTGTGATTGAAAGCTCCTTCGACCAGCGCGGATGAGCCTGGAACGATCCCACTCAAGGCGCATGGCTGGCGCTGCTCCTCCGGCACATTATTAGGGTCGTAGTACATATCTCGCCGTCCATACGGCCACGCAGTATCATGTAGCAAAATGACCGGGAACCTTCCACTGAGCTTTGCCATATCCTCTGCATGCTTCAGCTCATGATAGACAGTGTAGTAATTATGATCGCCATCAATCAGAAGCAGGTCATACTGTTCAAGCTCGGGTAATGCCTCCAGGCTGAGCTGCTGACGAAGCTCGAACTTCTCCCGGTAATAGATCTTCATCCACTCCACCTCAAATTTAGGATGGGGATCAATGACATAGCAGACGGCGTCCAGATGCTTGCAGTAATCCAGAAGCTTTACCGTGTTCAGCCCGGTCAGGGAGCCTATCTCCACAATGGATGACGGCTGTACTACGGCCAAAATCGGTTTGATCACTTTCTCCCAGAATCGATGCACGAAAGTGTCTCTCCCTTCAGAGTGATTAGAAAAACAGGTCTCAAGTAGTGTATGTAGGCGGGGTGGGTTGTGGAACCGGAACTTTTCTCTATATAGATATGTGGGATAGGCTGGGTTAGCACGGAATGTACAAGATTCGTTGCTTTTACTATTGTGAATTTTTCATATGTTGAAATGAGAAAAATAGTAGCTATAAATGAACTTCATTCTGGCCCAGTGTTAATTTCATATTGTTGCTGCATGTTTCTCAGTTCATCAAGGAACGCACGTTCTTATTCGTGCCTAATACGAACAAAATTACAGTTATCCAAAGCCTGCTTCTGTGCACATATTGATGCAATTTTGACTTTGTTCACATTTTTTATTGTCGATTTCAGAAATTTGCTACCCGATGGCTTTCACTTTTGCAGTATAATTTTTATCAGTGTCTATCTCGGGAGATCCTTGATTCGACGTAACTACTGGATGAAAGAAGTTGACTATGGCATGTTCCTATCTATTTTACTTGAAGTAGTACTACCCATTTTCGTGCTGATCGGTTTTGGATGTATTATGCAGTATGCTTTCCGTCTAGATTTGTACACATTGGCGAAAATCAATTTTTATTATATAACTCCTGCCATCGTATTTGTCAGTCTTTATAGCTCGAATATTCCCTTCTCCTTGCTAGGGTCTGTAGCCCTGTTCTACGTCCTGTATGTCTTGATCCTGTATCTGATCAGTACCGTCGTAGCACGCTCAATGAAATACAGTCCCGGGATGCGCGGTGCTTTTACCAATAGCGTCATGCTTGATAACTCCGGAAATTATGGGATTCCGATCAACGAGCTGGTCTTCAAGGGCGAGCCTGTCGCCGCTTCTGTCCAAGCCCTTGTCATGACCTTTCAAAGCTTCATCACCTTTACCTACGGTGCATTTGTCGTGCAGAACGGAAGCGCAAGCCCGCGTAAAATATTAATGAACTTTCTAAAAATGCCTGTCCCTTACGCTCTCGTGCTTGGTCTTGGTCTGAATCTGCTGCATGAGCCCCTACCTCCCTTGCTTATGGAGCCGCTGAACTATGTCAGTCGCTCGATGGTTGCTTTGGCTCTGTTGACACTGGGGGCACAGATCGTGCAATATCCTTTTCGCATGAAGCGGTTTTCCGTCTATCTCAGTATGGTGCTTCGCCTTCTTGTCGGACCGGCGGTGGGATTTTCACTTGTGCTGCTGCTCGGACTCGAAGGTGTTCCTGCACAAGCGCTGCTGATTGCATCAGGCATGCCTACAGGTGTGAATACGGCCATCCTGGCTGAGGAGTACAAGAACGAGCCTGATTTTGCCGCGCAGACCGTCCTTTTGTCTACACTTGTGAATGTGATTACCATGACCGTGCTGATCACCTTCGCGCAGCAGCTTGGTTAAGCCTCTTTCGGATGGTTCATGGCATGTTGTGTCGAACAGGCATGAGGAGCGTCTTGAAGCACTCTAATCTATATATTAGGCAAAAATCCCCCAGCCACACGCGATATTCGCGCTAACTGGGGGATTGCTTATGTACAAGACCAAAGCAGTTGGCAGCCGCTCAACGCGAGGCCATCCTTCCGAATATTCTCATCCATATACATATTATCAGTATGACCTCAGTGAATGTGTTCCATGTATGTTCGGTGAATGTGCTCAATGAATGCAATTGCCGCAAGTGGACTCAGAATGATTTTGCCAGACTCTTTTGTGAATTTTTCATATACTGAAATAATAAAATAATGCATTAACAACAACTAACCTCGCCAATAACTACGTCAAAAGAAGATGATCAATGAGACAGCTTTCGGAGAGACAGATTTCTGAATGATTTCGAAAAAAACTAAATTACCCCATGAATAATTAATAACATAAATCATTTTATTTCATGATGTGAAATACTGACTTGTACTCCCCTTCCACGGATGTGTTCGTTCCTTATAATCGCCTTCCGTGTAAGAATCAACGGTCTTACGCCAGAATAGCTGGGCCGGGACGTTACTCTTCACCTGTGTAACCTTCCATCTGCCTGGCATCATCCGGAACAGCTGATGTGCTGCATAGGTCCCGATGCCATCTCTGCGGAACGGACGAAGCACGAAGAACTCCGCCATATAAAAATCACACTCCGTGCTGGCCTCCATTTGATCGATAAGGGCAAAGCCAATAGGCACATCCTCTCTTCGGAAGACAAAAGGAAGCTTGGCATCCCCACTGGTCCAATATTCAGCCAAATCCGGATAAGGCGGATAGCGCCCATCCTCAGCCAAAGGGATATTAAGAAATTCCGTGAAATCATACAAATAAAACTGCATCAGATGCTTGATGATATGCTTCTGCTCATACGGGACACGCTCAATCCTCAAGTTCAATGTCGTCGCCTCCTGCAATGTGCTAAAATACAGTAGAATCCTAGAATATCTGAGGTGTATGAGATGAATGTCCAAAAGGAAATCGATCGGCAAAAGCTTGACGAGAAGCTTCCGTCCATGCCGTGGTATGTACAGCAGTTTGTCGACTATAAGCTGCCGGACCTGTCTCCCTCTACTCTGCTGGAGTATGTACGAGATTACGATATCTTCTTCAATTGGCTTCGCGCCGAAGGACTCTCCTCTGCAGATCGAAATAGTGGCGTAACGCTGGAGGAGCTGGAGAAGCTACATATGAATAGTATTACCAGCTATCGGCTTTTTCTGACAACGAAAAGAGAGGGAGCAAATTCGCGAATTACCGTATCACGCAAGCTGTCCTCCCTGCGCTCTATGTTCCATTACTTAAGCCAGATCGCCGAGGATGAAGAGTTCTATCCACTACTGAAACGGAACATTATGGCCAAGGTAGAGATCAAGCGAATTCATAAGCCCAAGGACACCGCGGCCAAGCTGAAAGGAAAGCTGCTGGAAGAGGATGAGCTGCTGGAATTCATTGCGTACATCCATGAGGGCTATGGACATGATGCTGCCGATAATAAGCAAGCTATGTTTGCCTATAACCTGAATAAGGAACGGGATGCCTGTATTGCCAGCCTCATTCTGAATTCCGGGCTGCGGGTGTCCGAGGTTGTCAATCTGAATGTCGATGACCTGGACATGAACAACAAGCTGCTCTACGTCTATCGGAAAGGGAATAATGACGAGACCTTCAAGACTCCCGTCTATTTTCGTGGACAAGCAAGAGACGATCTGGCGGAATATCTGGAGCTTCGTCATCAGCGCTATCGTCCTGTCAAGCGTGAGAAGGCTCTGTTCCTGGCCATTCCCAATGGCGCACAGGAAGGCAAGCGAATGACGAAGCGTGCCATACAGGCCATGATCATCAAATATGCCAAACGCTATGGTAAGCCTTCCCTGACCGTACACAAGCTAAGACATTCGTTCGCAACCGACTATTATTTGCAAAATGATATCTACAAAACGAAGGAGCAGCTTGGTCATGCTTCAACAGAGACGACCGAGGTCTATGCTCATCTTACAGACAAGACTATGTCCGATGCTATTGAGCGTCGTGCTGATGCCTGAGGCCAGCTTTGTGCGTCTTCGAACTATTTCCTTTGAGCTTATCCACGATCCAGTCAGCCGCCAGCTTGGGCTTGCTGTATTCATACAGCATTATGTCTGCAGCGCGGCTGCTGACCAGCTTCTGGCAGTCGGTTGCATATACAGCGCCAATCACTTGCATTAGCGAGTCAAGTAGTACCAGATCCGTCTCCTGACGAATCATGACCAGCTTCGGGTAATCCGCTTGCTTGAACCCTTCAATAAAAATACAGTCATAGCGTCCACTATGCGAGAAGACAGCAATCAACTCCTCTAGCGACGTATCATATTCTTCTATAATTGCTGTCCGCTTCGCTGACGTAATTGCCACGCCCACCGCTCCAGCCTCACGAAGCTTAAAGGTGTCCGTACCTGGGTGGTCCATATCAAAGCTGTGGGCATCGTGCTTAATAACCGCAGAACGGATGCCCTGCTCATTAAGCTGGTGTATGAGCCCTGTCAGCCATGTAGTCTTGCCAGTATTCTTATACCCTGCGACCTGTAAGATGAAAGGCTCCGTCCGCTCCGGTCCCTCTCTCTTCAACTCGACATCCTCCCTTCGCTCGGTCATATGGACGCCTTCTCCAGCTTGAGAATCTGAATTCGTTCCCCTTCCAGCACCTCCGGCGTACCTGGAGGAATGACGATCAGACAATCGGCGTCCTTGATCGAGATCATGACACTAGACTCGTCAATTCGGGCTGGAGTTGCAATCACCTGACCGTCACGGAAGCTCAACGTTGCTCTTACGAAACGTGTGTAATTATTCATACGGCGGTAGTCTGCCCCCATATAGGCCGTCCATTCCGCCAGATAAGGCTCTTCCGCTCCTTGCATGCCGCGTATAAATGGCCTTACCAATAGCTCACACCCGACGAAGCATGCTCCAGGATTACCGGAAAGGGCGAACAGCAGTTTATTCTCAATCACGGCAGTGGTGGTTACGCTACCAGGACGCATCGTGATTTTATTGAACAGAAGCTCCACTCCCTCCTGCCGGACAAGCTCACCCATAATATCGTAATCTCCGACGGACACTCCGCCACTCGTCACGACCATATCCACTTGCTCAAGTGCCTCATGCAGCCGTTCACGGGCGAGCTCTACATCATCTGTGATTGCCTCCAGCAGACAAGGAATGCCTCCCGCATTGCGAATCTGTACGGCAAGCATATAAGTGTTGCTGTTACGAATTCGGCCAGGCTGAAGAGGTTCATCGAGCTGCAGCAATTCCGAGCCTGTCGAGAAAATTCCTACCCGTGGTTGACGATATACCGTAACCAATCCAACTCCAAAGGTAGCTAACACCGATATTTCTCCCGGACCCAGCTGTGCGCCCTTCTGGAGGAGTAGCTCGCCTTCCTTTAACTCATAACCGATCTCCGTTACATTCGCTCCCGGTTGAACCCGCTTCTTCAGTCCGACATAGACCTGTCCTGCTTCTTCCTTCAATCTAGTAGCTTCTAACATGACGACCGCATCAGCACCATCCGGTACCTGCGCCCCTGTCATGATACGCACTGCCGTCCCGGACTCCACCATCTTTTCTGATACGAATCCACAAGCAACCTCATCAATGACCTGCAGCCAAACATCTTGACCCTCGCTACCTCCACATGGGGCCGTGTCTGAGCTAACGATCGCATAGCCGTCCATGCCCGAGCGCCTGAAATTTGGGAAAGGGTGTGGTGCATATATCGACTCCGCCAGGAAGCGCCCTGCTGCCTCCGTAAGATGTACCTGCTCGCTTGCCCCAGGTATAACACGCTGCATTACCAGCTGTTGCGCTTGTTCAACAGAGATAGCTTTGCGGTGGTACCGTTCTGTGGTGTAATCATCAGAATGTAACCATTGATTCATACTTCTCACTCCATTCTTCTATGTACGCCTTTCCATTCATTCAGAATAACATATCTGCCAGAACAATAGGAGCGCATTAAGTAACATCCTGTGTCAGACTGGTTTTTCGAAACGAAATCCCCTCGTTACTCTGCCCTGGGTCGACACTATAATCTGCGGTTCGTATCCCTGTTACAGATCTGTAACAAGAATCCGATTCTGTACCAGCATTCTTTGGGTAAGAGTTAAGACAGTGTAAATTGTGTCCACTGCATTTGTTGTAAGCCTCATGCATGACTATTTTATCCACAAGGGGGCTCTGTATCTATATGTTGCACTTGATTGTTGCTATTCCTTTCTTTGCCGGTATTGTAGGCTTACTCGCGTATCGCTGGGTGCCCAAAGTACATACAGGCTGGTTCATTTTCCCGGCTCCATTACTACTCTTCCTTTATTTTATAAGCCAGATTCCCACAGTCCAGCAGCAGCTTTTCCCCCAATCCAATCTGCCATGGATTCCTTCGCTGGAGATCTACTTCACATTAGTACTCGATGGTCTGAGCATGCTGATGTCATTGCTCATCACAGGCATTGGTGCGCTAGTCGTGTGGTACTCCATCTTCTACATGGATCGGACCAAAAACCAGCTGGGTCCATTCTATCTATACCTCATGATGTTCATGGGAGCCATGCTGGGAATTGTCCTGTCTGACAATACAATCGTTCTCTATGGATTCTGGGAATTGACGAGCATTTCCTCCTTCTTGCTAATCGGCTATAAGCATGAATCGATTAAATCTGCAGCTGGTGCCCTTAAATCTCTCATGATTACCGTTCTCGGTGGCTTCTGTATGCTCGGAGGAATTATTCTGCTTCGAATTATGTCAGGAACCTTCAGCATTCGAGAAACCATAGCTGCATTGGGGCCAATCACAGAGCATTGGATGTTCATGCCAGCCATGATTCTGATATTGATCGGCGCCTTTAGTAAGTCTGCACAGTTCCCATTTCACATATGGCTACCTGATGCGATGGAGGCCCCTACCCCGGTAAGCGCCTATTTGCATTCCGCTACGATGGTCAAGGCAGGAATTTACTTGGTTGCCAGATTAACTCCTGTGTTCGCTGGGAACGCAGCTTGGTTCTGGACGATCTCGTCAGTTGGCTTAATAACACTATGCTATGGCGCTTTTTCAGCAATACGAAAAAATGATATGAAGGCTTTGCTGGCTTACTCTACCATCTCACAGCTAGGTCTGATTATGACTTTGTTTGGGCTGGGATCAGCAGCGTTATACAGAGGGACACATGAGCCTGTGCTCTATACGACAGCAACGCTTGCGGGCATCTTTCATTTGTTCAATCATGCATTATTCAAGGGTGCACTGTTCATGTCAGCAGGTATTGTAGACCATGCTACAGGCACCAGAGATATGCGCAAGCTGGGTGGGCTGATTACGATACTTCCAGCTACGTTTACCATAACGGTAATTGGCGGCCTGTCCATGGCCGGTATACCTCCGTTTAGCGGTTTTTTGAGCAAAGAGCAGTTCCTCAAGGCAACCGTTGACATGATGAGCTTTAATTTTTACGGCCTTGAGACCTGGGGAACTTTGTTTCCTGTGCTGGCCTGGATCGGAAGTGTGTTCACCTTCATCTATTCCGTAGTCCTGCTAAGCAAACCTTTTCTTGGAGAGCCGCACTCTTACTTGACCTCAGGCAAGGTGAAGTCACCACCAATCGGGATGCTGATTCCACCTGCGATTCTGGTCATCCTCGTCATCGTGTTCGGTCTCTTCCCGAATGTGTTGTCCTACACGTTACTCGAGCCTGCCATGATCTCTGTACTCCCTTCCTCTCTTACGGAGGGTGAGCATATTAAGGTACACCTCTCGATGTGGCATGGCTGGACACCGGAGCTGTTCATGACTATCGGCGTCGTGCTCGTCGGAGCATTGCTATATTACACACGCCATCGCTGGTTCAGAGTATATGGCTTCTATCCACATCAGCTGTCAATTAATACTTTGTTCACTCAGCTCTTCAGACGGTCTGGCAACGCTGCACGCAGGCTCACTGAGCTATATATGAACGGCTCTGTCCGCAATTATTTGGTGTACATTTTCGCCTTTAGTGTACTGCTGCTAGGTTACACATTCTACCGAGCGAGCGTCATTCCATGGGATCAGACCGAGCTAGCTCCAATCCGTATCTACGAGTTACTGATTCTCGCTGGCCTGATTGCTGCCGCAATCTGCATCCCACTCGCGCGGGAACGATTATCCGCTGTTATTCTCACAGGGGCCGTCGGTTATCTGGTTACACTGTTCTTCGTCTTATTCCGGGCACCCGATCTGGCCTTGACTCAGATGATCGTAGAGACGATCTCCGTTGCCTTGATGCTACTCTGCTTCTATCACCTGCCGGAGCTGCGCTCAGGCAAATCATCGAGATCTTATCGCACTGTGAATTTGATTATCGCCGTCTCTGTTGGAACCATCATGACGTTGATTGCACTGGCTGCGACTAGGAGCGAAAATGTAGATTCCATCTCTCGTTATTTTACAGAGAACAGCTACAAGCTCGCAGGTGGTAAGAACATCGTTAATGTGCTCCTGGTAGACTTCCGCGGCTTTGATACATTGCTAGAAATTGCCGTGCTCGGTGTCGCCTCACTGGCCATCTATGGCATGATCCATCTGAGTCTGGATGGCAAGGACCTCGGTGCACGCACCAAATTCCACAACCCGACTAGTGTTCAGGCCTTCGAGAAACAAAGGGATCTGGAGCAGCACTCCTTGCTATGGAGTACCGTACCCCTGCGAAGCAATGATATCTTTCTGCAGACGCTCATGAAGATTGTAATCTTCATCGTCCTGACCTTCGCGCTGCACCTGTTCTTCGCAGGTCATCATGAGCCAGGCGGCGGATTCATTGGTGGCCTGGTTACGGCGGCCGCATTGATTCTGCTAGGCTTTGCCTTTAGGACAGAGACGATGCATCGTGTGATTCGCCTTGATTATCGTCAACTGACTGCTGTCGGGCTGTTGATTGCCGTGCTGACGGGCATGGGCTCCTTTCTGTTCGAGGCTCCATTCCTTAGCCATACCTTTGGCTACTTTGATCTGCCGCTACTTGGAACGACGGAGCTTGCTACAGCATTGCTCTTCGATATAGGGGTGTATATGACTGTAATCGGTGTAACGATGACCATTATTACACAAATCGGGGAGGATCGTTGATATGGAAATCATCATGTGTCTTAGTGTCGGTATTTTATTTACCATTGCCGTATATTTGATTTTATCCCGCAGTCTGCTGCGGATCATTCTGGGAACATCCGTGCTAACTCATGCCGTACATTTGCTGCTCATCACGCTAGCTGGCCTGAAGAGCGGCTCCCCCCCTTTATTGGGCGAGAATGCAGACAGCTACGTGGACGCTCTTCCCCAAGCCTTAATCCTGACGTCCATCGTCATCAATTTTGGCTTGCTCGCATTTTATTTCGTGCTTAGCTATCGCTCCTATCTCAAATTGAAAACCGACGATATGGAAGAAGTAAGGAAGCTTGGCCATGAATAATGCAGTGATTCTTCCGATCCTTGTCCCTCTGTTAACAGGCATTATACTCGTGCTGCTCTCTCGAAGTATTCACTGGCAACGGATGGTGAGTGGAACGTCTGTACTCATTAACGCGGCTGCGGCTGTGATCCTTCTCATTGAGACAGGTGGGCTTGGTATTCAGACCTTGAATCTGGGGGGCTGGAATGCTCCCTACGGTATCGTGCTCGTCGCTGATCGCCTGGCTGCTTTATTAGTCTTCACAGCAGCACTGATCTCTGTATCTTGTATGTTCTATGCATTTCGCAGCATTAACCGACAACGTGAAGAGCACCATTTTTATGCGTTCTTTCATTTTTTGATGGCAGGTGTCAATGGCTCGTTCCTGACCGGGGATCTCTTCAATATGTTCGTCTGCTTCGAGCTGATGCTGATGTCCTCCTATGCACTTATTGTCCTCGGAGGGACCTCACACCAGCTGCGGGAGACGCTAAAGTATGTACTTATCAATATTGTATCGTCCGCAATGTTCGTTGCAGCGATTGGTTTTCTCTATTCTATTACTGGAACCTTGAACCTCGCCCATCTGTCAGTCCGCGTGGCGGAGATCGGTCAGGATGGTATTCTGAGTGTCATCTCCGTGCTGCTGCTGATTGTATTCAGCATCAAGGCTGGGCTGTTCCTGTTCTTCTGGTTAGCGGGCTCTTATGCGGCGCCCCCTTCTGTCGTGACCGCCTTGTTCGCAGGCCTGCTTACGAAGGTTGGATTGTATGCCATAATCCGGATTTTCACGCTAATCTTCTATCATGATCCAGACTTCACGCAGACGGTGATCGGCACGATGGCTGGCGCGACGATGATCCTGGGGGTCATTGGTGCAGTGTCGTACATGGATGTGAATAAGATTATGGTTTATAACGTAGTGGCAGGTGTTGGCTTCGTCGCGTACGGGATGGCCTCTTCCAGCAAAATCGCCTTGGAGGGTCTGCTGCTGTACCTATTTCACGACATGCTAATCAAGACATTGTTGTTCCTGCTTGGCGGAGCCTTGATTGCAGCGGCAGGGACATCCAATCTTAACAAAATGGGCGGACTCATCAAATCCTACCCATTGCTGGGCTGGATGCTGTTCATTACAGCGTTGGCTCTGGCAGGTGTTCCACCTTTGAGCGGCTTTCCAGGCAAGCTGATGCTATTCGAAGGTGGTCTAGAGGCTGGCTTGTACGGTCTAACGATCATTGCCATTGTGGCAAGTCTGCTGATGATGTACTCCATTATCAAAATTTTCATAAAAGCCTTCTGGGGTACTTCAGTCACGCAGAAAGAAATTACGTTGTATCCCGTACGCCCACTTCTCCTTTCTTCTATGCTGCTATTTGTACTAATCATATGTATTGGCCCTGCTGCCGAGCTCATCTATCCGTTCGTCTCTGAATCGGGCACTCTGTTGCTGAAGCCGGAGCTGTACATTAATGCCGTGTTAAAGGAGTAGATCTGATGGCCTTTCAAATTTTGCTTAATCTGATCATCGCGCTCACCTGGATGTTCCTCAGTGCGGAATGGACTGTCCTGCAGTTCCTGATCGGCTTCCTGCTTGGTCTGATTCTGATTGCAGTGCTGCGCAGATTCTTTCCGCAAAGATTATATCTAATGAGGATTTGGGCGATCCTCAAGCTGCTCAGAGTACTGCTCGTCCAGCTCGTGCATGCCAGCTATACCGTTATTCGGCAGGTTATCAAGCCACAGCTGGATATTCGCCCAGGCGTCTTTATCTACAAAAGCCAGCTAACCACGGATTGGGAGCTGAGTCTACTGTATCTCATGATATCTCTTACCCCAGGTTCACTGCTGCTTGAAGTCTCGCATAATAACCGCACGCTCTATATTCATGCCATGAACATTACGGATGAACACTTCATGGCTGAGGAAATTCGCAATACTTTTGAAAAAAGCATAATGGAGGTGACTCGCTAATGCTGCAGGCTATATTTCTGATCGCGGTGTTTCTATTATCGGTCTCGATCTGTGGTTGCTTATATCGAGTGCTACGCGGTCCGTCCATGGCGGATAGAATTACCGCGTTAGATACCATTGGCATCAATCTCATCGCCGTGGTTACGGTCTTGTCCATGGCACAGCATACGCAGGCGTATCTTGATATTATTTTGCTGATTGGCATACTCGCCTTTCTGAGCACGGTAGCTTTCGCCCGTTATATTGAACGAGGGGTGGTGCTTGAGCGTGAGAATGATCGTTGAGACCGCAGGTGGGCTAATCGTCGGAGGACTGGTATTGATTGGAGCCATTGTGAGCATATTAAGCACCTTCGGATTGATTCGGCTGCCCGACGTATATCTGCGGGCACATGCCGCAACCAAAAGTACCACACTTGGCGTTCTATGTATTCTTACTGCAGCCTTTCTCTACTTCTGGATTTATGATCATTATGCAAGCGCCAGACTATTATTAGGTATCGTATTCGTGTTCATCACGGCCCCATTGGCCGGTCATCTGAATGTACGCGCTGCGTATAGGACCGATGTTCCGTTATGGGAGCGTAGTGTGCAGGATGTGCTTGAGCCTGTGCTCAAGGGCCAGCGCAAGGAGGATGGTCGAGCTCACGACTAAATATATATGTGTCCCTGTGTAGAGGAGGATAAATTGAATATGATGAAGGCACCAGACCAGTGTGAGCTTTGCAGACGTACCTCGGTTGTGACTACCGTTCACCATTTAACACCGCGGGAAGAAGGTGGCTCCTTCCTGCCCACTGTGGATCTGTGTGTTGCGTGTCATCAGCATATTCATCATCTGTTCACGAATCGGCAACTGGTCCAGCTCCAGCTCACCACCATAGAAGCCTTGCAATCCAATCCGCAGATGGCTTCCTTCCTCAAATGGATCCGCAAGCAACCAGCCAGCACCATTCCAAGATCACGGAAATCCGCAAATGTACGACAATCCCGTAAATGACAACAAGAGCTGTCCTCTCTAAGCCGCTCTCTCGTGTGACAAATCCTTGGATTTGCTGAGAAGGCTGCTTCCGAGTGACAGCTCTAGTATTTTTTTGTGCATTATACCGTTAGAAACAGGCCGCAATGATCAGGGCACCAACGATATACAAGGAGCCGTTGAACAAGCCATGCGCGATGTGACCACGTTGGGTGCCTTCATCAAGATCAAATTTGGCCCATTTTCGCAGAACGACTCGCACAGACCCTTCCAGTACGAAGAGCATGAGAAAAGCGAGCAAGGAATACAACAATGCCTCACTCAATTTGTTCGCAGTAGCCATGGAGGCGGATAGTATGTAGGCCTGTGCTCCCAGCTTCATGACCAATCGAGTCGTTGCTGCCACGTTGCCGGCTTTGACCTCTTCAAAATCCTTATATTTCGTAAATAAGGAGTCCAGATACATGAATAAAAACAACAGAATTGCTCCTGCGACTGTCCATGTGAACATCGCAATAATGGAGTGAAGATCCATATTTCCTACCATCCTTTATCTGTTACTCAAGCGCACATGCTGTCAGTACCGTTCAACGTAATATAGAGTCATGCCTAATTATGGGTACTTTGCAAAAACAGCAGACTGAAAAGCGAAGGAGAGTGGATTGTTCTCACCTTCGCCATTCGTCTTACGCTTTAGCAGCAATTATTTATTTTCATACTGCTTCATTAATGCAGCCAGCTCATCCTCAACCTCACTATTCTTGGTCAAAGCTTCCATTTCATCATCCAGCGACTTGCCTTTGTCTGCTAGCTCGTTGCTTGCCTCAGCACGCGCTTCCATTTGGAGCATCTTCTCCTCCATACGCTTCATCCCAGAAGCAGCTGAATCCGTGCTGAATGTGCTCATGGATTTGTTGATTTCTGTCTGCGCTTTGGCAGCCTGATATCTGGCTACAAGTGTCTCGCGCTTGCTTTTCATTTCCTCTAGTTGCTTGCGCATCTCTGTCAGCTTGGCTCTTAATTGATCAGCTGACGCCTTGTTCTGCTCATAGCTGGCTTTGTATTCTGCTGCCTTATCCTCTGCTGTCTTCTTCTCTTCCAGTGCTCGGCGCGCTAGCTCCACGTTCTGTGCCTTGGCGGCGGTATGAGCCTGCTCCTCACGCTTCTGAACAAGAGCTATCTGCTCCTCGTACAGCTGCTTGAATTTCTTCTCGATGGCAATCTGGGCGGCAACCGCCTTTTCGGCATCCTCAAGGTCCTCACGCATATCACGGATGTATTGCTCTGTCATTTTGATTGGGTCCTCAGCTTTATCAATAACCGCATGAATGTTCGATAGTGTAAGATCTCTTAATCGCTTGAAGATAGACATTGCAGTTCCTCCTTTGATCTACCGATGATTTTATCAATACTTCTATATACGTCAGGAATACTCCAATCGTTTCAGCTTTTTTCCAATTACTTATATTTTAACTTAACCCAACATGTCATAGCAAATCATGTGGCATTTTCAAATGATGCTACTACATAATTTGACGGCATTTGGAAATACTAACACACTGATGCGCGAGAGAAACGAAAAAGGGGGCTAATCCCATGCCACTATGGGCCAATATTACATTAGCGGCACTGCTGCTCTCCAGCAGCTATACGTCTGCTTACAGCCATGTCCAATCCACTGCTGCTGCATGGCTTTCTCCCCAGCCCGCAGAGAGTGACCAGACTGTTCAAAATGTACAGACCACCAGTACCAAGCCTCGCACACTTGGGGACTTGCGAAAAAAATATGCTGATACCTTCAAGATGAGCGGTCCTCATTCGCAGACTCGTCAAATTGCATTAACCTTCGATGACGTTCCTGATCCACGTTACACGCCATATGTACTGGATGTTCTCAAGAAGCATAACATCAAGGCAACGTTCTTCATTGTTGGAAGCCGCGCACGCAAACATCCTGATCTGGTCCGAAGAATTGTAAAGGAAGGACATGTCGTCGGCAACCATTCCTTCAATCATCCGAATTTTGCCAAGCTTAATTCGAGTCAGTTCAGCCAGCAAATCCTCAGATCCGAACGAATTATTCAAGGGATTACAGGCCTTCGCCCCAAGCTGATCCGGCCGCCTTATGGTGAGATTACAGAGCCTCAATTACGCTGGGCACGCAGCTCGCGGTATAAGATTGTGAACTGGAATGTCGATTCCATGGACTGGAAGGGCCTCAGCCCCCGCCAAATCAGAAATAACGTGGTGCCTCATACCGGACCAGGCTCTATTATTCTCATGCATGCAGGTGGTGGAACTACAACTGATCTGCACGGAACCATTCGCGTGCTTCCGAGCATGATTAGCGAGCTGGAAGGTAAGGGCTACTCCTTCGTTACCCTTCCCGAGCTGCTACACGTGCCTGCCTCCTTACCGCTCAGCAAGAAGCAGTGAACAAGCTATTTCCAAACAAATAAAAGGATGTCCCTAGGCCAACCCATGGCTTGACGGGACATCCTTCAATCTATTCACTAATACGATTCAATGATTACGGATTATGTTCATGGTTGACAGTGACTACAGCTTTTCAAAAGCTAATCTTCAGCAAAGCTATTATTCAATAAAATACAGCTTTACATCCTGAAAACCAAACTGGCTGACCGAAGCCTTCGAGCCAGGTATGAAGATGTCGATCTTGTTGCCCTTAATGGCCCCGCCCATATCAAGTGCCTCCGCCACAAAGGCATTAGCAGGTAGTCCAGGATGAGAGTGTCCTGTAACGAGTACCTTGGTGCCCATCGGAATCACCTTAGGATCCACGGCAATCGTCCCAATCTTCAGCGGATTACCGAAGTAATCCACAGGCCCCCACCCGCCATTCTCGTCAGCTGCTGCTGAGTAGGCTGTAGCCGTTACATTCAGCACCTTGGAGTAATTAAACGTTTTTCCCCACGCCTCCACTTGCTTGGCTGAGATCTTCGCAGCTTCCTTTATTGGAGTAGCAGAAATCGACTTGGCCTGCACTGCTGTATCCTCAGGTAGCTTGATGTTAAGTCCGTCATAGATATTGTTGGCTGGAATTTGCGGATTAGCCGCCATAAGCGCCTCCATGTTCACCCCATACTGACGCGCCAGCTTGAAGTATGTATCTCCATCTTTGGCCACATGTACACTTGCCGCATCTGCAGTCCCCGCAGCTACAGTCAGACCTACACCCAATACCAACAAGGTTGATTTCATCATCTTACCGAACGATTTCATATGTAAGTTATCCTCCTATGTA
The DNA here is from genome assembly GCF_000377505.1 of Paenibacillus massiliensis 2301065 = DSM 16942. Taxonomy (GTDB): domain Bacteria; phylum Bacillota; class Bacilli; order Paenibacillales; family Paenibacillaceae; genus Paenibacillus; species Paenibacillus massiliensis. Next base: position 167,422 of record NZ_KB898187.1, on the reverse strand, counting down.
TGACAGCATTACAAAATTTCTCACCTTTTACGATTCAGGATTATGGCTTTCTAGATTTGAATTATTAATCACCGCAACCTGCAATCGAAAAGGTTAAGATTTGTAAGCATATTATCACAAGTTTGTAACCTTTACTGCATGAAAATGTTGGTATATGCCGTTAACTTGGATTTTACGCGTGATATAGACATAATCAGGATGATATTTCTCCAACTGAAAAACAGCTCCAGTGGGTCCTTGAATAGACCTACCAGAGCTGTTCTTTCACCATACATATTGAGTTTAAAATGTGGCTGTTATGGTTCGAGATGTCGCTACAGTACTATTCGAAATGTAACTAGAGTACCTTCGCGAGGAAGTCGCGTGTGCGCTCATTCTCTGGATTTCCGAATACCTTGCCAGGACTTCCTTCCTCAACAATCTGCCCGTTATCCATGAACAGAATCCGGTCTCCCACCTCACGTGCAAAGCCCATTTCGTGTGTGACGATGACCATCGTCATTCCGCGCTCAGCCAGCTTCTTCATAACGTCCAGTACCTCTCCGACCATCTCGGGGTCAAGCGCCGAGGTCGGCTCATCGAACAGCATCATATGTGGCTGCATAGCCAGCGCACGCGCAATGGCGATACGTTGCTTCTGACCACCCGACAGCTGGTTCGGGTAGGCAACACGCTTATCGGACAGCCCTACTGTAGCCAAGAGCTCGTCCGCGATCTTCTCAGCCTCAGCTTGAGATTTTCCAAGCACCTGAACAGGCGCGATCGTCAGATTTTGCAGTACATTCATGTGCGGGAACAGATTAAAATGCTGAAACACCATGCCCATTTTCTCACGAGTCTTATTAATATCGTGGCCTTTGGCTGTAATCGGCTCGCCCTCGAACAGAATTTCACCTGCCGATGGCTCCTCCAACAGATTCAGACAACGCAGAAAAGTACTTTTGCCCGAACCACTTGGTCCAATGACAACAACGACCTCGCCCTTCTTGATATGCACATCGAGTCCCTTCAGAATTTCATTCTGACCGAAGGACTTGCGTAATTGATTAACGGTTATCACTAGCTCTCAACTTCCTTTCCCACAATCCAAGCAGCTTGGAGAGTCCGAATGTCATGACAAAGTACAAGGCCGCGGCGATGATGAATGGACTCATCCCCTGGAAAGTAATGTTCTTAACAACAGAGGCCTGGTACATCAGATCCATCATGCCAATGAACGAGATGATTGAGGATTCCTTGATGATCGTGATGAATTCATTACCGATCGCAGGCAACACTGCCTTAAGGGCCTGCGGCAAAATAATGAATCTCATCGCTTTGCCTCTCTTCATCCCGAGGGAACGTGCCGCTTCCATCTGTCCACGGTCTACGCCTTGAATTCCTGCGCGGAACAATTCTGCCAGATAGGCGGAGCTATTGATGGACAGCGTAATGATACCTGATTGCAATGGACTGAAGTTGATCCCGAAGGTCAAAGAGAATCCGTAATGCACAATCATGAGCTGCACCAGCATCGGCGTGCCTCTCAAAATCTCGACATACGTCGTTCCAATCCATTGCAGTACTCGAATACCTGACATGCGAATGAAACAGATGAATAGACCGATAATGAAGCCGAACAGCACACCAAGCGCTGACAGCAGCAACGTATATCCTACACCTGTGATATAGTAATTACGGTATTCCCAGAACACTTCAATGATGTTTGGAGACTTTGCCTGCGGACGATCCGCAGCAAGGGCGCTTGCCTCTTCAACCATACGCTCAATATCATTATTGGCCTTGAGTCTGTCTAATGTTCCATTAATGGAGTTCAGCAGCTCGGTATTGCCTTTTTGGACACCAATGGCTGCCTGTACCTCTGGCACATCTGGTACTGCTGGCGCAAGTACGACCTCACTATCCAGATAACCGGCAGCTACCGTATCCTCCATAATGGCAGCTTCCACCCGATTCGTACGTAATTGGAGAATGATGTCTGAGATTTTGTCCAGAGAGGTCAGCTGTGCGTCTGGAATCCCCATACCAATCTCTTCTTGAATGGAGCCTTTTTGGACACCAATCTTGGCTCCACGCAAGCTATCCATTGTCGGGAATTTGGATTTATTCTCCGCCTTGACGACAATGACCTGGCGGGATTGATAGTAGTTGTCCGAGAAATCAATGCTGCGCTTACGTTCGTCCGTAGGAGTCATCCCCGAGATGACCATATCTACCCGTCCGCTTTGCAGAGCTGGCAGTAGCGCATCAAATCCGATATCTTCAATTACAAGCTCACGATCGAGATCCTTAGCAATCTCTTTCGCGATTTCAATGTCAAAGCCGACAATCTGGTCCTTGCCATCTATCGTTTTGTGGAACTCATAAGGTGCAAAATCAGCACTAGTTCCGAGAACCAGCTTCTGCTTCGTGGAATCCGCTGCATAAGCTGGTACCACTGCCAGGATCATCATGACAGCAGCGAGTACGATGGCCGCATAACGACAATATATTCTTTTCAAACTTTCCTTCTCTCCTTATTCCTGTATAATTAACATAACTGTGTCATTATAGATGAGAATGCATGATTATGCAAACGATTGTTTATCATTATGACCATGAAATATTTCAATGTTGTGAAAGGATGTAAGAAAATGAACACGAAGCAGCAAATTGAGAATACCATTAAGAAATATGGTTCCCGTTTCAAGGAAATTTCATTATATATTGGTGCACATCCGGAGCTGGGAAATGAGGAATTTTTAGCCTCCGCCAAACTCAAGGAGGAGCTGAACTATCACGGATTTACGGTCGAAGCTCCGATACTTGGGATTTCTACAGCATTTATAGCTACCTACAGAGCTACCAAGCCAGGACCGACCATTGCGTTTCTCGCTGAATATGACGCTCTGCCTGATCTTGGACATGCGTGTGGGCACCATTTGATCTGCATGATGAGTGTCGGTGCGGCTGTAGGTCTAAAATCCGTCATTGATGAAATTGGTGGAGAGATTCGAGTCTATGGCACCCCGGCAGAGGAGACCTGCGGAGCGAAGGTACCGATGTCGGAAGCAGGACTATTTGATGATTGCGATGTCGCTATGATGGTTCACCCGCTCTATCAATTCGAGACCTCAGGCCGATCCTTGGCGATCGATGCCGTTCAGTTTGAATTTTTTGGAAAGGCCGCCCATGCTGCTGCAAGTCCTCACGAAGGCATCAATGCGCTTGATGCGGTCATTCAGACGTTCAATGGCGTGAATGCATTCAGACAGCATGTGACGAGCGATGTACGTATTCATGGAATTATTAACCACGGTGGCCAGGCTGCTAATATCGTACCCGATTATGCTTCCGCGCAATTCTATGTACGGGCAGCCACCCGGAAGCAGCTGAACAAGCTGACACAGCGGGTAATTCAGATCGCTGAAGGTGCAGCTCTGCAGACCGGGAGCCGCCTCGAGGTGTCTAACTATGAGCTATCGTATGACGAAATGCTGACCAATGAGGAGCTATCCACTGTGTTCAGTTCCAATTTGATAGAAGCTGGTGTTGATGTTGACCTGATTGTTAGCGGTGGTGATCATGGTTCCATGGACCTTGGCAATGTATCCTTACACTGTCCATCCATTCATCCTTATGTACAGGTTACGCTTGAGCGCCATATGCTGCATACTCCAGAATTCCGGGATCATGCGATGCAAGAGCTTGCTTTGGACCGTATGCTGCTAGCAGCCAAGACATTGGCTTGGACGGCTAACGATGTCATTACCAAGCCGGAGCTGCTGGCACGGATCAAGGAAGAGTTCACCCGTAACACGTCAGCACAAGCCTAGTGGTAAGCAAGTAAGGCAAGCACGCACATAATATTCGAACAATTCAGCAGAACCTGACTGTTGCGCCCGATTATTGAGTCCATTTGTTGAACTTAACTGTTATGGCAAATGTGTCTTAACTGGCTAGCCTCACCCACAGCTAACAAAAACACCTTCAATGCAGGATTGCCATCATGTCTTCCACTTACGACATGGCTGCAATCTCTAGCCTCGAAGGTGTTTTATTTTGTCCATTCTATATTAGCGGTTCTACACTCATATTTAATCTGGTTAAGATCCTAGCTGCCCTCTTCCATCAGTCGATTATAAATATCCAGATAGGCTGCAGCGGATACATTCCAGCTGTAATCCCCCTTGAATGCAGCTTGCGTCAAGCGTTGCCAATGCTCAGGCTGCTTATATAAATGAACCGCCCTGCGAATCGTATTCATCATATCGTGGGCATTGTAATGAGCGAAGCTGAATCCGTTCCCTTCCCCTGTAAATTCGTTATATGCCTGCACAGTATCATTCAAGCCCCCGGTCTCTCGAACGATCGGAATGCTACCGTAACGCAATGCAAGCAATTGACTGATTCCGCATGGCTCGAACCGGGATGGCATCAAATACATGTCACTGGCGGCGTATATTTTACGAGAGAGAGACTCACTGAATTGTATTTGAGCAGCCATCTTCAATGGATAGCGCTCTGCTGCACTACGGAACCACCGTTCATAAGCCGGATCACCTGTGCCCAATACGACGAATTGAAAATCATCGTAATACATCATCTCATCCAGTACACGGGTGACCAGGCTAAGCCCCTTCATATCCACCAGGCGTGTAACCATCGCCAGCAAAGGTACATCTGGACGTACCGGGAGTCCTAGCTCCTGCTGCAGACCGATTTTGTTCTCCAGCTTCTTGGAGATGCTGGTACGGTACTTGCTGTAAATATGCCCATCCGTGGCTGGATTGTAGCTCTTCACATCAATACCATTCACAATCCCGCTCAATCGACCCTCATAACCAAGCTTACGAAGCAGTCCCTCAAGTCCATATCCATAATATTCGGTCTGGATCTCCTGTGCATAGGTCGGACTTACTGTCGTAACGTGGTCTGAGAATACCAGACCTGCTTTCATGAAATTCAATCTTCCGTGATACTCCACACCCTCTGGCGTAAAATACTCCCCACTGATGTTTAACAGCTCGGTGAGCACCTCATATGGAAAATCACCTTGATACAGCAGGTTATGTATAGTGAATACAGTTCGGATGTCGCTATAGAAAGGAAGCTGACGATATTGATCCTTCAATAATAACGGGATCATTGCTGCATGCCAATCGTGACAATGCAGCACATCGGGCTTGGATTCAAGCAGCGGGAGCACCTCAAGGACAGCTCTGTTAAAGTATGCAAACCGCTCACCATCGTCCATATAGCCGTAGATTCCCTCCCGGCCAAAGTAGTATTCATTATCTATAAAATACACCTGCACGCCCTCATGCGTTAGTAGATACACTCCGCAGTACTGATCACGCCAGCCTACCTGTACCTGCATGTTGCCCAGTGGCTTCATTTTACGAACATACTCTTCAGCAATCCCTTTATACTTGGGCATAATGACACTCACCTTGGCACCAGTTGCCTGAAGAGCTTTGGGAAGGGCTCCGATCACATCAGCCAGACCGCCTGTCTTCATAAATGGATGTACTTCAGCAGCAGCAAATACAATATTCATACGGATTCCTCCTTGTTCGTCTCTATATTTTCATTAGTTCACTTAGTTTTTTATTACATTTTTCTTTGCACTTTTCGTTACATCCGACCTTACATTCGTCTTGGGTATGGCAGTTTCTCTCTTCAGAATCACCATACTAAGCGGTCGAAGATGCAGCTCGAGACTATGCAGTTGCTTATGCCACGGAATACCTTCCGTTCGTAGTCCACCTGTATTCACTTCCCCGCTTCCACCATACTGCTTATCATCACTGTTCAGCAGCTCCTGATAGATGCCAGAACGCTCCATTCCAATGCGGAAGGCAGGGTAGTCGACAGGCCCAAAATTGATTACAACGTACAGATCATCCTTCTTCTTTTTCCCCTTGCGTATGAAGCTGATGACACTTTGCTCCTGATTATCCGCATCAATCCATTGATGCCCCTCCCAGGAATGATCTAGTTGCCAAAGGGCTGGCTCACGCAGATACAGCTGGTTTAGCTCCCTGCTGAAATGATGCATCTGGCGATGACTGTCGTAATCCAACAGGAACCAGTCAAGCGCGTCCTCATCCTTCCACTCAATGAACTGACCGAACTCCCCACCCATGAACAGCAGCTTTTTACCTGGAGAGGTCATCTGGTAGCCCAACAATAGACGAAGCCCCGCAAATTTCTGTTCATAGCTCCCTGGCATCTTGTCCAGCAGTGACTTCTTCCCATGCACCACCTCGTCATGCGACAGTGGAAGGGTAAAGTTCTCGGCATAGGCGTAGCAGATCGGAAATGTGAGTAAATGGTGAGCTTCCTGGCGCTGACTGAACTCTGTCTCTACATAATCAAGAGTGTCATTCATCCAGCCCATGTTCCATTTATAGTTGAAGCCCAGTCCTCCCTCATCGGTCGGGACGGTAACCTTCGGCCAGGCGCTTGACTCCTCAGCCATCATGAGTGCATAAGGGTAATACCGGAACACAGTCTCATTCAACTGCTGAAGAAACTGGATCGCATCCTCATTCTCAATACCTCCATGTGCATTTCGCCGATATTGTCCCTCTGCTTTCTCAAAATCAAGACGAATCATACTGGTCACCGCATCCACACGCAATCCGTCAATATGGTACACATCCATCCAGAACAACGCATTCGAGATCAGGAAGGAACGTACCTCTCCTTTACTGTAATCGAAGGACAGCGTCCCCCATCCAGGCTTCTCGGCCAATAGCGGATCGGCATATTCGAACAGCGGACTCCCATCAAAACGTCTTAGCCCATGAGCATCCTTCGCAAAATGAGCAGGTACCCAATCCATGATGACACCGATCCCAGCAACATGACACGTATCCACGAAATACATGAAGTCCTGCGGGGAGCCATAGCGCGAGGTTACTGCAAAATAACCTGTTAGCTGATAGCCCCAAGACAGGTCATAAGGATGCTCACTTAACGGCATAAGCTCAATATGCGTATACCCCATCTCTGTTACATACTCGACCAACTGATCTGCCATTTCCCTATATGTATAAAAAGTACCATCCGGCTTCTGCCGCCAGGTTCCCATATGGAGCTCATAGATATGAACTGGCTTGGCATATAATTCCCTACGTCTCCGCCTCCAGGAACCATCCCTCCACTTATAACCTTCCAGAGAGGCCACCACAGAAGCTGTAGCTGGTCGCAGCTCCGCACGCAGCGCATAGGGATCTGCCTTCAACATACGTTCACCATCAGCTGCGGTAATATCGTATTTGTAAAATGTTCCTTCCTGAATCCCAGGAAAAAACCGAGTCCATATGCCAGATTGGGGTATCTTATATAACGAATCCTGTTGACCGTTCCACTGGTTGAAATCGGCTGCCAGACCCACATGTTGCGCGTTCGGTGCCCATACAGTAAAACGCACGCCAGGCGTACCATTTTCTACGGTCATCCGAGCCCCCATGATTCGATGGCTTCCATAATGCGTGCCTTCATGAAATAAGTAAATGTCCTGCTGTGAGATTGAACCTGCACTGAACTCATCCGTGGATTTGTTGTGCCGACCTTGCTCTTCCAATCCATCACCTGCTTTACATATTTATATTTCCATCAGGTTCATTACCCCATTGTTACCAGTTTGAACAGAAAATGAACGAGTAAGCTTCAAATTTAATTATGCGGAAAAGGTGAAGATTTTGCCTAGATTAATAAATATTGATCGGAAATGTAACTATGAAAAGTTCATTTTTTCCATTGAATGTAAAACATTATAAAGTTTCATGAATCCTAATTGCGTTTATGTATTGAACAACGACGACAATTATCGGGAGGGAAAACGAGATGAAGAATAAAGATTGTATTGCAATGCTTCTCGCTGGCGGTGAAGGGCGACGCCTTGCACCATTTACATCTACAATTGCTAAGCCGGCCGTCCCTTTCGGCGGTCATTACCGCATTATCGATTTTCCGCTCAGCAATTGTGCGAATTCGGAGATTGATACTGTCGGCGTACTGACTCAGTATGAGGCTGAGTCATTGCATCAGCACATCGGCCAAGGAGAGCCGTGGGGGCTGCACAATAATGGAACGTCTGGCGTGAGCCTGCTGCCTTCCTATAACGTAGGACAAGAAGGCTACACGGGAACTGCAGATGCTATTTACAAAAATATAGCCTACATCGAGCAACATAATCCCGAGCACGTTCTAATTTTGTCTGGTGACCACATTTATCATATGAATTATCGAGATATGCTGAATTTCCATATTGAAAAAGGCGCTGCTGCTTCCATCTCAGTCATGGAGGTACCATGGAATGAAGCGAGCCGCTTCGGGATCTTGAGCGCTAATGAGCATCAGGAGGTTGTTGAATTTGCGGAGAAGCCAGAACAGCCTAACAGTAACTTGGCTTCGATGGGTATTTATATCTTTAGATGGAGTTATCTGAAGGAATATTTGCTGGCAGATGCTAATGACCAGAGCTCAAGTCATGACTTCGGTAAGGATATCATTCCAAAGATGCTTGCCGAGCAAGATCCCGTATATGTGTATGAATTTCAGGGCTATTGGAAGGATGTTGGTACAGTAAAAAGCCTCTGGGACTCGCATATGGATCTGCTTCAGCCGAACAGTGAAATCAACCTCATGCGTGAAGATTGGCCAATGTATACAAGAATTACACGGGTCAAGCCCGCTCTGCGGAAAAATACAGTTGCTGCTAATAACTGCCTGATTCATGAAAGCTGCTACGTGGAAGGCACAGCTAATAATTCCATTGTATTCTGTGAAGCCGAGATCGGCAAGTCCTCTCGGGTCACAGATAGCATAATTATGCCTAACGCCCGCATCGGACGCAACGTCGTGATCGAGCATGCCATTATTGGTGAAGGAGCCATCGTAAAGGATGGTGCCGTCATCCGCGGCAATCTCCACGATATCGCTGTGGTAGGTCCCGGTGAGATGGTTCCAGGCAAGCCAGTATTGCGTCAGCCATCGAAAAGCCTGCTAAAAGAGGTCTACGAAAAAAATGGACGCCTCCGTGCAGAAGGCTTGTCCTCTTAAGTTGGCGGTAAGAGCGAATCTGTTTATCGACAGAGTTGCCCGCTTGGATCGACATTTTATTCACAGTTCGTCTAATCAAGGTATTTGATTATTAAGGATATAAGACAAGCATCCCCAAGACAGCTGTACTTGCAGCCATCTTGGGGATGCTTGTTTCGGTTACTACAATAATTAAGATTGCCAATGGGCCGCACTCCTGGCCTGCCATTCGTTGCGCAATATACCCATCTCATGAAGGGTCCAGAAGCGATCTCCAACCTTAGTCTGATCTCGCATTATTCCTTCACGTTGAAAGCCTGCTGCCGTATATACATCAATTGCACGAAGGTTAAAATCATATACACCAAGCGTCATCCGGTGCAAATTCAATCCCTCGAAGCCGATGCGAAGCGCCTCACGAATGACCTGCTGCCCCCAGCCCTTTCCGCGGTCCTGCGGACTCGCAATCAGCACCTTACCGATCCGGGCGGACTCATGATGACGATCAATGCAGAACAGGCCCACATGCCCCACCATGTTGCCAGCATGCATCACTTTGAAGAGCAGACGATCTGATTCGGCAGGCAGATTCGCCTGCTCCAGCTCAGCCAGCAGTTGCTCCTCGGTTAGCGGGAACGACCAGGCCGCACCGGCCCACTGCACGTATTCCTCTTCCGTCTGGTGTCGTACCCATTCCAGCAGGACTGGAATGTCTTCCTTCTGTAAGAACGCCAATTGAATTCGTTCGTCCAGCTCTGATTCTGCCCTTGAATACGATTTTTGGTACAAAGAGGCGAACCGGGTTCCCATATCCGACACCCCCATCAACCGAAAGCCATGCATCTGGTAAAAATGATTCAGTTTGCGATTATGGGCAACACAATCCAGCCTAAGTCCCTTTTTACCTCGTTGCTGGACAATCCGCTCTGCTGACTGCAGTAGTCTTGGACCTAGATTAAGTCCCCTAAGGCCACTATGCACGGTTAACCGGTGCAAATATCCATAATCCGGGTCATTCTTGTCTTTCCAGTAGGTTGGATCATCAAATTGTAAAGTGTACAAGCCTGCCGGAGCTTCGTTCAGGTATGCGATATAGATTTCCCGGCTCTCAAAGTAGTCATGAATCGCTTCCTCAGTGAACATCTCCGGCTTCCACTGCTCGATCTGTCTGCTAACCATCCACTCTGCGGCATCTCTGAGTAATACCAAGATGTCTGGTAGCTGTGTTCGCTCTGCACGGTACAGCCTCAGTTCACCTTGCTCTATCTGGTATGCTTCTAGTAAGCTCATTTGGTCCACTGCTCCCCACTCCCCTACTCCTGCCGTGTCGAATGCTATAGTCGAATTTATTCAGAACCGACGAATCCACAATGAATGAAGAATTCTGAGGAGTTCAGAGTTCAGATGCTACTTATCTTGCTTGCTCTCTTCCTCCAGCTCATAATCTGGCTGCTGCTCTATAGCTTGATCAAGTGAGGTAGCATCTGTACTGTCGCTCCTCGCCTCCGGCTGCTCGGTCGATGCAGGCAAAATTACGGTAACTGTCGTACCTTCACCCAATACACTGTTCAGTGTCATCTCACCGCCATGCCGTTCTACGAATTGTTGCGAAATCGCCAAGCCCAACCCAGTACCACCCCGTTGATGGTCCACTTGGAAGAACCGGTCCTTTACCTTCTCCAGATGCTCCATGCTGATGCCAATACCTGAATCCTGAACGGCCACTGTAATTCGGTCATTGGACTTGCTGATGAGAATAAAGATGTGGCTACTCTCATGAGAGAACTTGATGGCATTATCTACAATGTTCAGGAACACCTGCTTGAGACGGTTAGCATCCCCATGAACCAGGAATACCTGATCCTCGTCAGCTTCCATCTTCAGCTTGATCTTCTTCATCTCAGCCTTGGCCCATACATTAAGCATAATCTCCTGCAGCAGCTCCCGAATATTGACTGTCCCCATGACCAGCTTCATTTCATTTTGCTGCAGCTTGGAGAAGTCAAGAATCTCCTCCACAAGGCCAATAAGTCGGTCCGTTTCCTTGGAAATGATCTGCATACCAATCTTGGTCTCTTCCGGGTCATATCCTCCAGAATTCAGCGTCTCACTCCAGCCTTTAATACTCGTAAGAGGCGTACGCAACTCATGCGAAATGGAGGAGATAAAATCGTCCTTCACCTGATTCGTATGCACAATTTCCTGAGCCATATAATTCAGGGTAGAAGCCAGCTCACCAAGCTCATAACGATAATCGCCCTTCACCCGAACATCGAATCTGCCCTTCGCCATCAGCGCGGAGACGGCAGTAATATTGTTAATAGGCCTTACAATCGAATTCGCCAAGCCCATACTGAAGATCAAGACAATCGCCAGTACTGCCCCCCCGATACTTACCGACATCAGGGTCATATTGAAGAGTCGCTCATTTACCTTCTCCAGCGAGGTAACATAGCGTAGAATGTACACATCATCGGCCCCTGTGCCTGATAGCCGCTTCGAGACGGCCATGACCTGTTGCCCTGTCTCTGGCTGCTTGCCGACCCAGCGGCCTGTATTCCCTGCGAGGGCTTGCGCTACGTCACTGGTCTGAATTTTTCGATCCGATTCGAAGCCAGATGAGTTCACACGCACATTTCCTTCCCCGTCCAGCACCTCCAACTGCGTGCTGTCGATGGAGAAATTGCTGATCATGTAGGAGTTCAACGTCTGATCTGTATTGTAATAGAGCTGGCTTGTGCGGCTGATAACATTGGCATGCAGCTCTATATGGTTAAAAATCGCATCATAGTAGTAGGTTCTGATCGCAAACATAAAAATGACTTCAGCCAATGTTAAAGTCAGAAAGACTACAAAAAAGTAGTGAAGTACAATCTGTCTGGCGATCCCCTTCTTGATCATTGCCCCTGACCTTTCCATTTATATCCATGTCCCCACACGGTCTGCAAGTACATCGGCTCGGAAGGATTGTTTTCCAGCTTCTGACGCAAGCGGCGAATGTTCACATCCACAATCTTCGGATCTCCCATGTACTCCTTTCCCCATACATGATCCAGCAGGACATCCCGACTCAGTGGAGTGTTCTCCTTTTCCAGAAAGAACTGAACAAGGGAGAACTCGGTAGGGGTAAGCTCAATGAGCTGACTCCCCTTCTTGAATTGCTTCGTAATCAGGTCCAGCGAGAATGGACCGGATTGGAAGGATACCTTCGCTGCACCTTCTCTATGCACATTCACACGTCGCAGCAAGGACTGAATCCGTGCGATCAGTTCAGTAGGACTAAATGGCTTGCTTACATGATCATCGGCTCCTACGGACAGTGCATAGACCTTATCCTGCTCCTGCACCTTGGCTGTCAGGAAAATGATGCCGATTCGCTCATTCGTTTCTCTGATTCTTCTACATACCTCGAAACCATCAATACCTGGCACCATCACATCCAGAAGGGCAATATCAATATCAGGCACCGAATTAAGGATGCTCAGCGCCTCATTCCCATCTGCTGATTCAAGCACCTCAAAGCCGTTACGCTTCAGATTAATAACGATAAAACTACGAATGGACTCTTCATCCTCCATAATCAATACTTTGCTCACTTCTGTCCTTCCTTTCCGATACTGTTATTTTTCATCAGGGTGCGAATATCCTTGCCTGTCTTGAATTTATCCGAACGCTTCAGCCCAATGACCTGCTCGCTTGTACGCACGAGCTCCTGCCATTCGGAACCGTTCTCCTCCCAGGCCGTTAGAGAAAAGAACTTGATCTCTGCGAGCACTTCGCCCGTATCCTTCATAATGAAGGTAATATGCTTCTCCAGATCGGATTTGCGATCTATCGTTACCTGACCATGTAGCTCAGGCGGAATATTAATATAGTATCGGCTTTGCCAATCTCGATATTGCTGCATCTTGAAGGTGCTACCCTTCTTGCCATCCCACTGATAGAAGGATATGAGCTGTGGACGCTCGCCTGGGCTTGCATCCTCCCATCCTGCTGGCGTCTCCAGCTTGCCGAATTCCAGTATCCCATCCCGATCGACGTCCTCACTAAGAATGTAAGCATCCTTGAACGTCTGATCTTCAATGTCAGCCCTGATGAGCTGGCCATTCTCCATCGTAATGATATTGGAGACCGTCGAGCCTTGGCCAACAAAGGTGTCCAGAATAAGTCCTGTTTTGTTCTCGGCTACCTGTCCTGCCGATGCACGAAGTACATAGTTAGCCTGATTATCCAGATCTACCTTGCCCAGCTCCTTGAAGCCATCATTGTACTGATACGTAGTTACATTGTAATACTCATTCTTGAGCAAAGACACAATAGTGATGTCTGTCAATCCGTCACCATTCATGTCCAAGGGCTTGCGTTCCGCTGCCCGGCCGTCTGGCTGATCAACAGCGAAATACGTATAAGGCGTCTCCCATACCTTCTCTAGCGTACCTCCGGTATACGAGTAGACCACCAAATATTTCATTGCGTCGTCTTCTCCGCGGGAGAAGCCAGCTACAATATCAATTGTACCATCGTTGGTAACGTCCACCAGCTTGAAGGATTCAAGTACCAGGCCTGCTCCATCAAAAGTCAGCTTCTTGACCCAAGTTCCCCCTTGATTCTCGAGCAGCATCCCGCGAATGCGGACATTCTCATCCTCGGGTGTCTCATAGAACAATACGGCCTCCTTCGTACCGTCATTATTCAAATCCTCAATTCGGATCGAAGTCGTATCCGCTGGATCACGCGGACGAATGGGCTCTCGCCCCGCTAGTTGCTTGGTTACGACACCACTAAGCTTCTGAGCTTCCTCAGGTAGTAGCGGCTTGCGCATCAGGCTGATGGGATCACTGTCCGAAAAAATCCCACAGCCTCCAAGGAATGCAGCCATTAGCAGCAGAGTCCCGCTCACACCGATCCTTTTAATCCATCTGCCAATCATGCTCACACTTCCGTTCACAGCAAATTCTTCTCCGCATAGGTTAATCTCCGGTCATAGACGTCCAGCACCACTTCACCTTGCTGTAGCCCCCAGATTCGCGTAGCATATTTCTCAGCCAACTCGAGGGGAAGCACTGCAATAACCGTCAGCTTCTGCTCCTTGCATAACTGCCGGAACGTATCCAGCACACGATCTGCGGAAGCTGGGTCCAGCCCATTTACGGGCTCATCCGCAAGAATGACCTTCGCACCATGCACCATGGCTCTGGCGATGGCGACGCGCTGCCGCTCGCCTCCACTCAGCTTTTCACACTTGTCATGAGCCTTATCCAGCAAACCCAAATGCTCCAGTGTATCCATAGCTCCCATGTAGTCGTCAGAGCGAATCATGCCGGTAATCATTCGCCAGAGAGGAGTCTGCCCGGCGCGTCCAATTAATACGTTCTTCAGTGCCGAACGATTCATCTGAACATAGGGATTCTGTTCCAGATACGCCCATTCACGCTTAATCGTCTGCTTACCTTGGAACCCCTCCTGCAGCATATCCTTTCCCTCTATAATCAGGCTTCCGCGATCCCACGTCTCCTTCATGGACAGACATCGCAGCAGCATGCTCTTTCCACTGCCGCTAGGACCTACCAATCCGACGAACTCTCCTGTATGAATATCCATATCAATGCCGCGTAGAACCGGTATTCGGTCAGCGCCGACATGCTTGGTCAATTGACGTATTCTGATCATCCGGAATCCCCTTTGCCCTCTATAAATTTTAATATGGCTGTATGTAATGCAATGAAAAGGAACACAGTATCTTTAGTTTATTGTAAACTCCCAATAATGACCATGCAAACTGAACTTTCCCACGTTCCTAGTTGTTAACAGCAAAGATATGCTACGAGGCTTCCAGCTTACGTGAGCGAAAGCCAACACCTAGCAGACCAAACAGGATATAGAAAGCACCTAGCAGCAGGAATAGACTTCCAGGAACTGTATAATCCAGAAGCAATCCTCCCAGATTAGGACCCGCTATACTGCCAATACTGAAATGAAAGGATGCCACAACATTCGCGGCTGGGAGCAGAGACCTCGGCATG
The DNA here is from genome assembly GCF_000377505.1 of Paenibacillus massiliensis 2301065 = DSM 16942. Taxonomy (GTDB): domain Bacteria; phylum Bacillota; class Bacilli; order Paenibacillales; family Paenibacillaceae; genus Paenibacillus; species Paenibacillus massiliensis. The sequence continues at coordinate 152,366 of NZ_KB898187.1, read as the reverse complement.
ATGTCTGCTGCGTAAGCCAGTCCCAGCGAGAAAAAGGAGCCGACAAGTCCACCAGCGGCTGCCAGTAGAAGCATGCTCCAGACAAACTGAGTCCCGGACCACGGTACCAGCATGAACAAGACACCACCAGCCAGCGCCGAAATAATAAGCACCTTCTTTCGCCCCCAACGGTCACTCCATATTCCCAGTGGGAGCTGCAGAAGAAGGCCCCCCAAGCCAAGAAAAGGCATAAGTGCGGAGATTTGACTTTCCGTATAACCAATACGCAGTCCATATAGTGGGAAGTTGCTGTTCATGCTCGCTTCCATATATCCGTAAAGAAAAGCCGGCAGCAAGGCGTACCATGCCCAGCTATAGCTTTTGCGATAACGCGCACGGTCAGGCTTCGCGGCTGTCTCATGGGTCTCTGGATGAGCGCTCGGCAGCCAGCAAAGAGCACATACAAGGACGATCAGGAGTAGAACCGCCATCAGGATGAATGGAACAGCCATTCCCCAATCGAGAAGCCTGATACCCAGCGGACCAAGGCTAAAGCCTAACCCGTAGGACATGCCGTAAAATGAAATATTTCGGCCTCTTGTCTCCGGCGGAGCCATCATTAGCACCCACAGCTGGGTGGAATAGTGCAGTGCACTGTCACCAACACCAACAAGCAGACGAAGCACGAACCAAAGCCTTACGTCCGGTATGAGCGGAAATACCAATACAGTCACCAGAACCAGTGCCAGTCCGCCAGCAATCAGCTTCTTAAACCCTAAAAAGCCAAGCGTTCGCTCGGCAATGACCGTCATGGCAAATGAGCCTATATAAAGCGCTGCGGCATTCAGCCCGTTCAATGATGGAGGAACCCCCATGCGATCGAGCAGGATCGATAGTACCGGAAGCAGCATGCCCTGGCTGAGTCCTGCTACTACGATGACAGCAATCAAGATGAAATACTGCAGCTTAAATGAAGTTGTAGGCGATGCATGACGAATTGACAACATAATTCCTCCAATTGTAGAACCGGATCACAAGTAACGAATAAGTTTCACATGACAGATAAAAATAAATCGCCATCTTCGATGACGATTCAGGTCATGACCATATGTGCCCTGTAGAGCCTACAGAGACAAAGCGTAAATACCATTTGTGCTTTTATACGAAATTGAACACACTAGTTCACATTATAGTGGACAACGTCCTGTAAAACAAGCCATAATGAATAATGTAATTCTTGCTGAAAATCGCATCTTCACCTTCATATAATGACCTTCCGGCCAAGCCGTCTAATGGCTGGAGATATAGGATAGGAGGCTTCGTGTTACATGAGTTATGAGGTGAGAATTGATGTATCCCCTGTATATGAGCTGCTAGGCAGCTTCATGGTATATGTGACCAAAAAATGGGTCCGGGATATGGACATGGGGTCCCAATGGATTGAAGAGGTTGATGGGCGACTGTCACCTGAAGTGCATTCTGCCTTGACTCGGGCCAAAGATTGGCCCTTTAACGATTACGATGTGCTGTATGCCTGGGCCATCTGCCGTCCTGCTGATACAGATGAAATCAAGGAATACCTCGATTATCTGGAGGATGGGCTTGATCAGGACATGTATAATCTGATTGTGCATCACGTTCCTTTCCTGACCCTGGAGGATTCCATACGAATTCGGAGGGATTATACCCCTCTCCTGCGTTCATGGTACCGTGACTACTTCCGCTCTCTGGAGCACAGTATGCGGATTCTGGCTGAAGAGGATGCTGCCGAGAAACGGATGCTGCTGACAAAAATGGAGCCAGAGGCTCTCGTCGAATATGCCACAGCTGGGCTCGTAGTCCCTCATCTGGATGCGCTTGATACTGTGGTGCTGTTTCCTATCGTGCACAATCGTCCTATCAATACGTACTGCTTTTACAGCCGCACGCTGCTCATTCAATATCCTGTTGATGTCCCTGAAGAAAGCGAGGACGATCCACCTACGACGCTGCTCCGTCTGACAAGGGCGGTGGCTGAGCCGCAGCGTCTACGCTTGCTCAGATATGTAGCGGAGGAGCCGAAGTCTCTTGCCGATATGCGTAAGGATCTGAAGAAGGATGATGATGAGCTCATGTCAGACCTGATGATACTGAGAGTTGCTGGTATGCTGCGCATACATATCGGCCGCTATCAAAAAGAGAAATTCAGCATTCGGCCGGAGGGCGCTGCGGATCTGCAAATGTTCCTGGAGACGTATATCCGACTGTAGACTGGTTAGGAGTGACGCATCAATTGACTGCCAAACAACAGATTATTTTCGATCTTGACGACACATTGATATATTGTAACAAGTATTTTGACCTGATCCTGGATCAATTCGTTGACCAGATGCTGCAATGGTTCGGGGAGCACGGTCTTACCGAGGAGCAGATCCGCAGTAAGCAGATTGAGATTGACGTAGCCGGGGTAGCTCAGGTTGGATTTGCCAGCGAGCATTTCCCCCGCTCTCTAGTTGAGACCTACCGTTTTTATTGCAAGCAGTTTGGACGCATTCCAGGGTCCTTCGATGAAAATATGCTGCTGGAACTAGGGAGAAACGTATACAGCCAAGAAGTCGAGCCCTACCCGGGAATGACCCAGACGCTAGAGTCTTTGCTGAAGAATGGCCATCAACTCAATCTATACACAGGTGGCGAGGTTGCCATTCAACAGAAGAAGATCGACCAGATGAAGCTAACCGATTATTTTGAGGATCGTATCTACATTCGCCAGCATAAGAATTTCTCCGCACTGGAACGTATTCTGGAGGAAAATGTATTCGATCGCAAAGTAACCTGGATGATCGGCAATTCTCTGCGTACGGACATCTCACCCGCCCTGGAGGCCGGAATTCACGCCATCTACCTGAAGCAAGCGAAGGAATGGGTGTATAACATGATTGAGCTAGAACAGAAGCCTTCCTCGGTAATGTACACCATTCAGAAGCTGACCGAGGTCCCTAGTGTCATCCATGACAGCATTCAAATTCACCAACACAAAAGAACCCTGGGCTAGGGTTCTTTTTGTTTGTTCCTGATTTTTGTTTGTTCCTGATTTTTGTTTGTTCCTTATTTTGGTGCGTTCCTTATATCGTAGCTCTAGTCTTCCTTCCGTACACCCAGCTTGCCTGTAGAAGCATCCTCCAACAAAATTCGTCCTTTAACGGACTCCCCGCTACGGGTCTTGAAAGTAAGCTTCTGGGTCTGGCCTTTACTTAGCAATGATCCCAGCATCGTCTCAGATACGCTCTTACCTGCATATTCCTTCCAGATGACAAAGGAACACCCTTGCTTGAAATGAGTACATCCATAGCCTTTGCGCCCTTCAATGATTGCGCCCCCGCACCCAGGCCGTGGGCAGGTTCCCAGCAGCTTGCGGGTAGTCGGGTCCCCGCTCTTCTGTGCTTGTCCACCAGACGACTCGCTAGTTGCACGTGACGAGACTGATCCAGCAGAGCTGCCTCTTCCGCCCACATTTCTCGTTGTTCTCGCACTTCCCTTCGCGTTCACCGTTCGGCCACCTTTGCGACCCCGCGAATCCTCGCCGAAGGCAGTTGCCGCAGCAGGCTTCTGCTGTCTTACTTTTTCGATGACAGAAATGGTGAATTTCTTGACATTGTCCATGAACTTCTCCTGCTGCGCCTCTCCTCGCGAGATCTGATGAAGTCGCCGCTCCCATTGCCCCGTCATTTCCGGCGAAGCGAGGAGATCAACCCCGGCCCCACGAATAAGCTCAATCGCGGTCTTGCCTTTCTCGGTGATGAGGATGCGCTTTCCCTTCATGTCGATATATCCGACCTGTTTGAGGCGTTCAATCGTGGCAGCACGCGTCGCCGGGGTCCCGAGTCCTGCATCCTTCATGACTTCACGCAGCTCCTCGTCCTCCATCTGCTTGCCAGCACTCTCCATGGCCTTCAGCAGTGTACCTTCCGTATAGCTCTTGGGTGGCTTGGTTGCCTTTTCCTTAGCCTCTGCCTCTGTACAAAGTACACCCTGCTCTGGCTTCAGATGGAACGGACCGTCGAGCAGCTCCTCCTCTTCCTTGTCCTCCGCGTCATCCTTCTTCCCCCGCTTGCTAGGCTTGCTGGAGCCTTGACCAGTTGCTTCCTGCAGCACCTTCCAGCCCAAGGAGATCAGCTCCTTCACACCTGTCTTGTAGCGATGCTCCTCCACCTTGGTGATGATGCTATGCACCCGATATTCAGCTGGCGGGTAGAAATGAGACAGGAAGCGACGAACGATAAGATCATAGATGTGCTCCTCTTCCTTGCTCAAGGTACCCGGCCTCTTCAGTGTGGGCAGTATCGCATGGTGATCCTCGACCCGCGCGGGATTACAGACCGCTTTATTGTTCTTATGCACCCGTTTACAATCGGCTTGGTCAGCCCATTTGGCATAGGAAGTCCCCTTGAGCATCTGTAGCGCCTTGTGCATTCCCTCAATGTTCTGCTCTGTTACATAATTGGAATTGGTCCGCGGATAGGAGATAATCTTGTGCTTCTCATATAAGGCCTGTGCCAGATCAAGCGTCTTCTTGGCAGAGTATCCATACTTCGCATTGGCTTCCCGCTGTAACAGGGTAAGATCATAGAGCTTAAATGGGTATTCCTTAGTCTCCTTTACATCGTAGCTTTCGACGATACCTGGCTTCCCCCGCGTCTGCGCAGCGATCGTCTCTGCCTTCTCGACTTCGGTCAAGCGATCTCCCTGCCACATTCCCTTATATGTCGTATCCTCTTGTTTGAAATAGGCAATTACATCATAAAAGGTCTGCGATTGAAATGCTTCAATCTCCTTCTCCCGATCGTGAATAAGTGCCAGCACGGGTGTCTGAACCCGACCTACAGAGAGCAAGGCATTATGTCGTGTCGTGAACGCGCGCGAGGCATTCATGCCGATTAGCCAATCTGCTTCACTGCGTGCCCTCGCTGCCTGTGTCAAAAACTCAAAATCTGCGGCATCCTTAAGATTGGCGAAGCCTGCCGAGATGCTCTGCGCCGTCAGATCGGAGATCCACAGTCTTTTTACAGGCTGCTTGAGTCTTAGCTGCTGCTGTATGAGCGCGAATATGTATTGCCCTTCTCTCCCGGCATCGCAGGCGTTAACGACATGGTTGCAGCGCCCCGCCAGCTCACCAATAATTTTCAATTGATCCTTCGTTCTCGGATTCGGCACAATTTGGAACCGATCCGGTATGATTGGAAGATCCTGTATACTCCATTTCTTATATTTGGGATCATACGCATCTGGCTCCGCCAAGCCCAGGAGGTGTCCGATCGCCCATGTAATGATATATTGCTCCCCCTCCAGGTAGCTGCGGTTATTCTTGGCACGCGGTTCAATGACAGCCGCAATGGTTCGTCCCATGTCTGGCTTCTCCGCGATAACCAATGTCTTCATAGCTATTCATCCTTTCTGACCACCTTGCCCGTACGAGCCTGCAGCACACATTATAACACAGATTACGTATGTCGAATTTGCCGAGAGCTGAAAATGAATAGTGACAACCCGTCCATGTCTATCCCCATGCACACAAGTAAAGGACCTCACATCCCACACTTGGTGGAATATGAGGCCCCTGGTCAATACCAGTCCCATATGAGACTTATATGAAACTTTATTTATTGCCCCATACTATATTTTTGCATTCTCTTCCTTGGCCATGGAATGAATATAAAAGGCCCCAAGTATCGAACACAGCATGAAGGAGAAGAATGCCATCGCAGCTGCCTGCTCCCGATCCTGGAAGACGCTGAATACCTGCTGCATGGACACACCCAGCATTTGCGGGGAATTCGCCCCGATCAGGAATGGTGCTGTAAATGATCCGATAACTCCCATGAACACAAAGGTTACAGCCACCAAAAACGTCTTGTAAGTAAGCGGAAGAATAAAGCGGACAAACAGCTTGAGCCTTCCTGCCCCTACATCCTTCGCACTCTCAATCACAGAGGAAGGTATTCCAGCCAGCGCCGAGCTAAGCAGCATGGTGGTGAACGGGATATTGAACCACAGATTAGCAATGATGATACCCTTCTCGTCAAAAATAATCCGTGGAAGCTCAACACCCGTTCCATCCAGAATTCGAGCCAGCCAGCCGTGATTGCCGAGCAGGTTGATCAGGCCGTAGGTGGCAATGACGCCGGGTATAAATAATGGAATCATATACGTTTTGCGAATGAGATCAACGATTGGTCCGTTGTTAAATCGCATATACACGGCAAGAGCGTAGCTGATCAGCAGCACGAACACGCAGGTAATCAGAGTAATACGCAAGGTGAAAAAGATATTGTTACGCATACCCTTATCCGTGAACAGCAGCTCATAGCGGCTCAGATCATACCCGCCTTCACCGTTCCCCAGACTCATGATCAACGTCTGCACAATCGGAATAATAACTACGAATAACAGAATACCGAAGGATGGAAGGACCATTCCCAATCCGGTAATCGCTTGCCTCAGTTCCTTACTCATTGGGCTGCAACTTCATTTTGCCAACGTTTGTTGATCTCGGTGCTCAGATCGCCAATGTTAAAGGTACGGAAGCCCTCAGCAACACCAGTGAATTTTTCTTGTGTCTCCTGTGGCATCTTGCCCAGCTCAATTCCCGGGAAGCCGTTCATTTTGTCTACTACAACAGCTTGAGCTTCAGGTGAGAGAACGAAGTCCAGGAACTGGTTGATCGCTTCCTTCTTGTCGGATTCCTTGTTCACCATCAGATAAGTAGGTCCTCCGTTGAAGCCAGGCGTGATTTGCTGCATCTTGACGGTATCCGGCAATAGCCCTTCATTCAGCTGTTGCAGTACCATATCCGACCACGCAGGAATAATGGATACTTCACTGTTCATCAACAAATCAAGTGTCCCTTGGTTCTTTTTTGGATAGATGCCGTCACCGTACACATATTGACCCAGGTCCTTCAGCGTAGCAAAGCCGGAATCCCATTTTTGCATCACAGCAGGATCGGAATTATGAATATCTTCCTCTGGCAGATCCTTATAAATCACAGTCTGTACAAAGGAACTGCCGGAGCCACCAGTGGACGGGTCGTTATATGCGAATTGTCCAGGGTTAGCCTTGATCCATGTTAACAGCTCATCCAATGTAGTTGGGGGATTAGTCACCTTGGTGCTATCGTAGGCCAGCACCACAGCAGAGGAGCGATATGGAATCGCGTAGCTGTCGACATCCTGCATCGTTTGTTCCTTCACATTGGCCAGATTCGGGATGGCATCCTTGGACAATTGCTCCCATACGCCATCCTTCGTGCCTTGGTTTACAAAGTTAATGCCATCCTCATACAGATCAATGTCACCGGAGCCTTTGCCAGCCTGCTTGGCAGCCAAAATGCGATCGTAGGTTGGCTCCGCTCCCGTACCTGAGGGGATATAGACCATATTGACGTCTACTTCCTTGTTCTGCTCCTCGAACATAGGAACCAGCGTATCCCACAGATCCTTAACATTTTGCGAGCCTGTGAAATAGAAGTTGAAGGAAGTCTTCTCACCGGAAGCCCCTGACGATGTTGCTGGGCCGGTACCTGTAGCTGAATTCGAAGTAGCGGCACCACCACCGCAACCAGCCAGCAGAACGGCAGATAGCATAACTGAAGAGAACATTGTCAACCACGTTTTTTTAGTAAGCATATTTATCATCCTCCGTTATTGGTTTACCTTTGCCGGATATCCAGTCAATCTCGCAATGGAGATTCCAACCTGTTTCCCAATCGCTAAATCCTTGGTAGCTTCCTTCGTCTGAAAGGCACGCAGCTGTCCCAGTCCCTCGGATAGATCTACTGTCACCTCTGCATAATGACCCAAAATCATAATCTGCTTGATTACACCAGAGAGTAGACTACCCTCCTCTGTTGCTTCGCAAAAATCTACATCCTCAGGGCGTATTGCCGCCGTGATCTGACCGCTTAATTCCTGTGCATTAGGAAATGCTACTGCTCCAACCCGGATGTTGTGCTCATCCGCCACCCCCTCCAAAAAGTTCATTTTGCCGATGAAGCTCGCCACATATAAGGTAGCTGGCTCATCATATATGGTCTGTGGACTGGCAATCTGCTCAATGTGTCCGCTATTCATGACCACAATGCGGTCAGAGAGCGACAAGGCTTCCTCCTGGTCATGCGTAACGAAGATCATGGTAAGCCCTGTCTGCATCTGAATCTCGCGGAGCTCCTCACGCATCTCATAGCGCAGCTTGGCATCAAGCGCGGAGAAAGGCTCGTCCAGTAGAAGGACCGCCGGCTTGAGCAGGAGTGATCTGGCAAGCGCGACACGCTGCTGTTGTCCACCGGACAATTGAGACGGGTATTTCTTCTCGAAGCCTGGAAGACGCACGAGCTTGAGCGCATCTGTGACAGCATTCCGAATGTCAGCCTTCGGCATTTTGCGAATCTTGAGACCAAAGGCCAGATTGTCATAGACCGTCATATGCGACCATAGATTATAGCTTTGGAATACCATGGAAGTCGGGCGCCGCTCAGGTGGAAGCTGAATGACGCTTTGACCTTCAATCAGGATATCCCCTGAATCTGGTTCCAAAAAGCCACCAATGCTGCGTAGCACTGTCGTTTTGCCGCATCCTGACGGTCCGAGCAAGGTGACTAGCTCTCCTTTTTGAACCTCCAGATTGATGCCGCTAACCCCATCACCCGTCTTGTACCTCTTCGTCAGCTCACGTACTGCTAATTGCATGCTCTTGCCCCTTTCTGTCCTGAACAGTACCGTTACTTCGTCTGAAATCCGCTTGCCAGCACATCGGCACTAACAAGGCGCTGCGCGGCCAATAGAAGAATAATCGTCGGCAGGGTCAGAATTATAGAGAATACCGCTCCTGCACTGCTTGGAAAATCAGAGATAATGGAGTACATAATAACTGGCATCGTCTTGTAATCAGGAATCCCAACCAGGAACGTTCCCTGCGCTTCATCCAGCGAGTTGAGAAATGTGAATACAGAAGCGACCATAATACCAGGCATCGCCATCGGTAGCGTAATGCTACGAAATACTCTGAATGGACTGGCTCCCACATCCCTTGCCGACTCTTCCTGTGCCGCATGCACATTGCGGAAGGCAGCTGTCGGAATCCACGTCATGAACATCAACACATTGATCATATGGATCAGCACCACACCAAGCAGCGTGTTCATTAGTCCAACTTGATAGAAGAGTACAGCGATCGAGATGTATAGCCCCATTTTCGGGAAGGCTTGTGTCAGCAAAAACGAGAATAGAAAGATGCGCTTCAGCGGGAATTGCAGTCTCGCAAAGGCATAGGCAGCCGGAATGCACAGCACGATGGACAGCGCCGTGACGAGCGCAGCAATCAGAAAGGAGAGCGAGATCGACGATACGATATCATCCTTCGCGAGCACAAAGTTCCACCATTTAAAACCCCACTCCTGTGGTAGTGCGTTTGGATAGGTCCATTTTTCACTGAACGCCAGCACAAGCAGATTCAATAACGGCCCTGCAAAAAAGATGGCAAACACGGTCAGCAGCAAAAATTCGATAATCCTTCGCCAGCCGACAGCTTTCCAGTACCACATCATGTGCTTTCACACTCCTTTACCTTCGTGGATTTATGTAGACTGTCTGATCTTGATTTCACTTGGATACTCAAGTAATGTCGGCACGTTCGTATCCCCACAAATCAACCTGTCCAGGATATCAACAGCATCTCGTCCAATGCCTGTGGCATTGACACTTACCGTTGTCAGTGACGGAGAATACATGGCTCCATACTCAATGTCGTCATAGCCCATGACGGCCACATCCTCTGGCACGCGTACGCCACGCTCCAGCAATACCTTCATCGCACCGAGCGCCAACATGTCATTGGTTGTAAATAATGCCGTATACCCACCTTGCCTAATGTCCTCAACATGCTTGGCCATAAGCTTGCTACCCCATTCAAAATGAGATTCAGGCGATTCTGTCACAAAGATCTCCCCAGCCTGAATGCCTAACTGTCCAAGTCGTCTGCAGAACCCTTCCAGACGGAGCGAATGGCTGCGATGAGCACCCGGACCTGCGATAATAAAGAATTTTCGGTGTCCCCGTCCATACAGATAGTCTGCCGCACGCTCTCCCCCCTCCTCGTCATTGCTAACCAGATGGATGACGTCGGGGTCATCCGTAGAGCCATTAACCATGAGGTAGGGAATATTGAATTTTTTCACGTAGTCAATCACATTCTTGCGCAATCGACTCACCAGAATCAGGCCATCCACACGCTGCTCCAGCATATAATCCATTGAGCGAAGGGACATTTCCTTATCCGTCTTCAAAAAGATGGAGTAGCCTCGATCCTCAGCGGCCATCAAGATCTCGTCAATAATCTTGCCGTAGAGCGGATGGGACACAATCGGCAACGTCTCGCGGAATACAATGACACCGATGTTGTAGGTTCGTTTGGTAACCATCGCCCGGGCGACCGCATTAGGCTTGTATCGCAGCTGCTCTGCTACGCTGAGCACCCTCTCTCTGACTTCAGGGCTGGCGTAGCCTTTTCCTGATATGACTCTTGAAGCCGTGGATTTGGACACCCCTGCCAGCTGAGCTAGCTCCTTCAGGCTATAATTTACTTTATCCTTCAACCGTCTCTCACCTCTGCATCGTCCATTCCGCCTTGACCTTCATGAGTTCCTCCACATTGCGTGTCGTAATGGATGCCACCCCCATATCAGCCATGCGCTTCATGTCATCTTCTTCAGCAACCGTCCAGACATACACAGCGAGTTGACTGGACGCCGCTGCATGAATCATCTCTGAAGCAACTAGCTGATAAGGGACATTCAGTCCGAAGCAGCCAGCTGCTACAGCATCCTCGCAGGCTTTAACTATGGCATCCACATAAGGTAAGGACTGAAAACTGGCAATATCGACATTAAGCAGCTTGCGAATGTGCCGGCCATGTCTGTCTGCCTCCAGAGCTACAGTGGATTCACAGCCGCTCAGAAACACCTGCTCGATCAGCTCACTCTTCTCGATCAGCCTAAACACAGGCTCCAGACTACCCGCTGTCTTGATATCCAGATTCATCGTAATTCCTGAGCTTCTAATGATCGGCAATATATCCGTCAACTTGGTTAACGTCTCTGCTAGTCCATCATTTAACTGCTGAAGCGTCATCCCAGCGATACTACCTACACGTCCATCTGACAGTAGCACTTCATCATCATGAGCCAGCACGAGCTCGCCATCGCTGGTTACACGTATATCATCCTCGTACACATCCGCTCTTTGCTCTAAAGCTGATCTGAGCGATGCCAACGAATGCTCAGGCATGCCCATACATCCCGTGTGGGCTGTGACCAGAGGAAAAGGCTTCATTTTATTCCCACTCCCTATTCAAAATAAATGGCATTCGTAAAGGCAATCAGGGTATTGGCCCCTTGCACTGTGCCCCACAGCTCTGCTCTCAGCCACTGCCTTCCGTTACTGTTGAGCGCAGCCTGGTAATGCTCAGACCCGGATAAATCTCTCAACGAAATGTCCCGTTCATCCTCAATTCCGAGATTGGAACATAGTACGAGACGGCAAGTCTGATCTTGAAGTCTCCATAAGCCTGATCTGACAGTGAAGTCTAGACCTATATGGACTACGGCGGGCCCCTCCATTGAATCTCTGCGAACTACAGAACCGATGCCTATCTTGTCATCCCCCACTTCAAGCTCCAGCGTCAATAACGGGCCTATGGTAACAGATGCACGTCCTACACTTAGTGCCTGAACCAAATCAGCCTCTGTAGGCTCTATGTCAGCTGGAATCCCTAGATACGTCACTGAGATCGGCTCCTCAGTTACTACTTGTTCATGCCAGTCTCTTCCGGACGTCGCAGCGATTCGGTAGCCTTCATTCAGCTTGTCCGTCCACAGGGAGTACGCTCGTTGGTTACTGATCTTGATGGATGCGAACGTACCAGACCACACCTCAATGTAATTCACCTTGGACCAATCCTGTATCTCATATTCCCAGTAGCATCCAGTACATGCAGGGCTTCCGATTCGATAGGGATGAGCCAGACCCGCAATTCCCCCATGCCGCTGCACTTCCTGAATGCCGGAGCTAATCTGGGTTCTATCCGTCTTACGCCAGTCAGCAAAATCATTCAGACCCAGCGTAACCATATGTCCATAAAAGGTCGTCCATTCCATCCCTGGGATGATCAGCAGACCATGCTCTTGTGCTACTTTCCCCCGCTCACCAAGGCCAGACATCGTATTGTGATCTGTCAATGCAATTGCATCAAATCCCAGTTGTGCAGCTCCTGCTGCCAGCTCGGACAAGGTCTGCTTCCCGTCGCTATGCAGGGTATGAGTATGCAATTCGCAGCCTAGCCATCTCATGAGCCCTCCTCCTCTGCTTCAGCTGTCCAAATTTGCAGCCGGTAGTTGCATGATTCCGTAACAATGCAATGCAGGCTAAGCGTAACTGACCAAGAGCCCGCTCTGAGCGGCCCCGCCATCAGCCCTGGAGACGCCTTGCTTGCGGACAAGGATAAGTTCTGTTTCTCATCATGGCGATGACAAGCTCCTCGGTACCCCTGCTCATCATCAATTGACAAAGTAATGAGATTCTTCAGTGGGAGATATTGATCCACATGTGTAATGGCTTGCTGCCGCTGAGTTGGCAACAAATATTCTTCAAAGCTCTTCTCCAGCAAACGTATGGAGTGCTCTCTATCATCCAATGTCTTCGGTGCATATTCGAACCGGATTCTCAGCTCTTCCGTCGCCTGGGTAAGTACAAAAGGAATCCGAATATGTGTCCTAGAGTCCTCAGGAGTGCAATTGCTTTGTAGATCCAGCAGCTTCATGATGACGTTCCTTTCTACTATGTAGTGTGAGACCGATCCCACAGTGGGAACGGTACCACATGCACTTATGTTATAAAGCAACAGTTAGCCCGATATCATTAGCATGTAAATCTTCTGTAAATGAAAATAGATTTGAAAATTCACGCAAAAAAAGAATCAATCTCCTTGGTCATAAAGGGGAGAATGACTCTAAATATGCTGTAATGTAGTCTTATAAGGCTTCTATGTACGACGTTGTATGCTGAGATTGTATTTACAAGCAAAATTTAATTAAACAATAATTAATGTTATATAAGATATCATAACAGGTGATAAATAAAGGATTTATGTTATAAAAAAGAATTTAATAGATAATTTCATGCTCATTACTAGCCATTATATGTTATAATACCTATCAATACAACATTATCAGCATCCGATAAAGAAATTCGAGTTATATTTAATGACATTATGTTTTGTGTAAACGCCGCGCTCTATTAAAAAACAAAAAAACTCTGCCGAATACAATGATTCGACAGAGTTAACACGTTTAGCCTAATGTGACGGCTCTAGACTCACATCTATATCTACACCTATCCTGTACTTATACCAGAACAGTTGCGCCCATCAAATATTTGTCCACCTCACGGGCAGCCTCGCGGCCTTCATTAATTGCCCATACGACGAGACTTTGACCGCGACGCATATCCCCAGCTGCAAATACCTTCTCAACATTGGTTACATATTTGCCATAACGAGCTTTTACATTGGAACGACGGTCTGTCTCCAGCCCCAATTCATCCACAATCGTTGACTCTGGACCATCGAAGCCAATCGCAATCAGCGCTAGCTGTGCAGGGAATACACGCTCCGTGCCCGGAATCGGTTGGTAAATCTTGCGTCCGGATTCATCTACGATCCGCTGGATCTGAACCGTGTGCAATTCCTTCAGATTACCTTGCTCGTCCCCTACGAATTTCGTCGTCATGATGGAGAACTCACGCGGGTCTTCGCCAAAGATAGCCTTCGCTTCCTCTTGTGCATAATCCAGTTGGTAGACATTCGGGAATTGTGGCCATGGATTGGAGATCGGATCGCGCTCCAATGGTGCCTTATTATGTGTACCGAATTGTGTCACGCTGCGGCAGCCCAACCGAAGTGAAGTAGCAACACAGTCAGAGCCCGTGTCCCCCCCACCGATGACAATAACATCCTTGCCTTCTGCTGGGATATATTGGCCATCCTCGAGATTGGAATCAAGGTAGCTCTTAATCGAGCTGTTCAGGTAATCCATTGCGTAATGGACGCCGTTCAGCTCACTTCCTTCAATGTTGAACTGACGTGGCTTGGTCGCACCTCCACACATGACAACAGCATCATACTCGTCCACCAACTGTTGAGCCGGAATATCCTTTCCGATCTCTGTGTTGGTCACGAATTGTATCCCCTCTGCTGCAAGCAGATCCACACGGCGCTGTACCACTTTCTTCTCCAGCTTCATGCTTGGAATACCGTACATTAACAGTCCGCCGATACGATCAGAACGTTCGTATACTGTAACCAGATGACCAGCCTTATTCAACTGTGCAGCAGCAGCCAGACCAGCAGGCCCAGAGCCTACGACGGCTACACGCTTGCCCGTACGCTTCTCAGGAGGATTAGGTGTCACCCATCCCTCTTCAAAGCCCTTTTCGATAATAGCCTCTTCAATCGTCTTAATCGTGACAGGCTGCCCAATCAGACCTACAGTACAGGAACCTTCACATGGAGCAGGACAGACACGTCCAGTAAACTCAGGAAAATTGTTCGTTTTGTGCAGGCGATCCAGTGCATCCCTCCACAATCCACGGTATACAAGATTATTCCATTCCGGGATCAGGTTATGCACCGGACATCCGAAGGTACTGCCGGCCATGTCCATTCCGGTATGACAATAAGGGGTTCCACAATCCATACATCGTGCACCCTGTGTACGCAATTCCTCTTCAGACAAGTGTTTATGGAATTCTTCCCAGTCTTTGATCCGCTCTACAGGATTGCGATCAGCTGGAAGCTGTCTTTTATATTCCATAAATCCAGTTGGTGTAGACATCTTACCTTCCCCCATCTCTTCGCTTCTGTGCCATTTCACGAACATTTTGGTAATGATACAGTGATTCATCCCAGTACTTCCGAACGATAAAATGGTATTCCTCGTTGATTTCAAATTTGATTTATTGTATCACATCAGCGTACAGAAGTGTTAAAATGTTGTGCAACATTTTTCATTTTAGCGAAACTATTTTTGAATCAAGTCAATAAATAATTCATATTGGACTTTTAAGAGCAGCTATTCCGCCCAAGCTGTCTCCTTCTTTCACGTCAGGGGAAGGCTTATAATAATCGACTCACAACAAGCAATCAACTCGCCTAATCATACTTACTTCAGTATCTATTTATGGGACTATAGACTCTAAGCCCAGAATCTGCTGCTAATCCAGAATCTGCTGCTAATTAGGTATATATAGAATTAATCTGTGTACATCTCTCTTGGTAGAGAGCTTATCGTACATACGTAATAAACTCATAATCGTAAGGATTCTTCTCATCCTTGATGCCTGGAGTGGTGTCTGCTATGCGCCATGAACTCCAATCGAGCTCAGGGAAATAGGAGTCTCCCTCAAACTCTTCATGAATCCGGGTAACCAGCAATTTATCCGCATGGGGCCAGAAGAGCTTATAGATCTCCCCCCCACCTATGATCATGATTTCCTCTTGCTTCGCCATATCCAAGACTTCCTCGATGGAGTGCACAAGTTCAGCATCGCTGACCTTGAACTCCTGGTCCCGGGTCATAACGATATTTCTACGCTGGGGAAGGCTTTTCTGGTTAAATGAATCCCAGGTTTTGCGCCCCAATACGACTGTCTTGCCGAGCGTCTGTCTTCTAAAAAAAGCCATATCGTGTGGTATACGCCATGGCAGACGGTTCTGCTTACCGATCAGGTGATTGCTATCCATCGCCCAAATCATCGTAATGCTCATAAAATCCCTCCTCAAGGCTGTATTGACACAGCTGCTTAGTTAAAAAAGCAGTCCCATGTTTACTTACACTGCAACAGGTGCTTTGATGCCTGGATGGTGCTGATAATTCTCAAACTCAAAATCTTCGTAGACATAATCAAAGATGGAGTCCGGCTTACGCTTAATCACTAGGTTCGGCAATGGATATGGCTCACGCTGTAGTTGCGTCTGTACCTGCTCCATATGATTGGAGTAGATATGTACGTCACCACCGGACCATACGAACTCTCCAACCTCCAGATCACACTGCTGAGCAACCATATGCGTGAGCAAGGCATAGCTGGCAATATTGAACGGAAGACCTAGGAACGTGTCTACAGAGCGCATCGTGAGCATACAGGACAGCTTACCCTGAGCCACGTAAAATTGAAATACAAAGTGGCATGGCGGCAGCTTCATCTCATCAATGACGGCCACATTCCAGGCGCTTACAATATGTCTGCGCGAATCCGGGTTGTTCCGAATGGAATCAATTACATTCGCAATCTGATCAATATGACGACCATCAGGCGTCTCCCATGCGCGCCACTGCGAGCCATATACAGGTCCCAGATTCCCTTCTTCATCAGCCCATTCGTCCCAGATCGTCACGCCGTGCTCCTTCAGGTAGGATGTATTGGTGTCCCCCTTCAAGAACCACAATAGCTCATGAATGACGGATTTGAGATGTATTCTTTTAGTCGTAACGAGCGGAAATCCTTTAGACAGGTCAAAACGCAGCTGGCGTCCGAAGACGGAACGTGTGCCCGTCCCCGTACGGTCACCTTTGTCGACTCCGTTCTCCAAAATATCTCGTAACAGTTCCTGATAGTTCTTCATAGCTTCTCCTCATTTCCATGCTAGTACATAACTCATTAGTTTAGTGTAACATGTCTGATGGACACCCACCAACAGTTTGCTGGAGATGTCAGCAGACAGTACAAAGGCAGTGGACTAAGGTTCTCCTCCTCAGACCTCAATATAGATCATATAAAAAGGAGCACCCCCAAGCAACATGCAGTTGCTTGGGAATACTCCCAGCTAACACTAATGACAAGCGTTAGAATCTACAAATAACTTATTAGATCTCAGAAGCGAGAATTAACGACGTGGTGCGATCGCATGGATTGGGTTACCCAATACCAGCTCAGCAGCTTCCATTACGATCTCGCCCAGTGTTGGGTGAGCATGAATAGTCAGAGCGATATCTTCCAGGGTTGCACCCATCTCGATAGCCAGACCCAGCTCAGCAATCAGGTTGGAAGCTTCGATACCTACGATTTGAGCACCAAGCACAAGGCCAGTCTCTTCGTCTGCAACGATCTTCACGAAGCCTTCTGCTCCGTTCAGGGATACTGCACGACCGTTAGCTGCATAAGAGAATTTGCCAGCTTTTACTTTGTGGCCTTTCTCTTTAGCTTGTGACTCGCTGTAGCCTACGCTTGCGCACTCTGGATCTGTGAATACTACAGCAGGGATGCACTTGTAGTCTACTACAGATGGCTCGCCAGCAATAGCTTCAGCAGCTACTTTACCTTCGTAAGAAGCTTTATGAGCCAGAGCTGGTCCAGCTACGATATCACCAATTGCGAAGATATGCTTGTGGTTAGTGCGTCCTTGATGGTCGACTTTTACGAAGCCGCGCTCATCTGTCTCTACACCAATCAGGTCAAGACCCAGCTCGCCATCTGTGTTAGGACGACGACCAACGGTTACCAGCAGGTACTCAGCAGTTACTTCTTTCGCTTCGCCACCTACAGAGTATTTCACAGTAACATCTTTATCTGTTTGCTCAGCACTTTCAGCTTTTGCACCTGTTACGATCTCGATGTTCGTCTTCTTCATGTTCTTCGCTACAAGGCTAGTCATATCTTTATCGAATCCTGGCAGTACAGTATCCAGACCTTCAATGATAGTTACCTTCGTACCGAACTTGGAGTACATTTGACCCAGCTCAGCACCGATGTAGCCACCACCGATTACGATCATGCTCTTAGGCACTTCTGGCAGGTTCAATGCTTCTGTCGAGGACAGAATGCGTCCGCCAAATGGAAATGGCTTCAGCTCGATTGGACGGGAACCCGTCGCGATAATGCAGTTCTTGAAACGGTAACGAGGGGACTCGTGATCGTTGAATACACGTGCCTCGTTCTCGTTAATGAACATACACTCGCCGTTGAAGATTTCAACTTTGTTGCCTTTCAGCAAGCCAGATACACCTGCTGTCATTTTCTTTACGACACCGTTTTTGAATTCTTGAGTCTTCGTGAAGTCGACTTTCACGTCGCCTACAGATACGCCGAAGAAATCAGCATGCAGTGCATTCTCATATTGATGAGCTGCAGAGATCAGAGCCTTGGAAGGAATACAACCACGGTTCAAGCACACTCCACCCAGCTCGGATTTATCAACGATCAGTACCTTTTGACCCAGCTGTGCTGCACGGATGGCGGCAACATAACCGCCAGGACCCGCACCGATGACCAATGTATCAATATCCAGAGAAGCGTCTCCTACTACCATTGATTACACCTCCATAACGAGCAGCTCAGGATTAGCGAGCAGCTGTTTGATATAGTTCATGAAATTCTGTGCAGTGGCACCGTCGATAATACGGTGGTCGAAGCTCAGGGACAGAGCCATAACTGGTGCAGCTACGATTTCGCCATTTTTCACAACTGGCTTCTCACTGATGCGACCAGTACCCAGGATAGCTACCTCTGGGAAGTTGATGATTGGAGTGAAGAACATACCGCCAGCGGAACCGATGTTTGTGATGGAAATAGTGCTTCCTCTCATCTCGTTCGGGCTCAGCTTGCCTTCGCGACCACGCGCTGCCAGATCACGAATGGAGTCTGCGATCATCCAGATGCTCTTACGGTCAGCATCCTTGATCACTGGAACGATCAGACCAGCATCTGTATCTGTAGCGATACCGATGTTGTAGTACTTTTTGTACACAATTTCGTTCGCTTCTTCGTCGATCATTGCATTAAGCACCGGGAACTCACGGGATGCAGCAACGAGTGCCTTAACGATGAATGGCAGATAAGTAACCTTAACGCCTTTCTTCTCAGCGATTGGCTTCATGCGTGTACGGAAAGCAACCAGCTCAGTAACATCCACTTCGTCCATAATGGTAACGTGTGGTGCAGTATAAGCGGATTTAACCATCGCATTGGAGATCGCTTTACGGATACCCTTGAACGGTACGCGCTCTTCTTCTACACGTTGATCAGCAGCTGCCGCGGATGCAGCTGGTGCTGCTGCTTTGGATTCTTCAGCTTTGCTGGATGCAGCTGGTGCTGCAGCTTGGCCGCCACCATTTTTAAAGGCTTCAACGTCTTCACGAGTCACTTTGCCATTGCTGCCAGTGCCTGTTACTTGAGCGATGTCTACACCTTGCTCACGAGCAAACTTGCGAACGCTAGGTGTAGCCAGTACTTCTTTGGAAGGAGCAGCTGGAGTAGCACCTTGACCGCCTTCTTTTGCATCGGACGGGCTGGAAGCTGCTGCGGAGTTCGAAGTCTCAGCTCCACCTTGAGCTGCATCTTTTTCTTGAGCCGCTTGGTCTGCTGGTGCATCATCTTGCTCAGGCAGTTCACCCTCAGCATCAATTACTGCTACAACTTGACCAACATGGAATACATCTCCGTCTTTAGCGAATACTTCAGTAACTGTTCCGTTTACCGGACAAGGAACTTCTACCACCGCTTTGTCGTTTTGCACTTCCATGACGATATCTTCGTCGGTTACTTTATCCCCGACTTTGATATGCATTTTGATAATTTCGCCCTCATGCAGACCTTCGCCCAGTTCAGGGAATTTATATTCAAACTTTGCCACGCAAAAAACCTCCCTATCTATTCAGTTCAATTAAAATGCCAGGACGTTCTCGACTGCTTTCACTACACGTGCAGGGTTAGGCAACCAAGTGTCTTCGATTTGAGCAAATGGATACACAGTATCTGGACCTGCTACACGCAGTACCGGAGCTTCCAGGTGCAGGATTGCTTTTTCATTGATTTGTGCAATGACTTCAGCAGCAACGCCCGCGCTCTTTTGCGCTTCCTGAACGACGATAGCACGATTCGTTTTCTTGATGGAGGCTACAACGGTATCAATATCGATCGGGCTGATCGTACGCAGGTCAATAACTTCAACCTTGATACCTTTCTTCTCCAGCTCATCAGCTGCTTTAACAGAAGTATGAACCATCATGCCATAAGTAATAATCGTTACGTCAGAGCCTTCGCGAACTACGTTAGCTTTGCCCAGCTCTACTACATAATCCTCTTCTGGCACTTCAGCACGGAATGCATGATACAGATTCAAGTGCTCCATGAAGAAGACAGGATCGTTATCACGAATGGAAGCGATCATCAGACCCTTCGCATCATAAGGATTGGATGGAACAACCACTTTAATACCTGGGGTTTGTGTCAGAAGACCTTCCAGGGAATCTGTGTGCAGCTCAGCTGCTTTTACACCGCCACCAAATGGTGTACGGAATACGATTGGAGAGTTGTACACGCCGCCGGAACGATAACGCATACGTGCCGCTTGTACGACGATTTGGTCCAGAGCTTCGAAGATAAAGCCGACGAACTGGATTTCAGCTACCGGACGGAAGCCT
This sequence comes from Paenibacillus massiliensis 2301065 = DSM 16942, assembly GCF_000377505.1. Taxonomy (GTDB): domain Bacteria; phylum Bacillota; class Bacilli; order Paenibacillales; family Paenibacillaceae; genus Paenibacillus; species Paenibacillus massiliensis. Next base: position 131,881 of record NZ_KB898187.1, on the reverse strand, counting down.
TGAATACCAAGACCTACAGCCAGACCACCGATTGCAGATTCAGCCAGTGGAGTATCGAATACACGCTCTTCACCGAATTCTTTTTGCAGACCTTCAGTAGCACGGAATACACCGCCCACATGACCTACATCTTCACCAAAAAGCAGAACGTTAGGATCACGCTTCAATTCAACGCGCAGTGCGTCGCGGATCGCTTCTTTCATGTTCATTTGTGCCATTGCTTCATTTCCTCCTTAAACATTACAAGTCACATTTCATTTCATCACTTTATAATTCGTTCAAGCCAGACCGGGAGTTCCCCCGGCCTGTACGTGCATTTATTCGAAATCAGCCTTTTGCTCTTCCAGATGTTTAGGAGTGGACTCAAACATGCTGTCGATCAAGCCTGCTACTGTCATTTTTTCGGTTTTTTCAGCTTTTTTGATTTCTTCGTTTACTTTTGCTTTTGCTTCTTCTTTCACACGAGCTGTATCTTCTTCAGTCCAAAGACCTTTTTTCTCCAGATATTTAGCCAGACGTGCGATTGGGTCCTTCTCGCTCCACTCTGTTTCTTCTTCTTTGGAACGATATTTGGAAGCATCATCAGACAAAGAGTGAGGACGGAAACGATAAGTTACCGCTTCGATCAGGGTTGCACCCTCGCCATTACGTCCGCGCTCAGCTGCTTCCTGAACAGCCTTGATTACCGCGAACACGTCCATGCCATCTACTTTTACGCCTTTGATCCCAGCAGCAACCGCTTTATGAGCGATGGACAATGCCGCAGTTTGCTTGGAGAATGGAGTAGTGATCGCATAACCATTGTTCTGTACGAAGAAAATAACCGGCAGTTTGTAAACTCCAGCGTAGTTCAGACCTTCGTAGAAGTCACCTTCGGAAGAACCGCCATCACCAGTGTAAGTAATAACGACTTGTTTTTGTTTTCTCAGCTTGAAGCCCATTGCAAGACCCATCGCATGCAGAATTTGCGCACCGATGATGATTTGTGGCATCAATACTTTAACGCCATCAGGGATTTGACCGCCATGTTGATGGCCACGGGAGTACAGGAATGCTTGATACAGTGGCAGACCATGCCATACCAATTGTGGAATATCACGGTAACCAGGTGCAACGAAATCGTCCTTATCCAGAGCGAATTCACTACCGATCATTGTTGCTTCTTGTCCGGATACCGGTGCGTAGAAGCCCAGACGACCTTGACGGCCCAGATTCACGGCACGGTCATCCCAAGTACGTGTAAATACCATACGGTACATAATTTCTTTCAATTGATCATCAGTAAGCTTAGGCATTTTCTCTTCATTAACGATTTCACCAGCCGGTGAAAGTACAGACAGAGCTTCTACCTCCTCTGTATATACTTCATAAGGAACCTTGCTCATTATCTTCACCTCAACAAAAAAATTTGAATATCAAGTTCCGCTGTTATAGAATTATTATACACCTGTTTCATCTCTCCCGTCAAAGGAAAACGGCATTTTTTATAAGATTTTCTGTTTTTGCTATATGTAACAGGTGACTAAATTTTATATAACAGCTTAGTACATCTTTTAAATTTGAACAGAACAATGTTGTATTTTACTTGCAATTTCAATCACGGTAATCTTAACTTATTGTGATCATGATTGCAAAAATTTACCCATGAAAGGTGACGAAACATGACGGATTCTCGCTATTTAAAACGCACCATTCTGAAAGACGAGATCGAAAGCCGGTGGCTTGGTGCCAATAGAGCACTTCGCATCTATCTCCCACCCGGATACAATGAGATTCTCAGCTACCCCGTTGTCTATTGTCAGGATGGAGAAGAGTTCTTCAATTTTGGTCGAATCGCTACACATGCGAACAGGCTGATTTTGGATGAAGGTATTGAGCCTTTCATCATTGTCGGTGTAGAGGTGGATACCTCCATCCGTACTTCGGAGTATGCTCCATTTGGTAGCAGGTTCGAGGCTTATACCTCATGCTTCGCCGAAGAGATTATTCCTTATATAGAAGGAAAATATGCTGTGCGCCGTGAACCTTCCGAACGAATTCTTGCCGGCGACTCACTAGGAGGCAGTGTTTCCCTGCATCTGGCCTTGCTTTATCCTGATCTGTTCACACGGATCATCAGTCTCTCCGGTGCTTACTACGATGAGTCAAGAGCCTTGATCGCGGAAGAAAAAGACTTGTCCCATCTGGATGTATGGATGGTCGTCGGTCTGCAGGAGACGAACTTCAAGAGTGATACTGGCGTTTATGATTTTGTGGAGCTTAATCGTCTCACCCGCCAGCTACTTGAGGAGCGGGGAGCAACCGTCTCCTATCGCGAGAAGGATGGCCAGCATCTGTGGGGCTTCTGGCAGAATGAATTGCCTGATGCACTTATGTATTTTCTGAATTTGGCCTAAAGGGGATCGTACGATTCCCTTTTTTTCTTTTCACGTTTGCTCCATCATTCGTTTACCCACGTACTGTTACCCACGGCTATACTGCTCTGAGTGTACGCTGCATCCATTTCTACTAGCTCTGATCCCTCCCTTCATGGCATTTGCGCATCGGGACATCGGTAAAACTCACAATCAATCCGTAGCTCCCTATAGAACACATTGGGGCTACACGCTTCCTTCCGAATGTGTACGCTTACAATTGCTCACAAACAACAGAGTCTCTTGTGGAGACTCCATGATTCGGCTTATTTCGACAGTAGCAGCATACGAGTACCTATTACAGACGCTTCTATGTAAAGTCGTCTTAGCACATCAGCATCAAGCAGACGCTACTATAGTTAATCATAGCCTTTCTTCGACAATTTTGTCCAGAAGCTTCTCGCAACCAGCGTTGATCAGGCGATATACCTCTTCAAAGTTACCTGTAAAGTATGGATCCGGGACCTCCCGCTGCAGCTCATCTGGTAGCAAATCCATGAATTTCAGGATGTCAGCCTCTCCCCCACCAGGCAAGCGACGTAAATTCTGCTCATTGGAATCATCCATGCATACAATGTAATCAAATTGCGCAAAGTCCTCTCCCTGGACAATACGAGCGAATAGACCGTCACTACTGATGCCATGCATAGTCAGTTGGTTCAATGTACCCTCATGCGGAGGCTTGCCTACATGCCAATCCCCTGTACCGGCAGAATCTACCGTTATTTGCTCCTTCATCTCTCTCTCAGCAACCTGATGTCTGAATACAGCCTCGGCCATTGGTGAGCGGCAAATGTTGCCCAGGCACACGAATAATACATTAATGTGATTGTTCATCTGTTTAAGGTGTCCCCCAATCTGCATAGTCTCTCTTCGGCTTCGCTACGGCTGTAGTTCCGGATGATCCGGTATCCAGCGCACGTCTAGGAAGCTTCCATTTATAATATACCGATAACATCCGGAACAATACAATGCCCGTGAACAGAATGATGAGTTGACCCGGTGTCTTCGTGAAGCCCGTACCGACCATAAAGCCACCTACCATCGCCCACACGGCATAGATTTCATCTCGCAGCACCAGTGGCTTGCGTCCAGCCAATATGTCTCGAATGATTCCGCCACCAATCCCCGTCATGACACCAGCAACGATAGCTGCAATCAGCGGATGATTCATTTGAGTCGCATACAACGCTCCTTGGATCGCAAAGGCTGCAAGACCAATGGCATCAAAGAACACCTCGGTTCTACGCCAATGTGTAATCCAAGATAATGGGAGAATGAAAGCAATGGCTACTGAAATAACAGCCAGCATAATCAGCGACCCCTGACTCCATAACGTAGTCACCGGAACACCAATTAGTACATTACGGATAACACCGCCTCCAAAGGCAGTCACAAGGCCTAGTACCAGCACGCCAAGAATATCGTATCCCTCTTCCATCGCAACAATCGCGCCTGATACTGCGAAGGCTACTGTGCCGATCATGCTGAACCAATCAAAAATGTGCATGTCCAATCCTTCTACGCTTCCTCTCCATATGTTGTCACTTGTTGTCGCCAACACCAGGCATAGTCTCTCAAATTTTCTGAAAATATAACCTGGGGTGTCATCTTTCACATGAAATCTATTGTAGCGGCATGTCGCCGAATTGTGCAAGAGAATAATCAGCGTTATACTATAAAACGATCAAATTTAATGTAGATGTTCGAACCAGCAAATACTCCATGTCCCACCAACGTAAAAAATAAGCTGGCTACATCCATACAATACATAATGTAACATTGATTCAGCCCGTGTGGAATACAAGTCTGGTACTTCGACCACACCCCCATCCGCTTACACAGGAACATCAGTCATGAACAACAGGCTGAACCTTAGCTTCAGTAAGTACACCAGGCTGCAAGCTAGCTTTAAATATCAAGGAGATGAGAGCGTGACACATAAGCGTGTAGTAATCTACTCAGGAGGACAGCTTCACGAGGAGGATTGGAAAGAAATTCAGGCAAATGATTTTATTATCGGCGCGGACCGTGGAGCACTCTACTTGATGCAGCACCATATACCGATCCATCTCGCTGTCGGGGATTTCGATTCCATCCTTCCAGAACAGCTTCATCAGATTGAAGATTATGCAGAACGACTCTTGGCCTGCGATGCCGTAGACAAAGATCTTACTGATACAGAGCTGGCTATCGAGCTGGCGCTGGAGCAGCAGCCTGATGAGATCCTTCTGCTAGGCGCCACAGGAACGAGGATGGACCATACTTTGGCTAACATTCAGCTGCTAATGCAGGTGTTACAGCATCGCATACCTTGCAGCATCAAGGATTCGAATAATTACATCATGCTCACGGACTCATCGTTGGAAGTGAAATCCATGGGATACTCCTATATCTCACTCCTTCCACTGAGCTCTGAGGTGACAGGGATTACGCTGAAGGGCTTCCAGTATCCGTTAGTAGATGCCACACTCAAGCTCGGACAATCTTTAGGCATTAGTAATCATCTATCGGGAGATACAGGGGTGGTCACCATCAGTAGCGGAGTACTTCTCGTGATTCAAAGCCGAGACTGAGCTGGACAATCATGCTGATTGATTTATAAGCACATTGTAGATCCCTCTTATTAAAAGCACCATTTTAATAGAAACTCCATTTTAATAGAAGCTCCATTTCGATAGCAAATCCAGTTTGCCAGAGCATTTCCCCCTCACAATTTAATTAAAAGAGATTAAAAAACTCGAAATACAAAGTAACAACTTTGTAATCTAAACAACCCACGATCCATGCCGCTAGAGATCAAAAAAAGAGGAGAAGAACCTTGATATATAAAGGTTTCTTCTCTTTTTTTACTTTTCATAAACCCTAATATTTGTTTTATGTCATAATTTTAATCATTTTTTCATAAAAGCTACAAAAACGCTGTGCGAGTAGCTTTTCATGCCTTCATCCAACTTTTAGGAAGTTACAAAACTGTTATACTCATTCCAGGAAAGCGGACAAGCATTCATCTCGCATGAATGACTACACATTTCTTGGAGGTACACACATCATGAATTTACAACCAATGTTTAAGAAAATTGCAACTGTTGGATTTGCAGTCTCCATCGGCCTCGGTGCCGTTGCTATATATGACGCACAGCCGGTTCAAGCCGCAACAGCTACAAGCCAGTCCACTGCCGACAGCCTATTAAATTACGGAAAAAAATACATGGGAACTCCTTATGATTTCGGTGCTTCCACAAAAACAACCAGAGTTTTCGATTGTTCCTCGTTTATGCAACATATTTTTGAAAAGTACGGGGTTGATCTGCCAAGAACATCGGCTGCTCAATCCAAAGAAGGCAAAGCGGTATCCAAGTCTAATCTGCGCAAAGGAGACCTGGTATTCTTCTCCAGTGGCAGTCGTGCCACCGGGAAAAATGTAACTCACGTCGCAGTGTATGCAGGCAATGGCAAAATACTTCATACCTACGGCAAGCCAGGTGTGACGATCTCCGATCTGAACTCCGGTACATGGAAGAAAACCTATCTGAAGGCTCGTCGCGTACTTTAGTCCGCCCTAATGCATTATAGTAAGTAGTACAGAACAACTTAGTCCGAATATCCACCAAAAACAAAGTGCTCTGCATGGCTGCCAACAGCCAATGCGAGCACTTTTTCTATAATCATGAATTTGCGTTAGTTCTTCACAAATAAGCTTGTACTCATTCGGGCTGAGCAATATAATAGCCTATCCCGCGCTTGGTGCGAATTAGCTTTTGCCTATGACCGCGATCCAGCTTCTTCCTCAAATGTCTTATGTAGACGTCCACCACATTCGTATCAGAGATATAGTCATGTTCCCATACATGTCGAAGGATTTCGCGACGACTGCATACCCTATTCACTTGCAAAGCAAGATACAGCAACAGATCAAATTCCTTGGGCGTAAGCTCCACTGCAATCCCAGCACGCCACACTTGTCTAATTTCCTGGTGAATAATCATATCCCCGATCTCCAGCTCACTCTGCATACGATGCCTCGGGCGGGTACAGCGTAATACATTTCTTACTCTTGCCAGGACAATTGAGGTATCCTCTGCAACATGAACTACGTCCTTGGCACCAGCCTCGAAGCTGGCAACTACATTTTCAGGGTCGTAGCGATCTAGCAGGAAAATTACGGGAATGTGCGGAGCGCACATCCTCAGCGCAGTTAAAATATCCTGTGGCAGACTCTCCAAAGATAACCTTCCCTTAACCTCCATCAGCATGATATCCGTACTCATTGCTTGCAGCCACTCTACAGCCTCTTCACGATGATGTATAGATCTCACTTTATACCCATCCGCTGTGAGCGCCAGTATAATCTCCATTTTATCCTCTTCACTCAGGATCAGGATCATGTCCTCCAATACTCTCACCCGTTTGCTCAATCTGAGCCTTCCTTCGTTTAAACACAAGCCCGTCTCTATACTCCAAAGGAAAGCTCGTCATCAGTATGGGTAGATTCATTGTTGGACATTCAGGGAGCGCTAGGCTTAACCAAAATATCGGTGATAGAGACTTCTAGCTCGCGCAATATCCTTGGTGCCATGAATCAGTGCACGGCCATCCGGGAACAGCACAATTCGATTCTCTCCAAGATCCAGTGATAGCAGAAACGGGTTCAATGTTACTTGTCCTCCACCCGCTTTCTCCAATTGCTCAGCCATATCCTTGAGCGAAATCTGTAGCTTGCGCGAAGGTCTGATCTGAACTGTATCTCTCCCGCATAGCACGTCTGTCTTTTGTCGGTTGGCTGCATCCAGATAAGGATAACGCGGGGCTGGTCCACAGGATGGACAATCCGCTTTTTTTGCATTATTGACCCCAATCGCTACATGCTCATTTCGCCAAACATCAAATGAGAGTAGCTTGTCTCGTAGTACATCTTCATGCCCGCTGAGCAGCTTCAGAGCTTCAGAGGTCTGATGCGCTGTCACGAGTTGTACGGCTTGTGGCAAAATACCAGACGTATCGCATGTATCTCCACCAAGTGGAACACTACCCAGCAGGCAGTTCAGACAAGGCGTTTTCCCTGGTATAAATGTATAAGTAATACCGTAGCTTCCCACACATCCACCATAGATCCAAGGGATGCCATACTTACAGGCAATATCGTTTATCAGTAATCTTGTATCAAAATTATCGGTCGCATCCATGATGATGTCTGCGCCAGCAATAAGCTCTTCCAGTTCCTCCACATTCACATCCAGCACGTGAGCATGGATCTTCACCGAGGAATTGATGGCAGAAAGTCTATTAAGAGCAGCAATCGCCTTTGGCGTTCGTGAGATCGCATCATTCTCATCGTACAGCTGCTGACGCTGTAAATTACTCCATTCGACATAATCACGATCTGCAATCGTTAAGGTACCAATGCCTGAGCGGACAAGGGTTTCCGCTATCCCTGTACCCAGGGCACCCGCACCAATGATAAGTGCATGCGACGTTGATAGACGCCGCTGGCCCTCACTCCCGAACGGAGCAAAACGGATTTGTCTTGAGTACCGTTCCATATCATAAGCGCTGTCAGTCTGCTTGTGGTCTTGGTGGTCTTGGTGGTCTTGAATTTCACTTGGTTCTGCTGATTCACTCACGTACATACCATTCCTTCCGATGGGCTGCTTGCCACAGCTTGTGGCTTGATCATAATCATTGCTAGCTTAGATCCGTGTCTACCCCTGTGAACAACGGAGCTTAATTGGATCTGCTCCTCAGTTCTACTCACTGGTTCACTCATTGGTTCTACTCATTGGTTCTACTCTCACAAGTCTACTCATTGACTCTACTATTGTTAAGGAACCAGCGAACTCTTGATAACAGTAAGGAGCGCGAAGTGGAGCGCGATAACTGGCCCCATTTTGTCCTTATTTTTGTCCGTACTTTTGTCCTTATGCTACAGCGGAGAGGAACAGATGACGGTATGCAAGATAAGGTTAATGCAGACGAATGACTGATCAATTCTACACTTAATCATATCATACAATCCGGATACCGGGGGAGCTGTGCAATTGTTGCGTCCTTTCATATGGAATCCCTGAAATATTTCGTGACAGCCCATAACACTTACAGGTCAGTATGTCTTGATAAATCCCCTCTGCTTCAGTTTCAATTATCGTACAATTAATGCCACACTTTCACCTTTAGATGCTTCAAACACGTGTTTGTGTACATCCAGATATACAAATACCTGTATCCAGCAGTAATCAGGAGCTACTTTGTTTGATTATTATGTGCAACACGTTTAACCACCGCCTACAAAATGGACAATCTCTATTCGATCTCCGTCACACAATACTGCTTGATGATGCATATCCCGCACCAAAATTCTCCGATTGAGCTCTACTACAACAGTCTTCACCTGTAAATCGAGCTCGCTCAGCAGCTTATCAACCCGATTAATATGTGCTCCGAACGTCATGTCTTGCCCATTAATTTTTAGCCTCATGTTTATATCTCCTCCTATTCAAAATATTAACAACCAAAACTTACCCCCAATAGCTTCATGCCCCCTTTCCCCTATGTAATGGCATATACTTCTATCAATAATTGCCCCTTTCACATTCCAAAGTACTAGTCCCGAGCAGTAAACAAATATGAAAGTAAAGGGAAAACAAAAAACCACTTTCCAGAAGGAAAGTGGTGAAATAAGCTCAATGATATACAATAGACAAGCCGATGCGTATACCCGTGAGACCCAAAGCCAATACGCACAGAACCGCAGCTTATACAAAAGTAAGCTCAAGTAAAGCTGTCTAAATGCATCCATTTATCACCACTTCCCTACGCTGGCATAATCCAGATCAGGTGCAAAGGGTCCGGAACACAATTGTTCCATCTCAGCCAGTTGCTCGGCTCCCCTAGTGTTGTCTTTTTAATTATTCGTTTTAGCTACAGATCAATAACGAGTAGTTAGGAGAATACATGATATTCCCTTTTAACAACGCTTATTAACTAAATGATCAAACTCTTATAACTAGATCATGAATGACTATATACTGCTTCACATTTTATTGTAGAGCTAGTTAAATTCAAATCTTGATCCGAATTGGAAGATGATGTAATCGTATCATAACACATTGAAAATTGTAAAGTGATGTGGGGTACCCTCTACGTCTCAGTCCAATAATACAGTAAATTATAGATCATCTCGGCTGCCTCTGCCCGAGTCACGTAATGCTTTGGACGAAAAGTTCCGTCTGGATAGCCCTGAAGCAATGAGAGTTGTGTGAGTCCCAGTACTTCTTCTCGGGCCCACCCTGCTATTAGAAGCTCATCATTATATCGCTCTTTTCCCCCTGCCGTTCCGTCTTGCTCAGTGACATTCCCAAGCATTTTAGAGGCCTGTTCCCTTGAAATCAATTGATCAGGAGCAAATACATAATCCGAAAAACCCCGTGCTACCACATGCTTAATTGCCGATTTCAACGCTGGAATATACCACTCAGTAGGCTGGATATCTTTAAACGTTAATGTCGTATCCTCTTCAGGCAACTGTAGGGCACGAACTAATATAGCTGTAAATTCTGCTCGGGTGACCCCCCGTTCCGGCTCGTACGTCCTGTCAGAAGTTCCTTTTACAATACCTCGGTCAGCTAGTTCTTGTATTTTGGCACGATTGAAAGTACGCCCGATGTCTTTAAATCCTGAACCAGAAAAATTGCTACTCTTATCCCCTAAATCTCCCTTTGGGGCTGGTATGGTAACTAGTGAATCTTTAATTTGTGATCCAGCATTTATAACATTGTCTTCCTTAATCATCTCAGTGGTAGCTGTCATAGGAGTAAATGTCTTAGCACTGGACTTGGTACGTTCCTTAATATTCTGTGTTAAACTCTTATCCCCTTGGCTGTTCTCCGTCCAGATGTCCAGCTCGTAACTTGTTCCGCCCTTCAGTGGCTCCCATACAAACACAGGATCTCTGCCTTTGTAAATGACCATCCCTTTATACACAATGACAATCGTATCGTTAGGTTTTGTTTTTCCGACTGTTATCGTAATAGAAGTGTGCTTGGATTCCACCTCAACTGTAAATTCACTGTCGGGCAAGGTTTCAAAGCTAACCTCATAAGGCTTGCTATTGCCACTGCTATTGACAGGCTCAACGCTGACGACATGACGCTCTGAACTGTCAAAGCCTTCAAAAGAGTATGTCAAGTCCGTCGTGTCGCCTAACAGCTTTCCATCTAAGTACACCTGGTAATAATCCGCTCCGGATATCTGATTCCATTGTGCGGTAGCCCTTGACGTTGTAATGTCATTCATCCATACATCGTTCTGCTTTACAGGGCTCGGATATGTCCTCCAGTAGAATTCCCCTGGTAACCCGTTACCTGACTCATTTATAGCAATGACCTTATACGTATAGTTAGTTCCAGGTTCAAGTTTCAAGACTGACATGCGTGCCTCGCTCACAACGCCAAGCTCCTCTTTCCCTTGGTAAACGATGTACTTTGTTGCACCTTTAACAGGCTCCCATGTCAATGTGAACGATCGGTCTTCTGGATTTTCTGCGGTAAAACCCACGACCTGTGTTGGTTGTGTAATAAAACTTCCCTTTAAACTCTCTCCGAATCCAGACGTATTCCCAGCATTTATTTGAAAATGATACGTAGTTCCTCCGGTTAATCCTCGAACAACAAAATGGGTGCCCGAAACCGTATATTTACGATCATTCACACTGATCTCATAGGTTGTAGCTCCATGAACGGGTGCCCAGCTAATCACAGCTGAGTTCTCCTTAATATCACTTACGTTTAGATCACCAAGCTGATCTGGCAGTGTAAGGCCGTATGTCGAGCTTGTTACACTTAGTCCGCTACTATTCAGTGACCGGATACTTATGTTCGCTAATGTACCAGCGGGTAGGTTCGGAATCGTTGCTTGAAGCTCATGTTCCCCAAATACGTATTCTTGCACGCCATTGACCACCATTCGGTAGCCGGATGCTCCTCGAACCTGATTCCAGGCAATCAACAGCTCATTACGCCGAGCTTCGACTACAGTTAAGTTATCTACCATCCCCGGCAAGGTGAGCACATTCATGTGACTGTACGCACCCGGACCCGTAGTATTAATGGCTGAGAGACGATAGTTGTACGCCGTTCCAGAGGACAATCCTATATCTGAAAATGCTTCATATACAGATTCTGTGACAGGTGCATTATTACGATCCAGTGCATAGTAAGTTGCCGTTGTCACATTATGCCAAGTTAGGTCCACGGAATTTTCGCCAATCGAAACCGATTTGAACCCATCAGGAGCGTCTGGGAGCGATAAAATCGATTGACTTGTGGTGGGGCCCTCTCCAGTAGCATTGATTGCCGACACCGTAACATTGTAGACTGTGTCCGGCTGTATGTTCACGATCGGTTGATATACGCTAGTGGTTACCGTTTGATTATATACGTCTTGCTGAGAATCCATGTTAAAGGCTACAATTCTATAACTATCAGCTGACTTTACTGCATCAAAGCTGACTGTGATATGTCCAGCCTCTCGTTCTACAGGATATAAAGACAGATTCCTTGGAGCTGCTGGTAAAGTAAGTAGACGCACTGGATGGCTTACTGCTTCACCCACGTGATTTCTAACCGTTAGCTCATACTCATAGCTCGTACCCGGGGACAAGGAATGATCTACCGCCCAATCCCCAGGATATATGACATTCACGGTCTGTCCATTGGTAAGATTACGCAATGTGTACTCATACCCGTCTGTATAGCTCTTTCCGCTAGGAAGCGTCCACTGAAGGGAAGCTTGATTGAGGCTGATAGATTGCACGGCAAGCTCTGGTGCTATAGGTGGTTGCTGCAAGTGCAACGCTGAAGAACTTGCTACCGTACTGTTCCCTACGTTATCCTCTACTTTGGCATGGATGTACCATATACCTTCTTGCGTAACATTCAGCTGGAAGCTGTTGCTGCTTGCTAGCTCCCAGCTGTCAGGTTCTTGCGGAGAAGAAGTAACTCGATAATAGCGCCGGTCTGGATTGATGCCTGAACCATGATCTTGATACTGAATGGTAGCTTTAATCATCTCTTGTGACCATCCACGCTGTGATGGGCTAATATGAATGACTGGATCGGTTTTATCGATGCGCACCCTCGTAGTCGTCTCCGCACTGATGTTGCCAGCCTCATCTACTGCACGTGCAGTTATAACCGTTATTCCGTCCTCAATAACTTCCCCTTGTTCCCCAGACATGTAAATCCCATTTCCAAGCTTATACTCGTACCGGAAGCCTCTTGTGTCCACAGAACCTGAGATCTTAAACTGAACGCTCTCTCTTGTGTGGCTGTTCGTGGACAAGCTGATACTTGGAACAGTTGGTGCTGTTCTATCAATGACTATCGTACCGTTTGTAATGCTGCTATGATTACCTGCAAAATCAGTACTACGCGCAAATATCTGATGCTCGCCTTCTTCAGTAACGGTAATCGGTCCTGAATAGGTCTGCCAAACAGAAGTGGCCCCCACTTTATACTCTGTCATCTTCACACCACTCACCGTGTCTGTTCCAGGTAAGATTGAAAATTCAACATTTCCCGTTGTATCACCAGTCGTATTTTTTTCAATGATTGGCGAAGTTGGAGGCGTTATATCGATTTTCGCTTCCGATGAAGCTTCGCTGCTTACATTACCTGCATGATCCCACGTCCGGGCATATACCGTTTGACCCTCCTCACTAAGGAGGATCGGAGTGGTGTAGGTTTCCCAGTTACCCGTATTAATCCGATATTGCGTCTCTTTAATTTCACTACCACCTGAATCTATGCCATGTGTAATGTTGATAGTGGTGTCCCTACTCTGCCAATCGGATCCGCCTCCGTGCACAAGAGTTGGCTTCTGCGGTGGAATCTTATCGATCTGGGTATCCAGACTAGAAATAGCACTTATATTCCCGGCTTTGTCGATGGTTCGAGCATTCACCGTTATCCGCTCATTCACAGTGAATGGGGCTGTATAGTCTGTCCATCCGCCAGTACCGATTTGTAACTGCGACTTTTGAACGCCACTTTGACTATCAGAACCATGCGTGATTGTTATCATCTTATTTCCGTTGTACCAGCCACTACGATCCATCGTGATTGTTGGTGCTGTTGGTGCGGTCTTATCGACGATAAAGCTTCCAGAATACCAAGCGGAAGCTGTCCCTCCATATCCATCACTGACGTTGACATTCATGGAAGTTATTCCTTCCGTCAACTCCGAACCAGACCACGTTAAGGACCACACCCCCGGATAGATTGTAGTGGATTTTGTCACACCGCCTAGATTCCCCATAATGGTCAACCTATCACCATCCGTGTCGTTGGCTGTTCCAGAAATGGTAATCGTATTATATCCATTAGCTACAGAGATATAGTGTGTACCAGCACTAGTAATTGCTATGAAAGGGACAGCATTGACTACACTACCCTTAACGTAAAAGTAGCCATCCGCTGCCCTTCCATGGTCTGGATAAGCGCCATCTGCAGCTTGCACTGTTGTTACAAAGTTGCCAGGGCTGTAATTATACCCACTTGGTATTGCTGTATAATCATTAAAGGTAAATCGTGCCTCCCTCTCACTCTGATCGTAAGAGGAGTACCGCGCAACTCTCAGTGTTTTTTGAGGCATTTCTCTGGCCTCGTATCCAGGATTTTGCCGATTTTCACTACTAATAGATGCGACATAGGGATAATCCCTAATATCGTAATCATTTGTGTTAGTATTCGCCGTTCGAATTTCCATCGTTGTCTTGTTACCGTATAGCACATATTCCCCACTAGCGCTATCAAATCTAGCATTCTGATACATTACTGCTTTAATGTGCCAATCAATTAGAGTTCCTTCTGTACCCCCATCAGCTTTGGGATCCCCACCAAAATGATTTGTCCAAGGCCCATATGGAGTAGCCACAGCTTCAAATCGATTAAAGTTATACATATGCGCTGCCGCATAGGTTTTGAGAGGTGCGATGACTATACCAAAGCTTTGTAGCAAGACAACTGCTGCCAGAAAAACACTAATTCGTTGAAGACGAGATGCTAAAAAATGATTATTTTTGTACTTATTCCGTCTTCTTCCAGAAACTTTAATAGCTTCCCTCTTTAATCTCCAATATCCCTTCGTGCGAAGAATAATTGTCGGCTGCTGAAGCTTCACTTTCATTCGACTGTCTAACCGTTTCTGTATATCTACGGCCCAGTACTGGAACTGTTGGATAAATTCCTTCACAAAGGAGAATATCGGTTTGGCTTCTACCTCTCCCTTCCGCTCCCATTGTTCAACAGTAAGCATGTCCACGGCTCCCGTGACGATGGCCGATACAGGCTCAATCTTAACATCCGCTGATACTACATCACTCGGTATTGCCTGGATACTAAGCGCTCGTGCATACACGGTCGTGCGTCCTGAGGCTTCAAACTGAAATGGCCTGGTGTAGTCCATCCACACCCCCATTTCTCCAATACGATACTGTACCTTCTCTTCTCCTGCCTTGGGACCCGTTAACTGAATCACCACGGCCTCCTTCGTATAATCCGTTGAACTAAGCGTGATCTCAGGTGCCGCAGGACGAGTACGCTCGATCTGCAGGCCCGCATGAGTAAGTTGACTGATATGTCCGGCTCGGTCAATGGTCCGAGCCGTTAGAACCTGAGCTCGATCCTGAGCCTTTAGAGTGAATGGACCAGAATAATCCTGCCATTCCCGCTCATCCACACGATATTGACTCCTCTCAACACCACTGCCACCTGTGTCGTAGCCATGCTGAATCATGACACGGATGTCATCACTTTCCCAATTCACGTAATTCACACTGATATTAGGCATATCAGGGGGGATTTGATCCGTTAATCTGCTCGTATTAGAAAACGTAATTAAATCGTTGTTATATGAATTTTCTCTAATGAGTTGAGATTCTTCCAGAGCTTCAACTGGATCAAGTTCGATCTTAGTCTGACTGGAGTCCGAGTCATTGGAATGAAATAAAACCATGTTGATTACTGCTTCATTGCGACTTCGATCTGCACTGTGCGCTTTATTAAAGTACGGCGTGAATATGCCAGAGAGGAGAATCACGGTCAACATGAGCTTAAATCCCTTCATAAAGTTCCTCCTTTACTATTAATGCGTTACGTTGGAACTGAAGTCATCATAGCTGGATAAGTCTCCATGGTAGTAAGCTATATCTCCATCTGGAGCGTCAAAGGAGTTACCATAGCGATCCTTAGCTACTTTACTGTACCCTTCTAACTTCCACTGGTTGTCCAATGGCGTAGCCGCTCCTTGAAGGCGGTAATATCGAAGGTATGGCTGATCCTCTCCAGCGCGATACGTCTCGATGTTGAAGTTGACCACGATATAACCGTTTTGCAAGAAAATGGGTGATTTATCAGTCAGCTTATGGGTTCGTCCGTATTCCGAAATACTGAATCCAGCAGGCACCACATATGGAGCTGCAGGCAAACTATATTCACCATACCACTGCTGTTCGGCAGCTAGCATACGACCTTTGTCCACCGTTTCAGGCACTTGTTGTGTTGATCCGATCAAGGTGCGAACATGCTGCGTCAAATTCAGCTGACTATACCCACCAATCACGGTCTTTTGCTTTGCTTGCTGCTCAAATTTCACATTACCATAGGTCGCGACGAATTTAGCTGTATTGCTGATATCCTCGGCAGGTACATTCCGTAAACGATCACTAAGAATGATGCTACGCTGCGCGGTGTCCTGAGCAGATCCGATTTTGACGAATTTTTGACCTGTCGTCTGATTGTGGTAATATAGATCCACTTTCTGACGACCACTTCCATCCTTATTGACGAAGTAGAAGGTAGGTAAGATCTTCACTCGGTCATTAGCACCGAACATATTCCCTTTCGTCTTGAAATCGAATTTGAAATGATAGCCTGTCTTAATCGCTACATTTTTATATCCTGTACTCGGGTGACTGCCTGGTCTTATCGGTAAGACATAAGGAAAGGTGTTACCGCGTATTGCGCCATCAATAGAGCTCGTACCCCCCCAATATGCTGCTCCTGTAGGCTTAGTACTCCCCTTTTTAGCACGGAAGACGGTCTCCCAATCGTAATCAGCAATGTCTGTAATTTTAAAATCGTACAGCCGACCAATGACTTGTACAGGAATCGTATTAATCGCCGCATGATGATTCAAGTCAGTATTCGCCATACTCTGCCAAGTGAATTCAGCAGGTGCATTCTCCGCCATAGAACGAAAATGGACAGTATAGTTGCCTTCATCTACCCATGTTGGCATGCGAAATGTCGTATTCAATTGAGCAATTGGAATATCAATCCACGTATTTTTCGGGATATACTTGTTCTTATCCTCGTTGTACACATCAAATTCAAATAGTACCTGCTTATACGCTGTATATTTTGCATAATCCCGATGGCCAAAGCCGCGAATATCTCGGTGCACACCACTTGTTGGCATTGTCACTGTAAATGGTCGATCCAAAATGAGTGCTGCACGCCAAGACGTTGGTGATACCCGTTGATTAAACGCCTTATCGTCCGTAATGGCCGGATACATGACGACAGGGGTATGGACCGTTACGGAGTTAAGATTTCCAATAGGCTGTTCCTGATTAGTTGGCTCCCCCAAACTCCCCTCCAGTGGCAAATAGGTAATTGTTCCTGTGGAAGCATTATCTGCTTGATTCACTTTCACCTTTGGAATCATATTATATGGCTTAAATAAAGTGTTATCGTCAATGCTTAGAGGCGTTGGAATTCGGCCTGGCGCGGGCCCATTCGTTTGAACGATCGCACCGTCCATAATGGTATGACCATTAAACTCCAAAGCATCATTTCGTACATTCAGCTGTGGGGTGGCAGCCTCTGCAAAGGATTTTAGGTTTTGGTCCGGTACATCTGGCTCACTACGGCCACCATCAATGGTTTGACTTGGGGCGCGGGCCGTTACAATGTCCGGATATTCGAGATGTTCTACATCCGTCTCCAGCATCATGGATGGACTGTCATAGCTACTTCCTGGCTGAATCACAATTTCTCCGCCTTCAAAAGCATAGTTTTTAAGCTTCGCATTGTCGATTTTGAAAGCTTGCATTTCTGGAATAGTCCAGTACGAATATGGACGAACGATATCATAATGTGGATTCACGGTAACACTGCTGGATTTATTTACAGTGACCGTACGTGATGTGCCATCAGGCCGCTCCCGCTCCTCCTCCTCTTTCCATTTCAGGTTATATGTCTTGGAAACAGGAACCGTAAAGGTACATGTACCCGTGAATTTTTCAAATTTGTTGTTGTACAGATACTGCCGCGCCTGAACAACACCATATAGACTTTCACTGGTCGGAATCCCTTTGGCCACTTCAAATTTTTCACCGTCACGTTCATCGGCCTTAATTTTGCCTACAGCACTGCCATTCATGAGACTACCTGTCTGTGCACCTGCTGAAGCAGGATTAGTGCATACAACTCCCGGCTCCTGCTCCGGCTCGGGCAATTCTTCTCCATCTACAGCCACAACTATTGAAGAGGTGAGCCAGTAAACATCACTTTTCCAGGTTGCCGTAACTTTAGTGGTACCTTTAGCTTTAGCCGTGACCATGCCTGTCTGCGGATCGACAGTAGCGATATTGCTGTTATCTGATTTCCATTCCGTCTTATCAGTTTCACTATTACGAGTTGTCACATCGAACCAATGCCCGAAGCTCGTTTGACCCGGTGCCTGTGTAGCCACCTCAGCGGTGAATTGAGCTTGTTCGTCAATGGCAAGCTGTTGTTTCCCCGTGACCTGAATCTTTTTGTGCTCGACGATGGTACCTCTCCATTCGAGGTCGACTGGGGTGTAGTACATGGCTGTCTTTTTAGGGTAGCCACCTGGTCTTTTCGAAAGATTGCCGTTGTTAAATTGATCTTTGTTGTAATCTTGTTCATATAGCGAACTTCCATCCTGAATACCAGATCCACTCTCTCCTGAAAGAGAAATAATAAGTACAAAGTAAAGGTCTACTATTTTAAGATCGGTTATTAGAGAATCTGTACCTTGTCTACTTGTTGTCATTGCTTTTGCAATATGAGCATTGCTAACCTGATCTGGCGAGTATGGCTGTTCAAAAAAGTCCTTGTAGCCAAACGGTTTATATACATTTTTGTTCATATCGATTTTATCAGTTACCTCACCAACACCTGGCCAAGGATCAGAATTAGTACCAATATTATCTACAGTTACTTTCCCCCCAGAAGCACGATGTGAGGTAGCAGACCACTTACCATCGTCTCTTTGTACCCAATAAACTCCGGGGTTAGCATCCTTTATACCGACAACAGGAACAACATGCTTTTGATGCCTCACAGGTCCTAATGGAGTAACATACGGGGTTTTCAATGGCGCTTGATCATCTAAAGACCCGCTAACTACAGTAATTTGATTTGCACTAGCACTACTTGTAATAAAACAACTAGCAGTTATAATAAGGCTAAAGAAAACGACCCCAGTTATTATTTTGATCAACAGCGAACCCCTTTCTAGCATTACTTTTTTGGAGCGTAGAATAACGAAACTTTATCATTAACGTAAATCTCTTCAGAGCCACGTGTTGAATCGTAATTTCTTCCAATTGTAGTTTGCATCCAAAACCTTTGAGATTTCCCCATTTTAAAGAATCCTGAAGTAGCGAAATCGTCTTGAGGAAGAGCGTTTATTCTATATTTTTTTGCGGTCCCACTACTAAAATTACGTGCACTCAAAAAATGGCTTCCTGTTGCATTAGTAAAGGACAAATTATCCAAATTATCTCCATCAGGAATAACCGTAGCTTCAAGAAAAACAATGTATCTATCCGAATTAATAACCCTACTATATTTCTCATCAATAAACATCTTCCCATACAAATTCTTAGGCTTTTTATCCGTTGTCGCATCTACTACGATCATCCGATGGAGGATCTGGGTTCCCAGGTTGTTACGCAGCTTAAATGCTTGATCACGGACTTGATTGAAATCAGCTACTACCCCTGTTGCTTTAATAGTCACATACTCATAGTCAGTAGCCGACGTCAGATTCGTTCCAGTCAGGCCTACTTCACGCATTTCATTTAAGTCGCGGAAGCTACTCGCTTCTTTCTTCTGCACTTCTTCATAGCGGCTCAAAATCGCTGCCACTTCAGCACGTGTCGTTGTCTTCGCGGTTCCAAAAGAACCATCCTCATAACCATTCATAAGACCTGTACCAAGTGCTACAGATACATACGGATAATCCACCTTGTCCAAGCCACCCTTGTAATACTCAGCAACAGGCACCAGCGTATCCTTGGTGTCTTCTAATGCTTTGTGAAAATCCTCTTGCGCGGAAGCCAAGCCTGACGCCATCCACTTCGCCATCTCACGGCGAGTCAGTTGTGTTGAAGGTTTGAAGCCTCCAGGGTAATCAGAAGGTGACATAAAGCCCATACCTAACGCTTTAGTAACCTCCTGCTCACTCCAATTCCCTTTCAAATCCGCAAAGCTACCCTTACCATCTACAACCTGATTTGTGGAGATACGGGACAAAATTGCGGCAAACTCCGCACGTGTCACAGGGGCGTTGGGACGAAAAGTACCATCCGAGTACCCTTTCAAGTATCCCTTGTTAACTGCAGCATCTATTGAAGCTTTGGCCCAATGATTGCTTGACACATCCTTGAAGGCGGCAGCAGCTACTACAATGTTTGATGTACCCACTAAGGCAGTTACTGCAGAGATAAATGTAATACCTGCAAACACGGCTAGAGCTAGTTTTTTCATTTGTATAAATCCCCTTTTTCTCACTTTTTTTATCACTAAATCTAGTTTAACCCTCTTTCCTTATTTAACCAATATTTTTATCCATTTATTGTAAATTTATTTCAATCCCCGTCTCCCAGGATAATAGCCCGCTTGAGCCGCATCACGCTCACTACTGAATTTCTCCAGAATTTTGCCACCAAAATGATCTGACTCCCGATAGTATAATTTCTGACCATCCTGCTCGTATCCGTATATTACCGGTGACTTGATTAGTCTGCCTCCTCCCAGCGCATAGCTGTTATAGTAGTTCATCCCAACCGGAACACCTTGTATGAAGGAGAGCACGCCAACATCATTGATGGTGTTATTCCATTCCTCCTGAGAAATAACAGGCAACATGAACCTGTAACTAATCCCCACTCGACTGGCATGCTGGTTATATGAATTGATCGTATGCTCCACATTCCGCTGTAACGTATCTATTATCGTTTGCCTACGAACAGCTTCGAAGGCTTCTGGGTCATTTACCAGTGAGATATTATAATCCACTTCAGCAGCGACTTCCTCTCTCGTTCCCTCAACCCACTGTTGATTGTGAGAATTATAGGCATAGATATAGTCGTCCAGCGTGAAAGCAATGCTATTGCCTTGCTCATCCAGATATGTGTATGCTTTTTTCGATTTCCACACCTGCCGGTTCTCCAGCTCTCCTCTTTCATTGCGGAACGATTCATTCGTATACACCCAGATCCCGTCGTAGTCAATAATAGCTAATAGAGGAATATAAGCTTTCAAGACACCTTGCGCTATGGCATCATCTGCAATACCAGTATTATGAAATAAAGTTTCGTAGAAAGCTTCTACAGCCAACT
The DNA here is from genome assembly GCF_000377505.1 of Paenibacillus massiliensis 2301065 = DSM 16942. Taxonomy (GTDB): domain Bacteria; phylum Bacillota; class Bacilli; order Paenibacillales; family Paenibacillaceae; genus Paenibacillus; species Paenibacillus massiliensis. Next base: position 110,815 of record NZ_KB898187.1, on the reverse strand, counting down.
CCTTATTGGCTCGAATTTTCTTCAGTGAACCGTAATTACTTTCCTGGTTCTGATTCTCATTCATCTGCAGTGCAAAAGCAGCATCCTGCACAGCCGCCTGAAAAGCTCCGTTATACATGACCATAGTTTCCTGCGTGCGCTCCTGTTCCATAACTCTTAGGTCATTCTTAAAGAACAGAGGGAACACGATCATGATAAACACCACAGCCCAGCTAAAAATCTTCATTCAAGATCATGCCTCCATACGGAATATAGATCCTGTTATAACCCATGGATTCACTGCCCGTCAGAAAATCTCGGATCAGCGTAGCCTTCGTCGTATTCGTATTCCTTACGGTCACGGAAAAGAAATCCCCAGTTCTCATATAGTACTTGCGACTTTCACTTCTATCTGAGGTCATCCCTTCAGGAAATAACGTAGCCATTACCTCCTTGGTATATTTCCCGTCATAGAATACGTCAGTCTGTCCTGTGAAGGAGTCTGGATCTTCCGGATCTGAGTATATCGGATGATATTGCTTGGCCTTATGTTCAAGCTGGATATCATACAGATTCGAGGTTCCCAGTTCCCTGACAAAATCGTTATACATGATCGGAGAGATATATCCTTTATTGCGGACTGCATCCACAAAGTTGGTCGTTGCCTGATAAGCCATGTTATAAGCAATTTGATCCTGCTGCTCAAAGGCTGATTGCATCGGATAAATATACAGCAGACCACAAGCGACCATAAATACAAAAGGATAAAGTACGTATTTGGCCATCTTCAACCATCCCTACCTTTTGCGGAAAACAACGCGTTCGAGCTTTCCTTGATTATTCCTGAAATACTCTATGCCATAGTCCGATTCCATTGAGATCATACCGACATTTGCCTCATGGATGTCAGCATCTTTTTGAAAGAGATACCCATCCACTATAATATCCGCATCAATCTCAGCAATCTGAAATATAGACTGGAGAACTATGGTGCCATACACAACCTCGTCTCCCTCTAAGGCAGGACTCATGATCAAGTCTCTATCCCTTATGGTTATAGCTTCGTCCACCGTAGCCAAAGCAGCCTGACTTTGACTATTCAATGATATCGCCACTGTGATTGCCGTAATAAATAACCCTACGCTAAATGACATGAATAACATTCTTCCTACTACGTTCATGCTCCCGATCCCATCCTAAGTCCAGCTTGAATGCTATCTCTGCTTAAATACAATTCCTGTCACGACATTGTTGACATCCCGTTCAATCGTACCTTCAAATTGACCAGATGGATTCACATATTCATTGGAGGTTGGCTTCGTCGTTCCACCAATGTTCCCTTTTGTATAAGACGTACCTCCCGAATTTTTATTAGTAATTACCTTCACCGAAAAATCCTCTTTATTCGAATATTTGCGGATCGTGTTCACCACCTGACTACCTGTCAAAATGGTATTATCATAACCAGCATAGGACTGACCCGATAGCTCTGTCTGAATGGCGGAAAACTCCGTTTGTGCTTGCTTCGCACCCTCCTGCGCTGTACCAAACAACGTTACACTTAGCGTAATGAGAGCGATAGCTAGAAATAATCCCGCGGCTCCTAAAATAGCTTTTGCTGCTGTACTCATGTCCTTATCTCCTTTTCATATGATTCACAATTCAAACTGCCTCTACCTTCCTGATATTCTCGTAATTTGCTGAAACGAATCTGCCGTCTGCATAATGCTTAGATACACCATCGGTACAACGAGATACAAGAAAATCAGATAAAATGATGGGGTAAGACCCAGTGCTCTTCCCCAAAATGCTTTCACCTCAATTAATCTGTTGAAATGCTCCTTTCGTTTCTCCGAGTAATACTCCTTTGTTAGCTCCAAATCATCAAATGCCTGCCTTAATGGAATTTTCTCAACGGACAGCTGTAGCTTCTCGATGATTCTCCCAAATGCCTCAAAGGATACGATTTCTTTTAAATTCTCCAAAGCCTCCTCTGGGCCACTACTGAAGATATTAAGCGTATTCTTTAGCGGGTCCTTGAAAATCACACTGTAACGCTCCATCCATTCCATAACAGTCTCAACATCCATTCGTTCGAAATGAGCCAAAATCGATATAATAGTATGAAATTGATCCACCTCATCCTGCATTTCCATGTAACGTACTTTTTTCTGAAAGTGCAGTAGCCAGACGGGCCAGTGATAAGCTGCTGTTGCCAGGATCAGGGTAAAGAGTAGCTCCCACCATTTGAAGTATTCCTGTTGGATCTCCATATACTTGTGATATATCCGATTAGCTGCTGTAATTGTTCTCGTATCATGCTCACTAGTCTGTGTGAATGTGCTGATTAAGGTCCTTAACCTTTCGGGTGTTACCTCTGTTCCTTGGGCCAGCGTCCGAATTATGGCACGATCAAAATCTGTATTCTGCTGAGCAGTCTTTAGTTCATTGGGGCCCAACCTTCCAAACACTCCCGTACCCCTCAGTGGATCATATAGTACGTTGTGTGTAGCTAATGAATGCATGTACACGAACATCGTTACCGACATAACAAGTACGATCAGACAGAGTAACATGCGCTGTACATAAAGCCATTCCAACGTTAGATAAGAATTTGCGTTCTTGATTAGTTGAACAAGTCTAAAGTGTTTTTTTTGATGTCGCTGCGGTATGATCCGATCCACCAACCATCGTAGTGGCAGTATCTTGGTATAAAGAAGCTTCTCCCACAGCATACGCTCAGACTTGGCTATGTACCGGGCTTCATCGTTAGCGAGCAGCTTCTTGATCATGGAGTAGCATAATAGCACTATGAGGAAGAAGAACACCTTTGTAAAAAAGCCCATTTTACTTGTATAAAAGTCACTCATCACTGGAAAATACCTTCGCGCCCAGCCCTCAATAGGTTGAATGAACAGAACCGAGAGCACTGCGATCGTGGAAAGTCCCTTGAGAAGATAGTTAAGTCTATCTCTTCGTAGAATGTCATAGTTAATGTCCTGAATTAGCTTGGCAATTGCATTCAAGTACATAGAGGAGTCCCTCACGATTCGATCGCCATACTCCGAGACTAGATAAGAGAAGCCGGTGAACATTTTATAATATTTGTTGGGCGCAACTTCATAGTAGATATCCAGTGCCCTTTGCTGATCATCTGCTGTTAAAATCTCATAAATGCGTTCTCCGTGGCCAGCTGTCTCATGAGGAGCACTCTGACTAGCTTCATAAATGGCCTCCTCAACATTCTTGGTACGCTGGAACTGATGTCGTGTATTTTCAAATAAAATAACAGACTGCTTCAGTAGACGATCCTCTACACGGTTCACGAACGTCGTAATCATAATTCCATTCACCACGACAGCTCCAAACAAAATGAAACACATCGTAATGAAATCCCGACTGATTAGACAGAACAGTATTACCAGTACAGTAGTCGAGATCAAGGTAGTAAATGCTATTCTCATCGTCTGACGCCGAATCGTGTATTCATCAAAAGAATCTAGAACTTCAAGGCGTTTGCGAATTTTCCATATATACCTGCGCAGAGGAGGTACTCTCTGAAAATGTACATACGCTCTTTGATAGAGCAGATTAATACGATGCTGTCTAGCACGTCTGCCAAACTGCTGCTGCAAGATATTCCTCTGTCTAGTTCGTTGGTTACCGATCGTAAGAAGAATAAACAACAGCATGAATATAATGAAGCCCCCCAGGGCCATCCCGAATAATAGCCAAAGTTTCATGCAGACTGCCCCCAATAGACTGATATCAAATGAATCAGCTTGGCACGATCCGCATCATTCATATGCTTCATCATTTCTGATGTTTGGTGTTCCGAAATGGGATGCTTGGCAACATACCCACCATTCTCAAATACGATAATATCCCGTCCCTCGAAAGTCTTGCGATCGGTCATACGTCTGTAAAACTCCATGGCAGCCTGTTCCGGCTCATTCGGGTAAGACTGCTGATCCAATAAAGGTACACATTCCGTTATTCGCTCAATGTATCTTCGCCCCCGTGCATCCTTGAACAAGTGGATATCGAAATCCAATACATTCACTACCTGCTGCTCGGCAATGGACTCATTACGAAATAGACCTGTCTGAAGAGTCGAGTTACGAAGCGAGTAGACCAAATCCCGAAACGTCTTGGCATGGTGTGATAAAATGGTAAACAAGCTGGCAACGGTCCCCGCCTGCAAAAACCAGGTTACTTGCTCTGCTGTAGCTGCCTCACCGATAATATTGACAGCTCCATCCGTCTTCTTCTGGATATCCATCCCTTTCTGGCCTGTAATATCCGCTGTCTCGCGAATAGAAACAATATTACGCTGTGGAAACAGCTTGCGCAGATGGAGCTCAAAAGCCATTTCCTGTACCCGCAGTGTCAGATACCCATGAATGTACCGAGTCATAGCCATCATTAGCGTGGATTTCCCTGTTCCCTGATCACCAGTAACTGCTGTAACTCTCGCCCCCTTCATCAAGAGCGCAATCAATTCGGCAGGCAGGTCTGCATTACAGACAGATTCTCCATCCTCAGGTTGTAGAAACTGCTCCAGATTCGTATATGACAGATTGAACTTTCGATTAAAAAACACCCACGACTCGGCGAAAGGAGGACGCATTACTACAATGCGGGAATGATCCTTCATGTCATTAACAATATAACCATTCTGCTCAGTGAGCTGGCCTGGATTGTTCCATTTGTAGATCGTCTGACAGATTCGCTTCAGTTCTAATTCACTGCCAAAAGACAGGAAGGACAGATGGATCGTTTTGCCACGATACATAATCCAGATCGAATGAGTGGCATCCTGTGCTGAATTAGTTCGCATCGTCATCAACATCTCCTCTTCGTCCTCAATATCCCTCATAGACGAAGGAATACCTGACACTCCCCCGGATATACCGTCAATATCCATGTTGCGAATCTCATCAATAACACCAAATCCCTTGAAGCTCTGATAAATCCTTTGCGTAATAACCTGTAGCTTGTCCTCAAAGCTAAGGCTACCTCTTACCTTCTGCCGATATATGTGCCTGATTTCCTCCGCTGTAATGATGTAGGATTCTGTATCACCATGTTCAATGACCTGTTTGAGATCATCCAGCCGATACTCATCAATCATGCGAGAGAGGGCTTTGTACTGATGCTTTTGTTTATACAATTGAAGCAAAATATCAAACTGATCTTGAACCGTAAGCTGTGCTGGCTCTCCAAATGGAATGATCTGATCCACATTATGCTCGTTCAGTCCGTAATCGCGAATGAGCAAATCAAAGATAAGCTCCTTGATGTACAGCTTGTCATAAAGATCACCACTATTGCAGCCTTTCAAGGCTGCCTTCAATTCCGTACGCATTTGCTTATGACGATTAAAATCCTCCAAATCTAGTGCCAAATCGTATAGGTTGGCTCCAGTCAATTCATTGAATTGATCTTTAATGTACTGAATCATCACCTGTAAGCTGTACTTTTCACGTTCCATCTGAGGTAATGCTGTGGCTGGAACCGCGTATGCATTCAATCTTCTTAATTGGTAGACGCACCATACGATCAAAGTAAGTAGAATCACACAAATGATGATGCCATTTATGAGAAACGTCACTACGATATTCCCCTCTCTATCCTTTTAACATTTGTATTGACTCCTACCTGAGTTAAAATCTCTTCTGTGATTCGCTGTACATCACTGATAAATGAGTAACTATCATGACGTCTACCGACATGGCGTGTGCGCCGGAACCAGGACAGCACATCCTTGTCATTTATAGCATCCCGATAAGCTGAAAGATAAGGTACCGTTAGGATCGGCCCTTGAATCCGATACGTACGCTTTAGATTCACCATGCTGTATTTAGATCTACTGTCATATTGAGACAGGAGAATAAGCTTAGGCTTATGTTGAAGTGATTCTGGCCAAAATTGTGGACGCATACATCTCTCAATCCCATCTGTCTCTTGACCCAGACTAATCACGATCAGATCAGACTGCTCCAACAGCCGATTAGTCACTGGATTCTCAAATCCACTGCACACATCTAGTATGATCGCCTGATAATATAGATTAGCCTGTTCAAACAACAACGGTAGCATTCTTGAAAGCTCTTCTCGATAACAGTGATCCTGATAAGCTCGACTCTGTTTGTTAGTTCCTAGCAGCAAATCCAGTCTCCCAGGTTCCAGAGAAATAGAGTGATTGCTGATGCTTTCCGGAGTGAGTCGCTTCGTTTTTAATAGTCGCTCCAGGGCATCCAAGCCTAAAGTAGCTGTGTTCACAAAATTTTTGAGCTGTAGCTCCTTGGATTTGGCGAAAGCTCCCTGTAAATCTCCCCCGCGTTGCTGAGTCTGCACCATTAACGTTCGCAGGTCATACTCCAGTCCAAGCAGCGTGCCTGCTGCTGCAGCATTTGCTGAGTTACCTCTCCCACGATCAGGACTCCAAAATGTAATAATTGCCATCCTATCTTCCCCTCTCAGCTAATTTCAGTGCTCCCTGTAGTTGCTTCGGTGGAACCTCTGTCCAGATCCCCAGAAGATGGAGCAGATTGCGCTTGGTTGCCCTAGAAAGGGACTTTAATCGAAACTCTGATTCGAATTGCATCTGACTCTTCAGGGCCACCTCCCGCTCATCCAGATAAAATAAAAACTCGCGCTCCTCTTCAAACGTAATCGGTAAATGAGACAGGGTAGACCGTAAATACTCTGGATCGACAATCGTTTCCACGAACGGATAGTGTATCTCTGTAAAGGGTATGAGCTCCGTCTGCATCTTTCCCAGATATATCTCCAACATGGCTATATTACAGCTAATGGTGTACCGATCCGCATTTGACACAAGCACATGCTGGTCCACCATTCCCCACTTCCGAATCGAATCTGACTTAAGAAATGACGAGATGTCGGTATCAATTAACACAAAATCGTACGTACCCAAGTTCTTCTGTTCCTGCTGTAATTCTGTATTCAAGGCTTCATAGATTGTCTCCCCAGCTGTACAAGAAGGAAAAAAGTTCGTGGCGACATCAAAGCCGTTACATTCAGTAATGATCTGCTTCGCCTCAAATTCCGGAATCATATAGCTGTATCTCTGCTGCATCGTGGCATCAACGATCAACACATGCCAAGCTGCCTTGGACATTATTTTGGCACAGTACATTAATAGCTCAGATTTATCACAGGCCCCTATAAACAGTATTTTCTTCACAAAGCATGCTCCTCTTTATGGTTCTACGTGCTTCTCCGGCTGTTGCCCATAGATGACATCCTCAACAGTTGCTGCAGGATCTCCCGCTTCCGATACATTGACGGAATTGGACTGAACTTTTGACTCTTCGCTTGACAAATCATTGTTTAAAGAACTGTATACTTCCTTGCTGCCCTGATTTTGCTGCTGGTTTCCCCTCGAACCTTCAATTATGGAACTCACATCCACAGTTGAATCTGTAGAGCTAGTTGGATAAGTGCTCATTACTGGTGGGAGCTCTGATGTATATTCATTGCTTCCTTTCTCGATGTAGCTGGTACTTAATCCATTTTTGCTTTGATTTTGAATGCCGGCTCCAGCCTTAAAGTTCTGGCGGTCTGCCTCCGACATATTTATGAGATGCGCCTCAAGCGTCTCTCTTTTGCGGATTTCAAGCTGCTTGGTCGCAATTGCGACGATATTGGGATCCGATTGAATGAGCTTGCGAACCTCCTGCTTCGGCGGATAGGTAACCACCGCATTCTTTTGCATATAAGGATCTACATAGCTGAGTGCATATATAGTTGCGTCATGAATATAGGCGTCTACAATGGCGCTTGACATCATGAGTATCTCCTCCTCACTCATTTCGTAGGTAATGAGATCGCCAGAGAGATCTTTTATTTCTTTTTTGGATAGAACAATAAAATCCTCTCCAGTCGGAAACTTGATGCGAACATCAACGAACTCCCTTTGCTTTAGCTTCTGTGGAAGCTGAATTAGCCGAAACTCCTGATTCCGTATATCTGCTGCAGTTACACCCTTGGTATACAGCATAGATGCAGTAACCGGTGTGTTTCTTGGTAAAGAAATCTTGGTGTACTTGCCGATCACATCCTCCAACGCCAAACTGTTCTCAGGCAAAGCTGTCACTGGTAAGCGAACCATTGCAATATCCTCTGCCGATAGTTGATCCCCTGCTGTGCGTGCCCTGGACACCAGTGGAACCTCCTTAAATTCTTGGTTTAATATCTCCTGTGCTTCAACAAGCTGAAGTTCCAGCGCAGAACGCTGCTCACTGTAGTCGCCTTGCACACTCTTCATGATCCATATACCTACTGCTGTACAGATTAACAGTGTAATCGCTGCGCCGGTCCCCACAGCGAGTGCGAGTTGCCTGTGGCGAAGTCTAAATCTGGACATTCCAGCTGATCCTCCCTCATTCTATCTTCTGAACAAAAAACGAAACCACTTTTTACGTACTGGCATAGAGCCATGAATTAATTTACTTAATTCTTGCTCCATATCCGTGCTTGGACCAAATGGGTCCAGATGCAGCGGAAGAGCGAACATTCGCTTTGTCTTTAGAACACGACCGACCCTAGAAGCAACTTCCTGCGAAGCGAGTGGAAGGCAGTAGCTCCATCTTGCTTGCGGCTCGCAGGGAAGTGTCTGGACAAAATGTATCAGATCAGCCACTCGCCATTCAGCTCCTGGCGCGACGATAATTGGGAAGTCTGCACGCTGAAATTCTTCCAGGCTGTACGTATGACTCAGATGACCCATATCAAGGACAATCCATTCGTAGTTGCCGCCAAGTAATGCAATGACGTCCGCTCTGGAGCTTCGCCGCCAGTAATGCACTCCCTCTAGGGCAAAAGAGCGACTAGCCCGATTCTGCTCCATAGACTCTGCTTCTCCCTGCAGAAGGCCTCGTATTCGATCAAATGCACGCGTCTCTTCATTCATTTCTGCCAAAGCAACCGAATAGCCGTTTCTTTCAAGAAAATGACTAATGGCAATAGCCGTGTGGGTCACTCCACAGCCAGCTGCAGTGCCCATGAGTGCAATAACTCGCGTACCACTGTGCCCGATTCCTTTGGTGCGGTGACTATCCTTCCATTCACCTCCATATAGGCTGAACTGAATATCGCCAACTACCTCTTGCGCTGTCTGGTAGCGTTCACCTGGATTATAACGCAGCAATTTGCGAATGATTGTCAGCAGCTCACCAGGTACACATGATTGAATCTCTCGATCCACCTCTGGTCGCCATTCGCTATATTTGCCGGATGAGGCCATGTACAGGAGAATTGCCCCCAGACTATAGAGGTCCGAGCGTTCATCCGTCTGCCCTCCTCCATACTGCTCCGGTGCGGCAAAGCCAATCGTCCCGAGCTTTACAGTGTCCTCTTCATAACCTACCTTGTAATTGCGCGCAATGCCAAAATCAATGCATTTCAGCTCATAATCTGGCGTAATCATGATATTGGAAGGCTTCAAATCCCGGTAAATTACAGCAGGCTGATGGCCGTGTAGATATTGCAGAACATCCAGCAACTGCAGTGCGAACGATCGGATATGATCATCCCGATGTAGGTCTGCACCCGCGCTTCGCAGATGCTCCTCTAGTGTCACCCCCTCGATATAGTCCATCACCAGATAGACGTAGCCGCTCTCCATATCTTCGAAAAAATCAGTCACACGTGGCAAGCGAGAATGTGTAAGTGATATCAACAAGCTAGCCTCCCTGCGCAGATCGATTAAGCGGCTATGCTGCACGGCCGTCTCCTTGATCGCCCACACTTTTCCGCTCAGCTTGAGATCCTCTGCCATATACACACAGCTCATACCTCCTGCACCAATCGTTCGAATGATCCGGTATCTACTGACCAGCACCTCCCCTTGAGCAAGTCGCTCCTTTGCCCTCAACATGATCCCTCCCATATCCATAGCCTTATTCATATAAAATTCACAACACAAAAAAGGGAAAGTCATCCATGAATCCTCCTCTATTACGAGGTGATTCGGGATGCTTTCCCTGTATGCGCTATTCAGTTACCATGCAATTTAGAAGTAATTATATAGCATGTGTACAGAATTTGTAAACTAGTTTTTGAAATTTCCTGAAGTCAGTCCTTGGATTCAACCAATTACCCTTAAAACATAGTACATAGCGCATTACACACATCTACAAATACTTAATCATATAAAGTGTAATCTCGTCCCGGTTATGAAAAAGCTGTTTGGCACGCTGTACCTGCATACCGGCTTCCTCAAAGGTAGATATGACATCCTGTATGAGCGCAAGCGGTTTCTTATGCATCAGCTTTACCGTCACAATTGCTGTTCCGCCACTAACCAAGCTGTATAGCAGATTCGTAACCAATTTAGCCATCTGCTTTGGGCTCCAGCTCATGTCGCATACCAGAAGGTCGAACTGCTGCTCCCGAAAGCGCACTTCACCTGCATTTTTTCGCAAGTAAGTCAGGTTAGGCATACTCATAACAGTCGGGTCCATTTTTGCCGGATCAACAGCTGTCACCTTCACGCCACGCTCAAGCAGGAAGGACGTCCAGCCACCAGGTGCTGCTCCAATATCCAATGCATTTCGATAGGCAGTAAAATCAATACCAAATTGCTCTGCCGCTTCCAGCAGCTTGAATTTGGCCCGCGAGACCTGTCCCTCTTCTTTCTGAAAGCGAATCGCTCCACCATTCCAGTCAGACAGATTGTCAGCAGGCTCCGACAGACCTGCGTACCATACAGGACCATCAGCCAGCACTGATAGAATGTAATCCGCCTCACGCACCGTGAATTCGGCCTGTAGCTCCGACAGACGATCCGTAATAGCCTGCTTAAGAGCCCCGGCACTTTCTGCCCAGTAGGTCGAGTCTTTTGTTTTACGCACCTGAATAGAAATTCGTCTTCCCTGCAGCTTCTTATGCTGGCCCAGTACATATTTCGTTAACTGCTCCAGTCCTGACTCGGCATCCTCCACAGGCTCCTGATACTGTACAGGGAACAAGTGGCGCAAGAACATGACAGGGTGTTCCTGCAGCCGCTTGACCACATCTGCAGGCTCAGCAGGTAAGGTAACTAGAAAAATTTCTCCTGGTACAAGCATCGTGCTCTTCAACGAACCAAATAGACGGCGGAGCTCCTCCTGTGCATAGGGTGCAAAACTAAAATTAGCCGAGCAAATAAAACGGGCTTGACTGCCCGTGTCCTCGCCGTGGCCTGATTCCGGTAACATCGCTTCCAAATTCCTTAACCTCCAGTGCGCACCCGAATCCAAGGCCGATCTTCATCCCAATTCAGATCGACGCTGATATCATAGGTGTGCATAATCGTTTCTTTTGTCAGAACTTCCTTTTTCGGCCCAGCAGCCGCTATCTTGCCATCTTTAATGAACGCCACATGCGTGAATAGAGGTACAATTTCCTCAATGTGATGAGTAACATATATGACTGACATATTCCGTTGCCGCAACTGAGCGATCTCGATCAGCAAGTTCTCCCGCTCATACAGATCAAGACCTGAACACGGCTCGTCCATAATTAACAGCTTCGGTTCCGCCATCAAGGCACGGGCCAGCATGACTTTCTTGCGCTCCCCCTGAGAAAGTGTGCCAAGCGGCTGCTCTAGAGTGCGCCCAAGTTTCATCTCCTGTAATAGTTGAATAGCCTTTTCCTTAGCTTCATCAGGAATGTCCTGATAAAAACGAAGAAACGCATACGCACCTGTCGCTACCGCTTCCCACACCGGGTCCTTCAAGGACATTTTCTCCAGCAAGGATTGACTGATATACCCAATATCTTTCCGGACCTCACGGACGTCACATTGACCGTATACATTGCCCAGCACCTCAACCTGGCCGCTAGTTGGGAACAGATAGCCTGTCATCATCTCCAGTAAGGTCGTTTTGCCTGAGCCGTTTCGCCCCAAAATGGCCCAATGCTCATCTTGTCCGAGCTGTAGGTTGACATCATCCAGAATGCGTACATTCCCGCGATTAAGAACAATATCCTTCATCGAAATCATGCTTCTACACTCCTCACCTGTTCAAGCAAATGCTGTACGGACTCCATCCGATAAATGACACGGGGACTCTCACTGCCTCCATCAAATAGAAGCAACGCAGGCACACTGGCAATCTGATACTCCTGTACGAGCTGAGGAATGCCATTAATGTTAGTTTGTACCAATATATCTGTATCCAGCATCTGCTCTACGACATCCAGCATCTTACGGGCGACAGCACACGTTCCGCACATGGGAGTGTACACATACACAGCCAAGCGGTATCCTTCCCAAATGCTCCGTTGTAGTTCCTTCTGTGCAAGCTCCTTCATAGCGGACTATCCTTCCCCTGCAATCTGGATGAGTAGCTCATGAGGCATAGGATGGTTATACAACTGGACATCATTTGGCTTATGCTCATACAGTAGCTCATACATGGCTCTTCTGCCGTAATCACTGGAGGAATGGAGATAAATACGTCTAGGATACAGCTTCTCTCGCACAATGGCCGAAGCAACCTCAAGTCCTGTCGTTCCCCATGGTCCCAGATCAAAATCAAGGGAGAGAATATCTATTTGATCGTGGCATTCTCTAAGCATCACTATACATTCCTCAGCATCTCTGGCGAGGGCGAAGCCTTGTGGGCAAGGCCTGTAATCATCCATATATAAGTGCATTCGATCGCTCCTTCATCCACCTAGCATCCCCTGTTACAACCCGTTGGCGTATTGCTGTTGTGGTAGCTATTCATACTGCTCATGCTATACATACCTTCTGGCTGTACATGCTATTCAAACCAAGAATAGAGCATGTGTATATCCTCCTGATGAGTACCATCCTCACCAGGTGCACTTTCCAGTATAACAGGGATTGAACGGATCGTCTCGTGCTCCAACAACCAACGCAAGCCTCGCTCCCCAATTCGTCCCTTTCCCACACGCTCGTGGCGATCTTTCAAGGACCCGGCTCCATAGCGTGAATCATTAAGATGTACCGCTCCGAGTGTTGCCCAATAGCCCAATGCCTCTCCTTTATTCCACCATTCATTATCCGGCTGCCCACTCCACATCCCCGAAGCAAAAGCATGGCAGGTATCCAAACAGAAGCCGATACGCTCAGGAGCATGGCAAAGATTGCGAATCTGCACCATTTCCTCCATCGTGACTCCCATCGGCCCATGATCTCCCGCTTGATTCTCCAGCAGAATTTTCGTCTGCCCGTGCCAGTCCTTCAGAACATCATTCAGACATTGAATAATGTTCTTGTAGCCCGTGAGCGGATCTGCTGATTTGAGATGTCCAAAATGAACAACGATCCCCGAGGAGCCACACCCTTCTGCAATGAGCAGATCATTGCGAAGAGATGCTACGGTCGCAGCGTAGAGCTCGTTCCCTTGAGTCATTCCTGTCGCCGGATTCACTACATAGGCAGTATGTACAATGGATTGTAGCCCATGAGTACGACAATAGCGAAGACAAGCCTCAGTATCTCTAAGATCGGGAGCCTTAAGCTGAAGGCTGCGCGGATTTTTCGAAAAATACTGAAAGGCCCCCGCTCCTGCGGCTCGGGCTCTCTCTGCGGCCTTGAGAAAGCCTCCTCTGGTGCTAACGTGGGCGCCGATATACATAAGTTATACCTCAGTCTGACAATCTGGGCAGTAAAATACCTTACGGCTCGCGAGCTCGACTCGGCGAATCTTACCAGAGCAGCGCGTGCATGCCTCTCCCTCACGATCGTATACTCTGCACTGATCATTGAAGCCACCTGTGTGAGTATCTTCCTTAAATAGTGGCATCTCCATATAACCCCCGCCCTGATATGCTTCACGCAGTACAGATTGCATAGCATGATACAGCTTGCTCGTAAGTTCAGCGGATGCAGCAATGCCTGTAATTTTGGAGGAAGGCGTTATGCCTGCGATAAAAGCAATTTCATCTGCATAACAGTTGCCAATGCCAGCAATCCAATGCTGATTTACAAGCGTGCTCTTGAGAGTTCCACGGCGACCTTTTAGCAGCCCAGTGAATTTCTCCAGCGTCATATGGCGGTCTAGAGCATCAGGGCCCAGATCAGATAGTGCCTCCATTGTCTCCTTCGAGGTCAACAAGTGAAGATATCCTAATCGCAAGCCAATGAACCATAGCTTCAGCCCACTAAAGTCCAGCTCAATTTGCGTGGTACGATCAGGCTTGTCCTCCTCACTGCCCAGATACATCATACCCCCGAGCATCAAATGTAGCAGTAGACGGCGTCCTGAATTCAGATGGAAGATCAGATGCTTACCTTTCCGCTCAATATACACGACACTGTTCCCAAGCAATGCATTACGAAATACATCTGTGGATACGTTCAGAGATTTTTCCCGTTCTATGGTGACGCCCGTAATGGGTTGATCAAGAATGCGTTCAGACAGTAAAGTGCGATAATTCTCCATTTCCGGTAGTTCAGGCATTAGTTCATCAATCCTTCCACATAAAATAAAATGTTAGCGCTCCAGCCAAGTCAGGAGCTCTGGCAGATCATTGAATACATAGTCCGGCCTTACGGCTGCGACCTTCATATGTGATTCCATATTGGTCCGTGTAGATACGCCTGTCAGAACCAGAGCTGTCTTGCATCCAGCTGCCGCTCCTGCAGCGATATCCGTACGTATGTTATCCCCAACGACTAGCGTATCAGCAGCGTTCACTCCAAGAAGCTCCAATGCATAATCCATCAGAATGCCGGACGGCTTGCCGATTACTAGTGGCTTCACCTGAGTCGCTGCTTCGATGGCTGCTCCCAAGGTGCCTGCACCAGGTATAAGTCCACCAGATGCTGGGAGCTGCAAATCAGGGTTCGTCATGACGAACTTCGCCCCATCCATAATCCAGCGCATCGCAGCAGCCAGCTTATCATATGTAAAATGCCGATCAATCCCTTGCACGACAACATCAGGACTCTCTTCCACAAGCTGTAGACCTGCGTCCACAATGGCCCGCTGTAATCCTTCCTCTCCTATGCAGTATACCCTTGCTCCTGGATGTTCTTCCGCAATATATCTGGCGGCAGCCATCGCTGAGGTACATACGTCCTGTGAATCGGCGGGAATTCCCATTCCTGACAAGTGTAACGCTACCTGCTCAGGTGTCCTTGATGAGTTGTTCGTTACGAATAAATAAGGGAATTCTTTCTTTCTCAGGCTTAATATGAAACGATCTGCCTCTGGAATCATATGACTACCGTGATATAATGTTCCGTCCAAATCAATAAGTAAAGGCTTCATAGCTGTACCTCCAAGCGGTTCCCCACCGTAGTAGCAATCTTTGGGCAATATAGAAATGCTGAATAAAACTGTTCATTCCCCGCTGATTGTAAACCATGTGTCGCAATACGTCAAAATCAATAGCAGGAATACATTACACCGAAGAAATCCTGGTCGAATGGAAGCAATTTATGTATCAAATATTAAGAGTTTCGTCAAGAACAAATGTCGTATCCTGCGCTTGCCCGGAAAATAATCACCGGAAATATCCCGCAGAACACCGATTTTCCACCTCTACATAGACAAAAATAAGTGCCGGAGTCAGCCTCCGGCACCTGCAAAATGAGCCTGAAATGAGCGTCTGGATCGTTATTCTCCGGCTCCTGTTATAGGTAATATAATATGCTCCTCAGCCAGCAGCGTATTAGGAAATACCGACTTGGCCTCAGTCAGCAATTCCTCCAGCTCCTCCATGTCTTTGTATCTTGAGCTGAAATGTGTTAGTACAAGCTGGACCACCCCTGCTTGCTGTGCTGCTTCAGCTGCCTGACGAGCAGTACTATGATAGTATTCATGTGCTGTATCAGCCAGACCATGGGCAAATGTAGCTTCATGCACGACCAGGTCCGCATCAGCTGAGAGCTTAACGACACCCTCACAGGGACGAGTGTCCCCTAAGATCGTGACAATTTTGCCTTTCTTCGGAGCACCCAGTACATCCTCGGGATGCACCACACGTCCATCCTCCAGATGAATAGGCTCACCCTTTTTCAATTGACCATACAATGGACCGGGCTTGATTCCATATTGCTGTAGCAATGCTGGCTCCAGCCTGCCTGGTTTATCCTTCTCGATGATGCGATAGCCATAGCTGTCTATTCTGTGCTCCAGGAGAGCGGCCTCTACCCGAAACTGCGCATCCTCGAAGATGACGCCTCCCTGATGCTCTATAATCTCCAGTGGGTAGTTAATCCGCGACTGGCTTAGCTCAAGCGAGGTATCAATATATTTCTTGATCCCTGGTGGACCATATATGGTGAGTAGATTCACACCACCCTGATAAGCCCGACTGGAGATTAGCCCCGGCAAGCCGAAAATATGGTCACCATGCATGTGCGTGATGAACAGCTTTTCCAGCTTGCTTAGCTTTAACGGGGATTTCAGAATCTGCTGCTGTGTACCCTCACCGCAATCGAATAGCCACATGCTTCGACGCTCCTCCAGGAGGCGCAGTCCAATGGAAGTCACATTCCTTTGTAATGTCGGTACACCCGCATTTGTCCCCAAAAAGTACAGTTCCATACCTCTCTACCTTCTTCCTCTGATCAGACAGAATCCTCAGGCCAGACATCTGCCCAAACATTCTGCAATAAGAGTTATACCTTTTCTACGTTAAAATATTGTGCCTGCGGATGACTGAACACCATCGCAGATACGGAAGCCTCTGGTTCCATCATAAACCCTTCCGTCAGCTCAACACCAATATCCTCTGGCTTTAAGAGTTTGAATAGCGGCTCCTGATCCTCAAGATCCGGGCAAGCTGGATAGCCAAACGATACCCGAATCCCCTGATATCTGGCTCCATGACGCTGCTTCATTGTCATGTCAGCAGGATCTGGGAAGCCCCAAATATCGCGCATCATGTGATGTACTCGCTCTGCAAGACCCTCAGCTACCTCTAGAGCCACAGCTTGCAGGGCATGGGATCTCAGATAATCCCCCTGGTCCTTCCAGGCTGTCGAGAGCTGCTGTATTCCTTGACCCGCTGTGACGACCATGAAGCCAACATAATCCATAATGCCAGAGCTAACCGGCTTCAGGAAATCCGCCAGACACAAGTATGGCTCCACTTGCTGCCGAGGGAAGGTGAACTTGTGCAGCACCTTCGATGTGTCAGCCGGATCATACACAAGAATGTCGTTACCCTCAGACTGTGCCGGGAAGAAACGATACATGCCATGCGCCTGAATAATTGAGTTCTGTACCGCTTCCTGAAGAATTCCATCTACCGTTTCCTTTAAACTGATCGCTTTGGGGTCGCTCGCGGTGAGCAGCTGCTCTACATTGCCCTTCAGCCCAAGATGATGCCCCAGCAGCATCTGCATATTTACATAAGGAATAATATGGCCGATCGGATAATTACGCAGAACATGACGGTCCAGATCCGGGGCTACATAGACTGGTACGTCTGTCGAGATATTAGAACGCACAGCCCGACTAAGCGCTGGCATTGGCTTAGGGACTGTCGCGGTCGCTGCCTCAGCTGCCTGCTCATTTTTCATTTCTTGGAGCATGACCTCGCGCGTCTGCGGATTCATCAGCTTATTGGCGATATCCAGACCATCCATAGCATCCTTTGCGTATACTACCATTCCATCGTACTCAGGGCGAATCCTTGTCTTTGTAAATTTACGTGTCAGAGCAGCGCCACCTACGAGAATGGGCACATCAATGCCGGCTGTCTTCAAATCCTGCGCTGTAACGATCATTTGCTGTGCTGATTTGACCAGCAGACCTGACAATCCAATCGCATCGGCCTTTTCCTCACGATAAGCTTCAATAATCCGCTCAGGTGGTACTTTAATACCCAGATTAATGATTCGGTAACCATTGTTGGAGAGGATGATCTCCACCAGATTTTTACCGATGTCGTGAACATCCCCTTTAACGGTTGCCAGTATAATTTTCCCCTTCACCGAGGATTCATTCTTTTCCATGAAAGACTCCAGAAAAGCTACAGAAGCCTTCATGACCTCGGCACTTTGGAGTACCTCAGCTACAATAAGCTCATTGTTATTGAAAAGTCGTCCGACCTCTTCCATACCCGCCATCAGTGGACCGTTAATGATCGCGAGTGGTGCATATTTCTTGAGTGCTTCCTCCAGGTCAGGAATAAGCCCTTCTTTACTTCCCTCGACTACATATGACGCCAATCTCTCTTCCAGCGTCAGATTGGAGACCTTCTCCTTCTTCTCTACCTTCTTATTACGGAAAGCTGCAACGAAGGATGCCAATGTCTCATCATTGGTGTTATATATCAGTTCTTCAGCCAGCTTCCGCTCGAACTCGGGAATGGACGCATAGCGCTCCAGCTTCTCTGTATTTACAATTGCATAATCCAGACCTGCCTTCGTGCACTCATATAAGAAGACCGAGTTCAGCACCTCACGGCCAGCTTCTGGCAGGCCGAACGATACGTTACTGATTCCCAGAATGGTATGCACCCCTGGCAGTGCCTCTTTAATGATTCGGATAGCTTCAATCGTCTCCCCAGCCGATCCGATATACTGCTCATCTCCAGTTCCTACGGGAAATACAAGTGTATCGAAGATGATATCTTCCGACTTGAGACCATGATGGTTCACCAGCAAATCATGTGAGCGCTTGGCAACCTCCAGCTTATCCTCACGGGTGATCGCCTGCCCACGCTCATCAATCGTACCTACTACAACGGCTGCACCATACTTATGAATCAGCGGTACAACTGCATCGAACTTCTCCTCGCCATCCTCAAGGTTAATGGAGTTAATGATCGCTTTTCCCTGAGAATACTGCAGTGCCTGATCAATAACTTTGACATCTGTAGTATCAATCATCAAGGGAACCTTAACCTTGTTAACTACCAGCTTCAAGAAGGCTTCCATGTCTGTAGCTTCATCCCGATCCGGGTCCTGCACACAAATATCAACGACATGTGCTCCGCTCTTGACCTGCGCACGAGCGATTTCAGAAGCTTCCTCATATTTTCCTTCTACAATTAGGCGCTTGAACTTCCGTGATCCAAGCACATTGGTGCGCTCACCAACCATATACGGACGATTATCCTGTTCAATATATACAGGCTCAATGCCCGATAAAGCAGGAGAATGCTCTCCTACAAGTGGTCTTGGTTCATATTGAGACATGGCTTCAGCCATAGCCCGAATATGTTCTGGAGTCGTTCCACAGCAGCCTCCAGCAATATTAATCCAGCCCTTCTCAGCAAAAGCAGCCATCTTGCGGGCCAGCGAGTCCGGTGACTCATGATACTGCCCGTTCTCATCAGGCAAGCCTGCATTAGGGTAACAACTGATTGCTGCACTCGAGATAGATGACAGCGAACGAATATGGTCCCTCATGAACTCTGGACCCGTGGCACAGTTCAGTCCAATGGAGATCGGATTCAAGTGCTCTAGCGAGATGGAGAACGCTTCAATATTTTGCCCAGCAAGAGTCGTACCCATCGGTTCAATCGTTCCCGATATCATTAGCGGAAGCGTTACACCGCTCTTCTCAAATGCTTGTCGAATGCCAATACTCCCGGCCTTGACATTCAAAGTATCCTGCGAGGTCTCCAGCAGCAGCACGTCCACTCCGCCTTCGATTAGCGCGAGCGCCTGCTCCTCATAGCTCTCAACCAGCTCAGCAAAGGTGACACCACCCGTTACCGATAGTGTCTTGGTCGTTGGCCCCATCGCCCCAACCACATAGCGGGGATTGTCCGTTGTTGTATATTTATCCACTGCCGCACGTGCAAGCTTAGCCGCAGCCAGATTGATTTCACGTGACTTCTCAGGGATATCATAGTCCTCCAATACAACAGAGGTAGCTCCGAATGTATTCGTCTCAATCAGGTCAGCCCCTGCCTCCAGATACTGCTCATGAATACGCTGTATTACATCCGGTCGCGTAAGGACCAGCATCTCGTTACAGCCCTCCAGCTCTTCGCCGCCGAAGTCTTCGGGAGAGAGTGTTTCCTGTTGAATCATGGTACCCATGGCACCATCCAGAATAAGGATTCGTTTCAGAATAGATTCCTGAATGCTTGGTTTCATCGCGTGCATGTTCCCCCCCGTAAAACGTTAAATCTTAGTTTAGCAGAAAGACCGTCAATATGATACATTCAACTCGCATTTTCATACATAAACCTTACATAATCAAAATCATAAGTTACAGCTAAGCTTCGGTAACAGATACTAATCCCCGACATGGTAAATGCGCACCAGGAAATTCACTCTCTATAATTTCTCTCTAGCTATGGATAAGTTATGCATATCCTCTCATAATCTTCATCGACAAATGAACTATCATTGGTTATAATATTATATTAATATTAATATAATTAATCCAAGTGGAAAAGAGGGAGAATGAAATGGCTGAAATCGTGATTCGCAACACTGGGGAGCGTATTACCGGAGATCAGGCTGTAAGAGCATTTTTGGAGAAGCAAGAGGTGCTTTATGAGCATTGGGATGCTAGCAAGCTTTCTTCCGAACTAAAGGAGAACTTTTTACTCACAGATGAACAGAAAAAACAAGTACTAGAGACATTCGATAGCGAAATTAAGGACTTGGCGGCACGTAGAGGCTATAAAATTTGGGATGTGATCACTCTCTCTGAAGCCACACCGAATCTGGAGGAGCTTCTTGCCAAATTCGAGGATATTCATACACATACCGAGGATGAGATTCGCGCGATTGTCGGCGGCAAAGGGATCTTTATCATTAAGGGCGGCGAAGAGCTTGGATACTTCAATGTTGAGCTCTCTCCAGGGGACGTGATTTCGGTGCCAGAGAACACCCCTCACTTCTTCACACTAATGGAAAACCAAAAAATCGTTGCTGTGCGACTGTTTATCGAGGAAAATGGTTGGATTGCCGAGCACTACGATGATCCTACTTTTATCAAGGCGTAATTCGAATTGTAACATTACAACTTATGGTGGGAAGATGGGTCACAGCTCAAACTCAATTCTTGCCTAGTTCGTAGTCCCTCTGCGCTTCAGCATCTCGTTCGATGCTAACTATGAACAAGCTCCATGTTCTGAAAAGGAACTATGGAGCTTGTTTTTTGCGTATGCAAAAAACGGCACTGACCTCACAAAAATGAGGTCATGCCGTTTTCGCTGCAATGATTAAGCCAAGTCCAATTAGGTGAACTTACCACAAAGAAAGGGTTCCAAGGATCAGTTAAGATGCCTGATTAGATCGTTTGAATGATATCGTGCAGCTCGGATAAATGCTTTATCTCGTAGTCTGGCTGAATGGATTCGGTATTTGTCTTGCCGTTCCGGTTCACCCATACCGCACGAATATGTGCAGCTACCGCTCCCTTAATGTCGGTTGTCAGCTTGTCACCCACCATAATTGCTTCCTCACTAGTAACACCTAGTTGGGAAAGAGCATGCTCAAAAATAGTCGGGTCTGGTTTCCCTTTCCCGAAGCTTCCCGAGATGATAATGTGATCAAAGTAAGGCGCCAGCTCAGGAACACCATCCAGCTTCTCCTGCTGCAGGGACGGACAGCCGTTCGTCAACAAAAGCAGCTTGAATTGGCGATCCTTCAGCTCTTTCAGAACTGCGAAGGTCTCCTCATATACGTACGGTCGTGATCTCCGCTCAGACATGAATTGATCTGCCAGCCTTGCAGCCAGCTCCGCATCCTGTACACCTAATCGCTCAAGACCTTTACGCCAGGATTCTGTACGGTATACGGGCGCAAGCTGCTCCAGATTCCGGAACTCCGTCTGCTCTCCTCCATTGAAATGAGCCCATAAGCCTTCAAAAGGATTAATGCCTATCAATTTCGTGAATGGGAAGGTCTCATAGGACTCATAAAGTGCACGCGCCTCCGCACGTACTGCTTCTTTTAATTTCGCGGGATCGATCCCCTTCTCAGAAGCAGCCTGCTCACATACAGCATCGAAAGATTCCTCTACACTTCGTTCATCCCATAGCAAAGTATCGTCCAGATCAAACATAACAGCTTGGATTGTCATCTTAACCGCCCCACTCTTCTTTAGCTTTTTGGATGTTCTTCTGTAAATTTAATGTTGTGAAGTGCTGCAAATGCCTTCAGACGTTCCGTAATAGCGTCCGTGTCGTATCTAGCGAGTGTCTTGGAAAACACCCAGTTCCCCCATCTGCCATTCTTCTCAACCGTTACATAGCCACGCTGCACCTGAATACTCTTGATATCCTTCACTGCCATGAACTTCTCACGACCGCTGCGGAAAGAATACAGTGTGTCCTTGGTTATTCTCAAGTAAGGACGGCGCAGGAAGAAGATAACTGCTAGTAATATATACAAAACAAAGACGACCCAGTCCATGGTGCCCATACCCCGATTGGTCAGAAAGAGCGTCATGGACAAATACAGGATAGCTAGGCCCGCCAGCATGACCGGTACACTCACATTGCGGCCATAGAACTTGTCTCCAGTCGAAGCACTGCCTCCTTGTATAGTTTGTTGACCGTTTTTCTTACGGTTTTTATTGACCTGCTGCATATTTTTACGTACTTTTCGCTCAAATGATCGAGACATATTCACAGTTCCTTCCCATGGAATATCCGCTAGTGCATAGTTGAAGCGGTCTTACGGTTTTTCGAAGCATTATTGCTTGTTGCTGTCTGATCCATCTTCTTTTGAACTCTCATCATCCACGAATTCAATGGATTCCAGCTGCTGCCGGAAATTTTTGCGGATGTTGCCGAGATATATTTCACGGAGCTCAGCTTGCTCCAGGGTCTCCTCTTCTGTAAGTCCCTCTTGTTTGGCTTTACGTGCGAGCACATTAATACGCTCAACTAATACCTCAATCTCCAATCTATTTCCCTCCATTATAAGCAAAGATATAATACACTTTGACATGTAGAAAAGAGCTTGTCAAGGCACGCCCCAACAAGCTACAAATGAAGTTCCAGACAAGACTAGGAACGGATATGTAATAGAAGATACAATATTACTGTATATCAACAATCGAGCTGGATTTACCATAAGAATCATGGGCTAGCTCATTCATATTAGCTGTATTTCGTAATCCTGCAAAGGATCGTACAAAGTCGATTACAGTGGGATTCAACTTAACAGCAGGGAGGATAGTCACTGTATCTACTATTCAAATGTCCAAGCTTGACATCCATCCAGTCTCAGGGTAGGTACAGCACCTGCCCAGCTCTTACTCCTGACTCCTTCAACCCATTTACATGCTTGATCGCTTCAATATAGACTCTCGGGTCCATTCTCTTAGGCTTATGGGACACCGCAATACCCCACAACGTATCCCCAGGTTCTACAACAACCTTTTCGGTCAATGGCTGAGTATTTCCCTCATCAGCAAGCACTGTAATAATTCCTGTTCCGCTCAACCACAACACAAACATAATTGAAACAAGTCTGAACAAAACGGATTTTGTAAGTCTCACCAGTAAGCTTTGGGTATGTGAAATTGCTTCAGAGCTTGTAGAAGCATAGATGCTATTATAAGTTGTATATCTCATTTTCCGAGCCCTCCAAACATGTGTTCGTTAATGTTGAAATCAATATAACACGAACACATGTTTTGTTCAATACATTTTCCGAACAAAGGTTCTCCTTTTTTTCGACTTTGTTCCGAAGATTAACTTCTGCCTCTTTTCATACACCCGCCTTGATCTCAACTATCCAGTATTCCAGTCAATGGCTACCTGGAAACGGATCTAACTTCATTTAATCACTTACTATTTAGAACTTATGTTTGTGCGAACGGAAGTTCTATGTTATAATTTTCCCAAACGTTACTATATTGGGGTTGATACGGTATGTCCAAGATTTCCAGCAGACAACAGGCAATACTTGAATTCATACGTAATGAAGTACGCTTGAAGGGATATCCTCCTTCAGTCCGAGAGATTGGCGAAGCAGTAGGCTTGGCGTCCAGCTCGACAGTTCATGGTCATCTGGATCGTCTTGAGAAGAAGGGCTTGATTCGTCGTGACCCTACAAAACCACGCGCCATTGAGCTTCTGGGTCAGGAAGAATCCGATAGTGCCCATATGTTCAACTATACGGTGTCTCGTGTCCCTGTCGTCGGCAAAGTTACAGCTGGTGTACCTATTACAGCTACTGAGAACATTGAGGACTACTTTCCTCTTCCTCAGCAGTTCGTTGGCGAGGACAAGATGTTTATGCTATCTGTTGTAGGAGATAGTATGATCGAGGCAGGCATTTCCAACGGGGATTACGTGATCGTTCGTCAACAACAGACGGCGAATAACGGAGAGATCGTCGTTGCCATGACTGAAGAGGACGAAGCAACTGTGAAGACCTTCTACAAGGAAAAGGATCACATTCGACTGCAGCCAGAGAACCCTGCTTTTGAACCGCTGCGTTTAACCCATGTTACAATTTTGGGCAAGGTTGTAGGACTCTTCAGAGATTTCCATTAGACTTCTTTCAGTATGTAAGATATAAGCCAATACACCCTCATTTACTATGAATGGACAAGCGTGCTTGCTTCTTCTAAGTATTATGAGGGTGTATTTTCTTACGTAATAACTAGGGAATGTCCTACTTTCGTAAAGCATAACGTGCGATCCAGTCTACTTTTCCAGCATATTTTTCTGGCATTATGCTTCTAATACTGCTTCAATTCAGGCCCTAGGATCATTTAGTGAGTATCCGGCTAACACGGATATGTGGGTGACTGGCAATACATTCATTTAGGAATTATTAGGTGTTTGATTAGTGGCTCTTTCGATCCTCTTTAAGCGCTCGTCTAGCTCTTTTACATTCCCCCCGACTTCTCCAATCAGAGTCAAGAAATTTCGCCGCAAGCGATTAATCACAATCGCTGCTTCCTCCCTCGTCATTGGAGCTCCTGGTCGACTGCCGTCAAAATAGCCGTTAGCTTCGGCTTCCTTCCAATCCTTCTCGGCCCATGGACTGACGCCATGAACATCTCTTTCCTGTGCCACTGGGTTCTCCTTCCCCGGCTCTGTTGCCCTATAATAATTTATCAAGTATTGAGTAGGCTCTACAACTCCGGCTTCTGTGGGTGTGTAGCCGTATGAGGGTGATGATGCCCTACGAATTTCGTAATGCAAATGCGGTCCTGTTGAACTCCCCGTACTCCCCTGCCGACCAATGACCTGACCTCGCTGAACTTGCTGTCCCTCTTTTACTCCCGCACTAGATAGATGTGCATATACATGTAGATATCCATGCACATCACGTATAGCAACAACTATACCCATATTACCGAATCCAGAGCCGGTAACTCCCAGTTTGGCATGAAGGACCAATCCTGAAGTAAATGCTTTTATTTCGCCATCAGGCGGGGTAATCACCAGATCCACTCCGCGATGAAATCTTCTGACCTGGTCCACAGGATGAGTCCGATATCCGAATGGGCTGGTAAGCCGGTAACCATCGAATGGATTTGTCATCTTGCTCGCCCCTCTCCTTTTCATGAATACGGACGTGTGATATAGAAAGCTAGTAATCTCTCTCACTACTCTCTTTACTGGTTACTCTCTTCCTTTATTCTATGATTACAGCAGGATATAGCAACGGCACCTCGTCGCCTGCTTTGTCCAAAAGCTTCAGCATTTATAGATTCGGGCTCCCCATACTCAATTTGAATTAGAATCAAAATACCATAACAAATTTCAACAAATGTGAGGAGAAGTATTTCTTAGCAGTAGATATCTTAGCAGTAGACATCTTAGCAGTAGTAATTCTATGTTATGATCTACTTCGACAGTAGGGGTATTTCGCCCCCTTCAACAAAGCAAAAAACCCTTGGAGCCTTATGGCCCCAAGGGTTGTCATCTTAGTACAAGGACAGATATTGATCGCGTTCCCATTGGTGGACTTGAGTTCTATACATGTCCCATTCAATTTCCTTAAGCTCATAGAAATATGCGAGCGCGTGATCTCCCAGCGCACTTGCAATTACTTCACTACGCAGTAGCTCGCCGAGCGCTTCCTTCAGATCTGCAGGCAGGCTTGCAATGCCTTCCTCCACCAGTTCTTCCTCTGTCATGACGTAAATGTTACGGTCAATCGGAGCTGGCAATGTCAATTGACGCTTAATGCCATCCAGACCTGCTCTCAGCATTACAGCCAGTGCCAGATAAGGGTTAGCAGCCGGATCTGGGTTACGAACCTCAATCCGAGTGCTCAAACCGCGAGATGCCGGAATTCGAATCATCGGGCTACGGTTGCTAGCAGACCATGCCACATAGGAAGGAGCTTCATAGCCTGGTACAAGACGCTTGTACGAGTTCACAGTAGGATTCGTAATTGCCGCCATCGCACGAGCGTGCTTCAACACTCCTGCCATATAATAGCGTGCTGTCTGGCTCAAGCCAAGCGTATCGCTTTCATCATAGAATACATTAGTGTCGCCTTGGAACAAGGATTGGTGACAGTGCATTCCTGAGCCGTTCATGCCAAACAATGGCTTAGGCATAAATGTAGCGTGCAGGCCATGCTGTCTCGCGATAGTCTTCACGACCAGTTTGAACGTCTGGATCTGATCCGCAGCCTTGATAGCGTCTGCATATTTAAAATCGATTTCATGCTGGCCTGGTGCCACTTCGTGGTGGGAAGCCTCAATCTCGAAGCCCATCTCTTCCAGTGTCAGAACGATCTCGCGACGGCAATTCTCGCCCAGATCCGTCGGAGCCAGATCGAAGTATCCACCCTGGTCATTCAATTCTTCTGTTGGATTGCCCTTCTCATCTGTCTTGAACAGGAAGAACTCAGGCTCAGGTCCAACATTCATGGAAGAGTAGCCCATTTCTTCGGCTTCCTTCAACACT
The DNA here is from genome assembly GCF_000377505.1 of Paenibacillus massiliensis 2301065 = DSM 16942. Lineage (GTDB taxonomy): Bacteria > Bacillota > Bacilli > Paenibacillales > Paenibacillaceae > Paenibacillus > Paenibacillus massiliensis. The sequence continues at coordinate 84,034 of NZ_KB898187.1, read as the reverse complement.
TTCTTCAAGATCCCACGTGGATCTCCAGCGAACGGCTCACCATTTGGCATATAAATATCACAGATTAGACGCGCCACGCGGTTTTGCGTAACCCAAGGGAAAATCACCCATGTATCTAGATCTGGATACAGATACATATCAGATTCCTCAATGCGGACATAGCCTTCAATCGAAGAACCATCAAACATCATTTTGTTATCCAGTGCCTTCTCAAGCTGACTCAGAGGAATCTCTACATTCTTAATGGTACCAAGCAAATCCGTGAACTGCAGACGAATAAAACGAACGTTTTCTTCCTTGGCAATACGGAGAATGTCTTCTTTGCTGTAACTCAATGTAACCTCTCCTTTTCTCTCTTATCATGTAATGGAGTATAATAGCTAATTATTTATTAAAAAACCTGGACAGCTCACCCTGAATCATGGAGACCTGACCTGGTCTCTTCCCTGCAACGAGCTGCTGCTTCAGCAAACGGTGCAGCTGCGTATCTGACAGCTCCCGACGCTTGACCTCAGTATCAGCCGTAATTACCGTTGCTTCCTCAGATTCTTTGGAGACAGGGTTCATTACCTGCTTAATGCCTGCGATATTAACCCCTTTCTCAATCAGTGCTTTGATTTCAAGCAAGCGCTCTACATCATTGAATGAGAAAAGGCGCTGATTACCGGACGTACGTGCCGGAACAATCAGACTGTGCTGTTCATAATAACGAATCTGCCTCGCTGACAGATCTGTCAGCTTCATAACGATTCCGATTGGAAATAAGGCCATATTTCTGCGAATTTCGTCACCCATCGTTCATCAACCTTCCAGTGATCTTTTCTTCACCTCATTGTACATTTATCTGATGTAAAATGTCAATGATATGTTAGGTAAACTCACAGTAAATTGCGATCCTTCATCGTTTGCAGTGCCATTAGAACACCAAATTTGACGTGGGAATAGGTAAGTCCTCCTTGCATATAACCGATATAAGGCGCTCTAATCGGCGCATCCGCGGATAGTTCCAGGCTACCTCCCTGAATAAAGGTCCCTGCCGCCATAATGACAGGATGCTCATAGCCAGGCATGTCCCAAGGCTCCGGCACCACATGACTATCCACAGCTGCAGCACGTTGTATCCCCTGTACGAATGCAATGAGATGCTCAGCACCTGTGAAAGAAACAGCTTGGATGAGGTCAGTCCTTTGCTCCTGCCAGCCTGGTTTGGATTCGAAGCCCACTTCCTCGAACACAGCTGCTGCGAAAACACTTCCCTTTACAGCTTGCCCGACTAAGGTAGGCGCCAAAAACAAACCCTGATAAATATGTCTCGTGGTCCCCAGCATAGCCCCAACCTCTGAACCAATCCCTGGTGCAGTCAAACGATAAGCCGCCAGCTCCACATATTCCTTTTTACCACATATGTAGCCTCCGGTCTCTGCTATTCCGCCCCCCGGATTTTTAATTAACGAGCCCGCCATCAGATCGGCACCAACATCCGTAGGCTCTTGCTTCTCCGTAAATTCTCCATAACAGTTATCTACGAAGACTACAACGTCTGGTTTCATTTCCTTCACCTGCTGAATCATCTCAGCAATCTGAGCCACTGTGAAGGACGCCCGCCAGTCATAGCCCCGTGAACGCTGAATACCGATGACCTTTGTTGCCGGGCTGATCGCCTGCTGTACGGCTGACCAGTCAATCTCGCCATCTGCCTGAAGAGCCACTTCCCGATAACGAATTCCGAAGTCTGCAAGTGAGCCCGTTCCGTCATTCTCGTGACCAATAACCTTGTGTAAAGTGTCATATGGACGCCCCGTAATGTACAGAAGCTCATCGCCAGGACGGAGCACACCGAACAACGCTGTTGCAATTGTATGCGTGCCAGATGCAAAGTGCGGTCTAACTAGGGCAGCTTCTGCCCCGAATACATCCGCATACACCAGGTCGAGCACCTCTCGCCCACGATCGTTATACGCATAACCCGTCGAATTAGCAAAATGAAAATCACTCACCTGATGCCGTTGGAACGCCTCAATGACCTTCCACTGATTCAGGTCCACAATGCTGTCAATCTCCCGTAATCTCCCCTGAATCTTCTCCTCTACCCGTTCCTTAACCTGTTCAATCTCTGGTGAAAAATGAACCATCCTTAACCTCAATCCCCTTTTTGTCCCTCAAGCTGACGAATAGTATACCTCGTCATGTCATTTTCTTGACAGTCTATATTGTAAATAACTTTCATTTCATGTTATGCCATTGTAAATTCTCGCAAAGCATAGCCGTATTTTTCATACTCGCTTTTCTGCAATCGAACCTCATATATCACATCATTCTCTTCATATTCCGTCCGAATGACATCCCCAACGCGATAGATGACCGACGTCAGATCTCCTCGCTCCGCTGGAATTTTGTACACAATGGTATCCCCAGTAAGATGCTCCTGAATCATCTCCCGAACCTTCAACAAATCCGCTTCATCAAAAGCACTTAGCTTCACGTATTCAGGACCTGCCGGAAGCATTTCCAGCTGCTCAGGTGAGCAAGCATCCTTCTTGTTGAACAACACCAGCTGCGGTTTGTCTGCTGCACCCAGATCCTGCAGGATGTTCTGTACCACCTTCATCTGATCATCTCTCATGTCAGACGAAGCATCCACCACATGGAGAATCAGATTCGCCTCATTAACCTCTTCTAGCGTCGCCCGAAATGCGGCCACCAAGTCATGTGGAAGGTTCTGAATGAATCCAACGGTGTCCGTCAGTACAATTTCTTTTCCACTTGGCAGTTCCATATTTCGAGAAGTCGGATCAAGCGTAGCAAAAAGCTGATTCTCAATATATACATCCGCAGCAGTCAGCTGCTTGAGTAATGTTGATTTCCCTGCATTTGTGTACCCCACCAGTGCCACCTGAATGACTCCGCTTTTTTGCCTTCTCTCTCGATGCAGCCGGCGATGCCGTGTAACCTCTTCCAATTGACGCTTTAACTCCCCGATCCGGTCACGAATATGACGTCGGTCTGTCTCCAGCTTGCTTTCACCAGGCCCCCGTGTTCCAATTCCCCCTCCAAGTCTGGAGAGGTTTTTACCTTGTCCCGACAAACGCGGTAGCAGGTAGGAGAGCTGGGCAAGCTCAACCTGTATGATCCCTTCACGCGTGTTGGCCCGCTGCGCGAATATATCCAAAATGAGTTGCGTACGATCAATGATCTTCAGGTCCAGACTTTCCTCCAGATTTCGCACCTGGGCACCGGACAGCTCCTGATCAAAGATGGCCGTAGTCGCACCAAGTGTATCCGCAATGGCCCGCAGCTCCTCCACTTTCCCTTTACCGATGAACCATTTTGTATCCCTTGTCTCCCGGTTTTGGCTCATTACACTTAATACTTCTACCCCCGCCGTCTCTGCCAGCTTCACCAGCTCATCCAGAGAATATTGGGGATCGACGCCGGTACGCTTCACTTCATCCGTGATCAGGCTGACCAGGACTGCACGATCCTTAATATCTGTTTGTGTATCAAAAGTTTGGTTACTCATCTATGCTTGTTCAGCTCCTCTTGCTGCAATGTTCGTTTCAATTTCAATATCCGAGCAGAAACCGACCTTATCCAGGTCGGCTCAGGCTTTAGAGATATGATTGTTATTTGGGCACGCTTGACCCATTTCTGACCCTCATACATCCTATTCATCGGTCATATTACTCTGTTTGATGATACTACACAGTTACAGCAAGCTATTACTAAGAGATTATTAACTGCTTCCTTATTACTCATACGCCCGATCATTACTGTATTTATAGAACGCTTGTGCCTAAACCCTCATTATCGCCTAATCGTTGGATATTTTCAAATCCTCCGGACGTAGCGTCATCAATTCCAGCTTGCCGGGCTGACCGCTAGCATACTGATTCAATAATCGAACCGCTTGATGACGAATAGAACGTTCAATGACATTGCGAACATAGCGCGCATTACTGAACGCGTGGAGACTTTCCTGCTTTGCAGACATTAAATGCTGCTTCATTTTTAGTATGCTTTGGGGGAGCAAAATATAATCCCGATCCTTGGCCATCAGCTCACAGATTTGAATCAACTGGTCCACTGTATAATCTGGGAATTCCATTTGAATGGGAAAACGTGAAGGTAATCCGGGATTCGTATGCAGAAAGAAATCCATCTCCCCGGAGTAGCCTGCCAGGATCAGAATAAACTGATTTTTCTGATCCTCCATCGCTTTTACCAAGGTGTCAATGGCTTCCTTGCCAAAATCCTTTTCTCCGCCCCGCGCCAAGCTATAGGCTTCATCCACAAACAATATGCCGCCCATGGCTTTTTTCACTAAATCACGGGTCTTCTGAGCTGTATGCCCGATATATTCCCCAACCAGGTCCGCACGCTCCGCTTCAATCAGATGCCCCTTGGATAATACACCAAGCCGCTGCATCATCTTGGCAACGATCCGGGCCACCGTCGTCTTTCCCGTGCCTGGGTTACCTTTGAATATCATATGATAGACGTGTGCATCGCTCAGCAGTCCTGCGTCTGCACGCATATGCGCAATTTGCAAGAAAGCATAAATTTCAAACACCAGTTCTTTGATGTTATCCAGACCAACGAGCTGATCCAGCTCTTTGCGGATCTCCTGATACAGAGCATGCTGTGGCAATTCCTTGGCAGGTAGCGCTGCAGCAGCAGCTTCTATAGAATTCTGAGGCTCCTGGCTGCGTATTACGACATTGATCTGCCTGGAAGGCCGTTCCGCAGCTTGTTTACCTGCTGCCATTCCCCGTCCGTTCATGCATCCATCACCTCGACATTTGATCGGGTACCGTCCCTTTAATCAATGTATTCAGTGGTGCATGTCCATATTAGCAGTTTTGTTCATGACATGAGGCAGGGCGCAGCCGATTCAGGCTCGCACCACCTATGATCCAAGAAAACATAAGTTCAGACAGCTAGCAACATGCGCTGAAGGGTCCATTTCGCATAAGCCAGCACCTCTCGTCCCTGATGCACGATCGGAGAAAGAACCTCCGTATCGGTAAGAGATAATTGTGGATTCTTATAATCAAGGGCACGCGCAATCTCCATGGCTCTGGGACCGTGGTAAGTATGCGTGACGATAATGGCCGTCCTATAGCCATGGTCTTTCATAATCTGCTGACTCAGCAGTAAATTCTCATACGTACTGGTCGCATCATTTTCAAGTAAGATATGCTCCTCAGGAATGCCATGCTGGATCAAATATCGTTGCATCCCTTCTGCTTCTGTATAGCGAAATGACGGATCATCCAGACCACCACTTACAATCAGCCTTGGAACCTGTCCACTCTCATATAGCAGCCTGGCCTCTTCTAGCCGTTCCTTCAGACCAGGGCTGGGAGCATCTCCCCACATTGACGCTCCCAGCACGATCCCTACATCCGCAGTCACAAGATTTGCTGTGCTCTCAGCCGTGTTCATTCTCCAGATGAAGCTGCTGGCCCACAATGCACCGCCAAGGAGAATGATCACAAAAATAATACGCCAGCGCTTGGTGCGCGGCCTCGTAGGGGATGGTTCACTTACGTTAACTATGGAGGAGCTGTGCTTGCGCAATAAGTTCTTCATTGCCTCCTCCTGAACTCTCCATTGTGAAACCACTCCGCACGATGCTGAAGCGACATCTTGAAATAAGGAAAGACATGTGCATCAATGGCCTTGAGCAGGTCGGCAGCGGTGCGCTCCGCAAGAGCAGCATCTTCTGCAGAGATATGTCCCTTCTCAAGGGCCTCCTCCAGTTCATCTTCGTCTACCAAAAAAATCTCGCCATTGCTCAGGACAACCACATCCAGGTACAGATCATCAAACCAGGGAACCCCCTGATCCGTGACTCCTTGACCGCGGCAGGTATCAATATACCATTCAACAATCTGTTGCTTATCATCGAACATCGCCGTTACTACATAATGCTCATCTTTAGGATAATATTGCAGCCAAGAATAGCCTTTGTCTGCAATACAGAACGTATGACTGCCATACGTCTTCCATAATGGCTCCTTCAAGTTCAGCATTGTGTATAGAGTCACGTACCCGGTGAACGCTTCACACTGAATATACCGACAGGTGAATTTGCGATTCGTAATGCGGCGCCAATTCGCTCGGTCTCCAAATTTACGCTTCATATAGACGTTCCTCTCCAACATTGGTACCTCAAGCTTACCATATTTAAACATGACTCTCAAAGCAGATGCTTCGTACAACAAAGAAGGCCGCCAGATAACAAGTATCTAACAGCCTTCCCCAAAGAAATCGAATTCAATAAGGAGTAGCGGATGTGGGCAGTTGCAATAACAATAATACCATTGAGTGCAGCACAGGATTTGTGACTGAAATTCATCAATCCAACTAATGCCTGCTGTGTTGGTCTCATATCTTCATGCTTTAATGTACTCTACCAATTGATCCAACCAGTTGTCGATGTCTTTCTTCGCTAGTGCGCTGCTGAAACGGCCTAATTCCTTGCCTGAATAGCTTACAATGATTGTTGGGATATACTTTATTTCAGAATGCTCTTCGGGCTTGTACTCAATCCTAGAGACTGTTATATATGAACGTTCCTGCTCAATTTTCTCCACTGTTTTGGAGAAGCGACGGCAATGACCACAAGATAAGCTGTAATAAAAGTCAATACGCAGGTTGCTCACCTCCAGCAGAACAGATCCTTCGACACCCTTTTTTAGAATGAAGCAAACGCTGTAGTAAATATAGATACATCCTGCAGCTCTGTCTCCGTTACATCCATTTGCACTTTATTCACAGGGTTTGGTGTGTATAGTTCAACCGTGTACGTAATGATATCCGTTCCGTTGGCATCAACATCTGGCATTACATTTTTAATGGCAACCACTTTGGCAATGTAATATAACATTCGATTGCTTGTTTCTATAGCGATGACGGCCTTATCACCGACGGCGTACTTTGCTGAAATAATAATATCAGGCATACTTTTTTTGCTCCTTCGTAAGTTCGTTTTTGTGGATACATTTAAACCGAATGATTTTCGTCGTGCTGCATTTCACATGTCCACTTTTTGCATTGCTTTTTGCCGAATATAATATAGATTTCTACGGGTATAAGAGGTTTTGTCGTAGCCGCATACATCCAGTAGATCCGCAATATCCTCGATCCCCAGTATCTCGCGACGCTCACGCTTCTCTTGAGCAATGATGCCGATTTCGACTGAATACTTGGATGGGATCTCTTTTTCTACGGTCCCACTCTCACCCTCCCTGGCTTCAATCTTAGATCTAATGCGGGCAAGAGTCCGGTTGATCGTCATCGGGTACACCCCAAGCCTCTCGGCAATCTGTGAGTGGTTATTATCAGGGAATTTCACAATAAGCCTCATAACCTCTACTTCAAAATCCGTAAACATCTCGTCCTCCAAAAGACTTTGTACATACAGACGCGTCGTCACAGACTCCTCCAAATTCCGCTCAGATCTGTCCGCTATGTCAAAGTCTTCGATAGCATCATAATGCTCAATCTCATCGCTGAACACCGCAATCTCTCTGTACCGATCGAGTGTAATATGAAGTAGATTAGCCATCTCTTCCTCACTTGGACGATAGCCCAAACCATCTTCAAGTTCAATCATTCTTTTGATTAGATCGATGGCTCCACGACTTAGCTTTACTTGCTTCGAGTCGTTATATAGGAATTGATTGACCTCCCAGAGAATCGGTCTGTACACATAAGTGCTGAACTTGATTCCTTTATCAAAATCAAAATTGTGAAGTGCAGTTATAATTCCGATACATGCGTGCTGGAAGAGCTCCTCTTCTGTAATATTGAACTTCTTACACAGTTCCTCAATATTTCCTTTGAAATGAATAAGAATGGAGAAAATGAAATCACGGTTAGCAATCAGAAATTCGCCCAACAATGTCCGATCATGCTTGCACGCCTTTATCAACTCCGCGTTATGCAGATCTGGTACACCGAACTGTTTTAGAAGCTGGTATTCGGGACTTGGCAATTACTTCACCCCGAACTTTCTTTCTGGAAAGCCGCAGGCTTTTTGCAAGGCAGCATCTATTATGTAGTTTCTCATTCAGCCCATCTCCTTTGGTTCAAACCGTCTAGTGTCTTTCTCCCTGAAATAGTCGGTCTATGCCCAAAAAAAGGTGCTGATGAAATGGAACCTCTTTACCATGCAGCGAGAGACGGAATCGGCAGTGCAATTGGCCATTGAGAAACAACAAGCCCATCCGATGATTTCTGCTTCTTGGTATCAAAAAAATGTCGCTGGAGGCAGGCTTTCGTTTGCCCATCATCTAATGCAGCAAGCTGATACTGGCCAAAAACGAAGAGCAGCGATTCTACAATCAAGAGAATCGCTGCTCTGCTGGTATTTTAAAACTATTCAATAAACGTCAATATTAGGCATACAGGAATCTAACTGCCGCCGAATCGCATCAAGATTGATCTCCATCGAAATATCCGTATTGTACAGCTTCATATAGGATTCTTTGAGTGCCCAAAGCTCATCTGTTATGATTCCCTTGCTTTCATCATGAAAGGTGTTATCGGTATCGATCCCCATCTGTCGTACAGCCTGCTCCAAGGTCTGTAAGGATGTGTACACATCTCCGAAGGTAAACTTCATTTAATATCTTTCCTCCATCCTATGTATCCTTTTTTATCGTGATACGAAGAACCGATACATTCCTGAACACAAGTCTTGTAAGATTCAAGCAGATTCGGGATACTTACATCTGAGAAGATCTCGTTTGACATAATAAAGCTCAATACATTCTGGAGTTGCTCCTTGTCCCGTCGAAGAGCATCGACGGTGGCAGGTGAAGCATGGTGCATCGCTTGCTCGATCCTCTGTATAGTAGATTGAATTCGTTTAACTTCCTCAGCTACTACGCCGAGGGTATAGGTATAACTCGAAGATGCCATATACTTCCTCCATTCAATTTAGATTGGTAGAGCTTGCCTCAGATTGATAGACCCCACCTAAAAAAACTAAATATTAAACTTATATGAATAGATGTCTCTTGTGACAGACTTATCCTCTTCATTTTCAATGAGTTCATAGAAGTCCTTAGCAACCATCGTCACACGTTCACCGTTATGTCTCCCTACGTATACGACCACATTTCCAGCTGACACATAAGTATCCAAGCCTGCTGCCAGCTCTAACGTTTGTGCTTCATATATAAGCCCTTGAATCTCCCCGTCGGAAAGTCTCCCCGCCTCATCTCCTGTGAAGTGATAGAAGTCTTGTGGAAACTGGGGATACGGACAGTAACCCGAGGTAGTGTGATATCCCTCGCTGACACCATCCAATTGAGCCCGTAACACATCATTCTCGTTACGAAGGGCTTCGTTTTCTTCTAGAATGCGCTGAATTCCACCTAGTTGCCTAATTTGCTCAGCTAGCTCCAGAAGCTCAAGCAATTTCTGCGCAGTATTGAGATCCGATAGCTCCTGGTTTATTCCCGACAAGATGTCATTGCCACCTGCATTCGAGAAACAGAAAACATCCCCAAATTCTTCACCTTCATTTCCGAAAGCTGCACCGTAGTTTCCATTAAGCACGTGTTTACTCCTCCATTTGTGTGAGACTTGTGTAATCCCTTGATACTTCCAAACAGTATCCCTCAGCCTCAATAGGGCTAAGCTCGAAATGATGCCCTGCTATTTGCAGAGCGTAATCAGAAGGCACAATAATTTTTCCATCTCCATACTTTTCAGTCAGATACCCTAGCATGGCCTTCAGTGCCTCAACCTGACCTCTTAGGAAATCTAGTTCACCTTCCATTTGTGTTCTGCAGGAAACATCTGCAAAGTCAGAAAAGCTCATTGTCCATTAATCCCCCAATAGCTTCTGTAATGTTGATACTTATGAAACAGCTACATGCTCAGCGTCAGCCATCTGCCTGATATGTTTCCTCACTGTTATTCATTCTTGCTTTTATAGTCGCTTTATCTCCTCAAAAAGGTGCTGATCAAAAAAAGACCCCGAAGGGTTGATCCAGTCATGGCGAACAATTGCTAATGCGTTCAGAAGCCGAGTCTGACCTGAGGTCAATGATCTCGACGATACAGAAGGACACTTTTCGCAAATCGATAACAACACCTTTTCCTGATGTAGCTACCACTTTGAATGGAACACCTGATTCAATCATCTTTGAAATGGCGCGATTCATAATTCTCGTAACGGTCTCGACCTGATCATGCTCTCCCTTGTCTTGCAGCCACCAGGAAACGGTAGTGCACTCTCCGTTATCAAAGTAAAATTTGCCGTCCACCCTGAATTTAGCTGTCTCCATTGCCCTCATCATCCTCCGTATAACGGTAATCAGCGAAATCCTTAATATGAATTTCGATCTTCTCCAGGATGCCACTATTCATCTCATTAAGGCGCTCCTGCAGATCAAGGAGCTCTTCCATGCTCTCCCTTGAGATCGGAGGTGCAATAGACTCCTCTCCATCATCGACCCGCACCCACCAGCGGCGAATCGTCTCCATAGTCAAAGTCAGGTTAATGAAATTTCCGCAGTGCCGACACCATACAACCAATGCATTATCACATTCCATAGACTCGGGCACAAAGCTTGAATCCTCGCCGCAATTTGGACATTTATTCATGTAACCGAGCATAGAATCCCCCTTTCTTTTTCACGTGCCTTAACTTCGTAATTCCCCATTAAAATATTTGAAATAATCATTTTTCTCGCTTAGTTTCTCGTACCTGATTCCGTTATCGCCAGGGTATGGGGAATTGTGAATTACCTTTAGCTCCTGAATGTCCTTCGGAATGCCATTAGGGAACGCTATACATGTCATAGTTCCTAGCTCACTTCTGTTCAAATACTTGCAAAAGGTACATGGCAAAGTGATATCCATCTAATCCCGCCTATTTGTAGATTTCCAATTTCCTGTATACATGCTGTCTGTACAAAAATCCGTATGAATTACCAGCCTTCACATTTGTAACCACCATACTGCTCATACCATTCCCAGATCTTCGGATCAATTGGAACACCCGTGATTTTTGCTGTGAAAACTTCAGGTATCAGCTCAATTGGAAACCATTTCGTAGCATACTGACCTAGGTTGTTAGCAATATAATTTGTCTCCGAAGGTTTAAGAATTGTCTGGTCTCCATAAGCATCCGGATCAAGGGATGAGTATTTATAAAACAAACTTGCCCCTACATGGTTGTAATGCAACCAATGGCCTATCTCGTGTATAATCGTCCGCAGTCTGTTCGGTGATGATTTCTGCCCGGAGTCATATTCCATCTGCGTAATCTCACTTGCATGCTCAAAATTGTAGCTTTTACTTACAACAACCTCTTCTGTAGGTGGGTTAAAATAACCATTGGCGCCGTTACCGTTCTTAATGTTGATGTTTAGTGGATGCTTCTTAATCATGCCAGCGAACCCGCCGCACGAATTGAGCAGCAGTGCTAATGCCTCCGTTACATAATTGGCTGCTTTGACATTTGTACCAAAATCACAGTTGACCCCCAGATTTTTCGCCCATTCCTCGGCGTCAGCCACCTTATTAAAGGGACTCCACACTACTGGAAGTTGAATATCCCCGGGTGTGGGATAGGGCACGGTACTATCTACAGGTTCTGCTGGCGGATCTGGATAATGTCCCAAATCAGTTGTTCCTGTGAGTTGGAGAGTGATATTCGGCTCTGTAAGAAAGTGAAACAATAGCTCGACCTCTCTAGCTTTTCCATCCGCTGTGTTGTATTCAAAGTAAATCTCCGAACCAGCGGTCACCGGGTGTGCTACTTGCAAGTACAGTCCCTCTTCATAGCTCATACAGTGCAGCTTACTGCATATCACTTCACCGTCGATCATCAGATGCCAATAATCACGAAAGTCCAAGCTGTCTGATTTAAAAGAAAGAGCGTAAAACTCAAGATCATGTGACATATAAAAAGTATCCTTAATCCTACGCTCAACGTTTGCCTTTTCAGGTATAGTTATCTTCCTGCCTATAAAGCAGGGGCTTGTCTTAGTTGGGTAAAATGGCGGATCAAATCGGCCACCCACCACGTTTCTTGCAAACATCTAATTCCTCCCCTAGCCAGCCTGTACAAAGTGATGAATGCTAACGACTTATAACATTAATTACTATGGAATTGTGAAATATCTACACAATGATGAAAAGTTAGAATAAGTAGGTTTCAAAAGTATAGTTCTTGGGTAATAATGAACCAATAGTCGTAGTCCTCTAGAAGGATTGAGGACTTTGCTAAAGCATGGTACAATGCGATAAGTTGTTAAGAAATCTCTTTATATTTCATGCTTATATTTTCATGATGAGTAAGACGTAAATTATGACATACTTTTTTTAACAAATGTGATATACTTATTTAAGTGTGATTTTAAGCATGACAAAACTTCTGCATTTTAGCCATTGCACGCGATGCATGACATTTATTTAACCCAAGAGATATGGCTACCCCGCCTGGAGGTATGTCCATTCCTTCCTCTTTGTAGATCATGTATTCTACGATTTTTCTTTGTTGTGGAGAGAATTTTTGAATGTTCGCTTCATAGTCAGCACGAACAATGGATACTTCATACCCCGGCTCTTCCACTTTATAACAGAAATAATCTGCAGAACCACCTACTTCTTCGTCAGCTCCATCACAGAAATTCACAAGTGTAGAGGCTCTATTAATCTTACGATTGTTACGTCGTATGTGGTCTACCACAACGAATTTAACAATGGAATAGGCATAAGAGAAGAGATCTTTTTTTACAGCCCCCTTCTGGATTCCCTCCAGTACCTTCAAGACAGCTATACTTTTAACATCTTCTCTCTCATCACGGTTTACCTTATAAAGTAGCGTTTTAAAGATAGGTGTCATCATTCTTACATCAAAATCTGCTACAGTAATTTGTTGTATCATATCGAAAATTCCTCCGAATAAATGGGTAATATGTAACGTTAAGCCTTATACTATTGGTAGTCGTTCCATCTTGTAGAAAAGATGCAATTTTCTATCGAGGTTTTTTTGTCATTTTTACTTCTAAATTGTCAAACACCCAAATATTACTGCAGCGCAACAAACTACTGTTATCTGTGCATTGGTACAAATTACATTTTTGAACGAATGCAGTTCTGGAAAATAAAAAGGCCAGTCCAATTCACAAGGTTGGACTGGCCTTAGTTAAGTGATTTAAGAGATCATGAAGAGAAACATCGCCCTTCAGGAATATCAGCCTCTGTAATTAGATGGACTGTTCATTAACTATACTGCTTTTTTGCTTTTAACAATTCCCAGCTTCTTTAGCAGGCCATTCAGATAATTCGCACCCCGTGAAGAAAGAATACCTGCAGCTACTGTTGAGACAATACCCGCTGGTCCAGTCAATCCGAACGGATTCAATTCGAAGGCAAATGCTAGTGTAATACCAGCAAGAATAGAAGTAGCGTAAGTCGCCCTTCCCTGTAGCCTTTCCGAAAACAAACTCTTGAGGACCTCAGTTACCGCTTCTGTCAGGCCTGCCACCAAGAGCCATAGTCCAATGGCCGAGATCATGGATTCTGCTGTACTTACTTCCATTTTACTTCCCTACCTTCTGAATCATAATCGTATTCAAGAATGTTAATTCCGACACAGTGAGCGTTCCACTCTTCGCTTTGTCGATCCACTCTTGGCTCTCGAACTTGCCTGTGTTTTTCAAATCAGAAAGTGTTGACACCAACGTATCGGCTTGCCATTTAGATAGCTTCAACTCTTCCTCCTCCATTTCTTTATGTTCTTGTATTAGAGCATTCGCTAGCGTCGCTACTTTGGCATCAATACTGGACAATGTAGCCCTACCTGCAATTCCGTCTACAGCGATCCCCCTAGCCATTTGGAAACTTCGAACGGCTTGTTCGGTCTGAAATCCAAAATCACCATCAACCAGAAGCTTATAGCCTAGTTTGTTTAACTTGACCTGTAGCTTCATAACCTCCTCCCCCTTACTTCCACTTGAAAGAGTAGTTTCCGTAGGTGTCTCAACGCTATACTCAGGAACTCCTGTTCCTAAACAAGACTTGTACTCATCTGCAACATCTGCAATCAGGTTTTCCAACGTTTTACCAAGGTGCTGAAGTGCATTCCTTGGATCTGTCTTACGAGAAGGATCAAGCTGGTTATGTCCAATAATATCCTTAATTGGATTTAGCCCATATTTGTAACACAAATACGCCAGATACCAAACATAGCGTTTATATGACTCTTTGTTATTTATGGATCCTTTTTTGTAGGAATAACACAGCTCCACTCCAATTGCTGCGTCGTTCGCATCGACACCATATTTGATATTGTCACCTGTCACGTTGTAGCGGACATGCCATGCTTTCTCCGGTGTCTGTAAAGTTGCGGGAATACACTCGATAATCCGCTTGTCATCAATGAAGGTATGTGCAGATGCGCTGATCTCATGAGCTGAACGCTCGTAGTAGCCCACATTGCCTGAAGCAGTGCTCCCATCATTTCCTGTATCATGCGCTACGATAAAACGTACCTTGCTGAGCCTGATCCCTGGACGTCTTTTGGTTCCGGAAGTCAAAAAATCCTTCTCAATGATGTATTTCATCTGGAACATGCGTTAAGCCCCTTTTCTTAAAGATGTGTTCCACGCTCCAGAGCATGTTAAGAGGATTCTTCATCCCCCCACCCCCTATCCTTTCTAGTCTCATCCACTGAATATCTCGAAAGCTGCTCTACCAGATGCTCCACTTTGATATTTAAAAGCTTGTTCTCTGCCACTAGCTCCATATTTTCCTGCCGTAAGATAATGACCTCATGGCTGAGTCTGGCAATCTCTTCTTTGTTGATCTTCAATTCCTCGCGCAGCTCTGCGCGGAAGGTTTGTTCATCTTTGGACAGCAGTTCCCTGTCTGCCACCTTGTCTTTGCTCTTGCCGCTGATATATCCAATGCCTCCCGTAATGATGGATACTACCCCTCCCACGAGTGCAGTGATTACTCCTGCGTCCATAGCTTCACCGACCTTTCCTACGTCATAATGCAGTTAACAAGTCACATCACGTGTGACGTTGTTGGATAATGTTAAATGGAGAGGATGATGTGAGATGGAAAATCTATGGAGACATCATAGGTTACCTTTCTTGCGAGCTTTGCTGCACACAGGCTGCATACAGCTTGAACATAGCTCTTGTCTAGGAAGCGTCACCCTCTTGCCTCATCAATATAAGTTGCAAAAGTTAAAAAATAACCCCTACCAAGTATGGTAGGGGTTTAATCCATTACATAATGAAGCAGTAGCCATATTCCGCAACAACGTCAATGCCACACTCAATGCTACTGTGTTGCTTAACATCAGTTGAGCAAGGAATTTGCGACTTGTGACGCAGTGCAATTTGGCATACTAATACTGATTTTTCCCATACGTTAATGCTTGATGGGATTTCATTTATGTCCGCGCGCCTTACGGAGATGCTAGAATCGACGGTAGACTTTCTCCACACGCTGATGAGACTTTCCAGTAAAGACTTCTCCCAAACACTGATGGAGCCGTCTAGCACGGACTTATACCAAACATCAAGCGAACCTTCGAGACCGTCGTTGTCAATCCTGACACGCACGGAGAGGGTGCTTGGTAGGTCGCTCACTTGGTTGACTATAATCGAACCATTGATTTCGGAGTAGTCATTCCAACGAACTGCAAGGTGTGATCGCTGGTCATGCCTATCCCAACCCCTTACACCGATTGAAGAAGGCTTATTGTACTCACCCCACATTCTGATCGAGATAGAGCCATCAAGCCATGAGTAATCAGCGACCCTTGCCTTAATCATAACCAGCAGGTCGTCTTCTATCGTTTTGCGGTTCCTGATATTACTTGGCAGATCGTTTTCTCCCCACCCATGAACCGTAACGTCCCCTTTGAGTTCATCCTTACCTGCGGAACGCACTTCGATGGAGAAGGTGAGGTCTTTCCATCTCTCCACCCGAACACCGATACTCGAACCCAACCAACCGGAGCGAACGCCATATGAAGACTCAAGGTCTGACGTGCCCTTATTTCTAATGGCAATCAGAGAAACCTTATCGTAAATCTTGTTATTCGGAATAGTGATGCTGCTTGCTAGATAGCCCGACAAGATTTGAATATGAGAAGGAATGTCCTTCTTAGGCGGTACGTACAAGTTACTTTCCATGTCAGTGCTTGGTGGGACCACCAAGGACGATTCAAGAAACGCCCCCTCCCATCCCCTTACACTAATAGAAGAACCTAAATGCTTGGCGTAGAAAATATCCATGTAGCCTTCCATCCAGGACTTATGAATGGTCATGCTTCCTTCAAGGCTATCATGGTATTTAACGTAGCCCACTGCCGGCAGGTTGCTGCTGTCTATAGTTCTAACCTTAATGTTACCGGACAGATTAACCTTCTCGATAATCTCCAAGTGACCAGGGATAAAAGGAGTAGACACCACAAACAAAGATTCCAGGTCGAACTTCTCATCAACCTTAATTCCGATTGTTCCTACCGTATCAGGCCGGTTTACTGTCATTGTCCCAGAGATTTCAGGAATCGGAAAACCATTCCGCCTTACCACGATAAAGGACTGTAAGTCATTTCTGTAATTGACGCAGATGCTAAACGGAACTTCTGGTTTGTTGGCTACGATTGAACTATCCAAATCGAAAGGCTTGCCCCTGCGACTGACGCTGATGCTGCCCTCAATGCTGTTGTCCTTTTTACGACTTACCACAATCTTAGATACCATTGCGTACCTGTTCGCAGTAATGTAAGAAAACAAGTCACGCGGGTTATCTACAAAGATGCTCCCCTTAAAGTCTACTTTTCCTTGGAAAGAGCGAATGAATAGACTTGATATCAGATCAGAGTTGCGGTTTTGCTGCACCGTAATCTCAGATTCAATGGAAGCTCTGCCGAAGCTGAGGATTCGCGTGTCGTAGTAGGTAATCTCAAGCATAGGTCGGAAAGCCTTCTGCTCTTTCGTGAGGAACGAGTACAGTTGGTCTTCCCCTTCAGCTAGCGCCTTGAGGATGAAGCCGTAGTTCTGCTTTGCTCTGGTGTGCCACTTGGCAATAGTCTCTGTTACATCAAACTCCATGTAGCCTGAATCTGCCCTCACGTTCTCAGTCACAATGATACCATCATACGCTGAGGTAGGCTGGTCGTAACCGAATGGGAAGGGTTGGTTTTGCCATGTAACTCCGTACTCCGTCCAGTTCGCCGTAGGTTCGATGACCTGAACCTGTTTGGTCGTATCATACTGCCCGTCCAAGTAGACTTTCAGAACTGCTTTGGCTATGGTCGCATTCTCGTTAGGGATAGAAGCTGATAGCAGGTCGAAACCAACGTAACCTCTAAACCTCTCCCTTCCCCGTAAAGTGTAGCCCGCGACCATCTGTTCCTCTATACCAAAGTTCATTCTTGGTAATGACTCACGAACGAATGCGTCCTTATTAGGATATAGAATCGTTGTGTAAGTAGGAGGTTCGATAACGTTATACTTAGCCCTCATCCACGTGTAAGGAGTAATCCTAATGATCGACTTGAGGTCAGCCGTCTCCCTTACTGTTAAGCCTGATTCAAGCTCTCCCGTATACAATCCAGTGATGTTATACTTGGCAGCCGCCATTGCGTAAGGTGCTACACCAATCTTAGATTCCACATCGAACGTTGACGTGATTGTTAGTGACGAGTGCAGATTATATTCGCCGCCTGCTGTCACTCCATACCTGGCACGTACCATCGTTTCTGTTGCTACCGAAATTCTACTCGGTACATTCGAAGTGCTTGCAATTGTCAAGGACGAGCTGAGGTCCTTTATGCCGCCAGTAAGTACACCATACTTACCACGAACGTATGTGTTTGTGTTTACCTTTATATTGCAGATGAGCTGCCTTACAGCTTTAATGTCAACACCAGACTCCAAGTCTTTTACGACTATGGTCTGTACCTTGTACCGCCCTATAGCTATCCCTACTGAGTTGACTTTGATGTTACCTACAAGGTTACCCAAGCCCTTGACAGTAATGGATGATTCAAGGTAGTTGACAAGTAACCCCTCCACCCCATACTTTGCGACTGCTTTGGTATAAGGATGGATACCGATGCTCGCAGGTAGGATCCCTGATTGGTTTACCTTCAGGGATGAAGGTAAGTCAGCAAGGAAGAGTCTTTCAATACCGTATTTCCCCGTCAGCCTCGTATGTGGATTGACTGTAACACTACTATTAACATCATTGACCTGAGTTACATTGATAGCACCCGAAAGAGAGTCCCCACCCACCACAATAATTCTGTAGTTACTTCTAACATAAGTGTTTGGATTAATTGTGATGCTACCCTCAAAGCTGCTGTGCCGCCTTACTTCAATGTAAGACGCAAGTTCAGATTCGCGAGTAGTAGTGATATTGTAGTGACCAGTGACCTTACCACCAATTGCAACGTTCAGCCAGCTTGGGATGGAAGACCGCTCAGGCACTGTAATCCTAGCTGCGGTCTGATTCTTGTCATCGGTAATCAAATATCCATTAAGGTAGTTCTCCCCCACCTCATCCATTGATAAGGCACGGTTATAGACCCTGATTGCAGGTATAGCGCCACGAAACCAACCGGATGGATCGATATGATGCCTACCAATTATTAGATTTCTGCTTGGAAACACATTTTCTGAATCAACAGCCTTCGTGCGCCCCATTGGAGCACCATTCAAATAGGCATTTAAATACCCCGTTGTATCATCATAAGAGCCTGCGATGTGATACCATTGTAGACGGGGCAGAGTGCCAAGGTTGACTAACGCTGATTTAGTTTCTGTCTTAATATGAAGTTCCAGCTGCCCGAACTCATTGAACACAGCAGCGAAACCTTGATTATTTGCTAACTGCCCACCTGTTGAGAGTAATACATTACCACCAACATATAGGAACCACGCTTCAAATGTAACGCTTGCGGAGGGCTTCAATGAGGAAGCACCACCGCAATCTACATAGGTACTATATCCGTCAAAGTACAGTGCGTAAGGGTCAGCTTGGGTGTTGTTTCCCACCCAACCACTCTCAGGCTGAAATGAAAAACCGTCAAGTACTCCGTGATTACCTTTACCGCTCAAATCGTACCATTGAGAGGTTCTGGCATTGTTAGTGCCACACGATAGACCTTTATCGGCAAGTGAAGCGTGAAGGGAAAGGACTAGGCCTTTCATAGTCATTGTAACCACGCCCTATTCCATTGTATTGGAACGCCGTTATACTGGACTAGCTTTCGCTCTCAGGTCGAATGTGCCACCCGTTTTAACGGAGATATCTGAACTCAACCGGACGAAGAACTTCGCGGAACTTCCTTTGGAGAATGTGCCGCCGAAATTAATCTCATCCAGTGGGACAAAAGGAGACTCGGAAAGACTCAAGTCTACTGTCATTCCTTGCACCACGGTATTTAGATCGATGAAGACCTTCATGCTGTTGACGCTAAATTCTGCATTGTTCTGTAACCACACTGCCTTCGGGAGACCTGTCTGACTCGCCACTAATGTACCAAAATCAAGGTAGCGAAGAATATTTCCTTGAGGGTCTGTGTAGTATTTACCGAATTCGTTTCGGAATCCGAGAATCGGAGGATCAGGAATTAACAGATCACGAAGCGTTGGATACCCTGTGTTGTACTTCTCATCCAGCAGCCAGATGTTTGCCATGTCCCAGTTCTTATAAGTGGAAGGGTGCTTCATCTCCACTGTGCTCTTGCCAATACTACCTGTATTCGCACCTACCTTGCCCCCATTGATGGTCTTATCCCAGTAGTACTCAGTAGTGGCAGGAAGTTCACTATTGGTGTAGTTATAGCCATAGTAAGAGCTTACACTGCTTGTCCCATAAGCCTTGCAATAAGCTACAAAACGCTTGATTATGGAGCCCTGATTGCTCCTATTGAAATACCCTACTACCAATCCAATAATGGTGCCGTTCAATTCTGCGTTTGTAAAACAGTCTTCAATCAGAAATGTCGAACCTGCCTGAACAACCCCAACAAATCCACCCAAGTAACCTCCAGTATTCTCTGTCCTACCTGAGGCATAGCATCTGCGGATAATCGCGTTATTATAGATGTTCCCGACGAACGCGCCGACACAGTCGGAACTTGATGTGACGACATTGGCCGAGCAGTCTTCAATCACAGCGCCAGTAGTTAGATTTCCAACGAGCCCTCCGACATAAGTTCCAGACACTTTGCTGGCATTAAATGTATCAGAGTGGCAATTGCTAATCGTAGCGTTTGTAACGGAGCCGAAGACTGATGTGAACTGTCCACCTGAGATGTTACAATCTATAATATCCAGATTCTTAACCCAACCACTTGTAATGGCACCAAACAAGCTGACATGACTATCACCTAGACGGGAGATAAATAGATTAGCAATACTCCTGTTGCCGCCGTCGATGAATGCCTGGCAGTTGTTATCCTTGCCTACAAGAGCGAACCCGATGGGGTAAAACCCTTTACCCGTCTGATGGTCAATCATCTTAAGATCGTCCTCGAACCTGAAGTAGAACCCTTTTCTCCACCATCGAATTTGATTCAGCTCAAACTCGGTCGTGATAACGAAAGGCTCTGCCTGTGTACCTTTTCCGTGCTTGAAGTATACAAACTGTCTATGCTCAGGATATCCTTCGTTGTATTCTTCGTCGATGTACCAGTAAATATCGAAGTTCCAGTTCACATATGAAGATGCTTTTTTGGCATCTGCTGTCGAAAGGCCGATACCGACTGCGCTGTTACCGCACTTGGACTTCTCCATATCCCAATAATTATCATAATAGGAAATGTACTGATTAGAATCAGCAAGGCCTGCGAGACCACCAATATTGGCTTTATCCATAGCAAGCGTAATATCCTCAACTACACCAGTAGAGAAGCAATTAGCAAGGTAACTGCTTCCGGCGTAGCCGTATTGAAATTGTCCGATAATTCCGCCAGCAACGTTTCCGCTCGTTCTGACGTTACATTTGTAGCTATAGCAGAAGTTGATTACAACGCCGTTACCACTATACCTATTATCTGCCAGAGCATAACCAACAATACCACCAACTGTGCCTACGCCCGTCACTGACCCACCAATAACGTTACAGTTCTGAATCACAGGATTATACCCGCCGCCCATGAACGAGCCAACACGACTGCTTGAACATGTAATATTGGGGTCAACCAAACGAAGGTTTCTCACTGTTCCACCGTATACATACCCAAACAGTCCTGTGTACTGCACAGTAGAGTTGATGAACAGGCTCTTAATAGAGTAGCCGTTACCATCGTACTCCCCCATCCAACCTGCTGAAGTGGTACCAATTGGAACAAAACCTGCACCTGTCTGGAAGCTACCCATGACAATATCGCGGTCTTGTTTATACCATGCTCCAAGATTGTTACGAACCTTGTTAAGCTCTTGCTCGTTGGAAACGATGTACGGGGATGCTTGCGTACCACCGCCTCCAGAGAAGTGGTTAACGTAGATATACGTCTTACCACCCTTCTTCTCATAGTAAGGACGCTCCCCGCCAGTTTCTTCCTTGTCCTTAACAAACGTCAACTCAGCTACGCCGTCTTCGTCTGCGTCACTGACCACGTACACATCAGAATAGTCATCATAAGGCAGAACAATGGTACCGCTGATATTGGACGCTCCGTGAACATAAGCAAACTCACGCAAGAACGGAATCTCTGCCTTAGTCTCAGCTTCAAGGACGTGCTGCACTCGATCTCGGCCAAGGATTTCAATACCGTTCGGGTCTGCTGTGTCGAAGATGATTGTCTCAGCAAGCTTGTTTTCCTCAAATGCCACGGTGAGGTCTTGGTATTCACGAAGTGAACGCGCTTCAACTTCAGTAAGTTCTTGCGTTGCCGACTTCTCCACGAGATCTGCATACTCATCATAAATGTTAGCCCATCCGGCAGGAGTGAGGACTTCCACTGGATATGAGTAAAGCTTGAAGGTTGACTTATTCTTTCGCTTGTCCACTTCAATTGTATAGTTACGGATTACTGAATCAGCCAATTTAATTCACCTCCAACGTTCGGCTTGAGCGGTGCATCGTACTCGTATACATTCAAGCCATTCACTACGAACTTCAAATGACCCCACAATTCCTTGTCTGCTACTAAGCGAACCTTGAGTATTTGGTCATAGGAATGGGTAGGAATCATGCAGATGGCTCTTAAATGGAACATCACACCGTCAATCTCGAACATGGCCTTATATCCAAAGTTAAACTGGGTGATGGAGCTGCTGAAGTTACCGCCAGCTCCTATCGCCACCGAACTAAAGTTTGCCAGACCACTTGCTTGTGCGTCCTTATAAGTAATAACATCGCTATAACAATAACGAATATTTCCTGTTAGTCGAAATTCTGTTTCTGGTGTAGAGTACACCAAATCTACCATCTTGCCTGCCAATTTGAATGTCCCATCCGCTTCAGTAAAGAACTTCTGCCCCCTACCTACAAGCCCGAACCGCAATAGATTCTCGCGATTAATAGAATAGAAGCTGTTCTCTTGGTGTGTCAGGAAATCAAATTCGGCTAGGTGAGTACCGTCTATGTACTCACCTAACCAAATGAAGTCTTGTTGGGATACTGGTGAGTATCCGTTACATTGGCTAAACATTGGTTAGTCCCTCCATTGTATTGGATTGATGGATTACACGTATTGGTAGGCTACCCGTGTAAGGAAGTTAACGTTACCTGCTGTTGCTGTCGGAGGTACATTGGCTTGAAGGGTCACTTCTGCAAAGTTTCCTTTCGAATTGGTTTTAGAACCATCATTCATTGCTCCAAGAATTTCTTTGTTGTTCGGAGAGTACGTACCTGAAGTATTGGTTGTGTTGCCGCCCGCCTGAATGATTTTTGTCTTCGTACCGCCGACCTTAGTAAACCCTGACTCAGCCATACTATCGACACGCACCTCAATCCAGACGTTAAGAACAAGCTCTCCTGTGTCCCCGCCCGCACTATCTTTAGTAGTGATCGTACAGTTGGTCATAGTAGACAGGTCTGCGGTACCTCCACGGTTGTTCCAAATGAGAACTCCCAATGCCGGAGAAGTAGAACCTGCGTCAATCGTACCGATATCCCATCTAGGCAGTGACGTTACGTTGTCTGATTTATACCAAGAGACTGCTGGTGCTGGCATTTTATAGCCCCCTCTTAAATTTGTCCATGACCTTCGGTCATTGGTAAATACAATATAAGAATCTCGATAGCAAACTTAACACATGGATTGTACGAATTAAAAAAGACCCCTTTGAATCAAGGGGTCTCAGACAGGTTCTTACAGAACCTTCTTGTATTTCACGTACACAACGTCAGGGATACCTTCAGTGACTTTTAGACTATCTGGAGCAAAATCGAAGCCTGTAATGTTACCGTTAGCATCCATTTTGAACGCATAGTTGATTCCAGGAGCTTGAGCTTGACCATTGATGAACAGGGCTACCGTCTTGGGCTTGGCTACCCCTTTCACAAGGGTATACTCTGCCTCTCCGCCTACGGCTTCGAAGACCTCCTCCTCGTCCTCCGTCTCCAGCTTATGAACACGCTCTTCATGGTTCTTAAACGCGTTGTCAGCCGCAGTCTCAAGATCAACGATACGTCCTTCTGCCGTTCCAAAATCGCCGGCCTTGAAATATCCGTTAGCGGAGTCAGCATCACGATCAGATATACCCGAAGTCAAATCTTCAGCATCAACGAGACGCTGTGCCAGATTTGCCAATATATCCTGAACAGTAACACCAGTGTAGTTCGGATCAGCGACTACCCCGATGAGACTTGCCCCTTTAGCCGATGCAGTCGAAGCCAGGTCATTACGGATTTCGTTATCACCTTCTGCTCTTGCAGTGCCTTCATCAACAATCATCTGAGTTACTGGCTTGGTAAGATTGGCATTACCATCATTGTCAAGATGACCTGCTGCTCCGTAAAGGTCCTTCATCAGCTGGATAAGATTCATGTAAGCTTTAGCGTCAACCGCATCGGCTACAAGACCTCCCCCGCCAGACACGATTGCGTCTACAGGGATGACAGACAGATTCGTACGAGTGATATATTTGTAGTCGAGAATAGCTACTTCGGGGAAGGTATAAGGAGCTTCCGCACCTGCAACCTCACTGTAGAAATCCAGATAAAACTTGCCTGCATCCTCGCGTACCTTACCATATACTCTATCGCCATCTTCATCAATGAACGGGAAGTCTTCTGTACCGTTCTTGCGAAGATCAATGACAGTATTGACAACCGTACCCTCGGTGTTAACATCCGTGGCTACCACAGGGTTCAGGATATCCGGGGTAATTTCAATAGATTTTGTACCTGCACTTACATTTACATCGTTCTTTTGAACGAACACGTCGATTTTCGTATCTTCCAGAATCTCGCGGTGGCTACGCCACAGAATATCGACCTTATTCTCGTTAATCTTGTTGTTGACATCAAAGTGGTTATCGCGCATCAGCTTATTGTTAAGCTGTTCACCACGGAATCTTGCAATGCCTCTAGTTCCTGCCATATATTTTCACCTCTATTTGAAATGGTTACTGCATATACAATATAAGTTCATTGGACGGCTTTTTAGCCGCCCAATGTAGAATTAGATAATAACCACAAGTTCAATTGTGACTCCCTCTATTCCCTCACCAAGCTCTGCAACGTTAATCCTGAAATGGTCATTCTTCTCAATCTTCGGGATGGCAATTGCATATGGGCTAGCAGCAGTATTCGAGGATTTCTCGTCGGGGTCAAGAGTTAGATCTTTACCCAAGATATCCGTCCATACGGGTGTAGTGTCGTAGTTTTCTTGAGAGCACTTCTCGATTTTAAACACCGTTCTCGTTGTTCCGGGCTTCATCGCTGATCCGTACACCTCAGTAATCTGTCCCTCATACGGAAAGCGAATCTCCAGCTTGGCTACCCCACTGAACACACGGTTCAGGACGAAGACCATTGTCTTCGATTCTGCCCGCTGCTGAATGTAATCAAGTCTGTCGTCGAGACGGTAGAATGGAATGTCACCATCTTTGTACTTGCGAGCATTGATGACCTCTTCCTCAAGTCTCTTGAATCGAAGATCATCAATACCGCTACCATTTCCTTGACGGTATTCCGCCTTCCAAGTCCGAATGTAAATCTCGTCTCCAGCCATAAGAAGGACTGCTTGCCCCATGAACGGATGCTCAGGAGGATACACGCCAAGATCAAGGCGAATATGAGTCTCGTCAATCTCTTCATAGCCGCCACCTTCAGATAAAAGCTGACCGTTAAAGTACACATCCAGCATCTTGCTCCCCACCACGTAAGGGTGTGTCAGAGTGATGTACAAGCCATTATTCGTATCAAGGAATGCTGGGTCAACGATAATCTCTTGCTCGTTCCAGTAGGTTATTTCATTACCGTACCTGCGGAGCGTCATTTTAGTACCTGCCATAGTCTAACACCCCCTTACGTATGAGTAATATCAAGGATAAAGTGAATCGGCTTGATTCCGAAGTGCTCCGAGCTTCTTTCTACTTTCATCCAAAACTTCTTACTACCTAGAGGTTCAAGTGAACCCATGTCCAGGGCAGTCTTTGCATAATCGCCTACAGGGCTATCCATACCATCGTCGTGACAAATATCTGCCCACTCGTAGCCGAATTCTTCAAGGTACTTGAGGATGCCCATAGTCACATTATTCGCGGTCTTATGATTGCTCGGGTTATGCAGCTCCATCTGTACCTGTATCAAATCATCATACATCGTCCCCAGGTAGGTCTCTTTTGTAAGATTCAATTCCACACCCTTCCATAGAACCCGTAAGTCTGTGCCATAAAGGTATGTGTCCCCACCGTAGATATCGAATGCACCTAAGCTTGACAACAGCACTCCACGCTCATCGTAGACACGGAGAATGCCGGTATAGGGAAGAACTGGAAGCTCTAACTCAACCCCGGTCCATAAAGGCTGAACCGTGGCCGAAGCAACCGAATTACCATCAGAATCGCACAGGTAAACGGAGTACCCTTCAGGCAGGTTCCCAATGGTGACTTTACTACTCTTGCACACTACGTACCGGTCAAGATTCAAGGTAACGAATCCCTGACTATCGGGGTTCTTAAGCACTACGCCCATCTTGTGGGCTGCAATATTGGCAGAATCGAATAGCTCCCATCCTTCGCCACGATTAGCATAGAATGTCCAGGTATTATTATGCTTGTGCGCCCGCCATCTGCTATATTCCCTTGTAGTCGTGTCTCTACTTTCCAGGAACTCAAGTCGGTGGTACCCGTCCTGCCAGATTACGATGCCCCCCTCGTCCCCCAGCACAGTCGGAATATAATCGGCAGTGACCTCGAACATCAGTGTAGGCTCATCCTCTGGAACATCGAACAGAACCATAGACTCCAGTTCTGTATGTGACATCATTAATCGGTTAAGTCCTGTATCTAAAGTGAACGCATCCGCAGGTGATAAGTCGTAACGGGAGTCAATGCTTGCACCATCAAACTTATCGTCGAAGATTAAACCGCTCCACTTTTTATAAATTCCCATCGTCTCACCTACCTCGTCTTCTTCCAGTTCCAGATACTCCAGGAAGCAACCTTGCCCAAGATGAGCCATATACGACCCTTCTTAGGTTTTGGCGGAGTTTTGTGTGTAGCTTCGGAAGGTTTTTCGATTGCCGTCTCAATAACTCTTTTAGGTCTGGTTGCATGATCAGACTCTTCTATATTCACGCTGACAACCTCCTTGATCCGGTTGCTCCGCTCCCCGTTCTCAACCCTGGTGTCGATGATCTTCTTTTTCCTTGTCGAGTCAAAAGTTTCTGTAATGACCATCTCGTTCACTTTCTTCTTCCGTTGAGAGTCTACGCTGTGCATAACATCAGTTGGGATTACTTTCTTTTTACGGATGCTATCCGTGATTTCACCTATGTCAGTGCCTCTAGTTATAAGTACAGAATCGGCTTCCGTGTCCTCTCCAACCTCAGACTCAACGGTTCCTCCGTTCAATTCCGCTAGTATCATCTCTTGATTATCGGAGATCATATGGAAGTCTCCAACACGAGCTGTCTCACCGTTGTTATTAACAGCGTCAAGGATTAGCTCGCCTGTGCCTCCCTCGGTCGTGCTCTGTATAGCATCAAGTACCAGATCTGCCGAGCCAAGTCCCGCCTCGTTATCAAGAATACCTTCACCAGAGCTGTGATTATCAGCCCACTCATTACTTGCGACTATGGTAGTTATCGTACCCTCATTCCCTGCACCGCCCTCAGCCTCATGCGCAACAGCATCGTTGGTGAAACCCTCGCTGCTGGCCAGCGTAGGCGTCTCGTACATACCTTCGTATGTTCCTCCGAACCGATCTGCATACTCTGTCGAGTGTTCAAAACCAATGTCCTGATCGATCCAATCGGCGTATTCAGGATTGGAATTGACTGCTTCAAGTTCCATCTTTCGAGATGCTGTTTCAATTGGCTGATCCATGCCTTCATAACGAATATCGCGAATGCTCGTTTCTGTAACATTAGTAAAGTAGCTTTCAGGCACAATAGTTGGCTCTCCATGCTCGGTTGAAGTAAGCTCCACATCCACAAGACGGTCTCTTGTACCGTGTTCAGGCTGTTCAAGAACTCCCTTATCCATGCTAATGATCTCCCCCTGCTCAGGTACTTCCACCGTGACAAGCTTTTTGTTCGCCTCGACAATAGCCTTTCCGATATCATGTATGACGCCATCGTATCCGATATTGCGCTCTCCCGCTTCCATGAAGTGGTACATACCTTCACCGAATGTTAAGGCATTACCGTGCACTGGCTTGGAGTCAACACCTTCCATGTAGGTGTCTACTCGTCCATGCTCTGTTAAGCTATTCGCCCCTTCTGCAGAGCTGTCCATCTTACCGTGTGCTGGTTCACTTAGAATCCCTTCGCCGAGGTTATCTAACATCCCGTGCTCATGCTCGCTTTCTACTGCATTGACAGTAAAGTCAACAGACCCGTGCTCAGGTCGGATACTGTTGTCTGCTTCACCATAGCTCTCGACGTTACCGTACTCAGGTTTGACCTCCACTGCGTCATCAAAGTACTCTAAAGTACCCTTAGACATTCCATCAGCCATTTCCACTTCAAGCGTTCGTGCGTTTAGGGCTTTGGTCATCCTGGCGATTATGGCATCCGTGATGGATCCTGAGTCAGCTAACGTAGCTTCTTGGCTCAACGTGTCCTGAATGATCCCATCCATACCTGCATAGACCAGTTCCATGGCTCTGTGTCCGTACGTAATCTCCATCAACCTTGCCATTCTGCTGACTTCGGGAGATTTTGTGACCATACCCTTAATCATTTCAGCTGTTAGGGCTCCATCAATTGCAGACTCGATCTGCTGGGTATCATGCTCCGCCTGTACAAGCTCAATTGGGCCCATCAGTTCATTTGCTAACTGGTTTGCCGCGCCTGTCATGTGCTCTACTACAACTTCCCCACTATCTTGTGTCTGACCGTCAAGGAATTCCAGGATCTCCAGTTCATTACCGTATACGGAGCTGACTCCTGCAGCTTCTTCAATCAGACCATCGAACATATCAGACAGTCCACGAGACCCTACCGCGTTATGAATCTCGGTGGCATGTTCGTCCCTACCATCAGATGCCGCAACAAAATACTCGACGTCGGTATGTTCCCAATCTTTGGTCCTGCCTACACTAGTAAACTCTTCGATCTCTGCTAGCTTGGACAGTTCTCCCTCAACTGCACACTCAATAGGTGCTGAGTCGAGCTCGTCATCACGCACCGAAGACGTAAAGAGAATGAAACTCGCATCCTTAATGTCCGTGGTCAGGTGTGTACCAGTAAATTGTTCAATATCTGTTGTCACAACGTTATCCGCCACCGTCTGCATCAATACTTCTGTAATTGGAGCCATATCGAAGCTGTCTGAGAGCATGTCCAAGCTGATATTGAGCGCCGGCCTAATGTTCTCTGCTTCCGCGAACTTCAGTGAGAGCATATTATAGATTAGACTAATGTCTCCATATGTGTGCTCTTGGACGGCGGTACCACTTATGTTAGATATGTTGTCAGAATTCGAGAGACTGTGAAGCTGGATTGTTTTTGTATTCTCAGAGAAAATGAGCTCTTCAGCTGCTGCTCTGACTATGTTTTCTGCTGACTCCGTCGATTCGCGGTACGCTTCCAATAAATTCTCTGCTTGAACTGTGAAATCTAACCGGACGTTATGAAAAACTTCACCTTCACTCTGTCCGCTACGCTCTGTTTCAACCGCTGTGCGCTTCCCTTCGGCTGTTTTGAGCCTTATACTATCCACCCTGCTCTCCCCGCTGAAGTACCTTTGAATATCTGAAAGGTAGGAAACGACATTGGCATAAACCGTTTGAATCTCCACAGCTTCAAACTCAGTAACGTTAGCGGCTTCCCGCAGCCTATTCCCAAAAAGGCTGGAAGCAGAGTATGGGGATTTCGTGGCGGTTTTCATCACGTCCATTTTCAGTGTCCGGTAGGTACTTATTGCAGGGGCTGTAAGATGGTATTGGGTAGTGCGCACGTCATCAAATATCGTGTCTATACCAATAGCCAGTTCATAGCCCTTTTTATTAAAAAGGGCGGTGAAACTGATAAGGTAAGATTTATTACCATTCAGCATATTCACCGCCGACCTCCCTCATTTATACTAACTGTTCTTCACAAGGGTCTTTTTAAGGATTCCGAGACCGATTGGAGCGAACGGGCTGATCGTAGCCAATGTCAGAGGGGAGACAGGCGTATCAGCAAGAGTATAGCGATAGATTTGCTTGTACTCGTAAGTTGCAAGAACCTCAGCGCCAACCGCAGGTTCTTTGCCCGCCGCGAACGTAATCATCTTGGTCGTATAGTCGATTGTGTAGTCTGTATTGTAAATCTGGGATTCACAATCCACCTTGACCACTAGGCGGAACGGCGTCCCATCATCCTTCATGGAAGGTTGATGGGAAAGGTGGAATATCCGGTTAGTGCCGTCGCCTTTGCCCAGGTCCTCATCAGTAGACGTCTCGATAACCTCCAACTCATCCAACTGCGAGATATTCTTAGGATGTACAGCGTATACCTCATCCAGCTTGCCAACAAATCCATCATTCGGGTGAACGACATACATCGGAGAAATATGATATTTACCACTGTATACAGATGGATTAAATCGGGATTCACCCGCGTCGATTTCCTTATCATGCGTGATGAATGCCAGATAGTGTTTCTGGTAATACGTGCCGCCGATCGACTGCTGAAGCTGTACAGAGCTATTCCCATTGGACGTGTTGTTTCCATAGTCCACGAAGGTCGCTCCAAGCTTCATATCCTTCTTCCACACGACCTCATCCTTCTCACGGCAGCCCGATAGAAGCACATGATTCTTTCGGGGAGACTTGCCGATCGTCGTCATGCGACCAATGTACAGTGGTGCATAGTAAGTGTTCTCTGGTCCTGATGTCGGGTCGGGACGCAAGAACATGACGATGCGGTCTTTTGTAAAGTTGCCCCAAAAATACATCGTGCTGTCCCTCTGCCAGCCACGATCGAAGTTGTCCAATGGAGTAAAGGATAAGGCTGTCGGTAACGAAGGGTAGATGTAATACATGCAGGAGTAGACAGCATCCATCATCCTCTTGGCATCATCTGGTGTAAAATCACGGGTCATGATATCACCATAGTTGATTGTGCTTGTCCCCGTTCCTGCCAGAACACGAACGTAGGAGCAGTTAAGCTCTGCACCAGCAAACGGGGCTGGGATGGTATCCTTGATCGTGATGGTGTTATTTGTGTAGTCAACCGTGAAATCATCAGGAGATGCCTCAGCTAAGTTGACAAACAGGCGAACAGATCCCTCATTAATGGTAGCCACAGTTGGAATTCTGAAGACCCGTCTAGTGCCGTCGCCATCTGGCAGAATCGATTCAGGATCGCCCACCTTTACACCACCATTTATACCTTCTACAATCTTCTCAGAACGGACATCATCAAAGGTGAAGAAGAACAACCGCTTCGGCATTTCAGGAGCATTTACCGCAGGTGCATACGAGACCGTGAATTTGTCTGTCGGGTCAGGCTCTTCATTCATGGTGAACTGTCCAGTGAAATAATCCATGGTGTACTCACTCTCACCAACAGACACACCATTTTTGTATATCAGCTCAGAACCTGAATCAATCGGATGGACAAGAACCTGGAACTTATTCTTTGTTCCTGCCACCGCCGCAGCTTCACCGAGCACAGAATTCTGAGATATGAAATCTAACTCGCCAGGCTGTTTCTTTTTGTTGCCCCAACCAAACACCATGCCAAAGTTACGCATTTGACCATCACTGCCAATGGAACGGAACAGACGTACATCGGCAAATTTAGTGGTAGTCTTCCTTGGATCTCCTGTAACCGCACGGTATTTAATATATGTGTTCCAACCGTAGGTGTTGAATTTATTTTCAAGCTCGTCAGGAAACAACTGAATCGTAGAATCTCCATCAAACCATGCCACGACTAATCACCTCTTCTATTAATCTCCCTACACCCTTTACGGGGTGGTAGTAGTAATTTCCTTATCCTCATCGTCTACTGTGTTGAGATACAGACCGATCCCCGCTGGACGGAACTGCGTTCCCGGTCTCTTGGTGAATGGAGAGATCCCCTCAATCATAAAGTAACGATAAATGTCAAATTCATCAGGACAATTCGCTCTCTTCACACGCAGCTTGTTCGCATTGAACGAGAATGCTGAAAGTGCGATTGTATCTTTAAGAGTGCCTCTCACACCTTCCTCCGGATGTACTACGTAAACCTTCGAGGTGTGTACTTTGCCACTATAACGAGAAGGGTTGAAATTGTACTTATACAGAGGGTTCTCTGCGTTGTTCCAAGCACGTGGGTAATCCCTTCCGTCACTGGTCGTACGTGCAGGTGGCATTGCGTTAGGTGGAGAGTTCCAAGACAGGTAGTGCGCCTGATATCTTGCTCCCAACTTAGCTCGGTGAACCATCACGTTGTCCAGACCGTTCGCAGGGTTTTTCGGGTACGTCTTCAGTAACGGCATAATGTTAGGCTGACGTGTCGCCGTGTTATCGAAGTCATACTTGGCTACACCATCTACCGTATCCAGCATCGGGACGCTGCCTACAAACATGGCATACGCCTCGTCACCTTCCTCCACAGAATCCAGCTTACCGAAATACAGAGGTATCGTAGGAACCAGGTTCCCTTCTGGGGCAGGTACGTTATCAGCCTGAAGGATGAAGCACAAGCTAGTATCTGTCAGAGTCCCTTTTATTGAAATTTCAGAGTCACTCCACCAGTTGGTGTACATGACGGAGGAGTTGTATTTTTCATCCCGGTAAGATTCCATGAACTTTGCCCGCAGACCTGCTTGCATGATCGGAGACTGCATACGATCACCATCAGCCTTCGTAATGGTGAATACACCATTGGAAGAGCTTCCCGAGGTTACCCATGCCGTCCCTTCCACTTCGATATCCAAGGCTGCTCTCTTCAGCCCCGCTTCAGAGCTGTCAGTCCAAGGTAGACAAATGTCATCTCCTGCACGTGTCAGACCATTCAAATTCTCCACCATGTAAAAATACAGAGTCTGCGGAGAACGGTACTTACGAAATTCCTGAGTGGCCCACTCTGCGAAGATCGGTAGAGGCGTCTTACCTTTTACCGGTGATTTGCCCAGCGCGTCAATCTCACCGTTAGTTGTATTCCACTGACCTACCAGAGCTAGACCAAACATGCGGCCTTCTTTATTCTTGTAAATGAAGTGCTCCGCTACACAAATAGGGAACGCAGCAACTGCATTGTTAGGGTAGTTTGGTCTGAGCGTATCGGCGTTGAATACGACCTTCTTGAAATCTGCCGCACGTTCCCATCCTGCCGTTTCGAGCAACGTACCCAACAACGGCTGTAGTTCATTCTCCCTGATCTTTGGTGTAAAATTGGCAGGAGTTGTATCAATGAATGGCATTTTATAGCACCCCTTTGCGTAATTGCATTTATATGAGAAGCCCCCAGTTACACGGGGCAATCCACCAAATACTCCCAAGCCGATCTTTGATCGTTTGAGGTCAAGACAACCTTAATCTGCGTCACACCAGCAACTGGATTATACGAGAACTTCAGTTCACCTTTTCCCGATACCTCCATGTGTGTAGTCGCTAGCAGTTGACCCATGTAGAAAACCTCCATCTTATCGGCTGCAGTGAACATGTTATAAGTAATCTTGACCATGCCTGCACTAGCGCCCATCTCATGGTGTTTCTCATAGTGAGCCCCCCCACCTGTATTATTCGATACACCGCACTGCAATGTGTTAGGTGGAGGCGGCGGCGGTGGGGGCGGCGGTGGAACTGGCTTGGCGTTCACAGTGATCGTTGCCGAGGCCGTCCCTGACTGACCCAGTTCATTCCATACTGTAAAGCTCACCGTGTAAGTCCCAGCTGTGTTAAATGTATAGATTGCACTCTCTGCCGAGTAACTTCCCTTCGTCAAGCTGCTCGCCGCGTTCCATCTGAAGTTCGTCAGTGGAGAATGCTTACTGTAAGCTGTTGTAAACTTGATGCTCTGACCTTCTTCGATCACAGAGAAAGCCGGGGCGATCGATACGTTCAACTCTGGCGGTTCAGGCTCTGGAAGCGGTATCTCAGGGAGTACATATCCTTCCTTCAGAATCCCTAGCCCCGCAGGTCTATACGCCGTTGCAGGTCTTTTCGTAAGTGGCGATATCCCTTCTACCAAGTAGTAAGAGTAGATTTCATAACGATCTTCCTCGTCAGGAGCACAGTTATTTCTTGTCGCCTGCAGCTCATCACCATTCATTATAGTTAAGGGGGAGACTAAAATAACGTTCCGTAGTGTACCGAACTTACCATCTTCGGGATGTACTACCGTAGCCCTTGAAGAATGAGCCTTGCCACTGTAACGGGAAGGATTGAACTGAAATTTATACTGGTCGTTCATGTAGTTGTTCCATGCCCGTGGATAATTCCTGTCCTTCTGATCCTGCCTTAAAGGAGGCATCGAGTTGGCTGGTACAGCCCACGCAATGTAGTGAGCTTGATATCTTGCGCCGTGCTTCGTTTGCTTCACCATGACGGAATCTACACCATTGCTTGGATAATGAGTGTACTCCTTCATGATGGGAAGAAGCACCTCTTGCTTCACTGCAGCATCATCGAAATCAAACTTTCCGGAAGCATTCATCGCGGCTTCTACATCCGCCCCTTCCTTACTCAGTGCTGTTCCTGCAAATAACGCGGCTGGGGCTCCATCTGCACCCTTGTCCGTCTGGATGACAAGCTCTAGCCACATCCTTGCACCGACTGGAGTATAGCCGCTTACACCCTCTCCACTGGATGCTTCAATGATGATGGAGTTCTTACCCTGAATCTCAGTGATATCGAACCTGCCCATATATTCAGCATCGTTTCGATCATCCGTTGGCCTGTGATCTCCACTGACATTAAATGTCTTGATCTCCTGTCCTGCGATGGTGAGCTTCACCCACTCATTATCAAAATCACCGTTCACATCTCCCATCAGCCATACATCAACATATGATTGTGCATTGGCCATAGGTCTGTTAGAAATGACCGTAGATGACTTTGTAGTCGTACCGGAAAAGTCAAATATGATTTCCCTATGTACGACCTCCTCTGAGGTTTCTTCGGTATCGAAGTCACCCATATACAAGGGAATCGCAGGAACGACGTTGTTATCCCACACCGGAGCTGTGTCTGAAAGGATGACGAACATAAGTGATTTGCCATCAACGAACCCCTTGAGCATGACCTTGCTGTCATCCCACCAGTTCGTGTACTTAATGTCGATACCACCCATCTTCTCGAAACGTTCAAGCTGAGGTACTCTCGTACGTGAGACTACGATGGGCGATTGGTACATCTGAGGGAACTTGTCAGTTACCTGGAACTGAAGGGAGTTCGTATCATTTTGCAGTCCCCACATGGATGTCTGCATTTCCACGTCCAATACCAGACGCTTCAACTCTTCAGCGCTTGCGCTATTCCATCCAGTGATCATTTTTCCGTTGCCGATCCACTTCTCCAGCTGGTAAAAATAAAGGGTGTGTAGCTCGTACAGATTGTCCTCTTCTGCCTTCTGAACAGCCCAAGAGAATATCCCCTCATCCTGGGGCCTCAACTGGGTCCCATAATCGGCATCAGGATCATATATGGCAAAGGGTACATGATTGCCTGTATTACCAATCTGCTCATGGATGTGCGCCACCTGTGCCATTCCGAACAAATTCCCTGAAGCATTCTTTATGATGTAGTGCTTCGCAACATAGAAATCAAAGGTATCCGTTCCCTCCACTGCGCTATAATAAATAGCTGCCATACCGCTGACCCCTGCTTCAAATAGAAAACTGAGCTTGTCCCCATTCTCCGTTACGGTGTAGTAGGAACTCGGGCAAATCTCTCCATCAAGGTAGACATAGAAATCGTTGTTCAATGGCCTTGTGATCTCTACGATTGGGTTTGCCAGTGGCAAGTAAAATCGCTTAATTACAGGCTTCGTAAGTGTGCTACGATAGGCAATTTTGGTAAACTCTTTCACCTTTGTCCACCCGTTATTCATACAGATGCCCGCAATACTGTCCATAAGACTTTTCTCGTTGACTAATGTATCAATCCAAGGTGTCGGCTGGTATGCTGTGTCCCCCATGTCCTCACCTTCCTTCTATTTCAGCATCTGATAATTGACCCATACGTATTTCTGTTTCCCTCCCTCATTAAAAAACTCAAGGTGAAACAGTGTTCCGATCTCACATGGAATGATAGCAGTCAGATACATGCCCTCCGGGACATCTTTCGTATAAATGTTTTTGCATACCAGCTCATTCCCTACATACAAGTTCCAGTAATCTTTCGGCTCATAGTTAGACACGCCGACAGCAACAGACAACAGCTCACAGGGCTCCTCAACTACAACCTTGCTCTCAACCTTGCCTATCCTCTCTGATTCAACCATACTACCCACGATAAAAGGCTTCGTTTTGGTAGGCATAAAAGGAGGGTCGAATCTGCCGCCAACCATATAACTTGCGAAATTAGCTCCGCTAGACAATCGATTACACCGCCTTTGTGTACTCTAGTAGCAAGTTCTTAAATAATCCGTTTTCTCTAATGAGCGTACCTTGGATGGTGGAGAAACCTGCCATATCGGTCTCCTCCTCCAACTGCTCGTTTACGAGTGATCGGCTCGAAATTTCAATCAGAAATCCGGTAACCAGCAAGCTGTCATCTCTTTGAAGGGTTAACTGCTCCATGCTCCCATTGTCGTAGGTGTAGATCACAGTAGTAACCAGTGTAGGGTGGCTCGGCAGCTCTCTCAGACACTCGATATTAATTACGTTCGGCTCAGGCAGCAGTTGGGTGATCAGACTCCCATCTGTACCGTTACCGGCGTATAGTCCCTGCCTGCCCATCTCTCGCCGAATCATATCAATGATGGGGAATACTTCATTAGAGTTAATATAGTTGCGATCATCAGCCATTTAAACCACCTCGCTCCAATAGCATTATAAGTAAAAGAAAGGGACAATTATCGTCATCGACGTAATCATCCCTTGCTGTCCCTATCGGATTAGGATTTCGTGAGCGTCTGCCAGGTGAGCTCCAGATAATTCTGGATCCCTTGTCCATTGCCTACCATTCGGTTCCCTTTCACAATGAAGTAATTGGCGGTATAGGTATTCGCGTCGTACACATATACGGCATCTAGCAGCTCGATTAATGGATTCCCTTTTACGACGACGTTTTTGGTTCTGGCCTGCCTTTTGATATCAAAGAATACCTTGCTGGCTACCAGCTCCTTCGCTCCTCTCATCGCAGCCCCATCTTGTTCATCAATATAGTCCGCCTGTATGCCTGCTGTACGGATGTTGCCTTTGGTGGCCACAATCAGACTTTTATCGAAGAAATGCTCCACGTTACCAGCAGAACCTGAGATCATCAAGTGGTTCCTGACACCAGAATAGTCAGTCGAGGATGCCAGGGAGATCAGGTTCTCCCCGTCAATAAACTCCCAACGGGCACCATCCTGAACTTGCCAGTCCGGGTAGTCCAGAAAGTCCATGCGATGCATCAAAAATGTGCCATATCGGTCACAACGAGTGTGGTAAGGAATGTCCTGGATCAGAGACTGTATGGCGTCTGTGGCCCTGGTGCCGATTGGAAACGTTACGCTGGCTACAAAAGGATTCTCCCAGCCACCTACCTTCATGATGTCCTGCTGATTAACAGCCTCCAGTTCTCCCGTCTCACGGTTAAATTTCATGAAGGTGTTCTCGCCCTTATTGACATCAATATACACTGTATCCTCAATCTCGTAGTCAGCATGCTTCAGGTCTTCTGCATGAAATCTCCAGTTAGCTAACCCTGCGGCCACCACAATATCCTCTACGATCGAGGATTTGATCCACGCATATGCCCCTCCATCACCAGCATAGGCCTCATCAGGCGGATAATTCATGGGCTTGTAGAAAACAAATTCCTCCAGCAAATCGTACATATCAACACAGCTAAAGGAGATCGTTTTTTTCTTCGAATCCTCCTGGATTTCACCTTGTATCATTCCAGTGAACACACGTACAACCTCTTCACCATAGCCTGCATAGATTCGGATCGGAGTACCTTCACTGACTACGTGGCGAACCTCCCCTTCCTCGTAATAGGACATAGCCGAATCAGGGCTGCGATACGCTTCGGGGAACTCTGGTGAGCGCTCCCATGTCGGGGAGTACAAGCCTGAGCTGTTGTTCAATGTCACCCGCGCCGTCGCGGAGGCCATATCCATATGGGTATTTACTTCCCACTCCATGATGTCCGACTCAATGGTGAAGGTTTCCTCGAACACAAAATCACCAACCTCATACCACAGCTCTGAATAATTTTCAGCAATGTGCGTGGCAAGCTGCTCAATAGCATAGTCGCTAGCAGCATATTTGACGCTATCCAGCTTCATCTGCCCTTTCGTGACCGAGAACAGAATGCGACTTTGATAAGGGTATTGGATTGCGGCTCCGCGAATACCTGTGTTCACCCAGGTTCCTGCCTCATCTGCTCCAATCCGTTTCACATACAAGTCCATATCCGTGTCATCATGACATACCATTGTGTATTCCACGAAATCATCAGTGTTGTTCGTGCTGTACTGTCCGCCGCCTTGTGAATATACCGTGTCATGGGTCAGATTCAATACAAAGGCCTTTTTGCCGTCGCCCACAACAAGCTTTCCTTGGGAATCCGGGGTCATCTTGACCCTGAAGTTAATGGTAAACGGGAACTTTTTGATCTGGTCGAGGCGCTGTATGCCTGCTTCGCTACCTTTTGTTGAGATCGCCTGGAAGGAGCCTCCGTCTGCTTGAGATACCGTTCCGTAGGGTGTCCAGTTATTTACAGAGTTCATAGGGTCCTCGAACTCCCACACCTGTTTTTGTTCAACAGTAGATACCGTAAACTCCTTGGCTCGCAAATCAAGCAAACCAAATTGGCCGACCGAAGCCTTGGTAGAATTGGCAAAGCTAAACTCTATTTTATGCTTGCCCTTGGGCACAGGTATGGAAGCAGGATAAGCTATACCATGCTTTGCGCTGTTTCCCTTAAGGGTAACGAGCAAATAATTGTCCACTTTAACTGTAACCACATCATCCAGCTCAAAATCGGCATAGTACGCCCACCCCAAATTTCCATTATTCGTCCAAGTGTGCTCAAATACCAGCTTCTTCTCACTTCCAGCTCCCGACGTTCCTTTGAAGCCGAGTACGTTAATCTGATTATCACCATCTTTGACGAAAAACTGCTCAGATCCGTCCTGAACAGGGAATTTGAGCTTGTCCAACGCAGAACGCTTGGAGAAGTCCTTATAGAAGGACTGCTGCGCTATCGTCTTGTTGACCTGGTAGGTGACGATCTCCTTTGCGGGTGTAATCTCGTATGTCGTGCCACCCCCTCCTGCCGAAGTCCTTTCCTTACCGTCCCCCCAGCTCTTCACACGCACAAGTACATTTTTACGGCCAAAATTTAACGCCTTAGCTTTGGTCTCCATCAGGATATCCAGGCGGTTTCCTTTAATGTCGCCCCCAGTGTCATCCGCCAGATATTCTCCCCAGCTTACGCCATCTACAATTAGTTCGACCCTGCTTTTCAGTGGGATTACCGAAGGATCAACGGCGATAATCTTCCAGTCTTTCCAAGTCCTCACGTCCGTTCCGCCCCGAGTGATCCCGATGCATCCGGGGCAAGTTGCTACATAAGCTGTAGCTTCAATATTCATTTCCACATCGCTGGAAGAACCGGGGCTCGATGATGTCGAGGTCTTTGTAGGGGTCTGGATCGTCTTCGTCCCTCTAAGGAAGGGTTCAGGATTCAGTGCCACATCATCCTTGCGAACCTCAAAGTGCAAATGAGACCCATCTCCTCCTCCACTGGAAATGCTGCGGCCGCTATTCCCTCCAAGTCCAACCTGCTTCCCCACGGATACCGTATCCCCTACATTAACCTGTATTTTACTCAAATGTGCATACCTCGTCTGCCACCCGTTGCCGTGGTCGAGATAAACTACATTTCCGTATCCTTTAAGATAACTTGCTACACGTACAGTACCACTCCATACGGCATGGACCCCGTCTCCTATGGCCAAATCAAGGTCAATTCCTTTATGCCGCTTGCGGGAGCAACGAGGGTCTGTCTCGAACCAGTCTGTAATATACATTCCTTGAATGGTTCTCTTGCCATTTTCTTTACCGTGCATTGTAGAACTGGAGAGGATGGGCATGGACATATTAGCATTGCGAAGCTCTGTTGGAATTTCAATCAACTCACCGCCCTGATACTCCGTCAGCTTCTGGGCCTTATCAATGGATAGCAGATCACCTGTAACGCTTTCCGCCACATACTTGACCGCATCATACTTGCGGCGGAAGCCGTCCACGTATGTCATTTTATCCAATTCAATATATACCTTCGGTGAATTTCCGAAAGCGTTTATCCTGTCCCTGATCCCCTGCAGCAGACGCTCAGATGGGTAATTCAAATCCGATACCTGGGCCATTTCATACACCCGCCTTATCTATATACTTCCGTAACCCATTCAATGAATCGGTTCAAATAGGTAACGGCTTCAGCTCTTGTCATGCACTCCTCCGCCTCAAACCTCTCATCCTTATACAACGGGAACACGTAGCATCCGTCAGCAAATTTTTCATTCAGCATGGATAGGACAAGACCTCCATACCACCTCTTCTCCCATGAAGCTCTGTCGGCTACGTGTCTCGTCGGATGAGGATTGATCTGGAAAGTTCTATCCGTGAACCGATTGTGGATATTTTCCAGCAATCTGCCCATCAATGCAAAGAATTCACCGCGAAGTAGGCGGACCCCTGGAAAAAACCTGTCATTGTACCTTACACACCTTGACTGAACCACGACAGTCTCCGATGTATGCTTCCTGGTTCTGTTAATAACGGCATTGTATCCGATCTTCGCAGGAAAATCCTTGTACATATAAGGGAGATAGACTCGCCCTTTGTAAATGGTGAAGGCATCCTTCCTGTCTCCAATGACAGCCTCAATTTTGTCCTCAACATTGTCTCCCGGATTAATTTTCACTGTGATCCTTTTCAGTTTTTTGCCAAGCACCGTGCATGTTTCCGGCTTGTGATTCATGCTGAAGAAATACGTTGACTTATATTTGAGGTCTGCCCAGGGATGTACCCTGTCTGAACAACCCTCGTATGGTGACTCCACGCAGCCAATACGCTTGATATCCGGAATACCGTACGCAACACATACAACCTCAATACCTGCAGACAACGGATTGGACATGGTTACTTTGCCGTTCTCTACCTTTTCCGGGAGAACCTCTACTCCATTGACGATCACATATACGGGGTCGTTAGCATCATAGGTGTAGCCAGGTAGCAGGAATTCCAGCTGGCCCTCGGTTGTAATAAACCTTCTGACTATTCTTTCGTGCCCCGCCGCAAATACGTTATAAGTCTTGCCTGCAAGGACTTCGTCACCGTTCAGGTTTGTTTTTAGTCTTGTCATCTCCAGTGTATCCCGGTAGAACCAGTCCAGTGGGTCTACATCAATCCAGCGCTCCACCTTAATACCCCCTCAATAGCTTGTCGATGTAACGATAAGATCTCATCAGCAGGGTCACGGACTCCGAGCGGGTGATGGGGTCATTGGGTCTGAAGTAGTCCACATTGCTGCCGTCAGAAGACCAGTTCGTCGCAACGAGCCCCATCTGCTGCATCTCATTGATATAATCCTTGGCCCAGTGGTCATCAATATCGAGGAAGTTCGTCATATACCTGTACTCAAAATCCTGCTTACGGATCAGAGCCAGCTCGATGGTGATAATGTACTTTGTCTCCATCTCTGCATTCTTAATGTCCGGCTCCCCAACTACAACACCAACGTAGACGGTTCCTTTTTCGTCGTAATATTTATGTTGAGATCCAATGAACTGCAGCCAATCCGCATACTCCTTCTTGGAGTAGAACAGCAGGGTTATCGTGGCCGTGTAGTGGGAGGTCCCCGCCTGGATCATGCCCGCAGAAGAAGATATTGTTTGATTGACCTGTGATTTCATGGTCGGTGTTGGGGGCTTGTATTCCGTTATCAATTTTGCCTGAATCTGCTGATACCCGATTCCGTTATCGTAGAACAGCTTCTTCTTATATATAGAGTCTTCATTCAAGATGACATTCTGTTGGGTCATGGGTATAACCTCCTTAAAAAGAATCCCCACCTCATTATAAGAGGCTCTTCAAAAAGTCATCTTTTGATCACGAAGGAAGTCAGGAAGCGGACTCGACATCAAATCTTGAATTCAGCCGGGCCTAAGCGGATGCTTCCGAAGCATGTTTCCTACGGAAACATTTCAGGTGCTCTCGTACCCCACGTACGCTTCACTCCTCAGTCCCTAGCTTCATTCAACTCCAGCGTTTTGAAAAAACGCACTTCGGAAGCATAGGCTTCGGTGCTGAAAACCTGACTTTTTGAACTCGCACTATAAGGCGGGGAGCTTCGAATTTAGTTTATCTGCCGTACCGACTGCGGTAGCCTGTTTGCGGATTTCCGCCCAGTTGCTGTCGAATACCACCCACACGTCCTTGCGCCAGCCCTTGTCCTAGACCAGCTCCGATCTGCTGCAATTGCTCTGCCGAGGTTGCGCTAGTGACGTTAGGCAAAGTAATATTGACCGTCACATCGCCCATTCCTACCGTAGTTGACGTGTGTGTACCATTACGGGTCAAATATTCATATCGCGACATGGCCGTCACGCCCTGTGGCATATTAAACGTGCCAGCCCCCGTCTTAACCTCCTGCAAGATTCCTAATTGGGCCTGTAAGGACTGCTTCTGCAAGTCCCGGATTTCCTGTTGAATTTTCACTGCCTCTCCCGCACCGGCTGTTTTCAAATTGGATTGATGCTGGGAGATTAGCTCGTTGATATCCGAAATTTCCGACTTGTAGTTCGCAATCCGCTTGTTACGCAGAATCGGGGAGCTCTCATCTGTAATCCCTGATCGAACTTGAAGAGCAAGAAGCTCATTTTCACGATCAGACATATTATCCGAGATGCGTTGTCTTCCCAGTGTGATGGAATCCAGTCGTAATTGCTTGAGATTAACCCGCTCCTGTGCAATGTTGTTCTGCGTTTGCAGTATCTTCGTCGCATGCTCCTCAGTCTGTTCACCCTGTACCTCGATAGCCTTCAGGTTCTCCAGCTCTGCCTGCATTTGCGATATCTTGTTCTGCGTGATGCTCTTCATAGCATCGTAATATTCTTTGGACTGAGTATCCATGTAATAGGAAGCCTCAAGCTCCTTCGCCTGCGACATGAGCTCAATACGCTGCATTCTCATGTCAGAGGCACCTGTCTGCTTCTGATACTTCTCAAGAATGACCTCATTGTTGTCATTCTTGATTACTTTTTCGCCCTTCTCCTTTACCTCATCCCGGACAGACTTCATATTTTCAAGCGTTTTCTGCGCATTCTTGTATTCTTCCGAGTTAGGATCAGCAGTTTCAAGGATCTTCTTAGCCCTGTTAATGTAGCTATCAATAATCGCTAGCTCATCCTCAAGAACTTGGCGTTCCGCTTCCACCTGTGCTTTACGCATTTCAATGTATTTGGGATCATAAGAAGACAACCCACCCATGAGTGCGTCCGAAATCTTTTGTGAGTGCTCCTCCTTTACCTTTGTCAGCTCGCTATCAATACGTTGACTGAGGTCATTCGAATTGATGCTAGAAGAGTTAAGCTGCCCCTCTTTATATTGCTTCTCATATTCTTTTTTAGCATTCTCTTGGAGACTATTCTCCTCTGCAGCTTTCAATTGGGCTTGCTTATATTGCTCGTTGATGCCCTCTTGTCTCATTTGTTCGTTCTTCTTGGCTTCCCCAGAATTTTCGTACCACTGGTTTACTGCCTGCTCCATCGTCAAACCTTTTGTTTCCTTGAGCCACTTTGCCATATCCGGGGCTGTACCATTGTAACCGTAGTACGCTGACATAGATTTAAAATCATCCATCAATTTACCAACACCAACATCATCACCGTTACCACCAAAAAATTTACTAATGCCATTCCCTGCGCTCCCGAGCATGCCACGGACTACACCACCCCAATAGGCTGGATTAAGAAGAGGCTGCAGACCACCTCCACTCATTTCCTCTAACATATTGGCAGTATAGGTGCTTTGCTTCTCCCTGCCCTCTGCAGCTGCGAGTTTTTTTTCACTCTCAGTC
Source organism: Paenibacillus massiliensis 2301065 = DSM 16942 (assembly GCF_000377505.1). Taxonomy (GTDB): domain Bacteria; phylum Bacillota; class Bacilli; order Paenibacillales; family Paenibacillaceae; genus Paenibacillus; species Paenibacillus massiliensis. The sequence goes on along the minus strand of NZ_KB898187.1, from coordinate 40,186 downwards.
GTTGTCATGCCTTCGGTAACTCCTTGTACAACCTTCCCAAGCGCATACATAGCAGCCATCTGCACTCCCATTTTGGCGATGTTCTTGGTAAGCCCTACAATAGAGCTGCCTGCCCCACGTGCTAAATTCGGGATATCTTTCAAGAAATTTCTGAATCTCTCGCGAATACCACCTGCACTGGATGTGCTAGAGTTCAGCGAACGGATCGCATTAGAAAGGCTGCCGTAGGTTGGTGTAGCCCTTCGTGCCGCGGATTCCGACTCCCGTATACTATTGCTGTAGTGATCGAGTGCTCTTGAGAGTGAAGTGATGTCATGGATCGGCGGAAGTCCGTTACGCTGGCGCTCCACCAAGCTGTTCTCAAAACCAGCAAACTCTTTCTGAGTCATGCGGCTCATCCGGTCTGATACGTTACTGTATTCCGCATTCGTTCGATGGCTGTTAAATGCACCCATACTAGCTGTACTACTATTTAGTGTACCGAGGAAACCAGAACTAAGGGCACTTGCCACTTCCGGGCGTGTGGATAGACGATTATTGTACTGTCTGATTCGCGAGTATTTCTCCACATTAGTTAAGTCGGGCCTTTTTTCCCAATTCGGAGCTTCGTCCATCGCAGTGAAGAGCGTCGGTAAATCTTTAACATCAATCCGCTTATCGGACAAATAAGCTTTGAAATGATTCCTTTGCTCCTCGGTCATACCATCCAACTTGCGAATGTAACCTTCAAGAAGAGGATTTTTCTGCATCTCCCCAACCTGTTGGCGACTCAGATTTCCGAAAGCACTTGACAACAGCCCATCTGTACGTAAGCCGCCGACAGAATTAATAAATCCAGTTCGAGTTCGCTGCGTTTCTACATTTTCAAGAAGATTCACGCCAGGTTTATTTCCCACCCACTTGATTCCACGCCACGCCATTAAGCCTGTAAGCATTGTTGCAAATATTCCACCGAGGTCAGCCAGGATTGCCGCATTCTTCTCTATTCCGCCAGCCATATTCATCAGCATATAAGACACTTTATTAATGGCCGGAGTGAATTCCTGGGTAAGTGCATCCAACGCTACGCTAATACTTGTGTGCGCCCGATTCGCATTAACCATAGGATTATCTAGAGAGGCTTTGATCGTATTCTCATACTGCCCTTGATTAAACTGATCCACCTTGTTCATTGTCTCTACGAAATTGTTCATGATGCGGGACATGCTCCCCGCCTCTTTGGATATCTGTTCTGATCCGAACAGATCCCGGTACGTGTCGCTTCGAGTGGAGGAGTCCATACGAGTCAGAGCTCTTGCTACCTCTGTGAACAGCTCATTTGTAGGGCGAAGTGTTTTCGCACCAGTAATGTCATCTGCCTTGTAGGGGTCCACTCCAAGCTTGGCCAGACGGCTCAGCGCATGATCGGATTGCAAACTTTTCAGAGCATTGTTGTAGAATGTATTGATATCTACACCTTCGGTCGCCGCAGACTTGATTGAGGTGGCCGCCATAACAATCGCTGTATCCGGATCCATATTGCCACCCTTATTCGCAGCGTCAAAACGTCTCATTTCCTCTATGATCTTAGTTGATGGAGTACGAGTAATTTCGGTTACTGCCGCTAGAGGCTGTGCTACCTTCTCCTGCACGTCTGCCAGTGCCAGATCAAACTGCGATATAACAGATCCAAGCCCGCTAGCGATTTTGATGATATCACTACCCGGTTCAAGGGTCTGAAGCTGAGCAGCAAGCTGGACAAATTTCTTGATTTCCGTAGGGTCATCGAACTGCTGAACACCAATACCAGCCACCTTTGTCAGCGTCCCGTAATCCGTGCCATAATAGATGGATTGCTGTCTGACAAACTTCTGAATGTCCGGGATGTCCGCTGTTGTAGCCATTGTTTTACCCGCATCGGACACATTATCCTTGGGCTTTGTGCTTAGGGCATGGTTTTTCATCATCATTGTCTGCATCATCTTGATCTGCTCATTCTGAACTGTCTTGAAGGTATCGACAGCATTGGAGAGCAGTTGTACCGGAATATCTGAATTTTTGCCCAACATACCACCGAAGGACTTGATAACTGCATCCGTCAGCCCGGATCTTTTACTGCTGCTTGCAGCCCCCTGATCACTACTGCTTGAGACACTGCCTGACCCGCTGACGCCGCCGCTCTTCGCTCCAGGGTCTCCACTATTCGTTGAGCTTTTTACATTTGGTATGAGCCCATTCCTGGTCAGATTTAGAGGGCCCACCTGGCCCGTGCTGACCTCTTGCATGATGGACTGTACCTGCAGGTTAATCTGCTCTCTTACCTTATCAATGATCTTTTTATTCATGAGATTGATCTGCTCAACCAAATAACGCTTCAGCTTCTCCGAAGGAAGTATCTTAACATCATTAATGGCTTTGATAATGTTTTCTATCTCGTCCCTACGCTCAATCATTTGAGAATCCAACGCGCCAAGAGAGGACTGCATTGCCTGAACGCGCTGGTCAAGCCGCCCAAAACGGCTATCCAAGCCTTCAAGCTCCTCTCCAAATTTCTTGATGCTGGCTATGGATTGTTTAAAGCCCGAAAGTAATCCGGTCTGAATATTGTCCAAGACTGTCACCACCTTGATTATAATAAAACTCCCGCCCCTCCATTCTGGAGCAGACAGGAGTCTCGGATCACAGCAGACTTGCGAGGAAGTCCATATCTCCCTGGTCAGCGACTTTGTATCCATCCACATATGTTCCATCGGCTTTTACGACTTCACCTTGTTCGTCAGCAGCAACGCCTCCACTAAACAATCCAAGACCGCCAAGTGACATCGTTGATATTTTGACTGTGAACTGGATGTGCTCATTGCACTGCTCGAGATAGTAACCTAGCTGCGGAAGGGTTAAATCCCACACATCCTGCTTCTTAAAGTTGCAGTAATGCGCGAGCTTGAAGAAGATATTCGCCCAGTCTACTGGCGGTTGACTGTCATATTCCTCTTCTTCCTTCGAAGTGGTTACAGTGACTTTTTTAAGCCATTCAACCCGATCATGCAGTCGATGATCGTCTTAGCCGTATCCAGGTCTATAAATTCTTCGAGGTACTCCACTGTGATATGTTTGTAATATGGCTTGAAGGCCATATGTAAAATCTCCATTAATTCGTCGAAACGGTCTTCCTCTTCCTCACCTTCGGGAATCAAGTTAGCAATAATGACGCCAGAATCAATCGTGTTCAGTTTCTGGATCAGCTGACGAGCGTCTTTCAGTCCCAGAGGTGGAATGGAATAAGTAAAACCGTCTCTAAGACGAACCTTCTCATCCTCTTCAAAGTAGACCTTCTCACGTTGATCTGCTTCTGCCTGAGTCATTGGAGGATTTTCCTGTACTGTAGAAGCAGCTTCTCCCTGCCCGGCTTCTTCAGGCTGAATCGTTTCGTCATTTGCTCTAGGAATAACCAAATCTCTTTCATTCATGAAAATAGCCCCCTTTAGGTGTTTCCCCCAATTGCAGTGAAACGAGGGCGACCAACAGGCGGGGGACATCCTGTCAGTCAACTCGTAACTCATTCTAAGTAAATCTATTGGTTATGTAACAGAAGAGGCTGTACAGAAGAAAAAACCCTCCATGGAGGGTTTTTTCTATTCAAGATAGTACTTGTTTTTTCATCAATTAGCACACGGTTCCTGTGCTCGCTACCTCGTAACGTTTAATGCTTCCAAGTTTTCCATCAGGACGCTCAGGATCGATCACCGTCAGGGTCACCGAGTGTGTAGAAGCCTGCTGGCGTTGCGCATCCAGAGTAAAGTTAGACTTCACGCGGCATTGGAACAACTCGGTCTGGTAGCCTTGAATAGTGCCGTCTTTTTGCTCGAATTGTCCATCATGCACGACATGTACAGTCAGTGGCATATCCTGCGTGGTAATATCGAGAACGTCTACCACTTCGTTACGCTTGTAGTTCACGTAGATGTTTACGTCCTTCAACGCAGAGTTAAACTTCAGTTTGCCGCCTTCAACAACATATTGGTCCTCGCCAGGAGAAGCGCTCGCCGTCTTCTTCAGCAGCTTGTTTCCATTCAGTGTGCGGACAGAAATTTGCGGCTCACTATGCAGTGAAGAAGCATAAACCAGGTCGACCTCGAAGCTACTTCCCTTTTGCGTAATGGTGTGCTTCTCTTCCAGCACCCATACAAAGCCGTCAGGGTCCGGTGTTACACCTGGCAGAGCGACAGCATACACAATCACAACCGTAGCACCGGCAAGAGCCATATCAAAAATGACCGTTTTATCTTTTCCCGTGATGGATACGCTAGCAGTCACATCATTGCCGCCCACTCGGTTTTCATAAGCCTTAGGAGCTGGGGTGGTGATTGGTAGCTGCGATAATTCAACCTGGTAAGGTGAACTTGAAGGGACTACAACCGTTTCTGTAACCATATTGAATGCCGCACCCGAGACACCTTCACGTAGCTTGGAGCCGAGGACCAGACGAACAAGATTCAGATCGAATTTGGCCGATTCAGCGGTGACATCGATCGTCTTCTTGCGCAGTAATGTATCGAGCGCTACGCTGGAGTCGCCTCCCTCGATATCCTGCATATCAAGCTGGACATCCAGACGCATGTTATTCAAGGTACCGATTGTAACCAGGTCATCACAATTCGGAATTTTAGCCATGAATTTGCCGGCACCCTTGATAATCATTTTTTTATTCTTGGTGTTTGCCATTAAAAAGACCTCCTTATTCATCCTCATCTATCCCAATGGTAAAACCAATTTGGGTAAAATACTTGTAGCCTTTTCCAGGGTTAGATACATCCTCTGCACTCGTAATGTATTGCCCGAAAAAGCTGACTTGCTTCAACCCTCTCATGAACCTGTCATCAAAGAGTTCTGTGATTCTGTCGGCGATCCGAACAGCCAGCCCCACATCATCCTGAGTGTGGACGATAAAAACGACGCTGAACCTGTACTCAAGATAGCTTTTCCCGCGCTCTCCCGGAATTTTAAAAAACGAGATGAGAGGCAGATTGTCTGCTTCCAGCTCTTTTGGATTCCTTCGTTTCTGAATCCTAACAGCCAGTTTTTGAGGCGAAGCATCCCCTTCTAATCCAAGCATCTCCAGAATCTCCGGGTCTTCCCGAAGATTAGCATGGATGATGTCGTATACGTCAGAGATGCTAATCTTAGCCATGCGTATCACATCCTCTGCTGACGGCTTCGTAACTCAATATAAGACGCAAGAGGGACAGCTTTAACCGGATTGTGTACAGTCACTGGTACTTCACAATATTTCAAGGATCTGCACCACAGGCTCACTGGCTGCAGTAAAGAACACACGGTCTACTTTGAATGCTTTCTGCTCTTTCATCAACAGACGCTGCTCTTCGACTCCAACCTTTACTTCCGGGTTCGTGCTAACATAGACGTCACCATAGCCCAGATTCTCAACAACTAGAGTGACACCTTCATTGCGCGTGTTGTAGATGAATTGACCGTAGGAGGAAAGCTGTTGTACAAACTCTGATATAATCTCTCCATTCAGCTCTTCTACGGTAACAGGTTCATCTTGATCAGCTAATGTTTTCTTAGTTTCTTTTTCTACCCTCATACTCTTCATCCATCCTCTTTCGTTGATAGTTGTTCAAATGAATCCTCTTTTTTTCATACATGGCCTGCATCCTGCAAGTGTGGATTTGGGTATAATCTGTGCTCTTGTATTGGATAGCTCCACTTCCTCCGGATACACCAAATAGCCAAATTTGTTCATGACTTTGCCTGTCATTTCACCGATACAATGAAGACAAAGCAAGGGCTCCCCCTTAAGTTCCTCTGCCTGGTAGTTTTCTCTCGCCTTATCCGTCACGTAGCGAAAACCGCACTTGACACACTTTACAAGGTCACTCATGATCTGTTCTGCTTTCTGATCAATGTCATCTGTTATCCTCCAAGTCCCAAGAGCTTTCTTCGGAGTTCAGCTTTCTTGTTATCTTGAGCACAAGGACGACACTCGTATATTCCCATGTATCTATCCATAAGTTCCTGATAGGGAACACTGAGCACATCAGACAGACAGTGAATACACCTGCCACCCTCAGCCTTGTATACGTTAGCCAGAAATTTTGCCTGCTGTGTTATGAATCTTCCGCAATGACATTTCAATACGCTCACCCCAATGATCAATATAAGCAATTTTCACCCCGATCAAGCCTTCATAAGTGCTACACACCTTTTTCAAAGGATAGAACGTCTATTAGACATGGGAGAGGATGGCATAAACAGCTCGGACCGATAGAATCTGATATATAAGGAAATATCTATCGAGGTATCTATCTAAAATCTAAAAAAAGCCCTGCATGTCACAAGGCAAATTCTCGAATTACCTCTTTCAACTCATCCATATCCTTGCAAATTACAGATACATACTGCTCAATGTCCCCGAAGCTTACCCAGTCTATAATGAATCCATCTGTCACACCTTGGCCGGAGTGCTTGTCGATAATGGCTATTCCGGTCTCGAATTTGAAAGCAAGCCCCATAAATAAAGTTGCCTTCCCATACACCTCATCAAGCATTTCAAACAGGTTATCTAGCATGTTATATCTCTCCCTTGGTATGTTTGCGGGTACACCCCCAGTTTGATAGTCGTTTAATCCCCCGAAAAAGATGCTGCCTTTCTTAAGCCTTTTAAGTTTTCAGTCTTTTTTTCTTGCGCTAATCGAATTGTTCAGCTCTGCTGAAAGCCTCTACACTCAGTTATCTTCAAAAAAACAGAGCCCATCTCCGGTGAGGAAGACAGGCTCTGTGCGTTGATTTAATATCTATGGTCTTTTCATCACTTCTTATTTTGCTCCACACGGACTGAAGAAACTGAACTCAGTGAATATGATCAAAAATCGCTCGGCAACTTAGCCCCCGAAGCCATTCCCCTGATTCCCATTTCCGTTACTTCTTCCGTTACCATTACCATTTCCGTGATTGCCGCTATTCTCTAGCCCGGGATTGATCGTTGCATCCGGAGTCCCCTGAACAGGCTCATTGGATGGATTCGTGCTCCCCGGATCTACTGGAGGAATCTCTTGCTGATCACTTGGAACCTCGCTATCGGAACCAGGAGTCACGGGATCATTCCCATTCGTACCCCCTGGCTGCTCTACGCCAGTTCCGTCTCCGTTATTCGGGTCCTCAGGCACTCCCGGCCACTCCGGGTTACCAGGCTGTGTCCCATCACCTGGAATAGGGTTCTCAGGGTCCGGTTCGAGATCGCCAGGCTGCTCCTGTGCAGGTGGTTCGGCAGCTGTAATCTGAACACGAACCGTATTGGACGGATCAGACTCATTGCCTTGCGCATCGTAAGCGACGACATAGTAATCAAAGGTCATACCCTCAGGTACATCAATATCCTCTGTATTGGTAACTGACAATCCCTCAATAATCCCCCGGAAATCCGATTCGGTCTCAGCCTTCCGGTAGACACGGTATTGTACCTGCTCCGTCTCGGACGAATTCCAAGACAGGTTGACAATTTGTGTCTCAGGGCGATAATCTGCCGCAAGTCCGCTAACCGGGGACACCAGCGGCTCTTCTACCACGGGTTCCGGCGGCTCCAGTCCATCCGGCTTCTCAAAGGAAGTCACTGGATGACCTTTGAGCGCCTCGCTCATGACACGACCGAAGAACTGGGCTGTCAGACCACTACTGTTCTTCAGCATATGGTTACGGTCAGGTTGATCATACCCCATCCACACAGCTCCCGTGTATTCAGGTGTGTAGCCGACAAACCATACATCCCGGTTGCCGCTATTGCCCGAAATGCCACTTTGAGTTGTACCCGTCTTACCTGCAACTGGCCAATCAATCTTAGCTCTTCTGCCTGTGCCTGTATTCACGACATCCTGCATCATCTCAGTCATGTAGTAAGCCGTTGCTGGAGACATGACCTCGGTCAGGCTCGATTCATGCTTATAGCGCACAGAGTCAGAGCTATCCCGTATTTCCTTAATAGCATAAGCGGGCTGATATTTCCCCTTATTGGCAAATGCGCTGTACGCCTGCGCCATTTCGAGGGTGTTGGTCCCTTTCTCCATACCGCCCAAGGCGATGGCCAAGGTCTTATCATTTTCGCCCATTTGAATCCCCAGCTTCTGGGCGAACGTATAGCCTGTGTTCACACCAATTTCATTCAACAGCCATACCGCTGGAATATTTTCCGATTTGGTAATGGCTTCCTTCATACCTACAGTTGGCGAGTATCCATGAAGGTTCTTCGGACAATAGTTACCGAAGCACTGCTTCTCATTGTTCAGCAGGGAGTTGGAATTGAACTTGCCTGTCTCCAGTGCAGGTGCATAGGAGACAATCGGCTTCAGTGCCGAACCAGGCTGTCTGCGCACACTTGTAGCCCGATTCAGATTACCACGCTGATAGTCACGCCCCCCTAGAATGGCAGCCAGAGAACCGTTCTGATTATTCATAATAACCATGGAGCCCTGTACAGGCTGCTCGTCCCTGCTCTTCTCGAACAAATCATCGTCCTTGAAGGCCTTTTCCAGCGCGGTCTGCGCCTGGGCATCCATCGTCGTATAGATTTTGTATCCACCGACAGTCAGATCATCACGGGTAAGCCCCGTCACATCCTCTGCCTCGTCCAGAGCATATTCAATGAAAGGCTGGTATTTCTGCTCTCTTGCTGGAGGCTCGTATGCATAATCTACAGCCTTGGCCTCATCCATCTGCTCCTTGGTGATATAGCCTTGCTCCTGCATCAATGTAAGCACGACAGCTCTGCGATCCTTGGATTCTTGCGGATTCGACAATGGATTGTATTTGGATGGTCCTTTTGGCATTGCGGCCAATGTCGCCATCTCCCACAGCTCCAGCTGATTGAGGTCGCTCTTACCGAAGTAGTACTCCGATGCTGCCTTGATACCTACCCGCTGATGACCGAAGAAGATCCGGTTCAGGTACAGAGTCAGAATTTGATCCTTCTCCATGTCCCGTTCCAGTGCCATCGCAATGGAGACCTCGGTTGCTTTACGGAAAAAGGTTTTGTCCCGGGTCAGGAACAGGTTCTTGGCGAGTTGCTGCGTGATCGTACTACCACCCTCTACCGCAGCTCTTGCCACAACGTCCCGCACGGCCGCACGGCCGATGGCCCAAATATCGACGCCCTGATGCTCATAAAATCGTTTATCTTCAGTAGCTACGAACGCATCCTTCAATAGCTGAGGTATCTCATCCCCCTCGACGGGATCACTTTTTTCGTATGATAGCTCTGTCATCAGCTTACCGTTTCGATCGTAGATCTCCGTAGGTGGATTCACCGTGACTTTGTCCAGGTTAGCCTGGTATAGCTTCTCCCCATTTACGGTCAAAAACAGATATCCGGCCAGTGCACAGAATACCGCAAAGGCTGTTGTAAAAAACAGCGTCCACATCACACGTTTGCCTGTAATCTTCTTTTTCTTAGCCTTCGGCTTCGGGTTGGCAGGTGTTCTGGGTCTGTTGCGATTTCCGGATCTGGACAATGAATCATTTGACATTACCCTGACTCCCTTTCGCTATACAAAATATGTCTCTCTCTCTGCTGCTCCAATCCATGTCGATTAGCACAGACAATGACTTCCGAATGAAAAGAACAACCTTGTTTCAGGTTGCTCCGGATTCATTGTTATTCTTTTAAACGCAATGTGAAGCTAGAAAGTTTCAGAAATGACCTACTTATCCCTCGTTGCTGGAATCCTGCTGCTGCATCAAGGAGACATTGCGCTGTGGCGTGAAGGTCGAAATAGCGTGTTTGTAGATCATTTGCTGACGTCCATCGGAGTCGATAATAATTGTGAAATTGTCAAAGGCCTTAATAATCCCACGTACTTGGAATCCGTTCACCAGATACACAGTTACAGGAATCGTTTCTTTGCGCAGTTGGTTCAAGAACGTATCTTGGATGTTGATGGACTTGTTCATTTAGCCGTACCCCCAATTATCATTTGAGTTGTTCTGAAGTATATTCAAGGTCTGTCCCGTACTTTCCTGCAACAATGTCTCGGATTTTCCGAGATGTCTCTTGAACAGATGATGCGTGCGTGACATCAATCCATTCAATGTCCTTCATGTGCCGGAACCAGGAAAGCTGCCGTTTTGCAAAATGGCGGGTGTCTCTTTTGAGCAACGTAACTGCTGCATCCAGAGTCATCTCACCACGCAGGTAGGCTGAAATCTCCTTGTAGCCCAGTCCTTGCATGGATATTGCATCACTACGCACACCACGCTCCATTAGCGCGGACACTTCTTCTACAAGCCCTTGCCTCAGCATACCGTCGATGCGGTCTTCAATACGTTTATATAGCATTTCCCTATCCATTGTCAAACCCACAATGCACAGATGATAAGGAGATTCCTTCGTTTGTGCCGCCAGAAGGGAGCTGTGCGTCTGACCGCTGACATGGTACACCTCAAGAGATCTGACCACTCGGCGAAGATCATTCGGGTGCAATCGCTGTGCGCTCTCTGGATCAATTTGTGCCAGTCTGGCATGAAGGGCATCGGCACCATGTTGCTGCGCAAATTCCAGTTGCTCCTCCCGGAAAGCCTCATCAGCACCCACCTCTGAGAACTGATATTCATAACATACCGACTCTACATAGAGTCCCGTACCACCTACGATAAATGGAAGCTTGCCGCGACCTTGAATATCCTGAATCAGCCGCCGGCATTCCGACTGAAATTCCGCCACAGAATAAGGGTACTCCGGCTCATGAATATCGATCAAATGGTGGGGGATGCCCTCCATCTCCGCTTCGGATATTTTCGCAGTACCAATGTCCATATGTCTGTAGACCTGCATGGAATCTCCGGATATAATCTCACAGCCGAAGGTCTTGGCCGTGTCGATGCTTGATTTGGTCTTGCCGACCGCTGTTGGGCCGACCAGCACCAATAGTGGTGGCTTATGTAGCGCTGTCAATGTTAATCACTCCGTACACTGTTTTCTTCTGTCCGCGTGTCTCCGCCTCAAAGCCAAGACGTCTGAACTCAGCACTGCTGCGTTTCTCCTTTAAAATAACCGTCTTTCTCGCTACCCGGCAGGCTTGCTGAATGCTGACTTCGCTCAGCGGATCTGGATTGGCGTAACTACGCAACGGACCGATGGAATCTGAGTCCAGCAAGGGGTCTCGGAACATTGGATCAAAATAGACCACATCCACGCTGCGATCCTCCAATTGGCTGAGCCATTCCAGATGCCCCGTATGGCGCACATCAATTCTCCGTAACGCCTCATCAATCTCGGGTACACCCGACTGATACTCACTCATCCCTTCACGCAAAAGAGCATACACCGGGAAAGAGCTTTCCAGCGCAGTGACTTGTCCGGTGCGACCAGCTCCCATCGAGAGAACCAACGCATCGGAGCCCATACCCGCTGTGCAATCCAGGATCTGATCGCCTGGAGCCACTCTCGCAATGGTCAGCAGTGGATCTGATTCCTGCTTCAGCACGCGCTTGGCGCGAATGAGCCCCATGCTGGGATGGAACGACATGGGTGTTCGGCCCGGCCGAATCAGCCGTACAGCTTCGTGCAATATAACAAGCACGTCCACGGCTTCATGGACCTCCGCCAGCCTGGCGATGGACAAGCGCCCTCTTGGTGCATATTTGAGCTTATGCGTATACGCGAACTCCTCTGCTCGCGCAATGACCGCGGGGGAAGGGGTGTCCCCCGTAGTCACGATCATATCTTGGATTGGATTATAACTGCTCACTGGCATACTTCCTCGCTATATCTTGCTGAACTGTTGATATTGGCACATACTACATAACTCGCTTGAACATCTTCTCCAAATCATATGTCGAGAAGGAAATCACGATGGGGCGACCATGAGGACATGTATACGGCTGCTTACAGGCCGCGAGACGCTTCAGCAGCACATCCGCCTCCTGTAACGTAAGCTTCTGGTTAGCCTTAATGGAGGCTTTGCAGGAGCACATAATCGAGCTGGCCTCGCGCAGCTTGGCAAGGTCGATGGATTTTTCGTCAAGCACCCACTCTGCCATCTCTTCAATAACATCCTGCTCCTCCCCCTTGGGCAACCAATAGGGATAAGAGGTTACGCGGAACGTCTGACCGCCGAAATGCTCCAAATGTACCCCGACCTGAGCGAACCAGCTCAAGCGGTCCTTAAGTTTGTCAGACTCCGACGGGGTGAATTCCAGCGTAATGGGCAAAAGAAGCTCCTGCGAGGCCTGCTCAGGCTTACCAAATTTCTCGTAATAGTACTCGTAATTAATACGCTCATGAGCCGCATGCTGATCAATCAGATACAGGCCACTATCATTTTGCGCAATCAGATAGGTCCCATGATGCTGACCAATGACACTGAGCTCAGGAAAAGCCGGAATTTCAGGTACAGATCCCGCTACCGATGATAGCTGCTCTGGTGTCCAGCTCATGGAAGCACGATTCGAACTGGACCCCCGACCTGACTGATAGCTCCCGGCTCCGCGGCTTGACGTCTCACGTACGATGCTTCCATTGCTATAAGCTGTCGGCGCCACGCTTGCATTCTTAACCACTGTACTCGAGGCCATTTTGGAAGTCGTTGAATCTTTTATTCCAGCTATGCCTGAAGCATACTCCCTATTTCCCGGCTTCTTTACGGCATTTTGTGCAGCTGTCTGCTCTGTTAGGTCAGACTTGTCTGAATATGCCGGTGCCGTATAGACATTGCCAGATTGGCCTGTGCCCTGGTGATTCATTGATGACGATGACTTGCCTCCATGCGCCGTATCTTCGGACTGTAATTCTGTTCTTGTGCTAAGTTGTTGACTTGGCTCACCGCTGAGTTGCTCGCTGAGAGCCGACTCGGAGCTGGCTCCAGCATCCCTTCCTGACGTCTTGGAAGCCTGCTCAGGAATGGAATTGGACGCTCCCTCCTGTTTCGTAGCTTCAGCGATCACATCAGGTGCTGGGGCATCGAGTTCTTCGTCCTCAGCTACCAGATGTGTCTGGCTACTAGCTGCTGCCTGCTCCATCGTCACAGCTTCGGAGGTCTGCTGTAACGCCGAAGACGAATCTGGCAAGGTACTCGCTCCCTGCTCTGCAGACCCGAAGCGAAACTGCTCTTGGATGAAGGCTCTGCTGGTAGGACTGCCAATCTCTCGCTTCACAGCCTTCGGAATCAGCACTTCCCGATGCAAAGCACTCCGTACAGCCTGCTCCACGAATTGATAGAGCTCGGGCTCCTTACTGAATCGCACCTCCAGCTTAGCGGGATGTACATTCACATCCACCAATGATGGATGCATGTCCAGACACAATACCGTAAGCGGATAACGATTAATAGGCAGCAACGTATGGTAAGCCTTCAGCAAAGCTTGATTCAGACCGTAGCCACGAATATAACGACCATTCACAACGGTTGAGATGGCATTCCGACTGGAGCGAGTCCACTCGGGGCGGCTGACATAGCCATAGAGTCGGTAATCCAAACTTTCATCCTCTAGCGGAATCATAGCCTTCGCGGCGGCTGTACCGTAGACTGCGGCGATGACCTGCAATAAGTCACCATTTCCCAGAGTCCTTAGCAACGTATTGCCATTATGACGCAGCGTGAACGCAATCTCTGGATGTGATAAGGCCATACGATACAGCACATCCGAGATGTGGCCCAGCTCCGTCTGAATCGTCTTCATATATTTCAACCTGGCCGGAGTATTATAAAACAGCTCTCGCACTATGAAATCCGTTCCTTGCTGTGCAGCCGCTTCCTCATGGGTCACCAGCTTACCGCCTTCAATAACGATTCTGCGGGCCTTGCCATCATCTCCAGAGGCTGTCAGGAGCTCTACCTTGGATACGGCAGCTATACTTGGCAAAGCCTCTCCACGGAAGCCCAGACTCGTGATCTGGAAGAGATCCCGTCCGTGGACGATCTTGCTCGTCGCGTGTCGGTAGAAGGCTGTCTCCACATCCTCCGGGTCGATACCGCCACCGTTGTCAGTTACACGAATGCTCTGGAGGCCCCCTTCTTCCACGGATACTTCCACTCGAGTACTTCCCGCATCAATCGAATTCTCCAGTAACTCTTTGACTACGGATGCAGGGCGTTCCACGACCTCGCCAGCAGCAATCTGGTTCGCGATATGCTCATCAAGCACTTTAATTCTAGCCATAGCATTACCTCCTTACAGCTCAGGCAGACTTATACAAACAGTAGCACAGCACCATGTTCGATTACGACAGCTCCGTAGCCCTCAGCTTCAGCTCATTTAGTAGCTGCATCGCTTGCAGAGGCGTCATATTCATAACATCCGCACGCTTGACCTGCTGGATAAATTGCTCCACAGCAGCATCTTCACGGGACACAGTCTTGACTGGTGTAATATCCTGTTCGCCAAAGAGCGATAGCTGGTACACACCCTTGCCATCTGACTGCGGCGAATGTTCTTTTGCTATTGCTGCTATCTTTTCTTCTCGATCACTTTGCTGGTCCGGATGCTGAACATTAGATTGATCATTGTACGTGTTATTGTCTTGGCTAATATGCTGATGAGGATGCTGATTCTGTGATTCATCTTGCCGAGCTTGTTGATGTGTAAGCGGGCTGTTCCAGGTCTCGCTCGCTTTCATCTCGGACGTCACAGAGACTTCGCGCAGCGCGAGCCCCTTCTCCGTCTCCTTCAGGTGACTATCACCTTCGGAAGGCTTATAAGCCTGTGCATCACGCTCCACACCAGCGGTCACCCGTGACGCAGCATTCTCAAAACCATCCAGAAGACCATTGGCACGCTCTATAATGGATCCAGGAAGGCCGGCCAGGCGAGCACAATAAATGCCATAGCTGCTGCTTGCAGCCCCCGCCACCAGCTTGCGAAGAAAATGAACCTTGTCCCCACTCTCCTGCACCGCCATAGAATAGTTGCACAATGAATGAAGGCTGTCCTCCAGGTGCGCCAGCTCGTGAAAATGAGTGGATACCAGTGCCTTACATCCGATATGGTCGTGCACATATTCAATGACAGCCTGAGCAATAGCCATCCCTTCACTAGTCGAGGTCCCACGTCCCAGCTCATCAATAATAATCAAGCTGCGTGGGGTGGCCTTTTCGGTCATGACCTGAATATCCGCCATCTCAACCATAAATGTGCTCTGACCACCAATCAGATCATCAGCAGCACCGATCCGTGTGAATATTCGATCCAGCAGAGGCACCTTGGCCTGCTCTGCCGGAACGAAACAGCCAATCTGAGCCATAATGCTAATCAGTGCGACCTGACGCATGTAGGTGCTCTTGCCAGCCATATTTGGACCGGTAATCAGCAATATACGTGCCTTGTCCTCTTCCAGCCTGGTCGCATTAGCAATAAAGCCAACATCCTTCATTACCGCTTCCACGACTGGATGACGCCCCTGCTCCACCATTAGATCATAGCCATCGTTGATCTCAGGCTTAACGAATCCACGCTCACTGCTGACCGTCGCCATGGATTGATAGACATCCATCTCCGCAATTCGCTCCGCCAAGCTCTGCAGGCGGGGAATCTCTTCATTCAGTCTGCTACGCAAGGCAGCAAACAAACTGTACTCCAGATCGACCATCTGATCCTGAGCTTCCAGAATCAGAGTCTCCTTCTCCTTCAGCTCTGGTGTTATGTACCGTTCTGCATTTGCCAGCGTCTGCTTCCGTTCATAACGTCCAGCTGGAAGAGAAGCCAGATTCGATTTGGTTACTTCTATATAATAGCCGAACACCTTGTTATAGCCGATCTTGAGGGAACGAATGCCTGTCGCTTCACGCTCCTTCGCCTCCAGCTCAGCAATCCACCGTTTGCCGTTCGTGCTTGCCTCCCTCAGCTCATCCAGTCGCTGATGATAGCCCTGCTTGATCATGCCACCTTCCCGCACCGATACAGGAGGTTCCTCCATGATAGCTTGTTCGATCTCCTGATACAGATCTGTACATGGGTCCAGATTGCTGGCAATCTGCTGTAATGTGATGGATGGTGAAGCAGCACACAGTTGCTGAAGCTCAGGAATGCGCTCCAGAGAAGCACGCAGCGCGATCAGATCACGGGCATTGGCACTGCCAAAGGCAATACGTCCCACCAGACGCTCTAGATCGTAGATCTCCTTCAATTGTTCACGGATATCCTCACGGAGAATGAACTGGTGATATAGCTTGTCCACAGCCTCCAGACGATCCTCTATCGCTTGCTTCGAGATTAGAGGCTTGTCAATCCAGCGGCGCAGCATCCGAGCTCCCATAGAGGTCTCGGTTCGATCAAGCAGCCACAGAAGCGAGCCTTTCTTGGAGCGCTCACGCACAGTCTCTACCAGTTCCAGGTTCCGGCGGGTGAACGGGTCCAGAATCATGAAATGGTTCGGTTCATAGGATGAGATCTGGGTCAATTGACCTAAGGAGCGCTTTTGCGTCTCATGATAGTAAGCCAGCAAGCGTGAGACGCACTGACGACGCTCCTCAGGCATACGGGCCCACACAGGCTCCCCGAATTGGCTTCGCACGAGATCGTCCTTGGATTTGTCCCACTCGGTATAGACGATCTTCCTGCTAGTAGGGAGCGTTCTAGAGGATATAAGTGTCAGCAGTCGAGCATCTCCGATAATCTCTGATGGCTCATAAATATTAATCTCATCCATCAGCCACTCCTCGGCGTACGGTACCGAAGTAACGTACAACTCACCAGTGGACAGATCACTCGCGCTTAGGGCCAACATCCCTGAAGCCTCTGTCACACATACAACGTAATTGTTGGCCCGATCGCCGAGGTTCTTCCCATCCATCACCGTTCCTGGTGTAATGACCCGTACGATTTCGCGCCGGACCATCCCTTTTGTCACAGAAGGGTCTTCCATTTGCTCACAGATCGCTACCTTATAGCCCTTCTCAATCAAGCGCTGAATATAGTTGTCGGCAGAATGGTAAGGCACTCCGCACATAGGAATTTTGGCCTCGCCGCCTCCTTCACGTCCAGTCAGTGTTATCTCCAGCTCCTTGGAAGCCAGAACGGCATCATCAAAGAACATCTCATAGAAATCACCCAATCGAAAGAAAAGAAAAGCATCCTGCGCCTGTTCCTTAATCTGTAAATATTGCTGAATCATTGGCGTATAATTGGCCATGACAACCTCCAAAATTACATCAATCTGTATACTGTCTCCAATATTGCTATTTCAGCATTTTGCATAATTCGATTTTAATCACTTTCGGATACAAATTATTGACAAATAAAATCAATTTGATCAATAAATTGCTGGATATAAGTCGTTTCTTGGATTTATGCAAAATGCCCTATATCATCTATTCGAACAATCCTAGAGGTTCATTATATCAAAAAAGCCAGCTCAAAACATGCCAACTGTTGCTAGCATGCTTCCGTTGTGTTCTCTTCCCTACGTAGGAAGCCGCCATAGAGGACGAATGTCTCTCATCTCATCCCAATGACCGCCTGAACGCAGCTCCCGAAAGAGCGGTCCTGTAAAGGGCTCATAACGCTCATAATCTACCACCTTCTCCATCCCTTGCAGCAATGGTTCCAAGCAGGTATACAAGCGGTCACGATCAGCTGCATAAAATGCGGCGTGGATCTCTTCCTGGTCCAGTGGCCTGAGGTGTAGCTCCCGATAATGCTCCGCAATCAGGTACGCTGCACCAATGACGCCTTTGGCCAGCAAGGGTGAAATCAGAAAGCTGGGCAAGGTCCGATACTCGAAGCCTCCATGCTCCTTCCGTCTGAAATCCCCCAAGATACCATACCGCGGGCGTCTCGCTGTGGATTTTGGGTCCTCCAAGGTGGCAATAGGTAAAGCCAGATAGTTATCCAATGCACGCAGTACCTCTGCCTCCAGGCGTACACGGCTAAAATGCAGATGCCCCCCTAGAGGAAGACCTGGCTGTGGCATGGCACCAGCTCTCCACAATAAGGAACGATCCGTGATTCGAGAAGATGCCGCTGCAAGTGCCTTTCGTAAATGCCGCAGTAACCGTTCAGGCTCACTGCTGGGTGCTGGCCTGAGTTCTGCAATCGGAAAAAGTGTACGCTCTCTTCTCGTCACCGCATCACATCCAGCTTCCCCCCACCGCTCCAGAAATCGTGAGGCAGGAACCACCTTCCCTTGGTCACGTCGGACCAGGATGAACTCCGGGTCCATCCCTACGAGGGCTCTCCCATACCCGGCAATGTCACGTTCAGCCTTCTCCTGCGCATGAGCAGATTCCCTGGACTGATACATGCGTTGCAGACGTGAATCTTCCATCCATGGCGCCTCCCTTACGGACCGCACCTCGTACCCTGCGTCCATTGCTGGCATCAGTATTACCTCACCGCTGTCCAATCCCAGTGTGTACAACGTTCGGACAGCCGCTCGCTCCAGCTTTTTCATCAAGACAGAACTTATCGACTCATCCTGCCCTTCCACGGCCATGATCCTCATACGTGCCGCAGTTCCTCGTCTGCTCACCTCGAGAAGCTCCAGCTCACGAATCTGCACAGCGTAGCCCAGCGCGAAGCCCTTCGTGCGGGATGGCTCCCAATTGGCTCGAATACCACTGCGCAAAAGACGTGCAAGCTTCTGCTGTTCGCTTAGCCCTGCATATAGAGAAGGATCTCCTAAGGTCTTCACCATTTGCTCAGCTCCCTCACTCGCGTCACAACCTCGTCTTGCCCCCTTTAATTCCTCTAAAAAAATAAAAAGGAGGGCATCCGCCCTCTACTTAGCCGCTGTCGGCGCATATATTATCCCATAGTCACACGCAAGGGCATCCTACAAGGGCTCTGTACCATCACCCCTCTGATCTAAGCGCCAGTCGCTCTATATGCTTCTCTCTCTACAGCTCATCATCCAGCAATTCGAAGTCGAGATCCTCTAACTCGCCTTCATCGGAGAGGAATTCGTAATCCTTATCCTCCTCATCGGCAGTGTCATACACACGTACAACGACCTTGGTCTCAGCGATTAGCTCTACTGCGAATTCACGCTCTACACGAATCACGACACTGTTGCCTGCCGAGGACACCGTCGCTTCCACACAGCTAGGCTCCTGCGTTGCATCCGCAGACACCTCCACTGTAGAAGCCCGGTGCTTCGGATCTACATAAGACAGACCAACCTGCTCTACATACGATACCGTTTCCTTCGCCACATCGGTTTGAGAGTTTTTGTTGTAGGAATACCATATGTTAATATCATAGGTTCCCACAACCTCAATTCCATCGCCGGCGGAGACCGCTTCATACTGGTGGTTGATAATCCATGCCCCCAGAATGCTGGTCGGATTATGTGGCGGAGTCACGGTATGTGTTACGGTAGAGAATTTGCGACCTTTGCCGCAGATCGCTTTGGTAATAATTTCTCTACGATGTTGTTTATGACTCAATGACATTCTTGAACCTCCTCCATACAATCATTCCATACATATGTATGCAGGATGTGGGCGAATGTTGAGTAAATAGATATAGAGAAAATGAGATTATTTATCTGGAAGCACTCTTAGGAAGGAAAAGGAGAAGCACGATGCTCTGTTGGGGCAGGAGCCTTATCCTTTTTGGCTATCTTCAAAAAACGCTCCAGCTCGCGGTTTAGCTGCAAAATAGCCGAGCGGACCTCAAACTCCTCACGCGAATTTGGCAGCTCCATTTCCTTGAACTTGTTCCCTACCAGTTCGGATAGCTTCTCCGTTCTTCCGGTATAGTGCTCCGTGAGGACATCCTTACTAAGCTGCTCGAACAATTCAGCCATCAGGTCGCCCTGTGGCATATGCTCGTACATCTGCGAGACAAGCTGAAGCATATATTGAATGGATTCCAGCTGCTGCTTTCGCATATAGAAATAGATCTTCCAATCCTCTTTCGGATTAATCACCTGATTCTCCAGGGAACGTCCAGCCTCCGTGATCCCCTTGGCAATCGCCATCTCAGCATCAATAATCTCCTGACCATTCCAGACGAAGCCAGGCTCGCGCAATGTCCGGGAGATATTACTGAAGATGATGGAAAATGTCTCGTCAATATGATGCCGAATCTCCAGCATCGTATTATCCGTACGCGGCATATAGATCAGATTCACAACCATTGCTGAGCCCAGTCCAATAAGCAGAAGGTACAGCTGGGTCAGCAGTGTATGCGTGTCCACGACCCCTTCGCTGAACACCCGGAAGACGACAACCGAGCCTGTTACAATCCCTTCCTTGAAACCAGCCCTTACAATGATCGGGAAGGCAGTCAAAATATATAGCGCCAGCACCCAGTAATGCAGACCAAACAAGAGAAAGAGTACGCTTGCAAACAATAGGCCTACCACTGATGCAAAAAATCGGGCCGAAATAGAGCGGATACTCCTTTTACGGGTTACGTCCACCCCCAATATCGCCAGCAACCCGGCCGAAGTCGCTCCATGTACTCCGAGACCGTCTGCGATGAGGACAGCCATTAGCGCTGCAATCGCTGTCTTAATCACCCGAAAACCCATGCCATTCACATAATCCCTTCTGAAAGTCATTTTGATGCATTTTCATCATACATCATTTTTTTAGAAATAACACATTCGCTATTTTCATGACTATAATCTCATATCAGCATCAGTTCTATGCGTAACGATCACTCAGCCAGTGCTAACAAAAAGAGGACTTCTCAGGATATAGCCTCCTGGAACCCCTCTCTTATGACCAACTTATGCCCTATATTATGGTTCTTCATTGTGGCCTGCCCGCCAGCAGCTTGCGCTCCAGATAGGCCACCCCCTGATACATCAACGTAGCCACCACCGAAATAATCAGGAGACTGGACATCACCAGCGTGAAATTGAACACTTGAAAGCCGTAAATAATCAAATATCCCAGTCCGCTCTTGGCTGTCAGGAATTCACCTACGATGACACCAACCCATGCCATACCCACATTCACCTTGAGCGAAGAGATAATAGTAGGAAAAGAGGCGGGCAGGATGACCTTCGCAAAAATATCGCGCTTGCTCCCCCCAAGTGTCCTGACCACCTTAATGTAATGATCATTGACTTCCCGAAAGCTGTTGTACACGACAAGCGTTGTAACGATGACCGTGATGGACAATGTCGTCATCAGAATGGCCATGAAGCCTGCTCCAAACATAACTATAAATATCGGACCGAGAGCCACCTTGGGCATGCTGTTAAATACAACCATGTACGGGTCCAGCACTCTGGAGAGGAAAGGTGACCACCAAATGAGAACTGCCAGCAGCGTCCCGAGTAGTGTTCCCAGCAAGAAGCCCGCGATGGTCTCCCCGACAGTCACGCCCAGATGACCCCAGAGCTCGCCGCTGAGTGCATCACCGACAATCTGAAGCACCACCTTGGTGGGGTAGCTGAACAGCAGTACATCAATCCAACGCAGTCGAGCTGCGATCTCCCATAGGGCAAGGGATGCAAATAATATTACGAGCTGCACGGACAGCACACGTCGGGTTAACTGTCGACTACGTCTCAGATGCTCCCGGTGCAGAGTCTTCAGCCAGGATGAATCCCGCTTCACAACGGATTTCTCCATATCTGTCACTCCCTTCCGCCCGAGTCTTCCAGCTCGGCCCAGATTTCGTGGAACAGCTCGTTAAAGCCCGGCTGCTCCCTGGCATAAAACGGTTGTGTGTCGCGAATCTGCACCGGTACCCGGAACATGCGTCGAAGATGACCAGGATTTCGGCCCAATACAATGACACGATCACTGACTGCGATCGCCTCCGCCAGATCATGCGTGACCAGAATCGCTGTCTTGCCCCGTTCACGGAGCGTCTCGGCAATCAAATCCTCCAGCTGCAGCTTCGTCTGATAATCCAGAGCCGAGAACGGCTCATCCAGGAGCAGAAGGCTGGGGTTGGTCGCAAGTGTTCGGACCAGTGCCACACGCTGCCTCATCCCACCGGACAGCTGCGATGGGTACAGCTGCTCTGTACCACCTAGTCCCATGCCCCGCAGCAGGAGCTGTGCCCGTTCCTTTGCTTCCTCGTCCACACGGCCATTCAATTCGAAGCCCAGCAGCGCATTATCAAGAATCGTCCGCCAAGGAAATAAATAGTCCTGCTGCAGCATATACCCAACCATGCTGCTAGGGCCCTCTACCGCTTTGCCGCGGAGCAGGACCTCCCCCGTAGTTGGCTGCAGCAGACCCGCAATCATGGATAGTATAGTCGTCTTGCCACATCCGCTGGGGCCTACAAGACTGATGAATTCGCCGGCAGCGACCGATAGATTCAAGTCCTCTACCGCCAGAGAGGCCTGACGATCCGTCACATATACATGGGTCACATGTCTGAGCTCTACCATTCGGTTCAAGGCAGGTCGCCCCCTTTCAGCGATGATTTATTCGGTCGAAGCGGCTTGCAGCGCATGACTGTTGTCTACAATCTCGGTAAGTGGTACCCGACGCTGAAGCTCTCCAGCCCCGTCCAGCACATCCAGCAGATTATTCCACTCTGCTTCGTCGATTTCCGGGCTAACGGCGTATGTCCCCTGCTCCTTGTACCGTTTGACACTGCTGACCACAATTGCTTTGTCGGTATCCTTGAAGAATGGCAGGATCGCTTCGGCAATCTCCTCTGCTGTATGCGTGTCTACCCACAGCTGGGCTTTGTGTACTGCGTTCGTGAATTTCTGAATGGCCTCTGGATGTTTCTTCATATAACTCTGTTTAGCCATGTAGACCGTATACGGTAATTGTCCACTCTCTTCTCCAAAGGAAGCAACCACCTTGCCTCGGCCCTCCTGTTCAAAGATCGAAGCCTGTGGCTCGAACAGCTGCACATAATCGCCAGTGCCTGAAGCGAACGCCGAGGCAATATTCGCAAAATCTATGTTCTGAATCAGTTCCATATCCTGATGGGGATCAATCCCCTGCTTACGCAATGTAAATTCTCCCGCCATTTGCGGCATGCCGCCTTTGCGTTGACCCAAAAACTTGGACCCAACCAGGGAGTTCCAATCGAAGGGCCCTTCAGCATGTCGCGCGAACAGGAAGGTCCCATCCGTCTGCGTTAGCTGTGCAAAGTTCATGACAGGGTCCTCTGTCCCCTGCTGCGCTACATATATAGAGGTCTCTGCTCCGATTAGCGCAATATCCGATTGATTGGATAATAGAGCCGTCATGGATTTATCCCCTCCGGGAATCGTCGTAAGCTCTACATTTAGCCCCTCTTCTTCAAAAAAGCCCTGACTCAGTGCTACATATTGCGGTGCATAGAATATTGTCCGCGCAACCTCGCCTAGTTGTATCTCGATCCCTTGCTGCTTTGGCACGCAGCCACCGAGCAATAGCCCGCACAGCACTGCTGCCATTCCCGTCTTGATCCAGCCGGCTGTTCTCATCCCCATTCCTCCCAATTCACCTTCAAACTTTCTATATAACTATGCAGATGTTTCAGGAATGGTTAATCGCACATACCACGCTACATCCATCTTTCTACAATGCACACCGCACTTAATACATACACTACACTATCCATTCATGCACGCATCTCGACAGGGATTACCATGATTGCTTAAGTTACAAACTGTGCAACAATGTCTCCTTCTACTGGGGCAAGCTTCGCGCAGAGATAACGACAAAAAAGCCCTCCTTGGGAGGGCCTTTTGTGCTACATGCAGCCATGACAAACGGTGTTATCCCATAGTTGCTAACAAGCTTAATGGGAACGCAGCAGCATACATTCGTTATCGTTAAGAACGATTTCGGTCTGATCAATTTCGACTAGAGCTTATAAATCTCAGTATACTTCTGCTCCAGATAATCAGCCAGATAATCCGGATTCAATTCCTCACCTGTAATAGCTTCGATCAATTCGGAAGGCGTGCGGCTCTTGCCGTACACATAAATTTTGTCCGTCAGCCACTCCTTGATGGGCAGCAGCTCACCACGCGCGATATAATGATCGAATTCTGGCATTTCCTTACGCAGCGTCGCCAAAATTTGTGCGGCATACATATTTCCTAAAGAATACGAGGCGAAATATCCAAAATCACCGCCAGACCAATGCACGTCCTGTAGCACTCCCTGACTGTTGCTTGGAGGTGTGAGCCCCAGATACGCTTTGTACTTCTCATTCCATACTTCTGGTAGCTTACTGACCTCAAGACCTTCGTTGAACAGCATCTTCTCGATCTCATAACGGATAATAATATGAAGATTGTAGGTCAATTCATCAGCTTCAATCCGGATCAAGGAATTCTCCACCCGATTCACTGCCAGATAGAACTGCTCCATCGTCACGTCCTTCAATTGCTCTGGGAAATGCTTCTGCAGATCGTTATAGTAGCGCTGCCAGAATGGTTTGCTTCGGCCAATCATATTTTCCCATAGACGGGACTGCGATTCGTGAATCCCCATCGAGGTTCCTTCAGCCAGTAGCGTACCTGCCAGCTCCTGCGAGATATTTTGCTCATACAGCGCATGCCCTCCTTCATGGAGAGAACTGAAGATCGCACTGAGGACATCATTCGGCATGTAGTGAGTCGTGATGCGAACATCCCCGGGATTCAGTCCAGTAGCAAAAGGATGCACACTCTCATCAAGTCGTCCCGCTTCGAAGTCGTAGCCCATTTCCTTGAGCAGGAACAGTCCGAATGCTTCTTGCTGCTTGACATCATAGTCCTTATGTAAGAAATCGTGTGTCGGCTGGTGCGGAGATGCCTGAATACGCTCCAATAGTGGTACCAGTCTTTTCTTAAGCCTTCCGAACACATCGTCCAGCTTTGCAACCGTCAGCTCAGGCTCGTACATATCCAGCAGCGTATCATAACGAGTATCCTTCACGCCCCAGTATTCAATAAATTCCTGCTTGAAGGCTACAATCTTCGTAAGGTAGGGTTCAAAGCCAGCAAAGTCGTTATTAGCCTTCGCTTCTTCCCAATAGCTCTCGGATTGCGCGGCGAGAATGCTGTACTCGTTGATCTTGTCCGCCGGAACGGAAAGATTACGCTCGTATTCTGTGCGGCATTCTTCAATCAGTCGTCGATCTGTATCGCTAAGATCTGCCATGATTCCTGGATCAGCAAAATACTTCAGCAGCTCGCCCATCTGTGGCGACACCTGCAGCTTGAAGCATTCTGTAGTGAGCATTCCGATCGTCTGCGAGCGGATATCGACTCCTTTGCGGGGAGCTCCCGTTCTTAGATCCCAATGCATGAGTCCGATTGCCTCCACATAGCTTTTAATCTTGCGAACCAGTTCCTTCAGCTCTTCGAGCCGCTCAGCTGGTGCTTGTGCCATACTATCCACCTCATTTCATTTTTTTGCTTACTACTTGATGATACTTCTATAGTTACGTATAATCAAATTCAATTCCGCTTCAAAAGCTAAATTTTGAAATAAGTAATTCACCGCTTTAAGATCACTTGCAAATGTAGGAGGAATGAACGTGAATCAGATCCAGCAAATACTAGAACATAACAAAGCCTTCGTGGAAAAAAAAGAATACGAGAGCTTCAAGACTGGCAAATTCCCCAACAAAAAAATGGTGTTAATCACTTGTATGGACACCCGTTTGGTAGAGTTATTGCATAGTGCTATGAATTTTCGTAACGGAGACGTTAAAGTCATCAAGAATGCCGGAGCGATCATCTCTCAACCCTTCGGAAGTGTCATGCGGAGCGTGCTGGTAGCCATCTATGAGCTAGGCGCCGATGAAGTCGTTGTCGTCGGACATCATGAATGTGGCATGGCTGCCTTGAACTCAGATGTCATGATCGGACACATGCTGGAGCGCGGAATATCACAAGAGGTCCTAAGTACGCTAGAAAATTCAGGTATCAAGCTTAAGAAATGGCTACGTGGCTTCGAAAATGTCACAGAAGGCGTGACAAGCACTGTGGGAGTCATCAAGAACCATCCGTTACTACCTGCGGAAGTGCCCGTGCATGGCATGATTATTCACCCAGAGACAGGTGAGCTTACCTTAGTAGTAGACGGTTACGAGCAGGAAAAAGCATAAGTTCCCTCTACACTTGAGAGGCCGATTTCAGGAAACATATGGAATCGGCCTCTTTCTGTTACATAAGCAATTCAGAGCACAAGTTGTCAAACCATACAGTTTCAGTGTACACTTTTATATAAGCCTTTTGCATCAATCCAATAAGTGATTTTCAACGAACAATATTTATAGTGCAGTTCAATACTTTGCGTATAATATTGTGCTTGATGACGCTGTAATGGGATGTGCAAAACGCTGAAAAAGTGGCTGCTCGTATGCAGCAGACCGCTCAGCCGCCGATTCAAATGTACAACATGTTCGCAAATTGGATGAAGGAGACTATTCAATATGAATTTGCTATCCTATGGTTTATTAGGATTGCTCGCTAGACGGGAATCCTCGGGCTACGATCTGATGCTGGAGATTCAGCCTTTTTGGCAAGCCAAGCACAGTCAGATCTACCCGTTGCTATCACGTATGGAGAAGAACGGACTTCTGTCCTCCCGTTGGATTCAGCAATCGGACAAACCCGACAAGAAAATGTATTCCATTACAGACAAAGGTATTCATACTTTGCAGCAATGGACTCAAGAGTCTGCAGCCCCACCCGTTACGAGGGATGAGCTGAGTCTTCGCCTATTCTGTCTATGGCTTGCTGATCAGGGCAGTGCCGTCCGTATGCTGGAAGAACGCAAACGGCATTTTACAGGACGCATTCAATATTTCGAAAAGATTCTGGAGAACATCCCGACAGATAATTTGCATTTCGGCAGCCCTTCCTTCGGCGATTTCATTCTGGTACAGAAGGGTCTCTTGAATGCCAAGGCTGGTCTGGAATGGTGCCAGATGGTGCTTCGCATGCTCGCTACGGGTGATGTAAGAGCTGATAACAATCCATTCTTGACGCTCAACAGCTAGTAACTTAATCGGAATTTGGACCTGATTACTCCCGAGCTGATCTGCCATTCAGAACTGTTTCAGATCACATTAGTGCTCTGCGGTAAAAAAAGAGGCATTGAATTACTCGTTCGTATTGCACGCA
This sequence comes from Paenibacillus massiliensis 2301065 = DSM 16942, assembly GCF_000377505.1. Lineage (GTDB taxonomy): Bacteria > Bacillota > Bacilli > Paenibacillales > Paenibacillaceae > Paenibacillus > Paenibacillus massiliensis. The sequence continues at coordinate 13,221 of NZ_KB898187.1, read as the reverse complement.
TAAAATTATCATTTTTTTATTAATTATTTTTGAAACCCTTCTCCAGCTGATTCGTATAACATGTGTAAGCGGCTGAGTAAGATGATTAATTTAAATTAAATGGAGGTATTCGATATTAATGAAAGCATTCTCACTTAAAAAATTCACCATGATTATGATGGCCTTCACCTTAATCTTTGCCTTGGCTGCGCCTTCCACGGCAGATGCTAGACGAGGCGGCTTCAAATCCGGAGTCAAGAGCTACCAGCAGACACCTAACAAAGCCAACAACAGCAGTAACGTCAACAAGAGCGACAGCGGCACGAACAACACGAATGGCGCTGCTTCCAACACGGCAAACCGTACTACGGGTGGTGGCATGTTCGGTGGTGGCGGACTCATGAAGGGCCTGATGATCGGCGGTATTGCAGGCTTGCTGTTTGGCGGACTGTTCGCTGGTATGGGTGGACTGGGTGAGATCCTGGGTCTTGCAGTGAACCTGCTCGTTATTTATCTGATTGTGGTAGCTGCATTCGCACTGTATCGCAACTTCAAAAATCGCCGCAAAGTCAATGATTCTCACCAAGGACGTTGATAAACTATGGTTATTAGCATGGATGAAATTATAAACGCGGTCTGCCTTCATATGGCTGAACGCAAGCAAGTAAGCCCGACCGATATTTCGGTCGAACTTAGCTGGGATGAGGACACAGGCTACACTGCTGAAGTATGGGTTCATGGCAGAAGTCAGTATCTGGTCGAGTCCAACATTACTGAAGCTATCCTGAGATACGTGCATACCGAATATCAGATTCGGGCCTATCGTGAGGATTTGACGCTGCATTTGGATGAAGAGATCACAGCTCATATTCGCACGTAGTCTGAACACCGAATAGATATACGTTAATAGCAAAGGGGATTCCCGATGGTTCCATGAACCGGGGAATCCCCTTTTTGCACATAAGCTAGAATCAGACCCATCTTTTCTGCATCGCTGAATTTGATTGTCTCTAATGTTCAAAATTCAAATGGCTCTAGTGATGAACGTTATCCAATCTCACGTTTCGAATCAACTGCAGTGCGGACAGCCCGGACAGCAGCTCATCGATCGATTGCTTCACATCGTTGTGCCCAGTCGCAATTCGCAGCTCTGGGTGAGTGGGCACCTCATAGGGTGCGCTGACTCCTGTAAAATTCGGAATATCTCCACTTCGTGCCTTCCGATACATTCCCTTAGGATCACGACTTTCGCAAATATCAAGGTCACAATCCACATACACCTCGCAGAACGGAATGGGCCCGATGATCTCTCTGGCCTGGTGACGATCTGCTTCGTAGGGTGAAATCAGAGCACAGATGGTGACCACTCCCGCATTCGCTAGTAGACGTGCGGCTTCGGCTGTCCTTCGAATATTCTCTGCTCGTGCCTCGGCAGTAAACCCCAGATCACGATTAAGGCCTTGGCGCAATACATCCCCATCCAAGAGGGCCGTTCGAATGCCCTTCTCATGCAAGATATGCTCAAGCTCTATAGCAAGCGTGGATTTGCCTGCACCGGGCAGACCCGTTAACCAGATTACGGCTGCTGTATGCTCGTTAAGCTGTTCCTTGTCTCGTCTCAGAAGCGGCGTACGAGCCTGTATCATGCCTGCTGCACCTCCCTGTCCTCTTGCGGTATCGGTCGACCTGGAATCCGTTCCAGCAGTCCTCCGCCGAATTGCTCACCAATCGGATGCCCCTTCATATGGATATATCCGATGTGACAGCCGCACATCTTCATGCGACAGCTTCGCTCAGCAGCCAATCCCTCAAGTCCTTGCCGATAGAGATGGCCGATGACTTGCCGATCCTTGTAGCATCGTTTGACATTCCCATTCCCCTGCACGTAGAAGACCGTCTCTCCTGCTGCACAAGCCTTGCCCTGACTCGGATAATCCTGTACATTCCATCCAAAGTGAGGATCAAGAGCGGTTAATTCCTCTATCTCCGCGGGCGTATAATAGTGTGGGCGGTCTTTGAAGGCATTCACCCACATATAGACCTCCTTCGGAAGCTGGGCCCGGAGGGTGCGAATAGCTGGAAACGACTGACGAATCCCCACCGTCCCAACACTGAGTCCAAGCCCACGGCTGTGGATGGCTTGACATTGAGACAGAAAGTGGTCTTCCTGTGTCTGACCTGGATGATAAGTCGCCCAGAATGACATTTTCCCTGGCTGCAATTGCTCTGTCCAGTCCAGCTTCACGGATAGATTCGTCTGAATGGATAACTTCTCGATATGAGGCATATGGGATAAACGTACCAGAGCCTCGCGATACCAGGAATGAATCAACGCCTCGCCATAGGGATTAAAAAAGATCGACAGCGTATGCCCCTGCTCCTGCTGTGCTTCAACCCAGTCTACAAATTCCGCCAGCTGTCTGCGATCAAGCATTAGTGTCTCACGCGAATCCTTCGTCTTGCTGAAAGGACAATATGGACAAGTATAATTACAAGAGGATAGTGTCCCTCGATAATATAAAGTCGCCCTCATGCGTGTACATATCCTTCCATTCGGTTACGAACATCGGATGAAATCAACCAATCCCCAATGGCATCCGAGTAGCCCATGCCCTCCTCTGTCAGCCGAAGAACGTTCTCTTCAATATATGCAACTCCAGTACCGACCAGCATCGACAGCTCTGGTACGTGAACGAAGGGCTCTGCGCCAAAGCGCTCACTATAGGCTGCAAGCTCCAGCCCCTCTGCATGGAGAAGTGCCTTCAGGATGAAACGACGCTGCCGCTCCTCTTCATTCAAGATGAAGCCGTAGTCCACGGCATCATGTCGCTTGGCTGCCACATAATCTGCAAGAATATGCCGTGTTGCTGCAATGCTCGTACCGTATCTGGAAGCGTAATGAACGCCCTGAGTATACGAGCGTGCGCCGCAGCCCAGACCTACCATTCCTTCCTCCTGACAGCTGTAGGGAAGCAGTGATTTCGTGGTACCTGCACCCTCACGTGCAAAGCGTCGCATGGAGAACTGCTTATAGCCAGCCTGCAGAAGCCGTTGACTCGCGGCCTTGTATAGCTCAAGGCGAATATCCTTCTCTAGACCTGTCTGTCCAGGCTTGAGAATGGTATTCTCACGAATATATAGTGGGTAAATAAAAATTTCACCGGGATTGTACGACAGAGCCTGTTCCAGCGAATACAGCCACGACTCTACCGTCTGCCCAGGTAGTCCATAGATCAGGTCTACATTTAGTAGCGGGAAACGATACTCTTGTAGCATACCCAATGCCTGTCGGACCAGAGCGGGCTTTTGCGGTCGATGAATGGCTATGCTCTCCTCTTCTACAAAGCTCTGAATGCCCATGCTGATTCGATCGGTACGGTGCTTCTTCAGCACCTCCAGCCGATCGGGAGTAACTGTATCTGGTGAGGTCTCCACCGAAATGGAGACTTGCTCCGTATCCAGCCCCATCTCTTGCTTGGCAATATGGAATACCCGCTCCAGCAGCTCCGCTGACAGCAAAGTAGGTGTTCCACCACCAATCGCAAAGCGAGAGAACGGACTTCCCTTCACAAATGGAGCCCATTCACGTGCCTGACGCTCAAGCGCATCCACGTACTCCACATGGACATCAGCTCTTCGATCCGGGAGCGTGAAGAGATTGCAGAAGCCGCATCTCGCACCGCAAAACGGGATATGCATGTACAAAAAATAGCTCTCCAGCTTCTCCTTACTCCATAGGGTGGATAATGGAATCGGTGGATTAATCTCATGATATGCCGTCTTATGTGGATAAGAGTATAAATAAGAACGATAGGGGGCCTCCCGTAGTCCTGCCTCCCATTCGATCCAGTGCTGCGGCCAATCTGCTCTGTTCATTCGCTGTGGCCTCTTACTCTGATGTGTAGAGCCGCCACGATTCATGGACAGAGCCGGTTCCTCGGGCACGGTACTCATTAATGCTCCCTCCTCTCATTTATGCTCCATCAGGACATCAAGCCCCTGTTCATACTTCAATCTGCTGTCTGCTGCACGATATTTCTCATCACAGGAAGAATTCGCGATATGGCACATTCCAGACGACCTCGTGTGCTAGCCGATGCCCTTCATAGCCATCCTCTCCGTAGGCCGTTCCATGATCCGAGAACACCATGCAGAAGGTCTTGGAGCGTCTGCGCATCGCTTCGAACAGTGGCCCCAATTGCTCATCCACATATCGAAGCCCCGCTCTCTGGGTCTCGATGGAATCCTTCTTCGCACCCGGTACAAAATAATGATTGGGGCCATGCAGAGCCGACACATTCAAAAACATAAATAGCCGCTGCGCAGGATCAGCATCAGCTAGAAGCTTTAGCGCATGATTTACTTGATGCTCCGTGGATCTCGGGTTCGTTACACCGAAGGTCATCCGCCAGTAGCTTTCCATAAAGTATGATGGCAGAACCTTGGCCAGCTTGTTCTTTTTGGTGAAGAAGATGACACCACCTATACAAATGGTCCGATACCCTTCCTGCTGTAGTCCTGTTACCAGGTCAGGGGCATCAAACAACCAGCTATGGGGGTGCGTGGGCAGTCCTGTATTTTTCGTATGAAACAGCCTTACATGTGAGGCTTTGTCGGTGTTCGCTGGCGTCGGTAGAAATCCACCAAAGAAGGCATGGTGAGCCGCATAGGTAAAGCTTCCTGGTGTATGTCTCTTCTCCCAGGGGCCGTCCGCACACAGGTTCGGACAATGCTCCTCCTCCAGCTTGGCTACATCATAACGCAGCGTATCCAGTGTAATCATCAGGATGTCATGGGTACCTACAATCTCATTCATATCTGGCATTCGGCACCCTCCTTGTCATTGCAGTTGTCTATCTTACTCTATATTTAATGCGCCATTTCCCACGTATACGTGTCCATGCCTTCATAGCGAACATGATACAGCAGATCACCATAAGGATTCATATCCACCACATAGGGTGCGCTGCCGTCCGCAGGAACCAATACATCCACTCCCGCTGTCGTGGAATGTGGAAACGCCGCAAGAGCTTGCTCGGCTGTTGCTGCCACCTTCTGCAGGATAGGATTGGCTAGCCCTGCCTCCTCAGGCTGAAGACGTTCGTTGCGCAGGTGAAGATTGGTAATCGGTGTTCGGCTTGCACGTAGCACGGCATGGCAGGCCTTGCCCCGGTGTACTAGCTGCCGGACATCGAAGGCTTTCCCGTGAATGGAAGCTTTGGGAATCCAGCGCTCCACATGTACTCCCTCGTGACATAGCCAGTCTAATAGTCGCCCGATGCTTGCTGCGTCGGTATACTTGTGTAGGCGGCCAGAGTTGTAGAATACGAGCTCACCTCTGCTTTGCTCCATTCCAATCGTCGTCTGGGCAATTTCTTTCCCCGTCACCGGATGAAATTGATAGGCAATCACACCCGAAGCAGCAGAGCCGCAGAACAGCTTGATGAATGCGCGATGCATGCCTGCATTCTGCAAGTTCTCTCTCAGTTCCTCACCGCTTCCTGGAATCGCAACATCCGCAGGGCAATGCTTCGCAGAAGGCCTTAATGAGTGCCCATGCAGCGATTGAGGGACTCTCACCCCTGCTGAAGACAGACGGATACTGGTGCAACGCTTGTCGAACATGACTGGAATCTCCACAGGATCATTGATCCAGTGGTGTTCAGGCCATAGTAGTAGCATTTCCGAGCGAAGCCATGCCAGCAATCGGCAGTAGCCTTTGAACCACTGCGCAGGATACCAAATACGCCCTGGATGCGGCTGCAATGCTCTGGCCTGCTCTGCCAAGAGCATTCTTCCCGTAGCTAGACTGCCCTTCATGGGCAGCAGGCTATCGTCGCCTATGCTCTCTTCAGCGCCTAGAGCGATAAGCTCCATTTCTACACCAAAATGATCACCTGGAGCATCAAGACGCAGGACTGGGCCTCTGGCGCTGGCTGAACGATTAACATGCACCGCCATCAACTCAGGCATTTCCGACAGGTGTCGCCCCCTACGCTTCCATTCCAGCAGTTCAAGGTAGCTCAGCACTATGGGTGGTTGCAATCCGAGACTGTCTCTGGCTTGTTGAATACCGAGTATGCGCTTATTGCCTGAATTACCGATGACAATGTAAGGCACATTCCTCATCCAGGCGATGTTGTCCACATGAGGGCTGTCTGCATAGATGTCAGGCATCCCCTCGCCTACCTGCCTACATGTCGCGCGATTCATGATGATCCCACCTTTGCTACGTTCATCAGCTACATTCACTAATGTCTATGGCACATCCTATTCGGTCAATGCCGGATAACGCCAATCATCCTCATCAGACTCTTGCTGTTCACTTACATCTACAGACAGTCCACTTTGTTTCCATTTCAGCAGCATCTCATCCGACATGTAATGGTAGCTTAGATTCAGATGCTTGAGCTTACGCACACTCTCGCTTGCCAGCAGAGCCTCAGCTCCTTGATCCGATAGCGTGCCCATGGAGAGGTCAAGCAACTCCAATTGACTCAGCACCGGGGACTGTGCAGCAGCGATTGCAATCTCGTCCTGTAGCTCACTATCCTTGAGCCCAAGATAAGTCAGCTTCGGAAAAGGATTCTGGTTCAGAAATGGTAAGATATCCTCCATTTGTCCATCAAAGCCATAGTCCTCAACCCCAAGATACAGCTCCAGCTTCCGTAGCTCCGGTAGAGAGGCTGCATGGATTTGATGAAGGACTCTTTTTGGAAGTCCACCACAAATAATGACGAGCTCCTGTAAATGGTCATGATTCAGCGGGTCAAGCTCCAGATCTGTACTTCCCTTGACCGTGAACGACTCCAGCTGGGGAAAAGCCTGCAGCAGCGGCCCCAGATTCGCTTGATTGATCCAGGATACCTCACATTCCTCGTAGCCCATGTCTCCAATAAACAGCTTCTTTAATTGCGGGAACTGTTCCTTTTGTGCAATCAGCTCTTCCACAAAATCCTCTGGGCCCTGCTCATAGGCTCCGCCCCAGTCACCAATGATCAATGAGGTCACCTCTGTGCTCTCCGGCTTCCCCGCCAGCTCACGAACCAGGTCCACCATTACTGCTCCACCTTCATAGGCTTCATAATCCAAGGATAACTTGATTTCCATCGTGAATCCCTCCATTTATCATATGAAAAAGGCCACTCTTAGTGTAAATGACCGACCTGCTTCTCGTCAAAATTTGACAATTCACACTATATAGATTGAACTGAAGATGTTCAGAGCTCGGGTCCGCGCAACTATGGTGAACGTTTGGACCTCCAGCCGCTTTCATGCTTATTTAGCTCGTTCTACAACCTTGCCGCAATTAGCACTTGAATTTGCAGAACAAAAAACGGTGCTACCGACTATCGGCAACACCGCTTATATACAGCAACAACAATTATAACAACTGCATATTACAACTTATTGGGAAACACGAATTGGAGTATGGTCCTCCAGCAAAGCCAGTTTATTGGTAATAACGGACTCTCCCTTTCCAATTCCGCCTGTTAACAGTGTCTGCGAACCGGCTGTTTGCCCGATCTTGACCTCTTTACGTACAGCTACCCCTTCTTGAGCAACATACACATAATCATGCTCATCTACGTGCTGTACGGCAGAGCTAGGAACCAGAATCCCGGACTCGGCATCATGATCTGCGAAGCTGACGGCTGCCAGCATCCCTGCCTTAAAGCTCATATCAGCATTATCCACTTCAATCTTCACCGGGTAGCCTTTTCCATTCTGGCTTAGCGGGCTGATCGTCTTGACCGTCCCTGAGGTTACGTAATCGAAGGCGGTAGCTCGTACCTGAACGCGGTCGCCTGGCTTAATCTGATTAATGTCCTCGGATGGCACATAGATCAAGGTATTGACCTTGCTCAGATTCGTCACTACTAATGCCGCTGCCTGAGGAGATACCATCTCTCCCGTTTCCATATTTCGGGCCCCTACTACACCGTTAATTGGCGAGGTAATGACGCTGTCCTTCAGGGCATTTTGTGCAATATCCTTGTTAATCTGTGCCTGCTTCAACGATTCCTGACTTGCAGTAATAGCTGCCGTACTGCGTGATACCTCAAGCTGATGCTCAGCATTTCCGTATCCACTGGAGGCATTGCTAAATGAGCTATTGGCATTCGCATAGGCTTGACGAGCTGTCTCCAGCGCCTTCTGGGCCGCGATGTGCTGCTGCTCGGCATTCGCTTGTGCGTTCTCAGCATTGCTATGTGCCGTTTCGGCAGCAGTCATGCTTGTTTGAGCCTGCTCCAGCTGGGATTTTGTAGCCGCTCCCTCTTCGAACAAGGTCTGGATTCGACTAAGATTCCGCTGCGAATCCTCCAAAGCCTGCTGGGTCTGCTTAACTGCATTTTTTGCCGTGGTCACTCCATTCGTACTCTGCTTAACGGCAGACTCGGCTTGTGTGACTGCATTGCTAGCCTGGCTGAGCCCATTGCGGGATTGAATAACACCGCTCTTGGACTGCACTACCCCTGACTGTGCTTGGACCATGCTGGATTCATGCGAGACGGTCGCCGTCTCTACACCCGCTGCTGCTGCGGTAGCTGCTGCCTCGGCTTTAGCCACATTATTGCGCAGGTCCTGATCCTCCAGTGTGAAGAGCACTTGTCCCTTCTTGACCTCGGACCCTACATCGACTTGAAGAGCCGCCACGCGACCGGATATTTTCGGTACGATGTTTACCGTTTCGGCAGGTGTAATCGTGCCCGTATATTGGCTTCCGTGACCAAGGATGCCTTCTTGCGACTGGTACACCTTCACAGGCACAACCATTTCCCCTGTTGCTGGCGTACTTGTTGCGCAGCCCGACAGGAGGGCAGTTGTTACTATTAGGACAGGCAATGCCCGCTGCATTTGCATTTTTATCATAGCTATTCCCTTCTTTACTGATGACATCATAATCTGTTGTACGACAGACAGACCTGGTACTTCATAGCCCTTCATCTGAATGCCGTTTTGTGTAACGCGTTGCTTAGAATCCGTGATGAACATCCCTACTTACAAAGCCGGAATTACAATCCATCATTATAATGCGTGCTTATGAAGCCTGCTCACGCTGCTTACGCTGACCGATGAACAGCAAAATAAGCGGTATCGCGCAAAATAACGGAACCGATGAGATCAAAAACGTATCCGCAATACCTCGTGATGCAGCATCCAACTGAATCAGCTTGGAGACCGTAGAGGTCCAGCCACTGCCCAGCATACTCTGAAAAGTGTGAGCCGCATCTGCAGTAATCGACTCGGATACATGCTGTGCATGCACTGCCGATCGGCTCTGCATAATGGATGTAAAGACCGCAATCGCCATCGAAGCCGATACCGTACGCACCAAGTTAGAGGCCGTGGAGGCGTTGGCTACCTTGCTTGGATGAACGGCGTTCATCCCTACTGTCGATAGAGGCATCATACAAATGCCGATTCCGATGCCGCGTAGCGCCATGACGGTCTCTAGCCATGCATGGGATGTATCTGGTGTAAGCAGATGCAAGTGATAAGTCATGAAGCTTGTGAGTGTCAGCCCCACCAGTCCGAGCGGCACGATGCCGTATTTATCGAATAGACGTCCAGCAATCGGCATCATGACAGCCATCGCCACCGCTTGGGGAATGAGTATGATACCTGTCTCAATCGGTGAGACACCCTGAATATTTTGCAAAAACAACGGAGTCAGGAAGGTCCCGCCATACATCCCCATCATGACCAAGCTGGAGGCCACTACGCTAATGCTGTATTTAAAATTTTTGAACAAGGAAATCTCAATCACTGCGTTCTCCTTGCCACTCTCCACATAAATCAGGAAAATCAAGGACCAGACAGCTATGAATAACAGACCTACGATCTTGAAAGAAGTCCAGCCGTCACTCTGTCCGTTGGATAGAGCATACAGGAGTGTTCCTGCACAAGTCGCAGCCAGTACAAAGCCGGGCAGGTCAAACGCCCTCGGCGTCCCCTTCTCTGGCTCCTTGATCAGGAAGACCACTAGCAGAATCGCCAATACCGTTACAGGCAGACACACGATGAACAGGAATCTCCAGTTGACCCACTCGATCAAATAACCACTGAGCGTCGGACCTACGGCAGGAGCAGCCATCGCTGCAATCCCCCATATTCCAAGTGCCATACCGATCTGATGTCGTGGAATGATCTTGTAGACAATTGTCATGCTCAGCGGCATGATGACGCCTCCACCCAAGCCAGCCAGCACGCGTGCCGCAATCAAGGAGCTGTCGCTCCACGCCAAAGCACAAATAGCCGTTCCGATCGCGAAGATGCTCAGCGCAAGGATGAGAAATTTCTTGTAGCCAATCTTCTGCTCCATGTACCCGGTAATCGGAACGATCACCCCCGAAGCCAGGGTATAACCAGTTATTACCCATTGAATACGGGAGGTCGTTGAGCCGAGATCCGTAGTCAGCTTTGGAATCGCGACATTAATCAGACTGTTATTAAGGATAGCGACGAACGCTCCGAGTACAATGGCCATAAATGCCAGCCAGCTTTCCTTGTCAGCACCTGGTGGAGAGGTCGTGATTTCCGTATCAGCCACGTTTACCCCTCCTATTTTGTATGGATTTTCACTTCAACGTTCGAGCCAGGGATGAGCTTCATGCCTTCGGGAACGTTCAATTCAATTTCAATGGGAATTCGCTGTGTTACCTTATTATAGTTACCACTCGTATTGACGGAAGAGATCAAGGAGAAGACGGAGTTCGTAGCTTGGCCAATGGTTCTGACCTTCCCTTGAATCGAACGGTTGCCTGCTGCATCCAGCGTAACGTCCACTAGCTGCCCAGCCGCGATGCGACTAATGTCTGTCTCTTCAATGTTCGCTGATACGTACAAACTATTCATGTCGGCCATCGTCACTACAGCCTGCCCAGATGTCCCCATTTCATGCTCCTTGGCATGCACCTTGATGACGGTGCCACTGATCGGGGCATGGAGAACGGATTTGTTAATCATGCTGGAATCCAGTCCACTAACGTCCTGCTCTGCCACAGGCTCATCCTTGAGCAATTCGTCGCCTTCTTCCACATCAATATGTGTAATTTCCGCTGAGATCAAGGGCATAACCTTGTAGGCATCCGCCTGAATTCGAGCATCCTCACTCTTCACAAAATGAGAACCCTGATACCAGTAATAGAATCCGATTGTTCCGCCGCTGAGAATCAATAAAATGACTAACACCGGCAATATTGTCTTCTTGCTCACTGCCTTTCCACTCCAGTTCTATATTTATTATGAAAATGTAACATTAACAATTTGAAACATTTTACATTTTTACCTAATCAACATGTCCCTCATCCCCTTATTTGCTCTACATCATGTGCGATCTCCTGTTGTTCTGACTGTCTCTTACACCTAGTCATGAAGAACCATATTACAATTTTAACATATGAAACTAATGATATATTATATAAGTATTCTTCAAATAATCAATAACAAAATTTGCTCAATACCAAAATATTCTGTATGAATCACAACAAAAAACGGTTGCTCAGGACTGGCGAAATGCCGCAAAGCCTGAAACAACCGTTATATGTACTTTCACAATAACCATATTTGAAAAGCTCAAATACCTACTCAGCTCAGTAGTCTACCTGGCCCTTCCCCTGCTGACTCCACTCGATTCAAATAGCTCATTCGCCGGGACACACACGATGCGCACTGGCATTCGCGGCTGCTCCGCTGGACATCCTTCAAGGAATCGCGCAGCAAAGCTACATAATCCATAGCCTGACTTAAGGACTGGCGATGCGTAAAGAAGGTCAATCTACGATTCTCCAGCAAGCAAAAAACCTCAATGCTGGAAGGAAGCCGACCAAAGGCATAGTAACAAAAGACGGTCACCAGATGGCGGTAAGCCTCAACTACAGCTTCATGGTAGCTGACCAAATATTTCTGTACCAGCATCGGCTGCCCTTGATCAGCCTGCTGCCACATCGCTTGAATAATAACTGACAGCTCGATTGCCAAGTCTGGGATTGGTGTACGGAATTGCTCGTATAATAGGACTGGTACGCCCAGGTCCTGATTCGAGGTCCCTACTTTGTAGATTCCCGCAGTGATTTGCTCCTTCATCTCCCAATAATGCGTTACGGATTCGAAGCCATCTGGCCGCTTGGGCCACCATTTCTCCAGCATATATTGCAGCGGAATTTCATTCCTGACCTCAGGGCGCAGGTGATAGTACTCACTAAGAGCGTGACCAACCGCGTATTGCACATGATGCTCCCAGTCCCAGCTTTGTCTGCGGTTCGATTTCTGCTCCGCCTTCTGAAGCCGATAAGGGCAACGCCACAAATGCTCGATCTGATAGTCCATCAGCAGCGGAAGGGAGACCGATTCCTGATCAGCATTCTTCATCCAGCTTCACTCCCCTCTTGACATGTGTCATACCGGTTCTTTGCTATGTTGTACGTACTGACGTCCAAAGGAGCGGCAAGTCTCCTTCTCATCATCCCTTGGATTGAATTCAAGCTTCAGACTCTCCTGCACCACAGTAGCTCCGCGCTCCTTGATCTTATTTTCGAGCAAATCTACGGCTCCACAGAATTCCGCATAGGATGTATCTCCGCTGCCGAACAGTGCAGTGCGCGTACCCGCGAGATCCACTTCATCCAGCTCCTCGAAGAAATCCTCAAATTCATCAGGAAGCTCTCCGTCGCCCCATGTGTACAATCCCATAATGTATCCATCATACTCCAGCAACTGTGAAGCACTGCACTCATGGGATTCCTTCAATACGACTTCATGCCCCTCCTGACGAATCCCCTCCGCAATCAGCTCGGCAATCTCCTCGGTATTTCCTGTCATGCTTGCGTACACAATGATAAATTTCATCTATATAATCCTCGCTTTCTGGCTCATGATCCATATTCTATATCCATCATATTTGATAATGATTCTCATTGTCAAATATAAAAAATGAAGCATTATTTCTCTAGAGTAAAGGGCTGGATTCAAACCAGCCCCTCCTCATCAAACCGTACATGAGGTTTTCCCTCATACGGCTTTCCGATGTTCGTCTTTCATGGGCATGCAGATCACAATAACGTTTTTAGTCCATACATGTTAGCAATATACTTGACTTCAGGTCCTGAACTCATCCAACTCCTGCGCTGCCTCTTCTTTGCATACCACCGGGTTAATCGCTGCAGAATATACCAATCCAGCTTGGCTAATCTCTTTTGGCTGTGGTTCGTGTAGTAGTAATTTCTCCATCCTTGAATC
>NZ_KB898186.1 GCF_000377505.1 Paenibacillus massiliensis 2301065 = DSM 16942 | reverse complement strand
CTGTTGTCCCAAGTTCTGCACAGCTTCCTTGGCCTTCGTCCATTGTCACGAGACTCGGCTCCCTCTTTTCCCCTTCGCAGGTCCTTTTTGACGACGCGGCAGGATTCACTTGATGTTGCGGCCTGGGTTGTCGCTCGCCCGGTCTCTGACCGGTACTTTTGTCGATGCGCTTTTACACACAGATTTCACCATGCGCAAGCATCCTAGCTACAAGGGTGGCTTGGCCCCTCCCTTGGTTGGACTTTCACCAACTAGATAATGCGTGCCTCTGGGCACGCCAACAAAAAAAGCACACACCGCGCTTTACGCTACGGAGTGTGCTTCACCCATCTATTACAGATGTATACAGTCAATCTATGAAATTGTAACGCTATCAGCTCTTGTAACAGCCTACATGCTACTACTTCTGATTAAAGCATACATCCGAGTTCAGGACAATGCCTTGCTTGTAGAGTTATTAACAAATTGCTGACTGCACCAGCACTGCACCATGAGCTACACTTCACTGTACTGTCCTGACGCGTTTATTCAGCAAAGCGCTATTACCCTACATAACCCGACTCTGATTCGTGCTGTCGCAAATCGACTACGGTGCAACGTTCAAGATCGGGAAGCTGAACTTCCTGCCCACTGCCCGAGGCTGCGCTCATTACCGCCAGTTCAATTCCTCCACAGGGCTGAAGTCGCTCCACGATAGGCACAGTGAGATCCTGGGAGACATGATCAATCACAGTTACCTTTACTGGAGAGCTTACAATCCATGAACGAATTTTGAACATTCGGATAAGCCATTCTACCTGATGCTCGTGGTTGGAAGTCATGATAATATAATGTTCACGCTGGCTGCCGGCTTTCTGATCTTCATCAGAAGCCTTCAGGAAGGTCGAATGCCATATATAAAGCAGTCGGACCGCGACAGCAGCCATACCGTACGCGAGCACAATCCATAACAGCTGCAGTGTCATGGAAGCCACCTCCTCCTATGCGACAATATATGCTCTGAGGTAAGGAGGTGTTACAATTCAGCTCCGCGTAGTACCCTAATTACAGGGTAACCCAACCATATTTGATAGAGTTAATAACCGCTTGCGTGCGATCATCGACCTCCATCTTTTGCAGAATACTGCTGACATGGTTCTTCACCGTCTTCTCACTGATGAAGAGGAATTCGCCGATCATCTTGTTGCTCTTGCCTTCTGCCATGAGTCGTAGCACTTCTGCCTCACGACGTGTAAGCGGGTTGTTGTCGCCAGCGACGAATTTCACGCCTGCTTCCTTGGTGTTCCCTTCCGCCATTGCGCCAGTCTCGTTCAGGTAGGTCATGCGCCGCAGCTGCATGATCAGCTTACCGGTTACCTTAGGGTGGATAAAGGCGTAGCCTTCATGCACCGAACGAATAGCGTTAATTAGGGACTCTGCCTCCATATCCTTCAGGAGATAGCCATTGGCTCCTTTGCGAAGCGTCTCAAATACATAGCTCTCATCATCATGAATGGACAGAATGATAACTTTGATATCCGGGAATAGCTCGCGAAGCTTCTCGGTCGCCTCAACACCGTTCTCAAGCGGCATGTTAATATCCATGAGCACGATATCTGGCTTTTCCTCATTGCAGAATTCCAGCACCTGAATACCGTCACCGCACTCGCCGATGACCTCAATGTCCTCCTCCATATTTAGGATACGTTTTAAGCCTTCACGAAATAGCTGATGATCATCAGCTAGTAGCACCTTGATTGCTGTAGTCTGGATGTTCTGATTTTCCATGTGTTACTCCTTTCCCTTCTCTACGTTGGTAGGGATATGAATGACGATCTTGGTCCCCTGATTCTCAGCAGATTCGATCTCCATTCTCCCTTCTAGCAATTCAACCCTTTCACGCATGCCAATCAGTCCAAAGTGGTTATGATCTTTGCCTTTTTGTTCAAATAGCTCTGGCTTGAACCCTAGTCCGTTGTCCTGCACAACAATTTTGACCAATTGTGCCTGATATGTAATTTCGACTAGTACGTGGGTTGGATATGCGTGTTTGGCAGCATTGGTGAGGCCTTCTTGGACCAAACGGTAAATGGCCGCTTCCATCGCAGAAGAAAGACGGTGTTCCTTGCCCCTTGTCTCAAAGATGGCTCTGATCTTGGTCTTGTCCTCAAAATCCTGAACATATTTCCGGAGAGTAGGGATCAAGCCCAGATCATCCAGTGCCATAGGACGTAAATTGAATATGACTTTACGCATCTCTTCCAAGCTGGAACGAACCTGCCTCTTTAGATCTACTATTTCGTCCTGGACCATCTTAAATTCCTGCTTGGCAAGCATTCTTTCTACAATTTCCGTCCTAAGAACTAGATGAGCGAGCAACTGTGCGGGTCCATCATGAATTTCACGTGAGATCCGTTTGCGTTCTTCTTCCTGGGCCAGAATAATTTTCAAACCAATGAGTTGCCGATTCTTGGCAGACTCAATAATCCTGGTAACCTGCCCTAATTCCCCAGACAGGTATTCCAGTACGACGCCCATTTGGGAACCAATCGTCTCGGCACGCTCTACAGAAGCTTCGACGTTCTTCACCCGTTTTTGGAGATCATCTCGTCGGGCCTTGAGATACATCTCCTTCTCACGGTAGATCATCACATCCAGCTGCAGCTGAGTGGCCTTCTCATAGGCCGTCTTGATGTCTTCTTCTGAATACCGAACAAAGTCCCGGCTGACCTCCGTCAGCCGGATTCGCGAGCGTCGGTAATTCATTTCCAGCTGATCCACTTTTTCAAGTGTCTCTGCCGTTTCCTTCAGAACAGCCTTAAGCTCTTGATTTAACGAGACCAGCTCTCCGCGAGCCGCGTCCATAATTTCGAACATTTGATACTTGCTGTTCTCCATAACCTGGAGGGCGTTTTTAATTACGCGGTCTATGACATCGGCTTGAAAATCCACGAATTTAATCTCCAATCCTAGCTTATCAGGTATATATCATACCATATCATGATTGGATGGTGACGGTCTTAGTGTTTTGTTCCCATTTTACAGTCAGTCCAAGCTGCTCAGAAACTAAACGAAGAGGGACTAAAGTCCTACCATCTAGCACAATTGGAACTACATCGGTAGTTTTGCTTTTTCCATTAACTACATATTTCTTCTGTCCTACAGTCAGATCGATCAGTACTCCACCACGGATGACTGTGATTCGTTGTGCGGACGAATTCCACTGTGCCTGCCCACCGAAGGCATCAAGCACATACTTGATTGGCACATAAGTGGAGCCCCCCCGCTGGATTGGAGCCGAATCGATGGATACCTGTTGCCCATTCACGGTCATGGATCTCTGTCCAATGGACATTTGAGCCGTACCTGTCTTGAGTCCTGCAGTTCCCACCGCTCCAGGTGCATTCAAAGTAATATTGTCAAAGGCCACCGTGCCCGTCTTGGCGCGCTCATCTTGGCCTTCTTCCACATTTACAACATACAGACGCTTCAGCTTGGCAGGATAAGCAATTCCTGAACCACTCAGATCCACACTTATCGTCTTCCAGCCTTCCCAATCAATGACTTTGGCAAGATCCAGATATACAGTCTGCCCGTTGGCATCCTGTACTTCTGCGCGGAGCCAGTTCAGGCTCATATCTCCCATGACATCCAGCGTCATCCCTGTGGCGCCTGATGTAATCGTTTTGCCAGAGGTACCATTCAACTGTGCGTAGGCATACATTTTACCACTGCCAGCAGTCATATCGTATTGTAGCTCAAGTACCTTGGAGCTCGACTTCTCGCCACTTCCCGGAACGATGGATACACTTCCTGTCACGCCTGCTGCATTGGTGGTAAAGTCAATTGGATAATTTACATTCTCAAAATTCTCCCAAGTTCCACTACTGCCGCCTGATGTCAGGACGACTACTGCACTGAAGCCGTCATAACGTCCAATGGCATAGCCTGTCTGAGTCCCAGCATCTACAGAAGATACCGTAAGCTGATCACCCTTCACACTGCCTTTGAAGCCGACGAATTCCCACTTCAGCGCATCAGCAGCAATCTGGACACTTTGGCCGCTTGTCGTCTTCGCTGTGACAGGCACTGCAATGGCAGCACCAGCCTTAAGCTCTCCTGTACCGCTGCCTGCTGTCAGCGAGGAGATTTCTTCAGCTCCCATTACCGTTACCTTCATGGCGGCACTTGCTGAGCCGCTTGTTGCCGTGAGCGTTGCGGTGCCAGGCTTCACGCCTTTGATCACGCCTCCGCCCGTAGCCAAAATATCAGAGTTGCTAGACTTCCAGCTCACATTGGTAGCAGCTACATCGTAAGGGTTGTAGTACGTGTCATAGCCTTTGAGACTATAGCTGCCGGTCTGACCAATCAGCAGTGTCCTGGTTCCTCCCACCGTGAAGCCCTTGAGAGTGCCCTTTGGTGCCTCGGTATATACACCCAGTCCATTCACGATGCTTCGCTGCTGCTTTCCGTATTCGGTATCAAAGGTCAGCGCTGCCGAGGTGTCACCAAGCGGACGAGTGACCATAGTTGTAGAGCCCCCACCATCAAGGTTGAGCCCTTTCCATACACCAATATCCACCATAAAGGATTGCAGCTCACTCAGGGACATGCCTGTGCTGCTATTATTTTTCTCTACGGCAATCAGGTACACATAGCGCTGATCCTTGGAGTATCCTAGTGCTGTGCGCGCGCGGGTACCACCAATACTTGATACACTGCGGGAAAACGAGGACTTCTTGCCTTCATTCACAAGGATGGTGTGTCCACCAATCATCGTCTGTAGCGTTGAGGGATCTACCAGTTTGCCTGATGATTTGATCTTGAGTTGATAGTTGGTGCTAACACTCTGTCCGACAGCCAAGTGCTGACGCACATACTCAGCAGCCTTACCATGGGTCCGTAGAATATATCCACCTTCAGGTACTGTCACAGGCAAAGCCGAATTCTCGGAAATCTGCGTGATGACTCCGTTCTCGACCAGCACCTCTGTTGGCGTCGTGGAGCTGTTGGTAGGCCGCTCCAGCGCTTTCCATGCGGATGTATAAATAAACATGGTGTTCGAATGGCTGTAGCTACTGCCAGAGGTCTCTGGCGTGTAGGCCACCTTATTAATACCGCTAAGCGGGAAGGATGACCCATCCTGTGCAGTCAAGGTGCCTTCAAAGGTAAACTGCTCAATCATTAGCTTGTTGTCTTTGCCAGCAGCAAACGCATACATGCCCGAAATATCCGACGGAGTGGACATCAGCTCACCATCAGATACCTGACCACCAATCGGCGCACCTTCACGTGAGGTATTAAAATAATCCCCGTTAATTCCTGCTACAGCCCCTGTCTCCTTGGCCATGCCCTCTGTGCTTTGTCTGGTTGTGAATTGACCGTTCTTACCTGTCATCACGTCAAGCTTAACGTATGGATTATTCATATCCACCCGGACGACATCAGCTAGAGCCGTTCCGGAGGAAGTCTTGTATTTGTATTTCATCAAAATAGCCCCAGAGGTAATGATCTCTTCGCCAGTCTTCACCGCTGAAGCCGCACTGACAGTAGAGCCGCTAAGCTCAATCAGCGGGTTGACCCCAGTCATTCCCGCAACGGGACTAACCCACAATATGCCTGCTATGGATACGATCGCTATGTTCTTGATCGTTCTCTTTCCTGACCATCTCGTGTTACCTCGTTGTAAAGCCATATAGATATAAACGCTCCCATCTTATCCTGATTTTAGCCCTTTCATTCATCTCTATCATACAAGATTTCGCTCTCTTAATTATAGACTGTAGATTATTAGAAAAGTTACGGAAAACTTCTATTTTTTGATTAGTCATTGCTAGTTCTTTCTTTATTTTCTTGCAGGTTTCTGAAACTTCAAAAGCAAGACAATTGACAAACGCCCAATCCTCCTTCTATAATCACCTTGAACCAATGAGTTCAATACATACTGATTAGTTCAAGCATGAACAACGAATAGCTCCTGCATTCGATTCAGTTAGGAATAAAGAAGACTAGGGGGACAACAATCATGAAAAAACATCGCATGGCCTGGCTTGGTGTTGCTGCCATCAGCCTGATGGTTGCAGGCTGCTCCAGTACAACCTCTGATGGAGTAGAGAGCAGCAATGTGCGAACAACGATAGTGGGACTTGAACAGGTAACAGAGGAGCCACTGAATACTGCATATGATCTCTCCGGGACGCTGCAAGCTTTTGAGGAGCGTGCACTATCCTTCGAGTACGGAGGCAGAGTAGCTGATGCTTCATTTGAAGCAGGTAGTCCCATCCAGCAAGGCGCTGTACTAGCATCCATCGCAGAGGCCGATTACCGACTACAGCTAGAGCAGGCTGACGCAGCCATTATGGAGGCCGAGGGAGCATTATCCAGCGCAGAAGCCGGCATTCAGACTGCTGCAGCTTCGAGATCCTCTGCGGAGGCACGTGTAGCCAATGCTACAGCCAGTGTACGCAAGGTCAAGAATGGTGCACGTACACAGGAAAAAGCCCAAGCCGAGGCGGTAGCTGAGCAGGCCAAACGTGCCTATGAGCAGGCCAAACTACAAAAGGAGCGAATCCGCCAGCTTCTGCAGGCAGGTGCAGCTTCAACAGCTGACTTTGAGGCGGCTGAGCTGGGTGAGATTAACGCCCAAAAAGATTGGGAGAGAGCGCAAAGCTCACTGTCACTTATTTTGGAGGGTGCGACCAGCGAGGATATCGATGCTGCTAATGCCGTGCTACAGGAGGCAAAGGCAGGACTAGGTGTAGCGGATGCTTCCTACCAGCAGGCACTGGCGGCCAAGACTCAGGCGTCCGCAGCCTATGAGAAGGCTATGACTGCGAGGAAGCAAGCAGAGCTGGCCCTCTCCCGTACAGCCTTAAAGGCCCCCTTCCATGGCGTAGTGCTGGAAAAGCTGATTCAGCCAGGTGAGTTGATGCAGGCTGGTCAACCCGTGTACCGTGTAGGCAATATTGATCAGCTCAAGCTGCTCCTGCCTGTGCCAGATTCGGAGATCCAGCAGTGGAGTAAAGGTCAGTCCGTAGAGGTCAGTCTGTACGACAGCACTAGAACAGCCAAGGTATCCCAGATCTCAGCCGCCACCAATAACGGAACCGGAACAATTAATGTTGAATTGCTTATTTCCAATCCCGAGCATGATTGGCTCCCGGGTCAGGTGGTGAAGGCTGCCTCCCAGACATCAGGACAGAAGGGAATTCTCCTCCCTGCCGAAGCTGTCATCAGCACAGGCGACCAGCCTTATGTATTCAAGAGTGAGAATGGAACTGCCGTCAAGACACCAGTTACGCTAGGTAGCCAAATGATCAACAACCAGCTGTCGATTGTCTCTGGACTGCAGGATGGAGATCTAATCGTCACCAAAGGAGCGACCAAGGTGTTCGAGGGGGACAGCCTGAATGAGGCGGAAGGAGCAACCCCATGATTGAATACTTTGTAAAGAAACGAAAAATCACCCTGCTATTCTTCGCCATAGCTACCCTTGTTGGTTTTATCAGCTTTGCAAGTCTACCCAAGCAGGAAATGCCGGATGTTACCGTCCAACAGGCCCTCGTTACTACCATTTATCCGGGGGCATCTCCGCAGAAGGTGGAGCAGAGCGTGACCAAGGTACTTGAGAAGAAGATCAAGGAGGTCGCGGATGTCAAGACAATCCGCTCTACCTCCGGGAATGGATACTCCAGTATTATTGTCGAATCACAAAAGGATGCCGTTCCTGCAGAGGTCTGGGATGAGATGCGCAAAAAGGTACAGGATGCCAGCGCTGACCTACCATCAGATGCAGAGGTACCCGAAATTGATGATCAATTAACTCAGGCCTTCATCGGGTCCTACGCCCTGACTAGCGAGTCCAGAGAAGCACTGTTGACCATGAAGGATACCATGCTTATTTGGGAGGACCAGCTTCGTACTGTAGAAGGAGTATCCAAGGTGACGATCTCTGGCATTCCCGACCAGGAAGTACGTATTGAGATAGACACGCAGAAGCTGGCTCAGTACCAGCTCTCTTGGGCGCAGGTAATGCAGGCCATCCAGGGCCATATGGACCGAGTGCCCACAGGCAATCTTGACTATGATCAGCGCAACTATCAGGTAGTAATCCGCGACACGACAGACCCGGAAAGACTAAATGCTGTTCAGATTGCTCGCTCCGAGAGTGGGTCACCTGTATATTTGCGGGATATAGGGAACTCTACCCTGTCCTTTGATAAAGATGAGCAATTATCCTACGTGGATGGTAAGGCTGCCATTACGGTACAGATTCATGCCAAGAACGGCACAGACATTCCATCCATGAATGAGCGAGTAGAGCACAAGCTTAATGAACTGACCTCCTCTCTGCCTGAAAATATAACCTTTGAGACCGTATTCGCGCAGCGAGATAAGGTAGCGGACATTTTTGCCGATCTCACCAAGGAGACTATCATTGCCATTGCGGCAGTCGTCCTCATTTGTACAATGGGGCTTCATCTGCTGACCTCCTCCTTCGTCGCCATGGCGATTCCGATCTCGATTGCGATTGCCATGATTTTTGTTCCGATGCTCGGTGTCACCTTGAATCAAATTTCGGTCGTAGGACTGATTATTGTTCTGGGCATTCTGGTAGACGATGCGGTTGTTGTCAATGACAATATCGAGCGACGATTGACGGAGCTTGGGGAAAGCCCCAAGGAGGCAGCGCTTAATGGTACCAAGGAAGTATCCGTATCCATTCTGACTGCTACACTGGCAACCATATCTGCCTTTGCCCCATTACTCTTCCTGAAGGGAGACGTCGGTGCTTTCATTAAGCCCATTCCTATCGTCATTTCACTCGCAATGCTGGCATCCATGCTCATGTCCTTTACCATTATCCCGATCTTCCGGGAATGGTATGAGAAGCGCCGGAAGCGTGTCGAACTGAATGGAAAGCCTAAGCCGGCAGGTCTGCTCGGCAGACAAATTCAAGCGCTGAATCAACTGTACTCCGGGAAATTGATGCCGAAGGTTGTCCAGCGTCCCCTGTTGACTGGCCTAGCGGGCTTATTAGTGGGTACAGCTGCCTATGGATTGGTTCTATTCACACCAATAGAGCTGTTCCCGGAGTCAGAGGACCCACATATGGCGATTAATCTGACCATGCCAGTCGGCACCTCATTATCGGAGACACATCGCATTGTGAAGGAAGCAGCTGAGTGGGTGCAGGAGCAGCCAGAGGCGAGTAAGGTAACCTTTACCGCTGGCGGAAATGCGCCTATTGCCTACAGTGACCTTACAGGAGGCGGCAATATTAACGATGGTAATGTATATGCTCAGATAGCCGTTTTGGGAAATGAGGATTCGTTTGACCTGAAGACAACTCCTCAAGCCTGGCGGGATCAGCTTCAAGACAAATATCCAGACATTCGAGTCAGCACCTACGTGCCTCGACTGGGTCTGCCTGTCGGCAAGCCGATCGCTGTGAGAGTATCCGGAAGTGATATGCAGCAGTTGCAGCAGTTGGCTCAACAGGTCAAGGAAGCAATAGCTACCATACCCGGAACGATAAATATCGTAGATGATACCGGGGAGGACCGCCATGCGCTGGAATTCGAAGTGAATGAGCAAGCCATGGATAAGTACATGGTAAGCTACAAGGACCTTACCAGCACCATGATGCTATTAAATGAAGGTCTACCTGTCAGCAAACTGGATAAGGGCAGCGAGCTGATTGACATCAAGCTGTATTTGATACAGCCCCAAGCTGACCCGAACGTACTATTTCAGCAATTGACTGTTCACAACGCGGCAGGCACCCCTATTCCATTAGCTCAGCTTGCCGAAGCCAAGCCAGCGTTTGCTACCCAGCAGATCAAACACTATAATATGGAAAGAACGATTACGGTTGAAGCAGATTTAACGGGTCGTACAGCCACGGAGGTTTCCAACGATGTGAACCAGAAGTTGGCAGCTATCTCCTTCCCTGACGGCTATAAGTGGCAGCTCGGTGGAGAGACCTCGACGCAAAATGAAATATTTGCCGATCTGGGAACGCTGTCTATTATCGTCCTATTCTTAATCATCATTCTGATTACTATGCAGTTCAATTCATTGTCCGTGCCACTCATCATTATGACGACTGTATATCTGGCAGCAGCTGGAGGAATTATTGGCTTGGCCATTACTGGCATGCCAATCGGCTTCATGAGCATTATGGGCGTAATTACACTGGCTGGAATGGTCGTTCGTAACGGTATTGTTATGATTGAGTTTATTGAGGAAGAGCTTCATCGAGGCACTCCACTGGAGCAGGCCGTCATCGCCTCGGCAGCAGCTCGCTTCCGTCCTATTCTGCTAACGTCATTGACGGCTATTGTCGGAATGATGCCTATTGCCTGGCTGGGAAGCTTGCTCTTCCGCCCATTGGCCTATACAGTCATGTTCGGCCTGTTATTCTCTACAGTGCTGACCCTATTCGTAGTTCCTTCCCTGTACCTGATCGTAGCCCGTCTGAAGCAACGGTGGAAGGTCTCACGCAAGCTCAAGGCATCTGACCAAGCGTAGTAAGGTTGGTGCAGCAGAACTAATGCGGTAGGATCAGTGCAATAGACCACAAGAACGTGAGCTTGGGTCAGGTCTATATGTCAGATCACTAATCTACAGGAGGTACCGCATTGGATAGTAAAAGAGAAGATATCATCCAAGCAGCGATTTCTTTATTTTCCAAAAAGGGATTTGCAGCCGCGTCAGTGGAGGAGATCGCCAGAGAGAGCGGGATGGCCAAAGCCTCCTTCTATAAATATTTCCAAGGAAAGCATGAGTTACCGCTCGTTATTCTGGACCAATTCGCCACAGAAGTTAAACATGGTATCAGAGCTATTCATAGTCAAAATAACTTAGATGCACGAGAGAAATTGTTTCGGATAGTGAAGCTGTACCTCGATCAAATCATAGCCAACAAAGTTCATTTAATGGTTCACATTGATCCATTCTCCATGGCTGACGGATGCGCTATGGACGAGGCAACCCAGAGATTGCATAAGAATCTGCTGGAGTGGCTGCATATTAATTTGTTAGAAGTATTCGGCTCTGAACTTAAAGATAACGTGTGGGACATCAGTTTCATTCTGATGAGTCTCGTGTTTGAATCCATTCGATTTTTTGGCGATCTGATGGATGATCAGACAAGTGAACGATTGGCCTTGTTTGCATTTTATGTGCTGGAGATCTTAATAGAAGGCATGAAAACAGGTCATATTGAGCCCTACACACTATGGGGAAACAAGGGCTGGTATGAAACCCCGGGAGCGGACAATCCCTTGCATGATGGTCGTGAAATCGCCGCGATCTTCGATCAGCTTGCTGACGAGATTCGCCAGAGTCGATTGTCACCAGCCGAAAAGGATGATTATGCAGAGATTTTGGAGCAGATTAAAAAGGAAACCCGTGCTGAATCCCCTTCTTCACCCTTGTTAAAGGCCTTAATTGCATACCTGGAGAACTATGAAAAGCTGGTGAAATACTGTTCCCGGCTACGCGATCTCTTGTTACCAGAGCAGCCTTAACAGATCCATTAGCAATTTCTATTCAATATAGCTTGAACTAGAGATGTTAAAAGGTCAAATCAAGAAAGTTCAGATCAAGGGTTCAGATCAAGGTAACACTCGACCCTATCAGCTTGTACCCATTTCAATAGAATAAGGGACACCCTCTTCATCAATTGATTTGACGAAAGGGTGTCCCTTTTTCATTTCATATAATATAGCTCTATGCTACTTATAGATATGGTGTTACAGACCAGCTTGCGACTTCAGGAGCTCCGCTTTATCTACGCGCTCCCATGGAACATCCAGATCTGTCCGGCCAAAGTGACCATATGCAGCAGTTTGTTTATAGATTGGACGTCTCAGATCCAGCATGCGAATGATGCCAGCTGGGCGAAGGTCAAAGTTATTGCGAACAAGCTCAACGAGCTTTTCCTCACTAATTTTACCTGTTCCGTAAGTATCCACGTTAATGGAGACCGGTGTGGCCACTCCAATGGCATAAGCCAATTGAATTTCGACCTTGTCGGCCAATCCAGCAGCAACCAGGTTCTTGGCAACATATCGCGCTGCATAAGCTGCAGAGCGGTCTACCTTCGTTGGGTCTTTACCTGAGAAAGCACCGCCGCCATGACGTGCATAACCACCATAAGTATCCACGATAATTTTACGCCCAGTTAAGCCAGCATCGCCTTGTGGTCCGCCGATAACGAAGCGTCCTGTTGGGTTAATGTAGTATTTTGTCTCTCCATCTAGCAGTTCAGCAGGCACTACAGGCAGAATGACCTTTTCTTTGATATCCTGTTGAATTTGCTCCAGCGTAATTTCCTCAGCATGTTGGGTAGATACTACAATCGTATCAATACGCACTGGCTTGCCATCTACATATTCCACTGTCACTTGTGTCTTGCCATCAGGACGGAGATAATTAAGCGTACCGTCCTTACGAACTTCGGACAAACGACGGGCAATCCGGTGGGACATAGCAATAGGCAATGGCATAAGTTCTGGAGTCTCGTTCGTCGCAAAGCCAAACATGAGCCCTTGGTCTCCAGCACCGATGTTTGCTGTTTCTTGAGCCACTTCTGCAGGATCGCGGTGTTCCAGAGCAGCGTTAACTCCCTGAGCGATGTCAGGGGATTGTTCATTCAAAGACGTTAACACGGCACATGTATTGTAATCGAAGCCGTATTTGGCCCGAGTATATCCAATATCCTTGATAGTATTACGTACAATGGACGGAATGTCCACATATTCAGATTTGGTACTGATCTCACCAATAACCAATACAAGTCCAGTTGCTACGGATACTTCACAGGCCACACGAGCATTCGGGTCATTGGTCAAAAATGCATCAAGTACAGCGTCTGAGATCTGATCACAGATTTTGTCCGGATGTCCTTCTGTTACGGACTCGGACGTAAACAAATGACGGCCTTTTACAGACATTAAGTCAACCTCCTACAAGAAATAATTAATATCAACATCACACAGCTTCATATGTTCGATAACGCTTATTTTCAAATACAAAATATAATCGTTATCACAATGCGTATGTGTATATGCTCAAGCTTGGTAATAAAATGCATAAGGCAATGGTCTTCTTATACAATGCTCCTAAGCATGTCATGGTTCTTGCCTATCGTAACATAATGAGCAAAATTTACAACTTATACACGCCTACAAAAAATGAACCTTTTCCTGTCGGAAAAGGTTGCGTACAAGCCTCAAATTTCATATTAGCTTATTTGGTACAAGGTGTCAATTTATACGAGGTGAATGAATCCTTTAATGAATATCTGGATATTCTTAAGAAGAGATAGGTGATTTGGACCATTCATGTACTTTTAATTATAGATAATGTATTTTCAATTAAGCTTGTAAAGCTCCTTCTCAGCATTGCTAACCAGACGCTTGGTGATCTCGCCACCAATGGAGCCATTCTCACGAGAGGTTAATTGTCCCCATGGGATATATCCACCTTGGCTGCCTTGTTCAGATCCGAGCTCCGATGCGAACTCAGTATCCATCCCACCAACATTTGCTCCTACTACTGGATATCCAAATTCGGCGGCAATTTCATATTTGAGTTCATTAAGCATTTGCCGACTTGCAGGTACTACTTGTCTTCTGCGTCCCCCTGCCATATACTCACCTCCATCATGTAGTTGATGAAGTTATTGTGCCGATAACAAACAGGATTCAGACAAAGAACTTATTGGTTAAGATGGCTAAAACATTAATGTGACTCTTACTGTACACTGTATCCGCCTCTTACCATTACGACAATACCATTGGTCTCGCCTTCTTTGACTTGAATACCACGGTCATCTCTTGGGAAGGATATAAGATGATTATTCATAATTGCCTGATTGTGAAAAATCTCCTTGCCATCTGTAATATCGATTGCGCCACTGGAATCCATACTATATACGACTGCACGGCCGTTTCTCACGATGAATTCTGCACCAGCCTTTGCAAGCAGCTTTTTACCTGGCGTCAACTCTACTACTTTAATGGCTTCCCCTGAGGATGTATTACCATTGGATGCTCCGCCTGAAGCTGCACTATTAGAGCTGCCGGTCTGTGCTGGTGTTGGTGTCGTAGTTGCTGGTGCGCTAGACGATCCGGCTGAGCTGCCATCTTTCAGTGCATTGGCGATCTGCTGATCTACATAGCTCTTCGTAACCACTGGATCATCTGCAGTTCCAGGTTGGCCTCCGCTGGAGGCTCCATCTACGGAGCTATTCATGACGGTGCCTGCTACAATGCCTCCACCGATCAGGAACGCCGCTAATGTAATTTTATAAGTCGATTTCATAAAGTCCTCCTTACTGCCTAGCTATGTGTATTACAGTGATGTGTCCCTCTGTCAGCCCTTTTAACTACAAATCTATGCAGGGAGGGATATTCTCTAATTAACCTAACTATAAAGGCAATCCACGGTTTGGACAAGAAAAAATCCCCTACATGAGGGGATGATAGCGAGTACTTTTATTACTTTTCATACCATTCCTGCGTAAGAAAACACCTTAACCTGAGGCAGATGCAGAAGCACCACCGGATGCTGCCCATGGTTTCTCATAGGCCAGCTTGAGGTTGTCCAGTCCGATAACAATGGACACTTCTTGGTTCTTTAGCGACTCCAGTTGCAGCTGTGCCTGGAACACTTCATATTCGGTAGCCATGCCAAGATCATAACGCTTCTTCACGACATTCAATGCGTTCTCTGCGGTTACTTTACCGCTTTGCAGTTGAGCATATTGTGTCTCCAGCTCTTTGATCTTGTTGTACATACTTCTCACACCATCTTCAAGTTGCTTTTTGGTATCAGCAGAAGTAATTTTGGCCTTTTCAATGTCAATCTTGGTGTTGTCATACGAATTTGCAGTCGAGCCTGTGAATACGAAGTAGTCAAAGCTCAAATTAGCCGATTCTACGCCTCGCTCAGCAAGCCACACAGCTGGACTTCCCGTCACGACCTGGCTAACTTTGGCTTCAAGATCACTCTCGAACACACTGAACTCAGGAATGTCTACGATTGCATATCTTTGATCAGGCTTATAGCCAATTAAAGAATTCAACTCACGGAATGAAGTATCCAACGTTTTTTGAGCCACTTCTTGAGCGGCTTCTTGTTGTTGTACCTTAGAGGTTGCCTGCGTGACATCAAAGTCACTAGCCATATCATTGGAGCGCTTAACTTGTACAATGCGCAGACTTCTTTGTGCATCTTCAAGATTCAAGTCAGCCAAACGCTTTGCTTCCAATTTGCTGATAATGTCATTATAAGCACTCTTGACTTGGTAGTTCAAAGCGTCTTTAGCGATCTCTAGATTTTTCTGAGCACTGGAGTAGGCAATTTGCATCTGTGAATAGGCATTGTATCCAGCATTCACCTGCTCACTTACAGCGCCGCCCTGTGGTTGAGGTATGAAATCAATACCGTCCGCAGCATCATCTAGCTTGTTACTTTGCTGTTGTAATGCGGCTTCTTGAGTCTTCAGCTTATTACTACTCTTAATAGCCATTGCTACAGCATCTTCAAGCTTCAAAGGCTCCGTATTGGTCTCATAAGTAGCTTGCGTAGTAGGTGTTGGAAGGTTATCAGAACTAGGTGTAGTTCCTACTTCGCCTACAGGAGCTGTAGTAGACTCCGTCGTAATTTCAATCGTTGAATTGGCGGCATTCCAATTTACTTTGGCGCCTAACGATTCGCTAACAAATCGTAATGGCACGAACGTAGAACCGTTAACGGACTGTGCAGCTACATCCAGTCGAATGGATTCTCCGTTTTTGTAAGCTAAATTTGAGTTCTTCTGCAAATTCAAAGTATCTGTACCTTTAATTGCAGTAATCTTACCTGTAGCAGCATCATATCTAACTTCAGCGCCGATTCCCTCAAAAATAGAGCGAAGCGGAACAAGTGTTAAGTCATTGCTCTTAAATGGTTGCTGTGAAAATGACTGCTCAACTCCGTTAATAAGCACGCGGATAGGAGTCGTTGCCGTTTGTGCCGATACAGCTCCTGCTACTGCAGAAGATAGCAGCAACGTCGACAAAAAAGCAGAGCCTAAACGTTTCATGTATGGTTACCTCCGGTCTTTCATTATTGAAAAAAGGGTTCCATAAGGAACCCCTTTTTCGTTATTTAAGAATAGATGAGAACTAATTACTTAACAGTAATTGTTTTAGCAGTCTCGTCGTAAGCTACGTTAGCGCCCAGAGCTTGACCTACCCATCTGATAGGCAGTACTGTACGGTTGTCTTTAGTTACTGCTTTAACATCCATAGCGATCACAGAACCGTTAACGATCAGTTGGTTTGTGTTCAGTTTGATTTGTACTACACGGTCACCTTTAAGCAGGGTAACTGTGGAAGTAGCTTTGTCAAACAGGATGTTTTGCGGAGTAACACCCAGAGCGTCAGCAACGTAACGAACTGGCAGGTAAGTACGTCCGTTTTCGCTGTAAGGAGCTACATCAGCAGTTCTAGTTTCACCGTTCACGCTGTAGGAAGTGCTTCCCAGTGTGAATACAGTTTCAACAGCAGATTGATCAGTTGGAGCTGGAGTTGCAGTGTTAGCGATCGCTACAGAAGCAACTGGCTTGTTGTTAGCCCATCTTGTGTAAACTTCTGTCTCGGATACTGCGCTACCACGAACTTCAACTACTACGTCGCCTTCTGGTACTGTACGATCCAGTTCCAGGTTAACGCCGGATACTTTGATTGTGCTAGCTGTGTCGCTTTCGGAATCAACAGTGAACCACAGTTGGTTACGGTCGCCGGAAGTTCTCACGTTAGTGATTACAGCATCGCCACCAGTTACTGCAACAGTTGGAGTACCGTTGAAGTATACGCCGTATGGCAGATCCAGAACTACTCTTCCATCGTCTTTCAGAGCGCCAGCTTGACCTTCAGTCAGCGTGAACTCGGAAGCAGCTTGGTTAGTAGCACCGATCTTAACGTTTGGCTTGGAAGCAGCAGTTGCGCTCAGTGGGGAAACAACTTTAGCAACCAGTACATCACCAGTTACGCCGGAAGTACCACCGAAAGTTACTTTCAGGTCGCCAGTGAAGTCACTAGCCAACGCGATTTCGATATCTTCGAAGTCCAGCTCAGCACTGTCAGTTCCGGAGGAAATAACAGTGTACTTAGCCGTACGACGGTCAGTACCAGTGTATCCATCGAATTTCAATGTGATGTCTTCGTTCTTGATTGTATCTTTTCCACCTGGAGCTTCAAGTCCACGGTAGTCAGGGTTAGTAACTACACCATTTTGGTCGTAAACTGCTTCGAACACGGATTGCCATGCAGCACCCTCAGGCAGTGTCAATTCAACTGTACGGTTGTTGATCAAGCTTTCGCCAATGTTCTCTTTCAGAGTGATGTCAGCGATTTCTTGCTCAGCTTTACCAGCAGTCAGGGTAGGAGCATCAGTTGCAGTGATGCCAGTACCGTAGTCGCCGTAAGTACCGATTTTTGCACTAGACACGTTAGTGTTAGTTTTACCGGAGATACGAGCGGTAATGTCGCCAGCTTTCAGAGAAGTGCTGTTGTCAACTTCAAAGTTGAAAGGAATTTCGAACTTTGTATTTTGAGTGGAAGCAGCACCAGCGTACTTGATCGTCAGTTCACGATCGTTGTCGCCTTTAGTGAAACGCAGACCAGCAGCATCAGCATTACCGTAGATACGAGTTACGTTTCCACGCAGCTCAGTCCAAGTATAACCGTTAGGCAGCTTGATTTTGATCTCAGTGCTGCTGTCGAATGTACCAGCAGTTGGCTCTTCGATTACGATTGTTGGTGTGAACTTGTTGTTGGAAGTATCCAGGCTCTTGAAGGACAGGTTCACGTCGCTGGAATCATTCACTGTACCAACTACTGCTTTACCAGCAGGGAAAACACTGTTAGTTGGAGCTTGGAATTCAACTTCAGCTGCACCGTTCTCGTCATCGCCTACAACCAGCTTACCAAGACGCAGTGTGAAGATCGCTGGGTCACCAGTTACTTCAGTAGTTGGTCCGTTGTAAGTTACAGTAACACGGTCGGAGTCATTCACTTGAGCAGAGAATTGTCCTTCTGTTACGTTAACATTGTTGCTAGTGTTCAGGCTAACACCGTTGCTGAAAGAACCAGCAATTGGGAAAGCGGAGAAATCATAAGATTGGTTACCTACAGTGTTGTAAGTAGATCCAGTTGCGCTGATCTCTGGCAGGTCGTATGGCAGAGTGATAACTACTGCATCGCCAGTTTTCAGTGTAGTACCTTCAGTAATTGTGAAACGAACGGAACCGAATGCACGGTCGCCATTGTCACTAACTGTAGGAGCATTAGTTGCAGTGATTGTGCCGTTACCAGCAGCTTGAATTGCAGTTGGAGCAGTGATAGCTGCTACAGGTGCTGCTACGCCAGCTACGAGAGCTGCAGTTGCAAACACGTTGATCATCTTTTTGTTAAACTTTGTCATAACCTTTTTTTCTCCTCCTTGAATATCATGCATATCCATATTCTTTTCTTTGTGTCGGATCTTGTCACTCATCAGTCGTTACACCTCCTTTCCGAGCTTTACCTAACCCTTATAAAATGATATCTGTGACAATATCACAGAAGCTTGGAATCAAAATTCATAGAAAGCGTATGGCCACAACTTACTCCAGTATTATACAATGCGATGACATTGTCGTAAAGAAGTTTTTTAGCGTTTTTTGTCTTTACGAATTTGTAACCCATTGTAACCTCTCTGTACCATACTCACACAATTAGACGTGAGCAGGTTCTAAAAAGTTGCGTCTTTTTTAAAAAAATTTTTCAATGTTTTTAAAAAATTATGTACCATGCTTCCTTTAGTCATAATTATACTATTAAACCTATTCTATCGTCACCCAACAACTTTTTCCTATTAACCCTAATTTGGACAAGTGATAGACGCTAGAAATAGTAAAGCAAAGACCGAACAAAGATGACTGCCTCCCCTCATACCAGCATATGCGGAGAGACAGTCGGACATTCTATTCTTTATTGATTTGAGTTCACAATATTGACGGTTGCCCCATCTGTCAGCATACTGGATCCTTTAGTGACAATCTGCTGTCCGGCAGTAAGACCTTCACTGACTTGAACCTGAGTGGAACTCTCTGCTGCCGGCTTAATCTCTACACGTTTTGCAACAGTTCCTTCTATTATAAAGACATACTTCTGACCAGACTGCTCCACAATGGCACTCTGAGGCACCAACAAGCCCTGCTCACCTTCAGTCCTAAAATACACATTCGCGATCATCCCAGCCTTCAGAGCCCCACTATTATTGGGGATAGAAATCTCCGCAGGGTATGCACGCAGATCATTGTCCATAACGGAGCTAATAGCCGTCACTTTCGCCTCGATCCGCTCATCTAATGATGCAACTCCTACAGTAACCGGCGAGCCCAGACTAATTTTCTGGATATCGCTTTCTGATAAGTTGACTTTCGCCAAAATAGGGTTGGTATTCGCAATCGTAACAACAGCGCTCTGACCTACCATTTGGCCGGTTGTGCCATTAACAGCAGCTATACTCCCCGAAATGGGGGCCTTCACTGTAAGGTCAGCAAGCTGGCTACGTGCAGTATCCAGAGCGGCTTTGGATTGATTGGCGGAAGCACGTGCCACTTCAATTCCAGCTCTTTGCTGCGCCAGTTGGTAGGACTTCTGAGCATTGTCGTAACTGGTCTGCGCGCTTTCTAAGCTAGTCTGTGCATTGCTAAGCGCAATTTGAGCGTTGTTCAGTGCACTTTGAGCCTGTCTCAGGCCCGTTTGTGCCTGCTCCAGCTCAGATTGAGATACAGCACCAGCTGCATGCAACTGCTGGGTACGCTGTGCAGCATTCTGCGCATCTCTCAATGCACTTTCTGCATCAGTAACTCCATTTTGCGCTTGTCCAATTGCACTTTTTTGTTGGGTTAGACCACTTTTCGCCTGATCTACTGCTGATTTAGCCTGCTGTACAGATTGCTGATAGCCGCTTTCTGCCTGTTTCAAGTTCGCAAGAGCGACCTGATAAGATTCCTCAGATTGTCTGATACTGTCCTGCGTATCCTTAGGATCCAGTGTGAACAACACATCTCCCTGCTTTACTTGTTGACCAATCTTCAGGTTAATACTTTGAATTTTGCCACTAACCTTAGGAGAGACCTGTACGGTCTCATTTGCCGCGAGATTGGCGATAATACCAGCCTCATCATTAATGCTACCTTGCGTCACCTGTGATGCCTCAACAGATATCGCTTGTGACTCCTCAGGAGCTGCAGCAGGAGGCTCTCCTCCTGTGCAACCCGCCAAGGCTACCGACAGTGCTAAAGCAGATAATAACACAATACTTTTCTTCTTCACGGTTCCCCCACCTCACTTAAACCTGAACACTGCGTTTAAGCAGCTTGGCTTCTCTTTTTTGCTGTCTTTTCAGCTTACGATTTTTGCGTTTCTCAATCATATTATCAAATATCAAGTATACAACTGGAATCAGAATCAGTGTAATGACAGATGCAAATGACAAACCAAAGACTACAACGACTGCCATAGGTGCCATCGTTTCATTACCAGATCCAGTTGAAAGCATCATCGGCAACAAAGCAAGTACAGTCGATAACGTCGTCATCAAGACTGGCCGCAAGCGTTCCGAGGAGCCCATGAGAATAGCTTCCTCTCGCTCTATGTTCTGCTGACGAAGCTGGATGATGAAATCGATCATAATGATCGCGTTGTTCACCACGAGCCCTGCAAGCATGATATAACCAGTAAAGGCCGTGATACTTAGACTTGTACCTGTAACAACCAGACCAATGATTACTCCAATGAGTGTCGGTGGAATGGAGAACATGATAACGAACGGTGTGAACAAGGATTCGAACTGTCCAGCCATAACCATGTAGATCAATACTACGGATAACAGGATTGCAATACCCAGGCTAGTGAAGGATTCCATCATCTGCTCCTGCTGACCACCACCAGTATCCACAGTATATCCTTCTGGTAGCTTCAGATTATTGAGCAGTGTAGTTACCTTTTGGTTAATCTCGACTGCATTGGCATTTGCGTCAGATCCTGCTGTTACTTCTACTTGTCTGACTTGATTATTACGAGTAATCGTCTGTGGTACGTCTACACGCTGTAGCGTGGCCACAGACAGCAAAGGCACATCAATGCCCTGTGCAGTCGTAATACGTAGATTCTCCAGGTAAGAGAAGTCCTGCTGATACTCCTTCGGCAAAGCAATCTGGACGTCAATCTGATCGTCACCCGTGCGGAATGACGTAGCTACTGACCCATTAAATGAAGTACGGACCGTAGAGAGAATCTGCGAGGCAGATAGACCATACTGTGAAGCAACCTGCTTGTTAACAAGCACCTCGTATTCTTCCCGCACCGCATCAAGCGAGCTTGTAGCATTGACTACCCCTTCAATTTTACTCACTTCATTTACCAAGTTATCTGACAGCTCACGCAGCACATCAATGTCATCACCTTGCAGGTTAATCTGGACGGCTGAACCTGTCGCCAGGCCCGAAGTAGCATCAATGGTGATGTCTGCTTCTGGAATTTGATTCAGCTTACCACGAAGTTCACTAACTACTTCATCCGTGGAACGCAGACGTTCATCCAACAACGTAACGTTAAAGCTTGCTGTATTTCCTCCTCCAGCGCTGAAGCCTCCAGAGTTACCTACGGTAGCAGTTACCATTTCAAGCTCGGCAATTTTCTGTATTTCGGCTTCAATCTGTTCAACGACCTTCTCGGTCTCCTCAAGCTTCGTTCCGTTAGGCATCTCCACGCTGATGGTGAATTCACCCAGATCCTCTGACGGGATAAACTCAGCCTTAACGAAAGGCATCAGCATCCCTGCACCAATGAACATCAAAATCGTAATAGCAATAATCGATTTACGATGACCAAGACTCCATTTCAATATTTTGGTATAGAATGTCTTAAATTTCTCAAATCCGATATTGAACCAAATGATCGGGTTCGCTCCACGGTATGTACCGGAAGTGTAGATCGACTCGTCAGGCACCTTAGGAAGCCAGATGGAGCTGAGCATTGGAACGATCATCAGTGATACGACCAGAGCTGCAATATGCGAGAAGATAACCGTCAGCGCCAGTGGCTTGAACATCTCACCCGCAATACCATCTACGAAGACAATTGGCAGGAACACGACGATCTGAGCCAAAGCGGAGGCCATAACCGCATTACCTACCTGCTTGGAGCCGTCAATCGCACCCTGTAGCATGCTCTTGCCTTCATGTCTTTGCCTGAATATATTCTCAATAATTACGACGGCAAAATCGACAAAGGAGCCGAGTCCGAGAAGCAAGCCACTAAGTGAGATGATATTTACAGTCTGATCTGTAAAGTACATCATCATGAATGTTGCAATAAAGGAAATTGGGATAACTATAGCTGCAATAATTGTAGAACGCGGACTGTTCAGGAACAAGAGCAGCACTGCCGAAGCAATTACCAGACCCAAAATCGCATGCTCTACAAGCAAATGCACAGAGTCACTCACTGGTACTGAAGCATCAGTTACGAGCGTGAGTTCCGTACCTGCAGGTAGCTTATCTCTAACTGAATCGAGTTTGTCCTTGACTGCGCCAGCAATCGACAAGGTATTGCCTCCTGAGGCTTTTGTGACGCCGATATTAATACTCGGCTTACCATTGAAGGTGGAGATGGATTCAACATCTGCCAGACCATCCTCGACGGACGCGATATCCTTCAATCTCACGGTTCCGCTACCTGCTGGTATCAGCGTTTCTCCAATTTCAGAGACGGCCTGATATTCACCCTGCACGCGAATCTGTACTTCTGTATCGCCCCGGGTAACTGCTCCGGCAGAACCAGACAGATTGTTAGCAGACAACATCTGGCTTACCTGATCCAGTGTGATGCCATAGCCCTGCATTTTGCCCGGGTCCAGCGTAATCCGAATCATACGATCCTGACCACCAGCAACCGATACCGACGCAACTCCGCCAATTCTCTCGAGTTCAGGCTGTATCGTCTCAGTAGCGATACTCTTCAAGGTGTTGATATCCATATCGCCTGTGTAACTCAAATTGATAATTGGCGTTGCATTCAGGTCGATCTTCAGGATACGGGGAGAGTTCGCTGAGTCCGGCAAGCTACCTCTGACTGAGTCAATCTTGTCGCGAACATCAAGCAACGCCTGATCCAGATCAATCCCCCAATTGAACTGAATCATAACCATGGAGGAACCCTCCGACGACTGTGAACTGATGGTATCAACATTTTGGACGGATGCCAGACTACCCTCAATCGGCTTCGTGATTAATTCTTCGACTTCACTCGGTGTAGAGTTCGGTGCGCTGGTAACAACGGCCGCAATCGGCAGGTTAATATCAGGCATCTGCTCCACTGGAAGTCTTAATGCGAATATTCCGCCTCCAATTAATAGGGTCACTATCAACATGAATACAGTGACCGGACGACGGATGGAAAACTGTGACATCTCACCACTCCCCAATTACTATGAATCTGCTCTGGTTTTTTTACTACATCTACTGGTATTACGCCAGTAATACAAGCAGGTTTCAGTTTGGCTCTAGATAAAACGTATTTTTTTATAATAGTTACATTTTAAAATAAAATACCAAAAAAAAACCTACATTTGAATTCATTATTGCACAGGTTTGTACACCCGGTCAAATGGAGATATCCCCCGGTTAGAGGATGTAAGAAAAACTTAATATTGATGAGTCTTCTTAGAAGTCAGACCGCATTTAGTGGAAATTTTTCTTGCAATAATCGAGTGTTTCAGCTCGGCTGAAAACTACAACATCCTATCATCTAAAAAAAGCTTCCCTTTATACGCCTCAGCCATCTGGCATGAAGCGTATAAAGGGAACGCTAGATTACATCTTAGGAAGCAATTTCTTATCAATCATGACTCTCGCCATAATAATCGCGGCATCTCCGCGCAGCGTCAACGCTGTAGGATTGAAATTAGCCCCAGCCTTAGGGTCACTAGCATCGATCGGTGAGCCTGCAATGAGGCCCTTCTTCGCGATAGCCAGAACAGAAGGCTGTGCGTAGTAGTCAATGGAGCTCGCATCCTTGAAGTATTTCGTCAGATCCTTAGTGACTTTATCACGGTTGGTTTCGAGCTTCAAGTCAAGCGCCTTGGCAATGATCACGGCAGCATCCTGACGAGTAATC
This sequence comes from Paenibacillus massiliensis 2301065 = DSM 16942, assembly GCF_000377505.1. Taxonomy (GTDB): domain Bacteria; phylum Bacillota; class Bacilli; order Paenibacillales; family Paenibacillaceae; genus Paenibacillus; species Paenibacillus massiliensis. The sequence goes on along the minus strand of NZ_KB898186.1, from coordinate 595,547 downwards.
GGGTTCTCAGGACCGAATGTTCTTGGCTGAGAGCCTTTTACGATACCCGCACGAGCAGCTGTCTCAATATATCTGAAATCAAACAATGCACTTGGTGTAACGGTCGTCAAAGAGCTGCTTACATCATCAAAATGCTTCGCTCCACTGTAGTTCAGAGGAAGTTGCAGTCCTTTAACAATCATTGCTGTGAACTCGCCTCTTGTAATGTACAAGTCTGGTCCAAAACGGTTCACAGGATCAACAGGGTTCATAACACCCTTCGCATACATCGTCTCCAGGAACTCTCTGGCATAAGCATGTCCGATAATATCGGAGTAAGTCTCGCCTACTTTTCCAACGACATAGTATCCGAAGCGATCAAACGGAACTTTAACGGTATTTTTCTTGTCATCCACTACACCGCCAATATTCTGCCAAGCTTTGATGTCTGGATCAAAACGGAACACCGTTATTCCCTTACCTGCATCCTGAGCAACACTGTCATCGTATTTCAATGTTAGTGTAGCCGTCTTGGAAGGCACGAGCTCATTTTCAGGTACACGGTTATAGAAGCTCTTGATTGGAGTATTTTTGTTCAAGTTGTTATCCAGCAATTGATACGGATCAGCACCATATTTCACTGGATCATAAGCATCTGTGAAAATATCGTCAGCCGTACCTGCATCAACCCAGTATACCGGACTAGATTTGATGAATTTTTCAGGGAAGCCCTGACCGAAGAATCTCGCTCCATCAGAAATCAGGTCCTGAATATCTCTCAAGTCAGCTTCTGTCTCGAACTCATGACGGTCTACCACACCATCTGTGCTATTCGCAATGGCAAAATACAAGGTATGACCAGCGAAAACTTGGTTCTTAAATTGCGCAGGTTGGTCATAATCACGACGGATTAAGCTGGTTCCTCTCGGGAATGCCAGAGTTACATCACCATCAAAGATTTTATGGGACGTCTTCATAGCTTCCATGTACTGTGCACCCGGAATGTTCGTTGGTACATATCTCACGGTGAAGGTCTGGTCGACCTTCTCGCCACCCGAGGTTACAGTTACTGTCACTTTAGTGTCCGTGTTCGCTTTCAGCCCTGTAACAATGGCTTTCCATGCGGAAGGATAGTTAACCGTACCATCATAATCGGAATCAAATCCTGTTTGTTCTGCAACCACCTTGTTGACAACAACAGATTCTGCATTTCCTGCATCAACCACAACTTCTACGAAATTCTGATTCAGAATACGTTTCTCAGGCAGTGGACGCAGCAGCGTAAAGCCAGTAGTTTGCCCCGACACCTGCAGACGGAATGTAGCAGATGGGCCACCTTTTCCGTTATTGTACAATGCGATGTTGTAGACTACAGCAGATCCGTCTTTTGGAATCTCCTGATTGCGCAAGATGAAGCTGAAATACTTCTTGTCTGGATGGTAGTACACAAGCAAGTTATCAATAGCTTTGCCAGTATTGTAGACAAAGCTTTTGTTATTAGCCGAGATAAACTCGTCATTCAAAGTCCATGTCGTAGTACTTCCACCGGATGGAGTAATCTCGAGAATGTAATTATTGCGATTCGTAACGAGATCTACCTCGGATTGTACATCACCCTCCGATTTGCCCAGATCAACGAGTTGGAACGTACCAAAGACGTTCATTGTTCCTTGACTTGTCGTGTATTGGTTATCATTCACCTTGATGAAGTTCTTGTCTGTTGTCTTAGGTGCGATATCCTTATACTCCGGTACGCTTCCAAGTCCACTAACTACGGTATAAGGCAATACGCCCTGTGTACCCGGGAATGGAATAACTGGAATATTGGTCTGTGCAAATACAACATTGATCGTATTCTCATAGGAACCGTTCGCAGAACGATACACCAGCTTGATTTCATTGTTACCGACATTCAAGGCACCTGCAGCCTTGGCATTGTCAGCAGTGTTCAATGTAAAGCCACCTGTAGTAGGGCTAAGCTCCACTTCTACATTGTTAATGTAGAGGAACAAGTTCTTGTTAGTACCTGTGTACACTACACTCGACGAAGATGGAATATTCAACAATTGACCTGCAAAGTTACCCATAGCCGTCAGCTTAGCCGTATCGGTATTGCCCTTGGATGTATCGAGCTCAATACGTTGTCCATCATAAATGCTATTGAACTTGGCAAATGGTCCATACAGAAGGTTCACAGTTGCATCTACAGTTTTAGTAGGGTCTGAACCTACATAGAAACTCAGATTGTTCGTGCCTTCCTTCGGCAGAGTTGCCAGGTAACCAATTACTTTTTGCACGCTAGTAGATTTACCATTAATAACGCGAGTCTCTGTGCTCTTCAGAGATGCTGGTACTACCAATGATCCTGTAAAACCAGAGATTGGTGACAGCTGAGGATCACCTGTACCGTTCACGATAATGAACTCCATACCTACCGGCAAGGATTGAACATCCGTTGTCGTATCCTTCATGGAGGTTCCTGTTAAAGTTTTGGCTGAATTAATTGCCGCATTATCATTCGCGTTAATTCTTGTCAGCAACTGTGAATTGAAATCTGGCAGATAATTTACACTGTAGATATAAGGAATCGTGCTGTTCCGCAATGTGAAATGGAGTGGAGTGGCAGAAGAAGTCGTGCTATCCGCATAATCCACAGCCAGTCCCACTCTTGTACGCTTATCAAAGCCTACGCCTGCCGGAACGGTGCCGCTAAAGGTATAGGTCTTGTAGCCGCCTGTAACTCCAGCATCCACGGTAGTCATAGCAACTTCTGTAGATGTCAGATCCGCGTTGCTGAAAGTACCTTTGACTTGACTAACAACCGGGAAGGTACCTCCGGTCGGAACAAGTACTTTACCAGAGATCTGAACTCCTGTATCTGAGGATACTGTGAAGTCTGGCGATGTAGACAGATCTGCCGAGGTGTTACCATCTCGTTGCAGCACTACATCATAGAACTCCGGATTCCCTGTATAAATTGTAATCTCTCGATTAGCCACTACATTTTGTGTAGCGTTGAATGCTTTAATGGTTACATTATTGCTCCCTGGAGCCAAGGTAACTGATCCAGTAAATGTGTAGTTATTAAAGCTGGACACATTATAGGTTGTATTACTCAAGTTTGAAGATAAAGTAACACTTGTTGCATTTGTTGCAGTACCTTTAATAATGACTCTTACCGAATCAGTACCGGTATTATTTTCATCAACCAGAACCGTGGTAATTCCTTCGGGAAGAGCTTCGGTCTGATCACCGAGTGTAGCTGTCAGATTGGACAGCTTGGGACCATCCTGATACTCGATATAGATGACGTCCTGCATGTTGGAGGAATTTTGATTACTGAAGAATGTAATCTTGTTCAATCCAGAGTACAGCTTTAGATCAGTTACAGTAATATTGGAGCCTGCAAAAGACAAGCCTGTTCTAAGATTTTCGGATTTGTTATTCGTAGCCACACCATTAGATAGCTGAACTACACTGTAGGAGATCGAATTGCTGCTTACTCCGTTAATGGACCCTTTGAATGTAACACGCTCTGTGGTTACAATTTTGGGCAAATTCATGTCATAGCTCTGGTCAGGGAAGATGAAAAACGTCCCCGCAGCACTTGCCGATCCCATCCAGCCTGCCGGCAAAATGCCAATGACCAAGGCAACCGTCAAAAGCATGGAAAATATTCGCTTCAAATCATTATCCTCCTTCAGTCTGTCGCACCTTAGGTACGCATTGATACATATTTTCTTTATCGGCAATAAACATGCATAATTTTAGGAATTTCACAAAAAAGAGAGAGGAGAAGTATGAGAAAATAAATAGCCAAAATGCAAAAAAACCTGTAGAACAGAGCTTAGCTCTACTCCACAGGTTGCTATTTATGATCAAATTATAATTTCGAACGCTGCGATTCTGGCTTTACCTTCAGACGCAGCAGCATATTAATGATAGGCCGCTTTGTTTTGCCGACGAGCCCGATAATCTCTGCACCAAGCTGCAAAAAGAACATCATGATACAAATCACCACGAACGTTACCCAGTTCGCTTCGTATAATGCCGCAGACGACTGAATCACAGCCAGCACACCGAAGAAAGCAGCAATGCCGTAAATGATCAATACCGTCTGTCTGTGACTAAAGCCAAGCTCTCGCAGGCGGTGATGCAGATGCCCTTTATCAGGTGAGAAAATCGGCTTCTTCTGCAGCTTACGACGAACGATCGCAAAAAATGTATCCGATAATGGCACACCGATAATGATCAGCGGAGTAATAAAGGAGACTACAGCAATCTGCTTGAAGCCTAATAGCGATAGCATCGCAAGACAGAAGCCCAGAAACAAGGAGCCTGTATCACCCATGAAGATCTTGGCCGGGTGGAAATTAAAGAACAGGAATCCAACGATACTGCCCAGCAACACCAGACAAAGCATAGCAACCGCAATGTTGCCCATAAGCAGGGACATCACGAAGATCGTACTGATAGCGATCCCGGAAACGCCAGCAGCCAAGCCATCCAGCCCATCAATGAGATTAATGGCATTCGTTACGCCCACAATCCAGAAGATTGTTAGCGGTATAGCGATCCATCCCTCAAGGGAGGAGTAAGAATCAGCAAATGGGATATTTACAAAATCCACACGAATATTAAAAGCAAATACAACCATACAAGCAATAGCAATCTGTACGACGAATTTCAGCTTCGCATTCAGATCAAAACGGTCATCAAGTGCACCGAGTATCGTGATCATCGCTCCACCAACCAAAAACGCCTGAATGAAGTTAATATCCCGGGTCGTAAGTACGCCGTCAGGAACAAATGGAAGCACAGCCAGTATCCCGATAATGAAGGCCAAGAATATAGCCATTCCACCTAGTCGAGGCATAACCCTCGTATGCACCTTGCGGGCATTCGGGACATCCACAACGCCAACCCGAATAGCAAACCTCTTAACCAGCGGTGTCAGGACTAGTGCTAGTACAAGTGCAGCGATAAATCCAATAATATAGATCGGTAACATTTGATCATTCGACCCCCAATTTTAAAGCGAATCCTCTTCAATTTTTAACCAACACATCACATCAACTGAATCGGACCCAACCGCATTGAATTATACTCCGAACGATTCCAAATACCAACCTTCGTTTTATGGCAATTTAGGCGGTTTTAGACGCAAATTCAGGCTATTTACCTAGCTTTCGTCATGTTTTCTTGCTCACGCAGCACTTTCATTGCGAATTTCGGCAGCGCAAGCATTCTTTTATAGCGGCTAGGCTCCTTCATTAGACGATACAGCCATTCCATACGAAGTTTTTGCATAATCTTGGGTGCACGTTTGGATTTTCCAGAGATCACATCGAAGCTTCCACCAACACCCATCATGACCGGAACATTCAATTCCTGCTTGTAACGGCTGATCCACGGCTCCTGCGTATCGGCTCCACGAGCTACGAACAACAGGTCCGGTTCAGCTTTCCGAATATGCTCAATAACCCCTCGATCCTCATTCGGTCCAAAAAAACCGTCTCGAAGCCCACAGATCACAACTTCGGGATAAAGCTCTTTTAACCGCGATGCCGTTGCTTCAATCACTTCGCTGGTAGACCCCAGCAGATACACCCGCCATTTGTAGCTTTCACCGACGCGAAGCAATTCATGTAACAAATCAAAACCTGCTACGCGCTCAGGCACGGGACTTCCCGCCTTCTCGGCCGCCCATACGACGCCTGTCCCATCCGGAACCAGCAATTCTGCATTCTGCATGACTTGCATGTATGACGGGTTCTCCAGGGCTGTCATGATCATAATGGGATTAGCCGTAATCACTTGATGTACTTGTCTGGATTGTATAGCCTTTGTTAAATACTCCACCGTATCCTTCATGTTCATCCGGGATACTGACAACCCGAAGATCGATATGGTCGGCACTTGCTCTGACTGTCTCACTGTTCCTTCACCCTTTGTTCCTCAAATAATGAACGATTCGTTCCGCCGGTCTGCGTGCTTCTTCCTGCAGTTCACGAATCTTGGCTTCCCTGCTTCGTATCCATTCCGAAGGAGATTGAAGGATACGCTCTGCCTCAGCTGCAAGTTGTTCCGCCGTAAGTGTAGCTGTAGTCCCAACAGGTTCGCTATCCAAACGCTTCAGGAAATGATCAATCTTCGGATCATACGATATTCCAAGCAGAGGAATGCTGCGAGAAGCCGCATAGATCAGACTGTGCAGACGCATGCCTATCACCAGATTACAACGACTGACCTCCAGCAGCATTTGCTGCGGATCCAAGACATCCTCGGCAATACTGATCTGACTGCTCCCTTCACTAAAGCTCCCTACCTGTGCCATGACCTCACGCGATGCTTCAACATCGTCCGGCAAATGAAATGGAAGCAAGCGAATATGCACACGCTGACGCTCCCCCAATTGGCGAAGCCCGCGTGCCAACGTGGACAATTCACGACGTTCCTTATCCCAATACCTCACCGACACACCAATCGTCGGCAGAATGCTCGACTCACTGACCGACACAGCGTTCGTATTCTCTGGCAAGGGTAGACCCATGACCGGATCAGGTACGACCTCAATGCCACTTCGTGCCATACCCATACTGGAAAGTAGATCTGCAGATTGCTCATCCCTGACCGAGATATAAGCGGCTTTGCGGAACACTGATCTGATCAGTGGGTGAAAAATTTTACGCTGTACAGGACCTACTCCCTGAGCGTAGATGAAGGTCGGTTTCTTGGCCCACTGTGCTAGCTTGAGGACACCCAGATAATATGGAATCGTCTTGGGGCTGGTAACATCCTGCAGCAGACTCCCCCCCCCACTGATCAAGCCGTCACTATGCTGAATGGCGCTCCGTACCTCAGCAAGCTTCATCCGGTGAACAGCCTTGACGCCGTACATGCTTGTAGTCCATTCAGGATCAATCGACAGGACAACAGGCTCAATGCGGACACCCGCTTCCTCACCAGCACGCGCTAACGCAGTCAGGACGGATTTGAGGACGGCCTCATCTCCGCTATTGCGAAAACCGTAATACCCGGAGATGACTATTGTTTTAACAGGGGCGACCATTTCCTCCAACCCCTTTCTAGCAGCTGCCATACTCCAATGCCGATCAAGCCGATAATCAAGCCCAGCACCAGGCCCAGCACCCCACGAATCAACGACAGATCTGCAGGGGAATGAATATGCGCGAACGTATCCACCATCGAGAGCTGACCAATCACAGCAATAATGAGGACATAGATCGCTTTTCTATATTTCAGGGCAATAAAGGTCCCTGCAATGAATATTGGATGAGCCATCAGGAACTCTTTATTTCTAGGACGCACGCCAAATGTACTCTCCAGGAATGTACGGAAGCTCATTTCCAGAGATGAGACAGAACCGGCATTGCCCGTCCGTTTTAGGTAATACCATACAACAGCACCAACAACGGCTAACAGAATAACCATTAGAATCGTTACAGGCTGACGGAGAAGCTTCGGAAGCTCAGTACGTATGGACATGCCACGGTAAAAGAAAATATATATCGCCACAAGCATAATAGGTGCCAGATGGAGTAGGCTTACACCTCTGAATTGATTAAGCACCAAGCTGTAGCTAATGTTATTCAGCAAGGCAATGACGAAGGGTGCCCCCGCCAAAGAGAGAAGAGAAGTCCAGATGTACATGGTCAAGGACTTGCTCAATCTGCGACCAGCTGACAATTCTGGTTCATTCGCCTGACTCTTGCTAATCTGTCGAGCAGCCAGTACCACAGCAATCGTAGGTGCACTAATTGCTGCAAGCAGTGCAATCGCCTGCTCCATAAGCGCTGAGTTCAAGACATATAGCCCCGCAGAGCCGACGAGACCAGCTGCAAAAGCCGGTATTGTCAGGACAGGCACAAAGAACGACACCATTAGAGAGATCAAGGCGATTGCACCTACAACTGCGCCCAGCTTGAAGTAACGCTGCCCGGCTGAATCGCTAACCTGGAAAGCTTCAGCTTGTCCAAATGTGAAGCCATTATTTTCAATCCGCTGTATAGCGTTACCTGGAGCTTGCAAAGTATGAACAATATTATCCAGGGAATCCTTGATTTTGGCTTCTGACACATTACGCGTTACGCCTGGATTCAGATACATGATCCGAATATTACGATCCTTCGCAGCAAGCGCAAAACGGTCTGCCAATGTCTCAATATCCAGAGCAGAATCAGCCTGGCTCAAGGAATATAGGCGAGCAACATTATAGTCAGTCAGATAAGCCAATTTGTTGAAGCCCAACTGTGGTTGCTTCAAGTTCTCGATGGTTGCCAGTCCAATATCATATTTGTTCAATAGCTCGGCAAAGCCATTTAAGCTGTTTTTATTGGCTTGTTCAGCGAAGCCTTTTACCGCATCACCTTCAAACAAAATACGTTTTACACCAAACTGCTGGAAAGTCGCGAGCTGTCTCTCCATCCTCTGTTGGTCATAAGGCATACTGTCGTTCAGCCGCGGCATAATGAAGAAGCCCTTGGAGCGCAGGTTTTCCATGGCAATCGGGTCCGCTTGGGTCGGCTTCAACGTAGCATCCTCTGGAGCAGCCTCAATGATCAGACCCGGCAGACCATTCAGCTCCCAGCGCTGTACTGGAATGTCCAAAGTACTGAAGGTCTCTTCTATTAATGGAGTAAGCGCTTGTCCGTTCTCGTTGCTGGTGAACAGCACATATGTAAAATTCCGACTCGCCTCCACCGGCTGATTCATCAGTCTGGAAGCATCCTGCTCGTTATAGATTACGAGACGTCGTGCTTTTCGAAAATCCTCCAGCGTGCTCTCGTAAAGAGACATCGTAGTAACTCCTGCATCATGCAATCTGTCCAGCTGCTGATCCAGGAACTCCAGTGGACGGGCCTGATAAGAGGCCACATCTGTCAAATTCCTATAATCCATTGCGATTTCCACAGTCTTGGAGGATCGCTCCGTTGCCAGCCTGTCCACAATTACAGGAATTGAGGCCGCAAGCCCCAGAATGACTATAATCCATAACCATTTACGTGTAGCGATATTCCAACGTTGCCATTTCTGAACCACCAAAGTACCTCCTCATCATTGCAAAACCAATACACTGTGATACATATCTTCCTAATAAACAGGCAACCTCTCCGGCTTGCAGCTCTTGCCGTATGAGAGGTTGCCGGAACACAATGTAATTATTAAAAATTTTCTTGAAGCTAAAAAGATGATTTAAGCATCCACCCGAGACATGACGGCTTGCACCAGCGAAGCAATCTTGCTCTCCGCATCAGGAATGGATGTTCCGCGGACAGCAAAATACACCTTAATCTTCGGCTCGGTACCTGATGGACGCAAGCAGAACCAAGACCCATCCTCCAGCATAAATTTAAGTACATTTTCCTTAGGAAGACCATTCAAGCCCTTGGAGTAATCCAATACTTCCTTCACCTTGATCCCAGCAATCTCCGCAATGGATTCTGTACGCCACTGAGTCATAAGGGATTGAATTTGAGCTACGCCATCCTTGCCTTTAAGTGTACGAGACTCCAAGCTCTCAAGGAAATAGCCGAACTTCTCATACAGCTCCTCCAATACATCGTACAGCGTTTTTCCTTGCGTACTATAGTAAGCAGCAGCTTCCGCAATCAGCATAGATGCAAGTACCGCGTCCTTATCACGTGCATAGTTGCCAGCGAGATAACCATAGCTCTCCTCGTAGCCAAACAAGAAGGTATGATCTCCACTCTGCTCAAAGCCGTTCATTTTCTCACCAATATATTTGAAGCCAGTCAGCGTATTAAATACAGTGGCTCCAAAATGCTCAGCAATAACTGCTCCCATTTCACTGGTTACAATCGTTTTGACGACGGCTCCATTAGCAGGCAGCTTGCCAGCCTCCTGAAGCTGATTTAGCAAATAGTATATCATAATTGCCCCGGACTGATTCCCTGAGAGCACTACGTATTCACCTTGCTTGTTCTTCACCACGGCACCCATGCGGTCCGCATCAGGATCTGTTCCGATGAGCAGATCGGCTCCGACCTTCGTACCAAGCTCAATAGCCAGCTTGAACGCATCGCGTTCCTCTGGATTTGGAGACTTCACCGTAGAGAATTCTGCATCTGGCTGCTCCTGCTCTGGAACGACATGCACCTGCTCAAAGCCGACCTTCGCCAGTACATCGCGAACCGGGATATTACCCGTACCGTGCAGGGGCGTAAAGACCAGCTTGAAGTCCTTGCCTGGGCCGTTCGCAATCAGTTCACGATTCACACTCACCTCTGCGACGGTATCTGTGAAGGCTTGATCCTCATTCTCTCCCAACCATACGAGCAAGCCTTGGGCCTCAGCCTCCTCCTTGCTGATTCTACGGATGTCAGCAAACGAAGGCACCTCGCGAATGTATTGGATAACCTGCTCCGCCTCATGAGGAACAAGCTGTCCTCCTGAGCTGTTATAGACTTTATAGCCGTTGTACTCGGGCGGGTTGTGACTTGCAGTCACGACGATCCCCCCAGTAGCCTGCAGGTGCCGGACACTGAAGGATAGCTGCGGCGTAGAACGCAGGGAAGGGAATAACTTAGCGACGATACCGTTACCAGCCAGCACCAGAGCAGCTTCCAAAGAGAATTCAGGTGAGAAATGACGAGAATCATGAGCAATGACCACCGACGGCTTGCCTTCCCGATCTCCGTGTTGCTCCAGAATATAACGTGCCAATCCTTGCGTCGCTCTGCCGATAACATAACGATTCATCCGGTTGCTACCTGCACCGATTACACCACGGAGGCCCCCAGTACCGAATTCCAGCTCTTTATAAAAACGATCCTCCAATTCCTTGGCCTGACCACCCAGTTCACGAAGCTCCTGCTTCGTAGCCTCATCGATTACCGGGTCTTGAAGCCATTGCTCCAACGTCTCCTGAGCTTGTGTGCTTAATTGTTCCATGTGTAATACCCCTTCCCCACGAATAGAATTAATCTCACCATGACTATGTATTGCTGATGGTTGGATATTCCTTATGCAATCTCCTTACAAAGGGTCAGACAAAGCGAACATGATCTCTCCCTCAGCGACTACCTTACCATCTACCGAGGCTGTCGCCTTTCCTTTCCCTATGGAGCCCTTGGATCTCGTGATTTCTACTTCCAGCTTCAAAGTGTCACCAGGTACGACCTGTCCACGGAAGCGGAAGCCATCCAACCCTGCCAGGAAGCCGATCTTCCCGCGATTAGCTTCCAAATGCAGCAGAGCAACTGCTCCGACCTGTGCCAAAGCCTCTGTAATAAGAACGCCAGGCATTACAGGATATTTGGGAAAATGGCCTATAAAATGCGGTTCATTCATCGTTACATTTTTAATGCCTACTGCCCGTTTACCTTCTTCCAGCTCAATAATGCGGTCCACCAATAAGAAAGGTGCCCGATGCGGAATAATCTCCTGAATCTGATTGACGTCCAATTGCTGTGGTTGCACCATAATACGTTAAAGTCCCCTTCCAATCTATAGAATGCTTATACTTAGCCGAACATACCTGCTTTCCACAAGCTTTGCTCAGCAACCTTCATTTAGAACTTAGCTTTTTCCAATGGACTGCATAAAATTCAGCTAAAGCGGTAACAACTATATCTATCCTTACACTTTCTGCAGGAGTGAAGGTTGAGATAAGGGGCTTTTTCCACCGTTTTCCACACGGGAAACGGGCGTGAAAAGGCCCTTTTGTCTGCTTGCGATAAAGTCCCCCATCATTATACATTTTTCGAGTGAAAAAAGAAAACTCCGCAAAAGCACCATTTTCTCTACTTCCTATGACCACAAGCTATTTAAACAAGACAAGAAAAAACCGCCTTCAAAAAGCAAGGCGGTTCTTTGTTACGCCAATTACCTTTAGCGCAACTCTCCTATTCTGTCCAGCACGCGCTTAATCATGACCACTGCCTGCGCACGTGTCGCATTGCCTTTAGGCTGAAAGGTATTGACATTAATTCCTTGAATTACTCCACTTTGGACAGTCTGCGCTACAGCTTCCTTATAACGGATTTTCGATGCATCACGGAATTTCGTTAGTGCCTGCTCTGGTGTCGCAGTTAAGGAAGTATTAACCTCACCATATTTAAGGGCACGTACCATCATTAATGCCATTTCCTCACGGGTGATAAATTGATTTGGTCTAAAAAATCCGTCAGGATACCCAGTAATAATTCCAGCTTCATTGGCTGCTCCAATATATCCACCTTGGTCATCCTGATTCACGTCAGGATAAATCTTAGCTTCCTCCAAGTTAGGTGCCAGGTTCAATGCCTTAGAAATATATTCTGCAAATTCAGCTCGTGTAATATTACGGTCAGGCTCAAATGCATTCGTATTGCTGCTTCTTGCGCCAATAATACCTTTTGAGGTTAGAGCATCGATCTCTGCCTTGGCCCAGTGCTTGCTGGTGTCCGTATAGTCAGTAGAACTAGCCTCTCCACCCGAGGCACTACTCACACCTCCACTTGCTCCGTTACTAGATCCGGAATTAGTGGAGGCATTGTTCCCTGATATTAGGCTCACCCCACCAATAATCAACCCTTGCCCTCCTGCTGCTGCTTCTGTAGTTCCCCCAGCATTTGCACTGCCACCAGAGCCCTCCGATTTATTCGGGTCTGCATATCCGATTAGAATAAGCTGGCCATTAGCCTTTGCAGCCCCGGAGGATAAGAGAATCAGCCTTTTATTGACCGTGTCATATCGAACCAGTGCTGTCTGATCCGCACTTCCTAAATTGATGATGATACGTAAATAAATTTTTCCAATGTGCGACAAATTGATGATCGAATTGGAACGATTGACATCCACTCCGTCCAGTTTACCATACTCATCTGTCTCGCCAGAGTTTGCCGTCCCCGATATGACAATGACTCTGATCTGTATTGCCTCTTGCATAAGCTTAGCCTGACTGCCGTTGATTACAGGTGACACGGACAACTGATCAGGAGATACAAATTCTATTTGAATAATAAGATAAAGTGTATCTAAGGTGTCCACACTTAATGCACCGTTCCCAAGTGATCTGGCAATCTCTGCAAAAGGTAGCTCCTTCAAAGGAATCTCATACATCGCTCCCTTGTACTGCACCGCGAACACAGAACGCTTGCCACCATCACCTGCTTCCTGCCAAGCCCTGTACACTGCACTTACTGGCACAACCAACTCCGCTGACCCTTCCGTGTCAGGCACGTTAAAGATCAATGGCTTGATCGACTTGTTTGTTCCCTGGTTCTCATGAATTTGGATCACGAAGCGCAGCGCTTCCTCAAGCTGTCCTCTGTGAATCATATATCTTGTAATCGCGTTACCGCTGCTAGAGTTGACTTTAACCCCTTTGGCAGTATTTATGTTCAATACATAGCCGCCATTTCCGGACAATGCACCTGAGTTCGCTGTAACAAATGATGGCTGTTTCGGGTTACTTGAGGCAACAACTGCGTTTTCCGCAGTCACCTCATATTCCACGAAAATCGTAATCTCATTACCGTTCACATCAATTATCGGATCTGAACCCTTGTTGAAGGACACCTTCAGGTGGGTGCTTGCCGCTACAGGAACCGACAAGGTCAGGATGATTTGATTCCCTGAAATTTTGGCTTTCGTAACTGTACGCTTGGTGCCATTCGCATAAATGGTGAACTGCTCTGGCTTTAACACGGCCGCTCTCAATCTGTTGGGATAAGTAATGATAACCTCACCACCAGCAGCTGAAATGGATTGTGGCCTTAATGTTGGTGAATTACTGCCTCCACTTACAACCACTGCTTTATAGTTGTCGAACCCGACAAGCGAGTACCCCGTCCCCACAATGGCACCACTGCCCTTGGGGTTATAAGATATCGACAATTCATCGTCAGATGAAGGCTTGACCCGTAGCACTAGATAAAGATCATTTCCGCTTGTATACACTCTGGATACCTGTAGCCGGCTCTTCTTCAGCATTACTTTAAAGCCTGATACAGGAAGATTGTCACGCTCTCCAAGGAGCACATTATAACGTAGTCGAATGACGTTATTCTGAACATCAACAGACTGAAGTTCGGGCTTCGTGAGCGTTTGTTGAATCTCTGGACTGCTGTTGCTTTGAGTCTCAAAGACAGTTTCAATTGTTTCCGTGTATTTAGCGCCTGTCAGGGAATCAATTACAGCCCCTGATTGGATCGTTATCAGATATGTACTTCCCGGGTTAAGCGGTTGTACGGGTGTAATCCTCAGGGATTGACCCACCGTCTCAATCACACTCTCTACCTCTGCGGAGCTGCCTTTCACCCTCAAACGAATGCCCTGCTTATCGCCGATATTGATCTTCTCATTAAAGTAAACTGCAATTTGATAATCAACCGGGATGTTCCAGGCCTTGTCAGGAGGTGTAACCGCTACTAGCTGCAACGGTGTCGCTTCATCTACTGAAGGACTGGTAATCGTTTGTGGAGAAGCGCCCTCTACTGTAAATGTCCAGGCCTCCTTATCAATAATCCCCTCATAAAAATTTCCTTTATTATTTTTGAAGGCATTATCAGTGATCAGCACATAATATTTCTGGCCATATTCCAGTCCTTCTACGCCCCATATCACTCGCATCTTATCAGACGAAAGATAAAGTTTGGCGCTATTAACACGCTCATCGAATACCACGAAATCATCTGAAGCCCTCTTTACATACACCCTACCTGTTGATTGCTTCATAATAGGTTGATCGAAGGTCATTGTGAAGTCTATAACTGTACCAGTTATACTGTTGCTAACTGGTGTCTGTTCAACGACGGTCGGTGCCTCCCCAGCCGCCAGCGCTCGGCCTGAAATCCCCAGATTCAGCACAAGGTGAAGTAGAAGCACCATCGCCATTACTAAAGATATTTTTCTATTCATGTAGTACTATCCCCTTTCAATCTTCAAAACAAAACATCCTCATTATAACACCGAATCCAGAATATAGGATGCATATATTCAAAGAAAGACTCCCTTCTGTTGATCGAATATGCAAAACTAATCGATCCTACCAAAGGAAGTCCTCATTTGAAAATAAGTATATTAAATTAGAGCATTACAGCGTGCTACATCTAAGGCGCAAATACCAAATCAAATACATGCTTCCAGGTGTTCAGATCGAGCACCTCTGCCAGCTCCTGCTTGCCTAAGACCACATATCCTGTAACCATACCTCCAGCTAAAGCGATCACTAGGAGCAGTGGTATAATCAGTAGCCGCAGGAATCTCCAGCCCGAAGCCTTTACCGGTGCAGGTTGTTTAACCTCTTCTGTCATCATACCAGCCTAAGCCCGCAGGCTGTTCGCCAAGCCCATCATAGTGTCACTGGAGGTAAGAGCTCGTGAAGCCATCTGATACATACGCTGTGTCTGAAGCATTGTTGTCATTTCCTCCGTCAGATTGACGTTGGATTGCTCCAGCACGCCTTGACGGATTTTTGCATTTTCAGGGATCGTACCGGCTGCTTCAGCTCCAAATACGTCATCCTCCGTTATACCGGCACCCAGCACGAACATATTACCGTCTCGCAGCTCAAGTCCCTGAAAACGTTGCACGTTCACGAACTGAATTTCCTGAAGGGAATAATCGTCTTCGCCTTCGATCCGTATAATCACTCGTCCTTGCTCATCAATAGCCACCTTGGAGCCAACCGGAGCAGTGATCTCATTACCGGTACGATCCAGTACACGATGTCCATCGGCGGTTACGAGCAGCACTTCGTTGCCTTGGGGATTCGCCGGATCAGGTACAAAGCTGAAGCCACCGTTACGTGTCCACGCCTTCTCACCATTGGCATCAATGGCAAATAATCCATTTCCCACAATCGCAAGATCCGTCGGATTACCTGTTTCCAGCATGCTACCTTGCTCCAGATCCTTGGTCGTAGCTGCCATCTTCACGCCAAAGCCGAGGTTGTAGCCAAGAGGCATTGCGCGCCCCGTCTGACGGTATGTCTCGGGCTGCTGCTGAACACGGGACAATACGTCTTCAAAGCTACCCTCGTCCTTCTTGAAGCCTACTGTATTCACATTTGCTACGTTGTTCGCAATCATATCGAGTCTTTGCTGTGCGCTGGACATCGTTACCATTGCGCCAATCATGGAGTTATTCATCGTCTACCTCCCTTTATACACGACCTACGTCATTGACGGCCTTCTCGAGACTCTTATCGTAAAATTGAATAACACGTTGATTCGCCTCATACGCTCTCGCTGCAGCCATCATATCAATCATCGACTGGGTGGAATCTACATTCGAGCTCTCAACGAAGCCTTGCTTGAGCTGAACGTTATCTTCTTCTCCCAGATAGCGTGCCACAGCTCCGTCACGATCATCCAGCCTGAAATTACCGTTACCTTCTCTCACAAGCTGATAAGGTCTGTCGATAATGCTAATACCGAGTGTTACCTCTGTCGGCTGACCATTCGCATCCAGCACCTCGCCGCGGGAATTCACCTTGAAATCCGAGGTAGGGCCCGTCACCATAATGGCCTCTCCATTCGTATCGGCCACTCGAAAGCCCGTTGACGTTACCAGTTGTCCATCTGGAGTCACATTGAATTGCCCCCCTCGGGTATACCGCAATTCGTTGTTGGCGTCAAGGACGGTAAAAAATGCCTGTGGCTTGTACGTCACTTCTCCGTCTGCATTCACGAATTTCCCGGTGGAGTCGAAAGCCATTGGCTCATTCGTCGTCGGGTCCAGCAATTCGAGGTTGGCTTCCAACGCAAAATCCGTATCCTGTCCGCTTGCTGTAACAATCCCCTCGACATACGGGGTAAGGCTCTCTTCCGCGAATACGCCAGTATTCAGCCTACCGATGGTACGGTTCGGATTATCGGAATGACCACCCATCATGGAAATAAGTACCTCAGGGAAAGCCCGTTGTACGCTATATTCCTGTTTATATCCGGGAGTATTCATATTCGCAATATTCTGCGTAACGGTATCATGACGACGCTGCTGGGTCATCATCCCGGCAGTTGCGGTGTATAATCCTCTTAGCATTCTGGCGCACCTCGCATAATCTATAGTGGAAGCGTCTTGCAACGCTTGTAAAGATAAAAGTCACACATGTATCTACAATTGTTTATCGGCAGGTCAGAACTTTTTCTTAACCACTTGATCAAGATTATTCAGCATAATTCCAGTTCCCTTAACGACACAATGCATTGGGTCCTCTGCGACAAGTACGGGTACGCGCAGCTCTTGAGCCAATAGCTCGTCCAAGCCGTTAAGCAATGCTCCCCCACCTGTCAGAATTACGCCACGATCTATAATATCAGCAGACAGCTCAGGAGGTGTCCGCTCCAGTACCGATTTTGCTGCAGCTACAATAGCCGTCACCGGATCTGTCAGAGCATCTTGTACTTCCTCCGCTGTGATGGTGATGGTCTTCGGAAGACCTGTCACCATGTCACGTCCACGAATATCCATCTCAGCTTGCTTACCTTGCGGGTGCACTGTCCCAATAGCGATCTTGATATCCTCCGAGGTGCGCTCCCCAATCAGGAGCTTGTACTTCGTTTTGATGGACTTCATAATGGCTTCATCGAACTTGTCCCCTGCCATCTTGATCGATGAGGCTGTCACGATGTCGCCCATAGATAATACCGCTACATCTGTTGTTCCGCCACCGATGTCCACCACCATGTTGCCGCTAGGCTCAAAAATGTCCATACCTGCGCCAATCGCAGCTGCCTTCGGCTCCTCCTCGAGAAATACCTCTCTGGCTCCGCTCCGCTCCGCTGCTTGACGAATCGCCTTCTGCTCAACAGAAGTGATATTCGTCGGCGCACAGATCAAGATGCGCGGATGACTGTACCAGCTCTTGCCGCCTACGCGGCTGATAAAGTACTTGAGCATGGCCTCCGTAATCTCAAAATCAGCGATAACACCATCACGCAGCGGTCGAATCGCTACGATATTACCAGGTGTCCGTCCTACCATCCGCCGGGCTTCTTCACCGACAGCAAGGACCCTCTTGGTATCACTTTCAATCGTCACGACAGAGGGTTCGTCAAGTACGACCCCCTTTCCTTTCACGTGTATAAGCACGTTGGCCGTGCCGAGATCGATTCCGATGTCCTTGCTAATCATATAAAGAGCCCCCAAAGTAATATTTTAAAAAATGTCGACAAGAAACGGCAATTGTATGTATTAAACGAGTATTACATGTCATAATTCGATCTTGTACCATCTTTTAACATATCATACTTCAGGGGAAGTATTCAATGGATTTGTCAGCTATACCTTATCAATTCACTCAATTATTTCAGGATTTGGCTGACACCAGCACGTCTCTTTTCTTACTGCTCGTTTTTTTGTATTTAATCTTGGTCGCCTCTCCTCCCCGCAGATGGCGGATCGATTTATGATATTCGAGAATATGCTTCACCTGATCCGCTAGGTCCGGATTAATTTCAGGTAGCCGCTCCGTCAGGTCCTTATGCACCGTGCTCTTTGAGACACCGAATTCCTTGGCGATGGTTCGGACCGTATGCCTTGTTTCCACGATACAGCGACCGATCTTGATGGTCCGTTCCTTGATGTAATCGTGCACGCTCCCGCCTCCCTACTGTGGATAGTTTGGTACATTATATGAGTGGCGTGCCTAGATATTCTTGCTTTGGCGGTGTGACAAGCATCGGGAGGCTCTTTTATTTTGCGAATAGCATCAAGGAACACAGTGATGAATACTTATACATTTCCAAAAAAAAGCCCCTCACCATCATGTGTGCATGGTGAGGGGACTTTCCTGCATGAACGTAGATATGGTAATGCATGACGCTTCATACGGCCTTGCGATTGATTTATATCACTTTGTTGATGGACAAGCTTAGAAAGCTTATTGCTTCGGCAGAACTGTCACTGGATTTACTGGCTGACCATCCTGGATAACCTCGAAATGAAGGTGATTCTTGAGATCCTTCTCCATTTCGCTACGTCCAGCTACCGCAATTACATCCTGTTGCTTGACGGCATCGCCCTCCTTGACCTTCACATGATCAAGGCTTTGGTATACCGTCTTGAGATTGTTGTCATGCGTAATCTCCACAATACTGCCCATAAGTGGATGCTGCTCTACCCGAGTTACTTTTCCGCTCATAGCTGCCTGGATATCAAATACCTGATCATCCGCACGAGCCAGATCAATTCCTGTGTTAGCTGTGAAGGTCTGGT
The DNA here is from genome assembly GCF_000377505.1 of Paenibacillus massiliensis 2301065 = DSM 16942. Taxonomy (GTDB): domain Bacteria; phylum Bacillota; class Bacilli; order Paenibacillales; family Paenibacillaceae; genus Paenibacillus; species Paenibacillus massiliensis. The sequence goes on along the minus strand of NZ_KB898186.1, from coordinate 576,380 downwards.
CATACTCTACCATCGCAGAGGCTTGTTCTTCTTCACTGGCATTGGTGTCAAAAAACGGCTTCACGACTTGTACCTCTGTAGCATTCGCTACAGGCCATACCATATTCTCCGACTGAGCGACGACTTCCATGCTATCCTGCTCTCCTGTCATACCAACGTCTTCGCCAACTGAGACTTGCTGTGCTTCGGTCGGGTCTTGCTGAAGAGGTGTCTTGCTGCCATCCTGATAGACCCACACGAGAGTTAATATAATGGCTGCTGCGGCAATGTAGGCTGCAGGATAGACCCACCTTTTAGACAACAGCTTCCTCCATGAAGACGACTGTGCGCCTTGTTCTCCCATTTTTGTTTTGGAAGAGTCTTCATGATTCTGGTTTTTGTTTTCTTCATTCATGATTATCACCTCAGTAACAAGTGTTACCGGGTGCAACTCTTTTATACTCGTAAACTCAGAAAATTTGAAAATTTATCCTTCCTGCCTGGTTGTTAACAGTTTCGAAGCCTTAGCGAAGGAGATTCCCGTGTAGTAGTGTTGAAGAATCTTCGTCGTCGTATAGCCCTCTTTGGCCATGCCATTCGCTCCCCATTGACTCATCCCCACTCCATGCCCATTTCCAAAGGTAGTGATGGTAACGCCCTGCGAGTCTTCCTGCCATGTAAATTCGCTGGATCGGAGTCCTAGTCTACTACGAACCTCCACTCCGGAATAGACCTCGTCTCCTATACGAATTTTCTCAATGCGATGCCCGGCTGTCTTCGATAATGTGCGCATTTCCGGGAGACTCTTGTTCGACGAAAGCGTGGCGATGGCCTTTCGCGGGAGGTTAAGCTTCTGAATCAGCTCGTCCCTTGTAAACCTGACCGTCTTCCGATAACCAGGTGCAATCTTCTGATCCCATGGGCTCGGGACACTACGCAGATAGGGTACTCTGGCTTGCCACACATCCTCAGAGTTCTCTGTGTATCCGTTGCTTGTTGAAAAAAACGAAGCCGTAATCGGTCGTCCACCGTATACCATAATAATATCTCTAGTGTCTTGTACCGCTTTTCGAATTTTTGCGAGAGCTTCCGCTTTTCCAGCATTCTCCCAGTCCTTCTTCAGGACTTCTGCTGAAAGATAGACCTGATGCTGAATGGTATCCGTCACATCTGCACCAGGTGAACCGCTACGGTCTTGTGCGGACAGACGCCTTACGATAAAGGTTCGTGCAGCAATGGCTTGGGCCTTGAGTGCCTCCGTTTCAAACGAAGCTGGCATCTCGGCAGCTACCACCCCAGCCACATAGTCTTCTAATAGGACGGTTTCGGTAGTGCCTGACGCGCTAAGTAGCACCGTCACTTGAATGTCCTGAGACGCTGTACTCTGCGTTCCTACTGGATGTCTACCAGCTTCAGAGGAAGCTGACGACTGATCCGTAGCTGGTGGATTTGGCCATTCATGCCCAGGGCCAACTAGCACCGTCGGAATCACCAGAACCAAAGCGAAGAAGACAGCTGCGCCAGTTAATGGGAGCCATGGGCGAACAGCCTGTCCAGGGGGCTTCGACGGAGTCCAGCGAGTGTTGCCTCGATATTCTTTCATATATTGTGCAGCCTCCATACCATGATTAAGCTCCAGCTATCTTGCATTGCCGGATACTGAATCTTATGAAGACCATCTAGCAAATAGAACTCTTAAATAGAGCCTGCTTGAGAGAATCGAAGGTAGTATCGGGGCCAACGATGTTGACGTACAAACAAAAAATCGCCCACCGCAAATGCGATGGACGACCGTAGCCAGTGGTAAGCACCATGGCTATATGTGCAACCTTGTGAAAACAGGTTACTGTTGATTAAGCTAATGTAGGTTGTACTTTGAAAATAGGAGAGGTTTCTTCCTTCAGCAGGCTCTCAGCAGCAGGCTCGTTCTTGGTCTCTTCAACTACTACACGATAGATATCCGCTCCGAGCTTGGAGAGCTTCTCGGCCAAATGTACATATCCACGATCGATATGATGCACACCAGACACCTCAGTTGTGCCTTCTGCAACCAGACCAGCAAGAATTAAAGCTGCTCCTGCCCGCAGGTCCGTCGCACATACTTTCGCGCCTGTCAGCTGAGCCTCACCCGTAATAATGGATGTTCTGCCCTCAACCTTAATCTCTGCATTCATAAGATGGAATTCATCCACATGCATGAAACGGTTCTCAAAGACCGTCTCCGTGATGACACTTGTGCCCTTGGCCACCAACTGCAATGCCATCATCTGGGACTGCATGTCGGTTGGGAAGCCAGGGTATGGAAGAGTCTTGATATCCACGGCCTTTAGCGGCTTGTCGCTGATGACGCGAATACCGTTCTCATCCGGTTGGATCGTGACACCCATTTCCTCAAGCTTCGCAATGACTGGGCCCAGATGGTCGGAGATTGCGCCTTCTACATAGACATCTCCACCTGTAATGGCCGCGGCTGCCATGTAGGTCCCCGCTTCAATACGGTCCGGAATGACAACATGCCGAGTGCCATGCATTTTCTCCACACCTTCAATGCGGATCATGCCGGTACCCGCCCCACGAACCTTGGCGCCCATGCCGTTCAGATAGTTAGCCAGATCCACAATTTCCGGTTCCTTGGCAGCATTCTCAATGATCGTAGTACCTTCGGCGAGCACCGCTGCCATCATGATGTTCTCGGTTGCTCCTACGCTAGCCACATCCAGATAGATTTTGGCTCCACGCAGACGTCCTGCACTACGAGCCTCTACATAGCCCTGGCCCATGCTGATCTCGGCGCCAAGCGCTTCAAATCCCTTCAGATGCTGATCAATCGGACGAGTACCGATGGCGCAGCCGCCTGGCAACGAGATACGTGTATGTCCCATACGCGCAAGCAAAGGCCCCATAACCAAAAACGATGCCCGCATTTTACGGACCCATTCATAAGGGGCTTCACAAGAGGTAATGGACTTTGCATCTACACGAATGGTCTCATTCTGGTATGTAACGCTCGCACCCAGAGATTCCAATACTTTATTAATCGTCATCACATCATCTAGGGGAGGCGCATCGATAATGACACTCTCTCCTTCTTCTCCCAGCAGAGAAGCTGCGATAATCGGAAGAACGGAATTTTTAGCCCCGCTTACCTTCACTGTTCCGACCAATCGGTTGCCACCGCGGACGATAAATTTGCTCATTATGATTTCCCTCCGCGCGTTCGTGTTCCTTTTCGGTCCGAAAAAGAACGTAATCCGCTATTTTCGTGCCCATCACGGGCGTTTCATTGTGAACTCACTAACTTGCATCATATCATCGTTTAAAACTTGGATTCAAGCGTTTTTTGATGGCTTACCCTTCAGAACCAGTCAGCGTTCGACAATCCCTGTCTTCCGGCCTACAAGTGATTAACCAAAGGGTATACCCTTAAAACAAATGACGCAGCATCTGGCTCCAGGACATGTAATCCAAAATGAAACCAGCCACGAAGCGTCCAAGCACGATCGCAAACAATAGATGCAGCAATCTGCCCTGCGGTCCCTTAGGGTGTCTGATCAGTAGATCCAGCTTGAAGTTCTGGAGCGCCCACCATGACAGACCGATACATAAAAGAGAAATCAGCATGGATATTAAGCCATTGGCGCTTGCAGCCTGACTCAGCTGCCGGGTCAACTCATCACTCATAGTTCAACCCCCGTAACGCAGACTCTTCTGTAATGAACAGGAGCGCTCTGCATAAATACTGTATTTTTAATTCTTGTTATATATAGCGGGCAGCAAAATGAGATTAAACATTGCTTGCCTGCTTAATTGACTACTCTATAATACTTGGCAAACGCATAACAATCTAGTCCTAATTCATAAAGAACTGCTTTTTTTCGACAAATTCTGTTTGTTCCTGGTAGTATTCACCAAAACGGGACAATATGATTCCTATAATCGCCTTACTTCCACATCCGAGTGGGTATGCACTATCCTATGCATCAAAAAGCCCGACAGTCACATCTGCCGGGCTTTTTTTGAGAACTGATTCAAAATACCTATTTCTTGGCGCCTCCTGAGACGTTCAGACGGTTCAAAGCCTTTTGCAGTGCAATCTCTGCACGCAGATGATCGATGTCAGTGCGGTTGCTTTGGACACGCAGCTCTGCACGCTCTCTTGCGGCACGAGCACGCTCCACATCAATATCTTCAGCTCGCTCTGCACTTTCAGCCAGAACGATGACCTTCTCCTTACGTACCTCAACAAATCCGCCGTTCACAGCAATAACCTCTGTATTGCCTCCGGTCTTAATACGCATAGGGGCGATCTGCAGTGGAGTAACCATTGGAATGTGTCCTGGCAATATTCCCAGATCACCTTCTACGCCTCTTACACTCAAGCCATTCACTTGCTCGGAATAGACTTGCCGGTCCGGAGTTACAATCTCCAACAAAAAGGTGCTCACTTCCATCCCTCCTGAACAGCTGTCCGCAAGACAGCCCACCTAAAGGCTATGTGCGGTTAAGCACCATTACAGATGCTTGGCCTTCTCGACTGCTTCTTCAATAGTTCCGACAAACAGGAATGCCGCCTCCGGCAGATTGTCATGCTTGCCCTCAAGAATTTCCTTGAAGCTGCGCACCGTTTCCTTAACCGGAACATATTTACCCGGAATGCCGTTGAATGCTTCTGCAACGTGGAATGGCTGGGACAGGAAACGCTGAATTTTACGTGCACGTGCTACCAGCATTTTATCCTCTTCACTCAGCTCATCCATACCAAGGATTGCGATAATATCTTGAAGCTCGTTATAACGGGCCAGAATCTGCTTGACGCCTTGAGCTACATTGTAATGCTCTTCACCAACAACCTCTGGTGCCAGAATCCGGGAGCTGGATGCGAGTGGATCTACCGCAGGGTAGATACCCATCTCGGAGATTTTACGCTCCAAGTTGGTCGTTGCATCCAAGTGAGCAAATGTCGTAGCCGGAGCCGGGTCAGTATAGTCATCCGCAGGCACGTAAATCGCCTGAATGGAAGTAACGGAACCTTTTTTCGTGGAAGTGATCCGCTCTTGCAATTGTCCCATCTCCGTTGCCAGAGTTGGCTGGTAACCTACCGCCGATGGCATACGTCCAAGAAGGGCAGATACCTCGGAGCCCGCTTGGGTGAAACGGAAGATGTTATCAATAAACAGCAATACGTCACGGCCTTCTTGATCACGGAAGTACTCCGCCATCGTCAGACCAGTCAACGCTACACGGAGACGAGCGCCTGGAGGCTCGTTCATTTGTCCGAATACCATCGCTGTCTTGTTAATTACACCGGAATCCTTCATTTCATGATACAGGTCATTACCTTCACGAGTCCGCTCGCCCACACCTGCAAATACAGAAATACCACCGTGCTCCTGTGCGATGTTGTTGATAAGCTCCTGAATGGTAACCGTCTTACCTACACCCGCACCACCGAAGAGACCAACCTTACCACCCTTTGCGTAAGGAGCCAGCAGGTCAATAACCTTGATACCTGTCTCCAGCATTTCTGCCTGGGTAGTCAGTTCATCAAATGAAGGTGCTTTGCGGTGGATCGGATTACGGGTCGCATCGGATAGATCTCCCGCTTCATCAATTGGTGCACCCAGTACGTTAAATACACGTCCAAGAGTTACTTCACCAACAGGCACCGCAATTGGCGCCCCCGTATCGACTGCATCTAATCCGCGCACGAGACCATCCGTAGATGACATCGCGATACAACGTACGCGATTATCACCCAAATGCTTGGAAGCTTCCAGGGTCAGATCAACCTTGCGACCGCCCTCTATCTCTGCTTGGATCGTGATTGCATTAAGAATTTCTGGAAGGTGACCACGTTCGAATTCAACGTCGACTACCGGACCCATGATGCTCACAACACGTCCTTTGTTCATCTTCCTGTTTCCCTCCTACATGCTTGCACAGCTGCAAATCCCGCTACTGTTACCTTTGTTTTTTGCGCCGTTAAGCCGTCATTTTATATACCTTAGCGCGTAGCATTCAGGATTATCCGCAATCATAATTACGGCTAGACCAGACGCTCATTCGCCTGAATGTTATACCTGTGCGTTAGCCCCAGCCACGATCTCCGTAATTTCTTGCGTAATCGCCGCCTGACGGGCACGGTTATAGGTAAGTGACAATTCATTAATCATTTTGGTTGCATTCTTCGTTGCGGAGCCCATTGCAGTCATCTTCGCACCTAATTCACTAGCTTTACCTTCCAGCAAAGCACCATAAATCAGCGTCTCTGCATAACGAGGCAACAGTACCTCAAGCACGCCAGCAGCAGAAGGCTCATACTCATAATCTATTCGCTCAGCTGACTGGGTAGCTTCTGGAGTTGCCATTGGCAGAAGACGTTCTACAGTAGGAATTTGGGTCAATGCATTAACAAAACGGTTATAGCATACATATAGCTCATCATATTGACTCAGCTCGAAGCCATGAACCGCTTTGTGGGCAATCGCCTTAATATCTGCGAACACTGGAGAGTCAGACAGGTCTGTAACGACATCCTGCAGCACTTGACCACGTCTGGTAAAGAAGTCTCTTCCTTTACGTCCGATCACGAACAGCTCGTATTCGTCCTTGGACTGATGACGTTCAGCCAGCGTAGTTGTGACTTGGCGCAGGATATTGGCGTTATAGCCACCTGTGAGGCCAGCATCCGAAGTAATCACCAGATAAGCTGATTTCTTGACAGGTCTGCTCTGCAGCATCGGATGCTGCACATCATTCTGTCCAGTCGCGATACTTTCAACTACTTCTTTTAGCTTCTCAGCATAAGGACGTGCCGCATCTGCCTTCTCTTGCGCTCTTCTGAGCTTGGCAGCTGCTACCATCTCCATTGCCTTGGTGATCTGCTTCGTATTCTGAACACTCTTGATCTGGCGTTTAATCTCGCGCATACCTTTTGCCATGATTTCACCACCTTCAAGCTTTGACGAAGTCAAAGCTACTTCGTAAGCATCTTGCTAAACTTTGACGGAGTCAAAGTTACTCGTAAGCATCTACTAGGCTTTGACGGAGTCAAAGTCACTTCGTAAAGACTCGCTATGCTTTGACGAAGTCATGCACTCTCTCGGATTCATATATCCAGGTGATGATTCCGTCAAAGCAGTATTGTATGCTGTCGATTCGCACTCCAGTCGAATCGGAGCTTACTCAAGCTATTTACAGCTCCGGAGTACACCCAGAGCGTATTCATTAGAGCAATGATCTAACGCAGCCATGGTTCAATGATAATGATTAGACCGAAGTGGCAAACGATTTTTTGAACTGCTCAATAGCAGCCTTCAATGCAGCTTCGTTATCTGCAACAAGATCCTTCGTATCACGAATGGATTGAAGAATTGCATCATGAGAGGATTGCATGAACAACAGGAATTCCTTCTCGAATCTTCTAACATCCGCTACAGGGATGTCATCGAGATATCCTTTTACTGCTGTATAGAGACTGACAACCTGAAGCTCAACCGCCAGTGGTTGGTTAACACCTTGCTTCAGAATTTCCATCATGCGTGCACCTCGGTCCAGACGGGCCTTGGTGGACTTATCCAGATCGGAGCCGAACTGGGAGAACGCTTGAAGCTCACGATATTGAGCCAGATCCAGACGCAGGGAGCCTGCTACCTTCTTCATGGCTTTGATCTGAGCGGAGCCACCGACACGGGATACGGAAATACCCACGTTGATCGCCGGACGTTGACCGGAATAGAACAACTCAGACTCCAGGAATATTTGACCATCCGTGATGGAGATTACGTTCGTAGGAATGTAAGCTGATACGTCAGAAGCTTGCGTCTCAATGAACGGCAACGCCGTCATGGAGCCACCGCCAAGCTCATCGTTCAACTTCGCTGCACGCTCTAGCAAACGAGAGTGAAGGTAGAATACATCCCCCGGATAAGCTTCCCGACCTGGTGGGCGACGAAGCAACAGGGACAGCTCACGATATGCAGAAGCCTGCTTGGTCAGGTCATCATATACGATCAGGACGTGCTCGCCCTTGTACATGAAGTACTCACCCATAGCTGCGCCAGCATATGGTGCAATGTAGAGCAATGGAGACGGCTCAGAAGCTGATGCCGTTACAACGATTGTGTATTCCAGTGCACCGTTGCGACGCAGTGTCTCCACTACTTGTGCAACTGTGGATTGCTTTTGACCAATCGCTACATAGATACACTTCATGCCACTGCCTTTTTGGTTCAGGATTGCATCGATTGCAACAGATGTCTTACCAGTCTGACGGTCACCGATAATGAGCTCACGCTGACCACGACCGATTGGAACCATCGCGTCAATCGCTTTAATTCCTGTTTGCATCGGCTCATGTACGGATTTACGAGCCATAACACCAGGAGCCTGGTTCTCAACTGGACGGAATTCCGTAGTTGCGATAGGTCCTTTACCGTCTACTGGCTGACCCAGTGGATTCACGACGCGACCGATCAATGCTTCGCCTACTGGCACCTGCATGATCTGGCCTGTACGTTTCACCTGGCCGCCTTCACGAATGTCAATGAATTCTCCGAGAATAACGACACCTACGTTGCTCTCTTCTACGTTAAGGGCCAAGCCCAGTACGCCGTTGTCGAACTCAACGAGCTCTCCGGACATAACATTTTCCAGTCCGTATACGCGGGCGATCCCGTCGCCGACCTCTACGACTGTACCGACCTCAACCACTTCAATATCCGTCTTATATTGTTCAATCTGACTCTTGATCAATGTACTGATCTCTTCAGGTCTGATACTCAACTAGGTTCACCCCTATCTTCTATACTCGTCTGTTAAAAGATTTCTCAAGACGCTCCAGCTTGCCTGCCAGACTGCCATCAAACAACGTATCCCCGATGACGACCTTCAGACCACCAAGCACCTCTGGATCGACTACATTTTCCACACGAATCTTCTTGTTCACACGGGCTCCGAACAGAGCGGATACTTCCGCCTTCTCCGCATCATTGAGTGCATATGCAGAATAGACCGTAGCGTCAGCTAGTCCAAGCTTCTCTCCCTCAGTCTCCAGATAGCCCTGCAGGAGTTCTTCGAACAGATTGGCTCTGCCCCGACCCACCAACAGCTTGATCGTATTGATCACAGGAGCCGACAACTTGCCCTGAAAGCTCTCAGCCAGCACTTGCAGCTTGACCGCTTCAGTAATGTTGGGAGAATTGATGAAGCTCAGTATTTGCTTGTCGCCCGAGACAGCTTTTACGAAAGCTCTAAGTTCGTCTTCCGTTTCGATGACCCGGCCTTGCTGCTCTGCTACTTCGTACAAGGCTTTAGCATACCGCTTAGCAACTACTGAGTCACGGTTCATGCTCTGCCTCCTACCTCTTTAAGGTATTTGTCCACAAGCTCTTCTTGAACTTGGCTCTCATTCACTTCTTTTTGAATCAGCTTGGAAGCAATCTGTACAGAGGCTCTGCCCACTTCATTACGCAGAGTGGCCACTGCTTTGTTACGCTCATTCTCGATATCGCGAACAGCTTCGTCCTTCAGACGAGTAGCTTCTTCACGAGCTTCGCCAATGATTTGCTCTGCCTGTCTCGTACCTGTCTGCTTGGATTGCTCCAAGATTTCATAAGCTTCCTGACGAGCCTGTTGCAGTGCTTGTTTTTGCTCCTCTACATAAGCCGTAGCTTGCTCACGTGTTTCTGCCGCTTCCTTCATTTGACGCTGAACCAGTTCACGCCGTTTCTCCATGATGGAGAACAGCGGTCCAAATGCATAACGGTCAAGCAACCAATATAAAATCCCGAAGGCAATCAGAGCAAGCACGAGGGATGTCCATTCAAAATGCAATTGAAGTCACTCCTTTCCGGTGAACGCCTATTCCATAATTCTCATTGATGATATCCAACAAAGAAGGCGCGGATGGCTGTGCCTTCCCCGCCAAACCTTATATATCATGAATTAAGCTGCTGCGTAGAAAATGAACGCGAGTACTACACCGATCAAAGGCAGTACCTCAACCAGACCAACGCCGATGAACATTACCGTTTGCAGGGAAGACTTAGCTTCCGGCTGACGAGCGATACCTTCAACTGTTTTACTGATGATCAGACCGTTACCGATGGATGCTCCAAGCGCACCCAGACCTACTACGATAGCTGCTGCCAATAATGCCCAAACTCCCATTGAAAAAATCCTCCCTCAAATACGTGTATTTTAAAATTAATTATATACAGTTAAGTGTGAAGCTAGCTTCAATACTTAACGTTGAAACCTAGTGATCCTCATGCGTATCAATCGTTTGCGACAGATACACAAAGGTCAGAATTGTAAAGACAAACGCCTGAATCGAGCCAATGAAAATACTGAAGCCTTGCCATGCAATCAATCCGGCTACTGAAGCGATATATCCGCCGATACCCAGAGCCGACATTTGCAGGATAACAGAGATCAGTACCTCCCCTGCGAAAATATTCGCATAAAGACGAATACCATGTGTTAGTGGCTTGGAAATGTTCTCAATCAGGTTAATCGGCAGGAACAGCGGAAATGGCTGCACATAGTGCTTAAAGTATGCCTTGGTATTGCGTGTCATCCCCATAAAGTGAACGATGGCAAAGACGATTAGAGCCAGTCCCAGGGTTACGCTCAAGTCAGCTGTTGGTGACTTCCACCATGCTACAGCTGCATGTGGGTGTGAGCCTGGTGCCGCAGAGTGGAACACCTCCTGAACGCTCAGCAGTGGCTTACTGAAAATAGTAGCCGCTTCAGCCGAGTCATACGAGGTTACGATCCCGAAGGGCAAGCCCAGCATATTCCCGACGAAGATGAACATAATGAGCGTCATCCCCAGGGACAGGAACGGTCTACCTTTCTTGAGATCCATTGTACTGGAAATCAGGCCTTGAACGAATTCTACGACCCATTCCATGAAATTTTGCAATTTCCCTGGATTCTCTACAGACAAATTGCGAGTTGCAAGGAGGGCAAGGACAAATACAATCGTACTGGTAACAATGAGCATCAATACAATCGACAAGTCGATATGTAATCCTCCAAGCTCAATGATCGGTGATTCGTGCATGTTTTTCTCCCTCCTTTCTCAGTGGTGCTTCTGGTCTTCTCTCAGAGAGAAGATGATGGCAATCACCAGCAATGCAAGATGCCCGGACACAAGGCTTGCCGCTACGGCAATTTCGTTAAAATACCACGGAAATTCCAATGCCAGCACCATGGCCAGTATGGAGGTTGCGGCTCGAAAAATAAACCCGGTCCCAAATACCTTTTTGCGTGATTCACCTGCTGCAGCATCCAGAACCTTTCGTGTCTTGAAAGACATATGAAACACATTTAGACAGCTTACAATAGTTCCTAAGACTAGTCCGTGACCAACATCACGGTGGTGGGGCATTAGTGCTGATACAAGGAAACAAAGCGCAATAAAGAACAATGCGACCACCCAAAGCGCTCTTTGAAATCGATTTGTCTCACTCATTATTGTCCCTCAGTACCTTTCTTATGACAAGAGCGACATTTGAGATACCTGCAACCAAGCCTACGATAACGCTTACGGCAATCCAAATCCCAAGATGTCCGAAACGATTCCCGAGCCAGTTTCCGATGAGAAATCCGCCATACACACATACGACTAGATTCACGCCAAGAACACTGACCACGCTAGCGGCCTTCCAAACATTTCCCGAGTCCTTGGGCTTGGCTTGCTTGACCATTTTCGTGTCACCCCTGTAATTCCAGTCCATTTTACTTAAATATAAGACACTTTGTCAATTGAATGCTAATGGCTTTCCAGTGGGAAAAAAACGGGTGGAAACTCCCCCTAAAAAGGGCAAAATTCCTTACAAACCGTACAGTTGAACTGTATGCTAACTGTACGGCTTGTATAATATCGAATACAACTACTTTGTGAACATTCTGTGAAACTCTTCCGGACGCTCCGCTTTGACTCCGAAATGGTGAAGAATCGCATTGACAATTCTAACCGAAGCTTTTCCGTCTCCGTATGGATTTGCAGCCTTGCTCATCGTTTCATATAACCCTTTGTCCGTCAGGAGAGCACGTGCACGCGTATAGACTTTCTCTTCGTCAGTCCCAACAAGCTCAAGCGTACCGGCCTCAATCCCCTCTGGACGCTCAGTTGTATCTCGCAATACCAGTACAGGCACACCATAGGAAGGCGCTTCTTCCTGTAATCCGCCAGAGTCTGTCAGAATCAAATGAGTATGCGGATAGAAATTGTGCAGATCCACTACATCCAATGGATCAATCAGGCGAATACGTGGGTGGTTCCCAAGGATCTCGAATGCAGGCTCCTTCACAGCAGGGCTTGGATGGACCGGATAGACAATAGCTACATCCTCGAACTCATCCGCAATGCGCTTCACAGCCCGGAAAATGTTGCGATGTGGCTCTCCCTGTGATTCGCGACGATGCGCGGTCATGAGAATCAGACGCTTGCCTTGTGCCCATTCAAGCACCGGATGCGTATAGTCCTCACGCACAGTATACTGGAAAACATCCGTAACTGTATTTCCAGTTACGTAGATATTTTCTTCCAGTTTATTCTCCTTCCGAAGGTTCCCTGCTGACAAATCCGTAGGAGAAAAGTGTAGATCCGATAACACGCCCGTCAGCTGACGATTCATCTCCTCTGGGTATGGAGAGAGCTTATTCCAGGTCCGTAGCCCTGCTTCGACATGGCCGACCTGAATCTGCTGCATAAAGGCCGCATAACTAGCTAAGAACGTCGTAAGCGTATCTCCATGCACCAGTACGATATCTGGCTTGGCTTTCCGAAGCACAGGCTCCAGACCCTGCAGCACTCTAATGGAGATTTCGTTCAAGGTCTGCCGGTCCTTCATAACATCCAGATCGTAATCCGGGTGGATGTTGAATACCTCCAGCACCTGATCCAGCATTTGACGATGCTGAGCAGTTACGCACACGATGGATTCAATATGCTCGGGATGGCGCTCCAGCTCCAGAATAAGCGGGGCCATCTTGATCGCTTCTGGCCGTACTCCAAAAATCGTCATTACTTTAATCTTGGACATGATTAAGCTCCTTTTCACATTAAAGCATGGCCCCGGTAACAATGGTATGCTCATGTGTCCGGGGCCAAATCATCTGCTTATAATAGATACTTCCATGAATTACATTATGAATACTTCCCAACCCAACTGCAAACTTCCTGCTTGCTGGCTTTACTTGGTACCGTAGAGTCGGTCTCCGGCATCTCCCAGTCCAGGAATAATATATCCATGACTGTCCAGACGCTCGTCCAGTGCAGCTACATAGATGTCCACATCAGGGTGTGCATCCTGAACGGCTTTGACGCCTTCGGGAGCTGCAATCAGGTTCATCATTTTAATCTGCGTGCAGCCACGCTTCTTGAGCACATCAATCGCTGCAATTGCTGAGCCTCCCGTAGCGAGCATCGGGTCGATGACAATCAACTCACGCTCAGTTACATCGGTCGGCAGCTTCGTATAATATTCAACAGGCTGAAGTGTCTCCGGATCACGGAACAGCCCGACATGACCTACCTTGGCCGCAGGGAGCAGCTTCACTACGCCATCCAGCATCCCTAGTCCTGCTCGCAGGATCGGAATCAGACCGAGCATACGCCCGGAAATGACTTTGCCTTCCGTCTCTGCCACAGGGGTCTGTACCACAATGCTCTCCAGTGGAATGTCACGTGTAATCTCATAAGCCATCAGCGTCGCTACTTCATCGACCAATTCACGAAAGTCTTTTGTATTCGTGCGCACATCACGAATGAAGGTCAGCTTGTGTTGAATTAATGGGTGATCGCATATCACCAGTTTACCCATATTAAGTCCCTCCGGTATCCTACTTCATTTCCTTAGCACACTGTAGTCTCGCGTATAGACCACAGGTGATTGCAGCTTGCTGTAATCGCATGTACTCCACTATACGTTCATTATTATTTCAAATTCTAAGCAATCGTATAATGCAGTGAGGGTCTATATTCTTTCATTGCCCAACTATAGGTGCTATCGATCCACAAATCTCGTATATTATATCATTCCTTGCCGCTTTTAACACCTGCCTGTGGTAACGAATTAGAGAAATGAAAGAGCCCTCGCCTTTCGGACGAAGACTCCCTCATCTGACTATCTGAATTTCAGATTATCCCATGCCTCTTGGAATTGCTGCATCATATCTTCTTTGGTGATCGCGCCTGCGATATAGGCCTGCATAATACTGCTAAGATCATGATTCAAGCCTTTGGGAAAACGTGAGAAGTTCCAGCTTAGCACCTTGTCTTCCTCTACGCGGCGAATAATCTCGGCACCGAGGTCACCTACGATGTCCGGGCTGGTCTTGATGCTCTGGAAGGCAGGTACGAATTTGAACTCCTCTGTGATGTATCTTTTCCCCGTGTCTGAGGTGACCATCCAATTCAGAAAATCTTTGGCCTCTTCCTTCACTGGTGAGTTCTTGTTGACCACCCAATTCGCTGGAACGCCGACGGCCAGGTAATCAGCTAATGCAGGATCATCATTGACCGGTGTCGGTAGAATGCCGATGTTGAGATCCGGATTAATCCCGTCAATCTGAGGCTGGGTCCAGTTCCCTTGTGGCATCATCGCCGCCTGCCCCGTTGCGAACAGCGTCACCTGTGTATTGTAATCGGTCGTCAGTGGATAGGGATTACTATACTCCAGCATCAGGTCCATCAGCTGTACCCAGTCGTCGAACACCGGATTTCCTGGGATGCGGTTCGTCTGGGCATCAAGCTCTTCAATGAATCGCTCAGGCTCCTCCTGTCTGGAGAATGGAATGTTCGCCAAATGATTGCCAAGCACCCAATATTCTTGATAAGCATTGGCAAATGGAATGATTCCTTGCTCCTCCAGACGCTGTGCTACCTGCCTCAACTCCGTTAAGGTCTGTGGGAGATCCGTAATCCCTGCCTGCTCGAACAGGTCCCTATTATAAATGAAGCCGAATCCTTCCAGATTCATCGGCTGCCCATATAGCTTGCCATCCTTCGTCATGGGCCGCTTCGCGAAATCATCAAGCTCATTCACCCATGGCTGGTCGGATAAATCCTCAAGATATTCGAACCACGTCTCCATATCCTGATACCCTTCATTGGTAAAGATATCAGGCTCATCACCAGATGAGAACTTTGCCTTCAAAGAAGCTGCGTAATCCATACCGCCTCCCACAGACAGCACCTCGACCTTAATGCCAGGGTGCTCCTTCTCGTACTCGGCTACCATCGCCTTCAGCGGCTCAGAGATCTCGACCTTGAACTGGTAGATGTGAATCGTCTTGGAATCCGTACTTTCCTGTGCTCCATTGCTGCAGCTAGTCATAAGCAACAGTACAAGGACAAGCAGGAGGGGGAAGCTTATGGATTTTCGACTGAATATGCGACTGAATCTTCGGCGTCCAAGCATGCTCTCACCCCTTAACCCTTTACCGCACCGGCTGCAATGCCGGATACGATATATTTTTGCATCGACAGAAAGAAGATAACGACAGGAGCAATCCCGAGCACAAGTGCGGGCAAGGCCAGATCCCACTGCTTGGTAAATTGACCGAACAGCATATAGGTTGCAATCGGAATTGTATTCAGATCCGGGTCAGACAGAATCAGCGAAGGCATCAAATAGTCATTCCAGATCCAGAGCGTATTAAGGATGAGTACGGTCACGAACATTGGCTGTAGCAACGGACAGACGATACGGAAGAATACACCGTAGCGGGAAGTGCCATCCACGCGAGCCGCCTGTTCAATCTCCAGTGGAACGGACTTGATGAAGCCATGAAACAGGAACACGGACAAGGATGTACCGAAGCCCAGATAACAGATAATCAAGCCCAGCAGGCTGTTATTAAGGCCCAGCACATTCGTCACTTCCATCAGCGGCAGCATAATAGACTGGAACGGTACGACCATGGCCGCCACCAGAATCACGAATAATATGCGGTTAAATACCGTATCGTGTCTGACCATCTGATAAGCAGCCATCGAACTGATCAGCAGCAGCAGCACATTACTGACAAGTGTTACGATGAGCGAGTTCATAAAAGCTTTTGGAAACTCTATGGCCCGCCAAGCCTGCACATAATTGCTCCATTGGAAGGAGGCAGGCCAGGAGGCTGCATCAGACAATATCTCCCCGAACGGCTTCACCGAATTCACCAGCAGAAAATAGAAAGGGATCAGGAAGATCAATGCAATCAGGATCAGAATCAATTCAGCGGCAAATGTGCTTAAACGATACTTGCTTGATGTATGCTCCATCTTACATTTCAACCTCCCTCTGCTTGGTCATGCGCACCTGAATGAGTGTAATGATCGCGACAATCACGAAAAAAATCATAGCCTTGGCCGTCCCAAGACCGAGACGATTATTGGTAAAAGCTTCATTATATATGTCCAGCGCTACGGATTCTGTTGATTTGTACGGTCCGCCCTTGGTAAGCGCCAGATTCAATTCAAATACCTTGAACGACCAGGAGATCGCAAGAAACAGACAGACCGTCACCGCAGGCATGATCAGCGGAATAATAATCTTGCGCAGCACCTGCATACGGCCTGCACCATCCATCTGAGCGGATTCCAGCAATGATTGAGGTATATTACTTAGCGAAGATATGTAGATCACCATCAGATAGCCTGCATATTGCCACACGAATACGATGACCGTGCCCCAGAAGGCCGTTGATGCATCACCAAGCCACGGTAGAGTGAAAAAGGACCAGCCTGTAGCTTCTCCTACCGCTGAGAATCCTCTCACGAATATGAACTGCCAGATAAAGCCGAGCAGCAACCCGCCAATCATATTCGGCATAAAGAAAACTGTCCTGAGCGCAAGGCGTGTTCGCAAGGGCCTGGTCAAGAAGAAGGCCAGTAGAAAGCCTAGCACATTGGTCAATACGACACCACATAAGGTAAAGCGTACGGTGAACCAGAATGCATTTCGAAAATCAGGGTCCTTCGTCAGAATGTGAACATAATTATCCCATCCTAGCCAGCGGTTGTGCTGCGATACTCCATCCCAGTCTGTCATGGAGTAGTACAGCCCCAATACGAAGGGGACCACTACAATGGACACGAAAAATATCATCATCGGACCGACAAAAACAAGCTGTCTCATAAGTGCTGAACCCTGTCGATTCAATATCATCCGCTCCTTTGCTATAAAATGAATACCCTTGCACACCATATCTATTTTGTTAATTACCCAAAAATTACATATTTAAGCTTACTCAATGAGATGACACGATTACATTTATCTCGCAGGACAGGACAGTACAACGACAAAAAAGCGCAAGGAATTACGCGGTATATGACCGCGAATCCTTACGCTTGTATACTTGCTCTATTCGATTAAAATCTCACACCTGGATATTAGTACTGCACACTTGGATAGATTGGATACTGATCAGTCAAACGGGTAACACGTGCGCGCAGCTCGCCCAGCTTAGTCTCATCCTTCGCATTCTTGAGCGTACCTGCAATGATGCTGCCGATCTCTAGCATGGCATCTTCCTTCATGCCACGAGAGGTAGCAGCTGGCGTACCGATCCGAATACCACTCGTAATGAACGGACTAGTCGGGTCAAATGGGATCGCGTTCTTGTTCACTGTAATCCCAATGGAATCCAGTACATGTTCCGCATCTTTACCTGTAATGTTCAGATTGCGCGTATCAATCAGCATGAGGTGATTGTCCGTGCCGCCCGATACGATATTGATGCCTTCTTTGACAAGAGTCTCAGCCAGTACCTGTGCATTACGCACAACCTGCTGCGCATATTCCTTAAAGGAGGGATCGAGTGCCTCTCCGAAGGCTACTGCCTTGGAAGCGATCACGTGCATTAACGGTCCACCTTGGGAACCAGGGAATACAGCCTTATCAATAGCTTGGGCCCAGGATTTGCGAGTCAGAATCATACCACCGCGTGGTCCACGGAGGGTCTTGTGAGTTGTTGTAGTTACAAATTGGGCATGCGGAACCGGATTCGGGTGCAATCCAGCTGCAACCAGACCTGCGATATGAGCCATATCCACCATGAACAAAGCACCTACATCATTAGCAATGGATGCAAAAGCCTCAAAATCAATCGTGCGTGGATAAGCACTCGCTCCAGCAACGATCAGACGAGGACGATGCTTGAAGGCAGCCTTGCGTACTTCATCATAATCAATCAGGAAGTTATCCTCACGAACTCCATAGGCCGCGAAATTATACAGCAATCCTGAAGCATTAACTGGACTACCATGTGTCAGGTGACCACCATGAGCCAGATTCATACCCAGAACGGTGTCCCCAGGCTTCAACGCTGCCAGATACACGGCCATATTCGCCTGTGCACCGGAATGCGGCTGAACATTGGCATGCTCGGCGCCGAACAGTTCCTTGGCACGGTCACGCGCGATGTCCTCCACGATATCTACATGCTCACAGCCGCCGTAGTATCTTTTGCCTGGGTAGCCTTCGGCATATTTATTGGTGAGCACTGAGCCCATAGCTTCAATGACCGCTTCACTAACAATATTTTCGGATGCAATCAGCTCGATATTGTTCTGCTGACGCTTCAATTCCAGTCCCATAGCTTCCAGTACAGCCGGATCGTTCTTACGCAAATGTTCCATCATGATAGATAATCCTCCCTGCGATTTTATAATCATTTTAGAATAAATTACATCAGATAGCATCCATACCCGTTACTACATCAATAACGACATTGCATCATAGAATGGCATTAAAACATTAAATAACGGCATTCATGGCACTGCATTAAGGCATAGGATTCAGTCACAGTTTCCACTTGTATCCGTCTCGCCCAAGACCTTGTACACAGCTCGCTCTCCGCCAATAAGAGGAGGACGGGTGAAGGCTGCCGTCACACGCGCCTGTCCCACATAACGAAGTGATGGTCTGTAAGGCACCGCCACTCTTCGCAAGTGCATCCCGATGAGAGTCTCGCCAATGTCCAGGCCCGCATGCGCCTGAATGCGCTCAGCCAAGCAAGGCTGCTGCATCAATTGATAAGCCGCGGCTGCCATGGACCCACCTGCCGTTGGTACGGGGACAGCCCCCACTTCATTGAAGCCCATTCGCTCCAGGACCTCACGCTCCAGCACCAAGGCCCGGTTGAGATGCTCGCAGCACTGATAAGCAACAGCGAAGCCAACCTCCAAGCGGACTTCTTCAATTCCTGCCAGCAGCTGCTTCGCTACCTCAAGCGCACCAGAGGTTCCAATTCGCTGTCCCACCACTTCGCTAGTACTTGCGCCCACGACCAGCAGATGACCTGGCCCCAGATGAGCAGCCTCCACCAGCTCGCGTACAATGCCAGATACCGCAGCCTGTAGCTCCTCTATATGCTTCACATTGCCCATTCCGCGCTCCTCCCTATCCTGCCCAATAAATCCGGCTTCTCCGTTGACATTCTATCGTCTTCATTATAGCGGATTATTGACTTTGCAATTCATAAAATTCAAATACTTGAGCAACAAAGGAAGGAGTTGAAGCTTAAAAAAATGAAAAAAAGAGCAGTCTACTGCTACGCAGCGTTGCTCTTTTGCCCAGGCGACCGGCCGTATATCTGGTGCTCCATCGTGGTTCAGCCCACTTTTGTCGCCAGTTACACCAGACTCTCTTAACTCATGAACATCATAATTCATCTGCAAGCGGAAATCAACATTGGAGTAGCAGTTTTCATTGGAAAATGTTCATTTCTTTCATGCACAATCCCCAGTGCTCCCTATCCCCTAGTAAGCTTGTCCACCAGTCGATGCAGGGCCGTCCGAATCTCGGCAGCAGCCACCTCATAATCATCCCTTGAGCCGCCGAACGGATCGGAGATATCAAAGCTTGGAATGCGCTGTCGCAACTCGATGATCTTTTCACGCTGCTCCATCGACAGCTCCTGCCCTAAAGCGGCTGCAAGCTCCAAGGAGGCAGCTAACTCGTCCATCTCCTGCAGATCACGTAGCACTCGCTCATCATCCTCGACGTATTCCTTCAAGGTAAATACTTTCCCTGCCGATTGTGGGAATCGCTGCAGCACATGCTGCTTATGTCCCTGGGTCAAGGTCAGGATCAATTCTGCCCAGTTCATCAATTCCGGATTCAGCGAGGATGATCGAAATTCCTCATAGATATCATGATCCTCCAGCACAGCCTTCGCATGACGGGATATCGTAGCTCCATCCATTGCAGCCACGCCAGCGGAGCGAACCTCCAGATCCAGCTTTCGTTCAGCTGATATTTTACGTAGCATTGCCTCTGCCATAGGGCTACGGCAAGTATTACCTGTGCAGACAAACAAAATATGCTTCATAGCGATCAGCCTCCCAATACCGTAAGCAACTAAAAAATAAACATAAAGCCAAAGGTCAATAGTATCGTACCTCCGACCATTTCTCCATAGGCTCCTAGCTGTATACTAGCCTTGCGTCCCAGAAGCAAACCGAGCATGGACATCGCGCCTCCACATATCCCGAAGGTAATGACCGTCAGCGCTAGATCACTGTTGAACATTCCAAGTGAAATACCTGCCGAAAAGGAGTCTATGCTCACCCCCAACGCGAATAGCACCATCCCAAGGGTGGAACGGTAATCGAGCATGGGGATACCTTCCCCACGTATAGCATTATAGATCATATGTCCGCCAAGCAGGATAAGCAGCCCACCAGCCACATAGACCGTAACCTGACCCAGAATCGCGCTCATATATTGACCGGTGAACATCCCCAGTAGTGGCATAATGATATGAAATAATGCAATTACCGTACTAATCCGAAGCACATCGAGAAATCGAATTCCTCTCATACCGACCCCAACACCAAGCGACATGGCATCCATGCCAAGTGCCAAAGCCATCATCAAAATGGTCATGAACTGCCCTGTATGAGCTGCAAATTCCTGCATCCACATTCCCCCATGTACATTATCAATCTTGTACACGATATGCGGACAAGGGGGACTTCATACCAAGCTCGTCTAATTCCCTGTGTGAATGATTCGGTTCCCTGCGGCCTTCAGCATACGATTCATGACAGCTGCTCCCATGCCCTTGAGGGGGCATGCTTCCGCCAGAATGAGGTCCACCCCTTCTTCATCACAGCGACGAAGGAGGGAGTAGAGCCTCTGAGCCGCCTGCTCTGGCGCAGCAAGACTCCCCAGCGAATAGACACATGGATGTGGATAAGCTGCGAGATGCTCATCATAAGCAAGCACAGCTGCACGCTTGTGGCTCTCCGTTGCCTTCGCCAGCTCTGTGCGGATTCGTGCAGCTACGACGTCCACTGAGCCGCCCTCTACGATGTACATGGTACCGCGCGGAGCATAATGCGTATATTTGACCCCTGGGGAACGCGGTGCTGTAAGTCCATCAGTAGCATTAGCTGCTTCCTTCAACCCGGGGTCCACCAAGACAGCCTTCACACCAGAGACAGCCATTAACTGCTCAGCAGTAATGCCACCTGGGCGAAGAATCGTGACCTTCCCATCTGGACTTGTCTCAACGACTGTTGACTCCACACCTACCCCCGTTGGGCCAGCATCGAGGATACCATCAATACGCCCACCAAGATCCTCTAACACGTGAGCAGCCGTCGTCGGACTAGGTCTACCGGACAGATTGGCGCTGGGAGCCGCTACCGGGCATGCAGCCTCAGCCAGCAGGCGCAAGGCCACTGCATGATCCGGCATACGAACCGCTACCGTATTCAGACCTGCCGTGACCCGGGCCGATAGCACTCCAGCTCTCACAGGCAGCACCAGCGTTAACGGTCCAGGCCAAAATTCCCGTATCAGCTGCTCCGCCAGCTCATCAACATGCTCAACGAGCTCATCAAGCTGAGCACGGTCAGCTATGTGCACAATAAGTGGGTTGTCCGAGGGTCGGCCTTTGGCCTTAAAAATAGAGGATACAGCTTGATCATTACGGGCATCCGCTCCCAGACCGTATACGGTCTCGGTCGGAAATGCCACCGTCTTTCCATGGCGGAGAAGAGCAGCTGCCTCCTGAAAAGCAGCAATATCCGCTGTAGTCTCCATTACCTGAGCACCTGTCTTCGCATCCGGAACATAAGGTTCATCCGTTGCGACTGGCAGATCATCTCCGCTGAGTCGCGGTGTACTGCTCAACGACCAGTAGCGGGTCTCCACCCGCTGGTCAGCTCTACTTGGTAGTGAGCCTGTCACAGGCACACGTTCATCATTCATATGAGTTCATCCTATACTGTATAATCATGGCTCGCATCCATACTTAGCATGCCTGTTATGATCTATTATATCATATTCAATCCCTGTATCCGTAGACAGGGTCTTACTGTGCATTGAGGGATACATGTACAGGAAAGATCGTTCAGGCGAACAAGTTACTTAACCAGTTCCAGCCCTTCACTAGCATATCCCACAGGAAGAAGCGAACCTCCGGCTCCTCGCCAGCCGTTACCGGTGACGGGGCATCACCCACTGCTGCTGCCGCCGCTGCGGTATTTCCTTCGCCCGTTGCTGCCCCGACGAAGCAGAGTGGCGGGAACAGCACACACCACCAATTCTGTCCCTGGCCTGAGCCCAACGTGATTCTTACAGCTTCGTAGTCGCCTGCCGGATACAGTCTATTACCATACCACTTGTTCGGAAACGGAACATTGCCGAGCTCAACATTGTATGTATAATTCACATTCCGCAGGGCAAGCTGCTCACCCACCGTTGCTTCAATCTCAGGAAGACGGGAACGCACCATCCGACGCGCTTCCTGGAGACTCTGCGGCTGATCCAGCTCCGAGACCCATGTGTTCATCTCTTGAACTACAGCATCACGAATCTGCAGCTTCAACAGCTGGTCACTTGGTTGGTCGGAATTCGCCAGGATTCTGAGTCTGATGGATGCTTGTGGAATGGCATCGGATTGTTGAATCCACCCGGGTACCGCAGCATCCACCTTCTGACCTTCCCACGACATAATCCATATCATCAAGCACATGACTAGCATGGCTAATTGTCTCCATCCGCTTCTACTCATCTCAATGCCCTCCCCGAACTCTATCATGTCTATCAGTATGTCCGGTGAGAGAGAGATTAAACCTAGCAATCTATTAAATTCTACGATCATTCTACGATACGACTTCCGTACAAAAAACACACCTCGTCCTGGCTGCCGATCTATTGGAGATCCACAGTCCATTCTAAAGTGTGTCTATTCTTCTGTGTGGAGCTGTCTACTCCGAATCCTTTTGGCTCACACTATTCTTAGCATCCTTCGGGGACTTGCTTGATTGGATCAGCTTCGCTGGCTTTGATTCTCGCAGACTGCGAGCCCAACGGGAAATGCCTGTCGGCTGCTCTTCAGCTATCCCCCCATCCTGAAGCACCTGCACTCTCGGACGTGCTACTGGATCAGGAAGGTCATCGTCTACCTCCTGTCCATGTACCTTGATGCTCATGATGAGACCCATACTAGCCATGTTAATAAGCAGCGAGGTACCCCCATAACTGACAAACGGAAGGGTAATCCCTGTCAGCGGCATAATACCAATAAATGCACCGATGTTCTCGAAAATCTGGTACAGCATCATCGCGACAATCCCGACAATCAGGAATGGTCCGGTGCGATCACGACACTCCAGAGCAATCAGAATGAGACGATGGATGAGTATAAAATAGAGCAGTAATAAGACCGATGAGCCTATAAATCCAAATTCTTCAGCTACCACTACAAAAATCGAATCCGAATACGTATAAGGTACCCGCCCGGACTGTACAGACGAGCCATTAAGGAAGCCCTCACCAAGCATGCCTCCGGACGCAATAGCACGCTTCGCATTATCCGTATGCCATTTCGCCGCAGCTGACGCTTCATCAGGCATGAGCCAAGGGTCCAAACGGTCAGTCCAGTGTGTCCGGTCAATACTCACCATGAAATTATAAATCTGTTCATGAAAGGTCATGTATGCCTTAATGCCTCCACCCACGACCACGGTGAAAATCACCAGGGCAATCATAGCGTGGGTAGACTTGATATTGCCGATCCATAGCATGCCGATCAGAATAACGAGATACGCAAGTGCATTTCCCAGGTCATTCTGCGCCATAACAATTGCGAAAGGAATAAAGGTAATAAACCCGATCGGGAGTACGTCCCGAATAAAGCGCAGCTCGCTATTCCTTTTTCGCATCAATACATACGACAAAAAGATGATGAGCGCTAGCTTGAAGAACTCCGCTGGTTGAAGGCTAAGTTCGCCAATTTTGAGCCAGCCCTGTGCGTTATTCAAATTTTGCCCGAAAAAGAAGACCAGCAGCAGCAGCAGAATGCCTCCACCATAGATGTAGAGTGCATTTTGAATAAATACTCGAAAATCCACTATAGTGAGGCCCAGAATCGCTATGAACCCCAGTGCATAATAGATCAATGTCTTCTTATAGTCATTGCCATGGCCGTTCCAATATTGGCCTGCACTATACTGTATGATTACACTAATGACCATCAGCAGAACCAGGATTACTATGATCGGCGTGTCAACTCTCTTAAATTTCTGAAACATGCTGTCCCCCTGAAGCTTATTGAGGATTGGCCATTCGCACAAAATGTGTAAAAGGCCACTCTCTGGATAATCCACCTTTATCATTGTAAAGGATCAGCGCTCAAAAAGAAAATACACCATGATGGCCTTTGATACTGGACTCCACCGAGATCATATGCAGCTTACCTACATGTGGCTCTAATGCCTGCCTTAGGGGCTAATCGGCCAGACCCAGTACATGACGCTCAATGCCAGCCAGATCTGGGACAACCACAATGCGGCTCCAGTGGCCTGCCTGCCTCAGCAATTCCGCGACAAGTGATGCCTGCCCCATACCCAGCTCAAAGCCAATCAGCCGAGGAGGTGCTTGCAGCAGAGACAGCTGCTGCATCATGATCCGGTAAGGAGCCAGTCCGTCTGGTCCGCCGTCCAGCGCAAGCCGCGGCTCATGAAGACTGACCTCAGGCTGCAGGCCTTCAATCTCCGCAGCCGGAATATAAGGTGGGTTCGACACCAGGATATCAACAACCTCTCCAGCAAATGGAGCCAGCAGGTCACCCTGTCTCATTGCCAGCTCTACACCGACAGCCGCAGCATTCAGCCGGGCTACAGCAAGCGCATCGGGAGACAGATCTCCCGCTAGCACCTGCCACCCTTTCCGCTCCGCTGCTATTGTAATAGCTATCGCTCCGCTGCCCGTCCCGATATCCAACACCCGTGGGTTGCCACCCGGCCAGAGCTGATCGCCATACTGAAGGATCGCTTCCACCAGTAGCTCCGTCTCCGGACGCGGAATGAGCACACTTGGCGACACCTTGAAGGGGCGTCCGTAGAACTCCTGCTCACCTATAATGTACTGAGCTGGCTCACCGGCGGCCTTTCGATTCACTACAGTTTCCCAATCCTGCTGCTTGCCAGCAGGAAAGGGCTGCCCCAGCTCTGCGTAGAAAGCAGCACCTTGCATATCCAATACATGCTCCAGCAGGAGACGTGCATTATGCTGTGGCTCTAATACACCTGCTTCTGCTAAAAAAGAAGAAGCCTCAGTCAAGGCTTCTCTGATGCTCCGTCCTGGCGACATCCGATAAGATTCACGTGTCAAAGCTTATACCTCTTGTTCCATGAGCTCAGCCTGCTCGGCAATCGTAAGCGCAGATACAATCTCATTAATCTCGCCATTCATGACCTGATCCAGCTTGTGCATGGTCAGACCGATGCGATGATCCGTGACACGGCTCTGTGGGAAATTATAGGTACGAATACGCTCACTGCGATCTCCGGTACCCACCTTGCTCTTACGCTCGCCAGCATACTTGGCTTCCTCTTCCTGACGCATCATATCGGAGATACGTGCACGCAAGACCTGAAGTGCCTTCTCCTTGTTGGAGTTCTGCGATTTTCCATCCTGACACGTAGCTACAATGCCAGTTGGCATATGCGTTACCCGTACAGCAGACTTCGTCGTATTAACAGACTGCCCACCAGCACCACTGGAACAGAAGGTATCTACACGAATATCCTTATCCAGAATCTCGATATCCACTTCCTCTGCTTCAGGCATAACGGATACAGTGGATGTGGAGGTATGAATCCGTCCACCAGACTCTGTCGTTGGAATTCTCTGAACGCGGTGGGCACCGCTCTCGAATTTCAGCTTGCTATATGCGCCTCTGCCCGTAATCATGAAGATGACCTCTTTGAAGCCACCCAGATCATTCATATTAGCGTCCATCAGTTCCACACGCCAGCCTTGCGTATCTGCATAACGAGTGTACATCCGGTACAGATCCGCTGCGAACAGAGCAGCTTCGTCTCCTCCAGCCGCGCCACGAATTTCCACGATCACATTCTTATCATCGTTAGGGTCCTTCGGCAGCATCAGAACGCGGATATGCTCATCCAGCTCCTTCTGCCGTGAGCTGAGCTCTTCGATCTCCATTTTGACCATCTCGCGCATCTCGTCATCAAGCTTCTCGCCCTGGAGTTGCTTCGCTGCATCCAGTTCTTCGCTAACGTTCTTATATTCAGTATATGCCTCGTAGGCTGGCTGCAGATCGGATTGCTCCTTCGAATATTCGCGCAGCTTCTTGCTATCATTTACTACATCCGGGTCACAGAGCAGCTCGCTGAGCTTCTCATAACGGTCGGCCAAAGCCTGTAATTTATCCAACATGATGGGTCACCTCACGTATCAATTTCAATTCTATTCGTTACATCTGCTATGTGCTCATATTTCATCTATAACTTCAATTCAAGCCGGAACTTGTGCCACATATATCCTGACTGCTTACTCAGAACATGAGTTACCTGGACAGAAGCCCTCACTTTAGTTCATACAATATATTCTTCAACCAATATCTCAACATACTCTTGAACTTACATCTCGACGCCCAAGCTCGCTACAACGTCATCAAATCCTTTACTGAAAAGTAGAAATCAATAAGGTATACGACTCTTAATTATAGCATATTATCGAATGCCTGAACAGTAACTATCCCCACTGGATACCCAATAATATCTTGTCAATATGCTGTATGTTAATACAGGTCAGAACTTTAAATACTGTAGCCGAATACCACACACGGTAGGCGCTGTCGAGGACTACTCGTAAGAAGAACAACGCTTGCTTGCATATTAATATATCCGTCAGCTAAAAACAATCAGCAACGAACAAAGCCTGCCGTCTTCCTAAGAAGATCAGCAGGCTAATTACACAATTACAGGCTTGCCCTGAATATCATTACTATGCTACTAGATTATTCGATAATGCATTGCTTGATATTAGTGTATTGGTGTGTTCCTTGCTAATACAGGACTGTGCTAGCACACCTCTTATTAAACGTTGAAACGGAAATGCATAACGTCGCCATCCTGCACGACATATTCTTTACCTTCCAAGCGAAGCTGCCCGCGTTCCTTGGCACCGTTCATAGAACCAGCCGCAACCAGATCGTCGTAGGATACCACCTCAGCACGAATGAAGCCACGTTCGAAATCCGTGTGGATCACTCCCGCTGCTCCTGGAGCCTTGGTTCCCTTGCGAATCGTCCAGGCGCGAACCTCTTGCACCCCAGCTGTGAAATACGTATACAATCCGAGAAGCTTGTACGCAGCCTTGATCAGCAGGTTCAGACCAGAATCCTGAATACCCAGCTCCTCCAGGAACATCTGCTTGTCTTCGCCTTCCAGCTCAGAGATTTCTTCCTCAACCTTGGCACTAATTGGCACCACTTCAGCATTCTCAGCTGCAGCGAACTCCTTTACACGGTTCACATACGGATTGTTGGCAACATCAGCGATCTCATCCTCCGACACATTAGCCGCATACAGTACAGGCTTGAGCGTGAGCAGGTGCAGATCACGGACAATGAGACGCTCTTCGTCCGTCAGATCCACGCTGCGAGCAGGCTTGTCCTCGTACAGAACAGCCTTCACCTTTTCCAATACCTCAACCTCTTGCACGTACTGCTTGTTGCCGCCCTTCATATTCTTCTTGGAGCGCTCAATACGCTTCTCGATGCTCTCGATATCGGCCAGAATCAGCTCCAGATTAATGGTCTGAATGTCGCTGACCGGATCAATCTTGCCATCCACGTGGGTAATGTTCTCGTCCTCGAAGCAGCGCACCACATGAACGATAGCGTCCACCTCACGGATGTGAGCCAGGAACTTGTTACCCAGACCCTCACCCTTGCTCGCACCGCGCACAAGACCAGCAATATCTACGAATTCAAAGGCCGTTGGAACGGTCTTCTTCGGTTCAACCAGTTCAGTCAGCTTGTCCAGACGCTCATCCGGCACCTCTACAATGCCTACGTTCGGATCGATCGTACAGAACGGATAGTTAGCCGATTCTGCGCCAGCTTGTGTAATTGCATTAAACAATGTAGATTTGCCGACGTTAGGCAGGCCTACGATTCCAGCTTTCAAAGCCATGTATATGACAACTCCTATTTTCGGATAAATTTCAGGGGTGCCGCATGCACAGCGCATGCTTCCTCACACCCAACCAAGCACCAATTAGCAGATAACAGTCTAAATCATTATATATGAGAACATATACTCCAGCAACACCGGGCTTACAGCTCCTTGGACATTTGAATGTCCGTCACGACGTAGCCCATTTTTTTGTACAGCTCGAAGGCACGGGTATTATGTCCGAATACATGCAGTCCGATTTTTCGTATCCCGCGACTGCGTGCTTCCTCATCGAGAGCCCGTAGCGTTTGCTTGGCGTAGCCTTGTCCTTGATAAGCATCCTCGATCCAGAACTCCAGGATGAACGCTTCTGGGCCCACGGGAGTATCGGTAATGTTGAACCAAATGATCCCGATCCCCTGCTCATCCCCCCGCTGCTCGCGAAGTGTTATCACATATAGATAAGCATCCGGAGTATCGAGTCCCTGTGGCAAATATGTATGAAGACTTTCCTCCGCAAGGCGTGGTGCTTCTTCCTCCGTCCACGTCCCTGCTTGCACTTTGTCAGCGGCATAATCCTGAATCAACCGCTTGATAAAGCGCTCATATTCCTCACCATTCATGCGACGGAGTTGGATATTCTCCTGTAGCCCGTGGGCCTTCTCCGTGGCTGTGCCCGTACCTGCCATATTCGCTTTCTTGCCCGCCACTTCACGCGAAACCTCAATTGCAGCTTCATTCGTATCCTCATTTGTATCCTCATTTGTATTCTGATTCGTAGCCTTGCTCAAGTCTTTGTCCATCTCCCTATTCCATCCTCCCTATGCGTTCATATATTGCATTATGACTGCTCCCAAGTAATTTACAGGAGGGCTCAGCAAGTTAACCTGGGCTTAACCTCGGCATGATGATCCGTTGTTATGATGGTGTCATCAAGAGTCATTGTCATAGGAGGGATACCATGCGCCTGGCCTTGTTCACTGACACCTACGCTCCGGATACCAATGGGGTCGCTCGGACACTGCAACGCCTCAGTCAGCATCTGAATCTCAGAGGAATCGAACATCTGCTGTTCACTCCGCAATCCATCATTGAGGGTAGCCATGCTGCTTCTGTGCGCACTGTCGCCAATGTCCCTTTCTTCCTTTATCCCGAGTGTCGTATAGCCTTGCCGAATAGACTAGCCATTCATGAAGAGCTGGGAGGCTTTCGTCCCGACCTGCTGCACTTGGCCACTCCGTTCAACATGGGGCTCCTCGGCCTGAAATACGCACTGAAGCATCAGCTTCCGCACGTCATCTCCTATCATACTCATTTTGACCGCTATCTCGAATATTACAAATTGAAAAGCATGGTTCCCCTTTACTGGAAGTATATCAAATGGTTCCACAGAGCCTGTGATGCTACATTTACACCCTCTCTCGAAACTTTGAATTCCCTGCAGCTACAAGGTATCCAACGTCTGAAGCTATGGTCGCGTGGCATTGACTGCGAACTATATCATCCCGATCGACGCCATCAGCATATTCGGCAGCGTTACGGCATTACAGCTCCTCTGATTCTCCTCTACGTCGGGCGAATTGCCCCCGAGAAGAATATCGACACCTTGATGCTCGCGATGAAGCATCTGCCCGAGAGCATGCAAGCCCGCGTGCACTGGCTCATCGTCGGAGACGGACCACTACTGCCCAAGCTGCGTCTACACGCTCCTGCGAACACAACATTCACTGGGTACCTTCATGGAGAGGAGCTTGCTGCCGTATATGCTTCGTCAGATATATTCGTATTCCCTTCCTGTACCGAGACGTTCGGGAACGTAGTGCTGGAAGCGATGGCTTCAGGTCTGCCTGTCATAGCAGCGAACGCAGGTGGGGTAAAGGATCTGGTCTCGCAGCATCGCAGTGGCATTCTACTCGAACCTAACAATGCCGAAGCACTTATTCGGGAATTATGTCTGTGGGGAGATCATATGGACCAATTGAGGATGATGGGTCTCGAAGGAAGAAGGCTTGCACAGATGCGGTCGTGGAGGCATATTTTTGACGGGCTAATCACGGATTACGAGGAAGCCATACAGTATCGAAGCCAACCTGCAAGCCATCGAACGTTTACAGCATAATTCATGTACCTCAAAGGACATTACACCTCAGGCTATCGTCACAGCCCGTACTGCTTCGATAGCCTGAAATGACGAACAAAATGGTCGAATATTTAAAGTCCTGGCCTGCTATGCTGCTACAGGTGTATTACAAGCGTATTTACAGGTCTATTATAGCGCTATTACTCCGTTATTGGTCCATGGTTGATCCGTTGTTGCCCTTGTTATAACTCGTACTACAGACCCCCTCGGCCTGCGCGTTGTCTAAGACGAGAGGTCCCTCTCAATTGTTCGACATCACGCACACCAATGCCGAACATCACCGTACGCAGCTCCAACTCCACTTGAGCCAATCGCTCGATCACCAGCTCTTCGGATTCTACTGCCGCCCCTAGGAGGGAGCGCCCAAATCCGGCCAGATCCGCACCGAGCGCGATCGCCTTAGCTGCATCGACTCCATTTCGCAGTCCACCACTACCGATCACTGCCCCCTGTTCGAGCTCCTGAACCTCCCTGATACAACTCGCCGTAGGGTTACCCCAATCAGCGAATGCCTCGGCGGCAGCCCGTTTGATCGGATCTGTATTACGGAACTTCTCCACCTGACTCCAGCTCGTCCCGCCTGCACCAGCTACATCGATGAATGATACGCCTACCGAGAAAAGTCTGGCAGCTGTGACGCCATCAATGCCCCAGCCTACTTCCTTAACTCCGACAGGGACCGTTAGCCTACTGCATACCTCCTCAATCCGGGAGAGCAGTCCGCTGAAGTTCGTGTTGCCCTCTGGCTGAAATACCTCCTGCAGGCTGTTCAAATGCAAGACCAGCATATCAGCCTCCGCCATATCCACAGCACGCTGGCACTGCTCTACACCAAAGCCGTAATTCAGCTGCACGGCGCCCAGGTTGGCGATGATCGGAATGCTCGGGGCCTGCTTTCGTACCTGAAAGGTATAAGCCAGCTCCTCTTTCTCCACAGCAGCGCGGATAGAGCCAAGTCCCAGTGCCCAGCCTCTGGCCTCTGCTGCTGCAGCAAGCCGCTGATTGATCTGTGCTGTGCCAGCACTTCCCCCTGTCATAGAGCTAATAAGGAGCGGTGCCTGCAACTGGTGTCCCAGAAAATAGCTTGCCAGCTGGATGTCATCAAAATCCACCTCAGGCAGCGGGTTATGCTTGAATACTAAATGCTCCAGCCCGCTGCTAATTCCTTCACCAGCTACATTTTCGCGGAGACATAGCCGCACATGCTCCATTTTTCGCTCACCCGTTCGTACCGTTTCCCCCTGCGATTCCAGCTGTTCTTCCAACTGTCCTTCCGTTTGCTCCTCTATCTGGTCTTCCCTCTGCTCGTCGTGATCCGGTCGGCTCATGCGCTCACTCCCTCTCTGCACTTCTCATCGTCTGATATCTCAATGAACCACCCTGCGTTCGAGTGGGTTCATGGCATTCTCATGTTCATCATCTATCATTATATCCGATATCAGGGCATATCCGAATCCACTCATATTCGATTATTTGAATATACTTGTAGGATTGTTCACAGTTTTCATTATTCTGTATTGATTTATTGTATTGATTTATTTACCAAAAAAGGTTATTTTATAGACAGCTTAGCAATAAGCAAGTTCCTGACACGAAGGGAGATGTTTTTAATGGCAGCTACTTATATGGTGGTTCGGTCTTAAAACTGAATAGTTGGCGTACACAAAAGGCGGGAATTCCCCGTATTATTTGGTATGCCATCCAAAGTAACCTTTCGTGAATATTGCTGTTTGCAGGATACGATGAAGGTCGTATCTTTTTTGCGTCCTGATGCCGCGCGACAGCAGCTTCTTTAGAGGCTGCTTGTCCGTGGCATTTTTGCGTCCAAAAACAACATTAAAGGAGCTAATCAACAACCATGATTGATTTGAAAACTTATGGCTACACAGAAATAGAAGCAATTCCCGACGGATTATTGCCCGGCAGGGTGACGGAGCTTCGACGCGAGCGCTTCACGGTCATGACTGGAATGGGCGAAGTAAAAGCGGTGCTCAAAGGAACGTTCTACCATAGCTCGGCGACGCGCATTGACTTTCCGTGCGTCGGTGATTTTGTCCTACTGCACCACAACGAGAGTGGAAATTCTCTCATCGTTACGGTACTACCCCGCCGCTCCAAGTTCTCACGTGCGGATTACTCAGGGCATGCCGCAAGCTTTGCCAGAACCGTGTTAGAGCAAGTTGTTGCCACCAACTTTGACTATGTGTTTATTCTTTCTTCTCTGAATGGGGATTTCAACGTTGCCCGCATCATGAGGTACCTGACACAAGCCAGACAGAGTGGCGGCCAACCCGTCATCATTCTGACCAAGGCTGATCTCGTGGAGGAAATGAATGCCCCACTGGCGGAAATCACACAAAGTATCCCCGATGTACCAGTTCACGCGATCTGCAGTCACACAGGCATGGGGCTGAACGAGTTGAGTCCCTACTTGATGCCTGGTAACACAGTCGTCTTTCTCGGTATGTCCGGCGTAGGCAAATCCTCTCTGCTCAATGCATTGATAGAACAGGACGTAATGAAGGTTCAGGCGATCCGGGAGGGCGACAGCCGGGGGCGCCATACGACAACACACCGTCAGCTGTTTTTACTCCCCTCTGGTGCAATGGTCATCGATACGCCGGGTATGCGTGAGCTTGGGCTGTTTGCCGCTGACGAAGGTATACGAGCAAGCTTTACCGATGTTGAAAAATGGTTCTCTCAATGCCGATTCTCGGATTGCCGCCATCAGGCCGAGCCAGGCTGTGCCGTGCTCGCCGCGCTTGCTGACGGTTCGTTGCCTCATGAACGGTGGGAGCAATACGTTGCCCAGCGACATGAGAGCAAGTATGTCAATGACAAAACAAGCTACCTCATCGACAAGAGAGCTCGAGACAAGACAATCGCTATGCTGAACAAGCAAACGAAGAAGAACGGAGGGCGGAAGAAATGAATATTAAATTCGAGACGCTAATCTATGTCTTAGGCCAACGGTTCAAGAAGGATATCTCATCAGCAGATTACCAAACCATCCCTTTGCAGGGCGGAACTGTGGGAGATGTGCACCTGGTAACAGGTA
Source organism: Paenibacillus massiliensis 2301065 = DSM 16942 (assembly GCF_000377505.1). Classification (GTDB taxonomy): domain Bacteria; phylum Bacillota; class Bacilli; order Paenibacillales; family Paenibacillaceae; genus Paenibacillus; species Paenibacillus massiliensis. The sequence continues at coordinate 542,753 of NZ_KB898186.1, read as the reverse complement.
GCGCCGAAGCTGCGGATGGCGAAAAATTGACGTACCATATCGTACTGAAAATTCAGAAGAAATGGGCACGCTACGGCGATCCGGATTCATGGCGCCGTGAATATGATCTCTATATATCTGATCTGGGAGCGACGTTCTCGACTGCTTTTCGCTGGCCGACCTGCTATCACGCCAAGATAAATGCTGAAGAAGATGAATGCCAGCTGTGGCTGGAATATATTGAGGGCGTAACAGGCTCGAACTTAACCGGTGACATGTATGAACAGCTCGCGCGGGAGCTAGGTCGCTATCAAGGCAAGCTGTATGCCGAGCAACCTCCTGTGTTGCAGAGCCTGACCAATCTGAGCAATGCTGATCTTATGAAGAATACGTATCTGCATTACCGGTCATGGCCAGTTGTCTACAATTATATACGCTCAGAGAGCTGCGAACTCCCTCAGCACGTCCGGCAAATGCTCATCGACATTGATGAGCACGCAGACGAAATATTCGCTCGTATCGAACAATTACCCCTCGTGCTCTGCCACCGGGATTTCTGGGTGACCAATCTGTTCTATACTGATGGGAACATTGCGGTCATTGACTGGGATACATCCGGATGGGGCTACCTTGGCGAAGATCTCGCAAGCCTGATTGCCGATGAAGCAGATATCGACCACATGGTAGAATACTATCAGCGATGTGTCCCTGCGTATTATAAAGGCTTCTCGGAGTATGCGGATGGAGCCTCTATCGCCGATCATTGCGTCTATGAGATGATCCTGCTCGTATTTGGATACAGGCTGGTGGAAGGATATATCCATACAGACGACGATGACGAGAAGACTAACCTTGTCCGTACGCTTCAAAATATCTATAAATTAAGGCTAGTTCTGTGCAGGGCTGACCCTTAAAAAAAGAACTCCGAAAATCCTTCTATGTAATGGGTTTTCGGAGTTTCTTTCATACTCCCATTAGAGTATTGCTGAGGCTTGCTCATGGTATCCTAGAAGACACGGAACATTCCAGTCGGTGGATTAACAGTGGAATGTACACACATTTAAGTTCTCTCCTGCAGAATACGCTCAGCCACCAACTGGCCAGATAACGCAACAATGGGTGTCCCGCCTCCGGGATGTGTCGTCCCCCCGACATACCACAGCCCCTCTACATCTCGACTTCTGTTCCCGGGTCTTGCGAAGGTCTGTCGGACTGAATTGGAGGAAATGCCATAGATCGCTCCCCGATGTGCATAAGTATCAGCCGCGAGCTGCTCCGGGGTATAGCTCAGCAGCACATCAGCATGTTCCAAGCCGTCGATTCCACATGCCGCCAGTCTGCGTAGCAGTCGAGCTCGATAGGCCTCTGCCTCCTGCTCCCAGTTCCAATGTGCTGATACATACGGGGCATTGGTCAGTATGAATAAGTTACTCCCGTCTGGAGGTGCAAGTCCGGCCTCGGAGTAGCCCGAATAGCAAATATATATGGTAGGGTCCACTGGCGGCTGCTTCTGGACAAATATGGACTCGAATTCCTGCTCATAGTTCTCCGGGAAGAAGACCGTATGATGGCGCAGCAGCTCATATTGCCTGGGAATCCCCGCTAACGTCACGAAGCCAGACAACGAGGGCTCATATCCGGCAATGCTGGCATCGCTCATTGATGGACGCTCTGACGAGGCCAACAGCCTTGAATTCACAGATAGTACATCACCGTTCGCAATGACCAGCGAGGAAGGATAGAAGCCGGCTGTCGTCTCGACGCCCTGTATTTTTCCATTTATGACCACAATCCGCTCTACCTCGGTTCCGGTCATAATCTCTACCCCACACGCCATAGCCAGCTGCTCCAGCCCATCGACCAGTGCGGAGGTCCCACCCCGTACACCGTACACGCCAAGGTCTCCCTCCAGATGGGCCATCATGGCGAAGATCGACGGCGACTGATAGGGGGATGAGCCCACATAGGTGGCGTATCTTCCGAACATTGCAAGCGTATGAGGATGGCTAAAATATCGGCGCAGCAGCTTGTGCAGGGTCAGCCACGGACGTACCCGAAGCAAGCCACGAAGCATACCCATATTCAGCTTGTCACGCGGCCCCAACAGCAGCTTATGTAAGAAGCGTGCGTCCGCCTCCCGATATAGCGCTGTCGCCTCTCGCATGAAGGCATCATAGCGCCGTGCATCGGCAGTACTGTAGGACGCAATCTGCTCCTTCATCCACACCCGGTCCTTGCTGAGGTCCACAATCGTCCCATCCGCGAATATATTTCGCGTGCGCGGCTCCAGTTCATACAGCTCACAGTAATCCTCCAGCCTTGCACCCGCCGAAGCAAATACTGCACGGAAGGCATCAGGCATCGTTATCGTGCTCGGACCGCGATCAAAATGATACCCCTCCAGCTCCACACGCTGCAGCTTGCCGCCCACTCGTGGCTGCTTCTCCAGCAGCTTCACAGGGACACCTCCGGCTGCAAGTCTGATGGCACACGACAATCCACCGATGCCACCACCGATGACGATAGCTCCCGCAGACTTTCCAGACATAACTCCGTCTCTCATGAATACCATCTACCTTTCCAGTAATAGCCCTTGCCCGAAGCAGCTCCATACCAGGATCGTATGGCGATCAGCAACAACCCGACAATGGATAGCGGCAAGAGCGCCGCATGCCATAAAGGCTGGCCTCCTGCCGCTCTGTCAGCTGTTCGTTTGATCGCCATTCCCAGAAGAACAGCAGCAAGGGACACGCCAGCCAGAGTCGATTCCCCTAAGACCACAGCCCCTCCCAGTATTAGCACAGGGATTAGATACATTGCGCTGTAGCTTAGAATTAACAGGACCAGCAGCCAGGGCTGCCTGCCAATTCCGTCATATACATTTTTGGTGAAGCCATTCCATACCTCTGCAGCATTACAGTACATCCGCATATGAACATGAGTGAACACTGAAGCAAGCGTAACCGGATGCCCGGCTCGCTTGACTGCACGGGCAAGACTCATATCGTCCACCATCGCAGCCCGGATAGCCTCGTGTCCACCTGCTGCCGAATAGCTGTCCCTGTGAATTAGCAGGAAAGCTCCCATAGCTGCAACGAACAATGGTGAGCGCGAATGCTTGATCAGGGCTATGGGAAGGTGGCAAATAATCGTGAACATCATCATTGGCACAATCAGTCTCTCCAGCCAGGTCATCGTCACTTGACGCGGAAAGCCTGTGATCAAACCCTTGCCTTGATACACTGCTGTCCGCAGAGCAGCTTGCAGAGCATCCGGCGCAAGACGCACGTCCGCATCCATAAATAACAGCCAAGTGCCCTGTGCCGCAGTCGCTAGTTGATGACAGGCATAAGATTTGCCAAGCCAGCCCTTAGGAGGCACTGCTCCCTGAAGCATGCGAATGCTTAGCGATGAATCGTCCACACTTGCTGTAGCCTGGCGGGCAATGCATTCCTTTACAAGCGCAGCAGTAGCATCCTCCGACCTGTCATTCAAGATAAGTAGCTCCAGTGTGATTCCTTGACGATCGCATGACAGTACATGCTCCAGACAGGCCTGAATATGGGCCTCTTCATTTCGGGCGGGAATCAGAATGGATAATACAGGCTTCCCAGAGGGCTCTCTAGCCTCGAATCTAAGGCTGTCTGCATTCAAGCCATCCGACTGCCCCAGTATAGGTAGGACAGATGCATTCCAGAGGGCAAATCCCCATTGCAGGAGCAGAGCACAGCCAATGACCAGCAGGATGACCATGCCCCCCTCTACTAGCGGTTCCATGGTATCACCTTAGCTCTGCATTTGCTGTATACCTCACTGATGGATTGACCCGTTGGAAGCAATTGAATGTAATTCGGGTCCGAATCTGTCGCACCACCCAGCGACTGAACGAATTCATGTCGATGCCGATCCAACTGCCTCTGTAACACAGATTGCAGCAGGTCAACACTTTCCCGGCTCGTCATGCTCCTCCATGTATCGTTCGGAGGGTACAGCGCTTCACCGAAGCGAAGAGTCACCTCTGGACGATCATGCTGAAGCAGCCCATGATAGGCGGTGACGGGCACCACAAGTGTACGCGGAGCCTGCTGCAGAATTACAGCAACCCCCCGCTTGAACTCCAGCGGTCCGGCATCCGCATGCGTGATTGTACCTTGTGGATAGATCAGTACACGGTGGCCTTGGTTCAACAGCCCAGCCGTATATTTGAAGCTTGATCGAATATCGGACACCCGTTCACGATCAATTGAATAAGCACCGAGCCGCCGAAAAAAACGAAAGGAGGACAACTGTCGTTCCTCCATCATGACATAATATTGCGCCCAATCTGCATGGGACAAACGCTGGATAGCATGATAGAACCATAGGCCATCCCACCAGGAGCTATGGTTCATTATATAGAGTACAGGTCTGCTACCAGCGATATCTGGATCGGGCGATCCTACGGCCGCTACCGAGCGGAAGGCGCGCCGCAGTAAATACCACTCGTTATATCGGCGGAAGATCTTGTGGAACACTCGTGATTTAGCGGCGGCGATCATATCTTTCGACTCCCTTCCGCGAGCAACATACCGAGCACCATCACCAACCCGCACCACCACAAGCCTGCCTGAAGCCCAAGGACGCCGAACATCAGCAGTATCAGCTGATACAGTCTCACGGCGCGCAGGTCCCGACGAGCATCTGGCTGCAAGGCTGGCAGTATCAGTGAGAGCAGCCCACCTACAATGAACCAGGCTGCAAAATTACTGAGGGGTACCCCATAGAACCCGCCTACCGCCTCCCAAGACCAGAAGCCCCGCAGATGGGCCACGGGATCAAGCACCAGATCCAGAAGCACTGCCCAGGCTGCGGTAAGCAAGGCTCTAATCCATAGATTAGAACGGCCCCCTGGAAGTCTGCTCGCCAGAAGCGCCCCACTACATACCACGCCAATCCAGGCAAAGCCCAGCGTCACCGGAACGCCGAACAGATGCCAGCCCAGAATACGTGAATATTCATATTGACCGAATGGCCAGCCTGTATGAACCCCCAGCCATTCGACGGACATTCCTCCAGTCCAGATCACGGCCGCTGCAAGCCAGGTATGACCTCTTCGCCACCATTTGACTGACTGGTCGGACAGTGTGAACATCAGAGATAGCGCATAAAGGCCGTAGAATACGAGAAACAGTCCATTTGAAAATTGTAGTACATCCGGTACACCAATCGTCCACAGCAACAATGTGCCTATGGCATACCATGCCCAAAAAACGATATGAATCATCTCAGGACACCGCCGTTGAAGCGGCCTCCATGACATGCGCATCATATTGCGCCAGGATGAGTCCGAACATCATATGCTTATCCTCGTCACTGACGAAGGCCCGCTTCGTGTACACATCATAATCGTTATCCTCAATGGCATTGAGAATGGAAGCGTAGAAGGTGGCAGCCAGTTCTACAGCCATGCCGCTAGCTGGCGGGTATGACTCTACATCTGCGAGTCCCTCCTGGAACCAGTTCAATGCAATCTCCTTCAATTCACCGAGCATCGCTTTGAAGTCAGAGTTGATCTCACCACGCAGCCATGCCGCCTCCGAGTAACCATGCTTCTGCATAAGCTCCAGCGGAATATAGCGGCGTCCGCGGTCACGATCCTCCCCTACGTCACGCATGATATTGACGATCTGCATCGCCTTACCCAGCCGGATTCCCGCTTCAACAGCAGCCTCACTACGATCCTCTCGCAGCACAGGCAGCAGCATCTCTCCGACTGTACCGGCTACCAGATAGCAGTAATCCTCCAATTGCTCCATCGAATCATAGTGCGTCACAGACAGATCACGCAATTGACCATCCATCTGCGACAGGAACGGCTGCTGATCCAGCTGCGGGAAGGTCACGAACAGCCAGCGAAGTGCAGGCCAGATAAAGTGTCCTTCAGCTCGGTCCAGCTGCATAAAATGCTCTCTTAGCTCATAAATGGAATATGGTGAGCGCTCCGGCTCATCTACACTATCATCAATCATCCGGCAAAAGGCATAAATCACATACACGGCTTCTTTCCGTGGCGAGGGTAGCCCGCTAAATGCGTGATAAAAAGACGAAGAGCCCTTGCGAATCATCTGTTCACATGAATGAAATACGGATTCCAGCATCTTCTCCGGGTGTGTCATTATTCCAACTCCTTTATCAGTTGATTAACGGCCATTCTGGCCCCTTGCATGACGATCGGTACGCCTCCGCCTGGATGGACAGATGCCCCCGCAGCAGCCAAGCGCCGAATGGGGAATGGTCGCGGCTGCGGCCTGTAGACACCAGATTGCCATAATACCGGGGCGATACCGAAGCTGCCCCCACCATAGAGACCATCACGCTCTGCCTCCAGTGGCGTACGAATCTTCAGCCATTTGACCGACTGTCTCAGACCGTCAAAGCCTCTCTCCTCTGCGCTTGCAATGACCCGTTCAGCCAATGCTTCAGCTCCTTCCTCCCAGAACATATCTGTGCTGTTCGGAACAGGAATCAGGAAATATAGTACACTCTCCCCTGCAGGAGCAGCATTCGAATCAAGGGCTGCGGGATTAAACACATAGAACGACGGATCTTCCGGCAGCTGCGAATGGCGGAACACCTGCTTCAGATTGGCCTGAAGACTCTGCGGCAGGAAAAATTGATGGGTCAGCATCTTCTCCCAGCGTCGATTCGCGCCAACATACAGCAAGACACAGCCAGAAGATGGACGGAACCTTCTCTTTGCCGGCAATGTCCCGGCATCAAGTAGATTGTGAATATTCGGAAAGTCGCCATTGTACAGCACACCATCATAGGCCTCCAACTCTGACCCACTGGTCAGTCCACGGCATACGCCATCCACTACAGATAGACTTTGCACCTCTGCATGGAGTCGGAACGTGACACCTCTCCTCTTCAATTCTTCACCCAGAATAGCTGGCAATGCAGCATATCCACCCTCTAGCATCCATACACCGTACGCATGCTCCGCATAGGGCAGAAGAGAGTAAATACCAGGTGTCGAGAAAGGCGCCCCTCCAATGTATAGACTTTGGAGAGAATAGGCATCCTTCAGCTGTTCGGTACGGAAATAGTCACCGATTACGCCACGCATGCTCTTGTAGGCCTTCAGCCTGCGCAGTAAGGATAGTCGTTCACGCGTAAAGAATGAGCGATAGCTCGGGAAATCCTGTTCGAGTATGGAAGCACGACCGGCTGGAAATAGCTCCGACATATCTGCCATGAATCGTCGAAAGCCAGCGGCCTCTCCTGGAAATATCCGCTCCAGCTCTTCTGCCTGATGCTCCGTGTCTCTATACTTGGTCATGATTCGCCCATCGGCATAGTGGATGCGATAGAGTGGATCACAAGGTATAAAACGAAGGCTTTCGCGGCTCATACCCGCTTGCTCCAGGATCTCGTGAATAACCTCAGGTAACAACACAATCGTAGGCCCTTGATCGATCTGGTAGTGACCATCCGATTCATAGGCAATTCGGCCCCCAAGACGATCAGACCGCTCATACACGGTAACCTCGTAGCCTCTATGACTTAGCAACAATGCACTGGTCAATCCGCCAATGCCTGATCCAACAACCGCTATACGTTTGCTCATAGGCTGTGCCTCGTATCTGTGGTACTGTGCATGACGGTAGTGCGATGTCTATGACGCCGATCCTCACGTTCGATCAGATCCACGCTAATACGGGCAGACTCGAAGATGGTCGGCAGGCCGCTTCCCGGATGCGTACCCCCTCCAGCCAGCCATACTCCCTCAACTTCCTCGAATCGGTTGTGTGGCCGCAGTGCCATCATTTGTCCTAGATTATGCGCGAGATTGAAGGTTGCTCCTTTATAGACATCCAGCTCGTTCTGCCACTCCAGCGGGGTCATGTGATGGGCCACCTCGATACGAGTCCGAAGATCGGCAAGCGCAGGAATGCGTTCCAGTCGAGCTAGCAGCTTATCCATTACAGCATCCCGTTCTCGATCCCAGTCTACATCCGCTCCGAGATTCGGTACGGGCATCAATACATAGAGTGAAGACTTGCCAGCAGGAGCCAGCGTCGGGTCGAGCAGTGATGGATTGTGCACATAGATCGAAGGATCTTCCGAGAGCCGCATATGCTTGGTAATGTCATCGACATTCTGACGGTAGTCCTCTGCAAAATGAACCGAATGGTGTGGAAGATCCACCGTGCCTTCAATGCCCAGATACAGCATTACGGTCGAGAGTGAGAATTTCTTGCGTTCCATATGAGCTGGCGTGTACTTCCTCAGTACTCCAGGAGCAAACAGCTTCGTTACCGCCGTACCAAAATCAGCATTCACGACAACATGATCAGCCTCCACTCGCTCTCCATTGTCCCGGATCAAACCGGTTGCTCTGCCCCGCTCTACTGTGACCTCACGGACCCCGCAGCTGGTATGGATAACCCCTCCATACTCCTGAATGACCTTAGCCATAGCATCAAAGAGTGCATGCACACCCCCAATCGGGTGATAGAGACCATAACGGTGCTCCATGAAGGATAAGATGGTGAAGGTGCCCGGACATTCCCATGGTGACATCCCCAAATATTTCGACTGAAAGGTGAAGGCCCAGCGGAGACGCTCATCCGTGAAGTATTTGGACAGCCGTCCGTAGACTGTATCGAGCGCATGCAACCTCGGCAGAGCGCGCAGCAGATCTGATCGCAGATAGTCGGTCCAGCCCGTGAAAGGTCTTCTTAGCAAAGGCGAGACACGGTCGAACTTCAACTGCTCCTCATGCATGAACCGCCTGTAGCCTTCCCCGTTACCCGGGAACAGCTTCTCAATCTGTGCGACAGTCTGCTCCAGATCAGATGACGGTGTGAATACGGTATTTCCGAAATGCAAAGCATACAGAGGGTCGAGTCTCTTCAAATCCACATAATCATGGACAGAGCGCCCGGCTGCTTCAAACAGCTCTTCCAATAAGGATGGCATCATCAAAAAAGTGGCTCCACGGTCAAAGCGGTATTCCCCCAGCTCCAGCCGGGAGGAACGACCACCGATGCGCGGCTGCTTCTCATACACATCAACATGATATCCCTTGGCGGCCAACAGCATGGCAGCGGCGAGGCCTCCCGGACCTGCGCCAATCACCGAGACACGTGTTGCCGAGTGATCCTTGCTCATCGCGTACTCCCTTCGCATTACAAGCTTTTTATAATGATTATTAAACAGCTCGAACGGATTCAACTCCGTTCTGTATAAAATAAGTATACAAACCTTATACAATCATAATACGAATTTTATACAGAAATGAAAAGAGAATAATTTTAACTATTTATCAAATGTTCACAAGTCAGATATCTGAGAATTTCGTGCCAAACCATTCCTGCCAGTCATCAGGATGCTGCTTCACGATCCACTGCGGGTAGCGGGGAGCTGTCGCTTGTTCATAGCCTTTGCCCCCTAGAATAAAGTCAAGAGAGGGATGCTGCTTGTGCAGCTGGTGAACCATCTGATCCGCCTGTACGACACGTTCTACTCCGGTTACAGACATGCAGATGAGTTCGACGTGCTGATCCGAGATCAACGCCCGTAGTCCATCGAGTGGTGTATTCGCACCCAGGTAGAGTACGTCTACTCCTTTCTTGCGAAGAAACAGGGCGAACTGAAGCAGCCCCACCTGATGGTGCTCGCCCTCTGGACAGATGGCCAGCGCCTTTGGATAGCGAGTGTTAACCGGGAACAGATAGAAGAATTGATAGAAACGCTGCGAGATGAGCTGGGTAATAAAATGCTCCTGAGCCACTGTCGCCTTGCCCTGCTCCCAATCGTCTCCGACCCGAATGAGGATGGTAGATAGCACTCTGTAGAACATGGCATCATAGCCATGCATCGTGAATCCCATATCAATCATAGAGTGCCCCTGCGCCGCATCGAACCGAAGCAGTACCTGGTAGATCCGCTCTGCGAGATCACTATAGGAGTCCTGGGCCATGTGCTCCATGGCTGGGTGAAGGCTCTCGCTCTGCTGCTTGCGCGATTTCAGCTGCTTAACAGCCTGAGAGATGGGAGCGTCATGAGTCTCTACCTGCTCCTTGAGCCACCGCAGGTCGTTGACATCCTCTATGCTATAGGTGCGGTATCCGGTCTCGGTTCGCTGCGGCTGCACCGCCCCGTATCTATTCTCCCAAGCGCGAAGTGTGACGGAGGGAATACCCAGCATGGCAGACACCTGTCGAATCGTGTACATCCTGTTCACCACTTTCAATCATTTCAAGAAGAAAATTTACACGGTCCTCTTTGCTCTTGTGTAAAAAATGAGCTGGGCTTCCGTACAGATTACTCCGTATCAGGACATCAGCCTTCGCACGAAAAGGAAGCTTATACAAACAATATACAGCGATTATACACCTGCAAAATCCGAATGTCGATCCATTTGCTGTGCGTCACTCTGACACTGATGGCGTTAAATAGGAGCATGAAGGATAAGGGGGATGGAACGCACATGCAATCTTCACAACTAAAGGCAGGCTCCTTTAAGAATCAAGCAGGAAAGTTCGTTCGCAAGCATCCCGTAGTATGCATTCTGGTGGGACTATGCCTATGGCTAGGGGCTGTGATGCTGTACCAGACGAACAAGCCGTTGCCTGCGGGAATCTCTTACGAGAGTGAACTATACCACACAGACGACATCCGCTTCTGGACAGACCTGACCTATCCCTCGGCAGAAGGCCAGCTCACGCAGGAGGCACAGATTACAGACCGGATATTGCAGATCGTCGATGAAGCTGAGCAATTTCTCGTCATTGATATGTTCCTGTTCAACGGCTATACACATGTTGATCAGCAATTCCCACCAGTAAGTGCTCAGCTCACGAAGGCTTTAATTGATAAAAAAACAGAACGCCCACAAATGGACATTCTGTTCATTACAGACGAGATTAATACGAACTATCATTCGGGTTCTAATCCACTGCTGACCCGTATGCAGCAGGCAGGGATTCGTGTCGTACAGACGAATGTCGATCCCCTGCGAGATTCTACGCCGCTCTATTCCGCCGTCTGGCGCACCTTTTTTCAATGGTTCGGTCAGCAGGGCACAGGGTGGTTGCCCAACCTAATGGCAGATGAGGGACCTGAGATGACGGCCAGATCTTACCTTAAGCTGCTAAATGTGAAGGCCAATCATCGCAAGCTGGTCGCCAGCGAGAAGAGCGCCTTAATTTCCTCAGGCAACGTCCATGACGCAAGCGCCTTTCATTCGAATATGGCACTGGAGGTAAGCGGCCCCATCATCGCAGAGATCATAGAGAGTGAGCAAGCTGTGCTGCGCCTATCCGGTGAGTCTCCTTTTCCAGACGTTCAATCACAGCTACAGCAGATGACCTCCCCCGATCAGGGCTTGTACCAGATGAAGTATCTGACCGAGGGGAAGGTCTATCAGGAAGTATTACGAATGATTCAGGAAACGAATAAAGGAGATACCATTCACATGGGCATGTTTTATCTGGCGGATAGGGCGGTCTTGAAATCACTGCTGGAAGCTGATCGTCGCGGCGTCAAGGTGCAGCTGCTGCTGGACCCGAATGAAAATGCCTTCGGACAGGAGAAGGTCGGTATCCCGAACCGCCCTGTGGCTGATGAACTCCATGAACAATCGAACGGCAGCATCCAAATCCGATGGTACAACACCACATTCGAGCAGTATCATACAAAAATGATGTACATCGCCAAGGTTGAGGGCCCGCACCTGATCATCGGAGGCTCCACTAATTTCACCAAGCGGAATCTGAAGGATCTGAACCTGGAGAATGAGCTATGGGTAGCTGCTCCTGGCGATAGTCCTCTGGCCATGCAGGTTCGTGATTATTTCGACCGTATCTGGAATAACCGTGATGCTGAGTACAGTCTTGCCCTTGAAGCCTATCTGGAGGACACGGTGTTCCTCAAGGATATCGTGTATCATTTGCAGAATATACTGGGCTTTACCACGTTCTAGTGTTCTATAGGGTCTAGCTGTCTTCCTTGGCAGTTACAGCAGCGGAGATAGTAGCCTTGCAGCTGATTCCAGCACGCGCTTGGTAATGCGCTTGTTCATGAACTCCTCATGGACGATCTCCTTCGTGTACTTGAGATCCCGTTCATAATCGTACACAATGCGGCGGACACTTTCCGTATCGACCAGCAGAGCATTGACCTCGAAATTCAAATGGAAGCTGCGCATGTCCATATTGGCTGTGCCGATCGTAGCCATCTCCCCATCAATAATGAGGAGCTTGGAATGGAGAAATCCGCGTTCATATTCATAGATCTTCGCCCCTACCTCCAGTAAGGACGGAAAATACGAGTGTGATGCCAGGAAGGGCAGCCACTTATCAGGCTTGGCCGGGAATAGAAGCCTGACATCCAGGCCAGATAGAGCAGCCGTGCGCAGTGCAGTCAATATATCCTGATCCGGTATGAAATACGGCGTGGCGATCCAGACAGACTTGCGGGCTGACGTAATCATGGCGAAGAATATATTCTTCAGTGCCCGTCGCTCGTTATCCGGGCCGCTGGCAATAATCTGAATGGCCCCATCCCCGCGATGCTCCATATCAGGAGACAGGTACTCTGGCTCCAGAATCTTCTGATCGGTCATATGCAGCCAATCCTGCAGAAAAATAATCTGCAGGGTGCGCACAGCTTCACCTTTGACGATCATATGTGTATCGCGCCAGAAACCATATGCCTTGTTACGACTAAGGTACTCGTCCCCTACATTCAGACCGCCAATGAAGCCTGTAGTACCGTCGATCACTACAATTTTACGGTGATTCCGATAATTGACCCGACTGGAGAAGAAGAGAATCTTGGCTCCCCCATAGGCTACGACCTCAATACCCGCCTGCTTCATTTCCCGCAGGAATGCCTTCGATAACTGGATGCTGCCGACGGCATCGTACATGAACCGTACTTTCACACCCTCATTGGCCTTCGCAATCAGAATCTGCTGAATGCTAGTCCCGATATCATCATCACGGAAAATATAATATTCCATATGGATATGGTGCTCGGCCTTCTGCAGCTCCTCCAGGAGCGTCGAGAAGGTCTCTTCACCATTGGTGAGCACCCGTGTCTCGGAGTTAAAGGATACCGGCGAGCGGGCCAGACGCCGTGACAGCTGGAGCAGCTGGCGCTGATTCTGGCTGAACCGTGTCAGCTCCTGCTCCTTACGCAATGCATAGTTATCGATTCGCTCATAGGCCTCCTGATCCAGGAGCGCCTTTTTATTGTATTTACGACGCTTGAATACATTTTGCCCGAACAAGAAGTACAGTGGAAGTCCTACAATCGGCAGTAACGCTAGCAGAAGAATCCATGACATCGTCGTCGACGGATTACGGTTCTCCATGAAGATAATCAAGCTAATCGAGATTACTGACAAGGTGGAGAAAATACTGATGATTGTCCCTTCATTAGTACCGATAAAGCCAAACAGACCGAAATAATAGCTTACAAAAATAACGGCTGCAATCAAGATTGCCAGTAGACCTCGTCTCATACTCATCCTCACTTCCGGTTGAAGGTCCGGCCCATTCGTGGCCTGTCCCTGCAGCACTACACCAGGGCATCCCCGGCACTGCGGAACAGCCGACTCCTGCTGCTCATGGCACAGGTTGACCAACTTATATTGTACATGAATTAACGGGCACTTCCCAAGGAGGGTAGCATATTTTTTTTCATCCCTGATTCCTTTATGATTGATTTCTTTAAAATGGATAGCTTTATTATTTATTTTTTTATTGTTAGCTGGGCACATAAGCTGTTCACCACCCACCTTGACATCTAACATATAACGTGAGATAGTTACCTAACGATCGTTAGGGAGGTTCAAAATGACTCGTCTTCACACTATCAGGGATGCAGCATTATCCCAATTTGCCGAGCATGGCTATGAAGGCACTTCCCTTAGCGGGATCGCAGGTGCCGTCGGCATCAAGACCCCTTCTCTGTATGCCCATTATGCCAGCAAGGATGATCTTTTTCTCCAGGTGGTGCAGCATGCATTTCGTCTTGAGGAACGGCGAATTGTCAGCTATTTCTCGTCACATGCACACAAGACGCTGGAAGAGGTACTGTATGGCTTTTTTGCCTGGATCGAGGGAGAATATCACAATTGCAGCACAGCCAAGTTTGTATTAAGAATGTCTTTTTTTCCTCCGGTGAATCTCACACAGCAGGTGATGGCTGTAGTGATTCCCTTTTATGCGAAGATGGAAAGACTACTTCAGTCCTACATGCTTCAGGCGGATGCCTCGCAGAAGTTGCTGCGCACATCCCCGGCCCAGGCTGCCTTGGCGTTCACAACGATGGTCGATGGGACGATCGTGGATCTTTTATACGATGAGGGAAGAGCTTATAGACGACGTGTCGAGGCCGTATGGCCGATTATGTGGCACGGAATGAGCATTGGAGAGGAGTAACACAGATATGAGACGTGGCTGGATATATATATTTATAGGAGGTTGTCTGGAGATTGTCTGGGTATCCGGGCTTAAGCATGCTTCTACCCTTCTGGAGTGGCTTGTGACCGCAGTAGCGCTTGCTACCAGCTTTTATCTCATTTTACAGGCAGCTCGGAGGCTGCCGATCGGAACCGTCTATGCGGTATTTACCGGCTTGGGGACGGCAGGCACCGTGATGGCTGAGATGGTCATCTTCGGGGAGCCGTTCAGTTGGCCGAAGGTACTGCTGACACTGCTGCTCCTATCCGGTATTATTGGCCTCAAGCTAGTTACAGACAGTGATTCAGTCAGTAGACAAGGGGGGACGGCGTGATGGCATGGCTTGCATTATTGATTGCTGGTTGCGCGGAGATTACAGGTGTTATAGGTATGAAGGGCATTACGATGCGTAAAGGCTGGACCTCATATCTACTCATGGCTGGATCGTTTGCAATAAGCTTCTCACTACTGACCTACGCTATGCAGACGATCTCTATGGGAACAGCTTATGCTGTGTGGACCGGGATTGGCACGGTGGGCAGTGCCGTTGTAGGTATGCTGTTATTCGGCGAACCTAGTGAACGCAGACGGATTATTTTTATAGCGATGGTATTGTGCGGGGCTGTCGGGCTAAAGCTGGTATCCTGATCCCTTCACCATAGCAAAACCCAGCTCTGAGGAGGCTCGATTTGAGGATGATTACTACCGTAACTTTGAATGCAGCCATCGACAAAATTTTTACGCTTCCAGGCTTCGCGTTGAACAAAGCACACAGAGTGCAGGACCCAATCACCGTTCCTGGGGGAAAAGGAATCAACGTCGCTCGAGTCCTGCGCTGCCTGAACCAGCCTGTCACGGCTACAGGCCTGATTGCGGGTCACAACGGACGACTATTGCTGGACGGTCTTCATCAGGAGGGCGTACCTGCTGACTTCATAGATATAGGTCACGGTGAGACACGGCTGGCGATTACCATGCTCGATCCGCTAACGGGAACTCAGACGGAATGCATTGAGGAAGGACCCCCTGTCGAAGGCAAGCACCTCATCTCTCTGCGTAACAAAGTACAGCTGCTGGCGGCGCGCTCATCCTGGGTTATCTTCTCAGGAAGTCTGCCCGCAGGCTGTCCTGTCGATCTGTATGCCGAGCTATGCCAGTTAGCCAAGTCACAGGGAGCCAAGGTAGCTCTCGATACCAGTGGTGAGGCCCTGCTTGCAGGACTAGAGGGGCTGCCAGATCTTGTGAAGCCAAATGAGGAAGAGGCTGTCCGCTATGCAGGAGCTGTGTCGAGCGGTAGGGAGCATCTACAGACGGCTGCTCTCAGACTTACAGAGGCTGGTGCAGGAATGGTTGTGATCTCCATGGGTGGAAGAGGAGCAGTGGCAGCCCATGCTGGCCGACTATACGAGGTCTCGCTGCCTCCACTCTCCATCGTTAGCCCGTTAGGTAGTGGGGATGCTATGGTCGCCGGACTGGTAACAGCCCAGTTGCAGCAACGAAGTACACTGGAGGTACTACGCTATGGTGCAGCCTGCGGTACTGCCGCAGCCATGCATGCGATGGCAGGCTTTGTAGAATTAGACACCGTAAATGACTTGTTCTCTGACATTCAGGCTACGATTACTATAGCTACATAGGGTGACTTATCTACATAGGTTAACTTATCTACACAGATTGACTTATCTACATAGGGTGGCTCACCGTAAATACAACGAAATTACACTGCAGTACCACGAGCTTGATTTCCCCTGAATACAAGGCTTATTTCCATTTTAAAGGGATATATCTTCGGCTGCTGCAGACAGCTCGTTTGCAGTCGAAGAAGGCTTCCTCCCCGCTGCTCCGCTCTTTCTGACCACTGCTATTCCATCTGAAGTGCTCCAGCAGCTCTAGCCTCATGCTTTGGAGGGCGTCCTCTCTTGGTATGGGAATGAACCGGGCTAGCTCATGCATCGTGGGCTCGAACGTATCCAGAAGCTCCAGCATGGACATCTCGGGCCAAGCGGGCTGATCGCGTCTGCTCCAGAGAGTCACCTCATTCACAGCTTCATATATTGCCGGAGTTGGTGCAGCATTTTGTGCTTCCATCGGTTCACCCCCTGCTGGCTCATGCCTAATTCAAGAGCCACTTCCTTCTCTGAACAATTTCGCAGATACAGCGCCTTCATAATCTCTCTGCCTGTAACCGAGGGTAATGCATCCAACACTTGCTCGACCCAGAGGTCGCCCTCCACTGTGCTCGTGAAGGACGGCTCAGTCCATTCGTAATCTTGACCTGGACTTTCTCGTCGGTACTTGGATCGTGCCTGATATTGCAATCTCCATGCCTTACGGCGGATTACTCCCGTATAATATTCCATCTGTCTATCATGCAGGCACTCGTCGTTGCTATCTGGATAAACATTGATCTCGTCATTGAGCTCGGTAGGCATGCCTGCATACTCACGATTCCAGCCATCATTCTTTCTGAATTCCATCATCCGTACCTCCCTATTCCAGAATAGGAACACCAGTTCCTGTTTATCCCATTATAAGATTTAATCTGGAAAGTGTAGCCGTACGCAAGACGTTTTTTACACGAATTTTTGGCTGTTTTCTGCTAACAGCAGATTGTCTAATCTATTCTTCTCGTGATAACAGCCTGCATACTTGAATATAATCCTCCGGTCGGTTCATATTCATAAATAGCTGCTCCGCCTCCTTCGGGTCCCACCCATAGGTAGGGGACGAGCTAATCTCATACACATGCATGCCCTTTAGCCAGTCCTGCACACGAAGATTCTGCTGCTGCAAGCAGGCCTCAAGTGCTGGCAATACGCTTATATGATAGATAGCCGCCAATGGCTGCAAGCGCCCATTTACCGTGGGTACAACAGCCTTCAATGGCTTGGCAGCTCCTTCATACGACTGAGGCCGCTCCTTGAGAAGCTGTTCCTCATCAGCCTGCTCGGGAATGCACGCGGCAAGCGCTCGAAAGACCCCGGCATGCAACAGGGGCATATCGCACGCACATACCAGATTCCATTCCGTGCGTGATGCCTGCATTCCCGCATACAATCCCGCAAGGGGACCTTGCCTCGGGTGCAAGTCGGCCACGACCTCAAGACCGGTATAGGCATACGCCTCGGTATCCTGGGCCGAAATGATCACCCTTGAAGCTACAGCGCTCATCTCTGAAGCGATTCTCTGTACAACCGTCTGGCCTTCGATTAGCAGCTCCGCCTTATTCGTGCCCATGCGGCTCGACATACCACCAGCTAATACAATTCCTGTTATGTCCATATTGTTACCTCTCCGAATAGATTACAAAAATATTACTTTTTTATGTCACACATGGTTTGTTTAGCTTTTCAACAAGTGATACAGTATACATTAAAGTAAGCGCTTATGCGGATGCTCGCATTCCGCTCTTCACCATCCTTCAGGAAAGGAATGGCTGTAATTGCAGAACGATACGCAACCAACAATGCCTTCGCCCTTGCATTCTCTGAAATTATATAATTTCTTTCTTTATGGTGCCATTGCCATCTTCAGCAGCTTTCTGCCCCTGTATTTCCAGGATATCGGAATGAGCAAGCTGGAGATCGGAACTCTGATGGCGATTGGGCCCTTCGTGTCTGTCTTCGCTAACCCGTTCTGGGGATATGCCTGTGACCGATCCCAGAATATTCGCCGCATCCTGTTGATCATGATCGGGGGAACCTTGCTTTTTTTGCAAGCGATCTTCTATGTACATACCTATACGTTGATCTATTCTTCGATGATTCTGTTCTTTTTCTTTCAGAGTCCGCTATTCACCCAGACGAACAGCATGATTCTTGGATATATTGATGGGACTAATCGCAAATTCGGCTCATTCCGGATCTGGGGCTCACTTGGCTGGGCTCTCATTGCCCTGCTCGCTGGGCCAGTGATTGACCGCTTTGGAGCCAGCAGCATCAGCACGATATTTACGGTCCTGCTGATTGCGTCAGTGGCGGCCCTGCTGCTGTTGCCTCCACTACGTGCCAGCTCAGATGCGCCCAGCGTGAATATCCGGGGATTTGGCAAAATCCTGATGAATGGCTACTTCATGACCTTCATTCTATTAGGCATTCTGGTCTCGATCCCCAACGCCATCAACAGTGCCTTCATGTCCCTGTACATTACAGAACTCGGTGGGTCGGTTGGGTCCGTCGGTGCAGCTGTCTTCGCTTCGTCCATCCTTGAGGTGGTCGTCTTTCTGCTGTTTGATCGTCTCCTTGGTCGCAAAATGACGACGATGATCGGCTGTCTGACACTGGTCAGCCTGTTGTTCGCGCTACGCTGGTGGCTTATGTCCGCTGCCACGGACCCGATGCATATCATCCTTATTCAAGGGATGCACTGCATTACCTTCGGGGGCTACTTCTATGTAGGTACACAACTGACGCTGTTGTTCGTGCCCCGCGAATTCCGTTCATCTGGTCAGGCTTTATACACATTAACCTGGGCTGGTATCTCGGGTATTATTGCCGGCTTAGCTGGAGGGTGGCTGTTCCAGAACTTTGGCGGTGAGATTATGTATAAGGTCGGTGTCACCCTCGCCCTGCTTGGAGCCACTGGATTCGGTCTTATGTGGTATATGCTGCGCAAGCATGGGTACAGCCCCCCTCAAGAAGAAGGTCTGTCAGAAATCTCCTGAGCTCGACAACGCCGCACGCAGGACTTCCACGCCGCGTGCAACTCCTGCGCGCGGCGTAATGACATACGCACCTGTGCCAACCTGCACATCCAGTTCTGACTCCCAATCAGTGAACCGTCTATAACTCAACTATTCGCCTCTTATACATCTCATAGCCCCAGAGCAATAATGCCAGACCGCTTACGGCGGCCCCCAACCAGCACACACCACCCCATCCTGCCCAAGCATACATCTGCGTAGAAGCGATGGAGCCTATAGCACTGCCTATCGAATAGAAAATCATATACGCAGCCGTCAATCGACTCTGCGCCTCTGGGCGCTCTCTATAGATCAGGCTTTGGTTCGTGACATGAATCGCCTGCACAGCCAGATCCAGCAGAATCACTCCGACCACCAGATACACGGTTGAATGGTAGAGCAGTCCAATCGGTAGCCATGCCAACAGTAGCACTAGCAATGAGAAGCCTGTCGTACGCTGGCCGAAGCCTGCATCTGCCCATCGCCCCGCACGAGCTGCAGCAAAGGCTCCGGCAGCGCCAGCAAGCCCAAACATCCCAATGGTGGTGTAGGACAAAGACAGCGGAGGAGCACTTAGCGGCAGCACCATGGAGGTCCACAAGATACTGAAGCAAGTAAAGATCAGCAACGCCAGCAAAGAGCGTATTCGTAGAACAGGCAGATCACGGTAGAGCTGGAATATTGACAGAAGCATATGCCTGTAGCTCAATCGTTCATCCCGACGTGCCTCAGTTTTGGGCAAAAGGAAGAAGAGTGCAAGGCCGCCAAGCAACGTAAGTCCTGCAGAGACTACATACACCGCTCGCCAGCTCAGCCAATCATTCAGTGTCCCCGCTACTGTACGTGCTAGCAGGATTCCTATAACAATACCACTGGTCACAAGGCCGACCGTACGCCCACGTTCTGCCGCCGTGCTGAATGCAGCTGCTGCGGCTACCATCGTCTGTGCTACAACCGCTAACAGTCCAACCATGGCAATTCCCACGAGCAAAGTCGTCATATTCGATGAGATCGACACCCCTATTAATGCCACTACCGAGCATAGCATTTGCATAGCAATCAGTCTCCGCTTGTTCAACAGGTCTCCAAGTGGGACAAGCAGTAGTAATCCTGCCGCATAACACACCTGTGTCACGGTAACAACCATGCCAATCGTTGAAGGTGACGCCCCAAATTCATGAGCTATAGACTCCAGTAAAGGCTGGGCGTAGTAGATATTTGCCACCGACAGACCACTGCATAGCGCCAATAAGAGAACTACAGAACGAGATAATGCATGGGGCGATGCGGCAGCATGAACCGGTTTTCCCTTGGTAACACTCATATACATTCCACCTTAGTTGAAAGTAATCACACTCATTTTATAATGTACCGATGAGTACAATATAAGACGTGAATTAACATACTTCAACTTCTACACAAGTGTCAATAACAACTTGAATTTCTCTGTGAATTCACCAAGCTGATCATCTTAACATTACAATCAGTAAGCAATATGTATCATCGAACCTTGATTACGTTCACCCGCTTGACGTCCTTGATTCACTTCTTTATGATTAATATACTTATCGGTATGAAAAGGTGGGGCACTATGGTAAGAACACGTGAGTTTAATACGGAAAAGGCTCTTGATGCTGCGATGCAGGTATTTTGGGAGAAAGGTTACGAGGCTACATCCCTGACGGACCTGACGCAAGCCATGGGAATCCAACGGCCAAGCCTGTACGCCGCCTTTCGCGACAAGAAGGGACTATTTGAGGCTACACTCCGCAGGTATACCGCCCAGCATGCTGCACAGATCAGGACATGGCTACAGCAAGAGAGCACCGTCAAGGCTGCCTTCCGGGGATTGTTCGAGAGGATTGGCGCAGTGAATGAGACACTTGCTTCCTGCCAGCGCGGCTGCTTCTGTATTAACACAATGGTGGAGCTCGCTCCGCATGATCCCCGATTTGCCATACTTACTCGTGAGCATCAGCTATATTTAGCGGCTATATTCAAGGAGGTCATTGAGAGGGGGCAACAGAGCAAGGAGCTCTCCAGCAGCTTGGATGCGGGAGCGTTGGCTCAATCTCTTGTCATCACGATGATCGGCTTGACCGTCTTGACGAAGTCAGGCCCTGATCCTGCCTTTATCAAGCACAGCATAGAGACTACACTAACATTGCTTGAAGAAGAACGTTAAACAAAGACAAAAGCCGCAGTACAGGCCCTGGCTGAATGAATCAGCGGGTCTGTCTGCGGCTTTGCCAGATACACTTCTATTGCTAATATTGCTATGATCATGCAACCCTAGCTTATAGATGTGGCTTGCAATTCATCTTATCTTTCAATTAGTTGGACTTCGGTAGCTGGAAGGAGCTCTTCAGCGACACGACCCGGTTGAATACAGGGCGCCCAGGCTCGGATAGCTTAGGGTCTACATTGAAATATCCATGGCGGAAAAATTGGAACTTATCCTGTGCTTGTGCTTCCTTCATATTCGGCTCCACATAACCGTGCATAATTTGAAGCGAATTTGGGTTCAGCTCGTCCAGGAATGTCTTCTCCTCGCCGGATTCTTCGACGATCTCCTCTTCCTCTACCAGCTTTTCTTCTGCCTTAACCAGCGGCTCATAGAGACGGAATTCTGCTGGTACAGCCTGAGTGGCCTCTACCCAGTGAATAGTCCCTTTCACCTTACGTCCAGTGAAGCCTGTACCACTCTTCGTCTCAGGATCGTACGTACAATGAAGCTCAATCACCTTGCCGTCCGCATCCTTGATGACGTCATTGCACTTGATGAAATAAGCATGCTTCAGACGAACCTCGTTGCCCGGGAATAGACGGAAGTACTTGCTAGGAGGGTCTTCCATGAAATCCTCACGCTCGATGTAGATTTCACGAGAGAATGGGATCTGACGAACCCCCATCTCTGGATTCTCGCTGTTGTTCTCAGCCTCCAGCATCTCGACCTGTCCCTCAGGGTAATTGGTGATGACAACCTTGAGCGGGTCAATAACCGCCATTGTACGAGGGGACTTCAGCTTCAAATCCTCACGTACGAAATGCTCTAGCACCTGCAGATCAATTTGCCCGTACGCCTTCGAGATCCCTGTCTCATACACAAAATCACGAATAGCCTCTGGCGTATAGCCACGGCGCCGCAACCCGGAGATCGTCGGCATTCTTGGGTCATCCCAGCCATCGACATGACCTTCGTCGACGAGCAGCTTCAGCTTGCGCTTGCTGGTAACCGTCTGTGCCAGGTTCAGGCGACCGAACTCGTATTGACGAGGTACATTCTCCATCTCGCACTCCGCTACGACCCAGTCGTAGAACGGACGCTGATCCTCGAACTCCAGAGAGCACAGTGAGTGCGTAATACCTTCGATCGCATCCTCAAGCGGGTGAGCATAAGCATACATCGGGTAAATGCACCACTGATCTCCGGTATTGTGATGATGAGTATGGGATATACGGTAAATAACCGGATCACGCAGGTTGATATTCGGTGAAGCCATATCAATCTTCGCGCGCAGCACCTTCTCACCATTCGCATACTTGCCTTCACGCATCTCGGCAAAGAGCTGCAGATTCTCTTCCACAGAACGATCACGATACGGGCTGTTCGTCCCTGGCTCTGTCAGTGTTCCGCGTGTCTCGCGAATCTGATCAGCCGTCTGATCGTCCACGAAGGCTTTGCCTTTGCGAATGAGTAATTGGGCCCGCTTGTACATTTCTTCGAAGTAATCTGAGGCATAGAATTTAGCCTCCCATTCATAGCCGAGCCACTTGATATCCTCCTGGATCGACTGAACGTACTCTATATCCTCTTTGGCAGGATTCGTATCATCGAACCGCAGATGGGTGCGGCCACCGAATTCGTCAGCCAGCGTGAAATCAATCCAGATCGCTTTGGCATGACCAATATGCAAATAACCGTTAGGCTCTGGAGGGAAACGGGTAACGACTTCCTTTACCTTGCCACTACGAATATCTTCCTCAATAACCGCCTTGATAAAATTCGGGGGAGTGCTTGGCTTCTCCACACGTATCAACCTTTCTCTACATAAAATCAGCTTTGAACATGAGAGTCCTATCCTGAGTTTCCAACTCGTTACTCTTAAATATACCTTTTCCTGCCGGATAGATCAATGTATTCGGTCTTGGCCTGCACAAAGCTTGATATCAGCCACAATTTCCCCGCCAAAAGTTAAAAAGAGTTAACGACTTCTGCTTCACTTTTCTATATAGTGTAACTATATCTAGCCTACGATGTGTAGCTAACATAACGTAAGCTAGAACGACAGATCTACATCATGAAAGGAGTCGGGTTATGCTCAGCTTTATAGTCGCCCTCGTATGGTCCGTGATGATCTCATCGGACGACCCGATCCAAGCCATCGCACAGATGCAGCCAAAGCTGCTGCATGCTGTTGCTTCAGAGGATTCATCTGTCAAGCTCTTCCGCGGTCCTGCTAAGCAAGGGATGTTTCAGCGTGTCATGCTACAGAGCGGGCAGCGCTCAGCTCAGTATGCTTGGACAGGCTCTGCCCAGCCCACTTCGGAGCCTCAACTCTATCTGGAGGATGTCACAGGCGACGGACAGCCCGAGATTATTGCCATTCTTACGCAAATATCCGGGACAGGAGTCGAGGTACAGCAGATTCATGTAGTTGATCCACACACGATGATGGAATATCCGGTAGAAAGGGCACAGGAAGCTATCGAGCAACGGGTACAGACCCAGGTCAATGTGGGCGAGGTTACCGTTCAGTGGGATATCGAAATTGACGGTCAGAACTACAGCTCCACCCGTAATCGTTCTGATTTTTATGCCGATCCTTCCTTATTCTCGGATACGATTAATTTTCACTCCTATCAGATCTATTCTACGTCTCCTCAGAAGCTGACACTCCACGCCTCTGGGTATATCTTCCCATCGGAGTATGTCGCCGACCTTGAGATAGATTACGATTACGTTGATGGGGGATTTCAGGTAGGTCTAATTCGGCTAGTGCCGTAGTCTTTTGACGAGTATGACGGAATCATGTAGCATAACTATAGATGAGCCGCCGCACTGGATCACAGGCTACTTCAGGATAGAAAGAGGGTATCCATTATGTTTACATACGCGCTGGACGAGCGAACATATCTGAAGCCGCTTGCGCGCGAGGACGTTCAACCCCTATTCGAATTGACCGAGCTGTCACGTGAGCGTCTTCGACAGTGGCTTCCCTGGGTAGATCATACCACCGAGATGAGTCATACCGAGCAGTATGTGCAGGGGGCTCTGCAGATCGCCGCCGAGAAGGGCGCCATTACCGCTGGAATATGGATTGACAGGGAATTAGCTGGCATCATTTCATACCATGCAATCAATTGGGAGCATCGTTCAGTAAGCATTGGCTACTGGCTGGGACATGGATATGAGGGACAAGGCATCATGACGAATGCCTGCCGTGTGTTCGTAGATCACGCCTTGGTAGAGCTTGATTTGCACCGGGTCGAGATTCGCTGCGCTACCGCCAACCGGCGTAGCCGTGGGATTCCGGAACGACTGGGATTTGTGCTGGAAGGGATTATTCGCGAAGCAGAGAAGCTGCCGCAGGGTTATGTGAATCATGCCGTATATGGCATGCTCCAATCCGAGTGGAAGCAACTGCGATAAGAACCTGGATGCAGTGCAGCGCGCTCTTCATTTTATAAGAGGAATATTGCGTTTAGTAGTTTTCAAGCCATCACCTGGGTTCAGATGTGAGCATAGAGCACTACTCTCCCCAGTACCATAGGATGTTATCAGATATTATTGAAAAAGGTATGCTGGCCGTTACTCGTCAGCATACCTTTTTTAGTATCAAGCTTAACTTCTAATATAAAGTTCAAACTTCCATCAAGCTCTTTTCAGGATACTTCCCCTATCGCTCGCGATAGGATACGTCCCACCGGGTATAAGCCTATAGGCAGGGCAATTATTGTGCCATCTAACTGGTCATCTCCTCAACAGCGAGCTTGTTCAGTTAGTTGACTCTACGCCTAACGACTGCAATACATCGTCTACAATGCCCTCATTTGCAATGATACCGGAATATAGCCAGCTTCGCTCCTTTGGCATCGTATATACATGTCCTGCCTTGACCGCAGGCAAAGATAGCCATATTGAGCGTTTTAATGCTTCGGCAGTGCCTGCACCCTCGCTGTTCACCAGGAAGATATGATCGGCATCCAGCTCTGCGAGCTTCTCCAGAGATACAGGCATCCAGTTCGCTCCTGTGCTCTCTAGCTCCTGCGCCAGATTTGGCTTGTTGATCCCCAGATCCTGATACAGCACCGTTCCGCTGGATCTGCCTGGATCAACCATGTATACATTCTTCTCCGTTACCCATAGCACTATAGCGGATTCGTCCCCAATCGCTGCATGAATCTGCTCCTTCGCTCCCTGAAGCTTACGATCATATTCTTCAAGACGCTGTTCAGCCTCTGCCTTCTTGTTTAACAGCTCTCCGACCTTGAGGAAGGCCTTCCGCCAATCCCCAGTCTCCTCTTCACTCAGTACATAGGTTGGAGCAATGGCATGATACTGCTCATAGAGCCCCTTCTCAACGGAGGCTGCATTTTCCACAATGATCAGATCAGGCTGGAAAGAAGCAACCTGCTCTGGTGGCAGCTTACTATCGATTAATGGAACATCCCCCAAGGCATCCTGCAAATAATCCTGCTTCGAAGTTGAATGTGCGGACCATTGTGCTACTGGAGTCACACCCAGCGCAGCCAGATGATCTTCCAGATATGAGGCTAGTACACGCTCTGGCTTAGCAGGAATCATGACTTCATGGCCCATCCCGTCTACTACAACCCTGTCTTGCTCTTGTATCTGTTCCTGCGCCTGTTCTCCTGTATCATTGGTGCCTGTGCTCGCTGCCTGACCACAAGCTGACAGCAATAGAATCATCACCAGACTCATCATCGCCTGCATCCAGCGCATACGGCGTGTTCCAGTTCTACTTGCCATAATTACGTTCCTCATTTCCATCCATAAAGTTTAGTACAATATAGATGGTAATGATTATCATTCTCTATGTCAATAATAGCCGAAGCAAGTGTGCCTCGACTATCGTCTGTTTTTTGCTAGATGCAACTACTAGCGCCTATTTTATCCTCCAGATTCAGATCCATACGCTCCCTACATTTCACCTAATAACGTATCAAAGCAATCCTCTGCATCCGTTTACAATTATGAACCTTCTTGCCAGGTGATCCGGGAATAGATGCCATCCAGGTAATACGCCATCAGAATATCGTCTACATACTGTCCCTCAATATAGAACTCCCCGAAGAGACGCCCCTCTTCCACAAATCCACACTTCTGATAAAAGGTAAGCGCACTGATGTTGCTGGAGAGGACACGTAGACTAATCTTCTTAACTCCACGCTGAGCAGCCAGCTCCAACAAAGCCTTCATTAACGCTGAAGCAATTCCTTGCCGCTGATATCGGGGATGCACAGCAATATTAATCTCTAATACATGACTGTTGCTTGCCAGAAGGGTCGGAGGACGAAAGCCTACATAACCGCACAAGGTCTCGTCCTGCACAGCTACAAGCTGAGTTCCCGGAGGAGTATGCCGGAGATATTCTCCACGTGTCTTCCAAGACAATGAGGCCGGTGCTGTTCGTTCATTCCACACAAGCTCATCGAGTGCCATCAGCCCGGGAGCGTCCTTAATTTCTGAATCTCTTACAATAATCGATTGTCCTATAGACACGTCACTTCCAACCCTTCACATAAATGCTGTAGCTTTTTTTCCATTCATTGTAACACAACAAAAGGAGAAGCACATCGGCTCCTCCTTCCAGTTCAAGCAACAACTGTACAAGAATCGCAAGTTGTTTGTGCACGTATTCCATATTCCATTTAACCACAAACCAGCTGTGCTTAATCACTTGTTCTTGCCGCTTGTATTACTGCTTGTATTACTGCTTGTAGTACCGCTTATGTTGCCACTTAATCCTACTACATGATACTACATATCCTTAGGATGAACTGCCTGCCTGAATCTCTCCCGTCCGTGGAGCATGTAGGTCTACTACAGCTCGATTGCGGTTCAGCCAGCCATGCAAGAGGAAGAACAGCACACATAGTACAGCCGTTCCAGCAGCCAGCCATACAGTAGGGTCAAGACCTCCATGGTCATACAGTCCTCCCATCATGAAAGGACCCAATACCCGTCCAGCGGCACCAATACCACCAACCAGACCCATGTAGAAAGGCGCCCCTCTTCCCCCGTGATCCGACAGGAAAGCCGGTATTGCAGGTGCAACCAGCATCTCACCCAATGTGGCCAATACCATCGCAGCCACCATTCCGGGGTAATGCCCTGTACAGAGGATGACAATATAGGCTGACAGGTAGAATACTCCGCTAAGCGTAAGCTGGCGGGACGTGGTACCTGCCCAGATTCGCTTGATCCAGGAGAGAAGCGGCTGGGCAGCGAAGATCAATATTCCGTTGAGCGTCCACAGCAAGCCATATAGACTCTTCGGCAGTCCTTCCTCAATGATGAAAGGTGACACCCCTGTATTCCAGACGGAATTCCCCAGCCATAGGAACATCGAGCCTACACCTACATACAAATAGATCCGTACATCCCGTAATAGCAGTGCTACAGGGGCATCCGTTGTATGTCTAAGCTTCTTCCCACCGGCCTGTACTTGTCCTTCCATATGATCGATCCGGCTCAGGTACACAAGGAAGAATAAGGAAAAGACTGCGGAGGTCACTCCGTTCAGAATAAAGCTCAGGTGATAGGAGACGTCCGCCAACACGCCGCTCAGGGCTGTACCGACAGCAACACCGATATTGTTCGCTACATAAATTACATTGAACAGCTCTCCACGCCGGTCAGCGAATCGGAATCCAATGAACGCCTGAATGGCGGGAAACGACATCGCATTAAAGAAGCCGACGAACCCCATCATCACGACAAACAACGACCAGGTCGTTGTGGTAAAGGGCAGCATGAGCAAGGAGACTGCATTCAGTGCCTGCGAGCCGACGATCAGCCGCTTGACGCCCAGTCGATGATACATGGAACCACCCAGCAATTGCCCGAAGATCCCTCCGAGGGACATGATCAGGATCACAGTGCCTGCATCCGTCATGCTACGATCAAGCTCATCAAATACATACATGGACACTAGTGGCCACATGAGAGAGCCACCCAGTGAACTCACTAGACTGGCGATCAGGAAAATTTTGATTTCTTTGGGGTACTTCATCAGGGCATGCATAGGTATAGGTTTCTCCTGGACTTTAAGTTGTAAAATCACATTCACGTATTGTATCACAGACCAGGATTCTCGTACATACGTTCCCTCACAAATTTTGTAAGCTGTAAGAAGAGGTTACAGCTATGCCTACTCCCATTTAGAAATTACTAATATTGACTAAGAGCTTTCAAAGGCTTCATTATTCGGCACAGCGTTCTTCCGCTTCATGCTTATGGACTTCGACCAGAGTAGAGAAAAAGGTCGCTCCCTTCCCCATATCGGCCAATCGAGAGGAGGTCAAGGTATTAGCACGCTGTCCTGCTTTCGTTCCCCACCAGAGGCCTTGACTGACTACCGTGCCTGGCAGCATGGCGTCTACTACTTTGGCACGTAGCTCATAGGTTCCTCTATCGTTCCATACTCGAAGGAGGTCCCCGTCCACAATACGCCGAGCAGCTGCATCCTCAGGATGCAGCTGGAGCTGCGGCTCCTTCTCCAATTGCTGATGCTTGCCTACATTGCCGAAGCTCGAATTGAGGAAATTGTGGTTCGGTGGTGAAATGAACATGAGCGGATAACGCTTTGGCTGCTCTCGTTCCACTAGCTCCTCTGTCTGCTGCTTCAGCCCACTTTGCTCCTGCTCTTGCTGCTGAGTCAGCTTCTCACCGTCGAAGCCCTCCACCAAAGGAATGTAGGTAGGCAGAGGAGGAAGGCCTGCAGCTTCCAAAGCTTGCGAATACAGCTCAATTTTACCTGAAGGCGTGTTCAGACGATCTAAATATTCGGACTGCGCCGACATGTCCAGCTTGACGAATCGCTGCTCCTGTAGCGCCTCCAGCGTCACTCCCTGCAAATAAGGATTGTCTGGCTTGTTCAGCGCCCCCCGGATCATCTCCTCTGGACTCTCCTCGAATGCCTCCGTATCAAATCCCATTGCCTTGCCCAGTAACGAGAACAGCTCAACATTCGTCTTACTCTCTCCCACTGGTGCAATGACGGGCTCCTGCAGCTGAATATAGTGATGCCAGTAGGAAGCATATAGGTCCGTGCTTTCAAAGGAAGACGCTGCTGGCAGCACAATATCGGCATACTTGGCCGTATCTGTCATGAATAGCTCATGCACGACGGTAAACAGGTCCTCCCGCGCAAAGCCCTGTTGTACCCTTAGGGTATCTGGCGCTACGACCAGCGGATTACTGCAGTAGACGAACAAGGCTCGAATCGGATCCTCCGTCTCAAGCAGGGCTTCCCCGATTCGATTCATGTTAATTGCACGCGCGTCAGGATTCGGACGCAGATCAGGACGCTCCAGTGCCGCATCGTTCATCGAGTTATAGCCACCATTCCCCTTGAGTGCGCCGCCCCCGCGATTCAACCATTGTCCCGTCAGTGCAGGCAGACAGGCAATAGTACGTACATTCATGCCCCCATTGTCATGATGCTGCAGACCATTTCCAATGTAAATGAAAGCCGCCTTGGAGGTACCATACAAGTCTGCCAGGCGCGTAATATCCTCAATCGGCACACCCGTTATACGGGCGACCCGCTCAGGTGTATAACTCCGAACATGCTCCCGTAGCTCCTCATGTCCTACTGTGTACTGTTCCATGAATTCCTGGTTCGTATAGCCACGCTCGAACAGCAGGTGCATCAGCCCAAGCGCCAAGGCCGTGTCTGTCCCCGGATAGAGTGGAATGAACCAGTCAGCCCACTGCCCGGTACGGTTGCGATGCACGTCGATGACAACGATCTTCGCACCTTTCTTCCTTGCCTTCTCGGCGAGAACCACCTGATGCATATTCGTACTGATCAGGTTGGCACCCCATATGATGATCAGCTCTGCTTGTTCGGTATCCTCTGGACTCACTCCACCATTGAAGCCCATTGTCGCTTTCCAGCCAGCCGTGCCTGCCGAATTACAGATGGTCTGCTCCAATTGGCTGGCCCCGAGAGCGTTAAAGAATCGTCGATCCATTCCATCCACACTGAGCAAGCCCATGTTACCGTAGAAGCTATATGGCAATATGGATTCGGACCCGTATTCGCGGGATAGCCCCTGGAAACGGGTCGTGATCTCTGCAATAGCCTCATCCCAGCTAATGCGCTCGAATTGGCCACTACCCTTGGCGCCAACGCGCTTCATGGGATACTGTAGCCGCTCGGGGTGATAGACTCGCTCGGTCATATGCCGGACTTTATTACAAATGGCTCCCTTGGTGATCGGATGCTCAGGGTTGCCCGTTACCTTCACGATGCGTCCATCTTGTTTATGTAACAGCAAGCCACAGGTGTCAGGACAGTCCAGCGGACATACTGCCGGAAATATTCCATCTGTCCGCTCCTTCATAGGCGTGAATGTCCCTTCGACCACTTCGTTATCAACTGCATTACTCATGAGTGTCACTGTACGGTCTCCGTCCAAGTGTACGTTCCGGGGCTCTACATCCCCAACAATTTTGCTACTCATCTCTGTGGCACTCCCTTCAGTCCTGTCCTACATCGAATTCCATTTTATCTATCATACTAAAAATTTGAAGTATCCACCAAAAATAAAAATCCGACTGTTTCATTCATGAGTGCCTCTGGGTAATGAGAATCAAGGCAGCAAGAGGCGAGAGCACACTCCCTCTAATGCCATATCATGGACCACTCCCAAAAAAATTCGCCATGCCAAGTTTCGTTCCCCCGAACCTGGCATGGCGAATTTGTTGTTTGTAGAACATTTACTTTCGAAGGCTTGCTCTCAGCTATACAATTGATGCTACTGTAAAAAGCGATTTGATGTGCTTCCGTACATCTAGCGGCTGTTATTGTTCACATTACTCTTTCCATCTATTGCTTCTATTCATGTACCTTGATACTGCTTCCATGCACCTTGATGTCACTTCCATGCATCTTAATTTTGCTCGCTACACTTGTTCAGCAGTCGCCGCACCCTTCATTGGATGCTCTTCCGCCTTAGTCGCAGAAGTGTGAGGTGCTTTACGCAAATAAGCCATCCAATATGCCGCTGCTACGAATATACTGCCTCCTGCCAAATTGCCAAGCCATACAGGGATGAAGTTCATAATATAGTCGCCCCAGGAATAGTAGCCCTCGAAGATCGCTGCTGGAATCAGGAACATGTTAGCTACAACGTGCTGGAACCCGATCGCAACGAACGCCATTGTCGGGAACCAGATGCCCAGAATCTTGCCACTGATGGAATCCGTACTGTAAGACAGCCACACCGCAAGTGCTACCAACCAGTTACAGCCAATACCGGAGACGAAGGCTTGCAGGAAGCTATCGTGAATTTTGTGGCCAGCCATATCGACCAGCTTATCCAGAAAGGCGCCAGATCCTGTGAGACCTAACACATGTCCAAAAAAGTAAGCAACGAACAACGCGCCCACGAAATTACTAAGTGTAATGATGATCAGATTGCGTACGGCTTCGCCTGTTGTAATTTTCCCCGCCATACGAGCCAGCGGCACCGCCATCATATTGCCTGTCAGCAGTTCTCCGCCTGCCAACAATACAAGCACCAGTCCGACAGGGAACACAGCCGCGCCTATAAAATTCGCAAAGCTCCCCCAGGATGCAGGTGCACTCGCAATGACGCGAATATCGAGTAGGAAGCCAAGTGAAATGAAGGCCCCTGCCAAAAATCCAAGAATAGCAGCTGTCTGCCAGGAATTGTGTGCCTTATGCATGCCGGTCTCCACGGTTTTGGCCGCGATCTGCGCCGGTTTATAGGTTGCCATAACTCTCTCTCCTTTTTAGCCTGCTTCTATAACTCCCAATTATTCATGTAATTCATTGTAAATGGTAATCAGGAGGGTTGTCGTGAAATAAATCACATGACATGAAATTGAAACATACGGCTTGCTGTTTGAGAGTTGGAAATCAGGCTGCCCTATAACTTAGCACATCACTAGCATGTAAAATACAAAAAAGCAGCCTCTATACGAAGCTGCTTCCATCCTGGCATTCAATCATCTTACTTGTTCACATCCACACACTTAAACGTGAGTGAAGTGGCGCAAGCATATGATTAATTATATTCTTCTTTTTCGATTTGCTTCATGAACCAGCTGATACTTACTACGGATACAATAGCAATGACAATCATGAAAGTAATCCAGAACATTGCCATGGTAGGTCCCCCTTAACATGATTAATTACAAACCATTATACATCATAGTTAAGGGGTGAATTTTCGAAATTCATGACAAAGTAGTGAACAATATCATAGCCATCCGCGCAGCGAATGTTATACAGTAATGGTTTCTCTAGCTTTTACAGCTGGTAAAGCCTGTAGTCCTGCTGTATTCAGGAAATTCCATGGTTTGTTATAGTGTGGCTGGAAGAAGAAGTCGATAAAGGCCAGCTGGTCTACGGTCATATGATTCTGAATGCACACGGACAAGGTATTGATCGACTGGGTCAAATCCACCTCGGACATCAGCTGGGCACCGACGATGCGGCGGCTAGCGCGTTCGTATACAACCTTCAATAGCACTTTCTCTGCTGTCGGCATGAATTCCGGACGGTAGCTATCCTCAATCAAGACCGCTTCTACGTCTAGTCCCTCATCCACTGCAGCGGTCTCTGTCAGACCTGTACCTGCAATATTTTGCTCATATATTTTGATCCCGGAGGTGCCCTGTGTGCCCATATAAGGTATCGTCGGCTCCACCAGATTGCGCGCTACGAGTGTTCCCATTCGTACTGCATTGGTTGCCAGTGGAATATAAGCATTCTTGCCTGTAGGGTTGTAATGAATAGCGCAGCTATCACCTGCAGCGAACACATCTGGTTGGCTGCTCTGCATATACTTGTTGACGATAATTGCCCCGTTCGGAAGCATATCGACTTGGCCCTTTAGCAGATCCGTGTTCGGACGGAAGCCAATGCACAGGATCACAAGGTCTGTCTCATACGCACCTTTGTCGGTGATAACCTTGCTTACTTTGCCTTGCTCACCTTCAAAACGCGTCACCGTCTGTCCGAGGGCCAGCTTGATTCCATGCTCCTCCAGGGAAGTCTCAATCCGATCTGTATAATCACTGTCCAGATACTTGTTGAGGATACGGTCCATGCTGTCGATCAGTGTGACCTCTTTGCCATTCATTTGGAATGCCTCTACAAGCTCAATCCCGATATATCCGGCTCCTACAACAGTTATGCGCTTGGCATCCTTCGCTTTCTCAATGATCGTATTGGAGTGATTGTAATTTTTCGATAACAGGATGTTATCGAGCTTGATGCCTTCCAGCTTCGGAATAATCGGCCACGAGCCAGTTGTCACAATCAGTTTGTCATAAGTGTCCTCCAGCTCTTGACCTGTAGTCAGGTCACGCGCCTTCAGGCGTTTGCCTTGAGTATCCACCTCTGTTACCTCATGCAGCATCTTGGTTACGACTCCGAGCTCTGCGAGCTGCTGTGGCGACGAATAGAACAGGCCCTCAGGGTCCTTCACTACACCCCCTACATACAATGCAATTCCACAGGATAGAAACGATATATTATCATTACGCTCATACACGGTAATTTGCGCATCAGGGTAAAGCTTTGCTGTGTTGACAATGGCTGCTGTGCCTGCGTGTGTACATCCGATAACTGCTACTTTCATGGTGGTTCCTCCTCGAAGTTGAATTCCTCTTGCATAGTCTGATTCGTTTGGCTTGGTTTATACAAATGCGCCATGTGATGATTTTCACTAATGACTGCGCGGTTGTGATTTAATTCACTTTATATTGGTATTATAGTGTGACTTTTTTCACATTGCAATAGCTTTTCAGTTAGTTCATTGTTTGTTCACAATTTCACATTCTGTAGAACTGATAAAAATATCCACAAATAGACTCAGCCTACGTGCAATCTGCTTAATATGGACTATTTATCTCACAGTATGTGTGGGCCAAGAATCATAACGTACAACAAAAAAACAAGCCTCAACCAAAATAGTGTCAGCTTGTCCAAGACATAGCACACTTCTGGTAAGACTTGTTGATACATGCATGTTGCAAAGCTTACTTGACTGTTGCTTATAGCAGTCCCTCGATCACAGATCTCATGGACTCAGGGGATTCCTTTGGCTCGAAGCGCGCAACAGGAGCACCACTGCGATCCACTACGAATTTGGTGAAATTCCACTGAATCTCACCCTCCGGTTGGTCTCCAGGCTGCTTTTGCTTCAAATACTGGAATAGCGGAGTGGTGTCCGGACCGTTCACTTCTACCTTAGCGAACACCGGGAAATTCACGCCATAGTTCAATTTACAGAACTCTTCAGCTTGCTCACTCGTGCCCGGCTCCTGCCCACCAAATTGGTTGCAAGGAAATGCTAGTATAGTTAATCCTCTATCTTTGTATTCATCATATAGCTTCTGCAATTCACCGTACTGTGGAGTCAAGCCACATTCGCTGGCCGTATTGGCAATGATCAGAACCTTACCTGCGTAGGTCTCCAGGGATTGCACCTGATTGGCAGGGGTTATTGCTTGAAATGAATGTACTGACATGTAGCTCATCCTCCTTATATGTTCAACTTTCGATCATATCTATCATACTCAATTTGGCGGGATAATCCAAATGTGTACTTGGGAGGCTGGCGATATGCCTATCCGGATTGGAGCATAATCTCCTGACGACGCTGTTCGCGCTGCGCTCGTGTTAGCTTGGGACAAGAGTAACAATACTCTCCTTCACCAGTCTTATAGTACTGGCAGCAGGAAGGCTTCATATACATCGTTGTCCCTGGATTATGCGGGTTATCCAACTCGACGAATCGAATACTGAAGGGGTTCCGTGTCCGTCCGAAGAGGGCTCCCTCCATCGTATGTGTTACATAGCCATAGTCTCGCTCCAGTCTGTCACGCTCCCCTTCCATTTCTAGCATCGGCAAGACCTGATCTCGGAAATAGAGCAGCCCGAGTGGCATTTGTCCCCACAGCTGTCCGATGGGCGCGGATACCGCCTCAGCCAAATTCTCCAAAATGGGACGGATCGTATCCGAGAAGAAGAAGTTGAACTGCGCATCAGCCCAGCTATCACGCAGCTCCGGGTTCACGGGACCAGACTCCGTATCATCTAGTGGCTGGAATTGCAGTGACGGATATCCATCTGCATATTTCACATGAATGACGAGGTTGGATGGCGCCAGGTTGACCGTTCGATTCATGACCGACACCATATAATGCTGTGCCATCACCAGACCTCGCATGTAACCGGCACAGTATACCCCCGCTGTCACAATATCATCGCAATCCATATGATCGAGAAACCGGTTAGCCAATAGCAGTGCCGCACCCGGATTGCTCAGATCTGAAGCTGGAACAGAGTAGACTGCCTGCTCCGGATGGGTAAATATAATCTGGCCGTAACGTGCGAGAAGCTCATAGTCCATCGGCTTCATGCTGTATCGCCTTCTTTCTGCAAGCGGCTGTCCATGCCGCCTGTCATTCAGACATCTAAGGTATCTGATCAAACATAACTCAACAACATCATAGTCTGCCGCTACATGTCTAGCACATGCCTGTTATTCTACACAACCACGTACCTTCTTATCTCGCTCGCTACTGTAATCATCTTGTCTTGCTTTGCAGTGGTTGCACTGTAACTACAGCAGGCTAACAACGCATCAGCAACACATTACAGGCTTATCGCCCAGCAGCTACGCGAATCATCCGCTCTACTTGTTCTGCCGGAGCAGCTGCAGAATCAGATGCTGTATTCACTGGTGCATTATGACCTGCCAGAGCATATGGGAGACACAGCGGTACGCCAGAACGTGGATCCGTCACAATGTCTGCCTCAATGCCGAATACATCCCGTAATACTTCACAAGTCATTACATCAGCAGGAGAACCGACAGCCTGTGCCTTGCCTTTCTTAATAGCTATCATGTGGTTCGCATAACGAGCTGCATGATTCAGATCATGTACGACCATAACAATAGTCCGTTTCGCATCCGTATTCAAGTGCTCCAGCAGCTGCAGCACCTCTAGCTGGTGAGCCATATCGAGGAAGGTTGTAGGCTCATCCAGAAACAATATATCCGTCTCTTGGGCAAGCGCCATGGCAATCCATGCACGCTGACGTTGACCACCAGACAATTGGTCGATCGGGCGATCGTGGAATTCCGTCATGCCCGTCACCTCAACAGCCCACTCCACAATCTTACGGTCCTCCGCCTTCAGGGAACCAAAGCCCTTCTGATACGGAAAGCGTCCATAGGATACCAGTTCAGTCACTGTAAGTCCTTCAGGTGCAGTCGGATTCTGTGGCAGAATGGCTAGTTGCTTGGCTACCTCCCGAGTTGACTGTTTATGGATGGATTTGCCGTCGAGCAGGACCGTTCCTCCCTTGGGCTGCATGATCCGGGCCATGGTCTTGAGAATAGTAGACTTGCCTGAGCCGTTCGCGCCGACCAATGCCGTAATTTTTCCTTGCGGAATTTCAATATTCAGATCCTCTACAATAAGACGCTCCTCATAGGCAATATTCAGACCGACTGTATTCAAACGGAACATGCTCATCATCCCTCTCAATTATGTGTACTATGCGAATCGTTATATGGACTGCTTGGACTGTTACCTAAGCTTCATTTCTACTAAAGCCAACTAGCCACGTGATCTTGCCAGCAAGTACAGGAAGTATGGTGCACCAATCACGGCTACCACAATACCTGTAGGTATTCCTGACGGTTGAATGACGGTTCGTGCAATGCTGTCCCCTACCAGCATGATTAACGCGCCCACAAGCGCGGATACGGGGATGAAATACAGGTGCCGTGGCCCGACAAGTCTACGTGCCACATGCGGTCCGATCAGACCAAGGAAGCTAATTCCACCGCTCACCGAGACACAGGAGGCACTCAGAGCCACAGCGGCAATCAGCAGCACCAGACGTTCACGATTCAGACGGCTGCCAAGACCCACTGCAGTCTGATCTCCAAGCATGAATACATCCATCTGTCTGGCCTTCGTCAGCACAAACGGAATCAGAATCAATATCCAAGGCAGCAGAGCGGCTACAAATGTCCAATTCGTCCCCCATATACTGCCTGCCAGCCAGTTCGCTACAAAGTCATATTGCCTCTCGTCCAGTCTGATGACCAGCACCAGCATAGCAGCCTGAATACCAGCCGCCATAGCAATGCCCGCAAGCAGCAGTCTGGTCGTAGACAGACCCTTATGTCGGCGGTAGGCCAGCAAATATATAGACAATGCAGCTACCATCGAACCGACTATAGCGATGAAAGGTAGCCGGAACGGGGAAGCGCCTGTACCAAGCGGATTCAAGGTGATGAATAGCGTCACCGCCAGACCAGCACCCGAGTTAATCCCGAGAATTCCCGGATCGGCAAGTCCATTCCGCGATACCCCCTGCAGGACTGCGCCCGCCACTGCCAAGCCGGCTCCGATCAATAAGCAGATGACAATGCGCGGCAACCGGAATTCAAACAAAATGAGCGACTCCTTGCTGCTGCCCATACCGAACAACGTTCTCATGACCTGCATCGGAGACAGCGCCGTATAGCCGGTGTTCATGCTAATGACAAATACAATCACAATTAATATAAATAACAGCCCAGATACCTTGAGCAGCCTGGATTGACGACTGGAGCTCCACAGATTGGGTTCCATGCTAATCCCTCACCTCTTTTCGAATAAGATAGAGGAAGTACGGGACACCAATTAGCGCAAGCATCGCTGCTGCAGGTGTCTCGTGATTGGGATGAACCAGACGTGCCGCAATGTCTGCCACGACCATGAGCAGGGCTCCCAATACCGCAGAGCAGGGAATAATCCAACGATAATCCTTACCGACCAGGAATCTGGCGATATGAGGAATGACCAGACCAATAAAGCCTACGGCTCCGGCAATAGCTACAGATACACCAGCAAGCATCATGACCACAAGACATGCCAGCAGTTTGACAACACCTGTGCGCATACCCAGTCCAGACGCTACATCATCCCCCAGACTGAGCACCGTGATGAATCGGGATAAAAGTAAGGCCCCGACTAAGCCAAGAGCAATCCAGGGAAAGGTATACATCAGCTGCTCCCAGCGTGTACCCGCTACCCCCCCAGCGATCCAGAAATCAATATTCTGAGCGACTTTATTGATCAGTGCGATTCCCTGACTAAGACTATACAGGAGCACCGATATCGCAGACCCAGCCAATGCCATGCGAACGGGCGTGAGCCCTCCCCTCGACAATTGTGCGATCCCAAAGACGAGGAATACCCCAAGGCCTGCTCCAAAAAAGGACATCAGCATCAGTCCGTTAAATGTCAAAAACGGTAAAAAGGCAAAGGATATAGCCAAGGCAAACCCTGCGCCCGCATTAATACCGAGCAGACTTGGATCCGCCAGCGGATTACGCGTCATCCCTTGCATAATAGCTCCCGAGGCTGCAAAAGCAGCTCCTACCATCATGGCCGCGATTACACGGGGCAGACGCAAATCCCATACGATCTGGTGATCGGTGAGATCAGGGTTAAAGGACGTAAGGGCTTGAACCACAATAGACAATGGGATCTTCCTGGCACCGACTGCAATCCCCAGTGCCATCATCAGGATCAATGCTGCTATTCCAAGGAAAATGACAGCAAGCGCAGTCCCTGGACGGGACCATATTCGGTTTTGCAGCTCTTCCTGCTTCATTGCGGAGCGATTCATGCTTAAGCCTCTTTCATTACGATATCTTGATGATGGTTTCATGTAATCTTCATCTTCACTCTATTAAAGATACTGATAATCATTATCAAGTGTCAATAGCCACGGACATTTTTTTGCATCCATTCTAGGGCTTCCCTGCTTTCTGCTAACCAGAAGCTTCCAGAGCATTCAAGCTTAATCATATTTGGTCTAAACAATAGTATGCCTGAGTTCACGTGTTTTCTTATCCATACAAAAGAAGCCTCCTGCTCAAGGCAGAAGGCTCTATTGGAAAAAGTGCTCATTTTACGATAGCAGAGCATGTGGCAACTGAAGTGAGATGTAATGTAGCCGCTGAAACTGCATCAATGCTTCACAATCTTGTTACTCGGATCAACATCATAGCCAGGTACCTTCTCTTCATATAAATGGGAACGCTCCTGGAACCAGCGATAAAGATGCGTCACAACGACCTTTAACACAGCGTAGCCAGGTACCGCGAGAATGATCCCCACGACCCCGAACAGATTACCCGCCGTCAAAATAACAAAGATAATTGTAATCGGATGCACACTAAGGGATTTACCCATAATTTGTGGTGAGATGAATTTCCCTTCGATCAATTGGACCACTGTCCAGACCACAATCATCTTCAACAGCATAATTGGAGAAGTTACCATCGCTACAATCAGCGCCGGAGTAATCGCAATCGCAGGTCCGAGGTAAGGAACGATACTGGTGAAGGCTGCAATCGCAGCAAGCGTAAGAGAGTAGTCCAAGCCGATGATCAGATAACCGATATAGAGCAACACACCAATACAGAAGCTCACGATAATCTGACCACGAATGTAGGAGCTCACTTGGTGATTCATCTCTGTCATAATCCGGTGCGAGGACTCACGCAGAGCTGTCGGTATTAATTTCAGAATATATGCGG
The DNA here is from genome assembly GCF_000377505.1 of Paenibacillus massiliensis 2301065 = DSM 16942. Lineage (GTDB taxonomy): Bacteria > Bacillota > Bacilli > Paenibacillales > Paenibacillaceae > Paenibacillus > Paenibacillus massiliensis. Next base: position 502,790 of record NZ_KB898186.1, on the reverse strand, counting down.
GCAGCTTCCTACGGTCCTTGAGGAGATAGAATAGGATGAAGGGAACCGTAATAACGGCAATCAGCGTCTCGGTCACAGCACCCAGGAAGGTACCAACCCCTGTCCAGGCACCGTTCACGATATCCGTAATGCGCGTTGTGGCTTGCCTCATCAGCTCCTCAGGTCGAATGTTGATGGCACTCTGGAACTGAGCCATGAAGTCACTGCCGATCAGTGCCTCAAACTGTAGCTGCACTTGCTCCGTGTAGGTAGGAACATTCGTAACGAGCATTGTCACTTGATCACGGATGACTGGAATGACCGAAGTAATGATGATCGTGATGATCCCCGCCACTGCCAGGTACAGAATAATAATGGAGTAGGCACGCTTCACCTTGAAGCGCTCCAGAATGTCCACAATCGGGTTCAACAGGTAGAATGCGACCCCTGTCAGGATCAGTGGCAGCAGTACTGTTTTGAGAAACACGACAAATGGATCGAACACAAATGAGATACGTGTGAAAATGAGAATGTTCAGCCCGATTAGCAAGGTAACCAGCAAGAACAAGACAAACTTGTTGTTCAGAAAGAAACGCTTGAATCTGTCTCTCCAGTCCAGGTTATTCTCCATACATTCCTACCTCTCCGTATACAATTCTCTCTGGTGCACTTGTTCTTCGATCGAATTGGCCCGTCAGGGTCTTCCTTGTCTCTATCTACCTCTTGCCCCTCGACGGCCTCCTGCTTGACCACCACGTCCGCGAGAGGTGCTACCCTGGCCACCTTGACTGCCTCGGTTGCCCTGACTGCTCTGACCACCACGACTGCCCCGGCCTACTCGACCTTGCCCCGAACGTTCACTCTGCCCGGATTCTGTACGGCTAGCGCGTTCGAAGCTACGCACATCTTGCTTGCCACGACCTTGACCTTGACCTTGACCTTGACTGCGACCTTGACTGCGACCTTGACCTTGGCCTTGACCATCACCTTGACCGCGACCTTGACCCTGAGCTTGACCTCGTCCTTGGCTTGAGCTTGAGCCCCGACGTGAATCCCTCTCCCGATGAGAGGAGGATGACGCACGGCCTCGGCTATCTCGGCTTCCTTGTCCTCGACCTGAGCTATCACGGCCTCCGTGTCTACGACTCGGCCCTGAGCCATCACGGCGCGATTCACGGCGGCTAACTTGTCCGAAGGACTCCGAATCTGATTCAGACTCCTTGCGGCTTGATCCAGACCATTCCGCCCTCGAGAACTCTAGTCCCGCTGTCTTCTGAATGATCCGCAGTGTCTGCATATCTCCCGGAGCTGCGAAAGTGACAGCTACCCCTTTGCCACCAGCACGTCCAGTACGACCGATCCGGTGAATATAGCTCTCGGCATCCTGTGGCATATCATAGTTGAACACATGAGTGACGCCTTCCACATCCAGACCCCGAGCAGCGACATCGGTAGCGACCAGCAGCTCAAGCTTCGCTTCACGGAACGCCTTCATGACCTGCTCCCGCTTATTCTGCGACAGATCCCCATGCAGCTCACCACTCTTATAGCCCATGGCTTGCAGCTCTTCATTCAGCTTGGCCGCCCGCCGCTTCGTGCGGCAGAAGATCACAGCCAGATAAGGACGATGGGCATTGATCATGTCCACAAGTGCCTTCTGCCGAGTACGATCCGTGCACTCCACCACCAGCTGTCGAATCTGCCGCACAGGCACCGGTGATGCGGCTTCGACTTTTACATCTACAGGGGTATTCATATATGCTCTTGCAAGCTTGCGCACCGCAGGTGGCATTGTCGCCGAGAACAACATAGTCTGTCTTTGCCCAGGAGTCGCTTGAATAATGGTCTCGACCTCATTCAGGAAGCCCATATGAAGCATCTGATCGGCTTCGTCCAGCACCAGCATCTTCAGGCCGCCCAGCTTCAGTGATTCTCTCCGCATATGATCCAGCAGACGCCCAGGTGTGCCAATGACCAGTTGCGCACCACCTTCGAGCTTACGCAGCTGTCGCTCCACATCCTGTCCTCCGTATACTGCTAGCAAGGAGATTCCCTCGGTCGTAGCAGCCAGACGCTTGGCTTCCTCTGTAATCTGCAAGGCCAGCTCACGCGTAGGTGCAATAATAAGTGCTTGCGGATAACGCTTGCTCCGCTCGATCTGCTCAAAAATAGGCAGGAGGAAGGCGAGCGTCTTCCCTGTTCCGGTATGTGCTTCTGCAATGACGTCTTTCCCGGCCATTAGCTGGGGAATAGATTGACGCTGTACTGGCGTTGGCGCCGCAATGCCTTGCTCCTTCAGAGCATCTACCCAATGAGACTGTATACCTAATGAAGCAAAATTATTACTCAAACTCAACCACTTCCCTAATCTAGTATAGATATATCATGAACCGTTCATATCAAGTTGATCCCAGTATACGCGATGTTGATCACTGTTTCCAACTTAAGGCTCCACTAGCACTGCACTAGCGCGTTATTAACGCGTTACTAGTGGCCAGATAAAGAGCGGAGGTCCATCCGACTCAGAAGATTCCGGCTCTCCTCGTTCAATCCCGTAAGCTCCACTTTACGGCCTGTCTCTTCGTACTTATTCAGCACCTTGCCAATGGCCGTGACAGCGGAGTGGTCCCAGATGTGAGAGCGCGTGAAGTTAATCTCAATCTGTGCAGGGTCCTGTGCCGGGCTAAAATGCTCTAGAAAATGCGAAGCCGATCCGAAGAACATCGGGCCAGACACTTCATATACCTTTAGCTCCTCATCGCTACGTACGTGTACCTTGATCTTGGCCATGCTCCAGCCGAAGTTCAGGGCACTGAGTAGCACACCCACCATGACACCTTTGGACAGATCATGTGTGTAGACGACGATGGCTACAGTGATGACCATAATTAACGCCTCTGCACGCGGTACCCGGTGAATCGTCGTAATGGATTTCCAATTGAAGGTCCCAATACACACCATGAACATCACGCCCACCAAGGCCCCCATTGGAATCTGCTTCACCACACTGCCTAATACAAGCAACAGGAAGGCCAGGAACACTCCCGCCGTCAGTGTAGACAGTCTCCCGCGAGCACCCGACTTCACGTTAATAACAGACTGCCCGATCATAGCACAGCCTGCCATCCCGCCGAAAAAGCCTGTAACCACATTCGCGATCCCCTGCCCGCGCACCTCACGGTTCTTGCTACTGCGGGTATCCGTCATTTCATCAACAATCGTAGCGGTAAGCAAGGATTCGAGCAATCCGACAAGAGCCATCGTAAAGGCATATGGAGCAATAATACTCAAAGTCTGCATTGTCCACTCGATCTGTGGAAGATGGAACATAGGCAAGGTGTTCGTTAGAGCACCCATGTCACCGACACGCTTGATATCGAGATTCAGAAGCGCGGTAAGAATGGTCATGACAATGATTGCCACTAATGGAGCCGGGACGGCCTTAATGAAGCGTGGCAGAATATATATGATCGCCAGTGTACCCGCAACCATCGCATACATCACCCAGCCTGCCCCCTGGAAATGAACCAGCTGCGCCATGAAGATCAGTATGGCCAGCGCGTTCACAAAGCCGGTAATGACGGATTGTGGGACAAAGGTGATGAAGCGTCCAACCTTGAATAGGCCCAGTACAAACTGAATAATGCCGGTCAGAATCGTAGTCGCGAACAAATACTCCACTCCGTGATCCTTCACCAGACCGACCATCAGGACGGCCATGGCGCCTGTAGCCGCCGAGATCATGGCTGGTCGACCTCCAGCAATGGAGATAACGATAGCGATCGAGATCGAGGCATATAGACCGACCATCGGGTCCACACCTGCAATGATGGAAAAGGCAATAGCTTCAGGAATAAGCGCGAGTGCGACTGTCATTCCTGCCAATATGTCGGCCCGGATATTACCGAGCCATTGTTGTCTGAGTTTCATAGATTCTTAAGTTACCCTCCTTGAATATAGCTGAACCGGTTGAATGGATTGCCCTCTGCAGTTCGGTGCAGGTATGCCGTGCTGCAATCCTATCCGATCTTCATTTTTTGAAGGCCCCTCTCAGACCTTCTACCCGTTATGTTCAGTCCACCATTATAACTTAACTTATGTATATTTATGAGTTATCCATCGAACCAAATCCCTACTTTCCTCCTGAATACTCTATTAATCACTAAAATTCTAACTATTTCAAGCATCGTATAAATTATCTCTTCGTGATGTACACCTCTATTATTCGTGCAGCTGTACCCTCTATTAAATGAAAACTCTCTACATTTCTTCATCTATACAGGTATAGACTGAAACTTTCCTGAGTCCAGGCCCATGCTACAAAAAAATCAGACAAACCCTGAGCCACAGCGTGGTCAGAATCTGCCTGATTTGAATATCGAATACAGAAGAAATACGAACATCAGCAGGGCTACTATGAAGCCCACCTCAATAGCCGGAACATTCCATAAGACCGTCGTCTGGTGCGTCAGAGACGAACCGATGATTAGCCCCACCATAATAATGCTAAAGGCCAGCAGTACGATACTGAACGATAGCCGATTGCTAATCTGATCCAGCCGTCGCAGCAGCTGCTCCAGCTCAGGTACCGTGACCTCCAGCTTGAGCTTGCCCTTACTCATCGTAGTGACTAGCTGTCTGGCCTGACCCGGTAGCTGAGTCAGTGCTTCAGCCAGCTCAAGGACCCCGCCCAATACCTTATCCCCGATATTACGGGTGCTATAGCGCTCCTTCAAAAGTCTGCGCCCGAATGGCTCTGCCATGTCCAGAATGCTGAGACTGGGATCGAGATTGGCAATGACGCCTTCCATCGTCAGCAACGCCTTGCCAAGCATTAGCACATCGGAGGGAATACCGATCCGGTGCCTGCGTGCAGCGCTGAACAGATCATCCACCGCCTGTCCAAGCCGAATCTGGGCGAACGGGACATCACCATATTCCTCCCGCAGCAGATTGAGATCCCGGCGCAGCCCTCGGATGTCTGCATCCTCATCAATCAGACCAAGCTTCTCGATTGCCCGAATCATGGCATCCGTATTTTTGCGCATCAAGGCGATAATCAAGGCAGCGAGCTGACTCTTCATTTCCTCACTAAGCCGACCTACCATGCCAAAATCCATATAGGCCAGCTTCCCCGATTCCATGACCATCAGATTTCCTGGATGAGGATCGGCATGGAAGATGCCATCCATGAAGATCTGCTGGAACATGCTGTTGACCAGCTTACGCGCGATCTCGGGAAGATCATAGCCCTGACGAATCAGCTCTTCACGATCGCTGAGCTTAATCCCCTCCACATATTCCATGGTGAGGATGCGCGAGGCTGTGAACTCCCAGAATACTTTGGGAATATGGACATCCGGGTCCTCTGGAAAATGCATCGCAATCTTCTCATTATTTCGCGCTTCATGACTATAATCCAGCTCATGAATGAGCGATTTGCCCAGCTCCTCCACCATCTGTGGTAGCTGGTACTGCTCGACCCATACCCAGCGCTTGGCAGCCAGTCCCACGAAATCTCGCAGGATATCCAGATCTCGGCGGATGATTCGATCCACACCTGGACGCTGAATTTTAATAGCTACCTCTTCACCACTGTGGAGCCTCGCCAAATGAACCTGCCCAATAGAAGCAGCTGCCAGTGGTGTATCCTCGAACCAGGACACCATGTCATGCAGTGGCATATTCAGCTCCTGCTCCAGAATTCCCTTCGCTGTCTCGTGAGAGAACGGAGGCACCTGATCCTGTAGCTTGGTCAATTCCTGAACGATGGAAGCCGGAATAAGATCAGCGCGAGTACTCGCCAGCTGCCCCAACTTGATGAATGCCGGGCCCAGGTCCTCCAGCAGTAGCCGAATCCGCTCACCTAGCGTCTTCGTCGTAGGTTCTTCCCGAGTCAACCATTTGCGCGGCAATGTCAGAATGTGCACCAGTCCTAATTCCTCAACCATATAACCAAAGCCATGACGCACCAGCGCCATGGCGATCTCACGATAACGACCAGCATGCCTTACGCGAACAGCCATGTTACTCCGACCGTTTCTCTTCCGCCACCGGTACCTCTGGTGCCACAGCTGCTTCCGCAGTAGTCAGCGACTTCCCCTGCTTCAGCTCAGCAATCTGACTCTCCAGCACTGCTATACGCTGTTCCAGAGCACGAATATCCTTCTGAGACGGGACATCCAGCTCCTCCAGCCCACGGGCAATCTGCTCTCGAACCAGTGTCTTGACATGGCCCAGGTCCTCTTCTCCACGGCTCATTAGCCTCTCAATCAAGGCCTTGGATTCCGTCGGAGCCAATTCCCCACGCTTGACCAGATCATCCACAATACGTTCTACCTTCTCCTTGCTAACCACTGTGAGGCCCCAACCCAACGAAATTGCTCTCTTCAACAAGTCGCTCATGATTATTCCTCCCTGTGCTGTTAGACCGGCAGCCATACATGCTTCATCCGGATGGGAATATTATACCGTGAATTACTCCAAATCCAAAAACGGCAATAGGGCCGAACCAGGCTTCGTTATCCTGGCAGACGACCTGCCCACTTGGCAGCCTGCAGCAGCAATTGGCGATAGGGTTCATGCTGGAAGGATGGCTGATGATGCCCAGGCATCATATACACCACCCGACCAAGCCCGTAGGATTGTGCCCATGCCGCAGGCCATGACTCTCCTTCATGCACGTATTCCAGCAGGACTGTCTTGGGGGTAAAGGGGTCGAATTCGAAGCGATACGGCTCCTCTTCCATCTCAAAGTCCGCAATCCCCTCCATAATCGGATGCTCAGGTGAAGCTACCTTGAAGTCCAGCTTCGCATAAGCAGGGTGACGCTTGAAGCGAGCCCCGATCAGTTGGGCAATCTCATAATTTTGCCCCAGGGTAATGCCATTATGAATAACAAGCAATCCACCGCCACCACTCACATAGGAAGCCAGACCGGAGGTCTGTTGGGGTGACAGGGCATCTTTTCGATTATCCGTATAAGCAATACACAGATCGAAGGCCGCTATATTCTCCTTCAACAGCATTTTACGATTCTCACTGCATTGTACAGTCAGCAACGACTGTAAAATAGAGCTAAGCTCCTCATCAATCCCCTGCAACGGATGAAATTCGGGATATGTATAATCACCTATTAGAAGTGCCTTACGTTTGCTCATGAGTGTCTCCCTTCATGCAAGCTTATCTTTTCGGTTAGACTCTGCTTAAGTTGCATCCTGATCTTGAATTCCTTCGGGTCACTACACAGTACAGTTCCACACACGAATTGAGAACTCCTTTTTTGGAAGATAGGATTAAATAAGTTTAATATTCAGCCACATTACACAATTGTTGTTAACCATTTCATAATGAAGCGAATGGAAAGGAATACAGCAGCCTCATACCAAAATGATACCCAAAAAAGAAATATGCTTATCATATAGCATGAAAAAGTTGCTTTATTATGAAATGATCTGTTTATAAAATTTAAAAAAAGATTAATAAAGGACATACTGACATTTATATTCATATTTTATATAATAATTACACGTGCAATATTGAAATTCAAAACCAAATAAAGCGTTTTACTGTGTTATACTCTTAGAGCATCAGGCAATATGTATTTTGCATAAATCGTTTTAGGAGCTATTCCACGATGGAATGAGTAGGCTGTATGTCGTCAATTCTGGTTAAATTCTGTGTATGTTGTTGCTTGCCTGATCTATGCAAAATACTGAAATTAAAATTGGAGGTTACCACATGAAGAGGACTGGAATGACCCGGCCCTTGGATAGCCTGGGGCGAATTGTACTTCCCAAAGAAATGCGTATGACGATGGAGATCGAGATTGGTGACCCGCTGGAATTCTTCATTGAAGACAAGACACTAATGCTGCGTAAGTACAAGTCCACGAACTGCACCTTTTGCGGATCATTGGACACCAACACCTATTACAAGGACCAATTTATCTGCAACGACTGTGCTGCAGAGCTCAAGGTAGCTAAGCATCAGCCCGTACCCATTCCTGGTCCCGTCGCTGTCCCCTCTCCAACTGCTGCACCGGTCAAGAAATCCTACCGGCGTACAGACGACATCCTCGCTAAGATGAAGCAGCTTATGCAAGAACACCCTCATTCATCGCAAAAGCAACTGGCCTCCATGCTCGGCATTAGTCAAGGAAGAGTTTCGCAGCTAAAAAAACTCATGTAATTGAATCCTGCTGTAATGGCCGTTTGAATGAAAATACAATACAGGAACACAAATAGCGGAGGCTGATCCCTTATGGACAGGCCTCCGCTACTATTTTTGGGGCACGAGGGTGTAATGACCGCGCCCACGACGTCTTGATCTCGTATCAGCACGCCCCATAGGTTGGTGCCTTCACCGAGATGGTGCCTTCACCGAAAGTCGCGCACCTTAATCTAATCGAATATGAGTGTAGGGCCACTACAAGTGAAGAGTCCTGTTAGAGGGTAAGGCTGTAGCATCTACTGATTAGCCGCTGCAAAGGCCGCACATGCTTCAACCCACCGCCCTGCTGCAGGAGGATGGGAGGCCAAGTGAATATGCGTGTAGCCAGCCATCAGTCGGCCCGAGGCATAGCCTTCCCTGGTGCTGCCGCGCAGTCCCTTGGTCTCATAGGCAAAAGAGTACGTCTCCTCCTCGAAGCTCATGACCGAGTAGTGGAACTCATGCCCCCTTAGCATCTCTCCAGCCTTGAGCAGCAAGCAATCCTGGAGTGCCTTTGCTTCACGGTAGCCCAGTGCTGCCCGTCGTTCCTGCATGCGCACATCGGCTGGAATCAGCCCCGCCATAGTATGCTGATGACCACTGCGGTCCGTCAGAGTCCGAGCCAGTACCATGTAGCCCCCGCACTCTGCAAATATCGGCATATCCTGCTCAGCCGCACGGCGCAGATCCTCCAGGAAGGTCTTATTGGCGGCAATAGCCGCTGCGAATTCCTCTGGGAAGCCACCGCCGAGATATAGGCCGCTTGCCGCTTCTGGAATACTTTCTCCTGCGAGCGGACTGAAGTAAGCGATGACTGCTCCAGCCGCCTGCAGCAGCTCCAGATTGTCCTCATAGTAGAAGTTGAATGCCGCATCGCGAGCCACCGCAATGACAGGCCGCTCAGAGCCCGAAGCGAGAACTGTACTCTCTGCTCCCAGGTTCTGTTGAAGGGGACTGCCCCTATTTATGGACGAATCCGTGCTGACCTTCTGCCCTGTGCCTGGTATGTGATTTGGCGTATGCTCTACCAAGCCCTGCTGGTCTTCCTGTGCGCTCCAGCTCGGGACATCCTCAACAGACATGCCGTCAGCATGGGACAGCTGCTGCTGTTGAGGCTCCAGCGGAGAAGCCGCGCAGGCCAGCTCGAATATTTTGTCCAGATCCGCGCCTTCTGCGACTCTGGCTGCCATCTGCTGGAACAGTGGCTCCAGCTCCCCACGTTCTACAGCTGGCACCAGCCCCAGATGCCGCTCGGGTACATGAAGCTGTTCATCACGCGGGAGCCAGCCCAGCACAGGTATACCACACATTTGCTCGATCGCCGTCTTCACCATCTTATAGTGCCCGGCGCTGCCACAGCGATTGACGATGACACCTGCAATCCGAAGCCCCGGCTCCAGCTGCTGGAAGCCCAGTACGATAGCTGCTGCGCTGCGTGCCATACTACGTACATCCACGACCAGCAGGACAGGCGTGTCCGTCAGCATGGCGATTTCCGCCGTAGAGCCTGTGTTGGAGCTCGGGTCTTTGCCGTCGTAGAGCCCCATGACACCTTCAATGATGGACAGATCTGATCCTTCGGATACGCGACAGAAGGTATTGTGAACATCTTCCGAAGAGGTCATCCAGCTGTCCAGATTGCGGGAGGGCCTGCCTGTAACAGCCGTATGATAGGTAGGGTCGATGTAGTCGGGTCCGCACTTGAAGCCCTGTACCTGCAAGCCACGGTCTGCAAATGCCCGCATCAAGCCCAGCGTAATCGTCGTCTTCCCTGCTCCGCTGCCAGTTCCCGCAATGACCAGTCGTGGCCGCTTCAGCCTGCCTGGTGCATGCATCATGTGCGTTCCTCCAACTGCTTGTCATCTGTCTTCATTGCGCTGGTGGCGTCAATCGCGTTGGTTGTGTTAATCACGTTGGTCGCTTGGGTTACGTCGCTTTGGCCATTTGTACTGTTCCTATTGTTGAGACTGTTCCTACCGTTGAGACTGTTCCCATCATTCGCACTATTCCCGCCATTAACATCATTCGCGCTCACACTATTCGGCTCGTCCGGAAAAGGAATGCGCGCAATTGACAGTGTCAGATTCCCGCTCTTCTTCTTCTCCAGCAGCCAGCCATCTGCCCCGGAGGACAGTAGACAGGCCGGCTCGCAGACGCCATAGGCTCCGGTATACTTATAGACTGTCTCCGAAGGATGGGGCAATGTCACTGTATTCAGCTCGGCAGGCGTGTAGACTGTCAGCTCCCAGCCGTACTTGGCGCATAGAGCTAGAAGCCCCTCCTCATCCTTCTTGAGATCAATGGTTGCCAGATTGCGGACACTATTCATGGATAGCTTAAGCTCTTGCAGTGTCTCGAGCAGCGCCTCTTCCAGCTCCTCCATTGGTGTTCCCCGGTTACAGCCGATGCCGACGACAAGGCTCTTGGGACGATACAGCACTCCATTACTCATGTAACGCGCTTGCTCCGTCTCATCCAACAGTCGATCTGTAATGACCAATGCTGCTGAGAAGGAGGCCGAAGACGCCTCGGCTGTGCTGCTGTAGATCTGGATATGTGAAGGTATTGGCTTATCATATCGCCACCAATTCTTCTCCCCTGTCTCCTGGATTAATGCTACAGGCTCCTCATTCACGACGGCGGCACTTACTGGCGTGGCTTGATCGAAGCTATCAATCGTCCAGCCCAGCTCCCTCCCGAAGAGATCGACCGGAATGGTCCCCTGCACATCCGAAGCCGTCGTAATGACCGGACGAGCACCGAGCACACCAGCCACCTGACGGGTCAGCTCATTGGCACCGCCCAGATGGCCAGAGAGCACGCTGATCACATGCTCACCGCGATCATCAATCACGATGACGCCAGGATCGACCTTTTTATCAACCAGCAGCGGAGCAATCATCCGTACGACTGCGCCAAGCGAGATACACAGAATGATGCCGTTGTACCGCTTGAACAAATCACCCAGAATGAGGCGGACAGAACCCTCGAACATCTGAATGCCGAGCTCTTCCTCATCTCCGCGTGCGAATTTGGCCATATAGTATACATCTGTCCCTGGAAAACGCGCACCCAGATCGCGCATCATCTCCACACCGTGCTTCGTAATGGCAACAGCGGCAAAAGGGTTACTCACCAGGCTTCACTCCCTTGCGATAGCCGTGCGTGAAGGATCGATCATACAGCTTGGAGCGATGCGCGTCCTTATCCGTCAGGCCTGGATCAAGCGCCCAGCCTGCCAGAATCATAGCGTGCATGGTAATTCCGGCAGCTCGCAGATCCGCGGGAAGCTGCGCCAGCGTCGTACGTACGATCTTCTGATCAGGCCACGTCGCCCGCTGTACGACAGCCACCGGGGTATCCTCACTCCAGCCTGCAGCTAAGAATTCGGCAACGACCTTCTTCGCCAGTGTTGCGCTAAGGAATAAGGCCACCGTACAATGGTGAGCTGCCAGGTCGCGCAATCGTTCCCGCTCAGGAACAGGCGTCCGTCCTTCAGCACGGGTCAGAATGACGGTCTGCGTCAGATCAGGCACTGTTAATTCCGCTCCCAATACCGCTGCTGAAGCGAATACAGAGCTCACACCCGGGATAATTTCATAGGTAACCCCGGCTTGCTTGAGCAGCACCATTTGCTCCAGAATCGCGCCATACATTGCAGGATCGCCTGTGTGCACTCTCGCTACACTGCGCCCAGCCTGTACAGCCTTCACCATGAGCTCTACCTGCTGCTCCAGATCCATACCAGAGCTATGCAACACCTCAGCGTCCGGCTTTGCCTTGGCGATCAATTCATCATTCACAAGAGAATCGGTGTAGAGCACGAGATCCGCCTGAGACAGAATCCGCATGCCTTTGACGGTAATCAGCTCTGGATCACCAGGACCAGCACCCACGATATACACCTTGGGACTCAGCACATTCGCACTCATTTGCTCACCACCATCAGACTCAGATATTCCAGCTCTTGACCGCGCAGCTCGCGCGCGTCACGCCATACCATCTCATACGGAGACGTCACCTTCGTGATGACCGAGGCCCGATCACCCAGCTGTAGCTCCTCCAATACATCCAGGATCAGGTCGAGCACCTTGGCTACCTTGATGAAGACGACTGTATCATGCTGCTCTATGACTCTGCGCATATCCTCACGATTATCAGTAGCCGGAATGATCCCCACCTGCTGATCCCCGTCAGCAAGCGGTTGCTCCAGGGCTGCGGCTGCTCCCAATACCGAGGAAATCCCCGGAATTGACACGATAGGCACCTCAGGATGAAGCTCTCGCATCAGCCTCGCCAAATGAATAAAGGTGCTGTAGAGATTAGGATCTCCCTCGGTTACAAAGGCAACATCCTTCCCCTGACTCAGCTCCTCCCAGCACAGGGCTACCGTCTTATTCCATTCCCGCTCCAGCACCGCCGGGTCCTTGGTCATCGGAAATACCAGACCGAGCATATTTTTCTCAGACGGGTTCACATATAGCTCCACAATCTCGTGGGCATAGGATTTGCCGCCCATTCGTTTTTTCGGGTATGCGATGACCTCGCATTCACGTAGCATCCGGTACGCCTTGACCGTAATCAGCTCCGGGTCGCCGGGTCCCACACCGACACCGTACAGTGTGCCTGTCACTGCATCCATTCCACTCTCTCCTATCTGTTCAGCCATGCTTGCACGGCATGAATTTCGCTTGATGATACACAGTTATCCGTGTGCTCTTTCGTTGTGCGACTGCTTCGTTGCGTAAATGGTGCCTTTAACGGTTGAACAGCAAGCTTCAATGCGGGCACTGCGTTTCTCTAGGACTTCCCCGCTTTCCGCTAACGACGATACTCGCCTGAACATTTAACCTTAAATTATATTCTGTCAGGGGATTAGGACTTCGTTCCGGTAATCACGTAGATCGGATTCAGACCCTCGAAGCGGGTCATATTCAGAATCGGCTTGCTGCGTGCGGTCTGCAATAAAGTCACCTCAGGGGCAAGACCTGCCTCCTGCATACTCTTCATAGCATCGTGGAGTGTCTCAATGGTCACTGCGTTCACCACGACGCGTCCGCCGCTCTGCAGTCGCTCACCGCACAGATGAATCAATTCCTTCAGCTCACCGCCACTGCCTCCAATGAAGACTGCATTCGGATCAGGAAGCTCGGACAACCCCTCTGGCGCCTTGGCATGAATTACCGGAAAGTCCGTTCTGAATTTGATCTTGTTCGCTTCGACGTTCTGCAGGTCACCTTCATTCTTCTCAATAGCAAATACCTGCCCATGCTTCGCAAGGCGAGCACACTCCACGGCGACGGAGCCAGAGCCTGCCCCGATATCCCAGACTACGCTTCGCTCCGATAACCGCAGCTCGGACAGACTGAAGACACGGACCTCTCGCTTTGTAATCAGGCCCTTCTCCGGCTTGCGCTGGTGAAATTCCTCGTCCGCAAAGCCGAACCCGACACGTGCCGGAGGTGTGTCCTTCAGTCGTCGCAGCACCACTACGTTCAGTGGTCCGAATTCAGCCTCAGCCATATCCGCAAGTGACCAGTGCGTAAATCGCTCATCAGGTCCGCCCAGATCCTCTCCTACAAAGGCCTCATATTCGTTCATTTCGAAATGAAGCAGATAGGCGGCGAGTGCGGATGGTGTGTTCACGTCATCTGTGAGCAGTGCGATCTTCGCCCGTCCATCCAGGCGCTGAGCCAAACCCTGTATCGGCCGACCATGCAGGCTCTCAAGCTGAGCATCCTGCCAGCTCTCGCCGAGCTTGGCGAACACCAGTTGAACGGAGCTGAGATGCGGAAGGATATCCAGACGCTCTCTCCCGAGACGGGAGGACAGATATCCCGCAATTCCGAAGAACAGCGGGTCCCCGGATGCCAGAACAACCGCCGATTGGCCCTCAGCAAGCCCAGCCAGTCGCTCCACGACAGCTGCGAGTCCACCTTTTAACACTACACGCTCTCCCTTAGCCTCAGGAAAAAAAGAAAGCAGACGCTCTCCGCCGACCAATAGATCCGCTTTATTTATCGTATGAATGAGCTCATCCGTCAAGCTGGAGGCTCCACACTCCCCGACCCCGATCACCTTAATCTTGTTCATCATTGCCCCCCACTCTTGTACAATCAATCTATTCAGCAGCACCGCTGTCGAGATCACTGACGGTTGCCTGACCCAATAAGGTTCCATCCATAGCAACAAGGACCATGCCCACCGTCAGACCACCGCCAACATGCTCCAGACAATGGCGACAGCCATAGCTGCATAGCGTCTCAAAGAAACTGTAGCACTCGGCCTGCACCATCATCTCCGCTACCTGAGAAGCGGTGTTCGCCCCCGCCACAGCCTCCACCAATTCGGGGGATACTCCCGCCTCACGGGCGGCTTCAGCCAGAAATGCGAAATCCACAGGTGCACTCTTGGAGTGAACCATCATGACGCCTTGGGCTACCTTGGATAGCTTGCCTGGCATCCCGACGAGCGTCGCCTTCTCCATGCCAAGACGCTTGCCGTGCTTGATGGAGAATCCAACGAATTCCCCCATCTGAATGAAGGCCTCCTCTGGCAAATGAGGATACATATCCATTGCATACTTCTCGCTTCTTCCTCCCGTGGTCAGCACAATCTCCTTGCAGCCTGATGCCTGTGCGACAGAGATAGCCTGCACAACACTCGCCATGTATGCGCTGGTAGAGAACGGCACGACAACTCCCCGAGTACCCAGAATGGAGATTCCGCCGAGGATGCCGAGCCGCGCGTTCAAGGTCTTGAGGGCGATTTCCTCACCAGCAGGCACGCTGATGACGACTCGCACGCCCGTCTCCACACCGTACTCGTCCAGTACCTGCTTGACGGCCTCAGTAATCATGCGACGCGGCACGGGATTAATCGCCGCCTCACCCACTGGCACAGGTAGACCGGGCTTCGTCACCCGTCCTACACCAATACCACCGTCCAGCTCAATGCCAGGCTCGTCCCGCCAGCTCACCGTAGCTACGATCTTGGCCAGATGCGTAGCATCCGGGTCATCGCCGCCATCCTTGATCGTGGCACAGGTCGCACTGCCACCCTCCAGCTGCTGGTCGATCAGCTCGAATTGGTGGTCAAAGCCAGCCGGCAGCCAAATGACAGCATGCTGCGGCACCTGGCCTGTGACGAGCAGTTCGGTTGCTCCTTTGGCCGTTGCCGCCGCGCAAGCCCCCGTGGTGAACCCGGAGCGCATCGGCTTGTCCGGTGCAGGTGCCTCTCCATTCTTGGGACGTCTGGGGCGACCTTCGCCACTCGCTGCTGCTCCCTTCTCCATCGCTATTCCTCCTTTAAGACACAAGGCATGCAGACCTGGATCAACGTACTGCCATGAGGGACAAGGCATTCACTGCCGCGACGACAATGGTACTGCCGCCCTTGCGTCCGATATTCGTAATATATGGAATGTCCAGCTTACGCAGCTCATCCTTGGACTCTGCAGCGGATACGAAGCCTACTGGCATGCCGATAATCAGCCCTGGCTTCGCTTCGCCCTCCTTAACCATACGGATCAGCTCCAGCAGCGCTGTAGGCGCATTACCGATTGCATAGATCCCACCATCCGCACGCTTGATCGCCTTGCGCATCGAGATGATGGCGCGGGTCGTATTGAGTCGCTTCGCCTCTTCAATGACATCCGGGTCAGAAATATATACATTAACGTCCATACCGAAACGGGCAAGACGATCCTTGCTAATACCCGCCTGAATCATTTGTACATCGGCTACCAGTGGCTCTCCTGCTTGAATGGCACGAATCCCTGCGGTAATCGCATCCGGGTGGAACACCATACTCCGTCCCAGCTCAAAATCAGCCGAAGCGTGGATGACCCGTTGTACAACCGGATATTGCTCCTCTGTGAAAGGATGCTCGCCCAGCTCCTCGGTAATCATCTCAAAGCTCTTGCCCTCAATCTCCTGAGGCTGCACCGTTAATGGCTTAAATTCTGTCTTGAAATCCATTCATCCCGCTCCTTTACCCAACTTCGATTGTTGTACACGACTTGCGCGGCAAATTTGAAATATGAAAATTAAGGCTAAAATAGCTCGGACAGTGCCGTTAACACCCCTTCATAATGATCGAACACTGTCCCAAAGTCTACCTCAGGCCGTGCAATTAATACCACATGAATGCCCAGCTCCAACGCCGACTGCACCTTCTCGTCCACAGCTCCAGTCTTGCCGCTCTCCTTCGTCACCATGATCGTCGTTCCGAAATGTCGATATAGCGCCTCATTCAGTTCACGCGAGAATGGCCCCTGCATAGCAACAATATTCTTCTGCTCGACACCTAGCTCAGCACACTTCTCCATGTTGTCCTGGCGAGGAAGCATCCGAATAACCAGGCGAATATCAGGGTCTGACAGCAGTCGCTTCGTGAACACTCCTAATGTCTTGCTGCCCGTAGTCAGCATGACCGAGCCCTTCATGCGGTCAATAACCTCTGCTGCCGCTTCATAGGTAGGAACTACATGCAGCAACGGGTGATTGTCGTATACCAGCCCAGCTCTCTCATAGCGAATATATGGAATCTGCTGCTCCTGCGCAGCTGTTATGGCCTGTCGATGGGCCTCTTCGGCAAAGGGATGACTTGCATCCACGATAACACGTACTCCATGCTCTCTTACCAGTGCCCCCATCTCATCAGCCGTCAGTCTACCCGTCCGTACCGACAAGCCCGCCTCCCTGAGCGTTGTAGCTGCACTATCGGTAACCACGGAAGTCAGCACGTCATATCCGGCAGCCTGAATGCTCAGCGCCAGCTCTCTGGCATCACTCGTGCCACACAGCATAAAGATCATGCCCGATTCCCCCCGGAACCAGACAGCTGCTTCTCTGCCGCATGGTCTGCATGGTGGTGCTCATTATGATCATGCTCATGATCGTGGTGATGTTCGTGAGCATGGTCGTGGCTGTGGTCATGGTGCTCATGATCGTGCCCGTGCGCGTGGTGCTCATGGAGATGCTCGTGACTATGATGATGGTGATCATGATCGTGGTGGTGATCATGGTCGTGGTCATGATGATGATCGTGATGATGGTCGTGATCGTGATGATGGTCATGGTCATGGTCATGGTCGTGATCATGGTGGTGATGGTGATGATGATGCTCCTGAGCAATCAAGCGGAACTGGCAGTTGTCACAGTTGGCCATCACTCGTCCATTCAGCCCCTCATTTGCACGCTCCAGCACCAGCTCCTCCAGCTGCGGATGGAAGCCGAAATAATCACCCATCTCTACAACGGTATCAGGATTCGCTTCAGCGAATTCCAGCGTCATCTCCTGAATACGCTTGATCAGGACGCCTGTGAACAGGAAGTAAGGCAGTACAATAATCTTCTTGGCACCGAGGCGCAAGCAACGCTCAAGCCCTTCCGGGAAGGACGGCTGCGTCACGCCAATGAAGCTGCTCTCCACCCATTTGTACGGGAGCTTCTCCCACAGCATACGGGTAATTTTATAAAAGTCACTATTCGCATCCGGATCGCTGCTTCCTCGCCCGAGCACCAGCACGGCTGTATCCTCATCTGCCACATCTGCTACTGCGGTTGACGTCCCGCCAGACAGCTCGTTTCCAGCGGTAAGTACCGCTGCAGCTCCCTGCAGACGAGTCTCCAGAATACGCACAATCTTCTCATGTACTCCAATCGGTCTTCCGTACACGAATTCCACTTCAGGGTATTTTGCCTTCGCCCGGTCGATTGCCATTGGAATATCAATCTTCGCGTGTCCTGCCGCGAACAGAATAATCGGAATCAGTACGACACGGGTCGCCCCCCGATTCACACAAGCCGTGACACCCTCCGCAATGGTGGGGCGAGTCAGCTCCAGGAAGCATGTCTCCACACAGGTATCTGGTACTCTGGCTGCGATCGCCTCCGCAAAGGCGAGTAGCTGCTCATTCCCCTCCGGGTCGCGGCTTCCATGTCCGATCAGTAATATTGCATTCATTCAGTCTTCCCTCTCCTCTCAGGTCGTAGCTCTTAGTAGATTTTTTTGATTATATTGATCCTTTATATGCTCTTAATCGCCACATACGACGTTCACTTCAACGGTAGCGGGTGCATCCTCATGACGGAACCCAGCCACAACGCCGACACGTTTGAAAAATTTATGGAATCGCTCGTTCGGATGGCCCTTCTCCTTGTATTCCGCGACAACCTGCTCCACGACTGCGCCAATCTGCTCTTCGGTCAGACCTTCTGCGACAGACTGCGCAGGGTGAGCATTCCGGCCGAATTTCTTACCGCCCAGAAACAGATCATAGCCTCCTTTGCGGTACACTACCCCAATATCCTCCAATACGGCACCGTAGCATGCCATGGCACAGCCATTCACAGCGACACTCGTTGTCTTGGGGGCCTTCAGACCACCTATTACCGCCTGCAAGCGCTCAGCAGTCGGCACGGCATCATTCTTCTCCATATCACAGAAGTCACAGGCCTTCACCTTGAAGACGTCCCCGATCGGAGACACAATGAGACTGGCTACACGAAGGCTGGCTACCAGCTGCTCAGGCTCGGCACACGGCACACGAAGAATGATCTGATGGTCCGTCGTGTACTCCAGCTCTCCCTCTTCCCCAGCTAGTTCTGCCAACAGGGCCATCTGTCTGGCATTGAACTTCTTGTTGCCGACACCTGGTGCCACGCCTACCTCGAAGATAGGAGCACGTGCTGTCATAACTGAGCTACGCGTTGCTCCACCCGCAGTGGCTACTGTAGGGGCTGCTGCCGGAGCTGGAGAGGATGCCAATACTGCCACGCCTCCAGTTGCTGTTGCTGAAGCTGTAGTTGCGGACTCTGCTGTTGCCGTTGCTAAGCCTGCTACAGTCGAGCCTGTAGTAGCTTCGAAGCTTCCCGCTACAGCTCCACTATTCGTAGGTTGGCCCCACAATTGCTGAAAGGCAGCCTCCTCGCTCTCCGTGCCAGTAGATCCGGCAGCAAGTCTGCGTAGCGCATCTTCGGCCAGCGCGAGTGAGGAGAGGGCTGGCTGTGCGTTGTCACCAGTCTGTTCACCAATCTGTTCACCAGTCCATCCACCTGCCTGCTGGCTCATCGGTGTGGTTGAAGCTACTGGATTCACAGCTGCCGCACCAGCTACATCAGAGCTGGATACAGGGGTCTCCACATCCTGCGCTCCCGCCGAGCTCTCTGGCTCTGTGCTACTGGACTCCGTTGCACTAAGGGACCATGGCTCAGCCTCCGTCCGCAGACGCTCATGCGGCCGCAATGGCTGTACCTCGGCATCCAGCGTATATTTGCGCTGATAGCCGCGCGGCGTCACGATCAGGCCATCATACTCCATCGTGGAGGAATTGCCGATGATGACCGTCGTCAGCATGCCGATATCATGATTGAGCATATCCTCAAGCGTTGTGACAATGACCTGCTGGCGATCGCGATATGCACTCTTGACTAGTCCTACTGGTGTCTTCGGATCACGGTAACGGAGCAGCATCGCCTGCGTCTCCATGATCTGCCGGGTCCGCCGTCCACTGCGCGGATTATATAGTGCAATTACAAAATCTGCCGAAGCAGCCGCTTCAACTCTGCGAATGATAGTCTCCCATGGCGTCAAGTGATCACTAAGACTAATAGTGCAGGCATCATGCATGACCGGAGCGCCCAGTAACGAGGCACAGGACTGAATGGCTGAGATACCCGGTACAACCTCGACCTCGACACCCTCTGCTCTTGTCCAGCCTTTCTCAATCAGCACCTCGTAGATCAGTCCGGCCATACCATAGACGCCGGCATCTCCACTGGAGATGACCGCCACCTTTTTCCCATTCTCGGCCTGTCTCACAGCTTCTTGGGCGCGACTCACCTCTTCCGTCATCCCTGTACGTACAATCTCCTGTTCAGCCGTCAACAGCGGCCGGATCAGATCCACATAGGTGTTATAGCCAATAATGACCTCACTCTCCGCGAGAGCATCCAGTGCCCGCTTGGTGATATGCTCCATATCCCCAGGCCCAAAACCAATCACCAGCAGCTTGCCAAGTGTACTCATTCGTCTCCCCCATTCGATGAATCTCCATCATGTATTGTCAACCTCGACTCTTGTTGAACCGTTAAGCATTCCTGCAACAGCTTCTTCATGTGTTCCTTGCTCCGAGGTGCAGGCCGTCCTCTCCGAAGTTCCGGCGGAAGCCCGAGCCATAGCTCGACGAGCAATGGCAGCGCAAGTCCTGCCCCTTCAAGCATCTCCTGCTGTGCCAGCACATCCTCCGGGCGCCCCTGCATACGACAGGTGCCCTTCTCTAGCACAATCACCCAATCCGCCCAGCTATACGCCAGATCCATATCGTGGGTAGCCATGACTACCGTGGTCCCCGCAGCATGTACCTCAGCTAGTCCCTGCAGCATCATTTGCTCGGAATGGGGGTCCAGATAGGACGTAGGCTCATCCAGCAGCAGCACTTCTGGCCTTACAGCTAGGATTCCGGCAAGTGCCGTTCGCTTCTTCTGCCCCAGGCTGAGATGATGGACAGGTACCTCAGCAAGCTCTTGCAGCCTTAGCAGCTCAAGCACCTGTCTGGTTCGATCACCAATCTCCACCTCATCCAGCCCCAGGTTACGCAATCCGAAGGCGATATCCGCCAGCGGCGTGTTCATAATGATCTGCTGCTCGGGGTCCTGAAGCACCAGCCCGACCTGCTGACGCAGTGCTGCAAGCTGCTTCCTGCTGTAGCCAAGCTTCGTTCCAGCTAATTCCACGCTACCTTCAGATGGCTGTACCAAGCCCACCGCATGCAGGAGCATGGTTGACTTGCCAGAGCCATTGTGCCCGATGATCGCAGTTCGGCTTCCTCTCGGGATGGCTACCGACAGATCCGACAATGCCTGCAGCCGAGTATACGGATAGAGATAGGAGACCCTGTTCCATTCCAATATGAATTTCATGCTAAGACCACCTAATCATGACTTGATCCACAGACTTGACTCACGTACTGGATCAGGCTAGTACCTTTGACCGCATCGCACGTGAGTGCAGGTCACTGCAACTGGAGAGCTCCGTCGACCACTGCTAAGGCACCAGGCCCAGTACGTACCATAGCTCCAGCACAGCAAGAATGACCACACCTGCCCAGCCCTCCATACGATATCTGACAGGCATGGGCTCCGTGGCAGTCAGGTATAGCGGTAGCGTACCGTCATATCCCCGCACAGCCAGTCCTTGCTCCAGTCCTCTGTATCGTCCCATTGTCTTCAGGAACAATTGTCCCGCCATCGCAGAGGCATCCTTGACCATGGCGCGAGCCCCACCTTTTCCCCCACGCAGTCGCCGTGAACGCATGAGGCCTGAGGCCGTGTCGGACAGAAAAAATAAAAAGCGGTACATAATGAGCATCAGCTCTGTAACAATGGCCGGCAGCTTCATTCGCGCCATTACACCGAGCAGATCGGCGAATGGGGTAGTCAGGATCAGGAACATCAGACAGGCAGTGCAGGCTCCTATTCGAACTCCTAGCTGCAGCGCCCGCTGAATATGCTCTGGTGTCATATAGACAGACCATGTGTCCCTCGCCAACAAGACGATTCCGTGATCTTCAGGCGAGCCCAGCTCCAGCAGCAACGGAGGCAGGCTCACGAGATAGAATAGGAATACGCTACCGCTCAGGACGGCATAGAGCTTCCACGGCACCGCCGCATATCCGACCGTCCAAACGACCAGCCAGCCCCATAAGATAGCCTGTACCCACGGATGCGTCACGTAGGCTAGCAGGAGCAGCGCTACAGCGAAGCCGCATTTCCATACGGGCGAATACTTGCGAAAGCGACTACCATACGAGACCGAATCAATGGTTCTTAGCATGCGACTGGGAGGAATGCATCACGCTGCTATTCGGTTGTTCATCTCTAGTCTCAGTCGATAGCGAGGCATCGGAGGCGCTAGATACACTAGATGGATTATTGGCCCGCTGCTCTCTACGCCCTCGCATGAGGCCGAGTACGTAGCCAATTAGCCCTGCACCCAACGCAGCTTGAAGCGCGAACAGCATACTTTCCGTCTCGCCGGGAGGCTCCAACAGCGGCTGGAACCATGGCTCATACTCGGGACGAATGTCCTGAATGGCTGCTTCTGCCGCCCCATCCGCTCCACCAAAATCCCCCTGCACCAGCAGCAGTGGCAGAGCCGCCAGTAAAATGACCGCCACCAAGATCCAGACCACTTGACCTCTACTCATCATATTTGGCGCGCTCCTCTCTCATGACGGCTCAGGATGGATAGCTCATGAGGGCTGTAGGACTTCAACCAATTCCACAGCAGCACAGTCAATAAGCCCTCGGTTATTGCGAGCGGAATCTGGGTAATAGCAAATACGCCGCCGAACTTCGCAAGGGATGCCAGCACCCCACCTTGAGCGGAAGGGAAGGCTAGTGCGAGCTGCAAGGAAGTAACAAGATATGTAGTCATATCCGCTACTGCCGCCGCTGAGAACACAGCAATGTTCTCCCTGCCCTTTCCCTTCATCAGGAGCTTGTACACGGCATAGCCTGCGAACGGTCCAGCTACTGCCATGGAGAAGGCATTGGCCCCCAGCGTCGTGAGTCCCCCATGTGCCAGCAGGACAGCCTGAAAGAGCAGGACGATCGAGCCAATTACACTCATCGGTAGCGGTCCCAGCATAATCGCCCCAAGTCCTGTCCCTGTCGGATGAGAGCTACTGCCCGTGACAGACGGAAGCTTCAAGGCTGACAATACGAAGGTAAATGCCCCAGCCAGTCCCATCATCAGCTTCAACTCGGGATGCTCACGCGTAATACGGATGAGCCTGCGCACGCCAAGAGCGAAGAACGGAATAAATAATAGCCACCAGAACACAGCCCACCCGAGTGGCAGGAAGCCCTCCATAATATGCATCGCGTACACTTCCTGTGGAGAGGCCAGTAGGAAATACAAGGTAAAGCCAAGCACCAGTACAGCAAAAGCGATCGATCGACATCGTGTGAACACACTCTTTCCTCCATTCAATGAAATACCTACTATCGGCAGTTTGCATAATCGTACTGTGGATGATAGTCGCTCGATGGTTGTATGCAAAATGCTTACTATATGTGCTTAGTCTGGTTGTATGTCGTCAGGGCGCTCCCTCTCACAGGGGAAATCCATCAAAAAAAGACCCTTATCCTGTTCGGATCGGGTCTCAAATAATGTACTCAAATAACAACGAGAAGCACAGCCACTCCTTCACTACTTGCAAGGCACACCTGTCCCAGGCTGCGCCGCATGCCTGCCGTCAACCTGAACACGATGAATTCAGCAAGCCTGTGTGAACTTTAGCCGGTCACTCCTCAATTGATTCGGTACACCTTGCTCCTCTCCGCGAAGGACTACGGTGAAATAGACTGGGTAGGTCTCCTGGCTAAGGCTCGTTGGTCTACTTCGTCTTCCCCGTGTAGTGGTACTCGAGTGACGTGATGAAGTAGACCTCCCCTTTACAGTGGCGGGACCGCTCGGGATTTGCACCCGATTCCCTGTTACCCTTTGCGTGAAGCAAAGGCACCCAGTCTGTGGCTGTATATGATTATGCTCTCTATGATACCCTCGCCCCGTCACCAGCGCAAGACAAAAACAGTCCCGCATAGGCTTGCCTTAATTAGTCGAGATTCGCTTGGCTCAGGACACGTCTGAACTCCTTCTTAAGTGCCGTTGCTCTTCCAGCCACAAGGAGGCCATAGCTGGCAAATTCGCAGGATCGGGCACTATTGCCGATGTGCTCATGGTAGCCCATACCTAGCATGGCCAATCTGACCTTGGTAACCTGCTGCAGCGGCTCCGGTACACGGCCGCTTTCTATAGCTTCAATCTCCAGCGAGTCGAACACCTGTGCAAATGAGCCAAAGAAATCGAAGAACCTCCACGCCTTATCGGTGATCTCCTCTATAATCTGACCGCAGGTATCTTCATCGTGCAGCCAAGCAACCTGTAGCTCCCTGTCCATCTGTAACCGATGACGTATATAGCAATCCATCTCCTGCCGGGGATGCAGTGCACCCGGGTCCTTCCTAAATACAGGATGTACCCCGAGATTGATGAAGAAGACGTCGCCAGAGCTTTTTCGCTGAAAGTTAATGCACTGCACGAACCCGTCCTTCTCTCGATAGAAATCAAGAGGATTGTGCAGCCTGAAATCATGACCTACTAAGAAGTCCCTTATGTATCTCGTATTCATCGTGCACCGCCAATTCGTCAGCCTTTACTGCTCGTCTCCCGCCACTGTCCGCACCTTAATTCAGAGTTAGCACGAGGGACATCCTTCAGCAGCTGCTCCATATCCATTTTCATTCAAAAGCTACTCCATATTCGATTGTAAGGCAGTGACGAAGCGATCCTCTTCAAAATAAAGCTTAACCCCTTGCGCTGTAGTCCAGACAACCTGTCCATCACGTTCGGCCTCCGTATACAGCAGTCCTGCTGCGATGACATAGCCCTTGAACTCCTCATAGGAGGTATCTGGCGTAATGAGATCAGCTCCAATCAGCACCTCGCCCAATCTAGCTATCTCGTATTGCACCAGACACAGTCTGCCGTCGTCGAATAATAGCTCCACTCCATCTGCATAGACAGCATACGAGCCGTATTTCTGATCCATAGTATATGTAGTAGAGGTGCCCAGCGCTTGCTGGACATCCTCCAATGGTGTCTCAAAGGGGAACGGTATTCGCCCCTCTAGCACAAAGGCTTGAAATGTCTTGCCTAGCTCTCTGTTCATGCTTCTCCTTCTGGTGCCTTGATGTTCCATTTGGTCCCGAGCGTGTGCGGCGTATATGCCTGCAATAGTCCGATTAATTCCTCAGCCTGCTCCGCAACCCGAATCAGATTCTGATGCGTCTCCCCTGCAAAGCCTTCCCGAACGCTATGGCGAATCAGCTCTACCAGAGGATCATAATAGCCGTTCACATTCAGCAGTCCAATCGGCTTCGTATGGATACCAATCTGGGCCCAGCATAGCACCTCGAACAGCTCCTCGAAGGTCCCAAGACCACCGGGCAAAGCAATGAAGCCATCTGCCAGCCGATTCATGGTCGCCTTGCGCTCATGCATGTCTGCTACCTCGACCAGCTCCGTCAAGCCGGTATGTACAATCTCACCGCGAAATAGCCCTGTAGGCATGATCCCCGTCACCTGTCCGCCATGCTCCAGCACGGCATCTGCCACAGCTCCCATTAACCCATAGCTGGAGCCGCCATAGACAAGGCGAATTCCTTGCTTCGCGAGTGCGGTACCCAGAGCAACAGCCTGCTCTCGATAGTCCGCAGATCGTCCGTCATTCGACCCTGCAAATACACAAATGGATTGCAATCACATCAGCTCCTGTCCGCAAAATAACGTCCCAGCTCCACCATCATGCTGCCCATCCGTTCTTCCTCAGGTACAACCCGTGGCTCAACGCCTTCCTCCTTCATCGCCTGTGCTGTCACCTTGCCTATAGCTACGGCTACCACCTTGTCACGAAAAGCCTCCAGCATTTCATCGAACTGCCCCTTCTCACGGGCATATGCTGCGAGGAAATGAATCTGCGGACGACTGGTGAACGTGACTGCATCCAGCTCGCGAGTAACGATACTATGCAGCAGCTTCTCCAGATGCTCCTCCTGTGGCGGAATATGCTTGTAAGGAAGGACTTGCGTGACATCCGCTCCTCGCTCTGTCAGCCAAGCGAGCAGCTCTGGAGCAGACTCGCCATGAAGCTGGAGGATCGCACGTTGTCCCTGAAGCTGTGTCTCGCCAAAGGAACGAATCAGTCCGGTTGTACTACCGTCGTCATCCCGTACGCTGGGCGTAAGACCTCTCTTCTTCAGCGCATTCACGGTCTTGTAGCCGCGAGCGGCAATATTGGAGTCCTGCAGCACCGCCAAGAGGCGCTCCGCGACGCCTGCCTCTTCAGCCACACTGAAGATCGCGTCGAGTCCCATGCCCGTCGTCAGAATCACCCATTCCGGTGGAGCCGCAAGCCATTGCTCTAAGGATTTGCGCAGCTCCGCATCATCCAGAAACACCGTCCCCTGTGCTGGAAGCAGCCAGGCGGTACCTCCCATTTTCTCTACCAATGTTGCCATTTCTGCCGATTTACGCGGACCCGCCAAGGCTACGATTTTACCTGCCATACGTTGTGCCACCATGCCATCCTCCCAATCCTTCAATTCATCTTATCTTGCTTCTGAACAGATCATTCCGCTTACATCGTCGATTCAGGGCTCTAGCTCGCAATAATTATTCTAATCTGGTACAAGTATACAATTCGAACAGGCAAAGCGGAATACCGCGATGAAATATCTTAATAAATAGAAGAGTCGTTATGCAATACGCCCTTATTGCCCACATTTTGGAAGTTGGTGTATAATAGAAAAATATTACAGGAATAGATTTACTTTTTTGACAACGAAAGCGAGCTTCATTTCAAGTTTGGTTCTCTGTAGGCGATTAGGGGAGGGCACCACATTGGAGCAGAAAGTAATGATACGTGATCAGTTGGAGCTATATTTAAAATCGAATAGATTGTCCATTAATCAGTTCTCACAACGCTCTGACATTAATTCAGGAACCATTAGCGGTATATTGAACGGAACTCGCCCGATCTCCATGCAGCATCTGGATGGCATCACGTCGGGTATGGCTTTGCCAGAAGGACATTTCTACGAACTATACATAGATGAGTACATTGCTGGCGCTACTGCGGATTGGCGAAGGCTGCGCCCGTTTCTGGGCCGCTGCGCGGAGCTCGGGAAGCTCGACTGTATTACCAAGGTGACGAACGAGATTATGGATAACCTCTCTTATACCCCTATGCTATTCGATCTGGCTGAGCAGTGGTACGAAGAGGATAACAAGGCAGCAGCGATGGTGCTCTACCAGCGCGTGGCGGAGAGCGAGAAAATGCAGCACTCTGAGCGGCTGGCTCTGTGTCACTACCGGATGTTCACGATATCTCTGGGGGATGATCTGGAGGCGAATCTTCGGGCCGCCATTCTGTTCGAAGGGTATGTCTCCTATCTGGATGAGTTGGATCAATTGGATGCGCTGCTTAAGCTGGCTTATACTTATGGGGCTTTGCGGCGCTGGAATAAGGTAGACGAATTGGCGCAAAAGCTGCATAAAATTTCAATAATGGAATATAAATTACATTGCAAATCAACGCGTTCAATAGATAAGCATCATCATCCGGAAAGGCCCTTATGTTCTTATCCCTTATATGCCTTACTGATACGCTCGGTAGTATGTGAGGAAAAAGGAAGCTATGAAGAAGCTCTCCATTATGTGAATTTATATTCCAATCCTGATTGGCTACAAGCAGATAATGAAGAATCCAGGCAGACCCTAGAGCAGTTTAGGGAATGGGGAATCGCTAATACCATGTTATACCGACTGATGTCTGGAAACTTTGAGGTACTAACTGAGTATATTAATTACATTTCTTCTCAAGAAGATGAGATTTTCACTGCTATTTATAATATTGTCCAAGCCGCTAATCGCTTTCACTATAATATCGATTCGACTCTGGAGCGCTTTGCTTCCCATATCTCTGTAAAAGTGTACGAGAACAAAATCTTTGAATATAATCAACAAATTATGGAAGAACAATATATCAGATCCCTATGCGAACTAGCTTTATACGAATTTAACAATAACAGAAAAACAGGCGTAAGTTATATTATAAACGCTCTTAAATATTCTGTAGAAAGTAAGAATGACAAAAACATCATAAAATGTATGTCTGTATTTAAGCAACATTTGGACAAAGCTGAGGAGGAAGAGCTTCTCCAGTTTAATCATTTGGTTGAGAAGAGCTTAAGGATTGGATAATACAAAGCACCTACAAAAATCATTCATATAAACCTCATACTTTACGGAATAACATGTGAGAAGTCTGAAAAGTAATCTGGATTAACCTGAGACTTCAACTAAAAAGAAGTTTCCAACACCATTGCATATGATTCGGAAGCTTCTTTTTAGTTGCTGCTGCAATACAAATATAAAACTATAATTCAGCATAATAATCCAAAATATTCAAAAAGGAGGTTTTAATTGAAAAATAATCAGTCTTTTTAGGGTGAGATTAGCAAAGACAGTTATGATAACCCAAATTTTAAGGAGGTACAACAAATGAATCGTAAAATTCTTGCTAGTGTGATGTCTTTAAGTTTACTCGGATCGGTCGCTGGGCCTACAGCAATATTTGCATCTGAGCCGATCACTCAAGAACAGCAAGATGATAACAAGTCAACGACATTAAAATCTGAAGTGTTTGCCAGTATCCCTGAAATGAGTAAATACATTTTAGCTGGAGAAGATGGTTTATTACATCTAGACGCTGAGAGTATAGGTAACATTTCTCCTGAAGTTTATAAGGTTTTTGAAGATGGTGTTCAAAAAACTAATAGCCTCATCAAACAAGATATTTTGGAGTTGGATTCTGATGGCAACGTGGTTCCAATTAACTATACTCCACCTATCAATGAAAGTAAGATATCTCTCCAAGCTTTTGGAAATCTCTATCCATGGGGTTATGCGCTGACCCTTACGGATAGAGAATCCAGAAACTTAGCATATGCAATGAACACTGCTGGTTCCGCAGCTGCAGCGTTCACCGCAATAATGGGGCTAATTCCTACTCCTCCAACAAAAGTGGCTCAGGCAATAAGTCAGATTATCAATTTTGCACATATCGCAATAGCTGGACAGATATCCTATAATAACGAAGGAAGAGGGGTTACGATCAATTTCCATTTCGCCCTTTACTATACGATCAATCCAAATTAGGAGGTAATTATGGTTGCATTAGCTTTCGTGTTACTAACTATTTATATACTAATCTATGCCACAGTTGGCGTTCTAGGTGTCAAGCTTATGGGTAAGAAGATGGCAAAGAATAGTTTTAGCAATACAAAGCTATTGCTCGTTATTTCAGTAATTGTCTCTATCGGCCTCGCACTTATTTGGTTCTACTCCCAAGCTCATAGTATACTGTTCTCTCTCGCCATAAGCCTATTATTGACGGTTAAATCATACTTGGAATTGAGAAAAAAACTAAATCATTAGGGAGGAGCACCATTTGAATATCTATTTGCTTGCTACTCTAATATTTATTTTTCTTGGCAGTTGGGCATACAGCACCTATAAGAAGAAAAAGGGTAGTGACAGCAAAGCTCCTGACCTTGTTACAATTGTAGGTTTACTCATAGCACTAGCTCTAGGCATAGCCCCTGTGGCAATGAACGGCATACAAGTGTGGACATGGCACACTACAGTCTTGTTGATTGCATGTGTGCTAATTATCGGACGTATTCTATTATCTTGGCGTAATAAAAACACAAAAAAACAAGAATAGTACCATCAGAAAGGGGATATCTACTAGGCAGATATCCTCTTTCTCGTCTATACTTCCGGGGAGTTCACCCGACATTCTCCCACTGCTTTTGAGCGGTAATTCTCCTTCAAAATCGGATGATAGTCACTCTGAGAAAATCAAGTGCACTCTCGTTAAAGCTGGCTACTCTTTGTTAACGGTTACTCGCTCAGTTTTACCATTCCAATCAAATTCAACAAAAAATTGATCTTCATCGACAAATACTTGACGATTTTCACCGCGTCTTTCTATTTCTTTTTCAAATGGCGCTGTTTCCTTCACATGTATATTCTCACTGATAAACTTATAATCTACTTGCTCAAAAGATGAAGTAACCTCTCCTTTGAATTTTATGACATATTGGTAACTTGAAGAATTCTCGTCACTTTGAACTGTGCTAGTAACTATCCAGTTATCACCCTCACCTTGAAATGAGACAATCTTATTTGAACATGCCGTTAGAAAGATCATTACTATTGCTAAAACATAAAAAAGAGCTTTTTCCATCCCAAATCCCTCCGTATTTTTATTATAATTTGTAAACCAAACCATTATCATGCAAGTATTATATCATTAATACATGAAAACAAATGGAGGTATGTATATTATGCTAAGAAAAATCTTCGCTCCAGTTCTTGCAATCGGCTTATTGTTGTCCAGTGGTAATTTGGCACTAGCACAAGAAGAACCAAGTTACGACTCTAATAGATATACCGTTATCAAAGAGTATAGTGGTAACGAAATTTCTAAAAATGACATTTCTTTATTTAACACTTCTTTTCCTACAGTTGATGTAAACAACGACTCCGAGGACTACGATATTGATGTTTTGGAAAATACAACACGACCACTATACGATCTACAGGATAAAAACACAGGGGAACTCGTTACTCAATATGCCACTGATGTTGTTCTTCAAGCAACAGGTCGGATTTCCGACAACAATGACTTCAAATCTTTTTCTGTAAAGGTATACGGAACACTTTACTATGTTACCGCAGGCGCAGCTAACAAATATGTATATGTCGATAAGGTAGATTTCCGTTGGGAAAATTATGGACGCACACCAGGGACTAAGGACCATAAAGTTTCCGTTACACAATTTGGAACCACCGAGAAAGGTGCAAAAGCTAACTACAATCGAACAGTTAACTTTGGCCTTTCGAGTTCAGGAACAGTCGTTGCAAGAGATTGGAATTGGGCACCGGTTTTTGCAAGTCCAGATACTTCATCAGTTGTAACGCAACTAAGCGCCACTGAGGTTGATGCTATTGGAGGAACCCACCCTTTAAGTTTTGTGATTAGACTATACTAAGTTTTGGAAAATCTGAATTGAAAAGACCAAAAAAGTAAAGTCACAATTAACTCTAATAAACTAAGTAACAGTATGCTCTAAGTCATACTTAAAATTTGTATTTATCAAAGGCCCCCCGGAGAGTTTTTCATTAAAGCTTTGAGTAGAATGTAGCGAGTATACTAAAACTACCCGATCATATCATGTCGTGTGCATCGGGTAGTTTTAATAACAAACTTCCTAAAATAATAGAGTGCACAATTTTACGGATCGAAATTCTAATCAATGGTTCCAACTAGATCCCAGAAAACCTCAGCGGCTGAGGGATCGTTAAATTAATCATTTGTATTGTCTATATGATAATAAGGGATAGGTGACAATGGACCCGATTTATTATGTTATTTCTTTTTTAATGGTTTATGCTCTTTTGGGCGTTGTAGCTGTCTTATTCATATCTAAGCGTTCAAAACAGCCCACACGAAGAAATGCTCAGTTCGTTGTTGGCCTCATTGGATTAGTGGCAGTCTATGCAGTCATCAAAGCTTTTATCAATGTAGGTAGCTCCGATTCATATCATTATTTTGCCATAGTGGTATTTATAATTGTGGCAGCTTCATTATCCAAGCATCTCAGAAAAAAAAATAATTAGTTGCTTAAACGCTCTGGAGGATTTCCCCCAAGAGCGTTTTAACTTTATACATTTCATCTAACATTTAATTGTTCATTCTCATGTCATCTAAGATTCATATTAAAAATGGAGGAGTATTAATGAATAAAAGATTATGGGCAAGCCTTGTGATCGGCGTAATCATCATTGTAGTCCCCGTACTCATAACTGGACAATGGTATAATCCCGGGCGAATTGTTGATCCCACTATGATTTCTGCTGAATTTATCGGTAGAACCTTAGCAGGAATTATAGGCCTGCTCGTCATATACCACGGTATCACTCATTCAAAATAATACTTAGTCCAACGGAACACCATATATCCAAAATCTCAGCTCAACAACAAAACTTAATAGACTGAGAGGGTATATTATAATCTTCTTGTACACAATAAGTACCTTTATAGCTACATGTGGAATTATTCAGTATACTCCTGGTCTGGATTCAGGTGCGGCAGCTCCTGTTTCAATCGCTGACAGGCTGGTTACTATTGGGTAAAAACTCGGATCGGAGCGTAATCGCGTGGCACAAAACTTCTTGTCGATTCACAATCATCAGGTTGTCCGCACAGATACGGAGAACGGAGAGTCCGTTGCAGTCAAAGGTGGGATTTCGGCGGATCACTTCGAGGTGATTCACCTATTCAAACGTGGCTGGATTCCCTTCGGGTATCTGCGTGATGGCAGCGGAGTCTGGTGGTACAACGGGCGTAGCAACAAAGCCTCTCGCATCAGCAAGACGCAAGACTCAGGGAATTTCACCGTTCTAGACGATGATTACGGCCTGAATGACCAGAACGTGTTTCTGGAGGACAAGCTCATTCCTGGAGCTGGCCCTGCCAGCTTCGAGCTATTGCCTCACTCCCCCTACTTTGCACGAGACAAGCATAGACTGTATGTCAAAGGAAGTAATCACTTCTTCACCAGAAATGATGTGGATGCCTCAACCGCCATTGCCTATCAACAATACGTGACGGATCAGGATCATCTCTTCCATTACTTCAACTCTCTTACCTATGCCAACGAAAGCAAAGATGAAATCAAGGATTGGCTGTTGGACAACTACCCTCACATTCGCGGCTGGTGGCATGCCGATTATGAACATAATGAAGCGGAGCTACAGCCTCTGCAATGGAATTGGCATACGACGGGACGAGCTGTCTTCTATGTCGTTGAATCAAGCGACTGGCGCGGCAACATAACGCGTACCACGCGCAATTTGGTGCGCGCAGCGGACCCTGTATCCTTCGAACCTCTTAGCGAACAGTTCGCGAGAGATCAGCAGCATGTCTATTTCCGCTGGCGTATCATTGCAGGAGCCGATCCCAGCTCTTTTGTTCCGCTGGACGATATGTGCGGACGGGATCAGAACCATGTGTACTACAACGGTTATATGGTGGCAGATGCGGACTCCGCTAGCTTTGTATCCTACCCAACGGCCAGTCACCACGGCCTCTCCAAGGACAAGCATCATGTGTATCATGCCGGCTTCGTGCGGACAAGCCTCCCCTTCGGACATCCTGATCAGGTGCTTGTTCCTATGAAAGGTGCAGATCCCGCCAGCTTTGAATTGTTGTCTCCTACAGGAAGCTGGGCGCAAGACGTGAGTAACGTCTATCTATGGGGCAGGCTTGTCAAAGCCATAGATAGGGCCAGCTTTCAGTTTCTGTTCGACGATGGGCCGCAAAGCTGGGCAAAGGACCGCCTCCATCTCTATAACGCGAACGGCAAACGTACCGTCAAGGGAATGGACGGCAATAGCTTTGTGATGCTGAATCGGTTCTGGGGAAAGGATCAGCAATCTGTCTTCAGCTTTGTGACAGGCAGCGTGCAAAAGTCTGCTGACGCCTCCACCTTTCAAGTCCACGACGACATGGGCAGAGCAGAGGACCAGACCCATTACTTTGCAATCAAGAATGGAGCTATCAAAAAGACGAAGAAAAAGGGGCTATAACGCCGAACAGCCTGCTTATCATAATTGGAGGTCACTCGTTCGCCTGAGTGGCCTCTTTTCTATTAATAATTAGCTGGAGTTCCCTATCATCTGTATAATTTGCTAGGGTTCCCTATCCTCGAACGTAGGAAAAACTCCTGCTCAACTCCTCTGCCAGTCCTCCATCTTCTGCAATACAAATTACAATCTATAATCTAGCAATAACCTCTAAAATATGACAATAGGAGGTGGATGAGAAGCATGGCTAATCTAAACTATCTACAGCACAGAATTGAGCTGGCCCGAGCAGAGCTACATAAGATTGCCGAGGAACGGGATAATCTGCTCCATCCCGAGGTCCTTGAGCACTCCGAGCAACTGGACTTATGGCTGAACCAATACAATCAGGAACTCCGGTTACATGGCACACGCAAAAAGCCGATTGTCCATACAATCGGCTTGAGCGAGTCAATCTAACTTTTTATATTATACTGCTCTAGACGCGGAAGCGGCCTACCATTCCTTGAAGCTCTTCTGCCATGCTGCTCAGGTCTGTAGCTGCGGAAGACACTTCCTCCATAGACGCCAGCTGCTCTTCCGCGGCTGCGGATATCGACTGTGTATTCGCAGAAGACTCCGAGGACAGATTCAGAATCTCGCGTATGGACTGAACCACCTCGGATGTACTTTTCTCCATCTCCTGAGCAGCCTCCCGAATCACCTCGGCACTCGTGGACGCCGCTATGATATCAGCCTGAATGAGATTGAAGGACTCCCCGGAGTTCTGCACTGCACTTACTCCCTCCGTCATACGCTCCTGCGTATCACGCATAGCACGCTGGGCCTTGTCCATATCGGATTGAATAGCCGCAATTCGTCTGCCAATTCGGGCAGCCGATCCAGCCGAGTCCTCCGCCAGCTTGCGCACCTCATTCGCGACGACCGCGAAGCCTTTACCGTGCTCACCTGCCCGCGATGCCTCAATTGAAGCGTTCAAGGACAGCAGGTTCGTCTGCTTGGCAATGCCTGAGATATCCTCTACGATGCCCCCGATCTCGGCAGACCGTAGCGTAAGCGATTCGATGACCTGCCCTAGATCATTCACGGTATGCTGCATCCCTTGCATCAGCTCCACGGCTTGCAATACAGAACCGCTACCCTCTTGGGCGGATGTAGATGTGCTACGCAGTCGGTCAGACATATCTCTGATCTGCCCGGTGACGCTACCTACATTGCTGGATACCTCATTCATTCGATCCGAGCTGTTACCCATGCGCTCAATCTGACGCTCGCTTCCTTCAGCCAGCTCTTGAATGGCTACCGTTACATGCTCGATCGACTGTGTTGTCTGCTCGGCCCCTGCGGCTAACTCCTCTGCAGCAGCATTGACACGATTCGTCGTCTCACCTACTCCTTGAATCATGGTACGCAGATTCTCCACCATCTGCTGGAAGTAACGTGCCAGCATACCGATCTCATCAGCAGGACCCGTCTCGATCTTCCCGCTCAGGTCGCCCTGGCTAATCCGCTCGGCAGAGACTTGTAGTCTACGAATCGGCACCAGAATCGCACGCACAATAATTGTAATCATCGCAACAACCACGACCAGTGACACCAAGATTACAATCAGTGTCGTATTACGTATTCCTGCGACCGTGTCATCAATCTCTGAGCTGGACATGGTACCTGCAATTTTCCAGCCTGTCGTCTCGTTCGTTACATAATCAAGTGTCTTGGGTTGCTCTTCATACGTATAGGCATAGTACCCACCCGGGGCATCATACATCTTCAGCAAATAATCGGATGCTACTGTTTCTCCCGATTCAATAGTTGGGTGCACAACCATTCGCTGGCTTGCATCCAGAATCAGAATATAGCCTTCCTTCCCGACTTTAAGGGAAGCCATCTCCTTAAGACTCTCCAGATTCAAAGAAATACCTAGAACCCCTGAGCTGTCGGGAAGTGTCTTCGCCATGACGACGACTGGAATTCCCGATGAATTAATATTCACTGGAGCAATTACAGTCTTCCCTGGTTGCTCCATAGCCAGCTTGTACCACTCCCGAGTACGGGGATCAAATCCATTCTCATCTTCCTTGGGTACACCCCGGATCATCAGTCCATCAGGAGTGCCTATAAAAGTATCTATCACATCAGGATGCAGCTTCACATATTCAATTAAGCGTGGCTCAATCAGTGGGCTATGGTTGCCATCTATCATGGAGTCATTGAACTGCTCCGATAGGTAGCCGACATTGTGCCATTTGGACGAGACACTGGACTCTACAATCATATTAGCGGTGGAGACCGCCTTGGCCGCATCCTCTCTAATCTGGTTAGCCACTGTGTCACGTGATGTAGAGTAGGTCATCCATCCGATAAATACACTTGGAATTAACAGGACCAATAGAAAGGCCACATACAGTCGGAGACGCAGCGTCAGTACAAATTTGCGCTTACGGACCTCGGGGGTGTGACCCTGCATCTCTGCTGCTTGGTTGTTTACCACCCTTGTCTCTTGATCAGATTTGAACTTCAATCCTCGTCTCATTCTACCTCTCCCTTTTAGCCTCTTTATATGACTAGCAGTGTTAATTATCGGCAGTAGAGAACCTGATGTTTAATTAAATAAATTTAAAAATAGCTTATTAACTTTAGTAATTATTGGCACTATAATTAGAGTGCCTTAGTTATGCTGTTACAAGAATTTCGGGGTCCTCATCAGCATATGATGACATGGCAAAAAGCGGCCGAGCGAACTCGGACCGCTTAGATGCACTTGACTTTTAGATAGTAGTTATGGTTGTGCTACGTGGTAATGGTGGCATTCTACCATTCACTCACTGAGCTTCGTAATACACCCGTTGATTCGTTATATGCACTGAACGTAGATGCTACAAGATTCTCGGGTGGATTACGCACTGATCGCTGGGGCTGATTTTTTGCGGAACAGAACGGCATCCAGTCCATATTGGCCACTACCTACGAGCGCCTGCTGAAGAGAAGCGAACAGTACAATCAGATCGAGCTCCAGAGCCATATAAGGCTGTCCCATCTTCGCTGTCAGTAGAACACCTAACATGATCACGGTCAAGGCAGCGCCGGCAAAGCGAGTACCCAGGCCGAGAATCAGAGCGATACCACCCAGCAGTTCTATTGCTGCAACGACAGGGGCCAGTGGCCCCGGAATGCCTATGCTGGAGAAAAAGCCGGCCGTCCCTTCCAGTCCCTGAAATTTCTGCATACCATGCACCAGGAAGATTACACCTGTCATCAACCTCACCAATAACAATCCAATATGAAGCGTCTTTTGATTCATCATATTTCCTCCTTTTTTCGTATCACTACATAGTGTAGTGTTGTTTGTAAAAATAAACGTTGCTGTGATGCTAGATCACAGCGAACGCGAATAACAAAGTTAATACCGATAATACTTGTACCGATATCATCACCGGCTTACGTGGCATTCTTGGCGGCAGATCCTGATCAGGATGAAGAATTCGCAGGATTCTGTAATTAATAGAAGTGCCCGCAAAGAAGGAATGTACTGCTCCTGTGACCGGTGTAACTTCTGCCGAAGGCTTCTTCAGTAGCTTCAGTAGTGCACTGCCCAGACCAGCAGGGCTCCCTGTGCGATGGATCGCTTCATTGTCTGCAAGAATCTCACGTGCTGTCTTATAGTGCTCAAGAATGTGACGCAGGACGGGAATATAGAACAATAGCACAGCGCTGAGCTGAAGCGTCCAGGTCTTCAGCGGATCATAATGTCGCATATGATGAGCCTCATGATAGATGACAGCGGCCTGTTCCTCCTCGTCCAGCATGGACAGCAGTTCTGTTGACACTATAATCCGGGGCTGCAGCAATCCCAATGTAAAGGCCGCAGGACGATCGTACTCAATGACCTGAATTCGCCCTAATCCTGCAGTGGCATAGGTCGCATTCAGTTGCTTCGTCCATACGCTATGCTCCAGGCTATCCAGATGTCGAAGAGCGGCTCGTTCAGCAGCAATCTGACGGATGGTCATGATCAAGGACACTATAAACGTCAGCAGGACCAGCAGATTCAAGCCATCTACAAGATAACCAATATGCAGGGATTCCAACAACTGTCTGCAGATTTGAAATACATTAAAGTTCAAATCCCAGTTCAATAACGTATGGCCGGCATACATGAACATTTGCACCAGCATCAGGCCGGACAAGCCCGCTCCGGCAGCAAAAAGCAATCGGGAACGGCTTTTCCACATGGTCACCTATCCTTTTTCCATTGTTTGATTTTTTGTTCAAGCCTCTCAATCAACTCAGGGTCGGCCTCCTCCAGCGCATCAATCATGTGATTGACAGCCAGCGGCCCGAATTGCTCCAGAAGATCATGACTTAGCTCCTTGGACTGGGCCTCCATGAATTCCTCTCTCGTCAGAACAGGCTCATAGAGCGAGGTCCGTCCACGTAGCTGCTTACTCAGAATTCCTTTGGTCACCAGGCGATTCATGACCGTCATAACCGTATTGAAGCTGATGTCCTTATCATGCTCAAGTGCCGTCTGAACTTCCTTGATGCTCTGTCTTGGCTGATTCCATAGCTGATCCATGATCTTGGATTCCAATGGTCCAAAAAAACGATTCAAGCCTGTCTCTCCGCCCTTGAAGTTGAGTCTCTTCATCATGCACACCTCACACTACTCATTGTAGTGATTATTAATCGAAAGTCAAATTCCTGATTTCGTCAATTTATGATATATATAGATTGAACTGAGGATGTTAAGAGTTCGGGTCAATCTATAATTAGTTATTCCCAGCTAGTTAGCTAGTCCGCCAGACGGTAGCCTGCTCCTCTAATCGTAGCTATATATTTCGGAGCCGACGCACTGTCTCCCAGCTTCTTGCGCAGACTCTTAACATGGACATCTACCACGTTACTTCCACCTGCAAAATCCGTATCCCAGATCTCCTTCATCATTTGTTCTCTGGAAATAACACGACCTTGCGCCTCAATGAGCATAAGCAATAGGTCATATTCCGTCTTGGTCAGGCTGATGCTCTGCTCGCTTAGCTGGACGGTCATCCTGTCTTGATCAATCCAGATGTCCTTGAACACGGTTCTGCGGCTGGTTGCTTGCTGCCCAGCGGTAGCTGGCAGGCGACTGATTAGCTCCTCCACCCGACTGATCGTCACATTCGCCGAGGCTGGCCAAGCGAGCAGCTCTTCATCGGGCAGTAGTGACCCAGCTTCCTCCAGCACCGTTGGAGTGACCAGCAACATACGCTGTAGCCCTTCCAGCTCAGGACGAGTCTGGTCGTACCAGCTCTTCAGCTCGCCAATGCCATGCAGTGAGGTGCAGTCGAGTACCAGCAGATCCGTCGTCAGCTGTCCCTGGACTTGCGGCTCCCAACGGTGGAATACCATCACATCATAGCAGGAGGCCGAGAGCATGCTGATCCAGGTCTGGACATGGGCAGGCACCGGGCTTATCAAAGTAATCCGACTCGTCACAGGGCAATACAACGGCTCATAGAGATTCACATCATTCACTTGATTCCCGGAATTCGCTTGGTGCACGTTATTCACTTGATTCATGGAAATTCCTGATGTTACCTGATTCGCTTGCTCTGGCATTCAGGGCACACTCCTCCGAATACGACATGGGCGTGAGCTACATCGTAGCCTGTCTCAACAGCAACCTGCTTCATCCATGCATCGGGCACTCTGCTCATGACCTCATCCACACGACCACATACCTGGCAAATGACATGCTGATGATCATCCATCAATCCGTCATAGCGACTTGCTGTATCCCCAAGCTTCAGCTCCCGAATGAGCTCCTTGTCACTCAGATAACGAAGTGAATTGTAGACGGTACCGTAAGCCAGATTATATCCCCGTTCATTCAAGCGCTCCATCACATCCGCGGCTGTTGGGTGATCGTGTGATTCACGTACAACATCATATACAGCCTGTCTTTGAATGGTGAGATTCAAGGATTTCATAAGAATCACTCCTTCTATATCAACGATTTGTATTCTATCTTAATTTATAATGAGTATAAATAACAATTTAGACCTAGTATAAATCTAAATCTATAGATCGTCAAGATAATGCGAATTGGTACATCATTACACAGGCTAGTTCTGCCCCGATAAAATGTGAATATGAAGCCGCTGCACTCCCCCGTTCAACACGGAAGCTACAAAAAAAAAGATGAAGCCAGCAGGCATCATCTCGGTTCAACTTTATTTAATTATTCTTTACCTTACCCCTATTCACAGCACAAATCACTGACTTCATCTTACACCATTTGGCCTGTCCACCCTCATATCTACACAGCCAGCAAATCTCCTCAGATGTACAAGAGATCCGCTCAAGTTCTGCTAATTCTCACAATAGACAGCGAGTGAGGCCAGTGTATGCTGCTCCCATGACTTCAACATCTGCTGCTCCGATTCCTGTATGATATTCGTAAGCGCAGATGTCACACCTGCACAATAGGTATTGGGCGACGGTGGTATCATCCCTGGACATATAGGCTCATAGATCTCCACAGCCCGATATACATCAGCCAGTGTAATCTCCTTGCAGGACCGGGTAAGACAATACCCTCCTACTCGCCCTTCCTTCGCCGTAATGAGTCCGGCCTGTACCAGCCGTGCAAGCACTCTTCGGACCAATGTCACCTCACTACCGATACAAGCAGCTATATCTCCACTAGCGCACATTTGCCCATCACGCTCCAAGAACAATAGCGCCTGCACAGCTACACCAAGCCATTTAGGCGTGGCTTGACGCATTCTTTTCTCTTTGCTCACAACCCCAGGACACCTCGATCCCATTTGGACTTACCGAATTAATATATTGTACGTGAACCACCGGGGAACTTCAAGGAACTACACATTTCGCACCCATTAATGTAAACGCTATCAACAAGTTCATCATATCGAACCTCAAAAAATATCTCAAGCTTCTCTTCCCTGTATACAGAGGGCTTGCTGGCATTGGGCACCTACTCAGTGTGATCAATGTCACATTCAAAAAACACCACATATAGATACAATGGGACAATCATATAACAATATATTGTGAATTGACGGAGGGTAACCCAATATGAAGACAACCTCAGGAACATCTGTTCATACTATAGGTGAACGTGTCATTGGAGCTCAAGATCTTGAAATGCTGCGGGAAAACGCGAATCTGAACGGAGACTCCTTCAGCGGTAAGATGAGTAAATTGGGCTCGGAATATGCAAAATGGTATACAAGAGAGCAGGTACTGCCCTCAGCATTGCTGAAGGCCATTGATGAAGGCTATGTGTACGTACATGATATGGATCAATATGCGCTCGGTACGACGAACTGCATCTTTATTCCTTTCGATAGATTGCTGGAATCCGGCTTCAATACAGGCAACGGCTCCGTCCGTACGCCGCAGACGATTATGTCTGCTATGGCGCTGGTCGCCATCATCTTCCAGGCGCAGCAGAACAGCCAATTCGGCGGGGTATCCGCGAACAAGATTGACTGGGATCTGGCCCCTTATGTAGCCCGCTCCTTCCGTAGACATTTCCAGAAAGGAATGCGCTTGTTCGGCGAGTCTACGACAATGGAAGAACAGCTAATTACGATGAGCAACGAAGAGGTACAAGCTGAGTGCCCACGCTCATGGGCATTCGCTCATGAAGAGACCGTTAGTGAGACAAGACAAGCTGCCGAGTCCCTGATCCACAACCTCAATACGATGAGCAGCCGGGCAGGCGGACAGATTCCTTTTACATCGTTGAACTATGGAATGTGTACTTCTATGGAAGGAAGACTGGTCGCTCAGAGCCTGCTCGAATCCACGATTCGTGGACTAGGTAGCGGAGAGACACCGGTATTTCCACAGCATATTTTCCAATGTAAGCAAGGAGTAAATCAGGCTCCTGAAGATCCGAACTATGATCTGTTCCAGCTCGCCGTTGAATGCTCCAGCAAGCGGATGTATCCGAACTTCGTGAATGTGGATGCGAGCTTCAACCTGCCGTACTACCGTGAAAATGAACCTGATACCATCATTGCTACCATGGGCTGCAGAACCCGTACAATCGGCGACCGCTTCGGACGCAATCGGCAGAGCGGCAAGGGCAACCTGTCCTTCAACACCATCAATCTCCCACGTCTGGGCATCGAATTCGGAACCTGCCAGGGACAACGTACCGTGCCTGATATCAAAGGTTTCTATGACAAGCTCAAAGAGATGATGGAGATCGCTGTCGAGGGTCTGATCCATCGTTATCGTATTCAAGCGAATCAGCCTGCGAAGGCTTCGGACTTCATGATGAGAGAAGGAGTCTGGGAGGGCGGCGAGCAGCTATCCCCTGAGGATAAGGTCGGCGATCTGCTGAAGCATGGGACCCTTGCACTGGGATTCATCGGCGTGGCTGAATGCATGAAGGCGATGTACGGTCAGCATCACGGAGAGAATGATACAGTCTATCGTGAAGCTCAACGCGTCATCACAGCCATGCGGAGCTTCTGCGATCGGATGAGTGAGCAGCATGAATTGAATATTACGTTGTTCGCAACACCTGCCGAAGGACTGTCCGGCAAATTCACACAGCTGGATGCGCGCGAGTTCGGCGTTATCGAAGGAGTTACAGATCGTGAATACTACACGAACTCCTTCCATATTCCGGTATACTATCCGCTACCAGCTGCACGGAAGATCGAACTGGAGGCTCCTTTCCACCTCTGGTGCAATGCGGGCGCTATCTCTTATATTGAGTTGGATGGTAATGTGCGTAGTAATCCTGTTGCTTTTCGTTCGATTGTGCAATACGCGCTGTCACAAAATGTAGGCTACTTCTCGATCAATCATCCGATCGACCGTTGCCCATGCTGCGGTTATGAAGGGATTATTGGCTCCGAATGCCCGAAATGTGAAGCTGAAGAGAGCACGACCCACTTCCAGCGTCTGCGCCGCGTGACCGGCTACCTTACTGGGGACTACACTGTACGCTTCAATGGAGCCAAGCAGGCGGAAGTTCGTGATCGGGTGAAGCACCAGTGAATCTGCTCGGATACATCCCTGAATCACTAAATGAAGGTATAGGCCTGCGAGCAGTAGTCTTCATCAGCGGCTGCCGGCACGCCTGTCCTGGCTGCTTCAACCCGGAATCATGGAGCTTCCGCAGCGGAGAACTGTTCACTGAAGTCCGCCAGCAGGAAATCATTCGAGAGATTGCGGGCAATCCGCTGTTGGACGGGCTGACACTCTGCGGGGGAGATCCCTTCTTCTCCGCCGGGGAATGCGCTGAATTCGTGCGCAAGTTCAGACAAAGCTGTCCGAACCGCAGCGTCTGGGCTTATACCGGATTCGTGTATGAAGAGCTACTGGAGGATGAGGAGCGGCGGACGCTTGCCGAGCTATGCGATGTCATCGTGGATGGACGCTTCGTTCAGGCCGAGAAGGATGTGTCTCTCCCCTTCCGGGGTAGCCGCAATCAGCGCCTTGTCGATGTGCCAGCCAGTATCCGGGCCGGAGCTTGCGTGCTCTGGTCTGATCAGACGAACAAGGAGAAGGTGGCACTCTCAGGCTCTGCCCGCTGGTAGCTCTCAATACAGCTCAGATGTTCAGTACAGAATTCCAGATTAATCCATACCTAACCAGCAGTCTTCAACAGCTTTTTTGGCTGTTCCGAAGAACGCTGGTTAGTTTTTTCATGGCCAGTACCTTGCATTATTCAGTACAGGGTGATAAGTTATACTTAACTACTGTTCAATGCACAGTACTGAACTTTGTATAGATCATGTCATTTCATAGATCAAGACGATTCATAGATCATTCTCATGGATTCGATTCGTTGTTGATTCTTTGATCATAAGGCTTAGATCGTAAGGCCGTACGGATCATAAGTGATTCACATTTTGATTACGAATTTGGAGGGTTCCAGCCATTGAACGTGCATATTCAATTTAAAAAAGGCGTATTGGAACTGTGCGTTCTTGTATTAATAAGCCGCCAAGACCGTTACGGCTACGAGTTGGTGCAGGCGGTGTCCAAGCATGTAGAGGTCGCGGAGGGGGCGCTGTATCCTCTGTTGCGTCGT
Source organism: Paenibacillus massiliensis 2301065 = DSM 16942 (assembly GCF_000377505.1). Taxonomy (GTDB): domain Bacteria; phylum Bacillota; class Bacilli; order Paenibacillales; family Paenibacillaceae; genus Paenibacillus; species Paenibacillus massiliensis. Next base: position 459,247 of record NZ_KB898186.1, on the reverse strand, counting down.
CTAGTAACTGAGGGCTACTGCACAACCTACTTGCAGGAATCGAGCGAAGGACCGCCACGCAAGTATTATCATCTCACCCCTACGGGCAGAGAGTATATGCAGGTCCTGCATATGGAATGGAATCATTTTGTACACAATGTCACCAATCTCTTGGAGGAAGGACACGGGCATGAAGAAGCATGAGTTTATGAAAGAGCTAGAGACGCATCTTAGACCACTGCCACCGCACATTCGCAGGGAGTTGCTGGAGGATATGGAGCAGCACTTCACATTCGGAATGGCCAGCGGGAAGAGCGAGGAGGATATCTCCAGGGAGTTGGGTCATCCCGTTGATATTGCGATCGAAGCACTAGAGGAATTTCCGACTGCACAGGTTGAGGGAATACAAGATGAGACCCTACAAGCTTCGACAATGCAAGATTGGACATCTGCACCTGTAAAAAAGAGACACCCGGTAGCAACAGCCCTTATCATCATTGGACTTGTACTATTGAATCTGATGATCGGACTTCCCGTATTCTCCGTGATCTGGAGCCTCTGGTTCTCACTTGCTGCCATTGCTATATCCTGTCTGGTCGCGCCGCTGGCTCTGATCGCAGAGTGGATTATGAACCGCGAATTCCACTGGTTCAACCTGTTCTTATCCCTGTTCATGACAGGAGCAGGCATACTACTCTTCATGGCGGTTAGACGATGGATGCAACGGCTGGCTTATTTCACCGTTCACTATTGGCGTAAGAATCTGAGTTATGTGGAGGGAAAATCATCATGAAGCGTAATTGGATATATACGGCTATACTTTGCATGCTGTTGGGAATGGCCGGTATGATTGCAATAGGTTTCAATACTGACCAGGGCATCTTTGGCTCGAACAACTCCAAGCGAATCGCTCATGAACAGCAATGGAATTTCGCCGCTAAGGAGCTGCAGACCTTGAAGGTGGAGCTACTAAGCGATGATTTATATGTACAATTCGCGGACAGTCAGGATACACAAGGGACAATCACATTAGAAGGACACTTCGACCAGAAGGTACTTGATCAGCTTGAGCAAGCTCACATCCAGAATGGACAGCTTGAGCTCATCATGAAGCCGGAGACAAGAATATCCTTCTTTAATTTCAGGAACTATGAATCTAATAAAAGCACGTTGACGATCCATATGCCACAAGGTGAAGTGCTATCCAATCTGGATGTTCGCGGCACATCAGGCAGCTATAATCTCCAGGATGTTCATGCAGATCAGACCTCCGTCCAGCTAACTTCTGGCGATTTGAATCTGAACAACCTGACCGCAGATCACTTCACAAGTAAAATGACATCAGGAGAACTCAGCATCCTCAATGCTACTGCGAACCTTGACCTTCAGATGACCTCCGGTGATATTAAGGTCGACGGGCTAAGCGGTGAAGGGAAGGTTCATGCGACCTCTGGTGGTGTCGAGATCAGTCAGCGAGAAGCTGGGGGACTGGATATATCCATGAAGTCGGGAGATGTCCGCATCGAGACTCCGGTTGGATCACAGGCCATCTATGATGTACGCGCCACCTCCGGTGATATCGTGACTCCTCCTTCCAGCGCACAGGCAAAGCATATCATTAAGGTACGTGCAACTTCCGGCGATATAGTCATCACTAACTAACACCTTGACCAGATCAAACAGGAGTGTTTAGTCGCTTTCTAAAGTATTAGATTGAAAAACCGCCAGGTGTGAAGTGACCCTGACGGTTTTTCTTGAAGGAATGGCTAGCACCTTTTATTAATGAACCGTGTAATGAGTGTGTATGTGTTTACTTGTGTAGGTGGATACATTAGCGTATTAGGCTTTACTGTGAAGGGTAACTAGGTAACCGTCCGGGTCGGCAAATGTAAAGGTTCGCCCGAACGGTCCATCTATTGGCGCAGATGTAATCTTTACTTCTGCTTGAACAAGCTTGTCGTGGATTGCCTGCGCATCAGGAGCATGAAGCCACAGGGCGACACCAAGTCCAGGCTGAGTACCCGAGCCGAGCTCTACTCCTGGAATTAGATCACGAAGAGCAAATGCAATAGGCTTTGTTTCGAAGACCACAGCATGAGGTGGCCCCGCCTGTGAGCGGACGAGCCCGAGATAGTTTTGATAGAATTCTGCAGAGTCTTCAAGATTAGTCACTTGAAGTGAAATGAAGTCGGGTCCAATTGCTGACATAATGAAATGTCCTCCTTTGTATTTCATTTTTAATATCTCGATTGTACATCCCCCCTCTTGCCAACAGTATGTCAGTAGCGTTTTACCACTTTCTCAATTTCTTCTAAGACCATCTCATCTTTGTGGAGCAGACGTTTGCTCTTTATGGATCTTCCTTGTATTTGGTGTTGCCTGCTTAATCCAAGTATAATAATAGAGAGCCTGACCGCAGTGTCTGCGGACCTTACTTTCTCAGGAGGAGATTACCATGTTCGTAGTAACGAATACGATCAAAGTCAAGCAGGGAACCGGAGCGAAGCTGGCAGAACGATTCAGTGAAGGCGAAGGTGTCTCGGAAATGCCCGGATTTGTACGTATGGAAGTATGGCATGGGGTAAACAAAGATCAGGAAGAGATCAAGGTGTCCACGCTGTGGGACAATGAAGAGGCCTTCCGTGGTTGGACCCAGAGCGAGAGCTTCCGCAAGGCCCATCAGGGGCGGGGGAAGAACGAAGATATCCTGGGAGCTTCTCTCGATCAGTATGAGCTGCTGGCTCATATCTCTGCAGAGGATTAATCAGACTGCTATTCCTGCTTAATCGCAGCACACCTGGTATCCATTCACGTACATACAACATTACAATTCTGCTATAAGACTTGGCCAGAGCCAAAGAATGTACATTACAAAGGAGCGAACGAACAAAATGGAACTTAAGAACATGACAGCTATCATTACTGGGGCTGGTAAAGGAATCGGCAAAGCCACAGCTATCGCCTTGGCGAAGGAGGGCGTTAGTCTGGGACTGATTGCCCGTACCGTAGCCGATCTGGAGCAGCTTCAAGCGACATTGTCCTCCGAATACGGTGTAAAGGTCGTATGTGCCGTAGCGGATGTATCTGACCGCACACAGGCAGAAGCGGCAATCGCCTCTCTGGAGACAGAGCTCGGTGCTGTGGATATTCTGATTAATAATGCGGGAACGGCTTCCTTCGGCAAAGTCATAGACATGGACCCTGAAGAGTGGGAGCGCATCGTACATGTGAATCTCATGGGAACCTACTACATTACCAGAGCTGCTCTGCCGAGCATGATTGCTCAAAACAGCGGTGCCATCATCAATGTAGCCTCTACTGCAGGGGAGCGCGGTTTTGCGACAGGCTCTGCCTATAATGCCTCCAAGTTCGCAGTTATGGGCTTCACCGAGGCATTAATGCAGGAAGTTCGTAAGTCCAATATCCGCGTGACGGCTCTGACACCGAGCACTGTAAATACGGAGCTTGCCGTAAATGCAGGACTTGGGATCGGCGATGAGGATCGCATGATGCAACCAGAGGATGTTGCTGAACTGATCGTATCCGTACTTAAGCTACCGAAGCGTGTATTCATCAAGACCGCAGGCATCTGGACAACGAATCCGCAATAAGCCCTTGTAGCATTGGCACAGAATAGCACGAATAACTAACAGGATAAGTGTTATTGCTGTAGACAAACAAGGGGGTGTCCCAAAAGCCATGAAATGGCTGCTTGGGACACCCCCCCTTGTTACATCGTCATGAATCTCACCGTCAGACCCCATAAAGCGGTTGAAAATTGATCCTACAAATTGGGGCTATTATTCTTCATAGAGGGAATAGTCGCACTAATCCATTAATTATTCGAATTAGTTGAATGAGGTCTTATCTCCACCAATTATTTATCAATAAAGTAAAAACATAATAGTATATGGTTGAAATATCCATAAAACTAGTATATTATCCAAATAGAAACAATAATATACTTATGGAGGTATTAAATGAATAAAAAGGTGAAAATGTTGGTGGTTTCTTTGTGCGGTGCTGTTGCACTCACATCATTAGGCCCTGTTTCTGCATCTGCAGCAACACTCTCACAAGCAGTTGAACTTCCACAAGGTAACTTTGTTATAAACGAAGAGAATACAATTATCTTAGGTCAAGATGAGTTTTCAAAAAAAATACTCAATTCAGTTGAAATAATGACACCGTACATAACTCAAGGTTCCGACAATTTATACCATCTTGATCCTGACGCACAAAAAGTTGTTGATCAAGAAGTATACAATCACTTCGCGAATGGGGTTCAAACTCTAAACTCGGCAATTAGCAATCAAGTATCTGCTGGCGCAGACCAGGTAATATCCCCTATGGTTTACAGCAACCCCTATTGGTGGGGGGTAGCAGTTACCTTTGATGATGCTGAAACCAAAAGAATGGTTTATTCATTGCAACAAACAGCCACTGTTGGGGCATTACTTGCCGCAGTTGCTGCTTTTATTCCTTATGCACAATATGGGGCATTAGTGGCAGCCATTGAGGCTGCTGGTGCTACTATGATTGCCAACTCTATGTCTTATAGAAATAACGGCAGGGGTGTTACCCTGAATCTACATTGGGCACCTGCTGTTTATTACGAGGTCACATCAAATTAAGGAAAATGGAGTATCATAAAAAGAAAGGAGAGGATTTACTTGGGAGCATCTTTAGCAATCATTCTACTCTTCCTTCTTATTCCTGCTGTTGTTCTTGTTTCGGTCATTAGTTTGATTTTCAAAAAGGATAAGATGAAAAAGAACTATATCCTTGCGGGGATTATGTTCGCTGCAATTTTTCTTGTAGTAATAAATTTACTAAGGACTGGTTCCATTAATCAAAACAGTATCATCGTATTAATACTGCTGGTACTCTCTTTGATTTTATCTTTAAGGTTTATTAACAGCCGAAAAAAAAAGCATTAAAAGACTGCAAAGAATGAACCGGTATTCATATGCCGGTTCATTCTAATGGTAATCATTATCTAAATCTCTATAATGGCCTATTTACATATATAGGCTTACTATCTGAACCGCTCTCTCTGAAGGACGACTGCTTGAGCCCATCAATGGAAGGGGCAGCCACCGCTGATTGTACTCTTACTCTGCGGTTGACGCACCACATTAGTGACCTCCCCTTTCAGTCCCCCTTCAGCTTGATCCGAATCAGAAGCCTGATCCCTGTCGCCAGATGGATACGGCTTGTCCTGTGCGAAGAAATTCGGGCGCACCAGCTTGTTATCATACGAGGAATGGAAGATGTGTGTTGCTGCTGGCGACATTGGCGGAATCAGCCAGGTCCAGTTCCCTGTCAGCTCTCTTCCGGCTTTCTGCTCACGCTCCTCAAACAGCTTGAATTGAGCCGCTGCTGTATGGTGATCTACGATGCTTACCCCATCTCGCTTGTACGAATAGAGTACAGCTGCATTCAGCTCCACCAATGCACGGTCCTTCCAGAGCGTCGTATCACTTCCCGTATCCAGCCCCATAGCATGGGCCACTGCAGGTAGCTTGTCATAACGGAATGTGTCTGCGAAGTTGCGAGCACCAATCTCCGTGCCCATGTACCAACCATTAAAAGGAGCCGCGGTGTATTCAATCCCCCCGATCTCCAGCTTCATATCAGCGATAATCGGCACAGCATACCAACGAAGCCTCAGCTCGTTAATGGCTGTAATATCGGGATGCTCAATAGCTACCTCCTGCACTAGTCCATCCGGGATTGGATGAAGCGTCGGCTCCTGATCGCCTATCTGTACTACGAGCGGTAGGATGTCATAGTCGCTCTTCTTCCCTTGCCAGCCTTGCTGCTGGCACCAGGCTGTTAGCTCCAGAGAAAGTGGATCGCCGATAATCCCGTGGTCCGTATGGTAACCGGCATACCGGATCAACTGGTGATTCCAGATGCGGATCGTCGGCAAAGCAGGCTGTGCGCTGCGAAATACGGTCAAGGTCGGAATGATCCGGCCTCCATTCGTAGCAAGCTCAATATGCTCCAGCAGGGACCCTGCAATGGCGTTGCTATCGGTCAAATGGCGCTCATCACGCACACGGAGCTTGTCCCAGAACAAGCGTCCAATACAACGGTTGCTATTGCGCCAAGCCATACGAGCACCATGCTCCAACTCCTCATAGCTATGCTCGTAGGTGCCGCGGTCATGAATATTCTGCCGAATCACCTGTAGACGTTGCTCAGCCTCCTCCGGGCTACGCCCCAGCTCCTGATAGGCTGTATGTATGAATTGCTCTGCTTCTTGTATAAGCTCGGAATGCTCTATCTGCGACATCCTGCTCCTCCATCCTGCGGTATAACCGCACCGTTCATGTACTTTTCTCCCATACTTCACGCTATACTATGACTCTTGCTACCTTCTGTACGGTATGACGCTACTGTATGGCATTTTTGAGTAGATTCCAGAATATTGAATGTGCTTGTGTTCATATTATACGCTCTTATATAACAACCCATCAGGGCATTGCCTATTTGTTCACTGCATCTCCACACCTTTTCCAGCAACAAGCAATCTGACGATCCGTTCCATTTTATCTAGTCATTCTATTCGATCTACTCCTTCTTCCACGCTCTGTTCATTCCATGCCATTTCATGCACCATCCATTCGATGCACCTTCCATCTCGTTCGCTACTCATTCAGCGCTCTGTTCAGTCCATACTCCATGGATTCTATACACTTAGTGTCCCATGCTCTACTCCTACACTGCATTCCGGGCGAACCTGTGGTAAGGTGTAGAGTAAGCGCTGACAAATTTTCTCATTACTTCATTCCGTGCAAGCACATTTCCAATGAAATGAGGGATATCGTATGATTCAAGCCACCCATAACGATGAACGCTACGAACTGCTTAGCCCAACCCTGCTGCCGAGAGCTTCGGGCTTTCTGTGGAACGAGAGCATGATGGTGCATGTCAACTGCCGCGGATATATCGTGGCCCAATTCATGCAGCCAGAGCCTGCGAAGTATTCCCATGCGCCGAATCTGGAGGCCAAGACCTTCATGCAGCCAGAGCAGCCTTATTATGCACACCACCCCGGAAGATTCGTGTATGTGAAGGACGAGGAAGATGGAACTGTCTTCTCTGCTCCATACGAGCCCGTCCGTGCTGAGCTTGAGCAGTATTCCTTCTCGGTAGGAAAGCATGATATACACTGGCAAGTGCTCCATAACGGGCTTGAGATCGGTATGACGCTAACCTTGCCCAAAAATGAGCCGCATGAGCTATGGAAGATCACGGTGAGGAATGTGTCCGGGGCACACCGCAGGGTGAGCCTGTATCCCTATTTTACAATCGGCTATATGTCGTGGATGAATCAGTCTGGCGAGTATCGGCCTGACCTACAAGCTATTGTGGCCTCCTCCATCACCCCTTACCAGAAATACAAGGATTACGATAAGATTAAGCATTTGAAGGATAAAACGTTCCTGCTGGCAGAGCGCGAGCCTACAGCCTGGGAAGCCAATCAGGAGGAATTCGAGGGAGAAGGCGGCATTATGCATCCCTCTGCCCTGCATGCGGATACTCTCGCTGGCGGCGAAGCCCGCTACGAGACCCCTGCAGCCGTGCTGCAATACAAGCTCGACCTGAAGGCAGGCGAGGAGCAGGAATTTCGGCTGGTGTTCGGTCCGGCACAGCATGAGAGCGAGATCCCAGATATACGCCGCAGGTATTTTTCGCCTACTGAGCCTACTGATCTGAAGGATTATGAACATACCTACACGGCTACCTCGGAATCATTAGAGCGTAGAGGGGAGAGCAAGGATACCTATTCTGATGTAGATCATACAGGGGATAGAGAGCATACAGAGACGATGAGGCATGCAGCAAGCGAGAACTCGTTGAGCACGCCAGCTCAGGACGGCTTCACCGCTGCTACACAGGAGTATGCCGCATATATCAGCGCAGGCAAGGGACCGCTGGAGATTCATACACCCGACGCGGATCTGGACAATTTCGTCAATCATTGGCTACCGCGCCAGATGTATTATCACGGGGCAACCAATCGCCTGACGACCGACCCGCAGACACGGAATTACCTTCAGGATCATATGGGGATGAGCTATATCATGCCTGAGGTAGCCAGAAATGCATTCATAACGGCTCTCGCTCAGCAAGAGTCCAGCGGCGCGATGCCAGACGGGATTATCCTGCACCCGGATGCGGAGCTGAAATACATTAATCAGGTCCCTCATACGGACCATTGTGTATGGCTGCCCATCTGCCTCAGTACGTATCTGGATGAGACGAACGATTATGCACTGCTGGCCGAAAACCTGCCCTTTGCCGACAGCAGTGAACCTGCAACTGTATTCGAGCATATGAACCGAGCCATGCAATGGCTGGCACAGGACCGGGACGAGCGCGGCTTGAATTACATCCGGCAGGGTGACTGGTGCGACCCAATGAATATGGTCGGCTATAAGGGCAAGGGCGTATCCGGCTGGCTCACCATTGCTACTGCATATGCCTTCAATGTATGGGCCGACATCTGCGAGGCAGGTGGGCATGCGGAACATGCAGCACAGCACCGTCAGGCCGCGAAGGAGACGAATGCGATCGTTAACCAGTATCTGTGGGATGGCGATTGGTACGTGCGCGGTATTACGGACGATAATGTCGTGTTTGGAGTCCACACCGATAAGGAAGGACGTATCTTCATTAATCCACAAGGCTGGGCATTGCTCAGTGGTGCTGCGGATGCTTCTCAGCAACAGAAGCTGATCCGTGCTGTGGAGGAACAGTTGGAGTCACCCTATGGAGTGGAAAAGCTCGCTCCCTCCTTCACAGCCATGCGTGAGGATGTGGGGCGCGTAACCCAGAAGCATCCAGGCAGTGCGGAGAACGGAGCCGTGTACAATCATGCTGCTGCCTTCTATATCTATGGTCTTTATGAGGTTGGTGAGCAGGAGCACGCCTACCGACTCCTGCGGAAGATGCTGCCTGGACCAGATCGTGAGGACATCCTCCAGCGCGGTCAGCTTCCTGTCTTCATTCCGAATTATTATCGCGGAGCCTATCGCCAATTCCCGAAGACAGCTGGCCGCTCCAGTCATCTCTTCAATACAGGGACGGCACCGTGGGTATATCGCTGTCTCATAGATGGATTATTCGGCGTCCAGGGCACTGCCGAAGGGCTACGCATCCAGCCTCAGCTCCCTTCAGCATGGCAGCAGGCTGCGATCAAGCGCAGCTTCCGTGGTGCCGTGCTCGACATCCAGATCACGCGAGCAGCCGGGGTGTCTGCTACAGAAGTATATGTTGAAGGCAAGCAGGTCCCTGACGGCTTGTTGAAGGAATTGAACTCAGGAGCACTGTATCAGGTGCAGGTGAAGCTCCCTGTCGTCTGAGGACAGAATTAAGGCTGAGTGTCACAAAGTAAGCCAAACTGTATATTAGCTGATGCTTAAATGGATGTCAGTCACAGTATGCGTACTGATGAAGTCCCCCTTGCGGCTACAAACATTCAGTACTAGCACCAGTACACTATCATCTCACTGCCATACTTGCTTACTTTCACTCAAGCATTTATTTACTCTTAATTATTCGTTCCAAGCTACTCTGTAGCTACTCACTACCAAAAAGCCAGGTGACTCCTTCGCGGGAGTTCCCTGGCTTTCCTTATTAAACAATCATTTTGAATAAACATTTCTGAATAACCATTGCTAAACAACCATTACTGAACAATCAACGTTGTACAATCAACGGCACAACCTTGCCTTCATTCACATCAATCAGTCCATAATCCGTAATCTTCAGAGCCGGACTGACTGGAAGCGAATGCGTACTCAGGGACATAATGGGGTTGTAATGTCGATATCCCAGATGAAGCATCGCTGCGCGCAGCTCTTCCACCTGCACAGCGACCTCCTCCAGCGGTTCCTCGGTCAGAATACCACCTACAGGAAGCTTCAGATGCGACTTGATCTGTCCGCTATCCACTACACAGAATCCACCTTGACTCTCAATGACGGTATTCGCGGCGAGGATCATATCCGGCACGCTATGTCCAATGACCAGTAGATTATGATTGTCGTGTGAGTAGGTCGTAGCAATCGCTCCACGCTGAATGGTATCCCCACCAATGAGTCCATAAGCACGGTTCCCATTCTTGCCATAGCGCTCGAAGGTAGCGATCAAAGCATGGCCACTGCCCTCCCACTTCACCTGTCCATCCTTCACTGGAACCGTGACGACAGCCTCCTCCGTGAACGTCGAGCCATCCTTCACGACCATCATCCGGCAGCTGTGCTCACCCTCTGCCTCACTGGTATGAATGCAGAAGTCCGCTTCTGACAGCTTCTCCAGCTTCACGCTCCGGTAGAAGTGCTCAGGGAACGCTCCGATATGACGCTCCTGCCGATACTCCTCCGTATGATCATAGACCTTGTTGCCGTCCTTGTAGACCTGTGCAATCGCAAAAGACTCCAGATCCGACAGCAAGACAAAATCCGCCACCTTCCCTGGCGAGATACTGCCACGATCATGCATCCGCATCCGTGATGCCGGGGTGAACGTAGCTGCATAGATCGCGTGCTCGGGCTTCATTCCCATGCCAATTGCCTTGCGCACAATGTGATCCAGATGCCCGTGCTCGATGAAGGAGTCCGGCATCACATCATCCGTTACGAAGCAGAAATGCTGATGCACATCCTCACGAATGAGATAGTCCATCACTTCAGCGGTCATCGACTTCTCCTGAATCTCGATGAACATGCCCGCGGCGATGCGAGCTGTCATACCCTCAATGCTCTGATGCGTATGATCCGAGCCAATACCCGCGCTGATGAGCTGGTGTAGATCCAGATCAAGCAGCTTAGGCGTATGGCCTTCGATGATGAGATCCGGGTGATGCATTCGTACATACTCCAGAATCCGGTTCGTCTTGCTCTCAGGAGCCCGGATGACATCTACGTAATTCATGATCTCTCCGAGGCAGATCATCTCGCCCGTCTGCAAGAGCGCCTCAATCTCGGGGATATCAATTTCGCCCCCTGTTGTCTCTAGGCCCGTAGCCGGGACGGAGCTGGGGATCGAATAGAACATATCTGCGGTACATGACTTGCTGACAGCCATCATCTCTTCGATGCCTTCAAGTCCGAACACGTTCGCCATCTCATGCGGCTCGGGGACAATGCTTGTCACCCCACTGCGGATCAGCCCATGAGAGAACGAGGCTGGTGTCACCATGGAGCTCTCAATATGCAGATGAATGTCAATGAGCCCAGGAACCATGTATTTTCCGCCACCATCTATGACCTCAGCCGTCTGGAACGTCTCTTGCCCTCGATCGCCAATATAGATGAAGCGGCCATCCAGTACAGCGACATTCCCTTCCTCGAAGCGTCTGAAGTAACTATTGTACACCTTCACTTGCTTAATTAGCTTGTCCGCTCGCATTTCACGCATATCCGGATTCTCCTTCATTGCACCAGTACCATTTTGTCTTGCGGCACATATAGACGTACCTGCTGTCCGCTCTGATATGGAGTGTCCATTTCCTGGTTGGCGGTGAAGCTACCATGAGCCGTCTCAATGACATATTGATAGCTGCGCCCCAGGTACGTACTGACCTTGACAATTCCGGCTAGCTCATTGTCTTCCAGTTCACCTACAGCATCACGAATGACGAGGTCATCTGGACGGATAGCTCCCTTGCGTGCACCTATCGTAGCGGTACCTGGATTGCGCGTGAGCCGGAACGTGCTGTCACCCGCTGTCAGGCGCAGATGCTCTCCTTCCTCTACGGCAGGGCCGTCGAACTCCAGGAAGTTATTGAAGCCGATAAAACGAGCCACGAATTCGGTCGCTGGATATTTGAAGATAGCCGGAGGCGCATCAAGCTGCTCGATATTCCCCTTGTTCATAATGGCGACCTGATCGGAGATCGAGAAGCATTCCTCCTGATCATGAGATACGTAGACGGTCGTAATCCCTAACTCCTGCTGAATCCGACGAATCTCCACGCGCATGTTCACCCGCAGGTTCGCATCCAGATTGCTCAGCGGCTCGTCAAACAGAAGCAGATCCGGTTCAATGACGAGTGCGCGGGCAATCGCTACACGCTGCCGCTGTCCACCAGACAGCTCGGCAGGGAAGCGCTTCTCGAAGCCAGTAAGGCTTACTGTGTCCAGCATGGACATTACACGGCGCTTCACTTCGTCCTCCTTGACCTTGCGCAGTCGAAGTCCGAACGCAACATTGTCGAAGATCGACAAATGCGGGAACAGGGCGTAGCTCTGGAATACGAATCCAAAATTCCGCTTGTTCACCGGAACACGGGTATAGTCCTTCCCACCGAAGAGGAATTGACCCTGCTTCGCCTCCAGGAAGCCTGCGATCAGACGCAGTGTCGTCGTCTTGCCACAGCCGCTTGGTCCGAGCAAGGACAAGAGCTGACCCTTTTCCAGCTTGAGATCAAAATCCTTAAGTATCAGCTGATTCTCGTATGCAACGGATACATGATCCAATGTCAGCAATGCCATGTGGCTGCACCTCCATTACCTTTTAGTGAAATATGATAATCCCATCATTCGCTCGATCACGAACATCAGCACACCCGTCAACACCATCAGCAGCACAGACAATGCGGCAATGGTCGGGTCAAAATAGTTCTCTACATAGGTCAACATCTGAATCGGCAGTGTACTGAAGCCTGGACCCGTCATGAATACAGAGATGTCTACATTGTTGAAGGATTCCAGGAAAGCAATCAACACCGCCGCAATAATCCCTGAGCGGATATTAGGCAGCACAACCTTCACGAAGGTCTCGAAGCGGCCCGCCCCCAGACTCAGCGCCGCCTCCTCAATAGCAAAATCGAAGTTGGACAGGCTGGAGGCGATAACCCGAATAATGAACGGCAGCATAATGACCGTATGACCGATCAGGAGTCCGGCATAGATCGGCAGCTGATATACGACAATCAGGTATTTCAGCAGTGTGAAGCCCAGCACGATTCCCGGAATCAGTACAGGCGAGAGAAATATGGCGTTAAGCAGTGCTTTGCCCCGAAAGGAGAAGCGACTCAGCGCATAAGCCGCTGGTACGCCCAGCAGTAGCGCCAGCACATTGCCGCACAACGATACGATCATGGAGGTCTTGAAGGTCTTCATGAACATGCTGACCTCGAATATGTTCTCATACCACCGCAAGGAGAAGCCCTCCGGCGGGAACTTCAGCACTGTGCCTGGCTCAAAGGATGTGGCCGAAATAATCAGAAGCGGGCCCAGCAGGAACACGAAGACCAGCAGACTGAACAAGCCAAGTCCATATTGTTTGTCCTTCATAATCCACCTACCCCTTCGGATTCAGTCTGGCGGCTCCCTTATTCACCAAGCCGATAACCAGAAATGTAATAACGATCATAATGGTCGCGATGACCGAAGCCAGATACCAATCGTTCAGTGTCATGGCATTCTGATACAAAAATGTAGCGATGACACGCTGCTTGCCTCCCAGCAAGGCCGGCGTAGTATATGCAGTCAGGCTACCTACGAAGACGAGAATGCCGCCGATGATGAGCCCCGGCACAGCGAGCGGGAAGACAATTTTGCGGAAGGCCGCAATACGCGATGCTCCCAGACTCTGTGCGGCCCGGATCAGATCATGATCAATATTCTCCAGCACACCGACCAATGAGATGATCATCAGCGGCAGGAATAAGTGCACCAGACCGATGACCATAGCAGTCGGGGTGTATAGAATCTCCAGCGGCTTATCCACGATTCCAAGGTTGATCAACGTATTATTCAGCAGCCCCTTGCGGCCCAAAATCACCATCCAGCTGAAGGAGCGTACTACGGGGCTCGTAAGCAGCGGGAAGATCGCCAAGGCCAATAGGATACCCTTGCGCCGGGGTGCCTTTTGCGAGATATAGTAAGCTGTGGGGAAGCCCATTACAATGCAAATCAGGGTCGTAATGACACTGACCTGCAGCGTAGTCAGCAATATTTTCAGAAAGTAAGGGTCCTTGAAGAAATGAAGATAGCCCTCAAGTGAGAACGAGCTGTCCCGGACAAAGGTCGAGCCGATCGTCAGTACGATCGGAATGATCATAAATACCATCAAAAAGAGCAGTCCCGGAAGCAGCAGCCAGTACAAGTACGTTTTCTTCATGACTAACTCCTTTACATTTGTCCTGTCACATGAACGAACCGTGTCAAAAATGCTTCATGGTCAACACCCTCGCTGACCTGCATGTTGGGAGGGTGACCAAGACGATTCTGTATATCTCCGACCGTCTGTCCGTCACACAGGCGACTGGATGTCTCAATATCCACATACATTGGCTTCGTGTCCAGTAGCTCCGGCCATAAGGCAACGCCAACAGCCAACGGATCATGCAGTGCACAGGCACGGACGCCGTTACGCGCTTCATATCTTTTCGTATATTCAGAGGTGCTCTGCTCCACGTAATTACGAATCTGTGGATCAGCAATCTGAGCAATATGCTCGGCGGTAAGTAGCGCCTTGCGCGTCACATCCAGACCGACCTGAGTCAGCTTGCGGAATCCCGCATGGAATACGATGCGTGCCGCCTCAGGGTCCGCGTACATATTGTACTCAGCCACTGGAGTGACATTGCCGCAGCCATGAATGACGCCACCCATAAAGATGACTTCCTCAATATGCTTGGGTAGCTCAGGATATCTGAGCAGTGCATGAGCGAGATTGGTGAGTGGCCCTGTGCAGACCAGCGTAAGCCTGTCCTGCCCGCCTTTTAGGTTCAGTGCATGCTCAATCATCAGATCGGCAGCGAACCCTGAAGCAGGAGCAGTAGAAGGGACCGCATACGGCAGCGCTCCCCCTATCCCATCCTGACCGTGAATACGTGTCTCATTGAACTCCGGGCGGATCAGGGGCGTCTCCGCCCCACGGTAGACCGGAATATCCGGTCTACCCAAGAGATCCAGCACTTTGCCCGTATTCACTGTTGCCTGCTCCAGTGATACATTGCCGCACACGGTAGTAATGGCCTGGATATCGAGCTGCTTGCTCTTGACGGCCAGAATGATTCCCAGTGCATCATCAATTCCTGTGTCTACATCCAGTATAATTTTCTTCATCACTGAGCAATTTCCCGGTTCCAGCGGTCCGTCCAGGTTGCCATCTGGCTATTCACGAACGCCATATCCAGCTTCACCAGCTTCTCAACTACGTCCGCGCCATAAGTAATTCCTTCGGTCTCTTCACCAGACAGTACCACTTCGGTATTTACTGGGGAGTCTACTTTGGCTTTAGCAGACTTCTCCTGTACTTCCTTGCTCAGCTGCCAGTTCATGAACTCCTCTGCCAGTTCCTTCTGATCAGAGCCTTTCACGATATTCAGTGTATTCATTACGGCATATGCCCCTTCGGATGGTGCTACGAACTTGGCATCAGGTACCGCCGCCTTCAGATCCTTGAAGTACATTTCCATAATCGGCCCACCAGCAATCTCTTCCTGGCTGAACATATTCACGAACTCCGAGGTCTGGCTGTAGAACTTCACGATATTCGGGCTCAGCTCTGCGAGCTTCGTGAAGGCAGCATCCTCATTAAATTCAGCATTTCCGGCTACCTTGGAAGCTGCATCCACGACCATAGGTCCAGCCGTCGCTGTAATATTCGGCAGCGTTACGTTGCCTGCGAATTCAGGGCCCCACAGATCGCTCCACGAGGTGACTTCCTTCGATACCATCCCTGGATTGTAGGCAATTCCCAGACGACCTACCGTGTAGGCAGGACCATATTCCTCACCAAGTGGAGCCTTGGCAATGTCATACACATGCTCTAGATTCGTCAGCTTTGAGCGATCGACCGTCTCGAACAAGCCTTCTTGAATACCTTGTTGCGCATAATAATCCGACAGATAGATCAGATCGACGTCGGAGCTGCCTTGACGGATCTTGTTCAGACGCTCAGCGTTGTTCCCCATCTCAAGGACAATCTCCACATTATGCTCCTGCTCGAAGGGAGCGTACACTTCCTTCTTGAAGAAATCCTCCGAGAAGCCCCAGGTCGAGATGACCAGCTTCTGCTTGGCTCCCGTATTGGATGCTCCCCCATCGGCTGCTGGCTCAGTGCCCCCACAGCCTGCCAATAGAGTGGACGCAAGCGCCATTGTCACCATTCCGCCTAACCATTTTTTCATTTGATTCATCCTCCTGCTGGATAATATGGTCTTATTATGAAAAATAAAAAAGAAAAGCATTCTTGTCGTGTTGAACAAGAACGCTTTTCTCCGTAAACAAAGAATAAGCGACACCCGCTATAGGCAGTACAGGGCCTCCGCCCAGATAGATCCGAAGCCGAGAAGCCAATCTATGCAATTCATCATGGCTATGCCGAAGGTTCCTTCAGCATCACATTCGTAACCGCCCATTGTGTAGCTGCATCATAATCGCGTAGCAAAGCATCAATCTCCAGCTCCATAACCTGCTCCAGCCGCTCGCGCAGCCGCTTCTTGAACAGCATGGACATTCGGAAATCCACTTCCAGCTTCAAGCCGGGGGCTTCCCCTTCCAGTGCAGCTGATCTAGGTGAGCGGCGGTGCTTCGCTACGAAGGTCACCATATTGTTCTCAACAGTAGCCCGTAAGAGCGTGGTACCGAAGCCGAACAATTCCTTGGAGATCTCATTATAAATCTGACACATTCGTTTCTTGCTCTCATTACTGTCCAGCAGCTTCATGAACACACCCTCATCAAGAGACTAACGTACATTTGGACCGCCAACACGTTCGATTATACATAATTATATAATAGAGAGCAAGTAAAATACCAAAATCCATAGCTCACTTCTGCAAAAAGCGAACAATTCACCATTTCACCCTAAAAAAATCCCCTCTGAGACTGTGCTTCTCAAAACACTAGCCAGCAGAGGGAGGAGGGTACACACTGTCTGGGAACTTATTGAGCCCAGGACTTATTGGACCCGGGACTTATTGGATCTGGAACCTCATTTGCTTGGCTCAGAATCGGTAGGCGGCGTAAAGTCGCACTCCAGCAACGGAACCACACGGGTCCTGCGAATCCATTTGTATCCCAGCCATAGCACCAGGAAGAGCGGTACGCTAAGGTACGAGATCAGTACACCGTTCCAGTCGATTCGATCCCCTGTGAAGGCCTGATAATTCTGTCCCAGAATCACAATGATGCAGAGCACAAAAGCAAATATCGGTCCGAACGGGAACCAGCGCGCACGGTATGGCAGTGCACTTAGGTCACGTCCCTGTGCGACGTAGGCTTTGCGGAAGCGGTAGTGGCTGATAGCAATACCAAGCCAGGTAATAAAGCCGCACATGCCAGAGGCGTTGAGCAACCAGGTATATACGACACCATCTCCGAAGAGCGATGCGAGGAAGGCCAGCATACCTACAGCCGTCGTAACCAGCAGCGCATTCATCGGGATACCACGCTTGTTCAGCTGCTTCAGGAAACGCGGTGCCTTACCGTCTCTGGCGAGAGCGTAGAGCACCCGGGCTGACGCATACATCCCGGAATTACCAGCTGACAGGACAGAGGTCAGGATGACTGCATTCATGACCGAAGCCGCCATCGCAAGACCTGCCTTCTCGAAGACGAGCGTAAACGGACTGACTCCGATGTTCTCCAGCCCGTCCTTGAGCAGATTCGGGTGGGTATAAGGGATAATCAGACTGATGACAAGAATAGCCAGGATATAGAAAATCAAGATGCGCCAGAATACTTGCCGAATCGCACGCGGAACATTCTTGGCAGGCTCCTCACTCTCCCCGGCAGCCACTCCGATAAGCTCCGTGCCCTGGAACGAGAAGCCTGCTGCCATGAAGACTCCAAGCACAGCGAAGAATCCGCCATGGAACGGGGCATCTCCTATCGTCAGATTGGTGAAGCCGACAGCCTCGCCGCCCAGAATGCCGAAGATCATCAGCACCCCGACCGTCAGGAAGATAATCACCGTAGCGACCTTAATAATCGCGAACCAGTACTCGGACTCTCCGTAGCCTTTTACAGTCATGACATTCAGCCCGAATATAAGCACGAGGAAGAGCAGACTCCACAGCATCGAGTTGCTCTCCGGGAACCAGTACTTGATCAATACCGTGGCCGCTGCCAGCTCGGCAGCAATCGTGACCGCCCAGTTGTACCAGAAATTCCAGCCCATAGCGAACCCAAGAGCTGGATCAACGAAGCGGGCTGCGTACGTATTGAATGACCCGGAGTCCGGCATGAACGTCGCGAGCTCCCCCAGACTGGTCATCAGGAAATAGACCATGATGCCGACCGCTGCATAAGCGAGCAGTGCGCCGCCAGGACCGGCGCTGGAGATCGCTGTACCGCTGGCGAGGAACAGACCTGTTCCGATCGATCCACCCAGTGCAATCATCGTCATATGACGAGCTCGCAACGATTTCTTCAGTGTAGGAGGATTGCTGTTGCTGTTATTACTGTTATTGCTGGAATGATGGTTGGTACCGCTCTGATTGTTGCTTGTATGATGGCTTGCTTGCAAATGAGAACACTCCTTCTTGAATAGCTGATAACGAACAGACACACAGAGAGTGAATCCCGACCGATCGTATGAGGCTCAGGGTCCCCAGGATGGATCAGAATGATTCAGCAGCGGTCAACGGAGCATACATGCGATCAGGAAGATCAGCATTGCGTGGCATCTATCAAAAGTCAGTCAGCATTCATCTCGGTGAACTCCGTGCTCCCCACAAGGCGCTTACCACAAGCGGCAATCCCCTGCATCCAGGTATAGCAAAAAGAACCGCAGGCTGTAGGCCGCGGTTCTTCCATGAACGTTCGCACCTATCCTGATGATGAAGATAGCTCAACACAGGAGTCTGACACACAATGGTGCCATATCTCCAGTGACAGTTCTGCTCCTTTCGGCAGCAGCCCCAGCCGCGCAGGACGAACCAAGGAAACGGTCCCGCGGACTTCGGCGGATGTGCCTTTCGGCTGAATTCATAGGCGGTTCCTTGACGCCTCCCTCAGCTTACTGATCACATCCGCGACCTCTACCTCATCATAGGATGAGGTGTATCTGCATGTATTCATTTATCATTATTGTTAGTATCCACATCCAGGCTCAGGTAACTGACATAAGACGGCAGTATCCTCCTAGATAGACGTTTAGTATACTGCTCCTGCGAATCTGTTGCAATAGCTTCCGTCTCACTTCCACATATTAGCACTTCAAATTACGTTGTGCACGCATAGTGATTCGCTTGGTTGTCTTCCCGTCCGATGCCTTCAGCCATGCATCACATACAAAAGCCACCCAATCTGGCGAAGTTTTAGCAGCATCATTCAACCAGTTGGCCACCGAGTCCTGCACATATTTGGATGGATCCGATTTTAACGGCTCCAACAAGGGGAGTCCCCACGCTGGATTATCCTTAAGCTCCACAATATGCCGAGCCCACACCCCGCGCGGACGAGTCGCCTCGACGGCGAACCGCCGAATGTTATCGTCCTCCTCAAGCACCCAATTGCTGAGCAGATGAATTGCTGGCTTCACTTGCTGTGAAATAGTCTCCCGCATGGCCATCCAAGCGAGTTCGCGCACGCCAAAGTGAAGATCTGCAGCGAACGGACGAATGAGCTCTAGCTTGTAATCTAGCTCTAGCTGATCCAATCCTACCACGTAGGCTGCCCAGCACCGTACACTATCCGAGCGATGCGTCGAGAGGTGCACGAATAGCTTCGCACGCTCTTGATCCGACTGCTCCCGGAGAATTCCAAGCCATTCGCCAGCAATAGCGGGGATCATCTTCATAGTCGACTGTCCCATGATGCCCTCCAGGGCAGACATTACCTCATGAGTTCGTTGGTGTAGCCCACATTCATTCAGAACGTGCTTGAGCAACTGAATATGATCGACAGCCAGCCATTCGGTCAGATTGACGGACTCGATTCGACCGTAATTCAACCATTCGAGCACCTCGGGTAGAATATCGCCGGCTTTACGGGCTCCTTTCCGATGCACTATAGCCTCTGGAATGAGAGCTTTGTTGTCGAGCACCATCAGCAGCACCCTCCAACCTTATGTTTCATTGTGTCTTTCATGGAAATCGCTCCATTTCGTTATAGAATCCAGGTCTTTCACCAAGGATACGAGACGAAAGGAGTCAATAGATGTAATCTAGATTACAAGCTGTAGTCAGTAGCATTTTCATGTATTGCTGCAAGAATGTCATAGCGGATAGATACTGTTCGGAATTCAGTACGAATCATATCCACCTCCACAAGCTCCTTCAGCGCCACAGAGACAGCCTCCCGCGAAGCGCCCACGAAATGGGCAATCTCCTGATGTGACAGGGGCATATCGATACGGCAATAATCATTGCCCTCATCCTGAACACCATAGCGTCCTGAAAGCTCAGCCAGCACATGAATGATCTTATCGTGTAGCCTGCCCAGCGCCAGATGTTGGGCCAGATTGCTCAGCTGAGACAAGCGTTGACTCATGGCCTTGATCATATTCATCATGAACCTTGGATGCTGAATGAGGTAGCTCTCGAACCGCTCCCGGTCCATCACGCAAATGTCACAGTCCTCAACCGCCTCAATCAATAATCGCCTCGTTCCCAACGATATATCACCCATCTCGCCAAAGATATTCCCCTCACTCAAAATATCCAAGGTGAACTGCTTTCCCTGTTCATTAAGCTGATACAGCCGCACGGTTCCCCTCTTCACAAAATACAACCCTTCAACAAAAGTATCGGGCGTCTGGATGTACGTATGCTTCGGATACGTTGTGACGGAGGTCAGCTTATCCATCTCAATCAAATCCTCCCTGGACAGCGAACGCAGCAGGTTGAACTGTGACAAATATTCAATACGATCCATGACTCCTCCTGAGAATATCAGAGCTTTATTCCTGGTAAATACATATTCTGCTTTGATGTATTATGAGCGCTTGCGGGCATGAATGACTAGAAAATGAGGATGGGTCATCAGTCGCTCGAACCAC
Source organism: Paenibacillus massiliensis 2301065 = DSM 16942 (assembly GCF_000377505.1). Taxonomy (GTDB): domain Bacteria; phylum Bacillota; class Bacilli; order Paenibacillales; family Paenibacillaceae; genus Paenibacillus; species Paenibacillus massiliensis. The sequence goes on along the minus strand of NZ_KB898186.1, from coordinate 438,289 downwards.
TTGTCGTACCAATTGGCGATTTCAAACGCTTCCCTTGCATTATTATCCATTACAGGCTGTGGCTCGACCATACATTGAATGGAGAACTGTTCCACAGTTACGTTGATGATGTCTTGAATCGGCCTCCTGTAGAACGTGACCTCCACGGGACCTGACTCCTTCTTATGCCACACCTCACGCAGCTGCTCATGCGCGAAATAGTCTGGTCGGTCGAAATGCGTAAAATCCATAAAAGGGTGATGCACCGAGAAGAGCAGGCTCCCTCCTGCCTTCAGCACACGATGAAATTCGCGAAATGTAGGCTTCCAATCCTCAATGTAATGGAGTGTTAAGGAACTGACAATCAGATCGAATGATTCATTTTCAAAAGGAAGGGGCTCCGACAAGTCGCATTGAAGCACAGTGGCTTGGTCGCCAACGCGCTTTGGCATGCCTCCACCATTTCTGCACTCAGATCTACAGCTGTCACTGTGGCCCCTCGACTGAGCAGTTGTTCGGTATACCATCCTGCGGCACAGCCGACGTCCAATACCGTGAGCTGCTTCATGTCTGAAGGCATCAGCTTCAGCATAGCAGGTCGTTCGTAATAGGCGTTATGTCCACTGTACACGTCCACATTTCGTTCATAATCCTTAGACAGTCTATCGTAAGCTGCTGCAATCTTCTCCTTCATATTTCTCGCACCCTCCCTTACGCATAGAACCATTATACTGCAAACTAAAGAGGCCATAATTATAAGATATACAGCTATCGAAGTACCTTCACAGATGACCGACCGCATCTAGCGGAGATTTTTCCTTATAGCCATTGGAACGTCCAGCTCCACTGAAAGGTTATAAATTCTGTTATCTAAAGAAAAAGCGACCCGTTCTGGGTCGCTCCGCTCCTATAGCCAATGTAATCACTTAATAGCGCTTAGGTGCTGCCTTCTTGCCGAGATCTGTCATATAGGTGAAGAACGCATCCGGATCTGTATCATATACAAGCTCAACCGGACGGCCATCCGCCTGGGCTACCGTTCTGCCCTGACTCGGTCCATCTGCAATAACCGTACAATGAACGGTCTTTCTGCGTACCAGCTCTGGACGTCCAAGCGCAGCTGTCGTCAGTACATCCCACAGATAGTAAGTAGAATTTGTCTCACTGTAGACCAGCGGCGGGCAGCCTGCATAGCAATTCCCGATGAAGTCAACACCTTCATAGCAGCGCTGGCTGGCCCAGAGTCTGCGTACCGCAGGGGTCAGTGGTACTTTATTCGTGCTCTCCAGTGCGACCAGGTCAATGGGAATCCCGCTCTGCCATACACGCAGGGCAGCCTCTGGGTCCCAGAATACGTTCCATTCCGCAGTCCCATCATGCTCTGGCTCCTCGACATTACCCTTCTCGAAGGTGCCACCCATCCATACCAGCTTCTCAATCCGCTCTTCTACGTCCGGCGCCTCATCCAGTGCGCGAGCCAGATCCGTGAGCGGGCCTGTGAACAGCAATGTCGTCTTGCCATCAGCCTGACGTACCTTCTCAATCAAGTGAAGATGGGCAGGCAATGAGGACAGTGGAGCTTCCATCGTACCCGTCTCATTGAGAACAGGCAGGGCATCTACATAGAAGGAATGGAGACGCCATGCTGCCGGGAAAGGGTTCTTGCCACGGGAGTTGGACTTGGCTACCTCTACCTGTGCTCCATGACCAAAACGGTCAATAATTTTGCGACTGGCATCCGTAGCTGGCTCCAGATAGCCGTCTGCCGGGATCACGGATACCCCTGTCAGATGAACATCTTCCATTTGCAAAAGCATAAATAATGAGACGAGGTCATCCACGCCTCCATCATGATTGAAATATACATTACGCTTGCTCATTGATCTCTTCCTTCCTGTTCCTGCAATTTCGAAGCTGTCTCCTATATTATGCCGTAAAGTAGACGGGCCCGTAAATGCAGGATTTGGGACAGCGCTTCTGTCGCTATGCTCAAGGGTTACAGTTATCGGATCATCCGGCTCCAACCAACAGCTTGAGCGGTGTAGAGAGCAGACTCAGCTCTATAGGTGTCTGGAGATAAATCTCACCGTCCGTATCCACCTTCATTGGCTCATGTGTCTGAATCGTAAGCGAAGTGGCTCTAAAGTATTCTATCGCCTTGTCCTTGGGCTCCCAGGGCTCCTCCGACTTTCGTGCAAGCAGTTCCTTCAGCAAGGGTAATCCAGCTTCACGAATAATGAGAACATCGAGATGACCATCGCACAAGGAATCAGGCTGCAGCGGCAAGGGATGGGTCCCCAGATAGCGGCCATTCGCCACCAGGATCATAACCGCCTCCTCTTCCCTGCTCTCACCATTACTTACCATTGTGAAACGGAAGGGCTGCGCACTGCGTAACGTCTGTAGTGTGCTGATGAAATAGCTGAGCTTGCCAAGCGAGCTTTTCAGGGTGGGATCAATATTTTCCGAGGTCTCTGTGATGAGGCCAATGCCGCAAAAATTCGTAAATATCCGGTCATTGACTACCCCGATATCCAAGCTGCGGCTTGTCCCCTCCAGCAGCATTCGAGCAGCTTCCGGTATATCCTGGGAAATCCCGAGTGAGCGTGAGAAGTCGTTACAGGTGCCTCCAGGCAGAATGCCCACACTCGGAGGATGCGACAGGGAAGCGAGTCCATTCATACACTCATGTACCGTGCCATCCCCTCCAAGGATGAACACAGCCTCTATCTCTGACGACAGACTGCGACAGATTCGTTCGCCGTCTCCGGGGGATTCGATCTGACGCAGCACAAGCTCCGCTATATGGGGAGCAAGGACAGCTACAGCATCACCGAGACGTTTGTCTGCACCCGCCTTACCTGCATGATGATTATAGATTAGTAGCGCTTTGCGGAACATACTCACACCTCCTATTGCAGCTATGTAAGCCTCCCTATAAGATTACCCCTAAGAGGTAGGGCCATAAACGGTGCGAGCTGTCCCAACGAGTCAACACATGTCATTCTGGGGTATGTATAAGGTACAATAGTCAGCATAACCGATCTTATCCATCTGAATCTGTTATTAAAGGAGTGATTACCATGGTGCAAACGATCGCTGAGCTGGATCTCATACGGGAAGAATGCAGGTCCATGGTGGCCAAGAGAGCGGCAGTATCCGGTACGGTATCCCTGCTTCCGGTTCCAGGAGCAGATGTCCTGACGGATGTGGGTATCCTGATGGAGCTGCTACCTTCAATTAATAAAAAATTCAAGCTATCACAGGAACAGCTAGAGGGCCTGGATGCCGAGACCAAATCCATGATCTATGGATTCATTACTTCTGTTGGCAGCAAGATCATTGGTCGCGTCGTTACGCATGAGCTGATTCTCCAACTCCTTCGCAAAATGGGGGTAAGGATTGCAACCAAGCAGGTATCTCGATTTGTGCCCATCCTCGGGCAAGGACTCTCCGCAGCCATTGGCTATACCGCTATGCGGATCATAGGCAATCGCCATGTCGATGAATGCTACGAGGTAGCGAAGCATCTTCTGGAGCAACGGAATCTCGTGGCAGCGGTCCAGGATGCACAGACGCCACAAATCACAACTGAACCGCTTGAGGTCCCTGATTCTCATGAGCCATCTGCACTCTTGCTGCCGCCATCCAAGGAGCAACCCGAACCGGTACTTGAGCGGCAACCATCATCTGAACAGCCTACATTCAAACAGCCTAAATAAAAGAAGCGGACCCTACGCCATGTCCTCGTAGTCCGAGACTGGGCGGGTCCGCTTTGTTATTCAACAATGTATGGCTTTATGGGCTACTCGTAAATTTTGCCCATGTACAGCATCTGGGCACATCGCTTCCAGGGATTCTGAGGCTTCTCATAATACTCCAGGCCTTGAATAGAGGCTTTGCCCCACTCCTGAGCAGCCTCCAGAAACGCCTCGACAGACTCATTAGCCCACTCATGCCCCTCTGCCTTGTCCTGCGCGAGCTCCTGCAAGAAGTGGAGGAATGAAGCTTCATCGGTAACCGCATTGACAAGCTCAAACAGACTTTTCATAGGCTCACCTTCCCGTTCGCTTGGGTGTAACAGGGACATCAGCCCTGCTGCACAAGCGCTTCTACGACAGGATAGGAGATCAGATTGCGATCACGATAGGTAGAGGTGATAACGTCCTGTCTGGCACTGACGATACCATTTTGCAATATAACCGGCTTGAAGCCCCGCTCACTGGCACCATTGAAGGTGAACAGCACACAATGCTCAGCCGCGAAGCCTGCAATGATGAGTAGCTCGACCCCACGACTGCGCAGCATATCCTCCAATTCCGTCTGCCAGAAGGCGTTCGGCATCTCCTTCGTCAGCTTGAGGTCTCCGTCCTTGATCTGAATATCTGAAATAATATCATAGCTAGCCTGATTGCTGTCATTCATGCCTTCAATATCCTGAATATGTACAATGACATGGCCTTGTGAGCGTAGCAGCTCAGACACATAGTTAATGTGAATACATGCCTTGTTAAGCAGGCTCTTCTCCACAGGCTCCTCTTCCAAATGTACATGCTGCAAATCAATGATTAACAAGCCAATTTTCACAAAATAGCCCCCTCGTTCCGTACAATTGTAGTAAAATGACGCAGACTTCTTCCTCAGCCTTCCCCATCATCTTGGCAGGAGGCCTGCTTAGGCTCTTGAATAGTGAAGGATGGCTGCGCCTCACAGGCTTCAAAGCCCCTCTTCATCTTGTCCAGCAATCCCCTCATAAGCTGGTGATCCTCCAGCGTGAACTCAGACAGCATCGTCTGAATGAGATTTCTGTAATACGGAATGACCCGACTCAGAAAGTCTCTGCCCTTCTCCTTGAGACGAATCGTGATCATACGCTTGTCACTGGAGTGGGCAATCCGCTCAATCATGCCGTCACGCTCCAGACCATCGATCAATCCGGTCATCGTGCCCCTTGTCACATCGGCCTCCTCGGCGAGCTCGGATGGGGTCATATCGTGTGGAGCATGGCTGAGCAGCACACTCAACACGATAATTCGCCCCTGCGACACTCCAATCCGCGCAAAGTCACGGTTCATATCACGGAATATCCCATTAGCCAGATGGGCGAACGATACAAAGGTCTCAATATCCATAAGGTCCTGATCCGTAGCACCACGCTTGCGAAGCGTCTTGCGAATCGAATCGTTGTGAAAGTTAAAGTTCATGGCTATTCCTTTCTACTGAATGATCTAATTCTGAGGAAGGCGATATGATCCGGTATGTGCGCCATTCCTCGGGCAGCAGGGAAGCATATGGCTCCTGCATGAACCGATCGTCAACGAGTACTAACAGCCCATAGTCCTGAAGCGTACGAATCAATCTTCCGCCCGCCTGCAGCACTTTGTTCATCCCTGGATAAACATAGGCATAGTAAAAGCCATTCTTGCCCTCACGCTGGTAATAATCCTTCAATACATCCCGCTGCTCTCCTACCTGGGGAAGTCCCACACCAACAACGACAACACCATGCAGACGCTCACCAGGCAGATCGACGCCCTCTGAAAAAACGCCTCCCAGTACAGCCATTCCCATCAAGCTTCTGGGCGGGTCTGGCTGGAACCGATCCAAAAATGCGGTGCGCTCCTCCTCCGTCATCCCTGAGCTCTGCACGAGCAGTTCGGCATCAGTACCCATCTGCTCGAAGGCCAGGGCTATGTCCCGTAGATAAGTATAAGACGGGAAAAATACTAAATAGTTGCCCTTACGCTCCTGTACTAACCGAGTCAACAGCTCTGTAATCGGGCGAATCGACTGCTGCCTTGCATGATAGCGAGTCGACACAGGCAGCAGTCTGACGTCCCATTGCTCCTGCCGAAAAGGCGAAGGTACCGTTAAGGTGTAGTCATCTTCATCGGCTCCAAGCAATTCTCTGTAGTAGGCCAGTGGCCTGAGCGTGGCCGAGAAATACACTGCAGAGCGGTAAGACTTGACGCTCCGCTCAAGCAGCTTGGACGGGTCCAGACACATCAGACGGAGGATGACGTCACTGCTATTCTGCTCTATATAAGTAACATAACGCTCATCGTACAAGCCTGCAATGCGCAAACAGTTCTGTACAGCAAAATAACTCTCCAGCAGCAGGGCATGGTCCGCATCCGCTCCTCCAGCCCCCATCGCAAGAAGCTCTCTCTCTGCCACATCCACAAAGGGCTCCAGCAGCGACAGCAGCTCCTCTGGCAATTCTCCGCGGGTGATCGCTCCTGAGCTCGGCAGCTCCTTGCGCAGCTTAATAAAATAGTTGTTCACTTGGCTCGCTGCGGTAGCCACCCCTCCGCTTCGCTGCTTGTACGCTCGCTTGAGCTCTAGAAAGGGGCGTTTACTAAGCTCTGCCGAGAACATTTCCCGACTTCGATCGACCAGATTATGAGCCTCATCAACGAGCAGTATGGTCTTGCGCTTTTGCTCCTCCAGCCAACGCTTGAGTGAGATTCGGGGATCAAACACATAATTATAGTCGCAAATAATACAGTCCGACGCGTAGGCTACGTCGAGAGAGAATTCGAACGGGCAGACGCGGTGCTTGCGAGCATACCGCTCCAGGATCTCGCGGGTCATAATCGTCTCATGCTCAAGTATATCCATCACGGCATGGTTGACCCGGTCATAATACCCCTCACATAAGGAGCATTGTCCCGCATCACAGCCTTGCTCTTCTTTGAAGCATATTTTATCCTTCGCCGTTATGGTCACGGCATGCACCCGCAGCCCCTGTGATTGCATGAGTCGAAGCGCATCCTCAGCAGCCGCTCTGGTGGTCGTTCGCGCCGTCAGATACATAATTCGGCCCGCATGCTCCGTCACCAAGGCTTTTACCGCTGGGAACATTGTCGAGATCGTCTTGCCAATTCCCGTTGGGGCCTGAACGAACAGATCCGCCCCCTCCTCAACCGTCTTATAGACGGCACCTGCCAATCTTCGTTGCCCCGCACGATACTGTGCGAATGGAAATTCCAGCATACGGATGCTGCGATTGCGTTGCTCCTCATGAGCGAGCAGCATTCGTACGTATGGAGCATAGGCCGACAGGATCCTTCGTACCTGCTCTTCAAGCTCGGCGGCGGACAGCTTGCGCCTCAAGCGGCTCACACTTCCCGTGGCCACATCTACATAAGTCAACTGCACCTGCACAGCCATCAGCTGCTCAGACACCGATACCATATACGCATAGCAGATGGCCTGTGCCCAATGGACCGTATGCCCATCTGCTCCGGGGGCGCTTGCAGTGCCGGTATAGGACTTGATCTCATCCACAGTCCACTGCTCGTCCTCCCAGATCAGACCATCACAGCGGCCCTCGAGCTGAAACAGCAGCCCGTCCTGAGCCAGCTCGGTATTCAGATGTAGCTCCTTCCTGTCGCCCGGCTGATAATCCCGCTGAATCTCCTGATGGATGCGGGTACCTTCCTGCATGCTACTGGCCGTACGAAAGCCAGCTACGATACTTCCGCTACGATAAACATACTCGACAAGCGGCCTGACAGAGATACGAATCACGGGGGGAATTTGCACGAGATCACCTGTTCTGGTTATTATCCCTCCACTTTATCATGTTCTGAACGGAAAGGTAAGGACTTCACAGGATAAAATAAGGAAGGGGGAAGAAATGAACTATGCTAGGCTTGTTGGCAAAATGATCACGAATTTGTCTAAAATTTGAAATAAAAACCATGAAATATATGTTAGAATATTAATTATTTAGGGTAATCTGTCGATAACTATCTTTGAAATACCTGTCATCGCAAGGTTAGATATACAGGTAATTCAATCCATAGCCGGAGGTGGATTATGAAGCTCGAGCATCTGCAGCGACTATTGGAGAAAGAACGCATGGAGCTTAACCGCATGGTAGACCAGCATGGCTTAGGGGACAACCGGGTGTTGGACAAGTCCCTGAGGCTGGATCGTATACTAAATGTATACCAGCGTACGAAGCAATCAGCACGTAGCAATTAATACGGCAATGATCTCAGCATATATCCTCCAGAGCCTATACCATATATCACTTAGTGCCGCCATCCGTGAAGGATCGCGGCATTCGCCTTTTTAGCAAGCTCATGACCACCTTAGCTTCTCCCTCTCTTGCCGCGCAGTAACTGCTGCGTGAACGCAATCCATTCCCGTGCTGCGAACGAGAGATAGCGATCCTTGCGCCAGATCATGGCCAGATTCCACGGAATCACAGAGTCTTGTAGCTGTAATACCCTAACCCGCTTAGGGTCCAGCTCCCGGCACATGGTATCAGGCAGCAGGGCCACTCCTAGCTTGGCAGCCACCATCTCGGCAATCATATCCCACTGCGAGCTTTCATAGACCACCTTTGGCTGGAAGCCACAACGAACACATTCCTCGATAATTCGATCATGGAGGGCAAAATTCTCCTGGAACAGCACGAATGAATCGTCCGCCAGCTCATTTAATGTAATCCGTGTTCTGCCCGCCAGTCGATGCTCCGGGTGCACCAGTACATTCAGCTTATCCTCAACGAAGGGAAAATACTCGAATACATCCTCTCCTGTCGGCCACACCACGACACCGATATCCAGTGCGCCAGAAGCGACATCCACCTCTACTTTCTTCGCCCCGTCCTCGAAGAGCTGCAGAGTAATCTCGGGATAGGCCTTATGGAACTCACCAATAACCTGGGGAAAAAAGCTGGCACCAATCATCGGCGGCAAGCCAATCCGAATATGGCCACGCTTGAGGTTCATCAGATCGCTCAGCTCAGAGGATAGATTCTGAAAGGATTTCACGATCACCTGCGCTTGTCGCTCTATGGCTCTTCCGGCGTCAGTCAGCTCGACCTGCTTGCCAATCCGGTCCAGCAGTTGGACGCCCAGCTCCTCCTCCAGACTCTTGATCGTCTTGCTAATCGTAGGCTGCGTGATGAACAGGCTCTGTGCGGCCTTAGTAAAGCTCTTATGGCGCGCCACCTCCAAAAAGTACTGCAAATGCCGGATATCCATAGCTTCCCTCCTGTTACTCTTTTGCTACTCTCCTGTTACTGTTTCATTATCATCCATAGCCAAATGGAATACAAAACATTCTTAATATGCATTTTACCTATGAAAGAAACTGCTGTAAAATTTTCATAACACCTCAGGAAACAAGACAGGAAAGGAGCAACCGCCCTATGATGAAAATAGCGCAAGGTATATTGCAGATCGGAGTGCTGCTGCTATTCTCAGTCGGCATGAATGCGCTGGTGGGCTGGCTGCACTGGCCTATTCCGGGGAGCATCGTCGGTATGCTGCTGTTATTTATTCTTTTGCAGACCAAAGTTATTCGCCTGAGCTGGATTGAGATCGGTGCGAGCTGGCTACTGGCCGAGCTCTTGCTCTTCTTCATCCCTTCGGCTGTCGGCGTGATGGATTATTTGCCACTGCTGGAGCATGATGGCATGAGTATATTATTCATTGTATTGCTAGGCACCTTCATTGTCATGGCAGTCACCGGACTTGTGGCTACCTTCATCTCGAAAAGAAAGGGGAGTAAAGCTTCATGATCGCGATCCTCTGTATGCTGCTCACCCTGGGCATCTATGCTATGGCCAAAAAAATGTATCGCACGCTTCCAAAGGTGTACTTGTCTCCGCTGTTGATTACGCCTGTGGCTATTATTATCATTCTGCTGCTGGCAGGTGTATCCTATCAATCCTATAATCAGGGCGGCAAATGGCTGTCATTGCTCCTGCAACCAGCTACGGTCGCTTTCGCCGTGCCCTTGTATAAATATTTTCACGTGCTCAAGAAGCACGCACTGGAGATTATCGTCAGTGTTCTGAGTGGCTCTCTGATCGCGGTACTGTCATCCCTTATGATGGCACAGTGGATGCATCTGGACGCGTCCCTGCTGCATAGCATCATTCCGCGTTCGATTACGACGCCTATTGCCATGAGTGTATCGCAGACGCTGGGCGGCAATCCGACGATTACTGCCGTATTCGTCATCCTGACAGGCCTGTCGGGCTTGCTGATCGGGCCGATGACTGTACGCTTGCTCCGTATTGATAACGAAGTCGCACGCGGTGTGCTGCTGGGCACAGGAGCGCATGGAACCGGCACCTCCAAAGCCTTCGAATGGAGCATGCTGACAGGCACAATATCGAGTATATCCATGGTGCTGGCGGCGATGTTCACCTTGGCTGGTGCTCCACTGCTGATGAGCCTATTTCAGCCATAAGGCGGAAGCTGTTAAGACCTGTATGCAGAAGGAACTTTACGAAGCATGACTGGAAGCATAGCAGTAAATACCCATCTCATGATTATCCATCGTGGATAGAAATGCAGAAAAGCCTCTTCGTTGCCGTAATATTACGGTCTTCACGAAGGGGCTTCTCCTATTGATTAATAATTAAATAGCATTATTTACTGTACAGCAATGATATCCTAGCCGACGTGACCAGCGACCTTGGTGATATCCGCATCCACAGGCTCTACCGCATAATACAGCTCTGTCTCCAGACGCTCCGTATGCTGCTGGCGCTCCTCGATGCTCCATTGATAATACTCTGCCATCAGGTCAATCGCTTGACTCTTCCACTTACGTACCCAATCAATACGGAAGAAGATAGCACCCGTCCGACGAATGAAGAAATCGACAGGTGTCACCGCCATCTCCTCCTCCAATGCATAGAGAAGAGGTACTCTGATCTCGTCTGGAAGCTCCTGCTCGCTCGCAAGCTGGCGTGGACGGGCCGCTAGCTCGAACAGGCGTGCAATATTGGAGCCATAGCGTCTGGCCCACTGCTCGGACAGCTCAGCAGCAATACCACGGCTGTTGCCTTGCTTAATGGAGTCCTGTACAAACCCCTCGAACCCGGCAGATCCGCCGACATCGCCACCCGACATCTTGATTTGCTTCGTGTTCGCTTTGCTCCAGCTCTCACCCGTCTTATTGGTGAGCAATGTGCTTACGCGATCCATGACCATCTCTGCCATTTTGCGATATCCAGTCAGCTTGCCTCCAGCAATCGTAACCAGCCCTGAAGCAGACTCCCAAATCTCATCGCGGCGGGAGATCTCCGAAGGGTCCTTGCCTTCTTCATAGATCAGTGGACGCACACCTGCCCAGCTGGATTCGACGTCATCCAGGGTCAGCTTAACGTCTGGGAACATGTATGCAATAGCATTCATGATGTAGCTGCGATCTGCAAGCGTCATGCGCGGATTCGCTGTATCTTCCTTATATACCGTATCTGTCGTGCCCACATAGGTCTTGCCCTCACGCGGAATGGCGAAGATCATTCGTCCATCTGGCGTGTCAAAGTAGATGGCTTGCCGGAGCGGGAAGCGCTTCTGATCGAACACCAGATGCACGCCCTTCGTCAGCTGCAGCATCTTGCCCTTCTTGGACCCATCCATCTCACGGAGCGTATCCACCCATGGCCCCGCAGCATTAATAATGACGGTAGCATGAATATCGTAGCCTTCACCGGTTATCTGATCCCGAACGTGCGCGCCCACGACTTGACCGTTATTATAGAGCAGTCGCTCGACGCGAGCGTAATTGACCAGATCTGCGCCAGTCTGGGCAGCCTTCTTCATAACCTCGATTGTCATCCGTGCATCATCTGTCCGATATTCTACATAGCTGCCGCCACCCTTCAGGCCATCGCGCTTGAGTAGCGGCTCCTTATCCAGGGTCTCACGTGCACTATGCATCCGACGACGCTCGCTATGCTTCACGCCAGCCAGCCGGTCATATACTTGCAAACCGATGGAGGTACTGAATTTGCCGAAGGTTCCGCCTTTATGCATAGGTAGCAGCATTCTTTCCGGTATCGTGACATGCGGACCGTTCTCGTAGACGATGGCGCGTTCCTTGCCGACCTCAGCTACCATTTTCACCTCGAATTGCTTCAGGTAACGTAGCCCCCCGTGCACCAGCTTCGTGGAACGACTTGAGGTCCCCGCTGCGAAATCCTGCATTTCCACGAGTGCCGCCTTCATACCGCGTGCCGTTGCATCCAGCGCGATCCCTGCACCTGTAATACCTCCACCGATAATCAATACATCATAATTCTTCTCTGTCATGGATTGCAGTCGCTCTCCCCTGGCATGACCAGCAAAGCTTTTGGTTGTCATGACTCATTCCTCCCGGTATCTCTGTAGTGGAATTCCCGCCAATTGACCAGACTCTGCCTGCGCATGGACCATATGCCGATGACATCCGATCTGCTGCAGCTGCACGCAAAAAGAGACCATGAACAATCACTACGGCAACAGCCGAGTGCATCATGGTCTCTCCAAATCTCCTGACAGGAATATTAACTTAGTGACATCTTAACATAGTATATTGCAAAAGTGAACTATCGCTACTGCGTATTCGTCAAATTTTCACTTGAAGGCCTGCGCAGCATGGACTGCCTTCTTCCAGCCCTCGTAAAGAGCAGTTCGCTCCTCTTCCGCAAGCTCTGGCGTAAAGGTACGCTCGACGCGGACCCTGCTCTTCAGCTCCTCTGTGTTCTTCCAGAAGCCGACTGCAAGTCCGGCGAGATAAGCCGCACCGAGTGCCGTCGTCTCATGAATGAGTGGACGCTCGACTTGGGCATCCAGAATGTCACTCTGGAATTGCATCAGGAAATTATTCAGCACCGCACCGCCATCGACACGCAGCTTCTTGACGCTCAGCCCGGAATCAATCTCCATCGCTGTCAGTACATCTCTTGTCTGATACGCCAATGCTTCCAGCGTTGCGCGTATGAAGTGCTCCTTAGTCGTGCCCCGCGTCAAACCGAAGACAGCACCACGCACCTCACTATCCCAGTAAGGGCTGCCCAGACCTACAAATGCAGGAACCACGTACACTCCCTCAGAGGATGTTACACGACTGGCATAAGTCTCACTGTCCTTGGCGGACTTGATCATACGCACACCATCACGCAGCCACTGAATCGCAGAGCCTGCCACAAAAATACTGCCCTCCAGGGCGTATTGCACCTTGCCTTCCTCCAGCCCCCAAGCAATGGTCGTGATAAGACCATGCGTAGAGTCTACAGGCTGGTCGCCTGTGTTCATCAGCATGAAGCAGCCGGTGCCGTACGTATTTTTGCTCATCCCTTGCTCGAAGCAGCCCTGACCGAACAGTGCCGCCTGCTGATCCCCAGCTGCCCCGGCAATTGGCACGCTCTCCCCGAAGAAGTGATACGCTACAGTGTGCCCATAGACCTCCGAGGAAGGCCTTACCTCTGGCAGCATGCTCTGCGGTATGCCAAGAATGTCCAGCAGCTCCTCATCCCAGCGTAATTCATATATATTGAACATCAGCGTTCTCGCTGCATTGGAATAGTCCGTAACGTGCGCTGTTCCACCCGACAGCTTCCAGATCAACCAAGAGTCGATCGTCCCGAACAGCAGCTCTCCGCGCTCAGCCTGTTCACGCGCACCTTCAACATGGTCCAGAATCCATTTCACCTTCGTACCTGAGAAATAGGGATCAATCAACAGTCCAGTCTTGCTATGGAAGAGCTTCTCATGCCCCTGCTGCTTGAGCTGTTCGCAGATGTCCGCGCTCTGTCTCGACTGCCATACGAGTACGTTGTAGACAGGATGCCCGGTATTTCTGTCCCAGACCACAACCGATTCACGCTGATTCGTAATACCGATCCCTGCGATCTGACTCGCCTTCACCTCAGATTCAGACAGACAGGAGGCAATGACCGCCAGAATCGAGCTCCAGATTTCATTGGCATTATGCTCAACCCAGCCCGGATGCGGGAAATACTGCGGGAATTCCTTCTGTGAAGAATAGAATACATTCCCTTCCTGATCGAACAAGATCGCTCTTGAGCTAGTCGTTCCCTGATCCAATGCCAAAATGTATTTTTCCATATGTCGTGATCCCCCTCTATGTCATACACGTTCTTCAAAATGACTCCTGCCTACTCAGCAGTCATTCCTAATACACGCACAAAAAAGGAGACCCCTCACAAACCCGTACCTCTGCCCAAGGCAGGGAATGTCTGTGTGGCTCTCCTCGTCTCCGTCACGGGTATTAACTTAATTTAAATATAATATGTTGTTGTAAGCGTCGTCAACCTGCAAATTTGAATATGTAAATTTGAAGTATCAGTGATTCGTTTCACATATTTAGAAGGCCTGCTCCTCAGGTGTGTACCATCAGAGCTTATTCGAAGAGCTACGGACTATTCATAATGCTGGATAAGCTCCTTGTTGGAGGTAGTGACCGCATCAGCCCCAGCCTCCAAGGCTCGCTCCACGTCCTCTGTGGAACGAATCAGACCGCCTGCGAGAATCGGTATACCCGTACGCTCACGGACCTCCGCGATCATATGCGGCATAATGCCAGGGAGCACCTCTATATAATCCGGCTGTGTTTTCTTCAGCAAGGTGTAGCTTTTCTCCAGAGCCATCGTATCGAGCATGAAGACACGCTGAATCGCCAGAATGCCTCGCTTCTTGGCTGTCATAATCACACTGGAGCGGGTCGAGATCAGCCCGAAGGGACGAATCTCCTGACACAAGTATTGAGCAGCATATTCATCGTTCTTCAGACCCTGGATCAGATCGGCGTGCAGAAGCATTTTTTTCTTGCCCTGACGGGCCAGATCATGGAGCATGCGCAGTTGGCCAATATGCGTATCCAGGAACACCGCTACCTCATAGTTGCTCTGCAGCAGACTCTCGAACTGCTTGACATTCTTGGCCGCAGGCACGATGTGCTGTCCGTAAAATGGCATATCACGCCTCCTTATATTCAATATACAGAACACACAAATTACATTATATATAACGCCATTATATAAAGCACCGATTTTATACGGAAGGACCAGCTCGGTGTTATAACATCGCGTTAATTATAGTTATTTCCTATCGTCTACATATGATTTATATATTTCTCCAATTAAAGTCCTGTTGTTAAAATGATATCGTCATTTTTTCATTGTCGATACACCATTTGACTCATACAGCCAAAAGGCAATTATTTTCTACAGTTTATCAGTTATTAAATGACGGCGGTATTTTTGTAAATGCAGACCAAGTAGCGGGTAATAATTCTCAAACCGATGATTTTCTCAAAAGACATTGGCTAGAGCATATTAACGAAAGTGGCCTTACCCAGGAAGCGATAGATGCATCTGTAGAAAGAAGAAAGTTGGATATCAATGCAAAATTAGATGACCAAATCAATTGGATGGAGCAAGCAGGATTTCAAGCTGTTGATTGTATGTATAAATACTTTGATTTTGCCGTATTTTTCGGAAGAAAATGATGTGACCCCCACCTCCCCTCCACTTAACACAAGCATATATCATGATCTTGCTACATACACAAAGCCCCTCTTGCGAGGGGTTTCTGTCGTTACCATTTGACAGGAGGAATTACATCTTCTATAATCAATCACAGACGTAATTGTAACATTTTTAGTTACATTAAATTTTATATACGAGTGCAGGTGTACTCATCAGATACCTTCACTCCATACAAATGAGAGGATGAATGATTATGAAGATCGCAGTAATTGGAGCCAGTGGTAAAGCCGGAAGCCGTATTCTGAAGGAAGCGCTGGATCGCGGACATGAAGTGACAGCTATCGTTAGAGATCGCGCCAAGGTTACAGAGAACGGAGTCAGTGTAGTGGAGAAAGATATCCTGTCCCTGACTGCTGCTGACCTGAACGGGTATGAGGTAGTTGTCAACGCATTTGCCGCTCCGATGGGGCAAGAGCAGCTGCACGTCGAAGCAGGCCAGGTACTGATCCAAGCTCTGCAAGGCACGTCTACTCGACTGATTGTCGTAGGCGGTGCAGGCAGCCTGTATGCAGATGAAGCCCAGACAATTCTTGTGAAGGATACTCCTGGCTTCCCGGACTTCGTATTCCCGACAGCAGACAATCAGTCCAAGAATCTGAACGATCTCAAGAACAGTGCTAATCTGAGCTGGACATTCATCAGTCCTTCTGCTGAATTCGCACTTGGTCAGCGTACAGGCTCCTACCAGCTTGGTAAGGACAACCTGCTTGTGAACTCCCAGGGCAAGAGCTATGTCAGCTATGAGGACTATGCTGTAGCTGTGGTAGATGAGATTGAGAAGCCACAGCATGTGAACGCTCGTTTTACGGTAGTGTCCGAGGGTTAAGGCCCCTTCGACTTGACATCAGATTGCTTAAGGTACTAGAGGTATTCAGATTCGCTTAAGGTACTAAAGGTATATAGTAATGCTAGTGACGACACTCAGCCTAAATACGCACAACGGCCTGTATCGAGCTTATCGACACAGGCCGTTTCTTATATTTATCAGTTCATACTTCCAACTATCAGTTCATACTTCCAACTATGAGTTCATCCTAACAAGGTGTATACTTCAAGCGTGATTTTCGATTTCACGTTTATTGCAGGATCAGCATACTGCTGCTCTCAACATTTCGCTTAGACTCTAGCCGCTTATCCTCACCCTTAACCGCGCAAGAACCATTGCTCCGCCTCCACCTTCGTTTCAAATACCCTGAAGTGATTGCTCTTATTGGCTTCCACCGCCATCTCCTTGAATCTGCCCTGATGAATCAGCTCGCCCGGGATGACTGCGGCCACCTGAAGCTGATAGTTGATCCACTTCTGAATCATTCCCCCAGCCACACCCGTGCCGAGCTTGAAAAAATCCTCCGATAACGCCTGACTGTGTAGCAGCATCAGATGTACATCATTCTCCATACTTAGAGCAACCAGATCAACAGCATCCTGTTCCTTACTCAGCGGCGGTTCTGCAGAGATCACTTCGATATATTTTGTTTCCCCATTCTGTACTACTTGATAGTTCATGGACTTTAACTCCTCCTTTTGTCTGGTGTACAGCTCTTCAAGCTCACTGTGAAGCTCATGCACCCATTTAAGCTCATTGCGGTAAAAGGACAGCAGGTTGTCAGCTATTTTGTCTGCCACCACAGCCTCGCGTGCGTTGCGACGAGGGGAAGACATCCCGCGTCGGATCTTCTCCTGCTGATATACAAGCTGTACGTTAATCCGGTCTTTATATTGCAGCAGCAGCTCTTTTAATTCCTCGTTGCTTAACTGATCCGAGCAAGCCAATTGGACAAGAAAGGCATTCTTGAAATCGGGAACCTCCGGCTCCGAGAGAGCCCATTCCTTCAAGCCAGCAAGCCCCTTCTCTGTAATACTGTAGATTTTCTTGGAGGGAGAGCTCTCCTGATGCTGAATTTCGTTGGTTACCATACCCTCCTCCAGCAGCTGTACCAGTGACTTATAGATCTGATTGTTGTTGCCGGACCAGTACAGGATGGTGGATTCCTCGAATACCTTTTTTAGTTCATAGCCTGTAGCAGGCCTCCAGCTGAGAATGCCAAGTATCGCATATTGTATAGACATGTTCGCACCTCTAATGTTATAGATAACTTGTGTTAATGATAACATAGGTTATTGTTAACGTAAATATGTAGAAAAACTGCCAGAGCAGCATGAGGTTAAAATCGTAGCCTCTCATACGGTCTGGCAGCTTCTCTATAAAATAGAATATAAGATTCAACAGAATATTCGAACGATGGTTAACTGGTATACCCGGCGGAGGAACACTTCGTTATACAGGCTGACGGAATCCAGGCTGCCGAAGCTGCTCACTAGTCAGATCCGCATGCTCTCCAGATTCTTTCCGTTCCACAGAGGCCTTGATCGCTTCAGGTTCCTCAGTACTTTGAGCTCCCGACAGTCTCCGTCTCTTGTCTCGATAAGGATGATCCAGCTCATATAGCGCCTGATAACGGGGCGAATGCCTCAGGAGCTCTTGATGAGAGCCCTGCAGCATGATCGAGCCTTCCTCCAGAAACACAACCTGATCCATAGCGGCCGCTGCTCCCAAGTGATGAGTAACCCAGATGACTGTACGTCCTTGCAGTGTATCGAGCAGCGTCTCGGTCAGAGCGCGTTCCGTTCTGGGATCAAGCCCCGTCGTCGGCTCATCCAGTAGCACCACAGGAGCCTGTCGCAGCAAAATACGAGCCAGCGCAATCCGCTGTCGTTCTCCACCGGAGAAGCGTTGACCTGCTTCCAGCATCGGCGTATCGAGGCCAAGCGGTAGCGTGTCCAGCAGAGGTCCAAGGCGTACCTGCTGAATGACTGCAGCCAACTCTTCATCCGTCGCATCCGGTCTACCCAGTCGAATGTTATTAGCGATCGTCGTGTCGAACAGATACGGCTTCTGCTGCAGTACGTCTACCCTTCCCATCTCGGGCCGTCCCACCTGAGCGGCAGGGCTTCCGAAGAGGCTCGCCTGCCCACCTTGCAGAGATATAGCCCCCAGAATAACCTTGAGCAAGGTAGATTTCCCTGCTCCACTTCGTCCCAGGATGGCGATCCGGCTACCCTCTTCAAGCTGAAGAGAGATATCCTTCAATATCGCATCCTCGTCCTCGTAGCCACAGGTGACATGCTCCAAGGATACAGCCAACGCTTGCGCTAGCGGCGGAGGCTCCATACTCACAGCCTGTTGTATCGCACCCTGCACCTCATTCTGTTCACTCGCCTGCTTAGAAGCAGACATGAGTTCATGTCCATGAATCGGTTGAAACAGGGCCGTGTCATCATTCACTAGAGTATCCTTGGTCTCGTGCAACGTTGTGGTCTTCGCTGAGTCGAGGTTATTCAGTCGTCTTAGCGACTCCTTGTATTCCGGAATCCGGTCCACCGCCTCTGGCAAAGGAATGAACGCTTCGCTTAGAGGCAGCACCATCAATACGAATGCTGCGATGAAGGTCACCGTCAGATGCCCATCAGCGGTACGTAGCCCGCTCCAGATGAGCAGCATAAGGATCAAGCCAGCAATACCCAACTGCAGCAGAAAGGTCCGCACGGATGCCCAGTCCGCCAGCTTACGCTCCAGCTCCATTGCCGCTCGCTCATCCGTCTCGCAGCATTCAATCAGTTCTTTCGAGCGTCCACTAATGACCCAATCCGTCAATCCCAGCATCCCATCCGTCAACGTGTTATACAATGATGAACGCTGTGCTTGATGAGCAATACGGGTATCCCGGGTCCTCTTCAATGACCACCAGGGGAGTCCCCCAGCGAGTAGTAAGGTGTATAGCCCCATGAATACAGCAAAATACAGGTCGAACCAGCCAAGGAACGCTACGGCTCCCCCATACATGAATAATGCAGTGATGCAAGGCAGAACTGTTCGTAGGTATACATCCTGTAAGTGCTCCACATCGTCAGCGAGCGAGCCTAGTAGCGTCCCCGCACGAAACCGCGAGCGGAGCTGTAGCGCCTGTGGCTCCAGCACACGGTACAGGCGAACTCGCATCCCTGCAAGCATACGCAGGATGGCATCATGGCTGCTGAGCCGTTCTGCATAGCGTAAGGCAGCGCGACCCAGACCGAAGGCTCTGACACCGACAATCGGTACGTAGACCATCAGAATATTTTCCGGGCGTAGGGCCGATTTGGAGATAAGGTAGCCAGAGGTGAATAGCAGTGCTACAGAACAAGCGGCCGTTAATATACCAAGCACGGCTGACAGGGACAATCGCCACTTCAGGCCTGCGACATGTGGATTCAACCATCCTCCATGCTGCTTCATAAGATCCCCTCCCACTGTGCGTCAAGCATGTGCCAATACGCTCCCTTAAGCTCCAGCAGTTGGGCTGGAGACCCGTCCTCTACAATCTGGCCCTGCTCGACGACGAGCACCCGTTCCATGTCATTCATCCAGTGCATCCGGTGGGTAGCCAGGATTACCAGCTTCGATTCGAACAGCTGTAGCATCATCTGCTTCAGCTCGTATTCCGTCTCAATGTCCAGGTGTGCAGTTGGTTCATCTAATAGCAACACTGGGCGATCAGCCAGCCAGGCCCGAGCCAGCGCAATCCGATGTTCCTGACCGCCACTGAGCTGCCTTCCACCACTGCCGAGCAGCGTATGCATACCATCAGGCAGTTTGGCTACAAACGTCCCAAGGCCGACTGCTTCAATGGCCTCCTTCACCCTATCATCCTCTGCACCCGGGGTGTAAAAGCGTACATTATCTGCCAATGACATGCTGAACAGATAAGGGTGCTGCGGAATATAGACTACCTGACGCTTCCACTCCTGAGCGGATAGAGCAGCTGCCTCGATTTGACCAGAGTTGGCATAGCGTAGCTCTGCTATAGCGCTCCCGTTGTCAGGGGTCATGAATCCCCCTAACAGCTCGATAAGCGTCGACTTGCCCGCTCCGCTCTCGCCTATAACCCCTATGGTCGTCGGTCCATTCAAACGAGTCGTAATTCCAGCCAGCGCAGGGGCAGCAGCATCTTGATGCTGAACACAGACATCCTGTAGCTCAATCGTTAAGTCCAAAAGCTTGGACCCGGTTGATTGCGGAGCTGTCCTCTGCTTTTTCTGAGCTTCTTGTGCTTCATGTTTATCTTGTTCTTGTTGTTCTTGTTGTTCTTGTTGTTCTTGTTGTTCTTGTTGTTCTTGTTGTTCTTGTTGTTCTTGTTGTTCCTCGTATTCCCTGTACCCCTTGTATCTCCTATGCTCCTTGCGCTCTTCTCGCTCCTCATCAGATTGTACACGATGTAGCTCTTCATCCTGAGGACCTGAAGCTAATACTGCCCCTCCCTGAGACCTGTCTGAGTCACGATCTGGATAAGTCTTGTTCCGTATACCATCTGGCTGTTCCACATCTGATGGATAGAAGGAGCTCTCTGACATCCGTTCTGACTGTAGCTGAATCGTCTCTGCTGGAGTCGTATCCAGGCTGTCTTCGGCGGATCGGTGAGAGTCTGGTGAATCACCCACCTCCTGCAAGCTATCCATGAGCTTGCGAATGGATTGGCCTGCTTCTTTACCATCCATCGTAGCATGGTAATCCGCCCCCATCATACGCACGGGCATGAAGTATTCCGGTGCCAGCATTAACACGATGAGAGCAGGCAGCAGCTCCATCTGACCGTTAACCAGTCTCAATCCGAGCCCCACGGCGATCATGGCGACCGCCAGCATGGTGAAGAATTCAAGTGCGAAGGAGGATAGAAATGCCAGCCTCAGCGTCTTCATCGTCGCTTGCCGATAGCGCTCACTGATGCTATCTACCGAGGCAGCGTGCTTCTTGGATCTTCCCAGTAGCTTGAGCGTCTCCAATCCTCTGACCGAATCGAGAAAATGGTTCGACAGCTTGCGATAGACGTTGTGCTGATCCCGAGTATGCTTCCCTGCCGTTAGCCCCACCAGAATCATGAACACAATCAATAATGGAAGCATAACGGCAAGGATCACCGCTGACATGCGATCCTGCATCCATACATAGACCAATATGAAAATGGGGGTGATCCCTACAGCTCCCATTCGGGGAAAGGTCTTCTCCACATAGGCACGATATTGCCCGATTCCCTCCCGAATCAGGGTAACCAGATGACCTGTTCCTTCCTTGGCAGACCGACGCGAACCCTGATGCAACAACCGTGTGAGCAGCTCACGCCGTAGACTCGAACCTGTGCGTTCTGCAAAATCGAATGAAATCCGTCGCACAGCCGCATCTGCTGCCTGTCTGGACAAGAAGGCACACAAGAACAGATCAATCCTTTCCAGCTGCTGGCGTAGTGACTCCCCGTCGAAGAGCCCCACGACTGCTTCAGACAGCCATTTGGCCTGCATGAGAATCGCCAGCGACTGGATGATGATCAATACGGCAATACATACAAAGGTGAGCCGCGCACCCTTCAAACGCAATACATCGTGTCCCATTAGTATTCCAAATGCCCTTTCTCATGTACCCGCTTGCGGAATACAATGTAGCTCCAGATTTGGTAGCCGAGCACGAAAGGCAGAAGGCTACATGCTACGATGGTCATGACCTTCAAGGAGTACGGCCCCGAGGAAGCATTATATACGGTCAGATCGTACATACTTCCCAGCGAGCTGACCATGACCCGTGGAAACAGCCCGATGAAGACAGAGGCAATAGCTAACGCAATCACTGTACCTGTCATCGCAAAAGCCCATCCATCCCGGCCCTGATTAATAAAGTAGCCTGCCAGCACATAAGCAGCTGCACCCAGCACGGCGACCACAGCGAGTACTCCTCCTCTGACAGCAAATATATCTGTGTAAAGGAAGGTTAGCACCGCGAAGATCAGAAGCAGTGCCGCTAGCGGAATTAGCAGCTTGCCTGCCAGCTTGCGTGCGCGCTCCTGCAGGTCATCCATCGTGCGTAGCGTCGTGAACAGCAAGCCATGCACAAGGCACAGTAACGTTACCGCTGCTCCGCCAGCTACGGTATACAGGTTCACAATGTCAAAGAATCCTGCTCGCATATGCATGTCGCCATCAATGGGCAACCCCTGCATGAACGTCGCGAATACAACACCCAACAGGAATGGAGGCAGGAAGCTACCCATGAAGATCACGATATCCCAGCTCTTGCGCCAGCGTGCACTATCCACCTTACCCCGGAATTCAAAGGCTACGCCGCGCCCAATCAGGGCCAGCAGCAGGAAGACGAGCGGAATATAGAAGCCGCTGAACATCGTCGCATACCAATTCGGGAATGCCGCGAACATGGCTCCACCCGCCGTGAGCAGCCATACCTCATTCCCATCCCAGAACGGACCAATCGCGTTAATCAGCACACGACGCTGCCCGTCCGTCTTCGCAATCAATGCAGTAGACATGCCGACCCCGAAATCGAAGCCCTCCAGAAAGAAGAAACCAATGAACAGCACGGCCACCAGAATGAACCACAGCTCATTTAAAGACAGCATAAGCGCCCCCCTCTACACCAAACGGATCATGTACCGGCTGTTCGGCTTCACTCTTCAAGTCCGGCCCTTTTTTGATATATTTCACGAACAGAAATACCGTAATCGCTGCCAGCGCAGCATACGCTCCTGTAAACGCAATGATGGAGAAGAGCAGCATGCCGCTGCTGACATTTGGCGATACGCCCATTTCCGTAGTCATATATCCGAAGACCGTCCAAGGCTGCCGCCCAATCTCCGTCATAATCCAGCCGGAAGTATTCGAGATGAATGGCAGACATATGCCGAATACCATCATCTTGAAGTACCATGGCTTCGCCTGCTCCAGCTTGCCACGAAGCGACAGATAGATGCCGTAGCCGCCCAGCAGCAGACTCAGACAGCCCGCCGCGATCATGATGCGGAAGCTCCAAAAGGTCGTGCGTACAGGGGGTATGTAATTGCCCTCGCCGTAAGTCTGCACATACTCGGCCTGCAGCTCGTGGATGCCTTTGACCTCACCCGAGAACTTGCTGTAGGACAGATAACTTAGCAGCCCCGGTACCTGCAGCTCCCAGTTGTTCTTTTGTTCATCCGGATCAATGAAAGCAATGACGTTCCAGCCCGCGGGGTCCCCACTCTTGCCCCACAGTGCTTCGCTTGCCGCCATCTTCATCGGCTGGGTCTTAACGAGATATTGAGCCTGGAAATGCCCTGAGAAGGCCACGCCGAAGAAGGAGATGACGAGCATGATGACTGCGATCCGAAAGGAATGACCGAATAGCTGAGCGTCCTGCTTCTTCATGATCTTCCATGCGCTAATGCCCGCTACAAGTGCACCACCTGTCATGAGCGCTCCGAAGATCGTATGCGGGAATTCTACCAATACCTGCCCATTCGTAATCAACGCGAGAAAATCGTTCATCTCGGCACGGCCATTATTAATCTGGAAGCCTACCGGATGCTGCATGAAGGAGTTCGCCACCAGAATCCAGAACGCCGAGAACAACGTTCCGATGAAGACCAGCCAGATGCACATCAGGTGCAGCTTCTTGGACAGACGCTCCCAGCCGAAGATCCAGAGGCCAAGGAAGGTAGATTCCAAAAAGAAGGCCAGCAGTGCCTCTATAGCCAGCGGTGCTCCAAATACGTCCCCTACGAAGCGCGAATATTCCGACCAGTTCATCCCGAACTGGAACTCCTGAAGGATTCCCGTCACGACCCCAACAGCAAAGTTAATCAGGAACAGCTTGCCCCAGAACTTGGACATGGCTTTGTACGCAGGCTTGCCCTTGATGACATACAACGTCTCCATAATCGCAATGAAGAGTGCCAGGCTAATGGATACAGGTACAAATAAAAAGTGAAAAATCGTGGTCGACGCATACTGGATACGCGACAGCATTAACGGGTCCATGACCTTGTCCTTCCTTTCGTCTTAACGTTTTTGCATTTTGCGAAAAAATTCACATCCATTTCCGCGAAATGCGTTCTGAAAGTATTGTGTCAGAAGCCTATTTTTTTATTTGTGATAATAATCACAAAATCGGCTACAGAAATTGAAAAAATGTGAGTAGGATCACAGAAGATACTGGAATGGCCTGAATGGCTAAGAGAGAGGGTGATCAGAGAGGGTAATCTTTAAACGGGTATTTTGGGGCACCTAATCAATGAAGCGTACTACGAACAGGAAGAGGATAGCTTGCGTTCAGCGCTTGCAGCAACGATAATTTATGATAACCAAATTCCTTCATACAATTATAACCACATGCCGGATAGGAGATGACATACATTGAGCACCCACTTAACCGAGCTGACACTCGAACAACTGAGCATAGAAGATACAACTGGGCTGTTGCAGCTAACCACCCACGTACAGTGGGATTATAGCGAGCAGGAGGTACACACCTTACTGAAGGTCGGTACCCTCTTCGGTCATCGCGACCCCAGCGGGCAGATTGTGTCCAGTGCGGCCATTCTTCCATATGGAGATCGACTGGCCTCGATCGGACTGGTCATTGTCAATGAACGATACAGAGGGGCCGGTCTTGGGGCCAGTCTGATGCAAGCCTGCATAGAGGCAATCCCTGAGCACGTCCCACTTATGCTAATCGCTACCACGCAAGGTGAACCATTGTATAAAAAGCTGGGCTTTCAGACGGTATCCAGCGTGTACAAACTGCTGCGAGACAGCACTGTCACTCCACTACCGGAGCGCGAAGCCCCAATGGAGTATAGCATCGTCCCGTTCTCTGAGGAACTGCTTCCTGCACTAACGCGGCTGGACGAGTCCTCCATCGGAGCAGATCGGAAGCAGTTGATGAAAGCGCGCATACAGCAGGCTGACAGGGTCATGGTCGCAACGAAGTCAGATGGAACGCTTGTCGGCTACGGTATGGCTGTACCGGTCAGTGACAAGCTCGTGCTAGGTCCTATCGTGGGTACAAATGCGGCAATGGCATTACAGCTCACCAAGGCACTTGCCAAGGACGCATCCAGCACTCTGAGAATAGATATTCCTGAGGGACAGGAGGAGCTGCGCGATCTTCTCCTTCAGCTAGGATTTAAGTCCTCTTCTCATCCGCCGGTAATGCTCAGGAATTCCGAGCAGCTACCACCGAGACAGGACACTTATTTCGCCATCGCTAGTCAGGCGCTTGGTTGAGTATACAGAAGCAAATATAAGCCCCTGATCATCTATATGACGATCAGGGGCTTCATGCAGGTCTCACTCAGCCAGAATGGCTAGTACCTTGACCGAATTTGATTTTAGGTTGAATGACCTGGGCAGCGTAGTCGTTAGTCGACAGCAGCTCTATACTCACTTAGAAGCACAGCTTCTTCAACTGGTTCACACCATCCCATCACAATCAAAATAAATCAGACCTTCACAGTTCTCCGCGTTCGACATAACGTCCTGCATCCGTCTTCGGCTCGTGGCCCCAGATCATGGACTGAAGCAGCATACCGCTAACGCCAAGCAGCCCTACGACACTGCCAATCGCCAAAAACGATAGACCCGGCCCTGCCATCTGAATAAGTACACCCCCAGCTAGTGGCGCACCAATCATCACGGCGCCTAGCACGGTGTTCTGGATTCCAAATATTCTGCCTACAAGGTGAGCTGGCGTCTCGGATTGGAGGATGTAATTTTGCGTCACCATATAGAGTCCGTTACCAAGCCCGATCAGGACACCAGCAACCAGCAGGAGCCAGATCGGACTACCAGGTGGCAGTACGCCCAACACAGCAATAGCACCGCCAATGCACAGGTAGCCTCCGCCAAGCCCCCAGCCTGCCCCAATATGATTCATCCGGTTCAATACCATGATTACAGCCACCGCTCCAATGCCGATCGCCGAGATCAGCCAGCCTACCAATGACTCATCCCCTGGATAGATGGTTCTCAGCAATGTAGCGAACTGATAATCAATCATCAGGATAGCCATAATGCCGAACAAGCCGAAGATCAGGGTATGCAGCAGTCGCTTAGTCCTCACAATATATGCCCAGCCTTCACGCCACTGCGCCAGAAAGCCCTCTTCATCCTGTTTAGTCGCTTCGTCTGCATCTATGGCAGCTTGAAGAGGGGCGCTCTGTCCTTGCTCCTGAATGCATGTCCCTTCCCCGAAGGGTTGTTCATACCCCTGTCCTCTGTCTTCATCTGACGTCGTCATGTCGGATGACGCAATCACCTGCTTGCTGGACAGTCCGCGCAGCGGCCACAGCAGTGCAGCCGAGCAAAGTCGGGTCACCGCATTCAGCGCAATGCACAGCTGAGGCGACAGCAACACTAGCAGCATCGCTCCGAGCAAGGGACCAGCCACCTTGGACCCCTGTCCAACTAGGCCATTCCACGAGGCAGCCTGCAGCAATTGGTCCGAAGGTACAATGACCCGGGTCAGCCCCTGCTGGGCGGGCAGTTGAAAGACAGACGCGCAGGCGCGAAGGGCGAGCAGGGGTAGCAGCCAGGCTACTCCTGGAGCGAACAGCACCGCGAGCGTCAGGCAAGCAGCAGCTAGATCGCTCAGCATCATAAGCCGCGCCTGTGGCAGCCGATCAGCCAGCGTCCCCGCCAGCGAGCTGAGCAACAAGCCCGGAAGTGCCATCACCACCGGAATGAGGGCAATCATCATGGGGTCCGCTCCCCAGCGGTAGACAACCAGCACCTGAATAGCGATAGCGTCGAACCATTCCCCTAGCGAAGCCAGGGCGTGAGCGGAGAATAGCAAGCGGAAGGAGCGATTACGCAGCAGTCCTGATGTGTCTTTTCGTCGAGCAAAAAATGGCATAGTCTCCACCTCTTCATTGATCTGTAGAGACAGTATAAGTGCGTTATGTCAGAGGTTTATCAGAGGGAATAGCTTCATACCCTAGCCCATGCGTAAATGTGTCCTCAACCACTGCTCCAGCCGAGGACGCTGCTCAGTGATGTTATATTTTGCGTCCAGCATCTGATAATGCTCTGCACATACCTTCTCCAAGCGCTCATGAGGAGCATAGCGCCGCAAGAAGGATTGGATTCTGCACACCGCCTTGATCTGTAGCAGGCTCTGCCGAGCCATCTCGAAGATACCCATCCCCTCCTGCAATAGCGCCTCGGCCTCCGCTTCCCGGCCTTCCAACAGACGCCACAGTCCCTGGTTCACACGATACCCAGCCAATTCACGCAGGTAGGGGGCATCCTGCAGCTGTTGCTCCAGTCGCTCGGCTACAGCAGCTACCCGGACCAGATCGCCTTGAGCGAGATACAGGCTCATCTCGACGAGAGCAACAGGCATTCGGAAGCCATCCAATTGCTCCGTCTGAACAACCTCATAGGATTCCTTGAGCCGTTCAAGCACCCCTTCAAGTCTTCCATATTCAATATAGAAATCAAGAATATTCAATATTCGTAGCTCACGGTGCTGCTCGGGAAACAGCCTGCGATCAGCAAGTGCTCGCTCTCCCATCGCCAGCCCTTCAGCAGTAGCTGGAGCTGTCGCGGCATAGATGAGCAGCATCCAGTACATCCGCTCCTCTGGAGGTAGCTGGGTCTGCTCCAGGAACCATAGCGCATCCGCGTCCAGGAAATGAATATACATCAGGTAGTAGGGGTCGATCTCCACACCAAGCACTTGCTGCTGAGCGGCAAGCATCGACAATGAATGCCCCTGCCCGAACAAATGATACTTGCGCAGCATTTGTTGGACAGCGTCCTGCATCTCTTGGTCCTTCCATGATGGAACAGATATCTGCTCTGGCTGGTCAACCGCGAGGCTGTACCCATAGCCCCGGATCGTATAGATCTGTATGCTGCCGATCCGCTTCAGCTTGCGTCGTAGACGATACACATGATCATCCACCGTTCGTTCCACAGGACTCTCCAGCCCCCATACCAGATCAAGCAGCTGTTCTCGTGACAGCGCCTGCCCGCGGTGCCGATACAGACATTGCAGTAATGCATATTCCTTGGCCAGTAGCTCCACGGTACTCCCCCCGTCACTGACTCGCCGTTGTGTATGATCGAAGCTGAGTACTGCCATCACTTCAAGCCTCCAGTTCTATCCATTGCTGTTCCAATCGAGCGGCAAATGACTTGCAGCTGTGTATCAACGAATATATCGGTTCTTGCCAGCTCCTATCCCCACCATGAGTAAGCAGAGACTGAGGACTATCAACAGAATTAGCGGCACCGACCAGTTCTCGGTCATATCGTGCAAATATCCGAACAGAACAGGACCGGCAGCTGCGAGCATGTAGCCTACAGACTGAGCCATGCCCGAGATCTCTGCTGCCTCTTGGGCTGTGCGCGTGCGTAGCGTGAAGAACATCAGGACAAGCCCGAATGCCGAGCCGCCTGCAATCCCTATGCTAATGACCGAGAACAAAATCCATTCGTCTCCCCCAAGCCATAGACCACTAAGTCCACTTATGTACAAGAGACTCATTATACATACGAGCGGTAACTGATTTTTCATCCTTCCAGCCCATATCGGCACCAGGAATGTCAATGGCAGCTGGGAGAGCTGCATTAATGACATCATCCACCCTGCGGCAGAAGAGGAAATCCCTCTCACGGCCATCATTTCCGGGAACCAGGCAACAAAGACATAATACAAAATCGACTGCAGCCCCATAAAAATCGTAATCTGCCAGGCTAAAGGACTCGTCCACATGCCTGCACTGCGAGTAGTGGAGATCTGTACTACAGGGGACTTGGTACTCTGCAGCTGTGGAACCCATAGCAAGAGAGCTGCCCCCGCTGTACAGAGCCAGATAGCCAGTGAGCCACTCCAGCCCTGAGCAAGCAGCATCGCGAGCGGGACACTGATTCCCGAAGCAATGGAAGCCGAGATGTTCATGGACACACTGTATACTCCGGTCATCAGACCAGTGTTCCCGGGAAAGCGCTTCTTGATTAAGCTTGGCAGCAGCACGTTACATATTGCGATTGCCGCACCTATAAGAATTGTGCCTGTGAACAACGGAATCACGCCGCCCAACCATCGGACTCCAATTCCGATGGTCAGCAGCAGCAAGGCCGCACCAAGCACATTGGATAAGCCATAACGCTTTGCGAATCGGGGTGCAACCGGAGATAACACCGCGAAGGCGAGCAGCGGCAAAGTTGTCAGCATGCCACTCATGGCACTGGACAAGCCAAGCGACTCCCTAATCAGCCCGATGAGTGGCCCCACCGAGATGAATGGAGCTCGCAAATTCATAGCAATAAGAATAATTCCGACTATCAGAAGCCCGGCTCCGGCTTGCTGCCGGGAGGTCCGGGCTGTTCGTTCTTCTACTCCAGCTTTCATCTGTCTATCATCCTTTGAATTCTTTTGTACTTATTTGAATAGAGCAAGCTTCTATCCCAGTATAGCATGGGCAAGCAAGAGGAGCCGTGTACTTCCGAAGACAGTTTCATCGTAACCATGCATGTATCCTTATTGGAAAGGCTGCAGACATCTCTGACGTCATAAAGTTTTTGTAGCAATTGCTTAGCTAGATGTAGACTTACAATGTTTGCCCACTGTCAACCGTGATCATTTGACCCGTCATGGCCTCCTGCTCCAAAGCTGCGCAGATCATAGCAGCGATATCCTCAGGCTCGGAAATACGCTGCAAAAGCAGGCGGGGAGCAAGGCGGCGCATCTGCTCTTCCTTCCCCGCCCACCATCTCGTAGCCACGGCTCCCGGCACGATACAGTTCACGCGAATATCAGGCGCCAGCGCCTTAGCCAACGATTTTGTCAGCCCATGAACCGCCGCCTTGGATACAGCATAGGGAAGCGAGGAGCCTAGCCCGGTCTGCCCGGCAATGCTGCCTAGATTGATGATTGCCCCCTGCTTACTGCGTTTCATATGAGTGGCAACTGCACGCGCACAGAAAAACATCCCTTTTACATTCACGGCAAATAGACTGTCCCACACCTCCTCTGTAGCTGACTCCAAATCCTCCATCGGGATATGACTGGTAATGCTAGCGTTATTAACGAGCAAATCAATGGAGCCGAATTGCTGAACGACATTCTCGACCATTGCTCTGACTTCCTCATCTTTGGTAACGTCAGCCTGTATGGCCATCGCCTTACCTCCAGCATGAAGAATGCTCCGTACCGTCTCCATGGCCTCAACTTCGGAGCGCGAATAATTGACGACCACGGCTGACCCGCGGCTGGCTAATTCAAGACTGGTCGCCCGTCCAATCCCGGTCCCGCCGCCCGTAACCAGAGCCACCTTGTTTTGCAAATCCATTCAAAATCCCCTCCCCTAATGTCGGTGAGCTTTATTGTACAGACAACAAAGTTATTTGTATAATTGAATTAATCGAACATAAAATTCATTTTTTGTGAATCATATAAAGACATACACAACGGGGAGGACACTGGTGGATTTCAAACAATTAATAACCTTTCACAGGATTGTACAGGCTGGAAGCTTCAACCGCGCTGCCCAAGAAATGAATTATGTCCAATCCACGGTTACCATGCAGATACAGAAGCTCGAAGCGGAATTGGGCATTCAGCTTATAGAACGTGGGAAAGGAATTCGTCTGACAGAGGCAGGTAGGCTATTCTACAGTCAGAGTCGAGACATTGTAAAGAATATGGAACAGCTCCAATCAAACCTCTCCGATCTAAAGAATGGAGAATCTGGACACATCCGCCTTGGCGTCACGGAGCCCACAGCCAGCTACCGTTTACCAGGTATTCTGAAGGATTTCATGGTCAGCTTTCCCAAAGTGAAAATTTCTGTCGAGGTCTCGAGTACCCCTCACCTCAGCGAGCAGGTACTTCGAGGTGAACTCGATTTTGCCCTTTGTACAGCACCTAGCTTGGGATCGGAGTTGTACTTTGAGCCACTCTTCAACGAAGAATTCGTGGTGCTTGTTCCAGAAGATCATCCGCTGGTCCACAAAACGATAATAGACCTGAAAGATTTGCAAGGGCATCGTTTGCTCATTACTGCAGCAACCTGTCCATACCGCAGAAAGCTGGAAATGGCGTTGCACGAGGAGAATATTACGCTTGACACTATGGAGATCGGGAGCATGACGGCATTGAAATTTTACGTCGAGAGCGGACTGGGAATCGCACTGGTTCCGGGAATCACAGTAGCTTCCGTCAGTAAAGGTACAATCGCCAGGGCCATTAGCGGACATCTTGTCGAGATGGCATTCGGAATTCTATGCACAGAATCGGCTTATCCCTTCCAGCTGGCGAGCCAAAAGCTCTATCAGCACTTAAAACATGCGCTCACAGCAACTTCCAGCAATTAAGCAATGTTCATGTCCTAGCGACGTGTCTTCTCACCTAGCCCAATCTCTATCGAAGAGGGCCATACAAAAAGGCAAGGTCTGCAGCTATTGCAGCTACAGACCTCGCTCTTTTTGCATCCAAACCTTGCCTTATATGTTACGATCGCGGACTGGCCTTCGGTAAGAAACTACCCAAGGAACACCCCTCTTCACGGACCCCATCCATGAAAGCTAGACTGCACATAGAAAGCTAACGTACACTCACTCTAAAGCTTCAATAGATACTACTATAATGTCTACTTTTAATACTAAAATATAAGCCGTGATTAACGAACGAGCCAGCCGCCATCAATGGCCAGAATGTGACCGTTCATGTAGTCAGAACCACGACTTGCCAGGAATACTACGACGCCCATGAGGTCGGATGGAGCTCCCCAGCGACCCGCAGGAATACGGGACAGGATCTCTTGGTTACGCGCTTCGTCTGCACGGATCGGAGCCGTGTTGGCTGTCTCGATATAACCTGGAGCAATCGCGTTGATCTGTACATTGTGTACAGCCAGCTCATTAGCGAAGGCTTTGGTAATACCCGCAACCGCATGTTTACTTGCTGTGTAAGGAGGAACGAATTTACCACCTTGGAAGGCCAGCATGGAAGCGATGTTGATGATCTTCCCGCTCTTCTGCTCAACCATGACTCTAGCTACCGCTTGGCTCAGGAAGTATACGGAGTTCAGGTTGATCTCCATAACTGCATCCCAATCCTCTGGCTTGTACTCAAGCAACGGAGCACGACGAATTGTACCCGCATTGTTCACCAACACATCAATGCGACCGTAGGCATCCAGACATGCCTGTACTACACCGTCCAGAGCGGACTTGTCTGTCAGGTCAGCTTGATGGAATGCTACCTTGGAGCCTGCTTTCTCGATTAATTCGCGCGTCTCATCCCAGTTCTGATCATACGTAACGATGAAGAGCTCAGCGCCTGCTTTTGCCAATGCTACAGCATATCCTTGACCAAGGCCGCTGTTACCGCCAGTCACGATTGCCACTTTGCCTTTCAGACTAAAAAAGTCTAACGAAAATTGTTCCAGACTCATTGTGGATTCCCCCAATAATTAATGTACGAACCGGATCACCAGCGCTCCCGGCAGCCCGCCCGCTATACAAAATCAAAGCAATATTGCCTGATTACCAGCACATAAAAGCTATTTCTTGCTAATGACCTGCTGCGCCTTGGCTACATATTGTGCAGCCGTCTCGGTGATCAGATCGTAGCGTCCATCCTTGGCCGGAGCCGTCAGATTGCCGCCGATGCCGACAGCGATACAGCCGTTGTTCAGCCACTCTTGAATGTTGTCAAGGTCTACGCCGCCTGTTGGCATGATTTGCACGTGAGGCATTGGACCTTTGACCGCTTTTACAAAATCAGGACCCAGTGCGCTACCCGGGAACAGCTTGAGCACGTCCACGCCCAGCTTCAGGGCTTCCTTCATCTCATTCAACGTCATGCAACCAGGCATGTAAGGCACGCTGTACAGGTTACACATCTTGGCAGTCTCCTCGTCAAAGGAAGGACTCACCACGAACTCTGCACCAGCAATAATGGAAATCCGAGCCGTGAGCGGGTCCAGTACCGTTCCTGCACCGATCACAGCTTTATCCTTGAATATGGATTTGAGCTTACGAATGACCTGATCTGCCTCTGGCGTCGTGAACGTCAGCTCGATATTGGTCAGACCACCCTCGATGCAAGCTTCAGACATCTTGAAGGCAGAATCCGGATCATTGGCACGAATAACAGCCACGACACCCAGGGATTGAAGATTGTTCAGCACTCTCATTTTGTTCATTGTTGCATCCTTCCCGGATTAACGCAGCTCATCCATGGCTACAGCGTCCATATCCTTGTAAGTGTAGTTTTCTCCGGCCATAGCCCAGATGAAGGTATAGTTACCTGTCGCCGATCCGCAGTGGATAGACCAAGGCGGGGAAATGACAGCTTCCTCATTCTTCATGACAATGTGGCGCGTCTGAGTCGGCTCGCCCATCATATGGAACATACGAACTTGCTCAGCCATCTCGAAGTAGAAGTATACTTCTGTGCGGCGATCATGCACGTGTGTAGGCATGGAGTTCCACACGCTGCCTGCATTCAGGGCAGTCATCCCCATACACAGCTGACAGCTTTGGATGCCGTCCTCGTGAATGTATTTGCGCAGCACACGGCTATTGGCAGTCTCTTGAGAGCCGAGGTCATCAGCAGGCACTTCGGAGAAGGCAAGCTTCTGAATCGGATATGTCTTATGAGCATTAGCAGATACGAAATAGAATTTCGCAGGGTTGGAGGAGGATTCGCTCTCGAAGATCAGCTCCTTGCTGCCCAGGCCCACATACAGGCAATCCTTCAGCACCATCGGGTAAGTCTCGCCATCTACACGAATCGAACCAGGTCCGCCAACATTGAAAATACCAATCTCCCGGCGCTCCAGGAAGTAATCAGCTTTAATCTCGTCATAGCCCTTCAGCTCGACTGGTCCGTTCACAGGCAGAATACCGCCAGTAATCAGACGATCCTCCAGTGAGTAGCAAGCTCTCACTTCATCAGCTACGAATAGATCTTGAATCAAATAGTGCTCACGAAGCTCCTCCGTGGTAAAGGTCTTGGCATGCTCGGGATGAGTGGAATAACGTTTGTCCATGTCTCAAAGCCTCCGTTAGATAAAATTTTATTCTTTATTTACTAATTTAATTATGTCTACACCGCAAATACTAATTAGAATTAGAACTAATGTCAATGCAATTCTACACAATTTACGCAATTTTGGCGAAATGGTAACGTTTTATTTACAATATAAAGAAAATAGAGCGTTGTACTATATTTATTTCAGGCAATCTCGAATCGTTTATTGTTAAAAACCGATTTATGTGTTATTTTCATGAGGAATCAGGTACACCCTACTACGTTTAATAAACTGGAACTAAATCAAGGAGGAACATAAGGATGAATAATACCTTGGATGCCATTACGTTCGGAGAGCCCATGGCCATGTTTTATGCCAATGAGGTGGGTCCTTTACATGAAATTAATTCTTTCTCCAAGGCGATGGCCGGGGCTGAGACGAATGTAGCATCGGGTCTGTCCCGCCTTGGCAAGAAGGTCGGCCTGGTTACACAGCTGGGTCAGGACAGCTTCGGTAAATTTATTGAAAATACACTGCTGCACGAGGGCATCGATACTTCGAATGTTCATTTTACAGACCAACATCCAACAGGCATGCTGGTAAAATCCAAGGTGGAGACTGGGGACCCAACGGTAGAATATTTCCGCAAAAATTCAGCCGCCTCCAAGCTGAGTCTGGCTCACTTTAATGATGATTATTTCAATTCGGCTCGTCATTTGCACATGACCGGTATCTCACCAGCACTCTCCGCGAGCTGTCATGAATTCGCCCTGCACGCGATGAAGTTCATGCGCAAGCAAGGGAAGACGATCTCCTTTGACCCGAATCTGCGTCCGAAGCTGTGGCCGGATACCGAGACGATGGCCAAGACGATTAACGAGCTGGCTGCTCATTGCGACTGGTTCCTGCCAGGCATCGGCGAAGGGAAGATACTAACAGGGTATTCTGATCCCGAAGCCGTAGCGGCTTTCTATCTGGATCGTGGTGTATCGCTCGTCGTCATCAAGATGGGAGCTGAGGGAGCCTATTTCAGAACTGCAGAGACCTCTGGCTTCGTGAAGGGCTTCAAGGTAGACAAGGTAGCCGATACTGTGGGAGCTGGTGACGGGTTCGCGACTGGTGTCATCAGCGCATTGCTGGAGGATCTGGCACTGGAGGACGCGGTACGCCGTGGTAATGCTATTGGTGCTCTGGCGGTCATGTCTCCGGGGGATATGGATGGACTGCCGACACGCGAGGGTCTGGAAGCGTTCTATAATTCGCAGGGACATACTTTTGTAGGTAGTAAGTAAGCCTTCACCGTGGCTAACGGGACTGCAGGGGTAACCTGTAATTTACTATTGCCACTTCAATCAGAAAGTTTTATAGTATGGAGTAAATAAGCGAAGGGGCGACCTTTCGGGATTGTTACTGGTCATGCAGGCGATACCCAAACACGACTAATTTTCTATAAAATTAGCCTTGTTTGGGTTTTTGTTTTTCTAATCTCCCTTCGATTTCAAAAGCTGAGGTGAGCATACAATGATTATCCGGCAGATATTCAACAACAATGTCATACGAGTAGAAGACCAGGTAGGCCATGAGTTCGTAGTCATCGGCAATGGCCTGGGATTCAAGAAAAAGCCGGGGCAGCGCGTAGACGAAGACAAAATTGAAAAAACATTTATTCTAAAGTCAGATAAACTCCCTCAGAAGTTGATCGACCTGATTGGAGAAACATCTGTGGAGTACTACTCCTTGGCAAAAGAGATCGTGGAGTATGGCAAACAAGAGATGGGTAACGTCTTTAACGATAATATTTATATTACACTCATTGATCATATCCAGTTTGCCGTGTCACGGTTCCAAAAACATATGAATCTGCATAATGCACTTCTATGGCAGATCAAGAAGTTCTACCCACAGGAGTACCTCATTGGCCTGAAGGCTATTGACATCATCAGGGAGCATTTTGACGTTCAGATGGATGAGCATGAGGCGAGCTTTATCGCTATGCATTTTGTAAACGCTAAACAGGACGGCAAAGGCGTGCAGCAGACCATTGAAGCGACCAAAATCATGGATGATATCTTCGGTATTGTGACAAATTACTTTAACCTGACATTGGACGAGGACTCCTTTAATTATTCCCGTTTCTTTACTCATCTCCAGTATTTTGTACAGCGAATGCTAAGCGGGGCACAGGAGCACTCGACAGAGAGCGATAATTTTCTGTACGACCAGGTTAAGGAAAAATATCCAGAAGCTTTTCACTGTACAGGTCTGATCAATCGCTATCTTGAGGAGCACCATGAAAGCGCTATGACTGTAGATGAGAAGGTCTATTTGACCATCCACATCCACCGTGTCTCCTCCAGGGGCAACGCCCCTTCCTGATTCACATGTTCAAAAAAAAGTACTTGCAAACGATTTCGATGTAGACTATATTTGTTCTCACAACCTAAACGTAAGGATTGTTACTGGTCAAGCAGGCGATACCTAAACGATAGCAACCGGATTACTCTGTTGTAATTCACTGCTCTTCGTTTAGGTATTTTTTTGTTTACTGGGCCCTTTTCTAATCTAGTCGAAGGAGACATTCATATGGACAACAAGAAGCTGGCAGAAGATATAGTACAGCTAGTGGGTGGGGAAAAGAACATCAACGATCTCGTGCACTGCGCCACCCGCCTCAGATTCACACTCAAGAATAGACAAGATGCAGACCGTGAACAGTTAGAAAAACACGAAGGAGTAATCACCGTTGTCGAGAGCGGTGGGCAATTCCAGGTGGTCGTGGGTAGCCATGTAGCCAACGTGTATGCGGAGATTATGAAAAACAGTACCTTCTCAGCCTCTACAGAAGGCGGAAGCAGCAATCAGAAGACCTCTGTAATCTCCAGAGTATTCGAGGTCATATCCGGTAGCTTCTCACCGCTCATTCCCGCTATGGCTGGTTCCGGGATGTTGAAGGCTTTGCTAACGGTATTACCACTACTGGGGTGGCTATCCGAATCCAGTGATACGTACATGATTTTATCTGCTGCGGGAAATGCTGTGTTTTACTTTTTGCCGATCCTGCTTGGAATTACCTTGGGGCTCAAGCTTAAGGCGAACCCTTATGTAGCTGGAACGATCGGAGCTGCACTGATGGAGCCCAGCTTCACCGGCCTGATGGACAAGGGTCCTGAAGCATCGTTTTTAGGGATACCAATTGTGCTTGTGAATTACTCCTCCAGCATTTTCCCTATTTTCATAGCCGTCAGCATTTATGTGCTCTTGGAGAAGGGACTCAAGAAAGTGATTCACAGGGATCTGCAAGTGTTTCTCGTGCCGATGCTATCGCTGATGATTATGGTTCCGCTATCCGCAATGGCCTTCGGCCCGTTCGGAACGAACATCGGGAATTGGATCGCTTCAGGCGTGACTTGGCTCATTGATGTCAGCGGCATTTTGTCAGGCATTGTACTTGGGGGTGGCATGACCTTCATGGTCGTCCTCGGCCTACACTGGGGCTTCACTCCAATTACCTTGCAGAACATCAGCCAGGGTGGAGATCCGATTGAAGCAATGGCAGCAGCAGCCGTATTTGCCCAGATCGGAGTGGCTTTCGGAATTTTCCTGCGGGCCAAGAAGGACAAGACTCTAAGAACTGTTGCGGGATCATCTAGTCTCACAGGGATCTTAGCTGGGGTTACCGAGCCGATTGTATATGGTCTTATTCTGCGCTATAAACGCGTGATTCCTATCGTCATTATTGCCGGAGCCTTGGGCGGTGCCATTAACGGACATTTCGGGGTCAAATATACGGCCTATGTATTCCACAATATTTTCTCAATTCCAGTAGAACAGCCGACATTTATCTTCGTGATCGCAATTGCCTGCTCATTCGTTACTGCTATGCTACTGACTGTCCTATTCGGTTATGAGAAAAAAGAAAGTGTACCTGCGATTGAGGGAGACAGCACACAGCATGGTGAGTCTACCCTTACCAGCAGCGAGACCGTCTCAGAAACTGCCATCAAAGCACCTGTAGTCGAAGTAAGAAAGGAACAAATCTTCAGCCCGTTAGCTGGCACAGCTGTTCCGTTAAGCTCAGTTAGCGATGCTGCCTTCTCCACGGGAGCCATGGGAAAGGGCATAGCAATCGAGCCTACCAAGGGTGAGGTAACAGCACCTGTAGATGGCATAGTGACCTCTGTGTTCCCAACAGGACATGCGATCGGCTTGACGACAGCTGCCGGAACCGAGATTTTGATCCACATCGGCATTAATACCGTATCCTTGAAGGGTAAACACTTTAATCCTCTGGTACAGGAAGGCGATGCGGTCTCACAAGGCGATGTATTGATTCAATTTGATCTGGAACAGATTAGAGCAGCTGGCTATGAGACGGTGACACCTGTCATTGTCACCCTCACCCAACAAGAGGTAGACGTATTTGAGACTACCCAACAACAGCTGACTACTCAGGACGTACTCTTAACATTAGTCAGATAACAATGCATTAATAACAATTATATGAAGTGCATTATGAAATTACATCTGGAGGGATTGTATATGCTGCATCAACAACTGACACCATTTCCACAGAACTTCTTATGGGGAGCGTCTACCTCTGCCTATCAATTTGAGGGAGCCTGGAATCTGGATGGCAAAGGACCCTCGGTCATTGATATGGCCAATCATGTGGAGGGTGTAACCGACTTCAAGGTAGCCAGTGACCACTATCATAAATACAAGGAAGATATCGCCTTGATGGCTGAAATGGGAATGAAGGCTTACCGCTTCTCCATCTCTTGGTCCAGAATATACCCACAAGGGGCAGGTGAGCTGAACCCCAAAGGAATTCAGTTCTATAACGATCTGATTGATGAACTGCTGAAATATAAGATAGAGCCTATTGTCACCATGTATCACTTTGATCTGCCTTATGCCCTTGAGCAGCAAGGGGGTTGGTCGAACCGCTCTACCGTTGATGCCTTTGAGCAATATGCCCGCACGTTGTTTCAGCATTTCGGAGATCGCGTCAAATATTGGCTTACCATCAATGAGCAGAACATGCTCATCCTGCACCCAGGCTCCATTGGAACACTGAATGACCAAATGGCAGACCCACAAAAAGAGCTCTACCAGCAGAACCATCATATGCTAGTAGCCCAAGCCAAGGCGATGAGTCTATGCCACCAGATACTTCCGCAAGCGAAGATTGGCCCGGCTCCGAACATCGGTGTCATCTACCCTGCCAGCTCCAAGCCTGAAGACACGTTGGCTGCAGACAATTATGCCGCTATTCGCAACTGGCTGTACCTGGATATGGCCGTGTATGGCCGATATAATCATATTGCTTGGAGCTATTTGCTGGAGAAGGGATATGCACCGATCATTGAAGATGGGGACATGGACATTTTGGCTGCAGGCAAGCCTGACTTTATTGCCTTTAATTACTACACATCCCAGACCGTCGGCGAGAGCCTGAATGACGGGAATGACTTCTCGCACACGGGAGATCAGCATGAAATTGTAGGTGAGCCAGGAGCATATCGAGGCTCCGTCAATCCGCATCTGCAGAAGACCGAATTTGGCTGGGAGATTGATCCTGTAGGCTTCCGATCAACCCTGCGTCAGATCTACTCCAGATACCGTCTGCCGCTGATTGTCACCGAAAATGGCCTCGGCGCTTTCGATAAGCTGGAAGAGGATGGAACGGTTAACGATCCATATCGGATTGAATTTTTCCGGAAGCATATTGAACAAATTCAGCTGGCTATTACCGACGGGGTCGAGGTGTTCGGCTTCTGTCCTTGGTCCGCTGTCGATCTGGTCAGCACACATCAAGGCTCAAGTAAGCGCTATGGCTTCATTTATGTCGACCGTGAGGAATTCGACCTCAAGGACTTACTCCGTATTCGCAAGCACAGCTTCTATTGGTACCAACAGCTGATTCAAACCAATGGTCAATCTCTCTAATCTCTGACCAGCCAAAACCTTGTAGGTGGGTTATAAACAAAACAGCACGACCTCTCTTCAATCTGTACCGAAGAGAGGTCGTGCTTCTATTAGCTACATATCCAACAGTATGAGCTATTCATTCAACCTTGGCCCTGAATGAGTTATTCAAAGCAGCATTTTTCTCCTACTCAAGACTGCTCCTCAATAATAACGGTTCCCCATGACTCCAGTGTAAGCTGCTGCCCCTGTGTAATCTGCTCGTCACTCAAAAGAGAATGTCCAGCACCATAAGTATAGTTCAGAGATAGCGGCTCATCCGAATAGTTGAAATAGAAATGCACCTGCTGGCCTTGCTCATTCACGCTATGCTTCACAATAACCGGGAATGACAGCTCCTGATCCGCGCCCCATAGACCGATGTCCCTTACAATGTGCTCCAGCACCGCACGGATGACCTCCGGTGTCGTGAAGCACCCGATGTAGGCCGCACTGCCTTTGCCATAGCGATTCCTTGTAATAGCTGCATACTCACCCCAATGCGGATGATCGTAAGAGGCCAGTACCTCTGCACCCTCTGGTACCAGCAGCTCCATCCATTCCTTCACCTCTGTATCCAGCCCTGCAAGCTCCAGTACGCCACTCTTCAAGCGAGTGCCCCGTGGCTCGACGAACAGCTGATAGGTCGCTCCACACGCCTCGCTGATAATCCCGGGCTGCATGACTGTACGCACCTTAACATTCTCGTCGGTGAAGCCGGATTTGAAGGCATAAACGACATGTCCCCCCTGCTCCACGTAGCGGTTCAAGCGCTGCAAATATGAATCAGGCACGGTGTACAGCGGTGGTACAACGATGAGGTCATAGTCCTCCAGCTGTCCATTTTCCGGGTTCAGAATGTCGACACCGATATTCATGCGATAGAGCTGGTCATAGAGCAAACGGAATACATCGTTGTAATTGTAAGGCGTCTGCCCACTGAACGGTCTTCCTGCGAATGGGAACCATTCAAGTGCGGTGTGGCTCTCGTTACTGATGACCATACCTACCTTATTCTGCTTCCGCAAGCCAGTCAGTCGGGCAGAGATCTGAGCGAATTCGCGCCCGATGATCTTCGCTTCGTTATATACCGGATTCGGACGTAGGTCATGACTGAGCAAGCCCTTCCAATACGTCTCCGCTGAATTGTGAATTGAGTGCCAGTGCCAATATTCGACCATGACCGCCCCGGAAGCGAGGTGGCTATAAGCCTGCTGGCGAAGCTGGCCAG
Organism: Paenibacillus massiliensis 2301065 = DSM 16942; assembly: GCF_000377505.1. Lineage (GTDB taxonomy): Bacteria > Bacillota > Bacilli > Paenibacillales > Paenibacillaceae > Paenibacillus > Paenibacillus massiliensis. The sequence continues at coordinate 396,960 of NZ_KB898186.1, read as the reverse complement.
GGTATGGAACCCACTGCTTGAACGCCTGCGCCTCGGTCTCCAGCACGAAGTATGGCTGGTGCTTGGTCGAGCGTATAATGTCTCCGCCGAAGGATATTTCCAGCCCAGTCAGTTCTCCCTGACTTGGATGATAGATATCCACCCCGGTCACATCGAGAACCTTGGAGGCCTCGAAGTGGTTCACGTCTGGCTGAATACCATAGGAGTAGCCCCGCCATTCAAAATCAAAGTTATGGGTGACAAATTGATCCTCCCGCGCATATTCCCGGACCAGCTCCACCTGCCAAGCGAGGAAGTCCGTTACGAGCTGACGCTGAAAACGGGAAAATTCCGCGCCCAGGCTTCCATTAATGGTGCCGACGACGGACGGGAAGTCCTCCCAGCTGTTAATGCGGTTGCTCCAGTAGTCCAGTCCGTATTCATGGTTCAGCTGATCCAGGTCGCCATTGAACTTGTCCTTCATATACTTGACGAACATGAACTGTACATTGGGTCCGACCGTTCCATAATGCTTCGTCTCATTATCTACCTGAAAGCCGATGACGGCTGGATGCTCGGCGACACGGGCAATCAGCTTACGGATGATTCGCTCTGCGTAGCGCAGGTAGACTGGACTCGTAATGTCCATAATCTGTCTGGCACCATAGCGCCCCGGTCCATTCTTCGTGACGGCCAGCACTTCTGGATAGGCCTTGACGAGCCAGGTAGGTACAGCATAGGTCGGCGTCCCGACAATGACATCAATACCAGCGCGGTGCATAGCCTCCAGTACACGATCCACAGAGCTGAAGTCGAATACACCGTCCTGCGGCTCATGTGTGCTCCATGTACTCTCGGCGATCCGCACCAGATTGATCCCCGCGTCTTTCATCAGCGCAATGTCCTCTTCCAATCTGTCATACGGCATATATTCATCGTAGTAGGCAACACCATAATATAATTTTTCGGGCTTGTAGCTCACTTGCGACTCCTCCTCGAATGGATTCATGTAAGCGCTTCGTCAATCATGCTTATTATTCATTATGTAGATAATCGTGTAGAATGAATATAGTCAATCCTGGGGGACAATTTACCCAAATCAAAGGTGATATAGATGAATGAGCATCATTCGATAGATAACCCGCTCTTAACGAATGCCCGGCGGCTTCCAGTACTGGATTGGAATATCAGCTTCTTCGGGGCCCATACCCAGAAGGTGGATAAAGGCTGGCATGTACCGTCTGACCTGCATCTGGCCTTCGAGATGATCTGGGTGCTGGAGGGCAGCCAATCTACACAGCTTGAGCAGGACAGCTATGAAGTCAAGCAAGGCGATATCCTGATCATTCCGCCCGGCTTCCAGCACGAGATTCACTGTACCGATCCGCAGGGCATGACGTATTTTTGTGCTCACTTTGACATTGATGACCCTGTGTTCATGACTACCATGATTCAGAAATGCGAGATCCTGTACCGCCACAACCACGAGTACAACGTTGAATTACAACAGATTCTGAAGCGCTGGGTTGCTCTCACCGACCGGGAAGCCCCTTATTCCTTCCGCACGAAGATGGAGGTCCAGATCATCCTCTCGGAGCTGCTGATTGCCCTGGATCGAATGCTGGAGAGCAGTCCTTCTCCCCTTCAACCCGCAGGCATCAACAACACCAAGTACGCCAAGGAAATCGCCGAGATGATCAAGACGTCGTTCAAGCAGCAGGTACTCCACCCTGAATCGGCAGAGACGGACGAGGGACTGTATATTGAGCGCATTATTCAATCCATCGGACTCAGTGCAGGCTACGGATATGAGGTGTTCAAAAAGGTATACGGCTTGTCGCCTCGTCAATATTTATCCCAATTGAAGCTGAAGGAAGCGCGCTTGCTGATCAAGAAGCCTGGTCTCTCGATCCAGTCCATCAGTAAGCGGCTTGGCTACAAGAACGCCTCTCATTTCAGCAGGCAGTTCAAGCGTTGGACAGGGCTGTCCCCTCTGGAATATCGGGAAAGATACGACTGAGGTCACAGCTTAAGCAGCGCAGTCTACGGAACGAATAGGAATAATCACAAAAAAGTTGAAATCGCTTGTCCATATGACGTAAAAAGGAGAGATTCACTGTGTTGATCAGACTCAACTGGATCACGCTGCGCGTACGCAATCTGGAGGCATCCATCGACTTCTATCACGGAAAGCTCGGGCTCCAGATACAGCGCAGATTTGAAAGCCGTGGACGGCAAATTGCCATGCTGGGCATGGAAAATGAAACAGCACTTGAACTGATTGAGGGCAACGAAGTCGTTCTCAAACCCGAAGCTGGCGTGTCCATCGGTTATGAGGTGAGGTCACTAGAGGAAACTATAGAACGCCTGATAGCATTGGGTATTCCCATTGTACGCGGCCCCATCCAGCCGAATCCCCATTTGCGTTTTATATACATCGCTGACCCGGACGGATTCGAGGTACAACTGGCCGAGCATATGTAATCATCACTACAGCTCAAGCAATGCAATCAACGGAACGAATAGAAATAATCGCTGAAAAAGAGCTCTCCGGCCGCAAGCAAGCTGCATCGCCAGAGAGCTCCTCGTATCTAATTCTTACCACATGAACAGGGCTTCATGCTCCATTAGATAACTCAATAATCAGTAGCAACCAATAACACTCTATCCCCAAGCCCTTCCAGAGCCCCTCTATCCTGTCACTTCGCTCTGATCAGTTCTCGGGCTTGCTGACGGATTCGCCCTGAATCAGCTGCGGCACGAAGCGATAAATGATCGGCACCGCGTCGCCCTCCTCCTCAATAGCGGACAGCAGCGTCTTGGCTGCCTGCTTGCCCATCTCAGCAATCGGCTGCCGAATCGTCGTAATCGAAGGATTGTATATATGTGCGAACTGAGCGTCATCGATACCGATAATCGAGATATCACGCGGGATGCGCATCCCTTTTGCATTCATATATTGGAGAATCTCCGCCAGCACAATATCGTTCCCGGCTAGTAATGCGGTAGGCCGCTCATCGAGCGCGAACAGCTCATCCAGTGTGGAGAAGATCTCGTCTCGCGATACACTGCGAATATAGTCCTCACGGATCGGCAAGCCATACTCCTCCATGACCTTCTTATAACCACTGACTCGTTCAACCCGAGGCGTGATCCGGTTCACGCCCAGTGGAGGCGTCAGGAGAGCTATACGCTGATGACCATGCTGTACCAGCTCCTGAATGCCGATCTTGACAGCCATGTCATTATCGAGAAGCAGACTTTGCGTCGTGACTCCCTCTACCAGACGATCCAGGAAGACCAGTGGGAACTTCTCATCCACCAAACGGTTGTAGGCCTCTGCATTTTTGCCTGTCGGGAAAATAATCAGTCCATCCACCTGCCTGGCGATCAGCATCTCAATGTGCTTGTTCTCCTTGTCAGGATTCTCATCAGCGTTGCAAATAATAACCTGAATGCCATATTGCTGCAGCTCATTCTCGATAGCCCGGATGCCCTGGATGGACAACGTGTAGTCCAGATTCGCCACGATGATACCGATCATGAAGGAGCGGTTGTTCTTCAGACTTCGCGCAGCCCCGTTCGGCTGGTAATTCAGCTCCTTGATCACCTGTGCGATTCGTTCCTTGGTGCTATCGCTCATATATTTATAACGCTTGTTCAGATACTGCGATACGGTACTCTTCGATACACCGGCCTTCTGGGCCACATCCTCAATCGTTAACCTTTTCATGCCTAATCTCCTTACACGCCGCGGAATATGGTAAGTCGGACAAACCGACCTGCGGGTCATTATTAGCCTGTCTCCCATCCCCGCAACAGTTGTATTAGAAGTATACTTTTTTTTTAGTAAATTTTCTATAACGTTTTATAAAACTATTATTAAGCTTGTCCCGAGCATGGTAAAGAGAAACCATGTTCAATTTTAATTTTAGATGATAGGATGTACATATTGAAAAGATAGAGATTTCAGAAAACGGGAGAGAAACCATGCAAAAAGTAGAAACATCACAGCAAGGCTTGAGCAACAGCAGCCGCTTTCCGTTAGCTTTATTCTGCCTCACGGCCGGGGCATTTGCCATCGGGATGACGGAATTCGTCATCATGGGGCTGTTGCCCAATGTGGCCAGAGACCTGGACGTTACGATCGCACAGGCGGGACAGCTGATCACTGGTTACGCACTTGGCGTAGCCTTGGGTGCGCCCATCCTGACCATTGCCACCAGTAAAATCGCCCAGAAGCAGCTACTATGCCTGTTGATGGTCATCTTCATTATCGGGAACCTGGTTGGAGCGTTGGCCCCCAGTTATGGATTGCTGATGGGCTCTCGTCTCGTTACCGCGCTGGCCCACGGCACCTTCCTCGGCACAGGGTCCTTGATTGCGGCCAGACTGGTTCGTCCAGATAGACGGGCTGCCGCGGTCTCTATGGTACTCGCAGGATTGACCATTGCCAATATTATCGGCGTGCCATTCGGTACCTTGATCGGACAGCAGCTCGGTTGGCGGGCCTCCTTTGGGGCTATCACAATTATGGGCATCATATCTCTGATCGGGATTATTACGATGATTCCCAAGATTGAACAGACGGAGCAACCAAGCCTAGCTAAGGAGGTTAGCAGCCTCTTTCAGCCTCAGGTGCTGCTGATTCTGGCTACGGGAGCATTCGGATGCTGCAGCATGTTTGCAGTGTTCACGTACATTACCCCCATGCTGACAGATGTCGCCGGCTTTCAGGAGAGTAGCGTAACCTGGATTCTGGTCATGTATGGAATTGGTGTGACGCTGGGGAATCTCATTGGCGGGCGCCTTGCAGACTGGAAACTGATGCCTTCAGTGATTACCATCTTCATCATTTTGTCCGCACTGCTACTGATCCTGTCGGGCGTGCTGCATATTCCGGCGCTGGCACTGATCTTTATTTTTCTGTGGGGAATGGCGGCCTTCGGCATTATGCCAGGTATTCAGCTGCGCATTATGAATCTGGCACATGAGGCACCACGCCTTGCGGCTACATCCAGTCATTCTGCACTCAATCTGGGGAACGCTGCTGGTGCCTTCATTGGCGGTGTAGTACTCACACAGGCAGGGCTGGTCTATGTACCACTTGTCGGAGGATTGATTGCCGCGATCGGCACGGTTGGAGCTATCTTGAGTTACTACATGGTAGAGAAGCGGAAGGCTGTATGACCGTCGTTCTCTCAGCAGCTTTGACAGAATTAATACAGCAAATTGCATAGGACCCACACACGTAAACAGCGACTCTCCGATTAAAGGAGAATCGCTGTTTTGTTGTTTATCTTTATCTTTATCTTTTATTGTCTGTACGGAAACGACTGATTTCTGCCAACAATTGATCAGCATGCTGCAGCAGTTCACTGGCTGCCTCTGAAATGTTGCTAATTGTTCGGGACTGCTCCTGCGTAGAGGAAGCTGCTTCTTCGGTAGAAGCTGCACTTTCTTCCGCTACAGCCGCCAGCCCTGTCATGACCTCGGAGACCTGGTTAGCTCCCGCTTGCAATTCCTCCATAGCGGAGCTTATGGCGTTGATCGCATTAATGATGACGTCAACCGAGTGACGAATGTGGGCGAAAGACCCTGACGTCTCTTGAATCGACTCCAATTGGGAGGCACTGTTCAGACGGAACCTCTCCAGCTCAGCCGAGCTCTGATTCCCTGCCTGATCAAGCTCACCCAACAACTGATTGATTCCACCGATGGATTGTGCCGATTGCTCAGCAAGCTTGCGCACTTCCCCCGCAACCACGGCGAAGCCCTTGCCATGCTCCCCGGCCCGTGCCGCTTCGATTGATGCATTCAAGGCTAACAAATTCGTCTGCGCCGCGATATTCTTGATGCTTTCCGTAATCGTTGAGATTTCAACAATTTTATTCAATAACAGCTCATTGGCAGCCTCGACCCTGCTCGTCGATTCCCGACTTGAATCTGACAACGCAATCAGCCGTTCGAATGATTCATTCCCACTGTCCATAGCTTGTGTGACGTCACCGACTACGGAACGTGTATGATCCGTCTGGCTATAGATCTGGTTGATCGTCTCATTAATCTCGCCTATTCTCTCTGCACCCAGTTGAATGGAGCCAGCCTGCTCTGCCGCTCCCTTGGCAATCTCCTCGATAACGGTCGATACCTGCATGGCGATCTCATTACTTCCTGTAGCATCCTGAGACATCAATTGAGATGACGTCTGCACTTGTCGTGCGGAATGATCCACCTGCTTGATCAGGCCATTCAGAGAAGCCGACATCTCGTTGAAGGAGGCGCCTAGCTGCGCAATCTCATCCTTGCCCTTTATGGAGACTCGAACAGTAACATCCCCAGCAGCCAGCTTCGCAGCACTATCCCTCATTTCAATAAGAGGCTTGATCGCCCGATAGGACAAGAAGTACACAATGGCTATCATCAGTAGCGAGAACAGAACCACGAAGATTATGACGAAGTTTCTGACTTTGGTATACTCTGCAAAAGCCGCAGCCTTCGAGATCGAACTAGCTATAATCCAGTTCGTCTGTGGGACCTTCTCGAAATAGATTAGCTGACGATCGTTATTATAGGTATACTCCGACATACCACTTGGGTCACGCAGCATCGCTTGTACAATGTCCTTATAGTCTTCATGCTCGACTAGAGGAGTATTGAGCAAGGATTCGTCAGGATGGGAGAGAACCACACCAGCCGTATCCAACAAGAAGCTGAAGCTATGCTCTGTATTCAACGCATTCACTTCATCCTTAATGGAGGTCAAGGAAATATTCTCCGAGATGGCTCCCTGGAATTGGCCGTTCTCGTCATGGAATGGAACCCCGATGAATATGGATTGCACACCTGCCTGAGTCACATAGGCATCACTGATCGTAAGCTGATCAGAAGCCTTGATGGCCTTGTACCACGGACGTTCCCGAGCATCGAATGAGGCATCAGGAATGAAGCCGGCACCATCCATATAGGTCCCATCCTCTAGCCCGAAATAGATCGTAGCGATATCCTCTTTGTTCGTAGGCAATTGATAGGCCTGCAGGTGCTCTAAAGTAATATCATGAAGCGGAGTCGTATTCTGAATTGTTGTACCCAGGGTCTCGACGACCTTCGCCTGCGCAAGTGCCCAGCCATTAATATTGGCTGATGCTTTCTGCACAGTACCTTGCAATTCAAAATGTACGGCCCTCGTCGCTTCCTTCTCAATGTTGATCAAAGAAACCACGGATAGTGGAATCGACAGCAGGATACACATGGAAAGGACCATCAGAAGGATTTTTGTCTTGAGTGTGGACATATGAATTCCCCTTATTCTGTTGTGATGTTGTTATGTTCTATTATGCCTATGCTTTTTATATCGGTACTAGCGTGCTGGAGGAATAGCGTAATAAGCGGTTCGGAATAGACTTTTTTTGTGCATATTTTTCCCAGTCCACTAACAACCACACAGGCTTATGAGGCTAACACGAAGACAAACTTTAATATTGAAAACAGTGAATATTTCATGAATAATGTTATATTTCAGTAAAGTTTCAGCTCGACGTATGAAAATCCCCCTCCACCTTTCCGATAAATGTGAAGTAGTACATACCTCCTAGAATGAAATGACAAAGACACTATTGAAAGAAACGAGGGCACACGTACATGAAAAAAACACACGGTAAAATGCTGCTGCTGATCTTCAAGCTTGCTCTAGTCATGCTGCTCCTGTCGGCATGCACAGCACCTGGTGGTGAAGCAGGCAAGGACGGCAAGGATGGGCGAATTACCGTCGGCATCGTCCTGACTGATGTAGGACTGGGGGATCGTTCCTTCAACGACGCTGCATTTGAAGGTCTGGCGCAGGAACGCAATGAGAACAGTATTATCTTTGATTATAGAGAGCCTGGGAAGGGAATGACGACAGAAGAGGCCTTCGAGCATTTTGCCCAAGACAAGGTAGATCTCATTATTGGACTCAGTGATACGGTTAAGGCTGATATGGAGAAGGTTGCCGAGCGATATCCAGAGCAGACCTTCTTAATTGTAGATAGTCAATCTGAGCTTCCTAACGTGCACTCCATTTTGTTCAAAGCCGAAGATGGCAGCTTCCTGGCCGGCATCATTGCAGGCTTCGCTACCAAGGCTGACAAGGTTGGCTTCCTGGGTGGCATGGACATCCCGGTTCTGCGTGATTTCCAGCAGGGCTTCGAGCAAGGGGTACAGGCTGTGAATCCTGATGCCAGTGTCGAGGCTGTCTATGCAAATGATTTCGGTAACTCAGAGCTCGGGGCAGAGCTCGCTTCACAAATGATTAACGAGCAAGGTACAGATGTCATCTATGTAGCTGCGGGGCTTACTGGCGTCGGAGCCCTTTCGGAAATTCAGGATTTGCGCAAGCACGCTATAGGAGTGGACACGGATCAATTTTTCCTCGCGGAAAAAGCAATCCTGACTTCGATGCTCAAAAATGTCGATGTCGCCATGCGAAATGCCGTTGATACCTTCAAGAGCAATAACAATAGCTTCCCTGACAAGGTGATGGTCTATGGCATGGCTGAGAATGGCGTGGGACTCACGGAGCTTCACAACATTGAGCTGACGGATGCACAAGAGCAGCAGTTCGAGGACCTGAAGGCCAAGCTCGCTTCTGGTGAAGTGAAGGTGAACTTACAGAAGTAATGCAGCATTGTCCACGGAAGACTAATCACAATCAGAGATAGGAGCACATCCATGAAGCTACAAGGCAAACTAATCAGCTACGCTTTAATTACGCTGCTAGCCTCCCTGATGCTGGTGGCCTACATCATATTTCAATTGCTCGGTATGAACGCGGGGAACCAGAATCTCGTGCCTGCCATGCTGAAGGTATCAGAGCTGAATGCCAACCAGATGCAGGTACAGCAGGCTCTAGACGTCTATTCCACCTCGATGTCGGCAGCGAATCAGAACGCTGTAGCACAGCTACTAGAGGAAGGTCAGCAGATCTCCGACCAGCTCGCGACGAGTCTCATCCATGATGAACGTCAGATGAGCCTGATTAGCTCCATTCAAGAGAAAATGACAGAACTGTCTGCGGGGGCCACCCAAGCGATGGCGGAGATGAATAGCTCGGAAGCCAAGCGTTATAGCTCCCGGGTCAAAGGCATTCAGAACGATATCTACATGCTGAATGAGCTGACTCGTGAACAATATGATACCTTCACCGCTACATTGGAGAACGACATCCAGAACACCTGGAAGCTCGCGCTTGCAGGCGCACTCGTCCTTCTCATTGCAAGCACGTTGTTCAACATCTATACTTCGCGCAAGCTGGCTGGACGTATTCAGACCCTGAAGGATGCCGCCAGTCGAATCGCTCAAGGTGACCTCAAGGTCCAGCTACCACCTGCACAGGGCAAGGATGAGCTCGCTGAGCTGAATGTCTCCTTCCGTCAGATGATCGACAGCATACGCCAGATGATCCAATCCATCAGTGCAGCCGGGTATCGTGTGGATTCAATGGCACAGGATATTGATCGTGGCAATGAGACCATGCAGGCCATCGTGCAGCAGGTGACACGCACGACGGAAGAGCTGTCTCAAGGCAGCCAGAAGATTGCGGAGGATTTGAGCGAGACGGTATCGGTCGTGGATCGGATGCAGCAGACCTTCCAGAGCAATCTGCAGGCTACCACCGAATCCGTGCATTATGGCAATGAGGTACTAGGTACCGTAACCGCAGGCCGCACGGTCATGCAGGAGCAGCAGCGGCTGAGTGAGGTCAATCGCAGGGCAATGGCTGAGATGGAGCAGACCTTCCAGGAGCTGGAGGGCAGTACGGTTCGGATCAAGGAAATGACGGCCTTCGTATCCGACATAGCTGCCCAGACGACACTCCTATCACTCAATGCCTCGATTGAAGCCGCACGCGCTGGTGAGGCCGGACGTGGATTCACCGTCGTCGCCAGTGAGGTGAAGAAGCTTGCTGAGCAATCGGAGCAATCCGTACAGCATATCTACACAGCTATTACGGAGATCACAGCCGCCATGGACAAGGTGAAACAGTCGGTAACGAATAGCATCACTCTATCCTCAGAGCAGGAAGCGGCTACCGGGCAGACAGGCCAGACCTTCTCCTCGATCGGCGACAGCGTCGAGCGAATCAGCCTGCAAATCCGGAACGTAGCGGAGGAGATGCAGCAATCGCATGAGCTCAGCATTCTGGTACAGACGGCTATTGAGAACATCAGTGCCATTACGGAGCAGTCTGCCGCCAGCAGTGAAGAGATTACGGCATCTGCAGCCGAGCAGCAGCGGTCCTTCGAGGAAGCCTCTGGCAAGGTCAAGGAACTCCGGGATATCAGTGCTGAGATGCACCGTCAATTGGAGCGTTTCCAGCTGTAGCCAGGGTAGCTCTGCATATATAGACAACCAGATAGGCAGCATAAATAGGGGAGGCTCGTATCCCCCTATCGCTGATATTGGTTTCTCTTAGCCCTTTGGCCTTCAAGCAATTGGAGATCAAGGGGCTTTTTTGCGTGCAGTAATTGATGCAGCTGGCAGTATTCCATACCCATACCCATCTCGGAAACAAGGATTGTAATCACATGATACAAGCACTCAGATTCCATTATCGCTTGACCGGGGTCCTCTCTTCAGCGGCCTTCAAGGACTACAATGAAGTTGTTCTTACATTTCACTCAGGAGGTCATCGCTATATGAAACCAGGATTTGAGATCAGCAAGGATATCTATTGGGTCGGGAAAATTGATGATCGTGAGGTGCCTTTCCATCGACTGCTGCTGACGAAGGGCACAACCTATAATTCTTATTTGTTGAAGACAGGCAAGCCTACCGTAATCGACACGGTGGACATGGAATTCGGCAGAGAATTCGCTGAGCATATTACAGGACTTATCGATCCCCTCGATATCCAATACATTGTCATCAATCATACGGAGCCGGATCACTCTGGTGGGCTAGCTGCACTGGCTGCTCGAGCCGTCAATGCCACGATTGTCTGCACCGAGGTCGCCGTACCCGAGATTCAACAAATGTACAAGCTACAGCACCGTTCCTATCTGGTCGTCAAGGATGGAGACACGCTCGACATTGGCGGGAAGACACTCCTGTTCAAGGAGACACCTTACCTCCATACCGAGGAAACGATGATTACCTACTGCCTGGAGGATAAGATCCTGTTCCCCTGCGATATTTTCAGTACACACGTAGCGGTAAACAGCCTGTTCGCCGACGAGGCCGGATTTGATGTCACAGAAGACTTCATTGGTTACTACAAGGCCATCATTCACCCACACAGAAGATATGTTCGGACACTGATTGAGGCGGTCAAGGATCTGGACATCCAGATGATTGCCCCGTCACACGGGTATATCCTGCGCCACAATATTAATAACTTCATCTCCTTGTATGCAGACATGAGCACCGAGACGACGGAGGACAAGAAGGTCGCTATCGTATATACGACGCTCAAGAACAACACCAAGAAGATTGCCAATATGTTAAAGGACACCTTCGAGCACAATCAGATCAGCGTCGAGCTGTGGGACATCGACAAGGCGAATGAGCAGGATGTACTGAATAGCATTGCAGCCGCTGACGCAGTATGGATCGGCAGCTCCACCAAGTATGCAGACATGACCGGCAAGCTGGAGAGTCTCCTGAAGCAGCTCGCGGATATGAATCTGGAGGGCAAGCTTGCGGCAGCCTTTGGCTCTTATGGATGGAGCGGCGAGGCGATTGAAGTCGTGCAGGATTACTTGAATGCCACCAATATGGACGTACAGAGCACCTCCAATGTCATCAAGACAACCGGTATGACCCATGTAGAGTTCCCGGTTCGCGTACGGTTTGCCCCCAATGATGAGGTGAAAGTACAAAAAATCAAGCATGCAGCCAACTTCGTGTCGGATCTGCTGCTGAGCGCCATCTAAGGTCAGACGTCAATCACAGGCAATACAGAAATGCAGACATACACAAATACAAAAATACAAGCAAAATACAAAATAGCTGTGGGCCATATGGAAGGAGAAGTAATTATGTCCGAGCAACATTTCGTCATTGTCGGAGGGGGAGTGGCTGGCATCTGTGCCGCGAAAGCGATTCGTGATCGACTCGCGGGGGCTACCATTTCGATCTACGGCAATGAATCCGGTCTTCCCTATAACCGGGTCAAATTATCCAAAGGGCTATTCACCGATCTGCACAGTGACAAGGTTCTCATCAAAAAGGAAAAATGGTTCCGCGATAACCAGATCGCTTATTATCCCGAGACGCCTATTACTTCCATCGACCCACTAAACAACACGATCCTGACCGGGAAGGAAGAGCATGTGAAGTACGACAAGCTCCTCCTCTGTACCGGTGCCACGAACCGGGCGTTAGAGCTGCGGGGTGCGTCCCTGCCCCAAGTGCATCATATCCGCACCCGAAATGACGCAGATCAACTGAAGCAGTCCTTGCATAGCGGAGATTCCGTATGTGTAATTGGAGGTGGCATCCAGGGAGTAGAGACCGCTTGGGCTTTGATTCAAGCCGGCCATCCCGTGACGATTATAGAGCAAGCTCCACGACTGATGACACGTCAATTGGATGAGCAAGCTAGTACGATTCTGGCAGAGCGCATTCAGGCGACAGGTAATGAAGTAAGGCTGGGGCAAGCCGTACGAAGCATTGTGGGCACGAACTCAGTAGAGGGGGTAGAGCTAGCAGATGGCTCGATCGTGCCATGCGTGCATGTCGTGTATTCGATTGGCGTAATCCCTAATGTAGAGCTGGCACGACAGAGCGGCCTTGAAGTAAATACAGGCATTATCGTGAATGAGCAGATGCAGACTAGTTCACAGAATATCTATGCCGCAGGCGATGCAGCTGAGTGTCAGGGTAAGGTAGAGGGCTTGTGGAATAGTGCCATGGAGCAGGGAAGAGTTGCTGGTACGAATATGGCCGATGACATGGCTGTCTACACAAGACCGATTCCTATGACGGTGTCGGGCGCCTTTGACATGCCGCTCGTCTCCATTGGACAGGTGGATGAGCAGCAGTGTGACCATAGTGGACGCCGCTCGGATACAGAGACATATACTCGTGTGTTTGTGAGGGATGGCTCGATTTGCGGGGCGATCATTTTCGATAATGTAAGTGCAGCTTTGCCTTATAAGACAGCTATAGAGCAAGGCCTAAGTTTTGAAGAAGCTGGATTACAGGTGCATTCCATCTAGTCTATTTGATGTTAAGTGCGCTGATATCAGATTCCGTTATTGATTAAGTTACGCAATAGATCGAGTTTCATAATTGATTGAGTTATGTAGTAGGGCGAGTACCATAAAAGAAGGAGATGTTATATATGAAAAAGTATATTTGCCAGCCTTGCGGTTATATCTATGATCCGGCTGTAGGTGATCCTGATGAGGATATCGTGCCTGGTACAGCCTTCGAGGATCTCCCCGAGGATTGGGTATGTCCCGTGTGCGGCGATGACAAGAGTCACTTCCTGCCGCTTGAGCAATAGGGTCCAATACAATGACTAGCGTTCATATCATGAAGGCTACAGGTGATTTCCATAATATAAAAGATAGCTCCTGAATAGCTTCTGTATTCCCCGCTTCTCTCTGTAACCACATACCGAGAAACGGGGAACCCCTTCTCTTCAACTTCATGCGTTGCATCTAACTTTTAATCTATTCACGATTCAGTCCACATACGCATTCAATCTCTGCATATCACGGATTGCAATCTCTCTGGTGCCGTTGATCTCAATGATGCCGTCCTGCTCGAATTTCCTGAATTTACGGCTGATCGTTTCCCGTGTGACCCCTACATAGTTGGCCATCTCCTCCCGTGACAACGGCAGGTGAATGATGAGCTTATCTCGATCAGGACGGCCATATTTATGACCGAGCTCCAGAATCATATAAGCAATACGTATTTCGGGATCGTTCGTAGCTAGACTTTGAGCCAGATTCTCGGTGGCTGCGAGCCGTCTTGTAATACTTTGGAGCAGCTTGAAGGAGATATCCGGATTCTCCTGAATGATCTGCTGCATGTCGCTTTTGGTCAACAAGCAAATATCCGTGTCTTCCAGCGCATAGGCGCTAAAATTGCTGGTCTCCTCGCTGTTGAATATACTTAGCTCCCCGAAGAAATCCCCTGTGGACAGCACCCGCAGAATCTGCTCCTTGCCCAGTGCAGTAATTTTCAGAAGCTTAACATAGCCCTTCCTAACGATAAACAGCGTCTCCGAAGGCTGCTCCTCCAGAATGAGTGCATTGCCCTTTTTATATTTACGATGCTTGACCATCTTGCTAATCTTGCCAAGGTCTTCATCTGTCAATGATGCAAAAATCGGAACCTTACGTGTACACAGTGCGTCACTGCAATGCTGGCAGCTATCCATAGGTCAGCTCTCCTTTCTGTCCAACAACAAAAAGCAACCCGACCGGGTTAACCCGAAAGGCGGTTGCCTGAATTCTCGCTGTCCATGTAACATAGCACAAAAAGGAGAAAACGTATTTGATCTCGATCACAAACGTAGAAATTGGCTCAAAATTTATACAGGAAGTATTGAGAGATTGCGTACTAATCTTTTGTCAGCAAGGTCAAATTCTTCGAATCAATTATCAGTCCAGCTAAGTGGATAAAATCAAACCCCAGTATACCGTCTATCTCCATACCATAATTCATGTCTCCAATCTCCACTTCGAACGCTGGTAAGGCAATCTCTCCTACTTTCACAAAATCGAAATACTTGGAGTACACAACCTCTACCCCACCCACGCCTCTGATTTTGTTAAGAAAATCACCCGGCTCAATCTTGACTCCAATAGCGTCTACTGCGTCCGCACTGAAAATTGATCCAGCAGATCCTGTATCGAGGAGTACATTGCCCAGATGAAGTTCTGCACCACGATAACAAATCGTCACTTGTATAAATGGTAACCCGTGCCTAACGTCTATGTTCATCTAGGCCCCCGTACCCCTGCCCATTTCTCACGAAGCTCCAACTTCTCACGGGATGTGTGAAAGAAGCCATATTCTCGATGGGGCTGCTCTCTATGCAATTCATAATAGCGCTTCATGGCAATTGCAGAATCATCAAATCGATCAATAATCGCAACCTCATCAACAAGCCAAAATCCATCTTCCGAGCGGGATTTCAGCGCCTCACAGACGACCCATTCATTAGGAAACTGTTCTCGAACCTCTTCCCACCTCATCCTCGCCACCTCCAAATTGAATTACTTTAATTATAGCACAAGCGCCAAGCCAGAAGGTTCTGGCTTCTCGATTCTTACGGAAATACAGGAACCCGCCAATGACTCTAGAAGTAATAAGAGATACTTACTGTTCCTGCAAGATCACACTTGTAGACTTAGTTAGATTTAATCTTCGTTAATTCATTCGTTGAGGTGATTGAATAATGGTAAGAAGGCTTAGTTGGCTTGCACTTATCTTGGTCTTTATCTTAATTACGATATCGTTATACTCGCTCTATTCCAGTATGTATAATCAGTGGGTCATCACCCCACCTAACTACGTGACTCTTATTTCTGCTACTATAGTTTTCCTTGTGTCCATCCTCAGTTTTCAAGATACATCCAGCCGGTTCGCAAGGTTAAGGAGCTGGTTATCTACCATTCTTTCGTTCCTACTACTATTCGCTTTACTCATTGTGGTCTCATTCACGAACATGTTCTCAGGACACAAAGAGCTGATGACTACTTCGTTGTCCCCAGATCGGGCATATACCATACATATTTATAAAATGGACGCGGGCGCTATGGGCACCTATGGGATTTTAGCCGAGCAACAAGGGCCACTTTGGTTCAAGAAGCACCTTTATTATGAGAGAAGGCAAGATCAGGCGGATGTGGAATGGGAGAATAACCACACAATCCGGATTAATAGTCAACTGATTGATTTGCAGAACGGCCCTCATTGACATCGTCTTTTTTGCTCAATCAGGATTTGCTTCATTGGAGTGTATGAGACAATCCTGATTGAACAAGTTGTATTTATGGCTGAGCTGCTCCACATGCGCTGACTTTAATATTCCCCTTTAATGACAAAAAATGAGCCTCGAATCGTTCCTGCAAGCTTGGACTTTTGCCGAGCAAATTTAAATTTGCCCTCTAGCTCCTTAGGGATCTCCATCCCCTCAGACAGCTTAAAACCAACGGCACGCTTCTTGGACTCGTCCACCGTATACAAGACGTTAACTTCAAGACCGTCCTCAAAGAAGACATAAGCCCAGTCGATATTCTCTACTCGAAAGCGTGATGTCTCTAAAGGTCTAGCCGCAAATTCAATATCACGTTCTTGCTTCAAAATCTGATTCACATAATCAATAGTGTCACGGGATTCGCTCGCTGGTACGACCGTAAATTCATGCTTATATTTGTTCATAAAGTAACGAGCTTCATTCGCACGCAGACCAGCTAACGCTTCAGCTACTGGCGAAGACTCTAGACCAACGGTAGACACATGCTTGAAATCAACGATATAGGACATCTTCATCCCACCTATTATTTTTTGAAGTGTTATTTCTTAACGACCGGAATCCACATTTCACCATACACCAATCCATTTCGCTCTCCCATCTGCACGGCTGCATTGGGCCCACCAACATAGGCAACATCCTTGGCCTCAGGTAAGACCTGACCAAAAGCAATGCCCGAGAGCTGATTGCTCAACTCTTCGGTTGTCTGTGCTTCCCCTTTAACTACTACGTAGTACCCCTTGGGAAATTGGATAACTCTTGACTCTTCTTCGGGCAGGGTGGCCTCTGACATGACACCAGCATAGTGCATCATCTTGTTATTCACGGCTTCATTCACAACAAACACGTAGTCATTCGTGGCTATAGCTTTTAAAGTAGCGAGCCTTCCATCCTGCTGGACGGCATGCCAGAAATCTGACTTTTCCTTGTTAATGCCTGCATAGTCTGTGTAATTGCTCTTAAGCTCCGTACCCAGACCAACAACGATAAAGCTGTCTTTTTCTTCTAAAGTGTACTCTGCCATATTCAGTACCTACCTCTGCTTTGGATTGATCAAATGACTTTGTGTTTTCACTTGATGGTCTTATAATAGCCTTAAACCATGTCAAAAAGTGATACTGTTTAGGGAGGCCGCATGAAAAAAGTTGAACGAATTAATACCATGATGCGGTATATCAATAATCGTGCCCATTTTACCATTTCTGAAATCATGCTCGAATTCAACATTTCACGTTCGACAGCGATTAGGGATGTCAGAGAAATTGAAGCGATGGGAGTGCCACTTGTCGCTGAGGTAGGAAGGGATGGGGGATATTTTGTGATGAACAACTCCGTCTTGCCTAACGTTCAATTTACCGATCATGAGATCAAAGCTCTCTTTATTGCTTTTATGGCCACGAGAAATCAACAGCTCCCCTATTTGAAGAGTCGTCAATCTTTGGCCGAAAAGTTACTTGGCCTCCTGTCAGACAATCAGCAGGATGACCTGGTGCTGTTAAATCAAATTCTGCTGTTCGAAGGGACCAATCCTAACAATCCCGATCTCCTGGATTTGTCTGACCTCCCCCACCCTATGTTGGACAAGCTCATCCGAGTCCTGCTTGTTGACAGTTATCTGTTGATTTCCATTCAGGAAGAGAAGGGAATAAGGTCTTATCCCATCTACCTCTTGCGTTTGTATCGTGAGAAAAGTCTGTGGTTCATTGAAGGCTATGACCTACATGAGGAGAAGAGACGGATGATTCCTATCGACAACCTCACAGATGTTGAACCATACCGTGTGAAAATTAGAATAAGTAAGAAAAAGATTCTAGAGAAACTAAATAAAGAGAAAGAGGCAACTAATCTTGTCCTGGAGCTTGGTCCAGCGGCGATTGCCCAGTTCAAAAAGTATCATCCCTTAAAGGTATCCCTATTCTATACGAATCCTTACCAGACTACAGCCACTCTAGAGACGTTCATCCCTGTTCATCATTCCGAAGAATTAAGCGAATGGACCAGTTGGCTACTTTTCTTGGGTAAAGATATGAAGATCAGAGAGGCACCAGAGGAAATTTTAAAGGACCTGCAGGAACGATTGAACTTATTCCGCCCATAGCTCGTGCCTGTTACACTTCAAGTATGGCTTTGGGTGCCACACTCTGCACATTTGTACAGCTCAAGAATCACGAATCACGGATATACAGAAACCCACCTATAGCCCTAGAAGTAATGAGAGCTCCCGCAGGGCCAAGCTTCTCCTTCAGCCGAGCTATGAACTTCGGAATCCCCTCCGGCTTGATATACCCTCCCCATATGTAATCCGCCAGCTCATACTTGGTCACTACTTCTCCTTCATGATCCAGAAAATACTGCAAAAGCTTCGCCTGCTTCTCTGTTAAATCCCTCTTCACTCCATCAGACTGCACCCACAGCTGTTCGGGGTGGTACCACGTATCTCGTCCAATTTCCACGAGCACAGGCACGGGTACAGTATCGTTATTCTCACTTGCTGTATGTACTGAACAGGCCAATTGAGTCAGGACCTGACCCCAATGACTATCATTCTCTTGTAAAAGCCGATAATCAGGCACCTTTAGAATGCCGCTTATGCCAAGCTGCTCGATATGCTCTTCTTCGCTCTTGGTCATTTCTTTATAAGTCGCCAAGTATACTTTGGGCCCACATGCTAGAACTTCATGAAGCTTCTTCGTATGCTCCTCATAGATCTGCGTTGCTCCCACGATCACATAGCTATAGCTCTTACATATCGAAGAATTCAAACTTTCTATTGGATATATCGAGAAAGGAACTTTCGCCAACAGATACTTGAAAAACTGAATTATGCTTTCCTCATCCGTAAATAGAGCAATATTCATCCCGGCCTCTCCTCCATATTCGTGACAAACCACGTGTGTTCAAGTTCACTATCAGCTATATTAATCTCTATTTTGTATTCACATGACAATATCTGTGGGCTTACTAATTTAGACATATATACGGAGCTCTTCTATCTTCTACTAGGGGAACGAGGATTAAGACTGCTCCAGACCCTTCTCTCTATAATACTGATTAATCAATTCATCGAGCCGCATGGACTGAATCAGCACACATTCATCACGCATACCGAATAGTGACTGAAGCTTATGCAATTGCTGCCGTTCCTTCTCGATCTGATATAGGATACCTGTCATCATGGCCTCATCCCTCCTTGTTAGCCTTCAAGGTAAGGGGTTATGAAAAAAATAAGCCTCTCTATATTTTTGGAAAATATTGTGTCCTTGGTATGTCCTCGATTTGTCCTCACAATGATTGCAATTCATCCTAGTAATGGGTATATATATCATTTATCCAAAGAGTTACACTGGAAATATGCATATATGCTACATATAAATTTATTATCTAAAAAGGAGGGTCATCCACTTACCAAGGTTATTCTCACAGTCATCAATGAACCGAAGTACAAGAGAGTATTGTTACCGAATTCATTAGCAAAAATCATTAGATGAAGGAGCAAAGGGCATGAATAAAAGCAGATTCTTAAATACCGTTCTTGCATTTGTCGTAACACTATCACTAGTGGCCACACCCTCATTGATATTAGCAGCGGATGTCGAGACAGAAAGAGTAATCTCACCAAATTATGTAGACTACATGCTATTAGATATTCCTACTTACAAGCAAGAGAAAACCAAGTGGTGCTGGGCAGCTTCTTCGCAAATGGTCATTGAGTATCTTGGTGGCAACAAAAGTCAATCTCAAATCGTCAAATATATAAAAGGCAGCACAATAAATGCGGGTGCCTCAGATCAAGAGGTGATTCGTGTCTTAGACTGGGCTAAAATCAGCGCAACTCGGATCAGTGGCAATCTGCCCTTCGGTAAAGTCATCTCTCAAATATCAAACAATCAGCCTATCCTGGCACACATTAATTGGAAAAAAGACTCTGAATTAGGACATATGGTTGTTATTCGTGGTCACTACAACCACTCCGAGACTGGGAAATGGGACATTTATTACAAAGACCCTGCACAGAACGCAATCACTAATAATGTACTGGCTTATGATGAGTTTAATGACAACTCGGATTTCTACTGGAACTCAACGATTCACAGCATATATGTAAAATAAAAAAAGGGAGGAAATAGCATGTTGAAAAAAGCCTTAGGTATAGCATTAGCTTGTGTATTCCTGTTTCCCCTATCAGCGCTCGCCTCAGAACAAATACCTGCGGAGGTAGAACAGGCGATCCGACAGGATTTGAACCGATTCAAGAACTCATTAGTGGCTCACGGGGGATTTCACCTCAATTCCGAAAATGCTAAGGAAGTCATGCTTGGAGAGGGGATGAAGCGTTATATAGTTAAGGGAGACTCACTGCCCAATGGACCTATCCAGCAAGCAGATGAGATTCTCGAATTTACTGGTTATATCTTTCCCATCAGCAGCAATGGTGAAAGTAACGGCATCGTACGAACTGATCTGGAAGGGACAGAAATTATTGGGGGTTCTGATGACTTTACATTAGCCAGTGAGCTGGCAAAGGCTGAGCAACTGATCGGTATTAATGAGAACAGTAAGCTGATCTATGATAATCGGCTAACCCTCGTCTCCCTTGTCTCTCGCATAGAGGGAAAGGATGTCGTTGTTCTCCTGAGAGAAAGTGGCGCATTACCCGATTTAAAGCCATTTGTAGTGTACAACATACATGAGTTCAAAGAAATGCTGGATGCTTACCAGGCCGAGGTTGATGCGAGCAATGCCGATGCCGATCCTTCTGAGCCAAGATCAGGTGGTAGTCTGGCATACAGCTCGTCATCCACACCAAGAGGCACAAATACTGGAACCATTGCAGTACTGTCTTCCGCAGGGGTTGGAATTGTTGCGGGGACGTTACTGATGATTAGAAGGAAAAAGGGACGCTCAGGCGGGCAATAATTGTATCAATTTCATTTCGTTCTATTGATCGAGCAGCCATCAACACAAAGTTAGGGCTGCTCTTACTCTAGAAAACGGGAGGAATTACAATGTTATTTAGAAGAACCTTGGGTATAGCATTAGCCTGTGTATTCCTGTTTCCCCTATCAGCGCTCGCCTCAGATCAAATACCTGCGGAGGTAGAACAGGCGATCCGACAGGATTTGAATCGATTCAAGAACTCATTAGTGGCTCACGGGGAATTTAATCTCAATTCGGAAAATGCAAAGGAAGTTATCCTTGGTGAGGGGATGAAGCAATACATAGTTGAGGGAGACTCGCTGCCCAATGGACCTATCCAGCAAGCAGATGAGATTCTCGACTTTATTGGTTATGTCTTTCCCATCAGCAGCAATGATGTAAGTAACGGCATCGTATTTACCAATCTGGAAGGGACAGAAATTGTTGCGGGGTATGATGACTTTACATTAGCCAGTGACCTGGCAAAGGCTGAGCAACTGATCGGTATTGATGAGAACAGCAAGCTGATCTATGATGATCGGCTAACCCTTGTCTCCCTTGTCTCTCGCATAGAGGGAAAGGATGTCGTTGTTCTCCTGAGAGAAAGTGGCGCATTGACCGATTTAAAGCCATTTGTAGTGTACAACATACATGAGTTCAAAGAAATGGTGGATGCTTACCAGGCCGAGGTTGATGCGAGCAATGCCGATGCCGATCCTTATGAGCCAAGATCAGGTGGTAGTCCGGCATACAGCTCGTCATCTACACCGAGAGCCACAAATACTGGCACCATTGTAATACTCTCTTCCGCAGGGGTTGGAATTGTTGCGGGGACGTTACTGATGATTAGAAGGAAAAAGGGACGCTCAGGCGGGCAATAATTGTAGAAGAAGATGTACATTTATACGAAGAGACTTTCAGGTCTATATTTCAATAATTAAACAATTATTATACCCAGACTATCCTAATCGTTATGGAAGTTTGGGCATTTTTTCGAGAAAGTTTATATTAACTCCGGTTGCACAATAACTCCTAACGAAGGAGGTAAATCGGTTGGATACTTCACTCTTCTCTGCCTATTCTTATCCACTACACATTATCATGAGTCATTATTTTGTTATTCGATCTTCAAGCCACCGCTGGACTTACACGTATATCATTAGTAGATTTACTTCTACTTGAGAGCCATAAGTTTAATCCTTAATTTCGGATATTCTTTGATATTGCATAAAAATTATGGCTATAAAGTGAGGTGATCAATGTGAAGAATATTGTAATTAGTTTTCTGATTGTCTGTTTTTACTGTATTCCTTTCGTTTATTTCTCAATGTACCAAGACTTTTCGAATCATACTATGTTGGGCTATTTAATTGCAGTGGTAGTGACTTCAATTCTTGCCTTACTTGGCAAATTAAATAGTACTTCAAAATCCTTTATTTTTATTATTATTGGAAATGTATTATCGTTAATAATTTCTTTTCATTTGATTAGCGAGATGAGCGGGAACGAAAGGTGGGGGAGCTATTTCAAACCTCTGTACCCATACCAATTTTTAATATTTGTTAGCCTTTTAAATTTAATTCCTCAACTTTTGGTTATGAAACTTGCTGGTAAATACAAAAAGGAATAGACGCTCATGTATTGAATAGCGGTCTATTCCTTATCCTTACCTTAAAAGCTGACTGCTCTTTTAGCGGTTGCTACATACAGGGATTGTTTTGCATCTCTATTTTCAACTAAAATCCACCAACACGGCCCATAACTTGAATGCCCTTAAGTAGATGATTGTGTTCTATTAAAGTTAGAATACAGGCAAGGCTGAAACTATGAACTACTAAGCAATACGCTGCTTTCTTGATCATTCCCTTCCCACACCTTTCGTATCAGAGCGTTATACTGTGTCTTCACGTCTGATGTTGCAAATGATCTAAAAGTCTCAAATATGCATTGCACTTTAAATTTAATACCTAATTACTCATTTTAACTTTTCGAATCCAAGAGAATAAGTTACCCCCCACCGATATGATCTTGAGGCTGAAACTTTATTGAAAATTGGTTTGTTGATCCTGCATCTGAAGAATAGAAAGGTAAACTCCCTACCAATAGCAAACTAATTATCACGAAGAAAGAAACCATCCTTCTCATCATGCACCATCCACACCTTTCTTATCAAACTCTCATACTGCTCCTGAATCTCTGGTTTTGAAAAGGCTCTGTGCCCCTCAAATAACCCAATGCAATTCATCATAAGCATTCTATGATTGATTTTACTCGTTATTATCAAAGAAAATAACAAACTTTTAAAGCCATTATCATAATCTTTCCTATTAAATCTATACTTCGCAAGCTTATACCAAAAGCGAGCAGCTTGCTCCGTAAGAACCTGATTTGAATAAATATCATCCGACTCTACACGCTCATCCCGATAAAGCTGATGTTCAAACCGTTCCAGGATATAATCAATATTTATATTATGCCTATTGGCGGCTTCTACCACATTCAAAAGCTCTGCAAACACTTCTTTCTTTCCTTCCATGTAATCAACATACTCCGGGAGTACACTGATATCTCCAGCCATTAAGCGATTTACACAGGTATTAACTTTGGCCCATTGCTGAAATGAATCAATCCACTGCTTAGTATCCCCATCCTGTTCCTTCACCCAGCTCAAATTGGCATAAGCTTGTATATGCCTGAGACCTTGATCATAGTCACCCTTCTCATCGCTTGCACTTGCAATCAGAAAGTGGGAATAAGCTATATAAAAGAAATAAGGTCTACTCAGTTGATAATTAGAATCTGAATCCCCTCGTTCCAATCTATGCTTCAACTCATACTGAATTCTCGCCTTCTGTCCCATGTCCTGAGCCAGTTCAAAGACCGTATCCCAGTGCCCCAACGAACGATACAGGTTCGCCAGATCCTTCAGGGCGTCGAGTTGCTCCAGTTCACCTAGTCTTTCGGCATATGGACCAAACTCCACAGCCGCCTTCAAATTCTGTATCTGATCATCGCCAATCCGAATCTTGAACAGCCTGTACTGACATATTGCCAATCGCTCGGAATGCTGGTTCTTCTCGCTAAATGCTATATTCTTATATAATAGTGCCGCTGCCTCATACTGTTCCGCCCAAAAAAATCCTCAGCCAGCTCGAACACCAGCGGAGCATAGTAGGTTACATTCTCCATAAGTATGCCTACAACCTGTTCCATGCAATCTAGTCTATGAAGCTCCATACAACGCTGCAAGAAAGGCTTGACCCTCCGCCAATTCAAAGGGGTATCCCGCATGTACTCTTGTACATATCGACTGTAGAAATAGTCCTCCGGCTTATCCATCGCTTTGGTAATGCAGTCCATCTGGTGTACAGAGATCGAACGGTTCGTCATCACAATGCCGCTCACCGTACCTGGATTCAGACCCGCCGCCACGCCGAACTCACTCATGTTCAGATCATGCTCCAGCAGATAATCCCTGACCTCTGTCCGAATTGTAGCTGTATGCAACGGAATCCTCCTTTCCCATTTTCTTTTTTTATGATGTAATGGAAATTATATGTATATACCAACATTCTCATTATACCTTCTCTACGAGTATCTCGCAAAATTATACCAATTATAGAATTTATATATAGTTAAAAGAAGCTTATCCATGCCTCCATAGGCTGATAAGCTTCTTATGATTGAATTATAGAAACCCACGGCTAAAGGTTGGTAGCTCGGTAGGTTGTGCTGTTCTTCGGAACAGATGAGCGACTTCCGAGACGTGACTATTCACTATCACTATCAGTATAGGGGATCGTCTATAAGCTCTCGACCCATTCGCAGAATAGCTGATAGTCTTGCTCCACCTGATTCGCATAGCCGAAGGCCCAGCGAGAGATGTGCTTCACGAAGCCTTCAGGACTGTTGCCCATTGCCTCATAGATGGCATACTCGCTATGGTAGCCCAGAACCCCCTGCTCCACATCCGCATCGGCCCGGGCATGCATCTTGGCGGTCAGGCACGCCATAGCGGACAAGATGTCAGCCATATCCTCCGTATCCTGAATCTGCTCCAGCTTGAGTCGCTTCTTGTAAGGTGAGCGCTCCCGCACGTAGAAATCTCTGTCCTCCAACGTCAGGTAACCGAGGTAAGGATCTGCCTTGTGATGCATCGCCTGCTGAGTCGCGGTCACCCGCTTACCCTGCTGATCGAAGCTATCCCAGAACAATTCGGCATAAGGCAGAAAATACGCCGGCACGGGCACGCGTACCTCCTTGACCTCCAGCACGATGTCATCCTCTCCCCGCTGACTCTGACCCCCTTCAATAAGAACGTAATACCGATCCAGCCCAATGGAAGCCGTACCTGAGCCATGCTTGATCGCAACATCCTTGATCCGATAGTACCCTGTCTCTTCTATGGAAGAGCGAAGTGTGGACAGATACATCGGCCAAGCACTCTCCAACTGCTCCTGTTCTTCTGGCGTCGGCACGACCAGTTCACTATTCTCCAGGAACACCCGATCGGTCTGCATGACGGCGGTCACCTTCTCCAGAAAATGCCCTTGCTGACGCTTCTCCAGCTTGCGAAGCAGCTTGCGGATCAAGCCCTTGGCGTGCTGCTTGTCCATCACGAACTTGCCAGGGTCCGCCTTGTGCTTGGCATAACGGCGAATCTGCTTGTAGTAGGCCAATGCATAGTGCTCCAGCATGGCGAGCTGGCGCTCCTGGTCGTAACCGAGCTGACGGCAGACCAGCGCAATGCTTGCAGACATCCGCAGTACATCATACAGATAGGAGCCGATGTAGCCTTCATCAAAATCATTCACATCATACACAATCTGGCCGGATTCATCACAGAAGGCCCCGAAATTCTCAAAGTGCAGATCGCCCTGAATCCATGTCGGCTGCTCTACCGATGTGTGATAGGGAAAATAATGACGTGTAGCATCATAGTAGAACAGATAGGCACTTCCCCGGAAGAAAGAGAACGGCGTCTGCATCATTTTACGGTATTTCTCAGCTCGCTTCTCCCGATCCAGCTCCATAAGCTTCTCATCGAACTCTTCCAGCACCGAGATGAGCGTATCCCGGCGCAGCTTGGTACGTGTGCGAATGACATTGTCGACAATGGCTGGCTTGACCATCAAGATGCCCCCCTGTATGTAAGAACCTGAATTATGCTTCTTATCATATCGCACATCAGGGCTACACTCCAAGAAGAGAATCAAGGCCCCTACGGCTTGAGACTGGAATTTTATGCTTGAATTGTGTGGACGCGATCAGCCAAGCAGGTTACACTCGTTCATATTAATAGTTACTATAGCTGCTAAGGAGAACACCTCGATGATTCGTGTGATGCTGATTGATGATGAAGAAGATGCACTCGATTTGCTTGAAATATTGCTGGGACAGCTCGGAAATGTGCAGGTGGTCGGACGGTATATGAACCCTGTCGAGGCTATTGAGGTAATACGGACACTTCAGAGCAACGGAGGAGAAAGCCCTATTGATGCCGTGTTTTTGGACAACCGGATGCCAGGCATGAACGGGATGGAGGTAGCCCGAGCGATTAGACAAATGATCCCACAGATGCCGATCATCTTCACGACAGCTCATGCAGAATATGCCGTGGAAGCATTCGAGATTCAGTCGATTGACTATCTGCTGAAGCCCTTTACACCAGACCGATTGCAGAATGCTGTTACTCGTGTTCAGTATTCCATGTCCCATTCTTCGCTCAGCTCCTCGTCCCCCAACCCACCCCAAGCTGGACATATCGAGAATTCGTCTGCTGCCATTCAATGTCTGGGTGGATTCCAGATCAGGCTGCCGGGTAACGGAGGCAGAGTGCTGTCCTGGAAGACGAAGAAGGAAAAGGAGCTGTGCGCTTTATTGATTCACGTTGAAGGGGAATCCTTAAGCACGGCGGCTATTCTGGAAGCCATCTGGCCAGGCTATGACCTGAATAAGGCGAAGACGTATCTGTACACATGCCTGTCCTATTTACGCAAGACCCTGACAGATCATCATATTCCGATCCGTATACACAAGGTTCATCAGGGCTTTGTGGCTGAATGGGATGGAATGACACTAGATGTCGCTGAGTTCAAGCAATTGATAAGCCAATTCAAATTGCCTGGCATCCAGTCAGATCACCTGACTAGGAATACAACTGCTATAGAGATGGATGTACAGCTCTATGACCAAATGAATCAGATGTACAAAGGTGATTATATGGACGCCTGTGACTTCAGATGGGCGGAGCCCAGACAGCTGGAGGTTAGAGGAGCCTATATTCGAGCGCTTCGTGTATGGCATGCGCATTTCCGCAAGCAAGACAATGCCAGCTTTGCTGTCGATAGCATGCAGCGCATATTGGAGCTGATTCCTGATTCCGAACAGGACGGACGTGAGCTGATCCGACTGCATTTGGACATGGGCAATCGATCTGAGGCCCATCGCGTAGGCTCCCAGTTGGAGCAAGCGGTATGCCATCAGTTGGGAGCTGAGCTGGAGGCAGAGACCGTGCTGCTGATTCAACAGACGAGGGAAAAGGCTGAGTGGAACAACCGATGAGAAAACAAGCTACCGCTGCATGTATTACCATATTTTTGCTGGTTGCTGCCTACGGAATTTTCCTGACCTATGTGTCTATGCCCAAAGAGCATATCCCCGTCGCAACGAGCGGCGTGCTGGATCTGACCTCGTGGGAGTTCGCGGAGAACGGAGTGCTCCCGCTGGATGGCGAATGGGAGCTGTACCCTGACAAGCTGTTAACTCAGCAAGATTTGATCCCTGCTACTGCGGGGGAAAAATTAACAGCAGCAATGATTCAGGTACCGGGATCATGGTCGCAACTGATGCCTACGAAGGGTATGGTGACCTACAGACTACGAATTGAGATGGATAACGTGGCTGCCAGTACGGTATACGGACTCAAAACAGCATCTATTCAGGTATCGAATCGAATAATGGTAAATGGGCAGGTGGTTGGCTCCAGCGGGAATCCGGGCAAACAGCCAGATTATGCAGCCTTGAATAAGCCATATACAAGCTATTTCACACTACAGCCTGGCTCAAATGAGCTTCTGATTCAGGTGGCCAACTATGATTTTCGCGCAAGCAGCGGAATCAATGAGTCTCTCTTTCTAGGCACAGCTACGCAAATATCCGACCTGTATAATCGGGCCATCATTCATGATTGGATCACCATAACAGCCTTTCTGGTGATGGGCTTATATTTTCTAGGCTCATTCACTCAGCGCCAAAAGGACTTTTCCATCGCCGTATTTGGCATCGTCTGCATGTGTATCGCCGTATTCACAAGCGTGAATGGTGAGCGGGTGCTGTTCGATGTGGTCGGGCCGCTGCCCTTCTGGTTGTATTACCGTATTCAGATGGTGTCAGCAGCAGGTGTGGGGCTTGGATTTTTCTTCTATGTCTATTCCGCCTTCCGGCCTTATTGCTCCAAATGGTTCGTTCGCGGTGCCCTGATCTTCGGGGTGATATTGCTTGTGTTACATGTTCTGTTTGGTGCCCGGATTTCGTTGTCGCCATTTCGCGAAATGTCAACATTCTACACCACCTTTTCGTTGCTGTATGCTACCTACGTATTCGTATTGGCGGCACTCCATAGAGTCGCAGGCAGCCTGTATCTGGCAGTAGCAGCCATGGCCTCGAATGTACAGGCGTTGAAGCAGAATATGAACATTTACTATGGGGTACGGATTTTTGAAATGGCGCCAATTGAGCCCTTTCTGATGCTGCTCATGCTAGCCCTGCTGATGTCGGTTCACTTCTCGAACGCCTTCCGTAAAATCGAGGAGCTCTCAGAGGAGCTGCTACAGGCGGACAAGGTAAAGGATGATTTCCTGGCCCGTACCTCACACGAATTCAAGACGCCACTGCATGTAGTCATGAATATTTCACGCTCGATGCTGAATGATACCGTACATCCACCAACAGCAGAGCAGCGGGAGAAGCTGCAACTGATGACAGACATGACCAAGAGACTGTCGCAGCTGGTGTATGACATTCTGGACCTGTCCAAGCTGAGACAAGGTAAGCTCCAGATTGCTCTAGCGCCGATTGACATTCGTGCTGTAGCTGAGATGCAAGTGCGCTTCTACTCTTATCTGGCTGTCGAGCGGCAGCTTCAGCTGGTGAATCACGTTCCGGCACATTTGCCTTTTGCACTGGCCGATGAGGGACGTCTGAGTCAAGTCATCGGTAATTTACTGGACAATGCGATCAAGCATACCGAGCATGGAAGCATTGTGGTGACGGGAAGGCTACACGAAGATCAGCTCGAAATATCGGTGCAGGATTCAGGGAGGGGCATTGAGCCGCAGGATCTGGCGTTAATCTTCGATCCGTTCAAATCGCTTCATGGAGCGCAGCGAGGCGGCTTCGGATTAGGACTGTCCATCGCAAGACAATTGGTAGAGCTGCAGAGCGGTACGCTTACGGTCTCCTCGACGCCTGGAGTTGGCTCGACATTCACGATTACGCTTCCTGTCGCTGATCCAGCCAATCCAGCGATTACACTTCCTCCAGGCGCTGAGGTCGCTCCGAAGCAAATGCAGTATTCATTTGCTACGCCTTATTACTCGAATCATGCGGGAAAGCACACGGTACTCATCGCTGACGATCAGTACGAGAATCTGAAGGTTCTCATTGACGCACTTCAGGGGCTTGACTATCGGGTGATCGCCGTGAAGAACGGGTATGAGGTGCTGGAGCAGCTCCAGCAAGCCGACAAGGTTGATCTGGTCATTCTGGATCTGATGATGCCAGGAATGTCAGGCTATGAGGTATGCCAGGAGCTGCGAACACGGTACTCGCTGCTGGAGCTGCCGATTCTGATGGTGACAGCCACCATCCAACCACAGCACAAGGTAGCCGCCTTCCAGGCAGGGGCGAACGATTATCTGCCCAAGCCGTTCGATATGGAAGAGCTGAAGGCTCGTATCGGAAGTCTGCTGGCAATGAAGGAGTCCCTTGGACGTGCGATCCAAATGGAGGTGGCCTTCCTGCAATCCCAGATCAAGCCGCATTTTCTGTTCAACGTATTGAATAGTATTGTCGCATCAAGCTATACGAATATTGAACGAGCGCGGGGAATGATCGTCGATCTGGCTGATTACCTGCGCGGTAGCTTTCGATTTAGCAATACGGATGAAAGAATTGCTTTTGAGGAGGAGTTCAAGCTCATTCGCACGTATGTCGATATTGAGCAAGCTCGCTTCCGCGATCGGATCCGCTTCGAATCTGATATTGCGGCAGGTGCGCTGGACTTGCGCATTCCCCCACTACTGTTGCAGCCATTAGTAGAAAATGCTATTCGTCACGGTATTGGTGACCGCCTTGAAGGGGGGCTGGTTACTTTAACAGTAAGTGAGTCGGATGGGTATTGGCAATTTGTTGTAGCTGATGATGGTGTTGGTATACCGCCGGAGCGATTACAGACGCTGCTAGATCGCGTTGTGACAGATGAATCGCAAGGGGTGGGCTTACTGAATATCAACAAGCGACTGACTTATGAATATGGCATATCACTGCAACTGGACAGCACTCAGGGGCACGGAACGAAAGTAACTGTGCGCATCCCTGCCTCGTCGGTGGCAGTGTAAGCGGCTGATGAGTGTTGACGCGGGTGTTCACGCGGGTGTTGACGCGGGTGTTCACACGGATGTTGACGAAGGCAACGGCTCACATGACAGGCTCTATCCATGATGATAGGGCCTGTTTTTTTGTTTTTTTCAGTAATATTTTAGCTGGTTATCGTCGTTCGTCATCGAGTGATTCATCTAACTGGGAATACAAGCGTGTTAGTAGGGAAGAAGCACTGTAGAGTTATGTCGATTTTTAAGGTTTTTTTAAGGTGTGATTTTTTATACTAGGCTAAAAGAAGTGGGACAAAAGTATTAATAGTTGTGAGAGTTGCAGATTTGCGCTGTCAGGAGGGGTCAAGAAATAGACGCTATGAATCAACCAAAGAAGGGAATGAACAGAACGATGAACAGAGGCATGCTGACCGCAAGAAGGGTTTGTTTCATTCTAATTGCATGTATGCTGACAATGGGGTACATCCCCCCATTCCAGACATGGGAAGTGAACCGCGCCTATGCGGCGCCCGAGAAATGGACAACCGTAGGCAACCCCGGCATCTCGGATGGATATATGCAATATCACCGACTGGCGGTGGAGGATGGTACGCCCTATGTGACCTTTCAGAATCAAAATGGACAGCTGCGTGTGATGACGTATTCCAGCACAGAGGGCTGGAGAACACTCGACAACACAGGGCTCAACCAACAAACCTACTACACTACCCCGATTGAAGTATGGAATGGCGCCCCATATATTGTCTATCCCGATATGGCGCATGAAGGCAAGCCAATGGTCATGAAATATAGCGATGGTTCAGGCTGGATACCTATCGGGAATCCCGATTCACTGCCGCCAATGGGCTATAATGCTGGACTGACTCTAGATCAGGACGGCACGCCCTATATCGCTTTTACGAACAACCGCAAGGTATTTGTCATGAAGCTGGATTCTACAGATGGCAATTGGAAGTTCATAGGCAACATTATTTATACCGAAAGCAGTCCTTCAGATATACAGCTCAAGATGGATAACGGCGTCCTCTATCTGACCTACCAATATAACTACAATGGTTATAGAGCTGCCGTCATGAAGTATACAGAAGGAAGCAACTGGACTAGCCTCGGGGATGACATTTTTAATAACAACCTGAATTATTTCTCCGCATTCGACGTCTATGATGGTCAGCCTTACCTCGCATTCGGGGATCGCACCCACAGCAATAAGGCAACCGTCGTGACTTATAGCGAGCAAAATGGCTGGACACCTGTAGGTACAGAGGGCTTCTCAACAAATGGGGCCTATAATACGAGTCTGGCGATCGATGAAGACGGCACACCCTATGTGGGCTTCCGCAATGGTTCCTCTGCAAAGGCTACTGTGATGAAATACGGCACAGACGGCGTATGGCAAACGGTGGGCAATGCCGAGTTCTCCGAAGGCTTGATTAACGATACCTGGCTTGCGGTAGACCATGGCACTCCTTACATTGCTTTTCAGGACAGTGTATATGGCCAGAAGATGACGGTCATGAAGCTGGGTGAAGCTTACACCGTGTCTTATAACAGCAATGGCGCAACCGCCGGTAATGTGCCTACAGACATGAACTTGTATGATAATCACGCTACTGTGACGACGGCGGGCAATACAGGGAATCTGGAGAAGCCTGGCTATGCCTTCGACGGCTGGAATACTGCGGCGGATGGTAGCGGAACGGATTACAAGGCCGGAGACACCTTTACGATCCGTAGTTCCAATGTTCTCTTGTATGCGAAATGGACCTCACTGAACGTAACCGTCGATTATGCACCGGGCGATCATGGGACAATCAGTGCGACGAACGAGACGGTAGTGAAGGGCGGTCATCCGGCGGCGGTACCCCACGTCACTCCGAACAGCGGCTATCGGTTCACAGGCTGGAGCAGCGATGGTGGTATGACGAAGCTGAGCACCGACGAGTTGAAGACAACCGTCGTCAACCAAGCAATTACTTACACAGCGTACTACGCCAGGATTATCAAAGGTGATCCCAGTGGCGACGGCATCGTGACGGCTGCGGACGCCCTGATGCTGACAAAGTATCTGAAGGGCAGCATTCAATTGACACCTGAGGAGTTGGAAGCAGCGGACGTCAATGGTGATGGAGTTGTGGATGATAAGGATGTCAAGGCGATTCTGGCGATCATTACAGGAAAGGGTTGAGCACATGAAATTTTATGACACGAAGAAGCAACTGGCTGGATGGAGAAAATGGACGTCGATATTGCTGGTGATCTGCCTGGTATTGTCCATCACCCCGGCAATTCAAGCCGATACTTCTCTGCCTGCGGTTGAAGTGGCCGATGCGGAGGGCAAGCCGGGAGATATAGTAAGTATGGCGGTATATGTTGAGCCTGAGTTCCTTATTCACAAATTTAACATCTCGCTCCAGTATGACACCAATTCGCTCGAATTGATGACCTTGACTAATGAGCTTGAAGTAGATACCAATACGTACTCCAGCAATTCAAGCCAGGGAACTATTAATCTTGATTCTCCAACGAATGAAGTCATAGCTATCATGGAAAAAAGCAAAATTGCGACGTTGGAGTTCAGGATCAAGGAAAATGTGCAGCCTGGTGAGGTGAAGGTAAATGTCACCAATCATGCGCTTTATGAAGGAGATGACCCCGCAGATCCATCCTACGCGTTTGATGGCACAATCACAGTCTCGGCAGCGCAATATACCGTAGCGTTTGACACGCAAGGTGGTAGCGCAGTCACGAGCATCACGGGTGTAAGCAGCGGAACAACGATTAACGAGCCGCCAGCTCCGAGCAAGGCAGGCTACAGCTTCTTGGGCTGGTTCACTGATTCAGCCGGAACATCGGCATGGAATTTCTCCTCAGCAACAGTTACGGAGAATACGACGCTCTATGCCAACTGGCTACGTCATACGGCAACGATTGGTATTGGTAGTGTAGCAGGAATGCCAGGAGAAACGGTCAAGGTGCCAGTAACGGCAAGCCGTGCCAACTCTGGAATCGGCTCCTACGGGTTGCAGATCGACTTTGATGCTGATGCATTTGAAGTGACAAGCATTGAAGGTGAAGCGGGCGACTACTTCGATTCCAATTATGATAATACAGCAGGTTGGCTCAAGACGGCCTGGGCAGACAGTGACGGTGGAGATACACCGATTGTTGCTGGAGACAAGCTGTTCACCGTAAGCTTCCTGATCAAGAATGAGGCAGCAACCGGGGATAAGCCTTTGACGGTGCAGACGTCCAGCTTGGATCATTTTACGGTAACAGATGCTTCCGTGGCTGAAATGGAGAAGACGCTGGAGGCTGGTAAAATAACGGTCAGCGACACTCCGGCTGTCAACAGTGTAAGCGTCAGTCCCGCTACCATTGGCGTACTGCCAGGAGGCAGTCAGCAGTTCCATGCTACAGTGGACGCGTCAGAAGGCGCCGCTACGACCGTAACCTGGTCCATCAGCGGCACGAATGACAAAGTAACTATTGATGATACAGGCAAGGTTGATGTTGCGACGGATACTACACCAGGATTGTACACCGTCATGGCTACTTCAACAGCAGACTCCAGCAAGCAAGGTACAGCGACGTTAATGGTCCTGCCGATCGTTCCGATTCCAGGATTCCCAGGTGAATCAGAAGCACCTGCTGCTCCCCAAATTCTTACTGCAGTTGGAGGAGATCAGCTGGCAGAGCTGAGCTGGAATACCGTTACGGGAGCAACATACTATAACATCTATATGGCGACAGAGCCATGGGCATACAGCGATCAAGAGATCGCAAGTGTAACAGACTCAACCTACACAGTCCGGAATCTGAGTAACGGCCAAGCTTATTACTTCACGGTAAAAGCAGGCAATACTCACGGCATAAGCGTTGCTTCGATTCAGGCGAGCGCAACCCCGAGTAGCGGAGGTGCTCCAGGAACTGACACACCAACGCCTGCAACGGTATCGGCAGCTCCAACGAACGTAACAGCTACTGCAGGGAATAGACAGGCGACAGTCCGCTTCACAGCACCAGCAAGCGACGGCGGTAGCCCGATTACCAGCTATGAGGTTACTGCTGAGCCTGGCGGGCTGACTGTGAGAGGGACGGCAAGTCCAATCGTCGTACCTGGCTTGAGCAACGGCACTAGCTATACATTCACGGTGAAGGCGGTGAATGCAGTCGGGGCAAGCGCAGCTTCTGCTGCATCCAATACCGTGGTACCAAGAAGCTCTTCCAGCAGCGATGACAACAGTGGCATCGGAAATGAAAGCAGCAACAGCGGCAGCACAGGTAGCACAGGTAGCGGTACAGGTGGTGGCAGTACGGCATCAACACCAGCGACATCCCCGGCCTCTAACGGCGTGGAAATTCTGGTGAATGGCAAGGCTGAGCAAGCAGGTACAGTTGTCTCTGAAGAGCGCGCTGGGCAAAAGGTGACGACGATTCAGGTCGATCCACAGAAGCTGGAGCAGAGACTTGCAACAGAAGGTCAAGGAGCAGTCATTACGATTCCGGTCAGCACAGCGTCGGATGTAATTATTGGTGAATTGAACGGGCAAATGGTCAAGAGCATGGAGAGCAAGCAGGCAGTGGTCGAGCTCAAGACGGCTCAAGCGACATATACACTTCCTGCAAGCCAGATCCAGATTGACGCGATTGCAGACAAGCTAGGCAATTCCATCGCACTGGAAAACATCAAGGTACGTATTGAAATTGCTGCGGTGACAGCGAATATGCTGAAGGTTGTTGAAGATGCCTCTGCACAAGGTTCATTCACACTCGCCGTACCGCCACTGGAATTTACGGTGAAAGCTGTGTATGGGGATTCTGTTGTTGAGGTATCAAAATTCAATGCTTACGTAGAGCGGAGCATCGTGCTTCCAGCTAACGTGGATCCGAACAAGATCACGACAGGTGTCGTTGTTGCACCAGACGGAAGCGTGCGACATGTACCAACGAAGGTCGTGAATAACGGTGGAACATACTATGCACAGATTAACAGTCTGACCAACAGTATCTACTCCGTAGTATGGCACCCGACAGAGTTCAGCGATGTGGCTTCCCATTGGTCGAAGGCCGCTGTGAACGATATGGGTTCACGGATGATTATTGAAGGAACTGGGGATGGGCAGTTCAGTCCGAATCGCGATATTACCCGTGCAGAATTTGCAGCTATCCTGGTACGGGGACTGGGACTCGCTTCCGAGCAAGGAGGAACAGACTTCTCAGATGTGAAGCAAGGGGACTGGTATAATAAGGCCGTCAGCACAGCACAGGCATATGAGCTGATTGGCGGATATGAGGATGGTACATTCCGCCCGAACGACAAGATTACGCGTGAGCAGGCCATGGTCATGCTTGCCAAAGCAATGAAGCTGACTGGACTGCAGGACAAGCAATCCGCCACATCCACAGCTACAGTGCTGGGTTCATTCAAGGATGCAGCAGCCGTATCATCATGGGCGCAAGGTAGTGTGGCAGACAGCGTACAAGCAGGCATTGTGTCTGGTAGAGGCGCTGCCGAGCTGGCACCGAAGCAGCATATGACTCGCGCGGAGGTAGCGGCAATTATCCAAAGACTTCTGCAGCAATCCGGCCTGATTTAATTAGTTTAGGGGGGCAAATGCCCCCCTGTATTTATATATGCTAGGCAGGTACTCCTTAAGCGGGCATGCAGGCTAGCGAAAAATAGGCTACCTACCGCATATTTTCCTACTTGCCCACTTGCATGTTTGCCTAGTACACATTTTCATATTTTCGAGAGGAGAAAGAACAAATTATGCTCAAAAAAGCAGGAAGGGTTACTTTATGCCTGGCGCTGGTCTCCACCTTGCTGGGTGGCTTGTTGCCTCCCAAGGGTGAGGTGCAGGCGGATGGTTCGGCAGCGGCTCCGCAGTATAAGTATAAGCTGTTGAAGGAAGATATGGGTACCTCGATGAAGCTGTATTACAACAACGGTACCTTCTACTACAAGTCCCAACTGAATGGTGGTAACAATATCGGACATCAATCGACGGATCTGCAGACCTGGACCAAAATTATCGGTCACGATACCTTCGGTTCCAGCAAAAGGTTTCGCTTCGAGTCCTTCTCCTTTATTGGCGATAGAGTCTATGCAACGGGAGATAATATGTCTACATCAATGATGTTTGATGATTATACTACTACTTCCTATTTGGGCTATATGAATGATACATCCAATACCAGTTCCAGTTGGACTGCATCTGCATTTCCAACTGGAGATGTGGTACTTGGGCAAGTTATTACTGACGGGAGTAATTATGTAATGGGAGCCGGCAATAGCAATATCATTTATCGGCAAACCTCATCCACTGGGAATATAGAAGAGAAGGCATGGACTAAGATTAATTTCAGTGGCGTGCGCATTGTAAATGCTGTATACGATCAGGTTAACAGTCGCTTCATTTTAGGAGATCTTCGAAAAAACATTTACTACTCGACTAACGGAGGAGCTTCCTGGAATACCATTCAGGTAGATTCTACAGATTCGGACCTAAACGACCTTGTACAAGCTGGAGGGACAACTTATATTTCCGGGCAAAATGGTGTATGGAAGCTCGTGGGTACTACAGTAACCAGAATATTGCCCACAGGCAGCAATTACCGCGCTGTAGCTGTTGATGAAGACAATCATGTGTATGTGTTACGCTCTGACGGAACCGTGCTCATGTCATCCAATAGCGGAACAACCTGGACACCAATAGCGGCAGCAGACAGTAGCATTACTTCTACTTCTTTTGGCGCCTTGGAATATGGTAACGGGAAGCTGCTTGTCGGCGGTAATAAAGGCTTGTACCAGCTAGTAACGGACACAAGCATTACTAAGCAGCCAGAAGATACGCAAGTGAATATTGATGCAGCTGCTACCTTCTCTGTAGCTGCCACTGGAGATAGTCTTACCTATCAGTGGCAGGTGGATACGACGGGTACAGGCAACAGCTTCACGGATGTGAACGGAGCAACAAACAGCAGCCTGACTATTAATCCAGCATTAAGGAATATGGACGGCTACCTGTATCGCGTCATCATTACCGATGCCTCCGGGGCGCAGTTCATCTCGAGCACAGCTACCCTTTCCATCCTTATTGTGAAGGTGAAGGTAAGCTACGAATCAGGCGACCATGGAACGATCAGCGCAGCGAGTGAGGATGTCGAGGTGGGCATGAATCCAGCGGCTGTACCGACCGTTACATCTGATCCTGGCTATCGATTCACAGGCTGGAGCAGCGATGGTGGTGTGACCAAGCTGAGCAGCGACCAGTTGAAGACGACGGTTATCACTGGGGCGGTCACGTATACGGCGTATTACGCCCAGATTGTTAAGGGCGATCTAGATGGCACTAACAGTGTATCAGCTGCGGACGCCCTACTGCTGACGAAATATCTGAAAGGCACCATCACATTAGATCCGGATCAACTAAAGGCAGCGGATTTCAATAATGATGGGGTTGTGGATGAGGATGACGTTAAGGCGATTCTGGCTTTTGTAACGGGAAAAAGATGAGACATAGCTGCCGACGTTGATAAAAATGAACATAGCTCCATGTAAAGCCTAATGGCTTTGCGTGGAGCTATTCTTTGTATATCTGTGCTCTACAATCCAGCTTGTATTAGTTCTCGCGCCAGTTCAAGTAGTCCCGCCTTATCAAGAGTATGGTCGCCATAAGTACTAATGGTATAGTAGGCTTCCTGCTGCTCATTGTACCAATTCAGATAATGATAAGTGACCCGCTCGTTCCTAGTGTCGATTATATCCGTCATAACATCATTATAAATGACACTCCGCCCAGCAACCTGGATGACCTCTGGTGAAATCCCCTTCTCTTGATAGACCTGCACCTTGTCCACAAATGCAGCACTAATCCCTATATGGCCTCCTCTCTTGGAGGTATAGGTCCCCGCGAAGAATCCCGGTTCCGTCCAGGCTATCGGCTTCATGAATATCTTACCATCAGGAGCCTGACGTGCCTTGTTCATTAGCTCAGCCAATGTATCGCGGGCCAAGACCTCGACCGTGTTGCTAGCATCTGCGTTCGCGGTGTAGTACACATTTTGTCTCGGGCTTACCCTGCCGACATCAAAGATATATTCCCCTGCCTGTGCTGGAAGGATGGGCATACTGACCCGCTTCATTTCCTGCAGGAACCTATCATATTCTGTATACAGTCGTTCCTTGTATGCAAAGTACAGCGCAGGCTGTGGGGCGGCTTGTGGAGACGCTGCAACTGTAGATGTGGCAAGCGGGAGCTCCTTCTTCCCCGTTACGTAATAAGCCATGAGCTCGCCTGGCTTGGCCGCTGCCAATGCCTGCTGCTCATATTTATTGTAGCTGGCAATGTGGCTGGCCGCTATCAATGAATCCCGCCCATATTGGTTGTATATGTCCTCATCCGTCTCCGTCTTACGTAGCTCAGGCGCGGTATATTCCACCTTGACCTCGCCTCTAGAATCGCGGATCTGAATCCATTCCACTGCCGCATATGCAGATACTCCAGCCAGTAGCATGGAGCACAATGCTATCACCGCTCCTATCGGGGTAGTCAGCCGCCTCCAGACTTTATAACTGGAAGTCTGTTGATGCTGAATTCGCTCCATGACTCGGGCCGTAACATCAATTTTTGGAACATGTCTCTTATCCTCAGCAGCTCTCAACAAATGCTCATCTAGGACATCCTGATCTATCATATTTTCGTGCTCAGCACCGAATCCGTGTCGCGACATGTGGTCACTCCCTCCTCTGCTTCCATGGCTGTACGTACCTTCAGCTTGATGTTGCGCATCCGCTTCGCCAGGGCATTAGCGCTAACGTTCAGAATGTCGCTCATTTCCTCATAAGATCGCTGCTCCAGTGCCCGCAGCACCAGAATGTTTCGCTCTTGCGGAGTTAGCTGAGCTAATGCCTTTTCCAAGGGATAGCTGTACCATTGTGCCGCCAGCTCCTCCTCAGGACCGGCTGTGACTTGCCTTGATCCAAACAATTGAAGCACCTGCCGGTATACACGCCGTCTCCGCAATAGATTCAAGCAATGATTTCCGGCGACACGATACAACCAGGCGCTAAAGCTCACAGTAGCCTTGTACCTACGAATGCTCTGATAGGCCTTCACCATAATATCCTGCACCGCATCCTCCGCATCCTGCTGATTGCCGAGTAGTCTGCAGCAATACCGGAATAGCTGCTGTTGATAGCTGTCCACAATGTAGGCGAATTGCTCGCTCTCCCCGCGCTGAACTCTGACCACCATCTCTTCTATTAATCGTGGGGTCTGCTCCATGTGCTGCTGTTCGACTTGATGTTCATTCTGTTCTTTATTGAATGCTTCGTTGCATAATTCGTTTCTTACCTCTTTGCGCAAATCGTTGCATGCTTCAGTACGTGCTTCCTCCTGTGCCGTAATCCTCACCTCCTGCCGTTCTACTCTATATAACAATCAAGGATCACAAAATCGGCCTGATTCCATAAAAAAAACAGCTCACACCTTGTCTCATCGTAGCATACCGCTACTCAAGGTTGTGAACTGTTCTATTTACCTAGCCCTTACAGAGCTGCGGCTGGAGCAGGTACGGGTTCTTCTTTTTCCGGCTCGACCAACGCATGCTTCTCCCATAGGCGACTCTTCCAGCGGAAGTACATAATGATTGCACGGGTCCATTCATCTGCGGCAATCGCGAGCCAGATCCCTGCCAATCCCATATCAAGCTGGAATACAAGCAGGTAGCCAAGCGGTAAACTCATGCAGACCATGGACAAGATGCCCATGTATACCGGGAACCTGGCATCGCCGGCCGCCCGAAGGGAGTTGATGATGACAATATTCGTCGTACGTCCGCTCTCCAGAATAATACTGAGCAGCAGCACCTGTGCGCCCAAGCGAATGATTTCTTCATTCGTGGTGAAGATCCCCATGAGCGGTACACGGAACAAGATGACCAGCGCATCAATAGCCAGTGTGACCACCAGGGCCCACTTCACACTTGTCAGTACGCGAGTGTACGCGGAATCCGGCTGTCTGGCACCAACCAGTCTGCCGACGATAATCGCTGTACCCATGCCTACGGCCATGCTGAACAGATAGATATAGCTGGAGATGTTCACGGCATATTGACGTGTCGCCATCGCCTCAGCTCCGAGGTAGGTCACGTACAATGTGAACACAAGCTGGCAACACTGATACATGATGGATTCCATGGCAGATGGAATTCCGATCTGGAGAATCTTCACAATGTAATCCTTCGACAGCTTCAGGTAGTGCTCTATTTGAATACGAACCGGTGTCACTCGATACAGCAGCCAGAAGAAGATCAACAGACTGATGAATCGGCTACCTACAGT
The DNA here is from genome assembly GCF_000377505.1 of Paenibacillus massiliensis 2301065 = DSM 16942. Taxonomy (GTDB): domain Bacteria; phylum Bacillota; class Bacilli; order Paenibacillales; family Paenibacillaceae; genus Paenibacillus; species Paenibacillus massiliensis. Next base: position 356,129 of record NZ_KB898186.1, on the reverse strand, counting down.
CGAAATAGCAGCACCTTCCACACCCAGTGCAGGCGCACCAAAATGACCAAAGATCAGAATATAGTTACCGACCACATGGATGACGTTCATGAAGACGGAGATGTACATCGTTTCCTTTGTGAAGCCATAAGTACGAATGGTCGCAGCCAAAGCATTAATAAGTGCCTGCAGGAAGATCGCTCCACCAACAATACTCATGTAGGATTTGGCATACACCAGAATCTCGCCCTGCACATTCAGCAGCTGCAGCATGTGTGTGCCGAAGACGAGGAAGATCACACTCAGGATCAGACCGACGATCAGGTTCAGCGTGATAGCTGTACCTGTGACCCGCGCGGCCTCCAGTAGTTTTTTGGAGCCAATATATTGAGCCACGACAATAGCTGCGCCATGACCAATCACTTCGAGAATAAGAATGGCAATAGACAGAATCTGATTGGAAGCACCTACACCCGATACGGCATTATCCGATACCGAGCTGAGCATGAAGGTATCCACGCTTCCCATCAGCATAAATAAGAATAGTTCCAGAAAAATCGGCCACGTCAAATGAACAATATTAAGCTGGTTGGAGCCGGACGTTGCCGATCCAGACTGTGCTGCTTTCGCGGTCATGATGTCACCTTTCTTCGCGTAAATTCATAAGCCAACCGTATGTTAGCACAGTCTTCCTGAAAATACATCCCATTTTTCGAAAATATATTGAAACGAATTGAAAGAATCCATTTATCACCTTCATCGGGCCTGATTATCTAAGGTTATGAAGAAGGATACATAGAAGCAGAGAATGAATTTTTACAGAGGGCGGTCTATTTCATTTTCAGATCGTTCAGAAACGCAACAATGAACATGCCGAACATGAATGGACAGGGCTTGATAAACTTCCACAGGCATCACCTCCCTTCCGGGAGATTGGCCAAAGTACGTATTTTAACCTGGTATACAGAAATAAATAATTATTGATAATGCCCAGAGATTCCATAAAACAGCGACCTTCCCTCAGTAAATGTCGAGAAAAGATCGCTGTTTTATGGTGTCTAATTATTATATTGGACTTTAATACAAGGAATAAGTTCCCGACTTATAATAGTATTCATAATGATTGGTCGCATATTGTATACTACCAGTCCCTTTCCAAACGAGGCCTCCTGCTTCAATACTTCCTGAAAACGTGGTCGTACCATTGTCATAAAAGTCACCATTAACGAGCCACCACATCTGCGTTTCATTTCGAGAGTTAATTTCTGCTTCAATACTTCCCTCAAACTGTTTTGTCAAGAAATGTATAGCTGTAGAAGTTCGATCAAGCTGGACGCTAACCAACTCTTGGAATTGTCTAAAAGAGCCCGAACTATAGTAATAAGCATATATTTTCAAGACAGGTTTATATACACTTGTAACGTTTTGCGTAATACTAATCTCCGTAATCCATGAGTTGGCCAGTTGAATATCTGAATCTTTATGTAATTTCTGTGCTGTTTTATCAGGGTATAAACTTTTGGCTTCCTCTACGGAAATTCCTTGCAACTCTGCTATACTAAACATTGCCTCTTCATAACTAACATCTTTTACAGTTACATTATCACCGAGCTCATCAAGATTATTAAGATCAATAACACCCTGACTTTGAATATCATTTACTTCCTCAGAACTATTTTGAGCATAGGATGGGACAGAGAAAGAAAGAGTCAACCCAATAACTAAGGTAAACACAAACAACAACTCTAGAAATTTTGTTTTCTTTTCCATATAACTCCTCCTACTATTTTTATACAATTATAATAGTAAATTACATGGATAATGTAAACATTTTTATTATAATAATGTATTTATTGTTTATTTTTATTTATTATATCAATTATCCTCATAATAATTTTTTCTTCTTTATCTACCTTCGTAGGCTGATTCGGCAAATGAAGAGACCATTCATTATACCCATCTTCTGTGCTTAAAAATCCCGCAGCATATGCCCCTGACCAACTGATTTTTGCTTTTTCCAATGAATAGACCTTTTCACGAAAGCTAGCTACTAAAATGTCCTCTGCATCAATAAAAAAAATGGGTACTTCAGTTTCCCTGAAGAAATCTTTGTACTCCATTTTAATAGCTTCTTGAAAGCTATTTCTATAGATGAGTATCCCATCATACGTCGTATGCTTCTCCTGTACTAAGCTCTGGAGATTTGTCTCCACAAAGTTTACTCCCTCGATATTTTTAATTCCTTTATCTCCAACCAACGCAATATTAAGGTTGCCTGTGTCAAGATTGGAGCGATAATTATTTTGAGACACCTCATAGTCTGTATCACAACCCACCAGTAACACCAGCAACAGTGTCAGAACAAAGGCAATACGTTTTCTTAAAACTATGATCACAATCCATATCCCCCTTTTTTTGGTTCTTTTATTATATAACGGAATATTTGTCCTCTCAATGCAGTCCCTAGATTACTTGAACAGGTGCTTCATTTGAGGTTAAAAAATTATGTTAGGGCTTTGTGACATAGCTCTTTGACCTGAGCTCTGTTTTCCTTTATAAATGTAAGTGACTAAGACTATTGTGCAGAGAGAGGAGATTTCTCAAATGACAGATTCTTTTCGAGCGCTGGTAGTTGACCAGACAGGGGCAGATGCAGAGGTTACTGCGCATGTGGGAACCCTGACTCAAGATCAGCTGCCACAAGGCGACATACTGATCCGCGTCTCTTACTCCAGCGTCAACTATAAAGACGGCCTGGCCAGCAAAGCCAATGGCGGGATCGTCAAGTCCTATCCGTTCGTACCAGGGATCGACTGCTCCGGTACCGTTGTATCCTCCACCGATGACCAATTCCGTGAAGGACAAGCCGTGCTGGTGACCGGGTACGGGCTGGGAGTGTCTCAATATGGTGGGTTCAGTGAATATGTGCGTGTACCTAAGGAATGGGTTGTACCTTTACCGGAGGGTCTGTCACTACGGGACGCTATGATCTTCGGTACTGCTGGCTTCACAGCTGCACTATCCATTCACAAGCTGGAGCAGCATGGCATGAGACCTGAGGCAGGCCCTGTGCTAGTGACAGGGGCTACCGGAGGGGTCGGAAGCACGGCCATAGCTATGCTGACTCATAGAGGCTACGAGGTTAGCGCGAGCACTGGCAAGACCTCGTCGCATTCATATCTACAATCGCTGGGAGCGAAGCACCTGTTGACTCGCGAGGATGTGTACGACGGCGACAAGATCAGAGCGCTGGACAAGCAGCTATGGCAGGCTGCTGTGGACCCTGTAGGTGGTCATGCACTTGCTGCTGTGCTCAGCAAAATTACCTATGGCGGGGCTGTAGCGGTGAGCGGGCTAACAGGTGGAACAGCACTACCGACGAGCGTGCATCCATTCATCCTGCGTGGCATCTCCCTGCTTGGGATCGACTCCGTATTCTGCCCGACTGAACTAAGACGGCTGCTATGGAATCGGATGGCCACTGACCTGATGCCCCCACAAACCGAGCTGCTTGTCGAGCAGGAGATCGCTCTGGACGAGCTGCCGCAGGCATTGAGCAAGATTCTGCAAGGCCAAGCGACGGGAAGAACTCTCGTCCGCCTCTAAGCCTCTATAGAGACTACTCCATCGAACTTAACCCACTGTGCAGAACTTATATTGCTCTAAGTCCTATGCAGTGGGTTTTTCTACTTTTTTTCTATTTTATTGTGCCTGATTTACTTGCTTTTTGTTCTATCCCATATACTTCTTATTCTATCCGAATCTTAGCGGCCCGATATCTCGAATCGTCAGCTCCAGTGGGAAGCGCTGTGCGGGGCGATCCGATGCGAACCATATTCGACCCTGCTTGACCGCAATAAGTAACCCGTATCGGTCTCCGACAGGTGAGAACCATTCACTCGGTTCACGCCAGCACTCCAGCCCATGCTCCTCACGAAGTCGCTCGACGAGAGCGAGTACATCGTCAGTCACAATTCCCACCTCGCAGATCCATAGTAGCTGCCGTGCTGAGAACGGCCCGTCTACATTATGACGAAGATCCGGATGCCCAATGAGCTCCAGAATATTACCTGCCGGGTCATCGAAATACATAGAATAGGCATTCCAGTTCTGAAAGAACACTTCATCTTGATCCCCATCAAGCCTCGTTAGCTGGAGGCGCTCTCTTGCCCAGACTTTGGCCTGCTGAAATAGATTGTTCGGAATCATCATGGCAAGGTGATAGAAGGGCTCTGTCTCCGGATCACTCCCCGCGAGCGTCAAGCAGGTCGACCCAAGCTGTACCGTGAAGGAGCTCTCATCCTCCTCTACTACCTTTAACCCCAACGTATGCTCATAGAAATGCCGCGTCTCATTCAGCTTAGCGGTGAACAGCTTTACTTGCTCGATATGCATAGTTATGCCCTCCCTTGCAGCTGCTCCCAAGTATTCCATGGCACCATACCCAGATCAGATCTCGGTCTATCTGGCAGCATGGAGATAAATTCTAAAGTGTGACCATCCGGGTCTGTGAAATAGACCGACACCGCCGGCATCCAGCCGAATACATATAGCTCAGCGCTATCATCGTTCAGGAAATTATGAGTCTGTATCCCCTTCTCCTGCAGATAGGAGACGGCCTTGCGCATATTCTGTAATGAGACCTGAAATGCGAAATGCTGCCTTAACACCTGTGACGATTCTTTTTGCCATAGCCCGAGCATAGCCTTCCCCTCGCCGCCGACCCAGAAAAACGCCCTATTTCGTTCCGGTTGCGTATAGGCAAGTGTCAGACCCAGTATGTCATTGTAAAAGTGTACTGACTTCTCCAGATCTCTCACATTCAGATGCGTCTCAAAAATACCATCTATCATCGTATGGCCTCCTTTTTCGCTAGATATATATAAATTCAATGCACCGTAACAATTGCATCAGCCAGAGCCAGAAAGGAACTGAGTACACGGTGAACCCGATCCTCAACCTCCTGCCCACCCTCGTATTCATCATAGCCTTCTTCAAACCGTCGTCTCTGCATTCCGCCAATCGAGATCCATTCTGGCGCATTAATTCCATGCATATTCCTTACAATCGCCTGTAGCTGCAGGAGAGCACTCACTCCGACTGCACCTCCGGCTGAGCTGATCGACAAGACTGGCTTCCCCCCCATATACATTTGTCCCAGATAATCCAGGGCGTTCTTGAGGACTCCACTGATACTACCGTGGTATTCCGGTGTCGTCAGGATAATCGCATCCGCGGCGAGCATGCTTTTCTTGAGCTCTGCCACATTTGCATCCTCCTCCCCAACTGCATCTGGTGTGTACCACGGAAGTGGCCGCTCATGGAGATCGAATATATGAACCTCATGCCCGTGATTAGCAAATCGCTCTGCGGCATATTGCCCAAGCCTTGTGCTAGTGGCGGTGTGTCGATTGCTGCCGTTCAAAATCATAATGTTCATAACCATTCCTCCTGATGAAATCAATATATCGCTTGGTTCCGGCTCCCCTGCCTTTCCTCTGTCCCCATCTTAATCCATTCCTTTGCTTGAATCGTCGGTAGTCAGGCTGAACTTTCAACGCAAAAAAACTCAACCCTTCGGTTGAGTTCACTTGCATTATCTACGACTTTAGACTGAGATGAGTATGCACTAGTTCGACTTCTGGTCGGACATCCAGCCGCTCTTAACCGCGTATATAGCGGCTTGCGTGCGATCAGCCACCTCTAACTTATCTAAAATATGACTGACATGTGTCTTGACTGTCTTCTCCGTAATGATCAATTGCTGCGCGATATCCTTGTTACTCATTCCGTGTGCAATCAGTCCGAGCACTTCACGTTCCCGCTTGGTTAGCTGCTCCAAACCTTGCGCTGAGGCCACTTCTTTCCTCTCCTCTCCCGATCGAGGAACAGAATCCACAGCAGCAGCGGGCGTAGCCATGACCTGCATTAATTGCTCTGCGGCAGCCGGGTGAAGCTCTACCTGTCCTGCATGCACACGGCGGATTGCTCGCATCAGCTCGTCAGGCTCAATTTCCTTCAGTAGATATCCCTTCACACCAGCCCGTATAGCCGGGACGACATGCTCCTGATCCGCGAACGAGGTCAGCACGATCACCTTGATCTCTGGCTGCGATACACGCAGACGGCTTGCCGTCTCAATGCCACTGAGCAGAGGCATATGCAGATCCATCAATATGACATGCGGCCGCAGCAGGTCAGCCTGCTCCAGCGCCTCCTGCCCATTGGATGCCTCCCCCACCACCTCCAGATCCGGTTGAGTTGCGAGAAAGACCTGCAGGCCTTTGCGCACCATCGCATGATCATCCGCTATCAATAATCGTATAGTCATCTTCGACACTCCTGTCGTGGAACGGCATGGTCAGAGAGTGGCAGCGGGATAATCGCCGTGACTGTCGTACCCTTGCGGACTGAGCTGGTCAGCTCAAAGCGCCCGCGTAGCGACTCTACTCGTTCCTTCATAATGGACAAGCCAAGAGAACGCGAAGAGACTTCACGCCCCCGTCGCTTGGCGCCACCTTGACCACGGTCGGAGATGCTCAACTCCACCTCGTGGCCTGTGTTTCGTAATGTCACGTTCACTTTGGCTACACCAGCATGCTTACGTACATTATTGAGTGCCTCTTGCCCAACTCTCCATAGCCCTTCTTCTATACTAGGTGGCAAATGCTCCTGCCCTTCACTCATCATGTGTACCTGAAGCCCCTGTCTCGCTCCATATTCCTGTAATGCCGCCAGCAGGCCAGAGTTCAGCGCTATCGGACGAAGCTGCAGGATCAGAGCTCTCATCTCCTGTAGCGCCTGCTGCGCCAGCAACCGCATATCCCTCACAGATTCAACTGCAGGATGAGGGGTAGAGTCATGTTCCAGCATGCTCTCCACGCCCTTGGCCGTGAGTGACAGCGAGAATAGCATTTGATTCACCGAATCATGTAGATCACGCGCCAATCGATTCCGTTCCTCCAGCCGAGCCAGCTCCCGTCGCTGCTCGACCAGCCGGAGACTTTCCCAGGCTGCTACGATGTGCTCAGACAACACCTCAATAATCTCCTGATCCGCTGTAGAAGCTTGATTCGAGGCAGCCAGTCCAATGAACAGCCTTCCACTCTCCTCTGGAAGGCTAAAGGGTAATTGGATCATCATACCACAGTCGGGGCGATGTGTCGGTTCCGAGGGCCAGCTATAGCCTGTATATGATGCAATCGCCTCAAGCTGGGCCACAGGCACCTGCACGACATGTCTCGCGTCACGCAGTCCTGGCTGCTTCGAACGATCCAGTAGCTCTATTATGGTAGCAGGCAGCTCGGTTGTGGATCTGAATACATTGCCCGCTTCCCCTGCCGTCTGAAGTGAGTAGATGCGATCCTTCTCATGTAGCAGAGCAATGAAAGCCCAACCGAAGTATTTCCGGACAAGCCGAACGACCCATTCTGACCAGCCTCTAGGGTCCTTACTGTACTCATCGACCATGGTGCCCAGCTCCACACTGAGCTCACCAAGCCTCGCGTACTGCTCTGCACGATGCTGCTCCATTTGATACAATCGCATACGCTCGACAGCACCGCCCAATTGATAAGCTACGGACTGCAGTAATGCCAGCTCGTTCTCACTAAAGCTCTCTTTCCCCGGTGCTGCCACATTTAACAGGCCGATTACATGATCACTGGAGCGCAGTGGGATCGTAGCATGATGCGTGATTCCCAATGTATCTCCCCACTGATACTCCACCGCATTCTCCAGCCGTTTGCAGTTCAGGATGTTCACGGCATAATCCAGCCTTCCGTCCCACATGCGGTTCAAGCACCAGCAGGTCCCTTGCTTCATCGGCTCTTTATTCCGAATCTGCAGCGCAGGAGGCAGATGCTTGTCGATAGCACAGTTGTAGTCTGGACTTCCATCACTGAAGAAGATCCAGCCGGCAGCCAGTCCAGTGAGATCCAGCAATTTCCCAAGCACAGTGTCCAGCATGATTGACAGATCATTCGAGGTGTTCAAGGTCTCCGCAATGGTCTTCAATATAGTCATCTCACGCAATCCGACTTCCTCTGACATCTTGCTTCTCTCCTTTACTGCCCTATCCTGCTATTCTAACATTCTGTCCACCAGCACAGCTACCTACCTGTCTTCCATACGTAGGAAACGTTACTAAGGATACAGCTGCACTGCCTTCGCATCCAGAATCGGACTCCAGTAGCGTTCTACCGGTATCGTTAGCGGCTGTGGATAATTCTTCGCTGCTGGCCCGAAAAAGTAGCTTTGCTCATCGACATTGTTCCCATCCGAGGAGGACATGTATCCGCCAAAGCTGCCTCCTTCTGCTGTCTTGGAGGCCCGTTCATGCACTTGTCCCTGTGCGTCGGTGAAGCTGCTCCCTAGCCACATCCCAAAGCCACTCCGATAAGGATCTTGCTGTCGCTGTCGGAACAGAATCTGGCCTTCCTCCCAGCCCGTCTCTGCTGTTGGCTTCACCAACTCAAGGTCGTCGCCCGGCGCAGCCAGTAGCTGCCCTTTCTCCAGATCAACTACGATCTTCATGCGCTCCTTGTCTACTGCAACAATACCAGCCATGCGAAGGGATGCCGATTCGGGCTGACTGTAGCGGCTCTTGTTGAAGACCAACGTGATGGCTGAACCATCGGTATAGACCTCGGAATTATTGGACGTAATGTAGGTTGGATAAAATATCTTCTCCTCACCTGCCTCGCCTTGGTTCACCAGCACCGGATTAAGTAGCTGGAAAATATGCTTGGAGTTCAATGGATCGTACTCTACATCCACATACGCAGCCAGCGGTGTATACAGTATGCGTGCCACTGTGATCTGCTGCTCGCCAACCTTCAGCATCCGATTGGGGGTCACTGTATGCTCTTGCTCCTTGAGCATGTTCTGATCCAGTCCAAAAGCCACCTCCAGCCCGAACTTGCTTGTGACCTGATTCGAATGGTTGGAAGCCGCGTTCCCATAAGTCGGTGACAGCGTAACATCCAGCTTGACATTACTATCATAGGAAATAGCTGGCGATAGCTTATTCGAAAATACATAATTCACCGTGTCACCTGGAGGTATGCCATTGCCCCCCCCACCGACAAAATCGAGAGAAGCCCCTCGGTACGGATAAGTGTTCTGCACGTCACCGAATTGAAGCGAGAAATTACCAATCATCATTTCCGAATCTGATTGATTCTGAACACTGAACAATACAAATACCTGACGGCCATCCGTCACAGCTCCAGCTACATCCAAGATGTAGTCCCCATTCTCTGCACGCTGACGAACAGGCTGCACCAGGTTCTGCTCCAGCGCGCGTGCTAGAGTGGGATTCAGACGAGTATCATCCTGACGGTAAATCTGGTAGTCATCCCACACGCTGGTGCTGTCACTTTGAACCGAGCCTTTGACAATGTTATCGTTGACATTGCTATCCTTCAGAGCCCCTCCCATGGAGAATACCAGCAATACTACAGCAGCGACTGCCACGGCCCCGAGTATCCCCTGTGTATAGCCCCGCTTCCGCTCACGCTGGCGCCCCTGCTTAATTCCATTCCGCATAGCTGCATACAACCTCTCTTCTTGCAGGCTCTCTGCCTGCTTCCTGATCTCACCAGCACGCTGATGGAGCAGACGCTCTTCAAGCTCTGACATACTCATCACTCCTCCCTTGTATACTCACAGATGGTCCCGCAGCTGCTTCAGCGCGGTCCGCAGCCAGGTCTTCACGGTCCCCTCGGGCTTCCTGAGCACCTGGGCAATCTGGGCAATCGTCAGATCCTGATAATATTTCAGCGTCACGACATGTCGATATTTGGGCTTCATGTGCTCCAGCGCACGCTCCAGGTCAATTCGGTCATTGCTCCTCATCTCCTGCGCAGTCCCTTCGTCTATGTTATCTACCGGAAGCATACGCCTCCTGCGTCGAAGCTCGTCCACACAGCAGTTCAAGGTAATACGAATAATCCAGGAGCTGAAGAATTGCTCATCTCTTAGTTTGTCTCGCTTCATCCAGGCCCGGCAGGATGCCTCCTGCACGACCTCAAGAGCATCATTTTCCTTTCGCAGATAACTAAGGGCTATGGCATACATCTTGTGACGCTCTGCATAGAGGCGTTCGAAAAAGGCCTCCTCATTCATCACTGTACTGTCCATTGTGTCCTCTCCACTTACAAGCTCCCCCATCCTTCGCCGCCCCCTTTCTGTATATGATGTAGGCTTCGGAATTTGAAGGTCATGATGGTAGCGCCGGATGCAGCGTCCTCATGAATCCTAAGTTAGACGGAGCTAGTGTCCAAAAAGATTGAATGTGCACAATAAAAAAAGGAGCACCCGTTGCATGAATAACCCACACGAGCAGGTAATTCAGGACTTGAATGATCCTGTATTCCATATGTATTAGTTTTTTCTTTTTATGAAAAGGGCTCTGAGAATAAGCTCATTCGCTGTTATTCCGTTCTTATGCTTTGGGGAGCATATTTCGTAGACGCTTCTCACGGTAGCTCTGGAAGGCATGCTTGAGCATCCCTAATATGATTAGCACCACGCCTATGTTGATCGCCACATCGGCCAGATTGAGAATCCCGCGCCCGGATGGAAATACGAGAAAGTCAGTAACCTTGGCGAACATAAAACGATCAATCGCATTGCCCAAGGCTCCGCCGACCATGAAGCCTGCTCCTGACTCCATAAGGAAGCCGCGAATCTCTCCTTTTCGCCTGTAATAGAGCACACCACCAATGAACAGCACAGCAATCACTCCGAAGAGACGTGCGTAGCCTTGGAGCAAGCCTCCTGCCATCCCGCTATTCTCGTAATGATGGAGCTGCATACCCGAATCGCCAAGCGGTATGACCTGACCGACCTCCATATACAGCCGCACGGCTATTTTTGTCCCCTGATCAACCAGCGTGACTAGGAGCGCTATGATATAAAACAGCATCTGTTGTTCCTCCTGCCTGTAGCAATCTATTCCGCTGTACGCCTATCTGGACAGACGGTAACGCTTTCTAACTAATGTACCATAGCTATAAAGCCGAAAGCCAAAAGAGAACAGGTCAAAAGAAAAACCCAACCCCTCCAGAAGTGCACCCTGAGGCGTATCTCCCGGAATCGGTTGGGCTCTTGTTATTTTATAGCCGTGAGAACATCCAGCAGCATGGATTTGAATTTCGGTCGGTCGATCGCCTCGCAGACGCGCACGTTAGGTTCTTTGCCAAAACGTCCATTAATGTCCACGACACTATAGCCGCGCGTCAGCTCGCCTGCAGCCTCTACATCCACGTAGTAATGACCTGACTTGGTCATAGCGGACTCGTCTGCAGCTACAGCCATCAGCAGTGTGTCGGGATGCGTCGTTCCATTCAGCTTGTGCACGGATTTGTTGAACTGCATAACCACTTTGTTGATCGCTATGAAGAATTCACTACCCGCACTGCCAAGCGCCGCAATCTCGGCATGATCATCATCGTCCATGACGGAATACTGCGTACACATCTCCCAACCCACCATCGTGATCGGAATGCCAGAATGCAGGACAATTTTGGCCGCCTCAGGATCTACGTAGAAGTTATACTCTGCAGCCGGGGTAATATTGCCCAGTGCATTGTTCGTACCGCCCATGATGTACAAGTGAGCAATCTCGGGAATAATGGTAGGGTCCTTCTGGATAGCCGCAGCAATGTTGGTCAGTGGTGCAATAGCCAGCAGTGAGATTTCTCCTGGATGAGCATGGATCTTGTCGATCATAAAATCTACAGCATGTCCACTCTCTGGACGCTGCACAGCCTTGGGAAAATGTGCCCCGCCCATGCCGTCATCGCCGTGCACATCCTCTACCGTGCGATGCTGCGCCTTACCATAGGCCAGAAGCGGACGCTCATAGCCCTTGTACACAGGAACCTTGCCACCATGACCGGCAACCTGCACCGTATACAGTGCATTCTCAACCTCCTGGTCAAATTGTACGTTCCCGCCCGTAATCGTAATGCCCTCTACCTGAAAATAATGCAGTGCCGTCAGAATGGCAATCGTATCATCGCCAGCGGTGTCCGTGTCAATAATGACTTTACGTTGGTCTGCCATATGTAATCCTCCTCGTTAACTCAAAGCTTTACTTATTGAAGCACTTGGAGGTAGGCTTTGCAAGTCAATTCCTTCCTCCAAGTGCCGTTCTGTCCTGGCAACACTGTTCCAGAGCCCTTAGTTACCTTAACTATATCAAATGTCAGTATAGAGCCGCTGCAAGCGGGGAGCCCTGGCGCCCGCTGCTAAGCTTGCAGTTCTTACAGCTCTACCCAAGCCTCCAGCACCTGATCAAGCTCCTGCTGCAGACGCTCACGCTCCTCCCACAGCTGCTGAAGACTTTTGCCCTCAGTACTGGCACCTGATGGTCCGCCCGTCTCCGCACCTGAAGCCAACACTTCCAGCTCCGTATCAGCTGTGTGCAAGGCTTGCTCCAGATCAGCAATCCGCTGCTCCAGCTGCTCACGAGACACGACGGCCTTTGCTGAATCTGCCTTCTTCTCCCTTTTCCCTGTAGCATTACTCCTCGCTTTGCTGGATGAAGCACCAGCAGTGGCTACTGATGAAGCGCTGGAGGATGCTTTGGAGGAGGACGCTTTGGATAAGGACGCGCCCGCCGAGGGTAATCCAGCTCCTGACCTCGACATTAGCGCAGCAGCGTCACTGCTGGTGGCTTCCAGCCGCTGTAGCTCCTGCTTCTTGGCACGGAAGTCGTCAAAATTACCGAGATAGGACGTAATCTGTCCTTGCTCCAGCTCCCACACACGACCAGCCAGCTTATTGACGAAGTATCGGTCATGAGAAATGGCTAATACAGTTCCGCCGTAAGACTCCAGCGCTTCCTCCAGAGCCTCGCGGGAATCAATATCCAGATGATTCGTCGGCTCATCCAGCAGCAGCAGATTAGGTTTCTGCATGACGAGTAGAGCGAGGCGCAGACGGCTCCATTCTCCGCCAGATAGCGTGCTCACGGAACGAAAGACGTCCGCACCATAGAACATATATGCGGCCAGAATATGGCGTGCTTCCCCCTCCTCTATACCGACCTCTTGCCGGAAGTAGGACAGGACAGTACCGGTTGCCTCCCCACGCGTCTCCTGCTGCGCAAGGTAACCGTATTCCACACGAGACCCCCATGTCACATCGCCGGCGTCCGGGGACTCTTCACCAAGCAGGATACGCAGTAGGGTTGATTTTCCCGATCCATTATCCCCCAGCAACGCAATCTTCTCACCGAATTCCAGATCACCCTCGACCCCCTGCAGGATCTGCCTGCCTCCGTATGCTTTGACGATTCCTTCAAATTGCAGGACTCTCCGTCCCGAGCGTTCCTGTGGATTCAGCTCGAACTCTGCACTCTGGCGCTCCAGTACAGGGCGTTTGATTCTGTCCATCCGCTCCAGAGCTTTGCGAATCGAAGCCGCTTTCTTGAAGAATTTCTCATTATCCCCGATGCGCCCCCACTCTTCGAAGCGCTTGATGGCCTCCTTCATCTTCTTGATCTGCTTCTGCTGTTCCTGATAATCGGCGAACTGGATGAGTAGACGCTCCTCCTTTTCCCTCACATACCCACTATAATTACTTAGATACGTGTGAGCCTCGCCATCCTCCAGCTCCAGCATTTTACCTGCTACCCTGTCCAGAAAATACCGATCATGCGACACGACCAGGACAGCCCCGGTGTAGCTGCGCAAAAATTGCTCAAGCCATTCAATGCCCTTCAGATCCAGGTGGTTCGTCGGTTCATCCAGCAGTAGCAGATCAGGACGGCCTATGAGCTGGGATGCGAGCACAATTCGTGTCTTCTCCCCGCCAGATAAGGAGCTGAATGGCCTATCATACATCGCTACAGGAATACGCAGACCATCTGCCACCGACTGAATATGTGCATCCATCTCATAGCCGCCGCCGTGCTCGAATTGCTCCTGCATGCTCGCATAGGATTTCAACAGCTGCTCCAGACATTCAGCATCCTCTGCAATGACGGGATTGGACATGTCTTGCTCCAGTAGCGTCATATTCGCTTTGCATTCCATTAACTGCCGGTATTCGTAGGCCAGCGTCTCATAGACTGTAAGAGCGTCATACTCCACTGGAATCTGCGGTAAATAGCCGACACGACTATCCTTCTTGAGAATGAGCTGGCCCGCATCCGGCTTGCCCAATCTGGCAATCAAGCGCAGCAAGGTCGTCTTGCCACTCCCGTTGCGACCGATCAGACCGACCTTCTCTCCCTCATGAATTTCAAAAGTAACTCCGTTCAATATCAGATTCGCCCCGTGATAGGCGATGAGTTGTTGTCCGCTAACAATATGCATAATAAGGTCCCCCTAAGGCTTGTGTATTAAGCGATAGACCCTACTCTCCGTACCCTTTGCAGCGCAACACAACACGAAAAAGAGCCGCAGGAGCTAAGCCCGCGACTCTTTCACATGGTCCACAGCATTCCATTACAGAATATCTGCGACAGCCGATCGAGTTAAGGTAGGCGTCTTCTCGCGATAGTTCATAACCGTATAGTTAAAAATGGACAGACTTCTCCCGTTGTTTGGAAAAGCATGAACGATGCCAGCCATAGCCATAGGCAGCTGGCTAATACGGTTATTCGCCATCTCGTGATTCACCTACCTCACCTCCTTCTTCATAATTATTGTTCAATATAACACATTTTCTATACCCGAACAATCTAATATTCTGCCACACCGCAGCAACATCCAAAACAAGGCTCAACATCTTTCCTTCGCAAGCACTGCTACGGGCTTGGAGGGTCTTACGACCGCTGGGTCTTACAATCGCAGTTAAAGCCCGATTCCTTGATTGAATTATAGTGAGCATTGTAGAAATCAAGCTCTACGGGTGAGCACTTCAGTTTCTCTCGTTGATGAGCCTACGGATGAATCTAAGCTTGCCTGTCCTGCCACTCCTGCTGTCGAATACGTGACAATGCCCTAGCGGCTGCAGACTTGCCGTTATGCATCCCCTGCTTCGCCACTACTTCAAGCTTCTCCTTGGCCGGTACATAACGATGATGACCTAGTACATCACATGCTCGCTCCTGCACATACATATCCTCATCGTCCAAATACGGAAGCAACGAATCCAAGCGGGAGATCGGAGTCAGAGCCATGACAGAGTAGAGTAGCATACACCGCTCCTCCTCATCTGTCTCTTCCCGCTCAATCTGCAGGAGTAGTCCGCTCAGGCACTGAATATCCTCCACTTCCTCTTGTTCGCTCAGCTCTTGGCGCGTGGGATAATCCTTGGTCAATTCTTCCCAATCCTGTTCGGGATACTGCTGAACGGCAGTAAGAAAGGTCTCCACACTGCGAAAGCCTGGTGATAGATCTGTCTCTTCATGACTAATATGGCACACCTTGCCCCGCAAAATCCCACTCGCATAGACTCCTATGTAATCAGAATGATCGTTCGTCCATAGCGGGAGCAACTCTTCAAAGCCCGTCATCCCCTGTAGAACGGATACCATTTCTGTTATCTCCTCACTGCTTAGGGGGCGAAGCCGCGATTCCTCGGTATGAAGCCCTCTTTGTTCCCACTCCTGATTCGTCATTCCTGCTAATTCAGAAGCATCTACCTCTACTATATTGCCATCCTTCAAGACGTCCATGAGGCTCACTTGTCATCCCCCCTCCTTGATTCCAATCATATCCGTGTCAGGCTTGTTATCCGCAACAGACGCTCGTGCTTCTTCTCCAGCACCTTATCCTTCAACCGCAGCCCCTCCTGCCATGTATATTCCCAGTCGTTCGGCGAAAAAAATAATGGAGCTACCCCAAAACCGGTTGTCACCGTTCAAGGCTGCTCCATGAGTGTAATCCAATAATTAAGTAATATAAGCTCAGCAGAACAGACTTGGGAATCACCTGTAGCCCTACCTTCTTCTGAGCGGAGGAGCATGCCTCCAATGCCATATGCCCCATTGTATCATAATGACAGAGCTTCGAGCTTAGGTCTGACTTACTTCATCCTTCATCAACAGTAGCACCTAGTAGCACCTAGTAGCACCTAGTAGCACCTACTGCTTGAACCTACTGTCTCAAAAGAAACTCCAGCACACGGTCCGACAGGTAGGGAAGATGCTCATGACCATATTCATGATACACCAGTAGCTCCTTCTCCCCTTGAATACGATTGTAGACGGCAAATTGTGTGGAGGGTGGACAGATCGTATCTACCAGCCCCGTTACGAACAGAACTCGCCCCTTGATTCGACTCGCTAGATGCTGAATATCAATGTAGCCTAGCTTGTTGAATACGGCTTCCTCCCGCTCATGATGAGGATCGAAGAACCGGAAATAATAGACCAACTCCTCGTAGGCTGAGGTTGTAGGCTCCAATGACCAAGCACGCCTGTAATCAGCCAGGAAAGGATACACAGGCACCGCTGCCTTCACCCTTGGTTCAAGCGCCGCACAGGCTGTGGCCAGAGCACCTCCCTGTGAGCACCCATAGGCTCCGATCCGATCCGGATCTACCCCCGGCATGCTCATCAGAATGCGAACGATCTGCACCGTGTCCAGAAATACGTTGCGGTAATACAGTCGATCCGGGTCTGGATCATCGATCCCCCGAATAATATGACCCCGGACCGTCGAGCCCTTCACCATCAGGTTATCCTCGGATAACCCTCCTTGTCCCCGACAATCCAGCGCCAGCACCGTTATGCCATGCGCAGCATAAGAGACCTTGTCGAACCAATCCCCACTGTCACAGGCATATCCGTGGAACATTGCCATAGCTGGCCCTGCTGCATCCTCACTGATGCCTTTGGGACGTACAAGCTTCGCATGGACCCTCGCCCCTCCTACACCTGTGAAATACAGATGATAGCAATCCGCCAGCGGAGAAGAGAATGCGGCCGTAACCAGCTCATACTCCATGGATTGCTGCTCCAGCTCATGCAAGGCCCGCTCCCAATAGTCATCAAAGTCAGCTGGCCGTGGGCTGCTGCCCATATACTGCTTCAATTCCTCAAGCGGCAAATCAGTGTGCATATTGCATTACTCCCCTCTCAGTCATGCTACATTACACCCCTATTAACCACGCTACATTCTGCCCAGCTCATGATCGTCCGAGACGACCTCATCCGTAGCCTTCACATACTCAACGATATCGGAGACAGTTGTGTAGGCCACGCCGACATAGGTGTCAGCCGCTCCATAATAGATGGCGATTCGGCCTGTCTTGGCATCGTGTAGTGTCGCACAGGGGAAGACCACATTATCCACGAAGCCCCGCTCCTCATACCACTCCTCAGGCGTAAGCACGTAATTGGCTGAGCGGTATTTGACCCGGGAGGGCTCATCGTGATCCAGAATGACAGCTCCCATGCTGTACACGAAGCCATTGCAGGTACCCGTGACTCCATGATAGAACATGAGCCAGCCCTCCGACGTCTCGATCGGTGCAGGACCACCACCAATTTTGACTGCTTGCCACCAGCCCTGCCCTCCTTTGCTCATGACATGCCGATGCTTGCCCCAGTAGACGAGATCCGGGCTTTCGCTAAGGAAGACATCTCCGAACGGCGTATGTCCGCTATCACTTGGACGGGACAGCATAACATAGTTGCCGTTGATCTTCTTCGGGAATAGCACGCCATTGCGGTTGAAAGGCAGAAACGGATTCTCCAGCCGCACAAAGCTGTTGAAGTCATCCGTACGCGCCAGTCCGATCGCAGCTCCATAGAAATCCGTGCACCAGATAATATAGTACGAATCCTCCACCTTCACGAGCCGTGGATCGTAGGCATAATTCGGCTGATAGGGGCGCCCATCCTCGTCCACGAACTCAATGCGCTCTTCATTGATGCTCCAGTTCAAGCCATCATCGCTCCAGCCCAGATGAAGATGCGGACGTCCGTTCACCGTCTCTGCGCGAAAGACACCTACAAATCGCCCATCGTATGCCATAACAGCACTGTTGAATATGCGGGCGATGCCGGGCGCTGGATTGCGCTTAATTACGGGATTATCCCGGTGCCTCCATACCGGACCCGGACATGACTCGGGTCTGTCCTGCCATGGCATGTAGGGTAACTCCTCCCCTAGAATATGGACCGTCTTGGTCTGATGAATCATGCTTATCTACTCCTTTCCATTCCTATTTAAGTTGAACTCATATTAGCTTCATCACTTCACAGAGCCCTGCGAGAATCCGTTGTAGATGTATTTTTGCAGAGCGAGGAAGGCAATCAATGTCGGTATGATGGCGATAATAACTCCTGCGCTGATGACCTCCCATTGGGAGCCGTAAGGACCCTTGAACTTGAACAAGGCGGTGGAGATCACCTGCAGATCCGATCCCGGCATATACAGGAAGGGCGTATAGAAATCATTGTAAATATTGACTCCCTTGACGATAATGACCGTTACGATGGCAGGCTTCAGTAGCGGCAGTATAATTTTCCAATAAATCGTGAAGTAGGAGGCGCCATCGAGCATTGCCGATTCATCCAGTGCGACCGCTATGGAGTCCAGGAATTGCAGAAAAATATAGACAGCGATAATGTCTGTCCCTAAGTACAGGAGAATCGCAGCCCAGTGCGTATTGAACAGGCCCAGACCCTTGATGATCTGGAAGGTAGCAACCTGTGTGGTGACGCCCGGAATGAGCGTGGCCAGCAGGAAGGCGCCTACGAGCACCTTACTGCCACGGAATTTGAACCGGTTCAGCACATAGGCAATCATCGAACCGGTCAGGGTAGCTCCCAGAATCGAGATCAGCAGAATGAACGTCGTATTGATGAAGCCTGTCATCATGTTTCCTTCCAGAAAGGCCTGACTGTAATTGCTCAGGTTCAGCCAATTCGACGGAGGTGTCAGCAATCCTGTAGATGCATACTCCTCCTTGGTCTTGAGCGACGCAAAGAACACAACGAGGATCGGCAGAATCGCTACAAAGACACCTAGCAGTAATGAAGTATATTTGAGCACAGCCCCAAGCCCGTATTTCAGCCTATGCATCTCTATCCCTCCTCCTTGATCGCCAGCCGCTGGATTAAGGTGACGACGATGACGATCAGCAGCAGCACGACCGCCATGGCTGAGGCCAGCCCGAATTTATCATATTTGAAGGCCACATCGACGGTCTGAATGACGAAGGTCTTGCTACCGTTGGAACCTCCCGTCATGATGTACGGAATATCAAAGGCACTGATGGCCCCACTGATGGCCAGAATCAGATTCAGCTGGAGAATTCGCTTGATGCTGGGCAGAATGATATGCACGAACTGATGCCAGCGATTCGCTCCATCAATATCCGAGGCCTCATAGATATCACTAGAGATCGAGGAGATCGCACCCAGGAAGATGATGAAATTAAATCCCATATACCGCCACACCGAGGTACCTGCCAGCGAGATATTGATAATATCCGGATTTCCCAGCCACAGCTGTACATACTGCCCTAATCCGACGGCTTGCAGGAAGGTATCCAGCGTGCCATCTGGCTTGAAGAAGAAGAGGAAGATGAAGCCGATGGCTACTCCGTTCATCAGATAAGGGAAGAACAATACGCCTTTGAAGAAATTTTTGAGACGCGTCCTGAAGGTGAGTATGGTGGCAAAGTAGAGTGCCAGCCCCATCTGTACGAAGGTAGCTACGAAATAATACAGACTGACCTTGAATACCACGAAGTAATCCGGGTCTGTGAAGATGGTCTTGTAATTGTCCAGGCCCACGAAATTCATGGATTTGCGCAAGCCATTCCAACCGGTGAAGCTGTATTTGAACATATTGAACACTGGAAGATAGGCAAAGGTTAACAGCAAGGCTATGGGCACCAGGGAGAACAACACAATAATGAACCTTCTCTGGGCCGAGTAGCTTAATTCAGAAAATTTGAACATGACACACCTCCAAGGCCCTTTCTTAAAATCAGCCTCTGAATGCTACTGGGCTATCACTTTAGCCCGTGCCTTCACCCAATCGTCATTCAGCTTCTTCATGATATCGTCGAATGACTCGCTGCGATTGCCGATCGCGGCTTCAATAATAAGCTTCTTGAAATCAGGCTGCCACAGACCAATCTCTGCTTCCTTATCAATCTGGTCTACCAGCCCTTCCTGTCCTTCATCGGCAGGCGTGATCATCTCGAACTTCACCCCGGTCTTGCCGTACTCCTCCAGAATGGCTGGCAGCTCTGAGCCCACTACGGGACTGACACTGCCCGCTTGCTCTGTCGCATAGTTCGATTCGTTCGTGAACCATTCCACCCACGCCTTGGCTGCTGCCTTGTTCTTGCTATTGACGTTCACGCCCAGATTATAATCAGCTGCCAATGGCACGATGACCTCAGGAGCATCTGTAGGGAACGGCATGAATCCAATGTCGTCCGGGTTATCCGCCAGGCCTTTGATCTGGTCAATCGCCCAGGAGCCCAGAATCATCGTAGCGATCTTGCCCTGAGCCATGTCAGCCTTGGATTGCTCCCAGTCGGTAGTCATGGGATCTCGTTCGATGAGACCAGCCTTGGCGGTGTCATACATGACTTTATACAGCTGGTAATGTGGCTGACCAGGCACAAAGTTATCATCACTGTTCGGCTGCGTAACATTCACATAGTCCGGGTCGCCAGCAACCGTGGTAAGATCAGCCTCCCATTGGGTCAACGCCCAGCCTGATGCATAATTCGTGAACAAAGGTACAGCCTCTGTCCGATCCTTGACCTGCTGCAGCGCGGCTTGGAATTGCTCGAACTTCTGTGGCAGCTCCGTAATTCCCGCGTTCTCGAATACTTTCTTGTTATAGATCACTCCCGAGTAGGTCATCGCAATCGGAATACCATACACCTTGTTCTCCACCATTCGCTCCTCGATACCTGTATACTTCGATTTCATTTCATCGTATGAGCCAAGGGGCTCGAAGAAATCAGGGATGTCAGCAATCGGAATGCTGGTAGGAATAAGGAGGACATCTCCATAATCATCGGTACTCATCCGAATCTTGATCTGTCCTTCATAATCTGCGAGTGCTTGAAAATTCACCTTCACGTTCGGATATTGCTCATTGAATTTCTGGGCGTATTCCTTGAACACCGTATCTACAATATCCGTACGCTGCGTAATGACCGTAATCTCACCCTTCATATCCTGAGGATCGGTACTCTCAGGCTGTTCGGCTCCCTGGCTTCCCGAGCAGCCTGCCAGCAATCCGATGACAAGCAAGAAGGCTAGAAACGGCATGATTCGTTGAACACACTTCATTATCCTGACCCCTCTCCACAATCGAAGTTATCGTTAAGCTTACGAATTAGATTCTAAAATGGTAACGCTTACTTGTCAATTATTACTGCATAAATAAATATATTTTTATTTAATCAGAATGAATTGACACCTCGATAATCTCTAATTATTATAATCTTGTAAAGTTAACGATAACTATATAAAACAAGGAGGTGCTTCATGCTGCAAGATGTGACAGCCGAGCTTCGTAGCGAATGGACGCAGCATATATTGCCGTTCTGGTCTAGGCTTAAGGATGAACGTCATGGCGGCTTCTATGGGAAGGTACATGTGGACCTGAAGACAGATCACGATGCTCCCAAGGGCGGCATCGCTACATCACGCCTGTTGTGGACGTTCTCCGCTGCTTATCGGACGACAGGCCTTCAAGCCCACAGAGAGCTCGCAGACCATGCTTACCTGTATCTCACACAGCATTTGCTGGACCGGGTATACGGAGGGATCTACTGGATGAGCAGCTATGACGGACTGCCATCGGACACCCGCAAGCATATTTATGCTCAAGCCTTTGCGATCTACGCTCTAAGTGAGTATGTTCGCGCTACAGGCTCGAAGGCAGCTCTGCAGGAGGCACAGGCGCTCTTCCAGCTCATAGAGAGCAAGGGATATGACGCCACGAATCAGGCCTATCGCGAGGAATTTGACCGAGGCTGGCAAGAGCAGCCTAACGAGATGCTCAGCGAGAATGGCGTCATGGCCGAGATCACAATGAATACCCATATTCACGTACTGGAGGCATATACCAATCTCTACCGTGTGTGGCCTGACCCCGCTATACGCCAAGCACTGGAGCAGCTGCTCACTGTAATGCACGAACGCATCTATGACCCAGAGGAACGCCGGCTTGGTGTGTTCTTCGACAAGCAGTGGAACCCTCTGTTGGACCTGACTTCCTTCGGGCATGACATTGAAGCCAGCTGGCTGATCGACGATACGCTGAAGACGTTGGGACTGGAGCAATCAATATATGCAGATATGGTTGCCGCCTTGGCCTATAGGGTAGCGGAGAGTGCCATCCAGAGCGATGGCTCCCTGATCAATGAGCAGGAGGGCAGCAGACGTGACCTTTCTCGGATCTGGTGGGTACAGGCGGAGGGCATGGTAGGTTTTCTCAATGCCTTTGAGCGTACAGGTGATTCCTATTTTCTCAGGCTGGTGGAGGAACTATGGCAATACACGAGAGGACATCTCATTGACCCACGTCCTCATGGTGAATGGTACTGGTCTATAGATGCAGCAGGGACCCCTTCAAGCCTGGAGATTGCCGGGCCCTGGAAGTGTCCTTATCATAACAGCCGTATGTGCATCGAAATTATAGAAAGGATGAGTGCGCGATGATCCACGAGCAATATGCAATTCGTCAAGCCAGACAAGAGGAGCTGCTGAGCCGCCGTAATCCAGTGAACACGGAATTCTACAACGGAGTCTATGACCGCTATCAATACCCCGTTCTGACCCGTCATCATGTCCCCTTGCACTGGCGCTTCGATCTGAATCGGGAGACGAACCCGCATTTTATGGAACGTCTGGGTGTCAATGCTGCCTTTAATCCTGGCGCCATCTACTACAAGGGACAATATGTGCTTGTTGTCCGTACAGAGGGACTGGATCGCAAGTCCATCTTCTCACTCGCCGTGAGCGACAACGGGGTCGACGGCTTCAGATTCATGGATGCCCCCCTCATCTGGGATGACATCGATCCGGAAGAGACGAACATGTATGATATGCGACTTGTACAGCATGCGGACGGCTGGATCTATGGCATCTATTGCTCGGAGCGTAAGGACCCTTCTGCAGAGCCCTTCGACACGTCAAGCGCGGTAGCCCAAGCAGCACTTGTCCGAACGAAGGATCTCAAGCAATGGGAGCGGCTTCCGAATCTGTCGACCCCCTCTCCACAGCAGCGGAACGTAGTGCTTCACCCCGAATTCGTGAACGGACAATACGCCTTCTACACTCGTCCTCAGGACGGCTTCATCTCGACAGGCTCTGGCGGCGGCATCGCCTTCGGATTATGTCAGGACATCCTGAATCCGGTCATAGAGCAGGAGATCGTGATGGATGAACGACTGTACCATACCATATCCGAAATGAAGAACGGGCAGGGCCCTGCCCCGATCAAGAGCGAGCGCGGCTGGATTCATATTGCTCATGGGGTTCGGAACACGGCGGCTGGGCTGCGTTATGTGCTCTATGCCTTTGCCACTGACTTGCATGATCCTGCACGTGTCATTGCCAAGCCAGGCGGACATTTCCTGGCACCATATGATGACGAGCGTACAGGGGACGTATCGAATGTAGTCTTCTGTAACGGAGCCATCGTCAACGAGCGGGATGAAGTGTTCATCTACTATGCCTCCAGTGATACCCGCATTCATGTCGTCACGACGACAGTTGAGAAGCTGGTCGACTATACTTTCAACACGCCCGCGGATCCCCTGCGTTCTCTTGGTAGTGCAGCCCAGCGCCGGCAGCTGATCGAACGCAATGAAGCGCTACTGACGAGCGAGGGTATCCCGCGTTAAGCGACGATTTTCCGCTATGAATGCCTTTATTCATGGCAGGTAACGATGTATGATGTAAATACCAAGATGACACTGGCCTGAGGAGGCGACCAAGCTGAGACACAATATCACCATGCGGGACATCGCCGACCGGCTCGGGGTCAGCAGTATGACCGTCTCAAAAGCATTGAACGACAAAGAAGGCGTCAGTGAGGAGCTAAAGGAGCGAATCAAGGTCCTGGCCGTAGAGATGGGCTACCGCTATAACGCGGCGGCCCGTTCCATGAAGGAAGGACTAACTCACCATGTTGGTGTAATCATTCCTGAACGCTTTACAGGTCCGACACAATCGTTCTACGTACGCGTCTTCCAGCATATCAGCAAGCACCTGGAGGCTCAGGGATACTACGGAATTCTGCACATTCTCAATGAAGAGGATGAGCAGGCCCTGATCTTGCCCAAGCTGTATAGCGACAATAAGGTCGACGGATTCATTGTGCTGGGACAGGTCAGCAAAGCCTATATCGAGATGGTACAGGCGATGAGCGTGCCCAAGATTTTTCTGGATTTCTATGACGAGCATGCCGAAATCGATTCTGTCGTGACAGATAACTTCTATGCGGCCTACGAGTTGACTAACTATCTGATTCAACAGGGACACCGACGTATCGCCTATGTTGGCAATCTGCATTCCACAAGCAGCATTCAGGACCGTTTCCTGGGCTATTATAAATCGTTGTTGGAGCATCGTCTGACGCTCCTTCCGGATCTGATCGTGAATGATCGGGACGAGCGGGGAAGCTTTGTCGATATGGAGCTGCCCGAGCAGCTACCGACAGCATTTGTATGTAATTGTGATCAGGTAGCTCATCTGCTGGTACAGAAGCTCAGTTCGATGGGCATTCGTATCCCGGAGGATTGCTCTGTGACTGGCTTCGACAACGATATCTATGCCACGCTCTGCGATCCAAAGCTAACTACCGTCGAGGTGGACATGGAACAGATGGCTCGTGTCGCTGTGCAGTCCATCCTGAAGAAGATCGACAATCCTAACCGCCGCTTCGGACGCGTGCAGGTACAAGGCAATATTATCTATCGGGATTCCGTTCGCACCCATCACTCCACGCCAGACAACCCATGAGCAATGTGCTCATGGGTTGTCTGCTGTAAGTTCAGTTCGGAACTGGGCTGCTGCCCGTCACCTTCCGAACCGCATTCGCTATCCTAGCTGTGGGTTGAATACTGGCCGCCAGCTGCGTTCAGGATCGGCAGCATTCTCGTCTCAGGCTCCATTTGTGAGGAACAGAACGGGCAGTCAGGCTGGCTTGTGAATGTATAATCTGCTCTCATCCATCCATTACATGCCTCTTGGGTACAAGACCAGATCTGGGTATTCTCCTCGGGAACAGGCTCAGGAACATGACGTCGGTACATGGATACTCCCCCTATTCTTTAAGCGTAATCAAGACGTGCTCGTTTCGCCTGTGAATGAATCACCCTGTGCCGGTATTAATATGCGCCTTGTCCAGGAAATAATACACATTGTATGCAATTTTGTGTGCAAATATGACTGACAACCAGCCGGTGTTACTGTACATACCCCAAGTATGAACGAGCATTTTCCAGCAAGTACTCGCTTTTTCAAAGCGTTATAAGACTGTGCTCGACCTCAGGCGCTATTTGCGGATGGACTTGGTCCAGAAGCCCCCATGGAATTGCTTGGGCTCTACAGTAATGACGAAGGCCTTCGGGTCTAGCTCCAGAATGGACTTGTACAGCCTGCTTTGATTTTTTCGCTTAGCCAGAATCTCCATGACCAGTCGATCCCCATCCCTGCCACTACCTAGCCAGGCCGTTACACCGTAGCCCTTGTCCCGCAGTTTATTGGCAATCCCGCCATCGAATTCATTGCTAATCACCTTGACCGTGACATACCCAAGGGCGATTTTCTCCTCAATCCATGCACCGATCAGAATGCCCAAGGCATAGCCCAGAGCATAGACAATCAGACTGGTCACCTGATCCAGATAGTTCAGTACCAGATTCAGACCCAGAACATACACCACGACCTCGAAGGTGCTAATAAGCGCAGCAACATATTTTTGGCCCTTCAATGTCAGAATCATCCGCAAGGTGTAGGCAGAGACATATATAATTTGAATTCCGAAGATGAACAGCAGAATTTGAGCCATAGGTGACACTCCTTTCACAGTAGGATTGCGTATTTACGCAGACATGATAGTCACTATCATAACATGTTCAAGAAAGCAAAATGTTTGTGATCCTACTGAGCGGGTATATATAGGTTACACACATCACACGTTACACATTACACATTCCAAAGGAGATGACAAACATGAGTAACCACGGAACAAGTGATAAAGTAAAGGGTGCTGTTAATAAGGCTAAGGGAGAAATTAAGGATCAGATCGGCAATGCGACCAACAATCGTTCCCTACAGGCCGAAGGCAAGAAAGACAAGGTCAAGGGCAATCTGCAGGAAGCTGCAGGCAAAATAAAAGACGGTAAATAAACGGCAAGCTCGATAGCTGAGCTCAAACAGAGATTACAGCAAGATTCACAGCATGAGCTCATTATGAATCTCTGTTAGGCATACACATAGACGGTCGAATGATCGTCCAGAGGGCCGAGCGGCGAGACCGCTTGGCATTTCTGCGCTGTTAGCACTTCTGTCGTTAGCACTTCTCCTGTTGGCCCTTCGGCTGTTGGTGGTTCTGCTGCAGGTACATTTATTGCTGATATTACCTAATATCCTGCAACAATCGAACAGACGGATTCTGTTATTAATTGGATATTAATAACCTCAATTATTCAGTCTGTACATATTCGCTTGGCTTATTCACGAAAAAAAATCAATGAATTTAGCAACCATTCAGGGGGCTTCTGCGTCTAAACATACAGGAACGGTGGAATTTACCTATTTTCCTTGGTGCTGTTGGAATTCAAGTCTATTAATGTTACTCTAGTATTAGCATTGCAATCCAACAATTGCTAGGTTCAGGACATCAGGAGGGGGACTTCGTCTGTCCGAATGAGTCAAGCAAGACCCAGATTTTATGATGAAAAGGAGCAGACAAACGCATGAAATTTATTAAAAAACCCGTAATTATCACTGCCGTATCGGCGTTGGCCGTATCCGGAGCATTCTTCTTGCCTTCTACGTATGCTGCCCAAGCTACAAAGTCTATTCAAGCCGTCTATAACAATATCAAAATCGTATATAACGGTAACGAAGTATCTACGGATGCTAGCACTGAGCCGTTCATGATTAACGGCACGACTTATGTACCTCTTCGTGTAGCAGGTACTGCGCTGGACAAGAAAGTATCCTGGGATGGTAACAACAAACGTGTCGTGATCGAGGACAATGCTGTTCCTGTAGACAACACTACTGTTGTTGCATTGAACCAACAGATCAATAGCCTGACACAGCAGCTCGCAACCACCAAAGCGGAAGTGGCTAGCAAGGACGCTACGATCGCTCAATTGGAAAAAGATAAAGCTGCTCTGCAAGAGCAGGTAAATAAGAACAATAGCAGCAACAACAATAACAGCAGCAGCTCGACAAGTCTTCGTGATCTGGAAGATGATCTGAATGACGATTATGGCGATTACGAGCGAACATATGCTGAAATTTCGCTGAAAGGCAACGACCGGAACGTGACAGTGAACATTGATGTCGACAAAGATAGATGGAATGATCTGTCCAGCAGCAAGCAAAAGAGCTTCCTGCAAGACATCGCGGACGACATTCGTAGTGAGTATCGTAATGCGAACATTTCTGGTACGATCTACGATGACAGCAACTCCAACAAGCTGCTGACCTTCGAGACGAACAGCCGCGGAACTGTGACTACCAAGACTACAACTTCGACAGTGAGCCTGTCTACACTTTCTCGTGACATTCGTTCCTATATGCAAGGCTACAGAAACGTAACGGTAACTGACCTTACGTTGAGCGGGAACAGTCGTCGCGTAGAGGCTCTTGTCTATGTTGACAAAACAAGCTACGAAAGACTGGGCAGCTCCGAGAAGAGAAGCTTCACCGACGCTATCATCGATGAAGTTAAGAAGGAGTACACTACTGATGAAGTATACGGAACAGTCTACAACACTGATAACCGTAACGATCGTCTGGACACGTTCTAATTACGAAGTCATATGAAGTAAGCGAACCACATTCGTACTAAGATGCATAAAAGTAGCCCATCGTTGGAAAGTCCACGATGGGCTACTTTGCTGTGTTCGCTATATTTACTGTATACTAGCTCTGTCTACAGGCCTCCTCTACCTATCAGGCTTGCTGTTCTCGCTTTCCCTTCTACTTCAACTTTTGCTTCTAGTCCCTCATATTTCACAAGCTTTTACTTCCTTCGAAGCTGTTACTTCTTAGTATTGTGCAATCGTAATCGCTGTATCATTACCAAGCAGTGCCAGATTATTCACAATGATCTCTTCTCCATCCGCCAGACCGCTTGTAATGAGTGTCTGCGAGCCTGATTGTTCGCCGACGGATACTTCCTTGCGTACAGCATGACCTTGTTCAGCTACATATACATAAGACTTGTCATTTTCCTGCTGCACGGCTTTGGTAGGCACGATAACACCTTCCTGGGCATCTGTGCCGATAAAGCTTACATCTGCCAGCATACCCGATTTGAGCTTGCCATCGGGATTAGACACCGTGATCTGCACAGGAAATCCATTCCCATTCGCGTCATCCGAGCCGATGCTCTTGACTTTACCTGTAGTCATTACCTTGGAAGAAGGTACCCGAACCTGCAACAAGTCGTCCATCTGAATCGTGTTCACTTGATCTGCCGGTACATAGATCAAGAGGTTCACGGAATCAAGATTATGGATGACGAGCAGCGGTGAAGATGGAGATGCCATCTCACCCGCCTCGATATTACGTCGCTGAATGACACCGCTGATCGGAGAAGCAATGGCTGCATTGTCGAGATTATTGCGAGCAATCTCCAGATTCACCTTTGCCAATTCCAGTCTCTGCTGACTTGTTTCAATGCCAGCAGTGCTCTGGGCTACCTTCAGCTGGCTTGCCGCATTACTATAACCGCTATTTGCATTTTGATAGCTATTCTTGGCATTCTGATAGGCCACCTTTGCCGTCGCCAATGATTTCTGGGCGGTAGCAAGCTGCGTTTCAGCATTAGATCGGGTATTCAGAGCATTGTCGTAGGTCGCCTGAGCACTCGTAAGCGCAGCATGAGCTTCCTCCAGTTGGACCTGCGTGGCTGATGAGCTAGCCACCAGTGTTTCCGTACGGCTCAGATTTTTCTTAGCCTTGTCGAGCTGCTCCTTGGACTGCTTCACCGTATTATTGGCTGTAGCAATGGCTGTGCGAGCCTGATTCACAGCTGCTTCTGCCGAGTTGATTCCCGATTCTGCCTGCGCAATGGCGTTCTGGGAGGAGATTACCCCACCTTTGGCATTCACTACACCGGAGTTCGCCGACACCATACCCGATTCACGGGAGTCTCTGGCCGACATAATCGCAGTCTCGGCTGCAGAGGCATTGGCTTCTTCAATTTTGAGCTTGTTACGAAGATCATCGTCCTCCAGCTTGACCAGTACCTGTCCCTTCTTCACTACAGTTCCCACATCTACCGAGATGGAGGATACTTTCCCGGATATTTTGGGTGTAATATTTACAGCTTCGGCAGGAGTAATCTTACCTGTATAGATTTCTCCGCTGCCCAGCATGCCTGTCTGAGCCTGATTCACCTTCACGGTCACATTCAATTCTTGACTTGCTTCACTTCCTGTCGAGCAGCCAGACAAGATCAACGTACCCGTCAAAAGCACGGCTGCGGTCGTTCTCCATTTGTTCATTTGTACAGCCCTTCCCCTCTCCGAATCAATAACTTATATATACTTCAACTATTCAATGCCTGCGTCTCCACTGCTGCCCGCTTGGATGATTTCCGTCGTTCTATGAACAATAGAATCAGCGGAATCGAACAAAACAAAGGAATGGAGGATAGTAAAAATGTATCTGCAATGCCTCGGGAATACGCATCCAGCGAAATTAATCCTGATACCGTAGATATCCATGAGCTACCCAAGGTGGATTGCAGAACCTGAACAGATTCCACAGGTATCGACTCTGCAATATGCTGCGTGTGCAGCGCTGTACGACTCTGCATCAGGAAGGTCAGGATGGCAATAGCCATCGAGCCCGCGATGGTCCGGATGAGATTGGATGCAGCAGATGCATTCCCGACCTTATCACTCGATACGGCGTTCATACCGATGGTCGACAGCGGCATGAGGCACAGGCCGATCCCAATCCCACGTAATACGGTCACGACCTCGAACCAGGTATGTGAGGTCTGCGGTGTCAACGAGACCAGATGATAGGTCATCACGCTGGTTAGTGTCAGACCGAATAGACCAATGGGAACGATACCGACCTTATCCAGCAGCTTACCGGCAATCGGCATGACCATGGCCATCGCCACAGCTTGCGGCAGAAGAATCATCCCTGTCTCAATCGGGGATACGGACTGAATATTTTGCAAGAATAGTGGTGCCAAAAATGTCCCCCCATACATGCCCATCATGACAAAGCTGGACGTAATGACGCTAATGGTAAACCTATAATTTTTGAATAAGGACACATCAATTACAGCATTCTCCTTGCCGCTCTCGACGACAATCAGGAACACCAATGACCAGAAGGAAATGAAGAACAATCCGACAATCTTGAAGGATGTCCAACCGTCGGATGACGCACTGGAAAGGGCATATAGCAAGGTTCCCGCACAGGTAGCTGCCAGAACAAAGCCTACGATATCGAATTTGATCGGCTTCCCTTTGGGCGGTTCCTTAATGAGCAACCACACGAGCAGAATGGCGAGTAGCCCGAATGGAACACAAGCGATGAAGAGAAACCTCCAGCTGAACCACTCAATCAGATAGCCACTCAGCGTCGGGCCGATGGCTGGTGCCGCCATGGACGAGATGCCCCAGATTCCGATGGCTAGCCCAACCTGCTCACGCGGGATAATTTTATATACAACTGTCATACTGAGCGGAATAATAACCCCACCGCCAAGCCCTGCAAGAATCCGTGCAAATATCAAGGACAGATCATTCCAGGCAAATATGCACATCGCTGTCCCCAGGGTGAACACGGACAAGGCTCCGATTAAAAATTTCTTATATCCTACACGCTGCTCCATAAAGCCCGTAATCGGTACGATAATCCCCGAAGCCAGCGTATAGCCCGTTACAACCCACTGGATTCGAGCCGTAGCAGACCCTAAATCTGTGGTCAGTTGGGGGATCGCCACATTAATCAGACTGTTGTTCAACACTGCCACAAAAGCCCCTACAACAATGGCGACAAAAGCCAGCCAGCGTTCCTTGGGAGAATCATTGGGAGGAGAAACGGCTACTGTATCACTGGACACTATGACCTTCCCTCCTTATGGCGTATGAATCTTGACTTCTACGTTCGTTCCCGGGATCAAACTCAAGCCCTCCGGTACATTCAATGCAATCTCTACAGGGATGCGCTGTGTAACTTTGTTGAAATTGCCACTGGTGTTCACAGACGGAATCACCGAGAATACCGAGTTCGACGCCTGCCCTACTCTTCTGACCTTCCCTTGAATCACTTGGCTCCCCGCGGCATCCAGCGTGACATCCACAAGTGCGCCCGGCTTGATCCGGCTAATCTCGGTCTCTTCGATGTTCGTCGCGACATACAGATTGTTCATATCAACCATGATCGCCACTGCGGAGCTTGGTGAGACAATCTCCTTTTCCCTGGCATAAATCTTGATTACTGTCCCATCAATAGGAGCACGCAGTACAGATTTACTAATCGAGCTAGGTTCAAGACCCGCCGTATCCTGTACAGCAATCATCTCATTTTGCTTCAGCACATCGCCTTCCTCAACCTGAATCTCATTGATTTTGGCCGTCATTTGCGGCATAACCTTGTACTGCTCTGCAGAAATCCGGGCATCATCACTTGTCACATAGTGGGTACCTTGATACCAATAATAGAATCCCAAGGCACCGCCGCTCAGTATAACCAGCACTATAAGCACGATATAAAGTTGCTTTTTACTCACTACATCCACCTCTACAGCCTGTATTTTTCTAAAAACCAATTACTCAGCCTCAAAATGCCGGACTCTACCCTCTTGTCTTGAGCTGATCCGGGCTGTCGACCGCTTAGGCACACCTCTTGTACCTTTCTCGTGTCTTTCTTGTACCTTCCTCCCTGGTTCTCCCTTCGCATAAATGTTCTACATAGATGTGGCATTGTTCGAGCTTTAAGCATCCAGCATGCAGAAAAAAACCTCTTTGGCTAAGAGGATGGCGAACCAGAAGTAAAGACCCGTTCTGTATAGATTACTCTGTACAGAGTAATTTGATAATGATTGTAGCTAACTCCTGAATTGTTGTCAATATGTTTGATTGTTCATGTCATGCTCATTCGAGCACTATTATTTTCAAAAAAACCTCCAAGCCATACCGGTTGCGAATTCGCACGGGCACAGCCTGAAGGCTTATCGGGTCCATAATGTCGATCTTGGCACTATCGAGACACTACGGAGCGCTAGGGTTCTATGAATTTATGGATCTGTACTTTTGTGACTCTGTAGCTCTATGGTTCTATGATCTGTGGTTCTATGACTTATGGATCTGTAGCTTGGATGCCTTATGAATTCTTCAAAATGTTCAGGAGCTTCGTGTATGAATCCAATTCAAGCTTCTTTCGATTCCATACATGATCCGCTATGAAGCTGGCATAATGTCCCTTATCCGTCAGAATGACCTCATTCACTCTTTTGGAATAGTTTAGCCATTTATCATCGTACTGCTCAAGGTCTTTCTCAAGCTCTGTGATGATTTCCTGAATAAAAAAGATCAGCCGCTGGATATCGACCAGCTCAATGAATAGCAAGGGGGCAAAGAGCGATTCAATGGACTTAGGATCTTTGAAGGCGGCATATATCCCTTCCTTGAGTGCATCCTGCCCCGACTCTGTAATACGATAAGTTGTCTTCTCCGGGCGATTCTCGGATTGAACCGTCTCTGATTTGCGAATGTAGTCCTTCTTTAGCAAAGCCTCAAAATTATAATACAGGTTACCATCCGTGATGTTCACTTTATTGTCTGTAGCTTCCATGATTTTCTTCTTAATCTCATAAGGATGCAGCTCTCTATAATACAAGGACCCGAGAATATAGATTCGTAGCGACAATCTTGAACTCCCCCTCTACTTGCAGGCTA
Source organism: Paenibacillus massiliensis 2301065 = DSM 16942 (assembly GCF_000377505.1). GTDB lineage: Bacteria > Bacillota > Bacilli > Paenibacillales > Paenibacillaceae > Paenibacillus > Paenibacillus massiliensis. The sequence continues at coordinate 323,078 of NZ_KB898186.1, read as the reverse complement.
CAAAACTGAATTTCACATGCTATGCTTGCACAGCATATTTCGAATTATGTTCCCCACGGAAATATCCTAATTATTATAAACACATTCCCTGATGATTGCTATTCTATACTACCAAAAAGCAAACAACGCGTACCAGAAGCCTGGCACGCGTTGAGATTCATACAATACGTATGAAAGAATATTGTTAAAAAGATTAGTAGGCCAATGCGAACAGACCTTTGATATGGGACAGGTAGCGAATGTTGCTGCCTTCCTTCATCAAAGTTGCTACAGCGCCTTTCAATTGGGTCTGGTTCGCGCCTACGGAACCGATCGCATCTGTTCTGCCCAAGCTTCCCAGTGTACCAGAGAATACTGGAGTGAAGCGCTCCATGGTATGACCATTGAAGTATGCGAACAGGTTGTAGCCGATCGTCTCACCCATTTGCCATGCCAGCTGTGCTGTCGGCGGATAAGGACGCTGTCCTTCGCCTGGGAATACTACAGCACTGTCACCAGCTACGAATACATCCTCATGGGAAGTGGATTGCAGCGCACCTGTAACCGTTGCGCGTCCACGATCTACTTCGATGCCAGAAGCGCCTACAAGCACGTTGCCTTGTACGCCACCAGTCCAGATGAGCGTATTCGTCTCAATGGAGCGGCCGTCCTTCAGCAGAACTTCTTTCTCTTTCATCTCCGTGATCGGCACGCCAGTCACGAATTGAACACCACGTTTCTCAAGGCTGGTAACCGCACGGTCGATCAGCTCTGGAGCGAAGCCTGCCAGAATGGAAGGACCTGCTTCCACACAGTACAGGCTGATATCTTCATAGTTGATACCTTTTGCACGGCATACTTCTGGCAGCTTGTCAGCGAATTCGCCAATCAGCTCGATGCCTGTCAGACCGCCGCCACCAACAACAATCGTAGCGTCTGCTTTGTTGCCAGATTGCTTGTAAGCATCCAGACGAGCTTCCACATGCGCACGAATCTTGTTCGCTTCATCTACGGATTTCAGTGTCAGGCTGTATTGCTCCAGCCCCGGAATTCCGAAGTATGCAGTTTGGCTGCCCAATGCGATAACCAGTGCATCATAGCTCAGGGTCGCGCCGCTAGCCAAGGTCACCTTCTTGCTCTCTGTGCTGATCTCGCTCACGGTATCAATCTTCAGATTGATGTCCTTGTTGCGGAACAGCTTCTCCAAAGGAAGTGCAACAGCCTTCTCGTGAATTGTACCTGCTGCCAGACGGTGCAGCTCTGTAATAATCTGATGAGTGGCATAGCGGTTAACTACAGTAATTGTAGCCTCGCTGGAGCTCATATGCTGACGAGCTGACAGTGCAGCCAGCACGCCGCCGTAGCCGCCACCAAGAATCAAAATTTGCTTCGACATTTCCATCCTCCGTTCGTTCTTACCTTCTAGATTGTATTACTTACTCTCACGTTGGCGTTCGTTCAGGATTTCCAGGAAAGCCTGGCTGAAGCGAAGCGTCTTTTGTACATTAGGGTCCTTCAACATTTTGAGCAATGCAAACAATCCCACGGAACCCGATTCTGTCTGCACACGATCACCAGCTTCAATAGCAGCAGATGCAAGGCCTTTGGCCGATTCTGTTACTGGCTTCACAAACTCTCCCATGGAGCTTTTCATATCACCGATAAATACCGGGTCTGTCGCCAAGCTTCTCGCTACATCGTACGCATTGGTCATCACTGTAACCATCTCAGTTAATTTCGGCAGATTTTCTACCAGGACTGTCAACGACTGTTGAACCTCTGGCTTCATCAGCTGATCCAGCACATCGCGAGTCTCTTGTGTAGCCTCTTGAGTAACTGCCACCTCTTGTTGATTTTCTGACATGACGCGAACGTCCTCCTTTACTCTGGGATAGAAGTCCATTCCTCTCCTGTAACCTGCCACGCAGTACACTGGCTGCATAATCCCGAAGATTGATATAAATACACGGTCACACGAAAAAGCCACCCTGAGGACGCAACTAGGCGTCACCGGGTTCTCCAGCAGCCCGATGCATCGGCAAATAACGGTCTCCGGTGTTCATACTGCTTCCATGCCATCGTGAATCTGATCCAGAATCAAAACAGGCCGAAACGGAACTCTATACCCCTATATTACACCTTTCACAAGCCTAACGTCGAAACAATTTTAATATTTTCAGAAAAAACTATAAAAAACTTCACGTCAAACTCCAGAAAGGCCTTGGAAATACAGCAATATCAAGGAGATCTAACGTCATTCCTGTGTCGAGTAAATTGTGTCTGTCACAAAATCTAAACATATTTTCCTACATAAATCTCTATGAATTTTCAGGAAACTGAAGGCAAGCGGCCGTACGGAGGGTAATAAACCTTGGGTAACACAATTGAGAAATAGATTATGGGACAACTTAAATCAGTAAGTAACTCAAATCAGCAATCTAACCGTGTATTCGGAAATGGAGGAATGAACCGTGGCAAAAACATTCGCAGATATGGTACGAGAGGCTGAAGCTCATGTCAAAGGGGTAAGCTCCGAGGAAGCCAAGAAGATGATAGAATCCGATCCTAACACGTTCATCATCGACGTACAGGATTCAGTAGATGCCGGGGCATGCGGGCTCATCCGCAGCAGTGAGAATATCTCGCTGGGCATGCTGCCGATTCGTGCAGATCTGGAGGTGCCGCAGCAATTGCGCGACGAACGTCTGTCCGACCGGAGCCGCCCGATCTTAACGACCTGCGGAGCAGGAGGTCAGGCAGCCATCGGTGCCTATATTCTTCAACAGATGGGCTTCGAGAACGTTGCCTATATTCAAGGCGGCACGACAGCATGGAAAGAATCCGGCTTTGAAGTAGAACTCTATTCGGACATGCAGCAGTAAGAATTATAGCAGTACAGTAGTACAGCAATATAGCAGCACAGCAATAAGCAGTACGCCAGCAAGCTCTACCACGTGCCCTATTTTCTACAACAATATTTAAGAGCATGCATTCAAGCTTCCCCTGCACCAGAACGTGTCGGCTTACCGCTGATGCTCTGGTGCTATTGGCGTGCTATGCGCGAGGTGTAATGTGACCACGCCCACGACGTCCTGCTGCCACGTCAGCCTGCCCCTACTGCGTTGCATGGTGTGCCATGACCTATCTATTGCTTATCTATTCATCTGACAATGACGCCTCCCGGGATTCGATGAATTCGTCGACGTCGCGGGCCGCCTTGGATTGGTTACATTCATTACAAGCACACACACAATTCACGGGAGTCGTATGTCCTCCGCGTGCCCGGGGCAATAGATGATCGAGGGTATCCCCGTATTGGCCACAATAATAGCAGGTATAGTTGTCACGCTTCATGATCATATTCCTGAATTCCTTGTTGCTGTACAATCGGCGAATCGTGGTGCGGTTCACGATGACAGCCATATGCTCTCTAACCAGCGTATGGGCTAGCTCCATCTCAATCTCTTGCTGCCATCTTCTCCCCTTATCCGTCTTCCCTCTCATGCGTACAAGTCCATTCCTATTAGGTCGCAGCCGTGATATATCTCGTGGATCAAGCTCTCGCTTGCTGGAGATGGTCAGAGGGATATGTCCCGGATGTTCATGTGCAAAGCGCGGAACCGCTGGCTTCCGCCGCTGCTGCGAACGAGGCCTGCCTGCTACAGCTGGCTTCTTCATAACCGCGGCTAACTGTACGTTCTCTGCCGCAGCCGTTGTATCCGATGGTCCATGCTTCATGCTGTTGGTAGCAGACGAGTTCTGTGCGGGTGGGCTATGACGACACTCGCGGCATAGGCCGCGGCGGGAGTTGGGACTGGACCTGCGGCCTGTCCTGCGCCGGAAGTCTGTCAGAGGCCTGCTGATCTGGCAGCCAGGACACTGCTTGTGGGCATGCTGTTGTTGTGAGTCCATCCTATTCAGAACCGGGATTGCCCGTTCTTGTTCACCTCCGTAACATCAAAATTAGAACGTATGATCATCGCCCCCGTTCATCCCGTCTTGAAATCTTCACAAGAAACGATTACAGGGGAGTATATGCTTGTTGTAGATGGTTATTATTGTATCACAGAGGAACCCTGAACCCGCTATCCCTCTTTACAGGCGAAGCATTCACTGTGTGCCATGCATATCCTGATTCATATCGAAAGACCACGCCTTCGATACCTTGACTTTAACCGCTTATTTCGATTGGTGTACAATACAAGCATGGACAAGACAGTTAGGTCTCACACTTGCTTGGCGCTTCTTTACGCTTTTGCCCAGGTTTAGACAGGCTATGATCGTGGGTAATTGGATATATGCAAAGGGGGACTCCTGATGATGAAGAGAAATCATACGATGATGCAATTTTTCGAATGGCATGTAGAAGCTGACGGCAACCATTGGAAGAGACTCATTGAGCGGGCTCCTGAGCTGAAGTCAAAAGGCATTGATGCCCTCTGGATTCCACCCGTGACGAAGGGCCAATCCCCCGACGATACCGGCTATGGTGTCTACGATCTATATGATCTGGGAGAGTTCAATCAGAAAGGCGCAGTGCGCACCAAGTACGGTACCAAGGGAGAGCTGCTGGAGGCCGTAGCTGCCTGCGTGCAGCACGGACTGGCCGTATACGTCGATCTCGTCATGAATCATAAAGCGGGGGCCGATGAGACGGAGGTCTTCAAGGTCGTCGAGGTCAATCCGGAGAATCGAAACGAGGTCATCTCGAAGCCCTTCGACATTGAAGGCTGGACCAAGTTCAACTTTCCTGGCCGCGGCAATCAATATTCCAGCTTCAAGTGGAATTTCGAGCACTTTAACGGAACAGATTATGATGCGAGCAAGGATCGTACGGGGATATTTCGTATTCTCGGAAAGAACAAGCAGTGGAATGAGAATGTAGACAGCGAGTTCGGCAACTACGATTATCTGATGTTCGCCAACATTGACTATAACAATCCAGACGTCCGGGAAGAGATGATCGGGTGGGGAAAATGGCTCGTGGATACGCTGCAATGCAACGGATTTCGACTCGACGCCATCAAGCACATTAACCATGAATTCGTTCATGAATTCGCCACCGAGATGATCCGCAAACGTGGTCAGGACTTCTACATGGTGGGCGAGTTTTGGAAGCCTGATCTCAAGGCATGCCAGGAATTCCTTGACACGATTGATTATAAAATTGACCTGTTCGACGTATCCCTGCACTATAATCTGCACAATGCCTCGCTCGCAGGCAGCTCCTATGACCTGTCTACTATTTTCAAGAATACACTGGTCAACACGCATCCCCTTAATGCGGTTACGTTCGTGGATAATCATGATTCGCAGCCATTGGAGGCTCTTGAATCCTGGGTAGAGGATTGGTTCAAACAGATCGCGTATGCCCTGATTCTACTGCGCCGGGATGGCTATCCTTGCGTGTTTTACGGCGACTACTACGGTATACAAGGCGACCATCCTGTTGCAGGCAAGCAAACGGAGATTGATGCACTGCTCTACGCACGAATGAATAGGGCCTACGGAGAGCAGATAGATTATTTCGACCATCCCAATACGATCGGTTGGGTCCGGCAAGGCACCCCCGAGATTGAGAAATCCGGCTGTGCTGTCGTGATCTCCAACAAAGGCAACAGTGAGAAGCGAATGTGTGTAGGACCCGCTCATGCCGGGAAGGAATGGGTTGATCTGACCGGTAACCGCGAGGACCATATTGTCATCGACAAGGAAGGATGGGCATCCTTTCCCGTCAATGCAGGCAGCGTATCAGTATGGGCAGCACGCTGAGACGACCTGTCGCTGGCTGATACAGGATACACGTAGACTGCGTAGATGGCCGATCCGAAGCATCCCTTCTACTTACACTATATTCGTCGTGCATCCCGCACCCATGACAAAACAGAGTGCTGCTATGATTCCACGGAATTACAGCAGCACTCTGTTGCATCTAAATTCTTCTTAACAATCTTTTTCACCCTATAAATGGATAGCAATGCTTACTCAGGGCTGGAAGCTGTTCACAATGACCTTATATGTCTCCAGAGCCAGCTGGCGAGAAAGCTTGAGATCGACGATCGCATCTGGCCGAGGGAGATGTATTTGCTTATCGTTCTCTTCCCCCAGTTCTGGAAGCCAGCGTCTTATATAACTGCCCTCCTGGTCAAATGTGGCTGATTGGGTCACGGGATTGTTCACACGGAAATAAGGAGCCGCGTTGACACCCAGGGATGCGCAGAACAGCCAATTGCCCCGATTTTGGATATTGTCATAGTCCAGCAGCTTCCGCCGAAAATAGCGCTCTCCGAGATAGAAGGGACATTGCAAATTCTTGACCAGAAACGTTGCACAGAGAATTCGAATCCGGTTAGGCATACATCCCGTCGTATTCAGCTCCGTCATTCCCGCATCAATAATCGGAATCCCTGTCTCGGCGCGGCACCAGCGTTCGAAATATTCATCATGCAGTGCAGACAGATCATACCGGTCCTCGTACTGGAAGTAGTTCTCCTCATAAATGGCTCGATATAGATAGAAATCCCGAAATGCCAGCTGTCGTACCCATCCGTCATGTCCTGACAGGGGGCGGGCTGTGTGGTATAGCTTGCGGATCGACACAGCACCTACAGCCATATGAGGACTTAGCTGGCTAGTGTTATCCTCTCCAAATTCATCACGACGCTCATCATATCCTGTAAGTCGCTCTTCAATGAATTCCTGCAGCAGATGAGCATATCCCTCTGCCTCCTCTACCTGAAGTAGCTCCTCCGGGCAATCAAATGAGTCTGGCCAAGGCATATGCCCCTCCAGAGAGAACATTCGGAGTTCACGGAGATGGATCTGTCCAGGCGCCGTTGCATGCTCCTCCAGATATTCGAGCCATCTGCGGTGAAAGGCTGCAAATACCTTGTAGTACCCCGGCTTGTTGACGTAACGCACAAACTCCTCTACATCGATCATCATATGATCCGTCAAGGCTGTGAAGCTTACGCCATGTGCTGCTGATAGCTGCTGCAGCTCACGATCTCTTTTCCGGGCATAGGGTGTGAAATCCCGATGAAGCACCACCTCGCTGACCGGATAGTGTGACAAGGCATACTCCAGAACCCTGGACGGCTCGCCGTGCAGCACATGCAGCGGAGCTCCTGCCTCCTTATACTGTGCACGCAGACGAGCGACATGCCGCAGGAAATTCTGCCCGCTATGCTCACGCTCTCTGCCATTGCGCAGCAGAAACGGGTCCAGGATGAGCAGATGCATGCTCTCCTCTCCCTGCTGATGCAGGTACTCAAAAGCCATCATATCCTCCACCCGTAAATCTTTACGGTGAATAAACAATTTCAACCTCTTGTCCTCCTCACAGCTCTTCTACACTCTATCCTATACCCAATCGGGAGCTGGGTCGAACAAGATTTGTTCCAATTCATCGCCATGCTTTATAGTTCCGCATAGATGAGTGTACGGACCCTCGCAAGCGCTCTGGTTCAGCTCGTAAAATGGCGGCCTGCCATAGCAACTGCCCGTCTCATCTCCTCAAGAGGCTCCTCCACCATGGGGCCATGCCCTGTACACAAAAGAGTGGGTGAATAGGCGAGTAGCTTATCTGCACTGCGCCAAGCCTCAGCCTTGCTCCAGGTAGCCAGCGCAGGGAAGGGGAAGGTCGGTACCAGCTTTCCAGACACAGTAGTCCCTCCTCTCGTGCAGAACGCATCTCCCACCATCAGTGCCCTTGTACGAATATCGAGAAATGCCATCGAGCCCGGGGTGTGCCCCGGGACACTGATTGCCTCCAACGAACCAATCCGATCCCCCTCTGATAGCAGCACATCAGCCTGGGTCTTTAACTTCTTTGGTACCCCGCCTTTGATAGGAGTATCGTGCTCACCAGGAAGCAATGAAGTATCCCCCTTCAGCAGACGCGCATCCCGACTGGAAATATACACCTCAAGCTGGCGGTTCTTTTCCTTCAAGGCATCCAGTGCTCCGACATGATCATCATGAGCATGGGTAAGTACAATGCGCCGAATCGGCTTTCCGAGCTGCGCGGCAGCACGTAAGATGGCCTGCGCCGTTCCGGGTAGAGCGGCATCAATCAAGGTGAAACCATCTTCCTCATCCACTAGATAACAGTTCACGGGGAAGATGACGGGCATGAACGTGATCTGGTGTAGACGATCCTTGGTAATTACTCGCATAAGCAGGCTCTCTCCTTTGTTGTAAGCTAAACCCACAGTTGTGTTTCGTCGAGATACTATACATTTAAACTAATACAATTAGTTTAAATGTTACATTTGTTAGTTTATTATGTTCTCACAAGAAACGCAATGCTTTTACAGAAAAAAAGCCGCTCCACTGTCATCACATGACAGCAAAGCGGCAGAAACAGCGCACAATATGAAACTCATATCAGCACCCACAAGCTTCGAAGGTCATCCTAATGCTTACCCTCATAGCCCTCAGCAGCAGATGAACAGCTTCCCAGACCTGCAATGAAGATATTCAAAATAACCTCCAGGCTCTCATCCGTGCTGACGGCCATGCGGAATCCACGGCTACGTTCCAGAGAGGCAAATCCATGGAGAATGCTGCGCAGACCTCGTGTTGCATGAATGGTCTCCAGTTCAGACATGCCGAAGCCATTTTTCATGACCCGCATGATCAGCCCTCCTACCCTAGTGTTGAGCTGCTGGATCTCCTCATCCGGCTGTAGGGATGAATAGACCATTGCTTCATAGAGCCCAGGCCTCTGACGGGCGAAGTCCACATAAGCTTGACCCATCGCCCGAATCGCCTGCTCCCCAGCTCTGCCTACGGCAGCATCCATCAGAGCCGCTTCCAGCTCCTGAGTGCTCTTCATCACCATGAACTTGTGCAGTCCTTTCAGCCCATCTACATGATTGTACAAGGAAGGAGGCCGGATCTGGAGTCGCTGAGCCAGCGTGGCAAGCGTCACAGCATGAATTCCCTGCTCATTGGCCATCTCCTCGGTGGCCTGCAATATCTCGTCTAAGGTCAGTCCCCGTCTTGGTGACATGTTGAATTCAATCCCTCGCTAGTATCACGAAATGGTCAGTTCCCCACTCGGATCATTAATTTAATTGTTCATTACCATACTAACTAACCTTATTAGTTAATTCAAACTTTATATTAGTAGGAGCCTGTCCATATACTAAAGTTTTTTCAAATGAATAACCTATAATAATCTCCTTACTGATTCACACAAACTCACACAATTAGATGCTAAAATTGGTAATATTTTGTTCGCTGCGCTATAATGATCTGTGCATATTCTGGTAAAGTCGGAAGGAAATGAGGTGTGGTCAATACGAAGATGAATAGCAAGATATGATTTCTATCCAGATTTCTATCCAGAATCATATACAAGAAAGGAAATGTGATCATGGTTGTCTGGTTAATTATTGCTTGCGAGATTTTATTTTGGGTATTTGTAGTCGCTGGCCTGGTTGCCCGATATATCTTTCGGCAAAAGCGATTAGGCGCTCTGTTGCTGCTCGTCACACCGCTGATTGATCTCATCCTGCTCGTTGCTATCTTTGTCAATTTGCGCAATGGTGGAGAGATCACACTCGCCAGCGCTCTTGCTGCTTGTTACATTGGTATTACGGTCGCCTTTGGTCATAGGCTCATTCACTGGGCGGATACCCGCTTCTCCTATTGGTTCGCTGGTGGACCCAAGCCAGTCCCTAAGTATGGGAAAGAGCATGCCAGAGAAGAGCGGAAAAGCTGGTACTTACACTTGCTGGGGTACCTGATCGGTAACGGTATTATGCTGATTATGATTACGTATGTTGGCGACCCTTCGCAAACAACCTCCTTAAATGAAGTGATGTCCATCTGGAGTACGGTGCTTGTGATCGACTTCTTCATTTGCTTTAGCTACACTTGGTTCCCAAGGAAAAGCAAAGGATAGTTCTGTAATCCTTCCGTAGCCGACCTTATAATCTACTCTTCCACACCATAAGATGATATACACTTGCAGATCCTACCAGCTGTCAGCATGAGACGCTTTCTCCCTTTCATATGGGATAGAAGCGTCTTTTTACATATAAACCCATGTAAACAAAGTATATATATGTATTTTTTACACAATCAGTACAAAAAAATGTAAGATCCTAGTATACATTTTATATAATGATATGGTATTATCTAGAACGAAAATACATAAATATTCCTTTTTATTCTATTATTATTTATTTTACTTCAATTTATTACATAATAACCAAAACATAAATAGTCTCGCCAAAGCATTGGAAAGGATGATACTTCTGACTAATCATTTGTTGGATGGAAAAAATGTGCTGGTTATGGGCGTAGCCAATAACCGGAGCATTGCCTGGGGAGCCGCGCAGTCCCTCTCCTCTGCTGGAGCCAGGCTTATTTTCACGTATGAGAACGAACGGGTAGAGGAACGAGTAAGCAAGCTCGCGGAGACATTACCGGGTTCTTTGCTGTTTCCATGCAATGTGGCTGAAGACACCGAGATTGATCGCTTGCAGCTCTTTCTAAGAGAGCATGTCGGGGTCCTCCATGGTTACTTTCACAGCATCGCTTACGCCCAAAGTGAAGATATGGAAGGGACGTTTGTCGAGACCTCTCGCGAGGGATTCCGCATCGCACAGGACATTAGCGCATACTCACTAGCCGCTGTAACCCAACGAATCCTCCCGTTAATGAGCGAGGGAGGAAGTATTGTAACCATGACTTACATTGGAGCCGAGCGTGCGATTCAAAATTACAACGTCATGGGCGTGGCGAAGGCATCCTTGGAAGCCAGTGTTCGTTATCTGGCACATGATTTAGGGCAGCACGGCATCAGGGTTAACGCCATCTCTGCTGGCCCAATCCGGACATTAGCCGCTTATGGCATTAAGGATTTTCAGACCGCACTCAAAAAGATCGAGGACATTGCCCCGCTGCGCAAGACGGTAGACACCTCGGAAGTGGGAGACACTGCTCTGTTTTTACTATCCCAGCTGGCAAGAGGGATCACTGGGGAAGTGATTCATGTAGATGCAGGATACCATATCACGGGAATGTAAGGAGTGGACAGCATGCCTGTAACTCAAATGCATGGCCAGATCATCACCTCTCAGAAGTTGATAGACCAGGCAGAGTTTCAGAGGGATGTCTTGGGCTTCTCGCACTTGATGCATATCAACGGTATTCATGAAGAGAGTCGTGTGATTCTCAAGGCAGAAAATTCATACTGGTTCATAGTATCTCTATTCTCTCTCTGTCAGCTCGCTGCCTCAGTTACTGTCGTTGATGAGCAGATCCAGACAGATGAATTAGAGAACATTTATCACGAGGTTGAAGCCTGTTGTATCGTAACGGACCATGAGCTGGCACTTCCACAGGCCAACACGTTATTGTTCAGCACCCTGCAGGAGGAATTGGAATTATACCAATACCTATACGGTAAGGATCGATCGTTCCTTATTAATCTCGACTCATGGATGCTCAAAAATGATGCACTTATTCTTTATTCTTCTGGCACGACTGGAAAACCGAAAGGGATTGTCAAGTCAGGCCGTTCATTCATCGACAATATCAAGCTATCCGTCCAAGCTATGGCTTACAAGTCTGACGATTGTCTCCTCCCTGTTGTACCCTACTCGCACTTTTATGGAATCTCGCTTATTTTTTCCTGGTGGTTCACCCAATGCTCTATTCTCATTTGCAAGCCTAAAAATCTATGGAGCGTCATCACCTGGCTAGACCAGGACAAGGCCACCGTCATAGATGCCAATCCATCTGCCTATTATATGATTCTACGGATGCTAGAAAGAAAGCCCGAGCTTCTCGAACGATTGAAGCAATCACCTGTCCGCATGTGGTGCGTCGGTGGATCTCCTCTTACGAATGACTTGGAGAAGAGCTTCATGGACATTGTCGGACAACCACTGCTTAACGGTTATGGTCTTTCAGAGCTGGGGAACGTTTCTATGGGAACGCTCGCTAGCCCTATGGGCTGCGGTCGCCTTCTTCCCGGAGTCGAAGCGAGAATTGAAACCCGAAATTCAGTAGATGAGCTGGAACAGGGGATTGGAGAAATATGGATTCGTACACCTGGGTGTATGGAAGGCTACTTGCACCAACCAGATTTGACACAGGAGGTGTTGCAGGACGGATGGTTCAAGACAGGGGACCTCGGCTTTCTGAAGGAAGAAATGCTATATGTCATTGGACGCGCAGGTAAGTCTGTCACCCGTATGGGTTACACCTTCTCGCCTGTCTATATCGAGAATCAGATCAGCCGCTTGGGCTATCGCTCTTGCGTCATTGCCTTGGATGATGAGAGGAAGGGCGCCTCACTAATCGTCTTTGTCGAGAGAAATGACGGACAAGAGCATTCTTCTCTCCGAAAAGATATCAACCGATTGCTTCCCACCTACATGTATCCTGACACCTTACTCGTCGTTGATTCATTCCCTTTGAATCGAAATGGCAAGGTAGACCGACTGGAATTGGAACGTCTCGCGTATCAAAGAACTATTCATGAAGTAGGGTAAATGCACAATAAGAGAGGATGAGGCAAATGAATATGAACCTGTTGTCGCAAGAAAACGTTGTATTCGCGCAAAGGTGTGAAGCCATTCGCAGATGCCTAGACTACTTAACGACCAACCGCGATGAAGTCATGAGTATTCTCCTTAATATCTCATCATGCCGGGCAGCGAATGCCGAGATAGACTCCACCATTACGACGCTGCAGGGGGCACTCGGGGAAGTTGAGGCCTACCGCCCTGGCTGGCAGCAATCCATGGCTGTGTTCATGCCGTCTAACGTAATTTTGTATTCCTATGCTCTGTACCTGCTAATCCCCTCTTTATATGTAGAGAAGATTGAATTCCGGGCTTCCTCACATGTCGTCGAATTCGTCGCTCTACTGCATGAGAAGCTCAGTGCCGTTCATCAATTGCCCGTTGAGAACATGAAGATCAGTCAGAAAAAATTCCTGGAGCAATCCGTTCATCCTGCTGACATCGTCGTATTCACTGGAAGCTACACGAATGCGGAGCAGATCAAGAAACAAATCAGGAAAGAACAGCTCTACATATTTTTCGGACAAGGTATCAATCCGTTCATTATTGGTCCAGACGCAGATATCCCACTTGCGGTTAATGACGTGATCCGAATGAGGCTGTTCAACTCAGGACAGGATTGCCTGGGTCCAGATATTATCCTGGTGCACGAGAATATCAGCGACACCTTCCGAGACCAACTCACTCAAGCCATACAAGGGCTTTCCTTCGGTGCGAATGACGATCCCGAAGCCAACTACTGCCCCATCTATTATAAGGACACCTTAATCACCGTATCGGAATATTTGAACAATAACGACAAGTACATTGCTTATGGAGGAGGCATTGATTTCCGGACAAAGAAAATGGAACCGACTATTTTATACAGCTCCTTGGATGAAGAACTTGAGATTATGGAGTACTTCTCTCCGATCTTCAACGTGGTCAGCTATCAGGATGATGAGCAGCTACTCAAGCGCATTCGTTCGAGCTACTTTAGTGAACGGGCCATGGGCTGCAGTCTTTATGGCTCCCTTCATTTGGCTGACGTCCTGCGAAGAAAGCATACCCTGACCATCAATCAGACGCTGGAGGATGTCGAGCAAGGAAACAAGGCCTTCGGGGGCTATGGAACCATGTCCAACTATATTTATTACAACATGCAGCTGATCTCAAAGCCGATCCTGATCTCAGAAGTAGTTGCTGAGTTTCTCACCGAAAAGAGGGCAGAAGTATGACACAGACCATGCACGCATGGGAGACAGTTATTCAATATATCGAGTCCATTGGCACAGACCATATTTTTGGGCTTCCGAGTGACGATCTGAAGGTACTCACCGCACTTCAGAACTCGTCCGTACGCTTCATTATAGGCAGGGATCAAAGAAACTGCATGTTCATGGCTTCTGGTTATGCGCTCGCCTCGAATCGCCTGGGGGTGTGCATCGTTGGCAAAGGTCCTGCATTAACCAATACCTTAACAGGCTTGCTTGAAGCACAGCATTCAGGGGTGCCCCTGCTGTTAATTGCTCTTGGTACCAGCAGTGAAAAGCTGGGTACCAAAGCCTTTCAGGAAGCCGATCAGCTAACGCTGGTGAAGCCTCTAGTCAAATGGGCATATCGAATCGAGCATTCGAGCCGATTGGTATGGGCGCTGGAGAGAGCCGCATTCCTTGCCATGAATGGCAGCAGGGGGCCTGTCTATCTGGAGCTTCCAGAGCAGATTGCCGAAGAGACCGTGACTGTTCAGCATCCTTTTCAGCAGCTGGTGAAATTGAACTGCGCACCGTCAACCCACGAACTAGAGATGGCAGCTGCGTTGCTCCGTGAAGCCCGCAAGCCTATTATCGTCGTTGGCGGAGGAATGAAGTCTGGAACTAAAGGAGTCATTGAGCCATTAGCAGCGCGATTAGGTGCTGCTATATTTGCCACGGCCTCTGGCAGAACGGCTATTAACGAGAGTCATCCTTTGTTTTGTGGTATCGCAGGTCTCTACACAGACCCCAGCATAAGAACAATCTGGGAGGAAGCAGATACCGTACTGACGCTGGGTAGCCGTTTGGAGGAGACAGCCACCTTCGAGTGGGACACCCTTCTTGAGCACACGCCCTTGATTCAGGTAAATGTCAGTATCGAGGATTTCTCACACCAGTATCGGGGAATGAAGCTGCTTGGGGACGGTGACGCTGCTGTGCAAGCATGGTTATCCCTGCTTGCACAGCAGGCTGACTCCAGCTGGCTTGAACTCATTTCCCACTGTAAGCGCGAAGCCTTCCGCAATCGGGAGGCCTGTCTGCACGAGATTAAGGGCTTGCCATCAGTTCATGTATCGGAAGTACTTGATACACTTCAGTCTCAATTAACGGAGCCATGCATTTTAGTACAAGAGAATGGACTACAGGACATGTGGTCATATTTTTATCCCTTCTATCAGTTTGAGGATAATAGTCTATCAATCGTCCCTAGCGATCAGACCAGCCTTGGCTTCGGAGCTGCTGCTGCCGTCGGGGCAAGCCTTGCAGATCACCGCCCTGTCGTAGCGCTTGTAGGAGATGGTGCATTCAATCTGTTCCAGTCAGACCTGATTACAGCTATCCAGCACCACATTCCGCTCATCTATATCGTGATGAATAACGGCGGCTACGGATGGCTGCAATATCAACTCAATCAATACGACTTCGAGGGACGCCCATTTCAGTTCGTGACGGATGCTCCACTTGAGCATATGAATTGGAGCCATCATGACTTCATCGAGATGATCAACATTCAAGAGAAGTCCGAGCTGGAATCCCAACTCACATTGGCACTTACGAGATACCGAATGAACAAATTGGTGATTGTCATGGTCAAGGTAGCACTTGAGGATGTGCATGAGAAGATTCGTAACATATACGGCGACTTTCCTGTATTTGAAAATCAGATAATGTAGTTCCAGCATATGACAAAAGGTGGGGTTTCGTTGAAGAGAAGAGTAGTAATTACAGGTCAAGGTGTAATCACTCCGGTTGGACTTAATGTTAACGATTTTTGGACCTCTCTGATTGAAGGACAGAGCGGCATTGCCCCTATCACGGGATTCGACACCACCGATATGCCCACCAAGATTGGTGCACAGGTTAAGGATTTCGATCCATTGCAATATATGAGTAAAAAGGACGCCAGTAAATGGGCGCAGTTCACACAGTTTGCCGTGGCTGCAACCAAACAGGCTATGGAGCAGTCGGGACTTGTAGTAAATGATAGCAACGCACACCGAATCGGGGTTGTGGTCGGCTCAGGAGCTGGTGGACTCGATGTTGTCGAAGAGAACTTCAAGCGGCTGAATCAGCATGGTCCGAAGCGTGTCAGCCCTTACTATGTCTCGTCGATGATGATTAATTCTGCACCCGGAGAGATTGCGATTGCGACTGGAGCCAAAGGCCCCTCCTTCGCAGTGGTCACAGCCTGCGCCACAGGCAGCAACGCCATAGGTGAGGCGATGCGCACCATTCAATATGGTACGTCAGATGTGATGATTGCAGGCGGCTCGGAGGCGAACTTCAGCACATTGGATCTGGCCTCCTTCGCCAATATCCATGCCCTCTCCAGACGAAACGATGCACCACAGCAAGCCAGTCGTCCTTTTGACCGCAACCGGGACGGCTTTGTCATTGGTGGAGGAGCTGGCATCGTAGTACTTGAAGAGCTTCAGCATGCACTCGACAGGGGTGCTACCATATTGGCTGAGTTGGTTGGCTATGGCTGTACCACCGACGCTTTTCACATTACAGCCCCTGACCCGAGCGGCTCCGGGCCGGCCGAAGCTATCCGTAATGCATTAAGAGATGGAGGCCTGGACACGACCGACATTCAGTACATTAATGCCCATGGTACCAGTACACCTTTCAATGACCAGATGGAGATTAATGCGATCAAGACCGTGTTTGGTCCACACGCCCCCTCCCTGGCGATCAGTTCCATCAAATCTGTGACAGGACACTTAATGGGTGGAGCAGGTGCCGTCGAGCTCGTAGCCACTGTGCAAAGCATGATTCATAACAAAGTGCCTCCGACCCTGAACTGTCACGACCCTGAAGATCCCGAATTGAACTTTGTACCGCATGTGTATCAGGAGCGCGAGGTGCTGGGAGCGATAAGCAATTCCTTCGGGTTCGGTGGTCATAACGTATGTCTGGCTGTGCGTAAATGGCAGGGGGAATAGTCTATGAGCCCGGATAACGTACGCATACTTGATGTGCTACCACACCGTTACCCTTTTATCATGCTGGATCACGTTACAGGCTATGAGCTATCGAAATGGGCTCGTGGCTATAAGAATGTCACCTGGAACGACTGGTTCGTCACGGAAACGAATCCTTACATGCCTCATACCATGGTCATTGAAGCTCTGGCACAGCTCGGGGCTTTTGCCTCTCTGGATGAGACGGGAATATCCCTGTTGACCTCATTGAACCAGGTAGAGATGCACGAGAAAGCTGTGCCTGGAGACCGACTGGATCTTTATTTTGAAGTAACGAAGCGAAAAAGAGGATTTTTGGTAGGCAAAGGCCTGGCTACGGTAGGAGATCGTATTATTGTCAAAGCTGAAGAAATCGTGTCATACACGCCAAAAGCAGACTGAAGGCAACCTCCATTCATAACACATACCTGCATGACGATGATGGCACCTTACAATCGAGAGGATGGGTGTAATATTTATGCATGATGATGTTCAATTATTCCCGTTAACCAATGCCCAACAGCGAATTTGGTATACCGAGCTGCTGTATCCGAATACCTCCGTCTCTCTACTTCTAGGGACTGTAAAATTCAAAGGAAACATGAATCTGGATGCCTTGATGCGCTCCATTAATATGGTGATCGAGCAATACGATGCATTTCGCATTCGCATTACGTCCGAGAACGGGATACCTCTGCAATATGTCGTTCCTTTCGAATATAAGGAGTTCACTTGTCTGGATGCAGCCGATTTTGCTGGAGCAGACGAACTGAATGCCTGGCTGGAGCGTCATATCCAGACACCATTTGAGCTTCTGGAGAATGAACTCTTCCATTTCCTATTCATAAAAATCAGTGATGATGAGTACTGGTTGAGCGTCAAGATGCATCACATTATTTCGGATGGCATATCGATGGTACTATTCGGAAATCAGCTGACGGAATATTATATCGAATTCATCCGGGGCATGGCTCCATCCCTGGGCGAGAAGCACTCCTATATCGAATATATCGAGGCGGAGAATACATACGTGCAATCTGATCGCTTCGCCAAGGATAAGGCGTTCTGGAACGACAAATTTGCGGAGCTTCCAGACATGACAGGACTGAAGCCATACAATCCCTTACTGCTCAGTACCGCTGCCCGTAGAGAACACTTCACAGTAGACCGTGAATTATATAGGCAGATTCAGAAATTCTGTCAGGAGAACCGGGTCAGCTTGTTTCAATTTTTTATGGCGGCCATGTACATCTATATTCATAAGGCGACTGGCGAGAAGGACATCGCCATTGGCACCTCCTTTGCCAACCGTTCGACCAAGAAGGAAAAAAATACGGTAGGTATGTTCGTCAGCACCATCGCTGCTAGATCCCTTGTCGACCCTGGGATCGATTTGATGAGCTTTGTATTAAACGTAGCCAAGGAGCAAATGGCTCTGCTACGCCATCAAAAGTATCCTTATAACCTTCTCATTCAGGATTTAAGATCCTCTCAGCACCACAAGGACATTCAGCGCTTGTTCGGAGTATCTATGGAATATCGCCCGGTGAGCTGGGTGGACCTGGATGATGTTCGCATTCATACAGATTATGATTTTGGTGGAGACGAGGTTAATGATCTCGTGCTGCATATTGCAGAACTGCTGGATGAAGATCAATTGGTGCTGCATGTCGATTATCGCATTCACCTGTTTGACGCTGAGGAGATCGCCCACATCATTCGGCAGCTTATGTCTATATCTGAGTATATTGTGCGCAATCCCGCGCACAGCATCTCAGAGATTTCCCTAATGGATGAGCAAGAAGCCAATACCATATTGACGGTATTTAATGATACTCAAGCAGACTATCCTAGAGAGCATACCATTCATCGTATATTCGAGGAGCAAGTCATGCAGACCCCGGATCAAGTAGCCGTCATACTTGGCGACAACAGTCTCACCTACCGGGAGCTGAATGCCCGTGCGAACAAGCTCGCCCGTATGCTGAGACAGCAAGGTGTCCATGCAGATCAGCTCGTTGGTCTGATGGCAGAGCGCTCACTTGATATGATCGTAGGTATTCTGGCTATTTTGAAGGCTGGCGGAGCTTATGTTCCTATCGACCCAGAATACCCGGAGGAACGTATCCATTACATGCTGGAGGATTCCGGGGCAGAGCTGCTGCTGCTGCAGGGTCATTTGCAGGATCGTGTGCAGTTTGCCGGACGTATCGTATTCCTGGAGGATGTGACCTATAGCAACGAGGATGATACCAATCTGCCATCTATCAACACTCCAGCCGACCTTGCTTATGTCATCTATACATCAGGAACGACGGGCAAGCCAAAGGGTACGCTTATTGAGCATAAAAATGTGGTACGTCTTCTCTTTAACAGTCACAATCGCTTCGCATTCGGGCCAACCGATTCATGGACCATGTTCCACTCCTTCTGCTTCGACTTCTCGGTCTGGGAAATGTACGGAGCCCTACTATACGGCGGAAAGCTGGTCATGGTACCATCCCTTACTGCCAAGAATCCGGCACAGTTCCTGAAGCTGCTGGAAGAGCAGGAGATCACGATCCTGAACCAGACACCTACGTATTTCTATCAGTTGTTGCGCGAGGCGCTGGCTGCTCCGCAGCAAAAGCTGAGGGTGCGCCAAGTGATCTTCGGAGGCGAGGCCCTGAGTCCACAGCTCTTGAAAGAATGGCGGGCTGCCTATCCGAATACACAGCTGATCAACATGTATGGAATTACAGAGACAACGGTCCACGTTACATATAAAGAAATTACCGAAGTCGAGATTGAGCAGGCAAAGAGCAATATCGGCGGTCCTATTCCGACGCTAAAGGTGTACGTACTTGATGAGCACCGAAGACTGTTGCCGATTGGCGTAGCTGGGGAGATGTATGTAGCTGGAGATGGACTTGCGCGTGGTTACCTGAACCGCCCGGAATTGACAGCGGAGAAATTCGTGGACAATCCCTTTGAGCCCGGAGAACGAATGTATCGTAGCGGTGACCTCGCTCGCTGGCTGCCGGACGGTAACATCGAGTATTTGGGGCGCATTGACCATCAGGTGAAAATTCGTGGCTATCGGATTGAACTAGGAGAAGTAGAGACGCAACTCGCCAAAGTGGAGGAGATTCAGGAGGCCGTCGTACTGGCCAAGGAAGATACTCACGGAGAGAAGCAGCTATGCGCATACTTCGTGGCAAGTCGGCCTCTGACTGTCGGAGAGCTCAAAGACAGACTTTCGGAGAATTTACCAGCCTATATGCTCCCGGGCTACTTCATACAGCTTCCGAGCATGCCGTTAACATCCAATGGCAAGATTGACCGCAGGGCACTGCCAGCGCCTGAAGGCCATATGAACACGGGTGAAGCTTATATAGCACCTCGCAATGAACGTGAGGCACAGCTTGCACGGATCTGGGAAGGCATACTGGGGCTAACAGCTGTTGGCGTGAAGGATAATTTCTTCGAGATCGGGGGTCATTCCCTACGCGCTACGCTCATGACCGCCCGTATAGAGAAAGAATTAAATATGAACCTCTCTTTGCGAGAGGTATTCCAGGCACCGACTATTGAGCAAATGGCTCAGTTGTTGGAAGGAAGAGCACATAGCACATACACAGCTATCCCTGTTATTGAGACACAGGCGTATTACCCGGTCTCTTCGGCTCAAAAGCGGCTGTATCTGTTGAGCCAGCTTGAGGGTGGAGAGATTAGCTATAACATGCCTGGTGTGATGCTTGTTGAGGGTGATCTGGACCGTAAGCGTGTGGAGAAAGCCTTCCAACAGCTGATTCAGCGGCATGAAACATTAAGAACGAGCTTTGACGTCGTTGGTGGAGAGCCCGTACAACGTGTACACGCAGAGGTTCCATTTGCCATCGAGTACACTCAAGCGAAGGAGCAAGACGCAGAAGTCTGCATTAATCGTTTCATTAGAGCATTCGACCTTCAGACGGCTCCTCTTCTCCGTGTAGGATTGGTCGAACTGGACATGAATCGTCATTTGCTGCTATTCGACATGCATCACATTATTTCCGATGGAGTATCCATTCGTATTCTGGTGGATGAATTCAATCGCCTGTACGAGGGACTGGGTCTTCCCGCGCTACGAATACAGTACAAAGACTACGCAGGCTGGCAATTGAAGCAGGCACACACTGACCGTATGAGCACACAAAAGACATATTGGCTGAATGTGTACCAGGATGAATTACCGGTGTTGGAGCTGCCAACAGATTTTACAAGACCACCTGTCCAGAGCTTCGCCGGGAACTCAGTGGAATTTGTATTGGATCAATCCCGTACGGCGGCATTGCAGCAGCTTGCTACACAGACTGGCTCTACCTTGTTCATGGTACTTCTCTCGGCTTACACCGCATTACTTCATAAATACACCAGACAAGAAGACATCATTGTAGGCACACCCATTGCTGGCAGACCACACGCTGATCTGGACGGCATCATCGGAATGTTCGTGAATACACTGGCAATCCGTAGTTATCCGGCTGCGGATAAGACCTTCGTTCAGTATGTACAGGAAACAAAGGAAGCCTCCCTAAAAGCCTTTGAGCATCAAGATTATCCGTTCGAGGAGCTTGTAGACAAGCTGGATCTCCGGCGCGATCTAAGCCGCAATCCCCTGTTTGATACTTTATTTGTGCTGCAAAATGTTGAGCAAGATACGCAGGAGCTCGATGGCTTACAATTCAAGCCCTATCCTCATTCACATCAGACGGCCAAGTTCGATCTGACACTCCAGATCACCGAGGGCGTCAGCGAGCTGGCATGCAGCATGGAATATGCTACCTCGCTATTCCAGCAAGATACTGTGGAACGGTTGGCGCAGCACCTGCAGCAGTTGATTGACGTTATCATAGCTAGACCCGAGACGAAGCTGTCAGCGATTGAGATCATTACACCTCAGGAACGGGTACAGATTGTGGAGCAGTTCAATGCAACTGCAGCAGACTACCCACGCAATAGCACAATTCACCAGCTATTTGAGGAGCAAGCCGTATTGAATGGTACGCAGGTTGCTCTCGTATATGAGGGTGTTGAGCTTCAATACCACGAGCTTAACAGTCAAGCTAACCAGCTAGCGCGAACACTTAGAGAGCATGGCGTCGTTCGGGATCAACCTGTAGCGATCGCTGCCCATCGCTCGACTGAGCTGATGGTCGGTATTCTAGCCATTCTTAAGGCCGGAGGAGCTTATGTAGCTATTGATCCTGATTATCCAGCCGAGCGTATCAGCTACATACTGGAGGATTCGGGAGCACAGCTTCTGCTTACCCGTGGTCATGATCTGGATCGTACAGATATTGATTTTGTTGGCCAAATGCTTAATTTGAATGACACCGAGATCTACGCACAAGACGGATCGAACCTTGATCCCGTGAATATGCCTACTGATTTGGCTTATGTAATCTATACTTCAGGAACCACTGGCCAGCCCAAAGGCGTCATGATTGAACACCGGAATGTCGTGCGTCTGGTGAAAAATACGAATTATGCTGTGCTTGATGACAACACACGTATATTGCAGACAGGTGCGATTACGTTTGATGCGTCTACCTTTGAAATATGGGGAGCTTTGCTGAATGGCGGTCAGCTCTATCTGGCTAACAAAGATGTCATCCTGGACGCCTGCAAGCTGCAACAGACCATTGAAGATTATGGCATTACGACAATGTGGCTGACCTCCCCTCTCTTCAATCAGCTATCGCAGCAGAACAGCCAGCTGTTCCGTTCTATGAAGACATTGATTAGCGGCGGGGATGTACTCTCCGTGCAACATATTAACCGGGTACTTCAGGACAATCCAGCGCTCCACATTGTGAACGGCTACGGCCCGACTGAGAATACAACCTTCTCGACTACCTATCAGATCCCTGGCCTGCTCATGGAATCAGCACCCATTGGACACCCCATTAACAATTCTACAGCTTATGTTGTAGATAGCATGATGAAGCTTGTCCCAATTGGGGCCTGGGGTGAGCTGATCGTCGGCGGGGATGGTGTAGCACGTGGATACTTGAATCGTCCGGAGTTGACAGCAGAGAAGTTCCTGCAAGACCCGATTCGAGCAGATGAACGCTGCTATCGGACCGGAGACCTGGTGCGCTGGCGGCCTGACGGCACGCTTGAATTCAAAGGTCGGATAGATGAGCAGGTGAAAATCCGTGGCTATCGGATTGAGCTAAGCGAAATTGAGGCACAGCTGCTACAACTGGAGGAAATCCATGAGGCTGTCGTCATTGCACGTGAAGACGATCATGGACAAAAACAGCTGTGTGCCTACTTCACAGCCGATAGCCGGCTGAATGCACGTGAGCTACGGAGCACATTGGGCAACAAGCTGCCTAGCTATATGATTCCATCCTATTTCGTGCAGATCGAGCAATTGCCACTGACAGCCAATGGGAAGGTCGATCGCAGGATGCTGCCTGCTCCTGAGGTTAACGTTCATACCGGAAATGAATATGTGGCACCACGGACTGCGGTAGAGCAAGCACTGGCATCTGCCTGGCAGAGCGTGCTTGGTGTGCGTAATATCAGTATTCATGACAGCTTCTTCGATCTGGGTGGCGACTCTATCAAGTCGATTCAGGTATCCTCCAGGCTGTTCCAGTCCGGTTATCGTCTGGAAATGAAGGAGCTCTTCAAAAACCCGACAATTGCAGGCTTGAGCCCATATGTACAAGCAGCAGGTCGCGTTGCTGAGCAAGGTGTCGTTACAGGCTCTACTGCCCTGCTCCCTATACAACATTGGTTTTTTGAACAGTATGGAGCCTCTGCGCACCATTTTAACCAAGCAGTTATGCTATTCCGGGAAGATGGGTTCCAAGAAGCGGCGCTTCGTCGTGTCATGACTCGAGTTGTTGAGCATCACGATGCGCTACGTCTCGTATTTCGTCAGACGGATTCAGGATATCAGGCATGGAATCGCAGCATCTCGGATGGTGAATTATTCACCCTGGAGTGTCTTGACCTTCAAGGAGAGGCTAACCCAAGCGCAGCCATAGAGGCTAAATCCAATGAGATTCAAGGGAGCATGGATCTGACGAATGGTCCTTTGTTGAAAATGGGTCTGTTCCGATGCACAGATGGAGATCATCTGCTCATCGTTATTCACCATTTAGCTGTGGATGGTGTGTCGTGGAGAATTCTGTTCGAGGATATTTCAGCAGGCTATGAGCAGATCATGAATGGCCAGGAGATCCAGTCGCCGCTAAAGACCGATTCGTATCAGGCCTGGGCACAAGAGCTGTCACTGTATGCTGATGGGCAGGCTATGGAATCAGAGCGCATGTATTGGGAGCAATATCGTGATATCCAGCTTGAACCATTGCCCAAGGATGAGCCACTAGTTACGTCTACAATAAGTGACTCTGCTACGGTCACAGTTCAATGGAGCGAAGAAGAGACAGAACTCCTGCTTAGACAGGCTAACCGGGCCTATAGCACGGAGACGAATGATCTGCTTTTGACTGCACTGGGCCTAGCTATTCAATCCTGGTGCGGTATCGAGCAAGTGATGGTCAATCTGGAAGGACACGGACGGGAGCCGATAATCCCGGGGATTGATATCACGCGTACTGTCGGTTGGTTCACCACCCAATTCCCTGTTGTTCTGGATATGGGTCACAGTGAGCTGTCATACCAGATTAAGAAGATCAAGGAGAGCATGAGGATTATTCCTCATAAGGGGATCGGATTCGGCTTATTGAAGTACCTGTCCGAGCATACGGAGAAGAACTTCGATCATCTCAAGCCTGATATCAGCTTTAATTACCTGGGCCAATTCGACCAGGATCTGAGCAATAGCTCCTTGCGCCTGTCCCCTTATTCGACGGGTCGTGCAGTGAGTGAGCATACCGGGCAGGTCTATGCCTTGGACATGAACGGATTGATTACCGGAGGGATACTGCAGCTCGACATCAGCTATCGCCCTACCCAGTACCACCAAGAGACGATGGAGCACCTGGCTGGCCTTATTCACACATCCTTGCAAAATGTCATCCAGCATTGTGCAGCCAAAGAATTCCCAGAGCTGACGCCTAGCGACCTGCTACTGAAGGGACTTGGCATCGAGCAGCTTGAGCAGCTGTCAGAGCAGCATCGTCATATCGGCGAGATCGAGAATGCTTACAGGCTGACGCCTATGCAGAAGGGCATGTTCTTCCACAGCCTGCTGGAGCCTGATTCATCATCCTATTTTGAGCAGGCCACATTCGAGTGGCATGGCCCATTCGATCCGCAGGGCTTCAAGCAGAGTCTGGACGCTTTGTTACAAAGACATTCTGCACTTCGCACCAATTTTCATAATGGCTGGGGTGACCCGATACAGATCGTGTACCGTACCAGACACAGTGAGTTCAATTATGAGGATCTGAGCAATCTCGATGAGCTTCAGCGCGAAAGCAAGATTAAGCACTATATTGATAGCGATCGGACCAGGGGCTTCGATCTGACGCAAGATGTGCTACTCCGTGTATCTGTACTGAAAAAGGATAAGGACGATTATCTACTGATCTGGAGCTTCCATCACATCATCATGGACGGATGGTGTGTACCGCTCATCACGCGGGAAGTATTCGATGTCTATTTGGCTGCTCAGCAACAACAGACCGTTGAGCTGGCGCCAGCTGTGTCTTATAGCACTTATATCGAGTGGCTTGAGCGTCAGGACCATGAGTCCTCTGCTCAGTATTGGAATGATTATTTGGCTGATTACGAGCAACACACACAGCTTCCACAGGCGCTGCATAGCAGCAAGTCATCATCTTATGTCTCCAAGCAGCTGGCGTGCAGTCTGGGCACGGAACTAAGCAGGCGTATCGAGCAGGTAGCCAAAGGGCAGCAGGTGACGGTCAATACCCTGATGCAGACTGTGTGGGGTATTGTCCTGCAAAAGTACAACAACAGCAGAGATGTCGTCTTCGGCAGTGTTGTATCGGGAAGACCTGCCGAAATTCCAGGCATTGAGAGCATCATAGGCTTATTCATCAATACCATCCCAGTGCGTGTGAAGGCTGATGCTACTATACGTGTCTCCGAGCTTGTTAAGCACCAGCAGCAGCAATATCTGTCCTCTCACGCCCATGATACATTCCCTCTATATGAGATACAGGCGCAGACAGGACAGCAGCATTTGATTAACCACATCATGGTGTTTGAGAACTATCCCGTAGAGGAGCAGATCGAAGTGTTGGGTGGCGATCAGGCTGCCTTTGAAATTACAGATGCCGAGCTCTTTGAGCAGACGAATTATGATTTCAATTTGATCGTATTGCCAGGCGAGGAGTTCAATGTTGTATTCCGCTTCAATGAGCTTGTCTATACGCAGGCCAGTATTGAACAGATTCAGGGACATTTTGTTCATATGCTCAAGCAGGTGGTTAACCAACCGGATCTTCGTGTGGGTGAGCTAACACTGGCAACACCACATGAGGAAGCACAGCTGTCACTCCTCAGCCAAAATGCGGTGACAGCTTATCCGAAGGAGAAGACACTGCAGCAGCTATTTGAGGAACAGGTCCAGTCTACCCCTGACAATACAGCTCTCGTGTTCGGAGATGAGCAACTGACCTATAGACAGCTTAATGAGAAGGCCAATGGATTGGCGCATACACTACGTGCATACGGTGTCCAGGCTAATCAGCCTGTCGGAATTATGACGGAACGGTCACTGGAGATGATCATTGGTCTGCTTGCCATACTAAAAGCAGGCGGAGCCTACGTACCTATCGATCCGCAATATCCGGAGGAACGCATTCGCTTTATATTGGAGGATTCACATGCCACCGTACTGCTGGCTCATCCTCAGGTCAGGGATCGAGCGAAAGCGTTCAACGGACTCGTATTGGATCTATCCGCTGAGGGTAACGATCTGCACGACACTGGCAACCCGACACCTGTGAATGGTCCTGATTCGTTGGCATGCATCATCTATACTTCCGGCTCGACTGGTAAGCCGAAAGGCAACCTGACGATGCACTACAATATTAGTCGCGTCGTGAAGGACACGAACTATATCCGCTTCTCTCCACAGGATCGTGTCCTTCAGTTGTCCAGCTTTTCATTCGATGGCTCGACATTCGACATCTATGGGGCTCTTCTGAACGGAGCTTCTCTGGTGTTAATTCGCGGCGAACAGGTACTAGATGCACGAGAGCTGGCGGATGTGTTACAGACAGAGCACATTACGAAGTGCTTCATGACCACCGCCCTCTTCAATACACTCACAGATATTGATGTGAGCTGCTTCGACACGCTGGATACCCTGCTATTTGGTGGGGAGAAGGTGTCTGTTGGGCATGTGCGGAAGGCCTTGGCCAGACTCGGTCCCGGCCGCATCATTCATGTCTATGGACCGACGGAAAGTACAGTATTCGCCACCTACCATGCGGTGAACGAGCTGGACGAGGCCGCACAGACGGTGCCTATTGGCCAACCGATCAGTCATACTTCAGCCTACATTATGGATCTTGATCTTCATCCACTACCAGCAGGTGTCCCTGGAGAGCTATACATTGGCGGTGACGGTTTGGCCTTGGGCTACCTGAATCAAGCGGAGCTGACTGCCGAGCGATTCATTGCTTCTCCATTCGCAACGGGTGAACGTCTGTATCGGACAGGCGATCTGGCCCAAATGCGACCGGATGGTCAGATCGAGTATATAGATCGTATTGACGCACAAGTGAAGATTCGTGGGTATCGCATTGAATTGGGCGAGATAGAAGAGAATTTACGGAAGCTGAATTCGGTACAAGAAGCTGTCGTTGTCGTCTATGAGGATCGCACGGGACAGAAGCATCTGGCAGCCTACTATACCGCAGCCAGCACCTTGCTGTCCGAAGGTACATTGAAAGAGGAGCTAACACAAGTGCTGCCAGCTTATATGGTTCCAGCTTATTGGATTCAGCTGGATCGCTTGCCGCTGACTCCGAACGGCAAGATCGACCGTAAAGCATTGCCTGATCCACAAGTGAGCCGGGCAGACGGTGCACATCAGGAGCCACCAAGGACGCCAACCGAAGCACAGCTGGTGACCCTCTGGCAAGACGTGCTGGGACTCGACAGCGTGGGCATCAGAGACAACTTCTTCGAGCTTGGCGGTCATTCCCTGCGTGCAACCAATCTGGTTGCCCGCATCTCCAGGGAGATGAATGGACAGCTCGCCCTCAGAGAGATATTTCAGTTCCCGACCATTGAGCAGCTTGCCGGGCTACTGGATGACCGAGGACAGTCAGTTCACGTGTCCATTCCGCTTGTGGAGCAACGAGACTATTACCCTGTATCCTCGGCACAGAAGCGTTTGTACGTACTGAGCCAGCTGGAGGGCAGTGAGCTTAGTTACAATATGCCGGGCTCCCTGCTGGTGGAAGGACAGCTTGACCGAGCAAGGCTGGAAGAAGCCTTCCAGCAACTCATCGCTCGGCATGAGACCCTAAGAACAAGCTTCGAGATCGTCGACGGCGAGCCTGTACAGCGCGTACAGAATGAAGTGTCATTTATGGTGGAATACGAGCAGATCAGAGAAGAAGAGACATCAGAGCACATGCGTGCGTTCATTCGTCCCTTCGATCTCCAGCAGGCTCCACTGCTTCGAGTCGGCTTGCTAGAATTGGAGCCTGAGCGCCATCTGTTGCTGTTCGATATGCACCATATTGTATCCGATGGGGCCTCGATGGGCGTACTGGTGGAGGAATTCATCCAGCTGTACGAAGGGAATTCACTGCCAGCACTTCAAATGCAGTACAAGGACTACGCTGTATGGCAGCATTCCGAGCTTCATAGCGAACGCCTGTCTCAGCAGGAGGAATACTGGTTGAATGTGTTCCGTGGTGAGCTGCCTGTGCTCGACCTGCCTACCGACGGTGTCAGACCAGCGCTTCAAAGCTTCAAGGGAGACCAGATCGAATTCGTGATCGACGCCGCCAGAAGTGATGCGATCAGACAGCTTGCAGCAAGT
The DNA here is from genome assembly GCF_000377505.1 of Paenibacillus massiliensis 2301065 = DSM 16942. GTDB lineage: Bacteria > Bacillota > Bacilli > Paenibacillales > Paenibacillaceae > Paenibacillus > Paenibacillus massiliensis. The sequence continues at coordinate 294,376 of NZ_KB898186.1, read as the reverse complement.
ACAGGATCTACCTTGTATATGGTGCTTCTATCTGCGTATACCTGCCTTCTGCACAAGTACACGGGTCAGGAGGATCTGGTTGTAGGTACCCCTATTGCGGGAAGACCACATAGTGAGCTGGAGCACCTGATCGGTATGTTTGTCGGCACACTGGCACTCCGTAACTACCCTTCTGGGGAGAAGACGTTCCTCGACTATCTGCAGGAGGTCAAGGAGAACGCCTTACGAGCCTACGAGCATCAGGATTACCCATTGGAGGAGCTTGTCTCGAAGCTGAATTTGAAAAGGGATCTCAGCCGTAATCCATTATTCGACACGATGTTCGCACTCCACAACTTTGAGCAGGTAGAACGGGGGATTGACGGTCTGTCCTTCAGTACCTACCCACACGAGCACCAGGTCGCCAAGTTTGACCTCATGCTCAATGTGACCGAGCAAGACAATGAACTCGCGTGCAGTCTCGAATATGCCACCGTGCTGTTCCGACCAGATACAGCTAAGCGGATCACAAGCCATTTCGTACAGATTCTTGATGCGGTGATTCATGCACCCGAGACGAAGCTGGCTGAGATCGACATGATTACGCCAGCAGAGCAGCTCGAGATTATGGAGCAATTCAACGCGACCATGGCCGACTATCCAAAGGATACAACGATTCATCAGCTGTTCGAGGCGCAAGTGGCCAGAACGCCTGAGCAGACCGCTATCATTTTCGAACACACTAGCATGACATATCAGGAGCTGAATGAACGTGCGAACCAGTTAGCCCGGACGCTGCGGGCCGCAGGTGTACAGGTGGATCAGCGTGTTGGACTGATGACGGAGCGGTCGCTAGAAATGATGGTCGGGATCTTCGCAATCTTGAAGGCCGGTGGAGCCTATGTGCCGATTGATCCGAGCTACCCGGAGGATCGTATCCGCTATATGCTGGAGGATTCGGGCGCACAGCTGTTGCTGCTGCCAAGTCATTTGCAACCACCAATTCAATTTGCTGGACAGACCTTGAAGCTCGACGAGGCGCAGTCATATCACATGGATGGTTCAAATTTGCAGCCGGTGGCTGGACCACTGGACATGGCCTATGTGATCTATACTTCTGGCTCCACAGGGAAGCCAAAAGGCGTGATGGTTGAGCATCGTTCGGTCATCAATCGCCTGAACTGGATGCTGGAGCTGTACCCGTTCGAACCAGGGGAAATCATCATGCAGAAGACAGCGATTACGTTCGACGTATCCGTATGGGAGCTGTTCGGCTGGTCGCTGGTGGGGGCAAGCCTGTGTCTGCTTGCGGTGGACGGAGAGAAAGACCCTGAGGTCATCCTAGACACCATTGCTACACACAGGCTTAGCAGAATCCATTTCGTACCGGCTATGCTGCATGTCTTCTTGGAGTTTGTTGAGCGTCAGGGCATACCAGCACAAAGCAAGTTATCTTCATTGAAGCTGGTGGCTACAAGTGGTGAGGCATTGACGCCATCTCAAGCTGAGAGATTCCATCAATATATCTCATCAGTCAGTCAGGCGAAGCTAGTGAACTTGTACGGTCCGACGGAAGCAACAGTCGAAGTATCCTATTTCGAGGTGCACCCGAACATCACTTATAGAGCGATCCCAATCGGTAGGCCGATCTCCAATATTCGACTTTATGTCCTTAGCGAGGGAGGAAAGCTGCAGCCAATTGGCGTGCCGGGAGAGTTATGCATCGCAGGGGTCGGTGTAGCCAGGGGCTATCTGAATCGTCCTGATCTAACCTCCGACAAGTTTGTAGCCGACCCATTTGTTCCAGAAGGGCGCATGTATCGCACAGGCGATCTTGTACGCTGGCAGGCAGATGGCAACATTGAATATTTGGGTCGTATAGACCACCAGGTGAAGATCCGTGGTTACCGGATTGAACTGGGCGAGGTTGAAGCGCAGCTGCTCAAGGTTAGTGCTATTCAAGAGGCTATCGTTGTGGCACGTGAAGAAGAGAATGGACAGAAGCAGCTGTGCGCCTACTTTACGGCAGATAGTGCCCTGGTAGTAAGCGAGCTTCGGGGAGCACTGGCGCAAGAGCTGCCAGGCTATATGATTCCATCATACTTCGTGCAGCTCACCCATATGCCGCTGAATGCAAATGGAAAAATCGACCGCAAGGCATTACCAGCACCGGAGAGCAGTCTGTCCATGGGACACGAATATGTCTCCCCACGGACAGCGATAGAAGAAGTACTCGCTGCAATCTGGCAAAGCGTACTCGGGATGGACAGAATCAGTATTCATGATAGCTTCTTTGATCTTGGAGGCGACTCCATTAAAGCCATACAGGTGTCCTCAAGACTTATGCAGGCGGGTTACAGGCTGGATATGAAACATTTGTTCAGATATCCTACGGTCTCGGAGCTCAGCCAGCATGTACAAGTTCTCGTTCACACCGCCGATCAAAGCGAGGTGGTTGGCGAGACGCTACTGCTACCGATCCAGCACTGGTACTTTGAGGAGACATCCACAGACCCTCATCACTTTAATCACGCGGTCATGCTGCATCAGGCGGAAGGGTTCGATCTCACTGCCCTTCACAAGACGATGACCCGAATTGTACAGCATCATGATGCACTGCGGCTTGTGTTCGGACAGACAGATGATAGATATCAAGCGATGATTCGAGGCATTGATGAGGGCGAGTTGTATACGCTGGATATTGCCGATCTTCGTAATGAAGCTGATTGCCATAATGTGATTGAGGCAAAGGCTAGCGAGATTCAACGCAGCATCAATCTGAATACGGGGCCCCTGCTGAAGCTCGGATTGTTCCACTGTTCGGATGGCGACCATCTGCTGATCGTGATTCACCATCTGGCTGTTGACGGTATATCGTGGCGAATCCTGCTTGAGGATATTGCTTCAGGGTATGAGCAAACGTTAACTGGGCAGGACATTCAGCTACCGCACAAGACGGACTCATTCCGCACCTGGGCACAGCAGCTGTCCTTGTATGCAGCAGGTCCAGCTATCGCATCCGAACGAGCCTACTGGCAGAACCTTGTGCAGACTGCCTCAGCCATTGCACCGCTACCAAAGGACGAGTCCCAGGATAGCCTGTTGCGGAGTCATGTCGATACTATTACTGTGCAATGGAGCGCCGAAGAGACCTTACTCCTGTTGCAGCAGGCTAATCAAGCCTATAACACGGAAGTAAGCGATCTGCTGCTCACAGCCCTTGGCATGGCTGTCCATGCCTGGACTGGAAGCAGTCAAGTATTAGTGAACCTGGAAGGCCATGGACGAGAGGCAATCGTACCGAATGTCGATATTACCCGTACTGTCGGCTGGTTCACAAGTCAGTATCCCGTGATACTGGATATCGGCTCTGGCCAGGGTGTATCAGGTAAGATCAAGCGTGTAAAGGAAGACCTGCGGCGCATACCGCATAAAGGCATCGGATACGGAATCCTGACCTATTTGTCTGGTGGCCAAGGAAGTGTTGACCATGATATGCTCCTACATCCAGACATCAGCTTCAACTACCTGGGGCAGTTCGACCAGGATATGGACAACAACAAGCTACAGATGTCATCCTATCCTGTGGGTGCCTCTCTAAGTGAGAAGCAGGCCCAATACTATGCACTCGATATTAACGGTATGATCTCGGACGGTGTACTGTCCTTAAGCGTCGCCTACAACAGACTTCAGTATCATCAAGGCACGATGGAACAGTTCTCTACCCTTCTCCAGGCGAAGCTCAGTGAAGTACTCTTACACTGTGCGAGCCAGGAGCAGCGAGAGCTGACACCAAGTGATCTGCTGCTATCCGAGCTCAGCATGGAGGAGTTGGAGCAGCTTGTGGGACAGACCCGCAAGATCGGCGAGATTGATAATGTGTACAGACTTACACCCATGCAAAAAGGGATGCTGTTCCATAGTCAACTGGAGCCGGAGTCAGCAGCCTATTTTGAACAGGTTACATTCGGTCTTGAAGGGCAACTGGATGCCGAAGTATTCGCCCAAAGTCTTCATGCTCTAATGCGGCGCCATGATATACTGCGTACCGGTTTTTATGATGGTCTGAATGAGCCAGTACAAATCGTCTATCGAAACCGGCCTTGTGGATTTCTTTACGAGGATCTGCGCCATATGCACAAAGCGGAGTGCGATGCATATATCGAAGCCTTCAGTAGCCGCGATACTAGGGACGGCTTCGATCTAATGCAGGATACACTCATGCGTGTATCCGTCTTCCGTACGGGGGAGCAGACATATCGACTATACTGGAGCTTCCATCACATCATCTTGGATGGCTGGTGCGTGCCACTGATGATGCAGGAGGTATTTGAGCACTACACGGCCATCCAACAGCATCGAGAGCCCAGCTTAACACCGGCTGTTCCTTATAGCAGATATATCGAATGGCTGGCGCAACAGCATGATGATGAAGCCTCCTCCTACTGGCTTCACTATCTTGAGGGATACGATCAGCAGACGCAATTGCCGCAGGATGCCGAGCACAGCATGGTAAGCAAGGACGCGGGCTATGTGCTTGAAGAATGGGTATGTGACCTAGGCGAGGAACTGACCCAGCGTATGGAAGCGTTGGCCAAAGAGCATCACGTCACCGTCAATACCTTGATGCAGACCGCTTGGGGTCTAGTTCTGCAACGATATAACGGAAGCCGTGATGTTGTATTCGGAAGCGTCGTATCCGGCAGACCAGCTGATATTTCCGGAATCGAGACGATGATCGGCTTGTTTATTAATACGATTCCGATTCGCATACGAACCAATGATGATGCTTCTTGCCTGGATGTGCTCAAGGCAGCTCAGGAGTCAGCTCTGGCATCGAGCACCTATGACACCTACCCGCTATATGAGATTCAGGCTCATGCTGAACAAAAGCAAGGCTTGATCTCCCATATCATGGTGTTTGAGAACTATCCGATGGAGCAGCAATTTGAACAGTCTACAAGCGCTAGTGAGGATGCTTTTGAGATCACGGACGTTCACATGTTCGAACAGACCAACTATGATTTCAACCTAATTGTTATACCGGGGCAGACCCTTCGAATCAGCTACCGCTATAACAATCTGATCTATCAGAAGTCCGTTGTTGAGCGAATCCAGGGACATCTCGTGCATGTTCTGGAGCAGCTTACAGCTCAGCCGAACATGCTGGTCAGCCAGCTTGAGCTGGTTACCCCGGCTGAACAATCGCAGCTGATTGGGCAATTGAATGCAACAGCAGCAGCGTATCCGAAGCAGCAAGCCATTCATCAGCTGTTCGAGGAGCAGGTGCTGCGAACACCTCATCACGTGGCGGTGGTACTCGAAGATCAGCAGTTAACCTACGGCGAGCTGAATGAACAGGCCAATCGGCTTGCCCATTATCTTCGCGCCGAAGGCGTCCAGTCCGAGCACATTGTCGGGCTGCTGGTCGAGCGTTCGCTGGAGATGGTCATTGGTATTATCGCCGCCCTGAAGGCTGGCGCTACCTATGTCCCGATCGACCCTGAGTACCCGGACGAGCGAATTCGCTATATCCTGCAGGACTCTGGGGCTAGCCTGCTCCTGACGCAAAGCCATCTGCGAGAGGAGAAGCCTGAGCTGGCAACCTTCGAGGGCAAGCTGGTGAGTCTGGATGATGCACAGGCCTACTCGGACGTATCGGATAATCCGAACGTGAGCGTTATGCCACATGACCTGGCCTATATCATCTACACCTCTGGCACAACCGGACTGCCTAAGGGGGCTATGATCACACACCAGGGACTCGTCAACTATATTTGGTGGGCCAAGAAGGTATACGTGGGTGAGGATTCGCTCGATTTCCCACTGTACTCGTCCATTTCCTTTGACTTGACGGTTACTTCGGTGTTCACACCGTTGATTACAGGCAACACGATCCGGATTTACGCCGGTCAAGATAAGGGCTTGTTAATCCAGCAGATCGTCGAGGACAACCAAGTCGACATTATCAAGCTGACGCCAACACACCTGAGTCTCATCAAAGACATGACTTGGGCAGCGGCAGGACGCTCCCGCATTCGGAAGCTCATCGTGGGCGGGGAGAATCTCAGCACCCATCTGGCGAGCAGCATCACAGAGCTGTTCGGCGGCGATATCCAGATCTTTAACGAATATGGGCCGACTGAGACCGTCGTCGGCTGCATGATCTACCGCTACGATCCAGTCCGGGATACACGGGAGTCTGTACCGATTGGCGTACCTGCTGACAATGTGAGCATCTATCTGCTAGACGCACAGGGTCATCCTGTACCGATCGGAGTGCCTGGGGAAATGTACATTGCCGGAGACGGTGTGGCACGAGGCTATCTGAACAGACCGGAGCTGACCGCGGAGAAATTCGTGGACAACCCGTTCGTACCAGGCGGTCGCATGTATCGTACTGGCGATCTGGCCCGCAGACTCGCTGACGGTCATATCGAATACCTGGGTCGGATGGATGAGCAGGTGAAGATTCGCGGCTACCGCATTGAGCTGGGCGAGATTGAAGCTCAGCTACTGAAGGTGGATGCTGTACAAGAAGTCGTTGTCACCGCCTATGCCGCCGAGGATGGCCAAAAGCAGCTGAGCGCCTATCTGGTCGCTGACCGGCTATTGACAGCGAAGGAGCTTCGTGGGGCGCTGTCCCAGGAGCTACCTGGCTACATGATTCCGTCCTATTTCGTGCAGCTGGAGCAGCTACCGCATACTCCGAACGGCAAGATTGACCGTAAGGCACTACCAAAGCCTGATAGTAGTCTCCCTACAGGAAGCGACTTCGTAGCCCCAAGGACGGCTGTAGAGCAAGCGTTGTCCGCTATTTGGCAGAGCGTGCTTGGCGTTGCAAGAGTCGGCATTCATGACAGCTTCTTCGACCTAGGGGGCGACTCCATCAAGTCTATTCAGGTATCTTCAAGAATGATGCAGGCTGGCTACAAGCTCGACATGAAGCACTTGTTCAGATATCCGACAATTGCAGAACTTAGCCCGTATGTTCAGACCCTTGTACACACTGCCGATCAAGAAGAAGTCGGCGGCGAGACACCGCTGCTCCCGATCCAGCACTGGTTCTTCGAGCAGACACCAGCAGATCCACAGCATTTCAATCATGCGGTCATGCTATATCGGGCAGATGGCTTTGAGCTGACGGCACTGCATCAGACGATGACGCGGATTGTGGAGCATCATGATGCACTTCGGCTTGTATTCCGTCTGACAGATAATGGATATAAGGCCATGAATCGCGGCATTCATGAAGGTGAGCTCTATACACTGGACGTTGCCGATGTCCGCGATGAAGCGGATTGTACTGCAGCGATCGAGGCAAAGGCTAATGCGATTCAGCGCAGCATCCAGCTGAATGAGGGACCTTTATTGAAGCTTGGATTGTTCCACTGCGCAGACGGGGATCACTTGCTGATCGTCATTCATCATCTGGTTGTGGATGGTGTGTCCTGGCGGATTCTGTTCGAGGATATTGCCAGCGGATATGAGCAAGCCATAAGCGGACAGGACATTCAGCTGCCATATAAGACAGACTCATTCCGCACCTGGGCGCAGCAGCTATCCTCATATGCCGCAAGCCCAGCCATCGAGGCGGAACGGGCCTACTGGCAACAGGTAAAACAGATGGCCTCAGCCATTGATTCGTTGCCGCAGGATTATGACCAGCCTATCGCTCGTGTTCAAGACACAGAGACGGTCATGGCCCAGTGGACTGAGCAAGAGACTTCTCAGCTGCTGACGCAGGCTAATCGCGCCTACAATACGGAAGTAAACGATTTGCTGCTGACGGCTCTGGGTATGGCAGTTCACGAATGGACTGGTATGGAACAAGTTATGGTCAGCCTGGAAGGACACGGTCGTGAGGCAATCATACCGAATATTGATATCAATCGAACCGTGGGCTGGTTCACCAGCCAATATCCAGTAGTGCTGAGGATCCAATCTGGGCAGAATGTATCGCGCCATATCAAACGCGTCAAGGAGGATTTGCGCTGCATCCCACATAAAGGTATCGGTTACGGCATACTCACATACTTATCCGGTAGCGGCGCGCATGAGCACCATGTATCTCCTCTACATCCCGATATCAGCTTCAACTATCTGGGGCAGTTTGATCAGGATTTGGACAGCAATGCCATACACATGTCCTCCTATCCAACAGGTGTGGCTATAAGCGAGAGCCACGTACGAAACTATGTGCTGGACATCAACGGCATGATTGTCGATGGCACGCTAAAGCTCGCTATCAGCTATAGCGGGCAGCAATATCGCAAGGAGACCATGGAGAAGCTAGCCGCTCTGATCCAGAGCAAGCTTCAGGAGATTATTCATAATTGCACAAGCAAGGAACAGGCAGAGCTGACACCAAGCGATGTGCTGCTGCAGGGGCTTGAACTGGACGAATTGGACAAGTTAGTGGAGAACACTCGACATATTGGTGAGGTTGAGAATGTGTACCAGCTTACGCCGATGCAGAAAGGAATGCTCTTCTTAAGCCTCACAGATTCGAATCCAGGCTCCTATTTCGAGCAGTCTGCATTCTCCATCCAGGGAGAGCTGAACATTCAGGCATTTTCACAAGCCTTGGATGCCTTGATGCAGCGACACGATGCCCTTCGTACAGGCATTTATCGTGGTATGGCCGAGCCTGTGCAGGTCGTGTATCGCCATAAGCGCAGCGCGTTTTACTTTGAGGATCTGCTCGAAATGGCTCCCGCCGAACGCAGTGCCTATGCAGACAGCTTCATCGTACAGGATCGATCCCAAGGATTCGATCTGACGCAGGATGCACTGTTACGTATCTCGATTCTCCGTGTTGGCAAGGACAGCTATCGTCTCATCTGGAGCTTCCATCATATTATTATTGATGGCTGGAGCGTGCCTCACCTGATGCAGGAGATCTTCGAGCACTATGCTGCGATTGTAGAGCAACGACAACCGGAGCTTGCTCCAGCACCATCCTACAGCACTTATATCGAATGGCTGGAGCAACGTGATCTGAACGCAGCAGCAGCATACTGGAGAGAATACCTCGAAGATTATGAGCAGCAGACTCTACTGCCACAGGACACGAATCATGGCAAGGCTGGCGAGTATGTACTAAGAGAGCTCATCTGTAACCTTGGTGAAGACATGACCAAGCGAATTGAACAGCTAGCCAAGCAACAGCAGGTAACGGTCAGCACTATTTTGCAGGCCGTGTGGGGTATTCTTTTACAGCGATATAATAACAGTCTTGACGTTGTATTCGGAAACATCGTATCGGGTAGACCTGCTGAATTACCAGGTATTGAGCACATGGTCGGCTTATTTATTAATACGGTCCCGGTTCGTGTTCGATCAGAGGAGCAGACGATTTTTGCACAATTACTGAGAACACAACAAGATCAATATCTGGCTTCACATGCTTATGATACGTATCCACTCTATGAAATTCAGGCGCAGACGGGTCAAAAGCAAAATCTGATTAGCCACGTCATGGTATTCGAGAACTATCCTGTTGAGGAACGCTTCAGCCAAATGGGCCAAGATGATGCGAGTGATCTAAGGATTTCCGATGTGACGATGTTCGAGCAAACGAACTATGATTTTGTGCTCACCATCGCACCAGGCACAGAGCTCAAGCTTCATATGAGATACAATGAGCTAGTATTTGATACGATGACGATTCAGCGAATTCAAGGACATTTGATTCGTCTGTTTGAACAAGTACTGGATCATCCATATGCTCGGCTCCGTGATTTGCAGGTGATTACGACACAAGAGGTAGAGCAAATTAGCAGCTTCCAGGGAGCTCCAGTTGACTACATGCACCATGCAACGCTTCATCAGATATTTGAAGCTCAAGCCGAGTCTAGACCGGAGAAAATAGCTCTCGTCTTCGAAGATCATCATCTGACCTACAAGGAATTGAACGAACGGTCGAACGCTCTGGCCCGCACTCTCCGTAACAAGGGAGTCCAGCCAGATCAGGTTGTAGGGATCATGGTAGAGCGTTCACTGGAGATGATCGTGGGTATTCTGGGCATACTCAAGGCGGGCGGTGCATATGTGCCGATTGATCCTGAATTCCCTGAAGAGCGCATTCGGTATATGCTGGAGGACTCTGGTGCACAATTGCTGCTCACCCGAGAACATGAGCTGGAGAAGACCCCATTTGACGGCAGCATGGTTAATCTCGATGATCCGTTGGTCTACCATATGGATCGAACGAATCTGGAGGCTGTCGCGGGGCCAACCCACCTAGCCTATGTCATCTATACTTCAGGCTCAACCGGCAAGCCAAAAGGGGTTATGATCGAGCATCGCTCCGCTGTTCATACTTTAAGTCAGTTGGAGCGCATGTACCCGATGCTGGACGACGATGCATTCCTGTTGAAGACGACATTCACATTCGACTTCTCTGTACCGGAATTGTTCAGCTGGTTCTTCGGTCAAGGTAAGCTGGTCATACTGCCTCAGGGCTTGGAGAAGGACCCGGCCGCGCTGCTGAAGGCTGTAGAGCAGCATCGAATTACACACTTGAATCTTGTACCTTCCATGCTCAGCATCCTGGTACAGTATATGAAAGAAGCGGGAGTAGAGCAGATGCGTGCATTGAAATACTTGTTCGCCTGTGGGGAGGCTCTGCCGGCTAAGCTGGTGGAGGAATACTACCAACTGACCCCGAATGCACAATTGGAGAATATTTACGGACCAACGGAAGCTACCGTCTACGCCACGAAATACTCAACAAGTCGCGACATTTTGCATGCGACTAATGTGCCGATCGGTCAGCCTTTTGACAATGTGCAGGTCTGGATCATGGACAGTACACAGCAGCTAGCTCCGATTGGTGTCGCTGGGGAACTGTGCATTGCTGGTGACGGCGTAGGCCGAGGATACTACAATCGTCCTGAGTTAACAGCCGACGTATTCGTCCCGCATCCCTTCATAGCAGGAGATCGGATGTACCGGACCGGCGATCTGGCAAGATGGTTGCCTGACGGCAATCTCGAATATTTGGGTCGGATCGACCATCAGGTCAAAATTCGTGGCTATCGAATTGAGCTGGGTGAGGTAGAGGCACAGATTCTGAAGCTTCCACCTGTACAGGAAGCGGTTGTCGTAGCACATGAGGATGAACAGGGTCAGAAGCAGCTGTGTGCTTATCTGGTGGCGAATCGCCAGTTGGCTCTTGGCGAGCTGAGAGGCGCTCTGATAGAGGGATTGCCTGCGTACATGATGCCAACTTATTTTATCCAATTAGAGCGTATGCCGCTGACGCCAAATGGCAAATTAGATCGCAAAGCACTGCCACAGCCAGAGAGCGTCGTACGCACCCATGGCGAATATATCGCACCTCGTACTCAACTGGAGAGCGAGCTGGCTACTGTATGGCAGGAAGTGCTTGGAATCGAAAAGATCAGTATGCAGGATAACTTCTTTGATCTTGGTGGTCACTCTTTAAAAGTACTGCAGCTTATCCAGCAGATCAGCTCTAAAATGAACGTGGCACTGTCGATTCATACTGTATTTAATGCACCTACGGTTCAGGACATGGCCCTGGAAATTGTAAAATCCGGATTTGCAGCAATCGCCGACCATGAAGAGAGTGAAATGATTCGACTGAATGAGCACGGCTCCATCCGCCTGTTCTCATTCCCGCCAAGAGTCGGCTATGGTCTGGGATATTATGAAATGGCCCGACAGCTTGAGCACACCAGCATCGTGTACGGCTTGGAGTTCATCGGAGATCGTTATACAGGTGAAGAAATGCTGGAACGATACGTTGATTCGATCGTGAGTGTCCAAAAGGAAGGTCCATATGTATTCCTCGGCTACTCGCTGGGTGGCAATTTGGCGTTCGAGGTAGCCAAAGCTATGGAACGTCGCGGTCACACCGTCTCTGATATCATCATGGTCGATGCATTACGCGAGACGAGCAAGGAGGTCATGTCACCGCAAGAGATCGATGATATTATTGATATGCTCCTTGTCAGTGTCTCTGAGAGCTACCGATCATTGCTTGAAGATCCGAGTGAACGTGAGAGGGTCCGGAACAAAATCAAGGCATATACCGAATACAGAAATGAGCTGATTAATGACGGCACTGTCAATGCCAATATTCACGGATTAGTTGCGAATGGCCTACAGACAGGACAGATGCGAGGCACTGATGAGCTATTATGGAGAAAAGCAACATCAGGGCATCATGCTGAGTATGACGTTATGGGTAGCCATGATGTATTGCTGGAAGCAGGCTTTATAGAAGCAAATGGACCTCTGATCCAGCAAATCATTCAAGAGATTGCAGGACGCATACTACAGACGCACACTACAGCCGAATAGCAACAACGGATCAGACATGTAATGAATATCAAAAAGCGTTACTGCTGTTAGCCCTCCTGCTGACAGCGGTAACGCTTGTTTTATGTGAAGAAAGGAACGCCGAGATACTGACTTAGAGAGAAGGAGCGTTCTCCACAGTCTTTGTCTGAGTAAGCGAAGATGGTTCATCCTCCGTATATCGAGGAAGTGTAGCCAGGTAATATACAGCTACAGCTAGTAGGCAACCACCGATAAGCAGGAACAACGCTTCAATGGAGATCGCAGCCGGGAAGCTGATTCCAATCATCCCCAGAGTAAACGAGTGAGATAACATCATCAGTGGATTAATCCATCCCTGCACACGTCCCATCATTTGCGGAGCAACGATGCGCGGCAGCCAACCGCCCAGACCAATATTCACGGCAGGTAAGGCAAAATATCCTAGAAAGCTAAAAACAAAAAAGCTGTATATATTGTTCATGAGCCCAGCAGCAGCGAGCATCACTCCACTGATCAGCAGACCAACGGATATAAGCTGATACAGCTTGAATCTAGAAGAGATCATTGAGGCTACGAGACTTCCTATTAATAGAGCTACACCGACAATCATCCCCATCCACACCGAGTACTGTTCATAGGTGTCGGGGACCAGCTTATATTTCAGAATGAAGATAGGCATGACACTCAATCCGCCATTAACTATACCGAACACAAAAAATCCCATAATCAGCGATAGTAACAATTTGCTTCTCAAGATGTATATGAAGCCTTCCTTGAAGTCACTCGCTATCATTCTGATGCCCATGTTCCTCCATCCACTCTCCCCATTAGGAATACGTGTCTTCTCCTCGATCGAGCAAGCTCGAATCAGAAAAGTCGCGACGGTGAAGGAGATCGCATCGATCAGGATCGCTCCCATAATTCCAATATTCCAATAGGCCACAGCGCCAAGAGCGCTGCCGAACAAGACAAATAGACTTCCCAGTGCTTGATTAAGACCCGCTGCAACTGTATAGGTTTCTTTGGACAGTATTCCTTGAATCAACGAGCTCTCGGCAGGAAGGAAGAATTTACAGACAGCACTTCGCAGAAATAAAAACATGAAAATCAGCGGCATCCAGTTCATCCAGATCGCTAGCAATAGACCGATGGATAGAATCGCACTAATTGAATTACAATGAGCAGCAATTTTCTGCCGATCGAGACGATCTACAACGACACCAACAAGGAGAAAGACCACCAGCGTTGGCAAAGAGTACATTAGCTCGGCTAAGGTTGCATAAGCTGGTTGATTGGAGAAACGATTAAGTAGATAGAACATAAATGCTGTCAGGCCAATCACATTGCCTAGCTGAAAAGTTAGACTAGCGAGAAACAGTTTTACATAACTAGAATTTCGAAATACCATCTTCAGTTGCTGCATGACACATCTCCTTCTTGGATCAGCTCGACCGTTCACTGGAATGATATTCTATTTCATCTAATTATTATGTTAATATATCCATCCAAATAAGTCTAACTATTCATGGTATCTCTGTTCTAATGTTGTGAACTATTTCTAAAAGGAATACCTTGGAACACAAAAAAAAGGACGGTTATCCCGTCCTGATACTTTGCAAGGCAGCTGTCACGCCTCAGTGTTCCGAGCCTGCCAGTAGAGGCTCCTGTATGATCTTGTCTTTACAATATCCTCAAAATATCCAATATACTCACAGCCGCTGCAGAGCAAGTGAAATGGGCATATTGCCTGAAATGACGTCAAAAGCACGCCTGATCGTCGTAGGCTCATTCAAGGCAGCGACAACGATAGCAGCTACATCCGCTCTAGGAATGGTGCGGCGGGACGCATCCTCTCCAATCTGAATTCCGCCTGTCGCCTCCTCATTTACCAATCCACCAGGACGGATAATAGTATAGTCCAGCTTACTATTCATCAGGATTCGATCCGCAAAGTGCTTCGCTACATAGTAAGGCTTGATCTCCTCTGGCCACTTCTCCCGCTGATCCGCATACATCGCACTTACCAAAATGAAGCGCTGGATGCCGGCCTGCTCCGCAGCCTCCATCGCCTTGACCGCGCCATCCAGATCAATCAGCAGGGTCTTGTCCGCTCCTGTATGTCCACCAGAGCCTGCGGTGAATACGATAGCCTCGCAGCCAGCCGCAGCCGTAGCGATATCTTCGACCGAGCCTTCCAGATCGGCAATAACCGTCTCCGCTCCCCATTGCTCAAGAGCAGGAGCCTGCTCCTCCTTGCGAATCATGGCTTTTGCAGAATGATTCTCATCCTTCTCCAGCAGCTGGACCACATGCTGTCCAATCTGACCGTTTGCGCCAATTACTAGTATCTTCATGATTGCTGCCTCCTTATCCTAGCGAGTAGGGTTCGATGATATACATGGATTCCAAACACAAAATTAGGCATCTCATTGTATATTACCCACGCAGACACACATTCATCAAAAAGCTGGCTGCTCCTCTTCATAGTCTTCCTTACGGACCGGAGCGCTTACCATCTGGTCGCCAACCTCCTGCGTAGCCTCCAGCCTGAACTGATTCATCTCCCGCAGCAATTGGTCTGCCATCTGCTGCAGTCCCTCTGCTGAAGCAGATATCTGCTCGATGGATGCAAGCTGCTCCTGGCAGGTGTCCGCAACACCTTGAGATTGTCCGGAGATCCCCATGGATAAACCGACGAGCTTCCGCTCAGATTCCAGCAATTGCTCGGTCAGTCCTGACAGTTCCTCGGTTGCGGCTGACACCTCTTGGGAATGCTCTGCTACGGTAAGGACCGCCTGCTGCACCTCATGAAATACACCTGCTGTGTCGCGGATCATTCTCGACCCGGTATCCATCTCCTGTGACCCTGCCCTCATGGCCTGAACGGCCTCGGACACTGTATGTACCATGTCATGGATGCGCTCAGCTATCTCGCCTGAGGCCTTCTGCGTCTTGTCCGACAGCTGCTGTACCTCTTCGGCTACTACCGCAAAGCCCTTCCCCTGTACTCCAGCTCTAGCAGCCTCAATCGAAGCGTTGAGAGACAAAATCTTCGTCTGGCGGGCAACATCCTGAATTAACTGCGTAATCTTGACGATACTCTGGGATTGTTCACCCAGCTCGAAGATCAGCCCGGCAGATTGCTCAATGGATGAATTAATCAGGGCCATCTGCTCCACAGTATGCTCAAGCTGCTGCTCACCGCGCTTGGCTTGGGATATTGCCTGCTCCGACAGCTCGGCTGTGACTGCGGAAGATTCAGCAATGACCCGAATCCGCTCGGCACTGTGTCTGACCGCCTGCTGATTCTCCCGATTACGCTCTACCTGGAAGCTTGCTGATTCGTTAATATTACGGACTGCCTCCGACATCTGCTCTGCGCCGCCTGTACTATGCGCAGACAGAGTTGACAGTTCACTTGATGCACGAGATAGCTGATTCGCATTCATAGCGACAGCCTTCAACAGGGATTGCAGCTGCTGCTTCATGATGTTAAAGTCCCTGCTCATATCCCCTATTTCATCCCGCTGTTTGATCTGCAGATCTGCCCCAGTTAGATCCCCGGCGGCAATCTGTCTGGCAGCCGCTGCCACCATCGTCACTGGGCGTGCAATCAAGCGTGTAGTCCAAATGGACAAGACTGCCCCAGCGGCTACTGCAAGCAGCACGGTGATCAGAATAAATGATTCAATCTGTTCAACCTTAGCCGTCAGCTCATCGCGGGACTGATCAAGCAGCTTCTGCTGGTATGCAGCCAGCTCGTCTGCCGTATCTGATAGCGCTTGCGCCATGGGAACACACTTCTCCATTACCAGACGGGTGTAGGCTTCGCGATCCTCCACCATTTTATAAGCCTTGATCTCCTGTACTACATCTGCATATTCCTGTTCCATGGCAACGAAGCGTTCTGTCATCTGCTCAGCTTCTACAGGAGTTAATCTAGCTTCAAAGTCCTTCAGCCTGTTTGCAAAAGCCACCCTGTTTTTCTCATATTCCTCATACTGGGATATCTCTCCCGTCAGTAGATAAGCACGGAAATTCTTGGTCTGCGTAAGCGCATTGCTCTTCAAATCCTGGATTTGAACAATCTTGTCCACCCGATTGGCGAATAACTCACGGTACGACTGCTCCATATCACGAATCTGGAACCAGCCCGCACCGCCCACAATTAGTGTAATACATAGAACTACAGCAAAGCTGAACGATAGTTTCTTGGTAATATTCACATGAGCTCCCCCTCACCAAGACCTTTAGACTAGGTCATAGTACCTTATTATCCAGCTTCAATTGATGTGAAACAAGTAGATTTATGTCAATATAATATGAAAAATGTCGTAATAAGTCGACAAAAAAAATACTCCCTTAAAAACGCATGATTCCACGCGAGCTTAAGAGAGTATTCAATATACAAATATTTATGGATGTATCGAAGCAGTCGTTGGTCCTTCGATGCTGCTTAGTCCTCGAACCCGCCTAACTCTTTGTCCATAAAATAGTCCATTTCCGTGTCAAGGATCGTCTCCACCGTAATTTCATCCAACTTCACGTCAGAACGGCTTAGAATGTAATCCACCAATTCATCACTATCAATGTCCACCTCGCCATTCACATCTGCTTGAGCATTATTGATAAAGTCCTGCTCATGCTTCAATACAAGCATAATGCTCTTGGAATCGATCTTGGTTTCATCTGCTATGAACTGGACCAGCTCCAGCTCATTCACCTTTTCACTCATTCATTTCAACTCCTCATTATGACTTGTTGTTGGTGTAGCTTAGTTTACGGACAAGATATATAACCAACAGGATGGTTACGATCATCATTATAACACGAAACCACTTCTCTGTCTGAAACCACCATAGAAGTTCTCCCGTCGGCTCACGATAAGTTGTGTTAGCCTGTTGGGTGCCGAGAAGAATATCACTTGGATGTGCTTGATCAATGTAGGGCTTGAATGCAGCCAGATCATAATCGGGAGCCCCAGCGTCTTCATTGCCATAGAGTAGCGCATAAGGAGCAGTCCCACGCGCCTCGAATACCAGACGGTCCAATATATATTCATTCCTGATGGCCAAGATGCTGAGTGGTCTGTCATCGCCATTGTTGATCTCGATCTGCAAACGACTATCCTTCAAGGGTAGCTCCGGTGTCAAGGTCAACGGCTCCGATCTGGTGTCGTTGGTAGATAGCTGATACAACTCAGATCCTTCATTAGTCGCCACAAGCTGACCTGTCTCATCCAGAAGCCGATAGGCTCGCTTGAAGCTCCCCTCCAGCTCCAGCTCAAGTCTACTAATCAGTAGCCGCTCGGGATTGTGTACAGTTATCACAGTCCGAGTCCCCGCTTCAGAGATATCGTAAGCAGGTACCTTCTGTCTGCTGATCGGCTGACGAATATCGTCTATTCGCACCTTCTGCTCCAGCAGCAGATCTGGAAAAGCAAGCTCTTCTGCATTATCCAATACCCGCAGACGGTAATATTGAAAGCGCTGAGCCTCTTCCCATTCGATGCTATTCTTCTGATTCTTATCGGTGCGATACAGCTGAGCCTTATCCAGAAATGTCCACTCTGCTCCATCATAGCTCCCATATACCTCGACTTGCTTGAGGAACATGGCTGACGGCAAGGTCCAGTTCAGATGATTAATGACTGGGTCCGTGAGTTCCCTCTCTACCATCACCTTATAATCAAAAGAGGTATGTCCATCCGCCCTCGTAGTTCTCAATAGAGAGGTGTGATATTGCTTGCTCACCTTCTCCTGCTGCCCCTCATTCAATTGTCCCGCAGAAACGTACATATCCGTATTCTCCATATAAAAAGGGATAAACTGGCCCGTCGAATCCACGATCCGAATATCCTCCAGCCCTGCACTTGCTTCTGCGTAGACCTCCTCATCCAGAAGCACACTATAGTATGTACTACTATTCGGTATTTCAATCATTTTTTTAAATTTCCATGCTGACGTCGGGTCGGCTTCCGTTCCATGCGTCAAGGAAGAGGGACTCAGGACTAACAGGAGGCTGATTGTGCCAAGCAGGCAGCCCATTCTACGTAGTAGACTAGACATCGGTATGGGTAGACGCTTCTTGCTCACTCTCGCTTCTCCTCCGATTCTCCTCTGATTCCGATCCCCCCAGCTTACTGGAGACCTTTTGGTACATATACGAAATGCCTAACAGAATTACACCAAAAACAAAATAAGAGACAATCTTGCTGCCAGCAGAAACATACGTCATATCGAAGAGAACTAGCTTGGCCGTCGCCAGCAGGGTCAGTCCCAGGCCCATACGACGGATATAGATATACCTTCCACGGAAGCCATAAGCTATATAACCAATTGCCAGCAACAGATACAGCATACTGAACAGGTAGCCTAGCTCCCCAAGTCGCAGCTGCACCAGCATGAACACCGTCAGCATAACTAGCAGGTACAGTCCCATAATGACTGGATACAGCTCAGCATTGGCGTAGCGCTGTTGCATGAAGCGCAGCAGCACATCACGTACATGAAGGAAGATGAATGCATGCACCACGAACAGGATGACCAGAGCTACGTATTCACTAATGGAATGTGTATCACGCTCCCACTGGAACGTAGGTATGGCCAGCAGAACATACAGACAGATGAGATACCCTACCGCATAGAGAGCCGCACGGTAATAACGAACTACAGTGTCCTCCAGGATCTGAATTCTGTCCAGTATATAGGATAGCCCGATGGTGAGACCTGCCAGCAGCAGCGCATGATAATAGTCATTATGCACCCAATCCTGCGGTACGAGACGTGTATAATTTACGTGCCCCTCATACAAGAAATAGAACCATAGACTGATAAGGGTGATCCATTTAAAGACCCTGATTAGCGTCCACTCATAGGGCATGAACTCCATAGCTTCCCCACGCCTTTGGCTGACAGCATAATGGAGGGTCACTCCAAGCATGCCTGCGATCACAAAGGTGTATTTTAGCTCAAAGAAGGCTTCATCCACGCCAAGCAGCTGATAGACCGTAGCATCCACGAGTAGAAATGCTGCCAGACACAGCACCAATATCCCCCAGCCTGCACGTACCATCGACTTCAGTTGATGCCTGCTGCCATAAATAATGAGCAGCACCGCTTCTGCCAGCCAGCCCATGGAGAGCCAGCGCATACCCAACTGGAATGGAATCATCAGAATGGCGAAGGTTAATGAAGTGACATAGAAAAGGATGACAGCCGACTTTTCCTGACGTGCCGTTCTCTCGGTCAGCTTCCCAAGTCCCCAGAAAGCAGCGCAGAATAGCAATGCCAGCAATCCACGATAATCCTGCCAGCCGGCCTGATTGAACAATCCATAGACCAACACGCAGCTAATCATGGTATTCAAGGCCAGCAGTACGATGTCCGTTACCTTCAGCTTGGCCTTATGCAAGAACGGGTAGCCCAAAGTAATGCCGAGATACATGAGGAAGGATAGCATCGTGTACAGGATAGCGGCAGGCACGTTCTCCGTGAAGGACAGCAGCAGCAGCCAAGATGGTGTATGAAGGACGAAGCTGATCTGATGAATAATCTCCCACCGTCTTCGGAAGGACACGATCAGGATCGCTGCATTCAACAGGAACAGGTACACCATAGCAGCATAGACTGCATTCCCCTCCAGACCTGAGCTCGCCCAGATGTAGGACATCAGTGGCATATACCCACCTGCCAGTGCCAGGCCGAGAATCGTACGGGACTGATAACGCAATGACAAGAGCACTGCCAGCAAGGATACAATCACAGACATGGCTAGACCGAGCCACAGACTGATGATATCCAACAAGAAATAACTATAGAATATGGACCCATACAGCACCGAGATTCCTCCGCCTAGCAGTCCTAATGCAAAGGTCTGCTTCTGACGTCGGAATAACCACTCGCCTCCACCCAGAAGAAGCAGGCCGAGCAGGAAGAACGCACTTCCTTTCATATAACTGTTGAACCAGGTTGCATAGCTATAACGAAATGCTGCACCTACTCCCAGAATAATGAGCAAAATACCAAGCTTGTTAATCCAGTTCAGGCCGATCTTCATTTCGATCTGATTTTGCTTGATTCTCCGCTGAATGGTGGCCTCATCCAGTTCCTCATGCGCCATAGCATCCAGACGACCCGTGACCTGCTCCCGCAGATGACTCTGTGCAGCTTGAACCTTCTCACGGTGCCGCTCAATCCGTTGATTCAGCTCTGCCGACACTCGCTGCATCATCATGGCGAGCTCCTGCTGCTCTGTCTTCAGCTCTGCTGAAGCCTGCTGGAAGAGTCGGATGATACGTGTGCGCGTCTCCATCTCTAGCGCAGCGAGCCTGTTCATGTGCCCCGCTGACTGTGTGCCGAAGTACGTACTCAGCTTCTCACGGGATACCTTGAGGATATTCAGCTTCTCATCCATCATCTGCTCGGCCAAGGAGGTCCGCAATCTTCCATTCTCCTCCTCCAGCTGGCGCAATCGAAGCTGGAGCTCTGCCAGACGCTTCTGCCGCTCCTCTGCCTGCTGTCGAAGCACTTGATTTTCCAACAGCAGATCCTGTGATTCATATTCCCGCACGAGGGATTCATACTCCTGCAGCAGTCGCTCCTGACCACCTTGAATGTGCCGGAGCTGTTCTCTGAAGTCTTTCATGCTCAATCCTCCGCTTGAACAGTCCGATAGACTATGGACTGCCCACTTCCAATGTTATGTATGAAGCCATGAATAATATGTACAAACAATACAGAAATCGTGACGACATACCCTTCTATAATTTCACTATAATATTATAAACACAGGACTTCAGGACTCGAAACCGAGTAACGACCTAAATATTAGTGAAAATAAAGTGAAAATAACAACCAACTGTGCCTGAAAAGAGCGAATCCTCAGCAGAGCACAGGGCTTTAGTCGCATCGGAGAAGCTACCAGCCCGAATGATTCATACGAGGTTATGATTCAGAGGTCACACAATTCATAAGAGCTCAAACGATTCATACAAGCTTAAACGTTTCATACGAGTTCAAACGTTTCATACGAGCTCAAACGTTTCAATGAGCTCAAAGCAGA
The DNA here is from genome assembly GCF_000377505.1 of Paenibacillus massiliensis 2301065 = DSM 16942. GTDB lineage: Bacteria > Bacillota > Bacilli > Paenibacillales > Paenibacillaceae > Paenibacillus > Paenibacillus massiliensis. Next base: position 273,022 of record NZ_KB898186.1, on the reverse strand, counting down.
TTATAGACACACACGAAAAAACCCTCCCGTTTACCACGGAAGAGTCCTCTAATGAATGACCTATTTATTTGGTGCAGCTTACCGCCTGTTCACGAATGCTGACTGTTTCTCGAACCATTCCATCTATTTTCTGCGAGTATAGAACCAGCGTACCCCCAGTAACAATGCGACAATAGCTACTACAGCGACTAGTATAAGTATGGGACTAATACGTTCAAATGACGCTGTCTCTCCAGAGCCCACCTGTTGCTCGGATGACTCACTCTGCTGTCCAGCGGAGTCATCTTGACCCGGTAGTCCAGAGCCACCTGACGCTTCTATACCATCTGGCAAGTACCCGTCCCCCAATACGATAAGCTCCTCGCCAGCCTCAGCTACAGGCTTTGTCCCCTCACAGAGCCCCGTCTTCAGGTCATCTTAATCTCCATAGGCGAATACCAGATATTCCTCATTCACCCGGAAGCCCTCGTAGCCACAGCTTGCCCCATACATAGCTGTACGTATGCTTAGTTCCGCATGAGGCTCCCCTTTCCATAGCTGCTTCACTGCAAACGTAACCTCAACAGGGTCTTCGCTGGACATAATCTTCTGCAGGACAGGCTCCTTGATGCTGGTTACCGTCCCTTGAAATACAGCCGTCTTTCGCTCCAGTCTCTCCTCCACCGGACCCGGCTCTACACAAGAACACGCATATGCAGGGGCAGGAGCCATAGTCCAAGTTCCCGTAAGCAGCAATGCCAAGATACAAATTCCCAACCACACAACCTTCGGTCTCATATCCTCACCTCAGCCCTTGGACGTATGAGCATGGGGGATTGTTGCAGTCTAGAGGGATTTATTTACATATTGCTATAGATTCTGATTGCTCTAGATTCTGATTGCTCTAGATTCTGATTGCTCTAGATTCTGATTGCTCTAGATTCTGAACTGACTCAGCGAGGTATGTAGCTCATCCGATACCTCCGAAAGAGCATCTGAAGAGGTCTTCACCTGCTCAATCGAATCCAGCTGCATGGCTGCCGAGCTCGCGGTCTGCTGTGCGTTCAGGCTGGCCTGCACAGCGTGGTGGCTGATCTCATGTACCGAAGCTGTAATCTCTTCTACTCCTGCCGACATTTCCTCCGTAGTGGCCACCATATCCTCCAGCTCCCCGGCGATCTGGGCATTCATCTCCAGAATATGCCCGAAATGACGTTCTGTCTCTGTCGTTAACCGCAGTCCTTCCTCGACCTCGCGGATTACATGTGACATGGAGGCCGTCGATTGGCTCATCTCAAGCTCCATGGCGCTAACCAGCTTCTCAATGGTGGTGGACGACTCCGCCGATTGCTGAGCCAGCTTACGCACCTCCTCGGATACGACAGAGAAGCCCTTCCCATGCTCTCCTGCTCTGGCCGCTTCGATGGATGCATTCAGCGCAAGCAGATTGGTCTGGCGCGCAATGTCCTGAATAGCCCCTACCATATGATGAATCTGGTGCGACTTCTGCTCCAGCAGGCTAATGACCTGCTCCGTCTCTTGGGCAGAGGTATGGATCGCGGACATCTGTCTGACGGATAATTGTACGGTCTCGCCGCCAATCAATGCCTGGCTCCGCGAAGAAGCTGCTGAACTGGAGATGTAAGTTGCGCGCTCAGCGATACGCTGCACACCTGCAGACAGCTCCTCCATCGCCTTCAGATTCTCAGCAGTGCTCTTGGTCTGACTATCCGCCCCATCAGCAACCTGTGTTGCAGTAGAAGCAATGTGCTGTGACTCCTTACGGGTCTGCTCGGCGATCTGCTGGAGCATTCCTGTTGATGCTTTGACCTTATGAGCTGCCTGCAGTCCTCGGCTAATAATCTCCTGCAGATTCAGTCTCATCTCATTGTAGCCACCGGCCAGTTGACCAATCTCATCTTGCACCGGATCTGTAACCGATTGTGTAAAATTACCGGTACCTGCCTGCCTAATCGCAGCCGATACGCGCTGAATCCGGCGACTGACCCGTCGTATATACCATAAGATCAGCACCAGAGTAATTGTCATCGCCAGCAGACCCACAATAAGAAAGGTACGTAAGAATGAGGCCATAATCACATCCATCAGCGATTGGGAAGCACCGACATAGAGAATACCGATGACCTCTCCAGTCGCATTGCGAATCGGCTCATAAGCTGTCTGATACGTCTGGCCGACCACCACAGCCTCCCCATAATAACTCTGCCCCTGCTTCAGCACAGCCTCAGCCACAGCCCCGGATACTTTGGTCCCGACCGCCCGTTCCCCGTCGATCATGACATTGGTAGCTACACGCTCATCTCCCCGAAAGATTGTCGCCGTATCCCCGGAGGCTTCACCAATCTCATCGACCAATTCAAAGTTCCCGTCCATCAAGGTTGTCCCTTTGTATAGCTGTCCGTCTCGCACTTCCCAGTCACCTGGATGCTTGTATTGAATTAAGCGATTCGTCATGTCCAGATCCCGCTTGGCCTTCTCCGTGGCGAACGCAGCTATGCCGCGTTTCATCTCATAAGCCACACTGATTCCTATGGCTACTGAATAGGCGAGAATGATGCCAATCAAGATCATACTTATTTTTGTGCCAATGCTCATGCTTCTCATGTCGTGAGCCACCTTTTTTCCCGATAATTGTTAATATAGACCTAAATGAATTTCATGAAGATGCATATAACAATCAATGTATCGGTAAAATAATCCCGGCTTTTTATATGTTCGCAATGACATTAGTCACATTATTTCGACAAAATTCAACTTTTTTTATGCGTCGAACGAGAAACAACCGTTTCTTCAATGAGAAAACTCCACTAGCTACCAACATACGACAGATTCTAGATCAGTCTCCCAGCAGTTACATGTACGCAGCCAACTTCTCTAACTCCTTAGCCATCGTTATGGTTGAGACACAGAGCTACGGATGCCTTTGTCTTTGTCCCTCACAAGAGGGATCAGCCACAGCGCTGCCACTAGGAACAGAAAGCTTGCCGTAGCGAACACACCCATTAACGAGAAACTAACCTTCAGCAGCCCCGATATGGACATTCCAATGACGGTCAGCCCCGTGAACACTGGCATTAGCGTACCACCCACTCTTCCCACGAAGCCTGCTTCGGTATTGCGCAACAGAAGCGTGTTGATCCCGATATGGATGCATGGGAAGCCAAGGCCATTCAACATCTGCAATACAATCGTAAGTGGAACACTATGAGACCAGCCGGTTCCAAGCGTACCGATCGTGCTGAACAAGAGGCCTACAGCGAGTAGCGTCTGTGGTCTGATCTTGCCGGACATTCCCATTAACCAAGCTCCCCCGAGCAGCATCGCTGCTCCATTCGCCATCATGAACCATTTCAGAGCGGATTTATCCAGCCCCAAATTCTCCATTACCACAAAGATAGACAATGGCTGAATCAGCCCAGAGGCCAAGCCTGTGAAGGCAAATACTACCCCGAGCGTCCGCAGGACAGAGCTAGACCACACGTACCGAAGTCCTGCCTTCAGCTCATGGATGAACGAATCATAGCGGGCAGCAGCACGCTCTGTGGTGTCCTTGGGCAATTGTGCCAGAATCAATGCTGAGCTGAACAGCAGGCCACCCATCAGCAGCATGGAGACAACAATTCCGTATTGCTGATATACGAAGGTACCTACGACAGGACCAATGACCATGAATATTGCAGTGAGCGATTGAAACATCGCCATGACCCCTTGTAGCTGCTCTTCGGGAACATGCTGCTTGAACAGCTTCATTGCCGATGGCTGGGAGAACTGGGATAGAATCGCAGACACGAGTGTAGCCAGCAGCAAACCGTACCACGAGCCGGTTCCCAGCGTAAGTAGCACCACGAAGGCGGACAAGCCTGATAACACATCACACCAGATCATCGTCCGCTTTGGTAGCCACCGATCCGCAAAGGTCCCGCCAATGACCGCAAATACAAATATAGGTGCATATTCAGCAATAGAGATCACAGATACATAGACAGGATTGTTATTCGTTAGCTCCGTAACATAGAGCAAGATTGCAAAATTCCGTATCCATATCCCCAAGTGCAGACATACACGCGAGAAAATGACCGTAAGCACATACCGGTTCTTCAACACCTGTACCAACCTCTTTCCAAGCGGGCGCGGCCCGCTATCATCACTTTCATCCGGCCGGATGTTACCTTTTGTATTATGGGCATCACTCATGAGTTAGTCAACATTTTTTATAGACATAATTAAATATTATCTATAAATAGACAAACAAAATTAAATTAAGTCCTTATTTTTTGGGATTGAAAAGAAAAAAAGACGACTGCCCAAACAGAATTCTCTGTCCGTACAATCGCCGCCGTCCCTTATGCAAAAGCCATTTACCCATGAATCACTCAGGCTCTATAGACGTATACCCTTGTCCGCTGGATGTCCCTGCAGACAATGACACGCTCTGGTTGCCAGTCTGGCAGGGCAAAGCACACGCTAATAATAGTTGCTCCCGGCAATAGACGCTCATGGAACAAGCCACTGAGCCGCTTCATAGCAGCAGGATACAAATAACAGACGACAACATCTGTCTGCTCCAGGGGCCATTCAAACAGATCGGCCCTTCGAAATACAAGACGCTTCCCAAGCGATTGATCAGGGCGGGAAGGCAGGCCCCAAGACAGCAAGAAGCTAACGACTCCGAGGCGCAGCCAGGCACATGCATATGGAACCGTGGAATTCTCTACCCCTGTAATCCGCCAGCCCGGACAATTCCGAGCCAGATAGAACGCCAATGAGCCCCAGCCAGAGCCTGCCTCTAGGAGAGTTCCATATGGACCCAGACGCTGTAGCTCCGCAGCCACGGCAGCCCGCGACTCGATGGGCGAGGGCATCGGAGAGATGCCATTGCGCCAGCTATACAGCACTATGGATATCAAGATCAATAGACCAGCCACTACAAGGCAACCGGTCAGAATTGTCGTGATTACATCCGCATTCATCTGAACATCCTTTCTGACAATACCTTCGTTCATCTACATATCACTAAGCTTGGGCCCTCAACGCATGACTATGAATAGTAACCTGCTCGTGAGTGCCTTGGTGCTGATTTCCCCATAGTTCTAGAACCATTGTAACCCTCCCGTGAGTGCATTGGGACTATATTCTAATGTTTATTTTCTATGGTCAGAATCTTTGGCTTGATTTTTATAAGTTTAGAAACTAAACTAAATGCATGAACAATAATCCAACCGATCAGCCTATGCCGGACAGAAGACAACGATCCGAGCAAGGCTCCCGTAATCTGGGACGCCTCATTATGCAGCTTCGCCGCCTGGAGCGACAGCCGCACAGCTTTGGTACAGCAGGAGCTCTGACACCTAGCGAGATTCACACGATTGATGCCATTGGTCCGAATGGCGACCTGCTCATGAGCGAGCTGGCCAACCGTCTCGGGATTACCAAGGGGGCGGTGACCCAACTTACGGCAAAGTTAGAGGATAAGCTACTCATTCAGCGCTCCCCTCACCCGACAGATTCAAGGGGTGTACTGATCTCACTGACAGATAAAGGGAAGGAGGCCTATATGGCTCACGAAGAGGTGCACATCCGCTTCTATGAGCAGCTACGCTTGCAGCTAAGCGAGCAGGAAATTGAAATTTTCGAGCATTGTATAGAGAAGCTTAATTCTTTTTTGGAGCACTAGTTTACGGGTGCGCTAGTCTGACCAGATCAAATTGGAGAATATTCGCCATAAGCGGGGAGTCCTGTTGACCACGACGCTCCCCAAATCATTCAATCTGATGCGATATTCGATCAAGATGCCAGGTTGGCAGCTTATTTTTTTGCCATAATAGTATAGTTGCTAAATAAAAACCTCAAATTTAACACCACATAAAAAGCATTATAAATATGAACAAATCTACGATGCTACAGGAGGTTATTAAGTTGCCGCCAGACAATACATCATGCACCATAGCACGTCCCTCTTCCTATCTCCCCATGATGGCTGCTGTCTGTATAGGAGTATTTATTTCACACTTTACAGCAGGTGTCGTCAATATGGCCCTGCCTCATCTTGCAGCTGTCTTTCATAGCGATGCGAATACTGTGCAGTGGATTACAACAGGATACTTGCTGGCGATTGCGGCCCTGCTGCCTGTGATGGGCAAGCTTGCTGACCGCTATGGCAGTCGAACCATACATAACCTCGGGTATATCGTGTTCGGCATAAGCTCCTTATTGGCGGCTTGTTCCCCCAACCTGACCCTCTTGCTAGTCGCACGGATCATGCAAGCGGCAGGTGCAGCCATGTTTCAGGCCACTAATATGGCCCTGATCAGTATTCATTTGCCTCAAAGCCATAAAGGACGAGCGTTCGGCCTGGTCAGTACGGCAGTAGCCTTGGGAGGAATGGCGGGCCCTGCTGTTGGTGGATTACTAGTGGAATGGGTTAACTGGCGCTCACTATTCATCGTACATATGCCTGCTGCCATCCTGGCTACCTGGCTGGCCTACCGTTATATTCCCGCAGCTAGACCAACGCAGGTGCGAAAGGCCTTTGACTACACAGGTGCCGTACTATTCACCACCCTCATGCTCTTGCTGATCACAAGTCTTACGCAAGGCCGTTCACTCGGTTGGCACCCTCTTGTCATGCCCGCTGCAGCTGTATTTATACTGATGGCTTTATACCGCTGTGAGCGGCGTCATCCAGATCCGTTCGTTCCCGTGGCAAGCCTGCGCATGTCGGCTGTACGTCTGGGGCTAATCGTTAGCTGTGCCTCATTCATGCTTACGAACGCGGTTGTAACTGCCTTGCCGTTCTATCTACTGCGAAGCTCATTGCCAGCTTCAGCGGCTGGATTGATGTTAAGCGCCTATCCTTTCATGCTCGCTGTGTCAGGGCCTCTCGCCGGGTATCTCTCCGATCGACACGGTCCGAGAAAGTGGATGCTGATCGGAATAGCGATTACAGCGGCTTGTGTTCTTGTGCTAGTGCTGAATCTGAACGACATGCCAACTGTAGGGATAAGCTTGATGCTTATTTTGCTAGGGCTCGGGATGGGATTAACGGTATCACCCAACAACAGCTTCATTATGAGGCATACGCCAGCTGGGCTGGCAGGCTCTACAGGCAGCATGATCGCACTCTCCCGCAACACAGGGATGGCCGTAGGAGCCGCGATCGGTATCAGCTATATGAATGGAGGATTATTCGGATGAGAGATCAGATTATTGTAATCGGAGGATACGGGCATACGGGCCAAATGATCTGCAGAGCGCTGGGAGCCACCTATCCTGGGAAAATATTCGCAGCAGGGAGAAGCATGGAGCGCGCAGAACAATTCTGCGCTACTACAGATGGGCAAGTACTTCCATTACAGCTGGACATCCATAGCGACTGGCGCCCGGAACTATTCCAGAACGTCAGACTGGTTGTCATGTGTATGGATCAGACTGACACAGCATTTGTTCACGCTTGTCTGAGCATGGGGATTCATTACGTTGATATTTCAGCAAATGGGGCGTTCCTGTCTCAGGTCGAAGCCCTCCATCCGATTGCTCTATCGCAGGGTGCTACTGCTGTATTGAGCGTTGGACTGGCACCCGGATTGACGAACCTGTTGAGCCGGCATGCCGCTGATCACATGGATGAGACACATGAAGTAGACATATCCGTCATGCTTGGACTGGGCGATTCCCACGGCAAGGCTGCCATTGAATGGACGATTGATAACATGAACACCGAATACGAAGTCATAGAGCAAGGGGTCCCGACCACCGTCTCCAGCTTCAAGGATGGCAAAGTCATTGATTTCGGCGATATGCTGGGACAACACACCGCCTACAGATTTAATTTCTCGGACCAGCATATTCTGCCACGTACACTTGCGATCCCGACCGTCTCCACACGATTGTGTCTGGACTCGGCTGTCGTCAGCAGACTGCTAGCCTGGCTGCGCGCGGCAGGTGTGTTCCGTTTGCTGCGGTTCGGCCCGCTTCGCCAAGCTGCTGTCTATCTATTCAGTAAGCTGCGCGCGGGTGAGCCTGTATTTGCCGTCAAAGTCGATGCCAGGGGTAGCGTGAATAACAAGCCGATATACATGGAATATATGCTGCAAGGTAGTAGTGAGGCCGCCATGACAGCCCGCGTAGCAGCAGCGATCGCAGCGCTCCTGTATCGTGCACCTATGCCACAGGGCGTCTATCATAGCGAGCAGCTGTTCCAACTGCAGGATGCTCTGGGATCAGAGCTGAGGGATGTACCGCTGAGCATACGGAGAAACGGAGAGCCGTTCTTAGGCTCCGGGGCATCTTAGTCTAGCACATTGACCGAATATGAGCATAGCGCCCGCTGTAAGCAGGGACCCCTGTCGACCACTGTTAAGCTTGTTGTTCTTCGAGAGGCTCTATATTCACATTGAAAGCACAAAAAAGGGGTGACTCCAGCCATTTGTTGGCTTGGAGCACCCCTACTTTTCGTTTGATTCTACGCATTTTTACAATATGCACAGCATGCATGACTGTGACGCGATTAGAACTTGATGATCCCCGTAGAATGCAGAAGCACCAGCAAGACGAGAATTGGTGCCACGTAACGCATCATAAACAGCCATACTTTGAACCAGCCCGCGGATAATCCAGCAGCCTCTCCTGCATTTTTCCAGAAGTAGCCTACAAATATCGTGATAATAAATCCGCAAACAGGAAGCAATATATTCGATGTAATGAAATCAAGCCAGTCGAAGAAGGCTTTACCGCCAAAGGTCAGTTCAGGTACCATCCCGAGCGACATCGCCGCCGGTACGCCCAGCAAAAATGCTAGTACCGAAGTGATGACAACAGCCTTGTTGCGAGTCCAGCCCCAACGATCCATGGCAAACGTAACAGGAACCTCCAATATGGAGACTGCCGAAGTGAGCGCAGCGAAGGCTAGCAATACGAAGAACAATCCCCCAAAAATCGCTCCAAACGGCATAGCCGAGAAAGCAGCCGGAAGTGCAATAAATACTAGAGATGGTCCTGAGTCTGGAGCAATACCAAATGAGAACGTCGTTGGAAAAATAATCAGACCTGCAACAAATGCATAGATCAAGTCACCTGCCCCAACGGCCAATGAAGCAGCACCCAATGACTGCCTCTTATCCACATAAGCACCATAGGTAATCAGGATACCCATACCAAGAGATAGTGAGAAGAAGGCATGTCCCAACGCGACCAACGCCGACTGTGCTGTCAGCTTGGAGAAGTCTGGCTGGAGGAAGAACGCTACTCCCTCTGCCGCTCCTGGAAGTGTGACGGCACGAATCATTAGGATGACAAGGAGAATAATCAGACCAGGAATGAGAATTTTGTTGAATTTCTCAATGCCTTGTGAGATACCGCGTGCTACAACCCAGCCTGTAATGGCTAAAGCTACAAGCTGGAAGCCGAGCGCACCATAGCCGGTAATGAAGCTGCCAAACTGCCCACTGAAATCCGCCTGCTTGAACAATTGACCTGAAAACGCAGCATAAGCATAATACAATGTCCAGCCTGCAATGACGACATAGAACGAAAGAATCAGAAATGGCGTAATGACCTGCAGTATTCCGAGACGAGCCCAGATGGGTCCGCCGCCAACTTTGGTGAAGGACGAAGACGCGCTGCCCCGACCACTCCGGCCAATAGACAACTCTGCCAGCAGGACCGGCATACCAATCAACAACAAGCAGACAATAAAGATCAGGAAGAACGCCGCTCCCCCATACTGTCCTGTAATATAAGGGAACTTCCACATATTCCCCAATCCTACAGAGCTACCGATGGCAGCCATAATAAAGCCGAAGGACGAGAAGCGTTCCCCCCCTGACGACTGTGTATTCGATGTTCCTTTGCCCAAACTCATAAAATCCCCCTTAATCATCTCTCTGTCGATATTCCTCATATTATATCCCAAGATGTCAGCTAGGTCAGTAAGAAAATGCACCTCTATTATCGCTATATTTTTCTAATCTATACTTTTTTAGTACAATACTTAGATGAGCGGGCAGTAACATAGATTAACCCGACCAATATATAGGAGAGAGGAGATACTGATGGATTTTTTTGAATTGTTAAAGTATGCCTTTCTGGGGCTTCTGCAGGGAATAACCGAACCAATTCCTGTATCATCTAGCGGGCATCTGATTATTGCGGAGCATCTACTGGGCATACATATCGAAGGGCTGAGCTTTGAGGTGCTGGTTAACTTTGCATCCTTGATCGCGGTACTGATTATCTATCGTCATGATATCGTAAGGATCGCTGGGAATGGTTGGCTGTATCTGCGAAAAAGAGAGCCTGAGGCTCGTGCGGACTTCATGTTCATCATTTATGTCATCGTCGGTACAATCCCCATTGTCATCTTCCAGCCTCTATTAGGCGGACTGCTGGATCGCTACTCCAAGGACCTGAATGTCATTGGCGTAACACTGCTAATTACAGGGATCGCGCTGTGGCTGATTCGAAATATGCGAGGACGCAAGCAGGATAACGATCTTCGCTACCGTGATGCAATCATTGTGGGCCTGGCACAGTGTGTGGCACTCTTTCCAGGAATTAGCCGCTCAGGCTCTACGATCGTCGCAGCAATGGGCATGGGGATGAAGCCAGCGACAGCTTTGCGCTATTCCTTCTTCCTGTATATTCCGGTCAGTATCGGAGCGATGGTGCTGGAGGGCCGCAACATGCTGGCAGACCCGATGCTGGGTCAATTGCTAGTCCCTTATTCATTGGCCTTCATTTGCTCGTTGATTGCCTCTTACTTTGCATTACGCTGGTTCATGGGCATTATGGCCAAAGGCAATCTGCTGGTCTTCTCCATCTACTGTCTGCTGGCAGGACTGGCCGTACTCATATTCCTATAGGATATATGCATAGAATACACGAACCATACGTCATACCGTACGCTATGCCCTAAAGAGAACCTTAAAAATGCACGAAAGGACGCCGAATTCTCGGCGTCCTTCTTCATATATTACATAACTGCAAATTGCAAATAAATCATGTAGTGAAGGTACTCCATTTAGTGGAGTTATCCATGTCGTCACAGCTGTTACGGAGTCCACAGGTCAAACAGTTACGAAATTCAAAAATGTTGCCATCAAAAAATTCGGTAGTTATATCGCTGTCGAATATGGTTAATACCTTTAAAATAGCCCTGCAACCATGCTCGTGTAGCTTGCTTCATTCATGCAGCAAGCTCCAGATTGCAAGTTGCTGTGAATTTTGATATTGTTATATTCAGGTATAGCAAAATCCCCCTTGCCCTACAAGGAGGATCGTTCGGACAGGCTTTGCCTGTACCTAGCTATATTTGCTTGCCTATTACACCACGTAAAGGAGGCGAACATTATGGCAAAAGACGTACTGTGTGAAGTTAACGCCTGCACTTTCTGGGCTGAGAACAACAAATGCAGCGCAAGCTCCATCTACATTGTCAGCCACTCTCCAGAGAAGGCTAAGAACTCTGAGCAGACTGACTGCAAAACCTTCGAAGCTAAATAAGACTTCAACTCATCTTGTATAGCCATTTATGTGTTCCATAAGAGGAGCCCCTGCCAGGGTTCCTTTTTTCATTATCCAATAGCTTCAGTTCATCTTATCTCATTGTAGCAAGAATGATAATTATTATCAAGTCCTTTTTCGCAGCTGTGAAGCCAAGGAACCTTCAACGGTCAGATATTCTTATAGTTATTTGTTATTTGTTGTTCGTTATCAAAGAGACTCTTATTTCATATAATTGAAGGCGACCTCACCAAGAGCTTCTTCCAGATTCCGCATCGCTCGATACTGTGATAGATTGAATGATTGCCAGCCTTCGTGACCCGTCGATGTCATAACATCATACCGGTCCTGCAAGTAGCCTCTCATCGCTGGATATTCCTTCGAGAAATCAATCAGCTTCGGCGTCGCCTCCACCGACAGATTGCTCAGATATATGGCATCAATCCGCCCTGTCTCACGATAGCGCTGGATATTCTTCTCGGCAATGATCTGGTCCATTCCGATATAATTCATTAAGACATATGCGCATAGACCGAGTACAATGTAGCATTTAGCCAGAGGAATCTGCTTCCAGCGGATCCGGCAGCCAGCAATGACTAGCAGCAAGCCAAGAAAGATCATAAATGCATGGACAAGAAAACGTATATAGGTATACCCATACATCTCCTCGTACAGCAGCAGACGCTGATATCCCGAGTACAGCATGACTCCAGAGCAGGCAAGCAGGACATACAGCATAACGCGATTCATGGACTGTACAATACTTTTTTCCTCTCCACTCAGCAGCATTACAATCAGTATGATGGTGAAGTTAATCGCTGTCACTACGACGAGCTCCAGGAATCCGCTACGTGCATACTCCGCATAGGACTGTCCCTCCGGCAGCAGCCCCTGCCCCGCCCCGAACAGGTAGCTGAACTGAATGGCTACGAACAACACATAGACCATATTGATCGCAATCAGCACAGTGGCTGTAATGATAGGGTCCAGTCTTGGCTTCTCGACATCTGCAGCCCATTCAGCCAGTCTTTCCTCCAGTGCATCTCCTGTTTTGGCTTCCGATTCATAACGTTTGAAGTCAATGAACCCCCACAGATACATGAAGAACAGCAGTCCGAAGAAGATCACCCATAAGAAGCGTGCCGTTCCCTCTCCGAAGCTCACCTGACGTCCCAGCCAGTTCGGCAGCAGTGAGAGAATGTGGTTGAAGCCCCCATCCGCTGAAGATAACAAGGTGACGACAACGATTAGTAATGGTAACGAAATGAGTAGTCCGATCAACACTTTGCCAAGTGTCCGCTTATGCTCCTCATCCATACTGCGCCCACTCGTGCTTCTCACGACGCGGAAGATAGTAGGAACATGGCGTAGGCTCTGGACGATCACATGATCGAGGGCATCTCCCACCAGCTTCAGCACAGACCAGTCCAGACGGCGTTCACTGAGGGAATAGGCCATATGTATGAAGAACAATCCAGGAATGACCAGCAGATTCAGGACATAAAATACCACATTCGAGAACAGTACATAGGTCAACGACAACAGCATAATCACGGTGAACATCAACCAGCCGAACCAGGTGAATGGACGCAGCTTATCCTTTGCGAATACATACATGTAGCCGTACAAGCAGGCAACAAAGATTGGATAAGAGACGGCCGGATCATGACCAAAAAATAAATATTGATGAACAACCGCCAGCACGAATGCACCTAACAAGGAATATAAGGGACGACGATCGGAATAGAGCCATGAATTTTCCATTTAAATATTACCTCCATCGTGTTCTATGACCTATTGTAGATGATAAAATAAGAAGATAAAGAGAAGAAAAAAGATGACAAACTTCCTATTTTAGGAGTGAACACGAGGATGAAATTACATAGCCAATTTCTAAGGCTTCACGCCCGTTATGGGGAAAATAATGAAATTTTCGTTACGATGGACGAGCTGGCTGTAACCTTTGACTGCACCCATCGCAATGCGCTCACGATCATCAACCGAATGGTTCAGATGGGCTGGATTCGCTGGACACCGCAGCGCGGACGCGGACGTCGCTCCACCTTAACGTTCCTGACCCGACCGGAGGAGATCGCCGTCCAGTCGATGATGCAGGCCATCAATCGTCGCGATATTCAGCGAGCCATGGACCAACTACAATCACACTCTCCGTCGGCTACATTGCAGGAACGGCTGCAGGGCTGGTTCATGACCTATTTCGGACGTCACTCGGAGGTTCGCAGCAACAAGCAGATTGATATGCTGCGGTTGCCGATTCGGCAGCAATTACATACGGTCGATCCACTTTACATGAATCTGCTTGCTGAATCCTTCGTGTCCAGCCATATCTTTGACGGCCTGGTCCGCAAGTCGAACACCACTGGAGGGCTGGTGCCTGGCATTGCCCATGCATGGGAGACAGATGCTTCGCGCAAGCTGTATACCTTTTATCTACGCAAGGAGGTGCTGTTTCACAATGGTAAAATGCTAACGGCCTATGATGTGGTCTATACGTTCGAACGACTAATGCAGACCTCGCAGCGGATGCTATACAGCGCGATATTCAAGCAACTGCAATCAGTTCGTGCACTCCATCCCTACATGGTGACCATGGAGCTGAAGGAGCCAAATGAGCTATTTCTGCCGTTTCTCTGTACGAGCCGGGCAGCTATAGTCCCCCGAGATCTGGATCAGCTCGGTGATAAGCAATTCGGGCAGCGACCGATCGGGAGCGGCCCGTTCCAGCTGCGCGAGATGAACGACAATCTGTGTGTGCTGGAGGTGTTCAAGCATTATTATCAGGAGCGTGCTCATCTGGATCGGGTTGAAATTGTACACGTTCCCTGGCAGATGACGGATAGTCCGAATGGCGAGGTCGACACCGGGATCGACATGGAGGCAGGCTCCAATGAGCCACTCTCTCCTTTCCACGTTATTCACAATCCAGCCGTGAGGGATTCCGCTGCCTGGAGTCAGATTCACTCGGATGTATCTGTCCGCAAATTCGTGACCTTCAACACTAAGAAGACCGGACCGCTGAGCGATCCGGCCATACGAGCCGCCATATGGAATGGTCTAAAGAGAGGGGCTATGGTAGCTGAGGAAGCAGCAAAGTCAACGAGATCAGCCGGGCAGCAAAAGGCATCCTCGACTACCAATAATAAGGAGCAAGCCTTCGAGCCGCTGCGCATTGCCACCATTAATCATTACAAGGCGGATGCGGAACAGGTTGCTGCAAGTCTTCAGGCATGTGGTTATGCCTGTCAGGTCTTTTCTTCCTCGGCTGAGGAATTCAAGGGGCCCATCCGGCTGGAAGCCGACCTGATCGTCTTCTCGCTCATTCGGGACCGCGACGAGCAGCTTCGCCTGTACGATCTGTATTCGACCATTAGCGAGCATGTCGAGCCACATACTCGTACAGACATCCGATCCAGGCTGGAATCCATCATTCGTGAGCCTGACGCAGCTGCGAGAGATATCGGCTTTCGGACGATTGAGGAGCTGCTGATGAAGGAGCATCAGCTGTATATTTTATATGAGCATCCAGTACAGACCGCATTCCTCCCCTCCCTGCGCGGCGTTACCTTCAACAGTCAGGGATGGGTGGATCTACGGCGGGTATGGTTCCCACCCGAAGCATGAGGTAATGGACGATGAGAAGAATAGTCTCTGACCTTGGTCGGACGCTAAATGATGATCCCTAGTGCCCGAGAAGCTCAGCTTGGCGTCACGAATTCGGAATGGTCACTTCATTCGCATAGTTGGTTGCCATGATGCGGGCAACCTCCTTCGAATCCGTGGACTGACCGAGTGCCCACATCATTTTGGTCACAAGTGCTTCTGTCGTCATATCATAGCCGGGGATAACCCCCTTCTCCAGCACCTTCTGTCCGACCTCATAGATCGTAAGATCGCCACCTTCATACGGGCACTGAGTCGTCACAGCTATGCTAATACCCGCTTTCATGAGCTGCTCGATCTTGTCGATCAGGCTGCGCTCCTTGAATGGGACACCGCCCATGCCGAAGCCCTCGATGACAATCCCTTGATAGCCAAGAGCCTGGATCGCATCGAAGATCCCCGGATTCGTGCCTGGAATCAAGCGTAGCAGGAACACGCCAGCCGAGTAGCTCTCATTATATACATGGTCCACGGGTGTAGCAGGCAACAGCCCCTCCGTGAAATCAATCGCTCCATGCTCCACGAGTCCAATATAAGGATAGTTAATGCTCTCAAAGGCATTGTAGCTACGCGTGCGGATCTTCGAGGAGCGCGGGCCGTTGATAATCTTGCCATTAAATACAACGAACACACCCGTTGCTTCACTGCAGGCTGTCACGAAGGAATCAATGATATTCCTTTGCGAGTCGCTATTCTCGGCCAGAATAGACACCTGTGATCCGGTCAGTACTACGGGCTTATCCAGCGCACCCAGCATGAAGCTCAGTGCTGAGGCGGTGTAGGCCATCGTATCCGTACCATGTGCAATGACAATCCCGTCGTACTTCGGCAACGAATCTCGCACCAATCGCGCCATCAGCACCCAGTCCTCTGGCTGCGTGTTCGTGCTGTCCATGCTCATAAGATCATGCGCATCAATGCTGCAGATCGTGCGCAACTGGGGAATCTGCTCCAGAATGTTATCTGCCGATTGCGTCGGGGTTAATCCATGCTCTTGGTGAGAGGATGAAATCGTGCCCCCGGTATTAATAAAAAGTATGTTTTTCACAATGCACTGTCCTTCCGAAAGCCAATATGTTATCCCTCAGCATCCCCTAATTACTCAAGGGGAAAACACAGCAGTAAACACATCAGGAATAGACCCGATTTATACGATGCTGAGCGTGAGTTGTACAAAATTAAAATTGACTTCATTATACGGCAGGAGGACTTGAAATGGAACTCATTCACACGGAGCACTGGAGACTTATTTGGTCCAGCTTTCAATCACTTTCACGCTGTCGCCGTCCTTCGCGAAATGCAAGAACTGCATCACATCACCGGCAGTCTTCTCGCCAGTCTTCGTGTCCTGATTGGTAATTCTGTAATGAATGGCGGCCCAATCTCCACTGATTATCATACTATCAAAGCGAATACGCTTTACTTCGGTGGATTCAGAAGCGTTCTTGACGAAAGCCTTGTATTCCTCAAGAGTCATAGTTGTATCATTCGTATGGTACTGCAGGTTGCTGTCATAATAGGAATCTGCGCCTTCCGTCCAAGCATCCATACCTTTATTCCAATTTTCAAAATCGTTCAATATGGCCTGTTGAATCTCCTTAGCCAAATTATCTTCGATCGGCGTGGGATAGGTAACAGGATACTTGGCTACAAGATCCGTTGTATCGGGAATCGTGGCATTCACGATGGCATCCAATGCTGCCTGCTGTGCCGCTTTCGCAGCGTCAGTCTGGAAGGTCGTCAGACCAGCAAAATCTGCGCCTTTTGTTCCTGCCCAGCCTTCCACAACTCGGGTGCCCAGCTGATCTCCATAGTCCTTGAAGTGCACAAACTCCATCACACTTCCATCCGAAGTTTTTTGGGTCTGTCTGTTGGTCGTTGAAATATCGTAGCGAATCGCAGCCCAGTCACCGGAGATGATCATATTATTGAAGTTGCCCATCTGAATGTCGCTGGACTGCAGCGTCGCATTCATGGAATCCTGATATTCCTTCAAGGTGAGCTTCACACCATGAACGTTGTACAGGGAATCTTCAGTATACAGAATGTCGCCCCAGGTTTCCCATGCATCATAGCCTCTGTTCCAGTTTTCAAACCCATTCAGCAGTCTATTCTGAATGTTTTTCCCCATTTGCGTGTCAATGGGGGTAGGGTTGATGACCGGAAAAGTAGCCGATAGCTCCTCAGTATTATCATAGGAATCAGAAATAACGACCGCAGACTCACTTGGGATCGAACTTGCCGCGCTCACAGCAGGGCCCGAACCCGTTTTCGCTCCACACCCCACAGCAACAACCATGATGGCCAAGGCTGTCGCACCCGCCACCAACACCTTCGTTATATTTTTGTTCAAAATGATTCTCCTCTCATAATTTCATCAGGTTAATAGACTTACTGCCCACCAGACAGTGGGTCGTTGAACAAGGGTACTTCCTTTCTTGTTGATGTTCGTATCTTAGCCTGCGAAGGTTGAGCCAAAGTAAAATCAAACCGATTTTTCACGATAAGTGCGCACAAGCAAAAACAGTTGAAGCACGAACCTTGACCAAGGTTTGTGCTTCAACTGTTTTTTTATCTCTATTATATTACACTCGGTTATACTGCACTCGTTAGACGGGGAGCTCGATGATAAAGGTACTTCCCTCCTGAGGTGTACTCTCTACATGAATCTTACCGCCACACAGGGAAATAATACGTAAAACAATGGACAGGCCAATGCCGTTACCCCGCACAGTGGAGGTTGTATCGTGCTGGTAGTATTTCTCAAATATACGCGTGGCAGTTGCTTCGTCCATGCCCACGCCGCTGTCTGAAAATGTAAGCGTAAGCTGATCTGAGGTGCATTTGGCGGAGATTTTGATTTCCCCATATTCAGGCGTGAATTTGATGGCATTGCTAAGCACATTGATCCAGACCTGTTCGATCAACTCCGCATTGCCCACATAAAGTATATCGTCTACATCCAGCTCCAGCTCAATCTTCTTGTGTTCAATTTTTGGAAGCAGCAGGATTACACAACGTTTTATTTGCTCGGATAAGTCGAATGTTTCTTTTTCAGTGATGATCTCGCAGGCTTCGACCTTGGAAAGCAGGAGCATGTTATGAGACAGAGCAGACAAACGAAGGGATTGATCGGCAATGACCTGAAGATACTGAATCCGTTCTGGGCTCTCAATGCCATCTCCTGTATCAATAAGGTGTTGGGCAAATCCGGAGATTGAAGTAATCGGCGTCTTGAATTCATGAGAGAACTCATTCACAAAGTTCTGCATCTCTGCCTTTGTGTTCTTCAGTTCTGAAGTCATGCGATTAAATCCATCATAGATCGGTGCATATTCTTCTGCCTTTCTGCTGTCTAACCGAACCTCCAGATTACCAGCGGATACCTCTTGTATTCCAATTAACAGATCACCCATTTTCCGGCGAACGGACCGTAGCGTAAAAAATGTCCCCAAACCGACAGCAATCATCATAAGCGGAATGATAGCCAGCATGGAAAGAGCGTTCTCCCTCGTCATGCCCAGCCAGTATGTAGCGATAAATCCATAGGCCATCACTGCGCCGACAACTACGATTGCATCTGCAATGAGAACCCACCGGAACTGAACCAGCTTAAAGATTTCGCCTTGTTTATACCGTGTCATTGCCGCCTCCCATCTTATGGATGACCGCTTTATAACCCAGTCCCCGAATGGATACCAGCTCGAATTCCTTGCACATCGAGAACTTGTTGCGCAGACGGCTGATATAGGTTTTGATGGTATCATACTCCGTTTCGGAATCGTAACCCCAAATCTCATCCATCAACTGCTGTTTGGTGAATACGACATTGGGATAGGAGAGAAACTTGTACAGCAGTTCAAATTCCTTGTTTGTTAGTGGAATAGTCTCTTCGTTATACTTAGCGGAAAAAGTGTTCTGTTCCATCAAGAGGTTACCAATCACAATTCGCTTTTCGTTGGCAATCTGTGCTCGCCGTAGCAATGCCTCGATACGCCAAATAAGTTCCTCATAGTCGAGGGGCTTTGTCATGTAATCATCCACGCCTGAGGCAAAGCCCTCCTTTTTGTGAGCAAAGGTGTTCATGGCCGTCAGCATGATCACAGGCGTCATATCGTTGACATTCCGCAGGGACCGCACCAGCTCATACCCATTCATGTTTGGCATCTGAATATCCACGATGAGCAGCTCAATATGTTCGCGGTCAAGAACCTCCAACGCTTCTTTGCCATCAGCTGCTTCTTTGATTTTATATAACGGGCTCAGCTTCGCTTTCGTCAAAAGACGCACCATCTCATCATCTTCAACGATAAGAATTGTAATCATACAAGCCCTCCTTTTAGATTACTATAAAGCATATCTGCGAAAGGTTGAACAAAAGTAAATCATTAAGACACGTTAGTTACTGAAATAGCGACAGTCCAGAAACTGTAGTCTCTCATCCCTCGCTGTCGCTGCTTCATTATATAAAAGAATATCCCCCTAATGTATATTCGTAAGCTGGGGACTATTTCTCAATTTTGGGCATACACTGTTGGAGATAACGAACTGTTAAAGTATATGGCAGATCAAGCGGTTACCGTATCTCAAAACAAGGAGAGAACCTCGGATGTCCCAGGATGTATTAACTATAGCTATTTTAGCTAAAGACAAGGCGCATGTTTTACCGCTGTATTTGAAATTGCTTGAACAGCAAACATACCCTTCCTCAAAAATCAATCTATATATCCGGACGAATAACAACAATGATCGCACTGGAGAAATCCTGAAAGAGTGGAGCGAGGAAGTTAAAGGTGCTTATCATGAAGTCTACTTCGATGACAGCGATGTTGAAGAGCCGGTTCAGAACTACAGTCCTCATGAATGGAATAGCCTCAAGCTTAAAGTGTTGGGAAGGATCAGACAGGAATCCATACAATGGGCGTTGGACAGAGACACTCACTATTTTGTAGCAGACTGTGACAATTTCATTGCTCCTGACACGGTTGAAAGCCTGTTGAATACCGGAATGCCGGTGATAGGGCCTTTATTAAGGCTCGCTGACTCACTGGAAAGCCTCTACTCCAATTATCATCATCAGACCGATGAGAACGGTTATTTGAAATCATCTACCCAGTACTATGATATTTTTTATGGAACCACCAAGGGTTTGATTCAGGTGGATGTCATTCATTGTACCTATTTAATTCGCAAGGAATTTCTGCAATATGTGCAGTATGATGATGAAAGTTATCGGTATGAGTATGTGATCTTCAGCGATGGACTTAGAAAAGCCGGGATTCCTCAGTATATCGACAATCGTCGTGTTTACGGAGCGCTTACGTTTGTGGACACGGCTGAAATATTTGTAGAGAAGAACATTGAGCAGCAATTTTACCTGCTTGCTGGCTTACAGGAAATAAGATCAGAAGAAGGTCCCGATAGCTGAAGCGATTTATAAGATTATACTTCTTCAGTCGTTTTGACCCACTACTTTAGCATGCAAGAATATGGTACTAAAGTAGCATGCAATCCCCCTCTAATGGAGGAGCCTACTACTTAAGAAGCATCCTGGTCAGCTATACCATGCTATATCCCTCACAACGAATAGGGTCCTCTCCTCTTCTAATAAGCCGTGTATCCTGCTACAAAGCCTGAAATGATACAGGACTTCTGCTCTGCATTCGGGACTGATCCAGTCCTGCGTAATCATACAGATACCCTTCGTAGACAATCTCAAATGCAGGATGACAACCAAAATCAAACGGTGTTACCAGCCCAGATGAACGCTCCCACAGCTGGATTCCTGTCCGTCCAAGCACCTCTGCCACAAATTGCGAGCAAAAAAATGCATTGTCCCGCTCAATGCTAAAGTTCAGCAATACACCAAATAGCCCTACCAGATTGTACCGATAGACACCCTCATGCTCCTCAAAGGCTTCCAGCAGGCACGCTGTCTTCTCCTTCTGTCCATAACTGACGGGCAGACGAAGCAGCATGCACCTCGTATGTGGAAAGCGCCGATAGACACCCCCATACACGTCCTCGCGGACGAAGCCCGCTACCCATGGATTATAGGGCCGCTTCCGTCCGAAGCTGTATAGATCCTTCAGATTGGCATCCAGCGACAACGATGCATGATTGTATGGTGCCGACGTTACCTGCTTGATGAGCGTGCTGAACCATGTGCCAGTGTCTGTCAGAAGGACATATAGACTGGCCTCATCGCGCTTGTGAATGTGCCGAACCTTTTCCCTATTGTGATTCATTACCGATTCACCTCATTACAACGTACTGAGGCTAATTATAAATTCCAACCCTGCTGCTCAAGAACAGACCTGCGCACGGATTCCCTACTGGACCTTAGGCCAGATTGAACACAGACCTCTGGAACGTTTATAGCGAATTGCACCTTGAAAAATTTTGTCGACTTGCCTCTAATCAACCTGTTCCTCCCCCATAGTAGTTCAGGCTCCATTTCCCTCCTTTTTTCCATATATGTATTCTATAACTAGCTTGTTTACTTTTATTCATGTGTGGTAATCAAGCTTAAGGAGGATGATGCATACATGAAATGGATTGATAAGTGGAAGGCCGTTCAGCAGTATGAACAATCTTCATCCGAATGCTTCCTGACCATCTATCTCAATACCGAGACCGCCAATGGTGCCAACGCCGAATGGCCGCTACGTCTGAAGAATGGGCTGAAGAAGCTCATGGAGTACTCTCTTTCGGGAGAAAGCCCTGAGCAGCAGAAGACGCTCAAGCGCCTCTGTGCCAAGGTCGAGAAGGACATCAACAGTCATCGCACAACGCTAAAGAAAGGGCTTATTGTCATAGCAAGCTCCTCCGGCGATCTGTATTTTCTGGAGAAGCTGCAGGTGCAGCTCCCCAATGCGTTCTACTGGGAGTCTTCTCCCCATCTGGATGAGATGAACGAGGTATTCACTCAATATCCGGCTGCAGGTGTCATTCAGGTCGGCAGTGACCATATCCGGGTGCTGGATACTCTACTCGGCAACATTCATCAGGAGTATCGCTTCGATTGGGACAGTCAGACAGAGAATTGGCGTGAGCATATCGGTGCCGAGAGTGTCAAGAAAGTGTCAGGTCGTACTCAGAAGGAGAACTACGATGAGCGGATCGCTGTGAACAAACAGCGCTGGATGAAACGAATCATCCCTGTATTGCAGCGTTTCTCCAAGCAAAAGCGTTGGCAGGAGCTCATCTTCACAGGTGAGAAAGCCCTGGCCGCAGAGCTATCCAAGGAATGTGATTTCGCCAAGACAAGAGTCATTTCGAAAAACATGAACGGCGCACCTGCTCATGAGGTGTTGAATGGGGTATACTCAGCTATCCGCGCCTGACCATTGTCCCGCTCACTCATGTTGAGCGCCCTTACAGTCATTCAGCTCGCACTGGACAAGCCGTCTCCTGATCCCGTACTGTAGCCCGTACTGTACAACGTAGGATATGCAGGGCGAGTATAGAATACACTAATTCAAGTCCTTCCATGGCTCCGTCGGGGGTCAGGAAGGGCTTTTTGCGTTACAATAAACTTATAGGCGAGATTCAAAATCATATTCATAATCACATTACAAAATGGAGACGTGACATCCACTATGAATTACACACCATTCACAGAAGTGTATCAGCTCATGGAGCTATCCTTTCCAGAGAGCGAATTTCGTATATTCGAGCACCAACAGCAGCTGCTACATCATGCCTACTATTCCCTTCATACAGAGCAGGACGCGTCCGGTAGAGTTACCGCCCTCCTAGCCGGGTGGAGACTGCCGGGGTTCTCATTCATTGAGCATCTAGCAGTAGACCCCACGCTAAGAGGGGGAGGTGTCGGGGCACGCATGATTCAACAGTTCATACAGGAGAGAGAAGCAGAGGGACCGATTATTCTGGAGGTAGAGCCACCGGAGGAAGAGATGGCTAAGCGACGCATCGGATTCTATGAACGACTTGGCTTTTGTCTCAATGCATTCGACTATGTGCAGCCTCCACTTCGCCAGAATGCGAACGAGTTGAAGCTGCTTATCATGAGCTATCCCTCTCCACTAACACCGCAGCAGTTCAAGGACTATCGGGGAATTTTATACAGAGAGGTCTACGGAGTAGAAGCAGCGGAGTAGAGTTGAAGAGACTATTCTAGGTAGCCTAGAGGCAAGACAGGCTAGATGAGTCTGAGGCCTCAAAGTTGAGGTGGATTCCATGAGTAAATTGGAATGCCAAGGAATAAAGTGGGGCTTATCTGTACTATGAATACACTTGTAGCTGGTGAAGTCCTATTTAACAATAAAAAACCGTTGTGATCACAGCCATGAGCCGCAATCACAACGTTTTTATACTAGTACAAGCACAAGCTTCCATAAGCTTCGTCCATACGTTTATAAACTTATAAGCTTAATCGTCTATCCGATACGCTCTTTAATTCGTTGCAGGCGCATCTGGAGCTGGCAGATCCGAGGTCGTCACCTCTGGCTCCTCTGCACGATTGCCAAGGAATATATTCAGTACGATCGCTGTGATGGAGCCTGTTACAATGCCACTTTGCAGGAGCATCTTGAGCCACTCTGGCACCTGATCGAACATTTGCGGTACAGCAGCTGAACCAAGACCCACAGCAATACTGCAAGCTACGATGAGCAGATTGCTCTCCTTGCGCAGGTTCACTTCGGACAGGATAGATACACCCGCCGCAGCTACCGAGCCGAACATCACAATCATGGCTCCGCCCAGAACAGCATTAGGAATCACCGTCGTTAATGCGGCCAGCTTGGGTAGCAGCCCGAGCACGACCATAATTGCGCCCGCCGCGAAGATTACCTTGCGTGTCTTCACTCGCGTCAAGGTAATGAGGCCAACGTTCTGAGAGAATGCGGTATACGGGAATGCATTCAGAAGGCCGCCGAGCATGATCGCTGCTCCCTCTGAGCGAAGTCCGTTTACAATCTGGCGTTGCTCGACCTTCTGGTCGGTAGCACGCCCAACTGCAAGATACACACCCGTCGATTCCACCATACTGACGATATTCACGATAATCATCGTAATAATAGCCATCACGCTGAATTCGGGCTTACCGAAGTAAAAGGGCTGTGCAATGCTGAGCCAGGACGCCGAGCCAACAGCCTCAAAGCTAACAATACCCATGAAGTAGCCCATAGCGGTACCGACAGCCAAGCCCAGCAGGACGGAGACGGCACGCAGGAAACCTGTAGCCAGTCGATTAACCAGCAGTATAATCACTAGTGTAGCCAGAGCCAGCAACAGATTGCGTGGTTCGCCGAAATCAGGCATATTTTGACCACCTGCTACATTGTTCATCGCTACTGGAATGAGTGTAAGCCCAATGATGGTAACGACAGAGCCCGTCACTACAGTTGGGAAGAAGCGAAGCAGCTTCCCATATAGTGGTGCGAACAGCACGACGAATAACCCGGATAGTATAATGGCGCCATAGGCCGTCGCAAGGTTCGAGGTTGAAGCAATGGCGATAATCGGCCCCACCGCTGTAAAGGTACAGCCCAATACCACCGGAAGACCGCTGCCGAAATACTTGCTGCGCATAATCTGCAGCAGTGTTGCCAGCCCGCAGGTGAACAGGTCTGCTGCGACCAGATACGCCATCTGGGCAGGAGTCAGCCCCAAAGCTCCACCTACAATGAGCGGCACCGCAATAGCACCGGCATACATTGCCATGACATGCTGGAAGCCTAGTGCGAAAATCTTTTGTCTACTTAACATATTCACGTTCACTTCTCCTCTAATTCAATCGAACTCACCAGTACTCTTTTTTACACAGTTACTTATCTTGTACAGTTACTTGCCTTATATAGATATCTCTTTCTTACGACTCAATAGATGTACATCTCTTCTTCTATGAACTCAATCTGTCCAGGGGACATTGAAGCGATGCGTGCCAGTGAGTGCACCCGAATGCCTCTCTCCTCCAGCAATCCGCGTCCTTCCTGGAAGCTCTTCTCGATGACACAGCCAACGCCGACCAGCTCGGCACCTGACTCCGCCACCATATCCGCCAGGCCTACCAAGGCAGCGCCTGTAGCCAGGAAATCATCGACGATCAGTACCTTATCCCCCGGGGTCAGATACTTGCGTGCAAGGCTGATCTGATAGGTCTCGCCTTTGGTAAAAGAGTGTACGGGCGCGGAGAATACCTGCTCACCCTGTGTGATTGCCTTCTTCTTCTTGGCATAGACAAATGGAACCTGGAGATCAATCGCTGTCGCCATGGCAAATTGAATCCCGCTCGCTTCAATGGTCAGTACCTTGGTAATCTGCTCGTCCTGGAATCTGCGACCGAACTCCCGTCCAATCTCCAAAGCCAGCATGGGATCCACCTGATGATTCAGGAAGGAGTCTACCTTCAGGACCGTATCGGACAGTATCTCGCCTTCCTGGAGAATACGCTCTTGTAATACTTTCATGCTCGAATCTCTCTCCTTCTATGTGCGGTTGTTCAGAAAACGCAAAAAAGGACAGATCCCTTGACGTACTTCGCTCAAGTGAACCTGTCCTTCTGGGTTTTTGTCCCTGTAGGTGTAGCACAGTCATCCTGTGCCCGTATCGCTCGGACCAGCCTTTCCTTGCCCACGGCAAAGAAACGGAACCCTAGATACGCTATCACTCATAGTCGGACGATTGCAATGGTCATCCGGTAGAAACTTTTGGGCCATATCCCCAAGATTATATGAGCTTGCATGTTGTCTTGCTTACCTCTCACGAATCAGACAACATGCCTGTTGACGGTAACATGTATAGTACACCTTCTGCGGACAGGTTTCAAGGATTTTTAGCATACTTGTACCCTCTATACGCTAATGCCCGTCGTAGCAGCTAGTAGAAGGACACCTCTCACAGCACAGCTGTCCGCCCATGATGGACTTGATCGGTACACTTTGCACACGAATGTTATAATGGTCCGTAGATTCATACTGAATATGATCAGTACAATTGTACGATGTAAGGTTAAGATATTTGAGTACAAGTACACCTTGCTAAATAAGGAGCGTTCTATGTGATGCAAAAAATTATGATCGTCGAGGATGACCCCAAAATTGCAGAATTGCTGCAATCACATATATCAAAGTATGGCTATGAGGTGGTTCAGCCCCACCGGTTCGAGCATGTACTGGATGAATTCCACAACCACTCCCCTGATCTGGTCCTGCTGGATGTGAATCTGCCCAGTTACGATGGCTACTATTGGTGCCGACAGATCAGGGCTGTCTCTACGTGCCCAGTATTGTTCATATCAGCTCGTGCTGGTGAGATGGATCAGATCATGGCACTGGAGAATGGGGCAGATGATTATATTACGAAGCCCTTTCATTATGGAGTCGTGATGGCCAAGATCCGCAGCCACCTGCGTCGCGCCTATGGAGAATATGCCGCTCAATTTACGGAGCAGATACTAGAGAAGGCCGGGCTACGCCTCTACCCAGAGCGACTGGAATTGAGTCTGGATTACCGAACCGTGACATTGACACGCAAGGAATCCGATATTATCGAGAGCCTGATGGAACGCCATCCCCGGGTAGCTAGTAGAGAAGCTCTGCTGGAGAAGCTGTGGGACGACCAAGCCTTCGTAGATGAGAATACACTGAACGTCAATATCACTCGGGTCCGCAAAAAATTCCAGGAGCTGGGCGTCGAGGATGCTGTTGAGACCGTGCGCGGTACAGGGTACCGGCTGAATACCTCCTGGCTGCAGGAGGAGGAGCGATGAGATTATTCCTGCGAGAGCACGCCTTATTGGTTGTAGTGCAATGCCTTCAGTTTGTACTCATATTGTCCATCTATTGGATGGACGGCTACCGTAATCTTCGGCCAGCGCTCTACTCTATCTTCCTTGGAATATTCCTGCTCAGCTGCTATCTCATCTACCACTACATCAGCCGACGTCGCTACTATCAGCGTCTGAGTGAACCTATGCTCAAGCTGGATGCCTCCTTCCGCACCATGGACACAGCACCGATCTCCGAAGCTTTGGAGCTGCTGCTGCATACCCAATACAAGCACTACCAGACCCAGCTGAACCATGCCCAGGCACAGCAAAGTCAGCATCTGACCTTCATGGACCAATGGGTGCATCAGATGAAGACACCTCTGTCGGTCATCGAGCTAACCGTACAACAGATGGATGAGCCTGAGGGAGCGAGCATTCGTGCAGAGCTAGAGCAAATGCGCTCCAATCTGAACACCGTCCTGTACATGGCCCGGCTGCGTAGCTTTGAGCAGGACTTTCACGTCCGATCCGTGACCTTGGCCAAGCTCGTCAACGAGGTGCTGCATGATAACAAGCGATTATTCATTCGCAGTCACGTATATCCAGAGGTTCGTACCCTACAAGACATTCGCGTCGATACTGATGAGAAATGGCTCTTCTTCATGATCTCGCAGATTGTGATTAATGCGGTCAAGTATTCCGCTGGCCAGCATGATAAGGTACTCATTACCTCTGGCGCGAAAGGGAAGCAGGCCTACATCGAAGTCCGGGACCAAGGTGTTGGTATCCCGGCTGCGGATCTTAAGCGTGTCTTCAGCCCGTTCTTCACTGGGGCGAATGGTCGAGGCTTCCGCGAATCTACAGGCATGGGTCTGTATCTGACGAAGGAGGCTGCTGACCGCCTGGATCATCGTATTGAGCTGGAATCCATAGAAGGCGAAGGGACAACCGTCCGCATTCTCTTCTCCTCCTTCCACCGTGAATCCGCCTGAACGAGTGGAACGAAGCATGGAAGGCATCCCCAACCTTACACGCATGTAATAAAAGTGAAAGCTGATTCGATGGTTCAGATGAAGGCATCAGCACTATACTGTGAACATCTGATAGATGCACAACTGAAAGGCAGCCAGCATAGTCGATGCGATGAAGGTCCTATCCTGTTATGGTAGCTGATCTTGCGAGGCTTATGCGGCATGCTGAAGAAAGGGGAAGCTGTCATGCTGAATGTCAATAAAGTTAGTAAAATCTATACTGGCAATATCGCTTATCGAGCCTTGACGGATATCGAGTTCACCATTGAGGAGGGAGAATTCGTCGGAATCATGGGACCATCGGGTAGCGGGAAGACAACACTGCTAAATATGATTGCTACCATTGATGAACCAACAACCGGGAGTATATTGGTGGATGGCCGGGATACAGGGAAGCTGAAGAAGCATGAACTGGCCCGATTCCGGCGGCGTGAGCTGGGATTTGTCTTTCAAGACTTTAATCTTCTGCACACTCTTACGGTAGAGGAGAATATGGTTCTACCTCTCACCCTGGATGGTCACAAGGTGCAGGATATGAAGGAGAAGGCTCGCAATATTGCCGATGAGCTAGGCATTACTGGCATCCTGAACAAGCGCACATACGAAATATCAGGCGGGCAGGCCCAACGGGCAGCCATTGCCAGAGCAATGATTCACACGCCCAAGCTACTGCTAGCGGATGAGCCTACTGGTAATCTGGACTCCAAATCTGCGCGCGATGTCATGGAAATGCTGGAGCGGATCAATCATACGCAGCGCACAACCATGATGCTAGTAACTCATGACGCCATGGCAGCAAGCTACTGCCACCGGGTCATCTTCATCCGCGACGGACAGCTGTATACCGAAATTAACCGTGGCGATAACCGACAGACCTTTTTCCAAAAGATTATCGATACGCTGTCACTGTTAGGAGGCCATACCCATGACATTTCGTCAATTCGCGTTTAATAATGTCCTCAGGAACAAGCGTCTCTATGCCGCCTATTTCCTGAGCAGCCTCTTCACGGTAATGGTGTTCTTCACCTTCTCGATCTTCGCTTATCATCCGATGCTCAGCGGAGAGAATGTGCATGGCAGTGCCGCTACAGCCCTGTCCTCCTCCAAATGGATTATCTATGTATTCTCCTTCTTCTTCGTGTTGTACTCCATGAGTACGTTCCTGCAATCCCGTAAGCGGGAGTTCGGTCTCTTGATGCTGCAGGGCATGTCGGATGGGCAACTGCGACGCATGGTCTTCCTGGAGAATATGCTGATCGGTCTCGCAGCCTCAGCAGGAGGTATCGGGCTTGGACTTATATTCGCCAAGGCCATCCTGCTGCTCGGAGAGAACATTCTCCAGCTTGGGGGCAGTCTGCCCTTCTACATTCCGTGGCAGGCTATCACAGTAACACTAATCGCATTTCTGATTCTGTTCGTGCTCATCTCTCTTTTCATCGCGTTGGTGCTGCGTAGCGGCAAGCTTATCCAATTGATCAAGAGCAACAGGATATCCAAGGGAGAGCCCAAGGCTTCCCTACTACTATCGCTACTGGTAGTTGCCTTGATTGGCATTAGTTATACGTTATCCCTGAACGCCAAGGGAGTAGAAGTGGTACTTCTGCTGGTTCCTGTAGTCATCATGGTCTGCATCGCCACTTATCTATTCTTCACACAGCTTAGCGTCTATCTGATTCGCAAGCTCAAATCGAAGGAGCAAATCTTCTGGAAGAAGACGAACATGCTGTTATTCTCGGACCTGTCCTACCGCATGAAGGATAATGCACGTACGTTCTTCTTGGTAGCCATTATCTCAACTGTCGCCTTCTGTTCTATTGGTTCATTGTATGGCTTCCGCACGGTGCTGACCAAGCCTCTCATTGAAATAAACCCATACATTTTCCACTATGTATCCAAGCAAGGAGACACTGAGCAGCAGATGCATCTGCGGTTGATCGAATCGACACTTCAACGTGAGCAGATTCAGGCTACGCGAGGCGATGTCCGACTGAATTACTATCAGATCGAGGGTCAAAAACAACCTATCTTGATGATCAGCTTATCAGAGTATAACCGCTTTGCCGGATTGATGCAGGCAGATCCGATCGAGCTTGCGGGCAACGCTCCAATAGTCGTAGGGGCTGATTACGGTTTTGCTGCACCGAAAGAGTCCGAGCTGCTGAGCAAGCCGCTCATCACATCATCCAAGCTCACTCTCCGGGCAGAGCAGAAGGTCACATCCCATCTACTGCCGGGTTCACTACACTATCTTATCGTTCCAGATCATATCCAATCGCAATTAGGCAAGCCAGCCGAGCAAGAGCATTATTATGCATGGAACGGTAAAGCAGGACAACCCGGCGCTATTGCAGCAGGTAAAGCCCTGCTGGGCACGCTTAAGCAATATGGAGATCAATATCAATTCCTTCCGAGGGACTATCAATTGGATGATACGATCAAGGGCTATGCCCCCATCCTATTCATCGGCTTGTTCATTGGAATTGTATTCTTCGTATCAGCTGGCAGCTTCCTCTACTTCCGTCTCTATAGCGATCTGGATGAGGATAAAGAGAAATTCAAAGCTATTGCGAAGCTGGGACTGAGCAAACAGGAGCTGAGCCATGTGCTTACACAGCAAATTTCCCTGCTGTTCTTCACTCCCATTGTAATAGCATTAGTGCACGGTGCCGTGGCTCTGACGGCCTTGTCGAACATGTTCGAATACTCCCTATTCTGGGAATCCGCCTCCGTGCTAGGTATCTTCTGTCTAATCCAGTTCATATACTTCGTCATCGTTAGGTATTTCTATATCCAGCAGGTGCAGTCCGTGGTGTGATTCATAATCCAATGCAAATAGCCTGAAGCCAAAGGATAGTGTATCCCGGCTTCAGGCCCTTTTATTATAAGGCGGATCGTTGCGTGCGTCCTTCTAGATGTATGTGCAGAGCTACTCAGCCATGGCTACAAGGCAAGCATCCAGCACCTGCTGATGGCCCGATGAATATGAAGCTTAGGCTTCTCTACTTCACCTCATCATGTAAATTCAACCACACTACTCT
This sequence comes from Paenibacillus massiliensis 2301065 = DSM 16942, assembly GCF_000377505.1. Taxonomy (GTDB): domain Bacteria; phylum Bacillota; class Bacilli; order Paenibacillales; family Paenibacillaceae; genus Paenibacillus; species Paenibacillus massiliensis. The sequence goes on along the minus strand of NZ_KB898186.1, from coordinate 242,036 downwards.
GGCTTGGGCCTGGTACCTTACGCTTGGTGCCTTACACTCAGTGCCTTGGCTTAGTCTTGCGCTTGGTTGCGCTCCCGCTCACGGAGCTCTATCCGTCGAATCTTGCCAGAGCTGGTCTTCGGCAGGTCGCTCACGAATTCAAGCTTGCGCGGGTATTTGTAAGGTGCCGTAATCGCCTTTACGTGATTCTGTAGCTCTCTCGCCAGCTCTGGCGAGGCCGCAGATTCGTTGCGCAGCACCACGAACGCCTTAACTACATGCCCCCGCATCTCATCAGGACTGGCAACGACTGCACATTCTTTGACTAATTCATGCTTCATAAGCGCTTCTTCAACCTCAAATGGACCGATGGTATAGCCCGAGCTGATAATAATGTCATCCCCACGGCCTTCGAACCAAAAGTACCCCTCTTCATCCTTGCTGGCCCGGTCTCCCGTGACAAAATAGGCTCCGCGCATGCTGGCTTCCTTGCGACCCGGGTCCAGATAATACGTGCGGAACAAGGCCGGCATATCTTGATGGACAGCGATATCTCCCACCACACCTGCCGGTAGTGGCTGTCCTTCCTCATCAATGACCTCGATTAGCCCCGGCGTGATAGACTGCCCCATGGAGCCAATCCGAAGCGGAGCATCCTTGAGACTGCCAATCAGCAGCGTGCTCTCGGTCTGTCCATAGCCATCGCGAATTGTAAGATTGAAGTGCCGTTGGAAGATCTCGATCACCTCTTGATTCAGCGGCTCTCCCGCCGATACTGCACTGCGCAGCTTGGACAGATCATAGCCAGGCAGATCCTCTGCCTTCGCCATCAGCCGATATTCAGTAGGCGTGCAGCATAATACCTGAATTCCATATTGTTCAATCAACTTCAGATAACGTCCAGGCTTGAACCCACCATTGTAGATGAAACCCGTCGCGCCCCGTCCCAACACGGACAGGAACGGACTCCAGATCCATTTCTGCCAGCCAGGTGCAGCAGTAGCCCATACGGTATCTGAAGGCTGAATGTCCAGCCACAGGGATGCGGCAATCCGCAGATGAGCGTATCCCCAACCATGGCTGTGGACCACGCCCTTGGGATTGCCCGTCGTTCCTGAAGTATACGCCAGGATCGCCATATCATCCCGATGAGTCTGTACAGAAATAGACGCATCTGGCGCTCCCTGCATAAGCTCACTCAGATTCACCCAGCCTGATGGTGTCGCGAATGCATCTTCCTGCATGCTCGTAGAGGAATGAACGACAATACGGTGTGCCAGGGCAGGCAGATCAGCTTCAATCTTCTGCACCTCCTCCGTCGTATCGGACCAAGCAATGACAGCACGAGCCTCAGAATGACGCAGGCGATATTCGAGATCCTTAGCTCTCAGCATTTCAGAGGATGGAATGATAACTAGGCCCAGCTTGAGACAAGCAATATAAATGATATAGGCAATAATCTGCCTAGGGACCATGACGAGCACACGATCTCCCTTCTCTAATCCTAGGCCATGGAGCCCAGCCACCAGACGATTCGCCTTATCGAGAAGCTCTCCATATGTAATCTCCTCCGTGTCTCCATGGTCGCTCAGCCAACGCAGCGCCACACGCTCCGCCGGGTGATTCTCCATCTCGGCCGTGAGATTATAATATTCAGGTGCAATCCACTGTTCAAAATTCAAAGACAGGTCTCTCCCTTATGATCAATTGTGTAGCTATGTATATTATACTCCTAAATCCTAGGACCTGGTACTAGGACAACCAATATTCTTTTTTTCCCTAATATAATTCTAATCCTCTACCCTTGAGACCCGGGCCAAGAACAGGCCTTGGCTATCTCGCGAAGTGCAGCACCCACCACCGACTCCTGCTGCGGTCTGCCGGGGTCCATGTTCGTCAGGACAGCAGCACCCATTCCGAGCTCTGGAAAAGCTACCATCATGCCTTGGAAGCCGATTCCCCAGCCTCTGGACAAGATCTGAAGAACATCATCGGCGGAATGCAGGAAGATACCAAGCCCCGCAGCTGGCTCACAACCAAAGCCTGTCATCATATAACGAACCAGATCTGATCGCAGGAATGCTTGAGACTCCCCTCGCCAAGCTTCCATAAGCACAACCAGCATTCGTGCCAAATCCTCCGCCGTGGTCCACAGCCCTGCAGCTGCCTGATAAGGATAATAGGCTCGTCTGCCAGGGACGACCTCTCCTTGAGCGTTATGACCTGCCGCAATACCGCGCCCACCTTCAATATCCATATCTTCAATATCCATGGGCAATGTCCTTCCTTCAGGATCGGCAGCCGAATTCCAGAATGACGTGCGTCGAAGCCCTAGTGGTCCTATGACCAGCTCATCCATGGCCTCCGCAAAAGGCAAACCAGTCACCTGCTTAACGATCTGCTCGATGACACAATAGCCCGCATCCGAGTAGCTGAACCGACTCTCTGGTACATAGCTTACTTTCAGAGGTTGCTGGAGATATCGAGTGCGTCCCGCCAAAATGTCCTCCAGCTCGGGCACCTTATCACCAGGCTGACATGCATCAAAGCTGCCCTCCGGGTCCTCAAGCCCTCCCTGATGAGCCAGAAGCTGCGATAAGGTAACCGTGACCTGACGCAAGCTCTGATCCGATACTTCATCCATATGCTTGACGAAGATATGCTGGTCTACCTCTTCACTTCGAGCTCCAACTCTGTCCTTTTCCCGTTCATGACCCATGTCCTGTGCCATAGAAATCCTCATGTTCGGGCCTTCTGTCAGCTTCCAGGACCCAAGATACTCGTTCACATCCGCATCCAGTCTGAGCCGCTCCGCCTGCACAAGACGTAGCACTCCTAATGCTGTCACCATTTTGCTCATGGAGCAGGCATGAAACAGACTGTCTTGCACTGCTGGACGATCTGTGCCTCTCTCCAGCGTTCCCAGCCCCTCACTCCACGCGACCTGCCCACCCTGTAGGACAGCCACACTCATCCCCGGAGTGCCGTGTTCTTCCATAAGGCGGGAGAGAGCTTTCTTCAATTCAGCGAAGCTGTTCATTGCTCCTCACTTCCTTCCTCCATCATCTAGGCCGATTTCTATGCATTCTACCTTATAAATTCTATCCCCTACCCGCAGAGAATGAATATGATTATAATCCCTTGATACGGTAAACAAGCCCAAAGTGCCGCTCCAAGCACCACTGAAATCATGGACTTTGAAGCGGCCTGCACTTTACTTCCTACTGGGCTCCAGCTCACAGCTAGCACCACGATTAGATCAACTGTGAGTTTCTTATCCTTCTTCTCTTGTCAGTTATTCTCTTGTACGTCCTCCCGCCGATCAACATAGACCTCCATGGCATCCCGCATGAACACAGCAAGTCCTGCTCCGAATTGGTCAATATTGCGGGTAAAACGTTCGTCATCCACATACATCTGCCCTAGACCCTTGAAGGCCTCCAGCGTATAGCTGTGACTACCCATGCTGTTGAGAAAAACATACCAATCCCCGATCGCTTCCTGGGCCTCCGCGCTGTCCGGTGCACCATCTCGTAATGCAGCGAGCCTGAAGTAAATAGTATTCATGCGATCAGACATGGCCTGCTTCTCAGCTGCGGGCATTCCCTTGACTTTGGCATTGGCCCCATCCACAGCTTCATCGCCCCAGCGCTTGCGTGCTTCTTCTTCATAGGGATTACTCCCGAAATCAAAGCCCTTAAATTGTTCGCTTGCTGTCATCGTTATCTCTCCTCTTGTAGATTTCAGAGTCTTCTCAATCGTATCCATCATCACATCAAGCCTTCGTCGCTTCTCACGCAGCATATTCTGCTGCAGCTCCAGTGCCTCTACCCGATCAAAGGAAGGGCTGCTCAGAATCTCCTGAATCTGCTTGAGCGGGAAGTCCAGCTCCCTGAAAAACAGAATCTGCTGTAGCCGAGCCAGGTCATCCTCCGAGTACAGGCGATATCCTGCTGTAGTCACTTCATTGGGGACGAGCAGACCGATCTCATCATAATGATGCAGTGTGCGCACACTAATGCCTGCCAGCTTGGCGACCTCTTTTACTCTCATGGCCATGATTCATCCTCCCTTCATCACTGACTATAAAGTATCACGAAGCGTGAGGGTCAATACCTGAATTCTTACCTGATTTATCATTTGGAGCCAAAGGTAAAGTCCTCTATAATGAAAGCATCTACACTCACATTACGCGCAACCGGGAAAGGATCTGTGGAACTCATGTTACGACTTCAAGCGGTGCGACTGGGCTTTCTGCTGGGAATCTCGCTCATTCTGTCAGCCATGATCTATTTCTTCGCTGCGAACTGGGGTGGCATGGATCGGCTGGAGAAGATTTCTCTGGCGACCGGACTTGTCATCCTGTTCTATGGAGTATCCTTTGTGCTGAGCCGCATGAAGGGGCTATTCGGACATCAGCATTTCCTGTCAAACATTGTGCTAGTCGGGGGTTGTATCTCCTTCGGAACGGCGGTTGCCTTATTGGATCAGATCTACAATGCTCACGCCAATAGCTATGTGCTGTTTCTGGTCTGGTCCATCCCTGCACTGCTCTTGGCCTGGATTACGCGCTATCCAGCGTTTCATGTATTATCGTACTTTCTGGTACATCTGGCGCTATGGTTCTACTTCATACCGTCCTCTGTATTCATGGCGTATGAAGAGCCCTATATGCTTATGTATGGATTCATTTTCCTGCTGGTGAATCTGGTGCTATTCATCCTGATCGAGAGTCGCAGACTACGTTCACCCGCCCTGCGTATACTTAGCTTCGTCGTACTGCACATTACGCTCTGGTTCCTGTCCAACTCCTTCTATTACGAGACCTATGGAGTGTATCTGAATGTGCTCTGGGTGGGGATTCTGGCAGCAGGCTTCTATTACTTCCTTCATGTACGTTTCAATACGACCTTCGTGGCTCTGAATGCACTGGCTGTCTCGGGCTTCGCGGTCTTCAAATTCATTGAGCTGACGGTGTATCACTCGTCGACGCTATTTTTTCTGTACGGCCTGATCTTCGTCGCAGCGCTGCTGACGGGAAACGTACTGTTCTTTCGCTATTTGCGCAGGCTGGAGCAGACCAGAAATGCCGAATCTGGTGTCGATGAAGCACACGCTGATCGGGAGAGTGCTGCCCCGACAGACAGCCTAGAATCGAAGCCTGTACCATCAAATTCGGCACACGATGCACGTTCGATCATGAGCGTACTTGTATCCCGAATCATTAAAATCGTAGGAATTCTGATCGGAAGCATTTCCTTGATCGGGCTAGCGCTCATTACCACCGGACTGTCGCATCCAGAGTATGGATTGCTCGCTCTGAGTCTAATCTTCATGGTCTCCATGACGATATGGCGTTCCGTGGATTCCGTGATTCGTTATACGATGCTCTGCATCGGATACATTATCGGGGTCATCGCTGCACTATGGATAGATAACCTCGCTGTATCCATTATCATCACGTTATTGATCGGACTTGGATGGCTGCGCTCCGAAGGACGGACACAGCTGTGGGCCACGCATGCCATCTGGAATCTCAGCATGGGCATGATGCTGTATCAGCTGCTGGATGACGTACCGCGCAGCTTCACTTACATGATGATGATATTGGCTCTGATCAACGGAGGACTTCTGGCTGCTCACTCCCGTCTGACAGCCCCGTCCTTGCATGAGAATGCACGCAAGCATCTCGGAGAAAGTAGCTTGTTCTTCACGCTGCTCTTCCTGTTGTGGCTGACTTTCCTACAGTCCGCAATCCCTTACGGTCACTTAATGTTCAATATTTTGAACTTTATTGTAGTCACTTATCTGGCATTCCGATACCTCCAGCAGCATAGGATACTTCATGCGACTATAAGCGTGGTGTTCTGGTTCTTGTTTATCGGCTTCCAGTATTATGACCTTTTATGGCCCTTGCTGCACAAGTCTCTGACACTGGCTCTCTTGGGTATCCTTGCACTGGTGCTCGCTTATATAGCTGCCCGTCGGGCCGCAGGTAGCTCTGAGACGGCTGACTCCATACCGCACAACAGCTTGATTCGCAGACGTACGATTGCCATCGGGCTGGTGATTCTACTGCAGTTGGCTTACATCGGCTCTGTGACAGTCTACAAGGAGACGCTACTGCAGTCAGGAACAACGGTGAAGCTGGAGCTCGTGCCAGTGGACCCCCGCTCACTGCTGCAAGGGGACTATGTACAACTGGGCTATACCATCTCAAATCCGCCATCTCCAGCACAGGAGACGCTGATTGCAATGCCTTATAGAGCACGGGTAAGCGTCGTTCTTGCCCCGGGTGCCGACGGGGTCTACACCTTCCAACGACTATATCAGTCTGGTGAGACGCTTGAGACCGGAGAGCTCGTGCTGAACGGCAGGATGTCCGGAGGTGGTGGGATCTACTATGGTATTGAGAGCTACTTTGTTCCAGAAGGCACTGGATTGGATGTACAGACAAATGCCCGCTATGCCCACATCCGTATCAGCGCTGCCGGGGATGCCATTCTGGAGAGCGTAGGGCAGGATTAATGTGGATGGGATTGAGACCTACTCCTGTAGACAATAGCCCATGAAAGCTGCAGATTAAGGCGTATGCTCCGTTGTCAATATGACCAACTTTGTGATAAAATGTAAAAAGATTGTGTACCCTAAGAATAACATCTGTCGACTTGCTTCACAGAAGACAGACCGCACTTAGCGGAAGTTTTTCTTATGATGATAGAATGGTTAGCTCCACTGTAGACAGATTATATTCTATCGTCTATAGAAAAAGAGTAAGGATGTTGGCGCATCCTTACTCTTCGGCAACAGTCCGCTTACAAGGGCGGTAGGCTGCAGGCATTGGTACATGAGATAGACCGCTTACCTTTCGACAGGGCGGTCTATTTCTTTTTGTCTTGGGTCAGTGCAACGACAATGGTGACGACAAGTCCAATCAGCGCAATCAGCAGCGAACCGAACGTCATCATGAGTGTCAGTGCATCCTTCACCTCCACAGGCTTCACCTCCCCTACAGGAGACTAGCCGACCGCCCATCTAAGCCATTCTGTTGTTATGGAATATTATAACATATACCTCAGTTTTAGAGAACGAAAAAGCGAACAAAAATATATAAAACTATACAATTCCTCTAATCTCATCCAGAGCTTGTACCTTTTCTTGTCTCATCCATGCTTCCAGGCCTGAGATCAGCTCCACCCCTGCTCGCAGATTCATGAAATTATACGTCCCTACCTGCACGGCGGCAGCCCCTGCCATGATGAATTCTACGATATCCTCAGCGGAGGTGATGCCTCCCATTCCTATGACTGGGATGCGCACCGCTTGGGCTGTCTGATGGACCATCCGTAGAGCGATTGGCTTGATCGCTGGTCCCGATAGACCCGCATAAGTCTGCTGGAAGGCGCTTCGACGACGACGGATATCAATCTTCATAGCCTGAAAGGTATTGACCAGCGAGATGCCGTCCGCCCCCTCCTCTTCACACATGACCGCCATAGCCGTCAAATCCTCCGCTCCCGGAGACAGCTTCACGATCAGCGGAAGAGCTGTTGCCATTCGTACCGCTCGTACGACCTGACGAGCCACCTCGGTGCGGATGCCGAACTGCATACCGCCCTCCTTCACATTCGGGCAGGAAATATTGAGCTCCAGCATATCCGCTGTCCGTAGTCCTTCCCGACGCTGAGCAGCACAGGCATCATTGATAATACTCGCTGCTTTCACGTATTCTTCGATGTCGGCTCCTCCAAGATTGATCATAACCGCGGTATCCCATTGTGTCATGGACTCCAGTTCATCCCTTAGAAAGGCCTCCACTCCCGGATTCTCCAGACCTACACTGTTCATCATTCCTGACGCCGTCTCTTGCATCCGCGAGCCTTTGTTCCCCGCGCGAGGGTGAAGCGTAATGCCCTTGCCAGAAATACCACCCAGTAGACAAGGATCATAGAACTGCGCATATTCCCGGCCAAAGCCGAAGGTACCGGAGGCCATAATGACCGGATTCTTCAGCTCTACCCCTGCTATATTACAGGTCATGGAGTGCATTCCAATCCACCTCCCCTGCTTCAAATACGGGTCCATCCTTGCATACCTTGCGATTGCCATGGGGTCCTTGCACAGAGCATACCAGACAGGCCCCTATCCCACAGGCCATACGCTTCTCAGCAGACAGGAACAATCGTACTCCCGTCCCCTCTACCTTGTGAGCCAGCGCCTCCAGCATCAGATGTGGACCACAGGCAAAAATATACTCATAGCGCTCAGGCTGGACATGCTCCAAAATACTCTCGGCACCTACCGTAACCGTGACCTGACTTGTCCGTTCCTCAAAAGCAGACACGCCAAAGGCCGCTGTCGAAAATCCCAGAAATACCTCAGCCTGTGTATACCGCTTGGCAGCCATATATAGAGGTGCTGTTCCCATGCCTCCCCCTACCAGTGCTATGCGGCCTTCCACCTCGGGGAAGCCTTGACCAAATGGTCCCTCCAGTTGGACCTCGTCTCCTGGCTGCAATCTGGAGAGTAGCTCTGTCCCCGTGCCGACGATTCGGAACATGAATGCGATATAGCCGTCCCCTATGTCATATATACTGATCGGACGTGACAACACGGGAAAGCTGTCCCAGCAGCGCAGCATATAAAATTGCCCCATCGCGCCTGCATAATTGCCCTCCACCTTCAACACACTGATATCCGGAGCATACCGGACATTTGAGATTACTTTAGCCACAGTGAACCTCCCCTTTTGCATTCCTCTCACTATAATACAAAGGGCGGATTTCACATGTGAAATGAATCACTCACCTTCAAAACAAGCGCAGGATCATGCTATAATATTATAAAAATGGAGATGACTAGTGATGAGTGAGTTGCTGGATCCTCGAAATGACTTTGTATTCAAACGAATCTTCGGTAGTGAGGAAAATAAGGATGTACTTCTTGCTTTTCTTAATCGCACTTTCGCAGAAGCTGGCGAACAGCCATTAAAAGAGATTATCTTGCTCAATCCGTACACTGATAAGGATGCTCCGCTCGACAAACAGTCTATTTTCGATATATGGGCTAAGACGGCTACTGGCAAACACATTAATATTGAGATGCAGCTGTTCAATAAATATGACATAGAAAAACGTACCTTGTACTACTGGAGTAAGCGGTACTCAGGCCAGCTTCAGGAAAGGCAAACGTACAAAGAGCTAAAGAAGTGTGTCACGATCAATATCCTTAATTACTCTCTATTGGAATCGTCACGTTATCATCATGTATTTCATCTGCGTGAAGACTATACAGGTATCCAATTAACCGATGATCTGGAAGTCCATATTATGGAGTTATCCAAGCTGGACAATACCTCTATACCAATAGAGGGCGGCCTTTTGAACTGGTTACTCTTTCTCAAAGGGACAGATAAATCGAACTGGGAGGTGCTGCAAATGAACGAACCGACATTGAAGAAAGCAATGACTACCCTAGAGTTCTTAAGCCAAGATCGCGAGGCACGGCGTCGGTATGAGGAAAGGCAAAAGTTCCTTCACGATGAAGCCTCAGCATTGGAGTGGGCGGCAGAAAAAGGGATGGCCCAAGGTATGGCCCAAGGTATGGCTCAAGGTATGGCTCAAGGTGAGCGCAACAAAGCCTTACAGATTGCCCGGAATCTGTTATCTATGGGGATGGAAATCAAAGTGATTGCCCAGGCAAGTGGATTAACGGAGGAAGAAGTTCTAGCACTGAAATCTCAATGACAATAAGACACTATATATCACACAAGCCACTGTCATAGGATTAACCTATTCACAGTGGCTGTGTTCATTTCGCGGGCCCTTGTTCAGCCTTTCCGACCCGCACAAAATACTACATCATCTACTTTAACAGTGCCCGCTTCAGTAGTTGGATCACACCCTCGGCCTTCTGCAGCTGTTCATCATTATTATTAATGATTAGATCACACTGCCCCAGACTTTGTGTCTCCTGATCAAAGCCCATGAGACGGCGCTCGACCTCCTCAGGAGAGCTCTGGCGCTCCAGCAGTCGCTTGTGAATCTGCTCCCGGTCTGCTGCGATGCCAATTAGAAGCGTCTGGTCAGGGAAAAGCGCCTTAACCACTGCTGCCCCCTGTGCATCCATAACAGTAGAGACGGTCATTCCTCCCTCTATGGCCTCTTGCAGTGAGCGAAGTGAAGTTCCGTATAGCTCCCCGTGATAGGTAGACATCTCTGCCATACCACCTTGTCTGTACATGAACTCCAGCTCTTCTCGCGTAGCGAAGAAATAATGCTGTCCATGCTTCTCACCGTCTCGAGGTGGTCTAGACGTCCAGGTGACTACACGCGGCAGTCCCAGCATAGCCTGAAGCGTGCTTTTACCCGAAGCGCTTGGCCCTTGAAAAATAACAATACGATACATGTACGTCCTCCACATTCCTGAACTGCTTCTATTCCCGTCTTTAAAAATATCAAGATCGTGTAACAGCATTCTCCATGAAGAGGTCTTTGTTACACAGTCACTTGTGTGTCTGTCTCACTTCTCGCCTAACCGATGATATCCTGCTCAGGATTCCAACTGCAATACTGACAACACCTCGCGAACCAGCGGCTTCAGCGGATGTCCGATCAGGTTCCCCCTGTGATCCACCTGCCCTTTCACAGCATCTACCATAGATAGCTGAGCTACAGAGATTCTACAATCAGGCTTCTGCTCTAGCAGCAGACGAATACGCTCCGATATAACGGCATCATACGTTTCCTTGTCTCCCTGCATAAGGAGTGGAAAGGCCCCGTCAATGACCTCCGTCTCCACCTGCACAGTCTGACCTGAACGGACGGCATATTGCTGTAAACGGTTCATCGTCCCCTCTACCGTCTCGGGGTTGGTGAACAGGAGTAGCTGAGGGGTATTTATACGGCAAAGCTCCACAAAATAAGGCTCATCAATCGTTAGAATCGGAATATCACTGGATATGGGATCGCTGAGCTGTGACAGCAAAGCAGCATAGTAGGTACAGGTGATTAGAATTGCATCCAGTTGGCATCGCTGCATCCAATCCAATTGCTCCCTAACACGCCGCTTCGCCCCCTCATCACCCGGATCACGCTCTGGGTCTGAGCTGTATACAAGCCCTGGGTCTACAAAATGCATCCACTGAATCCCTTTATCGTGAAATGCTTCTTCAATATAGGAGATATTCGAATAGTGAGCATGCAGACAGCCCATTCGTTTCATCTTGCCTCTCCTCCTTCTTAATGAACTGAACTGGAGTTTATTTTAGCATAGCTGTGTAAGGTCGAAGAGAGAAGAAATCCTGTTATCCAACCCAGATTAATAGAAATTTGAAGAAAACAATTGACCGACGTCCAATAAATGGTTATATTTGTAACAATCATAAGGAAAAAAATTACATATGAATTTGATGATGGATTGAAGATGAGGCTCCCTTACATAGTAGCGTTTTTTTAGTTAAAAATTTAATAAATTATTCCAAACGTATATCTGGACGATCATCAGATCCTAATGTTAAGCTTTAAGGGGTGGTTATATTGGCACAGGCAACCACGATTCGCACAGAACTTGAGAACTACATGGAGTTGAAAGCACTTAATATTAGTCAACTGGGAAAAATTTCAGGCCTTAATCCAGGAACGATCAGTTCAATTCTAAGCGGTAACAAAGTGATTGCCGTGGACCAGCTTGACCGCATTACCACCGTAATGGGGCTGGAGCATGGGCATTTTTACGAACAGTACATTGAAGAATGTCTTATTAACGCGCCACTGAACTGGCGGAGGATCAGACCTTTCCTGTATCGATGTGCTGAGCTCGGCAAGCTGAGCTGTATGGAGAAGGCTGTGGCCCTGCTGATTGATAATTTGACGTACTCTCCATTATTGTTCGAGACGGCCGAGGATTTCTTTCAGGATAACAAGCGTGAAGCTGCGGCAATCCTTTACGATGTCGTTGCCTCCAGTGAGCGCAGACAGCATTCAGAGCGCCTGGCTCTGTGTCAATATCGTCTCTTCTCCTTAAGATTGGGAGAGGATCATTCCAAGAATCTGCAAGCCGCCATTCAGTTCGAGCCGTTCGTGGAGCGTCTGGATGAAATTGATCAGTTGGATGCACTCAAGGATCTGGCTAATACCTATCGTTCCTTACGGCGGTGGGATAAGGTTGAAGAGGTCGCCAAGGAAATGGGTAGAAAAGCAGAAATTTTATATTTCATGTCTCAGAGTTCTAGAAGAAGAAGATCCTTGGACGAGAAGAAGCCGAGTAAACTATTATTCACTTATGTTGCCTATGCCTATTTGCTTCAAGCAAATGTCTACGATGAAACAGGCGAGTATAATCAGGCTCTTCAATATATTGAATTATATGCTGATTTAAGCTGGGTTAAGGAAGATGACCCCGATACCTTACACGCGATTCGACTTTTTGAATCTTGGGCAGAAAATAATAGACTGGTTGTTAGATTATTATCTGGAGACCTCAGTATATTAGATGAATATGTTCAGAGTTTTCGCTCACAAAATGACGAGTTGCTCACCGGATTACTGAATATTTCTACTGCAGCTAATCGCCATAATTTTAACATTGATTATATTTTGGTTGAATTTATTAATGATATTTCCGAACTTATAACCACCCAAGAGACTAACCAGCGTTACACGACCAGAACAACATTTGACCGTTATATTGAGCTTATGGTTGAATTAACCAAGTACTATTTAAATAGCGGTAACTATGCTCCCGGTTTTAATAGTTTAATTTCAGGCTTATCTAATTCAGTGTTTAGAAATAAAAAGGATTGTATCCTTCAATTCATTAAACTGTTTGAGCAATATAATAAATTTGCATCTGAAGGCATTCGTGAAAAATACAGTAATATAATAAGTAACATGAGTGTTTAATCTACAGAAGGGGTTGAATGTATTTGCTAAAAAAAGTAACTGTAATCCTCGTAACGATATGTTTTGTACTGGGGTTCAACACACCAATAAATGGACCTATTTTCAAACCTAACTCCCATCATGGGGAATACTAACTTTCTAGAATAGATTTTTTTGAATGTTTAATAACACTCACAAAGTTTTTAGTCTGCTATTCCATACACCACAATTACATTTTTTTGAAATAGACAGGTAATATGAGAAGTAACATCTCATATTACCTTTTTATTTTATTTATGAGAGTAATTAGCACCTACAAGGCACTTTGCAACGAGGTGACAGGGGGGATATCGTGACAAGCTCTACGATCATTCTTACAGAGTTGCAACGATTCATGAAAGAACGGGAATGGAGTATCAGCAGATTAAGCAAGGAATCGGGTATCAATGCAGGCACACTCAGCTCACTTATTAACGGTAATAAAATTATGGCTGTCGATCAGCTTGATCGGATCACCACAGCAATGGAGCTTCCTCTCGGTCATTACTACGAAAGATACATAGAAGAGTGTCTAGCTGGTGCACCTCTGAACTGGCGCAGAATGAAGCCTTTTCTCTACCGCTGCGCATCACTAGACAAGCTGGAATGCATGAAGCTAACAGTGTCTCTTTTAATGGATAACCTGATATACTCCCCTCTTTTATTTGACACCGCAGAAGACTTTTTCCGAGAAGGCAAGCAGCAAGCAGCTCTGATCCTCTATAAAAATGTAGCAGCAAGTGAATGCAAACAACATTCAGAGCGTCTAGCATTATGCCAATATCGCATATTTACTTTGAAGCTGGGCAAAGATCAGGCCCAAAACCTGCAGGTCGCTCTACAATTCGAGCCCTATGTGGAAAAACTTGAAGAAATTGACCAGCTTGACGCTCTAAAGAGCTTACTTAACACCTATCGCGCCCTACGCGAATGGGATAAAGTCAGTGAAAATGCTGAGAAATTACTGTACAAAGCAAAAATCATGTATTTCAGTCATAAACATTTACATGATGCAGAAGCAATTGATGATAGCAGACTCAGCAGACCGCTCTTCTTCTATATAGCCTATGGGTACCTGATGCATGGCTCTGCATGTGAAGGACAGAAAAATTTCAAACAAACATTACTATACGTAGAAAAATATGCTGATCTGAGCTGGGTTCGTGAAAGGGACAGTGATACACTATACTGGATGGGCCTATTTAGGAAGTGGTCCACGCTGAATACACTGATAACAAAGCTTTTTATGGGTGAGTTAAAGTTGTTACCCGAGTATGTATCATACATCGAAACAAATCAGGAAGAGTCGCTAATTGGACTCATTAACATACTTAAAGTAGCCAATCTCTTTGATTTGGATGTGAACCTAATTATTGACCAATACCATTCTGACATTCTATCTGCCATCAAAGAAATAGCTCAACAAATTTATTATGAAGAACATATCTTGGACCTACATGTACAGCTGTTACTGGAATTAGCAAAGTACTATCTTCAAAGGGGAGTACACACGAGTGGCAGAGAATATTTGCTAAAGGGCATTTCAGAATCTCTTGCCATCAATAATCGGAACACACACATAATACTCTGCGAAATCGTCCAAGAGCTAACAGAGTCCATGATCAGTCAGCAATCACCATCGACTTTAGCATAACCGCAACCTATGCTGGTGAGTAAAAACGGGCTCTGACATAGTACGTCCATTAGATCCTTTTCCTGCCCAAGCGCCCAAGGTTATTACTTTAATACCTCTACCAAACGGAGAGACTCTTCTTATTACCTAGTTCCCGGCAGACATTCCAACCTGCAACTGGATATGTAACATGTCCAAATTATTTACACCCAGATATAGACATATCCCCCTAAACTAAGGATGTGGGATTCTAGCTACTGATAGATACGGCCCACACACACAGAATAACCCAACAGAAGGAGGTGTGTAGGGTTGATCCATCAGAAGTCCTTGCAGCAGAGCATTGATGTAGCCCGACAGCAGCTCTATAACTTGGCCAAGCACTATGATCTGAGTCACCCGATTGTGTTGAAGCAATCCATGGTGTTGGACGAGCTTATTAATAAATACAATCGCTTGACTTATAAACGGAGTCCTCGCCCGCTCAGTAACAACAACGAGATTCATGAAGAGAGTGCGGCCTATACACTATCCTATTCGAAGAGCTATTTGATGCCTACCACATGACCATAGTCTGTTCAGCCAAACGAATCCTATATCATAGACAGTCAGATGTCCGCTATTAATCCCATGTGGGAGCAACGTCCCCTTGTTCATCTGGCTGTTTTTTTGTGCTGTCTTGCGAACCTCACTCCAGTTCACGTATATCCATAGCCCTCTCCACTTCCCACCTTTGGTGATCTCATGCATCTATCGTTCTCGCATCACTCCGCCCCAACTCCATACATAACGCCCTACATCTTCAACAATTACTCAACTTACCTTCAGTCTATATTCAGCTTCGCAGCCGATGAACTGCTCTGTGGGCGCTGCAATAGGGCGTTGAATGTGAAAGAGGATAGACAACAAACCAAATTGATTACGCTGAAAGGAAAGGGACTCCACTATGTCTATTAGCACCGACTATTACCGTAATCTTTTATCTTACACAACTACAGAATACGGGAGTGTAAACCATGCACAGAAAAACTCTCCTACACTGCCTCCCAAGCCTGCGGGACAAGAACAAGGAAATCACGACTCGCTGCAGTTAAGTGTAGAATACACCGAACACACGTCTGGAGAGCAGGCCATTACTCCAACAGGTACCTACAGCAGGCCACCACGCCCGGAACCGCTGACCACGGATCAGGAGAAATCCTTGCTCAGCTCGATCCAGCAAGCTATTGCAGAAGCCTCAACGTCCAGCTCGGTCACAGGGCAATCTTCCAGAGGAACAGAAGAGGAGATCGATCCATTTGCGGAGCTGCAGAATATTTTGACGGATTTTGATGCCTCGGTAGCTACAGATGAGGAAGTATCCGAGCTGTTTGATCAGGTTATGGAGCTTATGGAGAGCCTGAGACCACAGCCACCAATGAAGCAAGCAGAGGAAGAGGCAAGTGATTTTAGCGGGATTCCTTCGGAACTGTTAGCCATGAACGGTATGCTGCCTCCGTTCGTCATGAATCTCAACTCTGCCTTCGCAGATCAGGACAATGATTCCAGCAAGCTGAGCACAGAGGACAAACGCATACTACTGTCAGAGCTGAGCGAGCTGGATACAGCAGCAACAGATGAGGAGATTGGCGCCTGGTATGAGGAGCTGACGAAGTTAATTCAGAATTCCACATCTAGCACAGAGCTGTAAGCACCAACGAGTCTATGCAGCTAGCCCACACCGAATGTCATATGCAGCATCAATGAGCACCAGCATTGTCTCAAGAGATGAGGAACGTATGCAGGCTTTGTCCGAATCTTTAGCGAAATACCAATTTGAACGATTAAGCTTCGAGACAAATGTGTGGTTGTTTTAGGAATTTCTATAAGGAGGGATAAAGGATGATCGTCAGAAATTTTTTGGAGGCACCGCTGAGAATCGCCAGCAGCCATCAGGGCAAAGGAGAGGTGAAATCCGTCAAGCTGTTCGGTGAAGAGGATTATGACAGTAAGCTACAATTTTTCTACTACATGGAGCTTCCCCCTGGCACGTCTATCGGCTATCACGAGCACAAGCAAAATGAGGAGGTGTACGTGGTTCTGGAGGGCCAGGGACGAATGACGGTAAACGGGGAGGAGAGGGATGTAAAGCCAGGAGATGTGATACTGAATAAACCGAATTGGAGTCACGGGCTGGAAAATGCTTCAGACTCTATTGTTCGGTTGCTGGTATATGAGGCAAATTGCTGAGTAGTCAGCTTCGGAGGCACAACCGCAAGTGCAAGCTCCGGTGTATCTTGCCTAGGTGGGTATCTGCACCTGGAGTTAGCATTTAAGTCGGAACAGTGAAAATCCTTAGCTTTCATTAACCTTTGGGCACCTTCCAGCGTAGGCTACATAGCAGACTGAATGCAAAAGGAGGCTCATGATGCTCCAGGCAATAATCGGCCATGCCGCCTATGCGCCGCGCAGTACATCGGAGGATTATTTTCAATGGTATCGTAATCAGGTCATCGGCCAGCACCACATCTTCGCGACGCCATACGGGAAACAAAGATTGCTATATACTGACTGGACGGCCAGCGGACGACTGTATCGTCCAATCGAAGATTACATGATTCATGACATAGGACCGTTAGTTGCCAACACCCATACAGGTTCGAATCTTACCAGCGCAGCCATGACAGATGCCTATCATGAGGCTAAGGCCATGATTAAGAGACATGTCCATGCAGATGAACAGGATGTTATCCTGTTCGCTGGAACAGGAATGACCGGTGCAGTTCACAAGCTGCAGCATCTGTTGGGCTTGAAAAAAACGCCGCTCCTGCCTCTGGCGTCTGAGGATCTTCCGCTGATCATAGTCACACATATGGAGCATCATTCGAATCAAATTTCCTGGGCGGAGACCTATGCGGAGGTGTGGTGCCTTCCACCTGGACCAGATGGATTAGTCGATCTGAACGCTCTTGAGGACGTGCTTCACCAGCACCGTGAGCGCAAGTATAAGATTGGTGCTTTTACAGCCTGTTCGAACGTAACAGGTCTCCGCACTCCGTACCATGATATGGCCCGCATCATGCATGAGCACGGTGGCATTTGTGTCGTAGATTTCGCAGCAAGTGCACCATATGAGACGATTCGCATGCATACAAGTAATCCGCTGGAGCAACTGGATGCAATCTGCTTCTCACCACACAAGTTCCTCGGTGGCCCGGGTAGCTGTGGCGTGCTGATTATGAATTCCAGGCTATACACCAGTTCAATACCGGAACAGCCCGGAGGTGGAACTGTATCGTGGACGAATCCATGGGGAGAGCATCGCTATCTAGGTGATATTGAAGCGCGAGAGGACGGAGGAACACCGGGCTTTCTGCAAGCTATCCGTGCGGCACTGGCAATTCGTCTGAAGGAGCAGATGGGTATACGTCACATCGAACAGCGTGAGCGGCAGCTCACTACACGACTGCTTCAAGGGTTGAGTCGTATCAGCCGAGTCTCTGTGCTGGCAGGACAGCATAAGGATCGTGCAGGTATTGTATCTCTACTGATTGAGGGAGTTCACTATAATCTGGCTGTACGTCTACTGAACGATCGCTTCGGGATTCAGGCACGAGGAGGCTGCTCATGTGCTGGCACCTATGGACACTATCTGCTCCAGCTTGGACCATCTGAGTCTAAGGCCATGACAGACCAGATTGATCAGGGCAACATGTCGCTCAAGCTTGGCTGGGTGAGAATATCACTGCATCCAGTGATGACAGATCAGGAGATCGAATACATTTTATCCGCGATTGAGGCAATCGCAGATCACGGCGCACAATGGCAATCAGACTACGTATATGACGCAAGCACAAATGAATGGCAGTACTACGGGGATTCCGATCATCAGGGACAGCCAGTGAGCATAGGGCATCCGTTATCCTTGTTAAACGCATTTTAGCCAAAGATAATCCTACCTTATTACTGATAGCCCCTGAACATCCAGATCTGTTCGTGAATGGTGTTCCAGCTCGGAAATGACAGTATCAATGCATGGGTACTGCTCCCATTGCTCCAGCTGAAACACCATAGCTCCGGAACGAACAAGAATCTGTATATGATGTCCCTGGCTGTTAATATACTCCACCTCCATCAGAGCCGCCTTCAGCCGACCAATGAGCAACTGTATGTAATCCTCATTCATCATAGGACATAGAATGACGAACCTCCCCTCTCCTATGAAGAAAGTGTAGTCATCGAATCTTAGCTCCCTCTGAATCGAATTGGATAGATCCATCAACAATCGTGCACAGCCTACAGAATCTAGTGGCTCCGTATCGGCTGGCTGCGGCCTTACCTTGAACATCATGATGCACAGACTATAGCATTCAGGAAAGCGACGTGCCAGATTGGAGTGCCTCATGACAGCCTCTTGTAACGCTTCCTTATTGCCCAGATTCGTGCATAGCCTGAGACCTGGGCTGGTTGATTGCGGTCCGTATAGACTCTCTGTTGGAGATTCGCGGCGCAAGAGCGATTGTATACGAGATGCGATGATTGCATTTCCCGGAATAAGGAGCAGCCAGAACAAGTTCCATGCACCGATGTTGTTGTATGAGACAAGCCAGATTGGATAGGCAATCAGGAACATCCCCACACAAATGATGGTCCTGCGTACAGAAAGTAACAAGCCAGCGACCAAAGCCACAAGGCTACCTATCAGAAGTAGTAGCTCCGTCAACTGATAGGCACCATGGATACGGCTATGCAGATACAGCGCTACTTGCTGCAAGCTTGCAATACTGATTAAGACAACGTATGCCCAGACGGCTCCTCGCGGTACACTTCTCTTCTTCATAGCTACCACCTCCTGCTATTTTCCCAGCGCCCTCTCAGCCAACAACGGAAGCAGATTATCGAACATATGTGTATTCTGATCAAATACATAGCCTCCAGCATAGGCACCATGATTCGTACGGAAGGTAATCATACGGGCGTATAACTGCTCAGCCCATGGACGGTCATTCATATCCAGCGCCAAAAGAATGGCCAGCCCATAGACAGCCGGAGATTCATACTCCACCTGCGCCTGCAATGTGCCTGCCGCATAGCGCCCCTTCAATCCCCCATGCTCTGCGAACTCACGCTTCATGAATTCTATGAGCGCCTCTGGTCTACGACCAGCCTCCACCATGTGGATGCCTACAATCAGCTGGTCAATCAGATTCACCTCGTCCGCGTACTGATATTCCCCGCTTAATACATTGAAGGTTCTAGGGAAGAAGGTCCCATCCTCCGGTAAAGTTAACAGCATCTGCTCATACTGGTTGTATTCCTCCTGTCCAATCCATCCCTTGTCCCGCATGCCGCGCAGGGCAACCGTGTCCACATAGACAAGACTTAACGTCTCGGGGACATAGCTATGCTTGAAATCATTAAAGTCAACAAAATAGCCCTGGTTACGTACCTGTTCATGCAATGTCTTGGATATCACTTCAGCAGTCTGCTCGTAAGCTCCTCCTTCCTGCTCCCATAGACTGGAGGCCTCTAACAAAGCACGGATGATTCGAAAATCATCTCCCAGAGCATTCGTATTCACGGTAGAGCTTCCATCCGGCTCCAGCTTCCAGGTCACATACTTCTGATCGTTCAGGAAGCGATCCATTAACACACGATAACTACTCTCGAAGAGCTGCTGATCCTCCTTCATGACTGCGTATTCCATCCACAGTCCCAATGACTCCGACAATGCCTCTCGGCCTGCAGGGATATCTGGATGCTCGGATATATCAGCCTGTAGATAGGAGGCCAACGTGCCGTTCGAATTCGTCATATGCTTCAGGATGAATTGCTCTGTGGAATGCGAGGGCTTATCAGCCATGCTACTATACCCCCACCATCCAAGAGCTACGCCTACCATGACCAGCGTCACTGCACCTGTAAGTCTAAGACTGCTTGTACGCCTCTTCATCTCTAGCAATCACATCCCTTAGTTGTCATGTCTTTATTGAATCACTGCATATGAAAAATCCAAAAAAAGAAGCGCGCCCATCGAGGTACACGCTTCTTCCTCTGCCCGCCCCTTAACCGGCTGTTACTTGCTTGCGATCTGCTGCATCCTTCTTCATCTGTTTGCTACGAAGCTGTCCACATGCTGCATCGATATCCGTACCATGTTCAAGCCGTACCGTGCAGTTAATGCCGTTCTTCTTCAGAATATCATAGAATGCAACAATAGATTCCTGTTCGCTACGCTGATATTGGCTGTGCTCATCAACAGGATTGTAGGGGATAAGATTAATACTAGAGCTTCCACGACGAGGTGCAATCAGCCGTGCCAATTCGACTGCATCCTCTCTACGATCGTTCACATCCTTGAGCAGGATATATTCGAACATCACCCGGCGCTTCGTACGCTCTACATAATAATCGACAGCCTCCATCAGCTGCTCGATCGGGAAAGCACGATTAATCTTCATAATTCGTGTCCGCAGATCATTGGTAGCAGCATGCAGAGAGATCGCCAAGTGCACCTGCAGGTCACTATCCGCGAATTCCTTGATCTTCTCTGGCAGACCACTTGTTGAAACCGTTATACGCTTTGGCCCGATAGCCAAGCCCTTGTGATCCTTAATAATACGGACGAAGTTAGATACATGCTCAAAGTTATCCAGTGGCTCGCCAATTCCCATCACCACAATGTGAGTGACTCGTTCATCTTGTCCACGCTGATCCAGATACAGCTGCACATTCATCAGCTGCTCCACAATCTCGCCTGCCGACAAATCCCGACTCTTCTTGATGAGACCACTGGCACAGAAGCTACACCCGATATTGCAGCCTACCTGTGTCGTTACACAGACAGACATGCCGTACTTTTGCCGCATCAGCACCGTCTCAATCAGATTGCCATCCTGTAGTCTCAGGAGGAACTTGACCGTGCCGTCTCGCGATTCCTGCTTCACATGCTCACTTAGCGTATGCATGACGAACTGCTCTGACAGCAGCTGTACAATCTCTGGCTTAACCTCTGTCATTCGTTCAAATTCCGTAACTCTCCGGCGGTACAGCTCTTCCCACACCAGTGTGGCCCAGAACTTGGAGTGTCCGCGCTCACCCAGCCATCCCGTCAGCTGCTCCATCGTTAATCCATATATAGAAGGCTTATTCATAGCTATCCTCTTTTCAATCTCCATAATGATCCTCGTATACGACAATTTCAAGCCACTTTATCACAAACACTACTTGCTTTTTGCCCTATTGCTCATTGTCCCAAATTTTAAAGATGAACACAAGAGAGAAAGCATGGGGATTCCTGTTCAGAATCGGTTCAGTGACCCTCGTTACAATAGTCCTTAAGTCTTGTGGCTTATAGACCAACTAGAGAAAGGAAGTCGAGAATGAACAGGAATTTCCTGAATGCAAAAAAAGCTGTATCGATGATACTCGCCTGTCTATTAGTCCTTGGTGGTATACCTGGATTCAACTTGGGAGAAAACCGTGCTCATGCAGCTACTGACACATGGGTTGCACTGGGTGGCGCGGGCTTAAGCGCCGGACAAGCCGAATACACCTCAATTGCCTTGGATTCTCAGAATAATCCTTATGTTGCTTATAAAGATATGGCTAACGGTGGTAAAGCAACGGTCATGAAATTTGTGAATGGCCAGTGGGAAGCCGTGGGAGGACCTGGTTTTTCGTCGGGCGAAGTAAATGAATTGTTCCTGGCCATCGACAAGCAAGATACGCCATACCTTGTTTATCAGGATGGGGGCAACAGTTATAGACTAGCGGTTAAGAAATTCACGGCTGGTCAATGGGAATCTGTAGGGAGTGGCAACCTCTCGCCAGGTGCAGCGAACGGTATGCAGATCGCTTTCGACTCCGCAAATAATCCCTACGTACTCTTCAGAGATCACCCGAATCAGCTTAGAGCTGTAGTCATGAAGTTCACAAATAATGCATGGTCTACCGTGGGTGGAGCGCCAGTAACTACAACCCATGCCAATGAGATGGCTCTCGCTCTGGATTCACAGGACACCCCTTATGTAGTGTACAGTGACGGAACAGACAATTACAGATTGTCCGTTAAGAAGTTCAACGGTACGCAATGGAATTACGTGGGGGCTAACAAGCTCACAGCCGGTCAATCTACGAATCACGCGATCGCAATCGGCCCCAACGATGTTCCTTATATTGCTTTTTCAAATGGAGACGCTTCTTATAAAATTGCTGTATTAAAGTTCACTGGAACCCAGTGGGAGACTGTAGGAAACAGTGGCTTCTCTATGGGTGCCACGTTTTACAACACAATCGTTTTCGACTCGGAAGGGGCCCCTTATGTTGCTTATGGTGACAACGGAACCATGTTCATGCAGCCGCCTTTCGGAGCTATCAGAAAGCTCGTCGGGAATCAATGGCAACCGGTTGGAGGAGGTAACTTCTCAGGAGTTTCTAACGGTAGTCAAGTGCAATATATATCGTTTGCTCTTGATTCCAACGACATTCCATATGTCGCTTACAAGGATCAACCAGCTGGTCAGAAAGCAACCGTGAAGTCACTGGTTACCCAATATAATGTAACTTACAACAGCAATGGTGCTGATGCAGGGATTGTACCTGTAGACAACAATAGCTATTCCACTGTGTCCCCTACAGTCACGGTAGCTGGAAATACAGGGAATCTGGAGAAAGCTGGCTATACCTTCGCGGGCTGGAATACAACAGCAGATGGAACCGGCACAAAGTATAATCCAGATAATACGTTCACAATCGATAATGCGGACGTCATCCTCTACGCCCAATGGCAAAATGCGGATGCAACTGTAACCTTCGAAACCAACGGAGGTACGAGCATCGATAGCCAACAAGTAAGCTATAACCATGCTGCAGTGGAGCCTCCGTCTCCTGAGAGATCCGGCTACTCCTTCTTCGGCTGGTACACCGATAGCGAACTGACTCAGGCTTATGAATTCCATACGCCAGTGACTAGCCATATCACACTGTATGCGAAATGGAAATCGGCTTCCGCGATCCTATCTGGCTTGAGTGTCGAACAAGGTACGCTAGAGCCAAGCTTCACGCCTGAAGAGCTGGATTATCAAGTCGATGTGGCTCCTGAAGTAACAAGCCTGAAGTTCTCCTTGACCAAACCAGAGCTTAGCCAGACCCTGTCAGTCACAGGAGTGACCTACCAATCCGTAACAGACGAGGTGTATACCTATACCATCTCTGATCTGGTAGAGGGCTTGAATCCTGTGCAGATCAAGGTTACTGCCGAGAACGGCAATAGCAATACCTACAATTTGGTGGTAAATCGCCTTGGCCTAGTTAGCAACAATGCTTACCTGGGCGAACTGACATTGTCCGGTGGTACACTATCTCCGGCCTTCGCCCCGAAAACAGCAGTCTACGATGTGGAAGTCGATAATGCGACTCGCAGCATCACAGTTACTGCAGCTACTGACGACGAGAATGCAACCATGGCAGTGAATGGTTCTGTCGTGACAAGTGGAGTGGCGAGCGAGCCTATTACCCTGTCTGTAGGCAGCAATCCAATTACGATCGTGGTAACTGCACAAAATGGACAAACGAAGACATACATCATTCATGTGACTCGTCAGGCCGTAGCTCCATCACAGGATGCCGCCCTGACAGCCATCACAATTCCGGGACTGAATCTGACTCCAGCCTTTAACCCGGATGTAGAGCAGTACACTGCTACAGTGAACAATGCAACTCGCTCCGTGTTGATTAGCGTTGCTACAGCCCAAGAGGGTGCAAGCATTCTGATCAATGGCACAAGTGGAAACAGTGCAGACATAGCTCTCACAAGTGGTCGTAATACCGTAACCATCGAAGTAACTGCACCAGATGGTAGCACGAAGAAGACCTACACACTGCTCATTACTCGGAGAACCAGCAGCTCTGATGACACTATCAATAATGGTAACACTGGTAGCACTGGAGGCTCATCAAGCACTGGTGGTTCAACTGGTGGTGGTGGAGCAACACCTCCTTCGACTGGCAATAACACAAGCAACAGCGTTCAGGTATTGGTGAACGGACAAGCCGAATCTGCTGGTACGTTGACGACTACTGATGTGAACGGACAAAAGATAGTGACGATTACTGTAAATGCTGAGGCTATTGCCCAGAAGCTGAATTCTGAAAGTCAGGGTACAGTAGTGACGATTCCGGTCTCAGGCAGCGATAGTGAGAATGCAGGTGCAGTCATCGGTGAACTGAACGGACAGACCGTGAAGCTCATGGAGGACAAGCAGGCGGCACTTGTGCTCCAGACCGAAGCAGCAACCTACACTTTGCCTGCACAGCAGATCCAGATCAACAGCTTGGCTCAACAGCTTGGCTTGAACAGCAATGCCTCCCTGGAGAGCATCAAACTGCAGGTGGAGATCGCTCGTCTGAGCAATACTACGGTACAAGCAGCCGAATCTGCTGCACAACAAGGCGGATATACTCTTGTTGGATCACCTGTGGAATTCAACGTTACTGCTACTTATGACGGTAAAAAAGTAGCTGTGAACCAATTCAACAGCTACGTAGAGCGCACGATTGGCCTTCCAGCCAACATCGATCCTAGTCAGATTACAACAGGCATCGTACTTGAGTCTGATGGCAGCGTTCGTCATGTACCAACTAAAGTCACGCAAGTCAATGGCGCATATCATGCGCAGATTAACAGCTTGACTAATAGTGCATATAGTGTCATTTATAACCCGCAAACGTTCGCGGATGTAGCGAACCACTGGAGCAAGACTGAAGTGAACGATATGGGATCGCGTATGATTGTCAGCGGCGTCTCGAACAATACATTCGAGCCGGATCGCAGCATTACACGTGCAGAATTCGCAGCTGTCGTCGTACGTGCACTTGGTCTGAAGCCAGGTGAAGGAAGCAACAGCTTCAGTGATGTGAGCGATAGCGACTGGTATGCAGATGTCGTGAAGACCGCCTCCAGCTACAGCCTGATCGACGGCTACGAGGACGGTACATTCCGTCCGCAAGAGCGCATTACCCGTCAGGAAGCGATGGCTCTGATCGCGCGAGCAATGAAAGTAACCGGACTAGACAGCCAAGTGCCTGCTGGTGCGGTACAGCAATTATCCAGCTACACAGATGCAGCCCAGGTAGCCAGCTGGGCGAAGGAAGCAGCCGCAGCAAGCATCCATACTGGACTGGTCACTGGCCGCGGATCGAACACGATTGCACCACAGCAGTCGATAACAAGAGCTGAGACAGCAGCCATTCTAAGAAGATTGCTACAGCAATCTGGCCTGATTTAAGGTAATAGAAATTCATTACTGACCATGGTCATAGAAATTAGGCCTGTGATACTCATTAAAGATCTATGGGAATATTTGATGATTTTTCAGACTGGCAGTGCGACTCGCACTGCCTTTTTGTTATACACTGGTAATGGATCTAAGGAATGGGTCTAGGAAATAGGTCTAGGGAATCGGTCTAGGGAATGGTTGCTAGTAATGCTTCTAATACTGACCTTTTGTGCCAGGGCCTTGGACCAGCTGCGCAAGCCATTAGATATCGAAAGGAATGATTCAGATAACTGATGAACTGGACAAACGTCTGCATACTCCACAGGAGGAGTACAATCGTATGCAGATTCCTGTTGAAACAAGCCACTCTATCCAAGAAGGAATACAGAAAGCACAGAGTCGACGCAGAACCCGGCAGCGCTGGTTCATCAGCCTCATCGCAACCTCCGCAGCCTTGCTAATCTTCACAGGATGTATTCGCGTGTCTCCTGCCTTCGCCTCCTATATTAAGCAGCTACCAGGGATGGAAGGATTCGTAGCTTTGATCCGACACGATTCTGGAATCATGGATGCAGTTGATCATGAGCTGCTACAGCCGATTGGAGCTACTGATGAGCATGATGGGCTAGCCGTGACAGTAGATGGAGTTATTGCAGATGAATCCCGTATGATTCTGTTCTATACCGTGAAGGGAACAGAGCAGCAGCTGCGCAGCCTAGATCGGGTCGATCTTCGAGATGACACGGGCGAACGGCTCCCCGTATCCTATAGCTATGATCACAATCCTGATAAGACATCCAAGGAATACAGTGATTATGTCGATATGCTGTTCCCGGCAGGCACAACGTTGCCCAAAACGATGTCTGTACAGTTCTACTCCAGCCAAGAGACAAATGCAGAACGCTGGGAGGTCACCTTCCCGGTAGACGTATCGCTCACACAAGGAATGAAACGGAGTATTCCAATAGGACAGACCCTAAGCGTGGATGGTCAACTTATTCACATCCGCAAGGTTATATTGTCTCCTCTAAGACTGCAACTGGATATAGAATATGATGCAGGCAATAGCAAAGAGATATTTAACTTTTCACAACTGGAACTGGTCGATGAAAGAGGACGAAGCTGGAAGAGTGATATCGCATTAACTAAAGGAAATGAGCGCTCCGTTTATTTTGAAAGTATGTATTTTACGATTCCTAAGCAACTGATGCTCAAGGCTTCCGGGATCTCTGCTCTAGACAAAAAATTGCTGGATATCCGTATAGACCCAACCTCTCTGGATATGAAGGGTGGTCCGAATGAGCTCGTGTACGAAGGTTGCCAGGTAACGGGGCAGGATCTTCAAGTACGCTTTTCCCTGGAGCCAGGAGAATTAGCAGAGCAGTTATCTACGGTGTCCTTCAGTACTGTGAAGGATCTGGACGGCACGGAGTACATGATCACGCAAGCTACAGGTTCATTTGATCAGGGAACACGCTCCGAGACCGTACTCACCATTGAAAATGGCGCCAATGCCCACGGTCCACTGCTGATGACGATTAGCACTTACCCTTTACAGATCGATTCGCCTATTCAGCTTGATATTCCCCTAATCGGCAATTGAAGCCTCGAACTAGCACATACATGAAGAGCCTCTGTCCGGCTAGACACCGAACGGAGGCTCTATGTTATACACGACTATACTTTGATATCAATGCTATTCTTGGGTATAGTTAGCGCGCTCTTTTGCTGCTGGTCCATATTCAGGGAAGAAATAAAGCTGTTCCAGTCCTCCACACTCTCATCTCGCACTTGATTGGCGAACTCAAGCTTGGCCTGTGGGCCCACATCCCCTTGCATACTCGGTGCTGATATGAAGCTATGATGCAGACTATTGAAGGCGTTCATCAATCCACTGCGGATATCCTCCGGCTTCTGATTCAATAAACCCTTCATGCTCTCCCACATGATCGTGCCTTCAGACTTCTTGGCAGTAGGGTCTTGTAATTGCTTATCAAACATACGCTTAATCTCTAGTGACATCTCTTCACGAGACTGGAATTTCTCCCGGAACTTAGGATTAATCATAAGCGAAGTTTTATAATCGTTAAATTCTGAAGTCCTCAGTTTATTATTCATTGCAGTATCTACAGACTGAGTGAACTGTTCCTTGATCGCAGAAGACATCGGCGATTGCTGCAAATACAAATCTAGCTTGAGACGTGCAGTCCCGAGCATATTGGCTTCCCATTCGGTATTGTTACTGTACGTATTCAATGCATTGGAGGTCGTATGCACCAACGCATTAAACACCCCTGCCACATCCTGGTAGCTAATGTCCTGGAAAGATGTAGACTCCGTCGCAAAAGCTTGGCTTGTTGCCTGCTTCAATTGATCTCGGAAGTCTGTAATTCCTTTCCCTCCCTGCTCAATAACCTGATTCCACTTGTCTCCTTGCTCTGACTGTAACTTGCCCAATATCTGCTGCTGTTCTTGCAGCATTCCCTTAATGCGACTAGCCAACTGGTCCTTATCAAAGATGGGTGAATCATTCTCAACATTTAAATATTGAGACAAAGTACTCGCTGTTGTCTGCGCAATATCCTCTATTTTAAGTTGAACTTGCTTATCGTACTGTTCAAGACGCTGATTCAACTCGTCTCCTGTGTAACGCTGAAGCAGTTGATCACGTTCATATGCGCTTTTTACTAAAAATCCGCTCACATCATCCTGAAAATTCTTTGAGTAGTCCGTACCGTGAACCGAAGCAAATTCCCTTCCACCAATCCACCGACCTCCCAATGCACGAAGCTCCTGTTGTCCTTCGTCAATCACACTCGGGGTGTAGGTCTCTACTGCGTCCGAAGCCTTGTTACCTGCAGAGGCAAGCGATCTAGTAGCAGACTGATTATTCTTTACTGCCACAGTGCTTGAAGTTGATGATGCATAAATACCGTTCATTTGCATCGCGGACCACTCTCTCTTCAATGAAGTATATGTTATCAATAATATATCGGAAGTAAGCAGTAAATAATTTACTCTGATTCCTAAAAATCTTCATTAAGGCTCATTTGAACGGTAAAAGCAGTTGATCCCAGTAATCTTACGCCTGTACTGAGACCGTCTATAGCCTTCCTAATGGGTTGTTTCGGACCCTGCTGTAGGCCTCAAAATTACCGATTTAACGGACTATCCACCAGTACCGTATGCTTATCGCCATACTCCCGAACAATGTGCTGCTCCCCCCAGGCACAGAGTGAATCGAGAATGGGCTTCAGACTTCTACCATACTCTGTCAGCTCATATTCAACCTTCGGGGGCACCTGGTTATAGGTGATCCGGTTCACAATACCATCCTCCTCCAGCTCTCGCAGCTGTTGGGTCAGCATTTTCTGCGTAATGCTTGGCATCACGCGCTTCAATTCACTGGTGCGCATTTTGCCATGTGTCAGATGACAGAGGATCACACATTTCCATTTTCCCCCGATTACCTCAAGTGTTGCTTCCACAGAAATATTATATTTCTTTCCCAATTCCATAACCTCCATTAACCTATCGCTTTGTCTGTTCTAATAGGCACCAAAAAGTACCTACATTACTTTCAGGTACTTATATCACTAAAAAGTACGTACTATTCATCTGTATTCCTTCCAGTCATAATAGCACTTACCTGCTACACATCTCAATATTTAGGAGTGATCCATTTCATGTCTACATCTAATGCACGGAGCAGGCTGGCTCTGCTAGCTCTTGCCGTTAGCGCATTTGCCATTGGAACGACCGAGTTCATTAGCGTAGGGCTGCTTCCCCTGATCGCCAATGATCTTCATATATCCGTTACGACTGCTGGCCTGACCGTCACCTTATATGCGCTGGGCGTCATGCTCGGAGCACCGATTCTAACCTCCCTGACCTCAGGAATACAGCGTAAGCACCTGCTGATCGGGATTATGCTGGTCTTCATTCTCGGCAATAGCCTGGCTGCTGCGGCTCAAGGCATTGTCCTGCTGCTGGTAGCCAGAGTGCTATCTGCTCTCGCCCATGGTCTATTCATGTCCATCGGGTCCACCATTGCTGCTGATCTCGTGCCTGCAAGCCGACGAGCCAGTGCCATCGCCATTATGTTCTCCGGCCTAACAGTAGCAACCATTACCGGGGTTCCGCTGGGCACCATGATTGGACAGCAATGGGGCTGGCGCGTTGCCTTCATTGCGATCGTCATTATTGGTATAGTGAGCTTGATAGCCAATCAGCTATTAGTACCTGCAGATCTACGCGGAGGCTCGCTAGCTTCCATGCGAGACCGGATCAAGCTGCTTACGAATCAGCGGCTGCTGCTGGCTTTTGCCATGACTGCTCTAGGCTATGGCGGAACCTTCGCGGTATTCACGTATCTCGCACCATTGCTGCAAAATATCTCAGGCTATCGTGAATCGACGGTGGCCGTCATCTTATTAATCTATGGGCTAGCTATTGCGCTCGGTAATATTATTGGAGGGCGAGTCGCCAATCAAAAGCCACTACGAGCACTCTTATTCATGTTCATAGCTCAATCCGTCGTCCTGTTCATTCTCGGTTGGACTGCAGCGGACTCCGTGCTTGGGCTAATAACGGTACTGCTCATGGGCTTGCTGGCCTTCATGAATGTACCAGGATTGCAGATTTATGTTGTTACTCTGGCTGAGCGATATGCTCCTACTGCCGTGGATTTCGCTTCTGCCCTGAATATCGCAGCCTTCAATGCGGGGATTGCGTTAGGTGCATTCATCGGCGGACAAGTAACCGCAAGTATCGGGCTTATCCATACCACCTGGGTGGGTGGACTCATGGTCGCTTTAGCTGTACTGCTGGTTCTATGGAGTCTCAGTCTACAGCGGCAAGAGACAACCACCACCGCACATGCGAATACTGTCCGTTCGCACACTAAGCAGACTAGTGTATGACACGCAGTAGGACCAAGAGGAGGGCGCCAAGCACGAGGAGCTGCACGTGGCACGAATGGGTCACTTTAAGTAAGAGCGCACTGACACAGTAGCTGGCACATTGCATGGCCCAGTGAGTATTTGCAATAATAGGACCAACTGAATGCAAAGGAGTGAGCAACATGCATTACCGCCGTCTGGGGCACAGTGGTCTACAGGTATCTGCATTAGGACTGGGCACGAATGCCTTTGGGAAACGAGCTGACGAGGAGAGCTCCATTCGAATCATCCACACCGCGCTCGATGCAGGGATACAATTCCTGGATACCGCCAATATCTATGCCAACACAGAGTCGGAACGCATCATTGGTCTTGCGCTGCAAGGGCGACGACATGAGGCTGTGCTGGCGACCAAGGCCGGATTACCTCGCGGACAGGGGCCGAATCAAGCTGGTTCTTCGCGTCTCCATGTCCAGCGCGAATTGGAGGACAGTCTTCGTCGCCTCAAGACTGACTATGTAGATCTGTATCAGATTCACACCTTCGATCCATCAACACCACTGGAAGAGACTCTTCGCACATTGGATGATCTGATATCTGCCGGTAAAATCCGCTATATCGGAGCATCTAACTATGCAGCCTGGGAGCTCATGAAGGCACTCAGCATCAGTGAGCAACAGCGGTTCGCTCGTTATATATCCGTCCAGGTCAGTTATTCCCTTGCAGATCGCACTCCTGAGAGAGAGCTGATGCCTCTCTGCCTTGATCAGGGCATCGGTATTATCCCTTACTTCCCCCTTGCTGGAGGAATCCTGACAGGCAAATATGCTCAGGGACAAGTTCCTTCAGGGTCCAGAGCAGACACGGACCCTAACTTCTCACGCTTTCTGAGTCCAGATCGGATTCAACTCGGGACAGCGGTTGGAACGCTGGCTGCTGAGCTGAATACCAGTCCTGTAGCTCTGTCACTGGCCTGGCTCATGCACCAGCCTGCGGTCTCTACGGTTATTGTAGGTGCCACTCGTCCAGAGCAGCTGCTTGAAAGCCTGCCAAGTGTAGACTTGTCCTACAGTGACGACATCGCACAGCGGCTGGAGAATGCGAGCAGCCGTTATATTCATCAGGAGCCTTTTGCTGTATATCGCCTGCCCGTAGAATAATCACACCTGAGCAGACCCATGGGGATGGAACCATCACTGCATGAGTAGAGAATAGCAGGTGGACGGGCTCCATATCGTGAATACAACCATCATTACAAGGTAGCCAATACTGCGGGAAGTGGCCACCGCTGCATGGTCTAATTCAAAGACAAGAAGGCTGCCCTTAGGCAGCCTTCACATCCTTTCCATAGTCTGACTATGCATCTCTATAGCTTGATCATGGACTGCCCATTGGCAGAGACGCTCATGCACACTTGAATCCGCAGATTACGTACTATGACAAGCATTCTGAATCTTAATTCCCTGGTCCGCTGTTCAGCTGTCCTCGCAAATGGGCAACGTTCACTCGCTCCTGCGCCAATTGAGCTCGCAGCACCTCAATCTGCTTGCCAAGCTGCTCGGATTGCTGACGCATCTCTTGCAGCTTCTTATCCCTGCTGTCCATATACTGCTTGCGTTCCCTGAGTAGCTTATCGCCCTTCTTCTCATACTCAAGATACTGAGCTTG
The DNA here is from genome assembly GCF_000377505.1 of Paenibacillus massiliensis 2301065 = DSM 16942. Taxonomy (GTDB): domain Bacteria; phylum Bacillota; class Bacilli; order Paenibacillales; family Paenibacillaceae; genus Paenibacillus; species Paenibacillus massiliensis. The sequence goes on along the minus strand of NZ_KB898186.1, from coordinate 209,677 downwards.
ATCCAGCTGCATCCACTTGAGTAATTGTGGAACCTTGAAGTCCGTATCAATCTGCTTGCTAATCTGATCCTTCCTGCGACCTGCATAGCATATATATTTGCTCTGTACCTCGACACTCAGTTCATCAAAATAGGACTCCAGCAGTCTACACAAGCTCCCCACATAGAAGGACTGCTTATGATCATGAAAGGGAAGGTAGCCGAAGGGCACCGTAATAATGACCCTCCCTCCCTTTTTCAGCAGACGATGAGCAGCTGACAGCAGCTTGTTAGGCTGAGAGAAATGCTCCAGAATCTCCCCCATGATGACCGTGTCATACGTACCTTCCTTAGGCTGCAGCATCGTTATATCCTTGAGTAGAAAACGCGCCTTCTTTTGCACCAGCAACGATTCCTTCATCAGCTCACTCTTGGCATACTTGATGCTTGTATCCTCGATATCAATTCCTGTGACCTGAAAGCCTTCGCGGGCTAGCAATATGGAGGTGATCCCTTGACTGCAGCCAATGTCGAGCACTGTGTTCCCCACCACTCGCTTGCATATCCAGTGTACGCGCTGGCGTGTAGCTTCATGGGACTGCTCGGAATTCACCAAGCCATAATAGCGCAGATTCACCTGATCATTATTCGCCATCTGACTTTACCTCCCGCCTATTATCCAAGCGGTTATCTGAGCGGACGGGCATCCGCGGCCAGCATGCCGCCTCTTTTCAACAAATTCGCAATCCCCTCTTCATCTAGAAGATTTGCATTGGAATGGTATTTGTCAAAGGTAACCGCCGGATATGTCTTATACCTCTCCACCAGCTCCGTTGAAGGATGGGAAGGCAATATGACATAGTATTGCTCGCTGTACTTGTAGGTGTATGGAGATTCATACGGTGACACCAGGTCCTCATGCAGCTTCTCTCCCGGGCGAATCCCGATCTCTCTAAAGCCTACCTCACGCTTGGCTAAGTACTTGCCCAGTGTCTTGGCCAGATCCGTAATCAGACAAGCATTCATCTTCATCACGAACGTCTCCCCGCCAATTGCCGCATGTGAAGCCTCTAGCAACAGATCAATGGCCTCCGAGACGGTTAGGAAAAACCGGGTCATATCCTTTTGCGTAAGTGTGAGATCCTGACCATCCAGAATCTGCTGCTTGAACAGTGGCACCACGCTGCCATTCGTCCCCAGCACGTTACCTCCGCGGATACATACAAAGCGGGTATGCGGACTCAACCGGTTGGCTCGAATCATCAGCTTCTCTCCGAGCGCCTTGGTCATGCCGTAGAAATTAATCGGGTCCACAGCCTTGTCGGTAGAGACATCAATAACCTTTTCCACCCGCTGCTCAATACTGGCCTTAATAATATTCTCCGTGCCAAGCACGTTGGTCTTGAGCGCTTCCTGCGGGTATTCCTCACAGACAGGCACATGCTTGAGCGCAGCGAGATGGAATACATAATCCACACCGCGGCAAGCCTCATGAACGGCCTCATAATCCCGTACGTCACCAATGATGAACTTGATTACATCCGACTGAAACGTTCGCTGCATTTTGACCTGAGAGAATTCATTACGGGACAAGATACGAATCTCGCGCGGGGCTTTCTTAAGCAGCTTCCGAGTCAACTCATACCCCCACGATCCCGTACCACCTGTGATCAGAATCGTCTTGTCTTTGAACATGAGAATCTCCTTCCTGTCTTGGAATGTTAAAGGTAGCTACCGGTTCGGTATTGTCCTACTCTGGATTTGAATGCCCAAATGCTAACTACATAAAGTCATTCAGAATGTTCTTCATATTAGCGGGGGTCAGTCTGGTAATATGCGCCGGCAGCCGCTTCTTAGAGGTTATGGAAGGATGCACGATGTTGACATAGTTACGCGGCTTCAGTAGCTCATGGCGCATCTTGATGGCATAGCCGTGTCCTCCGGGAAGCTTATAGCGCTTGCCAGCCATGAAGGCTTTAACACTATAGATGAGGGTATAATATTGCGGTGATTCAAAATACATCGGTATCATGCTGTTCTCTACGGTATCCCACATGTAGCCATTCTGGGTAATCAGCACTTGGGTGATAGGCTTATGCTTGAACTGGTGGAGCTGTTGGACGAAGGTCTTGTGAAAGAGATCATCCGAATCCTGGCGGGCGATGTACAAATCCTCATAGCCTGCAATATAGGCTTCGGTCTGACGTTTGGCCTCGATACTGGTCACAAAGCGGATATGTGGTGGAAGCGGTGGATATTTGCCTAGAACAGACTTGATGATCTGCTCGCAGTCGCCTGCTGTCTTGATTAGACACAAATAATCTTGATTCGTCTGCTTCTTCAGACTTCGCAGCGTATATTTATGAAAGATGGCGATCCGGTTGGCAATCCACGACTCCGTCAGCCTTGCAGGGTCGATGCCATAGTTGTTGAAATTGATTTCAATCACAACTCTTTTGCTTGACATTCACTCACTTCCTTGCGTTGATATCCTTCTCCTATGCTCGCAGCATATATTAACTTATGAATGAACCTTTCAATTGGAATGGACAATCGCTAGCTATTAGAAAAGATAGTTATTCGCTAGCTCTGCCGCGATATGGTATCGGGTGCAAAGGCGGAACAGGTTGTTTTTCTGACTCCAATCAGGTCTGGAGTACAAGCGTCCGCACGCTTTTGTTCATAGAATCTCTACGAGGAGATGCAAGCTGCAAAGGAGTGTGCTGATATGGCCAATAGCGTCCATCTGGGGCAAGAAGAAGTCATCCGAAGAATTGGTATGGCCCTGGAGACAGGGCAACCCTTTTCACTGGTTCGGATTGGCGACGGGGAGAACCTGGTACTGTCACAAAATTCCGTCATGTCCATGGATGATATCCTGCAGGAGCCTTGGGTCATCAAAGCCAATCAGGGACACAAGGGAGTGAAGCTTCCTAATATTTCACTCAGGAATCTACTGGTCCGTTCAATCCGCAGAGCCAGTATTGTAGGTCTGCTACCCCCCGGGGATCAGATTATCCAGGCTCCTACTTATCTCAAGCGAGAGCTGACGAACAAGATCATGACCCACTATCAAATCCATCCCACACACACCTGTCCAGCATGGATCAATCGCCAGCTCGCGCAGAACCCGCGGTTCTGGGCCATGCTGCACGGACGACGAATTATGCTCATGTATCAATCGATTGCGCAACTGAAGAGCGTACTGCAGAATGATCCTTACCGGATGCAGGTTACGTTGACCTACCCGTTCGTCCAATACGGACAGATGACTGAAGCTCTACAATTCATGATTCGTAACCAAGACAAGTTCGATGTCGCTTTGATTTGCTGTGGTGTAAATGCAGTCGTTCTGGCACAGAAGGTGGCCGAGTTGACAGGTAAGGTAGGTATTGACTTTGGCAAGGCCTCCAACATCCTGATTAAAGGCAAGCCGAATTAGAGTAGCTGCACTTCATTGAACTTAGCACTTCATTGGACTTAGCTCTTCAAGCGCATAAGTAGCACAAAAAAGCAATCTTCACTCGGAAGATTGCTTCTACATAATAGTCATTTGTAAGACTACAGGATGATTGGCCTCGATTAGTCACGACTGCGCAGCTTCGCGAGAAGACGGACCATCTCCAGATACAGCCACACCAACGTAACCATCAGGCCGAAAGCACCGTACCACTCCATATACTTGGGTGCCCCCTGCTCAGCCCCTCTCTCAATGAAGTCAAAGTCCAGGACCAGATTGAGCGCAGCTACTACAACGATGACGAGCGAGATAATGATACCGATCAGACTGTTATCATGAAGATAAGGTACGGTAATACCAAAGAAGCTCAGAACAAAGCTCAGCAGGTACATTAATGCAATGCCTGCAGTGGCAGCAAATACGCCTAATCTGAAATTCTGGGTAGCCTGAATGACCCTTGATTTATAAGCCAACAACAGAGCTACAAATACACTCATGGTCAACAGAGCGGCTTGCAGGGTAATTCCATAGTATAAAGCCTCGTAGTTCGCAGACAGTGCTCCCACGAACAGACCCTCCGCAATAGCGTATACAGGTACCAAATATGGCGCTGTTGTTGGTTTGAAGGAAATGATCAAGGCCAGAACCAATCCTGCAATAGCTCCACCGATGATGAGTCCTCCCACTGAATACCCGTTGAAATACATGGTCCAGGAAACGATAGCTGCACCGATTAGAATGGCCAATGTCATGAATGCCTTGTTGACCGTGCCCCCAATCGTCATTGGCTCGTGTGAGCCATAAAAGTCGTCCCGTTCAAAAGTGTTGTCATTTAATGTCGGATTACCACTACGTCCTACCAAAGTTGCTCCCCCTAATAGTCATATTTTCTCAAATATATCATATCATGCTTATAATAAGCTTATTTTTATTTGATCCTATGTATATGCTTATAATCTCGTATTCAGACTGCTAGCATAGCCAAAATTCAAAGCTCACATCAATATAACTTAAAAAAATCTATTTATGTTATTAATTTTATCTTTTCAGGAATATTATGGTCTTTCCGACATACGCTAATTAAGGTATAATTTGTCGGATGCTGAATGCTGTGATTAATATTACATATTTTTGAGGAGGAATTTATTTTTTTATGGAATGGTACTTAAAGGTGTTGAAAAATTATGTTGGCTTCTCTGGAAGAGCAAGACGCAAAGAGTACTGGATGTTTGCGCTATTCAATGCTATCGCTGTTCTAGTTCTTGCCATAATAGGGCAACTGATTGGCATTGAGCTTCTACTAGTCTACCTGTACTCTCTGGCTGTTATGCTTCCTAGTTTGGCCGTAATTATTCGTCGTCTACATGATATCGGCAAATCCGGTTGGTGGTACTTGCTTAGTTTCGTTCCATTCGGTGCTTTTGTTGTACTGTATTTCATTTGCCTCGATAGCGAGCCAACGGATAATCAATATGGACCTAATCCGAAGTTCTCTGGAGACAAATACTAATTTCTTATAACAGCATGCAAAATACAGCATTTGAGCATAGAAGAGACCTGACTCACTCTGAATCAGGTCTCTTTTTCTCTCCTTTTATTCTATTAATCATGAATATACCTCCTGAGCAGGCTACAATCACATCTGTTCACTATGTACTGAGCTCCGCAGCAGTGGTCCATTCCCGACACAAAGCTTTCCCAATTTATGCTCTATGCGAACGTGTTCACATCCGTTATACTGTAGGCTGTATCATTTCCGTGCGGAGATGACGAACCCATAATATTGGAGGCATTGGCAACACATGCAAAGCGCATCGCATACTCAAGTCAAGATTGTAACGGCCGATCCTAGCGGGATTGGTCTATTCGGGCTGGCGATCGTCACACTCGTCGCTTCGTCCCAAAAGCTGGGCCTGACTGAAGGCCTTGGCCTCGTCATTCCATGGGCCGTATTCCTGGGAGCTTGTGCCCAGCTACTAGCATGTCTGCTGGATGCCAAGCACAACAACACCTTCGGCATGACAGCCTTCGGAGCCTATGCGTTCTTCTGGTTCTCTATGGCAGCTGGCTGGATGATCAAGCTCGGCACGTTCGGCCCTGAGCTGGCCGCTCAGGTGGATGGACGTCAGCTTGGCTTTGCATTCGCAGGGTACCTGATCTTCACCATCTTCATGACCATCGGGGCCATGGAGACACACAAGGTACTATTCTTCATTTTCCTGCTGATCGACTTCCTGTTCCTTGGACTCACACTGAACGCCTTCGGAATTGCAGAGGAAGCATCACACGCACTGGCAGCATACTCTGAGATGGCGATCGGTTTGCTATCCCTTTATGGCGCAGGCGCAGCGGTACTGAATGTCCATTTTGGACGAGTGTTCCTTCCTGTAGGACGTCCGTTTGGTATTTTCAAGCCTCGCAGCTAGCCTATTCACTTAGGTATTTAGAAGCTATTCAGCGTAAATGAAGCCCGAGTTAGCTCCTGCAATGTATGCAGGGGCTTTTTGGAATTTTGCCTATATGAACAGCTGCATATCCGACTGAAGCGCATCCCCCAAATATGCCTGGGCATCCATAATCTCAACTTCTGGAATGAACTCCTCTGGCTTGAAGCCCATGATCTCGACAGACAGCTTGCAGGCACAGAACCGAACATCCTTCTTGCGTGCCCCCTTAAGGTAATGAATCAGCTTTGGAGCCTCGTGCTCCTCGATCATATCTGTCATCATCTGTTTGCCCAGTCCACTGAAGTTCATATGTGAGAGCGGCAGCTCCTCCGGTCCCTTGGGTGTCATCCAGCTCATCATTTTCTCATGCAGCGTCTTGCCTTCGTTCGTCATTCGTTCCGGGTCACGCAGCACCAACAGCCCCCAGAATGCAAAGAAAAGCGTCACCTCCACGTCCATATCCCGAGCAGCATTAGCCAGAATCAATCCAGCCATGACCTTATCGTAATCCCCACTGAAGATTAGCAGGTTCATCTTTTTGCCCATTACACAGCCTCCCAGCTTGAATACATACCACAGCCATGGATCATACTTCTTGCCCCATATATCGAAATGAATCCCGATGCTTCACTGCATCCCTTTCTGGATGACTGAACACGGATATCCCTAACCATGCACTGTCTGCATAGTATGGTCCTTCCTGCTCAGGGTATACCAAAAAACCGGATACGAATGCATCCGGCCACATGGTTCATATGATGAACAAGCGTACTCGCTATCATTAGCTAAAGGTTAATTGATAACTTAGGTTCACTCACCGCCGAAGAGTGCTTCATACGCCGGGCATGGCAGCTTCTCCAGATATTCCTGTAAGGCCTGTGGCCTATTCTGATATATATCACTCAGAGACGTACCTTGATAGATATTGCCGATCACCACCGGATGACAGAGCTCACAGATAATGATGTCTCCGTTCCCGTGCAAATGAAGCTGACGAGTACCATCTACGCAATTGGAGAAGTACACCCCAGGCTGGCCTTGAAGTCCGAGACGATCCGCAAAGCGATCCATACATGTAAAGTAAAGTATCATATCTTCCTGCTTATGCGCAATGAGCTCCTGAACCGAACGAACCAGTGCTTCGCGTGAAGCGATCTTGTTCCAGCCACGATGATCCATAATGATGCTGTTCTGGATCTCATGGATTCTGACACCCAGATCATATACACGATCACTGATGTCCAGCATCCGGCCCTGTGTCTCATCGAACAGTAGCGTCTCCAACACGGTGCTGATACCTGCTTCTGTACAAGCTCGAATGTTATGTTCGATCTTCGCATGGACTTGGGCAGGCACTCGATAGTAAGCAGCATACCGCTCAGCATCCGTAAAGTTATATGAAATGTGAATATTGGACACACCAGCTTCATGTAGCTGCATGACACGCCGTTCATTAAGCAGGCTGGCATTCGTATTCAGCTGTGTATCAATCCCATGGCTGGAGCAGTATTGAATAATGTCCAGACAGTCCTGAAATCTCAGGGTGACCTCACCGCCGGACAAGCGCACCCGCTTCAGCGTAGGTAGCTCACTGATCACGCGAATGACCTCTTGGCCGCTGATGCAATTTCCGTCATCACGCTTATAGGCACAGCAGTAGTCGCATTTGAGATTACAATTCGAAGTTACACCAACCTCCAGCCCATCCAGCTCATATTGATCTGGCTGCTGCAGCTCAAGTGCTTTGTATACATTTCCTACGGTCAAAGAAGATACCCTCCCGGTTCCTGAATTCGCCTCGTTACCTTGACCAGATCGAATGTGAGTGTAGAGCCGCTTCCCTAGGATCACTCACATGAACTTAGACTCGGTCAAGGTATTAATGGCTTAACTAAATAATTATAGCGAAGGGAACCGGGCTCGGATATGACATACCTTACGTTCGCAGATGAGTTGACGTTGGCCGTTGACGTGACTTATTCCTTCGGCTGACCTGCCGCCTCCCACGCTGCAATCTCCTCACGCACACGTGGGGCTACTTCTGTCCCGAGCAACTCAATTGCCCGCATGACTTCCTCATGAGGCATTGTACCCAGCGGTACATGCAGCATGAAGCGAGTGATGCCGACTTCCTTGCGCAGGTGAATGATTTTCTTGGCTACGGTCTCAGAATCCCCAACATACAGAGCACCTTCAGGACTACGAGCCGCATCGAAGGTCGCACGACTGTAATGGCCCCAGCCACGTTCACGGCCAAGCATATTCATGACAGCCTGAGCAGGAGGGAAGAACTTCTCAGCTGCTGTATGATCATCGTCCGCAATGAAGCCGTGCGAATGAGAGGCAACGGTTAACTTGGAGGCATCATGACCTGCATGTGCTGCTGCCTTCTTGTACAGCTCCACAAGTGGAGCGAATTGTACGGGGCGTCCACCAATAATGGCCAATACCAGTGGCAAACCTAGCAAGCCAGCACGAACGACGGACTCCTGATTACCGCCGCTTCCAATCCAGACAGGCAATGTCTGCTGTACTGGACGCGGGTACACACCCAGATTATGAATAGCTGGCCGATGCTTGCCCTCCCAAGTGATTTTCTCCGACTGACACAGCTTCAGCAACAAATCCAGCTTCTCATCGAATAGCTCGTCGTAATCATTCAAATCATAGCCAAACAATGGGAACGACTCGATAAAGGAGCCACGCCCCGCCATGATCTCAGCACGACCATTCGAGATCCCGTCCAATGTCGCAAAATCCTGGAACACCCGTACAGGATCGTCTGAGGATAAGACCGTAACCGCACTGGTAAGCCGGATTCGGGAAGTCTGAGCAGCAGCCGCAGCGAGTACAACAGCAGGGGAAGAGGCTGCATAATCCACACGATGGTGTTCGCCGACACCATAGACATCCAGGCCAACCTGATCAGCTAATACGATCTCCTCTACTACCTCACGCAGCCGCTGCGCATGACTCATGACCTCGCCTGTCTTCACATCCGGTGAAGTCTCCACGAATGTTGTAATTCCAATTTCCATGTTAATAGCCTCCCTATACGATGATTTTTGAATATCATATTTACAACCTTTTGGTTAGCAACTTACTTAATTCTACTCACAACTTATCTTTATATTGAACTATTTTCTCTATACTTGCAAGCCTCATTCATCAAATTTTGTGCGTAATTAAGATGTATGTGGAGACAGGCATCTTTTCAAGGTGTACATTATGTAAATAAAAGGATATAACTCTAATTATTGCATGAATTTAAGGCGAATAATGAGGGTGTTTATTCCAATTTTTGTATGTTACTCTGTATAAGAAAGCGCTTACAATATATAGTGAAGGAGACAAGTTAACCATGATCAAGCGTAAACGAAAAGCCTTTCTACCGTTAGCCGTCATTGCCGCTTTGCTCCTCAGTGTATTCCCCTCCGCCTCTTCTGCTCAGGAATCAGGCCGTGAGGGCATAGTCACCTCCTCCAATGCTACTCCGAGTTCATTGCAGTCCTACGTTGAGGATATGGCTCCCGGCTGGAATCTTGGTAATTCACTGGACGCTGTAGGCTCTGACGAGACTGCATGGGGCAATCCACCCATCACACAGCAATTAATTCAGAACGTCGCAGCCCAAGGATACAAGAGTATACGTATTCCTGTCACCTGGAACGCTCACATCGGCCCTGCACCTGATTACACCATTAATCCTGCCTATCTGAATCGGGTAGAGCAAGTCGTGAACTGGGCACTTGACGAAGATCTATACGTCATGATCAATCTCCATCATGATTCCTGGGTGTGGATCAGCCATATGGAACAGAATCGTACACAGGTCCGAGCCCGCTATGATGCTGCCTGGGAGCAGATTGCTGAACGCTTCAAGAACCATTCCTCCAAGCTGATGATGGAGAGCGTCAACGAGCCTCGCTTCAGCGATGGCGGTACTACCAGCGAAGCCCTGTCCTTCAGCATGCTTGAGGAGCTGAACGTATCCTTCCACGATATCGTACGTAGCTCAGGCGGCGAGAATGCCACACGTCCGCTTGTGCTCTCCACATTGGAGGCATCACCAACACAAGAACGAATGGACGAGCTCTACGACACGATTGAGCAACTGGATGATCCGAATCTGATAGCCACCGTCCACTTTTACGGATTTTGGCCCTTCAGCGTAAATCTTGCTGGATTTACCACCTTCAATCAGGAGGTACGCAGTGACATCACGAACACCTTTGATCGAGTATACAACACGTTTGTCGCACGCGGCATTCCCGTCATCCTGGGTGAATATGGACTCCTCGGCTTCGATAAGAATACCGACGTCATTCAACAGGGAGAGAAGCTGAAATTCTTCGAGTTCCTGGGACACTATCTACAAGATAAAGGAATTGCCCCGATGCTATGGGATAATGGACAGCACTTTGGCCGTCAATCCTTCACATGGTCTGATCCTGATCTATTTGCCGTTATGAAGGCAGGCTGGACAGGACGCTCTGCGACAGGGAATAGCGATCTGTTATTTCTAAGAGCCGGAGAGTCCATTACAGACAAGCCACTGCCCGTGAATTGGAACGGACACGGACTGGTCTCGCTGAAGGCAGGAGCCACAGCCTTGGTGGAAGGCGAGGATTACACAATCAGCGGTAATACCCTTACTTTGAAGGCTGATACACTGCAAGGCCTGATCTCTAATAATACTCATGGCCAACAAGCCGTGCTGACAGCCAAATTCAGCGGTGGAGCAGACTGGAAATGGCACATCATCGTATACGACACACCGCAGCTAGGCAGCACTACAGGCACGACTAACAGCTTCCAGATTCCGACTCAATTTAAGGGAGATCGACTGGCCACCATGGAGGCCGTATATACGTCAGGCGGCAATGCAGGCCCGCACGACTGGACATCGTTCAAAGAATTCCACACCACCTTTGTTCCGCAGTACAACGCACAGCACATTCAATTGCAGCCTGAATTCTTCAATTCTGTACGTGATGGACAGGTTAAGCTGACCTTCCACTTCTGGAGCGGAGCCAAGCTGGATTACTATATTACGAAATCGGGCAATAGCGTTACAGGCCAATCACAGCCTTAAGGATGTCCATGGAATTCGGTAGCAAGGCTACGCTACCCTTGCCCCGACCTCGAAAAATAGCCGATCCCGGAGAACACGCTCTCTGGGATCGACTACTTTTAATGATTAAAGAGTTCAGGCCATACAAGAGTTCAAATAACCCTACATTAGTACATCTATCTATTCGCCTCGCACCGTGTTCACTGCTACTTCCAGTGCAGATATAACCTTGTCACACCACACATCAAATTCCGGGTCCTCTGTCTGCAGCTCAGGATGCTCCAGAATATGCTGCACGGTCCGACGAATCCCCTGATCCAGGCGCGTCGTAGCCACGAAGCCAGGGACCAAGCGCTTAAGCTTGGCATTATCGAAGACGACCGAATGTGCTTTGTCGCCCAGCAGCCCACCGCGATAATCCTTGGCACCACCACATGCAGCCAGAAAATCCGACGGTACATATACGGCCTTGAGTGGTACACCCAGCGTATCAGCTACGATACTGTACACCTGATTCCATGTCACCGTCTCGTCAGAAGTGATATTCACAGCTTCCCCAATCGCATGGATATTGCCCATAAGCCCGATGAAGCCTTTGGCAAAATCACTACTGTGCGTCATCGTCCACAGCGAGGTACCATCCCCGTGAATGATAACAGGCTGATGATTCAGCATCCGCTTGGCAACCTGCCAGCTGCCCTTGGCACCCGATACCCCAAGTGGAATGGAGCGCTCACTGTAGGTATGGCTAGGCCTTACGATCGTGACCGGAAAGCCCTGCTCCCGGTACTGTGTCATCAGGTAATGCTCACAGTCGATCTTATTTCGTGAATACTCCCAATAAGGGTTGGCGAGTGGAGTTCCCTCCGTAATCCGATAGTCGGATAGCGGCTTCTGGTAGGCGGAAGCAGAGCTGATGAAGATATATTGCCTGGTCTTGCCTTGGAAAAGGCGAAAATCTCTCTCTACATCCTTCCAATCAAATGCAATGAAATCCACCACCACATCGAACTCATGTCCCTCCAACAGACTGGACACCTGCGTCTCATCATGAATATCTCCCTGTAGAAGGCGAGCACCTTCCGGCAGAGAAGCATTTCGCGTTCCCCGGTTGAGTAAGTACAGCTCACAGCCCTGCTCCAGCAGAGAGCCTGTAATGGCAGAGCTAATCGTCCCCGTTCCTCCAATGAATAATGCTTTCATGACGTCTGACACCTCCATCTTAAGAATCGACATTGAATCCCTGTCCAATCCCACCATAACATGCAGCTCTATGAATCACAATTCTGGTTGGCTCAATCATCATTCGGGAAGACTAGGATTCACCATAGATACAAATGTCCCTGTCTCCAATACGGATCTACGAGATACAGAGCTACAAGTTACAGGTTACCGTATGTAAATAACAGAAGACTTGTAATATAACACCCTTAGGTGTTATATTGAACTAAACAAAAAGAACACCCCTTGGTGTCACATTATAAAGGAGGCCCTTATGCCTGAAAAATCATCTATTCCCGACATTCGAAAAACCGTGCAATTGAAAGCTCCGATTGAGAAGGTGTGGAATGCTGTAGCTACAGCCGAAGGAATTGCAGCCTGGTGGATGCCGAGTACATTTGAGCCTATTCTTGGCTATGAATTCACTCTTCATGCCGGGCCGTTCGGAGACTCTCCATGCAAAGTGATCGATATTGACCCTAATTCACGATTGGAGATCGCTTGGGGCAAGGACTGGCGGCTCATCTTTGAGCTGCGGGCTATTACCTCCCACACGACTGAATTTACATTGATTCACACAGGCTGGGATGAAGAGACGGTTACCGAGTTCGGGCAACCGCATGCAGCCATCAGGGAACGAATGAACGGGGGCTGGGAAGGCATCGTTCACGACAGGCTTGTCCAGTATGTAGAGGGTTAACTATGTCTGCTACAGCTACCAAATATGATGTATTCCAGGCCATTGCCGACCCTACACGCCGCCAGATTCTGCATCTGCTCGTTGGCCAGGAGATGGCGGTCGCTGCTATCACAAGACAATTTCCCATCACACGTACTGCGATCAACAAGCATCTGTTCGTGCTAACAGAGGCCGGACTGGTCCAGCCGCAGCGAGTAGGGCGCGAGACGCGTTATACCCTTCAATCTGAGCCGCTGTCACAGGTCCAACAGTGGGTGCACTTCTTCGAGCCGTATTGGGATGACAAGCTCCGGGCTCTTCAGAACTATGTAGAGGAACCTTGATCAACCGTTGCTCATGTACATTACACATCTCACGTCGCACCTAGTACCTTAACCGGACTATATGTAAATGTGAGTATATATCTGCTGCAAGCGGAAGTCCTGTCGACTGCTGTTCAGCTTCAGCCAAAAAGGATCGGTCATGGGGATATCCCACATGCCGATCCTAGTAGTTACATAACCTGTTACATGACCTGCTCCTGAGATTCATGCCAATGCAGTAGTCTCTTCTCTGCGTACCCACACAGCGTGTATAATACCAGTCCCATGACGCTGAGGATCAGCACCGCTGTCATAATGAGGTTGATATCATAGGTCTCACTACCAAGGATGACCAGATAGCCGAGTCCAGCCTTGGCGCCGATCATTTCTCCAATGACCGCCCCTGTGATCGCGTAGGTAGTTGACACCTTCACCCCCGCCATAATGGAAGGCAGAGAATACGGAATCTCCACCGAGAGGAACTTCTGGAGCGGACGAGCTCTAAGGACATGTAACAGGTCCTTCATATTGGATTCCACGGAGCGAATCCCAATGATGGTGTTCACCATGATGGGAAAGAATACAACCAGGATCACCAGTGCAATCTTGGAGCTCGCCCCGAGGCCGAACCATAAGATAAACAATGGAGCGATTGAGATTTTGGGCGTAATTTGGGCCAGCACGACATAGGGCGTAATTAGACGCTCCATCAGCTCACTTTTGGCCAGCACATATCCGAAGACCAAACCAAGCACACAGCCAATGCCAAAGCCCACAGCAATCTCATACAATGTAGTTGTAACATGCTCACTGAAGCTGCTTGTACTGGTTATACGAATGAACTCCGAGGCATATTTCAACGGTCCAGGCAAAATATGCGCAGGTACTTGAGACACAGATACATACACCTGCCACAGGACCACGAAGATCAGAAAGGTCAACAGTGTAATAGTGGTCTTGCGTACACTCTTCCTCATATTATCACCTGTGTTACTTCAGATTGGTCAGTACCAACTCCTCGGCTGGGAACGACTCGGCAATAATGCCGAACTTCTGCTGACTGTCGATAGCTGTCTGCCATCTTGCCATGTCTGCTGCTCCGTAACCCTCTGTCTTGGTGAGCTCACTTTGCCACAGGTAAGGAACGAATACGTCATTGAAGATCTTGGCTACAACTTCTTCTTTACCTGCAAAAGTAGGAGCGTACTTCTCGACGGACATTTGGATGGAGGATTCTATGTTACCGTCCTTAATAATGTAGTCCAGCGCTTGATCCAGTGCTGTGGTAAATCCGATAACGTCTTCCTTGTTGGAAGCCAAGTACGACTCTGAGGTCACGACAACGTTACCAAAGGAAGGCAGAACCTCGTCCGAGCGGAACTCTGCTACATCCTCGCCACTATTCTGCAGCTCAACCGTTCTCAGCATGGAGAAGATGATCGCATCTACTTCATCGGCAACCAGAGCATTCACGATCGCGCCGCTGCCTACAATCTTCACGTTAACGTCACGAATACTGAGTCCGTGGCTTTCAAGCAATACTTGCAGCTGTATGTAGTTGGGGCTGCCATAGCTGGTCACAGCAATCGTCTTGTCCTTAAGATCCGCAGGAGTACTGATACCGCTGCTCTTCTTGAAGATCGTGGCACCCAGGCCATGCTGGTATGTAGTGTGTACGACTTTTACCGGGAGATCCTGAGACTTGGCTGTAACTACCGTGTCTGCATTCGGAAAGCCGAACTGTACGTTATTAGCAGCGACATTCCGTATGATAGTAGCGGCATCGGCATACAGGAACTCCACATCCAGTCCTTGCTCCTCGAAGAAGCCTTGCTCCTTGGCGACATACATTGGAGCATAATAAGGTACCGCTGCCCCATCAATCTGAACAGTAACCTTGCGTAGCTCACCGTTAGCAGCCTCTTTCTTCCCGGAATCCTGACCTGTGTTCGCAGAGCCATCACTGCTCCCCGTTGCTCCGCACGCTGTCAGCACACCGATCAACAACACAGACATCAGTAACATCATTACTTTCTTCATACCATGTTCCCCCTACGTGTAATATTTTTTTATATCTAGACCTTAGCATTACTAAGACGAACATCTCTGCACAGGCCAGCTATGATCTGCTCTGCTTGGAGTCGTGCCAGAACAAGAGACGATTCTCCAATAGGCCGATGCACGCATAGAAAATAATGCCCACAATAATAGTGTAAATAATGGAGGCGAACAGCATGGGTGAGTTGTAAGTGGTGCTGTTGAAGACCAGCAGGTACCCTAGTCCATTCTCGCCAGAAATCCATTCCGCTACAATAGCCGCAATGACGGCCTGCACCATCCCCACCTTCAGACCAGCAAAGATCTGTGGCATGGAATACGGAAGCTCCACCTGCAGCACCTTCTGCCACCAATTCAAGCCTGTAATCTGCATGAGTCCCTTAAGGTTATATGTAATACTCTTGAGTCCGAAGACCGTACCCAACATGACCGGAAAGAAGACCATCGAGATAATCAGTACCAGCTTGGAGGTAAGTCCCAATCCGAACCAGATGACGAACAAGGGTGCCAATGCAATTTTGGGTGCGGTCTGTGCCAAGAGGATATACGGCATCAAGGCCTCCTCTAGCAGCTTGACTTTGCCAATTAAATAGCCCATTACACAGCCCAGAAGTATACCAAACAGGAAACCGGCAAAGACCTCGCCTGCTGTCACGGAGAAATGAAACATGAGATCCTGCGTGGTGAACATGTCAATCATAGCTACTCCTACAGCTGAGGGTGTAGGCAAGAGGAATGCTGGGACATCAAAAAAATGAACATATAACGACCAAATCAACAAGAGAATGAAGACGGCTGCGACATATTCCCCGATTACTCTAAGTCTAGCCATCCTATCCCAACACTTCCCGAAGAGTCTTGACATAATTAACGAATTCAAGCGTCTCCTTCACCTCTACCGTGCGGGGACGAGGCAGCTCGATATCCATAACCTGATCAATCTTGCCAGGACGGGGAGACATGACAATGACCCGATCGGATAAGAATACAGCTTCGGAAATACTGTGGGTAACGAACAGGATCGTCTTCTTCGTCTCATCCCAGATTCGCATCAGCTCGATGCCCATCTTGTCACGGGTCAGCGCATCAAGTGCGCCGAACGGCTCGTCCATGAGCAATACATCCGGATTATAGGATAACGCACGCACAATGGATACACGTTGCTTCATCCCACCAGATAGCTCACGAGGATAAGCATTCTCGAACCCTTTTAACCCAGCTAGCTCCAGTAGCTTATCCAGGTTGCTTAAACTGTCCTTGCTCAGCAGCTTCTTTACCTCAAGCGGGAATCTGGCGTTCTGTAGTACCGTTTTCCAAGGGAGCAGCGTAGCATCCTGAAATACAAATCCGATGTTGTCGGCCGAATCCTTCCAGTCCATCTGGCCGCTTGTGGGCGGCTCCAGATTGGCCAAGATTCTCAGCAGGGTTGATTTTCCACAGCCCGAAGGACCGATGATCGAGATAAATTCACTTTGTCTTACATCCAGATTGATATGTGTGAGAGCCTGTACTTCCCGTCCACCACTGCTTTTGTAGACCTTGCTTACATCCTGTATGCGAATTGCGGCTGTCGTCACGTCGATGAACACCCCTTTTCTGATATGTCGTGCTGTAATTGGTCCTCATACTTAAGAATTCAGATGTCATTCCTTACCGCAAAACACGCATCCAGAACCGCCGTAGCCGCCTTGGCATGAATCGTATGATAATCCGCATCTGGCACCCACTGCTCCGTTGTCCGACTGACATGAGCAACCAGACAATTCGCTGCTCTGACCCCATACATCGAGGCAAGCACATAGATGGCTGCCGTCTCCATCTCGCAATTCAGAATTCCACGTAGCTGCCAATAGGACATCAAATCCTCAGGGTTAGGTCCTTGCCCGATCGCTGGCTTACGTCCTTGGCCTAGATAATATGTCTGTGTCGTAAGCCCAATTCCGGTATGTACAGTGAAGCCTTGCTCATGCGCAGTTCGCAGGAGAGCTCCTACCAGTAATGAATCAGCAACTGCAGGATAACCATCTGGCACATATGCTCCTAATGTCCCCGCTTCACGTGCCATAGCGTGGTTCACGATCAGATCCCCAGGGGCAATGTGCTTCTGCCAGGCTCCGCAGCCACCGACTCGCACCAGCATACGGGCTCCCAGTTCGATCAGCTCGATGACCGCAATCTCTGTGGAGCTGATTCCGATGCCCGTGGAGCAGACCGAGACTTTACGCCCCTTCCAATATCCGCTTATCAGCTTGTACTCACGATTGTTGCAGATCTCCTCAGACTCGTCCCAAGCCTCCGCCAATACCGCTACTCGGGCTGGGTCGCCCACGAGCAGTGTAACTTCGCCGAGGTCCTCAGGACGGACCTCTTTCAAATGCAGGGGCATCATCTCTCAACTCCTTCTTGCCTTCATACGGTGTTACCGTTCCACTGATTTCCGGCCAACTCGATGTCAGCCAAATCTAGGAACCGTCATCACAGATGGATATCCGCTGTTATCCGCACACCGACCGCTTTCCCCCTTATCTTAGCCGCCTATTCCTATTAGCCTGACGATGAAGGCGGCCTGACTCCAGTCTATTGCAGTAGTCTGTAACAAAAGGGGAGCTTATCCAGCGCTTCCATCCCCAGTATGATTATATACGACTAATTACGGGGGACACAGTGCTCCATATCCCAGAAATCATAAAAATATACCCGTTTATTCTGTAATTTTCGACACGTTTAGACATTCAGCCCATATTGAGCTATCCATCATCGAACCCTTTTCACTTGAGAAATAGGACACACCCTCCTGATGAGATCGAACTGCTCACTTGTGTGTCCCGAGCTCAGGATGACTAATGACCTGCAGAGAGTGAACTGCTGAATAGCGATATACAACAAAGAGACCGCCTGGAAAGGCAGTCCCTCTAGATGTTAACCACATTGCAATATGACCCAGACTCGTTCAAAATCACCGTTCTTCAAATCGTCCTCGTGTATCCAGAAATAGATCATTCCGAAGTCACCCCAGATCAGTCCCAGCTCCTCCACAGAATCAATCTGGAGCAGTAGCCTCCAGCCCTCTGCACCCGGCTCCAGCTCCTCGCGCCTTGGATCTCGGTAGCCGAAGGCATCGCCACAATTAATTCCGTTTGATACCAATTGAGTTTGTAACTGCATGTCGCCCTGAATTGGGTCTGGATGTCCGAGGAAGCGATGGATAACTGTATTTGCGCCGTTATGCTCAACCACGCTCTCCCTGAGATCCATGTACTTATCCATTTCATCAGCATTTGGTCCCAGCCGTTTCATCTCCAGCGTCCTCGGTGGAAGCAACGTCGTTTGCACAGAAAAGTTGACTGCGAATGCCTCCTCCTCGGCTTCGTCACGAGTCATCAGTCCTGCAGGCTTGGCTTTGCGTTCAAGTCCTGCCATGTCTGCGACATATATTACCTTCCATTGCCCCGCCTCTTCTGGATCAAAGCCCCACGGTTGATCGACTGCTTCATAGAAAAAGGACAATAACCCTGACTGCGGTAGTGGTTCAGGCTTCCATGGTACTTCGTCCAGCTGTATTTGTGCGATAAACGTCAGAGGCTTCCCGTCATACATCGGCCAGTCAACGGAAGCAGACAGGTCGGGATTCCCTCCGATTTTTGAAATCCCGACTACGATTTCGTCATCGGTCGCTGGAGTGACATGTATCCGGTTCGACAAAAGAGTCGTCTGCTCCAGTGTTCCCCCCATACGGTCGAGACCGCTCTCTGCTATTAGTTGTAGTACGTGTTCGTCTTTTAGCATGATGACAACCTCCGTCCTAGACTTTGTAGTAGTTATAACAATTATACATACTATAAACTGAGATCTACTATCTACACTCGTGCTAGAAACAAACTACTTATATTCTCTGTTAATCTTCAAGCCTATCTATTGCGAACATACCACAATGTCTATATCCGTCTCTTCAAAAACTTCTTGAATGATCTGCCGGGTCTTATCCCAACGAAGCCGATCCAGTCCGCAGCCAATACGAGGCATGGCGATCTTGTCGATTCCTGCCTGCACACACTGGTTCCTCATGTCCACGAGCGCTGCTGTCAGCGTGGCATACGAAGGCTTCTGCCAATATTTCGGCTTCGTGACCAGGTTCAGCACACGGCCCACCTGATAACAGCTTCCTACATCCAGTGGCTTGATGCTCGCCTGCTCCCGCAGCGAATTCAGATCAAAATGCTGACAAAAGGCAACCGCAATGCCCGCGCCCATCTTCGCATCAGCAGAGATACAATGCGCCAGCAGATAGCGCTCCTCTACAGTGAATAAATCCTGTTCCCGCTCTTGAAATGTCATCCTAACCTCCTGAATCAAGACATATCTACCGTGCAGACCAGACAGACATGTAGCAAATTCTACTCTCTACTCTTCAGCATTGATATTCATGTCACCATTGGAAAAGCTGTCGATCGCATTTCTGCGAAGCCGATGATATTACCGAGACGCAGCCAGCTGATCCCTCACCTCTGTCAAGGCGAAGCCTAGCAGATTCTGCCCACGCCATTTCATCGGATTCTCGGCATCCGGGTTGCTCTTCCCCATTCCAATACCCCAGATACGGTCTCGTGGGCTCGCTTCGACAAGAATTCGCTGCTTCGTATTCATCAGCACTTGGCCCAGATCCTGATTTTGCGTGAACTTGGCCACGTTCCCTCGTTTAACGATATCATAGCGCTGCTGCTCCCAGAGCTGCTGATCGAAGTCCTTCACTGCTCGACCATAAGCCTTCATTTCCTTCGGATGACGTGCCTCCAGGATCTTCTCCAGCATCTCCTCATCTCCGAACAGCCGCGCTTTCTCTGCCATCATATACTGCTCGGTGCAAGAGTACGTCACGCCCTCAATCTCAAAGCTACACTTCCACCATTGACTGAAGCAGCTCGCATTCAGTGTGCCGTCAGCAGGCGGTGTGTGGCCCCAGAACATCATATATTTAAAGCGGCTCCCTGCCTGATAAGCACGGCGCAGCTGTTCCACATTATAGATCATAATTTTCATCTACCTCCCCCATGTATCTACTTGCCCTATGTAGCTTCTTGCATCATCGTCATATGTTGTCTTCTGCATGTTACGTCCAGCGCTACTCTCATTTCCCTACAACAAATTGCTTTAAGATCAACGAAGGCACTAAAGAATGTGTTTGCGTCTAAATGAACCTATCACGTATAGCTGTTTTGTTATTCATTATTTAATAATAACTAATTGATAATAACAAAATATATGAATATCCCGCTCCTGTCAAGACGTACTCAAGGCCTACGATCCTCAGGTTCACTTCAAATCCCACTTTCCGTACTAGTACGTTCCCTTCTCACTCCTCTTGCCTCGGGCTTCACCAGGCGGCTAATCCATTCTATAATCTTATAATAGGTGTAGGGTACATCGTATAGATCGGAGGACTTGTCATGAATTTGACGGAAAAGGTGAATCATCTACCGCTAACCCCCGGTGTCTATCTCATGAAGGATCAGTTCGGTACCATCATCTATATCGGAAAGGCGAAGGCTCTGAGAAAGCGGGTTCAATCGTATTTTCACCAAAATACGGCCCATTCCCCCAAGGTCAAGCGTCTGGTGCAGCAGATCAGGGATCTGGAGGTGCTCCACACAGATACAGAGTTCGAGGCGTTCATGCTGGAATGCAGGCTGATTAAGCAATGGAAGCCGATGTACAATGCCAAGATGAAAAATCCGTTGGCCTATACTTATCTGGCACTGCCTTCAAACGGGGCACTGAAGCATATAGAGATCATCGACACTCCTGAGGACATTCAGGTTGAGCGAATCTGGGGACCTTACACAAGCAGAAGCATGATTGAGCAAGCATTATATGGTCTTCAGGAAGCACTGCAGCTATTGTGCAGCCATCCACATCTGAGACGTGGGGCGATGCTTTCAGGCAGCTCTCCTTGTCTGAACTATGAGCTTGGACTATGCCTTGGGGTATGTACAGGAGAGCTGGAGGCCATCCAGCAGTACAATGAACGGGTAGAACGAATCTGTCTTCTGCTACAAGGGAAGGATCAGAGCATACTAGAGGACATGGAGCAGCGCATGTATAAGGCTGGCGAAGCATATGAGTTTGAGGTAGCCGCCCGAATCAGGGATCAGTTAAAAGCCGTACGATTCCTGCTGCGTCATGAGCAGGTCGTGGAATTTGCAGCCGTGAATCATCAGATCGCTGTGCTGGAGCGGATGGAAGACGGACGTGCCAAGCTGATGCTGGTCACAGGCAGCCGAATTATGGATTCTACGCCGCTGGATGTCCTGGAGCTTACAGCTACAGAGCAACGTAGAACGCTGCGTTCTGCTATTATACATGGATTGCAGGGCATGCAAGATGATGAAGATTCAGGAAACACTACTCTCGTAGAACCTCAGCATAGCATAAGTCGGGATGCTATTGATGAAGCCCAGATCGTATATCGTTACATCCAGAGCGGGGAGTGCTGTTATGTGAATATTATGCCCCATATGCTAAATCATGGCGATCAGGAGGGAGAACACGCCTTGGACGAAGCCATCACTCACCTGCTGTCAGGTATCGGCTCATTCGGCTCATAATCGCTCAGCTTCCCTTCATAGATCAGCTCTAACCGATCGGTCTGCCTGAAATCGTCCGGCGTGACCAGTGCAGGGAGCTTGTTCCAGATCTTGATGCCTGAACGCTGCAGAATCTCGGCCACGAACTGTGAGCAGAAGTACGAATTGCTGAATTCGACGGGCTCCTTGAGTGTAATCCCGATGACACCAAGAAGGTTGTACATGAATTTCTGGCGACTGCGAATGAAGATATCCAGCACCCTTCTCATCTTCTCGACCTCACGCCCTGTGACACGAAGCTCATAGATCACACATGTGGTCTCAGGATATTTGCTGAAGGTGCCTTTCTTGATATCCTCTCGCACGAAGCCGCCATGTAGCGGATTGTTAGGATGCTTTCTACCGAAGCTATACAGCTCGGACAGCTCACGGTTGAATGCAATCGAGGCATGATTATAAGGTGCCTTTGTATAGGATTGAATCACCTTGGTGAACAGAGTTCCCGTATTGGTGAGCAGAATATAAATGGACTGATCAGCTGTCATCTCGAACATTTCTCCTTATCAGGATGGCATTATTGCTTCATAATACAACATAGGGTGCGGATATAGGAACCCTGACCCGTGCCCACTCAAGTAACTTCCCATATCGCATAGACAAGTTGGTGATTGCCATAGACCAGTTATTTCACAGTTCACTATTTACGCTTGGCTTGATCTTTGTAGCTCTTGCAGCCG
Organism: Paenibacillus massiliensis 2301065 = DSM 16942; assembly: GCF_000377505.1. GTDB lineage: Bacteria > Bacillota > Bacilli > Paenibacillales > Paenibacillaceae > Paenibacillus > Paenibacillus massiliensis. Next base: position 187,119 of record NZ_KB898186.1, on the reverse strand, counting down.
TTCATCTCGCCTACACGATTATAGCCCGCCTCCAGCCTGACAAAGATTATAGCGCTATTGGCGTGCGGATTAAGACCTGGTGGGGCATGTTTTTTATTTTTTGCCTAGCTACCCTGTTTAATCCGGTCGTGTCCTTACTATCGCTCATGTTGCTCACGTTCTTCGCGCTTAAGGAGTACTTCTCCATGATTCGTACCCGCAAAGCTGATCGGCGCTTGTTCCTGTGGGCTTACCTGGCGATTCCCATTCAGTTCTACTGGATCTATATCGAGTGGTATGGCATGTTCATTGTCTTCATTCCACTTTATGTCTTCCTGCTGCTGCCCATTCCACGGCTCATTAACAAAGGAACTGTCGGATTTCTGCGCAGTGTCAGCTCGACCCAATGGGGACTCATGCTCATGGTGTTCGGACTGAGCCATCTGGCGTATTTTCAATTCGCCACCCCGCAATATGGCGGTGGATTGGTGCTGTTCCTCGTCGTGCTGACACAGCTGAATGATGTGGTGCATTATCTGGCTTCGCTCTACTGGGGCAGACGTAAGGTCGTTCCGACGGCGAACCCCAGCCTGACCTGGGAGGGCTTCATCAGCGCATTCGTTGTTACGACAGCTGTCTCCTATCTGATCTATCCGTATCTAACACCGCTTGATCCCGTATTCGGTATCGTATGCGGAATGCTGATCAGCCTCAGTGGCTTCTTTGGTAGTCTCACGGTATCCGTACTGAAGCGCGACTTGCTGATTGGAGATGACGATAAATTCGTGGCGCTCAAGCAGAGCTACCTGAGTCGAGTGGACAGCCTGGCGTATACCTCGCCTGTATTTTTCCACGTTGTTCGTTACTTCTTTGATTTCATGTGAAAAAGTTCGGCCCCTCTGTCACAGAATCGTTTCCTGAATGGTCTTCTATGTTGAAGACTAATTCAGGAGGCGATTCACTATGAATCTGAGATTCAATTACAGAACGGTAAATGCAGGAGCATTCAAGGCCATGATGGCGATGGAGGCTCATACATCCTCACGTTTTGCGGACAAGGTATTATATGAGTTGCTCAAAATTCGGGTATCGCAGATTAATGGATGTGCCTTCTGCGTAGATATGCACGCCAAGGACCTGATGAAGCTTGGCAATTATAGTGAACAGATCATGCTGCTACCGGTCTGGCGTGAAGCCCCGATCTTCACAGCCCCACAGCGGGTTATGCTGGAGCTGGCCGAGAAGGTCACTCGAATCTCGGAGCAAGGTGTACCACTGGAGCTGTATGAGCGGGTGCGAGAGCACTATAGCGAGGAAGATTATGTGGATCTGATCGTAGCGATGAATACGATTAATAGCTGGAACCGGATCGCGATCTCAACAGGTATGTATCCAGGCTGCTTCGAGGCCTAAAGGTCACCACCCACCGGAAGGAGATATTCCATGGACGTACAAGCGGCACATCATCAGAACCGACCGGGCAGACAGAATCCACAGGACGGCAAGTCAACCAATGGCAGCGATAACGTTCCTACTCTGGAGGAGCTGTACAACAATTATCGCAGGTATGCCTTTGCCGTAGCCTATCGCATGCTTGGCACTGTCACTGATGCAGAGGATATCGTTCAGGACTGCTTCATCGAGCTGAAGGTTCGACCCTTGACAGAGGTGCGGGATTTCAAGGCCTACATTGCGAAAATGATCGTCAATCGCAGCATCAACCGCCTGAACTCTGCACGTATGCAGCGAGAGACCTATGTCGGTGCCTGGCTGCCTGAGCCCCTCGGAGAAGCTGTCGATAGCCCGGAGGTGCTCACGGAACGCAAGGACCAGCTGTCTTATGCCTTCATGGTGCTGCTGGAGCAGCTCAGACCTGAGGAGCGTGCCGTCTTCGTGCTGCGGGAAGCCTTTCAGTATCCCTACAAAGATATAGCCGAGACGCTAGACATGACCGAGAGTAACTGTCGTCAGCTCTACAGTCGTTCCCGGCGCCGCCTGCAGTCGGCAACAGGTACTGGCGAGCATATGGACTCTGTAGAAAAAACAGGGAGCATATTAGCCAAGGTACCTCACACAGAATTCCTCAAATCAGCCCGGAGCATGACCGCACCCAGCGACCAAGTAGATCGGAACAGAGTGGACCAAGGCAGGGCAGCTCTGTTGGACCGCTTCACAGCGGCCTTTATGGCATATGATATTCATGCCATGGTGGAGCTGCTGGCAGAGAAGCCTATGCTGATCTCGGACGGTGGTGAGAAGGTCTTCACCGTGGCCAGACCGATGCACGGACAGAAGGGTGTCCTTGCGCTTCTGACCTCTCGCAAGGTCTTTACTTCATTGCGTGACCTCAAGCTGGCACCTACCATCATGAATGGCGAGCTACAGCTTGCCTTAATAGACGCAGGCAAAGTAATTGGCGCGATCTGTCTGAAGCTGACCCCGGATCAAGCACATATTGAGCAACTCTATGTCATGCTTAATCCTGATAAGCTACGTACTGTTTAGTATCCAGCCCCACAACAACCCTAATTAGACACCAAAGTCCGTCAGTCCATCATCAAGATGGATACTGGCGGACTTTTTCTGAATACATTCAATTAAAATGTAAAGAGCAGGGATCAATGATTGCGATGAACGTATGAACCTCCACCTGCGCTTAGCCCTCTTTATTCCTATCCATCATTGTTGAATCGCTGCAATGCTGGACTCCAGTCTTACGATTCTTCTAAAGTACATGGTATCCATGATCTCTTCCCACTCCAGCTCCTTATAAAAAGGATCACGATACGAAGTAGCCGTGGCCGGGAGATAGCCCATCACTACGCCAGAGCCACCGCACAGCAGACTTCCACCATCCCCACCCTTGGGTATGAATGGCTCCGAACGCTTCGAGTCCTCCGAATGCGGTACCGTCAGCTCGTATTTATAGGGGTCACCTGCGAATTGGATGCCAAAGGCATTAGGTAGCTCCAGAACATAGTCCTGATGCGGGTCCTCCGCCAGTTCTTCCAGATGCCGCAGCTTCATTTTGTAATTCCAGCTGTCCCCCCAGGGAAATAGCGAGCGTGCCCCACCGCCGAATAGATATTCCCACTCATCCTCCGTCAACAGGTCATAACCCAGACTATGCACCTCTTCGACGAACTCCTCCAAGAGCAGATCCTCGTTAAACACATAGTAATCAAGGCCCTGACCGTCCTTCCGGCGCTCCACGCGAAAGGATTGATACAGCTCATAGCTGTGGCTGCTGCGTTCTTCGAGATGGGCGATGGCCTCTTGCAACTCCGCTCCCCCATATTCCGCGGCTTCCTCAGCACTTACCTGAGTCCAGCCGAGGGAGTTCAGGCCACATTCGACAAGCAGAGGAGTAATCTCCGCCTCACGAACAGGAGACATCTGCTGACCCAGCAGCTCCTCGAGGTTATCAACGCCAAATTCTGGAGTGCTCTCGTTCAGTTCGGTGAGGGTAGCCTCGTCCATCTGGTGCAGAGACGCTTCCCAACCAAGCGTGATCTGGTCACCCGGAACGAACACAAAGCGGGAGTGCGTCCGCTCGAAGACACCCGTCTCCAGCTCCTGTCCATGACGGGCAAAACGACTCAACCCTGCATAGGTAAATCCCGGTGGCAATAGCCGTGCTAGCTCGCGCATCTGTGTGTCTTTCTCATCGCTAGACAGGCTCTTCCAACCTGTTCGATACCATGGATTGTACATACTGCTTCCTCCCCAGGCTAGACCCCAGCTTCTTCAACTCCGACTTCGAGCGAATCAGATCTGCTCAGCAGCAGCCTTCAGACGTGCGATAATATCACTATCCGCTTGGTCAGCCAGCCGGAGCTTGCCCTGATCCCGCAAGATGATGCCCTGCCAATTCCGATCATCCAGCCAGTCTGTAATGAAGGCTTCCGCATATCCACCTGTCCCGAACCCCGGCGCAAAGGCAATGATGTCCCGATATGCCTCCAGATACTGCTCGCGAGTAGGATTCGGATGCACACGGGTATAGAGCAAGAACTGTATGTCATACATCAGCAGAGAAAGCTCATCTGCATGCAACGCAAAATGTCCTTTCTCCTCCACAATGCGCGCTGCGACGGCACGAAGCCTTTGCTCAATATCCTCAACATCCGTCACTGCCGCACACAGCTCCGTTAGCAACGGAGAGAATGATCCCGTATTCACCTTGTGCAGCTCTTCTGCCTTACGCTCCTCCTCGGGGACCTCAAAATCCTCATCTGGACGCAGACCACGAATGAAGCTCTCAAAGTCCGGGGCCAGGAACGTAATCTCGTAATCCGCTTCCTGATCCACATGAATGACTGTAGGCTCTCCATCCTTGCCACAAGCACGATAATCCAGCATCACCACATCATGCCCGGCAGACGGGCAGTCACAGATCACTACACCAATATCTGGATAACCCCAGTCCTCAATCATGAATCGGCTGCCGGAATCTCCGCACAGGGATTCTGACTTGTCGCGCCCAATTCCCATAATGCTCGAAATAGCGATATGGTCCTCTGCCCATGAGGTCGATTCCTCTGTTGGAAAGCTCGTATTCCGCGGTACGCCACCATTTTGCACCTTCATTAAGGCGATGTACGAAGCTGGCAGCTTATAGCCCAGTTCCTCCTCCACGGAGGCAATCAGCTCCTCTGTTGGCGGCTCGGACACATAGGTTGTAGTGGCATATTCAGAATCGTCCCAGAACTCTGATAGGTCCATTCCGGCGAATGGCTCCGCATCTGTTAGATTCACCCGACTCTGATCCAGCTTGGCCCTTGCTGCTGCTGCACGCTGCTCTTGCCGCTCATGACGCTCCGCTTTCTTTTGGCTGATCTCCACCCATTCCGCTACATGCTCATCCGGCTCCAGCTCTTGGGCTTTAGCAAAAGCTTCTACTGCCTTAGGATACTGAAGCAAGTAGTAGTAGGCATATCCGATTCGATACTGCCACACCGGATCTTCCTCGCCTTGATCTGCTACAGACAGCAGCAGCTGCAGTGCCTCTTCATATTGGCCCAGATTGTTGTAGGCTCTGGCCAGATGCCCCACCATATCATAATCTCGCTCAGCAGAAGGGATTGCCGTGATCGCTTCTACAATCTCATCGAATTCATCATCCTCATGCCACTGATTCAAACGCACTTCTAATTCCTGATCCATCTATGTAATACCTCCCTCTTCCACTTGGCCTCCGAATGCATGCAAACCGTATACCCTGTTCACTCGCATAGGGATAGCGACGGGTACTATGCAGGAATCCGGATGCATCTGATTAGCTCTCATTATTCTACCAGAAGCTCAGGGCGATTAGGAAATAGTCGAGAGGTTCTATATTTTCAAATACCCGCTACATATAACTACGTGGCTTAGCACAAAGTCATCCCTCGAAATACAGCAAGAGCCCTCCACCACTATATTTCCAGTGATACGGAAGGCTCTCGTTAATATATGAACCTGCTGGGTCCGACTACGGGAGTCGGGCAGGGAGCTCCCGTAGCTTACGGGAATGAATATCTTAGATTAGTAAGCGAAATGGAGCATTAGCCTTGGTTGATGATCTGCCCAAGTGCAACCTTCAGAGGAGTCAACGGACGTCCCAATACGCGCTCGAAGTCAGTGCTCTCTACATCCAGCTCGCCCGCACGAATTCCCTGTTGTATCAGTAACAGGAACGGCAATGCTCCCTCAGGCACACCAGCACCCTTCAAGGTCTCGGTGTAGGCCTCATCATTAACCTGTTGAACTTGAATGTCCTTGCCACTCGCCTCTTGAACCAAGGCGGCCAGCTCTTCTTGGGTCAGAGGCTTGCCGGACAGCTCATAGATAACATTCTCATGCCCTTCTGTTGCCAGCACCTTAGCAGCAGCCTCAGCATAATCACGCCGTGCAGCCCAACTCACCTTACCGCTGCCAGCAGAAGTCAGCCATGGGGCTCCCTGCAGTGCAGCCTGAATGGTGCTAGCCTCATTTTCCAAATACCAGTTGTTGCGCAAAATAGCATAAGTGATGCCTGACTCACGAATTGCATTCTCTGTCTCCCGATGATCCGGTGCCAGGAACAGCCCGCTCTCTTGGGCCTTAGCTACGCTGGTGTAGGCAATGAATTGAACGCCTGCTGCTTTAGCTGCATCAACAGCCGCTTTATGCTGCGCAATCCGATCGCCGCTAGCGCTGGAGATCAGGAGAAGACGATCAATACCCGCAAATGCAGCACGCAGTGATTCCGGCTCGGTGAAGTCCCCTTGACGCACATCAATACCCAGCTTGCTTAGATGCTCAGCCTTCTTAGGATCACGTACGCTGACCGCCAGATCCTTAGCCTCCACCCATTTTAGTAGGGACTCAACCACCAATGCTCCCAGTTTTCCTGTTGCTCCTGTTACTAACAATTTTGCCATGTTCATTTCCTCCATATTCATCTGAGATTGTTATTGTATATATCACCACGTCGTAACAAAAATAGTTATAACACATACAGTTACAACGTGGGGTTAAAAAAAGGCTCATTGATGAGCATCTATAAAAAGATACCAGAGAGTAAGCTCTGGAGCACTCACTCTCCGATATCGTGTGACACACCACAAACAGCCATCCTCTTATGTTCGTTCTCGAACGCTATAGTAGCTGTGGCTGAGCTATAATGTGCTGGATCGTAACCTGATTCAAGCGTTGCTCCATCGCATCCTGAGCCGCTTTCAAATGCATGCTTAATTCCGTATTCACCGCATGGCCTACAGGACACGCTGGTACCGGGTTATGGAAGCCAAATAGCTGATTATTCTCCGCAACATCCACAGCACGATATACATCGAGAAGGGTAATCTCCTCAGGAGACTTGGTCAAATGTGCTCCGCCAATACCTGCACGGACCTCGACAAGCCCAGCCTTCTTCAGCATTCCCATAATCTTGCGTACAATGACCGGATTGCAGTTCACACTATCAGCAATATCATCCCCTGTGCACTGTTCAGGCATGCATGAGACATAGGACAGAATATGGACGGCGATCGAGAACCTGCTGCTAATTTGTTTCATTAAGATCACCACCGTTATAACCATTCTAGTTACAACTCGATCAAATGTCAAATCCTTTATTAAAACGAAATAAATCAGCTTCCTCATATGTCGACAATTAGCTAAATAACAGCCATAAGTCATGCTATATTAAGAACACATATGAATTACTGCAAAATATATAAAAGGGGAATTTTCATGAGCTTTGAGCAGCTAAACGCAGTCATCCCGGTATTTGAGCACATAGAAATGTTCCATGAGCCTTGTACAATCATACCTGAGACGGGATATGAGAAGCTGATCATTGTGCTGCAGGGGTACCTAATAATGGTGACGGAGACGGGGGAGTCCATACCAATATCCCATGGATACGCCTGCCACTCAGGAGCTGGAACGCTTGAGGTCCGAATCCCGGCGGGACGAACAGCAGAATATACCGTCATTGTGTATCGAATTTTACCAGAGCATGCGCCTTGGGACTGGAACGGACCCCAACGTCTCTTAAGCGATGTGAAGGTCAGATATATGGTCGATGGGCTACTGCAAGCTCAGGAGAATCCACCGGAACAAAATAAGGATGAGGTGGAGACACAGCAATTCCGCAACCGCATGATGCTGGAGCGAATTCTAAGCTTCTGTATGTACGAGAGCCAGTTAAGTGGAGAGCTACGAGCCTCGGGTTCGCAGATGGAGAAGTCCATTCAATATATCGAGGAGCACTATATGCTTAAGCTGACACTGCCTATGCTGGCGGAGCGGACAGGCCTTAGCAAGGGACATTACAGTGTCTTATTCAAGGAAAAGACAGGCCTTACAGTGAGCGGCTACCTCAAACGGCTCCGCGTGGAGCGAGCAAAGCAACTGTTCGCGCAGGGGGAGACGTCTGCCAAGAAGGCAGCACACAGCGTCGGATTTAACGATTATTTTCATTTCAGTCGTACATTCAAGGAAGTCACGGGGAGCAGCCCGACCCAGTATATACAGCAGCTTCAAGAAATCGAATAATTCAGCATGATGAATCGTGGATTCAGACATGTATAATCAGAAAATGAAGTGTTAAAATTACCGATAATAATTATCATTATCAAGGGGGAGCATCATGCTGCATCGTATCAAACACTTCTTTTCTTTAAGTCTAATCCTCATTCTTGCGGTAAGTCTCGCAGCTTGTGGTCAGGCAAGTAATACAGGTTCTACTGCAGGCTCAAATCATACCGATTCAGAATCAGCGGCCACTACCGAATCAGGCACGGCTGCCGGTTCCATTACTATACAGGATGTACGGGGGAAGGTGAAGCTGGACAAGGTACCCGAGCGGATTGTATCCATGGATTTCAGCTTTACGGATATGCTGGTATCGCTGGGTGTGCAACCTGTAGGCATTGCTGATGACGGCACACCGGAGCTGTTCATGGATAGCGTCAAGGATCAACTGGGCCAGTACACCTCACTTGGCTCACGCTATGAGCCCAATATTGAATTGATCAGCTCTGTACAGCCGGATCTCATCATTGCTGACATTAACAAACACAGTGCAGCATTGTCTCAGCTGGAACAAATTGCACCTGTTCTGGTGCTGGATGATTTCCAGGCAGACTATGATCAGATGCTAAAGAACTTTGATATCATTGCCAAGGCTGTAGGCAAAGAGAAGGAGGGGGCAGAACGCCTGCAGAAGCATGACGAGCTCGTGAAGGGTGCCAAGCAGAAGTTGTCCACTTCAGGCCTTACTGTGCTTCCAGCTGTCGTGAATCCCAAAGGCTTCTTCGGCCACTCGGATCATTCGTATACCGGCTCTATCGTCAAGCTCCTGGGCTTCACCGATCCTCTGCAGAACGAGAAGTCCTATCCTGAGCTGACACTTGAACAGCTTGTAGAATTGAATCCTGAGGTGCTGTTCTTGATGCCGACCGAGGAAGTAACCGTTGTCAATGAATGGGAGAAAAATCCGCTGTGGAGTAAAGTCGATGCTGCAAGTCACAATCGCATCTTCACGGTAGAGCGGCGCAACTGGTCTTTGTCCCGTGGCTTGCTTGGATCGGAGCAGATCATGACTGACATTACGACAAGCTTGGGTCAATAAGATGAGCGACGCAACACATACCCATCATGCCAAGCAAGAGCAGAACCGCGTAGCGGTTCTGCTGCTTCTGTTTTTCGGCAGCTTCGTGCTACTCATCATCTGCTTCCTGATCAGTCTCAAGGTCGGACCTGCTCAGATTCAGTGGCGAACCATCTTTGAAGCCATTTTGCATGCTGATCCAACGTCCAAGGAGCATCTATATATCAGTACGCTTAGGCTGCCGAGGGCCATTCTAGCGAGCATCGTCGGTGGAATACTCGCACTAGCGGGCCTACTCACTCAACTAGTAACTAAGAATCCACTCGCCTCTCCACATGTGTTCGGCATTAATGCAGGGGCTTCACTGGCGGTGGTAGGAGGGCTCCTGTTCCTGCCAGTCACCAGTCTGCTATCCTCAATCGGTCTAGCGTTCGTAGGAGCTACCGTCGGTGCATTAACCGTCTGGTCCTTGGCTGGAAGCGGTCCCCGGCGAACCGTTACACTTGCACTGGCGGGTATCTCGGTGCATTTTCTGTTCGCTGCGTTGACCGAAGGAGCCATGATCCTAAATCAATACTCAACAGAGAGTATGATCGTCTGGCTAGTAGGCTCCGTGAATCATGCCAGCTGGCAGCATATACAACTGCTGCTTCCTATCCTGTGCGGGGCACTAATCATCCTTGTGTGCCTGCTACCCTCGCTGCGCATGCTAGAACTGGATGATGAGGTCGCTGTCGGACTTGGCACGAGGCTTCAAGCTGTCCGAGCCGGGGTCATGCTGCTCGTAGTGCTGCTCGCTGGCTCGGCAGTCGCCATCTGTGGGCCAATCAGCTTCGTCTGCCTCATCGTTCCGCATATCGCGAGGGCATTGCTTGGCAAGAGCAGCAGACTAACCTTGCTTGCTCCATTCACGATCCTGCTGGGCAGCATTCTGCTGCTGCTGGCCGATGTCATTAGCCGCTGGATTGCTTTCCCGTTCGAATCACCAGTAGGTATCGTAACGGCACTTGTCGGAGCTCCTGCCTTCATTTATCTAGCTCGTCGCCAAGGAGGAGGTAAAGGATGAAGAGAGGCATACTGCTTATCGGCGGTCTCGTATTAATGGTGCTGCTATGTTGGCTCTCGATTGCAGCAGGAGTAGTACCTATCACTGCACCACAGGTTCTTAGCGGACTAACAGAACCGCAGAGCCCGTCCTATTTTATCGTGCATGAGCTTCGCCTGCCCCGGGTACTGGTCGCAATCTGCGCTGGCGCAGGTCTTGCGGTAGCTGGTGCTATTCTGCAATCGCTGCTCCGCAATCCACTTGCGAGTCCTGACGTGATTGGTATAACACAGGGAGCAAGCTTTGCCGCCGTGGCACTGATCTTCTTGCTTCCGGGCGCGGCTGCACAATGGATGCCTGTAGCCGCCTTTGCCGGAGCCATGCTGTCCTTCCTGATTCTAATCCTGACTAGCCGTAGACTCACACTGTCTCCGGCGTCGCTTGCTCTGGTCGGAGTCGCCGTCGGTGCCGTGTTCCAGGCTGGCATTCAGTATTTCATGGTGACTCATCCAGCCAATGTGAATATGGCGCTGCTGTGGATGTCAGGGAGTCTGTGGGGGAGAGGGTGGGATCAGTTAACTCCCCTCGCTCCGCTGATCATATTAATGCTTGCAATCGTATGGCTCCAAGCTCGAAAGCTGAATATTCTGCAGATTGGAGACGATCTCAGCCAGTCACTGGGATTGTTCGTGCGCAAAGAACGTCTGTGGCTGATGCTGCTATCCGTTACCCTGGCAGGGGTGGCCGTCTCCGCTGTTGGCGCGGTCAGCTTCATCGGTCTGCTGGCTCCTCATATCGCCAGAGCACTGGTCGGGGCCCGCAATCAATGGCGTCTGCCTGTGGCGGCAGTGATTGGAGCCGATCTGATGCTACTGGGTGATTGGGTAGGTCGGACTGTCTTGATCCCGCGCGAGATCCCGGTCGGAATCGTGATCGCCATCATTGGTGCACCTTACTTCATCTATCTGCTACGCAGGGAGCATAAAATGAAATGAAAAAGGAGCCCTTAACTAATTTACATGTGTCAAACGTTTCTATTATTAAGCAGTGGTAATGCCACAGTGAATTTGTCCATTTCAAAAATAACAGCAGGAACATATAGGAATTCTGGTTCATTATAATCTGGAAGGCGTTATAATCTGGGGTGAGTGGTAAATATGTGAAGAGGCGAGGTGGGTTAAGCGTTCAAATTCAGAACAGGCACACATGTCAGAAATGTCAGGTTACTGGCTTGTTGGTAGACAAGGGATGGAAGCCCTAGAAGCCCTAGAACAAGCTTTGAATAGCATGGACTCACATTATTTCAGACAGGGGAAGAGCATATATGGCATACACCATTAACAACCTGAAAGATAATCCAAATGTTGTGATTAAGCAAGAGATTGGCGGCTTTGCAGTCATAGAATATAAAGAGGATTTGAGCAGCACAACACTGGCTGAGGCACAGTCCAATTTCTTCATGAGCAAAAGTAATATGCGCAGCAAGCAGCTCATGATCGAACTCAACAACAATGAAGTGACTCTGAATTCAGGAGCTATGCAATACATGGTCGGTAACATTGAGATGACCTCTGGTGTGCAGGGCGTAGGAGGCCTGGTACGAAATCTCATATCAAGCAAAGTGACGGGGACCAGTGCTGTCAAGCCAGTCTACCGGGGCAATGGCACAATCCTGACAGAGACCACCTATAAATACATATGGCTGATTGATGTGGATAACGATGAAATTGTCATGGAGGATGGTATTTTCCTGGCGTGTGAGAATTCGCTTAAGCTGTCTGTCGTCGCGCGCAAGACGCTATCCTCTGCCGCCTTGGGCGGAGAGGGGTTGTTCAATCTTAGTGCCCGAGGTAGAGGCGTACTAGCCGTGGAAGTAGCGATCCCAACCGAAGAGGCTGTAGTCGTCGAGCTGCAGAATGATGTGCTGAAGGTGGATGGTGACTTTGCCATCATGTGGTCGCATTCCTTGGACTTCAGTGTCGAGAAATCCGGTAAGACCCGGTTAGGATCAGCTATGTCTGGTGAAGGACTGGTCAACGTATATCGGGGGACTGGGATGGTGTGGCTGGCTCCGCAGACGAAATACTCGAATAGCATTTTTCACTCTCCTCCAACGTCATAAATTATTTTCAAGAGAAGGTTAAAAAATACACACTCAGCGGATGCCCTCAGCTGGTTCATTCATTGGGCATCCCTGTGCTTACATGACGGTGACCGTTGCAATATCACGTCCCGCCCACAACTCGAAAGTAAAGCCCGGAGTCAAGAGGTGCCACGGCGCCTCGTCCGTAATAAAGGCGACATCTCCGAATGTATCCCATGTACCTTCGCTGCGCTCCATAACTCGTACTAGTACTGTCCAGGAGCCACCCACAGACCTGCCATCCTGACGATTCTCATGGTCACCAAGCAAAACAATCATGTCCAGGAGCCATTCACCGTCAGGAAAACGAGCTGGATCCAGATGCCACTGAATCATCGCTGGCCTGTGCCTTCTATTCATTCTTATGACTCCTCCAATCCAACTGCACAATTAACATTGGCCAAGATAATCGGCTGAAATATATGAACCATTACAGGCTACAGCCGTGGACATATTGGGGATTTATTGGGCTACATCAGAGTGACACGGCTATACCAAGCCATATCTACAGCGCTTAGGACTGCATTCCGTCATGAATTCGTTGCATGAATTCTTCAGCCGCACTATAGCCTAGCTGCTTGAGATACCAATTGTTGGCCGCAGCCTCAATCAATCCCGCTACATCACGTCCTGGCTGAAGCTGGACCTCAATATGAGGGATCTGGACACCCAGATATTCCGTGAACTGTGGTACGACCTCAAGTTCGTTATTGAGTGCATTTTCCCGCCATGGAGATAGCTCGATATCGAGCACAATACGCGTCTCATCCTGGAATGCCTTCCGCCCATATTGCCTGACGACATTAATCAGCCCAATACTACGTAGCGCCAAGAATTCGCGGGTCGTCTCATTGTGTGTTCCCAGCAGCGTCTCAGGTCCTAGCTTCTTCAAGACCACAATATCATCCGCCACGAAGCGATGACCACGACGGATAAGGGTATGGGTCGTCTCACTCTTGCCGATGCCGGACTTACCTCTAAGCAGGATGCCGATGCCCGAGACATTGACGCATACGCCGTGGATTGCCATTTCAGGAGCTAGAGCCTTCACCAGATAGCTATCCAGCTTCGGCATGAACTCAGTCGTCGTCTCGGATGTACGCAGCAGGGGGATGCCTTCCTGATCGCAGAATAGCTGCAGGTATGGGATCTCCTGCTGTCCCGTCGTGACAATGAAGCATGGCGGATGATATTTGACAATATTTCCGATATGTAGCTTGCGTTCCTCTACACTAAGCGTTAGTAGATAGGTGATTTCCTTACGCCCGAGCACCTGTACTCGTTCCATAGGAAAAAAATCGAAGTAACCAACAAACTCCAGACCTGGCCTATGCGTACGTGGACGCGTAACCGTGCGATCCAGACGACTGGCTCCCGCAAGCACCTCCAATTTGAACGTGTCGATTAATTTCTGCACGGTGATTGACTTCATATTTTATCCTCCTTCTGCGACTAGGCGTATCCTGAATACATAGTTATTACACATACTATATGAAAACAGGCGGCAATGTACAATTCCCGCCCTAGTAAAGACCCGCTAGAGCTTATGGGGCAAGGTCAACTCGCTACAATCTATCCCTGTATTGCTTATTTTATAGAAGAAGTATAGCTTACTTCCACTTTCATGTGAATATATTCACCAATATACTGATCCGTGTATCTATAACTAGATTCAATCATTCAGCTTCAAGTGCTCAACTAGAAATAGAGCCAGCTTGCCGGCCCGTATTGTTGATATGAACAAAATCCCCTTGCATTCAACCGTACCTGAGCTCCATAGCTCTCAGGATACCGTCTTCTGTAAGGGGATTCTCATCTACTATCTTGGTCTGAAACCAAGGTTCAAACTATTTCAAATATATAACTACATCTAGTCCAAGCCTGCTTAGTCCTACTCGGTTGTCGCTGTGACAATATCCGCAGAAGCCCAATGTCTGGACGGCACATCCGACCATGGAGAAGTAGCTGCATCGCCTGCAGCCTCCAGCTTGAGTACCCTGTTGAACAACGTGACAGCTTCGGCCCGGCTCAGGGTCTGGTCTGGACGGAAGGTACCGTCAGGCATGCCCTGAATGTAGCCCGCTTGCTGCACAAGTGCGATATCAGCCTGTGCCCAGTGCCCAACTGCATCGGGGAACGAAGCCGTGGCTTCCCCGTCCAGCTTCGCCCAACGAGCGAGCACGGCTGCCATCTCGGCTCTCGTCACCGGACGTTCAGGTCCGAAGGCCGTTTCGTTGTAGCCCTTCATCCACCCTGCTGCTGTCACGGCTGCAATCGGCTCCGATGCCCAGCTTGCTTGTGCTACATCAGCATAGCTTACACTTTGGTTCGCCGTAGAAGAGGAGATAAGCTGCTCTTCCTGCCCTGTGCTTAGACGGAACAGAATAGCGGCCAGCTCCGCCCGTGACACAGTGTGGTCTGGACGGAAGGTACCATCCGGATAACCCTGCATATACGGCTGTGAGCTTGTCTGTCCTTCATTAGCCTGTTCTGTACCCGCTTGTTCACCTTGCTCCAAATACAGCAGGGCAAAGGTACTGAAGCGGTTCACGGTAAAGGCAAGACCCGTAGGTACATCGCCTGCTTGTACAATAGTTGGCTGTACCAGTTCCTTGGTGCCATCACTATGCTCCACATACACGACCAGCTTGCTGAGGAACGCCTCACGCGCTTCTCCAGCAGCCGGAAGCGACTGCTGTGACAGTGGTAGTACCAGTTCCACCTGTTGTCCTTGAATATTCGTATCTATGGTAACAGGGCGACCAATAACGCTTACCTCACCTTGCCCTGCGGCAGCTTGCACGATACGCTCTTGCTTCGCACGATTCGAGAGCTCTCGAATGGCAGTCTCGTTCTTGATCGGCTTGAATGTCATCTGACGATCTCCATTCAATGCAGCCAGTGTGGAGGCTGGAAGAATAAGGCGCACGGCATTCATGTGCAATTCAAGACTAAGCTCCCCAGTCGCCAGCGTCCGGGCCGTATCTACTGGCAGATTGAACTCCAGCTCGGATACCTCATCCTTGGGATCTGGCAGCACCAGCCGGATACCCGGCTGCCCTGTGCTCTTGTCCTTGCTCAGTGCTGCTACAGCTTCAACTGCCTGAGCTGCTTGGTAAGTGAGCTTGTCCTTCTTGGTGCCATCCGCCTGTGTGGAGCGCTCAATCGTCACATTAGCGAGCGATGACAAGCCGTTCGAGCCGTTATCAACCTGGACCTTCACCTGCTCACTTGGAGCGGACACTCCGCCACCAGAGGACGAGCGATCCTTAGAGCCTTCAGAAGGCGTAGGAGTCGGACTCGGTGTTGGGTTCGGTGTTGGGTTCGGTGTTGGGTTCGGTGTTGGGTTCGGTGTTGGGTTCGGTGTTGGGTTCGGTGTTGGGTTCGGGTTCGGCTCAGGACCTTCTCCCTCACCTGAACCTGCACCCTCCAATTCTCTAGCGAACGTAAGATAGAAATCATCCAGCGTTCCCCATGCTCCACCATCTGCCCGGATCCGCGCACCAACCGTGAGTGTGCCATCCGTTACCTTCACATCACGAAGCTCTGGCTGATCCCACTGTACCCAGCCACTCACTCCTGTTGCCGCCTCCAGCTTCTGTTCTCCGCTCTCTACGAACAGCTTCATGTCTGCGTTATTCGCATTGCCTCCCTGGATGAACATGGAGACATCATAGTATCCCGGTTTCAGACCAGTGACTGTCTGTTGTACTTGGAAATCCACAGCTTGATCTGAATTGAAGTGCAAGGAATATTCCCCTGACTTTGCATCGGCTGCTTTATGCTGATAATCCGTATGCGCTGCTAATCCAGCACCATACGTGATCTCCCACATGCTTCGGTCGCTCTGCTCGAAACCACCATTACTCAGCAGATTCTGTCGAAGAATCTCCAGCTGTGCCTGCACTGGATATCCACCTTTTGCGGTCCCTGGAATGGTATAGCTACCTGCCCCCTTGCTCAGAGCCTGAGATAACGCATCCTGATCCCACACTACCGTGAGCTTGCCAGTGCTGCCATCATTATAGGTGGCTGTGACCACACTTGGCAGGGTTACGGGTTCACCATCATGAACAGTAAGCAACACGTCCTTGACCCCGTCTACCTTTAGTGGAGCCACTGCTCCGGTATTTACATACTTGAACACATTAATGGATGGCAACGGATGGCCTGTAAAGTCAAACAATGCCTGGTTATCAACCGCACTGCCGCCATACCATTTGCCTGCATCGTCAGGATCGTACTCGGATGCATAGCTGGTTGCCCAGCCCGAGCCATATTGCTCCCATAACAGCTTGTTCTGCTCAAGGTTCTCCTTCGGTCCGACTGGCAGCCAGGCTGGCTCCCAATAAAATACACCGATCCCTGCATCACCTACCTTGGCAACTGCCTCAATCACATCCCGGACAGAGTTCGCCTGTCCCTGTACCGTGATCGGGTAGTTCAACGTCTGACCTGAGCTTTTTGGCGCAGTATTCCCATGTCCGTCTCCTTCCTCCGCCGTATAGGCGTAGGACGTCTCTGCGACCATGACCTGCTTGCCATAGGTGTCTGCCACGTGCTTCAGCACAGACGTAAGGTTGCTCAGTGAACCGTGCCAGAACGGATAGTAGGAGCTGGCGAATACATCGTAATCTACTTGATGATCTGCCAGAGCCTTGGCATAGGATTCATAGCGACCAGACGACTCTGGATTGGCAAAATGTAACGCAATTAGAATATTCGGATCGACCAACCTTACGGCCTGACTTCCTTTATTGAACAAAGCACTGATCTTCGCCCAATCCGTCTCGCCCACGAACGACTTGTTCGTCTCGTTGCCGACCTGCACCATACCGACATCTACGCCCTCTGCGAGCAGCTGCTCCAGACTATGCTTGGTGAAATCGTACAGAGCCTGCTCCTTCTCAGCAAAGGACAAGCCTGTCCACGCCTTCGGCACATGCTGCTTGGCCGGATCGGCCCAGAAATCAGAATAGTGGAAGTCTACCAGAACCTTCATTCCATTCGCAGTAGCTCGCTTACCCATCTCAATGGCCTTGGCCAGATCATTATTACCTCCGCCATAGCCCCGACCTGCAGTATCATACGGATCGTTCCAAATACGCACCCGGACGTAGTTCACGCCAGATTCCTGGAACGTCTGGAACAGATCCTGCTGCAGCCCTTCCTCGTTGTAGAAGCGGACCCCACTCTGCTCCAGAGCAATCACGCTCGATATATCCACACCTTTGATGAAATCAGACTTCAGCCCCTCAACCTTCTTCACAAAGATATCTGCCTGCACTGGCTGGCTCGTATCCGTACTCACTTGCTTCAATTCGAAGCCGTCCAGATAGCCCCAAGCCTCTGGTAGACCACTGATCTTCGCGCCAATGCTCAGCTGCGGAGCATCCTCGGTCAGCACGAACTTGAGCGCCACCGCTCCCCACTGGTTGTAGCCAGTAGTAGGAGCAACACTGCTGCTGTCCCCATCGGCAAAAATCTGCAGCTGACCTGCCTGCTCGCCATCGCCGCCCATGGAATGCACTGACAGCTCATAGCTGCCTGCCGGCACATCCAACAGCGTCTGACTAATCGTAATATCCTGTTGGACTGACGCTGTATCCTTAATCCAATATTTGAATGCATAAGTGTCCTCATACGGTGTCATGAAGGAATCATCGGCATAATTGTAGCGCTCGATGCTCACCTGTCCCCAATCTGATGGGGTCACCTGCCATGAGGCATCGGCCCACCAATCCGTCTCGAACCCTCCGTTTGCCACACTCCATGCCTCTCCTGCCGCAGCCGTAGGCGCCTGCCGCCATGACCACATGCTCAGCACCATGGCCACGACCAGTAGCAACGACCAGGCCTGTCTAGTTGTTCTCATTCGCATATCCCCTCTCACCGTCTTGTTGAGCGCAGCACCCTCTATGTATATGAAGCGCTTTCAATTTGAACTGCGCTTTCACTATATCAGACCTGTCGCTACGGCAACATGAGACAATCACAACATTTTGTGTGCTTATGCAATCAATTAGGACAAGGTTAGTGAAAGACTTTCATATAAATATATATTTGTCTATATTTCCTAATTAAAATTCATGCGTGATATCCTGCCAGCCATCGAGATTCGGAAGCTTCTCTTGTCCCCAATAATCAAGGAAGAGAGGGATAATTTCTTGAGGATCATCTGTGATGTGACTATAATGCTTGAAGCTACCATCTTCATATTGCAGTCGGGTTTCTACTACTAGTCGACCTTCGTCATGCATAAAGGCACTTTGCAGATATATGCTATTCCCTATCGGTCTGGACGGCGCCAGCACAACGTATTCCTGTAGATCGAGATTGGTAATTAACTCGGTAATCAGTGAGGCGTTAATATTCTCATTCGTGTAGGTTGTACCGTCGCTCTCCAACCTGTAACTGATGAATTGAGGTTCCATAGATGTGGTATCCACCCTTCTTTTAGCTTCTTTAGTTTCTTTTAGCTTCTTTAGCTTCTTTTAATATCTTTTAACCTATTTTCACTTCTTCATTATACCTTGAGCCTTGCCGCGTCCATCCCAAATTTCTATAATTTTTATTATACGGCATCCAAATCTCTTTTTTCAGGAGGGAACTACCATTAAATTTTCTATCGCTGTTGTGTCCAAAAACAGAGCATACACGAAAGCCTACCGCCGAATCACTCCCGAGTTGATGGGCTTAATGGACAAGCTGGAGCAAGTCGAAATGGCCTCACCGTTCGGTGAGGCCGTATTGATCATGGCTACGGATGACAACGATTTATTGCCTGGTGAAATGAAGGAACTCCCTACTCGCGATGCTTATTTTCAGTATGCGGCAGGTATAGCCCCCTACACCAGCGATGAGCAGCTGAAGAGTGACCTCTTTACTGTGATTCGGCAAGTTATCGAGCGTGTGCCGTTTGCCAAACCTGACCACGAGCAATATGCCAGTATCTTGAAGACGTGGGAGTCATGCTTCATTCAGCGGCACTAACCTCACTGATTAATGTCGGGCACACTTGCTTCTACGCGATCGCAATGCACACTTCTGCAGCTTCTGCTGTCTAATTTGCATGGCTCTCTTCTTCGCATACAGACGCTTGAGCAGCCCCAGGCGCACGACTACCAAGGCTTTGCCAGAACGGGATCGCGCGTAGCGACGAGCTTTGGCACGAAGCCATTTCTTTCTTCTCCATTTGATCTTCAAGCGCCGTGCTTTGCCATACAGTAGTCTATGCCGCTTCACCGGACATCTCTTCTCCACTCGCGGCTTCACCCCGATGGAGAGCGGCTGAAGTGGCAGCACAGGCGCTGGCTGTATGGTTGCTCTTGCTTCCACAGGCTGTGCCTCTGCATGGTGCACATCCGCAGCATGCTCTTCTACGTGCTCGACAGCTGCATGATAGGCCTCATGCTGGGCTGCTACCAGCGGTGCGGCTTCTTGATGGGCTGCTTCATGCTGTACGGCTGCGTGGTATGCTGCCGCTTGCTGCGCTGCATGTTGAGCTACTATATGTTGTGCTGCTTCATGTCTTGCTGTTGCTTGCTGTGCTTCAGCTTGCTGTATTGCACCATGGTGCGCTTCAGCTTGTTGTACTGCGGCATGGTGCGCTACTGCGTGCTGGACTTCAATCTGCTGCACTGCTTCATGATGCGCTGCGGCATGCTGGACTTCAATCTGCTGCACTGCTTCATGATGCGCTGCGGCATGCTGGACTTCAATCTGCTGCACTGCTTCATGATGCGCTGCGGCATGCTGGACTTCAATCTGCTGCACTGCTTCATGATGCGCTGCGGCATGCTGGACTTCAATCTGCTGCACTGCTTCATGATGCGCTGCGGCGTGCTGGACTTCAATCTGCTGGACTTCAGCGAGATGTGCTGCGGCGTGCTGCACTTCAGCCTGCTGTACTGCAGCATGATGTGCTTCCTGCTGAGCTTCAGGCGTCGACTCTCCCACAAGATGTACAACTTTTGAAGGTGCATCCACAGGGACAACAGCCTGATCTGTATGAACTCCTTCGGCTGCCGGCAGCTCCTTACCCCATGGCGTCATGGATAAGAAGTGATTATACAATGGAAATGCTGGAGAGTCGGGCTCCCACCATTTCGAATCGCCGGCGAAGTGAACAATCTTATTGCTCAGATCCAGCTCATCATAGGCGAAGGTATTGAATCGTTTAGCCAGTGTCAGATAATTGGGACCATACACCGCATTCAGGATATCCTGATCCGGCAATCTCATGAGTGGGTATCTCTGCATGAATTGAAGCACTTCTTGATACCAGCTCGGATGATTGCGGATGTTATCCAGATGGAACAGGATCACCCCGGAGTTAAAATACCGCGCTCCGTTTAGACCTATGGAAGCACAGTATTCCTGCATGTTGGCCCCTTGGTCCAGAACAGCACCGAGGTAGCGATTGCCGAGATCAATACTCCATAGCTCATTGATGTCCAGACTGACCAGAATATCACAATCCAGATAGATCACGCGCTCTGCCTCGATAAAGTTCGTGAACAGCAGCCGGAACATGCTCGCCATCGTCCAGTAGTTAATCTTCTTTACAGTGGCCGCTACAGCCCTAAGATCCTCCGGGATCTCTACACGATAAAAGTAAATGTTATGACCGAAGTCCTCTGCCAACTGGATCAGTTTCGAAATATTCTCTTCACTAACGGTGTCATCATGCGCAATGTGTACATTCAGTGTCTGCTGGGTGTGGGAGAACACGGATGCAAGCACTACGCCTGCATGCTTCGTGTAGCTCCCGTCTTTATCATTGAGCGTTAATACCAACTCAACCATGCTCAGGATCACCTACCCCTTGGAAGTTTTCTTTTGCATAATGGTCTAATGCATTAGAATACTTTAGGGTATGTGTATCCCCAGCACTGGATTGGACTCATCCCCAAGGCATGCCCGGTTTATTTTGAACCATCCTTCACATTGGATGGGCTTCTGGTGACCGTCGCCTGATCTCCCAAGATATGACGCGCAGGACTTGCTTGGGTTGTCTGTTCCTTTAGCCGTACGCGAGACCCGAATACACTATCTTCTGCATGAATATGGGACAGCTCCACTTGCTCGGTCAGAATACTGTTCTTCAGAATGCTATGCTCGACAATACTGCTTGGCCCAACATAGACATAAGGCCCGATGACGCTGTTCGTGATACGGGCCGTCGGATCAACTCTGACTGGAGGTATACACTGCACTGAAGGGTCCAGATGGGCTGGTCTCGTAAAATTATCAGGGTCCTGATCCATTGTATACTGGTTGGCCTCAAGCCAACGTTCATGTGTACCTATATCAAAAAATCGAGCTGAAGTAATACTGTAAGCTACATGCTTGTCCCCTGCAATCAGCCGTTGGATCGCGTCAGTCATCTCGTATTCACCGCGTGCAGATGGCTTCAGTTGCTCAATGGCTGGCCAGATCGCCGCAGTCAGGGCATACACACCGATGATAGCCAGATCAGACTGGGGAACACTAGGCTTCTCTTCAAGATGAATGATCCGTCCCTCCCGGACGACCGCTACCCCGAATTGACGCGGGTCCTTCACCTGCTGCAGCAATATGGAAGCCGCCGCCTTCCTGTTCTCCAGCGATTGAATCAGTGGCAACAGTTCCCCATCGTACACATTGTCGCCAAGCATCAACAAAAAGGGTGAGTCCGCTACAAATGACTGCGCACATCTGACGGCATCCGCCAATCCCTTCGCTTCTTTTTGCTGGAGGTAGGTGATCGATGCGTTCCAGCGCTCCCCCGTCCCGATCGTCTCTTGAATTTCGCTCTGTAAAGGGCTTACCACGATGCCAATCTCACTAATTCCCACAGCAATCAGTCGCTTGATGATTGATACCAGAATATACTCTCCATTGACAGGCAACATGCACTTGGGCTTGGTATACGTGGAAGGCTGGAGTCTTGTCCCGCGTCCGGCACACAAGATTAACCCTTTCATCCCATCTCCCCCCCATGATTAGACTTCGCTTGTCGAACTCTGGTTCTTTTTGAGTTCTCTATATACTATGCATATTTCGTAGGAAGGCTTGGGTATCTAATAGACCGCCATGACACATTCATATCCCCCTGCCAATTCTTCAGAACATTTTATAACGACTAGTACCTTGCAGCCTCACAGAGCCCAGACATGCAGAAGCTACCACCACAGCAGGAATACAGCTACGATCCATGAGTGCACGAGCATGCCAAAACGCCCATCCCTCGTGGAATGAGCGCAATTGATGTTGCTATACCGCTATGCAGGATAGAGCTACTGCTGACGTTTTTTGCGAACAGGAATCCATATCTCACTTTTGTAGTTAGGCGAAGAAGTATCCTTGTGCTCATTCCAGAGCATCTCCGGCCCCTCGCTCAGCTCATAATCCGAGGACGGGAACCATTCAGCGTAGATTCTTCCCCAAGTCTCCTGAAGTGCTGATGGAAAAGGGCCCACCGCCGTAAAAACAGCCCACGTAGAGGGAGACACTTCGACATGATCCATTCCCTCTGGCGCATGCTCTGTCGTGGCGGCACCAATATAATGATCGAGTTCTCCCTTCTCTTCCATTCGTCCATCACTGAAATGAATAGATGCACTAATTAGTCCTGCTGGTTCCATATTTGACAGCTCCTTGATCTCGGCAATCCATGCAGGTGTCAAGGTCGCATACATGGCGGCGATCTCAGGGTTGACACCGTGAAATTGGATCGGGACCCTTTTCCTGATTCCTACAATGCGAAAAGCTTCCTTGTCTTCCAAACGATAGTTCATCTCACTGCCTCCTCTGATCGTTAACTGAAATGTCATTCTCGGGAAGGCTTTCAGCGGCTGACCATGAACTCTGGCTTCCGAGGGCGTGATACCATGCAAGACCTGGAAGGCTCTCGTAAAGGAGTCTGGCGAGGTATATCCATACTTCAACGCAACATCTATGATTCTGTTGTTCCCCCGGCTTAGCTCCGAAGCAGCCAGTGTCAGGCGTCGCCGCCGAATATATTCGGACAGAGGTATACCCGCAAGAAATGAGAACATTCGTGTAAAGTGGTATTCAGAGCAGCAGGCGATCTTGGCCGCCTCCTTATAATCCACAGACTCTGTCAAATTCGCCTCAATGTAATCCAACGCTTTGTTCAATTGCCCCAATGAATCCATGTCAGCACCTCCCTAATCAAGCATAGCAAAGGCAATGTCGCCCTTTCCGACATTTCATGCACCATACGGCAGGCAGCCGTGACGTAGGATGAGCACACCAACGTGACTAATTATAATCAGCATAATCGTCACTAACCGTTCTAGAATTGCTCGTCACTCCAACCATCATATCAATAATATTGAAGAAACAACAAAAAAGAGGGGCTCCCCCCTCCTTCGTGCCACACCCTCTAAGATGTGTATATCCACGCTCCCAATGGAGCATGATTTAATTAATTGCTGACCGCCTTCTTCTCCTCTTGCTCCCATGTTTCGTTGGTCAATGCCAGCGCACGATTGGTATTTCTGTGTATCTCCTGCAGAAGCTCCGGATTTTTGGACAAGGACACCCCATACGACGGGATCATCTCCTTGATCTTCGCCTCCCAGGCAGGCAGCTGCTGCGGGAAGCATTTTTGAATGACCTCCAGCATAACGGAGACTGCTGTTGATGCACCTGGCGAGGCTCCCAGCAGAGCAGCGATCGAGCCATCTGCTGCGCTGATGACCTCTGTACCGAATTGAAGCGTCCCGCGACCGGCTGGCGTATCCTTGATAATCTGCACGCGTTGGCCTGCGACGACCAGCTCCCAATCTTCACTTTTCGCATCAGGCACAAATTCACGCAGAGCTTCCATGCGTTGCTCCTTGGATAGCATGACTTGCCCGATGAGATACTTGGTCAACTGGAAGTTCTTCGCACCTGCCGCCAGCATCGTCAGCAGATTATCGTGCTTGACAGAGGTGAGCAGATCCAGGATAGAGCCGAACTTCAGGAATTTGGGTGAGAATCCTGCAAAAGGCCCAAAGAACAATAGCTCCTTCTTATCGATCACTCGTGTATCCAGATGCGGTACAGACATTGGCGGTGCACCGACGGAGGCTTTTCCATAGACCTTGGCACGATGCTTGGCAACGATCTCCGGCTTCTTACATACCATGAAGAGCCCGCTAACCGGGAACCCTCCAACTCCTCTGCCTTCTGGAATACCCGATTTCTGGAGCAAATGAAGACTGCCGCCACCGCCGCCGATGAAGACAAATCGGGCGGAGCGACGCTCTGTGACACCGCTTTCCAGATTTTTCACCTTCAGCTCCCACAGGCCTTCTGCATTCCGTGTTATATCTTCGATCTGATGATTATAATGAATGTTCACGTTGCTCTGCTGCAGATGCTTGAATAGTATGCGCGTTAAAGCGCCAAAGTTAACATCTGTACCAGAGTCGATCTTGGTCGCTGCTAGCGGTCGGTTACTTACCCGATTCTCCATCATTAGCGGAATCCACTCAGCCAGCTTGGCCGGGTCGTCTGTAAATTCCATGCCTTCGAACAACGGATTTTCTGAAAGCGCTTCAAAACGCTTCTTTAAAAAAATCACATCTTGTTCGCCCTGCACAAAGCTCATATGTGGTACGGGTACGATAAAGTCTCGCGGATCTGAAATCCGGTTGCTGCTCACAAGATATGACCAAAATTGCTTCGAAAATTGATACTCTTCATTGACCTTGATAGCCTTGCTTATATCAATAGATCCATCCGGTTGTTCTACGGTGTAATTCAGCTCACACAGCGAGGAATGGCCTGTACCGGCATTATTCCATTCGTTGGAGCTTTCTTCGCCTGCACTGGCTCGCCGTTCATACACGGATATTGACCATTCCGGCACTAATTCCTTTAGCAGTGCTCCCAGCGTTGCACTCATAATTCCGGCACCAATTAAAATAACGTCTGTGTTCAATTCTCGGTTACTCATTATACCGTCCTTCTCCCCTACAATTTGCAGGAAGGATGCTTGCGCTCCTGCTTAGTCGCCTAACAAATCCGTGTGTCACCTACTCACACACAACTTTCTGGATGATTTTGATATTAGTGTATCACTATTACTTAAAGATTTTAATAATTTTTCGAAATTTTTAAGAAAAATTGTATGGTAAAACCGTTAAATAAAGAAAGAACCATATCCCTCCCCGTAGCGGAGTGATATGGCCCTTCTCTCTAACTCATTTGAATATCATTACAGCCCTTCAATTAATGCACTAATAGAGCTATCCGTCTTCAGAGCACGGATAATGATCGTCAAGGCTTCGGCACGAGTAGCATGATTCTGAGGAACGAAGGTGGATGCAGACATCCCCTGCACCAGATTCGCAGACGAGGCTTGCTGGATGGCTTGCGCTGCCCAGTAATTGCTGCTCACGTCCGTGAAGCTGGCTGGCGTACCTGTAGCCAATACCTCAAGATTCAGCACACGCGAAATGATCGTTACCATTTCAGCACGGGAGATGGTCGCATTCGGCTTGAAGCTGCCATCCTCGTATCCGTTCACAATGTCTTTCTCCGCCAGCGTTGCAATATAGCCTGCTGCCCAGTGAGCAGAGGTATCCTTGAAATCAGTGGAAGCCGAGCCCGCTGTCAGACCAAATGCACGGGCAATCATCGCTACGAACTCCGCTCTCGTCACCGTGGCGTCAGGGCGGAAGGTACCATCACTGTATCCATCAACGACTCCTAGCTTGACCGCTGTCCCAACGGTATCACTACCCCAATGATTAGCTGTATCGTTGAATGATGTCGTTCTGTTGCTTGCCACAGCAATGGCATCAGTGATCGCCTGCAGCACAGCTTGCCTTGTAATGACGTTCGACTGGAACGGGTTCACGCCGCTTGGCTGCTCGGATGCACCATTATCAGTAGGAGTTGCAGGAGTCGTTCCGCCACTGGTTGTTCCACCCGTAGTTGTCCCGCCTGTCGTCGTTCCCCCGTTGTTCGTTCCACCAGATGTACCGCCTGTGGAGCCTGAGCCATCGGATGAGCTGTCAGAGCTTGACTTGGACGTGATGGAGAGCACAACCTTGTCTGTCTGATAGACGATCTTGGCATTATACTGACTTGGTACGCCAGTGATCGTTACGGCATCGAAGCTTCCTGTCCGCTCGTTAGCCCCATGTGTGATCAGGGTAATCGAGCCTCTGCCTGGTACATAGCCATCTGCGAATTTTACGTGCAGGGCCCCTGCCAGTTGGACTGTACCTTGGACATCGACTACGTCATCGGAACGAATCAGGTTCAGCTCCAAAGTACTGCCGGCTGTCTGTGTGAAGTTACCGCCAATCGTCATGGCACCATATACATTCTCTACAACGGTACCCCCATTATTAAATACATCACCGCTACCGAAGGCTGATGCAGAGTCCCCTTCCAGGGTACCTGCATTGATCTGTGTACCACCGGAGTAAGTATTGCTGCCTTGCAGCTTCAGGGTACCTGCCCCCTCCTTCGTCAGCTTGCCGACGCCGGAGATGTTATTGCGCCAGCGATCTTCTGCATGGAATCCACCCTGATAGGCATCCATCGTCACCGTTACATCGTTATGGAAGGCACCGTATCCGTCTGCCGCTGCAAACAGATTCAAGCGTCCCCAGCCCTCTGGATCATCCAGCACGGGGTAGCCGGATGGCAGACCCGTGGTAGCCAGCACTTCGCGGCGCTGCTCCGCACTCAGATACGGCAGGCGAGTCTCCAGCAAGACCTCCGCACCCTTAGGCACGCTAACAGGCTTCGTAGTCGAAGCAATCTGCGGGAAGTCGTAGGTCAGACGCTGAGTGAATTGCGCCTTGTTCTGATCATAATTGCTGAAGCGATCCTCTGCTGTACCTGTTTCGGTCAGCAGGAATTCATGCGCCTGATCATACGCTGCCTTCTTTAGCTCGGCGTTGTCGGGGTCATTCAGCGTAGCTGCAGCCAGCGCCGTCGCCATAACACGTCCGCCCATTACATCCAGCGGGGAGTGCATCCCGGCAACGATTCGGCTATTCCCCATTTCCGAGGCTCGGGTCAGTAGCTCCTGATAACGCTCAGGCACAGCATAAGCGAGTGACAGGGCAGCCAGATATGACGCATTCGTATGGCCGCTTGGGAAGCCACCATCTGTAGCTGGCGTCTGACTAATCGCAGGCACCAGTGTAGGCACGATAATGGAGGTATCATTGGCCCAACGGTACGGTCTAGGATAGCTATAGTAATTTTTCGCTGGTGTCGTCGAAGCATAGTTACCGCGCAGCTTCCCGATCAGGTCAACCATCTTGCCCAGCTCAGAGTTGGAGTCTCCCGCCTGATTGGAGCCATTGCCATCATTGTACTTGACCGATGTGGCATTCTCCGGAATGCTGGTAATCGTCGTATATGTGCCGGACTTCTCACGGTACACCTCGGATAGAGACCCCAGACCGTCAGCAGCCCCATACGTCTGATTCCTGCGGTCATCGTAGTAAGCTCTTTCCTCATCCGCAGCACTGCGAGTAGCAGCTGTATTGACCACATACTGAATGTTGGCATCCAGCACGCTACTATTCAGCTTTGTCCCGTTATCCCAGGAATCCCCCGGGGTCCACAGCTCCAGGAAGCCAGACAATACCCCGATCGAAGGGTTCGAGTAGACCTCCTTATTTACGGAAGTATTATTTTTGTAGGTATCTACAAAATGCCCCCATACCGGAGCTGCCGGTAGTTCAACCGTGGATGGAGTCCGTGACTCGCCCGATACAGCATAAGAAGGATTTAAGGCAACGCCATTGGACAGCAACATCAATCCCAACGTCACAGATACTAGCTTTCGAGTGGACTTCTTTTTCAATTTGTCTGCTCCCATCTTTTTGGATATCGAACGATTCGACCCCAATCTAGCATCGGAGCGTGCTCTACAGCAATATAACAATTTCTCCTTTATATCAATTTGGGATGCTCTCACTAGTTTATGAAGATTTATGTAAAAACCAAGCAAATATCGTCTATAATGAAGGTGTTAATTTTACATTCCGTTAATGAAATTCGACAGTTTCTTGTGTATAAGCCCTGAAAGGTGTGGTGTATAATCGCAGCGGGAGGGAGAGTATATCTTGAAAAAGTGGAATTCCGTATTCGCCAATCTGGCATTTTCCTACATTTCTATTGTGCTTGTCATTGTACTGCTGCTCTGCTCTGTCTTCTATATATACTTCTCCAATAACTACAAACAAGAATTACACGACAAGCATCAGATGATTCTTGAGAATACAGCTCATACCATTGAGACATCTGTTCTGGAGCGAGTCCAGCAGATCTATCTGGATATCTCACTGAACAGGAACGCTGATGTGCGATGGTTCGCCGATTCATCCCTGGACAGCAACCTGAGCAGGGTCATTGATCTGCAGGAGCTGCTTAAGTCCAAAGTAACCAGCAACTCGGACCTCGTACATGCTATTCATCTATATAATCCGAAGCAGAATATTCTGCTCTCTTCCATCTACGGGCTTGAATATCAAGCAGATCAAGGCAGTAGCTCGAGCGTGCTGGCCGATTGGGTCCAAGGTATGCGAAGCAACGAGCACAGTAGCCTATGGACAGGAGTCCGTCCGGTTCCAGTTGATGCCCTATCCAGCCTGCCTGATAACCATGATGCTGGCTTGATCACTTATGCCCACAGCTACCCCTTTCAAGAATCTGGCGAGAACGCCGATCTCATGATTGCTATTGATGTCAAAGAAAGCGCCATTAACGGTATCATTCAAAATATGATGCCATCTCCATATAGTAGTACGTTTATAGTAGATTCTTCTGGCACCAGCATCTCCGATCTGTCTCAGGAGGGGCCGACTCAAGCTTACGGCTCTGAGGTGATCAACGCCCTCATGTCCTCTGCGGAGAGCGGAAGTTTTCACAATATGGTCAATGACACCTCCTATGTAGTATCCTATGAGACCCTTCCATCCACAGGCTGGAAGATCATGAGTGCCATGCCTGCCAGCTCCTATTATGAGAAGACCATTGTCGTGCAGAAGCTGATTCTCGGTATCTGTCTGCTAGTCATTCTGATCGGTGTTGCACTATCCGGCTTTCTGGCCAGAGCAAGCTACAGTCCGATCAAACGGCTGGTCGGCAAAATTAAGGATTCGCTCGATCCTGCGACTGCACAGGTCACGAATGAATTCAAGCTGATCGACACAGCCTTCCTTCGATTAAGCGATAAGGTCTCCAGCCTTGAAGAGACCCTGCTCGCGAGCAGCTCGGTCATTAAGCATAATACGATACTGACCCTGCTCCGCAATGGCTATTCCCGTGAGGAATGGTCGAATGAACGAAGTCACCTGCGTCTCCCGCATGATTTTCGCCATTATGCCTGTATAGTCGTGAACTCTGGAGAAGTGTTCGCCCGGCTAAGCTCCAGCCATATGGAATATGTGGTACATGAAATGATCAAGCAACTGGAGGAGGATGCCCTGTCGCATAGTCATTCACTAAGCCATCCGCGAAGCCACATCATTGCCGAAGAGCTGCCTGACAAAAAGCTGGTGATCATACTGGGTGCCGAAGAAGCGAACAATCTGCTACTGGAGGAGCTGTCTTCATTCGTACTCACGGTAGGACGGCAGCAACTCAGTCTGGACTTTCAGCTCGCGTGGGGCTCCTGGGTGCAGGAGCTGACGGACATCCATGAGAGCTATAACAAGGCACAAGCCTTGATGAAATACGGGTATTTCTTGCCGGAAATGCCGATTCTGCGGGATCATCATTTACTGGAGCGAGAGCATAGCTTGGAGGAGCTGCCACAATCCATTCTCGTCCGCTTCCGTGAGAAGCTGCATGCCAGACAAGCTGATGAAGTCACAATCGTGCTTGACCAGCTCGTCGCCGCTATGCGCGAGGATAACTATCCTGCGGATTACTGTCATTTTATACTATCGAACACGGTGTTCACCGTCTCCGATTATATGAAGAATGTTCGGTACAGCCACCCTGAGCAAGGGAAGCTGGATTTGTACTATCAGTATATGGAGATTCAGAATATTCTGGAGTTCCGGAGTTGGCTTGTGGATGTGGTTGCCGACTTTATTATGCAGATGGAAAAGCGCAACAGTGAACGTGCCGTCTCCAGCATTGAACTTGCGAGGGAGTATATCCATAGCCACCTGGCAGAGGATCTATCACTTGAGGCGGTTGCTGCACAGGTGTATATCAGTCCAAAGTACCTGAGCAAGCTCTTCAAGGAAGAAATCGGTGTCACGTACACAAGCTATATAACCAACCAGCGTATGGAGCAGGCCAAAGCGCTGATTGAGACCACCGACATGACTGTCGAGCAGGTCGCTGCTACAGTAGGCTATGGCACAGCGGCTTATTTTATCAAAAAATTCAAGGAAATCCACGGCTGTACGCCAGGCAATTACCTGCGTACTTTGAAGCAGACCTAACACAAGTAGAGCAGACATAGCACACGTAGAGCAGACATAGCACACGTAGAGCAGACGTAACGGACGTGAAGCTGACATCTTGTACATGAAAAGCATCTACCGCTGGCCTGCAGCCTACGAGTCCGAATAACGCATAGGAAGGTTCCACAGCATGAAAATGAAGAGATTACAGCGCTTCGGCGTTCTTGCCGCAGTCATATGGCTAGGCCTCATTAGCGGCTGTGATTCGGTAGTGAGATCCACTACAGACATAGACGAACCTCAGGCCTCAGTAGCCTCTGCTGCTCCTGAATTCCATATTTCCTGGACGATGCATCAGAATCTCCCCGTGCCGGAGGATGCCGAGATGGTTCGGTATGTCGAGAACAAATTCAATGTACGACTGGATATATGGAACCTTGAGAATAACCGCTATGAGTCACTACTCGACATGAAGCTGGCACAAGGAGCCATTCCTGATCTGTTCAGGATAAGACAGCCGCAGGATCTTCTGAAGTATCAGCAGCAAGGCATGCTCGCAGAGATACCAAGAGACATGCTGGAGCAGAACGCCCCCAACCTCTTGAAGGCGATCCGTGAGCATGCTCCATCCTATGAAAACTATGGCACCATTGATGGCAAATATTACGGTATCCCTGTCGTGAATCCTACGAATATCTACCGGATTCCAGTGGTGTATCGCCAGGATTGGCTGGACACGCTTGGTCTGAAGGTACCTGAGACGCTGGAGGAGTTCGAGAAGGTCATCTATGCCTTTGCGAATGGCGATCCCGACGGCAATGGCCTTAAGGATACCTATGGTCTATCGAGTGAGGGCATGAATGTTGTCTTCGGCGCCTTCGGTCAGATCGTCTTCGCAGATCAGCTGTATTTTGGTAAGAAGGATCAGGAGCTGGTCATCGGCGCTCTGGAGCCAGAGATGAAGGAGTCTCTGCAATACCTCCGCAAATGGTACCAGGATGGCGTCATTGATCCCGAATTTATCACTGGTGAGAACAAGGGCGGCTACAAACACCTCTCGCACGCCTTTATCCAGGGCAGAATCGGCATGACCTCCAAGGGGAATTATTATCATTGGGTCCAGCAGGGCGATTACAAGACCTTGCACTACCGCGAAGGGATGGCTGCGGAAGAGTCACCTGTAGACGCAACCTTTAATGCTCGGGAGCTGCTCGCGAAGGAGCCTGACGCAAGGATTACCTTCGGTCAGCCCTTCACGGGACCCTATGGACAACGAGGCTCCAAGGCCTACGATATGCTGATGAGCTTCACGGCTATCGGGGCTGATGCCGCCAAGGAGCCAGGCAAGATGGAGCGAATTCTGCAAATGCTGGATTACGTCAGTGCCAATCCCGATCTGGACGAATATACGTCCATGAATTATGGTGTCATGGGCAAGCATTGGGAATGGGCTGATGCCAGCAGGAAGGATGTCATCGTCCTGCCGCCCTACAACAGCATGTTCAGCTATCAGAACAAGATCGGCGCCAATCTTGGCATGACGGTACCACGGATGCCCACAGACCGGGGCGCAGAGTGGGCCTCGACGCAGAAGCTTGACCGAGACGGTATCTACAATGCCTTGGAGATTGCCACCCCAGCCTTGAGCAGGTATGGACCCGAGCTGATGAAGCTGAAGAACAAAGCCTACGTTGCCATCATCACGGGTGAGAAGCCCCTATCGTATTTTGACGAGTTCGTTCATGAATTTATGGGTGCTGGGGGGGCCGAGGTGCTGCAGGAGGCCAATGATTGGTATCGTGAGCATACTGGGCAGTGAAATACGGATTTAACTAGTGGATATGCCCATACTGACGGAGTTCTCGTATGCTGATCAATACCACAGTTTGGAATCTGGCAATCGCGGGAGGCGGAATTGTTGGCGGCCTTATACTGTAGTCAGGCGGAGTAGAAGTGTTTCCGGGACTGTTGCTAGTTCTGCTGCTCCTTGCTGTAATTATTGCATGGAGCTCGAAGAAACATGCTTTCCCTGCTAAACATAAATAGAAAACGCGCTGTGTTGGTCTTTCAGTTGAAGTGGCGACGGCATTATTTTCTCTTTACACTGCAGCGATTAGGTGGTATCATCATTTCTATAATTATAGAATCATAGAAATCAAAATGGAAAGGAAATTATAATGGATCATGTTGAACACGAACTCGTGCAGGCTGTTAAAGTATACAAGGCTCTAGGTGAACCTACACGATTAAAAATTGCATTAATGCTGGTAAATGAAAGCAATCAATGTGTTACCGCGATTAGTGAACAGCTTGGAAACGTGGCTGGCTCAACATTATCTCATCACCTTAAGCAACTGACGGATTCGGGCTTAATCCAGTCGCAAAAGAGCGGTTCATTTATTCACTACAGTGTTAATCAAGAAGTGGCAAAGAAATTTGCGCCATATTTACTGGCGTAAATTTTTTGATAATAAATTCTATATATTTAGAAATATAGAAATGAAAGGAGCGAACGGATATGAAAAAAACACTCAACACTGGAACTTGGAATCTCTACACTTCTCCACACCAATTCCAATACAGGAAGCGTTATGCCTTACGAACGACTGCGACAAGAAGAGATTCAACTGGAAAGAAAATGTAAACCTATATCAACTTTAATTCTATATATCAAGATATATAGAATTGGAAAGAGGTACAATAAGATGCTTAAATCGTGGAAAATCTATATTTTAGCTATTGTTAGTTTTTTAGTGGGGACTTCGGAATTTGTAATTGCCGGAATATTGGATCTAGTTTCCAGAGATGTAGGCGTAACAATTGCTACTGCTGGCCAACTCATTTCGGTTTATTCGATTGCTTACGCGGTTGGCACTCCGATTCTCATTGCGGCTACCTCAAAAATAAGCCGAAGAAAACTCATGTTGGCTGCTTTGGCGCTATTCTTTATTGGAAATCTGATCACAGTGGTCACGAACGGCTATGCGATGCTTGTTGGAGCTCGGGTTATCTTAGCTCTTAGCACCGGTGTCTTTACGGTGGTTGCGCTAACTGTTTCTGCTCAAATTGCCGGACCTGGCAAACAAGGCACTGCCATAGCAACGATTATGATGGGATTTAATCTATCGCTTATTTTAGGTGTTCCTCTGGGAAGGGTCATTGCAAGCACCTACGACTGGAAAGTGATCTTTTACGGAATCGGGCTGCTTAGTTTTATCGCGATGCTGGTCATTTCATTCACTATACCAAAGTCCAAGGGAGAGGCAAATGTGCCTCTTAGAGAACAACTTGCCCTGTTAAAAAATCCCCAGCTTTTATTAACCTTGTCGATCAGCTTCTTCTGGATGGTTGGTTACACGATTATTTACACGTTTATTACACCATTTCTGCTGAACATTACTGGAATGAGCAATAGCATGGTGAGCATTTCGCTATTTGCTTTCGGCATAGCAAGTCTGCTTGGCGCCCAGGCTGGAGGATATGGTGCAGATAAGTTGGGTATTCCACGTACATTGAATGGAAGCCTGATCATCCACGCTGGTATTTTGCTCCTGATGACTGTATTTGCTCATTCTTCTATAGCTGTCTTTCCGTTGCTTCTTTTATGGTCGTTTTTTGCCTGGTTTACGGGGCCCGTTCAGCAAGTGTATATGATTGGCTTGGCACCAAGCGCATCGGGAATTCTCTTGAGCTTGAATACATCTTTCATACAATCGGGAATTGCGGTGGGAGCTGTTGTTGGCGGTGTGGTTGTGGAAAGTTTCTCACTGCAGTCGATCGGCGTGGCTGGGGCAATTGGTGTTGCAGTTGCACTCCTCCCAGCTATAATATCGCTTTCGATGCGAAGTCAATCTGCAAATGGAATAGGACCCGCCGCGGGCAAGCAATGAAACAGACTTTTTCCAAACTAGTATGCAGAAATTATGGCTCAACCTCAAAATCAGTGCTTGACCACTTAACTCGAAGGGCGATGACGATTGCATTCGACTAAAATGGCTGCTACAGAACTGATCATGTGTCCCTATGAATTGTTTAGCTCCGCGGATAACTTACAAATTCAATGATCTTAAAAAAGCATCTCCCGAGCGCAGATCAGCCAGCCTGCAGAATACCACAGAGCTACTGATACTACGTTCAAGAGATGCTTTTTAAATGTACCGAAGATCCTGTTCCACAGTCCTTAGTTGGACAAGATCCGCTCCAGGTCCTCTAAGGCCAGCATATTTCCGTATGCAGAGTAATCCAGCCACGGTTGCTCCTTCAAGACATACACCTGGTTATTCTGAACGGCCTTGAGGCCCATCCAGAGCGGATCAGACTTCAGATCCTCGAACACTTTATCGCTGCCCTCATCCACAGCGGATACTAGCACAAAGATTGTATCAGCTTCAAAGTCAGGCAGCACTTCCTTGGAGATATTCTCCCAGTTTTTCGTGATCGCTTCTACACCCTTGGCAGGAGTAAAAGCCAGATCCTCATACAGGATCGGTCCAAGCGGACGCTCCGTACCGTATACACGCAAACCCTTCGCAGATACACGGACCGCCATAACTGTGCCATCCCCCAGCTTCTGTGACGCTAACTCCGATACCTGCTTAGCTTTGTCCGTGTACTTGGCGATGTACTCTTCTGCTGTCTGCTCACGATCTACGAGCTTACCGATTTCACGCACACGATCCATCCATCTTCCCTCATCCAGGTTAATGACGTGCGTAGGGGCAATTTTCTCGAACTTATCCAGCCCCAATTTGTTAGCGAATTCGGCATCAATGAAAATTTCATCTGGCTGTAGACCAATCAAAGCCTCCATATCTGGATCTTTCGTAAAACCAAGATACTCCACATCGGGATAACGCTCTTCTGTGATCGGCAGATAATCGCTTGTTGTCGTCGCTGCTGGCTTAATGCCCAGAGCCATCAAGTCTCCAGTCAGGAAGATCGAGATCGAAGCGACTTTCTTATCATAGGCCCCTTCAGTAGACGCTGCTGCTCCTTCAGCTCCTGTCGTCGTCTCTGCATTGGTCGAGGTGTTCTCTGTGGTCGTCGTAGCCGAGCCACCTGCTCCGCAGGCCGCCAGTATGAATAACAGGCATAAGGTCGTGATAATCGTTGTATATGCTCTCATGTTGTGAGTCCCCTTTGTCAGTTCTATTTATAAGAGATTGCTAGTTATAAGTGATTGATCTTCGCAGCAGGTACAGAAAGTAGGGAGCGCCTACCGCAGCAACTATAATGCCTGCCGGAATAGCCTTGGGATCAAATACAGCTCGTGTCAAAGTGTCCGCCAGGACAAGAATGAGCATGCCCAGCAGCCCGGAGATTGGAATCAGGTACTGATGATACGGACCTACCAGCCTTCTGGCCATGTGCGGTGCTACCAGCCCTATGAACCCGATACCTCCCGCCATCGACACACTCGCTGACGACAACGCCACAGCAATACATAGAATCTGGATACGTTCTCGTTGTACGGGTATTCCAAGGCTAAACGCCGAAGCGTCCTCCAGTGCCATCGCATTCAGGCTCCTGCTCTTCATCCAGGCAATGGGGATCAGCGCCGCGATCCAAGGCAGAATTGCATATACGTTAATCCAATCTCTGCCCCATATATTCCCTAGCATCCAGCTTGCGGTGAACGAATAGGTCCGCTCATCCAGCTGTAGTGACAGATACAGGCTTGCCGCATTGAATCCAGCAGCTATGGCAATGCCAATTAGGATCAGGCGGGCTGGCAGGAACCCTTGCTGTCGCTCCCACACGAATAGGATAATGAGAGCTGCTGCCAAGACTCCGCCCATGAAGGTAAACAACGGGATCATCAGTACGGGGAGTGTGTTCAGTGACTGAAAATAGCTCATATAGATCAACAGTCCGAACGATGCTCCAGCATGAATTCCCAGTATGCCCGGATCAGCGAGCGCATTTCGCGTAATACCTTGCAGCAGGGCACCTGCAATACCTAGCCCCATACCTGCCAGCATCGTAATGATAATTCGGGGCAGACGATAATCGAAGAGCACCATCTCATGCCTGTCATTTCCATGACCAAGCAAGGTGTTGATAACGTCTGGGAAAGGAATGGCCATGGAGCCTGTATTGAGCCCTAACGCAATCGCAAAAATGACTGCTCCCAGTAGTACGGTGCCTATGCGGAGCGTGCGTGTAAGACGCTTATGTATGTGTGTCCTCATAGATTCCGTCTTTCCTTTCGCGCAACATAGAGGAAGAAGGGTACGCCGATGATGGCAACAACAACACCGATCGCCAGCTCTTTGGGTGGATCGGCCATACGTGCACCTAGATCAGCGAGGACTAGCAGTATGCTGCCAAGCACCGCCGACATGGGAATGACATAAGTGTAATTCACACCGACCAGCTTCCTTGCTATGTGCGGTATGACCAGTCCGACAAAGGCGATGGAGCCTACAGCCGACACGGACACCCCTGCCAGTAACAAGGCAAATACAATCGCATATACACGCACCTTGCGAATATGTACTCCCAGATTGGTGGCTACCTCTTCCCCTAAAGCGATAATGGAAATGGATCGACCCAGGATTAGGGCAATGAACAATACAACCAGAATGACTGGAAGAACTACACGTAGCTGCTCCCACTCCACTCCCGCTACGCCACCTGCATACCAATAAGCCAGATCCTGGCTCAGTTCAAAATAAATAGCGATACCCGAGGTTAACGAATGCAGCAATGCCGCGACTACCGTTCCAGCGAGTGTTAACTTCATCGGGGTTAACCCACCCGGAGTTCCTGCACCGAGCAGGTAGATGAAGGCTGTACTTGCGAGTGCTCCTGAGAAGGCCAGCAGCATCAGGACCGTGAACGGAAGATGGGGGAACAGTACAAAGCTGAGCGCCACAACAAACATCGCTCCTGCGTTGATGCCTAACACGCCGACATCGGCCAGCGGATTACGGGTGACACCCTGCATTAAGGCCCCTGCCACAGCAAAAGCAGCTCCTACCAAGGCAGCGGCGATTACCCGGGGAAGTCGTACCTCTTGAATAATCTGATGTGCGGTTGAGCTGCGGTCATAGCTGAATACGGCCTCCCACACGTTACTGATCGTTAAATCCTTGGCTCCGAAGGAAATCCCCATGAACATGGAGCAAGCGAGCAGCAGTATAGCCAGAAGCAAGACGAGAGTGAACCGGAGGGGCTTCACAGTATCATTCATGGAGTAGGTATCACATCACTTTTCTCACTGATAATCATTTTCAATTAATTGATTTTAAACGAAACCTATGATCACGTCAATTATGCAATTTCATTCATATTCATACCTTTCTTTCCTGTGACTAGAAATTAAAGATTAATAGCGTATATGAAATATCATCATTAACAACAAAAGGCCTCAGACAACCAAAAGCCCTCAAGGCCACACCCTGAGAGCTTGTTATCATTGATTTATTTCCAAATACTCTATCTCATGATCTCTATAAATTTAGCCACCGGATCAGGAGATAATGTGGTACTACACACGAATTAGCAATGTCTTTGCTCGGTCTCGCTAATGAAGAGGGAGGTAACCCAATAAGGCTAAAGTAACGACTGAATAGCTGGCTCCATATCTTTAATTTCCGTGATCGTCTCGAACCGAGCGGCTACATGTCCATGACGATCAATCACAAATTTGGTGAAATTCCATTTCACTCCATCCCCGGCGTAGATGTCCGGATACTTATTCTGCAAAAAGTCGTCCATCCATTGACCGCTTGAGCTCTGAGTATCAAAGCCTTGAAAGGGTGCTTGCTGCGTTAAATATTGAAATAATGGGTGTGCTCCAGCTCCCCTCACTTCTACCTTCTCGAACAACGGAAACGTCACGCCAAAAGTACCTCTACAATATCGCTCCACTTCAGCATTTCGATCCGGTTCTTTATCGTTGAATTGGTTACAGGGAAAAGCGAGGATTTC
This sequence comes from Paenibacillus massiliensis 2301065 = DSM 16942, assembly GCF_000377505.1. Taxonomy (GTDB): domain Bacteria; phylum Bacillota; class Bacilli; order Paenibacillales; family Paenibacillaceae; genus Paenibacillus; species Paenibacillus massiliensis. The sequence continues at coordinate 148,543 of NZ_KB898186.1, read as the reverse complement.
CAGCCCTTGCTCCCTGTAGTTCTCATATAGCTGTTGAAGATCAGCGAATTGACGGGAATAGCTACACTGGCTTGCTGTATTGACAATCACTAGAAATTTGCCCTGATAAGCACTTAATGGAACAGAGCTGCCATCGATCTTGTTCACTTGGAATTGGTATATCGACATTTCACCCTACCTCCCTTGAATCTCCCACTAATCATGAATTCAATGAAACATATTAGTAAGCTATACTGGTATCTTAAGTCTCAATGCTTTATTGTTCAAATATATAATACAAATACCGTCTATAGGATAACCCTATAAATAGACAATCAATATTTATACATAACCGATTACTCGGATGTACAAATAGGAACCCTAAACAGACCTCCCCTGACTTACTCAAGAGAGGTCTGCGAGAGAAGCAACACTCTATCTCATGATTTCTATAAAATGCTTCAGAATCCGCGCGGTTAAGCCCCAGATGGTGTAGCTCTGGTAATCATAGAACCACTCTTCAATGGGCCGTGTTCTCCACTGATAGTTGGCCCCGTTCATGATCTTGTCATAAGGAAAATCGGGTGCGGGCACAGGCTCTACAGCCACCTCATGCATATAAGGCTCGTAGCTTAATAGCCACTGGAGCGGCACCGTAAATACCTCCTCCACCTCATCTCTATTGTACGCATGAATGATCTGGTCGTAATCCACCTTCGCTACGAATGGATAGACCACGAAGGACGGCGAGGCCACATACGGACTTAACGGTCCTACAATCTGCACCGACTCGGGATCAATCCCCAGCTCCTCATGAGTCTCTCGCAAAGCGGCTCCGAGTGGTGATGCATCTGTCGCATCAATACGCCCCCCAGGGAAGCTGATATCACCGGGCTGCTTGCGCATCGTGTAGGAGCGGACCTCGAATAGAACATGCCATTCGCCCCCCACCTGGACCAACGGAATCATGACCGCACAGCGAAATGCCGTAGACTCCCCAATAAATAAAGACGGATGCTGAGCTAACTGGTTTTTCAATGTATCTAGGAACATGGAATTCCCCCGCCCCTTCTGAGTGTAGTATTTTGAGATATAGGTCATACAACTATTTGAATAGGTCCAATTCGGGTCGACAGTACCCTACAACAAAATCTAACAGTTCTAGTATAATGTCATCTTCTTCGACGCTACCTCTCAGCTGATTCAGGCATGTATACATGCTATCCTTTGACAAGCCTGTATCCTTGAAGGCAACCAGGAGCTCTCTTAGCTCCAGCACATCTTTACTCTCAGCTATATTACTACGCAATTCCTCACTGAGCTTATCTTCCATGGACATCCTTTCATATCCTTTCATTGTCCCCTTTGATCTTTCGATGCTTCCTTTACCATTTCGTCCCCTTACACATTGGACATCTCGGAATAGGAAAAAGGACCGCAACCCCTGCTATTGGTTATTATACCAACTGCACACGGTGACGGTCCTCATTATGATGCTATATAGGGCCTATTTCTCATCGGGCCACGTAAGACTGATTCCTTCATGAATTACTTAATAATGACGTACTCCAGGTTCACCAGCTTGGCATAAGTTACAATCTGATCTGTCGTCAGATTCAGGGAGACCACGGTATGATGCCCGCCGCCATTCTCGATCCAGGCTTTTACGCCGTCCTGGAAGTTCGGCTTGACCTCCCAGAGCACACGAGCCACAGGGAGCTTGGGAGCTGGTACTGTCGGCTCGAAAGCGGTAACCTCGTTGATGAGGAGCTTATAGTGTGTACCAAAGTCCGCCATGGATACCACAACACCGTCTCCAGCCTTACCATCAAAGACCAGACGAGCTGGATCTTCACGATCGCCAATGCCTAGTGGAGACACGACAATCTTAGGCTTACTGCTAGCCAGTGACGGGTCTACCTCCAGCATATGGGATTGCAGGATGGCCTCTTGACCCGCTGCCAATTCATAGGTGTAATCCTCCATGAAGCCCGTCGATTCATTGTGGCTCATGACCTTGAGCAGACGATCCAATGCGGCCGTCTTCCAATCTCCTTCGCCCGCGAAGCCATACCCTTGGGCCATCAGGCGCTGCACGGCCAGACCAGGAAGCTGCTTCATGCCATGCAGATCCTCAAAGTTCGTAGTGAAGGCGTTGTAGCCACCTGCGTCCAGGAAGCGTTTGATGGCAATCTCATATCTGGCTTGTACTTTGACACTAGCTTCCCAGGATTCCTTGCTGTTGGTGCCATAATCAAATTCATACAGCTCTGCATATTCAGCGAACAATGCGTCGACTTCCTCGTCCTTCACAGCGTTCACGACCTGCACGAGGTCTCCAATGCCAAAATAGTCTACCGTCCACCCAAATTGAATTTGGGCCTCTACTTTGTCGCCTTCGGTTACACCGACGTTACGCATATTGTCTCCGAAGCGGGCTACCTTGATGCTGAAACTCTCGTTGTAAGCTACGGCTACGTCCATCCAATCCGCAATTTGCTGTTGTACTTCTGGGCGCTCCCAGTAACCTACAACGATTTTATTCTGCTTGCGCAGGCGAGCATTGATGAACCCATATTCACGGTCTCCATGGGCAGCCTGATTCAGGTTCATGAAGTCCATGTCAATGGTAGCCCAAGGAATGCTCTCATTGTATTGAGTAGCCAAGTGGAGCAAAGGCTTCTGCAGCAGCTTGGTTCCGCGAATCCACATTTTTGCTGGGGAGAAGGTGTGCATCCAGGTGATGACTCCGGCTACCTCATCGCGATAGTTGACTTCCTTCATAATCGTCGTAATCTTGTCTGCGCTGACCGCCAGATCCTGCAACACAAGTGGATAAGGCAGGATGCCACTTTGATTCAACGCATCTGTCATCTCCTGCGCATGTGCCTTAACCTCCGCCAATGCCTCTTCCCCGTACAAATGCTGGGAGCCTACAACGAACCAGAATTCCTTTTTCACTGCGGTTGTCATGGTCATTCTACCTCTTTTCTTAGGATATGGACTCAATATCAAAATCAGCGATTAATTGCTCAGCAATGAAGGCGCTACGGGGCGAAGGTTTCTTACGATCGCTGTTAAAGCCCGATTCCAAGATTGTACAAGGATTATAGGTAGGAATCAGACTTAGCCTATGCTTCCGAAGTAGCTTTCTTAAAGAAAGCTTTAAAGGCGAACACTACCGTTTCTCCAGAATCCCTCCGCCCCTCTGCTCCAATTGCGGCCTAAAATCTACCACTGATGTTCAGATTGACCCTTTAATAGTTAGTGTTACTTCTGCCCGTAATAGGCGTCCTTGCCGTGCTTGCGCAAATAGTGCTTATCCAATATGCGCTGCGGCAGCTCCGGTGCAAAATGGTTCAGCTGACGAGCAAATAGGTTCGTCTTCGCCACTTCCTCCAACACAACACTATTCATAACCGCCGACTTGGCATCCTTGCCCCAGGTGAAGGGACCATGACCTTGCAGCAAAATGCCGGGCACAGCCAGAATATCCAGTCCACGCTCCTCGAATGTCTCGATGATCACATGGCCTGTCTCCGCCTCGTAGCCACGGTCTACCTCTTCCTGGGTCAGGAAGCGGGCACATGGCACTGAGCCGTAGAAGGTATCGGCGTGCGTCGTTCCCATGACAGGCACATCCAGCCCCGCTTGTGCCCAGGCGGTCGCCCAGGTGGAGTGCGTATGCACGATGCCGCCTATCTCGGCATAATGCTTATACAGTACGGCGTGTGTCGCTGTATCGGATGAAGGTCTCATATCTCCTTCGACGACCTGGCCGTCCAGATCGACCACGACCATGTCACTGGGCTTCATGTTCTCATAAGACACGCCGCTGGGCTTGATCACGAACAGACCGCTTTCACGATCCATAGCGCTCACATTGCCCCAGGTATATTTGATGAGCCCTTGCTTGGGTAGCTCCAGATTCGCTTGGTATACTTCCTCTTTCAGTTGCTCCAACATGTTAGTTCACTCCATTCTCCAGAAAATGGTCAACTGCTGCCTGCTCAATGGTAAGACCTTGCTTATACCGCTCGATGAATAGCTCAAAGCCCTTCACATCCGAGGCATCTGGAGCCATCTCCTGTGCGTCGACATCCTTGAAGACCTGCTCATCAAGGAAGTCCTCCAGAGTCTCCTGCTGCTCTTTATTTGCCATATAGGAAGCCAGAATGGCCATGCCCCATGCGCCGCCTTCTCCAGCTGTTGCCATCACGGAGATGGGCACGTTCATGGCCGCTGCCACCATTTTTTGCCCCACGACAGGGGTCTTGAACAGCCCGCCATGAGCGAGAATGCCATCAATAGCCACATGCTCCTCCTTGGTCAAAATATCCATACCAAGCTTCAGAGCACCAAAGGCTGCAAATAGATGCGTCCTCATAAAGTTAGCGAGATTGAATCTGCTCTCTGGTGAGCGGACGAACAATGGCCGTCCCTGCTCCAGACCTGTAATATTCTCGCCCGAATAATATCCATAGCTGAGCAAGCCACCACCGTCCGGGTCGGCCTCCAGTGCTTTATTCAGCAGTACACCGAACAATTGGCTCGGATCAGCCTTCACGCCCATGGCTTCAGAGAATTCACGGAATATACCCAGCCAGGCATTGAGATCGCTGGAGCAGTTGTTAGCATGCACCATGGCAACAGGACTACCACTCGGCGTCGTGACCAGATCAATCTCTGGATATACCTTGGAGAGCTCCTTCTCCAGTACGATCATGGCGAACACAGAAGTACCTACCGAGACGTTCCCGGTGCGTTTCCGTACACTATTCGTGGCTACCATCCCTGTCCCGGCATCGCCTTCCGGTGGACAGAGCGGAATACCGGGCTGTAATTGCTGTGATACGTCCAGCATGTGGGCCCCAGCTTCACTGAGTACCCCCGCCGACTCCCCTGCGCCGTACACTCGGGGAAGGATATCCTTCAGATTCCACGGATAACCCTTGGCGGCCACGAGCTCATCGAACTGCTCGATCATCGCAGCATTGTAATCCTGCGTGGCTTCATCAATCGGGAATATACCCGATCCGTCCCCGATACCAATAGCCTTATTGCCTGTCAACAGCCAGTGAATGAACCCAGCTAATGTCGTTATAAAATCAATGCGAGGCACATGCTGTTCCTCGTTCAGCATAGCCTGATAGAGATGCGCGATGCTCCAGCGTTCAGGGATATTGAATTGGAATCGCTCGGTCAGCTCCTTGGCAGCAGCGCCAGTTGTCGCATTACGCCAGGTCCGAAATGGAACCAGCATCTCCCCTGTGCTGTCAAATGCCATATAGCCATGCATCATGGCCGAGAAGCCGATTGAGCCTATCTTTTGAAGAGAGACTCCATACGTCCGCTCCACTTCTTCCTTCATCTCACGGTAAGCTTCCTGCATACCTGTAATAATATCTGTCAAGTTGTACGTCCAATAACCATCCTTCAGGAGGTTCTCCCACTCATAGCTACCTGATGCGATGGTCTCGAAGCGACGATCAATCAGCACGGCTTTGATGCGGGTGGAACCGAATTCGATCCCAAGAGACGTGTCTCCCCCGGTAATCGCTTGTTGAATCTGCTCATGATTCATGCTCACGTTGGTCCCCTCTCTGATACGGTATGAATAGCCTAATAATCGAAAGAAGGCGCTTTCCTTTACTTACAGCCTTAGTATATTTTTTTGTACGTACATTTGTCAATTATCATTATTATATATACACACAACTATAGATAAGTTGTTATGAATCCTGTGCGAATCAGTCTATGTTCAGTATCTTTCTTTGTATGTACAAGCTGGTGAACGGTTTGAATAATCTCTATATCATGCTAAAATATGTCCACACAAATAATTCAGAAGCGTGAATTCGTATGCGAACAACTATGGAAGAAGTGAGTGAAATTGAAGCCAAAATATCAGGTGATCATTGACGATATCAAAAGCAACATTCTGTCCGGGGTCTACAATGTAGGCGAACAAATCCCGACAGAATCGGCTTTGCAGGATACATATCAGGTGAGCCGTCAGACGGTTCGCAAGGCTATATTGGAATTATCAAATGAGGGATTCTTGAGAAGCGAGAAGGGCTCTGGCACTTATGTTAGCCACCAATATCGGGCCAAGGCCAGCGGAAATACGGGTAACAAAACGATCGGTGTCATTACGACGTACATTTCTGACTATATTTTTCCGTCCATTATTCGCGGGATTGAAGGTCGACTGAATGAGGATAATTACTCATTGCTGCTAGCCAGCACCAATAATGACGTGGCTCAGGAGAAGAAGGCACTGGAAATGATGCTGTCCTTCGGCGTGGACGGCCTGATCGTTGAGCCTACGAAGAGCAATTTGTTCAATCCTAATATCGCCTACTATCTCTCCTTCAAGGAGCAGGAAGTCCCCTTCATCATGATTAATGCTTATTATGAAGAGCTGGAGGTTCCCTTCTTCTGCCTTGATGATGTGCAGTCCAGCTATCTGGCGACCAAGGAATTGATCTCCAAGGGTCACACTCAGATTGGTATTATCTCCAAGATGGATGACCTGCAAGGCAAGTATCGAATGAAGGGCTACATCAAGGCACTTGGTGAAGCCAAGCTACGCTTCCACCCGGAGCAAGTTCTCTCCTTCGATACTGAGACGAAGCAGGAGCTCTCCACCAGCCTGAAGACCTTCCTGCAGGAGAATCGAGACATCTTGACGGCTGTGGTCTGCTATAACGATGAGGTAGGGCTCGAAGTGGTGAATGTGTGCCGCCAGCTGAATATTTCCGTCCCCGATGAATTATCCATTATCGGGCAGGACAATTCCTATATCGCCAAGAATGCGAATATCCGTCTTACCACCCTGACTCACCCTCAGGAACAGATGGGACGCGATGCTGCGGACTGGGTGATTAAGAAGCTGCAGGGTAAGAAGGATCTGCCGAACAGTACCTACTATTCGCCTGTGCTAGTCGAAGGAGAGACGGTGAGGGGGATTACAGAGGAATGATATAGAGGATTGATATAGAGGATTGATACAAAGGATTGTTACAGAAGAGAGACCGGTCAGTGTATGATCCGGTCTCCGTCATGCCTAATGCTCTGGGAGCGTAGTGGTGAGCGGAAAGCGGGAAAGTCCTAAAGAAACGAAGTTGAAAGCTTTTTGCAAAAAAGCTGCTTCGGAAGCATAGACTCCGCCTTTTAAGCTTGCCGTTCATCTGCTTAATATTCGTCCAAAAGAACAGCGAGCGTAACAGTGGTCGACAGGGCTCCCCGCTTGCAGCGGCCCTATACTCACAGTTGATCCCGGCAAGATACTGTTTAAATCGAAATCAGATCCTTTACATCGAAGTTCATACGAATGTCATAGTCCTCGTGCGGATTGTCATATTTCATGATAGCTGCCTTCTGCTCCATATCATAGAACCAGCCCTCGGCGGAAGCCTCCCATTGCTCTCTCCTAAGGAACATCGGGAGCTTCATGCCTTTCAGGTTAATTTGAACGGGGGCTACCTCTCTGCATAGCACCTCGACAACCATGGTCTGCACGGTGGTGCGATAGTCTCCCTCATGCATGAACGAGATTCGGGTATCCTTGTCCTTCTCGATGCAGATTGTTGTCTTCGCATAGTCTCCCTGCTTATATCGGTTGCTGCTTCCATCGTCATCGTACCAGACAAAGCAGGCCTCCTCCGATGGCTCCACCAGCAGATGCAGATGCTCGACCCGATCCTGGTGGATATTCATCAGCCCCGGTGCCATGGGAATGATGCCGCCGCATCGGATGAACATCGGAATAGATTCCAGCGTAACATCAAGCTGAACGGTCTGCCCGCCAGCGTATCTTGTCCGCGTATTCCACTCAACCCACTCCGTCCCCTTCGGCAAGTATAGCTCCCTTGTACAAGCGCCTTGCTCCAGTACATTCGCAACCAGCAGCGAGGTACCCACCATGAAGTCGAAGCTCTCCCCATACACCCGATCATCATCTTGGAACTCGTACACGAGCGGTCTCATTATCGGTGTCCCCTCTGTTGATGCTTCAAACAGCAGGGAGTAGAGGTAAGGCACGAGTCGGTATCTAAGCTGAATCGCTTCCCGAATATAAGGTGTGTAGGCCGGATACATCCACGGCTCTGTCACCGTATTGTCTGTGTTGCACGAATGAATGGAGAATCTGGGTTGGAAGATTCCATTCTGTACCCACCGTACGAACAATTCGGGATCAGGAGCCGGACCAAAAAAACCACCGATGTCACAGCCCTGATTGGCAACACCGGATAGCCCCAAGCCGAGAATAACGGGAATGTTGAACTTCAAGCTCTTCCAGCTGGTGTTATTGTCCCCTGCCCAGGTCTGTGCGTACCGCTGAATACCGGCGAATCCAGCCCGGTTCACAATATATGGGCGAACTGTTGGAGCGGCCTCCTCCATGGCCTCATACGCCATCTGTGCCATCAGATTCGGCATAATGGGGCGCAAGCCTGCAATAGGCTTCGGATCTCCTTCGACATGGCATAGCGCCTGCGAATCATTGATTTCATACTCATTGTTGTCGTTCCAGATAGAGGTAATCCCGAGCGACAGCAAAGAATGCTGCAAATGCTTCTTCCACAGGGCTCTACCCTGCGGATTCGTAAAGTCTACGAACGAGGCCGGCCCACCCCAGAATCGGTCCAAGTGTGACTGCTCTCCTGCCGGATTTTGAATATAGGCACCAGCCTCGTCGAATTCCTTGTACAACGGATTCGTCGCCAGCATGCCCGGCTTGATGTTCGGAGCCAGTGCTGCGCCCTTCTTCTTCATCTCCTCAACGAATCGCTTCGGATCGGGGAAGCGATCATGATTCCAGTGAAGCACATGCCGCTTTCCATCGGACCCGGTCGTATATCCCGAGGATAGGAAGAAGCCATCACAAGGAATCCCTTCTTCCTTACATTTATCCAAGAAGCCCAGAATGGCCTGGTCTGAATCCTGCTCCAGCTCCGTGTAATACATGGTAGATCCCATATACCCAAGTGAGTATTTGGCAGGGAGCACCGTTTTCCCGGTGAGGTCCGTATAATGCCTTACTACATCACGAATATGAGGGCCATGAATGAAGAACACGTCCAGTTCGCCACCATCGGCGCAAAAATAGGAGTATTTATTCCAGTAGCCACTCCGCTCGCACCCCATGTCGAAGACGGAGTCATGCGAATTGTGGTAGAACAGCCCGCTGGCTGTGCGATTACTGCCGCTCCATTTGATATAGAACGGAATATGCTTGTATAAGGGGTCTGTATGCTCCGAGTCATACCCAATAGTGTCCACATTGTGCATCCTCATACGGCGATGCTTTTTGTTCAGGTACCCTGCCTTTTCACCAAAGCCATAATAATAATCCTGATCGTCCAGGCAAGTATAATGATAGAGTCTGCCCTGCATATCACGAACATAGGATCTTTCCTTCAGGTCGGCGTGCAGCAGATTCCCGTCTGTATCCCTGATCTCTATGGCGAACGGTTCCTTGTAGATGCGTATACGCAATGTCCGTGTGGACAAGAAGAGGTGAGTGCCCTCATCGTCGTACTGTACAGGGAGAGCTTCAATTGTTCTACGGTCAGGGACCACAGAATTGAGCTTGTCTTCCCAAGCAGTCATCGCTAGTGCGTAAGAGGCCTCCTCGGGAAAATCCTCCTCAAACGTGCAGCGAATTCTCACGATATCATCCGTTAGCAGCATCACTCGGAATATGGCAGCATTCGTGAACAAGTCGAGATGACGGGCGCTGTTTTCTACATTTATAAGCTTCGTACTTATCTTCATCCGCTGTTGCCCCTCACTGTTATATTTTTGAATACACAGACATACGACTACGTACTTCCCCCCTCTGCGGAGTAAAGGAAGGGCGCCACCCCACATGGAATGACGCCACGATTACATCACGATATCAGTTCGAAGTATTGGCGTAACGCAGCCCTTCCATCAAGATCAGAAGTGTTAACGCTTGACCATACGTCATGGGACTTATCGGGATATCCTTATAGAATTGCGCATCCTGACCGACAGGAGTGCCGTACGAGACCTCCCCGACCACCCCATTCCCGTCGATGCGTTGGAGCACCGCCTGCAGTGCTTCGCGTCCGACCTGTAAATATTCCTGCGGTAAATAGCCTCTGCGTACGCCCTTCAAAATGCCATACCCAAAGGCAGCCGTACACGATGTCTCGGCGTAAGACGTGGGATCATCCAGAACCGTGTGCCACATGCCATCACTTGCCTGTAGAGCCGCAAGCGCCTCTACCTGGCTGTGCATCGTATCCAGTAAATATTGCTTGATTCCATCCTCCAGCTCCACCATGTCCAGAAAATCCACCAGCCCACAGGTATACCAGCCGTTACCGCGTCCCCAACGAACAGCACCATAGTTGTGTCTTCCTTGGAAATCCCACCCATGGAAGAACAATCCTGAATGGCGATCATACAAATATTTGATATGAATCAGGAATTGCTTCTTTGCTTCCTCGATATACGCTGGGCGCTGGAAGTATGCCCCTGCCTTCGCTAGAAAAAGGACCGTCATGAACAAGGTGTCGATCAGAATCTGTCCGTCATTCGGATCACCAGTAATCATATGCTGAAAGGCATGATCTCCGGTACGAATTAATCCGTTCTCCGGGTCCATAATCCAGCGACTCCACTCGTCGCATACCTGAGTGTATTCAGCGTTATCTGTCAGCTCGCACAGCGAGATCAGTGTAAGCAGCGGCGAACAGGTGTTGACGTTCTTCTCCGGGAGTCCTTCGCGAATGCGAGCATCGAACCAATCCTTCAGGAACTGAAGTGTTCCTGCATCCTTCGTCTCCTCGTAATATTGGTACATGCCGTATAGACCTACGCCCTGAGGCCATTCCCATAGATGAATATCAATCAATCCGATCGGATAGATCTCATCCATTCCTTCGTTTGTCATGGATCGCATGGCGCCAGACACCCGCTCGATCGCGCCAAGCATCGTATCCTGTGTCAAATGCAAGATGTCAGCCTCCCTTTACGGATCAATCGTCCCTCTACTCCACTGCCCTCGATGTGAACTGGCTTTCCATTCACCATCAAGAGCTCCTGCCAGCCGAAGCTTACCTCCCCATATGCCGGATCAACCAATCCAATCGTCAATGTCTCCACGGAGACTGTGAGCGGCATCTTCATCACATGCTCGCTGAAGCTCTCGAAGGAACCGAACTCCTGGCGATCTCCCGCCCGGACCAGCCACAGATTGCGTCGACCCTTCGAGATGAGCTCCCGTCCCCGGTTCGTTCCTTGCTCTGTGAGCTGCAGGCCGTTGGCGGCATACAGCGCAACATAAGCGTCACCCTTCTTGCTCAGGCACCAAGACCCGTGCTGCTCATAACGCTCGAAGGCATAGGTCGGGAAGTAAGCATGTGTATAATCTGCATCATGATTCTCATCAATATCGAATAGCAGGAGGCCTAGCCCCTTATATTGTCCTGCCTTCGGCAAGTAGCCATTACCTGCCCAGAAGCAAGGCCGTCCCGAGCCGTGCGCGTAAATCTCGCCAGGATGATTCACCCACACCTGTGCCTCAGGCGAGCACGCGAGATGCAGCACATGCTCCTGATAGCCCTTCAAGCCTGCCCGAAAGTCAGCAATGCTGGACATGACATATGCATTTGTCCGGTAATGTATAAGCTTCGCGTACCCGTCCTTTCCTTGCTCCAGGCGGAACTCCAGTTCTTCCTCAGGATTCAGCCTGATTCGCTCAGCAAAGTCTTGCGGAGGCGTATAGTCTGACAGGTATACGGATACGTTGAAGCTGGTGCTGTTCACATTTCCCACGCCATAGCCAGCCCAGATCAGCGAGGTCGTCCCTGCCGTATAGCCGCCGATCAGCTCTCGTTCGTAGCTACGGCCAAAGGTCGTCATTAGACGCCCCTCATGTGCCTCCGCTGTCATGTACGAATACAGTAGATCCATCGCTCGCTTGGCCTGCTCCCGCAGAATCGGCAGCTCCGCAAGGTCATGCAGCTGGATCAAGCCCAGGAAATCAATCGGGATATACGCGCTCGAATTCCATTCGGCCAACCCTTCCGTCAAGAAGCGTTCGAACCACTCCACTAGCTGCCCCTCCGCCTTCAGCCTGCGCTGCGTGCCTGTCTCACCGCTGTTCGTGAACACCTCGTCAGGGAACAGCTGGCCCGCCAGCAACTGACAGGTGTGGAATAGCAGTGCATGGTTCTCGCTGAAGAACCACATGACATCATCGCCCGGCTCGTCGATCCAATATCGGAAGTTAAGCATGGTCTCCTTGATCTGCTGCCAGACCTCCTCCTCGAATATGCCCTTATCGCGATAATCTCTCCACAGCCGGAACAGGGCGACCAGGTAGAAATCAGCGCAGTCCCGCCGTTCTCGTATGCCAATGAGTCCTTGAACAATCATATCCCGCGCAACCGCTGGGTCGCCTCCAGTCGCAAGCTTGGCCATCGCTGTATGAATATTCGGGATGCCGAGGGTAGCCACGCACTCCAGCGCGATGCGCTTGCGCTCTTGTACACTCAGGACTTCGCTGTCCTGTGGCTGAAAGCGACTATTGTACACCTCGATACCGAGTAGCTTGCGAATCTCTGCGGTTCCGATCTGAACAATCAACTCAAAATATTTATAGTCCGCGCCAAAATCATCCGTGTGGCCCAGAATAAGCTCCTGCTGCCCTGCCTTCAATTCCCGCTGCATCGTATATCGGCCATCGAAGAAGCTGTTGTAGGACACGCCAAAACGAACGTCCTCGTTAAACGGCTTGTCGAAGACTATGCGGAGCTGTTCGTCTTGGGCTGTACTCGTCGGAAAGTACGCCATGTCGAGCGCTCGCTCCATCACCATAATCTCTTCTGCCTTCTCCGACTCCGTAAGCGGAAGCTGAATCGTAATCGACTCAGGGCCGGTGTATTCCAGCGTAAAATGGTACAATGTATCCCGCTCCGCCAGGTCCTCATGACAGACGAAGAACTCATTCGTTCCCGCCTCAAGCTTGATCTCCACCTGCGTCTGTTGCTCAATATTTCTGGTGAATGGCGTAAAGTCGCTAACGAGATGCCCGTTTACCCATAGCGCCACTCCACCGCAGGTCTTCAAGTTGAAGATTGCCGTATGTGAGACAGGACTCACTACAAGAGTACGCCCGTACCTCAGCATGTGCGTCGGCACATAATAGAAGCCGGAAGCCTCTACCCGTGAGTTGCCCCATGGAAAATAGATGTTCCACTTGGCCTCCGTCTCCCACAAGAAGACCCTGTCCCCCGGCACTGGCGGTACTGTGAACGGCAATTGTGGGGGCGTCGCCCTGCGTTCATCCACGAATTCCTTGCGGCAGGGATTCTCATGAATCGAGAAGCCCTTAATTAGCCAATCGTTGATATCCCCTTCCATCGTCATGGGCTCGAAACGCACGCTGCGGGTCAGGATTCCACTGATAAGCCATCGATTAATCACACGATGCTTCAGCTGCAGCGGGGCATACGTTAGCACATGCTCGTCACGTTGGCTGTGTTGTTCGTGTTGGTTACGTTGTTCATGATCATCCGTTGTCATAGCTTCCTCACCCCTTCATCCCTGATGTCGTAATGCCTTGTATGAAATGACGTTGGAACACAAGGAATACCACCAGCACAGGAATCATCGTAATCGTCGACATCGCCAGCAGACTTCCCCAATCGACGTTATACTCTCCGATAAAGTTCGATAATGCCAGCTGAATCGTGTATTTCGCCGGATCACTGATAACGATGAGCGGCCACAGGAAGTCATCCCACCGCCACATGAACGAGAAGATCGCGAGCACGGCAATAATCGGTTTGGCAATCGGTAGGATAATACTCCAGAAGATCTTCCACTCCCCCGCACCGTCCATACGTGCGGCCTCCAGCAGCTCATCCGGGACAGACAGCAAATATTGTCGCACTAGAAATACCCCTGTTGGTGTAGCGGCTGGCGGAATAATGATGCCCCAGAGACTGTTGAACAAGCCCAGGAATGAGATGACCTTGAAGATCGGAATCATAATGACCTCCAGCGGGATCATCAGGGTAGAGATGAATCCGACGAGCAGAATCGTATCGCCCTTAAACCGATATTTGGCTAAGGCAAAGCCGGCCATCGTGTTGATTAGCAACAATAGAATCGTAGATGTAATGGTAACGATGGTGCTGTTCAGGAAATAGGTCCCGAAGTTCCCTTTGGCAAAAGCTGTGATGAAGTGCTCCAGAGAGAATTTCTCCGGCAGAATTGCAGGCGGCCAGCTATATAGCTCGGACTCCGTCTTGAAGGAGGACAGCACGGTCCAGAGAACCGGGAATAACCAGATCATCGTTAGGGCGATCAAGATCACATAAGTGCCTATCTTCGCTTGTCGCATCAGCATTAGTCAGCTCCTCCTTTCGAAAGACGGAATTGCAAGGCCGTGAACGCCCCGATAATTACGAATAGAATGACAGACATCGCACTGGCCATACCAAGCTCCTGCTTGGAAAAGCCAATTTCATAAATGTACTGTACGATGAACGTGGTCTCCTTGCCGGGGCCTCCTCCTGTGAGGGCAAACATCAGCGGATAAGCCTTGAAGGCGTCGATGAGCGCCACCATAAAGACAAGTAGGCTGGTCGGCTTGAGCATCGGAAGCGTAATATCCCGGAATGTTCTCCAGCGGGAAGCTCCATCCAGACTAGAGGCCTCGTACATATCGACAGGAATGGATTGCAGCCCTGCTATGAAAATGACCATGAAGAATCCCACTCTCGACCAGAGGGTAGCAATGATGACCGATAAGTTCGCATAGAACGGATCTGTCAGCCAGCCAATCGACCCGAAGCCAACGGTGTTCAGGATGTGATTCAGAATGCCGAATGAATCGCCGAATATCCACTTCCAGGTCAGACCAACGATAATGTACGAGATCATGGTCGGCCAATAAATGCTTGCCCGGAACAGGCCTTTGAGCCTCACCTCGCGAATCAGCAGCAGCGCAATTCCAAGCGATAGTGCATAAATACCCGGGACGACAACAGCGGCGTACAGCCCAGTTCGGCCCAGTGATGCCCAGAACTCACCATTAGCCAGCACAGCGGCATAATTTTGCAGACCCAAGAACTCCATTTCATTCAAGCCGTCGTATTCATGAAAGGAATACACGAATCCCACGAACGCCGGGATCACGATAAAGGTCAAGAAAATCACAAAGTTCGGTAACACGAATAAATAGGGGGCAAGCGATCTTTTTAGCTTTTCCTTCTTCCACGAGGTCCGCGAGCTGCTCTTGGAGCTGGTCATTACCTGAGACACTCAATCCTCTCCTTCCTCGGACTCTAGATGCCGGGAGTGTGGCTGCTGCCTCCTGGAAAGCGAGCAGCCCTTCCTCCCTTGTCTGGATGTTAGTCCTTATCCTTGGCAATCGCCTCATCAATCAGCTTCGCTGCATTCTCCAATGCTTGTTGTGTCGTCATCTTCTCGGCCAATACCTGTACGATGTCATTCTTCAGATCGGTAGAGAACTTGGGAATAATCGTCTGTCTCGACCAGTCATTAGCCGCCAGCGGAGTCGTATTCGCCAGCTCGTCTGCGAACACCTTGAACATCTCCTTGCCGAACGCATAATCCAGATCACTGCTGTCCTTGCGTGGGCTGATGAAGAGAGACTCCTGGTTGTAGCGGGAATTAATCTCCTTGGAGGTGGCCCATTTAATGAAATCAGCTGCCTCCTTCTCTACCTTGCTGCCTTCGAAGGCCATCAGGTACTTGCCGCCAGGAACTGAGGAGCGAATCTGTTCTTTCGGCATATACGTTACGCCCCACTCAAAGTTCGAGATGTCCTTGTAGCTGCTTAGCATCCAGTTACCAGCCAGGTGAGCGGCTACTGTACCCGAACGGAACAGGTTATTCGGATTCTCACCGCCGAGCCATACGGAATAAGGTGCAATTTCTTCTTTATGCAGACCTACAAAATAGTCAAGTGCTTGTGCCGCCTCCGGGCTATTAATCGCACTTTGGGTTCCATCCTCGCTAATCATGTGACCACCGAACTGATAGAGCATTGTGGACCAGCGATGTGGAGACACATCCCACACCAGACCATACTTCGCTCCACCCTTCTCCATGACTTGCTTCAGTGCTGCCTTGAATTCATCCCAGGTCCATACATTGTTCGGGTCTGTTGGCACCTGTACTCCGGCTTTGTCGAACAGGGTCTTGTTATAGATCAGACCATTGGCTGTAACATCCATAGGCGCAGCGATAATCTTGTCATCTGACACATAGTACGGCTTGATCGAATCTATGAATTGACTGGAGAACTCATCCGCCGTCCCGACGTAAGGCGCCAAGTCCAGCGCTTGATTCGCATAGGCTCCGGTATCGGTCATCCGGGACAGCGCAGGTGGTTGTCCTCCTGCGATCATCGTCTTCAGCTTCGTATTCAGATCCTTGTACGGAACCTCGATCAGGTTAATTTTCACATTCGGATTTTGCTTCTCGTACTCTTGAGTCAGCCCTTTGATGACCTCTCCTTCAATCCCGTCCGTGAACCACATGAAATCAAGGGTGACCTGCTTCTTTGCATCTCCCTCACCAGAGCTTGCGCCTGAACTTGCGCCACACCCCGCCACAACCATGATCAGTACAACGGATAACAACAGCATTGCAATCGCTTTCATTTTGCTCTTCATCATTTCTTTCGACCCCTCTTCCGATTGTAATGTTCTATTGATGTGTCTTGCGGTAGGTCTGCGGGGAGACACCCGCATATTGCTTGAACATACGGCTGAAGTGAATGGGATTGCTGAACCCGAGCAGCTCGGACATGTTGCCGACAGATTGGTCTGATAGCAGCAGTAGCTTCTTGGCCTCATCAATTCGTTTGCGGGTAACATAGTTATTAATGGAGATGCCTGTAATCTCTTTGAAGCAATGACACATGTAATACTTGTTCAAATGCATCACTTCCGATAGCTCCTCCAGCGTAATCGAGGTCCTATAGTGCTGATTGAGATACTTAAGCATCCGGCGTACATTCGTTTCCTTCTGTGATTGCGCAGGCGCGGTCAGCAGGGAGTAGACGTCCTTTGATTTGCGATAGATCTTCAGCAGAAGCTGCACCATCAACGTCTGCATCATCACCTCATGCCCGATAGCCTCCTTCTCTCTCTCGGTGAACAGGAGCTCGAAGTGACTGTCCATCTCATTCACGCCGCTCTCATCCCAGCGAATCAACAGCCCATTCGGATGCTCGAACAGATTGAGCAGCTTCGCTTGCAGCTCTTCTCCAGCCACCTCCTGAATGTAGTCGGATGTAAAATTAATGTAGCTTCTAACATAAGGTACATCCTTCGCCGGATTGGGCCGATGCAATACGTCGCCGCTAAACAGCAACATATCACCAGCCTGCAGCTGATAAATCTCATTTCCAATCACAAAATTCGCGTTACCCTCCAGAAAAAAGTACATTTCGTACCCCTCATGCGTGTGGAGCGGCCAGCTATTCTGCCATTCGGTCACACGATAACGGATATAGATACGTTCCTGCTTTAAGGCTTTGTTGGTGGGAAAATGAGCGTTATACTTCATCCACTGCCACTCCCCCTCATAGCTTTGTTTTAAATTGAAAGCGCTTTAATGGAATTCTAACATAGAAACTTTGATGGGTAAGCATAAAAATTGCTCAATGTTTATCATATCTTGCTGTCCAATTTCTTCCGGTCAATTACATCTATCACACTCTAGCTATATATACAGATAATGGATTTATCCGAAATTCCATTTGGTAGGAACCCTGCTCAGCAAAGGGAAAGCTAGGATACGGACAAGAATCCGATACAGGATGTGGCACAGCTGCGTTAAGTGCACTGACAGATAAGGCGCGGGGTGTGGCTACAGAGCACAGCAGGGTACTGCAGTATGACGACGGATGCTAACTGGTATGAAAGCCAGCATGCGAAAAAGGCCGCTGTATAGCGGCCCTAGCTGAAATATGTGTTGACTTCTAATCGCGAGCACATACTCTTACTTCTGTGTCTCTCCTGCTTTTATGATTGACTTGCTTACTTCTACGATTGACTTGCTTACTTCTACGATTGACTTGCTTCCTTCCATGATTGACGTGCTTACTTCTATGTCACTTCTGTGGCTAAGACACGCTTCTAAGACTAACTTGCTCCTCTAGCACACCTGCGGCTAAGAGCGCCTATGATGGCGTCCTGCTATGGCTCCCGCTCACTTCTCGCAGTTGCACCTTTCCCCTGAATTGCGCACAATACACGATCCATACGCCTCCAACGATCAGCGCTAATACAAGATAAATATTACTGTACACATAGGATACCGGAGACGCAACGAACGGATTCAGATGAAAAGCCGCACCTTGATCGACGACTTTACTATATATGCCTGTGGACACTGCCCCGGATAAGAAATTCAGCATGGATAACAGTCCCATACCAATTCCGGTCTGCTCCGTCGGCAACGCTCTGGATATCGTATTGGACAAGGCAATCTGCATGAACATCTGCCCCACATTACCGAAGATGAGGAAGACAGCGATCATCACAGGTGAGATACCAGCCAGTAGAAATAGTAGCGCAAAACAAATCATAAGCAATCCGCTGGCCAGCGAGAACAGGGTCATATTCCCCTTATCATCGGCTATTCTCCCCGCTCTACGTCCCAAGAATGCCGAGACCGCCGCTCCAGGCACCATCGCGAAGCCAATCACCCCCGGTGAGAGATGATGGACATCTGCCAGCAGTTGGGGTGTGAGGAACGGTAACGAATACCCCGCAGCCATGACCAATACGGTAATGCCAAGGCCCAGTGTGTAGCTTCTGTTCCGGAACAAGCCCGGATGCACAAATGGCGTCTCTGCCTGGCGAATACGAACGATGAATAAGAGGAGGGCTACTATGCTAAGTATGGCCGCAAGCCAGCTTGAGAACGTAATGGCCAGCAGTAGACACGTCACCGTTCCAGCCAGCAATGTGCCGCCGAGCCAGTCCAGTTTGCCCCCATTCCCCTGCTCATCACCGAGATATTTTCGGAAGAAAGGTAACATGAAGATTAGCAGCATCGGGAGGAAGAAGAGCCACCGCCAATGAGCAAAGCTGACAAGCATGGCAGACACGACCGGACCAATGGCATTGCCGATGGCTAGCCCGCTTGCCGTAATCCCCAGCGCCCACCCCCGCCTTTCCACGGGAAAATACCGCACCGGTACGATCATCGCTGTTGCAGGAATGACAGCCGCACCGCACGCTTGCAGGATTCTGCCCAGAAGCACCATCCAATAGGCCTGAGAAGCCAGCCCGACCAGAGAACCGATACAGAAGAGCAGCAGTCCGAAGGTAATCAGGCTCTTTAATCTGAAAAGATCGGCTAATTTGCCGTATACAGCAGAACCGATCGCATAGATCAGCAGGTAGATAGCAGATACCCAGCTTACCTGCGAGTACGATAGCTGGAACTCTTCACCCATCTTCGGTAGCACAATATTGAACATGGTTGCACTCATCGAGGAGAGAATCATAGTGAAGGCGAGGATATAGATTAACTTGTTGCTCTTCATGGAATCGAATATCCCCTTTCTTTTTGCTACAGACTATTCTACAATCCATTTTAGATAAATAATAATATATGTTTCCCTATGTATTCATAACCTTAAGTATATGGAAAAGAGGTGCTCGCCATGGAACTGCTACAGCTTCAATATTTCCGCACAGCTGCGCGACTGGAGCATATGACCAAGGCCGCTGAACAGCTTCATATTGCGCAGCCTGCGCTTAGCAAGACTATATCCCGACTGGAGGAGGATCTAGGTGTCCCCTTGTTCGACCGTGTGAATCGACAGATTCGTCTTAACGCATTTGGCAAAGCCTTTCTCGCCAAGGCCGAAGCAGCGCTATCCACATTAGAGGAAGGGCGACAAGAAGTGATGGATATGGCCGGGCTGGAGAGGGGTGTAGTAAGTATCGCCACAAGTACCTTGGATCGCCTCTCACCTGCGCTTGCGGCTTTTCGTGAGCAATATCCGGAGGTGAGCTTCCGAATTAATCAGATTGCACCTGCGGAGACCCACACCATTGGGGAGCTGCTGGAGCAAGGCGGCGCCGATCTGGGCTTCGGTCCGATGTATTCGTATAGACAGGGTATTCAAGAATTGCCCGTACTACAGACAGAAGTATTCCTGGCTGTACCCCGAGGGCATCGGTTCGCACATCAGGACAGCGTTACATTGGAGGAAATTGCGGACGAGCCGTTCATTGAATACAAGCTTGGACATCCGTTTCGTCAGGTCAATGATGAGATCAGCCGCAGAGCAGGAATCCAGCGGACAATCGTCTGTGAGGTAGAGGAGCCTAGTGCGTTAAGTAGTCTGGTACAGGCTGGCTTAGGGCTGGCATTTATTCCGGGTAACAAAGAAGACGACGCACTGCAATATCGGCTGGTGCATATCGAAGGCTCCGTCAGTAGACGAACGTTCTCCGTGTTCTGGAATGAAGCCAGATATCTGTCGGAGGCTGCGCGGGAGTTCCAACGGTTCTTGGCCCTGTATTTTGCCGACAAATAAAAAAAGCTCCCCCTGCCCTGAATCAGGACAAGAAGAGCTAGTATAGATTACAATACCCATATATTTGAGAAGAACAATCTATAGGGTACCATATAGGGCATGAGAAATTCACTCGCTATGGATACTTATTTCATTTTGATTCGCTTGCGAGCTAACCATACCCCCAGCAAGATCAACACGAGCCCGCCAATATAGAATGGAGCATGACTCGACTCTCCGGTCTGCGGCAGCAGCTGCACCTGTTGCTTCGACGCTGGAATGCGTGGATCAGGTGTTGGGGCTGCTGGCGTCTCCGGCTCAGGGTCTGGCTGTCCTGGCTCCGGCTCGCCTACACCGCGCGGAATATCGTCCTCATCAATCTCAACCGTAGGTGGCTGCGGGTCCCCTGGGTCTCCCGGCTCACCTCTTGGGATGTCTTTATCGGGCACTTCTATGCCGGTAGGTGGCGTACCCGGATTGGACGGATTGCCTGGACCCGGATCTGGATTATGATCTGATGGTCTATCCCGATCCGGCTTACTAGGTGTTCCCGGGTTACTCGGGTTACCTGGGTTGTCAGGGCCCGGGTCGGTTGGGTTGGTTGGGTTGGTTGGTCCGCCAGGGCCTGGATCCGTTGGATCGACTGGGTCCGTTGGGTCCGTCGGACCTCCAGGTCCAGGATTCTCAGGACCACCGGGTCCCGGGTTGCCAGGATCGGTCGGATCAACTGGGTCAGTGGGATCCGTTGGGCCCGGTCCGACAGGCTCTTCCTTCCGATTCGTTACCGTGATGCTCTTCACATTCCCCTGACTCTTAATACTGGAGTCAATGGTTACGTTCCATTTCGCCTGCTCGATCTTATAGCCTGCGGGAGCCACCAGCTCCTCCAGCACGTAATCGTCGTACAGCAGCTTCGTGAAGAGAATCTTGCCGTCCGCATCTGTAGTCTTCACTATCGGTACCCGCTTGCCTGCCTGATCATACAGCGCGAATTTGGCACCCGCCAGTGTCTTGGACGGATCAGCCAGATCCACCTTCGTCACCTCAAGGCTGCCCGTTACACCGCCCCCCGAGCCTGAGCCAGAGGAAGTACGGACAATGATCTCCTTCGTCGTATCCCTGACTTCTGTCTTCAGCTGATCTCCTTCGAGTCCCACCTTGTTGCTCACAGCTTCCTTATCCTCAGCCGTAATGAACGACTGATATTCCAGAATATAAGCTGTGGAGATGGCGTTCGTGAACTTTAATTCGAAGGTCTCCTGACCATCCTCAAGCCTGGAGATCGTCAGGGTATAATCCTTACCCTTCGTCAGCTCCTCAGCCTTGACCGCTTCGCCACTCACCTGGATCTTCGTCGCATACAAGCGGAATGAATCCTCGATCAGAATCTGATTGCTGCTTGGGAAGTCGATGATGCGAACGTTGGAAATATGAGACTGGCCTTCATTAATGCGAATCGACCAATCAATTTTATTCCCATTCTGGGCGCCTTGCTTCCTCACATAGTCGCCGCCATGAGGAACATACACGCTGGCCTTCCAGGTGGCCTCCTGCTTGCTGCCATTCCACAGCTCGGCTGTATTCTCGATCTGTCTGACAACCAATGTGCCTTGCAGCGATGTCTTGAACTCAATCCAGTATGCAGATGAGATCGGGTTGTTAAACTGAACAGACAGCTGATTGCCGTTCGCCTCCGAAGGCTCCGTCACCTTGTATTGAGACGCAGGAATCTCCGTCCCCTTCGTCACACCATTCCAGCTACCTGTCAGCTTCATCTCGTATACCTTCACTGAATTCGGCACCAGTTGCTGGCCTTGCTTCAGCACATCTGTCACGCTCGCCTGATCCAGCGGATCCAGATTATAGTTCAGCTTGACGTTCCAGGTAATCTCCTTGTTGACTGGATTATAGCTACCGTCCTTACCCCCGTTATTCTTTGTATAGTCATCCGACGCGAAGCTCGCATCCCGCTGAATAGGCCCTTTCACTTCGCCGTTCTCGACCCACGTCATGGTAGCTCTGTTCATGAAGTCCAGCTTACGATCCTTCAGCCAGTCGATGTCGAACTTCGAGTCATACTCGATCGTGTAGGTAGTGTCGATGGTCTTGGAGAAGCGTATGACAAAGCCCTTCCGCACATGGTCGTATTCGACCTTATAGTCACTGGCAGGCACGAGGTTCCCGTTCGATCTGACGATCACCGAATTCGGCAGGAATTCGAGTCCATCATGCGGGAACGTATCCTGAATGACTACATTCTCCATGCTGTACTTGCTGCCATCGGGCTTTTTGTCCCCGTTGATGGTAATCATCCATTTGGAAGTCTTGTTCGCAAAGTTCACACCCCATACACCCTTCACCAGAGCGCGGGTACCTTGTGCAGGAGCTGTGACCTCCTTAGACGTATCACCCGATACGACCTTGTTCTTCACTTGCTTGCCTTCGGCGCTCAGCCGATCAATCGGCTTCGTCTTGTATATGATTGTATATGGCGAATCAATCGCCTTCTCGAACTGGAGCTTGAAGCTATTCGGCCCCGTCATCGTAACGGTATAATCCTCTGTCGCCACCAGATCCTTGGCGTTCGTCGAATCTCCGGCATATACCTTCAGCGAATCAGGGACCATCGTATGAATGGCGCTGAATTCATCTGTGAGGACCGCCTGATCCCGTGTAAGCTTCTTCTCGTTGAAGTTGTACTTCACTCTCCAGGTAATGATGCCTGTCTCCGAGTCCTGGTTATACGACTTCTCCAGGAATTGTCCACGCTGCACGGTTACCGTCGCAGTAGCCCGGCTATCCTCCATGCCTTCGCCAGACAGTACGGCCGTATTCTCGAAGCGCTCCTGTTCTCCGGTCAGCTTGGTCGAGAAACGCAGCTCATAAGCCTTGCTGATAGTCTCATCCTGGAACGCAAGCTCCAGCTTCTTGCCCTCTGAGATCAAGATGGTATACTTGCTCGAATCCACCGCAGTGCCAAGCACCGTCGATCCGTCTCCATTCACCTGCAGGTGGTATAGCTTAACGGAATCCTCGATCAGCTCCAGTCCATCCGGCATCACATCCGTAATGACCGCATGCTTGATCTTATCCAGTGACTTGTTGACCTGCACCCTCCAGTCAATCTGACTCTTGCCGATGGCTGTCCCTTGCTTCTCGATCAGCTTGCCGCCCTTCGGCTTCAGATTCACAATGACGGTCTGCAATCCGCTCTGTACCGGGATCGCAATAATGACCTCCGTACTGCCCTGAATGGTTTCCTTCGTAAATTCGGTCCGAATCTCCAGCTTGCCGCTGACGTTGGAGTGACGTTCCACATAATCATTGAAGGTCATGACGACCTTCCCGTCCCGGTCCACGGTAAAGCGGCCTACCTCGTCTTGATCGGCCACGAGTGGTGCATCAATATCTGTAAAAATCTCAAACTGCTCAGGCAGCTCGAAGATAAATGTATCCCCATTCTTATAGCTATGTCCGTTCGGCAGTTCCCATTCGTAGCTCAGATTGACGGCCTCGCCAATCTCCAGCTTGCTGTCCGGGTTATATACCGAGTCAATCACAGTGCCATTCGAGTCCGTTAGTACAACCTTGGTCAAAATATTATCCGTATTGGTGACTGGCGCTGGCTGCGGGTCATAGACGTCATTTGTCACTCCATACACAGAATCCTGCACGCTTACAGCAGCCTGAACTGGCCAGGCAGATGTACCATACAGCGTCTGAATCATAAGCAACAGCGCTACAACGATTCCACACACTTTTCTCTTCATGATCGCTCCCTCAGTGTCTCCATCACCCGCATAGTATTTGGCTCCGGGCCAGCTTTCGTGCGCAAATCGGCTCTAGCAGCCGCTGGGCCACACGCCGATCAGAGGACCTCCCGTCCATCACCTCCACCTTTTCTGCTGCACGATATATTGCTTACATTCCCTGGAACCAAATGGGCTTCTTGCATTATAGCCGCCTCACCTCTACAAATTCTCTACATGAATGCGAACAAGCCCTGGACCTACGGTCCAAGGCTAAGGGTATAAACTTGCATTCCATTTGCGCATGATCACAAGTCACGCATCTGATTACTAGACTCTGTTTTATCTGAATGAATGCAATGGTCTCAATAAATAGAATTACATGCTAGATTAATAGATTTTGGAGGCGGAGTAGCGAGCGGCGTCCTTAATCATATTAAAGTCTGCACCCTTGCTCTTCCAGCTCGCATCGACTGTGGTATCAATCGTAACCCACTTGCCACCCAGATAGATTTCATTCCATGCGTGATAGATATCGACATAGTCTGACGTTCCCATCACCAGCTTGGTTGGAACATCCACACTCCGCAGCATGGAAGCGAACAAGGAAGCGTAGTCGTAGCACATTCCTTTCCGACCTGCGATCGTGCGGTTACTATCTGGCAAGTATTCTGTCAGCTCACTGGCAGCCAGAGCGTGGTCGTAGCGAATGGTGCTGATGATATATTCATAGATGGCTTGTACCTTCTCTTGATCCGATTGGGCTGAGCGGGTCAACTCCTTCGCAAGCTGAGCGGCCTTGTCCTGCTCGTTCCAATGGATATTCTGTACGGAGTTCAGGAACACCTGACTGCCGTTGGTCAGCTGGAGCTTCACTGCTCCTTCACGAACAGCCTTATAGGTTGTGCCTTTCACCTGCTCCAGAATGGTGATCTTGTAATCTCCATTGCCCATCTGTAACGGGAATTCCTCCTGCCGCTTGCTCGACGACAGCCCGTAAGTATATTTATCCTGTCCCTTTGCGATCATGAGCTTCGTCTTGACGCCGGGAGTCGATTCATAGCGAATGGCGATCACACCGCGGTCCAGCTGCTCCAGCCCCAGCCAATCTGCCGAAGATTCAGCCTGTACTGCAGGGGTCCAAATCAGGAACGCCAACAGACCTATCATAGCGAACAACATTACGTTGCGCATACTGCTAACTCCTTTCGGTAGCCAGGCTGCCATTGACATCATGTCAAGAAGGCCCTGTAGCTTTGCGTCCCGGTCTTTCGACAGGTTTGCCATTATCGTGCTAGAGTCTCACAGAGTTCCCATGGGTGCTTGTCCCAGAAAAACAAAAAAAGCGCCGTCGTTCGGTAACTGGCTGCCATTTGACATCGCGTCATGAAGGCCCTGTAGCTTTGCGTCCTTGCCTTTCGACAAGTTTGCCATTATCGTGAGTTGCTTTTGTGCATCCATTATATATGAAGATATTTGTACCCATCAAGGAAATAATTGGTTATTACGGAGATTGTCGAAAAATTATCTTTTGCAGTAGCCCAGAAGTTCAACACTTTCATGAATATCTGCCTCGAATTTTCATATCTACATAATAATTGGCAGGTATGATAGTAACGTTAGGCCCTAGACTGATGAAAAGCAGAGGTGCAGCATGAAGCCGCTAGTGTTGACGGGGAGCAAGGTTAAGCTCGTCCCTATGGAAGACCATCATGCCGACTCATTATTTGAGATCGGTCAATATCCAGAGATTTGGCAATTCACACAGATTCACATCAGTACCTGGGAGGATGCCAGAGAGTACGTCCGCACCGCTCTGGAGCAACCGAACGCCATGCCGTTCGTCATCGTCGAGCAGGACACTCAGCGCATCGTAGGAAGCACGCGGCTTTACGATATTTCGGCTCAGCACCGGAGCCTGGAGATCGGCTCCACCTGGCTCACCCCGGCCGTCTGGAGAAGCTCCGTGAATACAGAATGCAAGTACCTGCTACTGAAGCATAGCTTCGAGGCGCTCGACATGATCCGGGTGCAGCTCAAGACCGATAGCCGCAACGTCCGCTCACAGGCCGCCATTGAACGGATCGGAGCGACGAGGGAAGGTGTCTTCCGCAACCATCTGACTTTGCCGAACGGCTACGTTCGTGATTCCGTCTACTTCAGCATACTGGATCGAGAGTGGCTGGAGGTCAAAGCTCGGCTGGAGTACATGCTGGGGAAGCCTAGCATCACAGTCTCGCCTGTCCTATCTGCGCAAGATACGGCTTTGCTTGGTTAAATGGCGGTTGTGAGGTTAGAGGTTAGATAAGGACAGACTTAGATGAGGATGTAATTAAGGAAGTAATTAAGGAAATAAATAAGCGTATAAATAAAATACGGATAGGGTTCGCATCGAAGCGAGTGAAGAGGAAATCATGCGGACTTGGAGCTAGCGCTGAATTCAGAGCTCCTATGAGGATTTACAGCTGGCATTGAATTCGAAGCCCAATTGGGACCCGGAGTTAGCCTTCAATTCGGAGCTCGATGAGAAGCTGGGGCTGGGTGTTGGAGCCGGCTTGGATTGCGCTTACAATGTAGTATATGTCGAAGTGTGACGCAACGCCCCTATGATTCAACTATCCGAATCTAGTGATTTTTGAGAATTTCAATGAACAACACACGCGAAACATACGAATCCACTACAATAAAATCCACTACAATATAAAACCTAAGCGCCCTCTGCTAGTTAGCCTTGATCATCACGTACATGTGATGAAGTGCTCACTAGGGAGGGTTCTTTTATGTTTTCATCATCGCACCAACACTAGCCGATAGATGACAGCAATAACTCTCAATGTAAGTTCGCGGGCAGGAATGCCCTCCCATCTGTCGAACACCTCTAGAGAAGGCGCTTTTTGTGAGTAGCGTCCTATTTTACAAGAACCGAGGATATGACGGATGAAGCTACAATCTATATATAATGAATATGTAAATATCAAATTCAACCGGGGACTACCACCGAAGGCGATTGCTCCTTTTGCATATTGCACACTGGAGGACGATAGCACAGCGCTATTCGTGGCAGGTCAGCCAGAAGCAGATTCTTTCGTACAGTGGGCTGATGAGTTACAACCACCGGACCCAGGCTACACAGCAGACCCGGACTGGTCGCCTGTGCTCTCGAATTCTTTTCCAGCGCTGGATATCTACGACGAACAGATTCTGTATTACCTGCTCTACACCATCAACTCGACGACGACCATCGTCCCGGTTAATCCCTATAACGCCATGAATGATTTCATGAAGAATTATAGCTTCCTCCAGCTCAGCCGGGTGACACATGTCACCAGATTAAGCGATGAGCAGCGTGAGCAGCTAAGAGACTTCTTCTTCTTTTTCTATCTATACACGCATCCTGTAAATGGAGAGACACTCGAAGCCTTCTCCTTCAGCGGACCCAAGCTGCTGCATACGAAGACGAGCATCCAGATCGCGGACTATTTCTCGGCGTATCATGATTTCTATAGCGGACATCACAGTCAACTGAAGCAGGTGGCACCGGAGCTGGTGCAGCAAGTACAAAGTGAAAAGCAAAAGCACACGGATCAGGAACAAATGGAGCAGGCTGATCAGGAGGGGCACAACCAAATTAAGCCAGAGCGGCCGAGGCAGGTAGACCAAGGGGGGCAAGAGCTTGCGAAGCGAGAGCTGTCTGAGCAATTAGCTCCAGAGCAGAATAACGATAAGATGGCATGGTTGGTATCCCATCCGATAGAGGCTTACAAGAATCTCACACTGGAGATGTTGCAGTCCATTGAGGGAACAGCAGCACCAATAATCCTGCCTGCGGAGGATGGATGGGATGACGCGCTGCGGCTGATCAACAACGTGGATAACCTGCTCGAGCTTTACTCCAACAAGCCCTCTGCGTTATTCGAAATGATGAAGAATTGTGCAGCAGCGACAGCCAATCCGTATCAAGTGTATATCTACCGTAGCTTGCTGCAGCATTATGCATGCTATATTCTGTACTTTCGGTTCAATGAGCTTCATGCCTTGGTGGATTATTTCAAGGACACCCCGTCCTTGTGTAAGCTGATCGTCAGCCACCTCTTCACTGATGCGATTTTCATTCAGAAGATGATGCGGCAGCAGCAGACTGATCTGAGTGAATATGAGAATGTCACACAATTCTTTAATGAGCAGGCTAGAGAGATGTATTTGTAGGATGACGTTATATAGATTGAACTGAAGATGCTAAGAGTTGGGGGCGCGCAACTGCGGTGAACGTTTGAACCTCCGGCCGCTGTTGTCTCCAGATTTCTTCCATGTAAACGGCTTGTAGCCGTGGAAATCCAGAGACAAAGGCGGTCGCTATCGCTCCTCCAGTTCCAAACTTCCCCTCCGTTGCTCACTCCCCTACTCAATTTTATAGGTTCAATCTATATAGACTAAAGAGAGAAGGATAAAGGAAAAAGGCCGCACAATGGCGGCCTCTACGAAAACTATACTTTTCCGAGGATGACCGTCCATACCTCACAGATCGCTTCCGAATTACTCTCATCTATCCAAATAATGCTTCTCGATACAATTACAATTAGGACTTCTTATATCGTGTATACAGTCTACTTAGTAGAGTTATAACCAAATACACAATTGCAATATTCAGAATCAAGCTTCCTAGATCAATATGAAAAGAGCCGAACAAACTGGAACCCAACCCCTGATCATATACCGTCAAAAAAGGAAAAGGGAACCCTATTACACCGAGCTTATCTTCTACAAATCGAATGGGATATATATATGTAATAATGAGCACAAACCATGCAGATAAATTCATCGCTTTCCAGTCTAGTTGCTTAAACATATTTTTGATTTGATCCATTTGGCACACCCCTTCCCATATGCTAGAAAATAAATCAATTATATTCCAGTTACCTAAAAGGGTAGCAATAATGTGTTTATAGTGCAAACATTTTATAGTACTTTCTCATTATTAGATATTATTATTACCTGCACTCCCTCTCTAATCTCCATACATGGCCTGACGTTAGTAATTGTAGTAATCGGTGGTGGAATCACTTAATCCGATTAAAAAAGTCAATTGTACGCTTTACTTTTACATAAGTAAATGGCATTACTTCTTACAAAATTGAAGGAGGAATACATAATCACAGGTTGGCAATAAAGTTCAACCTTAACGAGCTCATAATTATCATAACTGTTATGGATAAGCACTGAAAAGTGCTTATCCCCTAAGAAATATTTAGATTTCAGACTATCCTAGGGGTATTGGGGGCTTAGAATATATGAGTAGTTTAATTAAAAGATGTGTAGAGTGTGGCTCAATTCATTTAGTAGAAATTAATTACACAATGGAGCATAAAGAAGACGGAAAAATATTTGTTATTGAGGATATTCCAGCCATCCAATGCAGTCAATGTAATGAGATATATTTAACTCCCGAAGCCAATAGATATATTGATAAACAATTAAGCATATTCCGCTCAGGGGGCTTCAATAATCGAGCTAAGGAAATTGCCAAGAAAAAAGGGATTACTCAAGAAGAATTAGGAAATAGAATCGGGGTAACAAAACAAAGAGCAAACCAGATCCTTCAGGATTTTAATTTAGATGCTCAAACGATGATTAAAGTGTCGTCAGCTATTGGGGAACCCGTAAACAATATTTTTGAATTTAGAACTATACATGAGAGAAGTAATAAATATTATTTAGATTAATGATAACTGATGCAATTCACATTTTGCCAACCTTTCCTTTCATCAGTACAGATATGTAATTCACTTCAAAAATACAGCAAAATAGAGGTACTGTTAATTTGACGTGGTTAACCATGTTTGCTTAACAGTACTTTTTTGTCCTCACCTATCCCCCCACACACATTGACACCCCGTCCATACCCCATTATATTTAATGACGATGATAATCATTATCGCAACGGAGAACCATGACATCTATAATAGAAGCTTCACACCCACTCCATAGGTGTCCGATCACTCCACCACACCAGTCCCTTCAAGTACAAAATACACTTTAGGATCAGGAAAGGAACCCATATGAACACAACACGCAAGTTCCCCTTCAAGACACTAATCACTGCAACAATCCTGGCACTGGCTCTCGCCGGTTGCGGATCTCAGACATCCAGTTCGACGCCTCCGCCAGCTACGAATGCGACAGATTCAGCAAATACACAGACACCTTCTACAGACACGACAGCTACCCAAGATGACAGCACTCAATATCCGATTGTGATCAAGCACGCCTTTGGCGAGACGGTCATTGATAGCAAGCCAGAACGTGTAGCTACTATTCAATGGGCGAATCAAGATGTCGTCCTCGCACTGGGCGTTGTACCTGTAGGCTTCTCTGCCGCGAACTTCGGGGTAGAGGATGACAGCGGTATGCTGCCTTGGACAGCGGCGAAGCTCAAGGAGCTTGGTGTGACGGAGCCAAATATCTACCAAGATACCGATGGTCTGGATTTTGAAGCCATTTCCGATTCGAAGCCGGACGTGATCCTGGCAGGCTACTCCGGAATTACGCAGGAGGACTACGACATTCTGAGCCAGATTGCTCCAGTCGTGCCTTATCAGACGAAGCCTTGGGCGACTACATGGCGCGAGCAAGTCATGCTGAATGCGACAGGCATGGGCATGAAGGCACAAGGCGAGCAGCTCATTAAAGACACCGAGAAGCTGGTTCAGGACAAAGCCAGTGCACACCCGGATCTAAAAGGCAAAAAAGTCGTATGGGTCAACTTCTCAGCGAAGGATATGTCCAAGCTGCATCTGTATACACCAGCAGATCCGCGTGGTGAATTCCTGATCGAGCTCGGTATGGAATATCCGGAAAGCGTAACAAGCCTAATTACCGATCCAACTAGCTACTCCTTGAGCCTGAGTGCCGAAAATGCGGAAGCGCTGAATGATGCCGACATCATCGTCGGATACGGTGACGATGCGCTGTATGAAGCGGTGAAGGCTGATCCGTTGCTTGGTAAAGTTCCAGCTATTCAAAGAGGCTCAGTCGTGTTCATCAGCGGCAATTCGCCACTTGGCGCTGCCGGGAACCCGAATCCTCTGGCAATCGCGTATACGCTGGATGATTACCTCGGTCTGATCCAAGGGGCTCTCGACAAGCTGAAATGAGCAGCTCATCCGTAACGAATCATGACCAGCAGCTAAGCTCACGAATTCCGAAGTATTTTACGATCGTGCTGATCCTCTGCCTTGTCTTGCTGGTGATCAGCGTATGTGCTTCGCTGATGTTCGGGTCCAGACCGGTAAGATTTCATGAGCTGATCGACGGGCTCTTCCGTCCAGAAGTTGATTCTTACGGGGCCAATGTGGTCCGAAAGCGTATCTCCCGTACGGTATTCAGCCTCATGTGCGGCGGAGCGCTTGGTGTATCCGGGTCGCTCATGCAGGCGGTCACCCGCAACCCTATTGCGGACCCCAGCATTCTGGGCGTAAATACGGGAGCAGCCTTGTTCGTGGTATGCGGCATTGCGTTTCTGAACATCAGCTCGCCGAATCAATATATCTGGCTGGCATTAGCCGGGGCGGCCATTACGGCAGCCTTCGTATTCGGGATCGGCTCCATGGGGCGTGGCGGTGCCACGCCCATTAAGCTTGTTCTGGCGGGAGCTGCGACCAGTGCAGCCCTTTCCTCATTGGTAACGGCCATCATGATCCCACGCTCCTACGTCATGGATCAATTCCGGTTCTGGCAGGTGGGAAGCGTCGGTGCTGCCACCTGGAGTGGCATTACTACATTTATCCCGTTCCTGATCATTGGTATCCTAATCGGCATCCTGACGATACCCGCGCTCAATGCGCTGGCCCTGGGTGACGAGGTAGCGACCGGGCTTGGCGTCCGCACAGGCACACTGCGCTTCATCGCGGCTCTGGCAGGTGTACTGCTGTGCGGGGCAACGACAGCACTGGCTGGGCCGATTGGCTTTATCGGGCTCTTATCGACACACGTCATACGCCTGATGCTCGGACCCGACCTGCGGTTTGTCATTCCGATGTCAGCCATCGCGGGGGCGATCATCCTGACCATAGCCGATGTAGGCGGCAGGGTCGTCAGTGGCCCTGGTGAGCTGGAGGTCGGTGTAGTTACAGCCTTTATAGGGGCTCCCATACTAATCATCCTAGCGATGAGAGCGAAAGTGCGTTCATTATGACCATTCAATCATTGGAATTTATATTGGCAGGCCGACGTCAACGGCGGCGGCGCTGGATCGTGGTGACTAGTCTTCTGGCATTACTCGCATGTGCACTATGCGGCGCCATGCTGATGCTAGGAAGCACCATCTATCCGGTACAGGATGTTATTCGGGTGCTAGGCGGAGAGCAGGTCAAGGGCGTGTCCTTCGCCGTGAATACAATACGGCTTCCGAGAATGCTGGCAGGTCTGCTCGCTGGATTCGCCTTCGGCGTGGCGGGATACACCTTTCAGACGATGCTGCGTAACCCCCTTGCGAACCCGAATGTGATCGGGATTACCTCGGGATCGAGTGCAGCAGCGGTATTCTGCATCGTAGTTCTCCACACCAGCGGGGCCATCGTATCTCTAGCCTCGGTCGGTGCGGGCCTGGCTACGGTATTATTCATTTACATGTTATCCAGAGGAAAAGCCTTCTCCATCGGTCGGCTGATCCTCATCGGGATCGCTATACAGGCTATGCTCGATGCCTTCATCTCCTATCTGATGCTGGTTAGTGCAGAGCAGGATGTACCAGCAGCTGTCCGCTGGCTCACAGGCAGCCTGAATGGCTCGCAAATGTCGCAGCTGCCTCCACTTGTAATCACGGTAGCTATCTTCACGCCGATCCTGATTGTGCTGGGCCGACATCTGAATATGCTGGAGCTTGGAGAGCAAGCGGCTACTTCGCTGGGGGTGGACACGGACAAGACTCGAATTACGCTGATTGTCAGTGCAGTCTTCATGATTGCGATTGCTACCGCTACGACGGGGCCGATCGCCTTCGTCTCCTTCCTAGCGGGACCGATTGCCAAGCGGCTGGTGGGTGTAGGCTTCTCGAACATCATTCCCGCGGGTCTCGTTGGGGTGAACTTGGTATTGGCGTCTGATCTAATCGGGCAATTTGCTTTTGAGCACAGGTTCCCCGTGGGCATCATCACAGGGCTGCTCGGAGCGCCGTATCTGATCTTCTTGCTCATCCAAATGAATCGGAAGGGAGAATTATAATGAAGCCGACGCATCATTTTCAAGCTGAGCAGCTCGTTGCAGGCTATGACAACAAGCCGATCATTCAGGGCATCGATCTGCTCATTCCCAGTAACCAGATTAGTGTCATCATCGGGGCCAATGGCTGCGGTAAATCCACCCTGCTCAAGACGCTGGCCCGACTGATTAAGCCGATATCTGGCAGCATTACGCTGGATGACAAGCCGCTTGCCAAGATCCCGCCCAGGCAGCTCGCCCGCGTGCTCGGACTTCTGCCACAGTCGCCGATTGTACCAGAGGGCATCTCGGTCACGGATCTCGTCGGTCGCGGCAGATTCCCGCATCAATCCCTGTTCGGTGGATGGAGCAAGAAGGATTCGGAAGCCGTCGCCGAGGCGATGAGCATTATGAACATCACGCAGTTCGCCAACCATCACATTGATGAGCTCTCCGGCGGTCAGCGTCAACGCGTCTGGATTGCCATGGCGCTAGCGCAACAGACGGACATTTTATTTCTGGATGAACCGACGACGTTCCTAGATATCACCTATCAGGTGGAGATTCTAGATCTACTCACAGACCTGAATCGGCAATATGGCACTACGATTGTCATGGTGCTGCATGATATCAACCTGTCGGCACGTTATGCAGATCACCTATTCGCGCTCCATGAAGGCAAGCTCGTCGCTGAGGGGCAGCCATCCCAGGTCATTACCAGCACTTTAGTGAAGGATATCTTCGGACTGAATTGCTCCGTCATTGAGGACCCTATCTCGGGTTCGCCATTGGTAGTACCCAAGGGAAGGCATCATGTGCAAGCGGAGTACACTCCACAATAGGAGAAGAGCTGCCTCACAGCAATGCCGCGACAATGTGGACGACAATGTGGGACGACCATGTAACACGACAATTTACAGCAACAATCGTGGCCCACAAGCCACTTCTGCCTATGTGCAGCAGTACAGCTCACGTAAGAAAAACGTCTATCGGCGTACTTCACAGAAGACAGACCATGTGCGGTTGAAATTTTTCTTGCGATGAACGATTTGCTCGACACCGCTGAAAACCTATAAATTCTATCCACTCAAAAAGGAGTTCTCCCCGAGAACTCCTCTTTGAATCTCCATATAAGTGGGCCAGCATCCATTACCACACACTGCATCCTGCAACCGTGCGGCGCCCGAGCCTCTTTTTACCGAAACTCTATTGCTCCTAAATGCTACCGCTCTTTTTCTTTACCGATCACGTTTCACCTGTACGCTACCTACTACCCCACTAGCAGCAGAAGCACATGCCGACGTTGATTTCATCGCACTATACCATGCTCCGATCCTCTTAGCACATGCCCCTGTTCAAGTCTCACTTACTTGGATCGAACTCGAATCCAGATCTCGCTCCAGCAGGCACTGCCGCAGTTATAGTACAGCTCCATATCGCAGCCGTCGATCTTCTCATAGTCCGCTGTCGGCAGCCACTCCGTGTATACTCGCTTGATGAGGTCTTGAATGGCTTCATCCGTCTTCTCCATGGTGTGATTCTCTGTTCTGAAGATCGCCCAGGTTCCGGCAGACACCGTTACTTCCCTGTACCCATGCGTATCACTCCGGTTGGTCTTATAGGCGAACAGCATATATGGAAAGGTCTGCTCCTCCTCCGCCGAGCGGTAATCAAAGATCGCATTGACCAGACACAACTCATTCGGCGCTTCGCTCAGCATATTCGTGGATTGGATGAGCTTATCGATACGTCCATCCTGGTGTGCAGCCTGCCAGAACTGGGGAATCACACGGAGATTCTCACCGTTCTCCATCGAGAACATTTCCTCAATGCCATAGATCACAAAAGCTTCCTTGGATTCGATTCTGTAATTCATTGCGACAGCTCCTCTGACAGTTAGTAGGAAAGAGATCCGGGGATAGGCGGTGAGGGTCACACCCTGCTCGCGCGCTGCTGAAGGTGTCTTCCCGTGAATGATGTTGAAGGCTCGTGTAAATGCCTCCGGTGAGTCATACCCATACTTCAGGGCAAGATCCACAATCTTCATGCTGCTATGCTGTAGCTCAAATGCTGCAAGTGTCAGCTTCCTGCGCCGAATATACTCCGACAAGGATACATCCGTAGCAGCGGAGAACATCCGCTGAAAGCTCGAAATCGAGCAGCAAGTGATCTTTGCCACTTCCGTCATGTCTACATACGTAAGAAGATGGTCTTCGATATAGTCCAGCGCTTCATTCATTCGTTCGAACCAGGCCATCCAGTCTCCCTCCCCTCTGCTTCCATTTAATCAGATTCAGCATCAATCATCCTTGCAGTTACTCTCCCAGTTCTGCACGACTGCAACATATATACTTTAGACAAACTAGCTTACTATAATAGTACTTGATCAAGAGAGGTCCAACAATAATCAAACCAATATTAACGGAAATGACACTTCATCCATACTCCAAAAAAAGACATGCTTGCCTTAGAGCGCGCTCTAACGAATATGATGTACCAGAACCAGCCGAGCACGTCAGCTTACAAGCTGAAGAAGGGATCGATCTATATGACATTCTCTATAAAAGAAGTCTCAGAGCGGCTTGGTTGCTCAGCTCATACCATTCGCTACTACGAGAAGGAGGGATTACTCCCTTTCATTAAGAGAGATAAGCATGGACATCGCCTGTTTGAACAAGAGCACATGGATTGGATCAAGCTGATGACCTGTTTTCGAGCAACTGGAATGAAGATGTCTTTAATGAAGCAGATGGTCAATCTCGCCTTAGACGGGGATTCCACCATTCCGCAAAGAAAGGCTATGCTGAACCAATACAAAGAGGACTTATTCCGACGTCAACGTGAGCTCGCGGAGGCTCTGGACGCAGTGAATAACAAGCTCGCCATTTATGAAGAGATCGAAAAAGGAAGAGTTCATTCGGAGAGTCAGCTCTTGAACCAGCTGGCAATGCAGCAGAATAAACCAACGGACGGAGATGGATAACGAGATGATGCCAAGAACATTAGGAAATAGTGATCTAATCGTATCTTCGATTGGACTAGGTATTATGGGCATGTCCCCAGGTATGTACGGGGAGACAGACGACGAACAGTCTATACAGACGATACATCGTGCTCTGGAATTAGGCGTTACGTTGATCGATACGGCGGATGTGTATGGAAATGGTCATAACGAGGAGCTCCTCGGAAGAGCCCTTCAGGGACGCCGAGCGCAGGCGGTGATTGCTACCAAGTTCTCGTACACCCCCAATTATGAAAGCCTTAGTGGGGACCCGGATTACGTGCACAAGGCTGTCGATGAGAGTCTGCGACGCTTGAACACCGATTATATTGATCTATACTATCAACACCGCGTGGACCCAAATATTCCGATCGAGGAGACAGTAGGAGCAATGGCCGAGCTAGTTAGCGCTGGGAAGGTTCGCTATCTTGGGCTTTCAGAAGCATCTGCCTCCACCATTCGCCGCGCGCATGCGATACATCCGATCTCCGCTTTACAGAGCGAATATTCGCTGTGGAGCCGAGATATTGAAGACGAGATTCTCCCCACAACGAGGGAGCTGGGAATTACGCATGTCGCTTACAGTCCACTAAGCAGAGGCTTTATTTCTGGAGAGCTCCGTACCTTTGAGGACTTGGCTCCCCATGATCTTCGCAGATACATGCCTCGATTCCAAGGAGACAACTTCAAGAAGAACGTTGAGATCGTTGATAAGATTAAGGAAATCGCCGACGAGAAGAACTGTACTCCTTCGCAGCTGGCCCTGGCATGGACCATATTCAACGGTGCGCTGCCTATTCCAGGAACCAAACGCATGAAATATCTTGAAGAAAATGCTGCCTCTGTGGACGTAGAACTAACAGCCGAGGACCTGACTCGCATCGAGCAGGTTAGTCCCAAGAACAGCGTTCACGGTACCCGATATATGAAGGACCAAATGTCTTTGCTTGAGGGCTAGTGTACTTGAAGGCTCGGCTAGTATTATTGAAGGTATTGTTGCAGATACAGCTTAGCCTCTGGCTTCCAAAATGGTGTGGAACAAAGTAACATAGAAGAAACTTCATCCGGGCCGCCCTTTATTGGGTGGTCTTCTTTTTTTGATAGTACTTTTTTCATGGTATAGGTATTTTTTGGAACACGGCCCTATACCAGCTATGTTATATTCAAGATGCATGTCCTATGATTTTCAATACACACCTAAAGGAGTCATCATGAAAAAAATAGCTTACATAACACTTATAGGGTGCATGGCGCTCCTGGTCGGATTGTTCTCATTCACTCCCCTGACCTCCGCCGCTTCCGTAAAATACACCCTCCACATCGATGGTAAGGCAATAACCGGACAACCTTCAGTCATTGTGGAAAACAACACCACACTCGTGCCTATGAAAGCCGTACTAACCAAGCTAGGCTATACCATGACCGTAGATAGCAAGACGAAGGCCATTACAGCCAAGAACACGTCTGGCTCTTCTATCATCGTTAAGACTGGCAGCAAGAAGGCCACCATCAACGGTTCAGAGACCGTATTGCCTGCATTGGTCAAGACCGTGAACGGAACGACCTACATTCCGTTATCAGCAATTCGGAGCTTGACTGGCAAGACGGTTGGCCTCGATAGCGCGCAGGGCTTTGCATGGATTGGAGATAAGCCAGCATCGAGCAGCATCAACATACCTTGGTCCATCAGTCAGGAGGAATTTAAGACGAATTCTGCTCATAAGCAGCTGATGGATGAAGGTGGACAAGGCGACATTCGTCTTCTCATGTATCAGGATTCGCTAGAGGCTGGAGCAACTGAAGAGTTATATATCTTTTACAAGAACAAACTCGCAGCTGTTGTACTTACCCCTGTCATTCCCGACTATGATCCAGGTGAACTGATCAGCTTTTATGCGGGGGTGTTTAGTAGTATAACTGAAGAGTATGGACAACCCGTGGCTGGCTCAAGTGCCCCAAATCCGAATAATATCAGTCAGTATGTCGCACGCTATGCTGTTGACGGTCGCCTAACCAGCGAATGGATTATGGATGGTACCAAGATTACTCTATTACTCAAAGCAACAACAGACGCAGGATATAGCCTGAGTCTACAGTACGTGGACATGTCCGTCGAGGAGCAACTGAACGCTACTTGGGCTGACATTAAGAATGCCCTGCAATAGTATACATTAACCATAACACGGAAGGAGCCAGGCTACTTATGCCAACGGCTCCTTCTCCACATTCACGACGCATGCCTCATAATAGATATTGTCTAATGATATGCTTGATTTCATATCTGCTCTGCCTTATACAGGAACACTCGAGGAAAAAAGGGAATCATAGATGTAAGCAGTATAAGTATTTATTTGAAGAGGAGTGTCGGCATGCAGTTTCATGAATTTTATATCGGCCAGATGTTTACCACCAAGGCAATTACCTTGAGCGAGGAAGATATTTCCCGATTTGCCGCCGAATACGATCCACAATACATGCACTTGGATAAAGCGAAGGCGGAACAAGGCAGATTCCAGGGCATCATCGCATCGGGCATTCAGACCCTCGCGATCTCATTTAAGCTATGGATTGAGACAGGGAGCTACGGTGAGGACATCATTGCGGGGACCGCTATGAATCATGTGAAATTCATACGGCCCGTCTATCCGGGTGACGAGCTGCATGCTGTTGTAGAGGTCGTAGAGCTGAAGAAATGGCGTAATCAGACAGGCATCGTCACCGTGAGAATGTCCACGTTCAATGCTCAGCAGGAGAAGGTGTTCACAGGTGAGCTGTCGGCTATGGTGAAAAATGAACACGCCGAATGAATCACCCTTGGCATAGGGCGAGTACGATTTGGGGGAAGGATACACAATCAACTGGAGTGGATGCATCCGTAAAAAGTATTTCCAGCTATCCCCAGACTTTCGTGAAATACGATCCTTCAACAAATGAGCTGACACGGAGACAATCCTCGTCAGCTCATCTAACATACTATCAACCATTCAGGATGCGCTCTTCAGGGCTTCCTTTATCCAACTCCCAACGTACAGCTATTTTCCCTCACTCATTTACCCAGAGATAGTACATCTCCTCAGTTAAACGAAGCTTGCTGGAAGCTGGCCAGCTCGATCCGGTTGCGCCCATTTTGCTTGGCTTGGTACAGAGCCTTGTCTACCGCTGCGAACAGCTGTATCAAGTACTCCTCTGGATCATCAGGCACACGTTCATCCTTAAAATCCTCGACCGACAGAATGCCCATACTGATCGTAATGGATACCGGCTCACGGCCATGCTCCACGACGATATGGTTCGACTCAGCTGACGATCTGACAAGCTCCGCGAGTTGCCCCGCCAGTTGTCGTCTTGTATGAGGGAGATAGATCATGAATTCTTCTCCTCCATAGCGGGCCAGAATATCCGTACTACGTATCGACTCCTTGACGATCTGAGCTGTGCGATACAGCACCTCATCACCGATGACATGTCCGTAGTGATCGTTAATATATTTGAAGAAATCAATGTCAAAGAGAATCAGGGAGAACGGAATCCGATACTGAATATTGCTCATCACTTCATGGGTCAGATGCTGGGTCAGATAGCGGCGATTGTAGCAGTCCGTCAGACTATCAGTAAGCACCAGTTCTTCTAGCTGCCGATTGGCTCGGGATAGCTCAAGACGAGTACGGTCGAGGGAATGATTCCGTTCCTGCAACATGCGATTTTTCCGGTTCATCTCCTCCACCAGGAAACGCTCTTGCGAGACATCCTGAAAAGTAAGAATACGGCCCATCGGCATACCATAAGCATCCACAATCGTTGACGCCTGCAGTATAAAATGACGAACACTATCGCGCTCCACGAGGATCTCAATTTGCGACATGGCAAGATCCCTTTGCTTATAGTGCTCAAGGAACTTCTCGCTATTGCCCTCCACCCGCACGGAGCTCAGAAGTGCTTCCATATCCAAATAATCACCGACATGCAGCTCAATGAAGAAGGGCAAAGCCTTGTTCACTTCCATAATGAATTCACGGTCATCTAGCACAAGAATTCCATAGGGGATGGTATTAATCACGTCCTCGTGAGCGATGGAGACGAGATCGAACATATTGTATTTTTTGATGACATAGATGAAAAATAGATCTGACAATACAATCCCGAGAGAAGTAAAGCCAGGGATGATCGGTAGCCACTCGCTTAGCACGACATTCAGAAGGGCATCAATGCTGGCAAATACGGCCAGAACCAGGATTCCCCATAGCATAATCTTCACCTGTATCCTATTCGTGACGGATGTGCTGGGCGACAGCAGAGTCCGAAACAGCACCAAGAGAGATGCCAGTAGGTAACCGACCAGAATAGCGATGACCACCCAGAACCATGGTCCATACTCGCGTTGAATATACCCCCCTTCCAAGGGAGCTACGAACACATGATTCGGGTTCCATACCACTCCCGCGGCTGCGATCAGCGCTGGAGCAAACAGCAGATAAGCTTTTCGGAGGCCTATTCGCCCTGCGTGACCGGCGAGAAAGACCGTAAGCAGGAGCCACCCCCCTCCCAGGAAGGCTAGGGCCACAAAGGACAGGGTCACATACAATAGCTGTAACCACAGATCATCCGTCAGATCTGTGGCCATTTGGCCTAGAGGCCAGAGCATCATAAAGAAATGGAAAATGAAATACACCTTATGTAAGTTCGTAATCCTAACCGTAGCAAACACGTAAATAAATAAAATCAGTAATACAAGGAACAAAAAGAGATCGTACCATACTAATGGATCCACACATCTTTCTCCTTCTTGAGCCAGACAACTACGATGACTTGCAATTGTATGCCATTACGCTAATAAAGCCTGAAAAGGGCCTATTTTCCCCACTATACATCGTTATAATCCACATCTTATCATACAGCTATAAGCACGAGCTAGCCCACACAATGGCAACTCAACCAGCCTATTACTGATATGGAGAGGAAATTAATATTGTGCATACAACGAAAGGAGCTGCTCAAGCACCCCCTTTCACCACTTCTCACTCTGCAATATTCTTGATATTCACTCAGCATAGTCATCTTATTTAACTTTAAGCTACATATAAAAGTGCAGCCACATATCAACGCCAATCTGTTCCGCAGCTACTCAACATGGTTATCTCAGCTAGCACGGTGCACGATTACAGCCATAGTTCGAATCTCCTTACGGTTTCACTCGCTCATAGCAGCGGGTTATTATCCGAAAATAACTCCGGCTTGTCCGCCAGCATCTCGGTAATCACCTTGGCCACGGCAGCTGCATCACATACTCGGACCACTGCGTCACCTAGCTGCCCCTTGCGCATCGCGCCTGTACTCTCAAGGACCTCATCAACCTTCCAGAAATGCTCGGACCACGACAATCCCCAATGTCTTCGGGAAGGCACGGGGATCTCCGTTCCATCAGGCAGCACGGTATATAGCATTTCATGAACATCTGTTAGTCGCCCCGGGATGTCGGCCCACTCCTCGACACCGTGGATGAAGGTATTGCGTCTTAAGTCGACTCCCACCAGCAATATGGTCGCCTTTCGGTCAAGCAGCTTCCCCCAGGCCGAGCCTCTGGCGCAAGGCGTGTCAAAGAGATGATCGTCTTTGGTGAACTCTACCGCATCCTGCCCCAATGCAGCTACCGAGTGCGTAGGATGCCAAGAGCGGACTACACCTGGTCTGTTACGAAAAAGCTCTGGCAGAATGCCAATACAGGATGGGGATTGATCTACGTAAAATCTAGGGTTGTCCGCTTTGATATAGGACCATGTATGGGTAGGCAGCACCAACAAGCCATCCTTCATATATGCGGTATATGCGTCTAATACGGTATCCGCGCCGCCTTCGACCGGACCCATGCTTTTCAGGGATGAATGGACCAACAGCGTACCTTGGCTGTCAATGCCCAGCTGTTCTAATTGCTTCACCAAGCTCTCTAACGTGTGCATATTCTATTCCCTCCTGCCGCCATTATAGCAGAACTCTCCATTATCGACCGTACACTTTATTTTTGCTGCATACTCTCTCTATCTATTACCTCTGTAATCTATCTTATATTATGCAGCTACCGCGAGGGAGGAAGCTACATTTATACCTGCCAAGGCAAAGTAGTGATTATGTGGAGGTATAAGGTAACTCCTCCTTCAGTCAATCGAGAGGAATATCTACCGTCTTGTCATACGTTTTTCTGTAATGAATCCCTTCAATATGCAACGTCTTCGACTGCCCGCTCGTGTCGAACAACAACGTGCGTTCCTTGAGAACCTCTCCATCCTTCCCCTTCGCCTCAGTTTGGCCTATGGTCGTGCGCAGCTCCGTCATTCCTTCCATCGTCTCCAGGGTCACCCCATTCAGGAGAACATCGTCTTCGGTCGCCAGTGTGATCTCTGTTCCTTCATCGGTCGTCTTAACCTGCTTAATCCATAGCTCCTTGCTGCCCACAGATATGGGCCTGTCAGCCTGAACGTCAGTCTGCGATCCATGTGTCAGGTTAACCTCCGCGTCAGTCCTCTCATAGCCTGAGAACGTCCTGACAACCAATTGCAGCGTCTCCAGATCCTTAGGCAAAGTATCATAACGAAGCTCGAACGTTCTTCCGCGTACAGAGTTGCTAACCCCGCTTCCTTCCATCGAGACAGGCTTGCCATTGGCGAGCAGCTCTATGCCCTCAAATGGCTGACGAACCCGGTCCAGCTCCTTCACATTCCAAGTCCCCTTGACGACGGTAGAGAGCGGTGTTGCTGTAATGGACCCGAATGTAATGGCTCCCTGATCGACGGCAATCCTGGTCTTAATCGCCTGCTGCACCTGTGTCTGGATGGCTTGCTTCGGATGGTAAGGAAAGGTTAGGCTGCCCATCCTCGTATGCTGATCATCTGTCTGCTCAGCGTAATGCAGCGTCAGTTGCTTGGCGAATCCATTGACCGGATCGAAGCTAGCGAGACCAATCAGCTCTGTCTGCTCGTCATTGATCGTCGTCGTTCCCCAGCCCATGTAGGAGTCTGTTAAGAAGCCCGTCAACTGGGATAGTCGAAAAGAATCCTGCGTATGCTTGGCAATACCGTCAGGATTGCGGAGAGAGTAGTACAAAATCAATTGATTGGCATCAGCCATTAGGCCGCTTACAACAAGCTCCGTGCCATCCTGCAGAACGACATGCTGATCAACCGTTTGTCCCATGCCAGCAGCATTTACTTTCTTTAACGTGCCTGTCATGACCGCATCGAACCCGAGGATTCTTTGGCCGTAGTAAGCAAAGGCTTCATAGTTGTAGCCACCAACCGATATCACTATAGCTGCTATCGCTACTGCAATCGCCCATCTTGAAGCCTTGCTGCGCCGCCTCCTGTCAGGAGTCCGATCCAGCGCCTGCCGAAGTCTTCCCTCCAGCTCTTCAGGTGCTTGTATAGCAGTTATCCGCTCTCGTTCATCGGCTAGTAGTTCTTCAATTCGTTTCATCTGATTCACCCCCGTACCATTTCTTGAGCTTTTTCAAGCCATTGAACACCCTGGATTTCACCGTTCCTACCGATACATTCGTGATCCTAGAGATAGCTTCATAATCCAGATCGTGAAAATATCTGAGCTCAATCGCTTCCCTCTGATCGGGATTCACCCGCTCCAGCGAACGGCGAATGTCCATGTTCTGATCCTGCTGTTCATACGGATCCTGGATACCCGCTGCATCGCGATCCCTGGCGTTGTCACCCTGCCACTCATCAATTAGAATGGTCTTGTTACGCCTCTTGATCATAGCTCTGCAATGATTCACCAGAATGGTTCGACTCCAGCTGTCGAATGAATCCACCTTTCTCAATTGGTGAATCTTCTCGTACAAGATGATGATCATCTCTTCTAAGGCATCCATCGCATCATGCTCATTCCCCATATACGATAATGCCAGTCTGTAATAGGCATCCTTATTGGCTAGAATCAATTGGAGCAAGGCTTCTTTATTCCCTTTCTGCGCTTGTCTGACCCCTCGGGCGACCTTCATCTCCTCACCTCATTCCCCTATAAGAGTATTGTG
This sequence comes from Paenibacillus massiliensis 2301065 = DSM 16942, assembly GCF_000377505.1. Classification (GTDB taxonomy): domain Bacteria; phylum Bacillota; class Bacilli; order Paenibacillales; family Paenibacillaceae; genus Paenibacillus; species Paenibacillus massiliensis. The sequence continues at coordinate 104,024 of NZ_KB898186.1, read as the reverse complement.
AGCGACAAAAAGTTCAATCGGCGAAATAGAAATTTCATCCAGCATCAAGCCCTCACTACCATTTGCTCTTTCAATCACTACGGCTCCTTGGCTGGTTCATGTGCTAATTCTCCATTTTGTGAATTGGCCGTTCCCCATAGCTACTAATTACATAGTTTAGAGAGAACTAGCTTCAATTATCACGAATAAGGGGAGCGATATCATGGGGGTCAGCCCAAGAAACTCTATCACTCAGCAAGGAGTATCTATTATTTCCTGTACGAATCGCAAGAGCTTTATCAAAAATCTACTTCGGAATTATAGTCGTCAGCGCCATTCCAAGAAGGAGCTTATTATTATTGTCAACAACGACTCCATTCCGCTAGCGCCTTATAAGAGCTTGGCCAGAGGCCTTCGTAACGTACACGTGTATCGGGTTCCACAGCATCACTCGCTTGGCGCTTGCCTGAATTATGCGGTCAAGAAAGCCAAATATAGCTACATTGCCAAATTCGATGACGATGACTACTATGCCCCCTACTATTTAACGGACAGCTTGCTAACCTTCCAAAAAACCAATGCGGATGTCATTGGAAAACGGGCACATTATATGTATTTACGAGGCTCCAAATCACTGATATTGCGCTTCGCGGAGGATGAGTATCGGCCTGTAAAGGTCATCCCGGGTGCGACGCTTGTCATCAAGCGCAAGGTATTGCGTAACGTTCACTTTCCCAATCGCAGCGTCGGTGAAGACGATCAGTTCTGTATTCGCAGTAGGCGGAAGGGGTACAAGGTCTACTCTGCCGGGCGACATAACTTTCTAGCGATACGCCGGAAGAACTCAGCACGTCACACCTGGGTCATCAGTGACCGGGAGCTGATCTCTGCCAGTCAACGGATACGGTCGGTGCGGAATTACAAAAAATTCGTACAGAGAAAACCAAAGGGCGTATCCTGATGGCCAGCTCAACTATTTCCCGTTCCCGGAACGGGGTATCAATCATCGTGTGTACCAAGCGTCGGCAATGCATGCGGGCCCTTCTCCGTAATTACAACAGACAGAATTATAAGAAGAAAGAGCTCATTATCATCTTGAATCATGATCAGCTACAGGTAGATGAGTATAGAACGGCCGCAAAGCCTTATAAGAATGTACGCGTCTATAGCTTGCCGGGGCGGGTATCACTTGGACGCTGCCTCAATTATGGGGTTGCGCGAGCCCGGTACAGCCTGATTGCCAAATTCGATGATGACGATTACTATGCCGCGGGTTATTTGACGGAGAGTGTACGGACCCTGCTGAAGACCAAGGCTGATATTGTAGGGAAGCGTGCCCACTATATGTATTTGGGTGGGAAGGGACTTCTCCTGCTTCGTTACCCTGACCAAGCGAATCAATATGTCTCCCTCGTCCAGGGCGCCACTCTGCTCGCCTCACGCCATGTGCTGAGTCAGGTGGGCTTCCCGGATCAAAATCGAGGAGAGTGCATCAGACTGTTCCGCAATAGCAAGGCCAGGGGATACCGAATATACTCAGGAAGCTCCTCCAACTTTCTCGCGATTCGCAGGAGGAATTCGAGGGGCCACACCTGGATTGTAAGAGATAGGGAGCTGCTATCAGGGCAGGCCAAGGTACTGAAGGTGGGAAATCCCAAAGCTTACGTATCTACGTAATATACCAACCTAAGCTATCAATTATTTCTTCGGTACATGTCGATGCTCCTGTGCCCTTCACCCAAAATCTTCTTCATATCTGCTCGCTGCTTGGGATGACCGTTCGCCATGGTATGCACAATAGCCATACGGAAGACTGAACCGTATAGCTACTACTTGAGTGACAATGATCCAGTTATAGCTTCTTAAGAAGCTTCTGGTACTTGGATCAGACTCAATGTAAGTATAGAGCCGCTGCAAGCGGGTGTCCGCTCGACCGCTATGAAGCTTGTTGTTCGGGATTGCTGAACTATTATTGGCTTAGGCAGATCCGATTCAGATCCACATATTGCTTCGCTTCCTCGATACGCTTCAGAATATCCTCCTTGCGCTCCAGCTCTCCCAGCTTGGAAGAGAACAAGCCTAGCACGACCTGCTGATTGTCCTTCAGAAAGCGTAGCGGCTTGAAGTCCCCTACCCGCTCGGTATCGAATTCCAGAAAGTAGCCGGAATAGTTATCAATGCTCAGCAGGGTCTGCGTGATTAGCTCATATCATACCCTCCACCTACTCCTGCATAGGTGGATACATAATTACTACGGCATACATGTGTGGTGATCACAAGATCGCTTGGCAGACCGTGCGTTGCTGTGGTTCCGCTATACCAAATAACAAAATTTGAACCTAGCGTAATATGTTGACATCTGATGAGGGATGCTGTATAAATTCTACGCCAATAAAAATGACAGAATGGAGGCTAGATATCCCATGCACAAGGTGATCAAAATCAGATACACACTCCTATACAATGAAGCGCCTGAATCAACATGTTATGGGTACATGGAGTTGAATTCAGACAGCCACCTGATCGCACTCTACAATATGTATGGCGAGGAAATCAATCTGTACGGTGGTCATGAATATGTCAGGATACGGACCATTGGCTCATTCGATAATGAGGACCGTGATCATTTTTATTCCTTATTGGAGATTGATGGTGTAGGCTGATTTGCACATGAGGTGATGGGGCTGTCACTGTGACCGCCCCGTTCACCAAGATTAGAGCCTGGAGAACGGCGCCACACTGAATAGACGCTGCATGCATCACGAATAGCCCCCTTCGACAAGGCCGAGGGAGCTCGAGCTTCGTATGGATGGACAGTCTAATCCTCATCCTGTGCTGCTGGAGTAGCCGGCGCCATGAAGCCCTGAACGGCACCGAGAAACGGGCGAATCGACTGGATCATGCCGTAGCCCATCTTCACGACAGGGACAAATCTCTGAATCATGCCGAACAGTCGCATGCCGCTACCGAGCATGCCACCCAGCCCTCCTGCACCCGCTGCGGCGCCGCCAACTCCGCCCAGACCACCGAACAGCGAGCCCATCATGGGAAGGAATGCCGACACCTTGGCATCTGGCCTACGGGAGCGCGAACGGGCAGATGGTCTGCGCGCACTGCGTTTTCCCTTGCTGCGACGGGCACCTGTTGCCTGTGAACCCGCTTTACCTTTGGTAGAACGGGAGCCTTGCTTTGTGGAGGAAGCCTCTGTAGGGGTCCCAGCGCTTGCAAGCACCAACCCACCGGAATTCACATCGGTAATATAGCCGACGTAGGTCTCTCCGCTGTGCAGAGTGATGCAGACCGGACGGCCCTGAAGCTTCTTGGCCCGCGCACGGATCTCTTTGGATTGTGCCATGAGTAATCACCTCGCTCACTGATTGATACTTCAGTGTACGCTAGGGACGGGCTAACTGCTTGTGCGAATGGGGCAATCATCGCTTGATGGGCATGGCCTGCTATCTCATCTTATTGGTTTATAAAGGTCTTGTAAGCGGAGATCTTATGCTCAAGCATCTCATCTGCAGCCTGTAAAGTCTTCATCTGCTGCTTAATTGCTTGTCTGTGCTCCTCTAATAAGCCTAGTCTCTCCTCTGACGTATGCTCTCCTTCCAGCACAAGTGCAGCATACTCCTTAATTGTTGCGATGGGCATTTGCGTCTCTTTTAGCTTAATTACAAATTGCAGCCACTTCAGATGTGAGTCCTGATATCGTCTGTCTCCGCTGGCATCCCGGTCAGGTATAATGATCTGTTCCTTCTCGTAGTACCGCAGTGTATGTGCGCTTATTCCTAATTTTTCGGCCACTTCGCCAATAGTATACAAGAGACATCAACCTCGCTGAATTTTTTCTTGACTTAGAGTTCACTCTAACCAGTATAGTGAACTCATTGCTTATTCACAATCCATGAAATAAATACAATTCGGGAGGCATTCAGATGAAATATACCTTGATTACAGGTGCTAGCTCAGGCATCGGATATGAATCAGCTCTTGCGTTTGCAGCACGCGGCAAGAACTTGATCATCGCAGCACGCCGAACAGAAGAATTGGAGCAGTTAAAGACAACCGTGGCAGACATGAACCCGGAGCTGGACGTGATCATTCGTACTGTTGATTTATCCATCACAGCGAACGTACATGAATTCTATGAAGGCCTCCGTGATTATCAGATAGAGACTTGGATTAACAATGCGGGCTTCGGGAATTTTGCTTCTGTAGGGGAGCAAAAGCTGGATAAGATCGAGACGATGCTTCACTTGAATATCGAGGCGCTTACGGTTCTATCTTCTCTGTATGTACGAGATTATGCCGAGGTGGAAGGAACGCAGCTCATCAATGTATCCTCAGGTGGTGGATACGTGATCGTGGCTGATGCCGTGACCTACTGCGCGACAAAATTTTATGTAAGTGCCTTTACTGAAGGGCTCGCACAGGAATTGAGGGGAAAAGGAGCAGCCTTGCAGGCGAAGGTGCTGGCACCTGCTGCCACAGAGACCGAGTTCGCCCAGCGCTCTCTGGATGTAGATGAGTTTCAATATAAAGGCTCGATTCCAAAGTATCATACGGCGAGAGAAATGGCCGGGTTCATGTTGGACCTTTATGATAGCGAGCAGGTTGTAGGTATTGTAGATGGTACAACGTATGAGTTCCAATTGAGAGATCCACTGTATCCTTATGTGTCGAGAATGAGAAATTAGGTGACGTGGGGACTAACTTGAAAATTTAGCACAGCATCTAATATACAGAAGACCATCCCACTAGCTTCTGAGCTGGTCTGTAAAGCATCCTAATAGATAAAAAAGCCTGTAGACCTGTCCCTAACGGAACTGTCGTCTACAGGCTATTGCGTCCTCCAGGAGAGAACACATCATGAAGCGCTTGACTCCTCATTGCAGCATCGTCATGTAATCTTCCGGGCAACCACCGCTAAGCGGCCGTTGTCAGTTGAGTACTCACACGTTGACAATACAATAAGCTTATCGCCATACTGGGCGGTTACGCCCGTGTCGTAAAGAGCAAGCTTCTTAATGCTCTGAACATACGAATCGAACTCGGCTGGCGTATTGACATTCTCAATCTGGTAGTATTTAAACACGTCGTCCGATTTTCGATACACCTCTGACAGAATAACGGCAACAATCTCATACTCATCCTTTTCGTAAAGCGTGTTGAATTGGAAGGTAGCATGCTTTTTATAGAAGCTTTCTTTCTTGTACTTCATGAGATCTTTGAACATCCAGCCGCTTTTCATATGGTGACCGTGAATCAATAAAATATCGGAACCGTTGATCCGGCTGTGCTCGTCCAAGAAAGGAAGCCCGCCTTTGCTGTCTTTTCGATCAAAATCGTGATTGAGATAGTACTGGGAATCCTGTGTATTCTGCATGACTGGATACTCAATACGGGTACCGTCGATCTGAAGCCAACCGACGATGTCTGGATTTCTCTCGTAAAGCTCTCGAAATTCGGGAAGCACGACAGGCTCATTCGCTTTCGCGAGCAAAGCGGAGGGAAAAGACTTCCCTCCGCCTCTGTCCGATTCTCTACTCCAGACGTTCGTCAGCTCCTCGATCTTCTGTTGCTCGGCGTAAGCCTCCACGAGCGTTCTCGCAAGATTGGCTAGAGAGAATACCAACACGAGGACGGATACGGCGATAAGAATTTTTTTCATTTTACTCATTTCTTACCGCCTCTCCGATTATTGAATGTGTTGCTTCCTCTTGCTACTGAGTAGACAGAATCCGATTGTGATGATGGACATCAGCGCCAATAGCATATAGAAGATTGGCGATACACTGCTATCTCCTGTTGCCGGGACATCGTCCAGCTCATTGCTGATATTGCTGGTTCCTTTTTTGACGTTACCAGTCACATCTTTCCCACCATCAGATACATTACCGACGTTACTGGCCCCAGTATTGCTGTCGACAGCTTCGCCGTTGCTATTGTCAGTTTCGACGTTGTCGTTGTCAGTTCCAGCGTTGCCGCTGTCAGTCCCTACGTTATCGGTGTCGATTCCAGCGTTGCCGCTGTCAGTTCCGACGTTATCGGTGTTGGTTCCAGCGTTGCCGCTGTCAGTCCCGACGTTGTCGGTGTTGCTTCCACCTTTACCATTATCGGTTCCGCTGTTACCGGTGTTGCTTCCGCCATTGCCGCTGCCGGGCACAGGATTTTCTGGCTCGGGTTTGCCTGGATCGGGTCCGGGGGTCGTCGGTTCAGGCTCAGGGTCTACAGGGACAGTACCGCCACCGCCGCCGCCGGAACTAATCGGCTTCATCGGTACGTCGTGCTTTACAATCTCGAAATCGACAGAGATCGTTTCACTCGTGTACGTCTCATATCCGGGCTTCGTTACAACCAGATAGTAATCCGTTTCCGGGAATACCATATACGCATAGAAGCCGGCTGCATCGCTGTCCTGCTCCGGGCTCTTGTTGTCGTGCGGTGGGAAGCCTGGAACCGCAGGCAAGGTTACTTTCGTGCCCGGCTCGATTCCCTTCAATCTGTTTCTCTCCGTATCCGCATAGTACAACGTTACCGTAGCTCCCTCGATTTGCCCTGTATTGATCCCTTTGTTTGCATCGTAAACAGTGCCATAAGGGTCAACGAGCTCCTGAGAAATATTCAATTCCCCATTCGCCTTCACGTCCAGTTCAGCCTTCTGAATCGTCAGCTCTTTGCCTGGCGCAACTTCGTAACGCACTTCCATCATGTACTTCTCCGCAGACAAGCCTTCCGCCGAGAATGCGCCGTTCGGTTGCAAGTCAAATGCTTTCGGAACGCCGTTCTCTGTTACATATTCACCGCTAGCATTTCGCAAATAAATACGCATCTTGCCAGCGAGCTCGCTGTTCAACAGTGAAGACTGCCCATCAGGCTGCTTCAGGAGCACGACGCCGACAGCCGTAATGTGCGCCGGAACCAACTCGCCGCCCTTCACATTGCCGTCAACTTCTGCCTTTTGCGTGAAAGTGATCGATTCGTTAGTATTTTTAATCTTTGTCGTGAAGCTGATCGTATAATCGCCGCCATACCGCACAGGGTGGAAGTATCTTCCTTGGTCGTCGGTCATGATCTCTTGCTCGTTGCCATTCGTTTTGTCGGTAATGACAATGCGTTCATTCGGAAGCACTTCGCCCGTTTCGTTATCGCGCAGCACTCCGAAGATTGCCGCCGGAACGGTGGTTACTTTCGTATCGGCAGTCAACTTCCCTTCCGTCGGGCTGTCTACCCTCGCCGTAATGAGATGATCCTCAGGCGTAGTCGTGTCCAGCTTTGGCGGTGTATAAGGGATGACCGCTTTGCCTTGCGTATCGGTCTTTGCTTTTACTTCCGTATTATCCGGCAGTGTAAAGATGACCTCGGTGTCCGCAACAGGCTTGCCTTCATGATCCGTCAACGTTGCCGTCAATTGTGATGGTGTCTTACCATTTCCTGGGACAACCGCAGGATCTGGCGTCAGCGTCAGCTGGCCAGGGAGATACTTCGCATTGACGAAGCGAGCTTCGGCAATCTGTTTCTCTACAATCGTGCCGCTATGCGTCCGATCCACCGGGTTAGCCGTGTAATCCTCGCCCGTATAATCTGTCTGGGTGACGATATAACTGTGACCGCTTGGAACATCAATAGCGACAGTCTGTCCATGCTTGAGCGTGATCGTCTCGCCAGACTGGATGGTTCCCGTCGTGCCGTCCGACTTTGTATAGTTGTACGACTCATTGGATGCAGCGTCAGGGAATTGAACAGTGAACTCAAATTCCTTATTCTTATCTGCACCACTGCCTTCTACGGTCTCCCCAATCAACAGACCGCCGTACACCATCCGCGTATTGACAACCTCTTCCTTATGATCGCCCTCCTCGGCAATAATACCGGTCGTCTGCCAGTTTGGCCAAGTCGTCGCGTAACCATCGCTCGTATAATCCGTCTCGGTGATGGTGTAGGCTGTATCCATCGGAATCCCATTGATGACAGCTGTCTCCCCATGCTTGAGGAGGAGCTTGCCACCAGACCCGATGGTTCCTGTTACACCATCCGATGTCGTATACGTATACGTCTTGCCCGCACCTGCGCCTGCAAAAGTAACAGTGAACTCGAACAGCTTGTCCTTGTCCCCACCATTACCCGCGACCGTCTGTCCGATCGTCAGCTTGCCAGGAAGGTACTTGCTATTGACGAATTTGGCTGTGGCCGTTTCCTCTGCTACAATGCTACCCGTACGTGTCAGGCTTTCCGGGTCTGTAGTGTAGCCCTCATCTGTGTAGTCTTTCTGAACGATAGTGTAGGTGATACCGTCAGGGATATCCTTGATGGTAATAGCCTCGCCATCCTTCAGGATAATCGTGTCGCCACTAGCCACAGTACCGCTCTTTGAGCCGGAATAGGCATAGGACTGACCGTTGCTAAAAGTAATCGTATATTCAAATTCCTTATCCGGGTCAGCTCCTTTCCCCTCGATCGCTGTGTCCAGCGTCACATTGCCGGGCACCCATATCGGAGTTGGCACAACTAGTGGGTTAGTGCTAGTTACCTCTACCCCGTCCACCCAGATCGGATTCCATGGAGTAGAAGCCACACGTACTTGGTATACTGTCGTGGTCGGCAGATAGGTGATCGGGTCAATATACGTTTGCTTGAGCACGTAAAGTCCCGCTTTGGCAAAAAGACTAAGCTTTCCGTCCACACCTGTAGTACCACCTGTGACCTCTGTGACGCCATCTGGTTCATAGAGCGTAAATATTACGCCGCCAAGCGGCTTACCCTTAGGATCAACCTTCAGTAGATCCAGCTTGCCTTGGGTCTCCGCGCTACCACCGACATCACTGCTGTCCACCGAGTGTTCGCTTCTGGCACCGATATTCTTCAGGGTATCATCACCCATCAGCTTGATCTCGTTGCCCACTTTTCCACCGTTAGGCACTTCGGTGACTTCAGTCTGATACACGAACTGGTAGAGCTGATTCGGATTGGTCATGCGGAACATCAACCGGGTTGTACCACCTTCGGTGACGCTGTCCACCTTGACCTCACTATTCGGATCGTATAGATTCAGCGCATCACCGTCCTTCGTCAGTCCACCGCTCGGGGTCAGCTTGGCGCGATATACAGCCATGTCTGGGCGCCGCAGCGAGAGATCCCCCTTCTCATCTTTACGCAGCGCCAGCCCCTCTCCAAGAGTGTCCTGGAGATAGACGCCATCCTTTATCTCGAAAGGCGGGGTGTAATTCACCGTCCACTCCAGTACGCCAGAGTTCGGCTTCGTTACCGATTTGCTCAGGGACTGCATGGGTACGATGACCTTACGGGTGGCTGTGACTGTGCTGGGCTCATCCCCCCATGTGATTTTCACCTCGGCGGTGTTCGTCATCTCATGCGTTGACTCGCCAGTATCAAAATATTGACGCAGAGTCTCCTCGCTAGGTCTTGCCTTGACCAGTACAACATAGGGACTTTCCAGCTTCGTAAAGGAAAAAGTACCTATGTTCCCTGCGGCAGAGAAGCTCACGAGATCACTTGGGTCGGAGATCAGCGTCGTTGCACTAGCAGTCGCTCCATAATCTGCCCGTGTTGCCTTGTAAATTGCAAAGTCCTGTCCTGGTGCGTAAGGCACAAACTCCCAGCCCTCAGGCAGGGTATCGACGAGTCTGATGTCACTGGCAACATGATTGCCACCATCCTTCGCCATCTCCTCAGTCTTCATGCCGTTCATATTGACTGACAGCCGGAAGGTTACCGTCTTGGTCACCTGATCATAGGCTGCCAATGTATGTGCCTGATTCGTGTCAACTCGGATATAGTGGTTAACATTCGCCGGATTAACAGATGTACCCTCCGGTCTCGATGCATAGAGCATCTCTTTGGCCAGCATACCGCTGTTGACCCGGATCGAAGGCCGCGTTGAGTCAATCGTCCGAGTTGTCCCTTCAAACAGGGACGCTCGATTATAATGGTCTGTGCTTCTATTGCCCGCGAAGTGCTCCCATTGTGTCATCAGGGAATTGTAAGTGAAGGAAGCGGGCTGATCCGTATTGTATCCACTAACCTGCAGCAGGTCTGCGACAGGCTTCCCATCCTGTGAAAGGGTGAATATCTGATGTGTTAAGCCATCACCCGACTGAAAGGAACCCGACTGGAACCGCTGGTAGTAATTCTCCCTAGAGTTCCCTCGCAACTGGTTCAAAATTGCGGCATCAAGCCCTGGGCTAGCAGTAACCTTGGTGAAGTCGATGGAGCTCGCATCCCCATACACGAGCAGATCGTACACTGCACCGTCTGGCAGAGCTTCCTGCGGTGTAAGGGATACCTTCCAAGGTAATATGCCCAGACCGAGGCTATCACCAGTACTAGCGCTCTTGGTTAGGGTGTGGGCGCCAATAGTGAGAGTGGCCGTGTCCCATACCGTAGCCTGATCATTGTCCTGCACGGTATTGACATCCAGTCCCCACTGCGCGATAGCCTTGTTAGTAAATCCAGTTACACTGCCTGTAACCTCAGACACAATGACCAGCCGGATCGGGCCATTGACCTCCCCGAAGGAATACACATGACTTGCATTAGGCGTGATCGGCGTTGTCGTAGCTGACCAATCCTTAGCTACACTGTCCCACGACTGCCATGCGGCTGATCTCCAGGTAAGACCCGTTGGCAGGGCATCAGTGATCGTGAAGTCCTTTAGACCCTGCTTGCTGTAGTTCTTGTTGACATCAATTGTCCATGTCATAGTCCGCGGGTCTGCAGAGCTCGAACGCTTGTCCAAGGTGCCGCTCTTCTGAATCCAGTCAGGCTTGAAGGCGACACGCCATGCATTCGAGGACAGCAGCTTATTATCTGAAGAATCTCTCAAGTCTGCAGTATTCGCGACCGTCTGGTACCCATTGTTGCCGCTGTTATATTCTGTGTAGTACTTTCCTTTAGGAATCCATGTCTTGAAAGTAACTATTGCTTTGTCGCCGATACCTGTAGGGAAGGTATACCCCAGCGCATTCGTGCTTGCACCATCAGGTGTCACTGTACTGCCATTGACCTTGAAGGAGCCCTCCACATAGGTACCCACCTGACTCGGATCAAGCGCGTTATAGAACTTCAGCCCGTCTAGTGGCTGCGGGATGGTAGGGTCGAACATATCCATTGCGGCGATTTCCACCTGCCACTCGATAGTTCCCTCCAAGAAATCTGCTGCATAAATCCAATTGTTCTCGGACACGTTACTAGTTGATTTCATGCTGATGCTGTATGCAGGCGTAACACTAGGGTTATCGAGCATATAGTTCGCCCCGAAGATATCAATCGGCTTTTGCTGGCCATAACCTATACCGGTTACATCGGCCTTAGCAGTAGATTCAAAACCGAAGGTGATGTTTCGACCTTGACCGTTGAAGAAGCGTTCTTCCCCGTCGAACACGACCCTAATGCCCGTTTCAGAGAAATGGGCCGTTCCAATGGTGTAGCCCGATTTTTCTCTAAGCGTCATGGTGGCCGTCGGCAGAATCACCTCCGGAAAGTAAGTCGCTCTGTCCAGCATCACGTAGTCACCATATACAATGACCGTGCTGTCATCCACCGTGTTCGGGTCAGCAGCGTCACCCTTCACCGGAACCTTGATGTCTATCGACTTCAGGGAGAAGGGCTTTCTGCCATGAATGGCCTCCCCCGTCTGCAAGACTTTCCCGTCCTGTATAACTTCTAGCGGAAAGGGCGTATTCGCTCCTATGAGTACCGCTGTCTTGTCCGTCAGGTCTGCCGCCAGCGAAATGAGTTTAGCCGGCAGTGCATACACCTCATCATGTACCGATGAAGGTTCGTCTGACGTATCGTACACGGCGTCTGTTACCGATACCGCTCCGTATCCGTCCGGTGCACTCCCCGCAAATGCGCTAGCCGAGAACGCAAACGTCTGCAAGAAAAGCAACACGGCCAAGAAGAAGGACAGCACAGCTTTACTTACACTGTGTTTTCGTTTCAAAAAAATTTCCCCTCCATTCCCAAAACTTTCGGTATACCGGGCTCATCCTCCCGATGAAAACCGCTCTAGCGAATAGACATATACTATTGGCATGCTCCCAACATCCCTTGATAGTATTGGAATCTTGCAGCGCTCCAGATGAGCGTGTAAGTGCCGTGGGATGCAGGTCGTTGACCATGCTTAGTAGCGATCTCCCCTCTCATTCGATGATTTTCGCCATGTGTCTACTGCAAATAGCACAAAACGCCCAATTTACACAGCGTATTTGTGACAATTATAGTACGAGGGACCTAAACAAAATCTCGACAATGACTCAACAATCAAAGCGTAAGGCCTACTGATGCCGGAGTCATTTGGAGGGCCACCTTGAATACTTCAAGCTTGGCCAAGTCCCAATACACGTACGATTAAATACATGAAAAAGAAAAGCCCCTTACCAGAGTAAGAAGGGCCTTAATATACTGCATTTATTCTAGACCTTAGCGAGATTCATTTTCGGCGGGGGATATCGGAGCATTCTGCCCATTTTTACAATTTGCCCTCTATGATGAAATTCGTGCGTGATGGTGTGCGTAAATAGCCATAATTCGCTGGCCTCTACGCTGTCATTCTGTCCAGATGCTTGATTGGAAGGCTCCCATTTGTCTATATACTCATTTAGAAATTCATACATAAGGGCGTCGATAGTTTTAAATACCTCGCGCATGTCCTCAACATTGCCAATGGACTCTGGTTTCACTTTGGGAAGTGCCTTACCAAGTGCGCGATTCCCTAACCATATTCGATAACAATCGGCTACATGAGCATGCAGATTACGAATTGAAGCTCCACCCAGGGCTTCAACTTCTGTAACATAATCAGCGGGAGATAACGTCTCACAATACCGGAACAATGATTCCCTTGTGCGCTGGATCAGCTCATACTGGCTTTTGTATGCATTCATTTTCTCGACCCCCTTATTATTAAATCCTTTAAAGATATATATTGTCCTTAATTATCCTAAAAAAATATATGTTCTATATCTCGATATTCATACCGCGGGCAAGATCTGACATCTTCTGATTTCTTAAATGCTCTTCCATCTTCTCTTCTGCTGATAGCACCACTTTTTGAATCGGACAGCCTGCTCCATGTTCAAAGCTGCAATCGAATAAGGAAGCCGAGCCTTCAATGGCTTGTATAATATCAAGAAACGAAATGTTCTCCCAATCTCGTTTAAGTCGATATCCGCCGTGTACCCCCGTTGTCGATTCAATCATGCCCGCCTTCACCAACTTGGTCAGTATTTTGGATAAATACGTTGGAGACACACTTTGTCGCTCTGCTAGCTGCTGTACACCAATAGCTTTTTGTGGAGTCGCTACAGCAAGAAAGAGCATGGTATGGAGAGCATAATCGGTGGCCTTGGAGTATTTCATCTATAATCACCTCTATTACAGATTCTGCATATCTATAATAGCTAGTATACCCCTTTTCGTCAACTACAATGTGTTAAAAGAAATAAACCTTCAATTACTTACTCTATATTGGCCCAAAGTCTGATCCCTTAACCCGAGAATGAGAAAAGGATGTCTCACCGTCGCTTAGGACTTTGAGGCACCCTCTGTGGAGTAGTTGATTTGAATGCCGCGTTATACACGGTATTACACCGTAATAAGCATCTTAGGTCCAAGCCCACATGAAGCTGTCGCGGTCCCAGGCAACTCTGCCGCCGTGGAGCTTGCGGAAAGCCTTCTTCACCTCTTTGGACAGCGATGCATTTCCATTTTCATTCACGAATACGAATTGCTCACCGAAGTTGGTCTTCACATATTCAATCGCAGCGGTCTGATACAGCGTACCCGTGAACCTGATTTCCTTGACCATCCATTCCGCCACCTCTTGTGCGGTTATTTCCATGGATCTTGCTCCTTCCTTCTCATGGATTGCTCCATTCTCTTATTACAGATTTTGGAGTATCCATTCATATCATAATGACTTTGATATTTTGCTTATAAATTCTTCCTTTAGCTTAGTCTCTTCAGATTTATCATAATATCTAGGGTCGACAATCCCTGATCCCGGGTTCTGTTGATTGAAAATATATATTATACTCTGAAAATTAATATAAGCAATGTTCGCCTTGGGAATTAAAATCTTGCCTTCTCCATCACGCTTCTCACTATTACTAATAAGAATCGAATTATCAAGATTGTAATTGAGAATGAATTTATCAAATAACTCCGTACCATCTTTTAGTTTGATATTGGCAGTAACCTTTTCTCTAATTGTAAAAAGCATAAATCGGAAAAGCAAAAAAATAATAACTGTATATATGCCTATAATGACAATTAAATATCTCTGTATTGACTCCTCGATTAAACTAAATTTAAGGAAAGCTAAAAACGTATTATCTATTTTAGAAGCCTTAATGTTCTCAGATTCTAAGATCAAACCATTAATCAGAAAACCTGCATACAGTGAATAGATTAAAAACAACAAGATCGGAACCAACGAAAAAGTGTTTAGCATTAGTCTTCGCAGTTTACTATATTTCAAATACGCTTTTCTAACAAATTTAATGAATACGGTTCTTACAACGAGTAGCAAAATACTCAAAATAAGAACTATGCTGAATGTGTACCAATTAAAAAATAAATTTGAAATTGTTATATATATTATAGGTATCTTATTAACTGGAATACTCGTAACAAGCAAAATATAGGCAAAGAAAATTGCCAAAAGTGCTAGCGCAAATAATATTTTTCTTAAAATGTTGATAGGTCCATTTGTGAACAGTTCTTCTTCCTTAGAAGCATGAACCCTTAATTTCACTAGTGCTCCGACTACAATGCCGGCAACAACAGTAGCCGTTGCTCTTATAATTGATTCTGCCCAAATATCATTCATAGAATCACTCTTTTCATGAAACTTCGTTATGCTACAAATGCGTGTATTTATCCTTCTTTCCAAACGCTTTCTCAACCGGGTACTTAACCTCATTTTTTCTTATTTTCGCACGAATAATCTCATCCAGATCAAGATTTAATGATTTCGCCATATAAACCGCATAAATCAATACATCAGCAAGTTCGTCAGCAATTCTCCCCTTTTTAGTCTCCAATGCCTCCTCCGATGTTTTCCACTGGAAATTCTCCAATAATTCGCTCGCCTCAAGAGTCAATGAGATAGCCAAGTCCTTAGGGTTATGGAATTGCTCCCAATCCCGCTGCTCTCGAAAACATATGATTAGTTTTATAAGTTCTTCATTCATCTGGTACCCACCCTCTATTCAATTATTCCTGAAATAAACTTCCTTGTAAGGATATTATCGAGAATTTTGACCGTCAAATTAAATAAGAATCGCACATCCTAGGGGAAATTAAATGTAGTATACTATAGTAGTGTTTACCAATTCCATGATCTATAGGTGACTAACATGACAAGCGAACTTATTATTGAAAAGATCAACTTTTCTTCACAGGACTTGCAACAAATAAAGGAAGAATTCCTAACGAGGCACCCTGTTGTCTACATTTTTTATAATCAAGATTCTCTCCAGGCTTATGTTGGCGAAACGGTTCAATTCAAGCGACGCTTGAGAGAGCATTTGAACGATAAAAGACGCAATAAAAAACTTCAGCAAATCATACTTATCGGACACAAGAGATTTCACCAATCTGCGACCTATAATATTGAAACTAATTTGATTAACTATCTGATCGCAGAAAATCGGTATAGACTTCAGAATGTCAGCCAAACCAAAAAAAGCGAGATGCACAATTACTATCAAAAGCAATACTACAACGAAGAGATATTTACAGAAATATGGAAAACACTTAAAGATGAGCAGCTTATACAAGAACCTCTTGAAACCTTGAGAAATAAAGATACCTACAAACTCTCGCCTTATAAAGAATTAACCCCTCAACAAGTAGAGGTTAAGAATCAAATCCTTAAATACTGCAAGGAAAATGATTATAAGACGGAGTCGAAAATACTAATTATTGAAGGTGATGCGGGAACAGGAAAAAGCGTACTAATAAGTTCTCTGTTCAATACCATTCAGGACCTTTCCCATGAAAATGGCTCTACTCTGAAGAAAAAAATGAATTATTTGCTGGTAAACCACGGAGAGATGTTAAAAACTTACCACAGTCTAACTAAAAGCCTTCCCAATATTAAAAAGAACAAAGTTATGAAGCCCACAACGTTCATTAATAATAAAAAAATAACATCTGCTGATATTGTATTAGTAGACGAAGCACATTTGCTTTTAACAAAGGAAGATCGATATAACAGCTTCAATGGAAAAAATCACCTTGAGGAGATCATTAAGAAAAGCAAAATAACAATTCTAATTTTTGATCCAAAACAGGTTCTAAGAATTAAAAGCTACTGGGACGACGATTTGTTAAAAAAAGTAACTAAACAGTATATTACTGAAACCTATTACTTAAAAGATCAATTACGAATGTATGCCGCTCCTGAATTTATTGACTGGATTGATAGTTTTGTATCGAAGAAGCTAATCAATGTGCCACACGTGAGTCAAAATACATATGACTTGCAGATTTTCAGCAATGCACTTGCAATGAAGAAAGCAATTGAGGATAGAAACAAAAAAGTGGGCTTGTCCAGAATGGTTGCTACCTTTGATTATGAACACAAAAAGGATGGACAGTTATATTATGTTGAGGCAGACGGACTGAAGATGCCTTGGAATATTACGGATAGCAATACTATCTGGGCAGAGAAAGAGAATACTATTCATGAAATAGGCTCTATCTACACCGTTCAAGGCTTTGATTTAAATTATGTTGGTGTTATACTAGGCCCTTCGGTCAGTTATGATGAACAGACAGACCAACTCCTTATTGATGTCACAAAGTATAAGGATGTCGGTGCCTTTAACTCACGGAGTGATTTTTCAGAGAAGGAAATACAACAAATTAAGCAAGATATTATTTTAAATTCAATTAATGTGTTGATGAAACGTGGTATTCGCGGACTCTATATCTATGCTACAGATCCTAAACTTAGAAAGAAGCTATTGTCTTTAGTTAAAAGATAAACAACGATGCAAGAGACTTAAGCGGTGGTCTTATATGAGACCACCGCTTAATAACATTGAAAACACCCCATAGAATATAGTGCTCATACGCTCAGCTTAACGGAACTATTGGCGAAAATGCCTTCAATTATTGCCGTATCACCTTTCCTACCAAGATCCCAACTAGACAAGTTACTTATGCAAACTATGTACAGATTTCACATGAGTGAGTATTCTGGCCTAATGCCATCTTATGAAAAATAAACTAACCAGGACACACAGTTGGAGCAATGCCGACTTAATCAAAAAGTAGGCGGCGTAGCAACTGCTATGAGCAGCGTTTCACCTTCCCAGATATTCTTATAACTATGGGGGATTCTGGCATCATAATAGATACTGTCCCCTTCTTCGAGCGTATAACGTTCATTGCCGAGCACAAACTCCAATCGCCCGGAATGAACAAATAGGAATTCCTCGCCATCGCTATGGCCAACGCCGATATCGCCATAAGCAGCTCCTTCTTCCAGCACTCCCCATATCGGCCCCATTCGGTTGCTGCTTCCTTGACTGAGTGCGTACCAGGTAATACGAGACCCCTCGGAATGCACTAATGGCTTGCGTTCATTTTTCCTAACGACAAGGCTTCGCTTCTCCTCACCGAATAAATCGGAAAAATTCACGTTTAATGCATTCGCTATGCGCTTCAGAACACTGATCGACGGATTCGCCTTATCGCGCTCAATTTCACTGAGAAAAGATAAGGATACAGAGGCTGCTTCAGCTACCTTCTTAAGCGTTAAATTCTGTTTTTTCCGCGTACTTCGAATGGCTTCGCCGATCGAATTCATATGCAAGCCTCCTGAATTTCCGATATTTTTACGTTATCAGCGAAATTTATAATTTTATAATAGGCGTAAATCCGAGCAATATCAAGCCCCTTCACCAGAGCGGGATTACGGTGTAAAAACGTTGATTTGGCGCTATTATTGGACTACTATTTAATCAAGGTTAACGAACGAATTTTACCCGGGTATCTGACATCGTTCATCTCAACAGAATTTTTTTCATTTTCAGCGAAATTTTCTAAGCATTACGAAGCACTAATTACATGATGGCAACGAAAAGCTGTTCCTTGTTATTTAGATTCATAGAAATATGTCAGAAGGACGAAAGGGGCATAAAGAATGACTACGAACATTCCCAAGGTCTATCAAGTAGGTGATGTTACCGTTACGCGTGTTACGGAAATGATACTTGACGGTATTCCACCAGAGGTGTATTTTGCGGGATCATGGGACCCCAGGTTCCTGGAGGAGAATCGGAACTCTCTTCCGGATGGCCTGATCGATGGCAGTTCTCAGCTTATCGTTAGCATTGGAACCTGGGTGGTGAAGACCCCGAAGCATACAATCCTTATCGATACGGCTACAGGAAATAATAAAAGCTTGCCTTTAAATCCGGACCTCGCCAATCTCCAGCTCCCTTATCTGGAGCGGTTGAAAGAGGCCGGAGTAACACCAGAGGAAGTCGATTACGTCCTGCTGACGCATCTGCATGTCGACCATGTCGGTTGGAACACGAAGCTCATTGATGGAAAATGGGTACCGACGTTCCCACATGCAAAATACGTATTTCCCCTTGCGGAGCAACAATATTACTCAAGTAAGGCCAGCCACAACAAAGCAAACGAAGCCAACTTTAACGTTTACGAAGAAAGCGTATTGCCTGTTGTTGAAGCCGGCTTAACGCAGACAATTAACCCTGAGGGCGGGGAATTTCTTGATATGTTCACATTCATTCCGACGCCCGGCCATAGTATCGGCCAAATGTCCATCCGTCTTAACACTGGCGGAGAAGAAGCTTTATTTGGCGCCGATGTGATGCACCATCCGTTCCAGGTGTTTAACCCTGAATGGAACTCCATGTACTGCGAATTTGCCGATCAAGCCCGAGCCTCACGACGACAGGTACTGGAGGACATCGCAGATCGTCCAGTCATTTATTTTAGCACGCATTTTCCAGAAAGCGCGGCGGGATACGTGACTCGAAGCGGGGACGGATACAAGTGGGACTTTATTTAATACGACCTGACACCAACACAATCGAAAGGCGCTGAGTTTATGACAACCCCTAGTTTTCTTCCTGATGTACATATCGTGACGGAAGACCTTCGTATCCCAAGTGATACAACTGGCATCGAACTTTATGTACGAAATAAACGACCAGCTTCCATGAACACCTTCTCTAATGAAAAAACAATCGTAATGGTTCATGGCGCTACTTATCCCATTGGCAGTCTGTACGATGTGGAACTGGATGGCTTCACTTTTCTGGACTATCTCGCCAGCCATGGATATGACGTGTACGCTGTGGACGTCCGCGGCTACGGCGGCTCGACAAGACCACCTGAGATGGAGCAGCCTGCTGACCTGAATCCACCGCTTGTCCGTACGGAAACAGGAGTCCGGGATTTGGGCACAGCTGTGGACTATGTTCTGAAGCACCGGAATTTAACGAAGGTGAATGTCCTGGGCATGTCTTGGGGTGGAACGGTTGCGGGAGCTTACACCAGTCAAAACAACGATAAGGTAACCAAGCTTACGCTTGTGGCTCCGCAATGGCTGAGCTCCAAACCGATTCCGATCGATACCGGGGGTCCGCTTGGTTCGTATCGCCTTGTGGCTGCTGTCAGCACGAAGGAACGCTGGCTAAGTGCAGCGCCAGAGCATAAACGTGGTGATTTGATTCCGGAGGGCTGGTTCGAACAATGGGTCAAAGCCACGCTGGCTTCCGATCCAGGAAGCCTAACCGAGCATCCTGAGCATATTCGGGCCACCAATGGTCCGATCCTCGATATCCGCGAATACTGGACGGCTGGCAAAGCTTTCTACGATCCTCAAGAGATCACCGTTCCCGTCCTTCTTGTGCATGCCGAGTGGGATATTGATGTGCCCCTTGAATTAGCCCAAAATTTCTTCACTTCCCTGACGGGAGCTGCCTATCGCCGCTGGGTCGAAATCGGGGAAGGGACGCACATGGTTTTACTGGAGAAAAACAGACTTCTGGCTTTTCAAGCCATCCGCGGTTTCTTGGATGAAGTGTACGCACCTGCCAAATAAGATGTCGCTGCAAGAGAGGAATGTAAAACAATGAGCCATATTGCCATAACCACCACAAAGGCACCGTCAGCTATCGGT
Organism: Paenibacillus massiliensis 2301065 = DSM 16942; assembly: GCF_000377505.1. Lineage (GTDB taxonomy): Bacteria > Bacillota > Bacilli > Paenibacillales > Paenibacillaceae > Paenibacillus > Paenibacillus massiliensis. Next base: position 83,854 of record NZ_KB898186.1, on the reverse strand, counting down.
CCCTATTCGCAAGCCATCGCTTTAGAAAATGCCGTCTATACGTCAGGCATGCTTCCGATTGATGCCGAAGGAAATCTGAAAGAAGGCATCGTTGACCAGACCCAGCAAATCTTAAACAACCTGCAAGCCGTCTTAGCTGAAGCAGGATTGTCTTTAGAAGACGTTATAAAAACCACCGTTTTCATGACCGATTTAGAGCAATTTCAACAGATGAACGAGGTGTACAGCCAATATTTCAGCGATCATTACCCTGCCAGAACAACTGTGGAAGTGTCTAGACTTCCACGAGACGCCAAGATTGAAATAGAGCTTATCGCAATCAAGCGCATTTAAATCTGCTCCACTATTCGTATTTCTATGAAAGAAGGCGCATCTGATTGCGAACGTATTGGCTTCTCTTGTTGTGCGCAACCCTTTACGGGAGCAATTTCGTCTTAGGTTCGCTGCTACTGCAGGCATTTCCCGCCTTACATCTGTCTGCATACCGGCTTATAGTGTCGTCTGTGTTCCTGCTTATTTATTTGGTTACAACCCGTCGCTTAACGAAGATTACGCTCCGTGACTCCGTGTATCTGGTGCCATTTGTTCTGATCGGGATGCTGCTGCATCAAGTTTCTTTCTTTATGGGGCTTCGGACAACGGATGCAACAACGGCTTCGCTCATCTTGTCGTTAGCTCCGATTTTTACAGCGCTATTTGCTCGCTTATTTTTGAAAGAGCCGTTAACGAAACGCATGGCGGCAGGTTCGATTGTCGCCCTCGCCGGTGTCTTCTTCGTGGTTGGACCTGGCGGAAGCAAGGGCATAGCCATTAACGAAGGCATCTGGATTATGTTTATATGCATGCTGGCATTCTCGGCATCTATGATCCTCATGAGAAAGCTGACGGAACGTATGGATGCGTTGGTCGCAACGGTGTATACAACGGGCTTGGGCTGCGTTTTGGTATACCCGATGGCGGTCTGGAGCGAGCCTCACGTACAGGCCCAGCCTGGTTTCTGGTGGTGGGTTCTCCTAATCGGATCGGCGCTGCTTATTCAGGGCTTATGCGCGGTCATCTGGAATGCGCAGATCCGCAAGGTAGGGGCGGCTAAAGCATCGCTGTTTCTGAATTTACAGCCGTTTGTTGCAATGGTTCTAGGTTATATCACGCTTGGCACCCCGATTTCCTTAACGCAAGTGGCAGGCTCTGTTCTCATCATTTGCGGCGTAGTTTTAGCCACCGTGCAGGGACAGCGAACAAGGAAAACACACCAATTCTCCCCTGTGGAGAGATAATGGCCTACGTGGTAATCGCGACTAAAGAAGAAAATTTAGGATTTACGACAAACCAAAGGGAGCGCTTTTTATCGCGCTCCTTTGGTTTTTTAATGGCAATGATTATAGAACGAAATCGAAGGACTCCTGCTCGAGTGCCTTATATTATTGCTAAGTGTACAATCTAGGGCAATATCCGTTGAACCATACCTAAGTCGAACAGAGTTATGATTGCGATTTAATGTTTTATCGTATTATTCTTCACATGCACTAAGATTTTACAATGGTAAGCTCAATAATGTATGCCTTATTACACTTTAGGAGGTAATATAATGAGCAAGTACGACGAGGCCATGAAACTGCTGGAAGAACAAGCGGGTAACAAGGATGGTCTGATCTCTCTGTCCACCATCGCACTGGAACCGGGGGCCGATGGCAAATGCCGGCCCGCAGCCCGCATTGTGGATGCCTATTATGAGGACGGCGCGTTCTACACCGTCACCTACGCAACCTCAGGCAAGATGCAGCAAATCGCCCAAAACCCCGAAGTCGCTGTCTGTATCATCGTCGAAAACTTTACAGCCGATGGCATCGGTGAAAACCTGGGCTGGGTGTGTGACGAGAAAAACTCGGAGATGATGACAAAGCTGCGCACAATATTCGCCGCGTGGTATAACGAAGCCAATAATGACGAAGATCCTAACACCTGCCTGCTGCGCATTCGCCTGACAAAGGGCCTGTGGAATGATGCCCACAAAGGGATCAGAAATGAGATTGATTTTGTCAATAAGACTGTCACTACTAACATATAATTTCCGGCAGTGTGACTCCAGTTAAACTCAAGAATTTGCATTGGGGCTCGAACTGCTGTAATATAAAACACCTGATGAACGAATTATGATCCAATTGATTCGTTATACTATCGCGGGGTGGAGCAGCCCGGTAGCTCGTCGGGCTCATAACCCGAAGGCCGCAGGTTCAAATCCTGCCCCCGCAACCAAACCTCTAATATTAGCTTAACACTTATATAAGAATGCCTCTGACCCACGGAAGGAACGTGGATAAGAGGCATTTTTGGGTTAATTTATACATTCCCTATACATTCATGGATACGGTCCTTTTTATTTCCGGTTCGCCTCATGTACTTTCAGCAGCTTACCCTTGACTGTTGTGTCCTTCATCTTACCCAGAACGAGGTGTCCTTTGCCATTGAGAATATCTACGTAGGAAGCGTTATCCTCTATCGTGATAATCCCGATATCATCCGCAGATACCCCATCAATCTTGGCAATCGTACCGACGAAGTCTACTGCTCTGATCTTCTTTTTCTTCCCCCCGTTAAAATATAGCTTCAGAACCTCCTGCTTCGCACGGGAGCTCTGGTCCTTCTTGACTGCTCGACGGTTCTTCAGCTTCGCTTCAAACGCAGGACTGTTACGTGCGATCGCTTCTTTAGTAGGGCCGCTTCTCTTCGGAATCTCGAACCCTATATATCGCTCGACGTTGGCCACGAATTTCTCTTCAGTTGGTGTGGCAAAGGAGATCGCTGTCCCCGATTGTCCAGCTCTTCCCGTTCGCCCAGTTCGATGGACATAGCTCTCGTTCTCTTGCGGAAAATCGTAGTTGATGACATGGCTGATGCTCTCAATGTCGATCCCTCTCGCGGCAACATCTGTCGCGATCAGATAGCGAAAATTGCCTTGTTTGAACGCGTTCATCATCGCCGTGCGATCGTCCTGCTCCATTCCCCCATGAATTCTGCCGCAGGGGTAGCCGTGCTTAAGTAATTCTTTATACACGACTTCAACCCTGATCTGTGTACGGCAAAAGATAATGCAGCTTTCCGGATTCTCAACGATGGTGACATCCCGGAGCAACTTAAGCTTGTTCTCGTCCCTGACCGAATACATCGAATGCTCGATTTGGCTTGTCGTTCTTGCCTCGGTCTTCACCTCGATGTCCAATGGATGATTCATGTACTTATGGCATAAACGCTCCACGTCACTCGGCAACGTCGCCGAGAACAGCATGGTCATCCGCTTCAGGGGCAGTTCACGGATAATCTTCTCCACATGCTCGATGAATCCCATGTTCAGCATCTCATCCGCTTCATCGATCACTAGAAACTTGATCTGCTCCAAGTCAATGGTCTGCTTCTCGATATGATCGATTAACCGCCCTGGCGTGCCCACAATAACGTGATTTCTCTGCTGCAGCTGCACCTTCTGCTTAGCGAAAGGCTGCTTCCCATACACAGCAGTCGCCTTGATTCGTTTATATCTGCCGATATTCATGATGTCCTGCGTAACCTGATCAGCAAGCTCACGGGTTGGCGTCAAGATCAGAGCTTGAGGCCGATTCTCTTCCCATGCCAACAGCTCGCAGATCGGAATGCCATAAGCCGCGGTCTTCCCGCTTCCCGTGTGAGACTTGACGGTCATATCCTTTCTCTCAAGCGCGAAGGGGATCACCTTGCGTTGAACTTCCGTGGGAAGAAGGTACCCCAGGCTGTCTAAAGACCGGGTAATGTCCTCGCCTAATCTATAATCCTTAAAGCCTTGCTCGCTCATAAGTAAACCCCTTTTATTTAAGTAACAACGAATGTCTACGCTCTCGTGTCTAGGATACATTTTATCTATTCCGAACATACCTGTCTATTCTTGCATGCAGGAAGTTCTATTGGCCGCAAACACGGGACATTATTTTAGAGAGAACAGGTCAATCACATGCTTCGGCATCATTTGAACCCCCAGCAGCTTCCGTATATGATTAACCATATGAGGATTTATACAGGCTGAACTTCAGGATGGCGTTGTCATTATTGTGTTCATCTGATCTGGCAGGAGGTTGAGTTACAGTGGCAGTCTTAATTAACGAACAAATTAGAGCGTCCGAGGTCTTGCTTACCGGACTGAATGGTGAGGCAATCGGCATTGTCACCAGAGAGGAAGCGCTGGCTTTGGCCAAGTCCAAAAAAGTCGATCTGGTCTGCACCTCACTGATGAGCAGTCCCCCGCCCTGCAGCCTGATGGCTAAAGGCAAAGCTAAAGCAACGGCACAGAAAGAGTCAGCGACTGCACGCAAAGCAGGTAAAAGTCAGCAAGCTGGCAGTAACGGTAGACAAGAGAAAGTCAAGGAATTGCGCTTCACCGCTCACATCGAACAGCATGATTACGATACGAAGCTGCGGCAAGCGGATAAGCATCTGCGCTCCGGCAAGCCAGTGCAGCTTGTAGTTAGGGCATCAGGTGCGAAGGAGGCAGCAGCAGCCAAGAAAGTGTTGGAGCTTCTATTGAGTGAACTTAAGGAAGTCGGAACTAAGGAAACGGGCATTCAGACTAGTGGAAAAGGCTCTCAGGTGAAGCTCAGACCGCGCTGAATGGTAGGGCTCTCTCTACTGCTATTGAGAAATCAATGTAGTAAAAAGACTCTGAGATTCTATTCTGAACTGACCCCTGTCAAGTAGACAATATTTAAAAAACAACTTAAAGCAACCTGAGTCCGATATTCATACGGGCTTAGGTTGTCTAGTTTTTGTTGAAAACGTTGGTGGTTATAGAAATGGATGTAACGTTGAACAGCATGTTTCACTTCCTCACCTGTTCGAAACGTGTAGCAATTAAAACACCCCGCTTTGAAATAGCTAAATTTGGTCTTGTAGCCTGGAAGTCTCTGTTCATAAGATTGCAAGGTACCGAACCCATTCCACCTTTCACATCTTTAAGAGCTTTTTTAGCAATTCATTTTCTGCTTCAAGCCGTTTGATTTTGGCCTCTGGATCTTCGGGCCTCGTTTGTGGTCTACCCATCCCGTCTTTTAAGTAAAAATCTACAGCTTTCTTCTTGATCGCTATATCATATGTTTTTCTAAATTTCCCAATAAGAAATCCCCCCATAATAGACAGAGTAAGGTGCTTGCTTTTTTCTGTCCACTATGGGGGGATCATATCAATTCGAGGGGTCATTTTCTTTTTCAGGAGGTATGTAACTGAGAATCATCAAAACTAAGCAAGGCATTTTGCGTAGCACGGATGTTCTTTCGTAGTGACAGAGAAATAGCCTACGATTTCAGTTGGGTTTGTCGGATTCTCTCTTGCTAACTGTGAAAGGGATTTTACATTTTGACCATTAATGAAGGCTTCAACTATAATTGTCTCTTTGTCTGCTTGAATCGCCATTTTTAATCCCTACGTTATTTAGATTTATTAATTCCAAACTTCTTCTGCAATTTCCTTAACAAAACGAAGTTTACGCCATTGTTGTGCTTCCGTTAAAATATTGCCTTCTTCTGTAGACGAAAAGCCACATTGTGGGCTCAAACAAAGTTGCTCAAGTGGTACATAGGTTGCCGCCTCTGCAATCCGAGCTTTAATTTGTTCTTTATCCTCTAACTCGCCTGATTTTGATGTGAGTAAACCAAGCACGATTTTCAAATCTTTTCGATTCACATATTTTAATGGCTCGAAACCACCTGAGCGCTCATCATCAAATTCTAAAAATAATCCATCTACGTTTAAGCCTCCAAATATGACTTCAGAAGCGTAATCATAACCACCGGTTGAGAAGTAGTTGGATTTATAGTTACCACGACAAATATGCATAGTCACAACTAAATCTGCCGGTTTACGAGACAAGGATTCATTAATCATCCGCTGCATCGTTTTCAACTCTTCCGCCGGTTCCAAACCTTTAGCACGTAGCTTATCGTGACCAGCTTCTGAGAATAGGTCTGCCCAAGCTGTATCATCTAATTGCAAGTATCGACATCCCGCATCATAGAAGGCTTGAATTGCTTTTTGATACGCCGCAATCGTATCTTGAAGGAATTGCTCTCGGTCCTTATAAATATTGGCGTCATTTTCCAATCGATAAAGAAGCATATTGGGACTTGGAATTGTCTGTTTCGCCACTGCGTCACCTGCATGCTTTTTCAAAAACTCAAAATGCTCAACAAAGGGATGACTCGAGAAATCAACTTTACCAACAACACGAATTCCACCCTTGCGAGTTTTCATATTATGGAATTTCGGTCCGTCTATTTCCTCATACAACTCTACGCCATCCAAGCCGCCCAGAAAATCAAAATGCCACCAGCTTCTGCGGAATTCACCATCAGTAACTGCGAATACGCCATTTTCCTTTTGCTTTTCAATAATTCGAATAATCTCTTTATCTTCCACAGCTCTTAATTCTTCATATGTGATGTTGCCTGATTTATATTGTTCACGTGCCTGACTTAAGTTTGCAGGACGTAGAAAACTACCTACATGATCATTACTAAATGGTATCATAGATGTTTCTCCTTCTAATTTTTAGTCTACTGAGTATAGCATGATCCAAATGAATGTGTGTTATATGAAAAAAGCATCACTTGTCATAGCTTTTAACAATAGCTAAAAAACCTTAAAAACAAAAAAGTAATCATTTCAATCAGTGCTTTGTCATTTAAAGCAGCTTAATCAGCTCTTCCAGCTCATCAACCAGTACTTTTGCAAGTTCAAAATCAGTATCTTTTAAAGCCAATTCTATTTTCATTTCAATCGACTTTTTCTGCTGTTCCGTTGCTAAATAGTCTTTATTAAAATGACTAGTATAAATCATCTGTCTAAATTTCCGCATACTCATTTTTCTAATCGTCTTGTCGTCAATGATTAACACATAGTCCATACCGTTTACAACAGAATAGAAATCGTGAGAAATCATCAGAATCGCACCTTTGTAGTCTTCAATAGCTTTCTCCAGTGCGAGCTGTGAATAGATGTCTAAATGGCTTGTTGGTTCATCGAGAAGAAGTACGTTTGCTTGACTGGCAGACACTTTAGCCAATTGAAGCATGTTTTTTTCTCCACCGGATAAAGATTCGATCTTCTGATTTAGGATTTCTCCTTCAAAGCCGTAGCTTGAAAGATACGATCTAATCTCATCATAAGTTGTAAATCCAGCATCAATGAATTCATCCAGTATGGTGTTCGAATCCTTAAGCGTTTCGCCTTGGTGTTGAGATAAATAAACCACTTTCGCATCAGCATGTATTTCAATGGAATCATGATTATTTTTGAAGATTTCTCGGAGTAACGTCGTTTTGCCAGTACCGTTTGCACCGATAATGGCTACTTTATCTGTAGATTTTATTTCAAAGCTAACATGGTGTAGAAGCAACTCATCAAAGGCAGCACTATAATTATTGACACGTACAACCACGGTGTCTTCCATTTCATGATCTATACCAAAATGAATATTCGGCTGCTTAATATCAACAAACGGCGCTTTAATTCTACGCGCTTCCAATCTTTCTTGAAACTTGACTCTGGCCTTTAACGCTCTACCTCTGGATGCTTCTGAATTATAAGTTGCGATTGCTCTAAGATTATCAATGATCGTATCGTTTCGCTCAATCTCTTCCTGTTCAGCGACTGCAAGCTCCTGCGACTCAATTTTAGTCTGAAGTAAAGAGAAGTTATACTCTATATATCGCCCATCAAACTCTTGGAGCTCCATGTTTTCCAGGTGTATAATTTTGTTGAAGCAATGATTCAATAGATATCGGTTGTGCGTAACAACCAGCAGCATTCCTTTGTGGGAGTTAATGAGTTTTTTCAGCGCATTCAGGTTATCAAAGTCTAAAAATACATCTGGTTCGTCCATAATCATTAAGTCTGGACTACTCAGCATCTCCTTCATCACTTGAATAAGCTTGAATTCTCCACCACTCAGATCGGATACCCTGAGATCTTTTAGCTTCATGAGGTTAGCTAGATTTAGCTTCTTATTCATGTTGCTTTCAAAATCATCACCACCCATGGATTCGAATGCGTCTAAAGCTAATTGATACTTTTCCAGAAGCGAGTCCATATCCGTTGATGTTTCCATTTCCGTACAAATCGATGTTATTTCATCTTGTATCCTAATAAACTCTTCTCCTATATATTCAAAAACGGTTGTTTCCTTCGCGTTGTCTACTTGTGAGAACTGACTGACATACCCGATTCTGCAATTGGGGTCTATCTCTAATTTGCCATCGAACAAATATCTTTCCGGATCGATCAGGATATCGATCAGTGTACTTTTCCCACTGCCGCTTGTTCCTATAAAAGCACAATGCTGTCCCTCTTCAAGCGTAAATGAAATGTCTCTATATAGTTCCTTTTGCGGAAACGAGAAGGATAGGTTATCAACTTTTATCATAGTGTTACCTTTCTTTATAACTAAAATGGTGGCTATTATTGGCGGTATGGCGGAACATAAATTTTGAGTTTACCGTGTCTCAGAGTAACACTGTTTATCACCAAGTTCAATTGGTTTACAGCCTTTACATATCACTTTATCAGGCCGATGAGCATATGCTCCTACGCTGTTATCTCCGAATGGCAGGTTTACCAAATATACACTGTTATCAGGCTGAAGCAGCGACTTCTGATTGGGGTCTCGGTTTTGATGTAGTAAATGCTGCTAAGTCCCTTCGCACCGGTGGACATCTTTATTTGGATTTTGACTTGCATTATAATCCAGCAGTTTCTTTCAGTAGTTTGAAAGAGAGTCGCTAGCTACTATTTGGGCAAAAAAGATATAATTGTACTTTTGGGGATGAAATTCACAAGAAAATTTTTCCTTACTTGTGATACGGTTCTCCGCAGTGGCTGAAGAGGCATGTTTTCACTGAATGAAAAAAGACGATCAGAATCCGGTTAAGCATTATTCCGGCTAAAAGTCGGAACCTCCCATCGAAAAGATGGGAGGTCGACAATTGCGTATATATTCGTTCATTTAGGCCTGCTTGAAAAATACTTTGTCTTCGTTATACTTCGCCTTGCCTTCATTAATGATATACGTTTCATAAATTTCTCTGTGGACAGGATCTTCAACAATACATACTTCGATTTTCGTTACTTCGTCCCTATGCATTCTGATCGGAGATACGGAATCCTCAAAATGTTTTTTTATTCTCGGTCTTAGCTTTCTAGCTTTTCCGACGAACAACAATTCGTCTTTATCGTTGTAGAACATAAAAATCCCACCTAATTCTCTAGTGATCAGGTGAAATTCGGTGAAGCCGTAAATGTTACTTTCTTGAGGATCAACCTTCTTGGTAATGGTGACATTAGGGGTGGGAATGATAATATTGATCATAATAGTTTACTTCCTTTGCCTGTATTAGATTGTATACTGTGCTTGTACTCTGAGCTTACTACATCATATCATTATATCCAACTTCTTATCCCCGTAAAAATTTCACGTCTCAACCAATTTCTGAATCTTTGAGCGGGAAATTAAATATACAGGACCCATTATTTCTATTTTGCCGTCCTTTACACGCATAGCGCTCTCCTGTTCTGCCGCATAAACATCCATTACTTCAGACAAGGGGAACAGGTAGCCTTGAACAAACGTGGCGTAGTCGCGTTTAGAATGAGATTCATAGGCAAAATGATCAAAGCCAATACCATCATAAATAGTACTTGTCTCCACTTCATAGCCAGTGTTATTCAAGCTTAACCATTTTGCAGACATGTTTAAAGCCCCGGCGCTAGCACCCATTATAACGCCATTGCTGTTCTTAATAACATCTGATAATTCATAGTCCTCCAGAAAATCCTTCTGCAAAACAGGATAACCGCCGCATAAAAAAATGACAGAAGCGTTCTGAATGAATCGCTGGGCTTCTTCTTTCTGCATGCGGTAATCAATGAAATGATATTCATTAAAAATAAGGTTAGCCTGATTTAACCATGTCCACTCAGGAATTTCATCAAAATTAATTTGCTCATCCGTATGATCAGACGGGTTAGCGCTAATCATAACAAGCGATTTTCTGTCTTGTATATCCTCATGCAACCATTTAACCAGCTTCTCTGGAAAAAAATCATTAAACCAACTGAAATAGTAGTGAGTACTCAAACTTAATGACCTCCCTCTTAATTAGCCTCTTTAAAGCGGATTAATTGGCCTAACTTTTCCCGTTTACTCATTTTGTCGTTTTACTACTAGCCTAGTTATAGCGAGCATTATGTATTCCTCCAGGCGATATCCCTACTATAGAACACAATGACTGACACCAGAGTGTCAGTCATTGTAGGATAGAAGCATATTTCGCATGTATTGCCGCAGATGCGCCCGTAATTCACGAGGCTCTAGCAGCTCGCACTCCTTGCCGAAGCTTAGAATGAATTTCAGCAGGCCCTCCTCATTAGGAAAAGTATCCGAAACGAGATAGAAGCCATCTTCACCTCGGCTAATCTTCTCTTTCTGAAAATACTCGGTAAGCTGCGCGCCAATTCGCGAGGTGAATCTCAACACAACCTGTATTTCCCGCTGCGAATAGCTGTGCTCAATGACCTCGGCTATTCGCTCTTTCGACAGCTCTCTTTTTGCAAAACCCGGCCCTTGCTCCAATCGCTTGATCCTCACGAGCTTGAATCTGCGGTAGTCCTTTCTGACCCGGCAGAAGCCTATCACATACCAATCGCCGTGGCGAAAGTCAATCCAGCTTGGCTCTACCGTTCGCTCTAGGTATTCCATATCCCTATTGATATAGTCGAACACCAACAGCCTGTTATCGGTGATGGCCTTGCTTATGATCCCGATATACTCTTTAATTTCCTGCTCCATGCTGAAATGGGACATATCCAGAGTCAGTTTATCCTTATTCGACTCCCGCTTATAGGTATGTTCAACCTTTAACATGATGTCATTAAAAGCTGCATTTCTGCCAAACAAGCCGTGTAAATTCTTCATTATAGCTACAAACGTATGAGCTTCATCCTGATTTAAAAAGAGGCTGCTTATATTATAGCTGTCCATAATATAGTACCCTCCGCCCTTGCCGCTGGACGATGCAATCGGTATACCGGCTTCGCCTATTTTTTCGATATCCCGGTAGATCGTCCGTAGTGATACCTCGAAATGCTCGGCAAGCTCCTTGCCTGTTACCGTACCTTTACCGGAGATGATCAGCAGCATGGAGAGTAATCGATCGACTCGCATAACTAATTCAACTCAAAATTGCTTAACAATGCCAATGCCTCTTCATGATCCGGCTCAAGCTCTATTAATTTCCGCAAGTATCCCAGAGCATCTTCGTCTAACTCTAACTCGAAACAACAAATAGCCAGACAATAAAATACGGTCGATACGATCTCACCTTGTTCTTGATCTATTGAGATTTCCAAAAACCGTTTGGCCTCCTCGTACATGTCCGACTCAAACAGTAGTAATCCTGCATCCAGTGCCAAATCATAGCGCTGCTCCATTACGTAGTGCGAGGACCACATAAGCTGTATACCGCTCAAAATATCCTGCTTTTCTCCATCGTCTGCATCCTGCAACAGACTCGAGATTCGCTTCGTACTTTGAATGAAAAATTCAACATCATATCCACCCAAACGCCAAAAACTTAAAATTTGTTGTAGTCCCATGTTATCTAGATTGCGATCTATCCCCATTTTCAAACTGAAAAACTCATCTGGGCCAAAGCGTATAATACTTCGACGATAAGCTAATCTTGTATTGAAATAGTCCAGCGGTGTATCCACATTGAGAATACAGCCCACATTTAAATTTTTATAGTGATGGGGAGGAAATAACGCCATGGCCCCCCTTTGTTCAAAAACATGCTGAATCGCATGGTAGTTGGCCGTTAAAGAAAAACTTCCGTGCAGGATCAACTCTGGCGGTTCTGCAAATTTCCAGTTATCAAGCAGGTGATCCCCCTTGTCTGCCGTTAATAATAGGAATCCTGCTTGAGATAACCGATTCAAACGTTCCAAACAAATGAGTCCAGCGACAGGAAATAAAATATGAGAATCCTCCAGTTGTTCCTGATAGACTGCTATGACATCACGATATGGAAAGGTTTCTTGCTCATACTCGGGCGCCCGCCTATGCTCATAACGCAAAGATATTTGGTTTAATAAATCAGATGGTTTAAGTGAAGCCTGCTGCTCAGGATACTCAACAAAAACATCAGCTTCATAAATTCGACCATCTCCTACATAAATCAACTCTTGAGGAATGCTATCAAAAAAGTAGTTGGCAATAATGATTAAGGGCTGCTTTACATCTGCCTCCCTAATCGTTGTGCCCGATACAACAAGGTTCAGAACCGTATCATGAACAGCATCGAATTGCGCAAAATCAAGTAATCCTTCTTTAATAAAAGATTGAAAAGCAGGATGCTCCCTCCAGGCTAGAACATTGTTTATCGCCAAATCCGTCATAATATAACGGAACGAAGGTAATGTAATCCCAGCATAATCTCTTAGCTGACACAGCTCACTTAACACATGGAATGCAAGACGCCCCGCTCCTGCTCCAAGCTCCACAATCACAACAGGTTCCGAACTATATCCCTTATTCGCCCGATCTTGAAGAAACCCGAATATCATTTCGGCATAGGAAGCAGCGATCATCGGATTACTCGTTATATATTGAGGAACTTGGTCATTGTTCCAAGCTTTTGTTCCTTTATCTTCATAGTACTTCCGCTGAATATTCCATATAGGTGCTTCACTAAAGCGGTAACGTTGTTTGTTTTTATTGGTCATTACGACTTATCCTGCCCTCTGAAAGTTTTGAGATACCTATTATCTTATTTCATTAAAGATCTTTCTTACGAATTTCGTTTGTTAACTTCAATTGCAATGAATTCCGGCAAATAATTGGGAGTACAGCCCTTTGAGACCATTTCATCTTTATAAAGACCCGTTTTCTCACCAAGTTCAATACATCGTGCTCGATACTTTTGATCATAAACACCGATCCACCCTGCAATGAAATTCATCGCCCATTGAACCTCCGGTTCTTCCTGCATAATATTAGCTTCAATTGCTGCTAGTAAGCCTTCGGTGTTGTCAGGCGGTGTTTGTCCAGTCCATCTCAATCGCGCTTGATAATACCAGAAAGTTCGCCTTTGAAGAGCAGAAGGGCTATTGTCCCATGACTCCATCATTGCAATTGTCTTCTTGTCTTTGGTGAGCTGATTAGCCATTAACCAATCCATTAAGTTATTTCGTTCAGTAAATGTGTGAACCTGCATATCCTGATCAAGCCTATTTAGCACATCTTCTGAAAGAAGCTTTTTGTCCATAATCAAGATGGCCAATAGTCTGGGCAAAAACTCTTCGGTTGACCAAAGTTCCATAGCTAATTCGTGATCTTTTTTAATGTCCTTCGCGATTTTTCGTAAGTCCCCTAACTTAGTTGTACTATTGATCTGTGCTAGGATGTTTTCTGCCTTTGAAGAACGTTTCATTTCTGAGCTTTCATTCTTATTCATTGGACACCACAACTCCTTTATTAAAGCACTGTGTCATAATATGTCCTTGGTGCGATATATCAATAACTTAATTTCGTTATAAGTCTTAACGCATACAAATGTACCATATCGGAGTGCTTCATTTCCCCCTACTTATGTACGGTTCACCATGTTAAACTAAAACGAGAATTACCTACTCTATACTAAAGAATGCTACATAACCAGATGTAGGCAGATTATACGCCAAAAATAGGTAGAAAGGGGCGCCATGAATCGTTCTCTGAAGCAACTGATGAAGTCATTATTAGTACCAGCGATCCCCGGTGGAATCATTACTATTCTTATATTTTATTTGGATTACTTCCAATTCGAACTTGTTGACAAATTTCTACTGTTTGCGGCTTTCGTCATTGTACCGCTTGTAATCTTACTTTTGAACTCTGACGAAAAGAATAAACATCAACGAATGCTTTATGCCTCTATTACATGGCTTCAATTTCCCGCAGCGCTTCTTGCCCTAACTTCCGTGATGAGCAGTAAGATGTGGGGATTAGAAAGTACGGCAATACCGGGGATTCTCTCCCTTGGGTGGCTACTGTTCACACTACTACTTGGTATTTATGGATTTATAAATATTGTAATTCACAAGGGAAAATCAGCGGAAATAGCGATTGGCGCGGGACTCGTTTATTTTTTTATCGGGGGCATTTGGTTTACCTTATATCAATATCAATTGAACCTCTTCCAAGCTAATCCTGCAACGCACGCGTTAAGCTCCGTCCACTTTCATTTTTCATCGGCTATCGTTCCGATTTTTATTGGCGCACTAGGACGGATCATGTCGAAGAAAAGCTGGTACCCCTGGGTCGTTGCCATTGATATCATCGGACCCATATTGATTGCTTTTGGTATGATTTTCTCCAAGCCAATAGAGTACATTGGTGTCACTTTGTTCGCCTGTAATATTGTAGTTTACACCACTTATCTCCTAACTTACTTGAGGAGACACTCTTTACGCAATCAGGCAACCTTCTTTTTAGGTCTTTCCTGCTTAGCCTTTTACACGGTTATCGTCCTTTCAATTCTATATCCTTTACTGAGAAGCATGTTTTCCTTAACCATACTCGATTTCATTCCCATTTACGGATCTCTGCATTCATTTGGTTTTGTCTTATGTGGACTGATTGGTTGGGTGCACATGGTAGACTCTATTAAGAAAAAAAACTTGTCTACGAGAACAGATGCGTGATCCACTTGTGTGATTGATTACATACAAAACTAAACGGCCTTCGTCCTGAATTCGATGGGATGAAGGCCGCTTAACGATCTTTATTTTTTGCACTGTTTACTTGACTGGGCAGTTCACTTTATTTTGCAGATGTATCACTTCTCTCCAGCAATAACTCTGTTCTCGCCGTTACTATCACTTGTGGTATGGTTCTCCTTATCACTCTAACTGCGAAAAATAAGGGTTCCAAATTGGAACCCTTATTTTTCCCGTCAACCATGGCCCATTTCATTTATTAGAACTACGTGGGGCGAGAGCCACTCTATCTAAAATTCAAATCGAATAGCCATAATAGCCCTTACCTTTCGCACACATTTTAATATTTAAACCGTCTTCTGCCCCTCATAAGGCTTGCCTTCGGTATTGTAGGTCACACTGAAAACCATATCCGCCAGCCACTTCTTGAAGGACGGATTATCCGTAAATTGCTTGAAAAGTTCCATGTTATCCGACATAACGCCGAGGATTGCCGATTGTAAAGCGCGATCACTTTCCATGCGGGCGTTTTGCTTGTCGGAATTTTTCATGGCGTTCTGGTAGGCTTTATCTTGCGACACCATGCCTGGGATGCGCTGAATCTGAGCCCGAACATTATCTGCATCTTTCCAATCAATGTTGATGTCACGTTCTCAAGGTTTTGTAACGGCTATTCTAAAACCAAGATCATCTATCTTGAAATCGGGCATGCTTTTCCTTCTACTGGTAGAACCACAGTTGTTCTCAACTTCAGCCCAGCTACCTCCGCGGAAGACCCTATAGTTCCCATATCGTTCAGTATCATATAGATCCCAGCACCATTCCCAAACGTTCCCAATCATATCAAAAAGTCCCCATGGATTAGGAAGCAGTTGTCCTACTTGATGAACGGAACCATTGGAGTTTTCTTGATACCATGCAATTTGATCAATTCTTGCATATCGATATCCCGTAGTTCCGGCTTTGCACGCATATTGCCATTCAGCGTCTGACAGTAATCTAAAGCCATTTGCTGTCTTGTTATATATCGTGTTCTCACTTTCATTTGTGAATGTGTAGCATTCCGTCCTTCCAAGCATTCTGGACAATTCATTACAAAAGACAAGCGAATCCATCCACGAAACTTCCGTAATTGGAAGATTATTCACATTCGGTTCTACTTCTTCTTCATACATGACAAAATGATACAACTGCTGGGTTACCGGATACTTCATTACATGGAAAGGTTCGATCGTTTCAGTCCATGTAATAGCTTTTTTATTACTTCCAGGGTCTGATAACGTGTAGTCAGAGCTAAACCATTTATTTGTGTTAATATAATCGCGTAATTCAATGGTCCCCCCCTTTACCGGCACCATCAAATTCATTAAATCCATTAGAAAACGCTCTCTGTCACTTCCGTATTTTTCGATAATCTTATTGACCTCCCTTGCTCATTTATCGCCAGAAAGTTTCATTTATTAATTGTATTATCCTGTTTAATAGCTCTGAAATGTACCCGCAAAAAACTTGCCCCTACTTATGATACGGTTCCCCCCGATTAATCTTCACCGCCCGATACACCTGCTCCACCAGCACCAGCCTCATGAGTTGATGAGGCAGGGTCATGCGCCCAAAGCACAGCTTCTGCTGAGCCCGCCGCAAGACCGCGTCAGCAATACCATGACTCCCTCCGATAACGAACACCACATGGCTCGTACCGTAGGTACCGAGCTTGTCCAGCTCGGAGGCCAGATCCTCAGAGCTCCAGAGCTTACCGTCCAGCGTCAGGGCCACTACATGCGCATCCGGCTTGATCTGGGCGAGGATACGTTCGCCCTCTTTATCCTTTACAATCTGCACTTCGGCATCACTGAGATGGTCAGGAGCCTTCTCATCCGGTACCTCAATGATCTGGAACTTGATATATGGCTTCAGCCGCTTGGCATATTCATTGATGCCATCGACCAGATATTTTTCCTTCAGCTTACCTACTCCAATAATTTCAACCAGCATAGCTTCCTCCTTGAATCCGTTCACGTAAGATACGTATACTATACCGTCTGCTGTCTACCTTGTCCAAGTGTATCCAAGCCTCAAGGCTCCTACTCTAACCGCAGGCCTCATCACACAGCAAAAAGAGCACCAACAGGCGCCCTTTCATACTAGTCTGCGATTGCATACTCCAAGACATTACATACACACATAATCAAATTGCATATCGCGCACTGTAATAAGCCACATAACTCAGCTACGAATTAAATCCTCTATATAAATTGAACCTGTAAAATTGAGAAAGGGAATGAGCAACGGAGGGGATGTTTGGAACTGGAGGAGCAATAGCGACCGCCTTTGTCTCTGGATTTCTACGGCTATAAGCCGTTTACATGAAAGAAATCTGGAGACAACAGCGGCCGGAGGTTCAAACGTTCACCGCAGTTGCACGGGCCCGAACTCTTAACCTTCAGTTCAATCTATATAGCCTACATATATAGCATCGAGAAATGTAGCTCATGCCCCAGCTGCTTCAGATAGTTGTACAGCTGCGAACGGTGGTGGAACACATGAGTCAGCGTCTCGATCTGCCACTGTGCCTGTAGATGACCGTGTTCTGCATAGAACGCCTTGGTCGAACGGTTCAGCAGATCCTCCTCGCTGAGCGACACGATATAATCCTTGTAGCCCTCAAAGTTGCTCCGCAAAATTGTCGCCAATTGCTCAGGATCGTCCTGCCCAGATAGGCGATTCTCCACCTCGCCAACCTCTGCCTCACCCTTTTCCTGCATAATGACCAGATCAGAGGCGGTAATCTGTACGAAATGATGCACTAACTCCTGTAAAGACCTCATATTATCCTGCGGTCGATAGGCCCAATCCTCAGGACGGATACGACGAATCAGCTCCGCTCCTGTACGCACTCCCGTCTCTAGCTCCTGCAGCAAATGATCTCGCATTTGGAAGGTTCCACTCATCTATCATATCTCCTTTGTTATCGATCCTCCAAGGATCGTATTGTACAGCTTGTCCAGCAATCTATACTTGTAGTGTACCCGAATATGGACGGGGCGTATTGTACATAACGGACATTTTTTGCTTATGCTCAGCAGCAGCTACACCGGGGGTGGCCCCGTACCAAGCGCGAAAATGACGAATGAGATGTGCCTGATCGAAGAAGCCATGTGCCACAGCCAGCTCCGCCCAGTCTTGGATATGTCCCTGCTGTATAGAGGCCAGCACCTGTTGGCAGCGCACAACCTCACTGAAGCGCTTAGGGCTAATGCCGATCCACGGCTTGAAGTAACGATGCAGCTGCCGTTCACTGACCGTCTCCTGCGCAGCCAGCTCCTGAATGCTAGTCTGCCCACCACTCGTAAATATACGATGCAGCACATTCTTCATGAGGTCACCTTCAGCCATATGCCCATGCAGAAGTGTACTGCTGATCCAGCTATTCAGGTAAGTGTCCATGAGCCGAGCACGTTCCCGGAAGCTTGTTGTCTCCAGCATCCGTTCACCCAATTCGCGTAGCTCCGTTGCACTTCTTGGCCAGCACTGCTCCAGTGGTATCCGTTGATCCGTGAATTCATCCAGAGATATACCATGGAAGACCCTAGCCCCTCCTGGAAAAAAACGTACCCCGAACGTATAACCTGCTCCTCTATTGCTTGTACTCACCTCTGTAGCAGGCTCTTCATGAAACACAAACGGCTTGGTGTAATTCCCGCAATACGACATGTCCAGCTCTTCCCGGACAGGGTCGTAGGTCAACAGAATATCCGAGCAGCCGTCAGGCAGGACCCTCGCGGATACAACCAAGCCTTCCTGTTGATTTCGTTGGTAAACTTCACCTGGAGCCGATTGCCTTTGCGGACTACCATGAATCCATTCAGCGAACTGCTCGAAATCATTCATAAGCTGCTCATGAGCGCCTGATTCCCAGTAGCAAGCCACATACGGGAGTAGCGAAGCAGAAGGGTGGCATTCAGCATACCCATTGCCCGTGGCCATACCGTTGATCTGTAAGGGGCGGTATAACGAATGCAGCCTGTAATCCATGTGCTCACCCTCCCAAAATCATGATCATACGCCCATAATATGCACCTGGTATCCTAATCCTTTTACTTCCTTTTACTTCTTTTTACTTCTTTCTTAATTCTTTTTATTTCCCTTTATTCTTATAAATTCTTTTGAGTTTTCTTTATCGCTCTTGAATTCTCACTATCGCTCTTGAGTTCTTTTTATCGCTTTTTATCGCTTTTTATCGCTTTTCATCGCTTTTTATCGCTTTTTACCGCTCTTTATCTCTCTTTATCGCTCTTTAAGTTTACTTTCTCTCTTAATAATTTCTTATACTTCTTCTTCATTTC
The DNA here is from genome assembly GCF_000377505.1 of Paenibacillus massiliensis 2301065 = DSM 16942. Classification (GTDB taxonomy): domain Bacteria; phylum Bacillota; class Bacilli; order Paenibacillales; family Paenibacillaceae; genus Paenibacillus; species Paenibacillus massiliensis. Next base: position 64,739 of record NZ_KB898186.1, on the reverse strand, counting down.
CTTCGCTCTCTTGAGCGCTCTATTTTTCCTTTAACCAATCCGCTTGTCTTCACACTCCGCCATCCACCGCTGCTTCACCAATCCGAACATATGCAGGTCCTCATAGCGCTCGCAAAATAAGGCATACTGCTCCAGTAGCCCCTCCAGCCGAAATCCCATCCGCTGTAGCAAGCGGGCCGAAGCCTCATTATCCGGGTAGACGAGTGCGCTAATTCGATTCAGTCCCATCGGCCCGAAGCCATAGGAGATCGTAGCCTCTACCGCCTCTGTCGCGTAGCCCTGTCCCTGTGCAACCGGCTCCAGCTCATAACCGAGCTCTGCCCGTTGGTAGCCATGCACCCACGAGTGAAAGCCCACAGTCCCGATTAACCGTCGCTCCTGCTTCAATTCAATCCCCCACCGTATGCCCCGTAGCTCAAGGTACAGCAGCCGAAAACGCTCAATCATCTCCTCGGCCTCCATCAGCTCGATCATGGGATGACGTCCGTAATAACGCATGACCTGCTCCGATCCAAATATGCCGAACAAGGGCTCCGCATCCTGCGCCGTGATTGGACGTAGCCGCAGACGAGGTGTCTCCAGCTCCGGGAACTCCCGCCACTCCAGTGCTCCTGCTTCCATTTGCTTCTCCCCCGCTTTTGTGGATTTATCTATAACTTATTATGTATGTTTGAATTATAACATCATGCATACCGAGCAGACCCTCACCTAGGCAGCACCTCAGGTTAGCAACTAAAGTGAGTTGCCTAGCCTGGTACTTTGACCAAATAAGGTTTCGGGTTTTAATGATCTACATAGAACATCGTTAGCGGAAAGCGGGGAAGTCCTAGAGAAACGGAATGTCCGCCTTTAAGCTTGCTGTTCATCTGCTTATCAACTTTGGTCAAAAGAACAGCAAGCTTAACAGTGGTCGACAGGACTCCCCGCTTGGAGTGACTCTACACTCCTATTTGATCTAGTCAAGGCACTAACCAGCCTCTATGGAACAAAAAGAGCGTAATTGCTTACGCTCCTCTTCGTCATTCCACACGTCTGGCTTATATCTTCTTCTATCTATATGAACCGTTCCTCATTCATAGATCTCATCTCGCCTATAACCATCCCAATTCGCCGTTAGCTACGGCCCGTCATACTACCAGATACTCGCCCTTATTCTGACAATGTGCACATTGAACAGGAGGGTCCCAATCGGAGAATTCCGTCTCCTTGAGATCGACCACGTCCGGGGCATCCTCATATTCATCCAGAAAGTCATCCAGTGCCTGCTCCAAGTGTTCTTTACATACGACGTACATATTAGCATCCCTTTCTGTATTCCATACCTCATTTCATAGCAGCACATCATGACAGATATGTGGCAACCATGCCAACCTGCTACCTCTCATTTCTACCATACCTGCCCCAGAAAGAAAAGACCCGGCCCCAATTTGGTGCCGAATCCCAGCTTGCTTCATGACCTTATATGGTCTTATAATGCCCGCAGCCTTTGGCCGTCGAAGACAACACCGTCGTCCTCATCAAGCTCCCGTGACAATAGTGATGTCAACAGATAAGCATATCGTTCAAGCTGTACTGGTGAAGCATGTGTACGGAATGACTCCATGAAGGCTACACATTTCCGGAAGCCAATGGACTCATTATAGCGAATGAATAGCTCTAGCGTATGCAATGTATAATCAATCGCTCTGCCGTAATTCTCATTGTGGAAATAGTACAGCATGAGCAGATTCAGCACAGTCGTGTACTGAGACATCTTGAGCGAAGTATCCATAAGGTCAATCTGATGAAGATGATCCTCGAAGCGGATTAACACAGCATCTACATTATATTCATGCTTGATGGCTGCCTCCAGTATGGTACGGATCACAGGCACCGTCTCTTGAGGATTCGCCTCCATGTACCTGACGTATTGAGGCAGGATGTGCCACTGATTCTGAAGAATATCCAGCGCATACCGATTGCCCTCTGCCAGAATTCTAAGCTCGTCTGCATCCTTCTGGCCCTCAGAGACAAGAGCTACCAGCCACCCCAGATCCTGATAATGTTCAATGCATACTCGTTCCTCCTCGGCACGACCCAGTCGACGTAGAGCCATCCCTTTGATCATCAGGCTATAGCCATAATAGTAGACCAATGATCGCTTCGTACGCGGAAGTGTGCGAGACATGCCCAGATCATACCCTGTACGCAAATCCCCCAGCGTCTCATGCACAGCCTTGAACATCTGATCTGCAATCTCCACGACCTCTTCCCAATTCTTCAAGGAATAGGCCATCATTAGCAGCTTCTCGAATCCATCTAACTCTCTGAGCTCACTTAAGTTCAATCCCATCATGTCTCCATCCACCCTTTCTCCACTACCATCCTAGTCAGCTGCCAGATGAACACCTGTTACCTATAGGATGAATGATAGTTGAGCCAGATCCAGCAGCGAACACAGCGATTCTTGATCCTATGCTTAATAGAGAGATACTTCATGATGCAGCTAGGACGGTGCAGAGCAAATGCTACCTAATCCAGTGAATAGACTTCCCCGGAACATCCCTTGGTTACTTCAACAAACACCATCATCATGTTTCCATTAATTATATTAAGTGAATGTTATAACAAATTTTACCTGTCGTCAAATCCTAACATTGTCACACGCTGTTCACATCCAGAGAGGGAGCTTATTTGAATGCGTATTCCCCAGCGTTTATACTAGACGAAAGCCAATTGATTCATGCTGCTGCACATGTTCTGTCTTGCTGATATAGAAGCCATTCCAGACATTTATAACCATATATTTTAGCACTTTTTCATAATCTGATTAGTACCGCTGGTAGTGCAATATATAGTAGAAATTAGACGGCTCAGACATAGCCCAACAAGTGACTTGCGGGAGATCCCATGCGAGCTTCATAGATTGGACTTATGGACAGTATATAAGCATAGCACTGGCTCACGAAGTGAAGTAGGAGAGTGTAGAATGACCAAAATTAAAGTGGTAACCGATTCAACCGTGGACTTAGACGCAGAGCTGATCCGGGAGTATGGCATCGAGATTATTCCTCTATCGTTCACCATCGACGGAACCGATTACCTGGATGGTGTAGACCTTACACCTGCCCAATTCATCCAACAAATGAAGAAAGCGATTACGCTACCAACCAGCTCACAGCCGGCTGTAGGCCGATTCGTAGAACTGTATGATCGCTTGGGGAGCGAAGGCTATACGGTCTTATCCATTCATATGACCGGCAATATGAGTGGTACTGTCCGAGCGGCGGAGATGGCTGCAGCCATGACTGACACGGATGTTACAGTTGTCGACTCCAGATTCATTTCCCATGCCTTGGGCTTCCAGGTCGTAGAGGCCAGCATGATGGCGCGTCAGGGGATGGCGATTGAGGAGATTATTCAGCGCTTGAACGAGATCCGTCGTAATACCCGCTTGTTCGTCATGGTGGATACACTGGAGAATCTCGTCAAGGGCGGGCGAATTGGTAAGGCCAAGTCCTTAATCGGCACCCTGTTGAAAATTAAACCGATCGCAGCTTTGCGTGAAGGCGAGCTTGTACCTGCCACCAATATGAGAAGTCACATTCAGGTCGTCAAATACCTGACCAAGCAATGGCTGGAGGACACCAAGGGCAGGACAGTCAAAGGCGTAGGCATCGCTCATGCCGAGGGGCTGCGGCTGGCAGAGTCACTGCACCACACCATCGCAGAGGCCAGCGGTTACACGGATACGATCATTAACTACACATCTCCGATTATCAGCACACATACCGGAGCAGGAGCTATTGGCTTTTCATACTACTTTGCATAGAGGTACACATCCTTACACAAGAAAAGAGGTCTATCCGGTCGCCCGGTATAGGCCTCTTCCTGTGTATCCTGATGATTCGTGGTGATACTTGATCATTGCACTTATTCCTCCGGCTTATCGCTCAGCTGAAGTGTCACTTTCTGCTCTTTGCCTGCCCGGTAAAAGGTGACGTCCAGTGAATCACCAATCTTCTTCTCGTTATACAGATATCTGCGCAGTGCCAGCGTAGAGTCAATCGGCTCACCGTCGAAGGCGATGATGACATCATTGAGCTTGAGCCCTGCTTCCTTCGCAGGACCATGCGACTCCAGGACGACAACCCCCTTCTCCACGTGATCCGGCAGCTCCAGCTCCTTACGCTGCTGTTCATCCAGCGGAGCATAAGGATTCTCAAGATCAACGGTGTAGACCCCCAGGTAAGGACGCTCAATCTTGCCATCATCAATCAGATCATCGACCGTGATCATGAGCTCGTTGGCCGGAATAGCGAAGCCCAATCCCTCGACGCCCATATCCGCAATCTTCATCGTGTTCATCCCGATGACACGCCCATTCAGGTCCACCAGCGCTCCACCGCTATTCCCTTCGTTAATAGCTGCATCCGTCTGAATGACGCGCTGCTCCCAATCGTAGACTCCATCCTGATTGATGGAGACCGGAATAATACGGTTCGTATAGCTGATTATACCCGAGGTAAGGGTATCCCCCAGTCCCAGCGGATTACCAATGGCTATGACAGTCTCTCCAAGCCGTAGCCTGTTGGAATCCCCGATCTCGGCTACCGTGCGAATATTTTTATCATCCACCGACAGGACGGCAATATCGGTAATACGATCCTTGCCGATGACCTTCGCCTTCTTGGTCTCACCATCCACGGTGACTACCTCCAGCTGATTGGAGCCCTCCACAACATGATTGTTCGTCATAATGTATGCCTTTCCGCCCTGTAGGCGGAAGATGACACCTGAACCCAGTGCGGACTCCTGCATCGCGAACAGATCACCCTCTGAGCGGTGATTCACAATGCTGACTACCGATGGTCGAATCTTGGCTGCAGCCTGCACAATTCTCTCATACGGATCACCAGACATCAGATTGGAGCTCGAGTGATTTGCTGCTCTGGAGGCTGTACTGCCAGGCACGCCTGTAATGAAGCTAAATAGCAACACAGCCACTACAGCTCCCACTAGACCGCTAATGATGGCCACATACACGGTGGGCAGTGGACGGCGCCTTCTCGTGAATCTGCTTTGTTGCCGTTCCTGTCCTTGGCTCGGAGTGATATCTGTCGTGCGACTCGATACCTTTGTCGAATAGAAATCATCGTCAAACAACCCCATGCTGATCCACTTCCCTTCATTTCACACACCAGAGCCCCGCCTGTTCTCCCACAATTTATGAGCTACATTTATGAGCTACATGTTCTGAACCAAACCAACAACCTACTATATTAATCACCACAAAACAGGTCACCCAAGCGGCCCGTTGTCTATCATTTTTTAGGATAACAGAGTGTATAAGTATTCAGCCAAGCTGAATAATACAATTATTGCGAGAAACATCAGCTAAACACAGGCTGTCTTCTGTGAAAATAAGCCGCCGGACTTTTTTCTTAACATCATCACTATGCTCATAGTCTGCAAGCTCATAAGTGTTCAGACAGAACAGATGTCATTCAGCGGTTATATCAGGCTTATACGTATCAGCATACACGCCGAATTAAGCACTGGGTAGAGGAAAAAAGAGGAGGTATCCATCATGATAGAGCTATCATGACAGAGCTATTAGTTAACTTCTACCCTGCATTCTATTGGAGCCTCGCTATAGCTGCATGTCAAGGGATCAGCACATATGCTTCTCTCGGATTCACTTTGGAGTACATAACCATTCCGTAGGTAGACGCATCCCAGCGCACGACGTCATGAATGATCATATCCTCTGCCGGCATCGGTAGCTCTCCCTGACTAAGAAGCTCCACATAAGCGTGCCGCTCCCGAGAGCGTACATAACAAGCTTTAAGCTCCTCCCCATGGATCACGAACCAGCCATTTCCCTGCTCGGAGGTGAAGCGAACCACCCATGTCTGATCATCAAGCATGACCGGACGAAATAACGAGTATATTACCTGCCCCTCCTCAAGCTTAAGCAGCTCCTGGTAGCGGATGATCGCTCCCGTCGCATCTGCCACCATAAGTCGCACGCGCTCATCCTCATAGGATAGCAGTATCGAATCACCCTGCATGCTGATGCTCAATGGATAGGCTACGAATTCATCTGTCATCAGCTTTCTCGTATGGAGTACCTCGCCTGTCTCGTTCACAATGCTATGCTGCAGTTGTCCTTCCTGCTCATAGAGCAGGTGAATTCCTTCTTCATTTCGAAGGACCAGATCCGTGGAAGGCAATGGTATCTTGTGAATCTTTCGCTTCTGATAGAGCCCCTCACCATTGAACTCCAGACTGCACAGTCTAGGAGGTTTCTTGCTGTTGAACATATCATAGTTATAGAGCAACACGCTGCCAGGCACGGATAAATCTGCATCGACCGGGAATTCTCTACTCGTCACTCGCTTGGTAATGCGTTCACGTCCGTCCAGCGGCAATACGATTTCCTTAGACCCTTCCGACTGCGTGTCTGAGAGAGAGACCCAACGAGTACCGTCGGGCGCAGTAAAGAAGGCTGGCAGTACTCCTTCCTGCTCACGTCGGACCTGCACAAGCTGACCCATCCGGTCGATGGTCACATACTGTACATGGTAAAGTCCATCCGGCGTATACTCGTATATACATAGCTGGACCTCTCTGCTGCTCGGGTCAGATGAACTGCGATGCAGGGATAACTTCGGTACCTCATCGGCTATCGGTCGAATCGTGAACAGCGTGCCAGTAGGAAGCTGCTGCGTATGTAGTGTGAACGGGCTTCCTGCTTCGGCAAGCTCCTTCATTACAAAACCTCCCTTGAATGGGTTACATAGGGTTACATACGATTACATAGAGTTGCGACGTTCTCTTCATCCACGGCTATCCTTTTAATCTTTTTGGGAATAGAATATCGCATAGAAGTAGATATAAGAGGAATGATTTCAACCCATGTGGACTAGAATATAAATAAGACACAAGGACTGGCTAGGATAACTCCATACATACCTGAGCCTATCTTCACAGTTCCTCCTGTCAGCTTGTTATTGTTTTGTTGAATGATGCAGCTCGCACAGCACATGACACAGGGGTGGGGAGGCTACTTCTGAGCAACCCAAGCCTTGTATCCATGAATCTCGAACTGTTGAATACTCCGTAGCTCGCGTATCATTTCGTGTATCTATGTGAAGTACCTGTATTGTAACATACGATAGGTCAAAAGAGCAGAGCTCTTCGAGCAGGACAGACCTTGTTTTTTTCCTGGACAAGCCCTGCCGTTGGAAGAGGATTTTTCAAAAAGGAGGAAGCTGATGAAATCCCATTATTCAGCCATACAAGAGGTGGACATGATCGCCAAGCTAGCCGATCTAAAGGACGATCATTACCGCAATACCCTTGCGCTCAGCACCTTGATCGAGCTGCTTGCCGACAAGGGATTGATTACCCGCGAGGAGCTAGAGCAAAAAGCTGCCGAGCTCGACAGCTTCATGACTCACTCACCTTATCCCACGGTGTAGGTCGGTCATAATACGTATCACGTAGCTGGAATTCCGTGTCCTTATAAAAGCATCCACGGTCCTCCATGGCACTACGGACCGACATTTTTGCCAGATCCATCATATTGTGATCCAGGCTCAAGTGAGCCAGGTATGTGCGCTTGGTAACTCCGGTTAACAGCTCACTCAGGATTGCTCCGGCCATCTCATTGGACAAATGCCCGATATCACTAAGAATTCGACGCTTGATATTCCATGGATAGCGGCCCATCCGCAGCATATTCACATCATGATTCGCTTCCAGCACCATCACATCTGCGTCTGAGATGGCCTCCTTCACCTTATCGCTCACATAGCCGAGATCGGTCGCCACGCTCAGCTTTGACTCCCCGTCATAGAAGTTATATCCGACGGGTTCGGCCGCATCATGCGAGATCGCGAAGGATTCGACACGCAAGGAGCCGAACTCACGCGTAGCTCCAGTCTCCAGCATGACACGCTGAATATCCTCAAGTGTGCCTACATGCTTGCTCATCGCCGCCCAAGTCTTCTCATTAGCATAGATGGGAAGCTTGTACTTGCGGGCAATCGCCCCCAAACCCTTAATATGATCTGAATGCTCATGGGTCACCAGAATGCCGTTCAGATCTTCACCGGTTAGCTCCCGCTCCTTCAGCAGCTCCTCAATACGCTTCGCACTGAGTCCTGCATCAATCATTAGCGCAGTATCCTCATTCTTAATGACGGTGGCATTGCCTGTCGATCCACTCGACAGGACCGTAAATGACATGCCCATGTAACTATAACCCCTCCGTTTGTTCTGTCTTCGGACTAATGACATCCCCGTTCATCTGAACGTAATAGACCTTGCCGTCTTCCAGCGTGAAGCGCCATACGGGTGCCGCCACCTGGTTGTCCGAATTAAATACACTACCATAATAGCCAAGCTTAATATCCTTGACTGTTGCACCAGCTGGCAGAAAATTATCAATTAACCTTCCCAAGGCCTTTGAGGCCGGAAGCACCTTCTCTGCTTCTCCCGAGGACTGCATCTCTACGGGAGTCTGACGATAGGCTCGTATCTTCTGATTGCTATAATACAGCTCCAGATTCACATTGAACAGAGGATAGCGGTTCTCCACGAGTGGATGAAGCACGAATACGCCGTACTGCACATCCAATTCCAGCTCTGCCAATGGATCATATTCGTAATCGCGAATATCCTGAATCTCATCCTCTAGCTCCTGAATCAGCTCTGGGCGGTTGAACATGAGTCGGCTATCGACAGGCGTTGCCAGCTCTGTACGTTTGCCCGCCTCTCCATTCAGATACGTATAGGACAGCTTGGACAGCTCGGGGGTATCACCAGGAATGGGCGCCAGTACCTGGATGCTCTTCTGCTCCATCAGCTGCTGTGTGCCTATATCCAGTGAAGTGAAATCCAGATTCGGACCGACCGTCTCCCGCGCATCATTCCATAGCTGATTGGCTAATACCAGATTCAGCAGGAAAAAGGTGAAGATCAATACATTCTTGGCGCGGCTCCAATCCATTCCCGTTACCTCCCTTTCCAGTCCTTCGTGTGTACTTCATTTACGAGCCTTCACTACACCAATCTCTCGCTTAAGGGATCGTACCACTCACCGGCGGCTGTGGTGCAGGCATAGCCTGGATCGTCTGTATTCCACCGTTCAGCAGCTGAATACGCCATACAGGAACCAGCTTCAGACTGCCGTCCTCTGTCAGCTCAGGTGAATACGAAGGTGTGACATCCAGAATAGTCTTGTTGCCAGCGAGCTGCTTCAGCTTGACACGTAGCTCCTCTCCACCCGGCAGCAGCATGGATGCACTCGATTGTTCTCCGCCCTTCAGATAGAGCAGAGACCTCTCATAGACTGATGCTGTCTCTTGCTGCACCTCTAGCCGGATCGTACCGAACCTGAATGAAGGCCTGTCCAACACAGGATAGGACCCGTAATACTGCTGAAAAGAGACATTCGTTCGATACTCTTCACCCGAGACATCACTTGCGTTATTCATGATGAGCCGATAGGCGCCATCCCAGCCCCCATGCTGATTGACGAAGTCTACAGCAGCCAGAATATCCCTCACCGGGTTACCAGGTTCTGAAGAAGGTGCCGCCGGATCGGTATAGCCCATCCACCGCTGGCTCTGCTTCACCTGTAGACTACGCTTGCTGTCCGTATAGATCTCGGAGCCGTCTTTTTCCTGAATATTACGAGTAATTCCCGGATCGAAGAAGAGATTCCGCTGCATTTGCTCTGTCGTGAACAACCCCGAATTCACGATCGGCTCCTGCATCTCTATATTGTCCATTGGAATATAATATTGTCCCGATATCAGCTCATACGGAGTCGCATTCTGTCCGAAGCTCACATGCTGCTGTACATCCTGTACGGTCAGATCAACCTCATTAGCCTCGTACACTACGTCTCCCCTCGCACTGAAGAAAAGCGCATGCGTCCTTGTGGCCTTCTCATCGGTGTACACCCAGATTCGGTTAATCGTCTCGGCCTGGAATACGGGGTCTGCCGTCAGACGCATCATTCGCTCCAACAGGGTGACGGGTACGCCTCCGCTGAACACCATCTCAATCCCTTCATATTTGCGACGAACCTCACTCCAGTTAGCCGACTGAATACTTCGGCGCTCGAAGCTTTGGAAGCTCCGGCTTTCTAGACGGGTGAAGATTAGCTTGTAGAAGGTCGTCTCAGGATAGAAGACCGTGTGCTTATCCTCGCCCATATGAACGATAATTTTGTTGGGGAAGATCAACTGCTCAATACGCTGCTCCTGCCCCATACTGTCTGTCTTGACATAATTGGTCTCTGAGCTGATGATCGAATCTCCGCCAGGGAGGCGATAGATCAAGAAGTAGCTCTGAATCAGACTGCTGAGGACCAGCAGGAACAGAACCATAGACTTAAGCTGCTCCTTCATGAGGACTCCCTCCCTTCGCCAGGCATCGGCAGAGTAAAGGTCGCACGGGTACCTTGATCGAGTTCAGACTCCAGGTAGATATCGCCACCATGGGCTTTTACAATTTCCCGGGCAATGGATAGGCCTAGTCCAGTCCCTCCCATATTACGTGATCTGGCCTTGTCTACACGATAGAACCGCTCAAAAATACGATCCAAATCTTTCTTCGGAATCCCCATGCCCGTATCTTGTACCGAGATCGAGAGCAGCCCCTCTCTCTTGACGCCCTCCATACGGATGCTTCCACCCTCTGGTGTATACTTGAGTGCATTGGATACCAGATTATCAAGCACCTGATCCATCTGATCCCGGTCCACCACGACCTGAGTAATTCCGTCTTCGACCTGTACCTGATACTCAATATTCTTCTGCTGCATCTGGAAGGAGAAGCGATCTGCTACGTCCTCCAGCATCTCTACGACGTCAACTGTCTGCATACGGAGTGGCGCCTCATTGGAATCAAGCCGAGACAGATGCAGCAGGTCTGTCACCAGTCGAATCATGCGCTCTGTCTCGTTACGAATGACCCCAATGAACCGCTCGCCTAGCTGAGGTTCGGTCATGGCTCCATCATCCAGTGCTTCGGCATAGCTCTTGATGGTCGTCAGTGGTGTGCGCAATTCATGCGATACGTTCGCCACGAACTCCCGCCGTGATGCCTCCATCTCCTCTTGCTCCGTCACATCCTGCAGTACCGCAATCGTCCCCGTAATCCCAATCTCTCGACGATGAATAGGTGAGAATGTCACTCGAATGACCAATGGATCGCCCTGACCTGCAGGCTCCAATTGAAGCAGCGTAGAGGCCGGCATGCCTGTAATCAGCGCTTCTGTCTCCTCCGGGTCCAGCCCCAGTAGTAAGGCAATATGCCTGCCGCTAATCTCGCGATCACTGATACCCAGCATCGTGCTGGCACGGCGGTTCACCAGGATGACCCGGCCATTCTCGTCGGTTGCCACGACACCATCGCTCATATTGGTGAGAATCGAGGCAAGCTTCTCCTTCTCTTCCTCATTTTGCGACAGAGCGTCCCTCAGACGACTGGTCATATAATTGAAGGCGTGACTCAACTGCCCGATCTCATCGCTCCCGAATACAGGCATCTTCCGATCAAAGCTACCCTCGGCAACAGCAGTAGCATGACGTGTCATGACCTTGATCGGATAAGTAATGGTATGCGCCAGCACCACGCCCAGTACAGCTGTCAGTCCCAGCGCAATCAGCATCCCCGAGATGAACACGCTGTTAATTCGCTTCATCGTATCGTACAGATCCGCCATGGAGGCAGCGATATATACTGCACCAACAATCTTGCCACTGCTGATTACTGGCTTGGCCACGACCTTTTTCCGTACATTATCCTCGTCAATCATATATTCTTCATTATTACGTATACCCTGTAGAGCTCTGCTAACTACGGTCTGCGTGTTCTTGCGCCCGACATAATCTGCATGCGAGTTCTGTGACGTGATCAAGACTCTGCCACTGGAATCCAGCACCTGAATCTCGGCTCCGCTAAAATCAAAGAGATTATCGACCCGTGCACGCAAGCTCTCCACACTGTCTTCCTCCGTCTGGCCATCTCCACCAGCCAAATCCTGCTCCGCCAATACAGCCAGCATCTCCGCACGTGCCTGCAGATCCTGTGTGAAGTTACTCGTTAACGAATTCTTCATGGAGCTGACAAAATACACGCCAATCAACTGCATAGCGACCAGAATCAGCAGTACGTAGATGATAATGAGACGAGCCTGAATCGTCCGAAAGAAGGACAGCCAGCTCATCCGTAGCCTCCACCCTTGCCGCTATGGATGACATATCCGAGCCCACGCCTTGTGTAGATTGTCTCTGGCTTGCTGGGATTCTCCTCAATCTTCTCACGCAGCCGCCGAATCGTCACATCGACCGTGCGTACATCTCCGTAATACTCGAATCCCCATACAGCCTGCAGCAGATGCTCACGAGTCATGACCTTGTCGGCATTTTTGGCCATATAGTAGAGCAGTTCATACTCCCGATGGGTCAGATCCAGTTGCACTCCGTTCTTGTAAGCCGTATACATATCCGTGTCGAAGAACAGATTGGCTATCCGCAAGCCCTGTCGCTCTTCAGGCGGCTTGTTATCCTGTGATATCGCACTGCCACGCTGTCGCCGCATGTGCGCCTTCACTCTGGCAAGCAATTCCCTCGTGCTGAAGGGCTTGGTCACGTAGTCATCCGCCCCGAGCTCCAGCCCGAGCACCTTGTCGATCTCATCATCCTTGGCTGTCAGCATAATGATCGGCATCTGAAGCTGTTGGCTGCGCACCTCACGGCATACATCCATCCCATCCATGCCTGGTAGCATCAAGTCCAGCAAAATCAAATCAGGATGCTGGCTTAAGGCCACATCCACAGCTGTATTGCCGTCAAAGGCGCAGAGAACCGTGTAGCCCTCCTTCTCCAGATTGAACTTCAGTATATCGGCAATTGGTTGTTCGTCATCCACTACGAGAATGGTTCCCTGCTTCACCTGTGTTCACCTCATTCTTATAATCCACTTTATATGGCTGCCCCAGTACGAGATATAGCTATCCCTGTGCGAGACTCTTATCCGATTCGAAGAGCGGTAAGCCGCTCAGTATATCTCATCCCATTTTAACATAGTGCATCCGCGGATACATCCAGTACAGACCCTAGCTAAACGCTGGTGATTTCTGCTATAGGCTAATTCATCTAGATTCATCTAGATTCATCTAGATTCATTGAGGTTCCTCGAGGTCCATGGAGGCCCATCGAGGTTCATTGATGTTCCTTGGTGCTCAATAATGTTCAACATGCTCACGGAGATCAATCCATGCCAACGGATGAACTGAATTCTTCCCTATAAAAAAAGACTTTCTTTTTAAATTGAGTTGTGATAAATTAAATTGTATAAAATATAAATTAGAAAGGTGATGTTTTCACCATGATGAAAATTCAACAAAAACTTTATGATACCACTGTAAAAGCTGTAGGAGGCCGTGATGGCTTCGTAGAATCCGAATCTCCAGCATTGCGTCTTGATATCGATACACCTAAGCAACTGGGCGGCGCTGGCGGTGAAGGTACGAACCCAGAGCAACTCTTCGCAGCAGGATACTCTGCTTGCTTCGATAGCGCACTGAACATGGTAGCACGTATGCAACGCATCAAGCATGAAGGTACTGAGATTACTGCAACTGTCAGCATCGGCAAAGTGGAAGACGGTGGCTTTGGTATCGCTGCACATCTGGATGTACTCGTCAAAGGTGTAGATCGCGAGACTGCCATTAAGCTGGCTGAAGGAGCACATGAGCAATGTCCATACTCCCGTGCTACACGTGGCAACATCGAAGTAACTATTAATGTATTGTAAGGCCTAATCCCGGACACAGCCTGTATTGCCTAGAGACGAGATCAGGTCTACGCAGACCGAATGGGAATCGAATTGGCAACGTAAATATAGACGAGAAACAAGCCTCCGAACTGAATCGTTCAGAGGCTTGTCTTATTGTGTACGCTATAATGTATAATTTCGTAACTGATCATGAGTAGGAGGGCTGGATACGTATCGTTCGAATACAACACATGGTCCAACTAAGTAGGGTCATTTATGTGATTTGTGTGATTTGTGTGATTCATGTCAATTCCTCATATCGTGAAATGGACCCGTTGCGGCCTATCGAAGATAGGTCATCGGATTTTGAGGAACGTTGTTCTTACGGACTTCAAAGTGAAGATGCGTGCCAGTAGAACGTCCTGTGTTACCCATGACGCCTATCGACTCTCCTTGTCGAACGACTTGACCTGAGCGAACCCCAATACTGTTCAAATGCCCGTACAAGGTCTGATAGCCATTGCCATGATCAATGATAATTACATTACCATAGCCATTCTGCTGACCTGCAAAAGTCACGACACCTTCATCCGAGGCTTTAATATCACGGCCTCCTCCCATGTCGATCCCCTCATGCATTCGACCCCAGCGGCTGCCATAGCTGCTCGTCAGGATTGCACCGGATACAGGCCATACGAATTGTCCTGTTCCTTCACCTACAACCTTGGTTCCTTTGAGTACGACCTCAGGGACCGATTCCTTGATCACCTTTTGACCGAGCCATTCTTCCTTAATAACCTGGCCATTTTCCTTCGTAATCTGGAAGTCCATCTGCTTCAGCCCACTTTGGCCTGGGCGCACGACCTTGGAGGTACCGGCCTTGAGCTCATCACTCTCACGAGTGACGATCGTCGGCTCAATCGTGACCTGCTCCACAATCTTCTCCACAGTAGTTACAGTTAAGGGAGCCTTAGGTGCGGTCACCTGCAGAGTATCCCCAATTTGCAAATATTTCTCCCGGGTCCCCGGATTGTTCTGCTTGATCTCCCAAGCTGTCATTCCGAATTGGCTTGCAATGGAAGACAACGTATCCCCCTCACGAACCGTGTACGTAATGGGCTGTTCCTTGCTTTCCTTCAAAGCCTGCAAGGCTCCCTCCTCGGACAACAGCTTGTTCGGGTCAGCCTTTACTTCCTCATAGGTAATGTCCTCGTTCACTCCGACCGACATCAACCACGCTTTGGAGGTATTACTAGCTGATGAAGCTGAAGTCTTCTTCACAGAGGAGGTCCATCCGGCAGGCTGTCCTTGTCCTTCCGGTATGTACTCTTTCTGCAACGCCTTGATCGCAGCCTTAGCTGTATCCTCGTCCTTGACTACACCGACCTCTTCACCGTCCACCATCACCTTGACGCCCTTAGCATATGCTGTCAGCATTCCGTCCAGCTTCGTCAAGGTAGCCTTGCTATCCACGTCGGCCTTATAGGCCTTCTCAATCTTCGTAGTGATGGCTTCGGTATTCAGTACCATTTCCGCGTCGGGGTACTTCTCCGTATAAGCCTTGCTCTTGTTCTCATACAGCGCAGCTAGCTGATCCTCGCTTTGGATGGCTCCAACCTCCTGCCCCTTTACATATACCTTGTAATAAGGAACGGTGTTGGCTGCAACATACTGATTACTAACGAACCCCAATCCTCCGGCCAAAATAATTCCACTCGCGGCCAATGTCAGCCAACGTCGCTGTCCCGTCCAAATGTGCTGACGACTCCAATCCAGCATTCTGGCAGAGAGCTCATTCACACGCTCGACAGGGAGTTTACTGCTCTGTGGCGCCTTGGACGTCTTCGTCTTTAGCTGCTTCCCGTTCGGGCGCTTCCCTTTGAAACCTTTCATACTTCTCTTCCTTTCATCTGTACTCCTTTGTACTCCTTAAGTATGGACATACCTTCGTCACCAGGGCTTCATATCGCCTGGACGCATCCATGGCTGTGTAGTGCGTTGAATAGTACATTTGTTAGTAGAGTGGGCATGGGCATTTTCAGTGTTCAAAATGATAGCCTCAAGATGCTCGATGATCATGCCTTAGGCCTTCTTTTATGTGACGTTCCATAGAATACAAAATCCATTCTGCTGGCATAAGCTTCCTATCCGCAGGAAAGTCATAGCCACTACTTTACACGATAATCCTTAAGACAAGCTGAAGAACCAATAATTATACTAGTTTTATTTAAAATTGCTATAAAAGGTGTCAAAAATTTAACCTTTTATAAACACTTGTTTACTTTATCATAGCTGCTGGATGAATTTCAACTTCATCGCTCCACAGCAAAAAGCCGCACTGGACGCGGCTTCGGGGTGGATTATACAGTTAGTGGATATCTATTCCACTAATATTGTATAACATATATTTATTGGTAATTTTACATAGAGAGAATACTTATCTACTTACCATTAGCATGTCCATTAGCTTCGTATACTCCTCATTCGTAAGTCGCTTGGCAATGACCTGTTGTATATCCTGCAGCTCCTTCTCCGTCAATCCGCCTTCCATAGCTGTTGAGATCATCTGCATGTCCTCGGCTGGAAGCTTGTTCATCAGCATGCTGAGAATCTCTTGTTTCTGCTGTGTATTCAGCTCATCCTTCCGGTCTACCAGGTCTCCTGGGGTCATTACCAGTTCCTCTTCCTCCAGAGATCGCTCCTCTACTACTGGTGGTGTAGCAGATCCAGGGGATGCTGCTGTCGGGGTGTCCTCATCGTCTGCTGTCCCCATCACAGGTAATGCTCCCTCGGGTGTAGACTCCTCCTCCTCAGACGTCGGGTTGCCAGTCACGCTTCCCGGGGTGCCTCCCTCTGATTCCTGTCCATGTGCTGGGGAATTGCTTGTGCTTGAGGAAGCCGCACTCCCGTTAGGCAATCCTTCACGCGAGCTATCTGTTGCCTTGCGTTCGCCTTGTGTGCCATCCACAGTGCCGTTCAGTGTGCCGTTCGATGTGCCATTCGTCCCCACTCCACCTTCACCCGTAGAGGGCTGCTTGGAGCCAAAGAGGCCCTGCCCAATGTTCAGGCCGAGCACAGAGGTTCCCTCCAGCTTAATATTGAACATGCCTAACAGAGACTGCACATAAGCATTCACGACATATCCAGTCGTCAGTAGTGTCAGTGCTACAATCATCACGATAGATAAGGTCTTGCGTACCATCCAGCTAATCCACTTCATCGGTGTGCCTCCTTCTTCCGCTTCAGCCATCCAGGAATAACGCTATCTGAATGGGGGACCTCGTTATGAAGGCTTCGAATTTGACAAGAACCATCCAAAGCTCCTCACTGACATTCATCCTCGAATGACGCCAAGTTAACGGTAAGTCCGTCTGTTCCCATTATTGACCAAAGAAAGTAGAGTTAACCTTGCCAGCACCGAAATTAGCCCACAGCCACTATGAGTCTCCTCCTCTTCACAAGCCTGCATCTAAATCATCTCGACAAGATATACCTAGTGAACTCTCCCACCCCAACAAAAAAAGCGTACCCTCCGACAGCCAATAGCATCGGATGGGTACGCTTATTTCGTAGCGCTTATATACTGCTTATATATTGCTTACTTATGCTTCCTTATAACACTTACGGCACTTATAGCCCTTATTTATCTCCGCAGCAGCCCTACCTCCGTTACACGAACGTCGGGTGGTGGCTTGCTCTCATTTCCTAAAGGGATTAAACGTAGATCGGAAGTACCTGATTCGTCTGCTCACGATTGCGTCCTACAGAGAAGATCGCGATCGGAATACCTGTCAGCTCAGATACACGCTGTACATAACGGCGAGTATTCTCTGGCAGCTCCTCCAGCGTCTTCACGCCAGTGATGTCCTCATGCCAGCCTGGCAGCTCTTCGTAGACCGCTTCACACTCAGCCAGCATTTTCAGGCTTGCCGGGTAATGGGTAATAATCTCACCACGGTATTTGTAGCCTGTGCAGATCTTGACCGTATCCAGACCTGTCATAACGTCCAGGGAGTTCAGAGACAGCCCTGTAATTCCACTCACACGACGTGCATGACGAACGACTACGCTATCGAACCAGCCTACACGACGTGGGCGACCAGTTACAGTACCGTACTCATGGCCTTTCTCACGGATGAAATCACCGACCTCATTGTTCAGCTCCGTAGGGAACGGACCATCACCGACGCGCGTAGTGTATGCCTTCGCTACACCGATGACCTCTTTGATCTTGGAAGGTCCTACGCCAGAACCGATACATACTCCCCCCGCTGACGGGTTAGAAGACGTTACAAATGGATAAGTACCCTGATCGATATCCAGCATGACTCCTTGAGCGCCCTCGAACAGCACCTTGCGCTCCGTATCAATAGCGTCATTCAATACAACAGAGGTATCGGTAACATACGGACGCAGGATTTCTGCATACTCCAGATACTGCTTCAGAATTTCTTCCACATCTAGCGGCTCTGCCCCATACATCTGCGTAATGATCTGATTCTTCTCCTTCATCAGGTGACGCAGCTTCAGCTCGAACTCCTCCGCGTCCATCAGGTCCGCGATACGGATACCGTTCCGTGCAGCCTTATCCATATATGCCGGACCAATTCCCTTACGGGTCGTGCCGATTTTGTTCGGACCCTTACGATCTTCTTCCAACGCATCTAACGTCATATGATAAGGCATAATCACGTGTGCACGATCGCTAATGACCAGATTATCGGTCTTAAATCCATTATCATGAATGTAATTAATTTCTTCAATCAATGCGGTCGGGTTCACTACCATACCATTCCCGATGACGCATGTCTTATCTTCATAAAAGATACCGGATGGAATCAAGCTAAGCTTATATTTCTTTCCTTCAATCAGAATGGTATGGCCTGCATTGTTGCCGCCTTGGTACCGGGCTACGACATCTGCCTTCTCGGCCAGAAAATCCGTAATTTTACCCTTACCCTCGTCTCCCCATTGTGTTCCCACAACGACTACAGTTGACATGTTTCATTCCTCCGTGGAGTGCTCGCAGACACTCTGATTTTGAGCTGAGCTTCCGTTCACTGCATCCCGTCCAATAACACCAGTGACAGGACAACGGAATGACAAGCAGCAGGAAAAAACGTCCGGAGATGCTCTTCCGCGGGCGCGGAAATCCCCGGGCGCATAAGCAGCCCACTGCTTTAACGCAGCACTTTAAGTGTACCAGCCTCAAATTTTAAAGTCAAATTAAAAGCGAACAATTAGTTGTACAAAATTATAAATGTTCGTGAATTAACCAAGCCTGCAAATGACAAGCTTACCCATAAGCGATACAGCCTAGAACCTTATAGTTCCGATGACACGGAAATTCTGTATGCCCAGCATTCCTTCTAGGATGATGGTTTATCGCTAAAATATGTATGACCGTACGCGAATGTAAATTACAGTTATATTATAGCATTCCCAAGTAACGTAACAAAATGGCACGGTTCGAACCTGATATCTATTCACATTATGAGCATTTTACGAAAAAAAGCCGTCCTCGCTTGATACCTCAAGCGAAGACGACCATTACATAGTTTAACATGAGTACACTTGAATGAAATGCGCCATCCAGTCGCTATCCGGCAAATGCATCGGTATGAGCACGTTCGTAATTGGCGAACTTATTATAATTCTTGAGAAATACAAGCTCTACCGTGCCTACCGGACCATTACGCTGCTTGGCAATAATGATCTCAATGATGTTCTTCTTCTCCGTCTCCTGGTTGTAATAATCATCCCGGTACAGGAACGCGACGATGTCAGCGTCCTGCTCGATGGAGCCGGATTCCCGAAGGTCACTCATCATTGGACGCTTGTCCTGCCGCTGCTCAACCCCACGGCTAAGTTGAGACAGAGCAATGACGGGCACTTCCAGCTCACGGGCAATCTGCTTGAGCGTACGTGAGATTTCCGATACCTCCTGCTGCCGGTTCTCGCCTGCTTTGCCGCGACCATGAATGAGCTGGAGGTAATCGATAACGATCATTCCTAGCCCCTTCTCGGTCTTCAAGCGACGACACTTGGCACGAATATCCGCTACCGTCACACCAGGGGTATCATCAATGTAGATCTCTGCTTCAGCCAGAGCTGCGATCCCCATCGTCAGCTTGGCCCAATCGTCATCACCCTTGAATTCACCTGTACGCATAACGTTCGCATCCAGATTGGCCTCGGCACAGATCATACGTTGTACGAGCTGCGCCGCGGACATCTCCAGACTGAAGATGGCTACAGTCTCTTTGGCCCGTACCGCTACATTCTGGGCGATATTCAGTGCAAAGGCTGTCTTACCCACGGAAGGACGCGCTGCTACGATAATCAGATCGTTACGCTGGAAGCCCGCGGTCATCTTATCCAGATCGACGAAGCCGGATGGGATTCCCGTCGTATTGCCCCGATTCTGGTACAGCCCCTCCATACGGTCGAAGACCTCCATGACGACATCACGGATCGCTATAAATCCGCTACCGGAGCGGCTGTTGGATATCTCCAGAATCCGCCGCTCAGCATCACTGAGCATGGCAGGTACATCTTCCCCGCCCGTATAGCCCTCGCTTACAATCTGGGTGGCTGCCCGAATCAGACGACGAAGCATCGACTTCTCTTCGATAATCTGGGCATAGTAGTCTACGTTGGCTGCTGTAGGTACACCGTGAGCCAGCTTCGATAGATAGCTGACACCACCGATCTCCTCCAGTTGGCCTTTATCCTGCAGCTTCGCAGTCAATGTTACGAGATCGATAGGCTGGCCTTGCTCCCCAAGCTCAATCATAGATTCGTAGATCATCTGGTGCGCTTTATCATAGAAATCCTCACTCTGAACCCGCTCCATTGCGGTAATCAGAGCTTCTGCCTGAAGCAGAATTGAGCCAATTACAGCCTGCTCCGCTTCGAGATTCTGCGGAGGAATCCGGTCAAAGAATTCGCCGCCCATTTACTCTTCGGTCACCTGAACCTTCAGGGTCGCCTTCACTTCCGGATGCAGCTTAACTGTCATTTGAGTCACGCCCAGGTGACGAATCGGCTCATCCAGCTCAATTTTACGCTTATCAATCTTCAGTCCTTGCTTGGACAGCGCCTCTGCGATCTGCTTGGAGGTGATGGCTCCAAACAGTCGACCACCTTCGCCAGCTTTGGCTTTCAGTTCGATGGCAGTCGCCTCAAGCTTCTTAGCGAGAGCTTGGGCTTCTTCCTTCTCCTCTTGCTTGCGTCTATCTTCTGCAGCCTCCTGATTTTGCAGCACCTTCATATTGCCATCGGTTGCTGGGCGAACCAGGCCTTTCGGCAGCAAAAAGTTCGAAGCATAGCCATCGGATACTTCCTTCACTTGCCCCTTCTTACCTTGCCCTTTTACGTCTTGCAAAAAAATGACCTTCATTCAAACAACCCCTCTTCCTCTTCTATTTCAGCCAGCACGGCAAGCAAGCGTTGCTCTGCCTCGGCCAGCGTACATTCCAGCTGCACGGCCGCATTCGTTAGATGTCCCCCGCCGCCCAGCCGCTCCATCACGACTTGTACATTCATGCGTCCGAATGAACGGGCGCTAATGCCCAGCAGACCATCCGGGCGTTCACTTATGACGAATGACGCAATCACGTCCGTCATATTCAAGAGTGTATCGGCCGCTTGCGCGATCAATAGCTGAGGAATTTTATTCCCTGGCTCAGTGACCGCAAGCGCGATATGCCCATACATCATTTTAGCATGCTTAATGATTTCTGCCTTAGCAATATATTCATCAAGATCTTCTTTCAGCAGACGCTGGATCATGACCGTGTCCGCTCCGCTGCGTCTCAGGAACCCTGCGGCTTCGAAAGTTCGCGAGCCCGTATGCAGAGAAAAGTGCTTCGTATCTACAATGATTCCTGATAGGAGCGCCGTTGCTTCCAGTGGCGTGAATTGTACTCGGTCATGAATGTATTGCAGTAGCTCCGTAACCAGCTCGCAGGTAGAGGAGGCATAAGGCTCCAAATAAATCAGCACGGCATCGTTAATGAACTCCTCACCCCGACGGTGATGATCTACTACAACCACGCGCCGGGCCGCCTGTACCAGCTTGGGCTCCATCGTCATGGAAGCCTTGTGCGTATCTACCACGACGAGCAGTGTATGCTCCGTCATCATCTGCATGGCTTGCTCTGGTGTAACGAACGCTGATGTCAGCTGATCATCCTTGGCTACCTGCTCAAGCAGTCGATCAATCGACGGGTTCGGCTTATCCAGGACAATGCTCGATTCGACCTTGAAGAGCGACGCCGCCTTCCGCACGCCGATGGCTGCTCCAATCGCATCCATATCCGGCGCCCGATGGCCGAGGATGATCACACGGTCGCTCTCCTGCATCAGATCGCGAAGCGCATGGGCGATGACTCTCGCACGCACTCGTGTCCGCTTCTCGACGGCATTCGTCTTGCCGCCATAGAAGGACAAGCGCTGCCCTGCCTTGACTGCAGCCTGATCTCCACCACGACCAAGCGCCATATCCAGACTGGATTGTGCCAGCTCGCCCAGCTCACTAATCGTGCCTGCGCCGAAGGACAGGCCAATGCTCAGCGTGAGTGGCACCTTCAGATCAGCTGTCATTTCCCGTACGGTATCCAGAATAACGAATCGGCTCTGCTCTAGCTCCTGTAGAGACTTTTGGTTAAGCATCATCAGGTAGCGCTCGGAGGAGAGTCTCCGCAGGTATACATTGAACTGCTTCGCCCAAGCGGTAATCTCGCTGGACACCTTGGCAATCAAGGCTGTGCGCTGCTGATCATCCATGCCCTGTGAAGCTTCATCCAGATTGTCGAGCAGCACGATTCCGATCGCTAGACGCTCATTCTCATATTGCTCACGCAACACGGCAAGCTCAGTAACCTCATGTAAATAGATGAGACGTTCGTCCAGAATGACTGTCATTCGGTAGTAGCGACTGTCATGTTGAATCTCCAACTGATGAATCTTAGCCGTCTCTTTAAGTTCTTTCTTGTTCTGCAGCAACGCCGTTAGCTGCGGGAATACCTGTTGAAGCGAAGCGCCAATCAGGTTATGCTCATCCTCGAACATTCCCGCTACATAACGGTTGTTCCACTCCACCGTGCGATCCTCGCTGTAGAGAATAATTCCAAAAGGAAGCTTATTCACCGTCTCCGCTTCAACACGCTTGATGCGGAAGGACAGTCCACTTATATACTCGGACAACCCTTCCCGAAAATTCATTTCAGCGCGCAAAAGCATTCCGCTTAGAGCAAAGGAGATGACCAGACCAATAACACCAAGCGCCCAGTTGTACCAGCTAATAGCAATGACCAGCAATAGCAACAGTAGAAACGCCCAGACGGTGTAATAGCCGTGCCAGCGTTTCTGTAGGAATTTAGGCATGACTGTTCTCCCTATCGTTTGGATTTCGTAATAGCTTCACGAAGCGGGAAGGCCAGATCAATAATTCCTATAATCCGAAGTGGATGAATGAGCAGCACCAAGGCGGATAACAGGAATGAGATCGCCGGATTCCAACGTCGGACATGTGTCAGGAAAAAGAAGAACCCGATCGTTTGAATCACAAAACAAATGTTAATCAGTGGAATCAGATTCGCAGCGATAATCGTAGCCCAGCCCCCGCTGGAGCCGTACGCAATCCATTCAATGAGTACAGCCAGCAGATAATACCAGATCAATGCTCGTGGCATACGCCACTCCCGAGCAGGCTTCATTTTGGGAACATCCATACCAGCAGCTGTCAGGAGCGGTCTTGTAACCACGTGCGTAATTAACGCCATCAAGAAAGAAGTCAGGATTAGCGCATACGGTACCATCGCAACTGTAGCATCTGCCACTTCCTTCGTATCCTGATCCGTCCAGTTAATGCTGGTTAACGGATTGTTATTCGTCATATCCTGAAGCGGAGCAACCATTTGATTGACAATCTCCCGGATATACCCGGACAGATCGAACTGGAAGAGTGTCGTGCTAATTAACAAGAGCAACAGTAGCATCGCTACCATGACACCCGTTCCGGTCATCAAGGCCTGCAGTGCTGGTGCCTTCTTCTTGTAGACCATCCCCATCAACAATCCTGGAATCAGGAAATATAACATCGACAGCAACAGCACTGGTGAAGCGATCAAAGCTACAACTGCCACACCCACAATATACAGCAGAAATTGTCTAATAGGCAGCAATGCGTATAGAACCGCAGCTGGTACAATCAAGAAAAAGGAGGTTATCAATCTCAACGGTGTAAGCAAGGACAACAGCAGCAGTACGTATATAACGACCCACACCGCTGAAGTCATACGGGATTTCAAATGTATTCACCTCTTACGCATATGTTCTTCCAGAGCGGAAATATCCTGATACCAATCTTCCAGTTGATGGCCTTCCTGTCTGTGCTTCTTTAGCTTGTCAAGCAATTGGTCATCCAACTCACGATACGATATTCCCAGGCGTCGTCCCAAGATGTATCCGCTCATAATGAGACTTGCCAGGCAATCTCCTATTCGCGCTGTACTTCCTTCCCATATGGCCTTGAACAGGCGAGACACCTGATCCAGTACCTCTGTTTTTAGCCATTCAATGACCTTGGCCCGCTTGGCCACATCCAGTTCCTTAGCCATAATTCTGAAGAGCCACCCCTTCTGAAAAAGCTTTATTCTCCATTATAGCATAACCCTGCATGAATACGAAGATGACTTACCACCTTATACATAGCCACTCTGCCAAGGCATAATGACACTGCTTTCACTCCCAGCCTAATCTAGAGGTGCAACAACAAGCAGATATAGAATGTCCTAAGATTATTCTTGAAAAAAGCCTGCACTCATGCAGGCCAGACAGCTGGATTATCCGGAATTCAGCGATTCCTTCGACACCAGCTGCATACAATACTCAATAATCTGACTACGCCGCACAATACCAATGAAGCGGTCCATATCATCCACGACAGGTACGAAATTCTGCACCTTAGCCAGATTGATAAGGTCTTCCATCTTGGCCTCAATAGACACGGGCTTGTTGTGCACTCGCAGAGGAACATCCTTCAGTAGAAATTTTGAAGAATTCTCGAAGGTTATCTTCCCACCCGAGTCCTTCATATGCCACAGTAGATCTCCCTCGGTAACGGTTCCAATATACTTGCCATCCTTATCGAGAATTGGAACAGCGGTGAAGCGATGATATTCCATCCGCTCCAGGGTCTGTCTTAAGGTTGAATCAGACGTTACACAAGCAACCTCCTGCTTAGGCAACAAGAAAAATGCAATATTCATGAGAACTGTGTATCCTCCTATATTGTAGGTTTGTACCCTGTTCTATACAGGGAACAAAATCAGCAGACGGAACCTTCCGACTGCTGATGCTAATAATCTGACTGTGTCTTTCACTCCATCAATCCAGATCCTGTCGATCTGGCAGCTTCAATGTAGCTGGTGTTGTACTGGGGTCCATCCAGTTCTGGATCAGTGACTTGGCATACTCTAGATCCTCTTCATTAGCCTGATCATAATAGATGCCATTCACCTTCTGTCCTGTACCCATAATGGTGAAGCTGGAGATCTGTGGACTTGTATCCTGCATCAATACCTGCTTGCCCAGATCTGTGATCGAACCGGGTGGCATATCTGTCTGGAAGTTATCTCCCATGATATCCAACAGCTCCGGAACCTTGGTAATTCCGCTCAGATTCAGAACCTTATCAGACAAGGCTTTCAGGAAAATTTGCTGCCGCTTGGTGCGATTGAAGTCGCTGTCCTCCCGATAGCGTACATAATACATAGCCTCTTCCCCATTATACACGGGTTTGTCAGCTTCAATTTTGAATTTTACGTGATTGGGATTCTTATTCTCTATATCCTCTGTAATGGGCAATGACACGCCGCCCACTGCATTCACGACATCCTGTATTCCTTGAAAATTAATCGTGGCGTAATAGTCAATCGTATGACTCAACAGCTGCTCTACGGTGTCTATCGACATCTGCTCTCCACCAAAAGCATATGCATGTGCCAGCTTGTCAAAATCATACTGACCATCCTTATTGGCATCCCGACCTACAATCTGCACATAGGTATCACGTGGTACCGACACCAGCAGAACTCGGGACTCCTTGGGCCTTACCGCTGCGAACATAACCGTGTCTGAACGTCCACGCGTCTTCTCATACGATCTGCGGTCTGACCCCAGCAGCAGGACCGAGAATGGCTCATTCTGGACCCTTGTAGGCTTCATGTTATCCTCGCCGCCACCTCGAGGCTGATAGGACTCCTGCAGCTTATTCTCGAGCGTCGGAGCAACGAACAAATCAAAGGCCAGTGCCGTCAACGGCTTCCGGAAGAGGAAGCCGGCGCCAGCCATCAGCAGCACCACAATGAGCACGATTCCGAATGTTCGCCTCGCGCTTTTCTTTCCCTTCTTTTTCTTAGCAGTTGTCTTCACCTTTGTCTTGCCGGATTCGGCAGGCTTTTTATCCATATCATGATTCCTTCTTTACCGTTAGTTTTCAATAACAATAATTGCCTAATAGCGCATGACTACGGCTACTATCTTCATTTAACCGCACTAACCACAGGATGAAGCGCCACTTGTCTACCTCAGCATAAGAGTTGAAATGGTCACTTGTCAAAACTCGCAAACAACCTCCTGTATTATAGCTTATTCACCGTTGTCTTCTCCATTCAGATGAATCGTTCAAAAATAAAAGACTCTGTCGATGACAGAGCCTTCTTGGCTACTTTTATTCATTTGCCATATTGGCCCACTGACGATCTATACTCAGCTCAGATCATTGCTCTTCACGATCTTTGCAGGTCAACCAGCCAGTTCGGGGCTAGGTGAGCCCAATTCTGGAATCGATCCTTCAATGAGACCTTCTCTCCAAACCCATAATTGAACAGCTTGCGCGTCTCCTCGAATCGCTCCTCCCGGGTTGCAGCACCCAGAATGACGACTACAAGACGTTTGCCATGCTTCTCCGCCGTCCCCGTAATACAATACCCGGCATCTGCCGTGTAGCCTGCTTTGAGTCCATCTGCACCTTGGTAGGAATAGGGCCCCCCAAGTGCAGCGAGCAGCCAATTCGTGTTGCTAAGATACAAGCCTTTGCCTTTCAACTCCAGCTGTGTGCGACTTGAGGTCGTCAGAATTTCGGGATGTGTCTGAATCAGATAGGAGGCCAATCTCGCCGTATCTGCGGCTGTCATCAGCGTCTCGCCATGAATATCTACCGGATGATTCACTCCGAGCTCCTGTGCGCTTGCTCCTGAAGAATTCACAAATAATGTGTGTGAACTGAGTCCGATCTCCTTAGCACGCTCGTTCATACGTTGTACGAATGATGCCTCCGAACCAGCAATATGCTCAGCGATCGCAACAGCAGCATCATTGGCAGAGTAGACTACCATGCTCTGGAAGAGCTCGCTTACCGTCATATATTCACCATAACGCAATGACAGGTTAACGCCCCCAACTGTACTTGCATATCGGCTGATTCGAACCTCATCATTCCAATTCAATTTGCCTGCAGCGATGTCATCCAGCACCAATAGCTCCGTCATAAGCTTGGACATACTGGCAGAAGGCAGGGCTTGTCCTCCATTCACATCCACCAGAATATTGCCGGATTCCATATCCATGACTACAGCTGCATTTGCGTTTACATCAGGCTTGCCAACCAGCATGACTGGTGAAGCGATTATACACACACATATAATAAGCGTGGGCACCAGAGCCCAGCGGAACCATCGTTTATTCATCATCGCACAACCCCCATATATATATTAGACGAACTAAAGAGGGTTTTGGTCTGCAATTTTGTAAAAAAAATTTAATTTTTTTTTCGGACAAGGGAATTTTTCCTTGAAAATCGGTCATAATCTGGTGACAATAACGAAATATTTATAGAAACTCGCTTGAGCCGTGTCCTTCCAAAAGCAAAAACATCCGCCGTTCTGGCGGATGTCGAGAATGCTATAAATTACTGTAGATGCTGTAGAGCGGCATCTACCCGGCACATGATTATGCGAAATGGCAGGCTACGTAATGCTGGCCACCCATATCCCTGTAATCGGGCACAACCTGCCTGCACTTGTCGGCCGCCAACGGACAGCGGGTGTGAAATTTGCAGCCGGTTGGAGGATTCGCCGGGCTTGGGATGTCTCCCTGCAGCACGATCCGTTCCCTTTTAATTGTAGGATCAGGGATCGGAACCGCTGACAGTAGTGCTTTCGTATACGGATGTAACGGATTGCTGAACAACTCATCTGTCGTAGCCATCTCCACCATGGAGCCGAGATACATGACCCCTATTCTTGAGCACAGATGCTCTACCACACTCAGATCATGAGAAATAAATAGATACGTCAGCTGGCGCTTCTCCTGTAAATCACTAAGCAAGTTAATGATTTGGGCCTGAATCGACACATCCAGAGCCGATACTGGCTCGTCGGCTACGATGAAGTCGGGATTCAGGATCAGAGCGCGAGCAATACCAATCCGCTGACGCTGACCACCTGAGAATTCATGCGGGTAACGGTCGTAATGATACTCGGCCAGGCCGCATATTTTGAGCGTCTCGATAACTCTGTCCTTCAGCTCCTTGCGGTCAATTAATCCATGATCCAACAGCGCTTCTCCGATAGCTTCACCAATCTTGATTCGTGGATTTAGCGAGCTGAACGGGTCCTGAAATACAATCTGCATACGTGGGCGCAGCTTGCGAATCTGATCACTGGGCAAGGTATGAATATCTGTCCCATTGAAGCGCACCTCACCCCCTGTCTTGTCGAGCAGACGTAATATCGTTCGTCCGATGGTGCTCTTGCCACAGCCCGACTCACCAACAAGTCCGAAGGATTCACCTTTGTATATCTGAAAGGACACATCATCTACAGCCTTCACATCCCCGACCTTGCGTTGGAACACACCACCTGTAATCGGGAAATACTTTTTGAGGCGATTCACTTCAACCAAGACTTCTGCACTCATGGTCTGCTTCCCCCTTCCTCCTCGTACAGCCAGCAGGCTACCTTATGTCCCTGTTCCTTCGTACGCAGCGGCGGGGTCTTTTCCCTGCATATTTGCATGCAAGCCTCACATCGTTCATGAAAATGGCAATTATCCAGCAGATCAATCGGATTCGGTACCTGTCCGGGAATAGAATACAGCCGTTCCTTCCTCTGATTGATGACAGGCTTGGCTTTTAGTAGCCCTTGGGTATACGGGTGCTTGGGGTTTTTGAACAGCTCATACACGGAGGCCTCCTCAATAACTCTTCCTGCATACATGACCACTACATAATCTGCCATTTCAGCGACTACGCCCAGATCATGCGTGATCAGCATAATGGAGGTCTTAATCTCCTGCTTCAGATTACGCATCAGGTCAAGAATCTGCGCTTGTATCGTAACATCAAGCGCCGTGGTAGGCTCATCCGCAATGAGCAGCTTAGGATTACAGCAGAGTGCAATCGCAATCATGATGCGCTGACGCATACCACCACTCAGTTCGTGTGGGTAGGAACGGAAAATTTCGTCAGGCCTTGAGATACCAACCAGCTTGATCAGCTCAATCGCGCGTACCTTCGCCTCCTTATTGCTCATTAGTGTATGCATGAGCAATGGCTCCATAATCTGCTCGCCGATCGTCAGCACTGGATTCAGAGAAGACATCGGCTCCTGGAAGATCATTGAGATATCATTCCCGCGAATCCGTTGCATGTCCCGCTTATGAAGAGAAAGGAGCTCACGTCCCTCGAACCAGATCTCGCCCTCCGATACATGGGGGGAATCAATAAGTCTCATCATGGTCATCGCGGTTACGCTTTTACCACAACCGGACTCCCCGACCACACACAGTGTCTCCCCCTCTCTGATCTTGAAGCTAACATCATTCACAGCTTTGACCGTACCGCTCGAGGTATGAAAGTGGGTTTTGAGATTTCGAAATTCGACTAGTGTATTTTCCATAATGGCCTCCCGGTCTATCTCTTCATTTTGGGGTCAAGGGCATCCCGAAGTCCGTCCCCCATCAGATTAATAGCAACTACCGTGATGAGAATGCACATGCCCGGAGGAATCCAGAGCCACGGTCGTTTGCGGAAATCAATCAGATTATTGGCGGCTGAGATCATGTTGCCCCACGAGGGTGTCGGCTGAACAACGCCAAGCCCCAAGAAGCTTAGGGCTGATTCGGTAATAATTGCTCCTGCTACGCCTAGTGTCGCCGTAACGATAATGGTAGGAATCGTGTTCGGTAGCAGATGACGGAAAATTTTACGCCGATCTCGAAGACCAAGCGCCTCTGTTGCTTGCATGAATTCCTGCTCTCGAAGGGTAAGTATTTGCCCTCTTACTAATCTAGAAAGCGTAGTCCAACTTAGAACGCCTATAATTAACATTAAGAAATAAATGCGTTTGGATGGGTCGATTTTGAGGTCAGAAAGCACGGCTCCCAGGATAATGAGGAGTGGTAGTGTCGGTAAGGACATGAAAATATCGGCAATCCGCATGATGATCGTATCAACGTTCTTGCGATAAAAACCTGCCAAAGCGCCCAAGGTTGAGCCAATGACCACCGAAATGACGGTGGCTACAAGCCCGACCATTAACGAGATTCGGCCTGCAAGCATTGTTCGCAGTAGAATATCACGACCTAGCTTATCGGTTCCCAGCCAATATTTTGAGTTAGGAGACAGATTTTTCTGTGATAGATCATAGTCATTCACCGTATAGGGGGAGATCATGGGTCCAAAGATGCTTATTCCAGCCATCAGCATAATAACAATAGCGCCGATGACAGCCAGTTTATTACGAGCAAATCGACTCCATGCGATGCGCCAGGGCGAGAGCTCTGAACGACGCACAGGGACCTGCTGATTCATTTCTGAGGTAACCGTCTCAACTGACAAAATGAATCCCTCCTGCTAATTCATGATTAGGTATACGTCGTCCTCTATTTCAGACGAATGCGTGGATCTGCAACCCCATATAATACGTCCGACAACAGATTCCCCAGCAGTGTTAGCACAGCCAAGAAGACGGTGAATCCGAGCATAAAGGGGTAGTCCCTCATATTGATGGATTCGAGGTAGACCTGACCAATCCCGGGCCATACGAATACCTTTTCCAATATAATCGCACCGCTGAATAGAGCCGGCAGCTCGAAGCCGAGCAAGGTGATTGCCGGGATCAGTGCATTACGAAGCGCATGCTTGAAGATGACCGTCCGTTCCTTCAGTCCCTTCGCACGAGCAGTTCGGATATAGTCCTGGCGAATGACCTCTAGCATTCCTGTACGGAAGTAGCGGGTAAGGCTTCCTGTGCTAAGCATCGTCAGAATGAGTACAGGCAGGAACATATGATTAATAATATCGACGATATGCTCCCATGTATTGTTGGTGATTCCCGCCGTCGTCATCCCACCTACCGGGAACATTCCTAGATCCAGCGCGAATATTTTGATAAATAATAGTCCAATAAAGAAGGAGGGAAGAGACATACATAAGAAGATAAAGAGTGTGGCCAGTTTATCAAATAAGGAGTACTGGAACTTGGCTGAGAACACACCTATGAAGACCGCAATAATCCAGCTAAAGATCAGACTGAAGAAGGCGATCAGGAAGGAGTTCCAGACATAATTGTTAATGACTTTGGTGACCGGCTGCTTATGCTGCATGGATTCTCCAAAATTTCCCTTCAGCATATTGCCAGCCCAGATGAAATAGCGCTGATAGTCAGGCTTATCCAGCCCGTAAATATGACGAAGCTGCGCTTCTTTCTCAGCGGTCATGTTCGGGTTGCCTTTTCCTGTGATGTAGTCACCAGGTACCAGGGCTGAGATAGCAAAAATGATAATGGATATGCCAAGGAGCGTGGGGATCATTTGCAGCAGCCTTCGAGCGATATACTGCTTCATGCGGATTCCTCCTGGAAGATAAATGATATGCCCAGCCCTGAATAGAGCTGAGCATATATGAACGTCACTTATTGTGCAGTCGATACGCTATACATGCTGTACATAAAATCCTTGAACGGCGACAGTTCGAAACCAGACAATCTGCCGTTGATTGGCCACATATCCCGGCGCTGGTACATGAAGATTACTGGTACATCCTTGTTAATCTCTTGGTACAGCTCAGCATACAGAGCCTTGCGCTTCTCATGATCCAGTTCCTTCTTCGCTGCCAGCGTCAGCTCGTCAACCTTGGCATTGGAGTATCCAATATCATTTTGCGCCCCATTCGTAATATAGACCGTTGTATCTGGATCAGGCGTCAGGCTCCATGCAGCGAAGAACATTTCGAAGTTCCCTGTATCTTTTTTATCCATAATGGCATTGAAGTCTAACGTCTCTGCAGCCAGATCAATGCCCAGCTCCTTGTAATTGTTCGTCATGATCGGTAGCAGCGAATCTACTACTGGATTATCCGCTGTTGCAGAGAAGTTGATCTTGAACTTCTTGCCATCCTTCTCACGGATACCGTCAGCTCCGACCGTCCAGCCAGCCTCATCCAGTAGTTGCTTAGCCTTCTCCATGTCGAACTCATACTTTTCAACACCCTCAGTTGTATAAGCCCAAGATTCGGTGGATTGAGGAATATTAATGACATTTGCATAAGGCCCGTATACGCCTTGCACGATCTCCTCCCGATTCAGGCCAATTGTCAGTGCTTGGCGCACCTTCAAATCCTGGAATTTCTCATCCTTGTGGTTAAAAGCTATATATCCATAGCCGTTCGTCGGCATGATATGCACATTCAAGAAACCAAAACTCTTCAGTTCTTCTACATTGTCCTCGGTCACCGTGACATTATCCATATCTGTCTCACCCGTCTGAAGCATGGACAGATTTGTTCCGTCAGTAGTTGTCTTATAGATGACATTCTTTGTCTTTGGAGCTCCCCTGAAGTAATCCGGATTCGCTTCCAACACAACCTGTTGTCCAGGCACATATTGCTTAAGAATATATTGACCAGAGCCAATTGGCTTGTCACTTAGTGCTTTGATGCTATCAAGACTTCCTTTCTTGTAGTCTTTGCCGTAGTAGGATTCAGGTATGAGTACTACATCACCCAATACATCGCGTGTAGCCGCATTTGGCTCGGTTACAGTCACCTCAGCCGTCAGCTCATCAATAATCTTGATGCCTGAGATATCCTGTGCATTCCCCTCGAAGTATTCTTTACCACCTGCAATATTAATCGACAGCATGTCATGCTCTCCATCATATGCAGGGTCATGCAAAACCTTCATGACGAAAAGATAGTCATTCATCGTCACGGGCGTACCATCACTATACTTCACACCTGGCTTGAGGTGGAATGTATACTTGAGCCCATCCTCAGATACATCTACCTTCTCAGCCAGACTTTCCTTGAACGTACCATCTACATCTACTTCCAGAAGCGTATCGAAGATGAGACGGTTCACATAGTTATCATAGGAGGTCTGATAGAATAACCAGTTGAACACTCCCTTAGGAGCCGTCATTCCAACAATAATTGTATCTGTACGCTGTTGTGCGGCAGCTGGGTTCAATGACATATCTTCAGCTTCAAATATCCCTTCACTAGCTTCCTCTGTAGACGTCTGCGTCTCGGCAGGCGGTGATTCCGCAGCTGGATCAGTCGTATCTGTTCCGCTTCCTCCACCACAAGCACCTAATACCAGACCTAACACCAGAATCAATATGCATGTTCCATACCAGCTCTTTACTTTTACCACAGATTCATCCCCCTCTTTACCTAGCTTTGGACTTGATAGTAATCCCTTAAAAATAAACCATTGGTCAATAAATTGTTATTCTCGCTCACAAATTATCCCAATGAATTATCAACCATATTACAATGTCACTTAACATTACGTCAATATATTTTATTTCTCTCATTAATTAACTTTAATTCTTTATAATGAAATATTAATGTTATGTTTTCATTTGTTTATCAAGAGTTAGTAACAAAAAATCATACTCAGTAACAAATAAATGCCACAATATAGCTATGTAAAGTTAACTATTATAACATGATATTGACGTATTATTGTGATCTGGTAAATGGAGCTATACTTGATCAGGTATATGGTCTGATAATATTGGATCTGCTACTGTAGGAATTGCATCATGTTGTGGGGAATCACAATTGAAGGCTTTGAATTTCATCAGCAAAAAAATTGAATAACAAAGCTATTTCTGGATGATACAGAGAAGTTGGATAGTAATGGAATAAAAATGTGTTAGTAACACGTTACATCGCAATGCTAGAGTTGTCAAGCTTTTCCTTAAGACTGTTATTTTTTCCAAAGTACTTACCTAACAAAAAAAGGACACTCTCCGAAGAGAATGTCCCTTTTCTGTAGCCCCTAATTACTACTCAGTAGTGTAAGGAAGCAGAGCGATTTGACGGGAACGCTTAACAGCGATTGTCAGCATACGCTGATATTTCGCGCTAGTTCCAGTCACACGACGTGGCAAAATTTTGCCGCGCTCGCTGATGAATTTTTTGAGCAGATCTGTATCTTTATAGTCAATGTGAGTAATTTTGTTCACAGTGAAGAAACATACTTTACGACGTTTGTTGCGACCGCGACGAGCTGGTCTTTTGTTGTCGTCTCCGCCTTCTCTTTGTCTGAAGCCCATTCTTTGTCAGTCCTTTCCGTTCTAAAATGGCAAATCATCGTCCGATATATCAATCGGCTTTCCGTCATCGGAAAAAGGATCCTGATTGCTGCGAGCGTTGTTATAGTTCCCACGTTGGTTGCCGCCGCCCCCATATGAAGATGAGGACTCTTGACGACCGCCTTCACCATTTCCACCGTCACGGTTCGACTCCAGGAAGCGAACATTATCAGCAATAATTTCAGTCACGTATACACGCTTACCTTCATTATTCTCATAATTTCTTACCTGAATTCGGCCTTCAACAGCCGTTAGTCGACCTTTACGAAGATAGTTAGCGCAGGTCTCCGCAAGCTGGCGCCAGGTGACAACCGGAATAAAATCCGCTTCCCGTTCCCCGCCTTGACTTGTAAACGGACGGTCTACAGCCAAAGTGAATTGAGTAACAGCGACACCTGCCGGTGTATATCTCAGCTCTGGATCTTTGGTTAACCGACCGATCAGAATAACACGATTCAACAATCCAATCCCCTCCTTTGTACGTTGTGCATAATTACATCACAGAATGTGAATTAAGCTACGTCGTTCGTAATGAGATAACGAATTACATCGTCAGAAATTTTCATTTGACGCTCCATCTCAGTAACTACAGCTGGTTCAGCTGTGAAGTTAACAAGAACAAAGGAACCATCACGAAACTTCTTGATCTCATACGCAAGACGGCGCTTACCGATCACATCATGCTTGGTAATTTCGCCACCGCCGTTGGAGATGATGCCTTGGAATTTTTCGACTGCCGCTTGAACAGCTTCTTGTTCAATGTCAGGGCGAATAATGTACATCACTTCGTATTTGCGCATTCTTTACACCTCCTTATGGACTTAAGGCCCTCAATCTCAGTTGAGAGCAAGGAACGAGCACAAACTCGCACTGAAATATTATATCAAAAGGATACTACTATTGCAAGGAAAACTCCTAATTTCCTTGTCTCTGCTTTATTTCCTTTTGCTCGCCTTCTAATTTCTTATCCTTACTTTCTAATTTCTTTTACTTACTTTCTAATTTGATACTTTCATCTTTAGATGAATGCTGCACTTGCTTACGTCGGCTCCCCCTCTTTTCCCCATACTGACTCTCCTGTAGACGCAGGCACATGTTTCCCGGGACAGTAGCACACAATATATTCGCTCGGACATTATCTGTCCAGCAAGAAGCCTATTTGACGAAGGAGGATTGCAACTATGGGTGAAAAAACCGAGTTTGAGCCTGGCGACAAAGCACCAAATGACGGATATTATATGGAGGTCGGTGAGAAGAGCTTCCATACCGAGATTCAGAACCCACAACATGTGCATCTTCTCAAGGGAGATACCTTCCCTGAGACCACTAACCATAATCGAAAATGGAAAAAGAAGACCAAGGCACGTGTTCACTAAGTCCACTCAAAACATTTTTTTAGAGTAATGTATAAAACATCGCAAGCGCGTGCATATTATTATCAGGCAGTGCAGCAGAGAGGTGTGGTTCCGTTGGATGACGTAGCCGGACAGACTGTTGGGAGATCAGCCCCGGACATTAGAGAGCAACAGATTGTGCCGAGGACATTAGTTCTGTAAGCGCAAGTATTGCCTAGCAATACACTGGGTTCGTGATGATAAGGAAAGATCAATCCATTAATGCACTGCCGAAGAGGAGAAGCCTTAGGGTTTCTCCTTTTTCTATTTTTTTCCTCACACCAGTTATCTGGATTGTTCTGGTTAGTTCTGATAGACTATACCTGTTGAACTAATGATCCTATTCCATTGGAGGTAAATGCTATGAGCGTGTCCCGAGTATTAAAATGGATCTCAGGCGTTCTGGAGCTAATTCTTGCCATCCCCATCATTGGCGGGTCCATTGTAATTGGTACTTCTTACTCGGCTCTCGGCTTCATGTTCGTCCTTCATCTGATTACAGTCATTCTCTCACTTCGCAACCAGGAGCCCATCTATGGCTCTGTATTCGGTAT
This sequence comes from Paenibacillus massiliensis 2301065 = DSM 16942, assembly GCF_000377505.1. GTDB lineage: Bacteria > Bacillota > Bacilli > Paenibacillales > Paenibacillaceae > Paenibacillus > Paenibacillus massiliensis. Next base: position 28,336 of record NZ_KB898186.1, on the reverse strand, counting down.
AATTACCTCTGCAATCGCATGGATTCCTGTTCTCGGCTGGCTATTGCACCTTATTACAGCCATTCTGTGCATGATTACCGGAGCCAAGCGAACTGAGCGCTACTCTTACCCACCTAACCCATTCTAATAGGTGGAGCGGTCTTTTACGTAGCTTAGAGAGCCTTATCTCACCTGAAGAGATCCTTTCATTATGTATTCATAGATAAATACCAATAACCCCTTGTTCAGCAGCAAGCCGAGCAAGGGGTTTCTCATTGCCTGAGAACCGAGTATCTAGTTTTGAATTGTATACACGGCCACTCATTAATATTTGCTTCTATATCCATATACTACGCGTAAGGCTAACGTAATCATATATATATATGCAAAAAATCCTCCTGAACTCTGTCGAGTGCAAGAGGATTATATCCGATCAAGCATGTATAAGCAGAAATGGCGGAAAGAGTGGGATTCGAACCCACGCACGCCTTGCGACGCCTAACTGATTTCGAGTCAGCCCCCTTGGACCTCTTGGGTACCTTTCCGCAGCAAGGTTTATTGTATCACATATATGGGTTCGGTTCAAGATGTCCCTCTAAAGAATTCCTACAACACGCATTAGGAGGGGGTTGGCCCCTCTTCGGCCCCAGCTGAGCGCAGCACCTTCCGCATATTTTTTTCAAATTTCAGACGTGGAATGAGTACACTATGCTTGCAGCCTACACATTTAATGCGTATATCCATACCCATTCGGATGATCTCCATCTCATTGCTCCCACAAGGGTGCTGCTTCTTCATTTGTACGATATCTCCCAATTGGAAGGTCTTGCGCTCCATCTCCATGACTCCCCCTTTAATCACCTGCTTCAGCCTTGCTCTAATACTTGCTTATATCTTTATCATATCTGCCAAAGCAAAGCTCAGTCTATTCATTTCTCGAAATAGCATGCTTTACTGCAATTGGCTTTCTCACTGTTCTCTGGAGGCTGCCTGCTCCAGCAATGCCTGTCTCGTCGCTTCCTCCTGCTCCACTGACTTTTTCACCTCAGTGATGATGTCACGCTCCACCTCAGATCTCGTATTTGGCTGGCATTCTGCTACGATACGAATAATATATTCGGAGGTGCTCATCGACTGTACCCCCAGCACTTCAGGTTCTGAGATAACCAGTGGATTCCGATCCTCTATACCTTCCAGAGCCTGATTGACCATATTTACCGTCTCCTGCAGAGTACGCTCTGCCTTCACGGGTAGATCAACGACAGCAAGAGAGTTGGACATAGAGTAGTTCGTGACAGCTGTAATCATACCATTCGGTATAATATACACCTCACCCCGCCAGCCAATCAATCGGGTCGTCCGCAATCCAATGAGTTCTACAGTCCCTTTATAGGCTCCAGTCTCAACTACATCACCTACAGCAAATTGATCCTCGAAAATAATAAAGAAGCCCGTAATAATATCCTTCACCAAGCTCTGTGCACCAAAACCGACCGCGAGTCCAATAACGCCTGCACCGGCAATAAGTGGAGCCAGATTAATGCCCAGTTGGGATAGCACAAGCATGATCAGTAGGAAATTGAACACGACAGTAATGACATTTTTGAGGAGCTCGCCTATAGTCGTCATTCTTCTGGAGTTGACCATAATTTTGCGCGTCTTTCGCTGCTCCATCGTGCGGTCAATCAACCTATACATCAAGCGTATACCAATGCGGGTAATCAAGATAATAATAACAATCTTCAGTATGGTATAGGCCGTTCCGGTCCACATTCCAGTATCGGTCAGCCATGCCCAGATTTGCTGCTTCCATAAGGCCGCATCTTTCATAATATCCTCTGCCCCACTATTCTCATTTAACAGCCTTACCACACATGATCTCCTCCTCTAGCCGTGACCTCTTCTACAGTAATGTACATTATTATCTATATCATTTACCCCTTTTCATTCCTTTCACTCTTCTCACGTCCCAAGCATGATTATAAGTTCCCTGGAATGCGGCTCTTTCCCAGGATAATCCCTTCGGGAGCCGATCTATGAATTCTCTTGATTCATAAAGTATAAAAAGAAGATTACTTCCATATACTAGTTACTACTATATCGTCTGCATTATGCTGACACACTAAGCTACGAAAGGAAGATCTCATGAATCGTCCTCCCCAATCTACAGGTAACTATGAAGCGGCCAACCTGAAGGTCTTGTACTCAGACCCTGATATCCAGTCCATCCTTGTGCATCGTCTGCTCTTCTATTTGCATCAGGCCCGCAATATGAATCTGGTCGTTGTCTGTGTAGGTACAGACCGCTCTACTGGCGATTCGTTAGGTCCTCTTGTCGGAACGAGCCTAAGCAAGCTCCATTCGCCTCTATTTCACTTGTACGGTACACTTGATGAGCCTGTACACGCGATTAATTTACAAAGCACACTCGACCAGATCAGCCAACAGCATCATAACCCCTACGTGATCGGGATTGATGCTTGTCTAGGCCAGAGCTCCAGTGTAGGATGCATACAGGTCACAGAAGGGCCTCTTCGTCCGGGAGCAGGGGTAAATAAAGAATTACCGCCGGTTGGCGATATCCATCTTACGGGCATCGTGAACGTCGGCGGTTTTATGGAATACTTTGTACTTCAGAACACTCGCTTGAATCTGGTAATGAAGCTTGCTGATGTTATTTCAAATAGCCTATATACAGCGATCAAGGAGTGGAACTATCACTATGCACTGTTGACTGCGCAAGAGCAATAGCTTCATTTTCTTCGGGGGAGAGCATATGGGAGGAGCTTCCCCCTTTTACAGCCTTGGCATATACGTAAGAGCCATCTCGGTTGTAAATCCCGGTCAACACCATACCATCCCGATGCTCATCCAGAATGGCCAGGGAGAAGCTCAGGTCTCCACCGTGCTCTCCAAGAGCGTTGTATCTTTTGACTCCAATATTCCCTTTCAGGCCTTTCATTCTACCTTGGATGGTGTGCATCAGAGCCCGATTTTTCTCCTGCTCATCCTCAATCCCATCCATCTGAACCTTCAGATCAATCAGCAATGATTCCAGATTGTCGACTCCGCTACCTGCCATCATTTGCTGATATCTGCGTCGCATTCCTTTGAGCTTGGCCCCTTGGACGATGACTACAATGATGAGGATCAGTAAAACGAGAAATATCCCCGCCATCAAAGCAGCCAGCTGCTCCGCAATTAGTCCGTTTAATTCGACCATGTATTGCTCCTACTCCCCTGTACATTTTGATTGTAATGGCAAAGCATGGATTATGAATCATTTATGCAATCCCTTTATGCTCCTGCTCATTCTTTATGGTCTGTTTTTCATTTTCACTTTTACTTCTCGGGTATGGTGTGAGTCTCTGCTTGCTCTGATTCTGTCATTGGTCGAATTGATGATGATTTCTTCTAAGCTTACTCCATCATTTTGAGTATTTGCTATTTCAGGTTATTTCACGCCTTACCTCGCCAACCATTTATTACGTATTGCATAGAATTAACTTACAATGGTTTTCAAGAATCACCGGACATAAAGAGGTGTATACAGAAAAGTATATCCTCTCCTGACCTACTAACATTTATTGAAGTAACTCAAGCAGTCGTTCAAGATCCTGTTGGCTATAATAGTTCAATTCAATCTTACCCTTGTCCTTGTTATGCTTAATACGAACAGTCGTCTTGAATCGATCTCGTAATGATTCTTCAACATTTTCAATGAATGGGTCCTTCTTCTTTTGCTTCGGTTTGCTCTTCGTATCATCAGCTTTCCGATCCAGTTGCTGAACAGCCTCTTCTAGCTCGCGTACACTCCATTGCAAATCAATCGATTGCTGAGCAAGTGCTTTGAGCGTCTCCTCATTCTTGACCGATACTAATGCCCGTGCATGTCCCATTGACAATGTTCCACGTGAAACATAATCTTTCACTTCTTCTGGTAACGACAACAACCTCAGGAAGTTAGCAATATGAGATCTTGATTTCCCCACCTTTAATGAAAGCTCTTCTTGAGTCAAGGAAAATTGCTCCATCAATCCTTGGTAGGCAACGGCGATCTCCATCGCGTTGAGGTTCTCACGTTGCAGGTTCTCAATAAGAGCAATCTCCATTACCTGTTGGTCAGAAAAACTCCGCACCACTGCAGGTATCGTCGTATTACCGCAATATTGAGAAGCACGGAATCGTCTCTCACCTGCTATAATCTCATAGCCTTTGAGCACACTGCGGACAATAATAGGTTGGATGACCCCATGCTGACGGATGGACTCCGCCAGTTCCTTAATTGCCTCTTCTTCAAATACCTTCCGTGGCTGATACGGATTCGCTCGTAACTGATTCAGCGGAATGTCTACAACTTTATCGTCATCATTGACAGCAAGTGAAGGTATCAGTGCATCCAGACCTTTACCCAGTCTCTTACTCATTTGCATCCACTTCCTTTGCCAACTCAATGTATACTTCTGCCCCACGTGAGCGAGGATCATACGTAATAATCGATTGTCCATGTGAAGGTGCTTCACTGAGTCTTACGTTACGAGGAATGATGGTCTGATACACCTTGCTTTGGAAATACTTCTTGACCTCTTCAATGACCTGTATGCCAAGATTCGTCCGCGCATCAAACATCGTCAACAGCACACCCTCAATCTGGAGGCCAGTATTCAAGTGTTTTTGTACCAAGCGAACCGTATTAAGCAGCTGACTCAGCCCCTCCAAAGCATAATACTCACATTGGATAGGAATAATGACAGAATTGGATGCCGTCAGCGAATTCAGCGTAAGAATCCCAAGGGATGGCGGACAGTCAATTAATATATAATCGTAGTTGTCTTTAACGAGCTGCAGAGACTTTTTCAGCCGAAGCTCACGGGAAATGGTTGGTACCAACTCGATCTCAGCACCAGCCAATTGAATGGTAGCCGGAATAATATGCAATCCTTCCACCTGCGTAGGCGCTATGGCCTCACTAGGATGGACTTCATTAATGAGCACATCATATATACAGTTAGGCACATCCGCTTTATTGATTCCAACCCCGCTTGTGGTGTTCCCTTGCGGATCAATATCCACAAGCAGTACCCGCTTGCCGAGGGAAGCAAGTCCAGCGCCCAAATTCACGGAAGTAGTCGTCTTACCTACCCCGCCCTTTTGATTCGCTATGGCTATAATTTTGGCCAATTCGTTCACCTCATAATTTATTAAAGGGGTCTTATTCTGATAGATTCTGAGATTGCTATACATAGTTACATTTTAATGAATGCAGCTACAATACAGCTAACCTCTTCTACTATATTAACTGAACCTGATCAACAACTTCCACTGTACCTTATTCCCGGAGTTCATCGTTACTACGGAGAATACAGTCTCACGAGACAGAAAAAGCGGCAACGCTGCCGCTTGACGCTTCAACTACATTATTTACGCTTTGGAATATGGATAACGATCTCGTAGTGATCTTCATTATCTGATTCTTTTGTCTTGATGTCCATTCCCGAGCCAGTAATCATATCGATGGACTGTCTGATTGTGTTCAGGGCCAGCCGCACGTCCTTCGTAAAGGATACGCGCTTGGCTTTTTTAATCTTGGATGCTTCTTTATAAAAGGCCACTCTGGCTTCTGTCTGCTTCACATTCAGTTCTTTGCTGATTACCTCTGCCAGTACCTTAAGTTGTAATTCTTCTGTTTCTAATGACAGCAGAGCTCTGGCATGACGCTCAGTAATACTACGCTCCATCAGAGCCGTCTTAACCCCATCTGGAAGCTGGAGCAGACGTATTTTATTGGCAATCGTCGATTGGCTTTTACCCAGACGCTGAGCAAGGCTCTCCTGAGTCAATTGATGCAGATCAATCAGCTTCTGATAAGCAACAGCCTCTTCGATCGAAGTAAGCCCTTCTCTTTGCAAATTCTCAATGAGAGCAATGGAAGCGGCCTGTGAATCATTAAAATCACGCACGATTGCTGGAATGCTCTCCATTCCCAGCTTGGTCACCGCACGCCAACGACGTTCACCTGCTATAATCTCATAATGTTGATCTCGGGCACGGACCACAATGGGCTGAATAATTCCATGTGTCTTAATCGTCTGGCACAGCTCGTCAATCTTGTCATCGTCAAAAATCGTCCTAGGCTGAAATGGACTGCTGACAATGTCATGGATCGGAATGTTCTTCACTTCATCTCCGCTTACACGCTCCGAGAAACCAAATAGCTTAGAAAATTGTTCTTTCATTCCGTATAATACCACCTAATTTCATAATGGACATTCACAGAACCTGCACACACTCATTTGCGTTACTTCCTAATACACTCACCTGATACATTGACCTGCTATCTCCTCTTATCTTGAAGATCAATCAGGCTAAAGATCCCTCATGCACATTAATTGATATATCCGTCAGCCGTAAAATGGCTATCCACATGTGGACAAGTAACCTTGGCCACATGCGCAGATATCTATTCATGTGTACTACAGAGACTATGTACATACAGATACGTGAAGTAACATCAAATTCATCGGACCTTCAGGAACAAGATTCCAACTATGAGTAAAATGTGATGCGGGCATAAAGTTACTTATATATCATGTATCTGGTTACATCCGTTATTTCTATTCTATCACTTTTTCGAGTATAATCCTATCTATTCCCAATCCCTAAAATATATGATTTGGTCTCTTATTTACTATAGGTTAATGATATAATTCACCCATTTCCGATACTAGCTAACAAGCCCCTTCTCTGGTCCATGAGACTGTTACTTCTCTACATCGTCTACATCATCAATTGAAGATATGTATCAGCAGCGGATTCTTTGTCCCCTTTCCAACAATATAATATCTTACTAGGCTACTCTATTATAATATGGAAAATTGTTGAATCACAAATAAAGGGAATGTTTCACGTGAAACACTCCCTTGTCTCTATATTTGTATCTTTATAAAGATCTCTATCTTTATTCAGCTCTATATCTGGAATTTCTATACGACAGTCAATAAATCAAATGACTTAAGGCTGCAGCAAAGGCATCTTTAAAGGGGTGCCTGCTTTACGCGGATACTTCTTAGGTGTCTCGGCAAGCTTTCGAATCAGCACCATGTGTCGCGCAGACTCTTCAACAGGGAGCTGAAAGGCTTCAACCGAGCTCAGCTGTCCTCGTAGCTCCTTAAGGCTATAAGCCGCCTCTTGAATCTCCTCTTGCGGATCACTGCCCTTCATCGCTGCGAAGCATCCTCCTTTTCGTACAAAAGGAAGACAGAACTCGTTGAGAACCGCTAGCCTTGCTACAGCTCGTGCTGTAACCAGATCATAGCTATCCCGATAGCCAGCCTTGCGACCTAGCTCCTCTGCTCGGCCATGAATCAGCTCAGTCTCTGTAAGCTGCAAAGACTCCTTGATGTGTGACAGGAAGTTGATCCGTTTGTTCAACGAATCAATGATCGTCAGCTTAATGGACGGAAAGCAAATTTTCAGAGGAATGCCAGGAAAACCCGCACCCGATCCAATATCTGCGAGTGTCCAAATCTCATCCATATTCACATAGAAGGCCAGGGAGACGGAATCGTAGAAATGCTTCGTGTAGACAGCCTCACGTTCAGTAATCCCTGTCAGATTCATCTTCTCATTCCACTCTACAAGGAGACGATAATAGCTTTCGAACTGGTCTAGCTGCTGTTCATTAATCTGAATGCCATGCTCGGCTAATCTTGCTTGGAATTCTAACTGTATCGCATCTGCCATTATGCTCTTGCCGCCTTCACACGATTATAATGCTCCAGATACACTAGCAAAATTGAAATGTCAGCAGGTGTCACACCTGAGATCCGGGAAGCCTGCCCGATAGAGATTGGGCGGATGCTGTTGAGCTTTTGCTTCGCTTCCATGGCAAGCCCCTGTACCTCATCATATCGAAGGTCTTCAGGCAGCTTTTTTTGCTCCATCTTTTGCAGACGCTCTACGTGCTGCAATTGCTTTTCGATATAGCCAGCGTACTTAATCTGAATCTCGACCTGCTCCTTCATGTCTGCATCCAGCTCCACTGGTGAAGCCGAGATCTGTTCAACCTGCGCATAGCTGATCTCTGGACGACGAAGGATCGTCAGCAGATTGCTACCATCCTGGATTGGGGCAGAGCCTGCCGCCTCCAGCATGGTGTTAACATCTACAGGCTTGATTTTATGCGTACGTAGACGTTCAATTTCCTGTTCGACCTTAGCTTTCTTATCCACAAATGCCGCATATCGCTCTTCTGGAATCAGACCAATCTCATGACCGATCGGTGTCAGACGCAAATCTGCATTATCATGACGCAGCAACAATCTATATTCAGCACGGGAAGTCAGCAAGCGATAAGGCTCATTCGTGCCCTTGGTCACCAGATCATCAATCAGTACACCAATATAGCCCTGTGAACGATCAAGGATTACTGGCTCCTTGCCTTGTACCTTGCGAGCTGCATTAATCCCAGCCATAATACCTTGACCAGCTGCTTCCTCATATCCTGAGGTTCCGTTAATTTGCCCAGCAGTGAAGAGTCCTGGTAGCTGCTTCGTCTCAAGTGTTGGCCAGAGCTGTGTCGGTACCATTGCATCATATTCTATAGCATATCCATTACGCATCATTTCTACGTTCTCCATACCTGGAATGGAACGGAGCACAGCAAGCTGCACATCCTCCGGAAGACTTGTAGACAAGCCCTGTACATAATACTCAGAGGTATTCTTGCCTTCAGGCTCCAGGAAGATCTGATGCTTCGGCTTATCACTGAAGCGTACAATCTTATCCTCGATCGAAGGACAATAACGAGGCCCTGTTCCTTCAATAACACCTGAGAACATGGGAGCACGGTGCAAGTTGTCATTAATAATCTGATGTGTGTCCACTGAAGTATATGTCAGCCAGCATGGAAGCTGCTCGTTGTCAGACGATTTCGTCTCATACGAGAAGAATTTGGGCTGATCATCACCTGGTTGAATCTCTGTCTTGCTGAAATCAATGCTATCCTTATGCACTCGTGGAGGAGTTCCGGTCTTGAAGCGCACCAGGTTGAAGCCCAATTCACGCAAATGCTCAGACAGTCGTACAGATGGCTGCTGATTGTTCGGGCCACTCTCGTACATCAGCTCACCCATAATAATTTTCCCACGCAGATAGGTTCCAGTAGTCAATACCACTGCACCTCCCCGATAGGAGGTTCCGGTCTTTGTTAGTACCCCTACACATTTACCATCCTCAACGATCAGTTCCTCGACCATACCTTGACGAAGTGTCAGATTGGGTTCTTTCTCCATCGTCTCCTTCATGGCATGCTGGTAAGAGAACTTATCTGCTTGCGCACGCAGCGCATGAACGGCTGGTCCCTTGCCTGTATTCAACATCCGCATCTGAATGAAGGTCTTATCTATATTGCGCCCCATCTCTCCCCCGAGCGCATCAATTTCACGTACAACATGACCCTTGGCCGGACCACCAATCGAAGGATTACATGGCATAAAAGCCACCATATCCAGATTGATGGTAATCATCAATGTCTTACAGCCCATACGGGCCGCAGCAAGTGCTGACTCTACGCCAGCGTGTCCAGCGCCTACAACAATAACGTCATAGTTGCCGCCATCGTATCCCATTGGTAGTACCTCCTTAAAATAAGAGCATAGCCGATGCTATTCACTCTCTTCTATTATATAATGTATGATTTTCTAACCATGAATTTCAGAAGCTGTAATTCCTACTTCCCAAGACAGAATTGGGAGAAGATCTGATCAATCAACGCATCATGAGCTGTATCGCCCACAATCTCTCCAAGCTGCTCCCATGCAAGCCGGACATCAATCTGAATCATATCAATCGGAATGAACTGATCGGCAGCCTCGTAAGCTTCCAGGAGTGACTGCTTCGCCCGTTTCAACAGCGCAATATGCCGCACGTTACTTACATAGGTAAGATCAGCAGACTCCAGCTTACCACTAAAGAACAGCTTGGAGATAGCTTCTTCCAATCCATCCAAGCCTTCATCCGTCTTCACGGACATCGGAACAATCAGCTCCTCAGCTATATAACGTGTCAGAAGCTCGCGATCTAGTTGGGAAGGTAAGTCCATTTTATTCATAATAACAATCACTTGTCTACCGCGGATTTGTTCCAACAATTCCAGCTCATCTTGATGCAGTGGCTCACTGGAGTTCAGAACCAGTAAGATCAGGTCAGCTTCACTGACAGCGGTCCGTGAACGCTCTACACCAATTTGCTCGACCACATCCATCGTCTCTCGAATGCCGGCAGTATCCAGCAGCCTTAGCGGAACATTGCGAATCGTGACATATTCTTCAATGACATCACGGGTCGTGCCAGGGATATCTGTGACAATTGCCTTATCCCCTTGAGCCAAAGCATTCAGTAATGAAGATTTCCCCACGTTCGGTCGCCCGATGATGGCGGTAGTAATCCCTTCGCGCAGAATCTTCCCCTGCTCAGCTGTATGCAGAAGTCCATCAATTTCCTTCATAACCTCACTACTCTTGTCCTTGATAAACTGCGAGGTTAGCGATTCTACATCATGCTCTGGATAATCAATATTCACTTCAATATGTGCAAGCGTCTCGACCAGAATGTGACGAAGATTGCGAATCTTCGAGGACAGCATCCCCTCTGACTGCTTCATCGCAATAGAGAATGCCTTGTCTGACTTGGAGCGGATTAGATCCATGACGGCCTCTGCCTGGCTAAGATCAATTCGTCCGTTCAAGAATGCCCTCTTCGTGAACTCGCCTGGCTCAGCCAGTCGAATATTCTGGAGCAGCAACAGGTCCATGACTCGCTTGACAGCTACCACACCCCCATGAGAGCTAATCTCTACGACATCCTCTGTGGTGAAGGATCGCGGCCCTCTCATGACCGTTAGCAACACCTCTTCGACTCGTTCTCCGCTCTGGGGTTCGATAATGTGTCCATAATGCACAGTATGTGATTCAGCCTCCGTAAGAGGAGTTTTACTCTTGAACATACGCTGAACCTCTGGTAATGCCTCTGGCCCGCTGACGCGGATGATCGCAATTCCTCCCTCACCAACTGCTGTGGAGATCGCTGCTATCGTATCGCTTAACATCATTCTCACCTCGTTCTATTTTCTGGGGCACACATGCTTCTTCTTCGCTCTTATGAAAAAAAGCAATGGCCTCCGCACCAGGCAGAGAGCCATTGCATTTCTTTATTTCTTGGCAATGATGACGCGCCGATTCGGATCGTCCCCTTTGCTGTACGTTCTAACCTGATGATTACGTTGTAGCTTGGCGTGAATCACTTTACGCTCCGCCGAAGACATAGGCTCTAACATGACCTCTTTGCCTGAAGAGACAACTTGTCCAGCCAGACGCTCAGCCAGATTCTCCAGCGTCTTACGTCGTCGATCCCGGAAATTCTCGGCATCAAGAATGATGCGAACATATCCATCAGAGTAGCGATTAGCTACAATATTGGTTAAATACTGTAGAGCGTCTAACGTCTGCCCTCTTCTTCCTATCAGCATTCCAAGCTCAGGGCCGGAAATATCCAGTGTGCTCTCATCCTTACGATGATGGACATCCACACTTACCTCAAGTCCCATACCTGCTGCAGTCTCCCTGATGAAGCGAATAGCCTCCTCATATGGATCAGCACCGATGGAAGAAGAATCTGTAGACGCCAGTTGTGTAGAAGCAGATTGTACCTCTGCTTCAGGAGCTGTTATCGGATGATGTTCTATGGTTGCTTTAGTTGCCGGTATAGGGTCAGGTTCAGGAATTATAGTTAGTTCTACCTTCGCCTTCCTGGTCCCGAACCAGCCCAGGAATCCTTTTGACGGCTGCTCTAACACGGTCACGTTTACTCGTTCCCGGCTTGTCCGAAGCTCGGCAAGCCCTTGTTCTACAGCATCTTCAACGGTTTTTCCTGTCGCAACGACTTTGGTCATCTCGATTTTTTAGCTCCTTTCCGTTTTCCGCTCTGATTTTTTCTCTTATTGCTATTGCCTTGTCCACCTTGAGATACCTTGGCAGCATTCACAGCAAGAGCTGCAGCCGTCTTGTCGTTATTGCGATACAAGAAATAGTTCTGTACGATCGTGTAAATGTTACTGTACACCCAGTACAGCGGCAGCGCCGATGGGAATTGGTAGGACATAATGAAGATCAATACCGGATATACCCACAGAAGGAATTGCATAGGCCCTTGCTGCGGCGTTGGATTCATCTTCATCATCATCCAGGTCTGCACGAATGTTGTAATTGCTGCGATAACTGGCAGTATCCAATATTGGTCAGGCATACCTAGTTGTAACCACAGGAATGTGTGATCACGCAGCTCCGAGTTATAGTAGATCGCGTTATACAGCGCGATGAAGATTGGCATTTGCACAACTAGTGGAAGACAGCCAGCCATAGGATTGACCTTGTTCTCTTGGAACAGCTTCATCGTCTCCTGCTGTACCTTCTCTGGTGTATCCTTGTACTTATTCTGGATTTCTTTCAGCTGCGGCTGAATCGCCTGCATTGCCTTTGAGCTCTTCACCTGTTTGAGGGTAAGCGGTAAAATCAGTGTTCTTACAATAATCACGAGCAGTAGTACTGCTAAGCCATACTCTCCACTGAACCATTCAGCAAAGGTGTCCAGTGCATAAGAGAACCAGTATACGACATTCCTTTGCCAGAAGCTTCCGTTAGCCAAGTCAGCTGTCGTATAGGAATTGTTCGCTGATGGAGCACAACCGGCTAATACAGCAACAAGACCAAGCATGGCGCTCAGGAGAAACCATTTTCCCTGTTTTGTCTTGAATCGCGACACTTCATAACCCCTCTCTTAACCAATCCATTCCAACGTAAATCATACCATATTGAGCAGGACAAAGAAACCGACTATCTCCCTGAAGATTTCAACAGTGAGGCTTTGCGTAATACATGTAATACGCTCTTCTCCAGATTTTGATAGGACATGGATACGGCCCCCTTGCGAACAATAAAGATCAGATCGATATGGTCCATGATCTCATGCTCGTGGTGACGCATAATTTCTTTAATTAATCTGCGCATCCGGTTACGGACGACAGCATTACCAATCTTCTTGCTTACCGAGATCCCCACACGGAACTGATCTACCTCTTTTTTGCGAAACCAGTACACAACCAACTGATGATTCGCAAAGGATTTGCCATGTCGGTATACTCGTCCGAAGTCTGCACGGTTACGAAGACGCAATTTTCTCTGCACGGCGCTTCTCCTTGCTTCAATTCAATTCTATTCATTCGTCCGCTCCCGGAATGCGTTTCTACTATAAATAATTATAGCCCAAACTTCCGGGTGATAATCTAGATGCAACCGGAGTTATGCCTACATCTATATTGGGCCTAATTCATACACCATCATCCATATATAGATGTAGGGACTTTTTCTCCCACTGTCTGATAAGAAAACGTCTATTGTCGTACTTGCACAGGAGATGACCGTGCTTATGGATGTTTTTCTGGCGATAATAGAATAATTCAGCTCCGCTGAAAACTTAAAAATTCTATTATCTTCAAAAAAAAAGACCACCGCAGGTGGTCTCCATGCACGTATTATGCACTCAATACTTTTCTGCCTTTTTGGCGACGGGCAGCCAACACTCTGCGTCCGTTCTTCGTGCTCATTCTTTTACGGAAGCCGTGAACCTTTTTACGCTTGCTGACATTTGGTTTGAAAGTCGGTCTCAATGTATTGCACCTCCTTACAAGAAATACGTTTTATATGGAATATACTCGATAGCGATCTCCACAAAAAACACCTTTATACATTTAACCATAAGTATTCTACGAAGTCAACCAGCTTGAAGCTCTTCCTCTTTTTTCTTTTTTCTATATTTCTTCTTTCTGTACCTTGCCCACATAATCATCCTCTAAAAATGGAACGATACCCTCATAGCGTCTACTCCACTATTAAGTACATTTCGAGCCAATCCTGAATAAGCTGCTGGTCAGTTGCTGTCAGTTATAGTTTTCCACAGGCTCTTTTGAGCAATGCTCTGGATTTGAGTTATACACAAGCTCACAAAAACAGCTTATAACTGATTTGATCCGTCATAACCTGTGAATAATTTTTATCCCGTGAATTAAGTTATTGTCGAAAACTAAACAAATTATTAACAATATCTTGTGTTGTGCATAAGATTTATACACAACAGATTGAATTTGTGGATAAAATCCGATGACTCATTGAAATACAAGGCTTCTTTTGCTATGATTATATTACTTTTGATTGTGAATATGTTGTTTTACCCTATATATTATCAACAGTCTGTGGATAAAGTTGTGAACAAGTTCAATTTATCCATATTTTTTATTTGTGCGGATACTGGATTCTGGGGATATATTCTACATTATTCATTTCATTTCGACATTTTGATTTCCTCTCCGGCCTATGGAACACAGAGTACAACTACACTGGCCAAGCCCACCTGAATTGACTGCCACGATTCTGCCGATTACGGCAGCTGACTTTCCGTCTATGTCTCGTTCGGGGCTGGTTTGTGCTGCGTTTCTCTGCAACTGTGCGCCGCTAGTCAGCAACGCGGATGTGTCTTAACGAGGCGGTTGTAGCCACATTGGAGGATGTAAAAGGAGTGACGTCTGTGGAGAGCCATACTTCCGAAATATGGCAGCAAATACTATCCATCATACAAACCAAACTTAGCAAGCCCAGTTTTGATACCTGGTTCAAGGCAACCAAGGTGACAAAGCTTACGGATCACTCCATTGTGATTTCTGCGCCGACGACATTCGCTGTTGAGTGGCTGGAGAGCCGCTATACGAAGCTGGTCGCTTCCACCGTGTATGAGCTGTTGGACAAGCAGGTTGAGGTCAAATTCATCATCGAAGAGAACAAGCCTGCAGAGCCTGACCCGCAGCAGCTTCCGCCCCAGCAGCCTGCTGCCCAGGAAGAAGTCATCTCTCATATGCTGAATCCGAAATATACGTTCGATACCTTCGTGATCGGCTCGGGCAATCGTTTTGCCCATGCTGCATCGCTCGCCGTCGCTGAGGCGCCGGCAAAAGCTTATAACCCATTGTTCTTGTATGGTGGCGTAGGACTAGGCAAGACACACCTTATGCACGCTATCGGTCATTATATTCTGGAGCACAATCCCAGCAGCAAGGTCGTTTATTTGTCATCCGAGAAATTCACCAATGAATTCATTAATGCGATCCGCGACAACCGCGGCGAGAGCTTCCGGAACAAATACCGCAATATCGATATCCTGCTGATTGACGATATTCAGTTTTTGGCGGGCAAGGAGTCGACACAGGAGGAGTTTTTCCATACCTTCAATGCACTTCATGAGGAACGTAAGCAGATTATCATCTCCAGTGACCGACCGCCCAAGGAGATTCCCACGCTCGAAGAACGGCTTCGCTCCCGCTTTGAATGGGGGCTAATCACGGATATTCAACCGCCGGATCTGGAGACGCGGATTGCCATTTTGCGTAAGAAGGCCAAGGCGGAGAATCTGGATATTCCGAATGAAGCGATGATGTATATCGCCAATCAGATTGATACGAACATCCGGGAGCTGGAAGGTGCCTTGATCCGCGTTGTGGCTTACTCTTCCTTAACCAATCAGGATGTAACGACGCATCTGGCTGCCGAGGCGCTGAAGGATATCATTCCATCCAGCCGTCCGAAGATGATTACTATTCAGGACATTCAGCAGCAGGTCGGAGAATACTACAATCTTAAACTAGAGGATTTCAAGGCACGCAAGCGTACTAAGGCCGTTGCCTTCCCGCGTCAGATTGCCATGTATTTGTCACGAGAGCTGACTGATTATTCCTTGCCCAAGATTGGAGAAGCCTTCGGTGGACGAGACCATACAACGGTCATTCATGCCCATGAGAAGATCTCGAAGTCCATTCAAGCTGACCAGGATCTGTTCAAAGTTATCAACAACATTACTGAGAAAATCAAAAACCCAACCTGAACAAGTACAAAGCCTATGCACAATATATACACATGTGGATAGGCTTGATTTATTCACGTTTATGTCACTTATCCACATATTCAGTGCACCTACTGCTATTACTACTATTTTTTATAAATAAATCACCATCATGTCATCGGCTTTGCCTCAACATGAATTACGAAAAGCTGAACCAACAACAGCAGCAAGATAAAGTCCATTCGCTTGTAGGAGGAAATTATGAAAATCAGTATTTTAAAGCAAGCTCTTAATGAATCCATCCAGCATGTATCCAAAGCGATCTCCAGCCGTACAACGATCCCCATCCTGAGCGGCATCAAGCTGGATGTTAATCATCAGGGCGTCACACTGACCGCCAGCGACACGGATATCTCCATCCAATCGTTTATTCCGATTGAGAGTGGCGATCAGACGATCGTGAAGGTTGATCAGCCAGGAAGCGTCGTGCTGCCTGCCAAATTTTTTGTTGAAATTATCAAGAAGCTTCCTTCCCAGGAAGTTCATATGGAGGTTAAGGATCAATTCCAGACCTTCATTGCTGCGGGAGCAACCGAGATCCAGATGGTAGGTCTCGATCCTGAGGAATTCCCTGTACTACCAAGCATTGAAGAGAACCAAATGTTCTCTATTCCAGGAGATCTGCTTAAGAATATGATCAAGCAGACTGTATTCTCTATCTCCTCGCACGAGACAACACCCATTCTGACGGGTGTACTTTGGAGTCTGGCCGACAATGAACTGAAGTTCGTTGCTACCGACCGCCACCGCCTTGCTACTCGCTCCGCCATGTTGGATTCTGCAGAAGGTATTCGTTTCAACAATGTGGTTATCTCTGGTAAAACATTGAACGAGCTGAGCAAGATCGTTCCAGATCAAAATACAATGGTCGATATCGTCGTAGCGGATAGTCAGGTGCTGTTCAAGATTGATCGGGTGCTATTTTATTCGCGTATTCTTGACGGAACATATCCCGATACTTCTAGGATTATTCCGACATCGTACAAAACAGAACTGATGCTGGACACAAAAAGTCTGAGCGAGTCAATCGACCGTGCTTATTTGCTATCTCGGGAAGAAAAGACCAATATTGTGCGTATGCAATCTATTGAGCAAGGCGGGCTTGAAATCTCATCCAGCTCATCGGAGCTTGGCAAGGTGCGCGAAGAGGTTAGCGTATCTAGCTTTGAAGGCGAACCGCTGAAAATCTCCTTCAACTCGAAATATATGCTTGATGTGCTCAAGGTTATTGATAGCGAACAGCTGGTCATTGCCTTTACGGGTATCATGAGCCCGATTATTCTGAAGCCGACTGATGAGAGCAAGGCGCTCTACATTATTTTGCCTTACCGGACGACAAATTAAGGATGAAGACATGGTGCATAACTTGGAGCAGGTTTTCCAACCAAAAAAGTTATGCACATGTGGACAAGCAGGAAGGTGGTTGTGATACATGAAGCAGATTTCTATCCACAGTGAATATATTAAGCTGGATCAATTTTTGAAGCTGGCGGATTGTGTGCCGACTGGAGGAATGGCCAAGGCTCTGTTGCAGGAGGGTGCCGTTCATGTCAATGGTGAGCCGGAGGAGCGGAGAGGACGCAAGCTGTACCCAGGCGATCGTGTAGAGGTAGAGGGCGAAGGAAGCTTTGAGGTTATCTCGGCGACTTAAGCCCGCCAAAGGACAGCATACCTGTCGTGTGCCGGTCATCTGAATGAGGGGGACCAAGCGTGTATGTGAACAACATCCATTTGCAGCATTATCGCAATTACACTCAGCTTGAGCTGAATGCGTTCGGACCGGTGAATTTGCTGATCGGACAAAATGCGCAGGGGAAGACGAATCTGGTAGAGGCGATATTCGTGCTGGCTCTCACGAAGAGCCATCGCACCTCCAAGGATCGAGAGCTAATCGCATTTGATAGCTCCGCTGCCTATCTTTCCTCCGAGGTGGATAAGCGGTATGGGAAGGTCAAGCTTGAGCTGGCCTTGTCCGTACAGGGGAAGAAAGCGAAGATTAACGGACTTGAACAACGCAAGCTAAGTGATTTCATCGGAGCGCTGAATGTCGTCATGTTCGCTCCGGAGGATCTGGAGATTGTGAAGGGGACACCGGGGGGCCGCCGCCGGTTTCTTGACATGGAGATTGGTCAGGTGGCTCCAGGGTATCTATACCACTTGCAGCAATATCAGAAGGTGCTAGCCCAGCGCAACAATCTCTTGAAGCAGGCCTGGGGCAAGGATCTGTCATCGGTACAGGTCATGCTGGAGGTCTGGAATGAACAGCTTGTAGAGCATGGTGTTAAGATTGTTAAAAAACGGAAACAATTCATAAAGAAGCTCCAAAAGTGGGCGCAGGAGATTCACGAGGGCATTGCTGGAGGCAAAGAGACGCTGGAATTAGGCTATGTTCCGTCCTTCAGCGAGGCAGAGGAAGAAGATGAAGCTGTCTTATTGGAGCAATTTATGTTAAAGTTATCACAAATGAGGGATCAGGAAATCAGGCGCGGAATGACGCTCGCGGGGCCACATCGCGATGATCTGACCTTTGCCATCAACGGTAAAGAGGTACAGACCTATGGCTCACAGGGACAGCAGCGCACGACTGCGCTCTCGCTGAAGCTGGCAGAGATCGAGCTGATTCATGAGGAGATTGGGGAATACCCGATTCTATTACTGGATGATGTATTGTCCGAGCTGGACTCCTACCGCCAGACCCAACTGATCGAGACGTTTCAAAGCAAGGTGCAGACCTTCATCACAGCAACAGGCATTGAGAGCCTGAACACCGGACGGCTGAAGGATGCCAGTATTTATCATGTGCATGCAGGACATGTGGAGCATTAGAGACGCTTGCCAGGATTATGCCCGTCTTTGCTGACAGGCTCTCCATGGCGTAAGGAGCTAGGTACGTAGTATTGCGTTACTTAACTTCAGCAAGCTGCCTAGAAGGAGTGAATGACGGTCATGTATATCCATCTGGGAGGGGAGAAGATTATCCGATCCTCCGAGCTCGTCGCCATTTTCGATATTTCGATTGAGAAATCCTCTAAAATCTCCAAGCAATATGTAAGCTATGCACAGCAGCATAAGCATATCGAGGTCATTGGCGAGGAAGAGGCCAAGTCTATTGTGGTGACCAAAAGGAAGGTCTATTACTCTCCGATCTCATCCGCAACCTTGAAGAAAAGGGCAAACATATTTATCGACCATCCTTAGCGGCTGGCTAACGCCCATTTTGACTTATGGAAAATGAACGGATCTTAAGAATTAGAGCCCAAGCTATGGCTATTGAATCTATAGAAGTAGGTGAAAGGCATGTCTATGAATCAACCAACTTATGATGCGGGCGAGATCCAGGTCCTTGAGGGACTGGAGGCTGTGCGCAAGCGGCCGGGTATGTACATCGGCTCAACCAGCGTCAAGGGACTCCATCATCTGGTGTGGGAAGTAGTGGACAACAGTATTGACGAGGCGCTTGCCGGATACTGCGATACCATACAGGTCATCGTCCATCAGGATAACAGCATTACCGTGATTGATAATGGCCGCGGCATTCCAGTCAGCGAGCACGCCAAGATGAAAAAATCAGCACTTGAGGTCGTTATGACCGTACTTCATGCTGGTGGTAAATTCGGCGGCGGCGGATACAAGGTATCTGGCGGTCTGCATGGTGTCGGGGTCTCTGTAGTGAATGCCTTGTCCAGCAAGGTATTGGTCACCGTCAAGCGGGATGGCCATGTCTATCAACAGGAATACCATCGGGGTGCTCCGCAGTATGATGTGAAGGTCATTGGTGATACGGAGGAGACGGGAACACAGACCACCTTCTATCCCGATCCTGAAATCTTCACAGAGACGACAGTCTATATCTATGAGACGCTACTGACACGGATTCGTGAACTGGCCTTCCTGAATAAAGGCATTAAGCTATCCCTGCTCGATGAGAGAACGGGTGAGAATGCTACGTTCCACTATGAAGGCGGAATTGGTGAATACGTGCAGTTCCTTAATGAGCAAAGAGAGGTGCTCCACGAGCAGCCAATCTACGTTGAAGGCGCCCGGGATATGATCCAGGTAGAGGTAGCACTTCAGTATAACGACAGCTATACTGAGAACATTTATTCCTTCGCTAATAACATCAATACACATGAAGGCGGTACGCATGAATCAGGCTTCAAGAGTGCGCTGACCCGGATCATTAACGACTATTCCCGTAAGACGGGTATCATCAAGGACAGCAATAACAATCTGTCTGGTGATGACGTGCGTGAAGGACTGACAGCGATCATCTCCGTGAAGATTCCTGAGCCGCAATTCGAAGGACAGACCAAGACCAAGCTAGGGAACAGTGAGGTCAGAGGAATTGTCGAATCGTTGTTCGCCGAGAAGCTGCAGGAGTTCATGGATGAGAATCCTTCCGTCTCCCGTCGGATTGTCGAGAAGGCGCTACAGGCTGCCCGTGCTCGTGAAGCAGCACGTAAAGCTCGTGAGCTGACACGCCGTAAGAGTGCTCTGGAGATCAGCTCCTTGCCAGGTAAGCTGGCAGACTGCTCCTCCAAGGATGCATCCATCTCCGAGCTGTATATCGTAGAGGGTGATTCCGCTGGTGGTTCTGCGAAGCAAGGACGTGACCGTCATTTCCAGGCGATTCTGCCGATTCGTGGTAAGATCCTCAATGTCGAGAAGGCACGTCTAGACCGAATTCTGTCCAGTGATGAGATCCGGTCGATGGTGACTGCATTCGGTACAGGGATTGGCGATGACTTTGACCTCGCTAAAGCACGTTATCACAAGGTTATCATCATGACGGATGCCGATGTCGATGGTGCGCATATTCGTACGCTACTTCTGACGTTCTTTTATCGCTACATGCGCAAGATTATTGAGGCAGGGTATGTGTATATCGCACAGCCGCCATTGTTCAAGATTGAGCGCAACAAGGTTGTTCGTTATGCGAATAGCGAGAAGGAACGAGATGAGATTATTCAGGAGTTCGGTGAAGGGGCCAAGCTGAACGTACAGCGTTATAAAGGTCTCGGCGAGATGAATGCTGCACAGCTATGGGAGACGACCATGGACCCTGAGAGCCGCACTATGCTTCAGGTATCTATCGGTGATGCCATGCTGGCAGATTCCCTGTTCGATACGCTGATGGGAGATAACGTAGAGCCACGCCGTAATTTTATCCAGGAGCACGCGAAATACGTGAAGAACCTGGACGTATAGACCAAGTGTAAAAAAGGCGAGTTAGCAATTCTGGCATAAGAGCTTGCTGGTATGTGCAACTGTCTTGTAATAAAACACACACTGTATTCATGTGTGAAGGCGCCCAGATGGGCGCCTTTTTGCTTAATAAGATGCAACCAGATAAGCGTGATGCGTAGCCAGAAAATTAACTGTAGCTCGCTGTAGGAGTAATACCTCCTGTACTTACCTTCTCCCTAAGTAGCACCTCTACTGATCATCTCTACATATTGGTCACACGACTCTCTGTTCCAGAAGCTTTAGCTTGGGCTACGCTTGTTGTCTCTTCCAGGTGACAGGGGCCGTCTTGCGGCTGCTGCGGTTGGTAGAGCCTTTCTTGCGTCCAGAACCAGAGCTGGTTATGCGCCCATAAGCGATGGCATATTTGCGGATACGGCGATAGGGCTCCTTGTCAGATAGCTTGCCGAAGACATACAGACAGGGCAAGGTGTTCACTTCAAGAATCCAGGGGTGAAGCTGCTGATCCAAAGCGACGTCCAGCCCAATTTCCTTGATACGTGGATACGCTTGCTCCAGCTGCTCTGCTATCTTCTCACCAAGCACTCCTAACTTGCGCTTTAGACGAGCCTGCGTCATGACATCTGTATGGGCTGAGAGAAGCGTATGGAATTCTCCGATCGCACCTCCACTATGGTAGTTGGTGATTACTTTACCATGCGCAGCCACACGGCCGATGAACCCGGTGCTCTCCCACTCATTGCGTAGATTCTTCTGTGTGAGCACACGCAGATCGAAGGAGCGATCCTGATAACGCAGCAGTTGGATTCCCTGTTGAACGAGGTATACTTTGGATTTGATATGGGTGGATATAGCCTGATGGAGCTCCTCCAGGGTCGAGTATTCCTCCTTCTGAACTCCATAACGAAGGCTGTAGCTATAGTTGGGTGGTATGCTGACCGGTGGCGATACATGCAAAAGGGGCTTTCGCTCCTTCTCAGCTCGCATGACGCCATGTCCGAAGGTGCCACAGTCCGGCTTGATGTAGACAGTGTCATACATCTCTATCATCTCTTTGAGATGGTCAGGACTGTACAATCTGGTATCGGGAATATAAGGGGCTAATTTGGGATGATTCAAGATTACTTTCGTTTTGTCCCATTTGCTGGATACCCGCTGAATGGACAAGGAAGATCACCCTTTCTGTAATTTTCATACCCTTGCAGATAAAAAGTCATTACTTTAACAATCAATTTCCAAATTAAGTCAAACAAAAGGACATTTTCAATAAACAGTGGTATAATAGGTGAATACGGCGTTTTTCGGATGTTTGTATAAGGACATACTTCTTTACGTCATGATAGACAAAAAACCGTATACGTAATTGTATGTCGAAAACCTATAGTGGGTAGGGCGAATCCCCAGTTCTTAAGGATTTCGTTGCAAACCCTGAATAAGCCACGTTTAATTGTGATCTATTTGTGAAAATAATATAATTAGAAGAGGTATGACCTTGTTTGGCATGCCTGTGCGGCGTTTTGGGCTGCATGCCGAAGGATCGGATTCAGTAGGCATTTGTAAGGCTTTTCACATATAGTGAAATCAGAATTACGAAGAGTGGTAAAGAAAGAGGAGGTCCAGCATGGCGGATCAAAATAACCCGCAAATCATTAACAGAGATATCGGCCTAGAGATGCGCGAATCCTTCATGGATTATGCGATGAGTATTATTGTCAGCCGTGCTCTGCCTGATGTACGGGACGGATTAAAGCCGGTTCACCGTCGTATTTTATACGCGATGTCTGAGCTTGGGATGTCTCCGGACAAACCCTATAAGAAATCAGCCAGAATCGTGGGCGAAGTCATCGGTAAGTACCATCCCCATGGTGACTCTGCAGTCTATGAGACAATGGTACGGATGGCTCAGGATTTCTCGTTGCGCTACATGCTGGTAGACGGTCATGGGAACTTCGGTTCCGTAGACGGCGATATGGCTGCGGCGATGCGTTATACGGAGGCCAAGCTGTCCAAGATCGCTATGGAAATGCTGCGCGATATCAACAAAGAGACGATCGATTTCATTCCTAACTATGACGGAGAAGAGCGTGAGCCGGCCGTGCTACCTGCTCGCTTCCCGAACCTGCTGGTCAACGGGGTAGGCGGGATTGCTGTAGGTATGGCTACGAACATTCCGCCTCATAACCTGGGTGAGGTCATTGATGGCGTACAGGCCATGATTGAGAACCCAGACATTACGCCTATGGAATTGATGGATCATATCCAAGGCCCTGATTTCCCTACAGCAGGCTACATCCTGGGACGCTCCGGCATCCGTCAGGCGTATCAGACCGGGCGTGGCTCCGTGACTATGCGTGCGAGAACGATGATCGAAGAGAACGGTAACAAAGCCCGAATCATCGTCAGTGAACTGCCTTATCAGGTCAATAAAGCCAGATTGGTAGAGAAGATCGCTGAACTCGTTCGTGATAAGCGTATTGAAGGTATTACCGACCTGCGGGATGAATCGGATCGTAACGGGATGCGGATCGTTATCGAGCTGCGCCGGGATGTCAATCCGAATGTCGTGCTTAACAATCTGTTCAAGCATACAGCGATGCAATCTACCTTCGGTATCAACATGCTCGCTATCGTTAATAAAGAACCTAAGATTCTCAATATTCGTGATGTGCTGTATCATTATTTGCAGCATCAGATCGAAGTTATTCGTCGCCGGACCGAGTACGATCTGAAGAAGGCTGAGGCTCGTGCTCATATTCTGGAGGGCTTGAGAGTAGCGCTGGATCATCTGGATGAGGTCATTGCCTTGATCCGTTCCTCCGCGACAGCAGATGCTGCGCGTGACGGACTGATGAACCGTTTCTCCCTTAGTCATGAGCAGGCTCAGGCGATTCTGGATATGCGTCTGCAACGTCTGACAGGACTGGAACGCGAGAAGATTGAGAATGAATATAACGAGCTGCTGCAGAAGATTGCGGAGTATCGCGAAATTCTGGCCAATGAGCATCTTGTATTGAATATTATCAGTGAGGAATTGCAAGAGCTGAAATCCCGTTTTGCCGATGAGCGCAGAACAGAGATTACAGTAGGGGAAGAGAGCATTCTTGATGAGGATTTGATCCCGCGTGAGGATGTTATCGTAACCGTTACCCATACAGGCTACATCAAGCGATTGCCGGTTACCACGTATCGTAACCAGAAGCGTGGTGGACGTGGTGTTGTGGGGATGGATACGAAGACAGAGGATTTCGTGGAGCATCTGTTCGTAACGAACTCTCACCATCATCTGCTCTTCTTCACAGATAAGGGTAAGGTGTATCGAATCAAGGCATATGAGATTCCAGAGCTGAGTCGTACAGCCCGCGGGACACCGATCATTAACCTGATTCAGATTGAGCAGGGTGAGTCCATCAATGCGGTCATTCCGGTGGAAGAGTTCGAGAATGACAAATTCCTGTTCTTTGCCACACGGCAGGGGATTGTGAAGAAGACGCCGCTGGAGGACTATGTGAACATCCGTAAGGGTGGACTGATTGCCATCAATCTCCGTGAGGACGATGCCTTGATCGAGGTGAAACTGACGGATGGGGCACAGGAAATGATCATTGGTACAGCGTGTGGTATGTCCATCCGCTTCCCAGAGGATGATGTTCGTTCGATGGGACGGAGTGCTACAGGGGTCAAAGGAATTACCCTGGATCCAACCGATGAGGTCATTGGTATGGACATTGTAGATCAGGAGCTCGAAGTGCTCATCGTTACTGCCAAAGGCTATGGTAAGCGTACGCCAGTTACTGACTATCGTGTACAGAGCCGTGGTGGTAAAGGGATCAAGACGATCAATGTCACAGACAAGAATGGTGCAGTGGTTGGCCTGAAGATCGTGAAGAACGAAGAGGATCTGATGATCATTACCGCTAGCGGAACCCTGATTCGGACGAGCATGGAAGGAATCTCGACGATGGGACGGAAT
Organism: Paenibacillus massiliensis 2301065 = DSM 16942; assembly: GCF_000377505.1. Taxonomy (GTDB): domain Bacteria; phylum Bacillota; class Bacilli; order Paenibacillales; family Paenibacillaceae; genus Paenibacillus; species Paenibacillus massiliensis. The sequence goes on along the minus strand of NZ_KB898186.1, from coordinate 3,180 downwards.
ACACAGGGGGTCAAGCTGATCAATATCCGTGAGGATGATGCAGTCGCTACCGTGTGCCGTGCTGATAAGAATGAGGAGCAAGAAGACGAGGAACTGAATGAGGAGGGCTTCTCCTCTGATGTAGAAGCTGTAGAGAGCTCTGAGGAGACGACTGACAACGAATCAGGCGGCGACGCTGAGTAAGCTGTAGCCTATCAGACTGTCACACCAAGTGATTCAGACTGATGTCTAAATGAAGACATTAGAAGTACACCTATAGCATAGCTAACAGACAAGCCTCTTGCAGAGAGAGCACCTTATTTGGTGACTCTTTGCAGGAGGTTTTTTTGTAATATAGGTCTTATGACCTGTGAACAAGGTTGGGAATAGCATGTACAGTGTTCTGCGGCAGTAATATAATGGAGTGTAGATTAGGAAAAAAGAGCAGCGCAAGGCGCATGACATAATTTCAGGACATAAGCGAGGTTCGATATGATCATATCCGTTAAAGAGTTGTCGGCAGGTAGTAAATTGGCCAAGGATGTATTCACCGAGTATGGAAGTGTGCTGCTTTCGAAGGAGCATGTGCTGCTTCCGCGAGATATTGAAATTCTGCAAGCATTTCTGATTGATGAGGTTGAGATCGTAACGGAAGGCCAGGGCAGCTCAAATAAAGGGCGAGTGAATGAGCCTATAGCCAAAACATCAACGGATTCGAATTCCTCCAGTTCCGCTACCCAGGGTTCATTAAGTGATAAGGGTGGCGTTGCCGTGGCCAAGACTCTTTCATTCGAGCAGCAGTATGACAAAATGATCAATCATATTAAGAACGCATTCCAAACTGTGCTAGTATCTGATCTCTCCATCTATGAGCTTCGGGCCCAACTGGAGTCTATGTTGGAGCAGATCGATCGCTACAACGTGATAACTTTTACACCTAGTTCCATGAAGGAAAGTGAATATGTCTACCACAACGCAGTGCTTACGGCTCTTACCTCCTATTGTCTTGCCCAGTGGATTGGACTGCCGCAGAAGGATTGGATTCAGGTCGCCTTTGCCGGATTGTTCCATGACATTGGTAATTCAAAAGTAGATCCTGCTGTCATCCACAAGCCCTCTCCACTTAACGAAGAAGAGCTACATGAAATGCGACAGCACACCACGTATGGCTATCAGCTGCTCAAAAATGTGAAGGGCATTAATGAAGGAGTGCGGCTTGCAGCGCTTCAACATCATGAGAAGGTGGATGGTAGTGGCTATCCGCTACATCTCAAAGAGTCACAGACGCATATCTATGCACGTATTGTGAGCGTGGCGGATATTTTTCATGCGATGACGCTGCATAAGACATATCGAAAGGCACAGTCTCCTTATTTGGTACTGGAGCAGATTCAAAGTGAGGCCTTCGGCAAGCTGGACCCGTCTATTGTACGTATCTTTATTAGCAAGGTTACTCAACTGTCCAATGGAACCAAGGTGCGTCTAAATGATCAGCGAGTTGGGGAAATTATTTTTGCAGATCGTGATCATCCTACGCGACCGATGGTGAATCTCGGCGATGAGATTATCAATCTGGTGCAGCGCCTTGATTTGCACATTGAAGATATCATTGCTTAACGTAGGGCTATTAATGTAGTCAAGAGATTAGTCATTATCTAAATATGCTATGACGCAAGCTCAAGCAAGGATAACATGTGACTTCAGAGCTCCAACCTCGGATACGATTCTGCTGCAGATTCGATCTACGGATGTTGGGGCTTTTTTTATGGAATAGCATGTTTTATAATTTTGTTGTAAACGCTTTATAGAAGCTGAAGCAGATGAAAAGGAGAGTGAAGCACGATGCTGCTGGAAGGACGAATCGCGATTGTAACGGGGGCAAGCCGTGGTATCGGCAAGGCGATTGCCCTTACACTGGCTATGCACGGTGCGTCGCTTGTCGTTAATGGTACCCGTGAAGATTTGCTAAAGGAGCTAGCAGCTGAGGTACAGGCCCTTGGATCAGGCTGTGCTATATACGTAGGAGATGTGTCGGTTCAAGAGATTGCACAGGGGATGGCTCAGATGGCCATGGAGCAATTTGGGCGTATTGATATTCTAGTTAATAATGCAGGCATTAACAGGCGAACTCCAACTCTTGATATGGATCTTGAGGAGGATTGGAGAAAGGTATTGGATATTAATCTGAACGGTACACTTTATACGTGTATGGCGGCAATACCGCATATGATTGACCAGAAGTATGGTAAGATTGTCAACGTGACCTCTACGACAGCTAAGACGCCGCACAGGAACGCTGCACCTTCATATGGAACGTCCAAAGCGGGGGTTAATTACCTTACCCAGCACTTAGCATTGGAGATGGCCAAGCATAATATCTATGTCAATGCCATATGTCCGGGGCCTATTGATACGGATATGAGTCAGCAGTGGACGTTGGAATATCGGGAGAGTGTTCTAAGTAAAATTCCGCTTGGTAAGTTAGGTACGCCACAAAACGTTGCTGACGCTGTACTGTTCCTGGCGTCCTCCATGTCTGACTTTATTACTGGAGAAGCCATTAATCTGAATGGTGGGACATATATGAACTAAGGGCAGCTTCAACTATGCTTGTTACAGAGATGTGAGCCCACTGTTGTACTTCATATGAAGAGTTTCAAGGTTGCCACGGGACTAATCCTGCAATATGTGAAGCATACATCTTATCTCGTGTACGCGATTAAGGGGAACTATGAATTTTGTTTTGAAAAAAGGGTTGCAATCGAGTTGTTCTGTGTGGTATATTATTTCTTGCCGCTGAAAACGGCGATGTATCATCAACTAGTGCAAAGCAAAATTAAAAATAAAAAAAGCTTGCACTCTTCAAAAGAAGATGATATAATATAAAAGTTGCTGATTGTTCGAGAGAATGAGGCGACGAGATATGAAAAGTGTTACGGTTGATCTTTGAAAACTGAACAACGAGTGAGCGAATTTCACGCAAGTGAGATTCAAACAATGAGATATTAAATCTCGTCAGATTCAAAATGAGCTATCGCTCTTTTCAATAACTTTATTGGAGAGTTTGATCCTGGCTCAGGACGAACGCTGGCGGCGTGCCTAATACATGCAAGTCGAGCGGACTTGATGGAGAGCTTGCTCTCCTGATGGTTAGCGGCGGACGGGTGAGTAACACGTAGGCAACCTGCCCTCTGGACTGGG
>NZ_KB898185.1 GCF_000377505.1 Paenibacillus massiliensis 2301065 = DSM 16942 | reverse complement strand
AGGATACTACGTGAGCACGGTGGGTCTAAATGAAGCAACAGTAAGAAAGTATATTCGAGAGCAAGAAGCACACGATCAGGCAGTAGATAAGCTGAGTGTAAAAGAATACGAAGATCCATTCAGCAGTAATCGGAGCAAAAAGAAGTAAAACCAGTTTAACTGGTAAGTGAAAGAGACAAATAACAATGAGCCTGAACAGCCCTGCTGTCAGGCTAGCGTCTTTAGGCGCAGTTTGGCAACAGGGGGTTATACCCTAAGAGCAAACCACCCGTTGGACGGGTGGTCCTGATTTGATTTTGTATTTTGTGGTGGAAAAATGTGGTTGAATGTTGGATAATGGGTCTATAAGACTATTAATATGGAATGAGTTAATCTGTAAGACCTAGATTAGGGCCTGGAACAAATTCAATCGTAAAGATTGTGACGACGAGTTGAGGCCCCATCGCTTGATTTGCAAAAATGAGATATCAAGGAGAATAGTATGCAAGATACAATGTGGTACCTAATCATTCTTGTTGCTCTGTCATTTCTTGCTCCGTTGCTTCGTCCTTCAAAAAGGCGGCGGCGCAGAAGCTCTAATACTCGTAAGTCCAATAGCAATAAAAACAAGAACAACGGGTTCAATCGTTCCTCGCCTACATGTAGGCCTGACGAAGTGATTTTGACATTGCCTTTAGACAAAATAACAGGTGCTGAATTCGAACGACTTCTGGCGCTATACTTCAGAGATCAAGGGTACACGGTCAAAGAGGTTGGGGTAGGTGGCAGGGATGGTGGGGTTGATCTAGTCATTACGGATAAGCGTGGGGAAAAAACAGCTGTGCAGGCAAAATGCTATGCTGACCATAATAAGGTAAATGTGATGACGGTGCGTGAGCTTGTCGGTGCCAAACGGAATCATGATTGCATCCTATCCCTTCTCATAACAACATCCGATTTTACGACTGACGCCAGAAAAGAAGCAGAGCAATTCAAGGTGGATTGCTGGCATGGTGGGGTAGTAGATAGCAAGCTGCGTAGCTGGGGAAAATGGAAGCCTTCCAATAAGAAGATTAAAGCGATTCCTGTAGTCAAAGAACAGCCCACTCCGAAAGCACAGAATGGTATTAAATGTAGCTGTGGCGCTCAAATGGTGAAGAGGAAGAATAAAGCAGGAGTAGCCTTCTGGGGATGCAGTAATTTTCCGAACTGTCGTAAAACCAAGGCGATGTAGTATCACAAAGTTAAAGGGTGTATTTACGGAAAGTATTTGGAGATTCAAATGAATAAAGCAAACAATTACATCGATATAGAGCCTTGGAGCCTATGGAGTCAGTTCCTATTCTTCTAAGGTTTTTTTCGTTGTAAAGTCCTGAGACGAAAAGTCGGCAGACATCAAAACAACTGATAGAATCCTCCAGATATTTGACGACAATATAGTGAAGGTAGTTTATAGACCACCATTTATACATAACTATAATTCAACAAAAGATATTAAATAGTGAAAATAATGCTGTCTAGTTACGTGAAAAACACCCCGCCACTTAGAAAAGTGGATGGGGTGTTTTACGTTACAATTTCCCGTATGACTTTTTTAGCTAATTGCAATTTATCCGCAGAGGATTCTCTTAGCAAAAGAACAATCTTTTGTATTTCAGTTTCAGAATCTGTTACTTCAAACTCTTCACTCACATAAGCAAAAAGCTGAACTAAATTAACATCTAGAGCTTCAGCAATCTTTGCCAAGTTCAACAATGAGACATTCTTCTCTCCGCGCTCGATCTGACCTATGTATGAAAAATGAAATCCACCTTTTTCTCCAAGGGCTTCCTGCGAATATCCTCTTTCTTTGCGTAATGCACGAATTCTAGCTCCTACAAGCTTAAGTACTTCTTTATCCTCGCTCAAGAAATTCACCCCTCTATGTTCAAAAGTGTAGACAAGTTTCTTCAAGGTAAACACCAAACGAGGAATACAATTTCATATTATAATATCTATGTGTATCATTTTATTGTATAATACTGGTATATTCTTTACGGAGGGGTAGCCATGTTAAATTATCATATAGAACCAGAGAAGGAACCTAGTAAAGATAATGAGCTACAATCTGTAATCCTATATCACTATCAACTATCTCAATATCACATCAAGCTTGCTTCGATGATGTTCGATCACAAGCAGTTCTATTGCTGCATCATCCTCTGTGATTGGGCATTGACCTCTATTATTAAGGCTTTGCATACCCAAGAGAACCATACATCATGTGCCCCCGCAGACATTACGATGAATGAAATTTTGCCACTGGTACACAATAATTCAACATTAGAGCTGGATAACGCAATATTTATAGGTACGGTGAAATATCTCTCATCATTGGAAGACAGCATGGATTTTAGATTAATAGATCTAAGTCATACCGAGCAGCTGCTTGCAAGAAGCAAAGATATACTAAATCAGTTAGCGCAAAAGCTGAACGAAACTCGCAGTATATTGGATTGGCAACTTTAGATCCACAACCACTCTCCAGATGAATAATTGAAGGCTTATTTCCCCTTATGTGAGAGGAGATAGGCTTTTTCTTTTTCTCATGTTCTCACCCTCACCGAACATCTTAACAAAACCAGGCCCTCTATCCCCGCTTCAAATGATATAATGTCCAAAAGGGAGATTTGCCCAAAGACAGGCGCTCCATCTTTAGAAAGGATGATATGCCTTATGCCTACATACAACAAATTGGTGCGTGATAAAATTCCGCACATTATAGCGTCATCGGGAAAGGAGTCCCGTACACGTATACTTGATCTGGACGAATACAAGCAGGAGCTTCGCACGAAGCTGCGTGAGGAAGCGGATGAATATATGAGCGCAGCCAATGATAAGGAAGCACTGGAAGAGTTGGCAGACATGCTGGAGGTCATCCGAGCGCTGGCGGAGGTTCATGGTGCTAATGCGGCAGAGCTGGACAAGCTGCGAGCAGACAAGGCAGAGGCGCGTGGAGGCTTTCAGGAACGGGTGTATCTTATCGATGTCGACGAAGCTTAATGTCACGCTGATCACGGATAATTTGGCAGATGCATTGATTCCCAGGTTACAGAGTGCATCCGGCATTTATATTATGACCTCATTTATTATGCAATCGGGTGTGAAGCTGCTTGCCCCGCATCTGAAGAAGGCTGCGGAACGCGGAGCCGAGGTATGCATGCTGGCTGGAGATTATCTGTATATAACACAACCCGAGGGACTGAGGGCATTATGTGAGGTAGACTCCCGAATCGAAGTAAGGCTGTGGCAAAGCAGGGGCACCTCATTTCATCCCAAGGCGTATCTCTTCGATTACCAGAATGGAGAAGGGCTATTAATCGTAGGCTCGTCCAATTTCTCATTTACAGCACTCAAGACAGGCTATGAATGGAATCTTGCCATGAATGCCGAAGCGGAGCCGTATACATTCCAGATGGCACAGGAGAAGTTCATGCAGAGCTTTTACCATGAGCAGACATTGCCCGTGAATCCGGATTCGATCGCACTGTATGAAGCAGAGTATCGTAAGTATCATCAGAAGAACCCTGAAATGATTAGGCGCATCACTGAAATGGAAGAAGCCGAGATTAGTGTTGGAGCTACGGGAGGACTGGCAGAAGCAGCAGTAAATATACCATTTACACCCATTGAACCACGCTTTGCACAGGTGCCTGCACTCGAAGCGCTGACAGGAACGATGGAGGAGCAGTACGATAAAGCCATGGTTATCATGGCGACGGGGCTTGGCAAGACCTATCTCGCGGGATTCTTTGCTCAAAGATTCAGACGCGTATTGTTCATTGCGCACCGTGAAGAGATTTTATATCAAGCCAAGCGGTCCTTTCTACAGATCATGCCTGAGCGAAGTCACGGAATATACAATGGGCAGTACAAGGAAGGCGATGCGGATTGTGTATATGCGTCCATCTTCACACTAAGTATGCAGAAGCATCGTGATGCGTTTGCAACGAATGCGTTCGATCTGGTCGTGGTGGATGAATTCCATCATGCCGCTGCCAAGACTTACACGTCTGTTATTCAACATTTCAGCCCACAATTTCTATTAGGAATTACTGCGACCCCGGATCGGCTCGATGGCAAGGATGTGTACGCTCTGTGTGATGGGAATGTGGCTTATCAGATCCATTTTATCGAGGCCATTCGTAAAGGCTGGCTATCGCCATTTCAATATTACGGTATATTCGATGATATTGATTATTCGCAGATTCGTTGGATGGGCACTCGTTATGATGAGGATCAGCTCCTGGCAGCACAGTTGGATGAGGAGTATGCGGAGAAAATCTATGCGGCTTGGCTACAGCACAAACAGACACGTACGATTGGCTTTTGCTCATCCATCCGTCAAGCGGATTACTTGGCTGGATATTTTCGAGTTCGGGGAGTAAATGTGCTGAGCCTACATTCTCGGACAACAGAAATGTCGCGTGAGGAAGCCATACGGCAGTTGAGTGATGGGGAGCTGGACGTGGTCATGACCGTAGACCTGTTCAATGAAGGGACTGATATTCCCCGTGTGGATACGCTGCTGTTCGTTCGCCCGACAGAGTCTCTTACCATCTTCACTCAACAGGTTGGGCGTGGTCTGCGCCTTGCTGAAGGTAAGTCTCATTGTGTCATTATCGATCTAATCGGGAATTACCGGAATGCAGATGTGAAGCTGAGCCTACTGGATATGCGAGGAGAAGAGCGTGCAAGTGAGAAAAGGCAAGAATTTGTGCTGCCGGAGGCTCCCGCAGGCTGTGAGATTCATTTGGACGTTCAGGTGGTGAATCTGCTTCAAGAACTCAGTCGTAAGCGACTTCCACGTCGTGAGAAGCTGCTTAGTGATTTTATGGAGGTTAAACAGGAGCTTGGCCGCATTCCGACGTATCTGGAGCTGCACTTACTGGGACGTTCGCAGAGTATTGGCTATCGGAGTGAGTTCGGCTCATATGTCGGCTTTCTCTACTGGGCGGAGCTACTATCGTCCGACGAGGGCGCAATCTATGTTCGTCAGCAGGACTGGCTGCAGGATGTAGAGAAGACGGTCATGAACAAGAGCTACAAAATGGTCGTATTGCTATACATGCTAGAGAGAGGTGTGGAACGCTGGCTGGACTCTGTGACACCAAGTGAGGTAGCTGAATACTTCCATACGTATCTGACGGAAAAGGAGTACCGCAAGCGCAAAGACTTCTCTGACAAGGACAAGCTTGCTCTGGAAGAATGGAATGAGAAGACCGCGGCAGACATTCGTAAGCTGATTGCAGATATGCCCATGTCTAAATGGAGCGGGGCCAAGGGAAGTATGACGCAATTCGAGAATGATGTCTTCTCGCTTAATGTAAAGATTGATGGCGATAGAGAAGGCGCATTGTTGCACCGCTGGACGAAAGAAATTTGCTTGTATCGACTTCACGTTCATTTTGAGCGTGGAACAAGAGAATAACATATAGGAAGAACTGCCTAATCGTTGGTGATGATTCGCCGAGGCAGTTCTTTTCGATGCGGCTGTTAAGTTGCTGAAGGACTGTTGCAGTGGCTACGGAAGCCGACAAAGTATGCCACACTACTACCCGTGTACCAGAGGCTGCTCAACATGTACGTGTCACTATTCACGGTGCAGAAATTGATCCATACAAGCATATGCAGATCATTACGCTGCATGAAGCAATATTGCCTTCGGCTAGGGACGAAAATTGGGGAGAGAATGACATGGAGCGACGTGCGATCTACGTAGCAATGTATAGCGGAGGAGCTTTGTCTGCATATGTTGCATATCTCATGTTTTAATTAGTCTAATATTATCCGATCAGTTCCAATTAATTGCTCACTTTATATTCAAGCATTGTGTCTTCTTTATTTCAGATCATAGGTTTTAAATATTTCCTTAAGAACACTAAGAGCCATGGCAATCTCCTCGGGCTCGCGTGTTCTTAGTAGTGTGACCAGATGCTTCATATTCGCGTCCTCACTAGACAATGATGCATTTTCTTGTACATATGTAAATAGCTCATTTACGCCGACATCTAAGGCGTGTGCGATTTTTTCTAAATTTTTCAATGAAATATTACGTTCGGCTCGTTCAATGAATCCAATATAGCTCGGATTAAATCCAGCCTTCTCAGCCAAAGCTTCTTGTGAGAGATCTTTGGTTTTTCGTAAATCTCTGATTCGAGAACCGACTAACTCTAAAAGCTCAGACATTATGTACACCCCTCTTATTTAGAAGTGTAGTGAATCGAGACAAAGTCTTTAACTAATAGATAGTAAGTTTATTTGAAATAAAACTACTATATAGTTATATTTATGATATAGTTTTCTCTAAACGCTAGAAAAATATACATGTGAGAGCTGGAGGCGGAACAATGAATGAACAAGCTGTTATATTTGAAGATCATTGTTTTTACGATCCTAGTCAGACACAATATTTGTTCCAAATAAGAGAAGAAAGCGATAATAGTTATATTGCCGCTACTCAGGACCCTAATCTGTTTCAGGAGCACATTTTAGACTATCTGAAGCTCGCGGACTATCACGTAAGACTTGCTGTAATCATGAACAATCATCATCAGCTAGATACAAGTCTTATTCTTTGTCACAGAGCGCTCCATTCGGTTCTTGGTGCTATATATGTTCAAGAGAATCGAAGTCTTGATGTTCCTTATCTCTTCACTATGGAAGAGATTCTTCGTCTTGTTCATGTATACTCCGATTCAAGTAGGGGATTAGATATAGCAATTTTCATAGGAACAGTTCAACATCTATCTGAGGTAGGGGTTCGTTTTGAAGTGAATATAAATGGGGGACAAAGAGAATCTGTGCAGAGGTTAATTCAAAGGACAAAAGAAACAATGGATGAGCTGTCAGGCCACCTCCTTGATTAAATAACCATTGAATGGTACAAAAGGTGCATAAGAACAAGATTGAGGCGTCCCGGGTCCAATGGTCCTTGAGTCTGAAGTTAATATCCAGAATAGGTATATTGTTCATATTCAATAATGTGGTAAAAATAGGAACGTAGGTGCGTGCCTGAATGTCGAGCCTTCTGCTAACCTATTATTATCATATAATAAGTGAGCAGAAAGCCTATGACGATGATTAAAATTAATCCAGAGCAGCTCTATCAAATAGCCCAACAAGTAGATCAGGGTAGGCAGCAATTGGAGCAAATGAACCGCCAGCTGTATGGGCATCTGGTGTCCATGCAGTCACTGTGGATGGGGATGACACAGGAAAGATTCTTTCAGGATTACGAGCATTCTCGTCCCGTACTGGAGCGGGCGTTAGAGCATATGGTGAAAATGGCTCTGGAGCTACGGACAATTGCTACTCGCTTCTCAGAAGCCGATGCCGAGCAGGGAGGGTATCAAGCGGCAATTGGAGGAGCTGTAGGATTGGGTGTACACGGAACAGCGTCCACAGATGCTCAGCCAGGTTACCGAATGGCATATAACTCGTTTCTTGGAAAATGGCTTCCGGTGAATGAACAGGGGGTAACAGATCAGGCCGTGTTGCAGGCCTATGAGCGGGATAAAGGCCATCTGGATGTGAATGTGATGCAAGCAGATGTACATTCCGAACCCCTCGGTGAAGATATCATGGCCTTGCAGATCAAAGCATTTCAGGAAGGAATTCATCCCTTCACAGGTGAACGTGTGTCCGATAACTATGCGGCGATGATGGTCACGACTCTCAAGCTGAGCCAAGTCTTCATGGGGATTCAGGCCATTCGCGGTAGTCTGCCAGGTCGTAAAGGGCCGTACCGTTTACCGTCCAATCATCCTGTGGTACAGAAGATTCAGAAGAATATGGAAGCTGCCAGGGCAGAGAAGAGTATGCAGTCGGGGCTTGGATCTGTGGGATCGGGAACAACCTATAAAACAGTAATTAGCGATACGATGAAAGAGAAAATACTTTTGGGTCAACGTAAAGACCCTGCTAAAAACGAATTAGTTGGGGGACACTCACCAGAAATTACAAATTATCATCCTAATTATGCTGTCGAAGATGTGTCAATTAATGCTGATGGAACAAAGAAAGTTAAATTTACAACTCAATTTCCAGATGGTAATCTTGCAAAAATCAAGACGAGCACCATTTTTCCTGAAACTTGGTCAGATGGAAAAATACTTGATAGTATCGCCAGAATAGGAGATACTCCAAAGATTGGTGAGCGTACAAGAGATGGAGCAACATTGCATAGAGGTATTGTTGATGGGGTACAGGTCGAGGTTATTAAAATTGGGGACGATGTAGTAAGTGGCTATCCGACAGGTGGAGGGGCTGCATCCTTGCTATCGGGTTTTCAATAAACACATTAGAACCGATTTAATGGTCACTAAATCATTAGTTGAAAATGAACTACACGTGAGTAGGAGGACTTGAAAATGTATGAAGAATTAGATGAGTATTTATCAGGGGAGTTTACAACGGATTATTGGTACGATGAAGGATTCTCCATTGCTAGAGAGATGCTAGAAGAGTTCAATAATAACGATTGGGAAGAATTATTGAGTCAGATTCTTTCAAAATCTATTGATTGGCAAGTCAGATATGCCTACTGTGTTGATAGTGATGTTAATGATGATGCAGTAGTTAAAAGTTTACTTTTACTCACTAGTGTAGATGATGAGGAATTATTTACAACGTCTGTTGATTCATTAAGAGTGATTCTGAATTCAACTAATATTGGATTAGTGTCAACTGAGGAAATCATGCAAAGAATCAATGAGATTCTTCCAAAGTGCGGCATTGCTACACGAAAAATGTTTGAGGATTTTATAAAGAAGATTTCAAATTGATATTTATCAAACTACGTCGGGTTTATAACTCGACAACAAGAAGGTACATTACAACCAATGAACCAAACACTAAACTAATCAAGCACTTGTTAAATTGCAAAAGCTCATTCCAACTTGAATATAAGTAGGAATGAGCTCTTTTATGCTGGCCAGCACTGTTACAAGGCTCTGACAAATAGAACGGATACATGTCAAAGGGTTCTTTCAAATAAACTGGAGCCCTACCATATACATCCTCAACCCAAAGCTGCCCGGACATAGACCCGCTCTCCATGCCTTTCAACATCCACCGGAGCCTCGAAGAAGCTGCTCAGCACCTCCGTCGTCATCAGGTCCGAGGTCAGGCCGCTATTCACAACCTCTCCGCGTCGTAGCAACAGTGTGTGACTGAAGACAGGGAGAATTTCCTCCGTATGGTGGGTGACATAGATCAGGGTAGGCGTATCCTTGCGCTCGGACAAATCCCGAATGCTGTCCAGTAGCCGCTCACGAGAAAATAGATCAAGGCCATTGCATGGCTCGTCCAGAATCAGGACACGCGGGTTCGCCATGAGGGCACGAGCAATTAGCAGCTTCTGCTTCTCTCCCTGAGAACAAGTCTGATACTCCCGATCCCATAAATGTGCGCAACCAAGCGTCTCCATTAGCTCCTTGGCCCGCTCCAGATCCTGATCGTCCAGCTCATCATATAGCCCAATGGTGGCATGCTTGCCGCTAATGATGACGTATTGTGTCCGATCGGTGCGATGCAGCTTCTCCTGCAGGGAGGAGCTCACCCAGCCAATGGATTTGCGCAGCTCACGCAGATCTACATTGCCGTACTGCTCGCCTAATACGGAAATGGAGCCTTTCGTGGGCCATTGATACCCAGTAATCATATTTAGTAGAGTCGTCTTGCCCGAGCCATTCAGACCAAGCAACGCCCAGTGCTCTCCTTCGTTCACGCGCCAGCTAACATTGTTCAGTAATGTGAGCACACCTCTTGTCCAGCTTACGTTCTGTACATCTATGATCATATCTACTAGGCCTTCTTTCTGATGAATCTGCATGTGTTGGGATTCTGCGTGTGTTGGAATATGGTCGGAATTGCCGTCGAATGTCCGCCATGCATCTTTATTATCTATCCATGATAAAGGATTCAGCCTGAAAAAAGAACATGCAGAAGTAGAAAAAAGATAATGAAGAGAAAGATATAGTGACAAAGAGAAGAAAAGAAGACAAGAGGGCAGAAGAAAGAAGAGCAAATACCAGAAGGTGCAATCAACAATAACTCCTAAGAAACTTATAAAGAGACAAGGGAATATGAAAAACAACGCAGCACTACAAAACAAGCAATGCTAATAATCAACGCCAAAACCAAGTAACGCTAATAAATTAAATAACACAAAGAAGCTACAGCATCCCAACGAATGAGTGCTGCAGCTTCTTCTATGAATGGCCGTCGTCCATACTAACGGCTACAGTAATTTATTTGCACATCAACAACTTTAAAGCTCTATACTTGTGCAATCATTACATACCAATCTTTACGCACCCAACAGTTATAGCTTTTCTAGTTCACGCTTTAATCCTGTGCAGCCTCTACATCTCTTAATCCCTTAATCCCTACATTTTTTAATCCCTACATCTAACCTTACACCTGTACAACCTTCACGCCAAGTACAACCTCCACCTGATGCGTTCCGCCGTCTCCGATCACAGGCAGCACATTGCCGTCAATGGCTGTGCCATCAAGCTGAATGGACGCAATGCCTTTGCTGATCTGCTGTGGATTGGATACGCGAATGACGTAGGTGTCGCCACGGAAGACGCGAGTAACGGTGAATTCAGTCCAGTCGGCTGGAATGCATGGATCGACCTTGAGTCCGTCGTAGTCTGGCTGAATTCCCAGGATGGACTGCGTAATCGCTACGAAGTTCCAGGCAGCGGTCCCGGTCAGCCAGCTATTCTTGGCCTCGCCTTGACGCACGGCATCCTTGCCGGCAATCATCTGGGCGTAGACGTACGGCTCGGTCCGGTGCACGTCGCTAATATCCTCCAGGTAGGCTGGTGCAATTTTGCTATATAGCTCAAAGGCACGATCTCCGCGTCCAAGTACGGTCTCAGCCATCATGATCCACGGATTGTTGTGGCAGAAGATACCCGCATTCTCCTTATAGCCTGGCGGATAGGAGGAGATCTCGCCGAGATTCAGATAGTATTTGGAATATGGCGGATTCTGTAGGACAATCCCGTATGGCGTCTCCAGCCGATCCTGCACCGCATTCAGCGCTTTCTCCGCTAGCCCTTCCTCCACGCCGATGCCAGCCATGACGCAGAAGCCCTGCGGCTCGATGAAGATCTGGCCCTCCTCATTCTCCTGACTGCCGATCTTCTGCCCGTAATGATCATATGCCCGTAGGAACCATTCCCCGTCGAAGCCATGCTCTAGCGTAACAGCCCGCATCGTGTCGACATGGGCCTGCGCCTCGGCTGCTTCCTCAGTCAAGCCTTTGCGGCTGCACAGCTCAATGAAGTCTGGTCCGGTGTACACGAACAGTCCTGCGATGAAGACGGATTCTGCCGTCCGGCCTTCAATATTCTGCGTCGTCTGGTATGGCTCATCCGGAATATTGGAGAAACAGTTCAGGTTGAGGCAGTCGTTCCAGTCGGCACGTCCGATCAGTGGCAGCCCATGTGGCCCCAGATTCTCGATGACATGGTAGAAGGAGCGCTTCAGATGCTCGAACAGGGTGGCTGTGTTGTCTGGGTTGCAGTCGAAAGGCACCTGCTCATCCAAAATGGCGAAGTCGCCCGTCTCCTTGATGTAGGCCGCCGTGCCAACGATCAGCCAGAGCGGATCATCATTGAAGCCGCCGCCAACCTCATGATTGCCTTTCTTGGTCAGAGGCTGGTACTGATGATAGGCACCGCCGCTCTCGAACTGTGTGGAGGCAATATCGAGAATGCGCTCCCTGGCCCGCTCAGGCACCTGATGCACGAATCCGAGTAGATCCTGATTAGAATCGCGGAAGCCCATTCCGCGTCCGATGCCCGACTCGAAATAGGAGGCGGAGCGCGACATGTTAAACGTAACCATGCATTGATATGGATTCCAGATGTTCACCATCCGGTTCAGCTTCTCATCATGGCTGGCTACGGCATAGGTCGATAGCAAGCGCTCCCAATACGCCTTAAGCTCCGCGAGTGAGCGCTCGACGTCCTCTTCGGTAGCGAACTGCTCGATCATGGCCAGCGCAGGTGTCTTATTAATAATACCTGGAGCCTCCCATTTGTCAGCCTCTTCGTTCTCTACATATCCCAGCACAAAGTTCAGACTTGTCTGCTCGCCCGGCTGCAATGTCAACTCCAGACAGTGGGAGGCAATGGGCGACCATCCACTGGCCACGGAGTTGGAAGGTTCACCGGAGGTAACGACCTGCGGCGTATCCAATCCATTATACAGGCCGAGGAAGGATTCGCGGTCGGTATCGAAGCCATCAATTGCACGGTTCACCGAGAAGAAGGCATAATGGTTGCGACGCTCCCGGTACTCCGTCTTGTGATAGATGACTGAATCCTGAATCTCAACCTCGCCCGTGTTCAGATTGCGCTGGAAGTTGGTCATATCGTCATAGGCATTCCATAGGCAAAATTCCACGAAGGAGAAGAGCTTGATGCGTTTTACCTGATCAGATGTATTGGTCACATTCACCTGATGCACCTCGCCATTATAGCCGAGTGGCACAAAGGCCAACTGATTCACCTTTACCCCATGACGCTCACCCGTAATGGAGGTATAGCCGAGCCCATGTCTGCACTCGTAGTGATCGAGCTCCTTCTTGACAGGCATCCAGCCTGGCGTCCAGTAATCACCTTCGTCATAGACGTAGAAATAACGCCCGCCGTTATCGACAGGAATATTGTTGTACCGATAGCGGGTCAGTCTGCGCAGCCGCGCGTCCCGGTAGAAGGCGTAGCCGCCGCCTGTATTCGAGATCAAGCCGAAGAACTTCTCGTTGCCCAGGTAGTTAATCCATGGATAGGGGGTCTGTGGAGTGTGAATAACATATTCCTTGTGCGCATCATCAAAATGACCGTACTTCATTTGATCGTAACTCCTCTCCTGATTCGCGAAATGGATGGACAGGCCTTATTTCGGAAAACGTTTTCGGATATTTGTGAAGCTTTTCAAAATTTGTAATTCGTGATTCGTAATTCGTAAATCGTATCCTCCATAGCAGAGCTGATCCAAAAGCTGATTTCCGATCCCATGTCATGTGTATGCAAGGGCATTCCACGCTATGACGGCCTGTTATCGGATATCATTCTAGCTACCGAGTGCGAATTCCTGCCCGTTCAGGCAGGTCATAAAAAACTTTAACTGCTTTCCTTAAAATCCCACACCTGTGCGTGCAAAAAGAGGCTGTTGGAAGAGCCTAATCCTCCTTTAAGAGCAGTTACAACAAACGATACCAGGCACCCCGTACTTACAGGCACTCCTTACTGTCCAGCCATTTCTTACTATACAGCCACTACTTACTATAATAGAAAATCTGTCCACGGGAAGAGGAACAAACAAATATGCACATGCTTCCGAACAAAAGAACCCATCCGCTGAAAGGACTTTCGATATAATGGGGGAAGCATGGGATTAACGCATCAGAGATTGCTTCCAGCATGAACGATGCACAGATGCATTAGCTCATGCACATTAACTATTCACATTAACTATTCATATCAACTATACAGATAGAAAGCGGTGAAGCATGTCTTGTTCTTCGCACATCATATCCAGCGCAAGATGACCTTGTTTATTTTTGGATGCGCATTCATTCCTCTTTTGGCTCTGAGCCTGTTGTCGTACCATAAGTCCACGTTGACTGTCAGGGAACAGCTTCAGGACTATAACCGTTATGCGATGCACCAGCTTGAGACCATTACCAACATGCATTTGAAGGAGATGGATGCGATCTCCCGTGATATTCAGAGCTATCTACTGGCTCCGGGCCGAAAAATTACCAGTGAGCCTGCAACCTATGCAGAGTATCAGGAAATGAATCATTTCCTGGACTTCCTCTCCTTTCACGTCTCACAAATCGTTGAAGGGCTTTATGTGTATACACCGGATGGCCAGATGCTGACCAGTCGAAATATGAGTATCCGTGAGCTCATCGAAATGCCCTGGTGGAAGGAATACTCAAGCGATAGCGGCTGGCAATGGACTGGATTTCACGACGGCTCTTACTATAGCTCCCCGAGACCCGGTAATCCGCTCATTAGTCTGATTGTACCGATTCAGCTTAAGGCGGGCGTGCCGATCGGCAGCAAAATTGTCGTCGATGTGAATGCACGCGAGATGCTGGCCCTGTTCCGATCCTATGAAATGGACACCAACTCGTACCTGGAAATCCGGGATGGGGAAGGAGCGCTCATATATCGGACAGAGGGAGAGCACCCCGAATCGGAGCGGGATATCGAGTTCCAGCGAACACTGGAGTTGAATGGCTGGCAGATCACTGCGCGTGTACCGTATGAAGAGTTCAATAAATCGACGCTTGTCATTCGCAATGATGCGATCCTGATCAGCATCCTGTCGTTAATCGCGGCTTTTCTGCTGGCAAGATGGCTGTCGGCGAATCTGACGAGACGCATCGTTACCTTGAATCAGTCCATGCTGGAGTTCAGCAATGGCAAGCTGGATACGCAAGTGGAAGTGCGCGGTGATGATGAGCTGTCACGGCTGGGTCACCGCTTCAACTCCATGACTCGTGAGATTCGGGAGCTGGTGGCCAATATTACGAGGACAGAACAGCTGAAAAAGGAAGCAGAGCTGAGAGCGCTCCATTATCAGATTAACCCTCATCTTATCCTAAACACGTTCAATGCGATCCAGTGGCGGGCACGTATTGCAGGGCGCACGGACATTGATCGGATGATCTACCATCTGGGTGCGCTGCTGTCCGAGAATCTGGATATAAGGCAGGAGCTGGTTCCGCTTGAAGAGGAGCTTGCCACGATCGGACATTATCTCAAGATCCAATACTACCGTTATGGCGAGGCCTTCACGTACGTTGAGGATGTGGAGCCGGGGCTGGAACAGGCCCTCATTCCACGGATGACCCTGCAGCCGTTGTTCGAGAATATTTTCTATCATGCCTTCGATGACGGAGCCGGAATCATTACGCTGGAAATCTTCCGCGGACGCGATCATATTGTGCTGCTGCTATCGGATAACGGAAAGGGAGTTGCGCCAGACGCCGAGACGATTCGCGCCGCACCTCCACTCAAGGGTAGAGGTGGTCTAGGCTTGTACAATGTGGATCATAAGATCAAATTACATTTTGGAGAGGAATACGGCATCCGGATTATGCCTGATGTAACAGACGGGGCTATGATCGAGATTCGCCTACCTTTTCTGGAAAAGGAGACAACCGATGACGAAAATGAGAACGGTCCTGATCGCGGATGATGAACGTCTGGTACGAATCGGGCTAATGCATATGGTGGACTGGGAGCGCTGGAGCATGAAGGTGGTGGCTAACGCGCCCAATGGGCAGGCCGCATGGGACATGTATCAGGAGCATCGACCGGATCTTGTCTTTACGGATATTGTCATGCCAGGGCTGGACGGACTTGAACTGGCACAGCGCATTAAGGAGGATAATCCTGCGGTCAAAATTTTGTTCCTGAGCTGCCATTCCGATTTCGCCTATGCCCAGCAGGGTATGGCTCTTGGTGCATCCGGCTATCTGTTGAAGACAGCGATGGATGTGCAGGAGGTTGATCGCTATTTGGACAAGATCACCAAGGAGTGGGGGCGTAGCGAACAGGAAGGAGAGGCCAAGGTTCCTCTGAGTGGGGAGAGTTCGGAAAATGCATCCATCCATGCGGAGCTGGAGCACCTGTACCAGAAATGGCTTCAGGAGAGAGGAGATGCTGACAGGCTGAATCAGCTAATTCGGACATATCTGGACCGTGAAGGATATCTATGCAATGACAGGCAGCTATGCAATGACAGAGATTTCCGCAGTGAGGAGCATCGGCACGGTGACAGGCTACTGAATAGTAGCGAGCAACAAAATGCTGAACTATCATCGGGCGAAGCACAGCGGGATATACAAGCACAGTCTGATAAGAACCAATCCATATCGAGGCCGTCTGAGGAACCAACGGGCGAGACCGTATTAATTGTCGCATTTGGACTGGAGGAGGAGGCACAGCGCTCGTGGGTACATGAGCTGCAAGCCTTGCAGTTAGCAGGAATGGGCCGACGTGGGCCAATCCTTACGCTGGGATCGACACAAGGAATGGGACCATTGGTGCTGATGTTGCCAGAGACGTATGCCGATGAGATCATGCTGAGACTGGTAGAGCTGCACCATAGTCAGCCTCACCTTACCTGGAAGCGTAGCCAGCTACCAGCCGATACCTACGATTATATGGAAGAGGTTGCGCGAATGCTGCGAAATGCAGAGCTGGAGCAGCAGTACGAGATGCATAGCCCATCTATCTCTGAGCCGATCATGCAGGCTGTTCGGTATATCGATCACCATGTGCAGGAGCCGATTGTATCCTCGCAGCTGGCAGGCCATGTGGGGCTAAGCCGAAGTCATTTCAGTACCTTGTTTAAGAAGGAGATGGGTATTAGCTTTCTTGATTTTCTCCACCGCCGGAGAATGAACAAGGCCAAGGAATTGCTGACTTCGACGGATTGGAAGATCCACGTCATCTGCGAGAAGGTAGGGATTGAGGATAACCGCCATTTTAGCAAATGGTTCAAGCGCTACACCGGCATGACGCCGTCTGAATATAGGGAGAAGCCAGAGAAGTAAAGAAGATAGGGGCTTGTATACAAACCAGCACACAAACCTTTACAAGAAACAGGGAGCGGAGAGCCAAATAAGTCCTAGAGAAGCCAAGCTGAAAGCTTCCTGCAAGAAAGCTGCTTCGAAAGCATAAGCTTCGCCTCTATGACTGATTTCTACTCATCCAAGCCCATTTCAGATACGCCCTTTAAAACAAAATGACAACAAGTTCAGGAAGCGACCCAACTATGAGCCGCAGTCGAACAAATGAACAATGTTTTACAGATGAATATCCATTTCAAGGCAGACGTCCATTCGGTACGATAAAGCGGAAGCGTGCACTACGAAGCATGGTAGGGCGCACTGCATATCACACAACACAAGGGGGATGCAGGCATGGTAAAGAAATTGAAGCAATCTGCGCTGCTGATCGTAGCCTTGATCATTTTGCTTACAGGCTGCTCCAGCAGTAGCTCAGGCGAGAATGATTCAGGAGAGCAGGTCAAGCTTGTCGTATGGATATGGGACTCAGCCCAGATTGGTCTGGACACAAATATGGAAGCGTTTAAGCAGGCCCACCCGAATATCGAGATTGAGTATCAGCTCATGGGTCAGACGGACCTCTATCAGAAGTTCCTGATTGCAGCGAATACAGGAGACAAGATGCCAGATATCGTGGCGGTGGAATCCAGCAACCTGGCGCAGATGGTCAGCATTGACGCGCTGTATGATCTGACCGAGAAGACGGCCCCGTATCGCGATAAAATGGTGCCCTTCAAATGGGAGGACGCGATGAAGGATGACAAGGTCTACGCCATGCCATGGGATAGCGGTCCTGTCGTGATGT
Source organism: Paenibacillus massiliensis 2301065 = DSM 16942 (assembly GCF_000377505.1). GTDB lineage: Bacteria > Bacillota > Bacilli > Paenibacillales > Paenibacillaceae > Paenibacillus > Paenibacillus massiliensis. Next base: position 881,541 of record NZ_KB898185.1, on the reverse strand, counting down.
TCTATCGTAAGGATATCTTCGAGGCTGCCGGGCTGCCGACCGAGCCAGAGCAAGTAGCGGAGCAGATCAAGACCTTCGAGGATTATAAGGAAGCAGGCAACTTAATTAAGGAAAAGACAGGCAAAGCCATGTTCGCAGATTCTCGCACACGCTCCAACAACCGTTTCTTCGAGACGATGATGTGGCAGCGGGGACAATGGTATTTTGACAAGGATGGCAATGTGTCGCTGGATGCTCCTGAAGTCATCGAGACCGGGGAATTCTACGCCAGCATGGTGAAGGATGGACTGATCGTGGATGCAGAAGCCTTCTCCGAGAATTGGCTGAACGCCTTTGCCGATGGGAACATTGCGACAATTGTAGGCGCGGCCTGGTACGATAATCTACTCTCCAATCTGATTGATCCGGACAGTTCAGGCAAATGGGGAGTCGTGCCGATGCCGAAATGGTCCGAGTCGGACCCTTATGCGAGCGCCAACGATGGCGGCTCCAATCTGGCGATTAACGCGAATTCCGAGCATCCGGAGGAGGCGTGGACCTTCATCGAATTCATGCTGGGACGGGAGGATTCGCAGCTAAAGATGATGGAGGAGGGCGGGTTCCTGCCATCGCTGCAGACAACCTTTGAGGATGAAGCCTACGCTGAGCCTGTCGAGTACTTCGGTAATCAGCCGGTGCGGGAAGTATTCACTGAGGCATTGGGACAGATCTACCCGCAGGCGTATACCGTGGATTTCCCAGTAGCCAATCAGTTGATGAGGGATGCGTTCGCTGAGGTATTCCTGAACAACGCCTCTGTCGCCGATACGTTCCAGAAGACCGCTGACGAGCTGCGAAGCCGTACAGGCCGTAATTAATTTACCGATAATTTAATCTTATGGAGGGATGATTCAATGGCTTCCAAGTGGTGGAGATGGCAGCAGAGGTCCGCTCCATATGTGTTTATTTCTCCTTTCTTCATCCTGTTCATGGTGTTCCTGCTGTATCCGTTTCTGTATTCATTCTATCTGAGCCTGGTGGAATGGAATGGAGGCAAGACCAAGACCTTCGTCGGTCTGGACAATTATGTCCGTCTGTTTCAGGACAATGTATTCTGGCTCTCAATTGTTAATGGTGGAATTATCATGCTGCTCTATGTACCGCTGATGCTGCTGATCGCAACATTGGTTGCAGTCCTGCTGAACCAGGCGTGGGTGAAGGGGAAGGGTTTTTTTCGAATGGCCTTCTTCACCCCGAATATTATGGCAGTTGTCGCGGTCTCGTTTGTTTTTACCATTTTGCTCAACAGTGAAAATGGTCTGGTGAATGTCATCCTGACCAAGCTTGGCATCATCGCGCAGCCGATTCAATGGCTGGATTCCGCTTGGTGGGCCCGCGTCTCAGTCGCTGCCATGGTCATGTACCGCTGGATGGGCTATAACATGATTCTGATTCTCGCCGGGCTTCAGAATATTCCCAAGGAGGTCTATGAATCGGCTTATATGGACGGGGCTTCGCCCTTCCAGTCTTTTACACGAATTACGTTGCCCTTGCTCAAGAAAATCCTGGTCTTCTGTCTCGTGCTCTCGACCTTGGGTTCATACGGCCTATTCGTGGAGCCGTTCATTCTGACGAAGGGTGGTCCGGTCAATTCAACCATGACACCCGTGTTGCTGGTGTATCAGGAGAGCTTCCGCAATCTGAATTTTGGATATGCATCGGCAATAGCTGTCATGTTCTTTTTCCTGATGATGACGCTGACCTTCATTCAACTGCGTGTATCCCGAGACAAAGACTAAGTGAGCGGAGGTGAGAACACCATGCCAGCAGCAACAGCAAATATGCATAATAAGGAATCACGAATTCCATATCGAGTCAGAAATACGCTAAAAAAAGCAAGCGCCTATACCATCCTCGTGCTGATCACGATCGCTTCGTTGTTCCCGCTATTCTGGATGGTCAGCTCCTCACTGAAGGAGCGAAGGGATATCTTCCTGAATCCGCCGATGTGGATTCCTGTCAACCCGCAATGGGACAACTATGTCATCCTGTTCAAGGAGCGCATGTTCGGCACGGTCATCTACAATAGTCTCTTTATTACCGTAATTCATACGGCACTAGCGCTGTTCTTCTGTACGCTGGCAGGGTATGCTTTTGCCAAATACCAGTTCCGTTTCAAAAGCCTGCTCTTCGCCATTGTACTTGCCTCCATGATGGTCCCGTCTGAGACGACGATCATTCCAATGTTCGAGATCTACCGTTCGCTGGGACTGATCGATAATCCATGGGGCGTCATTATTACGAATGTGGCTAATGCGTTCGGTATCTTTTTCATGCGCCAATACTGTGACAGCATTCATACGGAGCTACTGGAGGCATCACGAATTGACGGCTGCTCAGAGTTTAAAATTTTTACACATGTCGTATTGCCAAACCTGCGGCCTGCCCTGGCGAGTCTAGGTATTATTACCTTCGTCAATCAGTGGAATAATTTCCTGTGGCCGCTGATTGTGCTGCGTTCACCAGGCGAGCAGACGGTATCTCTCGCTGTTCGGGCCCTGGAATCGGGTGCGCGGACGCCCTATGAGCTGATCATGTCCGGGTCGGTCATCAGTGTACTGCCACTGCTGCTCATCATCCTGCTGTTCCAGAAGCAATTGATTCATGGGCTGATGGATGGAGCTGTGAAGGGATAAGGCAGATAAGCAGAGGAATCGTTCAATGAGGACGGTGCGTCATCCACAGTTCATATTGCACAGTTCAGATTACACACAGCAAGAAGATGGCTTCATCCATACGTAATATGCTCCCCTTTCGGCAAACAGGTGAAATACTAAATCCTGTTGTCGTAAGGGGAGTGTTTTTTATGATCAGCGAGCTCCCCTAAGCACGTAACTTGCCGTAGAAATTACATTTTTCCTGTCCAGTCACATAGGAGCGGGAGGTGGGTGAATGACATAGTATACAGTATTGATTTCACAGCTGGAGGGGGGAAAGCTAGACATATGCGAAAGAAACATCAATGCAAGAAAAGTCCAAGACTCAAAAAAAAGTGCAGTCTCAGAAAAAGAAAAAAAAGCAGCATATTATGTGGATGCCGCCGCAGACGAGGGAAAGAGCTCAAGCATAGGATTAGAAAATCTACTCTTCGAAAACCACGCAAGCTTATTCCCCGGAAAAATCTCATTACCGTCCCTATAAAGGTAGAAGCCACAATAGAAGAGTCTCACGGAAATGCTATTGCTTGTCCCCCGGGACCACATGGCCATCGCGGGCGACATGGATGTCATGGTAGAAGAGGGCCGACGGGGCCTACCGGACCTACAGGTCCAAGGGGCGTAACTGGGAGAACGGGATCTACTGGGGCTATGGGACCGACAGGCGTCACAGGTAGCACAGGGCCCGCTGGAGCCACCGGACCGACAGGCGCAACAGGTAGTACGGGATCTACGGGAGCCACCGGAGTAACGGGCGCAACAGGCAGTACGGGACCTAGCGGAGCAACAGGACCGACGGGTGTAACAGGCAGTGCGGGATATACAGGAGCCACCGGAGTAACAGGTGTAACAGGTGACACGGGGACCACAGGAGCTACAGGATCTACGGGAGCAACGGGTAGAACGGGATCTACGGGAGCAACCGGGTTGACAGGCGCAACAGGCAGTACGGGACCTAGCGGAGCAACAGGACCGACGGGTGTAACAGGCAGTGCGGGATCTACAGGAGCCACCGGGGTAACGGGTGTCACAGGTAGTACGGGACCCACAGGAGCCACCGGGCTGACAGGCGCAATAGGCAACACGGGGTCTACAGGAGCAACAGGTCCAACGGGCGCTACAGGCAGCACGGGATCTACGGGAGCCACCGGAGCCACGGGCGTCACAGGTAACACGGGACCCAGCGGGGCTACCGGACCGACAGGCGCCGCAGGCACTACGGGCCCAACAGGTACAATCGGAGCCACGGGCGATACGGGCAACACGGGCCCAACTGGAGCAACAGGTCCAACGGGTGTCACAGGTAGCACGGGACCCACAGGAGCTACAGGATCGACAGGCGCAACAGGTAGAACGGGATCTACAGGAGCAACAGGTCCAACGGGCGCAACGGGTAGAACGGGAGCCACAGGTGCCACAGGCAGCACGGGGATCACTGGAGCAACAGGAGCGACGGGTGTAACAGGTAGTACGGGGACCACAGGGGCCACTGGACCGACAGGTGCCACAGGTAGTACGGGAACTACAGGAGCCACCGGAGTAACGGGTGCCACAGGTAGTACGGGATCTACAGGAGCAACCGGGGTAACGGGTGCCACAGGTAGTACGGGATCTACAGGAGCAACCGGGGTAACGGGCGCAACAGGTAGTACGGGATCTACGGGAGCGACCGGAGTAACGGGTGCCACAGGCAGTACGGGGTCTACAGGAGTCACCGGAGTAACAGGTGTAACAGGTAGCACAGGATCTACAGGAGCAACGGGGGTAACGGGCGCAACAGGTAGTACGGGATCTACAGGAGCCACCGGAGTAACGGGCGAAACAGGCAGCACGGGATCTACAGGAGCCACCGGAGTAACGGGCGTCACAGGTAACACGGGCCCAACTGGAGCAACCGGTCCGACGGGCGTCACAGGTAGCACGGGATCTACGGGAGCCACCGGAGCCACGGGCGTCACAGGCAGTACGGGATCTACGGGAGCTACCGGAGTAACGGGCGCTACAGGCAGTACAGGGACCACGGGAGCCACCGGATCGACGGGTGCTACAGGCAACACAGGATCTGCCGGGGCTACAGGATCGACGGGCGAAACAGGCAGCACGGGATCTACAGGAGCCACCGGAGCCATGGGCGCAACAGGCAGTACAGGGGCTACCGGAGCTACTGGAGGAACGGGTGCCACAGGTAGCACGGGATCTACGGGAGCAACCGGGACAATGGGTGCCACAGGTAGCACGGGCCCAACTGGAGCAACGGGAGCCACAGGTAGTACGGGACCAACAGGGCCCTCTGTAACTAGCGTTAGTATTATTCCGGCAGCGTCCAGATTCTTCCTTACCCCTACGAATGACATTGATTTATCGACTACCGTAGCTTTTCCAGCAACAGACTTTACAGATGATTCAGGAAACCCTGTCGCAGCATTCAGTGGACTCGAAGCAAACAGTTATAATAATTTGTATATAAATGGAATTTTACAGGAGGGAAGTTTCTATAGTGTTATTACTTCCACATTAACTTTAAATGATGGAGGTGGGGTCATTTTTGCAGGCACCCCGATTATTCTGGAGACCGTTAGCTTTACAGCTATTATTGTTCCATGAATAAGTGAATCTTTTATATAAGCTATAAAAATAGTCTTTTCATCTCATCCTTCTGCCGTCCCTTTCTCATTTACCAAGCATAATTTGGTACAGAGAAAGGAGGTGAGTCATAATGCCAATTACTCCTCCCTTCCAGGCGTCCAGAAAGTTCGCAGCAACTTTTGGTGATGGTACTGGAACAGGTGCAACGTTCGCTATTGCTGCTACCAGCTTCACGAACGATGCCGGGACAGCAGCAACGGCTTTCCCAGCCACCTTCGCGTACTACGTTCTATATGTCAATGGTGTCCCTCAATTAGCTGAGACTTCAACCATCACAACGACAACGATCACTATACCTGACGGTGATGCCCTTGATCCAGCCACACCTCTGCTGGTAGAAATTGTCGTTAACTGATCTGGTTTAAGTACAAAGCAGGTTGTGTCCAGTATCCAACCTGAAAGCTATGCTACGGATTAAAGCGAAGAAGCTTCTAAGCCAATTGATGCGCTTAGAAGCTTCTTTTGTCTATTTTCCAGTAAAGCGTTAAATCATGTATTACTTTGTGAGTAGCCCTAGCTTATTGAAATAAGTTCATTAAGCATACACCTGCTTCTACAATCTACATGACGGGTATCATTTGGTGGATGCCGGGATAATTCTCTTGTGTATCCGTATCTGTATGTTTATCACTATCTGTGTCTGTCTGCCTTCACTCGCTGCGATTAGGTAGCGGACCCCTCGAACAGCTTCTGATTAGAGACAATGCTAGGATGCTCGGGATGATAGCTGGCAGCCTTCTCATTGCAGCTTCGGGAGGCTTCCTTGTCTCCCAATTGCCAGTGACAGACACAGAGCTGAAGATAGGGATACCAAGTCGTGAGTGATTTGTGGTGAAAGCCGGGTAATTCCCGGTGTTCAAAGTATAAGGCCTGCTCATACCAGTAGATGGCAGCTGCATATTTCTGCTTGCGCATAAAATGATCTCCCAGCGTGCAGCTCGCATCTGGCCGTGGACGATCATAGAGAAGTGCACGCATGCTCGTCAGGACGGCCTCTTCCTGGTTCCCGAGTGCAGCCTTGCAATCCGCCATATGCTGACAGGTTCGAATCTCATCCTCAATCCAGCCCTGCTTGGTGGCAAGGAATTTCTCATAGATCTCCAACGCCTTCTCGTGCTGACCATGCTCCCGCAGCTCATTGCCGTAATAGAACAAGTCCCGCGGAGTGAATTCTCTACCCTCAGTAGCCATCCGCTCATAGATGCGCAGATTACGCCCAACCGAACCTGAAGGCTCTGTAGCAGTCTTCTTGAATTTGCGATGCGATATAGCAATGTCGGTGGTGAAGATGTTACCGCCCACCTGCAAATACTCATGAACGGCCCCGAACCATCTGAAGTTGCAGGCACGCTTGACCAGTCGGTGACGTCGGAACTGGAAGCTGACCTCCCCTTGGGCATTGAAGCCAGTGTTATAGAACATTGACACAGCATCGACAGAAGGAGGAAGGTTCTCCTTCAACGCCCGCAGCTTGATCCGATCGGGCTCCAGTAGCTCATCGTCTGCATCAAGCCAGAGAATGTACTCCTGGGTGGCATGGTCGAAGGCAAAATTCCGGGCATCCGCAAAATGATCTCTCCAGACAAAATCCACAATTTTGGCGCCAAATCGTGCAGCAATTTCCTTGGTCCGGTCATCGGACCCTGTATCCACAATGACAATCTCGTCCACGAGGTCCGCGACAGAGCTGAGACAGCCGTCGAGCACCTCTTCCTCATTTTTGACGATCATACATAGGCTAATGGTTGGCAATCGTATTCTCCCCCTGAGCACCGAGTGTTGGTCAAGCGCTATAAGCCTGACATTGGAATCATGCATAGCCTCCGCTACAGCATGTATATTCATTGGGTAGCTCATCCTATTCCCGTTGCTGTGCGAAAGCCGGAGTTTGCCGACGCATTCAGAGGCCCTGTATAATATGGGAAAGAATACTCTTTTCCATTTTGAATTATTATTCATATTAATGTATATTAATTCTTTGTATAGGCTTCTTGCACTTCCGATTACGACTTCTGCATAGCAGCATAGAAGCGATGATGCTTCTCTTGCCGATGTGTTGCATGGTTCAGGGTCTATTCACGGATGATGCATCGTGCTGCAGAAATGGATGGGGGATTTCAGGTGTATAAATTCTTAGAAGAACAGTCTTTGCAGAGTTGGCCTGCGCTGAAGCAGCTGGAGCTGGACGGATGGCTGCTCAGATTCGCTGGAGGCTACACGAAGCGCTCTAATTCCATAAGCCCGTTGTATGCCGGGTCAAAGAAAGACGCACAGAGTATAAATGACACACAGCATATAAATGACATACAGCATTTAGATGACAAAATAAACCGATGTGAGCAGTACTATCAGCAGGCTGGCTTGCCAACCATATTCAAAATAACACCGTATACAGAGCCGTCCAATCTAGATGCTGTACTTGAGGCCCGTGGCTATGTTCAGACGGATCTGTCTCGTGTGCAAAGCATGGATCTGGCTGGGCCTGTGCCACTCACGTTGCTAAATATAGGGCACTCACATGCCCAGTGTCTTGATGCTGCGGGATACAAGGTTACGATATTCGAGGAATTGAATCCGTTGTGGCTAGAGACGGTCGTACGTCTCAGTGGGCTAAGTGACAAGTATCTGGAGGTAAAGCAGAGACTGCTGCGTCATTCGGGTCTCAATGCAGGTTATATGTTGCTGTATGTGGAGGGAATCCCTGTAGCCTGTGGACTTGGAGTAGTTGCTGGCGGAGGTCTGGGAATCTACGAGATCGGGACTGATTCTGTGTTCCGCAGACGCGGCCATGCGCGTCAATTGCTGCTTCATCTATTGCGCTGGGGAGCTTCTCAAGGTGCACAATATGCTTATTTGCAGGTGCTGGCTGATAACAGGCCTGCTCTGCAATTGTATGAAAGTATGGGCTTCCGGGATCGATATTCGTATTGGTATAGAGTACAGCCCGAGCGGTAAAATCAAAATGTAATCGGAGCCTATTCAATCTGAAAATTAGTAATATTCAAAATGGATTGGGAAACCACATGAATGAAGGTGTTGTATGCTGGCACGACTGATTCGACGCATTCCAAGAGACTGGCTGGTCTATATGTATCGTCACATGCCACTGAAGGGCTTGAAGAATACCATTGTATACCGGACACAGCATAAATTCCTCGTTGCTGTCCTTGGGGTGATCACGAATGATGCAGGAGAGGTCCTGCTGTTGAAGCACACGTATCGTGACAAGGAGCCTTGGGGAATCCCGGGGGGCTGGATGGAGATGGAGAAGCCGGAGCAGGCGCTGGAGCGAGAAATATGGGAGGAGACGCAATTCAAGGTGACGATTACCCGACTGGAGCGGGCGATCTACAGCACGAAGCCAGGACGGGTTGAACTGGTGTATAGAGGCATCGTGACCGGTGGGACATTCCAGGCCAATAGCGAAATATCTGAGGCTATGTTCTGCGACAGGATGCATCTGCCTGCGGATCTACCTAGCCACCAGAAGCGCTTGATTGCCGCTATATTAGACGGAGAGAAATGAAGGGGAGGGGATGAGTAGATGTTACGGTCACTGAAGGCAATTGCTGCCTACCGTTCGGGAGATCCCGCATCGTTGGGGCAACATAGCTGGCTGCAGCTACTGGCATCGGCTGAGGAGCGAGTCGTGAACTATGAGCGTATCGAATCCTTGGAGGAACTGCAAGGGCAAGTCAATCCGGTGCTGGACTATGTGGAGCGTTCACTGCGTCTGCTTGAGGCGATGCAGCTGTCCTTCTGGGTCAAGGAATTGGTAGAGCAGGTGCTGATCTGGGCAGAGACAGCGAAAGGCGGTACGCTGCGCCAACGCTTGGCCTGGCAAGCTCATGGCATCAATTTGTTCGTGCATAATGAGGGTTCAGCCCAGCTATATGCACGGTATGGTCGAGGCGAGGGAGCTGCTAGGCAGCGACTGCGGGAGGGTATCCCTGATCCGATCGAAGCAGACCAGACTAAGGATATAGTGGTGGAGCGCTTGATCGCTACTCATGGCCTGATTGGTCAATACATCCGGGGAGAGGTTCCCTTCTCGGCCCATGAGCCTTTGATAGAACTTGTAGAGAAAGGGTATCTCTCAGCGGATGAGCTGGATTCGGTATTGCTTCCACTAAACGCTTGTATCATCGGAGCAGTGGATCTGGCTTTGTGGGAGCGGGTACAGCCCGAAGTGAAGCAACTCATCTGTAGTATTGCAGCAGGTGAGCGGGAGGTGGCTTGGACGATTCGAGAGCGCCTCATGCGTTTACGTAGTGCATCTATTGAAGGGGGCGAAGCGTTTGGTCAAGCATTTGCCCAACTGGAACAGATAGAAGGTGTTATTCCTGCTCTCGCGGATATGCAAGACAAGACACTATGGTACGTGGAATCCGCGTTGCAGAATTTCTCTCTGGAGGAGGTCGTGAAGATCTTCCTGCTGGCGCTGCGCCACTCAGACGTATCCGGCACAGCAGTAAGTGACTCAGTCGTATCGGGCTCAACGGGATTGGATTTGACAGAACTGGAGACGAAGCCGCAGTCGCAGGAGCATGCGGTGTCCCTTAATGATAGGCATGGGGCTGAAGCTTCATTCATGAACAACAGCGCCTATGCGGCAGATGAATTTACAGGCAGATGGAGTCAACAGCTTCGGCATATCAGCTTCGAACTGTTCATGAACATGATCTACTACGATTACAAAGGGCAGAAGCACATTAATGTGTATAAGAAGCGAATGATCGAGAAATTTTTGCGTGAACTGAGCTGGGAGGAGATCCTGAACGGGCAGCAGCCGGACAATCCTCACCTGCATTATCAGCTAAAGCAGCCTCCGTCGCTCTCAGACACCGTATTTGTTAACTTTGAATTCTCGCCCGCAGCCAACAAGCTGATCGAATTTTGTATTGAGGCAGAGAAGACTCCGCTCTATGAGCAGGCAGTGTTGCTGCTCTTTGATTTGTTTGATCTGCGTCGAGATGCGTATGACCGTTTCCACAACGAGGAGCGCTATCTCGCGGACATGAACCAGACAGTAGACTACAAGCGGGTCATGCTGGATTACATTTCCGGGACTCGCGTACTGGATATCGGACCAGGCGGTGGTGTGCTGCTGGACTTGATCGAGCAGGAGTTGCCTGATGTGCAGGCTGTAGGGATTGATATTTCAACGAATGTCATTGAGGCGCTAGAGCGCAAGAAGCAGTTGGAGGGGCATCAGTGGCAGGTCATGAAGGGAGATGCGCTTCAACTGGAGAGCAGTATTGAGCCTGGAAGCGTGGATACGATCATTTTCTCATCCATACTGCATGAGCTATATTCGTATATTGAGCGGGACGGCCACAAATTCAACCTGCTCACTGTAGCCGATGCATTGCGTAGTGCGTACCGGGTCCTTGCCCCGGGTGGGAGGATCATCATTCGAGATGGCATCATGACCGAGCCGCTGGAGCAGCGTAGACGTATTCGTTTTCTGGAAGCTGATGGTGTACGCTGGCTTGAGCGCTATGCGAAGGATTTTGCAGGCAGGAAGATTGAATATACGGTGCTAGGTGATGATGAGGTGGAGCTGCCTGTGAATGATGCGATGGAGTTCCTCTATACATATACCTGGGGTGCCGAGGCTTATGTACACGAGGTGCAGGAGCAATTCGGCTATCTGACACCGTCCGGTTATCGGAAGTTCATTCATGAGACCCTCGGGGAAGAGGCAGGTATTTTGGTAGCAGAGCATTATCTGCAGGCAGGCTATACGGAGGCACTTCAGGAGCGGATCGACTTGAGGGACGAGAAGGCGAACCCTGTGCCATTGCCGGACAGTACCTGTCTGTGGGTTATAGAAAAGCCGACAAAATGAGAGCGACCGTAAAGAACAGGAAGCCTAACAGCGGTCGACAGGTCTTGATAGGTCTTCATAGGTCTCCATAGGTCTCCATAGGTCTCCATAGGTTTCGATAGAGCTTCCTACTTGGTGCGGCTCTATACTTATATTTAATATGGCCCGAGGTACGAGAATAAGAGATATTATTTCTACAAGAGTATTAGGTGTCTAAAAGAAAAAGAAGAGTCTAATAGAAAGTAGAAGGTCATCTAAAGAGAGTTTAATCACTTTTAAATCAAAATCTAAGGAGATTCTGAGAAAATTCTAAGAAACAAGAATGTGAGTAAATATGCGAGATGGCGGAGGCAACAGAATGTCAACATTGTCTAATACAATTACACACCCCAAGGAATTGCAGACCAACCTGAGAGTACTGGCCCTGCTGGATATCATTCTGTGCGATGAGGAGTGGCTGCGCTACTATACGTATGAGCCTGCATGGGCAGAAGGGGTGTCGCTGGTCAAGGTGGATGACGGGTCTGGCAATCATATGTATGTTATTTTTGCACCTGAGGGCACGATTATCAAAGGCTTTGACCATGAATCCGAGCTCAGTCCGCATGCACAGGAAGAGTACGGTATGTGGCCCGGGATGTATGATGGAATGCCGACTGAATTGATGCAGCATCTGCAGGATGATGCATTGGAGCCAGAAGAGGTCACCTTCTGTTACTGGCGGCTGGTAGGGGCTGCGAACTGGTCTGCAGGGCCAGTGATCGTGCCGGAAGGCATAGACTCAGGAGCTTCTTGGCTGCTGTCCACGATGTACGACACACCAGAGGTCTACGTGGATTGGGCAAACGACTACTATGAGCTGGAGCTGGAAGCCGAGGGTGTCCGTGACGTTTTTGAAGGGCAAGTGATTACGGCAGAGCTCATCACGAGGTTGAATCCCGAGCGGGATCAGGAAGAGGCACTTACCGAGCTTGCGGCGCTATAACTGTGATTGAACCCCATTCGGCTAGTTTTGGGTTATCTGTCATCATGAAGGACCGAACCTCGGTTCATCGGAGTATCAGATTAGCTTGGAGAATAAAGAAAAGGGCCGCGCCTGCAGACATTCTGCAACGGTGCGGTCCTTAATTGATGTTATAAAGGAAAAATCTTCGAGCTTACAGCTCCAGCTATTCCTCACCATTCCAGAGCTTGAGACGATTCTTGATCAGCTCGGTGTAGGTAGCCTCAGCCTTCGGCACACCCGCATTGTCGAACTCCTTCAGCATGGTGTCGTATACCTCGTCAAATTTGTCCCGTGGTGCAAGGATCGCTTCGGGAATACGTTTCTTCATAATATCCTGCGCTTTCTGATAAATGACATTGTAGTCAGTATCGGTAGGAACAGGCATGTTGTAGGCGGCTCCCCATTCCTTGACAGGGAAATCCTTTTCGGTCTTGAACAGATCTTTCCAGGTGGTAGCGTTGTAGGCCTTGAGTGACTTTTTCTCGGCTTCACTATAGTTAGCAGTGATCAGCTCAGGATAATTCGTCGTGTAGTAGTTGCCAGTTGGGTCCTTGATCCCGTCGCCATACTGTGCACCCCAGCTCCAGTACAGTCCGATGCCAGTCTCCTTCTGGAAGTTCAGGTTGTCATTGCTTTTCCGCTCCTGCACGTCTGGTGGAATGACACGCTTGCCATCCACGACATTATAATGTTGCCCCTCTATACCCCATTGCCGTAGTACTTGGCCTTCGTCAGAGGACAGGAAATCGAGAAATTTAATAGTACGAACGGGGTTCTTGTTGCTGGTCGTAATGCCGATGCCATAAGCAGTGTCGAAGCCAATGGATTGGAAGGAAGGGTCATCATACTCTTCAGTGAGCGTCACCGGGAAATGGGCATACGTATGCTCATCGAGGCCCGAAGCCTTCAGTGCATTCTCCGCATCCTGATAGTTCCATTCCTTATCGATCAGGCCGATGACACGGCCACTGGCAATCTTGGATTTATATTGATCGCTCTTTTGTACGAAGGTCTCTTTGTCGAGCAAGCCTTCGTTGTACATATGATTCAGCCAGCGGAAGTATTCACGCTCTTCTGGGCGCCGGTAGTGTAGCTTCGCTTCGTAGGTCTTGGGGTCAATGTAGTATTCGCCGTCATCGGGGGCGCCAGTGCTCTGAGCAGCAGGGTTCGTGACGGTAATCATGATTTTCCAATCATCGGCATCCAGTGACAGGGGAATGGTGGGCTGTCCATTCGTGGTGGGATATTTCTCGACATAAGCTCGCAGTGCATTCTCGAAATCCTTGACGGTCCTAATCTTGGGATATCCCAGCTTCTCCAAGGCCTGATGCTGAATCTCGAAGCCGCCTGTTGCGTCAAAGGTCACAGGGTCTACGCCCATGTTCGTAGGGATCGTATAGATGGCAGGATCGTCCAGACTATATTTGATACGGTTAAAATAATCCCCATATACCTTCTTGATATTAGGAGCATGCTCCTCGATCAGATCGGTCAGGTCGATAAGAGCTCCTGCATCGACCAGCTTGCCTACATTATCCTTGGGGTATACGATATCTGGATAATCTCCACTAGCGGCCATCAGGGCGAATTTGTCCTGACCGCTACCATTCACAGCAAACTCTGCTTGCACGGTGACGCCAGTCTTGCGAGTAAACTCCTGACCAATAGCATCCTTCATATTGTTCCAATTCGGATTAGCTTCGCCACTGAAGTAAGTAAGTGTCAAAGGACTTGTATCATTTGGATCGTCCTCTACAGCAGAAGAGCTGCTGCCGTTACTGCAAGCGGTGCCTACCAGCAAGCTTGCCGACACCAGCATGACGGCCAGATAACGCCAGGTTGTCGATTTGCCCATACTTGTTCCCCCTCATATGATATTGTTAATAAATACAATGTAAGTGCTTTCAACAAGGGTATTGTAAATAAAAATAACCTAACAGTCAAGGGATTGTTTGCAAACTTGTTTGGTACTTGTAAGAAAAATATGCTACCATGAAGCAAGTTATGAGTACATATGCAATCGTGAATCAGGACAGGTGATATGATGCGCAAAAAAGTGACACTTCAGGAAATAGCCGACACTGCAGGAGTGTCGAAATTCGCTGTATCAAGAGCTCTGGCAGGCAAGTCAGGGGTCAGTGAGGAGACGAGGGCTGCGATCGTGAATCTGGCCGGGCAAATGGGCTATTTTCGAACCGAGGGTAGAGCAGGGCGCATCGAATTGAAGGATGAGCTGACCGGAGGTTGGCAGGGAACAGTAATGATTTTATTTCCGAATATTCGACATCAGAACAGGGAGTCTCGATACTGGGGCCCGATCTTTGAGGGGATCTCGCAGCGGCTGAACCAAAAGGGGCTGGACGTTCTGACGCTGACTGAGCCGACCTCGGAAGATATGTTCACGCTACTGAATCCGGAGGCGATCCGCGGGATTATTACGGTCGGTACCGTATCCACGAGCATTCTGCTGAGCATTAGCCGCATGGACATTCCGTTAGTACTGGTGGACCATCTGGACCCGACCGTGCGGGCGGATACGATATTCACTGACAATACAAGCGGAATGGGAGAGCTGGTACGTGCCATACTTGCTCGGGGTTATCGTAGCTTACAGTTCGTGGGCCGCATTCAGGAGGCTCCGAGCTTCTACGAGCGCTGGTTGGCTTACCGTATGGTGCTGGAGCAGCAGGGGATCGTGGGTGTGCATGGCATGTTCGGTGCACAGGGTGCAATTGATACATCGGGTACCCCACTTGTACAGAAAGAAAGCCTGCTGGGGTTAGGGGATACAAGTCTGGAGGAGAGTCTGCGAACGTTGCCGCTTGATCAATTACCTGAGCTCTTCGTCTGTGTTAACGATGTGACAGCCCAGCTTGTTCTAGGCATTCTAGAGGAGCGCGGTGTATATGCCCCTGCCATGTGCGGCGTGACGGGCTTCGACCATACTCATATGGAGCTTCCACTAGCGGCTACCGTCAAGGTGGATCAGGAGCTGCTAGGCAAGCGGGCGGTAGATCAGCTATTGTGGCGTATTCTTAATTCGGATTCAGCCCCTGAACGTAAGTCGATCTACGCAGAGCTGGTGCTGAGGGATACATATATGCCGTCAGTGCGTCTCACATAGCGATATATGGATGTTTACAGAGGTGTCGTAGGAAATGGCTGGATCTGTTCGATGTGATTAGCTTGGGTAGGCATGGTTGAGCATGTCGTATCCAGGCTTTTTTCTTATCTGGTATTGACCTTTGGATAACGTTAGTTATAATTTGTTATGTAATTATCCTAAATGTTATTTTTGAATACGCTTGCTTAGGTGTGGTTGTTATCCTTTTGTTATTCAATTAAACCTAGTTCTCCAACGTCATTTCCAGATTCGGGAGGTTACTCATGAATAAAATGATCCATAATCTTACGGCATGGAGCTTCAAGAGTGCTGATGAGGAGCAGTGGCTTCCGGCACAAGTTCCCGGGTGTGTGCATACGGACTTGCTTCAGAGCGGTCGAATCGATGATCCATTCTATGGGACCAATGAGCACAGACTGCAGTGGGTGGATAAGCAGGATTGGGAATATGCAGCAACTCTTCATGTAGATTCGGATTGGTTGCAGCTGGATGTGCTTGAGCTTGTATTTGAAGGACTGGATACCTATGCGAATGTCTACGTGAATGGCCAGCAGGTGCTGACGGCCGATAACATGTTCAGAATCTGGAGGGTAGATATTCGAGCATATCTGACACCTGGTGAAAATGCGCTGCTTGTGCGATTTCGCTCTCCGATCCAAGAGGATCTGCCCAAGCTGGAGAAGCTGGGATATGAGCTGCCTGCGCCGAATGATCAATCTGAGCTAGGGGAGCTTGGTAGCAGGAAGGTTAGCGTCTTTGCCCGCAAGGCTCCGTTTCATTATGGCTGGGATTGGGGGCCACGCTTCGTCACCAGCGGTATTTGGCGTGAGGTGCGACTGGAGGGCTGGTCTACTGCGTCTTTGACGGATTTCTGTATTCGTCAGGATGAGGTCACGGCAGCAGAGGCGAAGCTGACGGCACTGGTGGAGGTAGCCTGTACGGAAGCTGTTGCAGGACAGCTGTTGGTAAGTGGCGCAGGCGGGGAATGGTCTATGGAGGTGAATCTGCCTCCGGGCCAGCATGTTCTGGAGCTGCCGATGGATATTCGGGAGCCCGAGCTATGGTGGAGCAGAGGTCTGGGCGAGGCGAAGCTACATACTTTCAGGGCAACACTGAAGCAAGGTACTGAGCTGTTGTCCGAGCATGAGGTGCGCACGGGACTTAGATCCGTTCGTCTGGTCCGCGAGCGGGATGAGGCAGGAGCCAGCTTTTATCTGGAGCTGAACGGAATCCCGGTCTTCTGCAAAGGGGCTAACCACATTCCTAACGACAGCTTCGTAACGGAGGTCACTTCGGATCGTTATTTGCATGAGATTCGTTCCGCTGTGGAGTCCAATATGAACATGCTGCGCGTCTGGGGGGGAGGCATTTATGAAGCAGATGTATTCTATGACCTGTGTGATGAGCATGGCATTTTGGTCTGGCAGGATTTCATGTTCGCCTGCTCCATGTATCCAGGAGATGAGCGCTTCCTCCATAGTGTGAAGCAGGAGGCGGCCGATCAGCTCCGGCGTCTACGTCATCATCCATCCATCGCTCTATGGTGTGGCAATAATGAAATTGATTCGGCCTGGTCACATTATGTGGAGGAACGCGGATGGGGCTGGAAGCAGTCGTTCACTCACGAGCAGCGGGAGCAGCTCTGGGCGGATTATGAGGCTGTGTTCCATCAAATACTACCAGATCGGGTGCAGGAGCTCATGCCGGAGATACCGTACTGGCCATCCTCACCCTTGGTTGACCTGACTGGTGATGACAGACAACATACGAGAAATGATTCCACCGAAGGCGACATCCATTATTGGGGAGTGTGGCACAATTCAGAGCCCTTCGATAACTACAGTAAATATGTAGGCAGATTTATGAGTGAGTATGGATTTCAGTCTTTCCCGGACTATCGGACGGTTCGTACCTATGCAGAGGAGCAGGAGCTTGCACTGGAATCTGAGGTGATGCTTGCCCATCAGAAGAATGGCAGAGGTAACCAGCTGATCAAGACCTACATGGATCGTTATATGCAGGAGTCGCGCGACTTCGTATCCTTCATGCATATGAGCCAGATTCTGCAGGCTGATGCCATGGGCATGGCCATTGAAGCGCATCGACGACGCAAGCCCTATTGTATGGGGACACTGTATTGGCAGATGAACGATTGTTGGCCGGTTGCTTCCTGGGCAAGCATGGATTACTACGGTCGCTGGAAGGCAGCTCAATATACGATCAAGCGCTCCTTCAAGGACATCATGCTGTCTATCGAGCTACTGACAGAGGATTCAGAGCAGGCTGAAGATCAGCACCGTAACATCATCTCCATCCATCTGATTAATGATACGCTTGAGCCGCTCGAAGGGACACTTCGTGTAGCTCTCTACCACATTCGCGACGGCCTGGTCGAGGAACGGACACAATCTGTAGAGATTCCGAAGCTGGGAGCGACTGTGGCGAGCACACTGTCTATTCATGAACTGCTGCAGGGCCGAGGTGCAGTCGAATATGTGCTCGTTGCAGCGTTGGAGCAGGACGGCACCGTATTGGACCGTCGCGAGCAGCTGCTTGCCCCATTACAGTCTACTCTGTTACCTGCTCCAAAGATTACGGTTCGTGAGTTGGCTGGTCTGTTTGACCCGTCTGATCAGCCTGACAAGGCTTCCCTTTTCACCCATGCGGCGAAAATTTCATCAACATGGTGGGCGGATGATGATGTCCACTGGTTCAGCGTGCAGTCAGATGTATTGGCTAAATATGTCTGGCTGTCTGCCGAGGTGGATGGCATGTTCACAGATAATAACTTCGATCTGCTCCCAGGAGAGACCAAGCTCATTGGCTTCAGACCACGAGCGGTTCCTCAGGGTTACTCTGTGGACAAGGGACAGGGGCAGAAGCAGGAGCAGGGACAGAAGCAAGCTACAGTCCAAGAAGGGCAGATGCCGAAGCTCACGGTGTATTCGCTGAATGACCTTATTCAGCCCGTTCACTCTATAAAGTAACACTACAAAGACCCGAATATAGCACAAGCGGTCATCCTGCGCTGTCTTCAGATATCTTCTGAAGGAGCGTCTGGATGGCCGCTTGTGCAATTTTACGCGCGAGGCCTATATTTGATTCATTTGCTCCCCGCTTGCTGCGGCATACTCATATTTGATCTGGTCAAGGTACGCATTCTATGCTTCAAGCGAGCTGCGGGAGCAACGGAGTGAAGCAGTTACATTTTGCATATATCGGTAGGATGCTACCACAGACAGGATCGCTATCAGCAGTAGACCCCAGAAGATGTTGGAGAACGCTGTGGACAAGCTCAGATGATGCTGCCATTCCAGGGCACTGGAGGCCAATGCTACGCTGAATGCACCTGAGAAAAATTGCAGTAACTGAAACAGTCCCATACCAGAACCAATCTGCGATCCCGGCAGAATCCGTGAAATCTCATTGGATACACTGCTTGAGAGCATGGTGAAGCCCAAGCTCATTACCATATACACGAACAGGATCGACAGCCAGGAATGTCCTGCAAATAGTGCGAACAGCAGCACTGCGGTCAATATGACAAGTGGTGCATATCTTAGAATGGCTGCATTTCCGTATTGGTCAATGATTGAGCCGACCTTGCGCGATACGATAACTGCCAGCAATGATCCCGGGAAAATGATGAATCCGGCATGGCTCGCCGTCATCTCATAATGATGCACCAGAATCTGCGGTATCAGGAATAGCGTCGCGAAGCTGCACAGATAGGACGTAATCCCGATCACAATCAGCAGCATATAGTTATTCTGAGCGAATAAGGCTGGTTGAACGAACGGCTCTGGTGTCCGGCGAATGCGGACAATGAACAGCACGAGACCAAGTGCGCCCGCAAGCAGCATCAGCCAGGATTTATTGGTCAGGAACAGCAGCAGGGCTGTCGTACTAACACTGACTAGTAATGCGCCAATAACATCGAATTTACCACGTGCTGGCTTCTCCTTAGGAAGAAGAGGGTACAGGAATGCGAGTACGATTAGAATTAATGCGGTAACACCGAATAGATATCGCCAGCCCATATATTCTACGATGGCGCCGCCTGCGACAGGACCAAGACCTAGGCCAAGCGATACCGATGACATGATGGCGGCCATCATTTTGCCTCTTCGCGAGAGCGGAATGTAGCGCGTGAACAGTACCATGGATAAGGAGATGATGGCTCCAGCTCCCATAGCCTGAATAATTCGCACGGCGAGTACAAGCCAGAAGCTCGTGGCAAATAACCCCGCAATCGAAGCAAGGCCAATGGTCAGCAGTCCGATCGTCATCAGCCGACGTAACGGTAGAAAGTCCGACAGGCGACTGAATGTAATGGAGGAGATGGCAAATGTAATCGAATAGCCAGTCACGATTAGCGAGGTAATCGTAGAAGTAAGGCTGAAAGCCTTCGTCAGATCAGGCAGGGCCAGATTGAACATGGCTGTGTTCATAATGACAAGTATGACAGCGAACCCGAGCAAAAGAGTCAGCAATCCTTCACGTTGAAGGCCGCTTTCCGATGCTGCTTGCTGTTCTGTAATTGTGCTGTCTGTTGGAACGGAGTTCACAGTCTCACCACTCTTTTTCTTAATTTTATTGTTCTATAGTTATCGAACATTTGAAATATATCATGGAATCCGCTAAAATTCAATGTGGAAGTGAAGTAAGCGTTTCTCTTAATCACAACTAAGGAGAAGTATGATTATGAAGCAGCTCCATCATCCGTCGCGGGAGGACCTGGTGTTGTCCACCGTATTATATGCTTTGAGCGATCCGATCCGTCTGGCTGTCGTCCGTGATATCCGGCACAGCGGTGAACAGGCCTGCAGCAGCTTTACTGTACCTATTGCCAAGTCGACGCTCTCCCACCACTTGCGCACCTTGCGAGAAGCAGGGATTGTCCGCACGCGCATTCAGGGTACCCAGCGCTTTATATCCTTGCGTGCTGAGGATCTGGAAGCGCGCTTTCCAGGTGTGCTGAGCACTATACTGGATTCCTATGAGGCGTCAGAGAAGGAGATGCACAGGTGATATAAGAGACTGTACCCACGCGTCAAGTTCACCCTATCATCGTATGGAACCGGGACGTATACTCGTCTTCGGTTCTTTTTGTGCAGCTCATAGTGAGTTCGCAGAATGTGTAACATATGCTGTATTCATGGCAGGCAGAATCAGGTATGATATGCAGATAGAGAGATATGTTGTAGTAGCGAGCAACAACGGTGGGTTGCGGAGAGGAAGCTTACAGCTTATGCAGAGCGGTCAATTATACAAATTACGAAGCTTTTACCTATTCATTGGACTGGCTAGCGGATCATTCAGCCCCTATCTGACGCTGCTGCTAGTGAATAATGGTCTGACAAGCAGTGATGTGGGCGTCATTATGGCGGTCGGCACGCTGGTATCCATCTTTGCACAGCCTGTGTGGGGAGTGATCGCGGACCGTTATCAGCAGATGAGGCTTGTCCTTATTCTTAGCGTAGCGGTGCCAGGCATCATGGTGTTGTTTTATCAATCCCAATCATTTCTGATTATTATGCTTGTATATAGTATTATTACGGTCTTTGCGGCTACGCAGGCTCCGATTGCAGACTCTTATGCCATAGTAACCGCCCAGCGGGTGGGAGTTACGTATGGCAGCATTCGGCTGCTGGCAAGTCTCGGCTTTGCGATCGGGAGCTATGCTGGCGGCTGGCTCGTGTCTTTATCAGATGTATCGAATATCTGGATTCCCTATCTGGTGCTAAATGGGCTGGCGGCTGCAGTTGCTCTCCTGCTGCCACGCAAAGCGGAGGAGGATCATTCGCTGCGCAAATCTTTTACGGAGGGGATTAAGGAGCTGCTCGGGAACCGTATATTCCTGTTCTTCCTTGCTGGCTCGCTCTTGCTGAACCAGACGCTGACGGCCTTTAATACGTATTTTGTGCTGGCATTCCGTATCGCTGGGGGCTCGGATAATCTGGCTGGTCTCGCTATGATGCTAGCGGCCATTACGAATGTGCCGTCCATGTTGATTGCTTCGAAGGTGATTAAGCGAATGGGACTGGAGCGTACGATGCTGCTGGCTGCTATCGCATATATGCTGCGTTGGGCCATTCAGATCGTATTCCCGCATCCTTATGTCATGATCGGGGTACAAACGCTGCATGGACTGTCTTTTGGCTTCTTCTATATTGCGGCAGTAGAATATGTAGCACGAGTATCGGGCAAGAGTATGCAGGCGACTGGACAAAGTATTTTCAGCATGGTCTTCGTGGGCGTTGCTGGAATTATGGGAAATGCGCTGAACGGCTTCTTGCTGGATATTGGTGGGCCTGATTTAATGAATCTGGCATGTGTCATTAGTGCTGCATTGGGTGTTGTTATGCTTCTGGTCGTGGTGTTTGGAACGAAGAACAAGGAGCTTCACCGTTCACGGGAGATCGTATCCGCGCTCCGCAAATAGTTATTCTACACACAATAACAACCGTATTCTCCGTCACTCGGAGCCTACGGTTTTTTGTTGCTGCATGACAGGGGTAAGATAAGAGGAGTGGTCTGGGAGCGTTGTCGAACAGGACCAATTGTTGTACACTGTCCGAAGCATCGCGTTCTATTGAAAGGCTGGGAGTGAGACAATCGAGTTATTGTTATCATTCTGCGGCAAAGGTTAGAGGAGGAGCTATGTACGCAAAATTGAGAGCTATGAATTACCCCCGAAAGCTGAGTGCCCTACTGGTCATCATCTTAGTAGCAGTGGTGAGCACGGTGTGGGCGATTCGGGTGCAGCTTCCCTCCGGGGCACCTGCATATCGCTTCGTATCATGGAATATGTTGCTGGCATTGATTCCGGTCATCTTCGCTGTATTGCTGGATGTAGGCTATGCCTCTCGTAAAGGGCTGCTGCGTACGGTGTATCTGTCGCTTGCCGGAGCCATCTGGCTGTTTTTTTACCCTAATACCCCTTATCTAATTACGGATATGCTGCATGTAGTGAGGCAGCCTTGGGTAGCGGAAGGGCGCTTCTGGATGCAGATTACATTCTGGAGCCATCTGCTGCCCATGATGTTAGTGGGCTTCTGTGGAATCATGCTCGGCTACTTCTCGCTGGAATCGGTACGGCAGCTTGTCCGTCATAGCTATGGAGTGCTGCTCAGTTGGACGTTCACCTTCATTGTGCTGGGTCTGACGTCTGTTGGGATTTATTTAGGAAGATTTCTGCGCGCGAACACGTGGGATATGGTCATGGACCCTCTGCTTCTCTACCAACAGATCAGCAGTCTCTTGGCAGATGCAGAGGCAGCCAATCATTTTATGAGTGGTGCAGGGATGTTTTTCATGTTCCTGGTGACATGCTATATGTTCATTTGGGCGATATCCCATAGTGGCCGGGCCACGGAGCATCGTTCATTAGATTTGTGACCGCGTAGCAAGCTTGTGAAGAAGTGTTTGGTTTAATTTATATTAAAATAAGAAGAATAATTGCAGGAGGACCAATCATGAATGGACAGAACAGAGCAAGCATCAGACCGGGTCTAGAGGTGGCCATTGTATTGAAGCAGGATCAGGCCACCGGCAAGCTGACACGGGGGATCGTCAAGGACATCCTGACCAACTCGGCGCAGCATCCCCATGGAATCAAGGTACGGCTTACGAGTGGCCAGGTCGGACGGGTGAAGCAGATCGGGACTCCCGGAACATAAAGTAATACAGAAGTGAGGATACGCTATACAGAACTCCGGTGATGCTAAAGGTGATAGCATAGCCCCAGTAGGTGCCGTACGTCGTAATCAAATAGGATTGAACAGGGCCCATGGTGGCCCATCCGATCATAAATGCTGTCTGCATCATGGAATTGGCAATTCCACGTCTGCGATCGGATACCCGGTCGATCAGGACCGAGGAGTGAATGGGATTAGCTGCATTCATCAGTGCTTGTCTGAACAGGAAGCTAATCGAAGCTACCCACAGCAGGTTCGTAAAGCCTGTAATGAGCAGGAAAGGCAACGATAATACCTGAAAACAAACGACTGCCTTCACTGAGCCTAGCCTTGCCGCCAGATATGGACCGATTAGCATGGAGACGATGGTCATGACTTGTCCCAGAGCGATCAGCAGGCTCATACCGCTGAGTGAGGCATTGAAGCGGTTCGTAAAATACAGGTTCAAATACGGAATGACGAGTCCAGACCCGAATCCGATCAGGAGCTGAGTCAGTACGAACTGGCTGATAATCCTCCTATCGTTCGAGCCGTCCGCATTCTGATCTCTGCGCTGTAGCTGTACTGTCTGGGTCGTGGGAGCTGAAGAGGCTTCTCCCTGCTCCTGCGGCGCACGGACAGTATTCACGGCTTGCTCTGTCGCTGCAGCTGCCTGGACGATCTTGCCCCTGCTAGGGGCCTCGGACATATAAAGCAGAGGAATGAAAGACAGCAGAGTTGCAATCCCACCTACACATAGCACCAGTTGAAGGCTAGTAATGTGATTCAGTCCAGCCCATTGCAGTCCGTCTGCAAATACCCCACCACCCAGACTCCCGATAATCTGTGATGCGAGCACAATCGAAGAGTATAGGCTGAAGACGCGCAGTCGTTCGGATTTGCTTACACTTTCCGCCAAAAAGGGGATGGCCAGCACCTGCACGAAGGCGGCGAATAATCCTGACACGCCAGCCAGCAGAAGCATGCCTGAGCCCTCTGCCCAGAAGGAGCGCCCGACGAATAAAAGTCCGCTACAGCACGCGCCTAGGATCAGCAGTGTTTTGCGGCTTAGCCGGTCGCCCAGAAGGCCGACGGGAATGAACATGATTGCGGTCACCAGTGACTGTACACTGATGATTCGTCCATTCATAGTCTCCGAATAGCCTAGTCCTTGAATATAGAGATTATATAGAACAGAGAACATTCCTCCACCAATCTGGTAAAGCATGTTCGCTATAAAGAACAATCGCACATTGCGTGGCCATTGCTGCAGCCGTTGTATGAAGCCTTCCACGAGCGGTAATCCCCCGATCCTTATGTAACCTGACTCTATACCGGTCAGGAACTCAATGTATCCCATGCCAATCTTGTTATTCTAACAGGTTCTTGCTGCGTGCAACAGATCCACTGCCTATATTCCTTTGTGAATTCGTGGTTCTTGGTGGATGTGAACAGATCGTAATCAAGCGTATTGGCAGAGTATCGTCATGTTGAGGTATAATGCTGTAGCAGGTCATGTAAGCTTGTTTTATACATCATTTCATACCTCATCGTATGGGGTATAATACTTCTAGACAATAGTCGCTGAATTCTATATAGTAGATCGGCATGACTACATTCATATTTTTCATTGAAATCATAAGGTATTGGGCAAATATAAGGTATATTCGCGGATGAGCGAATTGTGCCAGCATTGTATTTGCGTCACAGGAGGGATTAGCTTGGCATTTGGAGCAAGGGTGTTAAAGACTGGTATAGCAGTCACATTGGCTCTGTATTTGAGCATGCTGATTGATGCCCAATCGCCCGTAGGTGCTGCCATTGCTGCTATTTTTGCCATGCAGCCTTCGATCTACAGGTCATGGCGGTATTTTCTCGATCAGGTACAGACGACGACGCTCGGGGCAGGGATGGCACTTCTCGGTGGAATGTTCATCTCGAACCAGCCCATCGCAGTCGGATTAGTATGCAGTCTGGTTATTATGATCTGTCTGAAGCTGAAGATGGGAGAGACAATCGGTCTGACGCTGGTTACGGTCGTATCTGTCATGGAGGCGAGTGACGATTGGCAGTTCGCTATTACGCGCTTTGTGTTGACCTTGATCGGTATTGTGTCGGCATTCATTATTAATATTACGGTCTTTCCTCCCAAGCCAAGGAAGCAATTTCTGAGTCAGATACATAGTGTGTTCTCGCAGATGTCACTCTTGCTGCGTACGGCGATATCGGATGAGATGAAGGAGACGGTATTCAGAGACGAGAAGAGCAGTCTGGGGGCAGCGATTAAGTCTCTATCCGATAAGTATAATCTGTTCGAGGAAGAGCAGAAGAAGCTAAAGCGTGCGCGCTACAGCAAGAGCCGTCAACTGGTCGTGTATAAGCAAATGCTATTGGGGCTGGAAAAGGGCTATGAGGTGCTGAATGCGATTGAGCGCCATTATTTTCAGGCGGAGCGTCCCGAAGGAGCGGATCGCTTCTTCGATGAGCATCTGGAGCGGCAGATCAAGTTCCATGAGCATGGGCTGCTCAAATTCGAGGACAAGCTGAAGCCTAATGAAGAGGAATCTCGTAACTTTGAGAGAATGAATGAAGACTTCATGAACAAGGCGATCGAGGGCTTCGAGCAGAAGGACGATAATGGCATGCTGAGGCTAGCAGTAGTTGCAGCAAGCATGTACGATTACGGACATCAGCTGGAACGGATGAACCGACTGGCTGACCGGATTCATCGCCGGGATCTGAAGCAGGGGCGCAATACCGTGACATGGCTGCGGAGATAGAGAGTACTCCGCTTGCCTGTTATGGGTCATGAAGCCCGTGCTTTATTGTTGTGATGTGAGTGAGAGGTGGAGAGAGCATGAAGCTGATATCATGGAATGTCAATGGCTTGCGAGCCTGTGTAAATAAAGGATTCATGGATTATTATCAAGAAATGCAAGCAGATATATTCTGCGTGCAGGAGACGAAGCTGCAGGCAGGCCAGATTGAACTGAACCTCGGAGAGGATGTCTATCAATATTGGAACTATGCGCTTAAGAAGGGCTATTCGGGTACGGCCATATTCACTCGGATGAAGCCGCTGAGTGTTCGTTATGGCATGGAGGAAGACAGCGAGCCGGAGGGACGAATGATTACACTGGAATTCGGGGCATTTTACCTAATAAACGTCTATACGCCTAATGCCAAACGTGATCTTACACGTCTGCCTTACCGACTGGAGTGGGAGGATCGCTTTCTAGCCTACGTATTAGGGTTGGAGCAGTTGAAGCCGGTTATTATTTGCGGGGACCTGAATGTGGCTCACCAGGAGATGGATTTGAAGAATCCCAAGCCCAACATGGGTAACTCCGGGTTCACACTGGAGGAACGGAGCAAGATGACAGAGCTGCTTGCCGCCGGATATCTGGACAGCTACCGCCATCTGTATCCGGATCGTACAGACGTCTACAGCTGGTGGTCCTACATGCCGAAGGTTCGTGAACGCAATGTTGGCTGGCGCATCGACTATTTCCTCGTATCGAAGAAGCTGGAGAAGGCTATACAGGAGGCGCAGATTGACTGTCATGTCCTGGGCAGTGATCACTGTCCTGTCAGCTTGCAGCTACAGTTGCCGACACATTGAGCAAGCACTTCTGACCACAGGATAACTAAAAAAGCCACCTGTTCAATTTGAACATGGTGGCTTAAAATGCTACAATGATGAATGCTCTGTTCATTCCAGAAAGAGCCATATTCCTGATTCAATGTGGTTAAGTAAACAATATAGCTTCCCTATAAAATTCGAAAGTTTACTTAGATAATATTATTATACTACATTTTCAATATTAGAACAATCCCTGATTTTCACAGTCATAAAAGCTTCATTACGAGTGGTAATTCATTCGCACCTTCACAAGGATTGCTGCCTTTGCCAGTAACGCTGGTTATTGCAGCAGTGCGCTGAACACAAAATAAGGGGGAGATTCATAGATGAGTGCCGAACAAGAGTGGAAAACAGAACAGGAACGAGTCGATTCCGTCACTTTACTCATTCACAAGCAGATCCGTAAGCTGGAAGCCGAAACTGGGGACGTGCGCGGAGATGTTATTACGATGCGGAAGGAATTCTGGGATGAAGTAACGATCAACCTGTCCGAGTCTGATGATGTAGGGGAGACCTCGACCAGTATGCGTCAGCAATCACAGGTACTGGCTGAGCGTGAGCATCGGCATAAGCTATCCTTCGAGACGTTAGGCAGGCTTCGCAAGCTAGAGCAGAGCCCGTATTTCGGGCGCATTGACTTTGCAGAGGAGGGGCAGAAGGCAGATAAAATATATCTGGGCATCGCCTCCTTGCTCGACGAGGATGAGCTGAGCTTCCTGATTTACGACTGGCGTGCACCAATCTCAAATCTTTATTATGACAGTATGCCAGGCCCAGCGGAGTACAAGACACCTTCCGGTAACATTTCCGGGGAAATAACGCTCAAACGGCAGTTCGTTATTCGAGATGGTGATATCAAGTTCATGTTTGATACGGGGGTCACGATTGGAGATGAGCTGCTGCAGGCGGTACTGAGCCGTAGCTCAGATGCTCAGATGAAGAGCATTGTTGCCACGATTCAAAAGGAACAGAACCGTATTATTCGGGATGATCGAACACGGCTGCTGATCGTGCAGGGTGCTGCTGGTAGCGGGAAAACGTCTGCTGCGCTCCAGCGGGTGGCATACCTCTTGTACAAATACAGGGAGCGGTTAAGCGCGGATCAGGTCGTGCTGTTCTCGCCGAATCCGATGTTCAACAGCTACGTGTCCACAGTCTTGCCGGAGCTCGGCGAAGAAAACATGCAGCAGGCCACCTTCCAGGAATATCTGGAACGGCGACTAGGCAGGGAGTTCCAACTGGAGGACCCATTTGAGCAGCTCGAATATGTGCTCTCTGCCCCAGAGACACCTGATTATAAGGCCCGAATTGCTAGCATGCAGTACAAATCCTCTGAGAGATTCCTTCAGGTCATTCGTGCCTATCGAAGTAGACTGGAGAAGCAAGGGATGATCTTCAAGCCTGTTCGCTTCCAGGGACGGGAGATCATCTCATCAGAGATGATTCATCACCAATTCTATAGCTTCGATCCATCGGTCCGTCTGGCTAATCGGCTGGAGCAGCTGCGGGAGTGGATGCTGAAGGAGCTATCGCGATTTGGCAAGGAGGAGTTGTCGGCTTCATGGGTCGATGATCAGATCGAGCTGCTGGATAAGGAAGAATATCAGCGTGCGTATAATCGCCTTCGTCGCAAAAAGAAAGGAAATCTGGCAGGAAGCTTTGATGATTTCGACATGGAGCGTGACATTCTGGCCAAAATGGTGGTCAGCAATCGTCTGAAGCCGCTTCGCAAGTGGATCAAGACGCTACGGTTCGTGGACATCAAGAAGCTATATAGTGAGCTATTCACGAATGAGGAACTCTATCGTGAGCTGGCAGACGGAGATGGATTGCCTCTAGAATGGCAGGATATCTGCCGAATTACACTCGATCGTATCGGCAAGGGAGAGCTGGCCTATGAGGATGCCACACCTTACCTCTACCTTCATGAGATTATGCTGGGCTTCCGCTCCAATAGCGATATTCATCATGTCTTCATAGATGAGGCACAGGATTATTCCGCGTTCCAGCTAGCCTTCATCAAGCAGCTGTTTCCACGGGCCAAGATGACAGCGCTCGGTGATTTTAATCAAGCGATCTATGCACATTCCTCGGTGCTGCAGGATGCGGGTCCTCTAAGTACTCTGTACGGACCGGAGCAGACCGAGCTGATCTCGTTAACTCGCAGCTACCGATCGACGCAGGAGATTATTGAATTTACGAGGGGAATGGTTCCGGGCGGCGACCAGATCGTACCGTTCAACCGAAGCGGGGATAAGCCAAGGGTGTACATGACTGGAGATCAGATGGAGCATGATGCAGCGATCGTCTCCGATATCCAGCAGCTTCTGCAGGAAGGCTATGAGTCGATTGCTGTGATCTGCAAGACAGCGGAGGAAAGCTTGTCTGTATACCAAAGACTGGAGCAAGAGCTGACAGCAAGACATGTGGATGCCAAGCCGAAGCTGATCAAGAAGACTACACCAGCCTTTGAGAAGGGCATTCATGTCATACCCGCCTATCTTGCCAAGGGCGTGGAGTTCGATGGGGTGCTCATCTACAATGCTTCCGAGGAGCAGTACACACATGAGCATGAGCGTAAGCTCTTTTACACCGCTTGTACCCGAGCTATGCATTCACTACACTTGTATTCGCTCGGTGATCCGAGCCGCTTCATCACCGAGCAGGCTGCTAGTACCTATGAGCAAGCGAATGTGAATGTGTAACTGACACCTAAGGCGCGGCTGATGGCTATACAGCAGATCTAAGTTAACAGGTAGCCAAGGACATGAGTGTCTTGCAGCGTGTGGTGAAATCAGTGAAATCAATGTGATAAGGGAGGAGCGGATATTCCGCTCCTCTTATTTATTTTAAAAGCTATTCATTTAGAAGCTCTTTAAATCTGCCAGACAGATGCCATTCGTCGAAAATACCTCCTATTTTCTCAAAGGCCTGATGAATAATGCTCATCAGTTCATTAATGATGTCTGGAGTATGCTTCAGGTGTGCTGTGATATTATCCTTACTGTATTTCTTAAGAAGCATCACATATGCCGAATCGTGAATGACCTGCTCCAGCACCAGATAGATGGCATCCTCCGCCTGAATGGTGCGCCGCTCCTGAATGAGGATCCCACGCTCATGTAATTGCAGTCGGTAGCAAGTGGGCTCAACGATAATGTGCGGTACGAGATCAGGATAATGCTTCTCGTCGAATAAAGCCTCTACCATCTTGTAGAGGTTGTCTTGAGGCAGAGTGGTGCCGTGGAGATGGGTCATAATCTGATCAATCAATTGTTGTGTGTTATAGAGGGACATGAGATAGTCTCCTTTCCGTTGTAGGGCGGTCATTGCACAGACACTGTATGGACATTGCACGGACACTGTGTGGACATTGCACAGACACTGTATGGACATTGCACGGACACTGTGTGGACATTGCACAGACATTGTATGGACACTGCACAGACATTATATGGACATGCACGGATAACGTATGGACATCATCCTGATATAACCTTATCATTCCTAACTCAATAACTCATCACGTACATGAGCTAATATAATTTGCATAGATAAAGTGTAAGCTAATATATCGCACAAATGACAGCGTATTCGGTGAATGCACAGTTTTGTACGCCTTTTTTGGTGGATCGAACAGTCGAGATAAAGATGATTTACATATCCATGCCACAGGATTATAATACGAAACATATATTTTTGCAGGTTGATTCTACGGGTCGAATGGAATAGCTTGTATTATTGCTTATGGAGGTCATGTGTAATGAATCAATTTCAACGTCCGCCACTTGCGGATTGTGTACCGGAGCTGGTGGCTACAGCCAGAGGGGATAAGCCTGCATCTCTGGTCATTCGGAGTGGAACGCTCGTAAATGTGACCTCTGGCGAGATCATTCCGAATATGTCGGTCGCTATTCAGGGCAGTCGAATTGCCTATGTAGGTGCCAATGTAGAGCATACGATCGGTACGGAGACTGTAATTATTGAAGCGAATGGTCGTTATATTGCCCCAGGATTGCTGGATGGGCACTGTCATATTGAGAGCACTCAGCTCACCGTTACAGAGTTCGCCAAAGCGGTGCTACCGCTAGGAGTTACAGGTGGCTTCTTCGATGCACACGAGATTTCCAATGTATTGGGACTGCCAGGACTGCGGCTTATGCTGGAGGATGCGCGGACCACGCCTATGGCAGCCTACATGCAGGTAGCCTCATGTGTACCTTCGACGAGTGCGGAGCTTGAGACTTCAGGGGCTGCCTTCGGTCCTGAGGAGGTAGCAGAAGCACTGACATGGGGACCGGATATGATCGGTCTTGGTGAGGTGATGAATTTCCCGGGTGTCGTGTATGGGGACGAGACGATGATCGGCGAAATTCAAGCGACATTACGTGCAGGCAAGGTTGCAGATGGACATTTCACATGGGCTTCGGATGATTGGCGGCTTCCGGTATATGCAGCAAGTGGTGTCTCGGGGGATCATGAATGCGTCACGCCTGAGGATGTAGCCGAGCGCATTCGACTTGGTATGTACGCCAAGATGAGACAGGGGTCAGCCTGGCATGATGTTGCCGAGACGATCCGTGCCTGTACGGAGATGGGGCTGGATACACGGCGCATGATGCTGGTAACGGATGATCGCAGCGCGGAATCGCTCTTGCACGAAGGGCAGATGGATTATGTCGTGCGTCATGCCATTGCGCAAGGAGTGAAGCCTATTACAGCATTCCAGATGGCTACGCTTAATACGGCTGAGCGCTTCGGGGTTGCTCGGGATATCGGGTCGGTGACACCAGGTTCGATTGCAGATATTATTTTGCTGGACGGTCGATTGGCTGATGTACAAGTGAGCGCCACGATTGCTGCTGGTCAGCTGGTAGCCGAGCATGGTCATATGATCGCAGACTGGGACAGCTTCCGCTATCCTGACGAGGTGAAGAACACTGTGCGGCTGAAGGCGGAGTTCACCCCGGACCGCTTCA
Source organism: Paenibacillus massiliensis 2301065 = DSM 16942 (assembly GCF_000377505.1). GTDB lineage: Bacteria > Bacillota > Bacilli > Paenibacillales > Paenibacillaceae > Paenibacillus > Paenibacillus massiliensis. The sequence continues at coordinate 849,938 of NZ_KB898185.1, read as the reverse complement.
CCATTCAAGCCCCGTGCCCGGATGGAGCAGCGGAGGTGCGTGTCATCCAGGTGACGGAGAATCACGTAGAGACGAAGGAAGTGCAACGCAAGGTCGCTGTGAGTAATGGTGTGGTCACCGCTGATCTGACCAGCGATCTGTGCAAGATTGCAGTATTCGAACGACATAAGGGGACGGGCGCAGGCTCGGTAGCGTTGGTGACGGGTGTTGGTTTTACGATTCCAGCCGCAATTGCCATGACCGTGGCGCATGATAGCCATAACCTGCTCGTGATCGGAAATGATGATGAACTGATGGCCAAGGCCGCAAATCAAGTCATTGAGCTGCAAGGTGGAGCAGTAGTGTGTACGAATGAAGATGCTACAATATTCCCGCTGCCGATTGCAGGTCTGATGTCCGATGCCCCATTTGCCGAGGTGGCTCATCAATCGGAGAGTATCAGTCTTGCACTGCAGCAGGCAGGCTGTAAGCTTAATAATGCATTTATGACCCTGTCGTTGCTCGCTTTGGTCGTGATTCCCGAGATTCGCCTGTCTGATCAAGGGCTCGTTGTCATCGGTGTCGACGGTATCCGCAAGGTGTCCATGTTCATTGGACATGAGCTGGAGAGCTGAGTAGCTGCAAACGAGTATTAGTCTAGGGACGGCATGTAAGAGCGTATGGGGAGTCATACGATTGACTATGTAGTCTAGGCTGAAGTATGTAATATAAGTTAGAGCACGTAGTGTAGTTACTGAGAAGGACACCCGGATCTCCAAAGAGAAGGGTGCCTTCTTTTTGGGTGGCCATTGGAATGAAAGAACTACAAGTACTTCGCAAATTCCACATTTTAGGTTATCATGAACAAGGATTAGCTAGTGATATGAGGTTGAATGCTATATTCGGATGGTACGGGGCCCAATAGCTCGTGAGTGCTACATGGTATGTCTATTAAGTAGAGTAATAATTACATAGGTTAACTTTTATCTTGAACGAATATGATTTCAGCTTGCTGTTCAACAGCTATTCAGTATAGATCGAAGAATAACAAGCTTAACAGCGGTCAACAGGCTCCCCGCTTGCAGCGGCTCTACATTATAGTTGATCTGGTCAAGCAACTAATTCATCACATTAAATATTATTGGGGGCATGAGCATGAATAGCCTGGAAGAAACGAATAGCCTAGAAGATACGATATATCAAATGATTCAAAAGCAAATGGAGACTTGGGAGCAGCAGCTCTTGGACGATATGTATGTGTTATCGTTCTACATTGAATGTGAGGATGATGATCCTAGACAGCCGCGGCTGGTGTTCGGCTATAACACAGATTCTCAGGTACATAATAGCCTGTCCGATGCATCGGGCCCCGCTGAAGCCAGATGGAATTATGCATTTTGGCTGCAAAATGAGGAGATTGTCATTGGCGATAGCTACGACGATGAGGCATCCGAGACGCTACTGTTGAGAGATCAATGGGTTAAGTCTCTGCCATCATACTATTCGGATGAATTGGAAGCAGCAGATTTTAACCGGGCTATGGAGCTGGGTAACCAGATTGTAGCGAATTTCTTTGAGCTGGTGAAGGGTGTCATTCAAAGGCTGCACGATCGAGGAGACGTACAACGTGTGTTCGGTCGTATCGTCCCATTGCTCATTCATGAGTTGGAATATAATGACGAGATCGCTGAGATGAATACGGCCATTAACCCTGTGGGTAGTGTAAGGGAATTCGCAGCATGGATTGATTCGATGTAAGGTTAGCGTGTTAAATATTTAGTTAGCCATAAAGGCAAATGTATTACAGAGAGGAAGGGAGCAGCGATGAAGCAGAAGCTTATTTTGTTTTTTGCTACAGGGGTCCCCTATGGACTGTGTATGGGATTGTTCATGAGAGTATACAGCGACTCATGGCTTGTATCCTCACTGATCTTTGGCGTGGTATTCGGGCTATTCATGACAGGGATTGCCTCACTGATCCAGTGGATTAACCTGAAGCGGTTGGGCTATGAGAAGGGGAAGATCCAAGTCCGAAATACCATCGAGCTCGAAGTTGAAGGAACGAAGCAGGAGATCTTCGAGACCTGTACATCTTCATTACGTATGCTCACTCGTACCAAGCTCAAGGAGCATAACCTGGCCAGAGGTATGATTGTCGCAACAACTGGCGTAAATTGGCTCACCTGGGGAGAGGTCGTATCCTTTCAAATGGAGTCGGTGGATGAGCAACGGTGGAGAATTGAAATTGACAGCAGACCCGCACTTCGAACTACAGTGATTGATTATGGAAAGAGTAGAGAGAATTTGTCCCAAATACTAGGGTATTTTAGAGTCTCCAAGCTTTCATTCCAGGTTGTTCGAGATGAGAATGCCATATCTTAGACATGACCCTGCCACTCAGCCACACAATCTAATAAGCTCAATTTGTAGAAAAGGAAATCGGCGCAGATGAACACTTGTCCAACATGTGATACCTCGGAGCTGAAGCAAGCCCATTCTTTCCTAAGCAGACTTATTCTCTCCAGTTACGTTATTTTAGTAGGGTGGGCTTTTAGCGGGGATGTAGGTATTGGCGTAATCCTGGCTTCATTCCAATCATTATTCCCTATCCGTATATCTGTCGACAATGTAATCGGATAGAGTTAGGCCTTGCACCGCAGTGCAGTGTTACTGGGCTGATCGGTGTGAACGATCCATTAAGCAAGATGCTGATTGCATGGGGACCATCCATGCTGGTCATCGCTCTACTGATTAATAGGTTCCCTTATACTGGCCTTGGTAGAATTATATATTTGCCCGCGATGTTATTCACGAATACGGCTCTGATTGTGACAACGCTTTTTGTGACCAGGAAATTGAACTTGTTCATAAAGGGTTTGCTTTGGATAGCTTGCATCTTGTTGACATTATGGTTAGCCGTGGCATGGTTCCCACAGGAATATAATCCACCAGTCATTGAACAGCTATGGGGGGATTGAATAAGAATGTCCAAGCGCAAGCCTAGATCGGTCGTCGCGATTGTAATCTGGACGATTGTTGTAGTCGTTATACTGACACCTGTCGTATATGTACAAGTGAATAAAGTCATTTACGCCAATCGGGTAAGCCAGTATCTGATCGGACAAGAGCATTACACACGTGAAGACATTGCATCTGTCAAAGGAATTTGGGGCATCAAATTACCCCCATTTTTCGCAACGGTAGTCTTCAAGGATGAACCCCATGTGGAATACGTATACTTTGCCCACAATGAAGTGATGCAGTTCAGCTACCACCTTACAAAGGAAGCACAGGAGAAGGGGCTTACGCTGAATAAGTCAGAATTGAAGCATGTTGTTCAACAGTAGTAGGCAAGAGAGTACAAGATCGGCATATAAGAGGGGCAGGAACCTTGGACAATCAACAGGTTAGCAGCATAACGTATACCGAGCAGCATATGGAGCTGGTTCGGCAGGGGCTACGGGCTATACGTGAGTATTGGCAGGGTGCCAATACTGTGGAGAAGCGAAGCCTGCTCTTTTGCCTGGACCGATATCTTGATCCATACTTTGGCTATGAGCTGTCCTTCAAGGAGGAGTTAATACAGCTACTGGAGCGGGAGCTATTCGGCTGCAACGTGCAGATTGTGAAGGAGGATATTCTTCAGCTGCTGAGCGAATACGCCTCTGACAGACTCGATTATCTGGCGGAGCATTTGATGGATATGGATCCTGAGCTACTTCCAGATGCGATCTACGCGCTAGGGCTTACCTTTAATGCGGCTTACCTTCCGATCGTGACCAGGTTTGAGCAGCATGAACAGCCAGCAGTACGGGCAGCAACGACACAGGCACTTATTGAATTGGGGAGGAAGCAGAAGTAGAGCGATATATGGCTGTACAACAAAGACGCGCAGTGAGCCCTGACTACAGGACATCGCTGCGCGTTCATTCGTTTGGGTCTATCGGACAATTCTGATATTATCGCTCGATGGGCCTCGTGTTCTGGATACGTGCATGGGGTGACGTCGTTCGATGTGATGCATAGCTATGTAAAATCATACCGATGACCACCAGCATCATACCGAACCAGGCTACTGGAGACGGAAGAGGAAGCGACAGGAACAACAGTTCACCAGCCAAGGCAAACAGCACCTCCATAGATTGGGTAGCTTCGACGGAGGCTAGTTTGCGAAGATCTCCCCGCACCAGATCAGTTGCTTTGAAGAACAGAACCGTAGCAATTACCCCGGAAAATAGAGCTACCAGCAGCGCTTGAAGGCTCTGCTCCCTGCTGGGCAATCCTGAGGTGGCAAGACCATACAAGGAGAGTAGCAGCCAGAAGGGTAGACTGGCTATGGTCATGCCGAGTACCCGCTGGGTGGTATCCAGTCGTCCCCCGCAGAGCTCCATCATTTTACGATTGCCTAGTGGATAGGCGACAGAAGCGAGCAGCACAGGAATGACACCTAGCAGGAGACTTTTCGGTGATATTCCTTGCGCGTGCTCAACCTGCATCAGAACAATGCCCAGAAGAATTACGAGAGACAGGGCCAGTCCTTTAACCGGAATTTTCCCGCGGTGTTGAACAGGGCCGTTACTGGTGAGGATGGTCTCGACAAATAACGGTGCGAGCAAAGTACCAGATATAATTGTCATCTGCCATGTACCCGCAATCAGCCAGCCTGGCGAATAGGCCGAAGCAAGGCACAGGGGAGCGTAGAAGAAGCCGAAGCCGATCGTGCTCCATAGCACCCAGCTACCGGGATTTTTCTTCATTTCTGCTAAAAGAGGACGAAGTCTGTGTCTGAACAGCACCAGGCACAGGAGAAGTGGAAGCATAAACAGATATCTCAACGAAGCGCTCCATACCCAGCTTCCACCTGACTGCTGCATGGATGAATTGAGTACAAAGGTGAAGGCGAAAAAGAAAGACGCAGCTATACCAATAACAATCGGCTTCACATCCACGTCACCTCAGTTCGGATGGCTCAGTCAGCAGCTTCCCGAGACTCAGCCAATTGTCTTCAACGAGACGAGCGACGCGGTCGTAGTCTTTAAGCCTGCATGCATCCATGATTTGAAGATGCTGCTCTACCGATTGTAGGCCATTCAAGGTATTGAATTGTGATATTTCCAACCGCTGAATCTTGGGTATGCTACGTTCCAGTGCCAATATAATCTCAGGATTTGCTGCAACATCCAGAAAGACCTTGTGAAAGCTCGTATCTGCCTCTACAGCCTGAATCGCATTACCTTGTTCAATGGCATGCTGTAATGAGGCATTGCAGTCCTCCAAAGCATGAATATCTGCGGGCTCTAATAGAGGACCTGCAAGTCTGGCCGCCAAAGCGTGTAAGACAGCGACCACGGTAAAAGCGTGCTCAGCCTCCTTCACATGTAATGGAGCAACAAAAGTAGATGACCCCGGAAGCGATCCCACCAGACCTTCATCCTCCAGCTTCTTGAGCGCTTCTCGGACAGGGGTGCGGCTAATTCCGAATTTCTCAGCTAAGTCCTTGTCACTGAGCCGCTCTTCAGGCTGTAGCTCCAGTGTAATGATGGACCTTCTTAACGTGTGATAGACTTCATCACGCAACGACAGGCGTTGAATGGGCTTAATGATATGTTTATCCATAAAACCAATATATCAGATATCGGTTTCACCAGCAATGCAATCTCAGCAACTCATTCACCGATTTCTTCGTCTACATATAACATCATAGAACTAGGTCATTTTGTTCGGAATAAATGGTATTTATTTAATAAAAAAGTAAAAATTTATATAAAAGATATAGTTCTAATTTCCTAATATCGTGATAAAAGGCCTGAATTTAATGTAATTCATTCTCCATTTTTCGATTATGATGAAAGTAATTTCCATAACATCAATCGACATACTTCTATGGGAATTGACAAGCATTACTTACATCAAATTATCAAGTTACGGGAGGCTTTTGCCATGACTACATTAGACAACGGGTTCCTGACACCGGAGGAAGTAGCACAATCATTATTATTTTCAGAGGTTCAGCGAGGTCTCATTGGGGACACGATCCATCTGGTTGCGGCGAATCTGGAGCTGACCAAGGAATACTTCAAGGATGTAAATGTTCACTACATCATTCATGCGGACACAATCCATTTGCGTGAAAATCTGGAGATTCCGGGCAGGAATGTAGCCTTGAACGCTCGTATTATCTCGTCTGACAGCCAAATAACCATCAATACGTCGTATACCAAAGTGCCTGTAGAGGACTATGAAAACAATCCAGCCAAGTCGGGCACAGTAAAGCCAAATAAGGGTGCAAATGGGGAAGATGGGGCTCATGGTAAAGATGGAGGACATGGTATCGCAGGAGGACATATTGTATTGGTAGCCGAGCGTTATGAGCTGGGAGGGGAGCTCAGGCTGATTGCCAGCGGTGGTCCAGGCGGGCGTGGACAACATGGCGGCGATGGTGCTGCTGGAACAGATGGAGAGGCAGGGAAGGATGCAGAGGTCGGTTTCTTTTGGAATGATGATCCTACTGCCGGGAAAAACGCTGGCGATGGCGGAAATGGTGGAAATGCAGGGAAATCCGGTAACGGAGGTAATGGTGGCGATATATTAGTAGGCTATGTGGAATCAGCCAGGGAGGATCTGATTACGCTGTATAGTGCAGCCGGGCAGGCTGGTGCGGATGCAGAGCCTGGTAGCGGTAAGTCAGGGGGAAAAGGAGGATTGGGCGGTCGGATCATCAAGTACGGTCCAGGGCGTGGAGACAGGGCTCCGGTTCCCTATATTAGTAATGAACGTACGTACAGTGGGACAGACGGTAAGTCTGGTCACGATGGGGCGAGAGCTGCTTCGGCTGTGCCAGGCAAGGCAGGCCAATTGGAAAAGATGCTGATTGAGCACGCTCAATTCCACGGCTCGCCCATCGAGCATGGTTCTGTAAAGGAAGAGTTTATTAAATTCTATCAGCAGGGTATCCTGTGCGCTTCGCTGGAGCAACAAATGCTCACCATTCACAAGGCTAGCGTGGCTTATATGGCTGGGAGCGAAGAAAGTCTGACGGAAGCTGCGGTTCTGCTGACATGGCTAATACACACTTTGCCAGATGAAGGTTGGTTCGACCAGATGCGAGCAAGACAGGTGCAGACGACCGCCTTCATGGAGCAATTGTTCACCGACTCTGTTCAGTGGCTGGCGTTGCGTAGTAAAGCGGTCATTCTCCTTGCTCAATTAGGTCAGGGACTGGACTATTTCGGGAATCCCTGGAACTGGACGCCACTAATGCCTTTAAATGAGTATCAGAAACGTGGAAGCGATCTGATTACAGCGGCGAAGCAGGCCGAGGATCTCTACATCGAGTATATGCAGGCACAAAATAATCAACAGAACCGAGAAGGCACGCTGAAGAAGGCTTTGTCTATTACTGCGGACAATATTGTTCTAATGGAGGATGATCGGGCTAAGTCTATAACAGCTCGTTCGGAGCTCAAAACCGAGATGGATAGTATGCTGAGTAACCTGTCTGAGAAGGAAAATGAATTGGCAAAATCCGCAAATGAGTTTGTGGAGGCTTTGAAAATGCAACTGGCACTGGATTCACTGAAGGCCACCTTTGATCTGGTCGTCAATGGAGTAGCTCTCGTCACCAATGTTACCCCTGCCATCACTGCATTACGTGCAGGTGGAGCCATTTACTCGGCTGTCAATAGCTACTTCGAGTCTGAATCAAAAGCAGCGGATAGCGGTACAAGTACGGAGCTGACCGATAAGGAAAAAAAGAAAAAAGAAGCAGCCCTAAGCAAGTCGATGGATAATGTGAAAAAGGTATTTTCCTCTGGCTATGCAATCTATCAAAGCGGTAGTGAGCTAATAGATATTGCCAAGCAGATGGAACAGGCCCGCGATAAGTTCGGTTATCGTGCTTCGATGGTTACGATGACACGAGAGGAATTCGAAAGCATGCTGGAGCCTGTCTACAAGAAGGTATCCAAGGAGAAGGTAGAAAATTATCGCAAGGCCTTCTATGATTATCTGAATGTGGTAGAGAGCTATCAAGGAAAGGTGCAGACCTACAATGCCAAGTTCCTTGAAGAAGAGAAGCTGCTGGCAGATGCTACGCGCCTTCGTGCTGAGGATGAGCGTCTTCGTCAGGCTCTGGGCAATCAAGTGGACCCATCGCTACCGTTGTTCCATACGTATATCTTCAGTATGTACAATGATGCCAAGCAGAATCTGATTGACTTCTTATATCAGGAATATCAGGCGTTCCGTTACATGGTGCTGGGTCATGATCTATTCCCGCAGATTCGGGGCAGTCATGTAGCCGAATTAAGCCAGATTCATGCGACGATTACGAATAAAATCATAGAAGCAGTGAATCACTCCGAGACGCCAATCCAGACGTATCGTAATATTACCGTGATCCTCAATGAAGCTACTTATCCGGAGCAGTTCCGAGCGCTGCGTGAGCATAAGCAGGCGTTCTTCGCCCTATCCCTGGACAATAAGGCCGTGCGTGAGAAAATTGCGGGGAAAGCACATATGACGGCTAGTCAATGCCAGGTTCAGCTGCCGGGTGCGAGACTTGATTCGGGGAATGTTCATGTGAGATTCGCTCATATGGGTTCTTCTACGTTTCTAGACCCGCAGGGGGAGCGATTCGATTTTGTGCATAAGAAAAGCAAGGGCTTTTATGAATACCAGGTCTCTATTACTCCTGCAGGTCCACAAGGTGGAGTGACGGAGAAAATTGAAAGCTATTCAGGAGGCAGTGCAGGAGATGGCCTTGGCCGAATCATGCCGGGACTGTTAGCTTTGTGGTCCATCGAGGTACCGCTTGCGGACCTGAACAATGATCCGTTGAATAGTGGGGTAGACCTCAAGGATGTTACCAAGATTGTGATGACGTTTGACGGTACTGCTGTAGCCTATACAGATCGGAAGCCTTTGAGAGGTACCAGTAAGCCAGCACGGGATGAAAAAGATATTACGGCTCTGGGCGAACAGGTGTATGATGCAGATGCAGTGACAGCTCCAGGAACTGAAGGGGCAGAGAACATCATTATTGAATTGTAAGTCCGATGATTGGACTGTCGCATTCATAATAAGAAGGACCTTAGCTATTGGGCTAAGGTCCTTCTGTCGTGCACCGGTTCTCAGCCGGCCTGAGGAATAGGTGATGGATATGGCCTGTAATGATATTTGAACCATGTCACTTTGTTCAGAACAATTGTTAATTATATATAATAAATGTAAAAATTTATATTAAATATATAGTTCTAATTACCCAAACAGGCCAGTTGTAAGCAAAAATTAGTGGAATTCATGGTCCATTTTTCAATTATGATGAAAGTAATTTCCAAAACATCAATCGACATACTTCTATGGGAAATGCCAAGCTTAACTTACATCAAATTATGGGAGGTTTTTGCCATGACGACGCTAGACAACGGGTTCATGACACCAGAGGAAGTGGCACAATCACTATTATTTTCAGAGGTTCAACGGGGACGAATCGGAGACACGATCCATCTGGTTGCAGCGGATCTGGAGCTCACCAAGGAATATTTCAAGGATGTAAGTGCCGACTACGTTATCCAGGCGGACACAATCCATTTGTGCGAGAATTTAGTAGTTGCAGGCAGAAATATCACTATGAATGCTCGCATTATCTGGTCAGATCGTCCAATAACCATTGATACTTCTTATACAAGAATACCTGTAGAGGACTACGAAAACAATCCGGCAAAATCGGGCACAGCTAAGGAAGAGAAAGGCATGAATGGGGAGCACGGGGCCAACGGTAAAGACGGAGGACAAGGGATCGCAGGTGGACATATTGTATTGGTAGCGGAGCGCTATGAGCTGGGAGGAGAACTCAAGCTGATTGCCAGTGGCGGTCCAGGTGGGCGTGGACAAGATGGCGGCGAGGGGGCCGTAGGCACAGATGGAGTGGAAGGAAAGGATATCGAGTTTAATGCCAAGCGGCGTTATCTTTTTGGTGCTGCTCCCGGGAAAAATGGTGGGAATGGCGGTAACGGTGGAAATGCGGGTAGATCCGGTAACGGAGGTAATGGTGGCGATATATTCGTGGGCTATGTGAAATCAGCCTCAGAGCACCTGATTACACTGGACAGTGCAGCGGGGCAGCCTGGAGCGGAAGCCGAGCCAGGTAAAGGCAATTCAGGGGGAAAGGGAGGAATAGGTGCTCATGAATTAGAGTTTGTTGTTTTTCCACCAACTTTTGTGCAGAGTGATAAACGTGGTGACAGCGGGGCAGATGGCATAGATGGTCAAGATGGGGCGCGAGCTGTTCCAGCTTCACCAGGCAAGGCAGGCCAACTGGCAAAGATGTTGATCAAGCATGCTCAATTCCATGGCTCGCCAATCGAGCCAGTCTCTATACAGGAAGAATTTATTACGTTCTATCAGAACGGGATGCTGTGCGCCTCATTAGAGCAACAAACGCTGATACTTCACAAAGCTAGCGTGGCTTATATGGCCGGGAGTGAAGACACTTTGAATGAAGCAGCTGTTCTGCTGGAATGGCTAATCAACACCTTGCCGGATGAGGACTGGTTCGACGAGATGCGAGCAAGCGATGTGCAGACCACAGCATTCATGAAGCTATTTCTCACTAGTTCGGTTCAGTGGCTGGCATTGCGCAGTAAAGCGATTATTCTCCTCGCGCAATTAGGTGATGGACTGGATTACTTTGGAAACCCCTGGAACTGGACGCCTTTAATGCCTTTGAAAGAATATCAGCAGCGCGGAAGCGATCTGATTACGGCGGCGAAGCAGGCCGAGGATCTCTATATCGAGTATATGCAGGCACAAAATAGTCAACACAACCGAGAGGGTGCGCTGACGAAGGCACTGACGATTTCAGCCGACAATATTGTTGCAATGGACAAGGAGCGGGCTAAGTCTATAGCGGATCGATCAGAGCTCAAAAACGACATTGACAGCATGCTGGGCAATTTGTTTGAGAAGGAAAAGACATTAGAGACAACCGCAGGTGAGTTCGTGGAGGCATTAAGAAATCAACTGGCGCTGGATTCAATGAAGGCCACCTTCAATCTGGTCGTCAATGGAGTGGCTCTTGTCACTAGCGTAACCCCCGTTATGGCGGCAGTGCGCACGGGGGGAGCCATTTATTCCGCTGTAAGTAGCTGCTTCGAGTCCAAGGCAAGCGTAGCGGTTCGCAATCATAGCACAGATCCGGAGCAGGTTGAGAAGGAGAAGAAGAAACAAGAAGAGGCCTTAAGCAAATCCATAAATAGTGTGAAAAAAGGGTTTTCTTCTATTTATGGGCTATATCAAAGCGGCAGTGAGTTGCGTGATATCGGCAAGCAGATGGGAGAAGCTCAAGATAAATTCGGTTATCGTGCCTCCATGTTCAAGATGACACGCAAGGAATTCGAAAGCATGCTGGAGCCTGTATACAAAAAGGTTCCCGCGGAGAAAGTGGAGAGTTATCGCAATGCCTTCTATGATTATCTGAAAGTGGTGGAGGGCTACCAAGAAAAGGTGCAGAGCTACGGTGCCAAGTTCCTTGAGGAAGAAAAGCTGTTGGCAGATGCTACGCGCCTGCGCGCTGAGGACGAGCGTCTCCGTCAGGCTCTGGGTGATCAAGTAGACCCATCGCTACCTTTGTTCCATACGTACATTTTCAGCATGTACAATGATGCCAAGCAGAACTTGATTGACTTCTTGTATCAGGAATATCAGGCGTTCCGTTACATGGTGTTGGGTCATGATCTATTCCCACAGATTCGTGGCAGCCACGTAGCCGAATTAAGCCAGATTCATGCGACGATTACGAATAAAATCATAGATGCAGTGAATCACTCGGAGACGCCAATCCAGACGTATCGCAATATTACCGTGATCTTCAATGAAGTTACTTATCCGGAGCAGTTCCGAGCGCTGCGTGAGCATAAACAGGCGTTCTTCGCCCTGTCCCTGGACAATAAGATCGTGAGAGAGAAAATTGCGGGGAAAGCACATATGACGGCTAGTCAATGCCAGGTTCAGCTGCCGGGAGCGAGACTTGACTCCGGCAATGTTCATGTGAGATTCACTCACATGGGTTCTTCTACCTTCCTGGACCCGCAGGGAGAGCGATTTGATTTTGTGCATAAGAAAAGCCAGGGTTTTTATGAATATCAGGTCTCAATTACTCCAGCAGTTCCACAAGGTGTGACGGAAAAAATCGAAAGCTATTCGGGAGGCAGTGCAGGAGATGGCCTCGGCCGAATCATGCCGGGACTGTTAGCTTTGTGGTCCATAGAAATACCCCTAGAGGACTTGAACAATGATCCGTTGAATAGAGGGGTAGACCTCAAGGATGTGAACAAGATCGTAATGACGTTTGACGGCACCGCTGTAGCTTATACAGGCCGGAAGCCAGTCAAGAGCAATAGTAAGCTTGAAGAATTAGCGCTGAAAGGCAAGGCGATATCGGTATTCGAGGATCATGAAATGTACGTGGTGGGTGCTGCAGCATCTCCAGAACATGAGGTATCGGAAGCTATCATTATTGAATTGTAGATCTCATAATTGCGATTGTAAGACCTATGATTGTGATTGCAAGATCTATGATTGCGATATTAGCATTGATGACAAGAAGAAAAGCTCAGCGCTTGCGCTGAGCTTCTTCATGTCCAATCGTAAAGACTGGACATGGTGCAATACATAAACACCTTCCGTTTATGAACGGATGGGGTAATAGTCTCCATTCAGGCAGATGATGAAATTCTGCGCAATAAAGGGCTGCATGTTGTTATGAGGCTGCGATCCGCCAACTGTTCCTAAAGACAGAGGAGACATTTGGGCAGCAGGGGTTGAGTTATACAAAAGCGGCTGTGGCAAGGTAGGAGCAGGCTTGGGAGCTTGTGCCCAGTAGCTACCTGTTGGGTTGTTCTCATTACCGTTAGCAGCAACAGCTTGAGCTGTATGGGTATGGTTAGGCGTATTGGATAAGATCAGCGTTACCTGAGCTGAGCCTGCTGTGGACCCTACGATATGATGAGTAAGACCAGCGCCTTGTCCCTGATGCAGAACGGCTGAGCCCATGAGGTTAGGAAGGGCAAAAGTAGTTTTCCCATCTCCTCCATATTGAACGCCAATGACGGAATAGAGAGCAGTATATTGGGTAATTTTGAGTAATTGACCATTGCACAGAGCCCAGTCGCGGGGCGCATAATTGCCAGAGAAAATTCGAATCTCGCCAGTAAATGCGTCAGCCATGTACTTACCTCCTTATAATTACTTCAACTTCTTGGGGGGTAGATCCCTGTAGTAGCAATAGCGTAGACCAGTACGAGATAAGGCTGCATATTATTGTGGGCAGCTGAGCTCCCCGATTCTTTGATGCTTCCAATGGCCATTTGTGTAGCATTTCCCCCGGTTGTGCCTGCAGTTGTCGCATGCTGACTGAAGGAATCTGCTACAGCGGACCAGGTATTTCCATTGGGAGAAGCCACTTTTGGAGCTTCAGGGCTTGAGAATACCTGATGTGTATGCTGTGGAATCTCATTAACGGTCAGTGTGTGCGAAGCCTCTCCCTGAGAAGTACCGAGAGGAATGCTGGTGGATACATGAATAGGCGTGCGTCCACGATAATCGGGGAGCGCAAAAGTCGTTCGGCCGTCACCTCCATACACATTGGAGAGAATGGAGTATAGTGCTTGGTTCATATTGATTTGAAGAATTTGACCTTCACAAGCGGCCCATCCCTTGGGGATGGCATTATAGGGAAACAGTCTAATTTCGCCTAGGAACGGCTCCATAGTATGACCTCCTAATAAAAATGGTTAAGTCTGTTGGAACTCATTTTTTCACTCATAAACTATTATAAAAACGTTGTTAAATGAATTAGGAAAAAGCACCGTCTAGAATTGAGATGGATATACACCCTCTAAGCAGATGATGAACGAGATCGCAGTAGATGGCATCATGTTATCATGGGGCTGATTGCCGCCAACGCTACTAACGGTACTAGCATTCATATTGACCGTAGCCGTCGGGGTCCCTGAAAAATAAATTTTCCGAGGAGAATCGCCCCATAAAGCATTCTCTGGACTGTCCAACTTGTCTGTCGCACCTGTCCAGGCATTAGCGATATGAGTATGTGCCGGGAGCTGAGACGAAGCTAAAGTAACGGTCTCACTGCCTGCTTTTTGTCCCAACAAATTGGTCTGACTGCGATGCACGGCTACTCTGCCCTGTAGATCAGGAAGCGCAAAATTCGTCTGACCATCTCCACCATAAGTGGTGCCAATTAGACTAAATAATGCTTCATTCGCACTAATCAGAAGCAACTGGCCGTTGCATAATGCCCATCCCTCTGGAGCAAAGTCGCCTGCAAACAGGCGGATCTCACCCAAGTACCCTTCACCCATCTAACACACACCCTTCTTCATCAATGTTTGGATTGGTCGTTGTCGTTGTGTAGGTAGCTCCACTCCAAGATGTGGTGCAATCCAGAGCTACTCACATGCCGAAAGCCTAATCTATGATACAGCCGTGCTGCGCTGCTCATAGGAAGCACACTCAGTTGAATGTTAGCTTCTGCTCTACGGGCTTGCTCTTGCAGTCTTTGAATTAAGCTGGAGCCAATTCCCTGATTACGATACTCTGGAAGAAGCGAGATATCGATAAGTAACCATTGATTACCGTGACAGCTGGTATACAGCTGACCAACAGGGGCTTGCTGCTGCTGTACAATTTCCCGAAGCCCCTTCGGGTAAGCAGCGGCATAGGACATGGTCTGTGCCCTCCATTGCATACTCAAGAATGCTTGCTTCTCCTGCTCTCCCCATCCCCAGCTCAACAATTCATCTTGGCGCGTTAAGGAGTACAACTGAAACAGAAAGAATTCATCTTCGGGCTTGGCAGCAACAGTAGTGATCACATAGAGTCCTCCTATCAGGCTGTCTGTCAGCGGAAAGGTTACTATATGATGTTTATATCAGAATATGTTGGTAATTGTCATTAAGAATTTGGAAATTTACCTCGAATTACGAAAAGTTGAAGTTATTTTCATCTATTAATGTAAAATAATATACAACACACATAGGTCTTTAGTCTCTTATCGAAGGAAAAATGAACCAAATTTCGTGTTACGCATGACCGATTTTCCTTTATACTGAGAGTGATTTCCATATCCAGCATTTGGTCTACTTCTCAGGGAAATTACATAGTTGTATGAAGCAGATTCAATGAACGAGGAGGGTGAAAGCGATTGTTTGTAAAAGAAAAAAAGGTGTAAGAAGTGTCATCCGGGCTACGCTAGCCATTGTCCTGCTAATTCACTCCTTGGGCCTGTTCGCTTGGGCGCCAAAGGCGAGTGCTTCAACATGGGTTAACGCGAAGCAGGTCCCGAACAGCTTTCAAACGCTGACGGAATACGGTGGAGGCACGTGGATGTCCTTGGGGTATTTCCTGGATTATCATCTCTCCACAGATACGACAACGTGGACTGAATATAATCTGGGTCTAGCCCTTGAACCGACGAATCTCAAGCACTTGAATTCGACCTGGTATCTTACGGGCTCGGAAGGTGTACTCAGAACGACGACTCCTCAAAATTCCTCATCATGGGTACCTGTTCATGGCTCATTGAATAATACGCTGATTCAGGACATAGTCTATAATCCTGCTGAGGACCGCTACGTTATGGTAGGAGGAGACAGAGTATACTCTTACATCGGCAATGCAGCGCCTGCGGTGGTATTTACAGGGGGGAACGGCTTGGATTTTTACAGGCTAACGTATGGTGATGGTGTGTATGTAGCCACAACCTATACGCAGGATCAGCCAAGCCGAATCTATCGGTCTGTTGATGCAGTGAATTGGAACCTGGTGTACACTGCACCATCAGCTCAAGTGATTACGGACATAGTCTACGGCAACAACAGGTTCGTAGCTGTAGGAGACGAAGGGAAATCCTATGTCTCCAGTGACGGATTGGTATGGACTCAGAATAATGCTGTGAGTAATACACTAGCGTTGAATTCAGTCATTTTTGCCGCAGGACAATTCTACACGGCAGGTCAGCTTGAAAAAGTGGCCGTATCCACGGATGGGATGAGTTGGCAGGAAAATCCAGGGAATAGTGGAATCATGGCTGATTATGCAGACATTGCTGTGGTAGGCGGAAAAGCGGTAGCTGTGGGTTACACACAGGATTTCACGACAGGCATTATCAATACGACGACCTTGGCAGTCGTACCTATTGTGAACAGCGTGAGTGTTACTCCAGGCACAGCAAGCGTGGTGCAAGGATCAACGGAACAGCTGAGTGCGACGGTGAGCGTCAGTGGTGGTGCAGCGGATACGGTGACGTGGAGCAGCAGTGATCTAACGGGCAATGTGTCGGTGAGCAACACGGGCCTGGTTACCGTGTCTGCAACGGCGACACCGGGTCCGTACACGATCACGGCGACGTCCACGGAAAACAGCAGCAAGCAAGGCACAGCGACGATCACGGTGACAGAAGCACCTGCGGTGAACAGCGTGACAGTCACTCCAGGCACAGCCAATGTGGTGCAAGGATCGAGCGAGCAGCTGAGCGTGACGGTGAACGTGAGCGGTGGCGCAGCGGATACGGTGACGTGGAGCAGCAGCGACCTGACGGGCAATGTGTTGGTGAGCAACACGGGCCTGGTTACCGTGTCTGCAACGGCGACACCGGGTCCGTACACGATCACGGCGACGTCCACGGAAGACAGCAGCAAGCAAGGCACAGCGACGATCACGGTGACAGAGGCACCTGCGGTGAACAGCGTGACTGTCACTCCAAGTACAGCCAATGTGGTGCAAGGATCGAGCGAGCAGCTGAGTGCGACGGTGAACGTCAGTGGTGGCGCAGCAGATACGGTGACGTGGAGCAGCAGCGACCTGACGGGTAAGGTGTCGGTGAGTAACACGGGCCTGGTTACCGTGTCTGCGACGGCGACGCCGGGTCCGTACACGATCACGGCAACGTCCACGGCAGACAGCAGCAAGCAAGGCACAGCGACGATCACGGTGACAGAAGCACCAGCGGTGAACAGCGTAACGGTGACTCCAGGCACAGCCAATGTGGTGCAAGGATCGAGCGAGCAGCTGAGCGTGACGGTGAACGTGAGCGGTGGCGCAGCGGATACGGTGACGTGGAGCAGCAGCGACCTGACGGGCAATGTGTTGGTGAGCAACACGGGGTTGGTCACCGTGTCTGCGACGGCGACACCGGGTCCATACACGATCACGGCGACGTCCACGGAAGACAGCAGCAAGCAAGGCACAGCGATGATCACGGTGACAGAAGCACCTGCGGTGAACAGCGTGACTGTCACTCCAAGTGCAGCCAATGTGGTGCAAGGATCGAGCGAGCAGCTGAGTGCGACGGTGAACGTCAGTGGTGGTGCAGCGGATACGGTGACGTGGAGCAGTAGCGATCTGACGGGTAACGTGTTGGTGAGCAACACGGGCCTGGTTACCGTGTCTGCGACAGCGACACCGGGTCCGTACACGATCACGGCGACGTCCACGGAAGACAGCAGTAAGCAAGGCACAGCGACGATCACGGTGACAGCCGCCCCTGAGGTTCCAGCGGTGAACAGCGTAACGGTGAGCCCAAGCACAGCAAGTGTGGTGCAGGGAGCAACGGAACAGCTGAATGTGACGGTGAGCGTCAGTGGTGGCGCAGCTCAGACGGTAACGTGGAGCAGTAGCGATCTGACGGGTAACGTGTTGGTGAGCAACACGGGCCTGGTTACCGTGTCTGCAACAGCGACACCGGGTCCGTACACGATCACGGCGACGTCCACGGAAGACAGCAGCAAGCAAGGCACAGCGACGATCACAGTGACAGCCGCCCCTGAGGTTCCAGTGGAGTACACGGTGCATGTTGCTAATCAGGCTGGAGGTACAATCACGGTTAATCCGACAACTGCTTCTGCAGGAGTCCCAATTACAGTGTCCGTTGTGCCTGAAGCAGGGAAGCGACTTCAACCAGGCTCCCTGAAGTACGTTTTCGACTTGGAAGCTTTCCCAATTAGCAATGGCTCATTCCTAATGCCAGCGGGAGACGTAACAGTAACTGCAGAGTTCGAGGAAATTGGTGAACAGACTTCAGAGCTCGCTATGGCTGCACCTGTATTTGATCAAGTTCGGGCTGGATATACACGTCCTGCAGCAAGACCGCTGCTGATGACCAATGCCGGCAATACCATGGCAGTAATCGAAAGTGTATACTCCAGTGATTCTAATTCCTTTGAGCTTCATACGGGTGCTACCAATATAGGGTCAGGTGAGACGATTGACAGTTGGACAATTCAGCCGATAGCTGGGTTGACTGCAGGCACATATTCGACTGTAGTAAGTGCCGTCTATGGAGAAGGAGCTATTGCTACAGCTACCGTTACCTTTGTCGTCCAGCCAAGACGCTCTGGTGGGGGGAGCAGTGAAGATGGAGGTTCAACAACACCTGCACCGAATACTCCAGGGACGAGCGATCCAACTCCAACGGAGCCATTGCCAAATGGTGTTCCGGTGCTCGTGAATGGAAGAGCCGAGAATATCGGAACGTTGGACACAACAACTGTCAATAATCAGACGATCACTACGATTACACCTGATTCTGCTAAGCTACTTGAGTGGCTAGAGCGGGAAGGGAATAACGCAGTGGTAACGATTCCGGTACAGGTAGACTCGGATATGACTACGGCTGTACTCAACGGAGGTATTGTGCAACAGCTGGCAGATCGATCTGCTGTACTGGTATTCACAACACCTAGTGCTTCCTATCAATTATCAGCCAGCCAATTACCACTTGGTGATATAGCAATCGACTTAGGTGCAGCTGCCAACCTTGCAGACGTAGACTTTAAGCTTACGATTGCCAAGGCCAGCCCAGCGGATAAGAATCTGCTGCAGGCTGCTTCTTCCCAAGCAGGCGCTACATGGCTGGTGGAGCCGGTTCATTTTACGATGACAGCTACCTACAAGGATACTACTACGGATATTAATCGCTTTAGTAGCTATGTAAGACGAGACCTGCTTATTCCAGACACGGTTGATCCTAATCAGATTACGACTGGAGTAGTGGTAGGAGCAGATGGCTCTATCCATCATGTACCTACTTATGTACGGCAGCAGGACAGTCAGTATTACGCGGTCATTAACAGCTTGACGAACAGTATGTATTCCTTGGTGTGGCATCCTGTTACCTTCCCGGATACGGTCAATCACTGGGCGGAGAATGCGATTTCCAATATGGGCTCCCGCATGATCGTTACAGGGGTTGCTTCAGACAGATTCGAGCCGAACCGGAATATTACGCGGGCGGAGTTTGCGGCTATGGTGGTCAGAGCATTGGGACTGACTCCTGGCCAAGGGGATACAGCCTTTACTGATGTGCAAGCCTCCCAGTGGTTCGCGGGGTACGTCCAGACCGCACGTGAGTATCAACTGATCGAAGGATATGAGGATGGTCGATTTGCTCCACAGGATCATATTACTCGTGAGCAGGCGATGACGATCATATCCAAAGCGATGGAGCTCACTGGCATCCAGAAGACCGCATCCCAGGAGCAAATAGAAGCCGAACTGGCATCGTTCGAGGATCAAGCCTCCATTGCGGACTATGCAAGGGCGCATATGGCTGCCAATCTGTCGCAGAATATTGCCAAGGGTCGATCAGCTTCGCTGCTTGCCCCTAAGGGAGAAATTACTCGTGCAGAGGTAGCGCAGCTGCTTCAAAATTTGCTTCAGCAATCCGAACTTATTCAATAGAAGCTATTGATGTTATTATGGAAAGCTAAGTATTCAGGGCCAGACTTTATGTCTGGTCCTTTTTATTACATCTAATTATTTGAAGAAGATATATAATAAAGAAATATTCGATGGAATTATAGCTTCTAGCAGATTAGTAATTTATTTTAGTTCAGGCTGTACTTGGATGATCAATGCACAATGTGCAATGTGCTGACTATTCGTGAACTAGGAGAGATAAAGATGGGATCATATTGGAACGAGCGCTTTTTACAGTCAGGAATGATCTGGGGAACCGAGCCGAGTCCTACCGTATTTCATGCGATTGAGCTATTCAAGTCACATCATGTTAAGAGAGTCCTTATTCCAGGGGCGGGCTATGGCAGGAACAGCAAAGCTTTATCTGCCCATTTTCAGGTAACAGGTATAGAACTATCAGCGGAGGCTATTCAGCTTGCACGTCAATGGGACACAGCAAGTGAATACATTCAGGGTTCTGTACTGGAGCCTGTCATATCTCCGCAGCAGTTTGATGCGATCTATTGCTATGATGTGCTGCATTTATTTTTGGAGCCTGAGCGGAGACAGCTTATTGCACGCTGCATTGATGATGTAAGAGTTGGTGGCATGCTATATTTCACCTGTTTTTCCGACGAGGATCAGCATTTCGGTATGGGTCGAGAGCTGGAGAAGGGTACATACGAGTATACCTCTGGGAAGTATGCTCACTTTTTTGGAGAGGAAGATTTAAGAGAGCATTTTGCAGATTTGCATATTCTGGATATGGGGAGCAGGCAGGAGACATTGCTCTATCAGAACAATCAAACTAAGGAATATATTATCAGATATATTTTGGCGGAGAAGATCTAATCGAAGAGACAGTAGGGATGTATAGGAGGGACTATATGTTGAAGCCTAAAAGGATCATGCCAGGTTCAAGAATTGCTATCATATCGCCGTCAAATGGCTTACCTTACCTATTCCCAGATATTTATGAGTTAGGACTGAAGAATCTCCAAGAGCTTCTGGGGTTTGAAATTGTTGAAATGCCGACGGCAAGAATGTCTCCTGACGATCTGTATCGACATCCTCAGTTACGTGCGGAGGATATTAACCAATGCTTCAGGGACGACACAATTGATGGGGTAATCACTTCTATTGGCGGATATGAGTCTATAAGAATTTTACCGTATCTAGATCAGGAAGCCATCATCAATCATCCAAAGTTTATTATGGGCTTCTCAGATGCGACCACCTTTTTGGCGTACATCAATCAATTAGGCATGGTTACTTTTTATGGGCCGTCTATTATGGCTGGAATCGCCCAGATGAGGAGTCTTCCTTCTGAGCATCTGGAGCATGTAAGGGCAATGCTCTTCACGGATCATTTTCCGTATCATTATGCTCCGTATCCCCGATGGACAAATGGGTATCAGAAATGGAGCAGGCTGGAGACGCTTGGGGAGTGCAAGGAATTCTACGATAATGAGAAGGGCTGGACTTTTTTACAGGGAGATTCCGTACAGCAAGGTACGTTGTGGGGCGGTTGCATTGAAGTGCTCGAATTTATGAAAGCCACCGAATTCTGGCCTGAACGATCGTTCTGGCAGGATAAAATACTATTCTTCGAAACTTCAGAGGACAAGCCTTCACCTGATCAAGTAGGCTATATGCTCCGCAACTACGGAATGCAGGGAATATTCACCCCAATCAAAGGTGTTATGTTTGGTAGAGCCAAGGATTATACGGAGGAAGAGAAGCAGCGATTGAATGAAATCATTGTAAATGTGATCAAGGATGAATTCGGGGCTGATCATATAGCGATTGTAGTGGATCTTGATGCGGGGCATACGGACCCGAAGCTGATCTTGCCTCTGGGAGGTCGAATCGAGCTACGTCCCGGGACCCAAGAGATTATTCTTCTTGATTGTCCATTCAGGGAGTCATAACTAACTCTACATGGAGTATGAGAAATCTAAGGAGCTTTCCCTGAGCGCCCTGCTAGTTCGTACTATTCTCGCTCAGGAGGGGGCCGCTAGAAGAGCACTGTTTATTAAAGGAGGAGCAGCTATGCTACAGCATATGAAGGTTATTGTCACGGGAAGTGGCTCAGGAATAGGAAAGGCTATTACCTTGCAATGCCTCCAAGAAGGTGCGGCAGTGATGGCATGTGATATCAATGAAGATGCGCTAACCGAGCTTCAGGCCGATGCAAATACGGAGCAGCTATCTACGTACAGGCTGGACATCAGCGAATACGAGGACGTGAGTTCCTTCTTTGCTTACATATCAGAGAAGCACCCCGATGTGAATGGCTTAGTGAACAATGCAGGCATTTACTTAGGTAAGTCATTATTGAACTATACACCTGACGAAATGGCCAAGGTGATGAACGTAAATGTTATGGGGAGCGTGTATGTCTCACGTTGCTTTGGTGAAATGCTGTTACAGCAGCAGCGTCAGGGAACGATCGTTAATATGTCCTCTGTATCCGGGTTGGAAGGAAGCTCAGATGCCGTCTACGGGATGTCCAAAGCAGCCATTCTAGGGCTAACCAAGAGCTGTGCTATGAACTTTGCCCCATATATCCGAGTAAATGCGGTAGCCCCAACGATGGTAGATACTAGCATGATGGAGGAGATCCCTGTATGGAGAAAGGAACAATATTTAAATCACCAACTGATTAAACAGCCGCTAAGCCCCGAGAGTGTTGCTGATACAGTAATTTTTTTACTATCAGACAAATCGAGGCACTATACCGGTGCTACCTTCGATATTAATAATGGCGGTTATCTTAGATAGATGACCGCTTCAAAGCGGGAACAGAATTCCCTTGTCTTAAATGCTTGCAATTTCAAGGAGGCAATGATATATTGATTCGTGTAAACGTTTTATTTCACGAGAGAGCCCGGGACATTGTATGACAATGATCTTTCGTGAGGTAAAGGTCTATAAGCATAATTAATTAACATATCTAACTTGATGCACAGAGCTGTGCATTCCATACATCATATCCAATCTGGCGTGTTACTGTTCGGCAGGCAAGACCTGAATTGGGTAGTGAGCATTTTATGTTCCTACCCTCTTTAGGTCTTTTTTTATTCTCTATTTTCCGGAAAGTGAGTGTTGAAGCATGAATTATAAAGAGACAGCCCGCGCTATACTCGACAAGGTGGGCGGACAAGGCAATATCAGCAACGTCATCCATTGCTCTACTCGTCTACGTATGAATCTCCGCCAGCCGGAGCTGGCGAAGACAGATGAGATCAAGGCGCTGGACGGTATCATGGGTGCGGTCAATAGTGGCGGACAATATCAGGTGATTGTAGGGAACGATGTTGGTTACGTCTATAATGAATTAGTAAAGATGCTGGATATGAATACAGAGGGAACCTCGCAAGGGACGACTCCGGCAGATCGTAGTCTCAAGGGATTGTTTAACAGCTTTGCGAGCATGATTGCGGGCATATTCCAGCCGATTATTCCAGCGATTGCAGCATCGGGGATGCTGAAGGCATTGCTGCTGTTGTTGACGGTGACGGGTGTGATGTCCAAGGAAAGTCAGACGTATCTTATTCTAAGCCTAATCGCTGACTCAGCCTTCTATTTCTTGCCGGTACTCTTAGCTTTTACAAGTGCTCAGAAATTCAAGGCCAATCCGTTTGTAGCTGTAGCTCTTGGTGGCGTACTGCTGCATCCGAATCTGATTAGCTTGTTAGGAGGAGATACGCCTGTATCTTTCATGGGATTACCCGTCCCGTCCGTCACATACTCGACCTCGGTCATTCCCATTATATTGACTGTCTGGTTCATGTCCTATATTGAACGATTTGCAGATAAAATCTCGCCAGGACCTGTGAAGATCTTCCTGAAGCCGCTGATTACAATCGTCATTGTAGCGCCAATCGCTCTGATTGTGTTGGGACCACTTGGCAACTATGCTGGTACTGGCTTGTCCGCGGGCGTGGTATGGATTCAGGAACGAATCGGTTGGCTGACCGTAGTCATTTTGTCGGTATTAATGCCGATCATCGTAATGTTCGGTATGCACAAGGTACTGTATCCAATCATCTTTGCAGCTATCGCTTCACCAGGTTATGAGACGCTTGTGCTCATTGCCATGCTGTGCTCGAATATGGCACTAGGAGCAGGCGCTATGGCTGTTACTGTCAAGACTAAGGACCCTAAGCTAAAGCAAATTGCTCTGCCAGCAGGGATCTCCGGCTTGTTCGGTATTACTGAGCCTGCATTGTATGGTGTGCATTTACGGCTCAAGAAGACTTTATTCGCCAGTATGATCGGCGCGGCTGCGGCTGGATTATACGCCGGATTGGTGAATTTGAAAGCCTTCGCGGCGGTTGGGCCGGGACTGGCATCCTTGCCGATGTTTATCAGTGAAGATAGCTCGAATCTGGTGAATGCGCTAATTACGTCGGCAATATCGATCGTGGTAACATTCATCGCAGTATATGTGATTGGGTTCAAGGACGAGGCTTCAGCAACGACCGCTGAGCAGCCGTCTGGTAACGCCAGTGGATCTCCTTCCCACACTACAGGAGTCACAGCAGCAGCTGAGATGTCCCAAGTGCGGAGCAAGAACATTAAGTCTCGAAGTGTTGTATTTGCACCAATCGAAGGGATAGCATTACCGCTGAGTGAGGTGCAGGATGAAGCCTTCGCCCAGCAAGCTATGGGACAGGGGATGGCGATCAGGCCCCATCAGGGTAGAGTGGTAGCTCCTTTTGACGGTACAGTAGAGACGGTCTTCAAGACCAAGCATTCCATCGGATTGAAGTCTGTAGACGGGGTAGAGTTGCTCATCCACGTAGGACTGGATACGGTTAAGCTGAAGGGAGAGCACTTTAACGTCCATGTCCAGGAAGGCGATACCATTCGTCATGGTGATCTACTGATAGAGTTCGACCTGAATGCCATTGAGGACGCAGGCTATGATACGACAACGCCAGTCATTATAACGAATGCAGGCACTTACCTGGAGGTGCTCGGACACGGAGCCGGGGATGAGATCGGGCCGGACAAGCCCCTGATCACAGCATTCTGACACCAGGAGAAATCAGCCTAGAAAGTGAGAGGTCATAGGATATGAAAGTCATTAAGATTCTCAATTCGAGTGTTGTGCTTGCGAGGCGTGATGACCACAAGGAAGTCATCGTGATGGGGAAGGGCATCGGATTCAAAAGCAAACCGGAGGATGAAATACAGGAGCATGAAATCGAGAAAATATATGTCCTTGAGAATGAAAGTATTTCCTCCGATCTGACTGCATTAATGAAGGAGACGCCGAAGGAATACCTGATCGTGGCGGACGAAATCATATCCTATGCCAAGCAAGCCTTATCTAGGGAACTGAACGAGCATTTATACCTGTCCCTGACGGATCACCTGTATATGGCGGTCAAACGTTACAAGGAGGGTATGACCTTGCAGAATCGTATGCTGTGGGAGATCAAGAAATTTTATCCACAGGAATTCGGGATCGGGCTTCATGCCTTGGGGCTAATGGAGCAGCATCTTGGTGTTGCTCTTCCCGAGGAAGAGGGCGCCAATATTGCCTTCCATCTGGTGAATGCGTCACAGACCGAGGATAACATGAACCAGGTGCTGTTGATGACAAATACCGTCAAGGACATTCTGAATATCGTCAAGCTTCATTTCGGTATTGAGCTGGATACGACGAGCATTAACTACTCTCGATTTCTGACGCACTTGCAGTTCTTCGTCCAGCGTCTGTTGGAGCAGAAGATGCTAGAGTCCCAGGATCATGATCTACTTGGGCAAATTATGAGCAAGTACCCGGAGGAAGAGCTGTGTACAGAGTCCATTCGACGTTATATTGAAGCGAGATTCGGCTATCATATTTCCAGCGAAGAGACGATGTACCTGATCATCCATATTAACCGCGTCATTAGCAGGTAATGAGCTACTCGACTCTTAGAATGGTTCACTTGACCACAATAGAAGCAGACATGTAGATAATTAAGGAGGAGACAGACATGGCAGAGATCACCAGAACATTTCCTAAGGATTTTTTGTGGGGAGGAGCCATTGCGGCTAACCAGGCAGAGGGAGCTTGGAATGTAGATGGAAAGGGGATATCCACAGCGGATATTGCGATCTTCAAGAAAAATGTCAGCAAGCAGGACTATAAGAAGCATCAAGCCATCACGGAGGAGCAGATTCAGCAGGCGCTAGAGGATGAATCCGACAGAGATTATCCAAAGCGCAGGGGGATCGACTTCTATCATCGCTACCCTGAGGATATGGCCTTGTTCGGAGAAATGGGGCTCAAGACGCTTCGGATTTCCATAGCCTGGACACGGATTTTCCCAAAGGGAGACGAGCTTGCGCCGAATGAAGCCGGGTTGCTGTACTATGATAACGTGATTGATGAAATGCACAAGCATGGAATTGAGCCGCTGGTGACCTTGTCTCATTATGAAATGCCCATGCATCTCGTCAATGAGTACGGTGGTTGGACGGATCGTCGCGTAGTGGATTTTTTCGTCCGCTTCTGTAAAGTTGTATTCCAACGTTATTCAGGCAAGGTCAAGTATTGGCTTACCTTCAACGAGATTGACAGTCTTGTACGGCATCCATTCACGAGTGGGGGGATTGTACCGGACCGTTTCGACAATGTCGAACAGGCTGTATACCAGGCGTTGCATCATCAATTCATAGCAAGTAGTCTCGCTGTGAAATATGCCCATGAGCTGATTCCAGGCTCCCAGATTGGCTGCATGCTTACCCGGCTGCTGACGTACCCGCATACCTGTGATCCGCAGGATGTGCTGGCTGCCTACCGCAACAATCAATTCAATTATTTCTTCACCGATGTACAGGTGCGCGGTGCTTATCCACGGTATATGGACCGTTTCTTCCGCGAGCGTGGAATTGTCATCGACAAGCTGGAGGGAGACGATGAGATTCTGCGTACCCATCCGGTAGACTTTATCTCCTTTAGCTATTACATGTCCCTGGTAGCCAGTGCCAATAGCGAGGGATTGGAGAAGGTAAGTGGCAATACCACAGGTGGGGTCAAAAATCCGTACCTACAGACGAATGATTGGGGCTGGCAGATTGATCCGGTTGGCCTGCGGTTATCTCTGTGCGATCTGTACAATCGTTATCAGGTACCCTTGTTCATTGTGGAGAACGGGATCGGTGCCTATGATCAGATTGAAGAGGACGGCAGCATTCAGGATGATTATCGGATTGCTTATTTCCAATCACACATCGAACAGATGCATGAAGCGATATTGGACGGAGTAGAGCTTATGGGCTATACGAGTTGGGGAATCATTGATCTGATCAGCTATTCTTCCTCCGAGATGGAGAAGCGCTACGGCTTTATCTATGTAGATCAGGACAACGAAGGGAATGGAACCCTGGAGCGCAAGCGGAAGAAGAGCTTCTATTGGTATAAGGACGTCATTGCCAATAATGGATTGGTGCCGCACATTACAGGGTAGAGATAACGAACTTTACTTGGATAAAAAAAGATGAGTAGGATCGTCCTGAAGCAGAAGGTCGAGAGCGGACAAATGTAGCACATCCGCTCTCGACCTTTGTTCCCGAATTGTATCCGCTAACGCCACTATCCCTTAACCGCCCCTGAGGTAAGTCCGCCCACAATATACTTCTGTCCCAGCAAGAATACGAGCAGCACAGGCAGAGACGTAAGCACGATATCTGCACTGACCAGGTTCCATTGTGCACTGAATTGTCCAAAGAAATTGTACACGGCTAGCGTCATCGGCCACATATCGACCGTATTGAGCATATACAGCGGCGCGGTGAATTCATTCCACACACTCAGGAAGTTGAGGACAAAGACAGTCACTAGTACGGAGCCCAGCAGCGGCATAATAATTTTCCAGAATAGCTTGATGCCGTTGCAGCCGTCCATAATCGCAGCCTCATCCAGCTCCTTGGGAATGCCTGAGACGAATGCATACGTGATGAATAGAGAGATCGGTATCCCCATAGCTGTGTAGAGCAGGATCATGCCCAGATGGGAATTGATCATGCCAAGCGTCTTCATGACCTCCATGAGCGGAATGTAGTTCAGCGGCAGGGTAATGCCGAGAATCAGGAAAAAGTACAGAACGTTGCTGAGCCTGGAGTGATTACGCGAGAGTGTGAAGGCCGAGAACGCTACTACGAATACCAGCAGCAAGGAGGACGAAGTCGCATGTAGCAGGCTGTTCAAGAAGGATTGGCCCAAATGTCCTTGCTCATAGACAATCTGATAATTCTCGAATATAAATTTTTCAGGCAGGCTTAGCTTCAGCACCTTCGCCTCAGCGTCCGACTTGAATGAATTCAGCACAATAACCACGAAGGGAATGAGCACGATCAGGCTCAGAATCCAGGCAAGCGCATTGAGTCCGATGGAGGTAAGCCTTTTGCGCCATTGCATTTACAATTCCACCTTTCTGCTCATCAAGCGGATAATGAACACGGAGATGATGGCCATAATGAGGAACAGGATAGTAGACAGCGCACTGCCCAGACCCCAGTATCCTTTGGCAAAGGAAGAGTAGACAGCGGTGTTGATGACATCCGTTGCGTTCCCTGGGCCTCCGTTCGTTAGCACATAGACGGCGTCAAATACTCGTAGTCCGTACGTAATGTTCAGCACGGTTGCAATCGTAATGGTAGGCATCAGCATGGGAAGCGTAATGCGAAGTAGCCGCTGCCAGAAGCCAGCCCCATCAATCGCAGCTGCTTCGTAATAGTCCCGGGGAATGGCGAGTAGGCCAGCAATGAATAGCACCATGATGTAGCCCATCCCTTTCCAGGTGTCCACGGCCATAATGGATGGCATCGCCCAGGTGAGTGAGCCCAACCAATTCTGAGCGAGCGCATCCAAACCGAGCGAACGCAGGGTGACATTGACGAAGCCGTTATTGGGATCTAGCAGACTCTTGAAGACCAGACCAATAATCAGGAATGAGAGCACCTGCGGGGAGAAGATGATCATCCGATGCAGGCTGGCCGCCTTCACTCCGCTGACGAGCAGCAGAGCGAGGAGCAGACCCATGATTGTCTTTGCAATGGAGGTCACCAGCGTGAACAGCACCGTATTCTTAATGAATAACAGGTATGTTGGATCGCCTGCCAGAATGGTGCGGAAGTGCTCAAGTCCGATAAAGTTCTTGTCCGGGCTATAGCTATTCCAGTCTGTGAAGGAATAATAGATTCCCAGCACAGCAGGAGCGACGATGAAAAGTGCATATAACACAATCGCCCCGGAAGAGAAGTACCATGGATAGATTTTGTTAGGGTTCATATCAGGTCACACTTTCCTTCCTGCCGTGAGCAGGCTTGCTTGCGGAGGAATGCGCGGCTTATTGCCACGCCTCGTCCTTCAGCACCTTGGCTTGCTCTGCCCGGCGTTTATCAATATTCTGTAGAATCTGCTCCGGCGTCATCGCACCTGCGAACATTCCTGAGATGTCCTTGCCAATATCCATCCATTGCGGGTCAATGTATTTGACAGCAGCCTGCATAACCGTGCCTTTCTCATGTGCCTTCTCATACTCGATATAGTCCGGAGTCAGCTTAGGTTCGATTTCTGGCCAGCAAATCGTCAGATTGCCCTCACCCCCGTCAAATACCTTTTGCAGATTGTCATGCTGCGTAATCCAGCGGAAAAACTTCAGCACCTCTTCAGGATGCTTGCTGTTTTTGTTGCCGAACATGGCCGCCGATCCCCCGGGGTTGACGCCAATCGTCTGATTGTCTCCCCAAGGCATAACGAAGAATCCCATATTGTCCTTCATAGCAGGATATGCATCAGATACTTCCTTCTCTGTACCTGGCACCCGTAGCAGCATGGCCGCTTTTTCCTGACCGAAGGCCTCGATGCCAGCTTCTACCGTATTGGACAGGAAGTCCTTGCCAAAATACCCGAGCTCTGCGAATTCATTCAATTGCTCCAGCACCGTTCTGAGCTGCGTCAGCTCCTCGACCTTCATCTCGTTATTGTTCAGCTTGTCATAGGTCCCAGGTGCGAGCTTCTCATAATTGGGTCCCGTCTCGAACAATGGGAGCACTTGGTACCAGCCGCTAGCTGGAGCCTGATAGAATGGGGTAATACCCTTATCCATGATCTTCTGGCTGATCTCCTTGAATTCGGCATAATTGGTTGGAGGTTCGATACCAAGCTCATTGAAGATGCGTTTGTTATAGTAGACGTACCAGATTTTGGACGGGGCGAAGGAGACGCCATATACTTTATCCTTGTGGCTAACGGTAGGCAGTATCTCCTCAGACATGCGAGAGGTGAACTCCTCATTCGTCAGGTCAATGGCGTTCTCCTCAGGTCGCACATTGGCAGGCATGCTGAGTGGGTCTACGTCCACGTTGAAAATATCCGGAGCCTCTCCCGAGGCCAGCTTCACCTTAATGAGGTCACGCCACTGGGCATCTGGAACGACCTGAAAGTCGATTCTAACGCCAGTCTCCTGCTCGTATTGCTTAGCCATTTCCTGCATAATACCTGTACGAGGGATACCCGTCTGGCTGGTTCCAAAGGTCAGAGTTACTTTGTCGGAGCCGCCCGAGCCTCCTGACGAGCTACATGCGCCCAGCAATAGGCCGGACAGCAGCAGCAAGCTTGCAAGTGGAGCGAGAATTCTTTTTTTCATGAGTGAGCCTCCCCTAAAATATGCTTGTGATCGCTTGCAGAATCGGAAATGTAAGCGTATTCTTATGTGCATAACTTTACTTTGAAAGTGGAGGTCACTCAATAGACAAAAGCGTTCTGTTGAGGTGGACATTTTCGTATGGAAGTGAGCAACGCGGATGATTTGGAGAGGTGAAAGCAACATGCGATATCGTTTTAGAACGCTGCAGCAAAGCCTTTTTACCTACTACTCGGTCGTATTCATTATCTTCTCACTTCTGGTGGCAAGCCTGTTGTATGTATTTTTGGCAAATGACATCCGCAGTCGCAGTGCTGATCAGCAGAAGCAATTGGTCACATCCATTGTGAGTAATCTGGATCAGGAAATCATCAAGATGAACAACCTCTCCATGAATATTGTGTATTCCAATCTGGTGAAGGAGCACTTTAGCCATTATTTGTCTCTGGCAGAGGATGAGCAGAAACGTGCTGCTGTGGACCCGTTGTTCTACAAGGACAACACCACGCTGATTGACGTCATACTGGCAATTATCAGCAGCTCGAATACGGCACAGCAGGCCAATATCTATGATAGCAACGGTAAAATGCTCGGTGCCGGAGCGTTCAATGGCCAGCGGGTTGTTGATCTGACACAAAGACCCTGGTATGAGGAGACCTGGAGACGAAATGGCTGGCGTGTACTGCAAATGCTACAGGGCGGCTCCCTCCCAGTCCCCACGGCATCTGGTCCCTCCGAGCATCGGTACCTGTCGCTAACCCGTGTGTATAAGGACGGAAATTATGTTAGCCAGGGGGTAGTGGAGATTTTGCAGGACGCAGCGACGGTGTTCCGTTACCCCCATGAGCTGGTCGCGGATAACAAGGAGGTCTCCATCTATGTGCTGGATGAGCAGGATGCCGTATTATATCCCTTTACTTCCGAGTCTGGGGAATGGTCTGCTGTCGGTGACTATTATGAGGAATTAATCCACAGCAGGCATTACTCGCCTGAGACGATGCATGAGGTGGCTGAATTTGGCGGTACTGCCAAGCAGATGATGACGTATGCCGTATCACCAGAGACGGGATGGACAATCGTCGTGACACAATCACAGCGATCACTCTTCGCTGGACTGAATCGGGTCACGCTGCTGGTGGTTGGAGCGACCCTCGCTACACTCACATGTATATTGCTGATATCTTATCTCATATCCAAGCGCGTGACCCTTCCGCTGCACCGACTCCAGCAGTTGATACGCACTACAGATGCGCAAGCTCTGGCGACGGGACAGAAGCCCGGCCAATTACTCAAGCTGGAGAACCCTGGGGCGATTCGCGAGCTGGATGAGCTGAATGATACGTTCTTCAAGCTTAATCAGCAGCTGGTACAGTCCTTTCAGGATTTGTTAGCACTCAAGACCGAAGAAGCTGAAGCTCGACTATTGGCGCTGCAATCCCAGATGAATCCTCATTTTCTGTATAACAATATTGCTAACATCAGCATTATGGCAGAGGAGGGGATGAACGACGAGATTGTAGCCTTTTGCGGGCATATTACAGCGATGCTTCGATACATTTCAGGGTCCAGCAAAAACGGAGTCCCGTTGTCAGAGGAGCTGGAGTATTGTGAGCGCTACCTGGAGTGCATGAAGATTCGTTTTGAGGACGATCTGCAATATGAATTTAGCATCCCGGAGGAAATGAAGAATAATCAGATTCCGATGCTGCTGATCCAGCCGCTGCTGGAGAATACCATGAAATACGGTCTTCGTGATACACCTCCCTGGCGTGTACGAATTATGGGTGAGCAGGATAAGACGAACAATATATGGAAAATAACAGTTGAGGATAATGGCCCAGGCATGGAGCCGGAGGCCATGAAGGCTATGCAAGAGTATATGGAATCCTCACGAGATTGGCAGCGTATGCCCAATATGCGCATTAACGGAATGGGTATGAAAAATATATGGATTCGGCTGAAATTATGGTATGGCGATGCGGCAGATATGCATATCACGAATCTACCCACTGGTGGGGTGGAAATTGCAATCTCTGGTTCTATTCGAAAGGAGTCGGTTAACGATGGCGATGACCTATAGAACGATCATTGTGGAGGATGAAGCACTCATCCGTCGCAATGTGTCCCGTAAATTCCGTGAACTGGATTCCCGCTTTGAGGTCATTGGCGAAGCCAGGAACGGGCAGGAGGCACTGAAGCTGATGGAGCAGGCTGTACCGGATCTGGTCGTCACGGATATCCAGATGCCGATTATGAATGGGCTGGAGCTGGCGAAGCATCTGTATTTTGCGTATCCTCATGTCAAAATTGTTATCCTAAGCGGTCATCATGAATTCGAATATGCACGACAGGCCATCACCTATAAGGTTGAAGATTATTTGCTCAAGCCGCTAACGGAGGAACAGCTACGTGCCTTGCTGCATTCACTTGAGATCAAGCTGGGCCGTGTGAATGATTCGCTGGCCCGGGTAAGCGCGGTGACCGATGAACAGCTTCAGGCCGAAGATATAACCGAGGCTGTCAAGCTGTACCTGAAGCAGAACTACATGCATGAAATTACGTTGCAGGATATGGCGGGGCAGCTGCATTTTTCGGTGGACTATCTTGGGAAATGCTTTAAGAAGGTGACGGGCGAGACGCCTCTCAAGTATTTGACAGGCCTGCGGCTGAATGAGGCCAAGCGGATGCTGGTGACCTGCGGGGATATGGATATCAAGCATGTAGGCAAGTCGGTCGGCTACAGTGACCCGCATTACTTTAGCCGAATCTTCAAGAACAAGACAGGGATGTACCCCAGTGAGTACAGACAGCAGTGGCAGGCGCCCGGGGATACGAATTGACTTAATAGATCTGTAGGTGGGGAACGTAACCTGCAGGAATCCTTTGACAGGAGGCGTGGGCGGATATACCTTCAGATAAGAGACACATTCTTGTGCGTTAGCTTGGTAAATATAGTGACGATGCTGAACTCCAATGCTATTAATGTCTAAGCTAAGTACTGGCTAATGAATGCATTAGCCAGTCAGAACGGAAGGATGGGATGAATACCATGCTGGAATGCATGTGGATAAACGCTGTAGATGCTGAGGCCGCTGAGTCCATAATGAAATTTTTCGGTCAGCAAGCCGACCAGTCAGGTTGTTCAGGAACAGTCTTACTGGAGATTCAAGGCCGATTGGGGAAGCTCTGCAAGCTGACAGGAGATCATGCTTCATGATAGAGCTTGACTACAGTGAGGATTTCAGGAGCATAGACTATATGCAGGAAGGTAATCCCAGACAGAGACGATGCTATGATATTCTGAAGCGATTGGGAATTATGGAGCGATTGGAAGGCTTCAGCCCACTGCTAGTAGGGACTATACCGATTGATATAGCTCTACCGGATAGCGATCTGGATATTATATGTGAGGTTCATGATATGGAGGCTTGCTCGGCGATCATGGAGGTTTACAGGAAGCAGCCTGGGTTTCGTCAGGCCATTCGCGCAGTACACGGTATTCAGCGAATCGTAATCTCCTTCCAACAGGAAGGGCAGTGGGTTGAAGTGTTCGGCCAGCCAATCCCGACGGTAGAGCAAAATGGCTATCGGCACATGCGGATTGAGCATAAAATCCTGACACTGCTCGGGAGCACATATCGAGAGAGGGTTCGGGAGTTGAAGAGACAGGGCTTGAAGACGGAGCCAGCCTTCGGTGAACTGCTTGGTCTGCAGGGTGATCCATATCTGGGTCTGTTAGAGATGAGCCATTGGAATGACGGACAATTAAGGAGATTTTTACAAGGGAAGGTGATGTAAAGTGAATCAGCATAGTGAATTGCTTCCGTCCCTGTTACTAGTACAGGAGATCGAGCGTGCGGAGATCGATTACATGACAGATCGTATGCTTGCTATACAGCAGAGAGAGGGGAACCCGGAGGGAATCAAGCTGCAGAGGTTCGGACATGCGGTCTGTTACTATAGCAAGACTATGCCCTGGCCTTCTTTTAATACGGTAAAAGGGATAACGAGCGCAGATCTTGAGTATATTGAGCCGATACTAGAATTCTATCGTGAGAGAGGGCGCAAGCCTCAGCTGGAGATTATTCCGGAACAGGCGAACGAGCGACTGATCAGGCATTTGTCGGAGCTGGGCCTGTATCCAGCAGGCCATCACTGCTCCCTCATTGCGGAGCCTCGGCACATCCTGAATCCTGCAGAGCAGGTTCGCCTTGAAGAGGTCAAGGAGGGACAAATGGAGCTGTATGCCACCATTCACTGCAGAGGCGCGGGGTTGTCAGATGACGGCATTCCTTATGTAACCCGCAACAATGAGGTGCTGCTTCATCGCCCAGGCTGGAAATTCTACATAGCCTACGTGGATGATCGACCAGCTGCGGCCGCAGTGATGTATATCAAGGATAGCAAGGCTTCTTTGACCTTCGCGGCAACTCTTCCCGAATTCAGGCAGCAAGGATTGCATCGGCTGCTGCTGATCAGACGGATAACGGAAGCCTACGCCACGAATTGCGGCCTCGTGGTCGGACAATGTGCGTATCTGTCCCAAAGCCACCGGAATATGGAGCATGTCGGTATGAAGCTCGGATACGTTCGTGCCTCATGGACATACCATGATCCGACGATTTGATGATGTTGGTACTGGCACACTCTGATAATTACTTCGAGATATCAATGAAGCCTTCGCCAAAAACATCACGCACGTCATGGATGGTGACAAAGGCGTTCTTGTCCTCTGCCCGCACAATTCTCTTCAGCATGGACACTTCCTGCTTGCTGATGACGATGTACAGCACTTCCTTGTCCTGCCCCGTGTAATAGCCGGAGCCCCGCAGCACCGTGACACCCCGGTCCATGAGCTTCGTTACCTGCGCTGCAATGCTGTCATGCTGTGCTGATATAATCGTCACTGCTTTTTTTGGATTTAAGCCTTCCACAATGAAATCCATGACCTTCGTTCCTACATAAAGAATGACGACCGTAATCATAGTCTTCTCAATCCCAATGACGAAGATCGAGAAGCCAGCAACGATCAGATCGAAGAATAACAGGGCGTAGCTAATATTCCAGTCCCAGTATTTGTTGGCTAGACGCGCCAGGATAGTCGTCCCTGCGGTTGTACCGCCCACGCGGATGATCAGCCCGATGCCGACTCCAGCCAACAGCCCTGCAAAAATAGCGTTAATGAAAGCCTCACTCGATGATATCTCCCAATGCTCGGTCAGATACAGGAACAGTGAGTTAAAGCCTACCGCTATGATCGTATATAGTGTCGTTTTTTTATCCAGCAGCCTGTAGCCGACAATCAGCAAGATCCCGTTAAGAACGATACTGACCATTGCCGGAGACCAGCCGAGGAGGTAGTATAAAATGATGGTGATCCCCGTTACGCCGCCTTCACCATAATCGTTCGGTATGACGAATAAATTGACAGCGAGGGCAAATAGAAATGCCCCGATAACCAGCATGAGTAATTCGTAGATTCTTTTCTTCACAGACAATACCTCCATTTATGACTGAATTCACACAAAAAAAGCGATTAAAGGAGAGTTACATCCTTTAATCGCTTTATTCACACATGAAGTGCCAGCTCTTTTGATAGTCCTATTATAATTGGCAGATCACGGAATGTAAATGCTAGGTCGGCACCAAGAGGTGCTCTCATGAAGAATCTATTAGAAGATAGCATTTGCTACTCAGTAATAATATGATAGATATCGTAAAGTGTGTTATTCATCAATTTAGCTTAATTATCCAAGTCGTAGACAGTGCACTTGTATCAAAACAATCCGTAATTCACTATGGGATATAGGACAGATGGAGGGACATATGCATACTGAAAAACCAAATTTAGTATTGGATGTTGGAGGAGTGCTGCTAACCAATATCACGCCTGTATTCTGGGAGGAGGCAGCTGAGCTACTCAAGGTACCATATACAACGCTACGAAGTCTCTATAAGGATCAAGTTCGCCAGCAACTGTGGGATGGAACGATCCGCGAAGATGGGTTCTGGGCCTGGCTCCAGCAGCAGTCCTCCAACGAAAATGTAGTATTGAGCAATGTCCATGTTACCAAGCATCTTCAACCGCTGCCCGCGTGGGATAAATTAAAGGAATGGAGCGAATGCTTCCAGATCCACTTGCTCAGCAATCATCGGGCAGAGTGGATTGTTCCTGTGTTAGAACCAATTAGCGAATATATAACCTCTATGACAATCTCCAGTACTGTTGGCTGCTCGAAGCCTGATCCGAGTATATTCCAGCTTGTTCAGGAGCAGTTACCCGGCTCGCAGCCAGTTGTATTCGTAGATGATGCTGAGCAGAATCTGGCAATGGGCAAGGCCATAGGCTGGACTACCATTCTGGCAGATGCTGATCACCAATGGATTGATGAGGTCAAGCTACATATACAAGAAATGAAATGAACGGGAAGAAGGGGACCGATAGAGCTCACTGATGCATGATTGACAGGGGAGGAAAATGGACTATTGCGGGGAAGCTTGTGAGGGAGGGCGAGTTTTGTGGACATTAGACAGCTGCTCCTCACGGTAATCTCGACTGATACGCTAGCACATGGGAGTGGAGAGGACATCGTGGGCGAGATATGCGACAGCATGTACGGAGCTCCACGAACTCAGCTGTGGGAGAGCTTCGAGCTGCTACCGCGCGTGCTGCAGGATGTGATGCTGATGATCGAGCTGGACACGGAGTTGAATATGAACGGATTGGCTCAGAGACGAACAGGAGCAGGGACTGGAATTGAAGTCAAGCCGTCCAGAAATAACCCTCCAGGTGCATTCCATAACGAGCTTTCAGGACAGACATGGCATCGACATTGAATTCATCGCGGATATAGCACAGCAGCTATACGTGTATACCGATCGTGAGCTATTTGTGTATCTCTATGACTATGTAGAAACTCATAAGAATGAGCTGATCTAAAAATCATTTAATAGGAATACTTACTTGAGTAGGAGGGGTGCATAGAAATGAGCCATTCGTGTATACGTCACTTGGTAGATAAGGTGGGACGGCATATCTTCATTCGTCCTGCAGCAGGCATGGATGCTGAGCGTGTCCTGGCATATAATCAGACCATTATTCGCTCAGAGCAGTATTTGCTAACAACACCTGAAGAATTCACAATTACGGCTGAGCAGGAACGGATGTGGATCGAAGAGATCCAGCACAAGGACAATCATCTCATCCTGCTGGCGGAACATGAAGAGCAGCTTGTGGGCTTTCTGTCCTTTCACGGTGGACACAAATCTAGAATTGCCCACATGGGAAGCTTCAGTGTTAGTACACATCAAGATTATCGCGGAAGTGGTATTGGACGTGCGCTGATGGAGGTGCTGATTGATTGGGCGAGGGCACATGATCGTGTTGCCAAGCTGAAACTAGAGGTGTTCGAGCATAATCAGGCGGCGATCCAGTTGTACAGATCACTTGGGTTCATGGAGGAGGGGGTGCTTCGTCACGAAATCAGGCTGGAGGATGGCAGCTATGCGGATTTGATCGCTATGGCTTTGTTCGTGAAGGATGCACCGCAATAGACAGCTTTCCTTATGCAGATGTACCCGTTATAATTTTCAGGTATGGTAAGCGTCACCGTAATTTTATATCTTAAGCATCTTACGAATGCTGAGCAAAGCGAGGAGTAGTGGACAACATGGCGACTATTTATGATTTTAATGTAACGAAGACCAATGGTGAGCGCTTTCCGCTGTATCAATATGAAGGAAGACCTGTACTTATTGTGAATACGGCTAGCAAATGTAAATATACACCGCAATTCGACGATATGCAGAAGCTGTTCGATGAATACCGGGAGCGTGGCTTACAGGTCATTGGTTTTCCTTGTAATCAGTTTGCCGAGCAGGAGCCGGGCAGCAGCCAGGATGCAGAAGCTTTTTGCCAGATTAACTATGGCGTGAAATTCCCGATGTTCTCCAAGATTGATGTGAATGGGGAGAACGCTCATCCATTGTACGATTATTTGCGCAAAGCCATTGCCTTTGAGGGCTTCGACGAGGACGATATCAATGCGAAGCTGCTGAAGCTGATGGTGGCCGACAAGGCTCCAGAATGGCTGCATGGTAATGCGATTAAATGGAATTTTACCAAATTCCTGATTGATGCTGAGGGGCGTGTCGTCAAGCGCTTTGAGCCTGTGTCCTCGATCGAGAGCATTCGCGCAGGTATTGAAGAGGTCCTGTAGTACTTGATAGCTGGTAGAATTGGCCAATACTCTGCAAGAGTAAACAAGATCTGTCAATTGCAAGAGAGAAGTCCATGCATCAGTCAGAAGCATGAACGGGCCAACAAGTGAAGAGTAATTCACGAGTAAGTCATAAGCAAGTTATGAGCAATTCGGAAGCAAACCTGATGGAGGGACAATACAGATGAAGCCAATTCGTAATTCCTGCAAGGCTGTCATCGTGCAGGGTGGCAAGCTCTTGCTTACGAAGAATCGCGATCAGTTCGGGGAGGCTTACCTGTTCCCCGGTGGCGGGCAGGAGCACAGTGAGCCGCTATCTGAGGCTGTATATCGCGAATGTCTGGAGGAGCTGGGAGCCGAGGTGATCGTCAAGGATATCATCCATATCCGTGAATAT
The DNA here is from genome assembly GCF_000377505.1 of Paenibacillus massiliensis 2301065 = DSM 16942. Lineage (GTDB taxonomy): Bacteria > Bacillota > Bacilli > Paenibacillales > Paenibacillaceae > Paenibacillus > Paenibacillus massiliensis. The sequence continues at coordinate 810,936 of NZ_KB898185.1, read as the reverse complement.
ATCGGTCGGAATCATGAATTCGCGGAATGGGATTCGGATTATCATCAGGTGGAGTTTTATTTTGAATGTGAGCTGAAGAACCCGACCGTGAAGCTTGAGGGTGGGGCCGTACCAGATCCTAACCAGATCGGGATTGAGTGGGTGGCTCTGGAGGAGCTGGAGGACATTCGACTGTATCCTGGCAAGCTCGGACGGATCATTCGTGACCGTATCCAAGCAAATGTGTACATAGGCGATGTGAACTAAGCAGACATCACTAGGCAGACATCATAGCGAATGCTTTGCTTGCCCTGACCTCTTGGGTCCTTATTTCCCGCTATGATGCGGGTTGGCGTACGGATTCTAAAAAGTTGCTTGACATTTTCAAAAATCTCCTTGTATGATAAAAAGCATATTCAAAGGCAATGATCAAAGACATGATTCCCATGTCGGGCTGCCAGAGATAGGGGTGATTGGTGCGAGCCTCTTCAGCTGTCGAATGTGGAGTTACCCCTTTGTAGCCGCAGCCTGGAACCCCGTCTTGTTCAGAGACGCTAGTATAGGCCGCCGACTCGTCCACGTTATTGGATGCCAATTAAGGACCTGAAGCTGCCCGCATTGATATCTCGTCATTGCTGTGAGTCTGCTAATGGTCGAATTAGGGTGGAACCACGAGCACACACTCGTCCCTTGATACCGGGACGGGTGTTTTTTTGCATTCACATAACCAGCATACGTCCCGGGCAAAAGAAAGCAAGAACGAGGAGGAAGCAGAAATGGCAGTAAGTATTCATTTGCCGGACGGCTCGGTTCGGGAGTATGTAGAGGGCAGTAGTATTGAGGATGTGGCTGGATCGATCAGCAGTGGTCTACGTAAGAATGCTGTGGCAGGCAAGCTAAATGGAAGGATCGTAGACTTGTCCACCAAGCTGATGGAAGGAGCCCAGATCGAGATTGTAACTCAGGACACAGCCGAAGGCATTGAGGTCATACGGCACAGTACGGCGCATCTACTGGCACAGGCTGTTAGGCGTGTGTATGGCAGCAAGGAGGTGCAACTCGGTGTAGGTCCGGTTATCGTAGATGGCTTTTATTATGATATGGATCTGAAGCATTCGCTCAATATCGAAGATCTGCACAGGATTGAGAAGGAAATGAAGCGGATTGCAGATGAGAATCTTCCGATTGTGCGTAAAGAAGTCAGTCGTGAGGAAGCCATTAAGCTGTTTACAGAGCTGGGTGATCCTTATAAATTGGAGCTGATTCAGGAACTGCCTGAGGATAGCATCATCAGTCTGTATGAGCAAGGTGAGTTCGTGGATCTGTGCCGCGGGCCGCATGTCCCTTCGACAGGCAGACTTAAAGTATTCAAGCTGATGAATGTAGCTGGTGCATACTGGCGTGGAGATAGCAAGAACAAGATGCTACAGCGGATATACGGAACAGCATTCGTGAAGAAAGTAGAGATGGATGAACATCTGCACATTTTGGAGGAAGCGAAGAAGCGTGATCACCGCAAGCTTGGTAAGGAGCTGGGGTTGTTCATGTTCTCTGAGGAGGCACCAGGGATGCCGTTCTATCTGCCGAACGGGATGACCGTGCGTACAGAGCTTGAGGATTTCGCTCGCCAGGTTCAGCGGAAGCTGGATTATGAGGAGGTTCGGACACCTCTGATGATGAATAACCGGATCTGGGAGCAGTCGGGCCACTGGGATCATTATAAGGATAATATGTATTTCACCAATGTGGACGACACAACATACGCGCTCAAGCCCATGAATTGTCCGGGCCACATGCTGATCTACAAGGACCGCCGTCATTCCTACCGTGAGCTGCCGATCCGTCTGTCCGAATTCGGTCAGGTACACCGTCACGAATTCTCTGGGGCACTTGGCGGAATGACTCGTGTACGGACCTTCTGTCAGGATGATGCGCACCTGTTCGTCCTGCCAGAGCAGATCGAAGAGGAGATTGGGCGTGTCATTGATCTGATCGATTACATGTACGGTGTGTTCGGCTTCTCCTATGAGATTGAGTTATCTACACGTCCAGATGATTCCATGGGCTCGGAAGAGCTATGGACGCAGGCGGAGCAATCCCTACGGAGCGTGCTGGAGAAACGCGGCGTGGCTTACAAGCTTAATGAAGGCGACGGGGCCTTCTACGGACCGAAGATCGACTTCCATATTCAAGATGCGCTCAAGCGAAGCTGGCAGTGTGGCACCATTCAACTGGATTTCCAGATGCCGGAGAAGTTCGAGCTTAGCTACATTGGAGAGGATAATGGCAAACATCGTCCTGTGGTGATCCACCGTGCGATCTACGGCTCTATAGATCGCTTCATCGGGATTCTGACCGAGCACTACGCAGGTGCTTTTCCACTGTGGCTCGCGCCTGTCCAGGCAAGGATATTGCCAGTGTCTGATCGGTACGTGGACTATGCATTGAGCGTCAAGCGTACACTCGCAGCAGCGGGGCTCCGGGTCGAGCTCGATAGTCGTAATGAGAAGCTTGGCTACAAAATCCGAGAAGCCGGGCTGCACAAGGTCCCATATATGATCATCGTCGGAGAGAGTGAGATGAATGCGAATCTGGTGTCTGTTCGGAAGCGAGGAACGGACGAGAACAGCAGTATGGAGGCCAGTACGCTAATAGAGCAGCTGCACGCAGAGGTGTCTGCCAAGCGGTAGAAGAGCAAGACGATAGCCTGAGGATAATTTGTAAGACATTGATTTTGAATTGTACAATTGATATCTAGCGGCGCTCCTTGTTTGTATAGCCATATCTTGGAGCGCTGTTGGTGTTATGCTAACCCAATGTGAATTCTTTACTGAATGCTATTGTCACGGTTTTGAATATTATATCTTTTAAAAAATGGCTATTTTTATATTTACAGTTGATCCAGAAAGTTGAAATACAGTAGGCTCCATACTGAGTTATATGCACCTGTTCCAAAACTTGGTATAATAGTATGGTTTCAAAATGAAATATAAACTTCACATGTTCAATTGCAGAGGCTGTATTCTTTTGATATAAGTTCATACTGGAAGGGTGGTTTATCTATGCAAATCACACCTACGATACAAGCAGAAATCCAAAATTATTTGCGAGAGCATAAGTTGAACATGAGTCAATTTGCAACTCTGGCTGGACTTAATGCAGGGACAGTTAGTGGTATGGTCATGAGCAATCGTGCCATGTCTGTGCACCAGCTAGATTGTGTTACGAGGGCCTTGGGAAAGCCAGAGGATTATTTTTATAGCCGTTATGTGCAAGAGTATATAGTAGATGCATCTGTGGACTGGCGCAGGGTCAAAGCATTTTTACAGCGCTGCACAGAATTGAATAGACTTGATTGCATAGCTCAAGTTGTATCCGTACTCATGGATAATGTTACGTACTATGCTCCGCTTACATTTGAACTTGCAGAGGAATTGTTTGCGCTTGAACAGCATAAGGCGGCCGAGTTACTGTATGAGAATCTTGCCATCAGTGAAAGACAACAGCATTCTGAGCGACTGGCAGTATGCCAATACAGACTGTTCAAAATACGGACTAGCGATGACCACCAGAAGAATTACGATATAGCCGTTCAATTCGAGCCTTATATAGATCGTTTAGATGAATTGATGCAGCTTGATGCCTTGCGAGAACTAATTAATACATATCGATCACTTCGAAAATGGTCCAAAATGAGAAAGTTTGCTGAGATTTTGGAAAGTAAGGCAGAAGTTTTTCATAGGCTAGGATATAGGGATTCTGCAAAGGATAGCGAAGTGGAGAAGTCTTTGTATCCTCCGTTTGTATATTGGGCATTTGCCCATCTGATTCAGGCAGAAGTCTGTGACGCTAATAAAGACTATGAGTCGGCATTCCAGCACATACAGAGATATGCCGATTTGAGCTGGGTCGAAGGGGAGGATGAGGTTACTCTTAAGTGGAAAACTCAATTCAAGGAATGGTCCATTGCCAATACTTACGTTAATAGACTGATGTCAGGTGACGCCAGTGTAATCCCAGAGTATATTACCTATTTCTCTGCTCAGAAAGAAGAAACCCTCTCGGTAATAGATAACATAATTAAAGCAGCTAACCGATACAACTTAAATGTAGATGATGTTCTGGAAAAGTTTAAAGCAGAAATTCAATTTTTCTTGAATGAACAAATTAAGATAGGTGTCTATACTCAACAAATAATTACGGAGCGATTTACACATTTAACTAGTGAGTTGGCAAAGTATTACATGGATAAAGGAATGTATGAAGAGGGCTTTACTTTCTTATTAGAATGTCTCGGAAAATCTGCATCGATTAATAATGAATCGTATATTAATAAGGGTGTAAGGTATGAATATTATCAAAAGTATACATCACCAGAGAATAAAGCAGCCTATAGACAATTTATTAATGTGGCAGATGAAACGTAAGTATTTCTATTTTCTCAGAAATTCCCTTGTTATATTTCTTGGAACTGCTTTTGAGCAAATATAGTAAGGAGAGTGAACGGGTCTAGCATATTTCTAAACAATATACATAATTTCTTAAATCACGCAGGTTCAAAAGTTACCTTAAGCCTAAGGCATATTCATACGTTCCATAACTTGGTATAATGTGATCTGTTAAAATGAATGTATTATTGGCTGTTTTCTAACTCATAACTTTCCTTATGTTGATATAAGTTAACATCAGAAGGGTGGTTTACCTATGCAAATCACACCTACGATTCGGACAGAAATCCAAGATTATTTGGAGCAGCACAAAATGAACATGAGTCAGTTTGCTGCCAAATCCGGACTCAACGCGGGTACAGTAAGTGGTATTGTAATGAGCAACCGTGCCATATCTGTACATCAACTGGATTGTGTTACACAGGCCATGGAGAAGCCAGAGGATTACTACTATACCCGATATGTTCAGGAATATATGCTGGAGGCATCTCTGGATTGGCGTAGAGTGAAGGCCTTTTTGCAACGCTGCACAGAATTGAACAGGCTCGATTGCATAGCTCAGGTTGTATCTGTCCTTATGGACAATGTGACATATTATGTGCCACTGGTGTTTGAGCTGGCTGAGGAGTTTTTTGATCAGAAGCTTTATAGGGCTGCAGAAATACTTTACGAGAACGTTGCCAGTGGCGAAAGAAATCAGCATTCAGAACGTCTGGCCTTAAGCCAGTATAGATTGTTTACGATTCGTATTGGTGATGATCAATCTCTCAACCTCAGAGTTGCAACACTATTTGAGCCTTACGTGGAGCGTCTGGATGAAATTGATCAGTTGGACGCACTTAAGGATTTAGCCAACGTGTACAGATCGTTACATGAATGGGACAAAGTAAATGCTACGGCCATCAAGCTGAATCGTCTGGCAGAAATTCAATATAGTTTGGAATCGGTCACCAAAGAGCCACTTCGACCCTTATTTTTTTATGTAGCGTATAGCAACTTGTTAATGGGTGGTTTTTATCATGATCAAGGTAACTACGAACTTGCTCTAGAAAAAGCTAACCAGTATGCCGATTTGTCATGGGTACGAGAGACGGATGCTGATACGCTGCACTGGAAGGGTCTGTTCGCAGAATGGGCAAAAGCGAATATCCTGCTAGCCAGACTAATGTCTGGTGAGACACAGCTATTATCAGATTATGTTGAGTTTATCGAGACCAAGGAGATTGAAGTTACTCGTGGCTTATGGAATATTATGATTGTAGCGAATCGTTTTAAAGTGGACGTAGATCGAATTATAACCAAGTATGAGCAAGAGATCTCTGGTCTTTTGAAGCAGGATAAGAATGAGATATATAATCAACAAAATACGGATGATCAACATATTGGCTTATTATACGAGCTTGCACACTATAGTTTAATGAAAGAAAATTATGAAAAAGGCTATCTCCATTTGTTAAAAGGTTTGGAAAAGTCCACTATAATTAATCATGATAACTCTACTCTGCGGTTTATGAGATTATTTGAACATTTTCGTAATTATGCGTCAGAGGAAGCTAAGGTAGAGTATCACAATCTAGTCAGAATGGAGGCGATCGTATGAAGAAAATGCTCTCATTGATGTTCGCAAGTGGTCTGGTGGTCATGTTGGTGACGAATACCATTATTACGTTGACCAGCATTCATGGTGGTGGATGACATAAATTATTGATGGCGGAGAACATTCAATTTACCAACCTTTTGTCTCGATTTTTATAGCATTATCATGAAATCTATAAGGACTCTTGACCAACTATCATGTCGGTGGAGTCCTTTTATGTTGAAGCAGAGGCAAGCGGTTGTACAATTTATAGCGATCATGTACTGTCTAAGCTAGGGGGGTGTATCATGAGTGAACTCGAACGAGCGATTAAGCTTCGGGAAACGGGACAGCTGGAGCAGGCACAAGAGTTGCTGCTGCGGCTAACTACGGAATTCTCCACTGATCCTGCTGTATGGTATCAGTGCGCCTGGGTGCATGATGTGATGGAGCTGGAGCGGGAGGCTGTCCCGTACTACGAGCAGGCGTTGGCACTTGGATTGGATGGGGAGGATCGCAAGGGAGCATACCTTGGCTTGGGTAGCACCTACCGCACACTTGGCAGGTATGAGGAAGCCGCTGCTACGCTAAAACAGGCCATGTTGGAATACCCGGGGAATCGGGAATTTGAGGTATTTTACGCCATGGTGCTGTATAATCTTGAGGATTATAAAGGAGCCATGGAACGTCTGCTGCGCCAGCTTGCAGAGACAAGCGAGGACGCAGGCATTCGAGCATACCGGAAGGCGATTCTATATTACTCAGATAAGCTGGATGACAGATGGGATTAGACGAAGATTTTGAAATAGAAGCCTAGAACAAACAGGAGGAATATAGAAGAGATGAGTAGTTCAGAAAATTATGCAGTGTGGTACTCTACAGCTGTAGATTATGATAGAATCGTGGCTCAATTTGTGGAGGATGAAACGGGGAGTAGCCACTTCGAACGGGACTTTGAGCTTACTGACGAGTACGTTGATCTCGATCATGCCGTCATCCTATGGTATGGGGCACAGCATGGAGAGCTAGGCAAGGTGAAGCGAAGCGCGAATGCTGCACTGGAGGAAGGCTTTGCTTTTATCATTGATCCGGTTGCTGAACTGCTCGCAGAGAAAGGGATAACCGAGATCAGTTATATGATAGCCATCCCTGAGATTAGCTATGAGGGCCAGGTCCAGTCCAACGATACTATTGTATTTCTAGGGCAGGTGGAATGTGAGGAGGAGAACAGCAGCTGGCTCGATGAAATTCTGAATGATATGTGAGGGATACATCATGACGGGCGATCAGCACGATAGAGGAACCGAATCAAGGAAGGAACAAGGAAGAAAGAAGTAAAGAAGAGAGACAGAACGAAAAAGAACAGATGGATTGAGGTAGAGGCCATGAACCATGAATTTACAATAGTAACAGACACGTCCACCGTAGCGATCTTCGATCTGGCAGCGATTCGCCATCGTTTCGATGATACGTCAGATTGGTGGAGCATTCCCGAGGATGAGCTGGATGAGATGAACCAAGGCCATATTTTGTTCTTGGGCGTTGGCCATGATGGCCAATATCATATTTCGATTGTAGATCAATTGGAGAATGCAGATGGATTGCTACATATGAATGCACCTACGGGCCAGATATTCGTCGGGGCAGGAGAGGACACGACCGGGGGAGAATTGGAGCCAGATGACTCACCAGCTGTATCTGGGGCTATGCTGACCATGAACCCTGGCAATTATGCTGTTACATACCGTATGGAGCACAACACAATACAACTTTCCTTTATCCCGTCCGAGCAAGGAACCAATACACTTGTCGCTCCGATTCGCTTGAAGTAGGGAGGAGCAGGCATGACGGAGAATACTGGACATATGGCCTATGATTTCGAAGGTCTGGAGCGACAGGTGATATGGAGTCAGGCTGAGGCTCGTGAGCTGTTCCTTCATTACTTTGCATTGAAGAATAACTATTGTTTCTCGGGTGCAGTAGACTATGAGGAGCTGGACACGGTGCTGCAAGACGAGTGCTATCTTGTCTTCAACCATGAGCCGCGTTATAAGGGAAGACAACTATTTTTCACTGGACATGGGGTTCAGACGACGAAGGAGGCACTTCTTCATTTCATGAAAGGCCCGATTGAGCAGCACGACCTGATCATCCCCTTGCTCATCATACCTGTGGTGGTACAGACAGCAGCTCATCTAGATGTACAAAAAGAGGCTCCTGCCTACATCATTGCTACTCAGGAGGACCCGGTGTTCGAAATCTGGCGCCAGACTAATAGCACCTGAGCATGAGGATTACTGATGCAGCTTGCGATATTGTGATGGAGTCAGTCCGTTGTTGCGCTTGAAGGTGGCGATGAAGTAGCTGAGATTGTCGAAGCCGACTTCCATAGCGATATCGACGACCTTGCGGTTGCTGTGCTCCAGCAATCGGCAGGCACGCTGGATGCGATAGCCATTCGTGTATTCCACGGGGCTCTTCTGCACCATCTGCTTGAAGAAGCGGCAAAAATGGCCCTCGCTCATGTGCAGGGTATCTGCAATCTGCTTCAGACGCAGTGGCTCCTGATAGTGAGCATGAATGTAGTTCAGAGCTTGCTTGATGCGCTCGATCTTCTCGTGATGACCAGGTACACTTGCGGTGGCCTCAGCAGGCTGCATGAACGGCTCCATCAAAGCGAGCAGGGTGTACAGTCTACCCTTGGTCATCAGCTCAAGTCCTGGAGCGGGCTGGCGATGGTCAGCAATGATGCTGCCAATGATGTCAATAATCTCACGTCCGCCAGGATCGCCTGGGTGGATATGCGCTCTAGGGCGCTTTTTTTTATGCAAAAAAGGCTCAATATACTCAAGCTGTACAATATCGCTAATGTGACAATTCAGCCAATCCGGATGGAATACGACAGCAGAAAAGATGCAGTGCGAATCATCCTGCAGATATCCTGCGTGTAGCTCCCCGCGGTTCACGAACAATACCTCACCAGCATGTACCCGTGTATAGTTCATATCTGTCTGGAACAGGGCACTTCCCTCTTCCACAAGGATAAACTCCAGCTCCTCATGCCAATGGGGCTCAAGAATACAGTTTCCATTCAGCTGCTCCACGTCCGGGTATACCCGGACCGGGTACATGGCATCCCCGTGCACACGGTCTTCCCGCAGATTCTCTCTCAAACGCAACCGATCCTGGTCCATCTTTATTTACCTCCCTGACATACTGCTGCACATATATAGAATTATAGTATCAAAATAGTGATACTACAGGTCAAAATATAACAAGAAAACCCTTTCTTTAATTAATATCATTATAGTATAGAACAGAGTAGGGCTCCAAGCCCCCAAGGAGGAAGCGGTAATGAAGTTTACGGATGGATATTGGCAAATTCGGAAAGGGTACGATGTGCAGAATCCGGCGGATATTCGGGATCTGGCCACGGATGAGTCGTCCTTGACCTTGTATGCAGCGAGCAAAAAAGTCCAGCACAAAGGGGATACACTGAACGGAGCACTGTTGAAGACGACGTTTAGCTCCCCCATGCCCGATGTCATTCGGGTACGTATGAATCATCATAAAGGAAAAGTCATGAAAGGACCTGCCTTCGACATTCATACCGAGCCTGTGGATGTGAAGATTACGACTGACGAGCAGACAGCTGTCCTGCAGAGCGGCAAGCTTGATGTCACGGTGAAGCTTACGGAGGGCTGGAGCATTGCCTTCAATTATGATGGTAAGAAAATCACCGGCAGCGGCCACCGTGGGCCTGCTTATATTAAAGGTCCGAATGAACAGGCCTATTTCCGGGAGCAACTGGAGCTTGGTGTTGGAGAATACGTATATGGCTTGGGCGAGCGCTTCACTCCTTTTGTGAAGAATGGTCAGGTGGTAGATATCTGGAATGAAGACGGGGGAACGAGCAGTGAGCAGGCCTACAAAAATGTCCCGTTCTATCTATCTAGTAAGGGCTACGGCGTATTCGTGAACCATCCGGAGCGCGTGTCCTATGAGGTCGCTTCGGAGAATGTATCGAGAGTACAGTTCAGTGTAGAGGGAGAGACGCTCGATTACTTTATTATCGGTGGGGCTAATCCTAAAGAAGTGCTAGATAATTATACGAAGCTTACGGGTAAGCCGGCGTTGCCTCCGGCATGGACCTTCGGACTCTGGCTCACCACCTCCTTTACGACCGATTATGATGAGGCTACGGTGAATCATTTTGTAGATGGTATGGCTGAGCGTGATTTGCCGTTATCGGTCTTTCATTTTGATTGCTTCTGGATGAAGGAGTATCAGTGGTGTGACTTCCAATGGGATAAGGATATGTTCCCGGACCCTGAGGGCATGCTGCGGAGGCTGAAGGAGAAGGGACTCAAGATCTGTGCCTGGATCAATCCATACATTGCAGAGAAGTCAATCCTGTTCGATGAAGGTATGGAGCATGGCTATCTAGTGAAGACGGCGGACGGAAGTGTGTGGCAGTGGGATATGTGGCAGGCCGGAATGGGACTGGTTGATTTCACGAACCCGGATGCTGTGCGCTGGTATCAGAGCAAGTTGAAGGTGCTGATTGATCAAGGCGTAGATTGCTTCAAGACAGACTTTGGTGAGCGGATTCCGACTGATGTCGTCTATTTTGACGGCTCTGACCCGCAGAAAATGCACAATTACTACACTCACCTTTACAACAAGGCGGTATTCGAGCTGCTGGAGGAAGAGTTGGGCAAAAATGAGGCGGCCTTATTCGCACGCTCCGCTACGGCTGGCGGTCAGCAGTTCCCGGTTCACTGGGGAGGAGATTGCTCGTCTAATTACGAATCCATGGCAGAGTCACTGCGTGGTGGTCTATCGCTAGGTCTCAGTGGCTTTGGCTTCTGGAGTCACGATATTAGCGGCTTTGAAGCAACGGCTCCGCCAGATGTCTACAAGCGCTGGGTACAGTTCGGATTGCTGTCTTCTCATAGCCGACTGCATGGTAACCATTCTTATCGGGTGCCATGGCTATTCGATGAAGAGGCCGTAGATGTTCTGCGCAGCTTCACCAAGCTCAAGTGCACGCTCATGCCTTATATCTACAGCTCAGCCGTGGAATCCTCCGTGCGGGGCTTACCGATGATGAGAGCTATGGTGCTGGAGTTCCCGGAAGATCCGACGACTCATACGTTGGACCGCCAATACATGTTCGGGGATTCCTTGTTAGTTGCACCTATCTTCAATCGTGAAGGGGATGTGCAGTATTATCTGCCTGCTGGTCGCTGGACGAACCTGCTGACTGGCGAAGTTAAGACAGGAGGAGCCTGGCAGACAGAGCAGCATGATTTCACGACATTGCCGGTCCTTGTCAGACCCAACACACTACTGGCGATCGGGCAGGAGGATAACCGTCCTGATTACGATTATGCAACAGGGGTCGAGCTCCATCTATTCGAGCTGGAGGCAGACGCCAAGGCTGAAGCCGTCGTTGTGAATGGTCAAGGGGAACGGGAGCTGGCTGCTAAGGCCGAACGTACTGGTGATACGATTCGAGTGAGCGCAGAAGGTGCTGGTAAGCCATGGAAGATTGTACTGCGTGGCATTCAGCAGCTTGCAGGAGTGCAAGGCGGCTCGGCTCAGGTCAGCGCTCAAGGCGTCATCATCACGCCAGAAGCAGGCCATGAAGTGATCATTTCTCTCTAAGTGTGACGCTTAGGTGAGGAGCTAGCGTACATCTGATTATCTAACTATCATAACTGCAGATCGAAGAGGCGCGAGTGACGGGAATATCCCCGTGCACGCGCTTTTTTCATTTTTTTCATGGTAGCTGGCATCGGTAGAAGCTTGACCGTGTCTGGAGTTAGTTCACAGACTCTAATGCATAAAGTCCTTCCGGAACAACCACAATACAACTATCTGCCTGTGTACTGAATCCTGGGGGGAATGGTATATGAAATCAGGTCCTTGGACATGAAGGATATGAGTATGAAGTACGGTAATTCAAGTAAAAATTCGGATAAGAATACGAAGCATACACTCTTACTGGCGCTGGGTTCTATTCCTTTGATGATGACGCTTGGCAATTCCATGCTCATTCCTGTTCTGCCCGAAATGGCAAGGAAGCTGAACGTTACCTCCCTACGGGTAAGCATGCTGATTACAGTGTACGCTGTAGCGGCCATTATCCTCATACCTATTGCAGGCTACCTGTCTGATCGCTTTGGACGCAAGGCAGTTATTGTACCCAGTCTCATTACAGCGGTTATTGGGGCAGGCATATCTGCTGCTGGTGCGTGGCTGCTTGCAGACCAAGCTGCCTATTGGACGATTATCGGCGGCAGGCTATTGCAGGGAGTAGGTGCGGCCGGGGCTTTTCCAATCGTCATTCCGCTCGTAGGGGATCTATATACACAGGAGGAGGAAGTTAGTCGCAATTTGGGAATTGTCGAGACCTATAATACGTTTGGAAAAGTATTGAGTCCGATTCTGGGTGCGGCTTTGGGAATGGTGCTGTGGTACTTGCCATTGCTGTCCATTCCGGTGTTTTTTCTCATCTCCTTGCTCCTTGTTATATTCTTCGTGTCCGTTCCGCGCCGTAAGCAAAAGGCAGAGGTGGCATTCAAGGAATTTCTGTCAGAGCTCAGGGCTGTGCTGGGCAAAAATGGTCGGTGGCTGTATGCTATATTTGCCATGGGCGGCATTTGCATGTTTGCAATTTTTGGTACCTTGTTCTATTTATCTGAGACGTTGGAGTCCAAGCATCATCTGCATGGCGTTATGAAAGGCGGAGTTCTGGCTATTCCATTGGCTTTTCTATGCGTTAGCTCCTACGTTGGCGGGAAGGTCATTGGTAAGAATAAAGCTCGTATGAAATGGCTTGGCTTTAGCGGTCTTGCTCTTCTTACGATCTGCTTTACCCTCATCTCCTTTTTCAAAAATATCTATATAGAAATCGGACTATTCGCTTTGGGAAGCGCAGGGATTGGTCTGACCTTACCGTGCCTGGATTCGTTAATAACACGTGGTATAGAGAAGAAGGAGCGTGGGACAATCACCTCGCTGTACAGTAGTATGCGGTTCGTCGGGGTATCGCTGGGTCCTCCGATCGTATCGCTGTTGTTACATCGGGGGCACAGTCTTCTGTTCATTGTAATGAGCGTGCTCAGCGCTGTAGGAGGGCTGCTAATGCTATTCGCGGTGAAGCCTCGTGAAGACGAAGCAGGTGAGGGACGGGTGAATGATCCCCATGAACAGCAGCGGGGGAAGGACATTGCACGGCGAACACCAGGTATACGTAAAAAAGCAGGCTACCGTTAGGCAGAAACTTTCTCATATGATACCCACTGAAAATTACACCATTACAACTCCAGGCTGTGGTGGAACTGTATCTGAATGGAGTTGTGCCACTAGCTGAATGGAGTTGTGCTACTACTAAACTGCGTATAGCACAAAAAAGCCGCCTGCCTGCTTCAGCCTCCCTAGGGACGCTGGAACAGACAGGCGGCTTTATCTTTTTAAGAAATACGGTATCACTTAAAATCCTCTATCATGTAAGTCCCCGTATCATGTAAGTCATAATATCATGTAAGCTCAATCGCAGCTTGAGACCGTCTCGTATTCCACTGCAGCCAGACATACATTAGCACCAGCGCTACAATAGCTGTGGCTGAAATTCTATACATCATCGCATAGCTCGACCATTTCGCGATGGAGCCGAGAAGGAGAGCACCTGTAGCTACCCCGAAGTCCGTAGAATTCAGGAAAGAGCTGCTTGCTGTTCCGCGCTTGCGTGCAGGCACACATTGAATCATCCAGGTCTGGAAGGCTGGCTGCATGCTGCCGAAGCCTGCTCCATAGCACATGGCAGCAAGGTACAGCATCCCATCCGTGCGCGCAAAGGATAGCAAGAGAAGACCCGTCAGCAAGAGTAGAGAGCCTGGCCCCATAATAGCCTTATGGCCGAACCGATCATAGAGTCTCCCAGCAAAGGGCCTAACCAGCAGCACTGCTCCTGCAAGGAATAGGAAAAAGAAGGCTGCATGTGTCAAGCCCGCTTCCTGGCCGAATAAGACCATGAAGCTAAGCAAGCCGCCATAGGTAATGGCCATGAGATAATTCAGAAAGGAAGGCAGCCAGAGCTTGCGCCACAGCGGTACTCCGTCATTCTCCTCGCTAGACACGGTTGCTTGCCTTGCGTTCATGCCGGCATCCTGTCCAGACTTCGAAGGGTCTGGGAGTTGTCTCAGCAGCCATATAGTCATGGGTACGACTAGAATAATCACAGCGCAGGTGGTGTATACTAGCGCATTGAACCCTCCGTATTGCAGGAGACTAATGCCAATCGTGGGGCCGATGGACATGGCTAGTGTTGAGGATAGGCCAAAGTAGCCCATGCCTTCACCCATTCGCTTGGCAGGAACAATATCTGAAGCCATAGTGGGGAATGTAGTGCTGCTAAGCCCAAAGCCAAGCCCGAAGATCACCCGCATCAAGAGCAGAATACCTACCGTAGGAGCCAGCACATAACCGAGAGTCCCGGCTAGAGCAAGCGCGAGCCCGATCAGGACGATATACGCTCGAAAGCCCTTTTCCAGATAACGGGTCGAGAGAACACGAGCAACGATCGCACTGAGGGCGAATAAGCTCGTGACCAATCCTACCTGAATCGCACTTGCAGAGAAGGCGTCTTTTACGTAAGACGGCAGTGAAGGGACGATCATTTGTAGCTCTAAGAATAATAACAGGTTAACGAAGGTCAAAATAACAAAATGCTTGGTCCATAGACGTTCTGTGATGTGTTGTTGCATGTAGCTTCTCTCCCTATCTAGTGGCAGCTTGAGGCTGCTTCTCTCTGAATCTATAAGGCACTATCTTGTGAGAATCTTTCATGTACGAGCCTGATGACAACGAAAAGAGAACTCAACAATAATTCAAAGCTTGCATGAAGCTCAAAAAAAGGATTCCAGGCCTTATGGCCTCGAATCCCGCTGCACTCCTTATTAGTGACACGAAGTAATAATCCGCTTCTCACTTTCGGATACCTATTAATATTTTGACATAATTTCGACACAATGACAAGCTATAACACTATAGCTATAGTATAATTAATAAAATATCTTGCATGCCTGCGGACTTCACCCGGGATCAGGATACACTTTCAGGGAGGAGATAACTGCTGTGCACTGGCTTGCTATGATTACCATGCTGATTGACCATATTGGAGCTGTTTTTTTTCCAGGATCAGCACCTTGGCGAATGATTGGGAGAATTGCTTTCCCTATCTATGCCTTTGCTCTATATATGGGCTATGTACATACGAGGAATCTGACCAAATACATGCTGCGTCTTGGTGCACTAGCGCTGATCTCGCAGCTACCCTTTATGCTGGCCTTCGACACGAACGGGCTAAATGTAGTCTGGACTCTGTTAGCATCACTAGGAGCTATCGCCATTGCTGATCGAATGAAGCGTCTATGGCTAGTCATTCCAATGTATATCTTGGTTGGACTGTTCATGGAAGCAAGCGACATGGATTACGCTGCATATGGCCTGTTACTTGTGCTGATCTATCGGTATTGCAGAGGCTTCTGGATGATTCCAGCCCATCTCGTGCTGAACCTGCTGTATGAGCTTAGATATTCCTTGCCTTACGGAGAGATAACGTTGTTCCAGATGACACAGCATTTAAGTCTTGTATCTACAATACTTATCGTGAGCCTCCGCTCCGTGCCGTCATTCATTCGCCCTCGTGTGCCACGCTGGCTCTGGGTCAGCTTCTACCCGCTGCATCTGTCGATCATTGTTGCCATAAGGTATTACCTCGATTACACCATACTTGAGCAATAATCGTGCCATCGTTTTAGCTGAATATCGAGACGTTACAGAACAGTCGATTCACAATGTGGATCGGCTATTCTGCGTTGTTGCTATAGATACCGCTAAGATCTGACAAGAGTCTGATGTCTATGCTGCTCTCCCCATTCCTTCATCTTCATAATAATAGGAATCAGGGTCTGGCCAAAGGGGGTCAGTGAATATTCCACCTTGGGAGGAACCTGATGATACACCTCACGGTGAACGATACCGTCCTGCTCTAGCTCGCGTAGCTGCAGAGTCAGCATGCGCTGGGTAATCGTCGGACAGATCCGGCGGAATTCATTGAAGCGAACAGGCTGCTTTATCATGTGATAGAGTAATATCCCCTTCCATTTGCCGCCTATGATATCCAATGTGTAGGCAACGGGACAACCCTCTTCATTTGGACATTCCCCATACTTGCTGCTGTAGTCCTCCAATAGACTCACTCCTTACAGTATAAAAAAAGATACTACATAACATTAATGTGCCTACTTATGATTTTAGAACAATTGCGTTATATTTACAATCATAGAGCGACCCAATAAGATCCAAGGAGGAAGAGATGATGAATGAAGCACCCAAAGCAACCATGAAGGCAGTTGGTCTATACCGTTATCTGCCCATTGCTGATCCGGATAGTCTAGTGGATGTAGAGCTGAAGACTCCAGCAGCAACTGGCAGAGATCTTCTGGTTCATGTGAGAGCAGTCAGTGTAAATCCGGTCGATGTCAAGCAGCGAGCCCCCAAGGATAAAGTAGAGCAGGAAGCGCGTATACTGGGCTGGGATGTAGCAGGAGTAGTAGTAGAGGTCGGCCCGGAATGTACATTGTTCAGACCAGGCGACGAGGTCTATTATGCAGGCAGCCTCATCCGTCCTGGAGGTAACAGTGAATATCATCTTGTGGATGAGCGGATTGCAGGTATGAAGCCTGCTTCGCTGGATTATGCAGAGGCGGCTGCTCTGCCGCTAACTGCAATTACGGCCTGGGAGGGGCTGTTCCATCGTCTTGGTGTAGGGCTCACCCCAGCTGAGAATGAGGGCAAGACATTACTAGTCATTGGAGCAGCAGGTGGAGTGGGGTCCATCGCCATTCAACTGGCCAAGTACGCTGGATTGCGCGTCATCGGCACGGCTTCACGGGAAGAGTCCGTTGCATGGGCCAGGTCCATGGGAGCCGATGAAGTGATTAATCATCATGAACCCTTCCTGCCACAGCTTCAAGCGTTGGGTCTGGATGGGGTGGATTACATCTTCTGCTTGAACAGTACCGAGCTGCATTGGCCTAATATGGCTGCATCCATCAGCCCGCAAGGGAAAATCTGTTCTATTGTGGAGACGAAGCAAGCGCTTGATCTCAATCTCCTAATGGGCAAAAGTGCAACCTTCGTCTGGGAGCTGATGTTCACCCGTTCTATGTTCCAGACAAGTGATATGATCAGGCAGCATGAATTGTTGAATGAGATATCGGGTCTAATAGATCAAGGCCTAATCCGTTCCACGCTAACTACAAGACTGCGACCCATTCACGCAGCTAATCTGCGAGAGGCTCACACATTGCTAGAGACAGGCAGCACGATTGGAAAGATCGTAATAGAAGAGTTCGAGGGGAATATCTGATTACTACACAGGGTTCCGCTATGCAGTAACACATACGATGTTGGAAAATATATCAAAGAACGCGAGCACTCAAGACAAGAAATGTCTCTGAATGCTCGCGTTCTGTTATGTTGCCTTTAGTAGTGTAATGAAGGTCATGTTGAACAATCTGCGTATAGAATCAGCGAGCAGCAGATGGCTGCTGCAGCACGGCGGGCTGTGGGAAATACCCTACGTCTATGGCATGCTTCACCATCTGCTGGATGAATGCCTGATCGGTCACAGGGCAGCGAACACCAAGCTGCTCCAGACGTGCGGCTGTCACAGCGCAGCCATAGCGGTAAGCGGAGGATTTGGCTCCGTCTCCCTCCAGTTGGCCCATAGCCAATTGCAACGCATCATCCTGCACTTGACTGCTCGGATTCAGCAGCCAGGAGGTGTATTCTGCGAATGGCAGGGTGTCAATGGTATAGCCTAGCTCACGCATCATATCAATCAGGTCTGCATAAGGCAATGGCTGAGGATTGCAGATATGATAGATGCGGTTCGCGCTCTCCGCGTTGAATGCCAATTCGACTACTGCCCGGCTCGCATAGTCAATAGGTGTAAAGTCCGTATCCCAATCCGCCTCGGGAGCTTTGTTCAGCAATAGCATGGCTTTGAGCATCCGGTAATAGGCATTGCTCTCAATGTTGGTCTGGAACCGCCCGCTGGTTGAATGACAGGACAGGTTGCCTGCTCGATAGGCTGTAACAGGTATTCCTGAGGCAGCAGCCTCGAACAACAGACGTTCAGCATCAAGCTTACTGTTGGAATACAGATTCTCAAGCTGCATATCCGCCGGGAAGGAGGAATGCTGTAGCGCGCGCTCCCATTGTCCACTCATTGCCAGATCCTCGGGAATCCCCATCGTTGAAATGTGGTGGAAGGACATGCCTGGTCTGGAGGCAGCAAGGTCAAGCAAGGCACGTGTGCCATTAACATTCGTACGCTCAAATGCAGCTGAATCACCAAAGTGTCGCACGTCAGCAGCACTGTGGATAATAGCATCCAACTGCTCACTAAGCAGCTTGTGAACCTCTGGAAGCATTCCCAGATTAGGCTCCTCCAGATTGCCGTATACGATGGTTACCCGGTCGCGCAACACGAGGGCAGCGGATGCACCGAAGTATTCCGTCAAAATCCCGGCAAGTCGCTGGTAGGCTGCCTCTGTCTCGGTATGACGCATCATGACAAAGACCTCTGCCTCAGTATAGCGCAGCACATCATGCAAAATATGCGAGCCGAGGTAACCAGAAGCGCCTGTAATCAGCAGCTTGTGAATCGGTCTTGGAGCAAAGGACTGATCCGGTACAAATTCCAGCGGATGCTCATTCAGCTCAACCTTGGGTCCTTGCTGAGTCATATCTGCTTGTCCGGTTGCACCATCTGCTGATAATGACTGCTGGGCTTGCTGTGTTAGCTGCTGAATATAATCGGCCAACTGATGCGACGTTGTATGGCGGAAGAAATCACCGATCCGAAGTCCTGGATAATGAGGCTTGAGCTTGGCCAGCACATGGATGATGTGCAACGAGTTCCCGCCAATACGGAAGAAATCATCGTCACGCATTATTCCACCATGTCCGAGTACCTCCTGCCAGGCATCGGCGATCCGCTGCTCGGTTTCTGTCTGAGGTGGTTCCCCAGGCAGTGCATGGGTCTGTACGAATTGCTCATGTGGCATGGAGGCCAGCTTCTTCCGATCCAGCTTGCCAGTTGGCGATAGCGGCATCCGCTCCAGCCCAATGATGAAATCGGGAATGAAGTAGGATGGAAGCTTTGCTGCTAGGTGTGCCTTAATCTCTGTACTCTCAAGCTCTGTGCCATGCGTGGTGGTGTAGTAGCCAACCAGCATATTCTGTCCCTGTGCATCCTTCTTGGCAATAACAGCTACATCCTGGATATCGGCGTGACGAGCCAACTGCTCTTCAATCTCACCAATTTCAATACGATTGCCCCGGATTTTGAGCTGGGAATCCTTGCGTCCGGCATACTCCAGAGTACCATTTGGCAGCAAGCGAACAATATCGCCTGAGCGGTACATACGTCCGCCAGGAATGAATGGATTGTCTACGAACGACTGTGCCGTTCGTTCCGGCTGGTTCAGGTAGCCTTTGGCAAGCGCAGGTGTAGCAATGCATAGCTCTCCAGGCACATTGACAGGGCAGAGGCGGTTTTCCTCATTAAGAACGTAGACTTGATAATTGTGGATCGGTCTCCCGATCGGAATGTGAACCTGCTCCTCGTCCACGGCACCACGAACCCGATGTGTGGTTGTAGCTACCGTGCATTCAGTAGGTCCATAGACGTTGACAATGTCCGTTCGTGTACCGAATTTCTTCTGGAATGCCCGGACTTGGTTCCCGTAAAGAGCCTCACCTGCGACCGTAATAATCTTCACCCGGGCCAGCTTGCGGTAGCCCTCATCCGATAGATAGGTTGATAGCTGATTGAAGAATACGGTAGGCAGAATCGTAATAATGGTAGTGCCAGTCCGCTCAATAGCCTCTGCAAATTCTTCGACGGAAACCCTCTCCTCGGAAGAGAGTAAGTATAGCTTAGCTCCGTAAAATAACGCGCCGATGGTATCCCAGATCGAGGCGTCGAAGCTGTAGGTTGCGAACTGGGTAAGCACATCGTGTGGTTCAATGTCGCAATCCCGCTGCACGACGGCTCCAAGGTTCACGACACCGCGGTGGGCGATCAGTGCACCCTTCGGTCTACCCGTTGAGCCAGAGGTGTAGATAATATAAGCAAGATCGTCTGGGCTCACATCCAGCTGCGGATTGGCAGTCTCACGCCCGACGAGCAACTCCTCTATGATCAGAATCTCCCGAACGGTCGAGATGGTTGAGCAGAGCTCAGCAGCTTGCTCTTGATAGGACTGCTTCGTCAGGACGTAAGCGGAGTGAGTGTCTTCGACGATGAAGCCGTTACGCTCCGCAGGGTGGTCTGGGTCTACTGGTACATATACGCCGCCTGCCTTCATGATGCCAAGCAGTGAGATGACTGTCTCGATGCTGCGTTCCATGTAAATCGTGACGAAATCACCCTTCGCAAGTCCTCTGGACAACAGCTCCACGGCAATTTCGTTCGCGCGGCTGTTCAATTCCCGATAAGTAAGCTCTACTGTTCCTGAGGCGATAGCTCCATGTTCAGGATACTGAGCAGCAGCGCTTTCGAACATGCCATGAATGGTCTGCTGCTCCGGGTAAGGTACCTCTGTTGCATTAAGCTGTTCATGCGCAGCTCGATCATAATCGCTCAGAATATCATACGAGCTGATAGACTTCTCAGGCCCGGATACTGCTTCTAATGCTATTACGTTGTAATAGGAAGCATAGCGCTCCATCGTATCAGCCAGCAGTAGCGAGCGATCATACCGAATGTGAACATGATACGCGTCTTCCTCGGTTGCTACATATAAGGCGATAACAGGCTCGGGCATAGCTTCAGGTAACGGCTGCAAGGATTTTACCGACTTAGCAGCGTCCTGTACCTTGTCGGCAGCCTGCAAATATGAGAACACAACCTCTGCACCGATCTCTGTGAGTCGGGAGGCGTTAGAGGAATGAAGATCATGGCACTGGTTCATTAGCTCGGACATCGTTAGGGACGGTTGCAGTTCTAGCTCCCACACATTCCATCCCGCCGTGTTACTGTAGATGAGGGAGGCCAGTTCGGTCTCCGCAGAGAGTCTGTACATCCAGGCAAAGAATACGGCTGTGAAGAACGCTTCTTGTTGCGCTACAGGAATCTTGGCCTGCACAGCTTCATATACGGTCCGGTCAAGCTGTACATTCAAGTTGTCCTGCTCGTAGGTTCTGTGCCTGCGATTACGATCGAGCGGAATAGGAAGTGCCTGAATGACTGGCGCAGTAATATTCGTATTGGAATGACTCATGTTCAGATCTCCTCCGATGAATGTTATAGGGAAAGAAAAGCCTTCCATCCGAGAAATAAGTATGGAAGGCGCTCTTTGGAAGTTAGCTATACGTTACGACTATGCATTAGCTCGGATTGGATACTTTGAAATAGGAAATCAGTTCTCTTAGTTCCTCAGACATCGAGCTGAGCTTGTTAGAGGAGTCAATGATTGAGATCGTTGAAGCCTTCTGCTCTTCCACTGTCTGAGAGATATAGCCGCTGTTGCTAGCAGTCTTGCTCACTGTGTTTGAGAGTTCTTCTGCGGTAGCCGTCATTTCCTGAGTACCTGCCGAGATCTGTTCGGTAGAGCTGGACAGGTCCTCGATCTGTGCGACAAAGCTTCTTGTAGCACCCAGAATGTTCTCGAACAATGATCCAGCTTTCTCTGTAACAGCAATTCCTTCTTCAACCTGCATGGTACCTGTCTCCATAGCGATCGAGGCTTCCTTAATCTCCTTCTGAACCTCTTCAATCAAGCCAGTGATTTGCTGGGTGGCTGCCTGGGATTGCTCAGCAAGCTTGCGGACCTCTCCAGCAACGACAGCAAAGCCTTTACCTTCCTCACCGACACGAGCTGCTTCAATGGAGGCGTTCAAGGCAAGCAGATTGGTCTGGCTTGAAATGCCGCTAATAATGTTCAGAATGTTGCCAATCTCCTGTGAACGACTTTCGAGCAGACGAATAGCCCGCGAAGTGTTCTTAACGGAGTCTGTAATCTTGTGCATTTGCTCAGCAGCCTGTTGTGCGACCATGTTGCCTTCAACGGAGCGCTGTTGTACGGAATCGGCCTCTGAGGCAAGACTGGAGGCATTGACAGCAATCGTCTGAATAACAGATGCCATCTCAGACATGGAACGAGCTGTGTTAATAGAAGATTGCTCTTGAGATTTGATGTTATCCGTAATTTCATTGATATTGTCGTTAATTGTGTTAACGTTGGTACCATTTTGCTCACAGATTGCGAGCAGCTCCTTGGCGGATTCATTCACTTCATCGGTTGTAAATTGTACTCGGGCCATGGTGTTGTTAATACGCTCAACCATAGTGTTGAATTTGTCATTCACAATGCCAAGGTCATCGACGCCTGCCTTGATACGAACATTCAGATTACCTTCACTGACCTCTTCGATTCCATGGATCAATTCCTTGATCGGAGACAGTGTACGTTTGACGACAATATATTGGACGACGAAGAAAATAACGAAGAACAAGGCCATGATCGCGATACCAGTCCACAGGGTCTTGGTTAAGCCAACAGGCACGGCACTCGCATCCACGTCAACGGCAAAATACGCAAAAATCTTGTTGCTGCTATCCTTGAGCGGATACATCAGCGTAGTCCATGTACCGAAGTCATCGGAGTAAATGTCTGAGAATGTTGGGTTGCCAGCATTCAGCATCTTACCCACCGCGTCTGCAATGATTACTGGCTGTTCATACATAGCACCAACGCCCATATCCGCTGCTTCGAAGTCATTGCGCAGAGCGGTAGGCATAGCTACAATCGAGGTCCCACGACCATTTTCAAGCTCAACCCCAAAAATGTAAGCATAGTTCACGTTAGGATTGTACTTGCTTATGGTGTCGAGCGTCTCGCGCAGCTTGGTTTGTGCAGGGCCGTCATAGCTTTGCTCTGTAACCGCCTGTCTAACTTCCTCGGCATCAATCTGTTGATACCAGCTCTCCGTTACCTTTTCAATCTGGCTATGGAGCTGGTCGATCAGAACAGACTTCTGAATCAGGTAGCTGGACGCGATCAGCAGGGTCCCAATCAAAATAATGTTAATGAAAGAAAGAAGAAGGTTTTTCGTGAAAAATGAAAGTCGGGTCCAAGTTTTCAAAAATGCTCACTCCTGGTTCGAAATAATGTTGCTAGAACTCATAATCTTGACGCTAGGGAAGCTGGTGGTCATTCCTTTCTCTATGTATTGACTAAGTTGTTCTGCCCTCCTGTCATATAAGACTCAAGTCCTGGTAATTTGCTGACCCCATATGTAATATCGTAAAAAATAGTCTTAAAATGAAGAGCAAAGTGAGAGTTATATGAGATCAGACGGATGTAAAACTTAGATGTAATTGCGTAAATATGCATTGTTATGCAATCATTAGAAAAAGAGTACAAAAATATGATACTGGAAAAACTCAAAAAAAACACCTCTAGTTATCAAAGTTTGTAGTACACTTAGGAAGTAAGATTACAAGTGGGAGTGAGCGATTATTATGAACATGAAAAAAATCGCAGCCGAGAAGGCAGTCGAAGCAATCCAGGATGGGATGAAGGTAGGCCTCGGGACTGGCTCTACTGCTTACTGGGCAATTCTGAAGATCGGTGAGCGAGTGCGTGATGGTCTGAAGATTGAAGCGGTGGCAACATCTCGTGCCTCTGAACAGTTGGCGGAGGAATCTGGCATTACACTTGTTCCCTTTGAGTCACTGGATCGCCTGGATCTCACCATTGATGGCGCTGATGAAGTGGATGAGAATCTTCATTTGGTTAAGGGCGGCGGTGGAGCATTGCTGCGTGAGAAGATCGTGGCGGCTCAGTCGGACAAGCTGATTATTGTAGCTGACGAGAGTAAGGCTGTTCAGACCTTGGGAGCTTTCCCGTTACCTGTAGAGGTAGTACCCTTCGCTCATGAATGGACCAAAAGGTCGCTTGAGGAGACGGGTGCCACAGTGAGCTGGAGAAGGGCGGACGGAGATCTGTATATTACTGATAACGGCAACTACATCGCTGACTGCAGCTATGGTCAGATCAAGGAGCCGGGTTCACTGGCAGCTCTCTTGAATGCGATTCCAGGTGTCGTAGACAATGGCTTGTTCGTAGGCATGGCGGACCAAGTTATTATCGCAGCTACTGATGGTCAGCTTCGCATCAGAAATCGAGCTTAGCATGTGGACAGGCTACAAAGCGCTGGTGATCTTGACAGTTCCATACAATTAATATATCTTTGAATTAAGATATGAGGTGTGGAGGCTGGCTTTTATGTCTAATTCAACGGATCATCAGGAAATATCCCTTAATTTGTTTGTCGTGCTAGCACGAGCTTATAATTCAGTAACATCCCGCACGAATCGAGATATTCATGGCTATGGATTGAATACTACGGAATTCGGAGTGCTGGATCTATTGTACCATCGTGGCCCGCAGCCGCTACAGAAGATCGGTGAGAAGGTCTTGATTTCCAGTGGAAATATTACCTATGTAGTGGATAAGCTTCAAAAGAAGAATATGCTGACCCGTCGGGCGTCCCAGGATGACCGGCGCGTGATCTATGCTGAGCTAACCGAGGAAGGTCGTCACTTTTTCGAGCAGATTTTCCCAGGTCATCGGGATGTTATCATGGATGCGGTCAGTGGGCTGTCTTTGAAGGAGAAGGAACAGGCCATCACCTTACTGCGTAAGCTGGGATTCGGAGCGGAGCGATAGGGTAGAGGGCTCACACTGCAATTGGCGTTACGAAGAAGTATTGGTGAAGAAGTATCGGTATTATGTATACCGGTACTTTTTTTATTTGAAGATAATAGACTTAATAAGTCCTTCATTTTCGAATTGTTTGCGAATACGGGTTAATTCATGAAGCAGTATACGTTATACTAAAGGTTGAGCTTATATTGCTGTAGCTCATTGTATTGAAGTTCAATTATAGTGTTCATCATTTTGAAGCTCGCGGTACTATATTAATCCGGATGGAGTGAATTCGCTTGAGTATACAACCTGGATATAGCAACGCTGGCGAATTGCTACTCACACGGGCGGGTGAACTGGCAGATTGGATTGTAGATAGACAATATGATCTTCAACCCGAGTTGATGGAGCGATATGGTCCAATCGGTAAAGTGAAGACTAGGCAGGATACGCTCTATAGCCTTCAATTTCTGGCAGAGAGTGTCATGGTAGACAGTCCGAAGCTGTTTGTTCAGTATATTTCCTGGCTCAAAATTCTGCTGGAGGGGTTCGGAATCACCTCTCAGGATCTTGTGATCAACTTGCGGCTGACCGACAATGCCCTGGAGGAATTACTGGAGCACCCAGGCAAGACGATGCTGCGGGACCATTTGTTGCTCGGCATTGAACGAATCAAGGAACCAGAGGAATACCCCTCGTTCATCCGGCAGGATAACCCGTTATATGAGGAAGCTAGAACGTACCTTGACTTGCTAAGTGCAGGGAACCGAAGAGAAGCACTTGAGCTTGTGGAGGAGCTTCTGGAGAATGAGGTAGCTATAAAGGATATTTATAAATATATCTTTCAGATTACACAATATGAGATTGGACGACTGTGGCAGATGGGAGACATGAATGTCGCTCAGGAGCATTTCTGTACGGCAGCCACACAGTTCATCATGTCCAGCCTGTATGGTCGATGGATCGTTCATTCACGTGATGGATATCGGCTACTCGCCACCTGCGTAGGGCAGGAGCAGCATGAGATTGGCATTCGAATGATAGCGGATTTCTTTGAAATGGAAGGCTGGAACACGTACTATCTGGGGGCGAATGTACCGCAGCGAAATGTAATTCAGGCTATTATTGACTATAGCGTCGACCTAGTGGCACTATCGGCAACGATGGCTTTTCATGTTCATCTGATCAAGGATCTGATTGTTGCGATTCGTGCGGACGAGCGAACAGCCCATGTAAAGATCATGGTGGGTGGACAGCCGTTCAACATGGATGGCAGGCTATGGCAGGAAGTTGGAGCAGATGGCTTCGCGATAGATGCGGATCAGGCAGTGAAGGCTGCTGCTGATCTATTGTCACATATAGCCCAGGGAGGTAACACAGCATGAGTGATCCTTCGTTGGAGATTCAGAATCTACGCAAGACCATTGAGGAGCTATCCAGACAGATCGTGACAGCACAGACGGAGCAGGAACAAGTGCTAAGCGAATTCTCCGGGATGAATAATGAATTAGTGAATCTGCAAAGAAAGCTGACCAAGTCCAATTCGGAGCTGAATCAGGCGAGAATGGATGCCGAACGAGCGAATCAGGCGAAGAGTACGTTCCTTGCCATGGTAAGCCATGAAATTCGTACACCCATGAACGGAATGCTTGGCTTGACAGAGGTGCTTCTGGCAGAGGAGCTACCTGCTGCCCAGCGGGAGTCGATACAGTGGATTCAGCAGTCAGGCAAGCTGCTGCTGGACATGGTGAACAATCTGCTCGATCTATCCAAAATTGAGGCCGGAGAAATGAAGCTGCAGGCTACCTCTATCAATCTGCAGGATATGATGAAGCAAGTTACAGCTTTGCTTGAGGTACAGGCTGCTCAGAAAGGCAATGTGATCTCTACGGAGCTGGAGCAGGGCGTGGAAACAAGGCTCATCGGGGATGCAGCGAGACTCACACAGGTACTGCTCAACTTACTTGGCAATGCTAACAAATTCACGGTTGCCGGGCAGCTGCAGATCAAGATCAGGCTATTGGAGAATAGCGACGAGCAGCAACGTCTGCGTGTTGAGGTGAGCGACACCGGCATAGGCATTTCAGAAGCTGATCAATCCATATTATTTCAGCCCTATACCCAAACGGTAGAGGGACAGACAACGCCACATGGAGGCACAGGCCTGGGTCTATGGATTAGCAAGCTGTTCGTGGAAATGATGGGCGGTCAGATCGGATGTATCAGCGTAGAGCAGGAGGGAGCAACTTTCTGGATTGAGTTAGAGCTGCGCAAGGCCCGTGATCCTGAGCTTCACCTCACGCATACTACGAAGGCTGGTGCTCCAGCAGAACTATCGGAGTGTCACAAGATGGATACCATGCTGCCGATTCTCGTAGTAGAGGATCAGCTTGTGAACCGGAAGGTGATTGGGGAGCAGCTAAGACGATTGGGGCTGGAAGAGCTGGATTTTGCGGTAAGCGGTGAAGAGGCTGTAGAGTATGCGCGTAACCGCCATTACGGCTGCATACTGATGGATCTTCATTTGCCGAAGCTTGATGGATATGCTGCGGCAGCTCATATTCGTGCACACGAACTGCAATCGCAAAGCGAACGGATACCCATTATCGCCTTATCCGGTAGCTCTGGTGAAGAGGAAAGGAGCAAGGGGGCGACTGCGGGCATTGACGACTTCCTGCAAAAGCCAGCCTCGATTCATTTGCTAAGGGAGAAGCTGCAGCACTGGCTTCCCCAAGCTGCACCAGAGGAGGCTCTCATTGATGAAGAGGTCATCCGAGACATCATGGCTCTGGATGAGGATGGAAGCACAGAGCTGCTTGCTTCATTGCTGGATATATATAAGGGTGATACGCCAGGTAAGCTGCAACGCTTGATCGGTCTGCTGGAGCAGGAGAAGTTCGATCCGTGTGTGTATAATCAAATATTGGAGGCTGCGCATGAGCTAAAATCAGGAAGTCTCAGTCTGGGCATCAAGCGAATGTCGATCATGTTCGCTGATATTGAGCAAGCTGCGCGTGATCGGAAGCTGTCGACCGTCAAACCGGTCATATCCAAGCTGGAGCCAACGTATCACATGACCTGCACTGCTCTCGAAGCTTTTTTGTAGATTGTAGTTGATAGGCTGTAGTTTGGAAGTTGTTCTTGGACATGCATGTACTCTGTAACGAGTGCGTGCATGTTATTTTCATCTTAGGGAGGTATCTGATGGAACATCATATCAACATAGAGCAGCGTGAGCGGCTGCTGGCTTGGCTGGAAGACCCACAGGTATATGATGATTTGAGACGTGTGAGGGAGCTCGGACTACCGCAAGCCTGCATCGCGGCCGGATATGTGCGGAACCGGGTCTGGGACAAGCTTCACGGCTATGTGTCCTTGACCCCTTTAAATGATATTGACGTCATATACTTTGATCCCGAGCAGCAGAGCGAGGAGCGGGATGAATGGCTTGAACAGCAGCTGGGCCGGGATCAGATTCATCGGAACTGGTCGGTCAAGAATCAGGCACACATGCATATACGCAATGGACATGCTCCATACGCTTCAGTGTCCGATGCGATGCGTTATTGGCCAGAGACAGCTACGGCGGTAGGCATCTATCTGGACCAGGAGGATCAGCTTCAGATCGTCGCTCCTTTCGGGCTTCAGGATCTAATGGACTTGAAGGTACGCAAGGGTCCATACTTTCGGAGCGACACCTATTTCCGGCAACGGGTGTTCGACAAGCAGTGGCTGGATACCTGGCCGCTTCTAATCGTGGAAGCATAACCTGCAATCCTGCAATAGGATGCATTAATAAAAAGAACGGATATGACACAAAGCATACAGGAGGCTTCAACGTGAACCATAAGAGACTTAGGATCGTTTTAGGTGTTCTGGTGATAATCGTGCTCCTTGTAGTAATTATTCCGCTCGTGGGATACTTTGGCGTCAGCAGTGCCGACTCATTTTCAAATGAAACATTTTATTATCTTCAACTAGGGGCAAGCTTGTCTGCCCCAACAATCAGCTGATCAGGAGGAACCAACATGTTCAAGGATATCAGGAATGAATTAGTGCAACGCCCCGAAATTAGAGAGCTGCTAGGCTACGCGGCTATTCCGACTGGAGAAGAGGAGGACGAGCTGCTTGAGCATTATGCTTCGTTGGCAGACTGGCATCTATACGGGTATGAGGACGAGGGGCTGATCGTTGGGATCACCGGCTTCGTTGAGCAGGCCGATGGGGAGCTGAAGCTGCAGCATCTGGCTGTTCTTCCGGAGAATCGACATAAAGGGTATGCCAGAGGAATGCTGCTGGAATTGATCAAGAAGCGTGAGCTACAGCGTATGACGGCAAATACCGATGAGGAAGGAGCACAGTTCTTCAGACAGCTCGGATTTGCGGTATACATAACGAAGGATACGCACACTGGACTTGAGCATTACCGCTGTGTGTATGAAGTAGAGCTCGACTAAGCATTCACCGTGCCCGTATCCCCTGTCTTTACATATACTGCATTAACGCCAGTTCAGCGGAGCGTTGCTTCGGCAGTGTAATCATTGTAGCAGAAGCATAGTTCTGCGAGGGTGAACCGACAGGGAGGCAGGGAATATGGCATATCGCTATACGGCTCTTGGTGACTCGCTCACGGTAGGGACCGGGGCACTGCCTGGCAGCGGCTTCGTTCCTCTCTATAGAAGCATGGCACAGCGGTCACTGCAAGAGCGAATTATACTGCATAATTATGGAGTGAACGGGATGACTTCAGGAGAGTTGCTCAGTCAGTTGAACAGCTCTACCTTGCTGGAGAGCGGGGTGAGTCAGGCCAATATCATCACCGTCAGTATCGGGGGCAATGATCTGCTCAGGATGGCGCGCTCAGGCATGCAGCGGGATGCAGGAGGGGATCTGGAGATGACCAAACGCAATGTGCGCCGGATCGTGAATACGCTGCTGCAGATCAAGAGAGGCAGCCGGGAACCCTTCTTTATTCGAATTCTGGGGCTGTACAACCCACTGCCGCGCTATCCGCAGGCACAGTATTGGGTGGGGCAATACAATCGTTTTCTCAGCACAATGAATGCTGGGGTCATTCGGGCAGTCCAGATTCAGGACAGCTTCGCAGGCCAAGAGCGCCGTCTGCTCTCACTGGATGGGATCCATCCTAACGGACGAGGCTATCGAGTGATCGCTGCACAATTGAATCAAGCAGGATATTATCCGCTGAGATAGGCTCTAGCTGACTAGATCTGGTTAGAGCTGATTAGAAATGATGGTGTAACAAGAGGGATGTCCTTCGCCTTTGGGCTGAAGGATGTCCTTTTTTTGTGCAGAGCTGTTGGTAGGTGCTTTTAGCATGTGCTTTTGCGAAAATCATTTATTGATATCCTTATATTCGCTTTATTTTTGTCGAATGACGACGAACGTCATAGAGAATTGCCATAAATGCGCTTAAGTTTTCTTAACAAGTGTTAAGGAAATTCATAGTTTTCTTATGAATGGTTAGCATTTGATTTAATGATTTTCTCCTATACTTAGCACGGTAGTTCTTTGGTCTTAGTTCTTGCTGCTTCAGATTATATTGAAGGTTGTTATTCGCTCATGAATATGGATTGAGGAACTATAAAACCAGAAGAAGAGGTGTGAGGAATTGAATTCGAAAGTGGCAAAGCTCGAAAAAACAGGGTGGTTGACCCGTATTCAAAAAAACTTCAAAACGAAGCTGATCCTGTCTTTTCTTGTGTTTTTGGTTGCCCCATCCATACTAGTAGGGGTGCTGGCATACTTTAATGCCAAAGAACAAGTGGAGAAGCAAATCGTACATGGTGCAGAGGAAGCTGTGAAGCTGGGGGATCTGGCCATCACCATAGCCATTCAGTCCAAAATCAGTGATATTAAGACCTACGCTGAGCAGTTGGATGAAGCGCTCTACACCAACGAAGAAGATGATTACATCACAGGGGAGTTCGCCCAATATTTGCAGCAAAATGAAGATGCCTCCGCGATTCAGCTTGCTGCTGAATCAGGATTGTATATGACCTCTGCTCCAGCGGAGGAGATCCCGGCAGGCTATGACCCAAGAGAACAGGCCTGGTACAAGGAAGCGATGAGCAAGCCGAGCGAAGTGACGGTTAGCGCTCCTTATCGCTCAGAGAATTCAGATGATTTTACAGTTACCATTGCCAAAGCGCTGGATGATGGAACAGGTGTTATTGGAATTGACCTTAAGCTAACCATGTTTCGGGATTGGATGCAGAACGTCAAGATTGGTGAACAGGGCTATATGGTGATGCTGGATACCAGTCGCACATACATCTATCATCCTACACTTGAAGCGGGCACAAATGCAGAGGATGCTTTTTGGAATCAGGTATACGAGAATCCATCCGGCAGCTTCTCCTACAAGGTGGGTGAGGACGATAAACTGATGTATTTTACAACGAATCCCCTGACAGGCTGGAAGCTGGCTGGTACGATGTATACCTCTGAAATGGTGGAGGCGGCCAAGCCTATTTTGACGAGCATGCTGTGGATTCTTCTCATCTGTCTAGCAGTAGGAATTGTGCTGGTATGGCTTGTCGTCCGTTCTATCATTCGTCCGATCGAGAAGCTGAAGGGACAAGCTATTCTTCTGAGTGAAGGTGATCTGACGCAGGAATTCGTTCGACAAAGCCATGATGAGATCGGTGATCTGACCGATGCCTTTGGCAAGATGCAGGGCAATCTACGTCTATTAATTCAGAGCATTGAGAGCAGCTCACGCCAGGTTGTAACTTCCGCTGGAGAGATGACACAAAGTACAGAATCCACCAGTGCGGCAAGTGAGGATGTAGCGAAGGCCGTTCAGGAAATTGCCAGCAGTGCAGAGAAACAAAATGTGAGTATTGTCCAGAACAATGTTGCCCTCGATGAAATCGCCGTAGGTATTACCCGAATTGCGGAACGCTCTGGTCAGGTTGCAGATCTGACTCGCCACACCACGTCCCAAGCTGAGGAAGGTGGGGAGTCTGTGCGGCTGACGGTGAGGCAAATGGGCTCAATTCATGAGACGGTGGAGCAGGCGAACCACATCATCCAGGTCTTGAGTGATCGTTCTGTGAAGATTGCTTCGATTACGACGTTTATAGGAGACATAGCCAATCAGACGAACCTTCTGGCATTAAATGCTTCCATTGAAGCAGCACGGGCAGGAGAGCATGGAAAAGGCTTCGCAGTCGTTGCCGAGGAGATTCGCAAACTTGCGGAGCAATCGGGACAATCTGTTAAGGATATTACGCAGCTTACAGAAGTGATCAAGCAGGATATGGAGGCTTCTGTGAGTATGATGAATAAGATCTCGGGCGAGGTTCGTGACGGTATGGATATCTCCACAGCCACGATCAGCAAGTTCGAGACAATACTGAATAGCATGCAGGAGATGACACCGCAGGTTGAAGAGGTGGCTGCTATATCCCAGCAAATTACAGCCGGGGTCGAAGAGGTATCCGCAGTGGCTTCTGAGCTGGCTCAGATTGCTATAGGCAATGCGGGCACAGCGGAGGAGGTGGCCGCATCCTCAGAGGAGCAGCTGGCTGCAATGCAGCAGGTATCAGCCTCTGCACTTAGTCTCGCAGATATGGCGGAGCAGCTGCAGCAATTAATACGGAAGTTCAAATATTGAGAGGCTACTTTTCACACAGATGAATCTGTTTTGGTTGCTTCAATTAGCCTTCACATACTATGATTAAAGGAACTAGGTTTCATAGTTATGCAATTCTCTGATCTGGATGGTGGGCACTTGATACTAGATTTTATGCTACCGGCATTGATTGTTCTTTGCTCGATCTATCTTCTTCATTCCTGTCTTGAGCAGGATAAGCTAATTTATATGAAGCAGCCAATGCGTACATGGGTTGTAGGCATAGTGCTAGGAGTGGTAGCCCTTGTGCTACTTACTGTCCGTCAGGGTCTACATCATCCAATGGAAATGAGCATGCTCGGGATCGTATATATGCTGGGGATTTATTTTGGTCGGGCAGGGTCTGCAGTAATCATATTCATGATGTTATTGATCTTCCGGATGATGGATCCTGCTTCCTATGCCATGAACTGGCAGTATTGGACAGCTGAGCTTGTGTATATTGCTGGATTGTGCCTCCTGAATGCCTTTTTGAAGAGTTTTTTCGTACAGTGGCTGTCAGGAGGTCTTTTTTTGTTATTGAACTGTATGCTGCTTGGGTTGTTTCAGGGCTTTGCCGCAGGATGGATGTGTCGAATCCTGTCGCTGGCCCTGATGTTGTTAATGGTCATTATATTATTGTCCGTGTTAGCGAGGTCCAGAGAGCGACAGCAACGCCTCATGCAGAGCTATCGTCAGCTTGAGGAGCTTGTGGAGCATCAGCCAGGGTTCACCTTTATTGTAGAGAAGAGAAACGGGAGGTATGAGTATCTCTTCTCCGAAGGTGAGATGCTCCAGTTAATTGGTGTTCCTCCTCACCGACAGGGGCAGCCTATGGGATCGACTGGGCTGGACAGTGAGATTTTTCCGCAAGAGATCATTGAGTTTATCCATCAGAAGTATCAGGAGGCCTGGGAAGGCAAGCCAGTCTATTATGAGGTTGAATGTCTCGGTCACTATGCACTGGTGAAGCTCCAGCCGATTGTAGATGAGCATGGAAGAGTTCAGCGTCTGATAGGGTATGGTGTTAACATTGCTACGTATAAGTCGGTCAGGCGTCAGCTTCAGGAACAGGGAGAGGGCTTTGCATTTCTGAAGGAATACGCAGAGGACTGGATTATGGAGTTCACGGCTGATGGTCGTATTATGTATGCCAATTCAAATGCGCTGCAAGCGCTTCAGCTCGAGCTTCCCCAGATTATGAATCAGCACCTTGAGAAGCTGGTACATATAGAGCAAGAGGAGCAATGGGTGAGGCTGATGAGAAGCACGCAGCATAATGAAGGAACGAAGCAGACCGAGCTTAGGATCATATTGGACAATGGCATGTCGTCGTATTACAACGTGTACATTCTTCCTTTCTATCACAGGGATGTACTTGTGCGAATTCAAGCCGTATTTCAGAATATCACGGATGCTCGTGAGCGTGAGGCGGCGGTGGAGGCCAGTGCGGCCAAGAGCGAATTCCTGACTTATATGACCCATGAAATCAGGACGATACTGAATGGGCTTATCGGTTTTTTGCTACTACTACAGCGAACCAGGTTGTCTCCGATTCAGCAGGATTATGTGCGCAAGATGAATGATTCCTCCCACTCACTCATGAATGTTACAAATGATATTCTGGATATGGCGAAGATCGAGGCAGGAAAGCTGGTTCTAGAGCAGGTGCCCTTTCATTTCGAAAAATGGATCAAGGGACTGGCGGACAAGACAAGCGTCTATCCGCGACAACAGAATGTAGAGCTGGTGTTCTACACAGATCCCGATTGTCCACTCTATGTTGTTGGTGACCCCTATCGACTGGAGCAGGTGTTGCTTAATTTACTGAGCAATGCAGTCAAATTTACGGATGCTGGTCACGTTCTGCTGAGGACAGAGGTCATCTCGCTAGAGGCAGAGCAAGTCCGAATTCTCTTTGAGATTGAGGACACGGGGATCGGTATGACGAAGGAGCAAATGTCGCGGGTGTTCATGTCATTTACACAGGGGGACCCGGATATAAGTCGAAAGTATGGCGGAACGGGTCTGGGATTATTCATTTGCAAGCATCTGGTGGAGTCTATGGGTGGTAGTCTGGAGGTGGATAGCGCATTTGGCAGCTACAGCCGCTTCTACTTTGAGCTAAGCTTTGCACTGGCAGCTTCACAGGAGCAAACCCTACCTGATCACACGGAAGTAAGTATTCCTAATTACGAGACAGCCATCGTGGATCACCCATCCCATTCCAGAGAGAGTATGACTCAGATTCTGCAATCCTTTGGCATGAATCCGCGTGTATTTTCAAGCTTTAAGGAGTTCATCAGCTCGGGCTGGGGAACGTCAAATGATCAGGGCGGTCAGCACGTGCTAATTATGAACGTAGCCGCCTGTGCAGAAGATCCCCTGGAGCGTAGAATTATGGAACTGACGAGGCTGCTGCGACCCTATCTGCATATTGTGGTGTGCTCGGATGCAGGTAACGTTATAGTGGCTGAGGCACATGATTACGAAGTGGAGACAGATGCCCGTCTCTTTAAGCCCGTTACCCGTCTTGGACTCTTGGAAGTGTTTGAGATGTTGGAGGAGCCCGCTCTAACATCAGAAGGAAGCACTGAACAGGATATGTCCGAGCCGGCCTCCTTAATAGAGAAGAAATGTATTCTAGTAGGTGAGGATGAACGCATTAGTCAGCTTGTCATCGAAGGATTACTTGGTTATCTGGGATATGAGGTGACAATCGCAAGTAATGGCTATGAGGTGCTGGATTGGTTGGAGAAGAAGCCGTGGAGTCTGATCTTTCTGGATCTGTCCATGCCTAAGCTGGGCGGTATGGAGACCGCGTTGCACATTCGGAGAATACGTGCGTATGATCAGACGCCGATCATTGCGATCACTGCGAACAGTGTCAAGTCTGTACACGAGCAATGCCTGTCGAGCGGAATTAATGAAGTGCTGATGAAGCCTGTACACTCGGAACGGCTAATGAGGATCGTAGATGCTTGGTCGGGCATGAATGGTTTGCGCAGTATTCAAGGAGTGGATATTGAGCAAGCGCTAACCCAAATGGATGAGAAAATGCATATTCTCCAGTTTGCACTGAGAAGATTCAAGACGGAGTACGAGCCGTTCGGCAGTATCGTACAGCAGGAGCTGCACGACAAGAACTTCGACCAGGTGTCCCGTAGAATCCACACCTTGAAGGGAGCTGCTGCCAATCTATATGCCAGACGATTGCAGCAGAAGGTGATTGAAATGGAGGAGTTGCTGCAGCATGGGGCTCTTGAGCATGAGATAGAGCTTACATTAGAGGAAGTGCTTCATGAGCTTCAGCTTATTTTACAATCCATGCCGTAGTGAGGGATTATAATGGTAATTCAAGGTGTGAATTTGTAACCGACGCCCCATATCGTATGTATGTATCTAGGCTGCTTGGGATTTTCTTCGAGCTTCTTGCGCAGCTTGGTAATGTGAACATCCACTGTACGGTCGTTGATATAGGAGTCAACACCACGAATGGCTTCAATAAGGGCGTAACGGCTAAATACTTTGCCGGGGTTCAGCAGAAAAAGCTTCATAATCTCGAATTCTGAAAAGGTCGTCTCAATCTTGCTGTAATTATGAAGAATGATTCTTCGTTCCAAATCTATGGTGACTCCTGGTTCAGGAGCTGGCCCTGTTGTGGGATTCACCGGATGTGAGCTCCGTCTTAATACAGCTTCAATTCTGGCCTTAAGCTCCTGCATGCTGAAAGGCTTGCACACGAAATCATCAGCTCCCTCGGTTAACGAGCGGATCCGTTCATGAACATCCGTCAATGAGGAGGTCACAATGATCGGAGCCTGAGTATGGCCTCGAATGAGTGCGCAGGGATTAATCCCTTGTGAGTCTGGCAACACCAGATCCAGAATAATGATATCCGGCTGGGAGCTCAACAAGATCAGGCCCCTCTCGGCATTGTCCACTCTGCTCACTTCATAGCCTTCTCCTTGTAGATAAAGAGCCAGTGTGTCGCCAAGCATATGGTCGTCTTCGATGATAAGCACTCTGATCATGATATTCCTCTCTTGGATTCATCAGCTACTAGCTTATTGAAATGCTCTAATATATTTGTAAAAAGGTGCAAGTATACTTGTTAATCTATACGTAAGGCAGGGGTCTGTCAAGAAAACCCTTCATCCTTTGGAAAGTCTTGCTGATGGTGACAATGGACGGATTTGAGAAGTTGAGAGCTCATAATCGTTGTACTGGATTGAAACATTGAACAGATACACTGTAAGGAAGCATTGCATTGCAGAGTGGAATGAAGTACTAGCATGCAGCATAACAAAGATGGCTGTAATGATGGGTAGCAGAAAGACGCACTCCCGATCGGGGGTGCGTCTATTGGCATGCTATTTCTTCATTTTATTGACCCAACTTCGCAGTGCCCATTTGCGCTCACTCTTTTTACGATATTTGGGCAACGTACGATAAATGGCCAGTGACTGGGTGAATGCTTCGTGCGCTTCACGGCTTCTCCCCAGCGATTGATAAATTATTCCCGATAAATAATAGCCTTCACATGAAGAGGATTGAATGCTCTGAAATTGCTCCAGATAGCCTAGGGCCTTGGATTGATCCTTATCCTTGAAGGCATCTGCCAGCCTTAGCCAAGGCTCACCGTATTGTACGCGCGGATTAATAGATAAGGCCTTCAACAAGTGAGCTTCTCCTTGGTCCGACTGGCCCAGCATAATCCTACTAGTGCCTACTGCATTCCAGTAATCAGCAGAATCATCATAGCTGTCCTTGATCTCCCCCAGGTAACGCAGAGACTCTTCATATTTTTTGCGAATAATCAGGTTACGTGCAAGATCCAGCTTGGCCGATACATCATTCGCATTCAGCGCAATCTGATCTCGCAGCCGGGCTGCTTCGCGTCTACGCTTCAAGGGACGAGTCAGACTCGGGAAGATGCCGATGAATTGGCGATCAAGTACATAGATGATGATCAGCAGGAGCAGCAGGGCGAGGAAAGGATTGCCCACCAGCCACCATAATGCCGAAAAGATGATAAACTTGCTCATTGTCGTTCCTTCAACTCCTCATTCAGCCTAGCGGATGCCAATACATGGATATTATAGCACAGCGCTGGATTGCTGAACTACGGTTTTCTTTTTTTGGCAGCAGCACAGACAGGAGTGGCAATGATGAAATGTGCCACTCCTGTAACTAAACGGGAGATCCAGCAATCCACAGAAATGCTTCTCAAGATGCTTCCCAAGTTGCGTCTCCATTTGCTTCTCAAATTGTTGTACTTCTATATGTTCCGCGATCTAATGCTGGCTTGGTCTCAAGATATGCACATCATGGCCGGCAATGGTGACCTCGCCACTATATTCGTGTTTGCTGATCAACTCCAATGCTGTACCCTCCTGAATGTAATATTGTTGAGGCTCACGGTCATGGTTCATAACGAAGATATAATCCGTACCCTCCTTGGAGCGAACACTGATCTCCACACTGTCAGGAGCGGTGATTGGAGCCCCAATGCCGAGTTCAGTGCAGATATGGGTTAGCAGTCCATTCAGAAATTCCTGATCCGGGTCGGTTGCCATGTACCAGGCCGCACCATTACCCCAACGGTTGCGAGTGAGCGCAGGCATACCCTGATAGAAATCTTCGCCATAGACCGCAATCGTATCAGCGCCTTCTGTATGTAGCAGGTCGCAGAGCAGTCCACATGGATAGGCCCCCTCTAGTACGCCTGTTTTTTCCTTCATCACGATACGATTCTTTTGGGTCGGCAAGAGCGCGTCGATCTCTTCCACCCATATGCCAAGCAGCTTCCGCAGCTTGCCAGGATATCCACCAAGTGTTACCAGATCGTGTTCATCGACAATACCGCTGAAGAAGGTAGTCAGGAATGTGCCGCCTTGCTCGACAAAATGCTCCAGCCGCCCTGCTACACCCTCCTTTACCATGTACAGCACAGGTGCGACAACGATATCGTATTTAGTGAATTCTGTAGATGGACTGATGATATCAACCTGAACATGCTGATCGAAGAATGCTTTGTAGTATTTGTGTATCTGCTCTAGATACTTCAGAGCGACGGTTGGCCCACTGGATTTCTCAATCGCCCACCAGTTATCCCAATCAAAAATAATAGCTGCCCGCGAAGGAACGGAAGCATCCAGAAGGGTATCTCCCAGTGCCTTCAGTTCAGCGCCCAATTGAGTGACCTCTCTAAATACACGGGTATGCTCATGTCCGACGTGCTCGATGACAGCTCCATGATATTTCTCGCATGCGCCGATAGAGCGGCGAAGCTGGAAGAACAGGACGGTATCAGCTCCATGAGCAATGGACTGGTAGCTCCATAGCCGCATTACGCCCGGTCTCTTCAGCGAATTGTAAGGCATCCAGTTCTGCTGGCTCGGAGTCTGCTCCATTAGCATGAAGGGCTGACCATCCTTGAGGCCGCGCATGAGATCATGCGCCATTGCTGTGAAGCTGAAAGGTGTGTCCAGGGCGGGATAGCTATCCCAGGAGACGATATCCAGATGCTGTGCCCATTTGAAATAATCGAGCTCCTTATAGAAGCCCATCAGATTCGTCGTAATGATCGAATCCGGGATGCGTCGTTTGATCGCATGATACTCCAGCAGGTAGCATTCCAGCAGACTATCCGAATTGAAGCGTGAATAATCCAGTGATATCCCCTGGAAATTCGATTTGTTATTTCCCCAATGCTCAGACAGATTGCTCGGCAATACGATCTCATCCCAGTCATAGAAGGTGTGCCCCCAGAAGGAGGTGTTCCACGCCCGGTTGAGGTTCTCTACGGTACCGTAGCGCTTCTTCAGCCACACACGAAAAGCTGCCTCGCAATGCTCGCAGTAGCACTCGCCACCATATTCATTGGAGACATGCCACACCAGCACGGCTGGATGATTCTGATAACGCTCTGCCAGCCGCTCTGCCATTCGTTCTGCATATTTGCGATAGGTTGGACTGTTAGGACAGGAATTGTGCCTCCCGCCGAACTTGCGCTTGCGCCCATCCGCATCGACACGCAGCACATCCGGATATCTCTTCGCCATCCAGGCCGGATGGGCAGCTGTGCTGGTAGCCAGACAGACATAGACACCATTCGCATACAGGCTTTCAATGAGCTCATCCAGCCACTCGAAATGATAGGTGGATTCGTCAGGCTGATTTTTCGCCCAAGCGAACACGTTTATCGTAGCCATATCTATGCCTGCCAGCTTAAATAGCCGTAGATCCTCAGTATGAATGTCCTTGCTCCACTGCTCTGGATTGTAATCACCACCATAAAAAACCTTGGGCAGCTTGCTACTGATCATGATCAAGCACCTCTTTCATGAAAGTAAGACACCAAAGTAAAACACTTTACGATACAGAGCTACGACAGAACTCAATAACAAGAACTCATAACAGAGCTCACATAACAAGAACTCACAACAGAACTCACAACAGAACTCACATAACAGAATTGAATATATAAGAATAACTCTATGCTATATGAAATCATTATTCTTGAATATATAATAAAAGTCAGAGTGTATATAAGAAAATGGAAGTGAGTAGAGTGAATGAAATGGAGTGGAAAGAGCAACGGGAACCGCAGCTTCACAATATGCACAACAATGTGCACAAACGATATTTTCTTACCTCACGCGAGCAGAAGCTTCCATTGTTCATTGATAGCATTGGTCTAAATGGACAGCAGGAGGATGTAGACCGTCCAGAGGGCTTCCCGTGTTTTCATTGGCTGCAGACTATTCAGGGGGAAGGGGTAATGAGCTTCGGGGGCGCTTCGTTCAAAATGGGGGAGAATACGGGGGTGCTGCTGCCACCAGGGGAGCCTCACAGGTACAATCGCCGCAGTAATGTATGGCAGACGCTGTATATCACGTTTACAGGCCCCTTGTGCTTGGCTGTTATCGCCGCTTTGGGCTTGAAGCCAGCCTCCTTGTACTACTGGGAGCAGGGGAACGAGTTGGATGGCTTCGGTATTCAGGTGCTGGATTCCATTGCAAGCGACAGAGATTTGTTAGGGCTGGATGCCTCTTCTGATATGTATAGATTCCTGGCCATGCTTAAGAAGCATGGTCGAACCGGCACTCTGCCATCACTATACCAACAGGTGGAGAGAACGATTCCTGTACTGGAGTATATGGAGCAGCATTATGGTGACCCTTCTCTGGGGCTTGGAGACATGGCTGCAATTTTGGGTGTCAGCATCAGACATCTGAATTCTCTGTTCAAGCAATCTATGGGCATTACTGCATATGCTTGTCTAATTATGATTCGAATGCGCAAAGCGAAAGAGCTCATGACAGAGTTCCCTGCCATGCCTGTCCGTGCAATTGCCGAGCGTGTTGGATTCCGTGACAGCAGCCATTTTGTAGCGACCTTCAGGAGGCATGAAGGTGTAACACCACAGCAATTTCGAATACTCCATTAAGCTTGCACCAATACTGATTGTCAGCCTTTGTAAAATGATCTTGCAGAGTCTGGAATACAATGGTTATCATGGAGGTAGCTCGACTACTATTATAGGGAACAAGGTGGAGGGACCGGGATGAAGTTAAGCAGTCAGGACCGTTGGGTATTCATTGGCGATTCGATTACGGATTGTGGACGTGCCAGACCGATTGGCGAGGGAGGAAACGGGGCTCTTGGCAATGGGTATGTAGCGCAGATTGATGCTTTGCTCCGAGCGGTGTATCCGGATCTGAACATTCGTATATCCAATGTGG
This sequence comes from Paenibacillus massiliensis 2301065 = DSM 16942, assembly GCF_000377505.1. Lineage (GTDB taxonomy): Bacteria > Bacillota > Bacilli > Paenibacillales > Paenibacillaceae > Paenibacillus > Paenibacillus massiliensis. The sequence continues at coordinate 769,744 of NZ_KB898185.1, read as the reverse complement.
GAACGAGCGGGAACACCGTGCGTGACCTCAAGGAACGTTGGAGTAACGATGTACTGGATCTCAAGCCGGATTGGCTAGCTGTTAAGATCGGTGTGAACGATGTATGGAGACAATTCGATGCTGCCGCACGTCCTGAACAGCATGTCTATCTGGATGAGTACAAGCGCACCTTGCGTGAGCTATTGACCCCTGTGCGTTCGTCGGTGAAAGGGTTGGTGTTGATCACGCCGTACTATCTGGAAGCGAATACAGAGGACCCCATGCGTGCTACGATGGATGTTTACGGAGCCGCTGTGAAGGAGATTGCCGAAGAATTGGAGGCCATTCTTGTAGATACGCAAGCGGCTTTTGATCGACAATGGGAGTTCATATATCCGGCTGCTTTGGCATGGGACAGGGTTCACCCGGATCAAGCAGGGCATATGATTATTACGCGTGCAGTGCTTGAAGCCATCGGCTTTGATTGGAATAGAGCTTGATTATAGAAGGCCAACTTAAGCAGGCAGGTCAGCCAGGGTGCTCCCGAAGCCGACCTGCCTGCTTAGATGTGTCTCTATCGGATAAACAGGAACTCCGGAGACTGAATGGCTGATAAGATTGATTATAGCCCCATTGAATGGTGAGTGTCCCTGTTCAAAAGTACGCAAGTATGCTTGTCTGTAGATGGTTGGATATCCTGCCGTGTAGTGTGCGTCAGACTTAACGCCGACGCGATTTTTTGCGGCGCGCGGAGACTTGGCAGCTAGGACCATTGGTGACGGACACAGGGAACTGATGATTGTAGATCGGTACAGCGTGACACTCATTAACGATCTCGATTGGATGAATGACAGGGATGACCTGTGGGTAGAACAGATGATTTACAACTTGCACAGGTGGGCACACAATTGGATTTACTGGGCAGCTCATGACAGCAGCTCCTTTCGTTGTTTGCTATAAAATATTACAAAACTTGTGTTTTGCTTGGACAACAGCTGAGCTGTCGTTAATATGGTCCAATATCAGATGTCAGATGTAGTCAATAGAGAGGTGAAGACAGATGCAGAGAATTCGAAGACAGAAGCAGGTCGAGGGGACAACTACCCATGGCATTATACATAACGCAGATCATCATTTTCTCGTCCAGGTGCAGATCTATGAGGATGGGATGGTGAATTGCTGGGAGCTCGTAGATCTAAAGGGACTGGGGCAAAAGATTGACGAGTACTGGCTGGGACCGGATATACCTGACGGAGAGACACTGTCCCTACATGGTCTGGGTGCCTTCATCGTCGGAACGGCGGATTGGTCATTCGATAACGATAGCTACTACCAGCACATCGAGGGAAAGGTACGGTCACTGAATCCAGAGTTTCGCAATATTTACGAGATTACTGCCCGAGAGCGGGAGCTAATGGAAGTGCGAAGAATCAGTCCTTCCCCGAAGGCAGTTGATTTTGTTGTCATTCAAGAGATGTTCTATAGCACTATTGAGGGTGACGGCTTCTGCATGTTCATGAGAGAGCAAGGGGAAAATTACCTTGTCAATCTTGTCGTGTATGAGAATGGAATCGTGCATATTTATGGCTTGCCAGATTCGCGTGAGATTCCTATTGAAGACCTAGAGGCTTCGTTCGCGGATGGAACGTTGTTCACTACAGGGGCTTATCCGCTGGTTGTCTCGATCCCGGAGCTTGGGAAGATCACCTTCACAGAGGAGCTGTATGCGGAAGTAGCGGAAGATAAATATAAGGAGCTCCTGGACAAGTATAAGAAGCTAAAGGGTGAGCAGACATCCCTTGAGGAGTGTCGTGCTGCTTATCACTTGTATCTGGAGTTCCCAAGTGAGTTCAACCGTGAGCGCCTGAAGACAGCCTATGAGCAAGTACCTGAGCATATGCGAATGTATCTGGGGGACATGGACACGAGGGATTCTGATTACCAGCGTATTCTGTACTCGCCGGAGGATAAGCGCGAGGTGTGATGGGTATAGGCAAAAAAAATCGGACGCCCCTTGCGGAGCGCCCTTCGATGGGAGAGGAGAAACCGGACGAAGAGCTTATGGGGAAACGTAAGCCTTCTCCGCGGTTGTCTACGGCATCGGTTAAATGCCGATATTTCAAGCATGCCCAATGCAGGGGATGTTATACATTTCCAAGTGGAAATTTGTCTAGCGGTCTGCAGGATCATCCATTGTACCCGTGCATGGACTTCATTTTTCAAGCGGGACGCAATGTGATACGATACAGGCATAAGGTCGCTGGCGATCGTATATCAAGCTATAGAGAGAATGGTGAAATCATCAGTGAGAGTCATATCTGGAAGCGCCAAGGGAAGGCCGCTCAAGGCAGTCCCTGGTATGGGGACGAGACCCACTACGGATAAAGTCAAGGAGGCTCTATTCAGCATCATTGGACCCTACTTTGATGGTGGTGTAGTCCTGGATTTATTTGCTGGAAGTGGAGGACTTGGAATTGAAGCGCTGAGTCGGGGGATGGATCGGGCTGTGTTTGTAGATTTGGAGCCGAAAAGTGTGGAGGTCATCAAGGAGAATCTACGAAAGACAGACCTGGCCGGGCAGGCTGAAGTGTTCCGTAACGAGGCTGGACGCGCCTTGAAGGCGCTCGCCAAGCGCGGGACTGTTTTTGATGCCGTTTTTTTGGACCCACCGTATCGCATGAAAAATGGAGACGAACTGATGAGCAAGATGCATGAGCTATCTCTGCTGAGAGATGGTGCAGTCATCGTGCTGGAATATGAGACAGGCTATGAATACCCGGAGCAATTCGGCAGATTCAAGCAGCTGCGCAAAGCGGTATATGGAGAGACGACCGTATCCGTGTACGATTACATATTGCACGAAGAGTCGGTCAAGGAGGACACAGACAATGATTGAACAGGGACACAAACAAAGAATTGCAGTATATCCGGGCACATTTGATCCTGTTACGATGGGACACCTTGATATCATCCAGCGTGCTGCCAGACAGTTCGATGTATTGATTGTGGCGGTGCTTAATAATATAAGTAAAAACCCGCTCTTTTCCGTAGCGGAGCGTATGGAGCTACTGCGCTCCGTGACGAAGGATATCCCTAATATCGAAGTGGATTTCTTTCGTGACCTGACCGCTAATTATGTGAGGCAAAAGGGAGCGCATGTCATCGTCCGCGGGATTCGTTCTGTGACGGATTTTGAATATGAGCTGCAGCTGGCATCAGCCAACCACAAGCTGAATCCCGAGGCAGAGACGATTTTTATGATGACCAATCCCAAGTACTCCTACCTTAGCTCCAGCATGGTGAAAGAGATTGCTCATTTTAACGGGAACATTGTGGATCTGGTATCTCCAGAGGTGGGCGAGGCCTTGTACGACAAATTCAACGCGAAAAAAGTCGACGACTAGCATACATCGTGATTGATAGCAATAGTAACACTGTAAGAATCAAGATGCCCAGCATCCATGGGGCAACCGTGAGCTGCCATAGACTTGGAATGGTCGGCTCTGTTGCCATATCTATGCTTGTGCTTGTGTCAGTGAGCCCCAGAAGCGGATTCGTCCCATAGGCGGGCTGGACAAGCTGCATAAGACGCTGCCATGGTCCCCAGAGGATGAGGGTAAATATAAAAGCGATCAGGCCGTGCCATAGTCTCGTGTATGCCAGTAGCTTACCGCGATCTGCGGGTCTTGTAATGGCAACGCTCTGGAACCAGCCCGATAAGCCGCCCCATCCCAAGATGGCGCTGATACCGGCCAGTACGAGTGGAGAATTGCCAAGTGCTGTGGTCAAAGCATATGAGCCGAGGTGAAGCTCCAGCAGTGCCGGCCATACATAGCTGAAGGCACCTGAGGACACATACAGGTTGAATAACTGGCTGATGACCGCGAAGAATAAAATGAAGCCGCCCGATATCATCAGCGTCTGCACGGCATTCGTAACTGTATCACCCAGTAATTTGCCGAAGCTGCGGCCATCCTGCTCGCGGGCGAGTCTCATCTCCGTCAGCACAGTGCCCAGCCGTATTCGAACGAAGGGGCCCTGAACATAGCTATGCCCTTCTATTGCTTTTGAAGTAGAACTGGATGCATGATGTCTGTTTATGTTGTTGTCTGTCAATTGTTTGTATGTAGCAGAATTGTTTAGAGTGTTAGAGCTGCTACGACCACGAAGCAGAATCAGTGCGGCTGTGATCCCGGCGCTCCAATGTACAGCTAGCAGCAGGTAGCCGAGAGCAGGACTGTGCAGGAACCCGGTACCGATGACCACGATAATCGTCATGGGATTGTTGAAATGAGTCAATGCCGTGAGCAGCCGGGCTTGCGTCTCGCCAAGCTCGTCGCGGGCCATGAGCTGTCTGATCGCTTCAGCGGAAGCGGGTGCCCCGGCCATCATACCCAGCGCCAGTACCCAGCCGCTATGGCCTGGCAGACGGAAGCAGCTTCGCATAAGTGGGCTAAGCAGAACTCCGAGACCGTGAACGATGCCTAGAGCCAGGAGCATTTCGGACAGCATCAAGAACGGCAGCATAGCTGGGAATACAATGGTCCACCATAGCTTGAGCCCTTGCGAGGAAGCCTTGAACACCTCCTCGGGGGCCAGAAGGACACCTGTAAGCACCATGACTGCACCTAGAGCGATAGCTAAGGTGGATATAAGGCGCGGACGCGCCTGAATAATATTTTTCATATCGCTGATTCACCTTCTTCCGGCTTGTACCCTATTCTTAATAGGAGTCTATGAGTCACAGAATAAATACATACCAGAAGTCATATAGATGCCAAGGGAAAAAAGAAAGGGGATGCGGAGGAGTATGCAACAAAATAGACGCAACGGGCTATACTGGCTGCTGTATTTGCTTAGCATCGCCATTCTGGCCTATGTCCTTGTGTATATGCCGATTCCGTATCTGATCTATAAGCCCGGCACCGCTGAGGAAGTAAAGCCGATGGTGACGGTGCAAAATGGCGATCCGAGCGAGTCGGGCAGCTTCATGATGACGACGGTATCGGCCAGCTATGCGAATGTCATCCTGCTGGCACTGTCAGCCTTTGATCGGGATGCTGAGATTCAAGACAAGGACAGCCGACTGCAGGGGCGCAGTGAGGCTGAGTATGCTGCTCAGCAGATCTATCTGATGGATAGCTCGCAATCCTCTGCCATTGAGGCCGCCTATCATCATGCTGGAGTAGCATATCAAATTGTTCCGAATCATGTGGTCGTCATGAAGCTGCTGCCAGGCGCAGACCGTGACCTCCTTCCGGGAGATCAGCTGCTGGAGGTGGAGGACAAGGCCATCCAAGACCATGCACAGCTAAGGGGTCTTCTGGAGGGCAAGCGTGCCGGGGATACACTGAGCTTCAAGCTGCTTCGGGATGGAGAGGTGCTGACCCGGGAGGTGACCTTAATTCCTATCACCGACCCGGATACTGGACAGCAACGGATCGGGCTTGGTGTAAGCCTGGCAACGGTACAAAAAATCAAGCCCGACAACCCGGATCACACGATAAGCTTCGCCTCGACCAATGTAGGCGGGCCATCGGCCGGTTTGATCTTCACATTGGAGATCTATAACCAGCTCACGCCGGGGGATCTGAGTAAGGGCTATCGGATTGCAGGCACAGGCACCATTGATCAGGATGGCAATGTAGGTGAGATCGGCGGCATCGTGCATAAGATTGTTGCAGCCGATCGAAAGGGAGCGGATCTCTTCTTCGTGCCTGAGGGTAACTATGAGGCTGCACTCGGCAAAGCGCAGGCTATTGGCACGCGCATGGAGCTAGTGCCCGTGCGTACCTTGCAGGACGCCTTGGATTATCTGGATGTCAAAGCCGTCAAGTCAGAGTCTTGAAGCCCTGTTGGACATAAGTCTAGTGGACAGGGGCGTTCAGGATATGACTGGTGGGCGCAGATAATCGGCATACATGCGCGTGATTTCTGGCTCCCGCATAGCAGCACTGTAAATGGCAGAGGCTTGCAGGTCCAGCTCTAGCTGGGGCAGGGATTGAGAGGACGCTTGAACAAGCAGCGGGAGGGATGCCCGCTGCTTCATTTCTTTAAGCATGGCTCTTCCAGTCTGATTGAAGCCCAGTATGCGAAGGTAATGAGGTCCTGCTGCGAGCTCTGTAGGCGCCAGCTGTACCTTGGAGTGGTTCAGCAAAATATGGGTCAGCATACGCTGAAGTCGGGTACGTGTATATCGCTTGGTCTTCAGGGCGCTTAGCAGACTCTCGACTGACGGACTGTCCAGTCGGTGAAGGCCATTCAGCAGGCGATGCTCCAGACCCTCGTTCACCTCATGCAGCTCGGCCAGTTGCTGGGGGCTGCGCGTAATCAGTCCGTGAAGCAATGGCACGCTGAATGAATCCCATTGCTGCGGCCCGCGCCCAGCTGCCCACTCGCGGCGCAGAATATCCAGCACGGCACCGGGCACATAAGGTGCCGCTGCATTAGGCCCGCCGCTCAGCAGCAGGCGGCGGATCGCCGTGGCGCTCGCGATGGCTTCGCCTTCCCGCGCCACGGCGTCATGATAGCCCGATCCGCTGCGCGTGATCGTGCAGGGCACTATGGCGCTGCCGAGCCGCTGCAGCGCCATCAAATAATGCAGCCCTAAAGTATTATTGGGCTGCTGAAGTATGCCGGACAGCTCCGCGTGGTCCGGCCATTCCGCCGCCAGGGCACAGGCGGCGTCTGCATAGGCGGCAGGGTAGCTCCAGCCTGCCGCCAATCGCTCCGCGATGCCGGACTTCAGCGCGTCCGGCTCCGCGGTCAGTGCTGTCGCCAGCGCCTGTAGCGGCGACAGGTCGCCTGCCTCACTGCCGAAGCAGAGGCAGTCCACGATGCCCGTGGACTCCAGCAGGGCCACGGCGCCGTAGGCGAACCAATCGGCTGCCTGCACCGCATAGGCTACCGGCAGCTCCAGAACGAGGTCTACACCCATAGCGAGCGCCATCTCGGTGCGGGCCCATTTGTCAACGATAGCAGGCTCGCCGCGCTGGAGGAACGGGCCACTCATGACCGCCACGGTGCGGGAGGCACCCGTTCTATTTTTGGCCTCTGTCAGGTGATACAGATGTCCGTTATGCATAGGGTTATATTCAACAATAATGCCTAAAGTCTTCAATTGAGCAAACAACTCCCTCAAAATTAGGGTATACTATGATAATAGCCCGGCTCGACTATGCAGAGCCCGAGGCTCCTTGGATAAATTCCATCGGTCTAACAGCTCCATCGGCTTGTCCGTTTACATCGGCTGGAAGTGTTCTTCCCTGTTGAAGTATCTACATCTTTGCATGTCCATCCTTCTTGGTGTATCTTACATTGTACATCATTGTGCAGTCGGGCGGTACGAATGGGTGTAAAGGAAAAGGTGTTGACAAACATCGGGCTCAGTCGGTATAATAATTTTTGTTTGTTTGGGGTGATATTTATGCATTTACATTTTCGCAAAGTAGCTCAACATGATGGCCCGGTTATCGTTCGTGAGACGCTTGATGTCTCGAACATGATTACCCATCGCAAGGACATTACAGCGGTATCTCCGCTGCAGGTGGACTTGAGTGCCAGCATAGTAGGTGAGAGCCTGATGGAATTGAAGGGCACGTTGTCGGCTGAGCTGGATACCCAATGCTCACGCTGTCTGAAGCCTGTCCATCAGCATCTGGACATCCCGTTCGAGGAGCGCTTTCGCTCGGTAGTCGGGGAAGCAGAACTGGAGGAAGACGAAGAGGATGCCACGATCCCTGTGGAAGGTGAGGCATTCGACACGGTTCCTTTCTGCGAGGAATCCTTTGTGATTCATCTGCCGTTCACTCCGCTCTGTTCGGAGGACTGCAAGGGTCTATGTCCGACCTGCGGACAAGATTGGAATGAGGGCTCCTGTGACTGTGACAACACACGCGTGGACCCAAGACTTGCTGCATTGAAGAATCTATTCAAGTAAGTCTATTACAGCAACATCATGTAAGGTAGTTATTCACCGGCTGCGGAGCTGAGTCTGTCTTGAACAGGTGCTAGAATCCCGGTCTTGAATGAGATAACAAGCAATACCCCTAACGGGTTGACTTCGATAAGGAGGTGGGAATGATGGCAGTACCTCAACGTAGAACGTCCAAGACACGTCGCGATAAACGTCGTACTCACTTTAAACTGGCTGTGCCGGGCATGGTGAAATGTGAACAATGCGGAGAATTGAAGCTTGCTCACCACGTGTGCAAAGTGTGTGGAACGTACAAATCTAGAGAGATTATTTCTCAATAAGATGCATCTGAAAGTAGTGCTTCACCACGGTGAGGTACTATTTTTTTTGCCTCCATGCTTTTCTTTTGGCTCGGCATACGATATACTGTTGCTTTAGTACCAGGTTCTAATAAGAGGCAGTATATCGAATGCAGGCTGCCAGTTCATAGAGCAGACTGTCCGTACATAGATAAGATACATACACCGATTATGATTCGTTCGAATATACAAGGTTACCATCTAGGGGTAACGTTAGGTAAGGAGGCGAGTAGCCATCGAGCGTTTGCCCAAAAAACAAAGACATCAGCAGCTGACACAACTCATAGAAGATAATCCGTTCGTTACGGACCAGGAATTGACAAGGCAGCTCAAGGTCAGTATTCAGACCATTCGTCTGGACCGCATGGAGCTTGGCATACCGGAGCTTCGTGAACGCATGAAGCTTATGGCCGAGCGCTCTTATGATCAGGTCCGCTCTTTGCCCCTGCATGAGATCATCGGGGATATCGTAGACCTGCAGCTGGATCGCAGCGGTATTTCGATATTCGAGATCAAGGAGGAGCATGTCTTCTCCAGAACGGGAATCGCGCGCGGTCACTATGTGTTCGCTCAGGCTAACTCGCTTGCAGTGGCCGTAATCAATGACGAGATCGCCTTGACAGCCTCTGCGGATATCCGCTTTGTGCGTCCTGTCCATCTGGGTGAGAAATGCATAGCCAAGGCCTATGTTCGTTCGAATCCTTCACAGAAGGGGAAGGCCAAGGTCGAGGTGTTCATATACGTAGTAGAAGAAATGGTCTTTCAGGGGAACTTCGTCATTTATCGTTCCACCGTGGAAGATACTGAAGGAGGAATTTAGCATGCGGATCGCCATTGATGCCATGGGAGGCGACCATGCCCCCGGGGCGATCGTTGCCGGAGCGATTGCAGCAGCTGTCGAGTGGAAGGATACAGAGCTTGTTCTCGTAGGGAATCAGGAGCTCATCGAGGAGCAGCTCAAGCTGGAGAAGGAGCGTCCTGCCAACCTGACGATACGTCACGCCTCGGAAGTCATTGGAGGTGAGGACGAGCCAGTACGTGCGGTTCGTCGGAAGAAGGATGCTTCGATGGTGGTTGCAGGTAGAATGGTGAAGGAGCACGAGGCTGACGCCATGATATCAGCGGGAAATACTGGGGCGCTAATGACGACCGGACTACTGGTTGTCGGGCGGATGGAAGGCATTGAGCGTCCTGCACTTGCCCCCATGATTCCTACGCTGGATGAAGTAGGCGTACTGGCGTTGGATCTCGGAGCGAACATGGATGCCAAGCCTGAGCATCTGGCCCAGTATGCGCTGATGGGAAGTCTGTATCGTAACAAAGTACACGGCTTGCCCAAGCCACGAGTAGGACTGCTGAATGTAGGAACAGAAGCTGGTAAGGGCAATGAGCTCACCAAGCTTGCTTATCCTTTGCTAGAGCAATTGCCGGTACATTTCGTGGGGAATGTAGAGGCTCGAGATGTTCTGTCGGCCAACTGCGATGTATTGGTATGTGACGGCTTTGCTGGTAATATCATGCTGAAGTCGCTTGAGGGAGCTGCAGGGACGATCTTCTCGTTGCTTAAGGAGCAATTCGGCAAATCGCTTAAGACGAAGCTAGCAGCAGCGTTGATCATGCCGGAGCTGAGAGGCATCAAGAACAGGCTGGATTACGCTGAGCATGGCGGAGCCCCGCTGCTTGGCTTGAGCGGACTGGTTGTGAAGGCGCATGGCTCTGCGGATGCCAATTCTGTCAAGAATGCCGTACGTCAGGCACGGATTGCCTTGCAGAACAAGCTGGTGGACAGTATATCTGATGAAATAAGCGGGAAGAGAGTGACTTCATGACTAATTTAAAATCCGTAGGCATTATCGGTACAGGAAAATACGTACCAGAGAAAGTGCTGACGAATAGCGACCTTGAGAAAATTGTTGAAACCAGTGATGAATGGATTGTGAGCCGTACAGGTATTCGTGAGCGTCATATTGCTGCGCCTGAGCAAGCGACCTCGGATCTGGCGTATGAGGCTGCTGTGAGAGCACTTGCGTCAGCTGGCCTTACAGCGGAAGAGCTGGATCTGATTATCGTAGCGACAATTACACCGGATATGGCATTCCCTTCTACAGCATGTATTTTGCAGGATAAGCTGGGTGCGAAGGGAGCGGCGGCTTTTGATCTGTCAGCTGCCTGCTCTGGCTTTGTATATGGACTAGCCACAGCAAATGGCTTCATTCAGACGGGGATGTACAAGAATGCGCTGATTATCGGTGCTGACTGCCTGTCCCGAATCACAGACTACACTGACCGCAACACCTGCGTCCTCTTCGGAGATGGAGCAGGAGCCGTTGTCATTGGTGAGGTTCCCGAAGGAAGAGGCTTCAAGTCCTTTGATCTGGGTGCAGAAGGCGCAGGCGGTGGCTTGCTGAAGCTGGAAGCAGGCGGATCGCGTCTGCCTGCTACAACGGAGACGATTGAGAACAAATTGCATTATATTTATATGAATGGGCGCGAGGTGTTCAAATTCGCGGTGCGTGTCATGGCCTCTGCAACAGATGTAGTACTGGAGAAAGCTGGTTATGCCAAAGAGGATATCGATATCTTCGTACCGCATCAGGCGAACATTCGTATTATTCAATCGGCGATGCAACGTCTGGAGCTACCAGCAGAGAAGGTAGTTGTTAACGTGGATAAATATGCGAATACTTCTGCGGCATCCATCCCGCTTGCGCTTGTTGAGGCGGCTGAGGAAGGTCGGATTAAGGAAGGCGACCGCGTGTTGATGGTTGGTTTTGGCGGAGGACTTACTTGGGGTGCTTCTGTACTGGTATGGTAAGTAGCTTACTGCTACTTTTTGACTTTGCATTAGAAAGAGGTACACTACTATGGGTAAAATAGCATTCGTATTCCCGGGACAGGGATCACAAGCGGTGGGGATGGCGCGTGACGTTCATGATGCAGTTCCGGTTGCCCGCGAATTATTTGAGAAGGCAGACGAGCGACTGGGATTCTCTTTGCAGTCTCTTGTCTTCGAGGGACCTGAGTCCGAGCTGAAGCAGACCTCCAACACACAACCTGCTCTTCTCACGGCTAGTGTGGCGTTCTGTGAAGCGTTCAAGGCAAGTGGCATTGCTCCTGATTATGTAGCTGGTCACAGTCTGGGTGAGTACAGTGCTCTCGTAGCTGCTGGCGTGCTTGATTTTGAGGATGCGGTTGCTCTGGTGCGTGCTCGCGGTATCTTTATGGAAGAGGCTGTACCTGGAGGTCAAGGTGCGATGGCAGCGGTGCTTGGAGCGGACCGGGACAAGCTTGCTACGCTGTGTCAGGAGATTAGTACCTCCGCAGGTGCGGTAGAATTAGCTAATGTCAATTGTCCTGGCCAGATCGTGGTGTCAGGCACAACTGCTGGTGTAGCTGCTGTGGCTGAGCGTGTGAAGGAAGCTGGAGGCAAGCGTGCAATTATGCTGGAGGTAAGTGGTCCGTTCCACTCCTCCATGATGAAGGAAGCGGCCCAGAAGCTGGCACAGGAACTTGCACAGGTATCCTTTAGCGAGGCGAAGTATCCTGTAGTTGCGAATGTGACCGCAGAGCCTGTAACGGATGGACAACGGATTCAAGAGTTGCTGGTAGAACAGGTCTACTCCCCAGTATTGTGGGAAGACAGTGTGAACTGGCTCATCTCGCAAGGCGTAGACACCTTTGTTGAGTTTGGTCCAGGCAGCGTCCTGACAGGTCTTATTAAAAAGATTGATAAATCAGTCCGTTTGCTCAACGTGAACAGTCTGGCTGCGTTGCAGGCAACGATAGAGGAATTGACTGTTCCTGCTGGAGAGGACACTCTAAATTAAGCCAATGGTACGAGGAGGAAGCAATCATGTCCAAGCCTTTAAGTGGTAAAATTGCACTGGTCACCGGTGCTTCCCGGGGAATCGGTCGGAGTATCGCACTGGCATTAGCTGAAGCAGGGGCCCATGTAGCAGTGAACTATGCTGGCAGTGAACAGGCGGCAGCTGAGGTGGCAGAGCTGATTCGGGCTCATGGCTCTGAAGCGATCACTGTACAAGCTAATGTTGGTCGCGCAGAAGAATCGGAACAGATGATCAAGCAAGTGCTTGACACCTGGGGCCGCATTGACATTCTGGTGAATAACGCGGGTATTACGAGAGATAATCTGATTATGCGTATGAAAGAGGAAGAATTTGATCAGGTTATTGAAACGAACCTCAAAGGTGTGTTTAACTGTCTTAAAGCAGTCACACGGCCGATGATGAAGCAACGTGCGGGTCGGATTATCAACATTTCCTCCGTTGTAGGCGTTCTAGGGAATGCAGGTCAGGCGAATTACGTAGCTGCCAAAGCAGGCGTAATCGGCTTGACGAAGTCCTCCGCACGTGAGCTATCATCTCGTGGAATTACTGTCAATTGCGTAGCTCCTGGGTTCATTGATACAGAGATGACCCAAGTGCTTGCGGATGATTTGCGCGAGAATATGCTCAAGGATATTCCGCTGGCCCGTCTTGGACGGCCTGAGGAGATTGCTGCAGTGGTGCTGTTCCTGGCCTCTGAAGCCTCCTCATATATGACGGGCCAGACTCTGCATGTGGATGGTGGCATGTACATGTAGCCTGTACCCCTTGGGGCGGAAGAGTAGCACTGCTTCTCTTCTATGGCATTTTAATTCGAATTTTCGTATAATACGGGTGAGGAGGTGAGCCGGATGTCCGACGTATTGGAGCGTGTAAAACGCATAGTCGTAGACCGTTTGGGAGCCGACGAAGCTGAAGTTACACTTGAAGCATCTTTTAAAGATGATTTAGGCGCTGATTCTCTTGATGTAGTAGAATTGGTTATGGAATTGGAAGATGAGTTTGATATGGAAATCTCTGATGAAGATGCAGAGAAAATTACAACTGTAGGTGAAGTTGTAAAGTACATACAATCTCTCACCTAGGCGTTTTGCATAAATCCTATAAGCTGCTTTCAATGGACAAGCTATAGTCTGAGCAGAATCTGTTTACCTATAGTTTGAACTAGGGAGCGTTCCTAATCGAATTATGCAAAATGCTGACCTAAGTCAGCAAACCAAAGTCCCGTTCTGTCTCAGGCGGGACTTTCTCCTAATTCATTGCATTGCTTTCCGATGGGATGATACAGGCTGAACTAAAGGCGGAACTGCTCTTGTATCGGGATATTGCCGGTAGGTTGTGGAGCATTGCTAACTTTAGTTGATTCTATATATGCTATCAGATGAAAATAATCAATTGCACAACAGACTGCAGTTAACCATAGAGGTGAATCATGAAACAACGAGTCGTAATAACAGGAATGGGCGTAGTCACTGCACTTGGCCAGGATTTGAATACATTATGGGATAATCTGATGGCAGGCAAATCAGGCGTCTCCGTCGTTGAGGCTTTTGATGTCAGTGAGTATACAACGAGAATCGCTGCATCCATCAAGGATTTTAATCCAGAGGATTACATGGAGCGCAAGGATGCCCGCAAGATGGACCGCTTCGTTCAGTTCGCTGTAGCCGCAGGTACCATGGCTCTGAAGGATAGTGGAATCGAGATTGGTGGTAATGCGGAAGCTGAGCGTGTGGGCGTATCCATCGGCTCGGGAATCGGGGGCTTGGGTACCTGGGAAGACCAGCACAATGCGCTCTTGGAGAAAGGTCCAAAGCGTGTTAGCCCATTCTTCATTCCGATGATGATTGCTAATATGGGATCTGGACAATTGTCCATTACCCTAGGGGCAAAGGGACCTAACACGACACCTGTCACGGCATGTGCGACGGGAAGTCATGCGATTGGGGATTCCTTCCGTCTGATTCAGCGCGGGGACGCAGATGTCATGATCTGTGGAGGCGCTGAAGCTACGATCCGTCCTACAGGGATGGCAGGCTTCTGCTCCATGAGAGCAATGTCCACACGTAATGATGAGCCTGAGAAGGCAAGCAGACCGTTCGATACGGATCGTGACGGTTTTGTCATGGGTGAAGGTGCAGGAGTTCTGATTCTGGAATCACTCGAGCATGCTCAGAAGCGTGGAGCTCGCATTTATGCTGAGGTTATAGGCTATGGCCTGTCTGGAGATGCCCACCATATGACGGAGCCAGATCCAGAAGGAGCAGCTCGCTGCATGAAGATGGCTATTCGTGATGCGGGTCTTCAGCCAGAAGATATCGACTATATCAATGCACACGGTACTTCGACTCCAGTAGGTGACAAGTCGGAGACAGAGGCTGTGAAGAAGTCACTGGGTGATCATGCATACAAGGTAGCTGTCAGCTCAACCAAGTCTATGACAGGTCATTTGCTTGGTGCTGCTGGCGGAGTGGAAGCAGTTATCTGTGGTCTGGCATTGCAGCATCAGACGATTCCGCCAACGATTAATCTGGACAATCAAGATCCTGCTTGTGATCTGGACTATGTACCGAATGTTCCACGCAAAGCAGAGCTAAATGTTGTGATGTCCAATTCGTTTGGCTTTGGTGGCCACAATGCTACCGTGGTTCTAAAAAAATTCGAAGCGTAAGGGGTAAGGCCGCTTGAGTGGAGATTTGAAGCAATTACAGCAGAAACTTCATATTCAGTTTAACAATCGTCAGCTGTTAAAACAGGCCTTCACGCACGCCTCTTACGTCAACGAGCATCGGTTTGGTCAGCATCAGGATAATGAGCGCCTTGAGTTTTTGGGCGACGCGGTCCTGGAGCTGACTGTATCCGAGCAGCTATATCATCAGTACCCTAATCGCCCGGAGGGAGAGCTCACCAAGCTTAGAGCAGCGATTGTATGCGAGCCTTCACTTGTGAAGTTCGCAGTTGCTCTGAATTTCGGTGAATATGTTCTACTGGGCAAAGGGGAGGAGCTCACCGGCGGGAGGACCCGCCCGGCTTTGCTCGCTGACGTATTCGAATCTTTTATAGGCGCTCTGTATCTGGATCAGGGTCTCGAGGTGGTTCGCTCATTTTTGAATGAGCATATATTCCCTCAGATTGTCCTGAATGGAAGGCTGCAGATGAGTGATTTCAAGACCGAGCTACAGGAGCTGACACAGCATCATAACATGGGTGTGCTAGAGTACCGAATTGTTGAGGAACGCGGCCCGGCGCATGAGCGCGAATTTGTGGCTGAGGTTCATATGGATAATGAACGTCTGGGAACCGGAACAGGACGTTCCAAGAAGGAAGCCGAGCAGCAGGCGGCAGCAGTAGCCTTGAACAAGCTGAAGTTGTCCGAGGCTTGATCAGATCTGTAGCAATTATATGCTGTCAGGACAAAGCAAGAGCAAAGAGCAGCCCGCAGGATAGATATCCTCAGGTATGGAACGGACTGCTTTTTGCTCTTTTTTCGTTCTGCCCGAGCTATAATCACAGGCCGAAGTATTACGTGTGCTACAATACTAACAGAATAACGTGTGGACAGACTTATGGTGTGAGCTAACTGTCCGATGTCGATCATGAAGTGTATGGTAGCGAGTGTGGTCATAAGCAACTCTAGTTATTCTTATTCTGGGCTATAGTTATGACAGCCATTATCATCCGTCCGGGCTACCTAGATAGATTTAAAGTAGAACTGTCTGACGGATATTCAGTAATAGAGGTGAATCAACACATGTTCTTAAAACGCATTGAGCTGGCAGGATTCAAATCCTTTGCCGACAAGACGGAAATGGAGTTTGTCCGTGGCATTACCGCTGTCGTCGGTCCAAACGGGAGCGGCAAAAGTAATATTTCCGACGGAATCCGTTGGGTGCTTGGTGAGCAAAGCGCGAAATCCCTGCGTGGGGGCAAGATGGAGGACATCATTTTTGCTGGTAGTGATGCCCGTAAAGCCGTGAATTTCGGTGAAGTCTCCTTGACGCTTGATAACGAGGACCAGGCTCTTCCGCTTGATTTTGGTGAGGTTACGGTGACTCGCCGAGTCCACCGCAGCGGTGACAGTGAATATTTCATTAATCGTCAGGCATGCCGTCTGAAGGATATTACCGAGCTGTTCATGGATACCGGGATTGGTAAGGAAGCTTATTCCATAATCGGTCAAGGGCGAATCGAGGAGATTCTAAGTACTCGTTCAGAGGACCGTAGAGGTATCTTTGAGGAAGCCTCAGGTATTGTGAAATACAAGTCCCGCAAACGGGAGGCTGTGCGCAAGCTTGATGATACCGAACAAAACCTGCTGCGTATTCACGATCTAGTAACCGAGCTTGAGGATCAGATTGGTCCGCTGAAGGAGCAATCGGAGAAAGCAATTCATTACAAGGAGCTCCGAGGCCAACTGAAATCCAAGGAAATTTCGGTCTATGTCCACCAGATTGAGGCCATACATACCTCATGGAGTGCGGCGAATGAACGGCTGAAGCAGCTGCAAGAGGAGCAGCTACAGTTCTCCACGATTGTGTCTAGACATGATGCCATGCTGGAGAGCGATCGTACCGAGCTACGCAAGCTTGAGGAAGAAGTGGAGCGGTTGCAGGCAGAGCTTCTCCAATACAGTGAGGGGACCGAGAAAAGTGAGGGCTATGGAGAGCTGCTCAAGGAGCGGCTTCGCAACCTGGAGACGAATCGTGAACA
Source organism: Paenibacillus massiliensis 2301065 = DSM 16942 (assembly GCF_000377505.1). Lineage (GTDB taxonomy): Bacteria > Bacillota > Bacilli > Paenibacillales > Paenibacillaceae > Paenibacillus > Paenibacillus massiliensis. Next base: position 752,936 of record NZ_KB898185.1, on the reverse strand, counting down.
GCTTCAGCAGTCACTGGAATCAAGTGAGACGCGCAATCTGGAACGTGAGCAGGAGTTGGAGAGCCTGCGTGAGAAGGTCTCATCCCTGAATCAAGAGCTGGAGCAGCTTCGTACGCAGCTCTCGCAGGAGGAAGCCAAGTTAATAGGCGTAACTGGCGGAATCAGTCAGGAGCAAGAGGAGAGTCTGAAGGGAAGCCTGCTGGAGCTGATGAACCAGATGGCTCAGACGCGCAATGAGATTCGATATGCGGATCAGCAGAAGGAATCTGCCGAGCGTAGGATGAATCGAGTGCAGGATGAATCCGGGAAATGGGAGGCACAGCAGAGCGAGCTGGAAGGACGCAAGCAACACCTTGAGGCAGCCAGCAACAAGCTCTCGACCGAGATCAGCAGTCTGCGAACCGGTTATATTCAGGAGAGCGAGCGTTACCAGTCCCAGCAGAAGCTACAGGAAGAAAGTCAAGGCGCAGTACGAAAATGGGAGCAAAAACGGGAAGCCCTCATCTCCAGACGGGATACGATGAAGGAAATGCAGGATGATTTTGACGGCTTCATGCTGGGCGTAAAGGAAGTGCTCAAAGCGTCCAGAAAAGGAACACTGCATGGAGTTCATGGAGCTGTAGCTGAGCTTATCCGTGTGCCAGAGCAGTTGGAGCAGGCCATGGAGACGGCTTTGGGTGCTTCCGTCCAGCATATTGTAATGGAGAATGAGGCGGTATCTAGACAAGCGATCGCTTTCCTGAAGCAACGTCAGCTGGGACGGGCAACCTTTCTGCCCATGGACGTTATTCGTCCAAGGCAGATTGGGGCTAGCGAGCGGCGAATTGCTGAAGAGGCTGAGGGCTTTGTCGGGATCGGCGCGGAGCTGGTGCAGTACGATGAACGCTATGAAGGCATCATTGGAAGCTTGCTTGGGAATGTTGTTATTGCCCGTACGCTGGAGGATGCGAATCGGATCGCTGCACGCTGCCAGTATCGCTATCGGGTCGTGACGCTGGAAGGCGATGTGGTCAATGCGGGAGGCTCGATGACAGGCGGAAGCCAGTTCAAGAAGAATGCCAACCTGCTGGGTCGTAAGCGTCAGCTGGATCAGCTGGATCAGGAGATTCAGAGCACGGATAGTCAGCTGGACAAGCTGCGCCAGAGCATACAGAATGTGAAGCAAGAGATGGAGCAGACTCAGCAGCGTCTGGACGAGTTACGTCAGTCTGGCGATGTAAAGCGGGGCGAAGAGCAGCAGGCAGCTATGGAGATGAAGCAGATAGAGCATGAGCTCCGCCATGTATTGGAGCAGGTTGCCATCTCAGGGCAGGAGAAATCAGGCTTTCTGGAGGAGATCAAGCAGCTGGAACATTCTCGCGAGGAGGCTGTGAAGAAGCTCGCAGCACTCGAAGAAGAGGAGCAGAAGGTTCACCAGGCTATTCAGGCTGCAGAGTTCGCCCGTAAGGCTAACGAATCCGCCAAGGAGGAGCTACAGGTCCAACTCACCGATCTGAAGGTTCGGGAAGGTAAGCTTGACCAGGAGCGCTTCTCGCTGGAGGAGCAGCTGCGCCGACTGCAGCAGGATGCGGATGGTCTTGGTAAGGACGCCAGGAATAACCGATCTCTGCTTGCAGCTGTGGAAGCGGATCTCAAGAAGAATCGCGAGGAGAGCGTGAAGCAGATTGAGGATCTGAATCGCTATCGTATGCTCAAGAGCGAGACAGCCGAGAAGCTGGAATTCAAGCGGGCTGCCCGAGCGGAGTTATCGAAAAAGCTGGAGCTGGCGGAGAACGAGACTCGTGATCAACGCAATCAGCTTAAAGAGATAGAGGAGCAGCTGCGCCAGACTGAGATTGGTGTGAACCGGCTGGATGTCGAGCTGGAAAATATTCTTCGTAAGCTGGCAGACGAGTATGAGATGAGCTACGAGCTTGCCAAGCAGCGGTATCCTGTACCAGAGAATATTGAGGAAGCGCAGGCAGAGGTACAGAAGCTGAAGCGTAGCATCTCTGCACTGGGTGAGGTGAATCTGGGTGCTATTGAAGAGTATCAGCGCGTGAACGAGCGGTATCAATTCCTTGATGAGCAGAAGTCTGACCTGATTGAAGCGAAAACTACATTGTATCAGGTCATCCGCGAAATGGATGAAGAGATGTCCAAGCGTTTCAAGACGACCTTTGATGCCATCCGCCGAGAGTTCGGCACCGTGTTTACCAAGCTGTTTGGTGGTGGTCGTGCAGACCTCGTGCTGCTTGATCCGGAGCGTCTACTGGATACGGGGATTGATATTGTAGCGCAGCCTCCAGGCAAGAAGCTGCAAAATCTGCAGCTGCTGTCTGGTGGAGAGCGTGCTCTGACAGCAATGGCACTACTATTCGCCATCTTGCATGTCAAGCCAGTACCATTCTGCGTTCTTGATGAGGTCGAGGCCGCACTGGATGAAGCGAACGTAGTCCGCTTCGCCCAGTATTTGCGGGAATTCTCGGAGCAGACTCAGTTCATTGTCGTTACCCACCGTAAGGGGACGATGGAGGAATCGGATGTACTGTACGGGGTAACGATGGAGGAAGGCGGGGTCTCGAAGCTGGTATCTGTCCGGCTGGAGGATGAAGAGGCTGAGATCGCCTAATGCTCTGCCCCTATCTAAGGGTAGGTTGAATGAGCTGGTGAGTACAGTCATTAGCGAAAAGCTAGAAAGCCACAGAAAGCAAAGGGCTTTCTAGCTACATGACATGAATGATGTAAAATGTTGATATCAGAGCGGAGGGACTAAGCTTGAGTTTTTTTAAGAAGCTGAGAGAGAGCATTGCCAGTAAGACAGAATCGGTTACCAAGCAATTCAAGGATGGTCTGGAGAAAACGCGCAAGGGCCTAGTGGAAGCGGTATCGGATCTGATTATTCGTCGCAGAAAGATCGATGAGGAATTTTACGAGGAGCTTGAAGAGATTCTGATCGGTGCCGATGTAGGTGTGAACACGGTCATGAATCTGATTGAAGAGCTGCGCGATGAGGTGAGAAAGCGTCGAATTGAGGATGCGGCTGAATTGCAGCCTGTGCTCTCTGAGAAGCTGTCTGAGCTGCTGCGCGGAACGGAGAATAATGAGCTCAAGACGAATCCAGATGGCATCACCGTCATTTTGTTCGTAGGGGTTAATGGCGTAGGCAAAACGACTACAATCGGTAAAATGGCTCACCGCTTCAAGCAGGAGGGCAAGAAGGTCATGCTGGCGGCAGGTGATACGTTCCGTGCAGGAGCGATCGAGCAGCTGGAGGTATGGGGCCAACGCGCAGGCGTAGAGGTCATTAAGCAGCATTCAGGCTCAGATCCAGCCGCTGTAATGTTTGATGCCGTACAGGCTGCGAAGCAGCGTCAGGTGGATGTGCTGCTCTGCGATACGGCTGGCAGACTTCAGAACAAGACGAATCTGATGGAGGAGCTGAACAAAATCTTCCGTGTCATTCAACGGGAGATTCCGGATGCGCCGCATGAGGTGCTGCTCGTACTGGATGCAACGACAGGGCAAAATGCGCTGAACCAGGCGAAGCTTTTCGGTGAGAAGAGCGGCGTGACAGGTCTTGTGCTGACCAAGCTGGACGGTACGGCCAAAGGTGGCATCGTCATTGCAATTCGTCAGGAGATGAACCTGCCTGTCAAATTCGTCGGACTAGGCGAGAAGATTGATGATCTGCAGCCATTTGACTCCGATCAGTTCGTACATGCCCTGTTCGCAGGTCTTGTACAGGAGACGACCGAGGAGGCGGCGGATGCCTCGGACTCCTAGTCCTGATAACACTGCCGCCGCGTACAGCGGGAGTATATGCGATTTTTGACCGTGTAATCGATCCATGTGACCACATGCGAGCACATGGAATGCAGGTACTACGTAGTTGCGTAAAAGGATACTGCCTTGTAGCTTAAGGTGAACCATAACACCTATTGGATGTAGATAACGTCAACATACGTTGTACTTGTGTATGCTGTAGTTAGCTGATGTATTGTTATATTGGACCTGTGTGTAGCACAGGTCCTTTTTTGTAAGCTAGGGCAGGATGGGGCCGAGGTGCGCCGTGTGCCCGTAACATAGTATAATGATGGAAGCCACTGTGAAGCACACCTCGAAAATACCCTGGTTAAATACCTGATCGACAAGAATAATGGGAGGTTCGTATGGTTAACACTTACACTTACAACCGACGGGAAGAGCTGGCTAATGCAATTACACACGGGATTGGCGCGGCTCTGAGCGTAGCGGCTCTTGTGCTTCTGATTGTCTTTGCCAGTTCACAAGGTACAGCATGGCATGTCGTGAGCTTCACCATTTATGGTGTAACGATGCTGCTGCTGTATACGAATTCGATGCTTCTCCACAGCTTTAAAGAAGGAAAGGTTAAGGATTTGTTCGAATTTTTCGATCATTCCTGTATCTATCTGTTCATTGCTGGCACCTATACACCTTTTCTGCTTACGGCGCTACGAGGCACACTGGGTTGGACGCTGTTCGGCATTATTTGGGGAATTGCAGTTGCTGGTGTGATATTCAAAGTATTTTTTACGAAGCGCTTTTTGTTCATGTCCACAGCATTCTATATTGCGATGGGCTGGCTCATCGTTATTGCCTGGAATCCGCTGGTGGCCACCATACCGCATGGAGGAATCATGCTACTGGTAGGCGGAGGAATCATGTATACGCTCGGGACGATCTTCTATGTGTGGAAGGCGTTTCCTTATCATCATGCGGTATGGCATTTGTTCGTATTAGGCGGTAGCATTTTGCACTTTTTTGCCGTGCTGCTCTATCTGACACCGCTCAAAATCTAGGCTCACGCTAAGGGAATTCAAGTCATTTCATTGTGACAAGGAGAAATGCTTGACAACGGGATTTCTTTTAGGTATGATAAGGAACGTTGAAAAGAAGTGTAAAGTGTTTTTCCTTGACGATGGGGGTGCCCAAAATGAGTCAGGAGAATCGACTCGAGAAGACAACCAGAATTAACCTGCTGTTTGACTTCTATGAACCTTTGCTGACAGACAAGCAGCAGATGTTCCTCAAATATTATTTTCATGATGATTTCTCCCTGGGAGAGATTGCAGCAGAATTCGAAATCAGCCGTCAGGCTGTATATGAACATATCAAGCGTGCCGAGCAGGTGCTCGACATGTATGAAGAGAAGCTTGGATTGCTAGCCAGACATGAACGGCGATCGGAAGAGCTTGAACGTCTGCAGGGTCATCTGGCGAAGCTCATGTCGCAGACGGATATGCCGCATGAGGCGACATTGCAGCAGATGAATGACATCGTGAGTCGCTTGCAGGAAATGTAACCTGCTTGTTGGGATGAGGCTCACTGGTGAGTAGTCACAACATGGAAGAGGAGGTGTGACTGTATGGCATTTGAAGGATTGTCCACCCGACTTCAGAGTGTATTCAGCAAGCTGCGGGGCAAGGGTAAGGTATCTGAGGATGATGTAGCTCAAGCCATGCGTGAGGTACGACTGGCTCTGCTTGAGGCGGACGTTAACTTCAAGGTAGTGAAGGACTTCATTGCGAAGGTCAAGGAAAAGGCTGTCGGTAAGGAAGTCATGGACAGCTTCACACCTGGTATGGTCATTATCGACATCGTTAACAAGGAACTGACCGAACTGATGGGCGGAAGTCAGGCAAAGCTCGCTAAAGCGAACAAGCCGCCTACAGTGATTATGATGGTAGGTCTGCAGGGTGCCGGTAAGACGACCACCACAGGGAAGTTGGCCAAGCTGCTGCAGAAGCAGAATCATCGCCCCCTGCTGATCGCTGGCGATATTTACCGCCCAGCGGCTATCAAGCAGCTTCAGATCCTTGGAGAGCAGATCAAGGCGCCGGTATTCTCGCTAGGAGACCAGACCAGCCCCGTTGAGATTGCCAGACAAGGTATGCAGCATGCGAAGGAGAACGGGCATGATTATGTCATCGTCGATACCGCAGGCCGTCTGCATATCGATGAGGAACTGATGGAGGAGCTTAAGCAAATCCATAGTGTAGTTCAGCCTGATGAGGTTCTGCTCGTCGTAGACGCCATGACAGGACAGGATGCCGTTAACGTGGCGGAGCATTTCAACACGCAGCTCGAGCTTACTGGAGTAGTCTTGACCAAGCTTGATGGTGACACACGTGGTGGTGCGGCTCTCTCGGTCAAAGCTGTAACAGGCTGTCCGATCAAATTCGCCTCCATGGGTGAGAAGTTGGATGCCTTGGAGCCCTTCCATCCCGAACGGATGGCTTCACGGATTCTCGGCATGGGCGACATGCTCTCTCTCATTGAGAAAGCCCAGTCTAATATAGACGCCGACAAAGCAAAAGAGATGGAGCGCAAAATGCGCAACGCTGAATTCACGTTCGAGGATTTCCTTGAACAGATGGATCAGGTGAAGAAGCTAGGTCCTCTCGACCAGATTCTGGACATGATTCCCGGTATGGGCAACATGAAGCAGATGAAGGACATCAAGGTGGACGACAAACAAATGGGACGCATCGAAGCCATTGTGCACTCTATGACGACTGAAGAGAAGCAGCAGCCTGATCTCATCAATCACAGCCGTCGCAAGCGGATTGCACTGGGAAGCGGAACGTCGCTGGCTGAGGTCAATCGACTCATTAAGCAGTTTGACGAGATGCGCCGAATGATGAAGCAATTCTCAGACATGATGGGACCGAAGGGTCCAAAGAACAAAAAGGCTTTAAAGCAGCTTAAGGGTCTGGGCAAGGGAATGCGTTTCCCGTTCAGATAATGATCAGAGGTTCATGATCGTCGTTTTGGCTTATGCCGAAGTGAGCGTGGAATGATATAGCAAGTCTATTCTATTTCTTGAAGGAGGTGAATTTCATGGCAGTTCGTATTCGTCTGAAACGTATGGGTGCGCATAAAGCGCCTTTCTATCGCGTGGTGGTATCTGATTCTCGTTCCCCTCGTGACGGTCGCTTTATCGAGGAAATCGGTTACTACAACCCGGTTGCACAACCGGCTGTTGTTAACATTGATGAAGAGAAAGCGCTGAAATGGCTGCAAAACGGTGCGCAAGCATCTGATACCGTTCGCAACCTGCTGAGCAAAGCTGGTGTAATGAAAAAACACCATGAGCTTAGACAGCAAAAATAGTTGCTGATTCGGAGGGTCATAAATGGAAGAATTAGTGATAATCATTGCTAAGGCTTTAGTAGATCATCCGGAAGATGTAACCGTGAAGAAGGTTGAGAAGGATCGGCTTGTCGTCTATGAGCTGGCTGTACATCCTGATGATGTCGGCAAGGTTATCGGCAAGCAGGGCCGAATCGCCAAAGCACTTCGTACTGTGGTTACATCAGCAGCAGTTAAGATGGATAAACGGGTTACCGTTGATATCATATCTTAAGATATAGGAAAGGGGGTTAGGATGAATGTCCTAGCCCCCTTTCGTACATGCTGAAGATGTTATGTCCGGTTAATAGAACGTGAAAGAGCAGGAGGGGCAAGATGCAACAGTTATTAAATGTCGGCAAGATCGTAAATACGCACGGCATTCGCGGTGAACTGAAGATATTGTCTTCCACGGATTTCCCCGAGGACCGTTTTGCAAAAGGAAGTGAGCTTCTTATCGTCTCTGAGCAGGGAGCTCCGATTCCTGTGACGGTGGAGACTTCACGTTTCCAAAAGAATATGGTCATTGTGAAATTCAAGGAATATGGAAATATCAATGATGTCGAGAAATATAAAGGCAGCATGCTGAAGATTACAGCGGATCGACAGGGCGAGCTGGGGCAGGATGAGTTCTACTTTCATCAGATTGTAGGCTGTGAGGTATTCACTGAGGAAGGCGAACTCCTCGGTACCATCAAGGAGATTCTAACGCCTGGAGCCAATGATGTATGGGTAGTGAAGCAGAAGAGCGGGAAGGATCTGCTGCTGCCCTATATCCAGGAGGTTGTTCTACAGGTGGATGTGTCTGAGAAGCGTGTAACCGTGCGGCTTATGGAAGGGCTATTGTAAGATGAGAGTGGATGTATTGACCCTTTTTCCGGAAATGTTCGAGGGAGTCTTCGGAACTAGCATTCTCGGCAAGGCAAGAGAGAAGGGAATCGTCTCGCTGGAGGCAGTTAATTTCCGGGCCTACTCAACGAACAAGCATAATACCGTCGATGATACGCCCTATGGCGGTGGTGGAGGGATGGTGCTCAAGCCAGATCCGATATTCGCCGCCGTGGAGGACTTGCTGGCACGCAAGCAGGCGGATGAACAGGAGAATCCGGGTGCTCAGGAAGGAAGACAGCCACGCATCATTCTGATGTGTCCTCAAGGGGATACGTTTACCCAGCAGAAGGCAGAGGAGCTGTCTCGGGAAGAGCATCTGATCTTTGTCTGTGGGCACTATGAAGGCTACGATGAGCGCATTCGGGAGCATCTGGTGACGGACGAGCTGTCTATTGGCGACTATGTGCTCACTGGCGGAGAACTGCCAGCGATGACAGTCATTGATAGTGTAGTGCGACTACTGCCTGGAGTGCTGGGTAACGAGAGCAGTGCGATCACGGATTCTTTCAGCACAGGTCTGCTTGAATATCCACATTATACGCGTCCTCCTGAATTCCGTGGGTGGAAGGTACCCGACATTCTACTCTCTGGTCATCACGCGAATATTGAGCAGTGGCGGAGACAGGAGTCTTTGCGTCGAACGTGGGAGCGTCGGCCTGAGCTGCTAGAGCAGGCAGAGCTGACGGCCAAGGAGCGGGAGTGGCTGCGTAAGCTGGAGCAGGAAAATACCTAGTGCCTTGATCGAATAAATTCAGGTTGAATACCTGGGAAGTATAGCCACTAGCGAAACGTGCGCAAACCCTAGTACAACGAGTGCAAGCCAACTGTCGTATCTGCTTATAACTTCGTTTGAAAGTGTAGTGAGTCTAATAGTGATCAGTAAGGCTCTCCACTTGTAACGGCTTCATACTGCTCATAAGCTGATTATGGTGTTGGGTTCTACTTTGGTAAGCAACGATTAAGCTTTATCCGCAAAATGATCATCAGACTGGTGATTGCAAGATGAGGTATAGAATGAATACGAATACAATTGAATCATATTGGAACAGATATGCCAGCGAACATGGGCTGACTCTCAGTGTCCCACCAGCATGGATGTTCGGAGATGGCTCCAAAGAAATGGGAGATGAGCTGGGAGGCTTGGTCGTTCAAGGCATCAAAACAGGGACATGCGCTGCACATTGTGTCCATGAGCTTGAAGGGGAGCCGGTCCCGCAAGTGAATGATTACGCGATTATATTGGATGGAGACAATGAACCGCTAGCAATCATCCAATATACCAACATAGACTTGGTCAAAATGAAGGATGTCACAGCCGAGTTCGCAAGGTCTGAGGGCGAGGGAGATTTGAGCTATGATTACTGGTACCAAGAGCACGTCAAATTCTTCACGTGGGAATTAGGACTTCATGGCATAACGTTTACCCCGGATTTGTTACTCGTCTGTCAGACATTTCAGGTCGTAGATCATCGCTAGAGCTGACTGTCTTGACGGCTGTTGCAGGCATTTGTAATCGTGCAGGTAGATGTCTATAATTAAATACATGACTTGATGTAGTTCACGCGGGAGTCAGTATAGGCTGGCTTCAAAGGAAAGGATACACCAGCAAAAATCAACAAATTATATAAGTCCCTCTAATTGTTGTTGCAATACGGTGCCCTCCATGATATGATACATCTGTTGTGTGTAATACGGTGGTCCGCTGTGGATGATGAAGGAAACGGATGAGTTTCTGGAAGATGCATGAACACCTGTACGGAAGGAGGGAGTCCTAGATGAATATCGTCCAAGCGATTACTCAAGAACAACTTCGCAAGGATATTCCGAGCTTTCGTCCTGGCGACACTTTGAAAGTGCACGTTAAGGTTATCGAGGGAACTCGTGAGCGTATCCAATTGTTCGAAGGTGTTGTGATCAAGCGCCGTGGTGGTGGAATTAGTGAGACTTTTACAGTTCGTAAAATTTCTTACGGTGTAGGTGTGGAAAGAACTTTCCCGCTTCATTCCCCAAAAATCGATAAAATCGATGTGGCTCGCCGTGGTAAAGTGCGTCGTGCGAAGCTTTATTATCTTCGTGAACTGCGCGGTAAAGCAGCGAGAATTAAAGAAATTCGTTAATATAACGAATAACGTGAGGGGCTTGATTACAAGCTCCTTTCGTTTTTTTCTGGAGAAGTTCGGAGAGGCTGTACTGATTCATCAGGCGGTCTCGTAATCGAATCATGATACATAGAGTACAAGTAATCGACAAGAAGGGAGCAGTCTGAGCTATGGAGCAGCCACACGGGCAGGGTGCTGGCGAGCAGTCGGTACATCAAGGCGGGAATTCAGGCGAGAAGCAGAAGAATGAGATTCTGGAATGGGTTAAGGCCATTGCAATAGCGCTGATTGTTGTCTTTTTGATCCGTTGGTTCTTGTTCAAGCCATTCATTGTGGAAGGTCCATCGATGCAGCCTAATTTTCATACCGGAGAACGGGTTATTGTGAATGAAATTCTGTATAGCATCCGTGAACCCAAGCGTGGAGAGGTCATCGTATTCCATGTGCCTGAAGAGGGACGAGACTTCATTAAGCGCGTTATTGCTGTCGCTGGAGATACGGTCAAAGTAGAAGGGGATAAGGTTACGGTAAACGGAGAGCCTATTCCTGAGACATATATTCACGAGGCTGTTGAGGAAGCTCAAGCAGAGGGACGGGAGTATAATTCCCTGATGGATTTCCCGAATGGAATGGTAACTGACGATAAAGTCCCTGAGGGAACAATATTTGTCATGGGAGACAATCGCTCCAACAGCACAGACAGTCGCCGGATCGGTTACATCAAGCTGGATGAGATTGTAGGGCGAGCTGATGTTATTTTCTGGCCCATCAAAGATATGAAATGGATTAATCATAGTGAATAAGCGGTTGAATGGCTTCATGCCACTTAACGGCTTGTAGAATGAGGTGATGACGGTGACGATTCAATGGTTTCCTGGACATATGACCAAAGCGCGCCGCCAAATACAGGAGAAGCTGAAGCTCATTGATCTGGTTATCGAACTAATTGATGCAAGGCTCCCACTGTCCAGCCGTAATCCGATGATTGACGAGATTTTGCAGGGTAAGCCGCGGATGATTGTCATGAACAAGGCGGATTTGGCGGACCCGGCGGTCTCACAGGAATGGATCGCATATTTTAAAGAGCAGGGCCATGCAGCACTGCAGGTCGATGCGCAGACGGGAACAGGGATTAAGGATATACCTGTACAAGCCAAGCTTTTGCTGAAGGAGAAGATCGACAGACAGCTTGCGAAGGGGATTAATCCACGAGCAATTCGGGCTCTCATTGTAGGAATTCCGAATGTCGGAAAATCTACACTTATTAACCGCATGGCTGGCAGGAATATTGCAGCGACGGGTGATCGCCCTGGCGTAACCAAGGCGCAGCAATGGATCAAAATTGGCGAGATTGAGCTGTTGGATACACCAGGTATCCTGTGGCCCAAGTTCGAGGATCAAAATGTCGGGTATCGTCTGGCTGTAACCGGCGCCATTAAGGAAGAGATTTTGAACGTTGAGGATGTAGCCTTTTTCGGGGTCAAATACCTGGTCCAATATTACTGGGATACGATGGCTGAGCGATACGGGTTAACGGAGAAACCGCAGGATCTTGAGAACCCTAACGAGATTGTAGAGGTTATGGAAGCGGTAGGACGCAAGCGTGGTTGTATCGTTAGTGGTGGACACGTAGACTTGGAGAAGGCTTCGCTGGTAATTCTACGTGATTTGCGTGCAGGCAAGCTGGGACGCTTGACACTGGAGTCACCTTACTAGGTGATGTGAAGATCTAGTGTGCTACTCGCATCATGTTGGTCTAAGCTATAGGCAAGCGAGAGGAAGCACCTTTCGTGTCTCATTCAGAGATGCGGAAGGTTTTTTTGTATATGACCGAGGATGCAGGGGCAGAGCACTTGTAGATACCAGCTAGCCACTGGTAGCCAGCCAGATATTCGCTTAGACAGAAATTGGCGGTAGAAGTTCTCTGTAATGTGGACTCATAAATATGTTAAGATGGGCTGTATCCATATGAATATCCCCATGAAAATAGCTTGGAAAATATAAGCCGCTGCAAGCGGAGAGCTTTGATGATGGCTGTTAAGCTTGCTGTTCTATTGCACGAGGATGATGAGCAGATGAACAGCAAGCATGGGGCGGACCCATCGTATTTCAAGGGCTTCCCGTTGTCCAATAACGACTGTGCTCTCCTGATCGTTACATAATCAGTTCGGTCAGGAACTAGTATGGTAGGGCCATGGCTATTATGAAGTCGAAAGTCGAAATATATGTAAAGCGGGTGCTGTAATGAGTGAAATGCTGCGTTATGAACGTGAATGCTGGAAGGAAGGCTACCAATTCATAGCCGGAATTGATGAGGTAGGCCGTGGCTGCTTGTTCGGCGATGTAGTAGCTGCCGCCGTTATTTTACCTCCTGAGCTGGAGCTGGAGGGTGTAACGGATTCCAAAAAGCTGAGCGACAAGAAGCGGGACATGTACTATGAGCAGATTATGGACAAGGCATTAGCGGTCGGGATCGGCTTCGTGAGTGCCCAGGTGATTGACGAGATCAATATCAAGCAAGCGGCTCGTCTGGCCATGAAGCAGGCGGTGGAAGGCTTGCAGCTAGCTCCCGATTATCTGCTGGTCGATGCGGAGAAGGTAGCGATTGATATCCCGCAATTATCCATTATTAAAGGGGATGCAAACAGTCAATCCATAGCTGCTGCATCCATTATCGCAAAGGTCACTCGTGACCGCCTCTGCCAGACGGAATGGGAGGCCAAGTATCCAGAATACGGTATTGCCATACATAAGGGTTATGCAACCAAATTGCATAGAGAGCAGATTGTGGCCCTGGGGCCAACGCCGATGCATCGAAGAAGCTTCCTTGGCAGTCTGCTGACCGAGCAGCCTACACTGTTTGATTTGTAATTTGATCTGATAGTGAACCTTAATATGTTACTTAATGTACGTCATCATAATGGTACTTAATTTACGTCATCACGTATGTAGGGAAGAACATCTTGTCTGCTACCTATATCCAGCTGTAAGCGATGGCTGTCTGTATTCAGAAGTGGCGCGTTCTGGTAAGCGGACTCATAACTTATCTTGAAATGACCGATATATACAAGAAAAGAAACGAATGAACAGAGATACAAGAAGACAACATGAGGACAGGCCCACCGTGTGGTAGCAATTTGTACAACGTGCTCTAGCACATGTTGCAGTATGCATATAGATGATATTAATGCTGATATGTAAGGAGGTTGGCCATGAACATCGGATCGGTTATCCGCGGGTTGATGGGAGATGCCAAAGCCGGAGACAGTAAAAAGCTGGAGCTGCAGACGGGGCAGGTCGTGCGGGGCACGGTCATGCAGGTATCCGATGACGGCAACGAAGCGGTTATTCAAATCCAAGGTGCACAGGTACGGGCCAAGCTGGAGACACCGCTACAGGCAGGTCAGACGACCTTGCTACAGGTGCAGCCTCCCGGCGAGAACGGGATGGCGGTGCTCAAGCCTTTGTCCCAATCCCCGTATCTACCATTGCCGTCGGTGTCGCTGTCAGAGGTGCTGAAATCGGTTGGCTTACCAGACACTGCGGACAATCGTGAGCTTATTCAATTGATGCAGCGTAACGGCATTCCTCTGACGCAGGATAACGCCAAGAGCTTGCGTGAGGTTGCCAATCAGTTACTTCCAGGCGGAGCCAAGTTGGATACGCTTGTCCAGTCGGCGGCGGTAGCTCTTCAGCGCGGACTTCCCATGACTCCACAAAGCATTGCCGGTCTTCAGCAGGCGATCTTCGGACCTTCACTTGATCAACTGCTGACTTCTCTGGAGAAGCTGGTGGATCAGGCATTGCGGCAGGGAAGCAACAACACCAGTACGGCAAATGGATCACCAACATCAGGTGGAGCAGGTAATGCTGCGACTGGTGGAGGGAGCTTACCGCAGGGAATGGGCGGACAACAAGCAGGAGTAGCTGGAGGAAGCTCAGGCATTACGGGCAATCCGAGCAATCCGAGCAGTACCGCTGCGACTACGACCAATACAGGTACGTCTGCAAGTGCAGGTGCGACTACTGGTAATGTTTCCCCTCAAGGAACAGGTGCAACAGCTGGGGCCCCTGCTCCCACTGGTATGGGAGCAGGGAATACAGGTCAAGGACAGCCGCTAGCTTCTTCAGGAGCTCCTACAACCGTTCAGGCTGGAACACAGCAGGTAAATGGTGGTACAGCAGGGGCAGCAGGGAATGCAACCGGCGGAGCAAGCCCGGCAGTTAATGGGTCACAGTCAGGAGCAACGGGCACGACTGTAACGACAGCTGGTGGAGCTACTGGTCTGACTGGAGCTACGGGCAATACGGCAGCAGGGGCCCCAATGACAGGCGTTATTGCTGCTAACGCATCTGGTGCAGCAGCTCAGAGCCAGCAGGCTGATGGCGATAGTGCATCGAATCAAGGGCTGGCTGCAGCGGGACGCGCAGAGGCCAGCGTTGGCAACGGGACGGCTGCGGCTACAGGAACGCCGCAGTCCGGTGCGCAGCTTCAGCAGCTCCGTACGGTGCTGCAGGAGCTGCGCGGACTGGTGCCTACTCCATTGGCACCAGCACAAGCATCCGCGCCGGAGCATAGCCAAGGCGCGGCAAACGGGCGGGCTGGCGAAGCGCCCCAGCCCGGAGAAGTCTCCGCTAGGCCTACCGCGGAGACCGCAGTGCAGCCGCCTCCCACCCGCGAAGCGGAGCCGTGGGTAGGGCGGCTGCTGAAGCTGCTCGGTGCAGAGCACGAGCAGCAGGTGCTTCGCCCCGCGAATGGAAGCGGGGCGGGAAGAGAGCTGCCTGGCTTGGCACAGGCAGCGAATGGGCAGCAGGCGGATGCTGCTGCCACAGTCAAGGGAATGCTGCTGCAGCTGATGAGCAGCAGCGACGATGTGCCGCCTGCGCTGCGGGAGGCGGCACAGCAGGTGGTCCAGCACCTTACAGGTCAACAGCTACTGCTGAATACGGATCGCACAGCTCCATTTGCACAGGTGCATCTGTTCATACCTTTCATAGGCCCAGATGGACAGGAGACGGCCTCGGTACAGATTCAGTCTCGGCGTGGCAAGAAAGGCGAGCTGGACCCGGCGAATTGCCGCCTATGGTTCGATCTGGACATGCATGCTCTTGGACCGACGCTACTGGATGTGCAGGTAGTGGATCGTATCGTTAGTGTCAAAGTGCACAATGATAGCGAATGGGCCGGGGCATTGCTGGAGAGCGGTAGAGATAGCGTCACGGAAGGGCTGGCAGGCATCGGCTATCAGCTGTTGTCCTTACGAACAGAGCCGATGCCAGTACGAGCTGAGCAGGAATTGGATGCACCTGTGCGGGTGGCGGAGGAATATGCTCCGCAGACGTACAAAGGGGTGGATGTGAAAATATGAGTGATTCGTCAGAGCAAACATCCCTGGCAAGGAAAAAAGCTGTCGCTCTCAAATATGCACCAGGGGAGAATGATGCTCCTGTCGTCGTGGCTAAAGGAAGCGGTCGTCTAGCAGAGACGATTCTGGAGAAGGCTCGAGAGAACGGTGTTCCTGTGCAGGAGGACCCCGCCCTAGTAGAAGTGCTATCGAAGCTGGATCTAGATGAGCAGATTCCTACAGAGCTGTATCATCTTGTAGCAGAGGTACTAACTTATATTTACCGGATGGATAAGCAGGCCGGAGACAGATCCTATGAATAGCTTTGAGTGGGATGGACAGGGGATTTCTGCTCCCAGAGCTAGAGCCACAAGACGTGACAAAGGAAGTTTGGGTGAGTTGACGGCGGTCGATTTTTTACAGGAACAGGGTTATGTCTTGCGTGATCGCAACTGGCGCTGTAGAAGGGGTGAGATCGACATCATCGCAGAGGATGAAGGCTTACTTGTATTTGTAGAGGTGCGTAGTCGCTCAGGTACAGCTTACGGTACTGCTACTGAGTCTGTAAATGTACGCAAACAGGCACAAGTTCGCAATGTAGCCACAATCTACATGCACATGAAGGGAGTTCAGGATTGGCCTGTACGGTTTGATGTCATTGCTGTACAGTTATTGCCAGACGGTAAAGCCCAGGTGACCGAACATATACATGCAGCGTTCTAACAATATAAGTGATTGCAGTCCATAGACATTGGGTTCTGTACTCATGAATTTTATCAATTATTATGAGCCTTGAAGCACACAGGCTGTCTGTCCTTAGTTACATCAGGATGGTCAGTCTTTTTTTATTCCCCTGTCTTGAAACCGACTAGTTACCGTATCAAATAAAGCTTGTTTGACAAGAGGAATGGGAGAAGCTATAGTTTAATTATTGAGAAGTGTTCTCATTTGAATCTAATTTCAAATTTAAATTCAAGTTTATAAGCGAATAGTTGATCATGTCAGATAATAATGACAGGATATTCTGTCTGAATAGTCTGTATTCTGGAATACGATAGCCTGTCAAGCAGGATTGGGAGCTACATAACTCGATATTCTTTAGGCAGCTGCTATGTGTAGCCAAATCGTATGAATAGATACTTGAGGAGGAAGTCATATGAGCACAAATTCAGAATCAAATACAGAAGTGAAATTCTCGGAGCAGGTGCTGGATGTCATTCGTGACCGGAGAACAGTTAAAAGGTTCAAACCAGATCCAATTCCGACGGAGACCATTACAGAGCTGCTGGATGTCGCTGTATGGGCGCCGAATCATAAGCTTCGTGAGCCATGGCGGTTCTTGCTCTTTACGGGAGATGGCCGTCAGCGCTTGGTCGATGCAATCTCTGCAGAGATTGGCGAGGAGAATAATCGCTTTGCAGAGGGGATATTGCATAATCCATTCCAGCTTGTAGTCGTGATGAAGGAAGATCCGCGGCAGCTGGTGTGGGATGAGGACTATGCGGCTGTAAGTGCGCTTGTTCAGAATTTTATGCTTGCAGGCTGGAGCAAGGGAATCGGAACCTTCTGGGTAACGAAGCCGTTTCTGTATGGTCCTAAATTCCGTGAGCAATTGGATATTTTGCCTGGTGAAAAAGTAGTGGCAATGATCTACGGTGGATATCCTGATGTGATTCCGAAAGCACAGCCACGTACGGCTGCAGTAGAGAAGCTTACTCTATTCGATCGGTAGATTCTTAATTTAACTATTTAGGCTATGGGCTCAGACTCATAAGCTTTGTACGAATTAGGCAGCACAAGCGTAGTCAAAGCCCTTTATTCGCCATCCAGCGAGTATATCTTCAATTTATACATTATGTTCGGCACATCATTTTTCAACTTTATAGGTATAGTTCGTGAAGCTAGTGAAATAGTGGAAGCACCCTTTTCATGTATAAGCAGGCGTTAAAGCCATGCTCAAATATAGATGAATGGGGTGTTTTTGTGATGTATGGAAAATTGGACAGCGCTTGTCTGTATGGTATTGATGGTGTACTCATTGAGGTTGAGACTGATCTGGCCAATGGTCTGCCACAGACAGCTATCATTGGTCTTCCGGATTCGGCCATCCGGGAAGCTGTAGAACGTGTACGAGCAGCCATCAAAAATTGTGGGTTCACCTATCCTGCTCAGCGGGTGACGATTAATTTGGCCCCGGCAGATTTGCGAAAGGAAGGAACCGCCTTCGATCTGGCTATTGCTATTGGTCTATTGGCTACTAGTGGACAGGTCGTACTGCCTATGCAGGAGCGGACACTGTTCATTGGTGAGCTGGCTTTGGATGGGAGTATACGTCCTGTCAACGGGGTACTCTCCATGGTGGATGCAGCGAAAAGAGAGGGATGTAGCAGCGTACTCCTGCCGAAGGAGAACTGGGAGGAAGCCTGCCTCATTAGCGGTATCGACGTATATCCTTTGAATCATTTACGCGATCTAATCCATGTAGCGAATGGTCAGGATGAGGGCGGTTATTCATATGAAGCAGGACATACCGTGAGTAGTGCAGATCACAATAAGGAGGCCGTTGACGGGGAGACTGTTGCCGAAGAAGCTGACAAGGCTACTCACCAAGTGATTGACAGTGAAAGTGTGATAGCGGGGCTTCGCGGGTTAAAGGGAGCCAAGGCGCCTATACAAATTTCGACGTATGCGCCGTTACAATCACTTTCCTGCCCTACAGGACGAGGACAATCAGAGTCTGGGCATCCATTGAAAGCGACAACTACCAATGTTGTCGAGGATTATGAAGATGTGCTTGGTCAACAGCAGGCTAAGCGAGCGCTAGTGATTGCTGCGGCGGGCATGCATAATCTGCTGTTCATTGGCCCGCCAGGAACCGGCAAAACCATGCTGGTCAAGCGTCTGCCCACCATCATGCCAGCTTTAACAGAATCAGAGGCTTTGGAGGTCACGAAGATTTTAAGTGCGGCCGGCAAATTGAAGGAAGCACCTACGGGGCTTATACGTCAGCGTCCTTTCCGTTCCCCGCATCATACGATTTCTTCAGCTGGTCTGATCGGAGGAGGTAGCATTCCTCGTCCCGGTGAGGTGAGCCTTGCACACAGGGGCGTATTATTCCTGGACGAGCTGCCTGAATTCAACCGTCAGGTGCTAGAGGTGCTCCGGCAGCCGCTGGAAGATCGCCATGTGACAATTAGCCGCTCTCGAGCTGTATTCACCTTTCCCGCTCAATTTATGCTGGTCGCTTCGATGAATCCCTGTCAATGTGGCCGACTGTTAAGCGGCGAAGCTCATGGTGAGGTCTGCAGCTGTAGCCCAGCAAGAATCTCACAATATCGCTCACGCATCTCGGGACCTCTTCTGGACCGGATTGATGTGCAAGTAGAGGTGCCGCGTCCGAAGGAGTGGCGCAAGGAAACGCAGAATCTCTCGTCCAATGATATGCGACAGCAGGTCTTGCAAGCTCAGGCCTTACAGGCTCAAAGATATGCCAATCTGCCAATTGCCTGGAATAGTGAGCTATCTGGAAGGCTGCTACGCAAGTATACGGAGCTGAACCGCGAGGCAGAGCAATTGCTGGAACACACGGTGGAAGCAATTGGACTGAGCATGCGTTCCTATGATCGTATCTTGAAGATGTCACGGACAATAGCGGACTTGGCTGGAGAAGAGCATATTGAAGTAGGTCATGTAGCGGAGGCGATTCAGTACAGGAATCTGGATGTGAAGCAGGTGTATACGAGTTGATAGGAATTATTAATTGGTTTTTGATGTGGGATGGGGCATTTGCATACTTTCATGTCATAAGAAGTTAAGGACAACTTGAAGGTGTTCTGTATCGGCGATAAAAGTAAGCTATAACGTGGCAACAAAGAAGAAAGCTTGAAATAATCTCTCAACTTTTCTGTCATTGGATCCGTCCTTAATGATACTTGCACTTACAACACAATTATAACGGTACAATTTATAAAAACCAAACAAAAATTTAAAGCATGTACAATCTAGTTGAGTATACTTTTAAAAAGTTTATGGTATAATTCTGGTATTGATAAAAAAAATAAAGAGGAATGAACATGTTAAAGTATCAACACATCGCAAATGAACTGGAAAAATATATTGAAGAGCATTCACTCCAACAGAGAGAGAAACTGCCATCTTTAGAAACATTGATGACTCAATTTGAAGTGAGTAAGAGTACAATTACCAAATCTTTAGATCTCTTGGAGAAAAAAGGGATTGTGTATCAAGTCAGAGGTAGTGGAATTTTTGTTAGAAGGCATAAGAGAAAAGGATATATTAGTTTTCTATCTAATCAGGGGTATAAAAAAAGTCTTAATGATTTTCAAATCACGTCAGAAGTGATTGAATTAGACGTACGTAAACCATCAAAAGAAGCGGCTCTTAATTTAAATATGGAACCAGGTGACGATGTCTATTATTTTAAGAGGCTTCGTTATATTAACGGGCAGACGTTATGCTTAGAGGAATCGTATTACAATAAATCGATCATTACTTATTTGAACAACGAAATTATTTCTGAATCAGTATTTAATTATATTACAGAAGGATTAGGATTAAATATCGGTTTTGCAGATACATTTTTTCACGTCAATAAGTTGACTGATGAAGAAGCAAAGTATTTAAGGTTAAAAAAGGGAGATCCTAAACTATACGTTGAATCTGTGTTTCACTTAACCAATGGGCAACCATTCGACTTTTCCAAGTTAACATATAACTATGAACAATCGCAATTCTTCGTACAAACGAACAATCATTTTTTGTGAAGATACAAGCTCTTGGTTTCTTTTCAACTAAATCGAGCAAGATTTGGCAGTGAGCACGTTATTTTGAAGGAGCCTTCATTATTGTTATGTTGTTCGTGGTAACTCCTGATAGAAATGGAAGTGGAGCTGCCATACGAGCCAACTCATTCTGCGAATGAATTTGGAACAAGATATTCCAGAAAACACTGTTCTAATCATAAGCGCGGCTGTAAACTGGAAGCCTACAAAATAACCCGAATAAGGCACTTATTAATAAGCGTCCATTATTCGGGTTATTGTTCATTCCTAAGTTAACAAGGTATCCTTTATAATTCTTCCCCATTCGTTTCAATAACTTGTTTGTACCAGTTGAACGAATCCTTCTTATAACGCTTCATTGATCCGTTTCCTTCATTATCACGATCCACATAAATCATGCCATAACGTTTTTTCATTTCCCCTGTTCCGAATGACACAATATCGATGATCCCCCATGGCGTATAGCCAATTAAATCAACACCATCATAAGTGACTGCTTTTTCTAATGCTTCGATATGTGATTTTAAATATTGGATTCTTTCTGGATCATGGATGGAGCCATCCGCTTCAAAAGTATCCACAGCACCAAATCCATTTTCTACAATAAATAATGGAACTTGATAGCGATCATAAAAACGGTTTAATGTATATCGAAGTCCAGTTGGATCAATAGTCCAATCCCAATCAGTAACCTTGACGTACGGATTCTCTACACTATTAGGTAATCCACCATTCAATCCGCCACTTACAACATCTCCAGTGTTATCATTTACAACATCGCTTTTAACAGTTGTAGACATATAGTAACTAAAGCCTAAATAATCAACCGTACCATTTCTTAAGATTTCGTCATCGCCGTCTTCGAACTTGATATTATATCCTTCTCTTTCAAATTCTTTTAAAGCGTAGCTTGGGTAGTAACCACGAATTTGTACATCAGGGAAGAAGTAGCGTTGTCTCATTTCTTCTTCAGCTAACATCACATCTTCTGGATTGCATGAATAAGGATAAATTGGTGTATGAGATACCATTGCCCCGATTTGAAACTCTGGATTAATTTCTTTTCCCTTTGTTACTGTTAATGCACTTGCAAGCAGTTCATGGTGTGCGGTTTGGTACATTACTTCTTTCACGTTTTCGCCTTCTTTTACGATAACACCTGAATTTGTCCATAAGAACAGGGGATTATTCACATCCATTTGGTTATTGATTTCGTTAAATGTCATCCAGTATTTTACTTTATCTTTATAGCGATTAAAGCAAACCTCCGCGAATTGTACGAAAAAGTCTACTGCTTTTCTATTTCTGAATCCACCATATTCTCTTGCCAAATGCAACGGTAATTCAAAGTGAGAAAGTGTAATAACAGGCTCAATTCCATACTTTAGTAATTCATCAAATACATCATCATAGAATTGTAATCCTTCTTCGTTCGGTTCAGCTTCATCGCCTTTTGGGAAAATTCTGCTCCAGCCGATCGATGTTCGTAAGCATTTTAACCCCATTTCAGCAAACAAGGCGATATCTTCCTTATATTTATGATAGAAATCAATTGCTTCATGGTTCGGATAAAACTTATCAGCTTCAACTGTTTCTGTAATTTCTCGTGGTATGTTATATGCACCTGCTGTCATTACATCTACAACACTTGGCCCTTTACCGCCTTGATTCCAGCCACCTTCAAATTGATGTGCAGCTAAAGCGCCGCCCCATAAAAAGTCTTTTGGTAATTGTCCCATGTTATTTCCTCCTTTTTATTGTAACAGCATATTCAAATTATAATTATACCGGTACAATTTATCAATGACTAAATAAAATAAATATATGTTTATAATAAAATTAGGACGTTTATTAAGGGTCGTGCTATACTTATGATTGTTAACTGAGATAAAGAAAAACTCGCCAATTGGCGAGCTATTTACTGAATATGAAATTGTTCACACAGCTATGAATGCTAGTTATCTAACTAGTTGTTGAGGCCAAGAGTTGAATTCGATTACCGAGATTAACAGTGATATAATCGCGTGAACGATTTGGATTGATATAAAGATAGGATAGTTATTTCAAAAAAATAGTGTTAACGGTAAACTAAATTGTATTTTTCTTTCTGTACTCTCCAGGTGTTACTCCGACTTTTTTTCTAAACATTCTAATAAAGTAGCTTGAAGAATTAAAACCACACTCCAAACAGACTTCTTGGATGGAGCGGGGAGTAGTGTGTAAAAGACGTTTCGCCGCATTAATCCGTTCTTGCAATAAATATTCTACAGGAGAACAATTCAAATAAGAATGAAAGCATCGTGCCGCCTCACTCTTACTAATATTTGTGGAGTTTGAAATGTCTTCGAGTGTCACAGGGTTCATGTAATTTTTTTGAATAAATGAAATCATGTTCTGAAGTCTGACTTGAGAATGTAATTCCCGTTTATCAGTAGTAACCACAGGAAGGTGGTTTCTATGCTGAACAATCAACAACCAAATCTGATTGAGAAGGCATTGTACTTGCATTTCGAAACCAACATCTGAGAGTGGATCTACATCAAAATCCAGAATAGGAAATGCACCGTAACTGCTCACAGCGCCATATCGTTGAAGTAGAGCAAAGATGTAATCCAGCTTTATCAAAATTTCCTTATGCCATTTTTCTCGAGTATGAAATACGACAAATGGCAAGTTTTTGTCGTTAAGAATCGGCATGATGTATTTTTTATATAAAATACTTGTATGGGGAGCAATCAGTTCAGCAGAAAAAACGATGACGGGGCATTCACATAGATCATCTTCATTTATTTGTTCATAGGAATGCAATGTATTTCTACTAATGAAGATGCCATCATTAGCTTCTAATTTGATTTGGTGATGACCCACTTGAACCAACACAGTTCCTCCACGAGCAACAAAGAATTCTAGCTCAAAATGCCAGTGTAGCGGCACTTTATAGTTATTAAATTTATGTAGCTCATCTACATAGTATTGAATTGGAAAATCAAGCTGACCATGTTGAATATTTTCGAAGAATGTACTATCTAGTGGCATCGTATCAATTCTCATTAAAGTTATCCTCTCTGGGAATATAGTGATATTTTTTGGGGATAAAATTCCTTGTTTGGAATTTTTATGGTGATATAATACTATCTGAAGTATGGGATAGGTGCAAACAAAATTGTAAAACCCGGGGGGAATTAGAGTGAGGAATCAAGATTTTGACAATTTTTTTTGGTTAAACGAATCTCATATATCATTTGAAGATGACAAAATGATTATGTACGCCCCAGAGAAAACTGATATTTTTTGCAATAATGGAGCTGTTTCTGAAGAAGGTATCACACCTGAAAGTCTTGCAAATGCTCCGTTTTTCTATAAGGAAGTTTGCGGAAATTTTGTATTGCGAGCAAAAGTACAACTTGATTTCAAAGATGTGTACGATGCGGCTTGCCTAATGGTGATGAAAGACTGGGAAGTATGGGGGAAATTATGTTTCGAACTTACCGATTTTAATACGCATGCTGTTGTGAGTGTAGTTACAAACCAAACTTCCGATGACGCTAACGGTAACAATATTGATGGAGATTCCGTGTGGCTACAAATTTCACGGGTCGGACAGTCATTCGCATTTCACTACTCTTTAGATGGTGAACAGTTCTTCATGGCTAGATTTTTTAATCTTCCTGTTGAGGATGAAGTCAAGGTAGGTTTTCTTGCTCAATCTCCAACTGGCAGAGGTGGTGATAGAACCTATTCACATTTTTCATTAGAACAAACTACTGTAAAAAATATCAGATTCGGGCAGTAATACGAATTCATTTATATATTAGTTTTGGAGCTAATGATGATTAATATTTGGGTGTCTACTATATATCTATGTTAGACCCCGGTAAGAAACTACGATTACCAAAAAGAGGCGATCTAGTGAGTTCATATTCATCATCCTTACAAATTAACCGGTCAGCTAATTGGGCATTAGCCGGGGTAAGTGTTGCACATTTGCTTAATGATGCTATGCAGACAGTAATCCCTGCCTCTTTTCCACTTTTTCAACAAACTATGCAATTAAATTTTGCGCAGATGGGTTGGATTGCTTTCACTCTAAATATTACGGCATCAGTTCTGCAACCCCTTGTTGGTTATATTTCCGATCGCAAACCGATGCCAATCTTATTACCTGCTGGCATGTTATGTTCACTAATCGGTATGCTTGGCTTTGCATTTTCATCTGCATTTTGGATGCTTTTAGTTTCTGCTGCTATTGTTGGAGTTGGATCTTCAATTCTTCATCCAGAATCATCGAAAGTCGCTTACATGGTTGCAGGCAAAGGGAGAGGGTTAGCGCAGTCCATCTTTCAGGTAGGAGGTAATACAGGTCAGGCTATAGCTCCATTAATTGTAGCCTTTTTAATTCTTCCACAAGGTCAACGTAGCTACTTGTGGTTATTAGGATTAGGTTTCTTAGGTATGCTCATTCAAAGTCGGGTCAGTCGTTGGTATAAAGCAAAAATTGCTATAACCAAGCAATCTACGATTCATTCTACGACAGATAATGTAGCTCCAAATAGTTCAAAGCGCAACAAACTCTTCATTACTTTTACACTCTTTATCTTAGTACTGCTTCTCTTTTCCAAATTCGTGTATCTAGCAGGGATGACGGGATATTATTCGTTTTATTATGCTGGGACATATGGAGTAACATTATCTCAAGCACAAATCAGTTTATTTATCTTACAGTTTGCAGGCATGATTGGCACACTCATTGGGGGGCCTTTGGCAGATCGATTTGGTCGAAAACCAATGATATGGTTATCTATTGCCGGCACAGCCCCTTTTTCAATTCTTTTACCGTATGTGGGACCGCTGACTTCATTAGTCCTTTGTGCATTAGTAGGAATCATTCTTATGTCGGGATTTAGTGTGATTATTGTATATGCCCAAGAATTACTCCCGAATCATATCGGTACCGTTTCAGGATTGTTTTTTGGCTTCTCCTTTGGTATGGGAGGCTTGGGCTCTGTTATTTTGGGTTCATTGATTGATATTACAAGTGTAGCTTGGGTTATACAACTATCTTCCTTTTTACCATTATTAGGATTGCTGGCGGTTTTTCTGCCAAAGGGAAGAAAACAATAAATGCTTAACTGAAGAGAGTAGATTGGCTTTTTCATTATTGTATATACATTTCGCGAGAGGTTACATCTGAAATGGTGTTTATAAATCTATACTAAATAACGTGTAAATTCAGTCCATTATTAAAACTGGTCGTTTGAGAGGATCTGATAAATATGAAGGAAGAAGAACGTATTTTCCAAGGGAAGTTATTTGCTCCATCGCACCCTGATTTAAAACTGATAAAACGAAATGCTCACAATTTGAGCCGATGTTATAGCGATATGTACGAGAATCAGGAGGAAGAACGTAATAGTATACTCCAGAAATTGCTAGGACGTATAGGTGATAATTGTTATATGCAAGGACCTATTTTTTTTCATTATGGTACACACACCGAAATCGGCGATCATTTTTTCGCTAACTATAACTTGACAGTTCAGGATGATGCAAAAATTAAAATTGGAAACAATACTCTTTTTGGTCCCAATGTCACCATTGCGACTCCAATCCATCCCTTTATTGCTTCAGAGCGAAAGCAGATGATTAATCAAAATGGAGAGGTTAAACACTTATGTTACGCAAAGCCAGTGACCATTGGTAACGATGTCTGGTTGGCGGCGAACGTAACGGTTTGTGGAGGGGTTACCATAGGTGACAATTGTGTGATTGGTGCTGGGAGCGTGGTGACTCGTGATATCCCAGCAAATTCGTTTGCTGCTGGTGTTCCTTGTAAGGTCATTCGCCCTATAACAGAGGCTGATAGCATGCGTTTTAAATCGGAAATATTAGCCGACTGTGGAATATATGAATAAATTTATTCACTGGAGAGAGTAACATTTTGTGGATACGTGCTATAGCCTACTTTCATGAAAACAGTTGTATCTATATACCGGTAAAAATATATATATGCTTCGTATAGATTCAGTACAGCAGAGAAGAACACATAATTCAAGAAGGTGAAATATTATGAATACTATTAGTTCGAAGGACAGAAATAAACGTGCAGACCTATCGATTTTCATCCTATCGCTGGCTGCATTTGTAATCTTTACAACCGAGTTTATTATAATAGGTCTTATGCCGAATATGGCAAGAGACCTCAATATCTCGATACCGATCGCTGGTCAGCTGGTGACTTCGTTTGCACTCATTATTATTTTCGCCGGCCCTATTATGACCGTAATATTCGCGCGTGTGGAGCGGCGCGCGCTATTTGCATGGATTTTGGTGGTATTTGCTACGAGTAATGTAGCCGTCGCATTAGCTCCGGGCTTCTGGACGATAATGATTGCACGAATTGTCCCTGCGGCTCTACTTCCAGTCTTCTGGGGAGTCGGCAGCGATGTTGCTGCTAAGCTTGTACCACAAGAGGATGCTGGCAAGGCGATTTCCAAACTCTATTTGGGTTTAACTGGTGGATTGGTATTTGGCATCCCTTTGGGCACCGTACTTGGTGATGCTGTAGGTTGGCGAGGAGCTTTCTGGTTTCTGGCCGTGTTTTCGATTACGGTGGCCTTGCTTTTGGCCAAAGCCATGCCAAAACTCCATCCTGTCGAGGAAACAAGCTTGAAAAGTCAGATCAAATCTCTTTCGAATCGTTACTTAATTGCCAACCTCGTCCTTTCAGTTGCAATACTATCAGCGATGTACGCTTCTTACACCTACCTCGCTGACATGCTGGAAGGATATGCTGGTATCTCATCATCGCATGTAGGCTGGTGGCTGATGGGGTTTGGTACAGTCGGTCTATACGGCAATTATCTGGCTGGTCGACTTGTTGACCGTCACGCCATAAAAGCTAACGTTTTGTTCTGTCTTCTATTGGCTGTAGGCGCGGCAAGTTCAGTTCTTCTCGTCGGATATCCTGCAATGTTCGTAGTTGCGCTGGCTGCATGGGGAATAGCACATACGGCGCTTTTCCCCCTTAACCAGGCTCGGGTAATCAATGCTGCAAACGAAGGAAAAGCACTGGCGGGCACGTTGAATGTTTCCGCATGCAACTGCGGAATCGCAGTAGGTGCTTCGTTAGGGGGTTGGGCTATCAATGTAAGTGGTATCACCGCAGCGATTTTGGGTGCTAGCATTCTGATCTTGCTTTGTGCTGTTGCTTCTCCCGCAATCGAACGATTGAAAACGAAAGTATAAACACCTGGCTTTTTACAGCTGGCGCAGCCAGTTGAGCGGCAATTTGCTCCAGCGCATCAAGTTCGTCACGGAGTTGTAGCACTTGGAATGCTAAAAAAATCTGTGCGCATTTGGGAAGCCGATAATGAATTAAACTTTCCTCAATGGGATAGTCAGGGTTTCCCAAACAAAACTTGTTGTTGTTGTGAATTTCAGTCTGGATTTGACGATGATGCCAACGAAAATCTGGAATCCATTGAAGTGTATAAATATAGATGGATAAGTGAGGGGGGGAAAGTAGTTAATGCTACTCAATCTAGCATGAGATGATGCCAGATTGAGTATTGTGTTAACCTTGTTTTAGACTTTTCCTCAGAAACAAAGTGAGAGCATAATTTATTCGTTATTGTTTTTGTCATTCAGGTATTGAATATGGTAATGATCATTCACCGTTTTATTGCCATTTTCAAGCCGTAACACTTGGACATTGTTGTAAGTTGTAAGGGAAATGCTGGTCAATTGTTGTTGCAAAGTCTCTGTTGAAAAGGTCTGATATACCTGTTCATACGTGCCTATGTTCGTGCGGAGTTTTGAATATCTGTGCGCCCTTTAACCAGTAGTTTCTCCGATACATGGACATCAAAAAATTGAACAATGGGTCCCAGGCAAAACGCTGTTACCAGCGTCCCCAGCCCAACGATGCCTCCGAACAGGAAGCAAATCAATGCACAAATAGAATCTGTAAACATTCGGTGCCAGAAATAAGGGATTTTCGGGACGTAATTTCGCATAATAAGAGACAGACTGTCGTACGGGGAAACGCCCACATTGGACGTTTGATATAGAGAGACCCCCAAGCTAATTATTACGATCCCAGCCACAACAATGATTACCTGTTGCCACAGAACCTGAGGTTCACCAAAGAGCCCCAGCGCAGAGTCGTAAAAGTATGTGATGATGTAGCCTAATAAGAAGGCATTTACAATTGTACCTGCTCCGATGAATTTTCGCCCCGTGAAGAATTGAGCTACAAACAATCCGAGATTCAGCATAATTAAAAAAGTGGCATATGAGAACCCGACATATTCAGCAAGTGCCATTGCCATCCCGTTAAAGGGATCATTCCCCAATCCCGATAGCTTGAAAATAGCAACTCCCAAACCCATAAATATGTTTCCTATCAACATGATAATTAACCGCCGGGGCTCTACTCTAATTTTCATTCTGGTTCCCATTTCGTTCTCCATTCCGCTCTATTTGTTGTTGATTATTGTCAGGCCTTCTCTTTCAACGAAGTCATCACTAGATCATGGCTCCATTTTTGTGATCCTGGATGATACGTGTGTGAAAAATTCAAGCCCTCGTAACAAGCTCCATCCCCATTCAAGGGGCTTCGTTCAGTAAATCAGGTGTCTCCCTTTGCTATGGAACATTACGATCCCGAAGGAAAAAATAAACTTGAGTTGGGTTGTGTAATGATTCGATCTGGTGAACATCGGTTCCTCCGCTTATCGGATATATCATTTTGAAGGAAAGCTCAGGCCTTGTGGAGAATGCTGCACTGCTCCAGTGAAATCAAAGAAGGTTCCGCCCCCAAGCGAACGAAACCTCTTCTGAGTAAGGATGCTTCACTCCGAAAATCAAGAGCCAGACATGGGGTAGATTAAACCAGCTCAAAAACGATTCAGAGTGACATAGCTATTGTCAGATGTTTGAAATGGGTGAGGAGAGCCCCCCACCTAGGAAATTTCAGGTAATCTGGTTTTTTATCATGGTATTGTTGTCTTACTTAATGACTGTTAGCAATTTTTGAGTCAAAGCGCTTTGATCTGCGTCTTCTTGAATCACATTTTGGTACTCGTATGCATTTGTAATAAGGACAGGTGTTATGGTCGGCATGCCTGCATTCTTGATCATGGCGATGTCGAATTCGATAAGCAAATCGCCTTTATTGATGCTGTCGCCTTCCTTGACATGCAAGGTGAATGGCGCCCCTTTTAATTTTACCGTATCTATACCGATGTGAACGAACAATTCAACACCGGATGCCGAACGCAGTCCGATAGCATGCTTGGAAGGCGTGGTCGTTGCAACCGTTCCTGCAAACGGTGCATATAACTTACCTTCCAACGGCTCAATGGCAACGCCTTGGCCCATGGCCCCCGAGCTAAACGCTTCGTCAGGAACTTCGGAAAGAGGTACAACTCTGCCTACCAGTGGAGCAGAAATGGCTTCTTCCCCGCCCTCGGAAGGAACGGTAGTAGTGCTTGGTGTTTCAATGGTTGGAGTTGGAGTTGCTGCAGCTGTTGCTTTCACCTTGTCTTCGCCATAACCCAAAATTTGAATCAAAATAATGGGAAGGATGAACGCAATGGCGGCACCGATCAGAATGCCCCAGATGGACATCGGCGACTCATCACTGATTCCGTTGACAAGCGTCAGTGGGCCCGGCAGTCCGGCATAAGCAAAGTAGAATGGATTAAAGAAACTGGCTGTAATCGCACCGATACCACCAGAAATACATCCATAGATGATCGGCTTCTTGAATTTGAGAGTAATGCCGTAGATCGCCGGTTCCGTAATGCCAAACAGTCCCGTAATGCCTGCGGAGATACCGACTTTGCGGGTTTCCTGATTTCTGGTCTTCAGAATAACGCCAAGCACGGCACCGATTTGAGCAATAATGGCAATCGTCTGGTAAGCCTGAAATGAATCCCGACCATAGAGATCAAAGTTCGCAAGAACCATCGGTAGAACGCCCCAATGGATGCCAAAGATTACGATAATTTGCCATGCGCTGCCGATAATTGCCCCTGCAAGCCACGGTAAGTTCTCAGCAAGGAAATTGTAACCAGCAGCAATACCATTTGCCCCCCATGTTGACAAGGGCCCGAGTAGCAAAATAGTCAGCGGAACCATAATAGCCATGGATAGGAATGGAACGAACAACGGCCGGATCATTTCATGTATTCTTTTGTTCAGAAAGCGTTCCAGATAGGACAAGAACCATACCAGGAGAAGCGGTGGAAGCACCGAGCCCGTATATGTCGTTCCCGTCAAGGGAATGCCCAGAAAGCTGATTTTCGCTCCGTCTGTAATACTTGCTGCCATTGTTGCCCAGTCAGGGCTAACCAATGCAACACTACAAGCAACGGCGATAAAGGTATTCACTTTAAAGTATTTTGATGCCGTAATCGCGATGAAGATTGGTAAGAACACGAAAGGAGCCCATGACATGAAGCTCAGTACCTGATAGGTTCCCGTACTCGTGAAGCTGTCGGACACCAGGTTGATCAGGATCAAAATCCCCTGCAAAATACCAGCAGCAGCCAGGATATAAATGAAGGGCGCGAAGACTGCCGACATCGTAGCAATGATTCGGTTCAATACGGTTCTTTTGTCACCCTGTTCTACTGCAGTATCATCCAGGTTCACGAGAGCTGCAAATGATTCGAAGACTTCGCCGACATGCTGTCCAATAACAACCTGAAATTGCCCGCCGCTTTCAACGACGGTAATAACCCCTGGTAGCGTTCCCACAAGTTCTTTCGCCTCTGGGCTGGATTGCTTAAGTACCAATCGAAGCCGGGTGGCGCAGCGTGTAGCCCCCATAACATTACTTTGGCCACCAACAGCGTCCAGAATGCTCTTTGCAAGCTTTGGATAATCTCTAACTTTTTCTGCCATATCAATCGCCCCCTAATCTAATGAGTTCGTTTACATTATAATTATATCGGTATAATTTTTCAATAAGATAATAAAATATATGTTTGGTTATAATTTTATAGTGCGTGTTCACATCGAGTATGTGTTAAAATTTAACCATTAATAACGGATAATCAAGTGAAGAGGAATACTTATGTTAAAATCATCAAGTGCAAAGGAAATTGGGAAATACATTGAAGAGAAACAACTTAACCTAGGAGATAAGCAAAAACGAGCAGTCTGTAATTAGCAGACTGCTCGTTTTTGATGATATATATTTAGTTTGTTGAGAAGCAAAAAATGTTGTCTCCTGGTTCTCTCCAGACGCGTCGGGTGTATCTATCAAGCGTACCCCGATTGCAGAACGGAAGATCCGGTTCCACGCAGTTGCATGCACTGCGCTACAGCCTCGCGCTCCTGATTCTATCGAGATAAGCCGGAGTATAGATCAGTAGTCGGCTATGTACGCTAGCAGTTCCGTGAAATCTTCACTGTCTAACACTGTTCTTATATCGGTCAAACTGTAGTAGACTTCAACGATTCATGAATTTTCCAAATAAGTATACTGCTGATGAACTTGTTTTTGCGCGGAATTTCATCCAGGATGTAACGGAGTGAGAGTATTGTATTGTATACCTGAATCGTTAATTAGAGTATCCGATAAATATAGTACTGTGTTATATGAGATCCAATAATAACCCTGAATTTTGCAGTGCGCTTCACTTTGCTGTTGTAAAAAACAGTGGTAGACTATCTTAGTTATTAATCATTGAAATTGTTCAATTTATGATACAGCTTTAATCAATTTCATCGAGGTCTTAGGGAAATAGCAATAGTGTGGCTTTGGAGAAGGGAGATAGTGTTTGGATGTCCGGTGATCAAGCAGTTTAGATTATCTACTCGATTTCGGAGCGATGACCAGGCTGGAGGAGTACACAAGTGAAGAAGATAATTGCTTTTATGGACTGGAGCATTTTTTTGCTTCGATCTTATTATTATTTGTTACTTGCCATTGGAATTGTGACTGCTTCAAAAGATCTTGTCCAACTCCAATTGGAAATAATCTGGTTGTTGGCAGCCTTTTTTGTTCCGATGTGGTTTTGGTTCCCACAACGGAGGATAAACAAAACATGGTTTTGCATAGTCGAGATTATACTCGGCGGGTCTTACTATGTTAACTCCATGATTCATCCTGAATTCATGTTCAATTCCGATTACTTGCTTCCCAGTCTGATCATGGGTTATTTATTGACCAGACAGACGTTTTGGGTGCTTCCTGTTATATTTTTGCTACCGTTCGGCTTGCAAATTTATCAGGGATATACTTTGAATCAAAGCATGAGCATGGGTATTGATAACCTGTTATTTTGCTTTATTGGGATCTGGGTTAGTTTTATAGCTAACGCCTATCATCAGAAAAATGCTTTAGCCGTTGAAGTTGAACATCAGAACAAATTGTTAATTCATTACGCTGCTCAGGTCGAACAAATGACTTTAGTGGAAGAGAGAAATCGGATGTCCAAGGAACTACATGATTCACTGGGCCACTCATTTATCTCGATGATTATGAGTCTGGATGTGGCTATCGCTCTTATGGATCGTAAGCCTATAGAGGTGAAGGAGCGCCTTACTCGTTTGCGAACTTTAGCTGAACGAAACCTGGACGAAATTAGAGAGATCGTTCACGAAATAGGGGGAGATGATAATGACTGCCTATACAAGCAAATTGAGACCCTTGCGACTAGTTTTAGCGAGCATACAGGGACACATGTTACGTTGGACTTGCCCTTGACTGAGCAACCCATGCGTTTTGAAGCAAGGCAGGCTATCCTTCGTGTAATTCAAGAATCGTTTACGAATGCGTTGAAACATGGGAAAGCATCCGCACTGCAATTAAAACTTTATATTGCTGAAGAAGTCTTGCATTTGGTGATTCAAAATAATGGTAAGCCCATAGATAAACTGGATTATGGTTTTGGCTTAACCACCATGGAGCAACGGATTCAGCACCTAGGGGGCAGGCTGATCCTCTCCTCTTCATCTGGAGCGGTTACAATTACCGAGGTCAGATGTGAAATTCCATTAAGTGGGGTGATGCTGCGTGCAGAACATTAAAATATTAATTGCCGATGATCAGGAGCTAATTCTGGAAAGTCTTGATATTGTTCTTTCTCTTGAAGAAGATTTTGAAATTGTCGGATTGGCCAAAAATGGAGAGGAAGCAATCGAATGTAGTAAGCAATTTCAACCCGATATTGTGTTAATGGATATTAATATGCCTGTTATGGATGGTGTTACCGCAACGTTACGGATTAAAAAGCAATTTCCAGCTATCAAAATTATAATGTTGACCTCTTACAAGGAAGTGGATTATGTTCTTACGGCTTTGAGCAATGGAGCAGAAGGATACCTGCTCAAAGCCATCCGTCCCAAGGAACTGGCCGCAGGAATAAGAGTCGTGCACACAGGGGGGACTTTAATTTCTCAGGAAATGGCGCGCAAGATGCTTAGAAATATGCCCCAGGCCGTAGCTCCAAAAAATAATGATTACGGATTAAGCGCACGCGAAATTGAAGTTCTTCACAAGCTTGCATCCGGTTTGCGAAATCAAGATATTGCCGAAGCGCTCTTTCTTAGTGAAGGAACTGTTAAAAACTATATCTCTTCGATCTATTCTAAATTGGATGTAAAGGGACGGAAAGAGGCAACACGTAAGGCAAGAGATTCAGGAATGATGGATGGCTAGCAAGGTTAAATGTGTTTAATTATGAACTTGAGAATCGACAACTCATCTGGGTTGCCGATTTTTTTTTGTCATACCTTTAATCATTACTAAACCGCACTATGTAAGTATGACTTTTAAGGTCTATGCTTACAAAGCAAGCAAATAGCACCGTCGCGTGCCTGAATTGAAAAAGAGAGGGGTATTACTAGCATGAATAAATGGAAGAAAACGATTTTAGGGACAGGTGTTACTATTCTCATCCTTTCACTCGTAGTCTTGTACTTTCCTACATGGACTCCGAAAATAAAAACGAAGAATGGGATTAGCACGTTGGAGCAAGTAGACATAAATGGGTCTAAACATGCGATTATGATTCGAGGTCATAACTTGGATAATCCGGTTATTCTCTTTGTACATGGTGGTCCAGCATCATCGGAGCTTCCATTCGCTAAGAAAAACCAAGATTTATTGGAATCCCGGTTTACGGTAGTAAACTATGATCAACGTGCAAGTGGGAAATCCTATCATTTTTCCGAGGACTATTCTAATCTTTCAGCTGATTTACTGGTTGAGGATTTATTGGCTATCACCGACTACACTACTGAGCGTTTAGGTAAGAAAAAGGTGATACTGATCGGCCATTCATTTGGCACATACATTGGTACACTAGCTGCACAGAAAGCACCTGAGAAATTCGAAGCCTACATCGGTATAGGTCAAGTTGGAGATGTGCTTCTGAGCGAGACAGAGAGTTGGAGTTATGTCGTCGAGCAAGCTCGACTAGCCGGAAATGAAAAAGATGTTCAAGAACTGGAACAGGTTGCTGAAGCCATAAAGCAAGGTCAGGCGTTTACGCCACGACAATACGTGAAGAAATATGGCGGTGCAGCAAGGTTGATGGAAAATCCAGATGAGAGCTTCTGGGGAAAGGCGTTAAGCAGTGAATACAACATCGTAGATACATTTCGTCACACGAAAGGGATGAGCTATTCACAAGAAATTTTGATAGGGGAAGCCATGGTGAATTCCCTGCCTTCTAGGGTGACTGAGATGGATCTACCCATTTATTTTGTTATGGGTGATTACGATTATATGACCTCCTCACTAGCTGCTAAGTTATTTTTTGAAGGAATTGAAGCGGAACAAAAAGAGTTCATTTCTTATGAACAGTCGGCGCACTATCCACACTATGAGGAAAAAGAGAGATTCTTAAATTGGATGGTCAAAGAGTTTATTCAATAGTCGATGTGACTATACAACCGTTCCTTGCAACCGACGTATGCTATCGTGTTTCTGGATGCCATCCATTTCAAGGTTAAGCGGGACCATCGTGAGTAAAGCTACTTACATAGTCATCGGTATGGATCTGGATGGCAACAAGGACGTGCTGGATATCTGGAATAGCCCCGTTACAGGGGCTATTTTCGTTGAACCGATCTTGGAGTTGATTAAAATCAACTGATTGTATATCTAATATGAATTTAAAAACGACTTTAAGAGCTCTGCTGGCTAACGCTGGTGGAGCCTTTTTTATAATTATATATATTACATAGTGTTTGAATTCAGCAGACTACATTTTCCCCCTTACTTCAACTAAATAAAAGTGTTACCAGACAAAAAGGAGCAGAAGGATTGGCCTCGCTGCTCTTGTATTATTTCTATTTATTGTTTACATCCGCCGCAATAAACATAATACCTATTTGGTGTGATGTCATGAGAGTATATGTTATTGCACTACATGCTGCTGATTTATTGTGGTTTGAAAAGTCGATTTCGCCCAGTCTCTCAGACACTGCCAAATCAGCAACTTCCAATGGAACGATGTTCCTGGCCCTTGTCACCTGGGTTCAGCAAGCACCAAAATTGTTCAACCATGACCGGTGCCGGATATGGAATTTAACGGATAATAAACCAATCTAATACACCTACTGTCGCTGCTATTAAAAACTGTACCGTAATTTCCCTGTTCATTTCTGGATCGGGATTGATCGAATCAAGATGCTGATGCAGGCTTTTTTTGAGCATGGTCTCCATTTGGTTTCGAAAAACAGTGCCTCCCTTGCTCTTGAGCATTATGGAATAGAAAGAAGCATGCTGCTCCAAATATTCAAACGCGCGATGTAGCGAGGTTTTAGAAGGGAGATGGTTCAAGGTTTTTTCAGACATGCAATGTTGTAGTAACTGGTTAATTTGAGATTGCATGCATTGCTCGCGTAGATCGTACTTGTCATCGAAATGCAAGTATACTGTTCCTCGATTGACATTTGCTCCCTCCGCAATTTGGTTGATCGTTATGCTCTCAAATTCCTTTTCCGACATCAGCCTCATAAAAGCATCGATAATAGCTTGTCTCGATTTTGGAAATTCGATTCTTGGATTTGTACCACTAGCGGCAACTGCTATATACTCTGCGACGAAGGCAGCACTTCATACCTATACACTGTCCCAAAGATACATGCTTAAAGATACTTCGGTAAAAGTAATAGAAATTGTACCACCGTGGGTTCAGAGCAATAATGATGAGCCACGTGCGATGCCGCTTTCATTTATTGATGCAACGCTAAAGCTACTTGCCACGGATATAGACGAAGTTCTGGTCAAAGAAGCAGAAGTATTTCGGAATAACCCTGGCCCGAACGAAGGTGTTTTTTTGGCTCAGCTTAATGATGCGATGCAGTCAGAACCTCCAAAGATTCATTAATCTACATATACTATAAATCTCAATAATGTAGGCGATCTTGAAATTGAGACATAGGTCTGTTAACAGTTTGTAACTACCCATAAACTTCCCAAAGCTCGTTCCCGCTTGAACCCTGAGTAGGAATGGGCTTTTTTGTGTCAAAATTTCTTTTTATCAGTATTCGATTATTGCCATACTGTTGTCAATAATTGAATAGTATGATGAAAATCAGACAAGCCAATACGAGGAGGAAGCCTTATGGTGAAAAAAGCTTTGGTCGTAATAGATATTCAAAACGACATAACAAAGAATTACAAGGAAATAATTGATAATATCAATAAAGCAATAAAATGGGCAGTGGATAAGGATATTCATGTGATCTACGTTAGGCATGAAAACTTATCAGACGGCACGAGGACTTTTAAACCCCATACTCGCGGATCTGAATTAGCTCCAGATTTAAACATGGTATCCGAAAATATTTTTACAAAATACAAAGGAAGCGCATTGAGCAGTGAAGAGTTCACAGACTATATTAGCAAAAATCAAATATGTGATTTCTACATAACAGGAGCAGATGCTGTTGCTTGTGTGAAATCAACCTGCTACAACTTACGTAAAGCAAATTATAGCGTTAATGTATTATCAGATTGCATTACAAGTTATGATAAAAGAAAAATTGACGAAATGCTGTGCTATTATGAAAGTAAAGGAAGTAAAATCATTAGTTTAAATGACTTGTTATCGAATCACATCTTTGAAGAAACTACCTAGGACTCTTTTATGTTAAGACACCTTAATGAATGCGCAGCAAGCTAGAAATCCTCCACTAGCAGGGGAGTAGTGCCAGAATAATTGCCCGTGAATTAGGCAGGCATCATGCCTCCATTTGCCGAGAACTCCGTCGAAATCTGACACAGAAGCCATACCGTGCCGAGTGCTCTCAGGAGAGCTACGTCCAAAGGCGCAAGTCCTCTATCCCTGCCGGGAAATGGACATCAATGATAATCGCCTTTGCTGGGAGATGCCGAACGATTACTCCCAGCAGGCGATTAATTGGTTGATAAAGTCCTCGAAATTATCCAGGGAAGAGAGGACATTCACATGGGTATCATTCGTTAATATGGTAGCGAGCGAATCGAATACGTCACGAAAAATCTTTCTTCCTTCTCCGCTCACGGTGATTAATAACACAATTTTCACGATAGAATGATCCCATTTGATCCCATTCGGATTCAGATAGATGAACATGCCCGTTTTGTGGGACTCCATTTTAATCGCATGGGGTAGGGCTACCTGTCCAAATGCGGTTGACGACATGGTTTCTCGTTCCAGGATTTTGGAGTAATAATCCTCGTCCGTATAGCCATCCCGATTCAGAATTTGGCAAATAAACCGTAAAACATCCTCCTTCTCAGACTGCTCCGTGGAATGGCAGAAATGCCTTTCGTCCAGAAAGGATTCCAGATGGAGCTTGAATTGATTTTTCTTCTTATGCTCTTTTATCTCAAATATTTTGTCCGATACTTTCTCGCGGTCACTTTCGATAAAAAAGGGAGTAATCACGACAAAGGGCACTTCCGGAATTTTGTGTAGCTGGGCGGATGAAATAATGAAATCACTAGAGGTGTAATTCAAGTCGCTTTCGTCCGTAACGATCGAATGAATCGAAATATCGTCACCAAAATACTGCTGCAATTTATTGATCATTTGTACATTCATGTTGTAGTAGAGTGGAAACAGCACTGTACACGAGATTTTTACGTTGGTTTGCCGCTGCAATTCAATGGCATACCCCAGATGAAAAGCCAAATAAGCAATTTCATCGTCACTGATCCGATAACCGGTTCGTTCTTTAATCACAAGGGATGCATGTACAGCGCAATCGTAAATCAGAGGGCATTCCTTTTTGATCGTGCTCGTTAACGGATTTTTCGTTGAATGGTTGTTGTTTAATCGCATCAACAGGTTTTTAACATGCAGCGTGAAACGGGTAATAAAATCAGCATCGGCAATACTGATATAGTAATACTTGTGCAAGTTGAATGCGATTTCGCTGACCAAATCAATACAGTCGCTCCCGGCGATTCGTTCCAGATCGCTGACTTCGATTTGCGTAAAGTTGACGTTTGTACCATTGCACGAAATCAGAAGCGCCAAATCCGCGATTTCCTCTTCTGAATATTGGACGTGAAAATAGGCTGCCAATTGTGAGGCAATCTCTCTGGCAATCTGATATGCAGCATTGTCCGTGTGAAAATCTACGGCCTTATTCAAAAATTGGAAATCATGCTTCATTCTATCCAGCGCAATGGTAATATGAATGATCACGTTCGTTAAATAAAAATCATTTGTGAAAAAGTGGTGGGAAGAAAAGGTCTCCACAACGACTTTTCGAATGTAATCTACGTTCAGTTCGCTATAAAAACTCTTGATTTTATCGACGTCGATAAAGCTTCCGTTTGCCTCTTCATACAAAATGCTGCTCATTAATTTACGCTTGTCCTTTTCTTTGCCTCGCAAATCAATATGATTCTTGGCCCAGCTCAATTCCAGATTGCTTTTGGCAAGCCTTTCCTTGATCAGCTTCAAATCCAGCCTCAGCGTTGATTCACTGATAAACAGCGCATCGCTTAAATCGTGTATATAAATAGGTTGATTGGTGTGCACTATTTTTTTCAGAATATAGGCAATTCGTTCGGATTGCATCTGAGGGATGGCCGTTTGTTCGTTACTCAGAAAGGTGTTTACCTGATCCGTATCAACTTTATAGCCTTTATTCGACGAGAGGATTAACCCATGGTGGAGCTGATTAATCTCACCAATGTACGACTTGATCGTGCGTTTGGACACGCCATATCGATCTGCCAAGCTTTGCGACGGTATCCAATGCGTGCAGTTGCTTAAATAATGAATTAAATCGATATACTGTGTTTTCATAGGCGTTTCCTCGCTTTAAAATCTTTCACCTTAGGAGTGCAGTTTTTTATTTGAGAGCGGCTTTGAAATTGTAATATAGTGTGGTTGTAAGGATGACAGCGCTGTCACAACACGATTATATAGAAAAGCGAGGATGATTACCATGGCAAATGCAGAAGAAGTGCTAAACGTGTTGCTAATCTGTGGGTCGGGAGCAAGCTCCGGGTTTATGGCTGCCAATCTTCGCAAGGCTGCTAAAAAAAGAAGCCTGAATATGGAGATCAAAGCCAGAGGAGAGGCAGAAATTGAAAATTACATTGATGATATTGATGCATTATTAGTGGGTCCTCACTTGGCTTATATTATGGATGACATTAAGGAGCTCACGCAAGGTACGGATGTTAAAGTGCTCTTAATGAAGCCATCGTATTATTCAACCTTAAACGGGGAAGAAGCCTTGGATGATTTGTTAAGCGAGTTGAACATTTAAAGGGGATAAGGACAATGAATAACTTCATCGGATGGCTCAAAAATGACTTCTCTCCAAAGATGAATAAGGTCAACAATAATGTTTGGATTGTGACACTCAAGGATTCTGTCATGCAGCTGTTACCTTTCATTCTTCTAGGATCGGTATTTTGCCTGCTGACGATACCAGGTGATTTATACAAAATACCGAATTACCCTAATTTCTGGGTACCGTTCGGATGGACGATGGGGATGCTTTCACTGTTAGTTTCTTTTCTCATACCGTTCAACCTGATGGAGAAAAAGAAGTTAAGAAAACAGCGCTTTATTGCCGGATGTACAGGTCTGATCACTTTTCTGATCATTGTGTCTCCTCAAGTCGTCAAGGATGGTACCGTCGGTTTTAATCATAGTTCGCTGGGAACCGGGGGAATGTTCGTTGCCATCATCGCTGCTCTTTTTACCGGCTATGTGATGAGCTTGTTCGGAAGATTCTCTTTCTTCAAGGAAGAGTCCGTTATCCCGGACTTTGTCAGATCCTGGTTCGACTCGATGCTTCCGATTGGCATCACTTTGATTATAGCCTGGCTGCTAGTCGATATCGTTCATGTCGATATTTACAACATCATTCTGAATATATTTATGCCGCTGGCCCACATCACGGAAAGCCCTTGGGGATTTATGCTGATTCTGTTTATTTATTGCTTCCTGTATTCCATGGGGATTTCCAGTTGGGTATTGACCCCGGTAACCAAACCCATTTTCCTGGCGGCGATCACCGCAAATGCGACCATGGGAGCGCACAATCTGGTTACATCAGAGACGATATTTTCCGCTTACCTGTGGGTGGGAGGGGTTGGCTGTACATTGCCATTACTTGTTATGCATATGTTCTCCAAAAGCACCAAACTGAAAGCTCTGGGACGGGCAAGTTTGGTTCCCTCCATTTTTAACATCAACGAGCCTTTAATATTCGGCTCCATCGTATGGAATCCGTTATTGATGATTCCGATGTGGATCATTGGTATTGTCCTGCCTGCAATCGTGTGGTTCGGAACGAAAGTGATTCCGTTTGCTCCTATACCAAAAGTGATATTCGATATGTGGTACGTCCCGTTTCCGATCTCCACCTGGATCACGACGGGAACGGTCACAGGCATAATGCTGATGCTGATCTGTGTTGTTGTAGCTACGCTGATTTGGTATCCATTTTTCAAAACGTACGAGAAACAAGAGGTTGAGAAGGAAGCGCAGCAAGCCCATTAATTTGTTAAGGAGATCATAATCATGACATCGGAACAAGTGGCTCAGGAAGCGATGCAAATCATTTTGCATGCAGGAGAAGCAAGAAAGCACTGTATGGAGGCATTAAAGGACATTGAGGATGCTGAGTTTGACGGCGCAAGGTCAAAAATGAAGTTAGCCAACGCTGAAATCGTCATCGCTCATCGGGTGCAAACGAATTGCATCCAAAAAGAAACGGAAGGCCAGCAAGGAGATTACTCGGTGTTATTCGCTCATGCACAAGATACGCTAATGACCGTTTACAGCGAGATTAACTTGGCCAAGCGGCTGCTTGATATTTTTGAAAGCTTCGATAAGAGATTGCACCAATTAGAGACCAATAAGCAAAGAGAGGAAGTATAAACTATGAAAACCATTCCATCCGGGTTTCCTGCCGACTTTCTATGGGGAGGGGCCATTGCTGCTAATCAGGCTGAAGGTGCTTATGATATAGACGGAAAAGGGTTAAGCGTAGCAGATATTAACGAGTATACAGACCAAATTCCGTTAGAGAAAAAATACAATCTGGAGCTGACTACCGACTATATTAAAAATGCCATCGAGAATAAAGAGAAGGTTTTTCCAAAACGCTGGGGCATTGATTTCTATCATACCTATAAAGAAGACCTGAAGCTGCTCAGCGAGCTCGGACTCAAAACGTTCCGTACGTCGATCAACTGGACAAGGATTTTTCCAAACGGCGATGAAGAACAGCCTAACGAAGCTGGATTGAAGTTTTATGACAATTTGATTGACGAGATCATTGCCAATGGGATGGAGCCGATGATCACGCTGTCCCATTATGAAATGCCGCTTCATTTAACTTTGGCTTATAAAGGCTGGTACTCCCGAGAAATGATTGATTTTTTCCACCGCTTTAGCCAAGTCGTCCTGGATCGTTACCATACCAAGGTAAA
Organism: Paenibacillus massiliensis 2301065 = DSM 16942; assembly: GCF_000377505.1. Classification (GTDB taxonomy): domain Bacteria; phylum Bacillota; class Bacilli; order Paenibacillales; family Paenibacillaceae; genus Paenibacillus; species Paenibacillus massiliensis. Next base: position 710,743 of record NZ_KB898185.1, on the reverse strand, counting down.
ATACTGGATTATCATTAATCAAATCAATTTAATCGTTCATGAATCCTTTAATCATCTAGGTATTGCGGAGGATGTTGTGGATGATCTGCTCTCCGCTAAATATCAAGGTGTGCACAATGAAATGGTAGCCTGCGGCTTGATTACGAAATATGCCAAAGAGCTGAATCCCGACTTGCAGATAGGTATGATGCTTTGTGGTGGACCTGCGTATCCCGCGACCAGCAAACCAGAAGACGTATTCGCTACCGTTCGCAACAACCAAATGGAATACTTCTTCTCCGATGTGTTGCTCCGTGGTTATTATCCTGGTTATGCTTTCCGTTATTTCAAAGACAACAACATTACGGTTGAGTTCGCGGAGGGTGATGAAGAGGCGCTGCGACATACGGCTGACTTTATGTCATTTTCCTACTATTATACTCGTATTTTTGATAATGAGAGCTTGAAAAACAAAACGGGTCCGTACCGCAACTTCGAGCTTCCAGCTAATTCATGGGGATGGACCATTGATCCTATTGGACTGCGTACCTTGCTTAATCTGTTCTATGATCGGTACCAGTGTCCAATTTATATTACGGAAAACGGGGTCGGCTACCATGACCGTTTGGAAGAAGATCATTCCATCCACGATCCTTACCGGGTTGACTATTACCGGGATCATATTGAGCAAATGAAAGAAGCTATTAAAGATGGGGTGGATTTGAGAGGATATTATGCCTGGGGGCCGATCGACATCGTTAGCTGCTCCTCCTCGGAAATGAGCAAAAGGTACGGTTTCATTTATGTAGATCAAGATGATTATGGTAAAGGAAGCAAGAAGCGTTATCTTAAGGATAGTTATCATTGGATGAAAAAGGTGATTGCTTCCAATGGAGAAGATCTCGATTGAGATGGGTTTACTCCGTATTCGCAAATCGTATCGGCCAATTGTTTATCGTGTTCTCCATGACTTATGTGTTGTTGATGAATTTCAGCAATGGAATGTATGCGTTAGACGCTGTTCTGCGATACGTCGAGTCCAAATTCGGACTTCGGTATGACATCGGTAGAATTGGCGTAGATGGCCATCTTTTTGAGCACTGGATTTATTCTTGGAGGGGTTGTAGGTATTGGAACGATTATAGCCTTTGCGCTAACCGGACCGGTGACCCTGCTTCTTGAGAAAATCTTAAGTGTAAAAGATCTTTGAGCTTTTAATTGAATAGTTTAATTATTTAGTATTGTGGGGCCTAGGAAATGCGAAGAGCAGGAGGATGATTTTCCTCACTGCTCTTTGATGGATATAAGCATACTTATCGCTCAGAACGATCAGGTACTCTTTTTCTCATTCCCGCTAATCCGATCAGACCTAATAATCCCAGCCAACCCCAATTCGAGTTGTTATCGTTGTCTACTGCATTAGCTCGAACGGAATTCGTTTGGTAATTGGCCCTATTGTTTTGATATGTCATGTCTTGATCCGTCGTGTGTTGGGCAAAAGCCGGAGCCGATAAGGCTGTAACCAGGAGCAAGGGCAATACATATGCAACTATTCGTTTCATTACAAAAATCCTCCTCACAGTGTAATGATTATAGCTTGTTCGCAATGCATACCCATTATGCAGTGTTTTGTAGTTATATAATTCCAACTTACCTTAAAAAGGGTTAATAAGCTTTCCTAGCATTGTACACAGTGACTAGGTAAGCTTATTGACTTTGTGTAGCTGGTTATAACATAGCAGTTGACTATAACTTAGATGAACCGCTATTCGTGTCGGCTGCGGGAGTGAAGGCTTGGTCGAATCTTCTCATGAAGGCTTCAAGTGGACCTGTGCGGCGCAGCGCAATGATCCAACTAATCGCTACGGTTATTACTGCAACGAGCAAATCACCTAATGGCATACTACCCAATCCTAGTTCAATTCCAGCTAGCTCAAGTATCCAGAACACAATGAACTGTAAGGTATACATTGTCAATGCGACACGTCCGACGGCTGCAAAAGGCTTGAGCACTGCTGAGAGCTTGTTCGGTATGAGGCAGACAATTCCTAGCACCAGGAACGCGATACCCAGCCCCATAAGTGTCTGAAATGTAGAAGCACTGTGTGGAGCTGTCCACAGAAGCATATGCCACATCGGAGAATCCACATTATGCGGCCAAATAGCATAAGGATCAGGTTGGTTGACTACAGTGCCCTGAACGCTTACGATCCATGCTTCAAATGACTGACTAAGACCAGGCAGAATGAACGTAGCGAGCAGTTTGCTGATCGCGATAATGAATCCTCCGCTAACAACGAGCAAGAAGGCTGTTCGCGCATGTTGAAGATTAAGGCGGCCAATCGCCATACCAGCTACGAAGGCAGGCGCCAGTCCAAGCGCTGACATTGGACCACCAGCAATGTCCCTGAGTAAGTAGGTGCCTGACAGGAGGCTTCCTCCAAGGAGCATCAGAGGTGGGGCGATCAAGATCAGAACTGCTGTTGTCAAGACAAGCGTCCGGGTCGAGCGACGCACCAATAGCAACGCCAGAATGAACAGTCCAGCATAGGCTGGCAGAATCACACCGAACGGAGCATTTAACATGATCAGCAGATATCCAATGATGTCGATGAATACGGACCGGGCCAGCATTCGCGTACGAAATACCTTTATGTCGGTACCTTTCCCCAGCATTCGTCCGGCCATAATCGAGTAAGAGATTCCGCCACAGAGTATAAAAAGCAAGGTTGTATTCCCTGAAACAAAGGCGTTCCTTTCATTCAGCGCGAAATGCTGCAAAAACATGCCTATTACGGCCAGTCCCCGAACAGCATCAAGCGCGATAAGGCGGCCAGAGCCCGAGGGATTGGCTCTTTGGCGCTTTTTTCCTTCCATGGAATCCTGTGTGATCGTTGTTGCATTGCTATCCTGTTGCAGTGTATTACGAGTAGACACCGATATCCTCCTCCCAGAAAGACCTGGTTTTGATATGTACTTTTCATTCCTTGTGATTAAGGACTGAATATAGAGCATATTAGAGGGGAGATGTCACTAAAGTTTGATCAGGATGTAAACAATTTGTCACAAGACCGTTTAAAGATTGTGTCTGGTAGCTGTATCTGCTACCTTGAACGATAAGGACTATTTTGTAGGAAGGACCCCACAACGCAGATTTCCCATTTTTTTTGGATTACCATCTATTTTAGTTATTGGGCTATGGTGCAACCATATTAGCTATTACTTTGTGAACGTTACGTTAAGAAGAAAAGAGTTGAAGATCCGTTGAACAATGCAAAAATTCTCATCATTGAAGATGACGCGCCGATAGCCGATCTGCTATCCTATGGACTCTCCAAGGAAGGTTTCCAGACGCGGATTGCTGCAAGCGGTGCTGCAGGCATGAAGGAGTTGGAGCTATTTAAGCCAGATTTATTGTTACTGGACTGGATGCTGCCCGATCAGAGCGGGCTGGATATTTGTAAAAGGGTGACTGCAGACTATAACATCCCCATTTTTATGATTACAGCTAAATCAGACATTACCGACAAGATCCTTGGACTGGAAATCGGAGCGGATGACTACATCACAAAGCCCTTTGATTTACGGGAGGTTATTGCCCGGATTCGAACGATCCTGAGACGGCTTGATTCTGCGAGAAGTGAAAGCCATGAAGAGAATGGTAAAGGTGTTCTAAGCTTTCATAAGCTGGAGATTGTTACCGAGGAACGACTCGTCAAGAACGATGGGCAAGCTGTGGAGCTGACCCCCAAGGAATATGACTTGCTGATGACCTTATTCAGGAATCAGGGAAAGACATTTACTCGCTCGGATTTGCTCGATTTGGTATGGGGGTATCAATTTGTAGGCGATACACGTACAGTAGACACTCATATCCAGCGACTGCGCAAGAAGCTAGGCGCCAGTAATTATATTAATACGGTGTTCGGTATCGGGTATAAATTTGTAAAACAGGTGGATTAAGAATCATGAAGAGAATCAGTGTTAAATTTCTTGTAGGATTCTTTCTTATCTTCTTCCTCTCTTTTCTTATTCTTAATCAGACGGTTAAGGAATTCATTCAGTCCAGCAATCAGAAGCTCGTAACCTCAGAGTTAGTGGGGCTTAAGAACAACAGTAACATTTATGTTCGTCAGGCGTTTCTCATTAATCATTTCACAAGCAATACTCTGTATTTTGGTGAAATGGCTCAGGAAATGGCGAATGATCTACATCATGCGACAGGCAGCGCCGTAGGTGTCTACACAGTGGAAGGCGAATTACTCCATGCCTCGGACAACTCTATGTTCGGACAGCATCAAGAGAATGATCTGCAGCAGGCTGTGAATGGCAACATGGCTTATAGCATCACCTATGACCACAGCAGTGCTGTGGCTCTCTTCTCCTATCCTGTCGTTATTGATGGAGCGAGAGTGGGGATACTGCGTTTCTCCAAGGATTTCAGCCTGTTATACCAGCAAAGTGGTCGGGTCCTGGATATCATCTTTTACATGTCATTGGCCATTTTTGTGGCGGCCTTCCTCTTCTCGTATGTTCTGTCGAGACATATTACGGTTCCCTTGATCAAGCTAAGTCGGTTATCCACGGAAGTGAAAAATGGGAATCTGGACGTGCGAGCTGAGGTGAAGCAGCAAGACGAGATCGGTAGGTTAGCGGACAATTTTAACGATATGATTGACCAGATCAGCAAACAAATTACGATTATCAAAAAGGATCGGGATCGTCTTCAGGAGCTTCACCGGAAGGAAAAGCTATTTTTTGATAACGTGACTCACGAGCTCAAGACGCCTCTCACATCCATTCTGGGATATGCCGAATTAATTCGTGAGAACGGCGAGCAGGATCGAAGCTTTTTTGATAAAGGAATGAATCATATCATTGAGGAAAGCAAGAGATTACATGCCATGGTAGTGAAGCTCCTTGAAGTCTCGCGTAAAAACGTAACAGCAGAGGAATCCGACAAGGTCGAGGCGGGTCTGATTCTACAGGATGTGTGTGAGTCCATGACGATCCGGGCGCAGCGTTATAAGAAAAAAATAAAGTATGAAATTCAGCCCGAGCTGATGGTTGTGATCCACAAGGACAGGCTACGCCAGATTTTTATCAATCTGCTGGACAACGCGATTAAATATAGTGCATCGTTCTCGGAAATCAACGTGAAGGCACTTCAAGCCGATGGTAAAATCCGCTTTGTGTTTGATAATCCAAGTGATCCTATAGAGGCAGACTCATTGACTGATTGGTTCGAGCCCTTCTTTCTAGCCGACCCCAGTGGATCAGAAGAGGGCAGCGTTGGACTGGGACTTAGCATCGTAAAATCTATCGTGCATGAATCTGGAGGAACGATAAAAATCCTTAATCAGGAGGATCACACCATTGTTACTGTAGAATTTGATGGCTTGAAGATCGTAAGGACGGGGACATCGTTATGAACAACAAACACATTACATTGCTTCTAATGTATCTGACATGTGTCATGATGCTCTTGACAGGCTGCAGTATGGGATCTACAACGGAGACCGTCATTATACCTGGTCAAGAAGATATGAATATAGAAGAGCCTAATTCTCATCCATTCCAGGTCCATACAATTTATCGTCTTCCTGATGAAATCACGAACTCGGACGCCTTATTAGGTTGGACATCTTCTAATGCTGTACTTGCTGTTACCCAAAATGAAGGAATAACCGATCAGTCTGAATTAAGAAGCGTGGCCACACCTTACGAGCAAAGCAAGGTGGTTCCTCGAATTGATCATATTAACGCTCAGATGCTGCTGTCGCCTGACGGGAAATATGTTAGCCAGATCAGAAGGTCAGCCTCGCAGATTACGTTGAAGATCATTTCCTTAACGGATGGTCAGGAGGCAGAAGTAGCCAAGATCAGCAACAATGACTCTTTTTTTCTACAGGATGTGTCCTGGTCGAACAACAGTAAATACCTGAGCTATCTATTAGTAGGTTATCAGGAAGAGCAAAGCAGGCTTCGCTCCTATGATGTAGTTACGAAGACAACGAAGTCCTATACGCTAGGGGACCTGACTTCAAAGGGGTCAGTTCTTACCGTACAGATGTCCGATGATGGAGAAAGCGTATTGTGTACTACTTATCCACCTGGTTCGTATGGCAGGGCCAATCTGCTATTGGGATCGATCAGTGGAGACAGCATTAGAGTTCAATATGAGCGCGAAAGGGCAGCGGAGCAATATGCTTGGCTTACAGCGGATCAATTTGTATTCCTCGGTGCAGATCGAACCTTGTATGTATACGATAAGCGTAGCAGTGAACTGTCCATATTGCTGGAGAAGGTGAATTACTTTCAACTGTCGCACGACAAGAAGAGTATTGCTTATTCTTTATATGATCATGATGTTTTCTATGTCGGGAAGGTTCAGGGGAAGAATATTCTCTCTAACGAACCTGTCTACCGTGGGCTGATCGCGAATGAAATCTATTGGAGTCAAGATAACAAGAGTGTGCTCATTCGTGGACAAAAGATGTTCTCTACTTCGCAAGCCATAGCCCCCGATACGAAGGACGGCCAGACATTCATCATTGAATTTCGATAATCAAATGGCTTGAGCATCGTACTCTACAGCCCAGTGTATAGTTTGTAATTGCATATAGCCCTTCCTGAGCATCCTTATTCCGGTTTACGGAGATAGGGGTGCTCCTTTTTATTTAATATATTCCTCAAATACATTCTTCGCTTGTGACAACTTGTTTACATGTTGATCAAATCTTGGCGACATCTGCTCGGTATATTGAATGTGAGCAAGAAATACCCTGCAGCGAAGAAGGACTGAAGCTTAATGGACAGAAATAGGCGACCAATCAGAAGGGCGATAGGCAAGCCATTAGAAAAGTCAAAAGACAAGCGCTACATACCTGGATTAGATGGTCTTAGAGCAATATCTGTCCTTGCTGTGATAGCCTATCATCTGGATGCAAAGTGGGCCCAGGGGGGTCTGCTGGGTGTGGGAATCTTCTTTGTATTATCTGGTTATCTGATTACAGATCAGATCATCATGGAATGGAGAACGAAGGGGCGGCTACTCATTGTCGATTTTTGGATTCGCAGAGCTCGAAGGTTATTACCGGCTATGGTCACGATGCTCTTTTTTGTTGCTTGCTGGCTACTTATCCTGGACGCTCCAAGGCTGCAAGCCTTACATGGAGATTTCCTTACTTCACTGCTGTATGTGAATAATTGGTATCTCATTTTTCGTGAAGTATCCTATTTCGAAAGCTTCGGTCCACCCTCGCCGATCGGCCATATGTGGTCACTTTCCATCGAGGAGCAGTTCTATGTGCTCTGGCCCATTATCCTCATATTGGGGATAAAGCTGGTCTTGCGTAGAGGTAGATTGATGCTGTGGATTCTCATAGGTGCCGCGATATCAGCTATGACAATGGGCTTGATGTATGAGCCGGGTACCGATCCAAGCCGCGTATACTATGGAACAGATACTCGGGCATTTGCCCTTCTGATTGGAGCTGCTGTGGCGGTGATCTGGCCTAGCTGGAAATTAAGCGGCAGGATTACGCGGCCCGCTCGTTCGGCGCTTGATTCCATAGGGGGATTAGGAATGGTCCTGCTGCTGGGACTGATGTGTGTTACGAATGAGTATGATGACTTTCTATACCGCGGCGGCTTTGTATATTTATCCATTCTCAGTGCGGTGGTGATCGCTGTACTGGTGCATCCTGCCAGCAGAGTGAATGGCATCTTGGGGTGGAGGCCGCTTGTATGGGTTGGCAAACGATCTTACAGTCTCTATCTCTGGCACTATCCTGTCATCATTTTGACGAATCCTGTCACCCATACAGAAAAGTCGAGCTTTACACATATCCTGTTGCAACTGCTGGCTACTGCCATCCTTGCTGCTCTGTCCTACACGTATATTGAAGAGCCTTTTCGTAGGGGGAACATCAGAGCAACTTTGCATTGGATTCGAAAGAGACGGTTCGGACTGCTAGCGGTACTTCTGCCATTGTTCCTGACTTTGGTTGCTTGGAGTGATAGCCTGAAGGAGCCATCAGCAGAGGAAGTACCCACCATGAGTCAGGAATTGGCACCTGTGGCGCCAGCAGCGGCATCCACCAACCTAAGTGATGAGTTCGGGAAGCATGAGGATGAATCCTTGTCCAAGGCAGAAGACGGCATTACCGCAATTGGGGATTCTCTGCTAATCGGTGCAGCACCTGAGCTGGAACAAATGCTGCCTGGCATCGTTATTGACGGTAAGGTAGGTAGGCAAATGTCTCAGGCACAGAAGATTGTCGATGATCTTCAGGCGCAGGGCCAGCTGGGGAATCGTATCCTTCTTGAACTGGGTACGAATGGTCCTTTTCGCAAAGCTCAATTGCGGTCTTTGCTAGAATCCCTGAATCATGCCAAGCAAATATATATTGTGACGACACGCGTTCCAAAAGATTGGCAGGATACCGTGAATGAAAGTATCCAGGACGTTGCTGCTGAATTCGGGAACACGACTGTCATCGACTGGTATGCAGCCAGTGCTGGCAGGCAAGAGCTGTTCTCCCCCGATGGTGTTCATCTAACACCAGAGGGAATCCGGTTCTATGCCTCGCTTCTAGCAGACAGGATAAAGCAAGATACCCATCAATAAGAGATTAATTCATGAATATAAATTCATATTGACAGTTCATTATGAGAGGATGAGAAGGTCATGAAACAGCGTAAAATGATGAGATTATGGTTCGTGTTGGTATGCGTCATTGCTATATGTGTGTACTGGGGAAGCCGATCAGAGGGAGTCACGAGAGCTAAGACACCTACAGCTTCGCAAAGTGATGTTCATTCCATAGCGCAGGGAGAAAGGGTGCATCAAGCTACCGATCATGGATTGGCTGCGAAGGAGGCGCCAGCGAAGGAGAGGGATTCTAATGCGAAGAAAAAGGAGTTAGCACAGCTAGCAATCAACGGAGAAGGAATTACCGCCATTGGTGATTCTGTGATGATCGGGGTTGAACCCTACCTGAAGGAGCAGCTTCCTGAAATCACCGTTGACGGCAAGGTGGGCAGACAGATGTCGCAGGCGAAGAAGGTCATCCATGATTTACAAGCGCAAGGAAAACTGGGGGAACAGATCGTCATTGAACTGGGCACCAACGGACCGTTCAGCAAGGAGCAGCTTCGTTCCTTATTACAGTCCCTGTCCGACGCCAAACGAGTGGTATTGGTAACAGCACGGGTACCCAAGGGATGGCAGGATACGGTGAACAGGAATATCAAAGAGGTTGCTAAGGAGTTCAGCAATACGACAGTGCTAGACTGGTATGCTGCCAGTGAAGGCAAAGGAGAGTATTTCTATAAAGATGGCGTTCACCTGAAGCCTGATGGCGGAAGATATTATGCTTCACTTATTGTAGAAGCCTTGCAGGATCATTAATTTATCTAAGTACACAGCAAGGTCGAGAAAGGAAGTAATCGAATGACCCTTAGAAAAAAAACGTTATTATTATTGTTAATCCTAATCATGGCACTTGGCTCTGCTATCTATTACGTTTCCTCTATTTATAGAGGACTGGAGAGTCTGAATAAGACGTCAGAAAACTCTCCTTTTAGTGAGATTAATGAAGCTGTAGCTGTTGAACCACCTGAGTGGCTGGGCACCGAGCCTGTGAATATTCTACTGATGGGGGTAGATGCCCGTGGAACCAAGAAGGGGGAAATTCCGAGATCGGACAGCATGATGGTAGTATCCCTGGACCCTACGCAGAAAAGCATCCATGTGTTCTCCATTCTTCGAGATACCTATACGGATATAGCTGGACACGGCAAGAACCGGATAAATACAGCCATTCAACACGGGCCACAGGTGGCCATGAATACAGTAGGCGAATTGCTAGGTATGCCAGTTCAATACTATGTGTATACAGATTTTCAAGGCTTTATTAAGCTGGTCGATGCTGTAGGTGGTGTTGATTTTCATGTTGAGAAGGATATGAATTATGAAAGTAAAGCGGATAAGCACGAATTTGATATCAACCTCAAAGAGGGAATGCAGCATTTGGATGGAACAACAGCCCTACAGTATGTGCGCTTCCGCCATGATGCCATGTCTGACTTCTCGCGTACACAGAGACAACGGGATTTCCTGAAGGCCATTGCCGAGGAGATGAAGACGACGACCTCGATTATGAAGCTCCCATCCATCCTGAAGGAAGTAAGTCCCTATATAGATACGAATTTATCCGTCGATGATATGTGGAAGCTGGCTTCACTGGGTTATCAGAGCAACGTTACAGCTAGTGAGCAGGTTCCTCCTATGAAGCTAATCGAACAGACTTATGTGGGGCGAGCAGCCGTCTTAAGTGTGACGAGTAAAAGCGATTTGAGAGCATTTGTACAAGACGTGCTGCATACCAGCGAGCCTGATTCAGTTGTAGACGAGGCGGGTGTAGATCAAGCAAGTACTAGTGAGGGGGCCCAAGGGCAAGTGGGGGAACAATAATAATAAAGCATTGTATTGAAGATGACGTAATGCATTCTGTTAAACACTCATATCGTACAAAAACGCAATAGATCATAGCTAATCTGTTCGTAGGATAAGGAATTATAACCAATAAAAAATAAATATGCAAAATTATAGTATATTTTTATAGATCAGTAAGTTTATGTTTAGACATGATTGATGAATTACCTTATTTTTAAGTGGATTCACCAAATATTAGGGGGTATCCAGATGAATAAGGAACTATTAAGAAAGTTTACGATCATTTTTGGTCTTACGATCTTCATGCTACTCTCTTTAACGGCAACAAAATCCTATGCAGCGAATATAGGAACTGTACTTAAGAACCCGGAAAATGGCTGGACAAGATATGACGATGCGTATGTTACAGGAACCATACCTCCAGGAACAAGTCCTAACTATTATCGTTCTACGGGAAAATGGACGCAAACACCAGGCCAGAACATTACATTTGATTTCTATGGAAATCAGATTCGTCTACTAACCTACACAAGTCAGGAGCATGCATCTGAAGTGTCAATCACCATAGATGGAGTTCCCTACACGTATAGCGAGAAATATAACACAGGAACATTAACGCTTGTTTTTGAGAAGACAGGTCTTGAGACCGGATTCCATGAAGTCGTAATTGAATCTGTCCAATCAGGTGTGTGGACTTCACTGGATGCCATAGATCTTAATCAGGGCGGTTACATTGTGCCTATTAATACTCCCTCTCAACTAACGGCTTCTCCTGGCAGCTCGCAGGCTATTTTAAGCTGGAAGGAAGTACAGGATGCCACAAACTATACGATCTATTATGGAACGAAGCCTGGTAACTATACGGAAACAGTGAGTGTGACCAAGGATGCGTATGCCAACTATGTTATTCCAGGGCTAACCAATGGGACGACATATTATTTCGCCGTGACGGCGACAGTAAATGGTGTGGAATCAGAACGATCCAAAGAGGCCTCGGCTACTCCGCTGGCAGGTGAACAGCCAAATCCAGAACCAGAGCAGCCTTCCGGCAACCGAGCTATCATGGTAGTCACGATGACAACAGGGCTGGAGAAAGAATTCGACCTCAGCATGAAGGAGGTCCATGACTTCATTGCTTGGTATGAAGCCAAGCAGGCGGGATCGGGCAAAGCTTCCTATGCCCTCGACAAGCATGATCATAACAAAGGTCCATTCAGCAGCCGTAAAGATTACATCTTGTATGATCGTGTACTGACATTTGAGGTTAGTGAGTATTAAAAATATACCGTCATATTCAAAAGAGCCCTGCCAGCATTCATACTGGTAAGGCTCTTTGCCGTTTAACGAGTTAGAGCAAGTTAATCATCGCACCACCGGCTGCACCAGCGACGACAACGATCCATGGCGGTACTTTCCAAAAAACGAGCATTAGAAACAAAATAGATACCAGTGCAAAATCAACAGGAGCTAGAACAGATGTTGTCCAAAGCGGATTATATAACGCCGCCAACAGGATGCCTACAACAGCAGCATTAATTCCAATTAAAGCGCCTTGGATTTTGAGGCTTTTACGTAAAAAATTCCAGAAGGGCAATGCTCCTACGATTAAAAGAAAAGCGGGCAAAAATATAGCGATCGTTGCAATCACTGCTCCTGTAACTCCGCTTATCATCGCTCCCAAATATCCGGCAAAAGTGAATAATGGCCCTGGTACAGCTTGTGCTGCACCGTATCCCGCCAAAAAGTCGGACTTGTGGATCATACCTGTAGGGACGAATTCACGCTCCAGCAGTGGAAGTACGACATGACCTCCCCCAAATACAAGCGATCCTGAACGGTAGAAGCTATCAAAGAATGACAGCCATCCCGAGCTATCCAATTGGCTTAGCAGCGGTAGAACAATCAAGATTCCAAAGAAAGTACCTAAACAGACTACTGCCAAGCTACGGCTAACAGGAACAGACAGGTCTGATGTTTGAGTGGTTGTCGTTTTTCTAAAATAGATCATACCAATAAAGCCAGCCATAACAATAAGAAGGATTTGAATGAAAGCAGTCTGCCACAAGAGGGTCGCCGCAGCCGTAAAGATGGCAATGGTTGCCCTGCTACGGTCAGGAGCTAATTTTTGTCCCATACCAAGTATGGCCTGGGCGACAATGGCTACAGCAACCAATTTAAGACCATGAATCCAACCTGAGCTGCTGATATCAAACCCTTGCAAGAGGAAGGCGAACAAGACTAAGGCAATGACAGATGGAAGTGTAAAACCTAGCCAAGCTATCAGCCCACCGAGCAGCCCGGCGCGGATGATCCCAATTCCAATCCCTACTTGACTACTCGCAGGTCCGGGTAAAAATTGGCACAAGGCTACTAAATCCGCATAGCTTCGATCATCCATCCATTTTCGACGACGCACGTACTCTTCATGAAAATAACCAAGATGTGCGATCGGCCCTCCAAATGAAGTGAGGCCGAGCTTTGTGGATACAGCCAGTACTTCAGACAGTGCCCTAGCTTTACTTTTGGGTTGGTCCTGATGTAGAACTTGATGATTCTCCAAGCGTTGTTATTCCTCCTCAGCGGATTATTCCAGACTATCCAGTTGATTAATAGTCAAGGGAGGTCGAATTACCTCTACCTGATTAGCTACATTATAATCATCAGGATCAACATTAATTAAACGCTGGATTAAATAATAGATAACTGAGCCACTTTTTGAAATTACAGCTTGTATCAAAAAACCTTGTGTAAACGCATAGCGGGAATTTTTTGGATTAGTGAAAAGATCACGTAGTCTTGCATTAAGTTATGGGATTGGTCTAAATGTTCGTATCTAATTTTGGGTATAAGCACAAACACTTGGCGCGATAAATGCGTATATTGTGGTAAATCACAAGGAGGTGTTTGTAGTGAGTTGTGAGAAAATTTGCCCGGTTTACACTTCGACTGCCGTGATTCTGGTGCTCTACATTCTCTTGGTCATCGTTCTGAGAACTTTTTATGTCTAATCTAATGCGCTAATTGCAGTGAGGCTGAATACATCTTGCAGCTTTATCACACACCCGTCTATGATTTCGCTTGTTCGGTAAAATACATCACAAAAAGGAATGGCTCCGTCTGTACGAGACAGGAGTCATTCCTTTGTTCAGGATGAAGCATTCTGTTAGGTGTACAACAAAGTAATTACGAGCAATTCATAAAGAACCAGAGTTAAAATGAGCTCGTCATTGTAACCAAAACCTCTCCCATAAGTACCATGTCCATGATGACCTTCATTATTCTTAACGGCCAGGTTCAACAATCCCTTATCACAGCTCACAATTCTTCCTACCATCATTTGGCCGTCTAAGGTCTCAATGCGAACATACTGGTGTATATGATGTCTGCATATGTTGTGTAGATGATCTCTATAGGCTCTTATGTTTTGAGCTGTATTATTGTCCGCTTGATATAGCACTCTTTGCTGTGGATTCATTTGTAGGGTCATACTCAGCACTCCTTATTTGAAATGTAATACACCATATGCCCAGACTGATTGTATTGTTCATAAAAAAGTTCTGTTACAACCAGATGGGGAACTACTGCACTCATTCTCTGGGTAGGAACCTGAATGGGTGAATACACATATACTTCCATAAACAAACGTTGGGAGGAGTCAGCTTGGATCAAGGACCTTCTTACTGGGGAAATGTATACTATATGAGACACGAATTCACGCCTATATGGAGCACTGGATATATGGAAGCGATACAAATGATTAAGGAAGCGGTACAAGGGGAGCGCAACGACGAGCTATTCTACACGGAATTAATCAATTTGGCCCCTTCACAGGAGCAGGTAGCCATCATCGAAAGTATTCGTAACGATGAGCGTGGTCACAACAAAATGTTCAGAGAGATGTATCTGGCGTTGACAGGTCAGACCATTACAGGTTCCAGCAATGAGCAATATGAAAAAGTGAACTCCTATACAGAAGGTCTACAGCGAGCCTTGATGGGAGAATTGGGTGCAGTAGAACGATACCGCAAGATTTGGTTTGGACTGCCTGCTGGCATCTATAAAGACACAGTGTTCGGCATCATACTGGATGAGCTTAAGCATGCTGATAAATACAATTATCTGATTACGTTGAATCATTAGGTAAGGCAGAGAATGGCTTCAGCTATAACCAATAAGCGAGAGAAGTGCGCATGGATGCCGACGTAACGTTCGAGCGATGGGTATTTCAATCGCTTATTTGCTTATGTGTAGAAAGCTGATTATCGAATATGTATTGGGGGCGCTAACTGCTATACTAAAAGCTAGTCACACTGTCCAAAAGAATACATACTTAAAAAGGAGATTCATCCATGAATCATTCACCTGGTTATATGATTGGCATCGATCTCGGAGGAACCAATATCAAAGCAGCTATTTTAGATGGAAGCTTGAGTGTTTTATCAGAGCGAAGTGACCCAACACATGCATCAGAAGGTCCTGATTATGTTATCACAGCTATTAAAAATATCATCCGTGAGCTCATGCAGCTTCATCAAATAACGGACGAGCAAGTATTGTGTATGGGATTAGGAATCCCGGGATTGCTGAATCCCACGGAAGGGCTATCTATTTTCTCACCGAACTTTCCAGGATGGGAGAATATTAACGTAGTTCAAGAGATGAAAAAGGACTTCTCATTCCCGGTATTTATTGATAACGATGTCCGGGTGAATCTTTATGGAGAGTGGCATTTTGGAGCAGGAAAGGGCTTGAATAATATCGTACTGGTCACCATTGGAACCGGCTTGGGGTCTGGGGTTGTAGTCGATGGAAGAGTTCTATATGGAACTACTTCGAGCATCGGCGAAATTGGACATATGAATATGTTCCGGGAAGGTCGTCCATGCAGATGTGGGAGTTCAGGTTGTCTGGGAAGATATGTGTCTGCTATAGGGATGGTACGTACTTGTATTGAGAAGCTGGAACGCGGAGAGCATAGCATGATCCAGACCTGGGTGGAAGGTGATCTGAGCCGGATTACTGCAAAAATGATCTCGGATGCCTATGATCTGAACGACCCGATAGCGATTCAGGTTATGCATGAGACAGGGGAGATCCTCGGATTCGGTCTTGCGAATGTCATTAATCTGTTTAATCCAGAGTTAATTATCATCGGTGGAGGAGTGTCAGCGGCCGGAGACCGGCTGTTACATACTGTACGAGAGACCATCCAGGCTCATGCACTTCAATTGTCGTCACATGCATGTCGTGTCGTCACTGCACAGCTTGGTGGGCGAGCAGGTATGATCGGTGCGGCGGCTTATGCAACGAGCCAGATCAGTCAGATAAATTAGATGATTAGATGAACTAGATTTAAAGAGCCTCATTCACATTGCCAGGGTCAGACCCGCAGTGAGTATGAGGCTTTTTTGCGGACCACCTATATGACTTGTCATAAATACGGTGCCATTTTGTAGCTGCATCTCCAATATATCGAATATACGAAAAGGGTAAAGCAGGCATATGTCTCTAGCAGCTGGATGCAGTATCCATATGTTTCGTAATCAGACAAGCATGTATCTAGGTTGTAACATCTAGTCCAAAAGACTAGGCAAGCTCGAATATTTCCCACAGAATAGAGAAGCCCATAGTGCTAAAGGGCTAAGGAAACATACGTTTTACATTTTTTATATTTGAACTGGAAAGGGGCATCCCTATGAAACATCAACCAGCCGCAGCTGTGTTGTTACTGTCATTATCTGCTGTCCTTAGTATGCCTTCGGCTGCTGGGGCTGCCGTAATTTCTACGCCTATTGCGCCGTCTGGTACAGGAGCAGCCCAAGGGACTCTGTCTTCTACCAATGCTGTTACACCAGCCTTCACGGCAGAGACATCACAATCGGCCAATCGTAATGCCAATGCTAGCGCCAGCGCTAAGCAACAGGAGCTGACGCTGGAGCAAGCTAATGCCTGGGCCCAGGCCAATAGCTTCACCTTGAAGACGTCCGCACAGGACCTTGAACGCAAGAATCTCGAACTGAAAAAGAGCATTGACGCTTTGGGATACATACAACAGCCATCTAGCCTGGAGGAGTCGGATTCCTCAGCGAACAATTCTGCCTGGAAAGCTTATACTTCAGCTAACCTGTCCTACCTGTCGGCCAAAAAGCAGGGCGAGTTCGAGAAGGACAAGGTCTATGCTCAGGTCATGAAAGCTTATTACCGGATTTTCACCGCGGAGAATCAAGTCCTTGTCGCTCAAGAATCTGTTCAGATCGCCAAGCTGGAGGAACGAGTTGCTATTGCCAAGCTGGCTCGGGGCCTAATCTCGGAGAAGAGCAAGATTGACAGCACGAAGGCGCGCTCAGATGCCGAGCTGACGCTGGAACAGCGTAAGACCGATCTGCAGAAGGCTAAGGACGAGCTCAACACCCTGATGAATAAGCCAAAAGGGACTGAATTCACCCTGATAAGCCATCCCGTTTATCATGAGCCAGAGCCTATGAATGTTGAGACGCACATTACAGGGCTACTCAAAGACAACCCGACCATCTGGCAGCTGCAGGATGCTGTCAAGAATGCGGAGATTAGTCTGCGTTATTACAATTTTCAGGGGACCGCAGAGGACTATGATTTGGTCAAGCTGGACCTGAAAAATGCCAATGAGGCACTGAGCAATGGCAAGGACAATTTTGCCGAATCCGTAAGATCGCTATATACCACGCTGCAGGATGAGCAAAAGAAATATGCACAGCTGCACGAGGATCTGGCCATTGCCGAAGCTAACTTGGTACTGGCTCGGAAGAAATGGGAGCGCGGCTTAATCATAGAGCTGGAGCTCATCAAAGCCCGCTTGAGTGTCGAGCAGTTGAAGCAGCAGATTAATGATCTGGCCATTGGACTGATTCAGTCCAACTATACCTTGAACAAACCTTGGAGTAGTTAAGCTCACAAAACTTTTAGGAGGAAGCAACACATGTCGGAGAACAAAATGAACAATGCATTACAGCTGTTAAGGAAGAAACGTCAAAAGAAAGTGATTATCACTCTAGTCGCGATGCTTGCGCTCGGTGGCGGGGGAGTTGCTGTATATAACTCTATGAGCAATTCTGAGCCAGCGATGACGGCCATCCCGAATGAAACGATCATCGTCGAACGCGGTGACATCACCGAGACCTTGTCTGTTACGGGAACGGTCAAAGCCTCTAAAGAGGTAAATCTGAACTTCAACAGCACCAGTACAGACAAGCTGGCTGAGGTCAATGTCAAGGTTGGGGATCAGGTGAAGCAAGGTCAACTGCTGGGGCGGTTAAATGATACGGAAGCCAAGCTGCAAATCCAGAATGCAGAGGATGCCCTCCGTATGGCCCGTTCCAAGCTGGCTGAGGCTACCAAGGGACCAAAGGCGACCGAGGTGGAGCTGCAGGAAATGAACGTGAAGAAGGCTGCGAAGGCACTTGAGACCGCGAAGAGCAGCTATGAACTGCAGGAGGCCGAGAATCAGCTTAAGACCGCTAAAGGCGACCTGGAGCTGGCACGGAAGACCTACGAGGATCAAAAGTTCCTGAGTGATTCAGGTGCCATCTCCGACAAGGAGAAGGTGGAAGCCGAGCAGGTATGGGAGAAGGCACAAGCCAGCTATGACACAATCGAGCTTAATATACGTAAGACGCGTGATCAGATTGAGAGCGGTATTAAGGATGCAGAGATGTCTTACCGAACGGCCCAACTGGAGCTGAAAAAACTGAATGATCCTGCCGAGAAAAATACACTTGAGAATCTGCGCATCGATATTAGCCGTGCCGAGACGGATCTGAAGCAAAAGCGCAGTGAACTGAACAAGCTGCAGATTACCGCACCTTGGGATGGTGTCATTCTTAAGGTCAATGGTGATGTGGGTACAAGCCCGACAGCACCGTTCATCGTGATGAACAATTCCAATTCGAGTGACCTGAAGGTAGCGACCAAGATTAACCAAAGTGACATTGTGAAGGTCAAGAGCGGACAGAAAGCCATTCTGACGACGACGGCTTATCCTGGTGAAGAATTCGAGGGGACCGTCATTTTCATCTCACCAGAAGTGTCTACGGATGAGGGCGTGAATGCCTACGCTGCCGAGCTATCGATCTCGAATTCGGACAACAAGCTGAAGACGGGGATGATTATGAATATCGCCTTGGAGCTGAGCAAGGCCCAGAATGTCCTGTTCGTCCCCGTGACAGCTATTCAATCTAACGGAGGGGCTGACGGGGTGTATGTCGCCGCTGATCCCTCCAATATATCTGCCTATGAATTCAAGTCGGTAGAGCTGGGACTCTACACAACAGACCGCGTGGAGCTAAAGTCAGGCGTAAGTGAAGGGGACACCATCGTAATCCCTGCACCAGGCAGCGCCGGCATGATGGACGGCTCGGGAGGAGCTCCTCAATCATGAATGCAGTCATGGAGATTCGAAATCTGAGAAAAATCTATCATGTAGCCGATCAAGAGATTCATGCACTTCGGGACGTAAGTCTGTCCATTCATGAGGGAGAATTCGTAACGGTCATGGGCCCATCAGGCTCTGGCAAATCGACGATGATGAATGTAATGGGCTGTCTCGATTCCCCTACATCTGGCGAATTCTATCTGGACGGGTATTCCATTCTGGATGCGCGTGAAAATGAGCTGGCACATATTCGCAATGAGAAGATCGGCTTCGTCTTCCAAAAGTTCCATCTGCTTCCCCGCTCGACAGCTCTTGCAAATGTAGAATTGCCCTTACTCTATGCGGGTGTGCCTGCCCGGGAGCGACGTGAACGGGCCATGGAGGCGCTGGTGAAGGTTGGGCTGGCTGAGCGGATGTACAACAAGCCTAACGAGCTATCTGGCGGACAGCAGCAGCGTGTCTCCATTGCGAGAGCGCTCGTCGCCAATCCCGTAATTCTGCTGGGAGATGAGCCGACTGGAGCGCTGGATTCGCGGACGAGCCGCGAGATTATGGAGATCTTTCAGGACCTGAATGATAGCGGCAAGACGATTGTATTGGTCACGCATGATATTGAGGTATCGGAATATACCAAGAGACTGATTCACTTTCGTGATGGTCAGATTGAACAGGATCATCCGGTAGTGAATCGGAGATTCGCGCGGGAGGAAGTGGTGGTAGAGTGAATATCTTTGAGACGATTCGAGTAGCGCTAAGCAGTCTGCGCAGTAATCTGCTCCGCACGATCCTGACCATGCTAGGGATCATCATCGGGATCGGTGCGGTCATTGCCATCATGGCCATTGGTCGCGGATCAACTGCCAGCATCACGAAGGAGATTAACGGGCTTGGTAGCAATCTGCTCATGATCTATGCGTTTGCGCCTTACGACGAGAATAACTGGATGACGATGGCCCAGCCCAAAAATTTCACTCTTAAGGATGTCGAAGCCATTGAGAAGCTTCCTTCTGTTGCCCATATAGCGCCCAGTGCTACAAGTTCGGCGAAAGCTACGTGGAAGCGGCAGGTGGTCGATATTCAGGTTGAGGCTACAACCGAGTCCTTTTACCTTGTCAAAAAGCTCTCGCTGAACTATGGGCGCACCTTCACCCATCATGAGGTGGACAGCCGCATGAACGTTGTCATTCTGGGCTCTGATGCAGCACAGAAGCTGTTTGGGCAATCGGTTACAACGGCAGTGGGACAGACGATCCAGCTTAAGGGGATACCGTTCAAAATTATCGGCGTGATGAATAAACCGAGCAGCTCGCAGGGCTCCTCGAACAACCAGGTGTACATCCCCATTACGACTGGGATAAATATGTTCGGGCAGATGGCCATTCAGGAAATGAATGCCTCCGCCATCGCCTTCGACAAGATTGATCAGGCGAAGGAGGAGATCCGCCAGCTATTGCGTAGCAGCCATAAGTTGAAGCCTGAAGAGCAGGATGATTTCCAATTCACGACGCAGTCGGAGATTATGTCAATGTCCTCTGGTGTCAGCAATACGATGAATCTGCTGCTGCTTGGCGTAGCTGGCATTGCACTCGTCATTGGTGGAGTCGGCATTATGAACATTATGCTGGTATCCGTAACCGAGCGTACGCGTGAGATTGGTATCCGCAAGGCGATCGGGGCACGGCGCAGTAGTATTTTGACCCAATTCCTGACGGAGTCGATTTTCATTAGCATCATGGGGGGAATCATTGGTATCTTTGGTGGAATTGGCGCAGCGAAGCTGCTGGAGAAGCTCGCAAGCATGCCGATCGAGTTCTCTTATCAGCCGATCATCTATTCCTTTACCAGCTGTGTGCTGGTTGGGGTAATCTTCGGGGTATATCCGGCACTCAAGGCCTCCAAGCTGAAGCCCATCGATGCGCTGCGTTACGAATAGCTGGGAGATTAACAAAGAGCTATCCATCGTGTAAGGGGTCAGTCCCTGAGCTACGAGGATACTCTTTTTTTGTTATGAGATTCAGCTAGCTCTATTATATTTCAATATAAAGTTACAAGTTGGATACAAGTCTACTACATTATGAAATAATCACTGCCTATACTTCTACGTATACCAGATAGAATGACACTGAAAGTAGGTAGAATTCATAATGAAACATAAGTAAGATTTAGTTAAGCGTGTTGTTATCGCTACGATGCTGTTGGCAGTTGCACCATTTCTCATGGTCGGGATTGGTAAATCCCAAGCCCAGAGCTACTCAATATCTGCTTCAGACAAGTCAATAGATTCGAAAGTGAATACCAGTTCAGCAAGTGCGCCTGTGAAAATGGTAGCTTTGACATTCGATGATGGACCAGACAGAACATATACGGAGGCAGTGCTGGATGTTCTGAAAGAATACAATGTTAAGGGCACGTTCTTCGTAATAGGGGAGCAGGTCAAGCAATATCCTGACACGATGCAACGAATGGCAAGGGAAGGACATGAGGTAGGGAATCATTCCTGGAGTCATCCCCATTTGACCAAGCTTAGCAAGGAGAAGATACATAACGAGCTAGCCAACACAGATAAGGTAATTCGTGAAATTAGCGGGGTAACACCCAGACTGATGCGTCCGCCGTATGGCGCAACTTCGGTGCAAGTGAAGAAAGAAATCCAGGCAGCAGGATATGTTCAGGCTCTGTGGGATGTGGATACCCGGGATTGGACGAGTCCCTCGGTTGCTGAGATACTCAAAGCGGTAAAATCGAATTCCAGTAACAAGATTACGGTGCTCATGCATTCGGGTGGAGGAAAACGGGGGAACACAGTCAAGGCGCTGCCGCAAATTATTAACTATTATAAATCTCAGGGATACACACTTGTTACGATGTCCCAGCTCAATGGGACGGATGAGAAAGTCGATTCACCGTCCAAGCCAACGGATCAAAATCAAATACCAGTGACTCCAATACCATCGATGACGAATGGGACACCAATGGAGCCAATGATGGCAACGATTACTGTGGATAATTTGAATATTCGAAAGGGAAGTGGCTTGCAATATCCGGTGATAACTCAGCTTCATCGAGATGACCAAGTAACTCTTGTAGCGAAAGAAGCAGATTGGTATCGTGTCAAGCTATCAGATGGTAGGACAGGCTGGGCAAATGCGATATACTTGAGCATTCAGCAGAATGCTTCTAGCAGCTCGTCCGAGCCTGTTGGTATAAATCCACGTGTTGAGCGTGAAATCTATTTGATGCTGAATGATACGAAGGTACGCTTCCAGGATGCGAAGCCGTATATAGACGCTAACGACAGGGTACAGGTGCCTTTACGATTTATAGCAGAAGCCTTAAATTTTCATGTGGCTTGGGAGGTTACGGGTAACCGTAAAACAGCTCGTCTTACCAAAGACCAAGTAAATATAACGCTTAATATCGGTGATCGACTTGCTGTTGTGAACGGAGTACAGCTAGAAATGGACACAAGCGCAGCAATCGTTCAGGAGTATACCTTTGTTCCATTAAAATTTTTGGGGGAGCTGGTGGGGATGGATATTCGTTGGGACTCTGTCAATGGTGCAGTCACCATAATAGATGACCATACCGCAGACATGGATTCGACTGGGAATACATCCAGTGAAACTCCTATATTGTCCGCTCCAAGAGCCACTGTCCAGCAAGCCAAGGCGTGGGCAGAGTCCAAGGGAGCAAGCGCTGTATTTATTGAACTGGCGGATATCGTCTGGAACGAGGCTCCTGCAGTGGGAGTTGATCCATTAGTGGTATACACTCAGTCTGCCAAAGAGACGGGGTATGGAAATTTCGGAGGCGTGTTAGACGATATGTTCATGAACCCTGCTGGTCTGAAGACACAAGCGGGTGGCTCGGATATTGATCAAGGGGCACATCAACGCTTTTTTAGCTGGGAGGAAGGGGTTCGAGCGCAGATTGATCATTTGGCATTGTATGCAGGAGCTAGGGGCTATCCAAGAACGGATACAGTGGACCCGCGACATTTTCCACATTTAATGGGCAAAGCAACGACGGTGGAATCGTTAGGAGGGGCATGGGCAAGCAGTCCAACCTATGGAATAGAAATTGTGAATATGATGTCGGAAGTATCGAACAGTAATTTTTGACTAGATGCTCGTGTTTCCAAGTTGTAACTTTTCAGAAAAGGGGCTAGTCAAGCATCGACGAATCCCACAAAATAGAGGGATGAACGAATCACAATCTGAGGCAGATATTATAAAGACAGGAGATCGAAAGACGCATGAGACCCAAAAGGATATTAATTATTGAGGATGAAGAGGGCATCCGTGACATCTTGTCGTATTCGTTGCGTAAGGAAGGATTCGACATTTTGGAGGCTCAGAACGGACGAGCTGGACTTATGCTCATGGAAAGAGACAGTGCTGATCTCGTGTTGTTGGATGTGATGCTGCCGGACATGAGCGGATTCGATATTTGCAGACATCTGTCAGCCACGACCCGTACGCCAGTCATCATGATTACGGCCAAATCCGATATGCTCGATAAGGTGCTCGGTATGGAAATTGGTGCAGACGATTACATTACAAAGCCGTTCGATATTCGTGAAGTCGTAGCCCGCATTCGTGCGATCTTCCGGCGCATCGAATTGTTAGGGGAGCCTGTAGAGCAGTCTACTCGTGAAGTCATTCGTCTGGACCATCGTATCGAAATATACCGGAAGGAACGTGAAGTGTGGAAAGATGGAGCTCACGTACTGTTAACGAATAAGGAGTATGATCTGCTAATGTTCCTGGTGGACCATAATCGACAAGTATTCTCTCGATCGGAGCTACTGGATAAGGTGTGGGGCTTTGAGTTCGCGGGGGATACCCGTACCGTAGATATACACGTACAGCGCATTCGTAAGAAGCTGGATCATCTCCATTCATCAGGGTCTATGATTGTAACGGTCTTTGGTATCGGCTACAAGCTGGATGCGTCGGTGCAGACATGAAATGGACGATTCAGTTCAAGATGGTGGTGTTATTTTCCGTCATCATATTCATTGGCTTCGCCTCTCTATTAGCGGCCTCCAATAAGGTCGGCCTGGATAATATGTACCGAGAGATCGACAAGGATATGGTCAATTACAAAAAAAATATGGACATTGCAATCAGCCAATACTTTCTTCTTCTGAACAAGCGGATGGATGAAGCCACTCTAGCAGCAGAGGTCAATGAGATCGAACGGCAAATCGGTCTGGCCATTGGAGGAGAGGTCAATCTCTACCGCCCAGATGCATCTAACTTCTTACCTGTTCAGGGTGATGAGGTGCCGATTAGTATTCATCAGGAAGATGTGAAGGCAGCAGTGAACTCACAAATTGCTTATAGTACAACCATTGATAAGGGACATATCAAGGCAAGCCTCTCGGCTCCGTTGATCAGAGAGAATAAGGTTATTGGTATCATCCGTTTTGAAAAGGATTATGCGGATCTGCTCATGCAGCGTATGCAGTTCCAGAACACGATTACCGCCTTTGCGATCGTTATTTTCGTGTGTGTCTTTGTTGGGGCGCTTGTGATCTCTAGAAAAATGACGAAGCCGATACGGGTGCTGACACAGCACGCCAAGTCCGTGTCGGAGGGGAAGCTTAATTCGGATATCGGAGTGAGCTCGCGTGACGAAATTGGTGAATTGGCGATAAGCTTCTCAAGCATGATTCAGCGAATCAAAGAGCAGATCGATGTCATCGAGCGTGAGCGCGATGAAGTGAAGCAGGTTCAGGAACGCAGCAAGATCTTCTTCGATAACGTAACCCATGAATTGAAGACGCCGCTTACGACGATTTTTGGATATGCCCAGATTTTGCGAGATAACGGTTTTACCGATTACGCTTTTTATGAAAAGGGAATGAATTTTATCATTAATGAAACCAAGCGACTTAATACGATGGTCGTAGATATTTTGGATGCATCCGTCGCTGCCTCACCAGGGCAGGTTTTTCGGTTTGAGCATATGAATCTATCAGATGTCTTGCAGGAGACCTGTGATGAAATGTCCCTGAAAGCAGCCAAATACAATATATCTGTAAGTGTTCAAATGGAGAATCCCTTGTTCATGCAAGGCGACATCAACAAGCTGAAGGAAGTATTCATTAATGTACTGGATAATTCCATTAAGTATGGGTACGTGAATTCCATAATTCAAGTGCATGCTTTCAAGCAAGTCAATGAGATTGTTATTATCATTCTTGATGAGGGTGAGGGTATTCGTGAGGAGGCGCTGGAACGAATCTTCGAGCCGTTCTATCGTGATAACGATGTGAACCGGGAGGAAAAGGGGAGTGCTGGTCTGGGATTAGCCATTGTCAAAAATACGATTGAGCAGCATGGAGGAAAAGTCAGGATGGCAAGCACATTGAACAAGGGAAGCGAATTCAAAATTGTCCTGCCGGTACAGCGAACATGAGGCTTATTCGCGAATGGTTGCGGGGAAAGCGAGATGTGTTGATCCTTGCAGGGCTGCTATTGTTCTTTGTGTCTGGGCTCTATGGGATCAGTGGTCTATTCACGGCGTTGACTACCAAGGCCAGGCTCACAATTCTACCAGAAAGTCTTGTAAGTCAGCCGCTCACGCCTCCTTCGGATTCTGCATTTCTCCTTGAAAGTGCGACGAAGCAGAGTAATAGATTCCCGATGTACGGGTTCTGGGTGGCGGATTCCAATACCATATTATTCAATAGCATATACTCTTCTTATCAGGGAATTAAGCTTTCCTTATTGCGCATGGATGATAACGCTGTACAGGACCTCGTGACCAATACCGACTACGGAGTTGATTTTACCTATGATCGTACGAAGATCATATACACCCGATACAAGCAAGGGAGTAGGAGCCCCGAGACTTTCTCCTATGACTGGAAGAGCGGAGAGAGTGAAACGCTGGGGCAGGATCAGGCTTACAAGCGCGTTTTTTTAAATGAGAACGTCTATGTTGGCTATGACGACACAGGCTATAAAGAAGTTGATTTGTCGTCTGGTAAGGAACGAAAGTTATTTACTCATGAAGAGCTCGCTTTCCGTATGTCTCAATTCGACGCTAGCGAGTCTGACAATGGAATGATGGCTAATCCTGATAGCATAACCATTAGTAAGGATCAGGCAAGTATATTTATGGTCGTTTATCTTGGGCAAGGCAATGAGGCTATCTATCGTTATGCGCTTCAAGATGCCAAGGATGATGAGCTGTTCATTCGTGCTGAAGAAATCTTGCAATACTCCCTATTAAATAATGGCGATATCATGCTAATGGGCAGAGTAGATGGAACCAGAGGGCTGTTCCTGTACGATTCCAGCAATAAGGAGTACAAGCTGTTAAAGAAAGGTGACTTTCTTGGCTTTGAATGGGATGAGAGCCGCTCACGCCTTGCCTACCTGCAAATACTGGATGAACAGCGCAGTAATAATGAGCTGCATGTCACCTACCTGAGAAATGGCACACTCCAGTCAGATACAATCATCTATCGCAACATCCAGGATTTCTACCAATTGACCTGGTTGGAAGACAGTCTATTTGTCGCTGGAAGCACCCGAGACACAAGTGAAATCTATCGTTTTACATTTAAAGTGTGGTAGGAAAATTACTGTATGAAAGCTTTGTGCTTTTGTGCAGTTTTTTTATGATTTCACAACACCGTGACAACGCTGTAACAACATCGTTACAAGTATGGGGAGGAAAGATACAACTCCTTGCTATAGTAGGACAAGACAGAAGGTCAATCCATTTATAGCGATGCTGGCAGGGAAAAAGCAGTAATCTTGATGCACGACACCTATGGTAAAGAAGAGACGGCAAAGGCTCTCCCAGAAATTCTGAGATATTTGAAGGATCATGGTTTTACATTTAAAACTATGAGGTAGTGATGAGGTATTATTGCATATTAAGGCTCTGCATTTGTGGCAGAGTCTTTTTGATTTTTTGCCCAAGGGCAGGTGTATTCGCATCCTTCCTAAGAAATATAGTATAAATTTATAGATCAGCAAGGAATTGTTTAGACAATATTACGGATATTCACTAACTTAATAGAATGATTATTTACGTAGGGGGACAACGATGAGTACAACGTTGATTAAAAGAGTCTGCTTGATGTTTAGCGCATTGTTACTTTTTTGCTTCATAGGTGCTGGTAGTATTTTTGCGGCATCCGTTGGTGGTAGACTTACAGCACCGGAAGCGGGCTGGAAGAGAGTGGTTGCTAACCCGCAAAACTTCTTTTACTACAATAAAACCTGGACACAGATTCCTAATTTTTCTTTGTATAGAGGGGTCAGGAACTCAAAGGTTGTCTTTGGCTTTCGGGGTAGTAAGCTAAGAATCATAGCTTATCGGTACGATCAGCGATTCACAGATAATAGGGTGATCATTGATGGTGTCACATATACATATGCCGAGCGTGGGGGGGATCAGCGGAACACACTAGTGTTTGAGGTAGAGGGTCTGAGTGATCAGGAGCATCATGTGGAAATTATTGGTGGAATTAATGGGACTGGTTTTATTACAGTGGAATCGATAGATATCGATAGTACGGGAGAAATGATAAATTATGCTCCTACAAATTTAAATGCTACTGCCTCTAATCAACAAGTCATATTAGATTGGGAACCGAATCCGTATGCAGATAGCTATACGATTAAATACGGAACGGAGCCTGGTAAATACACAGATACGGTGTCGGTTACCAAGGATGCTTATGGCAATTATGAAATCCCCGGATTAGCAAGCGGAGCGACGTATTATTTCGTTGTTGCAGGGATAGTGAACGATGCGGAAACGACCTATTCTAATGAAGCCTCAGTAACACTTCAAGCTGCACCTGAAGCTGTGTTGAATGTTACCATCGCTGAAGATACGGTAAAAGTCGGGGATGAATTCATAGCTGCCATTTCGCTTGAGAATGTTAGTAGCATCTATGCTGAGGATTTCAGAATAAAGTATGACACAGAACGATTTGACTATTTAGGGTTTGATCAAGTGGATGGATACAAGGTATATAATACCCCAGTGGATGAGAATGGCCAGATTCGCTTTATCGTGGCTAGTCAAGGCGAGGAATACGGAATTACCGGAGCGGAAGCCAGAACATTCTTGAATTTGAAATTCAAAGCGAAATCTGTGGGGACGGGTGATGTGGATGCATTGTACTGCCGCATAGCGAATACAGAGACGGAGTGGGATCTGGAAGACGATTCATGCGGAGGAGACACGGTGACCGTAGAACAAGCTGATATGCTGGACGTTAATCATTCCGGTGAATACACACTGGTTGATCTTGCGATCGATGGGTTTTATTTTGGACGTGCAGCTGCTGATACGGATACAATCAATCATAGTGCAGATCAAGTTGTTGATGGGAACGTAAACGACGATGACCTTGTATATATTGTGAATCAAATGCTGAGCAATACCAATTATGCACCCAACCTCTTATAGAAAATAGCTAAAACTCTGCCGGCTAACGTGGGCAGAGTTTTTTGTTCCTTTTACAATTAGGCCCAACCGATGGGGAACACCCCTCGTCCATTTGGACGAGAGGTTCTTTTTGAGCGATCACATTACTCCAGGCTTCCATGGTTGTAATATTGAATATTCTCTACCTGAACGGGTACAGTTCCCGAAGGAATTTCCAGCTCATACATTTCATTTTTTTGTGCCATCAGCAAATGTAAGCCTATAGGAGAAAGAAAGGATATGAGATTTTTGTCCGGATCTGCAAGGGAAGGAAAGACAAGGACAAAGGACTCACTTGTACCATCATCCAGATATTGTATAGTGACTTTGCTTCCAATCAATACGAATGTATTCAAATTACGATCCGTAAAGTTCTGAACAATGCCTTCAATAATGGACGTATATTTTGTTAGTGTATTCTCCACTAACTTTCGTTGTCTATTGGGAGTTGGGAAGTACTCATCCATAAAGGTAGACAAACCTTCGTCCAGATACACTAATTGGTCAATGAGTTGTACTCTTGAACCTTCCAGCAACAAACTATGGTTCATAATAGATATGCTCCCCCTGAAAGATAAGTGGATTGGATAAATAGCTCATGTTAAACCCTCCGTATTTCTTTTGTTATAGAGAAACTAAGTTAGATCTCGTGATCCCCTCCTTAATAGTATTCCTATAAGAGGACATACAACTAAGACACTTCGCCTCACTGACGAAATGTGATCATTCACTTCTTATTCGATTGCTATACTCACCGTCAAACCATCAGATTTTTTTGTAGACTACTAAAATGGCTGATCTGTTATGTTTACAGCCTTGGACATCCAGTACAGTGTGAGTATCGTATAGCACCTTTATAAATTGTTCCTCATGAAGATCAGCTAGGAAAATATTAGCTTCTTTTTCGGCATAAGAAATATCAGTGCTTATAAATTCTTTAACCTGGATCACAGCATTCACCTCCTATAATGTAGTGTTGTTAAGGAACCTTTATAGGTATCCCTGAAGCATAGCATAATAAAAGTTTTTGTCTAAACATTAAATGTAATATATTGAATAAAATTTATTTTGGATACCATTTATGCAAATGTATGGTCCCAATACGAACCATACTTGATGCTCATTTACACATTATTGACCCACGTTTTCCACTCATTGAGAATCAAGGTTTTTTACCTGATGCGTTCACTTGCACAGACTATTTAGATCAAGTCCAAGATGTAGATATTATAGGGGGTGCTGTCGTATCTGGTTCATTTCAAGGCTTTGATCAGACTTATTTGATCGATTCATTGCAAAAGCTCGGAGAACATTTTGTTGGTGTAACTCAATTACGATACGACACGTCGGACGAAGAAATTATAAGGCTTCATGGGCATGGTGTAAGAGCCATTCGGTTCAATGTCAGGCGCGGAGGTTCAGAGGATATCTCTCGTTTGGACTACTTTGCAAGAAGAGTCTATGAGGTAGCAGGATGGCACGCGGAATTATACATTGACTCTACTTCCTTACCGGACATCGCATCTGTATTAGAGCATCTTCCAGCCGTCTCGGTAGACCATTTGGGTCTATCAAAGGAAGGATTTCATCATCTGCTATCCTTGGTCGATAAAGGAGTAAGAGTTAAAGCAACCGGCTTTGGCAGGGTTGAGCTTGATGTAGCAGAGGCGATCCGTTCCATTTGCTCGGTGAATCCTGAGGCCCTTATGTTTGGCACGGATTTACCATCCACGAGAGCAAAGAGGCCTTATCATCCTTCTGATATTGAACTGATTTATAATACGCTCGGTGAAGAACAGACGGAACAGGTTCTATATAAAAATGCAATGAACTGGTATATAAAGTGAAGCTGGCAGCTTAGCAGTGGTGGAAAAATCATTTCACATGCAGCGGCTCTATTCTGTTGTGTGATCTGGTCAAGGTGCTAGTGTGATTGTGCAAAAAAACAAGTAAGAAAAGATAGCAATCTATCTTTTCTTACTTGTTTTGCTTCATTTTATAGCTGATAACTCAAGTATTATGCTTTAATCATCGTCTGACGAATCCACTCTGTCAGTGTAGTTAACTGAAGGCTGGCTTTAAGGCGCTCATCAACCTCTTGATACAATGGAAGATGATCGGTATGATCATAAATCCACTGGTACACTCCCTTCAGACCGCTTGCTGTCTCTTCCCCTAGAAATGGACGAATGCCCGCTTCGAAGCTGTCAAAAGGCAAGGGAACGAAGCTTACATTCTCACCCAAGGCATCACTGAATGCTTCAGCTAACTGTGAACCCGTGAGAGCCTCTGGCCCTGGTGCCGGAATCGTACTTCCTGCAAGCTCAGGGTGCTGTAGAGCATAGTAATGATACTGGGCCGCATCATCAATGCTGATCCACGAGATCGGTCTATCTGCAGGTACAGGATACGATAGTACCCCACTGTTCAGTGTTCCTGGAATCAAGAAGTTCTCCATGTAAATAATCGGTTCTACAATAATAAAGGGCAGGCCGCTCTGTTGTACTTCAGCAATGATCTCGCGTTTAATTTCAAGTCCTGCTGCTTCGGTGACGACGTCAGGGACATAAATACTCGTGTTGACAACGAACAATTTCACGTTTGCCCGCAGGGCTGCGTCGATAGCATTTTTGGTATACTGTCTTAATTTGTCCTGGTTGAATTCAACAGGGAGGTTCAAGAACACGCGGTCGACACCTTCATGTGCTTGATGAAGCAGCTCGGCATCAGCCAGATCTCCAATACAAGCTTGGATTCCTTGGTCGGCCAATGCCCTTGCAGTCTCTTCGTTACGAGTTATGGTCCGCACGGTATGACCCGCTTGAATGAGTAATTTGGCAACAGCCCCTCCTTGTGTACCCGATGCCCCATATACTAAATATTGCTCCGTATTATTCATGATTATGAACACTACCTTTCCATTAAGAGTTTTGGATACTGATTGAATACGAAAAGGTACTCAACTTGTGGTCATAGATTAACATCCTGGACTCTGCAATGTAAGTACGCACATTCTTGATATGAAGTATCCTCGGGGATACTACGGGGCAGGGGAGAGATGATAAAGTGGCTTTAGACAAGGGAGGAACTGCGGAATCTACACAATGACGAATAAGCTAAGTCAAGATAAATTCATCTTGGACTTAGCCGGGAGTAAAGCTCTGGGCATGGAGAGTAGGAGCCTCCGTACAGGATGTTAGAGGGATTAATCCTACTTAATTCATATGATGTAATCCCCAGTCCTCTAAATGTGTAAGTATTGTAGCAAGACTTTTGCCTTTATCGGAAAGTGAATATTCGACCTTGGGTGGCACTACAGGATAAGTAACGCGGTTAAGCAGGCCCGATTCCTCTAGCTCTCTTAACTGTCGTGTTAATGTTCGATGGGTTATGGGCGCAAGCATCTTTTGCAGCTCATTGAAGCGAATGGTTGAATGCGTCATTAGCCGATATAATATTAAAAGCTTCCATTTTCCGCCGATCAGACTCACAGCAAACTCTACAGGACAACGATCATTAATGCTGATAGACTCCAAGTCTCTACCTCCCTCCATGAATGTTGATTATCTGTAATCTTGAATAAGATTCATGACATAAGCTACTTTTTTCATGTAAGTATACCATTTCATAATCATCATTTGCCATCGGATAGCTTTGTACTGTACCATTCTCATTGGACTCAATTCATCACATTGCGGGAGATGACTGCCTCTCTTGACCTAAAAGAACTTCTTCCATGTCTAATGAGAGCCTCTTCTAGGCGAGAACATGGGTTATGTAAGTAGTGACTAGGTTGAGATATTATTCACATATAAGTACTATAGAGGAAGGGTAAAATAAAATGTTTATTTTCCTGCAATAGAATTGCTAATGGCATATAGGGGTAGCTCATGAAAGGAGTGTCTTACAATCTATACATCACTAGAGGCATGCATAAAGGACTTGGAACAAAATGGGCATCTCATTCGCATACGAGAAGAAGTAGACCCACTGCTTGAAATGTCGGCCATTCACCTGCGAGTGTTTGAAGCGGGAGGTCCCGCCCTTTTATTCGAGAATATCAAGGGATCGCGTTATAAGGCGGTATCTAACCTGTTCGGCACAATGGAGCGGGGCAAATTTATTTTTAGGGATACCTGGGAATCAACACAGAATATCATTGCCTTGCGCAATGATCCGATGAAGGCTTTAAAGACCCCGTTTCGGCATATTTCCGATGCTACGTCGGCCATTAAAGCTCTACCACTCAAGCAAGGAAATGTCCTATCAGGCTTCAAAGAAATCCAAATAACCGACCTTCCGTTGATTAAGCATTGGCCAATGGATGGTGGGGCTTTCATTACGTTGCCGCAAGTATATAGTGAGGACCCTGACAAGCAAGGAATCATGCAAGCTAACCTTGGGATGTACCGTGTACAGCTCACAGGCAATGAATTTGAAACGAACAAGGAGCTCGGTCTGCATTATCAAATTCACCGGGGCATCGGAGTTCATCAGCATAAGGCCAATCGTAAAGGGGAGCCGCTTAAAGTAAGCATCTTCGTCGGCGGACCACCCGCACATACTGTATCAGCTGTGATGCCGCTACCAGAGGGATTAAGCGAGATGCTGTTTGCTGGACTGTTAGCTGGAAAAAGGTTCAGGTATGGATATGATGAGGCCGGCTACTGTATAAGCCGGGATGCGGACTTTGTGATTACTGGAGAAATTCATCCTAGCGAAACAAAGCCTGAGGGACCTTTTGGTGATCATCTGGGCTATTATAGCTTAACTCATCCATTTCCTATGATGCGCATCCGCAAAGTCTATGCTAAACAGAATGCCATCTGGCCCTTCACCGTCGTTGGCCGGCCACCGCAGGAAGACACCACGTTCGGAGCACTCATTCATGAGCTGACAGGCGGGGCCATCAGGCAGGAGATTCCAGGGGTAAAAGAGGTACATGCTGTTGATGCTGCGGGGGTACACCCACTGCTGCTTGCAGTTGGCTATGAACGCTATACTCCGTACACGAAGGTAAAGCAACCGGCTGAACTGCTCACCATCGCTAACCGAATTCTGGGTACCAACCAACTGAGTCTTGCCAAATATTTATTCATTGCAGCAGAGGAAGAGCAGCCGCTCAGCACTCATAACATATCTCAGTTCTTATCTTATGTGCTGGAGCGCATTGATCTGAAGCGAGATATTCATTTTCAGACCAACACAACTATTGATACATTAGATTATTCGGGTAATGGACTGAATCAGGGAAGTAAAGTCATATTTGCAGCTTGTGGCGACAAGAAGCGTGACTTGTGTACAGAGGTTCCAGAACAGCTGAAGGAGCTAAGGAATTACGTCAATCCACGGCTCATCCTTCCGGGTATGGTGGCGATCGAAGGGCCGGCGTTCAATACGTATGCAGATGCAGAGCAGCAGCTGGATGAACTGACGAATGCCATTAATATGCGTGGTAATTTGTCCAGCTGTCCGCTAATCGTTCTATGTGACAGTAGCTCTTTTGTCAGTGAGAAGCTTGATAATTTCCTGTGGACGACCTTCACTCGGAGTAATCCTTCTCATGATATTTATGGAGTGAATGCTGACAGTACCTTTAAGCATTGGGGCTGCGACAATCTCATTATTGATGCCAGAACGAAGCCACATCATGCCCCTCCACTGATTTTGGAGCCAGCTGTCGAGAAGCGAATTGATCCGTTATTTGCTAAAGGTGGTAGCCTAAGCGGCGTATTGAAATAGTATTGTATGCTTGCTACAGATAAGTATCTATTATAACTAACACATGAAAAGCTCTACTGGCTATGCTAGAAGAGCTTTTTTTGCCTTTATGTGAGCACCTATAATTATATATCAGAGACAATACACACTATTATATGATAATTGAGTCCGTCAAGAATAGCCATGCTCGAGGTGAACTGCCTCCACACCTACACAAGCTTATCTATATTGAATTGTTATGTAGAGCTGAAATCTAGCTATCTTTGAACAGTTTGATATTTTTCTTCTGTTGAAAATACACCCACAATCCAAAGGCTGTATCGGCAATAATCCAAACAACCATCGAGAACCAATTAATTGTGATCGTCCGATTAGCTATAGTAGGAAACAGAAATTCTATCACATGCTAAAAATCCATTTAATACCATATATAATACATTTTACCTTAAAGACATGTATTTTATTATTGTAGTCCTTTTCAAGATCATACTCAGTTTCAGCTATCCCTGTTTTTTTGAGTTTATATACAGTGAAGTAAGATATAAATTGTTGCACAATGAATAATGACATCGTCCCGAAGCTAAATGTGTGATGTGCAGTATCTATAATCAAATTTATAAGCATTAGAATAGTTGTCAGATAAAAGGCATACAGACAGGCATCAGCTAAAATACGGTTGATCGCTTCAAGTTGGTACTCATCTCTATCTTCCACATAACCAATAAAATGCTTTATCATTTTTTCTCAAAATGATTCGCTTCCATTAATTTTCCTCCCAGAAAAGTGTGTTCAAATCAGTGTTTAGGGCTTTAGCTATTTTAATACATAAATCCAGTGAAGGATTGTATTTGTCATTTTCAATTAGATTAATAGTTTGTCTAGCAACGCCAACCTTCTGAGAGAGAGCAAGCTGAGACAAGCCTAATTTCTTTCTGAATTCACTGATTTTATTCATAAACCCTCCTATTATGTCATATATAAATGACAAGAAAGTTAGCTCTTAGGTATATCTTTATTAAAGATATGTCAAATATATATGACATACTAAAGTTGTTACAAAACCGTACAGTGTGAACGTCAGGGTTTTGCTATCTATATAACATCCAATAAAAAATAAATATTCAAAATTATAGTATATATTTATAGATCAGCAAGTTAATGTTTAGACAATCTCAAGCAATTCATTTACGTTAGTAACGGATCAATTAACCCTAGTAGGAGGAACTTTTGTGAAGGTAAGTTTTATGAAAAAGGTAAGTATGTTGTTAGGCATTTTCATGTTTGCAGCTAGCTTTGTTCTGATTTCAAATACGTATGCAGCGTCGGTCGGTGATCAGTTAACTTCCGCTGAACCGGGTTGGACCAGATATGACGATATGAATCCATTCATTAAGTATGAAGGTAGTAGTTGGGAAGATATAAAGACTGCAGAAGCTAATACGGTTTATGCTAGAACAGGCCACTTTACGCAACTATCTGGACCAACAAGTAATGCGATAAAAATCAAATTCTCTGGAACCAAGTTGCGAATTATTGATTTGCATTGGGATAATCGAGTAAACAATGTGAATATAGAGATTGATGGAATAACATCTACTTACAATCCTAGTATTGGAAAAAATCAGTATCAAGTTGTTGTGTTTGAAGCTTTAGATCTACCACCTGGGGTTCATGAAGTAAAGCTAACAACGAATAGCATAAGTGGTAACTTTTCACTGGATGCCATAGATATTGATGCGGATGGAGAATTGCTGGATCCTTATACGCCTGATCATCTTGGAGCTACCCCTGGAGACGGTCAAGTTACACTGAATTGGGATGAGATTCAAGAAGCTGACAGCTACACCATCAGATATGGAACAGAGTCTGGCAAGTACACAGATACAGTAACGGTGACAAAGGATACTTATGGTAACTATGTTGTCCCAGGTCTTACTAATGAGACAACTTACTATTTTGTTGTAACTGCTACAGTTAACGGAAAGGAATCCGTCCGCTCCGTGGAAGTCTCTGCAACCCCACAGGCTACCCTTGAAGGTGCCGCTGCGCTGAATGTTACGATTGCTGAAGATACTGTAAAGGTCGGGGATGAATTTATAGCGGCTATTTCTCTTAATCGTGTCAGTGGGATCTATGCAGAAGATTTCAAAATAAAGTATGACACAGAACGGTTCGAATACGTGGGATTTGATGAAGTTGAGGGCTTTAAAGTCTACAACACGACAACGGATGAGAATGGCAACATCCGCTTCATCGTTGCTAGTCAAGGTGAGCAATACGGGATTACTGGAGAAAAGATCTTCTTGAATCTGAACTTCAGAGCAAAAGCCGTTGGTATGGGCGATGTGAGTGCCTTGTACTGTCGTGTAGCGAATACAACCACCGAATGGAATCTGGAGGGAGATGCATGCGGAAGTGATACGGTAACCGTAGAGCTAGCTGACGTTCTGGACGTTAATCATTCTGGCGAATACACACTGGTTGATCTTGCGATCGATGGGTATTACTTTGGACGTGCCGCTGCCGATACGGATACAATCAATCATAGTGCAGATCAAATTCTGGATGGAAACATAAACGATGATGATCTGGTGTATATTGTGAATCAAATGCTGGGCAATACCAACTATACACCTAACTTTTTATAAGAATTAAACAGAGCTCTGCTGGCTAGTTGCTGGCAGAGTTTTTGCTATCTGAATGAACATACTAGCGTTGCTACTTTTCTTCCCCGCCCTCAGCTATAATCAGGTCCACAATTCCAGGGAAACGATGATTCAAATCCGCCTTCCGAATAGAGTAGTAATGTTGCTTTCCTTCAATTCGTGGTTGAATGACTCCTGCTTCTCGTAAAATCTTGATGTGATGGGACAACGTTGATTTGGATATATGACCTACTTCAAAGGCGGAACAGTTCTTCTCGCCTGAGCTAGCTAAGCAATAGGCGATCTTCATGCGAATCGGATCTCCAAGTGCGTTGAAGACGGTCGTCAGCTTTAGGGTAGTGGCATCTGGGATCGTTGGTGTTCTCATAACATTACGGTAACACAGGGGGCTTGCTGTTTCAATGTTTGATTATTTTCGAACTGAGGGTTGTGATGGGCTAACGGTTATGTTATTGTGATTAACGTTGGTTCGAAATTTATCGAACTAAGATGAAACACTTTTACCTGGAGGAACATCATGACTACTATTTTGAATAACTATTTCCGCTTGTTTGACGCTTCCCGCACAGAGCAACGTGCGATGGACGATCTGCTCTCCATGTTCACACCTGATGCCGAGATCGTACTTAACGGTACGACTAGAACAGGCTTTGAAGGCTTTATGAAGGCTTTCTATGAGTACAACAGTGATGTCAAGCATATGTGGGATCAATGGGAACTGCAGCCGGACGGCAGCTACCGGACAAATTGGGCCGTATGTGGGCAAGCTGCAGATGGCACAGTATATGCCAGAACCGGCATTGACATTGCCAGGCTGAATGAAGCAGGCAAGATTGTATATCTGGAGAATATCCAAGAGGACCCAAATGCATTTCGGAATTATAAATAAGTGCCAAACGACAATAAAGTACTTTATTGATTGAACTTAGGCTGTTAAGATTCAATCATTTATAATGAATGAATACCAAGAGGATGCCGTGATCAGTGGCATCCTTTTGTTCGCTAAAGGACAGTGTGATATGGCTAGTACTACTCCGTACTTGACTTTCCCCTGCACGGGAACCTATATACTCCTATTATATTTAGAGCGGAGGTGATATTTTGTTTAAAATCAGTGAGTTTGCAAGGCTAAGTAAGGTCTCCTTAAAAACACTTCGTTATTATGACCAGATTGGGATACTGAAGCCGAGAAGGGTGGATCACGATACTGGCTATCGTTACTATTCCGCTGATCAGCTTCTGGAGCTCAATCGAATCTTAATCTACAAGGAATTGGGCTTCACATTGCCACAAATTGCACAGCTGCTGCAGGAAGATATTTCATTGGAGAACATCCAGGGGATGTTCAAGCTGAAAAGAAGTGAAATCCAGCAAATCATTGACATGGAACAAGCCAGACTCATCAGGATTGAGGAGCGTATGCAGCTTATAGAACAAGAGGGACAATTTGAGACAGAGCAAGACGTCAGAGTCAAAGCAGAAGAGACCAGGCAGTTTCTTTTTCAGACCGCATGCGGGAGAGAAGAGGACATTCCAGATTTGCTTTGTCGGTTGGAGCAGTTATTAACAAAGGAAATTCGCCAATGGATTCAAGGTCCGCAGGTTGTTTTGTGGAAAGAAATCGACGGAAAAGAGGATGAGTTTGAATTTGAAGTCGGTTATTTTGTAACCTGTGAGCTGCGATCGTACCCAGAGCCTTTTCAGCTACGGACTCTTCCTCCTGAGCCGATGATGGCCACGATGGCTTTTCATTCCAATACTCATTTTGATTGTGCAGCTTGTGTTCATTTAGCTAGATGGATTGAGAGACATCACTATCAGATCAAGGAAAGCGAATCCGGTAGGGAGCTGTATTATTCGTTAACTTCAGAACAGGATGCACAATTGATAGAAATACAAATTCCAATACGATATAGCGAACTGGGCAAGGAGGAGTGAGTGGATTGAAAAACAAACTGATCATCTATGTCCTCGCACTGGCTGTTTTTCTGATCGGGACCATTGAATACATTATTACTGGAGTCATTGAGATGATCGCTACGGACTTGAAAGTATCTACCTCCGAGGCAGGGTTGCTGGTGACGGTGTTTGCTCTCGCAGCGGCCATGATCACACCGATTCTCATTGCACTCACGATCAATATAGATCGCAAGAAGCTATTAATGTCCACTCTGGGTGTGTTTATCGTGAGTAACGGAATGATGCTGGTGGATCTCTCCTACGAAACATTATTATGGATTCGAATGATTCAGGGAGCTAGTGGAGGTATCACTACCGTAGTAGCCATGGCAATAGCGACACGACTCGTGGAACATGAGAAAAGAGGTAACGCCATCGGTATTATTCTGATGGGGCTTAGCAGCTCGCTAGTGCTCGGCGTTCCTATTGGCACATTTTTTAGTGAGATGTTTGGATGGAGGAATCTTTTTATTTTCATTGGTGTACTAAGCATTCTGCCATTAGTTATCATCTATAACAAGGTTCCGGCAATCAAAGAAGAAGAAAAAGTTACGCTCGGAATGCAGCTCTCTATGCTGAAGAGTTCAACGGTTCTGACTGCCCTGGTCATTACTTTATTGTATGTCGGAGGCTATTCTACACTGTTCACTTATATTACGCCTTTCTTGCAAGCCACATCCTCACTGTCTATTACGGAAATTAGCGGGGTTCTGTTCCTGGCGGGAATTTGTAGCTTCGTTGGGTCAAAAGTGGGTGGACAGCTGGCAGATGCCAAGGGCTCGAAATTTACAATTTGTCTGGGGCTGCTGTTACAAGGGGCGACACTTCTTTTATTCGCTCTAGCCGGTGTCAATCTCTATGTATTGATCTTGGTTTTAATGATCTTCATGCTAGCAACGTGGAGTATTTCCCCTGCGCAGCAACTATATCTGGTAACTTTAGCGCCTCGAAATCCCGACATTGCCCTGAGCGTAAATACTTCGTTCATTCAATTTGGCTTTGCACTGGGATCTGGATTAGGTGGGCTGGTCATCAGCCGTACATCTGTCCTGTATTTGAATTGGCTGGGTTTTGCCGCTGTAAGCACAGCTTTACTTCTTGCCAGCTTCTTATTTAAAAAAATGGGCAAAAAGAGAATTGTAGCATAATCCTTCTGTTTTTCAGCATGATTGAACTATTTCAACTCCATACTTTCATGCAAAGATATAAAGGCAGCAGTACTCAATAGAGCAGAGGCACGACATAGCGAATCAGAAAGAGTATGGAGGAAATCAATCATGGCGAGATTCAGTTATCCCCTTAGCGAGATTTGGAAGTTCCAAGTAGACCCTACGAGCGAAGGAAGCATGCAGAACTGGTATGAGCATGGGCTTCCAGATGCTCAAGAAGTCAGCATCCCACACACCTGGAACGTACAGGAAGGGCTGGAGGAGTTCAGAGGTACGGGCTGGTATTCCTATTCCTTATTTGGTCAACCGGAATGGGAAGGGCAGCTGCTCCGATTACAATTCGATGCTGTCTACCACGATGCCACGGTCTGGGTTAATGGGCAGCATGCAGGTGAGCATGCCAATGCCGGCTACACCTCCTTTGTATTGGATGTGACAGGACTTATTGCTCCTGGTCAAGACAATTTGATCGTGGTGTCAGTCAATAATGAGAACAGCATGACGGCGCTTCCGTTAAGCAATAGCTTCGATTGGCCTGATGATGGCGGGATTATTCGCGGCGTATCGCTGATCGTCACAGGACAATATGCGATGGATTATACCAAGCTCAAGGCTGTACCTGTATTTACGGATGAGGGCGATAGTGCTGCCTATGGTGTATTATCTGGTGATGTTTTTTTAACTACGGAGAAATCCGCCCAATTGGACGTACCTTTGACAATGAAGATAGGCATTTTCAGAGAAGACAGCCTTATTGCTCAGCAAGAAATAGAGATAATACCGAAGGGGAATCCAGTACAGCTACCCGAGATCCGAGTAGAGCGACCGCATTTGTGGCATTTTGATCATCCCCACCTATATACCGTCTCCATCTCTTTAACATGCCAAGGACTCATGACCGATGAATGGAAGGGAACCATAGGCTTTAGGGAGATTCAAGCACAAGGTAATCTGCTGCTATTGAATCGAGAGCCTGTGCGATTAATGGGTGTAGAGTGGATGCCAGGGTCGCATCCAGATCACGGAATGGCAGAGACGGAAGAGCAATGGATTGAGATGCTTGAACATATCAAGCATGCGAATTGCGTAATTACCCGTTTTCATTGGCAGCAAGATAGCAAGCTTCTGGACTGGTGTGATCGTCATGGCTTGCTTGTGCAGGAGGAGATTCCGCATTGGCAGACACCAGCAGATCCTGATGATACCTGGCTGGAGCGCTCCATACAGCACGCCTCGGAGATGATCCATCGCCATTATAACCATCCTTGTATTTATGCCTGGGGATTAGGTAATGAGGTCAATGGACAGTCTCCAGTTACGGTTCACTTTTTCAGGAAGCTAAAATCGCTGGTGCACGAAATAGATGATACAAGGTTCATTAACTACGTATCTAATACGGTTCATGAGAATCCTGGGCTAGATGCAACCGGGGTGGGCGATGTAATTATGTGGAATGATTATATTGGAACATGGCATGGGGATCTGGAGCGCCCTGCCGTCATTCGGAGCATAGGCGAGGACTATCCTGATCAACCTATTATTGTAGCGGAATTCGGATTGTGTGAACCAGCATTTTCAGGTGGAGATGCACGACGTGGAGAGATTCTGGTAGAGAATACCCTGGAGTACCGCAAGCACCCTGGCATTGCAGCACTCATCTATTTCAGCTTGAACGACTAT
Organism: Paenibacillus massiliensis 2301065 = DSM 16942; assembly: GCF_000377505.1. Lineage (GTDB taxonomy): Bacteria > Bacillota > Bacilli > Paenibacillales > Paenibacillaceae > Paenibacillus > Paenibacillus massiliensis. Next base: position 669,235 of record NZ_KB898185.1, on the reverse strand, counting down.
CGCACGCAGATGGGTGAGGATGGAGAGGGAAGACTTCGACAGCGTATACATGGATCTATGGATTGCTACGGAATGCCAAAGCCGTCCTATGAGGTGCTGAGAGAATTGGGCTCTCCATTGGAACTAAGCGCTGCCTGGAAGCCGGAAAAGGATGGGCTTGAGCTAAGTATTACCATTCGTGATAGTATTCCTAGCTACACTTTGACAGGGTATACATTAACAGTACATGAACCAGACGGAGGGAACACGAGCATCACACTTCCTAACATGTTGCCAGGTAAGAGCTATGTAGTGAGTCTTGATGGCATCGCTACAGACCATTGGCAACAAAGCTTCCTTCAGATTCATAGGCCAACTGGCTTCTCTGTAGTGTATGGTGAACTGATTGAATTTATGGAAATATGAGAATGGGGTAACCCTCGTAGATATAGTATTACTTTTCATTGGTTAACTCCATGCCATGAATCTATGAAGTTGGATATAATGATGAGGTGTGACTGGTTGAGATGCTACCGATGAGATATGACCGAATGATATGATTAAGGTAGCTTAGGTAGCCAATAAGGCCGATCAATGAGATCGGCCTATGAGGCGTATGGAGCAAGGACGCATGATAAGCCATTTACCCCATTAGAGACCTGTAGATAATCCAAGCGATGAGGTGGGGACAGATTTGAGCCGAGTGATACATAAAAAGAAAATAATCCCTTATACGTACAGAATGATGATCTCCTACCTGTTGCTTGTCCTCGTAACCGATGTGGCCATCGGCTATTTCTCATTTATAGTACTGACGGAGTCGCGCACAGAGATTGCTGAGTCCAACATTCGGACAGTAATGACCCAGACAAGTGGTAACCTGAAGTACCAATTAGACGAGATTCAGCGCATATCCGACACGCTGTTCAGCAGCGCAGCTTTTCAGCGTGCCCTGCAGAAGAAAGGCGATCCCTATGAAATGTATCTGACCATGCTGGATCACATCGTTCCACAAATGAAAGCACCCTTGCAGTTATTTGGTAATCCGATACGCATCATCCTATACGCCAATAATAGTGATCTGAATGTGGTAGAGGGGGATGACCTGTCGAAGCCGCTGCAGGAGAGCGATTATTATATCTTATCCTCGAATGAGATTAAGGATAGCGATTGGCTGCCGGCGATCTTGAACGGACGCGACAATCGCTGGATGCAGGTTGAGTCGGATCAGGAGCTAAGCCATATTTCTCATGTGCGCCGGATGTTGTCTTTTAACGATTATCAGGTCAGCGGTACGCTGCGAATTACAGTCGGGCTCGGTGATTTGGTTGGGGACCATGTGTCGTTTCCGGAGGAAGATGGTATCACTATGCGGCTCGTTGAGGGGACTACAGGTGTGGTGTTGTACGAGCGTGGTGGCACGGGGGTGGAACTGGAGCAAGCTAGCTCCTATCTTACCCTGAAGGAGGAGGTAGCTGGAACGGATCTGGTCATCGAAACCTGGGTGCCCCAAGACTATTTGCGAAAGGATGCCCGTCGTCTTCAATGGGTCATCCTGGCTGTGTGTACCATCAGTTTTCTGGTGATGGTGTTGATCGGCTACGTGTTAGCCAGACTTTCAGGCCGGAAAATGGGGAAAATCATATCGCTTGTTCGAACGTTTGAAAGCGGCGGGTTTGAGCAGCGGCTTCGTATCCATGGCAACGACGAGTTCAGTCGTATTGCTGATGCGTTCAATGCTATGGCTACGAATATTCAAGAGCTAATCAGTAATGTCTACATACAGGGCATTCGCCGTAAACAGGCTGAGCTTGACGCGCTACAGGCGCAGATTAATCCACATTTTCTGTACAACACATTGTCTACGATTAGCAGTCTTGCAAACCTTGGAGAGACCGCTCAAGTTACTGAAATGGTTAAGGGGTTGTCGAAATTTTATCGTCTTACGCTCAACCAGGGGAATGTGCTCATACCCATTGGCAAGGAGCTGGAGCAGGTGGAGACGTATATGAATATTCAGAGAGTCAAATATGTTGATGCCTTTACCTTTACTAAAGACGTGGACCCTGACATATTAGAAATTCCGGTCATTAAGCTGATCCTGCAGCCATGTGTTGAGAATGTATTCAAGCATGCCTGGTATGGGGACACCATCGCAGTCCGGATTACGGGGCGAAGGGTAGGTAGCCTTATTGAGCTTGAAGTGATTGACAACGGTGTTGGCATGAAGCCGGACACGGTTCATTCCATACTTACTGAAGCCGGGAAGGAAGGCGGGTATGGGCTGAAGAACGTCAACGAAAGAATTAAACTCCGGTATGGCCAGGAATATGGGATCGAGATCGGAAGCGTGTACGGTGGAGGTACAACGGTGCGCATATTACTACCTGCAGATCCATCTTCGGATGTAGAAATATCCTAAGCCTTGCTGAATGGAGGAGACGACATGATTGTAAATGCCCTGCTCGTTGATGATGAGAGAATCGACCTGGAATGGCTTCGACGCAGAGTGGCAGGTAGCGGCTTGGCACTTCATGTGGTTGCGACGGCGAACAGTGGCTTCGCTGCGCTAGACATATTGAAGGAGCATCGGATTGACTTGCTGATATCCGACATCCGAATGCCAATTATGACAGGGACCGAATTTGCACGAAAAGCGAAGGAAATGAATCCACGAATTAAAATCATATTTATTAGCGGGCACGAGGACTTTGGTTATGCACGAGAGGCGCTGTCTCTCCATGCATCTGGTTACTTACTGAAGCCTGTGGATGACCACGAGCTGCAGGAGATGCTGGCTGAGTTATGTAGCGAGATCAGACAGGAGTGGGAGAAGATGAGGTCTGATGATGAGGTATTGTCGTTGGCCAGTCAGGCGCTTCTTCTCCGCTGGCTGCGTGGGCGATCGCACAGGGAGGTTGAGGAGCATGTACAACAGATCATAGCGCCGATTGTCCTCGGCGGAGCTGCAGTGGCTGTCATTGAGTTGGATGATGTGGAGTGGAAAATGCGTGATATACCCTTGAATGAGCGTGACCAATTATCCAGTGAGATACTCAGGTCTATTGAGAATTTCGCTGTGGAAAATGGGCTGGGAACGATCATCGCCAGTCCATCGGATTATAGATTTGTTCTACTGGCAAGAGGGACGGAAGAGGAAAATAATGTCCTGCTGGAAGAAATGATCCTCACCGTAGCTACCGCCTTTCCGCTGACAGTAACCGTTGGGTGTGGCAAGTCTACCGATGATTGGAGACAGCTTCCTGAATCCTATGATCAAGCGATAGCTGCGCTAAATGCCAAATGGCTAGTCGGTAAAAATCGACTGATCCGTGACGTGGCTGAGAGGCCATTACATCATCAGCCCCTTGAGAATTTGGATGAGACGATTGAACGCATGCTAAAGGCCATAATGTCTTATGACCTGGTGGGCATTGATGATTGTCTGCTACAGATTTTTGGGCACAACCGCCCCATTCACCAGCTCGATGATGTGTATAATCTGATCATTAGAATCACTTCCAAGCTGCATGCCGAGCTACAGCAATTGAAGGAAAATTTGTATGAGCTACTTCAATGGGAATCCCATCAACCAGCGGTGCTGTTTCAGTTTGAGACGGTTAGTGACATTTTGTCCTGGTTGAGGCGACGTTTTTTTGAACTGTCTGAGATGTTGTTCATCAAGCGGTCGAATTCCAATCGGAAGCTAATTGAGGAAATTCTGAATTATGTCAAGCTGAGAATTGAATACAAGGTGACGCTCAAGGAGGTCGCAGCCTATTTTAACTTCTCGCCGAACTACCTGGGGCATCTGTTCAAGGAAGACACGGGCATGAACTTCAGTGATTTTCTTCTTGAGCAGCGCATGCAGCGCGTATGCGAGCTGCTGGCGGAGCCATCACTTAAGATCTATGAGATTGCCGAGCGAGTCGGCTATAAGAATATCATTTACTTCAATCGGCAGTTCAAGCAAGCAACGGGAATGTCCCCAGGGGAATATCGAAAAAAACACAATATATAATTGCGGCTAGCGTCAGAGCGATCAGGCTCTGACGCTTTTTCGTTCGAATCGTAGAATGAGTATAATATTTAGTTGCTTGCCTTAATGCCGTAGGAGCTCTCATACAGCCTATAATCAGAGTATGAAAACGCTAACCTTATACGGTTACATGAGAGGTGACATCTATGAATCGAAGCGGCTTTTGGAGTGACGTGGTAAAATATCGTACCTTGTTGCTCATGCTGGCACCAGGTCTGCTGTTCTTTCTTGTGTTTGCTTATGTTCCAATGGCTGGGGTAGTTATGGCCTTTAAGCAATTCACGTACGAAGGTGGGATCTTCGGCAGCCCCTGGAATGGGCTGGACAACTTTCGTTTTTTCTTTGAATCAGGTCAGGCATGGCAGGTGACCCGCAACACGGCTTTATACAATATCGCCTTTATTATTGTGAATAACGTGCTGCAAATCACGATGGCGATTTTACTGTTCGAGGTGGCGAACAAATGGTTCAGAAAAATCTTTCAGACCATGCTATTTCTGCCCTATTTTATATCCTGGGTCGTTGTTGGCGCCATTGCTTACAATCTGTTCAGCTACGATTTCGGCATGATTAACGTTGTGCTGCAAGCCGTGGGTATGGAACCGGTGGATATTTATAACACGGCTGCTTATTGGCCATTTTTGCTGGTGCTTGTAGCAGCTTGGAAAGCGGTCGGCTACGGCTCCATTATGTATTTGGCAGCCATTACGAGCATTGATACAGAGATGTATGAAGCTGCTGAGATTGATGGTGCCAATGTGTTCCAACGCATCTTCAGGATTACGATACCGAATCTGTATCCAACGGTCATCATTCTGGTGCTTCTCGCAGTTGGCAACATATTCCGTGGTGATTTTGGGATGTTCTACAATATGGTCGGCAACAATGGCCTCTTGTTCGGAAACACCGATGTCATTGATACGTTCGTGTTCCGCTCGTTAACTACAGCCAATGATATCGGAATGTCCTCAGCTGTCGGATTCTATCAGTCGGTACTCGGGTTCGTGACTATTCTGCTGGCTAACTATGCTGTACGTAAATATGATAAGGACCGCGCGTTGTTCTAGAGCAGGTTTGCACAGGTGCTTAGAAAGGAGTAATTCAACATGAGTACACAAGTAACAAGTAGCACGGTGAGTAGGAGAAGCGCCGATGAATGGCTGCTTCAGATTATTGGTTACCTCCTGCTCGCGATCATCTCGCTCATCTGCCTGGTTCCATTCATCCTCGTACTCTCGTCGTCACTGACGGAGGAGAGCAGCATCATCGAGAACGGATACCAACTCATTCCCTCGGTGTTCTCACTGGATGCATACAGCCTGCTCTTCGAATTTCCAGAGCAGTTGATAAAAGCCTATGCAGTCACGATCAGCGTGACGGTTGTCGGAACGGTCATTGGCTTGTTCCTGACGTCGATGACGGCATATGTGCTGGCGCGAAGAGATTTTAAGTGGCGGAACGGATTTTCATTCTTCTTCTTCTTCACCACGCTGTTCAGCGGAGGCTTGGTTCCATGGTACTTAATGATTGTTAATTATCTGCATTTGAATGATACGTTTCTTGTATTGGTATTGCCGATGCTGATGAATGTCTTCTATATTATCGTCATGAAGTCTTTCATGCATGGTATTCCAGAAGCCATTACGGAATCTGCAAAAATTGACGGAGCAGGAGATTTCCTGATCTTCACGCGTCTCATTCTCCCGTTGTCCAAGCCTGCATTGGCAACGATCGGTTTGTTCATAGCTCTAGGGTATTGGAATGACTGGTATCATGCCATGCTATTTATAACGAAAGAAGATCTGATGCCACTGCAATATTATTTGTACAAGATGTTAGGGAATATGGATGGTATGCGAAAGGCAATGATCTCGTCGGGGGCGGTCGTGAATCTCCAGATTCCTACAGAAAGCCTTAAAATGGCGATGACTATTGTGGCGATTGGCCCGATTCTTCTCCTGTATCCGTTTATTCAACGCTATTTTGTGAAGGGTCTTACGATTGGTGCTGTAAAAGGATGAGTTCATATTGTTAACAATATTTGATGGGGGTTACGACCATGAGACATAAGTATACATCTGCTAAATCTACTGTAGTGCTGCTTGCCCTTATTTTGGTCTTGTCTGCTGTCCTGGCGGCCTGCGGGGGAAGTAATGAGAATACTGCAAACGAAGGCTCGGGAGCGTCGGGAGCAGCAGGCGAGGTTAAGCTCAAGATGATCCTTCTTGGCGGAAAGCCGGTTGATTATGATCTTGTCTTCGCTGAGCTGAACAAGAAGCTGAAGGAAAAAATGAATGCGACTCTCGAAGTGGAGTTCCTGGATTGGTCCGATTGGAATCAGAAATATCCATTGAAATTTGCCGCAAATGAAGATTTTGATCTGGTATATACCTCAAGCTGGGCTTACTATAACGATCAGGCCATTAAAGGCGGATTCCTGGAAATTACAGATGAGATGCTGCAAAAAAATGCGCCACTAACGTGGGAGAAAATGCCTAAGGTATCGTGGGATCAGGCAAAAATCAACGGCAAATTGTATATGGTTCCTAACAATAATCTGGAGATCACCAACAAGGTTGTACTGTACCGTGAGGATCTTCGCAAGAAATACGACTTGCCAGCTATTAATAGCTTGGATACCTATGCGAATTATCTGAAGACGGTTGCGGCGAATGAGAAGGGAATTACGGCTTTTGGGGCAAAAGCTGCTGATGGCTGGAGATGGCATGAGCTGGATCAGATTGCACTGGAGCAAAATAATGATTTCAAGGTTGTCGATCTGCGTATTCCGCTGGCCTACAAGCTGGATGATACGACTGGCAAGGTGTTCAATGTATATGAAACTGCAGAATTCAAATCCCTGCTAGGCTATTATAAAGATTTGTCTGATAACGGAGCATGGTCGAAGAATGTGGTGACCAATAAGAATGATATCTGGCAAGACATGAAGGCTGGTAAGGTATCCTCGTACGCACACAATCTCGGTACAACGGCATTCAATTTGGCGGAAGCCCGTCGCGATACACCAGAGCAAGAATATGCGATTGCAGATATTACACCTGGCAGCAAGAAGCTTGGGGCCATTTCGACGCAGAACGGGATCGCTATTCACGCGACTACCAAGCAGCCAGAGAAGGCATTAATGCTGATTGATCTGCTACAGAACGACAAGGAGATTCATTATTTAACGATGTACGGTATTGCTGGTACGCACTACAACCCGGAAGGCGATGACAAGTTCTCACCAGGACCAAGTGCAAGTAACTACACAGGATTCTCGAACTGGGGCTGGAACTCCTATTTGAATCGTCAGGACTCCTCTTATCCAGTAGAAGCAGACGACATCTTTAACAATTGGCAGGAAAATGTATACCACTATCCATTGGAGACATTTGTATTCGACGATGCCAAGGTGAAGTCCGAAGTAGCTAATATTAGTAATGTTATGGTGCGCTACGGCATTCCGCTTGAGTACGGACTCATTCAGGATCTGGATCAAGGACTGGCAGCCCTGAATTCTCAGCTCAAGGCCGCGGGAATCGATAAAGTTCAGCAAGAGATGCAATCGCAGATTGATGCTTTTCTTGCCAAGTGATGAGCACAGGTTGAGGGGCTAGTCCCCTCTTTCTCTTTTTCATAGACAACAGGGGAGATGAATAAAGATGTCACATAAAGTCGCGCCGATCAGTAACAAGCTTCCAGTATTCATGCATGGTGCAGATTATAATCCTGAGCAATGGCTGCATGATCCTCGGATTTTCGCAGAAGATATTCGGCTGATGAAGCTGGCAAATTGTAACGTAATGTCTGTGGGGATCTTTGCTTGGTCAGCACTGGAGCCGGAGGAAGGACGCTTTGAGTTCGAGTGGTTAGATCATGTCTTGGACACATTTGCAGAGAATGGCATCTATGCATGGCTCGCTACACCTAGTGGTGCAAGACCAGCCTGGATGTCGCAGAAGTATCCTGAAGTATTGCGAGTCGAAGCTAACCGCATTCGCAATCTGCATGGACTGCGTCATAATCACTGCTACACCTCGCCCGTCTACCGGGAGAAGACAAAGATTATGAACTCGCGACTCGCTGAAAGGTATGCCCATCATCCTGCCGTCTTGGGCTGGCACATTTCGAACGAAATGGGCGGTGAGTGCCACTGCGATTACTGCCAAGCGGCGTTCCGCGAATGGGTGAAGGTGAAGTATGGTTCCATGGAGGCGTTAAATCACGCTTGGTGGGCAACCTTCTGGAGCCACACGTATACGGATTGGTCGCAGGTGGAGTCGCCAGCGCCTCACGGAGAGAACGCTGTCCATGGACAAAATCTGGATTGGCGGCGTTTTGTATCCGATCAAACACTGGACTTTTATAAGCACGAGGTGCTCCCGCTCAAGGCAGCCAACCCTGAGCTACCGTGCACGACGAACATGATGGACTGGTTCTATGGGCTGGATTATCATAAGTTTGCTGAGGAGCTGGACGTGATTTCCTGGGATGCGTACCCGGCATGGCACGAAGCGCCCTCGGATCGTAATGTAGCCTCATGGTTCGCCTTCAATCATGATCTGTTTCGTTCATTGAAGAAAAAGCCATTCATGCTGATGGAGAGCACGCCCAGCTTGACGAATTGGCAGGCTGTGAGCAAGCTGAAACGACCTGGCATGCATAAATTGTCCTCCTTGCAGGCTGTTGCACACGGGGCTGATACCGTACAGTATTTCCAGTGGCGTAAGAGCCGCGGCGCCAGCGAGAAATTCCATGGGGCCGTGGTGGATCATGTTGGCCACGAGCACAATCGTGTATTTGAGGATGTAGCTGAGCTAGGCAAGACGCTGGGGCAGCTTACAGACTTGATCGGCACGCTGGTTCCAGCTGAAGCTGCAATTCTGGCCGACTGGGATAATCGCTGGGCGATAAATGACGCACAAGGCCCACGCAACAGTGGTCTTCATTATGAGGAGACCGTGATGCAGCATTACCGTGCATTGTGGGATATGGGGGTACCCGTAGATATTGTTGGCTCCCATGATGATTTCTCGGGCTATAAGCTATTACTACTGCCAATGGCTTACCTTCTAAGGCAAGAAACAGGGGAGAAGATTGAAAGATTCGTCAGCGAGGGTGGCACTGTAGTTATCACCTACTGGAGTGGTATCGTGAATGAAAGTGACCTGTGCTATCTGGGTGGCTTTCCGGGTCCATTGCGGACCGTAGCCGGCATCTGGGCGGAGGAGATCGAGGGGCTGCACGACCAGGATCGCAATGCCTTGGTGATGGATGCTGGCAATTCGCTGGGCTTTGAGGGTTCGTTTGAGATACGGGAATTGTGTGAGTTAATCCACACCGAGACGGCAGAAGTGCTGGCTGTGTATGGTGATGACTTCTACGCGGGACGTCCAGTGCTTACCGTGAATCATTTTGGCGAGGGTCAAGCCTATTATCTTGCGGCTCGGGTACATGAACCTCTGTTCTATCAATTATTCTATGCAGGGCTTGTTGAAGAGAAGCAGGTAACACGTGCTCTTCAAAGTAAGCTCCCAGCAGGTGTGACTGCGCAATTGCGAACCGACGGTGATACGGATTACGTGTTCTTGCTGAATTTCTCAGGTACGATCGTTACGATTGAGCTGGACGGTGAGGAATATGAGAATATGGAATCTGGTGACGTACTCTCAGGTCAAGTAGAGCTACCTGTCAACGGTGCTTGCATTCTGCGACGCCGTGCGGTGAAGTAGTAAGCAAAGCCCCGTGGAACAGATTTTGGTGACCGCCAAGTCTATTCTACGGGGCTTTTTTAATGGATAGAATGTATATGTTTTCAGCGGAGCTGAGCCATCCGAAAATACGAAAGAAAAACTCCATTAAAGGCGGTCTGTCTTCTATGATAGTACGTCGAAAGATGTTCTTCATGTACTTAACGTATGGCTTGTATGAGCTATCACGATTGCTCTCGATGCTGCTTACGGAAATGGGAAGGCGTTACTCCATAATAAGAAGCGAATTGCCTTGAGAAATAGTCCGATGAATGAAAGCCCACATCCAGTGCAATTTCGGTGATGGGACGGAATGTATATTGCAGGAGCTTCTCGGCTTGTCTGAGTCTATACTTCATCAAGCTCTCAATAATCGAATCCCCTACCTGCTCTTTGAATAGGTGCGAGAGTCTTGACGGGGAAAGACATACTTTGTGCGCCAGCTCCTTGATCGGATGATCCTCTGCGTATTGCTCCACAAGGATATTGAGAACCTCCCGAATGCGGGGGTCCAAAGTTTTCTTGTCGGACTGCAGCCCGGAGAGCAATAGAATGATCTCTTCCAGAGCGTTGAGAGTGAGCTCATCTCGTAGCAATGCAAATGGGTCCAAGCGGTAGGAAAGCACACGGCGAAACGCCGATTCGATGGAAGCGCGGGTGCTCTTATCAGTAATATTGATCTGATATACAGGTCCATCCGTATTGCTGGAAGGCATCCAATCAACCCAGGTGATGCGCGGGATGAAATGAGCCCACATTTTCTCCCAGATCATGTCTTCAGTAGTGAAGTATTCTTGCGGTGTTCCGGGAGAGAGGAGAGTCACTGAGCCTGGTATACACTCCAGATAGCCTCCGTTACCATTCCGAATCCGCCCTTGGCCTGATAACGTGTACATAATTAGCCAGTCCTTGGTGCCCTCGGGACGCTGGCACTTATATCCGTAAGGCTCACGATAATGATCGGATACCAGAATGCCTGGTGGATGGGGGGCTTGCTTATTCGATTTGCGAACAGCAGGATAGTTAGGTTTAACAGCCATATTATCATTCCTTTCCGATCTATCCTATCTTACAATCAGAAGTACACACAGCACAATAGATGATCGCTATATTGTCAAAAGCTGCTGAGAGGAAGGGATGTTCTATATGCATTTGACTACACAGCATGATTGTGCGGTTATTTCCTTAGATGGGCAATGGGCTTATATATTGGACTATGCAGATATAGGCGAGCAGGGGCAGTGGTATCTTTCATGGGATGAGAAGCAGCAGGGGCAAGTAACATTACCTGGTACCCTGACTACGAATCAAGTGGGAGAGGTGGAGGTCTGGAGTGATCTCATGGACGCGGACACGATCCGTTCGCTGCGGCAGCGCTATCGGTATGTCGGAGTAGCCTGGTATCAACATCATGTGAAGCTCCCGGACGATTGGGAAGGTAAACGAATGACCTTACATCTGGAACGTGTCATGTGGGAATCTTCTTTGTGGGTCAATGGTCAGTTGGCGGGGCGCCAGGACAGTCTCTCGACCCCTCATGAATTTGATATTACGAATCTGGTCACTGCCGGGGAGTCGAATAGTATCATTCTACGGATTGATAACAGGGATATGCATCAGCTGGGGACATCGCCAAGTGCCTATACAGATGAGACGCAGACGATCTGGAACGGGATGATCGGGAAGCTGGAAATTCGCGCGCAGGAGCGTATCTTCATTCGCCATGTGCAGTTATTTCCCGATGTGGACAACCGACAGCTAACGGTTATGGGTGTCTTGGAGAATGAATGGGATACCATGGCTGAGGTTGAATTGAATATAGAAGCATCCATTAAGCAGGGAGCAAGGCCACATCAGATACCGTCAAGTATGTACAGCTATGTAGTTCCACCATTAACCGGACTATCTTTTGTGATCAACTATGATATGGGAATGGATGCTTTGCTATGGGATGAGTTCGTGCCCAATCTGTATAATCTGAGGCTGACGCTTCAGGCTAATGACGGCGAGAAGATCATGAGCAGTGAGCAGCACTATACATTCGGAATGCGCTCATTTCGCCAGGTTGGTAAGCACCTGGAAGTGAATGGGCGCCGAGTTTTTTTGAGAGGGACGCTGGAGTGCTGTATTTTCCCGTTAACCGGTCATCCTCCGATGGAGCTGGCTTCCTGGGTCTCATTGCTTCAGACCATCAAGGATTATGGCTTGAATCATATTCGTTTCCATTCCTGGTGTCCCCCGAAGGCAGCCTTTGATGCTGCGGATCAATTGGGCATCTATGTACAGGCAGAGGCGCCGATGTGGATGGATACATGGAACATGCCTGTAGGCGAACACACTGAGCATTATGAGTATTTACCGCTGGAGGCGAGAAGGCTGCTGAATGCATATGGCAATCATCCGTCCTTCTGTGTATATAGTAACGGCAATGAATTAAATGGCGATTTTGCACTACTGCGCCGTATCGTTAATGAGCTCAAAGCAACGGATCAGCGCCGAGTCTATACGCTAACTACCAATTGGGATCGGCCTGTGGATGGAACAGACGATATATTCATAGCACAGTCGGTGGATGGCATAGGTGCTAGAGGACAGTATTTCCTGACCGAGCTGACAGAATCCACAGAGCTTGACTTTCAAGCGGCGACTGCCTTGAGGGACGTCCCTGTCATCACACATGAGATAGGGCAATACGCGGTGTATCCAGATGTTACAGAGATTGGACGATATACCGGAGCATTAAGGCCGGTCAATCTGGAGGTTATCCAAGCGGACCTAGAGCGCAAAGGGCTGATTGGCGATGTCCAAAAGTGGGTTAGAGGCTCTGGCATGCTGGCACTTCAGCTCTATCGCGATGAGATCGAGGCGGCTCTGCGCACACCGGACCTTGGCGGATTTCAGCTGCTGGATTTGCATGATTTTCCTGGCCAAAGCACAGCAACGGTCGGTATTCTCAATGCATTTTGGCAGTCCAAGGGCTTGATAGAGCCTGAGCTGTTTCGTCGCTTCTGCGGACCGGTTGTTCTCCTGCTACGAATGCCCAAACGTATCTATAGCGATAGGGAGGTATTTGAGGCACAGGTGGAGATCGCACAATTCGGTCCCTGCGAGCTACCTGCTGCGGACATTCACTGGCTGCTGAAAAACGAGAGCGATCATGTGCTGGACCAAGGCTCTATCCCTTGTGGATCTATACCTATTGGAGCAGGCATTCCACTTGGAAAATTCACTACGGATGCAGTCCGAAAAATTACAGAAAACACCAGACTGACGGTGTCTGTACAGTGGGGGAATTCCGATGTGATGAATGAATGGCCAATCTGGATATACAAGGAGGAAGACAAGGACAAAGACAAGGACAAGGACAAAGAGGAGGAGAACAGTCTCCTGTACAGTACAGATGGGAATGTATCAGATTCTGGTCGCATACATGTGACTACCGTACTGAGCTCTGAGGCGGTGGAACGGTTGAAAGCAGGGCAGAAGGTACTGTTTCTGGCTTCAGACAGCGGATTGAAGAATGCTGTACCAGGAAAATTTCATCCGGTGTTCTGGAGCCCGGTTCATTTTACTACCGATCATCCTTGTGGGGTATACATCGAGAAGCATCATCCATCACTGCAATCGTTTCCTTCCAGGGAGTACGCCGAGCACCCATGGAGGGATTTATTAGACCGTTCCGTCTCCATTGCCTTCGAGGAGCCGTACCCCTTCAATCCCATCGTACAGGTCATCCCAAATTTCTATCATAACCGTAGGCTAGCCAATCTATTTGAATATCAAGTGGGGAAGGGCTCACTGCTTGTGTGCGGCATGGACCTCCAGCATCAACTGGCTGATCGGACCGTCGCCCGGGCCCTAAGAGACAGTCTGATGGCGTATATGGAGAGTCACGCATTTCAGCCTTCGACCTCCATTACATTGGAAGCTCTACAGAAGCTATTGGCTGTTCAGGAATGATGCGGTTAAAAGAGTAGAGATTAAAGAGTAAAGAGTAGAGAGTAAAGAGACAAAGCGAAGCGGCCTACTTCCGATCATATCGGGAATAGGCCGCTTCGTCGTTATACCATATCTTGAAATTCGTATACCCAATGGATATGTCCTGTTAGGTGACTCGATTCCATCCTGCTGGAGAGCATTTGATAAGATAGTTCATCATTGAATGTACATTTCATACCGATCGGAAGATGTATATGGACCTCGTATATTCGGTCAGATTTCTTCCGCCACGCCAGTGAAGCCTCACCGTATATCGTATCTATGGCCCCTGCTACGTAATCTAGCCCGCGCGCAAAATAAGGCTGGATTCGAATGTGCTCACCTGTCTCTGACAAATGAAGGCGAACGAGATTACGAAGCATCCAGCTCGTGGCTTTTCCTGCCATACACTGGCATCAGAAGTACCTTATTGCCGATTTTAGCGATTTTAGGGGAGTACAGATTAGTGGAGTAATAGGGCGAGGGATGGAATCAGTTAAATACGTTTTGTCCATTCATGAGTTCATGTATAATGTAATCCGAGGTGACTACAATGGCAAGGTCCAAAGAATTCGAAATTAATGAGGTACTAGATAAAGCAATACAGCTATTCTGGGCACAAGGCTATGAAAAGACTTCAATGCAGGATTTAGTGAACTTCATGGGTATCCATCGTAAAAGTATTTATGATACCTTTGGGGACAAGCATGACTTGTTTATGAAATCCCTTACGCGTTATGAGGAGGGCCAAAAAAGAAGCATCAATTCTATTATTGCAGAAGAGTTGCCAGTGAAAGAAACGATTCGGAAAATAGTGGAGTTCACGACATTTAGTAATCAGGAAGCTCCCCCAGGCTGTTTTCTCGTAAATTCGGGTATCGAGCTAGTTCTGTTAGACCCTGAGGTTGCAGCCTTTGTAAAAGAGAGTCATCTAGCCACTGAAGAATTGTTCGCTAACCTTATTCGGAAAGGGCAGCATTCGGGTGAGGTTAAGGCTATGATTGATGCCCAAACGCTATCTCATTATATCCTGAATGCCTGGTTGGGGCTGCGGACGATGGTCAAGACAACGAATGATTATCAAAAGCTAAAGAATATTCTTGATGTGACTTTGTCTGTGTTAGATTAACTGACTTTAACATCATCGGTCCAAGAGGGCGACATCTAGGTACAAGTTCTTTTGTCAATTCAGTTGAGAGAAGAGTTTGTACCCGGGCGCATGCAAAAAATAGCCTAAAATAATTCTTTACTTATCGTTCTAGAATTGATATTCTAAAGCAAGTTAAATTTAACCTATTCAACTCGAAAGTGAACGATCGTTCTAGAAAGATGAATTACTATGCTACACCAGTTTGTGATCTGCATTTAGGAGGGGCTAATATTATGAAGTACACAGTGATTACTGGGGCAAGCTCAGGTATCGGATATGAGACTGCATTTGCATTTGCTGCACGTGGCAAGCATTTGGTTTTGGTAGCGAGAAGACTGGATAAGCTTGAAGAATTACGATCAGCGATTCAACAATCGTATCCCAATGTGGATGTAGTAGTTCGTTCAAGTGACCTTGCTGTGGTAGAACAGGCTCATGACCTGTATAACAGCCTAAAAGAATTTCAGATTGAGACCTGGATTAATAATGCCGGGCTTTCAGTAGCCGGGCTTGTAGTAGAGAATGATCTGAAAAGAGTCGAGGATATGCTGAATGTCAACATTAATTCCTTGAGCGTCCTTACTTTATTGTATGTGCGTGATTATGTGAATGTAGAGGGAGCGCAGTTGATTAACGTGTCCTCGGGTCTTGGATATTATGTACCCGTTACAAGTGTTGGATATGCTGCAACCAAATTTTTTGTCAGTGCTTGGACTGAAGGGCTTGCCAAGGAGCTTGAGGTAAAGGGGGCGAAATTAAGGGCCAAAGTATTGGCACCTGGTGCAACTGAGACAGATATGATAAAAAACACAACGGGTATCGAGGATTTTGACTTTAAAGCCAACATCCCGATGTACCACACCGCGAAGCAAATGGCTGGTTTCATGCTGGAGCTGTATGATAGCAACGCAGTAGTAGGGATTGTGGATGAGAGTAATTATGAGTTCAAATTAAGAGATCAGATTCATCCTGTACGCACAGAGTTTCTATCTTGATTCAGCTGAGGCGTCTGAGGCATGATCCGATCTATAGCATCGCAGAACACAATCCGAGGGAGCCTTCCCGAAGGGTATTTTGAATTCGTTATTTAATAAGAGTTAATGGTATCTTCAATCTAAAGACATCCTAATGAATAGTCATATCGTATATTTTGGCTTCATCAGCTCATGCTGGTGGAGCTTTTTTATTGAGCAAGGATTCGAATGTATTTGTTGCCTTGTAAAAACAATTTGTTCTTCGTGATCAAGAAAGCAATTTTTTTTGAAAATTGAAAGATTTTCAAAGTATGTTCTATACTTTTTTAGGTCACTGAACATGAGGCTTCTTGTTATATTGAAAGGGCTTACAAAAATATCCAAAACTAAGGGGGATTCAGCCAAATGTTTAGAAATAAGCTACTAAATGTCTGCCTAGCCGTTCTGTTCATGCTTGTTGGTTGCAGCAAGGAGGCAACCCCAGCCACATCGACCACCGATGGAAGTGAGAGTCAAGCGGTCACCTTCACCTATTATCATTTTGCACCTGGAAACAGAGATATATTAGCTAGCGAGACTACGATTGGAAAGGAGCTTCAAAAACAGACTGGCGTAGACTGGAAGCTGGAGTACCTGGTTGGTGACAGCTCTACCAAAGCAGGTGTTATGATCGCTAGCGGAGATTACCCGGATATTATTAGCTCAAGTGGTGAGATGGATAAGTTGCTTGGTGCAGGCGCATATATTCCATTGGATGATCTGATTGAAAAGCATGGTCCTAATATTAAGCGCGTGTACGGTCCCTATTTTGACAAGATGAGACAGAAGGATGGCGCTATCTATACATTACCTTACACGGCCAATATGGGTGAGTATATCGGATCTCCTAACATCAGTGGCGGAGCATTCTGGATTCAGCGAGCTGTATTGAAAGCATTCGATTATCCGAAGATCACTACGCTGGATGAGTATTTTGACATAATCAAACGTTATAAGGAGAAATATCCGAAGGTGGACGGCCTCGACACGATCGGATTTGTTTCCCTTGCAGGTGTTACTAATAACTTCTTTACGCTGCAGAATCCGGCCATGCATCTGGCTGGTTATCCTAACGACGGAAGCGTCATTGTAGATATGAACACTCACGATGCAAAGCTTGTAGCAGGAACAGACTATCAGAAAAGATGGATTCAGAAGCTGAACGAGATCCATGCTCAGGGATTACTTGATCCAGAATCTTTTACTATGAATAAGGATCAGTATTTAGCCAAACTGACCTCTGGTCGTGTGCTGGGGTATTTCAATTACGAATGGCAGGTGGGCGATGCCAACAAAAATTTATTAAGTGCAGGTATTGATGATAAACGGTATGCTCCTCTACCCATAGTATTTGACAAAGGCATCAAAGACCAATATATAGATCCTCCAGGCTTCGTGAACAACTACGGGATCGGCATTTCGGTCAAAGCTAAGGATCCAGTCCGTATTATCCAGTATTTTGATACTTTACTAAAGGAGGAAAACCAGGTACTTGTTCAATGGGGAATTCGGGATCAAACGTACAGTGTAGACGAGAATGGTCGTTACTATTATAAAAATGACGAGCAGCGTAGATATCATGATGATCCTGAGCTAAGACGCACCTTTGGTTTCTCTTATTTTGGCGCATATTGGCCGCGTTACGGTGATAATTCGACCTTGACGGATGGTAACGCTTATAATCCCGGGAATCAGCCAGAGGCTGCATCGTTTTCATATACCGAGGGAGACAAAAAGCTTCTGGATGCATATGGTGTAAATACCTTTAGCGAGCTATTTGCCAAACCGGAAGAGCGCCCGTGGTTTCCAGCTTGGTCTATTGAGTTGGCTCAGGGCTCTCCAGAGCAGATCTTTATCACGAGGTCTGATGATCTGCAAATGAAGTACCTTCCTAAGCTGATCATGGAGTCTACAAGCAATTTCGAGAAGATATGGCTCGAATATACGAATGAGCTTAATAAATTGGACAAAATCACATATGAAGAGACTATTAACCAAGTGGTTAAAGATCGAATAGCTGGGAAATGGTAATGGCCTTGTATTTATACCAGATTGAATATTGAGTGAACCTAACTCCACTAACTCCACATAAAAATAATGGAACCCGGGGATACTTTTATCAAATTCTCCAGTGGAGTGAAATGAATGGATAGTTCCTTTTCGAAAATAAAAGCATCCGGAGTTGTCATGGTTGTCATGAACAGCATGTTGGGGGCTGGAATATTGACGCTTCCCCGGACTATTAGCCAAGCGGTGGGCACGCCTGATGCCTGGATCTCCATAATCCTATCAGGTCTGATGGTTACGGGAATAGGCCTCCTACTGGTTTTTTTGTGCAGAAAATTCCCCGGAAAGACGGTATTTGAGTTCATTCCCGAGATTATTGGGAAATGGCTTTCTTATTTACTCGGGATTTTTATTATTTTGTATTTTACAATTCTTTGTTCCTTTGAGATTAGGGTCATGGCAGAGATTACGGATATGTATTTGCTGGATCGTACGCCGACCTGGGCCAGCATTATGGTGATCATGTGGGTTGGGATCTATATGATTACGGGTGGCATTACGGTGATGATACGGGTATTTGCAATTATTTTACCGATTACATTAGCACTGTTTCTTCTTGTCATGCTACTTAGCAGCCAGACGTTTGAATTGAACCATCTCAGACCGGTATTAGGCCAAGGTATCGTGCCTGTGCTAAAAGGAATCAAGCCATCGTTTCTGTCATATTCGGGATATGAAGTTGTTCTGATCACGACGGCATACATGGCCAATATCAAGGATAGCAATAAAGCAGTATACACCAGCATATCTATTGTTACCTTAATTTATCTGGTTACCATTATTATGGTGATAGGGAGCCTGTCTCTTGAGGGAGCTGAGGCAAGGACTTGGCCGACCTTTGATATGGTCAGAAGCTTTGAGATGGAGGGTTTTCTTTTTGAGCGCTTTGAATCCCAGTTTCTTATCTTTTGGTTAGTACAGATCTTTGCCACTTATGTCTTCAAGCACTATTTCGCATCTGTGGGTATTCGAGATATATTTGGAATTAAGAAAATAAAGACCATACAGTTCATTCTACTACCCGTGCTGTATATCATTTCCTATTTGCCGAAGGATTTGGATCAGACCCTGGCGTTAGGAGATCTACTGGGGGATATATCTGTCCTTTTGTTCGGGATCATCCCGGTCATGCTGCTGATCGTCAGCTTTATCAGGAAAAGGGGAGGGAGCAAGTCTCGTAGGTCCAAGACATCCTAGGCGTGTACAAAATATACGTGCCCAACAGAAAGTCATTGCATAAACTCGAAGCAAGCACTGTTTGGCTGTGATACTTGTCCATGAATGTCCTCCACATACTCGATCTTCAGGGGATGGTTTATACCGTCCCTTGATTGTAGTATCATACATACTAGAAAAAGGTGGAGAGAAGTGGGGAACAGGACAGGATGAGAAATACAGACAGTCAGAGGAAACAGATGCACCGCAATAGGAACAACACAGCTAACATTTGGCTGCATCAGTTCAAACGTTATCGGGCATTGATCTTCATGCTGATCATTGCCGTAGCTTCGTTATTCAGTGTAGCGCTGCAGCACGAGGAAACAGGACGATCAGAAACAGATAAATGGACTGCTGGTGGGCGTGTTCCTGCTACATGGGTCAGGGCGGTAGATGGTGACACGTTCGTTGTCTCTATCGGAGGGAACGAAGAGAAGGTACGTTTACTGTTGATTGATACTCCAGAAAGCGTGAAGCCCAATACGCCAGTGCAGCCATTTGCGAAGGAAGCTTCGGATTATACGAAAAGTATGCTTGAGCAGGAAGAATTATCGCTTGAATTCGATGTGTCTGAACGGGATCGCTATGGACGACTGTTAGCCTATGCTTGGGTTGGAGACCGTATGCTGAATGAAATGCTACTGGAGGAAGGGTACGCCCGTGTCGCATACATCTATCCCCCTAATGTGAAATATGTGGACCGGTTCAAGGAGATTCAATCCGACGCCCAGAAGGCAGGAATCGGTATTTGGAGTATAGAGGATTATGTGCAGAAGGATGGTTTCCATCCAGATGGAAGGTAGTCAAGGAACAGAAGCTATCGCGAAGATATCTAGAATTACTGCAGGGTTGGAATAACCTGGCTGCTTGTGGTATGACGTAATACGACAGCCTTCACTCCACTTGAGATAAGGGAGTGAAGGCTGTATTTGTCTTCGTACATCGACGTACAATTGTTTTATTTGGAATAAGTATCTTCTACCACGGTGTTCGTCAGAGCTGCATCATCTAGATTCAGGGTAGCTGAACTTGTCAGATCGCCCACGAAGGTTGTGACGCTTCTGGCTGGCAGGTGGGCATAGAATGAGCCGCTGGATGCATTGAGTGTGGCTTCAGATGCCATATTCCGATTGGCATCTGTGATCCATCGGGATAGTGTACCTGCCCTTCCATTTTGCAGGACGAAATTCTGATTGACGGCTGAATCCCCACGATTGATTGCTACGATAACGACTTTGTTGTTGCCTTTGTAAGCAGACACATGCACGTTCGTATCCGGATTCTTGGTCGCATCGACGCGCACATAGCCAGGACGGACGAATTTCGAAAAATGAGCCATATTATAACCACGCTTGCTGATGGTACCATCTTCTTTCATAGGACCGTATTGTCTGCGGATATACCACCATACATACGCTTGAAAATCGCCTTCTACCATGGCATTATGCATGTGATAGGAGACGTCCAGCGCTTCAGGCCAGCGGTCTGCCGAATTATTGTCACTATTAGGATAGTATACCTCGGTCATCCATAGCTCTTTGCCTGCTCCTTTTTGCTTAAAGAGGGGATAGGCAAAATTGCTGACCTGGGTTCCATACAGATGAGCGCCGAGGATATCCATATTGGCAAGCGCCTGCGGATCATTCAGGATCGGGTCCGATATATTTTTAAGATATTGGAACGATTCGGGTGCAATGACCTTGCAATTGATGGAGCCGGCATTTTCCTTCATGAAGCGAAGAATCTCCTGCGGAGTCCACCATGTCCAGTCATGAGCATAGTCGGGCTCGTTTTGCACCGAGATCGCATAGAGATCTACTCCGTTATTTTTCATATAAGTCACGAAATCATTAAGATGCTGTGCATAAGCAGCGTACTTGTCATATCTGAGCCGCTTGGCATTGCTGTCACCGTTGCGATTGAAGGTCTCAATCATATCGCTTGGAGGATTCCAAGGGGAAGCGAAGACAATGGCGCCTTTTTCAATAGCCTTCTTAGCGGTGGCTACCTCGCGATTCCAGTTATTGCGATTGGAGTCTACGTAGATTCTCAGCACCGAGAAGCCTAACTGATTTTGTCCATTACCGAAAGCCGTCTCACGTTGGGATGCTGTCAGATCACCAGCCCATGCAGGGTGGTTGATGCCGCCAAAGCCACGAATGACTTGCTTTTGTGCTGATAAATTAATGGTAGCATCACTTGCCGCAGACACTGGATTAGGGGCAGGTACACTCAATAGTAGCGGTAATGCCGTCACGCAGGCCAATAGCGTGCAAATGGTCTTTTTTACCCGTGAAATCATGATCTCATCTCCTTATTAATAAATAATTGCATAGCACCGTACACTTTTAGACATGCAGCCTCTGTAACAGTCTGAGCACACTTTCCGTGCACACCTTTATGCACTCGCCGCGACATTCTCCTTTCTCATAGCCCAATTTCTCATATAAGTAAGCGCTTTCTATTCTGTGTATTATAATACTGAAATTGGTTATGTAAAAAATCTAACACATATCATATTCGCCAAATATTCCCAAAAACCTTTATGTAAAAATATTTTTTTTTTTCATTTCAATCCTTCCACTCATGAACAGTCATGATAAGGGATGGTAGAGAATGATATGACGAGCATTGCTGGCTAACGCAGTTTATTGTAAAGGACTCCAGACCCAACTATACGTTGGTGGAGTCCTCTTCTATTAATCAGCAATAATTAGACTCTCAAATGCGACAGGATGGTTTGATTACACAATTTTTGTTGCGCTCATAAGCAGATTGGAGAATTCCTGAAATCGCTGCTGCTCGCCCCATGAGTACTGGACTCCGTACCCATGGGCAATGTCCAGATGCTGTAGCCCCTGCTGTAAGATCGAAAATCGGGAGTTCACATACTCGAAGCCCAGGTACTTGTAATGAAGCAGAACGATCTCGATGGTGGGTGGTGAAATGATATTGCCTACAGGAGCAGCTCGATGTCGACCAGGCGTAAAGTTCGTCTCTGTAATCGCGTTGGGATTGAAAATTTGCGGCTTGTCATACATGTGGCGTCGTACTCCGTGTTGAACTGTCTCGCACAACTTGCTTGCTTCATCCGGAAAAGTATCTGTCACCATTTCGAATCCGAGGGGAGTAACCAGGGTAATTCCTTGCGCCTGGCAATCCTCCAGGTAGGCCCTGAGATCCGTATGATATAAGTGCTCATCCACGTCACAGACAATAATCCAGTCCGCCTTGCCGATGCTGTTTTTCCAGAACTGATTGAATAGATCAAGAGCTGTCAATACGAGTGAATGCTCCTTGGTCTCGAAGCTACCGACCGTTACCTTCGGATGCGCCTCCAGGATGGATAAGGAGCGATCGGTCGAGCCATTATCGAAGATAAAGTATTGGTCCACGATATCATCATAATGCCTGAAGAAAAAAGGGAGCATCTTCTCCTCATTCCAGCAGATGGAGTATACATGTATAATCATATGCTTTCCCCGCCTATCTTTCTAATATAATATCGCAAATCCGGTCGACATCTTCTACTGCCAGCTCGGCATACAGAGGCAGGGTGAGCACACGCTTGGCAATAGTTTGGGCTACAGGAGTTGCATTGACATCAAATCGCTGATTATAGCATGCGAGTGTATTGGTCAGAGGATAGAAATACTTTCTGGTGATGATCTGATGTTTCTTGAGCCGTTCATAGATTTCATTTCGGGTGAATCCGAAAGTCGTCTGATGGAAGACAACCGGAAAGTAAGCATAGTTCGATTGCACACCCTCCACGGGACGAATCAATTGAATCCCTTTCACATGAGCTAATCGCTCCCGATAACGGCTTACAATCTGTTTTCTTTTCTCCAGAACCTCAGACAGGTGCCGCAGATTACAGATACCCATGGCCGCCTGGAATTCATTCATTTTGGCATTGGAGCCTATTCCTTCTACTGATTCCTCTGACGTAATCCCGAAGTTTTTCAGATGATACAGCTTCTTGCCGATCCCTTCGTCAGCAAAGGTAACTGCACCACCCTCGATGGTGTGAAATACCTTGGTGGCATGAAAGCTGAACATGCTGGCGTCTCCAAATCTACCTACGCTCTGACCGTGAATTTTCTCCCCAAAGGCGTGAGCGGCATCATAGATGACCTTCAGCTCATATTTCTTGGCGATTCGTTCGATCTCATAGACATTGCAAATATTGCCGTACACATGAACGGGTAAGATCGCTGAGGTCTTATCGGTAATCAGGCTTTCAATCCTGCTGACATCCATGGTGTAATCGACCGGGTTCACGTCGCAAAAGACTGGAGTCAGTCCATTCCTGACAATCGCGTGGGTCGTGGAGGCAAAGGTGAACGGTGTGGTGATGACCTCGCCTGTCAGATTCATGGATTGCAGCACTAGCTCCAGTGCCAGATGCCCATTCGTAAATAAAGAGATATAATCAACATCCAAATATTCAACAAGCTGCTGCTCAAAGCGATTATGATATGCCCCCATATTGGTCAGCCAGGCCGTTTCCCACATTGGTCTGATCTCATTCATATATTCCTCAAATGGCGGCATTGAGGAACGGGAGACATAGATTGGTTTTTTACTCAAGTCCGCCGCGCTCCTCTAACCATTTTTGTTCGAGCACAAGAGCTTGCATGCTCCTTTTTTTAAGCTCTTTGCTCGGAATTCCCGCATTGATTGACCATTCATTGGAGTCATTCTTGATAAAGCTGAACGCGCCAAATGAGCTTCCCTCCCTGATGGTGACTCCCGGCATGACGATGCTGCCGCTGCCGATAAGGGAATGCTTTTCAATCCGTACCGGCTCACTGGTCACGTGCTTATACTTCTCAGGCACCATAGGATTCGTCATCGTCTCGCCGGAGTAATCGTCAGATATCGAATAAATGGACACACGTGAGGAAATGTTGGCAAAATCTTCGATGAATATACCCTGATCTCCCCCGTACAAAGCAGAATAAGCAGCTACATGAATATAACTGCCGAGGGTGATCTTTCCGCTCAAAATGCAAAAATCATCAATACGGACATGATTGCCTAGACGTATGTGCTGTGCACCGTAGATGCTAGCTTTGCGGCTAATCCATACGTTATGACCGTATTCGGCTAATCCAAGCTCAGCGAGCTCATCGTGTGTGTAGAAACTATTAATGGCTCATCCCTCCTTTTCATAGCTAATACAAATATCTTGTTCATTGTATGTAAGTAGGAATTTTTCTGTGCTGATTCTAGGTTGTGGTAGTTTCAAAGACTATTCAGGCTGAGGCGCAAAAAGCAGGGCATTGCAAAAGTGCTGGAGTAATAATCTGGGACTTCCGGGGAAAGCTAACCTTCACTCCTGTCTAAGTAACCTAATTACTTATATTCCATCATCCGTGGCATGTCATGTGCTTTGCTTTTTCTGAAACTACTGATGCTGACATAAGAAAGGAATGAGTATATGCAAACATTATATCGGGATTCGACGGGTGTGCTCCGAACGCCACTCAGAGGCAAGGATATCCTGTCCAATCCGTTATTGAACAAGGGAGTTGCCTTTACGGAAGCGGAGCGGTCAGCCCTGCATCTTAATGGCATCCTGCCTCCAGTCGTCCTGAATATCGAGGAGCAGGTGAGTCGTGCTTATGAGCAATTGAAGAATGAGCCAAGCGATCTGCGCAAAAATATAATGCTGAATGATTTGTACAACCGAAATGTGGTCCTCTATTATCGCCTGTTGAGTGAGCATCTTAGCGAATTGCTGCCTATTGTCTACACACCGACGGTAGGACAGGCCATTCAGGAATATAGCCACCAGTACCATAAGCCAGGCGGTGTGTATTTGTCGATTCACAATCTGGATGGCATTGCAGAAGCATTCCACAATACAGGCGTGGAGGCTGGCGATATAGATCTGATCGTAGCTACCGACTCGGAAAGTATACTGGGCATTGGAGACTGGGGCATTGGCGGCATTAACATAGCCATCGGCAAGCTTGCTGTATATACGGCTGCTGCCGGGATCGATCCTGGTCGAGTCTTGCCAGTTGTATTGGATGCGGGGACGAATAATCAGACCTTGCTCCATGATCCGCTATATATCGGGAATCGGCATGAACGAATTCGTGGAGAGCAATACGAGCAATTCATTGATGCCTATGTCCAGACAGCCCGCAGGTTATTTCCGAAGGCACTGCTGCATTGGGAGGACATGAGTCATGTCCATGCCAGAAGCATCTTGAACCGCTACGGTCCGCATATGCTGACCTTCAACGATGATATTCAGGGCACTGGTGCCGTAACACTGGCAGCGATTTTATCCGGGGTGCAGGTTAGCGGTATTCCTCTACGTGATCAGCGAATTCTTATCTTCGGTCCTGGGGCTGCAGGCATCGGCAATGCGGATCAGATTCGCGATGCGTTGATGAAGGAAGGGCTGAGTAAGGAGGAGGCGGAGAGACGGTTCTGGGCATATGATTATCGTGGACTACTCACGGATGAGACGGAGGGGGTGCTGGAGTTCCAGAAGCCGTATATTCGAGGTGCCGAAGAGCTTCGTTCCTGGACGATGGACCCGAGCGGCAAAATATCACTGCTGGAGGTGGTGAAGCAAGTGAAGCCGACTATTCTGATCGGCACCTCCGGTGTATCTGGTGCATTTAGTGAGCAGGTTATCAGGGAGATGAGCAGACATGTGGAGCGTCCCGTAATCATGCCCATGTCTAACCCGACCAAGCTTGCGGAGGCGGTGCCTGAGGATCTGCTCCATTGGACGGACGGCAAGGCCTTGATTGCGACAGGCAGTCCATTTGAGCCCGTCATTTACAAAGGGACGATCTATGAGATTGGGCAAGCGAACAATGCCTTCGTATTTCCGGGCTTGGGACTTGGAGCTATTGTAGCTCAAGCCAAGGTATTCACCAGCAAAATGTTCACCGCCGCTGCTCATGCCGTAGCGGATGCTGTAGATTCAACCAAGCAGGGTGCTCCGTTGCTGCCGCGGGTGAAGGATCTGAAAAATGTCTCGGTTGCAGTAGCTATAGCTGTAGCCAAGGCCGCCATAGAGGATGAGGTTGCATTACAGGTGCCAGAGGATGTAGAGGAGGCAGTGCGCTCTGCTATGTGGCAGCCTAGGTACAGGCCGCTACAGGCTATGGAGAGACTGGAATCCAATAGCTAATTCCAAAGTAGTTACAAGTGCTGAATAGGCTGCAGACGGACATGAAATCACCCGCTACCGCTCGGTAGCGGTGTTTTTGATAAGAAGTGGTTAATTGCATGATTTCATAAGCTATCGAGAGCTTGGAATAGAAAAAGGCAACTTTACCCGTTTACATAAATCATTCCTGTCAAAATTAAGCTAGCCGCCGTTTTACACCATCGGTATAAAGGAATATTCTATTCAAGTCCCGACTGGCGAAGATAATCCTGGCCGCTTGGGGGAGACTATGACAACGAGCAGATTCGCATGCTTAAGCATGTGTGAACTGATTCATTCTTCTTAGAAAGTAGCGGTGAGCCTTGTGTTTTCTCAATTAAAACGCTTTTTAATCGGTAGACCCTTGAAATCTCATGAAGCCGGGGAGCAGAAGCTGAACAAGAAAAAGGCGCTCGCAATCCTGTCCTCGGATGCCCTGTCCTCTGTGGCTTATGGACCGGAGCAGATCCTGATTGTTCTGGTGACCGTGGGCACGGCAGCCTTCTGGTATTCCATTCCTATCGCAGTATGTGTGCTCGTGCTGCTGACGGCCTTGATCCTGTCCTATCGGCAGATTATTTTTGCGTATCCTCAGGGGGGCGGAGCCTATGTAGTCTCCAAGGAGAACCTTGGAAAATATCCAGGGCTTATAGCTGGCGGGTCATTGCTGGTGGATTACATTTTGACGGTTGCGGTCAGTGTATCAGCCGGTACGGACGCGATTACCTCGGCTTTTCCAAGTCTACATCCTTATAACGTGCTTATTGCGGTAATCTTTGTGGTATTACTCACGATTCTGAATTTACGGGGCGTGACGGAGTCGGCTTCGGTACTTGCGTATCCGGTGTATTTGTTCGTGATCGCTTTATTTATCCTGATCGGGGCAGGATTATATCGTATTGTCACAGGTCAGGTGGACCCAACGATGCATGCGAATATTGGGACGCCTGTGGCGGGTATCAGTTTGTTCTTGCTGCTACGCGCCTTCTCATCAGGCAGCTCTGCCCTGACAGGGGTAGAGGCCATCTCGAATGCGATCCCGAACTTCAAGAGTCCGGCACCGAACAATGCAGCCAAGACACTACTTGCAATGGGCTCATTGCTAGCCCTGTTGTTCTCGGGTATTGTGCTCCTTGCCTACTATTATGGTGTGACTCCGCTTAGGGAGGTGACTGTGGTATCGCAGATTGCCGAACAGACCTTCGGCAGGAATGTTATGTACTATTTCATTCAAGGTACGACAGCGCTCATTCTTATTCTGGCAGCCAATACGGGGTATTCGGCCTTCCCGCTGCTGGCGGTTAATCTGGCCAAGGATAAATTTATTCCGCGAATGTTCACAGTTCGAGGGGATCGTCTTGGCTATTCGAATGGGATTATCAGTCTCGGTGCCTTGTCTATTATTCTGATCATTGCCTTCGAGGGACAGACTGAGCATCTGATTCCACTGTATGCAGTGGGTGTGTTCATTCCATTCACCCTCTCCCAGACAGGCATGATGCTTAAATGGCTACGTGAGAAGCCCAAGGGCTGGGTGCTTAAATGGATAACCAATACGACAGGAGCTCTAATCAGCCTGATGGTTGCTCTGATGTTCTTCCTGACCAAATTTGGCCAGGTATGGCCAGTGCTCATATTCCTGCCTGTCATCGTATGGCTGTTCTACCGTGTGCGCAGACATTATGATGATGTAGCTGATCAGCTCAGATTGTCTACGTGTGAGCCACCATTACCGATTGATGGGAATGTGGTCATACTGCCTGTGGCTGGTATTACCCATGTTGTCGAGAATTCATTGAATTATGCCAAGTCCTTATCACCACAACAGATTATTGCAGTCTATGTCCCGTTCGAGCGGGAGGATGAGCTGGTCTTCGAGAAGAAATGGAAGGAATGGCAGCCTGACATTCGACTGGTTACCTTGTACTCTCCTTATCGCAGCATTATTCATCCCTTGAGTAAATTCATTGATACGGTGCAGCGCAAGGCTAGCTCGGCGAACTATCAGGTGACGGTGATCATCCCGCAATTCATCCCCAAGAAGGGGTGGCATAATATTTTGCATAATCAGTCCAGTCTGTTGATCAGAGCACACTTGCTCTACAGGAAAAATGTCATTATTACCACCGTACCGTACCATCTGAAAAAGTAAGTAGCTGCGCCCGTCAATTCATGGAGAAGTGGACCCACTCTCTGCCTTGGCGGGCGTTCATTGCATGAAAAAAGGACTGTGCCCGTGTATTGTCACTGGCAGTTATCCACGTCATATTGGCAAAACCATGCTCTAGGGCATACGTGACACAGGACTGGTATAGCTTCTCCTCAAGCTCCGAATTGCGATAAGCCTCTTGTACATAAAGGTCATTCATGACCGCAATCCGATCAGCCTTCATCGTACTCAATGTAAAGAATAGGGTTGCGAAGCCTACACACTTCCCTTGATCCTCGGCAATAAATTGAATTCCTTCCTGCTGATCCATTAACAAATGAACCATGCTGTGAAGCTTCTCTTCGGATGGAGCAGGATTTTTGTAAAAATCCACTATGTATTCATACATCAATTCCGTCAGCTGGGTCAGATCATGTGGTGTCACATTTCTAATCATTGTTGTCATGGCTAGTTTCTCCAATTCTGTTTTTGTGAAGTGATTGAATAAATATACAACCACAAGAATAAAAATTCAATACAAAACTGAAAAAATTCAAATTGTACACAAACATACCATTTGTACAATATTCTGTTCAAGCCAAAGTACATATAATAGACTTAGTTCAAACATCAGCTGCATGCAGACAGGGAGGGAGTCCACTTGAGCTCGTTCTACATGTACCGCAACCTGCGAAGCAGGCTACTCGTCGGAATTACCCTATGCGTTACACTAACCCTTGTGCTATCGACTACAGTCTATTATTTCTATTATGTTCAGGTTGAGCAGGAGCAAGCCTTCGAGGCGAACCATGCTGGTCTGATGCGCAGGAGTCGTGAGGTCAATAATATGACGTCTGTAGCTCAGTCGCTCGCCTTTCAGATGTATCGAAGTAGTACACTGTCCAAGTTGCTGTATTACCCGGAGCCCATAGTCTATGATGTCACGGGTGCTATGGCGGAAATGAACAACTATCTAAGCTCTATGCCTTATATTGAGTCCATCTATGTGTATAATGCACAAAGCAATACCGTATACATCGCCTCTAATCGCGGACAAAATGGCATCTTTCACAAGGAGGAGCTGGCGGATAAAGGCATTCTGCAGATCATGAAGCAGTATCAGAGGTATAAGCCCTTTACGCCAATTCCAAGAGTGTACTCCGTGTTACCTCCCGCGGAGCTTGCGGCTGCCGAATCAGCAGCTGGAGCGAGTCAGTGGGATGATTCAAGAGTAGCTGCTTATACGTATCTATGCTATGACGCAATCAATGCGGAGGAGCGGATCCAATCCGCAATTATCGTTAATGTATCTGCGGCCTGGATGAATACAGGGATGGCTGCCGAAGAAGGAAATAGCAGCTCTGCTATTCAATCCTATATTCTGAATGATCAGGGGAGACTATTGTCTGCTGGGACACTAATAGACACAGAGGCAAATAAGCACGATCGGGGTTGGTTAACGACGAAGATCTATAAGCAGAGCTCAGGCTACTTTATTGATGAATTCCAGGGAAGGAAATCGTTGATCTCGTTCACCTCACCAGACCAAATGCATTGGCAATATATCAGTATCACTCCTTATGAAAGCGTTATTAGTACGACTAGTTCATTACGAAATACAATGCTGTTCATTGCTTTTATGATTGCTGTGGCGGGGCTCGCGGCTTCTTGGAAAATATCTCGTATTCTATATAAGCCGATCAACCGTATGCTGGCCTATGTGAACAGACTTGAATCGGAGAAACGTAACAGTATGTACACGATTCGTCAAAGCATGCTCTTGAGTATGGTACGAGGCAATCAGTCCATGTTAGAGGAGAAGGGGCTGACTCGACGAATGGAGCTTGGCATTACATTCCCATTTCATGAGGATTATCGTCTCGTACTCATCCACATTGATGAATATCTCCGCTGGCAGCAGGAGCGCGGCCCGGATCTCCTTCCCTACAAATTCGCGATTATGAACATTGCATCCGAGATCGGAGGTCAGGCTTATCGTGTGGAGACGATTGATGCGGAGGGAGCAGAGGTTATTCTGCTGCTGCATATGGAGAGTGCTACGATTTCACATCAGGGGGACGATTCGAAGCTACTGCTGGAAGCTGTGCTGCGTCAAATACGTGAGGCATGCCTTGAATATTTACGGTTATCTATATCAACGACTTATAGTCAAGTAAGTAATCAGCCACAGCAACTACCAACCTTATACCTTCAGGTACAGGAGGCGATGGAGCAACGTTATTTCCTGGGTAATGGAATTATTGTGGATGCAAAGGCGATGGAGCAAGCTGCACTTCAGCATACGTACTATTATCCTGCTGATAAGGAGAAGAAGCTGCTGGATTACTTGAGGTCAGGGCATACCGATGAAGCCTATACGCTGTTGCAGAAAATGATTGCAGCGATGCAGGGGGCTTCGTTCTCGGCAACGCAGATAGCGCTTTCAAGGTTGGTGCTGAATCTACAGCAAATGATCGGTCATATCGAGGAAATGAACGGCTTTAAGGCAGGAGTATTCCCACAGGTACCCGTACCAGAAGCCTACGATACGGTGACGGAATGGCAAAGGGAGGTGGAAATCGTATTCTCTTGTGTACGGCAACAGCTGCTGCATAAGAGAAGTACCAAGCAAGAGCGACTGGTGGAGCAGATTCAGGAGAAAATAAATAGATGTTATGGGGATGCTAATTTTTGTCTGAATCAGATCGCGGAGGAACTTGATCGCTCCCCTGTGTATATCAGTCGAATCTACAAGCAGCAGATGATGATTACGATCGTAGATGCTCTGCAGCGAACCCGTATCGAGAAGGCCTGTCAATTGCTTCTGGAGACAGATTGGCCTGTAGCGGATATTGCGATGCAAACGGGCTTTGCCAGTACATCTTACTTTCACCGGATGTTCAAACGTGCTCTAGGCGTAACTCCTACAGATTATCGCCGCTCCCGTCCGATCTCGGTATAAGGCAAGCAAGTCTACAGACAACAGCCGTGCAATACAGCTCCTTAAGTGGAGCGTAGCACGGCTGTTATTTTTGGTCAGCATCGGTTCGATCTATCATAGCTGCGTTACTTGAGAGGATTATTGAATTCCCTTTTCCTGCACATAGGCTTCCCATTGCTTGGTGTACTCGCTTTGCACCTTCTCTAGTCCGGCTTGCTTGGCTTTTTGCATAAATAATTCAAGACCTTCATTAAGATCAGCTACAAGCCCAGCCTGCAGTGGATAAAGATATTGCTTCTCCACTTGCTCCAGGGCAGCCTTCTCAGCTTGATAGGTGGTGTAGTCCTCGGCGAACCCAGTATAGATATCAGGCTTTTGAATCGTGTCCAGCTCTGCAAAAATCTCCTTCACCTTATCAAAGCTTGGATCAAACAGCATATATTCGGGATTGCGCCAAGCCCAGCCGTTCATGGCCTCGCGTGGGAAGCCATTGCTTGCGCTCGTCCCCAGCATTTGATAGTAGCCATCCTTGACGGTGTAATTTGTACCCTCAATTCCATACTGCGTCAGCAGATTGTAACGCTTGTCGGTCACAAGCTTCTCATAGAAGGCCAGCGCTCGAGCAGGATTCGGGCTGCTCTTTGGAATGGCGAACCCATTATGAATCGGGTGCACGGGTGTCGCATAGCCTGTCGTCAGTGGGAATGGATAGTATTCCAGCTTCCAATCCGGGTGGGAGGACTTCAGCTTGATGACCATATCGTTGAAGCGATTCGGATTGTCGCCGAAGATGGTGGCAGCCTTACCTGATGTCACCTGATCCTGCAGGGTATCCTTAATATTCAGAACGTTCTTCGGAATGAAGCCTTTGTCGGCCCAGCGCTTGTAGGTAATCAGCTCTTCCTTATGCTCGTCGGAGCCCCAATAGGCATATACCTTGGTGGGCTGCTCATATTTGATCCCGATGCCATAAGGAAGCGCACCGACGCTCTTCGTGGCCAATTCTGTGTAGCGATCATGCAGATTGCCTTTGACATCGCTGTTGAGCGAGATGGGACGCATATTGGGCTCATGCTGACGGATACCATCCAGATAAGCCTCAAAGCTGGCTAGATCCGTGGGCTTTGGCAGGTTGTATTTCTCGCGCAGGTCCTCGCGCCAGACGAACCCATTCGTGACATATTCCTTGAAGGTGCTAGGTACGGTATAGATTTTGCCATCAATCTTGACGGCATCCCACATCTCCTTGGGCACGAATGAATTTAATGTAGGAGCGGCTTCAGGCAGGAGCTCATCCAGAGGGAGAAAGGCCCCTTTTTTGGCATAGGATTGATATTGTGTCCAATCGGCTGTGAAAATCAAGTCAATGGGCTGGCCTGAAGATAGAAGCAGCTTGTATTTCTGATCCCAATCGGTCCAGGTCGTATAGTTGAATTTGACGGTGGCATTGAGCTCCTGCTCCGCCATCTTGTTAATCTCAGCTTCGATCGTTGGCAGCTCCTTAGGTGCATCTCCCAGCATATAGAATTGCAGCTGCACTTTCTTGGACATATCATCCTTGACAACGGCTGTAGGATTACCTGGTTTCTGTGGCTCTTGACTACCACCGCAGCCGCTCAGCAGAAAGAGGACGAGCAGCATTGGCACCAGTATAAGCAGATACGGCTTGCTGTATTGAAAAAAATCCATTGGAAGGCCTCCTTAGGTTACGTAAGTTATGTTTGGACCTGGCGATACAACAGGTAATCCGACCCATTATCCTTTGACTGCACCGATGGTCAGTCCCTTGACGAAGTAGCGCTGAACGAAGGGGTACAGTAGCAGGATCGGACCAGTGACGACGATGGCCATGGCCATCTTGGTGGATTCGGTCGGCATATCCGCCGAGAGAGAGACTCCTGTGCCTGCGCCCATCTGCGCAATGAACTGCATCGAATTAACGACATTGTACAGATAGTACTGCAGTTGGTACTTGTGCGGATCATTGATGAAGAGCGAGGATAAGAACCAGTCATTCCAGTAAGCAAGGGCCAGGAACAGACCTATGGTGGCAATGCCTGGCGTGGACAGTGGCAGTACAATTTTGTAATAAATCTTGAAGTCACCCGCCCCATCGATCTTGGCAGAATCGAATAGCTCATCTGGCATCGAGGAACGAATGAAGTTCTTCATAAGAATGATGAGGAATGGAGTCATCAGGCCCGGAAAAATGAGAACAGCATACGAGTCCAGCAATCCCAAATATTTGGTCAGCAGGATGTACCAAGGCACAAGACCACCGCCAAACAGGGTTGTGAAGTAAATGTAGAAGGACAGGCTGTTACGATATTTGAAATCCTTGCGTGCCAATACATAGCCAGCCATCGTCATGAAGAATAGACCTAGCGTCGTACCGACAACCGTGGTGAAGACGGTGACCCCATAGGCTCGAAGGACCTCTTCCGGGAAGGTGAACACGGTGCGGTAGCCCTCCAGCGAGAACTCTTTAGGAATGAAATGGAAGCCATCGCGTATGATCGATTCATTGCTCGTGAACGATGCCGACAGGATGAACAGAAAGGGAAGCAGGCAGACGATGGCTGCTGCAAGGGTCAACAAGTAGGATATCCATTGGAAAATACGACTGGAAAGCTCCTCTTTAATAGTCATGGCAAGGGAACTCCTTTCCTAGAATAAGGCGTATTCATCATTAATCTTGCGAATGATATAATTGACGGTCATGATTAGCACGAAGCCGAACAGAGATTGATACACACCGGCGGCCGTAGCCATCCCCACATCAAAGGTAACCTTGAGTGAACGGTATACGTAGGTATCCAGAATGTCAGTCGTATTGTACAGCATCCCGTTGTTGCCAATAAGCTGATAGAACAGGTCGAATTGTCCCTTCATAATACTGCCGAGTGCGAATAGTAGCAGGACGATGAAGGTGGACTTGAGCATGGGCACGGTAATGTACCAGACTCGCTGCCAGATATTCGCTCCATCCATTTTGGCGGCTTCATAATATTCTTCATTAATACCGACAATGGCTGCCAGATAGATGACCGTGCTGTAGCCAAGGTTCTTCCATAGGTAGAAGAAGATAATCAGGAATATCCATACCCAAGGCTTGTTGTACACGTCAACGGGCTCGCTCCCGAGCTGCTGAAGCATCGTATTGAGGAATCCGCTCTCATAATTGAAAAGATTATACACAATGACACTCAGGATCACGAAGGATACGAAGTAGGGCAGGAACATGACGGATTGAGCCAGACGCTTGAACCAGCGAGTCCGCAGCTCATTGAGCATAATGGCGAAGGCGATCGCCATCGTATTGCCGAGCAGAATAAAGGCGGCATTATAGCCGACCGTGTTCAGCGTCAGCTTGGTCAAGGTGCCAGATTGCCATAGAAATTGAAAGTTCTGCAGACCAACGAACTGAGCATTGAACAAGCTGGTATTGAAATCGAACTGGGTGAAGGCGTAATAGATCCCGACCATAGGGAGATAGGAATTAATGAAGAAGAAGATCAAGGTCGGTAGCAGCATCAGGAACAGGATGTGATTTCGTCGTAGCTCCAGCAGGAAGCCTCGGAGTCTCCCGACTTTGGGCGTAGGGACGGGGAGGGAGGCATCTGCAGGCAAATGAACGGCTTGCTTGGAGGCAGGGGTCAATGCAGGTCACTCCTTTCTGGTATGTAGACAGAGTAGAAGTAGCATGAAGACGAATAGTGAGTAAAAAGAGTTCACTCGTGTGATTTCATGCTCGCCCAGCTGCTATCAGATGTGGAGCCGTGGTGATGCAAGCAGAAGTAGCGTATGTTCATTATTATGTAAGCGCATACAGTTTGGGAAGTGAAGCCTTTCGTGGTTGGTGAACAAAAGTATATTTTTCTAATGTGAAGGATGTGGATCGGAGTGTACAAAATGAACCTTGATGGGCAAAAAAGCCCCGAGAACAGGGCTCTCGGGACCTCGTAGTATTTGGACTCAGCCTTGTTGGCGGAATTCATCCGCAAGTATGCTCATCCAGATGGAATCGTGGTAGGCATGATCGTAATAGAGGACTTGTCGCTGCACTCCTTCCCGTACAAAGCCTGCCTTTTCATACACATGAATGGCCCGATCGTTATAGCTGAATACATTCAGCTCAATGCGGTGCAGATTCAAAATGCCAAAGCCATAGCCCAGTAGTAGCCGAATGGCTTCACTGCCATAGCCTTTCCCCTGGTGGTCTGCATTGCCGATCGCAATCCGCAGATTCGCATTCCGATTCGTGGTGTCGATATCCTGAAGGGCAATATCCCCAATCAGCTCGTTTGTATCCTGCAGTCCGATCCACAGCAGCACGGATGAGGTATCGGTGACTTTGCGATCCAGATAGCTCTGCACTCGTGCAAGGGAGAAGACAGCCTGGGTACCTGTCAGTCTACGCATATCTGGATCATTCAAAGTGCTATAGTACATCCTCGCATCCTCGACCTCGACCGGGCGTAGATATACCTTCTTCCCTTGGACCAAGCGCAAGTCCTTTGTAGCTTCATCATCGATCCACTTGCTCATATATATTTTCCCTCCGTAATAGAAATAAGCCCATTAATGGTTCCTGCATGTCCAGACTCCATTACTATAATGGATTTCTGTATACTCAGAAATAGTCAGATTGAATAAAAACTAAAGGACAGATGTATGGAGGATCACTATGATATTGGCAGGCATTCGATTTGAACCGGACTCCCCACTCTATATTCAGCTTTATGATTATATGAAGGAACAGATTGTATTAGGAGCTTGGGAGGTGAGCACTCGTCTCCCCTCCGTCCGTCAATGCGCGGACACACTCGGCATCAGTACGACGCCAGTCGAAATGGCTTATCAGCAGCTAGTCGCTGAAGGATTCGTCGAGGCACGAAATCGAAGTGGTTATCATGTGCTTCCATTGCCAGAGGATTACGCTCGTCTTGGTACCCGGACTTGGAACTATTCCAGCGCAGATACGCCCGCTCTAAAGTCATTCGTGCCAAATCCTCTGCGACCACAGCGAGAATACACCTATGATTTTCATTTGTCACGTAATGATTTTAGTCGATTTCCCCATATACAATGGCGCAGGGTGACCGCAGAGGTCATGCAGCAGTCACCAGACGTGCTGTTCTATGGCGATCCGCAGGGAGAGCTTGGATTGCGCAAGGAGATTTGTACCTATTTGGAGCATTTTCGCGGTGTACGTACCAACCCGGATCATATCGTCGTTGCAGCTGACCAAATGACTTTATTGGTCTTTCTAGCCATGCTATTGCAGGACAGATACAGTGTCATAGGCTTGGAGAACCCGGGCTACCCGCTTATAGCGGCGGCCTTTCGCCGGATGGGCTACCAGCTGGAGCGAATCCCGCTAGAGCCTGACGGAATGGATGTTAGTAGACTGCTTGCCAGTGAAGCAACGCTAGTAGCGGTAACACCATCCCATCAATATCCTCAGGGGATGGTTATGTCGGTCAGTAAACGTCTGCAATTACTGGAATGGGCTCAGCAGCAGCAGGGATATATTATTGAAGACGATTATGATGGAGAATTTCGTTATCACGGTCGTCCCATTCCGTCTCTGCAGGGCTGGATGGAGTCGAGTCGAGTTATCTATATGGGAGGCTTCTCTCAGATTATGGCGCCGGCCTTATCCCTGCATTATATGGTGCTGCCTCCTGAACTGATGGAAGCATTCCGGGCCCTACAATACGAGCTGTTATTCGAGCAATCTGCTTCTCGGATTCACCAATGCGCGATGGAGCTATTCATGAAGCGTGGTTACCTGGAGCAGCATATTCGTAAAATGCGAAAGATCTATCGCCGTAAGCACGATATTCTTGTGGAGGCGATCAAGCAGCATTTTGCAGGCTGGGGAGAGGTTATTGGACAGAATGCGGGCTTTCATATCGTGCTGAGGGTACATATGGAGCATACAGAAGCTGAGCTGCTGCAGCTAGCCAGAATGGCAGGCATTCACGTTGCCTCCTCAGCTTATACCTGGCATGGGACAAGGCATCAGGAACGGCGTGAATTCATCATCGGCTTTGCCGGCATGGATGAGGAGCGAATCGAAGAAGGAATCGTGCAGTTGAGTCAAGTATGGGGGAGATTGAGAGTTCATTCTTAGTATGTTTCGAAATACTCATATAATGTAATATAATGTGACATAAAATGTATATGGAAACAAGTTTATTGCACGGGACAACAGTTTATATGTGAATAAATATGACCTAAATCAATAAAATTTCGCTTTTAAAAATGATTTGAAAATAGTTTATTGTGCATTTTTGTTTTTCTGTGTGATACTTGTTAACATCAAAGGCGCTGGCGTATACAAGCAAGCGATTAGAGTTCGATGCCTATAAGGCGAGCTGCTGGAGATGACAGAAAGCACAGAAGGCATCCTATTATTTAAAAGGGGAAAGGTGATGTGTTCATGACAAAAGGTTGGTCCAAGAAATGGTCGGGTCCTCTGATGGCGACTGTACTCGCATCCACGATGCTCATCTCGGCGTGTGGCGGAGCTACTGAAGGACAGTCCTCCACTGGGAATGGAGGCTCTGCTGGAGCTACTACATTAAAGGTAGAGCTGTTTGATCGGGGGAATACTCCTGCAGGCTATACGATAACAGACAGCTATTTGACCAACCTCATTCAGGAGAGATTCGGCGATCCGAACAATATTAAGGTGCAATTCGTACCTGTGCCGCGCTCAGAAGAGACACAAAAGCTGAATGTTCTCATGGCCAGTAAAAGTGAAGTGCCAGATATTGTCTTCACCTACGATTCGGGTACCTTCAACCGTTATGCCGAACAAGGTGGTCTGACAGACCTCACTGAGCTACTGGATCAGCATGCACCGAACCTGAAGAAGTTTCTGGGAGAGGAGACGCTGGCATATGGTCAGTATGACGGAAGACAGTTCGCGATTCCTGGAAAACGTCTTGTACTGGGCAAGTATGCAGGATATGTTCGCCAGGATTGGCTGGACAA
This sequence comes from Paenibacillus massiliensis 2301065 = DSM 16942, assembly GCF_000377505.1. Classification (GTDB taxonomy): domain Bacteria; phylum Bacillota; class Bacilli; order Paenibacillales; family Paenibacillaceae; genus Paenibacillus; species Paenibacillus massiliensis. The sequence continues at coordinate 630,763 of NZ_KB898185.1, read as the reverse complement.
GCTGAATATGCCAGTTCCACAGACAACAGAGGAGCTGCACAGCACCCTTAAGGCATTTAAAGAACAGGACCCGGGAAATACAGGTGGCAAAGCCATTCCGTTCGGTATGAGCCTGGCTCCCGCTCAATATGATCCGTTAATCTGGTCGTTCATCCAGCCGCTTACGGAGGAGCAACGCTACACTCTGACTCAGCAACTCGGGTCCAGCGATTACCCAACCTTGCTGCCAGGCTTCAAGGATGCCATGAAATTCCTGAACAATCTCTATAATGAGGGGCTAATCAGCAAGGACTTCGGTCTGGATAAGGACAAGAAGCAGCTGTGGCAAGATGTTCAGAATGGTAATGTCGGATTCTACACGGATGATGCAGGCGAAATGTACTTCCCGTACAACGGCACCTATGAGAATTTGCAGAAGAACGTTCCTGGAGCTGTCATGACGCCTGTCGATGCTTTCACAGACTCTGAGGGCAAGCATTCCAAGCCGGCCTATGCACCAAATGCAATGTACGTCATGATTCCGAAATCCAGTGAAAATGTGGAGGCTGCGCTGAAGTATCTGGATTGGATGGCCTCGGATAGCAATTTGTTCGACATTCAATTTGGTATTGAAAATGAGAACTATGTCATGAAGGATGGCGTGCCTGTAGTGAAGTCCGATGCGACAGATGAAGCGAAGAACCGTCTCTACAATTTTGGAGACCTGGCTATCATCGTAAACGGTAAGTTCGCAGGAGACGATGCCAAGAATGAAGCGGCTTATATCGCACAGACGATGGACGTCTATCAAGAGGATATGCGTAAGTCAGTTGAAATCTCGAATGTGGACAATATCCAGCAGGTTCGCTTTGGTCACCCGATTGAATCAGAGGCTAAATATGGCACAACACTGGCTGACAAGTATCAGGAAATTATCGTGAAGACTGCGATGGTGAAGGCGGATCAGTTCGATGCTACCTTTGATTCGATGCTCAAAGACTATATGGCAAGTGGTGGACAGGCCATTCTGGACGAGCGTACGGCAGCCTATAAGGCTATGAAAGGCCAATAAAGCATTGTCACAAGCTCATTCAAATGCTCATCAAATGCTAATTACACTAACGGACTGAACTACACATCTAACTAAAGCGTCTTAAGGGATATTGTTATGAATGTCGTATGAGTGTCGTATGAATACCTTGGCACAGTGGAGGGGCTACTAGTACCTTGGCCGAATACGATTTTGGGCTTAAATGATCTGCAAAGAGCGTGGTTAGCGGAAAGCGGGGAAGCCCTAAAGAAACGGAGTGGACGCCTTTAAGCTTGCTGTTCATCTGCTTATATATTCGTTCATTAGAACAGCAAGCTTATCAGTGGTCGACAGGGCTCCCCGCTTGAAGCGGCTCTTTACTCACATTTGATCTGGTCAAGGCAATGGTCCAAGTACTCTTCACTGTAGCATCATTAATGATCAAGGAGAGGTGAAGGCAGTGCGGACATCCACATACCTACGAAGACATTGGCAGCTGTACGCGCTGCTAATGCTTCCTATGCTGTACTTTATTATTTTCAAGTATGGTCCAATGTACGGAGTACAGGTGGCATTTAAGGATTTTAACTTTTTTCAAGGGATCTCGGATAGTCCATGGGTCGGATTGGAATTCTTCCGTGAGGCGTTCTCGAACAACGATTTCTTCAAAGCACTGCGCAACACATTGATGCTGAATTTTCTGGACCTGATCGTATCCTTTCCAGCTCCGCTGATTCTCGCTATTATGCTCTATGAGCTGAAGGTCAAGTGGTTCAAGAAGCTATCGCAGACGATTCTATACATTCCACACTTTATTTCGTGGGTGATTATTGGCGGCATTGTGCTACAGGTATTCGGTACCCAATCCGGCTTTATTAACAACTTGCTGACAAGTCTTGGTCTTGATGCAATCCCGTTCCTCGCCGACAAAAATTACTGGCTGATTACCTACCTGCTCGTTGGGGTATGGCAAAGCGCGGGATGGGGCACGATTCTCTATTTGGCTGCGTTGACGGGCATTAACAAGGAACTGTTCGAGGCTGCTGAGGTCGATGGAGCAGGGCGTTTCAAGAAGATCTGGCACATATCTATCCCAGGCATCAAGACGACAATTGTTACCTTGCTTATTATTAACCTTGGGAATATGATATCGATAGGATTCGACCGTCCTTACATCATTGGTAACGTTGCCGTCAGAGATTATGCTGAGGTGCTGAGTACATTCGTGTACCGCGTAGGTCTTCAGTCCGGGCAGATCTCCCTGGCTACGGCAGTGGGCTTGTTCCAGGCTCTTGTCGGATTGATCTTCCTGCTCGTGGCGAACTATACATCCAAGAAGCTTACAGATGAGAGCATATTGTAGATCTAACGTACAATGATGTATTGAAAGGGGAAAGAAGCGATGAGCGAGCACACTTCAAATCGGATATTCGATATCTTTAATGTCCTGTTGATTTCGGTAGTCATTCTGCTGTGTTTGACACCCTTTATCCATATTGTCGCAATATCCTTAAGTTCCAGCCGTCCGATCATGGCAGGTCTCGTCTCTTTTATACCGGTCGAATTTACACTGGATGCCTATAGTAAAGTATTTGCGGACATGTCGATGATTCGATCACTGGGCTTCACCATTTTTCTAACGCTGCTTACGACCGTGCTGTCTATGCTGATGACCATTATGGCGGGTTATGCCATGTCGAAGCGGAACCTGCGCGGTCGTAAATGGATCATGCTGATTATTGTGGTTACGATGTTTTTTAGCGGGGGAATTATTCCGGACTATATTCTGATTCGTAATCTGGAGCTGTTGGATTCGATTTGGGCGCTCGTACTGCCGAACTTGATCAGTCCCTTCTATATGATTATTCTCATCTCCTTTCTGCACGGGATTCCCGAAAGCCTGGAGGAGGCGGCCGAGATTGACGGCAGCAGTCACATAGGGACATTGTTTCGCATTATTCTCCCCTTGTCGTTACCGGTGCTGGCTACGCTTAGTCTGTTCTACGCAGTAGGCCGCTGGAATGGGTTCCAGGATGCCTTGATGTATATTTCGAAGCCAGAGCTGTACCCGCTGCAGCTTAAGCTCTATCAGATGATTCAGAATAATCAGGTGAGTGAGATGATGCAGGAAGGGATAGGGATGGCACAAATGATGCCGGAAAGTCTGAAGGCAGCCAGCGTCGTATTCTCAACTATTCCGATCCTGATCGTGTACCCGTTTTTGCAGCGTTTCTTTATCAGTGGAATTACGGCAGGTGCCGTGAAGGGCTAATGAGGAGGAGTATATTCATGATCTCTTTACGAGAGCAGTTGACAGAGGAGCAGCGTTATTTGGTAGACCAGGCTATGCATGTGATGGATGGTCTCTACGATGATGAGCAAGGGCTGTTGCAGGATGAAGAAGTACCGGAACGCCATGATACCCGAAGTAGTGTCCATTATGCATTAGGTCTGTTGATACGTGCAGGTGAAGGGGACATCACCCGCGCCTGCACCCTGCTACATCAGGTAATGGATTTGCAATTTGATCTACCGGATGAAATCTATCACGGTACCTTTCGTACGGCACCCGAGCGACCAGATCCACCTGCTGGGAACTACGCCTGGAAGGAGTTTGCACCCGGCTTCACCTATTTCTGGGATGATACTCTGGACAGGATCGGGCAGCAACTAAGCATCCAATGGAGCCAGAATACGAATATGGGGCCCGATGCATCGGATTCCCGGTTCATTATACAATCTTTGCGCGATGCGGCCGATAAGGTCATTCCGCGTGTCTGGAGAAGCTACGATCCGAACTGGAGAGAGTTCATTGCTTGTGCATTTGCTATTATATTGGAGCATTTTGAGCATATTCTGCCTTCCGAGGTGGTAGCCCGAATGGATGAGTGCATGGTAAAGACGGTGGGAGCTTCCATAGATCGCCGTGGCTCCGATGCTATCCCCATGAATACCAATATTGAACTTATGCATATTTTCGCCGTTCACTATTTCGGATATCGCTTGAAGCGGCAGGATTGGCAGGAGCATGCCCAGCTTCAGGCCGAGCGATTGCTGGCTGAATTCCGTGAATTCGGTAGCTTCGCCGAGTTCAACACAACGACTTACTACGGTGTTGATCTAACCGTGCTTGGGATGTGGAGATGTTATGGGCGTACCGCTGCTCTTAAGGAGATTGGAGCCGAGATTGAAGAGGGGCTATGGCGGAATATTGCGCTGTTCTACAACCCTGAGCTTGAGAATGTGTCTGGTCCCTTCGCAAGAGCCTATGAAATGGAAATGCTGGGGCACAGCTCGATGGGCGTTTTCATTTATCTGGCCTTAGGACAGGACTATAAGCATTTGACGCTTCCCAATTGTGAGACAAGTCATGATCCGATGATTGCGCTGGTTGGCGTGAATGTACCAGAGGATGTGCGGCAGCAGCTCGCCACTCATGCTGGAGACCGTAGAGTGGATAAGCAGTTTCGTGAGCTCTGTGAACGTAATAAGCCTGGAGAGAATCGTCATCTCTGCACAGCGAGTGCGTGGATCGAGCGCTCCCGCATGATTGGAGCGATGTCTGGGAGTCGCAATACGAATGGTCAGATGCATTCCGCAACCATACACTGGAAGTCAGTCAGTGGGGATAAGTATTATATGCGGCTGATTCGAAGGGAAAAGGGCAAGGGCTGGAACACTCATCTGAAAGGTATTGTTTTCGACGCTAAGGTGGATAAAGACCGCTTGTCTGCAGAGGTAAGTCTGGAAACGGAGTTGGATGTCGAGGTGTACTTTGAGATTGAGGGACCGGGTCTATCACAAGCGGAGATTACGGCTGACAGCTGGAAGCTACCCGGACTATCCTGCAAGGTAGATAGCAAGGCGCCGCATCCTCATGTTATTCGGACAGATAACCGGATTGAAATCGTATACGCTCATCTCGGGACGAATGTTAACGGTCATATGAGCTTTGATCTGGAGCTGGACCCTGTGGCCGAATAGAAGGAAACATAACCATTCGTAATGCCATCTCAAGCGACTCCTTTTGAACATACTGTAACCTTGAAGTTGCACTGTATTTATATGGTTAATGTTCAAAGTCCTCCGGCACTGCCGGAGGTTATTTTTCTAGCTTGAATCCACGAAAAGGAAGTTATGGACATGGAAAATACAGCGGTCATCCCATTAGGAGCCAAAAGAGATCTATATCGGCTTCGGCTTCTCTATTTGCTGACGGGTACAGCAGGAGGGCTATTTAATCCTTATTTGACAACATTATTAGTGCACCAGAAGATGAATGCGAGCATCGTAGGAGGAATGATGTCTGTAGGGATATTGCTGTCGATCATCGTACAGCCGATCTGGGGAGTGCTGGTGGACCGCTACCGTCAGACGAAAGGAGTGCTCCTGCTAGCGATTATTATTCCGGCGGTGCTCTCCTTTTTTTATAGCTTTCAAATCTTTGCTGTTATCGTATTCGCTTATATTATTTCTATTATCTTCAGTACAACGCAAAGTCCGATTGCAGACTCTTATGCGGTGTCGGCAGCCCGCGCAGCAGGTACGTCCTATGGAACGATTCGCATGCTGGGCAGCCTCGGGACTGCGCTGGGAGGCTATGCGGGTGGTTTTTATTTATCGCATTTCGAGATAACTCGATTATGGTTACCCTTCCTGCTTCTGAGTCTGGCGGGGGCTGCGACGGTGCTCAGTCTGTCAAATAACAAGCGAGAGTATGCAGCGGCGCCGGTATCTCTCTCGGAAGGCTTGCGTGAGCTGCTGGGAAATCGTCTGTTCTTGTTGTTTTTGATTGCCTGCTTTTTTGTGAATCAGACACTGACAGCTTACAATTCGTTTTTTGTGCTTGCTTTTCAGGAGGCAGGGGGGAGCTATTCACTTGTGGGAACGGCCCTGCTGCTCGCTTCCCTGACCAATGTGCCTTCGATGCTGCTGGCAGCGAAAATACTCAAGGCGTGGGGACATGAGAGAACGCTGTTGCTCGCTGCTTTCTTCTACGCCCTGCGCTGGGCTATACAATGGCTGTTTCCGATTCCTATGGTTATGGTTGGCATCCAGGTGCTGCACGGCTTATCGTTTGGTCTGTTCTACGTCGCCGCTGTGGAATATGTGGCAGCCGCTGCGGGCAAGAGGATGCAAGCAACAGGACAAAGTATCTTTAATATGGTGTTTTCCGGTCTTGGAGGGATTGCAGGGAATTTGCTTAATGGCTTTCTCTTTTCGAGTGGAGGTGCCAATGTCATGTATTTTGCATGTACAATTAGTGCACTAATCGGGGCGGGCATGCTATATTGGATAAATAAAATGGCCAAGCGGGTTGTTGTGTCACATTAGATGACATTAACTCGACTCATGAACAGAAGATCAGGCAACTCCTTCTGATTCCGACCAAAGAAAAAAATGGGGGGATGGCGAATGAAGCGGAGTTGGTCTAGCAGGATGATGTTCTCCTATTTTCCCATCTTTCTGCTGACAGTGTCGATCCTGATTTTCCTGTCAATTGTTATTGTTGGGGAGCTATCGCGAAATGAGACGACCAAGGCCAATCGAATTTCTACAGGCTATGTGGTTGACTCCGTGAGCAATGCGCTAAAGAGTGCCGAGTTGTCACTGCTGCAGGAAATGGAGACCAATGAAAGGTATGGCAATTTCCTTAGTGGACGGGATGAGGAAGGTAACCTCACACACCTCTACTTGACAGTCAATGATATGCGACGGTTGCTGGTGCGTAATGATCTGATAGATTCCCTGTATATTTATCGTGCTGTAGATGGAAAGGTACTGACCTTGAATGGTTTGGTTGATCTGGATGTGTTCGCAGACCGAGCGTTTCTGGAGATGGCGCTAAGGGACAAGGAAGAGCGCGGCTGGAGTCCTGTGCGTAAGCTGCGGCTGGCAACCTCGGAATCAGAGCGAAGGGTAATCAGCATGTACAAGCAGCTTCCATTGCCGTTCGGGCAGGAGGGCGTAGTCGTCGTCAGTCTGAGTATGTACCGATTGGAACGAATGATCAATGATATGGTCAATAGCCAGGTCTCTTTTTTGCGAGTTGTTAACGATGATCGTGAGCTCGTATATACTCCAGATCTGGTCGAGGATTCAGCACAGACGAATGTCTTGACCGCGATACGGTTGGATAGTACAGGCTGGACATTCGAGAGCGGTATTCGGGCTGGAGAGCTGTTCGCCTGGATGTCGGTCGTGTCTTATGTATGGATCATACTTGGCATTTTGACGGTAGCGGCAGGCACAGCATACATTCTGTACATCACCCGTAAGAACTACCGCCCCATCAAGGTCATGCTTAATCGGATTCAGGAGCTACAGCTTAGACAGGAGCCGACAGGTACAGGTGTGAGAGCGAGAAATGAACTGCTCATCATTGATCAGGCGCTAGAGAACCTGATTGAGCAGACCGTCAATTATCAGAAGCAATATGATGAGAATATGCTCGTACAGCGCAGGCAGCTCTTTCTGAATCTGCTGGAGGGTGAAGCATTACCGATCCCGGATGAAATCCTTGAGCGCTTTAAGCTGTTCTCTGAGTCAGTAGGGCAATATGCCTTTGTCACAGCCGAGATCAACCAATATGACCAGTTCCGTGAGAGCCATGCATTAAAGGATCAGAGTGTGCTGAAGCTGACGCTGATGAATTTGCTGCGGGAGCTCACGTATCAGGAAGGATTGGAGGGTTGGGCAGAATGGGTGAGCAGTAGCCGAATCGGTCTGATCATCGGTTTTCCAATGGAAGCAGAGGTGGATACCCAGCAGCTCCGCAGGCTCGCTGAAGCTTGTCTGCGCTGGATCACTGACAATTTGGGGTTGTCTCTCGCGATCGGCGTTGGGCCTGTCGTCAAGGGGCTGGAGGCAATCTCGATTTCTCGTGAGGCGGCGGACATCGCACTACAGCATAAGTTGTCACTAGGGCAGAATATGGTTGTCTTAAGCGATCATTTACCCGACAAGACAACTCTGCAGTCCTATCAATATCTTCAGCAGTTGGGCGAGCTTGTCCGTGACTTCCGGCTGGCTGATGAGCGCTGGCGGCGCAAGCTGGAGGAATTGTTCATTTCTTTTCGCAACGATCAGATTAGAGATGAAGAGATTCGCATGATGCTGTATACGCTCATTCAGATGCTTGGACGCGAGTTGAGTGAGGTGTCGGACAGTCTGCAGCGAATTTTTGAGGAACCTAGTCTTCAGTCCTATTATCGGGAAATTGAGGCTGAGACGACGCTGTCCCAGGTGCAGGCCGTGATGCTACGCTGGCTGGGAGAGATCTATCGAATCTATGTATCGGTAAATGAGTCGAAGAGCTACAGGGCCATGATCAGTGAGATGAAAGTCTATATTGAAGAGAATTTTGCTAATCCAGATCTATCATTGAAGCATTTGAGTGATCGATTTCAGATTTCGGGGAAGTATGCGAGCTATTTATTCAAGGAAGAGTTTGATATGAAATTCGTGGATTTCCTTACCCAACTACGTATGCAGCGTGCGGAATATTTGCTGGCAACCACAGCTGAGACGCTACAGGACATCGCCCAGCAGGTGGGCTATGCGAATTCTATCACCTTCGGTCGGGTATTCAAACGGATCGTAGGAGTTACTCCGGGTGACTACCGCAAGCTGGGTATGAAGCCGGGGGAGGCTCAGGAGTAGGCATGAGATTCAAATGATACATTATGGATACACCTCCTCGCTCAAGCTATGTTATGTTAGAAGGAGTGATTCTTCTACTAAATTTTTCATCCGGGGAGTAGAGAGATGTCTTTTCGATTGAAGACGGTATTAATCATGACATTTGTGATCGTGTCCTTATTGCTGACAACCAGCCTGAGCTGGGTGCTGAACAAAAAATCCGCAGACACGGTCCGGACAGAGGTTGGTCAATCCCTGATGGGAATGGCCAACCATATGGCGGATAAACTGGATAATTTCATGTGGTCACGAAGTGGAGAAGTGGATCTACTGGGGAATCTGGTTGCTTCGCAGGGCAAGCCTGATCCAGATCAAGTCCGGAGCATGATTCATCAGCTTCAGACTAGCTTCCCTTCTTTCTCCTGGGTAGGCTTCACGGACCCGCAAGGTAAAGTGCTGGCTGCTACAGGACGTATATTGGAGGGGAAGAGTCTGGCTGAAAGGCCTGTCTATCTGGAAGGCATTAAGGGAAAGTTCATTGGAGACGTGCATGATGCAGTTCTTCTGGCATCCTTGCTGCCGAATCCGACCGGAGAGCCCTTGCAATTCGTAGATATCAGTATCCCGATTAAGGACAAAGAAGGAACGCTATATGGGGTGTTAGCGGCACATATGAGCTGGGCTTGGGCAGATGAGGTGCAGAAGACTGTGATGGAACCGGAGGCGGCGCGCAATGAGTCCGTGGAAATGTTCATCGTCAGCAAGAACGATCAGACCATCCTGCTTGGCCCAAGGTCCATGGTAGGTATGCCGCTCCAGCTGCCGAGCCTTGAGGCGACCAAGAGGGCTAAGGACGGCTGGGCTGTCGAGACGTGGCCAGACGGCAAGAGCTATCTCACGGGATATGCTTATGGGGATGGATATCTGGACTATCCGGGCTTGGGCTGGACTGTAGTGGTGCGTCAGCCAGAGCCGGAGGCTTTTTCCTCAGTTACCAGCCTCCTCCGCTTCAACCTGCTCGCAGGTGGAGCAGCTGTCTTGCTGTTCGCGCTTATTGGCTGGGTGCTTGCTGCCCGAATATCATTGCCTATTCGTACGCTGACTCGCCATGCCAACCGATTAAAGGAAGGGGAGATTCGTGAGATTCCCCAGACTGGTGGCTTTCAGGAGATCAGCACGTTGTCCCGTTCACTGCGGGAGATGGTAGAGGCTGTATCCAAGAAGGAGACAGAGCTTGGAATCATGCAGAACCTGGCTCATTCGGACCAGCTTACGGGGCTGCCGAACCGTATCGCATTGGAGAGCTATCTGGAGAAGGCAATCACTACTGTAGATGCTAACAGGCATACGTTAACCTTCCTATATATTGATCTGGATGGCTTCAAGCTTGTGAATGACACACGAGGGCATCAGACCGGAGATATTCTGCTGCAAAAGGTGGCTCAGCGACTTGTTGAGCTGCTGTCGGAAGGGGATATTGCGGTTCGTCTAGGTGGTGACGAGTTCCTGATTGTCATGCATACACCGCGCGATCATCAGTTTGAGAAGGCTGGACAGCTTGCGGAGCAGGTCATTGCTGCCATGAATCGGCCTTTCGTCATTGATTACCAGCAGGTTCACATCGGCTGCAGTATAGGCGGTGCCGTCTACCCTGATCATAGCCTGCAATTTGATGAGGTGCTGAATCTGGCGGATGAGGGATTGTACCGCTCCAAGCGTGCTGGCAAAAACACTGTATTTTTCTATGGTCGTGACTTTCAACTGTAGCTAGCGTGCTATTAGTATTCTGACTATGATCATCTCGAATAACTAATCTTGATTATAAGTATGCTGAACTTGATTATAAGTATGTTGAATAGGAAGGACTGTATATGTAGAGTATCTGCACTGGAGTTGGCAGATACTCTTTTTTTGTTGCACAAACGTATTCCAGAAGAACTTGCAGATTCAGTTGAAGAGTGTACTATTAGCTGAAATTGGTGTCAAAGGCTGTCGAATGGTAATTAAATTTTGAAAAACAGCACAGTTAATAGGACTATTGTGATAGGATGTAGGAAAAATATACTAGAAATGGAGAGTTGGTTATGATCAAACGCTGGTTGTCCGCTTCAATGGTTCTAGTTCTGCTACTAATGGTGAGCTCTACTGCCTCTGCTCATCCGGGAAGAACAGATAGTAAGGGAGGACACTATTGCCGAACGAATTGTGCCAAGTGGGGGCTTGAAGACGGGGAGTATCACAAACATAACGGTGGAAGCAGTTCGGGATCTGGCAAGAGCTCTAGCTCAGATTCGAAGTCCAAGTCCTCCTCAAGCACCCAAAAGAGCACAGCCTCATCTACTCCGACCTATAAGAGTTCTGACCTACAAGTGTATGTGGATGGTAGCAAGCTGAGCCTCACGAATCGTCCATTGCTTATCGAGCAGACTAATGTAGTGCCGCTCCGTGATATTGCGGACGCCATGAAAGCCACGCTGAGCTGGGATCAGCAAGCCGGGAAGGTTGAAGTGATTCGTGGAGAACACAAGCTGACTCTTCAGATCGGGAGCAAAACGGTGTACTACGGCGAGACGGCTGATACTGTGCAGGTAGCTCCCAAAGTCATCAATGGGGTAACGTATGTGCCTCTTCAGGTTGTAGCCAGAGGACTAGGGGCTCAGGTGGAATATATTAGCGCTGAGCAAAGATTCAATATAACCTTGAAGTAGAGCAAGATGACGCTTATAACAGCACGTAGATATGAAATCGACAAGGGAAACTCCGATCTGGGGTTTCCTTTTTTGTATAAATGCGTTGCGGTGATGCCGACTATAGAACTGATCTATAGTGAACCCCTGTGTCTAAACCTCGGAATTTATGGGTAATGGAAAAGCAAGAACGACCTAGAGGAATCAAGGTAGTCCAGAGAGGACAAGGTGGTTCAGAGTAATCAAAGGAGATCAAAATAGAAGAAAACAGATGGGGGAATATGTGAATAGTTCGAAGAGATAAGGATAAATCAAGAAAGATCAAGAAAGATCCATATAAATCTATATAAATCCAGAGAGTGTAAGAAAGAGGGGGTTATATGTCAAAAGCTATCTCAACGACAACTATTATCGAATTGATTCTGCAAGGAAATGAGTTCGAGCTGCAAGGCTTGATCGAAAAGCTGCATCCTTACGATGTAGGCCAATTGTATAGAGACCTGGTCCTGGATCACCAATTCAAGCTACTAAGCCAGATGACTGCAGAGCAAGTAGCAGCCCTGATCCCGGAACTGGAGCCGGAGGAGCAGTCCGAGGCATTCGGGTTAATGGACCCGGAGCAGCAGATGCTGGTCGTCGCAGCTATGGAAGATGATGACCTTACTTATATGCTGGATGCCCTGAATACAGAAGAGAAGCATAAGCTATTGTCTACTCTGGAGGCTGAGTATTCGGCAGTCATTAGGCGAAGAATGAATTATCCTCCTGAGACAGCTGGACGAATGATGACGAGTAGATATCTGGCCGTACCGATTCATTCGAGTGTACAAGCAATCGTTGGACAACTAAAAGCAATGCTGCCTGTCCTTGAAAGTGTGAGCTATGTCTACGTCGTGGACAAGAACGAAGGACTGCTCGGTGTCTGCTCCTATCGTGATCTCTTGTTAGCCGAGCCAGATGATCTTGTAGAGAACTTCATGAATACGGAAGTTATTACGATTGCGGCGGATATGGATCAGGAGGAGGCGGCGCGTACGATTCGCAAGTATGATCTCTTAGCGCTGCCTGTAGTGGATGAGCAGCACAGGATATGCGGCATTATCACCATTGATGATGCTGTAGATGTAGTCGTGCGGGAGGCAGATGAGGATATTGGACGTTTGTCAGGCTCAGGTAAGGAGATCGGCCTTCATACCCCGGCACTTACAGCTTCCCTCAGGCGCTTACCTTGGCTGGTGCTGCTGCTCTTCATTGGCCTGGTATCAGGCAGCATTATTGCCGGGTTCGAAGATACTCTAACCCAGGTCGTGGCGTTGGCCTTTTTTATGCCCATGATTGCAGGAATGACGGGAAATACAGGTACGCAATCTCTTGCGGTGATTGTACGAGGGCTTGCCTCCGAGCGATTGAATCGGCGCAAGCTCTGGAAGCTGCTCCTGCGTGAGCTGCAAGTGGGTGTTACCATTGGAGCCTGCTGCGGAGTGTTGATTTTTCTCATTGCCTATCTATGGAGGGGAGATATGATGCTGGGTCTCGTCGTGGGAATTTCTCTGTTCCTGACATTGATCATCGGCACCATGTCGGGAACTGTGATTCCTTTGCTGCTGAACCGACTGAAGGTAGATCCTGCTGTAGCGTCAGGCCCGCTGATTACGACCATCAATGACATTCTCTCCTTGTTCATTTACTTTAGCATAGCTACCGCACTGCTAACTCTACTTTAGTAGAGGTCGAATTCATATCACTGGAGGAAGGTGTCCTATGCTTAAAGATGTATATTTGCGAAATGCGCTTCGTATTCTGCTAACCATGCTGATCCTGTATATGGCGAACAAGCTGAGCTTTCTATTCACTCCAGTATTCAGTGTGGCCTTTCTGATCCTTGCTCCGGTTGTCATAGCGGGTTTCTTCTATTATATATTGCGTCCGCTAATTCATTACATGGACAAGCTTCATATTCGCCGGATGATATCAGTATTGCTTATCTATCTTTTTGCAGCTGTTGCCAGTGCAGTCTTCATGATCTGGATCTGGCCGTCCCTGCAAGAGCAGGCCGTCAGCTTTGCGGAGAATGCCCCGGATATGATCCAAAATGCAAGAATCGCTCTGGAGGAGCTGCGGCGGCATCCATTCTGGGCAGGAGTGATCCCCGAGCAATCAGATTTGCTGAATCGGGTATCCGAATTTTTGGATCATTTTATCAACCTAGCTATTAATTCGATTTCAAATTGGATGACGACGATCACGAATATTGTGCTGGTTGTATCAACAGTTCCTATCGTACTGTATTACATGCTTAAGGAAGGGGAGAAATTCAGAACCGGGCTCGGGAATCTGGTTCCGCACCATTATCGTAGTGATGTCCAAATCATGCTGCATGATATTGACAAGGCTTTAGGTGGATTCATTATGGGGCGCTTCATCGTGACCTTTCTCATGAGCATACTAATCTATGCGGGCTTTCTCATCATTGATCAGCCCTACCCACTTCTGATGACACTTATCTCAGCTATCTTTAATTTTATCCCATATTTCGGACCGATCATATCCACGATTCCGATTGTGATTGTCGCCTTCATTGACTCCCCCGTGACGGCGCTATGGTCATTAGTCATCATTATTGTGGCACAGCAGATTGAGAGCAATGTGTTCTCACCAGTTGTATACGGGAAAAGTATGGATCTTCATCCGCTTAGTGCGGTGCTTGTCAGCATTGCAGGTGTTAAGGTTGGCGGATTCTGGGGTCTGCTGCTGGCCATTCCTGTATATATGGTAGTCAAAGTGCTGCTGCGTCGTGCCTATAGTGTAATGATGCTCAAACGACTGGAATAGTGCTTGGCAGGTTGCGGTCTTATGCTGACTACGAGCGCATGAATCGTGCAGCATAGGGCCATATTATGGGCACACGGCGAACGAAATGTGATGTAGTGTATTTTTGCAGCCAAGATTAGTGCACAGAGGTTGCTGAATACACACATAACTTTGTATTGGGCCGATGATACATATATAATTGTGGTAAATAATATTGAACATAATTTAAATTGTTGTCAATTTATATGCTTTAGAGATGAATTTGTGTTAAAATAGAGCAAGAAAGTAGGTGAACAACGTGATTGAAATCAATCGTCCAGAAGAGGCTTTGAAGCTTGAGAATCAGCTCTGCTTTGCCATATATGCGTGTTCGCGCGAGATAACCAAGCTGTATCAGCCTTACTTGGAGCAGCTTGGCGTTACTTATTCACAGTATCTCGTCCTGATGGTGCTGTGGGAGAAAGGGACTTCAACGGTCAAGGAGCTTGGCGATGCCCTGCATCTGGATTCCGGAACGCTCACTCCGCTGCTGAAGCGGCTACAGAGCTCTGGCTTGATCCACCGGGAACGCTCGCAACAGGATGAACGCAAAGTGATGATCAGCTTGACCGAGGAAGGGGATCAGCTGCGCTTGAAGGCTGCCTCTATCCCTGGAGCCATTCGTGGGAAGGTGTGCTTCTCGACTCAGCATTTTCAGTCTTTGCTAGAGGAATTTAATGATCTTTTGAAACGCGTTCATGCGTGTAATCTAGAGCCCAAAGAGCAAAGCTAGGCCCCTATGGAAGGGACTGTTCCAGCCGCAGAGGATTTTTGCAGCGGGGATAGTCCTTTTTGTATTCCATTTAAATTACATATAATTCCAAATATTCGATTTTAGGAATGATACCGATATAAAAATGCTGTGTATTTATGGATGCATTTTTAAGGAAAGCGTTTTAAAAACATGTTACAATGATGTGGGTTTATAGTCAGATTTTTTTGTAAACCGCCTTGTTGCAGTCATGTTGATAGGAGGATACTAGAATGAATATCCATGAATATCAAGGGAAAGAAGTGTTGAAGCAATACGGAGTTTCGGTACCGAACGGTAAGGTAGCATACACGGTGGAGGAGGCTGTAGCAGCAGCTGAGTCCCTTGGAAGCGCTGTTACTGTTGTAAAGGCACAAATCCATGCGGGTGGCCGCGGAAAAGCAGGCGGTGTAAAGGTCGCAAAGAATCTGGACGAAGTACGTACCTATGCATCAGAAATTCTGGGCAAGGTCCTGGTCACGCATCAGACAGGCCCAGAAGGGAAAGAAGTTAAGCGTCTTCTGATTGAAGAGGGCTGTGACATCCGCAAGGAGTATTACGTGGGTGTGGTAGTAGATCGTGCGACCGGACGTGTCGTTATGATGGCCTCTGAAGAAGGCGGAACAGAGATTGAAGAGGTAGCAGAAGCTACGCCAGAGAAGATCTTCAAGGAAGTGGTTGATCCGGCTGTCGGACTGCAGGTGTTCCAGGCGCGGAAGCTGGCATACAGCATCAATATTCCGAATGAGCTGGTGAACAAGGCTGCCCAATTCATGCTTGCTCTCTATGCGGCATTCATCGACAAGGATTGTTCGATTGCTGAGATTAATCCACTGGTAGTAACTGGCGACGGAAATGTAATGGCACTGGACGCCAAGCTGAACTTTGACTCCAATGCTCTTTATCGTCATAAGGATATCCAGGAGCTCCGGGATCTGGACGAAGAAGATGAGAGAGAAATTCAGGCTTCCAAGTTCGACCTCAGCTACATTGCGCTGGATGGCAACATTGGCTGTATGGTTAATGGTGCAGGACTTGCGATGGCTACTATGGATATTATTAAATATTACGGCGGTGAGCCCGCGAACTTCCTCGACGTAGGGGGCGGTGCGACAACCGAGAAGGTTACCGAGGCCTTCAAAATTATTTTGTCAGACCCTAGTGTGAAGGGGATTTTCGTTAATATTTTCGGTGGAATTATGCAGTGTGACGTCATTGCGAACGGTGTCGTGGAGGCTGCTAGACAAATCGGTCTTACTCGTCCTCTTGTTGTTCGTCTTGAAGGCACGAATGTCGATCTGGGCAAGAAAATCCTGTCGGAATCCGGTCTGAACATCGTATCGGCTGATTCCATGGCAGATGGTGCTCAGAAGATCGTTGCTCTTGTGAAGTAATTATGAATTGAGGATGCGTATTTGCATCCTTCATCAGCAATTGCATTCCAGATGGATGAATATAAAGATAGGGGATGTGAACAACGTGAGTATTTTGGTCGATAAGCATACCAAGGTGATTACGCAAGGGATTACAGGGAAGACGGCATTGTTCCATGCCAAAGGGGCGCTTGATTACGGTACCCAGATGGTCGGCGGAACCTCTCCAGGCAAGGGCGGTACGCAAGTAGAAATTACACTGGAGAATGGCAGCACAGTCAGTCTGCCGGTCTTCAATACGGTTGTTGAGGCCAAGGAAGCAACGGGCGCAACGGCAAGTGTTATTTATGTTCCCCCAGCATTTGCAGCGGATTCCATTATGGAGGCTGTGGATGCAGGGCTGGAGCTGGTGATCTGTATTACGGAAGGAATTCCGGTCGTGGACATGATCAAGGTTAGCCGCTTCATGGAAGGTAAGGATACCGTATTGATCGGCCCGAACTGTCCAGGTGTCATTACACCCGGCGAGTGCAAAATCGGTATCATGCCGGGCTATATCCACACACCAGGCCATGTCGGCGTAGTATCCCGTAGTGGAACACTGACGTACGAGGCTGTTCACCAGCTGACAACGCGTGGCATTGGCCAATCTTCTGCTGTGGGTATCGGTGGCGACCCTGTTAAAGGAACGGAGTTCATTGACGTACTGCGTCGCTTCAACGAGGACCCGAACACATATGCAGTAATTATGATTGGTGAAATCGGTGGTACAGCTGAGGAAGAAGCAGCAGAGTGGATTCAGGCGAACATGACGAAGCCAGTCGTGGGCTTCATTGGCGGCGTAACGGCGCCTCCAGGCAAGCGGATGGGACATGCGGGCGCCATCATCTCTGGAGGGAAAGGTACGGCCAAAGAGAAGATCGAGAAGCTTGAGTCCTGTGGAATCAAGGTTGCACCGACCCCATCCGAGATGGGCTCGACATTGGTCAGTGTATTGGAAGAGAAGGGTCTTCTCAGCCAATGCACGACACATTAAGGCAGCATAGCATTTTCATATTATCTGCATTATAATGTAGAACAAAGGTAAGCAACCTTTTTTGTCCCTGTACCGGGGAGAAAAAGGGTTGCTTTTTTTGTTGTGCATAAGGAATCGGATTGAAACGCTTGCAAAATAGTTGCGCATATCAAATAATAGGGAAGTGCTCTACTTCCCTGTAAGAGGAGAGAGCTACTGATGGAGGATAAATGGATATTAGTCGCCTTGGATGCCTTGGAAGGCGTAGGCCGCAAGACCATCTCTCGTTTGTTGAACAGTGGATGTGCTTTATCGGATACACTTTGGTTCGGGGAGAAGGAATGGATTGGGGCGGGTATGAAGCCTGAGCAGTCCCGTCGGGCGGTTGCTACCTTTAATAAAGCTTGGATTCTGGAGCGACAGCGCCAGATTCAAGAGGCAGGCATTCAGGTTATAACATTTCTTGATCAGGAATATCCGCAGATGCTAAGTGAGATTGCAGATCCGCCTTGGGTGCTGTATGCGTTGGGCAACACCGAGTTGCTTCATACTTTGGGAGTAGCCATGGTTGGTACCCGTGTACCTACGGCATACGGACGGAAGGTCGCTGAAGCGCTAGGCGCTGCACTGGCTTCTAATGGCATCACGATCATCAGTGGATTGGCGAAAGGGATCGATGGTATATGTCATGAAGCGGCATTGCAAGTCCAGGGACGTACAATTGCTGTGTTAGGAACGGCCATTGATGCGGTCTATCCTGCCGAGAATCATGGGCTTTACTGGAAGATTGCACGTACAGGACTGGTGATCTCCGAGTATCCGCCAGGTACCAAATCTCATCCAGGTCTGTTCCCGCAACGTAACCGGATTATCGCAGGGCTTTCGCGTGGGACGCTTGTTGTGGAGGCAGACGCACGAAGTGGCTCGCTGATTACGGCGGATTGCGCCTTGGAATCAGGTAGAGATGTATTTGCTGTCCCGGGACCAATAACTTCCCCGAAGAGTCGGGGCACGCTACAGCTGATCAAGCAAGGGGCGAAGCTTGTGACAGAGGCTGAGGACGTTATGGAGGAGTATACGGCTTCATTGGACAGAACAGCAGTGCCAGTCCAAGGTTCAGCTGCCTGCGCACAGTCTTCTAGTATGCTTGGTGCGGTCGATGGCCAGTTCAGTAGCGAGGAACAGCGAATTGTTGAACTGCTGGAACAAGGGGACCAGACATTAGATGAGTTGCTAACCATGACAGGCTGGGATTTTGGACTTTTACACTCAGTTCTGTTATCGTTAATCATAAAAAAACGCGTTCTTCAACTAGCAGGTGCTCGCTATCATTTGATTTAATGGGCAATATCTGCGACAATCCATAGTGAATTTCTTTAATATCAACGAAAAAGTAAAAATGAACATGAAAACGAAAAAACAATGTAAATTGAACCATAAATCTACGGCTTGTAGCGGAACTTACTATACCTGTGATGCATGATTGATCAGATAAACTGATCTTAACAGGGAGCGTGCGAAATAAGCCGCTTATGGGCAGATCCTATTCTGTCTATGTGTGAAGTAGAGAGTAACGGTTGCATTTGAGAGGAGGATGGGCCTGTGGCGGATTCACTCGTCATTGTGGAATCGCCTTCCAAGGCGAAGACAATCGGCAAGTACCTGGGCAGCAAATTCATAGTAAAGGCATCTATGGGGCATGTGCGGGATTTGCCCAAAAGCCAGATCGGCGTAGAGGTCGAAAATGATTTCAATCCCAAGTATATTACCATTCGCGGGAAGGGCTCGGTTCTGAAGGAATTAAAGGATGCCCGCAAGAAAGTAAAAAAAGTATATCTGGCGGCTGACCCCGATCGCGAAGGGGAAGCGATTGCCTGGCATTTAGCTCATGCTTTGGAGCTGGATGGTACTGAGGAATGTCGGGTAGTGTTCAATGAGATTACGAAGCAGGCGGTCAAGGATGCCTTCAAGACACCACGCAAGATCAATATGGACCTTGTGAACGCACAGCAAGCCAGACGTATTCTGGATCGACTTGTGGGCTACAAGATTAGTCCTCTATTGTGGAAGAAGGTTAAGAAGGGTCTATCAGCTGGGCGTGTACAGTCAGTAGCTGTGAAGATTATTCTGGACCGTGAGAATGAAATCAGTGACTTCGTGCCTGAAGAATACTGGACGATAACAGCCAAGCTTGCGATCAAGGGCAGCACCTTTGAAGCCAAATTTCACAAGCTGAACGGTGAGAAAACAGAGCTCGGCAGTGAAGCGGATGTTCAAAAGGTGCTGGCAGCCATCGGCAATGATGAATTCACTGTCGCCAGTGTGAAGGAGAAGGAACGTCTCCGTAATCCTTCGCCTCCATTCACGACAAGCTCTCTCCAACAAGAAGCTGCTCGGAAGCTGAATTTCCGGGCGTCGAAGACGATGTCTGTAGCTCAGCAGTTGTATGAGGGTGTGGATCTGGGCAAAGAAGGAACGGTCGGTCTGATTACTTACATGCGTACCGACTCCACTCGTGTAGCTGCATCCGCACAGGAAGAGGCCAAGGAGTATATCGTTGGTCAATATGGGGATGCTTTTGTGCCGGAGACTCCTCGCCAGTATGCCAAGAAGTCAGCCAATGCGCAGGATGCGCATGAAGCCATCAGGCCTACCTCGATGCTGCGTGATCCCGATACAATGAAGCCTTTCCTGAGTAGAGACCAACTGCGGCTATATAAGCTGATCTGGGAACGTTTCATGGCAAGCCAAATGTCATCAGCAATTATGGATACCCTCTCTGTGGATATCACAGCGGGCGATACCGTGTTCCGTGCCAATGGCTCCAAGGTTCGGTTCCCAGGCTTCATGAAGGTCTACGTTGAGGGTAACGACGACGGTAAGACTGAGGAGGACAAACTGCTGCCTCCGCTCCAGACAGGAGATGCGTTGAAGCGTGAGGGCATTGAGCCGAAGCAGCACTTCACGCAGCCGCCGCCCCGTTATACGGAGGCCAGACTAGTAAAGACTCTGGAGGAGCTGGGAATTGGGAGACCGAGTACCTATGCACCGACACTGGAGACGATCCAGAAGCGTGGATATGTAGCGATCGAAGAGAAGAAATTCGTCCCTACGGAACTGGGTGAACTGGTCATTGAGCAGATGGAGCAATTCTTCCCTGAAATTCTGAATGTAGAGTTCACCGCGAACATGGAAGGGGATCTGGACCATGTTGAGGAAGGGGCCGAGGATTGGGTAAAGGTCCTGAATGACTTTTACAAGTCCTTTGAGAAGCGGCTTGAGGTTGCTGAAGAAGAGATGGCAGAGATTGAGATTGAGGATGAAGTATCCGATGAGGTCTGCGACAAATGTGGCAAGCCGATGGTCTACAAGCTGGGGCGTTTTGGCAAATTCCTCGCCTGCTCAGGATTTCCGGATTGTCGAAATACGAAGCCGATTGTGAAGGATATAGGCGTTACTTGTCCTTCCTGCAAAACGGGGCATGTAGTGGAGCGTCGGAGCAAGAAGGGGAGAATTTTCTACGGCTGTGACCGCTATCCTGAATGTGATTTTGTATCCTGGGATCGTCCTTCGACAAAGCCATGTCCTGTATGCAGCAGCATGATGGTGGAGAAGCGCAGTAAACAAGGTACCAAGCTGCAATGTACATCCTGCGACCATGTCGAGATGGTGGAAGAAAGCGATGAGGCTGCGGAAAATTCTTGAGAGCATGAAGCAGCGATGTGAAAATGGAAAGTGTAGGGGGATTATCAAGTGAGTGAATTACAGAAGGTCACTGTGATTGGCGCCGGTCTGGCCGGAAGTGAGGCTGCTTGGCAGATTGCCAGTCGCGGTGTACCTGTTCGATTATATGAGATGAGACCGGTCGTGAAGACGCCGGCGCATCATACGGATAAATTCGCTGAGTTGGTCTGTAGTAATTCATTGCGGGCTAATGGCTTGAGTAACGCAGTCGGCGTGCTCAAGGAAGAGATGAGAATGTTAGATTCACTCATACTGAATGCGGCTGATCGACATGCAGTTCCTGCGGGTGGAGCGCTTGCCGTAGATCGGGACGGCTTCTCTGGAGAGATTACCTCCAGACTACACGAGCATCCACTTGTGGAGGTTGTTCAGGAGGAACTGCAGGAGCTTCCGCAGGATGGCATTGTGGTCGTAGCGACAGGCCCACTGACCTCCCCGGCCCTATCTGAGCAGATCAAGAAGCTGACAGGCGAGGAATATTTCTATTTCTATGATGCAGCTGCACCAATTATCGAGAAGGATTCTATCGATATGAGCAAGGTGTATTTGGCTTCCCGCTATGATAAAGGAGAAGCCGCGTATCTGAACTGTCCGATGAACGAGGCTGAATTCGATGCATTCTATGATGCACTTATCACTGCCGAAGTTGCACAACTGAAGGAGTTCGAGAAGGAAATCTATTTTGAGGGCTGCATGCCAATCGAGGTTATGATGAAGCGCGGGAAGCAGACGGCTTTATTCGGCCCGATGAAGCCGGTAGGACTGATGAACCCGCATACGGGGACGTTGCCGCATGCGGTTGTCCAGTTGCGTCAGGACAATGCGGCAGGTACGTTATACAATCTGGTCGGATTCCAGACGCATCTGAAGTGGGGTGAGCAGAAGCGGGTCTTCTCTATGATTCCGGGTCTGGAAAATGCTGAATTCGTCAGATATGGCGTAATGCATCGCAATACATTTATTAACTCACCGAAGCAGCTTGAGCCGACTTATCAGTTCAAGGGCCGTAGCACCTTGTTCTTCGCAGGACAAATGACAGGCGTAGAGGGCTATGTCGAGTCAGCTGCATCAGGTCTGATCGCTGGCATGAATGCAGCGCGTGCAGCCTTGGGTCAAGAGCTGCTGGTGCTGCCAGCAGATACCACACTGGGCAGTATGGCTCGTTATATCACGACGGCAGACTTCAAGCATTTTCAACCTATGAATGCTAACTTTGGATTGTTGCCTAAGCTGGAGACACGCATCCGTAACAAAAAGGAAAAAAATGAAGCTCTCGCTCAGCGTGCGCTGGATTCCTTGCGTCGGTACATGACAGAGTCAGATGTCATACCTGCTGGGCAGTAAGCATAAGGTTACTTTCAGGGAGGAGGCAGGACATGGAGATGTCTTTTCACGCAACTACGATTTGCGCAGTCATGCATAATGGTAAGGGAGCTATTGCTGGTGACGGGCAGGTAACCTTCGGCAACAATGTCGTGATGAAGCAGACCGCGAAAAAGGTTCGCAGACTGTATAGAGGTCAAGTGATTGCTGGCTTTGCTGGCTCGGTCGCTGATGCGATCACGCTATTCGAGAAGTTCGAGGGCAAGCTGGAGGAGCATCATGGCAATCTTCAGAGAGCAGCGGTAGAGCTGGCCAAGGATTGGCGTCAGGACCGCATACTGCGCAAGCTAGAAGCACTCATGATTGTGATGGATCGTACAGGAATGCTGCTCATCTCTGGTGGCGGCGAGATCATCGAGCCAGATGATCATATTTTGGCGATAGGCTCTGGCGGCAACTTTGCTCTGGCAGCAGCGCGTGCGCTGAAGCGTCATCCAGCTGGTCTGGAAGCGAAGGATATTGCTAAGGAAGCTCTTCAAGTCGCATCTGAGATTTGCGTATATACGAATGATAATATTATCGTGGAAGAGCTGTGACGATGGCGCTCACGACACCGCTCTCCATACTGATAAACGGATTCAGTAATCTGGTTGGAGGAATGTAAATGAAAAATCAGGCGTTAACCCCCAGAGAGATTGTAGCTGAGCTGGATAAGTATATTGTGGGTCAAAAGGATGCCAAGAAATCAGTAGCGGTTGCTCTGCGCAACCGCTATCGGCGTAGTCGATTGCCTGAGAGTGTCCGTGATGAGATTGTACCTAAGAACATTCTCATGATCGGTCCAACAGGGGTCGGCAAGACAGAGATTGCACGCAGACTCGCCAAATTGGTTGGTGCCCCCTTCGTCAAGATTGAGGCTACCAAATTCACTGAGGTTGGCTATGTCGGCAGAGATGTCGAATCCATGATTCGTGACCTGATGGAGACCTCGATCCGGATTGTGAGAGGTGAGCGTACAGAGCGGGTCAAAGATAAAGCCGAGGAACTGGCCAATGATCGTATTGTGAGTATCCTTGTGCCGTCTGCACGCTCCTCCCGTTCCCAACGCAATCCGTTTGAAATGCTGTTCGGCAACAATGATAACAACGACAAGGAAGAGGATGAGCAACAGGATTCCTCTGTTACTGAGAAACGACGCCAGGTTAAGTTCAATTTGTTGGCTGGTAACTTGGAGAATGACCTGATCGAGATTGATGTTGAGGATAACGCACCCAATATGTTCGACATGTTTGCTGGACAAGGCAATGAGCAGATGGGCATGAATATGCAAGAGATGTTCGGCAACCTTCTGCCGAAGCGTACGAAGAAACGCAAGCTGACCGTCAAGGAAGCACGCAAGGTGCTTATTCAGGAAGAGGCTGGCAAGCTGATCGATATGGATGACGTCATTCAGGACTCCATACAGCGTGTTGAACAATCGGGAATCATATTCATCGATGAGATCGACAAAATTGCCGCTCGCGGTCAAGGAAGCGGTCCTGATGTGTCCAGAGAAGGGGTGCAGCGGGATATCCTTCCTATCGTTGAAGGGTCCACTATTATGACCAAATATGGACCTGTCAAAACGGACTACATTCTGTTCATCGCAGCAGGAGCCTTCCATGTCTCCAAGCCATCCGATCTGATTCCCGAGCTTCAAGGGCGTTTCCCAATCCGGGTGGAGCTAAGCAGCCTTACGCTGGATGAATTCGTGTCTATTTTGACCGAGCCCCAAAATGCACTGACCAAGCAATATGTAGAACTGCTCCGTACCGAAGATATTGAGGTGGAGTTCTCTGAGGATGCTATTCGTGAAATTGCCAAGATAGCGGAATCCGTGAATAAAAATACGGAAAACATCGGTGCTCGCAGACTTCATACTATTTTGGAAAAGCTGCTGGAGGATCTGTCCTTCGAGGCGCCTGAGCTTACCCTGGAGCGTATGATCATCACACCGGAATATGTAAAAGAGAAGCTGGGGACGATCGCCGAGGATCGGGATCTTAGCCAGTATATTTTATAGATAAAGCATTTATACATTTTCAAGCGGAACTGAACAATTCGATTTCGACTGCATCAAGTACAACATTTACTGAAATCGACATGTCATAGTCGTAGGATGTCGAATCCTTTCGCTTCTGCTGGATGCAAAAATAGGGACAACGGCTGCCGTTGTCCCTATTTTGCGTTCAGAAAAGCTAGTTAAGGCCGATAACAAGCCAATGGTGCAACTTGCAATTTTTGAAACCGCTATGAATGGCCCAATTCTGTGATAGGAAATAGGACCTTATAAAAGGATATAATACTGTAAAGTTACTCGGGTATAGACGTATAAAATGAAAGAAATTACAAAAAAATACACCTCAAGCCCGCTTTTTCTGAAAAGATAGGGCTTTTTTCTTATTGTAATTAGGTCCAAACTCTACGAAACTTAGAATATACGACAGCAGAAGAGATATTTCTACTTAAGACCTAAGTCTTGGTGTGTAAAAATGTAGTTCTTTTGTCGAAAAAGGAGATTTTCGGCGATTAAATGCTGAAAATCACCTGAATAAGACAGTTAGACAGCGGAGAGGAGGTACTTATGAATTTACTCGGCGGAGTAACCTTCAACAGGCTTGAAGCAGGGCTGCAAGCCGCCAACGTAAGGCAAAGAGCGCTCGCAAACAACATTGCAAACGTGGATACGCCTTATTTCAAACGAGCAGAAGTGCAGTTTGAAAGCATGCTAAGCGAGCAGGTTGAAGGAGAGATGCCGCAGCTCGTTGGCCGGGTGACGGATCGCCGGCATTTTCGTATAGGTCCTGTAAATTTCGTACCGGAATCCGTTGTTACTATAGACCCATATTCCACCATGAATAATAACTTTAACAACGTGGATGTGGATCGGGAAATGAGTCTCATGGCTGAAAATCAGCTACGCTACAATGCTTATATCCAGCAAGTCAATGACCGCATTAAAATGGTCCGAACCGCCATTGAAGGGAGAACCTAAGGATGAAGATTAGCAACAGCTTTGATATCAGCTCCTCAGCGCTTACCGCTCAGCGTCTGCGCATGGATGTAATCTCAAGTAACATTGCCAACGCTGAAACGACACGTGCACAGGTAGTTAACGGACAAGCAGTTCCATACCGCCGAAAAGTAGTGGTGCTGGAGCCGAATCAAGCGAGCTTTGCCGAAACGATGAGAAACCAGATGGAAGGCAAGGCGAACACGCCAGGTGTTAAAGTGGCCCAGATTCGAAATGATGAATCCCCGCTGAAGCCGGTATATAATCCATCACATCCTGATGCAGATGCCAGCGGTTATGTATATATGCCTAACGTAGACATTATGAAAGAAATGGTAGACATGATCTCAGCTACTAGATCTTATGAGGCCAATGTAACGGCTCTGAATGCCACGAAGGCCATGATTACCAAAGCTTTGGAAATCGGGAAATAAGAGCGATTCTACAATTCATTAAGGAGGACTGCAAGAAATGATTCAGAACACCATGTTTAACATCCCGGTACCCATTGCTCCTAGTACAGACATAGCTGGAAAAGGAAATAAGACCTCTCCATCTGAGGCGATGCAGGATTTTGGGGCGTATCTGAAAAATGCTCTGGAAGAAGTCAATCAGCAGGAACAAAACTCTCAGGAAATGTCAAACAAGTTTTTGACCGGGCAGGTTGATATTGATCAAGTAATGATTGCTTCCCAAGAAGCTTTGCTGTCCTTACAGTTCACAACCCAGGTTCGAAACAAGGCGATTGAAGCATATCAAGAAATAATGCGAACGCAGATTTAATAGATCTAGCAAAGTTTCGGATGGGGTGACACAGTGAACGAGAGACTTGCCCAATATCGTGACAAAGTATCCGGTATTTGGAATAACTTTAGTAACAAACAAAAAATATTATTGATCTCGACCTTAGCGATTATCATCGTCGCACTCAGCGTACTGACCGTGCAGTTTACCAAGACGGAGTATGAGGTTGCATTTCAGGAATTGAATGCTAAC
Source organism: Paenibacillus massiliensis 2301065 = DSM 16942 (assembly GCF_000377505.1). Classification (GTDB taxonomy): domain Bacteria; phylum Bacillota; class Bacilli; order Paenibacillales; family Paenibacillaceae; genus Paenibacillus; species Paenibacillus massiliensis. The sequence goes on along the minus strand of NZ_KB898185.1, from coordinate 604,322 downwards.
GATGCGGCCGCAGTTATGCAGTATCTGGACTCAGCAAGCATTCCATATCAGCTCAGCGCCAGCGGTACGACGATCAGTGTGCCGACTGCACAAGCAGCTCAGGCCAAAGTGGGAGTGGGGTCCCAAGGTCTTATTCAGAATGGCTCTATTGGAATGAGCGCATTTGATCAATCCACCAATGCCATCGGGATGACCGAGAATGAGTTCGATGTGAAGTATAACAACGCACTCAATGGCGAGGTTCAGCAATTGCTGAGCCGGATGGAAGGGGTCAAGAGCGCCAAGGCCATTATTAATCTTCCAAAGGAAAACATCTTTGCAGGACTTGAGGAGGCTGATAAGGCTTCCGCATCGGTAGTCATGGACTTCCAACCAGGCTTCCGGCCAAGTCAGCAGGCGATTGACGGCTACTTTAACCTGGTGAAGACGGCAGTTCCGAATCTTCCAGTAGAGAATATTACGATTACGAACAACGAATATGAACTGATTCCTACTATTAAAGGTGGACAAGGTGGTATCTCCAGCGGCGTGCAGGAGAACATGGCCTTGCAGAAGAAGTTCGAGAATGACGTAAAGCTCAAGGTTGAGCAATTCCTCTCCGAGATCGCTGGGGATCGCAAGATCAAGGTACTGGTAGCCTCCAAGCTGAGCTTCGACAAGGTGAGCTCCAAGGAGCAGCTGGTCACACCAGTCGATCAGGATCGAATGAAGGGCATCGAGATCAGTGTTCAGGACATTCAGGAGAGCTTCTCTGGGTCCAGCGGAAACACTGGCGGTGTTGCTGGAACTGGTGAACAGGATGTACCTGGTTATCCAGGTGGTGATACCTCCGGCAACAGTGAGTCGGAGAAAAGTCAAAGCACGATTAACTACGAGGTTAACCGGATTGCAAGAGATATTATCTCTAGCCCTTATACGGTCAAGGATCTGACGATTAACGTTTCAGTTGAGACGCCAGAGGGTGCGCAAGTAGACCCTAATATATCCGGGCCAATCAATACCATTCTGACCAATATTGTCAGAGCTTCATTGGCGGATTCAGGAACTGAGTTTACAGAGCAACAATTGACTCAGAAAGTATCAGTAGTTCCTCAGTATGTTCCTGCAGCTGCAACGAATGCTAACTTCTTGTCCCTGTCCAATCCATGGTTATGGGGGATTGGTGCCGCGGTTCTCGCACTTGTAGCGGGCGCAATCATCATGATTGTCAGAAACCGTCGCAAGCAAGAGGAAGAGCTTGAGGACGAATTGTCGCTGCCAACACCTGCGGAATTCCCGTCCATTAATCTGGAAAGTGTGACTAGTGAAAGTCAAGTACGCAAACAGCTCGAAAGTTTGGCTAAGAAAAAGCCGGATGAATTCGTCAATCTGCTGCGTACGTGGCTGGCTGACGAATAGAGGTGAATGCATTGGCTAAATCGGGAACATTATCGGGACGACAGAAAGCAGCCATTTTATTAATTACGTTAGGACCAGAAGTATCGGCTGAAATTTTCAAGCACCTGCGTGATGAAGAAATCGAACAGCTCACCTTGGAAATTGCGAATGTGAGAACGGTCGATGCGTCAGAAAAAGATGTCATTATGGCTGAATTCCATCAGATGTGTCTGGCCCAAGAGTACATTTCCCAGGGCGGTATTAACTACGCTCGTGAGATTCTGGAGAAAGCGCTCGGCTCACAAAAAGCCATTGAGGTGCTTAACAGATTGACGGCTACGCTGCAAGTTAGACCGTTTGACTTTGCGCGTAAGGCTGATCCGAACCAAATCTTGAACTTTATCCAGAATGAGAGCCCTCAGACAATTGCACTGGTACTCTCTTATCTGCAGTTCGATCAAGCAGCAGCCATTCTCTCATCGCTTCCACAAGAGAAGCAAGCTGATGTGGCGAGAAGAATTGCAGTGATGGACAGCACATCGCCTGAAGTCATTTCACAGGTTGAGCGTGTTCTGGAGCAGAAGCTCTCATCTACCGTTACTCAAGATTACACTAATGCAGGTGGTATTGAATCAATCGTACAGATACTCAATGGTGTAGACCGCGGAACAGAGCGTACGATTCTCGATTCTCTGGAAATTCAAGATCCGGAGCTGGCCGAAGAAATCAAGAAACGGATGTTTGTATTCGAAGATATCGTCAATGTGGATAATCGCTCGATTCAGCGTATTATTCGTGATATTGACAATGCTGACTTGCAACTGGCACTCAAGGTGTCCAGCGAGGAAGTTCGGGATGCGATCTTCAACAACATGTCCAAGCGGATGGCAGAGACCTTCAAGGAAGAAATGGAATTCATGGGTCCTGTCCGGCTGCGTGATGTAGAAGAGGCTCAGACTCGAATTGTAGCTACAATCCGCAGACTGGAAGAATCCGGAGAGATTATCATTGCACGCGGCGGAGGAGATGACATCATTGTCTAATTTGATTAAGTCTTTCCAATACGTTCCTGTCGAGACTTTAAAAAAGCTTGAGCCCAGCTATTCATATGTAGAGACTGAGGAGTCGGAAGTAACCGAGACTGCAGTCGAGGCGGCTCAGGCAGAACCTCAAGTAAGTGTAGAGGCTCTGCGCATGCGTGATGAGATGCTGAGGGATGCCCGTGATTTTGCTGAGCGTCAGATCCGTGAAGCCTCAGAGGAAGCAGAGCGAATGGTGCAGGAGGCTCAGGCACAGATTGAAGCCTGGTGGCTGGAGAAGCGTGAACAGGATGAGCAGCTGTCCGAATCACTCAGGGCAGAGGGCTTTCAACAGGGCTATGAGGAAGGACAGAGGCTTGCGGCAGCAGAATGGCAGGCCAAATCAGACAAGATGATGGAAGAAGCTCAGGAAGTGCTTCAGCACGCTTATGCGGTGAAGGAACAGCTTATTTTGGAGGCCGAGCCTTTCTTGGTAGAGCTGAGCTGTGGAATTGCCGAGAAAGTGATTGATAGACAGCTAAGCACAGACCCTGAGTACACGATTGAGCTGATCCGCAAGCATCTGGCGCGTAAACGTGAGCAAGGAACAATTACATTGTGCGTGTCACCTGATCATTTTGCCTATGTGAATGCTGCTCGTGAAGAACTGACACTGTCTATTGATTCACAGGCTGAGCTTCAAATTGTTCCTGATGGTTCTGTCAAGGACCGTGGAGTTGTGATCCGTTCTGCATTCGGTAGTGTGGATGCTCGGGTGGATACCCAGCTGGCAGAGATCAAAAAAGAGCTGCTGCGTCTGGTGCTAGAGGAAGAGGAGCATAGACATGAAGGAGCTTAGTGCACGTCGTTATCTGGATCATCTGAAGAATCTTGACACCGTTCGTGTGAACGGCAAGGTCACCCAGGTTATCGGACTCATGGTAGAGTCGGAAGGGCCGGATGCCAGCATCGGAGATGTATGCTACATCTATCCTGGTAAGAATGCAAAGCCGTTGCAGGCTGAGGTCGTAGGCTTCCGTGATAACAAGGTGCTCTTGATGCCGCTCGGTGAGCTACAATCAATTGGACCAGGCTGCGATGTGGTCGGTACAGGCAAGCCGCTTAATGTCCAGGTTGGATCTGAGCTGCTGGGCAAGGTGCTGGATGGACTTGGACAACCGCTTGACGGCTCCTTGATTCCGTCAAGGATGACTCGTTATTCGACATTTAATGCTCCTCCCAATCCGCTAACTCGACCTCGTGTACTGGAGCCGATCAGTATTGGAGTGCGCGCGATTGATGGCCTGCTAACGGTCGGTAAGGGCCAGCGTGTAGGTATTTTTGCGGGCTCTGGTGTTGGTAAAAGTACCCTGATGGGGATGATTGCACGGAATACAGAAGCAGATGTCAATGTCATTGCACTCGTCGGTGAGCGGGGTCGGGAGGTACTCGATTTCATCGAACGGGATCTCGGTCCTGAAGGCTTGTCCCGTTCGGTAGTCATTGTTGCTACCTCCGATCAGCCGGCGCTAATTCGGATTAAAGCGGCTCTGATTGCTACGACGATCGCGGAATATTTCCGGGATCGTGGTCTGAATGTCATGCTGATGATGGACTCTGTCACCCGGTATGCGATGGCATTACGTGAAGTGGGCCTTGCTGTGGGTGAGCCACCAGCGATGCGTGGTTATACTCCCTCTGTATTTGCAAGTCTACCGAAGCTACTGGAGCGTGCTGGCACGGGTCCTGCAGGTTCGATCACTGCCTTCTATACCGTTCTGGTAGACGGTGATGATATGAATGAGCCGATTGCAGATGCAGTTCGAGGGATATTGGATGGTCACATCGTCTTGAATCGTTCGATTGCGAATAAAGGACATTTTCCCGCCATTGATGTGTTGGCCAGCATAAGTCGGGTGATGAAGGATATCTCCCCAAGCGAACAGCTGGATGCGGCTGAGAATATCAAACGAATTATGTCTGTATATCGAGAGTCGGAGGATCTGATTAATATCGGTGCTTACCAGCCAGGTTCGAATGCCGATATAGATGAGTCCATTGAACGAATTAAGGATGTCTGGGATTTCACCCGTCAGCGCACGGATGAGAAGGTTGAGCTTGAAGAAGTACAGAAACGGTTGATATCAGAGTTTGCGAGGAGTTGACTACTGAATAATGAAGTTCCAGTACTCATTTCAAAAGGTTGTGGACCTGAAGTCCAATGAGAAGTCACAGGCAGAATGGATGCTCTCTAGTGCAGTAGGCCAGTTACAGTGCGAGGAACAGACATTACAGCAATTGATGGCTGAGCAACAGCGAGTGTTCATGGGGATTCAGCAAGCTGCTGAGCAGTGCGTATCCTTGTCCACAATTCAAGAGCTGCAAAGCTATATCAACCATTTGAATCAGTGTATTGCCCGCAAACAAATGGATGTGCGGTATGCACAGGAGAACGTGAACAGTAAAAAGGTAGTTCTGACCGATAAAATGCTGGATGAGCAAGTCTGGTTGAAGGCAAGAGAGAAAGCTAAAGTCAGATTCCAACAAGAACTGCTCCTCCAAGAACAAAACGAGCTGGATGAGATGGCGACCGTTCGTTTTGCAATGAGAGCGCGCTAGCACGGGTCACTTGCGAGTGACGGTTTGAGGAGGGTAACGATGGCAGACAACGATTTGGATTTAGAGAAAGAGTCTAGTACGGGAATGGAGCGGGTCATGTTTGTCCTGATTCCAATCGTGTTTACTGCGGTCCTGGTTGCCGTACTGCTAACTCTTTTTAATATGGATTTCCGCGACGGCTTACTGAAAGTGGCCAACAAAATTCCTTATGTAAACAACTGGGTTCCTGATCCCAAATTGACTCCCGAGGAGCAGAAGGTGGCTGATGCCAAGGCACAGACCGAGAGCTCGGAGGCAACAATCAAGCAGTTGAAAACGGAGCTTACAGAGCAGACGGCTCAACTGGAGCAAGCGGCAACCGAGAAGGCCGAGCAGGATAAGAAAGTTCAGGAGCTTGAGCAGAAGATCAGCACCATAGAGCAGGAGCAGACAGCTCAGGCAGAACAGCAGCAAGATTCTTCTACGACAAATGAGGACCCTTATCTCAAACAAGTGAAGTCACTGTCGTCGATGTATGAGGACATGCGACCAAGCAAATCTGCTCCAATTCTGCAAAATATGACGAATGAAGAGGTTGTGCAGCTACTGAGCTTCATGCGTCCTGAGAATCAGGTGCGAATCTTGGAGAAGATGGACCCTCAGCTCGCAGCTGACATTACGCAAGAGCTGAAGAATGCGACCAATTCTAGTGACCTGAGCGTAGCAGCTCTACAATCCAGAATTAAGAAGGAAGCGGCGACGCCTTCGTCTACCTCTTCGACGAACCTTGATACCACACAACTGGGAGCGACTTTCTCTTCCATGAATGCTGATACTGGTGCCAAGCTGATTCTGGAGACGAACAAGATCAGCCCGGATAAGGCTCTGAACATTTTGAGCTCCGTAGATGCTGCGACTCGTTCTAAATTGCTAGAGGCCATGAACAAGGAGAACCCGGCAGCAACAACCAAGATTTTGAACAAGATGCTGGGTAGCAATTAACGAGATTAGGAAAGGAGGTGACAATATGACAATGGTAGCCGGAAATATTTCTATGAGCAGTCCTGCGAGTACGACCTCAACATCCAGTACGACCTCTGCAGGTAATACTGCTGCGGCTGGTACAGGAGGTTTTACCGCCACCTTGAATCAGGTTATGGGTCAAGGAACTTCTGCTGATGCAGAGACCGGAGGGAATGCAGGCAATCTGCTTACCATGATGGTAATACCGCAGGAGGCTGAGGCAAGCGCAGAAGGAGCTGAAGCTTTGCTTGAGCTACTGCCAGCATTGCTGGATGGACTGAAGGAGCTGGATACCGAGATTGAAGCGGATCCTGAGCTGCTTGCGGTGCTTCAGAATTGGATTCAGCAGGTACAGCAGTTGCTTTCTGAAGTGTCATCCAACAATGGAGCAGATCAAGAAGCGTCAGCGACGATTACACTGCTTGCACAGGAGCCAGCAACGATTCGATTTGCAGTACAGGATGCATTGACGCAGCTCGTGGCTCTAACAGGTGATCAACAGAATCCGGAGGTAGCGACTAAGGCTGCGCAGCTACTCCAATCCCTGCAGACGCTGACGAAAAACACGGATATTTTTCCGAAGGAGCTCTGGTCATCCGTAACGAAGGCAGTAGAGCAGTTGGAGCCGGATGCACCTAAAGTAATTGTGAAGCAAGAAGTTAATCAGGCACTACCTCAGACGAAGCCAACACATGCTACTGTAGAGGCTTCCAGTCAGGGGCAAAGCAGCACGAACCTGAATCAGGGAAATGCGCAGGCTAAGCCAGCCATGCCGGTCATTCAGACGCAAGCTACTGTAAATGCGGCCAATGCGAATGAACAGGATGTGACGACAAACGCAGCACCTGAAGCTACATTGACAGATGGTAAAACTGCACCAGTAACTACTACAGCTGGTCAACTGGTCGTTCAGAATCATGGGACTACAGCAACAGGCCCCGCTGCTTCAACTGTTCATGTAAGGCAGTTCTCGCAGGAAATGACAGAGTTCGTGGTACAGAAGCTGGATATCGTGAAGCAGCTTGGTATTACTGAAGCGAAGATTTCTCTTCGTCCAGATCACCTAGGACAGCTGGATATCAAGCTGAGTATGCAAAATGGACAACTGGTAGCACAATTTGTAACAGAGCGAATCGGCGCTAAGGATCTACTGGAGCAACAAATGTCCCAGCTGCGCGCGAACTTGCAGAGTCAGGGGATTCAAGTGAGCAAGGTAGAAGTAACTCACAACGAGTCCGCATCTTCTTACATGTATCAGGATGGCAAAGGCTCGGGCTCACAGCAGCAGCAATCTGGACGTCGTTCCAAGCAACGCACCGAGGAAGAGTCGGATGATGCAGTGAAGATGTCTGAGATGGTGGAAGAGCTTCGCAACTGGAATGAGGAGCAAAGGGTAGAACGAGAAGGAAATACAACTTCCTTCACAGCCAGAGCTTAAAGTGGAGGTGAATACAGAAATGGCCAATGAGGCGGTATCAACATCGAATGTTTGGCCGAACTACTCAGAGCAGAATGTCACCAGAGCGGCTGCGGCCAAGAAGGACACCAATGGCAACGCTGAGATGGGGAAGGATCAATTCCTTAAGATCCTGATTGCACAGCTTAAGAATCAGGACCCGATGAATCCGATGGAAGACAAGGAATTCATTGCCCAGATGGCGCAATTCTCAACCGTAGAGCAACTGATGAACATTAATACACAAGTGACGTCTCTAAGTCAGTCCCTGAGTATTGCATCCAGTATGATTGGTAAAGAAATCACATGGATTCAGGCAGGTGCTAAAGACAGTATTACTGGTGAAGCAGCTGAAGGTGCCACGAAGAAGGGTGTCGTGGAATCGATTGTGATGAAAGATGGCAAGCAATATGCTGTTGTCGGAGCAGCAGAAGTGCTGTTATCAGAGATCACTTCAATAACTGCTAACAAAGCACAGTCTAGCACGAATGCTGCGAATGATTCAGAAAGTGATTCCTCTGATATCTCCACAACGACGGAGCAGGGAGAAGAGTCATGAATGAACGTATGACCGTTGGACGTCTATATCCGACAGCGGCACCACCGTCTACGGTTCATCAAAAAAAGGCTCCACAGGCTTCAGGACAGGCCATCAAGCCATTCAATGAGGTCCTTCAGGAGCAAGTGGTTAAGCTGAGTGGACACGCTGCGAAGCGCTTGGAGCAGAGAGGCATTGAGCTGAGGACAGAGCAGATGGATCAGATCAATTCTGCATTGGATAAAGCGGCTGCCAAAGGCGCCAAGGAATCGCTGATTCTCATGAAGGATGTCGCCTTGATCGTGAATGTTCAGAATAGAACAGTAGTCACTGCTCTGGATGAGCAGTCCATGAAGAACAATGTATTTACACAAATTGATAGTGCTGTCATTATATCGTAGATCCCTGGCTGGCCCGATAAGGAAGCCAGAATACCGCTGACCGACTGATGCGGTAATCAAGCAATTACATTTAGGAGGGCTTAATTCATGCTAAGATCCATGTACTCTGGGGTATCCGGGATGAAAGGTTTTCAGACCAAGCTGGACGTAATTGGTAATAACATCGCGAACGTAAATACAACAGGCTTCAAAGGCTCGCGGGTTATGTTCAAGGATATCTTGAGCCAGACAACTACCGGAGCAGGTGGACCTGACGGTACGGACGTAGCGGGTACGAATGCAAAACAGGTTGGCCTTGGAATGAGTATCAGTTCGATTGATACACTTCACCTGGCTGGTAGCGCCATGACTACAAACAATCCAACTGACCTGCGTATTAACGGAGACGGCTTCTTCCTCGTCAAGCTAAATGCAGACCAGGATGTTCCTTACCTGACCAGAGCAGGGGATTTCCACTTGGATGCCAACCGCAACCTGGTTACCAGTGACGGATTCTTCGTTACAGATATCGGTGGAGCACCAATTACGATTGGTGAGGATACAACTTCCTTCTCCATTCAGCAGGATGGCCAAATTGTTGAGGTAGTGGATGGTGTAGCAGGAGTGACTTCCCAGATTGGCCTCGGCATGGTAGTTAACCCTGAAGGCTTGGAGAAAATCGGAGGTAGCCTGTATCGCATGACTGTCAATGCCAATCCGGACGGAGAAATGGCAGAATTCTTCGGAGGTAACGACGCCGAAGCTGGAACAGGAGCTATCATTGCTGGACAGCTTGAGATGTCCAACGTAGAGCTGACATCCGAGTTCACGGAAATGATCGTTGCACAGCGTGGATTCCAGGCAAACTCCCGGATTATTACTACTTCTGACGAGATTCTTCAGGAAGTCGTTAACCTGAAACGATAATTAAGTTATTTATAGCGGAGAGACCTCCGGGTCTCTTCGTATAAATCAGGAGGCGAGTATATAGATGATCCCGGTAACACGCTTGAATGGTTCCCCCATGTGGCTGAATGCATTGATGATTGAGGTCGTGGAGGAAACGCCTGACACTTATGTCACTCTGGTCACCGGCAAGAGGCTGATTGTACTTGAGAAAGCGGCAGAGGTTGTGAAGATGATCAAGGATTACAATCGGGAGGTCGGTATACACGCCGCCACGATTAAGGTGCAACAATTGGAGGAAGACGAATGAAAAAGATGTTGCCTTGGCTAATTACGATTTTATTGTCTATCACATTAATTGTACTTGCCGTGTTCCTGCTGGTCCCGCAATTCATGGGTAATCCATCAGGCAATAATGCCAGATCAGCTGCTGTTGATCATACCGAGCCTAAACTCACGGCTGACGAAATTGTGGAAGTAACCTCTGAGATTCAAGACATCAAGACGAACCTTGCTGATGCTGACTACATCGTCTCTGTGAATTTTTCCTTCCAGTTGAACAGCAAGGAAGCGAAGGAGTCCTTCGAGAAGATCAAGGAGATCAGTATCAAGCCTGTCGTTATTCAGACTCTGGCGGATACCAAGCCTGAGCAGCTCAGATCTGCCAAAGGAAGAGTTGAATTCAGCGACAAGCTTATGGAACTTATTAACGAATCGATCCCCGATGGAAAGCTGACCTCGGTGAAGATCACAAACTTTATTCTAGCACCTATTTGATCACACAGCCGGTTGAGCATGCAGGGGGGGTGAAGAAACATTGGTGGATGTATTATCGCAAGGTGAGATAGACGCACTATTAGCCGCACTTTCCTCGGGCGAGATGGATGCGGAAGAGTTAAAGAAAGAGGATACGCAGAAGAAAGTCCGGTCTTATGATTTTAAGAGAGCCGTTCGCTTCTCCAAGGATCACATCCGAAGTCTCACCCGAATTCATGAGAACTTTGCACGTTTCCTAACCACGTATTTCTCGGCACAGCTTCGTACTTTTGTGCAGATCAGTGTGGTTCAGGTCGAGCAGCTCCCATATGATGAGTTCATCCGTTCGATTCCGAAGATGACGATTCTGAATATTTTTGAAGCTGAGCCGCTTGAAGGCCGGATGGTGCTTGAGGTTCACCCCAACGTGGCCTTTGCGATGCTGGATCGTCTTTTAGGTGGAGTAGGCTCATCTCCTGCGAAGATCAGCTCCTTGACGGAGATTGAGACCATTATAATGGAGAGAATTTTTAGCCGTGCCTTTGACAGCTTGCAAGAAGCTTGGAAGACTGTGCTTGATATTACACCTCGGATGGAAGCATTGGAGACCAATCCGCAATTTATGCAGATCGTCTCTCCGAACGAAACCATTGCGTTGATCTCCTTAAGCACCAAAATCGGTGATACTACCGGGATGATCAATCTATGTATTCCACATGTGGTGCTGGAGCCGATAATGTCAAGATTATCGACGCACCAGTGGTTCATATCCGAGAAGAAATCACGCGCACCAGAGGAATTTGATGCACTGCGTGCACGTGTCAGCAAGGCGCAATTACCTATTGTGGCTGAATTAGGTGAATCCCAGATTTCAATTGCAGAATTCCTGGGTCTGACTGTCGGTGATGTCATTTCATTGAATAAACCCGTCGGTGAGGGCCTGTCCATCCGGGTAGGAGAAAAGCTTAAATATATTGGAAGCCCTGGTGTCGTCAAGGATCGGGCAGCTATCCAGATTGATGAAATCGTCAGCGAAGGAGTTGAAGAAATTGACGAGTAAAGACTATCTGTCTCAGGAGGAGATCGATGCTCTCTTGAAGCAGACTGAATCGGGGGAAAGTGCTTCGGCTCCTGCTTCCTCCAGTCAGAGTACTGTGGATGATTACTTGACTCCTCTTGAGCAGGATGCTTTGGGAGAGATTGGGAATATCACGTTTGGTAGTGCTGCGACAGCTCTTTCAACGTTGCTCGGCAAGAAAGTAGATATTACAACGCCAAAGGTGTCGATTATTACTCGCTCTGAGTTTGAGACGACTTTTCCTAAGCCGCATGTAACTGTACATGTCAATTATGTGGATGGCTTTGAAGGAATCAACTCATTGGTAATCAAGACCCGGGATGCACAGGTGATTGCTGATCTGATGCTGGGGGGAGAGGGTAATCCGAAGGATGAGGAACTGAACGAAATTCACATCAGTGCTGTTCAGGAAGCGATGAACCAGATGATGGGCTCATCGGCTACCTCCATGTCCACGATCTTTAACCGGTTCGTGAACATTTCGCCACCGGGAATTGACATTCTGGACCCAGCGAATGGGAGCGGAGTGACCAGCTTGCCTAGCGATGAGACGTTAATCACCGTTTCCTTCCGCTTGCTGATTGGGGATCTGATTGACTCGACATTAATGCAGCTGCTCCCAGTACCATTTGCCAAGGAAATGGTGAGAATTCTGGTTCAAGGCGATGATTCGGCACCAGCTGAAGCGGCCGCCTCTGCACCACCAGTAGCCCCACCAGCACCACCGGTAGCTCATACGCCACCAGCACCGCCAGCGCAGCCTGCTTATAATCCACCGCCAATGCAGCAGGATTATAGTATGCCGCAGGATTACGGCATGCAGCAGCAGGGGATGAATTACGGAGGTATGCCTCCACAGCCAGCCTATGGCGGGCCTCAGCATTATGGTGGAACACCGGGTAGAAATGTAAATGTCCAGCCAATTCAATTCGCGAATCTGCAGTCAGGCTCCTATTCGAACCTGGACGAGAACAATCTGAATTTATTGATGGACATTCCCCTTAAAGTCACCGTAGAATTAGGAAGGACCCAGAAGCAAATTAAAGATATTTTGGAACTGTCGCAGGGGTCAATCATCGAGCTGGACAAGCTAGCCGGTGAGCCAGTAGATATACTGGTTAACAATAAATTGATTGCCAAAGGGGAAGTCGTAGTTATCGACGAGAACTTTGGTGTGCGCGTAACGGATATCGTAAGCCAATGGGACCGGATTCAGAAATTACAATAAGCATAATCTAGGGAGGATTTATTTTACATGGCTAACCGTATTTTGATCGTTGATGACGCTGCATTTATGAGAATGATGATTCGTGACATTTTGTCCAAGAATGGCTATGAAGTGGTAGGAGAGGCACCAGATGGAGCACAAGCTGTTGAGAAGTTCAAGGAACTGCGTCCTGATCTGATCACGATGGATATCACAATGCCAGAAATGGATGGAATCGCGGCTTTGAAAGAAATCAAGAAAATTGATGCAAATGCCAAGGTCATCATGTGCTCTGCGATGGGACAACAAGCGATGGTTATCGATGCGATTCAAGCTGGTGCAAAAGACTTCATCGTGAAGCCATTCCAATCCGATCGTGTCATCGAGGCGATCAGCAAAACGCTGGGCTAAGGCACGCTGAATATGGGTACTGACCAAGGAAACCAGCTAATGGTTAGCGGAGACGATTACGGTATTGGAAATCTGATCTGGGTGATCGTCGTCCTTGCCTTCGTCATTATGCTGATCCTCTATCTGATTCGTTTCTTGAGCCGTCGGAATCAGAGCTGGTTCAGCAGCCGTTCGGTTCGTATTTTGGGTGGCGTGGGACTGGCCCCCAACAAATCATTGCAGCTTATCGAGGTTGGCAGCAGTATATATCTGATTGGTGTAGGAGAAGAGATTCGTCTCATTGACAAAGTATCCGATCCCGAGGAAGTGGAGCGAATAGTGGCCGCATTTGAGCAGGAGACATCCCTGCACAGCGGCCCGTTAGCCCCGCTGGTCGCCAAGCTAACGGAGAGACTCCGCAAGAGAAATACGATAGAGTCGCAGGAACTAGAGGATGACGCTTCATTCCATGAGCTGTTCGAATCGAAGCTGCGGCAAAGGCCAGATCGCAAGGATAAGCTCGAAAAGCTGCGGGATGAGGATAATACTACAGATCGGTCGGGAGAAAGATGAAGAAAAAGTTGATACTTGCTTGTCTGCTGATCGTTCTGTGTCATTTCATGTCCGTGACGGTTGCCTCAGCATCAGCTGTCAATCCGATACCTGATATTAGCATAGACATTGGCAATTCAGAGAGCGGACAGCCCGGAACGACGTCGCTGTCTATTATTTTACTTATAACCATCATTAGTATCGCACCAGCCCTATTGATGCTCATGACCAGCTTTACGCGTATTGTCATCGTTCTCGGTTTTGTGCGGACATCCCTGGGGACGCAGCAAATGCCGCCCAACCAGGTACTGGTTGGACTCGCATTGTTCCTCACCCTGTTCATTATGGCGCCGACGTTCTCGACAATGAATGACACAGCCTTACAGCCTTATCTCAAAGGCGAGCTGAATCAGTCGGAAGCGCTGGAAAAGGCCCAGGAGCCGATCAAGACCTTCATGTTCACACATACGAGAGAGAAGGACCTGCTGTTGTTCATGAAGTATACGGGTTTGGAGAAGCCGAACAATCATCAGGAGATTCCGCTGAACGTATTGGTGCCTGCATTCGCAATCAGCGAATTAAAGACGGCATTCCAGATGGGCTTCATGATCTTTATACCATTTCTCATTATTGACATCATTGTTGCTAGTACCTTGATGGCCATGGGGATGATGATGCTACCACCTGTCATGATTTCACTGCCTTTCAAAATATTGCTCTTCGTCCTTGTGGACGGTTGGTATTTGGTTGTGAAGTCATTGCTGCTCAGCTTTAACACCTGAGTACATTCGATCCAAGTCCAGATTCATGCCAAGGAGGCCGGAAATGTCAACAGAATTTATTATTTCTTTGGCCGCACAAGCAGTCTTTACCGTATTGAAGGCGAGCGCACCCATGCTGATTTTGGGATTGCTTGTGGGCCTAATCGTCAGTGTATTCCAGGCCACTACCCAGATTCAGGAGCAGACGCTCGCCTTTGTACCTAAAATTGTAGCTGTCCTGTTGGCACTATTGTTGTTCGGCCCCTGGATTTTGACGACGATGATCGATTTTACTTACGGTATCCTAGACAATCTTTATAGATATATAGGGTAGGCGGAGAGCGATGCAGATCATACTTCAGAGCTTTCCTATTTTTCTGCTGCTATTCTGTCGAATTACATCGTTTTTTGTAGTTGCACCAATCTTTTCAACACGAAGCGTACCCGTTCGTTATAAAGTTGGCATCTCGGCGTTTATTGCACTTATTGTATTTCTGATCTTTGGTGTGAACCAGCAGATTCCTACGGATGTCAGCTATGTATTGCTGGTCGTCCGTGAGATACTGATTGGTCTGCTGCTTGGTTTTGTCGCTTATTTGATCCTGACAGCCATCCAGACCGCAGGAGCCTTCGTTGATATTCAGATCGGCTTCGCTATGGCCAGCGTCTATGATCCGATGACAGGTGCCTCGGTGCCAGTGACGGCGAACTTCAAATATGCTATAGCAACATTGCTCTTTCTGACAATGAATGGTCACCATTATCTCCTGGATGCGATCGTGTACAGCTACAATTGGGTACCGCTTGATAATGAATTTTTCCTCAAGCTGTACGCCGGTAATATTTCGGGCTTTCTGCTCCGGACGTTTGCGGTATCGTTTCTGTTAGCCTTTCAGATGGCAGCGCCATTTGTGGTGGCTATTTTTTTGACGGATGTTGGCTTGGGATTTCTTGCCAAGACGGCTCCGCAGTTCAATATTTTTGTTATCGGTGTTCCGATGAAGATTATTGTAGGGCTATTTATGCTCCTGCTGATGATGCCTAGCTTTGGTTTTGTATTCGAACGTCTGTTCAATATGATTTTTGAATCAATGAGAGATCTGCTAAACGTAATTGGGACCCGCCCTTAAGGGCTGGAGGTGTGCAAGTGAGACTGAGGTATACGCTGGACCTGCAGCTGTTCGCTGGGGAGAAGACCGAGAAGGCTACTCCGAAGAAAAGACAGGAATCCCGAAAAGAAGGACAAGTAGCCAAGAGTATGGAAATATCGGCTGCTTCGATCCTGTTGCTCGTATTCGGTTGCTTAATGATGCTGGGCGACTATTTCAAGACCCGAACAGTTGGTCTCTTTACAGATGTATTCACAAATCGACTCACGATGGATGTCACACAGCAAAATATCATGATGATGTTCTCTGAATATGGAGTCCAGATTGTTTTACTTTTGGCGCCCGTATTTGGAGTTACGATTCTGGTTGGGCTGCTGGCCAATTATGTGCAGATCGGCTTTCTCCTTACAGGCAAGCCATTGATGCCAAAATTCAGTAAGCTAAGTCCGATCAAAGGCTTCAAGAATATGTTCTCTATGCGCTCCATTGTGGAGCTTCTGAAGTCCGTATTCAAAATGTCGATTATCGCGATTCTTGTGTATAACGTCATTTGGGGGACGCGTGGCAATCTGGCCAAGTTGTCCGAGCTATCAGGAGATCAGATTCTAAGCTTCGCTGCAGGCCTGACATTGGAGCTGGGTCTGAAGATAGGCGCATGTCTGTTTGTCTTGGCTATTCTAGACTATATCTATCAGCGCTATGAGTATGAGAAGAACCTTAGAATGTCCAAGCAAGATATTAAGGATGAATATAAGAAGATGGAGGGGGACCCCTTAATCAAAGGGAAAATTCGTGAACGACAGCGTCGGATGGCCATGCAGCGTATGATGCAGGAGGTGCCCAAGGCGGATGTTATTATCACGAACCCGACTCACTTTGCTGTAGCCTTGAAGTATGAGGGCTCGGAGATGGAGGCGCCGCAGATTGTTGCAAAAGGTCAGGATTATCTGGCGCTCCGTATTAAAGATATCGCCAAGCAGCATGGTGTGATAACTATGGAAAATAAGCCGCTTGCACGTGCGCTGTTCCAGCGGGCCGAGGTCGGGGACTCCATCCCTGCCGACTTGTTCCAGGCAGTCGCTGAAGTGCTGGCCTATGTATATAAGCTTAAAGGTAAAACGAAATAACGGGATCGGAGGCCAAGAGACCATTGAAAAGTAAAAATATATCTGTCCTTGTTGGTATCATCGGTATTGTACTCATGCTGATACTTCCGATCCCTGCATGGCTGCTCGATATTTTGCTGGTCATTAATATTTCGATTGCATTGATGATTCTGTTGGTGGCAATGAACACCAAGGAGCCGCTCGAATTCTCCATCTTCCCGGCCCTCCTGCTGATTACGACATTGTTCCGGGTATCCCTGAACGTGTCCACAACCAAGCTAATTCTTGGCGAGGGTCATGCTGGTGAAGTAGTAGCTACCTTCGGTAGCTGGGTCGCTGGAGGACAGATTGCAGTAGGCTTCGTCGTGTTCCTGATCCTCGTTGTCGTCCAGTTCATCGTCATTACGAAGGGCTCGGAGCGTGTAGCTGAGGTTGGGGCTCGATTTACCCTCGACGCTATGCCAGGTAAGCAAATGAGTATTGACGCGGATCTGAATGCAGGACTTATTAATGAACAGCAGGCTCGTGAGCGTCGTAGCAAGATCGAAAGAGAAGCTGACTTCTATGGATCGATGGATGGTGCGAGTAAATTCGTCAAGGGAGATGCGATCGCCAGTATTATCATCATGATTATCAACCTTGTCGGCGGCTTTATTATCGGTATGACCGCCAAGGGGATGAGCTTTACGGACGCCTTGTCCACCTATTCGATTCTTACGATCGGGGATGGACTGGTGAGTCAGATTCCGGCGCTGCTGATTTCGACGGCTGCGGGTCTGATCGTTACCAGAGCTTCTTCCGACGGGAACTTGGCTGATGATCTGACAGGTCAGCTCTTCATGTATCCGAAGCTGATTTATATTGTTGCCGTAACGGTTGCTCTACTCGGCTTCTTCACACCAATTCATGTAATTACGACGCTGCCTCTGGCGATATTGCTCTTTTTTGTGGCCAGGAAAATGCAGCAGAATCTGGATCGAAAGTCGATCGAGGAAGAACAGCTGGAGGAGGAACAGCAGATTGAAGAGGTTCGAAGTCCTGAGAGTGTCATTAACCTGCTGCAGGTAGATCCGATTGAGTTCGAGTTCGGCTATGGACTGATACCATTAGCGGATACTCAGCAAGGCGGAGACCTGCTTGACCGGATCATCATGATACGGCGTCAATGTGCGCTGGAGATGGGGCTGGTTGTACCGGTTATTCGCATCAGGGACAATATTCAATTAAAGCCCAATGAGTACATTATTAAAATAAAAGGAAATACCGTAGGTAGCGGTGAGCTGCTGCTGAATCACTATCTGGCTATGAGTCCCGGATTCGATGACGAAAGCATAACAGGTATTGAGACCACTGAACCTGCCTTTGGTCTGCCAGCGCTATGGATTGACGAAGGAACCAAGGATGCGGCAGAGCTATCTGGCTATACAGTGGTTGACCCGCCATCTGTCGTTGCTACTCATCTGACCGAGATGATCAAGCGTCACGCGCATGAACTGATCGGCAGACAGGAGACACGTGCACTTGTAGACAATCTGAAAGAGAACTATCCAGTGCTTGTGGATGAGCTGATTCCTTCGGTGCTCACCATTGGTGATGTGCAGAAGGTGCTGGCTAAGCTGCTGCGGGAGAAAGTGTCCATTCGTGATACTGTGACCATCTTCGAGACGCTCGCAGATTACGGAACCTACACGAAAGACCCGGATGTACTTACAGAGTATGTACGTCAGGCGCTGTCCCGTCAGATTACCCAGCAGTTCTCCAGACAAGGAGACACGCTGAAGGTGATTACAGTCGGTCCGTCACTGGAGAAGAAGATTGCAGAGAGTGTACAGCAATCGGAGCAAGGAAGCTATCTGGCACTTGACCCTATCTCAACACAGACCGTATATCAGAAGATTTCAGAGCAAGTCAATCGCTTGATTCAGTCAGGTCAACAGCCAATTTTGTTAACCTCACCAACGATTCGTATGTATCTGCGCCAGGTGCTGGAGCGGACCATGCAGGATGTTCCGGTGCTGTCTTACAGTGAGCTGGAGCCTAACGTTGAAATTCAAAGTGTCGGGGTGGTGAATCTATGAGGGTCAAACGGTATATCGTGAACACTATGCCGGAAGCCATGCAGCAGATTCGGGAAGACCTGGGTTCCGACGCTGTAATACTAAGCACGAAGTCTATGAAAACTGGCGGCTTCCTAGGTATGTTCCGTCAGAAGAAAATAGAGGTTATTGCTGCACTGGAAAAGGAGGCTGACTCTTCGCCACGCGTCAACACGGCTACAATAGCAAGACCTGTGGAGAAGCTAGTCACCAAAGAAATACAGCCTCCGCGGCCCGTAACGGTGCCACGCTCTGCCGCGCCAGATGCTTATCGAAGAGCAGCAGAGGACTACGCATCGCCACAGGCTCGGCCCAATATAACTACAGAACCACAGATTAGAGTGAATGATATTCAGCCTGAGCAGAGCGCACCGCAGGCGAAGGTCTCGGCACCTTTTTCCGAGGATCAGATGCAGGAGCTGATGGCCCTAGCAGGTCACCGTGCAGTCAAGAATGAGCCTCATGCATATGCTGAAGTAAGCACAGCAGACCAAGCTCTATTAGAGGAAATACGAGAAATGAAGTTGATGATGACCCGCTTGTCCCGAAGCGCGGTCACGGAGCCACAGCTACCAGAGCCAGCGCAGCGCATCTGCGATCGCCTTATTGAGCAGGATGTGGACCGCGAGCTACTGGATGATTGGCTGGAAATGGTGTATCAGCAAAGAGACCGAGAGCTGTCCAGCGCAAGTAACTTCGACTGGGAACAAGCATTTCGGGAGGTGCTTAAAGGCTTCATCGACCAGCGAATTGGCGGTGGAATTGCTCCAAGCACCAGAATTATATATGTAGCCGGACCAACGGGTGTCGGTAAGACGACGACTATTGCCAAGCTGGCAGCAGAGCAGCTATTCAGATTCAATCGGAAAGTTGGACTTATTACTTCGGACACATACAGAATCTCAGCAGTTGACCAGCTTAGAACGTACGCTTCCATTTTGAATGTTCCCTTGGAGATTGTTCAATCTCCTGGTGACCTACACCGGGCGATGCAGCGTCTGGAAGACTGCGATCTGATCCTGATGGATACAGCTGGTCGGAATTATCGAAATGAGCTGCTTGTATCCGAGCTACAAAGCTTGCTGGCTCATAGGGAGGATAGCGAGACATACCTGGTGCTCAGCCTCACCTCCAAAAGTAAAGATATGAAGACCATTGCACAGCATTTCAGCCAGTATCATCTGGATAAGGTCATCTTCACCAAGGTGGATGAGACAGGCAGTGTTGGAGCCATGTTCAATCTTTTGCACGAGTATCCGTTGAAAATATCATATATGACGAATGGACAGAACGTGCCTGAGGATGTATTTTTGCCAGATACGAAGCGGCTATTACATCTGCTGCTTGGTGAATCGTGATGAGTGATCAAGCTCAGTCGTTGCGACAACTGGTGTCTTCTCTGGATAAATACAGACTTCCAAAGAGGACGGGACAGGCCAGAATCGTTACTGTAGCGAGCGGCAAGGGTGGAGTAGGTAAGTCCAATATTACGCTAAATCTTGCATTGGCTCTTCAATCGCTCGGAAGAAAGGTTTTACTTTTCGATGCGGATATAGGAATGGCCAACATTGATGTGTTAATGGGGACATCCTCCCAGTACAACCTTTCCCATGTTCTAAGAAGGGAAAAGACGATGACACAGATTGTGCAAAAGGGGGCCAGCTCACTCCCTTTTGTGCCAGGCGGCTCTGGTGTGAAGGAGCTGTTCTCGTTAACTCCTGCTGATCTGGATTATTTTATGGAAGAAATAGAACTCCTAGCCACTGACATGGACTATGTTTTCTTCGACACCGGAGCTGGACTGTCGATGGAGAACCTGAAATTCATCATGGCCGCGGACGAATGCTTAATTGTAACAACGCCAGAACCTACCTCCATTACAGATGCATATGCACTTATAAAGGTGGTAAGTGGTAATCAATCAGATACAAAATTTAAGATTATCGTCAACCGTGCCGATAACGATAATGAGGCCCGTCTTGTGGCTGATAAGATTTCACTAGTCACCAGTCGATTTCTGAACCTTGATATTCCGCTGCTTGGCTACATTAGTGATGATCCTCATGTGAGCGAGGCTGTCAAAAAGCAGGTCCCTTTCTCACTTGGCTTTCCAGGCTGCCCAGCGACAAGGGATCTTGTGCGCTTGGCTCATCACTATGCAGGTATGGCTTTGCCAGAGCAAAATGGAGGTAACGTGACAGGAATCAAGGGCTTCATGCAAAAATGGCTTCGATTGACAACCAAATGATTCTTGAAACGAGGACAGAGGTGTGAAATGAATGACGGTATATCGTGTACTCGTCGTCGACGATTCTGCGTTCATGAGGAAAATTTTTTCCGATCTGATCGTAGCAGACGCGTCGTTTGAAATTGCTGGGACAGCCAGCAATGGTCGTGAGGCTGTGGAACAGATTAGACACCTGAAGCCCGATCTGGTGACGATGGATGTCGAGATGCCTGAAATGAATGGCTTAGAGGCTCTAAAGCTGATTATGAAGGAATGTCCTCTTCCTGTTATTATGCTATCTGCAATTAATGAGCAGGGGATGAAGGAGACCATCATAGCGTTGGAAAATGGGGCTTTTGATTTCATCCGCAAACCCTCAATCAGCAATTCTCATGATATTGCGAAGGTGGGGGTCGAACTGCTGGAGAGATTGAAGGCAGCTGTACAGGCGGCTGAGAGGAAGCAGGAACGCTTCAAGGAATCTTCTCGAACCGAGCCTGCACTGTCTAGCAGACCGCCGGCAGAACGCAAGCAGGATTCGCAGGTGGCTCCTCCTAAGCCATCACAATCGGAGGAATCTGCTCAAGCAGTACTTAAGGTCCCACCTAGTGCAGAGCCCAAGCCTGTCCCAGCCCAATCGCTACTTAGAAAAGAGTTGGATGAACAATTGCGCAGGACTTGGCAGGAGCTAAGTGCTTCCAAGCCTAGCGAGCCTCGTAAGACAGAGCCTCGCAAAGCGGAAATCGGAAAAGCACAGCCTCCCAAGAGCTTAAGTGAGAAGAAGCCTGCTGATCCTTCGGTAACGAAGAAGCCCTCTGGGATGACTGCCAGACCCCCAGAGCCAGTGAAGACTACTCCAGTAGTAGCAAAGGCCAATCCGCCAACCGTATCATCATTGGCAGAGGAGTCTGCAAAGAGCGTGAAGAAACCTACCGGGGGTGTCCAGTTCCGTAAGCTTGTGGCTGTTGGTTGTTCTACAGGGGGGCCTCGAGCCTTAAAGGCGTTCCTGGAACAGATTCCAGGCGATTTCCCTGCTCCCGTTGTAATTGTGCAGCACATGCCGCCGAATTTCACCCGTTCTCTTGCCCAGCGTCTGAATTCGCTAAGTGCTATTCGAGTCGTTGAGGCAGAACAAGGAATGACGTTGGAGAGTGGGACAGCCTATATCGCACCAGGCGGCTATCAGTTAAGAGTCACATCACAATCCGGTGGTAAATACGCATTCTCCTTAACGACAGAGGAGCCACGCAACGGACATAGACCTTCTGTGGACACGATGTTCGAATCACTTGCCCCGCTCACTGCACTAGATCGACATCTGGTATTGCTGACAGGCATGGGCAGTGATGGAGCCAGAATGATGAAGAAGCTTTACGATTCGGGAGTTCGATCTACATTTGCGGAGAATGAGGAGACCTGTGTTGTATATGGGATGCCCCGCTCTGCTGTGGAGTTGAATTGTGTGCAGTACTTGTTACCATTGCACCAGATAGCGCCAAAGCTTGTACAAGTTGTGAAATAATCGGAGTGTAACTCATGGAGGAGGTGTCTCACAATGGACATGAATCAGTATTTATCCATGTTTATTGATGAGTCGAATGATCATCTGCAGTCTCTTAACGAAAACATGCTTCAATTGGAAAGCAATCCGACCGATCTCGGAATCGTTCAGATCATTTTCCGTTCCGCCCATACGTTGAAGGGTATGGCAGCTACAATGGGCTTTGAAGACCTTGCGTCACTAACACATCAAATGGAAAACGTACTAGATCTAGTGCGCAACGAGAAGCTCGAAATGCATGAGTTCATTTTCGACACCTTCTTTAAAGGTCTGGATGCATTGGAATCCATGGTCCAGAACATTACGGAGGGTGGAGACGGAAAGGCAGATGTATCCTCAATTGTTGCATCCCTGCAATCAATTGTGAGTGGAGACTTCAAGGCAGCAAGCCCGGCCGTTGCTGAAGTAGCTGCAACAGGAGCTCCTGCTGATGCTACTGTATCCTACATCAATGCCGGACTTGAGCTCGACCAGTACCAGTACTCGATTCTTGAGCAATCCATCAAGGAAGGCCATCGTGTACTTTATATTCAGGTTACGGTAAGTGAGGAAAGCCAATTAAAGGCTGCCCGCGCATTCATGGTGTTCAACGTTCTGGAGAACTCGGGGGAAGTAGTGAAGGCTTACCCTTCAGTACAGGACATAGAACAGGAGAAATTCGATCGCGGCTTCTCGTTGTACTACATAACCCAGAAGGACGCCGCTGAGCTGGAGAAAGAAATCAAAGGGATTTCCGAAATTGAAGACGCAGTGCTGACTTTGCTGGATGAGGAATCACTCCGGCACATGACAGAAGAGAGTATGGCTGCTGCAAGAGCTGCTTCTACAGAGATGGCTGCAGCTGTAGCTGAGGCAGTGACGCCAGTTGAAGCTCCTACTGCTGCTCCTGTACAACCAACTGCAGCTCCAAAGACTGCCAAGGCGGCTAGTAGCCCTGCGAAGACTGGAGCAGCAGCTCAGAGCCGGACGATCCGCGTGGATATAGAACGTCTGGACGTCCTGATGAACCTCTTCAGTGAGCTTCTGATTGATCGTGTTCGTCTGGAGCAGCTGGCTTCGGAAGTGGGCAGCCAGTCCTTGACAGAGACGGTTGAGCACATGAGCCGTGTTAGCTCAGACCTGCAAAACATTGTTCTGAAGCTGCGGATGGTTCCGATCGACACGGTATTTAATCGGTTCCCTCGAATGGTTCGTGATCTGGCGAAGACGCTGGATAAGAAGTTGGAGCTTATCATTACGGGCGCGGAGACTGAGCTAGACCGCACAGTTATTGATGAGATTGGGGATCCGCTGGTTCACTTGCTGCGTAACTCAGTAGACCATGGTATCGAATCCGCTGCCGATCGTATTGCTGCTGGCAAGCCGGAGATTGGTACGGTAAACCTTCGTGCCTTCCATAGTGGGAACAATGTCTTCATTGAAATCGAAGATGATGGCGCTGGTATTAACCGTGACAAGGTGCTGGGAAATGCCATCAAGAAAGGCATCATTACGCAGGAGCAGGCTGACGCCATGAGCGATGAGGAAGCCTACCAGATTCTATTCGCTCCGGGCTTTAGTACCGCAGAGGTCATCTCCGACGTATCTGGTCGCGGCGTAGGACTGGACGTGGTCAAATCCAAGATCACATCACTCGGCGGTAATGTTACGATATTCTCGACACCTGGAAAAGGTACCAATTTCTCTGTACAGCTTCCGCTGACCTTGTCGATTATCGCAGCCATGATGGTGCAGATTGGTTCCGAGAAATATGCCATTCCGCTCTCCTCAATCCTGGAGACAGCTATTATCAAGCGCAACCGTATCCGGAATGTACATGGTAACAAGATGATCTCATACCGTGAGTTCACGATTCCGCTGATCTCTCTGAGCGAAGTGTTCGAGGTACCTGATTTTAATGAAAACGAAGAGGAAGAGACAGAAATCGTAGTCATCCGCAAAGGGGATCGACTTGCTGCGATTTCAGTGCAGGATTTCCTTGGACAAAGTGAAATTGTCATTAAAAATATGGGGAAATATCTGCCGGCCATTCAAGGGATTTCAGGTGCAACCATTCTTGGAGACGGTCAGGTAGCACTCATTCTTGACCCGAATGTTTTCATTAAATAAAGCTGCTTAACTCATTGGAGGAGGTCTTTAGACATGGGAGAAGAGATTAAAGTTATCGTCTTTAAACTGGGGAACGAGGAATACGGTATTGAGGTAGATAAGGTTCAGTCCATCGAACGGATGGTGCCGATTACGCGGGTACCGAAGACGTACACCTTCGTGAAGGGTGTGTTCAATATGCGTGGGGTCGTGATCCCAGTCATCGACCTGCGTGGACGCTTTGGCCTTCCAGAAGCAGAATATACGGACCAGACGCGGATTGTCATCGTGGCTGTTAATGAGATGCAAGTTGGCTTTATCGTAGATTCTGCGAATGACGTTATCGATCTCAATACAGACAGTATTGAGACTCCACCAGAGGTCGTTGGCGGTGTGAAAGCTAGATACCTACGTGGTGTAGCGAAGATCAGCGAAGACCGTCTGCTGATTATGCTAAATCTTGCAGAAGTCTTGAATAAGAGCGAGATTGTTCAGCTGGAAAGTATTGAGGACTAAGCCGTGTTTAATCATTTGGAGGATTTTAAGCTAGATGTGCTGAAGGAAGTTGGCAATATCGGAGCAGGGAATGCGGCGACCGCCCTATCCCGTCTCCTGGATAAGCCAATTGACATGGGGGTTCCCAAGGTACAGCTTCTTCCATTCGAGGAGATAGCCGAGAAAGTAGGCGGGCCTGAGCGGCTTGTCATTGCTATTTTCTTTAGAGTGGAGGGAGAGGTCCCTGGCAATCTGTTCTTTATTCTCTCTCCTGAGGCCGCCAAAAGTCTGGTGCGCAGATTAGCAGGAATTGAGTCGGACGATGACGAAACATTTAATGAGATGGAACATTCAGCTCTTTCGGAAATTGGCAACATTCTGGCAGGCTCTTATCTGTCCTCATTGGCGGACTTTACCAAGCTGTCCATGTTCCCTACCGTACCGGGACTTGCGATGGATATGGCTGGTGCCATTCTGAGCTATGGACTCTTGCAATTTGGCCAAATGGGTAACGACGCCTTGTTGATTGACACAGCTTTTCTAGAAGGGCAGGATCAGATTGAGGGACAATTCTTCCTGATTCCCGATCCAGAATCCTTTGCGAAAATATTTGAGTCACTAGGAGTCCGTTAAATCATGATTGAGGAAAAGAACATCATTAAAGTCGGAATGGCTGATTTAAACGTGGCTAGTTCTACAGACTTAATCCGGACTACAGGCCTTGGCTCCTGTGTCGGATTAACGATGTACGATCCAAATCTGAGGCTGGCAGGCATGGCACATGTCATGCTGCCCTCCTCGGAGATTGCCCGTGAAGGAAATCTGAATATTGCCAAGTATGCTGACACAGCCCTTCCGGAGCTGCTGAATCGCTTGATTTCCATGGGAGCATCCAAGCACCGGATTGTTGCCAAGATGGCTGGTGGCTCTCAGATGTTTGCATTTGCTGGCAGCGGGGATACGATGAGAATCGGTCCCCGGAATGTGGAATCCTGCCGGGATGTCCTGCTGGATCTGAAGATTCCACTGCTAGGTGAAGACACTGGCGGAAGTGTCGGCAGAACAATCGAATTGAATTGTGAGACTGGCGTTTTGAGTATTCGGAGCGTACAAAAAGGTGTAAAGGAACTGTAAACTATGCTATTTGGAAGCTTGCGCATTAATCTGTGGTCTGGAATATTTGGGTTTGTGCTGACATTCTTGTTATCTACCGGCAAAAACTTGCTGGTGACGAGCTTCATACGTGGCATAATTGCTTTTGTGGTATGGTTTATCCTGGCTTATCTGGTTCGCTGGGTGATCGGGTATGTATCCAGACCAGATTTGTCGTCTGCCGGGCTGTCTAACATGAGGCAGGACGGGCAGGAGCAAGGTCTCGGCACCAATCTGGACCTGGTTACTCCTGATGAGGGGGAAGATCTGAACAACATGCTGAAGCCAAAGCCGGAGCCTGATCCGGCACAAGCAGCATTCACGCCTTTGAACCCGCCCAAGCTAGTTACAACCAAGGAACCTGAGGAATTGGCCAAGGCCGTTCGTCACCTGACAGACCAATAAGGAAGGGTGAACTCGATGAACGAGCGAAAAGCCGCTCATTTGAATTACTCAGAGCTGTGGGAGCAATGGAAAGAACATGGTGAAGTGGAAGCCAAAAAGCAGTTAATCGAGAACTATCTTCCCATCGTGGACTATGTCTCTGGCCGTCTGGCTGTGGGCTTGCCCAAAAATGTCTCCAAAGATGATCTGGCCAGCAATGGGGTAATGGGCTTGATTGATGCTATTGAAAAGTTTGACTACGAGCGAGGTTTGCAATTTGAGACCTACGCCTCCTGGCGTGTACGTGGCGCCATTCTGGACGGTCTTCGTCAGGGAGATTGGGTCCCGCGTTCGGTTAGAGAAAAAGCTAAACGGATTGAGGATGCCTATCAGCATCTGGAGCAGCGTTATCTCAGATCCGTAAGCGATGAAGAGATGAGCAATTACTTGGACATCTCGGAGAAGGAATTCAATACGATGCTGCAGGAAGTAGCGGTCATGTCCATTTGTTCTCTGGAGGACCCGATTCGGGAAGAGGAATCCGAGACTAGACTTTCTCTGTTGGTAGATGAAAAAGCGAAAAATCCGGATCATAAGGTCAATGAATTTTACTTGAAGGAAGCCTTGGTCCAAGGTATTGATAAGCTTACAGAGAAAGAACGTACGGTAGTATCCCTCTTGTACTATGAGGATTTATCCTTAAGCGAGATTGCTGAGGTAATGTCGCTCTCCCCATCCCGCATTTCCCAGCTGCATTCCAAGGCCATTCTTCGCTTACGTGCAGCCCTAGACAAACAAAAGGATCTGTTAATGAGCAAGGATTAAGGATAAATCGGAATGAACTGATGCAAAGGGGGCTAATTGCAATGGAGCAGCCACATACCTTAGAATCTGTACTTAAAATTACACAATCTGCTGATAAAAGCGCTGCATATCTTGAGTTCGTCAAGCCGGTGGAGGATTTCACTTGCTCATTGCCGGAGCTGGAGCAGTTCGTGGAACGTAATCAGATTCGCTTTGGTGTCATCGATGCAGCACTGGCTGAATTTTGTGTTAGGCCGGAGCTGTTTTTGCATACCAAGACACTGATTGCCAAAGGAAAGCAACCGGTTCACGGTGTAGATGGCTATGTCATGTATGCAGATGTTATGCTGCAGGATGATGAGCATAAGCCACTTGAGAATAACAACGGGGTAGTAGACTATAAAGAACTAACCAGGCTGAAGAATGTGCGTAAAGGTCAGTTAATCGCTGAGTTGGTAGCTCCTGAACCTGGTGTGCCTGGTATTGCGGTCACGAATGAGGAGATTCCTTATAAGGAAGGTAAACAGGCAAGATTCAAGGTTGGAAAAAACGTAGTTATTCATCCTGAAGGAATCGCCATGTATGCGGCAATTGATGGCCTGGTTACCAAAACAGACAACGATAAGATTAATGTTTTTCCGGTCTACGAAATCAATGGAGATGTTGATTACAGCATTGGCAATGTTGATTTTGTTGGTACTGTGGTCATCCGTGGAAACGTGCTGACAGGCTTTCGTGTCCGAGCAGATGGGGATATCCGTGTCATCGGAGGCGTCGAGGGGGCTGAAATTGAAGCCTCAGGCTCTGTAGAGATCAGCAGTGGCATCATCGGTTACAATAAAGGACATGTCAAGGCTGGGCAGGATGTCAAATGCTCATTTATTCAGGATGGAAACGTCATTGCAGGAGTGGATATTCTTGTATCCCAGAGCATCATGCATTCCCATGTAAGGGCCGGAAGAAACGTAACTTGTGGTGGTCCGAAGGGCCTGATTGTTGGCGGAAGTATTCAGGCGGGTGAAAGGGTAAGTGCACGCACGGTGGGGAATACAATGTCCACCTTGACTTCCATTGAAGTAGGCGTGTTGCCAGAATTGCGTAATGAATTAACAACATTGCGGGACCAGTTGAAGCTGCAACTGGCCAGCATGGACAAGACAAATAAAGCGCTTCATATTTTGGACCAATTGGCAGCAGCCGGTCAATTGACGCCTGATAAGCTGGCGATGCGAGTAAAGCTCTCAGCTACTCAGAAATCCAGCGAGCGTGAAGTTAGTGAAATCAAGGTTCGCATTTTTGAAATTGAGAAAATGCTGGAGGATACCACCATGGCAAAGGTAGAGGTTAAGAATGTCATTTATGGTGGCTCTAAAATAGTTATCGGCAGATACACGAAATATATTAAAGATCCGGTATCAAGAATGTCATTTTATTATTTTGACGGAGATATCACTATGTCAGCTTTGGCGTAATAGCTTGTTCAGTTGAACTGATCGTTTTGCAGACATCACGTGTGATGCTTGAGTCGACTTTGCAAAATGCAAACCAGTGAAGGGTGTGGTGATGATGAGTTTGAAAGCCGTTGAATTGCAGATAGCCGTGCCTCGTACAAGTGAAGCAGGGAAGTATCAAAGCGAATATCGGCATAGAGCTATGAATGAACAATCACATCTTGGAGAACAGGCAATAAAAGATGCCGATGCCGAGCGGAACAAGCCGGTCAACGTCTCGGAATCCTCGGAGGCCTTCGTGAAGCTGAAGGATCAAGAGGACGGACAACAGCAGTCGCAACGACATCGGGATCAGAAGACTCGCACTCAGACCGAGTCAGCAGAAGAGCCCAAGGCAGAGCATCCGTACAAAGGACACCATCTGGACCTGTCGCTATAGCAGAAAATCATCATAAGAAGGAGAAGATGGGTTGTGGAGCCATGGATCATGATTGCCCTGCTGGGGCTGGCGCTCATGCTATATGCCTGGATGCTGCCAAAGAATCAGAATGCACAAGCCTCGGACGAAAAGGTCCTGAGTAATGTAGAGGCTACGCTTGAGCAATACATGGCTGACATTGAGCATGGTAACGATGAGCTCATTGAGATCGTAACTCAGATCAAGAGTGAGCATGCAGCGAAGAATGCTGCCTTGCAAGAACAGGTTGTCGAGTTGAGGCAGCGCGTAATGGATCTGGAACGGACAGGTAGCGAGCCCGTTGAATTGTCGAAGCAAGCTGCAGATTTCATCCAGTTCCAGGAGAGGCAAGCTGCGAATTTGGTCGTAGCTGAACAAGAAGCCGCGATTACGGAGGAAGCAGTGCTTCAGGCAGAAGAGTCGGAGGTGGCTGTTCCAGAGACAAGGCCAAGCATACGGGATCGTTATCCCGAATTGTTTGCTTTATACGGGCAAGGAAAGTCTGTCGATTTCATCGTGAAGCAGACAGGAATTCAGCGCGGAGAGGTCCAGTTGATTTTACAGCTTGCCGAGCAGGAGGACCAGCATGATTAAAAAACGTTTATTTATTTTTGGCCTTGGTACAGGCTTGATCGCTGGCGCTCTGTTGCTGCAGCTAGCCCTTATTGGTCAGGCACAGAGCGTGTCCTCCATGAATACGCAAGAGCTGACACGCGAGCAACTGGAGGAAGCTGCTGCGAGACTGGATCTGAAGGTGATTGAAAGCTCTGAGGAGCTTATGACAGAGGATGAGTGGCGTGAAAAGGTCATTGAGCAAGGCAACAAAACGCCTGCTGATCCGACAGCTCCAGACACGGCAAATCCCTCTCAGGAGCCATCAACCCCTTCGGAACCACAAAGCTCTGCTCCCCAGGAGACGAATAAGCAGCAGACAGCAGCAGTGAAGGCAGTGGATACACCTAAGGAGGCAGTGGCACCGCAGCAGGCAAAGGCCGCGAAGCAACTTGTCACCTTTCGGATTGCTCCAGGCAAGAATCTGACCGCAGTAGCAGAGGAGCTGGAGAAGTCAGGGGTTGTGCAAAGTGCCAGTGACTTCATGGAGGCAGCTAATGCCAAGAAAATAAACCGCAAAATTCGCTCTGGCACCTATACGCTTGAAAAAGGTGAGAGCCTGAATTCCATCATTACCAAATTCACGACCGTCCCTTCCCGATAAGACTATCGGACAGGGGACGGTTTTGTTGTTGCAAGGAGCTTTGTGTTATGGTATATTAAATGACGGTGTTAAAAACACACGTCGATTAATTTTGCAAAGGGGTGCTTCTGTAAGGAAGTCTTTGTGGAAAATGATGTCGACGGAGGATACACTAAAAAACCAAATTTAGGAGGTGCGTGAAGATGGCAGTAATCTCCATGAAACAGCTTCTGGAAGCTGGGGTTCATTTCGGACACCAAACTCGTCGCTGGAACCCAAAAATGGATCGTTATATCTTCACTGAAAGAAACGGTATTTACATCATTGACTTGCAAAAGACAGTGAAAAAGGTAGAGGAAGCTTACAACTTCGTTAAAAGCATCGCAGCTGATAACGGCACAATCCTGTTTGTAGGAACTAAGAAACAAGCACAGGATTCTGTAAAAGAAGAAGCTACTCGTGCTGGTCAATTCTACATCAACCAACGTTGGTTGGGTGGAACATTGACTAACTTCCAAACTATTCAAAAACGTATTGATCGCCTGAAACAACTGGAAACTTGGGAAGAGGACGGCACATTCGAAGTTCTTCCTAAGAAAGAAGTCATCCTTCTCCGCAAAGAGAAAGATCGTCTTGAGAAATTCCTGGGCGGTATCAAAAACATGAAGGGTCTGCCAAGTGCCCTGTTCATCATCGATCCTCGTAAAGAGCGCATCGCTGTTGCAGAAGCACGCAAATTGGGTATCCCAATTGTTGGTATCGTTGATACTAACTGTGATCCGGACGAAATCGACTACGTTATCCCTGGTAACGACGATGCAATCCGTGCAGTTAAATTGCTGACTGGCAAAATGGCTGACGCTGTTATGGAAGCAAACCAAGGCGAAGAGACAACTGCTTAATTAGCCCTGGATTGCTAATACACATGAATTAAATGAAAAGGGTGGTTGGTAGGTGGAAGCCTTTCACTACCCTTTTTTTAAGGAATAAATTCAGCCTTGCGTTAAAGCAAAAGGAATTAAATTCAATTTTGGAGGGAATTAAATATGGCAGTTAATGCTAGCGCAGTAAAAGAACTTCGTGAAAAAACGGGCGCAGGAATGCTCGATTGCAAAAAAGCACTTGAAGAAACAAACGGTGATTTGACGAAAGCAATCGAATTCCTGCGTGAAAAAGGTCTGGCAGCAGCAGCGAACAAAGCTGGCCGTATCGCAACTGAAGGTGTAGTTGAATCTTACATCCACGCTGGCGGTAGAATTGGTGTGCTGGTAGAAATCAACTGTGAGACTGACTTCGTAGCGAAGACAGACCAATTCAGAGAGTTCGTGCGCGACATCGCGATGCATATCGCAGCTTCCAACCCTCGCTTTGTACGTCGTGAAGAAGTATCCGCAGAAGAGCTTGAGAAAGAGAAGGAAATTCTGAAAGCTCAAGCGCTGAACGAAGGTAAGCCAGCTAACATCGTTGAGAAAATGGTGGAAGGCCGCATCAGCAAGTACTATGAAGAGTTCTGCTTGATGGAGCAATCCTTTGTTAAAGATCCAGACAAGACAATCGCTACACTGCTGAACGAAAAAATCAGCACGATTGGTGAGAACATCTCCATTCGTCGTTTTGTTCGTTACGAGCTGGGCGAAGGTCTGGAGAAGAAAGAAGACAACTTCTACGAAGAAGTTATGTCTCAAGTTAAGCAATAATGATAGCCCCTCGGGGTCTATAGTACATTAGACACAGAATTGGAACACGGCAACAGCAGTGTTCCTTTTCTTTAGATTATAGAATGAATAAGATTTCAGCCGAACTGAAATGCTTCTATAATCGCAAGGAAAACAACTACTATATGTGGTCTGTCTTACAGCTCCTTGACAGCATAAGCTTCCTGCGGGCACGATCCTTCGGTCCCCGGACGGGGCCAGGCTCCGTCAGGAGCTTTTGTTTCGTCAGGCGCATTAACAAATATGGAATATCAATGGAGGTTGAACATTTGGAAAGTCCAGTATTTAAACGTGTTGTCCTGAAGGTTAGTGGTGAATCATTATCGGGTCCAAATGGATACGGAATTGATGCCGATACGATTGCGTCGATTGCCCAACAGGTTAAAGATGTAGTAGAGTTGGGTGTAGAGGTAGCGATTGTGTGCGGAGGCGGGAATATTTGGCGGGGGATTGCTGGCAGCGCCAACGGTATTGACCGTGCAACGGCTGATTATATGGGCATGCTGGCCACCGTCATGAACTCACTGGCATTGCAGGATGCCCTGGAGCAGATTGACGTTCCTACTCGCGTACAGACCTCCATTGCCATGCAACAAATTGCTGAGCCATACATACGGCGCAGAGCGATTCGCCATTTGGAGAAGGGCAGAGTAGTTATTTTTGCGGCAGGTACAGGTAACCCATTCTTCTCTACAGATACGACAGCAGCTCTTCGTGCGGCTGAAATTGAAGCTGAAGTCATTCTGATGGCCAAGAACAAAGTGGACGGAGTATACTCAGCAGATCCATTCAAGGATAGCACTGCTAAGAAGTATGAGCAGCTGACCTACCTGGATGTTCTGAACAAGAATCTGGGCGTAATGGACTCTACAGCTTCATCCCTCTGCATGGATAATAATATCCCGTTGATCGTGTTCGCGATCACGGAGCAAGGCAACATCAAACGTGTTGTGCTTGGCGAGAAAATCGGTACAATTGTAAAAGGGAGTGTAGACTAATGCCACAAGCGATTAAAAAGAACGCAGAGGAGCGTATGGATAAAGCGATCCAGGCACTCAAACGGGACCTGGCAACACTGCGTGCAGGTCGAGCGACCCCTAGTCTTCTCGATCGGATTCAGGTAGAATATTATGGAGCGCCGACACCGGTGAACCAGTTGGCGAACATTAACACGCCAGATTCTCGTACACTCATGATTCAGCCTTGGGATAAGTCCTCGTTGGCTGACATCGAGCGTGCTATTCAGAAATCGGATCTTGGTCTGACTCCGTCAAATGACGGTAACCAGATTCGTCTGAGCATCCCGGCGTTAACGGAAGAGCGCCGTGTGGAGCTCGTGAAGATGACAAAGAAGTTCGGTGAAGAAGCCAAAGTTGCCGTGCGTAATATTCGTCGTGATGCTAATGATGATATCAAAAAGCTGGAGAAGACAGATATTTCTGAGGACGAGTCTCGTCGCCATCAGGATGATATTCAGAAAGCGACAGATAAATTCATTGCAGAGGTAGATAAAGTACTCGCTGCGAAAGAAAAAGAAATCATGGAAGTATAAGTGAGAGACCTCGGACCCCTCCGTCAAGGTGGGGTTTGTCTCTTTCTGGGCCATGATTCATTTCGGGGAGAATGTTGGAGGATTAGCATGATCAAACGGGTTCGGTCCTGGTGGAGCGGGGGACATAAAGAGCAGACACCGACCATTTCAAACGATAATATTCCGCAGCATGTTGCCATAATCATGGATGGGAACGGCAGATGGGCTAAGAGGATCGGCATGCCGCGCACAGTAGGACACCAGAACGGTATGAAAGCTGTAAAGCGTGCGACAATCGCCGCAAGTGATCTCGGTATCCGGTATTTGACGATGTATGCCTTCTCAACTGAGAACTGGACGCGGCCCAAAGAAGAAGTCGATTTTCTGATGCGGCTTCCACAGGAATTTCTAGCGATTGAGCTGGATGAACTGATCGAAAATAATGTTCAAGTACGTATGATGGGGCATGAGGAGTATTTGCCCTCGTATGCACGGGAACCATTATTGGAGGCGATCCGGCGGACGGAGCATAATACAGGACTTGTGCTTAATTTTGCCCTGAATTATGGGAGTCGTATGGAAATAACGGAATGCATGAAAACGCTCGGACGTGAGGTTGAAGCGGGCCGTCTGAAGGCTGAGGATATTACGTCAGAATTGATCGATCAATCCTTGCTTACGAATGGAATGCCTGATCCGGATCTGCTGATCCGTACAAGTGGGGAGCTCAGACTGAGCAACTTTATGCTCTGGCAGCTGGCGTACAGTGAGCTTTGGTTCACAGATATCTATTGGCCCGATTTTACCAAGGAGCATTTATACGAAGCAGTGGCTGAGTATCAACGCAGGACACGGAGATACGGCGGCCTGAAGTAATGGAGGTTGAAGCCGTTGAAGCAGCGATTGCTGACAGGCATTATAGCAGGTGCCCTGTTTTTTATGATGGTCTATCTGGGAGGGCTACCTTATCATATCCTGATTCTTGCTATGGCCTTGATTGGCATACATGAATTCATTCGAATGATCAAGGTCTCTTCCTTTAGCATAGAAGCTCTTCTGAGCTATGTAGGAGTTCTGCTATTGGTATTTCCATATGAGCCTCTACATGTACAGCCACCTCTGGAATTGTCCAGTATGCTGTGGATATGGTTGACTTTATTTCTGGTTGTTACGGTACTGTCCAAAAATAGGGTAAACATCAATACAGCAGCACTACTGTTTCTGGGAACTGTTTACGTGGGGGTTGGATTTTCTGCGATTGCGGATTCAAGACATATGGCATATGGACTATTTTGGACTATATTGCTGTTGGCCAGTATATGGTCCAGTGATGCAGGAGCTTATTTTGCAGGAAAGGCGTTCGGTCGTACGAAGCTGTGGCCTTCCATCAGTCCGAATAAGACAATTGAGGGCTCTGTAGGTGGGATTATACTTGCTGTTGTCGTAGCTGTAGTATTTTCCTGGTTCTCGGGTGGGCTTCTTACAGTGGGACATGCGATTGTCATTGGGCTGGCCTGCTCCCTCGTTGGACAATTAGGAGATTTAATTCAGTCTGCTTACAAACGGTCCTATGATATCAAGGATTCAGGTCGATTACTGCCGGGTCATGGCGGTATTCTGGACCGTTGTGATAGCTGGATTGTAGTATTTCCTTTCATACATATGTTTCTGCTCCCTTTTTGAGAGATGCAGGAAGGTTTATGAGTTATCGTGAGGAAGGTGCATGATGAAGAGGATTTCATTACTTGGTTCCACGGGCTCCATTGGTACACAGACGTTGGATGTAGTGGCTATGCATCCCGAAGCCTATCAGATTGAAGGTCTGGCAGCTGGCCAGAATGTAGAGCTGTTGCTGGAGCAGGCGCTGCGCTTCCGACCCAAAAAAGTATCCGTCGCTACGCAGAAGCTAGCCGAACAAGTGAGACAGCAGCTTCCAGAAGACATAGCCGTCTACTGGGGAGACGAGGGGCTAGTAGAGGTAGCTGCGGGAACCGATGCTGAGCTCGTCGTAACCGCGGTGATGGGAAGCGTGGGCCTGCGCTCCACACTCGCAGCGATTGAGGCAGGCAAGCACATCGGACTAGCCAACAAGGAGACGTTGGTGACTGCCGGACACATT
Organism: Paenibacillus massiliensis 2301065 = DSM 16942; assembly: GCF_000377505.1. Lineage (GTDB taxonomy): Bacteria > Bacillota > Bacilli > Paenibacillales > Paenibacillaceae > Paenibacillus > Paenibacillus massiliensis. The sequence goes on along the minus strand of NZ_KB898185.1, from coordinate 568,791 downwards.
GTTACGGAGCGAGCACGCCAGAAAGGTGTAGCTTTATTGCCTGTTGATAGTGAGCATTCGGCGATTTTTCAATGCTTGAATGGTGAGGATCCGAATCGAGTATCGCACATTACGTTGACTGCTTCGGGGGGATCCTTTCGCCATCTCACTCGCGCCGAGCTGGAGCATGTGAGCGTGGAGGATGCGCTCAAGCATCCGAACTGGTCCATGGGAGCGAAGATAACGATTGATTCAGCTACCATGGTGAACAAAGGCCTTGAGGTCATTGAGGCCCATTGGCTGTTCGGAATCGACTATGATCGCATTCATGTGCTGCTTCATCCAGAGAGTATTATCCATTCCTACGTAGAATTCGTTGATACTAGCATGATTGCTCAGCTAGGGAATCCAGATATGCGTGTCCCGATCCAATATGCACTGACCTATCCTGACCGGATGCCTTCTCCGGCCAAGCCACTGTCGCTTGCTCAGGTAGGGAAGTTGCATTTTAGCGAGATGGATTATGAGCGTTATCCGGCATTACGCTTGGCTTTTGAATGCGGTAAGGCTGGTGGCACGGCGGCCACAGCATTTAATGCAGCCAATGAAGTGGCGGTGGCCCGCTTCTTGAAGGGAGAGATTCCTTTCCTCCGGATCGAAGAGATTATTGAGCGAATCGTCAGCCAGCATCAGCCGGTGAGCCAGCCTGACCTGGAAGCTATTGAATGGGCGGATCAGGAAGCTCGCAAGGCTGCGTCAGTGCTATAGGCCTATAGCCACGCTAGTAAGCCAATGAGCACCTCAGAGATATGAACGAGCTGCGTTAGAACGATTAACACGAGACTGTATAGGCTATGATTCATGGCTGATCTGCAGTCTCGTTTTTTTAAGCTTATAGCGTGATTTTCGTAGAGTAGATTGAGAATTCGTTGAGAGTATGAACCATTTGCCAACCATCAAAAACTCTTGGTATTATAAAAGAATAATGTTATCCTAGAACATGCATATTATAGTATAAGGAGGTGTCGACCAGTTGGAGACTATTAAGATCGTGATCTATATTTTCTTCATGTTTTTTCTAGTTGTTGCGGTACATGAATGGGGTCATTACTACTTTGCAAAGCGTGCTGGCATTTTGGTCCGTGAGTTTGCTATTGGCTTTGGGCCCAAGATGTTTTCATATAAGAAGAATGAAACTCAGTTCACTTTTCGCCTGTTACCGTTTGGTGGCTTCGCTAGAATGGCCGGGGAAGACCCGGATTTGATTCAGATCGAGCCCGGTCAGACCATTAATGTTAGACTGACTGACGGATTGGTTAAGAGAATGTTCACTGACGATCTGGACAAGCAGAAGAATGTCATCCAAGGTGAGGTACAGCATATCGATCTGGAGGATGCACTCACGATTACACTGCTCGCAGACGGTGAAACGATGACCTATTCAGTCCACCCCCAGGCTATCATTGTGAGCAAAGGCCGTGAGATACAGATTGCTCCGAGAGATCGGCAGTACGGCAGTAAGACGGTCGGACAGCGTGCCTTGGCTATTTTTGCTGGACCTTTGATGAATTTTGTGTTGGCCTTTTTTTTATTTGCTATCTACATTCAGGTCAACGGTGTTCAAATTGATAACCCAACCTACATAAAAATAGGAGAAATCACTGCAGGCTCACCAGCCGAGCAGGCTGGATTGCAGAAGGGTGATATCATCAATGAGATCAATGGTACCCCTGTTGGAGCGGACCAGCAAAAAGCCATTGAACTGATCTCTGGTTCACAGGATGTGCCAATGAGCTGGCAGATTAAGCGTGAGGATAAGCCGATGGATATCACTGTAGTTCCGAGAGCGATGCCTGGCCAGGAAGGCGGCAAGGTGGGGATTAGTCTGGAACTGCCGACTCGGAGCGCCGGGATTGGTGAGACATTGAAGCTGTCTGGACAGTACACAGTAGATACATCCATGCTAATCTTCCGCGGATTGCAGCAGCTCGTTCAGAATTTTGCACTTGATGACATTGGTGGCCCCGTCAGAACAATTGAGGTTACAGGCCAGGTGGCAAAGTCAGGACTCGTGCAGATGATGTATTGGACAGCTATGATCAGCATTAATCTCGGTATCTTCAACCTGCTGCCAATTCCAGCGCTTGATGGTAGCAGACTGATCTTCCTCGGGATTGAAGCCGTTCGTGGCAAGCCTATTGATCCTAGCCGTGAGGGCATGGTGCATTTCGTTGGATTTGCGATGCTGTTCCTGCTTATGCTTGCGGTAACTTATAACGATATATTACGCTTGATCAGCGGTTAATTAATGGTCGTATGCAGGCTAGAATGCTTGTAGACGGTACGGGAGGACGCTTTTCTAATGTCAAAAGATAAACAGTTTGTATCCGAAATAACACCACAGGGAGAAGACTTCTCCCGCTGGTACATTGATGTCATCAAAAAAGCTGAACTAATGGATTATTCCCCAGTTCGTGGCTGTATTGTGTTCCGTCCAGACGGATTCGAGATTTGGGAGCATATCAAGGATGCGATGGACGAGCGTTTTAAGGCAACAGGTCATCGTAATGCTTATTTCCCAATGTTCATTCCAGAGAGCTTCTTCCAGAAAGAAAAGGAGCACGTGGAAGGCTTCAATCCAGAGCTGCCATGGGTAACTGAGGCAGGCGGAGAGAAGCTCGAAGAGCGACTTGCCATTCGTCCTACCTCAGAGACGATGATCGGTCACATGTATTCCAAGTGGATTCAGTCATACCGTGACCTGCCAGTACTCATTAACCAATGGGCAAACGTAGTTCGATGGGAGAAGAGAACACTTCCATTCTTGCGCACGAGCGAATTTTTGTGGCAAGAAGGTCACACCGCTCATGAGAATGAAGAGGAAGCTCGCGAAGAGACCATGAAGATGCTGGAGGTCTATCGCGAAGTGATTGAGGAAGTACTTGCGATCCCTGTTATTACAGGGCAGAAGACTCCTTCTGAGCGATTTGCTGGTGCTGTGGATACCTTCTCGTTGGAAGCGATGATGAGAGACGGACGCGCAGTACAAGCGGGAACCTCCCACTATCTCGGAACAAAATTTGCGGTAGCGTTCGATATCAAGTATTTGAGCCGGGACAATAATCTGGAGTATGCGCATACGACGTCCTGGGGAACAAGCACACGTCTTATTGGCTCCATGATTATGGTGCATGGTGACGACCGTGGTCTAGCTCTTCCACCGAAGGTAGCTCCTACGCAGGTCGTGATGATTCCAATCGGCCCACCAAAGACACGGGATGCTGTCCTCGCGCGTACCGATGAGCTGTTCGCAGATTTGAAGAAGGCTGGCATTCGGGTTAAGGTTGACGATCGGTCAGATGTCAGCCCAGGCTGGAAATTTAACGAATATGAAATGCGCGGAGTTCCTGTACGTCTCGAGCTTGGACCACGTGACATGGAGAATGGCGTCTGTGTGCTCGTATCCCGCATCAGCGGAGAGAAGAAGGTCATTGAGCAAGCAAGGCTGGTCGAGGAAGTTCAAGCTATGCTGGAGCAAGTGCAGCGTGAGATGTATGAGCGGGCCAAAGGTTTCATGAATGAGCATTTCTATGACGTTGACACATTGGATGAAATGAAAGCCTTAATGGAAGAAAAACGTGGCTTCACATTGGCAGGTTGGTGTGGTTCTGAGACTTGTGAGGACCAAGTGAAGGAAGTTACGGGAGCAACTAGCCGTAATATTCCATTCAAGCCTGCAGTGGTGAAGGAGACATGTCTGTGCTGTGGCAAGCCTGCGGCACATACTGTGGTGTTCGCTAGAGCCTATTAATAGCTCGACGCAGCAATTACTTTGTGGGGATATGTATGTGTTAAGGTGAATGATATTCACCACCACCGTATTCGGCACGGTATGAATAGAGTATATAAGAAGCTTCTGTTGCAGAGCAGTGACGCACAGAAGCTTTTTACATGGGCGTTCATACAAGCGCCGTTATGTATAGGCGTCGTATGTATAAGCATCCTTTTCGTATAGTTCCTTAATAAGAGGATAGTATTGTTCAATCAACTAATTCTGATATCCTGATATAATGATGTGAGAGAACAGGAGAATTTCAAAGTTCCAGGAGGGGAAAGCATGAGCGGAACTGACGATAAGAGACATAGGCTGGAATTATTGATGAAGCAGGCTGAGATGCCGGCGGCTGTCGTTGATCCCTATTTTCTGGATGGACGAATTGAGCGGGTAGAGATCAGCAAGGCTAATAAAGAATGGCATATTATTCTGCACAAGGAGACGCTTGTACCTGCCCAGGTATATCGAACCTTCTGTCTGCGGATTCAAGAGAAGCTGCAGCATATCGCGAAGATCACCTTCGGGTTCCAGTATGCAGAGGCTGTGGAGCATGAAGCAATCGTTAAAGAGTACTGGAGATTGTTTCTGGAGTGGGTGCATAGAGAGATTCCTTCTGTGAATGGGTGGCTAACGAGAGCAGGGCAGGAATGGGAAGAGGGGCTGTTGACCTTGAACATGACAGACGCCATGTCACTGGAGCTTGCCCGCAAGAAGCAGATTGATCAGGCGATCATCCGTTTCTACAATCAGTATTTCCATGTTCCGCTTCGTATTAAAATCCAGGCGGGAGAAACAGATCAGGCAGCCTTGGAAGAATTCCAGCAGAAGAAGCTTGAAGAGGAACGGGAAGTCATCCAGGCCATGATGGAGAGCATTGAGTCGGAAATGCCACCGGCAGATGAGGACGAAGGCGATGTTCGACTTCAGTTCGGCTATGATATCAAGGAGCCAGCTGTTCCAATGCAAGAGATTCAGGATGAGGAGAAGAAGGTGACCCTGCAGGGGACGATCTTCGGTCTGGATCGCAAAGAACTAAGAAACGGCAGTACGTTGTTCACCTTCTACCTGACTGACTTTACTGACTCTTTACAGATGAAAATGTTCGCCAAGACCAAGGAGGACCTTAAGATCCTTAGCCTGCTGGCCAACGGTAAATGGGTCAAGGTACGCGGACGTGTCGAATATGACCGATTCATGCAGGTACCGGAGCTCGCGATGATTCCTTCTGATCTGGTTGAGGTTCAGGCTCCGCCTTCGCGCAAGGACAACGCTCCCGTGAAGCGAGTCGAATTCCATCTCCATACGAAGATGAGCACGATGGATGCGGTAACCTCGATAGATACGTATGTGAAGACTGCAGCCAAATGGGGGCATAAGGCGATTGCCGTGACCGATCATGGTGGTGTGCAGTGTTATCCAGAAGCTGCGAAGGCAGCCAAAAAGAATGATATAAAAATGATATACGGAGTAGAGGCCAATGTCGTCAATGATGCGGTAGAGGTCGTCATGCAGGCCGTACCACTGGAGCTGAAGACGGCTACCTTTGTCGTATTTGATATCGAGACGACGGGATTATCCGTAACCCAGAACAAGATTATTGAGATTGCTGCTGTCAAAATGCAGGAGGGTAAGGAAATTGACCGTTATGCTACCTTCGTCAATCCGCATGAACGAATTCCCTACAATATTCAGCAGCTGACCAATATCAATGATGAGATGGTGAAGGATGCTCCGGATGTCGAGCCTGTTATGAGAGAATTTGTCGAATTCGTGGGGGATGGAGTGCTTGTTGCTCATAATGCCCGCTTTGATATCGGCTTTATCCAGGCTACCCTGAAGCAGATGGGGTTACCGGAGCTGCAAAACCCGGTGCTGGATACTTTGGAGCTGGCACGGATGCTCTTTCCAACGATGAAGAATCACAGGCTGAACACTTTATCAGATAAATATAAAGTAGCGCTGGAGAGTCACCACCGGGCCATTGATGATACGCTTGCACTCGGCGGAGTATTGAATGGACTCCTGAATGATGCGGCGCAATTGAAGGGAATGACCATGCTGGACAGACTGAACGACTATGTCGGTAAGGATCTGTCTACAGCACGTCCGTTCCACTGCTGCATCTATGCGCTCAATCCTGTCGGGAAGAAAAACCTGTACAAGCTGGTCTCCATGTCTCACACAGAATACTTCAAGCGCGTGCCGTGTATTCCCAAGTCCAAGCTGACAGAGATGCGAGAGGGTCTTCTTATCATCTCAGGCTGTGAGAAGGGTGAATTCTTCGAGGCGGTGCTGAACAAGTCGGTGGAAGAGGCTGAGGAGGTAGCGGCCTTCTATGATGTGCTGGAGATTCAACCTCTTACGATGTACATGCACTTGGTGGAGAAGCAGCTGGTGAGTGATCCCGAAGCGCTGAAAATAGCTATTCGCAAAGTCTGTGATATCGGAGATCGACTAGGCAAGCCAGTCATTGCTACCGGCAATGTACATTACCTGGAGACAAGAGATAAGCTGTACCGGGATATTACCATTCATGGGATCACGGGCTTCAGTCCACTGAAAGGAATGCGCAAGCCAGATGCTCATCTGCGGACCACCGAAGAAATGCTGGCAGAGTTTGAGTTTTTGGGGGAAGAGAAGGCGTTCGAAGTCGTTGTTACCAACACAAATGATCTCGCGGATCGCTTTGAATCGCTGAAGCTGTTCCCGGATGAGCTGTTCACTCCAGTTCTGGAGGGAGCAGATGAGGAAATTCGAAATACTTGCTATGAAACAGCCAAGTCCATATATGGAGAGGATCTGCCTGAAGTAGTAGTGGCTCGTCTGGAGAAGGAGCTGGAGCCAATTATCAAATACGGCTTCTCTGCCAACTATCTTATTTCTGAGCGTCTCGTTAAGAAATCGAATCAGGATGGATATCTGGTAGGCTCACGGGGCTCAGTTGGTTCCTCTGTCGTTGCGACCTTCCTCGGTATTTCGGAGGTTAACCCGCTTCCTGCGCATTATATCTGTGTCAATTCGGAATGTAAATACAGTGAGTGGTTCCTCGACGGAAGTATTCCGAGCGGCTTCGATCTCCCGGACAAGGATTGCCCGCACTGTGGAGGTAAACTGAAGGGAGAAGGGCAGGATATTCCGTTTGAGACCTTCCTGGGCTTCAAGGGGGACAAGGTTCCCGATATCGACTTGAACTTCTCCGGTGAGTATCAGCCGACAGCTCACAACTATACGAAGGAGCTGTTCGGGGAAAAAAGTGTATTTCGGGCAGGAACGATCGGTACGGTAGCGGAGAAGACTGCCTTCGGCTTCGCCAAGAAATACGAAGAAGAGCATAACCAAAGATGGCGCGGGGCCGAGCTGAACCGTCTTGCTTCTGGCTGTACAGGGGTTAAGCGGAGTACCGGGCAGCATCCGGGCGGGATTGTGGTTGTTCCTGACTATATGGAAGTTGAGGACATTACTCCGGTTCAATTCCCGGCCGATGATACGAATGCTGAATGGAAGACGACACACTTTGATTATCACGCTTTCGATGCGAACCTGCTGAAGCTCGATATTCTGGGCCACGATGATCCGACCATGATGAGAATGCTGCAAGATCTGACGGGTGTTGATCCGACTAGCATTCCGATGAATGATCCAAAGGTCATGAGCATGTTCAACTCCACAGAGGCGCTGGGTGTTTCTTCCGAACAGATTCGAACCCCAGTGGCCACATACGGGGTACCGGAGATGGGAACAAAGTTCGTAAGGCAGATGCTTGTGGAATCACAGCCGTCATCCTTTGCGGATTTGCTGCAGATTTCGGGATTGTCTCACGGTACGGGCGTATGGCTGGGAAATGCGCAGGATCTGATCAAAAATGGAACCTGTAACATCAAAACAGTAATCGGATGTCGTGACGATATCATGCTGTTCCTGATCTATAAAGCGGGCATGGATGCCAGCCTTGCCTTCAAAATTACCGAAAGTGTTCGTAAGGGTAAGGGGCTGCCGCCAGAGTGGATCGAGGAGATGAAGAAATGCAAGGTACCACAATGGTACATTGATTCCTGCTTGAAAATCCAGTACATGTTCCCTAAGGCGCACGCCGCGGCTTATGTTATCTCTGCCGTACGTACAGCCTTCTTCAAGCTATATCACCCGATCGAATATTATGCGACATATTTCTCTGTTCGTGCTGCAGATTTCGATATTGAGCTTTGCTGTCAGGGCTATGAGGCCATCTATCGTAAAATTGTGGAGATTGAACAGCTAGGCTTCCAGGCGCCGCCGAAGGAGAAAAACATGCTGCCAATACTAGAGATGGCACTCGAAATGACTGCCCGCGGCTTCAGCTTCAAGACGATTGATCTGTACCGTTCCGAGGCGACGCGCTTTAAGGTAGATGGCGATGCATTGATTCCTCCATTCGGTGCCTTACAGGGGATTGGTGAGAATGCCGCACGTAACATTGCCGCAGCTCGCGAGCAGGGAGAATTCTTGTCCGTTGAGGACTTCCAGCAGAAATCCAAGGCAAGTAAGACGATTATTGAATTGCTGTCGCAAATGGGCTGCTTCCGTGGACTCCCAGAAAGCAATCAATTGTCACTGTTCTAGCAGTCAATGCGTTGCTGCGGGATACGGATTCAGTCAAGTCCCGGCACTTGTCACTTACATTATGGTATGGTATAATTTTTTTGGTAATTACGGATATAGGCTCGTTGCTAAAAGAGTGGGGAAACCCACTCTTTCATATTTGCTACAGATGAAATTCGCCCGAAATTGATGATTTTCTCATGTCCTATGCGCTGTAACTAACGAAAGCTGCCCGACAAGTAATCTGATCTACTTGGATTGCTTCTCTGGATAACTTCATATATTACGCCATAAAAAGGCAGCCCGTTGGCTGTAAACGCCGACAACATCACTTGAGTTCAGCTTGCTTGGTCTATGTACCATAGCAGGCGAACTGGAAACGATACTCTTGGAGGTTATAATCTTTGAGCACACCAAAGATCAAATCTATCGTGGAAGAAATGGTCCAACCTTATTTACTTGAGCATGGCTTCGAACTGGTCGATGTCGAATATGTCAAGGAAGGAAGCAACTGGTTTTTGCGTGTCTTCGTTGACAAGGATGGCGGTATTGATCTGGACGATTGCAGTATGATCAGTGAATTTCTCAGTCAGAAGCTGGATGAGAATGATCCGGTCACTGATGCTTATTTCCTGGAGGTATCTTCTCCTGGAGCTGAGCGTCCGCTGAAGAAGGCACAGGACGTAGCCAAGGCAGTTGGGAAAAATGTGTTTGTGACCACCTACGAACCAATAAGCGGTCTCAAGGAATTCGAAGGCAAGCTGGTTTCCTTTGAGAACGATGAGCTGACGGTTCAAATAGGTAACAAAACGTATACATTGCCATATGCCAAGGTAGCGGGAGCGAGACTGGCGATCATATTTTAATGCTTGACACACACACGAATGACTGTTTAGTCCTGCGGTGAGAGGCGGCCTTGATGTATCAGCAAGCTTTCTCATAGCAGGGCGCCATGATATGAAAGGGGGAGAAACAAGTCCATGAGTATGGATTTTATTGAAGCAATGAATGAATTGGAGAGAGAGAAGGGCATCAGTAAGGATGTTCTGTTCGAGGCGATTGAGGCCGCTTTGATCTCCAGCTACAAGCGTAATTTTAATACGGCTCAGAATGTGCGTGTTGATATGAACCGTAACACTGGGGTAATTAAGGTGTATGCCCGCAAGTTGATTGTGGAAGAGGTGCTGGACCCGCGTACGGAGATTTCTTTGCCAGCTGCCCGCGAAATCAACCCACATTTCCAACTGGAGGATATTGCGGAGATCGAAGTTACACCGCGTGATTTCGGACGCATCGCAGCACAGACGGCCAAACAGGTTGTCACACAGCGAATTCGTGAAGCTGAGCGTGGTCTGATCTACAATGCCTTCGTAGACAAAGAAGAGGACATCGTTACTGGAACGGTACAGCGTCAGGATCTGCGTAATATTTATGTGGATCTGGGTAAGGTAGAAGCTGTGCTTCCGCTGGGCGAGCTCATGCCGAACGAGAAGTTCAATCATCTGGATCGAATCAAGGCTTACATTACTAAGGTAGAGAACACCACCAAGGGGCCGCAAATTATGCTGTCTCGCTCGCATCCAGGCCTCCTCAAACGCCTGTTCGAGCTCGAGGTGCCTGAGATCTTTGATGGTGTCGTTGAGATTCGCTCCGTTGCGCGTGAAGCAGGCTTCCGCTCCAAAATTGCTGTGTATTCGAGAAATACAGAAGTCGATCCGGTTGGCTCCTGTGTTGGCCCGAGAGGGACTCGTGTCCAGACCATCGTGAACGAGCTGCGTGGTGAGAAGATTGACATCGTGCGCTTCTCTGATAATGTGGATGAATATGTGGCAAATGCACTCAGCCCATCCAAGGTACTGGAAGTACAGGTGTTTGAAGAAGAGAAGATGGCACGAGTAATCGTACCGGATTATCAGCTCTCCCTTGCGATTGGTATCAAAGGACAAAATGCCCGTCTGGCTGCCAAGCTCACTGGATGGAAGATCGATATTAAGAGTGAGACGCAGGCGGAAGAGGAATTCGGCAGACCGAGAACATCCGATGGAGAAATGCATCAGGATTCCGTATCCGTCGATTAGTGGCAATTAGAGGGGGTGTGGTCATGAAACAGAGAAAAATACCACTGCGCAAGTGCGTGGCTTGTCAGGAAATGATGCCTAAAAAGCAGCTGATCCGCATCGTCAAGACCCCTGAAGATGAGGTGCTGATTGATCTGACCGGAAAAAAATCAGGCCGCGGAGCCTACTTGTGCGGCAAGGCTGCTTGCTTTAAGCTGGCTCAGAAGAATAAAGCGTTGGACCGGGCGCTCAAACATCAAGTGCAACCGGAAATTCACGAACAGCTTGCTCGTGATTTCGCTGCCGCCGAGGAAGAATTCCTAGCGGCACAGCACAGGGCTGATGATGATGAATAAAGCACTGTCTAATATAGGGCTCGCGATGAGGGCAGGACAATTGGCAACCGGCGATGAAATCGTGCTAAAGGCTGTCCGCTCTTCCGAAGCCAAGCTGGTCATCCTTGCTAAAGATGCTTCAGAGAATACTCAAAAAAAATTCCGTGATAAATGCGGATCTTACAACATTCCTCTACTGATAGGATTTGACCGGGAAAGCTTGGGGAATAGTGTCGGCAAGCCTGAACGGGTGGTGCTGGCAGTTCTGGATCAAGGGTTCGCGAAGCTGATCGTAAAACATGCTGGGATCATGTCGGAGGTGGAGTATATTGAGTAAACAGGAAAGCAAAGATAAATTGCGGGTATACGAATATGCCAAATCGTTGAATATGAGCAGCAAAGAAATCATTACCATCCTCAAGAGGCTGGACATTCCCGTTAACAATCACATGAGTGTAATGGAGAACGATTCGGTTAGCAAGGTTGAAAAGTTCTTCAAGGATATTAAATCCAGTGCTGCGAAGCCTGGTGACAGCGGAACTGCCCAGATCAGTTCCCAGAAAACAGAGCAGTCCAAAAATCAACAGGAAAAGCAGGTAAGTATGAATAATAAACCAAACCAAAACTCAAACCAAAACTCAAGTCAAAGAAGTGCTTCCCGCAGTCAAGGCAGTCAGTCGAATGCAAATCGCAGTGGCGCACCGCGCCAAGGTAGTCAAGGTAATACAGGCTCTTCCCCTCGTCCGCAAGGTGGTAACCGCCCTGCAGGTACAGCGACAGCTAATAGCCGTCCACAAGGTGGGCAAGGTGGACAACGTGATGGTGGAGCTCCAGTAAGAACAGCCGAACGCAGTGGTTCGGGCAGTAATTCAAGCGGAGGCGGCAATAATCGTGGCGGCAACCGCAGCAACAACAATAGCGGTGGCGGCCGTCCGGGACAGAACCGTTTTGATGACAACCGTCAGGGCGGCAATCGTAACAATAGCCGTGGTGGCAACAAAGGTGGCAATAACCGAGGCGGTAAGTTCAATAACCGAGGTCGTGGAGGCCAACAGCAAGAGCGTCGCGAGAAGATCGACAACACGCCTAAGAAGATTATTGTGCGTGGAGAGATGACTGTAGGCGAGACTGCTAAGCTGCTCCACAAGGATGCATCCGAGGTAATCAAGAAGCTGATTACCCTTGGTACAATGGCGACAATCAACCAAGAGCTTGACATGGACACTATTTTGCTGCTTGCCGGTGACTTCGGTGTTGAAGTTGAAGTGAAGATTCCAGTTGAAGAAGACCGCTTCGAGACTGTAGAAGAGGTTGACGATGAAGCTAACTTGGTTACACGTCCACCAGTTGTTACAATCATGGGTCACGTTGACCATGGTAAGACGACTTTGCTTGATGCGATTCGTTCCACGAACGTAACGGGCGGAGAAGCTGGCGGTATCACCCAGCATATTGGTGCTTATCAGGTTGAGATTAATAGCAAGAAGATCACCTTCCTGGATACGCCAGGTCACGAAGCCTTCACAGCGATGCGTGCTCGTGGTGCTCAAGTAACAGATATGACGATCATCGTCGTGGCAGCGGATGACGGTGTCATGCCACAGACCGTTGAAGCGATCAATCACGCCAAGGCTGCAGGTCTTCCGATCATTGTGGCTGTCAACAAAATTGACAAGCCGGATGCGAATCCGGATAAAGTCAAGCAAGAGCTGACTGAATATGAATTGGTACCTGAAGAGTGGGGCGGCGATACGATCTTCGTAAACGTGTCTGCCAAGCAGCGCATGGGGCTGGAGGATCTGCTTGAGATGATCCTGCTGGTAGCTGAGGTCAATGAATACAAGGCTAACCCTAATAAGCGTGCTCGTGGTACGATTATTGAAGCCGAGCTGGACAAAGGTCGCGGTTCTGTAGCGCGAATCTTGGTGCAGAACGGTACGCTGAAAGTCGGGGATGCTTTCGTAGCTGGTAACTGCTTCGGTCGTGTGCGTGCGATGGTGAACGACAAGGGTCGCCGTTTGAAGGAAGCTGGCCCATCTACGCCTGTAGAAATTACAGGTCTGACAGAGGTGCCTCTGGCTGGTGATCCATTCATGGTGTTCGAGGATGAGCGTAAAGCTCGTGCGATTGCTGACAGACGTGCTATTACTCATCGTCAGTCCGAGCTGGGCAGCAATACTCGAGTTACCCTGGATGACCTGTTCCAGCACATTAAAGATGGCGAAATGAAGGATCTGAACGTTATTATCAAGGGTGACGTGCAGGGCTCGGTCGAGGCGCTTAAGGGCTCCTTGAACAAGATTGAAGTAGAAGGTGTTCGCGTCAAGATTATTCATAATGGCGTGGGTGCTATCAATGAATCGGATATTATTCTCGCGGCGGCTTCGAATGCGATCGTTATCGGCTTCAACGTCCGTCCGGATAATCAGGCGAAAGCTACAGCTGAGTCTGAGAAGGTAGATATCCGTCTGCATCGCGTTATCTATAATGTAATTGAAGAGATTGAGCAGGCCATGAAGGGAATGCTTGATCCAATCTATAAAGAAAATATTATCGGGCATGCTGAAGTAAGAAGTACATTTAAAGTTACCAAGGTCGGTACGATTGCTGGTTGTATGGTGACCTCCGGTAAAATTACTCGCTCGGCAGAAGCGCGTCTCATCCGTGACGGCATTGTAATTTTCGAAGGCAAGATTGATTCCTTGAAACGCTACAAGGATGATGCCAAGGAAGTTGCACAAGGCTACGAGTGCGGTATTACTCTGGACGGCTACAATGATGTGAAGGAACTGGATGTTATTGAAGCCTTCGTCATGGAGACCGTGGAGCGCTAAGGGCAGAAAGGTAGAACATCCATGGCTAAAATACGTACGGGACGAGTCAGTGAACAAATCAAAAAGGAACTGAGTCTTTTAATCCAGTCGGAATTAAAGGACCCGCGCATCGGCTTTATTACAGTAACCGGTGTAGAGGTAACCAACGATTTGTCACAGGCCAAAGTATATCTAAGTGTGTTGGGCGATGAGGAACAGAAGCAAGGGTCTCTGAAGGGATTAGAGAAGGCAAGCGGATTTCTTCGCTCGGAGGTAGGTAAACGTATCCGCCTTCGTCATGTGCCTGAGCTGATCTTCAAGATCGACGAGTCCATCGCCTACGGCAGCCGCATTGAGAGACTGCTGAGTGATATCGAGAAAGAAGAACAATCTTGAACTGAATGTAAAGGAGACGGCGATGCACACTTATGAACAGGCGCTTCAACTAGGAAAGGAATTTCTGATGGAGCATGATGATTACCTGATCGTGTCGCATGTACAGCCTGACGGAGATGCAGTCAGCTCCACCTTAACGGTGGGCTGGCTTCTCTCATGTCTGGGCAAAAAATTCACAATGCTGAATGAGGGACCGATTCCGCAGCGAATGCGTTTCTTGTGGAACGCCGATCAAATACATGATTTGTCGGCTCAGCCACTTGAACGGAAGTATAGCCGGGTCATTGCTGTCGATTGTGCTGATTACCGACGGGTTGGACTAACCGAGCAGTATTTTGCGGAGGATGCCCTTATTTTGAACATCGATCATCATCCGACCAATAACGGATATGGTGCCGTGAACCTCATCAAGACGGATGCAGCGGCAACGGCTGAGATCCTGTTTGATCTACTGGAGCAGTTCGATCTGGAGCTGGATGTTAACGTTGCTACAGCTATGTATACCGGGCTGTTGACGGATACAGGCGGATTCCGCTACTCCAATACTACGCCGAAGGTTATGGCTATCGCGTCGAAGCTGCTGACTTACGGAGTGGATGGCCCAGGCTTGTCAGAAATGCTTCTGGAGCGGCTGACCCGATCCCAGTTCAGGATTCTAACGAATACACTGCAGACGTTGTCCATGACGGATGATGGTAAAATTGCCTGGGTCTATGTAACGCCGGAAGCGATGGCTGCCTGTGGTGCTATTAATGAAGATCTTGAGGGCATTGTGAATTATGCGCTAAATATCGAGGGTGTGGAAGTCGGCATTCTATTCAAGAAAGTAGAAGAGCAGTCTGTCAAGGTCAGTCTTCGTTCTGCGGGTCATGTCGATGTTGCCGCTCTGGCTCAGAGCTTCGGTGGCGGGGGGCATGTACGTGCCGCTGGCTGTCGTATCGAGGACTCGCTGGAGCAGGCGATTAACCAGATTGTTATGAAGGCGAAGGAGATGCTATGAGCCACTGGGAAGGAATACTACCTGTATACAAGCCAGCGGGCTTCACCTCTCATGACGTCGTTGCTAAGACTCGCAGATTGCTGCGTATGAAGCGTATCGGACACACAGGGACGCTGGACCCACAGGTGACAGGCGTACTGCCCTTGTGCTTGGGCAAAGCTACGCGTGTCGTCGAATATGTGCAGGAGCAGCCCAAGGAATATCGAGCCACGCTACGCCTTGGCATCTCGACAGATACAGAAGATCTGACGGGAACCGTTCTGGAGCAGGCAGATGGTAGTCATGTGACTTTGGAGGAAGCCAAGGCGGTTCTGGAGCAGTTCATAGGAACCATTTCTCAGGTGCCGCCGATGTACTCTGCCGTCAAGGTTGATGGCAAGAGATTGTATGAACTGGCTCGTGAGGGAAAGACCGTTGAGCGAAAAAGTCGCCAGGTAACTATACATGAGATCGAAATGACGGAGTGTGCACATCATGACTCTTTTACGGATATTACCTTCCGCGTACTATGCTCGAAGGGAACCTATATTCGAACCTTATGTGTAGACATTGGACAAGCGCTTGGATTGCCAGCTACGATGGTAGAGCTGCAGCGTACGATGTCGGCAGGGATTCCTCTCGATCGTTGCTTGACGCTGGAGCAGATTGAGCAGTATGCTGCAGATGGGACCCTGGATAAATATCTGATTCCTGTGGATGAGGCGATATCCTTCTTAGCCTCACATACTGTTGAGGAAGCCAAGGCGACAGCAGCATTACAGGGACAGCGTCTGTCCTTCACTGTAGTTCATCCTCCTGTAAGTACAGATCAACCGATTCGTCTTTATCGGGAGAATGGACAGTTTCTAGGAATCTACAAGCGCGAAGAATCGTCGGGCGCTATTGCACCAGTGAAGGTATTTCTTCCAGGCAATGGATAGATGCACGGGCTCCCGTGAAATCGAAGATGAATTGCAGGTGAAATCATATGATAACCGTATCACTGTCGTACCCAATTTTACCGGAGCTACTGCAGACATGGGGACGTCCGCAGGTGATGGCTATTGGCCAATTTGACGGCCTTCATATGGGACATGCCAGTGTGATCCGCAATGCGATTGCATTCGGCCGGAAATATGAATATCCCGTAGCCGTAATGACTTTCTACCCTCATCCGAAGGAAGTGATGAAGAAGGGGGATTACGAAGGCTATCTTACGCCACTTGCTGAGAAGCAGGAGGTACTGGAATCCATGGGAGTGGATATTCTATATATTGTGGAATTCAATCCGGAATTCTCGCAGGTATCTCCATCTGACTTCGTACAGCAATTGTTGCTCCCGCTTCAGGTCAAGCAGGCTGTAGTTGGATTTGATTTCCGCTTCGGATATCGCGGTGAAGGCAATGAAGCCCTGCTACGTGAGTTGGGCGGGCAAGAAATGCAGGTTGAGACGGTTCCTCCTTATGAGCTGAGTGGAGAGAAGGTCAGTAGCTCGGGTATTCGTCGTGCACTTCAGGACGGAGACTTTGCAAGAGCACGTAGCTGGCTGGGGCGTCCATACCGAGTACGTGGAATCGTAGCGGACGGTGAGAAGCGCGGACGGACGATTGGTTTTCCGACAGCGAATTTGCAGCTAGAGGATAAATTTGTAATGCCGACGAAGGGCGTGTATGCTGTGAAGGCTCATGTACGAGACGCGGTGTACAGCGGGGTTATGAATGTGGGTGTGAAGCCTACCTTCCACGATGGAGTAACTCGACCTTCCTTTGAGGTACACTTGTTTGATTTTGCGGAGGATATTTACGGCGAGCAGGTGAAGGTTGATTTGTACTATTACATAAGACCTGAACGGAAATTTGCTTCTGTGGATGAACTGGTGGCTCAGATTGGCCATGATGCGGACACAGCACGTCAATTGCTCACCTCAGCTGAATAGATGTAAATTCATGCAAAACAGCATTCCATGATTTACATAGGACATGCTGGTGTGCTATACTGTTTTATGTTGTGTCAAGCAACACTGAACCTTAGCTTGGTTTCTCGCTCTCACCGGCGGTTACGAGGCTAATGGCGATTATAATGAAGGAGGTGAACAGAATGGCATTGACTCAAGAGCGCAAACAACAATTGATTGGTGAGTACAAAACTCATGAATCCGACACTGGTTCTGCAGAGGTACAAATCGCGATCCTTACGGAGAACATTGTTAACTTGCAAAGCCACTTTCGTTCGCACAAGAAAGATCATCACTCCCGTCGTGGATTGCTGAAAATGGTTGGTCAACGTCGTAAGCTTTTGGCTTACCTGAAGAAGACTGACGTTAAACGTTACAGCGCGTTGATCGAAAGACTTGGATTGCGTCGTTAATTTTTAGATAAGCTATCCAAAAAAACAACCTGGTTGTTCACCGCTTGTCCCTTAGGAGGCGACTGCGGACAGCAGCCAGGTTATTTTTTAAGATAATCGAATTTATAAATGGACAAGCTTTTCATTGCAACGCAGTATGTTCATTGAAGATTTCTTAATATAAATGATTTGATTTATGGATACAATCCAATACATTTTAAGTGAGTGGTTTGCATCCATTATGAATACGCGTGAAGCAGGAAATACTTGTTTTATGCCGAAGTAACTATTTTGAAGAATGGAGGGATCCCATGCAACAACAAGTTGAGATGCAGCTTGGCGGAAGAAAGCTGGTCCTGGAGACAGGCCGACTGGCTAAGCAGGCAAATGCAGCAGTAATGGTTCGATATGGTGACACAGCCGTATTGTGTACAGTTACAGCATCCAGTGGGCCTAAGGATTTGGACTTTTTCCCACTCACTGTGAACTATGAAGAGAGACTATATGCTGTTGGTAAAATACCTGGTGGATTCATTAAAAGAGAGGGTCGTCCGAGCGAGAAGGCTATTCTGGCCAGCCGTCTGACAGACCGTCCGATTCGTCCACTGTTCCCAGAAGGCTTCCGGAATGATGTACAGGTATTGAATTTGGTCATGAGTGTGGATCAGGACTGTGAGCCGCAAATTGCTGCTATGATTGGTACTTCTGCTGCCCTCAGTATTTCGGACGTTCCTTTCAACGGACCGATTGGTGGAGTGGCTGTAGGACGTATTGAAGGCCAATTCGTGATTAACCCAACCATTGAACAGCAGACCGTAAGTGATCTGTATGTTGTGGTTGCAGGTACGAAGGACGCTATCATGATGGTAGAGGCAGAAGCCAATGAGATTCCTGAAGAGACGATGCTGGAAGCAATCATGTTCGGGCACGACGAGATCAAGAACATTGTAGCTACCATTGAAGAACTGGTGAAGATTGCTGGTAAGGAAAAAATGGAAGTCAAGCTGCATGCGGTAGACGAGTCCGTTAACAAGGAAGTGCGTGAATATGCTTCTGCACGACTGGTTGAGGCTGTAAGCATTGCTGAGAAGCATGCTCGCCAGGACGCGATTGATGCGATTAATGCGGAGACTGTGGCTCATTTTGAAGAGAAATACATAGACACACCGGAATTCATGAAAGACGTGAATGAAGTGCTCTATGACATTGTGAAGGAAGAGGTACGCCGTCTGATTACCCATGATAAGGTAAGACCAGATGGTCGTAAGCTGGACGAAATTCGTCCAATCGAATCTGACACAGGTCTGCTTCCGCGTACGCATGGCTCCGGTCTGTTCACGCGTGGTCAGACACAAGCGCTTAGCGTATGTACTCTTGGTGCTCTGGGAGATGTACAGATTCTGGACGGGATCTCTCTGGAAGAAACCAAACGCTTCATGCATCATTACAATTTCCCTCCGTTCAGCGTGGGTGAAGCTCGTCCGCTACGTGCTCCAGGTCGGCGTGAGATTGGGCATGGTGCTCTTGGTGAGCGTGCTCTGTCCAAAGTTATTCCTTCGGAAGAGGAATTCCCGTACACGATTCGTCTGGTATCTGAGGTTATTGAATCCAATGGTTCAACTTCACAGGCTAGCATTTGTGCAAGCACGCTGGCAATGATGGATGCAGGTGTGCCGATCAAGGCGCCAGTGGCTGGTGTAGCTATGGGTCTGATCAAGGATCAGGAGCATGTCTCCATTCTGACAGATATTCAGGGTATGGAGGATCATCTCGGGGATATGGACTTCAAGGTAGCTGGTACTGCGGAAGGAGTAACAGCGATCCAGATGGATATCAAGATTGATGGAATCGACCGTAACATTTTGCAGGATGCACTGACCCAGGCGAAGGAAGGCCGCTTGTTCATTTTGAGCAAGATGATGGAGGCTATCCAGGCTCCAAGAGCGACTTTGTCACAATATGCACCTAAGATTATCACGATGTTCATTAATCCGGACAAGATCCGTGATGTAATCGGCGCAGGTGGCAAGATCATTAACAAGATCATCGAAGAGACTGGCGTCAAGATCGATATCGAACAGGATGGCCGTGTGTTCATCGCTTCCTCCAATCAGGAAATGAATGAAAAAGCACGTTCAATCATTGAAGGTATCGTTCGCGAAGTGGTTGTTGGCGAGATCTATGTAGGAACCGTTAAGCGAATCGAGAAGTTCGGTGCGTTTGTAGAAATTCTGCCTGGTAAGGACGGCCTTGTGCACATTTCACAGCTCTCCACTGAGCGTGTCGGCAAGGTTGAGGACGTAGTAGCGATCGGTGATACTATTACCGTAAAGGTGACCGAGATTGATCAGCAAGGGCGCGTGAATCTATCCCGTAAAGCTGTGCTGACAGCCGAGGAGCCTGCAAAGTCCTAGGCAGCATGAGAAGAAGCGTTATCGTTTCACAAAAAGCATATAAAAGTCAAAGAGGCAGAGAGTGATTTCTGGCTCTTTTTTCTTTTGCCATGCTTGCTCATCCTGACGGCATAAACCTTGTCCGCCCTGCATAAATTGGGGACAAAGGCTAGCGGAAGGATGAATGAGAATGAGGTCTAATAAAGCGGCAGTCATTGTCATCAGCGCAGCAGCCGTGCTGCTAGTTGGACAACTCACTGGAGTACGCGATTACCTGCAGGACATGAGAAATAGACATTTGGAGGACAGCAACTCTGTACCCGCCATTGCAGCATCTGTAGCGGAGCAGCCACTATTAGAACAGATCCAGGCCGAGGCGAAGACACGAAGCAAGCCAGCCGTAGATGCGCGTATGGACCCGATCTGGAAGGCAATCCCGGGCTATAATGGACTTGAGGTTGACGTAGAGGCGACTTACAGACAGGCACTGGCAGCCCCTGGCACGCCAATAAAGTATATTTACAAAGAGGTTGCACCGAAGGTCCAGCTTGAACAGCTCGGACAGCACCCAACCTATCGTGGGAATCCGAACAAGCCGATGGTCGCATTCATGATCAATGTAGCGTGGGGCAATGAATTCATTGTGCCCATGCTGGATACGCTGGATGCTGAGGGAGTGAAGGCGACCTTTTTCCTGGATGGTAGCTGGCTGAAGAAGAATCCGGAGCTAGCCAAAACCATTCAGAAGCGAGGACATGAGCTAAGTAATCATGCTTATTCTCACCCAGCCATGAGCAGAGTTAGCCGGGAGCGGGCGAGATTGGAGATTACCAAGACGGAGCAGCTGCTCAAGGATACATTAGGGGTGAAAAATGTCTGGTTCGCACCCCCATCGGGTGATTTTGATCAAGAGACGATAGAGGTTGCTGCGGAGGCTGGGCTAAGGACAGTGCTCTGGACTCTGGATACAGTGGACTGGAAGAAGCCGGAGCCTGGTGCTGTCGTGAATAAAATCACCAAACGAGTAGAGCCAGGGGCTCTTATTCTGATGCATCCAACCTCCTCCTCCTCCCAGGCACTCAAAGGCATGATTCAGGGCATCAGAAGTAAGGGGCTGACGCTTGGAACGGTTAGTGAGACGCTTTCCTCTAGACGTGTACCATCCACACAGGTTGAGTGATGCGTATTTTTCTGTTACGATGAAGGGATTGTACGGGCATTTTTGTTTTAATTATGCCAGAGTAGGTAAGTCTATGTTAATTAGGAGGACTATGCGTGGAACGAATACAGCTAAGCAATGGGCTAAGGGTAGTTCTGGAGAAGATTCCGAACTATCGCTCCGTTTCATTCGGGATCTGGGTGAAGGCCGGGTCCAGAAATGAGCTGCTGCCGCAAAATGGAGTAACCCATTTCATTGAACATATGCTATTTAAAGGAACAGAACGTTATTCTGCCAAGGATATCGCAGAACGGTTCGATTCCATCGGCGGAAATGTCAATGCGTTTACGTCTAAAGAATACACTTGCTATTATGCCAAGGTACTTGATGAGCATTTGCCGATTGCAGTTGATATGTTATCAGATATGTTCTTCCATTCGAAGCTGGATGAGGAGGAGCTCAGCCGGGAGAAAAACGTTATTCTGGAGGAAATCTCCATGTATGAGGATACTCCTGATGACCTGGTGCATGATCTGGTGGCTACAGCAGCCTACAAGGAGCATCCGCTTGCTTACCCCATTCTTGGTACTGAGGAACGGCTGCATGCAATGGACAGTTCCAGCTTACGAAGCTACATGAAAGAGCACTATACGGTTGAAAATACCGTAATCAGTCTTGCGGGGAATATTAATGATGATGTAGTTGAGCTGTTGGAGCGTCATTTTGGACATTTCAACAACCATGGACAATCTCCTCCACTGCTAGAGCCTGCCTTTAACGGTGATCTTATATTCCATGAGAAGGCTACAGAGCAGAATCATATTTGTATGTCCTTCCAGGGCAACCGTATCGGCGATGATCTGCAATATGCTATGGTGCTGCTCAATAATGCCCTTGGCGGCGGTATGAGCTCCCGGCTGTTTCAGGAGATTCGCGAGAAGCGCGGTCTGGCTTATTCCGTCTATTCCTATCATAGCTCTCACGCAGACAGTGGTCTGCTGACGATCTATGCGGGAACCGCTCCTAAGCAGACGAAGGATGTGCTTGAGCTCACGCATGAACTGCTGCGAGATGTTGCTATCCATGGCTTGACGAACGATGAGCTGAGCAAGGGCAAAGAGCAGCTTAAGGGCAGCTTGATTCTCAGCTCGGAGAGCACAGGCAGTCGAATGAATCGATTGGGCAAAAATGAACTGATGCTAGGCAAGCACTATACATTGGATGAAATGATTCGTAAAATAGAACGAGTAACGATGGATGATGTGCATGCTGTGCTGGACCGTGTGTTCTCACAGCCATTTGCACTGGCGATGGTAGGCGCATCGGATGCCCCTATCTCGGGAATGAGGAGGAATGAACTTGCCGCATTACGTAGAAATTAACAGATTGGCAGGCAATGAGGATATTCAGCTTCCTCGCAAAATGTCTGAGCTCGCTGCTGGCTTTGATCTTCATGCTGCTGTGCATGAGCCGCTGGTGCTGGAGCCGGGACAGCGTTGTCTGGTCCCGACAGGAATTGCGATAGCTATGCCAGGAGGACTCGAGGCACAGATCCGCCCACGCAGCGGACTGGCTCTCAAGCATGGCATTACTTGCCTGAACACACCAGGAACTATTGATGCGGACTATCGGGGAGAAATCAAGGTGCTACTCATTAATCTTGGTCAGGAGCCCTTTTCCATCACTCGTCATGAGCGTATAGCTCAAATGGTGTTTCAGGAGGTGCCTGAGGTGCTGTGGAAGGAAGTGGATCAGCTATCCGAGACCGTACGCGGTGCAGGTGGTTTTGGTCACACAGGGAAATAAAGAAAACATGACAATAGAGCGCATGGCACTAGACCACTCCAATTCTGGAGTGGTTTTTTGTGCTACGTATCACCCTTCACGGGCTAATGCATAGGATAATGCATACCGTATCTGGGAAAGGGGTGAGGTCCAGATGCTGACAGGAGTTCGTACCGTCATTCTTGGCGGTGATGCACGGCAGCTTGAGGTCATTCGGAAGTGTGTAGATATGGATGCGACTGTAAGTGTAGTTGGTTTTGACCGGATCGCCGATCAGCTTAAGGGTGTGAGCAACGAGAAGCTGAGTGTCCGGCTTTTTGAATCTGCAGATGCCATTGTACTGCCAGTGGTAGGCTGTGAAGAGGATGGGAGTGTGAAGGCTGATTTTACGGAACAGCCACTTCACTTTCAGCATGAGCATGCGTCCGCTTTACCGCCTCATTGTGTGGTGTATACGGGAATGGCCAAACCTTATTTACAAAAGTTGTGTGATAAGTACAATCTCAGGCTTGTAGAGCTGCTGGAGCGCGATGATGTTGCCATCTATAATTCCATCCCCACAGCAGAAGGCGCCATTATGATGGCAATTCAGAATACGGATATCACGCTGCATGGGGCGCGCTGTATGGTACTGGGGCTGGGCCGAACCGGCTTTACTCTGGCCAGGACGCTGCAAGGGCTTGGTGCTGATGTGCAGGTAGGAATACAGCTGCGAGAGGAAGCGGCAAGAGCAAGTGCGATGGGCTGGAGGCCTTTTATGACAAGGGATCTGGCCGATGAGGTCGGGGAGATCGACTTGATTTTTAATACGATACCCTCTATGATAATCACAGCACAAATCCTGTCCAGAATGCAGACAAGTGCAGTGATTATAGATATTGCTTCTTCCCCCGGCGGATGTGATTACCGATATGCTGCCAAACGCGGCATTAAGGCGATCCTGGCTCCGGGACTCCCCGGCATCGTAGCTCCCAAGACGGCAGGCGTGATTATGGCAAATGCATTGGTGCAGCTGTTAATGGAAGATAATCCGAATCGGGGGGAAGGCAAATGAACTGGCAGGGTAAAACAGTCGGCTATGCAATTACGGGCTCTCACTGTACCTTTGAGGAAGTGATGCCCGTTATTCAACGTTTTGTAGACAGTGGGGCTAAGGTAATTCCGATTGTCTCCAATACAGTCATGACTACAGACACGCGGTTTGGCACCTCGCAAAGTTGGCAAAAACAGTTGAAAGATATAACAGGGAATGATATCATTTCTACAATTGTGGAGGCTGAGCCGCTAGGCCCCTCGCAATTGCTGGATGTACTGGTCATTGCGCCGTGCACCGGCAATTCGATCAGTCGACTTGCGAATGCGATGACGGACAGTCCTGTGCTGATGGCTGCCAAAGCACAGATGAGGAACGGACGACCGCTTGTCCTCGCCATTTCGACCAATGATGGTCTGGGCTTGAATGCTGCCAATATCGCCAAGCTACTGGTGGCAAAGAACATATACTTCGTACCTTTCGGTCAGGATAATCCCCAGCAGAAGCCTAACTCACTCGTGGCCAAAATGTCGATTATTCCAGAAGCATGCTATGCTGCCATACAAGGACAACAGCTACAGCCCATGATTATTGAACGTCATGACTGACGCATAACGGTCAGACTAAGCTAACATCCAGGTAATAATTCAGCTAAGCTGAAGAATTATATATTCCTTCCTTGTACGAGTGATGAGTAAGAGGAAGGGCCTTTCGTGCATTTTGCTGAGTGAGATGTGCGCTGGCAAAATGCTAGTTTTATTTATGATGGCATGATTCATAAGCTTTTAGTAGGGCAGGGTGATTCTGTCATCATCAGAAAAAATGATCGCGAATTGCGGTCGGTCTTCATCGTGAATACGACGATAGACGTGTTCTGTATGCAGCAACTATTAATGAGTGCGATTAGAAGAGGAGATATGCCAGATGAGCAATGTAGAGTTTAATGTCGCTGTCGTTGGAGCAACAGGTGCGGTTGGAGAGCAAATTATTAAATTGCTGGATAAACGGAATTTTCCGATTAAATCACTCAAGCTGCTGTCTTCTCCGCGTTCTGCTGGCACAGTCATTAACTTTAAGGGCCAAGATATCGTAGTAGAAACAGCAGCCCCTGAGAGCTTCGAAGGTGTCGATATTGCATTATTCAGTGCAGGCGGAGACGTAAGTAAAGCGTTGGCTCCTCATGCCATTGAGCGTGGAGTTGTCTGCATTGACAATACCAATGCGTACCGCATGGACCCGAACACTCCGTTGGTGGTCCCAGAAGTGAATCCAGATCAGATCTTTGAGCACAATGGTCTTATTGCGAATCCGAACTGCTCTACCATTCAAATGGTAGCGGCCTTGAAGCCGCTCTATGACCGCTATGGAATTGAACGCATTATCGTATCGACCTATCAAGCTGTATCCGGCGCTGGCGCCAAAGCAATTAGCGAATTGAACAGACAATCGGCGGCAGTGCTGAATGGGGATGCTTTCGAGCCGGACATTCTTCCTGTAGGTGCCCTGCCTGTTAAGCATCAGATCGCCTTCAACGCAGTACCGCAAATTGATAAATTCCAAGATAATGGTTACACCCTGGAAGAAATGAAGATGGTTCGTGAAACGAAGAAGATCCTGAATGACGAGTCCGTGTCGGTAACGGCTACATGTGTGCGCATTCCTGTCGTCTACGGGCATTCGGAATCCGTGTATGTCGAGCTGAAGCAGGATTACAAGCTGGAGGATGTACGAGAGCTTCTGGCCTCAGCCCCTGGAATTACACTGGTGGATGATCCAACGAATCAAGCGTATCCGCTGGCTACGACGGCTGCGGGTGAACTGGATGTCTTTGTAGGACGTCTTCGGGAGGATCTGGGCAATAGTCGTGGTCTGAATATGTGGATCGTATCGGATAATCTGCTTAAGGGCGCAGCATGGAATGCTGTTCAGATTGCCGAGATCATCGCAGCAAAGAAAGCATAAGGTTCCAAAGGTGTCTACCGTAGAGGAGAAATAGGTAATGGGGATATTAGTGCAAAAATACGGGGGAACTTCACTATCTACACCTGAAGCCCGTGAGCTTGTTATTGGACATATTAAAAGAGAACTGGCTAATCAATATCAACTGGTCGTGGTCGTATCTGCTATGGGGCGCATAGGTGAGCCATATGCTACCGATACTCTGCTGGGCTGGGCTGCGAGTAATGGGGACAGTCTGCCTACCCGGGAGCGGGATTTGCTTATGAGCTGTGGGGAGATTATCTCTGCAGCCACCTTGTGCAGTCTCCTCTGCCATGAGGGCATTGAGGCGACGGTATTGACAGGAGCACAGGCAGGCTTCCTGACGGATAGCCAGTTCGGCAATGCGCGTATTGTAGATATTCGCCCGGATCGGGTGCTGCAAGAGCTGGAGCAGGGACGTGTCGTTATCGTTACCGGCTTCCAGGGGCAGGATGAACAAGGAGATTTCACGACACTTGGCAGGGGTGGAAGCGATACCTCAGCTACAGCTATTGGAGCCGCTTTGCATGCTGATATAGTAGATATCTATACAGATGTAGACGGCATTCTTACGGCAGATCCGCGGATTGTGGAGGATGCACGCCCCCTTACGTATGTCAGCTATAATGAAATTTGCAACATGGCTTATCAGGGAGCAAAGGTCATTCATCCGCGTGCTGTAGAGATTGCCATGCAGGCTAACATTCCTGTAAGGGTGCGCTCGACATTCTCGGAATCCGAGGGGACTTTGGTGACCCATCCGGAAGGCTTCACGAAGGTGCAGCCAGGTGTGGTGGATCGTTATGTAACTGGAATTGCCTACGTGGGAAATGTTACGCAGATTACCGTGGAGACGGAGGCAGGAATTGAACAGCTGCAACTGAAGGTGTTCAAGACGATGGCTGAGCACGGAATCAGTGTTGACTTTATCAATGTGACTCCTACTGGAGCTGTATATACGGTGTCAGATCAGGATGGCCTCAAGGCGCTACAGGTGCTGGGAGAGCTTGGGCTTGAGCCTAAAATTCTGTCAGGCTGTGCCAAGGTGTCGGTTATTGGTGGTGGCATTAATGGCGTTCCCGGCATCATGGCCATGATCGTAGAGGCATTGACCGTAGCTGGTATTCCTATTCTGCAATCAGCGGATTCCAATACAACCATATGGGTTCTCGTCAAGAAGGAAGATATGGTTCAGGCTTTGCGTGCGTTGCATGCCAAGTTTGAGCTCCATCGCTAGATTTTGCATGAAGTAGGAAGGGAGGAAGCAAGCTTGGATTTTGGCAGATTAATTACAGCTATGGTTACTCCGTTCGACGAGCAAGGTGAGATTAACTGGAAAGTCACCGCTCAATTAATGGATTACTTGATAGATGTTCAGAAGTCCGAATCACTTGTTATATCCGGAACTACAGGAGAAGCACCTACGCTCAGTGATGAGGAGAAAATAAAGCTGTTCTCCTTTGCTGTAGAGAAGGCAGCAGGTCGCTGCAAGATTATAGCGGGTACAGGAAGCAATAACACCCGCCATTCCATTCATTTGACCCAGGCAGCAGAGCGCACGGGAGTGGATGGGGTACTGCTTGTGGTGCCTTACTACAACAAGCCGAATCAGGAAGGCATATTCCGGCATTTTGAAAGTATAGCGCAAGCTACGAAGTTGCCTGTTATGCTCTATAATGTTCCGCAACGTACAGCAGTAAGTATGTCCAGTGTGACGACACTGCGACTGGCTCAGATCGACAATATTGTAGCGACGAAGGAGTGTGTCTCGACAGAGCAGGTAGGCAAGATTGTCCGTAGTGCACCGGAAGGCTTCAAAGTCTATTCTGGTGATGATTCCTCTGGATTGCCAGCCATGTCTGTTGGTGCCTATGGTATTGTGAGCGTAGCCAGTCACGTCGTTGGTGCGGAGATGAAGCAAATGATGGATGCCTTTATCTCTGGGCGTATAGAAGAGGCGACTAAGCTTCATGGTGAGCTGCTGCCTGTATTCAAGGGGCTGTTTGAATGCCCCAACCCGGTAGCGGTGAAGTATTCACTGGAGCTGAAGGGCTTGAATGTAGGGTCCGTGAGGCTTCCGCTCGTTGCGCCGAATGATTCAGAGAAAGCTTTGATTAAACAGCTGTACGAATAAAATAATGCGATTGCATTGAAGGGTGTCCAAGGCCAGAGCTGGCGGGACGCCCTTTTTGTTTTAGATAATAGGATTTATATCTCTTCAGCCGGGTCATCATTTCAACTAGATGCGGTCTGACCTTGTATGAAGGTACGCCGAAAGACGATTGTCTTATGCTTAATTAATGAGCAGGTCATATCGCCACGTGGCTATGGGCAGATCTGCAGAATGACCATGTTTTTTACTGCATTGTATCCTTCCTTTAAGGTAAGCATATATTGACAACATTGCTGCTATACTGCGTTGTCATGGGATGTGCTATTACGGGGTAACCTGTAAATGACAAACAGGCGACTTGTTTTTTCGCTTTTTAATCATGTATAATGATTGCAAGTGACTGGGTGCGGTAATATTTTGAAATTTCGTGTTTTGTAAATCACAAAGCACTAATTTTGCATATGCGTTTGCATCATCTGACAACGCTTTGCAGGAATGTGTCCGGATTTCAGCAGCGTGATCTGCATACATTGCTGTCTTATGCGCTTGATATGTTGCTAAATTGCTGAATAAATTAAGGTACGACGTCCAACTACCATAGGAGGTTTAGATTCTTTTGTCTAAGAAAACAAACAACGATAAATTGCTGATTTTTGCTTTGGGCGGCGTCGGTGAAATCGGGAAAAATATGTACGTGGTTCAATACGCCAATGATATTGTGGTGGTGGACGCCGGACTCAAATTTCCTGAGGAAGATATGCTCGGAATAGATATGGTTATTCCTGATATTTCATACTTGACGGAAAATCGTGACAAAGTAAAAGGAATTGTGCTGACGCACGGTCATGAAGACCATATTGGTGGTCTCCCATACGTGCTGAAGCATCTGAATGTGCCTGTATATGGCACGAAGCTGACAATGGGGCTGGTGGAGAATAAGCTGAAGGAAGCCAATCTGCTTGGCGAGACGAAGCGTATTCTGATCCATGCAGACTCCGAGATCAAGCTGGGAACTAATCTTCGCCTATCGTTCTTCAGCACGAACCACAGTATTCCGGATTCAGTAGGTGTGTGTATTGATACGCCAGAAGGTGCTGTTGTTCACACGGGAGACTTCAAGTTCGACCATACACCAGTAAATGGGCACTATGCTGACCTGCAGCGCATGGCTGAGATCGGTAGCCGTGGTGTACTGGCCCTCTTGTCTGACAGTACGAATGCAGAGAAGCCTGGCTTCACGCCTTCAGAGAAGAGCGTAGGGATTGTGCTTGAGGATATCTTCCGCAAATCCAGACAGCGGGTTGTAGTAGCAACCTTCGCTTCTAACGTACATCGTATCCAACAAGTTGTTCATGCTGCTGAGAAGACAGGACGCAAGATTGCAGTCATTGGTCGCAGCATGGTGAACGTGGTGGGAATCGCTGAAGATCTTGGATACTTGAACATTCCAGATGGAATGCTTATTGAGCCTGAAGAAGTAGGCAAGATGTCCGCAGACCGTGTCGTAATTCTGTGCACAGGTAGCCAAGGAGAACCAATGTCAGCCTTGACACGCATGGCTCGCTCGACTCACCGTAAGGTGGACATTCTGCCTGGTGATACAGTGATCATTGCTGCGACACCTGTACCTGGTAATGAGAAATATGTAGGACGCACCATTGATGATTTGTTCAAGCTAGGTGCTGAAGTATACTACAGTGGTGCCAACCCGGGTGTTCACGTATCCGGCCATGGTAGTCAGGAAGAGCTTAAGCTGATGCTGAACCTGATGAAGCCTAAATTCTTCATTCCAATTCACGGTGAATATCGGATGCAGCGCAGACATGCATTGCTCGCGGAATCCGTTGGTGTGGAGCATGATAATATCTTCATTACGGATATTGGTGAGGTTGTCGAAATTCAGGGCGGTTCAGCACGCAAGGCCGGTAAAGTAACGGCAGGAAATGTGTTGATCGACGGTCTGGGTGTAGGCGATGTAGGTAATATCGTATTGCGCGACCGTAAGCTGTTGTCGCAGGACGGAATTCTGGTGGTCGTGGTCACGTTGAGCAAGCAGGACGGAACCATCGTATCGGGTCCAGACATCATATCTCGTGGATTTGTATACGTAAGGGAATCAGAAGGATTGCTTGATGAGGCCAATCGTATCGTATCCAACACGCTGCAGAGATTGATGAGTGAGAATGTAAATGAATGGGCTTCCCTCAAGACGAATGTCAAGGATGCTTTGGGGCGCTTCCTGTACGAACAGACTCGCCGCAGACCAATGATCTTGCCGATCATTATGGAAGTATAATTAATAGATTGAAATCAAATATCTGGCACACAGTCGCCTTTCCCGGAAGAAATATGGACGGTTTCTTCCCGTGGAAAGGCTTTTTTTTGTGAAAGGTGTCCTCTGGACAGGGGATGACAGCCTACATAGAAAGGTAGCAAATGTGATAAGAGTCTTTCGTCCACTACTGACATTTTTGTTTGATTTCATCTTAGTGTATGTATAAATTCTTCCATCCGAACCTCATACTAGAAGTGAATTGTTATCATAAAACTGGTTAAGAAAGGAAGATTATATGTATCAGGTACATGGTTCATCTGAGGGAAATGAGGAGCAAGCACCACGAGAGGAGGAGCCGAAGCGGAATCCTGTACTTGAGAGCCTTCAACAGCTCGGGCAGACAGCGTTGCCAGCCGCAGAGTCCAACGTATTCTGTATGACGATCATAGGTCAGATCGAGGGTCATTATATATTGCCGCCACAGAACAAGACGACCAAATACGAGCACATGATTCCCCAGCTTGTTGCAGCTGAGCAAAATCCAAAAATCGAGGGCCTCATGATTCTACTGAATACGGTAGGTGGAGATGTAGAGGCGGGTCTTGCGATCGCCGAAATGATTGCTTCTCTGACTAAGCCTACGGTTACGGTAGTTATTGGAGGTGGGCATAGTATTGGAGTGCCTATTGCGGTCTCGGCTTCGTATTCATTTATTGCGGAAAGTGCAACAATGACGATTCACCCTGTTCGAATGAACGGGCTTGTAATCGGGGTTCCGCAGACCTTTGAGTATATGGAGAAAATGCAGGAGAGAGTCGTACGCTTCGTAATGGCACATTCCAGAATTACAGAAGAGCAATTCAAGGAGCTTATGTTCAAGACTGGGGAGCTGAATCGGGATATAGGCACCGCTGTTGGCGGCGCAGAAGCAGTCAAATACGGATTGATGGATCAGGTGGGCGGGATTGGTGAAGCGCTGGCGAAACTGAATAGCATGATTGAGGAACGTCGTGAAATCCGGCGCCAGCAAATGCAATCGTTGCAATCTCTGCAAACTTCGAGTGGGGCTTCAGCTCAGCAGGCGGGGAGTTCTCCTAATCCATTGTCAGCCCCGCATGGAGGAGGATTTCCACAATGACGCTCTACACCGTGATGCCACCTGAATTGATCTGGGAAGGACTATGGAAGGATACGGGACAGTACCAGGATATTCGTGTTGGGGGGCTACTGATGCAGGTTCGCTCTACAGGGCCCCGTAGTGGAACGATTGTCCGCCTGCTGGACTGTCCACTAGAAGCCTATCTGAACCCCATGTATGCGCCTGGGAGCGAAATTGAGTGGACATAGACGGTGATTAATCCAAGCATACGGTTCTGTCGAAAAGTATCAGAAAAGAACATATGTGCGGATACATGCCAGTCATGCTATAA
Source organism: Paenibacillus massiliensis 2301065 = DSM 16942 (assembly GCF_000377505.1). GTDB lineage: Bacteria > Bacillota > Bacilli > Paenibacillales > Paenibacillaceae > Paenibacillus > Paenibacillus massiliensis. The sequence continues at coordinate 537,305 of NZ_KB898185.1, read as the reverse complement.
TATGCTTCTGGAGGGGTGAAACGGATGGCCAGAAGACGTAAGAAAAAGAAATCCATATTAGGCAGTGTACTCAAGTATGAAATCTATGGTATCGTGCTGATTACCTTATCTGTAATAGCATTATCCGGAGAAGCCGCTGTAGGCCGCTCTCTGTCCAAAATGTTCGGTTTGGTGCTCGGCAAATTCTATTTTGTGATCCCTCTCATCGGCATTTTTGTCGGACTTATGGTCATGATTAATCGAAAGTGGCCTCATCAATGGAACACAAGAAGAAGTGGTGTGGTTCTGCTGGTGTGTGCTCTCACGCTGATGAGTGCAATCTCGTCCATGGAACAGCGTCTGGGACCGATTCAGGCGCTTGAGCCTGGAAATGTGATGAGTCAAATACATACGGATATGAATACGGAGCTGCTTGCTCCAAGGCCAGCAGATGATGGCTCAATGCTCAATAAAGAGATTAGCGGAGGGTACGTTGGGGCTCTTCAACTGACACTCCTGCTATGGTTGTTCGGCTTGACTGGCGCAAAGCTGGTGATGCTTGTGATGTTCGTCATTTCCTTCATGCTAATAACACAGCTTTCCTATGTGGATCTGGCGAAGTTCGTACGGACTCGCATGGGCAAGGTCGGGGGAGCATTGCAGCACAAGTGGAATGAGCGGCAAGGTCCCCTTGCCGCCACTCGCGCGCGTGCAGCTAATGGAAAGATCAAGGCGGAGCCCATACCGGATTATGACGATCTGGAGGAGGATTTTGAAGAGCTTGAAATGCCGAAGAAGCGTCAGCCGCTATTCTTTCAGCTGTTCGGCAACAAGACAGCACCTGCAGAAGACAGGTCTGATGCTACTGATTCTACAGATGAGGATATATATGTAGCAGAGCGAGATGATATGCCGGAGGTAGTTGAAGAGTCTGATAATAGCAAGAATGCTCAGCAGCCAAGTAGTTCCCCAATTATCCGCAATTTCTTCGAGCAGGTACGAAGTGAGGAAGACCCTCTTGATGAGGATCTTCAGGAGGATGGCTATGTGGGGCGTTCGCCGAATCAGCCGGGTAGTCATGCCCCGCTGTCTGATTTAGAGAGAGAGCCGTATGGTAACATGGATAACACGTTGGATAGTACCGTGGCAATTACGGATAGCCAAGCACATGTAGGTAATGTGTCTGCTCAGGATGGCATGATTCAGCACCCACTCGATGAGGAATTTGGGGACGAGGAGCTGCCACTGCCAGAAGAGCAATTAGCTTCTGAGACGGTTACTCAGTCAGAGGAAGGTGCAGCGAATGGGGCAACGGCAACAGGGACAACGGTAGTTGACCAACAACCGCAGCCCAAGCCTTACCGATTGCCTCCATTAAAGCTGCTTGATCGACCTGCGGGTGCAGGCAATGCGGGTGATCAGAATGACTATATGCAGACGGCACGCAAGCTGGAAGCTACGCTTGAGAGCTTTGGTGTACGGGCCAAGGTACTGGAGGTTGTACGAGGCCCAGCGGTTACGCGCTATGAGATTCAACCGGATATCGGTGTGAAGGTTAGCCGAATTGTGAACTTGACCGATGATATTGCCCTGGCATTGGCTGCCAAGGATATTCGGATGGAGGCACCGATTCCGGGGAAATCAGCTATTGGTATCGAGGTGCCTAATAGTGAGGTCTCGGTTGTTACAATGCGTGAGGTCATGGAGACAAACGTGTTCAGGGATGCCGAGTCGAAGCTATCGATAGCATTTGGGCGGGATATTGCCGGACAGACGATTGTAGGCAACCTCGCGAAGATGCCCCATTTGCTGGTAGCTGGTGCGACAGGCTCGGGTAAATCCGTCTGTATTAATGGTATTATTACCAGCATTCTGTATAAGGCCAAGCCTGATGAGGTCAAGTTCCTCATGGTCGATCCGAAGATGGTGGAGCTGAACGTATACAATGGGATCCCTCATTTGATGGCGCCAGTGGTTACCGATCCCAAGCGTGCATCACTTGCTCTTAAGAAGATTGTTGTGGAAATGGAGAAACGTTATGAGCTATTCTCCAAATCGGGAACGAGGAACGTTGAGGGCTATAATCAACTGATGCGTGATAACCCGGCGGCAGTGCTTCCCTATATCGTAGTTATCGTGGATGAGCTTGCTGATCTGATGATGGTAGCGGCTGGAGATGTAGAGGATGCTATTGCTCGTCTTGCGCAGATGGCCCGTGCGGCAGGCATTCACTTGATTATTGCTACACAGCGTCCATCTGTCGACGTCATTACTGGTGTTATTAAGGCCAATATTCCTTCACGGATCGCGTTCGGTGTATCCTCACAGGTCGATTCACGGACCATCTTGGATATGGGTGGAGCCGAGAAGCTGCTCGGGCGTGGTGATATGCTGTTCATGCCGATGGGAGCCTCTAAGCCTGTCCGTGTTCAGGGTGCATTCCTGAGTGATCAGGAGGTAGAGAACATTGTCAGCTATGTACGAGATCAGGCTGAAGCTGAATACGACGAATCTATCGTTCCTGAGGTTGAGGAATCATCCATGGAGGGTGAGGAGATTGTGGACGAGCTGTATGAGCAGGCCGTAAACATCATTCTCGAAGCCAAGCAAGCCTCCGTCTCGCTGCTGCAGCGACGTATGAGAATTGGGTATACGCGTGCAGCACGACTAATTGACTCTATGGAGGCACGTGGTGTGATTGGTCCCTATGAGGGAAGCAAGCCGCGTGAGGTACTAATTTCACTGGAGCAATATCAGCAGAACAAGATTAGCTCCTGAATCACATAGGCATAAAATTTAAGACAGATGCATTGTTGAATGTCTGAACGTCTGAACGTCTGAACGTCGACTTTTAACACATTTGAAATAACAGAAACAGCGGCTTTCCTTTTTGGAGAGACGCTGTTTTTTTTTGATAATCGAAATTATACGTTTTTAGCGAAGTGAGGCAATTCAATTATTGCAAAAAAAACTTCAACTAAAGGCGGTCTCTCTTCTGTGAAAGTACGTCGATAGGCGTTTTCTTGTTGTATTTCCTGAACTTTCGCAAGGAATTGCCCGAAGAGAGAAGCAATGAATAGCATTTCTGTTAGCTTGTCATAATAAGCGTAGCTATCCTGTTCATTCCACCACAGAAAGGTAGATCACAGCTTATGAGAAAACTGACACTTTGGATATGCGCTTGTGCAATGGTGATATCTACAGCCATCTACGCAGGGATTGTCGATAAGCAAGGCGCCAGCTCAAGCAAGGTAAGTGCTTCTGAGACCGAACAGTTACAGCCTGCTGCTCCTACATTCAGCTCACAGAGCATCAATTTTGGTTCCTATGGCCAGGATGTCTATGAGCTACAGAGTCGCCTTAAGCTTTTGGGCTTTTATCACGGTAAAGTAGATAGTCAGTTTGGCAGCAAAACGTTGAACTCCGTCAAATGGTTTCAAGGTGAATTTGGCATGAAAGCAGATGGAGTGGTTGGTGCAAAAACGAAGCTGAAGCTGGTGAACGCGACCAAGCACTGGAAGCCAACCGAGACACCCTTGCATAAGAAAAACAATGCGAATGCAGGGGCAGGAGGACAAGCGGCTGATAAGGGAGCAGATTCAATTAGCTCCGGGAATACAATGGGGCTATCCGAAAATGATCTTAAGATTATGGCAAACGCCGTGTATGGCGAGGCTCGCGGAGAACCATTCGAGGGACAGGTAGCAGTAGCAGCCGTTATTTTGAATCGCGTCAAGTCACCAAGCTTCCCTAATACGTCATCAGGTGTAATCTTTCAGCCAGGAGCCTTCACGGCTGTAGCAGACGGACAAATCTGGCTGGAGCCCAACGAGCAGGCACGTAAGGCGGTACAGCAGGCATTGAATGGCTGGGACCCATCTGGAGGATGCTTGTACTACTTTAACCCACGGACAGCGACCTCCAAATGGATTTGGACCCGTCCGCAGGTGAAGACGATCGGGCAGCATATTTTCTGTATGTAGCTTAGAAGTGCTTCAGTCTAGATGCTAGCCAATGCCCTCACATGCGTTGAAAGTGAACAATCCACGCCCATGTAATCCTGACATGAGCAACCGGGGCCTGTCTTCGGTTGCTTCTTGTCATTTTCATCGTTTACAATAAAGAGATAGATGTTGCCAATATTTACTGAAATGAAATTGATGCTGCAAAGGGGTTTTGAACTTGACTAAGACGAGTTTTGAGCGAGGCAGCCGCAGGCAACTGCGCATTCATGTGTTACCAACGACACGTTTCAAGACTTTTGCTATATCCTTGTACGCCGGTGTACCCCTTACAGAGGACACGGTAACTAGTGTGGCGGTAACGCCCTTCGTGCTTCGCCGCGGAACCTCAAGCTATCCTGAGACCATTCAATTCAGGGAACAGCTCGAACAGCTGTATGGCACGGGCTTCGGCTTTGACATTTACAAGCGGGGCGATTATCAGATCGTGCAGCTTCGAATGGACGCGATAAATGACAGCTTCGTCAGCAGTAGTGAAAGTCTGCTTGATCGCTCTCTGGCCTTCCTTGGGGAAGTGTTTACCAGCCCTGTGCTGGAGAACGGAGCCTTCCGTTCGTCGTATGTACAGCAGGAGAAGGATACAGTTCGCAAGAAGCTCGAAGCGATCGTGAACGATAAGATACGCTATGCTGGCGAGCGCTGCCTTGAAGAAATGTGCAAGGAAGAGCCGTATCGACTGCATCCCCTTGGACAACGTAAGGATCTCGATAATATAGATGCGAGTAGCCTGTACAACAGTTATCAGCAATGGCTGGGGCAAGCCAGTCTGGATCTCTACGTTGTAGGAGATACGAGTCTTGAAGAGGTGGAGTCGTTAGTCGATCGCTACTTCCAGATGGATCGCTCTGCTGCACCAGACTACCGGAAGGAATCATCGCGTGCGGCTACACGCGAGGTGCAGACCGTCGTTGAACGCCTTGATGTGAATCAGGGCAAGCTGAACATGGGCTTCCGCACAGGCATCACATACGATGATCCTCGTTATGCCTCTGCCTTGATGTATAATGGCGTGCTCGGTGGTTATCCCCATTCGAAGCTGTTTGTAAATGTGCGCGAACGGGCAAGTCTGGCCTACTATGCATCATCGCGATATGATGGCCACAAAGGTATTGGTACGATTCAATCCGGAATTGAGATTCCTAATTACGAGCAAGCAGTCAAGATTATTCGTCAGCAGCTGGATGATATGCGTAGTGGCAATATCAGTGAACTTGAGATGTCACAGACGAAGGCGATGATCCGCAACCTGCTGAAGGAAACTCAGGATTCTGCCTTTGAGATGATATCGTATGATTTCAACAGACAGTTGTCGGGCAAGGATCGCTCTGTTGACGAGCTACTAGCACAGATCGAGGCTGTTACCGTGCAGGACGTGCAGAATGCGGCTGACACGTTTCATCTGGACACCATTTACTTTTTGCGAGACCAGAAGGAGGAATAGACGTGCAGAGCATACCTTACGAGCATTTGCAGGAGACGCTGTATCATGAGGTCATGGATAACGGACTTCAGGTATATGTGCTGCCCAAGCCAGGTTTTCAGAAGACATTCGCAACGTTTGCGACAAAATATGGCTCCGTGGATAATCATTTTCGAGTAAAAGGGCAAGAGCATCAGGTCCCGGACGGCATTGCCCACTTCCTGGAGCACAAAATGTTCGAGGAGCCTGAGGGTGATATCTTCGCTACGTTCTCCTCCAATGGGGCATCCGCGAATGCATTTACAAGCTTTGATCAGACCGTGTATCTGTTCTCAGCGACGGAGCGCATCTATGATAATCTCGAGACCCTCGTTAATTTCGTTCAGCATCCTTATTTTACCGATGAGAATGTCAACAAGGAGAAGGGCATCATCAGTCAGGAAATCAATATGTACAATGATAATCCGGACTGGCGAAGCTACTTTGGACTGATTGAGGCATTGTACTCGAAGCATCCCGTGCATATCGATATTGCGGGTACGGTGGAGTCGATTAATACGATTACGAAGGAAACGCTCTACGAATGCTATCATGCCTTCTATCACCCGAGCAACATGCTGTTGTTCGTAGTAGGTGGTGTGGAGCCTGAGAAAGTATTCGAGCTTGTACGTAACAATCAGAACGCCAAAACCTACGAGCCGCAAGGCGAGATTGAGTGTCTGTTCGAGCCGGAACCGTCTACGGTGGCAAATCCGCGCAAGGAAATGAAGCTGGCAGTTTCTTTGCCCAAGTGCTTGTTCGGATTCAAGGAGACCCGTCTTGGCCTGACAGGCGAGGCGCTGCTCCGACATGATCTGGAGAGCAAGCTGATGCTGGATATGCTCTTTGGCACCAGTACACAGTTATATCAGAAGCTGTATGATGAGGGCTTAATCTCGGATAGCTTCGGACATGAGTATAACAGCTCTCCTCAGTATGCTTTCTCGGCGATTGGTGGCGATACGAAGGACCCTGACCAGCTGTTGGCTCGTATCCGCGAGGAAGTCGAGGCGATCAAGCCAAAAGGCTTCGAGGAGGCTCATTTTGAACGTGCCCGGAAAAAGAGAATTGGCGGATATTTACGCATGCTGAACTCGCCCGAAAATATTGCGCACGAATTCACCAGACATCGTTTCCGAGGTAGCGATCTATTTGAGGTGCTGCCGGTCTATGAGAGTATTACCTTAGAGGACGTCAATCGCAGACTGCAGGAGCATCTGGATTGGAATCAAATGGCAGTATCTCTGGTGGTGAGTCCTTAACGTGGAGAGGGAGACCGGAGCTGAGCAAAAAGCATTAGCATCCATGACGGTTCTTGTCACGGGCGCAAGCCGGGGGATTGGTGCAGCCATAGCGGAACGATTCGCCTCGGTTGGCATGAAGGTCGTTATTCATTATCGCAATTCCCATGAAGCGGCCAATGAAGTAGCTCGTCGCTGTATGACCTATCCAGGGCAAGCGATGACTGTAGCTGCCGATCTGTGCAATCATGAGCAGATCAAGCGTATGTATGAGAAGCTGGAGAACCATGCCATGAAGCCGGATATCGTGGTGAACAATGCGGGAATATCGCATTATGGTATGCTGCAAGACATATCCGAGCAGGAGTGGGACCGCGTGATGGCGGTGAATGTAAAAAGTATATTTCTATGTACACAGACGTTCCTCCCGCATATGATCCGTCAGAAATACGGGCGTATTATCAATGTATCCTCCATCTGGGGACTGACGGGTGCCTCTTGTGAGGTGCTGTATTCCGCCACGAAGGGAGCGGTCAACGCGTTCACCAAAGCGCTGGCCAAGGAGACTGCGCGCTCTGGCGTGACGGTCAACGCTGTTGCACCGGGAGCAGTCGATACCTCTATGCTGGAACATCTGAGCCACGAGGAATTAAGCGAGCTGGAGGAAGAGATCCCTGCCGGGCGTCTTGCTACACCAGACGAGATATCGTCACTTGTGTACTTTCTGGCTCTGCCTGAATCGGGATACATCAATGGTCAGATAATTAGCCCTAATGGTGGCTGGCTGACCTGACATGATTTCATCACAAGTTCGAGGATTTTTGAGCTTCAGGCAGTATAGAGAACGGGCTGACAGCGCATATTACAATTGTCCATCCCAATTATAACTGCCTGTAAGGAGGAATCCGAAATGTCGTCAGTACTCAAAAATTTTGATAGCTGGAAGAAGTTCCTTGGCCAACGTGTAGAACAGGCCGAGAAAATGGGGATCAGTCAGGACACGATTGCCGAGCTTGCTTTTGAAATCGGTGAGTTCCTGGATGAAAAGGTAGACCCGTCCAACTATTCCAACCGTGCCTTGAAGGAGCTGTGGGAGGTTGCGGATGAGGATGAGCGTCACACCATTGCCAGATGCATGGTGAAGCTTGCCAAGCTGAACGCTTAAGCCGAAGTAGCAGTAATTGCAGATAAAGCTCCCTGTAAGGGGGCTTTTCTGCCTAAATGCACATGCTTTGGGCATGTAAGCGTCTAGCAGGCTTGAAACAGACGGCAGCAGCAGGAGGCTGTCTTTAATAGTTACACGACTGTTCTTGTTTTTTGAATCTTTTTTATATATCATAAACTTGACTCTTTTGTCCGTGGAGACTAAGGAATAGGTTTTCTATGACGAAATTCGATATTTGATGTCGATATGTGTTAGAATATAGGTTTGAATGAGGTGTCAATGTGACGGAAACCAAGCAATGGTATATGGAATATAAAATACATAAAAATCGCCCGGGGCTGCTCGGGGATATTGCTTCCATGCTAGGGATGCTCGAGGTGAACATTATCACCATCAATGGAGTGGAAGGTCAGCGTAGAGGTATGTTGCTGGAATCCGATGATGATGAGAAGATCCGAATTCTGGGAGAAATGCTGCAAAAGGCTAACAACATTACGATTACAGCCTTTCGCCCACCGAAGCTGGTGGATATTCTCGCTGTACGCCATGGTCGATACATTGATCGTGATTCGGATGATCGCAAGACTTTTCGTTTTACTCGCGATGAGCTTGGGTTATTGGTCGACTTTTTGGGTGAAGTATTTAAAAGGGATGGCAATCAGGTAATCGGGCTACGTGGCATGCCGAGAGTAGGCAAGACCGAATCCATTATTGCAAGCAGCGTCTGTGCCATGAAGCGGTGGACTTTCGTATCCTCTACCTTGCTCCGCCAGACCGTAAGAAGCCAGCTTTCTGAGGAAGAGATGAATCCCAACAATGTATTTATCATTGATGGCATTGTAAGCACAATCCGTTCTAATGAGAAGCACTACAATCTCCTGCAGGAGATTATGAGTATGCGCAGTACGAAGGTTATTGAGCATCCGGACATTTTTGTGCGTGAATCCGGCTATAGCTTCGATGATTTTGATATTATTATTGAGTTGCGGAACAATCCGAATGAGGAAATCATTTACGATACATTTACTACAAGCTATACGGATGATCTATAATATTGCGTAATGAACGAGGAGATGATGGCATGTCTGAACTGGGTCAACAACTTAGAGAGGCCCGGCTGCAAAAAGGGTTGAGCCTGGATGATGTCCAGGAAATGACCAAAATTCGTAAAAGGTACCTCGAAGCGATCGAGGCTGGAGATTATAAGGTATTGCCAGGGACCTTTTATGTGCGGGCTTTCATTAAGACCTATGCGGAGACGGTAGGTCTGAACCCTGATGAGCTGATGGAAGGTCATAAGAAGGATGTCCCTGCCAGCGAGCCGGAAACTGTGATGGAGCCAGTGATGCAGAAGCGCTCCAATCGTTCAAATGGAAGTGAAAGAAGCATTAAACGTCTGTCTTCCATATTGTTATGGCTTTTCCCGATTCTGATCGTGGTGCTGATCTATGGGTATGTTAATTCTCTCGGCAAGAATAATGCAGAGGAGCCGCCAACTACGCCTGTAACGGAACAAAACCCTCCTCCTACAGAGCAGACTCCATCTACCTCTACACCTGAGCAAAATGGTGGTAGCACTGAGCCGGGGCAAGGAACGACGCCTGGGGATACGAATGAGCCTGGAGGTGGTACGGGTGCAGAGGATGGGTCCTCTACTCCAAATGATGATGAGCCAGAAACCTCAACTCCAACAGGAGTTACTGTAACTGAGGATGGTAAGGCTGGGAGTACGACGATCTTTAAGGTATCTGGTGCAGCTGGTACTCCAGTGAAGGTTGAAATTAATGCAACTGGCCATAGCTGGCTCGAAGTATACAAGGGAGAGAATTCGCGGGGCGAGAAGCTGGAATACGGCAATACGGCAAGCGGTGACTCCTTCTCTTGGGATCTGAGCGCTGAGGGTATGTATATCAAGTCAGGTTACTCCGCGGCCACAGCAATCACGGTTGCTGGACAGCCGATCACGGATGGAAAAGCGACAACTCGCATTCGTCTTGTGATGGATGATTCAGCCGCCAACTCGAACTCCAATTCCACGACAGACGTGAGCGCTGATTCTGAAGCTGATGCTTCCGGTTCCAACAATTAAGGGAAAATAAGCTTTAGGATCATGGCCGAATTTGATCTTTGTTGAAGGATCAAGGATGCGTAGTAGTTCACGCATATAGCTAGTGCCTTCCGGAGATACTATGACTGTCTACAGACAGGCAGTAATTAGACTCCGACTGAAGGAGGTGCATCAGCTTGACCGTTAGCTGGATCGTAACAGGACTGGGTATTATCGTCAGCCTATTAGGTTATTATCTGACACCAAATGCTTGGGGATATGGCATTTTGGGCTTTGGTCTGGCACATATCGTGCTCGGAATATTGGATATGTTCAGACGTCCCGTCGAAAGCCGTTCCTAAGGCAAGCGTATGTACGAGTTGGATAAGTGCATAGCAAAAGGTATTCTGGTTCATTGCCAGAATACCTTTTTCGTGTGGTTGGCCAAGTGCAGGTCATTGCCAGATTAGACAGGGCTTCCTTTTTTACATATAATACAATTGAAATGGTTGGAAAGGATGATACATATGGCTTCTGAACACTCTTTTGATATCGTTAGTAAAATGGAGATGCAGGAACTGACGAACGCTGTTCATCAGACGGAACGTGAGATCGAGACTCGCTTTGATTTTAAAGGCAGCAAGAGCGATCTTAGCCTGGAGAAGGATGCATTGGTTATCACTTCGGATGATGATTATAAGCTGAATGCTGTGCTGGATATTCTGAAGTCGAAGATGATCAAGCGCGGATTGGCAGTGAAGAACATCGATTATGGAAAGATTGAACCTGCTTCTATGGGAACGGTTCGCCAGAAGCTAAGCTTCAAGCAAGGTGTTGACCAGGAGAATGCCAAGAAGATCAATATCCTTATTCGTGATTCGAAGCTCAAGGTTAAGAGCCAGATTCAGGGCGATCAGATTCGTGTGACAGGCAAAAGCAGAGATGATCTTCAATCGGTCATGCAGCTATTGCGCGGGGCTGAACATCTGTCGTTGGATCTGCAATTTACGAATTTCAAATGATGATGAATACACCCTTTGGAATCAAGCGGGCAAAGTGGCTCAGCTTACTCCAAAGGGTGTATTTTTTAATAGTGATACTTACTATAGATATGAATTCAACTCTGTTATCCTAGAAGTCCTATTTGGCAAAGAAGCTCAAGGTTCCGGTGCTTTCATCTGCACTAACGAACACGCTTTGCCCTTGTATCTTGTGGATGCCTTCCGGCGATTTACCTGCAGTCGGGATGAGACCCATATAACTCGGCTCGGCTGGATTGCTCAGATTGAAGAACAAAATGGCATCTGCTCGTTCTGAGGCTACTGCAGCTATCGTCACGCCGTCTACGTCAGCAATGGTTACATTCTCAACCTCACTGCCCTTGTTCGGACTGCGATCATCCGGATACAGTCCTACTTTGGCGGTGGCCTCATCAATGAGGTTCTGGCTGTCGTATATACGTTGGCCTTGCAAATTCCAGACTGCAATGTTGCGTCCGCCCGCCTTGACTCCATCCTTAAATTCATTCTTCCCGAGATCGCCTTCGTTCGCGGTCAGTACATACTGGCCATCTGCCGTAAAGGCAATGCCATCCGGTTCATAGCGTGCAGTCAGCGCATCAGTGAAGTCTACGACGCCATCATCCTCTAGATCTGCTGGATGCGAGGTCGTCCCCAATGAAAAGACATGGCTGAGCTGCTTGGTACGTAAATCAACCAGGGCAATTACATTATTCTCCTGGAGAGTCACAGCAGCCGTTGTACTGTCTGGGCTAATCGCTACATACTCCGGCTGGGGATCATGCGGATAAATGGCTCCAGGTACTTCAGCAAGCGAGACAGGAATATCCGTGACCTCACCATGCAGGACATCTCCGTCTGGGAAACTCACGATCATAATGCTGCCAGGTCTCTTAGTATTTGCGTAGTCGATCTCATCTGCTTCCTTATTAAGCTCTTCATCCTCGATCGCAATTACAGCTTGCTGTCCATCTGGTGAGAGTGCGATGGAGTCGGGGCCGATCCCGAGCTCATAGGTCTTGACTGTAGTATACGTAGAGAGATCTACGATAGCGAGCAAGCCCTTGTTGGCGTTAAGATCCGTGTCTCCAGTACGAAGCACAGCAAGTCCATACTGTCCGTCCTTGGAGACGGTGACACTGGTTACCTCTGCAGCGGGAGACAACTCATGGAAGCTGATGGTCTTCAAGACACGAACCTGCTTCAGATCTGCAATATCCAGCACGCTGATGCTTCCTAGATCCGCTTCGGTTACGAGCAGGCGGTTGCCATCGGGTGTGGAGGTAGCAATCTCCGCTTTATTCCCTGGCATCTGGAAGGAAGCTGCCAGCTCGAATCCAGTTTTGTTCTGCGCTTTCAACACAGCGTCTTGCAAGAGAGAGAACGTATTGCCGGAAATATAGGTCTTGCCATTAGCCAAGTAAGTGCTGCTGTCAAGGCTCACAGAGCTGCCGTTAATCGTGGCTTTGCCTGATCCCACTTGAAGGCTGGCATTCAGCCCATCAGCTCGGATATCCACCTGCTTGGTGCGAGGATTCCATTGTACTTTCCCTTGCATATTCTGGATAACAGTACGTAGCTGCACAGCCTCTGCGGCATCTGCTGCATGCGTGGATAGAGGACTACTTGTTACTCCACCAGCTAGGATTGCCGCCGTGGAGAGCACGGCGAGCCAGGTTTTTTTCTTGTTCAACGTAACAGATTCCCCTTTCATGATCAGGTCCTTATTCTAGCTCATGGCCATATATCTGCTTTAGTATAGAAAGATTTCGTAATTGCAAAGTAAACGTAAGTCGAGATTTGTGTAAATCAATACATGAAAATTATTCCAAGTAGACGAATGTGTAATCACAAATGCAGGAGATGATATGATCCGAGCCGGTTTTTACAGACGGTGCATAAAGATAATCCTTTGAGAAATATAGAACTTGTCATATAAATACATCTTTTACCAAATGGCGTGATATAGTAGAAGGATCAAATCTCTTTGCTTGAGAATAGTCATAGTTCTCTATTTTAGTCTGAATACTAAACATAGGATGTGAGTATGCACTGTGAACAGCAAGGTACGCTTCAACGAAGGCTGGACATTCGCCAAGAGCAGTCTGGGTACAACCGATTGGAATGCATTGAATTTCGAACAGGTAGACATTCCCCATGATTGGCTCATTTACAATACCCAAGAGCTCTACGAGGACAGCATTGGCTGGTATCGCAAGGTAATATCATGGAGCCCGGACTGGGATGGGCAAGAGCTCGTTCTGTGCTTCGATGGGGTCTATATGGACTCATATGTATACGTCAACGGCAAGGTTGTAGGGGAGTGGAAATATGGTTATTCGGCATTTGAGCATGTGATCTCGGATGCACTCGTACAAGGGGATAACGAGCTTGTAGTCAAAGTCGTACATCAGGCGCCTAATAGCCGCTGGTATTCGGGTGCAGGCATCTATCGCAACGTCTGGCTGAAGACTAGAGGGCCAAGCCACATCGTAACGGATGGCATCTATGTGTCTACCAAGCAGGAGGACCTGTTCTGGCAATTGAACATAGAGACAGAGCTCAGGCTGAGTCATGCCGTTCAACTGACGCATACGCTCTGGCAGGCCGGACAGGTGGTTGCAGCTATACAAAATCCTATCGGGCAAGGCGAGCTGATAGATACACAGACCAGTCCAGTCATTACCAGCCAGCTAACCATGCAGGTACAATGCCCATTACTGTGGAGCCCAGATACACCGCATTTGTATCAGCTTATCACTACAATTCACAGGTTGCCTTCTCAGGCGATTAACGGGCAGTTACATGCTGGTCAGGCCGAGGTTATGACGCAGGGAGCGACCTCTGAGCTAGAGCTGCTGGAGACGATTAGCCAGTCTATCGGCTTTCGTGATATCGTGCTTGATCCTGAGCAGGGACTCTTGCTCAATGGGAAGCGGATGAAGCTGAATGGTGTATGCGAGCATCATGATCTGGGTGCGCTGGGGGCAGCCTTTAATAAGGCAGCGGTGCTAAGAAGACTGCGGTTGCTGAAGGAGATGGGGGCGAATGCTATCCGGACCGCACATAACATGCCCGCCAAGGAGCTTATGGAGTTGACGGATGAGCTGGGCCTGCTCGTTGTGTCGGAGGCCTTCGATATGTGGGAGCGTTCGAAGACACCTTATGACTACGCCAGATTCTTCGGGGAATGGGCAGAACGGGATGTCAGGAGCTGGATTCGGCGAGACCGTAACCATCCTAGTCTGATGCTGTGGAGTATCGGCAATGAAATCTATGATACGCATGCGGATGAGCGAGGACAGGCGATTACACTCAGACTGATGGAGTATGTGCAGCAGCACGATCCACGGCAAAATGCAAGCGTAACCATTGGGTCGAACTATATGCCCTGGGAGAATGCCCGCAAATGTGCTGACCTTGTCAAAGTGGCTGGCTATAACTATGGCGATAAATATTATGTTGCCCATCATCTGCAATATCCCGACTGGATCATCTATGGCAGTGAGACGGCTTCCGTCGTATCCAGTAGAGGGGTGTATCATTTCCCGTATGAGCAATCCATTCTTACGGAAGACGACAGACAGTGCTCTTCGCTGGGCAACAGCCCTACAAGTTGGGGAGCTAGGTCAGCCGAGGCTTGCATTGTGGCTGAGCGGGATACTCCCTTCTCGCTGGGCCAATTCATATGGACAGGCTTCGATTACATTGGCGAACCTACCCCATATCATACGAAGAGCTCCTATTTCGGACAGCTGGATACAGCTACTTTCAAGAAGGATGCCTACTTTATTTATCAAGCTGCATGGACGGATTATCGGACGAACCCCATGGTTCATCTGCTTCCTTACTGGGATTTCAATCCCGGTCAGATGATCGATGTACGTGTTTGCTCCAATGCACCTAAGGTCGAGCTGCGTCTGAACGGAAGAAGCTTGGGTATCCACTACGTTGACCATACTCAGGGATATGAGCTGCTCGGCTGGTGGAAGGTTCCATATGAACCGGGAGAACTGGTGGCTATTGCATATGACGACAACGGGCATGTACTTGCTACAGACACAAGAGCCTCCTTCGGAGATCCTGAACGTATTGTCCTGCATGCTGATTCTAAGTCGATGTTGGCTAACGGTACCGATTTGATCTTTGTTGAGATTGCCATGGAAGATAGGAACGGACGTATTGTAGAAAATGCCAACAATCGCATCCACGTAGAGGTAACAGGGGCAGGTAGGCTGCTGGGACTGGACAATGGGGATAGTACAGACTATGACCCTTATAAAGGAAGGAGCAGACGGTTGTTCAGCGGCAAGGTAATGGCGATCATAGGATCAACTCTACAAGCTGGGTCAATTCAGCTTCGTGTATCATCACCAGGCTTGCCTACTGTGTCTATACTGCTGAACACCGTAGCAGCTGTCGATTCAGGCGAGCTAGATAGAATCGACGCGCAACAGCGAAATGAAGATCTGCCAATCGTGACGGGCTGCAAGGATGAAATTCCTGTTCGTAAAATCGAGTTGATCAGCGAGGGAGGGCAGCAGCTTGATCCAATGACTCGTGCAGTGATCGTCCGCGCCGAGCTCCATCCCCCACATGCCACCTATCCTGAATTGGAATGGTCTGTCGTCAATGAAGCCGGAATTGTGTCTAACATGGCTCGCATCGTCCCGGCGGGGAATAGTGCGACTGTTATCGCAATCGGAGATGGGGATTTCCGCGTACGTTGTACTAGTCGTAATGGGACAGAGCATATCAGGCTTATGTCACAGCTGGAATTCACGGGGACAGGATTGGGACCCGCTTTCAAGAATCCCTATGAATTCATTTCTGCAGGACTGTACGATTATAGCCAAGGCGACCTCAGCAATGGCAACGAGAAGGGGGTTGCGACTAGCCGCGACGGAGAGACACAGGTTGGCTTCCATGAGCTGGATTTCGGTTCGCTCGGAGCAGATACGATCACGATCCCCATCTTTGCTCTGTCAAGTGATCCTTATGCATTGCAAATATGGGAGGGTATGCCTGGTGAAGCGGGCAGCACGATGCTGGCCGATGTCATCTATCAAAAGGAATCACGCTGGAACGTGTATCAGGAGGAGACATATGTGCTGTCCCAGCCGCTGCGGGGAATTACGTCGGTCTGCTTCGTATTGCAGGAGAAGGTCCATATCAAGGGCTTCTCCTTCGAGCCAATCAATCGGGCTTTTGCACGCCATACGGCAGCCGCTAGTGATCACATCTATGGCGATACCTTTACAGTCACAGGTGATTTTGTTGAGGGCATAGGCAATAATGTTTCCTTGGAATATTTGCATATGGATTTTCAGGAGGAGGGAGCAGACCAGCTTATTCTCTATGGCCGATCTTCAATTGATAAGAATACATTACATCTGCGGTTTCATGATGGGAATCAGGAGCATCGTCAATTGGTGGAGTTCCATCAATCGGATGATTACACAGAACGGATGTTTCATCTGGAGCCGATTCGGGGCATGCAGAAGGTCACCTTTCTCTTTTTGCCTGGTAGTCAGTTTGACTTCGGCTGGTTCCAATTCCGCCGCTCCGCAGGGAGAGATTCGGTATAGATTTACACGCAATCGTAAAGGTGAGGGAGGCTGCAAATGAGGCTTACGGTTCAGGATGTCATTCAACGACTAGCAGAGCCGACTGCAGGATGGGAAGGACTGGCACAACAGGATCAGAACGTAGATGGATTGCTGGCTGGTACACCAGATACATTCGTAAGGGGAATAGCGGTTACCTTTTGTGCATCTCATGACGTTATACAACGAGCTTTGGAGCTTGATGCCAATCTGTTGATTACACACGAAGGTATCTATTATAGTCATCGAATCCAAGCTTCGGCTGAACTGATTGGAGATCCCGTATACAAAGCCAAGCAGGAGTTGATACATTCGTCGGGGATTGTTATTTATCGTCATCACGATGCTCCACATCGATATAGCCCTGATATCATAACGCATAGCTTGGTGACGGCTCTCGATTGGGAAGCCTATGTCATCTCGGCGATGTCGACCTCAACGATCGTGCTGTTACCTGAAGCATTACCAGTAGCAGTGATAGCGAATCTGATCAAGAAAAAGCTGCACTTACCATATCTTCGGTATATTGGCGATCATGAGTCCCTCTGCCGACGTATCGGCATTACTGTGGGATACAGAGGTAGTGGGGCACATGCGATTCCACTTTTTCAGGATGAGGGGGTGGAGCTGCTCATGATCGGTGAAGGTCCCGAATGGGAGACACCGGAGTATGTTGGGGACAGTATTGCTCAGGGCATGGGGAAGGTCCTGTTCCTACTAGGGCACGCCGTCAGTGAGGAGCCAGGAATGGCAGCGATTGCTAGAGGGCTGCAAGATGACTTTCCGGATGTCTCGGTCCATTATATACCGTCAGGTTATAGCATTGAGGTGGTATAGCCAAGTGAAGCTGCGTTGTATAAGTGCAACCAGGGATATCGTGCTACAAGTGATCTGTATGAAGCTGTACGAGCGTAACTGGGCCAGCAGATGAGATTGTATTCAAAGGCTAACGGCTAAAAGCTAAAAGCTGTCCTGGAGTCAAAAAGTCCTGGACGGTTTTTAGCTGTTGTTGTGGTTGCTGTAATTCATTTCATAGATTCAATAGGCTCCATTGAAAGAATAGTTGAAGATTGCTCCGGCATATACATACCAATGTTACACGTACCCATGCTACTCATACTCATACTCAATATACTTAATGACTTGCATCTGAGATATGTTGACTTTTATGTAGATAGAATAAAGAATTAGAAATGAAAGCGTTTGCCTATCGAGGTGAACGACTATAAGGATGAGGGAAGAGGGGTATACCGTGCATTTGAACCGTGTGATCTTGGTGGATGATGAGGTATTCACGCGCAAAGGACTACTGAAGCTGGTGGATTGGACGGCCTGCGGGTTTGAAATCGTGGAAGAGGCGGACAATGGAGAGGATGCACTGGAAATCATTGAGCGTCTACAGCCAGATGTGGTCATCACGGATATTCGTATGCCAGTGCTGGATGGTCTGGAGCTAATCAAGCGGGTCAAGTCGCAAGGAACGGCCAATCCCTATTTTATGATCGTAAGCGGATATGATGAATTCAATTATGCCAAGCAAGCTGTACGTTTTGGTGTGCATGATTTCATATTGAAGCCGATCGATGAAGCCGAACTGAGCGATGCTCTTATTCGTCTGAGCAAGCGGCTGGCAGAAGAACGCGAGGTCCGCCATCGAACGAATCAGCTTCTGTCAGGAAGTCTGATGGAGTCCCTCATTATGGGAGAGGTGGATAGTGTACTGCTGCGGGAATGGGAATCCAGACTGCAGCTACAGCCCAGTGAGCGGCTGTATTATCTTTTTGTGGAGCTGAATGATCATGACTTCATTCGTCCCAGCGTGGGGGACAAATCGGATGGAGAGGCGCTCAAGACGCAGGTCGAGCTGGCACTACGAGAGGTCATAGGGAGCGACCATCCGTTATATTTGCATGAGCATCGTAATCGGATCGGAGTTATCGTACCTGAGCGGATGATTATGTCGATGGATGGACATCTGCAGGCTTTTGCAGTTCAGGTGCAGCATCTTCTGAGTGGAGAGCAAAGAAGAGTACTGTTGTACTTCAGTAAGCCCGTCCAAGGATTGGATAAAATGCAGCAAGCCTATGCTTCTGTGAAGGAAGCCTTGCAGTACAAGTATGTCTATGATGAGTGTGGTATTGTCATCTTCGAGGACACTGTCAAGTTGGAGCTGCACTATATTGGTCTGGAGGAGAGTCTGTATACGAAGCTGCTAGAGCAGATCGAGGAGCTACAATTTGAGGAGCTGGAGCAGACAATTCATGAACTGTTTCACTCATTCCAGAGCAAGCTGTACGCGCCTGAAGCGGTGAAGACCGCCATTAACCAATGTGTGCTTGGTGTCGTGCGAGTGCTGAATCGGATGGGTGGACAGCAGGACCAGCTAGCCAGTCTTGAAGCGATGATGATCTGGCATGACCATAATCTGTCCTTGAGAGAGCTGAAGAGGCTATTTACGGCATTTGCTGTAGAGAGCGCACACTATATTGCTCAGCTTCGCCGTGAGCAGCAGAAGGGCGGTATTGGACAGATCAGAGCCTATATCGAGACCCATTTTCATCATAATATTAGTCTCAAGAGCATTGCAGCGAAGTTCTATATGAATCCAGTCTATCTCGGGCAGCTGTTCAAAAAAACATATGGCATCTATTTCAATGACTTTTTACTGCAGCTACGTGTGAGTGAAGCCAAACGCCTGTTGCGTCAGACGGATCTTCGTATTTATGAGATTGCGGGGCACGTGGGTTTTGCCAATCCGGATTATTTTGTGACCCAATTCGAAAAGATGGAGCGTTCTACACCGACCGAGTATCGTACTCGCTTGCTGAATGAGACTGGATTAGCCCAGGCCAGGATGAGGGATCATGCTGATGAGACTAATGAGATCAATGAAATCAATGAGACCAATGAAACTAATGAAACTAATGAGACCAATGAGACCAATGAGACCAATGAGTCTATTAATGCTAATAACGTTGCTAACGATAATCAGGCCGGTAACGCTAATGGCACCATAGATAGCAACATGGCAAGCACCTTGCGGAAGGGACAGCATGATGAAGCTTAGTCTGAATCACGTTCGCCTTCGCGATAAAATGCTCCTGATGTATTTTCTGGCTGTTTTCCTGCCCATCCTGATTACCAACCTGGTATTCTATCAGGTCACCTCCACCAGTGTTAGAGAGCAACGAATGCAGGATGTGCGTGTGGCACTGGAGCAAATGAAAAATGAGTTCAGTCGCGAGCTACAAGCTGCTACGGAGGTTTCATCTGTGTTCTACACCGATATTCAACTGAACGAGATTGTGGATACCGTCTATGAAGATCCCGCTAACTATGTCGCAGCTTACGATTCATATCTGCGTCGTATCCTTAACTCGGGCAGTGCGGTATACAACTCAGTTGAGAAGATTACGGTGTATGTTGATAACCCCACATTGCTTCCTTCGGGAGGGATCAACTTGATTGACTACGATGTACAGCAGGAAAGCTGGTACCAACAAGTATCACAGAACCCCTCCTCCCAGCCGGTGGTCTTGCGAACAGGCCAATTCGGGCAATTGGACAGCTTCAGTGTTGTGCGCAGAATGGACTACTTTACTTCTCAGGATCATCATGATAAATACCTCAAGATCGACATGCAGACCAATGCCATCCGGCAGATTCTGAGCAATCTCAATATTCCTGGCAAAATCTATTTGCTAGGCAGCAGTGGCAAGGTCGAATATACAACGGACCCGAATGTAGATGTACTGAAGTCAAGTGTTCCTTATAGTCATATCACGCATGACGAGAAATACATCACCTTCCAGACGCAGCCCTTCAGCACGAATAATCTGAATACCTGGACCCTGGTAGCTCATATTCCCGAAAATGTAGTTCTACGTGATGTCCAGCAGTCGCTCAGATTCATTGTGGTGCTTACGTGTCTGAATTTCTTGCTGCCGACAATGGTCATCCTCTGGATTAGTCAATCGCTTAATGTACGGCTAGTACGAATTCTCAAGCATATGAAGCAGGTCAAGCATCAGAATTACGCTACGATTGAAGGAGCGGAGGCGCGAGATGAGATCGGGCAGTTGACCGATGAGTTCAACCGGATGACAAGGCGGATCGAGAGCTTGATTAACGACGTATATGTGGCTGATATTCAGAAAAAGGATCTGGAGCTACAGCGGAGGCATGCCCAGTTGAATGCTCTGCAGAGCCAGATCCATCCGCATTTTCTGTTCAATACGCTGGAGACGATCCGGATGAGAAGCCTGATGAAGGATGAGGATGAGACCGCACGAATCATTCATCATCTCGCGAAGCTGCTGCGCAATTCGTTAGTGTGGAAGAAGGATATGGTCACGCTCAAGGAGGAGCTTGGCTTTGTACACTGCTTCCTTGAAATTCAATGCTACCGGTTCGGTGAGAAGATTAAATATTCGGTCGATTCCCCTGTAGAAGAAGGAGAGTGGCTAATCCCCAAGATGTCCATCGTTACATTCGTAGAGAATGCTGTCATCCACGGTATTGAGCCGCTGAAGCTTGGCGGCAGCCTTCGTGTACTTGTGAAGCGTGAGCAGGATCATCTGATCTGCATCATTCAGGATGATGGAGCCGGGATGCCACGGGAGCAGGTAGAGCGAATCCATAGCTATGTGGATTCAGAAACGCAGATGGGGGAGCGGATCGGAATTCAGAATGTCATCTATCGTCTAAAGTTGTATTACGGCATAGAATTTCAATTCCAGATGGATAGCTCGCTTGGGGAGGGAACACGCATCCAGCTTTCGATTCCTCTGAAGCTTCTGGAAGCTTAATTTGGTCTGAAAGGTTCAGATCGGGCCTTGGGCAGGTGGATAGCCACGTCATAGGTACAGCTTCTATAGTTTTCTAAGTATCCTCTAAAGATTGGCGGGTAAACATGTGTCATTGGCTCCCATATAATGAAAGTGCTTTCAAATACCAGAAGCGAAAGGGGTCGGCCCAGAGCATGTACAAGAAACTTTGGCTTGGCTGTTTGACAATGGTGATGATGGTATCCTTACTCGCTGCCTGTAGCGGAAAAGGAACCCAATCGGCAGAAGGGGATGGCGGACCGGATGACAAGGTCACCTTTACTTATTTCAACTCCGTAGCTGGTAAAGACAAAAATACTAACGAAACGACGATAGGCAAAATGCTGGAGGAGCAGACCGGCGTCAACTTTAAAATGGAGCATCTTGTAGGTGATGAAAATACGAAGATAGGTACCTTTATTGCCAGTAACGATTATCCTGACGTGATCGTACCTGGGGATTCCATTGACAAGCTGGTCAGCTCAGGCTCCTTCATTGCTCTTAACGATCTGATTGACCAGTATGGTCCGAATATCAAGCGGGTCTATGAGCCGTACTATAATCTCATGAAGGCCGAGGATGGGAACATCTATTTCCTGCCTATGAGCCCGGTCGTAGGTGAATTTATCTCCGATCCGAATGTGGAGCAGGGAGCATTCTGGATTCAGCGCCGTGTGCTGAAGGAGGCTGGCTACCCGAAGGTCAAGACGCTGGATGAGTATCTGAACCTGATTCGCGATTATGTCAAAAAGCATCCAGGCGAGGGCTTGACTGGCTACCTGGCACTGACCACACAGGATAAATTCTTTGCCTTTACGAATCCGCCAATGCACCTGGCTGGCTACCCTAACGAGGGCGATGTCCTTATTGATATGCAGACGCATCAGGCGAACGATTACTCGGATGATGACATTACGAAGCGGTATTTGCAGGAACTGAACCAACTGAATATGGAAGGGCTGTTCGACAAGTCCTCCTTCGTAGACAACTATGACCAATATCTGGCGAAGCTGGCTTCTGGTAAGGTGCTTGGCTTCTTCGATTACAGATGGCAGGCCGGGCAAGCGCTGAACAATCTGCGTGAAGCCTCCAGAGCCTCTGGCAATGATGATCTGGAATATATGGCTTTGCCTATCGTATTTGACGAGAACACTAAGGATCAGTATCTGGATCCACCTTCCTTTATCAACAACCGTGGGGTTGGCATTTCGGTCAGCGCCAAGAATCCAGAGCGGATCATTAAGTTCTTCGATAATCTGCTGACGGATGAGAATCAGATTCTATCGCAGTGGGGCATCAAGGACGAGACCTATTCTGTTGATGAGAGCGGTCGCTTCTACCGCACGCCAGAACAGATTGTCCAGACCAATGCCGAGGCATTCCGTGAGACCTTCGGCTTCAAATATTTCGAGTACAGCTGGCCACGGTACGGAAGCGGCTCTACGCTCCCCGATGGCAACTCGGTGGGTGCCGGGCGTCAACCCGAGGTAGCGCAGATGTCCTATACCGAGGGCGACAAGAAGATATTGGATGCCTATGGTATCGAATCCTTCTCCCAATTGTTTGCCGCACCTGATGAGCGTCCTTGGTTCCCGGCCTGGAGCATTCCTATGGTACAGGGCTCCCCGGCACAGATTTTCACCCAGAAGAAGAGCGATTTGCAGCGGAAATACTTCCCACGCCTGGTACTGGCCAATCCAGCGGATTTCGAAGGCATCTGGAATGAGTACATTGCCGAATTCGACAAGCTGGGTGTCAAGGATTACGAGGAGTTCATTACTGCAGAGATAGCAAAAAAGATCGACAGAGTGCAGGGCAAATAAACGAGTGCTCACAGGCCCACCGGGATCTCCCGTACAGAGGGGCTTCCCGGTATATCGTGAAGATATGTCTTCAAAAGGCATGAGAGGGGCTACACCGGATTTTGGGAGAGAGAGGAGTAGAAGCTGTGAATAAGGCGAATTCATTGGAGCCTGTACAGCATCAGACCTTAACGGAAGTAAAAGCTAGCCGAAAGGGATTTTTTCAGAAGCTGCTACAGCAGAGAACGCTCGTCTTCATGTCAATTCCTTTTTTGATATGGCTGTTCATCTTTAAATATCTTCCCTTATGGGGCTGGACAATTGCATTTCAGGATTTCAAGCCAGCGAAGAAAATTTTTGACCAGGAATGGGTTGGCTTACAGCATTTTGTGTTTTTGTTTCAGGATGAGCATTTCTTCCGGGTGATGCGCAATACGCTTGCCATGAGTTTCATTAATCTGATTCTGGGCTTCTCGACGGCAATCATTCTTGCTGTTCTGCTGAACGAGCTGCGCAACATTATGTTCAAGCGCTTCGTACAGACTGTCAGCTATCTGCCGCACTTTATCTCTTGGGTCGTCGCGGCAAGCATTATCTCAACTGCGCTATCCGCTGACGGCGGAATTGTTAATGAGCTACTCTTGTGGTCTGGCCTGATCCAGGAGCCTATTCTGTGGCTCGGCAAAGGTGAATATTTCTGGGGGATTCTAGGAGCCTCGGAGGTATGGAAGAATGTCGGCTGGAATACGATCATCTATCTCGCAGCCATGACGATGATTGATCCGGCACAATATGAGGCAGCAGAGATGGACGGAGCCGGGCGCTTTCAACGAATATGGCACATCACACTTCCGGGACTTAAGCCCGTGTTTATCATCCTGCTTATCATGAATATCGGTAATTTGCTGGAATCAGGCTTTGAGCCGCAATATTTGCTCGGAAATGGCATGAACGTAGATTATTCGGAGAACCTCGATATTTTCGTACTGAAATACGGGATTCAGATGGGGAATTTCTCGCTCTCAATTGCTGCAGGGATGTTCAAGACGATCGTCAGCTTCATCCTGCTATTCAGTGCGAATCATATCGCGAAGCGGCTTGGTGGTGAGAGGCTATTCTAACATACAAATCGTCTCGGTTTGAGACGGTGCTCTTCATGAGGGCAGATAGGGGAGCAAGCTTGGAGTGGCAGGTAAGATAGTGTAACAGTGAAATTGGCACAATAACGACGGGAGGACCGCTATGGCGAAGACATCCGCTGCACCGCGTATGCATGCCCGGTTCAAATCACCATCGGATCGGATATTCGATACGTGTAACATCGTGTTCATGACATTTTTGATCGTTGTAACGTTGTATCCTTTTATTAATACACTTGCGGTATCGCTTAATGATGCGAATGACTCGGTCAAAGGCGGTATTTATCTGTGGCCAAGAGAGTTTACTTGGGAGAACTACAAGTATGTCTTCAAGGAAGCGACTATCTTTCACGCTACACTCATCTCGGTGCTGCGGACGATTATTGGCACACTCACCTCCGTATTCTGCTGTGCTATGGTCGCTTATACGATCAGTCGCCCGGAGTATGTTCTGCGCAAATTTGTATCCATCGCTTTTATTTTGACCATGTATTTCAATGGAGGCCTCATTCCGAATTTTCTGCTCATTCGTGAGCTCGGTATGCTGGGGACGTTCGCCGTCTATATCATTCCAGGACTGATCGGGGTATTTAATGTCATCGTAATTCGTTCCTTCATCGAGGGCTTGCCTGAGGGCATTTTGGAGTCCGCACGTATCGACGGAGCTGGCGAGTTCAGTACGTTCATCCGAATTGTCCTGCCGCTATGTGTCCCGGTACTAGCTACAGTATCGTTGTTCACGGCTGTGTTCCAATGGAATTCCTGGTTCGATGTCTTTTTGTATAATTCCTCATACGGTGAGCTTAGCACATTGCAATACGAGCTGATGAAGATTCTGCAAAATTCCAACTCCTCGCTTAATTCTGGGAATGACTATGCCAGTCAGTTCGCCAGATCTGAGAGTGGAGTCAATCAGGTCACACCGACCTCGGTTCGGGCCACAATGACCATTGTAGCAAGCGTGCCAATCATTCTCGTATATCCGTTTCTTCAGAAATATTTTGTGAAGGGCATGACGTTGGGCGGCGTCAAGGGATAGCATGCATGCTGTCATAAGCTTATCCGCTCGAAATATACAGGCTACAGGAGGCGATCTAGATGTCGCAGTACAAGGGCCAAGTGCCTAAGCTGAAGGAGCTGTTTCAGGAGCAATTCAGACACGACTTTCTGATTGGAGCGGCAGTGAGCACACGAACCATTCATACGCAGCGTGATCTGCTAGCGACGCATTTCAACAGTATCACCGCCGAGAACGAAATGAAGTTCATAAGTGTACATCCGACAGAGGACGAATATACCTTCGAGGACGCAGATCGTATCGTCTCCTTCGCACGCGAGCATGGCATGAAGATGCGAGGCCATACACTCGTGTGGCATAATCAGACCTCTGATTGGATGTTCGAGAGCCATAGCGGATCTAGGGTGGATCAGGAGACCTTGCTGCAGCGCATGAAATCTCACATTAGAACCGTTATGAGCAGGTACAAAAATGATATTTACGCCTGGGATGTGGTCAATGAGGTGATTGCGGATGAAGGAGACGAGCTGCTTCGTCCCTCGCATTGGCTGGAGATTGCAGGGCCAGACTTCATTGCAAAAGCGTTCGAGTACGCGCATGAGACTGATCCAGACGCGCTGTTGTTCTATAACGACTATAATGAATCCGATCCGCAGAAGAGCCGGAAGATTCATAAGCTTCTTCAATCATTGCTGGAGCAGGGTGTACCCATTCATGGAGTAGGGCTACAGGCGCACTGGAATCTCTATGAGCCAGGTCTAGAGGAAATCCGCGCAGCCATCGAAAGATATGCTTCGCTTGGTCTGCAATTGCAGATCACCGAGCTGGATATGTCCATGTATCGCTTCGACGATCATCGTAAGGATCTTACACAACCGAGCGAAGAAATGCTGGAGTTGCAGGCTCGCCGCTATGCGGACGTCTTCGAGCTGCTGAAGGAGTATCGCCAGCATGTGTCGTCTGTAACCTTCTGGGGGGCAGCAGACGATTATACATGGCTGGATGATTTTCCAGTACGGGGGCGAAAAAACTGGCCGTTCCTGTTCGATGAGTCCCATCTCCCCAAGCCGGCGTTTCATCAGCTCGCAAGGTATAACCACCCCACAGGCAGATAAATAGAGCGGGTTCGTTCTGATGTTTGTGTGGATCAAAGCGCGAGGGTCCCTTGTAGGCGTGCTTAGCTTGCTCGCCTCCCATTGACCACAGCTGGCGGACGAGTCCTTTGGCTGGAGAAATAGACAATAAAGCCTTTCTGCCCGGCACATTGGAGGCAAGGAGGCTTTTTTGTGCTGCCATATTCCCTTGCTTTCGTGAATAAGGATGTTCTATTGGAAAGGAGTGCAGGCGCGTGTATAGATGGATCAACAGTCTGAATACGTTGCGGAATCAGATTTTTCTTGGCTTTATGCTCGTAATGGTCATTGTACTTATTTTCATCGGGATGATTGTGTATAAGCAGGTGTCCGTATTGCTCCGCAACAGTGCTGAGCGTCACATCCAGCAGACCTCCATGCAGACAATGGGCAGGTTGGAAGCGATGCTGAATCAGGTCAATACGCTGACGGCGCAGGTATCGACTAATGCTACAGTTCAGCGCCTGCTGATGCAGGAGGCGGAGGGCAGTGCTCTATCGTTCGAAAATCGCCAGCAGCTCCAGCGTGAGGTTAGCAAATATGAAGCTTATGCTACAGACATCAAGTCACTGGAGATCTATACAGGTAATTATCGTAGATTACTTCCTCTGGATGATGGAAGTCTCGTGGACAGGCTCCCTCCTGACTGGATTCAGCAGGCTGATGCGGGGAAGGGACAGCTGGTCTGGTTCGGTGAAGATCCGGTTGATGCCAGTGCAGTTGTAGCAGTAAGGAGAATACGTCTGGTCGAGAAATCCTTCACTCACAGTGGATATCTTTATATTCGATTAGATAAGGCCTACTTCACTTTAACGGATGCTACGAGTAGCTTCTCTACCGTCACTAGGGAAGGGATATGGCTATATGATCAGGGAGGGCATGTGCTATCGGCGAATTCTGTCTCTGCTGTGGACGCCGCAGATGTTTTTGCAGCTGAGCGGGATCAGGGGACGTTACAGCTCGGGAAAGAGCACTATGTGGCTGTACACAACGAATTGGAGCCCACTGGCTGGAGGCTGATCATGCTGACACCGGTGAACTATACGACAGAATGGGTTCCAGTACTACGCCAGTCGATCCTGCTATCTGCGCTGATTGGAGCCGTATTGTTTCTGATATTGAGCTTTATTCTGACGACCATGCTCATTCGGCCGATTCGGTATTTGATTCGAGGAATGCGGGGAATAGGCTCAGGGACGATGAATCCTATACCTCTCAGCTCACGAACGGTTGAGATTCGGGAGCTCAGTCTTTCCTATAATCAGATGGTAGATTCATTGAATGAGTTGATCCAGGTCGTCTACCAGAAGGAAATCCTCCAGAGCAGAACGGAGCTGAAGGCACTTCAGGCGCAGATCCATCCGCATTTCCTGTTCAATACGATGGAGGCGCTGTGCTGGGAGCTGGATGAACGTGGAGAGGAAGAGCTGGCCCGTATTGTCGTGGCGATGTCCGGATTGTTCCGTTACGTTATTCATCGCCGAGAGGGCGATGAGTGGGTCCAGCTTCGTGAAGAACTGGAGCATGTCGAACGTTATCTGGTCATTATGAACATGCGTCTCATGCATCGTCTTTCCTGGTCCATGGAGGTAGACGAGGCGAGCCAGCGCCTGCTAATCCCGAAGCTCCTGATTCAGCCCATCGTCGAGAATGCCATCTGGCATGGTGTGGAGCAGCGTCTGGAGCGCGGACAAGTCGTCGTACGCGCTATTCCTGCTCAACGTCCGGGTCATACGCTCATCTCGGTAACGGATAATGGTCCGGGCATGAACCGGGATAAGGTGGAGGAGCTGTATGCTAGTTTTAGCGCAGCGCACACAGAGAGTAATAAACGTAGTGGTGTGGGTCTTGCCAATGTCGAGCGGCGTCTGCGGTTATTTTTTGACAATTGTGGACCTTGCCTACGGATAGAAAGCGAACCAGGACATGGCACGACGATATCCTTCGAAATCCCTGATCATGCTGGAGGAAGTAGAAGAGGTGAAGCGATATGAAGACAATTCTGATCGTAGATGATGAACCAAGGACACGTGAAGGGGTTAAAAAGACCATAAGCACCTGGTCCTCTGGGCGTTGCCGGATTGAGACTGCTGCCAGCGGCTTAGAGGCACTGGAATGGCTGCAGGCACAGGAAGCACAGTTGGTAGTAACCGATATCCGTATGCCTGAGCTAGGCGGGCTGGAGCTGATTGAACGCATTCATCACAGGTCTCGTCCACCAGCGATTATTGTGATCTCCGGTTACTCTGAATTTGAATTGGCCCGTCAGGCACTCCGCTTTGGTGTAGTGGACTATTTGCTGAAGCCTTTGGATAAAGAACAGCTCGTAGGCGCGGTAGAAGCGGCATTAGCCAAAGAAGAGAATATGCAGCGGGTTATACGCATGGAGCAGTTAATTGATGTGAAGCTACTGGAGACAGCTGGACAGGAGAAGGCCTATGTGACCAAGGTGCAGGAGGCGCTTCGATATATTGATCAGCATTTACAGGACCCCTTATCACTACGTGAGACAGCCTATGCATTACATATGAATTCAAGCTATCTGAGCGTGCTATTCAAGGAACAGACCGGACTTACGTTCAGCGAATATCTCACCCACCGACGTGTCCAGCGGGCGAGAGAATTGCTGGTAGGTACATCCATGCCAGTAGCAGAGATTGCCGAGCAGGTAGGCTACCAGACGGCTCGGTATTTCGTGAAGGTGTTCCGTAGTCTGGAAGGGCTAAGCCCAGGTCAATATCGTCAAAGTCTGTCCGACCCTGATAAGCAGATCTAATCCGTACTGAAATATTCTAATCATAGTGGTATTAATCCTAATCGTTGTTACCTTATCTCGAGGGTAGCACATTGTTACAATTTTGGTGAAGCGGTTACATTTCCCGCAATTATACATGAGAAAAGGGGTTGTATGCATGTTCAACAAAAAGTGGACGATTCTTCTCCTCATCTGGTGCCTTACTTTGGTTGTAGCTGGCTGTGGTAGTGCAGGTAGTGATTCTGGAGGTGAAGGCTCAGGCAGCAATGAAGGCAATCAAGTGACGGTGAACTTCATGCATTTATGGCCAGCAGGCGTGTCCGCAGGACAGAACAAAATCGTGAATCAAATTATTGACGAGTATCAGAAGGAGCATCCGAATGTAACGATCAAGCAGGAGGTGCTCGATAATGAGCAATACAAGAACAAGCTAAAGGTGCTCTCCGCCTCAAATGAACTGCCGGATGTGGGAGTCACTTGGGCTGCTGGATTTCTGAAACCATATGTAGAAGGAGGCCTGTTCACACCCATGGATGATTTGCTCGTCGGAGAGCTGAATGGCAGGTTCGTAGCGGGCACGACGGAGGCTTATGCAGTGGATGGCAAGACGTATGCCTTGCCGCTGGAATTCAATATTGCACCTGTGTATTACAACAAAGCAATCTTTCAACAGTATGGTGTGGAGGTACCCGAGACGTATGACCAGTTCAAGAATGTAGTGAAAACGTTGGCGGATCAAGGGATGGCTCCGATTGCGCTGGGTAACAAGGATCGCTGGACAGGTTCACTGTGGTATATGTATTTGGCTGACCGGCTTGGTGGCCAGGAGACACTGGCAGGTGCCATTCAAGGAAAAAATAGCTTCAACGACCCCGCATTACTTCAGGCAGCTAATGAGGTACAGACGCTGGTGGATATGAATGCTTTTGTAAAAGGTTTTAACGGTTTGTCCAATGAAGAAGCCAAGTCCGAGTTCCTCAATGGCAAGGCAGCCATGTACATGATGGGCACCTGGGAGCTGCCGAATTTTACGACGAACGAAGAGATTCCACAGCAATTCCGTGACAGTGTGGGCTTCTTCAAATTTCCAGCTGCCTCTGATGGCAAAGGTAATATCAATAGCTGGGTTGGCGGACCAGGTGTCGGGCTGTTCATCTCGGAGAACTCGAAGGTGAAGGAGGAAGCGAAGAAATTCGTTGAGTATTTCGTGAGTGAGTGGGGTGAGCAGTCTGTGACAGGTGCAGGCGTCATCCCGGCCACGAAAGTAAATACGGATACGCTCGAACTGCCTCCGCTTTACATTGAGCTATTCGAAGAAATGAATCAGGCGAGCAGCATTACATTGTTTGCAGATGTGCAGATGGAGGCCAATGCGGCTGAGACACACCTGAATATGATTCAGGCCCTATTCGGAAAGGCGGCAACCCCTGAGAAATTCTCCGAGGAGCATGATGCGGCGATGGCCAAGAGCAATTCCGGGCAGAAATAACTCGCTATTCGGTCTTTGTTCTAGACATCGTTGATATTTAACACCAGAATCACCTGATATCAATCGCTCTGCTGTGGAAATAATCAGTTCAACACTTGAGAGGTTATGATCCGACTGAGCCATCCGATCCGGCATGTTGCCGGGTCGCGCTTGGCGGAGTATGGTCACCATATCGACCTGCCAAGGGCCAGCACGGAGAAAGGAGTCTGAGTATATTGGATAAAGTCATGTCCAACAAGAAGATCATTACCTTGTATGTACTTCCTGCCTTGCTCATCATTCTGGGAATCGTCTACATACCGATCCTCCTTACCGCATATTATGGACTGCATAATTGGAATGGGATTGGGGCTCTGACTTTTATCGGTTTGGAGAATTATACAGCACTGCTCACCGACGACAAGTTCTGGGCCAGTGCATGGCACTCGCTGCTGCTCGCACTATTCTCGGCAGTAAGTCTAATCATCTATCTGGCAGTAGCCATGGTGTTGGCTTCCCGGATTAAGGGGGCCAATCTATTTCGTAAAATCTATCTGATTCCGATGCTTCTGTCCTCCGTAGCTATTGCCCAGCTCTGGCTGCGTATGTACCATCCGACGAACGGGATTGTGAACAGCCTGCTGGAGACGATGGGGATCGCGAATCCACCAGCATGGCTGGCCGAGCCTAATCTTGTGCTGTATGCGCTATTCGTACCGATTTTATGGCAATATGCGGGCTTTTATATTCTGATCTATTATGCTGGACTGAAGAATATCCCCTCCACGCTGGAGGAAGCCGCACGAATTGACGGTGCAACGTCTTTGCAAATTGCCTTGCGCATCCGGCTCCCGCTCATGCTGGAGGTTATCAAGGTGACGATCGTGCTGGCCGTCGTCGGCTCCTTGAAATATTTTGACCTCATCTATGTCATGACAGGCGGTGGGCCAAATGGAGCGAGTGAGGTGATGGCATCTTACATGTATTTGACAGCGTTCCG
Organism: Paenibacillus massiliensis 2301065 = DSM 16942; assembly: GCF_000377505.1. Lineage (GTDB taxonomy): Bacteria > Bacillota > Bacilli > Paenibacillales > Paenibacillaceae > Paenibacillus > Paenibacillus massiliensis. The sequence goes on along the minus strand of NZ_KB898185.1, from coordinate 505,626 downwards.
TGCCTATGATTTTGGATATGGAAGTGCTATCGCATTTTTCTTGTTACTGATTTGTCTCATCGTGACGTGGATCATTCGCCGGGCGACGGCGAGCAAGGAGACGATTCAGTATTCGTAGCTGTAGAAACGTGAATCTAAAGCACGTGGATCTATAGGGCGTAGATCTAGAGTAAGACTGTCAATATAATGGTCCACTTCAGCAATTTAATAACTAGTCAGGAGGTGTGCTACATGCGATTCGAAGCTGCGTATAAGCCGCAAACCAAGCGTACAACCTTCATTTCTCGCCCCCTGCGAAAGCTCGGCTATGTACTACTATATTTAATTTTGTGCGCAGTGGCTATCTTTCAGTTGTTCCCGCTCGTGTGGCTCCTGCTGTTCTCACTGAAAAACAATCAGGAGGTATTCAATCTTCCGCCGTTGTCTCTACCTGGGGAGCTGCGCTGGGAGAATTACGGCAAGGTATGGAACGCGGGGAATATCAGTGTATACTTTTTGAACAGTGTGTGGATTACAATAACGGCTACCTTGTTGACGGTAATACTGGGGAGTCTTGTAACCTTTGCCATTACGAGAATGAAGTGGCGGGGGAGCTCCTTCGTCCTTGGCTTATTCATGGTGGCGATGATGATTCCCGTCCATTCCACACTTATCCCCTTATTTAGCATGTTTAATCGAATTGGATTAACGGATCATCCGTTGTCTCTGATTCTGGCCTATGTGGCTTTCAATATGCCGATTACGATCCTGATTCTGCTGGGCTTTTATTACACGCTACCCAGAGAGGTGGAGGAGGCCGCTGTGATGGATGGCTGCTCGGTACACCGGGTATTTTTTCAGGTCGTACTGCCGATGACTGGCTCGGTGCTTGCGACGACCACGATTATTAACATGATTTATAACTGGAATGAATTTATTTTCGTGAATACCTTCATTAGCTCGGATATGCTCAAAACGCTAACGGTTGGCGTGCAGAACTTCATTGGTCAATATACGACGGATTGGGGAGCGATCGGCGCGACGTTGATGATCAGTATTCTGCCTATACTTGTTATGTTTCTCTTTCTCAGTGACCGCATAGTAGAAGGAATCGCAGCTGGTTCGGTCAAAGGCTGATTCTAGCCTGTTTTAATAAACGAAGAAAATACACAGATTAACAGCCAAATTAACAACAGCAATGACAAGAATCAGCTAAGCCTCTTGCGGTGCCGCTACAATTGAGCAACCAGGATGAGAGAATATGAAGATATGAAGAAAGGCATCCTCAGGGCTATGTCCTGGCAGGATGCCTTTCTTATATAATCTGTTGAATACTTTGCTGCCTAGCACGCCTTTGTTTGCGGCCTGGATCGCACGTAGAATGACTATCTTAGCAAATTTGAGCTTACCCAATATTGGTGGTACATTGAAGCGTCTAACAATGGGTGCAATGACGACGATGGCTCGCATTATGAGCGTGGCTTGTAAGTAAAGTAGTCAAAGTCGGCATGTAGGCCTTGACCTGATGTATCCTGGCATTGCATGCCCACAAAGGCTCCAGTAAAGAACCCGCCACCGCGAATGTAATCGTCGGACAGCTTATAGGAAGGGAAATCAATCGGTACGGTCTCCCAGGTGCTGCCGTCCAAGGAATAAGAGTATCTATAGATGTCAAGGTTCACCTCTACACGCATATATACGTATTCTGACGTTGGCGGCAGGATGATCTTCTGATCCTGCAGAGGCTGTGAAAAGCTAAGATTATCATTGACTGAAATGTCCAGAATTCGTCCCTTCTCCTCATCCCATGTAACCTGACAGGCGGTCCAGTTCTCGGTGTTATAATAATTGACAAGGCCGGCTGCTTGTTGAAAAGTTGCGGGCTCGAAGCGCAGCTTCGTCTCTGCCGTGAAGTAAAAATGCTGCCAGCGTCTCGCGACAAATGCCTGTGTAAAACGTGAGGTCAGGGATTCTCTGCCATACAGACGCAGATGCCCAGGATTATCCGTCAAGGATACAATGTCATTGCCCAGAGGAATGCGTAAGGTCTGGAAATGAAGATTCAGCTGATTGCTGTCAAAATCATCCTTCTCCGCGATATCAGGCTCCCAGGGAGCATTAGGGATGTTAGGTCCTTCAATGTGCAACGATGGTGCATGGCCTCCAACAACATAGGGCCAATCCTCTTTCCATTCCAGCCGTTGAATGGCAGTCTCTCTCCCCAGTGGACAATAGCCGCGAGGATCTAATAGGGGTTCATTCTCTCGCGGCAACGGTCTTCCAGTGAGGTGCACAAGAAACCACTCATCTGTATGCGTTTTCACAATTGAGGAGTGTCCGGCCTTTTGCAAAGGGTTACGCGGTGCTCCGAAGGAGGATAGCAGCGGATTGTGTGGATGTACCTCGTAAGGACCGTGTATATTTTTAGACCGGGCAATCGTCGACTGATGGTGATACCTTGTGCCACCCTCTGCGGTTAGCAAGTAATAGTAATTTCCGATTTTGTACAGATGTGGAGCCTCGGTTAGCTTGATGTCAGTGCCCTTGAATATGATTTCCTTCGGCCCGATCAGCTTGCCCTCGGATGCGCTATACTCCTGCAATACAATGCCATAGAAGGAGTGCTGCTCTGCACGATGGTCCCACACCATGTTGACGAAATATGTTCTGCCGTCCTCATCATGAAATAACGAGGGGTCAAACCCAGAGCTGTTCATATGAATAGGCTCGCTCCACTCGCCGTCGATCGTCTCACAAGTAACCAGATAGTTGTGACAGTCCTTCCAGGGGCCCTCTGTTACTTTGACATCTGTGTAGATGAGCCAGAATTGATTATCGCTGTAGGATAGCTGCGGAGCCCAGACACCGCCTGAATCGGGGTTGCCGGTCATATTCAGCTGACTTAATCGGGATAGAGGCCGTGAGACAAGACGCCAATGCTTCAGATCCTTGGAGTGATAGATTCCTACACCCGGGAACCATTCGAAGGTAGACACTGCAATGTAGTAATCGTCGCCAGCCCTGCAAATGCTGGGATCAGGGTTGAAGCCGGTCAGGATTGGATTTTGAATGCTAGCCATAGATTATACACTCCTTGTTATAAAATAAGTATGACGGATGATTTACCCATTCTGTAACTTTAAAAAAATGGGTCGGTAATGTTATCATAGCAATGAGAGTCCACGCTATACATATCCATAGCAGGTTCATGTTTATCCAAATCGTTCAAGGTGGTTCAGAAGATAACTGTACCGGAGGGATCAAGGGAAATGGGACAGATCAATGAAAGATATACAAGATCAGAACGTATGCTGCCGGACATGGATTCCACATTTCGCGTGTTTGGGGCCCATCTACGAACAGTAGAGAAGCAATGGACATACGAAAGTCACAGACATCCGTTGTTCGAGGTTAACCTGGTACTGTCGGGAGTGCAGGAGAGCGTTGTGAATCGCCAAAGGTATGTACAAGGGCCTGGGGATTTGCTGCTGCTTCGGCCCGATGATGAGCACGAGAGTCGGGTCGCTGAGGGGCATGATATGACCTACTATTGTCTTCATTTTGATGTAGATGATGTATCCTTTCGCGAATTGCTGAACCGCAATCCTCATTGCTTCCATGCAGCCTCGAGTGAGCTTGCTGCAGCAATTCGCCCTGCGCTGGACAAGCTGATCGAACTGACACAAGATGCCCCTACGCCTAGCCTGGAGGTGCGCATGAATGTGTTGTCTGCTCTCTTTGAACTGTTTGCTGCGCTTAGCAGCTCGCTCTCTGTGCAGGCGATTGGGGCAGGGCATATACGCATGACACAAGCTGCAGCACGTGTTGCGGAGCGAATCGAAAGATCCGTCGAGGATCATACGTCCATTAACGGTGCATACCGCGAGACAGAGACAATTACACGAATTGCTTCCGAGGTTGGCTACAGTACGTCCGCAATTAATCGAATGTTCAATCGTGTGTACGGACTATCTCCACGGCAGTACATGACTATGCTGATGCTCAAGAAGTCCAAGCTGCTCCTAATGGACCCGGAGCTCACTGTGGAGCAGGTGTCGCGTAGGCTGGGCTATCAGAGCATTGCCCATTTCAGCCGCCAGTTCAAGCGCTGGACGGGTGAATCACCGAGTAGCTTCCGTGGGGGGTTCCAGGAGACTGCACGGGAGGGAAATCGTCCAAATGCTGGGGAGAAGCGTCTTTGACATGCATTTCGGGCGTGTATTATACTGAATAGCGGATAGCATGATACTTCTTCAGAATAGTAGAGGTAGCTTTCTGTACATAATTAGAAATTAGATGAAAGAATATAGGGGAGAGTGTATTGTGAATTTACCCAACAAAATTACATTGGCGCGCATAGGCCTCATTCCGGTAATGATGGTATGCCTTCTTGTGGATTTTGAATTTTACCCGGACCCGATTCGCTGGGGAACATTTCATCTTCCATTTAATCAGTTGCTCGCAGCATTAATCTTCATTATTGCGGCTAGTACGGATGGTATTGATGGCTACCTGGCTCGCAAGCATAACATGGTGACTAATCTGGGCAAACTGCTGGACCCTCTCGCTGATAAGCTGCTGGTTACAGCCATTTTCATCTCGCTGGTTGAGCTGGGTAAGATGGATTCTTGGATTGCAGTCATTATTATCAGCCGCGAATTCGCTGTAACGGGCTTGCGCCAAATTGCATTGCTGGATGGCTCTGTTGTAGCAGCCAGCAACTGGGGTAAATTGAAGACAATCATACAAATCGTAGCCATTGTCGCCCTGCTAATTAACAACTTCCCTTTTATATTTTTCGGTATCCCGTTCGATCAGATTGCGGTGTGGGCTGCAGCGATCGTGACACTGTATTCGGGCTATGACTATTTCGCGAAGAACATGCATTTAATCCGTTCTTCCAATGTGTAGATGGTGTATGAATGACTCGGGCGATCCCGGGTCATTCTGCTCCTTATAGCTGAAAGACTGGACTGTAAGTTATGTGGCTTTCATTCGTAAGTGTGTCAATCCTGATAAGTAGGCGTTAAATAAATTGCAATAGGGCGCTACCTATTGCTTTTTCATTTCAGATGTGTGCAGTGATCCATATATTGTACCTAGTAATCGCATAATTAGGGCAAGAATTAACGGAGGGCGAGAATATGAGAGCAGAAATCATTGCAGTAGGTACGGAGCTGCTGCTCGGTCAAATTGTGAACACGAATGCGCAGTATTTGTCACAGGAACTGGCAGCGATCGGAATTGATGTGTATTTCCAGACCGTAGTAGGCGATAATATGAACCGCTTGCAGGAGGCCATTCGCCTTGCTAGTGGACGGGCTGATGTGGTGCTCTTGACTGGTGGTCTGGGCCCGACTCAGGACGATCTGACCAAGGATGCGTTGGCTGCTGTGCTTGGACGGGAGCTTCATGAGGATCGACTGTCGATGGACAAGATTGAAGGCTTCTTCCGTAATCGTGGTGTCGAGATGACTGACAATAACCGCCGCCAGGCGCTTACATTGGAAGGAGCGACGCCTCTGGCGAATGAGACAGGACTCGCTGTGGGGAATGGCCTGGAGCAGGATGGAAAGTATTATGTAGTACTGCCTGGACCTCCTAAAGAGTTGATTCCCATGTTCGAGACGGAGGCACGTCCATGGCTGCTGCAGCATGCATTGCAGGGTGAGCAGTTGGCCCTGTACTCCAAAATGCTCAAGTTCGCTGGTATTGGTGAGTCGGCACTAGAGACCAAGCTACTTGATCTCATTGACAGTCAGACGGACCCTACAATTGCTCCTTATGCCAAGGAGGGAGAGGTGACAATTCGCCTATCCACCAAGGCTTCAAGCGAAAGTGAGGCTATGGTCCGGTTGAACTCGACTGAGGTACAGATTCAGCAGCGCTTGGCTGAGTATCTATATGCGAGTGAGGATGTACCGCTGGAGAAGACACTGGTCGACTGGATGATCAGAGATGGCTTGACGTTGAGTGCAGCAGAGAGCTGCACTGGCGGGATGCTGATGGAGCATATTACCTCTGTACCAGGGAGCGGCTCTGTCCTAAAGGGCGGCATAGTATGCTACTCCAATGAGATGAAGGAGAAGCTCTTGAACGTGCCGCATCATTATCTGGAGGGTGAGAACAGTCCTGGAGCAGTCAGCCGAGAGGTGGCCCAGGTACTGGCTGAGCAAGTCCGCATGATTACGGATAGTGATTATGGCTTGTCGATTACCGGTGTCGCTGGTCCGGCATTTTCTGAGCATAAGCCAGTAGGTCTGGTGTATATTGCCATTGCACAGCGAGAACAGGAAACGCAGATCTATGAGTTGAGGCTGAACGGTAACCGGGAGACGATTCGTCTGCGGTCGGTGAAGTCCATTCTATATCGACTCTGGAGATGCCTGGTAGCGAATCAGGGGGCATGAGTGGTCTCTGATATGCTGTCTGATCCCGTATCCAGAGTATGAACTGCTTGTGACATTAGCGGCAGCTGGGCACGAGAGATGGGGATAGGTGACCTATTTTGCCAGTGCTGGGCCGTTGTTTTGGAGGCAGGACAATGCTATAATGGAGAAAGACGGAAGAACCGTGGTCAAATGGCCGACGGTTCTTTTGCTGTTTTGGGACGTAAAAAAACGAATGTATGTTCGAAAAAATGCTTGGCAAACGTCTCCAAACGAGGTATGATGTATGTATAAATAGAGCGTTGGGCTGAGTGAAGTCACGAGGCAAACGCTGACCATGAAGGATGTGAGCTAATTGTCAGATCGTCGTGCTGCGCTGGATATGGCGCTCCGTCAGATAGAAAAGCAATTTGGTAAAGGTTCAATCATGAAGCTCGGAGAATCTACCCACATGCAGGTGGAAACTGTTCCCAGTGGATCGATTGCATTAGATATCGCTCTGGGAACTGGCGGGTTCCCAAGAGGACGGATTATTGAAATATATGGACCGGAATCTTCAGGTAAGACGACGGTTGCTCTTCATGCGATTGCTGAGGTGCAGAGAACGGGTGGACAAGCTGCTTTTATTGATGCAGAGCATGCACTTGACCCTTCATATGCTAGCAAGCTGGGCGTGAACATTGATGAGTTGCTGTTGTCCCAGCCTGACACTGGTGAGCAGGCACTGGAAATTGCTGAAGCGCTGGTACGCAGTGGTGCTGTAGATATCATTGTTGTAGACTCCGTTGCTGCACTCGTTCCAAAGGCTGAAATTGAAGGGGAGATGGGAGACTCTCACGTGGGTCTTCAGGCCCGTCTGATGTCCCAAGCGCTACGTAAGTTGTCTGGTGCTATCAACAAGTCCAAGACCATTGCGATCTTCATTAACCAGTTGCGTGAGAAGGTAGGCGTTATGTTCGGTAATCCGGAGACAACTCCAGGTGGACGTGCTTTGAAGTTCTACTCGACTGTACGTCTAGATGTGCGTCGTATTGAGAGCTTGAAAATGGGCAATGACATCGTGGGTAACCGCACTCGTATTAAAGTAGTGAAGAACAAGGTTGCTCCTCCTTTCAAGCAAGCTGAGGTAGATATTATGTATGGAGAAGGGATCTCCAAGGAAGGCAGCTTGATTGACATGGGCACGGAGCATGACATTGTCGACAAGAGCGGTGCCTGGTACTCGTACGAAGGTGAGCGTCTTGGACAAGGCCGTGAGAATGCGAAACAGTTCTTGAAAGAGAACCCTGCTATCGCAGATACTATTGAGCAAAAGATCCGCGCAGTCAGCAATCTGGTTACAACCGTTGCACCTCCTTCCGCAGAGCAGGCTGCTAAGGAAGCGAAGGAAGAGCAGGAACTGCTGGAGCTTGAATAGTGTTTCCCTTTACTACCTAAGCACTATCTAGTATTATCCAATATTATCCAGTCGCCAAAGAACTTAAATGAATCTTAATATGATGATCATTATGCCCTGCATGATATTGCAGGGCATTATTTTATCTGTAGACTGCTTTTCTGGCAAAGTAGGGGAACGGATGGAAGTGAGGAGCTTAATTCATGAACTGGAAGAGAACCAACCGATATGGAGCGGGACGAAATCCTGGTAGAAATAACGATACCAGCAAGGACGGAATGGAAGGTGACGAGCTAGAGGAATTGGAAGCGAGTTACAATTCTACGCCAACTACGAACTTAATCGGTATATCCTACTTGCCTGAAGGGGTGACATTGGAGATCACACGTGTAGAGCCTGGCAAACGGCGGGATCGAGGACGGTACATGATCCATTTTGGTCAGCATATTCTGTCTGTACTGGAAGATGTCATGATCAAATACCGTATGACCAAGGGCGCTACATTCACCAAGGCCGATCTGGAGGAAATTGTACTCGCGGATGAGAAGCAGCAGGCCTACATTCATGCACTTCGGACACTGGCACACAAGCCTCGAACTCAAATGGAGATCACCCAGCGTTTGTTACAAAAGGATATCGCTCCCGACATTATTGAAGAGATCCTGATACGGCTTGGCAACGAAAAGCTGATTGATGATGAGCTATATGCCAGACAGTGGGTGCAGCAACGCATTTCGCAGCAGTACAAAGGCAAGCTATGGGTGCGGCAGGAGCTACAGCAAAAGGGAATTGCGAAGCACACCATTGCAGAGGCGCTAGCCGAGGTCGAGGATGAGCTGGAGCTGGACAGTGCTTTGGCAGCCGGTATGAAGAAATGGAAGCAGACTCGTGGTGAATTGCGGGACAGAAGGAACAAGACGTATGCTTATCTACTGCGGCGTGGGTTTTCCGGTGAAATGGTGAGGGGAGTGCTCAAGCAAATATTGGAGCATGAAGAAGCCAGCCTTGATGAGGATGAGTATGATGGAGTATGACGAGTCTATGCTTTTGGCTGAGTCTATAAATCATTGACATGTGATTCAATATGTCATTCTCTTGACAATGACAATTGCCAAATAATAAAATGGACATGAATCTGTACTGCCAGATGATCGCTTTTTCCTTCCAAAAAAGTGACACGACGGTCTGATTCACTGCTATTCATAAGTGATGCCGCTGGAGCGGTCCTGTACAAGTGGACATCTGTACACATGTACATCTGAAATGAAACGGCATGCTGCCGTTATTCTTGCTTAATGATTGATGAGCAAAACTGACAACTGCAAATCCCAAGGAATGCCTTGGAGGAACCAACGAGGAGGTGAACAGTATGGATCCTACTACGATCTTGTCGATCATTCTCGTTGTAGCCGCATTATTCTTTGGGTTCGTGATCGGTTATTTTATTCGGAAATCTCTTGCAGAAGCTAAGATTTCCAGTGCAGAACACGCTGCCGCTCAAATTGTAGAAAACGCTAAAAAAGAGGCAGAGGCACTGAAAAAAGAAACGGTACTGGAAGCGAAGGACGAAGTCCACCGCATCCGTAACGAGGCTGAAAAAGAAACTCGTGAACGTCGGAATGAAATTCAACGGCAGGAACGACGATTGCTGCAAAAGGAAGAGTCACTGGATAAAAAAATAGAATCGCTGGAACGTAAAGAAGAACAAGTGGCTAACAAAGAGAAACGAATTGATGAAACCCAGCAACAAATTGAATCGATCTACAAGAGTCAGGTTACGGAACTGGAGCGTATCTCCAATCTGACTATGGAAGATGCAAGAAGTATTATCCTCTCTAATGTAGAGCAGGAGGTTCGACACGAGACGGCTCAGATGATCAAGGATATCGAGCAACAGGCGAAGGAGGAAGCGGATAAGAAATCCCGTGAAATCATTACGCTAGCGATCCAACGCTGTGCCGCCGATCACGTGGCTGAGACTACGGTATCTGTAGTAACTCTGCCTAACGAGGAAATGAAGGGCCGGATTATTGGACGTGAAGGTCGTAATATCCGTGCACTGGAGACCCTGACAGGGATTGATCTCATTATCGATGATACACCGGAAGCTGTTATCTTGTCCGGCTTCGATCCGATCCGTCGTGAAATCGCTCGTACTGCTCTAGAGAAGCTAGTGGCAGATGGCCGAATTCACCCAGCACGGATTGAAGAGATGGTAGAGAAATCCCGTCGCGAAGTAGATGAGCGTATCCGTGAATATGGAGAGCAAGCTACCTTTGAAGTGGGCGTACACGGTCTGCACCCGGATCTCATCAAGATACTGGGTCGACTCAAATTCCGTACCAGCTATGGTCAAAATGTACTGAAGCATTCCATGGAAGTTGCTTATCTGGCTGGACTCATGGCCGGAGAACTGGGTGAAGATGTAGTTTTGGCACGGCGCGCAGGCTTGCTGCATGACATTGGTAAAGCGCTGGATCATGAAGTGGAAGGATCACACGTCGAAATTGGCGTGGAGCTGGCGAAGAAATACAAGGAGCATCCTGTTGTCATTAACAGTATTGCTTCTCACCACGGCGATTGCGAGGCGACCTCTGTAATTGCAATGCTGGTAGGAGCTGCAGATGCATTATCAGCAGCTAGACCGGGAGCTCGCAGAGAGACGCTGGAGACTTACATCAAGCGTCTGGAAAAGCTGGAAGCGATATCGGAATCCTTCGAGGGTGTAGAGAAATCCTATGCGATTCAAGCCGGACGCGAAATTCGTGTCATGGTGCAGCCTGAGAAGATTGATGATGCAGATGCTTTCCGCTTGGCACGCGATATTACCAAAACGATCGAGAATGAGCTTGATTATCCTGGACACATCAAGGTAACTGTCATTAGGGAGACGCGAGCTGTCGAGTATGCGAAGTAGATTTACCGCTTAGGTATATCGGTTGTGCATACACAATAGAATGATCAATGAAAAGTGGCCACCTGCGAAGGGGCCATTTTTCATTCAGTTTATAGAATGCCGTAAGACTTAAGAAAGCATAGGAGCCATTTGGAAACCAAGTTAATTCATACAATATGATGATAAGGCTTGACCTGATGTACAAACGAGCAGCCTTTTTGTAATATCGGGTAGAGTGTATTATGCTAAAGGTAGAGCACGGTAATTTAGGAGGAATTCATATCAAGGTTTTATTTATTGGCGATATTGTCGGGAGTGTCGGCAGAAAAGCTATACAGCACAATCTGCCAGAGCTCAAGCGTAAGCATAACCCCCACATCATCATTGCAAATGGAGAAAATGCAGCTTCGGGTAGAGGAATTACGGCTCCGATCGTAAAAGACCTGTTTGATCTGGGCGTGCATGGCATTACAATGGGGAATCATACGTGGGATAACAAAGAAATTTTCGATTTCATTGATGATGAGCCGCGTATGATTCGTCCAGCGAATTTTCCGCCAGATACTCCGGGACGTGGACATACCATCATCAAGGCCAACGGTAAGGAGCTGGGTATCGTCAATTTGCAAGGGAGAACCTTTCTCCCCCCGATCGATTGTCCATTCCGGGCTGCGGATGATATTGTCGACAGCATGCGCAAGAAGGTGAAGCATATTCTGGTGGACTTCCATGCGGAAGCAACCTCCGAGAAGATCGCTATGGGCTGGCACTTGGACGGTAGAGCCTCTATCGTCGTTGGAACTCATACCCATGTTCAGAGTAATGATGACATCATTCTGCCGCAAGGCACGGCTTACATGACGGATGTAGGCATGGTAGGACCTCGGGAAGGCATACTTGGTATGGAACGAGAGGCTGTCCTGCGGAAGTTCAAGACGCAGCTTCCTGTTCGGTTCCAGGTGGATACGGGCAAGTGGCACTTCCATGCGGTTGTCGTCGAGCTGAATGATCAGACGGGCCGGGCAGAACGAATCCAGAAGATTCGGCTGCGTGAGGACGAATGGACAATGGAGTAAGCTTCAATTGTTGAGATTTGAAATAATAATATTACCAAAAAGCAGGAATTTTTTGCCCATCCTCGAATAACATCTACTAGTGGAGAATCAAGCCATTACTTATTCCCAGGGGAGGTACTTACTATGGAAGTATTAAAAGTATCAGCAAAATCCAATCCCAATTCTGTTGCCGGCGCTTTGGCCGGAGTTCTGCGTGAACGCGGAGCAGCTGAATTGCAGGCGATTGGAGCAGGTGCATTGAACCAAGCTATCAAAGCTGTAGCCATTGCCCGGGGATTTGTAGCGCCAAGCGGCGTGGATTTGATTTGCATTCCAGCTTTCACGGATATTGTTATTGACGGAGAGGACCGCACAGCTATTAAGCTGATTGTGGAGCCCAGGTGAGGGATAAAAGATAGAGTGCTTAAATAGCATAGACCTGTTTACATTCGGTAAACGGGTCTTTTTGCATTTCTTGCATTAGAGGACAGGAGGGATAAAATGACGTCAGTGCAACCGAACTGGCCTGTAATCGACTTCCATTGTGACGTACTATACAAAATGCATCTGGGGCAAGCGCTGAGCTTCGAGGATCCGGCGCTGGATGTGACGCGTAGCCGAATGAAGGAGGGAGGAGTATGCCTGCAGACCTTCGCGATCTTCATTCCGCAGCAAGTCGGCAGCCCGCGATTCGAGCATATTGTGAGACAGGTAGAGCTGTTTCGCGAACATATTGCTTATCCGGAGGGTGGGCTCAGCACGCTGAAGTGGCGAGAGGAGGCAGAGCGGTTGTCCAGGCAAGCCGACATTGCATCAGAGAAGGCTGAGCCGATGCTGCAGAAAATAGTCGTGGAAGGCCCAGCGTGGGGTCTCTTGTCACTGGAAGGGGCTGACGCACTGGAGGGGAACCTGGAATATATCCGCTTGAGCTATGAGCTGGGTATTCGTCTCATCGGAATCACCTGGAATTATGCCAATTGGGCAGGTGATGGTGTGCTGGAGCAGCGTAATGCTGGATTGACTAACAAGGGGCGGGAAATGATCCGGTACTGTAATAAGCTGGGGATGTTGCTGGATGTGTCACATCTGAGCGAGTCCGGCTTTTGGGAGGTCATGGAGCAAAGTGATACACCGCCGGTGGCCTCTCATTCGAACGCACGGCATGTGCAGGATCATGTAAGGAACCTGCTTGATGAGCAAATTCGTGCCCTGATTGCGAGAGATGGACGTATTGGGCTTGTGTTCTATCCGCCATTCGTAAAGGATGGGGCAGATGTACGTGCTGAGGATTTGTTGCCGCATATCGAGCATATATGTTCATTAGGGGGAGCTGGACAGATTATGCTAGGCTCGGACTTTGACGGGATGGACCAGCATGTCCATGGACTGTCGCATCCGGGAGATTATCCAGCTTGGGCAGGGCTGTTGCTCAAGCACTACCCGGAGGGTCTCGTTCGTGGCTGGCTCGCTGGCAATGCTCTTGGATATCTGGCCAAGCATTTACCTCAAGCACCGATATCGAGCGCGAAGGTGTGAGAAATGTGGGATGTGGCCGATGCCATGTCGGTCCATGCCAGTGTGCTGCAATGTATTTTAATCTGTGTATTACGGGTATGATCGTCTAAGTATGAAATGATGTTTGGTGTTCAATGGTCAGGTCAGCAGATTAAGCTATGGTGACTGCCATTTTAACGCGTTGTTTTCGACATTTTTACGAACATCCGACAGGAAGGTTTTCATTCCCTTACAAATAGGAGTATAATGGTCCATGACGCATAAGCGTGTATAGAGAAGAAGGAGTGACCTTTACGATGAGCAAAATCGTACCAGTCGGCGTATCCGCACGTCATATTCACCTGACTCAAGAGCATATCGAGGCTCTGTTCGGAGCAGGATATCAACTCACAGAATTCAAACCATTGTCCCAACCAGGACAATTTGCAGCTAATGAAACTGTAGCTGTAATTGGCTCAAAGGGTTCCTTCGAGAAGGTTCGTATTTTGGGACCAGCACGTCCAGCTTCCCAGCTTGAAATTTCCCGTACAGATTCCTTTGCGATCGGTGTAAAAGCGCCTGTCCGTGAATCGGGTAAGATTGACGGCACACCAGGGGTCAAAGTAAAAGGACCTGCTGGAGAAGTAGATCTGGAGGAGGGCGTAATCATTGCTGCTCGCCATATCCATTTCCATACTTCAGATGCAGAGAATTGGGGCATTCAAGACAAGCAGCTGTTGAAGGTACGTTTTAACGGTGAGCGTGGTGTAGTATTCGAGAATGTCATTGCTCGTGTATCCCCTGATTTTGCATTGGACATGCACATTGATACAGATGAGGCGAATGCAGCAGGCATTAACAACGGTGATACTGCTGAGATCGTAGAATAATAATTAAATGAACCATGCTCACTGTCATTTGTACTGGTGAGCTGCCTGCGGAGAGAAGCCGCAGGTGTACTAAGGGGCGATTCCGCAAGCTTGAGCTTGTCGGGATCGCCCCTTGGTACTATAGATACATATTAGAAAGAAACGTATATTCGATAAGTGTAATTACACCCACATGATCTCGGATTAACCCAATAACGGAATCGCAGGGTATGCGGGATTACAGGATTCCACAGTAGAGTTTCTCTATGGTACCCTATCTGATTCCCGGGAGCGCATTGCAGGGTTGTTAGAACATGTCTACCGGTTAGGAGAATACAGCTAGCTTAGGCTGCAGCCGTCATCCAAAGGTATCGTTGGGGGCGGCTTTTTCACGGTTCAAGTATGGAATTCCATCTGAGGCTACCTTATCTGAGGCCTACATTAATAGTACAAAAGTACAGATGAAGCCTGTGTATTAAAATGCAGAGTGAAAAGTATGTAGGAGGTAAGATGAGTGCAGTGGAAAGAGAGCTGGTATTACTGGATAAAGAGAGCTGGTATTACTGTATAAAGCTTCGTTTATGCGGGCATTCATGGAATAGTCAAGGGGTTTGTGCTATAATTTTTGATTAGAGCTTTATTGTAGTCAATACGATCGTGGTCTTCGAATATAGGCTAAAAAAGGTACCCTGAAAGAAAAGGAAGTGAGATATCTATGTCTGACAATACGAAGGACTATTCCAAATATTTTGATTTCTCCGATGCCAAGGTCATCAGTGAGACTGACGGCAAAACAACCTATCGAATCAAGGGACGTAACATACAGATCAATGCCACACCCAATCATAGAGATGAGAAAAAGCGGGGCAAGGAGGATGTTCGGGTCCTGTATGAGAATGCAGTGCCTGATGAACTGAAGCACCTCGGTAAGGATAAGCATTATCTGGTCTATACTTATGGATGTCAGATGAATGAGCATGATACAGAGACGATCAAGGGTCTCTTGGAGCAAATGGGCTATCGACCAACCGAGGATCGCAAGCTTGCCGACATTATTCTGCTGAATACTTGTGCTATTCGTGAGAATGCAGAGGATAAGGTATTCGGAGAGCTGGGACATCTGAAGCATCTGAAGCTGGAAAAGCCAGATATGCTGTTGGGCGTCTGTGGCTGCATGTCGCAGGAGGAGAACGTTGTGAATCGTATTCTTCAGAAGCATGCCTTCGTGGACATGATCTTCGGTACACATAACATCCACCGTCTGCCGCAGTTGATCAAGGACTCCTTATTTAGCAAGGAAATGGTCGTAGAGGTATGGTCGAAGGAAGGCGATATCATCGAGAACCTGCCCAAGAAGCGGGAAGGCATGCGGGCATGGGTGAATATCATGTACGGCTGCGACAAGTTCTGCACGTATTGCATTGTACCATTTACACGGGGGAAAGAGCGAAGTCGTCGCCCCGAGGATGTCATTGCGGAGGTGCGGGAGCTGGCCCGTCAAGGCTTCAAGGAAATTACGTTGCTTGGTCAAAATGTCAATGCCTACGGTAAGGATTTTACAGATATGGCATACACCTTCGGGGATCTGATGGATGATATGCGTAAGATCAATATTCCGCGCATTCGTTTTATGACGTCGCATCCGCGAGACTTCGACGATCATCTGATCCATGTCCTTGCTAAAGGCGGTAATCTGGTGGAGCATATCCATCTGCCTGTGCAGTCTGGCAGCAGTGCCGTACTGAAGAAGATGAGCCGCAAATACACTAGAGAACATTATCTGGAGCTGGCGTACAAAATCAAACAGGCTATACCGAATGTCGTTCTGACCACAGACATCATTGTGGGCTTCCCCGGGGAGACAGATGAGCAATTCGAGGATACACTGTCACTGGTACGAGAGGTCGGATATGACATGGCATATACGTATATTTATTCTCCACGTGAGGGTACGCCTGCGGCGATCATGGAGGATAATGTACCGATGGAGATCAAGAAGGAACGCCTGCAGCGCCTGAACGATACCATCAAGGAATATAGCAAGGATAGCAATGACAAGATGCGGGGGCAGATCGTAGAGGTACTGGTCGAAGGCGAGAGCAAAAATAATGCACAGGTTCTGGCAGGCCGGACACGCACGAATAAGCTGGTGCATTTTGAAGGAGCCGCCGATCTGATCGGTACCTTCGTACAAGTGGAGATTACAGATGCACTGACTTGGTACATCAAGGGTAATCTTGTAGCAACACCTGTAGCGCAATAATGGTGTCTACCAGCAGGTCTAAGCATTTCAGCAGAACAATATTAGCTTATACATCGTAAAGGAGCGATCGACTGTGTCAGAAGAACGGTTGGAGCATGGGGCGAAAGAGCCTCATCAGAACTCAAACGGCCAGGCGCACCCTGTCGTTCGTGAAGATATATTGAAAAAGGCTGGGGAGATTGCACGCTTGCTGCAGAGCAGCGAGGAGGTCCAGCATTTCCGTCAGGCCGAAGAGAAGGTGCAGAAGCATCCACAGATTCAGCAGCTGATCTCTGCCATGAAGAAGAAACAAAAGGAGATTGTTGCCTTTGAATCACTGCGGAATCAGACGATGGTCGCCAAGATCGAACAGGAGCTGGAGGAGCTACAGGAGCAATTGGACAACATTCCGATCGTGACAGAGTTCCAGCAGAGTCAGGTCGAGATTAATGATATTCTACAATCGGTGATGTCGGCCATTCGGGATACGGTATCCGAGAAGGTCCATGTTGAGACGGGGAGCGAAGCTCCTCCATCCAGCTGCGGCGATTAAAGGATAGAGCGGTACAAGTAACAGGCAAGTGCGGAAGCGAGGCTGCTTCCGTACTTTTTTTGGACTCAGGTTGTGTGCAAAATGGACTAATTAGCAAGAGAAGGGGGTTTCCGACATGGAAGAGGTTCTAAGCAACATGATTGAAGATGGAGATCACCGGTTTTGGGGTCTGCTTGGCTGTGAATTTCTTGGGTATGACGGTGAACGTGTGCGTCTGGCCATGAAGGCTGGGCTCCAGCATACGAATTCGATGGGCATCATTCATGGAGGTGTACTGACATCCTTGATGGATCAGGCGATGGGGATGGCAGCACTTGCCCTGCGTCCACAGGGGGCCTGTGTAACGACCAATCTGAATGTTCATTTTCTCTCTGCCATGAAGGAGGGCGAGCTCATTATAACGGCTCGTGTCGTGCATGAAGGGGGACGGACACTAACAACGGAAGCAGAGATCAGGGACAGTGCCGATACCGTGGGAGCCATTGCTACAGCTACTTTCCGGTCCATCCCAAAGAGTAGGTTGCAGGAGAAGGGTTGACTTTTCCTGTAATCTTGTCATAATGAAAATATCAAAATGATATAATATGGTGATGAGAATGAGTTCAAATAAGAATCATGATCATGAACAGAGACAGAAGGATGCTTACGATGTAAAGAAATACCGTACACCTGACGGAGCGCCTGCCGATATCGTCATGTTTACGTTAACGAAGCGTGAGCGCAAGACGGTAACCAAGACCTTGCCGCTACGTGAGCTGAAGGTGATGCTGATCAAGCGTCGTCGCTGGCCCTATGAAGG
Organism: Paenibacillus massiliensis 2301065 = DSM 16942; assembly: GCF_000377505.1. Taxonomy (GTDB): domain Bacteria; phylum Bacillota; class Bacilli; order Paenibacillales; family Paenibacillaceae; genus Paenibacillus; species Paenibacillus massiliensis. The sequence continues at coordinate 487,954 of NZ_KB898185.1, read as the reverse complement.
TGGATGGGCTTTACCAGGGGGGTTCTGTCAGGAGGAGGAATCCATGTATGATGCGGCCAAGCGTGAGCTGATGGAGGAGACTGGGGTCGACGGCGGTCATCTGGAGTACCTTGGAGTGTACAGTAAGCCTGGCCGTGATCCACGCGGATGGATTATATCACATGCCTTCTTTGCGCTTGTAGAGGAATGGATGCTGGAGGAGCGGCAGGCTGCAGATGATGCATCCGAGGTTGGACTGTTCACGGTGCAGGAAGCTCTGGAGGAGCTGGAGCTTGCCTTCGACCACAAGGAGATTATCACAGACGCTTATCGCCAGATTCAGATGCAGATGCTGCAGACGACGATAGCGAAGCAATTTTTGCCGCCACACTTCACGCTAGGTGAGCTATATCAGGTTATTCAGACGGTTGTGCCTGACTTTGAGGAACCGAATTTTATCCGCAAAATAACGTCTACACGCAGCAGGCAGGGGATTCTGGAGGAGGTTCGGGATGAGTCCGGAACACCTCTTAGCTCGAATCAGTATTCGCAGCGGCCTGCACAGCTATATCGTTTTAGTGACCGCATTCCGCGTTTGTCGATCTATACCTGAGATATCGTAAAGGAGATGGGAGTATGAAGGCTCTGATTGTCATTGACTACACTCAAGATTTTGTAACCGGAAGCCTGCCCGTCGGCCAGCCAGCCGTCGACCTGAATGAGCGTATTGCTGCTGTGACCCGGGCTTTCGTGGCGCAAGGGGATTTCGTCGTCATGGCGGTAGACCTGCATGAGCGAGAGGATGCCTATCATCCGGAAACGACACTGTTCCCGCCTCATAATGTTCGTGGGACGGCAGGTCGTGAGCTGTATGGCGAGCTGGCGACGGTGTACATGGAACTGGGGCACGGTATCTATTGGATGGACAAAACAAGGTACAGCGCCTTCAGTGGCACGAATCTGGAGCTGAAGCTGCGTGAGCGGGGCATTACAGAGGTGCATCTGGTTGGCGTGTGCACAGACATCTGTGTGCTGCATACAGCGGTAGATGCCTACAATAAGGGCTTTGCCATCACCATATACGAGGATGCGGTCGCCAGCTTTAATGAGGCGGGGCACCAGTGGGCGCTCGGACACTTCAGTAGTAGCTTGGGGGCTAAGGTAGAGCGCGCTGAGGATACTGTACTGGCAACATAATCTTCACGGTGTAGCTGGTTATACGACGTACCATTATACGTAGTATAAAGGCTTACTGGGACGGTTACATCACAAGGCTCTAAGTGGCTATCGACATACAGCAATAAACGAGTGGAACCGCAATGTGGCTCCACTCCTACAGACTCAGGTTCATGGTTCATGGTTCATGGTGAACGGATGCCGAAGCGGCATGGCAGAAAGGATGATTACGATGCAAAGTAGTCTCGCGCTACATACGGACAAATACCAGATTAATATGATGTATGCCCATTGGGCGAATGGAACGCACCAACGCAAGGCGGTGTTCGAGGCCTACTTTCGGAAGCTTCCTTTCGGTAACGGCTATGCTGTGTTCGCAGGTCTGGAACGAATTGTGAATTATATTGCGAGCCTTCGATTTGAAGAGCAGGATATTCAGTATTTGGCCAAGCAGGAGGAGAACTATGATCCCCGCTTTCTGGAGGAGCTACGTCATTTCTCATTCCGCGGCGATCTGTACTCAATGAAGGAAGGGGCATTGGTGTTCCCCAATGAGCCGCTTGTCCGGGTAGAAGGGACGATCATGGAGGCACAGCTGGTGGAGACCGCATTGCTTAACTTCATGAACTATCAGACCCTCATCGCGACCAAGGCTTCTCGCATTAAGCAAGTGGCCAAAGGGGATATCCTGCTTGAGTTCGGTACTCGCAGAGCGCAGGAGGCAGATGCGGCAGTATGGGGAGCACGCGCAGCCTACATTGCTGGATTCGACGCGACCTCCAACATGCTGGCGGGTGAACGGTTCGGCATCCCGACCAAAGGTACGCACGCGCATTCCTGGGTACAGACTTTTATGTCCGAGCAGGAGGCATTCGACATCTATGCCAAGGTGTTGCCAGATCAGGTGACTCTGCTGGTCGATACGTTCGATACACTGGAAAGCGGCATCCCGCATGCGATTCAGACAGCCAAATGGCTGGAGTCGCAGGGCAAGCGGATGAATGCGATTCGTCTGGACAGCGGCGACTTAGCATATTTGTCCATTCAGGCACGCGAGATGCTGGATGCTGCTGGTCTGGATTATGTGCAGATTGTCGCTTCGAATGATCTGGACGAGAATACGATCTTTAACCTGAAGGCTCAGGGAGCCCGCATTGATACCTGGGGTGTGGGCACTCAGCTCATTACCGCTTCAGACCAGCCGTCTCTAGGAGGCGTATATAAGCTGGTAGAGCGAGAGGTTGAAGGTGTGATGGTGCCGACGATCAAAATCTCCAGCAACCCGGAGAAGGTATCAACCCCAGGCAAGAAGGAAGTATACCGGATCGTCGATCCGAAGCAGAAGAAGGCGATCGCTGATTATATCTTTTTCCCGGATGAGGAGCGCCCTCGTAACGGCAAACGACTCAAGCTGTTCAATCCTGTGCATTCTTACCTTAAGAAATATGTAGAGCATTATGAGGCGATTCCTATGTTGGAGCCGATCTTCGTAGAAGGCGAGCAGGTATATGAGCTGCCATCTCTGGAGGGAATTCGTGATTACCATCGTGAGCAGCTACAACTTTTCTGGCCGCAGTATTTGCGGAAGCTGAATCCTGAGATTTACCGGGTCAATCTGAGTGAGAAGATCTGGGAGATGAAGCAGAAGATGATTGACAGCTATATGTCCACAGAGAACGACGAGCATTAGGGTATTGATAGGCATTGAACATGAATCGAGTATGATAGCACAAGATAAGGGCCTGCTCCGCATGAAATGGGGCAGGCCCTTATTTGCATCAATGGCTAGTTCCTCATGTATGCTTGTGTGTATCAACAAGTAATTATTTCTCGGGAAAGCGCAGGAAGTAGCAAATTCGAACAGATTTAGACAAGCTACAAGTGCCAGCGTTCCTTTATTTCTTGTACAGCTCGCGCATAACATGCCTTAATTCAGGCAAAATGAGGCGTTCCATCGCCAGCTTGACGGCCCCTCTGGAGCCTGGCATGGAAAAGATGGCCGTTGTGCCGATGCTTCCAGCGATTGCTCGACTAAGCATCGCTGCAGGTCCGATGTCCTCTTGATAGCTGATCATGCGGAAGATCTCGCCGAAGCCTGGTAGTGTCTTCTCAAGCAGGGAAGCTACGGCTTCATAGGTGCCGTCACGAGGAGCGATGCCGGTTCCGCCCGTGAGAAGAACTGCCTCGATGGAAGGATCAGCTGCAGCGTCTACCAGCAACTGGCGAATAACCTCCGGTTCGTCCTTGACGATGGTATACTTACTAATCGCATAGCCATGCTCACGTAGCAGCTGCATCATTAGCTGCCCGCCTGTATCCGTCTCTTCCGTGCGCGTGTCTGATACGGTAATGACCATGCAGGCTACTTGCTGCGGTGCTTCTGCGCGATGCTCATCGACAGAGCGTGTTGTGGGTTGAGATGGTGATAGGTCAGCCATTTGGATAATCTCCCTTTCAGGTATGATAGTGTTTGAGCTTGAGATGTTATGTTTCATTTTACATTCTCTCATGCTAAAATGGGAACAGATGTCACATACTTTACACCATTAATGGTTGAATAGGTTGCATAGGTAGCAGCCTGGACCCTCGTATCCAGGTTGTTTTTTTGCTTCAATATAAATAGAAACATACAAATTGCATATTAGATATGTTGGAGGAACATGATGACACAATCAATACCTGTATACGTCCTATCCGGATTTCTGGGTAGCGGCAAGACAACACTGCTTGCCCGGATGCTGACGGAGGCTCAGCGTGAAGGTAAGCGTCCAGCAGTCGTAATGAATGAGCTTGGGGATGTGAACCTGGATGGACAAACGATTGCAAGCGACATCCCAATGGCAGAGATTCTGGGCGGCTGTATCTGCTGCTCTTATCGCAATGATTTGACGACTCAGTTGGCTAGTCTGGTCAGTACGGAGTCCCCTGAGCTGATCATTATCGAGGCTACCGGAGCAGCAAATCCGATGGAGATTCTAGATGCAGTGGCTGAGGTTTCGCTATACACGCCACTGGCCCTACAACAGCTTATTACTGTAGTGGACGCTATCCATTTATACGATCTGTACGAACAGCAGAAAGGCAGAACCTACAGATTGATGCAGGAGCAGATTCGCTGCGCATCCCTTCTAATCTTGAATAAGACGGACCGCATTGACGCTTCGATGCAGGAACAACTGGAAAGGCTACTAAGGCAGTGGAATGCCCATGCTCTGATCGTTCCGGCCCAGCATTGCGAAGTCTCCCCAGCAATTCTCTTCCATACGCCTTCTTCGGAGGAGTCGAATGGTGAACTGCATCAGGAGGATATGCACGAGGATCACTCGCATAATGATGTGCATACACATGATCTTGAGCCTAAGTACAATCATGACGATAATCATGAGCATGGACATCAGCATGGGAATGAGCATGGGAATGAGCATGCCCAGCTTTCATCCGGGCATAGCCACCAATCGCATGAGCATGTGATGGTGTATACGCATTATTTTGATAAGTCGGTGAATAGCGTACATTTTGAGGAGCTGCTGCGCAATCTGCCGCGAGATATCTATAGAGCCAAGGGGATTCTGACCTTTAGTGACACGAGTGGACGGTTCATGTTCCAGTACGCTTACCGAGAGTCTGATTTTATGAAGGTCGAGCCGCAGGGACAAATCAGAGACGTTGCTGTATTCATTGGTGAGCATTTTGATAAGGAGCAGCTAGTGCAGAGCTTGAAGCGACTGGTGTGACGGTAATCGGGTCACGGGGTAAGGAGACATATGGAGAAATCATGATAGCGTACATGCCGGATCGCGTGAACATTGATATGCTGTTATGAATTGCATAGGATCAGGCATGAAAGCCCGAAGGGGTGATTAGTCTTTGTACCTGATGGGTAAAAAGGTATACAGTATTTTATCGACCAGGAGGTAGTGTAATGAATCATTCTTATCATAAAAGCATTGAGGCATGCCTGGAAGCCATGAACGCATGCAATCTCTGCTATGTATCGAGTCTGAAGGAATACGATCTGGCCTTGCTGCGGGACTGCCTGCGACTGACAAGAGAATGCGCCGATATTTGTTCATTTGCCGCACAGTCTCTTGGTCGTGGAACGGAATTCGCGGCAGAGATTTGCGAGCTGTGTGCCAAGGCTTGTGAGGCCTGTGCCAGGGAGTGCGGTAAGCATAATCACGAGCATTGCCAGGCATGCGCTGAAGCTTGCCTCCGTTGTGCCGAAGCCTGCCGCATCATGAGCGTTGCTTGATTCTTCGACTACATGTCAACTTATGACATTGGTGGTATGGATGGCCGATAGCTACCAGCCTCTCATCAATAGTAATGTAGAGGTTGCTTTTGGCAACAGAACTGTTCTATAATGTGAGTCATTATATGAATATCCAACGTCTGGGAACGGGAGAGTAGCCAGGTGAATCCCCATTGTAGCGAGCCGGGAAGGTGGGAGCCGGTATGGGAAACATGGTGAAGCGCACTCGGGAGACGTCAGATTCAGTGTATGCTCGTCGTCTATGCCGCATTTGGGATGGATTGTCGTCATACAGGCAGGTCTGAACGGGTGGCGCACGTTATGCGTTGTTTGAGTGGAAGGAACGATTCTGTGCATTCGTTCTTCACGAAGAGTGGTACCGCGGGAACTTAGGCTCTCGTCTCTTTTATAGAGACGGGGGCTTTTTTGGTTGCGGGGCAATAAATTTGCTTTTATAAAAAAGGGGGAACCTGTCATGTTGATACAAGCTGCTGCACAACTGTTATCCAAGTACGTAGAGGAGTCGCAGGAGGAATTGATCCACCTGCTGGAGACGCCTCCTCGCCCGGAATGGGGCGACGTGTCCTTGCCATGTTTTCGATTCGCGAAGAGGCTGCGGCTTGCGCCTCAGCGGATCGCCGCAGAGCTGGCCGAAAGACTGAACGAGGAAGAGAATGAAGGTGGATTATCCGCCTCGGCTGAAGGAGCTTATCTCAATCTGACATTTGAGCGGAGTGCCTATATTCCTAAGCTGCTGGAGCAGATGTCCCAGGATAGCTATGGGTCTCTTCAACTGGGTGAAGGTCGACGAGTCGTTATTGACTTGTCCTCGCCCAATATTGCCAAGCCCTTCGGGATCGGACACCTGAGATCGACGGTTATTGGTGCAGCTCTATATCGCATTTTGCGAGCTGCCGGATATGAGACCGTTAGTGTCAATCATCTGGGGGATTGGGGCACCCAGTTCGGCAAGCAGATTGTAGCTTATAAGCGGTGGGGTGTTGATGAACTGCTGGAAGCCGATCCGATCGGTGCTTCCCTGCAGCTATATGTTCGCTTTCATGAGGAAGTGGAGCATCAGCCTGAGCTAGAGGACGAGGCCCGGGACTGGTTCCGACGTCTGGAGCAGGGTGATCCGGAGGCACAGCGGCTGTGGCACTATTTTGTGACCATTAGTATGAAGGAATTCAATCGGATGTATGACCGCCTTGGTATTACCTTTGACCATGTGCTCGGTGAGAGCTTCTATAATGACAAGATGGGTGCTGTAGTCGAGGCCCTCAAGGAGAAAGGTCTGCTGGAGGAAAGCGACGGGGCGCTGGTGGTCCGGCTCGATGATCTGGAGTTGCCACCGTGCCTGATTCTGAAGAAGGATGGAACGACCATCTATCCAACAAGGGACCTGGCGACCGCTATATACCGACATGATAACATGGAGGCTGATCGCCTGCTGTATGTGGTTGGCGCCGAGCAGCAGCTGCATTTCCGTCAAGTATTCACCGTTCTGGAGCGAATGGGATATGATTGGGCACAGGCTTGCGAGCATGTACCTTTTGGCTTGATGAAGATGGAAGGTAAGAAAATGTCCACTCGGCGTGGTAAGGTGCTCAAGCTGGAGGAGGTTCTGAATGAAGCGGCTGCGCGGGCGCTTGCGGTGATTGAAGAAAAGAGCCCTCAGCTACCCGAGCGCGAGCTTATCGCAGAAGCAGTCGGAGTAGGAGCTATTATATTCGGTGATCTGAAGCATCATCGGACTAATGAGATTGATTTCTCGCTTGAGGAAGCGGTTCAGTTCGATGGGGAGACGGGTCCGTATCTCCAATACACGTACGCTCGTACACAAAGTGTTCTTCGCAAGCTTGAAGCTGCAGCGGCAGAGTCTGCACGAGCTTCTGATTCGAGTGGAGATGGCCTTGCAAATGCAAGCATGGGTAACAATGATGCACAGGAATCAGCTCCGACATTAGGTGAGGCTGGCTGGAGCTTGCTGAAGCAATTAGCTACCTATCAGGCCGCGCTTGAGCGGGCTGCTGTACGGCTGGAGCCCTCGCAGCTAGCGAGATTCGCGCTTGATACGGCTCAGGCCTTCAACCGCTTCTACCACCAGGAGCGAATAGATGGTGGTGGTGTCTGGAGAAGGGAATTGACGATTGTGACTGCAATGTTGCTGTCCCGTACGTTGAAGCTGCTAGGTATTCAGGCACCTGAGCGGATGTAGTGGCTTGGATTAGTGGTACTTTGACCGAGTACAGTTGTGGGTGGTGCTAGGCTGCTATTTCTCTAGCCGTTGGAGGGAGCAGATGCTTTTGCGAATGAACTGAAACATATTCGTCTTCCATGTCGTCTGTAAGAATAGAGAACATCATTTTGAGAAATCTATCCATAATAAAGAGAAGATCTGGAGGTATGAATATGAAGCATACAAAAAAAACGATAATGGCCCTGGTGGTTACTTGCTCATTAACAGCTGCCACAGCGGCGGCGGCATTCAGCGATATTAGCAACCCGCAAGACGCAAAAATTGTCCAAGCACTCCAACAGCAAGGAGTTGTATCCGGTGTGAATGAACAGCAATTTGTCCCTTCGGGCTCGTTGACAGCGGCTCAGGGGCTACAAATGATCGTAAATGCTCTGAAGCTGCAGGTAGAGGGGACTGACCAAGCTATCGTTGCTAAGAATGACAAGACATGGTATGCAGATGCTTATGAGATCGCCAAGGCGAATGGTATTGCGTTGTCCGATGCGAAGCCTGCTACAGTGCTGACCAAGGAGCAATTTGCCAAGGCCCTATATGAGGGGATCAATGCAACTGGACAGTATCCAACGATTAAAATGTACATCCAGGCTGCTGACGAGAAGCAAATGAACCCGAACAGTATGGAGGCAATTCAATTCCTGCTACTGACGAAGATTACCAGTCTGGATGAGAACCAGAACTTCCTGCCACAGCAGCGAGTCACTCGTATGGAAGCTGCTCAAATGGTCTATAATGCGATAGAATTCGTAGACCGGATGAACCAGCCTGTAGAGAATGAGCCACAGCCACAGCCTGAGCCTGAAGAGCCAGTCATTCAGGAGCGAGTTGAGCTGAGTATCGAGAAGCAAAACGATCACCAGAATAAGGTCATTTTGACACGTAAGGATGCACCGAACCCAGGCTATGGGATTGCAGTTGATCATATCGAGTATGTAAATGATACAGAGGCTGTGGTCTACTACAAGCTGCTGAGTCCGAAGCCTGGGGAGATGAATATCCAGGTCATCACCGATACACAAACCAGCACGCTGGTGGACAGTAAGTATAAAGTAACCATCAAGCCAGTAGCAGGAACCAAGCTACCTCAACCGAGCCCGGGTACCGTACGTTACTAAGGCTGGGCTGTTCTGAAGGCCCAAGGGTACTCCCATCATAGTAGAAGTAGAAGAAGCAAAAACTTCTATGGCTACGTATGATGGGAGTTTTTATGCTGTCTATTTTTCAGGAGCGAAATGATAAATTCAGGTCTCTTGATGTTCGTCTAGACTGGCTTTTGCCAGCTACCTTTCGCCGTAGCAGTCGCCACTTCGCCGTCGCGAACGATGATATGACCACGAACGATCGTGCCGATTACACTACTCGGGAATGTATGTCCGATATACAGGCTCTGTTTATGCTTAGCATAATAGTTCTCTTCCGTTACAGTAAACGCTTGGTTCAGGTCAACGATGGCGAAATCCGCATCCATTCCGATGGCGATACGACCTTTGCGCTCTGCAAGACCGAAGCGCTCCGCCGGATTCGAAGCTGTCCAAGCGGCGACTTGCTCCAGCGGAATGTCTTGTGCTTGTGCCAGTTCCAGCGCTGACAATAATGTGAACTGACCGCCGCTAATGCCGCCCCATGCCTGGAAGAGATTATAGTCCTTCGGGTCCTTCATATCGTATGGGCACGGCGAATGGTCTGACGATAGCATATCGAATTTTCCTTCTGCTAGCAGGGAAATCAGCCGTTGTTGTTCGTCTGCTTCTCGCAGGGGAGGTGCGCACTTGGCGAGGCTACCTTTTTCGCGTAGACTGTCGTGGCTAAAGAGCAGATAATGCGGGCATGTCTCAACCGTTACATTCATGCCGCGAGCCTTAGCCGCCTCGATTTTACCTACAGCCGCTGCCGAGCTGATATGAACAAAGTGCAGCGCGCAACCCGTTATCTCTGAATAGTAGAGTGCGCGTTCCACGGCTTCAACTTCGGCCAGGATCGGGCGTGTCTCTAGATAGTCGTCGGCGCTCACGAGCCCCGCTGCTTCTTTTTCTGCTTTCAGCCAGTTGGTGATTGCTGCGCTCTCGGAATGCAGGGCCAGCACCTTGCCGAGTGCTGCAATCTTTTTCATGCCAGTCAGCAGTGTCATATCGTCGACCGCTTCAAATTCCTTGTTGCCGGTCGTGGACAGGAACGCTTTGAACCCGATTACACCGGATTCCGCCAATGGCTGCAGATCGTCTTCGTTGCCCGGCACGAGTCCACCCCATAGACCGAAATCGACGAGCGACTTTTCATTTCCAAGACGTGCCTTGTCGAGCAGCGCCTCCTGATGTACCGTTGATGGAATACCGTTTAGAGGCATGTCGAAGAACGTGGTGCAGCCCCCGGCAGCCATCATGGCTGATCCAGTCGTGAAGCCTTCCCAGTGCTCACGGCCTGGTTCGCTGAAATGGACGTGCACATCGATCATACCAGGAAGTACATGGAATCCAGTTGCGTCCCACTCGTGCTCCGTTTCGCCCACTAGCTTGGCGGCAATCGCTGCAATTTTTCCGTCTTTGACGCCGACATCGACTTTCGTGACCCCATCCGGCAGCACCACGCTGCCGCCACGTACGATCAGATCATAACGTTCCATGCACATCTCTCCTCATTAGGTGGTGTTAATGTATTGTTCAGACAGATTCTTCAAAAATCGTACCCTTCTTGAAAGATGAGCCTTTGAATGCTAGCTTGCTTAGCAAAAGATATGCGATACCTGCAACGGTAAATCCGATGATCCAGCCGATGTCGACCAGCAGGAAGGCCGCACCAGCTCCAATGAGCATGGCGAGCATGGCGCTTGGATTGTAGCCTTTGAAGGAGCCATTCTCTAGGTACAGCTCTGTCGTGTCGACCTTCTGTTTGCGAAGGATGTAGTATTCGACTAACATAATGGCGACAATCGGACCTAAGAAAGCAGAGTAAATCAGGATGAATGTATTCAAGCCTTTAGCGGAGGAATCCTGCACGAGAACCCACGGGAAGGAGCAGAGTGCAAGCAATCCGGTTACAATGACAGAAGCTTTGTATTTAAGCTTGGTGACGAGTGAAATAACGTAAGCTGGCGGCACGATGTTGGCGACCATGTTGACGGCAACCGCACCAATGACGATGAAGGCCGATACACCGACGGTGATATAAGGATTGTCGACGATGACCGCAAATGCTTTGACCGGATTTGAGATGCCTGTGGCAGCAGCCATCATGACTCCGATTGTCAGGACGAAGCCATAAGCAATAATGATGGGGAAGAAATACAGCATGCTGCGTTTTTTGTTGCTAATACCGCTCTTGAGCTCACGGGAATAGTCACCTGCACTCAGGAAGATCGCTGCATAGTTGCCGAGGAACACCATGATGAAGGCGAAGAACGGGAGTCCCCATGTGCCTTGTGCATTTACCCAATTTTCGGTAATCGCGGCACTGTGGGAATTGAGTAGTATGCCGAATACATAGACAAGTGCTAGCATGATGACGACAGAGGCAAGCGTCTCCACCCACTTGATCGCATGAAAGCCATAAAGCGAAAGGACAATCTGAGCCGCCTGCAATACCACGAAACAAATCGGGATGCTATCGAAGCTTCCGCTACTCAGCACCTTGACGATCTCGTTCAGTGCAGTTGCTCCGACCCAACTTTGGAAGCCATACCAGACGATAGCAGGGACACCGCGCAGGAACGAGGAGATGATGGACCCTTTGATGCCGAAAGACATCCGTAACTGGACCACATAAGGTATACCCGTCCGGTAGCCGAAGCGGTCGTTCAAGGCGAAGAGCACCGAAATGATGCCAATTGCAATGATCGCTGCTACAACAGTCTGGAAGAGATTAAGCGTTGCGATGCCAGCAGCAATCAGGCTCGCGCCGAGTGTCATGTTACCGAGATTTACACCGTCCCCAATCCACATAAACATGTAAGAGACCGATCCAATCGTTCTGTCGCTCTCCCGCTTTGGTTTTAGGGAGTCGTCCACACTGATATTTTCTTGCAATGGTGTCTCCTCCAACACACGACTTGTCAAATTCATAGACATATTCGGCTCCACTCCCTCTTTTTTATGGGGTGCGCAGGCTGAACTGATCGCCTTCAAGATTACTTAAGTCGTTCTGCCAGTTCCTTGCATACACCACAGGTGATTGAATCATCGTTAGATAACATAACTTTAATATGTAATGTATTCTATCTCGTGATTACTGATTCTTATTTTATCACCTTGGTTTCACAATGCATTGACAAAAACGTAAATTATAATCAGGTTTTTTGTTGGATTTGAACAAAAAAATATATCATATAATGTTATATATATGTTAGTTATTGTTTTTGAGACAATCTTTTGAATGAAAAATTACAAAGGTGGAGTTGGCTCTACCGAATTGTTCAGCGTCTCCAGCCCTGCAATCCGACATCCTACCTCGTCTCCTGGCTCAATAACGACCGACCCCGGTGTCCCCGTCAAAATGACATCTCCCGGTTGCAGCGTCATCACATGTGACAGGAAGGAGATCAGGTATGCGGGGGAAAAGATCATTCGGCTAACAGAATTGCTGTGAGTGACTTGGCCGTTGAGTATGGTCTCGATCTCAAGATCAGGTAGATTGTCATATTCGTCAGGTGTGGATAGGGAGGAGCCAAGGCTCAGGAACGTGTCAAAGCTTTTGGCACGCTGCATAAACCGAGGATTGCGAGCGTGGATATCCTTGGCGGTCATATCGAGTGCTGTCGTATATCCAGCTACGACGCTCATCGCTTCCTCTTCACGGAGCTTCTTGCACGTGTGTCCGATGACGATGGCTAGCTCCGCCTCTGCGGTGATCTGTCCGGCTCCAGTGGGGAGATGGATCGCTTCACCAGGGCCAATCAGTGATGTATCCGGCTTGAGGAAAATAACTGGCTCATCCTCAGGAGGACGCCCGGACAGCTCTATCGCCTTTGCCAGATAGTTCATGCCGACGCCGATGATTTTGCCCGGCTGACTGTAAAGTGCGCGGTAAGAAACTTCGCCTGCGAGCAGGGCAGGGGCTTTGTCGAGGTGCTCCTGACCACCGTTGGTATACCAGTGGCGCAGCGAATTCAGTCGTTTTTGTTGCAGTAGCGTGAAGAGGTCTGTGTTCCAAGCTGTGCCTTCCTGTTCATTCAGCCAAGCCAGGGGGATCATGCCCCGATCCGTCAAAAAAGCAATTTGCTCCCGTCCCTTGTGCGTAATCGTCACGAGTTTCATCCATGCACCTCTTCTGTAAAATGTTTAGTCACCCAATACAGCAACTGGAGATCCGTATTCAAACCGCCGATAAAAGATAGTCCGATCGGCAGTCCGTCCTGACGGATTACTGGTACGGTAACCTGAGGCAGACCGGAAAGTCCCGCAATACAGGAGAGCTGCATTGTTTTCGCTCGGTATGCCTCAGCTTCTGGACCTTGTAATCCTAACAGTGGAGCTGGGCCAGGTGCAGTGGGTATAGCCAGAATTCCGTCTTCACCCAGCAGTTCCACAAGCGTGCGCTGTACACGAGCACGTAAAGCTGCTTCAACCGCGCTTGCGGATTCCTCCAGTGTACCGGCCCATTCGAAGCGTTCCGCAATGCCCGGCCCAAATGTCGGATGTTCTTTTGCGATCCATTCGCTATGTTCACGCGCGATCTCTAGCCCTTGAAGAACACGGAACGCCGCCGACCAGTCTGCCAGGCTCTCTTCAGGCTCAGTTAATCGGATAGCCGTGTGGTTATCCTCCCAGTCGCCGAGACCATGTAGCTTCGCAAGGAGGATCGAACGGTCATCCGGTTCGGGCAGGCTCCAGGCTTCTTCCGCCGTGAGAAAGCGGGTGAATGAGGGGGGACTGATATTGAATAGGAGATCTATGTCGTGTTCACTCTCGATGCTTAAGCTCGATTCACCATCAGAATTAGCTGGATTTTGTTCCAATAGGACCCTGCCCACGTCGAGCAAGATCTTGGCAGACCGACTCATCCAGCCAACCGTATCGAAACTTCGCGCCAGCGGAATGACTCCTTCCGCGGATACGGCTCCATGCGTCGGACGGAAGCCGTATAGGCCACAATACGATGATGGAATGCGCACCGAACCGCCTGTGTCCGTTCCTACGGCGAAATCGACCAGTCCTGCAGCAGCAGCTACGGCCGAGCCGCTTGACGAGCCCCCGGGAATTCGATCTGGTGCGTGGGGGTTAATCGGCGTGCCGTAATGGGCGTTTTCTCCGTTCAGGCTGTACATCAATTCGTCCGTCTGCGTCGTGCCTTCAAGCCTTGCGCCGTTTGCTAGTAATGCCAATATTGAAGGAGCTGTAGATTCCGAAGGCTCATGTGTGCGAAGCCAATCCGGGTTGCCGGCTCCGCTTGTAGCGCCCTTGATATCGAAGACGTCCTTCACTGCGAACGTTAGTCCAGTGAGTAACCCTGTTCCGTTGGCGGGTCGCTTCATGGAAGTATCTACGAATGCTCTCCATTGGTCGGACATGGGTGACACCATCTTCGACTTTGTGTGGAGTTGGAATCCCTCCGTTTGATTCTCATTTTTCGTACTCATTGCTGTTCTCCTTTCGGTTTCAAATTCGTAGTAAGCGTGCTACGGGAACGATGAGACTTTACCGTATCAGGGATTTGAATCTTCCTCAAGGTAGTCGCCTGATCTTGTGGGGAAGAGCTGATCCGAAGCCGGTCTAATAGTAATGCGAGTAAAATACCGACCAGCAGACCGTTTCCAAGTAGCGGCCGCAGTAGGGCGGGCAGTGAAGTGAACGATTCGGAAGGCAATCCCATAATGATGATCCCTACGAATAAAGGTGCTGCTGTTCGGTACAGGTTGGCGGCATCCATACGAATTTGCCCGAAATATTGCAGGGAGGAGCCTAGCAATCGCAGATACGTCACGAGAAGCACAGCGCTTCCGATGCTGAGCGGGAGTTGCGTCAATACGCCGCTGATCGCCTTAATTAGGCCGATGCCCGCGAACAAAAGACCACCGATTACAAACGGAAGCCGATCCCGGATACGAGTCTGCTGGAGGAAGCCTACAGAGGAAACGTAGGGAGCGTAGGGGACAAGTCCCAGTAATCCCGAGGCAACTGCGAGCACACCGCTGATCGTGAAGGAGCGTCTGTATTGCCTTCCTGATGCTTCCTGCTCGTAAATACTATCCGTTCCCTTCAGTGCGCCAAACGTATTGGAGGCGTTGACGAGCCCGGCGATAACGGCAATCGCTACCACACCGGCGTTCAGTCCGTCCGTAGGCCCACCGAGCGGAAACCAGCCCATGTCTATACTTCCAACATTGGATGCTCCATCGTCTCTGCCGAAGCTAAGCGCATATAGCACCCATCCGCCCAAAATACCAATCAGCAGTGCATACTGCCCGATCGCGGGCCGGGCTTTTACTGACAAGACTGCGACAAAAAAGGCAACGGCAGCAGCCAACAGGAACACGGCTGGCTGAATTGCTGTGGCTTCAGACGATGACCCAGATGAAATGCCGAGCATGCCTTCGAGAAAAATCATGTTCAGCCTGCAGCCGAGCAGGAACATGAACACAGCCATCACTCCCGGCGTAAATAGTTTCGACAATGGAGCAGCTAGCCCGCAGACACCGATCAGAATGGTGACCACACCCGAGATCAAGATTCCAACGGCCAGGCTACCGCCCAGTTCCGTCAACGAAATGCCCAGTGACGGTGCAGCCGCACTAAGGCTTAGAATGACACCCCACCACAAGCCAGACTGTCCTTCCATGACGGCTCTTTTATGTCCGAGTCCTGCCTGAATTACGCAAGCGAGCCCTGTTAAGACAAACGAGCATTGAATCAGAAATTGAATCTTCTCCTGCGGTAGCCCAAACGCTGCTCCGACCGTGATTGGAATGACTACCGTGTTGGTAAATAAGAAGAAGAGCCACTGCAGCCCTGCGAGTCCTGAGCGCAGCCAGTTGATATTGTTCATATTTCACACTCCGCTTGGAGCTTCGTTGAGATGGTATCCGAGCAGATTTATTACGCACTCGGGGTTCCTTGAACAAAGCTGAGTTTATACAAAAGGATTCCGGAAATTCCCGGAATCCTTATCTTTCCCTAAAATACAAGTGCACAGCAAGAGGCCTATGGGCTACATCTTCTGCACCATGGTCACATTTAGGCGAGTACGGCGGTACCTGATTGGGCCTGCTCATACACGTCCAGTGCCTCTTGCACTCCGCGCCCAATCACGATCGGGGCATGATGTCGGATCAGCACAGCTTCCAGCGCGGACAGAACGAATAGCACATTCTCCTTGCGACAACTGTAGCCCATCGTGCCGATTCGCCAAATCTGCCCATGCAGCGGGCCGAATGAGCTTGCGATCTCGATACCGAACTGATTCAGAAGCATTGTTCGTACGGACTCGCCGTCGACACCTTCCGGAATCTTCACGCACGTCACGACTGGCAGCTTCCATGCCACATCGTTGAATAGCTCTAGGCCCATACCACGGATACCGGACATCAGCGCCTTTTCATGCAACTTGTGCCGTTCGAAGCGTTCTTCAAGCCCTTCGTCAAGCAGGATGCGCAGGCCTTCGCGCAGCGCGTACAGCATAGACGTTGCTTCCGTATGATGGTTCAGACGACGCGGCCCCCAGTAATCCTGTAGCTGGCTTAGATCAAAGTAGTTGCTGCGAATCGGCTGCGCCACGTCCCGATGGTCGCTTTCAATTGCGACACCGCGCTCGACTTTTTTTCGGCTCGCCAGAATGCGCTCAACCCGCTCGTTGTATGTGATGGGTGCCATGCCAGAAGGTACGGAAATGCACTTCTGTGTACCGCCGATAACCGCATCAAGCTGCCATTCATCCACTTTGACTGGGGTGCCACCGATTGAAGCGACGGCATCAACCACTGTCAATACGCCGAGCTTGCGGCAGACCGGGCCGATCTTGTCCAACGGCTGCATACAGCCCGTCGAAGTCTCCCCATGCACAATCGCCAGGATTTTCGGCTGTACTCGCTCAATCTCGTTGATGACCGCCTGTTGGTCGAATACTTCTCCCCAAGGACATTCCATTAGATGAAGCTCTGCACCATGGCGTTCGGCAATCTCGGTCAGCAGATGGCCGAAGCGGCCGAAGATGGGCACTAGTACTTTGTCACCCGGTTCGATCAGACTGCACAGTACCGCTTCCAAGCCAGAGCGGGAAGTACCGTCGACAGGGAAGGCCCACTGGTTCGTCGTCTGGAATGTTTGTCTTAACATTTCCATAGTTTCGTTCATCATTCGCGTGAATTCCGGATCAAATTGGCCTAGAATCGGCGTTGCCATTGCTCGCAGAACTCTAGGGTCGACCTCAACTGGCCCTGGTGTCATGATTGTTCTCAAAGGTGCATGAATTTCCCGGTACTTCGTCATCTCGTAACCGCCTCCTCATTGTTCTTCAATAAGCCAACTTGTGCAGCATGTCGATCAGCAAGCGCACGCCGCGCTGCAAATCTTCCGTATCCGTAAATTCTGCGGGTGAGTGGCTAATGCCGTCCCGACTTGGTACAAAGAACAGTGCGGTTGGACAATACGTTCCGAATATCTGCGAATCGTGTCCCGCCCCGCTAGTCATAGTTTTGTATGAAATGCCTTCGCGCTTTAAAATGTCCTCAGCAATCGCGTTTAGAGCAGGATCCATTGCTACCGGAGGCTCATCCATCCATTTGTAGCACACGACGCGAGTTCCTTGTTCGGCCGCAACCATCTCGAATTCCCCGAAGCATTCCTCGCAGAAGTTCCGAATCGTCTCTGCATCCCTGTGGCGCACGTCCAGGCTAAAGGTGACCTCGCGTGCAATGACATTACCGACATTGGGGTGAACGTCCATTCGACCCACGGTAGCCACGAGTCCGCTCTCATCTGCTTTGGCTCGATGCGTCAGTATTCGAATTAGCTCGGCAGCCGTAGACATGGCATCTCGGCGCCACTGCATTGGGGTCGTGCCGGCATGATTACTCTCACCATGGACTGTAATATCATAACGGCGTTGTCCAACGATGTGGCTGACGACGCCGATCGACTTGCCTTCCCGTTCCAGCACCTGGCCTTGCTCAATATGCAATTCGATAAAGCATTCCAGGTCTTTGCGCTTTGGCTTCGGGTGTTGACCTGTTCCGAACCCGGCATCGCGCATCGCCTGTTCGAACGGTACGCCTTTTGCGTCCTTGATGTTGTGAACCGCCTCGCGGCTCTTCACCCCCGTAATATTACCGGAACCCCAGTAGGTCATCGGGAAGCGGCTTCCTTCTTCTTCGCATAGGGACACAACCTCAATTGGCTTGAGTGGCTGGCCGTAATGTGTAAGCAAATATTGCACGGCGATTAGTGCAGCGACGATGCCATAAGCTCCGTCGTATTTTCCGCCTCCGGTCACTGTATCTACATGCGATCCTGTCAGTACGACCCGCGCTTTTGGATCACGTCCAGAGACACGTCCAAACAGGTTCCCGGCATCGTCGTAGTGTGCGGTTAGTCCAATTTCTTTCATTTTTCCCTCGATCGCCCGCTGGGCCGCGCTCCAAGCCGGGTCATACAGCAACCGTGTTACTCCGCCACTTTGTTCTTCCCCATGCGAAGCCAGCCATTCAATCATATGTTCGACCTGTTCGAATAAGGCGGACGGCTTCGGTTGTTTGATCATCAATGTAATCTCCCCCAATCTGGCAGCCCAAGCTTTCCAATCGGTGTTATATTGTTTAACTTGGCAATGCTATTAATTAATCGTAAAATAAAACAAAAGGGAAATCATTCACGAAAATGTAGAAGAATCAGAGTAATTGTTGGTCATGTTAACTAAAGGGGGGCGTGAGAATGATGAAAATGGATGATCTGCTGAAATTACCCGTATTTGACGGAACAACGATCGTCGCGGGAGCAAAGGGCTTGAATCGGGAAGTTCACACGGTCAATATGATGGACGCCCCAGATATCATTCCATACCTTAAAAGCAATGAATTACTCATTACGACCGCTTTTCACTTAAAGGATGATCTGCCAGCGCTGTTGGAATTGATTCGGGAAATGAGCCGCCAGAACTGCGCGGCTTTAGGCATCAAAAGCAAGCGGTTCCTCGGCAGCATTCCCGAATCGGCGATCACGCTTGCTGACCAGTTGGACCTACCGCTAATGGAGCTGCCCGTCGAGCCTTCGCTCGGCGATATTGTCAACAAGTCGCTGAGCCATATCCTTGATGTGCGGACAACCGAGCTGCACAACGCTATGCAGACACATCGACAATTCACCCAGCATATCATGAGCGGCCAGGGCATCCCGAAGCTATTGGATCAGTTGTCCTCCTTGTTGAGATTACCTGTTTTTTTACTGGGTCCTTACCTTCAACGGATATCTGGTCGTTGCACCGCCTCCACCGCCACGCGGCTCGAAGCGTTATTATCTGCCGGCGGTCGTTTTCATGTGGAGACATCCAATTTCACTGCTTTTTCCCTGCTGGGCGGAGAAGAGGAGACACTGACGTTATTTCCCGTCTATACCCACAGACAACTACACTACCTCTGTATTGAAGGATTTGTTTCGCCATCGGAACGTTCTAGTATTCTGACTATTGAACAGGCAACCAACGTGATTGCTTTCGAGCTGATGAAGGACAATGCGCTCAAGCAAAATCGCCGGCGCATCCAGAATGAGTTTTTTACCAATTTTATCGGAGGGGCATTTTCAAGCAGCGAGGAGATCGCCAGCCGAGGAAGGGAATTCGGTCTATCCATTGATCACCGCTATCTTTGTGCAGTCGGCAAACTCGACGGCAGAGATAAAACGAGCTCATTTATGCAGTATAAAGCCGAACAAGACCGGATCGCTGAGCATCTTGAAGGGGAGCTGGTCCATTTTCGCTATCCGCTACATCTGTTCACTCACGATCGCGCCTACGTATTGCTCATGCCAATGGTCGAGGAATGGAAAACACTCAAACCTTCTTTTTTTGCGCTGCTGGAACACCTTCAGGGGAAAATTGCTACGTATTTCGGTTCGGAGTTGTCGTTTGGTTTCAGCAGCTATGCACAGCCACTCGCCCAGATCCCTGTCTCCTACAAAGAGGCGAACGAAGCCCTTTACTTCGGCGGCATGGCAGGTAAGACACGGTTTATCGAGATGTATCATCCGAAGGAAGTGCCGGAGATTTTGCGTATGATCCCTCTTGAGCATCTACGGAAATTTTACGCCGATACGATGCAGGGCTTCGAGGATGAGACGCTCAAGGATCATCATATGTTAATCCAGACGCTATCCGTTTATTTGGAGGCCCATTGCCAACTTGCCGAGACGGCAAAGAGACTGTACATTCATCGGAATACAGTGATCTATAGGTTGGAAAAATGCGAGGAAATTATCGGTCGCAGCCTGAAGGACCCGGAGGAGACGTTGCGTCTTCGCATGGCATTCCGAATCAAAGCATTGCTGCCGCAGAAGGATGGAAGGATGGAATAATCCCCTCCGTTCAACAAGATTAAATCCATCTTACCAGATGTCTTTTTTCTCATGTCTACTAGAAGGGGATATCACTACTAAACGGTTAGATTTACATTTCCGGCCTTTATCAGCCAGCAGTTACTGAATCTGAACTTTGCTTCGAATCACTCTGCATTCACGGCAGCTCAGGCTGTGCCGCCTGAGGTCGAGGGTCTCAGCCCACTAGAGCCCTGAACAGCTCCAGCGGTGACTTTCTCGCTTTGCTGCTCCTTCGCATGAGTGCCGTCAGCTTCAAGAGCTGACTGGTTCACATCTTGGATCGTACCGCCTACATTTCCTTGCTGTAGCTCATACATTTGGCGATAGCGACCTTGACCGGCAAGCAGCTCATCATGAGTGCCTTGCTCCACAATTTCACCTTGATGCAGGACCAGAATCTGATCTGCATTCCGAATGGTAGAGAGCCTGTGAGCGATGATGAAGGTCGTACGCCCCTTCTTCAGCACCTCAAGTGCTGCCTGAATGATGGCTTCGGTCTCGGTATCAATGTTCGCGGTCGCTTCATCCAGAATGAGAATGGCTGGGTCGAAGGCAAGCGCTCTGGCAAAGGAGATCAATTGACGCTCTCCTGCGGATAGTGTACTCCCCTTCTCTAGGACAGGTTCATCGAAGCCCTGCGGCAAATGCTGCAAGAGCTTGCTTGCGCCTACATCCTGCAGAGCCTTCTCGATCTGCTCACGGGTAATCCGTTCATCGTCCAGACTG
Source organism: Paenibacillus massiliensis 2301065 = DSM 16942 (assembly GCF_000377505.1). Lineage (GTDB taxonomy): Bacteria > Bacillota > Bacilli > Paenibacillales > Paenibacillaceae > Paenibacillus > Paenibacillus massiliensis. The sequence continues at coordinate 467,055 of NZ_KB898185.1, read as the reverse complement.
ACATTGGAGGCAATTGTTCCTGTGAACAGGTAAGGGTCCTGCAGCACGATTCCCATGTGGCTGCGCACCCACTGTCTGGGAAGCTCTCGTATATTCTGACCATCAATCGTGATGCTTCCCTTCTGCGGATCGTAGAAGCGAAAGAGCAGATTGATGATCGAGCTTTTGCCAGAGCCGGTATGTCCGACGAGAGCAACTGTCTGCCCCTGCTTGGCAGTGAAGGAGATGTTCTTTAGTACATAGTCATTCTTGTAGGCGAAGGACACATCCTTGAACTCCACATGACCCTTATAGCGTGGCATGGAGCCATCTGTGACAGGCTCTCCGTCTTCATCCATAAGCTTGAATACCCTCCCGGCGGATACAATGGATGTATCCAGAGCCGCAAGTTGATTCATCATGCCTGTAATCGGATGGAATAGCCGACTTAGTACGTCTACGAATGCATAGAGTACACCGAGCGAGATCGCGGAGGAGCCAGTCAGTGTTCCTGCGCCGAAGTACCACAGTACGATGGCAAACGAGAAGTTCCGCAGCACATTCACCAGATTGTGGGAGGTAAGTGCATTTAGGTTCAGCATCTTATTCTGATGCTTCATGTAATCTTTATTCAGCGTCTCGAATTCATCCAGCGTTTGCTGCTGCCGACGGAAGATTCGGATGATAGACATCCCCTGAATGGACTCATTAATAATGGCATTAATCTCACTTAGTCGGGAGCGGATGATGGTATTGTAGCGTGTAGCCACTTTGCGGTATAGCACCACCCACAGAACGAGAATCGGCACAAGGAATAGACATATCAATCCAAGACGAAGATCCAGAATGAACAGTGCCACATAGATTCCTGCGATGGTCACGATGCCTGAACTGAAATTCGCTAGCACCGCTACGAACAGGTCCTTGATCGCTTCGGTATCATTGGTAACTCTGGATACGACCTTCCCTGCAGGCAGGTTGTCAAAAAAGTTCACCGGCAAACGCTGAATCTGCGCATACAGATCGAGTCGAAGCTTCTGGATTACCCGATTTGCACCGGATTGAAGCCAATAGGTCTTGCCGAATTCAGCGAAAATCGAGATAACGAGGAATACGAAGTACCACATAATCAATTGGTAGATTCCCGGCAATTCCGGCTGGTAGAAAGCATACAGCTCGCCCGTGGATAGCACCTGAGCTGGGTAACGGAATGTCTCGCCGCCACGGGTAATCGTTAATATCCCGTCGCTGAAGCTGCGCTCGCCCTCCGCGATGGATACAACCTCATTGACGAATACGAAGGAAGAGCCAGCCTGTAGAATACGTACCTCGCGGCCGCGAGGCTCTTCCGGTGTAAAGCGGTCACTTCGTTTGAAGTGTTCTCCCTTGTAGGAAGCTGCTTCATGGGTATCGTTGGTCTGATAAAAAGGCTTCTCGATAGCCAGCATATGATTGTCAATCATGGACTTGGCAAGGAATGGCCCCGCCAGCTCGGCAGCCACACCGATCGCCAGAGCGATGAGGGCTACAATGAATGTATATTTAGTCGTCAAGGCGTATTGGAATAATCTCCTGCCTATGTTCTGTTTCAATTACTTAACCTCCTTGGAGGAAAGGTCCGATTCCAGCTGCTGGCGCAAATATTGCTCATGATACCAGCCTTGCTCACGCAGCAGCTCCTCGTGTGTTCCTTCCTCAATAATTCGGCCTTGCTCCAGCACTACAATATGGTCTGCGTGCTCTACAGCGGACAGACGGTGTGTGGAGATCAGCGTTGTTTTACCGGCGCGCTTGCTTCGAATATTCTCAATAATGCGAGCCTCGGTACGGGCATCTACTGCAGACAAGGCGTCATCAAGGATGAGAATTTCAGGGTCCGCGATGAAGGCTCGCGCTAGGGATACACGCTGCTTCTGCCCGCCGGATAGTGCAATGCCTTTTTCCCCTACAAGCGTATCCAGTCCGTCTGTTAAATTCACAATATCACGCTCAAAGGCGGCGGTACGAATGGCTTCCATAATGTCATCATCCGTTGCACCAGGCTTACCGAACCGTATATTGTCGCGGACGGATTTGGAGAACAAAATCTGCTCCTGCGGCACGTAACCAAGCCAGCTATGAAGCTGATCTACTGCAATACTCTCCATAGGTGTATCCGAGATCAGAATCTCACCCTTCCCTGTAGGATATTCATGTAGAAGCTGCTTCAGCAGAGTCGTCTTGCCACTACCAGTACGGCCTACTACGCCAAGTGTCTCCCCACGCTTCAGCCTAAGCTGGACATCCTTGAGGTTATCCATCGTTGACGATGGGTAACGGAAGGTCACGTCCTTCATCACAATGGATTCGGGATGGCTGACCTGAACGGGATGTTTTGCATCCTTCACATCAGGCTGATAAGAGGTCGTCTCGTTGACGCGATCGAGAGAAGCATTGCCGCGCTGCATCAGATTGATGAGCTCGCCGATGGCGAACATAGGCCAGATCATCATCCCGAGATACATGTTGAAGGAGACCAGATCACCCAGTGTGATTTCATTGCGAAATACAAGATGAATCCCATAGCCAAGCCCGATGACGTAACTGAGTCCCACACATAGACGAATGGTCGGCTCGAACAGTGCATCCATGCGGGCGACGGCCAAATTTTTCTGGTAGACATCGTCTGTAATATGGGCAAATCTACGCTCATCATGCCGCTCCTGCACATAGGCTCGAATGACCCGAATGCCAGCGACCGATTCCAGTACCTGATCGTTCATATCTCCGAAGGCGTCCTGTGCCAGCGTATAACGCTGATGGATGGCCTTGCCATATATGCTCATGGCGAGGGCGATGAATGGCAGGGGAATAATGGCCGCAAGTGTAAGCTTCCAACTGATCAAAGTACACATGGCGATCAGTACAGTGGCCAAATAGACTGTGGAGTCCGTCAGGGTCAACATGCCGAATCCGGCTGTAGCTGCTACTGAACGTAGATCGTTCGTGGCTCGCGCCATGAGATCTCCTGTCCGATTCTTCTCGAAGAAGGGCGGGGTCATGCTGAGCAGGTGTCGCATGAAGCGGCTGCGCAGTAAGCTCTCAACCAGATTGGCACCACCGAATAATCTATGCATCCATATGTAGGTGATGTAGTAGATTAATACGAGCATGCCTAGAATGAGCAGGATTGTCTGAGTTAATGAATTCCAGGTCACCGAGCCGTTGCTGATCTCGTCAATTGTGGTGCCGAGCAGACGTGGGGGGATGAGCTCCAATACGCCAACGACAATGAGGAAGATGAGGCCAACGGTATAGCGTTTTTTCTCTTGCCTGAAAAACCATCCCAAATTCTTTAATACTGAGAACATGTAAAATCGCTTCCTTTCACGAAAAGTGAACCTGTCGCCATGAGAAATCATGCTTAAAAGACAACAAAAAAGACATACCGTGTGCAAACGATATGCCTTGGATGCATGTCATATGGCGTGCTCAGGTGTAGACGTGAGTAACCGTTAACTACCTGACGCAATTATGTACGCTAAAGGATCAGACCTACTGGCAGGACTCCTCTGACGACGACAGTTCGGTTACTCCGGTATGCAATTGTAATGAATGACCTGCTGGTTGAGTAGTAAATGTAAATACAATCATCATTACCGGATTCCCCTTTCTTGTCAGTCATCTTGACCATCGGTGTCCAGAGCATTATCCCCGAACAGATGATTCGATGCTGTCATAAATTTGAATTTGATCTCGTTATGGTTGAATCTTATCACTAGGCTTTGGCGACTGTCAAACCTTTTTCACAAAAAATTCAAGTGTGCTTCCCGTACTTCCGTTTATCAACTGGTTGGTCTAATCGTCGAAGCGGTGTTATGATAGAATACGAGTATGCAATCAAATTAAGCATTAGAGATAGGATAAGGAGATGAACGGCAGCATATGAGTATCCATGTGACTGAACAGGCAGCAGCTTGGTACAAGAAGGAGCTGGGGCTGAAGGATGGAGATAGCATTCGTTTATTTGCCCGCTACAGCTCAGGTGGTGGCCTGCATCCCGGATTTTCACTGGGTATATCAGTGGAATCCCCGCAGCGTCCTGTCATGGAGAATACCGCCGGGGGGCTTACTTTCTATATGGAGGATCAGGACTCTTGGTATTTGAAGGGACACCGGGTGGAAGTGAATTATCTGCAAGAGCATGACGACATTGTGTACAATTACGCGGAGGAATCCGAGGGTTAATTAGAGCGAATCAATGACAGAGCTCATTCAACATTCAAGTTGATTTTTGTGACTGTAGTAGTCCTGCTTGAAGGAGCTAAAGGTATTGTGAAATTGATTCAGATTACATGCAAAAAGAGCGGCTGCAGGGCCACGGGAGACCTACTCCGTGCACCTTGCGCCGCTTTTGGGTCTCAAGGGAAGTACATAATCTCCTAAGGCTGATGCAACATTGGGTCCTCCAGCGCGAATTCGAAATCTTCGATATCATAGACCTGCACGGGAATGGTATGCTCCAGCAGGCGCTGAATCCATTCAATCTGGTCTGTCAACAGAGGGAGCTGTCTGCGCTGGGCCGTAAGCACAAGCTCGGTCTCGATCGGATCAAAATCATCCCCGAATTGTGCAGCATCCACGGCATTGACAATCGTCACTGCGGTAGTATCTCCGACCAGGATCGGAGCGCTGACGCCCCAGGGCATCAGCAGAGCACGCCTGATTTTTTTCTGATTCAGCGGTTCCTCCAGGTATCCGACCAACTCCCGGATCTTCTTCTTCACATACTCATCATCCGCGGTATTGTCCATCAGGGGATCGGACGTCTCCTGCAGCTCATATAATTCCAAAAACGAGGTATAGGGTACAATATATTCTACAGGCTCGGCTGCTGAGAGCAACTGACCGTAGATGGCGAGCATTACGGCCTCGGTTACAAACTGTCGGGACATAGCATTTCCTCCTGCTAACGGTGTAAATCGACTTGAGTATAACATACTCACGCTTGAAATACAGCTTGGCAGGTGCGGACATTCTGTTCCTGAGAGCAAGGGGGATAGCCTTTGGAGCGAGATTATGAACGAACACGGCCAACTGGTGGTCTTGCCACGAACTGGCTGCGACAAGTGCTGGAGATAGATGTTGGGGTCCCACTGCAGTCCAGAGAACTGAAGGGTGGTGCCTCGGCACAAATGCTGAAATGGAGCGTTGGCCCAAGCGATCTGACACAGTATGCGGGTCCTCGACCTGACAATATCTCGGATGCTACTGTTGATGCGAACAGGCTACCGGCATATCAGGCGGTGGTAATGAGGCTTTTTACAGACGCAGCGTGGCTGCAGCAGGAGCCTGATCTGCCCGTTCACGAGAGTGAAGCACTACGAGCGGCGGCGACTACAGGACTTCCTGTACCTATTGCGATCGCACGAGATACAGATGGTAGTATAGCTGGAATGCCAGCTGTGCTTATGTCCTTTTTGCCAGGAAAGCCTTATGTTCAGCCTGCTCCGCCAGAGCTGCCTTGCCATTTGTGGGCTGGAGAGATGGGGAGATTATTAGCGTTGTTACACGCCTCTAACGCCAGCCTAACCTGGAGCTATTCCAGGTATACGCCAGCCGCAGAGCTTCGGGTACCGAGCTGGAGCCGTGAGCCTGAGGCTTGGCAGTTCATTATTGATCATGTACAGCAGGGGTCGCCTGCTTATCAGCCTGTATTCATCCACCGTGATTACCATCCTGGCAACCTGCTCTGGGATCAAGGGAAAATTAGTGGGGTCGTTGATTGGGTGAACGCTTGTATGGGACCTGCTGGAGCGGATACAGGCCACTGCCGGGTGAATCTCGCCATTCTTGGAGGGGAAAAGATAGCAGATTCCTTTATGAATAGCTACCTTAACGCTGGGGGATTGCAGGAAGCAAGCCATCCCTATTGGGATATGAATGCGCTCACTGACTTTGTAACAGACCCGCTAGAGGTTCATAAGGGCTGGCTTGATTTGGGACTTCCGATGACCATTACCCTGATGGCAGCGCGGCTGGATAAATATGCCTTGGAGATTGTCGCCCGAGCAAGGAATGGATAAGAAGGGGGAAGCATGAAGGATTTGAAATGGTATTTGGGCTTTATCAAGCCCTATCGACTACGTATTGTAGCAGCATTATCCATTGGTGTTATCAAGTTCAGCATTCCGCTACTATTGCCGCTATTGATCCAGTATACGGTGGATCATCTGTTGCTGGAGGAGAGCATAAGTGCGGAGAAGAAGATCAGCCAATTATTCTGGCTGCTTGGCGGGGCTGCCGTGGTATTCGTTGTGCTACGAGGCCCAGTGGAATTTGCACGGCAGTACCTTGCACAATGGATTACGAGCAGCGTGTTGTTCGATATACGCAATCGCATGTACGATCATCTACAGCGATTGTCACTGCGTTTCTATCATAACCGGAAGACGGGCGACACGATCTCACGGTTCATCAACGATGTCGAGCAGACCAAAAACATTGTCGAGGTCGGCATGATGAATGTCTGGCTGGATCTTTTCTCCCTACTGCTGGCATTGGGATTCATGATTTATATGGATTTCAAGCTGACGATTGCGGCTTTTGTTGTCCTGCCTCTGTATGCGATCTCTGTGAAAATACTGTATAAACGACTGAAGCAGCTTACGAAGGATCGCTCAAAGGCGCTAGCCGGAATTCAGGCCTATTTGACTGAACGTATCCAGGGCATTGCTGTCATTCGCAGCTTCACACTTGAACGCTATGAGCGTGAGCAATTTGGTCAGGTCAATCAGCAATTTCTGCAAAAGGCACTGAGCCAGACACGCTGGAATGCCATGACTTTCGCGATTATCAATACGTTGACTGACATTGCGCCCTTGCTGGTCATTGGCTATGGCGGCTACGCTGTTATTCAGGGTGAGGTGACGCTGGGAACGTTCGTGGCATTCTTCGGCTATCTGGAACGAATGTATAATCCGCTAAGGCGCCTAGTGAATGCTTCTACGGTATTGACACAGGCTTCCGCTTCGCTGGAAAGAGTCATGGAGCTTATGGAGGAGCCTTACGATATTCGTGATGCTCCGCAGGCCAAGGAGCTCAAGGAACCGATCCAGGACATAGAATTACGGCAGGTCTCCTTCAAGTATGAGACATCAAGTTCATGGATTTTGCAAAATATTCAGCTACATATCCGTAGTGGCGAGACCATAGCATTGGTGGGAATGAGTGGGGGCGGCAAATCCTCCTTGATCAGTCTGCTGCCGAGATTCTATGATGTGCAGGAAGGTGCCGTGCTGGTGAATGGACTGGATGTGCGAGAGTGGACACTCAGCAGTCTGCGTTCCCAAATGGGAATGGTGCTGCAGGATCATTTCCTGTTCAGCGGATCGATCCATGATAACATCCGAGTTGGCAACCCTGACGCAGATGAGGAAGCGGTGCGAGCTGCCGCTCGAGCGGCCAACGCAGATATCTTCATCGAGCAATTGCCTCAAGGTTACGATACCGAAATTGGTGAACGCGGAGTCAAGCTGTCGGGTGGACAGAAGCAGCGAATTGCGATTGCACGTGTATTTCTGAAGAATCCTGCTGTACTCATCCTGGATGAGGCTACCTCCGCATTGGATCTGGAAGCGGAGCATCAGATTCAGGAATCACTATTACGCCTCTCAGAAGGGAGGACGACGATCATCGTTGCACATCGTCTGTCCACGATTACCCATGCGGACCGGATCATTGTCATTCAGGAGGGGAGGATCACCGAAGAGGGTACACATGAGGAGCTACTGCAGCGTGAGGGAGATTACGCCCGGCTGTACAATATTCAGCAGCTTCCAGAACATACACACTAGCTATGGACAGATGAGACAGATCTGTAAGACAAGGGTCCTCGGCATCCTGTAATAGGCTGCGCGGGGACCCTTTGTGTATAAATAAGTATAGGCCGGGCAAGTGAACCTGAGCAGTATAGCATCATAGGGGTGTAGCTTCAAACTACACTTTTCCGATCAACAGTGACAACAACCCTGCAGCAATAAGTGGGCCGACGGGAACGCCCTTGAAGAGCGCGACGCCGATAACGGTACCGATCAGCAGCCCGGTCACGATTGTAGGCTGACTTGACATAAGAGAAGCTCCCCGTCCCCCCAAATATGCAACAAGGATGCCGATCACGATCGCAAGTAGCGATTTCCAGTGTGTGAAGGATTCGAGCACTTGATTCATGCTGATCTTCCCACTAGCGAGTGGAGTCATTACGCCAATCGTCAGAATAATGATGCCTATAGTCAGGCCGTATTTCTCCAGCCAGGGGAAGGCCTGATTCACATGGGCTATTCGCAGCAGCAACAAGATGAGCATCGGGATTGTGACTGTTGCATTCCCGCTCAGGATGCCTAACGCAGCGAGTAGGAGGAGCAGCAATGAGGTGATATCCATAGCAGTTCACCCTCCAATTTCAAGTTAGTAACGTGATTTAAATACTTGGTTCTCTAGCAGAACTATTCTTCGTGAGTAGTCTCGTAGAGCAATAGGGCACATCTGTAGTCTAGAGTTCCCTGCTACTAGCCTATAATATGCTCAGCAATAAGTTTTCCGTGCCAGCGGCCTGTCTCGATGAACACCTCGTTAGCATTGCTTCCAGAAGCAATAACCCCTGCCACGTAAACGCCTGGTACATTCGTCTCCATCGTCTCAGGATTCAGGACAGGCTTGTTCAGGTCATCATTCATCTGTACACCTGCTGATTCCAAGAGCTTGCGATCCGGACGGAAGCCAGTCATAGCCAGTACAAAATCATTAGGCAGAACGAATGGCTCCCCCTGAGACGGAGTGACCGTAATTTCTTGGGGACGAATATCGGTGACACGGGAGGCCAGATAGAGTCGCACCTTTCCCTTGTTCACAAGACTTTCGAATAACGGGCGTACCCACGGCTTAATGTGAGTGGAGAGCTCGTCTCCGCGATAGACCATATCAATCTCAGCGCCTACACGTACCAATTCCATGGCAGCATCTACAGCTGAATTACTCCCGCCGATAATGGCTGTCCGTGTTCTGGTATAAGGGTGCGCTTCACGGAAATAGTGGGTAACCTTGTCCAGATCCTCGCCAGGAATACCCAGATAGTTGGGATGATCGAAGTAGCCTGTTGCTACGACCACATATCGTGTAGCATAAGCTTGCGCTTCGCCGCGTCGATTCAGTGTATGTACTACGAATGTGCCGTCTGGTTGCTTCTCGATGGTATGTGCTTCCTCATATGGCTTCACTTGTAGATCATAATGCTCTGCGACCTTCCGGTAATAAGCCAATGCTTCGTGACGGAAGGGCTTCTCATTAGATGAGCTGAACGGAATGTCTCCGATCTCTAGCAGCTCTGCTGTACTAAAGAATTGCATATTAGTGGGGTACAGATAGATAGACTGAACAATGTTATGCTTTTCAATAATGAGTGACTTCAGGCCTCTACGGCCACATTCTATAGCTGCGGATAGACCACATGGTCCACCGCCAATAATGATAATGTCTTGCATGATGGGTACAACCTCCTGATATACAGACTATTTTATTCATACCAGAGCATTACCATCCTACCGCAATCATGGCCGGATTTCCAGCGAAGCTCCCAAAAAACTCCGGGTTTACCCCGAATTTGCATGAGGAGGCTACTAGTTAAGCTGAGATTGCAGCGGAAGAGCAGTTGTTGGCTTCTCGAGGAATGAATTTTCGGAGCGAGAATTGACAAGAGAGAAGAAATGTTTATATATTAGATATATATCTAATTAAAAGGTTGTGAAATTAGTGCAGCTGGATAAAATGATCAATTACCATAAAGCGCTAGCTGATCCTACTCGAATGAGAATGCTGCTTATGCTCTCACAGGGGGAGCTGAATGGACAGACTTTGGCAGAGAAGCTCAACTTATCTCAGCCTACAGTAACGCATCACGCTTCTAAGCTCAGAGTAGCTGGGCTGATTAAGGAACGTAGGGAACGAAATACAGTGTACTTTCGCTTAGATGCCGAACTGATCAAGCAGCATGCGGCCGCAACGGTGCAGTTTATTTTTGGAAAAGGGGATGATACAGCGATGAACCCGGAGGTGAATGAGGGGATGGAGGCTTCTGTGAAACGTAATTTTTTTGCAAAGGATGGACGACTTCGCCAGATCCCGGCTCAATATAAGAAAAAGCTAATCGTGCTGAAGCTGCTTGCCGAGCAGCTGGAGCCTGGGCGCAAATACGAGGAGCGGGAGTTGAATGTCTGGATCAAGCAGTTCCATGATGATTTTGCCACGATCAGACGGGAATTCATCATGCATCAATTCATGTATCGGGAGAATGATGTGTATGAGCTGAATCCGCCAGAAATGTGGACCAATTGGGAGCAGGTCCATTAGTGCTGTCTCATCTTCTGTAGCGGTGATCAGTACGGACGAATATAAGGGGAAGCGGATCTGTGGTCTGTATTTGGAAGTTCATGGTTGACAAAGCAGTTCAATTACAAGTATAATCCAGTTAAATTTAAGAAGGAGGCGGTAACTATGATGAAGCTGAATAGAATTGCTCAGATTGTAAATATCGCCTCCCGTACGGAATAGTAGCGAGCAGTAAGACTGTAATATTGGCAGTCTGAGCTGTTTATAATGCTGAGCCGCAGGGAGGATTCCCTGCGGTTTTTGCATTACAGAATTGGGGAGGTCTCTTTAAAGAGTCTCCGATTTTGTAATAACTGGAATTACTGTGTCCCAAGCGTCGTCTATCCTGATGAGGTTTGAAGTGGAACGCATTGGTTCTGGTTGCCGTGTATGTAGAATACACAGCGCAGTCTCCGCAGGGATATCCCTGCGGATTTTTTGCGTTGTTCCGCAACGGGGGGCAGCCCGCGAATGGAGCTTGAAATGCACTAATTCGGTGAGATATGAGGGCTTCAGGATTCATTCGGGCTGGCAAATTAAGTATGGTCGTCGTTATGGGTAGAGTACACATTTAAATACACGATTAGGAGCATGAACAATAATGAATAATCAAGTAACAGATCTTAGCCAATATGGTTGGACAGAAGACTGGAACGAAGTATGGAATGGGATGCTGCTAGCGCAAGCAGAAGCGTCAGAAAGACAGGCGGCGGAATTCAAGGAGAACTCACAGCCTGCTAGAGTGATTGCGGATTTCGGTCAAAAATTAAAGCTAGTAACCAAGGAAGGAGAGTGTTGGGGTGGGGTCTCCGGCAAATTCAGGCATCAGACAGAACGCCAGTCTGATTTTCCTGCTGTTGGCGATTGGGTAATGATCACCCGCACTGGCCTTGTGGATGATGCCGTAATTCATCAGGTGCTCCCGCGTCGAAGCCGAATATCCAGGCAGGCAGCGGGGATGGAGACGAAGGAACAGCTGATTGCAGCGAACGTCGATACACTCTTTCTGGTGCAGGCTCTGAATGGAGACTATAATGTGCGCAGAATGGAGCGGTATCTGACTATGGCATGGAATAGCGGCACGAATCCCGTAGTAGTACTGAGCAAAAGTGATCTATGCGAGGACCCCACTCCGTTCGTGGCCGAGATTAGTAGTGTCGCCATTGGTGTGCCAGTAGCCGTGATCAGTGCCAAAATGGAGCGAGGTATGGAGGAGCTGGAAAGCTACCTTCAGCCTGGGCACACGATTGCTCTGGTCGGCTCGTCAGGTTGTGGCAAATCAACCATGGCCAATTGGCTAACAGGCTCCGAGCAGCAGGTGACTCAGGGCATTCGTGAGGATGATAGCAAAGGGCGACATACGACTACACATCGGCATCTGCTACCACTTGCCAGCCGGGCTGTGCTGATCGATACTCCTGGGATGCGGGAGCTTACGCTGTGGGACGATGGTGCGGACGTAACGGCAGCATTTGAAGATATTGATAAAGTGGCAGGGAATTGTCGCTATCGGGATTGCCGTCATGAGAATGAAGCAGGCTGTGCAGTGAAAGAAGCAGTACAGAATGGTCAGATCCCTCAGCAGAGAATAGAGAGCTTCAAGAAAATGCGCCGGGAGCTGGAGTACCAGGCACGTAAGGAAGCACAAAAGGAGCGCAAGAGACAAAGTGGTGGCTCTGCGGCTAGTCGCAGGGAGACGGGCTGGCGTCGGGATTTGGGCTGGTAGTGTAGTCGCTGCCAGCGTGGAGTTCTGTCGACCGTGCTTTGCGATATCGTGAACCTCATCTGCATACATTGATTAACAGGAGGGATGCGATATATGTACAGCATTATTATTGACCTATCCGACTTCCGCTTGTATCTCATTCAGGATGGCAAGGTCGTCAGAGGTTATCCCATTGGGGTTGGAAAATTGGCAACACAGACTCCTCACGGGCAATTTACCATTGTGAACAAACAGGCCAACCCGGGCGGACCTTACGGTGCGTTCTGGATGGGACTATCTAAGCCGCATTACGGCATTCATGGTACCAACGAGCCTTGGCTGATTGGGCAGGCTGTATCACATGGCTGCATAAGAATGTACAACGACGATGTAGTTGAACTCGCGGGGCTAGTACCCATTGGAACCTCGGTGACAATCCGCCCCTGACCTCCAGGGCAGTTCATGTTCATGGATTTGCTTAAGCTCAGAATTGAAAGAGAAGGCCGATGGCTTTGGATTGTACGATGCTCAATCGGGAAACGGACTCTCTTACGTAAGTGTTCCTTGGATGTTGACAGCACGGGTTCTTGACTGTAGACACGGTTTGGAATGGCATATATTGGGTAAGGTATAATTACCGCAGATGGTTGTACTTACCTGAGCGGCAGAGAACGCTGTAAAGGAGCATCGAGTCTAATGTCCATTGATCGGTTTATCTTGCGAAAACTGGACAACTGCCGGGATGTGCACACCAGACATAATCTGCTGCAGCTGTTCAGGATTCGCATTGAGCGAGCCAAGGTGCAGTCCTCACACAGACATATGAAGGGGAAAGTGTAAGGAAAGCTGTAGGGTACGTAACAACAACAACTTTTTGAAGAGACCCATCCGGGTCTCTATTTTCATATTGTGCTATTCTATAGACGAAACTTATATGCAAAGGAGATCAAGATGATTGCAATCGTTAATGTTCGTGATCATGCTGACTTGCTTGAGCAGGCTGTTCAATATTTCTGGACGCATTGGGGAACGGAATCTAATTTTAACTTTTATAAAGATTGTATTATTCAGTCCTGCAGTACGGATAGTGAAGTACCCAGATTTTATCTAGCGATGGAGGATGAACAGATTATTGGTTCGTATGCATTACTCAGAAGTGATCTTAATAGTAGACAGGATTTATCTCCATGGATGGCCTGTCTTCATGTGGAGTCTTCACATCGAGGCAGAAGAATTGGAGATCTACTACAAAATCATGCTGTGAAAGAAGCGCGCGAGATGGGCTATTCACGGTTGTTCCTGTGCACAGATCTTGAGGGCTACTACGAGAGAACGGGGTGGAGTCACACAGGTACAGGCTACACCCTGGATGATCAGGAGCTGAGCATTTATGCTTATCAAATCTAGGATTGCTCTAACTAATGCAGCGGATGTACAATGGTAAATTGATCAGATTGAATTTATAATCTATATGAAGCTAATATATCAATAATGTATTCAATAAGACTACCCCCTAAGCTTCGGCGAAGTTAGGGGGTAGTCTATGTCACTGCGTCCATGTTCGATTACTGATTAAGATTAGTAGAGGGACAATGCGAGCGAATCATTCTCATTAATGCTGTGCAGAATAGCTTCGCTGCCTACAATTTCGATACTGATCAAGGAATTCAAATACTTTTGCAGAGTACGTTTGCCAGTGCTAATTTTATTCTCCAATGTATTGGAGAGAAGCTTTAATGTTTTTTGCATAGGCTGTTTATTTTCTTGAGTAAAGTACACAGGGATTTTTTTGTCTTGGAATGTAATTAATGTTTTCATAAGAAATCACCTCGCTAGAGTTATTTCATGGTATTTATTCTAAAAGCCGTTGCTTAAAATTACCTTAAAAGCACCTTATAAAAACATAAAGGTCATAAAAGTTTTCAAATTGTTCACAATTGAATGAAATCACAATCAATTATCTGTTAGGGGATTTTTGTCGATTGTGCTCACGATCCCTTGAACTACAAGCAAAGCACGATTGGTGAACAAGCCAAGAGCAATCCATTTCCCACAAGAGAAGTGTGATTAATCGCATCGCTAGTCACTTCTCTCAGATAAAAAAGACTACTTAAGACTTATTTTATAAGGGTCTATGGGTATTTTGTAACAAATTGACAGATTCATAGGGCTAGGGTACAGTTACATTAGCGTTTTAGCGGGTTCTTCAGGTGGTATTACACTTAATTGTTCAGGCTGAGAGCTGCCAGGCAACTGGAGTGAGTGGGAAAAGACGGGATTTAGAGGCTGTCCAAGTCTTTGCGCAACAGATTAACGTTCATACAGTATATATAATAGAAAGCACATATAATCCACACTGATTTTGCAGATATAGCTTATAAGGACGCCACAAGACTTAATCTAACATGCTAATGATCACATAGCTCTTGAATGTATTGGCTACCAACCAGTTATATGGGACGGCTGCTAATCCATGAATGTGGAGCTTCTATATAATAGGTAATAGTAGAATGCAGCTAAATAAATAGATGGAGTTCCTCCAGACCCCATACACAATCCTTAACAGATGCGGAGGCCATGGGATGATTTTGACCGTACTTTCAGGAAGAGAGGAAAGTGACTGGTTCGATATTGATGTAGATGATGAGTATTCTGTGCAGCATTTGAAGCTGATGCTCGGAATTCGAATATTTGGAGAGGCCCCGAGTGAGGGGATGCAATATATGATGGAAGCCAAGTTTCCAGATGGTCTGTGGTTCCTGGTGGATGACAGGCAATTGCTGATGGACGCAGGCCTGCGAGAGGGCTGTACGATCCGGATTCAACGAACCTTCTCTACGACAGAGGATGAGGCGCCGATTTATGGACGAAGGACTCTGTTTCAAAAACAAAAAAATGGGTAAATACACCCATATCTCGTGACTTCAAACGAGGTCAAATTGATCAGTTTATAGAAAGGGGACTTTTGGCGTGAATGCACTTTATCAACGATCCCCGCGTCTTCGCCCTGCTCTAAAGGATGAGAAACTGGAGATTCTGCGGCCGCCGTCCGAGCCTAGCAAACCAACCTTTTCGATTATTTCTATTATTATCCCAGTAATTATGACGGCTGTAACTGTTGGCTTCTACATTTATATGAGCAGAACCGGTAAAATGGCTAACAGCAACTATTTAATGTTTCAGATGGTGACTATTTTCATGATGCTTAGCTCCTACACCATTCCCTTCTTCGTATACCTTCATAATAAGAAGGAATATCGGCAGCGACTGGAGGAGCGCGAACGAATGTATCGTGAGCAGTTGGACAAGCATCGCGCAGAACTGGAAGAGAAGCGACAGGAGCAGGTACGAATCCTGTATGATATACATGGTGATCCTCAACTGTGCGCCCAGGTTGTCAAAAGTCGCAGCAGTTCTTTGTGGGAACGGTCTCCCGAGGACGAAGATTTTCTCGATGTAAGAATTGGAACCGGGGAGGTTCCTTTTCATATTCAGGTGCAGGTTCCAAGAGCCGACGGTTACGAAAAGGAGCCGCTTATTGAGGCAGCACATGAGCTGGCCCATGATTTTCAGACGGTATCCAAGGCTTCCATTACACTACCGTTGTTCAAATCCAAGGTCATCGGCATCGTTGGCGAGCGCAAGCATGTGCTTGCCGCATTGCGCGTTATGATTGCTCAGGTGACTGTGCGGCACTCACCAGATGAGGTGAAGATCGCTGCCTTCTACGAGGAGCGTGAGCAACAGGAATGGAGCTGGATGCGCTGGATGCCCCATGTGTGGGATGATGAGCGTTCGCAGCGAATGCTGTCTGATCGCAGCAGCAGTGCACACCAGTTGGCAGACAGCCTGTTTGCTGTGCTGAATCGTCGCAAGGGCAGCCGCTCAGAACGAAGCAATCGCAAGATGGAGCTTCCATGCTACATTACACTGCTGTCTGACGGTCAGATTATCGAAGAAGAGCCATTACTGCCCTTGCTGCTGGAGGAAGCAGATGCAATCGACTCCTGTACCATTGTTCTCGCCTCACGTAAGGAGGCGCTCCCGATGCAGTGTCAACTGATCGTAGAGGTGGATTCCGAATCGGGCGTGTCGACGCTCAAATCCGACTCTGCTGCTGTAGTGCAGCAAAAGTTCGCACTTGATCGCTTCTCATTAGAAGAGGCAGAAGCAGCTGCCCGCTTCATGGCACCCATCCGCCTCAAGCGTTCCTCCGCCTCGGACATTCCAGCGATTTTGCCGCTATTCGATATGCTTGGTGTTGTTAGAGTGGAGGAACTGAGTGTGCTGGAGCGTTGGCAGGAGACCAGACATCCAGATACGCTGCCAGTGCCAATGGGAGTCAGAGCTGGTGGCAAGCCTGTAATGATCAACCTGCACGACAAGATTGAGAGACAAGGTCATGGTCCGCATGGTCTGATCGCTGGTACGACCGGATCGGGTAAGAGTGAAGTCCTTCAATCCATCGTAGCTTCGCTTGCGGCAGAGTTCCATCCTCATGATCTGGCCTTTATGCTGATTGATTACAAAGGCGGAGGCATGTCAAACACCTTCATAAATCTGCCTCATGTGGTGGGGACGATTACCAATCTTGACAATAGCCTGATCGAGCGAGCCAAAATCTCGCTCAAGGCGGAACTGGTACGACGTCAGAAAATATTGAATCAGGCAGGAAATCTACAGCATATCGATGAATATTATCGTCTGCTCAGACAACGTCAGGCCGAACCCTTGCCTCATCTCGTCATTATTATTGATGAATTCGCACAGCTGAAGAAGGATCAGCCTGAATTCATGGATGAACTTATCAGTATTGCGGCTATAGGTCGTACGTTGGGGGTCCATTTAATCCTTGCGACTCAAAAACCAGCAGGCGTTGTTGACGATAAAATATGGAGTAACTCCCGGTTCAGAATATGTCTTCGTGTACAAAGCGAAGGGGATAGCCGGGATATGATCAAGATTCCAAATGCTGCCTGGATTACGAAGCCGGGTAGAGGTTATTTTCAAGTCGGAAGTGACGAAATCTTCGAAGAGCTTCAGTATGCTTGGAGCGGCGCTCCTTACCGAACAGATAATGATGTATCAGCTGCATTGCCTGTGAATGAGCTACGCTTGAATGGCAAGCGTGAGCCGTTGCTGACTGGAGAGCGTGCAGCAACCGGGCTTCAGATGGAGGAATCCCAAAAGCAGCTGCAAGTATTCATTGATTATATTGCAGCGCAGGCTGAGCAGGCAGGCATCCAGAGGCTGCAAGGTCCTTGGCTTCCTCCGTTGCCAGAGAGCATTGATCTTACAGAGATCCCTTCTCCACATGCCAAGGGGTCTGGGTTCTATGGTCCAAAAGACTTAACGACCGTGGTAGGGCTTATTGATGACCTGCCGAATCAGCGTCAGGAGCCTGTTAGTATCGCTACTGACCACGGTCACTGGGCGATCTACGGTATGCCAGGCATGGGGAAGACTACCTTTGTCCAGACGCTACTCATCTCGATGGCCAGTCAATATACAGCGGAAGAGTGGAACGGCTATATAATTGATATGGGCCGAACGATGCGTGATTTTGTAGACCTGCCGCAAGTAGGTGCAGTAATGATGGCTGAAGAGGAGGACCGGATCAAGAGATTGTTCCGTTACCTGTCTAGATCGGCAGCTTTGCGCAAAGAGCTGATCGCGGAAGCCGGAGTCAAGACTGTGAACAGCTATCGTCGCTCGGCAGTGGAGAACATCCCGCAAATTTTAGTTGTAATCGACGGCTATCTGAACTTCCGCAATGCGTTTCCAGACGAAAATGAGCTGCTTGAGACGATTTTGCGTGAGGGTGGAAGTCTTGGAATTACCTTCATTATTACTGCTAATCGGATTACGGATCTATTCGAGAAGTTCCGCAGCAATATACCTAATGCTGTCAGCTTCGAGCTGTCCGACCCAAGTGACTACTACTACGCTGTAGGACGACCAGCGAAAATCCCTGGTCCAATGATTCCAGGCCGAGCCTTGCTCAAGGGGCAGGTTCCGCCGCTGGAGTTTCAGACAGCACTCCCTTCGCCGGGTGAAGATGAGACGAAGCGTTCGTCCAATCTGCGACAATGGATTCGCAAGATCGCTGAATGCTGGGAGGGGAGCACGGCTCCTGAGATTCTGCCACTGCCCGAGAAGGTTCAGCTGGCTGATCTCCTAGCTAGCTGGAACAGGCCGGAAGGCTGGGAGACAGCTCAACCGTTCCATGTACCTGTCGGCTTACAAAGTGATGACCTTGAGCCATTTTTGCTGAATCTGAAGGAAGGCCCGCACTTTCTCGTTGGTAGTCCGATGGAAGGGGGCAAAACGTCCTTCCTAATGAGCTGGATTCTATCATTGGCGTATTACAACTCTCCAACTCGTCTGGAGATCTATACCGTTGATACACGCTATGGTGGTGGTGGACTCTCCCGACTGCGACATCTGCCGCATGTAACGGCAGCCGCAGAAAGCGAGGAAGAGCTGGCACCGCTTGTAGCGAGGCTTTATGAAGCCGTGCAGCAACGGACGAAGGAAGGCTCCGACCCGGAGATTGTACTATTTATTGATGATGCTGATATGCTTGGCAAGCAGCTTAATGATTTTACAGTGAAGGATCAGTTGTCCGCGATTGTGCGGCTCGGCCGTGATCGGAACGTGCACGTAGTCCTTTCGGGTGTACCTGCTGATTTCCCGACCTTTGGTGTAGATTGGTTCAACGATGTCAAAGCCAGTCAAAGTGGAGTTTTATTTGGCACCGTTGATCCCAATGATTTATCCGTCTTTCGTATTCCTTATACTGAATCGAACTCCGTATCAGGAGGGCTGAAAGTCCTGCCTCCTGGCCAGGGATACTACGTACGTCGCAAATTTACAAGGATTAAAGCGGCAATTCCATTTGAAAATAGCCAAAACTGTGAGGAATGGATTATCAAAATTCGTGACCGATGGCACGTTGTGGTTTGAGGGGAGGTGGCACATAATGTTAACGTTTGAAGTTTCCCAACAAAAAATGATACATCTGAAATCCAAGGAGCTGTTTTTTCTGGCAGGTGTACTTGGATCGGAGAGACTGCTGGGCGTGGAGGATCCATTTCAGGGATATCTTGCTGAAGAGCTAACCCGAGAATGGGAAGAGGTAAAAACGTCATTGCTGGAGAAGGGTTATCTGCGGCAGGTGGAAGAGGGGGGCGAGCTGGCAATTCCGCCGACCGTCTTCTCAAGAGTCGCTATTGCCGGACTGTCCAGAAGAGCATGTCTAATCGAGTACACAAGGGATGGCAGGCGATTTGAGGGCTATCTTCATTGCACGAACGAGAAGGTTGTAGAGCTCGCGCAGTCGGATGAAGATGAGTACCGCTTAAGTGAGCTTGGTGATGTAGAGAGCGCCTGTGAAACAATCATTGAGAAGATGGGATGGCGTGAACAGGTGCCAGCCGAATCCCCGGCTCTAATGTTCTCCCAAAAAAGATTTCACGAAATTAATAAGCTGGCCGATAAAAACAACACAGAGGTAATTCGTGCCATGCTGACCGAAGCCAGTGGTGATCCCGAGGGAGCAGCCATGCTGGCCAAGACGCTCTGTTCCAAGGTATCTGAAGGGGAGCTTACCCTTCTGGTATGGAACGGACAGGAATGGGAATCGCAGCGTGCTGCCTTTACGGTATGTGATTCCATGAGCTGGCTATATCGGATGAGCTCAGTCGGTAACGGGGATTGGTTGATTGCTACATTAACGACGCAGGAGCAGTTTTTGGCATTACTCCTTGATTGGTTAAGACAGTCTGCAGGGACAGAAGAAAGGTGATAGACATGCGCATTCGTGTAGAACCGGATGTGCTTCGAACGCTTAGCAGTCAGCTACACAACGCGGCGGAGCAGATTCAACATTTGACATCTGAATTGGAAAGGGCACTTCAATCCATGAGCTGGGAGACCTCTGCTCGTGAGGACGTGTTGCGGCAATGGCAGCAGGCCAGGAGGCTTTCCGAGCACATTCATTCCAGTCTTCGGACGATGGGGACTCAGCTGAACACCAAGGCCGATCAATTCCAGACCGCAGATCATCAGTACAGCACCATCTTGTCCTTTGCCCACTCCAGCCAAGCCCGGCCAGCTACGATGTTCAGACATTCCTTCTCAGGAACATCCGCCTTGTTGACCGAGCAGAGTGAACGAATGATGAATATTTCAGACCCCTCGTCTGTCATGACCGTCATTAGAGGAGCCGAGTATCGTGCGGTTGATCTGCACGGTGATATTCTGCGACAAGCATCTTTGGAGCAGCCTAGCGACTGGCATTTCTCCGATCCAGCATTCATACGTAATGAACATGCAGCTACACAAAGCTAAGCTTTGATTCACTTTTATCTAATGCCAGCTTGCAGTGAATGGGACCTGCCGTCTCCTAAAAGTTACTAAAGATGTGTTTTATGTGAGGGAAATGGGGTAATAAGGATTAGGTCTTTTGCCTTTTGTTATTTGAAAAAAGGTTATAGTACAATTTGAACCAGTTCGATTCCCAACATTTTCATCCAAATCAATTTAACTCAACAAGGAGGATTCATTCCATGGCAGGACGTATTTTAATTACACCAGAACAAGTAGATCAGGTGGCGAACCAATTTAAGCAAAGTGGCGAGCAAAGTCAGCAGATCGTTTCCAGCCTGACACAATCCATTCAAGGCATGGAAGGCCAATGGGAAGGTATGACAAAGCAACGCTTCTTCCAGGAGTTCCAGGAAGCTAGCAAGCAAATGCAATTGTTCGTTCAAACATTGAACAGCATCAGCCAAGAGCTGACTGCTATTGCCAATAAATTCCGTACAGTGGACCAAGCGAAGTAACAGTGCTTCTGTTAGCCGTAGTTGCACCTGCTTAGAGATACACAGTAAAGCTGGTGCTGAGCACCTCGCATGTGTTCACGGCGGGAGGCCTGTTGTACAATGGATGTATGGAGCAGCATAAGCTGATCGATAGATCGGCGATTGGCTGCAAGCAAGAAAACCGGGCGCTCTTAGGACACCCGGTTTTCTTGCCATACACCGTCATTTAAGCATACACCGTCATTAAAGTGGATTCTGACATGTTTGAGGATGAGCAATCAATCCTCTACAGCCATGTATAACCTACCGATCGAAGTCAAAGAGAGGGATGTCGAATGTCTTTTCAACCCAACCCTGGGGATGAATTGCTGATTAATGGAAAGAGGTACATTGTCGGCAGCCATCCTGCAGCACCTGGTATTGCTTACGCGCAGGCAGGTCGACAGGGAATTGTCTATCAATTGCTTGCACCTAATGGAGAGCTTCATGAAGCCAAAGCGTTAAAGGTATTTTTCCCTAAGTTCCGTATACCTTCCATGGTATACCAATCGGAGCACATGGAAGCCTACGGAAATATCCCTGGCCTGCAGGTCTGCAAACGAGACGTGCTCACTCCCGAAAGAAACGGAGACCTAATTGCCGCGCAGCCGGATTTGCTGTATGCGGTCCTCATGCCATGGGTCCATGGTATGACATGGTTCGACTGCATTACGGAGCAACGGGTGATCACCCCTGCTGAGAGCCTCGCATTGGCGAAGTCGCTGGCCGGCATTGGTTCATCTATGGAGCAGCGCGGTCTGGCTCATTGTGATCTGTCTGCTCCCAATGTCATGCTTCCGTTTTTTTCTGAAGTAGAACTGCCAGATGGAAGATCACCCGTGGAGCTGGTGGATGTCGAGCAAATGTACAGCACTAAGCTGGACAGGCCTGATTCCCTGCTGGCAGGCTCACCGGGATATGCTGCACACAGAACGGTGTCTAGCGGCTTGTGGAGCGGCTATGCAGACCGTTTTGCAGGGGCAGTCATTATCGCGGAGATGATGGGCTGGTCCGATGCCATTGTCGTTGACAAAGCGTGGGGCGAGAGTTATTTTGACCAGCATGAAATGCAGAGCCCGTCCGAGCGCTATCACATACTGAAGAAATCCCTTCAAACCCGCTGGGGGACCAAGGTCTCTGAATTGTTCGAGCGTGCCTGGGACAGTCAGGATTTGAGTAGCTGTCCTACCTTTGGAGAATGGCTGGTGGTGCTTAGCTCCTTGCGGATGGAGAACTATATGTCATCCGTGTCTCCACGCTCTGCGAGCGAGAACAACCAGGGGGCCGCTAAGTCTTCGGACGAATCTGCTTTGTCTGATTCCGTTGCAGGGCAGCCGTCGCCATCCAGACCTGTACCTTATGCCACCGAAAGAGTGGGACAGGCTGCAGAGACAAGTGTAGTGGCTGGAAGCTCAGCAGGCAGACAACTGTCCGTTGACGACCTGAGTGAAGAGGCCAAGGCAGCCTTGTCGGGACTTAATTCCGCTGAGATCCGGGGAGACAAAGGTGTTATGAATCGCTTATTCGATGAAGCGCGTGAGCTGGAGCAGCAGAACAAGCTCGCGGCGGCTCTGGAGATCTATCGTTCTCTGTATCACTTTACAGAGGAAGATAGCCCCTTGCAGATTGAGATTCGAGCAGCTATTGATGGTCTCGAAGCCGAATTGAATCCGCCTGCTGTGGAGAAGCCCAAGACTCCTGCCTGGTACAAGTCGAAGAAGGTAATGATTACATCCGCTGCTGTAGCGGTGCTGCTGGTGGCCTCTATTCCGACGGTGCAGATCCTGGCGGATCGAGATCATGCCAAGCAACTGGAGGCTGCAGCTCAGCTGGAGCAGGCTGCTCGGGAGGAAGAGGAGCGCAGACAGACTGAGGAGGCTGCACGTATTCAAGCTGAAGCAGATAATCAAGCCAAGGAAGCTCAGCTGGCTGTCCTGAAGCAGCAAGAGGAGGAAGAGCAGAAGCGACTACAGGCTGAAGCTGATCTTAAAGCCAAGGAGGCTGCCGAAGCAGCGAAGAAGCAACAGAAGCAGACCGAGGCAGACAAACAGGCTTTGCAGGAGAAATATGATCGTCAGGCCAAGTATGAGGCCTATCTGGCATGGAAGAAGGAACGCGATGCCAAAGTAGCCCAAGAAAAGGCAGCGGCTGAGGCGCGTAAAAAGCAACTGGCAGCAGAGCGCAAAGCCAACGTTATTGAACTGATTAATATCTACAACAAGGCTTATAGCTCACAAGAAGGAGGACGTACAGACAAGGCAAAAACATTTGCCAAGCAGTTCCTCCAAATCTATAATCAGGACCCTAGCTATTATAAATCTGTAGGTGAAGTCGGCTATCGGGCGAATTCGATCTATAATTTCTTGGGGAATTCAGATTATAGACTTCCGAAAATCTGACCAGAGCGGGACACTAGAGAAATTAATGGCTGACCGAGGTGACCATAAACAATGAATTACAGTATACAAGCATCCCAACGAACTCCGGCTCTGGTTATCTATTTGATTGACATCAGTGCGTCCATGAATATGCTCATGGATGGACGGCGCAGAATGGATGTGGTGTACGAGGCACTGTCTCTTGCGATACGACAGATGGTGTTTCGTTCCACGAAGGGCAATCGTCTGACACCCAGATATCGAATCGCGATTCTGGCCTATAGTGACGATGTGTATGACCTACTGAACGGTATCAAGGGTATTGATGAGATTGCAGCCATCGGGTCACTGCCTGATCTGACACCCAAGCGCTTCTCGGATTCGGCCAAGGCTTTTCAGCAGGCAGAGCGTATATTGCAGGCAGAGCTACCAAGCATGCAGGATTGTCCGGCTCCACTCGTATGCCATATGACAGATGGTGTGTCGACAGGGGATGATCCGGAGCCAATCGCCAAGCGGATTATGTCCATGAGTGTTCCGGACGGCAACGTGCTGGTGGAGAATATTTTTATATCGGATCGCTTGCTTGATAGCCCCATTCCGGACCCGCGTCGCTGGAAGGGGATTACTGACGAGACAGAGCTAAAGGACGAGCATGCCATCAAGCTGCGCAATATGTCCTCCAAGCTGCCAGAGAGTTACCGTGAAATGCTATATGAGGCAGATTATCAGCTGGGTGAAGGGGCCACTATGATGCTGCCAGGTACTTGTGCCGAGCTGATATCCATCGGTTTTCAAATGTCAGCAGCTACTCCAGTGAGGTAAGGAGGTATTTGTCTATGAGGCCATTGCTGTCACTGTTATCCTTGAAGAAGCGTAGAGAGCAGGAGCAGAAGGGAACATCATTTGAATACATCAGCTCCCAGATGGGAGAACAGCCATTGACCTCAATTCAAAGCCGGTTCTACTGTCGCTATGGTTATGGACGGGCGGCGGAATCTATCAGTGTAGGAGAGAGCGGCCAGGATTTTGCGGCTATTCGGATTAAGGACGGGAGCTGCAGCTTTGTTGTATGTGACGGGGTGGGCATGAGCTATCGCGGAGATTTTGCAGCTCGTTTTCTGGGCTCATCTCTGCTGGACTGGATGGAGCGCGAGAGTGACATTACCCCCGCCAGATTCAAGTCCTACCTGAAATCACTCGCAGTAGACGCAGCAAGCGAACTGGCAGCAGAGTCGTTGTCTCATGTATCGGAGATGCTCCGAAATGTGCTGGAGGACAAGCGCAAGCAAGGCAGTCAGTCGATGTACATATGTGGAAAAATCGAACTTCCGGCTCGCAGCGGTAAGAAGGGGCGTATGATTCTCGCCTGGCAGGGGGATTCACGTCTGCGATTATGGCAGGGAGATCAGGAACTGGAGCATATGTTCCGTGGCTCCTTCAAGACGGGAGAGCGCTGGTCTTCTGCTCGGGGCCCTGTCGGGGGCGAACCGCACTGGCAGGAATTCAAGCTATCCCATAAGGATTCGATCCGTCTCCAAATGTACACGGATGGGTTGTCTGACCTGGATGCTATTCGAGACTGGCTACCAGATGATCAAATCCAAGTCCTGCTAGATGCGCGACATACAAATGGGCTGGATGACGACGCAGCCTACATTGAACTTGGCTGGCAAGGGACATCATAGGTTGTACAGGCAGTCACGGAATATAATAAGTACAAGTGAGAGCACCGGAGAGCTTACAGGCCATTTCGGTGCTCTTTGCCGTCTCCTAATATGATTTAAGTATCCGAAATAAGCTCGTGCACTAATGAGCTGATTATAAACCATGCTATTTTGGGTAATCTTGAATACAGAATGCTAACATTGGCAAAGGAGCGTGTATACATATGATGTTTCCAGTGGACTTTCCTGCAGTGCATGGCCCACGGTTTGAGGGTAAAGTAGCTATTATTACTGGAGCTGGCTCCGGCATTGGCAAAGCTACAGCGATCCAGATGGCTCGTGAGGGAGCGAAAGTAGCGCTCTTTGACCTGATTAATGAGCGTACGGCAGTTACTGAGCAGGAGATCAACAGCTTCAGTCCTGGTGCTGCACGCGCGTTCGATGTGGATATATCAGACTCACAACGGCTGGAGAGAGCTGTGCTGGAGACGGTGGAGTTGTTCGGCGGGCTGGATATTGTATTTGCTAATGCTGGAATCAACGGGGTGCTCGCGCCGATTGAGGAGCTGTCACTGGAGGATTGGCGGAAGACGCTCAACATTAATCTGGACGGCACCTTCCTGACAGTAAAATATGCTGTTCCCCATCTCAAGGCACGTGGGGGCGGAAGTATAATAATTACGAGCTCGATCAATGGGAATCAGCGGTTCACTAGCTTTGGCATGACAGCTTACAGCACCTCCAAGGCAGCTCAGACGGCGTTTGCCAAGATGGCAGCTCTGGAGCTAGCTAAATCCAAAATTCGCGTCAATGTCATCTGCCCAGGTGCGATTGCGACGAACATTGATGAGACTACTGATAAGACGGACGGGCTGAAGGAAATTGTTATTCCGGTAGAATTCCCTGAGGGTGGACAGCCACTGGCGGATGGTCCTGGCCAACCTAAGAATGTTGCTGATCTGGTTACCTTCCTGGCTTCAGAGTATTCCTCACATATTACTGGCTCGCAAATTGTCATTGATGGGGCGGAGTCCCTCTTATTTTAGCCTATACATTGTTGCACACTTGATTGTTCTAAAGTTGCTCAAATAGGCTCGACTGAAAGGAATCTAACAGTATAACTACCCCTAAAGTGGAAGTCATTCTACAGTGCTGTCTGGAGTCGCTGCAAATCTTCACTAGACAGGTGGATAGCTTCTCTTGTGAGCCTGTCGAGGTCGAAGTGAGCGATAAGCTCAGTGGCCGCGACAGGCTCAGGGTATTCGAGCAGACCGCTCAGGTAAGCTAGCCAGCCTACGATTTGCTCCGGCCGAATTCCTCGGCTGCGTGCCGCTTGAAGGGAGATTCCTCCATGCCGTTTGGCTAATCTTCGTCCATCAGGGCCATAGACAAGCGGCACATGGGCGAATCGTGGAGGAGTCACCCCAAGAGCAGCATATAGCATAAGCTGTCTTGGGGTGGAATCTAGCAGGTCATTTCCCCGTAATACATCTGTAATCTGCATGTCAGCATCGTCCACTACAACAGCTAACTGGTAGGAGTACATTCCATCTGCCCGTTTGATGATAAAATCCCCTCCGTAGCCTGCAGGAAATGTTGTTACCCCTTCCATGGCATCCACAAAATGAATCTCGTCTGAAGGCAACCTGTCTACCCGTATGCGATAGGAGGGGCCCTTTTGCTTGGTCTTAGCCGCAGCTTGCTCCAGGGTAAGTGTACGGCAGGTTCCGGGGTAACGAGGACCTTCACGGGTCAAGCCATGCGGAGCGTGCACGACATCTGCCAGATCAGCGCGGCTGCAAAAGCATGGGAAGAGAAGGTCTGCTGCCGTAAGCTCCTTCATGGCGGCTTCGTACTTCCAGAGCCTGGAGCTCTGCTGATAGGGTCCTAGGCTTCCACCGACATCGGGACCTTCATCCCAGTCGATACCTAACCAGTAGAGGTCCTCGATGATTCCTTCGGTAATCCTAGTGCGAGAACGGTTCAGGTCTGTATCCTCAATCCGCAATACGAACTCTCCGCCTGCTGAGCGCATTTGAAGCCAGGAAAGCAAGGCTGTTCTGGCATTACCCAAATGGAGCTGTCCAGAGGGAGTGGGCGCAAATCGTCCACGTCTGTCTCTAGAGGGGTGTTGGTCCTTGAAAGCTGCAAAGGAATCAGGTATATTGCCTGCATGTGATGGTTGATTCAGATCATGAACAGATGGTTTCATCGGCTTCGCTTCCTTATTTTCAGTATTTATGTATCACGTACTGTGTGCTAAGGACTATAACTTGCTGCGATTCAAGACCGAGAATATGGCTTCTCTAGGCTTCTGTGTCCTCTCCGTCCTCTCCATATAGCAACAACAACTCATGAAGTCCAGGAATATCATCCTTTCTGGGGTTGAGCAGCTTTTGTGCCTGAGTGGTTCGCCAATATAGCAGCTGTTGGGCTGCTGCGAGCTGTACCTGCTGCACAGGATGGTGCAGGTGGTCCGTAAGTACGTGCCAGGCCGTATTATTCTGGAATTGGGCAAGAGCATCAAGGCAATGGATGACGACTTCCGTGTCAGGCGAGCTTAATAAATGAAGCAGCGGCTCGAAGTCCTTAATCCGGCCTGGATGATTGAACCTTAGCTCACTAATTTCCTGCAAGGCTTGAATCTGCGTGCGAGGTTCTGGCTCACGGAGCTGCGTGAGCATTTGCGAGAATTTGTGCATGACCAGTCGATTCGCATTATGTTGTCCTCTCCAAAAGCAAGCCGGACATAGACAAGGGGGACGTCCCTTGGAGCTGGGAGAGTAACGCCAGCCAGTTACCTGGGATACAGAGCGTACAGAGATGATCTCCGCAGCAGCGATCCTGCGTGGAATGATGACTTGGAAGCCCATGCGATCTTCTGTCTGTCTGAATTGGCCAGCCGCTGCTGCGGCAGTTCCGTACCGATGCTTACCTGAAAAGCTACCAAAGTAGACCTGCTCTTGATCACGTACACGAAAATGAACGGCCTTCAGATTCTTCTTGTTGAAGCGCTTAAGCTCCCTTAGCCACTGATGGACCGCATAGTAATCATCAATGACAGGCATACAGAAGACCCCGCTGCTCGCTTCCGGATAGTGGATACGACTCTTTCGTATACCGCTCCGCCGAATGGCCGATATCGTGTCTTCTGGTGCAAGATGAATGAATTGTGTCATCGTGTCTCCTCCCGTAACCTTCCAATATATATTTACCGAATAATGTATCTTTAAGTGTAGCTCTAACTGGGAAGTATGTGCAACTGAGCTATTCTCCATACAGGAACTCAATCACCATTCCATTTAACCAAAACTACTACGTGAGCCACTATGCTATAATGAGTCGTGATTTGTTGGCTGCAATTACTCAAAATATGATGCATTGATTTCAATAGAGCATGAACACTCACATTTGATTGTTCAAGGTATTAGAATACAGTATGGAGCGATGAAATTGACTGAAACAACATCCTTACCCATTGTTCAAATCATTCCCGAATTACAGCATGCGCTGGAGCAGCAATGCTCGGTTGTGCTTGTGGCAGAGCCTGGTGCAGGAAAAACGACAGTAGTACCTCTGGCCCTTATGGACGCAGACTGGCTGGCTGGACGAAAAATCATTATGCTGGAGCCCCGGCGTCTGGCAGCTCGCTCTGCGGCAGCACGTCTAGCAGCCTCTTTAGGGGAACAGACGGGGGAGAGGGTCGGCTACAGAGTTCGTATGGATACAAAGGTCAGCTCCCGTACCCGCATTGAGGTGGTCACAGAAGGGGTCCTGACACGTATGCTACAGCAGGACCCAGCCTTGGAGGAGGTGGGACTACTCATCTTCGACGAGTTTCATGAGCGCAACATTCATGGGGATCTGGGACTGGCACTGTCCTTGCAGGCAAGAGAATTGTTCAGGCCAGATCTGAGAGTGATTGTGATGTCAGCCACTCTGGATACGTCCAGTGTAAGTGAATTGTTGCAGCAAGCGCCTGTACTGCATTGTCCCGGGCGAACCTTTCCGGTCGAGACGATCTATAGTCCCAGACCCGCAATGGCTGCGCTTGAAGGATTCATGGCAGGGAAGATAGAGCAGGCACTTCGCATGCATGAAGGCGATATGCTGGTCTTCCTTCCTGGCGCCCGAGAAATTCACCGGACGGCTCAGGAATTGACAAAGCAGTCGCTGCCAGCGGGGACGCAGGTGCACAAGCTCTATGGCTCCCTGTCTTTACAGGAGCAGGATATCGCCCTGCGCCCTGCACCTATCGGGCAACGGAAGGTTGTCCTCGCAACTTCAATTGCTGAGTCCAGTCTTACCATTGCAGGCATAACAATCGTGATGGACGCCGGTCTAAGTCGCGAGTCTCTTTACTCACATCATACAGGCATGAGCCGTCTTGTAACTGTCCGTGTATCCAAAGCCTCCGCGGATCAGCGACGTGGTCGGGCAGGACGATTAGGGCCGGGGGTGTGCTACAGACTGTGGAGTGAGGAAGAGCATCGAGCTCTGGCGGAGGAGCGTAAGCCGGAGATCCTGGCTGCGGATCTGACCTCCATGGCACTGGAGTTGGCGGTATGGGGTGTGAACAGTCCTGCGGAGCTGCAGTGGCTGGATGCTCCGCCACCTGCTGTGTTTCAGCAATCACAGGAGTTGCTGGAGCAACTCGGCTGTCTGAAAGAGGAAGCCATAACTGCACATGGACAGACCATTGCGAAGATGGGCGTACATCCTCGTCTGGGGCATATGCTGATCAGGTCAGCCAGCTACGGACTAACAGAAGAGGCTTCACTCCTTGCAGCTCTGCTTCAGGAGCGTGACCCGTTAACACGGGGAGGGGTAGATCTTCGTGATCGACTGCAAAAGCTGCAGCTGCATAAGCGTGCCACTGCGAGCCAATCCGATGTGATAGGCTACAGGGAGGTGGACAGGGAGCTTGTGGAGCGGATATGGATGAGCAGTAGACAAATACTATCTATTCTCGCTACTGTGACCGTGCCTGTGGCAACTGAGCCTGAATTAATGGAGAATCTCTCCAAAGCTCAGCAACTCTCCAAAGCTGATAGTCTCTCCACTTACAAGAGCCTTTCCAATTACTGCGGTCTCCTGTTATCTTATGCGTATCCGGATCGAATCGGACAAGCACGCGGTAATGGACGCTTTCTGCTGAGTAATGGCCGGGGTGTCCGCATCGTCAAGGAAGAGCTGCTGTCGAGAGCATCCTACATCGTAGTAGCTACTGCCGATGATCAGGGTGCAGATGGAACCATACAATGGGCTGCTCCAGTAGAGGAGCAAGAGCTGACAGGACTGCGAAATGAGCTTGTAACTATACAAGCGAACGTCTATTGGGACGCAGACAGGAAGCAGGTCCGTGCCCGTCAGCAGACCCGACTTGGGGCTATTGTGCTTCAGGATCAGCCGCTGACTAACCCGTCACAAGAAGAAGTAGCAGCTGCGCTCATGGATGGCATCCGCCAACAAGGATTAAGCGTATTGAACTGGTCCAAGGCAGCGCGACAGCTGCAGCTTCGCCTCCAGTTACTACATGAGCAGGATGCGAGCTGGCCTGATGTACGCGAGGAGTCACTCCTACAGCAGTTGGAGGACTGGCTACTTCCGTATGCAGCCCAAGCCTCGCGTCTGGATGATCTGAAGCGTCTGAATCCAGCCGAGCTACTAACGGGAATGCTCAGCTGGGAGCAGCAGAGGCTACTGGAACACGAGGCTCCTACGCATGTGCGAGTGCCTAGCGGCTCGCGTATTCCCCTGGATTACTCGAATCCATCTGCCCCGGCCCTCCATGTTCGGCTGCAAGAGGTGTTCGGGCTGGTGGATACGCCCAGAATCGCCTTTGGCCGGGTGCCTGTTGTGCTACATTTATTATCACCAGCGCAGCGGCCCGTCCAAGTAACGATAGACCTTGCGAGCTTTTGGCGCGATGCGTATTTTGAGGTGAAGAAGGACCTGAAGGGTCGTTATCCCAAGCACTATTGGCCGGATAATCCGCTGGAGGCTGAGCCAACGAGTCGGGCGAAGCCGCGGCAGATGCCCAAAGCGTGAGATGAAGGCTGCTACAGTTGAGAGCTTCCAGATCCTTTAGCCCGCGCTGGATGCTACCTAATGAGCCTTAGTAAGGAGGCTGTAAAATACATGCATACAATACAGGAGCAGTGGCTGCAACATAAGCTGCTGGGCCTTGACACGATTATCTATGAATCAGGTAAGGTTATCAATGTAGAGATCGACTGCATTCCTAATGATCAATTCATATACAGCTTTAGGAGGGAATACCGCCTTAACTATGGAGAAGAGACCACACTAGCAGCCATTTCTAATAGCCATGACGATGACGATATTTGGTCAGCGATTCAAGTTAACGATACATTATGGGTAAATGAAGAGACGGTAGTCCTGTGTGGCGAAGGCGAGATGGGCAATGAAGGGTTTATTGTGAAGACAGATTCAAGTAACAGAGTGAAATGGGCGCTCTTCTCCACAACCTCCAATCCCTTCGTGAACATGATTAGAAAAGATGATCTGCTGTATATTCAATCTACTGCTAATTTTTATGTGGTGCTAAATATAGGAAACGACGAGTTGCTTATAAGTTGTCTTCCATTGCAGGCAGATTAGGTTGACCTGCTGAGAAGCTGCTATATGCTGGTCCTTTTTCCTAAGTTTCATAGTGATATTATGCTGGTCTATTTATTACAATAGATTCAAAGTTAAACTAGCAAATCTCCTTCCAATCGTTTGAATCAACGAATATAGGGTAAATACATGACATGCTACTCAAAACTTCGAGGAGGTATCTGTCATGAGCAGGAAAATCGTAGGAGTATTTGATACAGAGCGAGAGGCTTCGGAAGCAATTGATCAATTGAAGCGTCAAGGTATCCATCAGGATGAGATCTCAGTGCTTACCAAGGATCGGGACGATCTGCGGGCGATTGAGGAAGACACTGGAACGCGGGCACCCGAAGGGGTAGCCGCAGGAGCTGCAACTGGAGGTGTTCTGGGTGGAGTGGCCGGTCTATTGGCTGGGATTGGTGCATTGGCGATTCCGGGTGTCGGTCCAATCCTGGCGGCTGGCCCGATTGCAGCTACCTTGACTGGAGCAGCTGTAGGTGCGGGAGCTGGTGGTCTGGTAGGTGGACTTGTTGGGCTTGGCATTCCCGAGGATGAGGCCGCTGAATACGAGAAATTTGTGGATCAGGGAAAAATTCTGGTGCTCGTCGATGAGAATGGTCGGGGAGAGGACATCTATAATACATTTCGTGACAACCGTTCTCTGAACACAGATCGTTATGCTTGGGGGGATGAGCTTCCTGTGAATCAACGAGCAGATGTGGTCCCCGGCGAGGGGAAGCCAAGGTTGTGTGATGAGGATCGCGATCGGCGGGTAGAGGCTGCTCGTAATGCCTACCCTGATTCCCATCGAATCCTTTAATTCATCCAGCTGTTGACCCATGCTTTACACTAAATATTCTTATCAAGCGGCTCTACACCCGCATTTGATTTAGTAAGGTGTTATAATCGGATATTAGCTGTACAAGATCAGACCAAGGTGAGTCTGTGCAGAGCAAGGGTATCTTCGGAAGAGCAATGAAGCCTCCGACAGATGCCCTTGCTCTCTTGTGTGTTCCGTTCCAGCATGTCCATAGAAATTCAGGGGGTCAACGTGAGCCAACATTCAAGAGAGAAAATAAATGAAATAGCCGTCCTTCGGGGAATGGCCTTCAGTGCCGTCGTATTGCAGCACGCAATAGCCCATTTTTCCATCGTACAGGAGGTAAGACTGGAGGACGGAGTCCTCATGTCGATCCTGCTGCTGCTGTCCAAATTTGCAGTGCCAGCCTTCGCCTTCATTACGGGGATGCTTCTTCTTTATAATGATCGGGAGCCTGGTGCGGATGTGGGCTACGGCGTCTTTTTACGAAAACGATTGTCAGGCGTCATCATTCCATATCTCTTATGGTCAGTCATTTATCAAATAGCTAATGGTGCTATTCCACTCACCAACTGGAATCTCGCTGCCCTGACAGACAGCGTAGTGAAGCTTTTCACGGGGAAGAGCAGTTACCATCTGTGGTATATCATCATGATCATTCAATTTTATCTGGTGTATCCGCTGTTCCTTAAGGGGTATCGTGCAATTACAGCATCCATATCCGAGCGATGGAGGCTGAGTGTACTTGCTGGTGCAGGACTGCTATATATCGCCCTGATGTACGCAGTAGGGCCTATGCAGCAGCTGTTGTCTGGAACGAATATACCTGTGGTTACGGCTATGTTCACGACACTTGCTGACCGTAATATACTTTATTTTATCTTCTATTTCGTGTTGGGAGCGGCGGCTGGAAGCCATATGCACCGGTGGACCGAATGGGCCCGAAGGCTGCAATGGGTATACTGGCCAGCTATTGCTGTGATTACAGGATATTTGCTATATACACTAACAGGTAGCTTTCAGCAGGGCCAGGAGCTGGTGATTCGCTTTCATAGCGTATCCTTGCTAAGACCCTTGATGGCATTGTATTGCATTTTACTGGTTCTGGCTGCTTACAGGGTAGCTCTAATGGTCGTAAACTATAGTGAGCGTATGACTCGCTGGTGGAGTGTGCTGGGAGATTTGTCCTATGGCAGTTATCTAATCCATGCTCTGATGCTAAGGGTAACCTACGTACCTGATGAATCTCTGCTGACCTCCTTACCAGTCGTTGTTAGAATGCTTCTCTCCTTCGTGCTGGCATTGGTGCTGTCGACTGCAGCAACATGGCTGCTTGCCCAACTGCCAGGGGGACGATGGCTCACGGGGATGAAGCTACGAAGAAGGAGCGAGCATCGCTACAAGGGCACTGGAGTCCCGCCGCGAGCTCCTGATCGAAGCTTGGTACCGTAAGGTGCGAAAAGTAGCAGTCCAATCATCGTAAAAGTATGAGTCCGCAAGGTACGATAAACAGTAGTCCAAGCATCCGCCCGAAAATCGGTCGCCAGAACGATTGACACCCTTGTGATATTTTTGTCAAAATATCATTATATGAAAAATTCATAATAGAAAATCATACTCCGCACCCGTGCTACTGCCCACCTGAGCATCCAGATCATTCGCGCCTGCTTCGTTACAAACGGGAATTGCGAATAGAGCATCCAGAAGGATTGGTTTATAATGGAAGGATGAGGTAGCATTTTGACTACGAAAAGGGGGATGCAGATGGCATTCATGATATCCCAGCGGGCATTCATCAAGCTTTATTTGATTACCATGGTGGAGAGGCATCAGGGCTACGGGTATCAAATGCTGGAGGCGATGAAAAGCGAGTTTGGCAGCTTTGGGTATATCCCGCCGCAGAGTGAGGTATACAGAGCTCTTCATGAGCTTGTGCAGGAGGGGATATTTTACAGGACCAAGCGTCTGAAAGGCTCCGATCCACGCGTCGATTTCCAGGAAATAGTATTGTATCATTTTACCGATGAGGGTGCCGAGAAAGCCAAGCTTTACAGGAAGCAGGTGAAGGCCGATCTGGACAGATGTCTGGGTCTGCTGCATAAAGCCGAACAGGACAACTACTAATCACATACGGGAAGGATGATTGTCATGACCCGCAAGTTGAAATGGGGAGTTCTTAGTACAGCAGAAATTGCGAGAACCGCTGTCATTCCAGCCATACAGCAATCCGAGCGCGGTGAGGTCATCGCCATTGCCAGCCGTGATGCTGAATTGGCGGTGGAGGTGTCCAAGCAGTGTAATATTCAGACTGCCTATGGCAGCTATGAAGAGCTGTTGCTGGACCCCGAGGTAGAAGCGGTGTATATACCGCTGCCGAATCATCTGCACAAGGAATGGACCATACGGGCGGCGGAGGCGGGTAAGCATGTGCTCTGTGAGAAACCCTCTTCCCTATGTGCCAGTGATACCGAGGAGATGGTGGAAGCATGTAAGCGACATGATGTGTTGTTCGCGGAGGCTTTCATGTATCGCTATCATCCGAAGCATCAGCGGATTAAGGAAATCATTGACAGTGGTGAGATCGGCGAGATTCGAGGCATTCATTGCACATTTACGTATAATGATGCCAATGGAAGTGATAACGTGCGTTTTCACAAGGAGATGGGTGGCGGCTCATTGTACGATGTGGGGGTGTACCCGATCTCCGCAGCGCGAATGTATCTGAAGAGTGAACCGGAAGCGGTTACGGTGCATGCACTGTTCTCGGAGGAGCACGATAATGTGGATATGATGGCGTCTGGATTACTGGAATTCCCTCATGGCGTTACGCTTACCTTTGATTGTGGAATGTGGGCGGCTCATCGTTCGAATATGGAGATTCTGGGGACAAACGGCACGATCGCCATGCCAAAAATGTTCGGGTGGGAGAAGACAGCAGTTGTTCCCCAGATCTTCGTCCATAGAGGCACTGTTACTCGTGAAGAGCGGCTGAAGGGTCACAATTCCTTCGAAATACAGGCTGATGTGTTCGCAAGTGCCGTACTGGATGGAACTCCGCTACCCTACTCACCGGAGGATTCTGTGCTGAATATGAAGGTGATTGATGCCTGCCTGCAATCGGCTCAGACCCGGCAGCGTGTCGTGGTGAGTTGAGACTATTTTATTCATTTACCTGTGACCAACGTGTTTTCATCTCGAGCCTGAATATGATATAAATTGTAGAGGAAGTGGAAGGGGGATTTGCATGGATGAGCATATGAAACGTCGGCTGGATAAACAGAAGAAGCTATTCAATCAGCTAGGAATTCAGCTCGATGCTTTAGCCATACATGAGAAGCAGTTCAAGACCAAGATGCGCGGCTACGACCCAGAGGAAGTGGATGCTTATCTAGACGAGATTATTAAGGATTATGAGCGCTTTTACGCCCATATTTCCGATTTGATGGATAAATGGCAGGAACAGCAGATTGCACTCCGTGACCTGCAAAATGCTCCAAAGCCCGTACCCGATTATCAGAGCATTGATCGCCGTCAGCTAGAGGATGTAGTTAAGCAACTGGAGAACAGTGTACGGATGCTAAAGGTTCGACTAAGACCCGAGCATGATTATTTTCCAGAGTAACCCTTAGATTAATAAAGGATGATGAAGCATGAGCACCCATTTTTCGGTGAGCATTCACTGCTTGCTGTTGTTAAGCCAGAGTGCACCGGATCGCATTACGTCCTCCGTGATCGCTTCGAGCATTAACACCAATCCTGTCGTAGTTCGAAGAATTATGGGCAGTCTTAAGAAAGCCGGCCTTGTGGAGTCTTCCCCGGGTACAAGAGGGTTCTGTCTGGTGCGCAGCGATGAGAAAATCCATTTAAGGGATATTTACGAAGCGACGAAGGAAGACAGGCCGTTATTCACGGTCCATCAGGATACCAATCCCGATTGTGATGTGGGAAGAAATATAGATGCGCTACTGCAGTCCATCAACATCCTGGCTGAGCAAAAGGTACTCGAATTTTTCGAGACCATTACACTATATGACCTGAAGCAGTCGATTGCCCAATTGGATAAAGACACCATATGCTAACCCGTCCGTAAATAACAGATTTGCTATCTACACCGTTCTCGGTGTGAGACTGTGAGTCAGGCCAGCGGCAGGTTATTGCAAGGAGGAGAAGTCTTGAAAATCATCGTCGTATCTGACACCCATATGACCCAGAGGTCCAAAGGCTTACCAGCAAGGTTATTGGAGGAACTTCCCGGATCAGATTTGATTCTGCATGCAGGGGACTGGACGGATTGGTCCGTCTATGAAGCATTGGCAGCCTATGCTCCGGTAGAGGGGATAGCAGGCAATAATGATGGGGAGGATATCGTATCCCGGCTGGGCTATGAGAAGCTTATTGAAGCAGAGGGCAAACGAATCGGAATGATTCACGGGGATGGCTTCCGGGGAACGACTGAACAGCGGGCATTGAAGGCTTTTGCCGACCAGCAGGTGGATTGCATTGTGTTTGGCCATTCTCATGTGCCACTGCTTGATGAAGTTAACGGAATTATGCTGCTCAATCCTGGATCTGCGACGGATAAGCGGATGCAACAGCAATATTCGTTTGCCATTCTGACGGTGCAAGCGGACAAGCTGCATGCGGAGCATATCTTTTACTCAGCGCGTTGAATATCCAGCTTGCAGGCATGAACACATATCAATTCCTATATTCCATGTACATCCGATATAAGGTCAAGACAGCGGGCAGCATTGTCCCAGTCTTGGCCTTTTTCGCGATCGTAGAGTTGTGGAAATTCTTACAGGAGTTGAGTCATTCGATTATCGCCAGAAATAATTCCACTATACGCCGCTTGTCTCCCGTGAAAGTAAGACGATAGACGTTTTTTCCTATATCTTAGGAATCTCACGAATGGTGTTTAGTTTTTTACAGGAACAGGTAAGAAATAGTAGACACGCAATATGGAAGGAGTAGCATGCCATGAGACGTAGTGATCAACGCAGGGAAGAACAAAAGCAACCATTTAACCGGGATCACCCTGAGCAATATCCTACTGAGCGTAAGAGTATCTTGGATATTCATGAGGCCGAGCAGAGTGTAGATGCCATTCCCATGGAAGATCTGACGCTGGAGAAGCAAGAGGAGCAGGAGAAGGACAAGAGCAAAAGCAGCTCATCCAGCGAACGAAAATACAAGCCTGAGTCATAAATTCCGTAGATATTGAATGTACAAATAGGTAGCAGGGTAAAATAAATATGATCAGTCTGGTATATTTTACTTGACTTCCTGATTCTATGTAATGTATATTAAGTTACGAAAAGTAATGAAATATAAAAATAACGGAGGTTTTTTACGTGGCTAAATCGTTCTTTGAAGCACTTAAAGCAAGACGCTCCTATTATGGAATCAGCAAATCTGTGTCAGTATCCGATGAGAAGATTACAGAAATCGTTCAAGAAGCAGTAAAATACACTCCATCTTCCTTTAACTCTCAAACGGCTCGTGCTGTAGTTCTGTTCGGCGGTGAGCATGATAAGCTGTGGAACATTACAGAAAATATTTTGCGTGAGGTTGTGGGTAACGAGGAGCAATTCAAGTCCACAGCTGAGAAAATGGCTGGCTTCCGCAGTGGATATGGTACCGTGCTGTTCTTCGAGGATAATGATGTGATTGCAGGATTACAGCAGAACTTCAAGGCCTATGCGGACAACTTCCCAATCTGGGCTAATCAATCCAACGGCATGCTTCAGCTGGTCGTGTGGACAGCTCTGGAAGAGGAAGGTCTGGGAGCTTCCCTTCAGCACTACAATCCATTGATCGATGAGCATGTGAAAAACGAATGGAAGCTGCCTGAGAATTGGAAGCTGATTGCTCAAATGCCATTTGGTGCACCTACGTTCGAGCCAGGCGAAAAAGAGTTCCAGCCCATCGAGGAACGCGTGAAGACCTTCAAATAAATAAGCTTAGCAAGACTCTGAGCATAATAAGGGTTGAAGTACTAGTCTGAAAAGCAGTACGAATCCAATAAACAGGGGCTGCATTACATCGCTATAATAGCGTGAATGCAGCCCCTGTTGTCATGATACTCGTTATATAAGTGTGACGGATCAAGCTTTGTAGGCTGGAAGTAAGCGAAAGCGGCGGAGATGGTCCTCCAGCCCATGGCTGGACAATATCTCAATCTGACGTGGCCCAATCAGATCAAAATGTGGATACTCATCCCGGCGATGAATGTACCTCGGATTCAGACCATTCGCCCTGCACCAGTCCTCCAACCGGTTCAAGTCCGAGCAGCCAACCTTGGTGACTGTTGTAGCATGTGGGAAGCGTTCATCGGTCCAATAATGTGTGATAAAGGCAATCTCACCGCTGTTTACTCGCCTTTTCCACTCAACCAGCTCCTGTCTAGTAATACCGAATGCCAACTGGTCATCCCGTCCTTCCTGTTAGACGATGTTCCTGACTAACATGATAGCATAGCATAGGCCCGTATTGAAATCCGTGAGATAGCTTACAAATCATATCGACTAAATTGACTAAAAAGGACCAAAAGGTGTATTATAGGTTACATTAATTTAACGAGTAACTTTTAATAAGCTAGGCGTTAGGCGTGAGTCATAAACACTTAGGATATGACATCTTCATATATAGAGGATAAGCGAAATCCAGAGGTGCCAACGGCTGACCTGTATTACGATGGGGAAGAGGGATTGAATCATGGAAGCAACTACATTTGTCTTGTTCGGGGCAACAGGGGACCTGGCAAAGCGCAAAATATATCCTGCATTATATCAACTATTCATCGAGGGCAAAATTCCTGCTTCATTCTCTGTAATTGGCCTAGGCCGACGTGAGGTAACAGATGTTGATTTCCGCCAGCGGGTAGAACATTCCATTATTGAATTTGCAAGACAGAAGGATGGGGATACAGCCCGCATGGGTCAATTCTTATCCGCCTTTCAATATTGCTCGCTGAACGTACATCATGCCGAAGACTACAAGAAGCTTCTGCACATGGCGGAGCAGCGTGAAGCAGAGCTGGGCATCCCGGGTAATCGTTTGTTTTATCTATCGGTTGCCCCAGAGTTTTTCGAGGTTATTGCAGGTCAGATCAGAGACAGCGGACTCGCAGGTACCCAAGGCTGGAAGCGACTCATCATCGAGAAGCCGTTCGGTCATGATCTGGAATCTGCACGTAAGCTGAACGAGCATCTGAGTCAGGCATTTGCGGAAGAGGAAATTTACCGTATTGACCATTATCTTGGCAAACCGATGATTCAGAATCTGGAGACGCTGAAGTTCGCGAATCCGTTGCTGCAGGGTATCTGGAATCGCGAGCATATCGCGAATATTCAGATTACTGCCTCCGAGACCGTTGGTGTGGAGGAGCGAGCTGCTTATTATGATCATTCGGGCGCGCTACGTGATATGATTCAAAATCATTTGCTACAAATGCTCATGATGACAGCCATGCCGGAACCTGAGCATTTCACCCCGGAAGGGATCCGTACGGCCAAGCGAAAGGTGATGGAGGCCATTCGTCCTTTACAGACGGCTGATGTATCGAACGACATTGTCCGTGGGCAATACACAGCAGCTGAGCATCAGGGCACCGCTTATGTCGGTTATCTGGAGGAGCCTGGTATTGAGGCAGATTCGAGCAATGACACCTTTATTGCAGCGCGAGCGTGGATTGATAATGAGCAATGGCGTGGCGTTCCGTTTTATTTGCGTTCAGGTAAACGGATGAAAGAGAAATCGACGCGCATTGTAGTGGAATTCAAGTCGAAGACATCTGTAGCCCATACAGGCGTTCACGGGGCTGCTGCTCCGAATCTGCTAGTGATCTCCGTCAATCCGCAGGAGGGAGCCAGTCTACAGCTCAACAGCACCAATCCGCTTAACGGAGAGCTTGAGAAGATTACGATGGATTTCCATGCACCAGCAGGTAATGTCCCTGAAGCTTACGAGCGTTTGATCCTGGATGCTTGGCAGGGAGATTCCACCTTCTTTGCGCATTGGGCAGAGGTAGAGCTATCCTGGGCATGGGTACAACCAATTCTGGATGCCTTCCAGGTAGCTTCCTTCCCACTGTATCCATATCCTGCAGGAAGCTGTGGCCCACAGGCATCGGATGATCTGCTGGCGAGCGATGGCTTCCGTTGGCATCTGGATGCGTACGAGCCTCGGACCAAGGAGATTCCTGTATAATTTTCCATAAATTCTGCACACTGTAATCATAGCAACCAGAAAGGATTGTGATGATGACATGTGCAGAAGATTTTCGTTATCTGCGGAGCTAGATGAGGTCCGGGAGTATTTCGGGGTGCAGCGGGTCATGTATTATTATAAGACAAGGTACAACATGAGTCCGACCCAACAAGTT
The DNA here is from genome assembly GCF_000377505.1 of Paenibacillus massiliensis 2301065 = DSM 16942. Classification (GTDB taxonomy): domain Bacteria; phylum Bacillota; class Bacilli; order Paenibacillales; family Paenibacillaceae; genus Paenibacillus; species Paenibacillus massiliensis. The sequence continues at coordinate 426,234 of NZ_KB898185.1, read as the reverse complement.
CCCATCGTGCTGGAGCAAGATGGCGAGCGTGTACTTGATGAATTTCGCTGGGGCATCATTCCTTATTGGGGCAAAGATTGCGTGAATGCTGAGCTAAGCACGGTACGTGTAAATCCCACTTATCGCAAAATGATTGAGACCCGGCGCTGTATCATTCCTTGCAATGGCTTCTATTATTGGAGAAATGAAGGAAAGCGGAGCTGTGCAGTAAGAGTTGTGCTCCCGGGGCAGGCCATGTTCGCGGTGGCCGGATTATACGAGGTATGGAAGGATACGCGCAAGGAGCCGCTTCGGACCTGCACGATGCTCACGACCGTGGCCAATACGGCCATTCGTGAATTCGATTCGCGTATGCCAGCCATCCTGACCGCTGACCAAGTCGATCGCTGGCTTGATCCAGACATTCAGGAGATGGATCGGCTGATGCCGCTGCTACAGACCTATGAGGAATCAGATATGCAGATCTATCCAGTAACTCCCCTCGTCGGAAATGATCAGCATGATACTAGACAGTGCATCCAGGAAATGGATCTGAAGCTGGCCTGGTTCAAGCCATGACTTCATAGAAGCACCAGCCTTCGTAATACATAATTCCGTCACATCCCTCATAGGTATGTTAGTGGGAAACTGCGCAAGGTTCCGGGGAGAGGGGAATCGGCCGAAGGAGCATTCCATGAGGGATGGAGGCGATTGGATGTGAGTATCGAGACACTCATCCAACTGCTGGTGCTCATCGTCATGATCATCGGTCTGAGTTCTGGTGCCGGTAGGTCGTAGGTTTCCAGAAGACGGGAGCTGGCCGTGAGGCCGGGCTTCCGTCTTTTTTTGAGATGCTGTGTGGGGCTGTGAACTTGAGGGGCGATGGATTCATCGCTTCGTTAGTGCTGAGTATGATTGGACTACAGGCTGTGTGCTGTGTCCAGTGTCCTTCATTCATAGAGCCTCAGGCAAGCCAGGAAATGAAAAGTGGCAACAGGATGAACGATAACAATGTCGTCCACAAAATACAGCGAGAGACCAGCCTTGGCGAGGCGTCGAATTGCTCGGCGAGCAGGACTGCATTCACCGCGGTAGGCATTGAAGCCAAAATCAATAACACCCGGAACAGGGTGTCTTCGACATTCAGCAGCAGCAGGATGGCAAAAGCAGCAGCCGGACTAATCAACAAGCGAATGCCCATTCCGGCCCAAAAGGCCCGATCCATCTGCTCTGCACGCGGAGCCCTGTAGACATGAAGCATTTGCGCACCAAGGATGACCAGTACTACCGGAGAATAGGCAGCGGCAATCAGTGAGATTCCTTCCTGTAGTGCCGAAGGCAGCGGCCAGTCTGCGCCACGGACAAGCATGGCGGCTAGTGCTGCATAAATGCTGGGCAGTCGCAATACGGACAAGCCAGCCTGCTTCCAGTTAAAGTGTGAACGTGCTGCGAATAGAATACCGACGGTATTGACGATAATCATCTGGGTAACGACATATACCGAGGCCTTGTCCAGACCGAGCTGACCGAAGGCCAGCAAGACAAGCGGAAGCCCATAATTAACACTATTCGTAAAGGCAACTACTAGTGTAAGACCAGCCTGCTCCGACCGATCCAGCCTGAGCAATCGGGAAGCGCTGATTGCAAGCAACCATAGCACGAGCAGATTGCTCAGTGAGAATAGAACGCTATCGCGCACATCAGCATAGGAAATGGCAGTATTCGCTAACGTATGATAGATGATGGCCGGACTAAGTACATATAGAGCGAGCGTGGTCAACGGTCGTGTCTCCATAGAGCGGAACCGGGCAAGTGCTGCTCCGGCGATGAGCGGTAGGGCAATAGGGACAAATACTTCATAGAGCGTAATCAGGAACGTATGCAGCAACGATGACTCCTACTTTCTGAAAGGTTTTCAATCAAATAACTGAATTAAGCCTGTTGCATTACTCACTCGAATCGAACACTCAACAAGAAGCACATTCAGCTGCATGTTCCTGATGGACAAGCTCAGCAGGTTCCATGCGAAATGCGCGAGTGCTCGATGATTTGATTGAAAAGTCGCTTGTTTGTTTTATGCAAATGATGAATTTGGATGTATAATCATTACTGTATACCTCCTGAGGGGAGAGGGTCAATATGCGGATGCATTGCTGTCTGCCAATTCGACCTACAGTTATGCAATACATAACATTGTACATGGATAAGGGGCGAGAATATGAATGATACTCCTGCTTTGAGCCCTGCCAAGAAGAAAAAGCTGCTGTTCAGTGCAGGACTCAGCTGGCTGTTCGATGCCATGGATATCGGACTGCTGTCTTTTGTGGTAGCTGCATTGGCTGCTGATTGGCAGCTTGGGAAGGAGCAAGTTGGGCTGCTGACAGCCATGAATTCTATTGGGATGGTCTTTGGAGCCGCCTTTGCTGGAATTCTGGCGGATAAGTATGGACGTAAAGTGATTCTAATGTGGACACTGCTCGTCTTTTCAATCGCGACAGGCTTATCTGCCTTTGCCGTGGGCTTTGGTATGCTACTGATTCTACGCTTTGTAGCAGGGGTAGGCCTTGGGGGAGAGCTACCAGTTGCTTCTACCTTGGTCTCCGAATCCGTTCCAGCGAATGAACGCGGCCGAATGGTCGTGCTGCTGGAGAGCTTCTGGGCGGGTGGCTGGATTGTGGCAGCACTCGTAGGCTACTTCGTCATTCCACGCTTTGGTTGGGAGGCAGCTTTCTTGATCGGGGCCATACCTGCTCTGTATGCTCTGTATCTACGCAAAGCCATAGAGGACCCGCCTCGCTATCTTCAGCAAAGGGCGAACCGTCTGCCGTTAGGTGATAGACTGCGCTCGATCTGGTCGGTGCCTCATCGTAGATCCACGATTATGCTCTGGGTGCTATGGTTCACCGTAGTATTCTCCTACTATGGCATGTTCCTATGGCTGCCAAGTGTCATGGTACTAAAGGGCTTCACGCTGGTGAAGAGCTTCGAATATGTACTGATTATGACATTGGCACAGCTTCCAGGTTATTTTACGGCGGCCTATTTCATTGAGAAGCTGGGACGCAAATTCGTGCTGGTGGTCTACCTGCTACTTACGGCAGGAGCTGCGATCTGGTTCGGTACAGCGGAGAGCGCAGGCTCCTTGCTGGCAGCAGGCATCTGCCTATCATTTTTCAATCTGGGGGCCTGGGGTGGTATGTATGCCTACACACCAGAGCTGTACCCAACATCTGTACGTTCGACTGGCGTTGGCATGTCAGCTTCCTTTGGCCGAATCGGTGGGGTTATTGGCCCTTATCTGGTCGGGATTCTGCTTGCTAGCGGTGTCAGTCTTGTCACGGTATTCAGCATCTTCTTTATCGCTATTCTGATTGGAGCCTTCGCTGTGCTATTTCTTGGTACGGAGACGAAGGGCAAGGAGCTCACGTAGACAGGGCTTGCCAATGTCGCTTAGTTAGTGCTGATGAGTTAATGCTGCCCGAGTCTGTGTCAAGGAATCAGCGCCATGAAATAAAGAATGAAATGTCTGAGCTGACAGAGATTATGGTAAGAGTCCATGGGAAAGGAGCTGATGGTTGTGGAGCATGTATTTCATTTGGAGGCTACCTGGAAGGGTGGGCGTAACAGTGAAGGGGAGATTGATGCAGGCGGTCTGCGTTCAGTGATCTCCATACCTGCAGAGATGGGTGGACCCGGCACGGGGACCAACCCGGATGAAATGCTGCTGGGTGCGGCGTCCACCTGTTATATCATTACATTAGCTGCTATGATGGAGAGAGCAGGATTGCTAGTTCAATCGCTAGCTTTGTCCTCTGAAGGCATTGTGGATGTGACGAATAACATATTTACTTACCGGCGTATTATTCACCGCCCACGAATTGTGCTTGCTGCTGGATCAAGCCATGAGCATCTGGTGCAGGCGGAGCGTCTGGCTGACAAGGCAGAGCAATCGTGTATGATCTCTCGCGCCTTGGCGGGCAATGTAGAGCTGTCTACTCAGGCAGTCGTGGTGCTGGATGATGCCGGATAGCCGCTTCTAATGAAGAAAGGCGATCCATAGTGGGTCTCTACTGACAACCACATGTAGTCATTCATTTTCTACACATTCTATACTATTTTTAACACACCGAGGAGGATATTCACATGTCTAATGCACAAAAATTATTGGTATTTGCAGGTTCCTATGCTGAAAGTCAAGGGAGCGGCGTATACGTATACGCTTTTGATGAAAAAACAGGTGCCCTGGAGTTGTTGGACGAGCAGTCCGGTCTGAGCAACCCTACGTTCGTGCATGTGGATGCGGATCAGCGTAAGCTCTATTCCATCAGCGACAGATTGACGGAAGAAGGCGGCAAAGCCGGAGAAGCAGTATCCTTCGACATTGACCCATCTACTGGCAAGCTGACTCTGCTGAATCGCGTAAACACCGTTGCTGGAACGACTTGCCATATTCAACAGCATGACACGCTGCCTTACCTTACCGTAACCAGCTATCATGGTGGTATGATTGGACTCCTGGCGATCCGCGAGAATGGCGAGATCGGCGAGCTACTGGATGTTGCACAGCATGAAGGTCATGGACACCATCCAGAGCGTCAGGATCGCCCACATCCACACTCCTCCTTCTACAGCCCGGATGGACGTTTCCTGTTCGTACAGGACCTCGGTCTCGACGTGATCCGCTCTTACAAGGTTGAAGGTGACAAGCTGGTACTGCACGGGGAGACTAAGACGCATCCGGGTGCAGGCCCACGCCACTTGGCATTCCATCCTAATGGCAAATATGCTTTTGTAATCAACGAGGTAGATTCTTCTGTGACGACATTTGCTTATGATGCTGAGAAGGGACAGCTTACAGAGGTAGGCAACATCTCCACACTTCCTGCCGGCTTCGAGGGCGAGAATACGACGGCTGAGATCGCAGTGTCTGAGGACGGAAAGTATGTATACGGCTCTAACCGTGGACATGACAGCATTGTGGTCTATGCTTTTGATAGCGAATCCGGCAAGCTGGAAGTGGTTGAATATGTATCTGTAGAAGGCGGTCACCCACGTCACTTTGCTATCGTACCTGGCGGGGAATTCCTGCTTGCTGCAAACCGTGACACCAACAACATTGTGACCTTCAAGGTAGATCGCACAACAGGTCGCTTGCAATACACCGGACTCAGCGTTGAAGTATCGAAGCCGGTATGCGTGAAGCCAGTATACTTCTCCATCTAATGCATTCCATGCTAGTTGATGGGAGCAATGAACATAGAGAATACAGAAATGAACATAGAGAATACAGATAGGAAATGAAGTGAAGAGTCATGGGTCTCACCTTTTGGGTGAATCCTGTGGCTCTTTATTTATTTGCAAAGAAATTAGGCATTAAAGTATACATTTAAGTATGCATACCTGGACAAACCTGTGTATATAGTAAATAAGACAAGTATATTGATTGTACGTAGAAAATGTGATCTCACATAGAAAGAGTGATTGCAAATAGAAGAGTGATTGCAAATAGAAGAGTGATTGCAACGTAGAGGATTGATTTCACTTGGAAGAGCGAAGTTGCTGCTGCAGATCGGGGCCAAGCTATGTCATAAGATCTAGGTATGGGCTGGATTGTGGATCAATCGTAGCCAAATCAGTTCAATTAGCATACATAGCAATAAGCAATGATCTGGGCGGCGCTGAGATTAGGCGCTAGGTAATGGGTAAGAGACGTATCAAACAGCCTGTAGAATAAAAGGAGTGTTAATGTATGAAGGTCATCATCACGCAGCAGGAAGCGCTGGAGAAGGGGATCTGGCCTGAGATCATGACGATGTTTGGCTTGGATGAGGATGATACAGTATGGGAGAGTGAGGAGTTTATTCTCTCGGAGGAACGAGCTAGAAAGCTTGGGCTACTGCGATAACAGGCAATTGTAAGAAACAGACTGCTGCAAGAAGCAGACCACTGTAGCATTAGGTTCATCCAGACGCTTGCCCACCAAGCGATTCTAAAGAAATTGTAACTACTTTCAGCGATTTCTGAAACTTTTTTGCAGGCAGGATCGTTTATGATTTGAAGAGAAGGGTAATGAACTTGTAAGACACAGATGGCGGTGTCCATTCCCGTACCGTGAGGAGGAAGCAACATGATAAAAGCTACTGCAAAGCTGCTGATGTTCACATTAGTCCTAATATTCGTTACAGCAGGTGGAACTGCAGCCACAGGCTATGAACCAGTGCAGGCAGCAGATCAACAGGAGACAGTCTTCTTTAACGGATTACAGCGGAATGAGGATGGCACAGTCTATGTGCAGGCTGATCGGATTGAATGGTATGAGGGCGAGGCAGCACACGAGATCTTCCGGGAACGTGAAGGAGATTCTGAGATGACGGAGGCCCCAGACAATTATTATATCGTGAATGACCAGATTGAGAACGAGGAGCTGCCCATTGCAGCTGATGCCAAGGTCATCATGCAGATCTATGATCGCACAGGTCAATTGGAGGATGTCCAGGTGAACTGGAATGAGGAAGTATCGCTGCAGACCTTCGTGGATGGCTTTGAGAATAAGGAGCGCCTGGATCTGGGGGACTTCCCGTATCATATCACGGTGGAGAACGGACAAATTGTGAAGATCGTACAGCAGTTCATCCCATAACAAGTATAGGATTATATTCAACATTGGGCACAGGTGTACATGTACAAATCAAAGCTATAAGAAAAGGATGCTCCCAAGTCGATGGACTCTGGAAGCATCCTTTTTGATGCTGTCAGCACAAGTAGTGTGACTGCGGGTGTATTGTTCATGATGTATCATCGTGCCAGCGGATGCAGTCAGATACATGGGCGAGAGCCGTTAAGACTCCCTAGCTCAATTAGAATTGAGCAGCAGCTTCACTAGCACGCTTCAAGGCATCAGCAACGATATCTTGAGCTTTGTCAGGTGTTGCGTTGTGACCTTCCAGAACAATCTTCGTAATGTCACGAACACCGAAGAAAGTAAGGATGTTGCTAACGAAGTTAAGGGACATTTCCCAGCTTGCCATAGGACCTTCGGAATAGAAGCCGCCTCTTGCATTCAGCAGAGCAACTTTAGTGTCCGTTACCAGACCTACAGGACCCTCAGCAGTGTATTTGAACGTTTTGCCTGCTTGGTTCAGGTAGTCAATGTAAGTATGCAGGACAGCAGGAATTGTCAGGTTCCACAGTGGGAATGCGAATACGACTTTGTCAGCAGCCAGGAATTGATCCAGGTAGCCATTAGCGATACCAGCCAGACGTGCTTCTTCAGCAGTCGCTTCGAATCCGTTAGCAGTCTTGTACAGACCACGGATCATGTTAGCATTCAGGTAAGGCAGCTCTACGCTGTGCAGGTCCAGCTCAGTTACTTCATCAGCTGGGTGGGAAGCCTTGTAGCTTTCCAGAAATGCGTTATACAATTTAACTGTTGCTGCTTCTTCAGCAGTACGGTCATTAGCTTTTACAAATAGAACTTTAGCCATGGATTTAATTCCTCCCAAGAGTTATTCTCAAGTGGAATATTACAGCATTAAGACAATTCAGTCAACATATTTTCACATAATATTTTTTATGGAGTTACTTTCTTTTTTATGGTGACTCATCATTGCTTGGAAGTAAATACACATGCCTGAGGGCCAGCATACAATTATGTAGTAATCATGTTAGAATGATACAGGACCTAGATGAGCATGTTGACATCAATTTTAAACAAATCAGGTGAATGATATGAGAGTAGCGCTGTTTGACTCAGGTATTGGCGGCTTGACCGTCCTGGATGAGGCTTTGTCTGTCCTGCCTGGAGAGAATTACTTGTTTTATGCAGATACCCTGCATGTCCCTTATGGCAGTAAGCCAAAAGAGGAAGTTCGCAGGTATATTATGGAGTGTGCAGATCGAATTATGCAGGAGGATGTCAAGGCGCTTGTGGTGGCATGCAACACAGCTACCAGCATTGCGATCTCAGAGCTTCGTGCCCGATATCGGATTCCTGTCATCGGAATGGAGCCAGCTGTGAAGCCAGCTGTCGCATTGAGTCGCCCTCACGGCAAGCGAGTGCTTGTCATGGCTACCCCTTTGACATTAAGCCAGTCCAAATACACAGAATTGGTAGCAAGAGTTGACGACCAGGGCAGTGTGGATTCTCTTCCCTTGCCTGAGCTGGTGCAATATTGTGAGCAGCTGATATGGGACCGCGAGGTGATCGTGGATTATTTCACAACGAAGCTAGCATCCTTTGATCTGGACCAGTATGGTACGGTGGTGCTTGGCTGTACGCATTATCCCTACTATAGAAAGCTATTAGAAGAAATTTTACCACGACATATACACATCATTGATGGGAGCGAAGGGACTGTTAAGCGTCTGCAGAGCGTCCTACAGGAGAATCATTTACTGGAAGCTTCCACTCACCCTGAAATTCGATATTTGTGCTCAAGCAGGGATGAGCAATATGTAGAGAAGATGCAACAGGCGCTTTCCTTTCTACGAAGCCGCAGAGGAATTCCGGCAGGGAACTAAGCAGGCAACAGGGGTTTAAGTAATCAAATGAGGTGATGGCGTGACGACCACGGTGCTATTCGATCTAGATAATACGCTTGCTAATCGCAGGCATGCATTTGATAGCTTTACACGTCAATTCATTGAAGATTTCCTGGCTACCTCTGACATTGGCACTTCCAGTATGGACAACGAGGCTGCACTCATGGAGACGATCCGAATCGCTGACCGGAATGGATACAGAAGCAAGCGGGAGCTGTTTCAGGAGCTTCTTTGTACTTTGCCCTTCAAGGATGAACGGGTGACTGTACGACATTTGCTGGAATATTGGTATTCTGAATTTGCCGGTCATACGACTATGATGCAGGGAGCAGAAGAGCTGCTGCATGACCTTCGTGCCCAAGGCTTCCGGTTAGGATTGATTACGAATGGCTCGGTCGCTGTGCAGAATCGCAAGCTGGATCAGCTGCAGCTTCGAGCATATTTTGAGACGGTTATCGTGTCACAGGCGGTTCGGCTGGATAAGCCGGATCGTCGCATTTTTGAGCTAGCTTTACAGCGCATGAAGGTCTCCCCCCAGGAAACCTGGTATGTCGGAGATCATCCCGTCAACGATGTGCAGGGGGCAAGTCGGGCAGGTCTCCGGACAGTTTGGCTGGAGGGCTTTGAGGAGTGGCCCGATGAGGTCATAGAGTGTCCACAGCACACGATTCGCCAATTGTCGGAGCTACATGCTTGGAACCAGTGGTAAAGAGGTGGAGGGTCAGGTGCGAATACCTGCTATGCAGCAACTGAGTGAGGCGGTAGACTGTTGAGAATGTATTACAGATAATACTTTAGATTGTAGGGGGATCAGCTACAGATGAAGAAGGCAGGAGAATCAGGGGTGTGGCGGAAGAGGTTCATTTATGCAGCAGGTGTCGCTGCGACGATCGGGCTGGGACTTGCTTCCCGCTATGATGGGCTGCACCTGCCTGCTGTGATCACGGCTCATGCAGGAGATGCACTATGGGCTGTCATGATTTATTTTGGTGTAAGAACATTGTGGCCACAAGGAAGTAGACGTCTCGCAGCCCTCATAGGGTTACTGTTCTGCTATGCGATTGAGGCTTCGCAGCTGCTCCAGCTGGATTGGCTCAATGCGATTCGCAGCACGACGCTTGGTGCATTGGTGCTGGGAAGAGGATTTCTCATAGTGGACCTGTTCCGTTATACGGCTGGAATCGGACTAGCATACCTTCTCGATTGGCGACTGGGCCGATCTCAGAATGGATTTCAAAGGGCATTGCATAAAAATCACTCCCCTAAATGAAGTGCACATACATAACTGTAAAAAGGCTGTAAAGCAAGAAAGCAAGCTCAATAGTAAGTTTCAATAGCGAGCTCGAAAACAAGGTCCAAAACAAAGGTCCAAAACAAGGTCCAAAACAAGGTCCAAAACAAGGTCGTAAAGAAGACGATAAAGCATGATTTAAAATGAGATGATGTACAATGACCACAAAATGTTCACGTATTCGCCTCATACAGCATGATAAAAGTCACTTTCCTGAAGAATAGAAAGCGCTATTATAAATCCATAAATGTTAACGTTAACATTTTGCCGAAATCAAAACCTCAGGAAAGGATTGATAAGCAATGTCCGTCTCCTTCTTGCGTGACAACTTCCTGCTGAACAGCGAGACTGCCGTCCAGCTGTACCACCAGTATGCCAAGCATATGCCGATCATGGACTATCATTGTCACTTGAATCCGCAGGAAATCTATGAGAACAAGAGCTTTAAGAATATTACAGAGGCCTGGTTATATGGCGATCACTATAAATGGCGGGTAATGCGTGCCAATGGGGTCGAGGAGAAATACATTACGGGTGATGCGGAGGATTTTGACAAATTTATGGCGTGGGCCAAAACCGTTCCTACCCTGATCGGCAATCCGCTGTATCACTGGACACATTTGGAGCTTCAGCGCTTTTTCGATGTACATGAGCTATTTAATGAGCAGACAGCTCCTGCAATCTGGGAAAAGGTGAACGCTCAGCTGCTGGGCTCGGGCTTCGGTGCACGCGATCTCATCACCAAATCGGGCGTGACTGTAGTCTGTACAACGGATGACCCGACGGATCTTCTGGAGGAGCATAAGCTGATCGCCAAGCTGAAGGATTTTGACACAGCTGTCCTGCCAAGCTTCCGTCCGGATAAAGGGCTGGAGCTAAACCGACCTACCTTCCGTCCATGGATCGATAAGCTAGGCGAGGTATCTGGCTTTGATGTGACGGAATATAGCGGCTTGCTACGTGCTCTTGAGAGCAGAGTAGAGTATTTCCACAGCGTCGGTTGTCGCGTATCGGACCATGCTTTAGACGTCTTGCTATATGCCCCTGCTACACTGGAGGAAGTATCGGCTATCTATGCCAAGGCACTCCAAGAAGGACAGGTTACATTAGAGGAAGAGGCCAAGTATAAAAGCTTCACGCTAATTCATCTTGGGCAATTGTACGCTCAGCGTGGCTGGGCAATGCAATACCACATTCATGCCTTGCGGAATAACAACACGGCGATGTTCCGCAGATTGGGCCCTGACACCGGTTATGATTCCATTAATGACGGAAGTATCGCTTCGGCGCTCGCGGCTTTGCTGGACGGAATGGACGCAACAGGCAATCTTCCGAAGACCATTCTTTATTCCTTGAACCCGGTAGATTATCCGGTGCTTGCAAGTGTGGCTGGGAGCTTCCAGGCTGGTGGGACTGCAGGCAAAATCCAATTCGGGACCGCTTGGTGGTTCAATGACCACAAGGAAGGCATGCTGGAGCAGATGAAGCTCCTGGCAAGTATGGGCGTGCTCTCTCGCTTCATTGGTATGCTGACAGATTCCCGCAGCTTCCTGTCATATACGCGACATGAGTATTTCCGACGTCTGCTGTGCGATCTGATCGGAGAATGGGCTGAGCATGGCGAGGCGCCGAATGATCTTGAGCTACTGGGTGGCATTGTCCAGGATATTTGCTATAACAATGCAGAGAAATATTTTGCTTTTCCAGCAGTCGTACCGGTGAAATAGATCGCAGAGACTTCAATGGGGCTTAGGTGGTCTGAAGTGTGTCTGTGGGATATTCTAGATGAGTTAGTGTATAGAATAAGCGAGTTCGTTGATGGGCTAAGAAAGTTAAATTAGAATCATAACAAACTGCGAGTCTGTCAGATATGACGCTGGGTGCAGCAGAAAGGATAGAGTAATGGCGGCGACAATCAAGGATATTGCCAAATTGGCTAATGTGTCACATACGACGGTGTCCCGAGCACTTAATGGCAGTCCGCTTATCAAAGAGGAGACCCGCCGCCGTATTCTCGACCTGGCCAGCCAGTTGAACTACATTCCGGACTATAATGCCCGCAGCCTCGTGCTGCGAAGGTCCTATAGCATTGGACTGTTTTTCACGAGTATTTCCAAGGGGACCTCGTCAAGCTTCTTCGCAGATACGATTCGGGGGGTGAACAGTGTCATCGGTGTTGATTACAATTTGCTTGTCCGAGGTATTGACGAATATGATGATTATTCTTCCATTCATCGGAAGCGATTTGACGGTATGATACTGATGAGCCAGAGCGAGACGGACAATCCCTTCGTGTATCATGTCATCAGGGAGGGCATTCCATTAATCATCCTGAACCGTCAGATGAGCGGTCATGGAATTGTGAATGTACTGTCCAATGACAAAGAAGGGGCATACACGGCAACACTGGAGTTGATTCGCATGGGGCATTCGCGTATCGCACTCATCGAGGGGGTGGGGGGATTCAAGTCGACCCAAGAGCGGAGGGATGGCTTCCTAAACGCCTTGATGGATCATGACCTACCTGTTCGTGGCGATTATATTGTCAGGGGGGACTACACGATGACAGGCGGGAGTTATGCCATGGAGCAGCTATTAGCACTCAGGGAGTCCCCGTCCGCCGTATTCTGCTCCAATGATGATATGGCGATCGGTGCAATGAATGCCATTTTCCAGCAGGGATTGCAGGTTCCTGGAGATGTGTCTGTGGTCGGCTTCGATGACATTGGTTTTTCGCGCTATACTACACCTGCGTTAACAACAGTGAAGCGCCCGATTGAGCAGATCAGCGCCAGAGGAGCCGAGTATATCCTCAGTCTGATGAACGCTACCTCCTGTAAGGAGGAGCAGGTCCTGCTGAGCACCCAACTCGTTACGCGTGGCTCTGTCTCAGCGCCCCATACATGATAGAGAGAATAGAATGCGGGCCCCTGACTGCATATAGAGGATGGAGCAATTAAGATGGGGATGAGAATGCAGAGCATACAGAGATTCATCCTGTAAGTTGAAAGCGTGTGCGTATAAGGATAAGATTCTGCGTTAATGATCCATGCTTACGAAGGAATCTGTTGACGATTAGACATAATTGTGGAAAAAAACAAATAACATTGTGATTTTTATCACTTTTGTTAACGTGTGCATTTATTAAACTAAAACTATAAAGCGACTAGGAGGGTTCATCCAATGCAAAATTTAAGCAGAGCGTCCAGTCCATCCGCTGTCAGACACACAGAGAAGGTCATTCAATTCGGTGAAGGTAATTTCATGCGTGCATTCGTGGACTGGCAGATCCACGAGTTGAACAAGAAGGCAGATTGGGATGGCGGTGTTGTCATCGTGCAGCCACTGGCAGGCGGGCTGGCAGATTTGTTGAATTCGCAAGATGGACTGTATACGACATACATGGAAGGAATAAAGGAAGGTAAGGCTGTTCGTGAGCACACGTTAGTGGATTGTGTGACACGGGTGATCAATCCTTATGCTGAAATTGAAGCCTATGAGGATCTGGCACGCCAGCCTGAACTGCGCTTCATTGTATCCAATACAACCGAAGCGGGGATTGCCTTTGCGCCTGAGGATCGTCTTGAGGATAAGCCGCAGAGCAGCTACCCGGGCAAGTTGACAGCACTGCTGTATCGTCGATATCTGGCGTTCAATGGTGCAGCTGACAAGGGCTTCATCATCATACCGTGTGAGCTGATCGACAGAAATGGGGATGAGCTTAAGAAGATCGTACTCCAATATGCACAGCTGTGGTCCCTGGAGGAAGACTTCGTCAAATGGCTGCATGAAGCGAATACGTTCTGCTGCAGTCTGGTAGACCGTATCGTGCCTGGGTATCCGCGTGACCGTATGGAGGAAATTACTGAGGAGCTGGGTTACAAGGATCAGCTTGTCGTGGTGACAGAGCAATTCCATCTGTGGGTCATTGAAGGTCCGCAATTCATCAAGGAAGAGTTCCCAGCTCATCTGGCTGGTCTGAATGTGCTGGTCGTAGATGATATGACTCCTTATCGTACCCGCAAGGTACGCATTCTGAACGGGGCGCACACGGCACTGACGCCTGTGGCATATCTGTACGGGCTGGATACGGTGCGTGATGCCGTTGAGCATAACGTGGTGGGTCCTTACGTTCAGGCACTGATTGATGAGGAAATTATTCCTACACTGGATTTGCCAGAGAGTGAGCTGCGAGAATTCGCGGATGCTGTGCTGGAGCGCTTCCGTAACCCTTACGTACGCCATTATCTGATGAGCATCTCCTTGAATTCCATCTCGAAGTTCAAGACTAGAGACTTGCCTACGCTGCTGCGTTATGTGGAGGATCGTGGACAATTACCAGAGAAGCTGGTGTTCGCATTCGCTTCCCTGCTCTATTTCTACAAGGGAGATCGCAACGGTCAGGTTATTGAATTGGCAGATAATGAAGATATACTGGAAGCTTTCCGCGAGCTATGGCGTGGATATGACGGAACCCCGGCTTCCCTGCGTGTCTTGACGAAGGAAGTGCTGAGTCGTGAAGACTGGTGGGGGCAGAATCTGAACGAGATTGACGGGCTTACCGAGCAACTGACTGGATATCTGAACAAGCTGAGCCTGGAAGGAATGACTTCGACGCTGGATAAGCTGATGGATAGACATATGAATAAAATTAGCCAGTAAAGCACGTAGGTCAGGGAGGAGCCACACATGCAGGAATTCATCAAGATTCATGAACGAGACAATGTAGCAGTCGCATTAAGAGATTATCAGCAGGGAGAGAAGCTCCCTATTGGGAATACAGAGCTTGAGCTGCTGGAGCCTGTGGCAAGAGGCCACAAGATTGCATTGATTCCGATCGCTAAGGGAAGCCATGTGCTCAAATATGGTTATCCGATCGGCCATGCATTACAGGATATTGTGCCAGGTCAGCATGTGCATACTCACAACACGAAGACCAATCTGACCGGGGTGGAGGAATACAAGTACGAGCCAAGGCTGGAAGAGAATCCATACCAGCTGGAGAAACGGACCTTCATGGGCTACCGAAGAAAAGACGGGAACGTGGGTATCCGTAACGAGCTGTGGATTGTGCCTACAGTGGGATGTGTCAATGGCGTCGCCGAGCTGATCCTGAACCGTTTCAAAGCGGAGGTGGGTGACATTGCGCCGTTCGAAAATGCGCTTGTGCTGAAGCATAATTACGGCTGCTCCCAGCTAGGAGATGATCACGTCCATACGCGGACGATTCTGGCTGATGCAGTCAAGCATCCGAACGCGGCTGGCGTGCTGGTACTGGGATTAGGCTGTGAAAATAACAGCATGGGCGAGTTCCAGGAAGCCATCGGAGCGTACGATGAGTCTCGTGTAAAATTTCTGCTATCGCAGGAAGTGGGAGACGAGGTGACCGAAGGAGTACGTCTGCTGAAGGAGATCTTCGCAGAGGTGCAGCAGGATCGGCGTGAGCCTGTTCCATTGTCCGAGCTGAAGATTGGTCTCAAATGTGGAGGGTCAGATGGACTTTCGGGTATTACAGCGAATCCATTGCTCGGTCAGTTATCGGACTACATGGCTGCTCAAGGCGGAACGACTGTGCTGACGGAAGTGCCAGAGATGTTCGGCGCAGAGACGATCCTGATGGAGCGTGCTGCGAACGAAGAGGTATTTCATAAAATCGTGCATCTCATTAATGACTTCAAGCAATATTTCCTGGATTACAAACAGCCAGTATATGAGAATCCTTCCCCAGGTAACAAAGCTGGTGGCATCACAACGCTGGAGGATAAGTCTCTAGGCTGTACACAAAAGTCGGGCAACTCAGCGGTCATGGATGTGATTCCGTATGGAGACCGACTTACGACCAAGGGGCTGAACTTGCTGAGCGCTCCAGGGAATGATCTGGTAGCTTCATCAGCTTTGGCAGCCGCTGGCTGTCAGCTCGTCATCTTCACGACAGGACGCGGTACGCCGTTCGGTGCCTTTGTACCGACGATGAAGGTGTCAACGAACTCGGCGCTGTATCGCTCGAAGCCGCACTGGATTGATTTTAACGCAGGCTCCCTGGTTGAAGATGTCAGTATGAAGGATGGCCTGAATGCATTCATCGATTATATTATCGAAGTGGCTAGCGGGGAATGGGTCAATAACGAAAAGAATGAGTTCCGCGAGATTGCTATATTCAAGAATGGCGTTACCCTTTAAGATCGCTACGAAGAAGGGTATGAAGTGAGCTTTTGAATAAGTTTTTGAAAAAGCCTTTGAAGAAGCCTTTGAAGAAGCTTATGTGTTAAGTCTATAGAATAATTATAGATTATTTATAGATTATTATTTAACTTGTCTTTTAACTTGTGATTTATATGGTTATTCGAATTGTTATTGTAGACTGTTGTTAACAGGTCTGTATTAGTTGGTATTATAGCTTGAATAGTGTTGTCATTGAATCTCAAGACTCCTGCCGCCCCCAGTCGGTCAGGAGTCTTGTTGCTGTCATCCAGAGGTGAATGGACGATGTAAGATAAGTGAAGATGTGCACATGTGTGCATGCTGCTGCATCCTAGATATGAAGCTAGGAGACACAGCTCTGAAATGTACTGTTTTACAAGGGAAATATGATAAATATCATAAAAGGGTATTGCATTTATATATGATATATGTTTTATAATGGGGTGTAGCTGATTATAAAATGTTCACGTTAACACAATCTTATTTACCAGAAAGGAATGTATCTCATGGCAAAAGCATTTCTGAATGAGGATTTTCTGCTCAACTCACCCACAGCTGTCAAGCTGTATCATCAGTACGCCAAGGATATGCCGATTGTGGATTATCATTGTCATTTGAGCCCGCAGGAGATTTATGAGAACAAGACCTTCAAGAACATTACTGAGGCGTGGCTGTACGGCGATCATTATAAATGGAGAGTTATGCGCGCAAATGGAGTTGATGAACGGCTAATTACGGGAGATGGTGACGACTACGATAAATTCATGGCATGGGCCAGAACCGTACCTCAGCTCATCGGCAACCCGTTATATCATTGGACGCACCTGGAGCTGCAGCGTTTTTTTGGTGTAACAGAGCTTCTGAATGAGAAGAATGCGCCAGTCATCTGGGAGCAGGTGAATGCACAGCTGCAGGGAGAGGGCTTCGGTGCACGTGACCTGATTACCAAATCCAAAGTGAAGGTGGTCTGCACGACGGATGATCCTGTAGATGATCTGGATTATCATACGAAGATCAGCCAGCTTCCGAATTTTGAGACAGCGGTGCTACCAAGCTTCCGTCCCGACAAGGGCCTGGAAATCAATCGCGCTACATTCCGTCCTTGGGTAACGAAGCTGTCGGAGGCAGCGAAGCAAGAGATTACGGATTATGGACAGTTTTTGAAAGCGCTTGAATCTCGTGTTCGCTTTTTCCATTCCATTGGCTGTCGTGTGTCAGACCATGCTCTGGATACGCTCGGATACGAGCATGCATCGCTGGAGGAAGTATCGGAGATTTTCCTTAAAGCGTTGGAGCAAGGTCAGGTCAGCGCTGAGGAAGAAGCGAAGCACAAGTCCTATACACTGGTCTTCTTAGGTCAGCTCTACGCCGAGCTCGATTGGGCGATGCAATTCCATATTCACGCTCTGCGTAATAACAACACAGCAGCATTCCGCAAATTGGGGCCGGATACCGGATACGATTCCATCAATGATGGTCCAATTGCCGAGCCGCTTATGAAGCTGTTGGATGCGCTGGAGCAGGCAAGTGGCCTGCCAAGAACGATCCTGTACTCCTTGAACCCAACTGATTATCATGTACTGGCTAGCGTTGCTGGCAGCTTCCAATCTGGTGGAGTCAAGGGCAAGATTCAGTTCGGTACAGCTTGGTGGTTCAATGATCATAAGGAAGGTATGCTGGAGCAGATGAAGATTCTCGCCAATCTTGGTGTCCTGCCACGCTTCATCGGAATGCTAACGGATTCCCGTAGCTTCTTGTCCTATACACGTCACGAATACTTCCGTCGTATCCTGTGTGATCTGGTTGGAACGTGGGTAGAAGAAGGTGAGGCACCTGCGGATGATGAGCTGCTGGAAGAGCTGATTCGGGGGATTTGCTATTATAATGCTGTGGAATACTTCCGCTTTCCTGCGCTGGTTAAGCAATAACAGGAACATAGCTGTTCAGGGCAGCAGCAGCTTCTTGCGGAGCTAACCACCACATTTATGTAATAATGTGAACTGCCATAGCAAAAATGTGTACTGACATAGCAAAAATGTGTACTGACATAGCAATTTGTGTGCTGATACGCTGTCCGCAAACGAGCGGGTATGCTATGCTTGATTACAAAGATGTCCATGGTCATCTTATGGAAGAAGCATAAGGAAGGTATGAATATGGCAGCGACCATCAAGGATATCGCCAGATTGGCGAATGTATCCCATACAACAGTGTCCAGAGCACTGAACAATAGCCCGCTAATTAAAGAAGTAACGAAGCGCAAGATTATGGAGATCGCCGAGCAATTGAATTATATTCCGAATGTGAATGCCAAGAGCCTTGTGCTGCAGCGCTCACATACGGTTGGGTTGTTTTTTACCAGCATATCTAAAGGTACATCCTCCAGCTTTTTCGCGGACACAATTCGTGGCATTAACAGCATCATTGACGTGAATTATAACCTGTTCGTGCGGGGGATTGATGATTACGAGAGCTATTCCTCGATTCATCGCAAGCGCTTTGATGGAATTCTGCTGATGAGCCAAAGTGAGGCAGATAATGCGTTTATCTATCATGTACTGCAGCAGGAAATCCCGATCGTCGTCATGAACCGTCATGTAGCCGATCCGGGAATCGTCAATATCGTGCCTAATGATAAAGAAGGCGTGCGCGATGCTGTCCGGCATCTGATTGACCAAGGGCATGAGCGCATCGCACTTATTGAAGGTGTGGAAGGCTTCATGTCCACCCTGCAGCGGAAAGAAGGCTTCATGCAAGCCATGATTGAGCATCATCTGCCGATCCGTTCCGATTATATGGTGCAGGGGCGATATGATCACGAAAGCGGAAGTCGTGCAATGAAGGAACTGCTAAGTCTGGAGGAGCCGCCGACAGCTGTGTTTTGCTCGAATGACGATATGGCAATCGGTGCCATGAATGCGGCCTTCGAGTCAGGGAAGCGGGTGCCTGATGATGTATCCATCGTGGGCTTCGACGATATCGGGTACTCCCTGTATACGACACCTGCTTTGACAACGGTAAAACGACCTATTGAGGAGATAAGCTCACTCGGAGCAAAGCGGATGATGAACCGGATGGAATCCGGCGCTCAGGCGGGCGAGCTGATCTATGTAGATACGCGCTTCATAGAGCGACGTTCGACAGCACCATTATGGACGCGATAATTAAGTGAACCTGGGGCGAATCACTATCCTGGTCTTGGTGGAAAATGATTCTTCCAGACATTTGGTGACACTTCAGAAGCGCTCGTGTGCATGTAAGCGACCCAAAAGTATAGAAGTCCACGATTCCCCAGCTAAGATACGGGGGAGTCTGGACTACGTGAAAATGTTAACGTGTGCAATAAATTGCGAATATTTCGTATTGGCAACAAACGTAATGAGTTACCAAACATACCTGGGAGGGGTTCAACAATGGAGAGGCTTGTCAGAAGCAGTGAAGCATCCTCCGACTTGGTGGAACGAGTGATCCAGTTCGGTGATGGGAATTTTATGCGCGGCTTTGCCGAATGGCATATTGATGTGATGAATGAACGTCTGGGCTGGAATACAGGTGTAGTTGTACTGCAAGCCAGGGCAGAAGGAACGTCAGCTGAAGGCCTCAATGAGCAGGGGGGAGTATACACCTTACAGCTGGAAGGTATTCAGCATGGGGAGGAAGTAAGAGAGCAACGTGTCATTGAGTGCATTACGCGGGGAATGAATCCTCACCGTCAATACGAAGCCTTCATGCAGTTGGCGGACAGCCCCGACATCCGCTTTGTCTTATCCAATACTACGGAATCGGGCATTGTCTACGATCCGGATGATCGACTGGAGGACCAGCCTCAGCGCAGCTTCCCAGGCAAGCTGGCGGCTCTCCTGTATCGTCGCTATCAGACGTTCCAGGCAGACCCCTCCAAGGGCTGGATCATCGTTCCTTGTGAGCTGATCGAGCGCAATGGAGAGATTTTGCGGGACATTATCGTGCAGCATGCCCATCGGTGGGGACTGGAGGAAGGATTTCTTCACTGGCTGAAGGAAGCCAATACGTTCTGCAACAGTCTGGTGGATCGAATTGTTCCGGGGTATCCGAAGGATCGGGCAGCTGAGCTTCAGCAGCAACTAGGGTACCAGGACCCCTTCATGATTGTAGGCGAGCCTTATCATCTATGGGTCATTGAAGGACCAGAGTATGTGCGTGCGGAATTTCCAGCCGATCTGGCGAAGCTGAACCTTCTTGTTGTGGACGACCTGAAGCCTTATCGAGAGCAAAAGGTTCGCATCCTGAATGGAGCGCATACAGCCCTGACTCCAGTAGCCTATCTAAGCGGTCTGGAGACGGTTCGAGAGGCGGTCGAGGACCCTGAGGTGGGCGCTTATATCCGGAATTTGATTCACCGTGAGATTATTCCGACGCTTGATCTGTCTGAGCAGGCATTGAAAAGCTTTGCAGAGGATGTTATAGATCGTTTCCGCAATCCTTTCATCAAGCACTACGTGATGAGCATTGCGCTCAATTCCTTTTCCAAATTCAGAACCCGGAATCTCCCGGTTCTTCTGGAGTATCATGCTAAGCACAATGAGCTCCCCTCAGCTACGGTCTTTGCCCTAGCGGCATTACTGGTCATGTATAAAGGAAGAAGAGGGGCAGAGAAAATTGAGCTCTCCGATAATCCGGTCATTCTGCAGGAGCTACAGGATATGTGGCGCGATTGCACCTGCACGAGAGAAGAGCTGGGCATTCTTGCAAGGGCTGTACTGCAGCACGAGGATTGGTGGGGACAGGATCTGACCGGGATAGCGGATTTGGTGGATCAGCTGGCAGATCAAATGTTCATTATGGAAACACATGGAATGAAAGAGGCGCTAAGACAGCAAATATACGCTGTTAGCGGATCTCAACCATATGGAGGCGAACAGCATGCTTGAATTTATCAAAATTCATGAACGTGATAACGTAGTTGTAGCCCTGCGTGATTATGTCAAGGGGGAGGCCATTCATGTGGATGGCCAGGATACTGTGCTGCTGGAGGATGTGCCACGCGGTCACAAGATTGCGCTGTCGCGCATTGCTGAGGGAGAGAATGTACTGAAGTACGGGTATCCGATTGGTCATGCTACGCAAACGATTGAAGTCGGAGAGCATATTCATACCCAGAATGCGCGTACGAACCTGACCGGAGTGGAGTCCTATTCATATGAGCCTAGACTTCAGCCCAACGAGTTCGAGCTGGAGAACCTTACTTTTGAAGGCTATGTACGCAAAAATGGCAATGTCGGTATTCGTAATGAGCTCTGGATTGTGCCTACTGTAGGCTGTGTGAACGGTGTAGCTGAAATGATTATTAACCGCTTTAAGGAGGAGGCAGGAAGCATAGCTCCTTTTGAAAGCACCCTCGTGCTCAAGCATAACTACGGTTGCTCTCAGCTGGGGGATGATCATGTGATGACTCGTACCATTCTGGCCGACGCCGTACAGCATCCAAATGCTGGCGGGGTATTGGTGCTGGGCCTGGGCTGTGAAAATAACAGCATGGAGGATTTCAAGCAGGCGATTGGCGAATATGATCCTGCACGAGTAAAATTCCTCCTATCCCAAGAGGTCGGGGATGAAGTCGAGGCTGGTGTGGCTCTGCTGCATGAGCTTCATCGTGAAGCCAGTCAGGATCGTCGGGAGACGGTGCCGCTGTCAGAGCTGAAGATTGGACTGAAATGTGGCGGATCGGATGGCTTATCTGGCATTACGGCGAATCCACTCGTAGGCAAGCTGTCAGATTATATGGCCGCTCAGGGCGGGACAACTGTACTGACTGAGGTGCCAGAGATGTTCGGCGCAGAGACGATTCTGATGGAACGTGCAGCGGATGAAGTTGTGTTCCACAAAATTGTGGACTTGATCAATAACTTCAAGCAATATTTCCTGGATTACAAGCAGCCAGTATATGAGAATCCTTCACCAGGCAATAAGGCTGGGGGCATTACGACTTTGGAGGACAAATCACTAGGCTGTACGCAAAAATCAGGTATCTCGGCTGTCAATGATGTGATCCACTATGGCGAACGTCTTCAGACTAAGGGACTGAACCTGCTGAGTGCGCCGGGTAATGATCTGGTGGCCTCTTCAGCACTTGCTGCATCCGGCTGTCAGCTGGTCATCTTCACGACAGGTCGAGGCACGCCGTTCGGTTCCTTCGTACCGACGATGAAGGTATCTACCAATTCGCCACTCTATCAGTCGAAGCCACACTGGATCGATTTTAATGCGGGTAGTCTGGTAGATGGTGCGAGCATGGAGGATACCTTGAAGGAATTCGTACAATATATCATTGAGGTAGCGAGCGGCAAGCAAGTTAACAACGAGAAGAATCAGTTCCGTGAGCTGGCGATCTTCAAGAACGGGGTAACGCTGTAAGAGGTCTTGATATCTTGTTATGGCATAATAGGAGATAGTATCAGCAGGTCTGATGAGAGAGTATGCACTGGATGGTACCAGGGTGTCTCGATGTCAGCCTGCTTTTTTTTGTACTAACTGATCATAGTAATTGGAGGGTGTCCAATTTGATAGAAAAAAGGAAAAGCATGGTCTATTATGGTAGTGGTGGTAGATGTGAGGGATTTTTAAAAATTTGATCATTTGGAGGGTGTGCGATGGCAAGAGCAACAGCTGATATGGTGGAGGAATTTGCGAGATTCAGCGCCTACGTAGAGCGATTGAAGGCACTTGAGGAGAGCTACTGGACCATTCCCTTGGAAGAGGGGAAATGGAGTCTGAAGGATGTCATCAGTCATATGATGCTGTGGGACAAATACTTTTATGAGGAGGGCATTCACAAGATCACGTTGGGAGAGGCTGTTACTGTTCGTAGTCTCAATTTTGATGAATTTAATGCTGATGCGACCCGCTACGCACAAAACAAGACCAGAGCGGACATTGTGGATGAGTTCTGCGTGATGCGGCAGCGCATTATTGCTGAAATCTCGGGACTGACTGAGGAGGCCTATACTCGGAAGTATAAGAGTGGAGACGGGAAGACATTTGCTATACGCGGGTATTTGCAGGGCTTCATTCCCCATGACAAGCATCATCGCAAGCAGATTCAGAGGTTCATCAGGAACGTGTTTGATCTGTAGCTGCAGGGACGGAAATGTGCGAGCCACATGGCATAATTAGCGTTATACTATGAATAGTTATGGTCAATGATTCAACTACAACGTCCACATCCTGTTCAAAACAACGATCCCACGCAATGGAGGTCCAAGCGTCGATGAACATTCAATTCAACACCCCTGCCCAGAACTGGGTAGAGGCATTACCCATTGGAAATGGCAAACTTGGCGGTATGGTATTTGGAGGAGTAGAACGAGAGCGCATTGCCCTGAATGAAGATACGCTCTGGTCAGGATACCCCCGTGAATGGAATAATCCGGTCGCACAAGAGCTTCTCCCCAGAATGAGAGAGCTTGTGTCTCAGCAGAGATATGCCGAAGCGGATGAGCTAAGCAAGCAGATGATGGGACCCTACACTCAATCCTATCTGCCCTTTGGCGACTTGCATATCTGGATGGAGCATGGACCTCTGGACAGCAACCAGCTATATCAGCGAAGACTTGATATCAGCACAGGAATTGTAAGCGTTACCTATCAGGTGGGTGACGTTCAATATTCACGTGAGGTGCTGGCATCCTATCCGGATCAAGCACTGGTGGTTCGACTGACAGCGAGCAAGCCGGGTCAGCTCAGCTTTCGTGCCAGTTTGGATAGCCAGCTCCGGGTCCAGACGGCTATGGAGGGAGAGGAGCTTACGTTATTTGGGGTAGCTCCAGAGTATGTTGCGCCTAACTATTACGACGTGGAGCATCCCGTTCGCTATGGTGAGGCAGCAACCACAAAAGCTCTGCATTTTCACGGCAGACTGGTCGCCGTACTGGATGGGGGCTCACTACAGGCTGATGAGGATGGCTTGCATATCAGCGGTGCATCCGGGGCCGTGCTGTATTTCAGTGCTGCGACCTCCTTCGATCCGACCCTGGGTGCAAGCAACAGGAGCCGTGATCCTCGTCGCCTCACGGCTGAAGCGATTAGAGCAGTGTACATCAGGAAATACGAGGAGGTCCGTGAGCGTCATCTGGAGGATCACCGTCGGTTATTTGACCGAGTAGAGCTGCATTTGGGAGAAAGCATCGCTCCTGCGAATTTACCAACAGACCAGCGGATTGTCGAATATGGAAGCGACGATTCTGGTCTGGTGGAGCTGCTGTTCCACTA
Source organism: Paenibacillus massiliensis 2301065 = DSM 16942 (assembly GCF_000377505.1). Classification (GTDB taxonomy): domain Bacteria; phylum Bacillota; class Bacilli; order Paenibacillales; family Paenibacillaceae; genus Paenibacillus; species Paenibacillus massiliensis. The sequence continues at coordinate 401,975 of NZ_KB898185.1, read as the reverse complement.
TGGTCGTTACCTGCTAATTGCCAGCTCCCGTCCCGGTACGACACCAGCCAATCTGCAAGGTCTATGGAACGAAGAGCTGCGGGCTCCTTGGAGCAGTAATTACACGCTCAATATTAATGCGGAGATGAATTATTGGCCTGCGGAGAGCTGCAACCTGTCAGAGCTGCACGAGCCGTTGCTTGAGTTCATTGGACGGCTGGCTGTGAATGGACGAGAGACAGCCCGGATCAATTACGGGGCAAAGGGCTGGGTTGCCCACCACAATGCCGATCTGTGGGGGCAGACGGCACCTGTGGGAGAATACGGAGACGGAGACCCGATCTGGGTGCTGTGGCCGATGGGTGGTGTGTGGCTTACCCAGCATTTATGGGAGCACTATGCATTTGGGGGAGATGAAGCTTATCTGCGGGATCAGGCATATCCGCTGATGAAGGAAGCGGCATGGTTCTGTCTTGATTGGCTGGTTATGAATAAGGAGGGCTTCTGGGTGACGTCCCCTTCCACATCACCTGAGCATAAATTCGTGGCTGAAGATGGCTATCATGCTATTAGTGAAGCTACGACGATGGATATATCCTTGATTAGCGAGCTGTTCGACAACTGTATTCAAGCCGCCGAGCTGTTGGGGATAGATGGTGATTTTGTAGAGGTTCTGCGTGAGAAAAAAGAAGGAATCCTGCCCTTGCGTATCGGTCGCCAGAAGCAGCTTCAGGAATGGAGCCTTGATTTTGAGGATGAGGATGTCCATCATCGACATGTCTCACATCTTGTAGGTATCTACCCTGGCAGGCTGATCACAGGCAGCTCGGCTCCTGAACTGTTCAAGGCGGCTAGAACCTCACTTGAGCTAAGGGGCGATGGGGGAACAGGCTGGAGCCTCGGCTGGAAAATGGGCCTGTGGGCCAGATTTCGGGAGGGGAACCGAGCGGAGCAGCTGATCTCCAATCTGCTGACACTTGTTAAGGATGGCGAATCCGGTCAACGGGGAGGAGTCTATGCGAATCTGTTCGATGCTCATCCTCCATTCCAGATCGATGGTAACTTTGCTGCGACATCAGGGATTGCAGAGATGCTGCTCCAATCCCATCAAGACTACTTGGAGTTCCTTCCTGCGCTGCCTGATCGCTGGGAGTCAGGCTTTGTAAGAGGACTCAGAGCTCGGGGAGGCTTCGAGGTCAGCTTGAACTGGCAGGATGGAGCTATACGTGAAGCTGAAGTCATATCGGATATGGGAAGAGGATGTGTGGTCCTAACCGATACTTCAATGCAGGTTCGTGAAGACGGCCTCTTGATTCCTTTGACACCTGTCGGGGAAAGACTGTTATCATTTCCGACGAAGGCAGGCTCAAGATATATCCTGAAATTCGACATGCAGCAGCCATCCAACGCCTGAATGTACCTTGAACAATTATGGGTGTCTTGATCCCATAAGGTAACCAGAAGCCTTGAATCGCACTTTCTGCAATGACCATTGGATGTCCTATATGGGGAAGCCAATACATTGTAGGAGGTGTTTTTTTTATACTAACTGGTCAGCCACTAATTGCTGGTAGGCCTCTGGAAGTAGTGGCGGTGAACTCGTATCACTAGCGAAAGTTATAGCTCTCAATTCCTTGCTTATAAAAGCCGAAATTATATTTAGGGTCAATTATGCCCGGCTAATTACAAGGAGGAATGACAGCATGAGAAAAACTTGGACAGCCTTATTAGCGTGCATACTGGTGTTGGGTATGACAGCAGGAACCGCTGCAGCTAAGCAGGGACGCGGAAATGATCAGAAGAGCGGACAAGAAGCTGTAACGTCTAAAACAAATGGGAACGAAAAGAACCGAGAAGAGCAGAGTAAGAACCTGAACCGGAGCAAAGACCAATCCGAATACAACAGGATCAAGACGGGCAAGAATGGCGAAAACAATACACAAAGCAAAGCAGTAGAAGATGGTGAAGCCGCCCCTGCTGTCGTAACGGAAGATACCTACGGAGAGTCCAGAGGCCATAAAAGACAAAATGGACCAAACGGATATAAGGGACTGCTTAAGGCTGTAGAAAATACGAAAGATACGCCGGCGGGAACGGTTATTGCGAATCTGCTCCTAACGAAATACCCTGATCGCCTGAACTCGGAGCAGATTGCTCAACTGGAAACAATCCGTGATTCAAGAGAGGCCCTAACGGAGGCTGCTGAACTATTGGCTGCAGACGGAAGTGTTACAGATGCCGTGTACATGCAGGAGGAAGCGTTGCTAGCGGATGTATCCCATCTGGACAGCTATAAAAGATTAGGTGCGCTCTTCAAAAAAGCCGGGAGACCAGCTGGAATGAGGCTGTTCGTTAACGGGGAGGAGCATGAAGCGAAGCCGATTAATCACAATGGCACGACACTTGTCCCGCTACGTGCTGCTTCGGAGGCGTTGGATGCGCAAGTATCCTGGAACCCTAAGGAAAAATCAGTAACCGTTATCCGTGATGGGGTGAACGTCAAACTGCAGATCAACAGTAAAAAAGCGTATATCAATAACGAGCTGTATACTTTGAATCAGTCGGCAGCGGTGATTGATGGCACCACAGTTGTCCCATTGCGAGTAATTGGAGAAGCCCTGGGAGCGACCGTTAAATGGGAGCCTGAAAGCCAATCTGTTGTGGTGTATGAGGAGCCTGCTGCTCAATAATCACTTTACTGAACTTCTATATAGCTGCAATCCAAACGAGCAAAGCAGACGTAGTCACGCATAGAGGATAAGCTTAACCCCTAACCTCCACAACTGTGGGGGTTATTTTGTTTAATTTCAATTTTTTAATCGAGGAACCGTTGGGGTATCGTAAATGCTATAATTATTTTGTATACTTAATTCATATCCTTAAATGGATCGTGAATGATCGACTTTATGTTTCAAGTGTTTATACCTTGTGTAAGTAAGTAGGGTTTGGTGTAACGAATACTTCGCTATTAGTCGCAGCAGAGGGGAGGTTTCAGAAATGATCGTATATGAGACAGCGGATGCTTTTGTACTTACGGAGCAGCACGATCATGCCGGAATCTCCGGAGAAGTTGTTGCCCACTGGAAAAATGAACACCTGTACAACCCCGATACCAAAGACGAATTGCAGCTGGCGGCGACCGAGCATGATCGTGGCTGGATCAATTTGGATGCGGCCCCTTTCTGGAATGATGCTTCCACAGCACCTTATTCCTTCAAGGATTTTCCCCTAAGGCCACGTTATGTATTTTACAGACTTGGTATTCAAGAAGTAGAACAACGTTCCCCTTATGCAGCTCTCTTATGTAGTCTGATGTACACCGAACTGTTCGAACGAATTCAGATTCCTGATCCGCAGGATAAAGCGGCGAATCGTGCATTTCTGGATGGAGAGGTGCAGCGCCGTACCCGTCTCTATGAGCAACTGGGAGATACACCTTCCTTACGTCAACGGGCTGAAGCGGAATTAAACATGCTGCTGTTCTGTGACGAGCTAAGTCTGTTCGTATGTCTCGCCGAACCTGGTACACCGAGTTCCGAATACGAATGGTTCGCAGATGGGCTGCATCACCCTTCTCCCGGACCTGGTGAGGAGCGAATGCGTGTCAGCTGGACATCTGAAAATTCCATTGAGTTGGATACAGATGCCTTGCTGCCGAATGCCTCAGTTACTCATACTTATCGTAAAGTCTATAAGAAGGCCATTCGTGAGCATGGACTATACGCAGCATTTCATCATGCTCCACCTCAACATCGAACAATCACCTTACATGGCAAGGATTAAGCTCCTATTTCCCTTTAGCTACTTCGCTATAATGTTGCAGCTATAAGCTGCAAGGATACCTCTATGGATGACCTCCATGGGCCTAATGGCTCATGTGAGGTATTGCATATAACGAACTCCCCCTGGAATGACACCAAGGGGAGCCGCATGTCTCCTGTTTGTACTCGTCAGCTACATCTACTGCCAGCTGAATTCGCGCCAATTCATCCTACCTGATTCTACCCTTGCTCTTCATGAATGATTGCACCTGATGCATCACCTTGTCGCGGGCATCCTTATTCCTCATTAGATATGTGGCTCCAAGTCCCAATGCTGCAAACAACAATTTTCTTTTTCCCATGGGAATTTTCCTCCTTAGTCTATCATTAGTGGACTGTACTTACCCTTTTCAACATAAGAATGATACACACACTGTTACCCTTTTTCTTAGGTCATTAATCTCCATTGCATTACTCATGCCAGATGGATCAGGTGCATACCATTGTGTACATATCTTCGTGTACATATTGTGCGTGAAGCATGCATGCCATCGCCTAGCTCCCACATCTTATGTTTCCTGCCAGCCTGAATTCTTACTCTTATCCTGATGAAGCGGTCGAGCTGAAAGTCGTTCATTGACGTACCCTGAGCGTATCGCAAGTGGTATGGAACTGGTGCATTATGCCGAGTTTTTTAGAAGGAGGAGCTTGCTATGCAGAAGAAAGAAGTGCTGGCCATGCTGTTAGCCGGAGGCCAAGGAAAACGACTCAAGGGATTGACCAGAACATTAGCCAAGCCAGCGGTTTATTTTGGCGGTACGTATCGAATTATTGATTTTCCGCTAAGCAATTGCTCCCACTCAGGCATTGATACGGTGGGTGTACTGACCCAATATGAGCCACTTGTGCTTCATTCCTACATCGGGGTCGGCAGTGATTGGGATCTGGATCGGTTAAATGGGGGCGTCTATGTGCTTCCGCCGCATGAACGTGAAGATGGGAGCAGTTGGTACCGCGGCACCGCCGATGCCATTTACCGCAATCTGAATTTCATTGATCAGTTCGATCCTGAGCATGTACTTATCCTATCTGGCGACCATATCTACAAGATGGATTACAGTACTATGCTTGCCTATCATCGGGAAAAAAATGCAGACTGCACTATCTCTGTCATTGATGTCTCGATTGAGGAGGCGCGTCGCTTCGGAATTCTGAACACCGATGATCAGCTGCGGATCTATGAATTTGAGGAGAAGCCGAGTCAGCCGAAGAGCACATTGGCGTCGATGGGTATTTATTTCTTCAAGTGGAAGGTTCTGCGCGAATATCTGATTGCCAGTGCGCTTGATCATGGGAGTTCTCATGATTTTGGCAAGGATATTATTCCTCTGATGCTGAGCAAAGGCCGTACCATGTATGCTTACCCCTTCAAGGGATACTGGAAGGATGTCGGCACGATCCAAAGTCTGTGGGAATCTAATATGGATCTGCTGGAGAAGGACCCGCCTCTACAACTGAATGATCCGAATTGGCGCATCTTCACTCGCAGTCCGAATCAACCAGCGCAGTATGTATCGGATCAGGCTGTCGTCACGAACTGCATCATTAACGAGGGCTGCATCGTTCACGGTGAGGTGAAGCATTCCGTTCTGTTCTATGGGGTAGAGATCGGGGAGGGGAGCCGGATTACCGATTCGGTGATTATGCCGAACGTCAGGATCGGACGCAATGTGCAGATTCACCGTGCGATTATTAGTGAGAATGTCGTCATCCCGGATAATACGATTATTGGGAACAACAGTAAACAGGAGGATATTGTGCTCGTGGAACACGGATCAGAGGTGCTGTCTGCGCAGATCACACTGTAATACTGGAATCATTTGTGATGAATAAGGAGGGTGAGTTTATGAATCAGCTAATTGGTGTAATCAATCTTGATTATGAACTGGATCTTCTGAAAGAGCTGACTTACTTCCGCTGCGGCGCTGCTGTGCCGTTCGCCGGTAGATATAGGCTGATCGACTTCACCTTGTCCAATATGATGTATGCCGGCATCAAGGATACAGCCTTGTTCATCCGCCGGAAGTATCGCTCCCTATTGGATCACCTGGGAGATGGTCGCCCATGGGATCTGGATCGCAAGGTGGGAGGCATGTTCATCCTGCCACCAGATTGGAATGACCCGACAGATACCTCGCTTGGTGATCTCCAGCATGTGCATAATAATCTGGACTTCTTCAACCGCTCTTCCGGCCGTACGCTGGTTCATGCGGGAACTCAGCATATCAATAAGGTCGATATTCTGGATGCCTACCGTTTTCACCAGGAGAAAGGTGCCGATGTCACTCTGGTGTACCGTCAGGTGAGACAGCTGCAGCCGGAGTATGCGACATGCACCAGATTGGATGTAGATGAGCAAGGCAGAGTAATGGAGATTCACCATGAGCAGGATCACCACAATATCTATATGGAAATGTTCATTATGGACAAAAAGCTCTATCTGGAGCAGGTGGAGCGTTGCATTGCCCATGGAGAAAGCCATTTCTTCAAGGCCGCCATTCAGAAAAATCCGGGTAAGCTGAAAATCTATGCGTATCGCTATGAGGGTTATCATGCGGTGGTGAATTCGGTGGAAAGCTACTTCAAGAACAGCATGCAGCTGCTGGAGCAAGAGCAATATAAAGCGTTGTTCAAGGAAAATCCAGCCCACACCAAAATTAAATATGAACCGCCCACCCAGTATCAGGATGGAGCCAAGGTAGCCAACTCCCTCGTGGCCAACGGCTGCATGATCGGTGGCACCGTAGAGAATAGCATTATCTTCCGCGGGGTAAAGATTCATGAGGGCGCACGGGTCACCAATTCGATCATCATGCAGAAATGCGTTATTGAAGCGGGAGCCGTAATTGATAATGTCATTCTTGACAAGGATGTGCGACTAAGCCAGGGCAGAACACTGATTGGCGATGCCCGCAAGCCTTATGTGATTGCCAAAAACATTCATTTATAACCGGAGGGACTGATCTTTTGTTTAATCACAAGGAAGAATTCAAGACAGCATTTCAGGAGCATTTGGTCGGTCGACTGGGCAAGCCCATGGAAGAGGCGCAGGCCGAGGATGTCTATAAGATTCTTGGCAGTATGATCCGTGAATTTGTCGGCAAAAGCTGGGCACAGACAAATCAGATCTATAAGGAGCAGGGGGAAAAGCAGGTGTATTACTTCTCCCTGGAGTTCCTGATCGGGCGTCTGCTTGGGAACAATCTATTGAATCTTGGTATGCTGGAGTTGGTTCGTGACGGTCTGAATGACCTTGGTTGGAGTCTCGACGATATCGAGGAACAGGAGGCGGATGCCGGGCTTGGCAATGGGGGGCTCGGCCGGCTCGCAGCCTGCTTTATGGATTCCCTGGCTTCGCTTCATTATGCCGGACACGGATGCGGTATTCGTTATAAATACGGATTATTCGAGCAACGGATCGTGGATGGTAATCAGGTAGAGCTGCCAGATTACTGGCTGCAGAAAGGGAATGTATGGGAGGTTCGACGACCTGACAAAAAGGTGGAGGTTCGCTTCTGGGGACGGGTCGAGAGTAGGGAAGAGAACGGACGGATCATCTATGAAACGAAGGATACGGAAAATGTGTGGGCAGTCCCCTATGACATCCCGCTTGTAGGCTATCAGAACCAAAAGGTGAACACGCTGCGCATCTGGGAAGCAGAATCCTCTATGGATGCGGTTAATGGCCGTATGCCAGGGGAAGGCGGCTATTATCGCTATCTGGATTACAATCGCTCTGTCGAGTCCATTTCGGCTTTTCTGTATCCGGATGATTCCAACGAGGAGGGCAAGCAGCTTCGCCTGAAGCAGCAATATTTCCTGTGCTCGGCGGGACTCCAGAGTATTCTTCGCACCTACGAAAAACAGAAGCTGCCATATGATCAGCTATCTGAGCATGTAGCGCTGCATATTAACGATACGCATCCAACACTGGTCGTCCCCGAACTCATGCGTATTCTTATAGACACTAAGGGGCTAGGCTGGGATGAGGCCTGGGGTATTACGACCCGCTCTGTATCCTATACCAATCATACGACGCTCAGTGAAGCTCTGGAGAAATGGCCCGTGTCCATGATCCGCAGCTTGCTCCCGCGAGTCTATATGATTATTGAAGAAATCAACAGGCGCTTCTGTGCTTATCTACTGGAGCGTTACCCAGGTGACGAGCAGCGGCTGGCGGACATGGCTATCATCTATAATGATCAGGTACGAATGGCCAATCTGGCTATCGTCGGAAGCCATAGTGTCAATGGTGTCGCTGCCCTGCATACGGAGATTCTGAAGAATCGGGAAATGAAGCCGTTTCATGAGCTGTATCCGGGCCGCTTCAATAACAAGACCAATGGTATCACGCACCGTCGCTGGCTGATGCATGCGAATCCACAGCTGGCTTCATTATTTGACGAGACGATTGGAACGGCATGGGCAACGAAGCCGCGTGAGCTGATTGAGTTGCTAAAATATTGTGGGGACAAGTCTTTCCAGGAACACCTGCAGCAGATCAAGCGAGCGAATAAAGACAAGCTGTCCGCCTATATCCATTCAAAGCTTGGTATAGAAGTGGATCCTACGTCCATATTTGATGTGCAGGTCAAACGTCTGCATGGCTATAAGCGGCAGTTGCTGAACATTATGCATGTGATGCATCTGTATAATGAGCTTCGGAGTAATCCGGGACTTGACATGGTGCCACGCACGTTTATTTTTGGCGCCAAGGCTGCTCCTGGCTATTATCTGGCGAAGCAGATTATCAAGCTGATTCATAACGTGGCTGCAGTCGTCAACCAGGACCCGCTCATCAAGGGGCGGATCAAGGTTGTCTTTATCCCTAATTATTCAGTATCTCTGGCGGAGCTCATCATCCCTGCAGCAGATATTAGTGAACAAATATCAACGGCGAGCAAAGAGGCCTCCGGTACTGGTAATATGAAATTCATGATGAATGGTGCTCTGACCATCGGTACGATGGACGGCGCGAACGTAGAGATGCATGAAATGGTCGGTGATGATAACATGTTCATCTTCGGACTCAGCTCCGAGGAGATTCTGGAATATTACCGAACAGGACATTATTCAGCCCGTAAGGCTGCCGAGCAGGACCCGCGGCTATATCGTATTATGAATCAATTGCTGCAGGATAGTCCGTTCGCGTGTCAGGGCTACGAGTTCGAATCCATTCACAAATCGTTGCTTGATCACAATGATGAGTATTTTGTATTGAAGGATTTCAACGATTATGTAGAGGCACACCAGCGAATTGATCGCTGCTATCGTAACGAATCCGAGTGGGGGCGCAAGACTGTTGTGAATATGGCCCATGGAGGCAAATTCTCAAGCGACTGTACGATTATTCAATATGCTGAAGAGATCTGGGGCATTCGACCTGTGCACTAGCTCAATGTAGTAGTAATTGAATCCTGTGATGTCATCCGGGCCGATGAACGGTCCGGATTTTTTGGGTTGTGAGGAGATTGAAATGTTCAGAGGGTGATGGACAGATTCGGTGGTCCAAGGCATTATATTAGCAGAGTGTATGATGCTATGGATACTCGAGCACGTTTTGGGTTAATGTAGCAATAACCCGGTAAGCAACGGTTGCAGGCGATACATTTATTTCATCAAGAGGGAGCAAGGTATGCGGAATATTTGGCAGATTTATATTCAGGACTGGAGAAATGTAGGCAAGGTATCCACAGGTGTATTGCTCGTAATTGCAATTGCTTTGCTGCCTTCGGTCTATGCATGGATCAACCTCAAGGCTATGTGGGACCCTTATGCCAATACTTCCGGCATTAAGGTGGCCGTCACTAGTCAGGATCAAGGGGCAGAAGTGAATGGCAAGCATATAAATGTCGGGGAAGAGGTTATCAGCAACCTGCACAAAAACAAAAAGCTGGGCTGGACCTTCGTCGATGCTGAAGAAGCTCGGCGGGGAGTAGAGACAGGGGAGTATTATGCCAGTCTCCTCATCCCCGAGGATTTCTCTACAAAAATTAGCAGTGTGCTGACTGAAAATCCTCAAAAGCCGGAAATTGACTATACCGTTAATGAGAAGGTCAATGCGATCGCTCCGAAAATCACCTCGTCAGGAGCAACGGCGCTAACCGCTCAGATTAGTCAGAATTTTATTGAAACGGCTAGTGAGGCGGTGTTGACGAAGCTCAAGGAGGCTGGCATCCAGCTAGAGGAGGAGCTTCCGACCATTCGTAACATTGAGAATCGGGTGCTGGAGCTGAATGATCGTCTGGTGGATGTGGAGAGCTTGGGACAGCAAGCGCTGGAGCTGGAGCAAAAGCTGCCAGAAATTAAGCAGCAGGGCGAGAAAATACTCGCATTACGGGATCGGATACCCGAGATTAACAAGGCAGGAGATGTCATCCTCAAGGTAGAAGGTAACCTGGATAAGCTGGATGAGGTCGGTCAGATTATTCTGGACGTTCAGAAGCGGTTACCCGATATTCAGAGGGCAGGTGACCGCATTGTAGAGCTAGACAACAACTTCGGCAAGGTAGAGGATGCCCTTGATACGGCTATAGAGGATACGGCACTTGCACTAGAGGTCATCGACGCTGCCCAGCAAGCTTTGCCACAGCTACAGCAGATTGCGGAGACTGGCGGCGATTTTGCGGGTGGTATTCAGCAGTTCCTTAAGAGTAATGAGGCAGCCTTTGATGCTGTGGGGGATGTGACGAAGCAGAACCTGGTCCTCGTCCAGCAGATTGCGGATGAGACTACGCAGATCATCGGTCTCGTTCGCGATACCGATCTGGACCCGCAGCTCGCGGCTGACAGATTGAATCGCATGGAAGGCCGGCTAAATACGGCAGCAGCTATCGTAGGGCGATTGTCTGGTATGCTTGGGACGATCAACAGCTATCTGCCAAGTGCACCGCTAGATGGGGTCATCAGCAGGATCGATACGGTTCGTGGTCGACTAACAGAATTAAGTAGCACGCTGGGTCGCATCGGACAAGCCATTCGCCAAGGTCAGGAGCCAGCCAGTAAATTGCTTGATCAGGCGGATCAATTGTCACGCAGTATTAGTGGAGCGGTCGGGGACATTCTGAGCCGCTACGATTCGGACATCGTACCAGTGATCCGGCAAGCACTGCAGCAGCTTCAGACCATTGCAGGAACTTCGGCTGATGTGCTGCAATCCGCTCTGGAACAGCTGCCCAAGCTGGACAAGCTGTTGTCCGATGCTAAGGAAGCTGCGCTCTTCGGCCAGCAGGAGTTGAATCGGCTGAAGGGGGATTTGCCACAAATCCGAAGTAAGCTGCATGAGGCTGCTTCTACGATTCAGACACGGATGGGAGACTTCACGAACGCTGTGAATGAGGCGGCGGTTTTCGTGAATCAGGATCTCCCCGGCGTGAAGGAGAAGATACATCAGGCTGCAGATTTTGTGCGCAATGATCTCCCGCGGGTCGAGAGTGAGTTCGTGAAGATGGCAGACCTGATCGAGGAGCGATTCCCTGAGGTAGAGCGTGCCGTACATCAGGTGGCTGCTTTTGTACGTGACGACCTGCCTGCGGCCGAGAATGCTATTCGAAAGGCGGCAGACACGATCTTGTCACTGCGGAAAGGGAACGAGATCGGTAAGGTCATAGAACTACTGAAAGGGGATGTGCAGAAGGAAAGTGATTTCCTTGGCAATCCGGTAGAGCTGAAGGAAGAACGTCTGTATCCCATTCCGAACTACGGCTCGGCGATGTCTCCTTTTTACACAACATTGTCCATATGGGTCGGAGCCATGCTGCTTGTGTCCATGTTCCGTGTCGACGTAGAAGACCCAGAAGGGCGCTATAAGAGTTATCAGGTGTACTTTGGAAGATATATGACCTTTGCTACGATCGGTATTTTCCAGGCTATTAGTGTGACGCTTGGTGATTTGTTCCTGCTGGGTACGTATGTGAGTCATCCGGTGCTGTTCGTCCTATCCTCCATGCTGATCAGCCTGGTATTCACGGCGATAACCTATACACTGGTATCTGTATTTGGGAATATTGGCAAAGGGCTGGCGGTCATCCTGCTCGTGCTTCAGTTCTCAAGCTCGGGTGGAACGTTCCCTGTCAGCACCAGCTCGGCGTTCTTCCAGGCCTTGAATCCGGTGGTGCCATTCACTTACGCAGTAAGTCTGCTGCGTGAGACGGTGGGGGGAATCCTTCCAGAGACGGTCCTGCGAGATGTGGTGATGCTGCTGATCTTCATCGGGATTTGCTTCGTTGTAGCTCTGCTACTGAAGAAGCCGCTGAGCCGGATTACCGAACGAATGGCTGAACGGGCCCGTGAGACGAAGCTGATCCCTTGACACCAGTGTTGCACCTGGTATAAAAAATTCATTTGAGTATAGTCACGTCTACTGCAGAACTTAGATACACCATAACCTTGTGCCGCCGAATGCTGCTTCTCTAGCGCAAAATGTGGTTAATAAGCTATAAATGAATCACAACGGCTTCCAGCTCCAAGGGAATGAGCGTACAAGCGAGATGTCTTGGAGCTGAAGCAGGGATGGTTAGGAGGAGATTCGGAATGTTTCAATGGTTAAAGGGAAAAAAGAAGCTGGAGCAGTTGGAGGTCATGTCTCCCATTACAGGTAAGCTTCTCAGCCTCAAGGCAGTACCTGACCCAGCCTTCGCGCAGGGTCATATGGGACAGGGGGTAGGAATTGAGCCAACCGAGGGTAAGGTCTATGCCCCCTTTGATGGAAGGGTCGCACATCTGATGGAGAAGAGCAAGCATGCTGTAATCGTGGAGCATGAGAGTGGGGCACAGGTCCTCATTCATGTGGGTGTGGATACCGTGGCTCTGAAGGGGAACGGCTTTACCGCCCATGTCCAGAGTGGAGACTCAATTACGGCAGGACAGCTACTCCTGGAATTTGATATACAGGCGATTCAGGCGGCGGGATATTCAGTGGTGAGTCCTGTTATTGTGCCGGATGGACTGGATTCGGTGGAGAGCGTGGATACCGGGCAGGTGGAGCTGGATTCGAAGGTGACGGCGAACACAGGTGGTATCTTCACTGTGCACCTGAGGTAATAAGCGTGCAAAGGTAGCCAAGGCGCACGAGCCCTATGCTTACAACATGTTGAAGTTGAAATAGAATCGACTGCCTTTTCCTTCAGAAATTCATAGAGGGGAAGGGCAGTTTTTTGTTCACAGGCAAAAACGAGTGGATTGCTGTAATCGTGGGTATGCATGAAAAACATTTAAAGAAATGAATAAAAGAAATGAAAATTGGAATGACCACTTTCGTTCATGGTTATAGGCGGATTGACGGAAGGGGCTTTTTGCGTTTTTTATTAATATTGTGGAATTTATAAAGTTATTTATAGAACAAGGCTAACATTTCAAAAGCTGAATCGTTATACATACGAAGGGAGGTGCAGGATGAAGCCCGGGCAACTGCAGTACATACTTCAGCCTAAAATGCAGGATATTCGCAACTATCTGATTCGTCTCGGGGCTCCTGCGGCCGACGCGGAGGATGTGGTTCAGGATACGGTGTATAAAGCATTGCTGTATCTGGATTCAATTGATGAACGAAAGCTGAGCGCCTGGCTCTATAGGGTTGCTATCAACGGCTATTATGACTTATGTCGTCGTCGCAAACGAATTGTGCTTCCAGTAGATGAACTGGAATTACCCGCAATGGATGAGGACCCGGAAGTGTTTGTCTTGCAGCAAGAAAGGCTTGAAGATATTGAGCTGGCACTGAATGAATTGTTGCCACTCTATAAGGAGCTTCTGATCATGAAGTATGAGCTGGAGCTATCTTATCAGGAAATATCGGACCTGCTAGGAATCAGGGTGAATCAGGTGAAGTCTGCTTTGTTTCGCGCACGGAAGCAATTTCAAAAAAAGTACAGAGGTGAATGGTAAGATGACAGCTCCCTGGAATAAGCAAGATGATCAAGAGCTCACGAGCTTAATCAAGAAAGCCAAGTTAATGACGTGGCTTCGTAATATTACGATATCTATAGTAGTAACTGTAGTGGTAGGGCTGGCTGCCATCATTGGTAATTCGCAGTTTCTGAATGGGATTGATGGAAAGGCAATGTGGAGAGAGCATACCATTTTACAAATCAAAGGTGCCAATCTCTTCGAATCCTCCCGTGAGGTACGAAGGGGATGGCTTACTCTACAAGTGGAGAGCCATCGCTATAAAGTAGTCGAGGGTGTTCCTGTACCGTGGAATACGGATAAGCTGGAATACTCGCTCGGTAACGACTATCGTGGCATTTCATATGGACAGAACAGCATTAGTGTGCCAGATCCGCGCATGCAGAGCAATCAGTTCGAATATTATCGCAGCTATAATCCATTTAATGGGCAGCGGGAAATGAGCTTCTACGTTCCAGGTGTCAACTATAACGACAAGATACTGAATGATCTGCCTGCTCTGGCAGAGATATCCCCTAACAAGCTTGTCGAGATGGCGATATCCTTTGATCAGGCTTATACGCCAGAGGAGGTCGTCAATATGCTGCCATCAGGCCTAACTCAAGCGTGGTATTGGGTGGACACTTATGATCAGAAGCAGAGGGAGAAGCTGGAATTCATTACGGGGCCGTCGGGAGTCCAGAAATATGGTATCCCCGAATCAAGTAGGCAGGTGTACGGGTATGGGCCCGATTGGGAGGGGATTGTGAAGCCAGCACCCGCTCAATTCATAGAGAATTTGCGCCAGCTTCAGCAGGATGGTCGTGAGGATATGGAGTTTCGCAAAATCTATGACTATTTGAGACAGGACAAGAGTGCTCCCGTGGCTTCGGATGTCCGCTTGCTCGGAGTCGTACTGACAGGAACAGCCGAGGAGTTGCAGGCTTTGAATGGAAATAGCTATGTGAGAGGAGCCGTATTGGGGGCGATTGTAGATAAGTATTAAGAGAGCGTCTATAGTAGCGCATCTGATTTTAGAATGCACAGTATGAGTCACTGGTGATCATGTCCATGCTGAGAGAGGAATATGAGAGGGATTTGCAGAGTAGCTCATTCCAAGGGCTGGGTTATTAATTTGGTGTAAGGTTCCTCTAATTAACTCTCGTCAGATTATTATTCTGAGAAGCCTAAACCACGCTTTCTTTCATGTTGCTGAAAAATTAGGTAGAATAGGGAATGTTAGCAGTTATTCTAACTAAAGATCAGGAGGTTGTGCAAGCATGCAATATACCTATCTGGGAAAGTCGGGTCTTAAAGTTAGTCGTCTTTGTCTGGGTACGATGAATTTCGGACCGGAGACAGAGGAGAAGGAAGCCTTTCGGATTATGGATGCTGCTGTAGATGCGGGCATTCAATTTTTTGACACAGCCAATGTATACGGAAGGGACCGCAGAGGCTGGACAGAAGAAATTATCGGCCGCTGGTTCCAGCAGGGTGGAGGCCGTCGTGAGAAGGTGGTACTGGCTACCAAGGTCTATGGCGATATGCAAAATGACGTGGACGGTCCTAATGCAGACCGTGGCCTGTCAGCGTACAAAATTAGAAGGCATCTGGACGCCTCACTGAAGCGACTTCAGACGGATCATATTGAGCTATATCAGATGCATCATATTGATCGCAACGTCTCTTGGGACGAGCTGTGGGGTGTGTTCGAGGGCCTTGTGCAACAAGGGACTGTGGACTACATCGGCTCCAGTAACTTTGCTGGTTGGCATATTGCGGTAGCCCAGGCAGAAGCCAAGGCGAGACACTTCCTGGGACTGGTCTCTGAGCAGCATCTATACAATCTTCTGCAACGCTCAGCTGAGTTAGAGGTGCTTCCGGCTGCACAGTCACTCGGACTCGGAGTTATTCCATGGAGCCCGTTATCTGGAGGCTTGCTTGGACGCAATGCTTTGGCAGGAACCGGCGCTCGTAGCGCGCGCTCCACGGAGAAGCTGGAGCAACATCGTGAGCAGCTTGAGCGGTTCGGGGCATTATGCCGTGAGTTAGGTGAGAAGGAGGATGTAGTCGCCTTGGCGTGGCTACTGACGAATCCGGCAGTGACGGCACCGATCATCGGCCCGAGAACACTGGAGCAGCTCGAGGATTCTCTCCGCATCACGGAGGTTGAGCTGAGTGAAGATGTACTGACACAGCTCAATGAGATTTTCCCTGGACCAGGCAGACCAGCACCAGAAGCGTATTCATGGTGAGCACGTTAGACCAATGGGGTTCAGATTCATGAGTGTGGAGACCTGTAATGGTTAGTGGATTTTTACATTTTACATGAAGGGACTTCATCAGAATGGATACTGGCACGTTTCTAGATATCGATCTGGAGGAGTCTGGCCAATCTCTCAAGACATCTACGAACAAACTTGAGGGCTAAGGACCTAATAGAGATATATGCAATATAGCTGATTCACGGACAACTGAAAAGCGATATGATTAGTGTGGCTAGAGTGTATTGTTGAGGTTGAAAAAATAATAGATATAGTACAAGCCGCTGATCCTCATCGAGAGAGATCAGCGGCTTCTATTGTTTAGTCACATTCGCTGTATTTACAGGCTATTGACATTCTAGTAGCCAATCTTCATTTAGCACTCATGTCCCGTTTGACATCATTATATTACTCAAGGAATGAAATTAATGATAAGCAGGCAGCCATTCACCGTGAGCTTCTATCAAATCATCACATAGCGCAACGATATCATCTATAGATAGCTCGGCAGCCGTATGTGGATCGAGCATTGCTGCGTGATAGATATGCTCTCGGCGCTTGGTTAGAGCAGCCTCAATGGTCAGGAGCTGAGTATTGATATTCGTCCGGTTCAATGCTGCCAGCTGAGGAGGAAGATCACCTATATATGTTGGGGCAATACCGCTTCTGTCCACAAGACAGGGCACCTCGACACAGGCTTCATTGGGAAGGTTGGTAATAAGTCCGTTATTTAGCACATTCCCTCCGATCTTAAAAGGAATATTAGTCTCCATCGCTTCGAAAATATAAGACGCATATTCATGCGAGCGCTGGTGCTCCAGATTTACATTCCCAACGAGCTCCTCCCTCATCCGTGTCCAGTTGTCAATCTGTTCTATACAACGCCGTGGATATTCATCAAGGGGGATGTTGAATTTCTCAATGAGCTCAGGATAATTTCTTTTTATAAAATAGGGGTGGTATTCTGCATTGTGTTCAGATGATTCCGTTACATAGTAGCCGAATTTCAGCATGAGCTCGAATCGCACCATGTCATGGTGCTTTCCTTCCTTTTGTTTCTCCATGGCCCTCTTTTTGATCTCAGGATACAGGTCCACTCCGTCACGAGAGGCTTCCAGCAGCCAAGCCATATGATTGATACCTGCGATACGAGTTCTGACTCCTTCAGGGTCCATTCCCAAAGCCTCAAAAAGATGCGGTACGCATACTTGAACACTGTGGCACAAACCAACGGTGTTAATACCTTCATGGCGACTCATGTAGTTGGTCAAGACAGCCATAGGGTTCGTATAATTGATGAACAACACATCAGGGCAGACCTCCCGGATATCTGCTGCAAACTGTTCCAGGACCGGGATGGTTCGAAGATTACGAAAGATCCCACCGATTCCTACGGTATCTGCGATGGTCTGGCGAAGCCCATACTTCTTGGGAATTTCAAAATCTGTAATTGTACAAGGATCATACCCGCCAACCTGAATCGCATTAATGGCATACTTGGCTCCACGCAATGCTTCCTTGCGGTCCGTGTACGCTTTAATCCTACACTTGCTCCCGGAGGTAGTACGAATGTTGTTCAGCATAGTTTCAGAATCACGCAAACGCTCTGGATTAATATCAAATAAGGCAATTTCAAAATCCTGCAAAGCCGGCGTGAGCAGGCAGTCTCCTAATACATTTTTGGCAAAAACAGTGCTTCCAGCGCCCAAAAACACGATTTTATCCATATGTTTCAGCCTCCTTAATGTTTAGTGCCTCAATATTGATAATGCTTTTTACATCCTTTACTATAAAGGCGAAATGATCTGATGGGCATGGAACATTGCAATCAACATATGGACATTTGTCGTATGAGTGGTCATTTGAGACATCTTATAAGGCAGAGGAGGAGTAATCGTGGAGACTCCGGAACACTACGAGTACAGAGTACATATTAATCCATACCTGTCTAACCCTGAGCTGAATGTTATGTTTGCCGGTGCCGCCAGGCCCCATCCTCATCACAGGATCGGTCCAGCTGTTCACGACTATGTTCTGCTTCACAGTGTGGACCATGGTCATGGTGTTTTTGAGTGGGAGGGACGATCATACTATGTGGGCCAAGGCGATACATTCGTTATCTTTCCAGGTGGACTGTTCAGCTATGTATCTGACGGGTCTGAGCCTTGGTCCTACCGCTGGATCGCTATCCAGGGCATATCCGTGCTGGAAATGCTCACAAAGGTTGGCATTACAGCCGCAAATCCAGTCATCGAAGGTGCTGATTCGGATAGCTTGGCCTATATATATGAACACATTGAGCAGAGTCTGGCTAAACAAGCGGGGGAGGTATCAACTGAATTAGACACTGGCGGCTGGTTCCGTGTACTCTTGGCAGAGTTTGCTCGCCTGAACACAGACAGACTCCCATCTTCGGCAAGAATCCTGACAGAATCAGAACGCGTAGTTGAACAGGCGATCAGATGGTTTCGAACACAGTATATGATGCCTGTATGTATCGGGAATTTGGCAGCCTCACTTGGCTACCATCGGACACATTTTACCAAGGTGTTCAAGCAGGTGACTGGCTTATCTCCCAAGCAGTATATTAAGCGAATCCGTATGGAGAAGGCCAAGGAGCTGCTTAGCACTAGCCTTAACGTAGAGCAGGTGGCAGCTTCTTGCGGATTCTCCGATCCGCTGTATTTCTCAAGGCAATTCAAGAGCTGGACAGGACAGTCCCCAACCCAATTCAGAGATGGAATGAAACGGATCTATCTTGAAAATGCTCAATCTAATGATTGAGCATTTTGCATAAATCCTAACAATGACTTCTGACCAGTAATATTTAAATCAAAATCTCCCGATCACTCAGGTCTCCAGCAAAATTTTCCCCGACTCGGACAAGTCATATCCCTGAATCGCTCCCAATTCTCGCCGAAAGCTATCCGAATGAATAACCTGCAGCACATGATCAATCCATTCCTGCCGCTCGGGTGTGCGAAGCATGACGATGTCATACTGCTCCTGAATAAGTGGAATGAACTGTACCGAGCCTACAATGCTGGCAGCTTTCTCGATCCCGATGCCGACATCGGCTTCGCCAGAAGCAACTTTACCTGCAACAGCCATATGATGAGCAGATTCGTCCTGATATCCGAGCAAGGCAGTGCGGTCGATCTGATGCAGTCGAAGCTGCTCCTCGAGCAGGACGCGCGCCCCAGAGCCTTTCTCACGATTTGCCAGACGAAGCCCAGGTTGTGCGAGGTCCTTCCATCCCTGCAAATGGTGCGGGTTACCATTCTGGACGTAAAGCCCGGCTTGTCGGGATAAGAGGCGAACGACAATATAGGAGAAGCCGTTCAGAATTTTGCGAATATAGGGCAAATTATACTCACCGCTGTCCCCATCCCACAGATGGGTGCTGACAATATCGGCCTTGCCTTGATACATGGCGATCAGACTGTCCAGACTGCCAGCGTAGGAGCGAAGGGGGCGAATAGACATTTGTGGGCTCTCCAGATGCTTCGCAAGAATGTCCAGGCTAATGTCCTGACCCGTAATAACTGCTGTATTGGAATCCTGTGGCTGGGCTGCATACAGTACCTGTGACGGAATAGTTACAGAAATGGCTGGAGCTGAGGATTCTTGTCTGAGGGATGGGCTCTTGGAACGCTGCTTATAGGCTTCAAGATCACTGGCATCCACACGCATTTGCTTACCTACACGATAGGAAGGGAGCTCTCCCTTTTTGATCAGATCATAGACGGTTAGCTTCGATATTTTGAGTAGCTTGGCGATTTCCTCTGTTGTATACGATACAGGAGAATTCATGAGAGACCTCCATTTAATAAATATTAGGAATGTGACAATTCTGTGATGTGCTATTCGCATGTCATATCCATTGTACACCAAAACAGTTGATACAGCAGGGGCTACGAAAAAATCGAAAAAGCTGAACTCTATATTGACGTTCAAGGAATGTCGCATAGAACATATGAATAGAGCTCGTTAATAGTTTACAAGGATTCCCTTCATGGCTATAATGGGTTATGAATTTATACAAGTTATATCTAATTATAACTAAACAAGATTAAACGGGGGATGTAATTGTGAAACGAATCAAATCTACTATGTTCAGTATGCTTACTGCATGTGCACTGCTTCTGATGGTTGCTTGCGGGGCACAGAGCACCGAGTCATCCGCTCCGACAGAGTCAACAACTCCGGCAGCTCAGACGGCCAATAGTAGTACGAACAGTACAGTAACACCAGACGCACAGCAGCAGGTAGAACTGACGATCTCTGCAGCGGCAAGCCTGACGGATGCCCTGAATGAGCTTAAGACCAGCTATGAGGGAGAGCATCCAAACGCGAAGCTGAACTTTAATTTTGGTGCTTCGGGAGCCCTCCAGCGTCAGATTGAGCAAGGTGCTCCAGCAGATGTCTTTATCTCCGCTTCTGCCTCCAATATGAAGGCACTTGTAGAGAAGTCTCTGGTGAAGGACAGCAAGACCCTGCTTGAAAATGATCTGGTATTAGTCGTTCCAGCCAAGGATGGAGTAGAAATCAAAACATTGGATGACTTGAAGGGAGATGCAATTAAAAAGATTGCGATTGGTATTCCTGATAGTGTGCCAGCAGGAAAGTATACAAAGGAAGCTTTAACGAATCAACAGCTGTGGGATGAGCTGGAGCCTAAGCTTGTACAAGCGAAGGATGTACGCCAGGTGCTGCAGTACGTTGCTACAGGTAATGCAGATGCAGGCTTCGTATACAAGACTGATGCTCTGTCCACTACAGACACCAGCATTTCGTTGACGGTAGATTCCAAGCTTCATTCTCCAATCACCTATCCACTCGGTATCGTTGCTGCCACCAGTCATGAGGAAGACGCTCGTCAATTTTATGACTACTTGCAGACTGAGCCTGCACTTCAAGTGTTGGAAAAGTACGGCTTTCGTAAGGCGGAATAATCGTTGACTGCTGTGAATTGGACGGAGTTCTGGCCTCCGGTACTGCTTTCACTTCGGGTCGCATCACTGTCCTGTGTAATTGTGCTTGTCCTAGGCGTGTTGGCAGCCCGCTGGATGAGTCGGAGCCGCATGCGTGGCAAGCTGGTGCTGGAGACGATCTTCATGCTTCCGTTAGTGCTACCGCCTACGGTCGTCGGCTTTCTACTTCTCGTCTTGTTGGGACGCCGAAGCTGGCTGGGGCAATGGATTGAATGGCTGTTCCATGCACCGATTATCTTCTCCTGGTGGGCGGCCGTGCTGGCATCCATTGTGGTGGCGTTCCCACTGGTATATCAGACGATGAAGACCGCATTTGATGCCGTGGATCATTCGCTGGAGGATTCTGCGAGATCCGCAGGAGCTGGGGAATGGCAGGTGTTTCGCTATATCACGCTGCCGATGACGTATCCTTCGTTGCTCACCGCAGCCATTCTCGGCTTTGCCCGCTCGCTGGGCGAGTTCGGAGCAACGCTGATGATTGCCGGGAATATCCCGGAGAAGACGCAGACGGTGCCAACAGCCATTTATGTTGCTGTCGATGCTGGCAACCAGCCGATGGCTTGGGCGTGGACTTCTGCCATTGTGTTCATTTCATTCATAATGCTGCTCGTGGCTAGAAGAAAAATTTGATGGATCAGAGCGAGTGTTACATATTCTATAGTCAGAGAGCTGTGTGTATAGGGAAGACTTCAGACTTCCTAAATACAGACAGCTTTTTTGGTACATGGAACTTGAAGAAGCGCTGCTATCTATACCATGGGATGTAAATTGTAAAATAAAGCTAGAAATACAGGGTAGCATCTTGCAATTTCATCAATTCATAGTAAAGTGATAGGTATACATAACTAATAAGGAGAGATTCGTTATGTCTACATCCATGTCACGTTCGAAGCATTTAAGCCAGGCAACGGATGATTATCTGGATCTTCTGAATTACGCCCAGCAGCTTGGAGACGATCTATGGGAACAGGAATTGATCCATATACTGCGCCATTTATCTACAATGCATAAGGAAGAGGTTGGCATAACTAAGCCTGTTGCTGCTATGGCCAATAATTATAATGGAGAGCACGATGAGCATGAGCAAGAGGAAGTAGAGGAATTGATCAACCAGCTGTGGGAGCAATTCGATGCAATTAATGAGAGACTGGCCGAACTGATGAACAGGCTGCGGAGTGAGCCGAATGCGCGGGAGCGCAGGCTATGGAATGAGCAAATCTGGATGCTCAAGATGGAGCGAATGCAACTGGAAATCCGGCTCCAGGATTTGATCAGCAATCTCTAGATGGGGCAAGCTTCACACTGGCACTCCCTTAGGGTATAATGACGAAGTCATTTCAATAGAAAGTGGAGGCTAAGGTAAGCTTGATCACATATCCGTTTACATTCGATCCGTCCCGGCCGTTCGTGGAGCAAGCGAGCGACTGGATTGCGGATGTTTTTTATGAAGTATTGCCCGAAGCTGGCTTCGAGGTCAGAGACGAGCAGATTTATATGGCCTTTCAATTGGAGAAGGCTTATGCAGAGAAAAAAACCATTCTGGCAGAGGCAGGGGTTGGTACCGGCAAGACACTCGCTTACCTTCTGTATGCTGTCACTTATGCACGTTATACGCGAAAGCCAGCTATTATCGCTTGTGCAGATGAATCGCTAATTGAACAGCTGGTGAAGCCTGAGGGGGATATTGCCAAGCTGGCACGTTACCTGGATTTACAGATTGATGCCCGCATGGGGAAATCGCCTGAGCAGTTCATATGCTTGAACAAGCTGGATCAAGTTCGCATGGAGGAAGAGCGCTACCAGGATATCTATGAGAGCCTTCCTGCCTTTGTGAGTCTTCCAGGAACCATGCAGACCTTCGAGCCTTATGGTAATCGCAAGGATTACCCGCAGCTATCCGATCAGGAATGGAGCCGCTTGAGTTGGGATGTGTTCCAGGATTGTCTGGTATGTGCTCAGCGTCATCGCTGTGGTCAGACCATCTCGCGGGATTACTACCGCAAGGCTACGGACTTGATTATCTGTTCCCATGATTTCTATATGGAGCATATCTGGACCTACGAATCCAAGAAGCGTGAAGGACAGCTACCACTTCTACCGGAGCATAGCTCGGTGGTCTTTGATGAAGGGCATTTGCTGGAGCAAGCAGCGCAGAATGCACTGACTTATTCGCTGAAGCATAGTGTTTTTGAACAGATTATTCTTCGTCTTTTGGAGGGAGAGGTACGAGAATCATTGGCTATGGCGGTCGATCAGGCTATTGAATGCAGCGAGGGCTTGTTTGAGCTACTGACAAGGAATAGTCAGGCGGTGTCAGGCTCTGAACGTCGGGAGATTCATATGACGGACCGCTTGAAAGCGGAGTTGCAGCGCTTCTCGTCCCTGTTATCCACGATTGAGGAAGAACTGGTATTCGAGGATGGGCTGTTCTCGCTTAATGAATATCAGCTAAGGATCGTAGAGGAGCATCTGGAGATGCTGCAGACGGCATTGGCATTGTTCAGGCAGCCTGGTCAGTTTATTACTTGGCTTAGGGAAGACCAGGATGGGTTAACACTTGTTATGATGCCAAAGGGAGTAAAGGCGATTTTGCGTGAGCGTGTCTTCTCCAAAAAGATGCCGATCGTGTTCTCCTCAGCAACCCTATCGGCCCAAGATTCCTTCCAGTACATGGCAGACAGCCTTGGTCTGGAGGATTATCTGTCCTTTACTGTACCGTCCCCCTATCATTATACGGAGCAAATGCGTACAGCATTGTACCAGGAGCCAGAGGAACAAAAGTCACAGAAGGTACTTGAATTACTGGAAGCTAGCGGTGGGAAAGCACTCGTATTATTCCCGTCGCGAGAAGAGCTTGATAACTTCCAAAGCAGTCAGTATGGGGAAGTAGCTAATCGTCAGTATACGATGCTGTATGAGGGAACAGCCGAGATCAGCCATCTGATCTCCCGCTTCCAGCAAGATGAAAGTAGCGTGCTCTGTGCGGTCTCGCTATGGGAAGGGCTGGATATCCCAGGACCGGCGTTGTCGCATGTCATCATCTGGGATCTACCGTTCCCGCCGGCTGATCCGGTATTCAATGCGAAGCGGAGAGATGCTTCCAGTGCGCTGCATGATGTGGAGCTTCCTTATATGCTACTGCGACTCAGGCAGGGAATCGGACGTCTAATTCGCAGTCACACGGATAACGGGATTGTCTCCATTCTTAGTAGCCGTAAGGAGCATGAGGATGTTCAACAACAAGTGGCTGCATTGCTGGGGCACTTTGCCTAAATTGAATTCAGAGGAGTCTGGTTAGATGATAACGATAACAGCTTTTTCAAGCGAGGAAATCAGGGATCCGTTCGGCATCATTCCGGGTAAGCGCTATGAGGTAGTGCTGGAGCTGGAAGTTGACGAGGAGGATGAGCTATATTCGGAGAACGGACTGTCGGCCAGAGTCATCTATGGCGTCGGAGCAGAACAGCGTCCGAATGGCATCGTGAAATATGAGCTACTTGAGCGCACCTCAGGTAACTATCTGGCCTATGATCTGGAAGAGGACGAGCTAGAGGCGCTGGAAGCCTTCTGCCGAGAGCATGAGACAGAAATTATAACCGGGACGGCCGAGGAATAGATTTTGGAAATTAAACGCAGATTCAGGATTATGATTTACCTGAAGACTGCGTTTTTTTGTCATAATCCTGTACCATTATTATGAAAATAATGCAGGGCATTTTTTGAATTCGAAAAAATATGAAAGTTCGACATTTTTCGTCATTATCAATGTCTGCACTCTTAATTTTATTATTGTGTTTACTATTCTATGTAGAAAAATGACAAAAAAAAGCGTATAGTAGAGGAATAATTTAACTGTGATTCCAAAGGTTTTTCATTCCTTGAAGGGCACATATCTGCAAAAAAACAAGCTGGCGGAATATTTAAGTTTGAGTCAGGATTTAGATGCCTTTGACAGGGATCTGGTCCATGAGAGATACAGTCATGATATGTCGAATCTTGAGTTAATAGACACTAGACTCGTGAAAGGAGGTGAATATCATGGCCGGAATTAGTTTGGTTAAAGGTCAGAAGATTGATCTTACCAAAGGAAAGGCAAATCTCACGAAGGTTATTGCTGGACTTGGATGGGACCCAGCCACTCCAAAAGGATTTTTTGGCAGATTGAAGCAGACGAACATTGATTGTGACGCTTCTGCTTTGCTGCTGGATGAGAGTGGAAGACTTGCGAAGGATACCAACCTTGTCTGTTTTCATAACAAGCAAAGTCAGTGCCGATCAGTCATTCACTCTGGTGACAATCTAACAGGTCAAGGTGAAGGTGACGATGAGCAAATCATGATCAACCTTTCAGATGTCCCTGCTGATGTGCACAAAATTCTTATTGTAGTGAATATTTACGATTGTGTGAATCGCAAACAGGATTTCGGAATGATTGAGCGAGCCTATATCCGTATTTTGGATGGCGGAAACTCTCAGGAGCTAGTGCGCTTTAACTTATCAGATAATTACGGAGGAATGACAGCTCTAATTTGTGGAGAGTTGTACCGTCATAACAATGATTGGAAATTCTCTGCTATTGGTGAAGGTGCTCATGCAGTACATATAAATGAGCTCGCCCGTCGTTATACGTAACTATTTTATCTATCATGAAAGTCGCTGGACGAGCATTTTAGAATATAAAAGAGCGGAGTGAGAATTTCATGGCAATCAATCTATCCAAAGGGCAAAAAGTAGATTTAACAAAAACGAATCCGGGCTTGAGCAAGATCACTGTTGGTCTCGGCTGGGATACGAATAAATATGATGGCGGTAAAGATTTTGACTTAGATGTGTCTGTATTTTGCACGAATGCTGCGGGTAAAGTGGAAGGCGAGAAAAACTTTATTTTCTACAACAATCCACAAAATGAAAATGGCTCCGTGGTTCATACGGGGGATAACCGGACAGGTGAGGGTGATGGCGATGATGAGCAAATCAAAGTCGATTTGCTTGGCGTGCCTGCCAACGTAGAGAAGATTGCATTTACGATCACCATCTATGAGGCGCAAGAGCGCAGTCAGAATTTTGGACAAGTCTCACGCGCGTATGCTCGTATTGTCAATGATGCCAACAATGAAGAAATTGTCCGGTTCGATCTGGGAGAAGATTTCTCCATTGAGACTGGGGTTGTGGTAGGAGAGCTGTATCGTCATGGTGGAGAATGGAAATTCAATGCCATTGGCAGCGGATATAAGGACGGCTTGCTTGGTCTGACCCGCGATTATGGTCTGTAATAAGTATTAAGTTGGGATTGAACTAACGTTCTCCGGCCTGTTAGGCTGGGGAACGTTAGTTAGTAGAAGGGATTTTATAATCCAGATTATCACGGTTACAGGTTTACGCTTTACCTTAAGATCACGGAAAGGCGGAATTTAAGAATGACAATCAGCTTAGCCAAAGGGCAACGAATTGACTTGACCAAAACAAATCCAGGCCTTGTGCGTGTTGTGGTTGGACTAGGATGGGATACCAACAAATATAGCGGTGGCGTAGACTTTGACCTTGACGCATCGGCATTTTTGCTACATGAGGATGGTAAGGCCAAAGGAATCGAGGATTTCGTGTTCTATAATAATCCAAATGGTGGAGCGGGTTCTGTAAGCCATACAGGGGATAACCGGACTGGTGAAGGAGAAGGCGACGATGAGCAGATCATAGTTGACTTCAGTAAAGTGCCAGCAAATATCCAACGTATAGGAATTACCGTCACTATTTATGAGTATGAGGCACGTGCTCAAAATTTCGGCCAGGTTTCCAATGCATTTGTACGTGTTGTGGACGCTTCTAATGATAATGAAGTGCTTCGCTTTGATCTGGGAGAGGATTTCTCTACGGAGACAGCAGTGGTCTTTTGTGAATTTTACCGTTCAGGAGCAGACTGGAAGTTCCAAGCGATTGGTAGCGGGTTTTCCGGAGGCTTGGCTGCACTTTGCAAAAATTACGGTCTAGATGCTCAATAGGATTGAACACATAGAAAAGGTGGATTACTGATGGCTGTGACTATTATAAAAGGCCAAAAGGCTGATCTGACTAAGGTCAATCCCGGACTTGCGCGGTTGACCGTCGCTATTGGCTGGGACGCGTCTTCGATGCTCGACCTTGACACATCTGCCTTCTTGCTTGATGCCAGAGGAAAGGTGTCTGGGGATGAGGATTTTATCTTTTATAATCAGCCTACCGCCGGATTTATCACATATAGCGATGCAGTAGGGACAACTGCCAAAAAGTTATTTAATATCGATCTAGGCAGGATTCCGGTACGCATTGAGAAGATTGCTTTTAGTCTCACTATTTATGACGGAGAAACCCGAGGACAGAGCTTTGGGCAGGTTCAGAATGCGTATATCAGCTTTGTTGATGATGCGTTGGGTCAAGAGGTGCTGAGATTCGATCTAGCCAGTGGCTTGACTGTCGAGACAGCGATTGTCATCGGCGAGCTTTACCGCTATAACAGTGAATGGAAATTCAATGCGGTAGGAGCGGGCTTTGCAGGAGGGCTGAATGCGTTGTGTGGTAATTTCGGTGTGGAAGTGGACAGTAGTCTTTCTGCCTCATCTACGCCTCCACCTGTTCCGGTGCCTCCAGCTCCAATACCCCCTCCCGCGCCTATTTCTCAGCCCAAGTCTGAACTTAATTTGAGCAAGATTGAGCTGAAGAAAAAGGGCGATTCCATTAACCTGAAGAAAAATGCCAGTGGGGTACTGGGTGAGATTCTAATTAATCTGAATTGGAACCAACAGACGAGTCGAGGGCTGTTTGGACGGAGTAGTGGTGTTGATCTGGATCTTGGCTGTCTGTATGAGATGAAGGATGGCAGTAAAGGGGTCGTACAAGCGCTTGGGAGGTCCTTCGGTTCTTTGAATCGCTTCCCGTATATCTCCCTTGATGGTGACGATCGAACCGGATCGATTAAGACAGGTGAGAACCTCCGGATTAATGGTGCCAAAATCTCCGAAATTAATCGTATTCTTGTGTTCACGTATATCTATGACGGAGTTGCTAATTGGTCTCAAGCTGATGGTATTGTCACCATTTATCAAAAAGATGGTCCAGATATCATCGTTCGTATGAACGAATATGGAAGCTCGCATGGGATGTGTGGCATTGCTATGTTTCGTAATGTCAATAACGAGACTTTCAGCATTGAGCGGATTGTCCAGTTTTATTCTGGTCATAAACAATTGGATCGAGCTCATGGTTGGAATATGCGTTGGACAGCCGGTAGTAAATAATAATTTGAATTAGCGGAGGCCGCCTCTTCATGTTTAGTGACTTTTTTAGAAGTATTGGCGAGAATTATGGTCACTTCTTCTCCTGGTCCGAAATTGTAGCTACACTTTCTGATCCTGTTAGTTGGGGAATTATTGGTACTCTGATCATTCTCGAGGGCCTGTTGTCGGCTGATAATGCACTGGTGCTGGCTGTCATGGTCCGACATTTACCAAAAGAACAGCAAAAGCGCGCATTATTCTACGGTATTCTTGGCGCGTACATCTTCCGCTTCATTGCTATTGGTCTCGGAACAATCTTAGTAAAGTTCACACTAATTAAGGTTATTGGAGCACTGTACCTGCTGTACATTGCTTACAAGGGGCTATTCAAGTCAAGTGGTGAGGATACTCACGAAGGTAAGCAATATTCCTTCTGGCGAACAGTGCTCATGGTCGAACTCATGGACATTGCCTTCAGTATTGACAGTGTTATTGCTGCGTTCGGTGTAAGTGAGCAGATCTGGGTTCTTTTCCTTGGAGGTATCATCGGGGTGCTTATGATGCGTGGTGTGGCCCAAGTATTCCTTCGCCTGATAGAGAAGTTCCCGGAACTAGAGAAGGCGGCCTTCATCTTGATCGCCATTATCTCCGGTAAAATGATGCTAAGCGCATTTGGCGTTCATATTCCAAATGTTGCTTTCTTCTCACTGCTGATTGCTGTTTTCGTGGGGGCGATGCTGTTAAGTAGCTACAAGAGCAAAAAAGCCAACAACGAAAACAAAGGTGAGGCTTAATACGGCTTTCACAGATGAGTATGTTGCAGGGATGCAATACACGAATCAAATGGTCTAGAATGCTAAAATTAGACACCACAATCCCTCCGTTTTATGGGGGGATTGGTTTTTATCTCCTCCAACAGTTTCTCTAAATGAAGACATCAGCAAGGTCTTTAAGTCACAGCGGAAGAAGGAGGGAAGTACCCTGAAATACTTTAGCTTTTTGAACGCTGAAGAAGAAGCGGCACTGTTTTACATGTCACCTGAATCATTTGACCGTTGGACCTGCAAGGACACCCTGGCATACACCGTTGGGGCTGCTTTATACATGCCAGCAACACGTCCGCATATCGTGGAAGAGATTGTGAGCGGCAAATACGAAGGCCTAACAAGCATTGTAATAGATCTGGAGGATGCTATAGGCGATGGACAGGTTGAACTGGCGGAACGGTGCCTTGGGCAGCATCTAGATGGTCTGAAAGAGGCGTTAGGCACGGGAAGACTTGCGCATGACAAATTGCCTCTGATCTTTGCTCGGGTCAGGACTCCGGAGCAGCTTGAGCAGCTTCTGATTCAACTGGGTGAGCGCGTCAGTCTGCTTACTGGAATCGCACTGCCCAAGTTCGGGCTCCATAACGCGAAGTCGTACATGAATCTCATTCTTGAATATAATCGGCAGAGATCCTCGGAATTTCCAACGCTGTATGCGATGCCAATTCTGGAAACCGCAGAAATTATTTATCGTGAGACGCGCTGGGATACTTTGCAGTATCTGAAGCAGGTCATTGATGATCATGCCGAGTATGTGCTAAATGTACGAATTGGGGCTACAGATTTCTCTAGTCTATTTGGGCTTCGGCGCAGTCCCGAGATTACCATCTACGATGTAGCGGCGATTCGTGATTGTATTGCTGATATTATCAATTTGTATGGTCGTGCCGATGGAGGCTATGTCATATCCGGTCCTGTCTGGGAGTATTTCAGCCAGCGTGAGCGGGTCTTCAAGCCACAACTACGGCAGACACCATTCGAGGAGACGCTCGGCAGACCAGGGCGAAGCTTGCGAATGAAGTATATTAACAGCTCGATGGATGGACTGATGCGCGAGGTCATGATGGACAAGGAGAATGGCATCATTGGCAAAACGATTATTCATCCTTCGCACATCAAGCCCGTGCAAGCTATGTATGTGGTCACACATGAAGAATATTTGGATGCCCAAGAGATTATTAGCCGCGATAATGGTTCGCTTGGTGTATTCAAGAGTGTCTACACAAATAAGATGAACGAGATTAAGCCGCATTTGAACTGGGCCCGCCGCATCTTGATCCGATCACAAATATATGGGGTGTTACATGAACATCAACACTATGTCGGACTCTTGCCACAGCATGAGCACACTTACGTTTCCTATTCTGGACACATTTAAAGTTACTGTTGAAGCCACGCATAATCCTTTACAACTCCCTTTGAATTGTCTATTCTCCATGGCGGCCAGACTGAACAAGAAGCGCTCGTTTCTTTTTGTAAGCAAGCTGCTAGGCAAGCATATTGCCGTCAACCCATATACCTCTCTATTGAGCGGGGCTGCCCTTGCCGTCTTGCTTTATGAGCAACAGGCAGGGGAGGATGAACGGATTCCAGAGTGGAAGAAACATATTGTACAAGGGCTTTGTGATCCGTCGTATGCCCGTCAGGCTTATGAATACTTAATGTCTGCGAACCTGGTATTGACAGAGCAGATCAGTTTTGTCGGCTTTGCCGAAACGGCAACCGCGCTTGGGCACAGCATGTATGGTGCATTCGCAGATCAGGCTACGTACATTCATTCCACGAGAGAGCATCTCTCAGACATCACTCCAGATATTCAATTTGAAGAAGAGCATTCCCATGCTACTGCACATCGTTGTTATGCGTTGGAGAGAGAGGCGCTGGAGGGCTCTACTCCTTTGGTCTTGGTAGATGATGAGATTACAACAGGCAATACGACGTTGAATATCATTCGGGATATTCAGCGGAATTTTCCGCGTAAGCAATATTATATTGCTTCCTTGCTTGACTGGCGTACAGGGGAAAATGAGCGTCGATTTGAGGCGTTGGAAGCAGAATTGGGCATTGTGATTACCCCGCTTAGCCTTCTGAAGGGTAGAATTCATATTCAAGGAGAGCCCATTCTTGAAACCTCTGTTAAGGACCAAGAGCTGCGTTCGACAGTCCAGTTGAATTCTTGGTATGTCGCAGACCATCTGGAGCCTCTATACGTAGAATCCTCTGATGCACAGGGGCGACGCTGCTCCAGTCCTTATCTCCGTTATAGCGGGAGATTCGGGCTGCACTCTTCCCACAATGCCAGCCTGAGCGCTGGTATTTCGAAGATGGCTTCGACACTGAGAAACGGTCGTACCGGAAAGCGTACCCTTGTCATGGGGACCGGGGAATTCATGTACATCCCGATGCGAATTGCCGCAGAGATGGGAGAAGGAGTTCACTACCAGTCCACTACGCGCAGTCCGATCTACACGGTAGACCGCCCAGGATATGCCGTCGTAGCCGGTTATGACTACGCTTCACCAGAGGACCTGTCCGTGACTCATTATATTTACAATGTACAGCCAGGACAATATGACGAAATATTCGTACTGCTGGAGAGGCGATGGCCTGAAGAGTCCATGCAGTCGATGATGGATGTACTGTCACGTCTCGGATGCAATCAAATACATGTTGTGTACTGCGGTGCTCCAGAGTAGGGGGAAGTTGAGCATGAATCTATCAACGATTGAACAGCTAATGCAGCGTAAGGTGAAGCCGCCTGAGCCTATGGGAAGCTATGATCCGTCTGATGCTGTATTTCTGTTAAAGGACCTGAGTAACGTCAATTTGGAAAAAGAGACCGGTGAGCGTGAATATGCCATTCAGTCGGGTGTGCATTATTCGGAGATGCTGCCTGTGGAGTATCACCCCACGGATGAATATATAGAGCTGTTCCACCAGACCCTTGCGCAATCAGCTACTAAGGTTGCTTTGGCAGCCGCTACGGTAGCCGAATGCATCATGCACAAGAAGGGGCCACAGGCGATCCTGGTATCACTGGCTCGTGCCGGAACACCGATTGGCATTTTGGTGAAGCGATTTATCAAAATGAAGTATGGTGCAGATCTTCCCCATTATAGTATCTCCATCATCCGGGGCAAAGGCATTGACCAAAATGCGATCCTATATATCTTGCAGCAGCATGGACTGGATGCAAAGCTTCAATTCATTGACGGCTGGACAGGCAAAGGAGCAATTCGCCAGGTGCTCATCGAGGCCTGCCGTGATTTTGAGCAGCGCTATGGTGTGAGGTTAGATGATGATTTGGCTGTACTGGCTGATCCGGGACAGTGCTCTTCAACTTACGGTACCCGCGAAGACTATTTGATACCAAGTGCATGTCTGAACTCCACAGTCTCTGGATTAATGAGCCGTACCGTACTGCGCGACGATCTAATTGGGCCCGATGATTTCCATGGTGCCAAATGGTATAAGGAATGGGAAGGCTCGGATCTGTCACAGCTTTTTGTAGATACAATATCGGACTGCTTCTCTGATGTTGCAGCCGCTGCCTCGCGGCAAGCGAAGGAGCTACTACACCATCCACCTGAGGTCACCTGGCAAGGAAAGAAGGATATTGAAGCAATCCAGCGGGTATTTGGTATCCAGGATATCAATCTGGTGAAGCCGGGGATCGGTGAGACCACCAGAGTATTGCTTAGACGCATTCCGTGGAAAATCCTCGTGAATCACCCGGATAATCCACACTTGGAGCATATTAGGCTGCTTGCCAAGGAACGCGGAGTGCCCGTGGAAGTATTCCCAGGC
This sequence comes from Paenibacillus massiliensis 2301065 = DSM 16942, assembly GCF_000377505.1. Lineage (GTDB taxonomy): Bacteria > Bacillota > Bacilli > Paenibacillales > Paenibacillaceae > Paenibacillus > Paenibacillus massiliensis. The sequence goes on along the minus strand of NZ_KB898185.1, from coordinate 369,148 downwards.
TTGACGTATTCCTGCTGCGGCATTATCCGCTCTGTTAAGGGGGGAGGAGAATGATTTTTGCCAGTGACCTTGATCAGACGTTGATCTATTCTCGCCGCTCTATGGGTGTTCCTGAGAGTAGCGAGGGTCTTGTGCCTGCGGAATGGATCGATGGGAAGCTGTCGGCTTATATGTCAGAGTCGGCGCTACAGGAGCTGCAGCTAATATCCCGGCAGATTACTTTTGTTCCTGTTACTACCCGTACAGTGGAGCAATATCAACGTATTCGAATTTTTCAGCAGGAGATTATACCAGCATATGCGATCACTAGTAATGGGGGGAATATACTCATAGATGGTCAAGTGGAGGCCTCCTGGAATGAACGAATTCGCGCACAGCTCTCGAAGAATGCAGCAGCCCCTGATGAAGTGATGCGTTTATTCAAGCCGTTGATGAGTGATGAATGGGTCATTGGAGGACGCCTGTGTGATGAGCTCTTCTTCGCTTACGTGATCCAGCGCGATAACATGCCACTAGAGGCAGTAATGGACACCATCGGCCAACTTGATTCTCTTGGCTGGGAGGCTTCCATCCAGGGTCGCAAGCTGTATCTGGTTCCGTCAGCGGTGAACAAGCACAATGCAGTTGAACATATACGCCAGCTTGTAGGTGCTGAAGCGGTGCTGGCATCGGGCGATTCGCTGCTGGATCGTTGCTTGCTGGATGGTGCGGACTACGCGATTGCTCCCAGGCATGGTGAATTGTATCGGGAACAGCAACGTAATCCTGAACTTGTGCCCTATGTCTTCACGGAGCAGTCTGGTGTGTTCGCAGCCAATGAGATCTTGGACTACGTGCGAACTACTTATCAAGCATTGACAGGGGAGGCCGCTTCATGAATAAAGTGCGCATTTATTTTAACCGCTGGTTCTCCGTTGCCTATCACTATATGAATCTGATTCGGAATAATGAGGATGGCATGGAATTTGAGATCTATGGCACCCATTCCGATCCGGCGAATATGGCGCTTCAGGGCTGTGATCATGCAGAGCAGGAGCCCAAAGTGACAGGGATGGAGTATGTTGAATTCTGTCTGGATTTTTGCTCTCGTCACCAGATTGATGTCTTTATTCCTCGTTGGAATATGCTTGATATTAGTAGAAATATTCATCTCTTCGAAGCGAATGGTACGAGGGTCATGGTACTAAGCGATACAGAATTGCTGGAACAGCTTATGGAAAAGGATCGCTTTTACCAATCCGTCAGAGAGCTGGGGATCATGCAGATTCCTGAATACTATGCTGTTAGTAATGCAGATCAGTTCTCCAAAGCGTACGAAGCCCTAGTTGATCAGGGATTTAAAGTGTGCTTCAAGCCCTGCAACGGAGAGGGTGGGATGGGCTTCCGTGTCATAGATAACAGCCGAAATCCACTGCAGGAGCTATTCGGACATGCCCAGAACCGAATAAGCTATGAGGACGCATATCTTGCCTTTTCTTCGGTAGAGTCATTCCAGAATATAATGATTATGGAGCTGCTGGAAGGCTACGAATATAGCATTGATTGCCTCGCAGACAGGGAAGGTCAGCTGCTTGCTGCGGTTCCACGACGCAAGGCAGGCGGTCGTCTTCGCTTGTTAGAAGAGAATACGGAGCTATTACAGATTGCAGCCGATGTTGCAGCAGCCTATCGTATTCCCTACAACTTCAATATTCAGATGAAGTATAACAGTGGAGTTCCTAAGCTGCTGGAGATTAATCCGCGTATGTCGGGAGGTCTGCACACCTCCTGCCTGTCGGGCATTAACTTTCCTTATCTGGCCGTCCGGCTTGCCCTTGGACTGGATGTGGGTGAATTGCAGCCGCAGTATGGCATCCTTGCGAGCCATGTTGAACAGCCACTGGTGATCGATGCCGGGAAGGTGCGAGGACATGCGGCGGATTCATAGTTTGAACATCCGATGCTGGGTGTGAGCTTTCCATAGATTGACACCTTCTGCATGTTTTCTTAAGATATCAGATAGTACACACTTCGGGGTGAGACATCTGTTAGCGTAAGGAATGACTATGGAGAGCGGTTGTTTACCCTTCTAGGTGTTGTAAGAGTCAGGAGGACAAGCTATGTTAAGAACTACTAAAATCTTATGGGGAGCTCTAATCGGATATGTTGTCGCGGCGATCAGTAGCCCTCTCATGCCTGAGTTTGTGTCCTGGGCAATACCGGCGTTGGCTACCTTGGTAGGAAGTATGATTCCTTCGTCGACGAGGGCACCTCTGACAGAGTCTAGAGATGTCAATCAGCGTAGTGAGTCACGTCTGAGACAAGAGCAAGCCGGTATGGACATGCGGGCACCCCGTGCAGGTAGCTCTAGCGATCTCGATGGTTCATATCGTTCTGGTGAGAGCTCCATTGGAGATCAGCAACAAAATCAACAGCAACAATCGCAACAATCGCAACAATCGCAACAATCGCCGGAGATGAGTCGTCCGGATGCACTAACGGAGCAAGATCCTGTATTTGGACCTGTTATTGCTTATCTTGAAGTTCTTGAGGATATGGTTATCTCCGAGGGTAGAAAAAATGAGCTGGACAATGAGATTGTGGAGAAGTCTTTGTCTCTGTTTGCCCGGCTGCAGCGTGTCATACCTGATTTGCATGCCTTGAACAACGGCGATGTCAATCATACGGTACGAAGGCTGATTCTCAAGGATTTGAACAGCTTGATAAATCCGTTCCTTCGTCTAAGCGGTGATGCTAAACGGACTAATCGGCGAACACTGCTTAATGGTCTGAGGGATGTAGATGCGAAGATTACCGAGATCGTGTCTACTATTGAGCATAAGGATCTTATCGAGCTGCAAAGTAAGGCGGAGCTCATTCACCAGCGATACAATAGCTCGGAATTATAGGAGGAATAGAGATGGCTACGGATTGGATTCAATTAAAGCAAGAGGATGAGCAGCGAGTTTCTCAGGAGGCGGCGCAGCTCATTCAGCGCGTATCTCAAAGTGATGTGTTTCAGCTAGATACACTGATGGACGATATTGGCAGTCTCGGCATCAAGACCCAGGAACGTGCTGGAATGACGCTGAAACAACTGGATCGTCCTGTAAATGATCTGATGTCCGGCAATCGCGCTGAAGTATCCAATATGATTCTGAAGCTACGGGACGAATGTGAAAGTCTTCAGCAAAGCAAAAATATCAGCTTATTCGGCCGTCTTCTGCGCAAGAGCCCACTTAAGAATTATGTATATCGCTATCAATCGGTGCGTAAAAATATTGATAGTATCATTAATGCCCTGCGGGATGGCAAGGATAATCTCCAAGAAAACATTGTGAATATGCGTCAATTGAAGCGGTCTTCCATTCAAGAGATTTATAATTTGCAGACGAAGATTGCCTTCGGCAACGAATTGAAGACACTGTTCGAGGCTGAGATTGCCAAGCTAGAGAATGAGAACCGGAAGCCCCATCTTGAGCGTGGACTACGCAAGGTGGTGAGTCGCATTCAATCAATGACCGAGATGATTATGCTATATAATCAAGCGATTGCTGCAACAGACATCATTAATGATAACAATGACAAGCTGATCGATTCAGTGAACAATGCGATTGATAAGACAGCGAACCTGATCACAGTATCTGCTATGATTGCTATGGCCTTGAACGATCAGGAGAAGGTCATCTCTGCAGTCGAGGCCACAAACAAGACTATTGAAGATCAGTTTAAGGAAAATGCAAGATTGCTGCGCACAACCACAGAGCGTACAAACGATCTGATGTCCAAACCAGCTATGTCTATTGAAGCTGTCAATCAGGCAATTGGTGACCTGATGTCTGCATTGGATTCGTCAGAGCAGTCCAACCGTCGTATCATTGAGAGCTGTAATGACTATACAACCAAGATGACTGCTTTGAATGCGAAGATGAGTGAGCGTCTTGGTTTAGAGGGTTCTAAGGGGCCAGCTATTCAAAGTACAAGCAGTGCAGATCGCAATGCACTAAGTTCGTTTTTGGACTAATTTCATAGCTTTAACAGAAGGCGCCTCTTGATATGAGGTGCCTTTTTCATTTATGAAGTTTATGAAGGAGATTTCCGGGGAGAATAACATACATCTGATTCCTGTGCATACAATCTCGTAAGAATTGGAATACATCTGTTCTGAGGAGAGAGGTATACGTATGTTAACTACCGTAATAGCGGGGATTGTCCTGGTTGTGCTTATAGTAGCAAGTAGTGAGAAAGCTGAATCTATTGCTGAATTAAATGAAGAATGATGATCATTTGTGTGAAGCAGTCTGCCAGGGTACAGGTGGCGATAGTGAAGATGACGGTAGTGATGGGTGATGTGCAGGATGTATCAAGGAGTTATATTTATGAAGAACGGCCTGGACTTGATGTTCCATCAAGACTCAGGCCGTTTTGTTATGCTGGTCAGCTGATGTGTCGTTCTCCTCAGGCTGCTGTCTCCCGAACCGGATACGGTGCACAAGCAGATACAGTAGTGGCAATGCATTGATAATGATCGCATTGAAGTACAGGGCATACGAGCGAAGTGCCATTTCATAACTGGACGGATCTCGTGAATACTGGAGAGCGGTGATGGCCACGGTACCTCCAATCATGAAGGTGAGCATACGACGCTTGTTGATGTTGAAGATCTCCTTGACACAGTTGGAGCACACATACATTAAGAAGGAGCTTCGAATGAACATGGTCGTAGACCAGACCGCAATCAATACCGGATCGAGATTGTCCAGAAAATCTCCATATCTTACATACCTGATCAGTTCAAGCAAGGGATAACGTAGCTGTGCGGATAAGTATGGCCCAAAATTTATGAGGCAAATTATCCAGTACAGAATCACCAGTAGCACCACCGTAAATCCGGCAAAGAACAAATACTGCATCGTTCTGCGATTGAAGTTATACGTCGGCACCAGAAAAAGCATAACGATCCATTCCGTGAACCAAGCGACGGTCATACTGGAATGAACCATTATTTGCTTCCAGTCATGGTTGGTGACCATGGATACGAGCACATCATAATTCCCCTGACTGATCGTCGGAGGAACGGTAGTAACCGTCATCAACAATTGTAGAAGGAAAATGCCCTCAGCCATGTATATAATCGTAAGTAGCCCCGAGCGTCCAGCTAACGAAATACATAATACAGTGAGCATTATGGTAATCCAGACTGGCGTATCCGGCATGTACATCGAGTGAAGAAATACGATAAAATTCTCCACATCTATACCGATAAGTGCCAGAGTGTATAAGGTGATGAAGGTAAGCACAGCCTTATGCGGCCATTTTCCAATAATACGAGCGCCGAATTCCTGAAATGGCTTATCTGGATATAGTCTCCCGAGCTTAACCGTAAGGAGCAGGAAGAAGCCGGATATCGCATAACCCCCGAGCAGGGCGATCCAGCCATAGTAGTTGCTCATTCCAAATAACCTGGGCAGTAGAAATGCAACATTTTGTGAGTAAAGGTATACGAACGCAAATCGATAGATCTGCCAATTGTTAACTTTCATAGATCTCCCACCTTATTTAAGGAGTACGTCGATCCAGCCTAACAGCATCATGATGATGCTGTTAGGCTGTGGCCATTTATCCACATAGTTGGCCATACCGCACCAGATTACAAACAGACAGAACAGGATGATGAACATGTAGTGGTCCTTTTTGTCCCGCTTGTCGATAAACTTCCATTCCATTAATGCGAGCGCCGAGTATAGCAGGATAACGATCATCCATTTCATCCTCCCTGTTGGCAATTCAGGCTAGGTACGGAACTCTGACCCGAAGTATTGAATGCTAATATCGGATATGACCCTGAACTGTATGTCTTCCTTGAAATGCTGTGCCCAATGGGGCCGCAGCTTGTCCCATACATGGGGATATTTCCACTCCAGTCGATAGCCTGACATTAGGATATCGGCTTCATGGGCCTGGGCCTTGTGGAGTGCAGAGAGCACTAAATCGTTCACATGGGACTCTAGCTGCTTCTCAATTTGCTGAATTCGTCGGACTTCCTCGGCCTTATGTGGTGGATAAATGCTACGGAGCTGACCCTTGGCCGAAAGGTGGATGCTGAATACCGGCTTTCCTTGCGACATATGAGCTTTTAGATCGCTTTTGATCGCGTACAGAGAGACGCTTGCCTTTTCCTTCTTATTCTCAATGGTAATGGAGGCTGTTTTGAGATTATTTCTCGTCCAGGCGATAACACGTGCTTCGTCCAGATCCAGTTCTCCAACCATCTTCATGTTCTTGAACATGGCTGCACCCTGCAGACCTACCCAATTCATGTTTTCATTATTTTCACTAATCATCTTTTCGTTCTGCATATTCAGCAAGGAGACGACGAAGCCTTGATTGTCAGCCTCTGCCATCAGCACATCCCGTATCTGGGTCTGCAGCAGATTGCGTTGGTTGGCAAATTCTCGTAGGACCTCACCTGGAGTCGTCTCCGCCACAGGGGTTAGCGATGTGATATCTTTTGCTTTACCTGGTGCTACAAAAATATAGCTGTTAATGTGAAATAATGGTTCTCTGAAAAGCCACTCAATTGTATCTCCGACTCCAGCCTTTGCGTATTCACGACCGAAGACAACTACTCGCGCATGTCCCCAGGACAGCTTTCGTGTCAGGTCCGTCTGCAGTTTCTCAGCAGCTTCCGTAAGAGACGTGCCCGTCTTGGTGAACACGGCATAGGGTCGGCCTCCGCCACCACCACCACCAGTATTCTCACCTGCCATGCGGTTCGGAAGCGGGACGCTAATCGTGAGCTCAACCTCGCCTGGTTTCTCAGCTTTGTCCACATAGATGGAGCTCACAAAAGCTCGTTCGTTGATCTCTACCTTGGAGGAGCACCCCGTGAGGAGACTGCACATGAACAGAAGAGTGACCATCAGAAGTGAGCGAACAAAGACTAAGGGCTTCATTTGGAGCTCCGCCTTTTCAATTGATTGGTATTCGTAAACGAGCTTGGCCGTCGCTTCATATCGAACCAGGGTACCCGCAAGAGCGTATCCTTAAGATCCTGGAACACGAAGGGGGCAAGCGGCTGCATATAAGGTATGCCAAATGAACGAAGATTCACCATATACCAGTAGGTAATGAATAGTGACATCACAATGCCGATTAGTCCAAGCGTCCCCCCGAGGATCAGGATCGGAAAGCGCAGCAGACGCAGTGTCAGGCTTAGTTCAAAGTGTGGGATTATGAAGGATGCGATCCCTGTAATAGACACGACGATGACCATAGGGGCGGATACGATCCCCGCCTGTACAGCGGCTTGACCAATAACAATCCCGCCGATAATCGATACCGTCTGTCCGAGTGGTTTGGGAATCCGTATACCAGCCTCCCGCAGTCCTTCAAAGGTGAGTTCCATGATCAAGGCCTCAATGAGAGCTGGAAAAGGAATATTCTCCCGGGCGCTTGCGATCGTAAGCAGGAGGCTTGTCGGTATGATCTCCGGATGGAAGGTTGTCATAGCTACGTACATCGAAGGCAAGAGCAAGGACATGATGGAGAACAGGAGCCGGACGAGGCGAATCCAGGAGGCAGGATAGAAGCCCTGGTAATAGTCCTCGGCAGACTGCATCATGGCGAAAAAAGTCGTAGGCAGAAGCAGCGTGAAAGGAGTACCATCCTGCAAAATGGCAACTCTGCCCTCCATAAGGGCGGAAGCAACAGAATCCGGGCGTTCTGAGAACTGACTCTGCGGGAAAGGGGAGTACGGGGTGCCAGCCATATATTCGGCCAAATAATTGATGCTAAGCACACTATCCATATCGAAGGAATCCATTTTCTCGGTAATTTCTTTCAGCACCTCTGGCTTGCACAGTCCTTCAATGTAGGTCAAATAAATCGTCGTTCGTGTGTAACGGCCAATCTCATACTTTACAGTCTTGAGCTTGGGGTGCTTGATGATATGACGCAGCAGTGACATATTCACCTGAATATCCTCCACAAAAGCCTGCTGAGGTCCAATAACGACAACTTCGTTAGTGGATTCAGGTACGGATCTACTCTGATACTGCTTCAGCTCGAACAAGCGCATGTGTGGTTGTTCAGCTACATAAAATGCAGCTTCACCAGCTACAATCGCATCGGTCACATCTTTGGCTGTCGAAGCCGTCTTATTAGTTATGGTGAAGAAAGCCTCATCCTTGATGCGGCTCAAAAGCTGCTCGTCTGTCTGCAGACGGGTTGCTTCCTCCAGCAGCGGTTTGGTTACAGCTTCTCTGAGTAGCTGCGTATTCGTTATGGAGGCGATGTAGAGCAATTTGCAAGGCAAGCTACCTAATTGGAAGGGCTGGATAATGAGGTCTGAGCAGCCTTGGAGATTGGAAAGCACCTCCTGCAGCAGCAGGTTCGATTTATTCATATTGTAAGAGCACACCTCCAATCTGAAAGATAGAAATGATGTTGATGGTGTTAGGGTGTGCCGGAACACAGGTTTTATTCTCCATAATCGATAGAGATTGTCTTCACAGGACAAAAAAACGAACCCGGTTCATCAAGGAATCTCCTTGATGAACCGGGTTCTTTGTAATCTTGATATAGGGGATAGGTGAACTTTGCAGGGGTGAGGTTTGCCTGTGACGTCTTTATTAAAAGGGGGTTCCAGCTGCTACAGAAGTCGCATAGCAGCTATCTTGGTATCCCGATCAATAGCTCCTCAGCTTGTGGATGCGAACCACCTCATCCATAAGGTCGCCGAAAGGAGTCGAGCGATTGCTCGTTACGATCCGATGGAGACGTATGAAGCGATCCTCGGGGAGGTCTGCTGCATAACGACAGATGAAGTCTGCATGCTCAGCAACATATTTCTTCTTGCCTACAGCCGCAGCGGCTACTGCTACCAGGACAGCGCGTCCGCCAGGAAGCTCCAATATCCTTCTCTCATAGAAGGTTACATAGAGCAGGGTTCGGCTTCGAACCAGCTCCCGTTTGATTTTTGCGATCTCGCCAATATAATCGACTAGGACCGGATCGAAGCTTCTTAGCAGCAGTGAGTCAAGTTCGAGATCCATATCCTTGCGGAGAATAAAGGATTGCAGCAAGGCAAGCTGCTGAAGACGAATGCGATCATCACGCTTCAGTACAGCGATTTCACGAAGCATTTCGTAAGCACGCTGTTCGTCATCCGGTCTGATGCTGGCAGCTTCCTCCCGATCATAGGCAAGTCCTTCTTCAATGGACTGGATACGATGCTTGAAGGTACGCCGGAGCTGTCGCTTCAGCTCCCAGGGATACAGCTTACGCTGCAGGCTCCACAAGATGAGGAGCATGATGATGCCTCCTACAAGGAACAGGACGCGACTAAGGGAGTCGGGGGCAAGAAAGACCGCTGTAGCGAGCAGCAGTAATGCGAATATCAGATCCCGCCGGTAGTACCAGCTCGTCTTGCTGGTAGCTACGACCATGAAGTGAACGAGTCGACGACGTCCACATGAAGCACAGGCTTCTCGTGGCAAGGCTGTAACGCTGTCGCAGCGCCGACAGACCTTAAGCTTATCGTACGCATATCTTGTGCGCTGAAATGGCCTGAACTGCACAGGCTGCTTGTGTTTATTCATAGCGTTCATTCCTGCTGTTCAAAGCGGTAAGCAGCTCTTTGTCAGTCTGCTCGTAGGACGGTGCACGTCTCTTATGTAAATAGTAAGTTATGATTTTCGCGACGACAAAAAGAAACATTATCGCGATACATCCGTATGAGATCATATGGGTCCTCTTTCTTTTCCAATTTTATGACAGAATATTCATAGATGTTTGCACTTATCAGGGTATAATTATATCATTGTTGCAGGATATTGGTAAAATTCGCTGTTGCCTCCTGTAACAAGAGGCAGACCTCTATTTTAGATATTTCAGCATTTTTTCATCACATTTTCAGAAAGATTTAATGGAAGACCAATAGAGTACATCTAAGAGGACGTATCAAAGTTCTACAAGTGAAGGGGAACAAGTCATGAGAGAAAAAATGAAACATACGATATGGAGTCTGATGGCTGTCTGGATGGTAGTGCTTCTGCTAACTGGCCTCATAGCCCAACCTGCACGAGCAGCGAATTCAAGCTCTGCCTCCCGCGTTGACGCAGTGCTGGTCGTGGATGTGAGCAATTCCATGAACACCAGTGATCCGGAGAAAATTGGAAACGAAGCGATGAAGATGTTCGTAGACATGCTATCGACGGGTGGAGACAAGGTGGGGATCGTCTCCTATACCGATGTCATCCAGCGTGAGAAGGCGCTGTTAACAATTCAATCGCAGGAGGACAAGGAGGAGCTGAAGAGCTTCATAGACGGTCTGAACCGGGGAGCATATACAGATACTTCTGTAGGTGTTCGTGAAGCGATGCAACTGCTCAAGGATGGTGCTGAGCCAGGGCATGCGCCGATGATTGTCCTGCTGGCTGACGGTAACAATGATTTCAATCCAAGCACGGGGAGAACAGATACCCAGGCCGATCAGGATATGAAGCAGGCAGTCGCGGAGGCAACAGCTGCAGGAATCCCCATCTACACGATTGGATTGAATGCCGATGGCAAGCTGAACAAGGATCGACTAGCCGATATTGCAGAGCAATCTGGTGGTAAGTCATTTATTACGGACTCTGCTGAGGATCTGCCAGATATTCTAAGCCAGATTTTTGCGAGTAACCTCAACCTGAATGTCGTGCCAGTTGATTCAATCACGGGTAACGGTAATTACCAGGACGTCAAGATTCACGTCCCCAATGACAGTGTAATGGAGGCTAATATCTCGATTACTTCATCGCAGCCAGTAGATGCTCGCCTGATCGATCCAAGCGGTCAGACCCGCACAATCCCGGCTGACGATATTCTGCTCTCATCGTCGAAGAGCTATTCTTTATTGAAGCTGCTCAAGCCAGAGGAGGGAGACTGGACGCTGCAGATCAAAGGAGTAAAGCAGGATCAGATTGATATTAACCTGATATTTAACTATGATCTGCAGCTCACGTTGGCGGACATTCCTGCGCAGAGCTACTCCAAAGGAGACAGCATTGACATTCAGGCCTTCCTGAGCAGCAACAACCAGCGGCTTCAGGACCAAAGCCTGTATGCGAATATGACAGCTAAGCTGCTTGTGCATGATGTGAATACAGGAGCAGACAGTTCCATTGACCTTAACAATGAAGGGGATCATTTTGCAGGACAATTCCAGCTGCCAGAGGCCCATGACTATGAATTGACTGTACGGGCAGAGGAGAAGAGCTTCTACCGTGAATCAGCGACGATAACCATCAACGGCTCTGGAGCAAGTGGAACTTCAGGTTCAGGCTCCTCAACTGTTCCAGCTGAGGAGTCCGGGGCAGGCTTGCTGTTACCTGCGATTCTTGGGGGGGCTGGATTGCTGATCGTACTTGCGGCTGCATACTTCCTTTGGAAATATGTGCAGAAGTCAGGCAAAGGCTTTGTCGGGCAGCTTGTCGTTGAGATTCAGGATGACAATACTGGTGAGAAGTCATATCCCCAGTACAAAAAGCTGACGGGCTTCCGCGGCAAATTCACACTGCATCAATTGCTGCAATTGGCCCCGGAGCTGGCAGAGTCAGCTCAGATCGTATTTACTCCAGGTCGTAATGATAAGCTCGCTGTTCGTTCCACTGGGGCGATCCCGATTGAGAAGTCCGGGCGAGCCGTTCAGGCTGCACAGGGCATTGAACTGGGGCACAATGATCGGATTACCGTACCATTGGGAAGTGTAGGCAAGACGATCCTGCTGGAGTATTTGTCCACTAGCCGTTAATTGAATTAAGAAACTGTAATTGATAAGAAACAACGATCAGATAAGAAACAACGATCAGATAAGAAACAACAATCAGATTAAGAAGCAATGAATCAGAATAATAGAATATATAGTTATTCATCGGATTATTACAGGAATCAGGGGGAATCCAAATGAAACCAGTAGTCAGAGAACACATACAGCAATTGGATGTATCACTGGGCGGCGGGATTGTTAGTGAGAAGATTAGAGTAGATACGATTGATAACCCTATTTTAATTATCGGTCTTGGCGGGACAGGGATTGATGCTCTGCTGAGATTGAAATATCAGATCAACCGCAGATTCAAGCTGCCAGAAGATCCCTTGTCCAAGAAAAAGCATGATAAGCCAGACAATGTAGAGTTCCTCGCCTTCGAGACGAATGAACAGGACAGGAATAAAAAATATAGAGGCATCGGCTTGGACCCGAACAATGAGTTCGTGCTGCTCTCCAATGCAGAGATCGGTGGCCTGCTGCAAAATCGCAGCATTCTGGAGCCTTATATTACAGACTGGCTCTCACCAGAGCTAAGCATTACAGATGGTATGAACGGTGCGGCGGGTGTACGTCAGGCAGGACGCTTACTGCTGTTCACCAAGATTAACCAGGTCGTGCAGAGCATCGACAAGAAGATCAAGACATTATCTGTCGGCACCAACAAGAAGCTCATGGTGTTCCTTCTGTCAGGTCTATCTGGTGGTACCGGAAGTGGTACCTTCCTGGATATATCTTACATCGTACGTGGACTTATTGAGCGTGATTATGGATCAGCAGGGATTGACCGTGTCAATACACTTGGTTATCTGTTCACGCCTGATGTCAATCTCTCGAATAAGAGCTTGAGTGAGCATACCCGTGAATACATCAAGAAGAATGGGTACGCAGCGCTTAAGGAGCTCGATTATTGGATGAACGTGGACAATCGCGGTGAGCGGTTCCGTCAACAATATGGCAACATCCTGAACGTCAACTCGCCATTGCCGCCGTTCAATCTGTGTCATCTGATCTCAGCGACGAATACCGAGGGCAAGCTGCTTGAGAATGCCTACGATTACTGCATGAACGTTACAGCTGAGAACATCACGAACTTTATGGCAAGTGAAGAGAAACAATCTGGCGAAGAGTTCGCCATTCATGACTATATCAGCAACATCCGTACCAACATTGCCCAGATGAATCGGGCCTATCCTGCGAATTACGAGTACAACATCATCGGAGCGTCTTCAGCCGTGCTTCCGGTGGAAGAGATGACGACCTATCTGGCCTATCGCCTGTTCGAGAAAATGGGCAAGATGTTCGAGAAAGCACCGGGTCAGGAGGAGGTCGAAAAGTTCGCCCGTAAGCTTGGCGTCGATCTGGACAGTATGATCAAGAATTTCGAATCCCGTGTGCCAGAGCCATTACCTGGGTTTGAGAACAGTGAGCGTCTTAGCTACGCCAATGTGATCAAAATGCAGGTCGTGAACATGGACACCGAGCTGGAGCAGACATTCCTGAATCGGGCGCGTGAGGAATACATTAAGGCGAAGAAGCAGCTTCCAGGTGAGATCGTCGGTCAATTTACCGATCAGATTCGCCGGATGTTCCTGCATCCAGAGCAGGGGCCATTCTACGTATCTCGACTTATTTACACGGAGAAGGGCTTCTGTCTGCTCAAAATGCTTCTATCGTACATTGAGGCACTGAAGGATAGCCTGCATCGGATTCCTCGGGACATCGAGGCGGCCAGGGAGCAGGCCGAGGAGAAGATGGGGGATGCGAAGAGTGCTTTCGTATCCAAGGATAAGAAGAAGAATGCTTATATTGAAGCGAAAATCAATGAATACTGGCTGCACGCAGATATTGAGCGTACGGAGCAGTTGATCGAATTTTACGAGGATCTATATGATCTGCTGAATCAGGAGAACAATCGCATTTATCATGTGTATACAGAAGTGCTTAATGCTCTTAGCAGCATCTTCTCGAAGAATGGCGATCTTCTCGTGAACGGTGCCGAACAGGAGGATCATAGAGGCAACAAGACCTACTACTGGAATCTTGTTAGTGTTCCTGATATCGAAACCGTTGTCTCTGGCATGCTGGAGAAGAGGGATGGCGACGATCTGATTCGTGATTTTGCCCATGCCCTGCTGGAAAATTCCGATCGTTGGGTCAAGGAACAGGATATCGACATTGTCACCTCAATCTCGGAGTTCCTGACAGAAAAGTTCGGCGACCTTATCACGCGTTCCATGGAAGACTTCCTCATCATGAAATACGGGCAGGATGAGGCCATTGAGAAGTTCGTAGAGCGTCATATCGCGAGCAAGCTTGACGAGGAAGCAGTGCCGGTGTTCCACCTCAGCAACAGTGCGGGGAATCTGTACTTTCCATCATGGGGCTTCGTGTCCGTCCCGGTACAGGCACCAAGCATCCTGAAGGGAATTCGGAATTATCAGAATAATGCGATCGGCAAATCGCACTTCACGATTAAGGAAAGTGAGGTCAAGAATCGCATCTTCTGGCTGAACACCCGTAACGGCGTACCGCTATTCGTATATACGCCACTGAAGGTATATGAGGAGAGCTATGAGCGTACGATTCTGGATCGAGAAGGAATTGGAAGACATCTTGTGCAGACAGGTCGCAACAACTGGACGAACCTGCCTTCGCCGATCCCGGAGAAATCTTGGGGGGATACGTATGTGAACCCTCGGGTGCAGGCCTTCAACGCTAATGTACGAAGTGATTTTGATCGTGGTCTGGCCCTGGGAGTCATTCGGATGAAGGGTGACGAGAGCAATACCAGCAGTCGATATGAAGTCATTCGCACCGGTGCTCTTGATGTGGACAGAATCTTGTCTGCTTATGATATGCAGCTAGACGCCTCCAAGCCGAATCTGGGAGAGGTTAAGCGTGCCACCAATGAATTGAAGCGACTGCTTGCCGGAGGAATGGAGCAGACGGGAGCGAAGGATATCTTCGGCAGTATTAACGAGGAGCTGGGCAAAGAAAACCTGATCCGCACGCCAGAGCTAATTCATGTGCTCCGTGAGGAGCTTGCAAAGTATGCGCAGCTGCAGGCTAAGCTGACAGAGCTGGAGAGTATGCTAGGCAAGCACCAAGATGAAGAGCAGCGGCTTGATCAATTCATCCAGGCACTGTATACGGATACTATTACCAAAAAAGGTGCTCTCTACGTATATGACCGTGATCCAGAGGAGGAGGCATGGGAGCCGTTCGGCAATGTCCTGAAGAGCCGTCATTATGTGGAATACGATGTGTATACGCACTTCCGGGGGCTGGATGAGAAGAGTCGTGCAGCTTTGATGCGCAAGGCGGACCGACGGGACAATGAGCTGACATCTTCGGAGGATATCGCGCCTCTGCTGGATAAGCTGGAGAGCCTCGTCACCCTTTTCATGGAAGCAAGAGATCAATTGGAGTATGAGCGAGTGGAGCATGCGAATGGAGAAGAGCTATACTCCTTCTACAAGCAAATGGCAAGCAAACTAAATGACATTCGTAGAAGGCTGAAGTAGAAATGAGAGATAAGCTGGAGCAGTTCGCTGTGTCCTACGCGGCAGCGGAAGACCAATTCATTGGCAGTGGGGATGGACGCAGCAGCATCCATTACCCCGCTGTGTTTCTCTTTATTGGCGACCATGCAGGCTCTGCCATTAGCCATGTCATGGACATGAATGACCGCAAGTGGGATAACAGTGCAGGTGTCACCTATATTCATGTTCACTCCGGGACGGACATCTCAAAAGGGCATTCCAGAGTCCTTACCCATCAGATCAGGCCTTATAAGCAGGCTGCAGATATTAGAGAAGATGAGAAGAGAATGAATGATGCACGACAGGATGTTCATGGGGATAAGCACCTGTCTTTGCATACCGAGGTTACCAATCCCCGCTATGCGCGAAGTGATCTGTACCGGGACTTCTACGCGGACGAAGAGGGTCTGATCCAACTGAATGGCTGTCTTCGACGGGCTAGTCTTCAATTGGCGGAATATGGACGATTGTATTCCTCTTTTGATCGGGTCCATCTCACTGTCATTACCGTCGGTGATGATCCGTTGAATGTACTCGTACCCGAGATCACACTGCTATCCGAATATTTGCTGGCTCAATCCTTCAAGTCGGTCCAGATGGATCTGTATGCGCTACTGCATGAGGGGACACAAGAAAATTATGGGTACAGCAGTGCCTTGAATGTAGCATTCCTTCGTGAACTCGACCATATGCAGGACCCAGGATATCAGATCACAGCTACACTTCATATGACTGAGGATCGACTCGGTATCAAGGTAAAGCATGGTCCAGCTCCCCTATTCGATCTGGTCTACCTGCTATCTGATAAGGATGAACGAGGAAGGATTGTACCTGACAGCCTGCGGGAGAACGGTGAGCTCATCTGTCATATTCAGCTGCTGAAGAACCGTCTGCATGCTTCCAAGGGAAGCGCTATGGACGACTATGGTACCGCTGAGCGTTGGCCACAGGAAGGCGGCTATAACAACACGTCCTTCAAGAATAATATGGGTACAGAAACAGGGCGTCCAGTCTACGTTTCTGCTGGTCTGGGAAAGGTAAAACGTCCAAACGAACCGATTGCCCTCACCGTGCTATATCAGTTCTACAAGCAGCTTCTGGGCCGAATGAGGAGCGAGATCGAATGGAGTCCGAAGGATAAGCTGTCCTTCTTCCGACTGGACTCAACCGGGAGGGAGAGCTGGATGACTCCACTGCTGCCTCAAGCTGAATTTCTTGGAGATATGACGGGCTTGATGACGAGTGGTGCCAGCTTCTCAGCGCTCCGCCGCATGACGCTAAGAGATGCTGAGGCGTCGCTGTTCGGCGAAGCCTGTGGGGACTTCTTCCGCGAGCATGCCGAGTTGCCTGCGAAGCAACGTCTGGACTCTTTCGATGCAGACCAGTGGCTTCAGCAGCTGTTGAAGGAGCAGGAGACACGTCTTCCGGATATTGGGCTGTATGAGATATTGTCCTGGACGGATGAGGATCAGCCTGGAAATGTGCTGACAGCTGTAAGAGGTCTAATTCGTGATTATACGAATGAGCGCACAGAGCTGGTAGCGAGCCTCGAACAGCTATATAACCAGTCGGTTGAGGAGCTGTCCTTCCCACGAGTACCTCTGCTGGATAAGCCGAATGTCAGGAATTTCATTCGATATGTAGCAGAACAGGTCTATGGCCGTAAGCTGGAGCTGCTGGAGCTACAGATGTATACAGACCTGCTCCGCACCTGTGAGGCCGCGTTTGAACGCCTCCATGGTCGTGTTCAGGCACAGCTTGATCGGCTGCGTGATATCGAGCAGCAGCTGCAGACGCAAGCCACGGAGCACCTGCGGCGAGCTGACCAATATACAGGACAGAATGTGCTGGAATATTATGCGAAGGTGACGGCGGAGGTGCTTGATGAACTGGAGAGCAAGCGGGGACAGGATGTACTTTTCTCGGATCGCCATATGGGAAGTAAATTCTCTCTGGTTACACTGGAGAGTCCAGCACTTCTGGAGCGGCTGATCCACACATGTCAATCGCTTATTCTGACTGCGGCTCCGTTCCGGCAGACCTTCGAGGAGGAGCTCCTTCTAAGAGCCAATGTAGCCTCTGCATATGAGAATCGGCAGATCGTCTCGAAGGATCAGCTATTCAAGGAGCTCTACCATACGCTGGAGGAAGGCGCGACAGTGCATATTCGCTTACTCGATTACACACACGAACACCGTTACGAGGAAAAATATTTTTTTGGGGACTATGAGGGTGAATTTTTGCCGTATGCCATGAAGTATGACCATGATGCTCGTATGTATAAGCTAGGATTTGTGCATGTGACCCGCAGCAGCGGAGTGGAGAAGCTTCATTTGATGGGAGGCTTCCAGATCGAAGATATACTGGTCTATCGTAATGGACGTACTTACTATGAGACCTACATTGCTAACGGCTATCTCCTGCATGGGCTTGACCCCCAGGTGTTGCCTGAGCTTCGCTGATCTCACCCCGATATAATCCAAGGTAGAAAGGGAGCATGAACATCTATGCAGCGTAAATTTAATCCACTCCTTCTGCTGTTCAGTCTGCTGGGTGGAGGCATCGGCTTCATTCTCGGCGAAATAGTCCTGCACCAGCTGCTGGACACCTGGCCGAGAATCATTGTGATCGGACTGTATTTCGGAATCATGGCACTCGCTATAGGGCTAGCCTGCTTGCTGGCTGAGCTAATCACCCCTAAGCTGAACGGAGTATCCTGGAAGCAACGATATTCGGATGTGTCCTGGAAATGGCTGGTGCCCGCTACCCTTGTGCTTCTGTTCGGTACAGGTACTTTACTGGAATGGGGGCATCAGTTCAATCCGTCCGGAAGCAGACAGGTACGGGACATTGTGCTCGTTATTGATAACTCGGGGAGCATGATGGTCACGGACCCAGACCGCCAACGCCTACAGGCAGCCAAAAATCTGGTGGAGCAGATGGATCGTCGCAATCGAGTGGGCGTCATCCTTTTTAATGTAGGTGCGACCATATTGCAGCCTCTCACTGAGGTAGGGACGGATGCGCAGAAGCAGGCTGTGAACACCAAGCTTGACGAAATTGTCGATACGACAGCAGGTACGGATATCGGGCTTGCTCTCTCCGAGGCATTACTGCATATTCAGGAGCAGGGAGATGCTGATGCTGGCACGATGGTCATACTGCTGTCCGACGGTGACAGTGCTGTGGATGTACCTAATGTACTGGCACCCTATGCAGAGCGTGGAATTGCCATCAACACGGTTGGTCTAGCCCTGACCGAGCCGTCTGGTGTAGCCTTGCTGCAGAATATCGCCCAGACTACAGGTGGTACCTATACCGATGTAGCCAGAGCAGATACGTTATCTGCTGTGTTTAGCGAAATATTTGAGCGCAGCGTCGGGGACCGTACTCTTGTCACGGAACGGAGCGGACAGCTGGAGATGAACACCTTTCTCGCTATTTATCGTGTTGTAGCGCTTGCTATTGTGGGTGTGGTGCTAGGACTCGCGCTGGGGCTTGTGTTTGACAACCGCTTCCTTGCCCGCAATTTTGCCATTGGGGGCGGTGTCGGCGGTGTGCTAGCCGGACTGGTGCTTGAGCAGGGACTGTCTGGCTCGGCTATTGGTGACTCTCTGATTCGTCTAGCAGCGATGTTGTTGCTCTCAGGTATTCTTGCGCTGTTCATGTTCGTCCTTCCGGTTAGCGAGAGTACGCGCCGCAATTCTGGTCATGCACCTGGTCGCAGAACAGGTAGAGGTGAGGAAGAGGAACGTCCAGCCCGGGGCAGAAGAAACAGAGGATTCTAATGACGAAAGGCCCGATGATAATGAAGACACGACGATCAGAGCCGGGGTATCCTGGAATAACGGACATTAGCTCCAAAATTGAAAATCATGAATTAGCCTTGCGCTGGCGCTGGCCCTCTGGAGTCCACGCTGTATATATTGCTAAACAAAGCGATGAACTGCCCGTACCTGCTGAGCCTGACCAGAGTCAGCTCCGTCTCTTCACCCGTGATGAATACAAGGCGGCCGGCTATTATCGGGACAGACTGGAGGGCATTGGTCGAGTTGTATATACAGTCTATCCAAGCGTATTGGAGCAGGACGGGCCTGTCTTAATATTGCAGCAGGATTCCGGGAATCAGATTGCTGTCAGTGCTGGTAAGGCGAAGATCATGTATTCTGTACAGCATAAGAAGGCATGGTTCAGGGACCGTAAATCGGTCCAGATCAAGGTCACAGCCGAGGTCCCCGTTCCGCGGGAGGTTCTCTGCTATGTGAAGAAGATGGGGGGATACCCTCTCGATAAAGAGGACGGAACGGTCTATCCCTTCACCCAGTCCTTTATGGCTGGCCCCAATATACTGCCTTCGATTGAAGTGCGAGCGGATGAGTATGTCCGCTTGTTCTTCACGGAGGGAGCTACATACGGTCAGACGTATGAGCTGATCCCTGAGTAGGAATTAAGAGACTGAATGAGAGGAGGAGCTTCTATGAATTTTTTTCAGCAATTCTTCAAGAAGAAGCCTCAGGAAGAGCCCAGACCACTATATTATGATATTGTCTGCCCTTATTGCTTCAGCAAATTCGAGCCGCAGGATGTCGTCTTCCGGGCAGCTCATCATCGTGAGGATGATGAGGATTTCGCACTTGGCGAGGATGATCGACTGAACAAGTATCGTGAGCGCTTCGGCTTGGATATGGTCTATGAGATCGAAGCGATCATTGACCCAAGGGATGTGCCTGAGGAATATCATCACTATACCGATGAGGTGCTAACAGGGCTAACAGACCGATACGGTGAGCTTACACGTCGTCGTTTGTGCCCGCATTGTCATAACGAGCTTCCGGTTACAGCAGGCAAGGTGCCTAGCAATATCATATCAATTATTGGTGCCTCACAGGCTGGAAAATCCGTCTATATGACCTCCCTAATCCATACTCTGCAGCATTACACAGCAGATCATTTTGATGCAGCTTGTATGCCGTTGACGGCCGAGATCAGTCGGAAGTTCAGAAGTCTTTATGAAGAGCCATTGTTCGAGCGAGGGGATCTGTTGTCCTCCACGCAGAAAGAGAAGATGCAGGAGCCGTTTATTTTTCAATTCGTCTTCAAGGATGAGGACAAGGCTCCCCTTACGCTGGTATTCTTCGATGTTGCGGGGGAAGGCATGGTCGATCAGGACTATCTGGGCCTGCATGGTCAACATATCAAGAACTCAGCAGGCATTCTGTTCATGGTCGATCCGCTACAGATTCGTTCGATCCGCGAGCGAATCAAGCTCAATCTGGGTGATGAGCGTGGGGAGTTCGTCTCCCAATACGATGAACCGCGAGATGTGGTGCTGACCCTGTTCGGCGATTTCATTGCGTATCAGGAGAAGAACAAAACGTCCATTCCAACAGCAATTGTGCTGACCAAAAGCGATATGCTGACTGCACTGGCAGATGATGAGGGAACTTACATCAAGAGAAATAGCAATGTCTTCAATCCAATGGAGCATCGGAAGTATCTTGATCTGACAGAGTTCGCCAACATTGATGGTGAGATTAGACGATTCATCGAGAAGGTAGACAAGCCGTTCAAGGGGACGATGGATGTATACTTCACAGATACAGCTTATTTTGCGGTGTCTGCACTCGGCAGTAACCCCGTTGATCAGAAGCTACAGGGGCTAGTTAGTCCGATCCGTGTGGATGAGCCCTTCATTTGGCTGTTATACAAACTGAAGTATATTGAGGGGAGAGAGTCGTAGTGAGTTTTTCAGAGCTCCACCTCATTCAGCAGCAAATGTACACAAGGGAAAGACGTGGGGTCTTTCGTACAACCGAAGGCTTTGACACGGTGGCCAAATCCGCGGGCCTGGAGGCGGCATGGATTAAAAAAGTGCTACATCCGTTATGCACTTATGATGCCCCTGCGGCATTGACGGCTCGCGGAGTGAAGGAGGAGAGCGTCTATCCTGATGCGCTTCATCTGATACGAACAGAATCCGGTGAAATGATTCTGGGCAGAAGTATCTTCAAGGCTACCGACTTCACTGGCTTGCGAAGTGCGTTCTTCACCCACAATCTGATCATCCCGAAGGGAGCTCCAGAGGGTGCAGCCGATTATAAGCTGTGGCTGAATGTAGCCTTTGCGGACAGCTATGACATCGAGCAGGGAACCGAGCTACCAGAGCTGGATAAGCTTCCGGCGCAGGGCTTGATTCCAAAGGAGAGCAGTCGTGAAATTCTGACGCGTCTGGGGCTGGATGAAGCGATCTTTACGAAGCTGCTATACGCGGTGATGATGTCTGTTGCAGGCCGCAAGAAGGTCTACATTGCCCTGAATACAGAGGCGGAGGACACCAGTAAGGCAGCGAAGTCACTCTTGCAAATCCTGTACTCCGTACTGCCCTTTGCGTTCCGACGCAAGCTTGGCTTCATTACATATGTCAAAGAGCCCTCTAGCCGTAAGGGAATTCATGTCACATTCACGGAGCCGGGCGGCCTCCGGCAGGGAGATCGAAGCATTGATAAGGATTATATATTCGATCTAGCCCAGAGCCGGGTATTGAATGCGGAACCGGAGGATCAACAGAGAGGGTACTTGTCCTGGATCTGGCAACAGTTACAGCAGGAGGAGTCCCTTGAGGAATATTTCAAATTCGCTGCCCAAATGCTGGAAGGCATGGAGTCTGAACGAGAGTTATCGCTAAATGCCTATGACGAGCTGGCAATGTTATATCGAATGGAAAATGGGGACCCGAGTGGCTATGAGAACAATCGGGAGCGTCTTCTCCGTGCCCTTATCCAATACTTATCCATAGATAACGCACTGCCTCAGAAGATGAGACTGAATGACCTGTTTCTTGAGGCATTTGATCGCGAGTTTGACCGGGTCAAAAATCAATTCATACCGGACCCGTCTTTAATTGAGACCTTTCGGGAGTACTACAAAATAGATAAGCGTTATATTGAATTCAAGCTAGTGGAATATTTGATCCGTTCATTGAACAATGCTTTTGCTACAGGGCGGCAAGCTGAGGCTGCTCGCATTGTAGCTGCTGTGGAGCAGGCCCCTGACCTGAAGAATTCGCTGCTGACCAAGCTACTGAGTAACTCGCTGCTGACTTCTACCTTGTTCGTTCCTTATTTGCAGGGGCAGCTTCGCACTGCTCGGAATATGCAAGAGCTGATGAGTATGCTCGTCCAATGGGTTCGGTATCGTCCAGGTCTGGAGGCTGATGAGCAGATTCAGGAGACGATGATCGCAGCTGTAGCACAGACGATGGGCAAGGAGGCAGATCTGGTCGCGGCGGCCAATATCTTGCATGACAGGCTGGAACAAGTTGAGCGCGATGAATCTGATGCTGCTTCGTTCCTTCCAGGTATGGCGGATGCATTAAAAGAGGCCGCAGATATGTACATGATTACAAAGCTGAGTCTTCAGGAGATGAAGCCATCCCAGATTACACAGCTTCGTTTCTGCAACCGATCGGATCTGGGACCTTGGGTGGCTCGACTGAACCGCTCCTTGCAGCAAAGGGCAGTGCAGCTCATCGCTGCATACGACTGGTTCGCGAATGCTGATCCAGGCCTGACCTTGCTTGAGGGACTATCCGCTGAGGATGAGAAGGCCGTGCAGGATTGGGCGTTACATTGGCTTCCGGAGGAGATTCGCGAAGGGAAATTTGCCCTTATTCTCCCAGCGTTCTATGCTTCCACAGGGGAACAGGCTGGCATGGTGAACTATGTTGGTATGTTGCAAGCCGTGCGCAATTGGGCCGCCTCCCCTGAGACGATCTGTACGTTCATTCGCTGGAGCGAAGAGCGGATTGAATTCGGAACGGTACGAGGCGGTTACGAGACACGCTATCGTCATGCCTTGCTAGCTTATTTCAGGGCAGAAGGACGTGAGGTGCTGCACCAGAAGCAGCTATGGAACAAGTATTTCAAGCCTGCTCCCGAGCCCTATCAGTCATTCTATGTCCAGGCCAAGCGCCAGACGGAGGCAGGCTGGCTTCGCGTATTTCGCAAGATGGGTAAGGGAGGGCGAGTGACCATCATGATCGCCTTGCTGGGAGTAGTTGTCTGCGGTAGTCTACTTGCGGCAGGTGTATGGGGCCAGGATCAGGCTGAGCAGCCAGATCCACAGTCTCCAACCGTTCAGCAGCCAGCCCCATCGGGCCAGCCAGAGGAGAGTGTGGAGCCTGCTGCAGTAACAGCTGTACTACAAGCAGCCAAATCGCAGGCAGGCGAGTGGTTACTTGAGCTGCAGTTTCCTGATGAGGCATCCAGGCTGGTCTTTGCTCCTGAGCATATTTCAGTCATAGAGCCTGACGGCACAACTCATAAGTTCGAGCAGTTCAAGGTGCTGCCTGTTGATGAGCTCAGTACCCTTAGCACGGAGAATCCATCTTCTGATTCTTCAAGCGCTGCGGACTTAACGGGTGCAACAGACACCAACGACTCCTCGAACTCTGCAGGCTCTGGTAACGCGAATACCTCTGGTGAATCGACTCCGTCCGGTGAATCAGCTTCCGGCTCTGCCGGAGGTGGGAATGAGACAGCTGCTGATGGCACGGGGGATTCGTCAAATGCAGTAGCGCCAGAATCAGCCTCTGGTCCTGCACTTGAGGAAACTCAGCAGCCGTCTGTCATGTATCCGTTGACCATTGCCATTCAAGAGGATTACTCTTTCAAGGATAACAGCAAGCTGGTGATTGATGAAGTTACTATGCCTTTAGTCATAGAAAAAGGAAAGTCGAATTAAGTGCAAAAGCGCAATCTATGCGATTCTTGTAGAAATAACGCACTTTTTCTACGAAATAGATTGACTTGATGGACGCTGCTCTTATAAATTGTATATATACGTAAAATCGTGAAAATGGCGATTGAGAGAGGAGCCAGCCATGATTCATTCGAATACCAATAGCATGCACGCTTCCTTGCTAGTAGCGCTCAATGCGAAGAATAGAGCGATTGCCAATAACGTCGCGAATGCAGATACGCCTTATTACAAGGCCCAATCCGTTGTATTCGAGGAAGAATTAAGACGCAAGCTGGAGCGTGATAAGAACGGTGAGCTAAGGATGAGACGCACAGATCCTAGGCATATGCCGACTCCAGTAAGCTCTAACGAGGTTGCCTATCAGGTAGTCCAATCACAGAACACTGCTATGAATAATAACTTCAATAACGTCGATGTGGATAAGGAAATGTCGGAGCTGGCCGAGAACCATCTGATGTATAACTATACCATTGACCGGGTCAACGGGTATTATTCAAGAATGAAGAATCTACTGTCTCAACTGAAATAATAGCAAAGTTGTAGTAAAAGCGGGGCTATTCCATGTAGGTATCTACTGGGATAGTCCTTCTTTTTCGTGGAATATAAGTGCCCAGGTTCAGCTTGGTATAAATGAACTCATCCGTACAAGCCGGTGTCTAGCCATTGTTCGGGAGTGCACCGACAGACTCCAATATGCTGCGGTAGCCAATTTGGATGATAATAGGTTAGGAGCAGGAGCAAGCAGGAGCAAGCAGGAACAAGCGGGAGCAAGCGAGAACAGGTGGGAACAGGCGGGAGCATAAGAAGGGAAGCAGGTATCTTACCTGCTTCCCTCATGTGTTTTATTTAAGGTTGAACAAAGGCTCGCCTGAGCGGATGTACCCGTGTTCCTTGATGCTAATCTCTGTATATGTTGCAAGGCTGGAGACGATGACGGAGGTCGTCGTATCGTAGCCGGCATTTCGGATGGCTTCGATATCGAATTCGACTAATTTGTCACCCTTTTGAACGATATCACCCTCCTTAACAAAGGTCGTGAAATGCTCTCCCTTCAGCTTTACAGTGTTAATGCCGATATGAATGAGCGTCTCCACGCCTTCAGGCGATACAAGTCCAATGGCATGCCTGGTTTTGAACAGTGTCTGTACAGTTCCCGAAAATGGAGCATAGACCACGCCGACCGTAGGCAGGATTGCGGCTCCTTTGCCCATGGCTCCACTGGAGAAGGCTTCGTCGCCTACTTCACTTAATGGTAGCCATTCGCCCTCTAGAGGACTGAATATAGACACTTCTTGAGGCTGATCTCCAACGTTACGAGTAGATAAGTCTGTTGCTTGGATATCCTTAGCTTGGCTTTCCGTAGGTTGAGCTTCCGTAGCCGCCTGAGTCACGGGCTGATTCTTATACCCAAACAGGTAAGTTAGAACGAAGCCGCCGATGAAGGCAACAACCACCGAAATGAGGAATCCCACAAAGCCTTGGTCCATGCCCTCCGGACCGATAAACATCGGAATACCAAAGATACCGCCGCCAGCAATCGTATAGTAGTTCTTGGCGCCGAACATCCCTGCGATGGCGCCCGCGATCCCCGCAGCGATGGAGGCCAGGATGAATGGCTTCTTCAACGGCAGGGTAACCCCATAGATAGCTGGTTCTGTTACCCCCATAATCCCGGCGATCGTAGCCGAGGTGGCAATAGGCTTCAGACGTGTATCCTTTGTCTTGAGCGAAATGGCAAAAGCTGCACCTGTCTGCGCGAAAATGGTACAAAACAGCATACCGTTAATAGGGTCAAAGCCGTTATTCATAACGTTGTTGAGCAAGATGGGAATGAACGCCCAGTGTAGACCAAAGATAATGACGGTCTGCCAGAACCCGGCCAACAGAAGACCTGCGATGATCGGACTCAAGCCATACACCCACAATGTGCCAGCAGCTAGTTGATTACTGACGAATGTGGCTATAGGTCCAATGGCAAGAAAGACGAGTGGCAGGACAATCAGTATGGTTAACAGGGGTACAAAGAACAGCTTTACGGCTGAAGGTAATACTTTGCTGAAGAACTTTTCGACAATAGCGGCCAAATACGACCCAAGAATGATAGGTATAACGGATGACGTATAACTGATCAGAACTACCGGGATAGTCATAAAGCTAAGAGGCGTACTCTCTGCAAAGGCGGCCGTCATGGTTGGATACACAAGGGCGGCTCCGATTACTGCCGATATATAAGGATTCCCTCCGAATTTCTTAGCGGCAGAGAAGCCAAGGAAGATAGGGAAGAAATAGAATAAGGCATCCGCTGCAGCGAACAAAATTTTGTAAGTACCCATATCGTCGCTTAACCAATTCAGGGTTACGAATAAGGAGAGTAGACCCTTGAGAATCCCGACGGCTGATAGCACGCCAACCACTGGCATGAACACACCAGAGATGACATCTACAAAACGACTAAATAGGCTTCCTTGTGTATCCTTCTCCACAGGGGCAGCTTCTGCCGATATGCCCGGTAGTTTTGTTAATTCGGCATATACCTTTGGTACGTCATTCCCAATGACGACCTGGAATTGCCCGCCGCTGTCCACGACCGTCATGACTCCGTCAATCTGTTTGACTTGTTCCTTATTGGGCAAGCTGCTGTCTTTGAGCTTGAAGCGCAGACGGGTCATGCAGTGCATGACACTGTTCACATTACCTGCTCCGCCAACCGACTTCAGAATTTCCTGGGCTGTTTTCTCGTAATTCACTCTAGTCACTCCTTGCAGTAATAATACTCATCAGGTGTATGCGCTTTCTAATGAGAGGCACATAGATGCCTATTTTCGCTTGCCAATGACCACGACATCCTTCTCAAAACGGTGCATAGCAATGACGGATTTCCCATCGTGGGTTGTAATCTCTGTACAGGCGAATCTTCTGGCTGTCAGATCAATGGTTGTGAAGCTGTAATCCTGGACGTCCAGATTCAAGCGAACCTTAGTGTTGACCGGAATGTACAGGACAATGGTGGTATCGTTCGCGGCGGCACGAATTTCAGGCGTCTCATTGAGTACGATGTCAGCTGGCGAGATCCCGATCAGGTTATAGCTTTCAAATACATATTTGATAAAGGAGTAATCCCATGCCCCTTCAAAGCGGACAGCTTCTCTCCAGTCGTAAGGGGCGTCAAAGCCTTCCCCTTCGACGATCCCGAACTTTTTGCCTTGTTTGTGCCAGCTCCAGATGCCGTGTGCTCCATAGGTGATACCTGCTCCACCACCAGCCAACAGGCTCTGCCAAGCGGCCTTCCGCGCATCGAAGGCAGAGTATCTGCCGTATACATTGCGGCTGTAGCTGATCTGTTCATAGCAGGGTTCGCCGTTAATGACTGGACGTGTGCGTGGACGTGTATAAAAATTCTCGGCAATCTCATAAGCTGTCGCTTGAAACTCGGAATTGTGACCAGATTGGTACATGTAAAAATCCAGGCCATCATGCTGCTCCAGTGTATCCGGGATCTCCCGTAGCCGTCCTCGAATATGGAGCGTTTTCAAGCTGTTCGGACTCAAGGCATGCACAACCTCAAGGGCTTTGGTGTAATACGCAATAGCTTGCTCGCTTGGAAAATCGGTATCACCGCTGACCAGGTAGATCGGATTATATTTGGAGAAGCGTTCCACAGCGTATCGGACATACGGCTCAACACAGTCAAAGGGCATTTTATTCCCTTCCTGAAACATCCCAGCCCAAGTATCTGGTACATAATTGCACCACAGCAGCACGAGGGCTGGAATGAAGCCACGCTCAAGAGCCATGCCAAGCATCTGCTCAGCGCGGTCAAAATATTTTACATTCAACTGCCGATAGTCATAGGAGCCATCTTCCTGTAGTAAGAAGGGTTCCATTCGGAGATCCGATTCACTTGCATCCCACTGGCGCAGGATATTAATCTGAAGCACATTAAAGCCCTGTAATTTTCGATAATCGAGATATTCTGCCCATTCTTCAAGGGAGGCGTTGGTAAATGCACTCCATACCGTATCCGCTAAATAAAATAACGGCTTACCATTTAGCTCAAAGGCTCTTTCATGGCCCGCAACAGTTACCTTCACACTCATCACCTAGCCTTTCAGCACATTTCATTTAGTTTATTTTAGGTAAACTAAACTGCAAATAAAGTGTTTTTAACTAAAATAATGCGTTTTCATCTGAATATTAGCACCGAAATATCATTTAGTCAAATGAATTTTGCGGATATAAAAGTTAGTTTAGTTTAGTTAATTTTATGAAATTTTGTGTATGATAATGTTATAATTTAGAAAGCACTAATACTATTCAGGAGTGGTATGCATGAAAATAGATGATATTGCGAGACTGGCGGGGGTATCCAAGGCGGCTGTCTCCCTTGCTCTCAATAATAAAGCTGGTGTGAGTGAAGCGACACGCCAGCATATTTTGGAGATCTCACAGGCCCACGGGTATACCCCGCGGACTTTCAAAACGAACAAAACGTCAACTAAAAACAATTCCATCATTCGTTTTGTAGCCTGCAAAAATACGGACATCATTACGGATCGGTATGAATCTCAGCCGTTCTTTAATGAGTTGATTCATCATCTGACGGCTTATGCAAGAGAGCAGGGACATACGCTGATTATCTCCTCCATACCGATTCAGAAGCTGCATGAGGAGATCCAGACGCTGGAACAGGAGCAGCCTTCCGCAGGGATTTTAATGCTGGGCACGAATTTAACGGCATCACTCCTAGAGGACGTCTTAGCTGTTCATCCACATATCGTGATATTGGATACATGGTTTGAGCATTTGGATGCCAGCTTTGTAGCGATTAATAATTATCTTGGAGGTTATCAGGCGGGCAGACACCTGCTGTCACTGGGATACAAGAGTATTGCTTACGTCGAATCCGATGTGCGTATTCTGAATTTTGTGAAGCGAAAAGAAGGCTTTATGGCTGCGCTTAAAGAGGCAGGCATGGAGCTTGAAGGGAATTTTGCGATGGAGCCCATGTTGGTTGTGTCACAGGATGCTTTCAAAACAGAGATAGGCCATGTGAAGCAACTGCCCGCAGTCGTTTTTTGCGAGAATGATTACATGGCGATCAGTGCGATTAAGACATTTCAGGAGCTTGCTGTAAAGGTTCCCGAAGAAGTGGCTGTCATGGGCTTTGACAATATTCTGGAAGCCAAGGTGATAAGCCCTGAGCTCACGACTATTCATGTGAAGAAAGATGTAATGGCCAAGACGGCGATGGATATCCTGCTGCGAAAGATCAATGACCAGGAAGACCACAATAGTGGGGTTCTGATTAACACGGAGGTTGTCGAGCGTAACTCATGCCCCCCTCAGGCTGTCAGGAAGTGATTCTAAGTATTACAATTTCAATAAAGAACACACTATTCATGTGAATTACTGTTAAGGAGGGGACAAGCGTGGCCCGAGGCAATATAAAGGTTCCATTCGGCTATGAGCCGCCCGTTGAACAGGAGAAGGGAACTTTAATTTATTATGACACGTTCGAACAGATTACGGATTCGGAGCTGGAGCAGTTCATGCATACGGCTGAGCAGCGTAGCTTTGCGACCGTCGTGCTTTATCCTCTTCATGAGGAAACGGCTAGACGCATGTCCAAGCAGCCGGTTAGCCCTTTTCATAAGCGTGCGAAGAGATTGGACGAGTGGAAGCAGGAGTATGGTCATCTAGAGGCGATTATCCAGAATTGGGATGGTAAAAGAAAGAAGTATACACCAGTGGATACTGCCTTGAAGTATCTGGCAGAGACGTATCCAGCACCTTATTTTGTGTACATGGCTCCTGAGACGGCAGAGCAATTCGCTTCGTATTCGTCTTTTGAAGGCTGGATTACCCGAATTCGTCTAATTCTCACCCATGAGCCTCAGCAGGTTCACCCGCGACTTGAGCAATTCCGCCACCGCTGGGAGTCCGTGCATTAATCTTCGACGCAATTATAGAAGGAAGCCCCGGATTCGATAACGAACCTGGGGCTTCCTGTCACATTACTATACATCAGTAGTGTATTGGTCTATTCGTGTATTATCTAGCCAGCCATCCGCCATCTACACAAAGAACGTGACCATTCATGTAGTCGGAGGCAGCAGAGGCCAGGAAAATAGCTGGTCCCTTCAGGTCTTCAGGAGTACCCCAACGTCCAGCAGGGATTCGCTCTGTAATCGAACGAGTCCGGTCCGGATCATCGAGAATCGGAGCGGTATTGTTAGTCTCCATATAGCCAGGAGCAATTGCATTAATCTGAATGCCTTTGCCTGCCCATTCATTTGCGAAGGCTTTGGTCAATCCAGCTACTCCGTGCTTGCTTGCTGTATACCCTGGTACGTTAATACCTCCCTGGAAGGACAGCATGGAGGCAATGTTGATGATTTTGCCACTACCTCTAGCAATCATATGCTGACCTGCAAGCTGCGACAGGAGGAATACAGAATTCAGGTTCAGGTCGATGACAGCGTTCCAATCCTGCATACTGTGCTCTGCAGCAGGGGCGCGGCGGATAGTGCCAGCATTGTTGATCAGAATGTCAATACGCCCGGTCAGGGTCAGCGCTTCCTGGAATACAGCCTCGATCTGATCGATCTGGCCCAGGTCGGCAGAGATGGACAATGCTTTACGGCCCAAAGCAGTAATAGCCTGTGCAGCCTCCTCGCTACCGGAGCGTGACACCATAACGACATCTGCGCCAGCCTCCGCCATAGCTATGGCAATCCCTTCTCCCAGTCCTCCCGAGCTTCCGGTGACAAGGGCTGTTTTTCCTTCAAGACTAAACAATGGTTTCATAGATCGGACACTCCTTCAGTTGTGCAAATCATACTTATTCCAGTGGCTTGGAAAGCCTTCAGCATATCTCCAGTGGGTAATCGGTCTGACAATACGGCATTCAGTTGACTCAGCTGTGCGAAGGTGCGCAGGGCGGTCTGTCCGAATTTGTGATGATCGGCTACGGCGTAGACCTGCTGTGCAGTATCCACGAGCGCCTTCTTGAAGTCAATGAAATCCCCTGTGTAGACGGATAGTCCATGCTCCCAGTGAACGCCGGTGCTGGATACGAACGCCTTTTGAATATTTAAATGCTGAACATAATTGACACCCTCAGGACCCGTCAGCATATTGCGTACACGATAGCCGCCAGGAATAACCAGACGAATCAAGTCTTTGGTGGCCAGCTCACTGATAATATGAACATCGTTGGTGATCACCGTGACAGGAGACGACCCCAGAAGACGAGCGATCGCTAGTGTCGTACTGCCACCGTCGAGTGCAATAATGTCATTCGGTTCAATGAGCTGGGACGCGAGCTCGGCAATGTGCTGCTTCTCATCGGCATTCTTGACACGGGTCTCTTTCTCCGGGAGGATTCCAAATTGCTCACGATTCGCCAGCATGGCTCCGCCGTGGACACGTACGACCAGACCTTGTTCTTCCAGTCGCTTTAAATCCTCGCGTATCGTCTTGCCTGTCACCTTAAGCCGCTGGCTTAGTTCATTTACGGTGATTTCCTTATCGGTTAACAGGGCTTCCATGATCTTCTCATATCGAAGCAAAGGGTTCATACGACATACATCCATTTCTGTGCGATTGAGCGGTACATGAGTATGCTCTATATCAAATGTGGGTGACGAATTACTTCAGACGCTTCATTTCTACGCCATCCATATCCTCGAATACTTGATTCTCACCAGCCATCCCCCAGATAAAGGCATAGTTGCTGGTACCAACACCACTATGAATGGACCAGCTTGGAGAGATAATGGCCTGCTCGTTGCGAACTACAACGTGGCGTGTCTCCTCAGGCTCTCCCATCAGATGGAACACAACGCTGTCTTCAGGCAGGTTGAAGTACAGATACACCTCAGAGCGACGATTGTGGGTATGGGCAGGCATCGTGTTCCACATATTCCCTGGCTCAAGCACCGTCAGTCCCATGACGAGCTGACAGCTTTGAATGCCTTTCTCGTGGATGAAACGGTAGATTGTACGGTCGTTAGAATTCTCAATCGAACCTAAATGAACATTAAATGCGTCATCTGGGCCTGTCTTGGCTGTAGGGTATGCATGATGGGCAGGGGTAGAGTTCAGATAGAATTTGGCTGGTTGTGCAGGATCATTGCTTGCGAACAGCACATCCTTCGCGCCGAGCCCAACGTACAGGCATTCACGGTGCCCCAGCTCATAGGTTGTACCGTCAACCTGGATGGTGCCGCTACCGCCGATATTGATGACCCCAAGCTCTCGACGCTCCAGGAAGGTATCCGCGCCAATGACCTTCGAATCCGCTTTCAACTCAATGGAGCCTTTGACAGGAACAGCTGAGCCAATAATATAACGGTCAACGTGAGAGTATACAAGCGTCAGCTCATCAGGGCTGAACAGCGAATCAATCAGGAATTCATCGCGCAGGCGAGTAGTTTTGAAGGATGAGACCTCATGTGGATGAGAAGCATAACGGTTTTCCATGTGAATTCTCCTTTGTAGTTCATTTTGTTTAAAATTATGTTTATATAAGTTTAAATTACTCCATATATGTTTATTTTGCAAGTCTTATATCATTAACTATTTAAACTTTATGTTTTCGTTAGTTGTAGATCATGGAGATCATTGGACGCATGACAGGTGTTTGGTTCAGGGAACGATCTGCGGTATGATAGAGGTATGGATACATGGGGACATCGAATCTAAAGATAATTTATTGAATACTAATGCCACGGAAATGAAAGTTAAGGGCTGTTACCATAACTAAGGAAGGAAGCCGCTTATGCTTCAGGAACGATCGGATGATGAAATATTAATTAGTAAGCAGTCAGGAGCGCTATGGAGCAGGCGAGGACAGGAGCTCGCACTGTGGCTGGAACGACCGAAGATTGTACTCCACCCTAAGCAGACCATGCTCCTTGAAGGAGTGGAGGTGGACGCGGAGCTATATAAGAGCCTATCTCTGCTGCGAGAGAAGAGGGTGCGTACAGAATTTTCGTGTGCAGGTGTAAGTCCCTTGGATGAGCCGGAGGAGCATTCCTTGTATGCCTATGTGACATTGTATGCTGATGACAGAGCGGAGAGGTTCGTGCAGCTGGCCATGGGGATGATGGGACGACGTCTGCTTGTCACTTATGAACCAGGCCGGGGAAGGTATGATCTGTCTTCCTTCTTCCTGGGCCATAATCGCTCGTTTTGCCGATGGATAGAGCACTGTGCAGAGCGATTCACGATGAATGAGTAAAGACAAGACCCGAAGGGCACTGTCGTGCACCTTCCCGGGTCTTGTCCTGGATGTGGATATAACGTTATGGCAGGGGGGCATAAAGTAGGCTTAGTAGTGGCGTGCTGTAATGTAGCGGCTGCCCCAATAGCCCGTGTGAATGCTGGAGACCACAACGCCCTTGCCAGGAGAATTGCCGATGAACTGACCGTTCCCTATGTATATGCCAACATGATTAATTTGACCCGGCTTGCTCACGCTGAACATGACCAGATCTCCTACAGCCAGATGGGCCTTGCTCGCTACTGGTGTACCGAATCTCGTCTGGGCTTTGGAGCCCCAAGGGATATTAATGCCATTTTGCTTGAATACGAATTGGGTGAATGAAGAGCAGTCAAAAATGAGACGACCTGCATCTCGTACACCGAATTTGTACTTTACTTTGCCCTGGTACGCCTTGGCGGTGTTTACAATTTTGTGACCATTGGTGGCATAGATTTCCTGAGCGGAGGCTTGTCCTGCAATGGACATGGAGGCTCCCGTAAAAATCATTGAAAGAGCTAGCGTAGATGCTATAGCCATTTTCTTCATGATAACACATCCTTTTTCCATTGATGGGATTTAGCACTTGCTAAGGATTACGATACCATGATCGGGAAGTGGGCTACCTTAGTGGATTGATGGGTGAGTTGTAAATAAAATGTAACTTTTTTGTTACTTATGCATTTCAATTAACGAATTTCGCCATTCAACCGATAATATAGGTATTTCATACTAAACCCGTTTTTGAGGTAGTCTAACAGATCACGGCAAGAACTCATGCAATGGGACTATGACATCAGGGGAGTACAGGAGGGGTACCAATGACAGTAAATGGCTATACCCGGAAGGGCTTGCTATACTTGCGCATGTCGTGTGGATTTCATAAAATGGGAGACTATCGTGAGGAGTATTCGGTGAGCCCGGGTGATAAGCTGATGTCACATCTGACGCGTCGTACTTATATCGTTACAGAGATCCACACAGGGATGGAGAGCTATGCCGAGCTTGCACTCTACTCCAAGGAACAAGCAGAAGAGCCATTAGAAGCTGGGCGTGACTAGTATTTAGCTTTTTCATGAAGCATGTCCATATGATAAAATGAGCATAAACAAGAGAACTGGTGCAGCGGCATAGCCTGTCACCGGTTCCTTGCTTTGCTCTCTTGTGAGGTCCGATTTGATCAGGGTGAGACCATGAATCAAGGCGGCTTGTCGTACTCGAACGGTAACGAAATCAATAACAGCTGAACGCTTCGACCCGCCGCAGATCAATGCCGAAGTAGAACCAGTTGCGTCCCGTCCATCTGAATCCGGCAATGGAGGAAGGACCTACAAATACCGGGTAGAACCAAAAGCGTTGGCCATTCTCAAGCCAGACAAACGTGAATTTGAACAGGCAGCCAGCAATCCCGCCCGGATCTACCGCATACAGGCTGGTAAGCGGTCTTGGTGGTGTGAAGGATGGCGGCGCCGAGGTAGGTGCCTGCGTACCTTGGGGCAGCATGGATGATCCCGGAGGGCCTGAAGGGGGAAGGAAAGACATATGATCACTCCTCTTATTGATTGGGCTCTCACATTGTATGCATGTGTCCCTGTCCGGGTACTTGATACATAAAAATACAACAGAGTAACTAGGTATAGAAAATATAGTGGCGATCAAAGTAGAAAGAATGAAATTGAAGAAAGCTGGAAGCAGAAAGAAGAATAGAAGTAGGAGAGGTAACAGTGATCACGAAGAAGTAAGAGAGGTAACAACGAAGACATAGAAGTAAGAGAGGTAACGATGATGACGAAATTTACCGAGGATGTTATTCGAATCATTGGGCGGATTCCCGAAGGCAAGGTCATGACATACGGTCAGATTGCACGTATGGCAGGAAGCCCACGAGCAGCAAGACAGGTCGTGCGCATTCTACATTCCATGAGCAGCAAATACGGCCTGCCTTGGCACCGGGTCATCAATAGCAAGGGGGAGCTGGGCTTGCAGGAGGATGAAGCGCTGTCCCTGCAGCGCCTGCTCTTGGAGAGTGAAGGCATCGAGCTGATGGGAGAACGAAAGGTCAGTCTGGAGCGGTATCTTTATGATGGCACAGAGCCGGATGAATCATAATTCAGAGTCAACGCTGACAAGTAAAAAAAGGCTAAGTATCGAAAAAGGCTGGAGCATCCATAGGCGAAGAGAAGGCACACGGCTGTAGCCGTCTATCCTTTTCTTCGCCTTGTTTAAATTGCATATACAGTATACTAGTAGCTTGACCGAATCTAATTTCAGGCTTTTCCATTTCGTTCAAAAGAACAGCAAGCTTAACAGAGGTCGACAGGGCTCCCCGCTTGCAGCGGCTCTACACTCACATTTGATCTGGTCAAGGTACTAGTTAGATTGATCTTTCATATGCTCAATTCACAGTGAACAGCCTATGAGGATGCCGTAGTGGCACGGTCCTCACTCTTGTCACTGCCAAGAACAGAACGGACAGCACGCTGCCAGCCCGAATAATGGCGGTCGCGCTCACTGATGCTCATGGACGGTTCATAGGATTGGTACTCAACGCTCTGCTGGGGTAAGTCTGATATAGCATTCCAGTACCCCGTACCTAATCCACCAAGATACACAGAGCCCATGGCAGATAATTCTGCACAGGTAGAGCGATTGACTGTTGCTCCCAGCATATCAGTCTGGAATTGCATTAGCCAGTTGTTGGAGGAGGCGCCGCCGTCCGTCCGAAGATGCCGCAGTACAATACCGGATTGCTGCTGAATGAAATCTACCGCATCCTTTACCTGATAAGCAATGCTCTCCAGAGCGGCTCTCACAATGTGGCCCTTCTTCGTGCCGCGATTCATACCGACAATGGCGGCTCTGGCGTAAGGGTCCCAATAAGGTGCCCCCATGCCAACAAACGCCGGCACCATATACACGCCTTCATTATCCGCGACGTTGTCGATGAGCTGCTGCATTTCTTCGAAAGAAGAGAACAATCCCATATTGTCACGAATCCATTTGATGCTGTCCCCCGTCGTACGAATGACGGCTTCCAAGGCATACGTAACCTTTCCACCAGCTCCCCAGGCAATGGTCGTAACTATGCCTTCACCGCCGTTCACTGGCTGCAGCCCGACATTCATGAGGACCGAGGTGCCAGTGCCATAGGTTGCCTTGCCTGTTCCGCTCTCCAGACATTGATGTCCGAACAGGGCGCCTTGTGAATCGCCAATGACCCCTGATATAGGAACCGCATGATTGAATAACTCGCCTTCTGCTGTATATCCGTAGACCTCGTCGGAGGCTTTGACCTCCGGCAGCAGGGAGAGTGGTACACCGAACAGGGAGGAGAGCTCCTCATCCCATGTCAACGTATGGATATTGAACAATGAGGTTCGGCTTGCATTGGAATAATCCGTAGCATGAACGGCCCCCTGGGTTAGCTTCCAGATCAGCCAGCTGTCCATGGTACCGGCTAACAGTCTACCTTCTGCCAAAAGATCGGCTGCACCCTCGACATGACTAAGAATCCACTTGAACTTGGCTGCAGAGAAATACGGATCAAGCATGAGGCCCGTCTTGGCGCGAACCGCGGGCTCGTGTCCAGCCTTCTTCAAGAGAGAGCAGGTGTCAATGGTTCGCTGACACTGCCACACAATAGCATTATATATGGGTAAGCCTGTTACTTTGTCCCAGATGAGTGCAGTCTCGCGTTGATTCGTAATCGTGACTGCTGCGAGGGCTTCTGCTGATATTCCAGCCGATGTGAGGACCTCGGCCACCGTGTGTCTGACATGATTATAGATCTCGATGGGGTCATGCTCTACCCAGCCTGGTTGGGGGTAATGCTGCTTATGCTCGATGGAGCACTTGGCTATTACGGTACCCTGTTGATCTACAAGCAGGGTTTTGGTTCCAGACGTACTCTGGTCAATCGCCAGTATATACTTAGAATGAAGTTCCATAGATCGTCTGCCCTTTACTTGTTAGTCAGTTGGAGTGCAACTTGTTTGAGATTCTCGCTGCTAATGCCATAGTGCTGGAAAACCTCGGCCGTTTTCCCGGCAATGGCAGGCTCATCCGGAATGCCGAGCACTTTCATGGGAACAGGGTGATGTTGGACGACAACCTCGGCTACAGCAGCTCCAAGTCCACCAAAAATGCTGTGCTCCTCCACGGTAATGATATGACCCGTCTCCTTCGCTGCGGCGATAATGGCTTGCTCATCCAGCGGTTTGATGGTATGCATGTTGATTACGCGGCAGGAGACACCTTCTTTAGCCAGCTCCTCAGCAGCATCCAAAGCTACCCGAACCGTCTCGCCAACGCCGATAATCGTCACGTCCGAACCATCTTTCATCGTAACTGCCTTACCGATCTCGAACGGATAATCGTCCGAAGCGTAGACATCCTCTACGGGATTACGTCCAATTCGGACGTATACACCGCCATTATGCTGTACGAGTGCCTCAGTCATTTTTTTCGTCTCATGACGGTCCGCCGGAATAACAACAGCAAGACCCGGGATGGCACGTGCTACCGCAAGATCCTGAACAGAATGATGGGACATTCCTAGAGCACCATAGCTGACTCCGCCGCTGATTCCGATCAGCTTCACGTTCGTACCAGAATATGCAACATCCACCTTGATTTGCTCGATGCTACGCATGCTGAGAAAGCAAGCAGGGGAGGTTACGAAGGGCTTCTTACCGCTATGGGCTAGACCGGCAGACATGCCGACGATGTTTTGCTCCGCGATGCCAACCTCTACGAACTGCTCTGGATATGCATTCGCGAATGGGGCCATAGCAGCTGAACCGCGCGAGTCACTCGCCAGCACGACAATATCACGATCCTCTTGAGCGAGTTCCATCAATGTATCGCAGATCACTTGACGATTGGGGATTGTATTCATGCTTATTTCACCTGTCCTTCCTCTGTGAGCTCTGCAATGCTTGCCTTCAGTTCTGTCAGTGCACGCTCTAGCTGCTCGTCATCAGGCACATGGTGATGCCATGCAGGTACATTCTCAGCAAAGGAGACACCCTTGCCCTTCACGGTATTAGCCATGACCAGCGTAGGCTTGCCGACTGTCTCCGGAATGGCACGGAAGGCTTGAAGGAGTGCTTCCATGTCATTGCCGTCAATGGATACGACGTTCCAGCCAAAGGCGGTCCATTTGTCCTCTAATGGCTCAAGCCCCATGACGTCCTCAGTGGAGCCACTGATCTGCAGGCGATTGCGATCAATGATTCCGATCAAATTATCCAGCTTGTAGTGAGCGCCCGCCATGGCAGCTTCCCAATTCGAGCCCTCAGCCTGCTCGCCATCGCCCATGAGACAGAACACGCGGTAAGAACGTCCATCCCGCTTGGCTGCGAGCGCCATGCCCACCGAGATGGGAAGTCCGTGCCCCAGCGCACCAGTATTCATCTCAATCCCAGGCACCTTATTGTTCGGGTGTCCAATGAGGCGAGTGCCGAACTGGCTATACGTTGTCAGCTCTTCTTTGGGGAAGAAGCAAAGGTCAGCAAGAATACACCACAGCGATTCAACAGAATGGCCCTTGCTGGCAATGAAACGGTCGCGTTCCTCCCAGTGGGGGTTACTAGGATCAATATTCATAATGTCGTAATAAAGGGCTGTCAGAATATCAGTATTGCTTAGCGAGCCCCCCGTATGTCCTGTTTTGGCACGATGAATAATGGTCAGCAGGTCCATCCGAATCTGGGCAGCTTTTACTTTCAGTTCTCGGATATTCATAGAATCCTCCTTGAAGTTAATGAATTCTGTTAGGGGTTGTTATCGCATCACAATGATAGCTTGCTTGGCTGCTTGGCAGTCAGATCAGAGCCCCTGAGCCAGCGTTGAATCTCCTGCTCGGTAGGGTCAACGGGGTCAGGTGTAAGGCCGGGAATATAATTGCAGGCTTCATAGATGGCAGGAATGACGTTGGCATGGACGCCTACAGAATGATGCACATACGGTCCTTTAACAAGCTTCTCCTCCCACAGTGGCCAATCATTGACTTCAACCCATACATATGAGCCACGGGTGTATGGACCTTCAATCCCGCGTGCACGTCCCAAAAACATCGAATATTCACCATGATCCCCGTCAAAACGGGCAATCGTCATGTTGCCTCCCTTGATCTCACCCTCATGCGTGCCTGGAGCATGGTCATCGAACAGAAAGTGCTTGCGCAGCTTGGGCTTGTTCTCTACGGACAGCGATACCGGGAAATTGCCGCAATGGAATAATAGCTCACCATTCTCGTTCTCGGGATGACGGACGGTGATATCGGCGAAAAAGGTAGGAGCCTCGTTCATCGTGGCTGCTTGCATCATGATGGAGGTGATCGCTCCGTGAATGTCTGTCTCGCAGGTCACTGGAATCTGCTCATCCGTCAGAATGGCATTGGCAAGGCAAGGCATGATGGATAGTGCATCCTGAAGGGACGACCAGCATTGAATAGCAATGGCGCTGCTGCCTGTCTCGCGGGCAAAGGATTTCATCGCTACCTTCAGGGCAGCAATACGCCGCACATCATCCTCGGTCACCTCACTGTAGTCCAGCTTCTCTTTGATAAAATCTATGGTCTCTAGCAGCTCACTGCTATTGCTTGCAGCAATCTTCTTGCTTCTTAGCTGGATATCCACGAGGGTGATTGGGTGGATCTCAATGCCGAAGCGCTCCAGCAGCTCGCCTTCATTACAGATCATCGTCCAGAAGGAAGCTGGACGAGGCCCGATCTGCAAAATGCGCAGACTCTTGAATTGGCGAACTACATTGGCTGCAGCCACGAAATTTGTAAAGCCACGTTCAAACACCGGATCATGCACCCAGCTATTAGTCACATAGGTAAAAGGTACGTTAAAGCGACGCAGTACCTTACCTGTCGCAAATATACCGCATTGCGTATCCCGCAGGCGCATGCCATCTGCCAGGGGAGCTTCATCGCGTGGTCCCCAGAGTAGAGTTGGCTTGCCCAGTGCCTTGGCTACCCGAGCGACAGTATCTTCTGTTCCGAAGTTGCAATGCGGGAAAAATACAGCGTCAACCTCTTCTTCCTTAAAGCGCTTGGCAATGAGATCCGCGTTGATGTGATCATCATAGAGCAGACCTTCTTCGTTCAGTCCCTCTAAATCCACGATGTCGATGTCCATCCCAAAGCTCTCAATTTGCTTGCGAATTTCCACTTTGTAGCGGAAGGCATCTTCTGCACTAAACGTAAAACGTCTAGTGGGCGCATAACCTAGCTTTAGTTTTTTCATACAAGGTCTCCTTACGTTGAATAGATGAATGATTGAATGAATGAATGAGTCAAATAACGCAGTAAATGATGTAAACAAAAGATGCAAATAACGACTTCACTAACTAAACAAAACTAAACTTGAATATTTTTATTAATTACGAGGTCATCTTAACATCGTAAAAAAACGTTGTCAATTTATATTTTAGCATTGTTTATAGCTAAAATATCATTTGTTTGACTAAACTATAGGGTGTTGTTTATACTAAACCTTACAACTAAACTAATCTGCGGTAGAATATCTAGCCTGCTATAGAACATCTAGCGGTGATTTCTCTATAGATAAATTTCTTATTTATAGTCAGCAGAATACGTTGCGGATTCCATACACGCAGTAGAGTTCCGTAATGCTTGGATTGGAGAGTATAAGAGATGAAGATGGAGGACGTTGCCAGACTGGCGAATGTATCTAAATCCGCGGTATCTCTGGCCTTCAGTGGCAAGCCGGGGATCGGATCTGACACACGAGCGCGCATTCTCCAGGTTGCTGAAGAGGTTGGATACGTTCCGAGAAGTAGAACGACTGGGGCCGCGGCATTGAAGGTGGAGCGCTCACTAATGTTTCTGGTCTGCACGAATTCGGGAATTGTGCTGGAGCAATATTATCAGCAGCCTTTTTTCAAGGAGCTTATTCATTATGTAGAGGAGCGTTGCCGCCAGAATGGATATTCTCTGATGTTCTCGACCATAGATGTGGAATTCTTCGAGCGAGATACGCGGGTCATAAGAGAGGAGAAACGAAGTGATGGAGTCATTGTGCTCGGCACGAATCTGACACGTGCGCAAATTCATGATATCCATGAGAAGCTCCCGAATCTGATTGTGCTGGATACATGCTTCGAGACGTTGCCTGTTCAGTTTATTGAGATCAATAATGTTATGGGTGCCTATCAGGCCGGGGCATACTTGTGTAATATTGGCCATACCTCAATTGGGTATATCGCCTCAAATGTGCGAATCCATAACTTCAATGAACGTCGGCGTGGATTCATGCTTGCTCTGCAGGAACGTGGAATAGACATCCTGGAAGAGCGAATCTTGGCCGTAGCACCCACCATACTTACTTCACAGGATGCCCTCAAGCAGCAATTGACAGCTTATCTGGACAAAGGTTATACGCTACCCACAGCCTGGTTCTGCGAATGTGATTATATAGCGATCAGTGCGATGAAGACACTCGGAGAGCTGGGGATACGTGTGCCTGAAGACACGTCAGTGATAGGCTTTGATAATATTAACGAATCCTTGATTGTGAGCCCCGAGCTTACGACGATCCATGTCGAGAAGGAAAGAATGGCGGCATTGGCTGTTGATCTGTTTAGCGAATTTATTGAGCACGGTAGGCGGGTTACTGCCAAGATTACTGTGGATACGCATTTCGTCGAACGCAAATCCTGTGCTGCTCCAGTGTCATATAAGCATTGAACGGCTTACCTTGGGGTGACACAGCAAGACAGTATACATCAACAACAGGAGGCCGTAGCATATGAATACCCGTATGATCTCGATCCTGCAGCATTTGTTGGCAGCGGATGCCCCGGTCAGAAGCGAGCATCTGGCCAAATTGATACAGGTTACGTCTCGCACAATTCGCAGCGATATTAGAGAGTTGGATGAATTTCTCGTCAAATATGGTGCTTCGATCCGATCGGTAAGATCGAGAGGTTATGCTCTGGAGATTACCAATGATCACAGCTTCCGTACCCTTCTCCAGCAGTTGTTCATGAATAACGAGCCGGATAATTCCAATTCTCCAGAGTACAGGCAGCGGTATCTGATCCAGCGTCTGCTGCTTGCGGATGATTACCTCAAGCTTGAGGAGTTGGCAGATGAACTGTTCATTAGCAAATCAACCCTGCAAAATGATCTGAAAGAGGTCAAGCGTGTGCTGCATGATTACAAAATAGAGATAGGTAAACGTCCAAACTATGGCATTAAGCTTACAGGCAGTGAGGTTCACCTGCGCTTTTGTCTGTCGGAATTTATCGTCAACCGTAATCATGATGAGAGCTCCAGAGGAGAGAATCAGAGCTCCATGATGGTAGCTCCCCGTGAGATGACGTTGATTCGAAGCATTATATTGAATCAGATTCAGCTTGATGGAATCGTCATGTCTGACGTGGCCTTTAACAATCTAGCCATCCATATTGCAATTGCCTGCCAACGAATTCGTCATGGGAACAGGGTCGGTATCTTGACCGAAGAGATCAAGGATTTCCGACATACCGAGGAATTCGCAGCAGCGGAACAGATTATTGCCTTGATCGAGGCGGAGATGAAGCTGAGCTTTCCAGAGGATGAG
This sequence comes from Paenibacillus massiliensis 2301065 = DSM 16942, assembly GCF_000377505.1. GTDB lineage: Bacteria > Bacillota > Bacilli > Paenibacillales > Paenibacillaceae > Paenibacillus > Paenibacillus massiliensis. The sequence goes on along the minus strand of NZ_KB898185.1, from coordinate 326,191 downwards.
ATTGCCTATATAGCGATGCATTTGGCAGGAACCAAGTGGTTCGCTGGCATATCGGAGCAGCAGTTGGAGGAGTTAGGTCCTGAGAAGCTACTGGATCGCAGCATATATGAACTGGCTCAGGAGCTATTGAGCGAGATCGACAAGGATCTGCAGCTAAAGATCAGCGGAGACCCTGAGCTGCTCATGGGGATTTGTCTTCATTTGAAACCGGCACTCAATCGGGTGAGATACGGCATGAAGATTCGCAATCCAATGCTTGAGCATGTTAAAAGCAACTATCCCTTGGCCTTTCAGGCCGGAGTCATCTCGGCTAAATTGATTGAAAGCAAATTGAATCTGGTCATTCCTGAGGCAGAGATGGGGTACCTGGCCTTACATATCGGTGCGGCTATAGAACGTCAGCGAATGGATGCTGCACGCTGCCAAAAATGTCTAATCGTGTGTACCTCGGGTGTTGGCAGCGCTCGTCTGCTGTTTTACAAGCTGCGGAGCCAATTTGGGTCCAGGCTAGAGATCGTCGGTACTACAGAATACTATAAGCTCAAAAACATATCCTTGGATGGGATTGATTTTGTGATCAGCACCATTCCTATTCCCGATGTATTGTCCGTCCCGGTCATTGTGGTGCAGACGTTATTGGGAGGCGGTGATTTGGCGAAGATTGAGCAAGCGCTTGCAGGAGATGCCGAGCCTGACCTTCCATACCTGATGAAGGAATTGGTATTTTTGCAGAAGGATTTTACGCAGCGAGATGAGATTATTGCTTTTTTGGGGCAGAAAATGGTTGAGAGGGGCCTGATCCGTTCCTCGACGGGCTTTACAGGTCTGGTACTGGAACGAGAACATGCTGCGTCAACGGCTTACGGTAACCTTGTTGCCATCCCGCACCCGATTATCCCGCAAAGCACGCAGACGGTATGGGCGATCTGTACGTTGAAGCAGCCTATGGATTGGGGCGGGAAGCCTGTCCAGTTCATATGTCTGCTCAGCATTCAGCAAGGAGGAAGTGAGCCCCCGGCGAGAATGTATGAGCAGCTTATCCGCCTGACGGATGACTCACGCATGATCCAACAGTTATTGAATTGCCAGACCTATGACGAATTTGCCCAGATTTTTGTGAGACACAAGCTTCACTGATAGGCAAGGAGAAGGACAAGCGGCTCTGCACAGCATCATCTGCGCCATACGGATTGGTGTGCGACTTCAGAGCTTATTGTTGAATGCGATTACAATGCTGGTACGACAACAATGAAAGCATTTCCGCTAGTAGAGGAAAATGAATGGGTGTAGTTGCTGAAAGCTATGCTTTACACTAAGCCTATAACCAATAGATATAGTATTTACGCAGAGGTGAATGGACATGGAAGAGTACCAGGAAATTATTATGGGAATGATCACGAATGCAGGTGTTGCGAAGAGTAAAGCAATGGAGGCCATCCAACTTGCTCAGAGAGGGGATGGGGACTTGGCACTCGGACTGTTGGAGGAATGCAAGAGCGAGCTGGTCAAGGCGCATAAATCACAGACCAAGCTGATTCAGCAGGAAGCAGGAGGGACTGCCCATGAGGTCACACTCTTGATGGTGCATGCTCAGGATCATCTGATGTCGGCTATTACGACCAAGGATCTGGCGGGACATATTGTGGATTTGTACAACAGGCTGGAACGCTACGAAGCATCAACATTGAACACCAATACACAATCCTAACCATTCAGAGGAGGAATATGATCATGAAACAAATTACATTAGTGTGTGCTGCGGGAATGTCTACAAGTATGCTGGTTCAGAAAATGGTGAAAGCCGCCACGGAGAAAGGGATCGCCGCTGAGATTAGAGCCACCTCCGAGAGCACCTTCAAGGAATATGCTGACAAGACGGATGTGCTGCTAATCGGACCTCAGGTTGGCTACCTGGAGCAGGATTTCAAGACGAAATACGAGCCTAAAGGTATTAAGGTACAAGTGATTAATACGGTCGATTACGGCATGATGAATGGGGAAAAGGTGCTGGTAGATGCCTTGAATCTGCTGGAGGGATAAGCCCGGAGGCTGCATTGAATCTGTTGGAGGATATGCAAAGGCAGTAGAAAAATGGAGATGTCCAGTAGTGAGGATATCCCTTGAATTCATAATTTGACATAAGTCTTAATCAGGAGTTGAACGAAATGTCAAACACAACACAAATTACACACAAGCTACAGAGAATCGCGGGGAGTATTCAACGCAACCGATATATTAGCGCGATCTCGAACGGTCTCATGTCCACGCTGCCCTTTTTGATTATAGGTGCCTTTTCTACCTTATTTACTTCCTTGGCGTGGGAGCCTTATCAGAATCTGATTGCCCCTGTGAAGAGCATACTGGGGATTCCGTCTACGATGACGCTGGGACTCATATCCTTGTATGCGGTCTTCTTCATTGCTTATCGACTGGCTCAGGACTTTGATAAGGACCCGTTGCTCCCGGCAGCGACGGCATTAGCCTCATTTTTAATTCTTACACCGGTACAGTCCTTTGATTCTGTAAGAGCTCTTCCGCTGCAATGGCTGGGAGCACAAGGATTGTTCGTAGCGATGTTTGTAGCCATTATTGCGTCAAGGCTCTACATCTGGATTCTGGACAAAAACTGGACTATTAAAATGCCTGAAGGTGTTCCACCGACGGTGGTAAAGACCTTCTCAGGGCTGATTCCAGCCATTCTGATCAGCGTTCTGTTCATGATCATTGCTGGTATCTTCAAGCAGACCTCATTTGAAACCGTTCACAGCTTGATCTATTCCTATCTACAGCTTCCGTTACAGGGATTAGGCGGAACATTGCCAGCCATGATTCTGGTGCTGCTAGTCATGCAGGGATTGTGGATGTTCGGTATTCATGGTGCTATTGTTATTCTGGCTATTATGAACCCGATCTGGCTGAGTCTAGATCTGGCTAACTTGAGTGCTTTTGAAGCAGGGGAGCCTCTGCCCAACATTATCGGAAAAGCTTTCTGGTTCATTTTTGCCAACTATGCCCCGATGATCGGTCTGGCATTTCTGCTCGCTTTCCGCGCCAAGAGCAAGCAGCTTAGAACGATTGGTAAGCTGGGCTTTCCGGGTTCATTTTTCGGTATCCATGAGCCGATCCTGTTCGGTATTCCCATCGTGATGAATCCTATTCTGGCGATTCCATTTATTGCGTCACCGATTATCTGTGCAGTCATTGGTTATGTTCTGATGGCAACTAACATTTTACCACAGGCAATCGGTATTGTTCCGGTCTTTGGAACTCCGGTATTCGTGGTGGGTGTTCTACAGGGAAGCTGGATGCTGGGTGTCATTCAACTGCTGCTCATTCCATTGTGCATGCTCATCTACTATCCGTTCTTCAAAATGCTGGATAAACAAATGCTAGGTAAGGAACTGGCGGCTGAAAAAGAGAAATCAGCAGAAGCGCAGACTGGTGCGACGAATGCAGCATTAAGCAATGCCTGATGCGGTGCTCGGAATTTCGGAATGAATCGGGAGTCTATATCATGAATCATGAAAAACAGATCGAGAACCCAGAACACAATGAAGACTTTCATTCAGATACATCCAGGAGATATCATAAGAAGATGGGAATCTGCATGAATGAAATGGAATACAGTTTCACCCGTTTAACGAAGTGAACCTGACCTATTGTGTGGTTGAGGTTCAGAAAGGGGGCATCACGTTGCACCAGCTCACCATTTCAGACAACCGAAGGTATTTTCTGTCGAGCGGTCAGCCTTTCTTTTACTTAGCGGATACACTGTGGAGTGCCTTTACAAATATTTCGCTAGAGGAATGGGCCGTATATCTGGATTATCGCTGGAGTCAAGGCTTCAACGTCCTGCAGATGAATATGCTTCAGCAATGGGATGCGAGTGGTACGGATCTGGATTACAAGCCATTTCCTGTGCTGGAGGATGGTAGCTTTGATTTTTACACATTGAATACAGGCTATTTTGAACGTGCCGAACAGATGGTGCAGATGGCTGTCGATAAAGGATTCGTACCTGCGCTGGTTCTGCTGTGGTGTAATTATATACCAGATACCTGGGCTGCACGATTACGTGAGGAGAAGAAAATGCCACTGGATGCGGTTGCGCCTTACGTAGAGTATGTAACGGACAAGTTCTCACGTTTTCACCCCATATATATCGTCAGTGGGGACACGGATTTCCCATCAGAGCGAGCCAATGCTTATTATGAGACGGCACTACGGCTTGTGAAGGAGAGAAGCCCGCATTGCTTGACTACACTTCACATCCAGGGCAGATTGGGAGACATACCAGACACCTTTGCTACAGATCCCAATCTGGATTTTTATATGTACCAGTCGGGTCACAACATTGAATTTCAGCATAAGGCCTATGAGTTGGCCATGGAATTCAACCAAAAGCCGCATACACGACCTGTTCTGAACTCAGAGCCATGCTATGAGCAAATGGGGTACAGCCGTAGAGTCTATGGTCGCTTCAAGCGGGCAGATGTACGCAAGGTTGCATGGCAAAGTCTGTTGTCAGGCGCGGGCGCAGGTATTACGTACGGAGCACATGGCATATGGAGCTGGCATAAGAAAGGCAAGCGCTTCGGTGTGACGGGAGAGGGCTTCGATAGTCCTTATGAATGGAGCCAAGCGTTGAAGTTCGAGGGGGCGTGGGACTATGGATTTGCCAAGTGGGTATTCGAGACCTATCAGCTGGTAGATGTACAGCCTTGGGAGGTCGTCCTTAACAACACGCAAGAAATTCGTGCGGCAGCGACACCTGCTGTGGATCGAGTAGCTGTATATATCCCTATCAACACTGTCGTTACATTGAATGCGGATCTGTCGGGCTACGAGCTAACAATGATTGATCTGGAGAATAGACGCTTTGCCAAGCCCGCTGTAACGTTGCAGGATCAGAAGACCGTACTGGGCATGCATGATTTTGAGGGAGACGTGCTTGTGCTGGGCGTTAAGAAGCCGTAGCTAGCGATCTCAAGTTAGTTTACTGGATGTGAATAGACGGTAGCACCTTTTTCTTATATTTTTCAGATCGTAAAATGACCATAAGACCATAAACCCATAAGCCTACAATCCTATAAGACTATAAACGTAAATATGTAAAAAGGGTTGGAGCAGGAAGTATTCCCTGCCTCAACCCTTTTTTGCGGTCTCCTTATGTTATGGCTCAATGCCCCAGACCAACTGATTGTTCATATACCCGGTAACCTGTTCGTTGTCTGCGAACTGACTGCTGGATGCTTTGAACGAGTAATCATTGGCCTGGTTGTAGTTGGACCAGTTGTTCTTGGAGAAGCGTGCTTGAATGTCTGCGCTCTCGCCAGGAGCGAGTGTTCCAGCCGAACTTGTGAAGCCAAGCTCCAGATAGTAATCGGCGCCGTCAGCCGGATTCTCCAGTTTAACGAATTTACTGGTTACATGCTCGCTACCGATACTGGCCCAGTCGCACCAGAAGCTCTGCTCTTGTTCTCCGTCAATCGTATAGTAATATCGAAGCGTGACATCACTTAGTTGAATCGCCGAATCGCCGGTGTTGACCACCTTGAATTTGGGCGCAATTCCATTGGTGGAGGCACTTGTGTTGCCGTTGAAGGCCTGGATGGTCAGGTCGCCTTCTGGTACAGTAATCGTGGTATCTACAACAGTTACTGTAAGCACAGCGCTATTTCCCCCATTAAAATGAAAGGTTATCTCATGCTGGCCCAAGGGAAGTGTAGAAAGATAGGATGTGTGCAAAGTGACTGTAGTGTCCGATGCGGTGTAATCCTCGCCCGCTTGAAGAGTAACAGATCCACTCGTTAGGCTTGTCAGCTGTTGTCTGTTCAAGGTCAGGGCTACGGATATATCCTCTCCCGGATTGGCTGCTTTATCGAATGTTGCATTCACAGGTGAAATGGAGGCACCCGGTGTAGAATCGACGATTTTCACCTTTAACACAGGGTCCTGCCCTTGATTAAAATCAAAGACGATCGAGTGCTCGCCCGCTGGCAGCCCGGACAGAAATTCTTTGGTTAGCAGGAGAGTGCTTCCGTTCAAAATATAATCCTTAGCTGCGATCAACGATTGGTTGCCTACCCGAAGAGCGGTTAACGTGTGATCGTTGAAATTCACAGTGATCGCTTGATCGCTTGGTTGTGGTGCATTTTTGTCGAATTCGACGTTTGTAGGTGAAATGGTGGCGCTTGGGGTTGGATTGTCAACCTTCAAGTCAGGTAGTTCATCCAAGGTGATGACATAATCGCTTTGATACAGCGTTGTCAGGGTCTCAGGATAATTGAAGGCTGTACTCATGAGATGCTCGCCATACCAAGGACAGAAGTAGAGCCAGCCTGATTTCTCCTCTATCAGGTTCTGTACACTTGGAACGGTATCGTTCTCCGTCATGGCTACCAATTTCTTGCCATCCGTCAGATCAACAAGCTGGTAGAAGATCGAGGTAATGGCATCCTCGTTAGGCACGCCAGATAATCCATCATAGCGGTTGTAGATCGTATTGTACTTATCGTAGCCGACAAGGTCCACTTGATCGTCGCCAGGATACCATGCCGGAGAAGTGCTATATACGTAGCTGTTGTAGGTCCAGATCAGATTGTGCAGGTCGTACGTCTCGGTAAGCTCCGTATAAATTAGATCCCATAGCTGCTTGTAGACGTCTGCGCCTGCCGAAGCCCACCAGAACCATGCGCCCTCTCCGTTCAAACCGCCGTTACCCTCAGCCTCATGATATGGACGGAAAATCACTGGCACATCGTTATCCTGCAGAATTTGCAGCTGCTCTGCCAGATCCTCAATGGTCATCATCACATATTCATATTCCTTTGTTCCGGGAATTACGGCATTGGCTGTATTAAAATTGGTCTCGGTTGGCTTGTAGGTGGCTTCCTTCCAATCGACAAACTCTCCGAGCTCATAAGCATTGAAATCCCGCGGCACATTGATATGCCAGGAGGCCGTCGCGATGCCCCCGCGATTATTCACCCAATCAATCATCCGATCCGTTGTGCCATCCTCCCAGCCATACAATGGATTGTAGTTCATCAGATCGAAGCCGCGGATAGCGGGGTACTTGCCGGTCAAATTGTAGATCCACTCGAACTCCAGCTCCGAATCACCGTCATTTCCGCCTCCATAAATCTCCTGCTGACCCGAGATAATATGCTTGCCATATACTTCTGTTAGGTAATTCATCAGCAGCTGAGTTTCTGGTGTGGCCTGGGGATCAGTGAGGACAGGCTGCACAATCAGGGGGTCCAGCTCGGCGTAATCCACAGTGAAGCTGTCAAAATAGGCGAAGCCCCAGCCCGCCTTCAGTTGGATGGTGTTGCTTCCTTGATTCAGCTTGTGAAAGCCAAAATCATAGTTTGACCACGAAGTTGTGTAGGGCAGCATATACGAGCCTTTGGTAACGCCATTAACCGTTAGATATTGAAGTCTTCCATCAGCACTAAGCTCCTGCATATAACGGGTGGAGATCGAATACATGCCGGTTTCAGGGACCGTGACTTTGAAGGTTATTGTGCCGGAATTCTGCATCCAGACAAATCCGTTACCTGTATAGCCTGGCTTGGGTTGTCCGTAAATTTGAGTAACGACTTGAAGATCAGGGGTAAGTTCAGCATTTTCACTCTCGATAGTGAACAGTGGGGCGTCCGCATGAGCGGGGGCTGTAAGTAATCCAATCAACATCGTTAATGCCAGCATCATCAAGCTTGCCTTCGTGAGCACATTTTTCATTTACATCGTCCCTTTCCATGTAAAATATGAAAAATAATTATGCATCTTCAGCTCATGGTGGCGCTTTCATAGTAAAGATAGCATGTATACCAAATTTTGTAAATATGTCGACATTGAAAAGTTTATCGCATCGGAGACGAGCTGAAAGAAGGGGATAGATGGCGAAAAGTCGATTTTACTGTTAAAATAATAGTAGCATCAATTTTGTCACTTATCCCGGGCGTTCCGGTCAAAGTCTGGATTTCAGGGCTTCCCGTGACAGATACGGCATAGCTCCGGTTGTGAATTTCGGGTAAAGAAAGGACGATCATCATGACAAAGGCCAACCATCAATCCACACAGGGTGGACATCATAGTCATAAGCCGACGGTGGAGGATATCATTGATGTCATGGTCCAGCATGGGTGGCGGATTACAGAGCAGCGCCGCAAGCTTGCAGATATCTTCGTGAAGGCGGAAGGCTACCTGTCGCCCAAGGACGTATATGAACAGATGACGGTTCCTTATCCTAATGTAAGCTTTGATACGGTATATCGTAATTTGCGACTGCTCAGCGAGATGGGCGCATTGGAGCAGTTTTATTTTATGGACGGCGGTCTGAAATTCCGGGCCAGCTGCACGGAGCATCACCATCACCATCTGATTTGTGTGAACTGTGAGAAGACCCTTACTTTCGATTACTGTCCGATGGAGCAAGCACTCAAGCTGCCAGGCTCCTTCAAGATTGTGAACCATCGGTTCGAGGTATACGGGGTATGTGAGGAATGTCAGCAAGCACCGGTTCAATCCTGACATTAGTTCATAGCTCTGATATGTCCAGAGTCGATATTTCTCCAAAGCAAAGAACTAGGCAATTTAGGCTCCAGCTGTGTACACAACTGCAGCTAGCAACGAGATAACGGCATTTAAACATGTGAGATGTGAATAGGGTACGAATAGAGGAGGAGCGGATCGTGGCCGCTCTTTTTCTATGAGTGTTGACCTGAAAGTTAAAAGCTGATATGCTCTATTAGTAATAATTACGTTTTTAGAAATGCACTTTGCCATTATTGGGAAGGCATTTATTTTTTTGAGTTTGTTTAATCGTAATAATTACATAATTAATAGATTGGATGCGAGATACGAGGAGTCTTCAATGCGTAACGCAGGACAAATCGTATAGAGACAGGAGGGACGTATCATGGTAATAGCTTCTTTGGAAAATGTAGTCTTTGGCTATGATGATGTGCCGTCACTGGAGCAGGCTACGCTAGAGATACATAGTGGTGAGATGGTTGCTGTCACCGGGCCGAACGGAGCCTCAAAGTCTACGCTGCTGAAGCTGATGCTTGGTCTGTTGAAGCCATGGAGCGGCAATGTATATCTGACCACGAAGAATAAGGAAGGACAGAAGCTGGTTATTGGTTATGTCCCACAGCAGATTGCCGCATTCAACAGCGGCTTCCCCAGCTCGGTATTTGAATTCGTACGCTCAGGCCGGCATGCGACGGGCTCGTGGCTGCGGCGACTTCAGCTCAGAGATGAGCAACTGACTGAAGCTGCATTGCGACAAGTAGGCATGTGGGAGCTGCGTCAACGTAAAATTGGCGAGCTGTCCGGGGGACAGAAGCAGCGGATTTGCATTGCACGGGCGCTGGCTCAGGAGCCGGATCTACTTGTGCTGGATGAGCCGACAACAGGCATGGATCAGGCGAGTCGAGAAGGCTTTTATGAGCTGCTTGATCATCAGGTCAAGGAGCACGGACGGACTGTGGTGATGGTGACTCATGGACTGTCTGAGGTAGAGCCATATATTGATCGGCTAATCGAGCTGGAGCGAAAGGAGGATGGAGGATGGAAATGCTGCACTACGACTTCATGCAGAGGGCATTTTACGCCGGTGGGCTCATTGCACTAGTAGCCTCAGTGCTTGGTGTGTATCTGATGCTGCGGCGTCAGGCGCTTATGGCGGATATGCTCTCGCATGTATCGCTAGCAGGGATTGCTGGTGGAGCGTATTTGCAAATGAATCCTACCATCAGTGGATTTCTAATCGCGGTGCTAGGGGCGTTCATAGTCGAATTTGTACGGAAATTCTATAAAGCCTACAGTGAGATATCCATCGCCATCATTATGGTAGGTGGACTATCATCGGCTGTCATTATCATGAGTCTGGATCAGAAGATTAGTAAAAGCTTCTCCTCCTATCTATTCGGCTCGGTCGTAGCCGTTAACAGCACGGAGCTGTTCCTGATGTTGTTCGTCGCTGTCGTTGGAGGGCTGTACTTCTTTGTGTTCCGCAGACCGCTCTATCTGATCACCTTCGATGAGGAGACCGCTAGAACTAGTGGGCTGCCTGTAAATCTTATCTCTTATAGCTTCAGTGTGCTTACCGGGATGATTGTGGCCGCAGCCATGCCAATTGTTGGTGTATTGCTGGTGTCTGCGCTGATTGTCCTACCTGCGGCCCTTGCGATCCGTATTGCCCCAGGCTTTCAGTCAGCATTAGTCATTGCCATGATCATTGGGCTGACAGGTGTCTTCACTGGACTGACGGCATCCTATGAGTTCAGTACACCACCAGGAGGTACGATTGCTTTCGTGCTGCTGCTCTTTCTGATTACGGGCATTTCGGTCAAGAAGCTGATTCGGATGCTCAGCAAGAGTCTCACTAGTAAGTCGGTACCAGAAGCCGGGCCAATCCGGGCATACGTATCTGCTCGTACACAGGAGGTTCGTGAAACGGCAGAGCGTTAATGATCAGCGCGTTAATGCTCAGAGCGACCACGCTCCCCGAATCATTTCAGGTTGAATGGCCTGAGAAGCGTAACCGTTAAAGGACAGCGGCTCTACACTATATTTTATCTGGTCAAGTTGCTGGTGAAGAAAGTCTATATATAACGCAAAGGAGATCGAATTATGAACTCATGGTTGAAAAAATCATTTATTACCGCTGCGGGTGCAGCATTAATTCTGACAGGCTGCGGTTCTAATACCGCCGGTACGACGAGTGGTGACACACCAGAAGCCGGAAATGCAGGAAATGATACTGCTGCAATTAAGGTCGTCACGACCTTCTACCCGATGTATGAATTTACAAGGCAGGTAGCTGGAGAGCACGCTGACGTAACGATGCTCGTTCCGAGCGGTACGGAGCCGCATGATTGGGAGCCAAGTGCCAAGGAGATGGCGAAGATTCAGGAGGCTGATGTCTTCGTATATAACGGTATTGTGGAAGGCTGGGCTGAGCAGGCACTGGAGAGCACAGCGAACGATAAGCGTGTTGTCGTGGAGGCGAGCCATGGACTGCAATTGATGGAAGGTACAGAAGGAGAAGAGCATGATCATGAGGGCGAGGGAAGTGACGCGCACGATCATGAGCACAGTGCGGAGTCTACAGCAGAGCATACTCATGACCATGATCACGAGGCAGAGACTTCACATGATGCGGCAGAGCATGGGCATGATCACGGAGCTGAAGCAGCAGCGACTGAAGCCCATGATCATGCATCTGAAGGTGCAGAAGAGCACGGCCACGATCATGAGCACGGGGCAGAAGGCCATCATCATGATTACGCCCTTGATCCGCATGTATGGTTGAGTCCAGCGCTGGCTCAAAAGCAGGTAGAGGCCATCCGCGATGGACTGATCAGCAAGGACCCGGCTCATCAAGCAGACTATGAGAAGAATGCGGCTGCCTATGTAGCCAAGCTGCAGGAGCTCGATAAAGAGTTTAGCGCCCAGCTCCAGCAGGCCAAGCGGAAGGAATTTGTGACCCAGCATGCTGCGTTCGCTTATCTGGCTCAACAGTACGGATTGGTGCAGGTGCCGATCTCTGGTCTGTCTCCGGAGCAAGAGCCTTCCCCGGGTCAGATGGCAGAGGTTGTAAGCTTTGCGCGAGAGCATCAGGTGAAGACGATCTTCTTCGAGACGCTGGTAGATCCGAAGATCGCACAGACGATTGCCGATGAGGTGGGGGCCAAGACCGATGTGCTGAATCCACTTGAAGGGCTGACGGCTGAGGATGAGCAGAACAATCGTGATTACCTCTCGATTATGAAGGATAATTTGCAGGCTTTGGTACGCGCACTTAACGAGGCTTAAACCGTGTGTAATTTGTGAAGCTCGCGTAGCCATATTTCACAGCATTTGACATAGATACTTTTCCTGGGTTTTAATAATCAGATAGCAATAATTGGTTACACCCGGGAAAGGAATGTGATGGACTTGAAGCAGGAAACAAGGAAGACAGGCTCGACATGGCTTCAGCTTGGCGCGCTTGCTGTATTTATCCTAGCTAAAGGGAAGTCTCTACTCGCGCTGTTCAAGCTGGGTAAATTCGGCGGAGCTCTGGTATCCATGGCAGCCTCGATCGGAGCGTATGCTTTGTTGTATCCATGGGGCTTTGCAGCTGGCTTTGTACTGCTGCTGTTCATACATGAACTGGGGCATGTCATTGCAGCCAAGCGTAAAGGACTTCCGGTATCAGCACCGGTATTTATTCCATTCGTAGGGGCGCTGATTAATATGCGGCGTCATCCCCGTGATGCTGCCACTGAAGCTTATATGGCTTTTGGCGGTCCGCTCTGGGGAACGGTAGGGGCTCTGGCTGTATTCGCTCTGGCTCATATCCTTGATCACCAGTTGCTCTATGCGATTGCCTATGTGGGCTTTTTTCTGAATCTGATTAATCTGCTGCCTATTCACCCGCTGGATGGGGGACGAATTGCTACAGCAGTAACTCGTTGGCTATGGCTGATTGGTCTTATTGGGGGACTTGTAGTTATTATTTATTTGAAATCCTTCCTGTTCTTTATCATTTGGGCTCTCTTTGCTTATGATTTATATAAGAAGTATATCAAGAAAGAGAAGAATGAGATTGATCTGGAGGATAAGGACAGCTTCCTGATCCCGGTTCAGCACCTGCTGGATCAAGGCTTTCCGCTACCTGGGCCACATCATCGACGTGGGCTGGATTGGACGACATATAGTACCCTCGATGGGCAGCAATTCGTCAAATTACGGTGGGATAGTATGGAGCTTGAGGGCACGATTCCTCTCAAGCAACAGGGTATTGTGAAGCAGGTCTATACGACCAGCATAGAGCAGGTCCCGAAGGAGGATGGCATGTATTTGCGTGTGCACTGTCAGGTGGATTCCGCTCTCTATGAGAACGATGCCTACTACGAGGTGCCTGCCGCTACGCGTTGGAAATTCGGAATCGGGTATGTAGTACTCGCAGCTTTCCTTGCAGGAATGATGTACCTTACCCACGAATATAGCAATTTAACGTGATAGAGCATCTATAACTAGATTCAGGACAATGGGACGGCAAATGCCGTCCTTTTTTGTATCAGACGTATTCTTGCTATAGGCTGAGTTATAATGTCTTGATGGTTATATATGTCTAGTTAGATTCTCAAAAAAATGAACCGATGTGAGCTTCATTTCGCCTATATCATAAAGAAATAGACTTAGGATGTGATCACAACATGCACAATGAACAGCAGTGGCTACTGAAGTGTCGACACGGCGACAAGGATGCATTTTACGAGCTAGTCAAGCCTCATCTCGATCGGGCATATAGTACGGCAGTTGTTATTCTGCATTCGACGCACCTGGCGGAGGATGCGCTGCAGAATAGTATGCTGGAGGCCTATCAATCCATCATGCTAGGAAAGGAAATTCGCAATTTCGGCGCTTGGTTCAAGCAGCTCGCAGCTTCACGGGCACTGGATCTCGCGAGAGTGAGAGCTAAGCAAGTCCAACGGACAGATCACCTTGAGGGTACGGACCCACCAGACGAACAGGCTCAGCCGATGGAGGCTCTGCTGCAAAAGGAAAAGCACACCCATCTCCTGCAGCAGGTGATGTCCTTGGACATTCGTCATCGAACCGTTATCGTTCTACATTATTATGAGGAGATGTCGATCAACGAGATCGCACAGCTCCTTAGGCTGAAGCCCGGGACGGTCAAATCTAGGCTTCACACAGCCAGGTTGAAGCTGCTTCAGCAGTATGAGAATTCTAATGAAAGGCAGGTGACCTATAATGTATAAGAAGTCATCTATTGAGGATCAAATGCTACGAGAAGAGCTGCAAGCATCTCTGGCTACCATAAGCGCACCGGAGTCCCTTCACCAATTTGCACGGAATATCGGCACGCAGGCTGTCCGCTCGGATGCTTCGGTTAATCATTCCGTGACTCACAGACGATCCCGAGGTCGTGGCAGAATGCTATATGCAGGATTGGCAGCAGGCATTGTCGGGGCAGTCACACTCAGTCTGCTAACCGCACAGTTCTCGCCAGCCTTCGCGAGTGTAATGAATCATATCCCCGGCTTCACTGCCGCTTCCGAATGGTTGAGCTCACAGCGAGGCTTGGATGGCATCGACAATGCGCAACAGCACGGATACCAGCCTTCAACGCCAGTTATGGAGCAGTTCGGTGACGTCAAGGTTGGGATCGGTGATGTGTACCTGACGAGCGAGAGGCTCTATTATAAGGTATTCATCAGTTCGGATGAGCTACAGCGACATCTGATTACTTATCCGGATGGTACCCGTGGAGTCGATCCCGCCCAAGTGAGCTATCACGCAGCAAGTCTGGATTTCCCGGGAATCGGTAACGGTATAGTGCATGTCACGATTGAGGATCGCCGTGAGCCAGTCATGGTCATCACCTCAGAGACGGAGGTTACACCAGCGGAGGTAGCAGCTTTCCTTGCGGCGGCTCCACATGAATTAAGGTTCGCCTTCTATATTCAATCAGGTCCAGATTACAGCAGCCACTTGCCAGAAAAGCATGAGCTCAGCGTACAGTTCGATAAGTCTAAGTGGCAGCCGGACCGGACATTCACCATGAACGAAAGCTTGAAGCTAGATGGTATTGATGGTGTGAGCTCCTTAGCGGTAAACAAGGTCACGATGACACCCCTGAATACGTATGTGGACCTGGCGTTGGATGACCAGGAAGGCTTCATTCTCGATACCAGTCATTCCGATCCGGCAATTCATCTCATAGATGATCAGGGAAAGGAATATCCGCTGGATACTTACTTTCCGCTGTATGAGCAAGAAGGACGTAATGGATCAGGTACAATCCGGCTTGTATTTACTTCCTCTCCCTATTTTAATCCGAAGGTTAGGGAGCTGAAGCTGCAAGTGGACGAGTTGTTGATCAGCGAACGTCGCGGCTTGGAGCTATCTATGGATCAGTCCTGGCCTTCTAGGGTCACCATGAATGGCCAAGAACTGGCGATTACCGGAGCGAGCTATGCGGATGGATTCTTGGACCTGGACATTCTACAGCAAGCAGACCAGCTCCAGAACGTGCGCTTCAGCATACCATCCTATGTAGCCGAGGTATTGAAGGACGAGCAGCTGTATCAGCGGCTATATATTGGACAGGAGGGATATCGCAGGGGAGAGCTCTGGGCGAAGGAGGGGCAAGAGGAATACGAGGTCTCTCTCATGGCACAGCAGCAGCCTGCGTATCAGATAGAACTGATCGGTGAGCGGAAGCAGATTGCTGTCGGTCAGTCGATGAAGCTGAGGCTTGAAAAGCTGGATATGCAGGATTGATGATCAGAGTTCATTCCTGAACAGCCTGATATAACAATAAGTAGCCCATCATCTATATTAGAGTCAATTTGCCTCTAGATAGATGGTGGGCTTATTCATTTATTTAGCGAGGTCAGTCACAAGGGCTTAAAGATAGCTCGATTTCCACGTTCAAGCTCTTCGCTCAGATTCCATGTTCAGCATCAAGCATTATTTCTCAAGAGTAAGCTGATCCCCAGGCTGAAGTGCAAAACCTCCGACTCCTTGCTCCTTCAGCTGAGAGACGAAGGCGACAGCATCCTGAACGATGCCTGGGAATGTGCTGTGATGAACCGGGATCACGTTTTTGGCTTGTAGCCACTTGGCCGCAATCAGAGCATCCTTGGGTCCCATGGTATAGAAATCACCGATCGGTAGTATCGCATAATCAATATCGTGAAGCTCGCCGAACATTTTCAAATCACCGAACAAGGAGGTATCTCCGGCATGATAAAGTGTAGTTCCGTTCCAGTCGATGATAAATCCACCGGGCATGCCTGCATACACAATGCTCTGGGAATCATCCGATACGATTGATGAGCTGTGGAACGCGTGAACAAGCTTGGCTGTCGCAAATCCGAGATCCACAGTGCCACCCATGTTCATTCCGATCGTCTTCAGTCCTTTCCAGGAGTAGTATGTAGCAAGCTCAAAAGTGGCGATGATCGTCGCATCGTTAGCTCTAGCGATCGCTTCTGCATCAGCGGTGTGATCTGTGTGCCCGTGTGTAAGTAAAATATATTCAGCCTGGATGTCCTCTGGCTTAGTCTTGGCAGCAGGGTTACCGCTCAGGAATGGGTCGATGATGATCGAGTGCTCCTTGTCCGAGATTTGAATGCAAGAGTGCCCATGAAAAGTAAGATTCATTTTATTTCCTCCACATACTTATATTTTATCGTCCGACGTCAATGTGATTATATTTTTGTTTTCTTCTCTTGTCAAACTTTATTTCTTTTGGGATCAAATTATTGTAGTATGATGTAAGCGAGTATTCTGGAAGGAGTTCAATTATCGAATGCAGTCTATTGAAAAACAGATCCTTTTCCTGCTGACAAAAAAGCGTTGCATGCATGCCAAGGAATTGGTTCAAATTTATACCAAGCGGGGTTATAAGGAACAGTCGATCCGTAACGTTCTATCACGAATGAAGAAAGAACAGTATATTCAGGCAGAAGAACGTTCCTTGTATTCTATTGTAGACAAAGGGGAGCAGTTCCTATCCTTCGTGAATCGGAAGCCATGGCAATACGATGTGGATTGGAAACATAAGTGGTGTTTTGTACACTTTGAGGTACCGGAGCTTGAGAGGGTAAAAAGGGACCAATTCCGCTTGCATCTACTGCAGCTTGGATTTGGTCAATTGTATAAAGGTGTCTATGTCTCGCCTTGGGACTACAGCAAGCAGCTGTTGCCTTGGATTCATGCGTCTTCCATGGAGGAATACGTCACGATCTCCGAAGCATCCATGTTGTTTGGAGACATTACCCCTGAGCGAGCAGCCGAAATCTGGCCACTCGGGGACATCCATCAACTGTACCAAGAGAAGTGGCAGTGGTATCAGGGCGAGTTCCTACCGGCTTTGAATCAGGAGATCAGGGGTGGGATGGACCCGCTCGAGCTATTTGTTCTTTATCTGCACATTGGAGAGGTTATTAGCGAACTCAGCCTTAGAGACCCGATGCTCCCGATCGCTCTGCTTCCAGAGGATTGGATGGGGCACACGATAATCGCCGAATTGTATCGTTCATTTCAGTCGTTTGCTACGCTCATTCCCAGCTCCTCAGATTATTATCAATTTCTTGTGAATACATGAGTGACTGTGCGATAACTGTACGAGATATCTGCTATGTGATTGAGAGCTGGAATCATACTCCGAGTCTATACAATACAGCAAGGCCGATCAGGATACACCTGCTCGGCCTTTGCTGCTTACACTTCTCCTGACTTATACGCGAATATCCAGCTGCTGGCCCAGATTCGGGTGGGGTACGCTCTGGATCATTTCTGCTAATTGCTGACCCTGCTGCTCTGCCATGTTCTTAGATACGGACAGCATTTTCAGACTGGCTGCTTGAGCAAGCGAGCCCTGGCTCATGGCCATGGATAAAGCTCCAATATCCATCGTGTACGCCTCCTTTCGTTGAGAGTAGTGTTTTACATGTGTATATATCGGTCATTGTCTACTAATCTTGTAATTCTTAACTTTTCAAGAGCGACCATTAGCATGCCTATCTATAAAAAACTTGGTTAAGCATAGCATTGCATGCAAATACTTCTCGTATACACAAGTACGGGAGGACACTTATGGAGGCTCACGATAAGCAGACATATAACAATCAACACAATAAAGGATTGTCGGTGTGGCATTTGACGATGCTGGCGCTGGGAACCGTGGTCGGTGGGTCTTTCTTTCTCGGATCATCTGTTGCTATTCGCGCAGCAGGACCGTCGGTGCTACTCGCGTATATCCTGGGCGGAATTCTCGTGTATTTCATTCTCTCTGCGTTGTCTGAAATGACCGTGGGGCGACCAGTGGCAGGGTCGTTCCGTAGCTATGCAGAGCAGGCTTTCGGAAAGGGGGCAGGCTTCATTGTAGGCTGGGTCTATTGGAGTGGACTGGTGCTTGCGATGTCTAGTGAAGCTACGGCGGCTTCGATTCTCCTGCAAGGCTGGTATCCCGGAATCTCACTACCTTTGGTTGGGGCGCTAATCATTATTGCTGTCACCCTGTTGAATCTGCTCGGTGCAAAGCGACTCAGTCAGCTGGAGAGTGGGCTTGCGGCGGTGAAGCTGGCGGCTATAGTGGGCTTCGTCGTCGTAGCTGGAATTCTGGTCGCTGTGACCTTTTCGGGACAGCAACGTCCATTAGGCGTAGATGAGCTGATCCATGGCGCGTGGCTGCCTGGTGGCATTCGTGGGGTTGCTGGTAGCATGCTGATGGTCATGTTCACCTATGCGGGCTTTGAGGTGCTTGGTCTGGCAGCCTCCGAGACGACTCGGCCGGACATTATCGTTCCGAAGGCGATCCGGTATACGTTGATTACGTTAGTAACCCTGTATTTACTAGCGATGATCTCCTTGTTCATGCTGATGCCTCCACAGCGGATATCCGAGCATATTAGCCCGTTCGTGTCCGCACTTCAGGTCTATGGGCTTGGTTGGGCTGGCACAGTCATGAACATTGTACTCGTGTCTGCGATCCTCTCGACGATGCTGGCTTCCGTGTTTGGCTTAGGCAGAATGCTGCGTTCACTGGCGGAGGAAGGGCACACACCTCGCTGGATGAAGGACAGCTCTGATATCCCTTATCGTGGGATCCTCATCTCTGGTAGTGGTATGCTGGCTGCACTTGGCTTTGGGTTGCTCCTGCCGCAAAGTGTGTATTTGTTCCTGGTCAGCTCAGGTGGCTTCGCCCTGTTATTCTCATATGTCATGATGCTGCTAAGCCACTACAGATTACGTCTCAGGAACAGAGGCCCTCTGGCTGCCTCACAACCAATGCGCGGCTTTCCATATACCTCGTGGCTCGCAATTGCAGGTCTGCTTGTCATTATCGTGAGTATGCCACTGATTCCGGGGCAGGGAGGCGGCTTGATAGCAGGTTTGTCGTTCATGGTCTTGTTCACTGCGATATATCTATCTCGCGCACTTCTGCAGCGTAGGCGGCTCGCAGCCAGCAGTAGCGTGGAAGCCATAGCGCCGCAGTCCAAGCTGCAAGGTCCAGCTCCTGCTCCAGCCTATATTCCAGTGTCAGTAGAGCTGGCTGAAGAGTTGGCTCCAGTCCGACAGGCGGGGAATGAACGGAATGGACGAAAACAATCAAGCAAGGAGCCTTATGATGCGAATATGCATCACCCCATAGTGGAGGAGTCCGAGTCGTCGCACTCTGCAAAGGCTCAACAGGAGCAGGAAAGGCCTGACAAGCCTTAATATACTTGCTCCACAAGCCAATGTAAGCAGAGCAGGTAGCGAAAATTAAGTGGATATATTGGAGATACGTAGGTAGGAAATATGCAAGTATAGAGGAATGAAGAACACTGTGTGCGATGCGGCATACAGTGTTTTCATTTTGACTAAAAATGTAAAACTTTTACTTTTTTTGAGCTGAAACTATGGATGCAAGGAGTCGTTTGTGTTAAGATATTGAAAGGAAAATGATTCCTTTCTTAACCGACGCATTGGACAACTTCCGTGGATAGGGATAATTCCGCAGGAAGCCACAGATCGTTCAGTCGCATCGTGTTCCTGGCATGCTGAAGGAAGTGAGGTGATGATGAGCATTCATTTCTTATTTTCTCAGAGGTTGAACACATTCATCCACTATGAAAAAGGAGGGATTGTCATGTCGAGGCTAAGAAAGGGTCGCAAATGGGGAACGATGGTGCTGGCGACGACACTATTAGGTTCTTCATTTATGTTAGCGCTTCCAAATTCGCTGGAGGCGGCACCTAGTGAATCCTATGCGTGGAAAAGTGTAGTCACAGGTGGAGGTGGCGGGTTTATTCCAGGGATTATTTTTAATGAAAGCGAACAGGATCTGATCTATGCACGCACTGACATAGGAGGTGCCTATCGCTGGAATCCCAGTGACGAAAGCTGGATACCGCTAACCGATTGGGTCGGATTCGAGGACTGGAACAAAAATGGGGTCGATGCGCTAGCCACGGACCCTGTCGATCCCGATCGGGTATACATGGCTGTGGGGACGTACACGAATGATTGGGACCCCGATAATGGATATATATTGCGCTCTACAGATCGGGGGAACACTTGGGCAGAGACACAGCTTCCGTTCAAGGTAGGTGGCAATATGCCTGGACGGTCGATGGGAGAGCGGCTGGCTGTTGATCCCAATAAGAATAATATTTTGTACTTTGGAGCACGTAGCGGCAATGGATTATGGAAGAGCACTGATTATGGGGCCACATGGACGCAAGTAAATGCTTTCCCGAATCCGGGCACCTATATTGAGGTTCCCGGGGACTCTTATCAGGGCGACATCGTGGGGTTATCCTGGATTACCTTCGACAAGTCCTCAAGTGCGCCGGGCACTGCTACCCAGACGATATATGTTGGTGTCGCGGATAAGAGCAACAGTGTGTTCCGCAGCACAGACGGGGGCGTGACATGGACTGCAATCCCGGGCCAGCCTACAGGCTATATACCGCACCATGGTGTGCTGTCCGCGAACGGTGACTTGTATATCAGCTACATTGACGGGGCGGGGCCGTATCGTGGGGAGAAAGGGGCGGTATGGAAGCTGGATACAGCTACAGGTGTCTGGACAGACGTCAGCCCACTCAAATCGAATGATCCTGATCTGCACTTCGGATTCGGCGGCCTGACTGTGGATGCACAGAACCCTGACACTGTGATGGTCGCTTCGTTAAATGCCTGGTGGCCCGATGAACAGATCTATCGGAGCACCAACGGCGGGGAGACATGGAGCCCAATCTGGGAATGGGACGGGTATCCAGGCCGCAAGCTCAAGTACAAGCAAGATATATCAGCGGCTCCTTGGCTTGACTTTGGCTCGCATCCTGCTCCACCGGAGACTACACCTAAGCTCGGCTGGATGATCGGTGATCTGGAGATTGACCCGTTCGATAGTGATCGGATGATGTATGGAACCGGGGCTACACTATACGGAAGCGATAACGTCACCAAATGGGACGAGCCTAATGGCAAAATAGACATTTCCGTTATGGCTAAGGGGATTGAGGAGACGTACGTTCGAGATTTGATCAGTCCACCTACGGGAGCACCGTTAATCAGTGCCTTGGCTGATATCAGCGGATTCAGGCATACTCAATTGGATGCAGTGCCGACCAGAATGCACCTGAATCCCTCTAACTCATTCAGTCTGGATTATGCTGAACTGGACCCTGGCTTTGTCGTAAGAGCTGGAGGAGTGGATGCCAATTATCCGACTGCCAAAATCTTTGGTCTCTCCCGTGACGGAGGAGCGAACTGGTACACTGCCAATCATCCTCAGACCAAGGAAGGCGGAGGCACAGTAGCCTTGGCTGCGGATGGAGAGGCTATCGTCTGGAGTCTTGCTGAAGGTGTGTACTACACAACAAATTCAGGTAACTCGTGGACGCTCAGCACGGGTATTCCAGCAGGTGCTAAGGTAGCTTCGGATCGGGTGAATCCGGATAAATTCTATGGCTTCTCGGCTGGGACTTTCTATGTGAGTAACAACGGGGGAGCTACCTTCACGGCGACAGCGGCAACGGGGTTGCCGGGCAGCGGTGACTTGGACTTCAAGGCCATGCCAGGACGTGAAGGGGATATCTGGCTAGCAGGAGGCTCGAAGGACGGATTGTACGGATTATGGCATTCGACGGATTCGGGAGCCAGCTTCACCAAGCTCTCCAATGTGCAGGAGGCTAACGTGGTAGGCTTTGGTAAGGCAGCGCCAGATCAGAATTACATGGCAATCTATACAAGTGCCAAGGTCGATGATGTGCGCGGTGTGTTCCGCTCGGATGATGCTGGCGCAAGCTGGGTTCGTATTAACGATGATGAACATCAATATGCATCTATAAATGTAGCCATTACAGGCGATCCGAGAATCTATGGACGCGTATATCTGGGTACGAACGGGCGGGGGATTCTATATGCCGATCCGACGAATACGCCGCAGCTGCCAGGACCAGGGCAATCGGCATCCATTACTCCACAAAGCGCAACCTTCGATCTCAATCCCGAGGTGGCGGGCGATGTGAAGGTTACTATCACACCTAACGGGAATACACTGACTGATGTTCGCAGCGGTGCAACAACACTTGTCGAAGGCCGTGATTACACCGTTGTCGGCTCGACAGTCACGATCTTGAAGGACTATCTATCCGAGCTGACGAAGGGGAACCATGCACTGGTCTTCCATTTCAGCAGTGGCAATCCTGCTACGTTGACCTTAAATGTACTGGATTCAACGCCAACTATCCCACTTCCCGAAGGGGCGCTGAAGGTGGCAGCCTACAATGGAACGACAGCACCTGCTTCCAACACGCTGAATCCGCGGATTCGTCTAACGAACACAGGAAGTGAGGCTATGGCGTTGTCGGATGTCACTCTGCGTTATTACTATACAGCTAATGGAGAGCAGGGGCAGCAGATCTTCTTCGACTGGTCTACTGTCGGGGCAGAACATCTGAAAGGAAGCTTCAAGAAGGTAACCCAGCCTTCCGTCACGGCAGATACCTACGCCGAGATTGGCTTTGGAGCAGGAGCAGGTATTCTACCTGCAGGCCAAAGTCTGGACATTCAAGTACGCATCGTGAAGAACGACTGGAGTAATTATAATCAGGCTGATGATTATTCTTTCAACTCTTCAGCAACCGCTTACATGGAGCGTCCGGAGATTCCAGTCTATGCAGGTGGGCAGCTACTTTGGGGTAGAGAGCCTAAATGATTGTCAAACATATGGGCTGAGCAACTGAGTGAATGAGCGGGTCATGAACTTGGCATGTGGACTAAGCATATGAACTGAGCATTTGAACTTAGTGTCTGACAACCCATAACCGGATAGCTTTGCTAAAAGTATAAGTGATTCGCAGCAAGCGATAGTTAACCCTAGTTGTGGGATGGCTGTCGCTTGCTGACATGTGAGTTTGTGGAAGGAAGAATCCTGCAGTGCCGCTTGAGCTCAGTCCCGGCTTGCCTCATACAGCTTATGCGCAAGATAGGTAGGGTGGACGAAGGCTGATGTCATATGGTCACCTTTGCCAACAATAAGGCGGTATTGACCAAGATGACTGCTCTGTGCGGGGTGGAACCCGAAAGGCGTCTGCGGTAGTGCTATGTCGGACGTCAAAAAGAGATAGCTCTTAGGGATACCTAGCTGATAAAAGGACTTGAGCTTTAGTGGCTCAAAAAGAGGTCCGCCCGGCTCAGGCTTAACCTTCCTGTAGATATCTTTGGCCTGCCGCAAGGTGGCTGTGTTCACAAAGGTGTCCCGGAAGACGGGAAAGGGCAGATTAATCGTACGGTTGCCGGAGGCGTCCAGCAGCTGTTGGAATGCTTGCCGCAGTGGTGCCGGGAATTGATCGGCCACACTTTGCCCGTCAGGCACGACGAAGGCATCCCAGAAGACCAGACGCTGAATTCGCTCAGGTACCTGCTCTGCCACCTTTTGAATGACAGATCCCCCAAAGCTGTGACCGACGAGTACAAAATGCTTGAGACGTTTGTCCTTAATATATTTGACGACAGAGTCGGCGATTTGATCGTGAGTAACGCGGGGGTTATAGAGGCTGCCATGGCCAGCGTATTCAGGAGCATAGACCGTATGCCCTTGCTTGCGTAGAGCTTCAGCCGTCCGATCCCAAAAAGCAGCATCTGCCCATGCTCCATGGACGAGAACAAAGGTAAGTGTTTGCTGCTTCTGTGGCTTATGTGTATTATGCATTTCGGTTGCAGCGGCTCCAGTTGTAGCAGCGCTAGTTGCTCCTACAGGACATGCAGTGCTTATGCTAATCATTACAGCCAATGCACAGGCACTCAGGATTAAGGCGTATGGGTATCTTCTCATTCATTGAACCTCCTCATTATGGGCAGTTGGATCGAGTAGCTACTGGTTCTTAACCCGATCAACTGTGGTTCAATTCATTATTTGGATGTTCAGGTGTTTTTATGTGATGGGAGTCCTACCTCCTGAGATAATCCGACAAGTAGTGCATCAAGGGAGAGGTCCCTAAAGTGTCTTCGTCATCAGCACGTGAGGAATACCATCCTCCATGAAGACATCCGATACTGTCTGATAGCCTAGCTTCTGGTAAAAGCCTTCGGCCTGTGTCTGTCCATGAAGCTTCACCTGGGAGAGACCTTGTTCCCGCGCCACCTCTTCCAGTGCCTGAATGATCACCTTGCCAAGTCCATACTTGCGATAAGGGGAGAGGATACAGATTCGCTCCAGCTTGCCCGTCCCGTCTACTTGCCGAACTCTGCCTGTTCCTACGGGGAGTTGCTCATGATATACCAGTACGTGCTCACATAAGCCATCCAATACATCGAACTCGTCAAATTCGGCTTCCAAAGGAACGCCTTGTTCAAGGACAAATACTTCCTTGCGAATGTTCATCACACGTTGTAGATCAAAGTCCTCTGTTATTCTCTTCACATTCACTTCGTGTTCATCCTCTCTGGATTTAGTCCGTGCACCACGTCATAATAAAACTAGGTCGCAAGATGAGTATATATGAAATGATTATTGTTGTAAATGCAACAAAATGAGGGGTGTGTGTATGCCAGAAATTCTCCGTGAAATCGGAATGATCGCAAGAGCATTAGATTCAATCAGCAACATTGAATTCAAGGAGTTTGAGCTTACCAAAGGACAATACCTATATCTGGTGCGAATATGTGAGAACCCTGGAACGATTCAGGAGAAGGTAGCAGAGATGCTCAAGGTGGACCGTACAACGGCGGCTCGTGCCATAGCCAAACTGGAGCTGCAAGGCTTTATTGAGAAGCGAGAAGATGATCGGAATAAGAAGATCAAAAAGCTCTATCCCACGGAGAAGGGGACAAGTCTCTACCCTGTTTTGCGTAGAGAAGGGGAATATTCTAATCGGACGGCGCTTGCAGGACTTTCCGAGGAAGAGACCCAGACGATTTATCGACTGCTGAAGCAAGTACGGCATAATGTGGAGGTCGAATGGGAATATGTGAAAAAGGGGAACAAGCGCGATTATTAAATGCCGGATGGAGATCCGATGTCACATCAAACCCTCCACGCTTCCTGCTACAATGTTAGGAGAATTTGATAAGCAGGGTGTATTCATAGGAGGGGAAATATACATATGATAATGATCAGGCCGTTAACAGAAGCTGATCTGGAACAGCATCTTCAATTATGCTCTGCGCTGGATCAGGAGAGCGAATTCATGCTGCTGGAGCCTGATGAGCGAACGACTTCAGTCGAGCAGCATCGATTCATCAACCAGCCATTGATGGATGCTGAGCATTCAACCATTCTTGTAGCGGAGGACGAAGGGCGTCTGGTAGGTCATCTAGTTGCACGGGGCAGTGAATTGGCGCGGATTCGTCATAGTGTCTATCTGGTTATCGGTGTATTACGTGAATACTCGAACCAAGGGCTAGGCAGCCAATTGTTCGGAGCACTGGAGCATTGGAGACAGGCGAACCATATTACTAGGCTTGAATTGACAGTGATGGCACATAATGAGGCTGCACTTGCCTTGTACACCAAGCAGGGCTTTGATATTGAAGGAGTCAAGAGAAACTCCATTCGAATTCGTGGACAATACATGGATGAATATTATATGGCCCGTATTTTTGTGGAGTAGGAGGACTTGCTATGAAGTTTGCTCTGGTGCTGTTTGATGGGGTTACTTTCCTGGATTTCATAGGCTTTTATGATGTGATCACAAAACTACGGTATTTTGACATCACGAGAGACGCAACCTTTGATATTTGTGCCCTCCATACAGAGGTTCGTGATGAGCTCGGTCTTACCATCAAGATCGACAACGTCAATCCTGATCTGTCAGACTATGATGCTGTATTCATTCCAGGTGGAATGGGTACACGCCAATTGCGGTATGATGAGGAGTTTGTAACTTGGCTGAGGAAGGCCGAGCACGCGCAATATCTGATCTCTGTCTGTACAGGCTCTCTGCTGCTCGGGGCAGCTGGACTACTTCAGGATATTAAGGCAACTACCCATCCGCTGCAATATGCGTTGCTCGAACCCTATGTAAGCGAGGTTTTGCAGGCTAGAATCGTACAGGATGGGCGCGTAATCACTGCTGGCGGTGTATCCACCTCGATTGACCTCGGACTGTATATGATTGAGTTACTTCTGGGTATGGAAGCGAAGGAGCAGGTGAAGCGTGGCATTGATTATCCCTACGAGACACAGGGAGTTGTTGTAGAAGAAGCATGAACGATATTGAAAACAACAGCAGGAGGGAATTCGTTGCAACAACAATCTCCTGCTGTTGCGAATGACGTAGCCTACAACGAATCATGGTTAGCTATTGAGCTAGGGAGCTCCTCAATGAATTACAGCCTTGCGTTATCCTTCAGCTGCCAGCTGGTCTAGCTTCTGATATTTCCTGCCTGCTTGAGCCGCTTGGCGATTTCGTTGAATTCGTCCTGGGATATACCAGGGGCAAATTCTTCTTCTACTGCTGGAGCCTCTGGAATAGAAGCGCCTGCTGGAACGCCATGCACGACCTCCAATGTGGAACCATCCTCAGGATGAGTACCTTTCCAGATCTGGTCAATGGTTGTAAAGTCCTTGTCACTCCACGTATACAGCTTCCTGTGAGTCCCTTTATCCTCATACTTGCGGGTTTCGTTGAAGGCTTTGTTGTTCAATGAGGGGATAGGCACCAGCTTTGTAACATTGACCCCGGTAGCCACTTCAAGTGCTTTGGCATAGGCTATGACGTGAACGCCACCACGGACCAGCAGATAGCCGATGACTTCACGGGCAGCCGGATGGTCTGTCATCTCATATACCTTCATCTTGTGGGTTCTGGCCCCGCATTCCAGAAAGAAGTTGTGGAGCAGGTCCTCTACAAGGTTACCGCTATTAAAGACATAAGTACCGTTCCACGGGTTACCCATGGAATCGACGGGCAAGGCTCCTTGGCCTCCGGCTAGGAAGTGGTAGGATAAGCGAGCGTCCTTTACGCCGTCCAGCGGTGTTCGATCAGGGTCCTGAAGGAAGGTAGATCCTTGCAGACATTTATTTATCGCGTGAGAGACAAGCTCGACATGGCCCAATTCCTCGGCGGTAATACTCATGATCAGATCATAGAAAGGTCTTAACTTTTCCTTGGAGCGGAAGTTGAACGACTGGAAGAGGTAGTTGTTCAAAGTTGACATTTCACCGAATTTCCCGCCTAGAAGCTCCTGTACCGCAGCAGCAGCATTAGGGTCTGGCTTTCCGACATTAGGAATTTCAATTGCAATCTCATCCATACGTTTGAACATCTTTGTGTAGCCTCCTTGTAGTTCTTTAATGAATTGGACTAATGCTTAACCAGTTAGACGCAGCGCTCATCATCCAGTTCAATCTGTCATAACAGCTATCAGAGCAACGAGGATATACTTGTACATATACGTTATTTGGCAATTCGAATAAGCTTTTTCCAATAAGTGAGAGTGTTTTACACCAGATCTTCAAAATTTTGAACCAGAGATGCGAATGCCTTTTACAACACTTCCTGGTGGAGAATGAAGACAGCGAAGTCCAAAATTACGATCTATGGAGCAGCCTGCATTTCATGCAGGGACGTATGCGCCATGAAGTGAAGGTGGATCATATCTGTCGATTGGCTGAGGTGTCGCTCGTGACCTTCTTTAAGCTTTTCCCGAATAAAGCAGTTATACTCTTCTATTTTATGTGTTGAACCATTTTAAGCAGACTTTCTGATGACACAGTAGTACGGAGCTTTGTAACACAACAAAATCCAGAGCTTGAGAAGCCCTGGATTTGCTACATTACAGCCTATATATTTCAGTTCGTTATGCTTCGCAATGGTGATTCTAGTTGTTGCTGTACGAGTCTACTTGGAAGGTAATAATCTTGTCGTAGATTAAGTAATCTTTGCGGCTTGTAAAAGGTCCTTTGTTATTGCTGTGTTTATTGATCGCAAACGTAACGGAACCCGAGCCAGATGCCCGCTGCTCATACCAGCTAATAAAGGCATTTACTTCATTCATAGAAAGATCGTACTCTTTAATCTCCCCTGTATTAATCATGATGGAGAGCAAGGCTCTGTCCCCGCTCGTATCTACCGGAGGCTCAGTTGGATTACCAGTGCTCTGAGGAGTCGCACTAGCTTCGTTGGACAAGGCTAACTCAACGCTTCCGTTGAATGCCCGAACGACATAATAGTAAATCGTGTTGTTCACTACGTCTTTATCTTCGAAAGTGCTAACTGCTCCATCAACCGTGCCAATCACACTATAAGGACCACCTGCGACAGCTCCACGCTGTACTTCATAATTAGCGGCATTGGCAATAGAGTTCCAATTTAATGTGACTTTTCCATTACCAGCTGCAGCGGTCAAGTTCAGTTGCTCGGCTGGAGGGCCATCGGAGCTCTTTCCGAAAATATTCCATTCATTTTGATACACGCTTGATCTGGCCTTAAGCACTACGGTTGAGACATTCTGAACAGGGAGCGGTAAGCTTTCTACGGTATTATTGGCTGTAGGCGTATAGGCGTACAGCAAGGTATTATCACGATCATAGAACTCAATGGTTGAGTAGGCAATATTATTACTATTTAAAATAACCGAAGATACTTCCACTGTAGATGGGAAGGAATACCAGATCAGGTTGGCGGCTGATTGAAGTGACCGGGTATTTATATTATTATCGGTTAACTCACGAATGGTTGCAGTCGGTGTCGTGATGGAAGTGCCTACATTAAGTGCGACTCTGTCCAGCAGCCCCCCTGTGTAACTACTCTTGTTCGGAGTAATCGTTTTCTCGGCTGAGTCAGCGCTCTCACCTGCCTCATTGACAGAAGAAACTACATAATAATAGGTTGTTCCGTTCAGAACGGATGTATCTGTGTAAGACGTCCCGCTGGTCGATGCTAAGAGTGAGTAGGGACCACCTTTACTTGTTGAGCGCTTGATATTGTAGGATTTGGAGGCAGTTGAACCCCAGTACAGGTCGACCGTCGCATCTCCACCCTGAATCCAATTGATTACCGGGACTGCAGGGGCTGCAGTTGGGGTGGAAAATACGTTGAATTCGTAAAAATACGCAGCGGATGTTGATTTCAAGACAACTGTTGACACATTGCTCACTGCAGCAGGCAAAGACTGTACGGTGTCATTTGCTATAGGCTTATAGGCATACAGCAGATTGCTGTCCACATCATAGAACTCAATGGTTGAAGTCAGACTTCCATTCAAAATGATCGCTGAAATGGTCTGCGGAGCTGCGAAAGTATTCCATATTAGATTGCCATTGGCTAAGAGATAACGGCTACTAGCGTTATTATCTGTCAATTCCCGAACCGTAGCAGTTCTATTTGATGTGGACGGGCCAGCATTTAATGTGACT
The DNA here is from genome assembly GCF_000377505.1 of Paenibacillus massiliensis 2301065 = DSM 16942. GTDB lineage: Bacteria > Bacillota > Bacilli > Paenibacillales > Paenibacillaceae > Paenibacillus > Paenibacillus massiliensis. The sequence continues at coordinate 296,799 of NZ_KB898185.1, read as the reverse complement.
CGGTCAAGCAACCCACCAGTATATTTGCCTGAGTTAGGTGTTGCGTTCTTCTCGGGAGAATTTACACTTTCTCCAGCCTCATTGGCAGAGGAGACAACATAGTAGTATGTTGTTCCGTTGTTAACCGAATTATCAGTGTAAGAGGTACCGTACACAGAGGCAAGAACCGTATAAGGTCCGCCTGTCGAGTTGGCACGTTTCACGTTGTAAGTTTTGGCTTCCGTGTTGTTCCAGTTCATGTCAATGCTCTTGTCACCAGCTTGAATCCAGTTAATGCTTGTTGCAGCAGGAGGAGCTGATGGTGTCGTAAAGACATTCCACTCATAGTGGTAACCACTGGCTTTTGATTTCAATACTACAGTGGCAACATTGTTTGCAGGTGTGGGCAAGGATTGAACAGCATCATTTAATGTTGGCGTAAACGAGGTAATCAGATTATTGCTAGAATCATAAAATTCAATGGTTGAGTTCATCGACACGCTCTTTAATACAACAGCTGAAATATTTTGGGGCGATGAAAAGGTGTACCAGACTAGATTACCACTTGCAAGCAGGTATCTTGTGTTGCCATCTCCATCGGTCAATAGAGTAGTCGTTGCGGTGCTGCTACCTACAGCGGGACCTACTTTAAGTTCAGCCTGATTCAGCAGTCCCCCACTATATTGGTTCGCAGCTTGCATGGATGTACTTGGAAAAACGACCCAAAGCAAGGCTAACAGCATAATAGTGAAGCCAATATTTCGATTTCTCAACGTGATTTCCTCCTTAAAATTACCATTTTTCACAATCAATATTATAAAGTCATGATACTTACAAAAGAACTCCGTCTAAAGAACTATTTTATATAGATAATTGCGAAAAATATGAAATTTTATAGTTATATAGACCTTATTATCGTTATTGAGGAGGGGTTATTTTTTGAGTATTTCGAATCATATCCGATGAGGGAAATCGTGACTTTATTTGCTCGATTATGTACAAGTATTTGCAAATTCATGAAATCATGCTGTGATTGTTGAATGACGCCAGTGTGAAAAATACAGCAATGCATAATAAAAAAACGCCATTCATCGTGATGCAATGAATGACGTCAGAGTCGTTTCTCTTGATGTCTTCTGAAATAAAATCAGAATAGGGGAAGCTGGTCCAGATTGTTGGTCGGATCTCCGTCAGCATCACCGCGGATATAGGCTTCCCCGTCTTTTCCCTTGAATACGTTGACCCCAGCGATGGCACCATTCTGAACCTCCAGCAGTGCTTGCTGATAATCCAATACGCGCCCGCTTGAGGTCTGAAATGCAGTCAGATCACCGTCACCGTTTTTTTGTACAGCGACGAAGGTCTCACGCGTATTGGTGTTTGATTGGAGTGGCTGCATGGACTGCGTAGTTTGAATAGGTTGATTAAGTTGGTTAGGTTGGTTAGACTGCATGAGTCGAACAACTCCTTATCTTTATTAGCTGATCTTGGCTATGCGTATCGTCCCCATATCGAAGGGGTACTATACCAAGTTCATTGAGTCCATCGGGCTCACCAACTCATCAACTCACCAAACCACAATAGGGTTTGTCGCTTCTTGATAATAGGCGAATCTAGTAGGATGTCTTAAGCCAGTTCTGCTTATCCCATGACACCTTTCCTGCACCTGCTCCGTTATTGCCGCTAAGCAGAGTCTTCAGCCCAGCAGGGTCCTCGGGACTGTAGCTGTAAGGCAGTGAGGAGATGCCTGACCACGAGAAGGGGATTACCGTTGCTGGTATAGGTGCTAATGGGCTGTTAGCTGTCTCGCTGCCTCCACGGAACGTCTGGCCGTTAAAGGTGTAGATGGTATCTATGGCCTTAATCTTGCCAGTGTATGTGGCATTCGATGCATTTTTCTGGTTGTTGCGCAGCGGATACTGAATGCCAATGAGCTGTGATTTCTCGACGAGTACAGCTCCACCTTCCGTAGAGATTGCCCCGTTACTGGTAACACCAAATTTATATCCTTTGGAGGAGATGGCACTTGCCATTGCAGGAGTAATGATCTTGCTCGCCTGCTCTGCAGCGGAGCTATCCGCAACGACATTGTACACGTGTGCATTTCCGCCACGAAGACGAGGCAAGCGATCCTGCAGGTCTACATAATAATTATGATGCAGTGTAATGCTCAGATCAGGGTTATCTGACGCTAGCTCATTGGCACCGACGAGATGTCCTTTTTTCTGGGAGCTAGCCACGGCAATGATATCATTCTTGCTCAGACCAACAGCGCTGCTACGCAGATAATCGTACATGGGGTATGCGGAGCGAGTGGCTTCCAAAGCGTTAATCTGCTGGGTTACCCAGCTATTAGAGGAACGGTCGTCCCCTTTGAAGAGGGACCACGACACAGTTACACCAGACGTTCCTTTTTTGGAATCAACTAACCCGTCGTAGGCTTTGTTGAAGGTACAGTGATCAATCCATACCTTGTCGCTCTCTTCCACTGTGATATAGTCCCAGTCGTTCTTGTCATAATCACCCTTGCTGGACTCGTCCCATTCCCAGAGCTCATCGAATTCAAGGTTCCTGATGATGACGTTGGAACTCCGTTTGATCGTGAAGGCAGCATGCTTGATCTTGGAGCCGTTCGCAGAGAAGATGGTCAGTCCATCGAAGCCGTCAATGGTTACCTTACTGACTCCGGTCTGCAGCAGCACAGGATGGGTGAGAGGAGAGTTATGTGCAGCAAAAGGTGACTTTTTGGCATCGCTCGGTAGTTCATTCCAGCCCAGATTGAGGTCGTTCATAATCTCTACAACCTTGACGCCGGAGTTTTTCTTCAAAGCTGCAGCCAAATCTGAGGCCGTATACACTTTTTTATACAGCGTCGTATTGCTCTCGGCGATGATCCCGCCCCCGGTATTCCCGCTTGAGAAGCCCTTCAGATCATAGACGCTGTTGGCCCCGGCGAGAGTCAGGCTACTGGCATACACGTCCGCTGTAACTCCATTGACGGTAGGAGAAATGTTAACGTTTTCAAAAATGGCATCTTCAGCACCGACTGGCAGCACTACACTAAGAGATAAGACGGCAGCAAGGGCAGACGCGGTCAGCATGTTCCAATAGTTTTTCTTCATGTACGTACCTCATTTCATAGAGATTAAAAGAATAAGGACGATCAGCCATCACAGATGGATTACCCCATCATTTGATGGATTGGCATAAGCATGCTCTGGTTGCAGCTGTATAAGCTGTGAACACGATCAATTCCGGACACCCCTCCTGTCGCCCTCAAGATATAGACCGTCTTATCTCGGTGCAAGACTTAGGCTGCTAACGTTCATGGCAACATCATATAGCAAAATCCCCAAGAATTGCAAGCGCTTTCTATGACTTATATTTACATTTTTCGAAGTTACATATTCTGTGTGATTCAGATGTAAATAAGCGCATATTAAATCAACCTGGTAGCCGATATACTTAGTAGACTTGTAATGTAAGCATGAGAAATGAGGATGGTGGATATGACAAACAAAGACGCATCAAACAGCCTAGAGCATATGCTGAGCTCATTAGCGGCAACTTTGCCATTAGTGCAGAGACTGATTCCTTCGGATGTAATGTTTGCCCTAACGGATCAAGAGAAATTTATATATTATTTGCCGGGAGAAAAGTTGGATATAGGCCTCAAGCTTGGGGTCCCGATTCCACCAACGGGAGGTATTCGAAAGGCTCTGGATACGAATAGTATGATTACAGTCAGTGTGCCGGAGGAGGTCTACGGCTATCCCTTCAAATCGGTATCCATGCCCATCCATGATGAACACCAGCAATGTCTCGGTATTTTGACGATGGGAATCAGTCTGCACAACCAGTTAACGCTTGAAGGAGCCGCTGAGAAGCTGGCCGATAGCTCAACTGAAATTCGGGAATTGTCGGATGGCATAGCAGGAGCAGCCAATACACTGATGTCAGAGGTACATGTACTGAATGAGCTGGGAGGCCAGGTGCTCACGGAGCTGGAGCGGGCTGACAGCATGCTCCGCTTCATTCGCAGTATCGCAGATAATTCGCGGCTGCTCGGCATTAATGCAGCGATTGAGGCTGCCCATGCAGGAGATGCTGGGCGAGGTTTCGGGATTGTGGCGAAGGAGATTCGTACGATGGCAGACTCAAGTAGTGCTACGTCCAGCGAGGTGGAGGAGATGCTGACTTCTATTCATAGTCACATCCATGAGCTACGAGTCAAGCTCACTGCTTGCTCCGAGCTGAGCGGGAATCAGGCCGCAGGAACAGAGGAGATCGCTGCTTCCATGCAGCAGCTTGCAGCCTACGCCGAGAATATACGGGACATCGCCAAACGTATCTAAGTGGCAATTTTCATAAATCCATCAAGCAATATTCATTCAGCAATATATATGATTGAAATGGTTCTAATCGTCTATATATTGCATTTATAGTGTTACTAATCGAACTATGAAAAATGCTGCTCTACATGGAATTACATTGTGGCTATATGCAACATATGCATATGGGAAAATGACGATGATGCTTCTTCGTTTTTTGTTTTATTTTTGCAGACACGGTATGGAACTGAAAACAGGCCCTCCGCTGGTATAGAGCGAAGAGCCTGTTTGTTTAGGTCGGTCTCAATAGAGACCTGAAAGCTTAGTGGTACTCGTAATTATACGTTCGTAGGCTTCTTGGGACCCTGTTCAACCTCCAGAATATCCAGCAAGAACATGAAGATCGGGATACCGATGATCAGTCCCCAGATGCCTAAATAATGCTCGGAGAAGATCAGAATCAAGAACGTGTAGAACATAGGCAGCTTAGTCTTATGGGCGTATAGCCGCGGATTCAGGAAGTACGTCTCTAGCGCGTGTACTGCCATGATCATCACGAAAGTCCAGACCACCAGCATGAAGCCGCCCACTTGAAAACCGATAATGCTGATCGGAATCAGAGAAATGATAACCCCTGCTACCGGAATCAGACTCAGCAGGAATACCATAATCGTCAATGCGAACAAATATGGATAGCCGAACAGCCACAGCCCGATCATCGTGAACACGGTATTGAAGAGGGCAATCATTAGCTGAACCTCGATTACTTTACCAAAAGAGGAAGTGAATCGTTGCCCGAAATATGCAAATTCCTTATAAGCCCAGCTAATTTTACTGGTACGGAATTTCTCGGTAAACTGGACGATCGTCTTTCTTTGCAGTAGATAGAAGAAGCTGAGAATGATAACGATCAGGATAATCTGCAGCCATTTACCGAGAGTAGTGATATAGGCTATGGCATTCCCAAGATAAGCTTGATAGTTAATATCGCCCTTCTCCAGTAGACTGATCAGATACCGTATGATCTCGTTATTGTGCGGTGTGTCCAGAAAATGACTAATGCTGCCAATGACGGCGATCAGCTGCGTAACCAGCTTGGGCATGTAATTGAATATCCCGTAAAGCAACCCACCGACTAGCAGCAAATACAGGAAGATAATAACTAGCACCGGTGAGACGGGGAATAATCGACTGAGCTTCCGTGTGACAAGCTCCTGAAGGCGCCCCATGACGAATGTCACCAGAAAGAGCAAGAGTAGCAGGCTGAGCATATGCCTCAGGCTGACTAAGAGCAGCACGACCAACAGAAGGAATAATATTCTGCGGACCACTGCATTGGCAAAAAATACGCGCAACGTTTCCATAATGTGTTACTTCCCCCGTTTGCAAAAGACTGATCTCACGAGCTAACAGCTCGGAGCGATCCACAGTTAATACCTATGGATAATAACGCATGATGGCTCTTGTGAGAGACACCCTGTCATTCTGACATGAATACAATGACTTGGTCATTGACACATGTCTTGACGCATGACATATGTATAGGACAGCTACATCTAAGTATATACGAATCTGTAACCGAACAGTTTCCATTTTACCGCAAGACTTGTTCTATGTATATGAGCAGGCTCGTGAATCATCCCTTACAAAATCATATTATCGGTAGTATGTGCTCGGATTATGAGCTAATAACAGCTTCGTAAATCGAATCATGTGTTCTGAGTCTTCTGGTGGATTGGATCAGGGGACTGAGCCGAACTACTCGGATAATAAAGAACAAGGCAGTCTCCCCGGTAGAAGGACCTACCAAGGGGACTGCCTTACTGCGTTATTATAAGAGTTAGCTGAGAATTGATCTATAAATGTTATCCAAAAGAACTGATATATAAGAACTGATATATAAGAACTGATCTATAAATGTTGTTCTATGTGATGATCGATGAATAGTCTGTCGCCCATGTATGGTACTTAATTAGTGGAGGTACCCGTAGTAAAGCTCGAGCCTGTGTTCGAATTAGAATCTGAGCTTGCGCCAGCGCCTTGAGATCTTGTTCTTCCACCACCAGGCCCGCCTTGGCTGCCGCCCATGCCGCCAGGGCCACCCATGCCGCCAGGGCCACCCATGCCGCTGCGAGCTTCTGTGACTCCAGACTCGTTCACCCAGGTTACATTTCCTGATGCGGTAAACGAGACTATTTTGGTGCCACCACTGTAAGTTCCGTCACTATACCGTCCATCCTTTGCTGTTCCTGTGGAGGTACCGCCAGAGTAGAGAACATAGGAGCCGTCGGCCTTAAGCTCTGGTGAGCTAATGACGATGGATTGATAGTTTTTAGCCGGGGCAAAGGTCAGGATCGAATTGCCGCTGCTGTCCTCCAGATGTACTAGTGTGCCCGCTTGCTGCTGTTCGGTAAAGGTCATCGAAATGGCATTCTGGCTGGAAGTATCAGAGATAGCTTGCGCCATGCCCGAGCTTCCGGCTGCTACCAGATATCCACCGCTCATCTCGAAGCTACCATCGTAATCCAGAGCGCCATTGCCATTAGAGGTAGGACCGTTGACAATGACGGTACCGCCTGTCATGTAGATGGAGCCGTTCGAATCCAGGCCATCACCATCGGCATTCACTGTCAATGTGCCGCCGTGAATATAGAGCGCATCATTGGTCGCCTGTCCCGGTCCACCAGGTCTGCTCATGGAAGAGGTGGAAGTGCTAGCTGAAGCAGATACATTACTGGTCGTTGCTAAGCTATCTGTACTTGTGTCTGCCATCAGATCTTCGGCGCCAGCTGCGTTAACACCATCATCGGAGGCTGTAATCCGTACATCGCCACCATTGAGGGTGATGATCGAGGCCTCCAGCCCTTCATAGCTTTGTGTTACTTCGATGGTTCCACCATTAATGGTGAGCACTGCATCGGCATGAAGTCCATCATCACCGGTAGCGAGGCTGAGCTGTCCGTCATTCACGGTCAGGCTGCTATTGCTGTGCAATGCATCGTCCTTGGCATCAATGGTGAAGGAGCCGCCGTGAATCATCAGATCCGTGCCTGCCTTGAGGCCCTTCGCGCTGGTGCTTTCTGTGTCTTCCGTTGTCACCGTTGTACTTGTACTGCTGCTGTCCGTTGCTGTTCCAGCCTGACTATTGCCGTCGGGAGTAGAGTTGTCTGGGAGTCCCTCGGGAGGAGTGCCATCTGAAGGAGCACCCTCTGGAGGCGTGCCCATCTCCGGTGGAGTCATGCTGCTATCTCCAAAGTCGCCACCACCAAATCCATCTCGGCCCCCAGACATTTGCTCTGTTTTCACTTCTGCATTGGCGCTGCCACCACCTGTGACTAGCTGATATGTTCCATCTTCGATCACAAGCACTGTCTCAGCCTGGATGGCATCATGAGCGCTTTGGATATGATAGGTACCTGCCTGAATAGCGACGAAGCCTTTGTCTGCTTCGGTGTCATTGGTGGACTTGATCCCGTCATTCTCTGCCTCAATAGTAAAGGTACCTGCTTGAATCGCCACGAGATCCTTGCCCTTGATACCATTATTGGCTGCCTTCACATTGAACTCTCCGCTGACGATTCGCAGCTCATCCTTGCTCGTGATCCCGTCATTGTAGTTTGCTGTGACATTCAGCTTGCCCGTTCCATTGAAGGTTAGATCTGCCTTGCTGAAGATCGCGGCATCCGGCTCGTCTGTTGCAGCATCAGCATACACATATTTAGCACCGTCAGTGACTGTATTTACAGTACCATCGGCAAGTGTAATGATGGCTTTGCCGGCTTTTTGCACGAAGATTCCAGCGCTATCCTCATTGTGTATGGTCACTCCGTTCAGGACGAGCTGTACCGTGCCTTTGTCAGCGACATTGACGAGAATCTGTCCGTCACTCAGCTCCCCCTTTAGCACATAGGTACCAGCTTCGGTGATCGTTATCTGCCCAGCCTCTGCGCTTGCTCCGTTACCGGAGATCGCGGCAGTTGTGCCATTCAAGGTGATCGTTGTTGCCTCACTGGCGGACCAGATAGCTGTCTGATCTGCTGTATCGAAGCTCACGAGACTGGCGAAGGTAGCCTGATTCGTCTGGCTGGAGCTGGCCACCGCCGCGGCACTCACTTGAGAACCTGCTGCGCTGGAGGTCGTAGTTGCGGAAGTGCCTGTTGGCCCTCCGCAAGCTGTAACCAATGCGGTAATCATCACAATAGACCAAAGTTTGCTGCCTGCAATTATTTTCTTCATCATTAATCTTCCTTTCAAGAATGAACTAGTGAAACGGAACAATACATGCGATTCGGGTTAAACAACAAATTTATTAATGGATAACAGTCGTTGAATAATGCTCACTTGGATAAAATCAATGGATCAATGAATTAGTACTCAGCCATCGGTGTCGGATTCATCGTGAGCGAGAGGTCCAGATTTCCGTTGCGACAGCGAATGGCGTCCAGGAATTCCTTCTGGTTGGTAGCCGGATGGAGCGTGACTGCATACACCAGCTCATACAGACTGCCCAGCTCGGTTGTCTTGATTTTACGTAGCTCATAGCCGACATTGTACTGCTTGAACACTTCATCAAGCGCTTCTTCATAGCTGAGATTCTCCGGTATGGTCACCTTCAGCAGCTTCTGCTGGTGCTTGCGTGCACCAAAGTTCACTTTGCTCAGGACGAACATCAGCACACATAGAATCAGGGTGAATAGCACGGCGTATTCAAAAGCACCGACACCACAAGCTAGACCAGCTGCCATCGTGAACAGGACATAGGCAATATCCTTCGGATCACCAGGTGCGCTTCGGAAACGAATGATGGAGAAGGCTCCTGCCAGACTGAACGCCCGTGCAATATTGCTGCCAATGAGCAGTATGATGATGGCGACGATGACGGGCAGGATTACCATGGTTAATGTAAAACTTTGAGAGTGGGCTCCTGTATTAGTCTTCATATAAGTCAGGCTGATGATGGCGCCTAATAGAATGGCAATGCCGATCGTTAATATGGATGTTCCCAGCGTCAGGGTGGAATCACTCACAGTGGAATTAAATAAAGTATCAAGCATATAAGACACGCTCCATTTCTCTTGGGTTATGCGGGATGTGCAGCTCTGTCTCTGCCTGGCTGCCATTGCGCAGCATTTTCTTATACTCATTGCCATACTTGGAGAAGCTCGTCCGGTACAATCCGTGATCGGAGAGCATTCGGGAAAGCCACAGTGGCACAGTCTTCTCGGCCTTGACCTCCATCAGCCAGCGTCCGTCTTCTACAAGGGGAGCGCCATAATCGCCATCCTCCAATTTGAGGTCGAAGCGGCGACTGCGTATGTTGGTGTCGAAGGTGATACGCAGATCACGACTTCCCTTATCGAACAGGGCTTTACGCTCATAAGCCAGATAGACCTTGGGCTCCAGGTTGTACAAGCTTAGAAAATACTTGATCTCCTCCACAACCTGAGGGTTCATGTAATCAGCCAGGGCCGGAGCATTCCCGGTTCTTACGAACTCATACGCTTCATTCAGCTTCAAGGCAGTTCTGCGCTTGTTGACCAATCCGAACACCTTCTTCTTGATCTCCAGATACACCTTCGCATTGTCGGCAGGTACTCCGTAGGCTCGCAGACGAAGCTTTTCCTTGTATTTGGGCTTGGCAAGGCTGGTGCGAATCAAGGTATTGCTGGGAGTATCGAAGTACAGATTACTGATGGAGTAGAACTCATGCTGCTTGTTGTAATCATCCAGCTCCATATACTGAAGCAGGTCGGTCAGTAATCTCTGATATGCGGTGTAGTCGAGCAGATATTTGCTTTCATAGCGGTTGAACACTTCAATAGCCATATGTAGTCAATCCTTTCTAATGGAAGTTGGTAGGTCAGGGATCGCCCAAGTGATGTATAGCTTGCTTGAGTTACCTGTAATGAATTGCATCTGTGCTGTGCGTTTGTGTTGTGATGCTGTCTTGCTTTGATATCTGTATCTTAGAGGTCGAACCTTTAATGAATCTTAAATATGTTTACATAGCGTTAATGTTTTTTACCTTCATCTAATAAAAACTATTAATCATCCTTTAACAGATCCTTGTGATACTCTGATGCTTCCACACAAATAAATGGAACAGCCCGCTCAGCACAATCTAAATTAGAACATAAGCAAAAATGTAGATAAGCAAATAAGCAAATTAAGCAAATAAACAGAACGATATATTAACTTATCGAAGCTAGGAACATACGTACATCATTAAGGTATTTTCAAGGTTGCCTTGCTATAATGAATAGCAATACTGAAGGTGGAACTACAAAAATCGGTAATATAGTAAGTAGCAGGCCATTCACGAGGTGGACCAGGCATGAAAGGTCTTGTGATTCGTGCGAAGAAGATAATCGCCTCAAAATAACCGTTGCGATAAATACAGACATAAAGGGTGACGAAGCATGAGAATATTGATAGCTGAGGATGAGCTACATTTAGCAGAGGCGGTATCTCAGATCCTGAAGAAGAATAACTATTCGGTGGATATGGTGCATGACGGTAGGGATGCGCTGGATTATGCACAGAGCGGCATTTATGATCTGCTGCTGCTGGACATCATGATGCCGAAGCTGGATGGCTTGACTGTACTGAAGACATTGCGGGCGAATGGAGAGCATACCCCGGTCATTCTGCTCACGGCCAAGGGAGAGCTCTCGGATAAGGTAAGCGGACTGGATTATGGGGCCGATGATTATATTGCCAAGCCATTCGCAACCGAAGAGCTGTTGGCCCGCATTCGTGCAGCCTTACGACGCAAGGGGGAGGTCATCCCGGAGGATGCCATGAAATTCGGGGATATCGAGCTGAACAAAACGCATCTCAAGCTGATGGTTGAAGGCAAGGAAATGAAGCTCAACCTCAAGGAGGGAGAACTGCTGGAGCTGCTGATTACTCGCAAGCAGGCGGTTACCTCGAAGGAACAGATCATCGAGAAGCTGTGGGGGTTCGATTCGGAGGTGGAGTACAACAACGTAGAGGTCTATATTTCCTTTTTACGCAAAAAATTGACCTTCCTGCAATCCAGTGTACGGATCAGTACCATTCGGGGTGTAGGTTATGTGCTTGAGGTGACGACCTAATGTTCAACAAGCTTAGAAATCGCTTCCTGCTTGTTAATCTGGTCTTCATATCTATCATGATGCTTGTATCGTTCGCAACCATTTATATCATCACGTATCAGAATGTGTACCGGGATATTCGCATGGAGTTGTACCGCGTCTCGGATTTCTACCGAATGCCCGATGATCCTTCACATATGCCGGGTAATGGGAGTGGAGGAGGAGCGAGAGAGCCTGCAAATCGCGGCGCGCAAGGTAATATGGACAGTGGGACTGGTGCGGAAGATCAACCAACACGCCCAGTAGGGGGAAATGAATCTGGTGGTGGCATGCAGGGGGAGGGACCTCCACAGCGTTCTGTCTCTTTCATGATCGAAACGGATGCGGATCGACAGCAGACCAGCGTGTCCTCCAAGCTGATCGACATGGAGGATTCCTTCTACATGGAAGCCCTCCAGACTGCTATTAAGCAGGGACGCAATGAGGGTCAGTTCAAGCTGAATGGCAATGCGTGGATATATACCTCAATGCCCTATGATACAGGATATATGTATGTGTTCATGGATGTGACCTCCCGCCAGGGAATACTGAACAATCTGATCTATACCTTTACACTGGTAGGGTTGGTGATGCTAATCGTGATTTATTTCCTGAGTCGGTATTTTGCCAATCGATCTATAGCGCCGGTGAAGGAAGCCTTCGAGAAGCAGAAGCAGTTCATTGCAGATGCCTCACATGAGCTCAAGACACCGCTTGCGGTGATTAACACGAATACGGATGTACTGCTTGCGAATTCCGAGGAGACGATTCAGTCTCAGGCGAAATGGCTGCATTACATCAAGTCCGAGACAGAGCGGATGGCCAAGCTGACGAATGATCTGCTGTATCTGACCGAGATGGAGCATTCGCGGCCTGATCTCATTCAGACGACCTTCAACATAAGTGAGGCCGTAGAGAATATTGTTCTCACCATGGAAGCGGTCATGTTCGAGAAGGATATCCGGCTTGAATATACGGTCGAGCCGAAGCTGACGGTGCATGGTAATCGTGAGCAGATCATACAGGTGGTTCTAATCCTGCTCGATAATGCCATCAAGTACTCGCAGCCGAAGGGGATGGTGGAGGTGTCGCTCGCCAAGCAGCATAATGACGTAGTTCTGGCTGTGACCAATAGCGGAGAAGGGATTGCACCGGAGCATCTGGAGCGAATATTTGATCGGTTCTATCGTACAGACGCATCACGTAACCGCAAGCAAGGCGGATATGGACTGGGACTTGCGATCGCCCGATCCATCGTCAGACAGCACAAGGGAGAGATTTATGCCAAAAGCGTGCTCGGAGAGGGAGCTACCTTTTACGTCAAGCTCTCTTGAATATGCTGCTATAACGACCTAACATAATCAAAGATGCCGGTGGATATGGAGAGGAAGGATAGACGATGAATGAATTATTTCGACAATGGCATAATCGCGCCATAACCCCTGAATATTATGAGTTCCTGCGAGAGCTGAACGAGGAAGAGGCGCTGGAACGGCGGGAGGAGCCAGAATTCGACCAGCACTGGGTAGCGGAGTTCGAGCGCCTGGAGAAGTCTCGTGAACAGCTGTCCGAGCAGGAGTTGGCTGCTATTCATTCTCTACGCGAGCAAGCCTTCAAGCAGTCTTACCGGGTCATGTCCAGTCCAGACGTCTCGGCATATATTTCCGATGATCTGGAACTCATCGCGATGAGCCTTCTGCTCGGGGAGGCCTCATCATGGGCTCTACAAATACTGAAGCTGTCCTATGACGAAGGCCAGTTCCCACCTCAAGAGACTTGAGTCCTCTGTACACTCCTGCCTTACACGGCAAGTACTGGCAGATTCATTAGTGGACAGAATAAAGACATGAAATAGCGACAGTCAGGGACGAGAGAACAAAGTCCCGAACGGTCGCTATTTTCATTGAACCAGCGTGCTATATTAGCGCAATACAGAAGGATATAGACTTCATTCTTTACTGCTCAAAATGGCGGATACAGTTATGAATACTTTCTCTACGCCTTCCCAACAGTGGGCGAATAGAATACGTCACAATGCATATGCCGAATTTTGTCCCAAGTGGCGGGATTGGTTACGTCCGGGGCCCGATTCTCCAGGATGGCCTGGTACAGGGCGGTCTTCTCTTCCAAGTGGGCTACGCGCTGCTTGGCTTCTTCGAGCTGAAGGAGTGCCGATTCTCTTTGTTCCATCATGATTTCGAAGCGCTGCGCAATCGTGGCATCCCCTTCAATACAGAGATCAACGTACAACTTGATGACCTCGATCGGCATTCCGGATTGCTTGAGGCATTTGACACCATACAACCAGTTGATGGACTCTCCATCGAACAGGCGGATATTATTCTCATCGCGCTGTAAGCTTGGCACCAGCCCTTTATCTGTGTAAAAACGTACAGCATGCTCGGTGAGCCCCGTAATCCGTGCCGCTTCTTTGACGGTATGCATATGTAATCCTCCTTAATAAAATATTCGATTGACTTAGTGTAACACGAAGGTAATAAGCTTAGTGTAATGCAAAACGGCTGGAAGCGTAAATCACCTGCTGTGATGTCCGGTTCTAGTGAATGATGGCCGTTTATCATTATACATTTGAGCCATGGGAGGAAATACAATGCAAACAGTAACATTGAACAACGGTGTGAAAATGCCGATTATCGGCTTTGGTGTCTACCAGATTCCCGATGCGGAGGAGTGCGAGAGCGCGGTATACGAAGCGTTGATGGCTGGTTACCGCCTAATCGACACCGCTGCTGGTTATCTGAACGAAGAAGCCGTGGGACGCGCGATTAAGCGCAGCGGCGTACCGCGTGAGGAGCTGTTCATTACGACCAAGCTCTGGATTCAGGATGCAGGCTATGAGAGCACCCAGCTGGCGTTCTCCAAATCCTTGAACAAGCTGCAGCTGGATTATCTGGATCTGTACCTTATACACCAGCCGTTCGGCGATTACTACGGTGCTTGGCGGGCTATGGAAGAGCTGTACCGTGAAGGCAAAATCAAGGCGATCGGTGTCAGTAACTTCCTTCCCGACCGTCTGATGGACCTCATTTTGCATAACGAAATCGTACCTGCCGTCAATCAGGTGGAAACGCACCCGTTCTACCAGCAGTATGAGAGCGCTGATTTTATGAAAGAGCAGGGAGTGCAGCATCAGTCTTGGGCACCGTTCGCTGAAGGGCTTAACAATATGTTCGGCAACGAGGTGCTAACCTCCATCGCAGCGCAGCACAACAAGTCCGTGGCCCAGGTCGTGTTGCGCTGGCTCGTTCAGCGTGATATCGTTGTTATCCCTAAATCGGTGCGTAAGGAGCGAATCGTCGAAAACTTCAACATTTTCGATTTTGAGTTGAGCGCGGACGATATTGAGCAGATTTCAGCACTCGATACGCGGGAAAGTCTTTTCTTTTCGCACCACGATCCGAAATTCGTCAAGATGTTGGGCACCTTGAGAGTGGATCTGTAGCAACTTAGCGTGAACCGTTCACTTATCACGTGTTGACCACAGCTCTATAATGAAGGGAAAGGGCAGGATGGTCATGCTGATCATCTTTTGTCCTTTCTTTATATTCAGTGGGTTCTATTTCCAAGTTACATGTCATAGATATGGAATTGTAGCCCATGACCAGCAGGCCTGTTCATGCTCCCTGTCGCGGAGCGTGGATGGGCCTTGCATGTTCAAGCACAGGCTCACGGTATGGAAGCCAAGGCTCATCACCGAAGGAGCGAGAGAATATGAACAAATATATGTTGAAGATCGCCACCTTCAGCTTGCTGTTAGGCGCTGTCCCGACGATTGTGATCGGGATTTTTTTATATTATGCTGCTGCGCGTGATATGGAAGAGAAGGTGAATCAAAGCAACGTCCATCTGCTGAACCAGACGCAGATGCGAGTGGAGCAACTGCTTAGATCCATGGAGAATGCAGCCCTGCAATTCGAGAAATCCACGCAATTCAATACGGTCATGAAGCAGCATCTCACAAGCAAGGATTTCGTTGAGGTGAGGAAGCTCATGCTGGAGATGTTCAATTTACAAAGCCAGGCTGTACTGAATCAGGTCCAACTAATCAATCTTGAACACGGGTGGAAGGTGGATCTCTATGGGCTGAAGCAGCTGGAGCCTGGAGAAGCGGAACAGCGCTGGGGTGACATACTGAGCAGAAAGGACAATATCTTGTGGAATACAGAGCCCAATGAATCAAGGCCAAACTTCACCAATACTCCGGGTATTACAAATCCCATAGATGCCCCAAACAACACAGTTACCCAAGGCATCTCAAGTAGCGGAGTCACATCTCGTAACGAACCCATGACCGAGCCCGCAGATCCCGATGAAATCACAGTTACGGCCTCCGCCCCATCGGATACGCTGCAGCTCATTCATAAGATCCCGCTCCAGCCAAAGCGGCACACGAGTCCTACAGGAATGCTCATCCTGGAGATCAATAAGGACGAGCTGCGTAGCATGCTAATTCCGAACCATCCGCTTACACGCCAGTTCATTATCAATCGTCAAGGTGAAGACCTGCTGTCAACTGACGCTGACGCGGAGGAGTACGGTGGCATTAACCGCAGAATTGCCGCTGAGCAGGCACGTACGGCTGCTCTTCATGGCACATTCCTGGCGAATATCCATGGGGATGAGGTCCGTGTTATATATAACAGCTCCGAATATAATGGCTGGTCCTATGTGTCTCTCGTCTCACCGAAGCAAGTGACTGAGGAGACGCGCAAGATGGCTGTGTTGACAGTAACTACGTGCTTACTGCTGCTCATCACTGTGCTGGCTTTTGCATTGCTAGGAAGCCGGAAGATGTATCGTCCGATCCACAGGCTGTTCCATGCAGCCATGAGCCTGGATCGACGCTCCCGTGATGAGCACGGAAAGAGAAGAATGGACGAGCTTGATTTTATTCATAGCAGCCTGCATTTCCTGGCGCGAACCAATGAAGAGCTGGACCAGCAGATGCGAGCGCAGGTGAATTATTTACGAGAGTTCTATGTGCTTAAGCTATTCACGGGTCAAATGTCTGGGGAGCAGGAGCAAGGACAGGCAGAGCGATACGGCTTTCCCTCAGACTGGAGGCGTCTTGGTGTCCTTGCCTTGGAGATTGATAACCTGCAGAAGACGCGCTTCCAGGAGGAGGATCGAGAGTTGCTGCTGTTTGCGATCAGCAATATCGTTGCGGAGCTGCTACCAGAACGAGAAAGATTCACGCCCATCAGTGTATACCAGTCTCAGGTGACTTTGCTCACGTCCGATTCCGACGATGTAGCCGTCTGCCGGGAGCAGTTCCTACACAGCGCTGAACGGATCAGGGAGCAGGTGAAGCATTATCTTGGCCTGCAGGTTAGCATAGGCATCAGCTCGTCTTTCAGCAAACTCTCTGATACCGTAAGAGCCTACGAGGAGAGTACCTCTGCTTTATCCCTTCGCTTTCGTCTCGGCGCCGACATCGTCGTTCATTTCGAGGATGTAGAGAAGAACGGAGAGAGCCAAACAGCGATTTACACCCATCTTCGAGCCCTGGAGGATCGCTTGATCGGCTTTCTGCGGGAACAAAGATTAGAGCCGGCTCAGGAGGTATTCGAGCAATATCTGGGAGAGATTCTGGGCAAGGGTGAGCTGCTTCGTCAGCGTCATTTGCTGCTGCTGCAACTGGCCTCCAAGATTCTGAAGATGGTGCAGGAGCAGGGGATATCCATACTTACCGTGCTGGAAAGTGAGCGCACCTTGAAGCAGCTATTTCGTCTTCAGACCAAGGAGGAGATCGTCCACTGGTTCCATACGAAGCTGTTTGAGCCGATACGCACGGTGCTATCTGAAAGGACAGAGGGACAATTCGTCAATATCGCGCACAAGATGGTCAGCATCATTCATGAGCAATTCGATCAGGATATTTCGCTGGACTATTGTGCTACGGTCATGAGCTTTCATCCGGTCTATCTGAGCCGAGTGTTCAAGAGGGAGGTCGGCAGTACCTTCAGTGAATATCTGCTCGCGTATCGAATGAATCAGGCCAAGGTGATGCTGGATACGACGGATATGAAAATTGCCGAGATCGGCAACAAGGTCATGTATACGAATATTAGCGCCTTCATTCGAGCCTTCCGCAAGGCCTTCGGCATGACGCCAGGACAATACCGGGATAAAGGAAGCTAGGGAGCTAGGAGAGCTAGCGATTATTCTGCATGACCCTAGCATGCTGAAAGTTTAGATAGGCACACTCCTAGGTCATTTCCGGCACAATGCATGCCAGAGAGTGCTACTGCCATGGGTCTTCTCATGAAGTCATGAACGGCGTATAGACGTACATAGGGGGAACAAGAAATAATTGAATCTGTAATCGCTTACAAATAACCTCGGCGAAGCAGGAGGGGGAGTCAATGAAATGAATGCGAATGAAGCGCTGAACGGCAGTAGACCATCACTTCGACGTGATCTTCGCAGACAGAAGCGGCAGCAGCTGATCAAGGATCTGGTCCGGGATAAATGGATGTATCTGATGCTGCTCCCAGGCGTGCTGTATTTTGTTATTTTCAAATATGTACCCATGTACGGCATCTCGATGGCTTTTCAGGACTACAGGCCGCATTTGGGCTTCTTTGGTAGCCCGTGGGTGGGGTTCAAGCATTTCGAACGCTTTTTCAGTGAGCCGCAATTCTGGATGCTGTTCCGCAATACGTTCATTTTGGCACTGTACAATCTAATTTTCTTTTTCCCGCTGCCGATCATCCTTTCTCTCATGCTCAATGAGGTGCGGCATCATCGTTTCAAGCGTTTTGTGCAGACCTTTATTTACATTCCGCATTTCGTGTCTTGGGTGGTGGTGGTCGGGATCTTCTATATTCTGTTCACGACCGAGAACGGGATTCTGAATGAGCTGATCTATCGCCTTACGGGCGACAAGATCGCCTTCCTGCTGGAGGCAGATTGGTTCCGAACGATGATTATTTCGCAGTCGATCTGGAAGGAAGTAGGCTGGGGGACGGTAATCTTCCTGGCTGCACTTGCAGGAGTCGATCTGCAGCAATATGAAGCAGCTCGCATTGATGGGGCCAGCAGATGGCGCCAGCTCTGGCATATTACATTGCCTGCCATTCGCAGCACGATCGTGATTTTGCTGATTCTGCGACTGGGGAACTTTCTGGATACGGGCTTCGAGCAGATCTTCCTGATGATTGCCCCTACCAACCGGGAGGTCGGGGATGTATTCGATACGTATGTCTACACCAAGGGGATGACTCAGGCACAGTACAGCTACAGTGCTGCTGTCGGTCTATTCAAATCGCTGGTTGGGCTCATTCTGGTACTGGGGGCTAACTGGCTTGCCAAGAGGTTCGGTGAGGAGGGCGTGTATTAAGTGTACTCAGTGTAATCAGTGACATCCATTCCAAGCTTCCTTCCAAAGGAGTGTTGAGAGCCATGATCCAAGACAAGTCGTGGCGGAATCGACTATTTGATGTAGTGAATTATACGCTGCTTGCGCTCACCGCTATTGTGTGTGTGCTGCCATTTGTCTATGTACTGGCAGTATCCTTCGCAAGCCCGGCTGAGGTAGCCAGAGGAGGCTTGATCTTGTGGCCCAAGGAGTGGTCCACAGTCTCCTACCAGTATATCTTCTCATCGGATACGCTTCCGCGCAGTATGATGGTCTCCGTCTATATTACCGTTGTGGGCACCTTGATCAATCTCGTATTTACCTCCCTGATGGCGTACCCGCTGTCCAAGCCGAATCTGCGGGGACGAAATATGATTCTGCTGGGCGTGCTGTTCACCATGCTGTTCAGCGGGGGCATGATTCCTACGTATTTCGTGGTCAGCGGGCTGCAGTTGACGAATACGCTATGGTCTCTCATGATTCCGAGTGCTATAAGTGCCTTCAATCTGATCGTGCTTAAGAATTTCTTCCAGCAGATCCCGGATGGTCTGGAGGACTCGGCCAAGATCGACGGCTGCAATGAGCTTCAGGTGCTAATTAAGATTGTCATTCCCCTGTCACTGCCTGCTATGGCGACATTTGGTCTGTTCTACGCGGTGGCCCACTGGAACCAGTTCTTCAGTGCGATTCTCTACATCAACGATAACCGGAAATGGCCTATTCAGGTACTGCTGCGGGAGATTGTTATCTTGGCACAAAGCCGCGTAGGTGACGCGAACTTCGATCAGACCGATGTGCAGCCGCTGACGGTTCGGATGGCGGTAATCGTATTTGCCACCTTCCCGATCCTGCTCGTGTACCCCTTCCTCCAGAAGCATTTTGCCAAGGGAGTGATGCTGGGCTCGGTCAAAGGCTAGTAAAAATCTGAATCATCCAATCCAACTGCTACGGAGGGCTGGTAATGAACAAAAGATGGGCTGGCAAGGTTGTATCCGCGCTACTGGCGGTAAGTATACTGAGTGCATGTGGGGCGGGAGATCAGGGAGCAGAGCTTGGCGACGGGCCCTATCCACTGACCCTGGTGGTGAATCAGGTCGGTGAGATTCCGAACCCCACCAATCGATTAGAGGAAAAGCTGCGGGAATTCACACAGACCGATCTGCGCATTCAATGGATTCCGCACTCGGCCTACGATGAGAAGGTTAACGTTATGGTCGCCTCCAATGAGCTTCCCAAGCTGATCAAGC
This sequence comes from Paenibacillus massiliensis 2301065 = DSM 16942, assembly GCF_000377505.1. Lineage (GTDB taxonomy): Bacteria > Bacillota > Bacilli > Paenibacillales > Paenibacillaceae > Paenibacillus > Paenibacillus massiliensis. Next base: position 276,746 of record NZ_KB898185.1, on the reverse strand, counting down.
TGAATTACACCCCAACGACGATCAACTCGCTGGAGGCAGGATTGTTCTGGGATATTACGGACCATTTGCCCAAATACGAGCATTTGGCTGCGCAGCCGCAAGCCTACTACGATAACATTAGCGTCGATGGACGTGTGTACGGAGTACCTCTCTTCCGCGATATGGGGCGCGCGATTGTAAGCTATCGCAAAGACTGGCTGGATCAGGGCGGCTTTGAGGCACCGGTGACGCTGGAGGATTGGTATGAGATTATCAAATTCAGCACCGAGGGTGATCCCGACGGTAATGGCAAGCGCGATACCTATGGCATGATGCTTGATAAAGGTTACAATCAGGGCACGGCCTCCACGATCACCCGGCTGGCTGTCTCTCAAGGAGCGCCGAACAAGTGGGGCATGGATGGCGATGGTAACTTTTATCCCGAATTCGAGCATGAGACCTTCTTCGAGGTAATGAAGCTGCTTAGAAGGCTATACGAGGAACGACTGATTAATCAGGATTTTGCCGTCGTAGATTCCTCTGAACTGAACAAGGCTTATGAATCGGGCAGAGCCAACCTGCGCATATCTGGCGGCAACGCTCAGTCTGTGCAGACGAAGCTGGATAAGGTAGTCCCTGGTGCAGTCATGGATGTGGCCCCGCTTCAGGGACCGGATGGCATTCGGGTACCCGGTGAGAGTGGCAATACAGGTTTTCTGGCGATCCCTACCTCTAAAGTAACCAGCGAGGAAGAATTAGAGCGAATCCTAACGTTCATTAATCAATTATTCGAGCCAGAGATGGTGAATCTGATTAATAAAGGAGTGGAGGGCATCCACTATCAGGTGGAAGGTGAGCACACAGTCATTATTGATCGGGATAAGGATGCTCAGGAGGTGAAGCCTTATCGGGATACATTCCCGCAACGCGGGGAGCATTACAACATGGAGCGCAAGCCCAAGGAGGGTGAGTTGTTCAATAAGAACAAGCAGATCGTATACGGAAATGAGCAGCATATCGTGCCGAATCCTGTTCTGACACTGCGATCGCAGACTTTTGTAGAGCGTGGTGGTGAGCTGGAGCAGCTGATTACGGATGCCCAGACGAAGTTCATCATGGGGAATATCGACGAGGCGGGCTGGAGAGCACAGGTCCAGCATTGGAGAGACAGCGGCGGGGATGCCATGGCTGCCGAGTACAAGGCTTCCTATGAAGCGCTCGGGAAGAAGTAGCGGGACTCACGGATGAGAAGATAACAGGGCTCAAGTCGGTAATAGCAGAGCACATAGAAGCGAAAAGAAGCCTCAGCAATGTCGGGGCTTCTTTCTGTTTATACTTTTATGGAGGAATATTGGAGCCCGTACCTTCCTTGAAGGAAACCATCTGAACTAACTCCACTAACTCCACTAACTCCATAACTCCACTAGCGAGACCTTTGTTGCTCAAGCCTTCTCTAATGTAGCTTCTCCCTTCACTGTCAAGAAAAGCACCATAACAAGGATACAGACGGTCCCCAGCCATTGTACCCATCCGAAGGAATCGTGTAACCAGAACACAGTCGTTAATACGGCGGCAAGCGGCTCCAGACTGCCCAGAAGACTTGATTCCTTGGGGGATAAGCTATTCAAGCTTTCGACATACATCCAAAAAGCCAGCATCGTACCGAACAGGATCACAAAGATCAAATAAATATAGGCCTCCAACGGCAAGTTCGCAGCACCCATGTGCCAAGGCGGGTGGATGATGCTTAACGCTGCTCCTCCGATCATCATCGCCCAGCCCACAATGACAAGCGAATCGTAGGACTCCAGAAAACGAACAGCATATAGAGTATAGAAGGCGAGCGCAACCCCGGATAGTACGCCCCAGATCACTGCATCCGGCGGTACCGATAGTTGTGATAGTGATCCATTTGTCAGTAAGAGAAAGCAGCCCAGCAAAGCAAGAACTACGGTATACAGGTCCTTCCTTGTCGGCATTGCGTACTTACGGATGGCTACATAGATAATAATCATGACTGGAGCTAAATATTGTAGCAATGTCGCTACTGCAGCATTTCCCCTGTCGATAGAAGCCATATAAGTATATTGAACTCCGAGCATGCCTACTACTCCGAATATAATAAGCTGGATGGATAGCTTGCGATGACTCCAGATTTCAAAGGTGGCAGCTAGCCCTCTTTTGCAAGTGTGGACCCCAAGGAGCAGACCGCCCGCAATCAGCAGGCGAATCGTAACGAGCCAGCCCATATCGATCCCATATTGTTGAAATAGCTTTTTGGCAACGGTGCCACCGATCCCCCAAAAGATAGCTCCAGTAATGATGAAAAATATCCCTCTTCCTCTACTCATAATTTAATCGCTCCAATGAAATATCAAAATAGTATCTATCTTTGACTATGATAAAGAATAAATGCATTAATATATACTATAATCAGAACTGAAAATATAAGTATGTTGAGGTGTTGGCATGCAAATTAAGGATTTTACCATTGATCAACAGCATAAAGAGCTGACCAAGCATCGTACGACTGTATTGCCTATCGCATGCTACCGCACAACGATCAGCCACAATATAAATGGGCATATCCCGTTGCACTGGCATGAGGAGTTTCAATTCGTTCTGGTCGTTAAGGGACAGGCCATGTTCCACATTCAAGAAGACAAAGTGATCGTGAATGAAGGGGACGGATTATTCATCAATAGTGGCCGACTTCATCAGGTAACGGATTATCATGACTCAGGATGTGTCTATATCTGTCTGAATGTGTCCCCGAGCTTTGTGGTCTCACAGGAGCTGTTCGGCACTTATGTATTCCCGTATATAGAAGCGACGAATTTACCTTATCTTGTGCTGCATACTCAAGAGCATTGGGCTCATAGCATTGCAGAGGCCATTATGGAAATCGATCGTCTGATTGAGCAGCGACCTGCTTATTATGAGCTGGATATCACGATTCAGTTAGCACATATATGGAAGGGCCTGCTGAGTTACGGGTTTTCCTTGGAGTATAAGGAAGGCGAAATGCTGAAGAATCGCAGAATGAAGGACATGCTGGACTATATCCATCAACATTTTGCGGAAGGAATTAGCTTGGAGGATATTGCAGGAGCGGGACAGCTGAGCAGGGCGGAATGCTGCCGGTATTTCAAGCGATTTCTGAAGCGGACACCTGTGACTTATGTGATGGATTATCGGATTCAGCAAAGCCTGCTACTGCTGCAGCGGCCTGAAAATAATGTCACGGATGTGGCGTATCAGGTGGGCTTCAATAGCACAAGTTACTTCATTTATCAATTCGGAAAAGCGATGAACATGACTCCGCTAGCTTACAGGAAACAGAAGATAGGGAGCATGGACACGGGGCAACATTGATTAGGAAGGGATATAGGAGAGTAGGGACTATAGTGAAGAAGGGACTATAGTAGAGAAAGAACTAGAGTAGAGACAGGGCTATAACAGACACAGGACAACACCACTAGAAGAGGCAATGTGGCGTGTCCTGGCAGAGCGTTGAAGGAGAGAGCAAGTGAGATGTTGGCCTGAGGCGCTAGGATTGAAGTCTGTTCATAGATGAATTCAAGCTTGGAGTCTTGGTCTGCATGTACTGTTTGCTGGGGCCATGAAGCAGTAGCACAAGGAGCAATCCGAGCTGAATCGGCAACGAGATGCCAGTTATACTGAACAAGGCAATAACGCAGCCTGTGGCGAGCATAGCGACACTGAGCTTGTATTTGCGCTGAGTAATGAATATAAAGGCTAGCGTCTGTGGGAGCAGGATAAGCAAGGTCCGGAACATAATCCAGATGTAGAAAGGAATTTCCTGTGATCCAAGGACGGGAGAGAAGGTGTGCTCCTGCGGGAGAAGAAATAATACCAAGGTAGTAGATAACGTCATGAGCACAATAAGTCCACCAAGCAGAATGCGGAAGACATTAAGCAGAACAGGCATTTTCATAAGACACAACTTCCTTTGTCAGGTTATAATGTTCAAGTATACACTCATTAGGGAAAATGTGGAATATATAATAAGGAGTATTTTGAGCTGGTCAAAGTACTAGTAGGTCGAAGGATGAAAGGAGGTTGCTGTATGGCCTTGAATGTTGTACGTCTAAGAAACGATCCGCTGGATCAGTATCCATATATCAATGCAGGGACGGGAGGAACCGTCCAGGAAGCTTGGCTTCCGATCCTGCATGGCACGGTGACCGGATTGCCCCCATCACTGGATGCTCTGATTGTCGCTTCAGATCTGCAAGGTATTGTAAGTCGCTCCTCTGCTGGAGAATTGCATACTAATTCGACATCTGTAACGACATCTGCAGGTATGGATACACAGCAGAGTGTAGGGGAGGTAGCAGTAGAGAATACTGTGCATAATGAACTGTCTACGGATGCATTTCAAGGTGATCTGCTGCTTGGGGAGGTGCTACCAGAGCATGTCAGACTCTTGCTGGCAGTGGAATTTCCCGACATTCGCCCAGAGCGAGTAGGAGTACTGCTGTGTGGAGATCTGTATGCTCAGCGAGGGCGGAGGGGGGCTAGTGGAAATCCCCTTCCCGTATGGCTAGCGTTCCAACAGGCCTTCGGCTGGGTCATCGGCGTGGACGGCAACCACGATCTCGTCAGTACAGAAGTAGCTCGGAGGCTTCAGTCGGAGGAAGGGATACACCATATCGCTTCGCCATCCATCGTGACTGCGGATCAGATACAGATTGCTGGGGTTGGCGGTATTATCGGGCGTCAGGATAAGCCGAATCGCATGGACCCGGCGTCGTACCTGCGCTCCGTGCGCTTGCTGCTGCAGCGCAAGCCAGATGCACTCCTACTGCATCAGAGCCCTGGCTTAGCAGAGCAGGGGCTACAGGGTGAAGCGCTGATCCAGTGTGAGCTGGCAACCGGGCCGAAGACGGTGGTATTCTGCGGACATACTCACTGGGATACGCCGATGGTAGAGCTGGATAACGGAACAAAGGTTGTCAACGTGGATAGCAGGCTGCTCATTCTCACCCGGGAATTATAAGGCATTTTCTAGGGGGATTGGTAGGAGCGAGTGTGCCATCAGCCCTACCTTTATAAAAATTTTGCGAGACCTATTGCATAATCGAAGATGGTACGTTAGTATTAAGAAAACGCATACAAAGATCGGGTGTTACTGTTAAATCAGGCAAAACCGATACCTTTGGACAAAAGGTATGGTTTTGCCTTTTTGCGTCAGTAATATTCGCACTTTGGATGAACCTGCTATGCAGGCTGCGTTTTTTCAATTATCTTCTGCAAGGATAGATCTTTGCTGCAAGTAGAAATCTATTCAAGCAGATATTGAAAGCGCTTTATCTATAAGGGCGGTTGGTTAGAGCTTCGAATTTTCCTTGTAACCTAGCAGCATTTACGACCATGAGCAAATTTGTACTCATCCCATGAACGATGGTGCAAAAATGCTGATCAGAAAGGAAGATGATCAGGATGAGCAACTACGATCAATTAGCCAAGGATATTTTGCAGCGCGTCGGTGGTACGGAGAATGTAAATAGTGTATTCCATTGCGTAACCCGTCTCCGTTTCAAGCTCAAAAATGAAAGCGTCGCCAAAACGGAGGAGCTAAAAAACCTCCCTGGCGTTATTACAGTTATGCAAAGCGGAGGTCAATACCAGGTCGTCATCGGCAACGAGGTGCCAGATGTCTACAAGGCTGTGGTCAAAGTGGGGAATCTCCCAACGGAGGGCTTTGTAGAGGATGAGAGCACGAATGACGGTCAAAAAGTAAGCTTGTTCAGCCGCTTTATCGATATGATTTCCGGTGTATTTACACCGCTTCTCGGATTATTGGCCGCTACAGGGATGATCAAGGGCTTCGCCGCTATGTTCGTGTCCTTTGGCTGGCTTAGCAATACCTCAGGAACCTATCAATTGCTGAATGCTACCGGGGATTCCCTGTTCTACTTCTTCCCGATCTTCCTTGGCTATACAGCAATCAAGAAATTCGGCGGCTCGCCGTTTCTGGGGATGGCCATCGGGGCAACCCTTGTGTATCCGACACTGTCTACACTGACCGGTGGTGATGCACTGTACACGCTATTCTCAGGCTCACTATTTGAATCGCCGGTGCACATCACGTTCCTGGGCATTCCGGTCATACTGATGACTTACTCTTCATCGGTTATTCCTATTATTGTGGCAACCTATGTGGCTGTTCGGATTGAGAACTTCTTTAAGAAAGTGATTCCGAATGTCGTCAAGACGTTCCTGGTTCCCTTCTTCACGCTGCTCGTCATTGTACCTGCTACATTCATTGTTATTGGTCCAATCTCTACCTGGGCGGGTCAACTGATCGGTGCAGGAGCTATCTGGATTTATAATCTGAGCCCGACAATTACTGGTATCATCCTGGGTGGTCTGTGGCAAGTATTCGTATTGTTCGGTCTGCACTGGGGCTTGGTGCCAGTGGCGATCCTCAACCTGTCTACACTGAAGCAAGACCCGGTTCTCGCGATGGTATTCGCTGCTTCCTTTGCTCAGACTGGTGCTGTGCTGGGCGTCATGCTGAAGACTCGCAATCAGAAGCTCAAATCGCTTAGTATTCCTGCCTTCATCTCCGGGATCTTCGGGGTAACCGAGCCAGCGATCTACGGGGTAACGCTTCCTCTGAAGCGTCCGTTCATCATGAGCTGTATCGCAGCGGCAGCAGGCGGAGCAATCTTGGGTCTTGCAGGTACGAAGACCTTTATGATCGGCGGACTCGGTATCTTTGGTTTCCCAAGCATGATTAATCCAGAGACAGGAGTAGATAGCTCCTTCCTGATGTCGATTGTTGCAGTCGTGGTAGCTTTTGTACTTGGCTTCCTGCTCGTATACCTGTTCGGCTTCAAGGAGCAAGTGCAAGCTGACCCGACACCAGCTCCTGAGAACAAACCGCAGTCTGTTACTAGTGGCCAACATGAGATTGCTAGCCCCATGACTGGTGAGGTTGTACAGCTGAAGGATATTCAAGATGTGACGTTTGCTGGTGAGCATATGGGGAAAGGCATTGCCATTCGTCCTACCCAAGGTAAGGTCGTATCCCCAGTGAATGGTGTAGTCAAGACGGTGTATCGCACAAAGCATGCAATCGGCTTAGTATCGGATGACGGCGTGGAGCTGCTAATTCATATTGGTCAAGATACCGTGAAGCTGAAGGGTGAGCATTTCACCGTGCATGTGCAGGACGGTCAACGGATCAGCATCGGCGATCTGCTTGTGGAATTTGATATGGACGCCATTCAGGCGGCAGGCTATGAGCTGGTTACCCCCATCGTAATTGCTAATACAGGACAATTTGCCGATGTTGTAGGCAGTGGGTCTGGGGGCTCCATACACTCGGGAGATAAGTTGCTGACTGTGTTGGCTTAACGCGCTAGTACCTTGACCAGATGACATGTGAGATGTATTAGCATCAATCTTTGGAGATGGGCACAGGGTTCGTGTTCATCTCCTTTTTCTGAGAAGGCGCTGTGAAGAGAGGCCAGTGCTTAGTGGAATACAACGTACATGAGGAATACTACGCATATAAGTAACGCTAAGAATTATAAGAATTATTATGGAGGGATATAGTATGCAGGAGAGAATGACCGCATTTCCGGAAGGATTTTTGTGGGGAGGAGCAACTGCCGCGAATCAACTGGAAGGAGCCTATCAGGCGGACGGCAGAGGTCTTTCGACGGTAGACTTGCTGCCGATTGGTGAGCAACGTTGGAATATTGCCCTGGGCAATCTAGAGTCCTTTGAGCCTCAGGAGGGAGCCTACTATCCGTCACATGAGGCGATTGATTTCTATCATCGCTATGAGGAAGACATCAAGCTGTTCGCCGAAATGGGCTTCAAATCGTTCCGCATGTCGGTGGCATGGACACGGATTTTCCCTAATGGTGATGAAAGTGAGCCAAATGAGGCAGGACTACAATTTTATGATCGCGTATTCGACGAGCTGCTCAAGTATGGCATTGAGCCTGTCGTAACGATCTGTCATTTCGATCTGCCTGTGCATCTCGTGAAGACCTATGGGGGCTGGAATAGCCGCAAGATGATTGGCTTCTATGAGCGGTATGCCCGTACACTCTTCAAGCGCTATCGCCATAAAGTGAAATACTGGATGACCTTCAATGAGATTAACATGCTGCTACATTTGCCGTTCATTGGTGCGGGGATGGTGCAGGTGCCTGGAGAGAATTTCAAGCAGAGCTTGTATCAGGCCGCTCATCATGAGCTGGTCGCCAGTGCCCTGGCCGTCAAAGCATGTCATGAGATCATTCCGAATGCCCAGATCGGATGCATGCTCGCTGCGGGAGCTGTGTACCCGTATAGCTGCAATCCTGAGGACGTGTGGAAGGCGATGGGCAGAGATCGCGAATCACTGTTCCTCATCGATGTGCAGTCCAAAGGTGAATATCCCGGCTATATTCTGCGTTACTTCCGTGAGCATGGGCTACATATCGACATGGAGATCGGGGATGAAGAGATATTACGGTGCCATACCGTCGATTATATTGGCTTCAGCTACTACGCCAGCAATGTAGACAGCGCTGATCCGGAGCTGCAGGGAGATACGACGGATGGGAACGTGTTCGGCACGATTAAGAACCCGCATTTGCAGCTGTCGGAATGGGGCTGGGCGATAGATCCGAAGGGACTGCGTATTACGTGCAATCAGCTGTATGATCGGTATAACAAACCATTATTCATTGTAGAAAATGGACTGGGCGCACAGGATGTGCTTCTGGACAACGATAGGGTAGAGGATGACTACCGTATTGATTATCTGGATCGACATTTTGCCGAGATGGCGGAAGCGATTCAGGATGGAGTCCCTCTGATTGGCTATACGAGCTGGGGTCCGATTGACTTGGTGAGTGCAGGTACGGGTGAAATGAAGAAGCGTTACGGCTACATTTATGTGGATCGCAACAACGATGGTACGGGAACACTGCGTCGTGTGCGGAAGAAAAGCTTTCACTGGTATAAGCAAGTCATTGCCAGCAATGGCGCTTCCTATTTCGATGAGGAATAGAGGCATGCACACTGTACGTATCGAGTGTTAACATTAGTGTGGCCGGAGGAATGAATTTAGCTACAAGTTACAGGAACGAATTCGTAAGCGAAACGGTACAGCTAGGCAAAAGGACCAGTATAAGCTAAAAGTAACTAGACAGTATAATGAACAAATTCCGTAAAGGTCAGGAAGGGGGAGGTACATGCTCCGTTCCTGATCTTTTATTGTTTTTGGAGGGATTTTTTGAGGAATCTATGAGGGATCAGATCAGGTATATGGTTTCGATAATTTAATAGTTGGGATAGATATAGGAGAGGGGAACGATTTTGCAGGAACCTTGCGTATGTAGCAATGGAGTAGCTAACTAAAGTCTGCGGTAGCAATGTTGTGCAGGTGTGGGCGTCACTGCAGTTGAGGGCTTAACAAAGCCGGTCAGGGATGAGTGACAGCAGCCAACGGTTTACCTTAGGTCCAGAACCCGGTATAATCATAGCACTTGGATAGCGGCCCATAGGGCCCTGAGAACGTAAGAATGGGGACTAGGATTTTGAAAAAGTTCAAGAAAGTATACATTGAGATTACAAGCATCTGTAACCTGGCCTGTAGCTTCTGTCCGCAGACACAGCGGGTCAAGAAATTCATTGATCCCGATACCTTTCGCACCGTGCTGGATCAGGTCAAGCTACATACGGATCATATCTATCTGCACGTCAAGGGTGAGCCGCTGCTGCATCCCAAGATCGATCAATTGCTGGAATCTGCCCATGAGAAGGGCTTGAAGGTGAATATTACGACCAACGGCACGCTGCTGCCAAAGACTGCTCATAAGCTGCTAGGACAACCAGCCTTGCGGCAAATGAACTTCTCGCTGCACAGCTTTGACGGTCACGCGGGCTCGGTGGATCGTGAGGGGTACGTGGGACATATTTTGTCATTTGTCCGTGAAGCGGTGAAGCATAACGTCCTGATCTCGTTCCGTCTTTGGAACCTGGCCCAAGACAACATTACGAATATGGAGCGGCAGCGCAACCGGGAGACACTGGAGATGCTGGAGCGGGAATTCAACCTGGATTTTCGAATTGAGGAAAAGGTCGAGCCTGGCAAAGGCCTCAAGATCGCCCCGAATGTCTATCTGAACCAAGACCACGAGTTCGAATGGCCAAGTCTGGACGCGCCCGAGGATGATGGCCGTGGCTTCTGCCATGCGCTCCGTAGTCAAGCGGCGATTCTGGTCGACGGTACCGTTGTGCCATGTTGTCTGGATGGTGAAGGCGTCATTAATTTGGGTAATGTATATGAGCAGTCCTTCAGCAGCATCGTGGATGGCGACCGCGCGAACCGGATCTATTATGGATTCTCCAATAGACAAGCGGTGGAGGAGCTATGCCGTAAATGTGGCTACCGCAAGCGATTCGGCGAGGGAGCATAATTGAGTCTAGTGCAGCCTAATTGTTCGTGAGCAGGTCGTGTGAGCAGTATGGAGTATGAGCTGATGATACCGCTATAAACAGCTCTGTGAAATGCACATACTAGCATAGCATCATACTCTTACGGGAGTGTCATGTTGGCATTAGATCTAGCGTGATGAGTGAGTGCATAGAAGACTTCTTTGGCGAGGGAGGGTATATCAGAGCAGATGATTTCATTGATTCTATCGATAGTGATGTATCCTTCTCCCACAGTTGTCTTTGCTAAGGACGAAATGGGTGCATTAAAGGACGACAGACGAACTATCATTACTATTCCATTAACGAGTCTACATTACAGAATCATCCGTGGACGGATGGCATGCTGTATCTACTACGCAAAGAACAGTTTCACATGTCTGGTCAAGGGCATGTTCAATTCGATGAATGGATCTGCAAAGAACCTGTAGCCCCGATCGGGAAGATCAGTGTATCCTTAGATGACTTTTATTTCTCCGATAAAATAGCAGTTCATAGAGATCAAGAGTCGTTGTTGAGTACCTGGATGTTCTATAAAGCACGAACCTTGGTGAATCAGAAGAGGATAAGGAACTAAACAAAGAACAGTACAAAGAACAGTACAAAGAACAGTACAAAGAACAGTACAAAGAATAGAACAAAGAATAGAACAAAGAATAGAACAAAGAATAGAAAAAAGTACAAAGAACAAAGAGTAAAGAACAAAGAATGATACAAAGATTTGAAAAGCTTGTACATATTAGGTACACTATAAGGAATGCATTTGATTACGCTTTCTTCGGTGAGATCCCTACATTCGAAATATGAAATCTAACCTACTGAAATATGAAATCTAACTTACATAACTCTTCATAAGGAGATAACGATGCGGCATATTGTGACGATTTGGGCAGGGAATTTTGCTACAGACGAGGAATTCATGTCATACATAGCCATTGTGCGGGATGCGAACGATGAGCGGCATGCTTCGTTATTTGAGCAGCAGTCGGGACTGTCCGATCTGGATGAGGATTTCATGGAGGCTCACTATATCCGGGGACCGAAGGAACGTCAGGAATTCATAAATTATATGCGCAATGACTACAGTCCCCATCATGCATTTACCGAGCATCTGCCGGAAGGGCTTGAGGTGCTGCTAGCTCCTTATAACTCCCTAATCCTGATCTATGGCAATGATTCTCCGCATGGAGCGATCAATGAATGTCTGCTCAATCTGGTGGAAGACCCTTCGAGCTGTGCAACTGCAGCCAGTGCGGCTGAGCGGATCAGTGCGATCGGACCTCTCGGCCCGGCGATACCAGGAAATGCAGTAGAGCACGAGGATGATCGCATGCCGCTGGCGTTATTGCACGCTATCCGTTATGAGACACTTTAATACATAGATATGGAAGGAGGGAGGGGCGTGAACCCAATGCTGTACATATGCGTCCCATATAGCCATGAAGCTTGATAAAAGGTATATCCCTGCTGTTGTGCTAGGCATCGGGGTGATCGTAGTCGGATCACTTCTCATTCGTCAGAACGTCATGTGGAGTAGCGTGGATTCAGAGGCACTTTCTTCGACCCCAGCTGTGCAGACGAGTTCCCACAATTCATCGTATGTAGATGAACAGACCAATGATTCAGATAGCCTACCTGTGCTAATTCAAGACGAAGCCCTGCTGGAGTCCATCGTGAACGAACCTGACCGCGTAGAATTCGTGGATACACGACACAGAGGAGTGGGCAGCTTCGAGAATTCATTCACGACACTTGCCTCCAATGGCTCATACCTGAGAGTACAGGTGGATAATAAGAATACGTCGGGTATGGTGCTATTTCATCTAACACAATCAGGTGCCGAGGATGACATCGTAGAAGAAGTTCCGGCAGGAACGCAAGCGAATCTGGTCTATCAATTGCCTACGGAGCCAGAGGTTCCAACCGACTGGAAAGTATATGTCACAACGAATGATGGACATGAAATGGATATCCAGGTGCATGCAGCTCAATTTGATGCTGAGCCTGTAGAGCAGCAGTAGCAGAATCTGAGCCTTGAGGTGACTAATACTCGATGGCTAGATTGTTGCTTCTGTTGTTTTCTTTTTGATAAGTAGGTGTCAGAACACTCCAATCAAAAGGTAAATGGTAGAAAAGTAAAAGGTAGAAAGGTAAAGGTATCTGACTATGCTATTCATCACCAAAAAATTGATTAACAGGCTATCCGAACCCTACAGAGAACCGGATATGCTAGCTTGCTATGCAACGCCTCAAAGCTTTTCGGCTCATACAAGCCGGGCTATATTGCTAATAAGCCAGGATAGAGTGATTATTCTCTATCTCAATCTATTTTCTACTAGAGTGGTACATAAAGTTGAGTACGAAGTAGCTGAGCTAGAGGATCAAAAGTATAAGGATGCCTCTCTGTCTGCTGCAGGATGGTCATTTAGCATCAAGGGGCAGCGTTGTAGGTTCAGGATCATGAAAGTAATCCTTCCGCTTGGCTCGATGCAGAGAGATTTTTTGGATTTTGTGGAGCGTAATATATTGGGATAGTGTCATTAGATAGATAAGGGTGATTTATATGGAAAGAGGCCTCATTATCTTTTTAAACGGAACGTCAAGTTCAGGAAAGACAAGCATTGCGCTGGAAATGAAAAAGCAGGCAGAAATGCCGTTGCATCATCTGTCAGTAGATCAATTTTTTCAAAATTATGATCAGTTCATCGATACGACATATCCAGATATGAAACCAACAAGAGAAGTGGAGCCGGGTGTGATGTCAGATATCCTTTTTGGCCCGATTGGCTCATTGTACTATTCTACCATTAAATTATTTTCGGAGTTGGGCCTGAATGTAATTGTGGATACGGTTATCAGCGATGACAAGTGGTTTAACGAATTTTATGATTTGCTTGCCGATTATCCGATATTGTTTGTTGGTGTTCACTGCTCCAAAGAAGAACTCACCAGAAGAGAGCAAAGCAGGGGGGATCGCGAGATTGGTCTAGCCCATTCCCAGTTCGATTACATATACGCCTATGATGAGTATGATCTGGAAGTAAACACGGAAGAATTAAGTTCAGCTGCATGTGCGGAAAAGATACTAAGTTATATGAACTCCGAGAAGGAGTACTCGGCATTTAGGAAATTAAGTAGAAGATAGAAGATGGAAGACAGGCGGAAGTAAATAGAAGAGATGACTAACTGGAATCCATCTTGATGCTGATGATCGTGCTGAACCTAACGAAGAATGGGAGAAAACCGGCATTAACTTCAAAGGAGAGACGGTATCTCTAGCCGCAATCATTCAAGCTTTTGTCGCTCATGTGCAGAACCGCCTCAACCAGATTCGCAGAATCAAACAAGAGTTGGTTGAAAAGCAGGTGCAGTAATAGGAAATGCAGTGATGAGAGCTACCGGAAGGCAGGCAACCGTTATGTCTGGTGAAGGATATGATCTGGAATTGAATAGGAAGTGACCAGGATGAGCTGAATATGGCTTCACATGAAAGTCAGGGATTGGGCCAACCAAGCCTCACCTCATAGTTAGATGATATGAATCGATGTCCCCGTACTCATTGGGGCATCGATTTATTGGTTTTGAACAATGGCCTACATAGAGCATATAAGAAATTAAACGAACCTCCAATCCGAACTACTTATCTCCCTATATTCACAATTTTCCCGGTCCAATCGGGCTGGCTGGCTGCCGCACGTACTAGCCCATCAGCACAATCTGCAAAAGGAAGTGCACCAAGTGGATTGATGCGAGCGAGTGGGCCAGCCGTATATTTCAAGTTCCCTTCCGCATACTGAAGCGCGGATGCACGAACGATGACCCATTCGAGATCACTTTGGATGAGCGCTTGTTCCGCAATACTTTTATCCTGAATGGCCTTCCAAAAAATACGGCGCATCAGACGCACGGCGAGACTGCTGGAATAAGAAAGCTCTCCACCATCGCTCAAATTAATGCCGCTCTGCATCACAATACGTTTAACCCCTGTACGCTGACAGGCCGTAATGATATTTGGAATTCCTTCAGACATGACCGTTCCTGGTGAGAAATTAGCCTTAATTGTACGTAAAGAGGCGCTGAGATTACCCAAGCCCTTCTTGGCGGAAGTGGATGATACGTTGAGGGGAGGACCTATACAACTGATGACAGCCTCTGCCCCTGAAATCGCCTGAATCATAACAGGTAAATCGAACACATCCCCTTTTCTAACTGTAAGTCCTTCTGTTGAAGAAATGGCTTCGGGACGACGAGCGACGGCAATAACTTCATGCCCTAATCCAAGGGCGCGTTCGATCACTTTTTTTCCTGTTCCTCCGGTAGCCCCAATTACTGCAATTTTCATATGGTTAAACTCCATTTCTTACTGTGAATTAGTGCACAGCAGTGTATTATTAATCATATATGTATAATGGTATACACAAATAAAAATCTTGCAATGGCTAAAAAGCTGGATTGCGTGCATTTGTGCACAGATGGTTTGAGACTGCGTATTAACAATGAAGAAAAAGGGTGATATGAAGTGGTAAAGGTGGATCGAAGGATACGCAAATCTCAAGAAGCTATCAAAACGGCGGTTATTGAACTGATGATGAACAAAGATTTTGATCACATTACGATCCAGGACATTTCCGACAAAGCGGATATCAGCCGGAGAACGATCTATCTTCATTACACAGATAAATTTGATCTTCTGAATAAACTCATCACAGAGCATATTGAGAATTTGCGTGAAGTCTGTGAATCTACGGAGATAGACATGGGTTATAACAACATGGTATTCATGTGGTTTGAATATTTTGAGAAGCACTTTTTATTTTTCTCCGCATTGCTGGTGAGTAAAGGCAGTTCTTTTTTTCGTAAGCAGTTTCTGGACTTTTTTATCCATGAATTACAGAATGGGCACGAGAGCATTCCAGCTACTATGAACACCGAATTAATGAAAGATCAACTTGTGGAGGTTCAGTTTGTGGGGGGGGGGCTATCGTTGGAGTCGTGGAATGGTGGTTTACACATGAAAGGCCTCTCCCACCTTCCGTGATGGCTGAACGTATAGGAGCAATGCTTGAACGAAATCTGGATATGAATCCTTAAAAATATTCCTGTGGAGGAGATCAACTATGACTCCAGAAGGGCATATTCAACAAATGTTACATACAATCATTGAGAACACACAATCCATTATCAGCGATAATCAGAAACAATCCTTCGGCTCTCTGGAATATTTCCTGGAACATATTTTAGAGTATCGCGATGACAAGCAATACCTGACAGAGGATTGGCATATCCGCACACCACGTTGGCTCGGGGAGTATGGAAATACGCCGGAGGAAGAAGAGCTTCTTTCAGACATTTACCGTCTGCATGCTTATATTGCTGAGAAATTAAAAGGCGGATAATGGATAGGGAAAACATGAATCATGATGTCGCATTAGTTCGACTGAAATGTCGCAAAAGTACATGGTAACACGATGCACAGATCGTTTATGCTCTCTTTATGTTTCGATAATGAAAATCATTATCGCTAGTATGCATAAGGGGGATTTACAAATGAAACAAGGAACAAACGGGCAAGCGGCCGGAAGCAAAGGCTATGCTGCTCACAAATCACGATTACTGATGGGCTTGATGTTGGCCCTGATTCTAGTCCTGACGGCGTGCGGTGCCGGAGCAGGTACAGATAGCAGTAAACAATCCGCGGCAACACCTTCGGATACACCTGCGAGTACAGAGACGAAGACTGACGGCGCTTTTCCAGTAACGATCAAGGGTATGATGGGCGACATCACGCTAAACGAACAACCGAAGAAAGTTGCCGTGCTGGATGTTAAGTTTTTGGATCAAATGTTAGCGGTTGGCGAGAAGCCGGCAGGTAGTGTTATCGCTGGAGGGAACACTGATTTTCCAGAATACTTGGGCGATCAGGCGAATGGCGTTGAAGTTCTCGGTACACGGGACGAGCCGAACCTGGAAGCCATCGTAGCCTTAGATCCAGATTTGATCATCATGACCGACTTCCAAGAGAAGCATTATGAGAGTGTGAGCAAAATTGCACCTATCCTGGTACTCGATTTCTACGAAGACTGGCGCGATACGTTAGCTACAGTGGCTAAAATTACTGGCAAGCAGGACGAGGCAGAGAAAGTACGTACAGCATATGAAGAGAAAGTGGCAGGAATGAAAACGAAACTGGCTGAGAAGCTGGGTGATGAGACGGTAGCGCTGATTCGTCCGCGTAAAGAAGGCATTCGTGTTCATGGCCTCGAGCACCGTACAGGTGTTATTCTGTATAATGATCTGGGCTTGAAAATGCCTGCACTCGTTGAGGGAATCAAGGATGATACTTCCGTAGAAGTCTCGATGGAGAAAGTTCCTGAGATTGGAGCAGATCGTTATTTTGTCCTGTCGGATGAGCTGTTTGCCGTAGAAGCAGAGGCGATGGTGAACAATCCGGTATGGAAGTCTCTTGATGCTGTGAAAAATAACCGTACGTATGATGTAAACTCCACACTATGGATTGCGTACTACGGACCGCTTGCGATTAATCTGATTGTAGATCAGGCTTCGGAAGCCCTGCTCGGATCGAACTAATATGAGCCGATATCTCTCGACAGACATATGGAAAGAGACGGTGGAGGATCATTCGATTTTGCTTGGCGAGCCGCCTCAACATAGTGTCCGTAGCATTGCGCTGAGTGAGCTGCATGACGAAGAGGCGTGCCGAGAGTATATCAGTTGGTTTCAACATTATATCGATGCACCAGACATGAAGGTTGCTGCTTCCATGTTAGCCAAGCGACTTGGCTATCTATGGACGGCTCCGCTGGTGACCGCGATGACGTTTCATCATCAGCATGTAACCTTTGAGCTGGAGAACAGCTTTCTCTATCATCCGAGACTAGAAGAACATGAGGAGGGCACACGATTTCCTTTTCTAGCGGTGAACGAGCTTCGGGCTGAAGAACTGACTGGAGACCGGGACATATGGCGGGAAAAGGCGGTCCAGGAGATGTTTGCAGTTCAACTGACACCTCTGTTAAAGACACTTGCTACGATTGCACCCCTTTCGATGAGTATTCTCTGGGAGAATATCATGGTACGGATCGGGCGACTATTCGCTCCTGATGATGGTGAGACGGAGCAGGAACGTAAGATCATTCGAGAGGACTTCTCCTATCTGACGCAGGTGGCATCGGGGCAAGTGTTTGGTGAGAGAAAGAATCCGTTGACCCGTTTTACCGACTGTAAGGACAATGTGCATGTTGCCAAAAGTGAGCGGATCACCTGCTGTTTTTACTACCAGATGTCAGGGGAATATTGTATCAAATGTCCGAAAATTGACAATGAGAAAGAATCTCAACTACAATGACAACAGCAATGATTATATTTATGCGATTGTCAGGAGATGAGAGAAATGCCGCTGCAAGAACAGACAAGTGGTTGGAGTGATACAGCAATCAAGATGCTTGACGGATATAGCGGTACTTTGCAGACAGGCAGCATTTTACACGAAACAAATGTAACTTCTAATGTACTGCTGCTGGCATACGGAGGGGAAGGGGAGCTTGCAATGGATGGCGAGGGTTGCCACATTGGAGCTTCTTTTGCCTGTCATGCGGTGAAGGGATCATCCTACACGCTGACGGCCAGATCAGAGGATATTCATTATATGGTGATCAAGTACAAGGCTTCTTCCATGGAGGGAGCCTCTATTGTTACGCCCTCGTACCGAAAACATCCGCTGCGTAGATCATTTGTACAAAACTCGGTAGACCATGCTGAATGGATCGAAAACGCCGAAAAAATCGTTGCCAAATGGCGCCGCGGCGAAGGGCTGGAACGATTTTATGCCAATGCTTTGCTCCAGGGGATGATCTACGAACTGATCATGGCATATGAGCGTGGTCAGGGGGGAGCGGAGCCCGACATGGTGGATGTGGTCGCTTCCTATATTGCGTCGCATTATCGTCAAAACCTGGAGCTGAAAGATCTGGCTGCCCTCGCGGGCTGTAGTGTAAGACAGTTGCAGCGCCGCTTCAAGCAAGAAAAGCACCTCGGACCGATGGAGTACGTCATTCAGCTACGCATGGAAAGTGCCTCACGCATGCTACGTCATACGGATGCTTCCATAGGAGAAATTGCCGACAAGCTGGGCTATCGGGATATGTATTATTTCAGCAAGGCGTTTAAAAAGTATGTTGGCGTCCCACCTCTGCATTATCGGCATGCTGCCACTTCGAGAACCGATGCAGACTATGCGAAAGCTCTAGTGCAAAACCGCACAGCTTCATCCTATGAATCAGCCCAAGGACCGGTCATCTGCCATATGCAAGGGGAGTACACGGTCACCGAAACACCACAGCGTATCGCTGTCCTTGATGTGCAGTATACAGATCATTTGCTGGCGCTGGGCTTGTCTCCGGTAGGGAGTGTTGGACTAGGAAGCAGCGTGTTATCTTTCCCCCAGTCCCTTCGGGCAGGTCTCCAGGACACCGAATTACTGGGTACGTATGAATACCCCGATGTGCCTGCCGTAGAACGACTTGCACCGGATCTTATTATCTGCACTGAGGTGCATGAGCAGTATCTTGAACGGTTAAGTGGGGTTGCTCCTGTGCTGATGTTCAAACGTAATGAAAACTGGCATACAATCCTTAGTCTGTTCGGTGAACTGACAGGTAAACGAGCAGAAGGCAAGCAGATTATTGCGGATTATCTTCGTAGAACGGCTTTGTTGTCTGAGGAATTAGCTTCCGTATTGGCAGGCAAAAGCGTCGCTCTGATCCGTCCGCTGGACTCTCTCGTTCGCGTGCATTCCGCCGCTCATCGCACAGGGGCTGTGCTGTACCGTGATCTAGGTCTGCCTGTTCCGTTATTTGTCGCAGATACCTCCGACACAGCCTATCATATCTCGGTTGAGAGATTACCAGCAGTGCAGGCAAGTCACTACTTTTTGCTAAGTAATGAACTTATGCAGGATGGGATATCTGCGACAGAGCAGCGGGTTTTGGGGATGCTTGGTGGGGGCGAAGAGCAACGAGTGCATTCGGTAGATGCGGCAATGTGGATTGGTTGTTATGGGCCGATGGGGATTAATGGGATTGTGGATCAGATTGAGCAGGCGTTGTTGGGGTGAGGGGAGTTGAACTGTGACTCCCCTATTTACGTATATCCAAGATGCATTGGATTAGTGGAGAATATCCTGAATATAATGCAGCCAAATGAACTGATTGAAATCACGAGATTAAAATATACAAACATGATAACGAAAAAAGTATATCAGGATCAGGAGCTACAACTTTGATTAAGTGATTAAAGAGTTGTAGCTTTTTACATATCGTTGACAGTGTAATTAACGTTAACGAAGGTAGATTCTCCTGAAGCCGAGGTTGTGAAAAGAAACTATGCCCTTGATGGGGCTCAAGCAAGCATTCTAGTAGCAAGATTCGCACCTGAACTCAATTCTACTGAACGTTATGCTTTATTGAAAGATGCCATAGTTAGACTTCATAACGCCGATCTTCGAGTACGAGATGTTAAAGGCGAGTATTCATAGATTAGAGATAAGGAGGTCAGAGAATGGAAACAAAGATGTTGTTTCTTCTCAGATCAACCATTCAATTGCGGGTAAAAAGAATATTGGTATTTGTTTGGGGAAAGGGGTATCGCCAAGCGAAATAGTGGCTGGTTCAATGGTTTATTATTATTCATCAGAACAAATTTATTAGTATTACAGCTTGGGTAAAGAATTAAGAAGACATTGGAAGGTTGCTTAATTCCCTATGGGATGCAGAAGCTCCCCCTTTTTCACCAAATTTTTCTTCGCAAAAATCACCGTATAGGATATCATATACGTAATTCTGAAATTACGTTAAATGGGGGGATTTACGAAGTACATAAATTAGATGTTATGCGAAATCGCTCGGAACATATATGTAAGGGAGTTATTCAATGAAGATATCAACTATTAAAATACAAGAAAAGCATAGGGAGGGTTATCCGGGCCTAATTATCTACGGCGATATTATTATCAATGACACCTCATTACACGAATTAATAGCACATGAATATGATTTTGTTTCATGTTTAGGTTGGGGAAATAAAGAATTTCAGGGACAACAAATAAGAAGATTATTACTACAGGACCATTCTGATTTTTCTAATAATCGTAATTCAATTTACATATGTCCAGCATGTGCGGACTTGGGTTGTGGTGCAGTAACGTTAGAAATTGAAATAACAAACGATATTGTAAAATGGTCTAAATTTGGGTTACAAGATAATCTAAACAATTCTATTAAGTATCTCGATCATATTGAAGAATTTCATTTCAATCTTGATGAATATAGAGAAGCGTTAATAGATTCAAAAGGAATGGGATCGTACAAGTGGCCTTGGGATAAAGATTGATTGTGGAAGTAGATCAGGGAGAAGCGAGATCGCCTAACAATATATTCACGCTGCGGCTCCGTTGGAGCCTAAGTCTGCGGGAAAGATTTCGGAGAGGAATTTCAGCAGACAACCCCTTCGGGGTTCGTGAATACAGGAACGTTAGCTGAAATTACCAATAGAACATCAGAAAGAAGGCGAATTCGTGGGAGTTTTATTAAAGGACATTGATAAAACAAATTGGACAAAATGCATTTTTCTAACGACTGATCCTGATAACAATCATTATCTTTTAGAGAAGTTTGTAGCTTCAAATGCTGTTTCAATTGCACAATCAAAGATAGAGCGAGGATGGATAACCAAAGCCATTTATGATGGGGACACCATAGTAGGATTTGCAATGTATGGATATTCAGAAGAAAATGATTTTTTTGAAATATGTCGTTTAATGATTGATCATAAATTTCAGCGTCAAGGGTTTGGTAAAAAGGCGCTAAGTCTAATCATCAAAGAAATGAGCAAGAATAAGCAATGCTCTGAAATCTATATATCATATGAACCCGAAAACTACTCTGCAAAAAAACTATATGAAGAATTCGGATTTGAAAACACAGGAAAAATCTTAGACGATGAAATGCTTTATTGCTTGAAGCTATAGATAAATGTAAGGAAATTCGAGATGCCGGTAACTACAGATAACAATATATTCACGCTGCCGACATACGCCCTTGGTCCGGGATACGCCGGACACCCAGCTACGCTGGGTCGTGAATACGGGAACGTTATGAGAAATCGGCGAATACCAATCAAACAAAAACTGAAATTGAGGTGAGATGTCATTAAATTCGTTTCTGAAAACACATTAGAACATATATCATTACATGACTGTGTTATTGAATCAATTTCAAATGATAAACAGAGTTTGTCAGTTGTCTTTGAACATATAGATGTCTTGTCTACTCATCCAAGTAACAGTAATGTTAAGGCAATGTATTCAGGGAAAGCGCTTCTACAGTTCGTTGATTTTGAAATATTGGAATCAGTTATATATGATACTTCGGAAATTAAGAGTAAGAGGAGAATTCTTGTTGAAAATGATGCGCAGAAAAAGATAGTAGACATATCAGAATTATTGGTCGATTTTGAAGTGTTAAAGACTACAGAAATACAAACACAGGGCAATATGTATATTCATAGATTTGATGGATTAAGTTCGTGTAAGTACAATGAGGATTTTGGATATTGGATCATTAAGTGCAAGACATTAATAATTGAATGGGACGATTTAATAAATACCGCATGGTTCGAAGATAGATAAAAAGAAGTGTTTTGAGTAATTCAATGAAGTCGCCGACATCTTATAACATAATATTTGGATTGTCAACAGTAAATTAGACAGCTTTTTTAAGGGCTGCATGGCGATACTGAACAGGTGTCATGTATCCCAGAGTTCCGTGAATTCGATGCTTGTTAAACCAGTTGACATAATCACATAATTCTAATTCCAGATGACGAAGGCTTTGGAAGCTCATCTGGTGGATGAACTCGGTTTTCATGACTTTGTAAGTGGCCTCAGCCACGGCATTGTCATAGGGACAGCCCTTCATTCTTAGAGATCGGCCGATTTCAAATGTCTTCAGAAGCTCGTCCATCTTTTGATTTTTAAATTCACTGCCACGATCTGTATGGAACCATTGAATATGACGCAAGTCACCCTGTACGGCAGCAAAGGCTCGTGAAATCAGAGCAGCATCCTTATGCGGGCCTGCACTATGACCAATAATTTCTCGATTGAATAAGTCGATGAGCACACAAATGTAGTGCCACCGATTCTGGACTTTCACATAGGTCAGATCGCTGACGACAAAGCGTTTGACTTCGGTCTGCTCAAACTCACGATCCAGCACATTCGTTGTTGTCTCTTCATTACAAGCCGTTTTATGGGGCGTATACTGGGCTACGGTATACGTGGAAACTAGGCCCTGCTCTTTCATGATCCGGCCAATGCGGCGCCTGGACACGATGAGACCTTGTTCCTGAAGCTTGACTTTGATCTTTCGCGTGCCATAAGCTTTTCGATTTTTGTGGAAAATATCGACAATCGCTTCCGTGAGTTTATCTTCTTTTCGTTGTTCTTTCGCTTCGTAATAGAATGTACTTCTTGCGATTTGCAGGACGTCACACATTGCTGATACCGAGTATTTATCACGGTTATTCTGGATGATAGCTACTTTCGTCCCATGATCAGCGCGGCTTGCTTTAATATATCGTTCTCCATCCGTAAACGCTGAACTTCTTTCCTTAGAGCACTCAATTCATTTTCTTCGGGCGAACGATTGTCCTTCTCTTTGAAGGAACTGGACGTATGAGCTTGCTTGATCCAACGGTCTAAAGCAGAAGCCGTGAGGTCATATTCCTCCACAATGGCGGCTCTAGACTTTCCATTTTCATAGAGCTGAACCATTTGCTTTTTAAATTCTGAGGTGAAGGTACGTCGTTGCTGTTTTGGCATTGTAGAGTTCCGCTCCTTAACTCGATAGGTTTATTCTACAAGCCCTTATTTTTTCTGTCCAACTAAGTCTAGCCGATCCAATTCAAGCTGCGTCTCCTTGCGGAGCCTTGGTCTGAGGGGTGGATTTCGGAGAGGAATATCAGCAGACAACCCCTTTGAGGTTCATAAATACAGGAACGTTATGAGACATCATAGTGATATAATCAGAGCAAAACGGATAAGACAGGAGAGCCATAAATGGATGATTTTACGAAGAAGCGTATTATGAAAATTATGGACAGTTACACAACAAAACAAAGTACCAGTTCATTTAAAAAACCAGATTAAAGTCAGTTACAAGATCAGAGGAAACAATGTGACACTAATAGAAGAAAGACAAGGCTACAAAAGTGATATATGGGTGCAGGTGCCAGTAGCTCAGTTCAGAATAGATGAAAAAAGCAAATGGAAAGTCTATTGGCAAGATAGTAAAAATAAATGGCATTTCATAGATGATATAGAACCGAATGAAAACTTTGAAACCCAGTTGGAGATTGTAGACGAGGGGCATAACGGAATGTTTTGGAATTAACTCAGAGAGGCCTATGACACCTCATAACATAATATTCACGCATCGGTTCCTGAGGGAGCCTTGGTCTGCAGGAAGAAATTCCAAGAGGCATATCAGCAGACACATCCGACTCCGTCGGACGTCGCGAATACAGGAACGTTATACGACAGAATCAAAATGAAATATAAAATCTTATTCAAAAAATCTATTTTGGAGGTTCATCAAATGGAAAACATTAAATTATTAAAAGTATTTATCGGTTCTCCGAGTGATGTTGTAGAGGAAAGAATAATGTTGGAAGGTGTAATTGATGAATTAAATCAAATAATTGCGGATGTTTATAACCTTCGTCTCGAACTTGTGAAGTGGGAGAAAAACACCTCTCCTTCAGTACTGGGCAATGATGCTCAAGACATAATTAATCAACAAATTAATGATGATTATGATATTTTCATTGGAATAATGTGGTCAAGGGCTGGATCGAAAACTTCTCGTGCAGATTCAGGAACAATTGAAGAATTCAAAAGAGCATATGATAGAGCAAAATTAGGTGAAGATGTAGAGATAATGTTTTATTTTAACGACGCACCTATATCTATAAGCGATATTGACGTTGCGCAAATCCAGGTTATAAAAGATTTTCGATCTAGTTTGGGCAACGAGGGAGTGTATTATTGGAGTTATAAGGAAAGTAAAAACTTCGAAAGTCTTGTTAGAATGCATTTAATGATGAAAATTAAAGGATGGTATTCTAGACACAACTTATCTTCTCAACAAGTTGAAACGCTCAAGCAGGAGGATAATATTTTTGAAGAAGAGGAAGTAGAAGAAGGATTGTTAGATTTATACACTGATCTCAATCAAAGTTCATTTTATTTAGTGATCAGTATGAATGGAATACAGACATTGATACACGAATTCAT
Source organism: Paenibacillus massiliensis 2301065 = DSM 16942 (assembly GCF_000377505.1). Taxonomy (GTDB): domain Bacteria; phylum Bacillota; class Bacilli; order Paenibacillales; family Paenibacillaceae; genus Paenibacillus; species Paenibacillus massiliensis. Next base: position 251,926 of record NZ_KB898185.1, on the reverse strand, counting down.
CAGCGAACTTGAGGAAAGAACTGAAGAGGTTACAAAATTTAGCGATGTACAAAATCTACGTCTTACTCAGATGGCAATAACTAAAACAGCGATGGTCATGGATAGTTTTGCTACAAAAATGGAACCTGAGGTGGGTTTGTTAAGTACGAGTTTAAATAATTTTATGGATACTTTTAGTAAAGTGGTTTCTTTAGTAGATCAATTTGATGCATCATTTTCACAAGATCCTGAGTTTTTAGAGTCTATTAATAAAGTGAGTTCAATACTTGAAGAATCTAGTCAAGGCATAGAACAGGTAAAAGAACTTTTGTCAGCAATACCACCTATTCAGAAGAACTTAAATAAATCTAAGAAAAGTATTTGGGTTCAATTTTCTACTATGAGTAAATTGATGTCGACTGCAGTGGGCACAATAAATGAAATAAAAAAGATGATTTAAACTAACAATGATAGATTGAAGAACAAGTTTCTGTCGTATAACATAATATTCAGGCATCTGACCTACGTCCTTGGTCTGGTTGGGGCCGAATAGCGAGTATGCGCTGGGTCGTGAATCAGGTATTGTTATACGACAGAATCGAAAATAATAGAAAAAGAGAGTCATATAATCCTCTAAATACTAGAATTTTGCAATTCACTAAATAATAGTAGAGCATCTTTGAAACCTTGTATGTAAATATTTCTTTCTAGGATGGATTGTAGAGAAATTTGGGCATCTTCGTAAAGAAAAACCGTATGTTGAAGTTGATCGGGCAGAGCATCACGAAGTGTTTTGAGATATTGATTTGTCTCTGCAGAAAGCTGAGTGTACTCCTTATGATACTCCAGAAGCTCCGCATATAGTAATTCTAAACGTATTCTTATAAGCGGTTCTGTTAATGATTCTAACGTATTGATCATAAAGTATCCCTCCTGTAAATTAACCCTACAGAGTTATTATATAACCTTGCGGGGTCGATTACAAGGTGAATATTTGACTTTATAGAGTTAAAACTTCGCTTTTCGTTGATGGTTACTAATGTGGAAGATAAGATAGAGCTATGGAGGGGAAAAGATGAACGTAATCAAGTGCAATATACGAGAACTCATGGCAGAACATCGAATAGATGATATAACGGAATTGATGGTGAGATCAGGCTTAAGTCGTAACTCAATCAACAAGTTATATAGGGAGACGAATATAGAAACAACAAAATTAGAAACACTATTCAAGTTGTGTGATACGTTTAATTGTAAGTTGTCTGATTTGATCGAATATGTACCAGAAGAAAATAAATAGTGAGAGCCGATTCGAGAAGAGATTCCGTCGTATAACATAATATTCAAGCAGGGGCTCCTAACGGAGCCTTGGTCTGCGGGAGGGATTTCGAGGAGGAATTTCAGCAGACAACCCCTTCGGGGTTCATGAATACAGGAACGTTAACTGAAATCCGATAGATACACTATGGATTGTCAACATTAAATCAGACAACTTTTTTAAGGGCTTCTTGGCGATACTGAACAGGCGTCAAATACCCCAGTGATCCATGAACTCGGTGCCTGTTAAACCAGTTGATGTAGTCGTATAATTCCAATTCCAAATGACGGAGGTTTCGGAATTCCGTCTGGTAAATAAACTCCGTTTTCATGATCTTGTAGGTGGCTTCGGCCACGGCGTTATCGTAGGGACATCCTTTCTTGCTGAGTGATCGGCCAATACCAAACGCGTCTAGAAGCTGGTCCATCATGTGGTTTTTTAAACTCACGCCCACGATCCGTATGAAACCACTGGATTTGGCTCAAGTCGCCTTCCACCGTTGCAAAGGCACGCGAAACCAGAGCAGCGTCCCTATGTTGACCTGCACTATGGCCAATGATCTCGCGATTGAACAGGTCAATGAGGACGCAAACGTAATGCCATCGATACCCGACCTTCACATATGTTAGATCGCTCACTACGAAACGCTTCGCTTTCGTCTGATTAAACTCACGATCGAGTTCATTCGCCGTTGTTGTCTCATTACAGGGCGTTTTGTGAGGCTTAAACTGGGCAACGGTGTACGTGGAGACGAGGCCTTGCTCTTGCATGATTCGACCAATACGACGTCTAGAGACGATGAGTCCTCGTTCCTGAAGCTTGACTTTTATCTTTCGTGTACCGTAGACTTTTCGATTGTTGTGGAATATCTCCACAATTGCTTCCGTGAGCTCATCTTCATTGGGCTTTTCCTTCGCTTCATGATAGAAGGTGCTTTTCGCGATTTCGAGGACGTTACACATTGCTGATACCGAGTATTTATCACGGTTATTCTGGATGATAGCTACTTTCGTCCCATGATCAGCGCGGCTTGCTTTAAAATGTCGTTTTCCATCCGTAGACGTTGGAGCTCTTTACGCATAGCCATTAATTCGTTTTCTTCAGGTGAACGGTTGTCTTTCTCTTTGAAAGAGCCCGTGGCCTGCGATTGCTTGATCCAGCGGTCTAGAGCCGAAGCAGTAAGGTCGTATTCCTCCACAATTGCAGCTCTGGACTTACCGTTTTCATAGAGCCCTACCATTTGTTTTTTGAACTCGGTTGTGAATGTGCGTCGTAGTTGTTTTGGCATTGTAGAGTTCCGCTCCTTAACTTGATAGGTTTATTCTACAAGCCCTTATTTTTTCTGTCCAACTAAGTGTAGCCGATCCACTATTAAAATAATTAGGGAAGTAGAGAATTTATTAGATGAATAATAAACTAAAACAGGTTTTGATTGGAGTAGCGAAATGTAGCATCTCTGCTGCATTCCCTTATTTAGGTTGCGCACTTAATGAAGCACTTTTTGAAGTCAGAGGAAGAATTGCACAAGATAGAATAAATCAATTTGTAGAGAGCTTTTTAGCGCATCTAAATGATTTAGGGGTTACATTAGACGAAGATATTATTAGTTCCGAAGATTTTAATGATATTTATGCAGCAATAATTAAGCGTGTAGTTGATACAAAAAATGAACATAAGATAAAAATTTTTAGAGATATTTTAACCTCGTCGTCAATTACGACATATCAATCAGATTTTATAGAAACATTTTTAGATTTAGTCACTAGGTTGGACTTCATGGAGATAGAGATTTTAAAGATGTTTGAACACACTGGAAGGTCGGGAAGTATGGATATTAGTGAAGATGATAACGGTAGCATAAGTATACTGACTAATGCATCCTATAAAGATAAGATTATAGAAAAGATAAGGGTTGAATCAGTGCATTTGTCTACTATCGAGTCTCATGGTAAATATGAATTTTATATATGTGATTTGATATCTAAAGCACTTCTTATAGACACAAAAACAACAGGCAATACTTACAAAGATCTAGCAAAGGAAGGCCTTGCACACCTTTATATTACTGATTTTGGAAGAGAGTTTTTAAGATTTATAAGAAATGGTTAAAACTTGAAAAAATATATGGGTAGACTCTAGAAGATCGGACATCAGTTAACATAATATTCACGCTGCGGACATTCGTCCTTGGCCCGGCATAGGCCGGACACCCAACATTCGTTGGGTCGTGAATACGGGAACGTTATACGCAATTACTGTACTAAAAAATATAGCTGAAGGAGTGAGGGATTTGGGTGAAGGAAATGAAAAAAAACAATTGTGCGATTGTGGAAGTGGGAAAAAGAGGAAGAAGTGTTGTAAAGATAAAAAAACAAGAAATCAATCTGTAACTATGGATATGAAAAATCCCATAGCTATAACAAGCTATGAACTGACTTCTAATGGAGATTTGAAATTATTTGCAGGCGGGCGAGAGGTAATTCCCAAAATGGCTAACCTAAATATTTCTCTTGATAGACCAAATGAAAAAGTCAAGCAAACGTTGAAAATTAATCAAAATCCAATAAATTTACAGACTAATATAAATGCTTTAATTAATGACTATGACTTTGTCTATGCAGTTGATACCAACACTCATAATTCTCTAATCAATGGCGAGTATTTTTCTGTGGGAGTAGCTTTAGAATACAAAAATAATAACAAACAAGAACTTCAATTTCAAAACTCATTTACAATTCAATTTAACCATAGAGAAAAATTTATTGCTGAGAAATTAGGAATTGTAGAATTAATAAAGAAAATTATCATTGATAAGAATTTAGAAACTAACGGCCTAAAAATATTACTGGTCACTGACCATGATTTAGGAAACATTGATCGTTATAATTCCAGAGAAATTCCTATGATAGAAGACACTGATCTGTATTTACCTAACAATTTTACTCTTGTTTATGCTAGTGCAGACAAAAAGAATGACAGCATATTAAATAGTATGATTAGTCAATGTGATCAGGAAGCTAGTAGAATTTCTAAGGAAGCATTGAAGTGATTTTAGTAAGAATCTAATGAAGACAGTAACAGCGTATAACATAATATTCACGCTGCGGACATTAGTCCTTGGCCCGGCGTTCGCCGGACACCTCAGCATACGCTGAGGTCGTGAATACAGGAACGTTATACAACAGAATCAAACACAATGCAAACTATTAAAAGTGAATGGAGATTTATGATGAGATTAACAATGTATAATTTGATTAAATGTGGATTTTTTTCGGATAATCTACCATCTCAAGTATTTACAAGTATTGAAATAGCAGACTTTCTTAAAGCTAATCCATCAATGATAAATTTGAGTTCAACAAGTTTAAAATCTAGGAAGATTGAATCTACTCCTTGTTTATTTATTTCAAGTTACAAGAGTGACCTTGAAAGGAGAATTATAGCTATCCCTCACATAGATTTGTATCTTATGCTTTGCGAAGCTATTGAAAAACATAGAAGAGTTATAGAATATAAGCTTCGCCAAAATCAACATTCGTACTCTAATATCATTGCACCTAATCAAATCAGAGGGTACAAAGTATTCTCTAGATTTATGAAAAATTATCATGACCGCACTATATATTCTGCTGGTTACAAGTATCTTTTAAAAATTGATCTAAGTAAATGCTATGAGAACATCTATACGCATAGTCTAACATGGGCTTTATATGGTAAGGAACAATCAAAAGATGAACTTAAAAAAAGTCCATCACTAAGAAATTTGACATACGCAAGTTATGATGAGTTTGACAAGTTGGTTAGATCTATAAACAATAATGAAACTAAAGGTATTCCAACAGGTCCTTTGAGTTCTCGAATTGTTTCGGAAATTATTTTGACCTCTATTGATGAGATTTTAAGTGGGAAAGGGCACCATTTTAAGCGTTATGTGGATGATTACAACTTCTATTTTAGAACTGAAAGTGAGATCAATGAATTTATCCCTCTATTTCAAAATATACTTTATGATTATAAAATGCATATTAATACTGAAAAGACACAAATAAGTAAATATCCATATCAGTTGAACCAAGACTTTACCAAAATTCTAAAAGAACATGATTTTTCTAAAGACGGATACTTAAAATATATAGAGAAAATGATAGAACTTCACCAAAATAACAAAGGTGTTCTAAAATACGGTTTGAAAATTTTAAGTAGCCACACTATTCCAAATAAAGAGAAGAAACTTGTCTTCTCGCACCTAGTTAATATAATTTTATCATTCCCTAATATGGCTGAATATGTACATAATGTAATAATAAACAATAGCTTCACTTTTGATAGATCAATACAACAGAATATAAACAACATATTAGCAAGTTGCCTTAATTACAAACATGAACTTGAAACCATATGGCTACTTTGTGTAATGGGTTCTCTTAATATGGAGATTGAAGTGAAGAATCTTGTTAATATTATTGTCCATGCTGAACCGTTATCTACAATTATGGCTTTAGACTATGTTCAAAAGAAAGGCTTGATTAGAGAGAATGAAATTAAAATTAGTAAGAGTAATTTAAAATCTAAACTGATAAATGAAACTATCTACGGAGATAAGTGGATTCTCATATACGAAATTAACAGAAATCAATGGATTACAGGATTAAAGAAAATGCTAAATCAAAGTAGACTTTTAACTGAGGCATTAAGTAATAATGTGCGTTTTTATCTTAGCCCCTTTAATTAAATGGAAAATGCTCCTAACGGAGCCTTGGTTTGTTAGAGTTCGTAAAGGGATTTCAGCATACAACTTCTTCGGAGTTCATGAACAAAGGAAAGTTATTTGACATCTAAAATCTACAAAGATTAGTCTTTTAAAAGTGACGGATTGTAATATGAAGTGCGACACCTACTGGAAATAAATATACCAAAGAGCCCATGGCCGGATTCGTGTAGAATGAAAGTTCCCCAACCCCATTCACACAAGGAGAATCCACCATGAGCTACACACATCTTAGCATAATCGAACGTAGCAAGCTAGAAATCCTCCACCAGCAGGGGAAAAGTGCCAGAGCCATTGCCAAAGAATTAGGCAGGCATCACGCAACCATCAGCCGCGAATTACACCGAAATCCAGCAGCAGTTCCCTATCAGGCGGAACGTTCCCAGGACAACTATGCTAAGCGTCGTCAGGTGTCTGTTCCAATCGGGAAATGGACACCTGAACTAGCAAGGGTTATTGAAGAGAAGCTTTGTGCCACCTGGTCCCCTGAACAAATCGTACAGCGGCTTCGTAAGGAAGGAGAAGCCCTCCCTTGCTTTAAAAGGATTTATCGCTGGCTGTATACAGGCCGTTTGGTGAAAGGCGTGCTTGCCGTTCTGCGACACAAAGGTAAACGGCAGAAGCCAGCAGAGACACGCGGCAGGTTTGCCGTGGGCAAGGCCATCTCTCAGCGTCCGAACGAGGTTCGTTCTCGGGAGACCTTCGGCCATTGGGAGCTTGATACGGTCGTCTCGGGCCGTGGGAAAAGCAAGGGCTGCGTGGCTACGTTCATCGAACGCAAGACACGCTTGTACACCGCTATTCGGATGCCTGACCGTACCGCTTTGTCTATGGAGATTGCCTTTGGCGTAGCGGCCTCGCAGTATCCTGCCCAGGCATTTCGAACTGCTACCGCAGACCGTGGCAAGGAGTTTGCCTGTTACGCCAGCCTAGAAGGCACTCATAACGTACAGATGTATTTTGCAGATCCGTATTCCTCCTGGCAACGCGGCTCGAATGAGAACGCCAATGGTCTCTTGCGAGAGTTTTTCCCCAAGGGGACGGATTTCGCACAAATCACGGATGAAGCCCTGGAGACCGTCCTTTGCTTAATCAATCACAGACCACGAAAATGCCTGGGCTGGAGAACCGCTCACGAATCCTTTTCAGAGGAACTGTCGCACTTGGCTTGACAATCCGTCAAATGAAAATCGAATATAGATGGACTGTTATTCACTGAAATAACAGTCCATTTTAATGGGGAAAAGAAAGTCATTAATAACATAGTGATTGATACGGGAGCGAGCCATACCTTAATTTCACAAGATGAAGTAGATGATATTGGAATTCAAGTCGGACTAGAGGATGAGATCGTAACAAGCTACGGAATTGGAGGTAAGGAACTTCATCATTCGTTTGTACTAAACGTTATAGGACATCAGCGTAAGAGCATCAAATAAACGAAAATCTGTTCAACCTAAAAACAAATTTAAATACAGTGGAGAAGATATTAAAACTCAGTAAAGAAAGGGAGGAAGCTAGGATGCTTTATGATCTACAAGGTGAAGCAAATATGTCACCAATTGTTGGGATGTTATTTTCCGCAGTAAAGGAAAATAATCAACGTTTAAAACTTATCACTGAGGACATGTCTCAAGAAGAAGTTGATTATAAAGGTCCTAACGGCAACTATAATAGTACCGCTCAGTTGATTAGGCATCTGTTGTATGTAGACCTTAACTGGGTTTACAGGCTAAAGAGAGAACCTCTATCTGATATTTTGAAAGAGCAATATGGTCCTATGATAGATGAGAATAATAAACTTCCGATGATTAAGGGGAGGTCTTTAAATACTCTAATGTCAGATTACCAAGATGTAATAAGATTGCTAGAAGATACATGCACACAATTAACCGATTCCAATCTTGATCAAGTGGTTCATTTCGGTCATCAAAATGAAAAGCAAGCGACTATTCGTTGGGGGTTATGGCATATAGCTGACCATTGCCGTTATCATCAAGCCCATATAAGTCAACTTAGAAAATGGTATATTATGCTGGATTGTGAATGCGGGAACGTTGTATGAAATACCTGAACAGATCGTTAAAGACTATTGTAATCTTTTATAACTAACTAATTTCTGAGGTGAGAGACTTGAAATATTTTTATGGGGTGTTATCAATTTTAGGAATTGTATTACCTTACATGGAGTTTATTCCTTGGATTGGTGAGAACGGATTTAATCTGATGACACTATTGAATGAAGCAAGCCAGAATCGAATTAGTGCATTTGCTTGGTGGGATGTCATAATTTCAGCAGTTGTTTTAATTGGATTTATTTTATATGAAGGAAAGCGAATTGGCATAAAGCATAAGTGGATCCCGATCATTGGAACATTAACAGTTGGTGTTTCATTTGGATTGCCACTATTTTTGTTATTGCGTGAAATTCAAATGGATAAAATGAAAGTGTCTTGATCGCCTTAAGTCGGTGGGAAGTCGTGAACACATGAACGTTATATGATATCCAGGCAAGTCATTAAAGGAGTGATTAATTGATGTCAAAGGTACACGACAATGTGATTTTGGCATATGAAGTTGATCTACAACATGACCAAATCATATTACATACAACCTATGAAGGTGGCAGTACAAGGGAAGAGACCAATATTGTATTCAAAGATGTATTGAATCATAGGTTCGAACACCAATTAAAGGATAGTATTATCTTAGACATTGTTGAATCCGATATTAGTCATTTTATTAAAGATAATCTAAAAATATTAGAAGAGAGCAAAAATTATGGTTGGCCAATCCGTTATAGCTCAATAGTAGAATTAGAAAAAAAGATCACTGATGAAAGCTATAAATACATCGAAATCATGTCTTCTTATGGGTTAAGTGGATGGGTCTTAGCGAAGAGTTACGAAGTTAACATTAAAGATAATATGTAAGGAGATCATTTATGAAAGGTAAGATATTCTTATTATTTTTTATTACGATCATGTGTTCATCTTGTCAAAATATTAGTCAATCGAATACCTTGAACAACGAAACTAAATCAATCATGAATTCTGAACTGCCTCCTGATGTAGTGAGTACAGGTAATGTTACAGAATCGAAAGAAATAAATGAAAGCCGATCAGCTCCTTCTAACAATGAAGTGTTATCCATGAGCCTTGGAAACTATGATTTGAAAGGAGAATTTTATGATGAAATGCTCCGAAATCCTATAGATCATGATTACGAAGTGGAATTGAATGAACTTCAAAATTCTAATGAGTCTACAACATTGGGATGGGGGGCGTTGGAAAGCAAGTACATAGAGATTTGGGATAAAGAGTTGAACCAAATATATAATAAGCTTCTTTCTAAGTTGGATAGAGAATCAAGAGAAGCACTAATTGAATCGCAGAAAGAATGGTTACAGTATCACTTAAGAGAAACAACATTTGTAGAGAAGACATTTATTAATAATGGTTACCTTGGATCACAAGGATCGGTAAGCCTAGCCACAGCTATAATGGAGAGGATAAGGGAAAGAACAATGCAATTATTTGAATATCGGTATTTGCTAGATGGTGAAGTTGAGTTTTTATACCAAAGTAAAAAATAGAGTTGGAATCTTGATCAAAGTTTTTTAGGTGATGCTTTGAAGACAGTAATGGCGCACAACAATGTTCTCACGCTGCGGGACTAGCGCCCCTTGGCTGTCAGATGTATAATCATGGAAGAACACTCAGTCAACATACGACCCAGTCTAAGATAAGAGCTATCTGAGGCTGGGTTGTTTCGTGAATACAGGAACGTTAGACAAAATTGGCAAACAGATTATTTTGGAGTGATCGAATGAAGCAAAAAATAAATAAAATTGTCGAGCTTGTGTACAATGTTGCTAATCATTGGCTTGAAGAAGATGACTATACCAATACTTATAATAGTATTAGGATGCTAACAAAAGAAGTATGGAATACTCATCACAATCAGTTATTGAACGAACTAAGTCTATTAGATAACCCTACTGCTGACTATCAACTATTTTGGCTAGAATGTCTAAGTTTCCCACGGAAGTCCCCAAACTTGAACGGGTTAGATGGAATGCCTCTTTCTTTACCTTATCATTCATTACCTTCAGACTTAAATGAATTCAATTTTCATGATTCAAAGATAGAAGGATTTTCTATTAATGATGAAAGGGAGGTCGATTTCCATATAAAACTTGACTCCTGGGAATACGATAAAGCCGAACTGACTTTTTACGAAGTGAGTAGTTGCTTTCATCAAACAAATGAAGGATTGATTATTGAGAACTTAGATAGCATTCACGATTTTTGTATTTTGTCAGAGGGGGAAGCTCCGAACATCAGCTTTGCGTTGAAGCATTTAAATATTCCTAACCTAAGTTCTATAAAGGATAAGAGATTGTTTTATTTTTTCGGGTTGAACTCTTCAAAAACATATGACTCGATATATATATTTGCAAAAAAGTGGAGTATAAAGACCATATAGCTGATTCAAGAAAGCACGAACATCACCCTTAACATAATATTCACGTTGCGGGCATACGCTCTGGGTCCGGCAAAGGAGTTTCGGAGAAGCATAGGCGCCAGACACCCAGCATTCGTTGGGTCGTGAATACAGGAACGTTATCGGAAAGGACCCTAAATCGAATTAAGAGATGAGGATCATTTGATGAGCTATAAATCCATTTTAATAGATCAATTAACTGCATGTTATAACGATAAGAGTTGGTTTTTGCCTCTAGTGGATATACTGGAAGATTTAACAGTAGCAGAAGCAGTTACTGAGAATGACAATAATCAAACCATATGGTCCATAGTGAATCATCTTATTTATTGGAATGAAACATGGCTTGAGCGTTTTAAGGCAGGAGAATTTATATTAAATAATGGGATTAACAATGATGAGATATTTTCTTTGACTCAAGATCAATTGAATGATGTAGGCTGGAAGGAGACATTAAATAGACTTGAGAATGTATTCAGCAATTGGAGAGTTGTTTTAGAGGAAACGGATGAATCAAAGCTCACAAAACAACTTCCAGAATATTTTAATGCTCCTTGGTGGGGAGTTGTTTCTAATTTAAGTATTCATAATGCATATCATATCGGACAAATCATGTTGTTAAAGAAACAAATTCGAGTTAGATAATATGTTTTGGACGTGATTCGCGTGAAGCATTCAGTATACAGAGAAGCAGAAATCAGCCGAGCACATCCGCACCACCTAACCGCATCACGGTCTCCCTTCGGGCTTAAGGTGGTGAGACGTCGTGAATACGGTAACGTTAGCTGAAACTTCTGCAAGTGCAAGATCATACCAATTTAGGAGTCGAATATATATGTTTCTAATCTTTTGTGCTGATCCAATGAATAGGAATACAGTCGATATTGATTATGAAGCGGAATACTCATGTGCAAGATCGCTTGGTATTTCTGTCATCTTGATTAATCTTGAAGAGCTACTGGAAGGAAATATTGATAAGGCATTAAATAAAGTTAGTGCAACTGGACAACAAGAATTAGCTATTTATAGAGGCTGGATGATAAAGCCTAAAATCTATGAGAATCTGTTTAATGGATTATTGAAGAAGAATGTAGTTCTCATTAATGATCCTGATGAATATAGAAATTGTCACTATTTCCCCAATTTTTATGAAAAGATTAATACCGTTACACCTTATAGCAATTGGATTCAAATTGAGAATCTGAAGAACGACTTTGATCAAATATATAAGAATCTATCGGAATTTGGTAACAAGCCAATCATCATAAAGGACTATGTTAAGTCCAGAAAACATGAATGGCACGAAGCATTTTTCATACCTGATGCTTCGGATAAGAATCATGCAACTCAAGTGATCAGTAATTTCATTAATAGACAAGGTGAAGAATTAAATGCAGGTATTGTGTTGAGGGAGTTCGTAAATCTCGAACAATTATCAGTACATTCTAAAAGTCAGATGCCTCTCTCTAAAGAATTCAGGTTATTTTACTACAATAATAGATTCCTATTTCAATTCGATTACTGGGAAGATAGCGAATATGATGACGAGAAACCGGATTTAATGATTTTCAATCAACTTGCTCAAAATATTAGCAGCAACTTTTTTACGATGGATATAGGAAAAACAGTTACAGGAGAATGGATAGTTATTGAGCTTGGGGATGGACAAGTATCAGGATTACCTTTGGAATCAAACATTGAAGGATTTTATAGAGCGATTAGAGACGTGTAAGCTAATTCAGAGAGGGCTGAAGCATCAGCTAACATCATATCCACGCATCGGAACTTGTAGGCTCCTCGCTACGCCTGAAGGTGATGGGCAGAGGAGAAAATCAGCCGGACACCTTGGCATACGCCAAGGTCGTGAATACAGGACGTTATAGGAAATCAGCGCAATCTTGAAAACGCATTAATACCAAGGAGGCGATACTTTGACCAATAAACGACTGGAAAGCATTCGAATTCTTGTACAAGAAATGATCAATTCTATGGATAGCGAGGTTCACCGACAGGAAGCTTGTACTCAGTTATATGGAGTGTCCAATATGGCCTCGTTGCTTGCAAAGAGAAGGGATCAAAATCAAGAAATCGCGGCTATTAGTGGCCTTCTTCATGATTATTATCATTTTAACACTGGAATAATAGAATTTCCTGGTACCAATAGTGCAGAAACCGTAAGACCGATATTAAGAGAGTTGAATGCCTTTACTACAGAAGAACAAACCACAATTTTACGGGCCATCTTTTATAGAGATTACAGAAATCAGACGCATGGTCCCTTCGATGAAATCTTAAAGGATGCATATGTTCTGCATTTATATTTTCAAAATCCGAAATGTATTGTACAACAAGATGCCGATAGACTGCGGAAGATATTTCGTGAACTGGCAATACCGGAAGATTGTTCAGTGGAGGAGAGCAGTAAAGCTGAAGTTGCTGTTAGTAACGCAGATAAGCGACTTAGAATGGCTGAAATTGCTGAAGATCTAGGAAGAGCAAACATAATAGGAATGCCAGGGGATCAACGATACCGAGAAATCTGTAAATATTGGCCGGATCGAGAAATCTATAAAGCTTTACAGAATAATTGGTGCGCTGCATTTGTGTATCATTGTTGTTTTGAAGCCGGGTTTTTATTGCCGATCCGATACCCTAATGGTAAATATCGACTTGCTGGTGTAGGTGCATTGCTAGAATGGGGGCAATTACCTGAGACTGGTTATTTTTGTATGGATAAGCATAATGGATTTGTTCCTCAACGTGGTGATATTGTGATATATGAAAAATTACTATCCAATGATTCGCATGATCACATAGGTATTGTGCTGGCTTGCAACGATAATGAAATATTAGTAGCAGAAGGTAATAGGGACAATCAGAATTACTCCAGTGTTTTTTACAGGGATAGGTGGCATTGTATATTAGGATACATTCGGATAGATAACAACTATGAATATCATTTCAATGGTGTATACAACCCCATTATATGAGTACGCGAACTGATATTGGGAATGTTCACCGATTAGGTAATTGCATTATCATGCATCGAAACCTGATGGTTTCTCGGTCCGCGAGGGGCAATTGGCTAGATCAATTAACTGCATGTTATAATGATAAGAGCTGGTTTTTGCCTCTAGCGGATATACTGGAAGATTTAACAGTAGCAGAAGCAGTTACTGAGAATGACAATAAGCAAACGATTTGGTCCATAGTGAATCATCTTATTTATTGGAATGAAACATGGCTTGAGCGTTTTAAGGAAGGGGAATTTATATTAAATAATGCGATTAACAATGATGAGACATTTTCTTTGACTCAAGATCAATTGAATGATGCAGGCTGGAAGGAAACATTAAATAGACTTGAAAACGTATTTAGCAATTGGAGAGTTGTTTTAGAAGAAACGGATGAATCAAAGCTCACCAAACAACTTCCAGAATATTTTAATGCACCTTGGTGGAGAGTGGTTTCTAATCTAAGTATTCATAATGCATATCATATCGGACAAATCATGCTGTTAAAGAAACAAATCCAAGTTAAATAATATTTTTTAGGCTGTTCGCAGATGGGGGGCAGCATATGCAGAGCTGGTCGTCCGGCCAGGAAGTGATTTGACTTGGTAAATAAAGTGCAAAAAAGGCACGTTTTCAGTTTTGAAAATGTGCCTTTTTTGCCATTAATTTAAAGTCGAAATGGCAAACGTAACAATGAGTGTCATCTGCTTAATTTGCGCCCTTCTTTGTCGAGAAACAACAGTTCGTAGTATTTTTTGGGTCGCCCTTTACTGTTGTCTCGTTTTTCAAATACCGTTTGTACGTAGTTACTTTCTTCAATTTTGTTAAGGATACGGTTTGCACCTCTGACCGTCATGGACAGGCACCCAGCAACATCCTCAGAGGATAATTTATTTGTTCTCATGATTTCTGCATAGGACATGATTTTTTGCAGGTTGATGTTGTTTATTCCGATCCTTTTGGCTAACGCGATGATTTCCGGGTCCCCCTGTTCAGAGAACTGTATGACATTCGTGCTCCGCATTGGGCCGATAACCTTCTGATCCTCGTTTATAAAAAAGCTGCAGCTGCCCGTAAAGGCTTCCGCCTGTCTGTGAGCTTTGGTAGCGTTAATGTTAGCTTGAAAATATTCATGCCCCGAGCCCCACCCGATCTTCACCTTGTCGCTTATGCGCTCTTCCAGATACTCCAGCAGGGTGCAGTTATGCGCGTTAGTGGTGATTTTCATGAAATTTCCATAGGTGGTGTATAGTCTGACAAAGCCTTCCGAAATTTGGGCCGTGTCTGCCAGATTCACACTGCTCAGAAACCTGCCGACAAGGACCTTTAGCTCATGAAGCTGCTCTTCGGATGGCGGCTCCGCCGTTTTGGTCGATAAGCATGCGACAACTGCCCTCTGACTCTTAAGCTTGAGGATGGTAATCTCGTTGATGATCTCTCTGATGGTCTCTTTAACGTTCTCCAAAGTGGGCCGGATTAAGATATATCTGACTCCGTGCTTTTTGAGTTCTGGAACAAAGTGGCCGAACGCCGTGATGGACAGGTCTATTTTCTTGTCTTCCCACAGCGTGATATGGTTCTCCAGCATTGTCTCCACCTGTTCGAGCAGATCTCCGCTGTCAATGGGCTTCCCCTCATGAGTTAGGTATTGCTGGAATTCGCTGAAAGACTCGATTATATACGCATAATCCACATAGATCCGGGATATATCAAGCCCAGGTTCTGTAACCAGCAGCCGGAAAAGTTCCCTATATAGAAGGTTTTCATTATCCTGCAAAATGTGAACAGGTACTTTTTCATCCAGGCATTCCTTATCGATTGACTCGTAAAGCATCCTGCCACTGATCACAAATCCATCTACCGAATCTAAGTTTTTGAGATAGATGTCTGTTGTTTCCCGGAAGTTGCTGATTGTAAGAAACCTGAACTGACATAAGGGCCGCATTTCTTCTTCAATGGCGCGGAAATAGTCCATATGGGTCTCAGGCGTGATAATACCCAGCTTGATTTTCATGATAGATTCCTTTCATAAACAGTTCAATCAAAAGAGTTATATCACAATAAATGTGATATTTCAATGTTCCGGCAGCCTCTAAAATAATGTTCTTAAAATGTCTTATTTTATCTTGACAGCGAATGGATTAAAAAGTACGATAAAAGTGTTCTTGAAAAGTCTTAAAATGTGAAGGGGGAATGTTTACTCTGTTCTTACGTTCATTCAATTTGTGCTTTGGGAGATGTTCATTGTGATTGAAGAAGCTGGAGATTTTTTGAGTATGGCCCATCAGCTGCAGGACAAATTGGTCATGCACAGGTATCATCTTCATGCGATTCCGGAGCTTGATTTAAGTTTGCCCAAGACAACGGCCTACGTACAAGGAGTGTTGGAGTCGATGGGGCTGAAGCCCACTCCCGTAGGGGAATCAGGGCTGACAGTTACTATTGGCGGACAGCATGAAGGGAAGGTGATTCTGATCCGTGCGGATATGGATGGGTTGCCCATTCAAGAAGAGACTGAGCTTTCTTACGCGTCGTTGAACGGAAACATGCACGCATGTGGTCATGACATGCATACTTCCATGCTGCTCGGAGCTGCAGAGATCCTGAAGGCCAACGAAGAGCAGCTTCGCGGGACGGTTAAGCTTATGTTTCAGCCGGGTGAGGAGACGCTGCACGGGGCAAAGATGATGCTGGAGAATGGGATTCTCGACAATCCCAAGGTGGATGCCGCCATGATGCTTCATGTATTGACCGGAATGCCGCTTCCTCTCGGGCAATTTGTAGTGCCTGAGGAAGGTGGAGCGATCTCTGCTTCGTCGGATTGGTTCGAAATCATCATCCGCGGCAGGGGCTCACATGGCGCAATGCCCGAGGCGGCAGTGGACCCTTTGAATGTGGCCGCTCATCTTCATCTGTCACTGCAGGGTATCCTCAGCCGGGAAATTTCTCCGATTGAACATGCAGTCCTTACCATTGGCGTGATGGAAGGCGGAAGTACAAACAACGTGATTCCCGATACGGCCAGATTGAAAGGAAGCGTGCGCACATTTAACGCTGCATTGCGGGATAAAGTGGAAGCCCGTATCCGCGAAATTAGTGCAGGGATCGGAGATACTTTTCAGGCCAAGGTGGAAGTGATCTATACGAGGGGTTGTCCTGAAGTGAAAACGGATGGCGGACTTAATGAGCAAATGAGGGCTTCGATTGCAAATACGTTTGGCGACGGCTCCTATATCGGTATAACTGAGCTGGTACCCGGCGGTAAATTAATGGGCTCGGAAGACTTCGCGTTTGTATCTCAGGCGGTGCCAAGTACCACAGTGTTTCTTAACGCAGGCAATGCCGAAGAAGGTTATAGTTACCCTGTACACCATCCTAAGACGATGTTCGCGGATGAGGTGCTTCATAGAGGGGCTGCGGCTTACGCAGCTTTTGCCAGAGATTGGCTTGAAAGTAACAGATAAGCTCTAAACCAAACTTAGGAGGAATTACAATGACAGAGAGACGTATGATTGGACCCACCAAATTTGAAGAGTACTCGGAGAAATACAAGGAATTCCTGTTAATGACCCGCCGTGACGGAATCATCGAAGTTCGGCTACACACTGACGGAGGGCCGTACAAGCACAATTGGGAAGCTCATACCGCCTGGTCTCATGCCTGGTCAGATATTGGCCGCGACCCTGAGAACGAAGTCATGATTATTTCGGGAACAGGGGATAAATGGTTGATTGGCGACCCGGAGGTCTGGAATACGAAATTTATGGACTGGCCGAAACAAAAGAAACTCGAACAGTATCATGAATCGCTGAGATTACTTGAGAATTTGATCTTCTGCATTGACATCCCGACCATCGGAGCGGTCAACGGGCCGGGAACGCACTGTGAACTCGCAACGCTCTGTGATATTACCATTTGTACAGAAGACGCTGACTTTTTCGATCCGCATTATCTGGGAGGCACGCCTCCAGGAGATGGAATGCTGCTCACACTGCAGAGCATGATCGGGTTCAAAAAAGCAGCCTACTACGCCTACACCGGCAAGAATATCAATGGTCAGACCGCCTTGGAGCTGGGTATCGTCAGTGAAGTTCTGCCCCGCGAGCAGCTTCTTCCGCGCGCATGGGAGCTGGCGGAGATGATCATGCAGGCACCACGTTCAACGAGACATCTGTCGCACTCCATTATCTCCCGGCCATGGAAGCAAGCCCTGGTCGCCGATCAGGGATTCCAGCTTGCCCACCAGATGTACGACATGGCCATTGATGAAGAAGGAGCGCTGGAGCGGCTGAAGAAAATGCAAGGACGCCTGATGGGCAACGATGTTCAATAGAAAGATGACGGGACCTACACGGTTCGAAGAGTACTCGGAGAAATACAAGGACTTATTCCTCATGACCCGCCGTGGCGGCATCCTCGAAGTGCGTATGCACACTGACGGGGGACCGTTACAATTCGACTGGCCGGTCCAAGCCGCATATGGTCATGTATGGTCAGATATTGGCCGTGATCCTGAGAATGAGGTCATGATCCTTACAGGGACAGGAGAGTTGTGGCAGATAGGCAACCCTGAAGTCTGGAATACGAAATTCATGGATTGGCCGTATCGCCGGAAGCTGGAAATGTACCATGAGTCACTCAGAATGATTGAAAATATGGTTCATTGCCTTGACATCCCCACGATCGGGGCGGTCAATGGTACAGGTGCACACTGGCAACTGGGAACGCTTTGTGATATTACCATTTGTGCGGAAGACACCGCGTTCTTCGATGCCCATTATCTGGGCGGTGTTCCGCCTGGAGATGGAATCGTCCTAGCCCTTCAAAAGATTCTGGGGAACAAGAAAGCAGCATACTACGCATACACGGGGATGAACATAACTGCCCAAGAGGCACTAGACCTCGGTCTGGTCAGTGAGGTATTGCCTCGTGAACAGCTTCTTCCACGGGCATGGGAGCTGGCAGAGATGATCATGCAGGCACCCCGCTCTACAAGACATCTTACGCATTCGATTGTCTCGCACCCGTGGAAACAAGCTTTTGCAGAGAATCAAGGTCTCCAGCTTACGCACCAATTGTATGACATGGCTATTGATGAAGAGGGGGTTCAAGAACGGCTGATGAAGCTCAAGGAACGTTTTCAGAGGAATGGGTAATACGCCTGGCCAAGCCGTAGGAGGAAGATCTTAAGCCAAAGACAACTGAGAAGGGATAAGGTTGCTATGAGATCGTTGACTGAGCTATTTAAGATTGGCAGCGGACCGTCCAGCTCCCATACCATGGGGCCGGAGAAGGCGGCCAGAATCTTCAAAGCAGAAAATGAAGACGTAGACCAGTTCAAGGCACTGATCTATGGTTCCCTTGCCAAAACAGGCAAAGGCCATATGACGGACAAGGCGATTATCCGCGCATTGTCACCCGCTTCAGCGGAGGTTGAATTTGTTCCGCAGCCAGATTTTATTCTACCCCATCCCAATACGATGGATTTGTTCGCTTACCAAGACGGTCAGCAAACAGCCTCCATGCGCGTTGTCAGTATCGGCGGCGGAGACATTGTGATTGAGGGACGGGAGGAGGTGCGGGGACCTGATGTCTACCCGGAGAACAGCTTTGCAGAGATCAGCGCCTTGTGTAAAGCGAATCATATCCGGCTAAGCGATTACGTCGAGCAGCGTGAAGGCATACAGATCTGGGATTTCCTCCAAGGCATCTGGGAAGCGATGAAGCGGTCGATCGACGAAGGGCTGTCTGTCACAGGTATTCTGGAAGGCGGTCTTCATGTCGAACGCAAGGCGAAATATCTGTATCATCAGGGGCATGCGGATGAGAGCCCGGAGACGCGGGAGAACCGGATCGTCAGCGCATATGCTTTCGCCGTCAACGAACAGAATGCCGCCGCCGGTACAGTCGTAACGGCCCCGACCTGCGGAGCCAGCGGTGTTGTGCCTGCCTCGCTACGGTATATGCAGGAGAAGATGCAGGTCCCGGACGAACAGATTCTTCGTGCACTGGCTGTCGGCGGGCTCATCGGTAATCTGGTCAAGCAGAACGCCTCCATCAGCGGCGCTCAGTGCGGCTGCCAGGCGGAGGTTGGCACGGCTTGCTCTATGGCAGCGGCTGCACTGGCTGAATTGTCCGGTATGGAGATCGACCAGATTGAGTATGCGGCGGAGGTTGCGATGGAGCATCACTTGGGGTTAACCTGTGATCCGATTAACGGACTAGTTCAGATTCCTTGCATTGAGCGGAATGCGGTCGGTGCGATGCGGGCGATCAATGCGCTGAGCCTGGCCAAATTCTTGTCGGGTACCCGTAAAATATCCTTTGATCTGGTTGTACAGACCATGTATGAGACAGGCCTGGATATGAGTAGCCGTTACCGTGAAACTGCAGAAGGCGGGCTCGCTAAGCTCTACAAAATTGACAGTTAAATGATACTGCCATGATGATGGGGCATTAATTCCATACTTGTGTAATGAGACAAGAACGTCCCTTGCTGCCGGTTGGCAGAAGGGGCGTTCTTTTTTGGGAGGCTATGTAAGGCGGGCTATTACAACTTTGCAGAATCAACAAATTGATTTCTAGCCGCACCCAAACCAACCATACCGAGTAGAGCAGAAGCGCCAACCAACATCAGGAGTGGAACGCTCCAACCATGAGTGGCATCATGCAAATATCCAATTAACGCTGGGCCAATTGCGGCCAGTAGATATCCGATGGATTGGGCCATCCCCGATAATTCAGCCGCCTGATGGGCACTTTGGGTACGCAAGCCGAAAAACATCATAGATAAGCCAAAGGCAAAGCCCACGCCAATACCTAGAATAATAACCCAAAATGAAAACAGATGGATGCTGCTATAGAGAAGTCCAAGTGTTCCAATCAAAAGCAGAATCGTTGTAATAATCACTAACAACCGTTGGTTAGACATGCGCCCAGCTATAACAGGAACGATAAATGCAAAGGGGAGCGAAGCTATAATCAGAATCGAGAGAAACCAGCCTGATTGACTTGAACTGATGCCCTGACCTTTTAGTATTTCAGGTAGCCATGCCACTAGCACATAAAAAATGGTTGATTGTATTCCCATAAAAAGAGTTACCTGCCATGCTAATGGAGAGCGCCATATATTAATCTGTTGGTTGTTCCCTGCGCTGCTGGCAACTGCGGCTGGTTTCGCTGGAGCCTTGAGTTGCGGTACCCATAAGAGAATGGAGACGACGCTAAGTATCCCCCATACCCCCAAGGCCCCTTGCCAGTTCAAGCCTGCCCCCACGGCTAAGGGAACACTAATACCCGAAGCGATCGCCCCGCATAGATTCATGGAAACAGAATAAACCCCTGTCATAGTACCCATTTGCTGTGGGAATTCCTGTTTAATCAGGCTCGGTAGTAATACATTACATATGGCAATAGCGAACCCCAGAACTGCGGTTCCAACATACAAGGTCACCACCCCGGATAACGAGCGAACAGCGATACCCATGGTCAAAACAATAAGGGAAATGAGGATAATACGTTCTACACCATATCTACGTCCTAATTTTGGTATAAAGGGTGATAACAATGCAAATGCAATCAGTGGAACTGTAGTAATCAGGCCTGCTAAGGTATTTGAAATGTGGACGTTCTCCCGAATAATACTGACTAATGGCCCCACCGATGTGAGGGGAGCACGCAAATTTGCTGCGATAAAAATAATTCCTAAGATCATGAACCAGAATGTCGCTTGCTTGCGAGTTCTGGTATCGAGTATCGCATTCTGTTTTTTTAACAATTGTTCAGATGAACTCATAAGGCTTCCTCCTACGCTTTAGTTTTAGGTTAATTGATCGTCAATTTCTTCCTTGTAGAAGAAGTGCCCTTAAGAGGGGATGCATTATTTGTTACTAAATTGTGCGTGATATAGTCGATTGTAATATCCAGCAGCGGCAAGGGTGCTTCGTACTAGTCTTGTTCTTGAAGCATCTGCCGTCACGATAACAATTTGATCTGCTCTCTCTAGGTGAGCAATCACCGGAGTTATTCTTCCTGATGATTGCTCAGCAAGGGACTGCTGAATTGCAGTTTCCATTTCGCCACCCAGTACAGGGGTGTTCGCGTCCTAAGTCAGAATCGGCGAATTTTTGAGGAACATTCGTGAAATAACCAATTGCTGTTTTCGTCCCACGGACAAGAAAATAACGGAGTAGCACGTCAAAAAGCTCCAAACCTGTTATTCTTGGGTCTAGTCGTGCTCGTGCATTTAAAGTGCTTCATTTAGCATAGTGTAGCACGAGCCTTTTCAATGTATGAGCGAACAGCTTCCTCGGCTTGATGGCAATCTTGATTCACAATGGCTTGATAAAGCAGTTCATGTGAGTCGTGATAAAAAGCTGCATTTTTGAAGTCCGTCGTTTCTAAAATCGTGTTTTGCAGCGCCTCGGAAATATGATTATACAAATTTGACATCAATTGGTTATGCGAAGCAGCAATCACCATTTTATGAAACTCGACATCCCAGTGAGCATAAGCTTTGAGATCCTGTTGGCTCGCTGCTTGTCTGCACTGCTCCAAGCATGACCGAATGGCCTCCAAATCTTCTTCGCTTCTCCTGAGCGTAGCCAGGGTAGCAGCCTCTCTTTCCATGGCGTATCGAACCTCCAGGCTCTCAAGCCTATCGGTGTGCTGAATCACCTTTTCAATCACTGCCCCCAAAACACTTGAGGAGCAGACATAGGTCCCATCCCCTTGTCTGGTCCTCAGCAGCCCCGCATATGTTAAAGCCCGAATAGCTTCCCTCAAGGTATTGCGGCTGACTTGAAGTTGTTCCATCAGTTCGGGCTCTGGGGGAATACGCATCCCTACTTGCCATTCGTTGTTTTCGATCTTCCCCTGGATCTGGGAGGCTACCTGCTCCACCAAGGTTAAACGTTGCGTCTGAGTTAACAACAGCATCACTCCTTTATTTAAACGTAGGATGTTTGGTATATAGGTAGTATTATAATAGATTGGCTTTGACTTGGGAAGATGAAATTGATAATTATTATCATTTATCTCTTTCAGGGAATCCAATTTGAAACGTAGATAAAATTATAGTACGAGAATAAAAAATGGACAGACCATGTGAGGCTTACTCCACATAGCCTGTCCATTTATTCATAACGACTAGATCAAAGCGGCGAACTGCCAGGATAAAGGCAATTATCAACTGTTGTTGGCAATCCTCGTCCATACTTCCATTACAAAGTGTAACCAGATTATTGCTGATGTGACCCCAATCCTTAGGCAATATGAGGTAGAAGGATAAGATGCCATTCATATTGAAATGTATATGAATGCGTCGATACCGGGGGGCTATATTTTTCCAAGCAGGGCTGCTACTTATGCTCGGCAAATCGCCACCAAGCCACGGTTCCGGCGAACCCTGCTATCCCTGTGGCAGCCAGTATCACCATACTGATCAAGCCGAGCTCTGAACCGGTTAGCAGTAGAACTGGAATCGTCCAAGGAAAATAAGGTCCGTAGCCTAACTGCACGACCACATTCGAGACGATCACGATGACAAAGATGACTCCGATAGGAGCGAGGTACCCTCGGGTGAGATTGGCGATTAACGCGCTCGTTGTGCTGATGAGCATAATCAGCAGGGAAGCGGCCATGAACGGCCAGAAAAAATGCAAAATGGTGGATACGGAGCCTCCGCTGACGCCAATCAGGAAACCCGCGCCTGTGATTACCGAAAAGGTGAAAACAGCCATTCCTGTATTCCACATCGCGATGGCGATAAATTTGGCCAATACCGTATAGGTCTTGGGGACCGGCTTAACAAGGATGTCCTTGATGGTATTGTTGGTGTACTCCGCTCCAAACACCCAAGCGGAGGTGAAGGCGAATCCTACGACCAGCAAGGAGCCTATGGAGCCGAGCAGATCTGCGAAGTAGGCTTCCCAATGGGCTGCGGAACTGTTGAATACAGCAATCATTAAGGGCAATGCTGTAAAGGCCCCAAGCATGACCCAAAAGACGACAGACCGCCATATCTTACGAGCTTCGTTATGAATGAGAGAAAGGAGCTTCATGCTTGCTTCCTCCCTTCTGTACGGATCATGCGCAAGAAATAACCTTCCAGATCTTCCGTAACGACGCTCAGGTGAGTCGGTGGCTGGCCCGTTCGTGCCAACAGTTCTGCCAGCCTCTCCGGCTGCGCTATCGCGCGGCCTTCTGCCAAGACCAAGCGCCCGTCAGCGGCTTCTTCATAGCTGTACCCATGCTCTGTGAGAATACGCATCAGTGCAACGCGATTGCGCCCGTCCAGGATTAAACTTTTTTGCAGGGATTGCTCCAGTTGGTTCACTTTCATGTCCTGGATGAGTTGCCCTTTGTGCATGATGCTTATACGGTCCACCAGCTTGGATAATTCTTCTAACAGGTGGCTGGAAATGAGGATGGTGATGCCACGATTGCGCGACAAGTCGAGCAGCAGCTCCCGGATTTCGACGACACTGGCCGGGTCAAGTCCGTTGATCGGCTCGTCCAGAATCAATACCTCCGGGTTGTGGAGCATAGCCTTTGCCAATCCTAGCCGTTGCTTGTTTCCCAGGGAAAGCTTCTTGGCCTGCTTGTCCTGATGGGCGCCCAGGTTAAGCTGCTGGATGACGCGAGCAATGCAATTGCGATCAGAGAGAAGATGCATTCTGCGTGCAATGTCCAAATTTTCCTTGACCGTAAGTTCTGGATAAAAGGTTGCCTCCTCCAAATAGCCAACCTTTTCCCATAGCTTGTAATTGCCGGCGTCAACCTTGCTCCCCAGCATGTGGATGCTGCCGGATGATGGTCTCAGCAGGGACAGGAGCATTTTGATGGTCGTGGTCTTGCCGGCACCGTTCAGTCCAAGGAATCCGACAACTTCTCCCCGGTTCACCTCCAATGAAAGATTGTGCACGGCCGGGTAATCGCCAAAGTTTTTGCTGACATTCTCAAGATGGATGGCATTGGCACTGCCAATGTTGCCTGTTCTGCTTGATCTCATTTCATAACCTCTCTTTTTGATGGGATAACCTGAACTTTAATTGCTAAATATCAACTGAACCTCAAGCGATGCAGCGAGTCGGAGTTGATGTTCGGTTTATGTTGGAACAGTATAATAATGATAGGATCGAGGGGGAGTGGACAGTGTTTGATATACTTGTGGTCGAAGATGATGCCAATACGCAAAAGCTGCTATGTGCTGTACTCAAGCATGGAGGCTTTAATGCCCATCCGGTTAAGAACGGGCTCGAAGCGCTGAGCAGGATGGAGGAGCAGCGATTTGATTTGATTGTACTGGACCTGATGATGCCGGAGATGGACGGTTATCAACTATGCAAGGAATTACGCAGCGCCGGGGACCATATCCCGATTCTGATGGTCACGGCTGCACATGAAATCACGGATAAGCATCACGGCTTCCTTGCTGGTACGGATGATTATATGACGAAGCCGTTCGACGAGCAGGAGCTGCTGTTCCGCATCAAGGCGCTGCTACGTAGGGCGCAGATTGTCAGTGAACACAAGCTCATGCTGGGAGATACTACGTTGGATTACAGCGCTCTAACGGTTACGAGAGGAGAGGTGCAGACCTTTCTACCCCAAAAGGAGTTTTATTTGCTGTTTAAGCTGATGAGCTATCCCGACAGAATTTTTACCCGTATGCATTTAATGGAGGAAATTTGGGGGATGGAAACGGAGATAGACAGCCATACCCTGAATGTCCATATCAATCGATTGCGCGACAAATTCAAGAACAATCCTGATTTTGAGATTGTGACGGTGCGCGGGTTGGGGTACAAGATGGTGAAGCGTGGGTGAGGGGATGAAGAGGATGCCAAGAAGGCGAAGGATATTTCCACAAAAAATCAGTCTGGCGTTTTCCTTGGTGGCATTGGTGTTTGTAGTCATGGTGCTATCTATTGGTTCGGCAGGTTTCCTTGCTTTTTTACTTTATCGGGCAGGCCTGCTTGACATGAGTAACCCTGAGCCCATGCGCGGGGTGTATGTGTTGTTATATATCAGCCTTTTTCTGGGAGTGGTCATTGCCGCGCTGCTGAGCAGACGCTCGGTGAGACCAATCCGGGATATGATGGAAGCCACCGATAAGGTTGCGAAGGGAGATTTTTCCGCTGAGGTGAGAGCGAAGGGCAGTATTGTTTTTGAACTGGATGCGCTGGCGGCGAGCTTTAACAAAATGGTGCAGGAGCTAAGGGGGATTGAAACGTTGCGCAGCGATTTCGTGCGAAATTTCTCTCATGAATTCAAGACCCCCATAGCCTCTATCAGCGGCTTCGCCAAATTGTTGAAGAAGGGCGGCCTGAGTGAGGCGGACAAACAAGACTACTTGGACAGCATTATCCAGGAATCTGAACGATTGGTCGGCTTGTCGACCAGTATTCTCAACTTGTCAAAGGTAGAGAATATTGAAATTGTGAGTGAAAAGTCCGCCTACCGCTTGGACGAGCAAGTCAGGCTGGCGATTCTGATGCTGGAGCCGAAATGGAATACCCGCAACCTCAATTTGGAGCTTGCTTTGGACGACGAGATCGAAATATGCAGCAATAAAAATATGATTCAGCAGGTGTGGATCAATTTGTTGGATAATGCGATCAAGCATTCGAACAGCGGCGGGACGCTAAAGGTTGGCTTATGGCAATGCGGAGGGGACGCGGTGTTTCGGCTTGAGGACCAAGGATGCGGGATGAGCAAAGAGACGATGCGGCGGATGTTTGACAAATTTTATCAAGGCGATGCTTCTCGCACAACGGCGGGGAACGGACTCGGTTTAACGCTGGTAAAGCGTATTGTCGATTTGTGCGAAGGATCGATTGAGGTAGAAAGCGAGCTTAATCGAGGTTCAATTTTTACGATCAGGCTCCCATTGGGGCCAAAGCGAAATTGAAGCCCATTGAAGGATAAACCTACTGCAAGAGAAGACGTAATTAAAGAAAATCAAACGGTCTATAAATATATTGAGGAGAACTATAAAATGAATTGTGAGAATTGTGGTTATTCCGTTATACAGGCGACTGCATGTAAAGACTGTGAACCCAAATAAATAAGTAATAGAGTAAGGATATAGTGAATGATCTGGGGGGACTTTACGAGTGCCAAATCAACTTTGGATATTTCCACCTTATGAAAAAGACAAAGTATCGATTATTTCTGTGGATGAACGTGTTGAGAAGCAAGCCAGATACATTAGACAGTCTGGGCCGCCAGGACGCTTCGCCATCATAGATTTCGAAATTGAGCCTTATGATGGAGGGATCGTCTTTGAAAATGAGGCACGACTACAGGAGGATTTGAGAGATAATATGGATTGGGAATTAGCATTCCCTATGGTTATATGTTCCGTCTATGATGGCGTGAGAAAGTTTATTGATTATAGATACAATGACAGTAACCTAGCCATAGGAAATTTCAAATTCAAACTAAAGAGACTTGATATCCATCCATATGATAGTAAATTAACGGATTTTGCAATAGCAACTGCTATAGGTTTGAACGAAATCTTTATCAGTCAGAAGCTGCTCAACCTGAATGATTAAGATCAAGGAGCACTAGGCGTGATAGGGCCATGTAAGAGTAAGTTGCTCTAAGAAGCCATTGAGGATCAGAAGAGCGGACTTTTTCATTCTGTTGAGTAGGCTAAAATAATCCTGCATCGTTCCAGCTTGTAATCTATAATGAGAATAATACTCATATAGATATCGAGGAAGTGGCTTTATGCAGCACGAATTCAAATTAACCGGCATGCACGAATATATGGATCATTTATCGCTGGGGCTGGAGAGAAAACTGTCTCGTTCTAGTTGGGGACAACAACTGATCCTTCCGAATGAAATTGGAAATGGTACGATTCATCGCATGGTCATTCGTCCGGGGATGGAAGTGTTACTGGAGCGTTTAAGTCTGCATCAAAATCTGAGATTGAGAATCGACCAAGAGTGCCAGGTTTTGGGGTTGGTTTATCGCCTAAGCGGCGAAAGCTACTGTGAATGGAATAATGCCGTTTGTACGAATTTATCCGGTCCGGAGAGTACGGTGTTCTTTACCCATCACACCAAAGTCTATTTGGAGACAAGCTCAGCGATCCAGAACAATGCGATTAAGATTCGAATGAGTCCGGGTATATTGGATGCGTATTTTGCCGACGGGGAGGAGAATCGCAAACTGCGGCAGATGCTGAATGCATATAAAAACACGATTCGCGGTCAAGCCATTTCACCGGCTGTTCAAGCGATTTTGCAGGCGATGTGGACGTGTGAATATGACGGGGCGCTGAAGCGATTGTTTATGGAAAGTAAGGTGCTCGAATTAGTCACCCTCTTTATTCATGAGCTGCCGACATATGATCGGCTGAGCAAAGAATTAACGACACTCCGCCGCAGTGATTTGGAGAAGCTGCATAACGTTCGCAGGGTGATCACTGAGCACTTGGATCACCCTCTGTCCATTCGGGAGTTGGCGAAAATAGCGGGAATGGGTACAACCAAGCTAAAAACAGGCTTCCGCACGGTATTTGATAAAACGATCTTTGAATATGTACGCGAACAACGAATGCAAAAAGCAGCATGGCTGCTGGAGACGAGTCGGATGAGGGTGTGCGATGTGGCCATGGTCGTTGGATATAGCAACCCGAGTCAATTCGCTGCCGCCTTCAGAAAACAATACGGTTGCAATCCAAGCCAATATGGTCAGCATCTTGAACGATAAAAACGGAATCCTTTACAATCGAAACGGATATGCATCGTCATCTGATGTATATCCGTTTTGCCGTCCTTAATAGGCGGCTGAGCGTCTTTCTCGGGTAGAGCTGAACTGTGAATGTATGTGATAATCGTTATCATTCATAGAGAGGGGCGCATAAGGATGGTAGTTAGACAAGGATTTATCTTTACAGCTATTGTTTTGGTTGTAGTGATGTTGACCGGCTGTTCCGAGAATCGGCAGCCAGAGTCCGACATGGAAGAGGCTCGTATATTCAAGCATCCGTTAGGCGAAGTAAGGTTGACCGAAACGCCAAAAAGAATCGTGGCATTGGATTTTAATTACACGGAAGATCTGCTGGCGCTCGGAATTACGCCGGTAGGTGTGGCAGATATTGATTCTCCAACAGGCTTTAACACCTTGGTGAATATACAGCCTGCTTTGGGACCCGAGGTTGTGGATGTCGGTGGCCGGCAGGAGCCTAATCTCGAAATCATTGCCGAGCTTCAGCCGGATCTCATTTTGACCAATGTGTACTTTGTTCAAAAGAACTATGAGAAGCTAAATGCCATTGCGCCGACCATGGTCTTCGATCCCTATCCACCGGAAGGGAAGGAGCAGTACGATGAAATGACGGAGACTTTCCGTGTGATTGCAGATATGGTAGGCAAAGAGGCTGAAGCCGAGAAGCAGCTTGAGGATTTGCAAAAGGTGTATGATGAGGCCAAAGGGAAGCTGGAAGCGGCGAATCAAGCGGGAGCGAATGTTGTATTTGCCCAAATGACACCTGGTCAATCAGGTCCTTCCGTATGGTTGTTCACCGGTAATTCCCAAGGTGCGCGAATCATGAAAGAAATCGGCTTACATCCCGTCTATCGGCCTGACATTTTTGAACAACGAGGCGTGACGGTGACAACGGTAGAAGCGTTAATGGATTACGAGGATGCTTCTTTGATTTATTTAAACATGGACAGCATAGGCGGATTGCAGGATCAACTGAAAGCCAATGCGTTGTGGAACGAATTGGAGTTCGTCAAACAGCAGCGTGTCTATGCGATAGATCAACGGATGTGGGCGTATGGTGGACCGATCAGCGCCAAGGGACTTGTCAGTGAGGTTGTGAAGGCGTTGGCCGGGCAATGAAAATGAATGGGAAGGCGGTCAGCGTAATAGGAGGAAGCGCTCTGCTTCTGGTGCTGCTCTTGTTGCTTCATCTCATGCAGGGACAAGTAGATATCAGCGTATCTGATATGGTGCATTCTCTTCTGTATGCGCAAGGGTCGAGCGTTGATCAGGCTATATGGGGACTGCGTTTGCCGCGGGCAGTTGCGGGCATACTCTGTGGAGCTGCATTGGCGACCAGCGGTGTGCTGCTGCAGACCGTGCTGCGCAATCCGCTCGCATCTGCGAGCACGCTCGGCATTAATGCGGGAGCATACTTGGCAGTCGTTGCAGGAACGGTATGGAGTCCCTTTCTGCTTCACCAGTTTTCATTTGTCTTTGCACTTGCTGGCGGTATTCTGGCGGCTGGCATGGCTTATGTGCTGGCCGGGGGTCATCGAGCTCCGCCGATTCGTCTGGTGCTGTCAGGCTTAATTGTAACCTTGTTGCTGTCTTCGCTAACGAGTATGATGCAAATTTTGTATCTGGAAGATGCTAGCCACCTGTTCGTCTGGGGTTCGGGTTCCTTGATGCAGAACAATTGGCACGGCCTTCAGCTCACATGGCACTGGATGGCTATCGGGCTGACGATTGTTTTTCTTTCTGGCAAATCCCTTGATCTACTGACGCTTGGTGAGGAGTCAGCAACTTCCCTGGGACAGCGGATGGTGTGGACGAAGGTGGCGATGTCTGGAATCGCCATTACACTTGCCGCGCTCAGTGTAAGCCTCGCTGGTCCCATTGGGTATATCGGTCTGCTCGCACCGCATATCATTCGACTGACCGGCATTCGGCAACACCGTTTGTTGATTCCTGCAAGCGCGATGCTGGGAGCTGGGCTTTTGCTCGTTGCCGATTTGCTGACCTCTATGTTTCAAGCGACTTACGGCACGCTTCCTGTTGGGGCTGTGACGGCATTGCTTGGCGGCGGTTGGTTGGTCGTATTCGTGCTGCGCACGCACAAGAAGCGTCAAGGAATTGGTGGATTCGGCGGGATGCCCTCGTCTTCGGTCTCCAGCTTCAGAGCTAACAAAAGGCGAATGTTCACGGCCTATCTTCTGCTGGGCTTGGCTCTGTTCGGCGTTACCCTATATGGTTGCTTGCATTCAGGACATTCCATGCTGACCATGGAGCAGTTAATCCAGACCTTATTAGGCCATGGGGAACCATCTCATCATTATCTGGTGTGGCAATTGCGTTTGCCGCGTATGGCTGCCGCCTGGCTTGGCGGTGCGGCGCTGGCGGTAGCCGGCTTATTGATTCAGAGTGCCGTGCGCAATCCGATGGCCGATCCATCAGTCATGGGGGTTACATCCGGCGCAGGCGCGGGGGTATTGGCCCTGTTGGTTATATGGCCTTATGCGCCGGGATGGCTGATGGGGTTATGCGCATTTGCTGGCGCGGTTATGATCTCCATCATTATTTTTGCAGCCGCCTGGCGCAGCGGTCTAGAACCCGGAACGTTGCTTCTGGCGGGGATCAGCATATCCGCAGTAAGTACAGCCGTCATTCAAATCCTGGTGCTGCGGACGACAAGCTTTACGGCTGCTCTCATCTGGCTTGCGGGCAGTACGTATGCACGAGGATGGACAGATACGCTTCCATTAGTCATCGTTTTTGTTCTTGTCGTCCCAATCGCCTGGTGGTTGGGAAAGCGCGTGGAATTATTGTCCTTTACCGACGAGGTTGCGACAGGAGTCGGACAGCGCATCAAGTGGGATCGACTGCTGACGGCAAGCCTGGGACTATCATTGGCGGCGATCGTTGTAGCCACCGTAGGCACCGTTGGATTTATCGGATTGCTGGCTCCGCATGCGGCAAGACTGTTTACAGGAACGGCTCATCGTAGAACGATGGGGCTCTCTATGCTCATCGGCGCCTTGCTGCTGGCAACAGCCGATGTTGTGGGACGTTTGGTTGCTGTGCCGAAAGAAGTCCCATCAGGATTGATGGTGTCGCTTATTGGGGCGCCATATTTGCTTTATCTGCTGTATCGAAACGGCCGTAGAGTCGGTTCATTGTAAGGCCAGATTCATTGGTGTAGGAATAAAGAACTGGATGAATGATCTATGCTTTTGAAGCAAGAAAGACCACAATTTATTAAATTTTACGAGGAGCAAGTCCTAATCTGGAACTTATATGGTAATGTAAAAGAGTATATGCACAACGCATAATACGTTCAGACATCGGAACGGGAAGAAGGAATTTGATTATGAATAACGGGTTAGTTAACGCTATTATCGCTTATATCATGTGGGGGGTTCTCCCGCTTTACTGGAAGTTGTTTAATGAGGTGCCAGCAGGCGAGATTCTATCACATCGGGTTGTCTGGTCATTTGTCTTCATGGGTGTTCTCGTCGCCATTCAGCGCCGCTGGAGTGACATGAAGCGAATTGTGACGAGTCGCTCGCTCCTGCTATCCCTCGCCGCCAGCGGACTGCTGATCGCTGCTAATTGGCTCATCTTCATCTGGGCTGTCAATAACAACCACGTCGTTGAGACAAGCCTTGGCTATTATCTGAACCCGTTGCTGAATGTGTTGCTAGCGGTCGTCTTCCTTCGTGAGAAGCCCAATCGTGGTCAATGGCTCGCGATTGCCGTCGCTGGCGCCGCGGTGCTCATTATCGCAATTGACTACGGGCGGTTCCCGTGGGTCGCGATTACACTGGCTGCGTCATTTGGCTTGTACGGCCTCGCGAAAAAGAAAATTGTTCAAGACGCTTCTGTAGGCTTGCTGTCGGAGACAGCTGTAGTTCTGCCTGTTGCGCTCGGGTACTGGGTCTATTTGGCCTCCGCAGGAAAGGCGACGGCATGGACGCTACCTCCGTCCATGTTCATCGAATTACTCCTTTCTGGCGTAGTAACTGCGCTGCCGCTGCTCTTCTTTGCACGAGCGGCCGCTCGCATGCCGTTATCCACGCTCGGCTTCGTACAATACATCGGGCCGACGATCATGCTGTTACTGAGCGTATTTGTGTTCAAGGAATCGGTTTCGTCTGTCCTGCTCATCGGCTTTGCACTCATTTGGACAGCGCTTGTAATATACGCTGCCGCATCGGTTCGCGGCACAAAGCTCGCCAAGGCGAGCTGATCGCAAGGAAATTTCAATAAAGTGCAGCTGAATAATTTATGTATCGAAGCAATATATGTTGGATGTAATGCAAGTTAGCCGTGGGCAAGGCTATTTCTCAGCGTCCGGAAGAGGTTTGTTCCCGTGAAGCCTTCGGTTATTGGGAGCGCGATGCGGTCGTCTCGGGAAAGGCAGGGGCTGCGTGACCACTTTCATCGAGCGCAATACATGCCTGCGCCATAGCGATTCTATGCCGGATCGTCCTTGCCCATGGAGATCGCCTTTGGCTGGAGAACCTCTCGCGAATCCTTTTCTGAGGAACTGTCGCAATTAGCTTGGCCATCCGTCAAATGTAAAAAATAAACTCTAGGGAGGATCTATGATGGCTATTGAAACATCTAGATTAATCATTCGTGACCTCGTCATCGAGGATTGGAGAGATGTGCATTCATATGCGTCTAATCCTGAAGTAACTGAATTTATGCTTTGGGGACCAAACAATGAAGCCGAAACAAAATCATATGTGAACCAGCAACTTGAAAAGCAACGAACAAATGACCGAACCGATTTTGAATTCGCCGTAATACTGAAAGATACCAATCAATTCATAGGTGGATGTGGAATGTATATTAAGGAGTTAAACGCTGAAATCGGTTATTGCTTTCATCCAGAATACTGGGGAAATGGATACGCAAGTGAAGCGTCAGAAGCGTTGTTACGATTAGCATTTGAAAAATTCAAAGTGCATAGAGTGTATGCAACATGTCGTCCTGGTAATATTGGTTCAGCGAAGGTGTTAACTAAAATTGGAATGAAAAAAGAAGGCCATTTAAGAGAACATATATGGGCTAAAGGGAAGTTTCATGATTCCTATTTATTTTCCATGTTAGAGAGTGATTATAAAGTGTGATATGCAATCATTTACAATATCCAAACAGGAGCTTCTATCCATGAAAGCTTATATAAGATATCCTCTAAATATGAAGTTAATAATTAGCATGTCAATTCTGGCTGTATTATGCATGTTCAATGTGTATACAGCTACTAACAGGGCCTATAAATTTCTTTTTTAACAATTATTATGATTTGTCTGCTTGTTAATATCATAGCTGCTGCAAGGAGATTTCTTAAACCCAGACTGTTATTTCTCCATAGTGAAGTATTGATTATTAATCATAATCAAATAGCAGCTAACGATATAAGGCGGATCTATATTCAAAGCGATTGCTTAATCGGAATCAAACCAAAGAAGAATAGAATTGTCCCTGTAGCACTGTGTTTTGAGTTTTGTAATACCAATGCCGAAATAGACAACTTTATAAAATGGGCAAAGAACAATAACATTGAGCTCACCCATACAACATTTTTGAAATGGCTCTAAGGAAAGGAAAGTTTTAAGTGATTGTGGCATATATAGGAGGGTGAGCAATGTTAGATCATCAAGAAATTTTGCCAATTATAAGAAGATTCGAAGAGAATGAGTTAGCGTATTCACTAGGTGGAAGTGGGATGTTATATTATCCATTCAGCTACCTGTATCTCATGTTGTGAATAGATCATGGAGTGGAATAAAGGTATCCAGTCCTGAAATCTGGTATGTAGCCTATCATTTGATGGGAAGAGTAGAAAAATCCAATTTAATCTTAAATTACCTACAGGCATATAGAGACATTGTGGATAAACATTTAATAAGAGACTTGTTGAGGAAAAAGGGTCTGGATTTTGAGATTCGGGAAGAACTTAGTAAGCTGGTTCAATAATGCTGCCAATAAGCCGGGACTCCTCGGGTGTCCTTGGTCTGGTGGAGGTTGATGTATTGCAAGCGCTTCATCATACTTTTTTTGCCAAAGATGGACTTGGTGAATACAATAGCATTAGACAAAAGACCGAGAGCATCCTAATAAATATAAAGTGAATGAAGGAGGAGAGAGTATGACATTGATCGGATTTGTAAGACATGGCGTAACCGATTGGAACTATGAATACAGAGCACAGGGACACACGGATATACCTTTAAATGATGAGGGACGAAGACAAGCTGAATTGCTAGCTAAGAGGATGGGGAACGAGGAGTGGGATTACATCTATTCAAGTGACTTATCACGAGCGCTCGAAACAGCACAAATGATAGGAAGAATTAAGAACATTGAAGTAAAAACAGACCCGCGATTAAGAGAAATGAACGGTGGACTGATTGAGGGAACCACTGAACAAGAGAGAGTTAATAAGTGGGGTTACGGCTGGTCCAAGCTAGATCTCGGCATAGAACCAAACGATGAGATCGTCACCAGAGGGATGAAATGTATCATGGATATTTGTGAAAGACATCCCGACAGAAAAGTATTGATCATAAGTCATGCAGCCCTAATCGGACGGACCTTGAAGAAACTAATTCCTCATGTGGATACAGAGGTTCATCTCGACAATACATCGGTAACCATTTTAAATAAATCGCAAGTTAGATGGGATTGTGCACTATACAATTGTACTATTCACTTACACACCAAATAACATGAAACATATCCGAGAAGGTAATCCATCGACTAACTTTACATTTACATAGAAGGCTATCGTCACTTGGTCAATAGATGTATAATCATGGAAGAAGATCAGTCAACAAACGCTCAAGTCTAAGATCAGAGTTATCTAAGGCTTGGGCTTTTCGTGAATACCAGGACACTAGCGGGTATCAATGCCATTATAAATAATATCTGAAATAGCAACTTTGCAGATAGTGAGCAGTTGTCAAATGAATTCATGTCAAGAAAAGAGGCATAACTAGATATGATAACAAGTAGAGTCAGGGAAATTCAAACGAATGATTATCATGATATTTATTTGCTGAATCAAGACTTCAATCCTCATTTGGAGCTATTTTCCGAAGAGAGAGTAAAAGAGAAAATTGAAATTATCTGTAACAGCACGCAAGATATCATTTTTGTATATGAACACGACGGCGAGGTAATAGGATATATTCATGGAAGTCCTTATGAATTGCTATTTTCCGAATCACTAATTAATATATTGGGATTTGTCGTAAAAGAAAACTTCAGAAAACTGGGGATTGGTAGCAGGTTAATAGAACGTCTTGAAGAATGGGCGAAAGACAATGGGTATGCTGGAATAAAGTTGTTATCCCATCCAAGTCGAAAAAGTGCCCACAGATTTTATGAAAATCGCGGGTATGTATTCACGAAGGACCAAATGAATTTTATAAAGAGCTGGAATGAATAATTACTGTCTGACAACGGCTCAGTTGGGCAGAAGAATTTTGGGGCAGCATGATAGGCCAGACACCCCCGTATACGCGAGGTGTTGATGATACAGCAACATGATCTGAGACCTCTGTAGAAGATAAGTTGAAAGCATTCTAATTAGATTGGGAGCTTGTAAGGACGCATATATAACTGAGGAATCAAAAATTAACCGAGGTGATAAATTTGGAAATTATCAAATTAAAACTTGAACATAGTGAGGTGAGATTGAGACCAATACAACCTGAGGATTTATGTATACTGTACAACTTCATTTATGCTGAGCAACCGGAATGGAAGAAGTGGAACGCACCTTATTTTCCATTCGAATATATAGAATTTGAAGAATTTCAGAATCATTATGAACAGAATGGCAATGAAGCTTCAGATGAACCAAATGATAGAATGATAATTCAAGTCAATGAAACGATTATAGGAACGGTAAATTATTATTGGGAACATAAACCTTCAAATTGGCTAGAGGTAGGCATAGTCATCTATGATCCTAAGTATTGGAATGGTGGATATGGAACGACCGCATTAAGATTATGGATTGATTACTTATTCGGGAAATTACCCTTAGTAAGAGTCGGCTTAACGACATGGTCAGGAAATTTTAGAATGATGAAAGTGGCAGAGAAACTAGGAATGAAGCTAGAAGGAAGACTTCGGAAATGCCGATTCTACAACGATGAATATTATGATTCAATCCGGATGGGAGTCTTGAGAGAAGAATGGGAAGACATGAAATAGAAAGTATTTGTCGGTGATATCAGGAGGCTTCAAAAAAAAGGATGAGACTATGACTACCTTTTATCTTGTTCGTCACGGTGAACCAGATTGGGAGATTAATGAGAAGTATAAACTTAAGGGGCATGGCAGGGATCTAGTCCCTTTAACTCAACGTGGAGTTCAGCAAGTCCATAAGGCTTCCAAAGATGAAAGACTTCAGAATGCTCAATTAATACTTTCATCACCCTATACAAGGGCAATGCAAACAGCTGCAATTTTATCAAAGGAATTGAATCTTGAGATTCAGGTTGAGCTTGATTTAAGAGAATGGCAACCCGATCTAACATTCCAATATGATTCAGTAGAACAATTGAAAGAACTCGGAACTGATTTTGATTTAAATCACGGAATTTATCCTGTGGGCGAAACCCGATTATGGGAATCTAAACCAATGATGAAAGCACGAATGGATGGGGTCATTAATAAATATTTGAACTATGACTATGTGATAATTGCGGGACATGGAATGGCTTTTAGAACTCAATATGAAATAGATGATATTCCACATGCACATATTATCGAATATAGGAAGTAGAAGGAGAGGTGAACAATGGGAATAAGAAAAAAATACAAACGCAAGATCATACGCTCCAATAGATTATTCTATTGGTATGTTGAACCGGATATTGATGACGAACGGATCATCAAATTACATATTGTATCAGAGAATAAGAAGCTTCTAGTCACCTACGAGGTAGGACAGTATAGCATTAAGAACAAAACGCCCATCATTGTGATTATAGGGGAAGAATTTGTAGGCTGGGAGAAAGACTACATAGGGTGGAGGAGAGTATTGGCACCGACATGGAATGATGAAATAATCACTCCCAAGTTAATCGGTGAAATCATTGATTGGTGCCTACTGGAAGATAAAGAAATACAAATCGTTAACTGGAAGGGTGATATCATAGGATAAAGGATAGGCTTGGGACTCGTGAGCACAGGAACGTTATCAGATGCCAGTGCCTAAATGTTATCCAAGAATAGATTCCAAAAAAGGGGAAGTGGAGGATCTACGATGGGAACTGTGATGAGAATTGATTTTGCGATGGAATCAGATTATGAGTTTATTTTGTTTAGAGACAAGCATATACATAAGTCGCTTATACGAACCAAAATCAAACAAAATGAAATTCTAATCATTAGAGACGGTGATCAAGCAATAGGGTGGATGAGATACGGATTTTTTTGGGACAATACACCATTCATGAATATGATATGGCTCGATGAGGAGTACAGGGGAGCAGGGATCGGTAAGAAAGTTGTCCGGTATTGGGAAGAGTTGATGAGCCAAAAAGGATTTGAGATGGTTATGACCTCAACACAGTCCAATGAAGGAGCTCAACATTTTTATAGGAAGCTTGGATATAGGGATGCAGGATGTTTACTACTTGAGAATGAACCACTGGAAATAATACTGACCAAGCCGTTGAACAAGAATTGACGTTGGGTGAGCCAAGGATGCACTGACGACTGCAAACATAATATTCAAGCATCTGTATATGTAAGGGCTGTTTCTACGAAAGTTTTGTCTTGTACTGATCCAAAGATAAGGAAGGGATTCCGTGAAGAAATTACCTTTATTTGTAGTTACAGGTTCTAGTGGGACAGGTAAAACTACTACTAGTTCTATTGTCCGTGAGATGCTTCCTGATTTTGATATATTTGATATGGATATTATCAATAATGTGGATTGGGATATAGCAAAAGCGAATTGGTTGAAAATTGCTTATAGTATCTCTCTAAGTGGTCGTGGCACGGTTCTCTTCGGAACTATGATTCCAGAGAATATAGAATCTGCTGACCACAAAAATAAGTTTGATAGGATTCTTTATATAAATTTACACTGCAATGATTCAATCCGTGAAGAAAGATTAAAGGCAAGAGGATGGCAAGACAGTGTCATTATAGAATATAAGAATTTTGCAAACTGGTTAATACAAAATTCAAGCACTGCCTTTAATCCACCGATGCCGACCATTGATACGTCTGAACTTTCACCAAAAGAAGTGGCACAAGAAATTAAACAATGGATATTGAATAATTGGTCAGAATAAGAAGGGACATAAGATGAAGATAACCTTGTATAAACAGGGAGGTTCAGCTCTCATATATTTATATTTCTTTTCAAGCGAGCAGTGTAAGCAACTAAATAATGGAGGAGAGTATGAAATTGCTTGCGACTTATTATTTGATGCTGAAGACGAATGGCTTGGGGTATGTTTTACCAGCAAAAACCTGATTGAGGATCATTTAGAGCCTAATGACCTGATTGCAATTAGATATTCGGAGGGCGCTTGGACCATCTTATTCAGAGCTGATAAGACAGTAGCGAGAGAAGAAGCACACAGTTGTACAACTGATCTTCATAACAACCAATACACTGGAATAGAGTTCATTCTGCCTGAACAAGCCATTCCTAAGCACGCTTATATAAACGAATTACTAATCAATTAACATGTTCATCTGCGTTGAAGCGTACATGCCACGACGAATGGCAGACCTGGGTGGATGCCCAGATGAGTGCTCTTCAATTTGATGCAAACCCAGTAGGGGAACAGCAAGCAACTGATTGAAGGACGACAAACATAGATCAGCAACGCAACAAGTAGTCCAGAAAACATAGAAGCAGCAGCGTGATAGGAGCCCATGAGTATCTGTCCCCATTGACTCCTATCGCGCTGCTGTTTTGTTTATTACGCTATGAAGTTACTTATTCCCCTTCGAATTTGTCCATTACCCTATGACTTGCCGTTCGTTAACCTTACGAAATACGTATTAATACTGACGATGAATGATAAATCCGGCCAAGTGCTTCAGGAAGGGCACCTGTCTTGGTAAGTCGCGCAAGGCCTCCATGGCCAGACAGTAGTGCTCCCACATTTCTTGTCTCGCACCGTCCAGACCCAGGACAGATACGAAGGTAGAGCGCTGATTATCCGTGTCCTGACCGACAGGCTTACCGAGCACGTCCCCATCTCCTTCAACATCCAGCAGATCGTCCTTGATCTGATAGGCAATTCCTGCATGAAAGGCGAAGGTCCGTAGAACCTCGATCTCGGCTTCCTCCACTTGTGCCAGGATAGCGGGCATGACGAGTGCAGCTTCAAAAGCAATCCCTGTCTTGTAAAAGCACAATGTATTTAACTGCTCCAGCGTTAATTGCTCGCCCTTAGAGTGCAGGTCCAGGCTCTGGCCCATACAGATATCCTGCGCTTTACGTGAGGAATAACGGATGAGCTGCAGCACAGACTGTGCGCCAAAATGCTGTGTACTTAAGGCCGCCTGCTCCTCCGTAGCACGTTGCATCAGATAGATCCCGGTTAACTCGGCAGTACCGCTGCCGTATAGCCGGTGCAAAGTAGGGCGTCCGCGACGGGTATCCGCATTGTCCTGTGAAGGCAGGTCGTCGAAGATCAGGGAGGCAGTGTGCATGTACTCCAGGGACCTGAGCAGCGGAGCAATCGCGGACGCATCCAATCCGTATTCGTGCACACCCATGACGGAAGCCAAAATGGGCCGCAGCAGCTTGCCATCCCCGTTCAGGCTGTAGTTCACGGTCTGCATCAAGAGCTCGGAGATCGGTGGCTCATCTGTAGACGGGGCCAACGGAAGCTGGCTGCGAATCTCTTCACGGGTCTGTTCTACTCTTTCCTGGAAGAGGGCCTGCTCCTCACGGTCGCGCTTCAATGACTCGACCATCTGGTCTCGCAGCAGCTTATCGAAGAAATCCACATCATCCGCACGGGATACCAGCTCCTGCACATATTGGTGGAATTCAGCCGAGTCTGCGGTCCAGCGCTTCATCCACTCATCATATTGCTCCGCACCCAGACGTTCCTTGCGGCGCTTCAGACCGTTGATGGCCCGATCCAGGATAATCTCTCTCGTCTGCGGGTCAGCACGATACACCTGATGGATCAGATAGAAGATAACAGCCCAATATAGCTCATAGGGATTGATCAGATCCGGACGGGCTTCATGGTGCTGCAAATAATACGTATACGGTGTTACCGCACCTGCTGCCATGTCGTCGAACGCATCCGCAAAGTCGTCGGCTAATTGATTATAAAGACCATAATAGAAGGTGCGTAATTCGAAATCCTGATCCTCCGGTGCGCTAAGGACGGAGCGCACGATTAATCTGGAGGAGGCTGCCTTGAGAATGATCGGGAGATACAGATCCTCGTTGGAATAATGGGCGTATGACAATTCCTTGATGCGATCCCGTTGCTGGGATTCAAAAAATACATAAGCCTGCTCGAAGAACTTGATTCTTCGCTCCGGCTTCAGCTGCTGTCGGATATATTCGAATGCCTCGCTCAACTCGGAGTGTACATAGCGGACCAGTTCGGCATTAGGGCCGTCCCATTGCTCTAGCTCAGGAACAGCCTCGGTCAATAGCGCGGTGCGAATCATGTCCGAATAACGTTCCTTCTCTGCCAGGCTTAGTACGGTAGAATCCAGCAAATCATCTATAAACGGATAGGTCAGCCCATACGAGTAGCCGAGGCGGATCGCCTCATCCAGCCTGCGTGTACGCTCTGCTGCTGGTGTGTCCTCTTCTAGCTCATCCAGCACATGCTGCACGACACCGATGATGATCTTGATCAGCTTACGCTGGGCATGCTCTGCACTTAGTCCCTCCGGGATCATGGCGGCGGCGAGCTTGATTTTATCCATGACCCAGATTACGGCCCGTTCAACGCCTTCCTTCTGGGACCAGCGATACAGCGCAGTCCAGCTCAGGTCGTTAGCGAAGCTACCTGTCTGGTCCTTGTCCGGTCGCAGCAAAGTTTTCTTAATATCCGCTACAGTAGCCTCGATTCGCAGCTGAGTGCGGCTGTCTGTCAGATCCTTGCCCAGATCGCGCATGTACATGTACGAGACACTTCGCTCTAAATACGCATCCAGCTTACCCGCATGACGAAGCCACTGAATATACTCGCGTGGTGTGCGTAATGAGGGCTTGGTAATCTGTGTCTTCAGGGTCTCGACGGTAGCCGTGATCGATTTGCGGCTTGGGAGGGACCAGTTAAGCCACCCGGCGCGTGACGAAGAGCCGTGTACATGCTCTGGCTGCCATTCCTTAAAATCCTGTGTAAGCGCCTGAATATATTCTTTGGTTATCATCTGTTCATTCAACCATGTAAAGTAGTGCCTTGCTTGCTGCTCAGACTGCTGGTAGCACGCCTCTGCCCGGTCCACAAATTCGTTGCTCATAGGTAATCCCTCTGTTTCTGTCATTAGTCACATTTCGTAGATGATTGAATTATACGCACGATCCAAGGGATCGGTTGCTAAATGTTACAGATTTTCCGATCGACCTCTGAGGCTATATACCTGCATATATTAAATTTATTGCATAATTAACGGTCTAACTATCCTTATCATACTGAAAAGCCTTCCGGAATGCGCATAGTAATTTTTGAACCCGAGGGTCACACGAGGGTCATAAGTATAGAGGACTATGTCTATAAGTTTTTTAATCGCTAGCATGTATGTATGAGTAGGCTCTAATGCACAAAAAAAGCCCCGAAGGGCTAGAGTATTATTGCGCTTTTTGAACGGTAGAGGTAGCCAACAGTATAGCATTGGTTGTTCCGCCCCCAAGATTATCGAACGAGTAGTTTGAGACAGGTACACCACGCAAGGTTACATCGTCGCCATCCAGGATGTCGCCTGTTTCGTTATTATAGATGCCAGTAATGGAGTTGTCATTCTCGTCAATGATATGTATAAAGGCAATGGTTCCGTATGCGGATTCTTCCTCCGTAATTTCAAGAACATAACCACTTACAGTCACCATCGTGTCTAGATAAGGATTAATATTTTTGAAAAGATGTCTTGAAGACACGTTTTTGTCAACCAGCTTTGCAGCTTCTTTCTTGGCTTCAGCTGTAGTAGCCGGGAACAGATCGGCATGGGCTACGAGGAAATCATATGATTTTGGATCGAGAGTCTCTCCATCAACGAGTGCGGCATTTAATTCGTTCATTAAATCAGCGGCCATGGTATCTCCTTGCGCTTGAGGCACTTCTGCTGGTTCCTCGGCTACCGGCTCCTCAGCTAATGGCTCCTCAGCAGCAGTCTCAACAGCTGCTTGAGCTGCCGGTGCTTCCTGAGTCGTGGCTGGTGGCGTGGTCTGCTCTGAGCTGGTAGTCTCTGTCTTGCCACCACATGCGGTGAGCACAGCTGATAACGCGAGAACAAGTGTGAATAAAGTAATCTTTTTCAAAGAACCTCTTCCTTCTCTGTATCCCATCGGATGGGGAATTGGCTAATTTTATACTGTCACTAATACAATAGGCCAAAAAGACTAGTTTGTAAATATTTGTCGTATATTGTTTTTATATGACGACAAGAGCATACGTATTCTACTAACTGCCTTAGCACATGCCCATTCCTCACGACAATAGACAAAAATCCAGCTATAATAATAGTCATAAAAATGTAGTCAGAACAGGTTCCATATACCGTGTTGAAGATATGAGAGCGGGTGATTGTTTTGAAAGCAAAGCTCGAATATGGCGAGAATATATTAGTGGCAGTTATATTTAGAGACAAATGGGTCTGGTATGTCACCGAGAAGGAGTATTGGTTCCTGGATCTAGTAAAATTGGAGCATGCGTATTTGGCCGAAGGCTACGAGCTGCCTGATCAAGGGAATTATGCGTACCGTTACCATATTGGTATATTAGATGAACACACTGCTGAACGTTTTTTAGATGAGATCCGTGATTTTCAGGTAAGTACAGCAGAATTGAGTGAATTACTACTACATACAGTTGGGATGGAGTCAGATGTCGAAAGTCCTTTAACCGACTACCTACCTGCTCTGCTCGTTCATTTTGATGAAAAATATCTAATATCTGCTTATCCCGAGCCCGCCTCTTTTGAATACTATGTGCCAGCTGGCTGGGTTGGAACGTATGAGAGCTTCCTAGATCAAGTCCCCATTGTAGAGAGATACTGGATCATAAATAACAAAAACTACTTCCTTTGATGAATATTAAATTGGCATGCTAGAAGCTGCTCTATATAGAAATTTGATCTGGTTAAGGTATGTACATGAAAGTGAGGGTCTGGCATGAAAGAAAAGGCAGCGACACCAGAGCAATTAAGCATCTGCCG
The DNA here is from genome assembly GCF_000377505.1 of Paenibacillus massiliensis 2301065 = DSM 16942. Lineage (GTDB taxonomy): Bacteria > Bacillota > Bacilli > Paenibacillales > Paenibacillaceae > Paenibacillus > Paenibacillus massiliensis. The sequence continues at coordinate 208,206 of NZ_KB898185.1, read as the reverse complement.
TAAATATGGTGCGGAATACATGGAGAGTGAAGCCCATCTGAAGGTGGGCATTGCCTGGAATGTGAAGGAGGGGCTTGAGCCAATCCATGGTCTGCGTCTTCTACCAGAAGGAGATACGACCGGCTGGTATATATGGGCGGACGAATATTCGGATGCCGATGATTTTTTTGCACCGCTGCATGTAGTTCATATTGATGAATGGGACCCCAAGATCAGGAAGTATCTCGGTCTTGCGCCAGGCTGGCGTTTTGTAATTGCGGAAGATTACGAGGATGTGTGGTTCGACGAGCAATTGCTGAACCAGGAATAGGTTACAAAAGGGTGACGCAGGGGCAGTATAGTAACAGGTCTACCGATGATGCAAAGACCCTTGATGCCGCGACTACGCTAGACCACCATATGTCCAAGAGGAGCTAGCTCCTCTCTATCTAATCACTGTAGTATATTAGCGCTGTAGTCAGCTGCACTTGCAAAGGAGATGTCTACGTAACATACGTTTTCACCAGATTCATGGTATGTGTGGTGGTTAGTACGTCACAGTGTAATTGGTTCGTTTGGCATATTGAATTTAGTATTTCTTATAGAGGAAGTTTATGTTAGTATATATAACACTAAAACTAAAATGAAAACATGTAGCCTAACCATACATAATGTCAGAAATAGTGGGTGAAAGAGATACGAAGCTGGGTCAGAAATGAAAATGTGCAAATGACAATAGTCGCTTTTGCTACCGCCATTGGGGCGCAGTTCAAGATCAACCCTTTTCAGGAAGACTTGTTTCGCATTGGGCTCGGGGTAAGCATTTTTTTATTTTTTCTGTTAATGATGCCTCATTTGTCATATGTCAAGACAGGAATTCTGACGGGTATCGTTAGCTTCATCTTTCAGTCGATTGATTGGCTCGTTCAGACGAGCTCCCCATCCATTCTTGACGGCATGCTGAATAACTTCGGTGCAGGGTTATATTACATTGCTTTTGCCTATGCGCTCGGGATGCTGAAGGGTCGATTGCATATCTCTCAGCCCTTGCTGATCGGAGGCTGGATTACAGCCATTGATTTCGGTTCGAATATTCTGGAGCTGCTGGTTCGCGGAGTGCTGAGCGGCACGAATATATTTCATTTGCGGGAATGGCTGTACTTGCTTGTGGTAGCCGGACTGCGGAGTTATTTTGTCACAGGGCTGTACAATAGCATCAGCATTCGGCAGATGAGACTGATTCATGCGGAGCAGGAGAAGCGAATTGAGCAAATGCTGAACGTGAGCTCGGGGCTGTATGGAGAGGTATTTTATCTGCAGAAAGCCATGAATACGATCGAAGAGATTACAGCAGCAAGCTATGAGCTGTACCGTGAGCTGCAAGCCAGTGAGCTGAAGCAATATAGTCAACGTACGCTAGGCATTGCCCAGCAAATCCATGAGGTGAAGAAGGACTCACAGCGAATTCTGGCTGGTCTCGTGAAGCTCTACGATCGTGAGAAGATCGTGCATATGAGCTTGACGGAAATGCTCGATTTTGCAATTAAGGGAAATCTGAAATATAGCGAAATGTTGGGTAAAAACGTCCACATTCACAAGGAGCAGCAATATGACTGTGATTCTCCGCATTATATCGCATTGCTGACGGTGATGAACAATCTTATTGCAAATGCAGTAGAGGCTATTGATGATACGGGGGACATCCGAATTCAAGTCCTCGAACGGATAGACGATGTATATTTCATTGTGACGGATTCCGGTAAGGGAATCCCTGAGTCCAAGCAGGAAGTTATATTTGAACCTGGGTACACGACCAAATACAATGAAGCTGGCATAGCGGCTACGGGCATTGGCCTGTCCCATGTGCGTGATATTGTACATTCCATGGGAGGGCGCATTACGGTAGAGATGAAGCGGCACGGGCGAGGTACGACATTTGTGACTAGACTACCGAAGGCCAGCATTATGAAGGGGGGCAGTGCCGATGAAGCTTTCTATTATAATCGTGGATGATGATATCGTGAGCCGGAGCATGCTGGAGGACATTATCGAGGAGTCTTCCATGGGGGAGCTGAAGGGAACGGCGAACGGCGGCCTCGAAGGCACCCAGATGATTCTGGATTTGAAGCCGGATGTGGTGCTCATGGACCTGTTGATGCCGGATCAGGATGGAATTGAGACGATTGCCAAGCTCAAGGCGAATGACTTTACGGGGAAATTTATCATGATCTCGCAGGTTGAGAACAAGGACATGGTCGGCGCTGCCTACCAGCAAGGCATAGAATTTTTCATTCATAAGCCTATTAACCGTGTTGAGGTGGAGCATGTGCTCAGCAAAGTCAATGAACAGTGGAAGTATGAGCGCTATCTACTGGAGATTCGACAATCACTTGCAAAGCTGAACATTGGTGAATCTCCGGCTGCGCCCAAGATTCGTTCGGTCCGCGAGGTGTGTCGCCCGCTCTTGATGGACCTTGGCATTATTGGCGAGAACGGCAGTAAGGACATTATGGCCATGATGGAGTATATGATCGAGCATAAGCAGGTGACAGAGCTGCCTTCTCTTAAGGAGCTGTATGAAGCCGTTGCCCAGACCTATAAAGAGACGGATAAGGAGGTCGAGAAGGAGAGCAAAGCGATTGAGCAGCGTATTCGCCGGACCATTTTAGCCGCGCTGACAAATATGGCATCCATCGGCCTTACGGATTACAGTAATCCCAAGTTTGAGCATTATGCGCCGTTGTACTTCGACTTTCAGGATGTGAGAATGAAGATGAGAGCGATGGAGGAGGAACAGCCTGTAGATAAGGGGAAGGTCAATATCAAAAAATTCCTGCACGTATTCTATATGGAGACGCTGGAGAAAATGAACGGCTAGCGTGTCATTAATAAAATCTGATTTCAAATCCAAGCAGCATTTACGATGTATCTCGTGTGCTGCTTGGATTTTTTTGTTTTTTAATAACAAATAGAATTTTTATTGTTAGCTATAATGACTTTACATGTTATTTATAGAGTGAAATCATGGATTTTGAGTGTTTTTTTGAAGTTTTTCTGATGTGTGTCAATTTTAATTTCATAATTTGTGACTCTTATTTTTGTAGGATCATGTCGGTTGATGTAGGTCAGACACTAAAATACGTTCAAAGAAATGCCACATGTATAGCTTTCTCTCAGAAATCCTCAGGTCACATACAGAATCATAGAGAGACAAACGAACCTGACACGGGGAAGGCAAGGGAAAAGCAGATAGCTATACAGCAGGCGGAGTTCAGGCGGTCGAACGTTCGATCCGAACCTATACTAATCGGGAAAAGGGGTTATCACATGAAAAAAACAGTATCCATTATATTGACTTCGCTTCTAGCTTTGTCGCTAACAGCATGCGGTGCTGCGAATCAATCAAGTAGTGCAGGCAATTCTGAAAAGTATATCATCGGTACAGATGCAACGTATCCTCCTTTTGAATTCCAGCAGGATGGCAAGTATGTAGGTATTGATATTGATCTGATCCATGCGATTGCCGAAGAGGAAGGGTTCGAGGTTGAAGTCAAGCCAATGGATTTCAAGGGGATTATCCCGTCCATCACCTCCAAGCAGTTGGATGGTGCGATTGCAGGCATCAGCATTACGGATGAGCGCAAACAGATTGTAGACTTCTCTGAGCCTTACTATCAAGCAGGTCTTTCCCTGATTGTACACGAGGACAACACGGATATTACGAAGCCAGAAGACCTGAAGGGCAAGGTCATTGCGATCAAAAAAGGAACCTCCGGTGCAGTGAAGGCTGACGAGTTGGCGAAAACCTACGGAGCAACTGTGAAGTATTTTGACGATAGCCCGTCCATGTATCAGGAAGTAGCGAATAAGAATGCAGATGCTACTATTGAAGACTTTCCGGTCATTTCCTATAAGATTGCTGTGGACCCGAATTCCAAGCTTAAGATCGTAGGTGATCGTCTGAATGGTGATTTCTACGGTATTGCGGTTGGCAAGGGCGATGAGGAATTGCTAAATAAGATCAATAGTGGTCTTAAGAAAGTACAGGAAAACGGCAAATATGATGAGATTGTAAGCAAGTACCTGGGCACATCTGCTAAATAGAAGGGAATGTGTAGCTATTGAATTTCTCATGGCAAGTCATTGGTGACGCATTACCCATTCTATTACAGGGTACGCTCATCACATTGAAGATTGTAGTTATCTCCTTGATTTTTGCCTTCATTATTGGTCTGATCTCCGGCTTAATGAGCGTATCTACCAATAAGGTGCTGCGCTTCATCTCTTCGGTATATGTTGATTTGATTCGGGGTACGCCGCTGCTGGTGCAGGTATTCTTCATTTACTTCGGCTTGCCAGTGTTCCTGGATATGCGTATTCCCGCAGAAACAGCAGGGATTATCGCAATCAGTCTGAATGCTGGTGCCTATATCTCGGAGATATTTCGAGCGGGGATTGTATCGATCAGCAAAGGGCAGAGCGAAGCGGCTCGTTCACTCGGTCTGAACAAATTCCAGACGATGAGGCTCGTCATCCTGCCCCAGGCTACACGGCGGATGGTGCCAGCGTTCGTTAACCAGCTTATTGTCACGATTAAGGATACGTCCCTCTTGTCCGCGATCGGCATTACAGAATTGACGCAGAGTGGTGAGATTATTATCTCCACCAACTTCCGAGCGTTTGAGATTTGGGGAACGGTAGGTGTCTTCTATCTGATTATCATCTATATCTTATCCCGCATTTCCCGTGTTCTGGAGAGGAGGTACGTGGCGCGATGATCGTCGTACAAAATCTGAAAAAGCAATTCGGCGCCAACGAGGTGCTGAAGGATATTTCCACGACCATTCGTGAGAAAGAGGTTGTCTGTGTCATCGGTCCTTCGGGATCAGGGAAAAGTACCTTTCTGCGCTGCCTGAACCTGTTGGAGGAAGTAACGTCGGGCAAGGTGATTATTGGCGACGTAGAGGTCACCTCACCAAGCACGAATATTGATAAGCTTCGGGAGAACGTGGGTATGGTGTTCCAGCAGTTCAACCTGTTCCCGCATCTTACCGTATTGGAAAATATCATGCTTGCGCCGAAATATGTGAAGAAGCTGACGAAGCAGGAGAATGAGAAGACATCCATGAACCTGCTGGCGAAGGTAGGACTGGCTGAGAAAAGGGATGCATATCCTGAACAGCTGTCAGGCGGACAGCAGCAGCGTGTAGCGATTGCTCGGGCCTTGGCTATGAACCCGTCCGTGCTACTCTTTGATGAGCCAACCTCAGCCCTTGACCCGGAGATGGTGGGCGAGGTGCTTCAGGTCATGAAGGATCTTGCTCATGAAGGGATTACCATGATTGTGGTGACCCATGAGATGGGCTTCGCGCGTGAGGTGGCGGATCGCGTCATCTTCATGGATGGAGGCTACATTGTCGAGGAAGATGTTCCTGCACAGTTGTTCCAGCAGCCGAAGCATGAGCGTACACAGGCGTTTTTGAGCAAGGTGCTCTAAGTATTTTTTTGAATAATTTTTAAATAACCTCTTAAATAAATTCTTGAAAACCTTCTTGTGATCAAGGACTCATTCCGGCTCTCGGGATGAGTCTTTTTTCGTGGATATGCGTCTATAAGAACACTTGTGCTGCAAGGGGGAAGCAAGGTACACTATAGCTACAATAGATAAACTCTACTGATGATTGGTACTAATAAAGGCTTAACCATAAGATTTATAGAAAAGGCGGTACAGAAATGATTCCAGAGCTCATTCGGCAGCATTGGCCTGCATTCAGTGGAACTGCCAGCAAGCGGTCAGGTGGATGGAATAATACAACATGGTTCATACATAATGACAGCTGCTGCAGCGTGTTGCGGATCTATGACACGCATCAGGACAAGAACAAGATTCTGTTCGAGCATGCAGTATTAGCAGCGCTTCAACAGACAGGGCTGAGCTATAGAGTGCCTGCGCCGATTTTGACACAACATGGAGCAAGTCTGGTACAGCTTACGGACGGAAGTGGCAAATATGCCTGCTTGTTCAGCTATATTGACGGTGTCTCACCAAGGGGAGGCTATGCTGAGTATGCTCGTTCGTTGGGTGAGGCAACCGGGCAGCTGTCATGCTTGCTGGCTGACCTGAGTCTGGAGAGAACTCCTGCTTATCCGCCGTATTATAACCTGCTGCAATCTTATCCTTTATGCTCTCGTGAGCGAGTGCTGGATTTTTGTAGCCGTCCTCCTGTTGAACTGATGCACGTTCGGTCAGAGCTAGGACATTTGGCTGATACCTGTGTAGATATTTATGATGCCCTCCATGGTCTGGAGAGTTTTCCCCAGCAATGGGTACATGGGGATCTGAATGCCTCCAATCTGCTGCTACATCCAGAGCGACCCGCGCAGGTGATGGCACTGCTGGATTTTGAGTTTTGTACTCGCGATATCCGGGTAATGGAACCCGCGGTCATTCTGTCCAGTATGCTAGGAGAAGCGCAGGAACGCATTGCTATTCATGAATTCTGCCACGGCTACGTGCAGCATGTACATCTGCTTCCCGAGGAGGTAAGTGCACTACCGTTATTAATGAAGCTACGCAAGGCAGACGTATTCCTGCACTTTCTGAGTCGATTCTGGCAGCAGACAGACGGAGCTGACGTGCTCGCTGAGCAAGCGAGGCTGCTTTCGGAAGAGCTGGTGGTACTGGAGCAGAGCAGGATGTGGCTTGAGGATGAGCTTCTTATACTAAATGGATAATACTAGCAGGCTTGGACTGCAAATTTGCTGAAAGTAGCTGTGCTCGGTTATGCTGGAGTTGTGGGCTACAGCATCAGCAACTAGACAGGAGGAATTAACGATGAGAAAAAATGACAAGTATTTTATTGCAGGAGCGCTGGTTTTGGGTGCTGCCGTATCAATTATGGTCTATGCGGGCAAAAAATTCACATCCTTCAAGAGAGTGGTAGCCAACTATATTCAGGAAGAAGAGATTACGGCGCTGGAGCTGACCAGACTATCTTCCGAGCCAGGCGAGAAGCGTGATATTGTAATTACCGATCCGGAAACGATTCATGAAATTATGAAAGGTTTTAATGAGGTTCAACTGGTCAAGTCTGCCAAAAACATGAAATCAGATCATAAATTCAGCTACTACATCACGATTATTCAAAAGGATTTAAGACATCGTTTTGACATCATTCTTAAGAGTAGAGAGCATCTGATCATATACGATAACAATGCCAGCAAGCCTCGTCTGAATGCTTACAAGCTTAAGAGTCCTTTTAACTCACAGGTGCTGGAGAGGCAGTTTGAATGATTGAATCAGGTACACTAGGGTCAACGATCAAGAGAACAACTGCATTGCGCCAAATGAGATACTGGCTTGGCTGTAGTACTGCGACCTTACTGCTCGCGGGCTGCGCCCCAATCACACAGTCATTTGAGCAGGAGGCACCACCTGTACAGGCAGGGATATCAGAGTCAAATACGGAGCTGACAGAGCATGTCGATTCAGAGGCTGACCCAGAGATGTCCTTAGAGGGGACAGAGAACACGCTTACGGAGACAGCTGAGGCCGGGATTCAAGAGGAGGCTTCAGCTTCAACTCAAGATAATGCGGCTGTCGAGCAAGGAGCTTCTAATACAGCTGGAGAGGCTGGGGCGGAGGCAGTTGCTGCTCTGGACAAATCCGAGGTAGAGAAGATAGCAGATGATTATCGCACGGTCTTTATGAAGGTCGTCCGGGAGGCTGGACTCTATGATGGATCTCCACCCTATGCTTCTCTGAAGCAGATTGAGGCAGAGTTTGAGAGCGTGATGTCTCCCCAATGGGCAAAGACGTTAACCGCATTTTATTTTTATGAGGAAGATGGAATGATATGGTTGATTGCGACCGAGGCCCCGGTATGGCTAAACCAGGAAGAGCCCTACGAGATCGAGAACACGGAGCAGGATACTGTACTCGTCGTACAGGAATCACAAAATGAGATGCTGGGGCCGATTCGGCTCGTACTTGAGCTCAAGCAGACTGGAGCCGTCTGGCTTGTGGACAGACATACAGTAGAGTCGCTTGAATTATAAGCTTTGGGATCGTGGCAACCCCTGAAACAGGATCACAGCCAACGAGAAGGGTGTCAAATGCCCAGATGGAGGCATACAGTACAGGAAAGCAGATCAAGGAGGACTCGTATGATGATCGATCCTGTATTGCAATCCCCGAATCTGAGCCTGGCAGCGGATTCTACGTCAGTACTGAACTACAAGCTGGATTCATGCAATTATCTTACCCAACTCTTCGGAGAGCAGCTTCCGGCTATTCGTAATGGATTCTTCAATGTTCATATGTCCAAAGGGGTAATCGTTCAACCGCATTGGCATACGAATACGACTGAAATGATCTTCATGATTAGTGGCGAGGCCGTCACGGCGGTCTTCAATCCTTTTACCCGTAAGATCATGGCGTATTATTTGCGACCAGGGCAGGTATCCGTTCTGCCTAAAGGCTGGTTTCACTGGATCATTGCGGAGACCGACTGTGTTCACCTGCTGACCATTTTCGATGAGCCAAGTCCGGATGTCGTATTAGGCTCGGATTTTCTGCGCTGCACGCCTCCAGAGGTCATTGAACGGGCGTATTGCGCCTCAGCCGAGGACTATGCTCGTGCCGTAGCACCCATTCAGCAATCGGTAATTCTGGGCCCTCCCCCTGGCTGTATCTTGCCGCCGAAGCATGGACGCCCTGAGTATGATGAGGATCATAGCTAGTGTGATTCAAAAAGCAAGGCAGTGTTCACTTTTGCTGGGTAGTGTGCACTTCTGCTGCAATGGTAAGACGATGGCGAGAAGAGGCTGACTATCCCGTTATATTCGTAATGTCGCACACTCCATCATGCTCACACTCCATCATGCTCACACTCACTCAGGCGTCGCAGCGCTCCTACTGCGGATATAGTTCCTTGATCCATGATGTCAAGGTACTAGTAGCTCGGGTCCTGTCATGTGTGGGCATTGGGAGTGTCATTTCACATGACAATCAGTAAATGGATAAATATTCAAGGTGGTTCCCGGCACGCTGACGTGCAGCAAACTGGCTTCCATCCCTAAGGAGAAATCGTGAATGAATGAACAAGAGCACAACGTAGAGGGCACTCTCCGTCAAGGACCTGCCTATCTGTCAGGACTCGCCGTCCCCTACAATGCTGAGCAATGGATTGAAGAAGAGTGGACAGGTCAGTTCACCCCAGGTCAGAATCGCACACGCTTTCATATTCTGTATTATGGTGAACTGATGGAAGAGCTTATTGCAGGTACAGAGCAGGCTCCACAGCTCATCATCGCTGAAGATCCTGACACGCAGGAGCAGTGGGTGCTTTTTGATGGCTGCCGACATGGCTATGATTCGATGATGTGTGAGGATCTGACGGAGGCTCAACTGAACCGCCGTGGGCCCCTTCTTTCCTATGTGGATGAGGAAGGCGAGGACACCTTCGAAATCTACGTCACGGCCTATTACAACATCGACTGGGATGAAGAATTCGCAGATGAAGTAGATGAAGAGGGCAATATGGAGCTTATCACAGGTGAGAAATGCAGCTTCGATGAGGTGAAACGCAATGGCTTTGATGCCATCAGCATCACCGTCGTGAATAGTCGGGGATTTCGAACGGAGCTACTGCAGGAGGAATTGGCCTAATTCCTTGCAGGAGATTGAGCAGTTAAGGAGAACTGTTCAGTATAGAAATATAAAGGATAGATACAGAGGAGGGCCACCATGCAGGAGATGGACAAGCTGATTGCCCAATTGGATACACTGCTTCAGGAAAAGGCACAAGACCCTGAGATTCGTGAAATGTATGAGGACTATGTTCGTCAGTCCGGTGCAAGCGAGCATGAACTGATCCAGTTTGAGAAGGACTTTGGAATTCGCCTACCGGAGGACTTTCGTGCATTTTACCGACAGAAGAATGGCAGTGGCTACCACTTCCATGTGCTCTATCCGGGTAAAGAGCAGCCGGATGCAAGATATCCACCCTTTTATCTCATGTCACTGGATGAAATGAGAGAGGTCAAGACGTATTTTTGCAGCGAGGACGAGCCGTTAGAGCAATATTTTACTCCAGAGGAGATTGCTGAGCTTGAGCCCGAGCTGCAGCCGTTTCTTTCCCATAGCCGCTGGTTCCCGTTTGCCACGATGGCAGGGGGATCATTGTATCTCATGCTGGACTTCTATCCCTCGGAGCAGGGAACTCTAGGACAGATTATATGCTATGTACATGATCCAGATTTTATCTATTATATTGCCCCAAGCTTCAGCGATATGCTGCGTGATTCTAATCGAAATCTGGGGCAGAAGACTGCGATTGAATATTGACATTCTGGCATACGCCCTATGCCCTCTCAATATTCGTTCCACCGCTTGCGATAGGCTAGGGGAGTCAACTCCTCCCGGGCCTTGAACAGATTAATGAAATGACTGGGATTGTCTATGCCAACCTGTGCTGCAATCTCTGTAACGGTTAATTCGGTGTGCTTAAGCAGATTTTTGGCCGCTGTAATGCGATGAAGAATGATATATTCCTGCAGCGATATCCCGATGTAACGTTTGAATTCGCGAGAAAGCACGAACTTGCTGCGGGAGTATGCTCTAGCTAGCTCCTCCAGCGTGATTCTCTCCGTATAGCGCTCCTCAAGCTCCTGTTGCAACAAGGAGATGTACGGTGGGGGGGCATGGTCTTCATGGATGTGCTGATCAGGATACAGCAGGAGTAGGGTCAATAGCTCAGTAAGCCGCTGTGAGGCTATTGCTTCCGCCCGAAGTCCCTTTTCCTTCTGGATCACTAACAATCCCTGCAGTATTTCACCAATTCCTGAATCCTCTCCTACGTTCAGCACTGGTGGCTTATGAAGGCTATATTGCTGATAGTATCCTCCGATCGAAGACCCATTGAGATGTACAAATGCAACCTCCCAACACGCTTCTCCGACTGCTTCATATTTTTGATAACTCATACAGTCGATGAACAGGACCTGATGACGGTTCACTTCATATCGCTCTCCCTGATAGGTCAAGACTCCTTTTCCCCTCAATGTATAAATAATCAGGTAAGAATTCAGATGCTCCCGTTCGGTGAAATAAGGATGAAAGGTATGTAAATGCCCCACTTCCTGAACATAGAAAAACATAGATTTGGCTGCATCCGAAGGTGTGCACACCTTCATGATGGAATCGGATGTCCATACGTGCTGTTTCCTCTCCCAAAAGCTACTCAATGTTATGCTCCTTCCTCAATTTGCGATAAGTAGGTCAATATCCTTTGATCTTTGCTCAACATCCTGCGATGACGTCAGTCGAGGTAGCGTTTACAATAATGGCTGTAGCATTATTATTCCATATTATTTTTCTTGGGTAAACACGGGCTAAATCAACCGAGCAGAAGATATGAAATGAAGCCAATGATCTATTCATATTCACGCTTGGTTTTAGCATGCAGCCTGCTATAAGTGGAGGGATATCTTGATGCAAATGAAGCTACACCAGCCCTTGGATTATGCGCGTCATATATGGTCAGATCGGCCTGCAACTGTATGGGAGGAGGCTTATCCCTTGGGAAATGCGACGTTGGGAGCCATGGTATTTGGCGATGTGCAGCAGGAACGCATTGCACTGAATGAGGATAGCCTCTGGTATGGTGGGCCAAGGGACAGGAACAATCCGGATGCGCTTGCTCATCTGGAGGAGATTCGCACACGGCTGCGAGACGGACAGCTAAAGTCTGCCCATCAGCTCGCTGCGATGGCGCTGTCAGCCGTACCTGAGAATCAGCGTCATTACACACCCCTGGGAGATTTGAAGCTGACCTTCGACAGTGAAGGACAGGAGCCAGAACATTATCGAAGGGATCTGGATGTTCGTGAGGGCATAGTGACAGTAGGTTATCAGGTAGGGGACAGAGCATTTAGGCGGGAGCACTTTGTAAGTCACCCGGATCAAGTCCTTGTTATCCGATTCACGGCCTCCACGTCAAGAGCCATTGGATTCACCGCGAGACTAATGCGCGGGCAGAAGAATCGATACTTTGATGAAAATGTGAAGCTGGAAGAGAACACACTCATGATGCGCGGGCATGGTGGTGGCGAAGGGGCTGTGCATTTTCGTACGGGGCTGCGAGTCATAGCTGATAGTGGCACTGTAAGGCTGATTGGCGAGCATTTGGTTGTGGAGCATGCAGATCAGGTCACATTGCTGCTGGCAGCCGCTACGACTTTTCGGCATCAGGACCCCGAGGCGTGGGTCATGGAGCGACTTGCCCAGGCCGCAGGGCAGAGCTATGAAGCTCTGCAGCAGCGTCATATCAAGGATGTCAGTGTACTGATGGATCGCGTGGAGCTTAAGCTGTCTGCGGCGCAGCAATCCACGGCAAATGATCTACCGACAGCCGAGCGGCTGGAACGTCTCAAGCAGGGGGAGACGGATATGGGGCTAGTTCCTTTGTACGTGAATTATGGACGTTATTTGTTAGTGTCCTCCAGTCGCCCAGGTTCTCTGCCTGCGAATCTGCAGGGCATCTGGAATGAGCATATGCAGCCACCATGGGATAGCAAATATACGATCAACATTAATACCCAAATGAACTATTGGCCGGCAGAGCCTGGCAATCTGGCAGAATGCCATGAACCGTTGCTGGAGCATATTGAACGGATGAGGGAGCCGGGCAGACATACCGCGAAGCTGATGTACAATTGTGGTGGCTTCGTGGCGCATCATAATACGGATATATGGGCAGATACAGCTCCTCAGGATATCTACCTGCCGGCGACACATTGGCCGATGGGTGCAGCATGGCTTAGTCTTCATTTGTGGGAGCATTATGAATATGGAAGAGATCAGGCGTATTTGGCTGATGTGTATCCGACACTGAAGGAAGCGGCCGCTTTCTTTGAGGATTTTCTGACCGAGACTGACAACGGTGAACTGGTGACGAATCCTTCCGTATCCCCGGAAAATAGGTACATCTTACCTGACGGTACCTCAGGCACGTTATGCATCGGTCCGTCCATGGATAGCCAAATATTGCATGAGCTATTTAGCGCTTGTATTAAGGCGGCTACCGAGTTGGAGGTGGATCAGCAGCAACAGAAGGTATGGCTTCAGCTTCGAGAACGACTACCTCAGCCGAAGGTAGGCAAGCATGGACAGATACAGGAATGGGTGGAGGATTACGAGGAGGCAGAGCCTGGTCATCGCCATATCTCGCAGCTGTTCGCGCTTCATCCGGGTACTCGCTTCACAATTCGGGATACGCCAGCGTGGGCAGAGGCTGCCAAAGCTACGTTGAAGCGCAGACTTGCATATGGTGGGGGGCATACTGGCTGGAGTCGGGCCTGGATCATTAATTTCTGGGCACGACTGGAGGAAGGGGAGCTGGCACTAGAGAATATCATGGCTCTGCTGGCGCAGTCGACGCTACCTAATCTGCTCGATAATCATCCTCCCTTCCAGATTGACGGCAACTTCGGTGGCACAGCAGGGGTGCTGGAAATGCTGCTACAAAGCCATGCCGGCTGCATTCACCTCCTGCCAGCCTTGCCCACAGCCTGGGCCGATGGGGAGATACGTGGCTTACGAGCACGTGGGGCAGTAGAGGTGGATATGTGCTGGAAGGCTGGGACTCTCGTACATGCTGTCCTCCGCCCGCATCAGGACGGGGAGATTCGTATTCGTGTGGCAGGTGCTGAAGGGCTGCGACTACAGGAGCAATCGGAATGGAGGATACCGCCGGCTGAAGGGCCAGAGTTGCATCAGCAGCAACTACAAGAGCGGCAACCACAAGGGCAGCAACAAAAGTGGATTAAGATACCACATGGCCAAGTGGAAGCTGATACAATTGTATTCAAAGCAAAGGCAGGCAGAGAGTACATGCTGACCTCCTAGAGCATGAACCAAATCTGATTTCAAGCTGAATGGTGTAGGAATAGTTGCTGTTAGCTGAAATCAGGCAAGCCCTAAAGAGGTGAAGCCCTAAAGAAGTGAAGCCCTAAAGAAGTGAAGTACCCCTTATAGGCTCGCCGTTCCTATTAGCTATCTTCATGGAAAAGAGTAGAAGTTTTAACTTCCTTTCATGGTAACGAATAACATAGTACTAATAACATAGTACTAATAACATAGAACTAATAACATAGTATGGATAACATGGTAAGAATAATATGGTACGAAATACGTAGAAAAGTCCGATGACCCTCATGAAGTGGGCATCGGACTTCCGTGTTAATTTAGACAAGACATAGTCAGCGCACTACGTAAAATCATCAATTAGAGTCGAAGCGGATCAACACAGCTCCATGTGAAGGCACTCGCAGCGTGTAAGAGCCATCCGCGCCAGCCTCTAGCGACTGTCCTGACCATAGCTCCCGTGCTTGGCAGAATCCAGAGAGGCCCAGTTGTTCTGCTGTGACAGAGATGTGCTGCTCCAGCTCACCTATGTTGAACAGAGCGGCATAGCTCTCGCCCTCTGCCCCGTCAGCTCCCCATATGACTTCATGCTGATCACGCCGGATCAGGCGTGCATTGCTGCTTGTGCTGTGCATCTGAAGCATCTCACGGTTCGTCAGTAGCGCCAAGGTCCAATCGTCATTGTCCCGCAGCTCACCTCCGAAGAAGAGGGGAGAGCGGAAGATGCCCCATAGCGTCATCATCGTCAATTGCTCGTCACGGGTAAATCGGGTCCAGCGGTCTGACCCGCCGCCATCCACGGAGCGGATACCAATATGTCCGAGTGGCAGCATGTCACAGTCAGGCCATGCCCCATCGCCAGAGATTCCTTGCCACGTCTCGCAACGATCGAACATATCCAGCAGTTGCGGCCATTGGTCCCAGAAATCATCGGTGAGCCGCCACATATTCGCATGAGCTGCCAGCGCTTCGGCATACTGTATCGGCGCAGGACCGGGAGACAAGCTCAGCACCATAGGTCGCCCGCACTGGTCAATTGCTTTGCGGATGAGCTCAATCTCTGACAGATGGGTGTCGTATAGCTTGGAGGCAGCAATATCGTCAACCTTGACAAAGTCGACACCCCATGATGCATAGAGCTCGAACAAAGAGTTGTAATACGCCTGCGCTCCATCCTTGTCGGCATTTACCCCATACATGTCGGTATTCCATGGACAGATGGAGTTGGTATGCGCGATATCCCTCGCGGTAGCGGTGGTGCCAAGGATTGGTGTTGCGGCGTGCGCGGCCTGTCTCGGAATGCCACGCATAATATGAATTCCGAATTTGAGACCCAGACTATGGATGTAATCAGCGAGAGGAGCGAAGCCGGCACCACCCGCCGCAGAGGGAAAACGATTCTCTGCTGGCATGAGGCGGGAATAAGCATCCATCTCAAGTGGTACGAATGGGCGATAAGCAGAGGATACGGCTCCGGGCTCGTACCATTGGATATCTACAACGACATACTTCCAGCCGTACTCCTTGAGCTGATCAGCCATATATTCGGCATTGGCTCGCACTTCTGCTTCCGTAACGGCTGCACCATAGCAATCCCAACTGTTCCAGCCCAGCGGTGGTACCAGGGCGACTTGTTGATGCGTCATGAGGTCGAGTCTCCTTTAACGGTCAATTTGAATATATTTATGCCTACCAGCGACTTCCATCCGGTGCCGGACAATAGGCAGCCTGAAGCTTTGCCTTAATATGCATCAGGCAGCCACACCAACGGCAGGTGGTACCGAATTGAAAGGCCTCGCAGCCCTGGCAGGCCTGCATGCGCTGTTCATACTGGCTCTCATCTACTACCTTGACCTCCTTGACGTTCATCTTGCCAAAGAGAGTCTCAATGTCCTCTGCGGAGAGATGCACGCTGGCAGTGCATCCCTTGCAAATGGTGGATACATCGGTATTCGGATGGCGTGTGCTCATATTTTACCCCTGCTCCTGAAGACGGAGGGTGACGACGGAGGCGGCTGGTAGCGTAATGACCCATTGATCCTCCTCACGACGGAAGGCGGTGAATTCGGCAGGTGTGACTCGCTCGGGCTCAGTGAACGTGTTGTGTGCCTGCAGGGTATCAGCCTGAACGATCGTTCCACCGATGATGCTGGCAGTGCTTCCTCGCAGATCACAGCGCAGCTCTGTAGCATCGGCATGGTGCAGATTGCATAGTGACAGGTGGATGCGACCCTCCGCATCTCTGGAGGCTGATGCACTAATCTGATCAATGGATTCGCCCTCCATCTCATAGGCGGAGGATTCCAGCACCGTATCGAGACGCTCTGCGTCTTGGTGAACCTTGTACATATGAAGAATATGATATGTTGGCGTTAGCAGCATACGTCCGCCCTCGGTGAGGATGACAGCCTGCAACACATTGACGAGCTGGGCGATGTTGGCCATTTTCACACGATCATTATGCTGGTGGAAAATGTTCAGGTTAATCGCTGCTACGAGCGCATCACGCTGAGTGTTCTGCTGGTACAGGAAGCCTGGATTCGTGCCTGGCTCCACGTCATACCAGGTCCCCCATTCGTCAACGATCAAGGCCACACGCTTCTCGGGGTCATATTTGCTCATCACCGCATCATGTCGTACGATCAGCTCTTCCATGTAGAGGGTGTTCTTGAGCGTCTTGAACCACATGTGCTCGTCAAACTCGGTGGAGGAGCCCTTGGAGCCTACCCAGCTATTGGTCGGAAGAGTATAGTAGTGCAGGCTAAGCCCATCGAACATCGTTCCGGCCTGACGCATGAGCACATCGGTCCACTCATAATTATCCGAGTTAGGACCACAAGCAATTTTATAGACTTTCTCAGGTCCATAATCTCTGACGTAGGAAGCATAGTGACGATACAAGTCTGCATAATATTCCGGTCGCATATTGCCACCGCAGCCCCAGTTCTCATTACCAACTCCGAAATATTTCAGCTTCCATGGCTCCTCACGACCATTCGCCTTGCGCCAATCCGTCATCGGGGATTCCCCATCGAATGTCATATACTCCACCCATTCGGCCATCTCGCGTACCGTCCCGCTGCCCACATTCCCGGCAATATAAGGCTCGGCACCAATCAACTCGCAGAATTGAAGAAATTCATGCGTGCCGAAATGATTATTCTCCACGACTCCGCCCCAATGAATGTTGATCATCCGCTTGCGTTGCTCATAAGGGCCGATTCCGTCCTTCCACAGGTACGCATCAGCGAAGCATCCACCGGGCCAGCGCAGCACTGGAATGTCAAGGGCACGTAGTGCCTCAATGACATCGGTACGCATCCCATCTACATTAGGAATTGGTGAGTCGTGACCTACCCAGATCCCTTCGTAGATGCAGCGTCCCAAGTGCTCAGCGAAATGTCCATACAGATTACGATCAATGATTCCCTTGGTAATGTCAGCATTTACAATTAGCTTGTTCATCCTTCAGCAGCTCCTTTGATTAACGACTTCTTGATTGTGGTGGACAAGTATTCCATAATAAAGTAGAAAACGGTTACAGGAAGTGGCGAGTGGCAGGTTGATAAGAGAGGCGATAATGTAATTAAATGAGTTAATTCGTTGATACCGTTCATTAATGCAGTTCGTTGGTAGCATAGATTATTTGGGTAACAAAATCATTACGTTAATAATATTTGTATAAACTATGCTCTTATCATAATCACTCCCTTGCCGTTTTGCAATGTGGAATTTGGTGATTTACGGCCCGAATATCATCATTTATCCGCTCTTTTTGATCACAAAACCGTCCTTTACCGCGCAGGCTTCACCCTCACCAGGAATTATAGGTTACTTTAGGGATAGGTCTGCAGCAGAGCGCATATTGGCGGTAATGTATTAAGCACCATTTGCTGTGGAGCCTTTCGGTCAAAGTATTGTTATTGCTGGCAAAGCCCTTGCGGTGACATGAGGCTATTGCAGCCTATAAGCAGTACTATGTCTTCTACTAAGAGAGGCTGCCTAAGCGAGCTTCAGGAAGTTGACTGTTCACTATGAAAAATGAGAGAGGAAGATGAGCATGACAGTCGGAGTACTTGCGCATTTATTCGGAACACATTCGTATCGGGAATTGGCAGCGAGAGTTGGGGGAGCAGGCTTTACTCATATTCAGCTAGCGCTCTGGAAAGCCGTGAACGATGTGGATTTCAGTAAGCCTGGCAAGTTCAGCCCAGGACTGGCATTATCTATGGCGGATGCATTTCAGAAGGAAGGAGTCCGCATATCCATTTTGGGCTGTTATCTTCATTTTTTTCAGAGAGATCGGGAAGCACTTCGTGAGAATATTGAGCGCTGTAAGGAGCTCATCCGTTATGCCCCTATGCTGGGGGCACCTATTGTTGCATTTGAGACAGGCAAACCCACGGCTGGAGACGACAGGGATGAGGACTGGAAGGTGTTGAAGGCAACGGTGGAGGAACTGGTTGAGGAAGCCGAGCGCTGGGGAGTAATCGTCGGGATTGAGGCAGCTAACGATCATCTGGTCGGTACAGCGAAGGAATTACATCAACTGCTGCAGGAGGTCCCTACCTCCCAGATCGGGGTCGTCATCGACCCAGGTAATCTGCTGACCGCTGACAATATGAGCAGGCAGGATGATGTGATTCGTGAAGCCTTCGACCTGCTGGGTGACCGCATAGTCGCTGGTCATGCGAAGGATCGCATTCTCACGGATAAGGCCGCTGGCGAGCAGGGAATCGAGACGGTTGCTGCAGGGCTGGGCAGCATGAATTATGAGCTGTATCTGGAGCTGCTGCATCAGTACAAGCCGGAGGCTTATATCATCATGGAAGAAGCGAATCCGGGCCGAATGGCTGCATCCAAAGCATATATTGATGAGATTCGGGAGCGGGTACGGTTGGCTGCGAAAGCGTAGGGCAGCAGCATTTTTGGCGACAATGCCGCCTATCACAAAAATCCCCTGTCCAGACAACTGCTCGTTGCAGAGCCTGGCAAGGGGGTTTTTTGGTCTGTACAAGATATTCTGTACAAGATATGGGGTTAACGCAGTGTTCCAGCGATCACTATCCATCACCCAGTGTATTAGCGATCAAAAATCATATGTAGGCTCAGCTTCAGTCTAGCGTTTTGGTGAGAAGCCTTCCTCCTGCAAATATTCCTCGGCTTCTTCTCGGGATTCTGCTGCCATCTCCAGTTGAAGTCCTGCCTGGATCAACCACAGCCCATCCTCACAGGTCAGTGTTAAGGTATGACCCTCGTCGTCCATCCAGATCTCGACATTCTCATTGCTTTCTTGTGCTGTCAGCTCGTCCGCTCCTGTACGAGACTCGGAAGATGCGTTCAGTTCCGTGGACAAGCTGCCCTCTGCAATCGGCTTGCCCGAGAGTGAGGCTATGGACGCTGCGATTAACTGTCTCAGCGCATCAGCAGTAAAATCTCGAATATTCACCAGACCTTTATCATTCGTGTCATAGCCGCCCAACTGACCGGCATATACAAAGCCGTTTCCATTCGGATGAATGTGATAAGCTACGATCGTTTTTTCATAAATGCTGTCTTCATAGTGGAAGTTGACTCTTCCCAGCGAGACGTCCCGTCGTGTCAGCTCAGGAAAAGTTTGCAGCAGTTCAATTTTGTCGGCAAAAGTTAACATGTGTCCTCCATCGTTAGGGGTATGTCCCTAATCCTAATGATTTGTTCTGTACAAGATCGTGCTATACCATGATCTACCGTCTGTGATTGTATCATAAATACACCCGAATTGCTGTGGATGTCGAATGCTAGCTGGCTAGTAGCGCTTGTGGTACAATGTGGTTACTCACAGCTGACATATGGTTGAGGCCCGTGGAGCTACGTGCCTGCTGTCCTTCATATGCCGGATGCTGAACTACATATTCTACTTGAGGTGATAATTATGAGAGAAGGACTCGCAGAAGCTCTGAATGAGCAAATGAATTTTGAATTCTATTCCGCTCATGTCTATATGGCCATGGCAGCCTACTGCTCCAGCGAAAGCCTGGAGGGGTTTGCTAATTTCTTCTTGGTACAAGCAGAGGAAGAACGCTTTCATGCAATGAAGCTGTATCGCTTCTTGAATGATCGTAATCGTCGTGCGACACTGACTTCCATGCCAGATCCGCAAAATGAATACAAGTCCATGCTGGACGTATTCGAGCACGGCTATGCGCATGAGCAGCAGAACACCAAGCGATTCTATAATTTGGCTGACTTGGCGCTTGATGAGCGAGAGCATGCTACGATGTATTTCCTGAAATGGTTCATTGATGAGCAGGTAGAGGAAGAAGCACTGTTCGACGGCATCATCACCAAGCTGAAGCGCATCGAGCAGGACAGCAATGCTTTCTATGCGCTGGATGCTGAATTTGCGACACGCTCCTTCACACCACCAGCCGAGTAAACTACATTCCCATACCAAGGATTGTACAGACGACAGCCCCGCGAACGTAGATGCTCAATGCGAGCATACCTACGATGCGGGGCTGTTATGCATGTCAGATGTTTATCAGTACATATTAGTTACGTATTAGTTACGTTCCAATTGCACATGGGTCCCTATAAGGGCTAATCATCGGTATCGGATATGAGGAATCCTGCTTGCTGGAGCACTGTGTAGGCTTCGTCAATGAGTACCGGGTCGGTGGCTGAAAGCGTATGCAGGTGGATGCCATTAGTCAACTCGGATAGATAGGCTGCCTGCGTGGAGCGGATTTTCCGAAGGAAGCCCTGTACCTGCTGTCTCGTACTGACTCGAATCGGTGCGACCAATTCACCATAGACTGGATGCTCAACGATAACATCCTGAACAGTGACGCCTAGATCCACAATCAGATTCAGCTCCTCCTCGGTACGCTCGGGTCCATGCTGGACAGCGACAATACGCTCGAACCGCTGTGCTGTAAGCTCGGGCTGTCCCATGTAAATATAGCCTTGGCTCGTCGCCATCACGGGTTCATTTCTTGCCTTCAGCAGGGAGATATCCTGTACAATCACTTGTCTGGACACGGAGGCCCGCTGAGCCAGCTCATTTCCGGTCAGAGGAGAATCCTTCTTGAGCCATTGTAGCAGTTGCTCACGTCTTTCGGCCCCAGTCAACCGGGTCAACTCTGTGTTGTCCGGAGCTCCGGATTCCGCACCAGTCGTGTCATGGTCAGAAGAGTGAGGTGTGTTGTTCAAAGCATCCCTTGGTGTGCTCTGAGCCGTTGCTTGATTCATCATTTCAGTCGTACTTTGATTTACGCTTTGATTCGTAATACTGCTCGCATTTCTGGCGTTGTTTCTCACGCTATGATTAGCTGCATGTGGCTCCACGTTGTGTGCAGAATTTTCAGTCAATTGTACTTCCCCTCTCTGATCTATTCCCACGTCTATTAGTGAGATCCTCCAGAACATCCAGCAGTCTATAAATGTCTTCTGCCGTAGTTGTTCTTCCCATGGACATACGCAGGAAGTGAAGCGCATTCTCGGGAGGACCTGCAAGAGCTGTAATGCTTGGTGAAGGCTCCTGATAGCCTGATGCACAGGCGCTTCCCGTAGATACACAAATTCCTTTACGGTTACATTCTAGCATAACATACTGCGCTTCATATCCGTAATAGTAGAACCCTGTAATGTGCGGAACGAGGGGGATTGGAGACGTCACCATGAGCGGAGTCTGCTCTGTGTGGGCAGGATGAGCGACAGGCTGTAGAGGAAGGCCACGCTCACGTGCCTTACGGAAGAAGAGGGTGCGTAGCTCCTCATAGCCCCTGCCTAGCTGTTCGATATGTGGCATTAACGCTTCGGCTGCAGCCACAAATGCTGTAATCCCCGGTGTATTGACCGTCCCTGGACGAAAGCCACCTTCGTGATTCGTACCAGGAAACACTGGTCTCCATTGTACACCTGGGCGAATATAAGCCGCGCCTACTCCCTTGGGTCCGTATATTTTGTGGCTGGAGATGGAGAGTGCATCCACACCTAGCTCCTGCACATTGATCGGTATTTTCCCGAAGCTCTGTACAGCATCTGTATGCAGTATAATTCCACGTTTCTTCAATAAAGACGAGAGATCGGCCAGGCACTGGACTATGCCCGTCTCTGAATTGGCATGCTGAATGGATACCAGCCCTGTATTGTCCCGTAAATGAGACATTAGAGCCTCAGGTGTAATCAGTCCTCGCCGATCCGGTTCCACAATCGTAACCTCATAGCCTATTCCTGTTAAGTATTGAGTCAGGCTGCGAATGGAGGCATGCTCCACTGATGTTGTGATGAAGTGGCGCCGTGAGGGAGGAAGCCCTTGGAGTAGGCTTTGAATGATGAGATGATTCGACTCCGTCCCCCCACTAGTAAAGTAAATGCCTTCTGTCTCCGCGCCCAGAAGCTCCCCAAGCTCGGCTCGGCAGTAATCAACGATGTGCTGTGCTTGCCCACCTGTATCGTGAAGACTGCGCGTATTGCCATACACCTCAAGACTGACCGCTCGATAGGCCTCCAATGCTTCCTCACTCATGGGCGTCGTTGCCGCAAAGTCCAAATAGGTCATGTGAAATCTCCTTTTCGTTCAACAAAACTCTTGTGCTAATTGTATTGTTGTGTAAAGATAGGTGTCAAGACACATGTAATGACATTGAGGGGGGAGTGTATTGCAGCAACCGCAACGCAAGATAATCATCATTGGTTCAGGAGCGGCAGCCTTGTCGCTGGCAACGGCTCTGCCGGAGCACATCCATCTGACCGTGATGGCGAAGGCTGCCATAGGCCGCAGTAATTCTGCACTCGCTCAAGGCGGGATCGCAACCTCTTATGCTGAAGAAGATACAGTGCAGGCCCACATACAGGATACGCTGACGGTCGGATGTGGTCATAATGATGTACGTGCTGTGACGGAGATCATTCATGAAGGGAAAGTGATCGTGGAGGAGCTACTGGCTCAGGATTTTCCCTTTGATCGAGATGAACTGGGGAGTGTGAAATTAGGGAGGGAAGGAGCCCATTCTGCACATCGGATCTTTCATGCCGGAGGAGATGCTACCGGGCGTCGTCTCGTGGAGTATTTGCAGCTTCGTCTGCGGCGGCAGGTTGAGCTACTTGAGCACACCACGGCACTGGAGCTGCTGCTTGATGAGGCAGGCCACTGCAAGGGTGTTCTTGCGAAGGACCGCGAAGGTAATGTTGACTCCTATGCGGCGGATGCGGTGGTCATTGCAGCTGGGGGCTGCGGGGAGCTGTATGCCTGTCACACCAATGATAAGACAGTGACGGGAGATGGGCTGCTAATGGCCTACTGGGCAGGCGCAGAACTGGCTGATCTAGAATTCATGCAATTTCACCCGACCTTGCTAGTGCATGAAGGCACATGCTATGGCCTTGTGTCGGAGGCCGTACGAGGAGAGGGCGGTACACTGGTTGATGAGACGGGCCGGGCGATACTGAAGGGGCGTCACCCGCTGGGTGATCTGGCTCCCCGTGATATTGCGGCACGCATCATGCTGAGTGAGCAGCTTGAAGGCCATCGGATCTATATGGATATCCGGAACTGCACGAGCTTCAGCGAACGTTTTCCGACCATTGCCAGCCTCTGCGAGCATGCAGGTATTCGACTGGAGGAAGGAAGAATTCCTGTCTCTCCGGGGATGCACTTCATGATGGGGGGCATTGTGACAGATGAGCACGGTGCAACGGCCGTGCCAGGATTATACGCGATCGGTGAGGCCGCCTGCACAGGTCTGCATGGGGCCAACCGACTGGCCAGCAATTCGTTGCTGGAAACTTTAGTCACAGGCCGAAGAGTGGCTCGCCACTTAGCTGAAGAAGAGGTATGGCAATTCGGGCAATCGTCTGCTAGTGAGCCAAGAAAAGGGCATAAAAGCAATCATTCAGACCCCTTTAATGTGCAGGTGCGTATGATTGAGGTGCCAGAGCTTACGAGACAAGAGCTGCAACGGCGAATGACAGCTTATGTATCCATTGCTCGTACCCAGGGTGAGCTGGCGCAGCTAAGGAATTGGCTGGATAGTAGACCCAGAATGCTTAAGAATGTGCACAATATCACAAATGAAGAGCGTGAGCTGACCAACCTATGGATGCTGGCCAAAATGGTCACTCGGTCCGCGCTGCTACGGGAAGAGAGCCGCGGAGCGCATTTTCGCACGGATGTTCCAGACAGTCAGGCATCTTGGAGGGGACGTCAGATTATTCACCAGCAAGGTGATATCAAGATTAGAACGAATGAGAGGATCATGGAGACATGGAACGTTTACAGCTAAGAAAAATGCTGGAGGCCTTTTATCTGGAGGATATCGGTAGCGGTGATTGTACCTCGGAGGTCATTTTCGACGGGCAGCACGGTAGAGCCATTATTCATAGCAAGTC
Organism: Paenibacillus massiliensis 2301065 = DSM 16942; assembly: GCF_000377505.1. Classification (GTDB taxonomy): domain Bacteria; phylum Bacillota; class Bacilli; order Paenibacillales; family Paenibacillaceae; genus Paenibacillus; species Paenibacillus massiliensis. The sequence continues at coordinate 183,926 of NZ_KB898185.1, read as the reverse complement.
GAACGGGATCTTTGCGGGGGGACAGATCATCACGGAGGGCTTCAGGCTGCTGGACCCGGACATTCAGGTTGAATTACGGAAGCAAGATGGCGAGGGGGTCAGCCGTGGGGAGTACATTGCCAGCATGGAAGGGCCGGTTGCCGCACTGCTGACCGGAGAACGTGTCATCCTGAATCTGATTCAGCGGATGTCCGGTATTGCGACAATGACTGCGCACGCCGTGGGTTCCCTTAATGACCCTAGCATTCGTATCTGCGATACAAGGAAGACGACACCAGGTATAAGGATGCTGGAAAAATATGCGGTACGTGCAGGTGGAGGCTTCAATCATAGGCAGGGTCTGTATGACGGGATTATGATCAAGGACAATCACATTGCTGCCTGTGGCTCCATCACCAAGGCGGTGGAGCGAGCCCGCAGTGCTGCAGGGCATATGATGAATATCGAGGTGGAGATTGAGACGGAGGAGCAACTACATGAGGCGATTGCAGCCAGTCCGGACATTATCATGTTCGATAACTGCTCTCCGGATAATGTACGCAGATTCGCCGCCCTTACCCCGGAGCATATTGTCACCGAAGCATCCGGTGGAATCACCATGGATACGTTGCCTGCATACCGAGGCACGGGTGTTCATTATATATCACTTGGCTTCCTGACTCATTCGGTGCAGAGCCTGGACATTAGCATGGATATTACAGATTCAGAGGAGGAATGACACATGTCTATTTTGGAGGCATTAAAGTCCAGAGCAGCCATGATGCCTGAGCATTACAAATCATTGTCAGTGGAGGAAATGGAACGAAGAGTTACAGCTATTAAGGAAAGACTCGGGACGAAGTTGCTGATTCCTGGTCATCATTATCAGAAGGACGAGGTTATCCAGTTCGCGGATATGACAGGCGATTCCTTGCAGCTCGCGCAGTTGGCCGAACTGAATCAGGAGGCAGAGTATATCGTTTTCTGCGGCGTGCACTTCATGGCAGAGACTGCTGACATGCTGACCGGACAGCACCAGACGGTCGTCTTACCCGATATGCGAGCAGGCTGCTCGATGGCTGACATGGCTGATGTGGAGCAGACGGAGCGTGCATGGGCTAAGCTGCAGGCGATCTATGGGGATACGATCATTCCACTCACCTATGTGAACTCGACGGCTGCGATCAAGGCGTTCGTCGGTCGCCATGGCGGAGCCACCGTGACCTCTTCGAATGCAAGCAAGGTGCTTCGCTGGGCATTGGAGCAGAAGGAACGTATTCTGTTCTTGCCGGATCAGCATTTGGGTCGCAATACCGCGTTCGATCTAGGCATTCCGCTGGGTGAGATGACTGTATGGAATCCGCTCACAGATGAACTGGAGCTGACAGCGGACCAGCAGCGTGATGAGCAGCGGATCATACTGTGGAAGGGTCACTGCTCTGTGCATGAGAAGTTCACCGTGCAGAACATTCGAATGATCCGTGAGCGTGATCCAGAGGTGCAAATCATTGTTCATCCGGAATGCTCTCGTGAGGTCGTAGCGCTCTCGGATTGTGCAGGCTCTACGAAATATATTATAGATACGATCCTTAAGGCACCCGCAGGCAGCAAATGGGCTGTTGGGACGGAGATGAATCTTGTCCAGCGTATCATCCAGGAGCACCCCGAGCAGCACATTGAATCGCTGAACCCGGACATGTGCCCGTGTCTGACGATGAACCGAATTGATCTGCCACACCTGCTGTGGTCACTGGAGCAGATCGAGAAGGGGCAGCCAGTAGGCATTATTCAGGTACCAGAAGCGATTCGTAAGGATGCGGTGTTGGCGCTTGAGCGGATGCTGCGCATACCGGGCTGAGCGTGAATCCAAGAGTCGAATACCGACCTGTGAGACAACGAGGACATGAAGAGCTGGCAATAAGAACAAACAAACAGAGCGAATAGGTTTGTTGAATTGCTAGTTTATGTAGCGTGGTTAACCTATGAAGATTGTCTGCAGGATAACGCGGCATTGCAGCATTGCTGAATTTACGAATAAATGGAAAGGTACCAATCAGACATATTCGGGTTCATATTCCCTCCTTCGGGGTAAAGAGTGCGCAGATAGGTTAAATACAGCACAGCACAGTACAGAGATGTACTGTACAGTACTATGTGGCCTATTACACATGCGACGATTCTGACCACCTGCAGGAACGGGGAGGGATTATATGAAGTCGAGGGATGCTTATTTTGACAATCTGAAGTGGCTGCTGGTAATGCTTGTGGTCGTCGGCCATCTCATCGAACCACTACCGGACAAGACGGTACTACAGCCCTTGTATTTGACAATTTATACGTTTCATATTCCACTATTTGTCATGGTATCTGGCTACTTCAGCAAGCAGATCGACAACTCCAAGTATACGACAAGGGTCATCAGTCAATTGGTGGTCCCTTATTTTATTTTTGAGAGCCTGTACTCCTTGTTCGATTACGCTGTATTGGGGACATCCAGACTCAGCTTTTCCCTTTTCACGCCCTACTGGCTGATGTGGTATTTCTTCAGCATGATCATTTGGAAGGCAGTGCTGCCGTTCGCCGTCAAGGTAAAGTACGCACTCCCACTATCCATTGCGGTTGCTGTGCTTGCTGGTTACGCAGCGGATGCGGAATATTATGCGAGTATCTCACGGACACTTGTGTTTTTTCCTTTTTTTCTGGCAGGCTACCTGCTGGATAAAAGCAAGCTCGAACGGCTGCGGACCCCAGGTATGCGGCTAGTGGCGGGCTTAGCTTTTGGCATGCTGTACATGGCCTATGCGTGGTATGGCCAGGACTGGAATGCACAGTGGCTCTATGGCAGTTACTCCTATGCCTCACTCGGCCATCCCGAATGGTACGCGGGCCTGTATCGTCTGCTCCATATCGCGGTAGCCACGTTTATAGGCGGCTGTGTGTTACTGCTCGTGCCTGCCCGTCGTCTTCCCTTGATCTCGGAGCAGGGGCAGCATACGGTGTATGTCTACCTGCTGCATGGGTTTGTTGTAAAAGGCTTGCTGGCTACTGAGTTCTATTCCTATTTCGTTGCAGCCTCAGCACCCAGCCTTGTCCTGGTGATCCTGCTTGGTCTGCTCCTGACACTGTTACTCTCATCGGGACGTGTAATCATGTCTATGAGCTGGTTAGTTGAGCCACGCTTGGAGCGAATATTCAAAGGAGAGAAACGGCGACAGTGGCAGTAAATGTCTATATCATGACGAAGTTGTGTCATCGCCAGCAACTCGTGCGATCTGTGTCATGGCATGGTACAATGAAGGGACATGAAAGGAGGTGAATCCCTTGCTGGAATTACATGATTTGATTCCGTATATATTTACCATTGGCCTCATCTGCACAGTCAGCTATGCCTACATCGCACATCTTTATTGCGGAGTGACGAAGTACTGGCTTGATTACGAGGGTGGCAGCTTGTGGAGCGATACGGTCAGCAGCCCTCAGCTCTGCATTCATATTCGTCAGTTGTCTGGCCATTTATCTCGTGTCATTCGTCGTAGAGAAGCTCCGGATGATGATATATCTGCTTGTCATACCTCGTTGAAGCTCAAGAAGAACATTCAACGAGGAGGAGCATTATGGAGTCATTCAAGGGATTCACTTCCCGATCAGTTCAGGTACGGATTTTAGGAGTTATCGCCTTATTAGCAATAGTCATGCTACTATCCGGTTGCGGTACTCAGGCGGCACAAATTGACAGCCAGACACCAGGGTTCTTCAATCACTACGTCGTATACCCGCTGTCCCTAGTATTACAGCAGCTTGCCGCTTGGTTCAGTGGAAGCTATGGTTTATCCATCATCGCGCTTACACTGATCGTGCGCTTGGCACTCCTGCCTCTGATGATGCGCCAAGCGCGTGCACAGCAGGGAATGAAGCAGAAGATGTCTGCCATGCAGCCACAGCTGGACGAGCTCAAGCAGAAGTACGAGAGCAAGAAGGATTCAGCTAGCCAACAGAAAATGCAGCAGGAAATGATGGCGATCTACAAGGAGCATCAATTCAATCCGCTCAATATCGGCTGTCTGCCCATTCTGATTCAGCTGCCGATTCTCTCAGGCATGTATACCGCCATTCGTCTGACGCCGGAGCTATCCAGCCACTCCTTCTGGTGGTTCCAGCTTGGCAAGCCGGATATCATCATGGCCATTGTCGTAGCCGGGATCTATCTGCTCCAGGCTCGGGTGTCACAGGCCAGTATGTCGCCTGAGCAGCGGAAGCAATTTGCACTGGTGGGCTACCTGTCTCCGCTCATGATGGCAGTGTTCTCATTCAGTGCTCCAGCGGCTATGCCGCTCTACTGGATGGTCAGCGGCTCATTCCTGCTGCTGCAGTCGATCTGGTTCCGCAGACTGTATCCGACAGAGGAGCAGGCGTTGCCTGCACCACAGCACGCTTCATAATCTATGAATTACAGACCGTCCACAGGGCTGAGACCCGGGCGGTCTCTTTGCGTTTAAGCAGATATGTTAAAAACTGGCTGAGTGGAGACCAAGGACGGAATATGCTAGGCTGTTAGCAAGAAGCTTGAACATATACTGAAAGCTACGGATAGAACATACATGAAAGAGGTGAACGGATGGACTGGGTAGCGATACAGGCTTATCAGAAGATACAGCGTGAGGTAAATGGGCTGGAGCAGAAAGCGATTGTAGATGAACGTACCATGTATTTGTACACGGATCGGGTCGTGACTCGGTATCGTGAATTTTCGTTACCGCAGGTATTTGATATGTCCTACCGCAAGCTCGGCGAAGGGGGACTGCTCTACCTGCACACAGGCACGGGTGTCTATTCGTATCAGGTGCGGGATGATCCCAAGGCCTTCATCCAGGCCTATCAACGTGTGAGTCGTTCAGGCGGATGACATCACATGTCAGCGTGAAAATAGTCAGGGGCACAGATGCGCATTCACACATGGAACCCTGCTTGCTGATTGAGAGGTGACGAACCGTGAGTACGTATTTGTGTATGTCTCTGCAGGTCCGCGAACAGGGTGCCGAGATATAAAGACCTACAAATATCGTACCCCGGTCGCGTTTTTTGCCTATCTATCAAGTTCCCCACATTTTCTCCGATATTGAGCATATATGCAGCTGCCAACGGATAGGCTACAGTCTTCGTGCTTGTTATCTGTCTTTGGCTTTCGGAAGGGGAAAACAAATGGCTACTTGTATTATTGTGGACGACTCCATGTTCATGCGCAATGTTCTGAAGGATATTATTACTGGAATGGGGCACCAGGTTATTGGCGAAGCGAGCAACGGTCGTGAAGCAATAAGCTTGTATTTACAACTGAGGCCTGACTTTGTATCCACAGATGTCAATATGCCTGTGATGAACGGCATTGATGCTGTGCGAGAAATCGTCAAGGCTGACCCAGAGGCGAGGGTACTAATCTGCTCCTCACTGGGCCAGCATGAGGTGATCATCGAAGCCTTCAAGGCGGGAGCCAAGGACTTCATCGTAAAGCCGTTCCAGAATGACAAAATCAAGCAAAGCATCACGAACCTGTTGAAGTAGGGTCGGGGATAGAAATAATAGGTGGCTTAATCAACTCGGATACAGTTACCAGCCGATAGCCCTGTCTCAGAAGCTCTGGCAAAATTTCCTTCAGGGCCGTCGTTGTCTGTGAGCCTCCACTGACATAGTCATGGAACAGCACAATATCGCCGTTATGGGCGTTCCTCAGCACCTTGTTAACAATTTTACGAACTCCAGGTCTACTCCAGTCGTGTGTATCCTGATGCCAGGACCACATGATTGGGGTTAGGCCCATTTCCTTCGACACATTGATAATCGTCTCATCATAGATACCGCCTGGTGGGCGAAAGAGCGTGGAGTGGCGGCCCGTGGCCCGTACGATCTCCTGCTCGGTCTGGTCCATCTCAGCTCTCACTGCCTCTGCATTCGCTGGAAGCCGGAACATCCTATGGTGGTATGTATGATTGCCAAGCTCGTGTCCCTCTGTAACAATTCTTTTTGCAATCTCCGGATATTTGGCTATTTTCTCTCCCACCGCGAAAAAGGTTGCCTTCGCATCATATTGCTTCAGGATCTCGAGAATTTCAACGGTCTGCTGCGGGTCAGGCCCGTCATCGAATGTTAGTGCAATCATCTTTTGATCTGTCCGTACCTCCCAATAGACCTCACCTTTATTTTCATAATAGAAGCGGTCCTTCTTAACGGGAGCTGTCGCCGCGCTATTCGGTACAGCAATTAACGATAAACATAGCATGGAGCAAATGATGGACATCCATCGGAACAATACAACCACTCCCCTTGAATTATTGGTATTCTGCACTACAACGTTATATAGAATCCCTGAAATGGAAACCACGTATACATCCATCAATTAGCAGCTCCAAGCCTTGTGAAAGTGCGAAGGCTAGCGATGACAAAAAAGTGTTATACAGTGATAAATAATGATCATTGACACGAGCATGGGCGTGAGTAGAATAGGTGGGAGAAGTCGAATTATTATGCCTAAGGGAATGCATAGTAGGCCAAAGGAGAGTATGGTTATTCAACATCTGTTGACACAGCACAGACCGTCCCAGCGTCCGAAGCCGCGCAGAAAGCTGTCCGAGCAGCGACGTCATCTTCGTATTGCTACATGGGAGGGTGTTCCCTCGACGATTTTTCAGACGTTGCTTGGCGGGCCGTTCCTGACAGGGTATTTGCTTTATCTGGGGGCGACGTCTAGTCAGATCGGTTTCGTACTGGCCATCACGACACTTGTGAACATCGGCCAGCTCTATATTGCATATGCCATTCAGCGCATCCGTAGCCGAAAATGGACGCTGATCAGCTTCATCATCATTCATCGCCTCCTTTGGGCAAGCACGGGCTTGATTCCTTTTATTTTCCCCAAGCCTTTATGGGTAGGGGTCTACATAACGGTCTATGCGATAGCTTTCTCGGCCAGTGCCGTATCAGGTATGCTCTGGACATCTATGATTAGCGATATTGTTCCCGCCAAAGTAAGAGGAAGACATTTTGGTATCCGTAATACGATCCTGAATGCGCTTGGCAGTGTGTGTCTATTCTCGGGTGGCATGCTGCTGGATCATTACCCTGGTGAGACGGGGTTCTTGCTGTTATTTATCCCTATCTGGATTTGTGCGGTGGCCAATATTGTGGCGTTTTTCTTTTATCCGGATTTGCCATTTGAACGCTCTAAGGAAACCGCTTACTTACCTATGCTGCGCAAGCCATTGCAGGATTCAGGCTTCATGCGGGCATCTGCTTTTCTGGCAAGCTGGCTGCTGCTGCAGACATTGGTTGTGCCGTTATATTCTTACGCCATGCTGGAGCTGCTACAAATTAGCTATAGTCAGGTATCCATTATCACGGTTGTGCAAACGGTTGCAATGATGATCAGCTTCTACTTTTGGGGGAACCTGAATGCGCGATACAGCAATAAGCGTCTTCTCTTCTGGACTTTGCCGTTGATCGCCGCTTCCTGCCTGTCATGGTTGTTACTCCCGCTTGCACCGGCGCTTGTCGTGTTGCTCATCTCGCATATTTTTCTCGGCATCGGAGTGGGTGGGTTCAACCAGCTTGCCTTTAACTTTACCATTGGGGATACGCCCAAGAGTGAACGGCCAATGTTCATTGCGATGTATTCCAGTATGACGGGGCTTGCCTCCTTCGGGGGACCGCTTATTGGCGGGTTGCTGTATGAACGCATGAAAGACCTTCCCGAGCATCTGGGCTGGATTGAGCTATATGGCTTTCCTACAGGGATTGGAATTCTCTTGCTGCTGCTTGCCATGACGGTAGGCAGACGTGTCTTGCTGGCGAAATCTTGAAATGTTCGATATGATAGAATGCGAGGTTTGCCTTGAATTCTATGTTAATGAATCGGAGATGAATGCTGTAATGGAAAATTTTGAACAGCTACTGGCACAATACGCCGAGCTTGTCGTCAAGGTCGGCGTTAATATTCAGCCTGGGCAGGCATTGCGTGTCACGGCACCTGTGGAGACACTGGAACTGACAAGACTCATTGTCAAGGAAGCCTACAAGGCTGGCGCTAAGCATGTGCACGTAGACCTGGAGGATGATGAGCTGGCCAAGGCCAAATTCGAACACGGCGCTGATGAGGTCTTTGACTTCTATCCGCAGTGGGAAGCCGACATGTTGGAGCGGTTCGCCGAGGAAGGTGGTGCGACGCTGTTCATTAAGGTGCCTAATCCTGATCTGTTCGAGGGGATTGATTCGTCGAAGGTATCCAGAGCGAACAAGGCGGCAGCCAAGGCACGCCGCAAATATAGCGAGTACACTCGTAATTCCAAGATTAGCTGGTGTCTGATCAAAGCGCCAACGAAGGCTTGGGCGGATAAGGTTTTTGCCGATGTTCCTGAAGCCGACCGGATTCGGGTCATGTGGGATACGATCTTCCGCATGAACCGGGTAGGAGAGGGAAATGCCATTGAGAACTGGCAGCAGCATTTGGCTAATCTGAGAGACATGCAGATCAAGCTAATCGATAAAAACTACAAGAAGCTTCACTTCCGCGCACCAGGTACGGACCTGCAGGTCGAGCTGGCTGAAGGACATCTGTGGGGAGCTTGCGGTGGTCCCAACGCGCGTGGAGATATCTTTGTGCCGAACATGCCGACCGAAGAGGTCTTCACTATGCCGAAGCGTGATGGAGTCAACGGAGTCGTGACAAGTACCATGCCGCTCAATTTGAATGGTCAATTGGTGGAGCAATTGAAGCTGACGTTCAAGGACGGTAAGGTTGTTGAATATTCCGCTGCGTCTGGTGAGGAGCATCTGAAGAATCTACTAGCGACGGACGAGGGAGCGCAGTACCTTGGAGAGGTAGCGCTTGTTCCTCACGATTCGCCCATTTCGAATCTGAACCGTATCTTCTACAATACAGGTGTGGATGAGAATGCATCCTGCCATCTGGCCTTGGGAAGCGCCTACCCGGGGACGATGAAGGGTGGAACGGAGCTATCGGAGGAAGAGCTGCTGCGTCGTGGCTGCAATGTCAGCTTGACACATGTGGACTTTATGATTGGCTCAGCTGAGATGGATATTGACGGAGAATTACAGGATGGTACGGTGGAAGCGGTATTCCGTAAAGGGAACTGGGCGTACTAATTGTTGATTTTCCCTTTACAACAAGGGGAAACCCTGTATAATGAGTACCGATTGGAATACAATTGAATGAGACATGCACTAGGGGTGCCTTTATTGGCTGAGAGACCTGTCCGGTGGACGTGGTTAACCCTTCTTACCCGATCTAGATCATACTAGCGTGGGGAAGTGCAGTGACTGACAGAATTATTAGGCTAATGCTATTACTAGTGTTAGATTACCTATAGGTCATTGTACAGCCGCACGCATACAGCGTGCGGTTTTTTCGTGCGGGTAGCTGTCACAGAAGCATTCCAACGAATCTTCTATGGGAAAGAGGCTGAGCAAAATGAACGAAGGAAGCATCATGAGCAGCAAGGCTGAAGGAAGCACGCAGCAACAAAGTGTACAGGGACAAGCATGTGGGACAAGTCGAATTGTAGGCTGTCGCTTCTCCCTGTATCCCATGAGCAATCATTTCGTGGACATTATCATGGATGCTCTGAGCAAGGTAGACACTTCCAAAGTATGGAGCAAGACGGATGATGTCAGTACCTGTATACGTGGACGAATGGAGCATGTATTCGATGTCACGAAGGCGATCTTCCTGCAGGCGGCGAATAGCGGAGAGCATGTCGTCTTGAATGGTACGTTCTCCATTGGTTGCCCAGGGGATACGGAGGGGGATGTATTCATGTCCGAGAATGATCAGCGAATGAATGAGATGAACAGTGCAGCAATTCCTATTCAGACAGCCGCTCAGTTCGCGCTATATCCGATGGGAACTACTGATTATATGAAAAAAATATACGGAGCTGTAGAGATCGCTCAGGAGCATGGAACCTTCGGTGGAGGTGTGCATTATGCGAGCAGGCTGGATGGTGATGCTAACCGGGTGTTCACTACCCTGGAGCAGTCTTTCGCTCATACACAAGAGAGTGTATCTCATGTGGTCATGACCGTGAATCTCTCCTGCAACAGCCCATCTTCTCGCGCAGCCGGAAAGGAGGAAGCCTAAGATGGCCTCTTGGAAGCTTCGGGATATTATTGTGCTCAGCTCGCTATCTGTCGTGTTCGCGGTCGTATACTTGCTGTTTTTGCAGGTGGGAAATGTACTAACCGGATTCATGGGGCCGATGGGCTATGAGGTCATCTTCGGCATCTGGTTCATCGTATCCATCATTACCGCTTATATTATTCGGAGGCCAGGGGTAGCCCTGTTGTCTGAGACGATTGCCGGAATAGTAGAGGTACTAATCGGGAATACCGTGGGACCGATTCTGATCGTGTCAGCGATTATACAGGGACTTGGCGCTGAGGTGGTATTCGCAGCCTTCCGCTATCGTCGATATAATCTGGCTGTACTAATGCTGGCTGGTATGGGGGCAGCTGTGTTCAGCTTCATTTGGGGCTACTTCCGCTCAGGCTTTGCAGCTCTGTCTATGGATCTGGTGCTTGCTATGCTGATTGTACGAATCATTAGTGGCGCATTGCTTGCTGGCTTATTGGGTAAATGGATCGCGGATGCTCTGGCTTCAACAGGAGTGTTACGCAGCTTTCCGATTGCCAAGACTCGTTCGCAGAGCGCATACAAGGCATGACACAGGATAAGAAGAGGACCGGAACGAAGAAGAGAGAGAGTTGCACCCCAAGCTATGCCCTAGAGACTAGAGCGCTGTCTATGTGCTTCGAGGAAGGCAGCTCTGAAATCATCAATGAGGTATCTCTGAACCTGGTGCAAGGAGAATTGCTATTGCTTCTTGGTCCCAGTGGTGGTGGGAAAAGCTCACTGGCGCTCTGTTTGAATGGAATTTATCCCCATGCGGTTGACAGCCTTGTAAGTGGGGAAGTGAGGCTCTATAACGAGCTGCTACTAGAGGCTAATCCTGCTCAGATTGCTCAGCGGGTGGGGATTGTCTTTCAGGATGTGGATAGTCAATTCTGTATGCTGCGAGTGGAAGAGGAGCTGGCGTTCTGTCTGGAGAACATAGGCTGTCCGAGAAATGAGATGGAAGCTCGTATCGTATCGGCACTGGGGCTGGCTGGGTTAAGTGATTACAGACAAGCTTACATTCACAGTCTGTCTGGAGGAATGAAGCAGCAGCTAGCGATTGCCTGTGCCTTGGTGCTGCGGCCTTCAATTCTGATTCTGGATGAGCCAACCTCGAATCTGGACCCCATTGCTGCTACCGCACTGGCGGCTCGCATTCGTGAGATCAAGCAGGCCGAAGAGCTGACAGTACTGCTTATCGAGCACCAACTGGATGAGTGGATGTATGCCGTAGATCGCATTGCCGCGCTTGATCAACGGGGGAGTCTGCTCTACCAAGGATCGCCTCACGAGTACTTTAGAAGGTACTCATTGAAGGCTCAAGAGCTTGGTATTTGGCAGCCCAGAGCTGTTACTTTGCATGGTCAGCTTATTAAAGAGCTTGCTGGGCGGGTCAGCACAGATAGTGATGCCGAGAGTACCAAGCAGCAGGCTATGAACGTACCCATGAGCAAGGAAAGTAGTTCCAAGCTGTTGGTTACTGAAGTAGGGTATACCCAAATGCCGACTCTTGAAAGGAGTGCTGAATACGAGCAATTGTTGTTAAGCCAGCATGACATGGGGGATTGGCAGGCAGCGGAGGGCGCGCTCCCTTTGACCCTCAATGAGCTATGGCAATTATGGAGTATCCAGCCCCAACAGGTCCGTAAGGCAGCTCTGAAGGCTGTATCTTCAATCAGGGAACATATGATATCCGCTCAGCAGAAATCCCGAGCAGGCGAGTTGGAAGCAGCAGATACATCGACAACAGGCGTATTCGACTCGTCTGGAAAGCCACCGAAGCTGTTGCTTGCAGCACATGAGCTGGTATATTCCCATGGAAGAAGCCCTAAGCGTCGTTATAGCTTTTTAAAGAAACGGAAGTCAGCACATGTTGAGATATCAGCAAAACCTGCGCAAGCAACACAAACAACACAAACAACGCTAGCAACACAATCTACACATCAAATACACCATGTGTCGCTACATGTTCATGAAGGTGAATTTGTGGCATTGGCAGGTCCGAACGGTGCTGGGAAGTCTACGCTTGCTAGTCTCCTAACAGGCCTGCTTGCTCCGGCATCAGGGCATGTATACGTTAATGGCAGGAGCATGGATGATTGGCGCGAGGAGGAACTGCGACGCCAGATTGGCTTGGTATTCCAGCATCCAGAGCATCAATTTGTGACGGATTCCGTCTATGACGAGTTAGCTTATACACTTAGACTGCGACAGGAGTGGTCAGAAGGGCAGATCGAGAAGCGGGTGGAGGCTGTACTGAAGCAATATCGACTTGAGGAGCAACGTGATATGAGTCCATTTTCCCTTAGTCAAGGGCAGAAGCGCAGGCTGAGCGTCGCAGCTATGCTCATGGATGACCAGCGTATTCTAATCTGTGATGAGCCTACCTATGGGCAGGACGCATATGCATCGTTGGAGCTGATGCAAGCACTACGTAGCCGGGCTGAGCAGGGAAAGGCGGTGCTTATGATCACACATGATATGGAATGGGTACGCCAATTTGCTACAAGAGTGATTGTGCTACAAGCAGGCCACATTGTCTTCGATGACACGCCTGCCGCATTGTGGAAGCTGACCAAGCAGGAATTGGACATGATGCATCTGAAACTACCACTTGTTGAACGGTTCAGTCAGCTGTTATCAGATTCCTTAAGTAACTCATTAGATGAGTCACCTAAGGAATCACTGAATGCATCATGGTCAGGGTCACTTGCGGGCGCCGTGAAAACATCAACGATTGGAAGCAGTGAGCCTTCTGTAAGACAAGGAGGGCTCCGATGACTGTCCCAAGGTCCATGAACCGTGCTGGATCGTTCAATTCAGGCAACACGGTAGCGCCCAGGAGAGCTCTGATCCGGCTTGAGATGCTGAATCCTAGTATGAAGGCATTGACGGTGACATTATGTGTGCTCTTTTTGTCCTTTGCCTTCGATCCTGTGACTCCATTTGTAGCATTGGTCTTCACGGTGGCTGTAACTTGGCTCGCCGGGGACATATCCTGGCGGAGATGGCTGTTGCTGTTCACTCCATTTGTCATCATGGGCCTCGGATATATATGGACTGCTGCACTATTTCCTCGGGAGGACACCGTGTTGCTGTCACCAGTATTGCTCAGCATTGGACCATTGGAGATCACTGAAGCTGTCTGGCATACAGCTCTATCACTTGGCTTAAGGACGTTGATCTTCTCGGCCTTGTCCCTGCTCTTCATCCTTACTACAGACCCGGTTCACTTCATATTAAGTCTGATGCAGCAATGCAAGCTGCCTCCGAAGCTCGCTTACGGGATATTGGCAGGCTTCCGCTTCCTTCCACTATTTCGGGAAGAACTGCGAATCATGCAGCAGGCACATCGCATGCGTGGTGTAGGCAAAGAGCGGGGTTGGGGCAAGCTGCTACGTGCTGTGAAGCGATATTCTATACCGCTGTTGGCGAGTGCGATTCGCAAATCCGAGCGTGTAGCCGTCGCCATGATTTCCAGAGGATTTACAGGGGAAGCGCATCGCGAGTTCTATGTCCAATGGAGAATAACCAAGGCCGATTGGTGCTTCCTTCTGCTGATGCTTGGCGGTGTAGCGGTTAGCTATGCGCTTGCAGCGCTCTTCGGTACATTAGAGTGGTATCGGGGACAACTGTAGCGAGTATACATTCATCATGCTTGTGAAAAAACCTCTCCACCGCTGGCCGAATGAACGGTAAGCGTGGAGAGGTTTTTTGAGTATCGTAGGCCACCATCTGTGTTATTAGTTCTGCTGGATCAGGCAGCTTGCTGCTGACTCATCTGCAATGATGTCCGACTTGCCTGGGTTAGCGCGCAGATCATAGATTCGGATATTGGTGCTGTAAGTACCGGAATCCCCAACAAGGCTGAAGGAAGGGAAGTTGGGTTCTGCATCGAGTCGCATCGCCTCCTCCAGATTGTGCCGCTGCTTGGGGTCAACGAAGATCGGCAATGCATTGGTCTCCAGCATCTCGTCCAAAGACTCCAGCTGATCCACAATACGGAGTACAATGACCCCATTACAGCCACAGCCCTCGGTATCATACAGCAATTTGAAGTATCCTGAACGTCCTTCGAGCGCTTCTGTCATACGCTGAGCGGCCAATTCACTGATTTGAATATGCATGATTGTCACTCCTATCTAAGTGTCTATATACAGCTATTAATATCCATTATAACACCATTACGTGACGTAGTTCATTTCTGGTATTTCCATCCGATGGTAAGATAGTGTCATTTATTTAAGCATTTGGTTCTTTGCAGGCGTCTTTCGATCGACCAATACGAGTGATGACCGGAGGGATTTGGAATGGGAAAAGTTACTGGCTTTATGGAATTCGAACGCAGGAACCTGACGGAGGAGCAGGTGCCTTACAGGATTGAGGGGTGGTGTGAATTCTCCATGCCGTGGGATAAGGAGACACTACAGACTCAGGCTGCCCGTTGTATGGACTGTGGGACACCATTCTGCCATGCAGGACGACTACTCAATGGCATGACGGCAGGCTGCCCGCTTCATAATCTGATTCCCGAATGGAATGATCTCGTATATCGTGGAGGCTGGCACGATGCATTGTCCAGACTATTCAAGACGAATCCTTTTCCAGAGTTCACAGGCAGAGTGTGCCCTGCTCCCTGTGAAGGCTCCTGTACACTGGGACTAAGCCGTAGCCCAGTAGCGATTAAGGCCATTGAGAAATCCCTTGCAGACATGGGCTTCGAGGAGGACTGGATTCAGCCTAATCCTCCTCAGTCAAGAACAGGAAGAACGATTGCTGTTGTGGGATCAGGTCCTGCAGGGCTTGCCTGCGCCTGGGAGCTGAATCAGGAAGGACATTCGGTAACGGTCCTGGAACGGGCAGATCGTATTGGCGGACTCCTGATGTACGGCATTCCCAACATGAAGCTGGACAAGGAGATTGTGAACAGAAGAGTAGAAATTCTTAAGGCAGAAGGGATTCGTTTCATTACAGGCATGGCAGTTGGCACGGATATTCTATTGGAGCAGCTTCACGCAGAGTATGACGCTGTAGTTCTATGCGCAGGAGCCACCAAGCCAAGAGAGCTGCAGGTAGAGGGAAGACAACTGGCTGGTGTACACCAAGCTATGGATTATTTGACTTCCAGCACCCGTAGCGTACTGAGTCAAGGGATGGAGGAGGAAGCGATTACAGCGTGTGGGAAGGATGTCGTCGTCATCGGTGGCGGAGATACCGGCACCGATTGTGTTGCGACAGCAATCCGTCAGGGTTGCCGAAGCGTGACGCAGCTGGAGATTATGCCGCAGGCGCCACTCAGCAGAGGAGGGACTAACCCGTGGCCGGAATGGCCCAAGGTTCGCAAGACGGATTATGGGCAAGCAGAGGCAATTGAACGGTTCGGGCAGGACCCACGCTGCTATCAGATTGCTACGACCCGTCTGGAAGGAGATGCAGGGAATCGGGTAACCACAGTGCGTACGATTCAGGTAGAATGGCAGCGTGACGAAGCTGGGCGGATGCTTCCAGTCGAGTTGGCGGGCAGTGAGAATAGCTTGTCAGCGCAATTGATTCTGCTTGCTCTTGGCTTCACCGGACCAGAGGAAGCCCTGGCCGGAGAGCTCGGACTAGAGCGGGATGAACGCAGTAATATTCGGACTGGTGGTCAGGCGGAGGCAGGATCTTATATGACCAGTGTAGAAGGTATCTTCGCAGCGGGTGACATACGGCGGGGGCCAAGTCTTGTTGCCTGGGCGATTGATGAGGGGCGACAGGCGGCAAGAGAAGCAAGCCGCTATGTGCTGAATGCTAATAAGTTGCAGAAGAGGAGCAAGACTGATGAAATTCATGTTCGTATCTGATATTCATGGATCATTGTACTGGCTCAAGAGAGCTGTCGAGAAATATGAAGAAGAGCAGGCGGATTATTGGGTACTGCTAGGGGATTATTTATATCACGGACCACGTAATCCGTTGCCGGAGGGCTATGACCCTGCAGGAGTTGCAGAATTGCTGAACCAGCAGTCACCTCATATTGCAGCTGCAATCAGAGGGAACTGTGATGCCGAGGTTGATCAAATGCTGCTCCAATTCCCCATGATGGCGGACTACGCTGTACTCTTCTATGAGGGACGCAGAATCTATGTGACTCACGGGCATGGTCATTCCATGGAAAATCTGCCACCACTCCAGTCCGGAGATCTATTCCTGCAGGGACATACCCATATCCCTGTGGCGAGGAGTGAGGGGGACGTCTATTTATGTAATCCAGGCTCAATATCGCTTCCGAAAGGGAATTACTCGCATTCGTACGGGATTTTGGAGAATGGCGTATTTAGCATTAAGGATTTTACAGGCGAGATTCTGATGCAGGTCAGCATCGCGGAATAAGTATTTTAAACCAGGTCTGCTATCTTGATTTAACTTAGCGCAGCGCTGACCTGATACTGCTATGCGGTGTGGGGTTGGGCGGAATTTGTCACTCCGTCCGACTTCCTACCGAAATGATTACGTAATTATGCAGACTGCAATTACAGTTGTAATACTGAGGTAACGATTGCATCTGTCATCTCTAATTCATTGGTAATGTTTTTACAATTAACTATCAAAATATAACAGCTTTAGTCCGATATTGAAAAACGAGTAAGGACTAAGCAGTAGAAGTGTAGCATTTGTCGTGCAGTAAGTAAGAAACGTTGATAACACAGTACGATCAGAGTTCATTTTTTAAGCTTCATCATTGCCCAACGTTTCTGTAGCAAGGCTGAATGCAGAAATCGAAAGAGAAAAGGATTGAGAGCAGTTGATGAATTCAGAGATGTATGATCTTATGAGCGGTGCACAAAAAGAAGCGCTACAACGGCAAATCCAGCGAACGTCACAGACGATGACGGATTACTATGACCTGACTCCACGCGAAAGTGAAATACTAAGTGCTCTTGTAGCCTATGGGCTCAGTAACAAGGAAGTTGCAGATATCTTCTATATCAGCGAGAAGACAGTTCAAGTACATATTACAAATATCAAGAAGAAGACGAGCACAAGTACGATTCGTAACCTGTTCTCCATTTGTTTTCGCATTATGGCTCTGGAGGAACATCATGAATCGAATGAATCGACCGGACATTTGGTATAGCGTGTCGCTGTAGCTCCAGCTACCATCATCAATGAGTAGCATCGAGGCTTGAGGCAGACATTCCTGTGAGACAATGAACCTGTAACCCTCCTTGACAGATGGGAGAGAGCGTCTCAGGAAGGTGATCGCGCCAGCTGCGGAGAAGTAAAGTATTTATAGAGAAATTATCAAGAGGTTGCACAGACGCTAACGAATGAATGGGAGGTTACGAATGATGAATGTGCCAAAGAACATCAAACTCTGGGAGGACATGCCGCTCGATACAGAAGGCATTAACGATGGTTGTCCGAGCATTACACCTTATCTACTGGAGGGAGAGGGGCCGTACCCGGTAATCCTTGTCTGCCCAGGGGGCGGCTATGTGAACAGAGCTAATCATGAGGGAGAGCCGATTGCGCAGTGGCTGAACAAGATCGGAGTGTCTGCCTTAGTGCTTAATTACCGCGTCGCTCCTCATGCTCACCCTGTCCAATTAGAGGAGGCACAGCGTGCAATTCGACTTATCAGGTATCATGCCGCAGAGTGGAGACTTGATGCGAACCGTGTAGGGATTCTGGGCTTCTCGGCGGGGGGGCATCTGGCTTCGATGACCAGCACATGCTTCAATGCAGGGCAGCAGGACCTCGAAGATCCGGTGGATCTGCTCAGCTGTCGTCCAGATATCGCTATTCTGTGCTATCCAGTGATCACAATGGCCGGAGAGCATGCTCATGCAGGAAGCCAGCAAGCCCTATCTGGTCCACAAGAGAAAAGTGCGGAGTGGTTGAAGTCCGTATCATCCGAACAGCGGATTACAGCGGATACTCCTCCTGTATTTCTATGGCATACCGCCAATGATGCTTCTGTACCTGTCGAGAATAGCCTGATGTTTGCTGCTGGTCTGCGTCAGTACAATATCCCGTTTGAGCTGCACATTTTTGAGGATGGGCGTCATGGTCTTGGACTCGCAGAAGCACATCCGCAAGCCCAGGCGTGGCCTGAGTTATGCCATCAGTGGCTCCGTCGGCGCAGTTTCATTCAAGAGGCTACGGAGCAATCATTAGTCTGAACGGCAAGTAAGGAGAATGAAGATGACTCAGGATGTACGGCAGGAACGTAATGAAAAAATGAAATTGGCAGGGTTCGAGAACACGCTGAACTATGCCTGTGCAACCGGGAATATGGAGGAGATTCGCCGTATGCTGTCCTCCATCAAGGCAACGGCACTGAACAAGAAATGCAGCTACTTCGGTACTTCTTTACATATCGCTTGCGAAGACGGTGCTCTGAATATCGTTCAATGGCTTGTAGAAGCAGGAGCTGATCTGGAGGTACGCAATACGGTGCAGGAGACACCGTTCTTATGGGCACTGCACCATGGTCATGAGGATGTGGCTCGTTATCTCATGGATCAGGGTGCGAATATTATGGCGCTTGGCTGTAAGAAGGAATCAGCGTTATTCCTATCTGCGGCATACGCTTCCGGTGCAATGACGCAGAAGTTGATTGATCTGGGTCTGGATGTCAACCAACTGGCAACAGCGAAAATAAACGCTCTGGAATGGACAACAAATACCGGCAACGTAGAAGGAGCTAGCGTGCTCATAGACAACGGAATTCATCCTGAGACGATCACACCAGCGTTCTGGTGGGCTTGCAGACGTAATCGGAGAGAGCTGGCGGAATTACTGTTAAGCAAGGGGGCAGACATTTCTTGCGTGTATGACCGCAGCTGCGAACTGCTAATCTACACGGTATTTAACGAATACGAGGATATTATTGGTCTGTTAGTGGATCATGGCGTAGATTTCAACATGAAGGTCAAGTACAACAAAAATTTTATCAAGTTCGAGGGAACCCCGCTGGAGCGGGCTGCACAGCTTGGGCAGGACAAAATTGTAAGCAGAATCGGAGCATCCTGAGAGGCTGTCAATTTGATCGCAATGAAGGCCTATAGTTCTGTAAAAAGCTAGATGACTCGATCGAATACGAATCTTGACCCATGAGAGGCAGGAGGCTGCTTTGCCTAAGGTAAGAACCTTTACAGGCGATAGGGGGCCTCCTGCTCGTATTTTCTATATTTGACCGGAGTCACGCCGTACTTGGAGCGGAACACCCTGTGGAAATAAGAATAGCTGGAAAATCCACACGTAACCGCAATTTGCTCTAGTGTCAGTGAGCTGTATTTCATACGCTCCAGGGCTGCGTTCAGTCGAATATCAATTGCATACTGGATCATGGTCTGACCATAGTAATCCTTGAAGAGCTTTACCGCGCGCGACAGGCTAAGTCCGGCATACTGGGCAGCCTCCTCCAGCTTGAACGTGAGGGTGGCATGCTCCTCTATGAAGCGCTTCAGTCTGAGTGCAGCAAACACCGTACGATCCTGCTGGGTATGCTCCGAGATGGCTCTATCAAAATAGAGACACAGACTTCGCAGCATGTAGTCGATCAATTCTCCGTTCTCCTCGTCTGCTCCGCGCCGCTTCTCAAGCAGCAGGTTGCGCCATAAGCCAACCAGCTTCTCGTCGGAGCCGATCCGGGTCACAGGCGGGCGTTTGGTGCGATTCCACCAATCATCAATCCACTGGCCTTCACAGAACAAATAGTAGTCTCCACTAGAAATGCGGTCCTCCTGCTCGGGGTCATCTACAGCAAGATCATAGGCATCTCCTGGTCTCAATAGCAGCAGATCTCCTCTACGAAGCTGGTATTCGCGATCCCGACAGAAGACCCGGCTGGAGCCCTCGGTCTGCAATCGGAAGAGGTAGTGTGTCAGCCCATTTGTATAATGAGAATTGAAGGCTTTATAGTGGTAAGAATAATCACAGGTTAATAGTGCAGTATCCACGAGACAAGAACCTCCGTACATAATTTGAGCAAATAGTGCATGTGATAATTATATTGTGTATGGTCACTTCAGGTCAATTTTCGATAGGATAGTACCAGATAGAGCAGTATATATAAAACTCTAAGAAGTCGAGGTGTCTTGTACATGCCAAGAATGAATGTGGGTTTGCAGCTGTTCACGCTCCGTGAGGAATTAGCTACGGATTTTAGGGGTACACTTCGTAAGGTTGCCGAACTAGGTTATGAGGGTGTAGAATTTGCCGGATACGGTGACATTCCAGCCCTGGAAATGAAAGCGCTACTAGACGAGCTTGGGCTAAAAGCTATCAGTAGTCATGTAGGCATTCATTTGCTCAAGGATGATTTGCAAGGCCAGATAGATTACCTGAAGACGATTGGTGCTCATTATATGATCTGTCCTTATATTATGCCGGATCAGCGCCCCAAGGGTGAAGAATGGAAGGGATTTATTGCATTCCTAGAGAATACAGGAGCCAAGGTGCGGGAGCAGGGGCTTCAATTTGGTTATCATAATCATGATTTTGAATTTTTGGAGAAGACGGGAGAAGCGCTGGTATTCGATGCAATGTTCCAGACGACGGCACCTGAGTCCCTTCAGGTGGAGCTTGATGTGTGCTGGGTTCAGTACGCTGGACAGGACCCGCTGGCTTACATCCGCCAATATGCCGGGCGCCTTCCACTCCTGCACCTGAAGGATTTTGACAGAGCCACGGATGGTGCAATTAATACGCTGGAGCTTGGAGAGGGACTGGTGGACCTGCCAGCCGTCATTCGCGAATCTGGAGATGCCGGAGTGGAGTGGCTGATTGTGGAGCAGGATCATTGTCAGAAGCCACCGCTTGAAAGTGTTGCAAACAGTCTGCAGTGGGTAAAAGAGCATTACCTGAGCCAATTCTAGCTCTGGTTCCAGTTCATACCCCACAACCATCATAGATCATGAAAAGGAGAAGTGCTGATGAGTACAATCAAGGTAGCCGTATTGGGATGCGGTGCTATTGCACAGCGTAGACATATTCCGGAGTATGCAGCCAATGAGCATGTGGAGCTGGTGGCCTTTGCCGATCCCAAGCTGGAGCGTGCCCAAGAGATGGCGGATACTTACGGGGGCACAGCGTATAGTAGCTATGAGGAGCTGCTTGCCCAAGAGAAGGTGGATGCTGTGAGCGTCTGCTCCCCGAACTATTTGCATGCGCCTATGTCTATTGCTGCAGCCAAGGCTGGTGCGCATGTGCTAGTAGAGAAGCCAATGGCGTGTACCTCCGAAGAAGCTGAGCAAATGATTGAAGCAGCACGTGCCAGCAAAGTATTTCTCATGGTAGGTCACAATCAGCGTCTCATGCCACCGCATGTAAAAGCGAAGGAGATTCTCGATTCGGGTAAGCTGGGTAAGGTTCTTACCTTCCGTACGGCCTTCGGGCATCCTGGTCCTGAAGCCTGGAGTGTTGATGGCCGGGATAGCTGGTTTTTCCGTCAGGAAGAGGCCAGTATGGGCGCAATGGGGGATCTTGGGGTCCATAAGTCGGACTTCATCCGTTTCCTGTTACAAGATGAGGTCGCAGAGGTCGGCGGATTTATTGATACGCTGCATAAGTCGGATACAAAGGTGGATGATAATGCCGTCTGCATTCTCCGCATGAAGGGTGGAGCCATTGGAACACTGGTTGCCAGCTGGACACAGTATAAGGGCGGAGATAACAGCACCGTGCTATGGTGTGAGAAAGGCGTCATGAAGATCGGAACCGTAGATGGGGACGAGGTCATCGTAGAGCTTATTGATGGGACAGTTGAGACATACAAGGTCGGTGCCATGGCTACGAATGAAAAGCAGGTACCTAGCGGTGTCATTGATGCTTTTGTCGATAGCATTGTTACGAAGACGCCGCCAACGATCTCTGGTGAAGAGGGATTGCGTTCCCTGAACGTGATTCTGGCTGCATTTGAATCACAGCGTACGGGACAATTTATCAAACTATAGAGCCTCGGAAAGCTGTTCGTGCAATCGAGAAAGTAGCACCATAAAGTATGTATTTTGTGAGATTAACTAGTCATTGAGCAAAGCTGATAACGAGTGTGGAAGTAGCCGCGTACCCTTTCGCCATGGGCGCAGCTTCCACACTCGTTTTTTTTACTTGCCATAAGTCCGTAGACTAGCCGCATGTCTTTGTTAACATGGATTAGACAAGGTATAATGTTGTACGATAGGTATTTTTTTTCAATAAAAATAATAGAAAATGGCTAGTTCGTAAGCTGTGGACCAAAATGGCTTAGAGCGATCTAGTAGATGGGTGTCAGCGTGTGAGAGGAGAGGGTAATATTGTTATTTCACATTGCTCCGCTGAATAGAGAACGGGTACTAAAGGAACTAGACGTAATGGGGTACTCGGACAGGATGAAGCAAATGGCAGCCTGGGGGTGCCAATATAAAGGAGATACTGCTTATAGCGCCCTGCTTACATCATTGTTGAAGAGTGACAGCGCCTATGAGGGGCATTTGGCATTAACTGGTGCTAGTGTAACGCATGATGCTCATGCCGTTTTGGCGGCTTTAAGTCATGGGAAGGCAGGCGTTAGGTGCCGGGCAGCCAAACTTTTGCCGAAGGTTCTCATAGATTCAGATTTTTTGATAGAGTCTGAAATCGTGTCGATGTCGCACGAATGTCGTCGCCAATTGCTGCGAAGCATCGTGATCAGCTGCCGGCAGGACTGGGCGGAGAGATTGCTGCCACTTGTGCTTGCTAATTGGGGAGGACATGAGGCCGCAACATTGTTGGCTGCATGCAGCGAGGAAACGGTTCGTCGATACCTCCCGGAGCTGGGGTATGGGGTACGCAATTGGAAAATGCTGACGCAGCGTCACCCTGCTATCGTAGCGGATTATTTCCATGATGTGCTGCAAAAGGCAACACAGCGCGAGAAGACCTTTGTATGGTGGAGCTTTAGCTCAGCCATCGAGATGCTGTGTGAATTAAAACCAAGTATGGTCTTGGAATGTGCGTTGAAGCATGGGCCTATGGACGTACTTCATCCTGTTCTCAGACCGCGATTGGGCCGTCTAATGGAAGTAAGCTCGGAGGGTGTATTCAAGCTCCTGACGCGAGAGGAGGCGAGGGGGGACCTTCTGACTCACGGCGTACCTGTAGGTGTTTTGAAAAAAAACAAGCTTTTTTCCATCGAGCAGTGGGCAAAGCTAACATCATTGCTGGCTGAGCAGCCTTTGCATGTAGCGAAGGTACTGGATACACTTGCGCCGTCCTTACGGGGATTGGTCTTCGAGGCTACTTATAGAGAAGACGAACGAGGAATGCGCGTTTTCCCGACATCGCTTCTGGATGTACTGCCACATCGTTTGCGCCATCAGGAGGCGGCTCGAATGCTAGGCCTGCGGGATATTCGGGAGCGCCGAAACCGTAAGCTGGAAATAACTTCGAGGCTATTCATTGCGGATGCCAGAGAACATCTGGAGAAAGCTGCGACTGTATCCGGAGCTGATGAGCGGGCTGCGGCCTATGTCCATCTCATCCGAAGCACGGCGTTATCCCGAAGCGGAATGGATGAAACGTTGCATTTCGTGACCCGGATTAAAAACGATCAGGACCCAGTGCGGAATGCAGTCATGGTCGAGCTGTCGAACTGCCCTCCCACGCTCTTTAAGGAAGACCATATCGGGGAATTGACTTTGCTGGTCGACAGTGTGATTGAAGCCAGAGACACCTCCTATGGGACACGAGCAGCCACAGAAAATTTGGCCTTTGCCATTCTGTGCTACCATACTTCCCAGCCCGAGAGCAGACTCTTCAAATTTGCTCTAAGAACATTCGCCAGAATGGCAATGCGGGACGGACACTTTATGTTGCGTTCCATGGACTGGGACAGAATGCCTGATCATGTGTTGAACATTGTGTTCGATGAATTTTATGCTCTTGGCATGGAAGCTAACAAGCGAGAGAGCTATACATATATTCTGCGGATGGCCGAATCGTTTGGCAAATTGGCAGAGCGAATTCCTAAACTCCAACTGCTGCTGAAGGAATTAGTTCAGGTAAAAAACGTATCTCCTCAGGCTGTTCGTTATTGGCTGGCTCCACGAAAAACACGCGATGAACGGGTAAAAGAAATGCTGGATAGGGACCTCTCCTTCATTTCGTTTTATGAGGTATTTAAGCATCTGCACCTGAAGCGTCAAGAATGGCTGGACCCTTTCATTGCAGGGACAGTCATCAAGGGCAGGCATCTTTCAGGGAAGTCGATCTATCTTCTGCCTGCCTCGGACGGGTTCCATCGCTGGTTGCCGCGTCAGCAAAAAGCATTGGCTGCTCTACTCGAAAAAGTAGCCTTGGATGCCAAGCGTAACTTTTATGAGCGTTCGTCTGCCATGCGGAGCTTGGCAAAAATGCCGGACTATTGCTCCGATAAGTTGAAGAAGCTGCAGCAGGATGAGGAAGTGCAGATTGCTGAGGCGGCGCTACACGCTTGCTCCTTATGGGAGGACCCGGAGAAGGCGCTTCCTTTGCTGCTGGACAATCTGGATGGGGACCGCGCCCGTGTGGCAATGTATGCGATCCCTCGATGTGCGCGTCGAATGAAGCCGCAGGCGATGACCTCCATGCTTGCAGACCTTTTGAACCGGGATAAGCTGAAAATTACAGTGAGAAAAGAAGCGATCCGGCTGCTGGGAGCCTTTAAGAGCAGTGAGAATATGGCGATACTTCTTCGTGAATACGAGAAACCCAATTCCCATAAGGATGTTGTGATTGCGATAGGGCATGCCGCCAGACAATGGCTCGAAGATGAGCGAAGCTGGGCTATATTAAGCGCAATGGCTTTGTCGCCGGAGCGGGATATCGCAAAAAGCCTGCTCTACCAGAACCCAAGAGAGCTTCCATTGAAGGATCGGCCGCGATATGTGCAGTGGATTGCCGAGAATGGAAGTCATGCGGATGCGGAGGTTGCCCAGGAGGCTTTCCGAGCGATGAATCTTTGGGCGGATGGCCATGAAGTGTTGCTTGCCGCTGCCGCTGGTAAAGCCATATTGGATATGGAGAACAGCTCCAGATGGAAGGCGGCACTGGATACTTTGATCGTGGTCTGCCGTGATGGAGCGGTAAACGAGCAGGTGATTAGTCTTTGCAAGCAGCTGGGAGCCATGGAACCAGTAGTCGAATGGAATGCGACTGCCGACAGGGATCTGCCGCATCGTCAGCGCCTCTTGGCACTGGTTGACAAGCTTGTCTTATTGTCTCCGCATGTAAGGTACGGACTAGCTCCGCTGTATGAAAGCGTGATTGATGTACTCACTGACAAAGAGGCGATGGAATCCGCTGTGATTAAGCTGCATATAGCCATGATTGAATGGAACAGCGCTGAACAGGCCGTTGCTTATCTAAATCATGTGATCCAGATCGCGAGTAGGAAGCCACATTTGTTGGATTATGCGTATCGGCGGATCGTTCAAACGCTTAATGAAAGCAAAGGGCATTGGACCGCAGAGGAGCTTCTGAGCATCGTGGATCGTTTGAATGGCCAGACGCCGTTCGAGGCTCAGTATGTAGGACTTTCTTTATTGCAGGTTGCGGGCAAGGCGTTATTGTGGAATCAGAACAGCGCCGACCGTTTGCGGACTTACCGGAAGCACGAGCATGAGATCATTCGAATGTTGGCTATGGACATGTGGACCGTTCTGGAATAGAACGGAGCATGTCGAAAATAAAGGAACGTTGCAATGATTTAGATATAATGTCTACATCCGTATGTCCCGGCAGTGTAATAGCTGTCGGGACTTTTTATCGTGTCAGAATATAGCTACATATAGGGGGAAGAAGCCTTATAATTCGCTGATTTACATGACGTATCAGGATTACTGATAGAACCGATAAGATCTAACTAATTGACCCTGTGCAGTACGTATGTTAGGTTCAAGATAGTATTAATGAGATCATAATAGTCGGATTTAGAAAATGAGCGCATATTGGGGTGGATGGGATTGAACTTTCAAGTAAGCAATAGTCCTTTTAATGAGGAGCAGGCTGATCTGCTTAACCGACTCGTACCGACATTGTCCGAGAATCAGCGTATATGGCTGACCGGATATCTGACTGCTACTGGTGCTGGAGGTGCAGGGCAGGCCATACTCCAGACACCTGCTGTAGTCGCAGAACAGACACAGGCGTTACCACTGGCAGCGCAGGTACAGACCTTGCCCAAGGAGGTCACTGTTCTGTATGGCTCTCAGACGGGTAACTGCAGTCAGCTGTCAGGCAAGCTTACTACAAAGCTGGAGCAGTTGGGCTACAAGGTCACCCGCGCTTCCATGGCAGACTTCAAGCCAAGCAACCTGAAGAAAGTACAGCATTTGCTCATACTTACAAGCACGCATGGCGAAGGCGAACCACCGGACCAAGCGATAGGCCTATACGAGTTCTTGCACAGCAAGCGGGCTCCTCAGCTGCCAGACACCTTCTACTCGGTATTGGCACTGGGTGATACCTCCTATGAGTTCTTCTGCCAGACGGGTAAGGATTTTGATGCCAAGCTGGAGGAGCTTGGTGCGAGCAAGCTTGCACCGCGTATGGATTGCGATGTGGACTTCGATAGTTCGGCTACAGAATGGATGGAGCAGGTTATTGGCGCGCTTGAGCTGCGGACCTCAGGGAATACTGCCACGGTATCTGCAGGATCATCGGTAGCAAGCACGGTAGCACCTTCCGTGGAAGAGAACTATTCTAGATCCAATCCATTTGCTGCCGAGGTCCTGGAGAATCTTAATCTGAACGGACGCGGCTCCGCGCGGGAGACCCGACATGTGGAGCTATCACTGGAGGGTTCGGGACTTCATTACGAGCCGGGTGACAGTCTGGGAGTCTATCCGCAGAATGATCCGAAGCTGGTAGATCAATTGATTGAGGCATTGAAGTGGAATCCGGAGGAAGAGATTCACGTGCACAAGCAGCAGCTACCACTTCGTGAAGCGTTGACTCGCGTGGTAGAGATTACTGTCCTGACGAAGCCGTTGCTTCAGCAGATAGCAGGATTGGCCCCTGACTCTGCACTAAGCAAGCTGCTATCAGCCGGACAAGAGGAGGAGCTGCGGAGCTATATCAGCAGGCATGATCTGCTGGATCTCGTGCAGCACTACGAGCTGACAGGGATTGCGGCTGGGGAACTCGTTCCTTTACTCCGTAAAATCCCGCCTCGCCTATACTCAATTGCCAGCAGTCCTAGTGCCAATCCGGATGAAGTCCACATCACGGTGAGAACGGTACGCTATGAGAACGAAGGACGTGAGCGCTCTGGGGTATGCTCGGCTCAACTGGCCGAACGTGTGGAAGCCGGGGATACCTTGCCTGTGTTTATTCAGCACAATGCGGGCTTCAAGCTGCCGGAGCAACCGGATACCCCGATTATTATGATCGGACCTGGCACAGGAGTAGCTCCATTTAGAGCCTTCCTAGGAGAGCGAGAAGAGACCGGAGCGGAAGGAAAGTCGTGGCTGTTCTATGGTGATCAGCATTTTGCTACAGATTTCCTGTATCAGATCGAATGGCAGAAATGGATCAAGAGCGGGGTACTGACCCGTATGGATGTAGCTTTCTCACGGGACACCGAGGAGAAGGTATATGTGCAACATCGTATGCTGGAGCATAGCCGTGAACTGTATGAGTGGCTGCAGGCAGGTGCGTATATCTATGTGTGTGGAGACGAGAAGAAGATGGCACATGACGTGCATGCTGCACTGATACGCATTCTGGAGCAAGAGGGCGGACGTTCCGCAGATGAGGCAGCAGCCGAGCTTATTCGCCTGCAGCAGGAGAAGCGTTATCAACGGGATGTATATTAAGGGAATGCCCAAGCATAAGTGACATGTACAGGAGCCCGAGAGGAGATATGAATCGATGACTCAAAAGCAATTACTCCACCCCCAGAATGCTCCTCACAGCGATGTGGAGGACATTAAGCGCAGAAGCTTCTATCTGCGGGGAAGTCTGGAAGAGACTTTGAAGGACCCGCTGACGGGTTCCATCCCTGAGGATGACAATCGTCTGATGAAGCACCATGGCAGCTATATGCAGGATGATCGGGATCTGCGTAATGAACGGCAGAAGCAAAAGCTGGAGCCGGCCTATCAGTTCATGCTGCGTGTTCGCGCAGCTGGTGGTGTCATTACGCCAGAGCAGTGGCTGATGATGGACCGCGTAGCTCATAAGTATGCAAATGGTACAATCCGTCTGACAACGCGGCAGTCATTTCAACTGCATGGTGTAATCAAGTGGAACCTGAAGAACACGATTCGTGAGGTCAACGACGCGATGCTGAGTACACTGGCCGCCTGCGGAGACGTGAATCGGAATGTTATGTGTAGTCCGAATCCTTACCAATCGGAGGTCCATAGTCAGGTGTATGAGTGGGCTTCAAAAGTGAGCCAGCATTTGGACCCGCGCACGAGAGCATATCATGAGATTTGGCTGGATGGAGAGAAGGTCATCGACAGCAAAGATGATACCGAGCAGGAGCCGATTTATGGTCCGGTATATTTACCGCGTAAGTTCAAGATCGGGATTGCGGTGCCACCAACCAATGATGTAGATGTATTCTCTCAAGATCTGGGGTTCATCGCCATTGTAGATAACGGCAAGCTCATCGGCTTCAATGTAGCTGTTGGTGGCGGCATGGGGATGACTCATGGCGATCCGAAGACCTACCCACAGGTGTCCCGAGTGATCGGCTTCTGCACACCGGAGCAACTGATTGATGTAGCGGAAAAGACGGTTACCATCCAGCGGGATTACGGTGATCGGGCTGTGCGTAAGCATGCACGGTTCAAATATACGATTGATGATCGGGGATTAGAGTGGTTCGTGGAAGAGCTGACATCCAGACTGGGTTGGTCGCTGGAGCCAGCGCGCGCCTATCATTTCGATCATAATGGTGATCGTTATGGTTGGGTGAAGGGCGGTGACGGAAAATGGCACTTCACGTTGTTCATTCAGAATGGACGAATCAAGGATTTGGAGGATTACCCACTAATGACGGGGCTGCGCGAGATTGCCACCGTTCACAAAGGGGATTTCCGACTCACTCCTAATCAGGGGCTGATCATTGGCGGTGTCAGTGCCCGCAGCAAGAAGAGAATTGAGCAGCTATTGGAGCAGTATAAGCTGACTGACGGCAAGCATTATTCCGCGTTGCGCCGGAATTCTATGGCATGTGTAGCCCTTCCGACCTGCGGTCTGGCGATGGCGGAGTCCGAGAGGTACATCCCAAGCTTCCTCGACAAAATCGAACCCATGCTGGTCGAGAACGG
This sequence comes from Paenibacillus massiliensis 2301065 = DSM 16942, assembly GCF_000377505.1. Lineage (GTDB taxonomy): Bacteria > Bacillota > Bacilli > Paenibacillales > Paenibacillaceae > Paenibacillus > Paenibacillus massiliensis. The sequence goes on along the minus strand of NZ_KB898185.1, from coordinate 154,505 downwards.
GTTGGAGCAGGAGGATATCGTAATCCGTATGACGGGTTGCCCGAACGGCTGTGCTCGTCCCATGCTCGCTGAGATCGGGCTGATCGGCAAGGCTCCAGGCAAGTACAACCTCTATCTGGGTGGCGGATTTGCCGGCCAGCGCTTGAACAAGCTATACAAGGAGAACATAGGGGAAGAGGAGATCCTAGCCTCGCTACAGCCGATTTTCAAACAATATGGCCAAGAACGTGAACCTGGTGAGCATTTGGGCGACTTCGTTATTCGCGCCGGCATTGTACAGGAGGTACGTGACGGACAGGAGTTCCACGCTTGAGATCTGCTTGAGTTGATACTTTTCACTCGTCTTGTCATGGGAGCACAATCTATATAATTTACATTTATAATTTATTGTATAAGTATTTACAATATTAGATGTTATACTATGATTGTGAGAATAGTACCTTGATGGACAGCAACGTAACCTCACCTTGATTGGGTCAAGGTACTAATCAGCAATGCAACTTCAAAGGATGAGGTGATGACCATGGCATTGAAGACGAGTAATATTTTTGTGAATGTACCAGTCAAGAATCTCGAGGCGTCCAAGTTGTTTTTCGAAAAGGTTGGCTTTGAATTTAATCCGCAATTTACGGATGAGAAGGCAGCCTGCATGGTCCTTGGTGACAATATATTTGTCATGCTGCTGGTGGAGAGCTACTTCCGTTCCTTCATTAACAAAGAGATTGCTGATGCAAGCAGTACTACTGAGGTGATTCTAGCGATCTCAGCAGACAGTCGGGAGCATGTGGATGAGATTGTCAACCGTGCTTTTGCAGCTGGCGCCAAGGAATATAATGATCCTACGGACCATGGATTTATGTATGCATGGAGCTTTGAGGACCTGGACGGTCATCTGTGGGAAATCACTTATATGGACCCTAGCAGCTACCAGTAATTCAAGAATACTCTGTAATATAAAGGCTGTTTTTTAATAATGCTATATATGTTGAGACAGGACCGCCAGGAGTAGAGGCGGTCCTGTTGCTCTATTTACAGCTTTTCTTTGCTTGCCCGCCGAGTAAATTGTATATACGAGCAAGGCTTTTCATGTGAAAAAGAAAGTAATGCAACATGCCTTTTAACCATTAGCCAGTCTTAAAGCGCTGTAATAAAATGTGGTTGTTATAAAACTAAATATAGAATTATATGGAATTTAAGGGTAAAATGAATCTAACGGAGTAAAGGGGGGAGTCTTTCAAATCCCTTTGTTATTTGCCTTTTTAGAAGGCCAGAACTCTCGTTTGAAGCAGCTCTGTACTCACCTCTAATCTGGTCGAGGTACAAAGTTGCACCAGGAGCAGGCTTACATCTCCTGATGCTAATCGCTCCTAGGAAGGACTTGTATAATCTCTACTAGCTCGGTAGGACGTCGGGGTCTGGTAATAATGCTTCTTGTAGGTGGTACTGAAATGTTCAAGCGAGGCGAAGCCTGTGCGCTCGGCAATGTAATGAATCGGCAGCTTGGTGTGACTTAGCAGATAAGCTGCCATTCGCATGCGAAGCTGCATTTTTTTCTCCGCAAACGACACACCATATAGAAGCTTCACCGTGCGTTCTGTTTGCCGTACGCTTAATGTAAGTCGTTCAGCCAGTTCACCAATCGTCAAGGATGAGTACTGGTATAACAGGCTTTCCTCAATAATTTGCATGCGCTGCTCGTCAAGAGTCTTCTCTGAGGCGTGTGCGGGTGTAGGAAGACTGTCAGCATAGTTGTCCATTAGAGATATCATGATCTGCTGAATAATCTGCGTTATTATGGCTTCATTTGAAGGGGAATAGCTGGAGAAATCCGCTTCAAGCTGCTCGAACAAGGTGAGCATATCCTTCTCATCCTTGCCATGCCAGAAGGAAGCCGTCAGCAGACGATCTGCAGTAGAGGTATATTCATCCAGCATCTGCTTGGACAAAAAGAGATTCGCCCCAGGATCAACAACCTCGAAGAATAGGGAATACCCTGTAAGCTTCTCTTCTGCCGTGGTCATCTCTTCATATACAAGCCCAGGACCACTCATGTAGAGACTTTTGGCACCAATCTGACATGTTCTCCCGGCGAGCAGCAGCGTGCCTCTACCGCCACGAATATAGTGAAGTGCGTACATATGAGGGCCTGAACAAGGGGTGTCCTTAGTATCTATGCTCGTATCCTTGAATTGAATACAACGAATATTAAATTGAAGACTGCCTACTTGTGCAATGATGTTCATGTTGTGCCATGAAGCGTGTGACAGACTGCTCATACTTGTGCTCCTTTACCCCTGCTGGGTGTCTTCTCGAATAATATGTCCCTGTGGGGGTAGAAAATATTTAAATCCCGCCATATGACGAGCCTGATAAGCAATCGGTCTTTGTCGTCCAACCATGATGATATTGGTATGCTCCCGGACATGCTCTGGTTGCAAAATAAAGGTTAATGTATACAAGTAGTGTAGCTGAAGTGTACTATGCACGGCATGAATCCAGCGATCTGTGGGGCTACCTATCAAATTCAGCAGGATAGTACCATCTGGGCTCAGCCTGTCAGCTGCGAGCTCAAAGAATTCGCTGCATACCAGATGGGGTGGCGTAATGGAGTCGGAGAAGGCATCTACAACAATGTAATCGAGACTGTCCGACTGCTCTTCAGCAAGTAGAGCGCGGCCATCGCCCAGCCTGACATCCTGAATCTGGCAATTAAAGTAGGTCTCACTGATGTCGCGTATGCGTTCATCCAGCTCCGCAGTAATGACCCTTCGATCCGAGAAGTAACCGGCGATGGTGCCGATGCCATGTCCGATTACGAAGGCTCTATCAAACTGCATTAGGTTATGCTCCATCAAATGAATCATCGCCCGTGGATATTCCAGTACAACCCGCTCTGGCTGCTCAAGGTCTTGGGCGCCCTGAATGGCCCCATCCCCGAATTGGAGGACACGGAATCGACCGCGTTCACCATATAATTCCTCCAACTCAGTTACACGCAGCTCTGGTAAGCGTCTATCATGATAGTAAATGGTCTGCATATGAGAAATCTCCTTGAAAACGATAATGCGATTTGTTATATATACCCACAGTATACCATTGCACCCCACTACTCAGAAAGCGTATCCTTTTATACGCTTGTTGAAGATTGGAGGAAGAGGTATAATAAAGAAGATAGGCTCATATCCGGTTCTGGTATGAGTCGAACTGAATACGAATAGAGAGCGGGAATCTTCATGGGTCGTAAGTGGAATAATATTAAAGAAAAGAAGGCATCCAAGGATGCAAATACTAGCCGCGTGTACGCCAAGTTCGGTGTAGAGATTTATGTGGCTGCCAAAAAAGGCGAGCCTGATCCGGAATCCAACCGTGCTCTGAAGGTCGTTCTGGAACGTGCCAAGACATATAATGTACCGAAAGCTATCATTGACCGTGCAATGGAGAAAGCTAAAGGTAGCGGTGACGAGACTTATGAAGAGCTTCGTTATGAAGGCTTTGGACCAAGCGGCTCTATGATTATTGTCGACGCATTGACCAATAATGTGAATAGAACGGCACCGGATGTTCGTTCGGCTTTTAACAAAAATGGTGGAAACATGGGTGTAAGCGGCTCCGTATCCTACATGTTTGAGCCGACTGCTGTTATCGGCGTAGAAGGCAAGAATGCTGATGAAGTTATGGATATCCTGCTAGAGGCGGATGTGGATGTGCGTGATATCCTTGAAGAGGATGAAGCCATCATTGTGTATGCCGAGCCGGATCAATTCCATGCGGTTCAGGAAGCTTTCAAGGCGGCAGGCGTAACGGAGTTCACCGTGGCGGAGCTTACCATGCTGGCGCAGAATTTCGTAACTCTGTCCGGTGATGCACAGGTTCAATTCGAGAAGCTGATTGACGCTCTGGAGGATCTGGAGGATGTACAGCAGGTCTACCATAATGTAGAGCTTGAGGATGAGTAAGTTGTTAAGTCTGAGTTAATCAGAATGGTGTAATTTGAAACTCACTTTTTGTATGGAACATCTATACAAGGAGTGGGTTTTTTATGTTGTTAGAGGGAATTTATGAATAATTTCTATTTGATCTGTAGATCAAGATAAGCTTGACATATTCAAGGGGAAGAAGTAGATGGGGTCAATCAGGCTTACAATGAAGAGAAAATAATGACTAAATACTCCCTAGAATGCTTTTGGCTAAGAATAGAAGAATAGTAAATACATATAACAGTGTTAATGAGACAAGTTAGACTAAATACCTAAATAATAGGTGTTTAATCTTTACTTTTTTAGGCTGCTTTTTTAGGCTACTTAGCTTTGGGAATCTATCCTGAAATAATTTTTTATAACTATTGTGTTAATGATTACATAATTGTAAAATGCTTAAATATAAACTATAGTAGTAAATATTGGGTTTAAATATGTATATATTTAGATTAAATGCCTAGTTTTGGAGAGGTGCTTACAATATATTCAGGAGGGTAATAACTTGTTTAAAAAAGCAACCATTAAGTCATTTTTACGTATTACTTCTGCAACCCTTGCATTTATAATTTTATTTGCCACATCCGTTCAATCTTACTCATTGGCGGCAGAGATTGATCACCAGACTATTACTCAAGAAATTTCAGAGGATGTTACCTCTAATAATAGTGATGAACCAGTAATAGTTGAGCCCCAAGAAGAAAAACCTGAAGATTTATTACCTGAAGAGATCATTCAAGAGCAGGACACTGAAGTGACACCTGCTGATGAGAATTTTCATGAAGTAAATCTGGAAGACATAGAGGTTCAGAGTGAAGAAGAACTCGTTACTACTCAGGTAGTATTTGCTGCTCCTTGGGTTGGAATGGGCATTGGTCAGTTACTTGGTTGGCTTGCTGGTGGTACTGCTGCAGCTGTTGTAGTTTATAAATTTGCAGAGGATGCTGTAGAAGTAAGGCAATTTGCAAGAGAACTTTCCAGAAGTAGAGAAAGAGAGAAACCTAAATATTTCCTAGCGTATAAGGATAGTATGAACCTCTATGTTGGCAAGCCACTAACAGAAAGCGAAGCTGTCAATTCTTTAAATATGTCATCGAGGTTGGAAATCTGGACAGCAAACTACTCTGATGCTCAGTATATTGCAAAAAAAATCGGAAAGTCCTCTGGCCGCGAAAACCATTTTGATACAGGATGGAATGACACCCGTTATTTTGATCATGTTCATGGTGAACGAGGAGGCTATCGAACTGGACATATATTTTTCGGCACAAATGGTAGATGGGGATTAAACAGACCTGGTATAAGATAATTTTGCTTGTATAGAATTGATTAGTGTTCATTTCCTCTCCAAAACTAGAAATGATCATCATAACTGAAGAAAGAGGGATCGAATTGGAGATTGATATTCAAAAATTGTATGAAAAGTATCTAACTTTGGATATTCCGAACCCATTCACATTAGAACAGATACACGAACGACTAACGCAAAAGTATTATGGAGAGAAGGTCGATCTGGAGAGGTTCTCTAATTTGCGCAGAGATCCTGAGGCTGGCTTTGATAAGGCATTAGCTGCATACGTATTTGAAGACGAGAGAGGAATTAGGGAGCTGGTTAAGCTAAATAGAGACGAAGATATTCATGAACCGCTCGAATTTGCCTGGGTTATCAACTCAACGTTAATTGGAATTTCTGAATTATTATCTCTGGAGATTTATGTATTCCACGGCATGGACAAAGAAGAAATGGTGCTAGGTAATTTGCGTTTTGAAGAATTCTTGATTGTCCTTTATTTAACAGGCTATATCCAATTCGAGAATGATTCATTAATTGATCAGGTAATTGCTCGGTATAAAGAGGGTTACTGTTTTCGTTTCTTTGGCATGCAGGATGGTTATGAGAACTATTTATACAAAGATTGGCTAAAAGGATTTTATTAATTCTTAAAAGTACAACCCACTATAGGACACAACGCCTTCAGAATATGAAGGTTTTTTTTGCGAATTACATAAGAAGCTGTTTTTGGCTGAATACAATGTCTACTGGGACAAGTATTCAGCGAGAAGCAGCTTTTTTGTTATTCATAGCTTTCCGTAATTGGATATGCAGGCATATTTATGGAATTCGTGCTCATACTAGGGGGGAGCAAATTTGATTCTGACCGGAGAGTAAGGAGGGGACTTCCATGAGGACCAACGATCAGCCTAAAGGAGATTCGATCGAGCAGGTTACACAACATGACATCGGTTTATTTGAAGGCTTGGATGATAATTTGTCTTATATTCAAGGCGCGCTCGGGAATAGTCCTGATCTGATTACTCGTGTCCTTGATCTGGATGAGGGGACACGGATCGCCCTGTTGCATATTGACGGCCTGGTCGATAATCAGATACTGCATCAATCCGTGCTGACCTCTTTGATGAATCCGGGGAAAATGGAAGAAACGAAGGGAACTACACCTACCTACAAGCTTGCCTATCTCAAAAGGCAAGTGATTATCGCAGCTGATGTAGAGTATGTAAGGGAATATAACAAGCTTCTGGATAACTTGCTCTCGGGGGATATTATTATCCTGCTGGATGGTGTGAATGATAGTCTGCGAATAGGCGCTCCAGGCTGGAAGGATCGAAATGTGAGCGAGCCAAGCTCGCAGGCTGTTGTACGAGGACCCATGGAAGGATTCACGGAGAATTTGCGTACCAATACCGCCCTCCTTCGAAGACGGATTAAGGACAGCAAGCTGTGGATGGAAAATTATAAAATCGGTAAGGTTAGCCACACCAATGTGACTATTGCCTATATGCATGATATTGCAAATGAGTCGGTTGTTAAGGAGGTACGGGATCGGTTAAGTGAAATTGATACGGACAGTATCCTCGAAAGCGGATATATTGAGGAGTTCATTCAGGATACAGCCATGACGCCTTTTCCAACGATGTATAACAGTGATCGTCCTGATACCATTGCTGCCGGCGTATTGGAGGGCAGAATTGCGATTATGGTGGATGGTACCCCCTTTGTGCTGCTGGTGCCATCTTTTATGATCAGCTTTTTTCAGTCTGCTGAGGATTACTATCAACGATGGGGAATATCCACACTGCTGCGACAAATTCGCTTTATGGCATTTCTGATCACATTGCTAGCCCCCTCATTGTATGTGGCCATTACCACCTACCATCAGGAGATGATCCCCACAAATCTGGTCATCAGTCTAGCTGCTCAACGCGAGCGTGTGCCGTTCCCAGCCATGATCGAGGCAATCCTGATGGAGGTCACCTATGAAATTTTGCGGGAGGCGGGTGTTCGTATCCCGAAGAATGTAGGACAGGCCATTTCAATTGTCGGCACGCTGGTCATTGGTCAGGCTGCTGTGGAAGCCGGATTCGTCTCTTCTGCCATGGTAATTATTGTATCGATTACGGCCATCTCTAGCTTCGTTATTCCGGAGACGGGTATGTCGATCGCGGTCCGAATGCTGCGATTCGTCTTCATGGGTCTGGCAGGCTTCATGGGGCTGTACGGCATTATGTTCGGCGTGTTCATTACTGTGCTTCACCTGGCTTCCCTGAGCTCCTTCGGCATGCCTTATACTAGCCCGCTTGGACCGTATGTACAGGAGGATATGAAGGATTCCATATTCCGCTTCAGCTGGCCTAAGCTTACGACACGCCCCAAGCAGAACAAACCGCAGAATCTTGTCCGCCAATCCGACAAGAACCGAAGAGGTGCCAAATGAAACAGAAATTATGGCATCGAACTATCAGCTCCTGGCGTTGGCAAGCTATGCTGTTTTTATCCTTAACCTTATCCCTATTTCTGACGGGTTGTTGGGAGCGCCAGGAGCTAAATGAGCTGGCGTTTATCGTAGGGGTTGGTATTGATAAGCTAGGTGATAAGTACAATGTATCCATGCAGGCGGTAATTCCCTCCGAGGTGGCGGGGAAATCTTCGGGGTACAGCACACCTGTAACGATATATCAGAATACGGTAGATAACGTCTATGATGCCTTAAGGGAATTTACCTTGATGAGCCCCAGACAGTCGTATTTGGGTCATATCCGGGTACTGATCATCGGAGAGGAGCTGGCGCGAGAGGGTATTTCCCCGGTGTTGGACGTATTCAAGCGAAGTCGGGAGCCTCGTATGGATTTTTATGTCATGGTGGCCCGGGATAGTCAGGCTGCAGAGATTCTTAGTGTGTTGACCCCGCTGGAAAAGCTCCCTGCGAACAAGCTCTTTAATTCTCTGGACCGCTCCTCCAAGGCAACCGCAACAACAACCACAGCTACATTGGATCAGATTATTGAAGATTTGTTTGCCCGGGGGCTGAGTCCAGTTCTGACGGGGGTCATTATAGATGGCGGCGTTGGTGAGGGGATGGAGCATTCAAATGTGGAGAGCGTTGAGCCCAAGACGAAGCTACGTTATCGCGGGATTGCTATCTTTCAGAAGGATAAAATGGTGGGCTGGCTTGATGAAAAGGAAGCCATAGGCTACAACTACATGACTGATAAAGTCGTGACAAATACAGGATTCGTCATGGGAACAGATGACCGTCCTATCATTATGGAGGCTCTGAGGACATCGACTGATCGTGAGGTGAAATTCATTGATGGTCGACCCCATATTTACATTAAAGTCAAGACCATTTCCAATGTGCAGGATGTGCCCAGCGAGATGGACATCGGTACAACCGAGGCAATGAACTATCTTACCAAGGAAGCAGAGGAGAAGACGGTGAAGCTGATGCAGACGGCTTACAATCGTATTTTGTCCAAATACAATATAGACGCCATGGGCTTCGGACATCTGATCTATCAGCACAATCCTCAGGCCTGGTTCAAATTTAGGGGGAAGTACGGGGACGACTACCTTGCGGAAATTCCGGTACATTTCTCGGCCAAAATCAGAATTACTCGTATAGGTACCCTGGACAAGTCCTTCCGCAGTGAGGTGAAGGAGTAGGAAAGGAGCGCATGTATGCTGCTTGTTGGTCTTGTGTTGTTCGTAGCAGCCTTGTGTATCTGGATTGATTGGAAAAAGCTGCGGCAGGAATCAGGGGTGTGGGACATCATTGTATATACAGTCGTCATGCTCTTTGGCATAGTACTGAGCAGCTGCGTTGTGATGGGCATCTCCCTTCCAAGCCCGCTCTATATCATCAAGTGGTTATATACTCCCCTCAATGCCTGGGTGAATATGCTGTTCAAGGCAGTGGGCCTATAGGCTGCATGAAATCTGTAAAGGGAGGAATCAGGTATGCCATGTCCACGCAAGTGGATCATCATGATGACATGTATACTGCTGGCCTCCCTTGCGCTGAGTGGATGCTGGGAGAGACGAGAACTGAATGAACTAGCCTTTGTCATGGGGATGGGGATTGATAAGGCAGGGGATCAATACAAGGTCTCCATGCAGGTAGTTGTTCCTTCGGAGATGACGAATCAGCCCGGGAATTACACAATGCCTATTACCGAATATATCAGCACCGTGGAATCCATCTACCATTCCATTACAACGTTTACGCTAAGATCACCAAGGTTATGTTATATGGGTCATATTCGCATACTGGTGATCGGCGAGGATGTAGCAAGGGAAGGCATTACGCCGATTCTGGATGTCATGAAGCGCAGCAGCGGCATCCGTCCGGATTTCTATATCGTGGTTGCAAGGGATGCCAGTGCGGCCGAGGTGCTGAATGTGCTGACCAAGCAGGATAAAATTCCGGCGAACAAGCTGTTTCATTCTCTCGATGAGGCATCGGAGAAGACGGGGAAAACGACGAAGGTCACCCTTGACGAGCTTATTGAAGCGTTGGTGTCGAACGGTAAGGATGCCGTACTAACCGGAGTAAGACTGAAGGGAAATGCCAAGACCGGGGGAGAGAAGAGCAACGTTCAGAGTGTAATGCCCAAGACACGGTTGGATTTACAGGATGTCGCGGTATTTCGCAAGGATCAGCTGACCGAATGGCTGGATGAGAATGAGACGGTCGGTTATAGCTTTATCATGAATCAGATTAAGAGGACAACCAGAAGCATCAGGGGAACCGACGGTAAACGGATTACGGTCGGGCCAGTGTTCTCCAACACTGAACGCAATGTGAAGATCATCCATGGCGTTCCTCATATCTTCCTGCATCTCAAGGGTACCTTCAATATCCAGAGCTCGGAAAGTGCTATGGACCTGGGCACGGACGAAGCAATGCGCTATGTGACTCGCAAGACCGAAGAAGAAGTACAGGCGCTTATGCAGCAAACGGTTGATCGCATGTCGGAGGGGCAGCAGCTGGATATTTTCGGTTTTGGGGAATCTATATACAAATCCAGTCCCTCAGCCTGGTATCAGATGATCGCGAACTACGGACACCGCTATCTGGTCCACATTCCTGTTCACTACAAGGTCGATATATTGTTTAACCGGATCGGAACACTGGATACCCCGTTTTACAAGGAAATCAAATCGTAGACGACATGCTTGCACAGAGACGACAGGCAGCAGTACAAATCTTAACACTAAGGGTGGATCATATGGGCAGTAAAGCTGAACTCAGCAACCGACAATTAACCATTTTAGCCATTTTGGTGCTCATTGGTGATATGGGACTTGTCTACCCCTCTGTAATGACGGCTTATGCGAACCAGGATGGCTGGATTGCTGGTCTGATCAGTATTCCAATTGGTCTTGGTGCTCTGTGGCTGATGCTGCGCTTCTATCGTCTGTACCCGGAGCTCACGCTTGTGGAGAGTGCCATGAAAATTACAGGAAAATGGTTCGGAGGTGTCATATCCGTCTTTTACCTGTTTTTCTTTTTAATGCTAGGCTCGGTTTACGTTCGGGAAATTGAAGATTTCATGTGTACTCAAATTTACGAGCGCACCCCAGGGAATGTGATTCGCTTCATGGCGGTAATCATTATCGTGTATGGACTCAAGCTGGGCTTGAAAACGATCGGACGCGCCGCTGAACTCATGTTTCCGCTGTTTGCCCTGTTTTTGTCTACGTTGCTAATCCTCTTGCTGCCCGATGCTCATATAGATAAGCTGTATCCTGTACTTTCAACCACCTCAATTAAAAACCTGCTGCACGCTTCTTTTTTTGGCGTATTCTACCCGTTCGGTGAGATGATGGTCTTTCTTATGGTCTTGCCCAAGGTGAAGAAGCAGCCTCATATGACTCGGGATATGCTGACTGCGACCCTGACCGCTGCGATTGCCCTCAATTTCATCCTGTTCCTGTCGCTAACGGTGCTGGGGCTATATTTCTCCAAGCATCACTTTTATGCGGCCTATATTTTGGCTCAGAAGATTAATATCGCGAATATTTTTCAAAGGATCGAAGCTTTAATGGCTGTTACCTGGGTCATCTCAACATATTTCAAGACAGCCCTCTATCATTATGCTCTGTCTGTAGGGATCTCTCAACTGTGCAAGCTCAAAAATTATGATTTGCTCATACTTCCTTTAGGCTTCGTCATATTCGCCATGTCTGAAATTCTGTCACCAACGATCATTTTCTATGTCAAGACGATGCCGCCTTATTGGGTGGATTGGAACTTCACCTCGGCATTTCTGATTCCCTTACTGCTGCTCGTTATACATGCGATCAGGTCGAAGTTTGGCAAGGGAGCCAAGCCCGCCTCGGCCCAGAGCTGATAGAGGCATTTACAGTTCAGGACATATGTCCTTTTCTCCGCTCAGGATGTATCATTTAATTAGAACAGACTGAGGTAAGGAGAGAAGAGTACAGATGGGAATAATTTATGCAATACTTGCTGGAGCCTTCATTACCTTGCAGGGTGTGGCGAATGCACGTATTAGTCAGGATATGGGAACATGGCAGGCAGCTGCTCTAACCCAGTTCACGGGCTTTGTTGCGGCCTTGATGATTCTGGCATTCGTACGCGGGCGTAACTGGCAAGGGGTGTGGCAAGGCATGAGGAGTGTCAAGCCGCTCTATCTGATCGGAGGAGCCTTTGCCGCGATTATTATCTTCAGTGAGGTGACGGCGATCCAGCGCATCGGGGTTACATTCACGATCTCGGCGTTGTTGATTGCCCAGCTATGCATGGCCTTTCTGATCGATAGCAATGGCTGGTTCGATGTGCTGAAGCGCCGCATGGGAGCAGCGCATTTTATTGGCATTGGTATGATGATTGCAGGTGTTATGATACTGAAGATGTAGCGAAAAGTTACGGGCTGAATAAAAGCTGGCGGAGGCAGACGTAGATGAAGGAAGTACAGACATAATGAGGGAAGTACAAAATATGGAGCAACTGAATGAATATCTGCGGAAGTATCAACTGGAGAAGGTGTTCCACGAACCGCTGCGTCCCTACTTGACCCTGTATCGACTTGCTCCTGGAGATGTCGCTTGCTATCAGGGCCAGAGGGCTGAACAGATGTATGTTCTCGTTCAGGGCAAGGTGAAGATCTACACTAATTCGACTGAGGGACAGTCCTTAATTGTCTCGTTCAAGACACCGCCAGAGGTCATCGGCGACATTGAGTATGTACGGCAGATCGAGATCATTAATACGGTTGAGGCGGTATCGAGTGTGGATCTGATCGGCATCCCCTATACATGGCTGCGTAAGGTAGGAGATGACCACCCCCCACTGCTACATTTTCTCCTGGACATTATTACGAGGAAGTTCTATGTCAAATCAGATTTTCTAAGCTTCAACCTGATGCATCCTGTCGAGGTCAGACTGGCCAGCTATCTGTTATCAGTGAGCACGGAGGAATCGGACATGGCAGGGGTAGCCCATCTCGACTCCATTAGTCTGACCGATACAGCGAACCTGATCGGAACGAGCTACCGTCATTTGAACAGGGTCATTATGAAATTCTGCAGTAAGGGGCTTGTGGAGCGGGGAAGAGGGAGTATACGGATTCGTGACCTGGATGGCCTTAGAGCCATCGTGAACGGGTCCATGCCGTAGACGAAGTATGGGCCGCGATAGTAATGGGCAGGCGGCGGTACTGATTGATAGTGGTAGTGAATGACAGGAGGAATTTATGATTACAGGCATCATACTGGCGTGTATCGCTGGAATCTTGGTAAGCATGCAGACGGTATTCAACAGCAAGGTTAATGAGCACAACAGCTCATGGGCCACAACGACGCTTGTGCTCGGTATGGGCTTTGCCGCATCTTTGCTAATAGGGTTGGCCGTTCAGGGGACGAAGATGTTCCAGATCGGGGACATGAAGCTATGGTATATTTTCAGTGGGCTTATTGGAGTGGGAGTCGTCATCTGCCTGGTACAAGGAATGAAGAGACTGGACCCCACCTTCGCCATCTCCATTGTCGTTACCTCACAGCTGGGTACGGCACTATTATGGGACTCTCTAGGCTGGATGGGTCTGGAGAAGATTCCGTTTAGCTGGAGCAAGTTGCTAGGGGTTATCGTAATTATTGGCGGCATATTGGTGTTCAAGCTGGGAGATCTGCAGCATGCTGCACGAGTACGGCAACAGCTACGAATGGTTCGTGAGCAGAAAGGAGTGAAGGTGCAGTGAGCGCATTTATAGATAAAATTGCATGGATTCATATCGAGGGGCGGCGAGTGCTAGGAGCCCGTTCACAAGGGAAGGAAATCTTTTATTTGCCTGGCGGCAAGCGTGATCCAGGAGAGACAGATGCAGAGGCTCTGATCAGGGAAATTCAGGAGGAACTGTCCGTACACATTGTACCTGCGACAGTTGCTTTAGTTGGCACCTTCGAAGCAGAGGCCCATGGCAAATCTGGAGGAACGCCTGTCCGAATGACCTGCTACACGGCAGAATACACTGGTGAGCTACAGCCTGACTCGGAGATTGCCGAGCTGTCCTGGCTTCAATATGCGGATCGTGATCGGGTCTCTCCAGCTTCACAGTTGATTCTGGAGCAGCTCCATGCCTCAGGACAGATAGACTGAACAATAAATACGGTGAAGGATGCTGTCTACTCCAATAGCTGCATCCTTCATGCTTTTATGGGAATCTAGCTAGATCGAACCTGCATTGTAGAAGGAAGGGGGAAGCGGCGGAGAGGAAGTTTGGAAGTGAGGGGCTGTTCCCATTTATCACACGGTGCTTGGCGCTCCTGTTAGCGTGTCAATATCGGTAGAGCCAAAGATCAACAACGTAATAACAATGACCAGAATAATTCCACTTGCAAAGCCTTCTCCGTCAAATTCACTCATGGACGGCACTCCTTCCTGTACAGTATCTTACGATTTTGGGGGAGCAGTCATTTGCTTGACGGCTTCCATCAGATCATTGATTGTCACATCACTATTCTGGGTTATAAAATTAACGAGCTTGTCGACATTTCCATTGTTGGAATCGGATAATGACTTATACTTGCCGACGAGGCTGACGAACACAGAGCCATCCTTATAAATTTGAACCGAGTCCGTACGGAGCTTACCAGTTAACAGCAGTGCCGCTACCGTGTATTCAAGGCCCTTTTTCTGTTGGATGAGGGTGGCCAAGGACTGTTTTTTGCCGCCGTTTTTTTTACGTTTTCCGAGAGGAGCCATAATGTCCCTTCCTCCCTTGTACTAATTGTTCAATGGAACGGTCCACGGATTCCTATACGATTCAGGATATGCTTGAGGCCATGCTGGTGTGCTGAAATCGAGCAACTCAACTATGCTATAATAGAGTCTGTATGCCAGATTGAGGAGCAGAAGCTGATGATGAAGACAATTGCCGATATAGCCAAGCTGGCCGGTGTGGCCAAAAGCACGGTATCTCGCTATCTGAACGGAGGCTCGGTCAGCGAGGCCACCAAATTGCAGATTGAGAGAGTGATTCAAGAGCATAATTATATTCCGAATACGTTCGCGCGTAGCCTCAAGGCGAAGAAAGCTCATATTATTGGAACGATCGTACCACGTCTGGATTCCTTTGCTACCTCACAGATGTTGATGGTGATCGATCAGGAGCTGAGAGATGCGGGCTTTCAGACGTTGATCTCGAACACAAGTCAGGATATGAAGCGGGAGATCGAAGCGATCTATGAATTTGCAAGGCAAAAGGTAGCGGGAGTCATTCTGATTGCTGTCCAGATTACAGAGGAACATGTGCGTGCGGCAGAGGAGACTGGACTGCCTATTTTGCTGGTCGGACAATCCCATCCTCATTTTGCTTGCGTTATCCACGATGACTACGGAGCTGGTCAGGTTATGGGGGAATACATCATTAGCATGGGCCATCGCAGGATCATATACCTGGGTGTCACTGAACAGGATGTAGCTGTGGGCAAGCGCCGCAAGGAGGGCTTCGCGAGCGCAATTCAATCTTATGATTGTGAAGTCAGCTATATGGAGACGACCTTCAGCATGACCGATGCGATGAATACCGCCTTCAAGCTTTTGGAGGAGCAAAGGCCATCCGTGATTGTATGTGCAACCGACAATATTGCGCTTGGCGTGATGAAGGCTGCATTTTTGCATAATATCGATATTCCTTCAGAGCTGTCCGTAACCGGCTTCGGCGGCTACGATGTAACCGAGATTATTCATCCAACGCTGACAACCGTCAAGTATGGGTACAAGGAAACAGGAAGACAGGCTGCGCAGAACATTATTAAATTAGTGCGAGAGGAATTGCTCGAGCCTGTAACGACCATGAATTTTGAATTAATGAAGCGGGAAAGCGTTGACAACAAAGCATAGGCTATTTTATAATGCAGGAAAGAAACCGGTTCCATATCAATTTGTGTTCACACAAAGTTGAATGGAACTATTATTTGATTGTTTGCGGAACCGGTTCCGCAATGGTGTGCTCCGAGTATCATTAAGTTTCATCTAGATGGTACCTGCTTGATGGTAGTGATTGTTGGAGCATGAGTTTGTCATATTGTAAAGCGTGAAATTGTCGTAATTGTAAAGCGAGCATGAATTTGAAGAAATTGTAGAGCACGTATGATCACGTTTTATGTAGGTTCAGTTTTTTGCGCATTTTTGGAACCGGTTCTAACAGAAAGTGTAGTCTAGGATAGAAATGGAGCGTGTCATGAAATTAAGCAATGAGCAAAAGTACCGCCTGCTGGAGCAGGCGGAGCCGAACGAGCTTAAGAGGCTGTATGAGATGGTAGAAAAAAGTCATTGGAGACAGTCCTATCATATCCAGCCTCCAATCGGTCTGTTGAACGATCCGAACGGGTTCACCTATTACCAAGGTGAGTACCATCTCTTCTATCAGTGGTTCCCCTTAGGTACGGATCATGGCATGAAGTACTGGTACCATACCAAGTCCAGAGATTTGGCTGAGTGGGAGGATGTGGGAATTGGCATTACACCCGGAGGGCGTTATGATTCACATGGTGCTTATTCCGGTAGTGGAATTGTCAAGGATGAGCTGTTGTATTTGATGTATACAGGCAATACACGTGATCAGGACTGGGTCAGACATCCCTTTCAGAACATGGCCATCATGGATACAAGTGGAGGGATTACGAAGCGAGAAATGCCAGTTATTGATTCTGTTCCACATGGTTATACTGATCATTTCCGCGATCCCAAGGTATGGGAGCAAGAGGGGCGTTACTGGTGTGTGATCGGAGCACAGCGAACGGATCATACGGGATGTACTGTACTGTACAGCTCGGAAGATTTAATGGAATGGTCCTTCGAGGGTGAGATTTCGACCAGACTAGATCCATTTGGATACATGTGGGAATGCCCGGACTATTTCGAACTGGATGGCCAAGGTGTCTTATTATTTTCTCCTCAAGGCATTGAACCGCAGGGGGCATATTATCGCAATATTTATCAGTCCGGCTATGTGGTGGGAGCTCCGCTCCAACTGGATACAAGAAGCTTCGCACACGGGGATTTCCAGGAGCTGGATCGGGGATTTGATTTCTACGCCCAGCAGACGACAGTCGCTCCAGACGGACGGCGCATCCTTGTAGGGTGGATGGGATTACCGGAGATCGACTACCCGACAGATGAGCATGGCTGGGCCCACTGTCTGACACTGCCACGAGAACTAACGCTGCGTGAGGGCAAGCTCATTCAACGACCTGCACGTGAGCTGGAGCGGCTGCGACAGGAGCACCACCATGCACAGGTAGAATTGCGCGACGAGTGCGTCTCATTCACGGGCTTCGAGGGAAGCTCCTATGAACTGCTATGCCAATTTGACACGATGGATGGAGATCGGTTCGGCATTGAATTCCGAATAGGTACGGATGAGAAGACCGTGTTGACCTATGATCGAAAACTGCGCCAGGTTGTGCTTGATCGTTCACGCTCCGGGAAGCCAGTAGCTGTAGAATACGGTGAACAGCGTAGCTGTTCACTTGAAGCGGACCAGATCCGATTCCATCTGTTCGTAGATACATCATCGGTTGAGATTTTCGTTAATGATGGGGAAGAGGTGTTCACGAGCCGTATCTTTCCAGAGACGGATAGCACCGGGATTCGTTTCTTTGCGGAAGGCGGCACAGCCTCATGCGAGGCGGATTGGTGGAAACTGTAGGATTATATAAATGAGACTGAAGGGAATGACAACTAATGTCTGAAAATCGGGAGATCGCCAAGCAGGTTATTGAGGCCATCGGCGGTAAGGAGAACATCGCTTCATTCGCACACTGTGCAACCCGTCTCCGCATTATGGTGCATGAACAGGAGAAGATTGATCAGTCACGCGTGGAGGGAATTGACAAGGTAAAGGGAGCATTCTTTAACTCGGGCCAATTCCAGATTATTTTCGGTACGGGTACGGTGAACCGGATCTATGAGGAGGTCGAGAAGCTTGGCGTTAGTGGCACGACCAAGGATGAGATGAAAGCGATGGCCAAGAAGCAGGGCAACATATTCCAGCGCGCCATTCGTACCTTCGGTGATGTATTCGTACCGATCATTCCCGTTCTCGTCGCCACTGGTCTCTTCATGGGACTGAGAGGCTTGCTTACGCAGGATCAGATATTGGCCTTGTTCGGCATGACGCCAGGGGATATTTCACCAAACTTCCTGCTCTTCACGCAGGTACTGACAGATACGGCCTTCGCTTTTCTGCCGGCATTGGTGGCTTGGTCCGCGTTCAGAGTATTTGGCGGAAGTCCGGTGCTTGGGATCGTGCTCGGTCTGATGCTCGTTAACCCAGCTTTGCCCAATGCCTATGGTGTTGCTGACGGCTCGGCCGAAGCGCTCACGATGCTTGGTTTTATTAAGGTAGTCGGCTATCAGGGCTCTGTGCTGCCAGCGTTCTTCGTCGGATTCATTGGTGCCAAGTTCGAGCGCTTCCTGCGCAAGCGGGTGCCAGAGGCACTGGATCTGATCGTCACGCCGTTCATTACCCTGCTGGTGATGATCACACTGGGGCTGTTCGTCATCGGCCCAGTATTCCATTCGGTCGAGGAATGGGTATTGCATGGTACGATATTTGTGCTGGATCTGCCCTTGGGCATTGCAGGTCTCCTCATTGGCTTCTTCCAGCAGATCGTTGTTGTCACTGGCGTACACCACATTTTCAATCTGCTTGAAATCCAGCTGCTGGAGCAACGAGGCTCAAATCCGTTCAATGCTATTATTACCTGCGCCATGGCAGCTCAAGGGGCTGCTTGTCTCGCAGTAGGCTTCAAGACGAAGAATGTCAAGCTGAAGGCACTGGCGTTGCCGTCCTCCTTCTCTGCCTTCTTGGGGATTACGGAGCCAGCTATATTCGGAGTCAATCTCCGATACATGAAGCCGTTCATTATGGGCTTGGTCGGAGGCGGCGTCGGAGGCTTCCTGGCCTCATTGTTCGGACTGTCAGCTACAGGTATGGCGGTCACGGTCATTCCAGGTACACTGTTGTACCTGAACAGTCAGCTCCCGCTGTATATTCTGTGTAATCTGGTGGCAATGCTTGTCGCTTTCATCCTGACTTGGTTCTTCGGCTTCAAGGATCAAATGCTGGCAGAGGTTCAGCAGCCTGCTGCTGAGGGAGCCAATGCTAGTGCAGTGGTGCAACAGTCAATGGTTGAGGCGGCCTCTGTGAACACTGTAGTCGAGCAGTCAAAGCAGACAGAGGAGCGTGCATCTGCGAATAGCGTAGAGCAGCCAACAGAGGTAACACAAGCACTTACAGATGTAGAAGGAACTCAAGAGTCACAAGTAGCTCAAGGAACACAAGAAACACAAGAAACACAAGAAACACAAGAAACACAAAGAATTCAAGAAACTCAGGAAAAGGCTGAGACACCGCAGGAGCTGCAGCTCCCTGCACCAATTGCCGGTACTATAATTCCGCTGGAGCAGGTGCCTGATCCCGCCTTTGCTGGGAAGCATATGGGTGACGGCTATGCTATTCAGCCTGCGGAAGGCAAGGTATATGCACCGTTTGATGGTACTGTCGCGCATCTGATGGGCAAGAGCAATCATGCCATTATTCTTGAACAGGAGCACGGTGTCCAGTTATTGATTCATGTTGGCATTGATACGGTATCCTTGAAGGGAGCCGGATTCACAGCTCATGTCAAGACAGGGGACCCCGTGAAGGCAGGCCAATTGCTGCTTGAATTTAATATGGATCATATCCAGCAGGCAGGATTATCGACCATCACGCCAGTTATCGTTCCTTCGGGCCTGGAGGCGGTAGCGAGTATTGAGGTTGCCGCCAGCTCGGATGTGCAGGCTAATCAAGAGACCGTTCTGGCGGTTACATTGAAGGCATAATGGTTTAACGATCAGTAAGAGTCCGATTCATTACGAATAGCAGCCGCCTAGCAGGCATGAGAGATCATGTACTGTGAAGCGGCTGTTTGTGTTGTATGGATCTCATTATGTGAGCGGTTGACGTTTGGTCTGACCTAAGCTGTATCTTTTAAGTAGCTTAAATCTAGTGAGGCTCATTTAACCAAGGAGTGATCATATGAGAGAGAATGGAATGACGATCAGTGAGCTGGCGAAGCTCATGCAGGTATCGGTGCATCAGATTCGGTATTTTGAAGAAAAAGGGGTACTGCTACCAGCATATATTTGGTGACAATCAATATCGAATGTATTGCATAGATGAGGTATATAGGCAGAGTGTTACATTGCCGATGTATCCGTCCATCCTGACTTCCGTGGGAAGGGGGGAGGGACATTGCTCATCCAGTTGGCCCAGAAATATGTGTATACACATCCGCTGCTTCATTACGTGAGCCTTCATGTAGCTGCCAGCAACTCAGGTGCTCAGCATCTATATGAGCAGCATTCCTTTCGAACGCTGGAGATGAAGCACAGTCTGCTATCCCAGCTTTTATTCGGAGAACGGACGTGGCATTATATGACTTCACAGCCAATACCGCGCCAAAGTCATGAAGCTGAGTCTGATGCAGGTCATGGATCAGACATGTTTACCAGTGCAAGGATAGAGAAGATGCAGAATGAATTAGGATGAAATATTCGCATTAATCTGATCAAGGTGCTAGCGTTGAATTGAAGGGAACCAGCGTTCCATAATGACATACGCTTTGCCTCCTCGCTGAAAGGACCCCTGCGTTCGAATCATGCCAAATTTTTCATAGAAGGGAGCCTTCTCTACTCTTGCATTGCAATAAATTCGCTTCACATCAGCCTTCTGAGCTGCTTCCAGGACAAATTGAAGAAGTCGGCTCCCATAGCCTTGACCTTGGTGTGAACTGAGCGTCGCGAATTTGCGAAATTGTGCCTCGTCTTCGTAGATGAACAGCGAGAGCACCGATATGAGCTGATCCTGCACGAAGAGCCCATAGTGGACCCCTTCATGGTCATCCTGCAGCTTAACATAGTCGAGCTCCTTGTCTGGCCACATGACCTCATGTCGCAGCTGCCAGGCTTGTTCCTGGGCTATTGGCTGAATATGCACGCATTATCGACTCCATTCTGTTCCCATAAAATGATCCCGCTCCACCTTGCTGATCCGCAGACCGAAGCTTTCGTACCAGGATGACTTCCCTTTCTCCTGTGCAACCCGATGCAGGCTGTGCTCCTTCCAGGTGCGTATGTGCTCAAGGGAGCTCCAGTAGGATACGGTTATGCCGAAACCCTCTGCAGATCGAACGCTCTCGATGCCCAGAAATCCTTCCTGCTGTGCGGCCAGCTCTACCATCTTATCGCCCATAGCTTCATAGGCGGCCCCGTATTCATCGGTGCGCTGCGAAGTGAAAATAACGGCATAATAGGGCGGAACTGGTGAATGTGCAATTGTACTCATAATCTTGTCCTCCAGTCGGTTATATACTACCATGGATTATAGTCGTATTCTTTGAATAAATAAAATGAATGTTATTGATCTATTATATGAATTATATTCATGAATATGGGAGGGACAATGAGTCTATCGAAGTATGAAATTGTATTGAAGGTTGTGGAGTCGGGCAGTCTGACCAAGGCTGGCGAAGCATTGGGCTTATCTCAGTCGGCTATTAGCCATGCCGTATCGGGCCTGGAGCAGGAATTGGATCTGAAGCTGCTTCATCGTGGGCGTGCAGGGATTGTTGTTACTCATGAAGGGGCCAGGCTGCTCGACTATATGAGAGCTATGCTGGACTTGCAGAAGAAGCTGCTACAGGAAGCGGACCTTATCAAAGGGCTGGAGACGGGGATTGTGACGATCGGGACCTTCACCAGCGTATCGATTCACTGGTTACCCCAAATCCTGCAATCGTTTCAGACGCAATATCCGCTCATTGAAGTAAGGCTGCTGGATGGCGATTACCAGGAGATTGAAGGGTGGATTGCAGGAGGTCTTGTCGATTTTGGCTTCGTGAATATGCCCACAGATCAGCGAATGGAGCAAATGGAGCTGCACAAGGATGAACTGCTGTGCGTTCTTCCAGAGGATCATAGACTGTGTGTGGAGGAAATGGTGACGGCAGAGCAGATTAGAGACGAAGCGTTCATTATGCCCGCGAAGGGCTGCGATAGAGACCTACATAGATGGCTGAATGAGCAGGGCGGGAGCGTGCGGACCAGATTCAAGCTAGAGGATGACCATGCGATTATGGCGATGGTGCAGAAGGGTCTGGGCATTAGCATCCTTCCAGGTACGATACTGAACGCCTTGCCAGAAGGGTTGGCAGTGCGACCGCTTGCGCCTCAAGCCTACCGCACGATTGGCCTGGCAGCGATATCCTGGAAGAAAGGAAGTCCAGCGGCGCGACGTGCCATCTCGTTCATCAGGAGTACATTTTGCATGGAAGAAGACCATACATCATAAAGGTGATCGTACAGCGTAACCGCGGGCCATATAGCGTAAAGTTGAAAATATAGCTTGAAGATGACCATATAGCTTGAAGATGACCACATTGCGTAAGGTAACCATATAGCGTGAAGACATGGGTAGAGGATATCCAGGTAAGAGACCGCTGGCATGGATGCGCTGAAGAGAGGATAGTTGTAAGAAATACAGAATTGATATAAGGTCCTCAAAGGCTGTAGTCTTCAAAACGGTTAGTAGGACGGTTCTTGCTACACAAGGTGTAACAGCCATATCCACTAAGCTGATAGAGGGATTGGCCCAAAAAATGACCGGACAGAGTAGCGGAGGGATCAGTCTGACTAGCGACGAGACAAGTCTGGACATCCGTGTAGGCATTATTGTGCAATATGGAAGCCATGTCCACGAAGTAGGTCGAGAGCTTCAACGCAACGTCAGAGAGACGATGGAGAGTCTCACGGGGCTAGTCATTCGAGCCGTGCATGTAGACGTGGAAGGGATTATTATTCCCAGGGTCTGATGAACAGAGGGAGATAGAAACTAGTGACAAGTAAGAAAGAATCTCTTGCCTGAATATTTGAATAGAAGAAGTCATATGGGTATAACGGTCGGCATGTAATAAGTATGATAAGCAAGCAGTGAAGGAGTGATGACATGTCAGAAATATCAATCGTCAAAGCGCATCCTGACTCGTTAGCAGGGTCCCGGCTTAATCGGATGGCACTGGATTCGGTGGCATATACTCTGGCTGGCTCGAGAGACGAGAAGATCATACAATCGACACTGGAAAAGCTCTGGAAGAACAGCTATAACCGTTTCAGTCATCAATATGCCTACGAAGCCAAAGTCGAGGGCAAAACGCTCGGCATAGTTACATGTTATCCCATAGGGCTGCTCCAGCAGTTAGCTTGGCCGACGGCGAAGAAGCTTTGGGCGCTCCGCAATTTGGAGCTGATCAAGTACAGCTTGCTACATCCAGGAGCCTTCTTTTCGATGCTGACTCTTAAAGAAGGCTATGAAGGGGAATACCATATCGGTACCCTGGCTACGCTGCCTGAGAGCAGAGGGCTCGGGATCGGTACACAATTGCTCCATTTTGCGGAACAACAAGCACAGCTTCAAGGATACTCAAGGAGTTCCCTGACTGTACGGCAGGACAATCCACGGGCGGCGAAGCTATATGAACGAGTAGGATACGTGGTATCAGGCAAGATTAATAGACCGGGCTTCTCCTTATTTCGTATGGTTAAAGAGCTCGTCTGATTATACGTTCGGCACATAACTGACTTCTCATATCAACACACAAACTAGTGGCATCATCACCGCAAATGGTATGATCACTGCTAATTGCGTCATTATTGCGTAAGCCCCCACTGTGCACTCAGAAACCGTAGCGTCGGCATCGGTTCTGTACAGATGGGGGTTATGTCGTATAGTTGTGTGATATTGCAGGTGATATCGTTGATGATATTGTAATGGTGGAGGAAGGATTCGAAAAAAAATTGTAACTTTTTCCGATATGCATTTGACAGAATACCTCAACATGTACTACATTATTTATGGTTACAAAAATTTAATAATTTGCCGAATTTCATGTATGTGAGAACGGGGGACCCCGATTTGGGTGAATGAATCTGCTGGGCCGCAGATATTCTAGGTGACCTTCAACCGAACCCTTAGCTAACTCCGTAGGCACCGAAGGAGGATTTTTCAGTTGAAAAAGTGGTTAACAGGCGCATTGGGAGCAGCTATACTCTGGTCTTCCTTGGCAGGAGTCAGCTCCGCAAGTGCTGTAAGAATTGAAAGTCAGGTTGATGAATTAATTGGCACCCCGTACAGAATGGGTGGAACGACTACAGCGGGCTTTGATTGCTCGGGATTTATTTTATACATAATGGAGAAATATGGTGAAGATCTGCCGCGGACCTCGCAATCCCAGGCCATGGCAGGAACTGAGGTCGACCAGGATGATCTGCAAATAGGAGATCTGGTGTTCTTCAATACGAATGGACGCAGCATCTCTCATGCGGGTATCTATATGGGTGACAATACCTTTGCCCATTCGTCGACAAGCAGAGGCGTTATTATCAGCAAGCTGTCCGAGAAATACTATAAGGATCGTTATGTAACTGCAAGACGTGTAGTATCTGAGAGAACCATGAACAAAATGACAGACGAGATTCATCCATAATATGTACAAGCATTAATAAGCGAAAGTACATACACGATTGCCCGAACGTACACAAATTTGCCCTTGTGTACGTTTTTTTATTGGACTTTTGCAGGTATTATTAGATTATTATTGTTATGGCGGCCCTATCGGAGGCAGCAAGAGGTGAAGGATGAATTATAGCAAAAAAATTATGCTGATTGAATCGGACAAGCTTACGCCTTCGCGAATCCCAGTCATTTTGCTGGTCGCGCTGGTATATGCTCATGTGATGATCTCGCAATATATGGCTGAGCCGTTGCTGCTCAGGAGCCTGTTATTCTCCTGTCTTATGGGATTACATGTTGCTTGCTACTGGTATTCTCACCAAATGGTCAGCTACAAGCCCTGGCTGTACTTTGCGTTACAGGGAGTAATTATCGTGGCGAGTGCCTTGGTGCTTCCGCACGGCTTTTATGGAATCCTCATCGGATTGATTCCCGTCCTGATCGGGCAGAGCGTGGGGGTCTATTATCATCCGCTCAAGGTGTCCGTACTGTTCCTGGTGCTGTATTCCCTGTTCGGGGTGCTGATTGTGTGGCTGAAGGATGCGGAGGGTGTTGGCTTTTTATTTCCGTTCTTAATTAACATAGTCGTCGTTGTAGTGGCCTATGCTTCTTTTTTCTTCAAGCAGGTTCATGCCAGGGTGCAGGCGCAGACATTTCTGAGAGAGCTGGAGATGGCTCATAAGAAGGTTGAAGAGCTTACACTTGCCAACGAACGACAACGTATGGCACGTGACCTGCATGACACGCTTGCACAGGGCCTGGCGGGAATCATTATGCAGTTGGAGGCAATAGACGCCCATCTGACTAAGGGCGGTACGAAGCGAGCCCACGAAATTGTACAGCAATCTATGTCTCAGGCACGACGTGCACTTGCCGAGGCAAGGCAGGCGATCGATGATCTTAGATCCCAGCCTGCTGTGGAGATCGACTTTTCTGAATCTGTGCGTGAGGAGATTGAGCGATTCACGCTCGCGACGGGGATTCCTGTCCAACTGGAGCTGGATCTGAAGACTACATTGCCTATACTTGTTCTGGAGCATGGGCAGCATATCATTCGAGAGTGTCTGACCAATGTGGCCAAGCATGCGCACGCGCGCCATCTCTTTATTCGTATTGTCCAGTATGAACAGCAGCTACTCACCGTCATTCGGGATGACGGCAAGGGCTTCAACACTCGAATGATTGGGAAGAGGGTTGGACATTATGGACTAATCGGCATTAAAGAGCGTGTACGACTGCTGGGTGGGACTATTGAGATTGAAAGCACTACCCAGAAAGGAACAACCATTGAGATCGAGGTGCCTATTGCAAAGGAGGCCTAGGTATGAAATACAAAGTACTGATTGTAGATGACCACTGGGTGGTCAGGGAAGGTCTGAAGCTGATTCTGGAGACAGACCAGCAGTATGAAGTGATTGGTGAAGCAGAGGAGGGACGAACAGCACTCCGTCTGATGGAGGAGCTTGAGCCTCATGTTATTCTGATGGACCTGAACATGCCTGTCATGAGTGGCCTGGAGACGATGGAGGCTATGCGGGACAGGCAAATGACAACTCCAGTCATTATATTGACCACATACAACGAGGATGACCTGATGGTCAAGGGACTATCTCTCGGTGCCAAAGGGTATCTGCTTAAGGATACGAGCCGGGATAATCTATTTCGTACCCTTGAATCCGCTTTGCGTGGGGAGACGCTGCTGCAGCCGGAGATTACAGCCAAGGTATTTGCCAGCTCGCTCAGACCCGCCTCCTCGACTTCTATGCAGCAGGAGCAATCGCTAATGACAGAGAAAGAGCTAACGATTCTGCAAGCTGTCGCCCGTGGTTTTCGCAGTAAAGAGATTGCCTTTGATCTGGGCATATCGGAGCGAACCGTCAAGGCGCATCTCACGAATATTTACAATAAGCTAGGTGTAGATTCCCGCTCAGAGGCTGTGGCGGTATCCCTTGATCGAGGAATTCTGCATTTATAGCCGATATAATCTGTCGCCCGCTCGTACATCAAGGTTCTGCCCTTATGTACGATTTTTTTTCATTTAAACCGCTGTAGAATAAATTATGTGAGAAATTGATTGGAAATTGATATATTCTAAGATATAAGGAATTATTTTCTAAACTTAGCTTCAAGGAGGAGAGACCATGGAATCGTACCAAGCACAAGCAAGCCAATTGAAGGATGGGCAACATCTACAGCAATCTGAATCAGCACACGTACATGAGTCGGATCAGCACACGGTAGAGCCTGAGGAGCAATTGGGATTACAGCTATTCTTTGATGATCAGTTTTTTGATATATTCATACACCGACTTCCCAAGCTTGCTGAGATGGTGAGCAGAGAAAGAGATCATAGCGATCATGGACTCATCTCTCTTCCTACTGTGAAATAATCAATGAGCCATTAGACATGAATTCGTGAGTTCGTGTTGAATCCAGAGGATAGCAATAAGAAGACGAAATCACTATCAGAATGCAATATTACATATGATCAAGCTATAGTATAAGAGAAGCCGCCGTGTGCAAGGGGCTTTTTTTGTTCGTTTGTCCAGAGAAATCACGTCTTGCCTTTGCAAGTCGTGATTTTGTTGTTTTTCTGATTTGAATCCAGAGTATATAATCGAGATAATCATCTAAATCCAGTCTCTCAGTCACATACTGACAGCTGCATACGGGAAGGAGTCATGTATGGAAGCTATAAAATTATTACTGGCAGATGATGAACCGATCATTTTGCGTGGCTTAAAAAAGCTTCTGGCGTGGGAGGAGCTTGGCTTAACTATATCGGGTGAAGCGGGAGACGGTGAGGAGCTGCGTCAGCTGATTGCTGTTCATGACCCACAGCTCATCATTAGTGATATCAGCATGCCTGGAGGCAGTGGACTCGAGATTATGTCAGAGCTGAATAAGTCGGGACGCCACATCAAGGTCATCTTCATTAGTGCCTTTCAGGAGTTCAGCTATGCTCAGCAGGCTGTTCAACTGGGTGCCCTGGATTATCTGGTGAAGCCTATTAATAAGAATCAGCTTGAAGCTGTTGTCAAAAAGGCCGTATCCATGATTCGTGAGGAGAGCATGGACGAGCGTAATAAGGAAAAGCTGAGCTATTACGAGAAGAAGAATCGCTCAACCACCATTGAGCAGCTTCTGGACGGGCTACTGAATGGTGACCAGAAGGCACTGGTTGAACTGGAGGACATCGGAGCATTGGGAACCAGTCGATATGCAACGGTTAGTGTACTGGAGATGGATGAGCAGACAGATGGCTCACGCTGGGATGAGCGGGAACGGAATCTGGTGCATTTTGCGTTATCCAACATTATTCGGGAGACATTGGAAGGTCTGGAGGGGACGAGAGAGAAGGGACTGTTGCTGTTCAAGGATGGACGATTTGCTCTCTTGCTGCAGCATGATGATTCTCAAGCACCGAATCAACTGGCGTTGGATCTACTTCACAAGGTTCAGAGCTACCTGAAGCTGAGGGTATCCATAGGTATTGGTCAAGCTGTGACACGTATTGGCGAAGCCAAGCAATCGTACCGCACTTCCCTGAAAGCGCTTGATCTTAAATATTTTATCGGCCCTCATCGTGTAATTAGTCAGGAGGATTTGAAGAAGGAAGAGCTGATGAGTGGTGATGTGCAGCCCGCACAGTCTATCTCAGAGCTACAGTCCAAGCTGGCGCAGGCATTACCTGCGCAGGAGGAAGAAGCCATCCAGCACATGACAAGAGAGTTGCTGACGCTGATCCGTGTTCAGGCTGGATATAATAAAAGTCTTGCCATTACGACAGTGTATGATGTCCTGATTGCTCTTAACCGGGAGATGATGAAGCTAACCGGAGGAGCGGAGGAACTGCTCGCCGAGCAAGGATTAATGGAGGGTCTAGTCCATTGCCCTTGTTATGCGGACGTTGAGCTTCTTATGATGACGATGCTGTCTGACATGCAGCAGCAATTGCAGCGCAGGCTGGCAGGTAAAGAAATCCTTGTGCTCTCCAAGGTTAAGGGCTATATCGAGGAGCACTATGCAAGCCAGATTACCCTGGATTCCATGGCAGCACTCGCTTACATGAATCCATATTATTTTAGCAGCTTTTTCAAAAAGCACACCGGGCAAAATTTCAAAAGCTATGTAACCGAGGTCCGGATGGAACAAGCGCTCAAGCTACTGCTGGAGACAGATCTCCTGGTATATGAGATTGCTGAGCGCGTAGGCTATAACCATGTAAGGCACTTCAGTGACATGTTCAAGAAAAAATTCGGCCAAGTACCGCAGGAATACAGACAGGCCTTTCGCAAGCAGCAGTCATAGGAAGGAGGTGCTTCTACATGCGATTATGGAAGCGTTTCCCCAGGAGTATATTTGTAAAATTCTCGGCTTCATTTATTCTGGTTGGCCTGATCCCCTTATTTGCGCTCAGTTACCTGTCCGTGCAAGTGTTCTCAACGTACGTAGAGCGATATACCACAGGTAATCTACAGCAGATGGTGCTCTATATGAGCTATAATCTGGATTCTGCGTTCCAACAATATAATGATATATCCAAGCTCATGTATACGGGGCGCTACGAAGGACTATCAGACAGTATACGGCAGAACCAGACCTATAATGTGAATGAGATGGAGCAGATTAACTCAACGCCCATTGATTCATTCCTGAAGACAATTCTCTATAGCGATGCATATATTACGAGCGTTTATTTCGTGCGTGACATGGATGGCAAGCTCTACTATCAGGAAAAGGAGAACAGGGGGCTTCGTAGCGAGGAGCTTCCGCTCCAGCACTGGAACGAGCAATTGATGAGGCAGCCCTCCAAAGTTGCGTTTTTTCCGACACATGCAGATAGTTACTTCATTGGCGCCGATCGTGAAGTGTTCACGATCGCCCGTAATCTGATCGACACCTCAGGCAAGCTCACGGCAGAGCCGAAGGTAGTGGGTACCCTATATATGGACGTGGATATATCCGTGTTCAAGCCATTTTTGAACGAGCTATATTTGGGCGAGAAGGATGAGCTGATCCTTGTTGGGGAGCATGACAGCGTCTATTTTAGCAATCATGGGATTCGGAGAATCGAGGACGCTTTGCTGATGCAAAGGAACAATGAGGTGCTGGTCATGCAGGAGGAGATTCCTTTTGTAAATGGTAGGCTGATTGCGGGCATTCATCGCGAAGGCTTATTCGAGCAGCTGTTCTCTGCCAGAGCTACGGTGTATACGGCTATCCTGATCTGTACGACTGCACTGATCATCATGGGTACCTGGTTCTCACGTCGGCTCGCTGCCCCGATTCGCAATCTGATGCGGCACATGTCCGTCGTGGAATCTGGTCGGTTGGATATTAGACTTCCGGTGACTAGCAACGATGAATTAGGCCGCCTGACACAAGGCTTTAACCGAATGGTAGAGCGTCTGCAAGTGTATATTGATGAGGCGTATGTGGCCCAGATCAAGCAAAAGCAAACGGAGCTGAATGCACTCAAGAGCCAGATCAGGCCGCATTATCTCTACAATACATTAGAGGTTATTCGTATGAATGCGGTAGATAAGGAGGCTCATGAGGTAGCGGATATGATTCATTCGTTATCCAATCAGCTGAAATATGTCATTGATTATGGAGAGGATCGGGTCAGTCTGGCTCAAGAGCTTGAGCATCTGCAAGATTATTTCTACATCATTTCTGTTCGCTTCGATAACAGATACGCTCTTCGTTACGATATCGCACCGGACGTACTTATGGATTGGCCGATTTTGAAATTAAGTCTTCAGCCGATTGTGGAGAATGCCATTCAGCATGGCTTGCGCCAGAAGAAGAAAGGAACGGTAGGCATCACGGTCGAAAAGAGACCTCATGATCTGGCCATCACCATCTATGATGACGGCATCGGGATGAACAAGGAGAGCCTGTCACGGCTGGAGTGCCTGCTTCGTGACCCGGTCGCGCCGAGAAAATCCATTGGCTTGAAAAATGTCCACGAACGCATTCGCTCCTCGTATGGTGAACCATACGGATTGTCGGTAAGCAGTCATGAAGGAATCGGTACCTCCGTGCTGCTGGTATTTCCCTTGCCGAAATCGGAGCAGCCCTGATAGGTCTCTATTGAATCAGCAAAGGGTATTACAGGAATCCAGTGCGTTGTAGTAGTATCTGGGGGAGCATCACAGAGAAATGCTAAGAACGGAGACGAGTCTCCGTTCTTTTTCATAAGCTTAAATTTCCCGCATACGGCGCTTAAAAAAGTTCATTCAAGGCTACCGGAACGAATGCTATTCTAATCTTAGAAAACGCTTACCAATCAGATAGAATAAGTTCACTGACAATGGTGAATGCGTTCTCCGATGACGAAACATGCTGGGTTGACTACAAAGGGGGGACCACAATGTTAAAAATGAGAAAAGCATCACAATTCAAGTTATCCGCAATCATGCTGGCGACAGCGTTGCTGCTTGGTGCTTGTGGAGGTAATGCCAGTCCGGGAGCCGGTGGAGAAGAGGCACCGAGTGGGGCCAAAAAGGTCAGCTTCACGATCGGCTATGCCTCGGGTGATCCGGCTGCCAAAAAGGCTATAGCAACTGCAGTTGAGACTTTCATGGCACAACATCCAGACATTGAAATCAAGGATCTCAGTGAAACGAGCAGCAGCGCGTATCTGGATTGGCTGAAGACAAAGGATGCTGTTGGGGAGTTCCCTGATTTGGTAGAAATGCGCGATACCGAGGTCTTCGCGGAGGCAGGCAAGATCGTCGAGCTTCCAGCGGACCTGCTGGAGCTCTTCGATTCACCACCAGAGGTGGATGGGAAGGTATGGAATGCGCCCAT
The DNA here is from genome assembly GCF_000377505.1 of Paenibacillus massiliensis 2301065 = DSM 16942. Classification (GTDB taxonomy): domain Bacteria; phylum Bacillota; class Bacilli; order Paenibacillales; family Paenibacillaceae; genus Paenibacillus; species Paenibacillus massiliensis. Next base: position 123,330 of record NZ_KB898185.1, on the reverse strand, counting down.
TGCCGTGAACGTTCCGCAGGGGATTATCTACAGCAAGAAGGCTTACGCGGATGCCGGAATTACGGAGCTTCCTACCACCTACGATGAGTTCATCGCTATTCAGGAGAAGCTCAAGGCTAGCGGAATTACGCCGATCGTAGTCGGCGGCAAGGATATATTTCATATGGGCTTCTGGGTCAATAAATTCCTGATCGACAATGTCTATGCGCAAGATCCAGACTGGAACTCCAAGAAGACCGCCAAGCAGGTGAGCTTCACGGACGAGAATGTCGTGCAGGCCATGACAGACTTCAAGCAGCTATTCCAGAATTATGTGGACAAAGGCTGGCTTAGTACCGGGGATAATCAGACTGCATCTATTCTTGTATCAGGTAAGGCCGCTCAGCTCTTCTCGGGTACCTGGATGTTCTCGCAGATTGAGGAGGCGGACCCGAATTTTGATTATGGCTTCTATGCCGTTCCTGATCGTCAGGGCAACATCAATGTCATCGGCCTTCCATCGCCAGCTGGCTGGTCCTTGTCCGCCGAAGCGGCGAAGGACCCCGAGAAGACGGAGGCGATCAAGGAATTCATCCGCTTCTTCTTTGAACCCGAGCAGTATGCCGATTATCTGGCGAGTATGAACGCCATCGCTTCTACCAAGGCAGAGGTGACGTATGAGAGCAATGAAGCCATGAAGGTAGCGCTGGAGCTGATTGCCGATCCGAAGGTCACTAAATCCCTTGCGATCAATAACTGGTGGGGCGATAATCTGATTCCGCCGCAGTTCCGCAATTGGTATTACAAGAAGCTACAGGAAATGGTCATCAGTGATGGAGATGTGAAGACCTACATGCAGCAGGTGGATGCAGAGTATGACAATCAGGTGAAGGCGAATTCGATGTAAGCAGTAGCATCACATAAAGTGTAAACAAAAGCGATATTCAGCAAAAGAGATATACAAGTGGAGGGCGACACAGCGAGAGCTGCTCCCTCCTCGGTTCAGGAAAGGAGTGTTAGGTATGGGGGCACCCGCCTCATCCACGGAGAGAAGCGCTGCTGAAGCGCCCCTTCGTCCAAAGAAAAAAAAGCTGCACACGTATGCCGTATTGTTCATCCTTCCATCGTTCATTCTCTACACCTTGTTCGTGATCGTGCCGACCTTCGGCAGCATGTATCTCAGCTTTACCTCCTGGGACGGCATCAGTGAGGATATTCGTTATATTGGATTTGCTAATTTTGTAGAAATTCTGAATAGTCCGCGAGTGCATAATGCGCTGAAGAATACATTGATTTTGACGGTGAGTCTCGTCGTACTGGAGAATATTGCTGCCATAGCTATGGCGCTCATGGTCGATAAGGTCAAGTGGTTTCGCAATTTGTTCCGCAGCATCTTCTACTTCCCTACATTGCTGAGCGGCATTGTCATGGGCTTCGTGTGGGCGATGCTCCTGAATTACAATTTCGGCGTAGTGAATCAGATGCTGAATGTGATCGGGCTGGGAAGCTGGGCTCTGGACTGGCTGGGCGATCCCAAGTACGCCATGGTTGCCGTCGTGCTGTCCACCGTCTGGAAGGGAGCGGGCTACTATATGATCATCTATCTGGCTGGCCTGCAGGGGATTCCCGCCGAGCTCTCGGAGGCTGCGAGTATTGACGGTGCGAACGGCTGGCAGCAATTCCGCTTCATTACCTTCCCGCTGCTGGCAGGCTCTCTGACGGTCTGTCTGGTATTGTCGATGATCAGTGCGCTGAAGATCTTCGATCAGATTGCTGTCATGACGGATGGTGGACCAGGATTCGCTACAGAGACCCTGACGTACATCATTTACAAGGTCGGCTTCGGTGAGCTGAGACAAGGCTTCGGCACGGCGCTTGCTATGGTGCTCTTCCTGATCATCATGATCATTACGATTATTCAGGTGAAGATCCTGCGCAAGAGGGAGGTGCAGTATTGAGATGAGCACACAAGCACGCAAAAGAATGACCGATATACTACTATTCATAGTTACTTTGCTAGTAGCGGCCATTTTCTTCTTTCCGATTCTCTTTAACCTGATGTCTGCCTTCAAGAGTAATGCAGAGATTATGCGGGATGCGCTGTCCTTTCCGACCTCATTGTATCTGGAGAACTTCCGGTACTTGCTGACAGAGACAGAGTTCCCGCGCGCCATTCTGAACAGTCTCATTCTGACCGTGGTGTCAATCGTGGCACAGATTCTTGTGATTCCGATGGCAGGCTATGCCATTGAGCGAAGAAATGCCAGATGGACGAACTTGATCTTCCTGTACTTCCTGGCCGGGATGATGATTCCTTTTCAGGCGTACATGATTCCATTGTTCAAGGAGCTAAGAATGCTCGGGCTGTACGGAAGTCTGGCTGGGCCGATTATGGTCTATGTTGCTGGCGCCGTTGGCTTTGGCTGCCTGCTCTATACCAGCTTCGTGAAGGGAATCCCGAAGGAGATTGAAGAAGCAGCGGAGATTGACGGCTGCAACCGTTACGGTATCTTTTGGAGAATTGTATTTCCGCTGCTTGGTCCAGTTACAGCGAGTATGGTCGTCTTGAATGGACTAGGGATCTGGAATGATTTTCTCTTGCCCATGCTGGTGTTGCCATCAGGCGAACCGAAGACGTTGGTCGTTGAAATATACCGTTATATCGGGGAATTCTCGTCCAGATGGGACATGATCTTCGCTGGAACGGCGATCTCCGTCGTACCGGTGTTGATTGTATTTGTCTCGCTGCAAAAATATTTTATAAAGGGAATCTCATCTGGAGCCACCAAGGGCTAAGACTAAGCAAGCTGTGCACATCCGCTGTGCATATCCATGATGACATGCGGCGCATGCGTTCCTGCATACAGGCTGTGCAGACTTAGAGATACAAGGAGAAGACGTCGAGAGACGTTTTTTTCATATCGGGACAATAGGTCATTGTCATCGGAGGCAAGCAAGGCAATTGCTGAATGATCACTATAGGAGGCTGATTCGAAAATATGAGCACCATTGTCAATCCTGTTCTTGCAGGCTGTAAGCCTGATCCGTCATTCATCCGTGTGGGTGCAGATTATTATATCGCGACCTCGACCTTCGAGTGGTTCCCTGGTGTCGAGATTCACCATTCCCGAGATTTGGTACATTGGCGCCTAGCTGGGAGAGTGCTGACGGAATCTAGCCAGGTGGACCTGCGCGGGAACGGGGCATCCGGCTCAATCTGGGCTCCGGCTTTATCCTATCAGGATGGATTATTTTATTTGCTGTTCACCAATGTGCGGTCACGTCATCGGGTATACAAGGATCTGCATAATTATCTTACAACGTCCACAAACATTGAGGGACCCTGGAGCGCACCCGTGCGATTGAACGGCAGCGGATTTGATCCGTTCCTGTTCCACGACGATGATGGTCGCAAATGGCTGCTGAACATGCGCTGGGATTTTCGTCAGAATCATTCCAGTTTCTCCGGCATTGTCATGCAGGAGTATGACCCCAAGCAGGAGGCTTTGGTCGGTCCTGTTCACGATATTTATCATGGCACCTCCATTGGTGTTACCGAGGGACCACAATTATTCAAACGCGGCGAATATTATTATCTGATTACGGCGGAAGGTGGTACAGGCGTCAACCATATGATTACGCTGGCACGTAGCCACAGTCTCTTCGGTCCTTATGAGACAGACCCGAACTTTCCACTCCTGACCACGGCCCATGAGCCTTTGCATCCGCTCCAGCAGGCAGGGCATGGATCCTTAGTTGAGACTCCGGATGGGGAATGGTACATGGCTCATTTGTGTACACGGCCGCTACCAGGCACTACCAAGATGAATCCGCTAGGCAGGGAGACCGCAATTCAAAAATGCAGCTGGACCGACGATGGCTGGCTTCGACTGGCACAAGGAGGCAAATTACCAGCCCTTGAAGTGGAAGGGCCGCAGCTACCCAGTCATCCTTTTCCACGTCCTGAGGCGAGGGATCATTTTGATCGTCCTGAGTTGGGTCCAGATTATCAGAGCTTGCGCGTTCCCTTTGACCCTTCATGGGTCGATTTGACGGACCGTCCCGGGTTCCTGCGCCTGCGTGGCCGAGAATCCTTGGCTTCCATGCATGAGCAGAGTCTGGTAGCCCGCCCGATCCAGCATGTTCACTGTGCCATAGAGACATGCATGGAATTCAAGCCCGATGGCTTTATGCAGATGGCTGGTCTGGTCTGTTATTACGATGACAGCGACTATTATTATTTGCGGGTAACGGGCGATGAGGTTCGTGGAGCAGCACTAGGCGTCGTGATGTCCAGAGCAGGGAAGTACGAAGAAGTCTTCGCTATGCAGCTGTGCGTGAAGGATTGGGAGCGGTATTACCTGAGGGCAGTTATTCATGAGCATGAATTAATGTTCTATGCGTCACCGGATGGGGAGAGCTGGACAGCTGTATGCACACCGCAGGATATGGGTACGCTATCCGACGAATACGGAGGCAAACTCGGCTTTACAGGCGCTTTCGTCGGCATGTGCGCTCAGGATCTGGATCAACAGTCTCGCGAGGCGTGGTTTGATTACTTTGAATATCTTCCACTGGGTTAACCGACATCAGATGAAGTTAAGAAGGCAGGCTATAGTTGGAATAACTCTAATTTATGCTAATGTGTATCGCTAATGCGTAGTTGGTAGTGGCAGCCTGTCTAATAGCTCGTTCATCTATGTCTGGAGCGTCTGTTTTCCTAGTAAAAGGGTAATAATATATTTATTCACTGTGGACACCGCTTTCACTCTATGTTATCTTGTAGGTGAGGCTTGTTACCGGTAACGCGGGCAATACCACAGTAGTTCCGTTGTACAGTGATGTACATTGGGCTATTGTTGTGTTGCCCGCTTTTTTTTATTCCCTCAAAACAGGTGGTTGCTATGATTATCAAACAGGTGTTCAACAACAATATCGTCAGTTCATTGGATGAGCGGGGGAAGGAGCTACTGATCCTCGGCCGGGGCATTGGCTTCAACAACCGTGTAGGTGATGAGATTGACGACAGTAGGGTGGAAAAGATATTCCAGCTCCAGAATGATGCCATCTATGAGAAGTTCAAGGCCACACTGATGGAGACGCCCATTGAAATTATGCAGGTGACAGATGATATTGTCAGTCTGGCACGGCGGCAACTGAATAAGACGATCAGTGACGGGATCTATATTTCTCTGTCGGATCACATTCACTTTGCCATTAAACGAATCAAAGAGGGCATGATCACTCTTAATCCCCTGGCTTGGGAGGTTCAGCACTTCTACAAGGCGGAGTATGATGTGGCGAAGGAATCGCTTTTGCTTCTGCGCGAACGACTAGGCATTGAGTTCCCGAAGGAGGAGATCTCCAGCATCGCCCTTCATTTCATTAATGCAGAGATCAATGATTCCATGAACGATGTCGCGCATCTGATGCAGCTGCTGCAGGAGATTATGAATATTATTAAATACCACTTCAATGTGGAGTTCGATGAGGAGAACGTTAACTATTTTCGCTTCATCACTCATCTGAAGTACTTCTGCCAGCGTGTGATTACACATACCGCCCATGATGATGCAGAGCAGTATCTTTATGACGTCGTTCGCAAAAATTATCCGCAGACCTTCAGCTGTATCACCAAAATTGAGTCTTTCATTCGAAAGAACTATGGATACGATATGACACATGCGGAGCAGCTCTATCTGACGCTTCATCTGGAAAGACTACTGAAAAGAAAATAAAGCTTACGGGCTTGTTACTGTTCAATCAGGCAATACCCGGATGATGTGAGGATGGAACGCAGACGCGGACTCTCTTTGTCATTGTCCGGTTTTTTGTATTGGTTCAACAAATTGAAAATGGGGGGATTCCTCTTGAATCATCAGGAGACAGCGAAGAAAATCGTGGAGAGTGTCGGCGGTAAGAGCAATATTAATTCTGTCTATCACTGTGTAACTCGGCTCCGCTTTGAGCTGAAGGATAACGCCAAGGCGGATAAAGGAGCGCTGGAGCGACTAGATAAGGTTATGGGTACGAACATTGCTGGGGAGCAGTATCAGGTCATTATTGGCAATGACGTATCCAAGGTGTTCGATGCGTTGACGGAGCAGCATCCCGACTTGAAAGAGAAGAAGGAAGTACCCACAGAAGGCGCAAGCTCCAAAAATGTCATATCTCGCCTGTTCGAATTCATTGCGAGTGTATTTGCACCGATTTTGCCGGCTGTAGCTGGAGCGGGTCTGCTCAAAGGATTCATTGCACTGTTCGTGTCTCTGGGCTGGGCAACAGCAGGTACAGATACGTACCGCATTATATCAGCAATCGGGGACAGTGTGTTCTATTTCCTGCCGATGCTGATTGCCTTCAGCGCAGCTCGTAAATTCAATGCCAATCCATATGTAGCGGCTGCGGTCAGTATGACCTTGATGGCACCGGACATCGGCGCGCTGCTATCCAGCGGCAATCCGGTCAGCTTCTTGGGAATTCCGGTCGTATCGGTAAGCTACGCATCATCGGTCATTCCCATTCTGCTCTCCATCTGGCTGCTGTCTTATGTAGAGAAGGGCTTCAACCGCATCATCCCAGCTTCGCTGAAGCTGCTGCTCGTTCCGCTCTTCAGCTTGCTCGTTGTCGTCCCGATTACGATGATTGCTATTGGACCACTCGGTACGCTGATCGGTAACGGCTTGTCTGGCGGGATCAACTGGCTGCTGTCCGAGGGCGGCTTGCTGGCAGGGCTTCTCTTGGGAGGCGGTATGGCACTAATCGTCATGACGGGAATGCACTATGCGCTAGTTCCGGTCATTCTCAGCAATCTGGCGAATCTGGGCTTTGATAAATTTCTGCCACTTACGTATATCTCCAATATGGGGCAGGCAGGTGCGACTGCAGGGGTATTCATCCGTGCTAAGGATAAGAAGCTGAAATCATTGGCATTATCAACCTCCATTACCGCGCTCATGGGTGTGACCGAGCCGGCGATGTACGGAATTAATATGCGCTACAAGAAGCCATTCGTAGCTGGAATGATCGGTAGTGCTGCTGGTGGCGGCTTCGCCCTGATGTTCGGTGTTAATGCCTATGTACTAGCTGGAAATGGTGGTCTGCCAGGCATCCCTGCCTTCATCGGTCCTACCTTCGGCTATGCGCTGGGTGGTCTGGCGATTGCGTTCGTAGTATCGTTGGTGGCTTCCGTTATTATGGGGATCAAGGAGGACGCTGTTGCACCACTGGAAGGTGAGCAGGGGAAGGCTGCTGAAGGTCAAGCGGTATCCGAGTCTTCAACTTCTTCCGTCACGACTGTGGAGGAGGAGCATTATGAGCTTCATGATGAGACAGTGGGCTCACCTGTGAATGGCAAGATCATTCCACTAAACGAGGTGAATGATCCGACCTTTGGCGAGGAAATGATGGGTAAGGGCATCGGCTTCGTTCCGGCGAATGGTGAACTGGTGTCTCCGGTGAACGGGAAGATCATGAATGTATTCAAGACCAAGCATGCCATCGTCATTCGCAGTGAGCAAGGGGCAGAGCTGCTAATCCATATAGGTATCAATACTGTGAAGCTGCGCGGTCAATTCTTCGAAGCGTATGTTCAGACTGGAGATATTGTGCGGGCCGGCGACAAGCTGCTGAGCTTCGAGCTGGATAAGATTGCCGAGCAGTACGACATCACTAGCGTCATGGTCGTGACCAATACGGCTGAATATGAATCGATTCAGGCTCTGAAGCTTGGTGAGGTATCTGCTACTCAGCCAGTGCTTGAAGTGAAGACGACATCTAATTCTTGATGAGGAGTGATAATATGACAGCCAACCCGAAGCTGCCAAAAGATTACCTGAAGGGATTCCCGCAGCATTTCATGTGGGGAGGGGCAATTGCTGCCAATCAGGCAGAGGGTGCCTTTGATGCAGGAGGCAAAGGACTATCGACGGCAGATATGGTCCCTTACTTCGAGAAGAAGGACTACACGAATCTCAAAGCCTTGATGCACGTCAGCAGTGAGACGATTGAGAAGGCTATTGCCCATCAGAGTGCCGAGGGATATCCGAAGCGATACGGCATCGATTTTTATCATCGGTATAAAGAGGATATCGCCTTGTTCGCAGAGCTTGGCTTCAAGGCATTCCGCCTATCCATTAACTGGGCACGTATTTTCCCGAACGGGGATGATGCAGAGCCGAACGAGCAAGGTCTACAATTCTATGAGAACGTCTTTACAGAAATGAAGAAGCATGGCATCGAGCCGATTGTGACGCTCTCTCATTACGAAATGCCGATCTCGCTGGTACTGAACTATGGAGGCTGGACGAATCGGAAGGTAGTAGCCTTCTATCTGAAATATGCCGAGACCGTCATGAATCGCTACAAGGATCTCGTCACATACTGGCTTACCTTCAACGAGATTAATACGACGATCATTGAACCGTTCACTGGCGGCGGTGTAGTGGAGGACCGGGTGGAGAACGTACAGGAAGCCTCCTATCAGGCGCTGCATCATCAGTTCGTTGCCAGCAGTCTGGCTACCAAGCTTGCCCGTGAGATTAATCCCGAGTTCCAGATTGGCTGTATGTTAGCACGAATGATTCACTATCCAGCTACGAGCAGTCCGGATGACGTTCATCAAGCCTTGGTCGATAATCAGTTGAATCTGCTGCATACGGATGTACAGGTACGGGGAGTCTATCCTGCCTTTATCCATCGTTATTTTGCCGAGCAGGGGATTACCGTGGTGATGGAGCCAGAGGATGAGGAAATTCTGCGGAAGTATACGGTAGATTTCATCTCCTTCAGCTATTACACTTCATTGGTATCCACGACGACGCCTGAGAAATATGGTGTGACGGGCGCCAACCTCTACAGCTCGGTCAAGAATCCGAACCTGGAGGTCACGGAATGGGGCTGGCAGATGGACCCGCTTGGGCTGCGTATTGTCCTGAAGGAGCTGTATGACCGCTACGGTGTACCACTATTTGTAGTTGAGAATGGTCTCGGCGCACGAGATCAGGTGGAAGCGGATGGCTCCATTCATGATCAGTATCGAATTGACTACATGCGCAAGCATATTACCGCGATGAAGGAAGCCGTCATGGATGGTGTCGAGGTGATGGGCTATACAAGCTGGGGAGCCATTGATATCATCAGCGCTTCTACCTCGGAGATGTCCAAGCGCTATGGAGTCATCTATGTGGATCAGGATGACCATGGACAGGGGACGCTGGAGCGTTCCCGCAAGGATAGCTTCTATTGGTATAAGAAGGCTATCGCCTCTAACGGAGAAGACTTGAGCTAATTTTAATATAGATATGGTTAATGGCTGCACTACTCGAACATAATGGTAGGGTATAATGATGAAGTATCTACCACACTATGGACATAGGAGTTGACGCAGATATGGCAGTGGGATTGAATGTCTACCTGGTTACTGATGGTAATGGTCGTGAAGCGGTTGAGTTTTATAAGGAAGTATTCGGGGGCGAGGTAATGATGATCTCGACCTTTGGGGATTCTCCGTCGGATCCGAACCATCCTACACCACCTGAAGCGAAGGATCGGATTATGCATGCCTCGATCAAGATTGGCGACTCTATGCTGATGCTGTCTGATACGTTCCCTGGAATGCCTCATACCAAGGGCGATAATGTGACGGTATCGGTTCAGGCCGACAGCCCGGAGGAAGCACGCACCATCTTCGGCAAGCTGCAGGAGGGCGGCAATGTAATTATGCCGATCCAGGAGACGTTCTGGAGCCCAGCCTATGGTATGGTGACAGATAAATACGGTGTTCTTTTCCATGTCAACTGCAATACAGTGTAATTAGCCTGTTCAAAACAAACTTTAATAAGCCTCTTGCATTCGAACATGTGCAGACTCATGTTATCGGATATGCAAGGGGCGTTTTTCTCTTGATAGGTGAGATTTGCAGAAAAATGATGGTATAAATGAAAGATGCTATTGGAAATAATTATCCAATAGCATCTTTGCTTTCGTAGCCATTCGAAGCAGCAAGATTAAGCGACCTGAGGTGAAGTAGGATGAGAAGAACCCGTCATAATCCATTGAATCCATCTGCAGATGATTCTATCCGTACAGAGCAACAGGTATCCGAACAGTCATTACATAGATCACTTAACAGAAATATAGAGATGATCCGAAATGAGAGCGGTAATAGCCCGGATATTGTTATTCAGACATACTATTGGAATAACATAAGGGACAGCATTGCGGTCCTGTACACCACTGGGCTTGTAGATTCCCAAATCGTGTTAAGACATATTGTAGAACCATTGCAAGCAGAAGGACGACAGCTCCTTCATAAGGAAGCTGTATTGCCTGATGAGGATCGGCTTGATCAGGTAAAGGAAGTGTTAACGACAACAGAGGTAAAGGAAACGAATGAGCTGGACAATATATATGACTTCTTACTGTCTGGCAGTACGGTAGTATTGCTGGATGGCTGTGCTACTGCGCTGATTGCCTCTTCTGCTGGAGGCGAGGAGCGTAGCGTCTCTGAGTCGTCGACCCAAACGGTCATCAGAGGGCCGCGGGATGCCTTCATTGAATCCATCGGGACCAATACGGCGTTAATTCGTCGGAGGATTAAAAGTCTTCATCTATGGCTTGAAATGTTTCGCTTGGGCAGGGTAACCGGCACACAAGTAGGTATGATGTATATTGATGGCATTGCCAACAAGGACATTGTCGCAGAGGTCAGACTCAGGCTTACCCAAATTGATATTGATGGGATTCTGGAAAGTGGTTATGTCGAGGAACTAATTCAAGATAAGACCTTTACGCCATTCCCGACGGTGCAAAATACAGATCGACCCGACGTTGCTGCTGCGGCATTATTGGAGGGACGGATTGTCATCTTGGTCGATGGCACGCCATTTGTCCTCATTTGCCCAACGCAGTTCATACAATTTTTTCAGGCCAGTGAGGACTACTATCAACGCTGGGATATCGCCTCTCTGATTCGTTTACTTCGATATTTTTCCTTCGTCATCTCTCTACTAGCTCCTTCAATTTATTTAGCAGTCACCACCTATCATCATGAATTGATACCTACAGAGCTTATTGTCACCTTGGTGGCACAAAGGGAAGGTGTTCCACTGCCAGCTTTTGTGGAAGCCCTGATGATGGAGGTTATGTTTGAAGTATTACGAGAGGCGGGGACGCGAATGGGGCGGGCAATTGGATCTTCGATCTCCATCGTAGGTACTTTGGTTATCGGCCAAGCTGCCGTAGAAGCAGGTATCGTATCGGCTGCCATGGTTATTGTTGTAGCCTCTACAGCCATTGCGAATTTCGTATCTCCCTCTTTTAATATTGGCATATCTGCCCGCATACTGAGATTCATCCTGATGGTGCTGGCGGCTACCTTTGGATTATATGGCGTGACTATCGGAATTATTGCCATTACCCTCCATATGTGTAGTCTTAGATCCTTTGGTGTTCCCTATCTAGGCACAATAGCCCCATTCAGCAAGCATGATCAGGAGGATGTATTGATTCGTGTGCCGCGATGGGCCATGCTGAAGCGTCCAGTATTTATGAAGCCAGTCAATAATGTTCGCACACGTCCAGAAGCTGACGATGAAGGAAGGCTATCATGAAAATATGGTTCAAGACGTGCTGCTGCATATGCTGTGTGAGTCTATTGCTGACCGGATGTTGGAACAAAAGGGAACTGAATGAGCTGGCTATTGTTGCCGGACTTGGAATTGACAAGATAGATGATCAGTATTCAGTAACCATCCAGGTCATTAATCCGAGTGCGGTTGCTGGCTCCAAAACAGGAGGAAGTCTTGCTCCAGTAGCTACCTATACGATCAAGGGAAAATCCTTGTTTGAAGTATTTCGCAGAGTTACGCTCGTCTCTCCTCGCCGTTTGTATGCCTCTCATCTACGCGTTGTAGTCATTGGGGAAGAGGCGGCAAGAGCTGGAATTGGACATATGCTGGATTATCTATCCCGCAATTATTTGTTTCGAACGGATTTTTATATCCTCGTTAGCAAGCAGACTCAGGCTGCTGACATCATGAGAACTTTGACGATCCTTGAGAAAATTCCCTCCAACAAATTGTATGCCTCATTAGAGGCGACAAGTAGAGCATGGGGTGCAACGGCTAAAGTTACTCTGGACGAACTGATCAATGAAATAGGGACGGTAGGAAAAGACCCGGTACTCGGCATAATCAGAATTGTAGGAGATAAGGAAATGGCTGGTCTGCAGGAGAACACGCAGAAAATTCAAGGTAATGTGCTACTCCAATATGATGGTATGGCAGTATTTCACAACGACAAACTGATAGGCTGGCTCAATGAAGAGGAAGGCAAGGCGTATAGCTATATAACCGACTCTATTAGGAGTACTGTGGAGGTCGTACCGTGTCCTCAAAGTGAAGGTACAATAACGCTGAAAGTCCTGTCTGCTAAAAGTAAAATCAAGGGATTCGTAATGAACAACCAGCCAGTAGGTGCAATTGAGGTCAAGGTTCAGGCTGATGTGGGAGAGGTAAGCTGCAGCCTTGATCTGACCCAGGAGGCAACGATACAACAGCTGGAAAAGGAGATGGAGAAGTATTTAAAAGAACAATTGGAGCATACCGTTCAAAAAGCTCAAGAAACGTTTCATATTGACTTTCTTGGTATGGGCAGCACTATTCATCGGGCCAATCCCAAGCAATGGAAGCTGTGGAAGGAGAATTGGGATCATCATTTTGAGCAGATGCAGATAAGTGTACATGTGGACGTTCAATTGAGAGGGATGGGCAGAACTACTAATACCTATGAGGTGAAGCAGTGATATGCGGGGCTTGTTTCTGGTAACTGTTGCAGTGGCTGCGGTTTTTCTACTGGAAAAACCGCATGTAAGCCGAATCGCGAACCGTAAGGATAAGGCCGTGTTCTATATCTTGCTAGGATGTGCTTTCGTTGCTGGGATGCTGCAATCGTTTGAGTTCGAGCTCCCCAATCCTACAATGATTCTTACAACGATTTTCAAGCCGATCCATGAACAGATTCAGTTGCTTTTAAAGTGAAAGGGGCAAAAATCCGTTATGGAAACAGAGAAAATAAGCAGTCGGCAACTAACGATTTTGACGATTAACTTTACATTTGGTACGTCCATATTGGTTGTTGCCTCACTGCTAGCGATACAGGTGAAACAAGATGCCTGGATCTCATCTATCATTGGTATGCTGGTGAACATACTAATGGTTTCTTTGTATATTTTGCTCTTGAATATGTATCCGGGCCTGACCCTGGCACAAATGACAGAGGTCATATTAGGCAAGTGGCTGGGAAAGGCCATTTCGATCCTGTATGTCCTTTTTTTCTTTCTTCTAACGGTCTATCTGATTAATTTAACCGCTAACTTTATTGTTACGACGATCTTCACAGATACTCCGTTAATCGCCATTCACATCACTTTTACTTTGGTTGTGGTCATGGCTGTTCGTTATGGGCTTGAGGTCTTCTCACGAGCAGCTGAGTTATTTGCCCCATTTATATTTCTCTGCTTCTTGTTCATTTTTATTGCGTTAATTCCCCTTATTGATGTTACGAAAATTGAGCCTGTATTTGAGGCTGGTATTGGGCCAATTGTGTATGCGGGGGTTCATTTTGCTTCCATTCAAGAGCTTGTGTGCTTCATGATGGTGGCACCATTTGTAAATCGACCAAAGCATATCCCGAAAGCTTTGCTGCTTGGGGCAGGAATTGGTGGGCTAATTATCGTCATGGTGACAACCATTTCTATGCTTGTACTTGGCCCTGATTTTTCGGCAAGAAACCTGTTCCCGGCCTTCGTGCTTGCTAAGAAGATCAGTCTGGGACAGTTTTTGCAGCGTGTGGAAGTCATCATGTTGGCTCTCTGGTTTTTGGGTGTATTCATCAAGACGACAGTATGTTTGTTTAGTACTGTATTGAGCCTGGCACAGACGCTGAATATGAGAAATTATCAGTTATACACCTATCCGGTTGGTATTCTAATGGTTGTGTATACTTCGTTAGTCTATCCCAACGTTACAGCATATCTAGAGTTCCTGTTCGAAACGTGGTACTTGTACTCATACACGATGATGCTGGTGATTCCACTGTTACTGCTCGTTATTGCACTGATACGGCACTGGATCAGGAAAGTGACTTGATACCACAGACATCCAAGCGGTGTATTTTTGCATTATCAGCAGTAACTTCATTAATTCCCTGATCGATTCATGAACTCAAGGGCGTATTACAGAACTAGATGCTTAGGCATTCCGGTAGAGAGAATTTGACGCTATAATAAAGTACGAATTCCACGCCCACAGCAATGGAGGCTTCACATCATGAATACCCCTGTTATTTTGAAATACAAGCTTCAAATGCCTGCTTTAAGACCTAATCTGGTAAAAAGAGCCGCGTTGCATGAGCCTGTCCGTGGCTTATCTTCGCCAAAGCTAATACTGATTGTTGCTCCTGCCGGGAGTGGAAAGACGACGGCCATGGCCCAATATATGCAGATGAGCTCAGCGCGAACGACTTGGTATTCTCTAGGGGAGCACGATAACGACCTGCGCCGATTCTGGCGATACGTTGTACATGCGCTGGCTCCTCACCTCGCTGCCGGGGCTACCGAGCGCTTGCTTCCACTGCTGGCCGAACATCAGGAGCACGCACTACATCAATTTCTGGATCAATGCTTGAATGAACTGTATGATGTACCGGAGCCCATAATGCTGGCACTTGATGATTACCATCTGATTACACGCCCCGAAATCCATGGAAGTCTTCACTATTGGCTGGAGCATCTGCCTTCATCTATACAAGTGGTGCTCGCTTCACGGTTTGAACCCCCATTCGAAGGACTGCACAAATGGATTGTTCGTGGTGAAGTGAAGCGTATTAACGCAAAAGAACTGGCATTTACGACACAAGATGCTGAACAGCTCTGTCAGTCTGTGCTGGAGGTTGCCCTGCCATCACAGTGGATAGAAGCTCTGGTAGCGCGCACCGAAGGCTGGGCCGCAGGCCTGCAGCTTGCCTTGATGTCATTGCAGCAGCGAAGTAGTGACCAGTGGTCTGCCTGGATTCACACAGGACATGTTGGACAGCAGCTTGAGGAGTATCTTTTTCAAGAGTTATGGAAGGGTCTCGATGAGCAGATGGGTACTTTTTTGTTAGAGACCTCTATTCTAAGAAAGTTCAATGCTGCATTGTGCGCCGATATTACTGGCCAGGGGAGCTGCAACAGCAAGCTGGCATTTCTGGAACGAAACGGTCTGTTTCTGGTGCACATTCAGCAAGACGAATACCGCTATCATCATCTGGTTCGTGAATTTTACGCCCGTATGCTGAAGCAGCAAGCTCCTGCACGCTGGAGTGAGCTGCACAGACAGGCCAGCCTGGTCCATGCTCAGCTGGGCTTAAGCGAGGAAGCCATTGATCATGCCTTCATGGCTGAGGATTATGAGCTGGCTGCTTCGCTGCTCGACAGGCATCTGCATGAACTGGTTACGCGTGGGGAGTTCACGCTGCTGCAGAATGATTTTGCCCGTTTTCCAGCATCCTTTGCGTTGCCGCCGCGCCTGCAGTTGGTCAATGCATTTGTACATTTGTTCATGGGGCAGCGGCAGGTGACACAGAGCTTGATAGAGCAACTGGAGCAGGAATTACTGGGCCGCTCACAACAGGTCGAGTCAGAATGGCTGAGTGGTTTGTTTTTTGTGAAGGCTAATGATGCCTTCTATTCAGGGCAGTTCGAGGAGTGGTTCCAGTTCGCGGACTCGATCCCTTATCGACTGCCGAAGGACCCGGTATTTTATGATTTTAATTATAATTTCAATCAACCGCTTGTAAGAAATACGACATTTGGCCTGAAGGGTGTAATTACGCCCACTACAGCAGAGGTCGGGGAGCGTATCTGTTCCATTCTGAGCCGCAATGGCTGGTCAGAGTCATTAATGTGTCAATATGTCATCCAATCGCTTGCGGAGGGATACTACGAATGGAACGAGCTGGATCGGTGCGATGAGTTCCTGAGCAGACTGATTGCAGATGGGAGATATTTGGAGGTACCGGGCTTGTATGTGCCTGTGCGGATCATGATGGCGAAGCGTCGACTGGCGGCAGGTGAGCCTGCAGCAGCCCGGATTATGATTCAGGAAAGTATGCAGCGTCTAGACCCTGCAACAGATGGCCATTGGTATAGAGCACTGCGGGCTTACCTTGTGGAACTGAATCTGGGTGAAGGAGAGAATCTGGCAGCAAGTAGAGAACAGCTTCAGGGCCAAGAGGACGCAGCGTCTCACCGCGTTCACCTGGGGAACGTTCAAGAGACTGTGACACTGGCGCGCTTGCACATGGCTAATGGGCGGGGAGAGGACGCGCTTGCCCTGCTGACCACACTGAGGTTGCAAGCGGAAGAAGTGAGAATGGTCAATATCCTTGCTCTGACGATGGTGCTCCAGGCGAAGGCGGAATATATTCGTGGCAGGAAAAAAGAAGCTGTGGAAAGACTTAATGAGGCCTTGTTGCTCGTTCTGCCTTTCCGATATATTCGTACGTTTATAGATGAAGGAAAGTGGATGAGAGAGCTGCTGCAAGAGATTGTTACTGCGGTATCTCCAGACCAGCAATCGGCTCTGAAGGAATATATCAACGTGTTATTGGTGGCAATGCAGCCCCAAGCAGAGCGGGAAATATCCATTCCTAACTCTTATGCTGGTATGGATTCTCTTAGCGCACAAGAGCTGGAGGTGGTTCGGCTGCTGCATAGCGGCTGCACGAACCAGGAGATTGCTCATCAGATGGGCCTGACGCTTGGGACAATAAAGGTCTATCTGAACCGGATCTATAGCAAGCTGGGTGTCCGTTCACGCACACAGGCTGTTCTGGCTACCTCGAATAGTATCCAAGCTAGCCGTACGAGGTTGGAGGAAGCAAAGGACTAATGAACCCGGAGATTAACAAATCAGAAATGAATGCATGAGATGAAGCTCCTGAACCAGGGGCTTCTTTTTTTTAGAACAGTTAACTTTGGTTAGTATTCCCTCATACTCGATTGTGCTAGTATGTCGATACGGCTGGTAGCATTGACGACCTGGCTTCATTTTCGTCGTTCGTCTACAGCTACCGAACTACCATGAAGGGGAGGTTACATTGCAAGTATTTCGAAAAATAGGCTGTGTGCTGCTCGTCATGTTGCTCGCGATGCCCCAACTGGCGCCAAAGGCACAAGCTGCGGACTCCATTTTTCCTACAGGAGTGAAGACAGTCGGTGCAGGGTACCTGCACTCTCTGCTCATTGCAGAGGATGGTACGGTGTGGGCTTGGGGAGACAATTCCGCTGGCGCGCTCGGGGATGGTACAACGACCAGTCACTATCGACCGGTGCAGGTGACCAAGAGAGACGGTGCACCACTATCGAACGCAAAGGCTGTCTACGGAGGTGGATATTTCTCTGTAGCCTTGCTAGAGAATGGTACCGTCTGGGCTTGGGGAAAGGGTAACACTGGAACTCTAGGGAACGGTTCTCTTGAAAATTTGTCCCAAGCCGTTCAGGTGATGCAGTCCGACGGGTCACCATTGACACAGGTACAGAGTATAGCCGCAGGTTACAGCCATGTGCTTGCCCTCAAAACGGATGGCACGGTATGGGGCTGGGGAAGCAACGGCTCGAATATGTTGTCGGACTCGTGGGATAGCATGTATTCACGAGCTATTCAGATCAAAGCTTCGAGCAGCACTTACCTCACAGGTGTGAAGGAGGTTGCAGTCGGTGATTATCACTCCATGCTGCTCAAGCAAGATGGAACCGTCTGGGCATGGGGACATAATGGACTATCCCAGCTCGGGAATGGACAGTCGAGCAATGGCTCGGCCTATCCAGTTCAGGTAATGGACAGCTCCGATCAACCACTTGGGGCTGTCAGAAGCATTGTGGGTCACCGTTTAGGCGGTCTAGCCCTCCGTGATGATGGGACAGTATGGAGCTGGGGCTACAATGAGAACTACAATCTGGGAATAGGCTCAGGAGTAACTAGCAGCAATAAGGCGATACAGGTGCTGCAGTCCGGTTCAATTCCGCTCACAAGTGTGGTCCGCATTTCGGGTGGCGGGCGTCTTAGTATGGCCCAGAAGGCGGATGGGACAGTATGGTGGTGGGGGATGCAGAACCGGAACCTGCAGATGGCAGGCAGTCTTATTAGCGACATAGCCGATTTTTCTGCAGGTGATAATCATGGTCTGGTCCTGAAGAACGACGGCACCGTGTGGGGAGCGGGCTGGACTGCTTATGGAGAATTAGGAATCCCCTCGAATTCCCCGAATCGCTATCTAACACAGGCAATTCAAGTCTATCCGGCTCGCTCTGCCATAAGTGCTACGCCTAACCGAATTGATGCAGACGGGTTCAGTCAAGCAACGATTACTGTCACGCTTCGTAATGGTGTCAATAATCTGCTGGGTTCCAGTGAAGGCATGGTGCAACTCAGCTCTACGCTCGGACAGCTAGGAGCGGTCACCGATCATGGTGACGGCACATACACAGCAGAGCTGACTGCGCCTATGATATCGGGCAATGCTGTGATCACGGGCACGCTGAATGGCTATCCCTTAGCATCCAGCGCAACAGTCGTCCTGAATGCATTGGCCCCTTCGGCAGCACTTTCGACCTTGATTGCAAGTCCGGCGATCGTGACGGCAGATGGCAGCAGTGAGTCTACACTTACGGTGCAGCTGAAGGATACCAATGGTAATCCGATCACTACGGGCGGACGGACGGTTCGATTCAGCACGACAAATGGTACATTGAGCAGCGTAAGAGACATGGGCAACGGTTCGTATGTGTCTCAACTGCGGTCGCCGACAAGAACAGGAGAAGCTATAGTCACGGCAACGGTTGACGGCGTGTCCTTGCAGCAGCAAGCGAGGCTGCAATTTGTTCCAGGTGCTTTTTCTGCTGCGGTGTCTACTCTAAATACCAGTGCTACGACATTGACCGCAGATGGCGGCAGTGAGTCCACCATTACCTTGCAGCTGAAGGATGCCAATGGCAATTCGATTACTACGGGAGGGCGTTCAGTACGCATAAGCACAACAAGCGGTACTGTAGGCATCGTAAGAGATCTGGGAAATGGGACATACACAGCTCAGCTACGGTCACCAACCCAGAGTAGCACGGCTGTAGTCACGGCTACAGTAGATAATACAGCGATTCAGCAAACAGCAACGATTCACTTCGTTCCTGGTCCTGCATCTGCCGAGACTTCAGAGCTTATTGTGCCTCTGACTTCCATGGTGGCTGGAGAGGGTAGTCAGCAGGTTCACGTACAACTGAAGGATGCCCACGGCAATGAACTTACGTCCGCCGGGGATGTTGTCAGACTGGAATACGGACTTGGTACCTTCACGCAGGTAACCGCACTCGGTAATGGCAGCTACGCGGCATCTTTGAATGCAGGCACAATTGTAGGTAGTGGGGCGATCAAAGCCACCGTGAATGGTAGCATGCTGCAGTCCTCACCGATCGTTCATATCGTTCCGGGAGAGACATCGAGGGAACGGTCTGAATTCAAGGCGGCCACAGGCTCGATCGTCGCTAATGGAAGTAGCCAGACAACCATTACCCTGCGGACTATAGATCGTTATGGTAATCCACGGACTACGTCAGCTGGAACCGTGAGCATGAGCACTACAGCAGGCTTCTTGTCCAACGTAACGGACCTGGGGAATGGTCAATACACGGCAACCTTGCGTTCTGCAAATAAGACCGGAATTGCTGTCGTGTCAGCAAGACTGTCCGACACCACCTTCCAGCAGACGGTCGAGGTAGCCTTTGTCGCCGGAGCAGCCGCTGCATCGAGGTCGATGCTAACCGCTGCGGAGGATAGGCTGGTCGCGGGTAGTGGTAGTACGGAATTAACAGTACAACTGCTAGACCTGCATGGCAATCCGTTATCCAGTGGCGGGGATCAGGTTGTCTTTCAGACCACAAGCGGTACGATTGATCATGTCCAGGATCACGGGAATGGCCAATATAGTGCTATGTTCACAGCACCCGAGGCTATAGGTATATCTTCAATAGAGGCTATGGTGAATGGTAGCAAGCTGCAGGAAAGGCTCTCCATTCGCATCGTACCAGGAATGGTGTCAACAGATCGTTCTGCCATCGAGTCCTTGCATCCTGTGATTGTAGCAAACGGTCTCAGTCAGAGCCTGATTACAGTTCGCTTGAAGGATGCTTACGGCAATGCACTAGATGCAGGCGGGGACCAGGTGGTCTTCAATACGACAGCCGGTATACTTGGGAATACCGTGGACAACGGTGACGGCAGCTATTCGGTCCTATTATGGTCCAGTACGCTGACAGGCAGAGCTGTCGTATCAGCAAGAGTTAACGGCACAAATCTTATTGCGTCTACAGCAGTAGAATTTATACCCGGTCCTGCATCTGCGACGACTTCAGAGCTTCGTATAGACCATATGGCTCTAACGGCCAATGGTATGGATACGACGACGGTAACGGTGCAGCTAAAGGATGCCTTCGGCAACACGATTACAGCTGGTGGAGATGATGTTACCATAAGGAGCAGCACAGGAATACTGGGCCCGATCACGGATCATGGTGATGGCACGTATACAGCGGAGCTGACAGCAGGGACAATTTCTGGTACTGCTGCACTCTTGGCTTCTGTGAACGGAGAATCCGTGCTGCAGCAGGGAGAGGTCCAGTTGCTACCTGGTCCTGCAGTCGCGAACACCTCGACCTTTGCAGTCTCGCAGACTTCAGCGACGGCGGACGGAAGCGACGCGATTACTGTGACGGTTCAGACAAGAGATCAGTATGGCAATGATCTGATTGAAGAAGTGTCCTATCTGAGCCTGCAGTTGTCCTCGACACGGGGCACGATAGGTGAACTGAAATATGCTGGACAAGGGCGTTATACAGCAGATCTGAGGTCTAGTGAGACAGGGGAGGCTGTCATTAGCGCTACGATGAATGGAATGGAGCTGATGAATGCTCCAATAACGGTGGATTTTGTCGCAGGAAAGCCTTCAGCTACAGCGTCGACTCTGGAGATTGAACAAGGCACGTTGATAGCTAATGGTAGAGAGACTGCACGGATTACACTACAGCTAAAGGATGCTACAGGACATATGATCGCTGATGAAATGGATGTATCGTTGCTTCGTCTCGAGTCTTCCCTGGGAATCTTGTCCCCGTTAGTCTATGTGGGAGAGGGCAGGTATACGGCGGAACTTCGTTCAACGAAGTCGGGAACTGCTCATCTTAGAGCATTTATGGATAGCATTGAATTAATGGCTTCCGCCCAGATCGATTGGCTCCCGGGCCCTCCACTAGCCTCCGCGTCAGAGGTATCGGTCTCTCAGATGGCGCTACCTGCCAATGGCACAGCGACTGCACGAGTGACAGTTCAGCTCATGGATGCTTATGGGAATCCGACGGCCAATGCTGAGGGAGTGAGCATTGAAGCCTCTCTTGGTACCGTGACGGAAGTCACTTATGGTGAAGCGGGAGAGGCTATGACCGGGCTGTATAAGTTCGATATTCGCTCGACGGAGCCAGGTACAGCAGATGTCCGTGTGCTAATGAATGGGGAACAGATCTTTGCCCCGGTACAGGTCACCTTCACTAAGGGCATGTGGTTCAACCCTTCTTCCTATCGTATTCAGGTGGGGGAGGCAGCTCAGACCGTCGTTGAGGTCACCTATGGACAGGATAATTTCATCCACGATCAGACCGATGCTACACAATTTCGCTATGACGACAGTATGGTTCGCATAGGTCAGGGATTGGATGGCAGATGGTACATGACGGGACTGCGAACCGGACAGACGGTTATTGAGGCCGTCTATGAGGGAGACAGAGGGACGCTGAGAGCCAGTGCTCCAGTCACAGTCTATGCACTGCCTGTACGACTGCAATTGGATGCTACACGCCATCAGGTCAAAGAAGGAGAGTATGGGCAGCTACATGTGACAGTTCATTATTCGGATGGAACCGAAGAAGACGTCACCTCAAGAGCGCTATATCATCTTAAGGATGAGAGCTTTGCAGCTGTAGATGTTCAGGGACGCGTGCTGGGCATTCAGCCAGGAATGACGGAGCTGATCGTAAGCTACGAGGGGCTGGAGGCTACTGCGGATGTTATAGTTCTGACACGACAAGCGAATGAGCCGCCGAGTTCAGGCGGTGGTGACGATATCTCAGGTGGATCAGATGATGGCAGCTCTGATGGATCAGACGGTGGCTCCGCTCCAGGGAAGGGCTCGGGAAGCGCGAACGTGGATATGAATCCGGGTCCACTGCCTCCAACAGTCATTCAAGGGCAATCCATTGGCCTCCAATTGCTACAGGATGGACAACTGCATCAGCAGGTCACACTGACAGCCGAGCAGATTGCTTCAGGGAAAATCACAGTGAGGATGATGGACAGCGCCAGCGTATGGGGCGTGTTGATGGAGAAGAACACCCTGGCACGTCTACTTGAGCAAAATCCTGCTCTGGTGCTGGAATGGCATACACCCGTAGGAGTACTGGAGGTTCCTGTTGTGGAATTGAGTGAGGCGGCTAGAGCAACCACGGTCGATTCCATTCGACTTACCTTGCAACTAGCTGATGAAGAAGCGCATGTACTTCTCAAGGGTGCAGCTAACGGTATAGGGGCAGTGATACGCGAGCATCCATTCTCTGTAAGTCTCATCGGACAGCAAGGGAAAGGCGATGAACAGCTGCTTGCCTTGCGTGCTCAGTCCATATTGTTCTCTGCCAGCACATGGGCAGACATGACCGATCCGTACTGGACGGCAGCCGTCTATGATCCACACGTTGGATACTTCCGGTATGTCCCAGCTAAGCTTGTTCTACCGGGCACCATACAGCTTCGCCTTGCAACTGGCAAGCACTATACCTTGCTGGAGAATCACCAATCCTTCACGGATATGAAGGGGCACTGGGCGGAGCGAGCAGTAGAACTGCTCGCAAGTAAGCTGATTGTGCAAGGCCGTGGAACAGGACGATTCGAGCCGGAACAGCCCGTCACACGGGCCGAGTTGGTCGCAATGCTGGACAGAATGCTTCATCCTGCTGACGATCAAGACGATGTATCTTTTCCGAATGAGGGTGAAGACTGGTACGAAGCCGTGATGCGAAAAGCCAGCCTTGCAGGTTGGGTACGAGGCTATGAGGATGGAAGCTTGCGTCCCCAAACTGCGGTATCACGTCAGGAAATGATGGTTATGATCGCCAGAGCCATTCCATCAGCAGAGCAGGGCGAGCGTGAGGAGTCAACGGAGCAGGGTTTTTACGCGAAGCAAGGGAAAGCAATGCAGGGGAAGGGATTGAATGTTCAGGATTATGCTGATATTGCAGGGTGGGCTCAGGCTGATATAGCTAGACTCTCGATGCAAGGTCTTCTCATAGGTGATCAGGAAAGTCGATTGTATCCTCAGCGTAACGCGACTCGTGCCGAGACGGCGTCGATACTCGCCCGAATCATGCAGCAGCAATGATATTACAACAATCGCAGTAATTACAGTTATGGGAAATCAGTAGGCACTAACTTGCCTGCTGATTTTTTTTGTGCAAAATAGCTTGACTTGTAATGCGTTACAGAAATTATAGTGGGTGTACATTCACTCAACTGCTTGAGTTGGGACAATCAAAGGAGCTAATGGAAGATGAACAAAGCGGATCAAAAGATTGTATTTATAGATGTGGACGGGACGCTCGTCACTGATGATGGCTATGTACCGGAGTCGGCCCAGCTTGCCTGTAAAAAGGCCAGAGAAAATGGTCATATATTGCTTCTGTGCACAGGGCGTTCAAAGGCTGAAATCTATGACGAGATATGGGATGTCGGCTTCGACGGAATTATCGGTGCCGGAGGTGGATTTGTAGAGTATCAGGGGGAGATGCTCTATCATAAAAAGGTGCAGCCAGAGGATGTGCAGCATATGGTGCGTTTCTTCAATGAACACGGTATAGATTTCTATCTGGAATCGAATTCTGCCCTCTATGCAAGCCGCAATCTGCGCTCTCATCTGGAGCGGAGAATTTATGGAGATATCGACAATGATCCTGTGGCTAGAGAGAAGAAGGAGAGCTCACCGCATCCTTTTATCACGGGGCTGACGTATGGTGAGGCTGATCTCTGCAAGGATGACGTCAATAAGGTATGCTTTCTGGAAAGCGAGGTTCCTTTTAGCCGAATCAAGGAGGAATTCCAGGGCAAATTCGAGGTCATTCAATGCACCGTTCCGGCCTTCGGCAGAGATAGTGGAGAAATGATGATTCCAGGTATTCACAAGGCCGTAGCCATTGAATATCTGCTGGAGCATCTGGGAATGTCCAGAGATAACACCATTGCGATTGGAGATGGCATGAATGATGCAGAGATGCTGGAATTCTGTGCTGTCGGGATTGCTATGGGCAATGCAAAGCCAGGGTTAATAGGTCTTGCTGATCATGTAACGGATAGCGTGGAGAACGATGGGCTTTATAAGAGCTTTGTGCATTTCGGATTAATATAAGGATCATTTAACATGAAATCAAATTCGGTCAAGGTAGTTGACGATCACTAGGCTACAATTAGACAGGGTCAGCAGATAGACAAAGTCAGCGGAGCTACCAAGCGTCCGCTGACTTTGTTGCTTCACAGATATTTATTTCCATATGTATCTGTCAGCACCACTTACTTCAACAAATTACTTCAACAAACCCGACTCTCGCACGGAGCCCAGGAAACGCCCGAATTCCTCAATGTTCAGCTGCTGTGCTGCATCAGATAATGCAACGGCAGGGTTCGGATGCACCTCGACCATAACGCCGTCTGCTCCGGCAGCCAATGCTGCTTTGGCACATGGAGCCAGAATGTCCTTGCGACCTGTGGAGTGAGTAACGTCCACCAATACCGGGAGGTGAGTCTCCTGCTTCAGAATTGGCACAGCCGAGATGTCGAGCGTGTTGCGGGTAGCCTTTTCATAGGTTCGAATACCACGTTCAATCAGCATGACCTGCTTGTTGCCCCGTGAGACGATGTATTCTGCTGCATGAATGAATTCATCAATCGTTGCCGCGAGACCACGCTTAAGCAGGATCGGAAGATGGCTGTCCCCGGCTGCCTTCAGCAGCTCGAAATTCTGCATATTACGGGCACCGATCTGAATGACATCAATATAGTCAGCAGCGATCTCGATATGAGCCGGGTGGACAATCTCGCTAATTGTCTTCAGACCGAATTCCTCGGATACTTCCTTCAGAATTTTAAGTCCTTCAATGCCCAATCCCTGGAAATCATATGGGGAAGTACGAGGCTTAAAGGCACCACCACGCATAACCGTCATGCCCGACTGCTTCAACGCAGCCGCAACCTCTCGCACTTGTTCGAGACTCTCGACAGAGCACGGTCCTGCGATCATGATCGGGCTACCTGCACCTACCTGCACATCTCCAATGGACACGATGGTGTCTTCCTTTTGATTTTTACGGCTAACGAGCAGTTGTTTCTTGTGTTGGTCTTCCTGCAGGTGAAGGGAGGCTTGGAAAATCTGCTTAAACAGCTGCTTTACGGTATCGTTATGGAAAGGCCCAGTATTGGCGGCGACCAGTTCCTCCAGCATATCCTTCTCACGAACAGGATCGAACTTGGGAACACCCTGCTTTTCCTTGAGTTGTCCAATTTCCTGGACCAGTGCTGCGCGTTCTGATAATAGCTTCAGTAGGTCATGGTTAATCTCATTTAACTTGTCTCTTAATTGCTCCAAACTCATCGTTTCCTTCACTCCTCTGATTATGATTGGGTTTTACTTGTATTTACTCCTGTGATCGCCTGGTGCAAATAGCCTGTTTGTCTGTAAAAAAATATGCAAAAAAGGCCCTCCGTCGCAAGGGACGAGGAGCCGTGGTACCACCCTTATTAGAAACGGCAAAGCATGCGCATAAGTATGCAAATTGCAAGTGCCATCTCTCACTTCAGCCTTGTAACGTAAGGGATACGGATTGTCCTACTGGCTACAAGTAATATGCAGCCCTTCAGCAATCGGCTCGGGAGTGAACTTCGGCGGTGTGCTCTCTCGGGTACTTTCAGTCCATGGTACCTCGTCCCTGTAACGAACAAATTCCGCTTACTCTCTCCGTCATTGCCTTGTCTTATGAATTGAGTCCATATTAGCACGCTAACATGGATGTGACAAGATGCTAAAGTGATGCTGGGCAACCCAGACGCTTTAGTGTGGCGAATAGAGTAAGCGAATATTTAAGATTCATTCAAGGTTCATCCTTTACACTTGGGACATAAGCAAATGGCTTGTAGCCCATTCCAAAGGAGGACTTTTACAGTGAAGAATATGATTCAAAGATTCGCTCTAGTGGCCCTGGCCCTGACACTACTCGTTGCAACCATCAGCTGGATTGGTCATGACACCATATCAAGTGCTGAGGCGGAGGAGAGTGCCAGTTCTGCTCCTGCATACGCATCTTTGTTTGAAGGAGATCGAATCATTAACGTGAACGTGACCATCGACGATGCAGATTGGGAGAGCATTCTGGCAAGTCCATTGGATAAAGAATACAAGAGCGTCAGTGTCGAGGTAGATGGTCATCAACTGGATAATGTCGGATTCTCCACGAAGGGAAATATGACCCTAAGATCTGTAGCTTCCATGGAGGATTCGGATCGTTACAGCTTCCGGTTGAAATTTGACAAATATGACAAGACTCAGACCTTACTCGGCCTGGATAAAATGGTGCTGAACAACAATTACTCAGATCCGTCATACCTGCGGGAATATT
The DNA here is from genome assembly GCF_000377505.1 of Paenibacillus massiliensis 2301065 = DSM 16942. Classification (GTDB taxonomy): domain Bacteria; phylum Bacillota; class Bacilli; order Paenibacillales; family Paenibacillaceae; genus Paenibacillus; species Paenibacillus massiliensis. Next base: position 96,554 of record NZ_KB898185.1, on the reverse strand, counting down.
TACACTATGAGGCGCTGAGAAGCATGGGTCTGGATGTTCCGATGACAACGTTCGTGAACCTGTATGTTAATGGCGAGCTGTTTGGCTTCTACACAGGTGTAGAATCTGTAGACGACAGTTATCTGGAACGCAACTACGGGGAGGATTACGAAGATGGCATTTTGTATGATACCGATGAGAAGAGCTATCTGCAGACGGAGGAGAACGGCGAGTACAGCACTTTGACGGAGGATCTGGGTACGGATGAGAATAAGGCTCGTCTTCAGAACTTCATTCAGGTGCTGAACGATATGCCAGAAGGGGAGAAAGGGGACATCGAGAGTGTATTGGACGTGGATTCTGCATTGAAGTATATTGCTGGCAACGTAGTATTGGGGAATTATGACAGCTATAACGGGGATAAAGGACACAATTATATGCTGTATGGAGATGCCAATGGCAAGTTTACGGTCATTCCGTGGGACTTCAATATGTCCTTTAATGGCTATGGTGGAGGTAGAGGAGGCACGAGCAGTGACTCTGGGGCTAGTGGTAGTACGAATGCGACGAACGTATCCATCGAGGAGCCTGTGCTCGGGATCAGCATGGACAAGGTGCCGATGATCAATAACCTGCTGGCGGTGCCCGAGTATAAGTCTCAATATCTAGAATATGTGAATCAACTGGTTGATTATCTGGAGAGCATTGAAGGCAGAATCACCGAGTTGAGTGATCTCATTCGTCCTTCTGTCGAGGCGGACCCTACGAAGTTCTATACGATGGAGCAATTTGAATCCAATATAGCTTACTCTGCTGTAGGAGATATGGGGGATATGAAAGGGGGGAGCGTGCCCCCATCTGACGGACAGCCAGGGATGACACCACCGGAGGACTTCACGCCACCAGACGGTGCGATGGCACCTCCAGCTAGACCGGATGGTACCGCTGGAGGAGAGAATGGGAATAGGCCCTCCGGCAATGGAGGAGATCGTGGCGGCATGGGACTGATGGCATCCGGCTCCATTACCAGCTTTGCACTGAATCGACTAGCTAATCTGCAGGAGCAGCTGGGTAGGGAAGTGGTCTCGCTTCCAGCAGCGATGAATACTGATGCTGCAAGCGAGATATCGGACTAGTTTTTTGACTGGATACGATTTCTTGTCTGAATGATCTGCAAAGATCGTGGTTAGCAGCGGCTCTACACTATCTTTGCTTCGGTCAAGGCACTAATTCCCACGCTCTCAAGGTAAATCAGTTGCAGTAGATGGTTAGTTATGCATGGAACAGCCGGGAACAGCTCCGCGAAGTAGGAGCTGTTCCCGGCTGTTGTTATTGATACACGTCTGTTCATTCATAACGAATGATCGCGAAACAAACGAATGCTCTAAGCAGAGCTATGTGATTCCAAGAGATATTATGCGCTATAATACATGCATGGATTGTGAGAAAGGAATGTATGCATGAAGAAGATCATTGTCATCGGTGCGGGTATTCTGGGGGCCTCAACAGCCTATCAGCTTGCAAAATCGGGAGCAGAGGTCCTGATCGTGGATCGAAAGGACCCTGGTCAGGCTACAGATGCGGCAGCAGGCATTCTATGCCCGTGGATATCACAGCGGCGTAACCAGGCTTGGTACAAGCTGGCCAAGGAGGGGGCACGCTTTTATCCCCAACTGATCGCAGAGCTTACCCATGAAGGGGAGACAGATACGGGCTATGCTCAAGTAGGGGCACTTAGCATTCACTATGATGAGGATAAGCTTGCGAAGCTGGAGGAGCGTGCACAGCAGAGAAAGGCTGATGCAGCCGAGATGGGGGAGATTAGCAGACTATCGCAGTCGGAGACGCGGGATGCTTTTCCACTGCTGGCTGAAGAATATCATTCTGTTCTCATTAGTGGGGCGGCACGTGTTGACGGTCGTGCACTCCGAGATGCCTTGCTTCGCTCCGCTGAGCGCCATGGGGCACGGCTCGTGCAAGGGAGTGCCGAGCTACATTATCAGGGGGATTGTGTAACCGGAGTTGTCGTCAGGGATGTAACTGAGCACGCCAACGATCCGGACAATAGTGAAGAAGATGAGACGGTCATGACATATGCAGCAGATGAGGTTGTCGTGTGTGCGGGAGCGTGGGCTAGTCAGCTGCTGGAGCCACTGGGACTAGACTTCCAAGTGCATTACCAGAAGGCGCAAATCCTCCATTTGCAGACGACAAATGCCGGCAATACAGGGAGTTGGCCTGTAGTCATACCGCCTTCGGATCAATATCTGCTGACATTCGACCAGCAACGGGTCGTAATGGGGGCAACACACGAAAATGATATTGAAGGCTATGATACCAGCGTGACTGCTGGCGGAATGCAGGAGGTGCTGAATAAAGGCTTGGCCGTGGCCCCTGGTCTTGCTGATAGTACGCTGCTGGAAGTAAGGGTGGGATTCCGTCCATTTACGCCTGGCTTTCTGCCTGTGCTTGGAGCGGTTCCCGGCTGGAAGGGCTTGTTTGCAGCAAATGGACTTGGAGCCTCCGGCTTGACAGTAGGACCTTATGTGGGAAGTCAATTGGCGAAGCTGGTGCTCGGTATGGAAGCCGATATCGATCTTCAGCATTACGATCTGCAGCAAGCCATCAATAAGCGACAATAAGCTCAGCTATAAGGGAAGCGTACTGGCTTCTAGCTTCTGTGTGCTAATTCTGCATAATGAATTCAAGAAATATCAAAAGACCTGGATTGGAGAGAGCCTCCACTTCCGGTCTTTTGATATTTCTACGAATGCAGCGTTGACCTTAGGTCTGACCTAGGGTATATGCTGACTTCTGAAGCTGTGAAGGCAGTGATCCAAGTAGAAGAGAGTAGAAGAATTCAGGTGGGAAAATTCAAGTAGAAGAACTCAAGTAAATCAACTCAAGTAGAAGAATTCAAGTGCAAAAAACGAAGTGAGGGCTAGACATCAATACAGTAACCCAACTGTAGGATTAGACAGATGAAAGCCAATCCATTCCTGTGGTAGCCAAGAGAGGAAGAATCGTATGAGGAAGAAAATCGCCATTGTCATGCTCGTATGCGTAGTATTGCTAACAGGCGTCGCAGGGTATATTTTGCAGCAAAACAGTTTCGAAATGGTAGAACAGCAAGTAGTAATTAATTCAAAGCAAGGCAAACTGACTGGAACCTTGGTCTTGCCAGAGCAGTATACGGGGAAATTAGGCCTGGTCTTATTCATTCATGGCGACGGTCCCATTGATGCCACCCACGATGATGGCTACAAGCCACTATGGGAGAAGCTCGCATCACTGGGCTATGCCTCATTATCTCTCGACAAACGAGGGCTAGGCGGTTCGGAGGGAGACTGGCTCCAGCAGAGCATGGAGGACCGTGTTCAGGAAGCTCAGCAAGCGCTGGCATGGGCAAGGACCCAACCTATGATTGATTCCGAGCATATGGGCGTATGGGGAGCAAGTCAGGCTGGATGGGTCATCCCCAAGCTTGCAGGTGAAGAAAAGTTGGCCTTCAGTATCCTCGTCTCTCCTGCGATCAATTGGCTAACCCAAGGGGAATATAATACACGGAGCCAGATGGCAAAGGACGGCTCTACGCCGGAGGAGATTGAGCAGCAGGTGGCGTATGAGCATCAGATTAAAGGTCTGCTGAAGCAAGGAGCCTCCTACGAGGAGTATATGAGGCTGGCGCATCGGAATGACAGGATGTCCCCGGAGCGCTGGGGCTTTGTCCGTCGCAACTATACTTCGGATGCCACACAGGACCTGCACAACTTCAAGTCGCCTGTGTTGCTTCTGTTGGGCGATCGTGACGTGAATGTGGACATCAAGGAGACAGAGCGCCTATACCGTGAGCGGGTGAGCCCAGCTTCCTTGCTGACGGTCAGAGTTTTTGCGGACACAGAGCACTCCATGTTAAGGACCTCGGCGGCAGATTCCCCGTTCAGGGCGCTGCTTATCAGTCTGTTCGCTCCCCGTAGGATCACAGTAGAGGGGTATATGGACGAGATTGAGAAGTTCCTCATTCATACGAAGATTGAACCTTCCGAATCTATCCAGTAGAATTATACGGGGAACTGTGTCGATGGAGGGAGCTAAAGCTGGTATGAACTGGTTGGACATTAGCAAAGCAAAGGATGTAGAGCAGGTTCGCGAGGCCGTAACCAGGCTCGATGTGAATGAAGTAGATGAACAGGGACGGACCCCGTTGATTCTGTTCATGACCTATCGAATGCCAATTGAAGGTGTTCGTTGTCTGCTGGAGCATGGACCAGATCTGGAGAAGGAGGACAGGCTTGGGAAAACGGCCCTTAAGAAGGCAGTAAAGTTCAAGCAGATCGAGGCCGTTAAGCTGCTAGTGGAGAGCGGAGCACGACTGGACTCACCGCAAGGGATTCAGGGCACCGCCTGGCAGGAGGCTAGAGGGAACCCGAGGATCGCAGATCTGTTGCTGGATACGCCAGGAGCTGTGCGATTAACATTAACTGAGGAAGAGCAAGAGCAGCTGGAGGCTATCCTATATGAGGAATCGATGGATGTGGTCATCTCGCGGATTCGCCAGCTGGACTCGGATGTGCTACTGCACGCGGTCGTGAACGAGTATAACTGGGATGATGGCCCAGAGCCGATGCAGGCTGTCTTTGAGCATCCCGCTTGTGCAGAGATTACGATGCTCGATATGTATGAGTTAATGGAGGCAGATTACTGGTTGTCTCTGGAGCCAGAGGAAGTTAATCAACGAATGGATGGAGCGGCGTACACCAAGCTGGCGCTGTCGATTAAGGAGAAATGCTCACTATAATAGTGACAATACTTACATATGAAAGAGGAGAGCCGGAATAAGGTTCTCTTTTTTTGTTTATAGACGCATACGGATCGACGCCAATACTTCATTTCAATATTTATCAGCACTTATATCCACATTACAGGTAGTGAAAAATTCACAATAGTAAAATCAAATAGTGTTATCTTGTACATTCACATGAATCCCATACTATCTGCTCTCTATCCATATACCTTCGTCACAAAGGGAAGAGCAAGCAGACTGAATTTAATGTCAATTTTATCCACAAAAGAAAACTAGAGCACAAAGTAGTTGGTGTAATGATTGGTTTTTTTGGTAAATATACCTTACACAAGGATTGACCCCATATTTAATGCGAAGTATAGTGATATCAAGTGAGCACGGTATAGTGATTAGTGAGCAGAATGTGTCCAGAATATCGGGAACGGAGTTCCTGAATTTGTGACGCATTTTTTTTGTAGTTGCAAGAGGATTGTAGCTGTCTGTGAGCTGACTTGAAGATTCGATGCTCCCTTGGGAAATAAGTATGGCGTAGTCGCCATTTGCTGTACGTATTCATAACATGCTATTGAAGGGGATGACAATGATGTCTGAATCTCCGAGCTCTTTGCCGATTGGAAAGCTGTCCATTTTGCTGGCGGTGCTTCAGGGCCATTCATGGAAGGAAGAGATCGAGCAGCAGCTCACGGACCAAGGCTACAAGTATACGATTGGCCGGGTAGGTGCGATGGATATTACGAAGGTCGTGGTCGCGATGGAGACTGCCGCGAAGAATAATCACATTATCGACGGTCAGTCCTACCGTGAAGTGCATGCGATGTATCATGCGATTATTGAAGCGATTCAGGGGCTCGGTCGCGGGGTGTTCCAATTTGGCGATATTCTGAGAACGGTGGGGTTGACCTTCGCGATTGTCCGGGGCAAGATGGAGGGTGCTGTTGCACATGAGGGCGAATGGATCGCTGTCAGTGTATATGGAACGATCGGTGCACCCAAAAAGGGATTTGAGCATGAAGCGATCGGCTTCGGCTTTAACCATATCTAGGAGGAGCTACTCGTAACAGTGAATTGCTCAAATTAACTAGTATGAAATGGTGTTCAATAGTACTCATTAGTGTTCTTTTAGTATCTATTCGTGGGGTTCGATCCGGATCGGCCATTTAGTGATTAGAGTGTCTAGAAAAGCCGGTACCAAATGTTATTTGGTATGGGCTTTTTGTCGTACTCAATGGTCCTCACAGCTGCAAGGAGATCTTCACCCTGAGGTCTTAATACATGACAGGAAAGCAGGTGCCTGGATGCAGTCAACCGTAGACAAGACTGTCGTATTGGATGGTCAATCTTTAACCTTGGAGCAGTTGGTACATGTGGCTCGTTACGGAGCCAAAATTCAGCCCTCTGAGGGCAGTCTGGGTAGGATAAGGCACGCCCGTGAATATGTAGAAAAGCTACTGCGTGAAAGGAAGGTTGTCTATGGGCTGACCACTGGCTTTGGTAAATTCAGTGACACGTACATTGAAGGCAGCGATGTGCAGCAGCTCCAGCTTAATCTGATTCGCAGCCATGCTTGTGGGCTGGGAGAGCCCTTTTCTAACGATACTGTGAAAGCCATGCTCCTGCTGCGGATTAATGCGCTGCTGCTTGGTTATTCAGGGATACGGGCGGAGGTCGTGGGGCAAATGGTCGACATGCTTAATTATGGTGTCACTCCCGTCGTTCCACAGCAAGGCTCGTTGGGAGCAAGTGGTGACCTGGCTCCGTTAGCGCATATGGCACTGGTACTGATCGGCGAGGGCGAAGCGTATTATGAAGGACAGCGTATGCCAGGTGCTCAGGCGCTGGCGTTGGCAGGATTGCCTCCTGTCGTACTGGAGGCCAAGGAAGGTCTGGCCTTGATTAATGGTACGCAGGTGATGACAGCGGTGGGGGCGCTCGCATGCTATGATGCGTGGAATTTGGCTCGTTGGTCCGATTGTACATTAGCTTTGACGGCAGAGGCGCTTCGTGGGGTGAAGGATGCTTTTGACCCGCTCACGCATCGGCTCAGACCTCAGCCCGGTCAAGGTTATGCTGCGGATAATTTCAGGGCACTAACACGGAGCAGCAGACTGTTGTCCACGCAAGGCGAGCTTCGTGTGCAGGATGCGTACTCCATTCGCTGTGCACCGCAGGTCCATGGCGCTAGTCGAGACGGACTGGTGTACATTCAGGCGAAGCTTGATATCGAGATCAATGCGGTCACGGACAATCCTCTAATTTTCCCGGAGCAGGACCGAGTTATTTCGGGTGGTAATTTTCACGGGCAACCGATTGCGTTAGCTATGGATCATCTGTCGATCTGTTCATCGGAGCTGGCGAATATAGCGGAGCGTCGAATTGAAAGATTGGTCAATCCACAGCTGAATGAGGGGTTACCGCCATTTCTGACTGAGCAAGGTGGGGTACAGTCAGGGTTCATGATCGCGCAATATGCTGCAGCAGCCCTCGTGTCCGAAAATAAGTCGCTTGCTCATCCGGCCAGTGTCGATTCGATTCCTTCGTCGGCCAACCAGGAGGATCATGTCAGCATGGGGACGATTGGTGCTCGCAAGGCCAGACAGATTATTGATAATGCCTATTCGGTGCTGGCTATTGAGCTGATGTGTGCAGCACAGGCTGCGGATTACCGGGGACCGGAGCAACTGGGGACAGGAACGAGATGGGTATACGAGCAATGTCGGCAGCGGGTGTCTTTTGTACAAGAGGATCGCGTATTGTCCACGGACTTTCGTACATTGGCAGAATGGATGAAGGCTACGAATCTAAAGGCTGCAATAGCGGAGATCATCTTCATGCATTAACAACACGCATAAGTGTTACGCATTAACAACATGCAAAAGTACCACGCATCAAAACCCTGCATTAGTACCATAACAAACCTGCATTAATGCCATTTAGTGGAGTTCGAACTTCACATTCATCTTAGTGTACGGATTGGAATTCTTAACGTCTTCAGTTCAGTAAAGTAGAACAACCTCCAAATGTGTCCGAACTATATTAAGAGAAGGGAAGGATTGTTAATGAAGGATAAAAATGACTGCAAATCAAGCGAGCCGGAACGAAAGATCACAGCACCGCGTGGAACAGCCTTGCATACCAAGGGATGGGTACAGGAGGCTGCTCTTCGTATGCTGATGAATAATCTGGACCCGGAAGTGGCGGAGGCTCCTAGCCAGTTAGTGGTCTATGGTGGGATTGGAAGGGCTGCACGCAACTGGGACAGCTTCGATGCCATCGTTCGTTCACTGAAATCTCTGGAGGAGAATGAAACACTGCTCATCCAGTCCGGTAAGCCAGTGGCTGTATTCCGTACACACAAGGATGCCCCACGTGTACTGCTCGCGAACTCCAATCTGGTACCGGCTTGGGCGAACTGGGAGCATTTTCACGAGTTGGACCGCAAGGGACTGATTATGTATGGGCAGATGACGGCGGGAAGCTGGATTTATATCGGTAGTCAGGGGATTGTGCAGGGTACCTATGAGACCTTTGCGGAATGCGGACGACAGCACTTCGGCGGCAGCCTGAAGGGGACAATTACCGTTACGGGTGGTATGGGCGGCATGGGGGGAGCTCAGCCGCTGGCGGTCACGATGAATGGTGGCATCATGATAGGCGTGGATGTGGATGCCAGCCACATAGAGAAACGGATCAATACCCGCTACTGCGATGTCATGACCGATCATCTGGATGAAGCGATTGAGCTGGCTCAGGCTGCGAAGACTGAAGGTCGCGCATTGTCCATCGGTCTCGTAGGCAATTCAGCAGAAATATTGCCGCTCATGCTGGCACGCGGATTCATTCCTGACATCATTACAGACCAGACCTCAGCCCATGATCCGCTTAACGGATATTTGCCAAAGGGCTACACGCTGGAGGAGGGACTGAAGCTGAGAGCGGAAGATCCTGCTCATTATATGAAGCTGGCTCGGCAGAGCATGGCTGAGCACGTATCGGCGATGCTGGAAATGCAACGGCAGGGAGCCATTGCCTTTGATTACGGTAACAATATTCGCCAGGTCGCCTATGACGAAGGTGTCACGGATGCTTTTGCTTTTCCTGGCTTTGTACCAGCCTATATCCGGCCCCTGTTTTGTGAAGGAAAGGGACCTTTTCGCTGGGTGGCTCTGTCTGGTGACCCGGAGGATATTCGGAAGACAGATCAGGTCATTCTGGAGAACTTTGCGGAGGATGAGCATTTATGCAACTGGATCAGACTGGCAGGTGAGAAAATCGCGTTTCAGGGATTACCCTCTCGCATTTGCTGGCTGGGCTATAGAGACAGAGCCAGATTTGGTCGCATCATCAATGAGAAGGTAGCTTCTGGAGAGCTGTCAGCTCCCATCGTCATTGGTCGTGATCATCTGGATGCTGGCTCGGTAGCGTCGCCCAATCGGGAGACGGAGGCGATGCGTGATGGTAGTGACGCTGTTGCTGATTGGCCGATATTGAACGCGCTGCTCAATACCGCAGCTGGAGCCAGTTGGGTATCTCTGCACCATGGTGGTGGCGTGGGTATGGGATATTCCATTCATGCCGGAATGGTTGTAGTTGCGGATGGAAGTAAAGAGGCCGGCGAGCGGCTAGAACGTGTATTGACGACCGATCCAGGCATGGGCGTCGTCCGACATGCTGATGCAGGATACCCGTTAGCTGTGGAGACGGCACGAGACTATGGCATACATATGCCAATGCTGTAGGAAAAGGGGGCGATACCTTGTTATATATCCGACATGCGGAGCAGATCGTGACCGTTAGCGGGAGCAATACAGCACCAAGAGTGGGAGCTGAAATGAATCATTTGAACATTATCGAGTGCGGCGGTGTTGTGCTGGAGGGAGAGCGTATTGCTTTTGTAGGGCCGCATGCCGAGGCCGAAGCCTATGTTCGGAGTCTGGAGTTCAATAGACGGCAAGCGTTGCATATTATTGATGCTACAGGAAAAACGGTCATTCCGGGCCTCGTAGACCCGCATACACATCTGGTATTCGCTGGAACCCGTGAGTTTGAGCTGGGACTGCGTTTACAGGGAGCCACTTACATGGATATTTTGAACGCGGGTGGTGGCATCCTCCGCACAACAGAGCAGACGCGACAAGCGACAGAGCAGGAATTGAAGGAAGCAGCTCTGATGCGGCTGAATCGGTTTCTTGAGTATGGGGTGACGACAGTGGAGGCGAAGAGTGGCTATGGCCTCTGTACAGCAGATGAATTGAAGCAGCTACGAGTGGTGTGTGCATTGCATGCTGAGCATCCGATCGAGCTGGTATCTACGTTTATGGGTGCGCATGCTGTTCCAACAGAATACAAGGCATCTCCCGAGAGCTATGTACAATTGCTGATTGAGGAGATGATTCCTGCGGTAGCAGAGCAGAAGTTGGCGGAATACTGTGATGTGTTCTGCGAGAAAGGCGTCTTTACGCCCGAGCAATCGAGAGCTATTTTGCTGGCTGGACTACGATACGGACTGAAGCCGAAAATTCATGCTGACGAAATTGTGAATACTGGCGGGGCTGAGCTGGCAGCTGAGGTAGGAGCGGTCTCGGCGGAGCATCTGCTGTGTGCATCCTCTCACGGCATCGAGGCCCTGGCCGCTGCTGGGGTTATCGCCGTGCTGCTGCCAGGGACAGCGTTCTACCTGATGGCCCGTCCGGCAGACGCTCGGGGCATGATCGACCGTGGTGTGCCTGTAGCCTTGTCCACGGACTGCAATCCGGGCTCCAGTCCTACGATGTCGTTGCCATTAATCATGAACCTGGCCTGTCTCACGATGAAGATGACACCTGCAGAGGCCTTGACAGCATGTACCATTAATGCAGCGCATGCGCTTGGTCGAGCAGATCGGATCGGAAGCATTGAGGTTGGCAAGCAGGCAGATCTCGTCATCCTTGATGCCCCAAGCTATACCTTTATGACATATCATTACGGCGTTAATCTGACCAGCACGGTGATCAAGAAGGGAAAGCCTGTCGTGCTAGGAGGCAAGCGGATTCGAAGCAAGATGGTAGTCAGTGAAGAAGGCTGGGTTGAGTAGGGAAATATATGAGGCTAGAAGCGGTCTAGAAGCGGTCCAGAAGCAGTGTAGTAGCCGTCTGGAAGCCGTTTGGCAGGAATAGGCTCAAGACCTTAATGAGGAAATAACCGTTATAAGGAGCACGATACGATATGCGTGACAATGATAACGATATGCAAGATAGCAAACGAGATAGCAAGAGACATTATAAAAATTCACGAGATAGACATGTGCGAGATAGACGTATACAAGGTAGCGAGATACATGATAACGACGTACATGATAACGATGTACAAAATGACAACGTACAAGATGATTGTTATGAGGCTCAATATATTCAAAATAACCGCATTCAAGATAATCGCATTGAAGATAACACGATCGAATCATCACAGCATAGTGATGGGCATTCATCGCCTATCACGGTGAACGCAGCCCGTCTGCAGCATAGTATTGAGACACTGGGAAAGATCGGCCAGAATGCTGTAGGAGGCTTGGACCGAACGACCTTCACGCCAGCAGAGCTTGAGGCACGAGCCTGGCTCATCGACGAGCTGGAGCGACTTGGATTGGACGTATCGCTTGATTCAGCTGCGAATATTTGGGCCAGACGGCAGGGTAGTGAAAGGGGGCTCCCGCCGATCGTATTCGGCTCACATATCGACACGGTCCCGAGTGGTGGACGGTATGACGGCGCACTGGGTGTACTGCTGTCACTGGAGATCATGAGGGTGCTGACGGAGAGAGGATTGAAGACGAGGCATTCACTTGAGCTGGTATCTTTTAGCGCAGAGGAACCCAATCCATTCGGTCTGTCCACCTTCGGTAGTCGATCTGTAGCAGGCAAGTTAGGCAAGGCGGATCTTGAGGGAGTTCAAGACGAGGAAGGAGTACTACTCGTAGATGCATTGCGTCTAGCAGGGGGAGACCCGGATTGCTTTGAAGCGTGTCGTCGCTCTACCCATGACATGGCCGCATTTCTGGAGGTACATATCGAACAGGGCAAACGTCTGCAGGCTCGTAACATTCCCGTAGGTATCGTTACGTCCATTACGGGAATCTACCGGGAGGAAGTGGTTGTACTTGGGGAGGCCAATCATGCTGGTACTACGCTCATGTCTGATCGCATGGATGCCCTGATGGGTGCATCCGAGTTAATGCTTGCCTTCGAAGCGGAATGCAGAATGCATCCCGAGGAAGAGACGGTAGGGACGATTGGAAGAATCCATAATGAACCGAATGCGGCCAATATTATTCCTGGCAAGGTGAGCTTCCATATGGAGATACGGGGGCGAAGTCGAGTACATATTCAGCAAGTACTGGACGCCTGGGAGCTTCATGCAAGCCGAATTTGCCTAGAACGGGGATTGCATCTCAAGCGGCGGCTTCTGCTCGATCAGGCTCCTGTGGCTATGGATGATAAGGTCATTGCCTTGTGCAGAAGAGAAGCTGAGGGCTTGGGCTATTCGCATACGCTGCTAGGGAGTATGGCAGGTCACGATGCAGCGCATATGGCCGCACTAACCAGGGCGGGCATGTTATTCGTGCCCAGTCTGGGCGGCAAAAGTCACTGTCCGGAGGAAGAGAGCCTTATTGAGGATATTGAGAAGGTCGGAAATGTCCTCCTGCACACCATATTATCCTTGGATCAGCAAGAAAACGAAGGGGAGTGAGAACATGGCTAAGCTCTATACAGCAGATGTCATGTATGTGGAGGAGAGCTTTAAGCCCAACTACGGGCTTGTGGAGGAGCATGGACGTATTGTAGCGATTGGCCCTGTAGTACAACTTCGTCAGGAATATCCTCAAGCCGAGGAGGTCTTCTGGGCAGGGCATGCGATTGCTCCGGGTACTGTCAATGCGCACAATCACTCCTTTCAGAGTCTACTACGGGGAATTGCCGTAGATCGACCGTTCCTGGAGTGGAGGGAGCAGGCACTTTATAAATATACTCCACTACTGGATGAGGAGGCTATTTACACCGGGGCACTGCTGGCTTTTGGCGAGATGGCCCGTTATGGAGTAACTACGGTGAGCGACTTCTTCTATATACATAACGGAGGCACAGCTTTTGACGAGGCAGTCATTCGGGCTGCTCAGGATGTAGGCATCCGACTTGTGTTGGCCCGGACCATGTATGACTGGAGTGGAGCACCAGTAGCCTATCGGGAGACTGTGACCGAGGCCGTGGAGCGAACCCATGCCCTTGCGGTCAAGTATCAGGGGAATGCTATGGTCACCGTGCATCCAGCACCGCACAGTCCGCATGCAGCCTCGCCGGAGATGATCAAGGCCGGGCATCGTCTGGCGGTACAGCTGGATACCCCTTTTCATATCCATGTAGCCGAGGAGATGTTCGAGGTCCACGATACGCTTAGGGATTACGGACTTCGCCCGCTTCACTATCTGGATTCTCTTGGAGTGCTGGATGAACGAATGATTGCGATCCATCTGGTCTGGCTGGAGCAGTCGGAGATTGAATTGATAGGCAGTAGAGGAGGCTCGCTCGCCTATTGTCCTTCAAGCAACATGTTTCTGGCGGACGGTGTGACTCGTATTCCGGAGCTGATGAAGGCTGGGGTCAAGATTACGCTCGGCTCGGATGGGGGCTGCAGTAACAATCGAATCAGTGTGTTTGAGGAAATGCGGATGTGTGCTCTTCTGCAAAAGGTAAATCGTCTGGACGGAACATGTATTACGGCGAAGGACGTGTACCGTATGGGCACGGCTCATGCAGGAGAAATCCTGCGTCTGCCGATTGGGAGCTTGCAGACGGGGATGGCTGCAGACTTCATCGCACTGAATGTGCACGATCTGTCCCTGACGCCCAAGACGGAGCTGTTCGCCAACATGGTGTACGCGATGCAGCCGGGTGCGATTACACATGTAGTCACGAATGGCAAGCTCATTGTAGACGAGGGGCTGCTTGTGAACTTTACAGAGCGTCAGATTGTCAGCCGTGTGGATGAGTTGTTCGAGAGGCTGGCAGGGCATGGCCATTGACAAGACTGAGCCGACATGATTCAGATGCCTTATTGCACCCTTGCAATCTCGTGAACTCGTTGAAAGATGAACTACTCCTTTGTACCTCCATCTCATCTGTCTACCTTGCATGTTTGTTCAGAATTGGTTCAGTGGAATGTGATACGGTAGACCTACATCTTTTGCGTATTCAAGAATACAGCTAAGTAAGCAGCTGAGCCTTGAATGAAACAAACAATGAGAAGAACGAGATAGGAGTCTACAGCATGAACAACGTAAAAATGACAGCTGCACAGGTTGCTGCAGTACTATTGTTGCTTGCACCTGCGTTGCCGCCTGCAGCAGTGGGCGCAAGCGGGGCAGGAATATCTGCCGTATCATCTGGAGCAAGTATGGAGGCTGTATTCACCGACGCAGCTGCCCTAACTGAGCAGCAGCGGCAAATGATCACCCGGGCAATGGACCTGGGGGTCATTCAAGGTAATACAGACGGTAGCTTCCGCCCTGCAGCAGAGCTCACCCGCCAGGAGCTGGCAGTACTGCTGGTCAAAGCACTCGAGCTGCCTCTGCCAGAGAATACCCGCTCGTCATTTAAGGATGTCCCGGCAGGGAGCTGGAGCAGCCCATATATTGAAGCGGCCAAGAACGCTGGCTGGGTCCAAGGAACCGGGGAGAATACGTTCAATCCCAAGCAGAAGGTTACAGGACAAGAGCTGATCGCTGTGCTTGTGCGTGCTACCGGTGTACAGGGAACAGGAGAACAGATGGTGGCCGATCAGGCTATCGCAGAGGATTCATTGCCAGCTGAGTGGACCGGAGGAAGTGATTGGGCAGAGCCGCTGCTACGAGTAGCCTATGAGGCAAATCTGCTGAGTGACTATTCAGGAGGCCTGTCGCCAGCTGCGCCCGTCAACCGTGCAGATGCAGCGGGGATGCTAGTATCTGCTTTCTTCCCGCAACAGCGGGCATCTCTACTGAAGGATGTCCAAGAGGGCTCCGCAATCATCAATGGTGTACGCTACCAGATTGGTACAGAGCTTCAGGGAATTCTGAATCCAGACAATAGTACGGTGCTGCATGATGCCAAAGTAGAGTTCCATGCCACCGGCCGCACACTTGATCAGCTTCTCGCATTGGAGATTGTTTCGGGAGGACTTCCAGCGAACACAGGTGCAAAGGAATTTAGCGGTAATGTGACGCTTAACGGTCAGGGAGCTTCCTTGGAAGGTAATCTGACTGTAGCCGGGGATTTTGTATCTGTAGTCGATCTGAAGGTGAATGGGGACCTGACCATTGCCCCGAATGTTCAGCATGATTTTTATGCAGAGTCGCTGCAAGTGAAGGGTCAGACGTTCGTACAAGGTGGAGACAGTGATACGGTCGTATTCCAGCAATCGAGCCTGAATGAAGTCTCCGTTACCAAGAAGGACGTGCATGTCGTTGCTTCAGGAAATACAACGATATCCAGTATGACATTAGAATCTTCGTCAGCTATAGACATAGATACCGGGGCTACTTTACCTCGTCTTGTGCTGACCGACGGAGCCTCTGCAGTCGAATTAAATGGAAACGTTGGCACAGTGCTGACTACCAATTCAGAGCCTGTCAGAGTAACCGGAGATGCCACGATCCAAAAGCTTATCATTGATGGAGCAGGGGCTGTGGATGTCGATACGACAGGTACAATTGCGGTGCTTGAGGTCAATCAGACCGGGGAGAACGTGAAGATGGGTGAGAATGTCAAGGTCGGACAGGTTGCTGCCAACACCAACGTGTCTGATCGTGTCGTTGGTCTGGCAAGTCAGACAACAGCCACCACTGCAGCAGGCTCAACAGATAGTACGTCAAGTTCGTCCAATCGGGCTCCTGTATTGAAACAGGCTATTCCAGATGTACTCTTAACGGGCAACGGACAAGACTATGTCGTAGACTTGTCTGATTACATTCAAGATCCTGATGGAGATACTCTGACCTATGCAGCGGTCTCCTTGAGAGCGAGTGTCGTGAGACCGACCGTCAAGGAAGGGAAGCTGTACCTTGCGCCAGGCAATGGAGGCTCCTCTACCATCAGACTCACGGTGAGTGACCCCCGTGGCAAGAAGCTAACGGCTTCTTTTAATGTCATCGTCAATGCACCGCCTGTGCCGACACATATACCTGATCAGCAGGTGCGCGTCAATGATCAGCCCGTAGAGCTGGATGTTAGTGCGTATTTCTCAGATCCTGAGCATGCAGCTTTGAAGTATACAATCGCATCGACCGACAACAGTATTGTATCCGCTGTGATTACGGGAACGCAGCTTCGCCTGACTCCTCGACAAGCAGGTCAAGTATCGATTACGGTCACTGCAGATGATGGACAGGTAGCGGCGGATGGTACAACCGGACAAGCTTCTGCAACTTTTGAGGTACATGTGGAGGCAGCCGAGCAACCGGGTAACAATCCACAACCCGAGCCACAGCCCGAACCGCAACCTGAACCAGAGCCACAACCACAACCTGAACCTGCGAACCATAGTCCGATTGCCCAGACTGTAATGCCGATCGTGCTTATGCCAGGGATACCAGGTCATGATCTGGATGTATCCCAGGTGTTCTCGGACCCTGATGGAGATGTGCTCACCTATAGTGCTTGGAGCTCTGATCCCAACCTGGCCTTCGTGCAGCTCAATGGGAATCTACTTCATGTGCAGGGGGTGGCTGCTGGTTCAGTAACCATATTCCTGCAGGCAGACGATTCTCGAGGAGGGGTGGCTCAAGCGATGCTGCAAGCAAGCATTCTCCCACTGCCGCCAATGAATCAGCAGCCAGTTGTCACGAATACGCCGAGCATGATGAATCTGATCGTAGGTCATCCACAGCAGGAGCTTGACCTGTCACAGATCTTCTCCGATCCGGACGGAGATACGCTTACTTATGAAGTTAGTGTCTCTGATTCTGATATCGCAGAGGCAGTGGAACAAGCAGGCATGCTGAGCATTCAGGGGCGGATGCCAGGGAGTGCATCCATTTCCATTACCGCCAAGGATGGAAGAGGGGGGCTTGTCAGTACACAACTGAACCTGAACGTCTTGTCTGCAGCTTCCATAGGTTCAATCCCGGAGCAAAGATTAGAATTGGGAGCACAGCCTTGGGGACTTGATCTTTCGCCATTTTTGTCGAATTTTGATGAGTCCACTCTATCTGTCACTGCGGCCACCTACGATTCATCAATAGCAGATGTAAGTGTGAATGGAGCACTGTTATCACTAATCCCTTATAATGTCGGTGCAACAACAGTGACTATGAGTGTATATGATGGCTATGGTCGCTCACAGTCGGCTCAATTCCCGGTACTGGTATCACTTCCAGCTGTAAATAATCGTGCACCGCAGGTTGTAGCGTCTATTAGTTCTCAGATCCTGACGCCAGGGATCACCAATCCAAGGAACTATGATGTAAGCCAGCTATTCGCGGACGAGGATGGAGATGCACTTCAATTCACAGCCGTCTCTAGCCTGGCACAGGCAGTTCAGGTCCAGGTAACAGGCAATACCCTGACCTTAGAGCCAGGAATCTTGAATGGTACAGCAACGATTACGGTTACCGCGGACGATGGCAAAGGAGGCACGAATACGTATAGCTTCGAGGCGTCGAATGCACAGCTCGTAAATGCTGGATTGACCATGGTCGACGTAAAGTACGGTCTGCCTTACAAAACGATTGATCTGAATAAGTATTTCCCAGGAGAATCCTCGTTCAAAGTCTATAAAGGAACAGCGGATTCCACCTTCATCGGTCCGAATACGCTGAACAGCGCAGAGATCAAGCTCTCAGCAGATATGCTCTATACTTGGGTAGTCGGTGCGGATGGCAGAGCGGTGGTGTTCATGGCTAGACAGGCTGCACAGCAGCCAGTAGGCTTGTATTTCTCACAATATCTGGACGGTGGAGATGGCCGACAAGCCATTGAGCTGTATTATAATGGAGACGGCACAGGGGAGCGGGCTACGGGCTATACGCTGGAGATTCATCGCTTCATGAAGCAGACACAGAGCATGAACGTAGTAGCTATGCCACTTAACGCTCCGTACCCTAACATGCCATTTATCATTATTGGAGATATCTTCTACGATGCCATGGATATTATGAATATATGGTACTACAACGAGGAAGCTGTATTGCACCGTCCTACAGAGTTTAATCTGGTAGCACTGGTACTGAAGAAAAACGGGGTCGTGGTGGATGTCCTGGGAAATCCAACTGCCTCGCAGAGCCAGCTATTGGCCAATGGAGGAACCATTGTGCGTAAGAGCGGTATTTCCTATGGCTCATCTGAATTCAGTCTGGCGGACGAATGGAATGTCTTCCCTAAGGGGACATATCAATATTTTGGGACACATACTCCGTAAGTCACAACACAGTGTCTCTGGCAGATTCGTGAACTAATCCTGCCAGAGACACTGTGTTGATCAGGTAGAGAGTGCTTTTTCCCATAGCTAACGGCTTTCTAGCATGCTGCGCTCGACTATGCTAAGATGTGCTTAGCTCATGGTGAATTCTTCTTGTATGAATGAGGTGTGAGAACTTTCATTCTACATGAATTCATCATGAGCTATTTTTTATTAAATTCAGGCAAGATTCAGGCAAATTACAATTCTACAGGCAGCTAGCAAAATACGAAACTATATTACACAGCATGGAGGTTATTGGATGATTCGATGGGGAATTCTTGGCGCAGGATATATTGCTAAACGCTTTGCAGCCTCACTACAAAACGAACCTAATAGTACATTATATGCCATCAGTGGCCGTGATGAGTTGAAGTTAAAGATGTTTGCAGAACAATATCCCTCCGATAAGCAGTACGTATCACATGCTGAGATGCTATCAGATCCTAATGTTGATGCGATCTATCTCGCATTGCCACATCATTTACACCATGAGTGGGTAATCAAAGCGATGCATGCAGGAAAGGCGGTCTTGTGTGAAAAACCTGCATCCTTGAATCTCAAGGAGATGCAAGACATTGTAGGTGCGGCTAGAAGCAACAAGGTTCTCTTCATGGAAGCTATGAAGCAGCGCTTCGTACCCGTGTATAGAGAATTGCGGCGCAGAGTGGAAGCGGGTGAAATCGGTACCATCACCTCGATACATGCGAGTTTGTGTAATGAAATGCCTGCAGAAATGAATACATATCATGTTCAAGTTGGCCCAGGTGGCGCGTTACTGGATGTGGGAACCTATTGTGCAAGTTGGATCGAGGACTTTTCGCTTGGGAACATTCAATTGGAAGCTGTAGCTGCTTCACAACGAGACTCCATTGATTATTACGTGGATGCCAAGCTCCGTGTGGGTGACGTGCAAGCGGGCCTCGAATGTGCATTTGACCGCAAGAAGGAACGAAAAGCCGTGCTCCAGGGAGAGACTGGGAGTATCATAGTCGAAGACCTTCATCGACCTGTAAGCATGCTGGTCTGTCGAGACGGATATGAGCCTGAGAGGGTGCAACTTCCCTATGAATTCGATGATTTCTATAGCGAAATCCATCATTTTGTAGAGTGTCTGGAAAATGGACGAACTGAAAGCAACATTATGCCTCTGTCAGCTTCTCTGCGTTGTGCAGAAATTCTGGACACAATACGAGCGGGTCTGACGTATACCCCACAATGCCTAGACGTATTGGTAGAACAAGAAGAGACACTACAATATGATCGCTTTGGGGCTGAAGAAGCGTTAGAGCTGGGGAACATCATCGCGGAATTAGCGAAGGATTATGACCGTGAAATTGCTGTCTCGATCTTTCGCGAAAGTGATGACCTTGTGTTATTTCAATATATGATGGACAGCAAGTCAGCTCGCAATATTAGCTACATGGAGGGTAAACGAAGAGCTGCCCTGGCAACAGGGCATTCAAGCCTATGGATGCACGTTGATCATGTCTTGAATCATAACTGGAATACAGAGATGGAGAATGTACCCCATTTCATTCCTACCGGGGGAGCATTTCCCGTTCGGGTAAACAATGAATGGGTTGCGACGCTTGCACTAAGTGGACTGCATGAAGGTAGAGACCATGAGCTTGTCATTCGTGCTCTAAGTGTTGCTCTAGACAAGCAAGTCCCTGTTTTCCCATGTGCGGCGATTTGAGACACCGGAATGTTGGACTAGACTAATCCGTGAGACTGTAAAAATAACATGAAGAAGCCGGTCCACCTCCAAGAGAGGAGGGACGGCTTCTTCATAATGCGGGAATCAAATCTTATATTTGATCTGGTCAAGCTACTACCATTATTCAAGCGAGTTCATCAGGGCTAAGTCAGACCAGCATCAGCTTAGCCGGGGATGCCGAAATCGGAATCTCCACCAGGAATACCTTGCTCTTGCTCCGCTCCTTGTTCTGCATCTTGATCAGCAGGATTTGCTTCAGGAGCGTTTGAATTCTCGTTCGAATTTTCGACTGCTGGTTCGCTTCCATCTTGTATGGGCTCAGGAGCTTCAGGTTCAGTAGCTTCAGGTTCACTAGTTTCAGGCTCAGATGGAACTTCACTGTTGCTAGCTCCATCATTGTCCCCAGTTACGTTATCATCACCTTGCGAAGACTCTTCGACTGGAGGGGTTGGATTTACCGGATCTGCTGGTGGATTATCGGTGCTTTGTACAGCCTCATCACTCGTGAAAGGAACGCCCGGATCATCACCAGGAATACCACCTGAATTGTTGCTTCCTTGATTAGAAAGGAACACTTCAAATTCTTCGATACTCTTCTTCAAAGCCACATATTGTGACAGTGTAGCTTCAAAGCTCTCTGCATCCTCCAACGACTGCATTTCGAATATAGCCGTAACCAGAGCAATGTACTCTTGCGATTCGCTTTCTGCTCCGCTGGAATATTGATCCCCGAACAGAATAGCTTGTTCAAGGGTATCGTCTATCATCATTTGGGTAATCCATGGCGATTGGAAGTTGTCTAGAGCGTCCGCCAAAGACAACCGTGCCTCATCAATGCTCTCCTGTGTAATATAGCCATCGGCAAGCTCCGTATTTGCATTCTCGATAGCCATGTACAACGTCTGGCTGGACGGATGATACTTCCCATAAGCGTCGTAATCTGACTTGGCCTGATCCAGAATTGTCAGCAAAGCAGCTTTGTCCAAAATTTGAACTTGCTCAAGTCCATTTGACAGATCCGTCACAGCATTATGCAGAGTAAACAGGGCAGCAGAATCGATTTGATAGGCCTGCTGGGCATAAATTAGCAACTCATTTAGGTGGCTCTCATCCAGTGCAGACATGTTGCCTGATTGGGTGCTGAGTACATCAGTAGCTTGCTGAATAAGCAAATCTAATTGCTGCCTATACTCCAGCTTTTTGTCAGCTAGCTGCTCCTTGAACAAGAAATAGCCTTGCTCCAGCGCTGTATACTGCTGATCTATATCTTGCTGGCTTGAAGTGCTGCCTGGCTGATACATGTCTATGCTGTTACTCAGCAAGCTATCCATCGTCTGATATTCTAGTGGCATGATGGAGCTCAAGTAAGGCTCACTATTCAGCGATTCGGCAATGGTGTTAACAAGCTGGGACAAGGCCAAGGTATCTACCTGTTCACCAGGGTTGTTAATGTCGCTCCAGTTAGAAAGCTTGGAGGTCAATTCATGCAGAATCCCATCTACCTCAGGCTGGGTCATGGCTTTGTGCATCTTCTTGGTGTAGAAATTCAGCATATCGCTGAGGACTACATCTGCCGGATGAAGCTCGGTCAGTTCTCCAACTTCATGAAGCTTGACATTCAAAGCCTTGAAATTGACGGATTGAATGAGCAGGTACTCATCATACATGGCCTGTACTTGGCTTGCAGTCATCTGAAGCTCTTCCAGGCTTGAAGCGGTATTGGCATAGACGAGCATAGCTTGAAATGCTGTCGGCTTGAAGCGGTCTGCGTCTGTGAAATCCAGATCCGGTAAGGAATTAATGGCGTTCAACAATTGGAGCGCAGGAAGCTTGATGGATATGGATGCCATATATAATTTGGTCTTCTTAGCTAGCTGAGTTGTTGCAGCGTCGACATCTGCTTGTGTCGTATTGCTATTTACCAGTACCTGCTGGGCATCGAGAATGGCCATTTGCAAGTAGTCGTTCCATACACGAGGCAGCTCATTGTCATTCTCGGGTAGCATAGACTCCGTCGAAATCCGGAGTTGTTGATCCAGGGCAGTCAGATCAATCAAGCCCTGTTGAACAGCTGATCCAAGGTAGTTCTGGATAGCAGTATTTAGCTGCAGCACTGCTTCATTCACGGTAGCCTGATTGGCCTGATTATTGTTCAGTACCCCGATGGCGAGTTCAATCGCGGAGCCGAGGCTGTCCTTGGCCACTTGCGGATACAAATTACGGTCGGGTCCACCTTCGCCAGCACGATTCAGCAGAGAACCAGCATGGGTAATCGTGGTCTCAAGGACCACACGGTCCACAGCCGGGCTCTCATTGCCGCTGTTGCCACCGCCATTGTTGCCATTGTTGGGTTTGGGTCTGGAGCTGCTGGTATCTGGTGGGGTCACTACCTGCGTTTGATCAGGATTGGTATTGCCGTTCAAGCCGCTCACAGCTTGCTTCATGACGTTATAGTTGATAACCACATCAGACGGAAGCTTGTTCGGGTCCAGGCGCAGCTGCTGAATCAAAGCCCGCTCCTGAAGTGTAATGAAGGGGGTACCGTTATAGCCTGTAGTATCCAGTTCCCCAATAGTGCCATTGATAAAGAGCTTGCTTAAGCCTTGTAGGAGAGAGAGACGGTTAATGAAAGCTTCGCCCTGTGTCAGCAATGTAGCGTTACTATCCAAGGCCAGCTGCTCCAGGCGGGTCGTGCCCGTGGCAGTCAGCTTTGCGTCCTTCGCAATAATGGTAACTTTGGATAAGCTGCTGTTATCTAGAATGGCCTCCACGGAATCCGTACCCCGGATTTCTAGCTCACCTGTAGAAGTGAGATTCTTCACGGTCACAGACCCATTAATGATTAATTTACCGTTGAAGGTTGCTCCCGCACCATCAAGTGTTCCACCATTGCCATTCAGCTCCAAAGTGTTAATACCTGTTACGGTACGAAGACTACGGTTCAAGTCCAGCTTGGCTCCCTTGAGTACGTTTCCATTTTCTACACCAAGTAGCCCCTGGAGGGTACTGCCAATCTGGTAGGGAATATTACCGATCCGCACAGTGTTCCCGTCGGTAACAACTTCGCCAACAGGATGATCTAGCAGCTGCAGAAAAAATTCTGCTCCGTGCTCGCGGTTCAGCGGGGCATTCAGATTCTCACTGGCCTCCACGACGGATAGTCCGTAGCTGCGAGCAATGTCCACTGGCGTCTGAGCGTCAACGCTGCTGTCATCGGCGTGCAGCTCCATGGAGCGAACGAGGATCGAGATCAGATCAGCGCGAGTGACCGCATCATTGGGACGGAACAGCTCACCGTCTCCCCCCATGAAGCCTGCCTCACGTACTGCCTCAATATAAGAAGCGCTCCAGGCAGTCGAAGATACATCCATGAAGGAGGTCATTTGCTGCGGGCTGGTATCCAGTTGAAAGATGAGGGACAGAATCTTGGCTGTCTCGGCACGGGTTAGTACCTTGTCAGCCATGAAATCTCCTTGTGTCCCTCCGGTCATCAATCCAAGCTCTCGTACCTGCTTGATGGCGTCCGACTCAGTAGATACTGCATCAGCCGCATAAGCGGTTAAGGATGCGTGAGAGAAGGGTAGAGTAATGACAGATCCGGTAGCGATTCCTAGGATCATAGCTGAGGCAACCAGCTTATTGCGTTTGACTTTTTTCAAAATGCTCACTCCCGGTTCTAGTTGATATGCATCATTTCGCATGATTTGGGTATTAAGTCGCAGGGAGTTCTGAGCTATTTAGAGTGTCGTAAGAACTATGCATTTACATTATAGATGCGGCCACTGAACCGATTCTGAACAACGAGGAATGCGGGTATAATCCGATAGCTATTACGGCAGAAGTCTCTCGTCTTGATGTGGGTCTCATGCTATACTGGAGGAAAAAGATGCCAAATAGCATTTCATATTTATGTATAGGAGGTTGGCTATGTTTACGACGAGTCTGATACTGATCTACGTTGCAATCTCCATGTTCACGAGTCTGATCATTGTGTGGTTCGTGTATACGACACTGAGGGCCAAGCGTAGTACGCTGCAGGGGCGTACCCAAATTTTAATGAAAGGTGTTCCAGCCAAGGCATTCATTCATGCAGTGCACCCAACATCGTCGTCGATGGATGGACAGCCTGGGGTCACTCTGGAGCTAACTGTGACACAGCAGGACGGTCGCACCTTTCCAGCGATGATCAAAACGTTTATACCGATCATTCATATTCCGCAATTCCAAAAGGGTAAGGAGATCGACGTTAAATATCTGGAGATTGGGGACGAACGCAGAGTTGAGGTCGTGGGGGCTTATGTCCCATGAATAATATAATAATAGGGTAGGAATACGCCTGGGAGAAGCGATCTCGATTGCTTTTTCCGGGTCTTTTTGTGCGTAAGCGTGAATGTCAGCTTTTCTTTGCCCGGCAGAGGGGCAGCTGTTATGATCTTGGAAGTCATGAAGTGTTCAATTAGATTCGGTTCATAGATTGACCGCACGTCGCATTGTTAACCTATTTTTAAAATGATGGTTTACAATGTACGTACCAAAGGCTATAATTCTATTCGTTAACGTCGAGAGGGCGCTGCTATGACATTATTTGATTATATTTTGACTATTCATGGAGGTTATCAATTTGAGTACAAAAGAAATGGTATACGCAGCGTTGTTTGCTGCCTTCATTGGCGTACTGGGCATGATCCCACCTATTCCACTCGGCTTCATCCCTGTCCCGATCACTGCACAGACACTTGGGGTCATGCTTGCAGGGTGCTTCCTCGGCAAGAGAATGGCACTGCTCAGCCTGATCTTGTTCCTCGTCTTGGTTGCTATAGGCTTACCGATTCTGCCAGGCGGACGTGGAGGGATCTCTGCGCTGATTGGCCCTTCTATTGGCTTCATTATCAGCTGGCCCATCGCAGCCTTTTGCATCGGATTTGCTGCCGAGAAGGTGTGGCCTAAGCTGACGACCTGGAAGCTTGTGCTTATCAACTTTGCATTTGGTATCATACTTGTGAGTCTAATAGGTGCCCCTGTCATGGCGATTATTACGAATACGTCTATATGGGCCGGAATCGTGGGGGCAGCAGCGTACATCCCGGGTGATATCATCAAAGCGGTGATTGCAGCGGTAATTGCTGTTCGAATCAAGGCACTTAGTCCCATCGAAGAGAAAGTTCATAGTACTTAGCCCTTCAAGTTGCCAATGGGTGTCCACATTAACTTCACCAATGTAGCTATCTATTACTTAGAAGGTGGGGGAAGCATTGAACCTATTACAGCCGATATTCGACCAGGTTGACCGCTCGCCTGATCGAGTTGCAATTTCCTGCTCACAGGAGCAGCTCACCTATGTACAATTGAAGCAACGTGTATCAAGTGTAGCTAACGGTCTCAGACAATATGGAGTGCGTCGTGCTAGAGTAGCCATTCTGTCTGTGAATCGGATCGAATTCGTGGAAGTGTTCCTGGGGGCCATCCAGGCGGGCTGTGTTCCCGTTTTACTTGACCCGACTTGGAATGATATACAGCTGAATGCAATGCTCCGACACTGTCAGGCGCAGGTGCTGTTCGTTGAGCACCAACATGTACACAGGGTAACTGCCGAATGCTCTCAGATAGGCCAGATTGTCTTTCAGGAACAGCATTTTCAGGGACAGCATCGTGAGCTGGATGCTATTCTCCCATGCGATACGCTCGCCGACGAGCATAGAAACAGATCCACCACCCTCTACGAGCAGTGGATGAATTTGCTAGAGCCTGAGGCTGCTGTACAGGATAATAATGAACTGCTGTTTGTCGGATATACGTCTGGAACGACGGGTATGCCCAAAGGCTATATGCGTACTCACGCCTCCTGGCTGGCCAGCTTTGAAGCTACAGCGGAGGCGTTCCAGCTACATGAGATGAAGCAGGTAGTGGCTCCGGGTCCATTCGTGCATTCCTTGTCACTGTTCGCGCTAGTTCAGAGCTTGTATAGTGGGGCGACCTTTCATATAGTGCATAGGTTTGATGCTGCTGAAGTGTTACAGCTATGTACTCATTATCCAGAGATGATTCTGTTCGTAGTGCCCACGATGATTGATGCGCTGTCACAACAGGCTATTCCGGGAGAGACCCGGGTGCAGGCCCTGATCAGCTCTGGTGGCAAGTGGACGGAGCGCTCCAGACTGCATTGCAAGACCGTATTTCCAGAAGCGAAGCTGTATGAATATTATGGTTCCTCCGAGGCGAGCTATATCAGCTATATGGATGTGTATGAGGAAAAAGGAGCAGATGCCCTTGGACGACCTTTTCATGGGGTGGATATCTCAATCCGCGACGATGAGTTCAGAGAAGTGCCAGTGAACAGGGTAGGACAGCTGTATCTTCGCAGTCGTATGATGTTTTGCGGCTATGATCAGCTGCCGGAGGCTACTGCCGCTGTATTCCGCGATGGCTGGCTGAAGGTCGGAGATTTCGTCTATCTGGATGAAGAAGGGTATTTGCATATGGCTGGTCGATCCAGCCATATGATTAAGACCGGTGGACTGAAGGTGTTTCCTGAAGAAGTCGAGGCGGTACTACAAGGTATCCCGACTATTCAGAAGGTTATGGTAATGGGCGTTCCAGATGATCGCTGGGGGGAGAAGGTGGCTGTACTCGTCCAATGGACGGAAGGACAGCGCTGTACGACGGAGGAGCTCCGAGCCTATTGCCGTCTGCATCTGCCTGACTACAAGGTACCCAAGGACTATATCACGGTGGAACAATTTCTCTACACTGGCAGTGGAAAAATAGCACGACATGCTATGGAAGTGTCCGTGAAGACGCAATTACATAAATGAGGAGCTCATTGTGAAACAGTGGAATGGATGCACGTCTTGTCTAACTCATAGGAAATGGAGACATTTTTTACGGCGTGGAAGCGCCAGAAAGCAGGAGTAATGCTTACTATAGATGATGTTCTTTTCTACTATCGTAAGGGTCAAACGATTCTTGATCAGATCAGCTTGACGATACATCCGGGTGAATTCGTGGCGATCGTTGGTGGGAACGGCTCAGGCAAGTCTACACTAGCGAGATTGATGAATGGATTGGTATTGCCAAAGTCGGGTCGTGTGAAGCTTGCAGCTCTGGATACCTCGGTACCTGCTGAGCTGAACGAGATTCGGAAGCAGATCGGGCTTGTCTTTCAAAATCCGGATGATCAATTCATTACCACGACCGTCATGGATGAGATTCTGTTCGGCCTGGAGAACATTCGTGTGCCAAGGAAGGAAATGGACGTACGGCTTCAGCACGCTCTTCAGTGTGTGCAGATGGAGGAGTACGCCGAGGCCATGCCGCACCAGCTGTCGGGAGGTCAGAAGCAGCGTGTCGCCATCGCAGCGATTATTGCGATGCAGCCACGTATCCTGATTCTTGATGAAGCCACCTCTATGCTTGATCCTCATAGCAGGCAGCAGGTCATGTCCATTGTACAGCAGCTGCATCGGCAAGGAATGACCATCATCCATATCACTCACCACATGGAGGAGGTGCTGTCTGCCGACCGTGTGTTGCTGCTGGATCAGGGCCAGATCGTATTTGATGGAGAGCCGGCTACGATGTTCGCCACGGTCCCGCTGGCAGACTATAAGCTAGAGCAGCCCTTCGCCTCGCGGCTTCACCAGTGGCTTCACATGCGCACTCCCCTGAGAGCAGACTGGAAGGAGATGATACGTTCCCAATGGTCTATGAAATGAATAAGATCAATGCCAGCTATAATGAGCATAAGGCGTTGCAGGATATCAGCTGTACCTTGCGTTCGGGGAAGTGGATTTCACTCATCGGATCGAGCGGAGCAGGGAAATCAACCTTTGCCAAAATACTAAAGGGGCTTATTCCAGACTTCACTGGCGAATACAGGATAGATCATCATCCACCATCCAGAGACAAGAAAGGCATGATGAAGATCGTTCCGGAGATCGGTTATGTGTTCCAGTACCCGGAGCATCAGCTGTTCGAGACGACCGTGTATCGTGAGCTGGCTTTCGCTCTTGCCGTACAGGGATACTCCCAGCAGGCCATCAGACAAGCAATTGAGCAGATCTTGCCCAAGGTCGGTCTCAGTGAGGCTTTGCTTGATTCTGCGCCTTTCCAGCTCAGCGGTGGGCAGAAGCGGCGTGTAGCGCTGGCCTCTGTGCTGATGCTGCAGCCGAGGCTGCTCATTCTGGATGAGCCGACGGCTGGTCTGGACCCGATTGGCCGCAAGGGACTGCTCCAGATGCTGCAGCAATGGCAGCGAGCGGAGGACCACCGTACAGTGCTATTTATTTCCCATCATATGGAGGATGTGGCGGAATACTCGGATGAGGTGATTGTCCTGCATGAAGGGCGGCTTCTGGGACATCTGGAGGCAGAGGAGCTTTTCCTGAATCGCTCTGACTTGCTGGCTACAGCGGGATTACCGCTACCGGAGCCCGTACAGCTGTTAAGGCTAATCGAGGAACTGTCCGGGCAGGCGATACCTGCTAGCAGCAGTCGGGAACAGGATATTCTTCAGCATATTTTGCCGATCTGGCAGGAGAGAGAGTAGCTGTATGAAAAATAGTATATTGCCAGGTCAGTATGTGACTACAGATTCAGTGCTTCACCGACTAGATCCCCGTACGAAGCTGATCGCCTTGCTCGTACTGATGCTGAGCTTCCTGATAATGGACACGCTTCTCGGTTATGCAGTGGCAACAATGTTTGTACTATGGACACTACTGGTATCCAAAATTCAGCTGGGTCGCTTGTTCAGTGGGCTGAAGCCAGTATTGCTCATTCTATTGTTCACATTGCTGTACCATGCGCTTCTAAGTAGCGGATCTACGGTTCTCTGGACCTGGTCGTTCATCCGAATAACCAGTGAGGGAGTGCTGCTAGGGATCTTTGTCGTGTGGCGCATTATGCTGATGATCCTGCTGGCATCCCTGCTAACGTTGACTACCCAGCCGCTAATATTGGCACAGGGGCTAGAACGACTGTTATCGCCATTGTCCAGACTGAAGGTGCCCGTAGAGCAATTTGCTCTTATGATTGTGATTGCCATCCGCTTTATCCCTACAATCGTTCAGGAACTGGACCGAATACTACTGGCACAGAAGGCCAGAGGTTATGACATTGCTGCTGTTAGATGGCCTAGGCGTATGTTGGCGTACATTCCTGTATTGGTGCCGCTCTTCATGACGACGATTCAGCGTGCTGAGCAATTAACACAGGCCATTGATGCGAGAGCCTATGGCGACGGCAAAGGGAGAACCATGTACCGACAGCTTGTGTTCCGGCAAAGGGATCTGTGGGTTGGTGGTGTGGCAGTCGGTGTCGTGCTAATGTTAGCGCTGCTGTGAGGGAATGTGTGTAAATCTGTCACGCGACTTCATTGTCATTCTGGCAACAAGAACATATTTCCCTTGAAAGCCGCTTATAGAGCGGCTAATTTAATTCGTGCAAGTAGTTGTCCCACGTCAAGGCTATGAGCTTGTACCGTCTAGCCGAGAGGTTAAATCTCTGTCGTAGAGATAGGGATGTCAGGACTGTTTTCTGTATAAGATACTGCACACGAGCGATACTAGGATTGGATTCGTCAATCGAATTTCGATGCTGGCGATTATTCCCAAAGACAAATGGCTTGCGAAATAAAAAAGGATATGTTAATTTAAGTGTGTAACCGGTTACACACAGGAGTGAACAATTTATGACAACGATTAAAGATGTAGCGAATCTGGCTGGCGTATCGGTAGCCACCGTTTCAAGGGTCATTAACGACAGGGGATACGTTCATGCGGACACACGCAAGAAAGTGGAGGATGCTGTAAAAGCGCTTAACTTTTCCCCCAATGAAGTGGCTCGCTCTCTATATAAGCGCAAGTCCAAACTGATTGGGCTATTGCTGCCCGACATTGCCAATCCGTACTTTCCGCAGCTTGCTCGTGGTGTAGAGGATGGCATGCAGCAGCAGGATTATAGACTTATATTCGGAAATAGCGATGAGGATGAACAGAAGGAGCAGGATTACATCCAGACGTTTATCCAGAATAACGTAGTTGGTGTGATATCTTCAACGAACTATCCTCATTCATCTATATATCACAACCTGAAGATTCCGGTGGTGTTTCTCGATAGAACGTCACTAGATCGGCCATCTGTGTATGCAGATGGAAGAGAAGGAGGAAGACTGGCGGCCAAGGAGATCATCAAGCGCGGCAGCCGCCGCATTACGGTGATGCAGGGACCGTCACATATCAGACCAGCCCAGGATCGTTTTGAAGGAGCCATCGAAGCCATTCGTGCTGCAGGGCTAGACTACCGGGTGATCCAGACGACCTCTTTTTCTTTTAACGCGGCAGGTGTATGGGCGAAGGAGCTATTCAGCAACTACGCAGACACCGACGGAATCATTGCCAGCAATGATATTGCGGCCATGGCCGTGCTACATGAGGCCGCACGAATCGGGAGAAAGGTCCCCGATGATGTACAGGTTATCGGCTTTGACGATATTCCGATGAGTGGTCTGTTATCACCAGCCTTGTCTACCATTCGCCAGCCAGCCTACGAGATGGGAAGAGAAGCGGCAAGCTTACTTATCCAGCTTGTTGAGCAAGCTGCAGTTGAGAATAAAAACATACAATTACCTGTTGAATTCATTGAGCGAGGTACTACGAGAAAGGTGTGAGGATCGATGGCTAAAATATGCGTGATCGGCAGTAGTTCGATGGATCTAGTGGTTACTTCCTCCAGACGGCCAGGAGCAGGTGAAACTGTTCTTGGCGATAGCTTTACAACGGTTCCTGGAGGTAAAGGGGCTAATCAGGCAGTTGCGGCTGCCCGATTGGGAGCTGAGGTTACGATGATTGGTCGGGTAGGTGATGACTCGTTCGGTAAAGATATTTTGGCGAATTTCAAAGCGAATCATGTAAATACGCAAAATGTGAAACCGGTTACACATGCGGAAAGCGGAACGGCTCATATCATACTGGCTGAAGGTGATAATAGTATAGTCGTTGTTGAAGCTGCGAACCGTGAAGTGACTCCCGCATATGTTGATGAGGCAGCAGAGGCCATTCGGGAGGCAGATATCGTCTTGATTCAGCAGGAGATTCCAGAGGAGACTGTCGTTCACGTCAGTAAGCTGTGCGCTCAATTCGGGACCCCGTTGCTGCTCAATCCTGCTCCTGCGCGAACGTTGCCACAAGAAGTGATTGACCAGGCTTCCTATATTACTCCGAACGAACACGAAGCTGAAATATTGTTTCAAGGCATGACCCCGGCAGAAGCATTACGTCAATATCCCAACAAGCTGTTTATTACAGAAGGCAGTAAGGGAGTACGTTATTTTGACGGGAATGAGGAAATTCTAGTACCAACTTACCAAGTAGAGGCTGTAGATACGACCGGAGCAGGTGATACGTTCAATGCTGCATTTGCAGTTGCATTGGCGGAGAGACGACCATTGCAGGAGAGCATCCGCTTCGCCAATCGGGCTGCCTCGTTGTCTGTGACCAAGTTCGGAGCGCAAGGCGGTATGCCCATGCGTGATGAAGTGGAGGCGAGTCTGTAATGAAAAAAAATGGCATACTGAACAGTCATATTTCCAAGCTATTAGCTGATTTGGGTCACACGGACACCATTGCAATTGCAGATGCCGGGCTCCCGGTCCCGGACGGTGTGCTTAAGATTGATCTGGCCCTCAGACTGGGAACGCCAAGCTTTTGTGACATAGTGGATCTGATCGCAGAAGATATGGTGATTGAAAAAGTGATTGTAGCGGAGGAGATTCGAGTAGGCAATCCAGCAGCTCTGAGCTTCGTGTCGGAGAAGTTCGGACAAGATGCGATTGATTCAACCTTGAGCCATGAAGAGTTCAAGCTATTAACACGGCAGGTGAAGGCGATTATTCGCACAGGTGAAGCGACGCCTTATGCCAATTGCATTTTACAAGCGGGAGTCCACTTCGGCTAAAAAAGGAGGCTGCAAAATGCATATTCAGATGCAGGATATTCATAAAGCGTTCGGCACCAATCAAGTGCTGAGCGGAGTGAATTTCGAGCTACAAGAAGGCGAGGTCCATGCTCTAATGGGGGAAAACGGAGCCGGCAAATCCACGCTGATGAACATACTGATTGGTCTCCATCAGCGAGATCAAGGTAAGATCACTGTTGACGGAAAGGAGACCTATTTTGGCAGTCCGAAGGAAGCAGAGGAGCTAGGCATCACCTTCATCCATCAGGAGCTGAACGTATGGCCCGAAATGACCGTGCTGGATAATTTATTCATCGGCAAGGAGATAACGTCTTCTTTAGGGCTACTGAATACGAAACAAATGAAAGCGCTTGCCAATGAGCAATTTGCCAAATTGTCGGTACGCATTCCATTAGAACGGCCTGCGGGAGAATGCTCCGTGGGACAGCAGCAAATGATTGAGATTGCCAAGGCATTAATGACGGATGCCAAGGTCATCATTATGGATGAACCAACAGCAGCACTCACGGAGCGCGAGATCCAGAAGCTGTTTGGCGTCATTGCCTCGCTCAAGAAGAATGGTGTGTCCATTGTGTACATCTCTCACCGCATGGAGGAGATTTTCACGATCTGCGACCGGATTACGATCATGCGTGACGGCAGAACCGTAGATACCAAAGCCATTGCTGAGACAAACTTTGATGAAGTGGTACGAAAAATGGTCGGCCGCGAATTGACGGAACGTTATCCTGTTCGAAACCCTTCTTATGGCGAAGTGGTTCTGGAAGTCCGAAATGCGAGTAGCAAAGGGATATTCCAGAATGTAAGCTTCGAGGTTAGAGCGGGTGAAGTTCTTGGTTTTGCAGGACTTATGGGCTCGGGGCGGACGGAGATGATGAGAACGATCTTTGGTCTGGATCGGATGGATAGCGGAGAACTCTTCATACGTGGTCATAAAGTGAACATCCGTAAACCAACAGATGCGGTCAGTCATGGTATTGGTTTTATTACGGAGGATCGCAAGGACGAGGGACTGGTGCTTGACTTCTCTATTCGTGAAAATATGGTTCTGCCTAACCTGTTCAGTTTCTCCAGCAAAGGCTTCATCTCAGGTGCAAAGGAGCAAGAATTTGTCGATACGCTAATCCAACGTCTTCAGATCAAAACGCAATCCTCGGAAACCTCTGCACGGAATCTATCCGGCGGTAATCAACAAAAGGTTGTTATTGCCAAATGGGTTGGGATCGGTCCAAGTGTACTCATCCTGGACGAACCTACGCGTGGTGTAGATGTTGGAGCGAAGCGCGAAATCTATCAGCTAATGAATGAACTGACAGACCGAGGCGTGGCAATTATCATGGTGTCGTCAGAGCTGCCTGAGGTGCTCGGCATGAGTGACCGGGTTGCGGTGGTACATGAGGGCCATATTAGTGGTGTGCTGTCTAGGGAAGAAGCCACACAGGAAAAGATAATGACATTGGCTACAGGGGGACAATGATATGACAACCATTCAGGATAAAAAGGCCCAAAGCGGTGTACGATTCTCGAATATAACTCAAAAAATGGGGCCATTGCTCGGCTTGATTATTCTTATTCTCATCGTCTCTATTTTGAATCCAAGCTTCTTGGAACCGCTTAACATTCTGAACCTGCTACGTCAGGTTTCGATTAATGCACTTATCGCCTTTGGTATGACATTTGTTATTTTAACAGGCGGAATTGATTTGTCGGTTGGCTCAATTTTGGCTTTATCCAGTGCCTTTGTAGCCAATATGATGGTATCTGGCTTTGATCCGATCTTATCCATCATTGTCGGTGTGGCGTTGGGTGGTGTCATGGGGATGGTTAACGGCCTCATGATCACGAAAGGGAAGATGGCACCGTTTATCGCGACGTTGGCTACGATGACCATTTTCAGAGGATTAACGCTGGTATATACGAACGGCAACCCGATTACAGGGCTTGGCGACAGCCTGATGTTTCAATTATTTGGCCGAGGTTACTTACTGGGGATTCCGGTACCAGCGATTACTATGCTGATTGCGTTTATGGTGCTATGGATCATTTTGCACAAGACAGCCTTTGGTCGCAAAACGTACGCAATCGGTGGCAATGAGAAAGCCTCCATCATCTCAGGGATCAAAGTAACGCGTGTTAAAATCATGATTTACTCTCTGGCAGGTATGCTTGCAGCTCTGGCCGGAGCGATTCTGACATCGCGCTTGAATTCAGCACAGCCAACAGCGGGGACATCCTATGAATTGGATGCGATCGCGGCTGTTGTACTGGGCGGTACGAGCCTTGCAGGAGGGCGGGGACGAATTGTCGGCACATTGATCGGTGTTCTGATTATCGGGGTATTGAATAACGGCTTGAACCTGCTTGGTGTGAACTCCTTCTACCAAATGGTGGTGAAGGGTGTCGTGATTGCCATTGCCGTCCTGCTGGACCGCAAGAAAACAGCATAAGGAGAGAAACAAATATGAAAAAGTGGACTTTAACGCTCGTAAGCATGCTGATGATTATTGTGTTGGCCGGGTGCTCCCTGGAGCCACCGGAGTGGGCAAAGCCTGATTCTGCTGGAAGCGACGGATTAAAGAAAATCGGTCTGTCAATCTCTACGCTGAACAATCCATTTTTTGTATCATTGAAGGACGGGGTCGTTGCTGAAGCCCAAAAACAAGGGATTGAGGTCATTGTTGTTGATGCGCAGAACGATTCAGCTAAGCAAACCAACGATGTGGATGATCTCCTGCAGCAGGGTGTAAATGCACTGCTCATTAATCCTGCCGATTCTGCGGCAATCTCGACAGCCGTTCAGTCGGCC
The DNA here is from genome assembly GCF_000377505.1 of Paenibacillus massiliensis 2301065 = DSM 16942. Classification (GTDB taxonomy): domain Bacteria; phylum Bacillota; class Bacilli; order Paenibacillales; family Paenibacillaceae; genus Paenibacillus; species Paenibacillus massiliensis. The sequence goes on along the minus strand of NZ_KB898185.1, from coordinate 61,811 downwards.
AACAGCGTCGGTATACCTGTTATTACGCTGGATCGGTCTGCAGACCGGGGCGACGTCGCGGCTTTAGTGGCATCGGATAATGTCAAAGGAGGACGTATGGCAGCGGAATACTTTGTTGCACAGCTTGGCAAGGGAGCGAAAGTCATCGAGCTTGAGGGGGTACCTGGCGCTTCGGCAACGAGAGAAAGGGGCAAAGGCTTCCATGAGATCGCGGATGAACAGCTTGATGTGGTTGCTACACAATCTGCGGATTTCGATCGGTCCAAGGGATTGAACGTCATGGAAAATCTGCTGCAAGGTAATCCTGATGTGCAAGCGGTATTTGCCCACAATGACGAGATGGCACTGGGCGCTATTGAAGCGATTCAGAGCTCGGGTAAAAATATTCCCGTGATCGGATTTGACGGTAATGATGATGCCATTAAATCCATTCAGGACGGAAAATTAACGGCAACCGTTGCTCAGCAGCCAGTAATTATTGGTGAGTTGGCGGTGAAAGCTGCACTGGACGTGCTGGATGGCAAGCAGGTAGAGCAGGTCATTCCTGCTGAATTGAAGCTGGTGACGGAGGACAACGTAAACAACTAAAATTTGTTCGACATCCCGTTCTGGGCAGAGGGTCCGGAAGCGGGATGTCTTTCTGTTTATGAGGAGGTAAGCTGTCTTTATATCTAAATCATTGTGCACAATTATTTTTTGTTGACTGCATGGTCAATAAATGATAAAGTAACGCTGAGACAAGAAGAACATATGAATTGTCATCACAATTATTCAATTTTATCACTGCTGAGATCATACAGATAAAGCTGAACTATATCTCTATTTCTAGGTAGCTTGATTGCTACGATGAGATATAGCTGTTGTACAGACCCATCCTATTTTGAAAGGGAGGTGACAGGGTACTGTTACTTATCTCATGATCTCACCACCCTGTACTTACTCTGGTTCTTGCATCATTGCATGAGAATGATATTGTTCCAATTATAGATATGTTTCCGTTTCTCTGTGCGCTGTAATTCTTAGTAGTGTCATTCGAAAGCTAATATAAATATATTAATTCAAATCTTAGGAGGCAATGTATGAAACCTACTGTATCTCTGGAAGCACTGTTTACACCGTTCAACTCCAGCAAGCTGAGTCTGTCGAATCGCTTCGTAATGGCGCCGATGACTCGTCAGTTCTCCCCAGACGGAATTCCCGGTCAGGATGTAGCTGCTTACTATCGCCATAGAGCAGAGAATGAAGTGGGTCTGATTATCACCGAGGGCACGATCGTTAACCATCCAGATGCATCCAATCAGGAGAACGTTCCACATTTCTTCGGAGAAGCTGCTTTGAAGGGATGGGAGCATGTAGTGGCTGAGGTGCACGCAGCAGGAGGACGCATCGTTCCGCAGCTGTGGCACATGGGAGCCAAGGGCGACGTGGGTGAATATACTGAGGCTGAGGTCAAAGAAATCGTTCAGGCGTTCGGCCAAGCAGCCGCTGAAGCCAAACGAGTCGGCTTTGACGGCATTGAGCTCCACGGCGCGCATGGGTACCTCATTGATCAATTTTTCTGGGAGAAAACTAATCCCCGTACAGATCAGTACGGCGGCGATATGGTAGGACGCACCCGTTTTGCGGTAGAAGTCATTGAGGCTTGTCGTGAAGCTGTCGGCCCAGACTTCCCAATCATTCTGCGTTATTCGCAGTGGAAGAGTAATGAGTACACGGCCAAGCTGGCGGATAGCCCTGAGCAGCTGGAGCAATTTTTGGCACCTCTGGTAGAAGCAGGCGTTGACATCTTCCATTGCTCTACACGTCGTTTTTGGGAGCCGGAGTTTGCTGGTTCTGACCTGAATCTGGCTGGCTGGACGAAGAAGCTGACGGGCAAACCTACGATTACAGTCGGATCTGTAGGACTGGACGGTGATTTCATGAGCTTCTTCACCACGGGTCAAGGAGCTAACCATGTTGGCGTCGAAGCGCTGGTAGAACGAGTGGAGCAAGGGGAATTCGATCTCGTCGCTGTAGGTCGTGCACTGCTGTCCGACCCTGCATGGGTGCGCAAGATTCACGAGGGTAATTCTGAGGCATTGATTCCATTCACAGCGGAAGCCGTCAAGACACTGTCATAAGAGGTGTGAAGGCAGGTCCAGAGGCGTTTCATCGCACAGGCTTTGTCTTGTCTGTTGAATCCGCTCTTTAACGGGATGATGCTGATTGTCAGTGATAATTCAAAGGTTATTCCCAACTGCTATTCCATAGTGTTACTTGATAATAGGCCGTCCGAATCTCGGGCGGCCTAAATGTATTACCCTCCCGAGAGAATAATCCCTCAGATATCTCCAACTCAATCTTGACAATGTCAATATACAGAGTTATCTTTACAATGTAAAGTTATACGAAGGAGCGATAGGATTGAAGCCTGGACCTTACCATCATGGCGATTTACGTAACACCTTAATTGAGACCGGTATTGAACTCATTGGCGAGGAAGGGCTAGGAGGTTTCTCCTTACGAAAGGTAGCAGCCAAGTGTGGTGTCAGTCACGCTGCGCCTTACAGTCATTTTAAGGATATACAGGATCTGTTGGCTGCGATGGCCGATCACGTCACGGAGCAGTTCACGACCACCCTGCAAGTCTCTATTGAGGGGCACAATGACCCCATGTCGGAAATGGAAAAGCTGGGAACCGCCTATATATCCTTTTTCGAGCGGCACCCCACTTATTTTCCATTTATATTTTTTCAGTCAGGCATTGTTATTCAGGTAGACGCAGGAGCTGAGAACGTTCCGCCTTACCCACCATTTGCAGTATTCCGGGCAACTGGCTATCGGCTGTTCCGCAGTCTGGGTCTTCCACCTGAACAGGACGACAACATGCTAATGGCCTACTGGTCGCTTGTACATGGCGTAGCATCACTACTGTCAAGCAGTGGCATTCGATATTCAGGTGATTGGCAAAAAGTATGGCAAACCATTCTTCAGTCGGGAGGAACAGCTAATGAGACTGATAGTCCATGATTTAGCGAATGATGATTATGTTGCCTTCCTTAGCGGCTTCAGCGAGGATACCGATGAAATAATCGGGGAGACGGGTTCCATTCGTCATTGTGTAGGCTGCTTCGGTTGTTGGGTTCGCACTCCGGGGACCTGCGTGCTCAAAGATTCTTATCAACACATGGGTGACCGGTTCGCCGCCTGCGAAGAGTTGGTACTCATCACCCGCAATGTATATGGAGGATATAGCCCGTTCGTCAGCAACGTATTGAACCGCTCACTACCTTATGTTCTGCCCTATTTTGTAATCGAAGAAGGTGAGACACATCATCAGCAACGCTACAAACAGCGCTTCAAGTTCACAGTCCATTTTTATGGAGAAGGAATCACGGAGGCTGAACGTCACACAGCACAGGCACTGACTCGCGCTAATGCAATAAATTTGGATGTGTCCCAATATAGTGTTTCTTTTCACAACACGCTTGACGAGTTGGTGGAGGTGCGACCATGAACATTGTGCTGATTAACGGCAGTCCGAAGGGCGGAGCGACCAATTCTGGATTTCTGCTAGAAAAGCTCAAGCCCTTCATCACCGAGGGCAACGAGCTGACTTCGTACCGGGTGAATGCGAAGCAGCTGAAGCCTGAGCAATATCGGGAGCTTAACCAAGCCGATGTGATCGTACTGGCATTTCCGCTTTATTTTGATGCTATCCCTTCACATGTACTGCGGATGATGGTCGAGCTGCAAAATTTCCGTCAGACTGAGCAAGGTAACCCGAATCTCTTCGTGTATGCGTTAATCAATAATGGATTTTTCGAAGGGAAGCAGTGCACGATTGCAGCAGATATGATTAAGAACTGGTGCGTACGCTGCGGCTTCCGTTTTGGAATGGCAGTTGGTCACGGAGCAGGGGAGATGTTACACGAGTTAAAGATGCCGCTGGGTAAAGGCCCACTAAGGAATCTAGGCAATGCGATGACTCGGCTCAGCACGGCAATCCTCGCTAGAAGTAGTGCGGAATCGCTATTTATTCAGCCTAATTTCCCACGTATTATGTATCGAATGGCCGCTCATTTCTCCTGGCATCGTAAAGCCAAACAACTTGGGCTTCGACCACAGGATTTGAGGAAGCGACCATTTCTAGAAAGTCGATTACGAAGATAACGCCGAGAATAATGAAGAATCTGAATTTAATCTGGTGGTTGCATACTGCATTTCTAAAATAGGGATTTATTTTTCTTACGACAATTCCGTATTATTATATCAAATCACTACAATTTTATATATAAATGGAACCATTGCACAGATATAATGACGATATATTTATATATCAGCCATCTGCTGATCAACGTGAAATTATATCATGCTGGCTCCTTTTCAGAAGTCGAGCCCGACCAGACGGAGGTTTAGTCCATGGGGAACAATCAATTTGAGGCAACGGAAAGACATCAGCTCAGCTGGATGCATGAGCCGAGTAGCTGGACATTTACGCAGGAGGGAGAGCTGGTAATTGACACACCTGCTAAGGCAGATTTCTTCAAAGACCCAGCTGGCAAGCATATCGTACATTCCGCTCCTTTTCTATATTTGAATGTGGACTCGTCCTTTGAGCTGACAACACAGGTCAAGGTAGATATGAGGCATCAGTATGATTCGGGCTGCCTGATGCTGATGGCTGATGAGAACAATTGGGCGAAGCTCTGCTTTGAATCCAACGGAGAATATCCGACCATTGTCTCTGTAGTGACGCAGCATGGCTTCTCGGATGACTGCAATTCGGAGCGTGTGAATGTAGAGCAGCCTTATTTGAGAATAACGAAGGCTGGTCGTGTGGTGTCCTTTCATTACTCAGTTGATGGGGAGAACTGGAAGCTGATTCGCTACTTTGGCATGGGAGCAGAGGGACCATTTATGGCTGGGGTTGTCGCACAATCTCCGACAGGCTTAGGCTGCCAGGTCTCGTTCAAGCATTTGAAGTTGTCCATACCGAATGAAGATAGTCGCTTTTAGCTACGTCTGTCCTGTAGTTATTGCGACTTCCCTTTATCCACTTTGCAGCTTGAATCTGTATGGTCTTGCTGTAATAGATCGTTCTTTGCCTACAATACATCGTTCTCTGTTATAATGGATTGTTCTAAATAGTCGCCATGCCAGACTTTCTGTCCGGATGGCGACTATTTGTGTTGAGGTGATAGAGATGAGCATAAGATTCGCTATTAAACTACGCAAGATTACCGAGGTGCTCAGCGATCTCTTCCACGGTCACTTGATAGAGTAGCTGGCCTGAATACAGCAGGAGACGGTTCTGACGAAAGCACTGAGCTTGAACTTGAAGCTGCCTGGCTTGTTCATTACGGAAGGTGATCTTGGTGCCTTTCGTTAGATGGCGAGAATGCTCCAGCTTCTTCAGGACGTAGGTCCCGTGACGGCCATAGCCACCATCGAACAAGAAGTGATACCCATCTGTACAGAAGCCAGAAGAGCCTGAGATGCCCGGGTTCATCAAAGTAACGTTTGGCTGCTGCGTTCCACCTGTGATACAGCCGAGCGAGAAGTCCGTGTAGTAATAGAACCATACTTCCTGATCCTTGACTACATTGAGTGCATAGCAGTCAGCGATATCCACGGCTTGATTCTCATAGGTACGCTGCCCCTGATGGTCCCAGGCCAGCAAGCCTGCTGCGCCAACCGGCTCACTCCACCCGTAATTTCCGAATACTCCTTCATCAAAATAACTGGTCCAGATCATGCCTTCCTCACTTACCTGGACATCCTGTATTCCGTCACCTAACAGAAATTCATTCACTGTGTGTCCTTCATAATCACATACTCTCGCATTCAGGTCGTACTGATTCCTCCCGTAATAGCTGCAGCGTGCACCGACGAGAAGCAGATGCTCGTGAAGTGGCTGTATATAGTGGTAATTGAAGCTGCTCCAGATCATGACATCATTCACGACGTGATCCGTCAGTACAAGGACTCGATAGAGTCTCTGCTTGTGTAGCTTGGCTTGCACGAACATGCCTTTGTCCCTCTCGGGGAGCTGATCGATGAGCAGAACATAGACCCGCCCATCCGCACCCCATTGAGTGGAGACAAGCTCGAATCCTTCCATATAAGGTGTTAAATCTGCAAATGACTGTAGTTGTATCGCTTGTTGTGCCATGTTGATTCCTCCTGATCGTTGCTGCAGACCTGCTGTCTGCTTGAGATATGCTCATTGTGCAGGAAAATGGATGGCTCGAACATGGCAAAAGTATAGCGACGCTAGAAAATATCTTCTTTTCATACAGCTCACCAGCTATGCCTCCGTATGTTTATAGGAAGGTTGGAAACACTACTTATCGTCATTCATTACCATATTTCCCACACGTATTGAGCATATGACTTGATCGACATGGAAGCGACTGAACACAACAGGGAGGTGACGATGTGTGGTCTGAAGTGATGAAATATATACCTGGCTGGCTGATCTGGTGGCAGGCCTTTCTATTGGTCATGATTCCGATTGGACTGGCGAAGTTAACGAATTGGCTACAGACAGCGGTTAAGAATGGAAGCTTCAGCGATTCGAAGAATAGCAATAAGCAACATACGAATAAGCAACAATCCAGTACACAGAATCAACATGCTAAGCAGCAACAGCAAAGCTTACAAGGAAAAGACACCTTTCGCTCGAAGGATTCTCCACTGACCGGGGTCTATACCGCGGATATAGCTACGATACGACAAGGCTTTGGCAAGAACTCGGATGTACATATTCGTGAGTTCTATATGAAGGGGACAGATCTGAAGGCAGCTGTCCTGTATGTTGATGGGCTCGTGGATCAGCAGCTAATGGATGAATTCCTTATCACCACATTAATGCGTGAGGGCGTCCCGGATACCGTCGGAATGAAGTGGAAGCGACTCCCGCGGCAAGAGGCGTTCAAAGACTTCTTGAGCATGCGTCTGTTGCCTGTTAGTGATATTCAGGAGTCATCGCACATCCAAGAGATTGCCAATGCGGTACTTACTGGTAAAGGAGCACTCCTCATAGACGGCATGACGGTAGCGATCTTAATCGGCTCGGCGAAGGGAAAGACTCGCAGTCTGGAAGAGCCCTTGTCCGAAGCCTTACTACGAGGTCCGCGCATTGGTTTCACTGAGCGACTGGATGAGAATACGGCCCTGCTCCGACAGATTGGAAAAAATGAAAGTCTGTTCATTCAACAGTATGAGGTAGGGTCCAGGATCAAGAAAAAGCTGGTTATCGCGTATATGAAGGATATTGTGAATCCTGATCTGGTCCAGCAGGTGGAGACCCGCATTCAACGTATGGATATGGATGCCATGCTGGAATCAGGCTATATAGAGCAGTTGATTGAGGATAGCACGCTGAGTCCGTTTCAGCAGGTGCTCAATACAGAGCGGCCTGACCGGGCGATCGGTGGCTTGCTGGAAGGCAAGGTAGTCATTATGCTGGATGGCACTCCATTTGTGCTCATTGTGCCTGGTACCTTCACCATGCTGCTGCAATCGCCAGAGGATTATTACGACCGCTGGATTCCGGGTACCTTTTTACGCGTGCTCCGCTTTATGTCAGCTACGCTGGCTCTACTTGCTCCAGCGCTATATATTTCGTTCATTTCCTTCCATCCTGGGCTTATTCCGACCAAGCTTGCTTTAACCATCATTGATGCCCGCAGCGGTGTCCCGTTTCCCTCTATTATTGAGGCCTTGATCATGGAGCTGGCCATTGAGATTTTGCGAGAAGCGGGTATTCGATTGCCTAAGCCGATTGGGCCAGCGATGGGAATCGTCGGTGGTCTGATTATCGGACAGGCGGCTGTTCAGGCAGGTATTATTAGCCAGTTCCTGGTCATTGTCGTGGCGATTACAGCGATATCATCCTTCACCATACCCGTCTATAGTGCCGGGATTACCTTGCGGATTTTACGGTTCGTTGCCATGTTCAGCGCGGCGATGCTTGGACTATTCGGGGTAGTTATGTTCTTCCTGCTGATATGCACACATCTCGCGCGGTTAAGCAGCTTTGGTGTACCGTATGTGTCCCCGGCAGTGCCATATAATCTCAGGGATTGGAAGGATTTCGTCATCCGGGCACCGCTTAGCATGATGAAGCTGCGACCTGAAATGACCAAGCCGAACGATCCAGAGCGCAAAAATTAAATTTTGTAGTAGTGAAAGGGGGGAGAATATGGGCCGCTCTAAGTCTCGGGGCCACCTCAGTGCGACACAAGCCGCTATTATTATCGTGAACTATATGCTCGGTGCAGGCATCCTGACACTTCCGCGTACTACCGCTGACGCCGTTGGTACGCCAGATGTGTGGATCGTCATTCTCTTGTCTGGTCTGATCGTAGTGGGGCTGGGTCTAATTATCGTAATACTGTGTCGCAGGTTCCCGGGGAAGACGGTCTTTGAATTTACCCAGCTTATCACGGGTAAGTGGATCGCATACATTCTGCTGCTGCCTATGATTGTCTATTTCGTGACCATTTCGGCCTTCGAGATCAGGGTGATGGCTGAGGTGACAGGTATGTTCTTATTGGAACGCACACCTACATGGGCGGTTGTCATGTTATTCATGTGGGTTGGACTATACATGACCTCAGGCGGTCTTCCCGTAATCGTACGTGTGTTCGAGATTATTTTGCCAATTACATTGGTTATATTCATCATCGAGATATTGCTCGGCAATCAGCTTTTTGAAATAAACAATCTAAGACCGCTGCTGGGTGAGGGCTTTATGCCGTTAATAAAGGGCCTGAAGCCGACATTGCTCTCATATACCGGATATGAGGTTATGCTCGTCATGACAGCCTATATGAAGAATCCAGCCAAAAGCAATCGATCGGTTGTGTGGGGGGTGCTAATTTCGATGGTCATTTACCTCATCACTGTAGTCATGGTCCTTGGTAGTCTGTCTTTGGATGGGGTTTTAACCAGAATATGGCCGACACTGGACCTCGTTCGCAGCTTTGAGATCCAGGGATTGATCTTTGAGCGCTTTGAATCCTTACTGCTGGTCATTTGGATCATACAGATTTTCTCAACATCCGCCATTGCCCACTATACAGCGTCCATCGGAGTACGTGACCTGTTCCGTCTTAAAGGAATGCGTGTGATCATGTACATATTTCTGCCTATGATCTATCTTTTGGCAATGATTCCTAAAGATGTCGATCAGACATTGGCGCTTGGGGACATGCTTGGCAATGCATCTGTTGTTCTGTTTGGGATTCTGCCTTTGCTATTGCTGGTTACTAGCATCATTCGCAAAAAAGGAGGAAAGCGGGCATGAGTTGGATTCGCCGGGTAGGCTGTACTATAATCGTGCTGGCTGTATTGCTTACAGTGACTGGATGCTGGAGCAGCCGGGAGATTGAAGATCTGAGTGTGTATCTGGGCCTTGGGATCGATACACCGCGTGAGACCCCGCTTGAGAAATACCTCACGAAGGAAGGCGCAGAATATCCCAAGCAAAATAACATTACTGCTACGGTGCAAATTGCCCCGGGTCATGTGAAATCCACCAAGAGTGCTGAGGAGGGCTCAAACACCTCGAATAAGTCCTCGTACTCAAATGAACAGCTTACAGGTGACTCCCTGTTACAGATATTTCGGCATTTTGCTTTACTTAGGGACCGTCCCTTAATTGGCCATCATCTGAAGGTCATCGTCATCTCCAAGGATGTTGCCAAGAAGTACAGACTCGATCAATTGCTCGATTTTGTGCTGCGGGATAACGACATTCGACTGAATTGCCTCGTATTACTGAGCCATGAGCGTGCCTTGGATGTGCTAACCTTGAAAGATCAATCTGAAGTCCCGGCGTTCTATCTTACAGGGATGGTCAATAATTCGTATTTGATCAACAAGATCCTGGAGCCCATGACATTGGCCAAGCTAGATGCCAAGCTAAAGGCGGGGTCAAGCTTTCTGCTTCAGAATGTGGTCTCCTTTGATGGAGATGACAAATTCTCTGGGGCAGGCATATTTAGTGGCAAGACGACCAAATATATCGGAGCACTGAGTCAGACAGATCTGGAGGGTCTTGCCTGGATTAATCTGCAATCACGAGCTGGTATCGTAAAGACTTACAACAAAGAAGGCTACACAGTTGTCTACGAAACAAAGAAAAATAAGACGACGATTACGCCGACCGTCAGAGGTCAGGATATCTCATTCCATGTCAACGTCGAGTCGGAGGGATGGCTCATGGAGGATTGGATTATCCCGGAGACGGAGGAAAAGGGTGCGTATCTCAAGGAATTGGAAAAGGATTTTGCAGACATAGCCGAGCAGCAGATTGAGCAGGTGCTGCACAAGCTCCAGCGCACCTACAAGGTGGATGTGGCTGATTTTGGAGAGGTCCTTCGCATTAAGGAGCCCAAGGTATGGAAGCAGGTAAAGGACAACTGGGATGAAGTCTTCAGCGAGTCAAAGATCACGTACAAGGTCAAAGTGAAGGTAACAAGCCGGGGCTCCTCCACGAAATAAGGGAATATGACTGGTGATGCATACACGATATGGGATATGCACATATAACAACGACTATCGCACACGTAGCGGCAGAACATTCTGCATGCTGGGTGTGTTTTTTTTGTGGGTGTGAGCGGGGAAGCGGATAATCAATTGAGTTGATTGTATTTTTATGGATGGAGTGGTAGTACGCTAGGGGTGTTGAGACATGAATCTTACAGGGGGAGGAAGCATACACGTGAAACAGGAACTGGCGAAGAGAAAGCTGGTAGCATCACGAAGCACACCGAGCAAATTGACGTTATTCAAAAAAGACTTGCTTCGTAACAGGTATATCTATCTGATGCTCGTGCCAGTCATTGCTTACTATGGCATATTTCAATATGGTCCGATGTATGGCTTGCTGATGGCGTTCCAAAAAAATTATAATCTCACGCACGGGATCTGGGGAGGGACATGGGTTGGTGTTGAGAATTTCATTACCTTCTTCAACAGCTACTACTTCTGGAGACTCCTGAAGAATACGCTCATATTGAGCTTGTACAGCATAATTCTGGGGTTCCCTGCACCGATTATTCTTGCTTTGCTGCTGCATGAAGTGAGAAGCAAGATGTTCAAGCGTACTGTGCAGACCGTAAGCTATCTGCCGCATTTTATATCTGTTGTGGTCGTCGTGGGCATGATGAAGACGTTCTCGTCACTTGACGGGGGCTTGTTCAATATCGTCCGTGATATGTTCAGCTTACAGCCAATGATGTTCTTCTCGGAGCCGGATATGTTCCGACCTATGTATATTATATCGAATATATGGCAGGGGGCCGGGTGGGCATCAATCATCTTCCTCGCAGCGCTCGCCAATATTGATTCCCAGCTGTATGAGGCAGCCAAGATGGATGGAGCGGGAAGATGGCGCCAGTTCCTGCATGTAACCTTGCCAGGAATTATGCCTACGATCGTTATTATGCTGATCCTACGCTTGGGAGCGGTCATGAATTCTGATCTGCAGAAGATTCTCCTGATGCAGACGGCGCCTACTTATGAGGTATCGGACGTCATATCGACCTTCGTCTATCGCTCAGGGGTACTGGAGGCCAACTATGCCTACTCGACAGCTGTAGGGCTATTCAATGGATTAGTGAATTTCCTGCTGCTCATCATTGCGAATGCCATCAGTAGGAAGGCGAACTCTACAACTCTATGGTAGAAAGGAGGAGCATGGAATGAAGCGTTCCATTGCTGAACGAATTTTTGACGGGGCGAATTATCTGATGCTGGCCATCGTTATTCTCATCTCAGTCTATCCCATGCTGTATATATTCAATGCTTCAATTAGCGATCCGAATTCATTACTGCAGAATCGTTCCTTCATGCTGTGGCCAGATGGATTCACATTCGCGGCCTATGAGCATGTGCTGCAGGATTCCAAAATCTATCGCGGTTACATGAATACCCTCTTCTATGTTATTGTAGGGACCTCGTTCAATCTGCTGATGACTTCGCTGGCTGCTTATGCGTTGTCCAGACCGGATCTGATGATCCGTAAGGCACTGATGAAGATCGTTGTATTCACCATGTTCTTCAGCGGTGGCATGATCCCGACCTTCCTGCTCATTCAGAATCTGGGCTTGATCAATAGCAGGCTGGCACTGATTCTGCCCGTGGCAATCAATACCTTTTACCTGATTATTATGAAGACCAATTTTGAGAGCGTTCCCAAAGAGCTCATCGAATCCGCCAAGCTGGATGGAGCGAATGATTTTACCATACTGTTCCGAATCATATTGCCGATCTCCAAGCCGATTCTGGCGGTGCTGACACTGTATTATGCTGTTGATCATTGGAATGATTACATGGGTCCGCTGCTGTACCTGCGTAATGCAGAGCTGTATCCGATCCAGATCATACTCAGAGATATTCTGCTAAGTAATAGCACCGAGGCGATGGGGCCCGGAGCGGATACGGGATATGCACTGGGCGAGAATATCAAGTATGCAACCATTATTATTTCTACCCTGCCGATTGTCATGGTGTACCCGTTCATCCAGAAATACTTTGTTCAAGGCGCTCTGCTTGGTGCTGTAAAACAATAAGAACTAACCTACATGAAGGAGGAATATGGCTCTATGAACAAAAATGGTATGACAAAAAACAATATGAAGAAAAACCTGTCTCTGGCCTTATGTCTTGTATTCGTGTGCTCCATCTTTCTCAGTGCCTGCTCTGGACAAGAGCAGTCCAAGGAAGCTCCTTCGGAAGATCTGGCTAATGTAGAGGCACTTACTTCCATCCCGCTGCCGATAGTAGAGGAGCCAATGACGATTGATTACTGGCGGGCTAACGATGGCAAGCTTACGGCATCGCTGCAGAATTTTGGTGAGATGGCTGCCTACAAGAAGAAGGAAGAGCTAACTGGCATCAAGGTCAATTTCATTCATCCACCGCTAGGACAACAGAGAGATCAGTTCAACCTGCTCGTTGCCACGAACGACATGCCTGATGTCATCTATTATAACTGGTTCGACGCCGTTGGCGGTCCCGGCAAGATGCTGGCGGATGGCAGAATTATCAAGCTGAACGACTATATTGACAAATATGCCCCCAACCTCAAGAAGCTGATCGAGAGTGATGAGGAGATTCGCAAGCAGATCACCATGGATGACGGCACGATCTACATGTTCCCGTATATGCGCGCTGATGCAGAGAAGCTGAATGCTACAGCAGGTATGATCGTCAGAAAGGATTGGCTCGACAAGCTGAATCTGGAGGTACCTACGACGATTGATGATTGGTACACGGTGCTCAAGGCGTTCAGAACACAGGACCCGAATGGAAATGGTCTCCAGGATGAGCTCCCGTACACAGCGAATTGGGGGCCGGGCAATCTGAGCAAGCTGCATGATTTTGCTCCGTCCTTTGGCGTCATTGGCGGCTTTCAGTTCAAGGATGGGAAGATAGTATATGGCCCATTAGAGCCCGAATACAAGCAATTCATAGAGACGATGGCCAAATGGTATCAGGAGGGCTTGTTCGATCCGGAAATGATGACGAATGATGGTAAAGCCTTCGACTACAAGATCACGAATGGTCAGGCTGGTGCTTATAGCGCTGGAGTATTCAGTGGCATGGCCAAATACCTGAATCTGATGAAGTCTTCCGATCCAGACTTTAAGCTTGCGGGAGCTCCATGGCCCACAGGTGCCGCTGGTAAGCCTTATATGACCTTTACACTTAATAACAAGGTCTTGACCTATGGTGCAGCCATTACGTCGTCGGCCGATGAAGAGAAGATCAAGTATATCGTCCAGTGGATGGATTTCAACTATAGCCCGGAGGGGCATGATCTGTTCAACTTCGGCATAGAAGGGGAGAGCTACGTCAGAGAAGGGGACGCAATCCGCTTCACAGATGAGATATTGAACAATCCGAGTCTGACCTATGACCAGGCACTGGCCGCCTACGCCATGTCCATCATGGATGGACCGATGAATCAGGACAGCCGTTATCTGGATGCTTTAATGACCTACGAAGAGCAGAAGGAAGCGAATGAGGTCTGGATCAAGGGGGATCAATCACTTCTGCTGCCTGTACTACACTTCACGGAGGATGAGTCTAGACAGAACGCTTCGATCATGAATCCAATAACCACGTACCTGAACGAAATGATGACTAAATTCATCATGGGTCAGACTCCGATGAGTGAGTACGATAAATTTGTGGATACCATCAAGAGTATGGGGATTGATCAGATGATCAAAATTCATGAGGATGCTTATCAACGTTATACAGCGCGCTAAGATCAATAAGCGGGGACAGCTAGCCTCTGAGTTGGACACAGGAACTGTGCTCGTCAGCCAGATGTCACCGCGCTGAAATATGCTGATTGTGATCATACACTGTCCACTCCGCAGATGACTTGGCAGCCCATGGTATAAGGCTGACAATGCATCCTATACGAACGCACAGGATAGTTAAAGCTGGCGATTAATCGTACCGCCTTCCGAAGATAATATAGCGCCGGCTCACGATGATATATTGGAGCCGGCGCTTATTAAGATTGTTACTATACATTTTTTTATTGGATATTACATGGGCACCGTGGAGCTCCAAATGGCTGCTATTCAGCGCGTGCGTGTCCATTGCGATGAGCCGTTCGCACTATGGCATCAGTGATTACTTTGTACAGTGGTTGCGGTAGGTCGTGTCCCATGCCGTCTATTAACATCAACTCGGCGCCCGGGATGGAAGAAGCTGTGTCCTCACCACACGCCGGGACGAACAGGGGATCGTCCATCCCATGAACGACAAGTGCTGGTGCTTTTATGGTTGCCAGTCGCGGACGACGGTCACCGGACACAGCGATCGCCGCAATTTGTCGTCCGACACTGCCTGGATCGTAGGCTCTCTGGACTTCCTCCAGAATAAGTTCCCGGTAAGGGTCTTCTTCAAACGGATAGCCAGTGCCTGCGATGCGTTTGGCAAAAGAGAGGCTGTGCGCTACAAATCCTGCTTCATCCTCAAAGGGGTTCGGTGCCGGTCTAGTCATCATTCCCATGACATCCGGAGAAGCTTGCGGAAGGGTGGGATTACCGGAACTAGACATAATGGAAGTGAGTGATAGAGCCCTTTCAGGGTATTCACTAGCTGCAATCTGGGCGATCATTCCTCCCATCGACCTGCCCACGAAATGTGCTCGGTCAATGGAAAGGGCGTCGAGCAGTCCGATTGCGTCGTTGGACATGTCATCGAGAGTGTAAGGGATGTCCGGTCGCTGTCCTGACATGAGAGCAGTCGCTAATGCGTCAAAATCCAGCGTCTGATCATGGTTAAAGTGTGTTGAGCAGCCTACGTCACGATTATCAAAACGGATCACACGAAAGCCCTGCGCTGCCAATAGTTCGCAAAACGGAACCGTCCAGCGGATCATCTGGGTTCCAAGCCCGGCAATTAGGATAATAGCTTCGTCATTTTCGTTACCGAAACTATCATAGGCGAGCTCTATATCGTTAACTTTTAACATGTTCATGGTCGTTCTCCTTTAATGATTCGGTGGTGATAATTCAGGATGGGCTGTGTAATCCGTAACATCACGAAAGCGCAGTAGGTTCAACATGACGATGCTGTCCTCAATCCCTCGTTGCATGAATCTCATGCCAGATTGTTGCGTGGGTTCAATGTAACGAATAGACTCTAACTCAGTCATAATGACTCCCTTCGCAATTTTTTTAAATTCCTTAAGCCGTCATATGCTTTCATTCATAGTTCTCTTCAGCGAATGCATTGGTGGCTAATTTCTTGACATGCTCTCTGATATCAGGTGCCCATTCATCAATGAGGTGGTAAAAACGATCCGAATCACTAGCATAGAGTGCCCGCAAAGCTTCTTCGTATTGATTGAAGTCCCCGGCCATAGCTGTCATAAAGTTATAGGTTGCTTCTTGTGACGCCCGGATTGAGCTCTGCTGTTCTCCAGCACGGCGAGCTTCATCAATGAGTTTGCGTAATGTTACCGATGCCCCTCCAGGTTGGCTCTTGAGCCATTCCCAATGTCGAGGCAATAATGTAATCTCACCGGATACAACACCCAACTTCGGTCGACCAACCCGCCGTGTAGTCTGGTGATTCACGTCTGTACCGAATGGGTCACCCAACTGTTCTCCTAATCGTTCAAGCAGCTCATCCATCTTCCCACGAAAATCAACATCTATTGGCTTCCCCGTGGAATCGTCAAATATAAGCAGCTGTGTGAGTTCTTTGTCACTCAGAGTACCCTTAGCAGTACTAACAACGTGCTGTAAGGAACCACTGGCGACAATTTTTACATCCAAAAATGCTGTGCAGTAAAAGCCTGTTAGGTTATTATTCATGTTGACCTCCTTTCGGATAATTTGAATTATACCCGGGTGAAATTGAAAAATCAATATTACCCGGGTATAATTATTTTTTCCGTTCTTAATGTAGAGAATAATTACAAAGATACGGCCTAAGAGAAGCTCGCTGTTGCGGGCTTAACTGATAATTTACCCCATACTCAATTGAAATGATTATTCACCTGTTGCGATGCTGTGCTATAGTATGTTGTAAGCGTATACAATGGTTTTAATGCTATTTGATGGCATAAGATTAGAGTGGAACATAACTACAAATACGAGGTACTGTTAATGATGAGAAAAATCAGAAAGGCTCTTTCCTCCAGATTAATGCGGAATAAAGTTCTGATCATTGCCTCTCTGCTTGCTACCATTCCGGTCTTAATTATGGGGACGACTGCCTATTTCATCGCAAGCAAGAACATCATCCAGGATATAGGAGCAGCCAACCAGGAGACGATGCTACAGATTCAACAAAGAATAGATGAGAAGCTAAGCACCCTGGAAAACATGACTTTACAGAATGCAACGAATCCTACGTTCGCTCATTTTCTGTCTTTGTCAAAGCCCGGTGAGGATATTGAAGTGTTAGGGATGACGATGACGATCCTGAGCTCCATGCAGGTGCTCATTGACGATGTGAATTCCGTATATTTGTATCGTCCAGATCAACAGCTCGTGGTTTCGCCGGATTTCGGAATGCGCAGTGACCAGGTGCTGCCCGCGTATATCAAGGAAGCGGTGTCGCTATCTCCGAGCAAAATCTGGCTGGATCATCGGCTGGAATCCTATACCTATAGAGATGGGTTACATCAGATCACTCTGATTCGCAAGATCGATACGCCCGATAACAGCTCAGGCGGTTATCTGATCGTCAATCTGGATGAGACTACATTATTCCGCATTTTCAACAACATGAACCTTGGAGAAAATAGAGAACTGCTGATCATTACCCCGCGTTATAACATTTTTTCGGATCAATCACAGCATCTGCTGAAGCGTCCATTGCAGGAATATAGCTTTCTTGGCAGCATTATGGACCCTTCATCATCTACGAATACTTCATCCGTACAGATTGATGGCCTTAAGATGTCACTTAATTACATTGAATCGCCCTACAATGGCTGGAAATATGTCACGATTGTTCCGTACAGCGATATTACGCAGCATCTGCAAAAAATCCAGCAGGCCACGCTAATGATCTGTCTTCTGCTTGTCGTGGTCAGTGCACTGGCTTCCGGGGTACTATCGAAGCGTTGGCTTCACGCTTTCCAATCGCTAATTGAGGTAGTGAAGAAGAAATCAGGAGGGGCTGATGGCCGAGCGGAAGAGAATGAATTTACGCTGATTCGCAGCTATTTCGAGTCACTGGAGCACAACAATGATCGACTGGAGAAGCAGATCGAGGAATCGATGCCGACGCTGAGAAGCAACTTCATTCATCGCCTGTTAAACGAGCCCTTCCGGCCTGATATGATGGAGCAGGCAGCTTACTATGACGTACCTGATCGGCATCCTTATTATACGGTCGTCTGCATCGAGCTGGATAACATGCGTGGTCACACCGAGCAGGACACCAATCTGTTCCATTATGCAGTGCTGAATATCGTGAAGGAGGTTGTCCATCATCATGCAGAGGGTATGGTGGTGCAGATGCATAGCGGGCATATCGTGATGCTGTTGAATCATAAAGAGCAGAAGCGTACGCTGGACCCCAATACTGGCGTATTTCACATAACGGAAGAGATTCGTAGCATTGCTGAGTCTTTATTGCACATCACAGTGACGCTGGGAGTCGGACATAGCTATGAAGGGCTGGGTCAGGTCAAGCGTAGCTTCCGTGAGGCTATGGAATCGCTGGATTACCAGTTAATTCAGGGAAGCGGCAAGGTACT
Organism: Paenibacillus massiliensis 2301065 = DSM 16942; assembly: GCF_000377505.1. Classification (GTDB taxonomy): domain Bacteria; phylum Bacillota; class Bacilli; order Paenibacillales; family Paenibacillaceae; genus Paenibacillus; species Paenibacillus massiliensis. Next base: position 43,573 of record NZ_KB898185.1, on the reverse strand, counting down.
GTACATTGGTCAGATCAAGCTGGAGGGCTCCTCCATGCATTACCCCTATGAATACGAGCAGCAGATTATTACAAGTCTCAAGCTCGGTAATCTCGGCAAAATTCAAGATTTGCTGGATAACTTCGCACATGCGTTGAAATCAGAGGTGGTGGATTACGATCAGGTTCGTCAATCCTTTACGCAGCTGCTTGCCGTCTCCCAACGCACGATGCTGGAGCTTGACGTGAATAGCCCCCAAATTCACGGCTCCAAGCTGTACCAACGGCTGTTCGAGCTCAATACAACGGAGAAGATCGTACATTGGTTCAAGACCGAGATCTATCCTCCAATGACCGAGCATATCCAATCCAGATTGGAGCAGCGGACCCATAGTACCATTCAGCAAGCCCTGGATTATATACAGGAGCACTACGATTCTGATCTGTCCATGCCTATCGTGGCCGATTATATTGCGATGCCTGTGTCTCATTTTAGCCATGTCTTCAAGCTGGAGGTAGGGATGACATTCTCGGAGTATCTGATTGCCTACCGGATGGAGAAGGCGAGAGAGCTGCTGGAGACTACCAATGACAAGATCTCCGACATTGCTGAGAAGCTTCGATACAACAACTCGCAGAATTTCATCCGTGTGTTCAAGAAAATGAACAGTGCGACCCCTGGTGAATACCGCACCCGCTTCCATAAGGAACGGCTTGAGACGAAGAGCGGCTCGTAGGTGAGGAAGAGAGGCCATTTGGCATGTTGTGTATGGTTCTATGTGATAGTCGGTGAGTGGTAGATGGTTATAGATGGATTCAAATGGGAAAGAGGCTCCGCGATGGAGGCCTCTTTAATGGAGGAGGATAATGAGATGGATATTGATAAGTGGATCATTGAAGCAGACATACCTAGCATGCAAAAAGCTATGGCGTCTGGGGAAATAAGCTCTGAAGATTTAGTATTAGCCTACATAGAAAGAATCCATAAATGGGATATGAAAATCAATTCAATTCTAGAAATTAATCCAGAGGCTGTTGAGATCGCAAGGACTTTAGATAAAGAAAGGAAAGATAATGGAGCTAGAGGACTATTGCACGGAATCCCCATTCTGCTCAAGGATAATATTGATACACATGACAAAATGCATACCAGTGCAGGTTCAATCTCACTAGAGAATTCCATTGCGGTAAAAGATTCGGTTGTTGCTACCAGGCTCCGTGCGGCTGGTGTTGTCTTGCTCGGTAAAACCAATATGACTGAATGGGCTAACTTTATGTCTAATGAAATGTGGGCAGGTTATAGTTCCAGAGGCGGCTTGGTGTTGAACCCTTATGGACCAGGGGAGTTATTTGTTGGCGGTTCAAGTTCCGGTTCTGCTGCATCTGTTGCAGCAAACCTTGGAGCAGCAGCAATTGGGACGGAGACAACGGGTTCTATTATTTGCCCTTCCAGTCAAAATAGCGTTGTAGGCATCAAGCCGACGATTGAACTGGTTAGCCAGTCAGGAATCATTCCCATTACCTTCAGCCAGGACACGGCTGGTCCAATTGCAAGAACAGTGACGGATGCCGCAATTATTCTTGGTACTTTGGTTAATTCGGACTATTCAGACGAGCAGGAAACCGACTCTCAAGATATACATCATGGCTACCAAGACTACACTCAATTCTTGGATAGACACTTTTTGCAGCAAGCCAGAATAGGGGTTCCAAGATTTTATTATGAAGGTTTGGATGAAGAAAGGATTCAAATTGTTGAAGAAGCTATAGCAGTATTGAAAAGGGAAGGGGCGACGATTGTTGATCCTGTGAGTCTGCCTTGTGAAAATACAGAATGGGATGCAAATGTTTTACGGTACGAATTTAAATATGCTCTCAACAATTATTTGGCTCGGTTACCTGAAGATGTCCCTGTTCATTCACTAACAGAAATCATTGCTTTTAATGATCAGCATGCAGAGAGAGCATTGAAATATGGACAAGGTACATTAATCTGGTCGGAAGAAACAAGTGGTACCTTGAAGGAAAAGGAATATCTACAAAGCTTGATGCAAAATACGGAGATGGCCCGAAAAAATGGAATAGATTATACCTTGAAGGAGCACCGGCTGGATGCACTTATGTTCCTTGGAAGTGACGGGGGAGCTGATCTTGCAGCAAGAGCGGGCTATCCCATCATAACTGTTCCTGGAGGCTATGCCACAAAAGGAATTATGGCCCCAGAAGGTTATACCACCAAAGGACCGCAAGGGATATCATTTGTTGGTACAGCATTCAGTGAACCTGTGCTGATCAAAATAGCGTTTGGTTTTGAACAGGCAACTAAGCATCGCTTTCCGCCTGACTTGAGTTGAGACTTTTGCTATTTGATCTATGGCTGCTGCTGGATTTGCTGGTAGATGTGCACCAGTAGAGGCTTCTAGAGTGTTATTTGGCTAGAGGTTCGACTCTCCTCGCCTCCATATGCATAATAAAAAAAGGCGATCAATGAAGATCGCTTTTTTGCATCTGGGCATGATGAGAAAGCTACATAGGGCCTCGTACTCTTTTTTTATTGATATAAGTGGAAACTTAATGCTCAAACAAACGTCTAACTTTTCACAATACTCTGGAGGAGATGGAATACATGAAGCGTATGGTCAAAATAGGAATCGGAGGAGTCCTGCTCACGTCCATATTTAGCGCGGGGGCTTATGCCGCAACGGTAGCTCCGCAGGTTTTTGTCCATGGCAACCGCATTCAGAGCAGTGCAGCACCGAAAATCATTGATGGATCAGTCTATGTACCTCTTCGCTCCATATCAGAGGGCCTGGGGGCAGATATTCAGTGGGACAACAAGAGCAAGTCGGTATACGTCAATTCCGATGTGCAGTTCATAGCGGAAACGGGCAGTGTAACCTATGTCAACCAGCGCAACATGGCATTCAATTGGATTATGGCCTATGATGATCGAAGACAAGAAGATGTTCTCGCATTAGCGGCAACTGGCTTCAAAACGGATATTTACAATGAGAGCTTTCCGGCCGGTACCTACAATATGGGCAGTATTGTCGACATGCAACCCGTGAACCGCACTGACACTACCCTAACTGTACGAATCGTGCAACGAGTTATCGCAGAAGATGATTACAAAGTCAAAGTAGAGCAATGGAAATTCACGTTTGCGGGAACGGATAAAATTCAATCGGTGATGATTGTACCGCAATCGACACAGTATCTGGATCGTTATACCCTGTTTCCGGGAACGAGCTTTGGAGAGTAATACTACATACCGACAAACTAAAATACAGGAGCATGAGCATGTCAAAATACGTTGAAATTGCTTACCCCATCTATGAAGGAATGCCTGTGTACCCAGGATTGCCAGAGGTGAAAATAGAAGCAAGAGAGAGGCTGGACAAAGGAGATGACTGGAACGGAAGTGTACTAAGCATCTACCTCCACGCCGGTACCCATGTGGATGCTCCGTGGCATCATTTGAATAACGGCAAGGGAATAGATGCTGTTCCCATTGAAGATTTTATCTACAAAAAACCACTATTCATTGATTGTCCGCTTGGCCCGAATGGCTTCATCACCATCGACAAGCTGAAGGAACATGCAGACCTGTATGAAGCTGATTTTTTGATCTTCAATACAGGTTATTGGAAATACCGGGACACGGATTTCGAGAAATACGCTAACGATTTTCCAGCTGTATCCCCGGAGGCTGCCGAATTCATCCGTAAGGAGCTACCCAAATGTAAAGCGGTGGCCATTGATACCTTGAGCATTGAAAATCTGACGGAGGCCAAAAGCAACGGGTATTTTGTACACCATGCCTTCTTGGATCATGAAAAATATACAGAGCGGACTATGCTAATCTATGAGGATATTAATCCAGCTCCTTTAATCGGGAAAAAGCTCATTTCTGCCTTTACCGCACCACTTCGTATCAAAAATCACGATGCATCTGTAGTTAATATCATCGTTGAGATTGAAGAGTAGATCAAAAGCTGTAAGTTTCGCCATCATCAGGTACTAGCAGCTTCGCCGCGATGTCATGATCTGCCGCAAATGCTCTGAGTTCTGCTCTGGAGATCCGCGATGGCAAGAGTAGCGAAGCTGGAGGACCGGGGTGTGATTGAGGGATATACGATTAAGGTGAATCAGGGAAAGCGGGGATGTCACATCCATGCTATGATTACGATTTTTACGAAAAGTCCCCACCACCAGCCTTATCTATCTCGCAGCATGCCACTAATAATATTTCCTGCTCTCCTCATGCTTATAATCATACTTCTCCGTTTCTATCCCTCTAGCAGGAGCTTGTGAAAACTGAATAACTTTACCATCCTCCACTTTATAAAAGTATCTCGCATCCATCTCGTCTTTGAAAATAACTTCTGTACTAACTACAGGTGCTTTACTAATCGATGTTTCAATAGAATAAATGTCGGCTGAATTGTATTTTTTAACTTCTGTGAGATAGTTTAATACTTGATTTTGAGCATGAATTACAGTGTATTTACTATACCCCCAGATCATGAAAATGACAGTAAATATTGAAGCGATTACCCATACCCATCGTTTTGTTTTCATAAAAATGATCCCCTTTGGAAAAAAATTCAAAAGAATAAATTGCTAGAATATTCAACTAGTTATATGCTAAATTTATGAAAATTATAACATTTATAGGAAGGTGAAGTAAATGAAATTGAAGTATTCAATTGGATTTATTCTTGCTTTTTGTATGGTATTTCTTTTTGCTGGGTTAGCTAGCGCAGATGCTAGCTCAACGGGATTCAACGGTTCAACTTCTGTGATAGATTCTACATACTTAGAAAATGAAACAATTATTACCCCGATGGCAGAGGTACCAGAGAAGTATCCCGGTACTAATATAACAGTTCAAGCAGGGGATATTATCTTTAATCCTAAATCTATTTCTACATTTCTCGCTGGTCATGTAGGGATTGTGGGGACCGATGGTAGAATTTATCATGTTCATCCTCAAGGACCTTATCTTATCGATGAATTAAATAAATATATTGGTAGATTTGCGAAAGGTGATAGGTTTACGATTGTTCGTGCTTATGGTGGGGGTGGTACAGCCGCGGCTAAGTGGGCGATGAATAATATAAGGAAAGTTAAAAACTATACTTTCAATTACCCACTTGATAACATTGCTGATAGCTATTGTTCAAAATTTGTATGGCAGGCCTATTATTATGGGGCAGGAAATGAAATTGCCAATCTTTATCAAACTTCATATGGATATGTGTTACCATCTGACATTAAAAAGTATAATAGCGAAATAGGCAGCTTCACGAAAAATTATTAATTTTTTTTCTTGCAGTGGCTTGAGCAATCAGATATGATGAACAGCTTCCCATATAGCAGACAGGCATAAAGCCCTGTTACTTTACGGGGAGCATTTTTATGATTATGAAAGCTCCTTTAATCGGGAAAAAGCTCATTTCTGCCTTTACCGCACCACTTCGTATCAAAAATCACGATGCATCTGTAGTTAATATCATCGTTGAGATTGAAGAGTAGTTCAAAAGCTGTAAGCTTCGCCGTCATCAGGTACTAGCAGCTTCGCTGCGATGTCATGATCTGCCGCAAATGCTCTGAGCTCTGCTCTGGACAGAGTCCAGTGGTTAACCGCCTCCATATGGACAGAAATGATCGTGGCATCGGGCGCTGCTTCATGCACCTCGTGAATATCCTCCTTACCCATCACCAGAGAGCCGCCCTGCAGAAATTGGTTATCCCCGCCATTGACGACAATAATCTCAGGGGCATAAGTATCAATCGCTTCCTGTACATACGGATTCCAGACCGTGTCTCCGGCTACATAGAGGGTCTTCTCGGTAGAATGCTGCAGGACAACTCCGCACACACTACCAGTAAATTTCAGGATGTCACCTCTACCATGCTCACCATGAGTTTTAGAAATGCGAATATCTCCCAGGAACGTATCCTTGCTTAGCACCTCAAGGTTGTGAAAGCCCGCCTTGCCAACCTCGACAGCGTCTGCATCATTTTGCACGAAAAGCTTGATGTCCTTTGGTAGAGCCTTTATGGCGGCTTCGTCATAATGGTCAAGATGCAGGTGGGTGAGGATCACCGCGTCAACATCTATAATTTGCTCAAGTGGTAAAGGCAAGCCGACCAGCGGATTGTTCTGATCCTGCCGTAGAGAGTTGGGAAATGGTGGATACGCGCCTTGTTCAGCCAGAAAGGGATCGACTAGAAAGCGAGTGCCTGCAAATTCTATGATAAGAGTAGCATTTCTTACGAGTGTTATTTTCATATGGAGCTCTCCTTTTGTTTGATAGCTCCAGTGTACAGGATGGACAGTGCGTAGTTACATGGATAAAATCAAGTCATTGCAGGCTTTTACTTGATTATTGAAAATCATGCTGTGATCTCGACGTCATGTGGTCGCAGTTGAATGCTGCATCGTAGTATGATAGCAGCTGAAGACTAAGGGCTTGGCAGATTAGGAAGGATGAAGGGGAATGCTGGATCAGACAGACATGCGGATTTTGGAGGAGCTCTCCGGGAATAGCCGCATTACGATGAAGGAACTAGGGGAGAAGGTCCACCTTACAGGCCAAGCCGCGGCGGCAAGAGTAGCGAAGCTGGAGGATCAGGGTGTCATTGAGGGATATACGATCAAGGTAAATCAGGGGAAGCTGGGATGTCACATCCATGCTATGATCACGATTTTTACGAAAAGTCCCCACCACCAGCCTTATTTAGCCTTTCTGGAGGGGTACCCGCAGCATGTGATTCGGAACTACAAAATTAGTGGGGAAGGCTGTTATTTGCTGGAGTGTCGGTTCCCTTCGAACGAGGTGCTGGATCAATTTCTGACGGAGCTGAACCAGCATGCAAATTATAGACTGTCCATAATTATAAAGAGTTAGGGGAGTGGGAAAAAGGGTGGGGCGTGTCGCACAAGTGCAAGCCGGATTCGATCGAACCTGGCTTGCAGCTTTCATGTAATTTACCTCAAGGCGTCGTCAAATGCGCGTTCTATGCGTCCAATGTCCTCCGAAACCGCGAACAAAATGAACGGGGCCTTCGATTTCAGCACATGTTTTTCGATCAGAGCATACTCTTCAGGGCGATAGTCTTTGAATTTGACTGTCTGCGCCTCGACCCTCTGCCGTATTTGATCCATAACGGCTTCGATCTCACTGGCATCCTTGACCTTGATGATGGCAAGTTCGTCGGCCTTTACGTTTGATACAGCAGTATATAGGACGAAATCATCCACATCGCTTACCTCGATATGATATATCCTTCGCAGCTTCTCGCTATCTCCTCGTTGCATCTCATTTAAATTTACCGCTTGCATTATGCCTTCGCCTAGTTTGGCTGCCGTTAATGATTCGTGAACCCCAGAACGACCGGAACATCCAGTCAAGATCCCGAACGCGATAGCAATAGCAAGCACAACTAACCTTTGGTTCTTCATGGTATTTCCTCCATTAAGTTCAGAATGGACGGATCTTCGAAAAAGGTAGTGACATTGTACAGTATCAGCATGTCTTGGTATTGGCGTTCATGCACGAGCCTCAGCACGGATTCGTCGTAATACCGAAGATCGACGATGTCGATCTCGCCAAAGTGTTCTGTTAAGAAGGGAACCAGGCTATTGGCATACGAATCCTTGATCACCAGCAGCTTTTTGTCTGTAGGATTGTCCGTCACAATTCGAATCAGGGCATGATTGCCGTTTAGAAAAATAGCGTACTTGTCCTTCTTGCGAAGGTGGTCCAGCTCGTACATAGAATCCGACACAAGGCCCTCGTTCACATATGATACCTTAATGCTGCTCTTCTTTTTCGGCAAATAAAGATGAATTCGGTCAGGCTGCAGATGGCGAAATCCGCTTGTCGAATAAAGAGTGCCGTAGAACTCGTCTGACGCTTGGTGAATGTCGAATGCATCTGTGCTTTGCGGAACGATTCCCATCTGACTGCCAAGCTCGCGATAGGCATAATAAGCACCTTCAGTTGTCCAGTGATGATCGGTTCTATAAAAAATCGGTTGTTCTCGCTGGGCATACAGCGCTGGATAAATATCGACAAAGCGAATATCTTGCGGCAGCAACTGGCGAATTCGCTCCAGATCAGCTCGTTCGTCACCAACAGGAGCGTGAGCTGGCAATTTGTCCGAAAGCAGCGCGACTGCGGTTGGCGCGAGCATCACATACTTGTTAAGACCGGGCGTGGCTTGGTCGAGCATCTGAATCGCCTGGGCTCTGTTCTCCAAGTCCGCTGCTGACGGTGAAGTGTATTGCTTGAAGAGATAACCGTCCTTGCCCAGGAAGACTCCGTTACTTTCCCGCTTGCCCAAGGCACGGTCCACATCAGTCTTCATACGGATCCAGGCGTCCCGGAAGACGAATTGATCTGACGTATACCGCTCATAATCTGAAATGAATTGTCCGTTTAGGAACGAATGCAGCGAAAAGCCAGGACGCTGCCCCAACACACGATTTTCTGAATCTGAGAAGTCCCTGTCGGGCGTTACACCATTAGCTAGAGCCATCATGCCGATATATGATAACAGCAGCAAGCCAGTAAGGAACTTCTGTTTCGTAATGCGTTTCGTAATGCGTCTCATAACTGTTATCTCTCCCTGTCAAAACCGAAAATATAAGAAGGGATTATATGTCTCGGCAACAAGATAAGCTGTCGACAGCAGCAACATGGCGAAATATAGAGCTGTATTGACTAATGCACCTCCCAAGTGCCATTTGCGCTTAAAGCGCAGGACCCATTTGCGCGGAAGCGGCGTAGCACACAACACCGACAGTACAAGTAAGATGCCATACGTTGACAAGTCGTACAGTGCTTGATCGTCTACCCAGCCATTGGCGGAGAAGGCGAGCATGGTTTCAATAAACGTTATAGCAGAAGTCAAATGGTCGAATTCGAACCACACCCAACCTATAATGACGGCCAGAAGCAAGTAGAGATGGGTTGCTGGACGAGGCCAATATTGAAGCCATTTCAAAAGAAACATCTTTTCCATCGTCACGAGCACCCCGAAATATAAGCCCCAGATGACAAAATTCCAACTGGCCCCATGCCACAAGCCGGTGAGGAACCAGACGATCAGCAAATTTCGAAGCTGTTTGCTGAAGCCCGTCCGGTTGCCCCCAAGCGGAAAATACACATATTCTCTGAACCAAGTCCCTAGCGAAATATGCCATCGTCGCCAGAACTCCGTTACACTTCTGGAGGTGTAAGGATAATTAAAATTCAGCTTGAACTCGAAGCCGAGCATCTTGGCCAGCCCCCGTGCCATGTCCGAATAGCCGCTGAAATCGAAGTAAATCTGGAATGTGAACGCGATGATGCCGAGCCAGGCAGACAACACAGTCACGTCCGCTGTGGGAGCTGTTTTCACGCTTGTCCACAGCATCCCCAGATTATTGGCGAGCAGCACTTTCTTGGCCAAACCTCGAATGAACAATTCCGCACCTTTCCCGAAACGGTTAAGTGTCATGCTACGCGAGGTCAGTTGCCGGGAAACGTCTCCGTATTTGATGATCGGGCCGGCTACGAGTTGCGGAAACATCGTTACATAGGTGCCGAAAGCAATGATGTTTCGCTGCACCGTTGTCTTACCAAAGTAGACGTCCAACACATACGACATGGTTTGAAATGTGTAGAAGGAAATGCCTATTGGCAGTGGCAAATCGGCAACCTGTAGTTGAAGGTGGATCAGTTGGTTCAGAGTTTCCGCAAAGAATCCAGCATATTTATAGAAGCAAAGAATAGCCAAATTGCCAAAGAGAGAGCCGATGAAGATCGATTTTGCCATCACCTTCCGGTGCCTGAACTTATCGATCAGGAGACCGTTGGCATAATCGAAGAAGGTGGAGAAAAGCATCAGCAAGATATAGAGTGGTTCACCCCAGGCGTAGAAGACGAGGCTAGCGGTGAACAGAACGACATTCCGCAGCTTGGTGGGCGAGACGTAATAAGCGAGCAGAGCGGCGGGCAAAAATTGAAATAGAAAAATTAGGCTGCTGAATACCAATGATCGTTACCTCCAAAGTTATTGTAGAGGCTCATCGGTCATTCCGAACGGTTGCCAAGTAATCAAGCAGGATTGGGTAGAACGCCGCTTGGAAATGAATACCATCCGTGTCGTACAGATCTGCATGCTCAGTAACGAGGGAAGTTAAATCGACATATTCAACCTGTTTTTGATCGGCGAGCGTTTCAAGACCAGCATTGTATTCTTGAATATTTCCGTAGCGTGGCTCCTTCTTCTCAGCGTCAGCGTTCACAGGGGTGACAGACAATAGCGTAATCTTCGCCTTCGGAAGCCTTGCTTTGATGTTGTCTATCAACTTAGCATAATGTGAGAGAGAGTATTCCATAGGATCGTCTGTCGGCCACAGAATATCGTCTGAGCCTAACTGTATGAAGACGCGTTCGGGCTTTCGTTCGACCAGCCTGTCGACATCATCTTCCATCAGCGTGAATTCAGCCGTCTTGCCAGCACCAGCCAGCACGTTCCCTTCATCTAATACGTCGTGATATGCCAAGCCTTCCGTAATCGAATCTCCCAGAAACACACTTGCCTGATACAACTCTTTGTACGACGGTGACTGCGACGTTGCCACGGGTTCCGAAGACGTGGGAGCGAGATCATCTCTATTCCCACTTTGATTTCCGCACGCTACAAGCACTAAGACTCCCAACCCGATCAGCAGCATGGACAACCTTTTATATTTCATCGTTTATTCCCCTTTCTTTTACTTAAGAGAATATTACGTGATAGAAATAAAGATCATATGCAGACGGAGTGCAGATCAAATAAAAAAAACGCAGAACGTGAAGTTCTACGCTTCCATCTTCCTATTCAATTCAAAATAGAACAGTACACCGTCCTCGGTATTAACCGCACCATAGCGCACTCCATGTAGATCTAAGATTTGCTTGGATATCGCAAGCCCCAGTCCAGTGCCGCCGGTTGAACGATGACGGGAGCGTTCGCCGCGATAAAAGCGATCCCATATTTTTTCTATCTGATCTTTCGGAATGTGGGTACCTTTATTTTCAATGCATATTTTGACGGTTTCACTTTTTTTCGCTATCGAAAAGTAGATATTCTCGCCTTCCGGTGTATAACGGATTGCGTTCGTGAGGAAATTCACGACGACTTGCTCGATCCGCAGCGGATTCGCGACGACTTCGGCAGGGACGAAGTGGGTATGCAGCTGCAGCTGTTTGTCATCGATACTTGGGGCCAGCTTCTCACACACGCGCTCCAGCACAGTATCGATACGGAATGGGGCCATCTCCATTTTATAAGTACCGGACTCGTATTTTGCAAGCTCCAGCATATCCGCGATCAGCAAATCCATCTTCTTCACTTCGGCTTTCATGGCAGCAAAGTAATACTCGCGTTTCCGGCTTTCAGGCTTGTCTTCTAGAATATACAGGCAGCTCTCGATAACGCTGAGCGGGGTCTTCAATTCGTGAGATACGCCAGCGATGAACTCTTTTCGCGTCTGCTCCAGCCGCCTTTCTTGCTCAATATCCTGCTCAAGTCGGATAATATGGACATGCAGCAAGCTCGAAAGCTCATTGATGCTATTGGACAAGCTGCCGATCTCGTCGTCGGTTGTTACCGGAATTCGTTCGGAAAAGTCCAGGTTGGCCATTCGTTGTGTCGCGGCGTTCATGCGGAGCAACGGACGGGCAATGTGACGGGCATAATAAAAGGAGGCTGATACGACGAGCAGCAGAGCTCCTAACGCAATGTAGCCGTAATAATCACGCATCACTCCCGTAGCCTCGTTCACGGGTTGAAGCGAGGTCATGGCAAACAGGAACTCGACGTTTCCTGCAAGATCTGGCAAGCGCTTCACGAATATTTTGTATGGGACGTTGTTTTCCTCGTAATCGATGACGGTATCGCTATTGTCGCTGAAATCTCCGTAGAGCAGATCAGACTGAAAAGCCTTTATCCGTTCCAGAAATAAATGGTTCGTATATCGTGATTCTTCGGCACCCTCGGGTGTCTGAACTTGCATAACGGTACCGTATATTAGAACGCTGGGGTAACGATCATGATATTCGGTGGGACTTTTGAATCTTGCGACGACATCGTATTCCTTACGGACGAATGGTCCGTTTTCTAACCGGGCTTCTCCTCGCAAATCAGTGGCTCTTTGACCGATACGCTGCGGAAAGAATTGGTCATTAATCAGGAGGCCTTCGATGGCGATACGTACCCCTGGTGTGACGAGGAAATCAGGCCGAAGTGGATTGTCGTCCCTGAGATCTTCCACATTCATCACCGTATACAAGGGAATGTTGAGCATCTTGCCGGATAGGGCAGGAGTATTCGCGGAGTTCTCCAAGCGTACCTCTGCTTCGAAGTTGTCCGTATATTTCAGGTTGCCATCGTTGTCTAGTCTGGTGATCCAGGTGTTATACTTTTGATAAAATTGTTGCTCGTTCCTAAATTCGGTTAGAACATCCTGTGTGTTTGTCCAATCTTCTTCGGAAGCTGTCTGGAGCGCATTTTGGACACTCTCGACCTTTTGATGCACATAAAATTGTTTGAAAAATACAGTTTGGCCTATAAAGAGGCCAGCGATAATAAGTGTGCACAAGCCAATCGTCAGCAGAAACAGCTTAAAGACGATGCTTTTTCTCATGGCTGCTCCTCGAATTTGTAGCCTGAGCGAACAACAGTGACGATCCTTGTCGCGTGCTCGCCCAATTTGGAACGCAGATTTCGAATATGACTGCTGAGCGTACGATCGTCACCGGCATAATCGTAGCCCCAGATATTCGTGATGAGTTGCTCTCTTGTGATAATGATGCCTTTGTTCTTCAATAGACAGGCTAATATTTCGAATTCCGTATGTGTCAGGCTACATGGTTGTCCATCTAGCGTGACAGTTCGGGAGGGGAGATGGAGCATGATCATCCCGCCAGATAGCATATCCCCCGCATCACGGTGTTGCCGGCTTTCAAGTAGCCGCTTCGACCGAGCCAGCAGGATGGGTGGGCTGCAGGGCTTGACGACGTAATCGTCCGCACCCAGCTCAAATCCTAGAAGTGTGTCGTCCTCGTCTGATCGGGAAGTCAACATCAATATCGGGACGTTCGATGTCTTGCGAATCCGCCGACAGACAGACCACCCGTCAATTTCTGGTAGCATAATGTCCAGAATAATCAAATCAATTTTATGGTCTTGAAACAGCTCCAAGGCCTGGCTTCCATCGCTGGCCTCTAACACTTGGTATCCTTCATCCAACAAATACTCCTTCATAATTTCACGTAGTATTTGCTGATCTTCCACGATCAAGATCGTTCTCGACATGTCGTCCCCCTCGGTTAGGTTCTATAAGCACGATGTTACCATGTTTAAGAGGATGCCTCAATTTAACTAGAGAAAGAGTAGAGGGAAGGACCCAATGAACGGATCGATTTGAATCGCCCATGAAAGGGCTGAGTAAAAAGCTAGTCCATGAGGGGTTGAATATCGGCTAGAATTGTGTATAATTCAAAGGACAATTGAATGATGAATGTTTTCTAGGGTTCCGCGGCGCTCGCGTCGGACTGGTCCGAGAGAAAACTCACAGCATCGCGCTGTGCCACGGAGGGATAAAAGCCTGGGAGATGAACTGCTTAAGCAGCAGTTAACTCCTGGGCTTTTTTTGTTGTCTGCGGCGTCTTCTTGCTGCATAGCCCTCTATGACATTGTTCAATATATCGATATCTAGGAGGCGATTTATCATGAACAAAACCTGGTTGTCTGTCATCATTGCTGCATTATTTGAGGTGGGCTGGGTCATCGGCCTGAAGCATGCTACCGGTGTACTGGAATGGGGCCTTACACTGATTGCCATCATCATCAGCTTCTCGCTCATGATTGCAGCCGCTCGCTCACTTCCGGTAGGGACTGTATACGCTGTATTCGTAGGCCTGGGTACAGCCGGGACGGTCTTGGCCGAGATTATTCTATTCGGATATCCGGTACAGGCTGGCAAGCTAGTACTGATCGGCGTCCTCTTACTAGGTGTCATTGGGCTCAAAATGCTAAGCAAGTCCACGCAGAGGGAGGTGCACTAAACCATGAACTGGTTGTTTCTTATTCTTGCAGGTATATTTGAAATGCTAGGTGTTCTGATGATTAATAAGCTTCATCGAGACCGTAATGCTCTTTCGTTGATTTTGCTGGTGACAGGCTTCGGACTGAGCTTCTTGTTCCTTACTATGGCTATGGGCACGCTGCCTATGGGGATCGCCTATGCAGTGTGGACGGGAATTGGAGCCGCTGGCGGTGCGATTCTGGGGATGATCTTCTATGGCGAGCCGCGAAACATCCTAAGAATTCTATGTATAGTGATGGTACTTGGTTCGGCTGTGGGGCTAAAGTGGGTGAGCTAGCTTGAATAGGAGCAGGTGCTTGTAAAATAAATTTACTTGTACCCTTGACCAGTAACTGAAGTAACTTACCCAGATCAATGTGAGTATAGAGCCACTGTAAATGGGTAGCCCTGTCGACGACGGCTAAGCTTGTTGTGCTGCTTAATGAACACACACAGCTGATGACAGCAAGCAGATGACAACAGGGGAAAAGGAGAAGGAAGCAAACATAGCTTCCCTCTCCTAATTCACCTTAGCGATACCTAGGTATCGCTAGGGCAAGTGCAGAGTATTAATGGCGTCCCATATAGGAGGAGCCCATTCCGCTGTTATTGTTGGAATAGCTGTGCAGGCCACTGTTCATGCCTTGGTTGTTCTGAATCGCTGCATATTGATGCTGCTGATTGGAGTAAGCTTGAGCCTGAGATACCGAGTTGGACAGCTGCTGAGCGATCGAGGAGATTTGTTGCAATTGTTGAATCGCGACCTGATGTCCTTGAAGCGCATGCTGAATCGTCTGTGCAGCCTGATGCTCACGTTGTGCAAGTTGCTCCAACTGGGCAGCATTGCTTTGCTCCTGACGCAGCAATTGCTCATATTGCATGGAAGCTTGTTGTGTCTGTTGTGTCAACTGCTGTACGAGCTGTGAAATTTGTTGGGATGACATGTTCGAATTCATGACTTACCTCCGTTGTAGATGTGTATTGGGTTCACCGGACCTAGTATGGCTTTATCAGGAAATGAATTATGCATGTTCAACGTAATTTCTCATGTACCACGGGAATAAGCAAAGAGCTCCGCTACGCCAACGCCTCTCATGTGAAGAGAGACGGGCATAACGGAGCTTATATACACATCGTTCAAGCTAAGCGCATAAGATCAATTCGTGATTCGCGCTAGTCTTGCCTTAGGAGGCGCAGCCTTCACAGGCTACATAATTATCTCCCACTTGCTTGCTGATCGCAGTAAGATTCCCCAGTCGAATATCGCTTTCGTCTGTGAATTCCAGATCGGCAATGCGCGGAAGGATGAGCTCAGCAGCCTCTTCCTTGCTGGTCGCCATTTGGCTGAATTCAGAAGCCTCCCCAGTGGAGATGACCTCGTAAGTAAATGTATATCTTAATGTCTCCATCGTGTATAACACACTCCTTTCCGAATCCTATCATAGCATCTCTATCACTTGCTTCCAAGAGCGAAGAATATGAATTGGTACTGAGGCACTACAATCTATCAGTGTGATAAATGTCACATTATAGACCATTTTAGAGTGATTTCGATCACAAATTAGGCCTCTCGACTTTTCTATACTGGGTTACAACCAAGAACGAAAGGATGCGAAAGGATGCTTACTCAGCAAACGATTGCTACGATTAAATCTACTGTTCCTGTCATGGAGGTCTACGGTACACAGATTACTTCTACCTTCTACCAGCGCATGTTCGCAGCTCATCCCGAGTTGCTGAATATTTTCAATCACGCCAACCAAAAGCAGGGGCGCCAGCAAGCAGCTTTGGCTAATGCAGTCTATGCTGCGGCCAAGCATATTGATCAGTTGGAGACCATTTTGCCTGTCGTCAGACAAATTGCTCACAAGCATCGCAGTTTGGGCATTTTGCCCGAGCATTACCCGATTGTAGGCGAGCATTTGCTCGCTGCTATTGCCGAGGTACTCGGCGAACAGGCGACAGAGGAGATCCTGCAGGCTTGGGCAGAGGCTTATGGTGTAATTGCCAATGTGTTCATTAGTGTGGAGGCTGAACTATATCAAGAAGCTGAAGCGCAGAAGGGAGGCTGGTCCGGATTCCGGTCCTTCCGTGTGGAGCGCAAAGTCCGGGAAAGTGAAGTGATTACATCCTTCTATCTGATACCTGCGGATGGCGGTACACTCCCTTCCTTCCAGCCAGGGCAATATATTAGCGTCAAGATGAACATCCCAGATGATACGTATACCCATATTCGCCAATACAGCCTGTCGGATGCACCCGGAAGACCTTATTACAGAATATCAGTGAAGAGGGAGGATGCCTACGAGGAACGACCGGCAGGAAAAATATCGACGTATCTTCATGAGCAGGTAGCTGAAGGAGATGTACTGGAGCTATCAGCGCCAGCTGGGGAGTTCGTATTGGATGAGCAGGACAGTCGACCTGTAGTCTTGATTAGTGGAGGAGTAGGGCTGACTCCGATGATGAGTATGCTAAATACGTTGTCTGAACGATCTCCATCGCGAGCAGTGACCTTCATCCATGCAGCCAAGAATAGTGAATATCATGCCATGCGCTCGGCTGTTGAGGAGTTGACACTTGCCCATGCAAATTATCAGGCACACTGGGTATATGCTGCTCCATCGGAGGAGGATCGTTCGGCTAGTCGATATTACAAGGAAGGTTATATCGATCTGGATTGGCTGCGAGGCGTTATACCGGATCAAGAGGCGGCTTTCTATTTCTGCGGCCCAGTCCCGTTCATGAAGACGGTGTATCAGGCATTGCGGGCATGTGGGGTGCCTGATCAGGATATTCACTTTGAATTCTTCGGTCCTGCTGCGGATCTGCAATAACTATCATCTGTGGGTGCGAACACCCGTATTTTAAGATTTTTCAGCTGTCAGATATAGTTGCTTATTACACTTGCCCATCATGCCTCTTCTTATTACGATATTCCAATAAGCTTGACAGAGGGTCCCACGAGCCAATTATTGGTTGGTGGGACCTCGGTTTTTAACAACGAATACGGCACCTCTATCTTTTTCCATATTTCCTTATGAATAGCGCTGCAAGAAAGAACTCACCAATTGGGGATTGGTCATCTGAGCTGCAGATTGATTTTCCAATTCCTCAGCCTGGTCATCATCCGTCATCGACATGAAAAAGATAATATCTTCTTTGGATTGTCCATATTGTGTAAGAAGTGCATCATCCGTCTCTAGAACTACCTTGGCTATGATTTTGACCATTTCATCTCTGTAGTCCGAGACATTCTCGGTAGCATTCAAGAATCTGCTGATATGGTTAAAATGTGCTGCATCACCATATTGGTATTCACTGATTCCCCATCTGTAATAGCTCACATCCTCCTCGGAATCGCAAAGGTCCTGAGCCTTCATGCTCGCTAGGTGTCTGGCAAGCGATTCTTCCGTATTCACAGCCAGGAACAAGGTGACAAAATCGCTGTCTGTCCCGAATGCACAGGCGTAAACCTTCTCATCCTTCACTTCTTCCAGCGTTTTCTTGAGATCGTCTATGAATCCTGCTCTAAATCTGTCCTCAAACTCGGTTAAAAAATCGCTCATACGATTCACAACACCTTTCTTATAACTGGGCTGGCTCATATTGCTCCTTCAGTCGCTTCATATCCGCAATAGGTGGTGCCCCGAACATGCGGGCGTACTCACGACTGAATTGGGAGGGACTTTCATAGCCTACTCGAAAAGCGACATCTGCTGCACCAGCCGATTCGGACATGAGCAGACGACGCGCTTCCTGAAGTCGTAGCTCCTTCATAAATTGAAGTGGGCTCATGGCGGTCACCTCTTTGAAATTACGGTGAAACGTAGATACACTCATGTTGGCAATCTGTGCAAGCTCGTCTACCCGCAGTGGCTCATCATAGTGCTGGGTGATTTGCTCGATTGCATTTCTGATACGATAGGTACTGCTTCCTTCCAGAGCAATCTGGGCAAGACGGGCACCATGCGGTCCCTGTAGCAGCCGATACAGAATTTCTCTCGTGATCATGGGAGCCAGGAACGGAATATCCTTGGGGCTATCCAGCAACCGGGCGAGTCTCAGCGTGGCATCCAGCAATTCAGCTTCGATCTGCCCTACAAATAAAGCACGCTTCGATTCTTCCTTGGAGCTTAGCTGAATATCCGCTTCCGTCAACGTGTCCATAATCTGATGATGCGTAAATTCCAGCTTGAAGCTCAAGTAGGGGGCGTCGGGCGAGGCGTTAATGACTTGTCCCACGACAGGCAGGTTCAGCGACGCAATCAGATAATCTGCAGGATTATACACAAATCGCTCCTGTGCCAGCAAGACCTGCTTCGAGCCTTTGGCAATGACACAGAAGCATGGCTTATAGACACCGTAGTCCGGCTCCGTCATGGAGGAATAACGGACGAAGTATAAGGAGGGAACGGCTGTCTCCTGACTACCTTCCCTATGACAATGTCGCTCCATCAGCTCGGCGAGCTCAGCTTGCTGCTGATGCATTTCATTCGTCATGATGACCTCCTGTGATCGTTAATCAGCTCTATTATAATCGAATCGGGAAGGCTATATGAATAGTTGTGAGAGGATTAGGCAAGGAATTAATACAATCAAGATAACAGTCTCCTCATGAAATTCGGCATAATTAGATCATAGCAGTGAGCAATTGTTAGATGTTGAAGAGCAGTAATTATATTTTTGACCACAATGATACAAGGGAGTGTGCATGTAATGGAATACGTAAAGCTTGGCAATACAGGTCTGGATGTCTCTCGGATTTGCCTGGGATGTATGGGCTTTGGCGACCCTTCACGCTGGATTCACCCATGGGTGCTGGATGAGGAGCATAGTCGTCCTGTCATTAAAAAAGCATTGGACATGGGCATTAACTTTTTCGATACTGCGAATGTCTACTCCCTAGGAGCTAGTGAAGAGGTGCTGGGCCGTGCCCTCAAGGATTATGGCCAACGGGATGAGCTCGTCATCGCTACGAAGGTGCATGGACGGATGCATGAAGGGCCTAACGGTGGCGGGCTTTCCCGCAAAGCAATTATGAGTGAGATCGACAAAAGCTTGAAGCGTCTGGGGACGGATTATGTGGATTTGTATCAAATTCATCGTTGGGATTACACCACTCCTATTGAAGAGACGATGGAGGCTTTACATGATCTCGTCAAAGCTGGAAAAGTCCGCTACATCGGAGCATCGGCTATGTATGCATGGCAATTCCAGAAGGCTCTGTATGTGGCTGAGCGTCATGGCTGGACAAGATTCGTCTCCATGCAGAATCACCTCAACCTGTTGTACAGGGAAGAGGAGAGAGAGATGCTTCCACTCTGTAGAGAGGAGCAAATTGGTGTGATCCCTTACAGTCCACTGGCATCTGGCAGATTGACCCGCGACTGGGAAGTTACAACGCATCGGTCCGAGACAGACCAGATTCAGAAATCCAAATACGATGCGACTGCAGATACGGATCGTGTTATTATGGAGCGTGTAGCGGAGATTGCGGAGAAACACGGTGTACCGCGTTCACATATTGCCCTGGCCTGGCTGCTGCAAAAGCAACCTGTCTCGGCCCCGATCGTCGGTGCTACAAAAGACTCTCATCTGGAGGATGCCGTAGCTGCACTTGATGTAACACTGACACCGGAAGAAGTCACCTATCTGGAAGAGCCGTATGTACCGCACCCGGTTGTGGGAGCTATCGCTCCTAAACAAATCGGATAGATGAATAGTCCAGCACTCGCGGACCTCAGAGCTGTAATAGCTTTGAGGTCTGCTGTTTTTGTCTACATGGTATTGGTCGTCTATCCCTATGTTGTTTGTGTGGAGGCTAATTAATCATAAGGACTTGGATTGATCGTCAGGAACGCTTGTTCTATAATGAATAGAGCTAGACATGATGGGGGCGTGGAAATATGAATATCGATATTCCTAAAATTCAGATTGACCAGCTTGAGCTTGCAGAACTGCAAGTGCTGGAGTCCAGAGTCGAATATCACAATCTGATTATTGAGCATGTCACCCTTGAGCAGCAGGAGGCCGTCAAGACCTCCTTTGATAAGGTGCTGTTCAGAGACGTGACCATTTGTGAATCTACTTTGGAACACTTTGAGTTTACAGATGTGATTTTTGAAAACTGTGATTTCTCAAACGTAAATCTATCACACGCCTTCATGCACCGTACGTATTTACGGAATTGTAAATGGATGGGGACGGATTTTGGCAGCAGCCGCTTGCAGCATGTTCGATTTGAGTCGTGCGTGGGGGATTATGCGTATCTCCGCTTCTCTACGTTGAAGCGAGTGATGTTCGATGAGACCTCACTCGTACATGCGAATCTGGCTGATCTGACCACGAAGGATATTGAACTCAGACAATGTCATCTGAACCATGCAGTGCTGAGCGGGACCAAGCTGAACCAGATTGACCTTAGTGATTGCAGCTTTGATGAGTTAATGGTTGAGATTGAGGATTTGAAGGGCTGTATTATTTCTCCATATCAGGCGTCTACTTTTGTGGGCCTGTTAGGTATGACAATTAAATAGAAAGGGGAGTGGGCGCGAATGTACCAGCATGTGAATCAGGTCTATGATGATGTGGATTTCAGCAGTCAGCAGCTAAGAGATGGGGAGTTAATCAGCTGTACCTTCAAGCGCTGTAAGTTTGCTGCGGGATCACTGGAGGAGATCGTGACAACCAACTGTCGCTTTATCGAATGCAGCTTCCGTGGTGCGTCATTGAACGGCTCTATACATACTGAATCAGCCTTTGAGAATTGCAGCTTTATTGAAGC
Source organism: Paenibacillus massiliensis 2301065 = DSM 16942 (assembly GCF_000377505.1). Classification (GTDB taxonomy): domain Bacteria; phylum Bacillota; class Bacilli; order Paenibacillales; family Paenibacillaceae; genus Paenibacillus; species Paenibacillus massiliensis. The sequence continues at coordinate 22,677 of NZ_KB898185.1, read as the reverse complement.
GAATCTCTTCGTAAGTAAATTCGATAATTGCAAGATGACAGGCTCGGATTTCTCGGGTGCGAATGTGGATGGGATTACGATTCTGCTCGGAGACTGGTCTTATACGAACTTGAGGTACGCACGGCTGGCTAAGCAAGATTTACGAGGAGTACGTTTTGATGAAGCTGATCTATCCGCGAGCAATCTGGAAAAGGCCGATCTGAGAGACTGTGAGCTCACGAAGGCTGTCCTGGCACAGGCCAACCTGCAGGGGGCGGATCTCAGAGGAGCTAGTATGAGCGGGGTGGATTTCACGGCATTCTCTGTTAAAGGTGTGCGAATGGATCGGGAGCAAGCCGCGCTGTTGGCTACCGCCCTTGGGGCCAAAATCGGTTGATGCTCCTTGGTTGAGCCGCTGCAAGCGGGGAGCCCTGTCGGCCACTGTTAAGCTTGCTGTTCCTTTGAACGAAGTTGACAAACGGATGAACAACAAGCTTAAAGGTGTTTACTTCGTTTCTCTAGGGCTTCCCCGCTTTCCGCTAACCACGCTCTCTGCAGATCATTCAAACCAGAAATCGTATTCCAGTCAAGGTAATAGTCTGCTATCTAATTAATTTGCTAGGTTGTAGTTTGGTCCAATCGGTAAAAGCCAATAGAGCAGCATTCTCTAATGAAGAATCGCTGCTCTATTTTTATTTTTTTTATAGATAATAGGATCATTCTGTTTAAACACGATTGGCACAATGCTCTGTGCGCGGAGTGTTCTCCCAAAGTGACTACGTACATCCTACCAGATCGACATCCTGACGCTGCTTAGGCCTCATATCCATAAGCTTCGAACTGCGTGAGCGCAGGGAAGAGGGCAGGATCATCGGATTTAATCAGCTCGCCCAGCTTGACCCACTCCACAGTCTTCGGCTCGAACGTGATGGACTGTGCTTTGCCCGACTTGATCAGACTCGGTGTCAGGACACTTCCGTCGGAGAAGGTCAAGGTGACTTTCTCCCAATAATTATCATGAGGGAAATCAGCACGAAGGAATAATACGATCTTGTCAATCTTTACGCTACGACCAAAATCAAGGGTGAATTCTGCATCTGCTTGCTGGTTAATCCCCCAGGACTCAAACGGCCACTCGCCGTGCGAGTACGTTACGGTGTTGCCGTTGATCGCATTGCGAGCAGCGAACACAGCCTCACCGCGGGTCTCTACGTTGGCTGAAGCATGTGGGAACAAGGTGCTGTTGGTATGATGATCATAATCGTTTCTAGCTAGATTCTTATAGGCTGCGATTTCTTCAGCGGTCGCCACTCGTGCTGTAAGCAGATGAAGCTCACCGGAGAAGGATTTTGGTGAATAGGATGTTTTCTTCTCTGCGAAAGGAATCAGAAGACGATACTCCTGTCCGCTACAATACACAAAGGTCTCGCTCATGGCATCGTCCAGCTGGATATACAAATAGGAGTGGGCCGCGGAGCTTCTCAGCACAATAGAATCGCCGGGCTGATAAGCTTGGGCATACACCAGATGTGTCTTCTCGGAATCCGTGTGCTCTGCAAGGATATTTCCTTCCGCATTTTGTACTTCAATCGTTAGCTTCGTCATAGTACACCTCATAAGTTACCAACCTATTTATTCTGCTATGGATCAGGCCGGAATTTAATAAATCGCTTCCAATATAGCATGCCACTGTCTCGAAAAGTCCCGCTCTGTATCACAAAAATCACGTTTTATTGTTCAGTTAAAGTGGGGTAGTTTGCTTTCCTTGGTCTTCATTCTGAACTTCAGAGGAGTCAGACGATAGGTTCGCTTGAAGCAGGCTATAAAGTGCGACACATTCTGAAACCCGATCTGATTGGCAATCGCTTCTACCGGCTGCGAGGTCGTCTCCAGCAGGTGGGCTGCCACCTTAATTCGCTTGGCTGCTAGATACTCACTCAGGTTGCTACCGGTCTCCTTTTTGAACAGACGGGATACATAGGACCTTGTCAAGTGCAGCTCATGTGCGAGTTTGTTCAATATATCTGATTCCATGTAATGCGTCTCAATCCAGTTCATAATAATCTCCGAATACTCTTCTGGGCGCCGCCCCAGAGAGGGCTTGGCCTCTGATATAGGGATCAGCTTTTCCATTGCCGTCAGTAGCCTCAGCATGAAGACAGTAATCTCCTCCTGAGAGGCACCTCGATCTGTATGAGCCAGTTGCTCGTAATCTGTCATACATTGCGCGAATTGCTCCAGTTCCTCCCCCAGATCAAATGCACGTTCGATGTCACTGGCGTAGCATAGGCGGTCAAACAACTCACGTCGCCGCGGAAAATCATGCAGATATTGTTCAATATAAGGATGATTCAGATGAATGACAGCTCTCTCATATGCGCAATCGTCTGTTATTTTGGCATATACCTTATGAATCTCGAAGGGCTGAAATACAAAGAGCATACCCTTTCTAATCTGATAGGTCTGATTATTCATGACGACGATGCCGTCACCGTTGTAGACAATCAACAGCTCACAGCATTGATGCCAATGATAGAAGCTAATGTTTGGAGTTCGTGTCACATGGCGATCCGTCCATACGATGGGTGCGCCGTGAAATGCTACTGATTCAAACCCAAGAGACATACTGTAGCCCACTTCCACTAGAATTTGCTTTTAGTGTAGCACTGATGATAGCGTTATCACAAGTGAAATGAACCGTTATTTCTGTTGCATAAATCCACACTTTTCAAGATTCTAGCGTGCTATACTGAGGTCGCTAATCGAGTCCAGCGGACTTTTAACGTTTTGTTATAGTCCTATACGCTCATATGGATGTAGGGCTACCGCAGTTGGACGTAAAAATATATGAACGAAGGTGGGGCTGTGCTCTATGCTGACATTGGATCAATCTACGGAATGGCTGCAGGATGTGCTGCAAAGAATGACAGACAAAATGGATTGGGTAAGTGACAAATCCAAAGATAAAATTCCATATACCACGATTCAGGGCGAGCATGATGATCGGGGCACCTGGAATCCCAGCGGTACAGCCGACAATGGCATCAGCTGGTGGACGAACGGCTTCTGGGGCGGTATGCTGTGGCAGATGTATCACGTTACTGGTGAGGAGAAGTACAAGGAGTATGCCAACCTTTTGGAGGATAAGCTTGATTCGTGCTTTGAGCAATTCTACGGGCTGCATCATGATGTAGGGTTCATGTGGCTGCCGACCAGTGTGGCAAACTATCAATTAACAGGCAACCCCAATTCACGTAAAAGGGCACTTCATGCCGCCAATCTCCTCGCTGGACGCTACAATCCAATCGGGGAATTCATCCGTGCGTGGAACGATCTTCCGAATGAAGATACCCGCGGTTGGGCAATTATCGACTGTATGTTCAATATTCCACTCCTGTACTGGGCCAGCGCAGAGACTGGAGATCCTCGTTTCAAGCACATCGCCATGAAGCATGCAGACACTGTGATGAGCAGCTTCGTCCGACCCGACGGCTCTGTCCATCATATTGTGGAGTTCGATCCTTTCGTGGGTGGCGTGGTCAAAACCTATGGTGGGCAGGGATATGAGGACGGCTCAGCCTGGACACGGGGGCAGACTTGGGGATTGTATGGCTTCATGATGAGCTACAGGCACACAGGCAAGGAAGAGTATCTGCATACCGCCAAGCGCATTGCTCATTATTTTATAGCTAATATTCCAGCAGACTGCATCATCCCGGTTGATTTCAGACAGCCCAAGGAACCCGCCTACGAGGATTCTACGGCTGCCGCTATTGCAGCATGCGGGTTAATCGAAATCTCCAAGGTAGTCGGACCCTATGAAAAGGATCTGTACCTTGGAGCGGCATTGAGATTACTTCAAGCACTAGATGGGACGCGTACGGACTGGAGCATGGATAACGATTGCTTTCTCAAGAACGGCTCCGCATCCTATCACAACAAGGAGCATCATCAATCAATCATCTACGGTGACTATTACTTTATGGAAGCGATACTGAAGCTGAAGGGTCAGGATCTGTATTTCTGGTAAGAGAGCTTAGTGATGCTATAGCTCAAAAAAGGGGATGCCTCACCAATACTGGTCCGGGCATCCCCTGTAGTGCGTTAGATGTTCCTATGTGATTTTCTCAGTCACTTGCAGATACGGTAGCTGTATCCTACTGAGAGGGAAGATCATAGATCAAGATCTCATCCTTGTATCGCTCCATATCTGCCGGGCTGCAGTGTAAGCTCATCCGGGTACCTTCTTCCTCGTGAGACATCGAGGTGACCTCAGCATAGCTCTTGAAGTAGGAGACGATATGGCCCTTATCATACGGAACCAGGATCTCCAGCTGCACTTCATCGTGGAATAAGCGCTTGGTCAGGATGCTCGATAATTCATCAATTCCTATGGCCTGACGTGCAGACAGGTAGATGGCACCCCCCTCAATCCGAGGATAAGATTCATGGGTTAGATCTGCTTTGTTATAGACGATCAACTCCTCAACCTGATCTGCGCCCAATTCACGCAGGGTCTGACGTGTTACTTGAATCTGGGCTTCCTGTTCTGGGTGAGAGGAGTCAACGACGTGCAGCAGCAGATCCGACTCGGCAACCTCCTCAAGGGTAGAACGGAAAGCCTTGACCAGATGATGCGGCAGCCTGCTGACGAAGCCGACGGTATCCGTCAGTACGATTGAGCGATTACCCTGCAGACGAATGCTGCGGGACTTGGTCTCCAATGTGGCAAATAGCATATCATGTGCGAAGACTTGCTTGCCTTGACCGGGATGATATCGTTCCAGCATCGTGTTCAGCAGCGAGGACTTGCCTGCGTTGGTATAGCCTACAAGCGAAACGACAGGCACCTCATTCTTGCGGCGTTGCTTACGCAGCTGCTGACGCCTTGCAGCCAGCTTCGTGAGCTCTGCCTCAAGCATCGTGATTCGCTCCTCAATACGGCGGCGATCCAGCTCCAGTCGAGTCTCACCAGAGCCGCGATTCTTCAATCCAGCCCCGCCCCCTTGGCGTCCCAGGCTCTCACGACTGCCTACGAGTCTCGGCAGCATATATTGCAGTCGAGCCACCTCGACCTGTAACTGAGCCTCACGTGTCTGGGCACGCTCAGCGAAGATCTCCAGGATCAGCATCGTGCGGTCGATAATCCGACAGTCGAGGACAGCCTCCAGATTGCGAATCTGCGAGGGGGAGAGCTCATCGTTGAAGATAACAGTCGGCGAGTCATGTGCCTCCAGCATGGCTTGCAGCTCCTGAAGCTTGCCGCGGCCAATGTAATAAGATGAGTGAAGGCGTTCAGCCTTTTGCGTCAGTTCTCCTACGGGCTGTAGATCGCAGGCTGTCGCCAGATTAGCGAGCTCCTCCATGCCATACTCAAAATCCGTCTGCCGCTGTAATTGAACACCTACGAGTAATACTTTGTTACGCTTTTCTTTCATATATGAATCATCCTTTCTTATTGTCCATTCGGGTAGTACATCTAATGCAGAGCATTCGCCCCCAAGAAGCACAAAAAAACACAGGCAAGGCTGCCTGTGTGCATAAGCAAAAGGAGATCAGTTGGTTGATGGAGTGAACCCATACCGTCACATTCCTAGAAGACGAGTAGCATAGCCAAAGGAGGTTGGTCACCAGATGGTGACTGTACAACCAGCAGCTACTTATTTTGTATAAGCCTTAGATTCTAAGCCTAGTCCAGAAGTGGATATACGGGGGAGTCAGCTTACTAGAATTGCAAGCATAATCATCCGTGGACCAAATGAATTCCTGGACGTGAAGCGTTAGATGAAGGCTATGACTCGTCATTAGCAGGGGAGACGCAGTTCCTCAAGTCATATACAAGGAAGCTAGCAACCCTGCAGAATGGGTAAGTGGACAGACCTATCCTGATTCCTCTGCCTACGGGCAGATCCTTGGGGCAAGTTCTAAATTAGCCACGCAAAGTGCGAATCCGGATAAAATGTATCACACCTAACCCTCCGTTCATGTAAAAGTATACCAAATATAGCATGGGTTACGCCGCCCAGTCAATGGGATTAATGAAGGAGATGAGGAACTAGTATGAAATGCTACTGAACGTCTCCTTTGAAGGTATACTTGATCAGCTTGGATTCAGGTATTTTGACAGTTGCAGCGGTTATATCCAAGCTATTTTTCGGGTACTGGACCCTAAGCTGTTCTGGATCAACCCGGATTGTGGACTGAAGACACGCGGATTACCTGAGACAAGAGAGTCTTTGCGCAACATGGTAGAGGCTACGGATCGGATAAGAGAAGGCATGCTGGCGCAGCTGAAGGCCTAATTCATCACAAAGGAGCTGTTCCTATGCGATATGAATTCATCCACGTATTGTCCAGCACAAAAGACGAACGAATTATTTTTGTTTGATCCAGTGTACATTCTGTGCTGTAGAGACAAACTGAGGTTGAAGATGTATACTGAGGAAAAACATACCAAGGGAGATAGCCATGCACGTTTGTACATCTATATTCAAATTACGATTCATTCTTCTATTAACTATTCTTATGACGATTGGTATCATGCCAACCACATCTATTCGTGCAGAGGTCCCTGTAGTGAACGCATCGTCATCTATTGTGACTGAGCCTATCCTGACAGAGGTATTTGATGTATCGGGCTCTGGGGAGATTGCGTATGTTGTCAGTGCAACCAGTACGACTGGTTTTGCCAACCAGAATCTGCTAATGCTCTATAATCCATCCACACTAACGGAAGCATCCACAATATACACTTCTAACAGTTACATTCTAGATGTTGACTTCTCGGCGGATGGTACCTATGTAGCCTTTCTTGAATCTACCAGATACAATTCCGGGATTACGCGTCTAGTCTCACTGAACTCCGAGCCAACTAGCACAATTCGGGTCATGGATGTAAGAAATAACAAGCTCATTAGCTCGCTTCAAGTCAAGCACATGATAACTGAGATTGATTTTGCACCAGATGGGAAGTCCATTTATTTCCTGCAAGGGGAATTGCTCAAATCACCACGGTTAGATCAAGACAAGGGACTCGTTGGATTTGATGTATATGAGTGGAATCAGGGTGCGAAGTTGGCTACACGTCATTCTCAATTACAGAGCCCTACTATGAATTCATTACAGCTAGCAGCAGATGGACGCTCCTACTATTTGTCAGATACTAATGTCTCTACTCAGCAACCCTATGGATTTAATGAACAGTATAAACAACAGATTAGTAAATTTCCTCTTCATAGTGGGAGCGGGAGCGGTGCGGCTGTCTCTTTCGCCAGACGAGATGAACTGACTGAAGCTGTATGGAATTCCGACGAGACAAAGCTCTACTTCACTTCTTGGGAGTCAAATGACTCAAATGCTAGATTAATCAAGGCACTATATGTATACGACGAGGCCGCCGGCAAGGAGAAGCAATTGACCCATCTCGATGAACATGTCACCAGACCAGTGTCTGTTGGTGATCAGATCTATTTTATGGTAGGTGACTATTCAGCTATTATTTGGGGCCACAAAGAACTATACGCGATGCCGGTTGCTGGTGGGGAACCAGAACGGATAGATCTACCTTATGCGAATTCAAACAAGAATGATGAAAATAATCTAAGTAGGCAGGATAGCTAGTCAGAAGTCATCGTTCCCGAGCCTTTTGCAATATATTCTTAACTGTTTCCAGTAAATGAATTCCCTAATCTAAACCTTCGAGAGCATGCTGCCATGTCGTGAGACATGGAGATGCTCTTGGAGGTGTTTTTTTGTTGCTAGGAGACGTGTTTTAATCTTAGCAAAAGTAAGGTACTCGGCAAGTATCCCAATAAGAACGGGTTCGAAATAAGATTCAGCATTTATTGTATTGAAATAGATGGAGATTTTATTAAAAAAAGTTATATTAGAGTTGTAAGCGTTATCATCAAATTAAACATAAAGGAGAGTGTACTTATGAAAGTAAGTAGCAGAATGCAGTGCATCGGAAAAGTAAGCATATGTATGCTGTTGCTGTGGTCTTGGATCATGGTGGCAGGAGCAGGACAAGCTGGAGCTGAACCCGTATTTCCAGGAGCAGTGGGATTTGGGACGGATACGCCAGCAGGCCGGGGTGGGAAAGTGATCAAAGTTACGAATCTGAACAACGATGGACCAGGTTCATTTCGTGAGGCATTGGCGGCTAAAGGGCCGCGTATTATCGTATTTGAAGTCGGTGGGATCATTGATTTGGAGAAGGAGAGATTGGATCTAAGAGAGCCTTATGTAACCATTGCAGGTCAGACGGCCCCTTCGCCAGGCATCACATTCATACGAGGAGGTATGCAAATCCGTACACATGATGTGCTAATGCAGCATGTCCGATTCCGCATGGGAGATGCTGAGAGTGCACCGGGTTCAGGCTTTGAGCCGGATGTATCCACTTATGGTGCCTCTGCGTATAACATTGTTATTGATCACTGCTCCTTCTCCTGGGGTGTGGATGAGAACATGTCTTTCTCCGGTCCACGAACGAATGGTCCTGAAGCGACTACACGCAGAGTAACGCTAAGCAACAATATTATCGCTGAAGGCTTGAATCATTCAGTACACGAGAAGGGATCTCATTCTATGGGTACCCTTGTTCATGATTATGTTCAGGATGTGGCTGTAATCGGCAATCTGTACGCCCATAATATGGAGCGTAATCCGTGGTTCAAGGGATTCGCGACGGGCGTCATTGTGAACAATGTGATCTATAATCCGGGAAAATGGGCCATCCGTCTCGGCTATGTGGAGAAGGAATGGGCCAATACAGGCATTACACCAGAAGGACCAAGGGTCAGTATTGTTGGGAATTATTTGCGGCACGGTGCAGACACGGTGCAAGGATTGGGACTAGTAGGTACGAACAGTAAGAGCGGCTCAGCCTATCTACAGGATAATCTTGCTTATGATCAGAAAGACAAGCCTGTTCCGCTGACATTTGGCGGGATCGTAGAACTCAGCAATCCTCCTGTGTGGATTCAAGGGCTGAAAGCTGTCCCTGCTTCAGTAGTCTTGAAGGAGGTTACCACGCATGCTGGAGCAAGACCAAAGGATCGAGATGCTACCGATCAGCGAATTATCTCTGACGTGCTTGCAGGTCGAGGAAAACTGATCGATAGCCAGGAAGATGTAGGAGGATACCCGGATACGAATCCCACTTACCGTACATTACATGTGCCTGAACAAGGCATGGATGAATGGCTATATCAATTTTCCAGAGAATTGGAGTAATTGGGGTAATCTCATGCATGTCCGACTGGACAACCATCTGGAAGATACCACTATAAGCTGAATTAGCATTGCAACTTCTGGTAGAATCATTGTGGATGATGCCATCGTGGCAATGAGCTAAGAGTATTTTGTTTCAAATTAAGAAGTGAGGTGTGCTTGTACTTGGAGAATCACGAGCAATTAATTGGGGGACGAAGTGGTAAAATTCAAAAGATCGGCAGGTTAGTCGTGCGGCCAGCTCAGGCCTGGACTGATGATGTTCATTCCTTTTTGCGTTTTGTTCGTGCTGAAGGAGCTGAATTTGTTCCCATGCCTTATGGCATGAATGAATTGAAGCAGGAGCAGGTCTCCTATATGCCTGGCGAAGTGTTCAACTATCCATTGCCTGAGCACTTGCTGACAGACTCCATGCTTGTATCGGCAGCAAGCCTATTACGGACCTTTCATCAATACAGTGAGAGGTATCTTGCTAATCTGACAGGGCAGGAGCACTGGATGCTGGAGAAGGTAAGCCCGGTAGAGGTCATGTGTCATGGGGATTTTGCTCCTTATAATGTTACAATTATCTCGAATCAGGCGGCGGGGATGATAGATTTTGATACGCTGCATCCCGGACCAAGAATGTGGGATGTCGCCTATGCGGTCTATCGCTGGGTACCATTTAACGCTCCCATGCATCCAGATACTCAAGGTGACTTGGACGAGCATATCCGAAAAGCCCGACTGTTCCTTGATACTTATGGAATTGGCCTGGAGGGTAAGGAGTCATTTGTCCGCATACTTATAGAACGGCTTGAAGCCCTAACCCAATTCATGCGAAATGAAGCCAAACAGGGGAACGAGGATTTTCAGTCTCATATTCAGGATGGACATCTGAGTGTGTATCTGAATGATATGGAGTACTTACGCAAGAATGAGCAGCAGATAACAAAGGGTATCATAGTCTACTGATTAAAGAAGATCAGCAAAGCGGATATCTCCTGTGAAAAGGGAATTCCGCTTTTTTGCTGCCAGATAACCTCAGGTGGATGTTTAGATATAAGGGGCTCATATACGATTATGTCGTTAATGGGTTCCGTAAAAATTAATAGATTACTAAAAAAATTAGACTAAACGTCAATATATTTATGAAGCGTTATAGGTCCTTGGGACTATAAAAAGCACTTTTTCAGTCCAAAGTTAAAGAGTTAATAATAGAGAAAGTGAGCAGTATTATTAATAAAATTACCATTAATTAGGCTAATAAAATCAACAGTGGAAAAACATACAATTTAGACTGCGAAAACATGTTCATTTTGTTAGCATCATGTTAAGGATATGTAAATAAAGAATCTTTTGATAGCAAGGCGTTTTTCTGACTACTCAACATTTTTAATAGTTATTTTTACATACTGCATGAATATAGAAAGCATGGTTTTAAAACAAAATAACACTCCACAAACATCAGGTAATTAATTCCAAAAGTGAAAAAAAGTATTTGAAAAATCGAAATTAAATGTAATAAATTGTATTAAAATATATATTTATGAATTGGATAAATTAGGTTCTTTTGTCCCATGCCAAGGCGATTTAAAGTTTGTATATTTAAAACCAGTTAGAAATTGCTGGAAGAATACATCCATTACAAGGATTTCCCTGTAATAGCTGTATCATCCTGAATTAAATAGAGGATGGAGGTATCCATGTATGATGAATCGGTCACAACGCTGGCTGGCGAAGACCGTAGCTCATCCGGCTGAGAGACTGCAATTATTCTGCTTTCCTTATGCCGGCGGGGGCGCTTCCATATTTTCTTCGTGGAAGTCCAGACTTGCCCCGGATATTGCGGTGCTGCCCATACAGCTTCCTGGACGTGAAGGTCGCTCCATGGAAGAGCCTATGGAGCACCTACAAGATATCGTAGACGCACTGGTTCCGGCCATGATTCCTTATGTGCACAAGCCATTTGCTTTCTTCGGTCACAGTATGGGCTCGTTACTTGCTTTTGAGACAGCCAGAGAACTGTATATCCGCACAGGCCAGCTTCCCGTCCATCTGATTGTATCGGGCAAATCCGCACCGCAGCTTCCATATTCCAAAAAACGGCTTCATGAGCTGGCGGACGATCCATTCATTGAGGAGCTTCGTTTGATGCAGGGAACTCCCGAGGAAGTGCTGCAGAACAGAGAATTAATGCAGCTGATCATGCCGCGCCTACGCGCAGACTTCAAGGTCTGTGAGAGGTATGAATATAAGCTGGGAAATCCACTTTCCTGTCCGGTTACTGTGTTCGGAGGTCGTCAGGATGTTGAAGTCAGTACAGACTCGCTACAGGCTTGGCAGCAGCATTCAACCTCGCCGATTGAGGTACATATGTTTGATGGCAATCATTTTTTCATTCATGAGCAAGAGCAGGAAGTCATCCAAAAAATCGTTAATATCCTGTTGGGCTCAGCAGAACATAAGCATACTGCAGCATACACAACATATCGCTCTAACTAACTTACACTCTAATACACCCGCAGTTCCAGGTATTGTAACCACAGCTTAGACACAAGCTAAATGTCCACCTATCGCAGCTCTACGCGAACACGATCATGGCAGCTTACACAACAGCTAACATGCAACATACCACACACTCACATGAAATCTTAGCGAATGTATCTATCAACATCTCTTACACAAGGCACTGTGCTCCAAGCCGTGTCTTAGTGAAACTGCTGGCACCAAGCAAGCACTTCATCTCATAACACAGACACTCTTATATCGAGCATTGGCAGGTATATTACAAGCTCCATTGCAACTTCAAAAAAACTCGCACTGAATAGTTGTGAGTAGCGAAAAAGAGGGATGTCCTTGTTCCGATCTAATTCTGCTTTTCGAAGGCTCACACATTATGTCAGACCGTATAACCTGTGGGTATTCTTGACCGTCGTAGCCTCTATAGGCCTGGCAGCAATAGATATCATTTTAGGCAAAGCTATTGAACAAATGGCAGAAGGAGCCTTCTCATCCACCTGGAGCATGGTTGCACTTGTCGGAGGGATGATGCTCATAGGTCTGCCGTGCAAATTCGTCATGAAGTACGCTTCAGTGCGGTTTAGCGTTGGCGCATTGCGCGATTTAAGAGAAGACCTCGTACATAAGTTTTGTGATCTACCCGTGTCGAGCGTAGAAAGGAAGTTCACGGGTGACCTGGTATCCCGTTTGACGAGCAATACTGCTGTATTACAGAGCTTTTTCATTCAGCAGTTCGCGAATTTGTTCTATCTGCCGCTAGTATTCGTGGCATCTCTGACGCTGCTGCTCATGACAAGCTGGAAGCTGGTTCTCGCAAGCCTGGCACTCATGCCCATAGGACTGATTATCACCTCATTCATGAGTAAGCCTATTGAGAAATATTCGGAGCAGTTGCAGGAGAAGTTGGCCAATCTGAACGCTGTGGCACAGGATGCTATCGGAGGCATCCCCATCATTAAGGCTTTTAACATGCAGGCGATCTTGATGAAGAAATATATGGTGATTATGGAGGATGTCATCAAGCGTGGACTGGGGCTGGAAAAACGCTATGCTGCCATTACGCCTGTCAGTGTCATGATGCTGGCTACACCCATTATTCTGGTCATTGTGTACGGTGGCTACCTGATTGCACAAGGGGAACTTAACGCTGGTGGGATTGTTCTGTTCCTCTACCTGATCTCATTCATTCTGCAGCCAATCTCAATGCTGCCTACAATCATTTCACAGATGAAGGAGGCGGCTGGAGCTGCCAAGCATCTGTTTGAGGTGCTGGATTGGTCCAATGAACGCCAGAGTGATAGTAGCTACGCCCTTCAGAAGGAAGCTACACATGGGGGGGGAGGCGCCAACACAGGGGCTATACGCACAACGGATGAGCAACATCGTGTGGAAGAGACTGCTGTAGTCTGTCTGGAGAATGTGAGCTTTGGCTACGACGAAGATAGTCTGGTGCTGAAGGAAATTAGCTTCAAGATCAGACAAGGGGAAATGGTTGCCATCGTAGGGGCCAGTGGAGGTGGAAAGAGCACGATCTTCAAGCTTCTATGTGGATTTCTGGAGGATGGGCAGCAGAGTGGAACGATTAGTATTTTCGGAAAGAGCCTACTGAGCTGGGATTTAGTTGACCTTCGCAGTCGGATCTCGATGGTATCTCAGGAGCCATCGCTTTTTCCGACTACCGTTGCAGAAAATATCGGATATGGGCGCATGGAGGCGTCACGTGAGGAAATTGTCGAGGCAGCCACGGCCGCACATGCCCATGACTTTATCATCCGACTTCCAGAGGGGTACGGTACCGTTTTGAAAGAGCGAGGCGGCGGACTGTCCGGTGGACAGAAGCAACGACTTGCGATTGCCAGAGCCCTTCTGAAGAATGCACCATTGCTGCTTCTGGACGAACCTACATCGGCACTAGATAGCCAATCAGAAGCAATGGTGCAGAGCGCACTCCAAACCGCAATGCAGGATCGAACAGTACTGGTCATCGCACACCGGCTATCCACGATTCGTCAGGCGGACCGGATTATTGTGCTCGACCAGGGCAGGATTGCAGAGTCGGGAACGCATGAGGAGCTGCTGGCCCATAACGGTGTATATCGGAGACTGTATTTGCAGAATTTCGAGCAGCAACAGCAGGATTCCGATTTAGCTTCCTCTACGCCGCAGGAAAGGAGTGAGCAGCGTGACCTTCAAGCAGGGGTTCTATGAGTTCCGGCAACTGATGTCCCTGATGAAGCCCCATCGGAAATGGTACTTTGCTGGCTTGATTGGCAATAGTCTGACCAATGCAAGCATTACGATTTTGCTATCCTTTGTGGTTCATTATTTGTTGAATTTTGCTGTGAGTGGTGAAGAGCAGGAGCTATACAGAGCGATATATCTGGTCACCGGGACATTTATCGTATTAAGCCTGGTGTCTCCATTATGCAGCTATATGTATATGAAATGTGTGAGGCTGGCTATTGCTGAGGTGCGCAGGAGATTGTTCGGCCATATTGTTAATCTATCTTATGCCCAAGTTGAGAAACGACACTCTGGTGATCTGGTATCCCGTATGTCGAATGATGTACAGACGCTGGAGCAGGCGTATACAGACCATATTCGCTCGATCATTCTCGAAGTTTCGCTATTTATCGGCTCGCTTACCATCATGCTGGCACTGGATTGGAGATTTGGTGTTGCAGCGATAATACTGGGACTCGCTTCAGCATGGATCAATGCTTTTTTTGCCAAAAGAATGCGTCATACCAGCGAGGAGCTGCAGGGACGACTGAGCACATTTACAGAACGGCTAAGTGATTTACTCACCGGTCTGCAAGTAGTAAAGCTGTTCGGATTAAGGAACAAAGTAGGCGGACTGTGCAATACAGCCAGTGAGCAGGTGAGTCGTACTAGCATCCGTCAGGGACGGCAAATGGGTCTGCAAGATATGTGTAATTTTCTCGTTGAATTCCTTGCGCTGGGCGGTGTACTTGTCGCTGGTTTGATATTGGTGTCTCAGAACCAGATGCAGCTTGGCGTGCTGGGTCAAATTGTACAGTTGCAAACAGGGATTTCAACGGTATTCCTGCAGCTTGGTGCAGCGGTGTCCCTCTTGCAGAACTCTTTGGCAGGTCTGGCACGGATCCGCGAGGTGCTGGATGAACCATTAGAGAAAGAGAAGTTCCCGGCGGCGCTGCTAGGGCAGCAGCATCCTGAGAAGAGGGAGGCCGAGGCAGTGGACAGATTGAGCGCAGAGGGGCTTATGGAAACGATCAGACCGGTAAGACAGAGTGACGATTCCAGGGCAGCTCCACGGATCGCTGTTGAGGATCCATCCTTGGAGGGAGGCCCTGCGGCATTAGAGCTGCAGGATATCAGCTTTGCCTATCAGCCGGATCGTCCGGCGCTCAGAAGGCTAAGTCTAACGGTACCCGAAGGCAAAGTGACTGCCCTTGTTGGTCCGAGTGGCAGCGGCAAGAGTACTGTCATGAAGCTGGTACTGGGGTTCTATCCACCCGACGAAGGCGAGCTGAGGATTCGTGAGCGTTCCGCAGGAGTCTGTCGACTGGATGAAGTCCGCGACTGGATCGCTTATGTGCCGCAGGAAGCGACGCTGTTCCATGGGACGATAGCCGATAACATACGTTTTGGTTCTCCTGATGCCAGCGATGAGCAGGTTGAGGCAGCAGCTAAGCTCGCCTATGCCAGTGGGTTCATTGCGGAGCTACCGGAGGGCTATCATACGCTCGTTGGCGAACGTGGAGCGAACCTGTCAGGTGGACAGCGTCAGCGAATTGCGATCGCGCGGGCTATGCTCAAGAATGCGCCGATCCTGCTGCTTGATGAAGCAACGTCTGCACTGGATGCGGAAGCTGAGTACGAAGTCCAACAGGGATTGTCTGCGCTGATGAAGGGCCGCACGACACTGGTGATCGCTCATCGCTTATCGACCATTGAGCAGGCGGATCGCATCTGTGTGCTTGCTGAGGGAGAATTGAAGGAGCAAGGAACCCATGAACAACTGCTGGCGATGGGAGGGCATTATGCGGAGATGTATGACATTCAGTCCCGCAAGCAGCCTCAGGAGCAATCGGCCTGACATTCGAATGAGACAGTAGCTTCAGGGATAACCATTTTTGGAAATAGCACCTTTGGAAGATGAGTTTGTGCATGTTGAAGAGATGAACAGTAAGCAACGTTCAGGCGTAAGTGCAGTTTCTTGATCATATTACAATTTGTAAGGAGCGAGACACGTATGACACAGAACAATGTTCAACTGTTTCCATTAAGCCAGCCACAGCAGCGTATTTGGTATACGGAGCTTCTGTACCCCCAGCGTAATACCTCCACCATTATCGCTACAGTCAAAATTCAGGGAGCAATTCGTATAGATGCATTGCAGCAAGCGATGAACCGAGTCGTAGCAAA
Organism: Paenibacillus massiliensis 2301065 = DSM 16942; assembly: GCF_000377505.1. Lineage (GTDB taxonomy): Bacteria > Bacillota > Bacilli > Paenibacillales > Paenibacillaceae > Paenibacillus > Paenibacillus massiliensis. Next base: position 6,552 of record NZ_KB898185.1, on the reverse strand, counting down.
CAATGATTCATTCCGCATCAGGATCACGGAGCAGGATGGCGTCCCTTACCAGCACGTAATTCCATTTGCCGAGCAGGAGATTGAGACGCTCCAGGTTACTTCTGAAGAAGCTGAGGCATGGGTTCAGCAGCACAATCCACAGCCCTTCAAGGTACTGGAATCCCAATTATATCGCTTCGCGATCTTACAGCTTGATGCGGAGGAGACCTGGTACAATTTCAAAATGCATCATATCGTCTCCGACGGCGTATCGATGAATCAGGCAATTAATGAAATTACGGGTCATTACATAGATATCGTACATGGTCAAGATACCGCAGCTAAAGAAAATGCCTATCTGGATTTTATTCAGGTAGAGCAAAACTACGAGCAATCGGACCGCTATGAGAAGGATCGGGCCTATTGGACTGAGAAATTCGCTGATGTACCGGAAATCACCGGCTTGAAATCGTACAATCCACTTACTTTAGGTACTACTGCGCTTCGCGAGAGTGTTGTGCTGGAGGATGAGCTGTATCGCGGGGTCAAGGCTTTCTGCGAAGAGCATAAGACCAGCATCTTCACATTCTTCTTGGCTGCTCTGTATATTTACATGCATAAGGTGACGGGCGAGCAGGATTTGACGGTAGGTACGCTATATGCGAACCGGACTTCCAAGAAGGAGAAAGATACAGTAGGCATGTTCGTGAGCACCGTGGCGACGCGGCTGCAGGTCGAGCCTGAGGCAGAATTACTGAGCTTCCTGCAGGGTGTCGGCAAGGAGCAGTCATCCATCCTTAGACATCAGCGCTATCCTTATAACAAGATTATTCAGGATTTGCGCGAGCAGCAGAACAATATGGACCTTCAGCGCCTGTTCGGCGTGACGATTCAATATCGTACACTGAGCTTCTCACGCTTTGACGAAGCCTTGCAGCAGGTACTCAATGATTTCTGCGGTGATACCGTGAATGACTTTGATATGCATATGGTCGAAATGCTGGATGATGATCGACTCGTGCTCTATCTGGATTATCGTATGGAGCTGTTCAGCGAGGAGGAGATTGCACTAATCATCCGTCAATTCCTCAGCGTAGCGAAGCACATGGTAGCTGGTCCGCAAAAGCGTATTGAAGAATTGTCGCTGATCAGCGAAGAGGAACGCTCTGAAATCCTCAATGTATTCAATGCGACAGCTGTAGACTATCCGCAGGACGCAGGCATTCACGAGCTATTCGAGGAACAGGCTGAGCGCATCCCAGGTCAGATCGCGATTGTCTCTGGCAGCACGCGAATGACTTACGGGCAACTGAATGAGCAAGCCAATCAATTGGCGCACACACTGCGCAGCTATGGCGTGACGGCGGAGCAGACCGTGGGTATCGTTGCTGACCGCTCGGCGGATATGATCGTGGGCATGCTGGCTATTCTCAAGGCAGGCGGTGCTTACGTACCGATCGATCCGGATTATCCGTCTGAGCGGGTCCGCTATCTGTTGACAGATTCCGAGGCGCAGCTACTGCTGGTACAACGTGCGGAGCAACAGCCAGATGATTACGATGGAATCGTGCTGGATCTGAGCGACGTAACCATCTATGGAGTGGATGCTCAAGAGGGTGCGTATACGCTGGATGAAGCACAAGCAGGGCGTCAACATATGGAATATACCGATTATTCGCATGTGAAAAATGACCATAACAATCTTCCGACCATGAGCGATCAGGGACTAGAAAAGGATGTAGCCTTCGGCAGTCGATTGGCTTATTTAATGTACACTTCAGGAACGACAGGTCAGCCAAAAGGGGTTATGGTCGAGCATCGTAATGTCGTGCGGCTCGTGAAGAATTCGAGCTATGCTGTGCTGAGTGAAGATACGCGTATTCTGCAGACGGGAGCGGTTGTCTTTGACGCGTCCACCTTTGAGATCTGGGGCTCGCTTCTTAATGGTGGCCAGCTCGTGCTGGTTAGCCAGGATGTTATTCTGGACGCGGCTAAGCTGAAGGAAGCTGTACGCAGTCATGGGGTTACCACGATGTGGCTGACAGCACCGCTCTTCAACCAGCTGTCCCAGCAGGATGTAGAGCTGTTCGCAGGGCTGAAGGAGCTGTTGATTGGTGGGGATGTACTGTCTGTGCCCCATGTAAATCGTGTGCTGAAAGCCCATCCGTCGCTGAAGCTGATCAACGGCTATGGACCGACAGAAAACACGACCTTCTCGACTACGCATGCGATTTTAGGTGAGCAGACAGAAGCGGTGCCGATCGGTAGCCCCATTACGAATTCAACTGCGTATGTCGTGGATCGTGCTCTACAGCTGCAGCCTGTCGGAGCGTGGGGGGAACTGCTCGTCGGAGGAGACGGTGTGGCCCGCGGCTATCGCAACCGACCAGACCTGACAGCAGAGAAATTCATGGATAGTCCCTTCCGCAGCGGTGAGCGCTGCTATCGGACGGGTGACCTCGTGCGCTGGCGTGCTGATGGAACGCTGGAATACAAGGGGCGGATCGACGCGCAGGTCAAGATTCGCGGCTATCGGATCGAGTTAGGTGAGGTGGAGGCCCAACTGCTGAAGCTGGAGGCTGTGCATGAAGCCGTGGTCGTGGCACGAGAGGATGACCAGGGGCAAAAGCAGCTGTGTGCGTATGTTGTGCTGAAGGCTGCTGAAGCTGAGGATGGCCTGTTAACTCCATCCATGCATGAGCTGCGTACGGCTCTAAGCCAGGAGCTACCAAGCTATATGGTACCTTCTTATTTTGTTGAACTCCCGCAGCTACCACTAACTCCAAATGGTAAGGTAGACCGCCGTGCACTGCCTGAACCAGAGGGACGTATCGACACAGGTCAGGATTACGTCGCTGCCCGCAATGCTGTCGAGAGTGTATTGACGTCGGTATGGCAGTCTGTGTTGGGTATTCCGCAGGTCGGCGTGCTGGATAACTTCTTCCACCTGGGTGGTGACTCCATCAAGGCTATTCAGGTGTCCTCAAGATTGCTGCAAAATGGCTACAAGCTGGAAATGAGAGAGCTGTTCCAGTATCCGACGATTGCCGAGCTGAGTGGACGGGTGCAGCAGGTGATTCGTATTGCGGATCAAGGCGAAGTGACAGGTGCGGTAGCGTTAACGCCAATCCAGCATTGGTTCCTTGAGCAGCAGCCTGCGAACCCTGAGCATTACAATCAGGCTTTGCTGCTGCATCGTGAGGATCATATGGACGAAGCTGCTCTTCGAGTGGCTATCCACCAAGTAGTCGAGCATCATGATGCACTGCGGATCGTCTTGCGACAGACTAATGATGGCGGATATGAAGCTTGGAATCGCAGTATACAGGATGGTGAAGCGTACAATCTGGATGTAGTCGATCTGACCCACGTGTCAAGCCAAGCGGATGTTGCTCGACTACTGGAGGAGAAAGCTAGCGATATTCAAAGCAGCATCCAGCTGGAGAATGGCCCATTGGTAAGATTAGGTCTGTTCCGTTGTGCGGACGGAGACCATTTGCTGATTGCTATTCACCATTTGGTTGTTGACGGGGTGTCTTGGCGTATATTGCTGGAGGATCTGGCGTCGGGCTATGAGCAGGCTGTAAGGGGAGAGTCTGTCCAATTGCCGAACAAGACCGATTCGTTCCAGATGTGGGCAGATGGGTTGCAACAGTATGCGCACAGTGCAGCCTTGGATAAAGAGCGTGCGTATTGGCAAGGAATTGAGCGGACCGAAGCAGCTGAGGCCAAGTTACCTAAGGATTATGTGCGCAAATCAGCTGCCAAGCCGCAGCTGCGTGACGATCGTACACTTACCGTGACATGGACGGCGGAGGAGACAGAGCAATTTCTGAAGCAGGCTCACCGTGCATACAATACAGAGGCTAACGACCTGCTGCTGACTGCGCTTGGCATCGCTATTCATGAGTGGGCAGGCCTCAGTCAGGTGCTGGTCAATCTGGAGGGCCATGGCCGTGAAGCCATAGTGCCGAATGTGGATATTACACGTACCGTTGGTTGGTTCACCAGTCAATTCCCCGTCGTACTGGATCTGGGTGAGGGCCAGGATGTAGGTCAGTGTGTCAAACGCGTCAAGGAAGGGCTGCGCCGCGTTCCACAAAAAGGGGTTGGATACGGCATTTTACGCTATCTGTCCTCCCAGGCAGGCGAGCAGGAAGCGGTACAAAGCAACGAGAAGGGGCAGAAGTCTCCTGCGTTCATGATCGAGCCAGAGATTAGCTTCAACTATCTGGGGCAATTCGACCAGGATTTGAGCAATAGTGCCTTCCGTATGTCCACCTATTCCAGCGGTGCGTCCATTAGCGATACGTTGACGAAGCGCTATGCACTGGATCTGAACAGTATGATCTCAGCTGGGGTGCTGGAGCTGACGATCAGCTATAGCAGTAAGACTTTTATGAAGAAAACGATCAAACAGCTTGCGGAGCTGCTTCAGACAAGCTTGCAGCATGTGCTGGCACATTGTGTCGGCAAGGAAGTGCCGGAGCTGACGCCGAGCGATCTGTCTTTCCAGGGACTGACGGCTGGAGAGCTGGAGCATATTGTGACCCAGACTGCGGCAGCGGGTGAGCTGGACAATATCTATGCCCTGACACCGATGCAGAAGGGGATTCTGTTCCATGGACTGATGGAGCCGCAATCCAGTGCGTACTTTGAGCAGGCGACATTTGAGCTGCAGGGCAGCTTCCAGATCGAGGCTTTTGCGCACAGTCTCAATCAATTGGTGGCACGCCACCAGATTTTCAGGACGAACTTTTATAGCGGCTGGCATGAGCAGCCTTTGCAGGTGGTGTATTGCAATAAGGCGGCGGATTTCCGCTTCCAGGATCTTCGTTCTATGGGAGAGTCAGAGCAGAGCAGCTATATTATTGAGTATGCGAAGCGTGATCAGGCTGAGGGCTTTGACTTTAGCACAGGGGCGCTAATGAGAGTGTCTGTCTTGCGTACGGATGAGGAGAGCTACCGTTTTGTGTGGAGCTTCCATCATATTCTGATGGACGGCTGGTGCTTGTTCCTTATTGTCGGGGAAGCATTCAATACGTACTTTGATGTGCTGGCAGGACGCACACCCGAGCTTGCTCCGGTTACCCCGTATAGTGAGTATATCGAATGGCTGGAGCGTCAGGACAATACGGAGGCAGAACGATTCTGGAGTGATTACTTCACGGGGTTCGAGCAGCAGACTACACTGCCACAGGCGAAGGTGCTGGATGCTCAAGCCAAGGGCTACGAAGCAAACAAGCTGTCCTTCACGCTAGGTCGTGAGCTGACACAGCAGATGGATTCACTGGTCAAGCAGCAGCAAGTGACTGTCAATACGCTGCTACAGGCTGCGTGGGGTGTGGTGCTGCAGCGCTATAACAATAGTCGTGACGTGGTATTTGGCAGCGTTGTATCTGGCAGATCGGCAGATATCCCAGGTATCGACAAAATGATCGGCTTGTTCATTAATACCGTCCCAGTGCGCATTCATAGTGAGGAAGAAGTAACTTTCGTAGAGCTGATGAAACGGACTCAGGAGCATGCACTCGCTTCCCGCTCTTATGAGACATATCCACTGTATGAAATTCAGGCTCTGACTGAGCAAAAGCAGGACCTCGTCAATCATATAATGGTGTTCGAAAATTACCCTGTGGAGCAGCGTATGGAGGAAATGGGCAGCCGAGATGCGGGCGGCTTCACCATTGCGAATGCGTCCATGTCAGAGCAGACGAACTACGATTTCAACATTACGATTGTACCTGGCGACAATATCCATGTTCATCTCGAATACAATGCGCTCGTATTCGACCGCTCAGCGATCAGGCAGATTGCCGAGCATTGGGTGTACGTCATGGAACAAGTCATTAGTAGTCCACACGCCCGGGTTGATGATCTGGAGCTGGTGACGGTTAATGAAAGAGCTAGCATCCTTGACGGTTTTGCCTCTGTTGGCGTACTCGAAGGGCTGGATACGACAGGTGTTGCGGGCTTGTTCCATCCATATGTGGAGCAGCAGGCAAAGCTCATACCTGAGCATGTAGCTGTCGTGTACGAGGGACAGCAGCTTACTTACCGTGAGCTTAATGAAAGGGCGAACCAACTCGCACGTCGATTGCGAGAGGAAGGCATCGGGCGTGAATCTATCGTCGGTATTCTGAGTGAGCGTTCTGTCGATATGCTGGTTGGTGTGCTGGCGGTGTGGAAGGCTGGCGGGGCGTATGTGCCGCTGGATGCGGACTACCCGTCTGAGCGTATTCGCTTCATGCTGGCGGATAGCGGGGCAACGGTTCTGCTGACGCAAAAGGGATTGTTAGCGCAGCAGGAAGCATTGGAGGCTGGTTCCGAGTCCAAGGCCGCAGATGAGCTGCGTCTGCGCCAGGTGCTAGAGCTGGATGACGAGTCGCTCTATGCCGGGGATGACAGCAACCTGGAGTGGATCAACGAGCCGCAGGATCTAGCGTATGTGATCTACACCTCCGGTACAACCGGACGTCCGAAGGGCGTCATGATTGAGCATCGCAGTCTGGTGAATACGGCAGCGGCGTATCGACGGGATTACCGACTGAGCGAATTCCCGGTGCGGCTGCT